>NZ_CP104992.1:0-865000 GCF_030323265.1 Terrirhizobium terrae
CATGAGACGGCTGACGCGATCCGGGTGATGCTCAAGCGCGGCTCGATCACCGAGATCATGGATCACGGCCTGCATGAATTCCTCGAGGATTTCGTCTCGCGCAACAGCCAGCTCAGCGCCGAAATTTCCGACGGCTATCGCTTCTACCAATAGGAACCCTCGATGCGGTTGAAGATCTCCCACACGACCGAATATGTCTATGACGAACCGGTCCCCTACTCCCTCCAGCGCCTGAGGCTGACGCCATCAAGTGGCCCGACGCAAAACGTGCTCGGCTGGTCCGTCAGCGTCGACGGCGCGAAGATCGAGACCGGCTATACGGACCAGTTCGGCAACCGCACCGAACTGGTCTCGGCCGAAGGCGCCGAGCACAAGATCCGCATCACCGCGTCGGGCGAAGTCGAGACCTATGACAAGGCGGGCGTCTTCGGCCCCCATCAGGGTTTCTGCCCGCTCTGGCTCTTCCTGCGCGAGACCGCCCGCACCAAGCCCGGCAAGCTGGTGAAGGAACTGGTGAAAGGCATCAACGGCGACAGTGAACTTGCCCATATGCATGCGCTGATGGACGCGATCCACGATGCCGTCGCCTATACGCCCGGCACGACGACGACGGAGACGACCGCCGAGGAGGCGCTCGCCGCAAAGACCGGCGTCTGCCAGGACCACGCCCATATCTTCATCTCGGCTGCTCGTCTGCAGAACGTCCCTGCCCGCTACATTTCCGGCTATCTGCTGATGGAAGGCCAGGAGGAACAGGTTGCGACCCATGCCTGGGCGGAAGCCCATATTCCAGGCCTCGGCTGGGTCGGCTTCGATGCGGCCAACAAGGTCTGCCCGGACGAACGCTATGTCCGCATCGCGTCCGGCCTCTGCTACCGCGACTGCGCGCCGATTTCCGGCATGCGCATCGGCACCGGCGGGGAAAGCCCGAGCGAAAACCTCAAGGTGTCGCTGAAGGTGACGGCGAGCCAGACGCAGAGCCAGGACCAGCAGGGGCAGAGCCAGACGCAGTCCTGATCTCCGAAACCGGCCGCAAGCCCGGCACCACCTCCGTCTGATTGCATGCGCACCGGAATCGGAGTGGGTGATGCTGTTCGGGCAATCGGTCTTCCAGTCGGTGCTGACGCGCCTGAAGGAAGAAGAGACGGACGAGGAAGAAACGGATGCAACGGGCGCGGATTTTCGTATCCGCGGGCTCGGCGCAGGTTTCGTTGCGCCAACCGAGGAACAGGCTGTCACCAGCGAGGCCAATATCGAGGCCTATTTCGCTTACCTGCCCGATGAGCCTGCCGAGCAATCGGACGCGGAAGACACCGTACCTGCCGAGGCTCAAGCCGATGAGCCGCCCGTCGAGGACACACCGGTTCCCGACCACCTGCTGCGGCTGACGGAGGCGGAGATCACCGAAGACCTGGCGATTTCAACCGACGACACCGAGGCGACGCTGGCAGACAAGCGCCGACAGTTCGCCAAGGCCAACCATCCCGATCTGGTGGCGCCGCAGTTTCGCGACAATGCAACGATCAGGATGACGATCGCCAATCAGCTGATCGACAGGGCGATCAAGGTCCTGTTCTGGCGCTGACCGGCTATTCCTGCCGCTCCGAAGGCTTGTCGGCCGGCGGATCCTTCCGCTCGATGAACAGCTTGTAGGCAGCGAACAGGCCGACCAACGCCACGATGCCGGCCCAGACCGGCGACCCCATATAAAGCTCGATTCCCACCCAGGTGGCGCAGACGACGACGATAAGCACGCGCCGCCACAGGGCATCGTAGAATGGGTGGTTCGGATCAATCACGTTGCATGTCTCCCGCAATCCGGCGCCCGAATGAGGAGCAACCAGTATTGACGGGATCATATCCAGTTCCACGCCGGAAAAAGCAAGACCGTGCCGAACGAACGGCCATCAAGGATGATGTGGCAACGACACGTAACCGACGGCCCAACAACCGGCTTGCGAAGAACTGCTTTGGGAAAAATGGCGCACCCGACAGGATTCGAACCTGTGACCTTTGGAATCGGAATCCAACACTCTATCCAGCTGAGCTACGGGTGCTAACCTTGCCGACGATTCACTCGTCAGCGTCCGATGGCAGGTTCTTAACCCAGGTCAGCACCGGCTTCAATGCCTCTTGGCTATCGCCCACGAAAAATCGTTGGCGATAGCCTTGAACCTTCGCCGGTGAGGCAAGGTGCGTCTTCCGGGACCTGCTCCGGTCCGAATTCCCCGTCACATCGGCGGCACGACGCCGTTGGTGCCGACGACGACGCGGGAGGTGGAGATCGAGCCGTCCGAGGCCTTTTCGGAAGGGATGAAGACGGTGGCGCCGTTCTTCAGATCTGCCACTTCGGCCGGGGCGAAGGTCACGACCGGCGTGCCTTCCGGGATCGAGATCTTCTTTTCCCCGCCCTTGTAGGTCACGGTCAGCGTGTGGCCATCGACCGATTTGACAGCATTGGCGACGGTGGCGTTGGTCATCGAGCTGTTGGGCTTCAGGTCCCAGGCATAGCTGCCCTCGCCGGTGCCCTTCATGGCGGCCGGGAAGATCAGCACTTCGAGCGCACCATTGCCGCCATCGGCGGTCGGCAGGGAGGCAATGCCGACGAAGTCGCCTTCCTTGATGTCGTTGACCGAAGCCTTGGCGACGCTCGAAATCTTCCAGCCGTCCTTGAGCATGATCTTGGCATCGGTCCCCTCGCGGGTCTTCACCGACAGAGTCGAGCCGTCGAGGCTCTCGACGGTGCCGCGGACGCGGACCTGATCGGCGGCATGGGCGGAGAAACCGAAGGTGACCGCAATCAATGCGCCGGCGAGCAGCGAGAAGCCGGTCTTGGAAATAGAGGACATTGTCTTCTTCCTTGTTCAAAAAGCCCTGTCGTTTCAATCGCCGGCGGAGGCGGGGTGAAATCCGCCGGCATCGTGGGACAGAGCCTTCGGGGCCTGTCCCGCGAACTCTCAGATCCCGGCGTACCACTCGTAGCCGCGATCTTCCCAGAAGCCGCCATTGCCGCCGTAAAGCGCGGAAAGGTCAGCAACCGCTTCGATGCGCATCAGGTATTTTGCCTGCTTGTAGCCGAGCTGCCGCTCGACCCTCAGCCTGAGCGGCGCGCCGTGGGCGACTTCCAGATCATGGCCGTTCATCGAATGGGCGAGGATAGTTTGGGGTGGAAGGCATCGACGAGGTCGATGCTTTCATAATACCAGCCGCTGCCGTCGAGCGTCTTTTCGTACTCGTCGGCGCAGTGGAAGACGATGTAGCGCGCCTCCGGCTTCAGGCCGACCTGGTTCAACAGCGCGCCGAGTGGCACGCCGCTCCATTGACCGATGGCGCTCCAGCCCTCGACGCAGTCATGGCGGGTGATATGGGTGCGTGACGGCATCGCCTTCAGCGCCGCAAGCGACAGTTTCGTCGGCCGCTCGACGAGCCCGCCGACCTCGAGTTGCCAGGTCGAGAACTGCCGGCTGAGAAGGTCCTGGTATTGCGCCCCGTCCGGCATGCTCGTGCCGTTGGCGCGGAAGGTCGGCGAGATATCGGCCAGGCTGTACTCGCGTGCCAGAGTGTCGTCGCCGATCAGGGCGCGCTGCGTCTTCATGGTCCGGCCCTCGGCGATCTTCAGGATCGACTGGACCTTCGGGCTTTCAACCAGCGCGTCGCAGCCGCTGAGGCCGAGTGCGGAGGCGGTGAGCGTCGAGCCGATCAGGAACCGGCGGCGGGTGATGATACGGCTCATGGCTTGACCTCCGTCCGATCCTCGATATCGATTGCATAGCGGCCGGTGATCATCGAGCGCATGTTGTTGAAGAGGCCCGAGACGATGACCATCGCGACATGCACGACGACGAAGGCGACGAGTGCGCTGGCGGTGATGAAATGCAGGGTCCGGGCCGACTGTCGTCCGCCGAAAAGATCGAGCAGCCAGGGCGCGAAGGCGTTGAAACCGGGGGACATGGTGAGCCCCGTCGCGATCATCACCGGCAGGAGAAGAAAGATGACGAGAAGATAGGTCAGCTTCTGCAGCGCGTTGTAACGGCGGGCCTTTTCGCCCTTGGGAAAGCGCAGGCGAGCATGGTCGACGATTTCGTGCCGGAGATTGCCCGGCGAAAGCTCGGTCCGCGCAGGCAGAAGATCGCGGCGAAAATGGCGGGCGATGAAGCCATAGGCCATGTAGATCAGGCCGTTGATGACGAAAAGCCAAGCGAAGAAGAAGTGCCAGCGCCGGCCGGTCGCGAGATCCTGATAGCTCGGCAGCGTGATCCAGGCGGGAAAGCCGCGTGCCGTCGCTTCGCCGTCGACATTAGAGACACCGAGGACGCCGGTCGTATTAAAGGACAGACCACCGATCCGGGTCACGCCCTTGATCGCATCCCCTCCTCTTCCGCCTCCATGGATAGAACAGAAGGGTCGCTGTCGGCGCCATACTGGCCCCAATAAAGGGCCGGATGTGCATTGAAGATCTGCAGACCGCTGAACAGCAAGACCGTCATGCATAGGACGTTCAGCCAGTGCGACAGGCGTACCGTCAGACTGTGCCGACGGATGAGTACGCGCCTGCCGCCAGTCCTGTGGTTCAGTGCTTCCATGATGTCCATGAGTTCACTCCGAGCGGATGGTCTTCACGCTGTACGGTGGCGCCCTCGCCGAAGTTTCAGATGCGAGGGCGCGATCCGATTATTTCATTGCGTCGCAGCTCTTCATCATGTCGGACTTCTTCATGCTGTCCTTCTCCATGCCGGCCTTGTGCATGCAGTCGGCTTTGCTGCCCATCTTCATGCTGTCAGTCTTCATCGGATCGGTCTTCATGCTGTCCTTCTTCATCGTGTCCGACTTCATGCTGTCAGGCTTACCCATGCTGTCCGTGCTGGTCTGCGCGCTGGCGCTGCCGGCGGCGACGCAGAGGCCGAAAAGGACTGCACTGACTGCGCTGGCGAAAGGACGAATGGTCATGATGATTCTCCCGTTTTTGATGTGCCCATCGCCTCTTGCGGTGGGCGTCACGGAAGGCTCATTCGCCGCCGGTCGGGATCGGTTACGGCAAGCGTGCCGCAGTCACGCCCATTTGATCGCTGCAGCTTTCTCGCTTTTATTTCGATCGGCGTGTAACGGTTTCAGCGCGCCTGCGTATGAGGCTTCGAAAACATGAAGCAACTGACCGAGCCCGAGCTGAAAGCCCTGATGCTCTTGTCCCTTGATGGGGACGAGCTGGCCTATCGCTGCCTGCTCGACATGCTGAGGCACCTTCTCGTGAACTACTACGGTCGACGGCTGGCCCGTTCGGCAGCCGCGGATGTGGACGATCTGGTTCAGGATACCTTGCTGGCACTGCACCAGCGCCGGATCACCTATGACCGCGGACGGCCCTTTACCGCCTGGTTCTTCACGATCGCTCGCCACAAGCTGGTCGATCACTATCGCCGGTCGGGCAACAAGGCCCATGTCGGCATGGAGGCGCTGGAGGACGTCGCGGACGAGTACCGGGAGGACGCCGTCTCTGCCGGAATGGATGTCCACCGGTTGCTGGCAAGCCTGCCCGCATGGCAGGGCGAGATGATCCGCCAGGTCAGGCTGGAGGGGCATTCGGTGGCCGATACGGCCACGAGAAGCGGGCGCAGCGAGGCCGCGGTCAAGACCAATGTTTTCAGAGGCATTCAGGCGATGGCCGCAAAACTGAGAGGCGAACGCAGTGAAGACGGATGATCTGTTGGACAAGCTGGCAAGCGATCTGCGGCCGGTACCGCCCGGCGCGCTGGGACGGTTGCTCGCCGCAGTATTGTTACCCGGCCTCGTGCTTTCGGCGGCATTGATCCTTTTCGGGCACGGTCCGCGCCCCGACCTCGCCGCAGCCCTCTACATGCCGGCATTCTGGGCAAAGTCGATCTATCCGCTTGCTCTTGCGGTGGCGGGCGTCGCCGCATTGATGGTCGTCGCCCGGCCCGGAGGCCTGCCACGCAAATCCGGCATCGCCGCAGTGGTGATCTACCTGACGCTCGTTATCCTCGGCCTCTGGCAGCTGCGCATCGCGCCTGCCGAAGACTATCCGACGCTGATCTTCGGCATATCGGCCTGGTTCTGCCCTTTCATCATCGTCGCGGCGGCCCTGCCGGTGTTTTCGGCAATCGTCTTCTTCCTGCGCCGTTCCGCACCGACAAATCTGCCGCTGGCAGGTTGTGTCGCCGGACTGGCGGCGGGATCCGTCGGCGCATGGACATACTCCTGGGGATGCATCGAAAACGGCCTGACGTTCGTGGCGCTCTGGTACACGCTCGGGATTGTCATCTGCGGCGCAGCCGGCGCATTCCTGGGGCGACCACTGCTGCGCTGGTAGCGGCTCATCCGGCTTGCCTATTCGCAAGTCAGGTCTCGAAAGCGGTAGATCATAGGATTGTCCTAGCCGTTATTCCCATAACAGCTTTAACGCGATATCTTGGCTTTCGATCGTGAAGAGAGTGAAACCCAATCAATCCAGATTGATAGGGCAACATAGCGGTCTCCGCGCCGGGTATTCTCGTCCGACTGCCCGGCTGCGATGCGAAATCCATGACAATTCGGCCCGTGCTCTGTCGCACGTCCCAAGGAGAGTGATTTCATGCATTGCTTCCCTACCACTCGATATGTCTATGCCTTCATCCTTGGCCTTTCCGCTTCGGCCGCGTTTGCCCAGGATGCCCCACCTCCACCCCAGGTGACCGTCGCCAAGCCCTTGGTCCGCAACGTTGTAGAAACCGACGATTTCATCGGTCGCTTCCAGGCATCCGAAAGCGTCTCGATCCGCTCCCGTGTCGGCGGCTATCTCGACAAGATCGAGTTCACCGATGGCCAGATCGTAGAACAGGGCGATGAGCTCTTCGTGATCGACCAGCGACCGTTCGTGACGGCGCTGAACGAAGCCCAGGCGCAGCTGACCGTGGCGAAATCGACGCTCGTTTATGCCCAGGCCCAGTTCGACCGGGTCAATGCCCTGGTCACCTCGGGAAGCCAGTCGGTATCGACACTGGATGATCGCCGCCGCGAGCTGGAATCCGCCCAGGCCAATCTCGGCGGGTTGCAGGCGAGCGTCGAACGCGCTCAGCTCGACCTGACCTACAGCAGGATCACGGCGCCGATCAGCGGTCGCATCGACAGGCACCTGATCTCGACGGGCAATCTCGTCCAGGCCGACCAGACGGAGCTGACGACCATCGTGGCGCTCGATCCGATCGACTTCTATTTCGACGTCGATGAGCGGCGCCTGCTCAACTACGCCGAAACGGCCCGGGAGAACGGCACCTATCTGCAGGAAGGCGGCGGCGGCCTGAAGGTCAATGTGCGCCTGGGCGACAGCAATCAGTCGCGCTACGAAGGCAAGGTCGATTTCGCCTCCAACAGCATCGACCCGGCGACCGGCACGTTGCGTATGCGAGCTCGCCTGCAGAACCCCGATTATGTTCTCCAGCCAGGCCTCTTCGGCCGCGTCGAGATCGAGGGCTCCAACACCTATCAGGCAATGCTGATCCCCGATGACGCGATCGGCACCGACCAGAACGAGCGCGTCGTCTACGTGCTCCAGCCCGATAATACGGTTGCCTCCAAGGCGATACGTCCCGGGCCACGGCTTTACGGATACCGCGTCGTCAGAAGCGGACTTGAAGCGAACGATACGATCGTCGTTCGTGGCGTGGTCAGGGTTCGCCCCGGCGCCAAGGTTACGCCGGTGACGATGGAACTGCCGCCGGTAAATAGCGAGGAAGCCTCCAACACTGCACAGGACGGCACGGCTGCGGAGGCCCAGCAATGAGGTTTGCTCATTTCTTCGTCGACCGGCCGGTTTTCGCCTCGGTCATCTCGCTGGTGCTGCTGCTTGTCGGCAGCGTCGCCTATTTTCAGCTGCCGGTCGCGCAATATCCCGAGATCGCGCCTCCCACCATCGTCATCCGCACCTCTTACCCGGGCGCCAATGCCCAGACGATTGCCGACACCGTCTCGACGCCGATCGAGCAGGAGGTCAACGGTGTCGAGGACATGCTCTACATGTCCTCCTACTCCACCTCCGATGGCACGATGCAGCTGACGGTGACCTTCAGGCTCGGCACCGATCTCGACAAGGCCCAGGTGCTCGTCCAGAACCGCGTCTCGACCGCCCTGCCCCGATTGCCGGAGGACGTGCAGCGGCTCGGCGTCACGACGTCGAAGAGCTCTCCCAATCTTCTGATGGTGATCCACGTCCTGTCGCCGAACAATCGCTACGACCAGCTTTACACCTCCAATTTCGCCCGCAACCGCATCCGCGACCGGCTGGTCCGCCTCGAGGGTGTCGGCGATGTGCAGATCTTCGGCGAACGCCAGTATTCCATGCGCATCTGGCTCGATCCGGAAAAGCTGTCTGCCTATGACATGACGGCGACCGACGTCGTCAATGCCCTGCGCGACCAGAACGTCCAGGTCTCCGGCGGCTCGATCGGCGGTCCTCCGAACCCCGACAACATGGGATTCCAGTATACGATCACGACCGAGGGTCGTTTCTCCGACGTGCGCCAGTTCCGCTACGTCATCGTCAAGTCGGGCACCGACGGCCGGCTCGTGAAACTTGAGGACGTCGCCCGCATCGAACTTGGTGCGCAGGACTATGTCACCAATAGCTATCTCAACAACAGTCCCGCCGTGGCGCTCGGCATCTTCGCCCGCCCCGGCACCAATGCACTTGAAACCGCAGAGCAGGTCCGCGGCGTCATGACCAGCATGCAGTCGACCTTCCCGCCGGGCCTCGAATATCGCATCGTCTACGACACGACCGGTTTCGTCGAGGAATCCATCACCGAGGTCTACCGGACAATTGCCGAGGCAGCGATCCTGGTCGCAATCGTCGTTCTCGTCTTCCTTCAATCGTGGCGTACCGCCATCATCCCGATCGTCGCCATCCCGGTGTCGCTGATCGGTACCTTCGCCTTCCTGGCCGCCTTCGGCATGTCGCTCAACATGCTGAGCCTGTTCGGTCTCGTTCTCGCCATCGGCATCGTGGTGGATGACGCGATCGTGGTCGTGGAGAATGTCGAGCGAAACCTCGCCAAGGGCATGACGCCGCGACAGGCCGCGCATGTCACCATGGACGAGGTCGGCACGGCGGTCGTTGCGATCTCGCTCGTGCTCATCGCCGTCTTTGTGCCGACGGCATTCATCCCCGGCATTTCGGGCCAGTTCTACCGGCAGTTCGCCGTCACGATTTCGATCGCGACAGCCATTTCCGCGATGAATTCGCTCACGCTTTCCCCGGCACTCGCAGCACTTGTTCTGCGGCCTCACGAGCATTCGGAAGGCCGCAAGCGCAACATCTTCTCGAGAATAGGCGGAGGAGCCGCCAACATCTTCAACCGCGGCTTCGATGCGACGAGCCACGGTTATTCCCGCGTTGTCCACGGTGTCGTGTCATCGACGCTCGGACTGGCCTGCGCATTTCTCGTCTTCCTCGGGCTTCTGGGCGGAACGTGGTTCCTCAGCACCAAGGTGCCTTCCGGCTTCATTCCGGTCATGGACCAGGGCTATGCCATTATCGTCGTCCAGCTTCCCGAAGGTGCTGCACTCGGCCGCACCGATGCCGTCGTCCGTCAGGTGGCCGACATCGCGAGGAAGACGTCGGGCGTCGGTGACGCCGTCGAGTTCGCCGGCTTCAGCGGTGCGACCTTCACCAACGCATCGAATGCAGGCGTGGTCTTCACTCCGTTCAAGCCGTTCGAGGAACGGTTGGAGCATGGCGATAGCGCTGCCAAGATCATCGGCTCGCTCTATCAGAGTCTGCAGCAGCTGGACGAAGCCTTCATCATCGCCATCCCGCCGCCGCCTGTTCAGGGCATCGGCAATTCCGGCGGTTTCAAGATGCAGATCATGGACGAGGAAAACCCGACCATGACCCGGGCTCTGAGCCTTGCCCAGCAGATGATGGTTGCAGCCAACCAGACGCCTGGCCTGACCGGCGTCTTCACCACCTTCTCGGAAGCGAGCCCGCAATTTTATCTCGATATCGACAGGGATAAGGCGCAGTACCTTGATGTGCCGCTACAGAACATCTTCGACACTCTATCCAGCAATCTCGGCGTCAACTACGTGAACGACTTCAACGCCTTCGGTCGCGTCTATCAGGTGCGGGCGCAGGCTGACGAGCGGTTCAGGATGGACGAAAGCGACATATTGGACCTCAAGGTCCGCTCGGCAAATGGCAGCCTCGTGCCTCTGGGCACGCTGGTTGACATTCGCAACACCAGCGGCCCTGCCCTCGTGCAGCGCTACAACATGTATGTCTCCGTACCGCTGCAGGGCAACGCGCTGCCGGGTGTTTCCACCGGCGATGCGCTGCAGAGGATGGAGGCGCTCGCAGCCAAGACGCTGCCGCCCGGGACCACGTTCGAATGGACGGAACTCGCCTATCAGGAAAGCCAGGCCGGCGGCGGTGCAACGTGGATCTTCGCGCTCTCCGTCGCCTTCGTTTTCCTGGCGCTGGCGGCGCAATATGAAAGCTGGGTCCTGCCGCTCGCGATCATCCTGATCGTGCCGCTTGCGGTACTCGGCGCCCTTCTCGGCGTCTTCTTCCGCGGGATGGACAACAATATCCTGACCCAGATCGGCTTCGTGGTGCTGATCGGCCTGGCGGCCAAGAACGCGATCCTGATCGTGGAATTCGCCCGCCAGGCGCAGGAAGAGGGCAAGAGTGCCATTGATGCCGCGGTCGAGGCGAGCTTCCTGCGTCTGCGCCCCATCCTGATGACGGCCTTCGCCTTCATCTTCGGCGTGCTGCCGCTGGCGATCGCCGAAGGCCCGGGTGCGGAAATGCGCCAGGCGCTCGGCACTGCCGTCTTCTTCGGCATGCTCGGCGTCACCTTCTTCGGCCTGTTCCTGACGCCGGTCTTCTTCGTCATCCTCCGCTCGCGCTGGAAGGCAAAGAAGGAAGAACCATCGGCGCATATGGAGCCGACACCGGCGGAGTAAGGGCGCCTCGTCTCTCGATACAGGCACAAAAATATCCCGGCCGGAACCCGACCGGGATATTCTGTTTTCAGATGTGCGGCCTGTTTCAGGCCGGCAGCGGTGCCTCGGGATTGACGAGCCCGGCAGATCTGAGCTCCTTCCAGAAATCGCCGGGAACGACTTCCTTCAGCGCAGCACTGTCCTCTGCAATGCGCGAGGGCTGGCTTGCGCCCGGAATGACGGCAGCGACCGCCGGATTGGCGAGTGAGAACTGCAGGCCGGCCGCCTTCATGCTGACACCGTAGCGGTCTGCGATCGCCTTGATGCGGGCAATCTTGTCCTTCATCTCGGGCTTGATCGGTGCATATTCGAAATTCGGTCCACCGACGAGAGCGCCCGAACTGTAGGGGCCACCGACGACGACGCCGAGGCCACGCTCGGCAACCGTCGGCATCACCCGCTGCAGCGCCTTATCATGGTCGAGCAGCGTGTACCGTCCGGCGAGCAGGAACGCGTCCGGACGCGGTTCGTCGAGTTCAAGCACCAGCTCGATCGGCTCGACGCGGTTGACGCCGAGGCCCCACGCTTTGATGACACCCTCGTCACGCAACCGGCCCAGCGCCTGGAAAGCGCCTTTACGAGCCTCCTCGAACTTTTCCAGCCACAGGTCACCCCAGAAATCCTGTGCCAGGTCGTGCACGAAGGCGACTTCAATATGGTCCGTCTTGAGACGCGTCAGGCTGTCCTCGATCGAACGCAGCGTCGCGTCATGGGAATAGTCGTTGACGATCTTGTTCGGCCGTCCGTACTGGAAGACGCCGGCTTTCTCTCCTGCTCGCGAGCGCTGACGTCTTCGATTTCGTCGAGGATGACGCGACCCACCTTGGTCGAGATCACATACTGGTCGCGCGGCTTGCCCGCGAGCGCCTCTCCCATGCGGATTTCGGCAAGGCCTGCGCCGTAGAATGGTGCGTTGTCGTAATAGCGGATCCCGTCACTCCAGGCGGCCTCGACGGTGGCGAGCGCCTCGTCTTCGGGAATGTCGCGAAACATGTTGCCGAGCGGTGCAGCTCCGAAACCGAGCCTGCTTGGAAGAATGTCCTTAAGTGTCATATCGCTGTCCTTCATCTGGTCACGCCGAGATGTGCGTCAAGGCGATCAGCTTCAAGCACGCATTCCGTGCGCTGGAACAAGCATATGATATTGTGGGAATAATTCTCGAATTCAACTGATTGCCAGAGCCGAATCCGGCTTAATCAACTAGCGCACGCGTAATCGGGCGTACGCGCAAGACCATTCATATTACGCTGAAATCGGTAGGCTCAAAACAGCGCTGGCCGGTTCACATATGGGCGCGCCGCACCTTTGCGAATTACGGTGCAGAGCCGATGAACTGAAAATATGCCCAGACGGCGACGAGGACGATGATGATCCCAAGCACAGTCAGAAGGCGCTTCAGCCAGGGTGGCGTCTGACGAGGCGGCTTCGGCTGTTTGGGACGCTGGAATTTGATGACGTTGTCGTTCATGCAGCAGGTAATCCGGATGAGGGTTCAAGCCGGTCAATCATAATAAGCCGGCCTGGCTCTGGAGAGGCACGATGCTTTCCCACTCGCTCTCTAGCGTATGAGACACCAAAGGGCGAGCAGGAACATTGATCAATGCAGCATGCGCACCGCCATCGCGGAAACGACATGGTGCAGACGCTTTGGTGACACAGGATCGAATATTCGAATATCCACACCCCCTCGATCACACAGGAAACATCCCGCACAGGTTGCATCCGCCACAATCAAATGGCGGCTTCTCAAATGAACAGAACGCAACTCCCGGCAATAAAATTGCGCCGAGCCGGATGCAATCGAAGCATCGGTTTCCTCGGCCCTCCTTCCCATTACGTAAGATGTCTTGAATAGCCGCGACCGTACACGCGATAAAATCGGCACCGATCGCTTTTTCGCTTCGCCTGATATTCTATTTTTGCAATCCTGACGTTTACCTTTTGGGCAAAGCTGCCGCACTCCGTTGCGATCAGCATCAGAAAAGCCTTGCAGTCCAAGCCTTTCTATCATCAATTCCTGCAACCAACCGGAACAAACTGGGAAAGGATAAAACGGTATGTCATCTCGTCTTCTTCGCCTGACCACGGCCGCATTGCTTGGCTCCGTGCTCTTCGCCAGCGCTCCTGCTTTCGCCGAGTCTGTTCTCCATCGCGGCAATGCCGGCGAGCCGCAGACGCTCGACCAGGCACAGACCTCGATCAATATTGAAGCCTTCATCCTCAAGGATCTCTATGAAGGACTGACTGTTTACGACGCCGCCGGCAAGATCATCCCGGGTGCTGCAGAGTCCTGGACCTTGTCCGATGACGGCGTGACCTACACGTTTAAGCTGCGCGAGAATGCAAAATGGTCCGACGGCTCGCCCGTTACTGCGCAGGACTTCGAATTTTCCTTCAAGCGGATAGAAGATCCCAAGACTGCGGCCGGCTACGCCAACATTCTTTACCCGATCAAGAATGCCGAAAAGGTCAACAAGGGCGAGGCTCCCGTCGACCAGCTCGGCGTCAAGGCCGTCGACGACAAGACGCTCGAAGTCACCCTGGAACAGCCGACCCCCTTCTTCCTCGAACTGCTCGCTCACCAGACCGCCCTTCCTGTCTCCAAGGCCAGCGTAGAAAAGAACGGCGCCGATTTCGTCAAGCCGGGCACGATGGTCTCGAACGGCGCCTTCAAGCTCGTGAGCCACGTACCGAACGACAGCCTCGTGGTGGAAAAGAACGCCAGCTACTGGGATGCAGCCAACGTCAAGCTCGACAAGGTGATCTTCTACCCGATCGACGACCAGGCGGCCTCGGTTCGCCGCTTCGAGGCGAAGGAAATGGACCTCGTCTATAACTTCTCCGCCGACCAGATCGAACGCCTGCGCGGCATCTACAAGGATCAGGTCCGCGTCTCGCCGACGCTTGCGACCTATTATTACGTCTTCGACGGCCGCCAGCCTCCGTTCGACGACGTCCGTGTCCGTCAGGCGCTTTCCATGGCTGTTGACCGCGACTTCCTCGCCAAGGAAATCTACAGCGGCTCGCAGCTGCCTTCCTACTCCTTCGTGCCGCCGGGCATGGCAACCTATGGCGAGCCTGCAAAGGCCGATTTTGCCGAGATGTCCCAGCTTGATCGCGAGGACAAGGCACTCGAACTGATGAAGGAAGCCGGTTACGGCGAAGGCGGCAAGCCGCTCTCGATCGAGATCCGCTACAACACCAACCCGAACCATGAGCGCGTCGCGACCGCCGTCGCCGACATGTGGAAGAACACGTTTGGCGCCAATGTCACGATGACCAACCTCGACGTCTCGTCGCACTATGCGTACCTGCAGGAGGGCGGAAAATATAACGTCGCCCGCGCCGGTTGGGTGGCCGACTATGCTGACGCCGAAAACTTCCTGGCACTCAACGTCTCGACCAACAAGACCTTCAACTACGGCAAGTACAACAATGCCGAGTTCGACGCCTTGATGAAAAAATCCTATACGGAAGAAGATCCGGCAGCCCGCTCCAAGACCCTCCATGAGGCTGAAACGATCCTGATGCGTGATCAGCCAGTTGCGCCATTCCTGACACAGGCCGATTTGTGGCTGGTCTCCAACCGCGTCAAGGGTTGGGAAGACAACGCCGCCAACGAGCATCTGAGCCGCTTCCTGAGCATTTCTGAGTAACGAGTAACAGGACGGCGCGCGGGCTGACCGCGCGCCGTCTTGCAGGAGTTCCCCGTATGCTGGCTTTTGTCCTGCGCCGCCTTGCGAGCGCCATCCCGACGCTTTTCATCGTCGTGACCATTTCCTTCTTCCTGATGCGTTTTGCCCCAGGTGGCCCCTTTAACCTGGAACGTCCGCTCCCTCCTGCGACCATGGAGAACATCATGCGGACCTACCAGCTGGATCAGCCTCTCTGGCGGCAATATGTGACCTACATATCCAATGCCGTTCAGGGGATTTTGGTCCGAGCTATATCTACAAGGACAATTCGGTTGCCGAACTGATCGGCAAGGGCCTGCCCTATTCCATCGAGCTCGGCTTCTACGCGCTACTCCTGGCACTCGTCGGCGGCGTGGCGCTCGGTACCGCGGCAGCGCTGAGGCAGAACAGCACGCTCGATTTCATGATCATGTCGCTCGCCACCGTCGGCACGACCGTTCCGAATTTCGTTGTGGGCCCGGTTCTGACGCTGATCTTCGCCGTTATTCTGTCCCTGCTCCCCGCCGGCGGCTGGGGAGATGGTTCGCTCTCGTATCTGCTGCTGCCGATGATCGCGCTCGCATTGCCGCAATTGGCCGTCTTTGCCCGCCTCACCCGCGGCTCGATGATCGAGGCCCTGCATGCCGACCATATCCGTACGGCCCGCGCCTACGGCCTGCCGGCCCGCATCGTCGTCGTCACCCATGCAATGCGCGGCGCCATGTTGCCCGTCGTATCCTATCTGGCGCCCTGCGCCGCTGCCCTGATGACAGGCTCGGCGGTCGTCGAGACCATCTTTACCATCCCCGGCGTCGGCAGATACTTCGTGCTCGGCGCGCTGAACCGCGACTATACGCTGGTCATGGGCACGGTCGTGCTGATCGCCATCTTCGTCATCGTTTTCAATCTTCTGGTCGATCTTCTCTACGGCCTGCTCGATCCGAGGGTCCGTCATGACTGATATAATCAACAATCCCGGCACCGATCCAGCCGCGGCACCGCCTGAAACCAGAAGCCGCAGTCTCTTCCAGCTGGCCGCAATCCGCTTCCGCCGCAACAAGGCGGCGATGGCAGGCTGTGTGGTGATGCTTCTGATCGCGCTCTTCTCCTTCTTAGGACCGCTCTTCGTCCCCCACCGCTACGACCAGGTCTACTCGTCCTATGTCACAGTGGCCCCGAGCCTGGAAGCCAGGCCCGATGAGGCCTCCCTGGAAGATGCCATGCGTGGCGTCGCCACCCGCGCCCGCGTCAATCTCGACGAGTTCAATGTCGAGGGCCAGTCGTTCACCGCGACGATCAGCGCTTCGGATCCGATCGATGCGCGCGCGACGCGATATTTCGATCGGGCAAACGAGTTCGATGACACCAAAGTCGTCGCCACGGAAAACGACGGCCGCGTGCTGAAGGTCGAAGGCAAGGTCAGTCGCGAGTACTTCTTCTTCGGCACCGATCCGAACGGCCGCGACATGCTGGCCCGCGTCATGCTCGGTGGCCAGATCTCGATCGCGGTCGGCCTGCTCGCAAGCCTCGTGTCGCTCGGCATCGGTGTCGTCTATGGCGCGACTTCGGGCTATCTCGGCGGCCGAGTCGACAACATCATGATGCGTTTCGTCGAGATCCTCTACTCCCTGCCCTTCGTCTTTCTGGTCGTCGTGCTGGTCGTCTTTTTCGGTCGCTCCTTCATCCTGATCTTTCTCGTCATCGGCGCAGTCGAATGGCTCGACATGGCCCGTATCGTACGCGGCCAGACCCTGGCGCTGAAACGCCGAGAGTTCGTCGGTGCCGCGCAGGCGCTGGGATTGACCGACTGGCAGATCATCCGCCGCCACATCATTCCGAACACGATCGGCCCGGTCATCGTCTTCGTCACCGTCGTGGTGCCGAAGGTGATCCTGCTGGAAAGCTTCCTGTCCTTCCTCGGGCTCGGCGTACAGGCGCCTCTGACGAGCTGGGGCGCGCTGATTTCCGAAGGCGCCAACAACATCCAGTCGGCCCCTGGCTGCTGATCTTCCCGTCCATCTTCTTCGTGGCAACGCTGTTCTCGCTGAACTTCATCGGCGACGGCCTGCGTGACGCACTCGATCCGAAGGACCGCTGACATGCCCGAGACCAAGAAAAACATCCTGTCCATCCGCGATCTCAAGGTAGACTTCGCGACCCCGGACGGCACCGTCAACGCGGTCAAGGGCATCGGTTTCGACATCAAGGCTGGGGAGACGATTGCTGTCGTCGGCGAAAGCGGCTCCGGCAAAAGCCAGACGATGATGGGCATCATGGGCCTGCTCGCCAAGAACGGCATGGTAACCGGCTCGGCAAAATATCGCGGCCTTGAACTCGTCGGCCTGCCGAAGCGCGAGTTGAACGCCGTGCGCGGCGCCAAGATCACCATGATCTTCCAGGAACCGATGACCTCGCTCGACCCGCTCTATACGATCGGCCGGCAGGTCGCCGAACCGATCGTCTATCACCGGGGCGGCACTTACAGGCAGGCCCGACAGCGGGTGCTCGAATTGCTGGAGCTCGTCGGCATTCCCGACCCCGCCCGCCGCATCGACAGCTACCCGCACGAGCTGTCCGGCGGCCAGCGCCAGCGCGTGATGATCGCCATGGCACTTGCCAACGAGCCCGACGTGCTGATCGCCGACGAGCCGACGACAGCGCTCGACGTGACGATCCAGGCGCAGATCCTCAAGCTCCTGCGCGACCTGCAGGAACGCTTCGGCATGGCGATCGTGCTGATCACCCACGATCTCGGCATCGTCCGCCATTTCGCCGAACGCGTCGTCGTCATGCGTCGTGGCGAAGTGGTCGAACAGGGCAAGACGAAGCAGATCTTCGAAGCGCCGACATCGGCCTATACGCGCATGCTGATCGACGCCGAGCCTCACGGCCGCAAGGAGCCGCCGGCGGCCGGCACTCCCATCATCCTTGAGGGTCGGGACGTGACGGTCGATTTCGAGATCGGCAAGGGTTTCCTGTCGAAGGGACCGCGCACGTTCCGCGCGGTGGACCACGTTGCGGTAAAGCTCCACGAGGGCCAGACGATCGGCATCGTCGGTGAAAGCGGCTCTGGCAAGTCGACCCTCGGCCGGGCGCTGCTCAGACTCATTCAGAGCGACGGCAGCTATCGTTTCGGCAGGGAAGACATCTCGCGGCACGACCGCAAGAAGATGCGCTCGCTGCGCAAGGAAATGCAGCTCGTCTTCCAGGATCCCTATGGCTCGCTCTCGCCGCGCCAGACCGTCGGCGAGATCATTACCGAGGGCCTTCTCGTGCATGAGCCGGGCCTGACAAAGGCCGAGCGTGACCGCCGCGCCATCGCAGCACTTCAGGAAGTCGGTCTGGATCCGGCGGCCCGCAACCGCTATCCGCACGAGTTCTCCGGCGGCCAGCGGCAGCGCATCGCGATCGCGCGCGCCATGATCCTCAAGCCTCAGGTGGTGATCCTCGACGAACCCACTTCCGCACTCGACCGCTCGGTGCAGGGCCAGGTCATCGACCTTCTGCGCAAGCTGCAAGCGGATCACAATCTCTCCTATGTCTTCATCAGCCACGACCTTTCCGTGGTGAAGGCGATCTCCGACTATGTGATCGTCATGAAGAACGGCGAGATCGTCGAAGAGGGCGAGACCGACGCGATTTTCCAAGCACCGCGCGCCGACTATACCAAGGCGCTGATCGGCGCCGCCTTCAACGTCTGACCAGGGAACCTGATGCGACCTCCGGCCGTTTTGTGATTGAGAAACAGAACGATCGGAGGCCAGGATGGCAAACGACAAAAGCGCACAGGAAACGATCGAACGCGGCAGCGGCGACAGCTATCGACGCCAGAGATCCGACGGCAGCACGCCGGCCGGCGGTCCACATGCCAAGGAGCATCTGACGGATCACGACAAGACACCGGGAACCGGATCTCTGCCCGCGAAGGGTTCTAAAGACACCGACGCGGGGCCGGAGTGAGGCGGGTCCTTTTCGGCTCGAAACCACGGAAAGCAGGTAATTTCGATCGATAATCCAACTACGACCTGCGAGTGGGAGCGAAAGCGAGGCGATGAGGGGGCCGCACGGCACTCGTTTAAACGTAGTATCCTCCCTCATCCGACCCTTCGGGCCACCTTCTCCCCGAGGGAGAAGACATTTGGTGCTATAGCGGCGCCCTGCTCCCCATCCTCCGCGACGCCATGACACTTGCTCACTGCCCCCTGTACCGCTAACACAACCTCCATATCCGGAGGCCTTGCATGTCAGGCGAAACCATCACCCTTTATGAAGCGATCGGCGGAGACGCGACGATCCGCGCGCTGGTGAAACGCTTCTATCACCTGATGGACACTCTGCCGGAAGCGGCGCGGTGCCGCGCCATCCACCCTGCAGGTCTCGAGGGCAGCGAAGACAAGCTCTACGACTACCTGACCGGCTATCTCGGCGGGCCGCCCGTCTATGTCGAGAAATACGGTCACCCGCGTCTGCGCTCCCGCCATTTCGGCGCCGAGATCGGCCCGCAAGAGCGCGATGAATGGTTCCTTTGCTTCCGCCGCGCCATGGAAGAGACGATCGAGAACCCGAAGCTGCGCGACATCATCTGGCCACCGATCGAACGCCTCGGCTTCCACATGCAGAACAAGGAATAGTCTCTTGGAAAGACTCGCCAAATTGCGGCCGTTGATTCTGTTTGTAAGCGGCCTGATGGGGCTTGCCGGCGTGGTACTGGCCGCCGCCGCCAGCCATGGCGGTGACGCTCACCTTCTAGGCTCGGCTTCGACCATGTGCCTCGCTCACGCACCGGTCCTGCTGGCGCTCTTTATTGCGCATGGAAGCTTTCGAACGGCAACGCTTGCGGGCCTCGTGCTCGGCCTCGGCACGATCATCTTTGCCGGAGACCTCGTATCACGGCATTTTCTCGGAGACCGTCTGTTTCCCTTCGCGGCCCCCACCGGCGGCATGCTGATGATGCTGGGCTGGCTCTGTGTCGCGGCCGGCGCGTTCTTCCGGCATCGCCAAAACTGATTGAGAAATCGCTCGCCGCCGGCACCTTCTCACCGCCTCGACCTATTCCCTACGCTCGGCAGCGCGCGTCCCCTCGCACCGCCAGCGCGAAGAAGGTCCGGGTAAGGAGTGGAATGCATTATCGCCGGAATGGCAGAACCCTGCCCGCTTCGGAGCGGGGAACGGTTGTCGCGCTGACCGTCGCATTGGCGGGAAATTTCACGACATTGCTGCTTCGATCGTCACCCCGGCCGCGATCGGCCAGGATCTCGTAGAGCTCGGGGACAAGCCCTCCACCATCCCGCTCGGCCAGCTTGTGCAGGCCGATCAGCAGGCTGGCGTCAGGACGCTCTTCTTTCATCACTACGATCCTTCATCGTCTGAAGCGCACGTTCCAGGCTCGATTTCGAGCCGTTGCGCAGCGGGACGAAGGCAACGCCGAACTTCTTGCAGCCGGTCTTCACCCTCAGACACGCATCGTGGCTAATACAGTCGATGGGGCAGAAGACGCAGTCGACGGAAGGCAGGACGGTATCGATGCGGGAAACCGCCTCACGAAGACCGCCATCGTGATGGATCAGCTCGGCGCCGTGACGGGTTGCAATGGCGCGAAGATGGGCAACCTGGCAGTCGCGGCCACCGACATAAAGGAAACTGCGGACGTCGATCGCCTCGCGATCATTCCGTGCCTGCTGAGCGGCAGCCTGTTCGCCGCCCGCGTTGCCACCGTTCTTCCGCTTGTTCTTCTTCGCCATGCCGCTCCTCGCCAGACCGATTCATTTCGCTGGAACCTGTTATGAGCGGCACCTTAGATAAGTTGACTGTTCGAGTAAAGATTAAACTCGACTCTTTTTATCAAGAAAGATTGGAGGGCTGCGAACGGCCGGGAAATCGCGCTTTGCGCCACACGAGGCCCGGCATTACTTCCGGATCAACGCGTCGCCTCGATGGAAATCAGCCGAATCCCGACCAGATTGTCGCGATCATCGGCGATGATCTCGCCATAGCCGATCACCTGTCCATTGACCTGAAGCTGGACCGGATCGCCGAAACGGGCGTCCAGCCTGAACTGTGCCCCCTCGCCTGCTGCCATCAGCTGGGCGACCGACACTTTCGTCTTGCCGATCACAGCTTGGATTTCCACGGGGATGTCGCTAACCCGCCGACGCGACGTATCCGGTCGCAGAGCTTCATTCACGGCCTCCTCGGCCGGAAATTCGGGCAGGTTGAGGACCGGCTTATCGATGGCCGTGGGATCGCTCATGATGTTTACCTTTGAAATGCATTTGAATCAGTCAGCATCGCAAAAATAAACCAACGGCCACCGGGCTTCGCCCGCGACCAAACCCGACACTTAACGGATCGTAAACATCCACAGACGGGACGGTTCGGCAGCATCAAGGTGACACACTGTCACGAAAATAATCAGCCGCGGCGGTGAATCTGCGTCATCCGGGCCTGGATGACGGGAGGGCACAGGCCCCGCATCCGTTTCAGCGTCGCGAGCGGCAGACCGATCTTGGCCAGCGTCTCGATGAAGAACGTGTCTTCAGGCTGCGAAAAGGACACGACCATCTCCGCCTTGAGCATATTCAGCTTGGCGCAGGTGAAGAAGATCTCGTTCTCGCCGAGGCAGAGATAGAAGTGGTCTGGCAGGAAGTCGATGGCGCTCGACTGGATGGTCGCGCCGTTCTCGTGCAGGCCGACGATGCGCACCTGGATGCTTGCAAATGATTTCACTCCAGCCGCCGTCGGATAGACGGCGCGCGCGACCAGATTGGCCTTGCGAAGGCGGATCTGCGGGTTGTCATTGGCCCCGTGGGATTGGGCTCCATAGAATTGAGCCAGATAGTGGCGGGATTTCCGGTTCTGCAAAATGGCCGGCCTGAAAATTGATGGTTAAAACAATATTAACTCCCTAACGCGATCGACGAAGATGTTCAATTATCAGATTTGAGGATGCTGTGGAGGAAGCCCTGTCCACGGCCTGCTTCCCCTACATCCGCAATATTTTTACCAATTGATAAAATTTCTGCCCGTGGTACCTTTCCCTCAATAGTTGTCCATGACCATAGAATGAGGGAACTCGGATGGAACGACTGGGAAGCGGGATAGAGGCCGGGCGCCTCTCGTCCAACGAATACGCATCTAATTTTTCCGACCTTCACCCGCGCCTTGGGCACCATGAGGCGCTGGTGGCAAGCGACCGCTGCTACTTCTGTTATGACGCGCCGTGTATGACGGCCTGTCCCACCGCCATCGATATCCCGATGTTCATCCGGCAGATATCGACTGGCAATCCCTCGGATCGGCAAAGACAATCTTCGACCAGAACATTCTGGGCGGCATGTGCGCACGGGTCTGTCCCACCGAAACGCTGTGCGAGGACGCCTGCGTCCGCAACACGGCCGAAGAACGTCCGGTCGAGATCGGCAGGTTGCAGCGTTATGCAACCGACATTGCCATGGAGACCGGCCGCCAGTTCTACAGCCGCAAGGCAGCGAGCGGGAAAAAGATCGCCGTGGTCGGCGCAGGGCCCGCAGGACTTGCGGCAGCGCATCGGCTGGCAGTCAACGGCCACGACGTCACCATTCTCGAAGCGCGGGAAAAATCCGGCGGCCTCAATGAATATGGAATCGCCACCTACAAGGCGGTCGATGACTTCGCTCAGCGCGAGGTGGACTATGTCACCGCCATCGGCGGCATCACCATCGAACACGGCAAGGCGCTTGGCCCCGACTTTTCCCTGTCGGACCTGACCGGCCAATATGACGCCGTCTTCCTCGGCATGGGCCTTGTCGGCGTCAACGGCCTCGGCATCGAAGGCGAAAACCTGTCGGGTGTGGACGACGCCGTCGATTTCATTGCCGCGCTCAGGCAGGCCACCGACAAGGCATCGCTCCCGATCGGCCGCCGCGTCGTCGTCATCGGCGGCGGCATGACTGCCATCGATGCCGCCGTCCAGGCAAAGCTGCTCGGCGCCGAGGAAGTGACGATCTGTTATCGCCGCGGCAAGGAAAACATGAACGCCTCCCCTGGGAACAGGATCTTGCCGCCTCGAAGGGCGTCATCATCCGTCATTGGCTGGCACCCAAATCGATCATCGGCAAGGACGATCACGTCGCCGGGATCGAGGTGGAATATACGGCGATGAAGGACGGACGGCTGACCGGCACCGGCGAAACGGGCATTCTCGCCGCTGACCAGATCTTCAAGGCGATCGGCCAGAGCTTCAAGGCTGCCGGCCTCGGGGCGCTGCAATTCGACAAGGGCAAGATCGTCGTCGATGGCGAGGGGCACACCTCGATCGACAAGGTCTGGGCCGGCGGCGACTGTATCGGCCGTGGTGAGGACCTGACGGTTTCGGCCGTCGCGCAGGGGCGTGACGCCGCCGAGAGCATCAACCGCATGCTTGCCGCCGGCGCCCGCCCGGCCGTCGCAGTGGCGTAAGGGGAGAGAAACAATGGCTGATATCCGCAACAATTTCGTCGGCATCAAATCCCCCAATCCCTTCTGGCTCGCCTCCGCGCCACCGACCGACAAGGCCTATAATGTCGAGCGCGCCTTCAAGGCCGGCTGGGGCGGCGTCGTCTGGAAAACGCTCGGCGAACAGGGGCCTCCCGTCGTCAACGTCAACGGCCCGCGCTACGGCGCGATCTGGGGCACCGACCGCCGTCTGCTGGGCTTGAACAATATCGAGCTGATCACCGACCGCGATCTCTACACCAACCTCATCGAGATGAAGCAGGTGAAGAAGAATTGGCCGGACCGGGCGATCGTCGCCTCGATCATGGTCCCTTGCGAGGAAAACGCCTGGAAGGCGATCCTCCCGCTGGTCGAGGAAACCGAGGTCGACGGCATCGAACTCAACTTCGGCTGTCCGCACGGCATGTCGGAACGCGGCATGGGTTCGGCCGTCGGTCAGGTGCCGGAATATATCGAAATGGTCGTACGCTGGTGCAAGCAGTATACGCGCATGCCGGTCATCACCAAGCTGACGCCCAATATCACCGACATCCGCCACCCTGCCCGCGCGGCAAAACGCGGCGGTACAGATGCCGTCTCGCTGATCAACACGATCTCCTCGATCGTTTCGGTCGATCTCGACAGTTTTTCGCCCAATCCCTCGATCGGAGGTAAAGGATCGCATGGCGGCTATTGCGGCCCGGCGGTGAAGCCGATCGCGCTCAACATGGTGGCCGAGATCGCCCGCGACCCGGAAACCTACGACCTGCCGATCTCCGGCATCGGCGGCGTGACCACATGGCGGGATGCCGCCGAGTTCCTGGCGCTCGGCGCCGGCAACGTGCAGGTCTGCACGGCGGCAATGACCTACGGCTTCAAGATCGTCCAGGAGATGATTTCCGGCCTCTCCGCCTGGATGGACTCGAAGGGCCACCTCACGCTCGACGATATCACCGGCCGCGCGGTGCAGAACGTCACCGACTGGCAGTATCTCAACCTCAACTACATCGCCAAGGCACATATCGACCAGGACGCCTGCATCAAATGCGGCCGCTGCCACATCGCCTGCGAGGACACGTCCCACCAGGCAATCACCGCCTTCGTCGACGGTGTCAGGCATTTCGAGGTGAAGGAGGAAGACTGCGTCGGCTGCAATCTCTGCGTCAACGTCTGTCCGGTCGAGAACTGCATCACCATGGAAGCGCTGCCCGTCGGCACTCTCGACCAGCGCACCGGACGCCCGGTCGATCCGAACTACGCCAACTGGACGACACACCCGAACAACCCGATGGCAAGACAGGCGGCGGAATGATTTCTTCACCGGCACGCCGTATCCCGTAAAGCCACGCTTTACGGGATACATATCTGTGTTTATATATCCTCATGCGGATACGGAACATCATCCACAAGGGATTGCGCCGTTTCGTCGTTGACGACGATGCCTCCGGCCTTCAACCCGCCGTAGTGCCAAAGCTTCGGCGCATGATTTCCTTCCTGCAGGACATGCAGGAAGAGGCTGAGCTGCGAACAGTGCCGAGCTGGAAGGCGCATCAACTGACCGGCGACAGGAAAGGCACTTGGAGCCTCTTCGTCACCAAGAACTGGCGCCTGACATTTCGGATCGAGGCGAACGAGATCGAGATCATCGATCTCAACTACGAGGATTATCACTAGGAGCAGCCATGACGGACAAACTCGGCATTCGGATGAAAAGCCCGGCGCATCCTGGGGACTTCCTGAAACACGATGTGCTGGAAGAACTAGGGCTTTCCGTGACATACGCTGCAAGAGTGCTTGGCGTCACACGGCCGGCGCTTTCATCTCTTCTCAATGGACGTTCGTCGCTGTCGCCTGAAATGGCGCTGCGCTTCGAGAAAGCTTTTGGCCTTTCCATGGACACGCTGATGCGTATGCAGAACAGCTTCGACATCGCCGAGGCGCGCAAGCGCGACACGGATATCCATGTCGCGCCCTATCGGCCGTCAGCATCGGGCTAAGGCATAGACTACGCCCCGAACGATTTCCGGTAGGCACTCGGGCTCGTCCCGAGCCGCTTGCGGAAATGGTGGCGCATCGTGGCGAGCGTGCCGAAACCCGCTGCCGTCGCGATATCGTCCAGCGAGACAGTGAGCTGCTTCTCCAGCAGGTCGCGGGCGTGCCGCAGCCTTTCCTTCAGAAGCCATTCGCCGACGCTGTCGCCGGTTGCCGCCTCGAAACGGCGCTGAAAAGTGCGCATGCTCATGCCGGCACGGGCGGCCAGCATGCGGATGGGCTGCTCCTCAGACAGGCGTTCGCGCATCCATTCGATCAGTGGGCCGAGCCTCAACCCTTCCCTTTCCTCCGGCACCGGTGCAGCAATGAACTGCGCCTGCCCGCCCTCCCGATGCGGCGGCACGACAAGGCGACGGGCGACGCTGTTGGCAGCCTCGGCGCCGAAATCGCCGCGCACCACATGCAGGCAGAGATCGATCCCTGCGGCGCTTCCTGCGGCCGTCAGTGTGTTTCCTTCGTCCATGTAGAGAACGGCGGCATCGAAGGCCGTCTCCGGATAGCGCTCGGCGAGCGCATCGACATAACGCCAATGCGTCGTAGCCCTGCGACCGCCGAGAAGCCCTGCAGCGGCGAGCACCGCGACGCCCGAGCAGAGCGACACGACCCTCGCGCCACGCCCGTGGGCGGCCCGCAACGCCTCGAGCAGCGGGGCGGGAACCGGCGCACCAATGCCGCGCCAGCCAGGCACGATGATGAGGTCGGCATCCGCCAGCACCTCCAGCCCATCGTCGACGGACACGGTCAGCCCGCCCGCGGCCCTGAGCGGCCCGGGCTCGACGCCCGCGACGGAGAACCGGTACCAGCCCTCCCCCATTTCCGGACGGGGCAGACCGAAGACCTCGTAGGCAATGCCGAATTCGAAGGTGCAGAGCCCGTCATAGGCGAGTGTCTGTCGGGGCCGGCCTAATTCGATTCTACCAAGCTACTGATTTAATTCTATCGCGTCGGAAAATACGATTCTAACGTACCGGGTAGATTCGATTCCAGGTTAATCAGACTCGGGACAGGCCCAAGAGACAAGCTTATGCCGAAAAGGTTTTCCACATCTTGGCGGAGCCAAAAACCACAATGCGACCCTTTTTGTGGGCGCCGACGCACGGTATCGTATTCGCCTCTAGGCTGGCAGTGATCGTCGGAAGTAGCTCTTCGTTATCGCACATGGCCATGCGTGTCCGCAGCTCTGTAGACGACAGATATAGGTCACGATAACTCCATAGGTCGGAGAGCGTGAGTTGATCTTGAAGAAACTTTCGCTGTCGAACCGATTGGAGCGTGGACTTTGTCAGGCCTAACACCGACATCACCGCGGTTCTATCCGCAGGCAACCGGCCAAGTGACGTAGATAAACGAGCACGCGATATGACCGCACCGAGTTTGTCGAAATCCGCAACGCGAAAATAGGTAAACGAGTCCGCCTTACCGTGCTTCCAGACGGTCAACTCATGGTCGAGAATAGCCGTCAGCACTGTTGGCCAGGGATTGACATCTCTAGGCGCAAGCGCAGCGATCGCAACGTAAAGAGCGATAGCCTTCCGGGGCGCCCTCACCTTCAAAACGACGTCCTCAAGGCGTTCCTCAAGACGTACGCTGCGGACTTCACCCGCCCTTTCCGACAAACGATCCAGGAGGGGATCGACGCCCTCCAGAAGGTTGCTGCTTATCAAGTCGCCAACGAAACATACAGGCAGCCGCACCCGCCTGCACCACTTTCGAAGCCAATTGGAGCTCGAAAGCATAACAAAGTTTAAGTCGGCTGCGGATGCAGCCGGCGCAATTCGCCTAACGGTTCGAACCGCCGATTCGAGGCCATGTTTTCCGAACCGGATCCTCCCGTCATGCCAGAAGGCTTCCGCGAGATTTCGTGATTGCTGATGTTCATCAACAGAAACTGCTGCTTCGCTGAGCGTCATCATCACCGTTTCGTCTCGGCCCGCGAGTGCGACAGTTTTCAATAGTCTCTGCAAATCGGGTTCCAACATCGTCACGACCGATCGCACAGGGTAAGATGGCGGGAAGACACTTTGAGAGGGGCATCGTTCTAGCTTTTGCGTTTGCCACGCGCGCAGCTTTTCCGAGTAAGCAGCAAACCCCTTAGGCCAGTTGATAAGCGCACGAGCAGCCTCGGCGAGGTCATGTGCGTGGGGCAATCCCAGACGCGTAGCCAAAGGTGTCCGTCCGCTATCATGGATAAGAAAATTTTTATAAAATGCTAAGCTCGAGATGAGCTCGAAGAGTTGCCCCGGCCCAAAGCGTCTGAGGTCATCGTGGATTAGGCGGCAGTCAATATCGCTTACGGAAACCTCAGGGTTAACGAGTTCGACAGCAATATCTAGCGCTTCATTGTCGTCTACATTAATCAGATCGCAACTATAATCTCGGAAATCGGTTATGACACCATCTCTGAGAAAACAGTTAGCGCACTGCTCGACCCCATAGGTTTTATTGAATGGCAACGCGCCGTCACACGCGGGGCATCTGATGAGCAGTTTCTCTCGAGTGGTCGGATCAAAACTTATCCCTTGGACGGACCAAATCGCCTTTTGATAGTTGCTTCTCCTGAGGGATCGAGGTGAGACTCTGCGTTGATGTTCAAAGAAATTCTTTCTGCGAACATCCCTTCCGAAGAAGTTTACTCTCGTCCCGGCGCTATCGACCTGCTCATGCAACAGGGACGACACAGACGTACCTGAGGGGAGACCGAGCACGTCTGCTATTAGTTGGCAATCAAGCTCCCTTCCCGCCAGAGCATATGGTGTGGGTTTGATATGTCCATTCATCCCAAGCAATTGAGAAACGAAGTAGGGACTTTGGTGGCCATTTTCCGACGTGGCGCGAAACAGCAAATCGGCAGAATCCCTCCCCAGGCATTATCTCTACGGGGAACGCGAGACGGCGCCCGATCAATGATGCCAGCCTGGTCACATGAGAGACGTCGTCGTGATAGTAGGCCCCTTTCTCTGTGGGATCGAAAGCCATTATGCGGCCTCCTTCTCATCCGTTTCCAAGCCGGCAAAGGGATTTGCATTGCAGAAAACCCCAACTGCGACATTGTCCACCGCTTCGGAAAGATGGCGGACGTGGATTTGCGAGAAGCCATCCTCAAAAGCAAGCTCAGAGGCATTCCATACGATCCTAAAAACGCCCCCTAGAAGGCCAGCCGACGCGTCAAATAAACATGCTAAAATGTCGTCGCTCTGAAAGTCGCTATACTGCTCCATAATACCCTTCTCGACTAAGCTGATGGAAAGATCGGAACAAAAATCGCGGAATATTTCCTTGTCTACATCACGTTCATAAACGAGCACCCTTGGTTTAACCCGATACATCATCCTCCGTTTGATCTGCTTTTCACGAAAAAGCTTTTCTTCAGCATCAGGTATTCCAATAAACATGATTGGATAGCCTTTAATCAGTAACCCCTTGAGGTGGTTGTGGACCGTATGAGCCTCTTCCTCCGTGGCACTTGCCAAACTCTTCGGTGTCCTGAGATGATTGACTTCGTCGAATACGATTAGCTCGGTTCCCAAGCGCTTCATGAGCTTGTGCGCGCGATAAACCTGTTGCGGGACAGTACCCGACGCTGGCGTTGGATCGCCCAACGCCGTCAACAGCCACATCAACATAGCTGGTATGCTGGAATTCTCCGGGAGACTGACGTGTAGAACAAGCTTCTGCTGATCGACGACCTCTTCCCGTGGCGTACCTATCGGAAACAATCCACGCGCGAAGCAATCGTCCACGATCCGCGTTTCGATGTACATTTTGATTGCTTCGGACTTACCATATTGGCTGTCAGCAAATAGACACCCAGCGGGCTGCTCACTTCCCGGTTTGGCATTTCGTTTACAGCTTCTGAGGATATCGAGCTTAATGAAGATATCTTGCGCTAGTGGCGTCATTATCCTCAAATCAAGCATTCGAGGGGCGATCTCACTCACATCGCGAACTAACTCCATCACCACCTCCCTGATGTGGTGGCAGCTCGCTTTGCCAAATAGGCCTGGATTTCCGTCACATTCTTCTTCTCGGGAGTACGATGGGAGGAGATTTCGATCTCCGGCGACGGTGAACGAGAGCGATCACTTGGCATCTCGTTTTTTCTTGCCGGTCTCGTTCTCCCTTCGCCGCAGCTTCAGCCCTATTGCGGGCTCGCGTAGCAACACCCTTAGCAGTTGACTTCTGGCCGCCTCGCACAGGTCCTGTCGCCGCTTGGCCATGGTTCCTCCGGACTGTTGCGGGCGCGTCGTTCGGGATCCCACCAAGACCACTTACCGATGGAGGAATTTCGGCCTGTTCAACTCGGCTTCCAGCGCTGAGCGACCAAGCCTCGGTATCGTACAGCCGGGCTTCTTTCTTTGTAGGTTTGACGCCTTCCTTGAAGATACCCTCCAGATGTTGAAACAGATTTCGTCTATTCTGGGCGCGCTCGAGATCGGAGCCCGCGGAGAGTTCCTGTTCTTCTTCGAATTTTCTGAGACGCTTTGACATGTCGAATGATAAATCCCTTGTGGTTTCAGGGAAAATGTTAGGAAGTTGTACCAACAGCCCCGTCGCTTCGTTCAACACGTTTAGAACACCGCAGTTTAGGGGTCGAAAAAAACGTTTACGTGCAAAACAAGCGTTTGCCCTGGCCCCCGCTGTTCTCGTTTGCGGGCCATCGGCGCCATGTCTCGAGATCAAGATGGTCGTCAGCGCCTGGTCGTGAAAGCGTTCGGTCTTGAAAGTAATGCCACTCGTTGTAAGGACCGCTCGGCCGTACTGGCCAACAAGGCGATCCAGCACCTGTACATCGTCCAAGGTAGGACGACCGAATTGTCGGATGCCATTCTCCCATTTCCTTGCAGGTGCGACGCCGCCGCGAGGGGTGGTGATATGCAGAATGGTCACGATGAATTCACTTAGACGCCTCGTGGCCTCCGCCAGCGTATAGCATGCGGCGTCACTTGGATCGTCCTCTGGAACGTTTCGCTTGTCCTTGCCTCCCGGCCTTCCCCCAGGCAACTGGTGCCAGAGGCCGTTTGTGGTACCAAAGGTTCGCTCGACCAAAGCTTTGTGCTCAGGCGTGCGCAACGAAGCATATACGATGTCGATGCCGACAAACTCGAGCACGGTCTGCAGCGAAACGCCGATGTTTTCGAGACCATTGTCGAGAATAAAGGTCGAAGCCCTGCCCCATCCGTCAGTGGCGCCCCTATACCGGCCAAACCGTTCTTCGAGCTCTGTCTTTGGTCTGAGCGTATGCCTTATGCACTTCATCAACGAGTAGACGGACGGAGGATAGAGCGAGAGGAAGAAGCCAAGAACCATCTTTGAGTAGACATCGATGGCGTAGACCAACCAGGCGCGGACTTTGCGGAGAACCTCCCCTTACTATTTTTAACTAGAAGGAAAACGTCGGTTTCTGTTTGATCTAAGATGACATACTCAAGTGGGCGTGTGGCCTTTATACCGTCCACGGTTCCTACAAAACGTTTGTGAGCGTTCCGACGCCCGAACTTGGCAGCGTACCGTTCCTGGGTTTCGGATTTATCAATCCACTCGTTTAAGGTAGTTCGACCCGGCGGAGTCACGAGCTCAAGCGTCCGCTTTAGACGCTCTTCTTCAAACCACGTACGGAAGAACGCGCGTGCGGTCTGCTTCCTTACATTTGGTTGCCAGAAAAGTGTGATCATCCTCTGTTTAAGTTCGACCACCCAATCTGGCCAGCGGCTCTCGCGGTGTTTGCCAATATTTGCGAGAATAAGGCCTAAAGGCCGATTGCCTGGCGTGCCGTAGCGATTCAGAAAGATCCTGAATTGACTTTCCGAAATTCGCCATGTCGCGCCGTTTGCCCATGTCAGGCCGTTGGCGGCAGCCTCTTTCTGCATCGCGTCCAGAAACGGCGTCAACACCTTATGATATGTCGAAGCGCCGGGAGTTTCGTCGTAACGTTTAAGAGCGTGCGCAATCGTCCGGGCAGTCACGACTCTCTTATGCGCCGCTTGTCGTCTTTCTTTTTCTTTCTTGCTTATCCGCGGGTCGTTTGGGTCTAGCAAATGCTTAACGTTGATCGCATCTACGCCGGTTGGAACACCCTCACGCTTCGTGCGCTTGGCGCCACCTGTCCCGCGCATTTTCGAAAATGCGTCATAGAGGATGATCCGCTCCTCAGCCGTCTCCAAATCCTTGAAAACGATTGAGCCGTCGTTGTTCGTGCGAACAAAGCGGAAAGTTCCTTCCAAGCTTAGATCAGGGATATGATACTCGTCACCGTCCTTAGCATCAATTACATCTGGCATCCTTCACCTCACCAGAAGCACGTTTGTATCAGCGCGAAGTTCGCGAGTAAGATCTATCGAAATAATTCGACGCACCTGCATTGCCGATGCCTTAGCAACGCCGGTGGGGCCTCCCCCAGTGCTTCGACTACCCGGCTGTATGGTTGGGCCGATCCACGGGAAATGTACAAGCGTCTCAAAGCGTCATGGTCATGAAGTGACAACGACGTGTGCCTGTCGATCGTTATCGCGCGGAAACGTTCGACAATTTCTTTGGGGAAGTGCGTTATCTGGTCCAAAACGAGGAAGACAATTCCCAGGCGTCGATGGACTTCCACAGCGAGGCGCAATTTTGCCCCGTAAAAGGGGTCGTGAAGTCTTGGGTCGTCCTCCGTTTTTATCTCAAGGACAAGCCTTCGACACTGAGCCTGCGGAACAGCCCTGCTTTTCGCGACCGCCGCGGCCAACCAAAATGGCGCCCCCTTCCTAATTCGGCGATAAATTCATCATCGACAAACAGTTCCATGTCAGGAAAATAGAGCAAAGGCTCTGATAACTGCTGCACATTGATTTCAAGCCGATAGGGTTGAACGAGGAGGCCCGCGACGCCGGTAGCGACTTCAGCCACCTGTAGTGCGGGTAACTCCCCGCCTATTGACTCCCACGGCATTGATCGCAAGCCGGCCTTATGAGAAACAAATTTCCCTGTACGCCCTTTTCTGCGACCGTTGATTATCTGGCGAACCGGACCACCGTCGATCGATCGGACAATTCTTGCGATGGTATTCGCGTCCGGAAAACGCCGGAGATTATTGTCGGGGGTACGCCGCCTCGAACTTCCAGGTTTCATGTAACCGCACCTCTCATCCCTCGTGTACGAGCGCGTCCGCCCTCTCACGCACGGATGAGATCAGCGAATTTGACCGAGGTATAGCCCTGATGGCTCGACCGACGGCTCATACGCTGTTCTCGATACGCTAAACATTAGAATAAGACTAAAACGCAAAAAGCTCGAATCCTTGCAAGCCGTCGAGAGTGCTGAGTTGCTCGCGATACAATTGCAGGTAATCGAATCCTTTTATGGCCGACTCGTCCGTAAGGCCGAGAAGCCCCATCCTATGCGGACTTGGAAGGATTCGAGCACGATCCTTTTAGGTCGTAGGCGAGAAGGCCCCTTCCAACTCGAAACTTGTTGAGAAGCGTTGCGGACCCGAAACGATTCGGGCACCTGTCAACCTGCAATAATAATATTTTGCAAATCGGCCGCAAACCTTCACCTTGCGCGCAAAGCGGCGGCGATATGATCAATAAATGAGGCGCTAAGAGCGAGATCACGTGGGGACGTGACTTGCCTAAAGGCGAGATTCCTGAACGATCGTTCCCCTTACCACGATGAACTTTACGCGGAAGGAGAGCGCGATGCCCGGCGTGATTCAGTGTCCGCGAACCGCGGCGCCAAGCCCGCCGGCTGCCGAGCTCAAGACGTTCCCGAAACCTGCGGAGCTCATCCGGGCGCACGGGACCGCCCGGCTTGGAAAAGTCCATCCTAAGAGCAGGATCAAGCTTGCTTGTACGTGACCAGAGTAGCCTCGCAAACCTCCGCGCCATGGCGTGAAAGAAGGTCGAAGTCGTACTCCGATATCTTCGTCAAGTTGGTCGGGTAGTTCAGCGAGAGAGCGCTCTGCTCGTCGGTGAGCCGCTCCGCAAGCGCGGCTGGCTCCATGCCGAACTGCCGCATGGCAACGCCCATTCGAATCAGTACGCCCTTCACTTCTCCACGCTGAATCGAACCCATCAGCATGCGCGATCGCAGTGCCCGTATCTGATCGCTTGCGATGTCGAAGAGCCGCGGCGAGTTGAGCCTGCCCTGAAGCATCCCGTTTATCGAAAAAGACTTCGGGGGCGTCAACGGCCCCGAGGCATCGCTACAGATGAGGAGGTCGCACCCTTGAAGGCCGTCGGCAGGCTTGTAGACGGCCTCCAGACCCATGTTCTCGTATGCCCCGCCATCCCAGAGCCGAACGCGCCGCATAGGCCGTGCAATCTTCTCTTGCGGCTTCTTTGTCGCCCGGTCCGTCTTCCACCAGCCATGTTCCGGCAGCTCTAGCCGCAGCACGCCGATCGCGTAAGGAACTGCTGCCGACGCCGCGATAGCCTTCGCGATCGGGACGTCCGGGCTGAAGTGACGCCCGAACACCCAGTCTCCCATCATCCTCTTCGAGAACCGCCAGTTCTTGCCGGTCTCGAAGCAGGTCGTGTTGATATGCCATTCCGGCAAGTCGGGCAGGTCCTTCACCGATCCTTTGACGCCCCAGCGAGCGGAGAGAAGTTTGGGCAGAATCTCGGCTCTTCGAAATAGGATACGAATGTTCTCCCGAAGGATGCCACGCCAGCCCAGTGCGCTGAGGCTGAACAGGTCGCCGGCCGTGAGCCTCCTACGAAGCTCGGGATAGACCTCGTCCAGGAACTGCTCGGAGGTCGGCCATTTAAAATCAGCGTGGGAGAAGATCGCACCCACGACCAGGCTGCCTCCGGACACGGTGGAGATCTGCGTGACTTCCTCGAGACGGCCCAGCCTTGCAAGATGCCGGAGAACCCCCAGGTGAAACACCGCCGCACGAACGCCGCCGCCTGAAAGAGCGAGGCCCAACCGCGGCCTGTGTACAACGTCATCCATCTGCCAACCTCCTCGTTCCGGCCAGCAGCACCGACATGTCGTCTTCCGCGACGATCAACGACACGGCCGGCAGGCCGTCGAGTTCCATGGCGTCCTTCAGTTGCCTGATCTGTTCGAGATCGGTGCCGCTTGGACGTGAGGAACGGCCGGTCGGATGCGAATGCCATTCGCCGATGTACCGGATCTGGTTACCTGTCCGGGCGGCGGCAGCCTCGATGTCCGTGCGCAGGCGGGAGACGCCGCGAGTAAACGACGAGGGAGTGCCGACGCTGTCGCTGGGCGGAGGAAGTGCTCCGACGACATCGACGCGACGGCGTTCGAAGTCGAACATTCCCATCAGCGATCCACCGGTTTCCGATGGCAGCGCCAGCGAGCGGCGTTGGCGGAGTTCAACCTTCAAAGAGGCTGGCAGGACGACCGACCATCCCTCGGCCGTCGTCGTCGCCATGGTACCGGACACCGAAGTGATCCTTATGCCATCCTCGTTCATGGTCCAGATCTTGAGCACCGCATTCGTCGTCCTGACACCGGATGCGATCCCAGCAGCGATCAGGCCCGAAAGCACCTGGATCGACGCCATCGGGATTCTGTTCGTAAGCGCCCTGCACGCCCCGGTATACTGCATCCGGTCGACGGCGCCGAGGTGGCCCTCGATAGCAGGGTTCTGCAACACCTCGCGGAGATACAGCGTCTCGAGATCGCGGAGTGTCAAGGAGCGCGCCTCGTCCTCGATCATGAGAACCGCGGACTTCCCATCGGGCGTGAAGAACGCGCAGAGACGCCGAGCAGCGCTCGGCAGGTCGGACGCCCACCGGGAAACGGGAACAGAGGCAGAGGCGTCGAGGATGAATTCGGCGTCGCCGATCTGCTGATCCAATACCGCCTTGTCGATTGGGGTCAGGACGTTGTCGACGACAGGACGCGCATCAACGTCGTCCCTGATCCCCATTAGCCTGTTCGCGAGCCCGATGGCCTTGCTTCTACCGACGAACTGGTTGTTGAGCGTATGCCTCGCCACGTTGTGCGGAAGCAGAGTGTCGTCGTCTACGATCGTCCATTTGAAGAGCCCCTGTCGGGCGAGTATTTCCGAGATCGCCGAACCGGCGGATCCAGCGCCGATCATGACCACTCGACGGTCGTCGGCATGCGGCTCGCCAGAGAGACGGGCCGCACCGGCTGCATCGAACTCCTTGTGAACGAAGGACATCGACACTGGAACGTCCCGCACTGCATCCATCGATACGCGCGCGCCGACATTAGGGAGGAAGTTTACCTCCTTCGCTTCGCCGGAGACGTTGCGCAGGAGGAAGCCCATCTTCTCTCCGATCTCTCCGGGGCTGTATGCCGTCACGAACGCTACCGTCTCGCTCGTTCCGACATCGCCGGTGTTCGGATCGATCTGCGGCATTGTCACCAGGAGGCAGGTGATACGCTTGCCGTCTCCTGTCTCCTTCCTGCCGTTTACCCAGTCCCTGATGGACTGCTGGAGCAGGCTTGGGAAATCGACCCCGGCATCGACCAGAAAGTCCGACAACCGTCCGAGGTCTCGGGGCGCCCTCTTCATCCGTTTCATCTGCTGTGGCTCGATCGCGCAATGGAAGGCCATCAGACGGATATCGTCACCTCTGATACCCGGTGGCCTGGATCCTCCTATGAAGATGCACTGCGCGTCCTGGTCGACGGCCCAGATGAACAGGCTAGACCCCAGGCGGGCCGCTTCCCAGAAATCGTTCTTCAAGATGATCTGGTTGAAAACGTCGGGAAGAAAGAGAGGGTCGAGGGGCTGCCCTGCCCCGTGAAGCTCGCCTTGGCATGCCTTCTCGAACCAGCTACTCAGACGACCCATGAGTTCGGCGGCCGTGTAGAAGCTACGAGTGTCCTGCCATGGACGGTCGTCGATGCAGATGCAGGCGGGAAATCCTTCGGGCATCAGGTTCTGATGCGGAGTGTCTGGAAAATCCGGGCGGGCGACTAGGACGGTATATGACATGGAGCCGGTCCGCGCAAAACACACGGTCAATGATTCCACAGGCAAAATGGCATAGACGGGCCGCTGCGGCCGCTCGACCATCAGGTCGAAGGAAAGAAGATCGAACTCCCCGTACCTTCTGCACTCTCCGAGGGTGGCGTAGCTCTCGCCCGGCCCCAGGATATATTCGTGCAGCGCCCTCGCAAGAGGATTGGCGAATGCGTGTACGTCGACGACTTCCGATCCTTCCGGCTGCCAGTACATTCGGTCAGCCGTTCCTGCCCGCCCGCGTGGGCGTAGAGGCGGCGACGCTAGTCGCGGTCGCCGCCGCCGCGAGCATGACGGCGACTCCTTGGGCGGTGATCTTAAGATGGATCGGCTTCGGCCGCGCTTCGCTCGGCGTCTCCATGGTCACGAGGAACTTGCCGTTCAGAATCCTTGATGATCTTTCGATAGTAGTTCGCGGCCTGACGGTGCGGCGGCTGCACGTCCTTGTCGGCTTCCGTCCCTTTCAGCGGGATCGGTTTGCTAGGCGAGACGATGATCTCGTTTTCGCGTGCGAGCTCTTCGAACAGCCACTTCACGTCCTCGACCGGCTCCGTCATGTACTCGCCCTTGTCCGGCGAGAGAGACAGGTAGGAGCAGTGATGGAACAGCTTCAGGACATCCCAGTGAAGGCGATCCTCGTTGTCGTGTTCCCGGCTTGTCCGTACGATCTGGGAGAGGCTCTCGTGATCGATGTCCGCACCAAGCAAGGCATAGGATCTGTTCAGTCCCTCGCGCATCGTCATCTGCACGACGATAGATCCCTGATTGCGGTCGATCAGGCCGGCGTCAGTGCGCCAGGCGAAGGGACTGTGCACGAAGAACTCGACTGCCTCCGACCCCCACTTGCTGAAACCCGGAACCAGCTCGCCCGCGTTGACGATGCAGTGCATCCGGGATTCCAGCGTAAGACCGTTCTCCTCGAGGTAGGACTTGAGGGCCTCAGGACGGGAGAAGACCTTGATGCCCCTCCCTTCCTTGAGGCGGTGCCGGGCCTCCTGCCGGATAACGCGGGCGTCGTCGTCGAGAGCAACCTCCGTCAGGACGCCCGCGGGCACCCAGAGTTCGTCGATCTTCATACGGTCGCCGCCTTGATACGCGGCCGCATGTTCGAACCAGAAGAACTCGCTGGAGCGAAAGATGTGGTCCTTGTCGAGATGGGTGAAGGCGACGACTCGGAAGGACTCCTGGCCGGCCTCTTCCATGGCGTCGCGGATCGCGGACGGGAGATCGATCCGCTTGTCGAAGGGGTCTTTCTCATTGCGCATATGCGCGTAGTCCATCAGGACGACCTGATTGTTCGCAAGCTGAATAAAGGTCGTGTCAGCATTCCCGGTCGGGAAGAACTTCATGTGTGCCGTCATCTGCAGGGATCCTCGTCGCCGCGCCGCATTGGTTAAATCTTTACATATCAACCGAAGATGAGGGTGACATCGGACGACCGCAAGAGGGTTTGTTCACATTTGTTCCGTTTTCCACTGAAGAACTCACCGATCAGGGACATCGGCTTTGTTCACTTACAAGTCGCTGACTAGGTTGACGTTTTGGAAATCGCTGAAGGCGGCAATGCTCATCTGGTTCCACGCCTTTACTCCGCACTACCCCCGTGCTGAGCTACGATGAATGATGGCCCCGCCGGAACCAGCATTCGCGGAATGCGCGCAACTAGCCGCCGCGTCGGCGGGCTAGCTAGGAATTGACTTTCTGCGCTCGCAGTCCATTCATGTTGCCAAGAACTTCCAGAGGACGATCATGCACCGTCGATACATCACAGTGGTCGCAACCTTGCTTCTGGCTACGACTTCCTTCGCAGGTTCCAAACCCTACGAGAACGGCCGCTTCGGCTACATGATCGAACTCCCTTCCGACTTCAGGACGGTTTCGACGCCCGACAACGGAGATGGCCTCGGCCTTGCCAGCGCCGACGGCGCTGCGAAGCTATCGATCTGGGGCAACTATCTGACAGAGGGCGGCTTCCGGCAGGAAAGCGATCTCCGGAAGAAGTTCGAGACTGACGCCGGCTGGCAGTTCTCATATGAGAAACGCGGGGCGTCCTGGGCGAGCCTGTCGGGCACGAAGGGCGACCGGATCGTCTACATCCGTCAGATCGCGCTTTGCGACGACGCCATGGGCAACTTCCGGATCGAGTACCTCGCCGCGCAGCAGAGGCGGTTCGGGCCCGTGATCGACCGGCTGGTGAAGACGCTCAAGGCGCCGAAGCACTGCGAGTGAATGCCCACCTGCGGGCCGCGTACGTCACAGGTTCTCAATCTGTTCGTTGTCTGCAGCCCCTTTATGGGCCTTGCAACGCCCCCTGTGATCGTAGGATGGATTGAATCGGCATGTTGAGCCGCTGCCGGCTCACTTGTCGGGGCGGCGTGCGTAGCGGCGATCTCGCGATGGATAAGGGCTGAGGTGAAGAATTGGCGTCAATCTCGACTTGCGGACTTCTGGGCGCCATGCTGCCCACCCTTACAATGAGGGCTGGCGAAGATAGCGGACGACGAGACCTCTCTGCGCAGACCTGGCTCAGGCTGATGCAAAGGCCTTTAACAATCGATGTGCCGGAAATGGTCATGAGCGGCATTCACCCAAATGAAGACTTGGCGACAGGGTCCGGGGTCTTCGAATTGGTGGACGGCGAGGACATCAAGTACCGCATGACCGGGATGCCATCGGATATCGGTCGACTTCTGCGCCGGCTGCGACAGATCGACGAAGACATCTACGACGAGGAAACTTCTTTCGCGTCGTTGGATCGACGATAGATGGTGTCGACCTGACTGGTGCCGGCACCGCGCCGAGCACAGACACCCTGCCCGATGGTCGATGAACATTCGAAGGCGAGGCGCAAGGCGGCCTGTGGGTGGATGGCGAGAGCTTCGGTGACGAAATCCCGAACACTACCGAGATCGCGATCCGCGTCAAACCTGGGACACCGCTTGACGAGTGCCTGCATCGGTTCGGTGGCGTGCATCGCGTGGTGGACGTTCTCGGTGAAGAGGTGCTCTTTCAGTATAGCCGCGATCATGAGGTCCTACGCGTCACAGTGGGCGCATCTGGTAGATTTCCATTTCCTTGGGCTGAAAACTGGCTAGCCGAGCCGCTTCGCATCATGTTCGGCCAGCTCATCTATCCCCGCATCACCGCCCGGAACCATTCGGACGGCAGCACGCATGTAAGCCTTAGACAGAACCCAGAGTTCCTGAAGACCACCGCTTGGATAGCCCTGTGGCCGGGAGGCGGCGATGAGATGCGGTTCTGGGCGCTGTATGCTGATCTCTTGGCACATGTGGTCGAAAGCCATGTCGCTACGGGAAACGAAACCATGGACGGCGCCAAGCTGACGAAGCTGTACGAGGAAGTGGTTCTTGCAACTCGCGGGTCCCGATGGGTTTGGGCTATGGTGATCGCAAGTTCGGTGGAGAATCTCCTGGGCGATCTGATGCCTGCCGACAGGACCAACCCTGCTGTCGATCACGCGGCCATCGAGGCCATGTCGGGACATGTTCGGGCGTGGAACGGAGACAAGGGCCTCATAGGTACAGCCATCAATGCACTCGAACGGCGTCGGCAGCTCACGGCGCGGAATATCCTGGCGACGCTCAAGAAGTCGGGGGTGATCACCAGGGACGAGTTCGATGCATGGGAAAGCCTCCGGCACTCTTCCATGCATGGGAATCCGGTGTCTCGTTACGGCAGCCATGAGGCGGATGGTGAAATGCTCTCTCTCGGAAGCCTCCTGCGGAAGGTGACGCTGGAGGTAATCCGTCCGGGCCGATCACCACTCGTGATCGATCTTACTCCACCCGAGAATACCGCTCGCACCAAGATCATCGAGCTGGCGGCGAAACATGACGTGAAGCCGTTCCAGTATGTTCTTGACCGCACCGCTCTGCCACTCGATGAGACGGAAGCCCTACTAGCAGCACTCGCGGATGCGCAGGCTATCACTGCATCAGAAGCACTTCGTCTACACATCGAGTACATTGAGCAACGCTACAAGTCGCGATAAGCGGCACTCGTTTATCGAGGAAGATCGGGCACTCCACCTCTTCCTGCCAATCCGCATCATGCCGCCTCCTGGAAGGCCGCCGTCATTTCTACCCACAAAGGATTTGGCCCGCCAACGTCCCGGTTACGGCCGCCATCCCATGGGCAGCCGGGCATCCTCCGCATCTGGTCAATCCGGAAGTGGATAGTTCACGTCTTTGAGGCGGCGTCTGGAGCGGTTTATCTCCTCTGCCGAAAAGAGCGTCCGCCATTCCGGTGAAATCGCGAGCGCTTCAACGCTTAGATCGAGGCGTTTTTCTTCCCACAGTCTCGTGAACCCCTGTGACACTCGTTGGTTGTTGATCAACTGCTTGGCGGCTGCAATTCCACCAAGCTTTTCCACCATCGAACGGAAGTCGATCGGATAGTACCCGAACTCCTTAGCCTGCTCGTAGATTGCGAACATCGCCTTGTCGAAAGCTTTGGGATTGTTCTTCGATGCCAGGTTGTCGAGCGCCGATACGACCTGCGCAATCGGCATTATTCTTTCCTTCGGACCCAGCGCCTTTCCGGGAACGGCGGAGATCATGTTCTCAAACCGTCGTTTGTCCTCGATCGTGAGCTTGAGCCGGCCGATCGTCGGAATTTCCACAAAGCCCCGCTTCTTCACGAACGTCACGTCGTTTTCCTTGTCACGGTGGACGACGTGCCAGTACCCTGTGAACGCCGCCCTTCGACCGCTGACATCGAAATCGACGAGCCAATGCCCGACTCGCATTTCGTCTCCCCAGCCCTCGTAGACTTCAGTTCCTTTCAGGCTTTGGTTCGCTTCGATCGCTTCCTCGTGTACTCTTTCGGCATGAGCCGTAATCTTGCGCGCCCACTGGACCACCTTGACGCCGGCGAATGCAGGATGGTCAAGATGGCTTCGAACAGAGGCCACAAGGTCGCTAGATAATCCGCCATTTACCGGCGACGCCGCTCGTCTTGTTTTCCAGACGACCCGTGCGAGCGCAAGTTTCTCCGGAGTGACGGCTTGTGCACCTCCAACGCGCTCGTCGCACCAGGTACGCACCTGGTTCAGAAGGCCTCTGTCGTTCGTTGAGATGTTAGCTTCGGCCCAACCCCCGATCGCTGGACCTTCCACGACGAGACCGTTGCTGGAAGCGTTGGATGAACCAAGCACGAGATGGCTGTCTGTCAGGTACACCTTTCCATGAAGCCTGGGATCCGAAAAACTTCCACCTTGCCGGCCAACTTCTGGAGATCCTCAATTTCATGAGGATTGCACGCGCCGGATTCAAGATTGCAGACTACTCGAAGCGAGCGCCATTCCTTGCGTAGTCCGAGGGCGTCGATGGCGCCTGCTCCCCAGAATGCCACAACGAGAGTCGCGCTATCGGTTGAGCCGAGCATCTCCCTGATCATTCTCAGCCCATCGCGCTCATTCAAGAACTTCATTTATGAAAGCACTCCTCGGCCGTTTGTCTGCGCCACGCCTTCCCGGCGATAAATGGTTAGCCGGCCTGAACACCGGAGCTGGGCCAACGCCCTGTCGTTTCGCGGCGTCAGCAATAGTCGTCAAAGGGGTCGTCGTAGCTCTTTCCCGTCAATTGGCAGAAGTGCTTTAGTGCGCCTTGAAGTTCGAAGAACGTATACTCGCTACGGTGATAATACAGTTCGCCTTGCATCGATACGTGAGCCACGGCCCAGTCTTTGACGGAGTCGCCTGAAAAGCGCGTCAGCACCACGAGCCCGTCTTCAGCCATATCGTGCTGTACCACCAAGCTTTTGCTGTAGGGATTTTGAGCGAAAACGTCGCCAAACGACAATGCATTCCGGTACTCATTCAATCCGTCATCTGAGACCGCTGCTGGGCAGGCCGGAAACTCGGTCGGCACTCGCCACTTCACCTGCACGGCCGATAACGTCAGGGATCTCGAAAACTTCCGGGGCGCTTTGCCGGGGCATCGCCGCCGAAGTTTCGTAAAGCCATTCGCCCAGCATGCCCCCGCTTCGTTGCGTATCGCCGGCTGCCCACTTCAACAGCCGCGCGCGCGACACAGCCGCCTCTTCCTTGGACACGGTCCGCATCCAGGAAACGTCTGGGTAGGACGCCTCGCTCTTGACCTTCTGCGGATTTTCAAAAAAGCATCGAGGGAACCATAGACCAGAATGATCCTCCGCACCGAAATCGGGTTGAGGAGAACATTTTCCAAGCGTGACAGCCAGCGAAGGTTATCAGGCCGGTTATTGGACCTGTTGGTGTCGATGTGATCCACGATGTGCGTCGAAACCGGCGGCGGCCCCGCGAACGCAGTGCATACGATCCGATGAACAGGGACGCCGGCGATCAGCATATAACCGGTGGTCGGCGTCTTTCGTCCGAAAGTCCAGTCGGCGTCGAGCGGCCGCCTCTTCTGCCTATGCTTGTTTCTACGAAAGACGGCGCCGTTGTCGCGGACGAGGTATCGCTCGCCTTCGTACTCAACCTCTCTCCTCCTCGAAGACTGAGAGGAGGTCATTGGAGAGCTCTTCAGTGAACAGTGTCATGAGCCCGCCTTTCTTCGAAGGCTGAATCTATCCCGATACGTCCACGATGATCCGCAGCAGGCATGACTATCATGGCTCCGCATTTCGCACTGATCCAAAACATCTCGGGTATGTCCGGACTCAAGGGCAAGGTTTGATCCTCGTAGAGGAGACAGGAGTAGAACGTGAAGTGCAAGGCGGCTTGCGGCTGTCGTCAATCGCTCAACAACATTGTTTGCTTGTTGAATTTCGAAGACCTTCGGCGGCGTTTCAACGAATATAGGCAACTTCCTGGAACTGCGACAACGGTTCCGCCGTCACGGTGAACAGGAGCGACCCGTGTGAAGCAACGGATTGGACGACCTGCGCTCCGGGATGATGCCATCGTTTGCTGAAGTGGTCGGCTGCGACGACACAGAAGCGAGGATCAACATGTCTGACAAGGTCGTCATGGTAGTTTGCCGCCGCACCATGATGTGGCAGCGTGAAACTTAGTACGGACGGGAGCAGAATGCGGTAGTGATCCAACATCGAGCGCCGCCGCCCTTTCTGCGCGAGCGCGGCATCGCCGGTCGAGAGCCATGCGATCCCCCTGTCAAGATTGCGACCGCGGAATTTTCCGGCGGTCCATCCATGATCGATCGACAGCGTGTTCGAGTCGGGCATCGGCCCGGAGAACAGGCACATCGAAGTTATGTTGATATTCGACTTGATCGACTTGTACGCTCTTTCAAGCCTGCCAAGCCTGTTTGTCAAAAGATCTATTCGGTTTTGCGACGATCTCAGCCACTGCCCTAGACTTCGCGTGCTCATTTTCATTTCGAGCGCAAGCGCCGCGCGGAATGCCGAGCGACCTGCATTCACCGTTGGATCGACATATGGCGACAGGAGCCAAAAAGCGACTCCACAGAGAGGGCGATATAGCGGGTGTCGGGGATCACCATGACCGCAGCCCCCACGGCCGGAGCGCCGTCCCCTCGGCGGACGGAGCCCCGTCCGAGCAGTTTAATCGGAAAGGGACCGTCGCCAAGGAAGGGTCCCGGCTCTCCGGGCCCGTCGCCGCCGAGTGGTCCGTCGCGATTATCACCTCTTCTGACGAGAAGGATCTGTCTTGGATTGAAAGCCTGAAGGGCCTCGATGGGATCGGAGACGAAACCCCGATAGAAGGAGTCCCCACCAATCGCGGCGTCCTCCGCCGCGGCACTGGCGAATATGAGCAGCCGATCGTAGACGTCCATAAGCGGCATGACGATCGTGTCGACCTGGACGCCGCCGCTCGCGGTGTCCAAGAGCTTTGGCAGTCCACTGACATGATCGAAATGCGCGTGCGAGATGAAAAGAAAGTCGAGTTTTGCTCTGGGGCCTACGGCGTGAAGGAAGGAATCTATACTCGAGTCGCGGGCCACGCGAAACTTGTTCATGGCGCCGCAGTCATAGACGTACCGTACGTGCGCACCGGCCGAAGTTTCGATTTCTGCCGAGTGAAAGAATCCTTGGCCGACTGCATGTTGGGTTCGCGTATGTCGGATCATCAGTAGTTAGCTCGTGGTTCGCCTTCGACAAATTGCAACAACCGGTAGCATCGTTTCGTTGACAGAACGTCAGCGGCAACCATGATGCGAGAAGTTTTGCAGGGGAGAATCAATGAACTTCTGGGGCTTGCGGCTGAAGCCGAGCGAGATCGACCGCGTCGAAGAGCTGCTGGAGCAGAGCGTCGTTGCAATCGGTTGGAGCGATGCGGACGCGCTCCTGAACCGACGTCTTTCCAAAGACAGCTTTCGTGCTGTTCTGAAGGAAACCTACCCAACATTGCACCTTGCGAACGCCCTGGAACACACTTGGCGCTTTATCAGGGAGATCGCTGTCGGCGATATCGCGTTGATACCCCATGGCGACCGCATCCATTTCGTACAAGTCGCCGGCGATCCGTTCCGTCAGGTCGATGGTCTCGACACCGATACCGTCATACGCCGTCCCGTCATACGCATGTTCGACGGAATACCGGCGTCCCGCGAATCCCTGCCAAAGGCGCTCCAAGCGGCGCTGGCATTCCGCAAGACCAGCGCCAACCTGTCTTCTGTGTCGCAGCAGATCACGTCGGTCATGAAAAAGATCGGGGACGACGGAACGCCTCTGAAGGCGGTCGAGAGCAGTACGGGTACATCGGGCGCGATCTCAGCTTGGCGCCGAGCGTTCGAGAAGACCGGCCGCACGGATCACGGTTTTTCCGAAAGCACCATCTGGGTCGAAGAGCTCGGGATCTGGCTCGCCGTCGGGGGATGGGAGCGGGACGAGGCGCATCGTTATTGGAATGGCTTGGGTGACCGGCTCGGTGGGAAGAAGTCGAGGAACTTGATCGTCGAGGTCAATCCTCCTGACGGCGGCCCGCGGGGCCGATGGCAGGGACTAGCAGCCCGCGACCAGCAAGGCGGCACATGGCTTCTCCATTCTGGGGAAATGAACGTCGGAGGTAGGAGGGTTCAACTGTCCGAGGCGCTGCAGGGCTCGCCCGTCCGTCGAAAGCTGGTAAGCTTCGCCGACGGAGACGTCGTCCCCTACTTCGTGGTCGCACACCTATCTACGGATCCCATTGACGTCGTGAGACAGACGGCTCGGTTCACCCAGGCATGTTCGAGAGTCCGCACTCGAGTGACCGATGCGGCAAACCCCGAGTTCATTGAAGCGCAAGATCGCGCCGTGTTGCTGGAAGAATCCATCGGCTTTACGGTAGTGCCGCCTCAAGCTGCCAAAAAGATCGAGCGTGTTCACGCCCGAATATGGCACGCTCTGAGAGACGACCTCTTGGCGAAAGGATTCTGTGGTCGCAAACCAACGCGTCGGCGCGCTAGGACCCGACCTTTATACCGTCGGCAAGGACGTCCGATACCTCATCGAGATCAAAACCGCCTTCAGTGCATCCGACTATATGAAGGCGGTAGGCCAGTTGGTCGTTTACGAGAAGATGCTACGGAAGGATTACCGGAAGATACTCGTCCTACCTAAGGGGCTCGGACCGATTCCACGAAAACTGCTGACTTCTCTCGACATCACGGTCGTGGACTTCGACGATCGCAAGACAGGAACCGTTTTCCACTGGAACGATGCGTTGAAAGTATGAGGAGGTGGTCTCATCAGGGTTTCCTCGCTGACGCAGGCAACCCTCTCAAGGACAATTACGGCGTTGCAGTCGCCCATGGAATTTCAGTGGCCCAGCCCAAGGCCCGAAAGGAACATCGCCACCTGGCGACGGTGAAGCAGCGGAGCGGCCAGAGCGCCGTTAACGTCGCTGAAAACGACCAGATTCTTCCGGCAATCGAGCCGAAGTTCTGGGAGAGCTTGGCGAACACGGGCGCGTCTGTTCAAGTCATCGTACTCGACAACAAAGAGCCGCCTGCAGACGTTCAGGACACCCTGAATGTCCATCTGTTTGCAGGGCCGGACGGACCGAGGCTTGGCCTGCGTGCGGGCTTCATCCCCCGAAGAGTTAGGTGGAAAGGTCGCGGCAACCCGCTTGAGGAATACTCTCGTTGGCCGCTCTCGCCCCAGAACCGGAAGCCGCGAAGATCAGGATCGAAGCTTATGAGACTCTACTACTTCACGTCCGCCAATTATGGCCTTCAGAACATCGAGAAGCGGCGGATTAAGATCGCCCGCATCAAGGATCTAAACGATCCGTTCGAGTTCATACCGCTTCGGCTCCCCACGACCCAGCAGCGAAAGCGGATGCGGGAGATGAAGAGGCAAGCGAATAAGAAATACGGAATTGTCTGCTTCACGAGCGACTGGACGCATCCAATGATGTGGTCGCACTACGGTGATCGTCACCGCGGTATATGTTTGGGTTTCGACGTCATTCAAGCCCGCCCGATCATTCCCATCGAATACACCGAGCATCTCCTCGAGGAAAAACACTTCAAAGACCAGCAAATCCATCAGATCAGCACGCTCGACCACATGCGCACTTGGTTCGTGAAGTATGACGCTTGGAAATACGAGGACGAGCAGCGGATGGTTTTCAGACTGGAAGACCAGCAATCGGAGAACGGACACTTTTTCCATAGTTTCGAACCGGCCCTGCGATTGGCCGAGGTCGTTGTAGGCGCAGAGAGCTCCGTGACCCGCGAACGTGTCCTTGAGGCCGTCGGAGATTTGCGGGACGTTGAACTTATTAAGGCTCGCCTAGCGTTCAAGCGCTTTGCTGTCGTCAAGCAAGAACAAGATCTGATGTGGAAGAAAACGGAAGACCTTTCCCCGGAGGAATAGGGTATTCTATTCAGCGTACGTGGTAACGGAAGACCTCAGCCCTTCAAGTCCACCAGTCTCTTCGTGCGCATTTGCGCCTGGATGCCCGGAAGCTGCCATTCCGCAAGCTGTCCCATTTCGTTCAGGGCAGTCCAGCAGGCGATCGTAGTCCCTCCCCTTACGTCATCGATACGGGCGCAAAGACGTCCGATGCAATTCTGAAGTTGCGAAACCGTAGCAAGCCACATGTCGGCAGAAGGGTTCGACTGGTTCGAACACGGCGCTTCGGGTCCGACGACAAGCAAACCATCGAACGTGAACCCGTCAAAGTTTTCACGGAGCCACTCGATATGATTGTGGCATTGTCCGATGTCGGCCTTGCTGTACTCGCTCCCCGCTTCCTTCTTCGTCTTGAGTTCGAAACCAATCAACGTCTTGGTCTTCTCGTCAGACCAAACGACATCGGGTCCGGCGTTGACGTCGTTGTCCGGTCTCGATGCGTTGAACCCTAGTCGCTCGCCAACCCTTCGCAGCGACTCTTCATGTTGGTTCGACGACAGATCCTGCCTCGCCAACTGATCGATCTCGGCTCTGAGCTTGGCGACGAGGTCGGCGAGGGCTTGCGGCCCCTGATTGCAGACAGAGAGAAGCTTATGATGGAAATCGTTCTGAGCTTGTGCCTTAAATGCGCCGGACTCAAAGACGGCGCGGAACGGAAGGTTGAGGCGCTGCGTCAGCCTTGACCTGGCTCTTGTGTAGTGGACGTTGGCATTGTCGTCGTCCCCCTCGATCTCGTAGGTCATGCCGAGCCAGACAGAATACCAGCCGGCAAGCTTGGGATCCACGACCGCCACGGTGTTAAGCACCTCGATAATGGCCTTGCGTGCGCCAGCGACGTCTCCGTTCCAGAGGGCGGACATGAAGTCGCTTTCAGCCTTTGCCCCGACTGCAAGTGCCGTTTCTCTTTCCCGCACCTTTTCGGCGACCTCCTTGGACAGAGTGAGCCCGTCGATGGTGTCTCGGTAGTAGTCAAGCCAGTCAGGCTTGCGGTCGATCACGTCGTTCACGAGCTGGACAACCTGTTCCTGGGTCGCCTTCGGAATGTCTTTTGGAGGTTCTGGCCGAGCATCACCTGCTTCCGGAGCAGATCGGGCAAAAGCGCGATGTTTCGGTCGTTCTTCAGCCAGACGTTGATATCGCGACCGTAGACGAGAAACGCGCCGTAGTCGCTTCTCCCTCGATTGATGCGGCCAAAGAGCTGAGTAATGCGGCTCGCCAGCTTCATCGAAAACAGGTTGTTCATCTGCAGCACGTCGAACAGGAATCGCTCCATCGAACTCGATCCCGCCGGGGCTCCGTCGATCAGCATGATCCTGCAGGTATCCTGCGGCAAATCGATGCCGTCGACGCGCGAGACGAGACTGAACATTCCGGTTTTCGCGTTGCGAAAGGCGTTCAAGCTCTCCGAAAACTCCTGGGTGGTGGGAGGCGTGACCATGGGCTCCCACTTCTTCGCCCGCGAGTAGGAAGGCGTCGATACCAGGACTTTCCGCTTGGCCGAAAGTTCGCCGGCAACGAGTTTCTCGTTATCTGATTTCTCGAAGTCATTCGCGAGAAGGATGAGTCGTTCGCCGTTGCCCGCATCGTTGTTCGGCTCGATCCGGTTGGCCTTTGAGGCTCCGAACCCTCTCACGAAATCGGTGTCGTAGTCGAGCGTGGCCGACAGGTACACCCGCCTAACTCCCTTCTGCAGGAAGTCGTAGTTTCCAGTGGGAATGAACGGAGGGGTGATCTCGATCTGGTCGGAAGAGACGAACACGGAGCAGAACTGGAGATGTTCGAAGAGCTGGATCACGCCGAACATCAGGTCCGGCTTCTTCCGGTATTCGTGTCTCTTGAACGCATCGCGTATCGCCTGCGCATTCCGATATGCACTCGCCGGAGGTGCCATCGTGACCGACCGCAATCCAATGTCGTCGAGAACGAAATTCAGGTGGGCGATCTTCCCGACGTTATCGAATTCCGGCCTAAGAATCCCGACGAGTTCGTTGAACAAATCCTGATGTGAGCGCCTCTGGACGGTGATCGTGAAGGCGTCGCGGATCATCCTTTCTGCCACGTGGGCATCATCGAACAGTATCGCAGCCGGCGCCTTCTCTCCTCGGAAGGGACTCAACGATGAAAACAGTGCTGCATAGGTCGTTATGCAGAACGCCTTCCCGGTTTCGAATAGGTCATTGTCGAAGCTTCCCGCGGTGCGGGTCGATTGTTTGATCCCGATCCGCTCGCATTCCCGGACGGTCTGTCGAACGAGGTCGATGGTGCCGCAGACGTACACCACCGGGCCGATCTCTTCGTTGACAAGGCTCTGAGCGACCAGAACGCCGACAATCGATTTGCCAGCACCTGTGTTAAGGATGACGAGGTTGTCCTCGACCTTCCTACTGGCGTGCCATGACGACAGCGCCTCGGCTTGCCCCTTCCACAGATCGTTTGGTGCGTCGCCGAGATTTGGGGTCTTCTTGAAGATTTCGATTGGATCAGTCGGCGCGGCGACGCTCTTTGGCCGTGACAATCCCGAATAGTTGATCATGTCATTGTCCCTCACACCCTAAGGTAAGCACATTACATGATCTGTCAGAGCGCAGAAGTGGGGATCGAGGCGCCAATTGGAGGACACAATTCTCGTGATTTGTGCTAATCGCCGCCTATATCGTCGCGCAATAGGAACCAAGCCTGCCGGTCTGGCCGCAGCAGCGATGCCAGGACGCTAGCAATTCTGACGGCGGGGATGTCAAGTGACGGACTGTCGTCCAGTTTTTCCTCGACGGCGCTCCATTGCTCCATCACGTCCGCGACGCTGAATATAGAATGGCCTATATTGAAGGAGAAGTTCATCCCGTCCTCGACGAGACCTTCGCCGAAGTTCCTGTAGTCATCAGGTATGAAGAAGTTAACGTTAGTTCGGTCGAATGACCTCATCGCGCCGTCGGCGAGATTCGCCAGCCCCATTTTCCCGAATACGAGAAGGGTGGCCGCAAGAAGGCTTGTGGGGTTGCAAAGAAGGTCTGCGCAGTCGCCGTATTTTCCTTCTGCTGCTGCTATCACGAACCTGAAGGCCTCAGAGCCGCTCAGCCCCGGATACGCCAGCCTTCCCCCGCTCGTGGAGGACTTGCAGATAAAGACCGGAAACCGCCTCCAATTCGTGTATGCAGCCGATCCATGGCGCTGCCGATGCGAACGAAATATAGAACGGCGCGATTTCATCGGACACAGGGACTAGCGAGCCTGAATAGTGCCCCACGACCAGGCGCACCAATTCGGCCGCGTCCTCGTTGTGAAAGGATTGGTTGCCGCTAGCCTCATCGAGATGGAAAGCTGCACCTACCCATCCGAGCACGCTCGCTACCCGAAGGGGAGAAAGTAGAAATCAGCCAGACCGGAATTCGGCCCAAGGAGCGCGTACTTGCTCTCATTCAGCTTCACCAATAGGTGGGCTATTCCCTCGTTTATCGAACGGACGACCTTCGCCGCGAGAGATTGAATAGCAATGTTCACCGGTCCGTCAGGCCCGGCAAGCGGAAGGAGCGCGATCGCGCACGCGGCATGGACGCGGGCGGCTTCAAAGGCGTCTTCTACCGCAGCTCCTCTAGCGCCGAAAGCGCTGGATAGGCCCTCGATAAACCCGACTGCCATCGCCGGCTCGCTCTCGAGACGCTTGCAGACCGGAAGGATGACATCAAGGAAGCTATCGGCGTTGAACTCCCGCGACAAGGAGAGATATTGCTCCCAAATAGCCTCCGAGGCCGCACGGATGTGCTCGTTCCCGGCGCCATCTCCGGTCAGTCCGGGAAATGCCTCGGCAATGTAGGCGTTCCCGCCTGCAAAGCATGGATTCTTTGACAATTGGGAGATGCCGAAGAGGTTGATGCCCCAAGACACGGGAGTTTGGAGCTTGCCTTGCAACATCCTGGATACAACTTGCCCAACCTCAACAAGGTCGAGCGAAGGCCGGGTCGTCTGAACGACAGTGTCCCCACGAAGGCATGACATGAGCGCGGTCGTACAATGCCCTGCTCCGCCGGTCTCCAGCGCGTATTCGTCGGATCCCGACGCGGCAAGGATGGAGACAGCGAGAGAACCGACCTTCCCGATAACATTCGGATTAAGTAGAACGCCGATGTCGTGAACCACGCCACCGGATTCACATGCGTCGATGATGACGTTGGTATGACCGACCTTCGCTTCCGTGATCCAGGCGAAAAGCTGAGTCATCGCGAGCGCGTTGAACGACATCCTGTCTACGTCCGTGTCTCTCAAGCATAAGAAGTAGCTGCCGTCTTTGACGCCTCCGTGACCGGCGAAGAAGATCGTCAGTTCCTCGATGACGTCGGCCGAGTACAACACGTCCTCGAGTTCCGTCTTCAACTCGGCGATCGTTGGCGAAAGGAGAATTCTCGAGCTCGGTTCGTCATAGGCACCCCAACCACTCGACACGAGGTGGTCGTAGACAGCTCGAGCGTCGTTCTCGGCTCCTGCCAAGGTAGAAAGGGGTGGCTTATCGTAAATGTCGCAGCCAATCGCGATCAATGCCCGCATGTCAACTTTCCCAAGGAGAAGGATACCTGGCTAGGCGTTCCTGTTCGAATTGCTTGGCTTGTGCAGACTTCTCTGCCTTCAACTGTTCCACGCGTGCAATAAATTCGGGCCCCTGAGCCTCGAGCGATGCGAGTGTCTTTTCGAACGCCTCCCTCCCCATGTGGATCTGAGGCATGCTTACCTCGCCATTATCGTCGACACCGAATTCTATCATCTCAAGCGCGGCGAGGAAGGATTCGGCGGGCGTCTGGTCAGGAGCACGAGTGATGATATTTCCCGATTTTTCCGTCGAATTGCCGATCGCCGCGAACAGCGTTCTCTTGAACTCGGTCATCAGTCCGGCGACCATCTTACGACGAGCCAAAACAAGCTTACGAATGTCGTGCGTCATCGCGTCATCAAAATGAGCGAACAGCTCGTACGAGTGCTCGGCCAGTTCGCCGTCCTCGTCTCCATGATCGGAAGGTTTCGTCCGCCAGTTCCTGCCGTGCGAAAACCGCTGGACGTTCCGCGGCGAGATCAGTTCGGCCCGCTCCAGTGCGATGTCCGCGGCGAGCTGCTTGTTGAAAGCCTCGTTGAACTCTTTTGCTCGACTCCGGTAGCTGAAAGGCGTCACGTTGTATCCCCAATCCCACGGAAACGCCGGAGGCCTTTAGTCCAGCGTGGCGATTCAATTCACGAGTTTCATATCCGTCCACGTCATCGGACTTTCAAGTGCGATCCAGGAGGCGGAGTGCCCACCGCGATGGCCTTAGACACTGCTTGGCCTCGCCTGTGGGTTCCAATATCCTAACCTGCCGATGTCCCATCTTGGTGCCGGCCAGGCGGGCAACGACGATCGCGAGCGGCTACAGTAGCACGCTGACGACACGAGAGAGGCGCGAGGCAGTGGGCTCTAGTCGCGAAGGCAGAGGAGTAGGTAGGGCAAGTAGGAAAATCATCGCCGTTGCGAGGAGGGCCAGGCCCCAGACGTCCGGTATCTTCTCCCTTATCAGGTTTGCAAGCGGCCGCAATCTCGACAGGATACGGATCGATAACTGATCCAACCCGAGGACGGTCAGACCCAGGGAATAGTCCGCCGTCATACATATCCCTGCGCGAGAGGGAGCCGCCCGGCTTAAAGGATTGTGGGTGGGCCAAGCGCCACGAGAAATGTTATACAATACTTTGAAATTATGACCTGTTCTTTCCCGGACCGCTTAACTCGCGGGCGACGCCCCCGACAGGCTGGACATTCATTCAGCCGTTGATTGCATCAAAGACCTCGCATAAATCTCTGTCACATCTCATGAGGTTTGCGATGACCGAATCTGCTGAAGTGCCGATGGAATTGTTCACGCTGCTCGGACACAGCGGTGTCGGGGACGAAATTAAAGCTGCCATCCGGATGTCGGAGGGTGCCCGGTTCCACAGATGCGCTTTCCAAGTCAATCCCTTCGAGTACGGGCTGCGGCATTCCGCTGTCGACCAGACTTTCGCGACCGAAGCAGAATATAATGATGCAATGGTCCGCGCATGCATTGCTGCGGGCGTGACGGTAGTCGGACTTACGGACCATTTTCGAATATCTACGACAGCTACGTTGCTCGCAGCCATGGAAGCTGCCGGGATCAAGGTCTTTCCCGGTTTCGAAGCCAATTCGAGCGAGGGCATCCATCTCCTGTGCCTATTCGAACTGGGAACGCCTCTTTCCACGATTGAGCGCTACATCGGCGCGTGCGAGATCGTCGATCATACCGTTCCGTCGCCTCTCGCCAGAAAGACATGCGAGCAGATAATGCAGATGGTGGCGGAGGCCAACGGCGTATGCATTGCAGCTCACGTATGCAGCGCGAGCGGGCTGCTGACCACGCTAAAGGGCGGCCCTAGGGCGCAAGCTTGGAAGTCCCAGCATTTGCTTGCCGCGGCAATCGCCGGCCCGAGGGAGGAAGCGCCCCAGAGCTGCCTCGACATCCTCAGAAACAACGATACGACCGCCAAGCGTGATCGCCCAATTTGTATCGTGAACGCGAACGACGTGACGTCTCCTTCCGGGTTCGCCGAGAAGAGCTCTACAACGCTCGTGAAGATGACTTCCGTTTCTATCGAAGGGTTAAGGCAGGGCTTCCTAGACTGGGAATCCCGTATCAGATTGAACTCGGAGCCAGCAGACGACGAACATCAGGAGATCGTCGCCGTAGGCTGGGCCGGTGGCCTTCTTGATGGACAGGGGCTGCGGCTTAATAGCGGATTGAACGTCCTGGTGGGTGGACGCGGAGCTGGAAAGTCTACGCTCATCGAGAGCCTCAGATATGTCCTGGGGGTCGAAGTCAAAGGAGACGAGGTCAAACGCAGCCATGCCTCGATCTTGAAGCAGGTCCTCGGGCCCAACTCGGTCGTCTCTGTCCTGATACGGCTTCCAAAGCCTTCCCCCAGTACTACCTGATCACCAGGATACTCGGGCAGTCGCCGGTCGTTTACGATCAGAACGGCAATCGATTGTCGGACGTATCTCCGGCGGCTCTGATCGGAAACACGGAGATCTTCGGCCAGCACGAAATCTCCGAACTCACGCGGCACCCCGACAAGCTCGCGGAAATCCTCCGGAGGTTCACTTCGGGCGATACCCACTTCGGCGGAGACCGTCGAATTCTTTGCGACAAGCTTGGGAAATCGCGAAAGGAGATAAACTCACGAAAGTCCGACCTCGACAAGATCGAGGAACAATTAAGCGCCTTGCCGGGCTTGAGAGCGAACCTTGCCCGTTTCGCGACCGCCGGGCTCGAGGAGCGTTTGAGCGAGAAGTCTGGCTTCGACAGGGAGGTGCGGATCTTTAGTTCCGCGTTCGGGGCGGCAGAAGACCTCGTGAGCGCGGCCGCCGCACTTGCGCCGCCAGAAGATGGTTCGAGAGTCCTGCCTCCGGACGATGTTGACCTCCCAAGCCGGAGCTTGCTCGAAAAACTTGATCAGATTGCCGCTCGCCTGGACGAGGCGAAGATAAAGGCAGCAGCGGATCTGGAGGCGGCAGCGGCGGCAGCCAAGACGGAGATCACCGCGGTCCAGGCGGAATGGACGCCCCTGCAGGAAGCGGCGGAGAGGCGGTTCGGCAATTTGGTGCGAGAACTTGAAAGCGAAGGACACGAGCCCCGAAAGTTTGTCTCCTTTCAGGACCAGGTGGAAGCTCTGAAGCCCAAGGAAGTCGAGAAGCAAAACCTCGTCGCGGAACTCCAGGCGTTGAGAACCACGAGAGCCGATCTTCTCGTCGATTGGGAACGCATAAAGGCGCAGGACTTTCGAGCGCTGGAAAGAGCGGCGCACAAGGTTTCGAAGCGGCTGGAGAACCGCGTTCGTGTACGCGTGCGTCAGAACTCGAATTTGGCACCCCTTGAGACAATCTTGAGACAACGAGTCGGTGGAAACCTGACTGCCGCCCTGGAGAAGCTTAAGGATCGAGATGCGCTGGGTCTCACCGACTTGGCAAACACGATACGTGCCGGGTCACAGGCCCTCCAAACTGCCTACGGGTTCACGAGCGCCGGCGCGGACCGCATTGCACAACACGGAGACGTGCTCGCTCTGGAGATCGAAGAATGCGAATTGCCACCGGAAGCGGTCGTTGAACTGAACGTCGGCCCGGAAGGTTCTCAGACATGGAAGCAGCTCGACGATCTTTCGACCGGCCAGAAGGCAACTGCCGTGCTCCTTCTTCTCCTTCTGGAATCGGAAGCTCCGCTCATCGTCGACCAGCCGGAAGACGATCTGGACAATCGTTTCATCGCCGACAGCATCGTTCCCGCGATGCGCGTCGAAAAGCGGCGCCGCCAGTTCATCTTTTCGAGCCACAATGCGAACATCCCAGTCCTTGGCGACGCCGAACAGATCATCGGCCTACAGCCGATCGTGGACGGTGGCATCGAACGGACCATCATCTCGGAGGATCTCTCCGGATCGATCGATGCTCCGAAAGTCAAAGATCTCGTCAAGAAGCTCCTCGAAGGAGGTCAGCGAGCCTTTACCACTCGTCGGGAGAAGTACGGATTTTAGTCGCGTCGCGCGTCTGAAACTTGCTCTCGGCGTCTAGTCGTTCGACAAATACGCGTCAGCCGAGGCTCCCTTTCTTCTCTAAAGGCTTATTTCCATCCGTAATTTCCTTCGGCAGCGATCAAAGTTCTACTTGCTGCGTCCACTTCGACCATCGAAGTGCCGACCAAGGCACCTTCGATCGAACGCTCGGGTCTCGCGACGGCTGTCGAGCGAATGGAAATGGCGGTCATGTTCTCTTCAGTTGGCAAGGCCGAAAGATTGCGCATTCATCAGAGTCGTGACCTCGTGCACGTTACGAAGCATACGCTTCTGCCACTCGTATCGTTTTCCGTACGGAACCCCTGGCACTAGATGGCTGTCCGGCCGCTCGCCGCCCCAATCAATTTCTGTTTTTCCGGTCTTGGTAGATGCGACTTGCATGATACGTTCGGCGGGCAGCCAGCCGAAGTAGATGAAGAAATCTTCGAAGCGATCGACGTCCCCCGTATCGAGCAGAATCCTCGTGCGCAGCGACAGATTTTCTCGTGCCCAATCGCTCCATTTCCAAAGCAGCTTGTTTTCGGGGACGTCGACCGTCAGCCTGAACTCAGACTTGTCGACCATGCTGCCTTCCAGTCCATGCCCTTCAGGGGTCTGGGACGTTGTCAGCCAGACGCCGATCTTCCCTTTGAAGGCGTCAACGTCGGTGACCACATCACCCACGGTCAGGCCGAATTTAGAAATTCCGTGAAGATGGGCGGCAGAAGTGAAGTGGTAAAGGATCATAGTCTTATCTCCTGGATCGTTGCTGGAGATAGCGTGGCGCCGCACGAAACGGGCGTCAATCGACTGACAAAAGATCTCGCCGATATTGCTGCAAGTGAATGCTCCTCGCTAGGATTGGCCGCCGCGACTTTCAAATTTCCACCTTCGATTTTCACAGCAGCGAGTTGACGCCTTTCCAAGGTTCCCCGACCATTAAAACCAACGGACGAGGAAACCACGTGGACGCAGCAATACGATTTCACCCCGGCACGCTCGCCGCGCTTCATGAAGTTAGCGAGCGAAGGGGCAACCTGATCGAGGAGCTTGGGCAAGCGCGCTCGCTCTCAAGGATTCGGCTAGGCTCACTGATCGACATCCTTACGATAGGCTCGTTCGATGATTGCTGCTGTGGCCCCGTAAACGCGAAGGCGCAGGGACGTATCATTGGCTGGCCTTCGTACAGGCTGCGCGACAATGTGAAGAAGGAACTGCGCAGGCGGCTCACTTCGGATGCCCTTTATGAGGGAGCAATCGAGGATGCATTCGACAGAGGATTCTGACCTAGTGAACGGGAAGATGACGCTCGACGAAGCGTGGAGCCATGAATGATGGTATCGACGCGATGGCCACCGGGTACGATAGGATTTGTTGGGGACAGCGCCCCGTTTCCTGAATACGGGGCGCAACCGCTCCTGCTCCTAACGCTCGGCCAGGGTCGAGGCCGTAGGCTCGCCCGATTGACCAAACCTTCCCAGCTCGTTGAGCGCGATCCTTCTCTTGTCCAGCAGCTCGGTCGTCAGCTCCAGCAACCTTGCGCGCTCTCGCTGAAGGAGCGCTCGGACGTTGCCCCACTCCGCAAGGAGGATGGCGTCTATTTCGGTTGAGATCGCACCCACAGGCCGATAGTGACGCTCGACAACCTTTCTCTCGGCGTAAAGGCGCGGAATCTTACCCATGCCCCATGAGGCCACCATCAACGACGCAATGTTCGTTGCCGTTTGGAGATCCGAGCCCTCACCGCCGCCCGCTCCCGTGCTTTTGGTGCCAAGTTCAACGTCCTCGGCGGCGAGACCCGCCAAAGAAATCCTCATCTGCGCCCGGAGTATTTCTTCGGTCAGGACAACCGAATCCTTCATCTCGTACTTCACATGTCCGCCCGACTGGACGCCTCGCTCCTCGATGATAGCGTCGAAAAGCTCGATGCTTACCGACTTGATAAAATCGCAATCGAGAGCCGCCAACGCGTGTCCGCATTCGTGCAAGGCAAGCCGCCGGAGCTCTCCCCCGACACGTAGACCCTGGATGGCATGCCCGCTTCGACGTCACTATCATTGACGTCCCGCCCGCCTGCACGCGCGGAGCGCCTGATCGCGCGTCCGATTCTTTCCAGATCAGCCGGAGTGAAATCAGGAAGCTGATCGGTCCAGCGTCTGAGACGGCCGGCGTCGAACCCTTTGAGGTGGTAGGACAGAATATCGGCCCGCTCCAGCGGTGTAGGCAGGTCGATCGAAATATGGCGCTCGAAGCGACCCGACCGAAGGATCGCCAGCTCGATATCGTCGACGCGGTTCGTAGCCGCCAGCAGAACGACGCCCGGCATCACCCGGCCTGTGAGCTCGAGGAAAGTGTTTACGACCTGGGTTTCATAGTACGCATGCTGGCTCGGATGGGCACGGTTCCCGATCGAGTCCAGCTCGTCGATAAAAAGCAGAGCCCCGCCGCGGGATTTCGAAGCCTTCTCGAAGTCGAGGCGCATTGCCTTCAACATGTCGCCGAGGTAGCCCCCGCCGGCCGACTGCCATTGCCCAGCCGAAGTCGCGATGAATTGGAGGTCCAGCTCCGCAGCCAGCGCTCCGGCGCACATCGTCTTTCCTACGCCGGGGGGACCAATCAGCAATGCGGCGCGGTCGAGATTGAACCATTCAAGCTCTCCTCTTCCACGCCGCCAGATCCCGAGAAAGCTCTGACGCCCAGGATCGCACCGACCCGAATCCTGGCAGTTCGCCCAGGCGGGGTGCTGCGGCCGATGAGTTTGAGGCGGGCGCAGCCAGCATCGATCGGTCGAGAGAATCCCGACAGAGCAGAGCGTCGATCATGTCCCAGTTCTGATTGGCAAGCAGCCTCGCCGTTTCGTTGGGGACCATCTTCCGGCCGGTCAGTTTCCGGACTGCGTTGATCTGTCGAGGCGTAGGGTTATCAACATACCGAATCTCGTCCGCTGCAATCTTTACTTTATCGGGAAGCACGTCGAAACTATCGGTGACAACGATCGTCTGAGCCGAATATCGGAGGATGTCGAGCTCTACATTCTTCCTGGAACCCGTCTCAATGCTGACGACCTGATGCCTGGAAGTCTCGGCATTGAAAAACGCCTGGCGCTGTCCAGAAAGAAGAAGTTCCCCCGCGCGGTGAAACCGGCCAACCCAACCCTTGTCCACGATCACGACAAGAATGCCAGGCGCATCGCTACGAAATTGCACCGTATCGCGAAGGCTTCGCCGAAGGACAAAGTAGCTTAGCATCACACCCGGCCTGCGCCGAAGCTCCTTAAAGGCACCCGCTGCGATCCGGTGCCTCATCGCGCGTCAATCCCGCCAGCCGAGCCGAGACGGTACCAAGAATTCGTTGTGCGAGCAAAGAATTCGCCATCGTCCTTGAGCACAGTGATGAACTCGCTCGTGCGAACCTCGTGGCCGTCCGGAAAACGCGGGTGCCCCTCGAGCGAGCCTTTAAGGCAGCTTACGATGGTGAACGTGTGCACCCAGTCGTTTAGCACCGGAACGGACATGAGATCAGGTGCTTTAATGCTTCCTGCCTGAAGCCGCTCCAAGTCGGCGAGGAGCTTCTTCAAGGTAGATATTCGACCAGCAAGACTCGGCTGCATGATTCGTTGCGCTCCAGAGATTTCGATGAGAATGCGGAAAGGATTCGAATGCCATTGGCTTTTGAAGCGAGCCATTGGCTTTTTTAGACGCCACATTTTGACCGGCGTCAACGATTTTTGACGTAGATTTTTGCTCGTCTCGAAAATCCATGCTTATGAATCCTTCATGGAGCCGCTGCCGCACATACTGCTAAAGATCGCGCGAGAATTTCTCGGCCTGAGTCAGGACGAGGTGGTGGCGCTCATTGGCGTCGGCCGGAGTACGATACAAAAGATCGAGCGCGGCGAGGTAGTCACCGAGGTCTACATATCGGTAGTTCGCCAGTTCTATGAAAATCAGGGTATCCGCTTTCTGGCTCCCGCGGAAGAACAAGGTTGGGGCTTGCGGAACGCGAACGTGTCGAGCGGAAAAGATCGCCTGAACAGGCTGTCCGAAATCCCGGCCGGCCGGAGAAAGAAAGAGACGAGCTGATTTAGCACGCAACGGCCCAAGCGTTGCGCACTCCAAATCAGCGCTCAAGCCCCCTCACCCAAACTCCAATCCTCCCCGGCGTCGGCACTCCTGCCTGTAACGAAGCGACATCACCGCGGGTGACTGGTAGAAAGCCGATCGCCGACTGCAAAAGATTGCAGCCAAGAATCTCTTTCTGAAACGAAAGAGCCATCAACTCACCGTCAGCGCAGGCGCTTGATGATCGAAATCGGAACTCTAAGCCGGGAATTGGGCTGTTTAAAGAAATCAGCGACTTAGCGCTTTAAGGCGTAAGGTAGAATTGATTCTAGAATTGTTTTTGCCCGCGGAAAGAACGAATATTTCCCTCTTTTAGAATGGCTTTTATCCGGTCCCGATAGTGTCACGACATGGGGGCCGGACGTTTGGCGTATGGACGATTTTGGCATGATCTTCACGCTGCAAGTCATGATGGCCAATTTCAGCCATTCGTAGCATCGGCGATGATCGGCGGCAACAGCAACCACCACCCAAGAGGATAAGCCAATGCCAAGCCCCGTATCGGAATCCCCGCCGCAGCTCCACAGGACGCCGCCGAACATTTTTCCGGCAAGCTCGCCTTCGAGGCAGACTGCTGGGACGTCCATGCCTCATTTGCCGCCGGCAAGGTCGATTTCGTCCTGCTCGATGTCCGAGCCCCAGCACTGTTCGCGCAGTCGCATGTGCCGGGCGCCACCAACCTGCCTCATGGCAAGATGACCGCGCACCGCATGTCGGACTGGTCGGCAGATACGCTCTTCGTCGTCTACTGCGCCGGCCCCCATTGCAACGGCGCAGACAAGGCCGCCCTTCGCCTCTCCCGTCTCGGCCTTTCGGTGAAGGTTATGATCGGAGGCATGACGGGCTGGGCTGACGAAGGTTTCAGCTTCGAAGCTGAAGCGGCCGCCGCCTGAGGTCGCCTCGATAAACCCGCATCATCAACGCCACGCCCGCAAGAATAGTTTGCAACCCGACCATGTTGCATCGCAACATAAACAGCCGGCACTTCGCCTTCTGATAGCGAAGTGCCGGACATCAAAAGAATTTTAGCGGAGCCTTGTTCGAGCAATTGCTCAAAATGAGGAATAATGACCAGTAAAATTGACCAGATCAGCGCCCGCACAAGAACAAGCAAGTAGTCGCAAGCCATCTTAACTCGCAATTAGTGCAATCATGGCAAGACGTTAGCGAGGCATCCTGACGCGGACCATAAGAACGCGCCACGAGCTGTTGTGTTGGGCAAACTGAGTGGTGTGAACTATGGCATTTCGAGACATGGCCATTTCGAAGAAACTCGGCCTCGTCACCGTGGTGATGGGTCTTTCTTCGCTGATTATCGCAGGCATTGCAGGAACCGGCCTCTACGGCCTGCAGAAGGCCATGGTTTCCGTCGGCGCCCGCGAGGAGGTCGCCCGCGAGGCGATGGACCTGCGCGTCGACATCATCGCCATCAGCCGCATGACCTACCAGCTGGCTTCGGCCCCGGACAAGGCGAAGGATTTCCGGGCCGAAGCCGAGAAGCGCTCGGGCGAAATGCTCGGCCGCCTGCCGAAGATCGAATCCACCGCCGACGCGACCGAGAAAGATCAGCTGAAGGCAATCCGCGCAGCGCTCGACAGCTATTTCGCTTCGATCCGCGGCATGGTCGACATTGCCGAAAAGAACCCGGCCGACGCCCCGGCGATCGCTGCGGCGCTGAAGACGGCGCTCGACGGCCAGAAGGTCGTGACCGACACGGTCAAGGTCTACAGCACCTATTCCGGCAAGTCGCTGGCCGATGCCCGCGGCGCCGCCGTCGCATCGTCCACCACCGCCATGATGATCTCGGCAATCTCCGCCGTCGTCTTCATCATTATCGGCGCCGCGATCAGCACCATGGTCTCCCGCCGCGGCATCGTCCGCCCGATCCGCTCGCTGACCCAGGCCATGACGGGCCTTGCGAACGGCGAAGTGAACGATCTCGGCATCGATACGGCCCGCAAGGACGAGATCGGCGAGATGGCCCGTGCGGTCGAAGTCTTCCGCACCAATGCGCTCGCCATGGATGAGTTGAAGGCGCAGGAAGCCGCCCTGCATCGCAGCAGCAGCGACCTGCAGTCCAGCATTTCCGCAGTCGTCGCCTCCGCCGTCGCCGGCGATTTCTCCGGCCGCATCACCAAGGACTACCAGAACGAGGACCTGAACCGCTTCGCTTCCGGCGTCAACGAACTGGTCGAGAGCGTCGACGAGGCCGTCACCGAAGTCCGCCGCGTCATCGCAGCACTGGCGGATGCAGACCTGACCCAGAGCATGGAAGGCCAGTTCCAGGGCGCCTTCGCCGAACTGCAGGTCAACGTCAACAACACCATGGTCCGCCTGCGCGGCACCATGCACAATGTCCGCGGCGCGGCCGGCACGATCAACAACAACTCGGCCGAACTGTCTTCCGCCGCAAACGACCTGTCGAAGCGCACCGAACAGCAGGCCGCAGCGCTGGAAGAGACCGCGGCAGCGCTCGACGAGATCACCGCAACCGTGCGCGCCGCTTCGGCCCGTGCGACCGAAGCCCGCGACATGGTTCACGAGACCAAGCAGAGTGCGGCAAAGTCCGGCGAGATCGTCCGCTCCGCCGTCACCGCCATGGGCCGTATCGAAGAATCCTCGACCAAGATCAGCCAGATCATCGGCGTCATCGACGAGATCGCCTTCCAGACCAACCTCCTGGCACTCAACGCCGGCGTCGAGGCTGCCCGTGCAGGTGAAGCAGGACGTGGCTTTGCGGTCGTCGCCCAGGAAGTCCGCGAACTTGCCCAGCGCTCGGCAAACGCCGCCAAGGAGATCAAGACGCTGATCAGCGCCTCGGCAGCCGAAGTCGAAGGCGGCGTCTCGCTCGTCCGCTCCACCGGCAGCGCGCTGGTCGAGATCGAAGGCCTTGTCAACCGGGTCAACGAGCATGTGGAATCGATCGCCACCGCTGCCCGCGAACAGGCAACGGCGCTGGCCGAAATCAACTCCTCGGTCAACCACATGGACCAGATGACCCAGAAGAACGCCGCGATGGTGGAAGAAACCACCGCCGCCAGCGAGACCCTTGCCGACGAAAGCCGCCAGCTGCAGCAGATCCTGAGCAACTTCAAGCTGGATGCCGGCAGCGAACTCGGCGCCATGGGCCGCCGGATGCGCAACGCCGCCTGATCGGCTACACGCAACGACCGAAATCGAAAGGCCCGGACGCCATGCGCCCGGGCCTTTCTTCGTTGCGAAAAATATAGCCTGCGAAATGTCACGGCTGTACTTCAGGCCTGACGCTCCGTGAGGTTGCCTCGTGGCGAAGACGATGGTCTTATTGGTCGCAATACTGAAACCTGCCTTTTTTGCCGATTTTCGAAGCGATAGAGACATGTCGATTTCAGATGCGATTTACCGCCCGTTCGAGACGCTGATCCAACCGCTGGATATTCCTTACCGACCGCTGCCCTCCAAAGGCCCGGTCGCGGTGCTCATGCATTTCATCTCGATGTTCCGCGGCGTTCTAATCGCGCTTGCACTCGTCTCGATCGCAATGGAGGCGATCAATCTGACCATCGTCTGGGGGCTTTCCGTAGTCGTTGACGGGGTCAGCCAGCAGGGCGCCGCGGCCTTCCTGAAAAGCGAGTGGCGGCTGTTGGCGTTTCTGGGCCTGCTCCTTTTTCCGGGCATGCCGGTCGCCTCGTTCCTGCTGAACACTCTTCAATCCCACACGCTAAGCGTTGCGATGCCGGCGGCGATCCAGTGGCAGGGCCATAAGGCGGTGGAGAGGCAGGACATCGCATTCTTCCACGATCTCTTTGCCGGACAGGTTGTCTCACGGCTTTCGCAGGTCGCATCCGCCGTGCAGCAGCAGATCATTGCGGCGTTCCAGACGATACCGCGCTTCATTCTGTCCATGGCGGGGTCCGTGGTACTGCTCAGCGCGCTCGCTTGGCAATTGGCGCTCCCTGTCGTCGTCTGGATCCTGCTCAACGTCGCTCTGGCGGTGAAGATGGCCCCCATCTTCACTGAGCGCTCCCGCCGCACGGCCAAACAACGCAGCCTGATCGCCGGCACCGTCAACGACCTTTACGGCAACATGCAGATGATCAAGCAGTTTGCCGCTGAAGACAGCGAGGCAGGTGCAATCCGCCGCGTCCTTCAAAATGCGGTCGACACCCAGCACAGTGAGCAACGGATCTACCGGACGTCGGAATTAATCGTGGTCGCTCTCAATACCGGCCTCTGGCTCACCATCCTTTGGATCGGGCTGACCGGTCTGGTCGAAGACTTCATATCCGTCGGCGAGTTCGTGGCAGCAGTTTACGTGCTGCAGCGGCTGTCAGCACACACTTTCACCTTTCTCCAGATGGGCCAGCAGATCTTCCAGGCCATCGGCACGATCAGGGACGCCATGCCGGTGATGACGACACCGCCGACCATCACCGATCGGTCGGGAGCCGAAGAGCTTGCGGTCACGAACGGAGAGATCCGCTTCCAGAACGTCACCTTCGCCTACCGGGCGGAAAAACGAGTGGTCAAGGATCTTTCGCTCGTCATCAAACCCGGAGAAAAAATCGGCCTTGTCGGCCTGTCGGGTGCAGGAAAGACGACGCTGGTGAGCCTGCTTCTGCGCTTCTACGATCCCGGCAATGGTGCCATCTTGATCGATGGTCAGGACATAAAAAACGTTACGCAGGGAAGTCTGAGACAAAATATCGGCGTTATCGCACAGGATGTCGCTCTTCTTCATCGCTCCGTCGGCGACAATATTCGCTACGGCCGCCCCGAAGCGACACGGCAGGAAATCGAGGATGCAGCAAGGACCGCCAGTGCCGACGCGTTCATTGCCGAACTGAAGGATGCAGAAGGCCGCACGGGCTACGAAGCCTTTGTCGGCGATCGCGGCATCAAACTGTCCGGCGGCCAGAGACAGCGCATCGCCATCGCACGCGTCCTGCTGAAAAACGCGCCTATCTTAGTTCTGGACGAAGCGACATCCTCCCTGGACAGCGAGTCAGAAGCCGCGATCCAGGACCGGCTCGATTTCGTCATGGAGAGGAAAACGGTCATTGCGATTGCCCATCGCCTGTCCACCATTGCCAAGATGGATCGTATTCTGGTGCTCGATAAGGGGCGGGTCATCGAGGAGGAGCGCCCGCAGACCTGATCGAGAGCGACGGCCTTTTCGCCCGCCTATGGAAACGCCAGACTGGTGGCTTCATTGCGGAAGATGCCTGATCCGCCGGACGGTTTCGGAAGCCATTCGCTTACCCTTCCCCCAGCATCCCCAACATAGCACCAAGCGCCCGCGTAACATGCCGCTCACCGTGATGCAGCGTCGAGAAGGCGCGCGACGGCATCTCGAAGTTGGCTACATGCAGCGCACCGGCCAGCGAATGGAATTCGGTCGCCCGGCTGGAGAGCACGGTTGCCGACAACCCGGCCTCGACGGCCGCGATCGCCGCTTCGTTGGACGGCATTTCCAACACCACGGAGAGCGACTGCGGATCGATATCGAGGCTTGCAAGATGCGCCTCGAAGGCCGAGCGGGTGCCGGAACCCTTTTCGCGCATGATCCAGGATGTTTCCAGAAGATCATGGGCCACGAGCTCTCTCCCGTCTGCCCAAGGGTGGCGACTGCCGACCACGAGGACGAGCCGGTCTCGCGCGACCAGCGAGCGGCGAAGCTCCGGCATCGCGATCTCGCCCTCGACCACCGCAAGCTCGGCCGCACCGGCGAGCACCGCTTCCGCAGCACTTCGGGTATTGCCGACGGTAAGCCGCAGATCGACGCGCGGAAACCGCTCGTGATAGCCCACCAGCCGCGACGGCAGCCAATAGCTCGCCACCGTCTGGCTGGCATGGACGCGCAGCACGCCAGAGGCCGAGCCGCCGAGATCTGCGAGCGCCAGTTCCGCCGCCCTCGCCCGCTCCAGCACGCCATGCGCCTCGTCGACAAAAAGCCTGCCGGCTTCGGTCAACGCGATGCGCCGGCCGACCCTGTCGAACAGGATCACCCCGTGGCGCGCCTCAAGCGCCGAGATCGCGGCACTGACGGCCGATTGCGTCAGATTGAGCACCTCGGCTGCCCGCGTCACATGCTCGCGCGCTGCGACCTCCAGAAATATCCTGAGCTGTTCGAGTGTCATCACGCCACCATTCGATTTTATCGAACGATATCACAAAACTTATCAATTGGATTTGTTCTTTTGCGAGGAGGAGAATGATTTTCGAAAGAGTCAGAATATTTTGGAAATTTCATGAGGTCGAACACGACAGCCCTAGAACGCGGGACCAGCTCGCTGGCGACACTGCCGCCACTTCTGCCCGGCATTTTATTGACGGCTGCGATCGCCGCGATCGCACTGACCATCCGCTCGCTGACCGGCTGGACGGCGCTCAGCCCGCTGATCCTGTCGATCATCATCGGCATGCTGATCCGCAACACGCTGAGCCTCCCGGCCGCGATCGAACCTGGTATCGGCTTTTCGCTGAAACGCATTCTCCGCTTCGGCATCATCCTGCTCGGCCTGCAGGTGACGGCGGCGCAGATCCTCTCGCTCGGCGGTGCGGCTCTTGTCATGGTCGCGCTCACCCTTGCCGCCTCATTCATCGCCATAAGGCTTGCCGGTCGCGCGCTTGGCGTCGACCGCCAGCTGACGGACCTGATCGCCGCCGGAACCTCGGTCTGCGGTGCATCCGCGGTGATCGCCGCAAACACTGTTGTGCGCGGCAAGCAGGAGCATGTCGCCTATGCGGTTGCCTGCGTCACGCTGTTCGGCTCCATCTCGATGCTGGTTTACCCGTTGCTGGCAGCCCCGCTGGGGCTCGACGAACGCGCCTACGGCCTGTGGTCCGGCGCCACCATCCATGAAGTCGCCCAGGTCGTCGCAGCTTCCTTTCAGGCGGGTGATGTCGCGGGCCAGTTCGGCACGATTTCGAAACTCGCCCGCGTCGTGCTTCTGGCACCTTTGGTCATGACGCTGGCGCTTGCCCTGCGCTCCAGCACGACCGGTCAGGGACAGTCGGGCAGCGTCCCAATGCCTTGGTTCGTTTTCGGCTTCATCGCCATGATGGCGGTCAATAGCGTGGTCGACATTCCGGCCGAGGCCAGCAGGAACATCGTCATGCTGACCAATTTCCTGCTCTCCATGGCGCTCGGCGCGATGGGCCTGCAGGCCAACATCGCCAAGCTGAAGGCAGAGGGCTGGCGACCGCTGGCGCTAGGCGCCTTCGGCTGGATCTTCATCGCCGCCTTCGGCTTCGCGATGCTGAAACTTTTCGGATTTTGACTTCAGGGGACCACGGCCGCGCCCGCTTGAGGCGGTGCGGCCGGCCTAAAACGTCACTCAGCAGGGCTTTGGCCGCTCTGGCTGCCGCTCCTCTTCGCGAACCGCTTCGTCATGATACCAGCAGGTATCGACGACCGAGAACACGATGTCTCCCACACCGAGAGGGGTCGTCAGACCATTGTCGAGACGACGCCGCGGGTTGACCGGAAACTGGTAGATTTTTGCTGTTTCACGATGGATGCTTGCCATCCTATCGCCTCCTCACTTCACTGCATCAAACTGACCAAGACTTAATTTTTGCCTATTTTTTATGCTCGATGCATTAATTTACATCATTTGCATATATCTTGCCAGCTAAGATTGAGATCGCGTCGAGTTTCGCCGCAGAAATCTGCGCGTTGAAGAGCCAACAGCATGGGTGCGAGAAAGTTCCGCGCCCCACACCCGAACGCCCAAAACGCCCGCCTTATCCGTGTGCGGATGCAATTCAGTCCCACCGAGAGGTGCGCGAGCTTGCATTTGTAACATTTTTTTAAAGGCACTCTGCCCAGAGACGGCAAACTGGCACGGCACGTGCTTTTGATAGAACAAGCCCGGGATGGCGGCCGCAAGGCAGGCATTCTGGATGGCTCAACCATGAAGATCACGGCCTGAGAGATAAAACATGACCAAGTATAAGCTCGAGTACATCTGGCTCGACGGTTACACCCCAGTACCGAACCTGCGTGGCAAGACGCAGATCAAGGAATTCGACGCTTTCCCGACGCTCGAGCAGCTGCCGCTCTGGGGCTTTGACGGTTCGTCGACGATGCAGGCCGAAGGCCGCTCCTCGGATTGCGTGCTGAAGCCGGTCGCGATCTACCCGGATCCGGCTCGCACCAACGGTGCTCTCGTCATGTGCGAAGTCATGATGCCGGATGGCGTCACGCCGCATCCGTCCAACAGCCGCGCAACCATCCTCGACGACGAAGATGCATGGTTCGGCTTCGAGCAGGAATACTTCTTCTACGAAGACGGCCGTCCGCTCGGCTTCCCGGAACAGGGTTACCCGGCTCCACAGGGTCCGTATTACTGCGGCGTCGGCTACAAGAATGTCGGCGCAGTTGCCCGCGAGATCGTTGAAGAACATCTCGACCAGTGCCTCGCTGCCGGCATCAACCACGAAGGCATCAACGGCGAAGTCGCCAAGGGCCAGTGGGAATTCCAGATTTTCGGCAAGGGCTCCAAGCGCGCTGCCGACCAGATCTGGATGGCCCGCTACCTCCTGCTCCGCCTGACGGAACAGTACGGCATCGACATCGAGTTCCACTGCAAGCCGCTCGGCGACACCGACTGGAACGGCTCGGGCATGCACTGCAACTTCTCGACCAAGTTCATGCGCGAAGTCGGCGGCAAGGACTATTTCGAAGCCCTGATGGCGCAGTTCGAAAAGAACCTGCAGGACCATATCGACGTTTACGGTCCGGACAACCACATGCGCCTGACCGGCAAGCACGAAACCGCTCCGTGGAACAAGTTCTCCTACGGCGTTGCCGACCGTGGCGCTTCGATCCGCGTTCCGCATTCCTTCGTCAACAACGGCTACAAGGGTTACCTCGAAGACCGTCGTCCGAACTCGCAGGGTTGCCCCTACCAGATCGCTTCCCAGGTTCTGAAGACGATCTCGGAAGTCCCGACCGCAAAGTCTGCAGCCGCCTGATAGGCTGCAAGTCTCCCAAGACGGAAAACGCCGGCCCCAGCGCCGGCGTTTTTTTGCGTCAAGAGGCATGTAGATATTGAGTTCAAAATGATCCCCTCACTTGCGATTTCTAACACTTAGCTGAAGCTAAGATGTTGAAATCGCTTTCTCTCCACAGGGGGAGAGATAGGTATGCCGCACCATCGGCGAGTTTACCTCTCCCCTTGTGGGAGAGGTTACAAAATCAGCATCTTAGCCGGAGGCTAAGTGCTAGATTTTGTTGGTGAGGGGCGCGGCTGTTGCGTGATCACCCACTCTACCGCGGCAGCAACCCACCCATGAACAGCTGCTCCAGAAACCGCGCCGCATCCTCGAACCGCCCCTCGCCCGCATAGGCCTGGCCGAGCACCGCGCGCACCTGCACGTCGAAATCGGCATAGTGCTGGGTCGTCGACCAGATCGAGAATATCAGGTGATAGGGATCGCACTTGGCGATCTTGCCGGTTCGCGCCCAGGCACGGATCACCTCAGCCTTCTCGTCCACCAGCTCTTTCAGCGGACCTTTCAGCTCGTCCTCGATATGCGGCGCACCCTGCAGCACCTCGTTGGCGAAGAGCCGGCTCTCGCGCGGAAAGTCGCGCGCCATCTCAAGCTTGCGGCGGATATAGGAACGGATCTCCGCTTCCGGATTGCCCTCGGCGTCAAGCGCTCTGAGCGGTTCCAGCCATGTGGACAGTACCCGGTCGATCAGCTGCCGGTGCATCGCGTCCTTGGTGCGGAAATAATAGAGAAGATTGGGCTTGGACATGCCCGCCGCCTCGGCGATCTGGTCGATCGTCGAACCGCGAAAACCGTTTGCCGAAAACACGTCGAGCGCGGCTTCCAGGATGCGCTCTTCCTTCTCCTCCTGAATGCGGGTGCGCCGCTGCGTCTGAGCCGCCCTCGGGATGGCCATTCGTCTTTTCGCCCTTCTTCTTCGCGCCCGCAAAATCTTCGAAAACATCTGTGTTTTTGATGATTTCGACTTGAGTGAAACCGCGGACATTGTAAGCTTTTACCAACCGGTCAAATTATCGGCGACAAGCGAAATAAAGGCAATGCCGATCTCCGACGCCAGCAGGGCGAAACCTCTGGTCCGACGAGAAAAGACCATCGGGAACAACAAGCATACTGCCGCCACGGCAGGACGTGAAAACAGGTGAGGACTGAACGAATGGTGGCAGCACCGGGCGAGAACTTGCGCGTCAACGGCGACCGTCTCTGGGACATGCTGATGGCCATGGCGAAGATCGGCCCCGGCATTGCCGGCGGCAACAACCGCCAGACCCTGACCGACGCCGATGGCGAGGGCCGCCATCTCTTCCAGAAATGGTGCGAGGCGGCTGGAATGACGGTCGCCACTGACAAGATGGGCACGATGTTCGCCACCCGCCCCGGCACAGATTCCAAAGCCCTGCCCGTCTATGTCGGCTCCCATCTCGACACCCAGCCGACCGGCGGCAAATATGACGGCGTACTCGGCGTGCTTGCGGGGCTGGAAGTCGTGCGTTCGATGAACGACCTCGGCATCAGGACGAAGCACCCGATCGTCGTCACCAACTGGGCCAACGAGGAAGGCGCTCGCTTCGCCCCCGCCATGCTCGCCTCCGGCGTCTTTGCCGGCATCCACTCACTCGACTACGCCTATGGCCGCAAGGATCCGGACGGCAAGACCTACGGCGACGAACTGAAGCGCATCGGCTGGCTGGGCGACGAGGAAGTCGGCGCCCGCAAGATGCACGCCTATTTCGAATATCACATCGAACAGGGCCCGATCCTTGAGGCCGAAGAAAAGCAGATCGGCGTCGTCACCCATTGTCAGGGCCTCTGGTGGCTGGAATTCACCCTGACCGGCAAGGAGGCCCATACGGGCTCGACCCCGATGGCGATGCGCGTCAATGCCGGCCTCGCCTTCGGCCGCATCCTTGAAATGGTGCAGGAGGTGGCGATGGCGGAGCAGCCTGGTGCGGTCGCCGGCGTCGGCCAGGCATTCTTCTCGCCGAACTCCCGCAACGTGCTGCCCGGCAAGGTCGTCTTCACTGTCGACATGCGCACGCCGAGCCAGGAAAAGCTCGACCGCATGCGGGCCAAGGTGGAGGTCGGCGCAAAAGAGATCTGCGACGCTCTCGGCGTCGGCTGCTCAGTGGAAGCCGTCGGCCATTTCGATCCCGTGACCTTCGACCCGACACTGGTCGGCCGCGTGCGCGATGCGGCCGAAAAGCTCGGCTACTCACACATGGACATCATCTCCGGCGCCGGCCACGACGCCTGCTGGGCATCCAAGGTCGCGCCTTCGACGATGATCTTCTGCCCCTGCGTTGGCGGGCTGTCACATAACGAGGCCGAAGAGATATCTAAAGAGTGGGCCGCGGCGGGGTGTGACGTGCTGTTCCATGCGGTGGTGGAGACGGCGGAGATTGTGGAGTAAATATCCCTATTCCCATAATAGGAAGATAGGCACATGAATTGGCAATCATTCAAAAGTCTTGGAGACCCAATTTACGTACTTAGCCGAAATACTTCGGGAATTCGGATGAAGCGAATTCGGAGGGTAATTCATTTCGCAGGCAAGGAAATGAATACAAAGTGGTGCGTGAGATACGGTCATCAATGGTGGCCTCTGCATGAGGCAAAGGCTCTTCGTACCCGATTTAAGAAAGGTGACGGAACGTACGAGAAGGTCTTTTTGGGCGATCGTCGCTTTACGCGTGCGGACACTTACCTCCCATTTGTTAGAGAGTGGGATAAGCCCGGTCAATTCTACCAAGTATTCGGCTATAGAGACTAAGAACTGGTCACAGAAATCAAGAACGGAGCCATCGCCGTCGCCAAGATGAGCGGCAAAGTGGATATCAGGATCGACAGCGAAAATTGCGGAACGGGACTGAGCAACATTTACGATTAGGAGCAATCGATGGGACGCCCGACAGAATTGTCACAGGAGGAACGCGCAGACTTGCTGCGTCGCGGCTATCGCCCTGTCGAAATTTGGGTGCCGGATCTCGGAAATGAAGCTCTTCGTCTGCAACTGCAGGAGGAGGCCCATCGGATCGCGATCGCCGATCGGACAGACAACATCATGGATTGGGTAGATACCGTCGGTCCTACCGATTGGGACAAGCCATGAAACTAAGCCGTGGAGATGTCGTTATTGCGGTTTTCCCCGGCGAACTTGGCAAACCCCGACCCGCAGTCATTCTACAATCTGATGATCTCATCGAAATCTTCAGTACGGTTCTCGCATGCCCTATGACCACACATCTCATCGACGCGCCTTTGCTGCGCCCAATCATCGTGCCGAACGCAGAAAATGGACTGCAGGAAGTAACTCAAACCATGGTCGAGAAGATCTCGCCGCTAAGAAAAGAAGTGATCCGGCAGCAGATCGGACGATTGAGCGACGGTGACTTGAGGAGGATAGAGGCGGCATTGCTGCACATCGCCGGCCTTACTTAATTGACACATTAAAAGAAGCCAACAGGGGAACGACCATGGCCACAGTGATCAAGAACGGAACCATCGTCACCGCCGACCTCACCTACAAGGCCGACGTGAAGATCGACGGCGGCAAGATCGTCGAGATCGGCCCTGACCTGAAGGGAGACGAGGTTCTCGACGCCACCGGCTGTTATGTCATGCCGGGCGGCATCGACCCGCATGTACATCTCGAAATGCCCTTCATGGGCACCTATTCCGCCGATGATTTCGATAGCGGCACCCGTGCAGCCCTTGCCGGCGGCACGACCATGGTCGTCGATTTCTGCCTGCCTGATCCCGGCCAGTCGCTGCTCGATGCGCTGAAGCGCTGGGACAACAAGGCGACGCGCGCCCATTGCGACTATTCCTTCCACATGGCCGTCACCTGGTGGGGCGAGCAGGTCTTCAACGACATGAAGACAGTGGTTCAGGACAAGGGCATCAACACCTTCAAGCACTTCATGGCCTATAAGGGCGCGCTGATGGTGAACGACGACGAGATGTTCGCCTCGTTCTCCCGCTGCGCCGAGCTCGGCGCCCTGCCGCTCGTCCATGCCGAAAACGGCGATGTCGTCGCCGCCATGCAGCAGAAGCTGATGGACGAAGGCAATAACGGGCCGGAAGCGCACGCCTATTCGCGCCCCGCCTCCGTCGAGGGCGAGGCGACCAACCGCGCCATCATCATCGCCGACATGGCCGGCGTGCCGCTCTACGTCGTCCACACCTCCTGCGAACAGGCGCACGAAGCGATCCGCCGGGCGCGGCAGAACGGCATGCGCGTCTATGGCGAGCCGCTGATCCAGCACCTGACGCTCGATGAAAGCGAATATTTCGACAAGGACTGGGATCATTCCGCCCGCCGCGTCATGTCGCCACCCTTCCGCAACAAGCAGCATCAGGATTCACTCTGGGCCGGCCTGTCCTCCGGCTCGCTGCAGGTCGTGGCGACAGACCACTGCGCCTTCACCACAGACCAGAAGCGCACCGGCCTCGGCGATTTCCGAAAGATCCCGAACGGCACCGGTGGGCTGGAGGATCGACTGTTGATGCTCTGGACCTATGGCGTGGCGACCGGCCGCATCACCATGAACGAATTCGTCGCCGTCACCTCCACCAACATCGCCAAGATCCTCAACGTCTATCCGAAGAAGGAGCGATCCTGGTCGGCGCCGATGCCGATATCGTCGTGCTCGACCCGAAGAAGTCGAAGGTGATCTCGTCGAAGACCCAGCAATCGGCGATCGACTACAACGTCTTCGAGGGCAAACAGGTGACCGGCCTGCCGCGCTACACGCTGACCCGTGGCGTCGTGGCCGTCGAGGACGGCGCAATGAAGAGCCGCGAAGGCCACGGCCAGTTCGTCGCCCGCGAGCCCTACCCTGCCGTCAACAAGGCCCTGTCCACCTGGAAGGAACTGACCGCGCCCCGCAAGGTGGAACGCACCGGCATCCCGGCGAGCGGTGTGTAAGATGAGGGCATCCGTTTCGATCGGCAGCCTCTCCGTCCACCGGAAGAGATCGTTGTTAGGCAGGCACCAGCGCATCCAGCTCCGGCAGAAGCACGACACTCTCCTGTTCATTGGGGTCGGTGCGCGCGATGATCGCGGTGCACGGCGTCGTACTGCGGTTGGCGGGAACATGCGGCACGCCGGCGGGAATGTAGAAAAGCTCGCCCGCATGGACGACGACATGGTTCTCCAGCCGGTCGCCATACCAGGTGTCGGCCGAGCCGGACAGCATGTAGATCGCCGTCTCGTGGGACTGGTGGAGATGGGCCTTGGCCTGCCCGCCAGGCGGGATGGTCAGAAGATGCATGCAGATGCCCTGCGATGCGACGCTCTGGGCAGAAATGCCCTCGAAATAGCTCAGCCCCTGCTTCCCGTCATAGGACGAGCCCGGTTTCACGATGCGGCAGGTGGGCTTTGATGCGGTATCCATCGCCATGTTCCTCCTTAGAGATCAGTACTCCGACCTTCTATCACAATCAGTGCCCGAGACCGACGAAATCCGCCGTAGGCGGAGCTTCGGTTTCATCCGTGACACGAAAATGGGGCTGATGCCGACATGCCGATAAATGCCAATCAGTCTTCGGTCGTCTCCGCCAGGAAGCTCGGTCTGACCTTCGAGACCGGCGACGGCCCGGTCCATGCGCTATCCAATGTCGACCTGGAGGTGAAAAAGGGCGATTTCGTCTCCTTCATCGGCCCCTCAGGCTGCGGCAAGACGACGTTTCTGCGCGTCATAGCTGATCTTGAGACGGCAACCTCGGGCGAGATCGCCGTAAACGGCATGACGCCGGAAGATGCGCGAAAGTCACGCTCCTACGGCTATGTCTTCCAGGCACCGGCACTCTATCCCTGGCGCACAATCGAGAAGAACATCGCGCTGCCGCTGGAAATCATGAACTACACAGCGGCGGAGCGGAAGGCGCGCATCGAGCGCACGCTCGACCTCGTCAATCTTGCGGGCTTCGGCAAGAAATATCCCTGGCAGCTTTCCGGCGGCATGCAGCAGCGCGCCTCGATCGCCCGTGCGCTTGCCTTCGATGCCGACCTCCTGCTGATGGACGAACCCTTCGGCGCCCTCGACGAGATCGTCCGCGACCACCTGAACGAACAGCTGCTGAAACTCTGGGCGCGGACGGAAAAGACCATCTGCTTCGTCACTCACTCCATTCCCGAGGCCGTCTACCTTTCGACAAAGATCGTCGTCATGTCTCCCCGCCCCGGCCGGGTGACCGACGTGATCACCTCGGCGCTTCCCAAGGAACGCCCGCTCGAGATCCGCGAGACGCCGGAGTTTCTGGCGATCGCCCATCGTGTGCGCGAGGGGCTAAGGGCGGGGCATAGCTATGAGGAATAATCTCTCGAACATGCCGTCCGCACTGTCGAAAGATACCCCCTCTGCCCTGCCGGGCATCTCCCCCACAAGGGGGAGATCACAAGCGGCACGCCCATCGCCTCCAGGCAATGTCGAGAAATATGCAAAGGTCAATGACGGAATGGTTGGCAAGCCCCCAGCTGATCTCCCTCCTTGTGGGGGAGATGCCCGGCAGGGCAGAGGGGGTGAGTCGCGGGGTAAGACCATCGCTGGCAACATGGCGCATCACGAGGAACCGGCCCCATGAACCCCGTCTTCCTCCTCTGGCTCGCAGGCGCCATGGCGGTCTTCCTTGCCGCAGCCACCGCGTCGCGTGCCTATATCGCCACCAGCAACATGCTGCTGCTCGTCTTCTCGCTCACGCTCTACTGCGTCGGCAACCTGATGATGGTGAAACTGATGCGCGAGGGTGGGCTTGGGCTGGCGATCTCGGCTTCGGCCATCGCGCAGCTGCTGCTGATCAACGTCATCGCCGTCTTCATCTTCGGCGAGAAGCTGAGTGCGACCCAGCTTGCCGGCGTCGGGCTCGGGGTCGCGGCGATGGTGCTGATGCTCTTTCCGATGGGGGCGAAAGGCTGATGCGACAGGAAAAGCTGTTTCAGCACCGTATCCTGCCCGTCGCGACGATCGTGCTTGCCATCATCGCCATCTGGTATGCCGGAGCCTACTTCATGAACGCCCCCTTCCAGCGCGATCTCGACCGGCGCGGCAATGTCACCTCGACTTCCATGGAATTCTTCGAAAAGACCATGTCGCAGCCGAAACCGACGCTTCCGGCGCCGCATCAGGTGGCAACGAACGTCTTCGAAAACACCTTCCTGCGCCGCGTCACTTCAAACCGCAGCCTCGTCTACCATGCCTGGGTGACGCTCTCGTCGACCGTCGTCGGCTTCACGCTCGGCACGCTGCTCGGCATCCTGATCGCCGTCGGCATCGTCCATGTCCGGGCGCTGGAGCGCAGCCTTATGCCCTGGATCATCGCCTCGCAAATGGTGCCGATCCTTGCCGTAGCACCCATGGTCATCGTCGTACTCGGCGCCGTCAACATTACCGGACTTCTGCCCAAGGCGCTGATCTCGACCTATCTCTCTTTCTTCCCCGTCGCCGTCGGCATGGTGAAGGGCCTGCGATCGCCGGAACTGATCCAGCTCGACCTGATGCGCACCTATAATGCGAGCGGTGCCCAGACGTTCTGGAAACTGCGCGTGCCGGCCTCCATCCCCTTCCTCTTCACCTCGATGAAGGTTGCGATCGCCGCCAGCGTCGTCGGCGCGATCGTCGGCGAACTGCCGACGGGAGCGGTGGCCGGCATCGGCTCCAAACTGCTCGCCGGCGCCTATTACAGCCAGACGATCGATATATGGGCGGCGCTGATCGCCGGCTCGGTTCTCGCCGCACTGCTGGTCGCGATCGTCACCCTTGTCGGCAGGCTCGTCGACCGCGCCATGGGGACAAAACCGCAAGGGAGGCCGGCATGACCATGGTGATGCGCTCCTGGCAGTCCTGGCTTGCACTCGTGCTGGCACTTACAGCGCTGGCCACGTTCCCGCTCGGCATTTCCGACATCCCGGACCCGTACGTGCCGGTCAGGATGTTTTCCGTCTACGTGCTGGCGATCGGCGCCGCTGCCGCATCGCTTCTGCCGCTTCCAGGCCTTTTCCTCGCCGTCGTGCTTTTCGTCTGCAGCCACCTTTCGGTTGGCCTGCTTCTCTCACGGCTCAACGGCAATGAAGGAAGCGCATCCCCTGCCTTCCTCTTCGTCCTTGCCGCCAACTGGCTGCTCGCCTGGCGCTGCGTCAGCCTGCTCTCGGCCATCAAAACCCGATCGAGAGCCCTCGACGGCCTGCTGCGCCTCGTCATTCCGGCGATCTTCGGCGCCTGGATTCTGATCCTCTGGGAAGCAATCACCCGCGGCCTCGGCATCCCCTTCATCATCCTGCCGCCACCATCCGCGATCGGCGCCCGCCTTACCACTTCCGTCCCGACGCTCTGGACCGATGTCCAGCAGACTGTCTTCAAGGCCGTCGTCTTCGGCTATGTCGTCGGCTGCGCTGTAGGCTTCGCCGTGGCGATCCTTGCGGACCGCATCGCCTTCTTCCGCCGAGGCCTGCTGCCGATCGCCAACCTGATGTCCGCCCTGCCGATCATCGGCGTCGCCCCCATCATGGTCATGTGGTTCGGCTTCGACTGGCAGTCCAAGGCCGCCGTCGTCATCGTCATGACCTTCTTCCCGATGCTGGTGAACACCATCGCCGGACTTTCGGCAGCAGGTTCCATGGAACGCGACCTGATGCGCTCCTACGCATCGGATTACTGGCAGACGCTGACCAAGCTGCGCCTGCCGGCGGCCATGCCCTTCATCTTCAATGCGCTGAAGATCAACTCGACACTGGCGCTGATCGGCGCGATCGTGGCGGAATTCTTCGGCACCCCGATCGTCGGCATGGGCTTCCGGATATCCACCGAGATCGGCCGCATGAATGTCGACATGGTATGGGCCGAAATCGCCGTTGCGGCGCTGGTCGGCTCGGTCTTTTATGGTGTCGTGGCGCTTGGCGAGCGCGCGACGACATTCTGGCATCCGTCTAACCGTGGGGGTTAGGCGCAACGAACCGCCCGCGTAACATCGCAAGGGCGGAAAACAGAGGGTGACGGCAATGAAAAAGATCATGATGGCATTGATGGCCGGGGCAATGTCCCTCGCCGCCGCACAGGCGTTTGCAGCCGACGCGCTGACGCTGCAGTTGAAATGGGTGGCCCAGGGCCAGTTCGGCGGCTATTACGTCGCCAAGGACAAGGGCTTCTACGAAGAGGAAGGCCTCGACGTGACGATCAAGCCGGGCGGTCCCGACATCGCGCCCGAACAGGTCATTGCCGGCGGCGGCGCCGACGTGATCGTCGACTGGATGGGCGGCGCTCTGGTGGCCCGCGAGAAAGGTGTGCCGCTCGTCAATATCGCCCAGCCGTTTCAGAAATCCGGCCTCGAACTGATTTGCCCGAAGGACGGCCCGGTCAAGACCGAAGCGGATTTCAAGGGCAAGACGCTCGGCGTCTGGTTCTTCGGCAACGAATATCCGTTCTTCGCCTGGATGAACAAGCTCGGCCTGAAGACCGAGGGCGGCGCCGACGGCGTGACCGTGCTGAAGCAGAGCTTTGACGTGCAGCCACTCGTCCAGAAGCAGGCAAACTGCATCTCGGTCATGACCTATAACGAATACTGGCAGGCGATCGACGCCGGCTTCAAGGCCGAAGACCTCGTCGTCTTCAACTACACGGCGCTTGGCAACGACCTGCTGGAAGACGGCCTCTACGCGCTCGAAACCAAGCTCGCCGATCCGAAGTTCAAGGAAAACATGGTCAAGTTCGTCCGCGCCTCCATGAAGGGCTGGAAATACGCGATCGACAACCCGGATGAAGCCGCCGAAATCGTCATGGACAATGGCGGCCAGGACGAAAACCATCAGAAGCGGATGATGGGCGAAGTCGCCAAGCTGATCGGCGACGGCAAGCTGGACATGGGAACTTACGAACGCACGGTGAAGGCTCTTACCGACCAGAAGATCATCAGCAAGGCACCGGAAGGCGCCTATACGGCCGATATTACGGAAGCCGCGCTGAAATAATCCGGCAACAATTGCATTCGATATTCTTCATGCCCGGCAACAAACCGGGCATTTTTTTGCCATGAGCACATGTCATTTCGTCGGCTGGCGACGGATTGATCGTGAGACGATGAACACGTAAAAGTGGCGCCAGAACATGCAGATAATTTTTCCGCCTTATGCCGGAAGTAATTGTCGGATGCAGAGTTCACCGCGCGTCATACAGGGAGGAGGTATGGCGGCGCGACTATGTCGGTCGTGTGGACCTGCTTCTCCGAACATTGGATTTGCTGCATGTCTTACCGCCCATCGAACTCGATCCTGCCGCTGATTGCTTTGCTTGTCGCCTCTCCACTTGCGGCACAGGAAGCAAATGCTCCGGCAGCATCTCAGGCAAAGCTCCCGGCGATCGTTGTGACCGAAGCGGTGAAACGGCCGCTGACGGACCGTATCGTCGCGACCGGTACGATACGCCCGGTCGACGAAATCCAGGTCCAGCCGCTCGTCGAAGGCCTTTCGGTCAAGCAGCTCAATGTCGATGTCGGCGATGAGGTCAAGGCAGACCAGGTACTCGCGACGCTGAACGACGATGCGCTGATCCTGCAGAAGAGCCAGTATCAGGCCAACAAGGCCAAGGCCGAGGCATCGGTCGCCCAATACGAGGCGCAGGTCATCGAAGCCGAAGCCAATCAGGATGACATGGTGCGTCGGCGCGACCGCACGGAAAAACTCAGCGAGAACGGCACCAGCACGATTTCGCAGTTGGAACAGGCCAATGCCCAGGTCCAGGTCGCGCGCGCCCGACTCAACGCCGCGCGGCAGTCCGTCACCGTCGCGCAGTCCGATGTCCGCGTTATCGAGGCCCAGCTTGCCGATGTCGAACTGCAGCTTGCCCGCACCGGCGTGAAAAGCCCGGTCGATGGCGTCGTTTCGGTCAAGAATGCCAAGGTCGGCGCCATCGCCTCGGGCAACGGCGATCCGCTGTTCACCGTCATCCGCGACGGCGCGATCGAACTGGTCGCCGATATTTCCGAAACCGACATCCAGAAGGCCAAGATCGGCCAGAAGGCAGTCGTTGCGGTTGCCGGCAACGGCAAGGAGATCGAAGGCCGCGTGCGGCTCGTATCACCGACCGTCGACCCGACGACAAGGCTCGGCCTCGTCCATGTCGAGATCGATGCCGATAGCGGCGCGCGCGCCGGCATGTATGGCCGCGCCTCCGTCATCGTCGAGGAAACCGAGGCGCTTGCCCTCCCTTGTCCGCCGTGACAGTCGGCCGACAGGGCGCCACCACCCGCAAGGTGGAAGACGGCGTCGTCAAGCAGGCCGAGATCGTCACCGGCTTCCAGGACGGCGGCTTCATCCAGGTCGTCAGCGGCATCGAGGCAGGCGACGTCGTCGTGGCCAAGGCCGGCGCCTTCGTGCGCGACGGCGATCACATCAAACCCGTTCCCGAAGACAAAACCGCCAAGGCCACGGAGAATTCCCAATGAACTTCTCCGCCTGGTCGATCAAGAATCCGATCGCGCCGCTGCTCGGTTTCGTGCTGCTGATGGTCGTCGGCATTCAGTCCTTCTATGCGCTGCCGATCACCCGCTTCCCTAACATTGACGTTCCCGTCGTCTCCGTCACGGTGGCGCAGAGTGGTGCCTCGCCGTCCGAACTTGAAATGCAGGTGACCAAGGAGATCGAGGATGCGGTCGCCTCGATCAGCGGCATCGACGAGATCCAGTCGACCGTCACCGACGGCCAGTCGCTGACCACGGTTGTCTTCCGCATCGAAAAGCCGACGGCGGAAGCCGTGCAGGACACCAAGGACGCAATCGACAAGATCCGCGGCGACCTGCCGGCCGGCATCGAGGAACCCATCGTCACCAAGGTCGATGTCGAAGGCCAGGCGATCCAGACCTTCGCCGTCTCCTCGCCAAACATGACGCTTGAGGAACTTTCGTGGTTCGTCGACGACACGATCACCCGCGAATTGCAGGGCGAGCCCGGCATCGGCCGCGTCGATCGTTACGGCGGCGCCGACCGCGAAGTGCGTGTCGCCCTCAACCCGGCCAAGCTCGACGCCTATGGCATCACCGCCGCCGACGTGAACACGCAGATGCGCGGAACCAACGTCGACCTCGGTTCGGGCCGTGGTCAGGTGGCCGGCAACGAGCAGTCGATCCGCACCCTCGGCGACGCCCGCGACGTGGCGCAGCTTGCCGATACCTCAATCGCGCTCCCCAACGGCCGCTTCGTCAAGCTGTCCGAGCTCGGCCGCGTCACCGACACCTATGAGGAGCCGAAATCCTTCTCGCGCTTCAACGGCACCCCGGCTGTCACCTTCGCCGTCTTCCGCGCCAAGGGTGCCAGCGAGGTCTCGGTTGCTGAAACCGTTGCCGAAAGCCTCGACATCATCCGCAAGGCCCATCCGGACGTCGCGATCGAGATGGTCGACGACAGCGTCTACTTCACTTACGGAAACTACGAGGCGGCACTCCACACGCTGATGGAAGGCTCCATCCTCGCCGTTATCGTCGTCTTCCTGTTCCTGCGCAACTGGCGCGCGACGCTGATCGCCGCCGTGGCCTTGCCGCTTTCCGCCATCCCGACCTTCTGGATCATGGATATCATGGGGTTCTCGCTGAACCTCGTGAGCTTCCTGGCACTGACGCTCGCCACCGGCATTCTCGTCGACGACGCGATCGTCGAGATCGAAAACATCGCCCGCCATATCAAGATGGGCAAGACGCCGTATCGCGCGGCCCTGGAAGCCGCCGACGAAATCGGCCTTGCGGTGATCGCGACGAGCTTCACCATCATCGCCGTCTTCGTGCCGGTCTCCTTCATGCCGGGCATTCCGGGCCAGTATTTTATCCAGTTCGGCCTCACCGTCGCCTTCTCGGTCTTCTTCTCGCTCGCTGTAGCGCGCCTGATCACGCCTTTGATGGCCGCCTATCTGATGCGCGCCGAAGACGCGATGGACGACCACGAGGACAATGACGGCTGGATGATGCGCGCCTATACCCGCCTCGTCACCGGCACGACCCGCAAATGGTACTGGCGCTATGCCACCCTCATTGCGGCAATCGCCTTCCTCTTCGGCTCCATGGTCCTGCTCAGCAAGGTACCCGGCTCCTTCCTGCCGCCGGACGATTCATCGCGCGTCGTGCTGTCCGTCGAACTGCCGCCCAATGCGACGCTCGACGAGACCGATGTCGTCAGCGCCCAGGTCTTCGAGGCCGTGCGCAATATCGATGGCGTCGAGAGCGTCTTTACCCTTGGCGGCGCCTCGCCCAAGGGCGATCTGGAACTGCGCCGCTCGACGGTCCGCGTCATCCTGAAGAATATCGATCACTCGCTGGTCAAGACGCTGGTCAACAAGGGCCTCGGCGGCCTGCCGCTGATCGGCGGCTACCTGCCGAAGCTGCCGGAAAACGGCCGCACCCGGCCGCAATGGGATGTGGAGAAGGATATCTTCGCCGCGGTCCGTTCCATCCCGGACGTGCGCATTTCCAAGGTCAACGACCGCGCCGAGCGCGAGCTCTCGTTCAACTTCCTCTCCTCCAACGAGGACGACCTGAACGAGGCGGTCAGCCTCTTGGAATCGCGCCTGCGCGCCTCCAGCATCCTGGCCAACGTTTCGTCCGACGGCGCCCTGCCCCGCCCAGAACTGCAGATCCGACCCCGCATGGCGGAAGCCTCGCGCCTCGGCATCACGCCGCAGCAGATCTCGGAGACAGTCCGCGTCGCGACGATCGGCGATATCGATGCGAACCTCGCGAAAATCTCGCTCGACAGCCGGCAGATCCCGATCCGCGTCCAGACCTCGCTCGACGTGCGCCGCGACCTGCAGGCGATCCGCAATCTCAAGGTCAAGACTTCGTCCGGCTCCATGGTGCCGCTTACCAGCGTCGCCGATATCGACTATGCGGAGGGCCCGAGCTCGATCAAGCGCAACGACCGCAACCGCGTCGTCGCCATCGGCTCCGACGTCCCCTTCGGCACGGCACTGGATTCGTCAACCGCCGAGTTCAAGCGCATCGTCGACGAGACCGAGCTTCCGCCCACGGTGCGGCTGGCCGAAAGCGGTGACGCGAAGGTCCAGGCCGAAATGCAGCAGAGCTTCGGCAATGCCATGCTGCTCGGGCTGATGCTGGTGCTCGTCGTGCTGATCCTGCTGTTCAAGGATGTCATCCAGCCCTTCACCATCCTCTTCTCGCTGCCGCTCGCCATCGGCGGCGTTGCGGTGGCGCTGATCGTCACGCAGAACGCGCTTTCCATGCCGGTGCTGATCGGCATTCTGATGCTGATGGGTATCGTGACGAAGAACGCCATCCTGCTCGTCGATTTCGCCATCGAGATGAAGCGGCACGGGCTGGAACGGGTTCACGCCATGGTCGAGGCCGGCCGCAAGCGCGCGCGGCCGATCATCATGACCTCGATCGCCATGTCCGCCGGCATGCTGCCCTCGGCCATGGGCGTTGGCGAAGGTGGCTCCTTCCGCGCGCCGATGGCGATCGCGGTCATCGGCGGCATCATCGTCTCGACCGTGCTGTCCCTCGTTGTCGTGCCGTCCTTCTTCCTCATCATGGACGACCTGTCGCGCCTGCTCGGAAAACTCTTCGGCCGCTTCGTCGGGAAGAAGGAAGAGGACGAGGAAGTCCTGTCGCCGGAAGAACTCACGCGCCGGACGCAGAGCAACGACCGCGGCCTTTCCGATCTCCAAGAGCGCCTGGTCCAGATCGAGCAGGACACCGGCACGCGCGGCATCGGCGCCCAGCGCGGTATGCGATGATCCAGACGGCCGCCATAAAGGCGGCCGTTTCCGCTCTTGGCATGCGAATTCTGCCGAGGACGAAATGCATCGCACATTTGATCAGTATCAAATCCCTCTCTTCAGCAAAGGCTATTGTACCACCATGGGTGGTCAAAACAGTCGCATAGGGAAGAGATGGCGGACATGAACAGCAACCTGAAGCTCAACAATCGAGACCGGGCCGTGCTTCTCAAGGCCCCGTTCCTTGCGGGCCTGAGCCAGGAGACCCTGGTTCGCCTGATGTCGGCGATGACGGTGAGCACGCTTCCCGCCCGAAAATTCGTGGCGCGCGAGGGTGAACCTGCTGACGCCTTCTATTGCGTTTTGAGCGGCTATGTGCGCCTCTTCAGGCTGAGCCGCGAAGGCCGCGAGGCCGACATCATGGTCTGCGCCCCGGGCGATACCTTCGCCCAATGCCTGCTTTTCGGCGAAAACACCTATCGCTACAACGCGCTGACCGCCGAGCCGACGACGCTGGCCCGCTTTGACATGCAGGCGGTGCGCGAGCTTGCCCAGGAGGAGCCGGAGATCGCCAGGGCCGTCATCGCCTCGATATCGCGCAATCTGCAGGATACGATCGACTGCATCACCAATGACCGGCTGTTCACCGCGCCCCAGCGCGTCGCGAATTACATCGTCAGCCGCTGCCCTGACGAGCGGGGACCGGCCTCGATCCGCCTGCCGTTCCAGAAGAACCTGCTCGCCGGCATGCTGGGCCTGGCGCCCGAGGCACTGTCTCGCGCCTTTTCCAGCCTGCGCAAGGCGGGCGTGACCGTCCGCGGTCGGATTATCCAAGTCGGTGATGTGCAGGCTCTGCGAGAATCCGACGCTTCGAGGACACGATAGACAGAGCGGGTCCTTGATCCACGCGTGTTGCGACAGGGGTGTCCAGCAACAGGCGTTGGCCGGCGGCTGGAGGGCTGCCGGCCTTTTTTGTTTCAGAGTCCGCCCTGACGGCGCAGGAACTCGACGATATGGCCGACCCCCTCGCCGCGCTTCAGGTCGGTGAAGACATGCGGCTTCATCTCGCGCATGCGCGCCGCGTCCCGGTCCATCACATCGATATCGACACCCACATAGGGCGCCAGATCCTTCTTGTTGATGACGAGCAGGTCCGAGCGGGTGATGCCCGGCCCGCCCTTGCGCGGGATCTCCTCGCCCTGACAGGTCGAGATCACGTAGATGGTGATGTCGGCAAGATCCGGCGAGAAGGTCGCCGCCAGATTGTCCCCGCCCGATTCGATGAACACGACGTCGAGATCCGGGATACGCTGGTTGAGGCCCGCGATCGCCTGCAGATTGATCGTCGCATCCTCGCGGATCGCCGTATGCGGGCAACCGCCCGTCTCGACACCGACGATGCGGTCGGACGACAGAGCCTGCATGCGCACCAGCGCATCGGCATCTTCCTTGGTGTAGATGTCGTTGGTGACGACAGCGACGGAATAGTCGTCGCGCATCGCCTTGCAGAGCTTCTCCGTCAGCGCCGTCTTGCCCGAGCCCACCGGCCCGCCGATGCCGACCCGCAGGGGTCCGTTCGCCGATTTCATCATCATGTCCTTTCGATTGTCGCCACAGCTTAGTTCCGCCGTCAGGAGCGAAAAAGCCGCGAATGCTGTGTTTCGTGTCTGAGTGCTGCGATCTCTGCCTGCACCGCCGAAGTCCCGAGATCATCGAGGTTCGTGCTCGACGCCTGCCGTGACACTTCCTCAACCGGTGCCTCCAGCGCCGCAAGAATGGCCACCCCTGCGCCTGCCCGGCCACACTCAGCCGGATGCCGGCCGAAACGGCCTGGGACACGGCGGCATGCAGATAGGCGGCCAGCGCTTGGGACAAGGACACGTCGTGCCCCGCAGCCACCGCACCAACCGCGACCGGAAACGGCAGATCCTCCGGCAGTCGCTCCAGCACCGGATGCGGCCAAGCCGCTGCTGCCGTCGCAAAAGCCTTGCCCAAAGACAGCGTCTCGCTGAACCGCTCCGCCGAACCGGCGAGCACCAGCCCCAACGCCGCGACATCCCGAAGGGCAGCATCATTCTCCGCCTGCCGCCAGGCCTCGGAAAACAGCACCGCATCGTTCCACAGCGAACCGTGAGCCAGCAGCGTCGCAAGCCAGTCCTGCAGATCGTCGGCGTTCTTCACCAGACCATCGGCAACCGCCCGCTCCAGCCCGCCCGACCAGGCAAACCCGCCGATCGGAAAGGCCGGCGAGAGCCAGGCCATCAGCCGCAGAAGCGCCCGCGTATCGATGGCACTCTCAGGCCTAGCATTCGCCAGCCGCTGCGCCGGCATTTCCTCCCCATTCACGTGCAGATCAGTCGTGATGGTGATGACCGTCGCCATGATCGTGCCCATGGTGACCATGATCATGATGGCCGTGGTCGTGGTGATCGTGGCCATGGGAATGGGAGCCATGCGAGTGATAGGCACCCCGCGCCGGCTGAAAACCCTCTTCCACATCAGAAACCGTCGCGCCGAGGCCCTGCAGCATCGCGCGGATTACGTGATCCCGCAGGATCAGGATGCGGCCTTCCTCGATCTGCGCCGAGAGATGCCGGTTGCCGAGATGCCAGGCGAGCTCGATCAGATGCAGCGTATCGCGCGCCTTCACTTCGAACAGCTTTTCGGGCGCTGCCTGCACCTCCACCGTGTCGCCATTGTCGAGCACCAGCCGGTCGCCATGATGGAAGAGTACGGCCTCTTTCAGGTCGAGCATCACCATGTCGCCATTGGACAGATGCAGCAGCTTGCGGCGAAGATGGCGCAGGTCGTGCGGCAGGCTGACGGTATCGATGGGCGGATCGGAGATCTCGCCGGCCGGGCGGTAGGAATGGATGTGCTGCATGATGAACTCTTTAATCTGCAAAGGTCCCGCATCATTGCCGTCCGTTGCGCCGAGCACAAGCGCAACATGCGCAGAGCAACAAAAAAGCCCAGCCTCTCATCAAGAGGCCGGGCTTCTGAAAATTAAGAGCGCAACGCCTTACTCGGCAGCGACCTTGACGGCCTTGAGGCTGTCGAGAATATTCTGCGGCGACGACGCACCATAGGGGTCCGTTTCGCAGTTGTCGGAATAGCCTTCTTCCTCGAACCACTGCTCGACCTTGCCGTCGTTGACGATCGCGGCATAGCGCCAGGAGCGCATGCCGAAGCCGAGATTGTCCTTGGCGACGAGCATGCCCATCTTGCGGGTGAACTCGCCCGAACCGTCTGGGATGACCGAGACGTTTGCAAGGTTCTGGCTCTTGGCCCAGGCGTTCATCACGAACGCGTCGTTGACCGACATGCAGTAGATTGCATCGATGCCTTCGGCCTGGAAATCAGGGAAGAGCTTTTCGAAATCGGGCAGCTGGTAGGTCGAGCAGGTCGGCGTGAATGCGCCCGGCAGCGAGAACAGCACGACGCGCTTGCCGGCAAAATAGTCGGCCGAGGTCATGTCCTGCCAGCGGAAAGGGTTCGGGCCGCCGACGGCTTCGTCGCGTACGCGGGTGCGGAAAATGACGTTGGGAACCTTCTTGCCCAGCATATATGCCTCCATGAGAATGAACATTCGCCCCGTCCAGAGGCAGATGCCTTCTCATAGCGGCACTTTTTCCGCAGTGCAGCAAAGTTCTTGATAAAAACCGGTTCTGCAGGGCAGGTATTCACAGGAAGCAGGGCTTTGCACCGTTTCTGCGCGATCCGCTGAGTACGAAGCCTACAATGGCGGCGCTGTCAATGATCCTGCCAGCCTTTCGAACGGCAGAAATCCTCTGCCGCTGCCGTGGCGGCCTTCTTGTCCGGGAAAGGGCCAAGCATCCTGACTTCGCCGCGAAACGTCACGAGAACCTCTTTCGTGAAAATGTCGTAGATCACCCTCATCTCGGGCTCGTACTGAAAACTGGGGGTCACGTCTCTCTCCTCGCCTCCGCGACAGTTCGGCTATTCCCAACCGCCGAGCATCGGCGATGAGATCTGGACAGGAAAGGCCCTCTGTCAGCCGACTCCTCTGAACGTCCGGCTGGGGCATAACCCAGCCGGGGCATGAGTTAGCGACGATCTACCTTATCGTCGTGACGGTCGCTTGGTTTGGTCTGGACAGGGGACTTGTCGTCCGGCCGGTCCTTCTGCTGGTCAGGCCGGCTGTCGGGCTTCTGGCCAGGCTTTGGAGTGTCTTGCACTTTGCGTACTCCTTGTCGCGGAATGCGACATAGAGCCAACAAGCGATATCACCTTCTGTTCCAAAGAAATGCTCGCCCGTGCTGACGGATCAGTCGGAAGCGCCCTCGACGATGAAGGTCTGCTCGACCCAAGCATCCAGAAAAGCCTGCCGGGACAGCTCATGGTGCATCTGACCGGAAATGGCATGATGACACAATGAATGCGCCCGCCAATAGCTGGAACCTCGCTTGGCCACGAAATTGGCGTGCATGTACCGGATCGCATCGCCCGGCCCCCGTATCGTGACATCCAGTCGGTCCTCCGTACCGACATGCACCGGCTTTTTCCAATGTAGCGTAAAGCCTATGCGGATCACGGCCCCCATGGCTGCTCGCTTAAAACCTCCGCCTCGTCATCGGGAAGCTTGGTCGACAGCCTGCCACCGGCCGTGTGCGGTCGGTGACCGGCTGCGTACGCTTCTTTCATGTCGCGAAGCTTTGACAGGTATTTCATAAGCGCTGATGGAGAATGTAAATCCTTGGATGTCACCGCAGCCACCTCGATTACGCAGGCGGGAGCGTGGCTCTCAGCCGTCGGCGCCTACAGGCTGATTTGCCGACGATGGAGCTACTATAGATGTTTCTAATGCGCTGTCCAGTCGACTGGAGGATCTCTCGTGGCAGAACGAGGAATAACCCTTCCAAAACTTGGATTAACATGGATTAACGTCATGATTCATAGTAAAAACCAATTTCCGGCACGACAATATTGACGGATATTTTATCAATCACCTGAGACGGCCGAGGAGAACCATATCTCTGCCCTGAACATCGATGGCGGGATGACAGGTCAGCGGTGGATGGTAGCCGTGGACGTTTCGACACCACGCCCGAGCAATTCCAGTCACTTACCTCTTTTTTCATCCACGCCCTTTTGCCCCATGCCTACAATCTCGCCGTTCCGCTTCGGCTACACCGGTCAGCATTGCCGGCGAGGCGGGATCGGTGATCGGATGGACCGCAGTGATGCAGGCGGGACATCCGGGGCTGCGCAGAAAATGGTCTGCCTCTCCTTTTGCAAGGAGGCGTGCGTGTGTCGCACACAAACCGGCCGGCAGTCCGCAAGGACATTAAGACCTGCCGCCCTAGACGGACCGGAGTTGCGTGGAAAAACACACCGAACGGGACACGCCGAGTGTCACATATAAAAATTCAATTCGAGGCACCCGACGTGTCCCGGCCGATCCTCGGATTTAACCCGAGCAGAAAAATGCCCGTCATCCTCGGGCGAGCGCAGTGAGACCCGAGGATCGCCAAGGGGGACTCCGTCCTTCAATTGAACAGGTCTAGCGAGAGACCCAATGTTTGCGGCAGGGGATTCCACCAGCCGGTCCGAATGCCCGCCGAACGAAGGGCGCGCGCCGTCCATGTGTTGCACCCGACGAGAGCGTTGAACGAACCATGCGCCTCGAAGAACCGATCGTACATTCCATAGCTCGCATCAGGGATGACGACGACGTTACCGCCGTTTCGGACGAAACTTGCCTGTATGAAGTCGGACAGTGCTCCAAACTCCGCAGGTCCGAGGTCAAAGGACCTGATGGACGGGTGCTCCTCCTCGATCCCACCCGCCACGTCCACATGCATGACCGATCTGTCGATCGTCAGCGCCCGAAACAGCGGCATGGGCTTCAGCTCGGCCCAGGTGGGCGTTTCCAGATAGAAAGCCCGGCCTCCCCAGCCGATGATCAGCCATTCCGCGCCGGGCTCGCCGACCGGCACGCCGAAAGCCCCGAGAAACCCATAGGCCGCCCGCGTCTCGGCATCTAGCGGAATGGCGATATCCGTGTGAATTGGATTGGAGAGCACGAGAATGCGCCGTGTCTCTGCGGCCTCTCCGGAGGAGCCACGCTCAGACAGCGGGCGCGGGACGAATGTACCTGCCGCGACTGCCAGCACAATCACGGCAACGACGGCAAGCAGGACGCGGAAAGCGGATTTCATCGTCGTGATATCTCAAAGGGGTTTGCGAAAATAGACGACCCGCTCCGTCTCAGCAAAGCCCCAGCTTTCATGGGCATGGTGGGACGCAAGATTGTCGATCTCCGCATCGGAGCAGAGTTCGACGAAACCCTCCGCCGCGCAATCCGTCGAAATCCGCTCGATCAGCATCTGTCCGATACCATGGCGACGGTATTCCACCGCAATCCAGATGCCCTCCAGAAACGGCACCGGCGATTGGGTGCTGCCATTGGCGTAGCGACGAATGGAAATCTCGGCAAAGCCGATCGCCTCGCCCTCCCCGCTCACGGCGAGATAACCGCGCAACGAACCGTCCGACAGCGCCGCCGCGATTTCGGCGGCATGCCCGTCTGCGGATCCGTCCGGCCAGAGCGCATGCCGCAGACGCGCCCATTCGGCGATATCCGCAGCCTCACATCGCCGGACGGTTTGCATCACCGCCGACCCTCCCCGTCAGAACAGGAAATAGCGCTGCGCCATCGGCAGAACCGTCGCCGGCTGGCAGGTCAAGAGCTCGCCGTCGGCACGCACCTCGTAGGTTTCCGGGTCGACCTCCACATGCGGCGTTGCCGAATTGTGGATCATCGACGCCTTGCCGATGCCGCCGCGGACATTCTTCACCGCCACCAGCTTCTTGGCGACGCCGAGCTTGTGCGACAGGCCGGCATCGAGCGAGGCCTGGGAAACGAAGGTGACCGAGGAATTGGTGCGCAGCTTGCCATAGGCGGCGAACATCGGGCGGTAATGCATCGGCTGCGGCGTCGGGATCGAGGCGTTCGGATCCCCCATCGGAGCCGCCGCGATCGAACCGCCGAGCAGCACCATTTCCGGCTTCACGCCGAAGAAGGCCGGGCTCCACAGAACCAGATCGGCGCGCTTGCCGACTTCCACCGAACCGATCTCGTGGGAAACGCCATGGGCGATCGCCGGGTTGATCGTGTATTTGGCGATGTAGCGCTTGACGCGGAAATTGTCGTTGTCGCCGGTCTCGTCCTTCAGCTGGCCGCGCTGGCGCTTCATCTTGTCGGCCGTCTGCCAGGTGCGGATCGCCACCTCGCCGACGCGGCCCATGGCCTGGCTGTCGGACGAGATGATCGAGAAGGCGCCGATATCGTGGAGAATGTCTTCCGCAGCAATCGTTTCCTTGCGGATGCGGCTTTCGGCAAACGCGATGTCTTCGGGAATAGACGGCGACAGGTGATGGCAGACCATCAGCATGTCGAGATGTTCGGCGAGCGTGTTGACCGTGTAGGGCCGAGTCGGGTTGGTCGACGACGGAATGACGTTCGGATTTCCGCAGACTTTGATGATGTCGGGCGCATGGCCGCCGCCCGCCCCTTCCGTGTGGAAGGCATGGATGGTGCGGCCGGCAATCGCCTTCACCGTGTCTTCGACGAAGCCGCTCTCGTTCAGCGTATCGGTATGGATCATCACCTGCACGTCGAACGCATCGGCCACCGTCAGGCAGTTGTCGATCGCCGCCGGCGTCGTGCCCCAATCCTCGTGCAGCTTCAGCGACGAGGCGCCGGCAAGGATCATTTCTTCGAGCGGCGCAGGCAGCGAGGCATTGCCCTTGCCGGCAAGCGCAAGGTTCATCGGGAAGGCGTCGAAACTCTCTATCATCCGCTCGATATGCCAGGCGCCGGTGCAGGTAGTGGCGAGCGTCCCGTGTGCCGGGCCGGAACCGCCGCCGAGCATGCAGGTGACGCCGCTCATCAGCGCTTCCTCGATCTGCTGCGGGCAGATGTAATGGATATGCGCGTCCATGCCGCCGGCCGTCAGGATCTTGCCCTCGCCGGCAATGGCTTCCGTGGAAGGTCCGACGATGATGGTGACGCCCGGCTGCGTATCCGGATTACCGGCCTTGCCGATCGCATGGATACGGCCGTCCTTCAGACCCACATCCGCCTTGTAGATGCCGCTATGGTCGATGATCAAAGCATTGGTGATGACCGTATCGACCGCGCCCTCGCCGCGCGTCGCCTGGCTCTGGCCCATGCCGTCACGGATGACCTTGCCGCCGCCGAACTTCACCTCTTCGCCGTAAGTGGTGAAGTCCTTCTCCACCTCGATGAACAGCTCGGTATCGGCCAGCCGCACCTTGTCGCCGGTCGTCGGACCGAACATCGAGGCATAGGCGGCGCGGGACATCTTGAAGGACATGGACTACCTCTGGAGTTCGACAACTTTGGTCGCGGGAGAGTGACGGAGACAGGTTCAGTTGCCCGAGTTTTCCGTCAGCTCCTTCAGTTCTTGGGTACGCTTGCGCGTCAGATCGGCCTGGCATCCGGAAATCAGCATCGGCTGCATCGAGCCGCCGCGCGCCTGAAAGCCGTAGGATGCACATTGCGCATCGCGATAGGAGACCCAGGCGCGCTGGGCTTTGACCAGCGCATCCTCGGCACCGGCAGTCGCCTCGCTCGCATCCTTATCCGCCGCGCGCATTTCGTCGCGGGTCAGCTTGTATTGGGTATTGAGCTCCGCATCGGCCTCGTCGAAGTCCTGCCCGGCGCAGATATTCATGGCCATCTGGGTCTGCGCGTTGTCGCAATCGACCTCCGGCTGCTGCCCGTTCGAGGTCGGGGCATCCACCAGCAGTACACATCCGCAGAGCATCGGCAAAAGCGCGAGTTTCAGCATTCGAATTCCCTAGGCCGCAGCGCCATCGAAGTGATGCGAGGTCAGTGCCCGTGGATCGACGCCTTCGAGGCAATTGGCGTTGATTGCCACCATGGGCGAGCCATCCTTCGGAGAATCCCCATAGGCAAAACTCTCGATGCCGCAGGTCTTGCAGAACAGGTGCTGCAACTTCTTCGTGTTGAAGCGGTATTCGGTAAGATTGTCCTCGCCGGATTTCAGCGTGAAGGCACCGCGCGGCGCGAAGGCCAGAACCGAGCCGAGCCGCTGGCAGCGCGAGCAGTTGCAGGTGATCGTCTGATCCAGATCGACATCGGCCTCGAAGGAAACCGCGCCGCATTGGCAGCTGCCGAGATAATGTTTCGTCGCCATGTCAGAGCTCTCCCATGATCTTCTGCTGGAAACCGAAAACCTTCCGGTCGCCGGAAAGCGGAATGAGCGTCACGGAGCGGGTCTGGCCGGGCTCGAATCGCACCGCAGTGCCGGCGGGAATGTCGAGCCGCATACCCCGCGCCTTGTCGCGCTCGAAGGATAGTCCATTGTTGGTCTCGAAGAAATGGTAGTGGCTGCCCACCTGGACCGGCCGGTCACCGGTATTGGACACCTCGATCGAGATCGTCGGCGCGCCGACATTGAGCTCGATTTCGCCTGCAGCGGCAATGACTTCACCGGGGATCATGAATCACCTCCTCAGGCAGTTAAAGCAATTTGGGGCTTGCAGTCGGCTCTCAGAACACGCTTCGTCGATGCCGGGTTGCGTGCCAGTGCGGCGGGTGGCCGCACCGGACGGCGAACGAACTCTCCGCCGCAATTCGGGCAGGCGCCGCCAAGAACGTTGGTGACGCAATCACTGCAGAACGTGCACTCGAACGTGCAGATCATCGCCTCGCGACTGTCGGGCGCCAGATCCTTGTCGCAGCATTCGCAGTTTGGGCGCAGTTCCAGCATCGCCTACCCTCCTTAGCGGATCGGTTCATGCACGGTGACGAGCTTCGTGCCGTCAGGAAAAGTCGCCTCCACCTGCACGTCGTGGATCATTTCCGAGATGCCCTCCATCACCTGAGCGCGGGTAATGACATGGGCGCCCGCCTCCATCAGATCGGCGACGGAACGGCCGTCCCGGGCGCCTTCGACGACGAAGTCGGTGATCAGCGCGATCGCTTCCGGGTAGTTCAGCTTCACGCCGCGCTCAAGGCGGCGCCGCGCGACCATCGCAGCCATGGAAATCAGCAGCTTGTCTTTTTCTCTGGGCGTCAGGTTCATGGGCTTCCCGCAGTAATCGTCGCAATCGGCAAATCAGATATGCCAGACTTTCGGCACTGGCGCGCCGTTACGCAATACGGAAATTGCCGGTACCAGGATTTTTCTCAAGTCGAAGCCGGTCGGCGCCGCAATGCGGGCGATGAGCTTGCCGTTCCAATGGCTTGCGCCGCCGGGCGTGCCATCGAGGCATTCCCGCAGGCGCGGCAGGAGGGCCTCGCAAAGCGGACCGGTATAGAACAGGGTGGCGAAGGCGACCTGGCCGGAGAGCACGGCGGCGGCCTGGGTCAGCCGCTCGATTTCGCCCTCGAAACGCAGTTCCTCGGCATGAATGAGCTGACCATTGCGGCGTACCCGCCAGCGATCGCGGAAGAAGCCGCGACCGACCGCCTCGCCCATCGCCTTGCGCCCGAGCAGTACCGCCTCGACGGCGAGAAATTCCGCGTCGTCGGCAAGATCGACATCGAGCCGCCGCGTCAGCGAGGCCTGGTCGAAAAGGATCGTTTCCTGGGGCAGCCAGTGGACGGAGGCACCAGCACCGACCGTGATGTCGGTGGAGACGGAGGCCGTATCGGAGGCGGCCTTGTAAATCTTCTCGTTCGCCTGGGTGGTGACCGAGAGCCTTGTGGAAGGCGCAGCGGCGACGGACCATTCGATCACGTCGCCGCCCGTCAGTCCCCCTGACGTATTGATGAGAATCGCCTCCATTTCAGGCGAGAAAGTTTCCGGAAGGCGTATTTTTGCGCAGCCTTCCTGGTAGAATTCGTCAAGCCTTGTCCGCCCGCCGAAAACCTTGGTTACAAGGCGTCCTGAACCCCTTGCCCGCTGCGGCGCATATTGATCGGCTGGGAGCTGCTGCACGACGTACCTTCGATTTCTGCCTGTGTTGCGCAGTCAGAAGCAATGGACGTGCCAGACTTCGCCCCGGCTTTGGACTTGGCGGGCGCCGCCGTCGCGACGACATCCGTCGAGTCAGCCTTGCCGAAGAAGTCCCACATCCGGAAAGCCGGATCAACGTTGGTGTCGAAGGCGGGCTTTGCAGACGCGGTAGCCGCGACCTTGGTGACGCTCGCGGCGCCATCCTTGGCAGCAGCAAGAACGGCCTGCTTGGCGACGACAGGCTTCGGCCAGTCATGCGTGCCGTTTGCGAAGACATAGGACGCGATACGGGCGCCGTTCTTGCAGGTGCCGTACATGCTGAACGTCACGTCGTCGATCGTCTTGGCATTGTCATTGCCCTTGCAGCCGTCGAGATCGCTCCAGCGCTGGATCGCGGTCTTGAAGCTGTACTGCCAGTAGGCCGCGCCGCCACCCGCATAGGGGTTCTGTGCATCCTTGATGCCGGCGAAAGCCATGATCGAGATCGGCTTGACCGGGCTGCAATTTTCCTTGTCCGGCCCCCACTTGCCGTCGGTCTCCACCGGACGACCGGCGCGCAGCGAATTGACGAAGCCAGCGCCGGTGAAGCCCTCGCCACCGGAGCAGAGATAGGCCGACAGCATGCGGCCGCCGCCGGAATAGCCGGACGCGAAGATGCGGTTCGGATCGACGCAGAAATCTTCCTTCACTTCGTCGACCGCTTCGCGGATGAAGGAGATTTCGTCGAGACCGCCTGCGCCGCCCGTCGGGATGATGGCCTTGCTGACTTCGACATGCGGCACGTTCCAGGCAAAGGTGCCCGGCGTCTTGCCCGGCAGGCTGCCCTGCAGCGCGATCGCGATGAAGCCGTTCTTCTCGGCGACCTTGTCCCAGGACGAGCGGTTCAGCTGACCGGTAGGGTTGCTGTTGCTGCCGTGGAAATCGAACACGACCGGCACCTTGTCCTTGCCGGTATAGGAGGTCGGGACGTAATAGACGGCTTGGCGCGTAATGCCGTCAGCCTCGATCGTCAGCGCATGACGACCGGCTTCCATCGGCTGACCGCAGCCGGCAAAGGCGGCACCTGCAGCCAAGAAAAAGGCTCCGGTCGCGGTCAGGCGAACAAGAGCGGAGCGGGAACGGTGACCAAGGATGCATGCAAAGACCATCAGCGCCTCATCATGGGGTGCGGGTTGTCAAGGATGTTCGGAGATGTCGTTCATCTGCCGTTCATCTAGCATACAGGTTCAGGTATTGATACAGTTTGAACGAATAGAAGCTATGCAAACATTGACCATTAAACTGTTAGATGCCGCCTTGCTTCTGCCGTATCCAAGGTTTCAGCCGGCCCTTGATGCACAATTTCGCCACGATCCATGATGTAGACCTGATCTGCCAGCTCCCGGCAGAAGTCGAGATACTGTTCGACGAGCAGGATTGCCATGCCGGTTGAATCGCGCAGATAGCGGATCGCCCGGCCGATATCCTTGATGATCGACGGCTGGATGCCCTCGGTCGGCTCGTCGAGCACGAGGATCTTCGGGCGCGTGACCATGGCCCGGCCGATTGCCAGCTGCTGCTGCTGGCCGCCGGACAGGTCGCCTCCGCGACGACCGAGCATGGTCTTCAGCACGGGAAACAACGAGAAGATTTCGTCCGGGATGTAGCGATCCTTGCGGGCGAGCGGCGCATAGCCGCTCTGCAGGTTTTCCTGAACGGTCAGCAGCGGGAAGATCTCGCGGCCCTGCGGCACATAGCCGATGCCATGCTTGGCGCGGGAATACGGGGCAAGCCCGTTCAACGTCTCGTTCTGGAAGCTGATCGTGCCGCCCGAAACCGGATGCTGGCCGGTGACGGCCCTGAGCAGCGACGACTTGCCGACGCCGTTACGCCCGAGCACACAGGTGATCTTGCCCATCTCAGCGGTGATGGAGACGCCGCGAAGCGCCTGGGCTGCGCCGTAGTGGAGATTGACGTTGTCGACTGTCAGCATGGGGTGCCTCCCTGTTTGCTAAGTGGGGAGGCGTTACCCCCTCTGCCCTGCCGGGCATCTCCCCCACAAGGGGGAGATCGGAAGGATGCAATCCCTCGCCCCCGTTGAAGGTTGAGCGGAGGCCGGACGTGATCCTGCAAGAAAATCGAAGCGGAAAAAGATGCCAGCTTGAGGCAGATAGAGCGCGCCCAGCTGATCTCCCCCTTGTGGGGGAGATGGCCGGCAGGCCAGAGGGGGTATCACAGCCACTGAGCTCACCATCACCGCCCCAGATAATTCTCGATCACCTTCGGATCGTTCGAAACGAAATCGATCGACCCTTCGGCGAGCACCGATCCTTCCGCCAAGCACGTCACCTTCACCCCGAGATCGCGGATGAAGCCCATGTCGTGTTCGACGACGACGACCGAACGGGTCTTGGCGATCTCGCGCAACAGCACAGCCGTCTCGGCCGTCTCGGCATCCGTCATGCCGGCCACAGGCTCGTCGACGAGCAGCAGTTTTGGCTCCTGGGCGAGCAGCATGCCGATTTCCAGCCACTGTTTCTGCCCGTGCGAAAGGTTGGCCGCATACTCATCCTTGCGATGCGTCATGCGGATGGTGTCGAGGATCTCCTCGATGCGCGCCTTGTCCTCAGCCGTCAGCGTGTAGAACAGCGTGGCGAAGACGCCGCGGGAGCGGTTGAGCGCCAGTTCCAGATTGTCCCAGACGGTATGGCTTTCGAACACGGTCGGCTTCTGGAATTTGCGGCCGATGCCGAGCTGCGCGATATCGGCCTCGTCTTTCTTGGTCAGGTCGATCGTCTCCTCGAAGATCACCTTGCCGGTGTCCGGCCGCGTCTTGCCGGTGATGATGTCCATCATCGTCGTCTTGCCGGCGCCATTTGGCCCGATGATGGCGCGCAGTTCGCCGGGCTCCACCACAAGCGACAGCGAGTTGATCGCCTTGAACCCGTCGAAGGAGACGGAGACATCTTCCAGATAGAGAAGGCTTTTGGAGCGGGTTTCCGAAATCGTGTTCATGATGTCACTCCGCTGCCTGGACCTGTTGCACCGTTGGTGGCGCGCCGGCATCCCTGCACTTTTCCGCGTCCGCTGCAGCCTTCAAAGCCTTGCGGGCGTTCCAGCCGTGCTGGATCGTGCCGACGATGCCCTTGGGCAGGAACAGCGTGACGGCGATGAACAGGCCGCCGAGCGCAAAGAGCCAGAATTCCGGGAAGGCGCCGGTAAAATAGCTCTTGCCCGCATTGACGAGGATGGCGCCGATGATCGGGCCGATCAGCGTGCCGCGGCCACCGACGGCCGTCCAGACGACGACTTCGATCGAGTTGGCCGGCGCGAACTCGCCCGGATTGATGATGCCGACCTGCGGCACGAAGAGCGCACCGGCGATGCCGGCAAACATGGCCGAGACGACAAAGGTGAAAAGCTTGATGTTTTCCACCCGGAAACCGAGGAAGCGCACCCGGCTTTCGGCATCGCGCACGCCGACCAGAACCTTGCCGAACTTCGAACGGGTGATGGCCGAAGCGACGATCAGGCAGAGTGCCAGCATGATCGCCGACATGGCGAAGAGGACCGCACGCGTGCCGCCGGCCTGAACCTGGAAGCCGAGGATATCCTTGAAGTCGGTGAGGCCGTTATTGCCGCCGAAACCCATGTCGTTGCGGAAGAAGGCGAGCATCAGCGCATAGGTCATCGCCTGGGTGATGATCGACAGATAGACGCCGTTGACGCGGGACCGGAAGGCGAACCAGCCGAAGACGAAGGCGAGCAGGCCCGGCACGATCAGCACCATCGCCATCGCAAACGGGAACATATCGAATCCGTACCAGAACCAAGGCAATTCCTTCCAGTTGAGGAAGACCATGAAATCCGGCAGGTCGGGATTGCCGTAGACGCCGCGGGAACCGATCTGGCGCATCAGATACATGCCCATCGCATAACCGCCGAGCGCGAAGAAGGCGCCATGGCCGAGAGAGAGGATGCCGCAATAACCCCAGACGAGATCGAGTGCCAAGGCCAGAAGCGCATAGCAGAGATACTTGCCCATCAGCGCCATGACATAGGTCGGGATATGCAGGGCGCTGTCCGGCGGCGTCAGCAGATTGAGCGCCGGGACGATGATGGCGACGGCCAGAAGAATGCCGACGGCGATGACGATCTTGCCCTCCAGGGCACGGAGAATGAAGCCGGTAATCATGCTTCCACCGCCCTTCCCTTGAGCGCGAAGAGACCGCGCGGACGTTTCTGGATGAAGAGGATGATGAGGACGAGCACGAGGATCTTTCCGAGCACGGCACCGACGGAGGGCTCCAGGAACTTGTTGAGGATGCCGAGCGAAAGCGCCCCGACCAGCGTGCCCCAGAGATTGCCGACGCCGCCGAAGACCACGACCATGAAACTGTCGATGATGTAGCTCTGGCCGAGATTGGGCGAGACGTTGTCGATCTGGGAAAGCGCCACGCCGGCAATGCCGGCAATGCCCGATCCGAGCGCGAAGGTGAGCGCGTCGACCCAGGGCGTGCGGATGCCCATCGAGGATGCCATTCGGCGGTTCTGGGTGACGGCGCGCATGTTGAGGCCATAAGCCGTCTTCTTCATCACGAAGAGCAGCGCGAAGAAGATCGTCAGCGAGAAGACGATGATCCACATGCGATTGTAAGTGATCGTCATGCCGCCGAGCGGGAAGGAACCGGACATCCAGGACGGATTGCCGACTTCCTGGTTGGTCGGGCCGAAGATCGTGCGGATCGCCTGCTGCAGGATGAGCGACACACCCCATGTGGCCAGCAGCGTTTCGAGCGGACGGCCATAGAGGAAGCGGATGACGCCGCGCTCGATGACGAAACCCACAAGGCCGGTGACGAGGAAGGCGACGGGGAGCGCGATCGCCAGCGACCAGTCGAACAGGCCGGGCGCATTGTCGCGGATCACCTGCTGCACCATGAAGGTGGAATAGGCGCCGAGCATGACCATTTCGCCATGCGCCATGTTGATGATACCCATGACGCCGAAGGTGATGGCGAGGCCGATGGCGGCAAGCAGCAGCACGGAGCCGAGCGACATGCCGTACCAGACATTCTGGGCGAGGTTCCACAGCTGCTGTTCGTTCTGGATCGAGGCGATCGCCGCGTCGAGATCGGGCTTGAGGCTCGGATCGATCGTGCCGGCGACGGAATTCAGCACGCCGAGGCCGGGAGCGCCGAGCCCGGAAATCGTCTCGATCGCGGCGCGCTTTTCATCGATGGAACGGTCGGAGGCGAGCAGCGATACGGCGCGCGCCTCCTCCATGCGGGCCTTCACTTCCGCGTCGGTTTCCTTGGCGAGCGCGGCCTCGACCAGTTCCAGCGTTTCCGCACTCGGCGAGCGCAGAATGGCATCGGCGGCGGAAAGTCGTGCGCCACGATCCGGGCTCATCAGCGTCAACCCGCCGAGAGCTGCACGGATGGCGCGGCGAAGGTTGTTATTGACGCGGATTTTCGTCACCGCGCCCTTGGCGACTTGGCCGGCGCTCGCGCCCGTCACCGGATCGATCAGGTCGAACTGCGAACCGGCGGACTTGGCGGAAAAGACAGCCTTGTCGGACTTGCGGAAATAGAGATCGCCCTCGGCAAACGTATTGAGCGCCGGCACGACACGCGGATCACCGGTCGCGGCGATTTCGCCGACGAGTTTTTCCGCCTCGTTGAAATTGGCATCGGCCAGCTGGTTGAACAGCGGCTTTGGGTCTGCGCCTTGCGCGAAGGAAGTCGCGGCAGAAGCTAGGACCAGAAAGATCAGTGTGATGAAACGGATAAGCATATGTCTGTCCCCCGGATGGCGTTGCGAGGGCGTTTCCCCTCTGGCCTGCCGGCCACCTCCCCCACAAGGGGGAGAAAACTCGCGGCATCCGCCTCGGCTGATGTGAACCGCGGCGGGGCGGCTGGGTTAAAGCCCCCTTGTGGGGAGGGTTGGGAGGGGTCTTGGCCCCAGACGCTGACGGATCAGCTACCCTTGCCGCCGCACTTGCCGGTGGCGACGTTGAAGTTGCCGCATTCCATCGGCTTGCGCCAATCGGAGATCAGGTCTTTCGAGTCCGGCAGGTAATCCGACCATTCGTCACCGACGACGGCCGCGGTTTCCTGCACGACTTCGAACTGGCCGTCGGCCTGGATTTCGCCGATCAGCACCGGCTTGGTGATGTGGTGGTTCGGCATGACGGTGGAGGTGCCGCCCGAGAGGTTCGGAACGGAGACGCCGATGATCGAGTCGAGAACGGCATCCGTGTCGGTCGTGCCGGCAGCCTCGACGGCCTTAACCCAGGCGTTGAAGCCGATATAGGCGGCTTCCATCGGGTCGTTGGTCACGCGCTTGTCGTTCTTGGTGAAGGCGTGCCAGGTCTTGATGAACTCGGCATTGACCGGTGCATCGACGGACTGGAAGTAGTTCCAGGCAGCCAGATGGCCGACGAGCGGTGTGGTGTCGAGGCCGGCGAGTTCTTCTTCACCGACGGAGAAGGCGACGACCGGAATGTCTTCGGCCTTGATGCCCTGGTTGCCGAGTTCCTTGTAGAACGGAACGTTGGCGTCACCATTGATGGTGGAGACGACGGCGGTCTTCTTGCCGGCCGAGCCGAACTTCTTGATGTCGGAGACGATCGTCTGCCAGTCGGAATGACCGAACGGCGTGTAGTTGATCATGATGTCCTCTTCCGCGACGCCCTTCGACATCAGGTAGGCCTTCAGGATCTTGTTGGTCGTCTGCGGATAGACATAGTCGGTGCCGGCGAGAACCCAGCGCTCGACGCCTTCGGTCTCTGCCAGATAATCGACGGCCGGGATGGCCTGCTGGTTCGGCGCCGCACCGGTGTAGAAGATGTTGCGCGAGGATTCATCACCCTCGTACTGGACCGGGTAGAAGAGGATCGAGTTCAGCTCTTCGAAGACCGGCAGGACGGACTTGCGCGACGACGAGGTCCAGCAACCGAAGACGGCCGCGACCTTATCCTGGCTGATCAGCTGGCGGGCCTTTTCCGCAAACAGCGGCCAGTCGGAAGCCGGATCGACGACGACGGCTTCCAGCTTCTTGCCGAGCACGCCGCCCTTCTTGTTCTGCTCTTCCACCATCATCAGCATGGCGTCCTTGAGCGTCGTCTCGGAAATCGCCATCGTGCCGGAAAGCGAGTGCAGCACGCCGATCTTGATCGTGTCGTCCGCTGCGAAAGCGCCGTGGAACGCGGTGGTGGAGAGTGCGGCGGCCAGCAATGCACCGCCCAGTTTCGTTCTGAAATTCATTGGTCGAACCCCTCTTCTTGTTCGCTCGGCAACAGAGACCTTGACCGTTGCTTAAGCGGACTATCGGCCGCTGCAGTGCAAAACCACATACGTAAAATGACGTAATGGCGTGGGGAGATGCACAGGCGCGAAGCAGCGCGGTGCGGCCATAAGCCTTTCGATGCCGAGAATTGTCGCAGGTCCCGCTGCACCAGGTTCCGCTGCGAAGCGGGTTTCCTGCACGCCCGAAGGCTTACCAACGGAATTGCATGACCCGTGCCAGATGGAAGAGACCTAGTATCGCGAAAAATTGCGATCATCTGTCATTTTAAAAGAATGGATGGGGGCCGGAGGAAATGCGGGGATGGGGAATGGCAGCGCCGCTGGCGCTGCTCGCATTCGCCTGCAATGGCGAAGCCGCAGCACAGCCGGTCTGCCCGGATCTTGCGCTCGTGCTGGCGATCGACGGATCCGGCAGCGTTACCGATGGCGAATACCGCTTCCAGAAGTCGGCAATCGCATCGGCCTTTCGCGACGGCGCGATCAAGTCCGCATTGAGGCAAGCCGGCACCGTCGCCCTGTCCGCAGTCTTCTGGGGAGACGGTGAGTTTCCGACGCAGAGGCTCGCCTGGTTCATCGTCGACCAGGGCGTGGGCTCTGAAGCCTTCGCCGACGAAGTCGAAGCCAGCGAGCGGCGTGTCTACGGCGACACCGCGATCGGCAACGGCCTCTGGGCGGCGCTGGAAATGCTATCGCCCCCGAACATGTGTGCCCATCGCATGATGATCAACGTCTCGGGCGACGGCCGCGAAACGACGGTGCCCAAAAGACGCCTGGGAGCGACACTTTACCAAGCCAAACAGCGGGCCAAACAAATGGGTGTCACGATAAACGCGCTGGCGATTACCGCCGATGACGAAGAACTCGCCAGCTACTACGAACGCGAGGTCGTGCACGGTTCCGGCGGCTTCACCATGGAGGTGAACGATCCGGGAGACTACGCGTCGGCGATGCGCAAGAAGTTGCTGCGTGAATTGTCGAACCCGTTCGTCGCCAGTTCCGGCCGAACCCGCGTGAAGCTAGTGAGGTAACGCCGCACCAATCGGCGGCCGGTCTCAACTCGAAGACCCGCCAGCCGGGAAACACAAGACTGCTGCCCATTGTGAATCCGGGGCCTTGAGACTTCAGTTCGGCCGGTTCCGCAACGCCTCGGCCTGCGCGTAAAACTTCTTTTCCCATTCCTTGTGATTATCGAGCCCTTCGCGGATGAAGGGCGTGAAGATCGCCATATGCATCAGCATCCAGTTGACCAGCCGCGCCGGGAATTTCAGCGGCTTGACGAAATCGACGAAGAGCACGACGCGCGTCTTGTCGGTGTGGTTCCAGGCCTCGTGCTCATAGGCATCGTCGAAGATCAGCACCTTGCCCTCTTCCCAATGGCAGATCTGGTCCTTCACGCGGATGGCGAGGTCGTCACCGGTGTTTTCCGGGACGATGAGACCGAGATGGAGGCGTAGAACGCCGTTATAGGGGCCGCGATGGGCCGGAAGATGCTTGCCCGGCTCGAAGATGGAGAACATCACCGTGGTGAGCCCCGGGATCTTCTGCATCGCCTTCCAGGTTTCCGGGCAGGCCTTGACGTTCTGCTCCGACTTGATGCCGAAGCCGAGTAGGAAGAAGGTCTTCCAGCCGGTATCGGACGAGATCGTCTTCACGTCGGTGGAAATGTCCTGGAAGGTCGGCAACTCGTCCTTGCGCACGAGAATGCGGTCGAGCTCGGCGCGAATGGCGGGCGCAGCAGCCTCGACCTCGGCAGCCCATGGAAAGGTCGCATTGTCATAGACCGGCGGATTGCCGAGCTTTGCGTGCTTGAAATTCAGCCTTTCCGCCCAGGCCACAATGCCCATGAAGAAGCGGGTGATGGCGCTCGGACGATCCATAGGCGCAATGCCGGTCGTCCCGAAATCCTGCGAGGGTTGAGAAACATTGGGAGAAGAAACGTTGTCCACTGGAGAAGCCTTTAAGATATCTTGATCAGGCGTGGCGGCGGGATGCCCCCGTCGTGTCACAGGTTTGACATGCTATGCGGAAAACGACTTGCAAAAATCGACTGAAAGTTGAGGGAATCGAGCGGCAGCTTCGATAGCCAGCATATGAGTTTCGAGTGGAATCGGGCAAAACGATGGCTGCTCATTTTGCTGGTTCATGCGCGATCCTTGCCGCCAGCTGAACTCCCTCACCCGAGACTCAACCGAGCTGCGTGTCGAACAAAATTTTGCTTTCCAAACATACCGACCGTATGGTATGTTTACTTCATGACATCCGCACACGAACGCAAGAAACAGCCTGAAACCGTTCGCCGCGCCCTTTTGGATTGCGCGGCGCGCATTTCGCTCGAACAGGGATTGCCGGCCGTGACGCTGCAGGCGGTGGCCGATGCAGCCCATGTCACCAAGGGCGGGTTGCTGCACCATTTTCCCAGCAAGCAGGCGCTCGTGCAGGCCGTATTCCACGATCTGCTGGAGCAGCTGGACGCCGAAATTGAACAACTGATCGCGGCCGATGCCGAACCCCATGGCCGCTTCACCCGCGCCTATATCCGTGCCTTCGCCAAGGCGGAGAACCGACAGATGGGCGAACAGTGGAATGCCCTGCCTCTCTCCTCGCTGACCGACCCCGAGATGAAGGCGATTTGGTCGACCTGGTATGCAGAGCAGCTTGCTCGCCATGCAAAAACCGACAGTGGCGTGCCGCTCGCCCTCGCCCGCTACGCGGCCGACGGCCTGTGGCTCGCCGGCCTGCTGGACTATTCCGGCGGCCCGGATGAAAGCCGCGAGACGCTAATCGAAGGCCTGATTGCCATGACCCGGAAGGAAGTACCGTGAACCCTGCCCTTTTCACTTACGGATCGCTCTTCGTCGCGATCGCGCTGGAAGTCGTCGGCACGACATTGCTGCAACAGAGCCAGCAATTCACCCGTCTCCTACCGACGCTCGGCATGGCGCTGTGCTATGGTCTGGCCTTCTATTTCCTGTCGATTACGCTGCGCGTCCTGCCGGTCGGCGTTGCCTACGCAATCTGGAGTGGTCTCGGGATCGTGCTGATCTCGGTGGTCGGTCTCATCGTTTTCCGCCAGACACTTGATCTTGCAGCGATCATCGGGCTCGGGCTGATCATTTCGGGCGTCGTCGTGGTCAATATCTTTTCCAACACCGTCTCGCATTAAACGCTTCAATTCTGTTGCAAATTCCGCGTGCAGCACGGAAAGTGCCTCTTTGGGGATCACGCCCCAGAGGGGATTAAAAATAAGGCATGGCTGCGCGGCAACGGATCATCCCGATCCGGCGAGATTATAATCGCTGGGTCGCGAACCAGACATTGGAAGACTATGCGCTCCGCTTCACCGCCAAGAGCGCACGGCGCTTTTCGTCGAGCCGTATCTCCCATACGGCGATCGGTGCGATCTCCTTTTAGCGCTGGAAGCAATCGGCGGGGCGATCACGCTCTCCTACGGTACGACCAACGCCTTCTTCGCCATCATCGCCGCCGCCGTCCTGATGCTCGTCGTCGGCTTGCCGATCAGCCGCTACGCCATCCGCCACGGCGTCGATATCGACTTGCTCACGCGCGGCGCCTCCTTCGGTTATATCGGTTCGACCATCACCTCGCTGATCTATGCGAGCTTCACCTTCATGCTATTTGCGATCGAGGCGTCGATCATGACGGGCGCGCTGCAGCTCGCCTTCGGCATTCCGCTCTGGATCGGCTACATCATCAGCGCCGTCGTGGTGATCCCGCTCGTCATCTACGGCGTGCAGCTCATCTCCCGCTTCCAGTTGCTGACCCAACCGTTCTGGATCGTGCTGAACATCCTGCCTTTCGTCTTCATCGCCTTCCTCGACTGGGAAAAATTCGATCTCTGGCGCGCCTTTGCCGGCGTCAACTATTCCAACGCGGAAGTGGGCGGTGCGGCCCTTTCGATCTCGTCGAATTCGGCGCGGCCTCCGCCGTCATCCTGGCGCTGATGCCGCAGATCGGCGAACAGGTGGACTTCCTGCGATTTCTGCCCTCAGAAGGACAGCGAAAATGGCGCCATCGGCTGGCCGTCTTTCTCGCCGGCCCCGGCTGGGTCGTGGTCGGCGTACCGAAGCTGCTCGCAGGTTCCTTCCTCGCGGTGCTCACCCTGTCGACCGGCGTGCCGATCCGGGAAGCGGCAGACCCGGCGCATATGTATCTCGCAGCCTTCGGTTACATGATCCCCAACGAGACGGCTGCTCTCCTCCTGATGGCTGCGTTCGTCGTCGTCTCGCAGCTGAAGATCAACGTGATGAACGCCTATGCGGGGTCGCTCGCCTGGTCGAACTTCTTCTCGCGGCTCACCCACAGCCATCCGGGCCGCGTCGTCTGGCTGATCTTCAACGTCGCGATCGCGCTCCTGCTGATGGAACTCGGTATCTACCGGCTGCTGGAGGCAACGCTCGGGATTTTCTCGATCATCGCCATGGCCTGGCTCTGTACCATTTCGGCGGATCTCTTCATCAACAAGCCGCTGGGGCTAGCGCCCGAAGGTATCGAGTTCAAGCGCGCCCATCTCTACGATATCAACCCGGTCGGGCTGATCTCCATGCTCGGCTCAGCAGCCGTGGCGCTTGCCGCCCATTTCGGCCTGTTCGGCCCCCTGATGGCATCGCTTGCCACCTATGTGACGCTGATCGCCTTCCTCATTTCTCCCGCAACCGCCTTCGCCACGCGCGGCAAATATTATCTCGCCCGCAAGCCGCGCCACAGCTGGAAGAACCAGACCTCCATTACCTGCTCCATCTGCGAACACCCGTTCGAGCCGGAGGACATGGCCTGGTGCCCGGCCTATGCGGCGCCGATCTGTTCGCTCTGCTGTTCGCTGGACAGCCGCTGCCATGACATGTGCAAGCCCAATGCGCGGCTGAACACCCAGGTCGGCACCGTCACCCGCTCCTTCCTCCCCGAACACGTCATCGCCAAGCTGACGACGCGGCTCGGGCGCTATGCCGCCACCGCCGTGACATCGATCTCGATCATGGGCGCGATCCTTGCCATGGTCGCCTATCAGGCGGGCGAAGCGGCCCCAGCCAATGCCGAGATCATCTATGGTACGATCTCTATCGTCTTCTTCGTCTTCGCCATCATCGCCGGCATCGTCTCCTGGTTCTACGTATTGGCGCATGACAGCCGCGTCGTCGCCGAGGAGGAATCCTCGCGCCAGAATACGCTGCTGCTGAAGGAAATCGCCGCCCACAAGAAGACCGACGCGGCATTGCAGGATGCCAAGGAAACGGCGGAGGCCGCCAACCGTGCGAAGAGCCGCTATGTCGTCGGGCTCTCCCACGAGCTCAGGACCCCGCTCAATGCCGTGCTAGGCTATGCGCAGATTCTTGAGCGGGATGAGACGATCCCGGCGCCACGGCAATCGGCGATCAAGGTCATCAAGCGCTCGGCCGACCATTTGTCCGGCCTGATCGACGGTCTTCTCGATATTTCCAAGATCGAGGCCGGCCGACTGCAGGTCTATTCCAACGAGATCAACATCCAGGATTTTCTCGACCAGATCGTCGAGATGTTCTCGCTGCAGGCCCAGGCAGAAGGGTCTCGTCTTCGAGCACATCCGCTCTCCTCTCCTGCCGCAATATGTTCGCACCGATGAGAAGAGGTTGCGGCAGATCCTCGTCAACCTTCTGTCGAACGCCATCAAGTTCACCGACGAAGGCACCGTGCGTTTCGAAATCGCCTATCGCAGCCAGGTCGCTACATTCACCGTTGCCGATACCGGTCGCGGCATTGCCGAGAAGGATTTGGCCCGCGTTTACGAACCCTTCCAGCGCGGCGAGGCGGATAGTGTAAGGCCGATGCCCGGCCTCGGCCTTGGCCTCACCATCACGCAACTGCTGACCAACACGCTGGGTGGCGAAATCATCGCGGCCAGTACCAAGGATGTCGGCTCGACCTTCCGCGTGCGGCTGATGCTGTCGGCGATCGAGCGTCCCAATACCGCACCGGCCCCGGAAAAGAAGATCGTCTCCTATACCGGCCCGCGCCGCACCATCGTCGTCGTCGACGACAACCAGGATCACCGCGACCTGATGCGCGAGGTTCTGGCGCCGATGGACTTCGTCGTCCTGACGGCGACCGGCGGCCTTGACTGCTTGACGCTGATCGAGGGCACGACGCCCGACCTCTTCCTTGTCGACATATCCATGCCCGATATGAACGGCTGGCAGCTTGTGGCCAAACTGCGCGAGATCGGCCAGCTGGCTCCGGTCATCATGCTGTCGGCTAATATCGGCGATGGCGCAGCCTCCGTGCCCGAGGATGCCGGCCACAGTGACGCGATCGCCAAGCCGGTCGACATAAGACGGCTCGCCGACAAGCTTGCCTCCCATCTCGGCCTCAATTGGATCTACGAAACGGATGCCCCTCCGTCTCCACCGCCGGAAGTCGGCAAGCCCGTCAAAAGCCCCGGACCGACACATGTGCAGGACCTGCTGCGGCTTGGCGAAATCGGCTACGTCCGCGGCATCGAAGCCAAGCTCGCCGATCTCGCTGCTGACGAGAGACACCGGCGCTTTGCAGATGAACTCAGCGTTTTTGTCAAAGCATTCGATATGGCGGGATACATGAAATACCTTACGCGGATGGAGACTGAGGAGAAGCAGGATGGCTGAGCAGGCATCTCCCCGCGATATCGTCCTTCTCGTCGACGACAGCCCGGAAGCGCTGGGCTTCCTGACCGAAGCGCTGGAACAGTCGGGCTTCTCGGTGCTGATCGCCACATCCGGCGCCTCGGCTCTCGGTATCGTCGACCGCATCACGCCGGACCTGATCCTGCTCGATGCCGTCATGCCCGGCATGGACGGTTTCGAGACCTGCCGCAGGCTGAAGCTGAATGGCGGCGCGACTCAGGTACCGGTCATCTTCATGACCGGCCTGACCGAGACCGAGCATGTGGTTCATGCGCTTGGCGCCGGCGGCGTCGACTATCTGACCAAGCCGATCAATATCGACGAACTGCGCGCCCGCATCCGTGTCCATCTCTCTAACGCTCGCTCTGCCCAAAGCGCGCGCGTCGCGCTCGATGCGGCAGGACGGCATCTTCTGGCAGTACGGGGAGACGGCAGCATCCAGTGGTCAACCCCTCAGGCCACCCGCCTGATCAATGCTGCGACGAACAGCGACGACGGCCTGGAGCTCGTCGCCGCCCGTGTTTCGGTCTGGATGAAAGAGCGGGATCGCCCAGATTTTGTCCGTGATGTTCCCTTCGCCCTGTCGCAGGCCGAGGAAAAGGGCCTGCAGCTCTCCTATCTCGGCGGGCTCGGCGCGGACGAATTCCTGTTTCGCCTCACCCTCAACAACCGCCAGACCGATACCGAGGTATTGAGGAGCACTTCCAGCTGACGGCGCGTGAATCTGAAGTCCTCGCCTGGATCGCCAAGGGTAAGCCGAACCGCGATATTGGCGAAATTCTTGGACTGTCTGCCAGAACGGTGAACAAGCATCTCGAGCAGATCTATGTGAAACTCGGCGTCGAAAACCGGGCATCGGCGGCCGTCAAGGCCGCGCATGCTCTACATGAAGGAGAACGCCAATGAAGTTCTCTATAGAACTGGATTTCCAACTTTGCCGGCGCGGATAAAATAACTGACTATCTATCTATATTCTCGAATTAGAATATACTCATGAGACAATGCAATCAGGCATTTATTGCACTGCAACCACGAACCAGTTATGGGCCTTGTGCATCCACAGGTTTGCACGATGACACCCGACACGAACACTTCCCCCTCAACGCACTCATGATCGCCGTGAAGGCCTTGAAGCGCCAGTCTCCCTCAATTGAAATCTCTTCGTCCGAAAAGGCTGAGCGGGTTTCCAACCTGATCGAGCGGCTCGCGCTCTTTCAGCGAACACCAGTAATGCCGGCAATGCCGCCGATCGCCCGCAGCGCGCAGGAAATGTAACGCGCGGCAAGTTCGTTGCCCCGCCGCTCGGCGATACCCAGCGCCGATTGGCAGTGTTCTTCGAGTGCGTCAGACTCCAGTTTGACGACGCCTGCCGCCGCATCAATGATGGTGCCGTTATAGATCGAGGGCGTACCCTGCTCGTCCCTCAGGCAGCGACCGACCGAAAACACGTCTACCATTCCATGACGCTCGTTACGAATGCGGTAGCGCTGCTGGCGCAGTGCTCCGGTCGTGATCGCCTTGTGGATGGATTCCGCGACCAGCGGCCGATCCTCGTCGGTGATCTTGTTGATGACCGTCAGGATGGGAATGCCAGATGCCATAGCTGCCGGGTCGAGACTGAAGAAGTCCGCCATGACGGCATCCCCGTACAGTTTATCCACGGCAAGATCCCAACTGAAAAACGCCATTCCGCCGGGAATAAGCGCCGCATGCGACTGGTCATCGGTAAGAAGCATCATGATCCTGTAATCGACAAGAGATGTCAGACTTATTTTGGAACATTAGGATTCCGTAAATTGCATGTTTTGACCTGCAAACTCTTGCAGGGTCGCATACGCGCCTACGTTTATCGGAACACTTGCTTCATTACACCCCCAAGATGCAAAGAAGCCCGGTAAAAACCGGGCTTCTCCTGATTTGAAATGGGACGTTGCAGAACTTAGCTGCCCTGCTGGAAGTAGCTGTACTTGCCGTCCGGGCCCTTCTTCCACTCGTACATGACGTAGCCCGGAAGCTTCGGGTCGCCCTTTTCGTCGAATGCGAGGTCGCCGAGAACGGTCTTGAACGTGCCTTCGTGCATCGCCTTGGCAACAGCTTCAGCGTCTTCGGCGCTGCCTGCAGCCTTGATGGATTCGGCAATGACCTGAACGGCGGCATAGGAGTAGAGCGTGTAGGCTTCCGGGTTGAAGCCGGCGGCCTTGAACTTCTCGACCAGTTCCTTGTTTTCCGGGATCAGCGTCGGGTCGGGGCCGAAGGTGTTGAGCGTGCCTTCGACAGCGTCGCCGGCGATCGAGGCCAGTTCGTTGGAGACGATGCCGTCACCCGAAACGAGCGTTGCTTTGAGGCCCTGGTCCTTTGCCTGGCGGATGATCAGGCCGGCTTCGGTGTGGAGGCCACCCCAGTAGATGATCGAGACGCCGGCTTCCTTCATCTTTGCGATGAGCGCGGAGAAGTCCTTGTCGCCAGTGTTGACGCCTTCGCGGATGACTTCCTTCTTGCCTGCAGCAGCGTATGCCTTGGCGGTTTCATCGGCGAGACCCTGACCGTACGGGGTCTTGTCGTCGATGATGGCGATCTTTGCGTCAGCGAACTTGTCGGCGAGATACTTGCCGGCAACGCCGCCCTGCTGGTCGTCACGGCCGCAGGTACGGAACGTGTTCCACAGGCCGCGCTCGGTGAAGACCGGGTTGGTGGCGGCAGGCGTGATTTCGAGGATGCCGTTTTCGGCATAGACTTCCGAAGCCGGAATGGAAACGCCCGAGTTGAAGTGACCGACCACGTACTTGACGCCGTCGGCAACGAACTTGTTGGCGACGGAAACGCCCTGCTTGGCGTCGGACACGTCGTCGCCGAGTGCGATCGTCAGCTTTTCGCCGTTGATGCCGCCAGCGGCGTTGATGTCGGCGATAGCCTGTTCGGCACCCTTCTGGAGCTGCGCACCGAATGCAGCGTTAGGGCCGGTCAGCGGACCACCAACGCCGATCACGATATCGGCCCAGGCGTTGCCGCTGAAGGCAACCATGGCCGACAGTGCAACAGCAGAAAGAAGAGACTTCTTCATGGATTTACTCCCAGTTTTTAGGTGAGTGCATATTGGGGCTCCAGCGCAATACCCACCATCACTGCGCCGGAAAACTGTTCCACCTTTGGTGTATTTCTTATTCGACCCAAACTAATCTGAAGTCAGAAAAGTCCTGCTGTCAATCTTTCTTCTTCCACGAGAAAGCGGAGGTCGGCTCGTAGAGCCAGTAGTAGTTTTGAACCATCTGCCGAGTACGGCGGATGCGAAATCCGCTGAAGGAAAAGATGGCCAGAAGCACGACGTCGATAACGTAGTAGAACGCGCTGATGAACGGCCCCTGGAACAGCGCGTAATGCATGAACTGCATGACGACGCCGAGCAGCAGCGTATAGGCAACGACCTGCCCATAACCGCCCCATCCATCCGCGACCGCCTTGCCGGCGCGCCACGCCGTCCAGAAGCCGAGCAGCATGACCATGCCGCGGAGGAAATAACGAACGCCCGTATCGGTTTCGAAGAACAGGCCCTGCATGTCAGTATCTCCCGATGCCCGAGATGATGATGGTCGCGCTCAATGCCGGCCTCCTTCAAGATAGGCGGCGCGGACTTCCGGATTGGCAAGCAGTTCCTTGCCCGATCCGCTCATCGTCACCTTGCCGTTGACCATCACATAGGCGCGGTCGGACAGTTTCAGTGCAGCAAACGCGTTCTGCTCGACGAGGAAGACGGTGAGCCCCTCCTCCTTGTTGAGCTTCTTGATCGCCTCGAAAATGCCCTTGACGATCAGGGGCGCGAGACCGAGCGACGGCTCGTCGAGGAGAAGCAGCTTCGGGCGTGCCATCAGCGCGCGGCCGATCGACAGCATCTGCTGCTCGCCGCCCGAAAGCGTGCCGCCGCGCTGGCTCTGACGCTCTTTGAGCCGCGGAAACATCACGAAGATCTTCTCGACGTCTTCCTTGAAGTATTTGAGGTTATCGAGATTGGCGCCCATCTGCAGGTTTTCCAGCACTGTCATGCGCGGAAAGATGCGGCGGCCTTCCGGCGACTGGGCGATGCGCTTGCGCGCGATCAGATGGGTCGGCAGCTTGGTAATGTCCTCGCCGTCGAAGATGACCTGGCCGACACGCGCCTGGGGGCTGCCGCAGATCGTCATCATCAGCGTCGACTTGCCGGCGCCGTTGGCGCCGATCAAGCTGACGATCTCGCCCTTGTTGACCTCGACATCGACGCCCGCGAGTGCACGGATATTGCCGTAATAGGTTTCGACACCCTGGACTTTCAGAAGGGTTTCACCGGCCATCAGACGGTCCCCTCATCAAGCTTTTCCTCGATTTCTTCAACTTCGTCATCCTCGACACCGAGATAGGCTGCAATCACCTTCGGGTCGTTCTTCACATGATCCGGCGTGCCGTCGGAAATCTTCTGGCCATATTCGAGAACCACGACATGGTCGGAAATCTCCATGACGACCGACATGTCGTGCTCGATCAGGAGCAGCGATGTTCCCTCGTCACGAATACCGCGCAGAAGCGCGTTCAGCGTCAGCGATTCCTTGGGGTTGAGGCCGGCCGCGGGCTCGTCCAGGCAGAGCAGTTCCGGCCCGGTGCACATGGCTCGGGCGATTTCCAGGCGACGCTGGGCGCCGTAGGAAAGATCGCCTGCCGGGTCGTCGGCACGATCGATCAGATCGGCCTTTTCCAGCCAGTAGCGTGCCTTCTCGATCGCATCCGCCGCAGCCGTCCTATAGGCCGGCAGGCCGAGCAGGCCGAGAATGGTAAAGCCCGAAGCCTTCATCAGCACGTTGTGCTGGGCGACCAGCAGGTTTTCCAGAACCGTCAGGCCGGAAAACAGCCGGATGTTCTGGAAGGTACGCGCGACCTTCGCCTTCTTGGTGATGTCAAAATCCGGCAAGCGCTCGAGGAGATGTTCCTCACCGTTCTTCTGCCGCATGGTGATCATGCCCATCGTCGGCTTGTAGAAGCCAGTGATGCAGTTGAACACGGTGGTCTTGCCCGCACCGTTCGGGCCGATCAGCGCGGTAATGTCGCCGCGCTTGGCTTCGAACGAGAAGTCGTTGATCGCCATCAGGCCACCGAACTTCATCGACAGGTGTTCGACCTTGAGCAGAGTGTCGCCGGCCATGTTGGATGCCGTATTGGATGTCATCGTCGTTGTTCCGGTCGCCATCAGCCGTGACCTTCCTTGGTAAAGCTGCCGGAGACAGCCTTGCGTTCCTTGAGGAAGGCCGTCGGTTCTCGCGAGCCGACGAAGCCGCGCGGCTTGAACAGCATGACAATGATCATCGCCAGACCGAAGAGCAGCATACGGTAGAGTTCAGGCGTGAAGTCGGGACCGAAGACATGCTTGAGGAATTCCATCTCACGCAGCAATTCGGTGCCGCCGACCATGACGACAGCCGCGATCGCAATGCCCGTCAGCGAGCCCATGCCGCCGAGAACGACGATCGCAAGGATGACCGCCGATTCCAGGAAGACGAAGCTTTCCGGAGAGACGAAGCCTTGGCGGGCGGCGAAGAAGGAACCGGCAAAGCCGCCGAACATGGCGCCAGTGGCAAAGGCCGTCAGCTTGGTCATGACCGTGTTGATGCCGAGCGAGCGGCAGGCGATCTCGTCCTCGCGCAGCGCTTCCCATGCACGGCCGATCGGCATGCGGCGCAGGCGGATCGTCACATAGGCAGTGAGCAGGCAGAGCGCCAGGATGACGTAGAACAGGAAGATCTTGTAATAGACCGACGAGCTCGGCAGTCCCCACGCCTTGTTGAAGTTGTTGGCAGCGCCGACATCGAAGGACCAGATGCCGAAGAACGAGGCCTTGGCGATGCCGGAGATACCGAAGGTGCCGCGGGTAACGTCCGTCCAGTTGATCAGCACGAGGCGGATGATCTCACCGAAGGCAAGCGTCACGATCGCAAGGTAGTCACCTCGCAACCTGAGCACAGGGAAACCGAGGATGATGCCCCAGAAGCCGGCCAGAATGCCTGCAAGCGGCAGAAGCAGCCAGAAGGAGAAGCCGAAATTGGCAGAGAGCAGCGCGTAGGAATAGGCGCCGACTGCGTAGAAGGCGACATATCCGAGGTCCAGCAAGCCGGCGAGACCGACGACGATATTCAGGCCCCAGGCGAGCATTACGTAGATGAGGATCTGGATGCCGAAATTGTCGACATATTTGAGCGAGCCCTGGCGGCCGAAGATCAGCATTGCCAGGAACGGGTAGCAGACCAGGAAGAGCAGAGCGATCTTCAGGAAGTGCTTGTGGAAGAAGCTCTTCTGGTCCGAAATCTCGAGCACGCCGCTCTTGGCCTTCGAGAGCTTGCGACGGTCGATATGCGGCTTGATGAAGCCGACCGTCAGGAAGCGCCCGATGGCGGCAATCGCCACGAAGATGCCGAGCAGGCCCCAGCGCGTACGCCAAACCAGCTGGTTGTTGATGTCCTGATAGGTCTCGATGCCGACAAACAGGAGAAACATGCCGAAGGCGATGAGGCCGGCGAACACGCCTTCCTTCACGGCCTTTGCCATGAGGCCGGGTTCGTTCTTTTCCAACTGCGTCGTCATGTCAGACCTTTTCCACTTCCGGACGGCCGAGAATGCCGGTCGGCTTGAAGATCAGCACGAAGGCCAGGATGGCGAAGGTCGCGACATCCTTGTAGGCGATCGAGAAATAGGCCGACCATAGGCTTTCGATGAGGCCGATGAGCAGGCCGCCGAGAACGGCACCCGGCAGCGAGCCGATACCACCGAGAACGGCTGCGGTGAACGCCTTGACGCCCGGGATGAAGCCGTCGTTGAACGAGGCAACACCGTAATACATCAGGTACATGGCACCGGCGACCGCCGCGAGCGCTGCACCCATGATGAAGGTGATCGAGATGGTGCGGTCGACGTCGACACCAAGCAGAGCCGCCATCTTGCGGTCCTGTTCCGTGGCGCGCTGGGCGCGACCAAGTGGCGTCTTATGGACGATGAACCAGAAGGCTGCGAGCAGGATGGCCGTGATCACGACGATGAGGATCTGCTTGAGCGAGATCGTCAGGGCGCCGATGTGATAGACATCGGTGACGAGCTGCGGGATCGGCTTGTTGCGCGGGCCCTGCGTCACCTGGATGAAGTTCGACAGCGCGATCGACATACCGATGGCAGTGATCAGCGGCGCGAGGCGGAACGAACCGCGCAGTGGCCGGTAGGCGATGCGCTCGATCGTCCAGTTCCAAAGACCCGTCATCAGCATGCCGACGACCAGCATGACCAGCAGCAGAAGTGCGACCGGGATGCCTGCGAAGAACGAGGTGAGGATCAGGAAGATGATGAGGGCGGCGAAGCCGCCGAGCATGAAAATATCGCCATGGGCGAAGTTGATCATGCCGATAATGCCGTAAACCATCGTGTAGCCGATTGCGACAAGGCCATAGATGGATCCGAGAGTCAGCCCGTTCACGAGCTGCTGGATAAAGTATTCCATGCAGTTTCCCTGGGATGCGGACCATGCCGGCCGCACCTCTTCGTTCGATGTCCCTTATGGGATCTTCAATTTTTTGATTCCTATCCGTTTCGCTAAAAATGTGAAGTGCAAAAGAAAGAGGCAGATGAAATTTCACGAGCTTTTGCTCGAACTGGCGCAAATACACCCACAAATGCCAGAAATGCGGCAGATAACTCACAAAAAGTGAGCGCTGAGCGGTGTGGATAACACCGCCCTTAAGTAGAAACTTTTCTATAGAGTTTTCAATTTTCAGGAGCGCATCCGCGATCCGTTGGCGTCGAACAGAGGTTGCGACTGGAGCTTCGCGGGGAAGAACTCACCGAGAATTTCGACCTCCCAGCCCTCGGCCGTATTCGCGATCTCCTTCGGAACATAGCCCATGGCGACGGAGACGCCGGAGGCATGGGCGTAGCCTCCGGACGTCACCCATCCCCTCACCTCGCCGCGCAGCGAAATCGGTTCGTCACCGATCACATCAGCATCCTTGGCTTCGACGATCAGCGTCACGAGCCGCAATTCGCCGCCGCTTGCCTTCTCCTCCAGAGCGCCCTGCTTGCCGATAAAGTCTGCGGGCTTACTATAGGCGATGAAGCGGCCGAGCCCGGCCTCCTGAGCGCCATAGAGCGGCCGGTATTCGCGCGACCAACTGCCGAAGGACTTTTCGACGCGCAGGGCGTTGAGCGCCCGAAGGCCGAACAGCGAGATACCGAATTCCTCGCCCGCCGCCATGATCGCGTCGAACAGGTAGCGCTGGTATTCCGGCTTCATCCAGATCTCGTAACCGAGATCACCCGTATAGCTGACGCGTCCGAGAATAACCGGTGCCATGCCGAGATCGATCTCGCCCACCGTCATGAACGGGAAAGCCGCATCCGACAGATCGAGATGGGTCAGCTTCTGCAGCACCTCGCGCGCCTTCGGCCCTGCGACGGAGAGGCCAAGCAGGCCGAGATTGAGCGCATCAATCTCCACCGAACCGTCTTCCGGCAGATGCTGCTCGAACCAGCGCATGTGATAGTCCTCGGCAATGCCGGAGCCGATCAGCAGGAATTCTTCGTCTTCGAGCGCCGCCAGCGTGAAATCGCCGATCAGCTTGCCCGCATCGTTCAGCATCGGCGTCAGCGTCATGCGGCCGAGTTGCGGGACCTTGCCCGCCAGCATGCCGTCCAGCCACTCCCGGGCGCTTTCCCCGGCCACGAGATATTTGGCAAAGCCCGAGGTCTCCATCATGCCGACGCCGGCGCGCACCGCCTTGGCCTCGTTTCCGACATGGTCGAAATCGGTGGAGCGACGCCAAGAGAAGGCATCCGTGACGCCCTCGGGGGCAAACCACAGCGGCGTTTCAAGCCCGTAGGAGGCGCCGAACACCGCGCCCTTTTCCTTCAGCTTGTCGTAGATCGGCGTCGTCAGCAGCGGACGGGCGCCGGGCAGTTCCTCGTTCGGGTAGCGGATGGAGAAGCGGCGGGAATAGTTCTCCCGTACCTTGGCATTGGTATAAGCGAGCGTCGCATAGTCGCCGTAGCGGCAGACATCCATGGCGAAGACATCAAAGCCCGGATCGCCGTTGATGATCCACTGCGCCAATGCCAGCCCGACGCCGCCGCCCTGGGAGAAACCGGCCATGACCGCGCAGGCCGACCAGAAATTCGTCATGCCGCGCACCGGTCCCACCAGCGGATTGCCGTCCGGCGAGAAGGTGAAGGGACCGTTGATGATCGTCTTGATGCCGGCATTGTTGAAGGCCGGGAAATGACGGAAGCCGACTTCCAGCTCGCCGGAGATGCGCTCGATATCCTCGGCCAGCAATTCATGTCCGAAGGTCCAGGGCGTCTCGATCGGCGACCAGGGGCGGCAGTCCTTCTCGTAGGTGCCCATCAGCATGCCGTTGCGTTCCTGGCGGATATAGATCTCGCCGTCGAAATCGACGCAATGCATCAGCTCGCGCCCGGCCGTCCTGTTGAAATCGATGACCTCGGGCATATCCTCGGTGATGAGATACATGTGCTCCATGGCGAGCACCGGCAGTTCCAGGCCGACCATGCGGCCGACCTCGCGCGCCCACAGGCCCGCCGCGTTGACGACATGCTCGGCGAGGATCTCGCCCTTGTCGGTCACCACCCGCCACATGCCGTCAGGCAGCTGGATCAGTTCCTCGACCTTGGTGTGCAGATAGATGTCGGCGCCGTTCTTCTTCGCCGATTTCGCATAGGCATGGGTCGTGCCATAGGGGTCGAGATGGCCTTCATGGGGATCGAAGACGGCGCCGACGAATTCCTTCGGATCGAGCAGCGGCATCATCTCATGCGCTTCCTCGACCGAGACGAGACGCGCTTCGCCGCCGGCATATTTGCCCTTGGCCAGCAGTGACTTGAACCAGTCGAAACGTTCGTTGGTCGCTGCCAGCATCAGGCCGGAGGTCATGTGCAGGCCGATATCCTGGCCGGAATAGGCCTCGATCTCCTTGTAGAGTTCGACCGTGTATTTCTGCAGCTTGGCGACATTCGGATCGCCGTTGATCGTGTGCATGCCGCCCGCCGCATGCCATGTTGAGCCCGATGTCAGCTCGGAGCGCTCGACGAGGACAACATCGGTCCAGCCGAATTTCGTCAGGTGATAGAGGATGGAACATCCGACGACACCGCCGCCAATAACGACAACGCGGGCATGGCTCTTCATTCAGAATCTCCGGCTTTGCGGCGCCGGCACAACGAGCGCCTTGGGGGACAGGAATGACGTGAGCCTAGCGATAATCCGAAAAGCCTAGTAGTCCGTTCTGCGAAGCCTCATGTCGCGAACTGCCCATTCCATGTCCCCTGCGCGGCATCGCTGGTTTCAGCGCCACTAGCAACAAGCCGGCGCCCCGGATCAGGGCGACGGCATGGGCAGAAGACAGGATGATTGCGGACTAATCGCGAGCGAAGGAGGCGGTGAGCGCGAATTCGCGGCCCATCTCCATCATTTCCTCGAAGAGGAGCCGGCAAAGGAGCGTGGCGCCAGGATCTCGAACGTGTCGTCGTCCGTGCGGGCAAGATTGACCGCCACGTGGCAGCAGAGCGCGTTCGTGGATGCGCCGATGGAGAAGACGTCCGGATGAAGATCGACTGCGACGCATTTGGCGAGAATTTTGCGCACGCTCGGACCCGAAATTTCCAGCAGGGCCCGGCCATCGCTTTGATCGACAACGGATGCGCCAGCAATCCCTATCAAGAGGTTTTCGACGACGGCCGCACCTGATGTTGCGGACACGACCAGCCATTCACCGGGGCCACAATCATGGAGCTTTGCGCCTTCGACTGATCTCAACGCCTCCCTGACGGAAGCGCCGTGCCCGCGATGCGCCAGAACCGAGAAGATTGCCGGACGGCGCACCACCGAGAGATGGTTCGGATTGGCATTGGCCTCGAAGCCTGAGAGATGGTCCTCGAGCACATGCCGATGAAAGAGTGTGAGCGACATGGCGGCTTAACCCTGCAGTTTTTTGTTCTCGGGATCGACGAAGACCGGCGAGCAGACTTCGGCGGCGATTTCCGTCCCGCGCAATCCGTCCCAGACGAGGATCTTCTCGCCATAGCGCTCCCGGCCGGACTTCAGCATGGCAAGCCCGATCGTATGGCCGAGCGTCGGCGAATGGCAGACCGACGAGACCCAGCCCTGGTCGTTGACCAGCGAAGGGGTCGCACCCTCCTTCAGCAGATGCGCACCTGCCTTGAATTCCTTGTCCGCCTCGACCGGCTTCAGGCCGACGAGCTGCGCCCGGTCGGCGGCGGTGAGGCCGAAGCGGCTGGACAGGTGCTTGCCGATGAAATCCGGCTTGTTCATGCCCATCATCTTGCCATAGCCGAGATCGTCGGCCGTCGTGCGTCCGTCGATCTCGCTATGGGTGATGAAGCCTTTCTCGACCCGCAGCACGTTGAGCGCCTCGACGCCATAGGCGCAGATCCCCTCGTCCCGTCCCGCCTCCATGACCGCATCCGCAACCGCTTCGCCGTAGCCTGCGGGAACCGCCAGCTCATAGGCCAGCTCGCCCGAAAACGAGATGCGGAAAAGCCGAGCTTTCAATCCACCGCGCAGCGTCACGGTCTTTGCCGCAAGATAGGGGAAGGCGGCGTCGGAAATATCGTCTTCCACCACGCGGCTCATGATCGTCCGCGCTTTCGGGCCGGCAAGCGACATCTGCGCCCATTGATCGGTGACTGAGACGAAGCGCACGTCGAGCTCCGGCCAGAAGGTCTGGCTGGCGAACTCCAGATGCGCCATCACCTCGCCCGCATAGGCCGTCGTCGTCGTCATCACGTAGTGGTTCTCGGCGAGCCGGCTGGTCGTGCCGTCGTCGAATATCATCCCGTCCTCCCGCAGCATCAACCCATAGCGGGCCTTGCCGACCGGCAGCTTGAGGAAGGCGTTGGAATAGACGCGATTGAGGAATTCGGCAGCGCCGGCGCCAAAAATCTCGATCTTGCCGAGCGTCGAGACATCGCAGAGACCGGCATTCTGCCGGACGTTCAGCACCTCACGGTCGACGCTGTCGCGCCAGCCCTTTTCGCCCTCGCGGGCGAACCAGAGCGAGCGATACCAGAGCCCGGCCTCGACAAAGCTCGCGCCGTTCTTCTTCGCCCAGTCATGCAGCGGCGAGGTTCTGGCCGGTGCCGCATGCTCTCCGCGAGATGTTCCCGCCAGAGCGCCGAAGGAGACGGGCGTGTAGAACGGCCGGAACGTCGTCGTGCCGATCTCGGCCGGGGAGACGCCACGCATTCCGGCAACGATGCCGATCGTGTTGACATTGCCAAGCTTGCCCTGGTCGGTCGCCATGCCGGCAGTCGTATAGCGCTTGGTATGCTCGATATGGCCAAAGCCTTCGCGCTGGGCGATGCCGAGATCGCTCACATGCACGTCGTTTTGGAAATCGACGAAGGCCTTGTCCCTGGCGCCGGGCACATACCAGAGCGGCGCGAAGGCCGGATCATATTCGCCCTCGACTTCGGGAATGTTGGCCGCATAAGAGGAGAAGCCGAGCGCCAGGCAGAGGGCCGAGGCCTTTTCGGCACCATCCTTGAGGCAGGCGGAGATCGTGTCGCATCCCGCAGCCGAGCCGGCGGCAACGAAGGCCGCGCCGACATCCGGCGCCATGAAGGCCTGGGTATCGTCGGACCAGACGGGCTTTGCGCCGCGCTGGCACATGAGATGCACGACCGGCGACCAGCCGCCAGCCATGGCAAGCGCATCGCAATCGATCTGCTCCTGGAAACCGGAGCGTTCGGCGATCAGCCCGTCGAGGCGCAAACGTCCCTTGGTGCCAATGACGGCGCCGTTGCGGATCAGCCGCACGCCCTCGGGCGCAAGATCGGCCGATTGCGCACGGGCATCAATGATCGCGCTTACGGTGACGCCGCTGGCGGAGAGATCGGCAGCGGTCCGATAACCGGAGCCGCCATTGGTGAAGACGGCGACCTTCGAGCCTGCAGCGACGCCATAGCGGTTGAGATAGGTCCGCACGGCACTTGCGGTCATCACGCCCGGCTTGTCGTTACCGCCGAAGACCAGCGGCCGTTCTTCGGCGCCGGAGGCCAGGATGGCGCGCTTGGCAACGATGCGCCACAGCCGTTCCATCGGCAGGTCGGGCGACGGCGTTGCCACATGCTTCTGCACCCGCTCGACCGCGCCGAAGACCATGTCGTCGTACCAGCCGAAAATGGTGGTGCGCGGCATCAGCGTGACATTCGGAAACGACGCCAGTTCCTCGACCTTGCCGCGGGCGAAATCGGCAGCGGCAACACCGCCGATCGCCACGCTTTCCGACAGCAATGAGCCGCCGAATCGGAACCCTTCGTCGGCGATGATGACGCGGGCACCTGCGCGACCGGCGGCCAATGCTGCCATCAGCCCTGCAGGGCCGGAGCCGATGACCAGCAGGTCGCAATGTGCCCAGGCCTTTTCATAACGGTCGGGATCGGCCTGCATGGCGAGCTTGCCGAGGCCCGCCGCCTTGCGGATCAGCGGCTCATAAAGCTTTTCCCAGAACATCGCCGGCCACATGAAGGTCTTGTAGTAGAACCCGGCCCCCAGCAGCGGGCCGAACAGGCTGTTGACCGCGCCGAAATCGGTCGAGAGCGACGGCCAGCGGTTCTGGCTGACGGCCGTCAGCCCCTCATGGAGTTCGGCTATGGTGGCGCGGACGTTCGGCTCGGCCCGCGCACCGGTGCCGATCGTCATGAGTGCATTCGGCTCCGAAGAGCCTGCCGTCACCGGCCCGCGCGGGCGGTGATATTTGAAGCTGCGGCCCATCAGCATCTGGTCGTTGGCAAGCAGCGCCGAGGCGAGCGTATCGCCTTCGAAGCCCTTGTAGCTCTTGCCGTCGAAGGTGAAGGACAGCGGCTGGGCGCGGTTCACGCCGTTACCTGATCCGGGAGCGGCCGTGCCGAGGCGATAGGATGTCATTCGCCGGCCTCCCCATGCAGAGCGCTTGCTGCATCTGTCACGCCAAAAACCTCATGGGTGAAGTTGTCGCGATCGACGACCAGCCAGCGGCGGCAGCCGGCGGCGTGATGCCAGTATTCCTGATAGCGCCCCTTCGGATTGTCGCGCACATAGACATAAGCCTGCCAGACCTCGTCGGAGGCGACGGGATCCGGCCGCTTCAACGCAGTACCGCGAATGGAGAACTCTTCCTTGGGTCGTGTCCCGCAATGGGGGCAGGTGATGAGGCTTGCCATGGGATATCTCAGCGAAATCAGTGCAGGTTCGGTTGGGCGCCCTTGCCCGTCTCGTCGATCACGTAGCCGCGCTCGAAACGGTCGAGACGCATGAAACGCGAGACGTGGTGGCTTTCGTTCTTGGCGATGAGATGGGCAAAGCAAAAGCCGGAGGCGGGCGTCGCCTTGAAGCCGCCATAGCACCAGCCGCAATTCAGGTAGAGATTGTCGATCGAGGTGCGGTCGATGATCGGAGATCCGTCCATCGACATGTCCATCACCCCGCCCCAGGCGCGCAGCACCTTGGCGCGCGAAATGCCCGGAATGAGCGAGACGCCTTCCTGCATCGTATGCTCGACGGTCGCGAGATTGCCGCGCTGGGCATAGGAGGAATAGTAGTCAATATCGGCGCCGAAGACCAAGCCGCCCTTGTCCGACTGCGAGATATAGAAGTGCCCGGCGCCGTAGGTGATGACCTGGTCGATCACCGGCTTCAGGCCCTCGGAAACGAAGGCCTGCAGGACATGGGTCTCGATCGGCAATTGCAGGTCCGCCATGCGGCCGACGGTCGTCGTGTTGCCGGCCGCCGCCAGCGCCAGCTTGTTGCAGCCGATGAAGCCCTTGGTCGTCTCGACGCCGGTGACGACGCCGTTTTCGCGACGGATGCCGGTGACTTCGCAATGCTGGATGATGTCGACGCCGCGCATGTCGGCGCCACGCGCATAACCCCAGGCGACCGCATCGTGACGCACCGTCCCGCCGCGCTTCTGCATCAGCCCGCCCATGATCGGGAAGCGCGCGTGATTGAAATTGAGATAGGGGGCCAGCCTTTGCACCTGCTCGCGATCGAGCAGTTCGGCATCGACGCCGTGCATCCTCATGCCGTTGCCGCGCCGCGCATAGGCATCGCGCTGGCCATCGGAATGGAAGAGATTCAGCACGCCGCGCTGGGAGACCATCGCATTGTAGTTGAAGTCCTGCTCCAGCCCTTCCCAAAGCTGCAGCGAAAGCTCGTAGAACGGGTTGTTGCCTTCCAGCATGTAGTTGGAACGGATGATCGTCGTGTTGCGGCCGACATTGCCGGAGCCGATATAGCCCTTTTCGATGACCGCGACATTGGTGATGCCGAATTCCTTGGCGAGATAATACGCCGTCGAAAGGCCATGCCCGCCGCCGCCGACGATGATCACATCATAATGCGGCTTTGGCTCCGGTTCGCGCCAAGCCGGCTTCCACAGCCGGTTGCCCGAAAGCGCCTGCTTGAAAATCGAATATGCCGAATATCGCATGCCCGTTCCCGTCTCTTCTTTGCCCCACCTTCGCATATGCGGGAGAAAGGACAAGCGCAATCAGGACATCCACAGGCCGGATCGCGACACGGGTACACCATGGCCACACTGCGGCATTTGCGCGACACCAGGAGCGGGGACGAATGCGACCTCCGCCCAAGCGGCATCAATGGCTTAACGCCCGCAACGTCCACGCTCCGTGAGGCTGTGGCTACACTGCAGCCAACGCGATTGCTGGAGAAACCGATGAGCGACCGGACCGTAAATCTCGAAATGCCCTTCATCATGCCGTCCCAGGCACAGAAGCACGTCACCCACAACGAAGCCATGCTTCTGCTGGATGCGATTGTCCAGCTTTGCATCGTAGACGAAAGCGCCTCGCCGTCTTCGGAGCCCCTCGCCGGCGATCGTTATCTGGTCGCGGCGAACCCGACCGGAATCTGGAGCGGCCATGCCGGCAAGATTGCCATCTGGCAGGACGGATATTGGGCTTTCGCCACTCCAAGACCGGGCTGGCAGGCCTGGTTTGCGGATACAGGTACATTGAAGGTTTTCGATGGGACGACCTGGGAGGCGACGTCTCTGCCGGAAGAGGCCGAGATGACGATGCTGGGCATTTCCACAAGCGCCGACCTCACCAACAGGCTTGCGGTCTCCTCTCCCGCCAGCCTGTTCACCCACGCTGGCGCAGGCCACCAGCTCAAGATCAACAAGGCCGCCCAAGCCGACACGGCGACCCTTCTGTTCCAGACCGGATGGACCGGTCATGCCGAGATGGGCCTTGCCGGCAATAACGACTTTTCGATCAAGGTGAGCGACGGCACCGATTGGAAGACGGGGCTGGCAATCGATACCGCCGGTCGGGTCACGCGCCCCAACCAGCCGACGGCTCGCGTTTACAGGAGCGGCAGCAGTTTCACGCCCGCAGCCGGGCAACAGAGCGGCGTCACCGACTTCGCTATCAACCAGGGTGGCTTCGCGCTGGGCGCTGCAGTCGCCGCTGGCGGCAACGCTCTCATGGTGCCCGCGACGGGGCTCTATCTCCTCGCACTGACTGTATCCGTGACGGCGGCACCTTCAGCCTATGGCGTGACGATTTCGCGCAATGGTAGTCAGGCGGTTCTGGCGGCGAATGGCGCGGCGGGTTCGCTCGCAACGCTGTCGGCCTCCGGCATCGTCCAGCTGCAGCAGGGCGACACGCTTACATTCGCCCATTCGGGCACAGCGACATTGGCGTCAGGCGCGAACGGAACAATGCTATCCCTGACAATGATTTAGCGAAAAAATCTCGCAAAATGGTCGATCCGCTGTCTCATTCTCTTACACAGGGGATCGCATTATGCCGTTTCGGCTCGATACACCCCTCCCCTGTCGTCCTTGTTTTTCAATGACTTGGGATGGGGAGGTACAGAAAAATGCGACCTTTGCGCGATTGGCCACATTTGAGGATCACATTTAGTCAAATGTTAAAACTGCGGGTCTAGGCTCAGCGACGTGGTCTTGTGTTGTGTAGAGAGTTCCAATGACCGAAATGATACGTCCCCGGGTGAAATATGTCATCGGCCCCGATGGCAGCCCGCTTACGATTGCGGATCTTCCGCCGGCCAATACGCGCCGTTGGGTTATTCGTCGTAAGGCAGAGGTTGTCGCGGCAGTTCGCGGTGGCCTGTTGAGCCTGGAAGAAGCCTGCGAGCGTTACACGCTCACTGTCGAAGAGTTCCTATCCTGGCAGTCGTCGATCAATGATCATGGCCTCGCCGGACTGCGCACGACGCGTATCCAGCAGTACCGCCACTAGGCGTAAAACCAAGATTTCGCATTTCGGGTGTCGCGCTCCAGGGTTGCGGCGCCCTTTGCTTTATCCCTTTTCCATCCGGCTCCTCATCTTTCCCAGTTTGACCACGGAGGGAAAGATGGCGGCCATGACGGCGGAAGCCGCGTAGAACCAAAGCCCCGGCAGCGTCACGGCCTTCGCAAGACCACCGGTCTTTGCCGCGAAAATGACGATCGCCACCAGCATCACATCCATCATCGACCATTTGGACAGATGCGGGATCGTGCGCCTGAGCCATCGCGCTCGACCTCCCCGGCGACCAAGGTCCATGCCGAGCACGATCAGTTTCGCAGCCGGAAAGAGAACCGAGAGTACCAGGACGAGAACGGCCAGCATCTGGCTGCCGTCCGCCCACAAGCCACCGATCACCTGCAGAAGCGATGGCTCGTCGCTGAAAAAATAGAGCGTCTCGAAACGCATGATCGGCAGCGATATGCCGAGGATCAGGCACAGCGCCGCAAGCGCGAGCAATACGAACGAAAAAATCCGGATCAATCTGCTTCCACCGATAGCAATATCGAAACAACGCAACCATCACGTTGCCATTCACGATAGGCTCTCATAGCATCCGGCAAACAGGATTGGAGGCAGAATGAACATCACCCACGAAGAAACGACATCCGGCGGAAAATATCTCGCCAGGCTCGATGGCGACGTCGCCGAAATGAGCTACTCGCGCGCCTCCCCGCACCTGATCATCATCGATCATACCGGTGTTCCGGATGGACTGCGCGGCAAAGGGGTTGGTCAGGCACTCGCGGAACATGCGGTTGAAGAGGCGCGAAAGGGCGGTTGGAAGGTCATCCCGCTTTGCCCGTTCTTCAAAAGCCAGATCGAACGCCACCCGGACTGGCAGGACATCGTCAAGAAATAGACGCGTCTCGAAGCGATGCCGTGCATCGGCACGAAATCCGCCTGGAAAACTTGAAAAAGGACAAATGGAAAAAGGGCGCCGTCCCGATCCGGGCCGCCCTCATATCCGCCGTCTATAGCCCCGTGCGTTTAAGCGCGGGCGCGCATCCCGCCGTCACGCTCTTCGAGCGCCGAGGCCTTGGCCAGTTCGGCTTCCGCTTCTTCCAGCGCGAGTTCCGCGCTGTCCTGCTGCACGCGCAGCTCGCGGATCGAGACCTGCAGGTTGTCCGCGCGCTGGCGCGCGGCCTTGGCAAAGGTCGGATAGGCGAAGTGATTCGGGTCTGTAATGCCCGATTTCTTCTCCTCCAGCGTGATCTGGTGTTCCAGTTCCTTCGCCATCCTTTCGAATTCCGCCATCATCATCTGCAACTGCTGCAGCTGGCGGCGTTTTTCGTTAACCTGAAAACCCTTCAGGCGAACAAGGCTGTCACGCGACTTCATACGCAATACTCCGTGGATACCCTACCCCGGCCAGTGCCCCGATCGTAACAGTCCGGGGCAGAAAAATTTCCGCGACGTTAATAAATTCGCCGCCGCGTTAACCTTTCGTTTACGGGCATCATTAATGATAATCACGATCGTTTAAGGGTAGGTAAATGCCAAGTCCGATTTGGACAGCGACAATGTGCGAGTCGCATGAATCACTTAGCGGAGTTTCCTCTTCCGTTGATTCAACTGGTGATGGCCAATCCTGAAAGGAAAACAGGCTACTACTAATTTTGCTTAATAAATTGATACACCTTGCCAGGATGGATCATAATTTGTTAACCAATTGGTGGCAGCTTCCAAATCAGGCACAGTCTGGATCCGTAACGAGTAAGGGGGCGACAGTTAACCTTACGCGGCGGCAAAGGGGATAGAAATGCGGGTTCTACTTATCGAAGACGACAGCGCCACAGCGCAGAGCATCGAACTGATGCTGAAGTCGGAAAGCTTTAACGTTTACACCACCGATCTTGGTGAAGAGGGCGTCGATCTCGGCAAACTCTATGATTACGACATCATTCTTCTTGACCTGAACCTTCCCGACATGTCGGGTTATGAAGTTCTGCGCACCCTGCGCTTGTCCAAGGTCAAGACTCCCATCCTGATCCTCTCCGGCATGGCCGGCATCGAAGACAAGGTACGCGGTCTCGGCTTCGGCGCCGACGACTATATGACCAAGCCGTTCCACAAGGACGAACTGGTCGCTCGTATCCATGCAATCGTTCGCCGCTCCAAGGGTCACGCCCAGTCGATCATCATCACCGGCGAACTGATCGTGAACCTCGATGCAAAGACCGTCGAAGTCGGCGGCCAGCGCGTTCATCTGACGGGCAAGGAATACCAGATGCTGGAGCTTCTTTCGCTCCGCAAGGGCACCACGCTCACCAAGGAAATGTTCCTCAACCACCTCTATGGCGGCATGGACGAGCCTGAACTGAAGATCATCGACGTCTTCATCTGCAAGCTGCGCAAGAAGCTCGCAAACGCCGCAGGCGGGGCGAACTATATCGAAACGGTCTGGGGCCGCGGCTACGTGCTGCGCGAGCCGGACGGCGCCGAATACGCAGAAACTGCCTAAGACTGCCTCCCTTTACCGCAAAAACCCGCCTGGTCAGCCAGGCGGGTTTTTCTTTGTCCATCGTTCCCGATACCCAAATCACCAATGCAAAAAGGCGGCCGATGGCCGCCTTGCTGTGTGGTCTGAAATAGCGCTTTCGCTCAGGCGGCGGCAGCGTGACCTGCGAAGACCGAGGTCAGGATCTTTCGATCGAAAGGCTTGAGCAGGAATTCGTCTGCCCCGGCGCGCTTACCGGCCATCATCCGCTTCAGATCCGCTTCGATGACGCAGTAGAAGATGCGTACACTTTTTCCCTCAGGAAGAGCACGTACGTCGGAGATCAGCTCGATCGCTCCGTCAAGCCCGGCATCGACGATGATGAAATTCGGCAGCTCGGCCTGGCAATTTCTCAGCGCTTCGAGGGCGGTCTCCGCCTCGATCACGAGAAAGCCGAGCTCGGACAGGATACGCTTGCCGACCTTACGCACAATGTCAGAACTATCGGCGATCATCAGACGCTGCATAATCCGCTCCCTAGCTGCCCCGCACGGGCGAGCGTGAAGGTATAGCGGACCGCAGCTAACGAATCGTTACGCGCCTGAGGCAAGCTTTGTCAGGCAGAAGCGACTTCGGCGATGAAGGTAATCTTGTCTTCGTCGACGATATGCTTCAGTTCCATATCGCATTCATCGGCGAGAAGAACAGTATAGTAGGGCTGGATCGAATGGGCATCGACCGCCTCTTCGAGCGTACCGGTGCAAATCTCGACGAATTTTGCCGGCACGCGCATCATCCGACCCTTCACGGTGATGACGAAACGGGCGTCGGTTTCCGGGTTTTCGAGGGTCACATCGACCGAGCCGCCACGCGGAATGCCGGCATAGGCGACGAGGAAGAGGTTGAGCAGCAGCTTGACGCGGTTCTTCGGAATGATGGCGCGCGGGCCGTTCCAGGTGACTTCCGTCTTCTTTTCCGCAGCCGCGAAATCCTTCGCAGCCTTCTCGGCTTCACCCGTATCGATCGACGCGCCGACGGAACCCGAGGCGCCGAAGGCGAGACGAGCGAACTTGAGGCGGACGGAAGCATTGAGCGCCGAGGTACGGATCAGGTCGAGTGCGTCGCTGTCGGCCGCACCTTCGTCGAGAAGCTCGAGGCCGTTGTTGATCGCGCCGACCGGCGAGATGACGTCGTGACACACCCGGCTGCACAGAAGCGCCGCCAGATCCGGACCGCTGAGGGTGAGATTGGGATTTTTCGGCATGCCTTGCTCCTGATGCATCGTTTGATCACCATCGCTCTATGTCATCGCAAGATTGTGCGGGGATGGTGTGTGTCTGAGGCGGTCATAATGACACCATATTTGGTAAACCGATTGTTAATATGATGCTTCCAAGATGGCGCATGCTTGAGCATGAAGCTATGCGTATGGACGATTCGAAAACGGACCTGGATATGAGCCGCCTAAAAGTCTCCACCCCGAACCTTCGTTTGAAGGCCTTTCTCATCGCTGTCCTGGCGACGTGGTTTGCCGTGTCGCCTGCTGCGGCACAGAATAACGGCAGTCAATACACGCCCCAGGAAATCATCGACGCCGGTCATGGCTTCTTCGGCGAGACGAGCGGCGGACTTGCCAAGGTGGTGGAGAACGCGTTCCAGAAGTTCGGCCTGCCGAACGGCTATATTCTCGGCCAGGAAGGCTCCGGCGCATTCATCGCCGGCCTGACCTATGGCGAAGGCCAGCTCTACACCAAAAATGCCGGTCAGCACCCTCCTTCTGGCAGGGTCCTTCCTCGGCATCGACTATGGCGGCCAGGGCACGCGCGTGATGATGCTCGTCTATGATCTTCCGTCGGTCGATGCGCTCTACGCCCGTTTCGGCGGCGTCTCTGGCTCGGCCTTCGTCGTCGCTGGCGTCGGCATGACCGTGCTGCGCAACCAGAATGTCGTGCTCGTTCCGATCCGCACCGGCGTCGGCGCCCGTCTCGGCGTCAATATCGGCTATCTGAAGCTGACCCGCTCGCCGACCTGGAACCCCTTCTGATCGCAAAAGACTTTCGGCCTCGCGGCAGCGGAATGTGGAAATAGCCTCTACCGCTTGCCGCCAGACAGCCGGAGCTTGTGGCGACCTCCCCGCATGCTTTAAACGGGCGCCCGACGTCCCACATGAAGATGGCCCGATCGTGATCGAATTCGCCCTGCTGTTTGGCCTTGGTTTCCTGAGTGCGCTGCTGATCGCCATGCTGATCGGCCCGGCCATCCACCGCCGTATCGTGGCCTTCACCGAAAATCGCATCCGCGCCACCGTGCCGATCAGCCCGCAGGAAGTACGCGCCCAGCGGGATCTTGCCCGCGCCCAATACGCTGCCGAGAACGCCCGCACCAAGCAGGAACTCGTACAGGAGCGGGACAAGGTCGTGGCGCTGCAGGTCAAGAGCGAAAGCCTGCGCGACGAGATGAAGGGGCTGGTGGCGGAGAATATAGAGCTCAAGACGATCCTCGAGAACACCGATGTCGCCGCCGCCGAGATGCGCTCCCAGCTGCGCCAGGAGGACGATTACATCGCCGAATTGAAGGCCGCGCTCGAAACGTCCGAGGAAGCTGGTGTCGCCAAAGATCTCGAGATCGAGGACCTGATCAAGCGCGCGGATGTGCTGACAGCCCAGAGTGACAATGCGCGCATCGATCTCTCGACCCGCGAGACGGAAATCGAGAACCTGAAATTCCGCATCAGCGCACTGCGTGAGGAACGCGACGAGCTGCGCCGCGACATCAAGCTTCTGACGACCCGCGCCAAAGATGCCGAAGGCCGACTCGCTCAGGAAGAACACAAGGCGCTGCGCCTTGAAGACAAGCTGTCGAAGGAGATATCGACCCGTACCGACAAGGAAACTGCCATCGAACGCCGCGACGAGGAGATCGCTCGCCTGCGCGAAAAGGTAAAGAACCGCGTCGCGGCTGCCTCGTCGGCAACCGATGCCCGGCAGGAGAATGCCGATGAGGTTGTGGAAACAGCGCCCGTCATGACCGAAACCGAAGATTTCCCGGATGCATCGCAGGCTCCGGCAAGCCCGCTCGGCACAGCAATCGGAACGAACCCGGCTTCGCTTGCCAGCGAGGCACAGAACCGCGCGACGGCACTGTCGGAGCGGCTGCTCAACGGCAAAGGCAAGACCAATGACGAGGCACTGCGCCAGGAAATGGCGGCGATCGCCGCAAGCATGGTCGCGATGACCGCGCTGACGGAGGGCAAGAGCTCTCCGATTCACCCCATGCTTGCCGGAAAATCGGCAACCGGCCCGCGCCAGAGCCTGGCCGCACGGGTCAAGACGCTGCTCGGCACGACCAGTGAAGCAGCCGGCCGTTAAGTCTTTCCGTTTTCAGATACGACCTTGCGCACCGGCAATCTGGTAGAGCGCGATACCCGTCGCAGTCGCCGCATTCAGGCTATCAAGACCGGGAACCTGCGGAATGCCGGCCGTCTGGATTTTTTCCATCAGCGCCACCGGCAAGCCTTGGCCCTCACTGCCGGTGAGAAGTGCCATGCGCGGAGACGCCGGCACCTTGCGGATATCGGTGCGACCGGATGGCGACAGCCCCCAAATTGCAAAGCTTTCACCGATAAGCGCCTCGACAAGGTCCGTCATGCTGCCGCTTCGCGCATAGGGCACCTGCAGCACCGATCCCACCGACACTCTCAGCGCCTTGCGATAGAGCGGATCACAGCAGGTTTCGTCGAGTAGAATCGCGTCTACGCCGAACGCCGCAGCGTTGCGGAAGATCGAGCCGATATTGTCGTGATTGGAAATGCCGATCGCTGCGGCGACCAGTGCGTTTTCCGGAAGTGCAGCAAGAAGCTCGGTCGCGGAGGGCTCCTCACCCGTCGGCCGACAGCGAGAATGCCGCGATGCAGATGAAAGCCGACAATGCCGTCGAGAACCGTGCTGTCGGCGACATAGACCGGCACGTCATCGGGAAACGCGGCCAGAATGTTCGCCACGCCGGCCAGCCGGTTTTCGAGGATGAGGATCTTTTCGGCGACGAACTCGCGCTGCCGCCCGTGAGCCGCAGCCAGCATGCGCAGGACCACGGTCCCTTCCGCGATGAAGCGGCCGTGGCGCCCGACGAGATCCCGCTCGCGGATGGAGCGGAATTCGTCGATGCGGGGGTCATCCGCATGCGCGATGCGGATCGGTTCGATCACTGGCCCTGGCCTACCGTCACATCGGCGATGATGCGGCCGATGGAAAGATCGAAGATGAACAGCTTCCGGCCGCCGTTAAGCTGGCCATAGAAAAGGATCTGGCTGCCGGACATCGACACCTGCTGGACTTCGAAGCCGGCCGGCAAGGCGGCGGTCGCCGCGAGCGGCTGGTCTGCCGGAACGCTCAATCCACTCGGTGTGGCGACAGTCGTGGACGGCTCGTCGGGGCGCTGGTTGATCTTGTAGACAATGGCGCCGAGGACGGCCATAAAGCACACGAACATGATCCCGCCCGAAACGAGCTGCAGAAGCACCATCTTCCGGCGGATTCTCTCCATTGCCGGGTCAAGCGGCTCTTCCTGTTCCTCGATCTCGGGTTGGGGCATGGAATGTCCTTGTTTGATGCCGATGGCGTATTGCGGATGAATGAATGAGCGAACCCTTTAACGAAGCCGGGCTGCCAAGGAAAGTCCTGAGTGCCGGCGAAGACGACGGCGGGCGCCTGGATGCCTGGCTGACGGCGCAGCTCGACGGCGAACATTCCCGCAGCCGCGTCAAGGCGCTGATCGAGGAAGGCGCGGTCAAGATCAACGGCAACGTCGTAACCGAGGCAAAGAAGAAGATTTCGCCGGGAGACACGGTCGAACTCGTCCTGCCCGAGGCGGAAGACCCCGAACCGAAGGGCGAGGATATTCCGCTCGAGGTTCTCTACGAGGACGACGATCTGATCGTCATCGCCAAGCCCGCCGGTCTCGTCGTTCATCCCGGCCCCGGCAACTGGACGGGCACGCTGGTCAATGCGCTGATCCACCATTGCGGCGCAAGCCTTTCCGGCATCGGCGGCGTCAAGCGTCCCGGCATCGTCCATCGCCTCGACAAGGAGACGAGCGGCGTCATGGTGGCGGCCAAGAACGATATCGCCCATCGCCATCTCGCCGACCAGTTTGCCGACCACGGCCGCTCGGGCGATCTGGAACGCGCCTATCAGGCAGTCGTCTGGGGCCGGCCGAGCCAGCTGCGCGGTACGATCGACGCGCCGCTCGGACGCTCGACCGCCGACCGCACCAAGCGCGCCGTCAAGCGTGAGGACTCCTCCGACGCCCGCCATGCCGTCACCCATTACGATGTCATCGAGCGTTTCCAGGAGACACCGGAGGCCGTAGCGCTGGCATCGCTCATCGAGTGTCGTCTCGAAACTGGCCGCACGCACCAGATCCGCGTCCATATGGCCCATGTCGGCAATCCCCTGATCGGCGACCCCGAATATTCCGGCGGCTTCAAGACCAAGGCCAATCGTCTGCCGGAACCCGCCAGAACCGTGGTCGGCGCCTTCCCGCGCCAGGCACTGCATGCCTTCCTGCTGGCCTTCGAACATCCGCGCACCGGCGAAATCATGGAATTCGAAGCGCCGACGCCAAAGGATATGGCTGAACTGATCGAGGCGCTGCGGGGATAGACCGCAAGGCGGGTCCGGCGTCTCTATGGATCGATCACTGTGCGACACGCAACAGGGCGTGGCCGGCTGCTGACGATATGCAGGCACACCGCCAGGAAGACGACCGCGCCTCCCACAAGCGTGTTCGGATCTGGAACCTCGCCGACGAACAGCAACACCCATAGCGGGGCGAGTGGCGCATCCATTGCGCCGATCAGCGCGCTTTCGACAGGGGCAGCAGGCGCGAGCCGATCAGAAGCAGCACGAAGCCGAGCGAGAAGCCGAACACGCCGAAGACGAGGACGACGCCGAAATCGAAGGCCGAGGCCGCCAGAGGGCTTGCAAAAGGCGCGGCGATCAATGCCGTCATGATAGCGGCGACGGCTGTGCAGGCGAGCGCCGGCTTGTCCGGATGGCGGCGCACAAGCACTGTCCAGAGTGCCACCATGACCGTCATGCCGAAGGCGAGCAGATCCCCGAACATCGTTCCATCATTCCCTTGCCCCACCATGAGGACAACGCCGCCGAGGGCCGCCGCGCTCGCCAGCAGCGCGGAGGGCGTCGGCCTTTCACCGAGCATCAGGAAAGCCAGCCCGGCGGCGGCGAACGGGCATGTGGCGAAGATGATGGCGACATGCGCGACCGAAGTGGCGTAAAGCGAGGCGATGAACAGGATGGCCGAGGCGGCCGAGGTGACGCAGATCAGCAGGCCGGAAAAACCGAGGGACAGCAGATCCCCAATCGCCCGTCGTCGCGATACCGCCACCATGCAGCCGAACAGGAATACCCCGCCGATTGCGCCGCGAAGCAACATCAGGGTCGGAGCGTCGATGGCGACAAGACGGGTCATCAGACCGGCGGTACTGAGCAGAATTGTCGCGACGGAAACGGCCAGCAGACCCTGTGCATGCAACGACAGCTTCACCACGCCCGCCTCCTTCGCCGATCCAACTGATCTCTCTGACGCCTAGCAGATTGCTGCTGACAACCTCCCGTCAGCAGTGTTCAATGCACGCGCAAGTGGAGTTCAGCCCATGCCGAATTCGGGACGCATGTTCGAGATCGTCCAGCTGCTGCGCGCGGCACGATCGCCGCTGACTGCCGACGCGATTGCGGCGCGCCTGGAGGTCACCAAGCGCACGGTCTATCGCGACATCGCCGCCCTGCAGGCAGCCGGTGTTCCGCTGGAGGGGGCAGCCGGCATCGGTTATGTGATGCGCAGGGGCTATGACCTGCCACCGCTAATGTTCACGCCGGAGGAAGTCGACGCGATCACGGTGGGGCTGGCGCTGATCGGCCGGACTGGCGACAAGAGCCTGATGGCCGCCGGCGCCAGCGCCTGCGCCAAAGTCGGTGACGCTGTTGCCCATGACGCCAGAGTGGCCGGTTACGACCCCTGGCTGTTCGCGTCCCCCTGGCACGCCATTCCCGAACCGAAGATCGACATGCGCATCCTGCGAATTGCAATCAGGGAGGAGCGCAAGCTCAGGATCGCCTATCGCGACGGCAGCGGCAACATGACCGAACGCATCCTTCTTCCCCTTGCCATGCTCTATTATATCGATGGAGTGATCCTTGCCGGCTTCTGCGAACTGCGCGCCGATTTTCGCCATTTCAGGCATGACCGGATCACAAGCTGCGAGTTGACGGACGACTACTTTTCCCGGGACGCAGCCAGACTGCGCAAGCAGTGGCGGCTGCTGCCTGACTTTTTCGACAATGCGTCGCTGGTCGTCTGACCGAGACGAACGATGGGAACGCGGACCGGTTGGGAGCGAACATGAGCCACATCCATTCGACCACGCTGCTCGAGACCGATCTGTTGACGGTGCGGGATGTCGTCTGCGACGGCGCGCATCGTCATCTGAGTGACGAGGAAACGTCCACCACCACCTGCCTCGTCTTCCCGTATCGCGGCGTCTTCATGCGCCATGTCGGTGATGACGAAGCGGTGGCCGAGGCAAGCCAGGTCCTGTTCTTCAACAGGGGCGACGTCTATCGCATCAGCCATCCGGTGGAAGGCGGCGATGCCTGTATCAGCCTCAGCCTGCCGGAAGTGCTTCTCGATGAGATCGTTCCGGATGTCCACCGCCGCTCAGGCGACACCTTCGCCTTCAACAAGCAGCGCCTCGGCATCGATGCCCGCGCACAGGCTCAGGTGGCTCTGCTGCGCCACAGCCTGATCAATCGCACGGCCGAGCCGCTGGAAGGCGAAGCGCTGGCGTTGACGCTCGTGCGCCGGGCGGTCGGCGAGCGCACCGCGCGGCCACCGACACCCGGCTTCAGCACGCAGAAACTGGTCAACCGCACCAAGCTTCTCCTCTCCGCCGATCTTGCCCGTCGCTGGACGCTTTCGGAAATCGCGAAAGAAGCCGGCGTCTCGCCCGTCTATCTCACCCAGGTCTTCCGCAAGGTGGAGGGCATGCCGCTCTATCGCTATCAGTTGCGCCTCAGGCTCGCCCGTGCGCTCGACCTGCTCGGCAGCTACGACGACCTGACCGTGCTGGGGCTTGATCTCGGTTTTTCCAGCCACAGCCATTTCTCCTCTTCGTTCCGCCAGGCCTATGGCCGCACGCCCGCCGAGTTCCAGCGTTTTGCCGGGCTGAGACAAACGGCAGGCCAAAGCCGCCAGGAGCAAAATCACTAAAGATTCTGACAGCGCCCAATCGCCAAACGGTGTTTCCTGATCTCGTCAACATCAAGCACCGGGAGAGACGAGATGAAGGAAAACACCTGCGCCGCCTGCGACTGCGAACTCGACGACACCCGCATTGCGGTCAAGATCGGCGGCAAGACCGTCGAAGTCTGCTGCGAGGAATGCGCCATCGTTCTTCGCGAGGCTGAAACCGCGACACGGGCCACGGCCGCTGCCGCAGCTCACATCGCGCGCTAGGCCGCCGACACGGCCATCATGACCAGGGGCGGCCGAACGGCCACCCTTCCAGGCTCGACAGACGGGCCAGACAAATCTTGGAGAAAAATGATGAAAAACGAGAACCGGGCGGTCTTCGACCGCGCGCCGGAACCAATAGACTATGCCTTCGACCTACCGGCCGACGAAGGCGAAATTGCAGGCGCAACGGAAGCGAAGGTTTCACCGCGAAACATCTTTAGCCGATTGCTGGGATGGATCGCAATGCGCTGGCGCTACCGTCGCCATCGCATGGCTCTTCTGGAACTCAGCGATGACCAGCTCAAGGATATCGGCATCTCACGCAGCCAGGCCTATGGCAGCTACAGTCGCTATCGCAGCAGCCAATCCCACAACCTTGAGCGCAGAAGAATGTGAGCAGTATCGACACCAGAAATTCGAGCAATCTCAAAGTAATTTTCCGCCGCCGGCGCGGCCTAAAAACAAGATATGGCAGACGGAAAAATACTTTTCCGAATTCCTTTTCAAAACCGATAATACACTTTGGTTTCAGCGCCCAATAAAATGACTACATGTCAATTATTTCAACCGAAACTGGTGGTCGGCGGCAGCGCCAAACTTTTGCTTGATTTAGACCGCCTGCTGCAATGCGAAAATCGACATCCGATCCAGGCATCGCCTTATCGATCGGATGTCACGATATTCGCCATTTGAGTATTCCAGAGCACTGGAGGACACGCAGCACATGACGGCCGATCTCCGCAAATTCATCTTCGACGACCTTCAGACCGTGGAGGGTTATATCGATCCTCCGGACGCGCTCGTGTTTCTGTCGCTCCTCGGAGCGCAGACCGACAACGGCCTGAATGGCGGCGTGGCGGAGATAGGCGTCTTTTACGGACGCTCGTATTTTCTGTTCAAGAAGGTCTGCAACGGCGGCGACAAGGTTCTGGCCATCGATCTCTTCGATATCGACCAGCAGGTGAATGGCGACGTCACGCAATACAGCCGCTTCGTTGAAAATGGTGAGCGGCTGGGTTTGCCTGTCGACGAGGATCTCATCATCAAGGGTGACAGCACCCGCTTGCAGCCAAATGCGATCACCGACAAGGCAGGCCCCATCCGCTTCTTCAGCATCGACGGCGGCCATATGCTCCAGCATGTTGTGTCCGATAGCGCGCTTGCCATGGAAACGCTCGCCGACCACGGCATCATTGCCTTCGACGATACGTTCAATCCGGCATGGCCGGAGGTGACGGTCGGCGTTTCGGATTTTCTCCGCACTCGCCAGGACCAGTTCGCCGTCTTCTGCATGACCAAATACAAGACCTATGTCTGCCGGCGGGAATTCTACGACTTCTACCGCAAGGCGGTTACCGATGCGGCGGATCTGATGGCCTTCGACCATGTGGATACCGAGTTCCTGGGCTCCACGGCGATAAGATTGCACAATCCCATGGGCCGGCGTATGGTCTATGAAGTGATGGTCAGGTCGGGCATGCGCTCGCTTTCGGAACGCGTCTACCGCTGACCCGGCACGGTTCATATCATTACCAAGATGTAATGATATAACGCGCCCGTGATGCCTTGAATCACTGTTATGCCGTACTTACTTGGTACGTGGGTTGGTGCGGGATCGGGAACGATCCGCGCCATATTCGGTTCGCCTTACAGCCCGAACAGCTAATCAGAGGGAGCCGACAACGATCGGAAAGGGGTGCTTTATGGCCCGCAACAATTTGCCTTCCATTACCGCCGGTGAAGGCGGTCTCAATCGTTATCTGGACGAAATCCGCAAGTTTCCTATGCTGGAACCCCAGCAGGAATACATGCTTGCGAAGCGCTATAATGAACATGGTGATCGCGACGCCGCGCATCAACTGGTGACGAGCCATCTGCGTCTCGTGGCAAAGATTGCCATGGGCTATCGCGGTTACGGCCTGCCCATCGGTGAGGTCGTGTCCGAGGGTAATGTCGGCCTGATGCAGGCCGTCAAGAAGTTCGACCCGGAACGCGGCTTCCGCCTGGCGACATATGCCATGTGGTGGATCAAGGCCTCGATCCAGGAATACATCCTGCGATCCTGGTCGCTGGTAAAGATGGGTACGACCGCCAACCAGAAGCGGCTGTTCTTCAACCTGCGCCGCCTCAAGGGCAAGATCCAGGCTATCGAGGACGGTGATCTGAAGCCTGACCAGGTCAAGGAAATCGCCACCAAGCTGAATGTCTCCGAGGAAGAAGTCGTATCGATGAACCGCCGCCTTTCCGGTGACGCATCGTTGAACGCTCCGATCCGGGCATCGGAAGGCGAGATCCGGCCAGTGGCAGGATTGGCTCGTCGATGACCATGACAGCCAGGAAGATGTGCTGATCGAGCAGGACGAACTCGATACCCGTCGCCGCATGCTGTCCAAGGCACTGAGTGTGCTGAACGACCGCGAACGCCGGATCTTCGAGGCCCGTCGCCTGACCGAGGATCCAATCACGCTCGAGGAACTGTCGACGGAATTCGACATCAGCCGCGAACGCGTTCGCCAGATCGAGGTCCGCGCCTTCGAAAAGGTGCAGGATGCCGTCCAGAAGGAAGCGCTGGCTCAGGCCCAGGCGCTGCGCGTCGTCGACGCGTAAGGTCACGCCCCGAGCCCACAGAAATCAGCAGAAAGCCCGCGGTTTTGCCGCGGGCTTTCTTGTTTCGGTGAGAACGGCTTTACCGCACGCCCGGCGGTAAGCCCTGCTGCCTGTCGGCAGATGCGATTTCGGAAAATGCCGATCGGATCAGATCGACGAACAGGAACAGCGCCAGGCTCGCCCCCATGGCCGGCAGGGCAAAGCCAAAAGCGATGGCGACGATCGCGGTCGCGACCTTGGCAGGCAGCGACAGGTAGGAAAACGCACGGACCAGCGTTCGCGGTGAAGCACCGGCCGCCGGCCGCCGCAGCCACCACATGCGGTAGCCATAGGCGATCGACACCATCAGCGCGATGCCGAGTGCCGCCATGAAGAGCTGGTTGGCGATGCCGAACAGCACGCCCATATGCGCATCGATGCCCCAGCGGATCAGCTTGGCGATGACCGGGAAGGTTTCGAAATCCGCGCGGCTGGTCACGCTCATGTCGCGAGGATCGATCGCGAGTGTATCGACCTGTGTCGGCCAGCTGCGGTCATATTCGCTGACTCTATAGGCCTGCGTCTCGCTGCGCGGCGGGCGGATCTCGATCATCGGCAGAATCGAGCCCCGCCGCACGTGCAGTTTCGGCGACCTTGTCGATCTCCGCCAGGACCATCTGCTCGGGACGCGATGCTACCGGCGCGGCAGCCGGCGCCATATGCTCGGCATGTTCACCGAGTGGCTTCGGCGGTGCAGCACCTCCAAGATCGACCGTTATCGAAGGCGTAACCCAGCCGACGTGATTGCGGAACTGGTCGATATTGTTTCCTGCCCAGCGCGACCAGGTGAGCCCCGTGACGGAGAGGAAAAGCAGGCCGACCGAGACCCAGAGCCCGATCAGGCTGTGCAGGCGTTTCTGCCGCCCTGCCCGGCCAGCATTTTTCGGCAGGCGCCGCTGCCAGAACCAGAGCAGCACACCGCCGGCAACCGCGACCCATAGCCAGGAGGCCGCGAGCTCGCTGTAATTGCGACCGATATCTCCGAGCAGCAGATTGCGATGAAGATAGTCGAGCGCGATGCGGAACGGCAGGATGCCGCTTGTGCCGTAAGCGATCATCTCGCCCTGGACGGCAGCAGAAGCCGGGTCGACGAAGACGGCTCGCGTCTCCGATTCCCCAAGGCCGGGCTCGGTGAACATCACGCGCGTCGTTGCGCCTTCCTTCGTCGCGGGACGGATGGCGAAGAAACGCGGATCTTCACCAATCGACGCGCGGGCAGCGGCGATCTGTTCGGCGAGCGGTTTTGCCGGGCCACTGGACTGGGCGACGAGCTGATCGCGATAGAGCCACGCCTCAATCTGCGGCGTGAGCACGTAGAGCGTGCCTGTCAGCGCCGCAATGAAGATGAAGGGAGCGATGAACAGGCCGATATAAAAATGCAACCGCAAGATCAGCTGTCGGACCGCACCGGGCGCGGGCTGAGAAGCAGGACGGTCAGCGGACATGGCAGCCTCCCGAGGCTGGAAGGAGGCCGATCGGTGTCGATCCGACAATGAACCGGGCGGGAGACAGGCGCTTGAGCGATCCTGCCGGGAAGGCAATCTTTTGAAAATTCATCGTGGTTTCCGATTGACGGCAGCCGGCAAGAACCGGCGGAAGGGTGGCGTCAGACCGGAGAACCAGGCGGACCGCGGGCGGCGCGGCTCAAGACGAGACGATGGGGCCGAAGATCGATATCGGCGAGCACCAAGCCTGGCAGCGGAGCCATCGCAGCGGATGCGGCGGGCGACGGCGCCTTGGCGGGGATGCCGACATGAACGGACGCCGCAATCTGACAGGCGGTGAGACAGCAGTCCCTCTTGTGAGTGCTGTCCGACTTGTCCGAACCGCCATGCGACTGGTGATGGGCAGCCTCTGGCGCGCCGTCTGAACAGATGATCGCCTGCTCGACGGAGGCGAACGCCATCGTGCCGGTGCCGATGCCACCGATCAGCGCCTGCAGCGCCATCAGCACGCCGATCAGCGCGGCCAGAGGGCCGCCGCATGTCGCATCGCTGATGAGTTGCCGAAAGAAACGCATGGCCGATGCATGGCGTCGAAACATGCCGATGTCAATGCGACATTGCAGCGCCCTCCCTCGACAACCCTGGCTCGCAGCCCACGCCCCCGGTCAAAGAAGCCCGCGATCCTGTTGAGGATCGCGGGCCTTGTTGATCAGGTGATCGGCCGGATTACTGACCGTTCGGAGTGCCGCTCTGCTGGCTCCACTCACTGATAGCCTCATCGAAGGCAGCCTTGCCGTCAGGGCCCTTCTGCAGCGTCAGCAGCGCACGACGGCCGTTGCGATAGGCCACTGGAATGTCGATCCAGTCGCGGGTGCGCAGAAGCTCCAGATTGGTCGCGCGGGCATCCGGGAAGTCATTGAGCGCGATCATGTGGAAGTCGTCGGTGATCTTGGCCGGTACCGCAACAAGCGCATTGCCGCGGTCCTGTTCTGTCTGCTTCATCGCGATGCGCAACACGCTGTCGATCGCACCTCCTCGAAATCCGGCGGAACGGCGAAGACGATCTCGATCAGATGGCTGGCAGGCAGCGATGAGTCGGTATTGCGCTTCAGGGTCAGCAGTGCCGTCAGGCCACGGCCCGGTACGGTGATGCGTCCCTGCACCATCGGTTCCGGCGCACCGCCACCCTGCGGGGCTTCCCGCTGGAGCGACCACGAGACGGTGCCTTCGATTGCGGTCGGGGCACTCTGTCCGATGCGTTCTTCATAAAGGAACATGCGCTCGCCCGCTGCGGCAGGCGTTTCCGAAGGCGTGGCGCTCGGCGTGGCCGGCGCGTTCGGCGCCGGTGTTTGTGCGCCCGCGGCACCTGCCGTTGCACCGTCTGTCGCAGCCGCTGGGCCGCCATCGGCGGGAGGAGCATTGAGCTGCGAAACCGACTGGCCTTCGGCGTTCTGCGCCAGGCTGCCGGCATCGCCCGGACCCGCATCGGTCTCGGTGCCATCCTGCATCAGTCGCTGGGTGAACTTCCCGGTGGAGGACGAGCCGTCCGCCGGCGGAGGTGCGTTCTGGCCCTGCTCTGCAGGATCAGCCTGGTCCGCCGGAGGCGTCGAAGACTGGGCTGGCGGGGCGCTCTCGTTAGGCTGCGAAGGCGTAGCCTGGCCGGAAGGTTCGCTCGTGGCCGGGGCCTGTTCGGCCGTTTCGTTGGTGCCGGATTCGATAAGCCCACCAACCATGTCGTTCAGCAGAATCGCGGTTGATCCAGAGCGCATACCCGCCGCCTGCGAGCAGAAGCAGGCCGATAAGGCCGAGGATCATGCCGCCGTAATTGCGCTTGCGGACAGCCGTCACGCGATAGGGCTTTGCCGGCGGTGCCAGCAGGTCGCTGAGGTCGTCTTCGGACGCCTTGGCCTGCTGCTTGCCCGGCTCCGCAGCGGGAGCCTCCTTGGTGTAGCCGATCAGATCCTCGAGATCGCTCCAGGGATCACGGTCGTCCGGCTTGGCCTCAGTCGCGGCCGGCGCGGAAGGCTGCGCATTCACATAGGCTTCGAATGGGTCCTCTACCTTAGCGGCTTCCGCCGGCTGGGTGAGGTCGGGAAGGTCACTTGCCGCAGGCATGCGGACCGGATCCACCGACGCACGCATTTCGGGGCTGAAATGGGCATCGACGCTGTCGCCGCTCTGCGTCTGGTTGAACGGTTGGGCAAGGTCGCCGCCATTCTCCCACGCATCAGCAGAGCGAACGTCCTCGGCTACTGGAGCCGGATCGGAAGCCGACCAGTCCCACGTCTCGGTGGCGCTGGCCTCCGCTGCGTGCTCTTCGGGACGATCATGATCCGCATTCGGCCAGGACAGGACATTGTCGTGCTCTGCAGAAGCGGCCTGCTCGCGACGGTCCTCGTCGAAGACGTGATGAACCGGCTCATGCACCGGCGCTTCGTAGTCTTCGGCGCGTTCCGGCGTCTGAACCGATATGTCCTCATGCGCCTGGAAATGCTCGTCACGCCGCGGCTCGGCGGCGAATGTCGATTCCTCTTCGGGAACCTCGTCACGCCAGTCGCCGTAACGTTCAGCCTTCGGCTCTTCGACAACCGGCTCGACCGTATCCGCCCGCGCTGGTTCGTTCCACTCGTGCTGTACGGGCTCGACCGCCTCTGGCTCCGGCTCGCGACGCCACTCGTCGTCAGCCTGCGCCTCGGCCGCGGCGGTCTCATGTTCGACAGGATGCTCGTAGGGTTCGTGCAACGCGTAGGTCTCGGCACCGCGCTCGTCCTCGGTCACGACCGGTTCAGTCGCCGGAACCGGGGCTTCCGGTTCAGTAACCTGTTCTTCAACCGGCTCGGCGTGAGGCGCAGGCGCCTCGTAGATCTCCGCAGGAACGGGAACGACCGTCTCGGACGGCAGCGCCTCGGCATGTTCGGTCTCAACTTCCGCGATAGCCGCCTCGAGCTTGTCCATCTGGCGACGGAGCATCTCTTCGGGCGGACGCGGCTTCATGTTTTCAAGCTGTCGCTGGACTGCGCCGCGAGCTTTTTCATACACTCTTACGCGCGCCTCGGGCGTGTTGGTCGCCAAACCGTCAACAGCGCGGCGGATCACCGCTACAAAATCAGCCATCAGGACTTTCTCATGGTCGCCAGCGTCGGCCGGCCGAATGGATAATCAATTCTTGACTTTAGTCCTCAAACGGGTCGGTCACAAGTATGGTGTCGTCGCGCTCCGGGCTTGTGGATAGGAGCGCCACCGGCGCGCCGATCAGCTCTTCCACCTGACGGACATACTTGATGGCCTGAGCCGGCAGATCCGCCCACTTGCGTGCGCCGACGGTCGACTCCTTCCAACCTTCGAGGGTGATATAGATGGGCTCTACACGAGCCTGCGCCGCCATCGACGCCGGCAGGTAATCGATCTCCTGCCCGTCGAGCTTGTAGCCGACGCAGATCTTCAGCTCTTCCAGGCCGTCGAGGACGTCGAGCTTGGTCAGCGCAATGCCGGTGATGCCGTTGGTGGCAACCGACTGGCGAACCAGCGCCGCATCGAACCAGCCGCAGCGGCGCTTACGGCCGGTGACGGTGCCGAACTCATGGCCACGCTCGCCGAGGAACTGGCCGATCTCGTCCGTCAGTTCGGTCGGGAACGGACCTTCGCCGACACGGGTCGTGTAAGCCTTTGTAATGCCGAGGATATAGCCGAGCGAGCCAGGGCCCATGCCGGAACCGGCAGCGGCCTGGCCGGCCACCGTGTTGGACGACGTCACATAGGGATAGGTGCCGTGGTCGATGTCGAGAAGCGAGCCCTGCGCGCCTTCGAACAGGATGCGCGAGCCCTTGCGGCGCTCCTTGTCGAGAAGCTGCCAGACGCTTTCCATGAACGGCAGGACCTTGTCGGCGATCGAGGTCAGTTCGTCCATGATCGTCTTGTGCTCGACCTCGGCTGCGCCGATGCCGCGACGAGATCGCATTGTGATGGGTGAGGATGCGCTCGACCTTGCCTTCCAGCGCATCGAGATCGGCGAGATCCATGACGCGGATCGCGCGGCGGCCGACCTTGTCTTCATAAGCCGGGCCGATGCCGCGGCGGGTCGTGCCGATCTTCGTGCCGCTGTTGGAGGCGGCATCTTCGCGCATGCCGTCGAGCTCGCGATGGAGCGACAGGATGAGCGTGGCGTTCTCGGCGATTCGCAGGCTCTCGGGCGTGACGACGACGCCCTGGTCCTTGAGGCGGCCCATTTCGGCGATCAGGGCATGCGGGTCGACGACCACGCCGTTGCCGATGACGGCCATCTTGCCCGGACGCACCACGCCGGACGGCAGGAGCGAAAGCTTGTAGCTGGTGCCGTCGATGACAAGCGTATGGCCCGCATTATGGCCGCCCTGAAAGCGCACGACGATATCGGCGCGCTCGGAGAGCCAGTCGACAATCTTGCCTTTGCCCTCGTCGCCCCATTGCGAACCTACGACTACCACGTTCGTCATTTTGCTTCCTGCCCTTCGGACGGCGGCCGATCGCTTTTCTCAAACGGATTGGAAAAGACGTCGGTCTCGATACCAATTCTTCTTCTCGATGCCTGCGCCCTGAAAGGGTCCCGAGCACCACAAACGCGCGCATCTATAATGCCTTGGCACGAGGAAAGCGACCTGTTTATGAACACGCTGAGGTTTTTGCGTGACAAACACAGATACCAGCCTGTATTGCCCGCGAGCCGTGTAGTGGCCCACCTGCGGCAATCGGGGGAAAGATCTTGCTGAACAGAGCCTATCTGTATCTTGTCCTTGCAACACTCTGCTGGGGTGGCAACGCCGTGGCCGGAAAGCTTGCGGTCGGCCATATCAGCCCGATGATGCTGACCTTCTGGCGCTGGTTTTTTGCCGTTGTCGTGATCTTCGCGATCTCCGTCCCGCAACTGATCAAGGACTGGCCGATCGCCCGCAAGCATCTGCCGATACTGGCATTTTTCGGCGTGATTGGTTTCACCACCTTCAACGCAACGCTCTATACGGCACTCAAATATACGACAGCGATCAACGTGACGATCGAACAGGCGGCAATCCCGATGCTGATCTTCCTGTTCAACTTCGTGCTGTTTCGCATGCGCGTATCATGGGCGCAGATCGGCGGCTTCTCGCTGACGCTTCTTGGCGTGGCGCTGACGGCCTCACACGGCGATCTTCTGTCACTGCTGCAGTTGGAGCTCAATTTCGGCGATGCACTGATGATCATCGCTCTCGTGGCCTATGCCGTCTACACGGTTTCCCTGCGCTGGAAGCCGCCGGTCCACTGGCGCACCTTGATGGCGCTGCCGGCGCTGTTTGCGCTCCTCACCACGATCCCCCTGGTGGGCTGGGAAATATCGAGCGGCAATGCCATCTGGCCTGATACGGAAGGATGGGTGATTGCCGCCTATACCGCTATCTTCGCCTCTCTCGTCGCCCAGACCCTCTATGTCTTCGGCGTCATCGGCATCGGCGCGAACCGGGCGGGCCTCTTCATCAACCTCATCCCCGTCTTCGGCACGCTTCTGTCGGTCGTGATCCTCGGCGAGGACGTGCAACTCTTCCACGTCGTCGCCCTCGTGTTGGCACTCGGTGGCATTGCGATCGCGGAACGGGGAAAGCCGGGCTCGTAATGAACCCGGCTGTATAGTCGAAAACTCGGTAGAGATCAGATCTCGTAGGAGAAGGCAGCACTGAGAGGCAGCTCGATCTCCTGCGCATCGTCGTCGCCTATGAAGCTCGGACGGCCTTCGCCGACCAGGAGTTCGCCGAGCACGGTCTCGACGATCAGAACCCGCTCGATACGTCCCTCAACCGAGATCGCGTAGGCGATACGCATCGCATCGGCCGACCATCCGAGACCGATCAACTGGTCGCGCTTGATGTCGGCGCAGTCGAAACAGCCCTGCGGCGCTGCGGCCTTTGCGTCGTCCACTGCAAACGTGTCGAGATAGGTATCGACATCCTGGATCGCCTTGTCGACGTCGGCGCTGATGCGGAGAACTTCGCTGCGCTTCTCGGCGGTAAAGCCGATTGCTGGCGCGGCAGGCGCAAGCTCTGCCAACTCGGTATGCGTGGACGTAGCGAGCGCCCGGGCGAAACCGGCAGCACCGGCCGCATTGGCTTCCTTGCCGCTGATGAGGGCCGTCAGCACGACCGCCGAAATGATGAGCTTCTTGATCATTGCACCATACCCTGTTTGCCGGACGGCTCTTCGGCCATCTCGTTTCGTTATGGCACGACAATAGGCCGACAGGTTTTCGGCGCGCTTAAGCGGAAAGATGCAATTTTATTGAAATCGATTTTTTCTCGTCTTGGCACAATGGTGGTGACCGGCAGCCTGTCAGGCCTATTCGATCCTGTCTTCGAACTCACTCAAAGCCGTAACGACCGCTGCCGGTCCCTTGCTGTATTTCGCCTTCAGCTTCGCAAGCCGGGCGTCGGTGCCGGTGCAGTATCGGTCGAGAGCCGCATTGATCTCTGCCGCTCGGGCGTCGTCATAGGCCTCTTCACCGCGAAAGTGATCGCATTGCTGACGATCTTCGACAAAGGTAGCCACATCCGCCGGCAGGTCTGCGGCAAAGGTAACGCTCGCCAGCGAAGACAGAAGGAGAGAGATGGCGCTCAGGCCGCATGATGTCCGCTGCATTCCCCGTCTCCCCGCCGAACTCGGCTAGTCCTTGTGCTTGTTGCGAATACGACGAACCGTCCACCAGATGGCCAACACGACAACAGGCACCGACGCGCCCGTCAATGTCTCCGGCGCAATCTCGACGCCGACATTGTGGGCGAACTTGGCCAGATAACCGACGAGGCCGATGACGTAATAGGAGATCGCCGCGACAGACAGACCTTCGACCGTCTGCTGCAGACGAAGCTGCAGATGCGCGCGCTTGTCCATCGAGGCGAGGATCTCGGTGTTGAACTTCTGCAGGTCGACGTCGATCCAGCTGCGCAGCAGCGCCGTGGCGCGGGTCAGCTTGCGCGACAGGTTGACCTGCCGCTCTTCCACCGACTGGCAGGTGCGCATGGCCGGTGCCAGACGGCGGTTGAGGAAAGCGCCGAGCGTCTCGTTGCCCGGCAGCGCCTTCTCCGCCAGCATGGCGACGCGTTCGAGCACGATATTGTTGTAGGCGCGGCTGGCACCGAAGCGATAGAGGCTGAGCGCCGCATTGGCTTCCAGTTCGGCGGCAAGTGCCGTGATCTCTGCCAGCATGCCGTCCGCCTCGCTGCGCGCATGCTGCTTCATCCGCTGCGTGATCGCGGTGAAACGCTCCTCGATGCGACGGATTTCCGGCGAGAGCGTTTGCGCCAGCGGCAGGCCCATCATGGCGAGCGTCCGGTAGGTCTCGATATCGAGGATACGCTGGGCGAGCATGCCGCGCGCCGCATCCGTCATCCCATGGTCGAGGATCAGGAATTTCGTCAGCCCGTCACCGTCCTGACGGAAATCGGTAATGACCGTCGCATTGCCGTCGGCGACCATGCTCTGGCAGAGGCTGGTCGGATCGAAATTCTCGATGACGGAAGACACGTCCTCGCTTGCCGGACGGATCTCGATGCGCACACCGGAAATGAACGGACCGGGCGCTCCGAACCGCGCGCCGAAGGGGTTGACCGGAACCTCGGCGCCGAATGTAGCGGGTGCTGCCGTATCCCAAAAATAGGTGGAGAATTCGGTATGACGCTCCCAGCGCAGCGTGCCACTGCCCCAGGTCATCGTGTGGTGGCTGGTATCGGGCGCCGGCGCCGGCACGCCCTGACCAAGCGAGAGTTCGGCAAGGCTCGCCTGATCGGCGGCAAAATTGTCTTCGGTGAGGAAGGCAACCTGGAAGATGACGCGGGGCAGAGCGACCAGCGTATAGGGCCGGGAATGGATTTCACCGAGCGCACGCGCCCTGACGTCAGCGACTGGAAACGAAAAGCTGCGTTTCGTCATTCATATTTCCCCGGCTATGCCCGACCGCAAGTGATCTGCGATTTCTTCCTAATTGCCTATTATCAAAAGCGTTGGGCCGCACGACGCGGCGGTTTGCCGCAGAGCATGCCCCTGCGCGTCGCGCCCGACAAGCCACTAGAATTCGCCAGCATCCACTGCCGATCCGGTTGCTTAAACTTTTCATTAAATCTTAAGAGTCATCTATCGGGGCATGACCCGAGTTTCTGCGATGCGTATTGCGTTTTTCATCGCGCTCATGGCTTTGACCGGCTGCGCCAGTGCGCCGAGCCGTATCACCAATGCCTGCGCCATTTTCGACCAGAAGGACGGCCTGTTCAACAACTGGGCCCGCGAAGCGCGTGCGACCGAACGGGAATACGGCATTCCCGTTTCGATCCTGATGGCGACCATCTACGTGGAATCGAGCTTCCGGGCCAATGCGCGCCCGCCGCGCAAGTGGCTGCTCGGCTTCATCCCGATGAAGCGCCCTTCTTCTGCCTTCGGCTACGCCCAGGCTCTTGACGGCACCTGGGATACCTATCGTCGCGACACCGGACGCTGGGGTGCGCGTCGCAACGATTTCGGCGACGCGATCAAGTTCGTCGGCTGGTATCACTACCAGAGCTACAAGCGGAACGGCATTGCGCGGAACGACGCCTACAATCTCTACCTTGCCTACTATTCCGGCCAGTCGGGCTATAACCGCGGCCAGTTCAGCGGCAGCCTGAGACAGACCGCCAAGAAATCCGCCTCGGTCGCCGCACGTTATGCGGCTCAGTTGCAGAGCTGCGGATACTGATCCGCAGCGTCTACCCAAATTCAGTCGGCTTTCTTCGGCGGCTGGAACTCGGTCTCGATGACGACGGTGATCTCGTCGCCGATCGACTTGATCTGAGGCGCCACGCCCCAAGCACTGCGCTTGATCCTTGCTTCCGCCGAAAAACCGATCTTCGGCGTCTTCTCGCGCGGCTGCTCCGCCATCGAACCATTGAAGGTGACGAGAAGCGTCGCCGGATGCGTCTGCCCGCGGAAAGTCAGGTCTCCCTTCACCTCGCCCTTGTTGCCTTCCGTGACGGTGACGGATGTCGAGACGAAACGGATTTCCTGGGACGAGAGAAAATTCTCGCCAGTTCCGATCTCCTTGTCGAAATCCTCTTCCTCCGGCCGAGGAAATCCGTCCGCACCGAAAGCGGGTCAATGACTGCCGTCACCTTTGAGGACGCCGGGTTCTCTGCATCCCAGACCAGCTCGGCGGACATTTTCGTAAAGCGTGCGGTGTAGTTCGAAAGGCCGAGATGGCTGATCTTCCAGGTCACGCTGGAATGCGCGGGATCGGAAACATAGGTGCCGGAGGGCGCAGGTTTTACGTCGGCGGCCAGAGTGGCTGTCGCGCAGAATGTCGCCATTGCAAAAACGCTGAGAAATTTCATGGAGATGGGTCCTAGCTTCGACTCGCAGACCCATTTCCTAACTCGTTAGTTCAGGTTTGTCGCCGAAAAGCGGGCCACTTTCTAGAAGCCAGGATTACGCAATATCCGAGTGGACGATGCGCGGCCGGCTGGGCTCCCACGTCTTCACGCCATTGCGGCCTGCGCCTTTAGCTGCGTAAAGCGCCTCGTCGGCCCGAGAAACCAGCCGTGTCGCCTTGATGGCCGGACCACCGATCGGCAGTGCTGCAACGCCGACGCTGGCGGTAACGATGCCGATATGGCTGCCGGAATGGGGAATGCGCAACTCGCGCAGCCGCCGGCAGAAGTCTTCGGCAACCGCAAGAGCGGTCTTCTCATCCGTATCGGGCAGGACCAATGCCATTTCCTCGCCGCCATAACGGGCGGCACTGTCGGTTGGGTTGCGGACCGAGGCGCGGAGGCAATCGGCAACCGCCTTCAGGCAGCGGTCGCCCGCGCCATGGCCATAGGTGTCGTTGAAGCGCTTGAAATAGTCGACATCGACCATCAACAGTGCCAACCCGCCCTCGCCGCGACCAACCCGCTCGATTTCCTGCGCCATGACGGCATCGAAGGCGCGGCGATTGCGCAACCCGGTCAGACCATCGGTCTCGGCAAGCACCGAAAGCTTGTCGTTCATGTCCTGCAGCTTCAACTCATGCTGCTTGGCGGCCGTGATATCCGAGCAGATGACGAAGCAGGAGCCTTCCGGCGTCGGCCGCGTGCGCGATTCGATCCAGCGACCATCGGACAGCGGAAACTGAACCGTGCCTGCCTCTCGCAGACGGCTCAGCGTATTGTCCACCCACTGGGTTACCTGGTCCTGCGGAATGCCGACGAGCTCTCCCCGCGCAATCGAGGCGTAGAGGATCGCAGCAGCAGCCGTCCCTGGCACGCGCAGATCCGCCGTCATCGAGAACATCGACCGGTAGCGCTCGTTGCAGAACACCAGCGTCAGGTCCTTGTCGAACATGACGAGGCCATCGGAAATACTGGACAGAGCCTCGGCGGCGCGACGATCGCTCTGGGCGAGCGCCACTTCCAGCCGCTTCTTGTCGGTAATGTCGCGATTATGGGTGATGAGCCCTATGCACTGGCCGTCGGCATTGGTGAACGGTGCCTTGAGCGTCGAGAGATAAGCCTTGCTGCCGTCGAGATGCGTGAGTTCCTGCTCTTCGACGATCGGCTCCGCCGCCCTGTAGGCTTTCTCCTCGTCCAGCTTGAAGGCGGTGGCGATCTCTGCCGGGTAGAAGTCGAAATCCGTCTTGCCGATCAGCGAGCACACGCCATCGACATGCATCAGCTGGGCCGTCGCCGGATTGGCCATGATGAACCGGCCTTCGCGATCCTTGACGTTGAGCGCCTCCGGCAGGCTGTCTATGACATGCCGATACATGTGGTTCCGCTGATCGATCTCGCGACGGCGCATCTCATTGGCCATGGCCAGGGCCGCCATCAGAGAGGCCAGGAAGACGATCGTCATGAAAGGCAGGCGGATATGCAGTCCGGACGAATTGTCGAGCGAGAGAATGAGCGAGGGCAGCGCCGAACTTGCCGCCATGGCAAGTGCAAAGATTACGCTTTCCTTGATACTCGGCGCTTCCGCAGCCTTGAAACGGTAGCCGATGAGGCCGACGGCAGCCGCTACGACGATCCCGGCCAGGCCGATGAGAACACCGGCGCCGCCGAGATAGATGCGGAAGATGGCCGCCACGAGCGCGGTCACCACGCCGGCCACCGGACCACCGATGAAGGCGGCCGTGCCGATCATGGCCATGCGCAGGTCGATGAAGAATCCTTCGCTGATCTGGAACGGGATGGACATCACGCCGATCGAGCCGAGCCCGAACAGGCAGCCGATTTCCAGACGATGGAAAGCACCCGGCCGATCGAAGGCCGCCAGCCGGATGTTCGACCAAAGCGAAATCACCAGCGCCACAATTGCTGTGTTCGCCAGCAGGCCTATCCAAACACTGTTCAACCCATCAACCTCGCGGCCACTCCATAAAGCTGTTTATGTCTCAGCCTTAAATCCTTGAACTATAAAGATCAGTTAGCACAGCGTTTTGAAACCGGACGAGCTATCGGCAGAGTTAACGCTCTCTGATCATCCGCGATGTCACGCGGCGCTAACCGCCGTAACCGACGACGCTCTTGATCTCAAGGAAATCGTGAATACCCCAATCGGCATATTCGCGACCATTGCCGGATTGCTTGTAGCCGCCGAAGGAGGAGAACAGGTCCCAGTCCGGATAGTTGAGATAGACTGATCCGGCTCTCAAGCGCGGTGCGATCTTTCGCGCATGCTCCACCTCGCCCTGCACATAGGCTGCCAGCCCATAGGGCGTGTCGTTGGCGATCTCGATCGCTTCTTCCTCACTGTCATAGGGCAGGATGGAGAGAACCGGCCCGAAGATCTCCTCGCGCGCGATCGTCATGTCATTGGTGACATTGCCGAAAACGGTTGGGCGGATGTAGTAGCCGCGATTGAGGTTTTCCGGTCGCCCCAGCCCGCCAGTGACGAGCGTGGCACCCTCCGAAATCCCGGCCTCGATCAGCCGCTGGATCTTGTCGAACTGGACCTGGCTGACGACCGGGCCGAGATCGATGCCCTCGCTCCTCGGATCGCCTGTCACCAGCTTCTCGGCCGCATCCTTTGCCACCGCCAGCGCCTCGTCATGGCGGTCGCGGGGCACCAGCATGCGGGTCGGCGCATCGCAGGACTGGCCGGAATTGCCGAAGCAGCCGGTCACGCCATCGGCGACCGCCTGGGCGAGATCCGCATCGGGCAGGATGATATTGGGCGACTTGCCACCGAGTTCCTGCGCCACGCGCTTCACTGTATCGGCCGCCGTCTTGGCGACAATGATGCCGGCACGCGTCGAGCCGGTGAAGGAAACCATGTCGACATCCGGGTGGCCCGCCATCACCTGGCCGACATCGGGACCGGTGCCGTTGACCATGTTGAATACGCCCTTCGGCACGCCGGCGGCTTCCATCACCTCGGCGAAGATGATGCCGGAGATCGGCGCGATCTCGGAAGGCTTCAAGACCATCGTGCAGCCAGTCGCGATTGCCGGGCCGACCTTGCAGGTGATTTGGTTGAGCGGCCAGTTCCACGGTGTGATCAGCGCCACGACGCCGATCGGCTCCTTGACGATCATCGTCGAGCCGCGCTGCTCAGTGAACCTGTAGTTTTCCAGCGCTGCAATCGTTGCACTCAGATGTCCCTGGCCAGCGCCGACCTGGGATTCGCGGGCAAACGCAATCGGCGCGCCCATTTCCCGGCTGACGGCCTGCGCAATGTCCTCCGCGCGCTTTTCATATTCGGCGAGAATGCGCTTCAGAAGCTGCAGACGTTCGGGCTGCGTCCATCGGGAGAAAGCCGGGAATGCCGCTTTCGCAGCCGCCACCGCCTTGTCGACATCCGCCTTCGAGCCGACCGCGATCTGCGTAAAGGCTTCTTCGGTCGAAGGATCGATCACATCGAGCGCCACCGGTACGACCGGCGGCACCCAGGCCCCGTCGATGAAGAATTTCAGGTGATTGCTCATGACGCTCTCCGATCCGATTGAGGACCGGAGCACTATCGGAAATGGTGGCAGCGACCGCAAGCCCACAAAAACTATGGGCTTACTCCATCATGTCGGCCTCACGCCCCGTAGGGCGCGAGGAACATCTTGATTGCCTCGATCTCGTTCGGCCGGATTTCATGGCCGCCCGAATGCCATTCGAGCCTCACGGCATCACCCTGCTTCTTATAGTAGTCCGCAAGCTTCAGCGTCGCCCGCACGGGGCAGATCGGATCGTGCTCACCGGCCGTGATCAGCACATGCGCCGTCTCGCCGGTTTTTCTGTCTGCCGGTTCGAACGGGATCAGCGGATGCATCAGCACGCCCGCTTCGAACAGGCCGGGCTTCTCGATCATAACGTTGGCGAGGATATTGGCTCCGTTGGAAAAGCCGAGGCCCAGCACGGTGGAGGATTCGTAGCGGTCGCGATTGGCGGCCACGAACTCGCTCATCCGTTCGGTGGCGCGTGCGAGGTCGTCGCAATCATAAACGCCTTCCGCCTTGCGCCGGAAGAAGCGGGCCGCGCCATGTTCGGAAACGTCGCCACGGGGCGAGACCACTGTCGCGCCCGGCAACAGGCGGCTGCCGAAATCGAAGAACTGGTTCTCGCCGCCGCCGGTGCCATGAAAGGTGAACAGGATCGGCGATCCGGGGGCACCGGGCCTCACCCGGTGCAGATAGCTGTCGTAGCTCATGGAAATCTCCGGAAGGAAGCAATTCCCGCGAAGCGGTTCCGCATCCGGAATTGCGTGAAAAGAAGTTTGGCAGGGCGAGAACCCGCCCTGCCCCTGATTGCGCCTTAGACGATCGGCTCGAGATGCTCTTCGAGCGCCTTGCGCAGATGCTCGTGCTGCGTCGGCAACTTCAGGGCTTCGCCGAGATGGGCCGTATCCTCGTCGCGGTCAAAGCCCGGCTCGTTCGTGGCGATCTCGAACAGCACGCCGCCCGGCGTACGGAAATAGATTGCCCAGAAATAGTCGCGATCGATCACCGGCGTGACCTGATAGCCCGTGTCCATTAAGGCCTTGCGCACTTCGAGCTGCTTCTCACGGTCGTCGACCGCGAAGGCGATGTGATGCACGGAACCTGCGCCAAGACGGGCGCTGTTGATGTTCGGCATCGTCTCGACGTCGATGAAGTCCGCACCATTGCCGCCGGGAATGCCGAAGCGGGTGACGCCATCCTTCGCATCGACCTGCTCGTAGCCCATGAACTTCAACAGTTCGGCTGTCGAGCCTTCGTCGCGAAGCCGCATGGAGGCGGAATGGAAGCCACGGATCGCCTCCTCGGCACCGACACCATTGCCAGTCCAGGGAGCGCGATCGTCGTCCTTCACCTCGACCAGCGCAAAGCCGTCGCCATCGGGACCGGCGAAATGCAGGCGCTTTTCACCGAAGGCTTCATCGGCCTTCAGGCCATCGGCGCCGGCCTTGGTCAGGCGATCGGTCCAGTAGCCAAGCGAACCCTGCGGCACCGAGAAAATCGTCGTGCCGACTTCACCGGTACCAGGACGGCCCTGGGCGATATGCGGGAACGGGAAATAGGTCATGACCGAGCCGGGTGTGCCGACTTCGTCGCCGTAATAGAGATGGTAGACATCCGGCGCGTCGAAATTGACGGTCTTCTTCACTCGGCGCAGACCGAGCGTGTCGGTGAAGAACTTGTTGTTGGTCGTTGCGCTCGCAGCCATCGACGTGACGTGGTGGAGGCCCTTGATCTGTCTAAGCATGTCAAACCCCTTGTCTCTATGGAGCCGCCCCTGCGGCCCGCTGTTCATGGGGGATATTTGGTCGATCAGGCCGGAATTGGATAGAGGATCACATCCGAACGGATTGTTCGACAAACGTTGACGCCAATCTTGGAGTGTTCACTGATCAGACGTTTTCAGGTAATTTCCATTCGATCGCATCTTTGCCGATGGACTGCAGGTACTCGTTCGTCTTGGAAAAAGGCCGCGAGCCGAGGAAACCGTTATGGGCCGAGAGCGGAGAAGGATGGGCGGATTTCAGCACCAGATGCCTTTCCTGATCGACAAAGGCCGCCTTCTTCTGGGCATAAGAGCCCCAGAGGATGAAGACGATACCGTCGCATTCATCGTTCACCGTGCGAATGACGGCATCGGTAAAGCGCTCCCAGCCGCGCCCCTGATGGGCCGCCGCCTTCCCCTCCTCGACCGTCAGAACGCTGTTCAGGAGCAGCACGCCCTGCTCGGCCCAGTGTTCCAGAAAGCCATGCCTGGCCGGCGGAATGCCGAGGTCGGACTGCATTTCTTTGTAGATGTTCACGAGCGACGGCGGGGTTCGCACGCCGGGCTGGACGGAGAAGCACAGCCCATGCGCTTGGCCGAAACCGTGATACGGATCCTGGCCAAGGATAACGACCTTCACCTCATCCAGTGGGGTAAGGTCGAGTGCACGAAAATACTCCGAACCCTTTGGGAAGATTCGCTTCCCCGCCTGCTTCTCGGCAACGAGAAAGCGCTTGAGGTCGGCCATGTAGGGATCGGAAAACTCGTTCTCCAGAGCGAATTTCCAGCTCTCCTCCAGCTTGACCTCACCTTCCGCCATTGCAGTCACCTCTTACTGAAAACGTCCGCCACGCTGGATGACTTCGGTCTTGTAACCATCCGGGTCCGTAACGAAAAAGAACTTGGCGAACGGCCTGCCTTCGTGGGGCATCTCAACCAGCTTGCCGACCGTCAGCCCGAGATCGGTGAAACGCTTGTGCTCCGCCTCGATGCCCTCGACCGTGACCGCCAGATGGCCATAGCCGTTTCCGAGATCGTAAGGCTCGGTACGGCCATTATTGACGGTCAGCTCCAGCTCGAACCCGGTTTCCGGGTTGGAGAGATAAAGCAGCGTGAAACCGTCGAAGGGCACGCGATCGGCAACCTTCAGGCCGAAGGCCTTGTCGTAGAAATCGACCGACCGCGCCTCTTCGAGAACGCGGATCATCGAATGGACCAGCTTGGCCATGCAAAAACTTCCTTACTGCAATACGTGGTTGGAGCGCGAATGCCAGTCCCACGCGGACTTGATGATATCGGCCAGCGTATATTGCGGCTCCCAGCCAAGAACCTCGCGCGCCTTGGTGTTGTTGGCAACGAGCGAGGTGGAATCGCCCTCGCGACGGCCGACATATTCGACCGGGAAAGGCTTGCCGGAGACATCGGAGATGGCGCTGAGCAGTTCCTTGACGGTCGTGCCGGTTCCTGTGCCGAGGTTGATCTCAACCGTCTCGCCACCGGCGAGCAGGTAGTCGACGGCGCGGACATGCGCGTCGGCAAGGTCGAGAACGTGGATGTAGTCACGCACGCAGGTGCCGTCGCGGGTGTCGTAATCGTCGCCGAAGACCTTGAAGCCCTGGCGACGGCCGAGCGCCGCCTCGATGGCAAGCGGGATCGCATGGGTTTCCGGCGTGTGCCACTCGCCGATCCGGCCTTCGAAATCGGCACCGGCGGCGTTGAAATAGCGCAGCATGACAGACTTCAGGTCCTTGTACTGCCCGTAATCCTTCAGCGCCTGCTCGATGATGAACTTGGTACGGCCATAGGGATTGATCGGCGCCTGTTTGTGGGTCTCATCCATCGGCACGCGGTCCGGCAGGCCGTAGGTGGCGCAGGTGGACGAAAAGACGAATGCCTTGGCCCCGGCATCCATCGCGGCCGACATAAGTGTCAGCGCGCCGATGACATTGTTGTCGTAGAAGCCGACCGGGTTTTTGACCGATTCACCGACCTCGATCAGCGCCGCGAAATGCAGCACGGCATCCGGCTTGTGCTTGGCAAAGACCTCGTCGAGACGGGCGCGGTCGCGGATATCGCCCTGTTCCAGTTCACCCCAGCGGACGAATTCCGCATGGCCGTTCGAGAGATTGTCGAAGACGATCGGCTCGTAGCCCCTGTCCGCCAGCACCAGACACGTATGGGATCCGATATAGCCGGCCCCGCCCACGACAAGCACTTTCTTCTTCGACATCATGTCCTCAAGAATTGTTGAAGTCGGCGGCAATATAGCTGCCGCGGATCAAATGGGAAGGCCGCATTTCGCATATGCGAAGCGCCTAACAGTGACCTATGCCGGTAGCGGCTTCCGGGTGAATCTTTACATGAAGACGGGCGAACGAAACTTGTCTATCCTGTTCAGGATTTTTCCATAGGCCCTTCATGCGACTCATCTTTCTCTGTCTCGGCTGGCTGTTCGTCGCGCTTGGCGTGGTCGGCGCGTTTCTGCCGGTCCTGCCGACGACACCCTTCCTTCTGCTCGCGGTTGCCTGCTTCGCCCGCTCGTCGCCGAAGCTTGAAGCATGGCTGATGAACCACAAGACATTCGGCCCGCCGCTGCGCGATTGGCGCGAGCGCGGGGCGATCTCCAAACGGGCGAAGATCATGGCGATCTCGCTGATGGCGGTGAGCTATGTCGGCTTCTGGTTCGGCGCGCATCCGTCGGCGTGGTTGGCGCTGCTCGTCGCGGCACTGATGATCGCCCCGGCGATCTTCATGCTGACCCGACCGAGCGCCTGAGTTTCAGCGATCCCGGGACTGCGGCAGGACGTAAGGGATGTGTGCTGCAGGTAGGCGTCCGACCGCGCCGGCGATGCCGTAAACCGTAGAAATGATCTCGTCATTGACCGTTTCCTGGCACGCACCCTCGGCCACCACCCGGCCATGATTGAGCACGATCAGATGGTCGGCAAACTCCGCCGCCAGATTGAGGTCGTGGAGAATGGCGAGAACCATGCCACCACCAGAAGCGAAGTCGCGCGCCTCTTCCAGCACCGAAATCTGGTGGCCGAGATCGAGGCTTGCCGTCGGCTCGTCGAGGAAGAGCGCCCGCGGGATGCCGTCGACGGCCGGCTGCGGGACCTGTGCCAGCGCTCGGGCGAACTGCACCCGCTGCTGCTCGCCGCCGGACATAGACGGATAGGGCCGACTTTCAAACCCGCGCAGCCCGACACGGGCCAATGCCTTGCGCCCCTCCTCGGTCGGGTTGAGCGCGCCTTGGGCAACCGCGCCCATGCGGGCGATTTCCAGCGCCGTGAAGGGAAAAGCAAGCTGTGTCGCCTGCGGCAGCACCGCCCGGCGCCGCGCCAGGTCGACCGGCTGGCAGAGTTCGACGCCGGTGCCGTAATAGGAAACATGCCCACTATCCGGCTTCATCTCGCCGGACAGCACCTTCATCAGCGTCGACTTGCCGGCACCGTTGGGGCCGATCACCACGGTGAACTGCCCCGGCTTAAGCCCGATCGTGATCTCGTCGATGAGCTTGCGGCCAGACCGGGTTACGGTGACCTTGTCGGCGATGATCACCGGCTTTGTCATGTCCTCGCTCATGGCAGATCCCGCATGCCTACGCCGTTCTTGCCGATCAGCAGGAACAGGAAGACGGGAGCGCCGAACAGCGCCGTGATGACGCCGATCGGCAATTCGGCAGGTGCCGCGACGGTGCGCGCCACGCTGTCAGCGATCAGCAGAAGCGCACCTCCCCGAGTGCCGATCCCGGCAACAGAAAGCGATGCGACGGCCCCATGGCAAGCCTCAGGAGATGCGGCACGACGATGCCGACGAAGCCGATCGAACCGGCAACGGCCACCGTCGAGCCACAAGCGGCGGCGACGGCCACGATAACGATCCGCTTCAGCCGCTGGACCGGAATGCCCATGTGGAAGGCCGCGGCATCGCCGAGGACCAGAGCGTCTAGGCCGCGGGCAACGAAGGGAATAATGGCAAGCACGACGAGAATGAACGGCAGGATCGACAGCACCCGACCATAGGTCGCGCCGCCGAGCGAGCCGAGGCTCCAGAAGGTGATGTCGCGCAATTGCCGGTCATCGGCGGTGACGATCAGCAGGCCCATCAACGCGCCGGTGAGCGCACCGATGGCGATACCGCAGAGGATCAGCGCCGTGGTGGACGTACGGCCGTCGCGGGTCGCGATGACATAGAGGATCCAGGTATTGGCGAGGCCACCGAAGAAAGCCATCAGCGGCAGGAACTGGCCGCCGAGCAGCATCGAAAGCGGGGCAAGCACCGTGGCACCGAGCACGATCGCCGCAACAGCGGCAAGCCCTGCGCCGGCGGTCACGCCGACAATGCCGGGATCGGCCAACGGATTGCGGAAAAGCCCCTGCATCATCGCGCCGGAGACGGCAAGCCCGGCGCCGACCAGCAGGCCGAGTGCCGTGCGCGGCAGGCGAACCGCTTCCAGGATTACCCGCTCCTGCACCGTCAGGCTGTCGCCATTGCCGGTCGCATAGGCCCAGAGGTCACGCAACCCGACGCCGGTCGGGCCGACATGCAGCGACACGAGACAGGCGACGATCAGAAGCAGGACAAGGAGAAACAGGACCAGGACGCCCTGCGACGTCCGATCCCCTCGCCCGTCCGTCGAAACGGCATGGCCAGCGACTTCATCAGTTGATCGCGCCCGGATAGATCTTGGCGGCGAGCGCGCGAGCGGCTTCCGGCGTGCGAGGGCCAAAGCCCAGCAGCATCAGGCCGTCCATGGAGACGAGAGCCTTGTCAGCAGCAGCAGGCGTCGTCTGCATCGAAGGCAATGCGAACATCTGCTCCGGCGTGATGGAATGGTCCCCGCGCGACATGGCAAGGATCACGTCGGGCGCTGCGGCAATCACGGCCTCGTCGGAGAGCGGCTTGTAACCGTTGATCGACGGTGCAGCGTTGATGCCGCCGGCCATTTCGATGATCGCACCCGCCTCGGTATCGGCGCCGCCGGCCATCAGTCGGCCATTCGAAATGGAAAGGACGAACAGAACCTTCTTCTTCGCGCCGCCATTCTTTTCGGTGATCTTCGCGACATCCGCGGCAACGGCCTTCAGGCCCCCTCTGTCTTGGCGGCTAGTGCCTCGGCCTTGTCGGACAGGCCGACCGCGGCACCGACGTCGCGGATCTTCTGGCCGATCTTGCCGGCTTCTGGCGGGGTCGGGACGACCACCATCGGCACCTCGCTGGCCTTTAGGATCTCCAGAACCGGCGGCGGGCCGGAACCTTCCTCCATTAGAATCAGGTCCGGCTTCTGGCCGAGAATACCCTCTGCCGAAAGCGCCCGCATATAGCCGACATCCGGCTTGGAATTGGCATCGGCAGGATAGAAACTGGTGGAGTCGCGCGCGACGATGCGGTCCTGGGCACCGAGATCATAGAGGATCTCGGTGATCGTGCCGCCGACCGAGACGATGCGCTTGGCCTCGGGATTGCCCTTGTCGGCAGCGGATACAGCATCCGGCATGATGGCGGCACCGACGAGAATGACGGCAAGCAGCCGCCCATATCTGAAAGAGGAAACCATGGCGCTATACCTTTTCGACATTGCCGCGGATCGTCGGCACACGCGGCGGTCCGGTTTTGGAAAAACCAACAATAAAACCCAATAACTTGAGTTGACTACGCAAGTTTTTTGGCTTTTCAAGAGGCGGAGCGGCAGATATCTTGACCGCCAAATGAAACTTAAGTGAGGGATGTTTTCATGTATATCGCGATGAACCGTTTTCGCGTCGTTCCGGGCTTCGAGGAGGCCTTCGAAGCCATGTGGCGTGGCCGCCAGGGTCGCCTCGCGGAGCTGCCGGGCTATGTCGAATTCCACATGCTGAAGGGCCCGAAGGCGGAAGACCACACCCTCTACGCATCCCATACCGTCTGGGAAACCTTCGAACACTTCAAGGCCTGGACGACCTCGGAACAGTTCCGCGCCGCCCATGCCAATGCCGGCGAGAACCGCGGCAAAGTCGAATATCTCTCCGGCCCGCATTTCGAAGGTTTCGAAGTCATCATCCACGAAGACAAGACCGGCGCCCGTGTCGCCGATGCGGCGTGAACCATGGACGCGATTGCTGAAATCAACCCCGACCGTCGTGAACGCGCTCTTGCTGCTCTGGCCGAGAAACCTGATGGCATCGTCGAGGCTATCGCCGCCGCCGCAGATGTAACGGCCGCCGAGATCCTCGAAATCCTGCCCGCCGGCTCTGCCGTCATCGCGCCGAAGGAAAGCTTCGACGATATCTGGGCCGAGCTCACCACTTGGGGCGTCGTGCTGTTCCTCGTCCATACGGAGGATGTCGTCGCCGAGATCGATGGCGTCCTGCCGGCCGGTTCGGAAAGCCATGGCTGGTTCAACATCCATGGCGACAGCCCGATCGGCGGTCACATCAAGAAGGACAATTGCGCCTCGGTCACCTTCGTCGACCGTGCCTTCCATGGCCGCCGTTCCTGTTCGGTCTGGTTCATGAACGGCAAGGGCGCGCCCATGTTCAAGGTCTTCGTCCGCCGCGACGAGGCCCGGGAACTGCTGGCCGACCAGCTTACGAAGTTCGAGGCTTTGCGCGCGCATTACCTATAAGTTGGACATGGGCGGCATTCGTGTGCCGCCCTTTCCGTCGATTGTGGCTGTCCGAAGCGTCAGATCGCCGGCACCCATTTCCAGAACACGCCCTCCATCCGTTCCGGATAATATTTGAACTCGCATTCGAAGCGCTTTCCATAGGCTTCTGCGGCATCCAGGGCTTCGCTGCTGACCGGGTTCATGCCGGTTCCCGGCGCAAACCAGTCCTCCAGAAGATCTTCGGGTATATAGACGCCTGCTCTCAGCGGCAGTGCCTGCAGGGTCTGATCGAGTTCCTCAGGTGACATTTTTCCTCTCCCTCCCGTTCAAGCGGTCAAACGCTGTTCTAGCGACAAAGATGGACGGAAATGGGAAAAGGCGGGTGCCTGCTATGGCACCCGCCTTTCCGGGAAGTCCGGGTTCGGACCGGAAATCTTTATGTCTCAGTGATGGGCGACGTGTTCGGGCTTGCCCTTGCGCTTGGTAGAAGCAAAATCCTCCAACTGTTTTTCGCTCATGGATTTCTCCATTCCCTTCGAGGCGCCTTTCAGCTCGCCCTTCTTGATCTCGCCGCGCTTGGCGGCCAATGCGGCTCCTGCCGCCTTCTGCTGTGCCTTTGATTTTGCCGGCATCTCTGCCTCCATCTTTTCGAACTCTCCCGATCAAACCGGGCAGCGCCGATTTTCGTTCCAATCGACAAGCGCGGAACCTCTCTCCCTGCGAAGGGTTCTCCCCGCAGGCCTGCAGAGCCCTGCGGGCAAAAGGATACTCTCAAGGAGGGAAAGATGAGCGAACCATCCAAAAAATCGATCGAGAACGACATTGAACGCGAACAGCTCGATACGACCAATCCGGAAGCACTGAAGGAAGCGGCAAGGCTCGGCAAGGAAGACAACTACCTCGTCAAATCCGATCTGGAAGATGCAGACCAGCGCGAGGACGGGGACCAGCCTGACGGGCGTGCCAGCCCCATGGCCAACGCCGACAATCAGGAAGATTCCTGACCTGCAAAACGAGGCGGCGGAACCTACCATCCCCTCCGGCTGTTACCCTGCGCAACTGACATTCGGAGAAAATCGATGAATGCCGACGTGAATACAGCGCAAACCTTAAAGCCCGAAACGGAGGCCGGCTCTGCCGGCCAGGAGCGCCACGCCCATCCTGTCGATGCTATGCCCGATATGGAGGTGATGGCAGCGCCAACGCTTGCCGATGCGGATGCCGAGGCTTTCGTCTCGCAGGCGTTGGAGGATCTGGTCGCCTGTCATATCCCGTTCCTGCTGGCCGGTACCTTCGCGATCAGCGCCTATACGGGTATTACCCGCCCCACCAAGGATCTCGACATCTTCTGCAAGGCGGGCGACTACGCCCGCATTCTCGCGCATTTCAAGGAGAAGGGCTACGAGATCGAGGTCGAAGATGACCGCTGGCTCGGCAAGGTGAAGAAGGGCCGCCACTTTTTCGACGTCATCTTTTCCGGCTCCAACGGCACGATGCCGATCAGCGACAGCTGGTTCGACAATGCCCGCCAGATCGAGATGAATGGCCACAAGGTGCGTATCATCGCACCGACAGAGCTCATTTGGTCGAAATGTTTCGTCCAGCTTCGGCACCGCTATGACGGCGGCGACATCGTCCATATGATCCTGCGCGCCCACGACCAGATCGATTGGCAGCGTCTGCTGAACTACATGGAAGTCCACTGGGAAGTCCTGTTCATCCATCTGATGAACTTCCGCTGGATCTACCCGACCGAGCGGGACAAGCTGCCGGACTGGCTGCTCGACGAACTGCTCGACCGCCTCAAGGCCCAGCGCGAGTTGCCGCTGCCGCAGATGAAGATCTGTCGCGGCCGCATGTTCAGCCGCGTCGATTTCGAGATCGACGTGAAGGAATGGGGCTTTGCCGATGTCGGCGGCGAAGGTGACCTGCGCGCGGGCGTGGACGAAGCAACACGAGAAGGAGGTCCTGTATGACGAGCGCGCCGGACAAGAAGGACACCGCCAAGGCGGACGCGAAGAAGGCCAACGGTAAGCAGCGCATCGCAGCCGTCGGCGATCTGCATGTTAAGGAACACGGTTCGGTCTCCTACAAGGAGCTTTTCACCGAGATTTCGCAAGAAGCCGACATCCTTGTGCTGACCGGCGATCTGACGGATCTCGGCAAACCGGAGGAAGCCGAGCTTCTGGCGGCCGATCTCCGCTCCTGCTCCATTCCCATGGTCGGCGTCCTCGGCAACCACGACTATGAGTGCGGCCATGTGGATGAGGTCAGGCACATCATCAAGGATGCCGGCGTTCATCTGCTCGAAGGCACGGCGATCGAAATCAACGGCGTCGGCTTTGCCGGCGTGAAAGGCTTCGCCGGGGGCTTTGGCCGTTACATGCTGGGCTCGTTTGGTGAACCTGCAATCAAGGCGATGGTCGCGGAAAGCGTCGAGGAGACGATGCGGCTCGAAAACGCTTTGCGCCAAGTGCGTTCGGAGCGTGCCATGGTGGTCCTCCATTACGCACCGATCCAGCAGACCGTCGAGGGCGAACCGCCGGAAATCTTCCCATTCCTCGGTTCGTCACGCCTGGCGGAAACGATCGATCGCTTCCCGGTCAAGGCCGTGGTCCACGGCCACGCCCATCGCGGCACCTACGAAGGCAAGACCCCGGGCGGCGCTCCCGTCTATAACGTCGCCTCCCATATCGAGAAGCCGAGCGGCAAGGCTTATGCTTTGCTGGAGATGTGAGGCGAAATAACAGGGGCTTGGGATGGAACCACCAAGCCCCTTTTCCGTTTGCCGGTCTCTTTCAACGAGGGACCGGGTCATATGACGGATAGCAATACCGCCACGGAGTTTCGTGTTTTCCCGAAGACATGGGGTGCGGAATATGTCGCCGTCGGCGAAGTCCGCTTCCGCGTCTGGGCTCCGGGACAAAAGCAGGTAAGCCTGCGGCTCGACGGCGAAGACACCGAGATGAGCGAGGCCGGCGACGGCTGGTTCGAATTACTGGCGACCGGCGTCCATGCAGGTGCGGAATACAATTTCGTTCTCCCCGACGGCATGGTCGTACCCGATCCCGCATCGCGCGCGCAGAAGGACGACGTCAACGGCCCGTCCCTCGTCATCGATCCGACCAATTACGACTGGCAGGACGGCGATTGGAAAGGCAGGCCGTGGGAAGAGACGGTCGTCTACGAGCTTCACGTCGGCACCTTCACGTCCGAAGGTACGTTCCGCTCAGCGATCGACAGACTGCCCCACCTCGCCGATCTCGGCATCACCATGATCGAGGTTCTGCCCGTCTCGCAATTCGGCGGCAAGCGCGGCTGGGGTTATGACGGCGTTCTGCTTTACGCACCGCATTCCGCCTATGGCGCGCCGGAGGATTTCAAGGCCTTTGTCGATGCGGCTCACGGGCTTGGAATGTCCGTGGTACTCGACATCGTGCTCAATCATTTCGGCCCCGAGGAAACTACCTGCCACTTCTGGCGCCCGACTTCTTCCACAAGGAGCGTATGACGCCTTGGGGCGCCGGCATCGCCTATGACGCCGATGCCGCGCGGCGTTACATCGTCGAAGCCCCGCTCTACTGGCTGGAGGAATTTCACCTCGACGGGTTGCGCTTCGATGCGATCGACCAGATCGAGGACACCTCGGAAAAGCATGTGCTGATCGAAATCGCCGAGCGCATCCGCGCCGAATTCACCGACCGGCCGATCCACCTGACGACCGAGGACTGCCGCAACGTCACCTTCCTCCATCCCCGCAACGAGGATGGCTCGGCGCCGCTCTTCACCGGCGAATGGAACGATGATTTTCATAACGCCGTGCATGTCTTCGCCACTGGCGAGACGCACGCCTATTATCAGGATTTTGCCGCGCACCCGGAAAAGCTCGTCGCCCGCTGCCTCGCCGAAGGCTTTGCCTATCAAGGTGAAGTGTCACCGCAATCGGGAGAAAAGCGTGGTGTCGATTCGACCAGTCAGCCGCCCGTCGCCTTCGTCGACTTCATCCAGAACCATGACCAGACGGGCAATCGCGCCCAGGGAGAGCGACTTATCTCGCTTGCCGGCGAAACCCGCACCAAACTGCTCTTCGCCACATTGCTGCTCTCGCCCCATATCCCGCTGGTCTTCATGGGCGAGGAATACGGTGAGACGAACCCCTTCCTGTTCTTCACCGACTTCCACGGTGACCTCGCCAAGGCCGTGCGTGAAGGCCGGGCGAGCGAATTCAAGGGCCATGCCGGACATGGCGACAAGGTACCCGACCCTAATGCGAAGAAAACCTTCGAGGCATCGAGGCTGGATTGGGACAAGGTCGAGATCGCCGCAGGGCCGCGAATGGCTGGACCTCACCCGCGACCTGCTGAAGCTGCGCGGGGAGATCGTCGTTCCGATGCTGGCCGATGCCCCGGGCGGCACCGGCAAGGTGATCGAGACCGACAAAGACTATCTGGCCGTTTCCTGGGATTTCCCGAAAGGCAGGTTGGGTATCGCCCTCAATATCGGTGAGGCCGCCCGCCCCGTGCCAACCATGCCCGGCAAGGCGGTCTTCGCCTATCCCCGCAAGGACCACCCGGAAAAACTGACCGAACTGCCGCCGAATTCGATCCTAGTCAGCTTTGAAAAGGCATGACCGCCGCATGATCCCGACCGCAACATACCGCATCCAGTTTCGCAACGGCATGACCTTTGACCGCGCCGCCGGTTTCGTGCCCTATCTGAAACGCCTGGGCATCAGCCACCTTTACGCCTCGCCGATTTTCACCGCCACGTCGGGCTCGACCCACGGCTATGACGTCACCGACGCCAACGAGATCGATCCCGATATCGGCGGCCGCGAAGGCTTCAACCGCCTCGTCTATGCCCTGAAGGCCGAGGGCCTCGGCCTGATCCTCGACATCGTGCCGAACCACATGGCCGCATCCTTGGAAAACCCCTGGTGGCGCGACGTGGTGGAGCATGGCGAGAAAAGCGCCTACGCCCGCCATTTCGACATCGACTGGTCGCGGCGTCTCACCCTACCCTTCCTCGGAGATACGTTCGAGAAAGTGCTGGAAGCCGGCGAGATTTCGGTAAAGCCCGATCCTGAGACGGGCAAGCCGGCGCTCGCCTATTACGAGACCTTCTACCCGCTGAACCCGGAGACCTATGCCGGACGCGAGGACGAAGTTTTGGCGCTGACCGACAACACCGCCATCGCAGACCTTCATGACCAGCAACCCTACAGGCTGATGTCCTGGCGGGATGCGCCGCGTGATCTCTCCTACCGACGCTTCTTCGAGATTACCGGTCTTGCCGGTGTCCGCGTCGAGGACGATCAGGTTTTCGACGATACCCATCGCCTGATCTTGGAACTTGTCCGCTCCGGCGCGGTCGATGGCCTGCGTGTCGACCACGTCGATGGCCTCGCCGATCCTAAGGCCTATCTGGAGCGGTTGCGTCAGGAGGCCGGGTCGGACTGCTATATCACCGTGGAAAAAATCCTTGGCGAAGGCGAGGATATCGCGCCGGACTGGCCGATCTCCGGCACGACCGGCTACGAATTCATTGCGAGCCTCAGCAACGCACTGGTGGACGGTGCGAAACTGAAGGATCTGCAGGCAGCCTATGCTGCGACAACCGGCGCTGCCCCTGACATGGAACAGGAGCTTCGCGCGGCCAAATTGCTGATGGCGGACAATAACTTCGCCGGAGAAGTTGCAACGCTCGGCAAGCTTGCTGAATCAATCTGTGAAGACCTGCTGGATGCGCCTCAGCTTTCCACGGAAACGATCAGGGCGGGACTGCGCGAGTTGCTGGTCACCTTTCCGGTCTACCGCACCTACGGCACCGATGACGGCATGCCGCCAGAAGGCAGGCAGATGCTGGAGAAGGTTGTCGCTCATGTCAGACGCAGCCAGCCGACCGCCGATCTCGCCGCCCTGCCCTTTCTGACGAGCGTCCTCAACGGTGATGTCCCAACAACACCGGCCGAAAAAGCTGCCATCTTTCGCACCCGCTTCCAGCAGTTGACCGGTCCGTTGATGGCGAAGTCGGTGGAGGACACGCTATTCTTCCGCCACCACATGCTGCTGGCGCTGAATGAGGTCGGCGCGGAACCCCTGCCCCGCGACTTCTCGCTCGAACAGTTCCACGCCCAGATGCAGAACCGGCAGCAACTGCAGCCCGAGGCCCTGTCCGGCACATCGACCCACGACACCAAGCGCGGCGAGGATGCCCGCGCCCGGCTCTACGCGCTAAGCGAGGCGCCGCAAATCTGGGCCGATGCCGTGACGCGCTGGCGCAGGATGAATGCCAAGGCCGTAGCCCGGCTTGCCGATGGCCCGGCACCGGAGCCGGCCGTCGAATGGATGCTCTATCAGGCGCTTCTCGGCGTCTGGCCGGCAGAGCTTGCGCCCGACGATGCCCCCGGCTCGAGCTATTGGAGGAGCGCTTCCAGGCTTACGCTGAAAAGGCGCTCCGCGAAGCCAAGCTCAGGACCAACTGGGGCGACGGAAATGTCGACTATGAGGCCGCCGTGCGCGATTACGTCCACCATATGCTGTCGCCGGAAAACCAGGAATTTCTTAGCGACTTCACCGCCTCGATCCGCCCCTTCATGCGCGCCGGCCACGTCAACAGCCTGACCCAGGCGATGATCAAGCTGACGGCGCCGGGTGTGCCGGATATCTATCAGGGCAGCGAAGCGCGAGACCTCTCGCTCGTCGATCCCGACAACCGCCGGGAACCGGATTTCGACGCGCTGGATCGCTATCTGGCGGAAGACGAGCCGCTCTATTCATCCGACGAGATGGACTGGCAGAGCGGCCGGCTGAAGCTGAATGTGATGGGTCGGCTGCTGCGGCTGCGCGCACAAATACCGGATCTCTTCAGCGACGGCGACTATCTGCCTCTCGACATATCCGGCAAGCGCAAGGACAACATCATCGCCTTCGCGAGGCACGACGGCAACCGAGCTGTCCTGGTCGTGGCGCCGCGGTTGGTGCTGGCTGCGCTGCAGGATATTTCCCGCGCCCGCTCCGGCGATTGGGCCGAAACCCGCGTCACCCTGCCCCAGCCAATTTCCGGCAGACGCTACAAGGATGTATTCACCGGCCGCAGCTTCGATTTCGGCGACAGTGCCGCAGTCAATTGGCTGTTTGCCGATCATCCATTTTCGGTTCTGGTTTCGGCATAGCCAGAAACGGGATATTCTACGCAAAGAAAACCGCCGGACGTTAGTCCCGGCGGTTTTGCTTTGGTGCCGCATCTTGCGTTCGGCTTCAACGAAGTCCGAAGAAAGACAGAATGGCGAGGACGATGACAACGGCTCCGACGAGCCAGACGATGCTGTTCATTTTAGCTCTCCTGGAAATTTAGGTCGTATGCGAGCTTGGGCACCCTTGGCTCAAGCAAATCCGACAAGGTTGAGGACTGCGATCACGATCACGACTGCGCCGACCAACCAAATGATGCTGTTCATTTTTAGTCTCCTTCTGATGTCGAAAAATTGAACGGATGCAGCTGCAAAAGGTTCCAGATGATCATGTTTTCGAGCTGAAGTTTTTGCAGCGCAACGAATTCGAAACGCCCGCAATTCTAAGGCTTCCAGCCATGGTCATAGGGCCGCCGCAGGCATTAATGGCCGCGCCGAACCGTGGTCTTTGCCGATACGGAATTTACGAAGGAAGATCAGGCTCCGGGCGTCGAAAACCCGTCGCCGCGGCGCAATTGCTTGAGCTGGCTGACCACACGAAGTGAACTCGAGGCACGCGCCGCCGAGGCCTCCGAACTGCTGGCGAGAACGCGCAGCATATCCTCTGCCTCGTCGGCAGAAATTGTTCCGCGGGCGGCAAGGCCGTCGATCAAGAGCAGCATCGCGCCTTCCAGCGCCAGAGAGCGCCGCCGCGCCTCGCTATCCATGTCATTCACATCGGGCATTCCAATTCCTCGCTTTAGCTTTGGAATGGTTTGCGCCTGAAAATGTTCCTGACCGAAACGCGATACAGACTAACGAATCGCAGCAGCAGAGCAAAAGCTAGGTGCCGCGGTCGAGCCTGCCCTGTTCGGCCTTGTAAAAATACTGGCTTGCCACCAGCCATCCCTTGAGAGGCCGAAGCGGCAGGATGCAGGTCAGAAGCAGGAAGGGCAGCGAGATCAGCAGATGCACCCAGAACGGCGGCTGGAAGGCCACCTCGATCCACACCGCCAGCGCCACGCTCGGCACGCAGGCAAAGCAGAGTACGAAAAAGGCCGGGCCATCGGCGGGGTCAGCAAAGCTGTAGTCCAGGCCACAAACCTCGCAACTGGGTCGCAGCTGCAGGAAGCCGCTGAACAGATGGCCTTGGCCGCAACGGGGGCAATGGCCGCGAACTCCCGTGCTGTAAGGCGAAAGCGGCGGCCATTGTGTATCCTGCGCCATGAAATTCAACCTTTCCGAGAATAAGATCTTTCAAATCTCGTACTCCCGATACTTGGCATCCATCAAGGCTTTCCGGGCCGGCGCGTCAATCTGCCCCGGTCTGGCGCGCAACACAGCCTGCCTACAACTCAGTCCCAGATGGGCTCGGGGATCTTATGCCGCTCGACGAGCTTCAGGCTCCGGTCGGGCTGGATGATGTAGGTCTCGCTGATCCGCTCGCCCCACTGGTTGCGGAACTCGTGCGGCACCTGGCTACCGATCGGCGCCTTCATCAAGCGAGTACGGGGCTGGCCGCCATAGGTGATGCTGCCGGGGATCGGTTCCAGACCGTTGGTGTTCAGTGCATATGTCTGGCACCCGGAAAGCGCGAGCGCTGCCGTAATAAGAACGATGGTCGGTTTCATCTTCGTGTCCTCCAACCGGATTTTAGACACCCCGCAGCAGCGCCACCGGATGACCTTGGAAGGGAAATAGGGCCGTGCGGATAATTCCGCTACCCTTCCGGCGCAGATCCGTTACACCTGTGACCTCAGATAGTTGAGCCTAGGAAATACCCGTGAGCAGACCCGTTGCCGGCATGTCGATTGCCGAAATGTCGATGTTGATCCATTCGGGCGTCATGAGCCCGGTCGAAATCGCAGAATCGGTCTTCGACGCCATTGAAAGCCATCCCGACAAGGCGATCTTCACAGCGCTGACGAAGGACCGGGCGCTCACCGAAGCGAAGGCAGCCGCAAAGCGGGTTACGGAAAACCGCTCCCTCGGCTGGCTGGATGGCGTTCCGATCGCCTGGAAGGACCTGTTCGACCTCGAAGGCATGCCGACGCCTGCCGGCTCCGACGTGCTGAGACACGCCTCTCCGGCAAAGCGCGACGCGGGCGTGGTCGATCTGGTGCGCCAGTCGGGCATGGTCGCAATCGGCCGCACCAACATGAGCGAATTCGCCTTTTCCGGTATCGGCATCAATCCCCATTACGGCACGCCGCACAATCCGCGCTCGACGGATGTTCCGCGCGTACCCGGCGGCTCCTCCTCCGGCTCCGCGGTCGCTGTGGCGGCAGGCCTCGTGCCGGTCGCGATCGGCACGGATACAGGCGGCTCGATCCGCATTCCGGCGGCGCTGAACGGCATCGTCGGCTACAAGGCAAGCAGCGGCCGCCACACGATGGACGGCGTCTTCCCGCTCGCCAAAAGCCTCGACACATTAGGCCCCTCTGCCGCAGCGTTCAGGATGCGATCTGGGTCGATGCCGCCATGCGCGGTACCACCCGGCCGGACGTCATGCGCAGCCCCGCCCCCGATGGCGCGATGGAAATCGTCATCCCGGAAAACGCAGTCTTCGACGGCGCCGAGCCGGGCGTTGTGAGAGCCTTCGAGGCCGCCATTGGGCGCCTAGAGAAGTCCGGCGCGAAAATCGTCCGCCTGCGCATCCCGGCCTTCGAGGCCATCACCGATCTGATGAAGAGCCGCGGCGCCCTGGTGACGGCGGAAGCCTTCGCCCTGCATGGCGAGCGCCTGTCGGGACCAGAGGCCGACGGCATCGACCCGCGCGTCGTCGCCCGCATCCGGCTCGGCCGCAATATCGCCATGGCCGACTATATCGAGATCCTCAACATCCGCCGCCGCCTGACGAAGGAGACCGAAGCCCTCCTCGCCGGCCGCCTCGTCGCCATGCCGACCGTCGCCCATGTGGCACCGGCCATCGGGCCGCTGCTCAAGGACGACGACCTGTTCTTCGCCACCAACGGCAAGACGCTGCGCAACACCGGCTTCGGCAACTTTTTGGGCTGGTGCGGCGTGTCGATCCCGTGCGGAACGGGAGATGCGGGGATGCCGGTGGGACTGCTGCTGTCGGGCTCGGCGGGCGAGGATGAGAAGGTGCTTGGGGCTGCATTGAGGTGGGAAGAGGTTGTGCGGGGGTAAGGCAAGCGAAATGCCTCTGGAATTCGCTTGCGATGCCTGAAAAATGCTCCGAGTCGAAAGAGCGTTTGTATAATCCCTAGACTCGTTCCTTTTCAATTACCGACGCGTTCACCATTCTTCCTGCATTGGCGACAATGCCTAGCAGCTCGGTTTGTATGCTCGGCTGCCGCTCCGACACGCGCATACCACTCCATTCTGGTTCGAACACACGCCGCGCGTAATCGAATGCAATGCCCCTATCAGACCTCGAACTCATAGCGCGAATCCCCTCCATTGTTCTGAAAGATCCGACAGAGTACCGATACGCCTCACCATAGTTTATGGTGAAATCAGTTTCTATCCTCTCAAATCGATCAACCCGCGTCCTAGGTAAAGTCCATTTAACTATTTCCTGCTCCTGAAAACTCGGCCATTCCGCCTTTCCAGTCTTATAAAAATTGGCGCACAGAGGAAAAAGTAGGACAACATCTGCGGGGATCTGGTGTGGCCACGCGCTTGCCGCAGCATCAACCATTTCGAGGACCTGCCTAATTGCGCGCAGGTCCAAACCGTATGCCTTACAACCTGCACCTACGGCTTGCGCGACATCGTTCTCTGGAGCTGAAAGCTTCTCAGCCGGCAGCATAGCACATAGGTCTTTGACCAGATTTTCCGTTAGAGGTTCCTCAAAGACATAGGTCCGATCAAAAAATCTCTTGAGATATCTGAAGCCGTCGAAATTTGCTCCATACGAACCTGCGATGCTGTGTTGAAGCTGGTCAGCATTCGTTCCGAACACAAAAACTACACCTGGCACATCAAAGAGATGTTTCACGCGTTCAAGCAGCTGCACAGCATATGTGGGCCGGCAGCGGTCGAGTTCGTCGACTAAGATGAAAAGCGGCGCGGACTTACTTTTGCCGATGGCGTGGATAGCCCTTTCAAGCTTGTCCCGAAAATCCGCCATTGCGGCGTCAGTTCGGTTGAATCCGTCAATCATCGCCTCCAGCGATGCATCAAACAATTTTTCGAGCTGTTTACCTGCCGCCTTTATTCCGTCGTCGGCCACATCTTCGAGTGTTTCTGACGAGAAGCCCGTTTCATTGATAATTTCGCCGATCTCGTCCAGAGATACACCAGCGTGTTTTCTCACAAGCCCTTTAAACACAGCGCCGGTAACTTTAAGCGCAATCGCCCCGCCGCTTGACTTCGCGGCAGACCATGCCTTCGCAATCTCGCCTTGCTTCTTAACATAGGGCGCAAAAACCTGGTCGATTGCCGCCATAATCGCGACATACGGATCTTGGGCATGATCGTCGCGCCAAGCATTTACCCTGGCAACGATATGGCCCTTGGCGTCTAGGTCTTGAGCAAGGCCGTCAAGAAAGAACGACTTCCCCCTCCCCAATCAGCGTCGACATTCAATACATAGGAGGGGACGCGACCTTGCGAGCGGCGCTTATCCAACTCGCCAATCAAGAAGTTGTAGAGAAATTCAGCATCCTGCTTGCGGCCAAGCCGATCAGCGGCCCAATGATCGAAATTATCCAACACCTCTCGTCCCTTACGCTCATGCACCGGATACAGGAGTGTCATCGGAACTCATGGTAAATCAAGTGGGAAAGCCTACGCAGCGTCTGCAAGAGCTAGAAACGCTGGGTGCGTGTTTAACGTGATAACCTCGGGAAAAAATGGTAGCGGGGGCGGAATTGAACCGCCGACCTCAGGGTTATGAATCCTGCGCTCTCACCAACTGAGCTACCCAGCCACACCGGTTGGAACGAGTGTTTAAATCGTCCCGTCGTTTTGATGTGCGGCTTATAAGACCCGTGTCACCGAAGTGTCAAGCAGGCTTTCGGCAAAAATCCGGGAAGATGAAAATCCCTGTGATTTCCGGCCTATCCTCGTCGCCGCCAAGCCCGCTCTTCAGGCCGCGACGGGCTGGGCCAGCAGTTCCTTCAGCGAAGCTTCCGCTTCCGCCGCCCGTTCCGAACGCTCGATGAAACCGCCGCCATAGACGCGTGCGTCCGCTCCCGGTGCGGAATAGAGTACGCAGGCCTGGCCGGGGGCGACGCCTGCTTCGCCGATCGCCAGATCGACATAGACGCCGCGTTCATCGACATAAAGCGTTGCCGGTGTCGGTGGGCGGGTGGAGCGCACCTTGGCGAAGCAGGGGAACCCTGCCCCGGCATCGGCCTCCAGCGACGAATCGCCGATCCAGTTCATGTCGCGCAGATAGACGCGGTGCGTATCGAGCGCTTCCTTCGGCCCGACGATGACCCGGCGCGAGCGCGCATCCAGATAGACCACATAGAGCGGTTCGCCGGTGGCGACGCCAAGGCCCTTGCGCTGGCCGATCGTATAGTGGACGATACCTTCGTGGCGGCCGAGCACGCGCCCGTCCATATGGACGATGTCGCCGGCAAGCGCCGCGTTCGGCTTCACCTTGTTGATGATGTCTGCATATTTGCCGGCGGGCACGAAACAGATGTCCTGACTGTCGGCCTTCTTGGCAACGACGAGGCCCATTTCTTCGGCGAGATCACGCACCTGCGCCTTCGACATGCCGCCGAGCGGGAAGCGCAGATAGTCGATCTGCTCCTGCGTGGTGGCGAACAGGAACCAGCTCTGGTCGCGGTCGCTATCGATCGGGCGGTAGAGCGCGCGGCGGTTCGGATTGTCGGCGGTCGGGTTTGCGGCCGAGCGGATGTAATGGCCGGTTGCCAGCGCATCGGCGCCGAGTTCCTTGGCGGTTGCCAGAAGATCGGCGAACTTGACCGTCTGGTTGCAGGCGACGCAGGGAACCGGGGTCTCGCCCATGGCATAGGCTTCGGCGAAGGGATTGATCACCGTCTCGCGAAAACGCTTTTCGTAGTCCAGCACGTAATGCGGAATGCCGAGCGTTTCGGAAACGCGGCGCGCATCGTCGATATCCTGGCCGGCGCAGCAGGAGCCGGCACGGTGCACGGCGGCGCCATGATCATAGAGCTGCAGCGTGATGCCCAGAACGTCATAGCCCTGGCGCTTCAGAAGCCCAGCCACGACGGAGGAATCCACGCCGCCCGACATGGCGACGACAACGCGCGTGTCTTCCGGCCTCTTGTCAAAATCCAGCGTATTCACGGAATACTCTTTCGCTCTTCACCCGGCGCTTCTGCTTCAGGCATCGCTCCGGCAAACGGAATGGCAGGCAAACGGGATCGGCCGCACGCGAGCTCGGTTATCGCCGGATATAGAAAGGAATGAAGGAGAGCGCAAGACATCGTCACGCAGTACGCCGGCAGCCGAAGACAAGAGCGGCGGCAGGTTTCCCCGCCGCCGTCAACATGATCATGATTTATTGTGGAGGCAAGCGCCCGTCAGGCCGCCTGTCCGTAGGAATAAGTTTCCGATACGCGACCGGCCTGTCGGCCGCCCAACGTGAAACGGCCGATCAGCGTCGAGAGCTTGGTCGTCTCCTCGGTGAGCAGGGAGACGGCAGCGCTGGTCTCTTCTACCATCGCGGCATTCTGCTGCGTCGCCTTGTCCATCTGGCCGACCGCCGAATTGACCTCGCCGAGCACCGAGGACTGTTCCCGCGTCGTGCTGGCGATCATCTCCATGTGGCGGTTGACGTCGACGATATAGCCCTCAATCGTCTTCAGGGCATCGCCGGTTTCGCGCACGAGGCCGACACCGTTTTCCACCTCGACACCGGAAAGGCGGATCAGTTCCTTGATCTGGCCCGCCGCATCGGCAGATCGCTGGGCAAGATCGCGGACTTCCTGGGCAACGACGGCAAAGCCCTTGCCGGCTTCACCCGCACGCGCGGCTTCCACACCGGCATTGAGCGCAAGCAGGTTGGTCTGGAAGGCTATCTGGTCGATTACGCCGATAATGGTGGACACCTGGGCGGACGAGCCTTCGATCTTGCTCATCGCATCGACCGCGCTTGCCACGATGGTGGCCGAGTTGACCGTGCTGCTGGCGGCATCTGCCGCCACGCCACGTGCGTCCTGCGTGCGCTTCGACGCATCATGGATATTGCCGGTGACGGTGCCAAGTGACGCCGCCGTTTCCTCAAGCGTTGCCGCCTGCTGCTCGGTCCGCCGTGCGAGATCGTTGGCGCTGCGGCTCAATTCCTTGCTGCTGTCATCGATGACGGTGACGGATTCGGCGACAGCATTGAGCGTTTCGCGAAGCTGCCTGACAGCGGCGTTCAGGTCATGGCGCAGCGCCTCGAATTCTTCCGAAAACGGCTCGTCCAACTGAACGGTGAGATCACCATTGGCGAGCTGGCGCAGACCGCGGCCGAGACCGTCGGTCGCCTGGCGCAGGCGGCTCTGAGCTGCAACTTCCGCCTCGCTGCGGGCACGCTGACGGTCGGCATCCATGCGCTGATCGGCCTCCCGGGCCTGTTTCGACATCTCGTCGGTCGCCGCCTGGGCAGCCTGCGCCTTGTCGGTCGCCGACTGGGCGGAAACGAGTGTGTCCGTCAGCGCCTTGATCAGGGCAAGCAGGACGCCGGTCTGGCCGATGACGATGACGGCATGCAGGACGACCCGCATGGAGGTGGACTGGCCGGGGAAGACGGCAGCCGAAGCGAAGAGGAACAGCAGGAGATGGTGGACGATGACGAAGCTTGCATAGGCAAAAATGGCGCGACGATCGACCCAGACCGCGCACATGGCGAGGTTTGCGAAGAAATACATATGGATGTCGATCTGCAGCGGAGAGCCGGAGAACAGGAAGACCAGAATGCCGACTTGCGCAGCATGCGCCATTGAGGTCACGACGCGAGTGGTCGCGCCGGTCCGGTCATTGAGCCACAGCAGTGTTCCCATCGCGCCGATCACCACGGCCGCAACGAGTGCGCTGATATCCATGCCATCGGGCAGGTAGAAATTGCGGGCAATGATGAGCGCGACATTGACCCACAGCAGGGCAACAATCCCCATCGAGGCCTTATGACGAATGGTCTCCAGCGCGTTCATTTAAAAAATCTCCTGCGAGCAAATGGATTTGAGATTGGCGTTGAGAACGAGGAGCGCGCCGGCGCGCCTCAATTGAGCGGGAAAGGAAGGCGCATCGGACTGGGCAATGGCGATCCACGGCAGGCTGCCGCCCGCCACGTAGTTGCCATCCGCCCTGCCGATAATCGAAAGAACGGTCTGTTCGGATGCGAAGGGCTGCGCCACGACAAGAAAGAACGAGCCGCGTGGGCTGAGCCACATCCACATCAGAAGTGAGATGAAGATGGCGACGCTCACGACGATAATCTTTCTATCGCTTGAGTGAGATGAGTGCGCTGCCATGAAAGTTGAACCAATTTCGATCAGCAATAAAATAGCCACGAATGGTTTACGGCATCTTACACTAAAGTATTGATCTTAAAATGTAATTGTCACTCGGATTATTTCTATAGGTCTACATTCAAAAACCTGGACATAACCTATCCGTTACGTTGAGGCAGATATTTCTTCTTGCAATCGTCGCGCGAAATCCGCCATCACGGATGGAGGAGACTTGAATTGAGACAGGGTTCTGCAACAGCCGCCATAGCGCTCCCCGCAGCCTCGCTCTATCTCAAGAGCCAGAGAATCACGGAGCAGAACATTGAGTGTCGCATTCACCAAGGAAGAGAGCGCAGAAACGGCAGCCGAAACGCTGCTGCCGGATCGCCCGATCTCCCCACATCTGAACCTGGTGACCGAGGACGGACTGAAGGCGCTTGAGCGGCAGATGGAAGAAGCACGCGAGGCCTATGCCGCCGCCCAGACGATCGAAGATGTCAATGAAAAGCGGCGGCAGTCAGCGGGGCCGTTGCGGGACATGCGCTACCTGTCCGAACGCCTCCGTACGGCGCAGCTCGTCCCTGCCCCGACCTCCAGCGACGTCGTCGCCTTCGGCAGCACCGTCACCTTCGAACGCGATGACGGCCGCGTACAGACCTATCGCATCGTCGGAGAAGACGAGGCCGATCCCAAGGCGGGATCGATTTCCTATGTCTCTCCGGTCGCCCGCAAGCTGAACGGCAAGGCCGTTGGCGATGTGGTGACCGTCGGCGACCAGGAACTCGAGATCACCGCGATCGCCTGATCGGCGCTCAGGACTGAAGGGAAGCGTGGGCGGCAGCGCCGAGAACTGCGGCGCCGTTGCCGTCGAACTGGCGATCCGTCCTCACCTTCGGCAGCGCGTTCGGATATTCCATCTGGATGAATTCGACCAGCTTCTCGCGCATCTCGCACCGCATGTCGAAAGTCTTGGGTGCATTGTTGGCGGAGACGAGAATGCGGATCTCCATCACGCTTTCCCGGAAATCGGTGACCTGCACATTGACCACGCGCCTGTCCCATATTTTCGAGGCGGCCGCGATCTCCTCCACTTTCTTGCGGATCACGGATACCGGGATGGTGTAGTCGAGGTAGATCATCACCGTTCCAATGAGCGCCGAGCCTTCACGGGTCCAGTTCTGGAAGGGGTTCTCGATGAAATAGGACAGAGGCAGGATCATCCGTCGCCAGTCCCACAGCTTCACTACCACGTAGGTCGAGGTGATTTCCTCGACATTGCCCCACTCTCCTCGACGATCAGGGCATCGTCGATACGGATCGGCTGGGTGATGGCAAGCTGGATGCCGGCAAAGATATTTTTCAGCATCGGCTGCAGCGCGAGACCGAGCACGATACCGGCTACACCGGCGGAAGCGAGCACGCTGACGCCATATTGCTGGACAGCCGGAAAAGTCATCAGCATGGCTGCGATCGTGATCACAACGATCATCGCGCCGGCGATCCGCTCAGCTATGCGTGACTGCGTTACGTGGGCGCGTGCCAGCAAGTTATCTTCTGCATCCAGCTTGAAGCGGCGCAGGTAGACGGTCATCCAGATATGCAGGGCGGCCTTTGCCGACCAGCCGAGCACAAGAATGAACGCGATCAGCAGGACATGGCGGATGATTTCCGCGGGCCTGGCCGCAAGCGGCGCGATGGTGGCGGCAACAGACAGGGTGAAGGTCAGTATCGCGACCCGCAACGGCCGACGTCCGCGCGACACCACCGAGCGCCAGAACAAATCCTTGTTCTCAACCAGGCGGGTAAAAATGCGAAATGTAAGCCGATGAATTGCCAGCCCGATGAGGACGGCGGCAACCAAAAGTCCGATGCTGACGATCCAATTCGGCAGCCAGTCCGTATATTGACGAAACTCTGCGATGAAGTTGTTCATTCCATCCCAGCTAGGGTGCATTGCAGCATAGAAAAGAGCGGCCGCAAAAATATCATCTTTTTCCGTCTTCATGCCGCAATTGGGGTGAGGAGCATTTAATGATCGATCGTACCGTGACTGTAGACCTGACGCGTTTCGTTGACGCCCAGGCATCGATCTACAATCAGGTCATTGCGGAACTGCGCGACGGACAGAAGCGCAGCCACTGGATGTGGTATATCTTCCCGCAATTCGACGGGCTCGGAAAATCGGAAATGTCGCAGCGCTTTGCCATCCGTTCCCGCGACGAGGCAATCGCCTATCTCGCCCACCCCTGCTCGGCTGGCGGCTTGCCGAATGTACGACCGCGATGCTCGCTCACGAGGGCCGCGGCGCCGATGAAATTCTCGGTTCGGTCGACGACATGAAGTTCCGCAGCTCGATGACGCTGTTTCATCTAGTCAGCGAAAAAGGCTCGCCTTTCGAGCGAGCCCTTGAGATTTTTTACCGGGGGAGCACGACGATGTCACCGTCGGGCTCCTGAAGATTTAAGCCAAGTGCCTCAAGCCGCCGACTGGATCGCCGAGAGCTTCCAGTCATTGGCCGGCTTGCGCACGAAGGTCCAGATTTCGACGGCCTCCGTCTCACTGTTCGGATCACCTTCGACCACGTCGCCGCTGTTGCGATCACGCAGGAAGTCGATTGACGAGTAGCGCATCGCGACAGTCGCGTATTCCTGGCCGTTTTCGCGCCATGCTTCCGACAGGTCGCCCTGCAGAAGCTTGACGTCCTTGACCTCGTTCTTCACGCCGTTGGTGGCGTTTTCACCGAGCTCTTCGGCCAGATAGGACATGGCTTCCGGCGTCGTGAGGCTGCGAAGCTTCGCATAGTCCTCGTCGCCATAGGCGCCCTGCACTTCCGTCAGCAGCTTCTCGAACTGGCCAAGGTCACGGTTGGTAATACCGATCTCGTCCGTATCGGCACCAGCCTGACGCGGGGCATCGTTGTAGCCCGCACCTGCTGCCGCGCCTGCGCCCATCGAGCCGATCTTCGGGATCTGGAAGCCGCCGCCCTGATTCTGCTGGGGCGCCTCGTATGCATGGTTCTGGTCGCGGTCATGGTTGTTGCCCGAGCCAAAGCCGTTACGACCACCGGCCGGACCAGCCGTCTGCTGCTGGCGACGCGCGAAGAAGCGGAACGCCAACATGGCGAGACCACCAATCAGCAGGATCTGGAGGAGCATGCCCATGAAGCCGGCCATGCCGCCAAAGCCGTTGCCCATCAGCATGCCGAACAGGCCACCGAGGGCGAGACCGCCGAGGAGACCACCAAACATGCCGCCGAACATGCCCGGACGACGCTGCTGAGCTGCCTGCTGGCCGGCGCCGGTCGCAGGACGGGTGGCGTTCTGCTGGGTGTTGGGCGTCATCGAACGCTGGATGCCATTTGCGGCGCCCGGTGCCGTGTTCGTTGTCGGCGGAGCGGAGAATGTGCGCGTGCCGCGGCTGCCGAAGCTGGAACCGCCGCCTGCGCGACGCGCTTCCGCAAAATCGACGGCTGTTAGCGAAACTGCCATTCCGATCGCCGCGATCGCGAAGAGTTTCTGGAAACGCCGAAGCTTGGATAACATCAATATCTCCTGTGGCCGCCCTATGCGGTCTCTGCACTCATATGGGGAAGAGCCGCGGAGAGTTTTAGAGCCTCCGCAATTTTTTCCCGTTCTAGTAGCTACATAAGTTCATCACGGGAGCCAACAAGCAAAAACACAACCAAAGGATGTTTCGAAACATCACCCGATCACATAGTCGCGAGCAAAAGAAAAAGGCCCGACGCTGACGCGTCGAGCTCTTCTTAGTCACCCCTGGGAGGATTTTTGCTTTTATTGGTTGAGCCTGAGGTCAGTAAGTTCCTAAAGCCCGAAGTCTCAGTCGACGTTGAAGACCAGCGGACGGGCCTGCTTGATCGCCGGGTTGGCGGTCAGCTTGTCGAGAACTTCCTGCGACACCGGCGCATCGACATAGAGAAGAGCAATGGCGTCGCCACCGTCCTTCTCGCGACCGAGCTGGAAGTTGGCGATATTGACCTTGGCATCGCCGAGCGTGGTGCCCATGAAGCCGATCATGCCGGGAACGTCGGTGTTGGAGATATAGACCATGTTGGCGCCGACATCGGCATCCATGTTGATGCCCTTGATCTGGATGAAGCGCGGCTTGCCGTCGGAGAAGACAGTACCGGCAACCGAGCGGCTCTGCTTTTCGGTCGTGACCGTCAGCTTGATATAGCCGTCATAGACGCCGGTCTTGTCGCGCTTGACCTCGGAGAGCACGATGCCCTTTTCCTTGATCATGATCGGGGCAGAAACCATGTTCACGTCGGCCACCTGGTTGCGGATCAGGCCCGCGAGCAGCGCCGACGTCAGCGCCTTGGTGTTCATGTTGGCGGTCGCGCCGTCGAACAGGATCTCGATCTCCTTGATCGGATCATCCGAAACCTGGCCGACGAATGCGCCGAGAACGTCCGCAAGACGGATGAACGGCTTCAGGATCGGCGCTTCTTCCGCAGTGATCGACGGCATGTTGATGGCGTTGGAGACGGCACCCTTGACGAGATAGTCCGACATCTGCTCGGCGACCTGCAGGGCGACGTTTTCCTGGGCTTCCGTGGTCGACGCGCCGAGATGCGGCGTGCAGACGACGTTGTCGAGGCCGAAGAGCGGGCTTTCGGTGGCGGGCTCCACCTCGAACACGTCGAAACCGGCACCGGCGACATGGCCGGACTTGATGGCTTCGGCGAGGGCTTCTTCATCGACCAGACCGCCACGGGCACAGTTGATGATGCGCACGCCCTTCTTGGTCTTGGCGAGGTTTTCGGCGCCGAGGATGCCGCGCGTCTTGTCGGTCATCGGCACGTGCAGCGTGATGAAGTCGGCACGCGGCAGCAGCTCTTCCAGCTCGACCTTTTCGACGCCCATTTCCTGCGCGCGTTCGGCCGACAGGAAGGGATCATAGGCGATGACATGCATGCCAAGGCCGATCGCCTTCTTGCAGACGATGCCGCCGATATTGCCGGCGCCGATGACGCCGAGCGTCTTGCCGGTGATTTCGACACCCATGAATTTCGACTTTTCCCATTTGCCGGCCTGTGTCGAGGCATCGGCTGCCGGAAGCTGGCGGGCAACGGCGAACATCAGCGCGATGGCGTGTTCGGCGGTGGTGATCGAATTACCGAAGGGCGTGTTCATAACGATGATACCGCGCTTCGACGCAGCCGGGATATCAACATTGTCGACGCCGATGCCGGCGCGGCCGATGACCTTGAGGCCGGTCGCGGCGGCGATCAGCTTTTCGGTGGCCTTGGTGGCCGAGCGGATGGCGAGACCATCATAGTTGCCGATGATTTCGGCGAGCTTGTCCTTGTCCTTGCCGAGCTTCGGCTGGAAATCGACTTCGACGCCGCGGTCGCGGAAGATCTGGACGGCGGTTTCAGACAGTTCGTCGGATACGAGTACGCGAGGTGCCATTGTCTGGGCTCCTGATAAAGGGTTCAGTCTCTGGATCTGGGATGAGCGGTCCCGCTTCTGCGGGACCGGGAATCGATCAGGCGGCAGCCTTGTTGAGCGCGGCCTTCTGCGTTTCGAACGCGTAGGCGAGCCACGGCATCAGAGCCTTCATGTCGGCTTCTTCGATCGTGGCGCCGGCCCATATACGAAGACCGGACGGAGCATCACGATAAGCGCCGACGTCGAGGGCAACGCCTTCCTTTTCGAGGATGGCGGTGACGCCCTTGGCAAAGGCGGCCTGCGCGTCGGCATCGAGAGCGGCGACATCAGCGTCGGCGATCTTCAGGCAGACGGAAGTGTTGGAGCGCGTCGCATCGACCTGCGCCAGGTTGGCGATCCAGTCGTTGGCAGCCACGAAGTCGAAGATGACCTTGGCGTTGGCGTCGGCACGAGCGATGAGAGCCTTGAGGCCGCCGATCGACTTTGCCCAGTTGAGCGCGTCGATATAGTCCTCGACGCAGAGCATGGAGGGCGTGTTGATCGTCTCGCCCTTGAAGATGCCTTCGGAGATCTTGCCGCCGGAGGTCATGCGGAAGATCTTCGGCAGCGGCCAGGCCGGAACGTAGCTTTCGAGACGTTCGACCGCACGCGGGGAAAGAATGATCATGCCGTGACCACCCTCGCCGCCCAGAACTTTCTGCCAGGAGAAGGTGACGACGTCGAGTTTCGAAAAGTCCATGTCCTGCGCGAACGCGGCCGAGGTCGCGTCGCAGATGGTCAGGCCCTTGCGGTCGGCCGGGATGAAGTCGGCGTTGGGAACGCGGACGCCCGAGGTGGTGCCGTTCCAGGTGAAGACCACGTCACGATCGAAATCGATCGTGGAAAGGTCGGGCAGGAGGCCGTAATCGGCCTCGATCTTGCGGACGTCCTTGAGCTTCAGCTGCTTGACGACATCGTTGACCCAGCCCGCACCGAAGCTTTCCCAGGCGACCATGTCGACGCCGCGCTCGCCGAGCAGCGACCACATCGCCATTTCGACAGCGCCGGTATCGGACGCGGGAACGATGCCGATGCGGTAATCCGCCGGTACGTTCAGAATTTCACGGGTGAGATCGATGGCCTGCTTGAGCTTGTCCTTGCCAACCTTGGCGCGGTGCGAACGACCGAGCGGGGCATCGGAGAGAGCGTCGAGCGACCAACCGGGGCGCTTCGAGCAGGGGCCAGAAGAAAAATGAGCATTATTCGGACGTACGTCCGGCTTCGCGGTGCCATTGGCCATATGTATACCCTTCCAGGTAATTAGCCTCTCGTTGGGGAGAGGTGTCCCGCCGCCGTGGATATAAGCGTCCGCTTTCACAGTCAAGCGGGTCTTGACGAGACCTGGAGTTTTTTGGTGGCGCAAAGCCTGAACGTTCGGTCAGGCGGAAACAGTGCGGATGCCCTCTGGGAGTATGGCAACACCCGCGAGAAGCAGGCTGGCCGGTCTCAGCCGCCGACGGATAATCCACTTCAGCGGGCGCAACCTGCGCCACAGCGACGTCGAGCGAATTGTCTCGACCGCCTTGTTTCGTAGTAGATAAGCCCGTCCCCGCGCTGTCACCGGCTCGCTGCGTGCCATAAGCGGAAAGATCGTCTCGCAGCTTTCGAGCTTCCAGGCCTCATCGCCGATACCAAGGTCCATCCATTCATAGCCGTTGGCATGAAGCCACTGGAGTGTCTGGTAGAAGAGGACACTGCCCGGCGAGTAGCGCGCCCATTCACCCGTCTCGAAGGACAGCATGATGGCGTAATAGCGTTTTCCGGCCTTCAACCCCCATATGGTGGCGATGATCTCGTCTCCAGCCTTCAGGTAGAAGAGGACGAGCATGCCCTCTCGGGCAAAGAACTCAGTTCCATCCTGGAAGAAATCCAGTTTGTCGACGTCGGTATCGAAGCCCGGCACCATTGTCTGTTCGAGATCGTTGCTGCTTCTGCCGTAAAAATGCGGCGTTGGCTTCCGTCCGCTCACTGTCGTCGGAGGCGATCTTGAACGCCAATGGTGCAATCCGGTCGATCTGCCTGCTTTTGCGCAGCAGCGTCTTGCGCTGCGGCACTGCTGCTTCCACCGTAGCCCAGGGTCGACGCAGATCATTGCCGTGACACGAAATCTCATAGGCCCGATCGCCCAAGAAGCCGAGCGGATTGATCATGCCGTCGATGTGAGCAGGCATCTTGTCCAGTTGCACGAGATCGAAGGGTGGCAAGGATTGTGTCACACCGCGCCAGAGCTGCTCTGCTCGCGTCGCGTTCCACTCGACATCGCTCGCAAACAGGATCGGCGCGTTGTAGTCGGCGGCATCCCCGTCGATAAATTCGAGTATCCGGGCACCCTTTCGCCGCGAAATGCAAAGCGGAATGAACAGCAAGGGCCTTCCGGAATTGTCACGTACTTCAACGAAGTGGAGGCTGCGCTCGCCGGATCGGCCGAAACTGGCGAGCCACGCCTTCAGGAAGGTGACGGTCTGGAACGGATAAAAGAAGACACCATCGGCGGCATCGCCGCCCCTCGGCCATTCCGAGGACAGCTCATCAATGTCATCGAAAACAGAGATGGCAAAGAAATCCGACATGATTTTCTCCCTGGCATCAGGGGATGCATAGCGGATTGCGGGAAAAGCTCGTAGCCAGATTTTAATCTATCGTTAACAGGCAGGTGCGCGGAACGCAGAAGGCCGCCAGAGCGGCGGCCTTCATGGGTGACTTGGGGTGACTATGGTTATTTGTATACGATCGGTTCCGGTGCCGGCTCGTAGGCGACAGGCGTGTCGCAGCCGTTGAACAGGTAACGGGCACCGACGCGAGCTTCGTGGCTGTAGATGCCCTTGTCCTTGCCGGGTCCGCCGCCGGAGGCAAAGCCGAACATGTCACCGCCGTCGATATAACGGAACCGATAGCCGACATCGGCCTTCAGGTTGCAGGTAACGTCGATCGTGGCACCAGCCATGATCGCCGCGGTTGCACGCCACTTGCCCTTGCCGTCGTGGTTGTCGCCGTAGCAGCCAGCAACGTCCGGATCATCGCAGATGCGATTGCGCAGCTTGTCCCACTTGACGTAGGAGGCACCGAAACCGGCACCGACATAGGGCGTGAAATAGGAATAGGTGCCGAGATCGACATAGACGTTGGCCATCAGAGAATAGGCCCGCATCGACGCTCTGTCGGATGAGGTGCAGGTGTCGACGCCATTCAGGCAGAAGCCGCTCGTGCTGCCACGAAAATCAGACTTGCCCATATAGTCGAAGGTCAGGTCGGTGCGCAGATAGTTGTTGATCTGATAACCGACACCGGCGCCGAGAATGAAGCTGTCCTTCAGATCGACATCGTCGAAGTCGACGAGGCTGTCATTCGAGCCCTGGAAGAACTCGGCACCGCGCAAGCGGTTGAACGAATAGCCCGCGTCACCGCGCAGATACCAGCCGCTGGATTCCTGGATCGTCACCTCCGGCGCGTCCATCATCGGTTGAGGCTGATAAAGATCGGCCGCCTGGGCCACGCCCGTCGACACCATCAGGGCCATCGTTACTGCGAAGCGCTTCTTCATAATAAGTTCTCCAAACTCATGGATGCGGCGACAAAGCAAGCGACCGCCCTCTTTGGAATGGAGAATGAACAAGAATGGTTAAGTCTCGCTTAACCATAAAAACAACAGGCAGTCATATACGAACTGGAACAGACAAAACGCAGCAACGTTGAGCCGCTCAAGGCACCCAATCTTGTCGTTTTCTGAAACCGATCCTCTCATTTCGCGTTGATCATCACCTGTTATGGATTGGCGCTAAGAGAGGGATTGGTATTGAAGCACTCCAGAGACGATGCGGGCAAGTCAATCGTCGAAACTGTCGACGCCCCCCGCCCCATCGCCGAACATGGCGCGATCGGAAACATGCAAACCATCGCGCTTGTCGCCAAGGACTGCACCATCGACTATCTTTGCTGGCCTTACTTCGACAGCCCCAGCGTCTTTGCCGCACTGCTCGACCCGAAAAAAGGCGGAGCCTTTGAACTGACCCCGCAGATCGACGGAGCGCGGCGTCTGCAAATGTACGTGCCGGAAAGCAACGTGCTGCTGACCCGCTGGCTGGGCAATCACAAAAGCGCCGAGATCATCGACCTCATGCCGGTGCCCAAAAGCGACAAGGATCCGTCGCGCCTCATACGCCGCGTGAGCGTCACGCGAGGCGAAGTCAGCTTCAAGCTCAAGTGCTGGCCGCGTTTTGACTATGCACGTCGCAAGCCGAAAGTTTCGATCAAGAAGGGTAACGCGCATTTCCAGTGCGGCGACTTCACCTTTCGCCTCTCCAGCACCGTTGACTTCAAACACCGCGATGGCGCCGCGACCGCGCATTTCACTTTGAAGAGCGGTGAGAGCTGCGATTTCATTCTCGATTGCGATGACCAGGAGCTGCCGAAGCGAGAGGAGGTTGACGCAATCATCCGCCAGACCACGGAATACTGGCAGGGCTGGGCGAAGAAATCGACCTATCGCGGCCGCTGGAGATCTGCGGTCACCCGCTCGGCGCTCGCGTTGAAAATGCTGACCTCAGCGGGCTATGGCTCTATCGCTGCGGCCGGCACCTTCGGCCTTCCCGAAGCCCCGGGCGGTCCACGCAACTGGGATTACCGCGCCACCTGGATCCGCGACGCGTCGTTTTCGATCTATGCGCTGATGCGGCTTGGATATCTCGAAGAAGCGAACGCCTTCGGGCGCTGGATCGCCGAACGCACTGACCGTTCGAAAGGCAATATCGAGATCATGTACAATCTCGACGGTACCAAGGTAGCACGAGAACAATCGCTTGATCATCTCTCAGGCTATGGAGGCGCCAAGCCTGTCCGGATCGGCAATGATGCGACAGACCAGATTCAGCTCGACATCTACGGCGAGCTTCTGGATTCAGTCTACATCAGCAACAAATACGGCGGCTCCATCTCGCACGAAAACTGGCTGAGTGTACGCCGCATCGTCGATCATGTCTGCGAGGTCTGGCGACAGCCGGACGCCGGCATATGGGAGGCTCGCAGCGAAGCCCAGGAACATCTCCACTCGCGGCTCATGTGCTGGGTCGCCGTCGACCGCGCTCTCCGCCTGGCTCAGAAACGCTCTCTCGCAGCGCCGTTCGGCCGCTGGATCGAGACGCGCAACGCCATCACCGAGGACATCTGGGAGAATTTCTGGAACGAGGAGCACGGCCATTTCGTCCACAGCAAGGGCGGAGAGGAACTCGATGCGTCCATGCTGATGATGCCATTGGTGCGTTTCATCAGTGCCACAGACCCCAAGTGGCTGGCTACGCTCGATGCAATCTCCGATGAGCTTGCCGACGACAGCCTTGTCATGCGTTACAAATGGCAGGATGCACTGGACGGTCGCGAAGGCTTCTTCGGCGCCTGCTCCTTCTGGTTCGTCGAATGCCTGGCCCGCGCCGGCCGCCTGCAGGAAGCAGAGATCAACATGGAAAAGCTGCTGCTCTTCGGCAATCACCTGCAGCTCTATGCGGAAGAATTCGACCCGCGCGGCGAATTCCTCGGCAACTTCCCGCAGGCGCTGACACACCTCGCCCTGATCAGTGCGGCCTTTTATCTCGATGGCGCGCTCGACGGGAAATTCAGGGAGTGGCGGCCATAACGGCCACCGTCTCAATCGTCAGTTCTGCTTGTCCTTCGAAAGACGTTTGAGCCCGACCTCAAGAAACCTTGCGGCAGCATTGCTCAGCAGCTTTCCCAGCCTGCCTCCCTGGAAATCCTCGCTGCGCACCTCCAACAAGGCACCGATCATTAGCAGGTCGCGCGGCTTCGGCGGCGGTCGCGGAGATTTCCGCCATGGGGTTTCACAGTGATCGTCGACAAATCGCGTGAGGATCTTTTCGACGGTCGAAACCGCCTTGTCGGCGGAGCCGCCGGCATCCGCCACATCGGCCAGCCGCACGATCCGATCCAGCACATCGGAGAGGCCGTCCAGAGGCGTCCAGGGGACTGGCCCGGCATCTCGCGGCTCGGAAGCGGGGCCGCGCTCCAGAGCCCGCGGACGGAACGGCCAAGGCACGCGACCGTCGTCATCGGGCGACGGCGTAAGCAGCTTCAGGATAAGACCTGAAAGCGTGCTTTGCGACATAGAGATATCGGACATCTGTCACCCCAATTTTCTGTTGGAATTCACGACAATGTCGAATGAGTTCGATCGATGCGCCCGACCAGCCATCGACTACGAGCAAGCATAAACAATGCCCTGCAGGGCGTCCCACGCTCGAAAGGGAGTGTGCCGTAGCCGAAATGCGATGCACCGAGGCTCCGCTAGGAACCTCGGTGCGCGATTGGATTATCTCGAATATTGGCGGTTAGGCCGCTTCCGAGCGGACATTCGCGATTACATCAACCAGGCCATTGACGATCTTCTCGACCTGCGTCCGGTCGTCACCTTCCGCCATCACGCGGATCAGGGGTTCCGTGCCTGACGGACGAATAACCAGGCGCCCCTTGGTTCCAAGTTCAGCTTCCGCATCGGCGATCGCCTGAAGCACGACGGCTTCTTCCAGCGGCTTGCCGCCAGAGAAGCGAACATTCTTGAGGAGCTGCGGCACCGGTTCGAAGCGGCGGCAGATTTCGCTCACCGGCCGACCGAGACGTTTGACGCGAGCCAGGATCTGCAGGGCGGCGACAAGACCGTCGCCGGTCGTGCCGAAGTCCGAAAGCACGATATGGCCCGACTGCTCGCCGCCGACGTTGAAGTCATGGTTGCGCATATGCTCGACGACATATCTGTCGCCGACCTTGGTACGGGCGAGCGTCAGCCCCTTGTCACCAAGAAAGCGTTCGAGGCCGAGGTTGGACATCACGGTCGCAACGATGCCGCCGCCGGTCAGCCTGCCGTCATCGGCAAAGCTCTCGCCGATCACGGCCATCAGCTGGTCGCCGTCGATGATCTCGCCGTTCTCGTCAACGATGATGACGCGGTCGGCGTCACCATCGAGCGCAATGCCGATATCGGCGCGCACTTCATGCACCTTCTTCTGCAGCCGCTCCGGCGCAGTGGAGCCGCAATCGAGATTGATGTTGGTACCATTCGGCTCGTTGCCGATCGTTACGACCTCTGCGCCGAGTTCCCAGAGAGCCAGCGGGGCAACCTTGTAGGCGGCGCCGTTCGCGCAGTCGATCGCGACGCGCAGGCCGTGCAGCGTCACGTCGCGCGGCAAAGTGCGCTTGGCATGTTCGATATAACGATAGATGTCGCCCTCGACGCGCTTGGCGCGGCCGATCTCGCCGGATTTCGCCAGCTGTCCATAGATATCCTTGTCGAGCAAATCCTCGATCTGGGTCTCCAGATTGTCGGAAAGCTTGTAACCGTCGGGCCCGAACAACTTGATGCCGTTATCCTCATAAGGATTGTGCGATGCGGAGATCATCACGCCGACATCCGCGCGAAGGGAACGCGTAAGCATGGCGACCGCCGGCGTCGGAATCGGGCCGAGCAGGAAGACGTCGAGGCCGGCAGCGGTGAAGCCTGCAACCATGGCATTCTCCAGCATGTAGCCGGAAAGGCGTGTGTCCTTGCCGATGACAACGCGGTGGCGATGGCTGCCGTTGCGGAAGATCGTGCCGACTGCAATACCCACCTTCATGGCGAGATCGGGCGTCATCGGGAAGACGTTCGAATGTCCGCGGATACCATCGGTACCGAAGTAACGGCGTGTCATGTATGCTCCTTCTCTATCGCGCGTCCGGCGCGCTGCAGGTCGAGCTAAGGCTCAGATCCCGCTGCCGCGTCATCGATGGACGGGCATTTCAGGCTCATGCCACAAGCGCGGGGCACAAGCACGTCAATTAGCATCAAAGGTTATCATATCCCGTGAGTGGATAAGTCATCGTTAACATAAAATGACCGCCGTGGATCACTCCACGGCGGTCATCCTGTCATTCGATGTCCGAGCTTAGTGCGGCTGGGGCTCCATGCCGCCTTCGGTGGCATCGCCCTTCGGTTCATCCTTCTTGGTGCCTGTAGACGGCACGGCAGAACCGCGGCTCGGCGTAGAGTCATCGCCAAGATCCCGCGACGGCTTTTCACCCTTGATCAGTGCCTTGATTTCCTCGCCCGACAGCGTCTCGTATTCCAGCAGACCTTCGGCGATCGCCACGAACTGGTCGTGGTAATCGGTCAGGATCTGGCGAGCCTCCGTATAGGCCTCATCGATCAGACGACGGACCTCGGTATCGATCTTCTGGGCGGTCGCTTCGGAGACGTTCTTCGACTGCGAAACCGAGTGCCCGAGGAAGACTTCCTGCTGGTTCTCACCGTAGGCGACTTGGCCAAGTACATCGGAGAAGCCCCACTGGGTGACCATGGCGCGGGCAAGCTTGGTGGCCTGCTCGATATCCGAGGATGCACCCGAGGTGATGTTCTCCTTGCCGAAGGTCAGTTCTTCGGCAACACGGCCGCCCATCATGATGGTCAGGCGCGACACCATCCACTTGTAGCTCATGGAATAGCGGTCGCCTTCCGGCAGCTGCATGACCATGCCGAGCGCACGGCCGCGCGGAATGATCGTCGCCTTGTGCAGCGGATCGGCAACCGCGACCTTGAGCGCCGTGATGGCGTGGCCGGCTTCGTGATAGGCGGTGAGCTTCTTTTCGGCTTCGGTCATGGCGGACGAGCGGCGTTCCGCGCCCATCATGATCTTGTCCTTGGCGTCTTCGAATTCCTGCATGGTTACAAGGCGCTTGTTACGGCGCGCGGCCATCAGGGCAGCTTCGTTGACGAGGTTCATCAGGTCGGCACCGGAGAAACCGGGCGTACCACGAGCGAGCGTCTTCAGATCGACATTCGGCGCCAGCGGAACGTTGCGGGCGTGAACCTTGAGGATGCGCTCGCGACCGACGATATCCGGGTTCGGCACGACGACCTGACGGTCGAAACGGCCCGGACGCAGCAGTGCGGGGTCGAGAACGTCGGGACGGTTGGTGGCGGCGATCAGGATGATGCCTTCGTTTGCCTCGAAACCGTCCATCTCGACCAGCAGCTGGTTGAGCGTCTGTTCACGTTCGTCGTTACCGCCGCCGAGACCGGCGCCACGATGGCGGCCGACGGCGTCGATTTCGTCGATGAAGATGATGCAGGGCGCATTCTTCTTGGCCTGCTCGAACATGTCGCGCACACGGGATGCACCGACACCGACGAACATCTCGACGAAGTCCGAACCGGAAATGGTGAAGAACGGCACGTTGGCTTCACCGGCAACCGAGCGGGCAAGCAAAGTCTTACCCGTACCCGGAGGGCCGACAAGCAGCACACCGCGCGGAATACGGCCGCCAAGCCTCTGGAACTTCTGCGGGTCGCGCAGGAATTCGACGATTTCTTCCAGATCCTGCTTGGCTTCATCGACGCCAGCGACGTCTTCGAAGGTCACGCGGCCATGCGCTTCGGTGAGAAGCTTGGCCTTGGACTTACCGAAGCCCATGGCGCCGCGCGATCCGCCCTGCATCTGACGCATGAAGAACAGCCAGACACCGAGGATAAGCAGCATCGGCAGCAGCGTGCCGAGATAGCTGAGGAAGCCGGACGAACCGTCCGTTTCCGGACGCGCAACGATCGTGACATTCTTCTCCTGCAGGCGCGACATCAGCGAGTCGTCGATCACAGGCGAATAGGTCTGAAAGTTTTGGCCATTCTCGGCATAGGTGCCCATGAGACGGTTGCCCGTGACGACAACATCACGCACACGACCCGAATCCACATCCTTGAGGAACTGCGAATACGGGACGTCTCGCGAACTGGTCTGCGTGGGCGCCGTCTGGAACATGCTGAACAAGGCGATCAGCAACAGGGCTATGATAGCCCAGAGGGCAAAATTACGAAAGTTTGGGTTCATCGAACTCCCCGGACTGCGACGGCCGCCGATGAAGCGGCCACCTTTCTTGGCCCATAACATAAGGTTGCGTCACGCCCTTGCCAAGGCAAGGTGGCATTCCCGTTTAGCTTTTCCGTTCGAAAACCTTAATCGGGGCGGCAGGAAATTCGTCGCATCCGAACAGAACCCCAAGCTCGCGACCAAGAATAAGCTCGAACTGCGGCAAAAAACGGTCGTAGGGCGCAAGCACCGGCGTGGCGATCACACTCGCTTTATCGATTGTTCCAGCCGGCAAAGATGCAACCTCCAGATGAGGACAGGTACTCATCGCGCGCATCCCAATCGCTGGCGGCACGTCCTCGAACATCGCCAGCGCCAGATCGCGATCCGCAGGCGTCGGCCCCACGATGAGTTCCCGCCCGCCACGATTCTCAAGTCTGAACCGACTATCCCAGAGGGCACACTCTTCCGGCCCGACATGCATTGACAGCAGGTCACGCGCTTCGCGGTGTATGAACAGGCCCTGCCGTCTCAGATCGAAGATCACCCGCCCTGCGGTCATGCGATCCGGTTGACCACCCAGTGGCTGACCGTTCGAAAGAACCGCCATGACACGGTCCATAGTCTTGGCCGCCGGCATATGGGATCGCCCGCCGAGGATCGCGGCAAGCGTACCGAGCAGGTGACGGACGACCGACGCCTCCTCAGCCAACACATCACGGCCCAGATGCGCCAGCACGCCGTGTTGAACCTGTAGATAACGGCGAGCAATATCCGCCGCTGCTGCGGAAAGCTGGGCCCGCCTGCGCCCCGCTTCACGGATGGAAGCCGGCGATAGAAGCGTTTCCGACTGAAGAGACGATCGGACCCGCACCCGTTCATAATGCCGGTCGACATTGCTGGGATCGTCTATCCATCCCCTGCCCTGCTCTCTCAGGAAATCGCGTATGGCCTCGCGTCTCGTTGCAAGCAAGGGCCGCAGCAGCCAGCATCGGCGGTCTAGCAGCACGGCATCCGCCATGCCCGCCAAACCGAGATTTCCATCATCGCTTTTGCGGGTAGCCCGCATCGCAACCGTTTCCATCTGGTCGTCGAAAGTATGGCCCGTGACGATGGCGTCTGCGTTGAATGTCCCCGCTGCCTTGAGCAACAGTTGGTACCGCGCTTCCCGCGCCGCTGCGGAAATTCCGCTCTCGGGCTTGTCACCCTGCCATCGCAGGATCCGGTGTGGGATGGAAAGCTCTTCGCAGAGGCGGGCAACAACCAGCGCCTCATCGGCCGCTTCCGGACGAAGCCCATGGTCCACCGTCGCGGCGACCAGCCTGTGCTGATTTCCTGGCCTTGAAGACAGCGCCTGATGGAGGGCGATCAGCAATCCGACAGAATCGCTTCCGCCAGAAACGGCAACCAGAAGCGTCGTCGGGCGCAAAAGTGAAGAGAGGAAATGGTCTACCGCTTCGAAGAGAGGCCTGAATTGCGGGAGATCGCCGGGCACGTCGAGCCCGCCGATCAGCAGCCGAGGCGCTTCTGCTCGGTGGCGACCTTGCTCAGCACTGCCTTGGCGGCGCTCGGATAGCGACGCGGAACTTCCCGCATCGTGGCGCAGGCCGTCTCCTTGTTGTCCAGCTGAGCCAGCGACATGCCGAGTTTCAGAAGCATTTCCGGAGCCTTGGCCGACTTGCCGTAGGTCTGGTGCGCATTGAGGAAGGTCTTGGCCGCCTCGTTATACTTGCCCTGGGAATACTGCGCCTCACCAAGCCAGAAGTTGGCGTCCGGCAGACGATTGCTCTTCGGATAGGACGAGATGTAGCTCGAGAACTCGGTCTCCGCGAGCGCGTAGTCACCCGTCAGGACATGGTCATAGGCGATCTTGTAGGCGTCGCTCTCACTGCCGAGCGAGGCCGTCTGCTGCGGATCGCGGCCCTGGCCGGCACGCGGCGAGCCGGTGTCGACGCCAGGCAACGCGGAGGAGTTGCGCGCGCCCTCATTGCGGTTGGCGCCGACCGGATTGCCGTTCTGGTCGAATTCCATGGAGCCGAGCGTGGTGGGCGCGGGAGCGGCATTGCCCCCTGGCCTGCTCCGTTGCTTCCATTATCTGACGGCGTCTCGATGATACGGCTGATATCGTCGCCGCCATTGGCGGACGGTTCGGACGAAGAAGAGGGGCGGTTGGACGCCACGGCCGGTTGCCCGCCCGTGTCGCCCAAGTCGCTTCTTTTCCTCTTTTCCAGATCCTGGAAGCGGAATTCGTTATCTTCCTGCGTCTTGCGCAGTTGCTCCTGCATCTGCAGCAGCTGATAGCTCATTTCCTCGATCCGGCCGTTGAGCTGCCGGACTTCTTCCTGGAGCTGCTGGACACGGACGGCTTCATTGCTCTGCGCCAGAATCACTTCGCCCTGTTCGGCTCGTGGCTGTTGCGGAGCGCTCTGCTCGCCCTGGAAGAGTTTCGGCAATGAGAGTTGGAAGGCCCCAGCGGGTCCTGCCATTGCCGCCAGCCCCAGCATTGCTGCCAAGACAATTTTCTTCATGTCGTTCGTCCTGCTCTTCTGATTTGCGCCGGGATGACGCGAGACGGATTTTTATTACCTGCCGCCAAAAAGCAACCAAGCCGTCATTCAAAATCTAGGGAAACGGGGCCAAACTAAGGAAAAACAAAAAAGGTGGCCCGAAGACCACCTTTTATTAACGAATTGTCATCCGGAGAGCGGCGAACCGCTCGGGCCGAATTACATGCCGGCGCCGCCGAGAACGGTAACGGCGCGGCGATTCTGCGACCAGCAGGAAATGTCGTCGCAGACGGCGACCGGACGTTCCTTGCCGTAAGAGATCGTCTTCATGCGGTTTGCCGGAACGCCGCGCGAAGCGAGGTATTCCTTGGTGGCGGCAGCGCGGCGTGCGCCGAGTGCAAGGTTGTATTCGCGGGTGCCGCGTTCGTCGGCATGGCCTTCGACCGTGATCGCGTAGTTCGGGTAGCGGGCAAGCCACTGAGCCTGACGGTCAAGCGTCTGCTGGGCGTCGGCGCGGATCGAGGTGGAATCGGTGTCGAAGAAGATGCGGTCGCCGACATTGACCGTGAAGTCCTGGCTGGAGCCCGGCGTTGCCGAACCGGCGCCGTTCAGGCCGAGATCGCCGGCATTGTTCGGGAGGTTCTTCTTGTTGGCGCAACCGGCAAGTGCCAGAGCCATCGTCAGGGCGATGATAGCGGGGTTGCGTGCGATCTGCTGCATGCGGCTCATCGCCGAGGTTTCAGTGCGGCTCATAGCCGGTCTCTCCTTGAGGTCAGTATATTCAGAGTTGCCAGACTCTAACCGTACTCGGTTAACCATCATCAAACAGCTATGGTTAACAAAGTATTCCGGTGTCCCGTATCTGCCCCATTTTCAATGAAATGCGGCGGCAGGGAGGCGAAATCGCCTCACCTTTGTTTGCAATCGTTCACACGGACGCGCGTGTGCCGCGCCAATGCGTCACTCAAGCAGCGGCGACCAGGCCGGGTCGGAACCATAGGCCGGGGTCTTGATGGCCTGCTCGTTATAGCCGGTCAGATCGATCGAATAGAGCTGCGGACCACCGGCACCGGCGTTCTGACGGAAGAACATCAGCACGCGACCGTTCGGCGCCCAGGTCGGGCCTTCGTTGTGGAAGCCGGTCGTCAGGATGCGTTCGCCGGAGCCGTCCGGACGCATCACGCCGATCGAGAACTTTCCGCCTGACTGTTTTGTGAAGGCGATGAGATCGCCGCGAGGTGACCAGACCGGTGTCGAATAGGAACCGTCGCCGAAGGAGATTCGGTTCTGGCCGGAGCCGTCCGCACCCATGACGTAGATCTGCTGGCGGCCGCCACGGTCGCTTTCGAACGTGATCCGAGCGCCATCCGGCGAATAGCACGGCGCCGTATCGATCGCAGCCGTCGAGGTCAGGCGCGTCGTTGTGCGCGAACGCAGGTCCATCGTGTAGATATTGGCATTACCTTCCTGCTGAAGGCTCATGATCACCTTCTGGCCATCCGGCGAGAAGCGCGGCGAGAAGGTCATGCCCGGGAAGTTGCCGACCACCTCGCGCTGTCCGGTCTCCAACTGCAGCAGGTAGACGCGCGGCTGGTTGCCCTCGAAGGACATGTAGGTGACTTCCTGACGGCTCGGCGAGAAGCGCGGCGTCAGGACCAGGTCCTTGGTATTGGTCAGCATGCGGACGTTGAAACCGTCCTGGTCCATGATCGCGAGCTGGCGCTGGCGGGCGGTCTTCGGTCCGCTTTCGGAAACGAAGACGACACGGGTATCGAAATAGCCCTTCTCACCAGTGATGCGCTCATAGATCGCGTCGGCGATGATATGCGCCAGGCGACGCCAGTTTTCCGGCGGGGTGAAGAACTGCTGGCCGGTCATCTGCTGGCCGGCAAACGTATCCCACAGGCGGAACTCGGCGCGCAGGCGGCCGTCGCCTTCGCGGCTGACGCGGCCGACGACGAGCGCCTGGGCGTTGATCGTCGTCCAGTCCTGGAAGCGCGGCGCCCGGTTCGGGTCGGTGATCTTCTCGATAAAGGCCGCCTTGTTGACCGGAGCAAAAAGGCCGGAACGCTGCAGGTCGGCTGCGATTACCTGGGAAATCTGCGGCCCGAGCTCGTTGTTCGACAGGAAATCGGTGATGGCGATCGGCAGCGGCTCGACATTGCCCTTGCTGATATTGAGCTCGACCAATGCATTTGCCGGGCTTGAGAACGCAGCCGCGCTGGCAGATGCCATCATGAGGCCGAGGAAGTTACGTCTGATCATGATTGGGCCTTTCAAAGCAGGTCGCTTGGAGTGAAGTTCACGACGACATCGCCCCAAGCGTCATATTTGTCGGCGGGAAGGTTTTTGAACGGTGAGGAACGCAGGACTGCGCGCCGCGCGCTCGATTCCAGCGTCCTGCGGGCCGTGTCCGAACCGCCGCTGGAGGAAACTTCGGGGTCTCCGACGATCGCGCCGGACTGGTCGAGCTTCATCTGCACCCGGATGACGACACCCTCGGCGCCCTCGATGCCGGCGATATAGGACCAGTTGTTCTGGATCTGACCACGCAGCGCGTCCATCTCGCTCTGGCTGAGCTTGGAACCGCCGGTATTGGTCTTGCCGCCGAGAGATGCGGTCTGGGTCGAGCGCTTCGCACCACCATTCGCCGGCGCCTGCTTGTTCAGCAGCGCGGCGATATCGTCAGCGTTGAAGTCGCTTTCCTTCGAGGAGGCGGTCTTTGCCACTTCCTGCTTTTTGTCGGCGACCTTCTTGTCGGTCGGCTTCTCGGCAGCCTTCGGCTCCGGTTTCTTTTCCGGCGGCTTCTCGGCGGGCTTGGCCTGTTCCTTCGGCGGTTCGGGCTTCGGCTTGGCGGCGGGCAGCGGCACGCTGTCCGGCAGCGGCATCGCCTCTTCGGGCTCGGCCGGGGTCGGCTCGGGCGCAGCTTCAGGCTTTGGCGTCGGCGGCGTCACGTCGGGCTTCTGCTGCGGAAGCGCTGCGACTTCCTGCGGCGGAGGTGCCGTGTCTTCTTTGGCAACTTCGGTCGAAGCGGTCGGCTTGGTATCGACGACAGGCGCAGGCTTTTCCTGCTTCGGCGGGGCAGCTGCGGATTCTGTTGTCGCTCGGCTTCGCCGTCGGCATCGGCGGCGCCTTGATGTCCACCTTGTTGTCGCCGACGTTCTGGGCGTTCTCGACGATGTCGGGACGCGTGGTCGGCACGGGTGCCGCCGTCTCCGCCATCGGCGCATTCTTGTCGCCCTGCTGGATCTGGCTGAATTCCTCGATCGGCACGAGATCGACCGGCAGCGTCTCGGTATTGGCGACATCGAGCGGTTCCGGCGAGCCAAGCGATACGAGCGCAAAGGCGAGAGCCGTTACGTGCAGGATCGCGGATGTGGTGAGGCTCGCCTTCATCTAGGTCAGTTGCTCTTTGGTGTGCCCTGGGGTGCGCCCTGCGGTGCAGATGCGGCCGCGCCCTGGCGCTGCTGGGTCACGAGGCCGATATTTCGGAAACCGGCGGACTGAATGCGCGCCATGACATCAGCGACCACGCCGTATGCGGAGGTCGTGTCGGCACGCACGAAGATGCGCTCGTTGTAGCCCGTCGTCGAAATCGCCTGCAGCTTGGCGGCGATCTCTTCGGCCGCAATCGGCGTTTCCTGCAGATGGATCTGGCCATTCGCATTGACACTGATGGTGATCGGCTGAGTTTCGGAATTCAGCGAGGAAGCCTGCGTCTGCGGCAGGTCGACCGGCACGCCGACCGTCATCATCGGTGCGGCGACCATGAAGATGATGAGCAGCACGAGCATGACGTCGACCAGCGGCGTCACGTTGATTTCGCTGATGGCACCGCCGCGCCGGCCGCGACGCCCGCGGCGACCGCCCGATGCCTTGGATCCTCCGGCAGACATGCCCATGAGAGTGTCTCCTTCGTCGCGAAGTTACTGCGCGGCCTGGCGGGGCTGCAGCTTCTCGTCGATCTGGCGCGACAGGATGGCGGAAAACTCGTCCGCAAAGCCTTCCATGCGCGCCGACAGCTTGCCCGCGTCGGCCGTGAACTTGTTGTAGGCCATGACGGCCGGGATAGCGGCAACGAGGCCGATCGCCGTGGCGAGCAGCGCTTCGGCGATACCCGGTGCCACGACGGCAAGGTTGGTGGACTGCGAACCGGCGATCGCCTGGAACGAGGTCATGATGCCGACGACGGTACCGAAAAGACCGATGAACGGACCGGCCGAGCCGATCGTTGCAAGCGAACCGAGGCGCGCCTCGTAGGTCTCGGCCTCACGCGACATCGTCACGTCCATGGCGCGGTCGATACGCATCTGCAGGCCGATCGGCGAACGGGCGCCGCGCTCGAAGCTCTTCTTCCACTCGCGCATGGCGGCGACGAAGATCGCGGCAAGGCCATTATTCTGCCGGTCAGAAAGCGTGCGATAGAGCTCTTCCAGCGACTGGCCCGACCAGAAGACCTGTTCGAACTGGTCGAACTGGCGGCGCGCCTTCGCAAAGTTCATATACTTGTCGATCACGATCGCCCAGGTCCAGACCGACGCGCCGATAAGGCCGATCATCACCAGTTTGACGATCAATCCGGCCTGCATAAACAACGCCCAAAGGCTGACGTCGTGCGTCGCGGCTTCCAAAGCTGCCTGTTCCATCCACTATCCCCGAATCCAAACGCCCGGCTTGACGACCGGGCGGGTTCCAAAGCGCGCTCTCGCGAAACTGTTCTCGATCACGATCAGCGTTGCCCTAACCCCAAGATGTCCTGAGTTTTCAGCTTGGCTTCTCGCTTTCAAATTTGGTCAAAGGAAGGCGTGCGTTGCACAAATTCCTCACCGTCTAGTAAGACATCATTATCGTTAAGGAAGTGTTACAACGACGGCGCCTATCCCGTTGGGATGACTCGCTAACTTTGCGATTATCCGGGAAAAAGCCAGAGGATACAGCCGGTTGCCCGCTTGCCGTTTTCACATCTCCAGCAACAAGGGACAGTGGTCCGATACTTCGGGATCGGTCACAACCTCGAAGCGAAGCACTTCAACGAGACTGTTGACCAACATGTAGTCAGCGAATCGGCCCGCCTTTGGGTAGTGGGAGGTGCGCGTGCTGGTGAAACCGCGGGCGGTCACGAGATCTTGAAGGCCAAGATCGGCAAGAACGGCGAAGGTTTCGCTATCCGGTTCGATGTTGAAATCACCGCAAAAAACAATCGGTTCATTCGGCTTGGCGATTCCGCGGAGAAGCGTGGCAAGCCTTTGCGCCTGCGCCAATCTTGCCGGCGTATCCATCTTTCCGGCAAGATCGCGGAGGCCGTGCATATGGGCAACGCAAAGGCTTCGGTCCTGTTCGTAATCATAGACACGAACCGCATGCGCTAACCGCGGGCGGGGATGGTCTCCATAGCTATGGGGTGAGAATTCGCCATGCACAAAGCCCTGCACCTGCTCGATGATCGGCAGGGAGTGGCGCACGAAGGTTGCCAGCCCCCATCGCGAAGGAATTTCGACGTCGCCGTCCCACAGCTCGCCTTGGGCCGACTGGCAGAACTGCGCAAAGTGGTCCGGCAACGCCTCCGCCACATCCCGGAAGAAGTTGGCGCGCTGCGCGAGAACGTGATCTCCGTCCCGGTAGGTAAGCCAGTCCTTCGTTGTCTTAGGCGTGTGAACCACCTCCTGCAAGCAAAGGATATCCGGATCTTCACGGACGACATAGTCTATCAGCTCGCCGTGCAGCTTGCCGCCCCAGCCATTCAGGCAGATGATCTTCACTGCGCCCTCCCCGGCTTTTTAGTGCCTGACGCTCAGACCGGATGCCCCAGAAACTTCTCCGCGATCGTTTCTGGCAGCCGTCGTGGCCGACCATGCTTGTTGATCACGGCGATCACCACCTTGGCCTGGATCAACAAAATGTCACCACGACGGATTTCCTGGTTGAGCACCATCTTGGCCCCGCCGGCCTTCTCCGTCGCCGTGGTGATCGTCAAGATATCGTCCATCCGTGCCGGTTGCTTGAAATCGATCTCCATCCGGTGAACGACGAAGACGAGGCCTTCTTCATCCGCCGACAGCAGAGCACTCTGCTCGCAGCCGAGGCAGCGGAGATAGTCGGTGCGGCCGCGCTCGAGGAAATGGAGATAGCGGGCGTGATAGACGAGGCCGGAGAAATCCGTGTCCTCGTAATAGACGCGCTGAACGAGTCTATGCCCGTGCCCGGTCAACTCGCCCGCGAGGAGAAAATTGTCGCTATTCATCGGCTTGCCTTGGAAAAACCTTATCGTGCACTGGATATTGGGAGCATGGTGCTCCACAATTGGACGGGCGTAATATTTCCTCCCTAACAGGAAATTCTTATAAAACCACCGGAGAATTTTTATGAAGATTGCAGTCATGGGCGGCGACGGTTTCATCGGCTGGCCGACATCCCTGCACCTCTCCCACGCGGGTCACGAGGTCCACATTCTCGACAACCTGTCCCGCCGCTGGATCGATACCGAACTGGGCGTGCAGTCGCTCACGCCGATGGATTCGATACAGGAACGTACCCGCATCTGGCATGCCGAAACCGGTCGTCGCATCCACTTCAGCCTGATCGATCTCGCCAAGGATTACGAACTGCTGAAGAACTGGCTTGCCGAGCATCGCCCCGACGCGATCGTGCATTTCGCCGAACAGCGCGCCGCCCCTATTCGATGAAGAGCGACCGCCACAAGAACTACACGGTCAACAACAACGTCAATGCGACGCATAACCTGCTGAACGCGCTGGTGGAGCTGGATCTCGACACCCACCTCGTCCATCTCGGCACGATGGGCGTCTATGGCTATTCGACAGTCGGCGCGGCGATCCCGGAAGGCTACCTGCCGGTCGGCATCGAGACCATGAGCGGCGAGACGGTTTCCCAGGAGATCCTCTACCCGTCCAATCCCGGCTCGATCTATCACATGACCAAGTGCCTGGATCAGCTCCTCTTCGCCTTTTACGCCAAGAACGATCGTCTGCGCATCACCGACCTGCACCAGGGCATCGTCTGGGGCACGCATACCGAGCAGACGCGCATCCACGAACAGCTGATCAACCGCTTCGACTATGACGGCGATTACGGCACAGTCCTGAACCGCTTCCTCATCCAGGCTGCGATCGGCTATCCGCTGACCGTCCATGGCACCGGTGGGCAGACTCGCGCCTTCATCCACATCCAGGATTCGGTCCGCTGCATCGAGATCGCGCTCAACAACCCGCCGGCCGCCGGTGGTCGAGTGGAGATTTTCAACCAGATGACCGAGACGCACCGCGTCCGTGATCTTGCCGAGATGATCTCGAAGATGACCGGCGCAAAGATCGCCTGGCTGCCGAACCCGCGCAAGGAAGCGCCGGAAAACGATCTGGTCGTGAAGAACGAAAAGTTCCTCGAGCTCGGCCTCGAGCCGACGACGCTCGGCGAAGGCCTGCTGTCGGAAATCGTCGACGTTGCGAAGAAATACGCCTATCGCGTCGACCGCTCGCGCGTACCGGCCATATCCGCCTGGACCAAGGACATCGCGGCCACCGTCGAGCGCGACCCGGAAGGCACGCGCCTGAAGTCGGTTTCGTAGGAGCCGCGCTAGATCTTTACTCCGTCATCCTCGGGCTTGTCCCGAGGATCTGCCCACGTAGAATTCGGCCAACGACGGTAGATGCTCGGGACATGCCCGAACGTGACGATCGCTGGACTCGAACAGGACAATCGCACGCCATGCAGAACGCCTTCGTCACGCTTGTGACCAACGCCGACTACATCATGGGGGCGACGGCCCTCGCCCATTCATTGCGCCGAACGAAAACCACTGCCGATCTCGTCGTGCTCCATACCGGCGCAGTCGCGCAGGACGCTCTGGCCGGCCTGAAGTCACTCGGCTGCCGCATCATCCCGGTCGAGCATCTCCCCTCTCGGACGGCTTCAACGAACGTCACGCCCGCAAGAATCTGCATGGTGCCGCCCCTTTCACCAAGGGTCGCAAGCCGGACTTCCACACGCCGCTCGACAACTTCTGCAAGCTGCGCCTGTGGCAGCTGACGGAATACCGCACGGTCGTCTTCCTCGATGCGGACGTGGTCGTGCTGAAGAACATCGACAAACTGTCCGACTACCCTGAATTTTCAGCCGCCCCGAATGTCTACGAGAGCCTTGCGGATTTTCACCGCCTCAACTCCGGCGTCTTCGTAGCCAAGCCGTCGAACGAGACCTTCGAGCGGATGCTCGCCGCCCTCGATCAGCCGGATGCCTTCTGGCGGCGTACCGATCAGACCTTTCTGGAGAGCTTTTTCCCCAACTGGCACGGCCTGCCCGTGTTCATGAACATGCTGCAATATGTCTGGTTCAACATGCCGGCCCTGTGGGATTGGAAGGACATCTCAATCCTGCACTACCAGTATGAAAAGCCCTGGGAAGCCGATCACCCGAAAGCCGAGCAGCTGCGCCCGCTGATCGATCTCTGGCACGCCTTCCATGAGGGCCGGGAAATGCCGGATATTGCAAGCCTCGCCAATCCCGGAGCGACCTCTTGAAAGTGCTCGTCTCCGGCGGAACGGGTCTCGTCGGCCGCTATATCGTCGAGGGACTTCTGGCAGGAGGCTACAGCGTTGTCGTCGGCGCGCGCAAACCGCCGGTCGACGCCTTTTCTCGCGGCGCGTCGATTTCGTACCGCTCGACCTTACTCCCGAACGGGATCAGGCAGCAGCATTCAAAGGCATCGAAGCCTTCGTCCACGCCGCCTTCGACCACCTGCCGGGCAAATATCGAGGCGGAGAAGGAAAGGATCCCAAACGCTTCAGACGGCTCAATCTGGATGGAACGATCAGGCTGTTCGAGACAGCCAAACTCGCCGGCGTGACGCGCGCCACCTTCCTGTCCAGCCGCGCAGTCTACGACGGCCTGCCGCCGGGAACGGCATTGACCGAAGAGATCGCCCTGTCTCCGACTTCTCTCTATGGCGAAATCAAGCTGGCCTGCGAGACGGCAATCACTGCCATGTCCGGCCCCGACTTCGTTGCCTCATCGCTTCGCGCGACCGGTGTCTATGGCGACATGCTTCCGAACAAATGGGACGCGCTCGTCGCCGATGTTGCGGCGGGGCGTCCCGTCGTACCCCGCGCAGGCACGGAAGTTCATGGAGATGACGTAGCTCAAGCCGTCGGTCTTATGCTCAAAGCGGACGTCGAGATCGTTTCGGGCCAGTCCTTCAACCTCTCCGACATCACCGTCGATACACGCATGATCATGGAAAGGCTTGGCCTGCCAGCTGATCTGCTTGCCTTTACGGCACTCGCCGCCAACGAAATGCTGACAGAAAAAATCCGCCACATCGGCTGGAAGCCCGGTGGCATGCGGCGGTTCGATAAGACGATGGCGTCCTTGGCGCAACAGCTCAATGCTGCGAGTTGAAATGCCTTTGGACGTTGCCGTCCAACGCGTTTCGGCTCGGGCGGCGCGTTTCCTTCTTGCGGGATTCGATGATCTTCAAATGCTCTTCCGCCCATTTCTGACCTGCATCACCGCCCCATAGCAGCCAAGCGATATAGCCTGTCGACGGATCGTCATCATTGCCGAAATTCTCCGAACGCTTGTCGATCTTGTGACGGGAAAAATAGCTCGCCATCCGCTTGACCGTCAGGTCGGAGAGAGATTTCCGATGCTGCAGGTCACGTGCCCTTGCAATACCAAGGGTCGTGCCGCCACGCCGATATTTGGCGCGAAGTTTCAGTCCCTTTTCCGCCGCGGCAGCAACCTCGACTGGGGGGCGATGGTCGAGATCCTTCTCAGTCATGGGACCTCCGCAGCTCGGACTGGCTTTTCAGGACGCGGTCACCATTCTCCTGCTTGAGGAGAAAGGCCGGTTCCTCGCGGTCGGCCTTGCGCTTGATCACCTTGCCCTTGATCTTGCGCTCTACATCCTCGGTGAATTTCTGGGCGACCTTGCCCTCGGCTTTCGAGCTGCCCCACGTCCATTCGACGTCGGTTCCGACTTGGATCTTCTGCATCAGCGGCTCCTTTCGTTCCTTGGGGAACTCAGGCAGGCCGATGATGTTCCGAAATCAACTTTTCAGATCGAGATCGCCGTCGCGCCAGACGACATGACGGGGCGAGGTCGGCAGCGCCTCGATCTCGTCGGCGATGAAGTAAGGCGGGATATCGAGCGCCTTCAGCGCCTCGGTCGTCGCCGGCACCCATTTGAACTCGAGTTCGTGGGTATCGACGACGCGATGCACGATATCGGCCGAATGAAAGGAAAACTCTCCGGCAGTTCCATACGATAATAAAAGCCGAGCTCGTGCCAGTCCTTCTCCTCATAGTGGAAGAAGTTTTCCACCACCCAGAGAAGCGGACCGACCTTTGCTGTGACGCCAAGCTCTTCGACCATTTCGCGCGCAAGGGTCTCTTCCGAAGTCTCTCCCATCTCCGCGCGACCGCCCGGGAAAGTCCAGAAAGTCTCGTGGATGGCCCTATGGACGAGCACATGCCCATCACGGAACGCCAGACCCGCAATACGCATCTGGAAGATGCGCTTCGGCTTGAACTTCATGCGCAGGCGCAGATCCTGCACCTTGTCCTTCTTACTCATCTTCCAAACTCATCCTGAACTGCGCCGCTTCCATATCCTTGGGTGGCTGCAGCCCAAGATGCTTCCAGGCGATCGCGGTCAGCACGCGTCCGCGCGGCGTGCGCTGGATAAAGCCCTGCTGGATCATGTAGGGCTCGATGATGTCCTCGATCGCATCACGCGGCTCCGACAGGCCGGCCGCAATCGTCTCAATTCCGACCGGACCGCCGGCAAAATTCACCGCGATCATATTGAGATAGCGCTTGTCGAGCTGGTCGAAGCCTGCATGGTCGACATTGAGACGAACAAGCGCCTCATCGGCGATCTCCTTGGTTACCGCTTCCGCTCGCGCCACCTCGGCAAAATCGCGCACACGACGCAGCAGGCGGCCCGCGATACGCGGTGTCCCACGCGCGCGGCGGGCGATCTCGCGGGCACCGTCATCGGTCATATTCAGCCCCATCAGCCGCGCCCCGCGACGCACGATGCCCTCCAGCTCTTCCACCGTGTAGAAGGAAAGACGGACGGGAATGCCGAAGCGGTCACGCAGAGGCGTGGTCAGAAGCCCGATGCGGGTGGTGGCAGCGACGAGCGTGAACTTCGACAGGTCGATCTTCACCGAACGCGCCGCAGGCCCTCGCCGATGATGAGGTCGAGCTGAAAATCCTCCATCGCCGGGTAGAGAATTTCCTCCACCGCCGGATTGAGACGGTGGATTTCGTCGATGAAGAGAACATCGCGCTCTTCCAGATTGGTCAGCAGCGCCGCCAGATCACCGGCCTTGGCGATCACCGGGCCTGAGGTCGAGCGAAAATTGACGCCGAGTTCCTTCGCCATGATCTGCGCCAGCGTCGTCTTGCCGAGCCCCGGAGGGCCGACGAACAGGACGTGATCAAGCGCCTCGCCGCGGTTTTTTGCAGCCTCGATGAAGATCTTGAGGTTTGCGCGCGCCTCGGCCTGGCCGGTAAACTCGTCCAGCGACTGCGGGCGCAGCGCCGTATCAAGATCTTCGCCCCGCTTTTCCGGCGAGATGAGGCGGGTATCATCGGTCATGCGAGAAGTTCCATTCCGGGCACGCGCGTCGCGGCCTGCTTGTCGAAAGTCATGATGCGGGCACAGCCCACACGTTGCGCACCCCAAGCGATCAGATAGTCCGCTAGATGCGCTTTCGGGCCCGCATCACTCAAAAGCGCGTCGAGTTCTTCCGTGTATTCGAAGACCAAGCCGTCTGTGGCAAGCAGGTTCTGGAGCAGCTCTGTGATCACCGTCATAGGATACCTGAGGCGCCGGTTGAGAATCCATACCGTTTCCGCGACGACAACCGCACTGACATAAGCGGGAGCCTCCGCAGTTCGTTCGCTGAGGAACCGGCGAGCGGCGAGATTCTGGCTTGGTTCGTCATCCACGAGAAAGCGCACCAGTATGTTTGTGTCTATACCGATCACCCGTTGTTCTCCGACCATTCGTGCATGATGCGGGCATCGTCTTCCGCAACGGCCTGTCCAATAGCATCGTCCATGTCTTCGATACTCAGGCTCTCTCCCGTGGGAGGCCTGCCAAGAATGCCGGCGAAATCCATGAGCTTCTTGTTTTTAGGAATAGCGACGACCTGTCCGTTGCGAGCAGACACATAGAAGCGCGTCCCAGGCTCAAGGTTGAGTGCGTCGCGAACTTCGCTAGGGATCGTAATTTGTCCCTTGGAGGTCATGGTCGTGAAGGCACCCATTTCTTACCTCGTGCAAATTTTCTTACATCAAAGGTATCAGCATTTCGCTCGATCACCAATTCTTACCGCGCTAACTCCTTCAGCCCGAACCGGATCAGCTTCGCGCTATCCGCCCCCTCCCCCGCCGTCTTCATCGCCGCAGCGACGGCATTGGCAGCTTGGTCGCGCGAGTAACCAAGATTAGTCAGCGCCGAGACGGCATCGGCCACCGGCGCCGATGCAACACCCTCGCCGATCTCCTGCTTGAGGCCAATATTGGCCGAAGCCTCGCCCGCGAAAGCCGGCGCCTTGTTCTTCAACTCGGTGACGATACGCACCGCGACCTTCGGGCCGACCCCGGCGCGCGCGACACCGCCGTCTTGTCCTGCAGCGCGATCGCATTGGCGAGTTCGCCCGGCGTCAGTGTCGAAAGCACCGCGAGCGCCACCTTGGACCCGACCCCCTGCACGCTTTGCAACAGGCCGAACCATTCGCGCTCGAGCGCCGAAACGAAGCCGAACAGTTTCAACTGGTCTTCGCGCACATAGGTTTCGATGAACAGGATCGCCGCCTCACCGACATTGAGGCGCGACAGGGTACGCGAAGAGCAGAATGCCTCGTAGCAGACGCCATGCACGTCGACGAGAACATGGTCGTCACCGATCTCGTCGATAGTGCCTTTGAGCTTGCCGATCATGAAATGGGTCCGCCGCTTAGGATGAGAGAGGATGGGTTTCGGGAGAGATGAGTTCAAGTGACGGGAAGTATAACCGGTAGCGCGCCGGATCTCGCGTGAGCAGCCTGTGCGAGCGTACCGAAGCATGCGCGCCGATCAGGAAATCCGGCAAAGTGCGTTCGCGCAGACCGCCCGCACGGCGATAGGAAAAATGCGCCTTTCCGGCGTGATGCGCAGCCTCGTAAGACAGGGGCTCACGCTTGAGGTTAAGCCAGCCGAACGCTTCCACGATTTCCTGTTCGGACAGCGATGAGGCCGCGAGTTCAGACCATATGACCGGGTTGAGCACCAGCTCGCCCTCGCCATGACATAACTCGAGCGCAGCGAGTGACCACGATCTGAAAGATGTAGCAGGGCCAAGCACGTCGATCAGAACATTCGTATCAACCACGGTCGAGGTCATCGCGAGGGCCTCTCAGCCATTCCATATACTCATCCGTCGTCATGCCCATCGTGTCGAAGGTACCTTTGACGCTTTCGGCCCATTCCTTGAAGTCTTTGAAGTCGTTCTTGCGCGTGCTCTTTACCAACATCACGCCGTCATCGGAGACATGAAAATCCACCTCCGAACCAGGACCGATATTCAGCCTGTCGCGGACATTCTTCGGGATCGTAACCTGACCTTTTTCGGTGACGCGCATGGTAATACCTCTGCGGTATTACCTATCCAGCGAAACAGAACAAGTCAAGAACAAAGATCGTGGACGCTTAACCCACCAGCGCTTGCCGCATGCGATTGCCGCCACGATTATGTGCATGGCAGATGGCGATGGCGAGAGCGTCAGCAGCGTCGTTGCCCTTGAATTCCGCCTTCGGCATCAGGATTTTCAGCATCATGTGTATCTGCTGCTTCTCGCCGTGCCCGACACCGATGACCGATTTCTTCACCGCGTTCGGCGCATATTCCGAAACAGGCAGCCCTGCTCGCGCCGGCACCAGCATGACGACGCCGCGTGCCTGACCAAGCTTCAGTGTCGCCACCGCATCCTTGTTGACAAAGGTCTGCTCGACCGCCGCCTCGTCCGGCTTGTAGGCATGTACCACTTCGGCCAGACCGTCATGCAGCTGGCACAGACGTGACGCCAGATCCATGTCGCCGTCGGATGTCACCGTGCCCGACGCCACGAATCGCAGGGAATTGCCGAGCGTCTCGATGACGCCCCAGCCGGTCCTTCTCAGGCCCGGGTCGATGCCGATGATTCGAATAGTCGCTGCCATGGCTCACCTTATCGTCGCCCGTCATCAAGTGCCATCGAAATATGAACAAAACAGAAACGCGCGCCGTACTTAACCTTTGGCTAACTAAAAGCTGATTGCTTTTGGATCATGATGCAACGCGAGGTTATCCTGCGCGTTAACCGACCGCTCGAATGATACGAGAGGAGATAGGCGATGTCCGAACGCCGTGAGTTGTTTCTTCGGCTGTGGCCTCTTCTGGCGCTGCAGAACGGATTGCTGGCCGCGTTGATGCTGAACCTGTCTCCGGGATTATCCGCGGCCATGATGGCCGCGTTGGCGGCGGGCGTCATCGTTTTACCGGTGGCGATGGCCATGATGGCCGCCCGCCTCGCCAGCCCCTCCTCCAGCCTCTCCAGAAATCAATCGCATCCACGACTGCACCGATCCGCAAAGACCCCGTTGCAGAAATAGAAAAGCCTTCGATTGCTCTAGTAACCGCTCGTGCCGACGTCGTCGAACTCCGGTCGGAGAGGCTTGACGAGTCGCTTGCCGGCACGCTTGAGGCCGAAGATAAACAGTTCGCGATGAACATGTTCGACGCCGGTTTGAGACGGCTGGCCTCCGCTGATCTCTCGGCGCGACTGGATACCCCTCTGCCCGAAGAGTTCGAAGGCATGCGCGGCGACTTCAATCGTGCCATGCGGCTCTTGGATGATAGCCTCGCTGCGATTTCAAGGTCGGCAAGCCGCCTGCACGGAGAATGCACCGCCGCACGATTCCAGCGCGACCATCAGCGGACGACGGCGGTGGACGAGACGCCAATCCTGGCTAGGGCAGGTGACGACCTCAGAAATACATCCTCGGCAATGCGCAGCCGGGCGACCGGCCTTCAGCAGGTTTCGGCCATGGCCGGCGACGCGGCAGCACGCCTGGAGCGTCAGGGCGCTGCCGCCGCAAAGGCAGGCACGGCACTGACCAGCGTGGCAGGCAGCAGCGGCCGGATTGGCTCGGCAGCGTCCAACATGCGCGATATCGCCTTTCGCACCAACATGCTGTCGGTCAACGCCAGCGTTGCTGCTGCAAACGGCTCGGCACCGGATGACGTCTTGAAGACCTTCGCCATGGAGTTGCGCGAACTGGCGGAAAATGCCGCGACGGTCGCCAAGGAAGCTTCGGTCCTCGAGCGAGACTTGAGTATCTCGGCTGCTGAAGCCCGTTCCTCAATCGATCAGCTTGTTCGCGAGGGCGATGGGGTCTCCTCCGAGCTTGAAACAATGGCAAGCCGGATCAGCTCGATCTCCGACACGTTCGAAAGCTCGGCCGAAATGATGGATCGCACAGGCGCGGTTCTCGAAGAGCTGGTGAAATCGAATGTTGAGCGCTCGTCTTCTGATCATGAATGGGATGACATGCTCGATCGCATGACCCATGAGCTCGCGATGATCAATCAGCATTGCGGACGCTTCATGAAGGTTACGGTCATGCAGGATAATCCGCCGCCCCAGGACCGGCCACCAAGGTCGCGCAGTCATCTGAGGCTGATCAAGACGTGATGGAAGGGTGCCTCGGCACCCTTTTCTCATGGCAGACGCAAGCGAGGGGTCGCATCCCGCAAGCAGGGTTCCTAGATAGAGGCATATCCTGTTCAATTCCTTTCAAGGTAGCCCCATGATCCCGTTCTCGATACTCGATCTTTCGCCGATCGGCGAAGGATATTCCGTACGTGACGCCCTCGACCAGTCGCAGAAAATGGCCGTGAAAGCCGAGGAACAGGGATATAACCGTGTGTGGCTGGCGGAACATCACGGCATGCCGGGTATTGCCAGCGCCGCGACCGCTATCGTGATCGCCCATGTCGGCGCAGCGACGAAGAAGATCCGTGTCGGCTCCGGCGGCGTCATGCTGCCCAATCATTCGCCGCTCGTCATCGCCGAACAGTTCGGCACGCTGGAAGCGCTGTTGCCCGGCCGCGTCGACCTCGGCCTCGGCCGCGCTCCCGGCACCGACATGCGCACCGCCAGTGCGCTTCGCCGCAACATGGATGCCGGCGCGGAGAACTTCCCCCACGACATCGTCGAACTCAAGCATCTGCTCGGCACGCCGATCGAAAACCAGGCGGTGATCGCCGTTCCGGGCACCGAGGCAAACGTGCCGCTCTGGCTGCTCGGCTCGAGCCTCTACAGCGCCCATCTCGCGGCCGCACTCGGCATGCCCTATGCCTTCGCCTCGCATTTTGCGCCCGACATGCTGATGGATGCGATCGCCATCTATCGCGAGCGCTTCCAGCCCTCCCCGAGCTTGAAAAGCCCTATGTCATGGTCGGTGTCATGGGTGTCGCGGCCGATACGGACGAGGAAGCCGAAAAGCTGTTCACCTCCTCCCAGCAGCAGTTTGTCAACCTGCGCAAGAATGTCCGTTCCCGCTTCCCGAAGCCGGTCGACAGCATGGAAGGCTTCTGGACGCCGATGGAGAAGATGAGCGTCGAGCACACATTGCGCTATGCCGCGGTCGGCTCCGTTCCGACCATCGAGGCCCAGCTGAAGGACTTCCTCGAAGAGACGCAGGCTGACGAACTGATCATCTCCATGCCGATCCACGATATCGACAAGCGCCTCCGCTCCGTCGAACTCTTCGCCAACCTTCCAATGATGAAGAAGGTTTGAGGCAGAAACGAAAACGGGCCGGCAAGACCGGCCCGTTCGCTATTCTGCATGGGATGAAGATCAGGCCGAGAGCTTGGCCATGACTTCTTCCGACACTTCGAAGTTCGAGTAGACGTTCTGCACGTCGTCATCGTCTTCCAGGTTGTCGATGAGCTTCATCAGCGACTGGGCCTTTTCCTCGTCCACTTCGATCGTGTTCTGGGGCTTCCAGATCGCCTTGACGGTTTCCGCTTCGCCGAGCACGGCTTCCAGCGCCTTGGACACTTCGTTCATGTCCTCGAAGCCGCAATAGATCGTGTGGCCGTCTTCATCCGAGACGACGTCTTCGGCACCCGCTTCGATCGCCGCTTCCATGACCTTGTCGGCGTCGCCGACTTCAGGCTTGTAGGTGATCTCGCCGACGTGGTCGAAGAGAAGGAAACCGAGCCGGTTTCGCCCAGCGCGCCGCCGGCCTTGGAGAAGATCGAACGGACATTGGAGGCCGTACGGTTGCGGTTGTCGGTCAGCGCCTCGACGATGACGGCGGTGCCGCCCGGGCCGTAGCCTTCGTAACGAACAGCGTCATAGGTCTCGGCGTCTGCACCCGAGGCCTTCTTGATCGCGCGGTCGATATTGTCCTTCGGCATCGACTGCGCCTTGGCGTTCTGCACGGCAAGGCGAAGGGCGGCGTTCATCGTCGGGTCAGGCAGACCGGTCTTGGCGGCAACCGTGATTTCACGCGCGAGCTTGGAGAACAGCTTGGAACGGATGCCGTCCTGCTTGCCCTTGCGGTGCATGATATTCTTGAACTGTGAATGGCCAGCCATGGCACCCCTGATATCTTGGTCTGTTTGGGAATGGCGCCTTATAGTTTCGAAGAAGCGCGCGTTCAAGGCATTTCAACCAACCTTGTGACCGGAAACCCTTTTGGGAAAGGAACAAAGCTTCGCATCCTGTCGTTTGTCACTTGAGGAAAACAACACGGAGACATGCGACAATGGCCAGCCTGACGGAAGCCCGCGAAGCACCGGAGCGCCAGCTCTGGGACGAGATCACCGCCGTGCACGCCGGCATGCTCGGACTGGAAGGCAGCCATATGCATTTCCAGCCGATGGCGCCTAACCTCGACCGCGAGACGAATACGATCTGGTTCTTCACCAGAACTGATACCGATCTCGTGCGCGCCATCCGGGCCGGCAGCCGCGCGCATTTCTGCGTCGTCGGCAAGAACCACGATTACCACGCCTGCCTTTCGGGCATTCTCGAAATCCGCCCCGATCGAGCGAAGATCGACGAATACTGGAGCGCGGTGACCGCAGCCTGGTTCGAGCATGGCAAGGAAGATCCGGCGCTCACCATGATCGCGTTGCGCGTCGAAGATGCCGAGATCTGGGCATCGACAGACAGCTCGCTGAAATTCGGCTGGGAAATCGCCAAGGCCAACTGGAAGGATGAGAAGATGCCGGATGTCGGCGTCAAGCAGCACTTGACCTTCCCTGCCTACCACTAAACGAAAGAATGCCGCGGGACCTCACAGGCCCTGCGGCACCATGATCGTCGGCTTCTTCGGCAGAGACCGCATCGAAACCTTCAGCGTCCGTTCCTTCGCATAGGCGATATCGAATTTCCCATCGAACATGCTCAGAAACGTGTCGAGCGGTGGCCCGAACCGGTGCATCGGCAGGATCAGCGAAGAACGCAGCCGCTGCACCACCCGGCTCATGCTGTCGGCCCCCATCGTGAGCCCGCCATCGACCGGCACCATCAGGATGTCGAGCCGACCTATCTCCGTATACTGTGGCTCATTGAGCTCGAAATGCAGATGGCCGAGATGGCCAATGCAGAGGCCAGCGACCTCGAAGATGAAGATCGAATTGCCGTTCTCCTCGATCCCGCCGCCCCAGTTGCGTATATCCGACACGACGTTGCGGATATAGACGTCGCCGATCATCTCCTGGTGCTTTGCCTTCTCGCCCGGCACGTCGCTCCAGCCGTGCAGGACATGCTTGATCTCCTGCGGCGGGCTGAGCGTGTAATGGGTGGAATGCGCCCTGTTCATCGTCACGACGTCGGGCATGCGATCGGGCTGGTAGGCGCCGCTATAATCCGTGGCGATGCCGATGCGTCCAGGCGTCTCGATGAAATAGGTCGAGTGCCCGACGAAGGTGATCTTCACCTCTTCCCTGTCGGCAAGGGATAATTGCGTTTTGCCCTGAACCAGCTGCAGATCCGATGGCTTGAAGCTGGCGAACTGCACATCGGGCAAGTTCCGGGACGGTAGGTTTTGCGCAATCGCCTGACATTGGCTGACCGGCAGGCCATCCTGGGCGAAGACTGAAAAGGTGGAAAGTAGAAGACCAGAAAGACCGAATGCGAGAGTTCGCAGCATCATGCCACACCCCGTGAACTGCGTTCATGCTCATTCCGGGAAGAAAGATGCGGGAACCTCTGCCAACCGTCCAGCGACGATTGCGAGGCAAAGCCTCACGATTCCGTCATTGCGGCTGGCGGCAAACGAAGGGAAGGAAAGTGCTCGCGGTGCCGAAATTCATCGCCGCGATGGTCAGCTTGTTGGCAAGCGCAATGTCCGCCGGAGCCGAGGAACAGATATCCGCGCCATTCGAACAACCGGCTGCGATGAACGCTTCATTCCCGCGAATGAACGCCTCGGTAACGCCAGTATCGCGCGACGACGCAAGAAGCTCTCGCCAGGCCTCGGCATAGAAAGCGCACTTTCTTTCCGGCCACGTCTTGCGCTCCACATCCGTTCCCTGCTGTGCCCAAGCGAGGCCAGCCGACGCCGTCAACATCGTCGCCATCGCGATCAGCCGTAGGGTACGGGACATGCACTTACCGCCAGAAGCTCGGAATATTCTGGGCAAGCCGCGGTCCGATGCGGATCGGCTCGATCTTTTCCGCCAGCCCCGTCGCGTCGGAAATCTCGATGCCGAGACCGCAGATCGTCGCCGGGCCGGATGCCGCCTCGAAACGGCCCTTCGGCATTTTCGAGATGAAGCGGTTGAGCGGTTCTTCCTTGTCCATGCCGAGCGAGGAATCATAGTCGCCGCACATCCCCGCATCCGACATATAGCCCGTGCCGCCATTCAGGATCTGGCAGTCGGCCGTCGGCACATGCGTATGGGTACCGACGACGAGGCTTGCACGCCCGTCGACGAAGTGGCCGAAACACTGCTTCTCGCTGGTCGCTTCCGCATGAAAATCGAAGACGATCGCGTCAGCCTGATCCTTCAGCGGTGCGGCTTCAAGAATGGCCTCCGCGGACTTGAAGGGATCGTCGAGTTCCGGGTGCATGAACACCCGGCCCATGATGTTGGCGACGAGCACGCGCGCACCGTTGCGGGCGTAGTAGAGGCCGGAGCCCTTGCCCGGCGTGCCGGCAGGATAATTGGCAGGCCGCAGGAACTGGTCGTGGCGGCCGGCGAAACCGACGGCTTCCTTCTGGTCCCACACATGGTTGCCGGTCGTCACCACGTCAGCGCCGGCATTGATCGTCTCAAGATAGATGTCTTCCGTAATACCGAAGCCGCCCGCAGCGTTCTCGCCGTTGACGATGACGAAGTCGAGCTTCAGGTCCGAAATCAGACCCGGCAGCTTTTCCCATACGGCGGTGCGACCGGACTTGCCGACCATGTCACCCAAAAACAGAAGACGCATTTCAATCCAATCTACGGAGACTGTTCTCCGAAAGGCCTCAAGCCGCTCTCGGTCAGTACGGCGTCGAGCCTGATATCGTGAGGTTCTTCCGGCACTGATGCCACTTCCTGGCAGTCGAATGCAATGCCGATGAGCCTCGGGTTCAGGCCTTTTTGCTGCAAACGGTGAATCGCCCGGTCATAATACCCCCCGCCATAGCCGATCCTGTGCCCGCGGGCATCGAAGGCGGCAAGCGGCACAAGCATGATAACAGGATCGAGCTGAGCCGCATCCGGCCCCGGTCCGACCGTACCGAACACGCCACCGACTAGTTCCACATCCGGCAGGAACTCGCGAAAAACGATCGTCTCCTTGTCGAGCACCACGGGCACGCAAAGCCGCGCCCCCTGTCTCCCAACAATTCCATCAGCGGGCGAACATCCACCTCGGAGCGGATCGGCAGAAAACCGGAAACGACAGGAGCGCCATCGAAATCGATGGCGCCCATGCCATGGGAAGCAAGCGACAGGCTTTTTTCGATCCGCTCGGCGGCAGCAAGAGCGTCCCTTGCCGCCAGCCGCTCGGTTCTAAGTCTTGCCTTGTCGCCAAGAACCGGCATCGGCGCCTCAGGCCTTTTCCGTGGCCCGGGTCACGAGCAGCTTGTCGATCCGTCGGCCGTCGAGATCGATGACCTCGAATTTCCAGCCATGGGTGACGAAGCTCTCGCCGAGTTCCGGCAGATGCTTCAACTCGTCGAGCACGAAGCCGGCAACGGTCTCGTAGCCCGGATCCTCTTCGATCGGCAGGCCCATCTGCGCACCGAATTCGTCGACCGGCATCCAGCCCGCGATCAGGAACGAACCGTCATCACGCGCGACGATCGGAGGCTCTTCCTGCTCGTCTTCCTGGAAGACACCGGTGATCGCCTCGAGCACGTCGCCCGACGTGATGATGCCTTCGAAATGACCGTATTCGTCATAAACGAGAACCATATGGGCCGGCGCCTTGCGCAGTGCCTGGATGACGTCGAGCGCGCCTGTCAGGTCGGAGACGACCGGTGCTTCGCGCATCGCGGCAGCCATGTCGAACACCTTGCCACCGGCCATGAAGTCATAGGCGTCCTTGACGAACAGCACGCCGAGAATTTCGTCCGAAGAGCCCTTGCGCACCGGCAGGCGTGAGCGTGTGGTTGCACGCAACTGGGCGCGGATCTCATCCGGGTCATCTTCGGTGTCGATAACCTCGACGTCGCGGCGCGGCGTCATCAGGCCGCGCGCGGTGCGGTCTGCAAGGCGCATGACGCCCGAAATCATTTCGGATTCACCCGTCTCGATCACGCCGGCGCTCTGGGCTTCGGCGAGAACGGTACGGATTTCCTCATCCGTCACCTTGTCCTCGGACTCGCCCTTTTGGCCGAGCAGCGAGAGAACGAAACGACCGGAAATATCGAGGAACCAGACGATCGGCGCACCGATAAGTGCAACAAGCTTCATGGTCGGCGCCACGCGTGCTGCCACGGCCTCGGGAGCGCGCAGCGCGATCTGCTTGGGGACGAGCTCGCCGATGATCAGCGACATATAGGTAATGACGACGACGACACCGCCGACGCCGAGCCAGTCGGCAGCGTTTTCTGGAAGTCCCTGCGCCTCGAGCCAGCCGGTCAGGCGTGTACCGAGCGTTGCTCCAGAAAAGGCGCCCGAGAGGACGCCGACGAGGGTGATGCCGATCTGTACGGAGGAGAGGAAACGGCCTGGGTCTTCAGCGAGCTTGATTGCGGTGGCGGCTCCGCGATTGCCCTGCTCTGCCATGACTCTCAACCGGACGGGACGGGACGAGACGACGGCAAGCTCCGACATTGCCAGGACACCATTGAGGACGGTGAGCGCAATGACGATGAAAATTTCGGTTAACAAAAGGTGCTCTTAGGCTGGGACAATATCCTGTGCGCAGTAACGGCATCCGCATGATCGGCGGCCGTTGGAATAGATGATCTCGCGCACAGTTCGGAAAACCGGAAAACGGTTCTCGGAACTATGCACCTCATGAACAGCAGAAATCATAGGGTCGCGACACGCGTATTGCAATGGTCGACGCAATCACCGGCGCACTGGCGCAGGCAGTCACGCAACCGAAAGCTCGATAGCCATCTCTGCGCGCGTGCCTTTGGGCCGCTCTATATAGTGGATAGCAGACCCGAGCGTCGATGCCATGGACTTGACGATGCGGCTGCCGAGCCCGGTGCCTTTTACCGTATCGCCTTCCTTCCAGCCCACGCCATCATCTTCGACCGCAAGCAGCGCCCTGCCATCCGGTTGACGTGAAAGAAGCACCCGCACCTCGCCCTGGGTTCCTTGCGGATAGGCATATTTGAGAGCGTTGGTCAGCAGTTCGGTGACAATCATCCCGACGGAGACGGCACGATCGGAGGTCAGCGAAACGCAATCCGCGTCGAGACGAATAATCGGCCCCTGCTTGTCCGGCACTGTGCCCTGCAATTCGTTGACGAGCGTGCCGAGATACTTGTCCATCTCCACCTGCCGCACGTCGTCGGACGTGTAGAGGCTGCGATGCATGCCGGCGATTGCGGCGATGCGCGCCTGCGTTTCCGAAAGCGCTTCCTTCACCTCGTCGCTCTTGCTGCTGCCCATCTGCAGGCGGATCATCGCGGCGACCAGCGCAAGGCTGTTGGCAACGCGATGGTTGACTTCCGCAAGCAGAACTTCCGCCCGTTCCTTGCCGATGCGGATTTCCTGGTCGGCCCGTTCCTTGGCGCGGCGCAGGTCAGCGGTGGTTATCGCCTGGCTGATGGCGCTTTCCATCAGCGGCCAGAACTCGTCTCCGACGGTCTTGATCACATAATCGGCGGCACCGTTCTTCAACGCATCGATGGCGATCGTCGCGTCGCTGGAGCCGGTGACGTAGATGACCGGAGCGGTCGACCCTTGCTCCTGCAACTTGTGAAAGATGTCCAGGCCGGTTTCCGCGCGGAGGTAATGATCGAGAACGATCGCATCGACCCCGCCGCGACCGGCCGCCTCCATGGCGGCGGCGCCGTCGACGGCAGTGATTACATTGTAGCCGGCACGACCGAGATGGCGTTCCGCGAGACGGGCCAGGGCGACGTCGTCGTCAACATAGAGGATCGTTCGCGGCATCTCTCTTCAATCATTGTCCGGGTATTTGCATCACCGAGAAGAACAGCCCGAGCTGTCGAATGGCGTTTGCGAAATTATCGTAGTCTACAGGCTTTGTAATATAAACATTTGCGCCGAGGTCATAGCAGCGCTGAATCTCCCGCTCATCGTCCGTCGTTGTGAGGATCACTACGGGCAGCCGTTTAGCATGCGGGTTGGACTTCACCTTCTCCAATATGTCAATACCCGACATATCGGGCAGGTTGAGATCAAGCAAGATCAGCAGGTAGCGGTCGTGGTTTACATTGCCCGAACGATCGGCGCCGAGAATATAGTCGAGAGCCTCGTTGCCGTTGGTGAAAGGCACGATATCGTTGTTGACGCCGGCGCGGCGAACATTCTTCTCGATGAGACGGGCATGCCCTTCGTCATCCTCCACCATCACGATGGTGACTTCCTTGCCTGCAGCTTTCATGACCCGTTACTCCTGACATACTGGGACAAATCCATGGGCAGACGGATGATGAATGTCGATCCGCCGCCTAGCGTGGACGTCACAGTAATTTCGCCCCTAAATTTCTGACTAACGATCGAACGTGGGCAAGACCAATCCCTTCACCCTTCTGGTTCTGCACGCCGGAACGGCGGAAGAGTTCAAAGACGCGCTCATGATCCTCCGGCGCGATGCCGCGCCCGTTGTCGGACACCTCGATCTTGATCGCTCCCCGGCCCATCGGCAGCGCCATGACGGAAAGATTGAGCGGCCGATTGGGATCACGGTACTTGATGGCATTATCGAACAGGTTGCCGAAGATCTGCTCCAGCGAGAAGCGGTCGGTTACAAGCCCGCGTGCCGCCGCGACCGAGATCGAAACCTCGCCGCCTGCATCGTTCACCTGATGGTAGACGCTGGCCGCGGTCGCCTCGAGCATCTCGCCAAGGTCGATACGCTCCGGCTTCAGTTCGCGCCGCCCGTCTCGGGAAATCTTCAGGATCGCGTTGATCAGTGCATCCATCTTCTTGGTCGACGAGCGGATAAAGCCAATCGCCTCCGGCAGGTCTTCCTCGACGGCGAGCCGCGCGTCGCGTACCTGATCCTCCGTGATCTCCGCACCGTCGGCCATCACGTAAGTGCGGATCGTTTTCAGCGTCGCATCCAGCTCGCTTGTGAAACCCATGATGTTGACGAGCGGCGCCCTCAGATCGTGGGAGACGATATAGGCATAGCGCTGGATCTCCCGATTGGCCTGCATCAGGTCTTCTGTACGCTCGTTGACGCGTTCCTCGAGCCCTTGGTTGAGCTCTTCGACCTCGCGCCGTGCGCTCGAAAGCTCCCGGACATGCTGGCCCACCACGGCGATCGCGCCGCCGATGACGACGATGATCATCAGGCCGCCGCCTATGGTGAAATATTGGAGCGTTGCGGCGCTGCCGCGGATCTCGTCGATACCCGAGATCAGATGACCGTCAAGCTCCTGCACGAGATTACCGATGACCTCGCGAAGCCGCTGCATCACCACGAAACCCTGCTCGTTGCGCACGATTGCAACCGCGTCCTCAACCCTGCCCTGACTGGCAAGGTTCAGCGTCGACTGCATCTCCGTGACCTTTTCCGCAATGAGGCTGCGGATGTCGTCGAGCGGAACCTTCACCGTGTCCTGGTTCCCAGCGACCCGCTCCAGCCTGTCGACCTGCGCCGGCAGCGCCCCGATCGCCTTCTGGTACGGATCGAGAAAGGCAGCGTTCTGCACCAGAAGATAACCACGCTGCCCGGATTCTGCTCCATTCAGCATCAGCAGAAGATCCGCGGCGACCGAGCGGACTGCCCTGAGTTTCGTCACCTCATCGAAATAGCTGCGCGTCATCTGCGCCAGGAAAAACGATGACATGACGATGGCGAGCAGCAGCGCTGCGCCGATGAGCAGCATCATCAGCGACGAGCGGGCAAACTTGGCATTGGTGAAAGGCATGAAAGGGTATCGCCGTTTGAGAGTATCGGCAACAAGTCGGCGGCAAAGCCAGCCATGTCAAGCCACCGGCCAAGATAACCGGGCCATAACGGCATTTGCGATGAGGTGAAGAGTGCGATCCGCGGCGACCGATGGAGGTTTACGATCCTGGGTGCCTACAAACGTAGGTGGGCGCCATATGTCCAAGCCCACGGGCCTGGTCAGGGACAGCTCCCTTTGGATCGAGTATGGCCCCAGGGATTGTGGTTCCTGTCGAGAAGCGCAGATCGCTTCGGCAATATAGGTTCGAAGCTGCAGCGGCGCCAGTGGGCCATCGACGTTTTTTGGCGAGCCGTCAGTTGGCCTCTGCCGACGGGCGGGCATTGAGTTTTGCAGCCAGCCCGGCAATCCGCTCGGTCAGTTCGCCGATCGTCGCCGCCAGCATTTCCTCGTTGCGCGACTGCGTCTCGAGCGAGCCGTCGCGATTGGACTTGAGCGCCTCGATGTCCTTTTCGAGCGCCGTCACCTTGCGGGTCATCTCGGACAGTTCGTCCATGATCATGATGCCGGCCATGACCGTGATTCTCAGATCGCCGATCTCTCCGAACTGGCTCTTCAGATGGCCGACATAGCGATCCAGCCTTGCCGCAAGTTCGGTCAGGTGATCTTCCTGACCTTCCTCGCAGGCCATGCGATAGGCCTTGCCGTCGATCGTGACTGAAATTTGCGCCATCCGCCTGCCCCTATCGATCGAGCACGGCGCGTATGGTTTCCATCGCCGTCACGAGCCTGCGCGAAACCTCGCGATTGACTTCTTCGAGCCGGTTCGCCCGGAACTGCGACTGGTCGAGCTCCTGCGCCAGACGGGCACGATCGGCGTGCACGCGCTTCACTTCGGCTTCGACATCGCGGCTGTCGCGCTGCCGTTCGATGCGCGCATCGACGGCATTCTCCAGGCTGCCGATCGCAGCCCGGAGTTCCGAAAGCGCCATCTCGACCGATTTTTCTGCCGGCATCCACCTATCCCGTTGAGAAAGCGAGCCCGGCCGAATCGAAACATGCCGCCTCGCTAACAAGAGCGGCAGACTATTCACCGCTTGAAAGCCGGTCAATAAATGACAGCCGGTCGGCATCATCGAACTGTGGATCACGCTCGCCGCACCCTACTTGAACGTTCCTGCCCAAATGACAGGCAACTTGCGGCAAACACGATCATAATCCCGCCGCACTGTCCCACTTTTGTTGACTTGCCCGTTCCACCTGATAAGGATCAGGCGCCTCCTTATTGGGCCCATTATCGGGCCTCTGACCGACACTCGGACACAGTGGATTAGCCATGACTTCTCGCGAACAAAACGACCGGATGGCAAATGCGATCCGTTTCCTTTCCATGGATGCCGTCGAAAAGGCGAACTCCGGCCACCCGGGCATGCCGATGGGCATGGCGGACGTGGCAACGGTCCTGTTTTCCAAATACCTGAAATTCGACCCGACGAAGCCCCATTGGCCGGACCGTGACCGTTTCGTCCTGTCGGCCGGCCACGGCTCGATGCTGCTCTACTCGCTGCTCTATCTGACGGGCTACGAGGACATGACGGTCGAAGACCTGAAGGGCTTCCGCCAGCTCGGCTCCAAGACCGCCGGCCACCCGGAATACGGTCATGCCACCGGCATCGAGACCACCACCGGCCCGCTCGGCCAGGGCATTGCCAATGCCGTCGGCATGGCGATCGCCGAACGCAAGCTGCGCGACGAATTCGGCGCCGACCTGCAGGATCACTATACCTACGTCATCAACGGCGACGGCTGCCTGATGGAAGGCATCAGCCATGAGGCGATCGCGCTTGCCGGCCACCTCAAGCTCAACAAGCTGATCCTCTTCTGGGACAACAACTCGATCACCATCGATGGTGCGGTCTCGCTGTCGGATTCGACCGACCAGATCATGCGCTTCAAGGCCGTTCACTGGAACACGATCGAGATCGACGGCCACGATCAGGCCGCGATCGCTGACGCGATCGAACAGGCCCACAAGTCCGACAAGCCGACCTTCATCGCCTGCAAGACGACGATCGGCTTCGGCGCTCCGAACAAGGCCGGCAGCCACAAGGTTCACGGCTCTCCGCTCGGTGCCGAAGAAATCGCCGCCACCCGCAAGGCGCTGAACTGGGAATACGAACCCTTCGTCATCCCGAACGACGTTCTGTCCGACTGGCGCGCCGCCGGCACCCGCTCGGCCGATGCCGTCAAGGCCTGGGAAGGTCGCCTGGCAGCCTCCGAGAAGAAGGCCGAGTTCGACCGCCGCTTCGCTGGCGATCTGCCGAAGGGCTTCGATGCCGCAATCAGCGACCTCAAGAAGAAGATCGTTGAGACCAAGCCGACGGTTGCCACCCGCAAGGCTTCCGAGGACGTGCTCGAAGTCATCAACGGCATCCTGCCCGAAACGCTGGGCGGCTCGGCTGACCTGACGCCGTCGAACAACACCAAGACCAGCCAGATGCATTCGATCACGCCGACGGATTTCGCCGGCCGCTACATGCACTGGGGCATTCGCGAACACGGCATGGCGTCCGCCATGAACGGCATCTCGCTGCATGGCGGCCTGATCCCTTACGGCGGCGGCTTCATGATCTTCTCGGATTATTGCCGTCCTCCGATCCGCCTCGCCTCGCTGATGGGCATCCGCCTCGTCCACGTCCTGACGCATGATCTCGATCGGCGTCGGCGAAGACGGCCCGACCCACCAGCCGGTCGAGCAGATGGCATCGCTGCGCGCTATCCCGAACCTGATGATGTTCCGCCCGGCGGACGTCACGGAAACGGCGGAAGCCTGGCAGATCGCTCTGCAGACCAAGGACCGCCCGTCGGGCCTCGCTCTGACCCGCCAGAACCTGACGACCGTCCGCACCGAGTATTCGGAAGAGAACCTCGTCACCAAGGGCGCCTACACGCTCGCCGGCAATGCCGATGCCAAGGTGACGATCTTCGCTTCGGGTTCCGAAGTCGAACTCGCCGTCGCTGCGCGCAAGACGCTTGAGGAAAAGGGTGTTTCCACCCGCGTCGTTTCGGTGCCCTGCACCGAACTGTTCTTCGAACAGCCGGATGCCTACCGCAAGGAAGTCATCGGCAACTCGCCGGTCAAGATCGCCGTCGAAGCCGCCGTTCGTGAAGGCTGGGATGCCTTCATCGGTCCGGAAGGCACCTTCGTCGGCATGAAGAGCTTCGGCGCTTCCGGCCCGGCCAAGGACGTATTCAAGCACTTCGGCATCACGGCGGAAGCCGTCGTCGCCGCTGCTGAAGCAAAGCTTTAACGGGGCCGGCGCCGTCCTTCGCGGGCGGCGCCACCACGTCTGATAACGTAAGCCCGTATTCAGGGAGAGGACTCTATGACTGTAAAGGTTGCCATCAACGGCTTCGGCCGCATCGGCCGCAACGTTCTGCGTGCCATCGTCGAATCCGGCCGCACTGACATCGAAGTCGTTGCCATCAACGATCTCGGCCCGGTTGAAACCAACGCCCACCTGCTGCGCTATGACAGCATCCACGGCAAGTTCCCGGCCGACGTGAAGGTCGATGGCGACACGATCACCGTTGCCGGCGGCAAGCCGATTAAGGTCACAGCAGTCCGCGATCCGGCCCAGCTGCCGCACGGCGAACTCGGCGTCGACATCGCGCTGGAATGCACCGGCATCTTCACCGCCCGCGACAAGGCTGCTGCCCATCTGACGGCCGGCGCCAAGCGCGTCATCGTCTCGGCTCCGGCCGACGGCGCCGATCTGACCGTCGTCTTCGGCGTCAACCACGACCAGCTGACCAAGGACCATCTGGTCATCTCAAACGCATCCTGCACGACCAACTGCCTCGTGCCGGTCGTCAAGGTTCTGGACGACGCCGTCGGCATCGACCACGGTTTCATGACCACGATCCATTCCTATACAGGTGACCAGCCGACGCTCGACACCATGCACAAGGACCTGTACCGCGCCCGCGCAGCAGCCCTGTCCATGATCCCGACCTCGACCGGCGCCGCCAAGGCCGTCGGCCTCGTCATGCCGCACCTCAAGGGCAAGCTCGACGGCACCTCGATCCGCGTTCCGACCCCGAACGTCTCTGTCGTCGACTTCAACTTCGTCGCCAAGAAAAACACCGCGGTCGCCGAGATCAACGACGCCATCAAGGCCGCCTCGGATGGCAAGCTGAAGGGCATCCTCGGCTACACGGAAGAGCCGCTCGTCTCCCGCGACTTCAACCACGACAGCCATTCTTCGATCTTCGCGATCGACCAGACCAAGGTCATGGAAGGCAACTTCGTCCGCGTGCTCTCCTGGTACGACAACGAGTGGGGCTTCTCCAACCGCATGGCCGACACGTCGGTTGCACTGGCCAAGCTGATCTGAGGCTCACGGCGGAAACGCCGGACGATAGTAAAATGAAGCCCTCTCCTTCGGCGAAGGAGAGGGCTTTTCTTTGTTTTTCGGGGGAAGCCTGATCTTCACCGATTCTTTGTACGCGGTGGCGCCGATCGACGCCATTCCGATCGCGCAGAATATAAATCGGTTTAAATCACTCTGCTGAAAGCAACCGCAGAATTTTAGGATAAAAACCCTTCAAAATACTGGGAATGCTGAGGCTTACCAGTTGATGCAGCGCACAAAACCGTCGTAGAGGGCGAACCTGCACGGCTCAACCTGAGCTCGCATAACAACGCGTTTTGTCAAGGCATAACCCGCCGACCGCCTCCCACGGTCCGGCGTTGGAGGAGTATAGATTTGCCGCAATTCGAACAGACCCTGGGCGCCGGTGCGCTCATTTCCATCGCCGTCGGCGCCGTCGCGCTGCTGCTGCTTCTCATCATCCAGTTTCGTGTCCATGCTTTCGTGGCGCTCATCCTCGTCAGCTTCCTGACGGCGCTTGTCACCGGCATTCCGGCGGCAAACGTGCTGAGCACACTGACGTCGGCCTTCGGCTCGACCCTCGGTGGCGTGGTATTGCTCGTCGCCCTCGGCGCGATGCTCGGCCGTCTGCTGGAAATTTCCGGTGGCGCGCAAGCGCTAGCCGACGACCTTGTTCGGCGTTTCGGTGAAAAGCGTGCGCCGCTGGCGCTCGGCATCGCATCGCTGTTCTTCGGCTTCCCGATCTTCTTCGATGCGGGCCTCGTCGTCATGCTTCCGGTCGTCTTCACCGTCGCGCGTCGCCTCGGCGGCAGCCTTCTTCTTTACGGCATTCCGGTCGCGACCGCATTCTCCTGCATGCACGTCTTCGTGCCTCCGCATCCGGGTCCGGTCGCGGCTGCCGAGCTGCTCGGCGCCGATGTCGGCCTGCTTGTGATTGCCGGCCTGATTGTCGCCATCCCGACCTGGATTCTTGCAGGCCATTTCTTCGGCAACTGGATCGGCAAACGCATTGACCTGCCGGTGCCGAACACCGCTGAGGCAGAAAAGGCCGAAGAAGCAGGCATCACCCCGCCAAAGCCCGGCCTTGTCGTCGCATTGCTGCTTCTGCCGCTGCTGCTCATCTTCATCAACACCGGTCTCGACTTTGCCCGTGCCCAGGAATGGGTGAGCAAGGATGCTGCTTGGTTCCAACTCGCTCGTACCGTCGGCTCTACCCCGATCGCGCTCCTCATCTCGGTTCTCGTCGCCGGCTACGTGCTGGGTCCGAGAAGCGGCCGCAGCGCATTCAAGGTCGAGCGCATCCTAGAGTCCTCTCTGGGGCCGGTCTGCTCGGTTATGCTGATCACCGGCGCCGGCGGCATGTTCGGCGGCGTCCTACGCGCATCCGGCATCGGTGACGCCCTGTCGAGCGCAATGGCAGACATCGGCATGCCGGTCTTCGTCGCAGGCTTCCTGATCGCAACCGCGCTACGTGTCGCCCAGGGCTCCGCCACCGTGGCCCTGATCACGGCAGCCGGTCTCGTCCAGCCTGCGATCCAGGCAGGCGGCTATAGCGGCTTCGAACTGTCGGCAATCGTCATCGCGCTGGCCTCCGGCTCGGTCATGCTGTCGCATGTCAACGATTCCGGCTTCTGGCTGGTCGGTCGCTTCTTCAACATGGATGTGAAGACGACGTTCAAGACCTGGACTGCGATGCAGACGCTGATGGGCGTGATTGGCTTTACACTGGCCGGCATCATGTTCTCGCTGGCATAAGTACTCGAAATCCCCCGGACGCGCCTTCCTACCGAAGGTGCGTCCGGGTTTTCCCTGATGTCCGTCGCAGGCGTTACACAGACCATTAGGCAATGCGCTGCCGAACGCCGACGGACCAACGAATTAGTACGTCTTTTTTCAGCCCTGCCCTTCTCTTGCCGGATTCGATCACGCCTAATCATCGTGACGTAACGATCTCGCTCCGGCTCGGCCGGGTTCTGCCCCTTCGCTGGTGTCCTTTCCCGCGGCTATGAATGTTAGCCTTGCGTGACGGACCCCGTTGCTGAAGAGTCGGGAAAGGCGACAGGAAAAAGGTTCGGACTTTTGGAGGCGTTTTACATCGTTCTGCTGATCGGCACGCTTCTGGTGCTGGTTTCCGCCTTCTCGAGCCTGCTTGCCTTCCGCTTCGGCGCGCCCTTGCTTCTCGTCTTCCTTGCGATCGGCCTTCTCGCAGGCGTCGATGGCCTCGGCATTCGTTTCGAAAACTATCCCTTCACCTTTATGCTGGGATCGCTCGCTCTTGCAATCGTCCTTTTCGACTCCGGCTTTAGTACGCCCATCCATTCCTTCCGCCTTGCCGCCTTTCCGGCGATCGTCATGGCGACGGCCGGTGTCCTGATTACCGCCGGCATCTTCGCCGTTGCGGCCGCTCTCATGCTCGGCTTCGGCTGGCTCGAAGGCATGCTTCTGGGCTCGATCGTCGCCTCGACGGATGCGGCGGCCGTCTTCTTCCTGCTGCGCATCGGCGGCATCAATATCCGCGACAAGGTGCGATCGACGCTCGAAGTGGAATCCGGCACGAATGACCCGATGGCGATCTTCCTCACCATCGCCATTGCAGAACTGATCGGCACCGGCCAGCGCCTGTCCGGCATCGATCTGCATTTCGCGCTGGTCTTCATCGAGGAAATGGGCCTCGGCCTCATCTTTGGCCTTGCCGGCGGCATGATGATCGTCGCGATCCTCAACCGCTTCACCTCGGACCGCGGCCTTGCGCCGATCTTCGTGCTGGCGCTCGCCCTGCTCGTCTTTTCCTTCACCGGCGCGCTCGGCGGCAGCGGCTTCCTGGCGGTCTACGTGGCCGGCATGTATGCCGGCAATCGCAAGATGTTCGCCAAGCAGCAGATCACCCGCTTCAACGAAGGGCTGACCTGGCTTGCCCAGATCATCATGTTCCTCGTTCTCGGCCTGCTCGCCACGCCGTCGCAATTTCCGAGCATTCTTCTGCCCGCGATCGGCCTCGCGCTCTTCCTCATCTTCGTCGCCCGCCCCGTGGCCGTCTGGCTGAGCCTCCTGCCCTTCGACTATACCCAGCAGGAAATCGGCTTCGTGGCCTGGGTCGGCCTGCGTGGCGCCGTCTCCATCCTCCTCGCCATCATGCCGATGCTGAGCGGCGTGGAAAACGGCGAACTCTACTTCAACGTCACCTTCATCATCGTGCTCGTCTCCCTCCTGGTTCAGGGCTGGACCATCAAGCCCGTCGCCAATTTCCTCGGGCTGATCATCCCGCCGCGCCTCGGCGCGGTCGACAAGATCGAGCTCGACCTTCCCGGCGGCGCCCAGCACGAGCTGATCTCCTACCGTGTCATTAAGGACAGCCCGGTCCTCAGCGGCGAGCGCATCCCGCGCTGGGCAATGCCGTCCCTGGTCATCCGCGACGGCAAGAGCATCCGCTTCCAATATGCCGGCCGACTGCGCGAGGGCGATCAGGTCTATCTCTTCGTCAGCCCCACCTATATCAAGCTGCTCGACCGCCTCTTCGCCGCCCGCGCGCCGGTGGAAGATACCGACGAGGACTTCTTCGGCGCCTTTGCGATTTCCCCATCGCGCCCGGCCAGGAGCTCGACGCCGCCTATGGCCCCGGCCTGCTCGCCACGTCCGAGCAGAGCATGACCGTCGGTGATCTCATCAATTCGAGGCTTGGCGGAAAGGCCGAATATGCCGATCGCATGCGCTTCGGCTCCATCATCCTTATCGTGCGGGAAGTCGACGAACACGACCATATCCGCAGCGTCGGTGTTTCGCTGGAACCGGTGGAACCGACCACCAACCTGCCGATCTTCATCAACATGCGCGAGATCGCCCACCGCATCCGAGATCTGCTGCGCAAGTATCGCGGCAGACAGGTTCCCGGCCAGAAATCTTGATCGCGATCGACAGGCGCAATTCGCCACGAACGCGCCTTGCGTCGGCGATCAGGCATAGTATGGTCCGGCCAGTTCACATCCCAGCCCCTTAAAAGGAATGGACCATCATGCCGGCTTTCAAGACCATCGACGACATCAACGCTCCTGCGGGTAAGCGCATTCTCGTGCGCGTCGACCTCAACGTTCCGGTTGCCGACGGACAGGTGACCGACAAGACCCGCATCGAGCGCGTCGCGCCGACCATTCTTGAACTTGCCGGCAAGGGCGCCAGAGTCATCCTGCTTGCCCATTTCGGCCGCCCCAAGGGTGAGCCCGTCGCCGACATGTCGCTCTCGCTGATCGTGCCCGCCGTCAGCGAAGTCCTCGGCACCAAGATCCTGTTTGCTTCCGACTGCATCGACCCCGATGCCGAAAAGGCGATCGCCTCGATGAAAGACGGCGAGATCCTGCTTCTGGAAAACACCCGCTTCCACAAGGGCGAGGAAAAGAACGACACCGAGTTCACCGAGGCTCTTGCAAAGAACGGCGACATCTACGTCAACGACGCCTTCTCGGCCGCCCACCGCGCCCATGCCTCGACGGAAGGCCTTGCCCATCACCTGCCGGCCTATGCCGGCCGTACCATGCAGGCCGAGCTGGAAGCGCTGGAAAAGGGTCTCGGCGCTCCGGTACGCCCGACAGTCGCCATCGTCGGCGGCGCCAAGGTCTCGACCAAGATCGACCTGCTGCAGAACCTCGTGAAGAAGGTCGATGCGCTGGTAATCGGCGGCGGCATGGCCAACACCTTCCTCGCGGCCAAGGGCATCAATGTCGGCAAGTCGCTCTGCGAGCATGATCTCGCGGACACCGCCAAGGCGATCATGGCCGAGGCCGAAAGCGCCGGCTGCGCCATCGTGCTCCCGGTCGACGGCGTCGTCGCCCGCGAATTCAAGGCGAATGCAGCCAACGAGACGGTCGCGATAGAAGCCATCCCGGCCGATGCCATGATGCTCGATGTCGGCCCGAAATCCGTTGAAGCAGTCAGCGAATGGATCGGTAAGGCATCGACGCTGGTCTGGAACGGCCCGTTCGGCGCCTTCGAGATCGAACCCTTCGATGCTGCGACGGTCGCTGCCGCAAAATTCGCGGCAGCTCAGACCAAGGCCGGCAAGCTCGTGTCCGTCGCCGGCGGCGGTGACACGGTTGCCGCGCTCAACCATGCGGGCGTCGCCGACGACTTCACCTATGTCTCGACGGCAGGCGGTGCATTCCTGGAATGGATGGAAGGCAAGGAACTGCCGGGCGTGGCGGTTCTGTCCAAGACCGCCTGAGTGCCCTATCTTATGGAGGGTGCGCAGGCATAGGTTCGCGCATCCTCAGGACAAGAGGCGTTTAAATTATTTCAACATTTTAAACGATTGAAGTAATTTCAATCGTTTCAGGCAGTTAGAGGCATATTCCCCGATATACAAACTTCTGTTATCGGCGGATTGTAGCTTCGGAAATTGATCAGGCTGGCATCGCCGCCTGAACGTGGAACCAGAGGATACGTGAGCGCCTACGGCGCCATTTTAGGGATAGGAGTGAAGTATGGTGGACGCGAAGATGTTGGACAAGATGAGCTCGGCACCCGGGTTTATCGCAGCGCTGGATCAGAGCGGTGGTTCAACACCCAAAGCGTTGCTGCTCTACGGCATTGCTGAATCCGAATACCAGGGCGACGAGGAAATGTTCCGCCTGATGCACGCCATGCGCGTCCGCATCATGAGCGCGCCTGCATTTTCCGGCGACAAGGTCATCGGCGCCATCCTGTTCGAACGCACCATGGACGGTGACGTCGAAGGCCAGCCGGTTCCTTCCTATCTCTGGGAAAAGCGCGGCGTCGTACCGTTCCTCAAGGTCGACAAGGGTCTCGAAGCCGAAGAGAACGGCGTTCAGCTGATGAAGCCGATGCCTGATCTCGACGCTCTCCTGATCCGCGGTCGCGAGAAGGGCATCTTCGGCACCAAGATGCGCTCGGTCATCGCTAATGCCGACAAGGCCGGCATTGCCGCCGTCGTTCAGCAGCAGTTCGACGTGGCGCGTCAGATCATCGCCCAGGGTCTGATGCCGATCATCGAGCCTGAAGTCTCCATCAAGAGCCCGACGAAGAAGGAAGCCGAAGCCATCCTTCGCGACGAGATTGCCGCACAGCTCGACAAGCTGCCGGCCGACGAGAAGGTCATGCTGAAACTGACGATCCCGACGGTCGCCGATTTCTACGCACCCCTGATCGCCCACAAATCGGTCATCAGAGTCGTCGCCCTTTCCGGCGGCTACAGCACCGATGAGGCCTGCGAAAAACTCAGCCACAACCATGGCATGATCGCAAGCTTCTCGCGCGCTCTGGCAGAACACCTGCGCGCCTCGATGACCGACGCGGAATTCGATGCGAGCCTTGCCGCAACGATCGATCAGATCTATGCGGCAAGCGTAAACAAGGCCTGATCGGCCTTTTCGAAGGAACCGTTGCAGCGGTCGGCGCACCACAGGTGCCTCGCGCTGCAGGGAGGAGAAAACCGCGTCGGCAACGGCGCGGTTTTTCCATATTGCCATCATCTCTCTGGCCATAATCATCCTCGATTGCCACCATCACAAAGATTGGCTGGTGGCAGAGGACTGTCCCGCCTAGCATCGCGCCAGTTTGATCTGGAGAATGCCATGCCCACTATCGATTTCGTCACCGTCGATGTCTTCACCACCGAACGCTTCACCGGCAATCCGCTGGCCGTGGTGGCGGATGCGCGCGGGCTGACGACCGAACAGATGCAGCAGATCGCCAAGGAATTCGGCTATTCCGAAAGTACCTTCGTTCTGCCACCCGAGAATGCCGAAAACAGCGCCCATATCCGCATCTTCACGCCGACCATGGAAGTGCCCTTTGCCGGCCATCCGAATGTGGGCACTGCCTATGTCCTCGGCCAACAGACAAAGCTTTTCGGCAAGCCGGTTGGCGATCGGTTGCGCTTCGAAGAAAAGGCCGGGCTGGTTGAGGTGGATCTGAAGCGCGACGGAGATGCTGTTATCGCGGCAACGATCCGCGCACCGCGACCGCTCGAAGTCGGCGAGACCTTGAACGCCAAACTCATCGCCCGCTGCGTCTCGATCGACGAGCAAGATGTTCGCACTGATCGTCATCAGCCACTCTTTGCCTCCGTCGGCCTCGCCTTCGTGCTGACGGAACTGGAGGGGCTGGACGCCCTCAGCCGAGCGAGGCCCGATCTTTCCGCGTACCGGGAAGCCGCCGAACGGCATGCCGGAGACGGGCTCGGCGTCGCAGTGTTTCTCTATGTGCGGGACGAGACGCATCCTTCGAATATCCGCGCCCGCATGTTCGCACCGCTGGATGACGTGCCCGAAGATCCGGCAACGGGCAGTGCATCGGCGGCTCTGGCCGCATTCCTCGTCGACAGGGAGCCCGCAACAGATGGCAGCTTCCACCTGACGATCGAACAGGGCGTCGAGATGGGCCGCCGCAGCGTCATCGAACTCGATGTCGTTAAGCAGGCGGGTCAGGTTACCGACGTTCGGGTCAGCGGCCGATGCGTCTTCGTCATGCGCGGCAGCGTGGAAACCTGATCAATAGAATTCACGGCTTAGCAGCGCGACGGTCCAGATCGCAAAGGCGAAAAGCGCGATCTTCCAGAAATCCATGCGGCGCTTCAGGCCCGGCAGGCCGAGCGGCTTGATGATCTGGACACCCATGGCGAGGATCAGGATGATGGCAAGCGCTTTGGTCATTTCTAATCCGCTGACGGCCGTTTTCCGGTCTCGCCACAGGGTGGACATTTTTCAACTCCACCACAGATAGGCTTGGGGAGGGGCAACGCGATTCACAGACTGGCTGCCCTCCCTTTCGTTACCGCCCCGCTCGACCCGGCGCAACACGCCGGATAAGGCTGAGGCGCCGCCGCCGAATGTTTGACTCGAGCAATTTGTAGAGACGATGCGACGAAACCTCCTCCCCGTCCTCGCCCTTTTATCCGGTACCCTTTTCCTGTTCCTCGGCAACGGCCTTCAGGGTCTGGTGCTTCCCCTGCGTGGTACCCATGAAGGATATTCCAACGAAGTGCTCGGCCTCCTCGGCACGACCTGGGCGGCAGGCTTCGTCATCGGCTGCTTCGTCGCGCCGAATGTGGTGAGGCGCATCGGCCATGTCAGGGCGTTTTCCGGCTTCCTGGCCCTGATCTGCATGAACGTCCTGCTGACCGGTCTTTTCGTCGACCAGACGGCATGGCTGGTCCTGAGAGCAATCACCGGCTTCTGTACCGCCGGCACATCGATGATCATCGAAAGCTGGCTGAACGAGCGTGCGACGCCGGAAAGCCGCGGCACGATCTTCTCCTTCTACATCTCCATCACCCTTTTCGGCGTCGTCGGCGGTCAGATGATGGTGCCCTTCGCCGATGTCACGACAGCGACGCTCTTCATGATCTGCGGCATTCTCTACAGCATCGCCGCATTGCCCACGACGCTCTCCAAGGCCGCCTCGCCGCAGCCGCTGAAACGCGCGAGGCTGGACTTGAAGGGCCTGTTCAAGAACTCGCCGATTTCCTTCGTCGGCATCCTGCTGATCGGCATTGCCAACGGCGCCTACGGCACGCTGTCGGCCGTCTTCGCCACCCAGGCCGGGCTCTCCCAGGGCGCGGTTGCAGCCATGGTCAGCATCACCATCTTTGCCGGCGCGATCATGCAGTTTCCGGCCGGCCGACTCTCTGACAGGCTTGATCGTCGACACGTCCTGGCGGGACTATCCGGAGCAGCGGCACTCGCGGGCCTTGCGGTTGCGATATTCAGCCCGACGAGCGTCTACGGCATCATCGTGCTTGTGGCGATCTATGGTGCCGCCGCCAATGCGCTCTATCCGATCGCCGTCGCCCATGCGAACGACTTCGCCTCGTCCGAGGACTTCGTCAAAATATCCGGCGGGCTTCTGCTTCTCTACGGTATCGGCACGATCATTGGCCCCAGTATCGGTGGACCTGTGATGAGCTGGGCGGGACCATACGCGCTCTTTCTCGTCACCGCCATTTCGCATATCCTGATCAGCGCCTACGCGATCCTGCGCAGCCGGCAGAGGGCGGCAATACCGGCCGAACAGCGCGATGCCTATACCGCAGCCCACGCGCCGGCAACGCTCAGCACGCCGGAAAGCGTTGCGCTCGATCCGCGCGCCGCGCCGGCAGAAGGCCCGTCCGACGACCGGAGGAACTGAACATGAGCTTTTTCGACGAAGATCGCCCGATCAAGAAGACCGCGCACGAGATCGGCCAGGATCTTTCCATCCTCTCGGTCGGCGATCTCGATGACCGAATCGCGCTGCTCAGGCAAGAGATCATCCGTCTCGAAGCCGACAGGCAGAAGAAGCAGGCGGGGCGCTCCGCGGCCGACAACCTGTTCCGAAAATGAAATTGGTGCCCGTAAACGCCGCCAAGTATTCCTAAGCTGTTTAAGCAAATATTAATCATTAACGGACATTATCAGACCGTCCAGGCTTTCCTGGACTCAGACAGTTTCTCCACCCGGCGAATGGTCTGATTTCTCCCTGTTTTACCTTGAGAGCCGCCTTTCCGCGGCTCTTCTTTTTGCGCCTCGCTGAGTTGTGAGATGGCGTGAGGTCAGGGAGTGAAACACCGATATTCCGGCGATGCCGAAATGTGTATCAAATCAAGAACATTAGCACCTGTTTACCCGATCTTGTGGGTATTAACCTTTAGTTAATAAACGCCTTGCGGATTTGCAGTATAACGACCATGTTCAAGTCAATCAGGGCCGCGATGGAACTTTTTGGCCGTTGTGGCCATTGCCTCATCGTGATTGCGTTAGCAGGATGACTTTCATGTCGGAACAGGGTTTGAATACTGTCAACTTCGCCGGTCGCGCAGCTGCGTCTCCGCAGTTCAAGACGCTATACTCCGAAGGCATGGCACTGGTCGAAGAAACCGCGAGCTATCTCGACGGCACAGGCCGCGCTGCATCGAAAGTCCTGCCCCGTATCGCCTCGGTTCTCTACGCTGCCGAATCCATGCGCCTGACGACCCGCCTGATGCAGATGGCCTCCTGGCTGCTGCTGCAGCGCGCCGTCAACAACGGCGAAATGTCCCGCGATCAGGTTCTGGCTGAAAAGAACAAGGTTCGCCTCGACGGCTTCAACGTCGACCGCAATGCGCCGGGCTGGGCCGAGCTTCCGGAAGGCTTCCGAGATCTGGTCGAGCGTTCGCTGCGCCTGCAGAACCGCGTCGCCCTGCTCGATCGCGAAATCTACCGGCCGTCAGACGCCGTTGTCGTGCCTGACAATGAGAACAGCGTCCGTGCTCAGCTGGATCTTCTCAATACCGCTTTCGGCAACTAGATCGCAGAGCAGACCCGTTCTGCATAATCGGTGATTTGAGTGCGGCTCTTCAGCCGCACTTTTTCGTTGGCGAACTCGTCGAACATTCGTACGTGGGTCTGGAAGGAGTTCCAGTTGTTACGGCGCTCCCTATACTTCGACACCCAGTCGATAAGCTCGTCGAAACCTTCCTGCGTCTCGCCGCCCTGCTTGCCCCTCGCCCTGACATTGGCAATGCATTCCTCTTCCGGCAGATCGAGAAAGATCAGGGAGGTCGCTCTCGGCAACAGGACATTGATGAGCCAGCCGTAGACACCCTCCATCAGCCACTCGTCCTTGTAGGAGAGCTGGCGGATTTCCTCGGCCACCACGGTCTTGTCGCGCGCGACCCCGAACCGGCCGGGCTGCCAGTAGACCAGGTCCATATGGATGGGATGAACGCCGAGGCAGGGAGCAAGACGCTTCGCGAGCCAGGTTTTTCCCGACCCGCCATTGCCCATGATCACGACGCGGGCAAACGCCTCGCGCTTTCCTGGCTTCACCATGCCCGATCCCCAAACTCAGCCCGACCTAGAAAACGAAAAAAGCCCGGCTTGCGCCAGGCTTTTTTAGGTCCGTCAAGGTTCGGATTAGAGGCCGAGGCCGCCGAAACGCTTGTTGAACTTGGAAACGCGGCCGCCGCGGTCCATCAGCTGCTGGTTGCCGCCGGTCCAGGCCGGATGGGACTTCGGATCGATTTCGAGGTTCATGACTGCGCCTTCCGAACCCCAAGTCGAGCGGGTTTCGTATTCGGTGCCATCGGTCATGACGACCTTGATCATGTGGTAGTCGGGATGAATCTCAGCCTTCATGTCGCTAATCCTGCGCTGCGGGGTCACCATGCCGCATTTGCGATCACCGACCCTCTGTAATAGATGAAGCCGCAGACCGGTCCGGTCACGGCTTCCCAATTCGATGCGGAGCCTATACAGGAAGGTCACCGCAAGCACAAGTCCCGTGCGAGCGAGTTTGATATAGGTTCTACATGGCCTCGCCGTCTATGGCAGGATGGGCTTTCTAGGACCGAAATTGCGCATCTGTCTGCTGGGAATCGCTTCTGATTGTCGGGTTGAGATGCCAGCCAGGAGAGCACGTGGCAGTCATGCCCCAGACCGAGACGAAGACTGAGATCCAGACCGAAAAGAAGAATCGCACGCTGAAACCTCTGGCGCGCCTGATCCCCTATCTTTCCCGCTACCGCGGACATGTCGCAGCAGCGCTGTTCTTCCTGGTCCTCGCCGCAGCCACGACGCTGGCTCTGCCGCTCGCTCTGAGGCGCATGATCGACCACGGTTTCGCCGCCACCGACGGGCACTTCATCAACAGCTATTTCGGCATGCTGCTGGTTCTGGCCGTCCTTCTCGCGACCGCGAGCGCCATGCGCTATTATTACGTCATCACGATCGGCGAACGCGTCGTGGCAGACCTGCGGCGCGAAGTGTTTGCCCATGTCACCCGCCTCTCCGCATCCTTCTTCGACGTCAACCAGTCCGGCGAGATCGTCTCGCGCCTGATTGCCGATACGGTGCAGATCAAGTCGGCGTTCGGCTCGTCGGCATCCCAGGCGCTGCGCAACACCATCCTCTGTCTCGGTGCGATGGGCATGATGATCTATACCAGCCCCTGGCTCTCAACCATGGTTCTGGGCGCCATCCCGCTCATCGTCTTCCCGATCGTCGGCTTCGGCCGCTCCGTGCGCCGCCGGTCGCGTGCGGCGCAGGATACGCTGGCCGAAAGCTCCGCCTTCGCCTCGGAAACGGTGGCCGCCAGCCGCACCATCCAGTCCTTCAACGGCGAGACCGCCGCCAGCGACCGCTACGCCTTTGCCGTCGAGAATGCCTATGACGCGGCCCGCTCGGCGATCCGCTCCCGGGCATTGCTGACCGGCTTTGCCATCCTCCTCGTCTTTGGCTCGATCGTCGGCGTTCTCTGGTACGGCGCCCAGAGCGTTCTCTCCGGCACGATGACGGCCGGCACGCTCGGCCAGTTCGTGCTCTATTCCGTCATCGCCGCAAGCTCGCTCGGTCAGCTTTCGGAAGTCTGGGGCGAACTTTCCGCTGCCGGCGGCGCCGCCGAGCGCCTGACCGAACTGCTGCATGAAATTCCCGCCGTCCGCGACCCCGAAACCCCGAAGGCGCTCCCCGCCCCGCCCCGCGGCGAAGTCGAGTTCAACTCGGTCTCCTTCGCTTATCCTGCCCGTGTCAGCGCGATCACCCTCAATGCGCTCTCCTTCAAGGTCAGGCCCGGCGAAACGGTCGCGATCGTCGGCCCATCCGGCGCCGGTAAGAGCACGGTCTTCTCGCTGCTGATGCGATTCTACGATCCGCAGAGCGGCCAGATCTCGCTCGATGGAACCGACATCCGCGAGGCACGGCTCGCCGATATCCGCGCCCGCATGGCGATCGTGCCGCAGGACGTGACGATCTTTGCCGCCTCGATCCACGACAACATCGCTTTCGGCATGCCGAACGCCACCCGCGAAGCGGTGCGGGATGCAGCCATTGCCGCCCAGGCCGACGAATTCATCTCCAGGCTGGATCAGGGCTATGACACGCTGGCCGGCGAGCGCGGCATCACGCTTTCGGGCGGCCAGCGTCAGCGCATCGCCATTGCCCGCGCCATCCTGAAGAACGCCCCTGTCCTGCTGCTCGACGAGGCAACCTCGGCGCTCGATGCCGAAAGCGAAACGCTCGTCCAGCGCGCCCTCGACGGCCTGATGGAAAACCGTACGACGCTCGTCATCGCCCACCGTCTGGCAACCGTATTGAAGGCCGACCGCATTTTCGTTCTCGATGGCGGCCGCGTCGTCGAGGAAGGCACGCATCAGAGCCTCGTCGCCAAGGGCGGGCTTTACGCCAAGCTTGCTCGCCTGCAGTTCCAGGACCTTGAACGGCCGTCCGTCGCCGCCATCTAAGGATAGACATGACCTTCAAGCCCCTGGACCCGAATGCGCCCCTCGATACGCTGCTCGATCAGGTCCAGAGGCATACCTTTCTGTATTTTTGGGAAGGCGCCCATGAAGACAGCAAGCTGCCCTATGACAAGCGTTGGGTGAACGGCGCTCTCGCCACCCAAATGATCTCGATCAGCGGCACCGGCTTCGGCGTGATGGCAATTATCGTCGCGGCCGAGCGCGGCTGGATCGACCGACACCAGGCACTGGAGAGGATCGACCTCATCGTCGAGCGCCTGCTGCTTGCCCCACGCTTCCACGGCGCTTTCTCCCACATGATCGACGGCGCCACGAGCGCGTCGATCCAGTTCTCCCAGTACGATGACGGCGGCGACATCGTCGAAACCATGCTGCTGATGCAGGGGCTGATCTGCGCCCGCGAATATTTCACCGGCGCGGCAGAGACCGAGACGACGCTGCGCAACCGCATCAACAAACTGTTCGACGAGGTCGAATGGAACTGGTTCACGAAAGGCAAGGCGGACGGGCCGCTCTACTGGCACTGGAGCCCCAACCACGAGTGGATTATGAACCTGCCGATCGTCGGATGGAACGAGGCGCTGTCCGCCTATGTGCTCGGCGCCGGCTCCGACACGCACCCGATCAGCCCGGAAAACTACCATGTCGGCTGGGCGCGATCCGGTGCGATGAAGAACGGGAACGACTACCTCGGCACCACGCTCCCGCTCGGGGAACCCTTCGGCGGCCCGCTTTTCCTGTCGCAATATTCCTTCTGCGCACTCAATCCACACGGCCTGACGGATCGCTATGGTGACTACTGGCAGCAGGCAGTAGCCCATACCCGCATCAATCGCGCTTATTGCAAGACCGTGCCTGCTTATGAGCAGCACAGTGTATGGGGCCTGACCGCCTCGGAAGCGCCGGGCGGCTACAACGCTAACTCACCCACAGTCGATACCGGAGCGATCGCGCCGACTGCGGCACTCTCCAGCTTCCCCTTCCTGCCGAAAGAAGCAGAGGAAGCCTTGCGGGCGATGATCCGCTACGAGAACGGCAAGCTCTTCGGCGACTACGGCTTTGCCGACGCCTTCGCTCCGGCCAACAACTGGGTGGCCTGGACCTATATCGCCATCGACCAGGGCCCGATCGTCGCTATGATCGAGAACCATCGCTCAGGTCTGCTGTGGGGCCTGTTCATGAAGGCGCCGGAAGTGAAGCGAGGCCTGGAGCGACTGAGCTTCAGCTCAAGCCACTATACAGCCTGACGGTAGGCGAGCCGCCTCACTCGGCCCTCTCGAAAACCCATTTCACGACATACTTGCCATTGGCCTTCAGCTTGGCCTTGGTCGTCACCGTGACGGGCCCGCCGAGCGCAGCTTCGGCCTGGCCGAACATCTCGCGCGCCTCGGCGATTGCCTGGTGGTAGGCGCTGTTGTCCCGGCGCGGGGTATCGGCGACCGCCTTGATGAGGTCGGTCATGTCGGGCTTTCTGGGGGGCATGCTTATCGTTCCGTCAGCTTCAGTTCGATGCGGCGGTTCTGGGATTTCGCCTCCGGCGTATCGCCCGGAGCGATCGGCTGGAATTCGCCGAACCCGGCCGCGACCAGACGGTTCGCAGGCACGCCCTTGGAGATCAGGTATTTGACCACCGAGGTCGCACGGGCCGAGGAAAGCTCCCAGTTGTCGCGATAGCGACCGGAACCGGAGAGCGGCGAATTGTCGGTATGCCCGTCGACGCGCAGCACCCAGCTGATCTCGGCCGGGATCTCGCGCGCGAGTTCCAGCAGCGCCGTCGCAAGCTTGTCCATCTCTCCGCGACCGGCATCGTCGAGCTCGCTGCCGCCGACCGGGAAAAGCACTTCCGACTGGAAGACGAAACGGTCGCCGACGATGCGGATATTCTCACGGTCCGATAGGATTTCCTGAGCCGCCCGAAGAAGTCGGAACGGTAGCGGTTGAGTTCCTGGACGCGCGCGGCAAGCGCAACATTGAGGCGGCGGCCGAGATCGGCGATCTGTGCCTGCGAGGCCGAATCCTTGGCTTCCGAGGCCTGCAACGCCTGCTCGACGGCCGCGATCTGCGCCCTGAGTGCCGCGATCTGCTGATTGAGAAGCTCGATCTGGCTTGCCGCCCGCTGGCTGATCTGCTGCTGCTCGTTCAGCTGGCCGGTCAGTTCGCCGACCTTGGCATTCGCAGCATTGCTGCTGCCGGCGCCTTCATTGAGAAGCTGCTGCAGACGGGAACGGTCGCCTTCGACCGCGGCAAGCGACGACTGCAGGTTGGCGAGCTGGTCCTCAAGATCCTGATTGCCGCTTTTCTCAAGCGCAAGCAGTTCAGTCAGCTCGGCGATCTGGCTGTTCAGCCGGCTCAAAACTTCGTCACGGCCGGTAATCTCGCGGCTCAAGAGGAACTGCGCCAGCACGAAGACCGTGAGCAGGAACATAATGGCCATGAGCAACGTGGACAGCGCATCCACGAACCCCGGCCAGAAGTCGACGCTGCGTTCGCGGCGGCGGTTCTTGGCGAGCGCCATCGCTTACTTGCCCCCGCTCTTGTCGGCTGCGATCTTGTCGGAAAGCCGATCGAGCGTCCGCCGCATCGCCTTCGATTCTTCCTGCTGTGCCTCGATCCAGTCACGCAGCATCTGCTGCTCATTGCGCATGTTCTTGACCAGCCCCTGGATGCCTTCGGCGAGATTGGCCATGGCCGACATGGAGCGCTCGGTGCTGGCGCTGTCCTGGCCTGCCTTTGTCTGGGCGGCGGCAAGCTTGCGCAATTCAGTCGTCAGCGCCTTGAGTTCGTCGAGGGAGGCGTTGTTCTGGGGGCCGTCGGAAATCGGGCCGTGATAGCCGACATCCGTCACCGACGAGAGCCAGTTTTCAAGCTCGGTATAGAAGCGGTTCTGCGCACGGCCGGCCTGCAGGTCGAGAAAGCCGAGGATGAGCGAACCGGCAAGGCCGAGCAGCGAGGACGAGAAGGCCGTGCCCATGCCGGCAAGCGGCTGGGCGAGACCGCTCTTGATCGCGCCGAGAATGTCGTTGGAGCCGCTCGAGGCCGGGTCGAGCGCGCCGATGACGTCGCTGATCGAGCCGATCGTGCCGATCAGACCCCAGAACGTGCCGAGCAGACCGAGGAAAACGAGGAGGCCAATGAGGTAGCGCGAAGTGTCGCGCGATTCGTCCAGCCGTGTGCCGATTGAATCGAGGATGGAGCGGTAGGCGACGGTGGACAGCGCCACCTTGCGGCGGCGACCGATCAGCGTGCGCATAGGTGCCAGAAGGCGTGGCTCGCGGCCAACCTTGTCGGCATTGCCGCCGGCCGCGCGGAAGGAGTTGAACCAGCTGACTTCCCGCGCCAGGCTGATCACCTGGACGAAAACGAGCAGAACGCCGATTGCCAGCACGCCGAGGATCAGGCCGTTCAGCCCCGGATTGGTCTGGAAGGCGTGGGCAGCCTGGCGATAGAGGATGGAAGCAACGAACCCGACGAGGATCAGGAAGATAAGCATCGTCCAGAGGAAGGACGCCGGATTGGAGAGCTTGTGCTTGTAGCCGCCGCGGCCGGTCTCCGTTTCGTCCAGATCGTCCACTGTCGCATTCGCCATGATATACCTCGCCTCCGGTATGCTGGCCGGAGGCTAGTGTAAAATTGCGACGAATTGAAGTGTTCCAGCGTTGGAAAACAGTGGGCTATCCGCGGACGCCCACCTTATTGCGCTGGATAATCAGCGGGTCGGAACCGGACGGTTGACGACTTCCACCAGTGCCTTCTGGATCAGTTCGTTGCCGCCGATAGCCGTACGGGTTTCGAACATATTGGTCCCGCCCTTCATGTCCGAGACGAAACCGCCGGCTTCGCGAATGAGAAGCAGGCCGGCCGCCATATCCCACGGCGACAGTTCGGTTTCCCAGAAACCGTCGAAACGACCGGCAGCGACATAGGCGAGATCGAGCGCAGCAGCGCCCATGCGGCGCACACCCGCCACTTCGCCCATGACGTGGCGCAGTTCGACGAGGAACTTGCCGTGGTTGCCGCGGCCGAGATGCGGGACGCCGCAACCGATGACGCAGTCAGAGAGAACCCGACGCGCAGCGACACGGATGCGACGGTCGTTGAGGAAGGAGCCGCCGCCCTTTTCTGCCGTGAACAGGTCGTCGGTCGCCGGGTTGAAGACGACGCCCGCGACGATCTCGCCATTGCGCTCCAGAGCGATCGAGACGGCGAACTGCGGAATGCCGTGCAGGAAATTGGTCGTGCCATCCAGCGGGTCGACGATCCAGCGATGCGCGCCATCGGTGCCCTTTTCCTCGCCGCCTTCTTCACCGAGGAAGCCATAGGTCGGGCGAGCCTTCAGCAGCTCGTCGCGAACGATCTTCTCGGCCTTGAAATCCGCCTGAGACACGAAATCGCCCGGGCCCTTGACGGAAACCTGCAGGTTCTGCACCTCGCCGAAATCGCGGGTCAGCGACTTGCCTGCCTTCAGGGCAGCCTGCACCATGACGTTGAGAAGGGCTGAACGGGCCATTTTTCGGAATCCTTGAGCCCCTGGGCAGGGATGCCGGGGAACACGCTTGTTTCTTTTTCGATTGGGCGGCTTCAAGACCACAAATTGCCGCCAAATTCAAGTCATGCGACGGTAGGTGCAGTTGTCATTGTGGGCGCGGCCTGCGAAAGGAGGGCAAACTTTTATTGGAGACGCCCCATGCGTATGCCCGTTCCCTTCCTCATCAGCATCGGCATGCTCCTGACCATGACCTTCCTGTCGGTCGGCCTATGGTCGGCCCTGCCCGCGGATATCATGCTGCCGATTCATTTCGACTGGCTCGGCACTCCGGATGGCTTCGCGCGACCGGCCGTCGCACTCTTCCTCCTGCCGGCCATCATGCTCACCGTCATCTTGGTCTTCACGATCGCGCCGATCATCAGGCCGCAGGCGCTGAACAGCCCGGTCCTCTACGCCTGCATCTGGCTGGCCGCAGTACTGATCATGTCGGCTGCCCATGGCCTGGTCATCCGCCAGGCGCTCTTTGCACTGAAGGGCTGACGGTCAGCGCGGTTCGCGCCTGAACCTGTTGGCCGCGTCGATCGCCTGCTTCTGCTGGTCATCGTTGATGCCGAGGTAGAAGTCTTCCAGACCCGCATCCTGGAGCCCGGCGCGCCGCGAGAGCACGTACCACTTGGCAGCCTCGACCGGATTCGGTCGTGTGCCGAGCGCGTTGATATAGAGATAGGCGAGCTTGTTCTGCGCGACGACATTGCCCCGCATCGCCGCGATCCGCAGCCACTCGAAGCCCTTGTCGTAATCGCGGTCGCCGCCGACACCATTGACGTACCAGATGCCCATGTCGAGTTGCGCCGTATCGTAACCGGCCTTTGCAGCGCGCTCCATCCACTGCCGCGCGCGATCGTGCTTTTCAGGCGGAACCTGTTTTAGCGACATATAGAGCTGAGCGACGGCATATTGTGCATCGGCGACGCCCTGTGTCGCAGACTTTTCATAGAACGGCAGGGCGAGTTCCAACCCTTTGTCGCCTGGGTTTTCGGAAATCAGGATCTGGCCCCAATTGAACTGGGCAGCCGCATTGCCGGCCTCGGCCGCCCGGCGCATGTACTCGTCGGCCTTCACCTTGTCGGCTTCTACGACGCGTCCCCGCATCAACAGCAGCGCATATTCGAACATCGCGGCCGGATCGCCTCGCTCGGCGGCCTGACCATACCAGAAAGCTGCGGACTTTGCGTCCCGGGCAATACCGAGCCCCTTTGTCATCATCTCCGCCACCAGCGTCTGGGCCGCGGCATCACCCTTTTCGGCGCGCTCCAGAGCTTTGCTCATGGCGGTTACGTAGAGCCCACGCTGATAGGCGCCATAGGCCTCGTCGACCGGGCCGTCGTAAGGTTTTTCGGCCGGCGCTGGAGGCAGGGTCGCGCCCATGCGCTGGTAGAGCTCGACGCCACCCGAGGGAACGATGCCGTCAGGCTGCTGCTCCTGTTCCATCCTGCCCGCATCCGGTCCGACCGGCCGCGTCAAGGCGCGGTTCGACTGGGCGTGCAAGGATGTGCTCGCCGTAGCGAACAAGAGCACGGCGGTCGAGATCTTCAGTGAGCGGCGAAGCAGGCGTATCGTCGATGGCATGCAGACCATCAAGCCTCAAACCGTGGCGCTTTTTCGTCGAGAAGCGCGTTGGCCCGGGCAACCGCTTCCGCGGGCCCGCCTTCGGCTTCGAACACGGCGCTGCGCAGCGCAACGAATTCCGCACCAGCCTCAGCGACGACGACGACCGATCTCGACCGAGGTCCCGCCCATGGCGATGCACGGAATTTCGATCATCGACGCCCACCATTCGGCCAGCGCGACATTCTTCGGATGCGCCTCGGGCTTGATGTCGCCGTCGAAGCGGCCGAAGAAGATATAGTCCGGGCGCAGCTCGCCGATCTCGAGAGCAGCATGGCGTTCCGATGCGCCGCCGGCGCCGACGATCAGCTTCGGCGTGAACTTCTCGATCGCTTCACCCAGTTCCTCCAGCGAGCCATCCATGTGAAGCCCGTCGGCCTTGGCGCGGCCGGCAACCCGGCTGTCGCCATAAATGATCGCCGCAGCGCCCGCATCCTGAATGATCTGCACGAGAACTTCAGCACGCTTCTGGAACGCCTGATCGTCGAGCGCGTATTGCGGCAGCATGACCGAGGCCACGTCACCGCCCGACAGCGCCTGGCGCAAGAGGTTCGCCTGGCGTTCGGCATCGGCTTCGTTCGGCACGATCAGCACGAGGCGGCAGCGATCTTCCGGTTCTGTCATGTTTCTTCCCGTCTGGCGGCCCGGGCGACATCAATATGGCCCTCCGCTCTCGTTTTCCTGAGCGCAATTCGATAAACCGGACGGATTGAAGGATCAACCACCAGCATCTCCCCCGCCCCATGATAGATCTGCCCAGTCTCGAATTCTTTATCTATGCCGTGCCGGCCGTGATGCTGGTCGGGCTGTCGAAAGGCGGTATCGGCGGCGCGATCGGCCTGCTCGGCGTACCGCTGATGTCGCTTGCCGTCGACCCCGTCCAGGCGGCTGCGATTTTCCTGCCGATCCTTATCCTGATGGATATCGTCGCACTCTGGTCCTGGCGAAAATACAACGACCCGAAGACCCTGCTGATGATCCTGCCCGGCGGCGTCATCGGCATCGCGCTCGGCTGGGCGACTTCGGCCTATGTATCGGACAATGCGCTGAGACTGGTAATTGCATCGGCGACAATTCTCTTCACCGTCCGCTATTTCTGGCAGGTCTACGGCCGAAGGGGTGAAGTGGCCGCACCATTACCGCATCGGCCGGTCGCCGCGACCTTCTGGGGATCGCTGTCGGGCTATGCCAGCTTCGTCGCCCATGCGGGCGGCCCGCCTTTCCAGATCTATGTCCTGCCGATGCAGCTCGATCCGAAGGCCTATACCGGCGCCAGCATCCGCTTCTTCGCCATCGTCAATGCGGTGAAGGTGATCCCCTATTTCTTCCTCGGAGCACTGGACGGCGAGAACCTGACGCTCTCGGCGACGCTCCTGCCCGTCGCCCTGATCTCGACTATGCTCGGCGCAGCCGTCGTGAAACATCTGAAGGCCGAGACCTTCTATCCGATGACCTACGGCCTCGCCTTCCTCGCTGGCCTCAAGCTGCTCTGGGACGGACTGCCCTTCTGACGGAAACCAAGGCCCTGAAACGATTCTGGCCGTGGCCCTTATGGAACCACGACCAGAACAGGTATGGATTGTTTTGCCGCTTATGGACTACTGGCAAGTCATTCTGAGTCCGCGGCGGAGGCTCTATAAGCTGGCTTTAATGGCGTGTATCCGCCCTGAGCCGCTGCATTTCGTCTTTGAGACGCAGCTTACGACGCTTGACCTCAGCAATCTCCCTGTCATCCGCGGAGGGTGATGACAAGATCGTCTGGAGCTCCTCCTCCAGATCGCCGTGCTTCTTCTCAAGCGATGCTATATGAGCCTGGATGGTCATGTGGCATGTCCTTCCTTATTGCCTGCTCCGGCCATCCCATCGGCCGAAGCTTCAGGTTTACGAAGGAAGTGTGACACGATCGGCCGCGTTTGTCGAAGGAGAATTCGTGGTCAGAACGCGGCAAATTCGTGACCCTGCCTAACTTCCCGTTAACGCGGTTTGATGGTAGGAGCTTGCGCATTATGCCGGGCCCATCCAAAAGCCCGGAAAGACAGGGGACTGAAGACATGGCTGATCAGGAACAGGCGGATATCCGGCTTGCACTTGCGAAACTCCGGCAGGAGCACGAGGATTACGACGCCGCGATCAACGCCATGATAGAGGTCGGCTGCGATGCCCTGCGCGTTCAGCGAATGAAGAAAAAGAAGCTCGTCATCAAGGACCGGATGACCCAGCTTGAAGACCAGATCCTCCCAGACATCATTGCCTAGGATAAAGAGCATGGCCGAAACACCGCCCGTCGCAATCATCATGGGAAGCCAGTCCGACTGGGAAACCATGAAGAACGCCGCCGAGACCCTCGATGCGCTCGAGATCGACTATGAGGCGCGCATCATTTCAGCCCATCGCACGCCCGACCGGCTGGTCGAGTTCGCCAAGGGCGCCCGCGAGGAAGGCTTTCAGGTCATCATCGCCGGTGCCGGCGGTGCCGCCCATCTTCCCGGCATGGCCGCCGCGATGACGCCCCTGCCGGTCTTCGGTGTGCCGGTCCAGTCCAAGGCACTCTCCGGCCAGGACAGCCTCCTGTCGATCGTGCAGATGCCGGCCGGCATCCCGGTCGGAACTTTGGCCATTGGCCGCGCCGGCGCCGTCAACGCCGCCCTTCTCGCCGCCGCCGTACTTGCCCTTGCCGACGACGACATCGCCTACAGACTGGACGAATGGCGTGCCCGCCAGAGTGCTGCAGTCGCCGAATACCCGATGGACGAAGCATGAAGGCGCAGACGATCGGCATTATCGGCGGCGGCCAGCTCGGCCGCATGCTGGCCATGGCGGCCGCACGCCTGAACCTGCGCACCATCATCCTGGAACCCCAGGCGGATTGCCCCGCAGCCCAGGTTGCCAACGAACAGATCACGGCAGCCTACGACGACCCGACAGCCCTAGCCGAACTGGCAAAGCGCTGCGACGTCGTCACCTACGAATTCGAAAACGTGCCGGTATCGGCCGCCGAGACGCTGCAGAAGTCGGTTCCCGTCTACCCGCCGCCGAAGGCACTGGAAGTGGCGCAGGACCGGTTGGTGGAAAAGCGATTCCTCAACGATTGCGGCATAGAGACGGCACGTTTCCACGCCGTGAACAGCCAGGCTGATCTCGAAGCGGCGCTCGCCGATTTCGGCGGCAAGGGCGTACTGAAGACCTGCCGGCTCGGTTACGACGGCAAGGGCCAGCGCGTGTTCCGCTCATCCGACGATTCCCCTGCCGGCGCCTACGAGGCTCTGGGCTCCGTTCCGCTGATTCTCGAAAGCTTCGTGCCCTTCGAGCGCGAGATGTCGATCATCGCTGCCCGCGCCGTCGACGGCACCATCCGCTGCTATGATCCGGCGGAAAATGTCCATCGCAACGGCATTCTCCACACCTCTACCCTGCCCGCCGCGATCTCTGATGCGACTGCAAAGACGGCCCGTGAGGCCGCAGAGAAGCTGCTGGCTGCGCTCGACTATGTCGGCGTCATCGGCATGGAATTCTTCGCCATGGCTGACGGCACGCTGATCGCCAACGAGATCGCGCCGCGCGTGCACAATTCCGGCCACTGGACGGAAGCCGCCTGCGTCATCTCGCAGTTCGAGCAGCATATGCGCGCCGTTGCGGGCTTTGCGCTCGGCGATCCATACCGCCATTCGGACTGCGTCATGACCAACCTGATCGGCGACGACATTCTCGCCCTGCCGCAATGGCTGGCGACGAAGGACGTGCTTGTCCATCTCTACGGCAAGACGGAAGCCCGTCCCGGCCGCAAAATGGGCCACGTGACCGAACTGAAAGGCCGGAAAACGTTGTCATAAGGTTGACACGGGCGAAGGCTCGGGTTATCTGCACGCCCAACCTGAGGCGCGCCCCTTGATCTCAAGAACTAGGCGGCGCGCTTTCGATTGATAGAGACAAGCGGCTCTACGAGCCCACAGACTGCTGGACCAGTACAATGAAGATCAAGAACTCGCTTAAGGCGCTGAAGGCTCGTCACCGCGAAAACCGTCTGGTTCGTCGCAAGGGCCGCATCTACATCATCAACAAGCAGAACCCGCGCTTCAAGGCCCGCCAGGGCTGATTGCGGCAGGCGAGTTTTCTCGCCGGCAATCAAATTGTCGATAGCGCGACAATTCGGCTTTGACCTTCGGCGCATGCGGATTACCTTATCCGCATGCGCCATTTCATTTTGAGCATCCCGCTTATCGCAGCCACCGGTCTGGCAATGCCCGTTCCCGTGCTGGCTCAGACACCTCCGCCGCAGGCAGAATCGCCTGCCGCCCCTGCCCCTCCGGCACCACCGGCTCCAGGTGAGCAGTCTCCCGCACCTCAACCTGCTGCCGCCAAACCCGTCGATTCCCTGTTCGATGCCTTGAAGCGCGAACGCGATGCGGAAAAGGCAAAGAGCATCGCCAACCAGATCATCGCCGAGGTCAACGATTCGGGCAGTCCGACGATAAACCTGCTGATGCAGTGGTCGGCCGATGCCATCAAGGAAAAGAAGAATGCGGCCGCGCTCGACTTCCTCGACCGCGTCACCCTTCTCGATCCCGCATTCACCGAAGGCTGGAACAGGCGTGCGACGCTGCATTACGCGATGGGCGACCGCCGCAAATCGATGGCCGACATCGCTGAGGTCTTGAAACGCGAACCACGCCATTTCGGCGCCCTTGCCGGCATGGCCGGCATCCTGACGGAAGCCGGCGACGACCAGCTGGCGCTGAAGGCCTGGGAACGCTATCTCGATGTCTACCCCGCCGATCGCGACGCTCAGGAAGCCGTCGTGAAGCTCTCGGAAAAAATCGCCGGAAACCGTACGTGAGGCAGATATCGGATCGCGCCGCATGATCTTACCCCTTGCGGTCCTGGCCGTCCTCGCTGCCGCTTTCGGGTTCACCGCATGGCAGGCGGGCGCTATCGAACGACGGTTTCCAAGGCACGGCGAGCTGACCGACGTTGGCGGCTACAAGCTGAATTCCCTGCATGTCAAAGGCCCGGACAATCCGTCTCTCCCGCCTGTCGTCTTCATCCATGGAGCAAGTGGCAACCTGCGGGATCAGGAAACAGCCTTCCGCAAATCGCTGGAGGGATGCGCCGAGCTTCTCTTCGTCGACCGCCCCGGCCACGGCTATTCCGAGCGCGGCGGACCTGAAAACGATTTTCCTGAGGGTCAGGCGGCTGCAATCGCGCGGTTGATGGAACTCAAGGGCATCGACAGGGCGATCATAGTCGGCCATTCCCTCGGCGGTGCGATCGCCGCGAGCTTTGCCGTCTTCCATCCTGAAAAGACGGCTGGCCTGCTGTTTCTCGCGCCGGCAACCCATCCCTGGCCGGGTGGCGTCGACTGGCACTACAATGTTGCGGCCATGCCCTATGTCGGCTGGTGGTTCACCCACCTGATCAGCCTGCCGGCGGGCATGCTGATCATGGACGGCGCGACCAAGGCCGTATTCAGCCCCAACCAGCGCCGCGACCGCTATGTCGACGAAGGCGCGCCGGCACTGGTGCTAAGGCCGCAGAATTTCCACTACAACGCGATCGACGTCGCCAATCTCAACGCCTATGTCGCCCGCATCGCGCCGCGCTACAAAGAGATAAAGACACCGACGGTGATCATTACCGGCGACAGTGACCCGGTCGTGGCCGAAGAGATCCATTCGCAAGGCCTCGCCCGCGATATTGCCGGTTCCGAACTGGTGATGATCCACGGCCTCGGTCACAAGCCCGATTATGTGGTGACGGACGTGGCGATCGCGGCAATCGAAAAGCTCTCCGGCATCGACCGCGATCTCCAGTCCCTCGCTCGCACGGCCGAAGCCCGGCTCACCCAGTCCGGCGTGCCGAGCCGTCCGGCCATCGGCCTTTCCGTCGAGAAGAGCTGAGGCCTCTTTAAGAATGGAAGCCTCGTCGAACGACCTGGTTCAGCCACTAACCACAGTGCCAAATAGGCCGACAAGGCTGCCATTACGTGTCAGTCCAAGCGCAAGTCGCGGCAGCACGCATCCTGCGATGACTGTGCCATCAGGAGACGCTTCGTCGGGCAAGGCTGCCAATAACAGTGGATCACCGATCCGCACGAAGGCAGCCGCAGTGAAGGCCGAATGATTGGAGAACCAATCAATCATGCCAGTCCATGGAATGAAGTACGCCTCACCGCTCTCTTCTCCATCTAGCAGCACTTCGTTCCACCACACAGTTTCCTTGGAAAATGGCTCGGCAGTGATCGTTGCCTGGGGGAAAATTGTACCGCCGAAGCATGTCCGCATGAGAGGCTCATCGATAGCCGCGACCGGCGGCGAAGATCTCCCACCGGCGATAAAGAACGGATAAAACGCCGTGTCAGCCTGCGACCCCATTCCGACACTGACACCGCGCATCAATTCAGCGGCCTCTTCCGCCAGCCGCCTGCATAATGCGAGTTCATCACCATCAATTTGGGTGGAGACCGCATCTCCATCGCGCGCAATGGTTCCGTCTCGATAAACGACGGTGCGGCGTGAGAGGATATTGTTCGGCCATTCCGCCTCAGCCTCACCGACCTCATAATTTTCCATGCATTCGCGAACGATGGAGAGCCGTTCCGGATCTGGTTCATTCATCTTGGGATCTCGGCCATGCAGATATCTTAAACGCAAGACGACCGGATCGCTCCGGCCGTCTGAGATTTTCGCATTGCGGCTTTCGCCTTACATGCCCGACTGGCCGTCGGAGCCGATATAGGCGATGCGCAGCATGTTGGTGGCGCCCGGCGTTCCGAGCGGCACACCGGCCGAGATGATGACGCGGTCGCCCGGTTTGCCGAAACCTTCCGACACGACGATGCGGCAGGCGCGGTTCACCATGTCGTCCAGGTCCGTCGCATCGTGGGTGACGACGCAATGCAGACCCCAGCAGACCGACAGGCGGCGCGCCGTCTGGATGATCGGCGACAGCGCGATGATCGGAACGTTCGGGCGCTCGCGCGAGGCGCGAAGGCCGGTCGTGCCCGACGAGGTATAGGTGACGATAGCCGACAGGCGCAGCGTCTCGGCGATCTGGCGGGCCGCGAGCGAAATCGCGTCGGCGCCGGTCGCCTCAGGCGTGGCGCGCTGGGCGTAGATGATGCTCGGATAGAGCGGATCCTGTTCGACCTGGCGGGCGATCGACGCCATCATCGACACGGCCTCGACCGGATACTGACCGGAAGCGGATTCGGCCGACAGCATGACCGCATCGGCGCCTTCGAAGACGGCGATCGACACGTCGGACACTTCGGCGCGGGTCGGTACCGGCGCCGAGATCATCGATTCCAGCATCTGGGTCGCGACGACGACCGGCTTGCCGGCGCGGCGGCACGCGCGGGTCAGCTGCTTCTGGATGCCGGGAACGGCTTCGATCGGCATTTCAACGCCAAGGTCACCACGGGCGACCATCACGGCATCGGAAAGCTCGATGATCTCATCGATCCGCTCAAGCGCCTGCGGCTTCTCGATCTTCGACATGATGCCGACGCGGCCACGGGAAATCTTGCGGACTTCAGCGAGGTCTTCCGGGCGCTGTACGAAGGAGAGCGCCACCCAGTCGGCTTCCTCGGTCGCGAGAACGGCGTCGAGGTCGGCCCTGTCCTTTTCGGTCAAGACGCCGACAGCAAGCAGCGTATCGGGCAGGCTGACACCCTTGCGGTCGGAAATGCTCGTGCCCGCGACGACGGTACAGACGATGCTCTTGCCGTCGGCCTTCTCCGCCTTCAGCGCCAGCTTGCCGTCGTCGATCAGCAGGCGGTCACCCGCCTTTACGGCTTCCAGGATTTCCGGATGCGGAAGATAGACGCGGGTCTCGTCACCGGGCGCCTCATTGTTGTCGAGCGTGAAGGTCTGGCCCGGCTTCAGCGTCACCTTGGTATTGGCGAACTTGCCGACGCGCAGCTTCGGGCCCTGCAGGTCGCAGAGAATGCCGATCGGACGCCCGCAACGCTCTTCGACCGCGCGGATGCGCTTGATCAGCGTCCGCATCACGTCATGGCTGGCATGGCTCATGTTGATGCGGAAAAGATCCGCACCCGCTTCATGCAGCTTCTGGATCATCTCCTCTTCGGAGGATGCCGGGCCGAGCGTGGCAAGGATCTTTACTTTGCGGTTACGCCTCATCAATTCTGGCCTTCCTGCGTGCCGGGCGTATCGGAGAGCTGGACCATCCAGCTGCCCTGTCGGCCCGTGTCATATTCCTTGAAGCCCATGCGCTGGTAGCCACGGGCGAAGCAATCGTTGACGCCGACGATCTTGAACTCGTTTTCGGCGACGCACATGTTCACATTGCCGGTCCAACGTCCGCCCCGAGCGGAGTCCTCGGCATAGAGATAATAGTAGCGGGACTGCAGCTCGCCCTCGATCAGGGTCGCGCAGGTGGAGGCAGGCACCTGCCACCAGCCTTCGGTGTTCCAGCCGTCCTGCGCGCGGTAGCCGATGGCCACGCCGACAAGGTTCTGCGTACCGTTGCAGACGCGGAAATCCGCATGGGCCGGCGACGCCATCAGGAGCGGCCCGCCGATGCACACAGCGAAAGTCCCGGCCGGTACGGAAAGGAGCGCACGAAGATAGTTTTTCAGGGATTTTTTCGACACGGTTTCCGTCAGGACTCCATGGTTATTCGTGAGGCACTTTCTCGCGCGGACGGCATTGAAAGTCAACGAAGCTCCAATCGATTATAATGCCCTTTTTGGTGGTCTTTTCGTGAACGCACCCAATGATCTCTGATCCATGTGCAAGGAGGCCGGCCTTGCGCCGCGTCCGGCACCATGCCATCACCGACCGCGGAACACCGTTTCGAATAGCTTTCCCCGATACAGGCCCATGCAGGACTTCAAACCTTTCGAAATCATAGAAGGCGACTATGACAAAGGCATGGTGCTTCTCGCCGACCATGCGATGAACCGCCTGCCGGAGCGCTATGGCAGCCTCGGCCTGCCCGACACCGCCTTCATGCGCCACATCGCCTACGATATCGGAATCGAAGGCATGACGCGCAGGCTGGCGGCAATGCTCGGCGTGCCCGCCGTGCTCGGCTGTTTCTCCCGACTGCTGATCGATCCGAACCGCGGCGAGGACGACCCGACGCTGGTGATGAAGATTTCTGACGGCGCGATCATCCCCGGCAACCATCCGATCACCGACGAGGAATGGCAGTTTCGCCTCGACACCTATCATCGGCCGTATCACCGGGCCGTCGAGCAGACGATCGCGAAGACCGCAGCGGCCACGGGCAAAGCGCCGCTTGTGCTGTCGCTGCATTCTTTCACGCCATTCTGGAAGGAATTCGCCCGCCCTTGGCATGCAGCCATTCTCTGGGACAGCGACGACCGCGTCGTCTTGCCATTCCTCGATCATCTGCGGGAGCCGGGCGATATCGTCGTCGGCGACAACGAGCCCTATGACGGCGCGTTGAAGGGCGACACGATGTACCGCCACTGCATGATGGCGGGTATACCGCACGCGCTGCTCGAAGTCCGGCAGGACCTGATCGGCGACGACACCGGCATGGATGCCTGGGCGCAAAGACTGGCGCCCATCTTCAACCGGCTGAACGCCGACCCCACATTGCACGAATACAAGATCTTTCCGTCGCGCACCGGCCCCTATCCGGCATGAACGGCGACTACATGAAGGAGACGCTCCGATGACCGAGCTCACCAGGGAACAGCAGACCGAACTCGAGGCGGCCGCATTTCGCCGGCTTGTCCAGCATCTGCGCCATCGCACCGATGTGCAGAATATCGACATGATGAACCTTGCCGGCTTCTGCCGGAACTGCCTGTCGAACTGGTATAAGGACGCCGCGAACGAGGCCGGCATCGAGCTTTCCAAGGATCAATCGAGAGAAATTGTCTACGGCATGCCTTTTGATGAGTGGAAGAACCTTCACCAGAAGGAAGCCAGCGACGCTCAAAAAGCCGCATTCGAAGTCAACAAGCCGGCCCATGACTGAAGCTGACGGAGGCAAGCTGAAATGCCCAAGATGATTGATTGGGCTTGACCTCGCCGCCGCTTTTCGGCACTTGACCACCACTCAGAGACATTCCCATTACCAGGAGGCCCCGATGTCTGATGCTCATGGCGTCGCCCGCGACCAACTCCGCGCATTTGTCGAGCGGATCGAAAGACTAGAAGAAGAAAAGAAGACGATTGCCGACGACATCAAGGACGTCTACGGCGAAGCCAAGTCGATGGGCTACGACACAAAAATCATGAAGAAGGTCATCGCCCTTCGCAAGAAGGACGACCAGGAGCGCATGGAAGAGGATTTGATCCTCGACACCTATCTCAGCGCCCTCGGCATGATCCCGGGTGCTGCCACCGACGAGGAAGAAGCAGCCTGATCCGATCGTTTCAAAGCCCGCCGCAAGGCGGGCTTTTTCGTTCCAGCCTTTCCCACACATATTCCCCCTGGGAGCGTCCCCATGCCAGACCATGACGTGATCGTAATCGGCGCCGGCTTTACCGGGCTCACGGCCGCCGTCACGCTGATGGAGGCCGGACGCAACGTCCTGCTCGTCGAGGCAAGGGAGCGTGTCGGCGGGCGGGCAGAGGCTGAATACCTGCCAAACGGCACCCGCATCGATACTGGTGGCCAGTTCTTCTGTCGCGACATGACGCATCTGGCCTCGCTCGCCAGACAACATGGCGCCGAAGAAGTCTGGACTTATGTCTCAGGCAAGCCGTCCTATCGCCCGCCGATCGCCGATGAAAGGGGCGAGAGCATCTGGCAGGAGGTCGACCGGCTGCGCGACCGCATGATCGCCCTCGACCTTTCCGACCCGTCGCTTGCCGGCCTGACGGTTGCGCAGTGGATCGATGATCAGCGGGACGAAGATCCCGAAGTCCTGAACTCCTATCGTCGCTTGGTCATGGGCCTCTGGTGCCGCGCGCCGGAAGAAATCAGCCTCGCCTATCTGGCATCGAACGACCGCCGCATCACCAATGTCTATCCCGAGCTCGAAATGTTCCTGGCGGGCACGATGCAGGGCCTTGCCGAAAAGCTCGCCGCACGGCTTGGCGATCGTCTGCGCCTGTCTTCGCCGGCCACCTGTGTCACCCTGATGGACGATGAGGTGGAAGTCGACGTCAATGGCCGTGCGCTGACCGCCCGGCAGGTGATCTTTGCCGTGCCACCGGTCATGGCGCGACATATCGAGATCGCACCTGCCCTGCCCGCGCGCCTGACGAAGGCACTTAACGCGTGGTCGCCGGGCTGCGTCATCAAGCTGCAGATCGGTTATGAGGCGCCATTCTGGCGTGACAAGGGCCTGAACGGCTCGGTGCGCTGGAGCGAGCCTCAGGGCATGTATGCCTGCGACGCCAGCCATGGCGATTACCATGGCATCGTCGTCTTCATCGGCGGCCCGCTGGCATCCGAGTGGCATAAGCGCCTGCAGGCGGATCTGGTCGCCTTCGTCACCGATGAGCTGGCAAGCGCTCTCGGCGATGAGGCTCGCACTCCACGCTCCACCTGCGTACGGGACTGGGTCAACGATGCCTGGAGCGACGGCGCCTATAGCGATGTCATCACGGATCTCAATTCACCCGATGCAGAGGCGGTCCTGCTCGAAGGTCTGTCGCGCCTGCGTTTCGCCTGCTCCGAGCTCTCGCCCTCGTTTCCCGGCTATATCGAAGGCGCGATCGTCGCCGGCACGGAAGCTGCCCAAGCAGTCCTGAAGGCCTTGGAAAATTAGGCACGGCTTCGCCGCCGCATCGACGCGGCGGCTCCGATTTCACGGATCAGTTGAAGCGGCTTGGATCGATTGCCACGGTCGCGGCGACTGGCTTGAACCCTTCGTTGCCATAGGCGGCGGAATATTCGCTGTTGAGCGTCCGGGTGACGACGCGTGGCGCCTTAACGGACACGACGTCACCAGCCTTGCCGTTGTTCAGCGCCCACTTGGCCAGCGCGTCCTGGGTCAAGTCACCGGAAGGCTGCGCACTCGGCTTGTCGGATCGGCCACCCTTCATCGGTGTCGCGGTGACGGAAGCCGAAACCGGCCTCGGCGCATCAAAACCGTCACCGAACTGCTTGGCGCGGGACGGCGCCTGCAGGATCTTCGGCGACAGGGCCGCAACATAGACCGGCTTGTGTGGCGGCGCGACCGGCTCAGCAGCACGGACGTTCGCAGCAACCGGCCTTACGGCGGCGACTGGAGCAGAAACCGGGCGCTCGTCATCCATACTGCGCGACAGGGCGGCCACCAGCTCAGGCGTCAACTCCTGTTCCTGAGACTGGGCGCGAGCCTGCGGCTGAGGCGGCTGGGCAACCGCTGCAAAGGCCATCTGCGGCGCTGCTGGGCGATGGCCCGGAAGCGGCACTGCCTCCATCTGCTGCAGCGAAGCCGGTACATCCGCCAACGACGCGGTCATCGACGACGTGTCGGCATCGCCCTTCAGGCCGCGTGCACCGAGCAGGGTCGGCACGGGCACCGAATATTTGGCGAGATCCTCGAAATCCTCGTTCGGCGTCTGACCGCTGGCCGCAGCGGCCGCCTGCAGCGCGAGTGCTTCCTGCGCCGGGTTGCGCTGCTGCGAATAGAGAGCGGTCGCCAGTCCACCCGGACCATCCTGACGGAAGGCCGGGCGCGAGGCCGGGATCGGCGCTGCAATATTGGCAGGCTGCTGCTGTTGCGTCGGCTCGGCCGATGCGACCATCACGCCGGGCAGCGGCGCATTGTCGTCTGCATCGTCCGAAGGCCTGAAGGCCGGAGCCGTCGACGGCTGCTGACGCGGAGACGCCATGGTCGGCGTGCTGCTTTCGCCGTTATCCTCTTCCTCGTCGGCACCACCGCCGAAAAGCGAGGCCAGGAAGCCACGACGCTTGCGCTCGCCGGCAGGTGCGCTGCCGGCGGTCGAAGCGATCTCGATCGAGCTTGAGCCGACGCGCTTCTTGTAATCCGCCAATGCCTGGTCATAACCCGGCAGCGGATTTCCGTCGGCAGGAAGGTGAAGCGTATTGCCCTTGGGGAAGATCTGCACCAGTTCCTGGCGGCTCATGCGTGGCCAGGCACGAACGCCGCCGACATCGAGATGCACGAAAGGAGAACCGGATTTCGGATAATAGCCGACGCCGCCGACCTGCATCTGCATGGCAAGAGCGCGGAGCGTCGCGAGCTTCACGCCCGGAATGTAGAAATCCATCGCCTTGCCGAGCGTGTGCTGGCTGTTCTTGGCAACACCCGTGTTGCGCGAACGCGAGCGCAGCATGCCGTTGGTTGCCGGCGAACGATAGGCGGAGACGACGTGGATGTAGTCCTTGGCGCCGCTGCGGCGATAGACTTCCCAAACGAGATCGAAGAGCCGAGGGTCCATCTTGGTCGGCTCGTTCTTGCGCCAGTCGCGCAGGAACTTGTTGATCTGGGCCAGGCCCTTGGGATCGAATCGGCCATTGCGCTTGAATGTGATCTCGGCCTTTTCACCCGTATGGATGAAATAGAGCTTGAGGCTGCGGTTCTCCGCAGCCGCCTCGGTCACGGAAGCGGACAGGATCGAGCCGGCAACGACTGCCAGCGCGGCGCCCATGGCAGCGCGCTTGGCCAGCGATTGAAATACTTTCAGAGCGAGATGTCGCATGCTCGCGCCCGAAAGCGTTTCTTTTGCATTCAACAAAGGCAAAGCGATCCCCGTCCTGTAGACAACGTCCCTCGCTGTCTCATTTGACTGACAATTGCGGTCACACGATGGCAAATTTGCCACACATGTACAAGCATCTCTCCTATAGTCAATGAACTGCTAAGGATAGATTGACGCAGATTGCCATGGTTTCCTTGCCTGAAGATGACGGACTGCTAATCGAAATTCCGCTTCAAGCTGCTTCCTTCAGCGGATCATCCGGATCGATTCCGTAATCCTTGAGCTTGCGATAAAGGGTCGAGCGTCCGATACCGAGCTTGCGGGCAACCTGGCTCATCTGGCCGCGATAGAACTTCAGCGCGAAACGGATGAGTTCTTCCTCGACATCGGCAAGCTTGCGCACTTCGCCCGTGTCGTCGGTGCTGACGATGACATTGTCCGATGCCGGATAGGCTGCGGCAAGAAGCGCGCGCGGGTCCGGCCGGTTGGAACGGGGCGGCATAGAAGGTTGTGGAAAACTCGTCTCGCCCATGTCCAGTCGGCTGACCGAAGCCTCCGTCGGCATGGCCGGCGCGACCGCCGTCGCCGCCAATTCCGCCGTACGGAATTCCGGAATCTGCGCCGCGATCTGAGGGAAATCGAGTTCCGTCAGCTCTTCGCCTTCCGCCAGGACGACGGCGCGGAAGATCGCGTTTTCAAGCTGGCGGATGTTGCCGGGCCAGTCGTAGGCGGTGAGCAGGCCGAGAGCACCGGCGCTGACGCCGAGATGACGCGGCAGCTTCTGCTCCACCGAGAAGCGCTCGGCAAAGACGCGGACGAGATGCGGAACGTCTTCCTTACGGCGGCGAAGCGCCGGAATGGTAATCGGGAAGACGTTGAGGCGATAATAGAGATCTTCGCGGAACCGACCGGCGCGAACCTCTTCGATAAGGTCCTTGTTGGTCGCCGAGATCAGGCGCACGTTGACCTTCTGCACCTTGCCGGCGCCGACGGTTTCGATCTCGCCCTGCTGCACGGCACGCAGCAGCTTGACCTGAACGTCGAGCGGCAGATCGCCGATCTCGTCGAGGAACAGCGTGCCGCCATCGGCTTCGACGAACTTGCCGGTATGGCGTTCGGTGGCACCCGTAAATGCACCCTTCTCATGGCCGAACAGGATGCTCTCGACCAGATTGGCCGGGATCGCGCCGCAATTGACGGTGATGAACGGCTTGTTGGCCCGATCGCTGCCGGACTGGATGGCGCGGGCGATCATTTCCTTGCCGACGCCGGATTCACCTTCCAGCACCACCGGGATGTTGGAATGGGCGGCGCGCTGGGCGAGATCTATGACACGCAGCATGTCCGGGCTTGCCGAGACGATGTCGTTGAAGCCGACGACACCCGGACGACGACGTCCGGCCTTGGACTTGCCCTCGCGCTGGTCGAGCTTGAGCGCGTTGGAGATCGAGGTGGAAATCCGTTCGGGGAGACCGGTTTGACGACGAAGTCGAAGGCGCCTGCCCGCATCGCCTGGACGACGGATTCGATGCTGCCCTGCCCCGTCTGCACGATCACCGGCGTCGTTGTGCCCGTCTCGCGCAGCGCCGCAAGGAAGCTCAGCCCGTCCATCTCTGGCATCATCAGGTCGAGCACGATGACGTTCACGTCACCGGTCGCCCGAGCGAGAAAGTCGAGGGCTGCTCTTCCGTTCTCAGCAAGATGCGCCACATGCCCATGACGCTCGACGGCGTTCTTCAGAAGGCGGCGCTGGATCGGATCGTCATCAACGATCAGGATGTGAGCAATCATGCTTTCGGCTCCCGGCAACGTTCATCGTGCGCCCTTTTTGGGCTCTTATGCCTAGGGTTGTGCCAGAAAGGCTTGAACATCCCCTTTTGAGAAAAGCTCACATTTTAACCGTCTGAACGAAAAGCGGACGGCTCGCGCTGCCGGATGCGAAATGCTAACCCTCGATGATCGATTTCAGGAAAGGACAAGTCATGTTGAACCGCCCCGCGCAGTTGCGCATCGCAATGGCCACAGCCTCCGCGAGCGCCACGCCCTCCGAGCCTGTAAACGATCCCGTTCTCGGCACGCTGCCGGTCTGGAAGCTTTCCGATCTCTACGCCGCAAAGGACGCACCGACCTTCACCGCCGACCTGAAGAAGGGCGAGACGGACGCACTCGCCTTCGAGACCAAGTGGAAGGGCAAGCTTGCCGAAGCCGCGACGAAAACCGGTGCTGGCGGCATCGGCGAAGCGCTGAAGGAATACGAGGCGCTGGACGACCTGCTCGGCAAGATCGGCTCCTTTGCCGGCCTTACCTATTTCTCCGACACGTCCAACCCGGCCAACGGCAAGTTCTATGGCGACGTGCAGGCAAAGCTGACGGACATGTCCGCTCATCTCCTGTTCTTCGCGCTGGAACTGAACCGCATCGACGATGCAGTCATGGATGCCTGCATGGATCGCGATCCGGCCGCCGGTCACTATCGCCCCTGGATCGTCGACCTGCGCAAGGACAAGCCCTTCCAGCTGGAAGACAAGCTGGAGCAACTCTTCCTCGAAAAATCGATGACCTCGGCCGCCGCCCTCAACCGTCTCTTCGACGAGACGATGGCGGAACTGCGCTTCGACATCGACGGTGAGAAGCGACCGCTCGAAGTCACCCTCAACATGCTGCAGGAAAGCGATCCCGAGGTTCGCGCCAAGGCGGCGGCCGCCTTGTCAAAGACCTTCAACGAAAACCTGCGCGTCTTCACGCTGATCACCAATACGCTCGCCAAGGACAAGGAAATCTCCGACCGCTGGCGCGGCTTCGAGGATATCGCCGACAGCCGCCACCTGGCCAACCGTGTCGAGCGTGAGGTCGTCGATGCGCTGGCCGAGGCCGTGCAGCAGGCCTATCCGCGCCTCTCCCATCGCTACTATGCGATGAAGGCGAAATGGCTCGGCATGGACCAGATGAACTACTGGGACCGCAACGCGCCGCTGCCGGAGACGCCGAAGGCGCTGATCCCCTGGACCACCGCCAAGGACACCGTTCTCTCCGCCTATGGCGCCTTCGCCCCGGAAATGGCCGATATCGCCGGCCGCTTCTTCGACGAAGAATGGATCGACGCCCCTGCCCGCCCCGGCAAGGCACCGGGCGCCTTCGCCCACCCGACAGTGCCCTCGGCGCATCCCTATGTGCTGGTCAACTATCTCGGCAAGCCGCGCGACGTCATGACGCTCGCCCACGAACTCGGCCATGGCGTGCATCAGGTGCTTGCCGGCGAACAAGGCGCGCTGATGTGCCAGACCCCGCTGACACTGGCGGAAACCGCCTCCGTATTCGGCGAAATGCTGACCTTCCGCGCACTCCTGGAAAAAACGACCGACAAGCGCGAACGCAAGGCGATGCTCGCCCAGAAGGTCGAGGATATGATCAACACGGTCGTGCGCCAGATCGCCTTCTATCAGTTCGAGCGCAAGCTCCACACCGCCCGCAAGGACGGCGAACTGACGGCGGAGCAGATCGGCGAACTATGGCTGTCGGTCCAGAACGAGAGCCTCGGCCCGGCGATCAGGATCTCGGAAGGCTACGAGACGTGGTGGACCTATATCCCCCACTTCATCCATTCGCCCTTCTATGTCTACGCATACGCCTTCGGCGACTGCCTGGTGAACTCGCTCTACGCCGTCTACCAGAACGCCGCTCCCAATTCCGGCAAGGGGGCTTCCAGGACAAGTATTTCGAACTGCTCAAGGCCGGCGGCACCAAGCACCATTCGGAGCTGCTAAAGCCGTTTGGCCTCGACGCGACCGACCCGACCTTCTGGTCCAAGGGCCTGGCGATGATCGAAGGGCTGATTGATGAGCTGGAAGCGCTCGACAAGGAACTCGGCTGAAAGCTCAAGACAAACAAAAACGGCCGGGTCTCCCCGGCCGTTTTTGTTTAACGAGAAAATTGTCTACCTGATCACCGGCTCGACCGTCAGATCCCGTCCGCTCGACGCGATCACCCGCACCCGTGAGCCGACCGGCAGGTCCGGCCCCATCACCGACCACATCGTATCGTCGAGCTTGATGCGTCCGCGACCTTCCAGGATCGGTTCGGATAGTGTCGCGGTCCGCCCAATCAGGCTCTCGCCGCGACGGTTGAGTGTCGGCTCGTCTGTCCTGCTGCCCTTGCCGTTATAGATCCGACGCCCGACGATGGCGAAGAGAACGGAGAGCACGGCAAACAGCAGAAGCTGGACATGCCAGCCCCAAAACGCGGCATCCCAGAAGGCGAGCGACAGCGCGCCGAGCACGACGGCCGCAGCACCGATCCAGATCAGGAAGACGCCGGGCACGACCAGTTCCAGCACCAGAAGCACGATGCCGACAATCCACCAGCCCCAGGCGCCAAGGCTATTCCAGAGTTCGACCACCATCGCCTTACCTCTCAGAGGTCGGTGGCGTGAACGGCGGCACGACGGCGGTGACCGTCGGCGTGCTGCGGGCCGGACGTGGTGGCTGAGGGCGAGGCGCGGACGGTGCCGGACCATTGCCGTCGCCGAACACTTCCTTGGCAATGGCGCCGATACCGCCGATCGAGCCGATCAGCGACGAGGCTTCCAGCGGCATCAACACGATCTTCGAATTGCTGGCCTTGCCGATCTCGACCAGCGCCTCAGTATATTTCTGTGCCACGAAGTAGTTGATCGCCTGCACGTCGCCGGCGCCGATCGCCTCGGACACGACCTGCGTCGCCTTGGCTTCCGCTTCCGCCAGACGCTCGCGCGCTTCCGCCTCGCGAAACGCCGCCTCGCGCTCGCCTTCTGCCTGCAGGACGGCTGCCTGCTTCGCGCCTTCTGCACGCAGGATCTGCGCATTACGGGCACCTTCGGCCTCCAGAACCAGCGCGCGCTTTTCGCGCTCCGCCTTCATCTGCCGGGCCATGGATTCAACCAGATCCTTCGGCGGCTGGATGTCCTTGATCTCGATACGGGTCACCTTGATGCCCCACGGATGAACGGCTTCATCGACCACACGCAGCAGGCGCTCGTTGATGACGTCGCGGTTGGATAAGAGCTCGTCGAGATCCATCGAACCCATGACCGAGCGGATATTGGTCATGGTCAGGTTCTGGATGGCGTTTTCCAGGTTGGCGATCTGGTAGGCGGCCTGGGCTGGGTTCAGCACCTGATAGAATGCTACCGCGTCCGCCGCGACGCTGGCATTGTCCTTGGTGATGACTTCCTGCGTCGGAATGTCGAGCACCTGCTCCATCACGTTCATTTTGGAGCCGATGCGCTCGATGAACGGCGTCAGGATGTTGAGGCCCGGCTGCAGCGTGCGGGTATATTTGCCGAAACGTTCGACCGTGTACGCATAGCCCTGCGGCACCGTCTTCACCAGAGCGAAGAGCAGCATGATCGCAAGGATCACCACCACGATCACGAAAATATCAAAACCACCAATATTCATAGAATAACTCCCCCGTGACGATGTCGCTGCCATATGTGTGGCGAAGGAAGTTCAGGTCAAGCATTCACAAACGCCGGCCAACGCTTTAAAGAGCCACGACGAAGACCGGTCGCAGCCTACCCGGACAAAACAAGGACCCAAGATATGAAGACAATAGTCGTCTGCTCCGGCGGACTGGATTCCGTTTCGCTTGCCCACAACATCGCCGCCAGGGGCGACCTCATGGGTCTCATCTCCTTCGATTATGGTCAGCGCCACAGGAAGGAACTGGAATTCGCCGCTGCGGCGGCAGAACGCCTCGGCGTCTTCCACCAGATCATCGACATGCGCGCCATCGGCAGCCAGCTGACCGGCTCGGCCCTCACCGATGATGTCGACGTCCCCGACGGCCACTATGCCGAAGAGACGATGCGCATCACCGTGGTGCCGAACCGCAACGCGATCATGCTGACGGTCGCCTTCGGTGTCGCCGCCGCGCGTCAGGCGGACGCGGTCGCGATCGCCGTCCATGGCGGCGACCACTTCATCTATCCCGACTGCCGCCCGGGCTTCATTGACGCTTTTGACACGATGCAGCGCCACGCGCTGGACGGCTATGCCTCGGTGAAACTCCTTGCTCCCTACGTGACCGGCTCCAAGGCCGACATCGTCACCGATGGTGACCGAACCGGCACGCCCTTCATCGAAACTTGGTCCTGCTACAAGGGCGGTGAGCGGCATTGCGGCCGCTGCGGCACCTGCGTCGAACGCCGCGAAGCCTTTCATCTCGCCGGCGTCGAAGACCCGACAGACTACGAGGACCCGGATTTCTGGAAGGCGGCGACCGAAGGCTTTCAGGCCCCGGAATTCAAGGCAGAGGAGATCCGCTGATGTACCGGATCACCAAGGAATTCCATTTCTCCGCCTCGCATCAGCTGTCGCACCTGCCGGCCGATCACCAATGTGCCCGCCTGCACGGCCACAACTATATCGTCGTCGTCGAACTTGCCTCGGCCGATCTGAACGATGACGGTTTCGTGCGCGACTATCATGAACTCGCGCCGCTCAAGCGCTACATTGACGATGAATTCGACCACCGCCACCTGAACGACGTGCTCGGCCACGACAAGGTGACATCGGAATATCTGGCAAAACACTTCTACGACTGGTGCAAGACCCGCCTGCCAGAGACCACGGCCGTGCGCGTCAGCGAAACGCCAAAAACCTGGGCCGAGTATCGGCCCGAGATCCGGCCATGAGCACCACCTCAGACAAGATCCGCATCAGCGAGATCTTCGGCCCGACCATCCAGGGCGAAGGCATGCTGATCGGCCAGCCGACCGTGTTCGTCCGCACCGGCGGCTGCGATTATCGCTGTTCGTGGTGCGATACCCTGCATGCGGTCGACAGCGCCTATCGCCACGACTGGAAGTCGATGGATGCCGAAGCGATCTGGAAAGAGGTCCGCCGCCTTTCCGGCGATACGCCGCTGATGGTGTCGCTGTCCGGCGGCAATCCCGCCATCCAGCCTCTCAAGCCTTTGATCCGGCGAGGCAAGAACGACGGCTACCGCTTCGCCATAGAGACGCAAGGGAGCGTGGCCCGCGACTGGTTTGCCGATCTCGACGTCCTCGTGCTCTCGCCGAAACCGCCGTCGAGCGGCATGGAGACCGACTGGGATACCCTGACGGACTGTCTCGCAGCGGCTGGAAAAGCGCCGCGCATCGCCCTGAAATTCGTCGTCTTCGACGATGCCGACTATGACTTCGCGAGAGATGCCTCGCGGCGCTGTCCGGAACTGCCCGTCTATCTCCAGCCCGGCAACCACACGCCTCCGCCACCGGACGATGACGATGCGAGGATGGACCTCGACGGCATCATGGACCGTATGCTGTGGCTGGTCGACAAGGTGACCGGCGACCGCTGGTTCTCCGCCACCGTCCTGCCGCAGCTCCACGTTCTCCTTTGGGGCAACAAGCGCGGGGTCTGACATTTGCTTTTCCGCCTCCGGCCCTAAATCTCAGGAAGGTTTGAGGGAGGCGGAAACAATGCGTCATGACGTGCTGATCGTGGGGGCCGGACCGACCGGCCTCGTGCTGGCGCTTTGGCTCACGCGAATGGGCGTGAAGGTCCGCATCATCTCCAAGGCATCGGGACCAGGTACGGCTTCGCGGGCGCTTGCCATCCATGCCCGCACACTCGAACTCTATGGGCAGCTGGATCTCGCAAAGCCGATCGTCGCCGACGGACATCACGTTGCCGGCGTCAACGTCTGGGTCGGCGGAGAGAAGCAGGCGCGGGTGCCGCTCGGCAACATCGGCGAAAGCCTGACGCCCTACCCTTTCCTCCACATCTACCCCCAGGACCGGCACGAGCAACTGCTCCTGTCGCGGCTGGAGGCGATGGGTGTCACCGTCGAATGGAACACGACCCTCATCGATTTCGAGGAAACGCCCGACGCCGTGGTCGCGCGCCTGCAGACGGCGGACGGATGGCAGACCACATCCGAGACGGCCTTCCTAGCCGGCTGCGACGGCGCAAGCTCGGCAGTGCGCAAGTCTCTCGGCTTCGGCTTCCCAGGCGGAACCTACCAGCAGACCTTCTATGTCGCCGATGTGGAGGCATCCGGCCCGCCGATGAACGGCGAGCTCAACATCGCGCTCGACAGCGCAGACTTTCTCGCCGTCTTCCTCTCGATCATGGAACGCGTGCACGGCTGATCGGGACGGTGGAGGAAAGCGACACTGACGCAGGCAGCTTGCGTTTCGAGGACCTGAAGGACAAGGCGGTCGAACATCTCGGCATCGAGGTCACAACGGTCAACTGGTTCTCGACCTACCGCGTCCATCACCGGGTGGCCGAACATTTCCGCAAGAGCCGCGCCTTCATTCTCGGCGATGCGGCGCATATCCATAGCCCGGCCGGCGGCCAGGGCATGAATACCGGCATCGGCGATGCCATCAACCTCGCCTGGAAGCTGAAGGCCGTCCTGTCCGGCGGCGTCAGGGATGCCGAGGCGAAGGAGCGGCTGCTTTCATCTTTCGAGGAAGAGCGCATCGCCTTCGCCCGCAAGCTGGTCCGCACCACCGACCAGGCCTTCAGCCTTGCCACGTCGGACGGCCGTATCGCGCAATTCGTCAGGACGAGGCTGGTGCCGCTGGTCATGCCGCTCGCCGCCGGACTGGAGCCGATACGGGAATTCATGTTCCGCACCGTCTCCCAGATCATGATCAATTATCGCGGCGATTATCTGAGTGTCGGCGAAGCCGGTCAGGTCCATGGCGGCGACCGCCTGCCCTGGCTCGATGCCGGCGACGGCCGCTCGAACTACGATGCGTTCAATCGGCTCTGCTGGCAGGTGCATGTCTATGGCTATGCGGGATATGCGCTGGAGGATTGGTGCAGCAAAAACGCCATCCCCCTGCAGGCCTACCCCTGGCAACCAGCTTGCGAGGACGCCGGGTTCGCCCGGGACGCCGTCTATCTGCTGCGGCCAGACAGCTATGTCGCCGCGGCTTTCCATGCAACGTCCCTCGAAGCGATCGAGCGTTACTTCGACGACCACGGCATCAATCTGCCGATGACAGCGAGTACCGCCGCCTATTCAGCGTAGATCATCTTCTTGGTCATGCCGCCATCGACCGAGAGCGTCTGCCCGGTGACGAGATCCTGCCCCGGCAAGGTAGAGCACCGCATCGGCAATATCCTTCGGGCGGCCGACGCGACCGGCCGGATGCTGCGCCTCGTCCTCGTGGCTGAGCTTCGTCTCGTTGGTGATCCATCCGGGCGCGATCGCGTTCACCCGGATCTTTGGCCCGAGGCTGACGGCAAGCGCATGGGTAAGCGCCACCAGCCCGCCCCTGGATGCCGCATAGGCTTCCGAATTCGGCTCCGACATGAAGGCGCGGGTGGACGCCATGTTGACGATCGAACCACCTTCGCGCATCAGCGGCGCAACCGCCCGCGTCATCAGAAAGGCGCCGGTCAGATGGCTGTCGATGACGCGGCGCCAGTCGGTGAGCGACATCTCGAGGATCGGCGCGCCGAGCGCGCCGCCCGTGGCACCCGCATTGTTGACCAGCAGGTCGAGCCGATCCCACTTGAGTTCGGCAACCGCGATCTCGACCGAAGCCTCGTCCGACACATCGCATTCGACCTGCCGCACTCCCTCAACCGGATGTGCCGCCTCCGTCAGATCGAAGGACGCGACCTCATAGCCTCTCGCAGACAGTGCCTCACAGATCCCGGTCCCGATCAGCCCGGCGCCTCCGGTGACGATTGCCTTCATCATGGTTCGCTCCTTTGGTTTCCGAGTTGCCCGACAGGACGACGGATGGGAAAAAGTTCCCTCCCAAACCTCCCCACAAGGGGGAGAGTTTAGCCTGGCCGCACCGCCGAACCTCAATCGGAGCAGGCGATGGCTGCGAGTCTTCTCCCCCTTGTGGGGGAGATGGCCGGCAGGCCAGAGGGGACTTACCCGCGACAAAACACCGGCTCAAACCCAGCCCTGCAACTCCCGCCGCACCACATTTTCCAGCACGTTCATCCCACCCTCGCTATCGTTCAGGCACGGGATGTGGACAAATTTCTCGCCGCCGTGATGCATGAAGATCTCGCCCGCTTCGCCGGCAATTTCTTCCAGCGTCTCAAGACAATCCGAGACGAAGCCCGGGTTCATGATCGCGACCCGCTTGATGCCTTCGGCGGCCAGCCCTTCCATCGTCTTGTCGGTATAGGGCTGCAGCCACTCCTCCGGCCCGAAGCGGGACTGGAAGGTGATGCGCAGCTGGTTTTCCGAATAACCGAGCGCCTCGCGCAGCAGCCGCGCCGTCTTCTGGCATAAACAGTAATAGGGATCGCCCGCCTTGAAATAGGATTGCGGGATGCCGTGGAACGAGGTGATCAAAAGCTGCGGCTCCCAGTCGAGCGTCGATAGCGTCTGGCGCACCGAATTGGCCAGCGCCTCGATATAGACCGGGTCATCGTGATAGGTCGGCACGGTGCGCACGGCCGGCTGCCAGCGCATCTTCATCAGATGCTCGAACGCCTTATCGTTGACGGTCGCGGTCGTCGCCGCCGCATATTGCGGGTAGAGCGGGAAGAGCACGATCCGGTCGCAGCCCTGCTCCTTCAGCGCATCGATCTTCGACGCGATGGACGGCTTGCCGTAGCGCATGCCCCAGTCGACCACCACATTCGGCAGGTCCTTCAGCCGTTCAGCCATCAGCTCACCCTGGTTACGGGTGTAAGTGCGGAGATAGCTCTCGTTGAGATCCTTGTTCCAGATCTCCTCATAGGCCTTGCCCACCTTCTGCGGCCGCTTGTTCAAGACGATGCCGTAGAGGATCGGGTACCAGTAGAGCTTCGACCATTCGATGACGCGGCTGTCGGAGAGGAATTCCGCCAGATAGCGGCGCATCGACCAGTAGTCCGTGCCGTCGGGCGTGCCGAGATTGACGAGCAGCACGCCGACCTTGCCGAAGGAAACGGGTTGGTGGCCGGCGGGCATGAAGGGTGACGAAGAGGTCATGAATGTCTTCCAGATGAGCGTACCGAAACCAATACGGTGATGGCGAAGCTGCGGATTACTTAGAAACAAAAAACGGCTCGGGAAACCCCGAGCCGTCAATGTGATCGGGACATTTTGTCCCGATCTATCCTTTCACCGCACAATGCAGTCCTTGATCAGCGTCAAGAAACTCATTTTGCCGGCAGGTCCAGCTCCTCGCCGACGAGAATGACGTTCGGATTGCGCAGGCTGTTGGCCTTGGAAATCTCCGTCCACTTCTCGCCGTCGCCATAGGTGCTCTCGGCGATTTTCCACAGCGAGTCACCCTCCACGACCGTGTACTTGCTCGGACCGGCAGCCGGCGGCGTGGTCTGGCCCTGGGCCTCCACGGTCGTCGGCGCTGTCGCCGTTGCCGGGGCGGTCGCGGCAGGTGCCGGAGCTGGTGCTGCGGGCGCCTGTGCGGTGGTTGCAGGTGCAGGCGTTGCAGGCTTTGCATCCGCCTTCGGCGCCGGCTTGTAGTCCGCCGGCGTCAGGTCGGTGATGCGACCGTCCGTGTAGGGCTTGTACGGGCTGTTGGCGGCAATGTAGTCCGCCACGGCGTTTTCGAGGTTGGGGCCGAAGTCATAGGCATTGATTGCACTAGTGTTGAACACCTTGTAGCCGTCGCCGCCGGTGCGGACATAGTTGTTGGTGACGACGCCATAGGTCTTAGCCGGGTCGATCGCCACGAAGCCCTCGCCTTCCTTGACCTGTACGTCGCTCACCCGCGAACCGGCCGGCTTCGACTTGTCGAAGGAGAACTTCATGCCGGCAACCTGTGGGAAACGACCCGCGCCGTCATCGATCTGACTGACACCGTTTTCCAGCGCGGCCACGACATCCGAGCCCTTGAGTTGGAAGGTCGCGATCGTGTTCTGGAATGGAAGGACGGTAAGCACTTCGCCCATCGTCACGTCGCCACCGTCGATCGAGGCGCGCAGACCACCACCGTTCTGGAAGGAAAGCGTAATGCCCTGATCCTTGACGCGGTCGAGCTGCGCGTCGGCAAGGAGGTTGCCCATCGTGCATTCCTTGGCTCGGCAATTGACGCGGTCGCCATCGATGGCGCTTTCCGACTGCCCGACGACCTTCTTCTTCAGCTCCTCGAGCGGTCCGCCGAGTTCCTTGACTTTGGCGACATAGGCTTCGTCCTGAGCGACCGACGCATCAAGCAGTTTCGGCGCGCCCGAAGTGGACTTCACGGCACCGTTGTCGTCGAACACCACGGTGAAATCACCGAGATATTTGGAATAGGCATAGGCCGTCACGATCGGCACGTCGACGCCGGCCGGGTTCTTCACGATCGTCGGATAGGGACCGGCAGCCTTGCTGTCGGTGCTGGACAGATAGGTGTGGCTGTGACCGCCGACGATCACGTCGATGCCATCTACAGCCGCTGCTATCGCCTGGTCACGAACATAACCGACATGCGACAGCACGACGATCTTGTTGACGCCCTGCCCCTGCAGATCGCCGACGGCCTTCTTCAGATATTCGATCTCGTCTTCGAAAGTGATGTCCGGGCCGGGCGACGAAGTCTCGTTCGTGTCGGTCGCCAGAACGGAGACGACGGCAACCTTCTGGCCGCCAAAGTCCTTGATCATGTAACCCTTGTACTTGTCAGCAAGCGCGGAGCCCGGCTTGGCGATCGTGTTGCCGGAGATGATCGGGAATCTCAGCGCATTGATGAACTTCAGAAGTTCGTCCGGGCCATCGTCGAATTCATGGTTGCCGATCGCCATGGCGTCGAAACCGATACCGTTCATGAATTCGGCAACCGGGGCGCTCTTGTAGGTGCTGTAGAACAGCGAGCCCTGGAACTGGTCTCCGGCATCGAGCACCAGCACGTTCTTACCCTGAAGCTCGCTGCGGCGGGTATCGATGGCAGTCTTCACGCGGGCGATGCCGCCGAAGCATTCGTTCTTCTCCGCCTCGGATGCCGTGCAGGTCGAGATCGTATTTATTGATCGGCTCGATGCGCGAATGCAGGTCGTTGATGTGGAGAATATTGAGCTCGAAATCGGCCAGCGCTACGCCGCTCGAAAGGGCCATGACCGAGGCGGTCAGGATACCCAATCCCATAGTCTTCATCATCAGATCTCTCCTTCTTTGCATCAGCCGCGCAAAATGCGGCGGTTCCCGTTTGTTTAATATCAGAGCGTGACAACCGTTCTGCGTGGCATGTTTTCACCAAGCAAAATCGGTTTCAAGGTAAATATGACAAGGGTGCAGAACGCTTTCCTCACGCCCAAAACGCGAGAACCCCGCTCGCGCGGGGTTCTCCGTAAACATCGGATATGATGAGGCGGCTCAACCGCGACGCGTCAGCGAGAACTGCGCACCGCTATCCTGCGTGCAGTTCAACTGGCTCGGCGAGACCAGCGAGCAGTTGACGCGCGACTGGGTCTTGCGAACGAGCGAGGTCATGTTGATCTCGACCAGCGTCGGCGAAAGGTTCGTGTAGTTGCCCGACGCGAGCAGCGCATTGCTGTCGCTGGCGCGCGTGTTGAACGTGCCGCCCTGGAAAGTCGAGACGATGCCGTTCGGATCCACCCAGGAGCCCTCGACACCCTGCGGCTGGGCTGCAGCCATCTGGCGCGGTGGCGGCGAGGAAACGCAGGCGGTCAGGCTGGCGGCTGCGACGAGCACGAGGCCCAGTTTGAAGTTCATGATCTATCTCCCGCGATTCGGTCGGTCATGCGTCGGTGCAAAGCATGGCGTTCCGCTTCATGTATGGCAAGGCGTCGGCTTGTACAGTGTCTCGGCCGGCTGTTTATAGAGAAAACGCCCGCTCTATGGCGGGCGTCTTCGAATTGCACAGAAAATATATCCTTAGCCGTATTAGCGGACCAGGATATTCTTGAACTGCCAGGGATCCTTCTCGTCCAGTTCTTCCGGGAACAGACCCGGGCGACCTTCAAGCGGGTTCCAGTCGGTGTAGTGGCCTTCAACCGGACCGAGATAGGGCGTCTGCACTTCCAGGCAGCGCTTGTAGTCCACCTCGTCGGCCTCGACGATGCCGGCCTTCGGGTTTTCCAGTGCCCAGACCATGCCGGCGAGAACCGCCGAGGTCACCTGCAAACCGGTGGCGTTCTGGTAAGGCGCGATGCGGCGGGTTTCTTCCAGCGAGAGGCGCGAACCGTACCAGTAGGCATTCTTCTCGTGGCCGTAGAGCAGCACGCCGAGTTCGTCGACGCCATCCTCGAGTTCATCCTCGTCGAGAACATGCAGGACCGGCTGCTGGTTACCGCCATTGCCGAACATTTCGTGCAGCGACAGAACCGCATCGTTTGCCGGGTGATAGGCATAGTGGCAGGTCGGGCGATAGACAACTTCGCCGTCCTTCTCGACGGTGAAGTAATCGGCGATCGAGATCGACTCGTTATGGGTGACGAGGAAGCCATACTGAGGACCCGGCGTCGGGCACCAGGTGCGAACGCGGGTGTTTGCGCCCGGCTGCTCTAGGTAGATGGCGGCCTTGCAGCCCTTCTTGTGCTTCTTGGCGTTCTTCGGCATCCAGTTTTCGTGGGTGCCCCAGCCGAGTTCGGCCGGCTGCAGACCTTCCGAGATGAAGCCCTCGACGGACCACGTATTCCAGAACACGTTGAGCGGCTTCGGATGCTTGGTGCGCTGGGTGTCGCGCTCGGCAATGTGGACGCCCTTGACGCCCAGCTTCTTCATCAGCTTGGCCCAGCCTTCGCGATCGTTCTGGTCCGGCTCGTCGAACTTGACGCCCGTATCGTTGGCGAGGTTGACCAGCGCCTGCTTGACGAACCAGGAGACCATGCCCGGGTTCGCGCCGCAGGTGGAAACGGCAGTGGTGCCGCCCGGGTTCTTCTTCTTTTCATGGCGCACGGTTTCGCGCAGCGCATAATTGGTGCGCTCGGAATTCTTCATGCTCTTGTCGAAATAGAAGCCGAGCCACGGCTCGACGACCGTGTCGATATAGAGAACGTCGAGCTTGCGGCACAGCTTCATCAGGTCGAGCGAGCCGGTATCGACCGACAGGTTGACGCAAAAGCCCTGGCCGCCCTTGCCGTCATCGAGAAGCGGCTTCAAGAGCTGCTTGTAATTGTCCTTCGTCACGTGCTCCTTGATGTGACGGACGCCGTGCTTCTTGAGGATTTCCATGTCGGAAGGTTCTTCGCGCGGGTCGATCACCACCATCCGGCTCTTGTCGAACTTGAAATGGCGCTCGATCAGCGGCAGCGTGCCGCGGCCGATCGAACCGAAGCCGATCATCACGACCGGGCCGGTGATTTCGGCATGGACCGGGTAGTTGGTATCCGACATGTCATACTCCCTAATAATCGACTGCTCTTGCAGAAACCGCAGCCTGGCTTTGACGCATAACCTGCCAGTGTGACGGGTATTTTTATGCGTGTTTTGTGGCGCGGCCTAGATCACACTTCCTCGTCACAATAAAGGGCTTGTTCCATGATCGCGGCAAGGACAAGGCACTATTCGGCCAAACTCTTAACGGGCTCTGTTTTGCGAAGCAGATCGACAAGTTCGGCCCGCTTTTCGGTCAGCCCTTTGTAGGCAGTCTCGGCGTCCGACATCGCATCAAGTTGGTCGGCCATGGACGCTGCCAGTTCTGTCGCGTTCGGCTGTGCGAGAATAGCCGCCACCGGATCGAGATAGATGCGGATGGTGAAGAGAATATCGCCGGAGACCGGCAGCTTTCTCAGCGTCTGCCGCTCCACGCGGATGAACGCTTTTTCCGCCGGCACGCCGCGCTTCTCCTCCGCCGATTTGGCATCCGGATGGTAGAGCGCATAGGACCAATTCATCGACCAGTTCCACCGTACCACTAGCCGGCCAGGAGAAAGGTTGTCGAACATCCGGTTGATGAGGCCCGCATTGCGGCTGCCGCCTTCGAAACCCGGCACATGCGCATGCACCTCGTCCATCGGCAGGCCGAACTTTTCCGACAGATGCCAGGAAGAGGAAAGGCAAGGAAGGCGGCCGCAATCCGCCAGCCATTGTCGCCCTTGCGCATGATGACCAGATCGTCCTGCACCAGAAGCCCAGCACGATGAAGCGGCGAAATCTCCTCGTCGGAGATGTTGGTATCGACACCTGCCACGACCATGCGGGTGCCGTCGAGACAGTAGTGCTGCGGGTGATGCGCCGGAAGGTAGTCAGCCAGCAGATCGAGCACTTCCCGCTGCGCCTCCTCCGTATCCGGCTCGGCCCGCAACACCCGCTCGCCATGCTCCGCGACCAGCGCCCTTTTCAGCATCACCTGCTCGGCCAGATCCCCGTCCGGCTCGATCCAGCGCTCCGGCTCCAGTTGCAGGAGACCGATGGTGAACGGCTTCGACGAGCCATCATAGGGTGTGTAGACAAGCGTCATACAACACAAGCTGGCCTTGCAACCGATACCTGTCAATCTCTGCCTATTCCTGCCCGCCTCTTGGAACATCGTCTCCGCGCGCTACAAACCGGCTCAGACATTTTCACAATCCATTGCACGAGATTGAGCGGAATGACTGAGTTTACGCTTGCAGCCTATATCATTGCCGGGACCACGACGATTTCCGGCGCCTTTGGATCGCACGATCCGTCCATCAAGGAATACGTACTGGAAAAGACGGCGCCGATCGTTTCGGAATTCGGCTCTATAGAGAGGCATGAGTACGTCTCGGACGGATTGGATCGCATCATCGCCAGCAAAAGAATTAAGAAATACCACTGGTATGTGGCGCTCGCGACGGAGATGCTATTTGCTTCGTACGGCAAACGGCACGAGCCTGGCGTCGCGACTTTCGTGCACTTTACGGATGACTATATCGCGCCAGTCAGGGCGCTCGGCCTCACCTCTCTTGCCGAAGCCCTCGATGTGCTTGCCTGGGGCAAGGAAGTTCGAATTCCGGTACCTATAGACAACTGGGACGAAGTAACCGGCCAGTATTATTTCGACCGCCAGGAGGTAACTTTCGCATTCGGCGAGATAACTGGACTGGGCAATATCCGCGAGGGTGTAAACAGGCTCTATGAAAAGCAGCCCGACGTGTTCGGCGAACTTTATCCGGACGATGTCGAGCATCTTGTGGAAAGCCTGTCAGGCATGCTGTCGGATGCCAAGGCTGCCGACGCGGAGCTGGCAATTTTCCGCAATGGCGGCGTTTAAGGCTTAGCAGAAAGCGCTAGACTAGTTCCGCCCGGATCAGTCCCCGCAGCGAATTGCCGACGAAGATCTTACGCCCGGCCCGCACTGCCTTTTCCAGCGTATCCGGCATCAGCACCGTGCTTTTCGCGCGACGCTCGCGGATGAGGTCGGCCCTGAGCACGCCGGGCAGAATGCCGCTGGTGATCGGCGGCGTCATCAGCATGCCGTCCTGATCCTCGACGAAGAGGTTGGTGATCGTCCCCTCGCAGAGTTCACCGCGCTCGTTGGTCAGCAGAACCTCGTCCACGTCCTCGGCAGAAAACTCGGCGCGGGCCGCCTCGTAGGGCTCCCGGCGCGAGGTCTTGTGGCGATAGAGCGGATCGTCGGACTTGAGCTTGGTCGTACCGATCCTGACCTTCCAGACGGTATCATCGCCCTGCAGTGCAAACGGCACGGCCGTCACCTCGGCGACACCACGAAACGACATGACGAGACGCACGCGCATGGCCTCCTCGCCGCCGACCGTTTGCTTCAGCGATCCTTCGACATCCTTGGCCTGCCGAAAGCCCAGCGCATCGGCCGAGCGAGAAAGCCGGCGCAAATGCTGTTCTAGCCGGACGAAGCCTTCATCAGGCGTCCAGCGCATTGTCTCGATCAACGAGAAATCCATTGGTCCCCCACCGCGAACCGTGCCTTCAACAGGCACTCCTCATACTCCGCCTGCGCCATCGAGATCGAAGACGATGCCGCCGCCGACATTGAAGACCGCCCTTCCGCCGGAAAAAGGCTGATCGTGCGGATCGCCACCGAAAACCGCATTGGCCCCGCCGGATCGCACCAGCCGATAGCGCCGCAATAGGCGTCGCGCGGTGCAGCTTCCAGCTTCTGCAATACCGTCATGGCGCTCAGCTTCGGCGCCCCTGTGATCGAGCCACAGGGAAACAGCGCCCGCATGATTTCCGGCAATCCCGCTTCCGGCAACAGTTTTGCCCGCACATGGCTGACCATCTGATGCACCGTCGGATAGGTCTCGATGTCGAAGAGCCTCGGCACCGACAGCGTGCCCGCCTCAGTGATGCGTGAAATGTCGTTGCGCAGCAGGTCGACGATCATCCGGTTCTCGGCCAGCGTCTTTTCATCCGCCAGCATGCCCGCCTTGATCGCGTCGTCCTCCGCAGGCGAAGCACCACGCGCCGCCGTGCCCTTCATCGGATGGGTCTCGATCCAGCCATCTTCATCAACCGAGAAAAAGCTCCGGCGAGCGCGAGACGATCGCCGGGCCGCCCAGTTCGGCAAGCGCGCCATATCGTACCGGCTGGCGCTCGATCAGCGACCAGAACAGAGATCGCGCATCACCCGCCCAGCGCGCCTCGATGGGCATGGTGAGATTGCCCTGGAAGCAATCTCCTTGCGCAGATGGTCATGCAGCACGGCGAACCGCTCGGCATATGTCTCCTCGTCCCAAGCGGCGCGCGGCTCACTTAACGTGGCATATGCCGCAGGTCCCTCGTGTAACGGCGATCTGCTGTGGTTCCTGTCGACAGGCGAGTTGGGCGAAGAGAAAGGCCCCTCCCCACCCTCCCCACAAGGGGAGGGCTTAACCCGCCAGCACCGCCAATGCTAACGTGAGGCAGGAGATCGCCACGGGTCTTCTCCCCCTTGTGGGGGAGATGGCCGGCAGGCCAGAGGGGGACTTGCCGTATTCGACACCGCTCTCCTGGTCGCAAGGCGCATCGAAAACGCCCATGCAGACGAGCGGCGTGTCGCGTCCGACCGGTGCAAGCGGGATGAGCTTTTCCTCGAAGGCAAAGCCGGCCTCATAGGCGAGATAACCGGCGAGCCATTTGCCGGAGGCACGGCACTCTTCCAGCTTATGCAGCGCCGGAATGACCTCCTCCACGGTCTGCGCGACCACTATTTCGATCGGGGAGGCAAACAGGAGGGACTTCCGGGCGGTATCGTCGCGGAAGAGAATATAGGCAGAGGAATTCTGCTCCATGTCCCTCACCCGTTTCGCTCCATGCCCGATCCACGCTCGCTTTCCGGCGGCGCTAGTCGATGCCGGAGCAGCGCCATAGCATCACGTCCGAGGCGTTTGAAGCGCGGACTGCGAAATCCAGTGCCGCCTCTCCGCTATTGCCGCGTGCCCTGGCGAAATTCGCGCAGATGCTCCACCAGTGCCCTCAGCTTCGGCGCCATGTTGCGGCGGCTTGGATAGTAGAGATAGAAACCGGCAAAGCGCGGGCAGAATTCTTCCAGCACCGGCACCAGTTCTCCCCGCGCGATCGCCGGGCGAAAACTGTCTTCCATGCCGAAGCTGATCCCCGCCCCGGCAATGGCGAGCTTGATCATCAGCTCCATGTCCGTGGTCGTGACCGTGTCGGCCACCGCGACGGAAAACTCCCGCCCATCCTCCGCGAACTCCCAGCGATAGGCAGCGACACTCGCCGCCCGGCGCCAACCGATGCAGCGGCGGCCCGCCAACTCGCTCGGATGGCTCGGCGTGCCGAAGCGCTCAAGATAACCCGGCGACGCGACGGCAAGCTGGCGCTGCTCGCCCGAGACCGGCACGGCGATCATGTCCTGCGCGATCACCTCCCCAGCCGCACACCCGCATCGTAGCCTTCCGCGACGATATCGAATTCCTCGTCGGTAACGGTGACATGCAGTTTTACGTCGGGATTGTCTTCGAGAAACGACGCCAGCAGCGGGCCAGATAGAAAGCTTTCGGCGATCGAGGACACCGCCAGCGTCAGCCGCCCGCGCGGACGACCGCGCAGGTTTGCAGCCGCTTCGATTGCCCCCTGCATGTCGGCCAACGCCGGCGCCGCTTCGGCATAGAGCCGCTCGCCTGCCTCGGTCAGCGCCACGCTGCGGGTGGTACGACTGACAAGCGCAATGCCGAGCGTTTCCTCCAGCTTGCGGATCGTCTGGCTGACAGCCGAGCGGGTGACGCCCATCCGGTCGGCTGCGGCGCGAAAACTCTTTTCCTCCGCGACAAGGGCGAAGACAGCGAGTGCATTGAAGTCCGGCAACATTGGTTAGCTATTCTTACCTCTACGTGAACGAATGGGCGGCTTATCGCAACAATGCTCCAGGCATATCTTCCTGGCAACCGCAATGACGCGGAAAACCAAGAGGAGAAAGTCATGGACAAGGTTGTTCTCATCACCGGCGCATCGAGCGGTATCGGCGTCGGCATCGCCCACGAACTCGCCAAGGCCGGCGCGACCGTCGTGCTCGGCGCCCGCCGCACCGACCGGCTGGAGGAAGTCGCCGAAGAGATCCGCGCCGCCGGCGGCAAGGTCATGACGCGCAAGGTCGACGTCACCGACCGCGCCGATGTCGCAGCCTTCGCCCACGCCGCGCGAAAGGAGTTCGGCCGCGTCGACGTCATCGTCAACAATGCCGGCGTCATGCCGCTCTCGCCCATGGCCTCGCTGAAGGTCGACGAATGGGACCGCATGATCGACGTCAACATCAAGGGCGTGCTCTACGGCGTCGCGGCGGTCCTCCAGGAAATGACCGAGCGCGGTTCGGGCCAGATCATCAACATCGCCTCCGTCGGCGGGCTCGTCGTTTCGCCGGCCGCTGCGGTCTATTGCGCCACCAAATATGCCGTTCGGGCGATTTCCGATGGCCTTCGCCAGGAAAACGACAAACTGCGCGTCACCTGCGTCTATCCGGGCGTCGTGGAAAGCGAACTTGCCAGCACGATCACCGATCCGACCGCGATCGAAGCCATGAAGACATACCGCGCCATCGCGCTCACGCCGGATGCGATCGCCCGCGCCGTCCGCTTCGCCATCGAGCAGCCCGAGGATGTCGATGTCAACGAGATCGTCGTGCGCCCAACGCGGGCTGCATTCTGACCGGGAGCTAACCGACAAGCCAGCAAGAGGAGACCATCATGTTTCAACAGATCCGATCCCAGGTCGTATCCAATGTCGCTGCGGTGGGTACCGCCACGTTTCTTGGCCTTGCACCAGAGGTCGCTGTTGCCCAGACGACCGATGAGCGGCGGGAGCGTGGAGCCGCGGTCATCCGCAGCCTCAACAACGGCATGACGCAGCCAACGCTCGAAGGCATGCGAAGGGATTTCCCCTTCCTTGCCGAGGCAACCGAAGCCTACGCACTGGGCGACGTCTGGTCGCGCCCCGGTCTCGACAACCGCACGCGCCAGCTCGCGGCCATCGCCGCCTTCGCCGCGATCGGCGAGACGGCCTACATGAAGATCCATGCCGGTTACGCACTCAACATCGGCGTGTCGGAGGAAGAGCTCAAGGAGGTCATCTACATGGTGACCGTGCCGGCAGGTTTTCCGAAGGCGATCGCCGCCTCCCAGGTCCTGTCGCAACTCTTCGAGGAGCCGCGCAAGACCGAAAACCGGGAGACGAAACCCAACAGGGAGACGAAGCCATGAGCAATCCCCTCCTGATCATCGTCACCATCATCATCGCCACCCCCGCGTCTCTCGGAGCGGTGGCCCATATCGCAAAGGCACAGGACACCATGTCCAATCAAACCCGGATCCAGGCCGCACAGCCTCAGAACCATCCCTATCTCGGCATGTGGGTGACCGGCGACGGCCGCATCCGCCAGGAACTGCTCGCCACCGGCCGCTACGACGAGGCCCGCGGCAATCGCCAGAGCGCCTATCAGGGCCGTTACGAGGTGCGCGGCACCCACATCGACTATTGGGACGATACCGGCTTCACCGCCGACGGCACTTTCGTCGACAACGACACGCTGCATCACGGTGGAATGGTGTTTTACCGGGAGAAGTAATTTGATCAGGCGGCTGGCGTGCCCTGGTGAAAAACCATGCGCCAGCTGCCATCCAATTCCAATCGCCAGATGGAACTGCGATTGGTCGCCGTCTGCACGCCATCCTCTCGTCGACGGATACTGCGATAGGTTGCCAAAGCGACGATCTCGCCCAGCCGCGCGACCTTGAAGTCTTCGACCTCTACCTTCGCTTCTGCATCTTCACCGGTCAGGCTGGCTATGATTTCAGACAGGTCATAGCGTCCGCCGGAACGTCCGAATTCGCGAAAATCTTCGGCCAGCAGTTCCCGCAATCGGATCTCGGAATTTCGAACATCCGCCGCGTGCAATGCGACTTCGCGAGCAAACAGATGGCTTTCGAGATCCTGCATGCTTTCTGCTCCCGCCATGTCCATAGCTCAGTCATCGCCCAAACAAACCATCCCGGCATCCAGCATCGTACATCAACCAATCCTTAACCACATGACTTTACGTTTGGGTAAGTATTTGAGCTTGCCGGACATTCCATGACGATCGACACCAAGACAGGCACGACCCGGCGAGGGAGACGCAAGGCCTTTGGCCTCGCGATCACTCTTGCCGCCCTGTCCTGTAGTGTCTCGGCCGGCGCGCAGACTCTGTTTCCGACGAATTCCAGCCCCCTGCCCGCCCTTCCAGATGCGCAGCTCGGCACGCCCGGCGCATCCACCGTCACCCGGGGTACCCAGACGGAGCCCGGCACATCGCAGACGAGAACACAACAGACCGGCCCGCAAGTGTTCGGTGCGACCGATCCCTATGCCCCGACCGCGGACCAGCAGCCCGAGGGGCAGGAGAATGCGCCCGCCGCTGCAGCTCTTCGGGAGCGCCCCTACGAAGACGACCTGAACCAGCCCTATGCCGAGGATCTCGATCCCGGTGCCGAGCCGATCGACGCGCAGGAAGCACCGCGCGAGCCGGTCGACCCGACCGGCATCCGCATGGGCTCCTTCATGCTGCGGCCCTCGGTCAGCCAGAGCATCAGCACCGAAAGCACCCGCACCAACGGCGTGCGCGACACGCGCACCTACCTGGCCACCGGCATACGCGGCACGCTGACCTCCGACTGGTCGCGCCATGCGCTGACAGTCACGGGTGAAGGCATTTACGAGCGCAATCTGCGCGGCAACCAGGACGACACCGATCCGGAAGCCAATCTCAACGCCGACCTGCGTTTGGATCTCGCTGACGAGACCGAGGCTCACCTGACGGCCGGCTACAATTTCGAACGCGAAGATGTCTCCGACCCAAACTCTCTCGGCGGCAATGCCGAACAGGCGGGCATCCACGAGTTCACCGGCGGCGCCTCCATCGAGCGCGAAGTCGGGCGCATCCATGGCCTCGCCGCCATCGGCGCGACGCGCTCGATCTATACCGACGGCAAGCTGTCGGACGGTACCGTCGTCAGCATGAAGGATCGCAATCGCACCGGCATCGACGGCCGCTTGCGTCTCGGCTACGAACTGTCCCCGGCACTCATCCCGTTTGCCGAGCTTGCCTACGGCCACACCTTCTATGATCGCAAGCGCGACAGCGCCGGCTTTGCCCGCTCCTCCGATACCTACGCCGGACGGCTCGGTGTCGAGTTCGACCTCGGCGAAAAGATGCGCGGCGAGATCGCCGGTGGTTATCAGCGCGTGGCCTATGAAGATTCCGCCTCGACGCCGTCGATGCCTTCACCCTGGACGGCAATGTGCGTTGGTCGCCGCAGCGCGGCACGGATGTCGATATCGGCCTGCGCACCGCGGTTCAGGATGCAACCGCGCCCGGCGAAAGCGGCTGGGTCGAATATCAGCTGACATCCGCTGTCGCCCGCGAAGTCCGCGACAATCTCGTTGCAAGGCTCACCGGCGCCACCACGTTCCGCGACTTCCAGGATTCCAGCAACAACGACGTCACCTGGATCGTCGGCACCGGGCTGACCTGGAGCATCAATCGCTATCTCGATATGACCGCCGATCTCGAATACGAGCGCACCGCCGGCGGCGCGACGGACGAAGACATCCTTCGCGCCGGCGTGGGGCTGACGCTGAAACGCTAGCCATATCACATTTCCGTGATTGACAGCCATGCGCCATCGCGTGGACTGGGCGGCGGCATTCACGTCACTGCTGTAAATTTAGGCGCGCGGCTGTTACCTCCAACACCAAAGCCCTAATATTGTTAAGATATTATCGATCAGAGCGCCGCGACGAACGAATCTTTCAAGCGCAACGCCCCAGCGACGGCTAACCATGCACATGTCGCAATCGGGAAGGATTGCCTGTTTTGGCCATATCCACTGCGAACGCAGCACGACAAATGGCGTCGCCCTTCCCAACTGTGAGCAGGTGCAACATATAGCCGCACAGATGGCATGATTTTGCCGCAATGCAGCATTCGCTGCACCGAGTTAGTCTGAGGATTTCAAAGTGGCTAGTATCTCCAATAACAGCGTCAAGACCGGAGGCGTTTCGACCTCCGCAGGCGCCAACAACTACACTTTCGCCCTGGTCGCACTGACCTCCCTGTTCTTCATGTGGGGCTTCATTACCTGCCTGAACGACATTCTGATCCCGCATCTGAAGAACGTCTTCTCGCTGAACTACACGCAGTCAATGCTCATCCAGCTGTGCTTCTTCGGCGCCTATTTCATCGTCTCCCTGCCCGCCGGCGCGCTGGTCAAGCGCATCAGCTACAAGTGGGGCATCGTCGTCGGCCTGCTGATCGCAGCCGTCGGCTGCGCGCTCTTCATCCCGGCAGCCGCCTACCGCGTCTACGCACTCTTCCTCGGCGCCCTCTTTGTTCTGGCGACCGGCGTGACCGTACTCCAGGTCGCGGCCAATCCTTACGTCACCGAGCTCGGCGCTCCTGAGACGGCCGCAAGCCGCCTGACGCTCACCCAGGCCTTCAACTCGCTCGGCACGACCGTCGCTCCACTCTTCGGCGCCTTCCTTATCCTGTCTGCCGCAACCGGCGACATCCAGAGCGCCACCGGCGAGCAGCTCGAAGCCATGCGCCTGGCCGAAGCCGATGCCGTCCGCTTCCCCTACATGCTTCTCGCAATCGCCTTCCTGGTTCTAGCCGCCATCTTCGCGGCGCTGAAGCTGCCGCATGTCGAGGAAGAGGAAGTTGCCTCGGCCGGCGACGAACGCGCCTCCGCCTGGTCCTACCGCCATCTGGTTCTCGGCGCTGTCGGCATCTTCGTCTATGTCGGCGCCGAAGTCTCGATCGGCAGCTTCCTGGTCAACTATCTGGCCGAGCCGACGATTGCCAACATGCCGGAATCCGAAGCCGCCCATTACGTTGCCTATTTCTGGGGTGGCGCCATGGTCGGTCGCTTCATCGGTGCCTATGCAATGCGCTACATCGACGACGGCAAGGCGCTTGCCTTCAACGCCCTGCTTGCAGGCATCCTGCTGTTGCTCACCGTCTTTGCCGGTGGCAAGCTCGCCATGTGGGCGGTTCTGGCCGTCGGCCTGTTCAACTCGATCATGTTCCCGACCATCTTCAGCCTGGCGCTGAAGGGCCTCGGCCGTCACACCAGCCAAGGCTCCGGCATCCTGTGCCTCGCCATCGTCGGCGGCGCCATCCTGCCGGTCGTCATGGGCGGTCTTGCCGATACGATCGGCATCCACCTCGCCTTCCTGATGCCGGTCATCTGCTACGTCTACATTCTCTACTACGGTCTCAAGGGTCATAAGACCGCCTGATACCGAATATGCGGGCGGGGCTGATGCGCCGCCCGGATCAACGGACAAAGAAAAAGCCCTCGCAGCGTCGCTGCGAGGGCTTTTTCATGAGCTGTATTTGCCGAAGCTTACTTCAGCTTGGAAACCAGCGCCTTCAGCGGCTCTTCGATTGCCGGGCGGATATCCGCGCGCTGCAGGGCGAACGCGATATTGGCCATGATGAAGCCGTCCTTGGCGCCGCAGTCATAGGTCTCGCCGGTAAACGGATAAGCGGCGAATTCCTGTTGCTTGGCAAGCGCCAGCATGCCGTCGGTCAACTGGATCTCGTTGCCGGCGCCGCGTTCCTGTGTTTCCAGAATCTTGAAGATCTCCGGCTGCAGGATGTAGCGGCCGTTGATGAAGAAGTTGGACGGTGCCGTGCCCTTGGCAGGCTTCTCGATCATCTCGGTGATCTTGAAGCCGCCTTCGCCAACATCAGCGCCCTTGCCGACGATGCCGTATTTATGCGCCTGCTCCGGATCGCATTCCTCGACGGCCAGCACATTGCCGCCGGTCTTTTCATAAAGCTCGACCATGCCCTTGAGGCAGCTCTTTTCCGACGACATGATCATGTCGGGCAGGAGAACGGCGAATGGCTCGTTGCCGACGATGTCACGGGCGCACCATACGGCGTGGCCGAGGCCGAGCGGAACCTGCTGACGGGTGAAGCTCGCCGTGCCCGCCTTCGGCAGGATACCGGAAAGCAGCGTCAGCTCGGCATTCTTGTTGCGCTCGCGCAGCATCTGCTCCAGCTCGAACTGGATGTCGAAATAGTCTTCGATGACGCCCTTGCCGCGACCAGTGACGAAGACGAAGTGTTCGATGCCCGCTTCGGCTGCTTCATCCACCACATACTGGATGACCGGCTTGTCCACGACGGTCAGCATTTCCTTCGGCACCGCCTTGGTGGCGGGAAGAAAACGCGTGCCGAGCCCGGCTACCGGGAAGACCGCCTTACGAATTTTGCGCTGTTCAGACACTCATGCCTCCTGGATGCACATCATTGTGCGGATTTGAAACCTTCGGGGTTCTATTGTCCAATTGCTACCGTTTCGCAAAAGGCTCCCACGAAGCCGTGATCTATGGTAAAGAATTTGTTGACTCTATTCTGATAAGACATCGTCGAGCCGCATGCCAGTCTCGCCATGAATGGCGAATGAACAGAATGGACACGACTACAGATGACCCGATCCCGCACCCAACGTTCGCGTAGCCTCGCACTTCTGCTCGCTGCCAGCCTTGCCGCCGGAATATGGCCATTAGAAGCCCAGGCCGACGCGGGCTTCAAGTCGTGGGTTTCAAATTTTTACGCGACAGCAGCAAAGAGCGGCATCAGCAAGTCGACCTACAACAAGGCCTTTGCCGGCATTAACGGCCCGGATGAGGACGTGCTGCAAAAGGCGCAGTACCAGCCGGAGTTCAAATCCAGGATCTGGGAATATGTCGACAGCCGCGTCAACCCGTACACGGTCAAGATCGGTCGCGAGATGGCGGCCCGCCATGGTCAGACGCTGAATGCCATTGAGCGCCATTTCGGCGTCGACAAGCATATCCTGCTCGCCATCTGGTCAATGGAATCGAACTACGGCGCCGTGCTGGAAAAGCCGGACCGCCTGCATCACGTGCCGCAGGCACTGGCGACACTTGCCTGGGCAGATCCCAAGCGCGCGAAGTTTGCCCGCAACCAGTTGATCGCTGCTCTGAAGATCCTGCAGGCCGGCGACGTGACGCCGCGGCAGCTGACCGGCTCCTGGGCCGGTGCCATGGGCCATACGCAGTTCATCCCGACCAGCTATTTGCTTTACGCGATCGACGCGGACGGCAACGGCAAGCGCGACATCTGGCATTCGATCCCAGATGCGCTGGCGACCTCCGCCAACCTACTCGCCAAGAACGGCTGGACCACGGGCAAGACCTGGGGCTACGAGGCCGTGCTTCCGGCCGGCGCCGCAAAATATGAAGGCCAGACCAAGACGCTTGCCCAGTGGGCAGCTCTCGGTTTCGCCCGCCCGAACGGCAAGGGTTTCCCGCGTGGCAGCGATCGCGCGGAACTCAAGCTCATGGCTGGCTCGCAAGGCCCGGCCTTCCTGATGATGAGGAACTTCTTCACCATCAAGAAATACAACAACGCCGATAGCTACGCGCTGGCCGTCGGCTTGCTCGCCGATGAAATCGCCGGCTATGGCGGCATGCAGCAGTCATGGCCGCGCCCGCACGGTACGCTCGACATGAAGGAAAAGTTCGAGCTGCAGTCGCGAATGAAGGAACTCGGCTATTACGACGGCGAGATCGACGGCAATTTCGGCTCCGGTTCGAAGGCTGCCATTTCCGCCATCCAGAAGCGCCTCGGCATGGACCAGAACGGTGAGCCGTCGCAGTCGCTTCTCAAAGCAATTCGTTGACTTGTAACTAAAGCGGCGCAAGATCCCCGGCAATGACCGCCGGGCAGGACTGGAAATGGTGATGGGCAGGCAGAAACAGAAAAGAGCGTGGCAGCGTATCGGCTGCACACTCACGGCTGGCCTGATCATCTCCACAAGCCTGCCTCTGACCGCTGGCGCCCAGGAGCCCCTTCCCCGCCGCAATCTATTCGAAATGCTGTTCGGTGGCCCGCGTTACGAACGCTACGAAGAACCCCGTCGAAACGAGCGGTACAACCGCCGTGGCGATGGCGTCATCGAGATGGCGCCGCGCAGGGAGCGCAACCGTAGCACCCGTGCGGCGGCCCCACGTCCGCCTGCCCCTGTCGCGCCGCCCAAGCCGGAACCCGTCGCCAAACTGGAAAACGCCCGAAAGATTCTCGTCGTCGGCGACTTCTTCGCCGGCAATATCGGCGGCGAACTGGAGACGACCTTCGAAGCCTCGCCAGGCGTTGCCGTCATTACCCGCAGCGACGGCTCTTCGGGCCTCGTACGCGACGACCACTACGACTGGCTGGGCGAACTCCCTGCAATTCTCGACGAAGCCAAACCGGCGATCGTCGTCGTCATGTTGGGTGCCAACGACCGCCAGCAGATGACCTCCGGCAAGCGTGAAAAATTCCGCTCCGAGGAATGGTTCACCGAATACAAGCGCCGCGTATCCGAGCTCGCCAAGACGGTCGCCACCCGCAAGGTGCCGCTGCTCTGGGTCGGCCTACCCGCCTTCCAGTCGCCCTCGATGATGGCCGACGCTGTAACCCTGAACGCGATCTATCGCGCCCGCACGGAAGAGGTCGGTGGCGAATTCGTCGATATCTGGGACGGCTTCGTCAGCGAGGACGGCAAGTTCATCGTCACCGGCTCCGATGTCAGCGGCCAGCAGGTACGCCTGCGTGGTTCGGATGGCATCACCTTCACCAAAGCCGGCAAGCAGAAGCTCGCCTTCTACGTGGAAAAGCTCGCCCGTCGCCACCTCGGCGATATGGCAAGCCCCGAACTGGTCAATCTCGACGCCGACAGCCTGCCCGAACTCGGCCTGCCGGCGACCGCGAGCAAGGCGCTTCTCGCCCATCCGATCAGCCTGTCCGATCCGGAACTGGACGGCGGCAAGGAGCTTCTGAGCTCGATGCCGAGCAATGATATCGAGTCCCAGTCTCCCCGCGACAAGCTCGTCAAGCGCGGCGAGATGGAAGCCGCCCCCACCGGCCGCGTCGACGACTACAGGATCTCGACGACGCAATAGGCGGGGAGCGGCCGATAGGTCTCTTTTGCCCGTTAAGGCAGTTTCGCGCACGCTCTCGCCAACCCTTCCACATGATCGAACCGGTCGATGAATGCCTGCGCGCGCGGTATCGTATCATGCAGATACTGATCCGGCCCCAGCATCTTGCGCTGGTTCAATGCGGCCGTATCGAGTAAGTCGAAATCCACCGGAACGATCTCGCAACTCCAGCCGGCGCGTTGCATCGACCAGCCTTTGGCATGATGCGCCAGAAGCCTCTCCCGTCTGGAATAGCCGTGATAGTCGAATGCGAACACGCCGTCCGTGACATAGACATGGTTGCCGGCAAAACCTTCCGCCGGAATGATCCGCTCGGCATGGAAAGCACTCATCGGCGGCGCGCGCAGGAAGACACCCGCCAGGATATGGCAGGCGCCGTGACCGAAGAAGATCCGGTCCGGCAGAGCCCACCGCCTGACCGGATCCTTCTTGATGCCGTGCTTCAGGATGTACATGCGGCAAAGATCGGCCGATTCCTTGCAAACGCAAGTACCTTTCGCACCCTCACCAGTAGCCGAGCACCCGCCACCATGTCGCACCGACGACGGTGAAGATCGCGAGATTGACAAGGCACATGACGAGCCCGACGCCCCACCATTTGCCCATGGTCACATAGCCGCTGCCGAAGATGATCGGCGAAGTGCCGGTGGCATAGTGGGTCAATGTCATCATGATCGCCGAGGCGGCCACCATCATCAGCACGAACAGCGGCTGGTATTCGACGGGAATGAGCAGCACGCCGACGCTGAGGAAGGCGAGCATCATGGCGCTGACATGCGCCGTCGTGCTGGCGAACATGTAGTGCGCGAAGGTGAAGATCAGCACCAGTACGGCCGCCGTCATCTCCCAGCCCAGTTCCGCATGCGAGATCATGTCCTTCATGCCGTTCGAGACCAGCCGATGACGCCGAGCTTGTTCAACTGATCGGCCATCATCACCAGCGCACCGAACCAGATCAGCGTATCCCAGGCGCTCTTCTCGCCGAGCACGTCATCCCAGTTGATCGTCCCGGTGATCAGCAGCGCGAATAGGCCGAGGATCGCAACCACGGTCGGATCGAGCGTATAGGCCGGCCCGAGGATCATCGCCGGCACATTGGCCCACAGCAGAAGCAGCAGGGCGAAGGTGCCGATCATCACCATTTCCTTCGCCGAGACCGGCCCCATGGCCGCCAGTTCCTGCCGGGCATAGGCAACCGCATCCGGCGTCTTCTTCAGCTCCGGCGGCGAAATGAGATAGATCACCAATGGCATGACGATCAGCGCGATGACACCGGGCACGAACATGGCCAGCGCCCAGCTGACCCAGGTCAGCTGGATGGCTCCACCGGTCGACTTCGCGACATATTCCAGCACCAGCGGGTTGGGCGCCGTCGCTGTCAGGAACATGGCCGAGGTGATCGGGTTGGCGTGATAATTCACCAGCGCCAGATAGGTGCCGACGCGTCCCTGCGTTCCCTTGGCCGGATCGGAATCAAAGGCATTGGCGATCGACTTCATCACCGGATGGATGATGCCGCCGCCGCGCGCGGTATTGCTCGGCGTGAACGGTGCTAGCAGCAATTCGCACAACACCAGGCCGTAACCGATGCCGATCGTCCGCTTGCCGAGAAGCGTGATGAAGACAAGGCCGATCCTGCGCCCCAGCCCCGTCTTGCGTAGGCCGAGCGAAATCAGCACGGCGATAACGATCAGCCAGATCAGCGGGCTGGCAAAACTGCTCAGCGCATCCGCGACCGCGCCCTTCGACGATGGCGAGGTAACCTGCGCCAGCGAGACGATGACGATCGCCATCAGCGCCATCACGCCGATCGACATGACTTTCAGGATGATGGCGAGAATGGTCGTGAGGAAGATCGCCAGCATCTTCCAGCCGTTTTCGTCCAGGCCGGACGGCGCCGGTAGCGCCAGAAGCGTCAGGAGGAAGATGGTCGTCACGACCGCCGGCACGATCCTGAAAGGGACGGCCCCCTTGAAGTAATTGTAGACAGCCGGAACATCTATGCGCATCGCTGCGTCCTTCGGATAGCGTGACCTCCTCCACGCCGATCCGTTACATGTTCGAACTGCCCTCCCATTGATGTCGGTCAAAATGACCGGACAACCTGCCTCAGACCGCAAAACAGCCCCTTCCCGCTTTGGCGGAAAGAGGCTGCAGGATAGTTTTCAGTTCGTCGCGCTGTTAACGCGGCAGGACGGAGCTGCCCATCAGGGCTTCGTCGATCGCGCGGGCGGCCTGGCGGCCTTCGCGGATCGCCCAGACGACGAGCGACTGGCCGCGGCGCACATCGCCCGCGGTCCAGAACTTGTCGACCGAAGTCTTGTAGTCGCGGTCGTTGGCGACGACGTTTGTCGAGCCGCGGCGGTCGACATTGAGTGTCAGCTTGCCGTCGAGTTCCTTGAGCACGCTGTCGGTCGCCGGGCCGGAGAAGCCGATGGCGATGAAGGCGAGATCGGCCTTGATGATGAAGTCCGTGCCGGCGATCGGCTTGCGGCGTTCATCGACCTCGCAGCAGCGCACTCCGGTGAGCTGGCCGTCTTCGCCGATGAATTCGAGCGTCGCCACCTGAAACTCGCGAATTGCGCCTTCGGCCTGGGAGGACGAGGTACGCATCTTGGTCGCCCAGAAGGGCCAGACGGCAAGCTTGTCTTCCTTTTCCGGCGGCTGCGGGCGGATGTCGAGCTGGGTCACCTTGACGGCGCCCTGGCGGAAGGCCGTGCCGACGCAGTCGGATGCCGTGTCACCGCCACCGACAACGACGATATGCTTGCCGCCGGCGAGGATCGGTTCGGCCGCCCAGGCGACGCTGTCGATGTTCTCGCGGCCGATACGACGGTTCTGCTGCACGAGATAAGGCATCGCGTCATAGACGCCATGCAGGTCGGTGCCGGGAATGCCGGCCGGACGCGGGGTCTCGGAACCGCCGCAATAAAGCACGGCGTCATGCTCCGCGGTCAGCTGTTCGACGGAAATGTCGACGCCGATATTGGCGCCGTAATGGAAGGTGACGCCTTCGCCGGTCATCTGCTCGACACGGCGGTCGATGAAGTTCTTCTCCATCTTGAAGTCCGGAATGCCGTAGCGCAGCAGGCCGCCGGCCTTCGACTCGCGCTCATAGAGATGCACCTCGTGGCCGGCGCGGGCGAGCTGCTGGGCAGCCGCCATGCCAGCCGGGCCGGAGCCGATCACGGCGGCCTTCTTGCCGGTCTTCACGGTGGCCGGCTGCGGCACGATATGGCCGAGCTCATAGGCCTTGTCGGCAATCGCCTGCTCGACGGTCTTGATCGCGACCGGCGCATCCTCGAGGTTCAGCGTGCAGGCTTCCTCGCAGGGCGCCGGGCAGACGCGACCGGTGAATTCCGGAAAATTGTTGGTGGAATGGAGGTTGCGGATCGCCTCCTCCCACTTGTTGTTATAGACGAGATCGTTCCAGTCCGGGATCTGGTTATGCACCGGACAGCCGGTCGGGCCGTGGCAATAGGGAATGCCACAGTCCATGCAGCGGGCAGCCTGTTTCGTCACTTCCGCATCCGACATCGGAATGGTGAATTCGCGGAAATGGCGGATACGATCCGAGGCCGGCTGATACTTCGCCACGCTCCGGTCGATTTCCATGAAACCCGTAACCTTGCCCATGTCATTCCCTCTTCAAAGCAGGGTGCCAGTCGGCCCCCAGTACCAGCAGGCGAAACCCATGGTCGCCCCCAATACGATGAATTCTATTGCGGCAGTGCCGCTCGCCAGGAACACGGCCGCCGGAACAGCGACCGCGATGCTCACCGAAATCAGCCGGTGAACGTGCGCCATTTGGCTTATTCCGCCGCGATGCCCATCCGCATGCGTTCCATCTCGACCAATGCGCGGCGATATTCGACCGGCATGACCTTGCGGAACTTCGGCCGGTATTCACCCCAGCGATCCAGGATCTCCTTGGCGCGGGTCGAACCGGTATAGTGCATGTGGTTGGAGATGAGCTGGTAGAGGCGCTCTTCGTCGTGGCGCGTCATGTCCTCGGAAACGTCGACGCGTCCCTTGTGCATGATGTCGCCGCCGTGATGGTGCAGCTTCTCCAGCATGTCGTCCTCTTCCGGAACCGGCTCGAGTTCGACCATCGCCATGTTGCAGCGCTTGGCGAAGTCGCCGGCCTCGTCGAGCACATAGGCGACGCCGCCCGACATGCCGGCCGCGAAGTTGCGGCCCGTTTCGCCGAGCACGACGACGATACCGCCCGTCATGTATTCGCAGCCGTGGTCACCCACGCCCTCGACGACGGCGATCGCGCCGGAATTGCGCACCGAGAAACGCTCGCCGGCAACGCCGCGGAAATAGCACTCGCCGGTCGTCGCGCCGTAAAGCACGGTGTTGCCGACGATGATCGAGTTCTCCGCCACGATCTTCGAGGTCTCCGGCGGACGGACGATGATGCGGCCGCCGGAAAGTCCCTTGCCGACATAGTCGTTGCCGTCGCCAACCAGATCAAAGGTGATGCCGCGGGCCAGGAAGGCGCCAAACGACTGACCCGCCGTGCCCGTCAGGGTCACATGGATCGTGTCGTCTTTCAGGCCCTTCTGGCCCCAGCGCTTGGCAAGCGCACCGGAGAGCATCGCACCGGCCGAGCGGTCGACGTTCTTGATCGACGCTTCGATGACGACCGGCTCCTTGCTTTCGATCGAGGCCTGCGCCTTTTCGATCAGCTTGCGGTCGAGAATGTCGTCGATCGGGTGCTTCTGGCGCTCGGTCCAGTATGTCGCGCTTTTCGGCGCTTCCACCTTGTGGAAGATCTTCGAGAAGTCGAGTCCTTCCGACTTCCAGTGCGCCAGCATGTCGTCCTTTTCGAGCAGTTCGGAAAGACCGATGATATCGTCGAACTTGGTAAAGCCGAGCGATGCCAGGATTTCGCGCACTTCTTCGGCAACGAAGAAGAAGTAGTTGATGACGTGTTCCGGCGTGCCCTTGAAGCGCTTGCGCAGCACTGGATCCTGAGTGGCGACGCCGACAGGGCAGGTATTGAGATGGCACTTGCGCATCATGATGCAGCCGGCAGCGATGACCGGAGCCGTCGCGAAGCCGAATTCGTCGGCGCCCAAGAGCGCCCCGATGATGACGTCGCGGCCGGTCTTGAGGCCACCGTCGACCTGGAGCGCGATACGCGAGCGCAGGCCGTTCAGCACCAGCGTCTGCTGAGTCTCGGCAAGACCGATTTCCCAAGGCGAGCCGGCATGCTTCAGCGAGGTAAGCGGCGAAGCACCCGTGCCACCGTCGAAGCCTGCGACCGTGATATGGTCGGCGCGTGCCTTGGCGACACCGGCGGCAACCGTGCCGACGCCGACTTCCGACACCAACTTGACCGAGATATCCGAGGTCGGGTTGACGTTCTTCAGGTCGTAGATCAGCTGCGCCAGATCTTCGATCGAATAGATGTCATGGTGCGGCGGCGGCGAGATGAGGCCGACGCCTGGCGTCGAGTGACGGGTTTTTGCAACCGTCGCATCGACCTTGTGGCCGGGCAGCTGACCGCCTTCGCCGGGCTTTGCACCCTGCGCGACCTTGATCTGCAGCATATCGGCATTGACCAAATATTCGGTGGTGACGCCGAAGCGGCCGGAGGCGATCTGCTTGATCGCAGAACGCTCGGGGTTCATCGAACCATCCGGCAGCGGCAGGTAGCGGTCACTCTCCTCGCCGCCCTCGCCCGTGTTCGACTTGCCGCCGATCTTGTTCATGGCGATCGCCAGCGTCGTATGGGCCTCGCGGGAGATCGAACCGAAGGACATGGCGCCGGTCGAGAACCGCTTGACGATATCGACCGCCGGTTCAACTTCGTCGAGCGAAACGGGCTTGCGGCCAAGCGCGTCCGCAGACTTGATCTTGAACAGGCCGCGGATCGTGTTCATGCGAACCGCCGTCTCGTTCACCATCTGGGCGAATTCGCGGTAGCGGTCCTGGCTGTTGCCACGCACGGCATGCTGCAGCGTAGCGACAACGTCAGGCGTCCAGGCGTGGCTTTCGCCGCGCATGCGATAGGCATATTCGCCGCCGATATCGAGCGTCGAGGCCAGAACCGGGTCCTTGCCGAAGGCCGCCTGGTGACGGGACACCGTTTCCTCGGCGATTTCGGTGAGGCCGATGCCTTCGATAGAGGTCGCCGTGCCGAAGAAATACTGGTTGACCAGTTCGGTGGACAGGCCGACGGCGTCGAAGATCTGGCCGCCGCAATAGGACTGGTAGGTCGAGATGCCCATCTTGGACATGACCTTCAGGATGCCCTTACCGACAGCCTTGATGTAGCGATAGACGATTTCAGACGCATCGACTTCCTTCGGGAACTCGCCGCGCATGTGCATGTCGGTCAGCGTGTCGAAGGCGAGATAGGGGTTGATCGCTTCCGCACCGAAACCGGCGAGACAGCAGAAGTGATGGATTTCGCGCGGCTCGCCCGATTCCACCACGATGCCAACCGAGGTTCTGAGGCCCTTGCGGATCAGGTGGTGGTGCACGGCAGCGGTCGCCAGCAGCGCCGGGATCGCGATGCGGTCCGGACCGATCTGGCGGTCTGAGAGAACGATGATGTTGTAGCCGCCCTTGACCGCCGCTTCCGCACGCTCGCACAGGCGATCGAGCATTTCCGGCATGCCTTCGGCGCCGCGCTCGATGTCATAGGTGAAATCGAGCGTCTTGGTGTCGAAACGGTCTTCCGTGTGGCCGATCGAGCGAGATCTTTTCCAGATCGCCATTGGTCAGGATCGGCTGGCGCACTTCCAGACGCTTGGCATTCGCCATGCCTTCATGGTCGAGAATGTTCGGACGCGGACCGATGAAGGACACGAGGCTCATGACGAGCTCTTCGCGGATCGGGTCGATCGGCGGGTTCGTGACCTGCGCGAAGTTCTGCTTGAAATAAGTGTAGAGCAACTTCGACTTGTCCGACATTGCCGAGATCGGCGTGTCGGTCCCCATCGAGCCGACGGCTTCCTGGCCTGTCGTCGCCATCGGCGACATCAGGATCTTGGTGTCTTCCGACGTGTAGCCGAAGGCCTGCTGGCGATCCAAGAGGGAGACGTCGCGGCGCAACGCGCGCGGCTCCACCGGCTTCAGGTCTTCCAGGATGAGCTGGGTGCGGTCCAGCCACTTCTCGTAAGGGTGCTTGGTCGCAAGCGTCGTCTTCAGCTCCTCGTCGGAGATGATCTGGCCCTTTTCCATGTCGATCAGCAGCATCTTGCCTGGCTGCAGGCGCCACTTCTTGACGATGTTCTCTTCCGGAACCGGCAGCGTGCCGGCTTCGGATGCAAGGATGACGCGGTCGTCGTCTGTGACGAGATAGCGGGCCGGACGCAGGCCGTTACGGTCGAGCGTCGCACCGATCTGCTTGCCGTCGGTGAAGCAGACGGCGGCAGGACCGTCCCACGGCTCCATCAGCGCGGCATGGTATTCGTAGAACGCCTTGCGTTCCTTCGACATGGACTGGTTGCCGGCCCATGCTTCCGGGATCAGCATCATCATCGCATGCGCCAGCGAATAACCACCGCGCTGCAGGAATTCGAGCGCGTTGTCGAAACAGGCGGTATCCGACTGGCCCTCGTAGGAGATCGGCCAGAGCTTGGAAATGTCGTCGCCGAAGAGCGGCGAGGAAACGGAAGCCTGACGCGCCGCCATCCAGTTTACGTTGGAGCGCAGCGTGTTGATTTCGCCGTTATGGGCGACCATGCGGTAGGGGTGCGCCAGCCTCCAGGACGGAAAAGTATTGGTCGAGAAGCGCTGGTGAACCAGTGCCACCGCCGTTTCGAAACGCGGATCGGCTAGGTCCTTATAATAGGCGCCGACCTGATAGGCCAGGAACATACCCTTGTAGACGATGGTCGAGGACGACAGCGAGACCGGGTAGAAGCCGGTTTCCTGGCCGCCGAACTGGTCATAGATGCGGTTGGAGATCACCTTGCGGACGAGGAAGAGCTTGCGCTCGAAATCGTGGTTGGTCGCAGCGTCGCGACCAGCCCCAATGAAGACCTGACAGTGATAGGGTTCGGTCGCAGCGATATCCGGCGCCTTGGAGAGCGAGGAATTGTCGACGGGCACGTCGCGGAAGCCGAGGAACTGCTGCCCCTCCTCCGCGATAACATCAACGATGACCTTCTTGAAATGCTCGATCTGCTCGGCATCGCGCGGCAGGAAGAAGTGACCGACAGCATATTCGCCGGCCTTGGGCAGGGTCACGCCCTGCTTTGCCATCTCCTCGCGGAAGAAACGGTCCGGGATCTGCACCAGAATGCCGGCGCCATCGCCCATCAACGGGTCGGCGCCGACAGCGCCGCGATGCGTCAGGTTTTCCAGGATGAACAGGCCGTCCTTGACGATCTGGTGCGACTTCTGACCCTTCATATGGGCGATGAAGCCGACGCCGCAGGCATCGTGCTCATTGCGCGGGTCATAGAGGCCCTGGGCGGCAGGCACGCCGGAGGCGACAAACGGGACGGCTGTGGTCGTCTCGGCAGAGATCGCAGCACCTGCGCCGGCTGCTTCGCCAGTCATCTCGGAGATCATCTTCGTCATCGTCATTCCTCCTGTTGGCCGCTTACCTTAAGCGAGCAAGGTGGCACTTCATCAAATCCTGCGGATGACAATTGCCATCCTTCGGTCACGCGACGGCGCCGGCCCGGCGCCAAGCATGAACCCTCAAAAAAGCTCAACCTAACCCGGATCGGCGTCGAAATCAGCGGCAGAGACGTCAACTTTTCGCCCCCTTCGCGAAAATTAGGACAGAAGGACTGACCTAAATCTTATTTTGATATCGCATGATTTTAACTTTCTAACAAGAGCGCCTCATCAAAAAAATGAGCGCCAAACGACACTCCGTTACGATTGGATGTATTTTCGCGCAATTAAATTACGCCAAAAACCGCAATCATGCCTGTTCATTACGTCGCTGAAAGGTCCGCCGCCTCGCCGCGCCTTTACCGTTGCACCGGAGAAAAAATGTCTTAATGTCCGCACCCAACCTCCCAACGCAATACCAAGGTGCTCATCCATGTTCTTCGCCTCCGACAACTGGGCAGGAGCCCATCCTGCCATCAACGAACGTCTGTCGAAGGAATCGACCCGATTTGCTGCCGCCTATGGAACGAGCGATCTCGACCGCGCCATAGAGAAGCGCTTCAATGAAGTTTTCGAGCGCGAAGTCGCGGTCTTCTTTGTTGCGACCGGCACCGCCGCCAATTCGCTCTCGCTTGCCAGCATCGCCCGTCCCGGCGGCCTAACCTTCTGTCATACGGAAGCCCACGTGATCGAAGACGAATGCGGCGCGCCGGACTTCTTCTCCGGCATGCGCATGGTCGGCGTCGAGGGCCCCGCGGGCAAGATGCTGCCGGAAAACCTGGTCGAGCGCATCGCCCGCTATCCGCAGGATGCCGTCCACCACGGTCGCGCAGCCGCCGTCACCATGACCCAGGCGACCGAGGTCGGCACCATCTATACGCTCGACGAGATCGACGCGATCTCGAAGATCGCCAAGGACAACGGCCTGCCGCTGCATATGGACGGCGCCCGCTTTGCCAACGCACTCGTCTCGCTCGGCTGCTCGCCGGCGGAAATGACATGGAAGCGCGGCGTCGACGTGCTCTCCTTCGGCGGCACCAAGAACGGCTGCTGGTGCGCCGAGGCGATCGTCTTCTTCGATCCGGAACTGGCGAAGGATTTCGCTTTCCTGCGCAAGCGGACCGCCCAGCTCTTCTCGAAATCCCGTTTCATCGCCGCCCAGTTCGACGCCTATCTCAAGGACGATCTCTGGCTCGGCCTTGCAGGCCATGCCAACGCCATGGCCGACCGCCTGCGTTCAGGCTTCGCATCGCTGAACAGCGCCCGCCTTGCATGGCCGACCGATCTCGAATGAGGTCTTCGCCGTTCTTCCAAAGGCATCCGCAAAGGCGGCGCAGGAAAAGGGCGCAAAGTTCTACGACTGGCTGGAACCGCGCGACATGCCTGAAAAGGTTACCGGCGACGAGGCCCTCATCCGCATGGTCACGTCCTTCGCCACGACCGAGGAAGACGTCGACCAGTTCCTGTCGATCTGCGCTTCGGCCTGATATTTTAAGTTGATTGCGGCACGATGCGTGCCGCAATCAGGCTGGACAGCGCCTCCACCATTTCGGCATCCGCGCCGCGCCTCGGAATGAGCACGAATTCGACATCCTCGAGCCGCGGCAGACGATCGCCCGAAATTTCCTTCAAACCTTCCGGTACCATGCTGCGCGGCTGCACCATCACGCCCATGCCGGCGCGCGCCGCAGCCGTCAGCCCGCTCAAGCTGCCGCAGGTGCAGACCACCCGCCAGGAAAGCCCTACTCCATCGAGCGCCTCCTGCACCACCCGCCGCGTGATCGAAGGCGGCGGAAAGGCGATCAGGGGCAACGCCGTCTCGCGCGACAGGATGAGGTCGGGATCGCGTGCCAGCCACACCAGTGGTTCGCGATAGAGAAACTTGCCATGGGTCTCGCCCACATGACGCTTGGCAAGAACGAGGTCGAGATCGCCGCTATCCTGCATCTGGTTCAACACCGCACTCAGCGCCACCGTCAGCTCGAGATCCACAAGCGGATGAAGCCTGATAAAATCCTCAAGAATGCCCGTCAGCCGGTTGGCGACGACATCCTCCGAGACCCCGAGCCGCAAGCGCCCCCGCAGACGGCTTTCGCCAAAGAGTGAGAGCACCCTTCCGTTGAGATCGAGCATGCCACGCGCATAGCCGACCAATGCCTCACCATCCGCCGTCAGCTTCACCTGATGGGTATCGCGCAGCACGAGTTGCCGACCTAGCGCCTTTTCCAACCGCTGGATGTGCTGCGTGACGGTCGACTGTCCAACGCCCAATCGTGCCGCCGCTTCGGTAAAGCTTCCGGTCTGCTGCAGCATCAGAAAACTGTCGAGATGATAAAGGTTCAACATGGCTATTGCGCTTCGTGATAGCTGTTAGTGGTTGCATTGTATTTCACGATAAGAGATGCATCAATCAAACATACCCCAGAGCAGTTCTGCATTTCCTCGAATCGCGAAACCACTCTGATTTTATGATGTCACGCAGTTCCGGACGCAAAACCGCTACGCACTTTTGCTGGACCAGCCCTAGGAGTATTCGATGAAGCGTTTCCTGCCCGACCGGTTCACCATCATGCTGGTCTGCACCGTCATTCTGGCGTCCATCCTGCCGATCCGCGGCGTATGGGCGGAATGGTTCGGGCTTGCGACGGATATCGCCATCGGCCTACTCTTCTTCCTGCACGGCGCACGCCTGGCGCGGGAAACCGTTGTTGCCGGCGTCCTGCACTGGCGCCTGCACCTGACGATCGTGCTCACCACTTTCGCGCTCTTCCCGGTACTCGGCCTCGCGCTCGGCTTCATCCCTGAAAGCATCCTGCCGGCACCGCTCTATCTCGGCATGCTTTTCCTCTGCGTGCTGCCCTCGACGGTTCAGTCCTCGATCGCCTTCACCTCGATGGCTGGCGGCAATGTCCCGGCGGCGATCGTCGCGGCATCCGGCTCCAACATCCTCGGCATGTTCCTGACCCCGGCGCTCGTCGCCCTTCTTCTTTCCACCACCGGTGGCGGCGGCGTGTCGGCAGATGCACTGCAGAAGATCGCGCTTCAGCTTCTCGCACCCTTCATCGTCGGCCAGATCCTGCAGCCCTGGATCGGCAACTGGATACGCTCGAAGAAGAAAATCCTCATGCCGGTCGACCGCGGCTCGATCCTGATGGTGGTCTATCTCGCCTTCTCCACCGCCGTCATGGAAGGCATCTGGAGCACGTTCTCGGTCACCGACATCGCCGTCGTGATCGGCCTCGACATCCTGCTGCTCGCCGTCGTGCTCTGCGTCACCATGTTCGGCAGCCGCGCGCTTGGCTTTTCCAAGGAAGACGAGATCACCATCACCTTCTGCGGCTCGAAGAAGTCCCTGGCATCAGGCGTGCCGATGGCCAACGCCATCTTCGCAGGTCACTCGACCTCGATCGGCGCCATCGTTCTGCCGATCATGCTGTTCCACCAGATCCAGCTGATGGCCTGCGCCGTCATCGCCCAGAAATATGCAGAACGCCTGAAGGCCAAGGAAATCGCGGCGGAACCGGCTGCTGCGTAAAAAGCCTAAGGCCTACCGATCAGGGCCGAAGATTTGGCCCTGATTTGGCTGAGTTCAGACGAAGACACAGCGCCCTTGCGCTGTGCATTACGAGCTTTCCAGTCAAGACTTTTGACCTGGTCCGCGAGGACCACGCCACCCCGGCCACCTTCAATGGTGACCTCGAACGGGTAGCCTTTCACTTTGGTGGTCAAGGGGCAGCAGAGCATCAGCCCGAAGCGATTATAGGCGACCGGGCTGAGAACGACCGCGGGACGGCGACCGGCCTGCTCATGACCGACTTGCGGCGAAAAATCGAGCCAGACGATATCGCCTGCCTGCGGCACGTATTCCTCGGCGCTCACAGGGCTTCCTTGCCGACAGGTGCCCCAAAATCGATCTCGTCATGCTGATTGTCGGGCGTGATGCCACCAAGCAACCGATCCAGCTCGACCACGTCTTCACGCACCGGCTCGATGATGACCCGGCCGTTTTCCTCGGTGATGTCGACAACAGTATCCAGAGTCAGATTGGCCGCATCCATGATGGCGGCCGGAATTCTTACCGAGGCACTGTTGCCCCACTTTTTTACGGTCACGCGCATGATAGGCTCCGCGTATAAACAATGTAGATACGTTACTGCCTATTGCCTTACCCGTCAAACAAACGAAAAACGCCCCTTCCCGGCGGGGGAAGAGGCGTCTGGCTTGCTATCCCTGACTGGAGGTCAAAGGGATGGGAGTGTTAGTTGACCTGCTGCGGAGCGATCTGGGCCTCGATCGTCTTGGCGGTATCGCCAGCTTCTGCGGCGATCGCGATGCGGCGGGGCTTCATAGCTTCCGGAATGTTCCGGATGAGATCGATATGAAGCAGGCCGTTCTTGAGCGAGGCGGTCTCGACTTCCACATGGTCGGCAAGCTGGAAGCGGCGCTCGAAGGCGCGTTTGGCAATGCCGCGATAGAGATATTCGCTCTGGTCGGCGCCATCTTCCTCGGTCTTTTCACCCTTCACGGTCAGCGCATGGGCCTGGAATTCGATCGACAGTTCCTTCTCGTCGAAGCCGGCAACAGCCATGGTGATGCGATAGGTGTTCTCGCCGGTCCGCTCGATATTATAGGGCGGATAGCTCTGGCTCTGATCGGCAAAGTTGCGGTTGTCGAGCAGATTGAAAAGACGGTCGAAGCCGACGGTGGAGCGGTAGAGGGGAGAAAATCGACGTGACGCATAATGTCCTCCATTGAAGCGACGGTGCGGTTTTGATGTGAGCGCCGACACCCCTTTATGGCGATGAAGGCCCCGTTGAACGGACCCTTTCGGCGCCCGCAGACTGCAGATGGGAATTGATTTCCGACCATTCAAGACCTCTCTTTGCCATTCCGGAAGACGGCCCGCGACCTCGCTTTTGACCGCGGCAGATTTGACGAAAATCAAATACTCAGTGGGAAAGCTGGCTATCGTCAAAATTGCAGACACGGATGGTCCGGATGCCTTTGCGCCGGCCGCGCCTGCGATAGTGATAGGACAAAGACGATGCGTTCCGCGCTGAGAGCCGCATGGCTCACACCTGCATTCATACTTCTGGCCGGCACCGATACCGCCAGCGCCCATGTCAAATGGTTTGCGCCCTATATCGTCGGCGCACCGCCGCAGCCGATCGGCGCCACGCTCGCCAATACATGGTTCTGGCTCGGCATCGCTCTCGTGCTGGTCTTCTTCCTCGCCACCCGCGCCGTCGAGAAATCCCCTGTCGGCGAAACCATACTGCGCGGTCTCGACCGCATGACCGATCCGATCTGGAACCGCATGGACGATTTTGTCCGCGCCGTTGTCGGCGCTTTCTTCATCGCCATCTTTGCCGTCGGCGGCGTCTACCTGACGCCCGATCTCAAGACGCCCTCGGAAATCGTTTCCTGGGGCCAGCTGCTGATCGCCATGCTGATCTTCTTCCGTCGAACTCAGCCGCTCGCCGCTCTCGGCATCATCATCCTCTGGCTGCTGGCGCTGCGCGACTATGACATTTTCCACCTGCTCGATTATCTGGCGCTCGGCCTCGGCGTCGCTGCCTATCTTGTCATGGAAGCCTCGTCGAACGAGGAACTGCGCAAGCGCCGCTTCCAGGCGCTTCGCTGGGGTGTCGCTATCGCGCTGATGTGGTCGAGCCTGGAAAAATTTGCCTATCCCGACTGGTTCTATCCGCTTGTCGAGGAAAAACCCTTCCTCACCTTCGGCCTGCCGCGTGACGTCTTCATCCCCATGGCCGGCGTTTCGGAATTCACCATGGGCTTCGGCCTCTTGTGGACGCCGATGGTGCGCCGCCTCTCGGCAATCGCCCTCTTCGTCCTCTTCAACGCCGCCGTCTATCCCTTCGGCCGCGTCGACCTGATCGGCCACGCCCTGATCATGGCCGTCATCGTCGCGATTGCTGCCGATCATACCCGCGACGTCTTCTTCGTCCCGAACTTCAAGAAGATGATGGCAGGTGTCCCGATCGGCATCGCAGCCGCGCTGGTGATCTTCGCCTCGTCCTACTGGGGCCTGCATGTGGCGCTCTATGGCAGCGAGGGCGTCACGGGCGCCGCCATCCACCGCACGACCCACAGCCCGGACCCGGAACATCCGCACCCGACCGATGCGGCCGATGCCGGAGTGCCGGTCGGGCACGACGACCACGGCGAACCCGGCCATAAGCATTGACCCAATTGCCCTTCGAAATCGGCTCCAGCCATGCACTCGGCCGGAGCGGATTTCGCTGAACCCCATATGAACGAGGGGTTCTGCTTCGGTTCAGGCCGAGCGCGATAGAACATCATCACTGGAAGGCAAGACTGCCCTCCTTGGACCGGAGCACCATTCGTCCCTTCGCTTCGGTCAGCCTTGCCGGAACCGTGCTGTCCCCCGTATCGCCGGTTCCGGCCTTTCTTTCCCCGGATTGCCTACCGAGCCGGACCGCCATCAATAGCATTGGCACCCGCCTCCATGCCGCCCGCGGCCTGGATCAGCCGACGTCCGTACTGGCGCGGCGCGCAGCCCATGGTCTTCTTGAACGCGTTGCTGAAGGCGCTTTCGGATTCGTAGCCCAGCGAGACGCAGATCTGCGAAATCGGATCGCTCGTCCGGCTGAGCCGGTCGGCGGCAAGCAGCATGCGCCAGCGGGTGAGATAATCCATCGGCGTTTCGCCCACCATTTCGCGGAATTTCAAGGCGAAGGTCGAGCGGGACATGCCCGCCTGCGCCGCAAGCTCCTGCAGCGTCCAGCGGCGCGGCGGATCGGCATGGATTGCGGTCATCGCGGCGCCGATCTGCCGGTCGCTCAGCGCCGAGAGCCATCCCGCTTCACTGCCCTGTGCCGTATCTCCATCACCACCCTGCGCCATATGTAACCGCAAAGCCTCGACCAGCATCATCTGCGCCAGTTGCTGCAGCACGAGCAGGCCGCCGGGCCGCGGCTCGCGCAATTCCTGCATCGTCCGCTCCACCGGCCATCTGAGCGCCGCCGTCTCCGGCCGGCCACGGATATGCACGACCGGCGGCAGCATCCGCCGCAGCCGTCCCGCATCGCTGCCATCAAGCGCAAACCGGCTGCTGACGATGAAGCAGTCGCCGCCGCCATTATGGGTCACGATCCCGCCATTGCGCGATTTCCAGAAGACGGAGGACGCCTGCTCCGCCGGCGCGTCAAGATCGCTGCCGAGCCAGAAGGACCGGCCGCTCGCCAAGAGGAAGCAGTCACCCTCATCGAGCCGAACAGGCTCCATGCCTTCGACCATCAGCCAGCAATGCCCGGTTACCACCGCACCAGTCTTGATCCCCAGCCCCTGCTCGGGAAACTGGATCGCCCACGCGCCACCAGCGTCTAGGCCGGCGGACATGTAGTTACGGGGCTTGAGAAGCGAGAGAACGTCTGAGAGCGGATCCATGGCAACCCTGGGATTGAAATGACGGACGCAGCCTATCCCGCTTGGCTAATTAAGAACAGACACTCGGACGATCTCGCATGAATGCCGGACGCCACAGCATGGATCGTCCGCAATCCCCTGCTTACGCTTGGTCGTGTTGCTGCTCCCGCAGTGCGTAAGACACGTTTCAGGAAGGACATATCCATGCGCGTATTCGTCACCGGCGCCACAGGTTTCGTCGGCTCCGCCGTCGTCCGCGAACTCATTGACGCAGGCCATCAGGTCACCGGCCTTGCCCGTTCGGAAAACTCTGCCGCGGCTCTCGTTGCCGCCGGCGCGACCGCCCATCATGGCCATCTGGAGGACCTGGACAGCCTGAGGCGAGGCGCGGATGCTGCCGACGCCACCATCCATTGCGGCTTCATCCACGATTTCTCCCGTTTCAAGGAAAATTGCGAGCTCGACCGCCGCGTGGTGGATGCGCTCGGCTCCACCCTTGCAGGCTCCAATCGGCTTCTGGTCGTCACCTCCGGCACTGGTCTCATCACCCCCGGCAGGATCGCAACGGAAGACGACCTGCCGACACCCGGCCGCAATCCCCGCATCGCTTCGGAAGAAGCCGCGGCAGCAGCCGCAGCGAAGGGCGCACGCGTCTCGATCATACGCCTACCGCCATCCGTCCACGGCGAAGGCGACCACGGCTTCGTGCCGATCCTGATCGATCTCGCCCGCCGCACTGGCGTGTCCGCCTATGTCGGCAATGGTGAAAACCGCTGGCCGGCGGTTCACCGCCGCGATGCTGCCCGCCTCTACCGTGCTGTCGTCGAAAGCGGCATAACAGAACCCCGTTATCACGCAGTGGCCGAGGAAGGCATCATGTTTCGCGAGATTGCCGAGGTCATCGGGAGCCAGCTCGGCGTGCCTGTGGTCAGCAAGAGCCACGAGGAGGCGGCCGAACATTTCGAATGGTTCGCCCATTTCGCCCAGCTGGACGGACCGGCTTCCTCCGAACACACGAAGCGCCTCACGAGCTGGCAGCCGCACGAAACGGACCTGCTGGACGACCTCAGGCAGCCTTATTACGTCGCCGCCTGATTGCGCTTGCAGAAGCACCCGGGCGACGTGATCACCCGGGTGCCTTGCTTCGATCGGCCGGTCAATGCACCGCGCCGGAACCGCCGGCCGCGACCAACGCGCAAGGCCGGCCGACTGGACCGTGCACTACGGCACCGCAGTGGCGCACGCACGCACCGGCCTTGACGCGAACCCATGACGCGTGAAGCGAATTTCCGCTTGACGAAAATCTGCCCAGGTCTAAGCCTGCCGACATGACCGACGCGTCCCAGACCACCGACAGCATTCTCCGTTCCACGCCTGACAATCCGGCACCCGACGATGTCACCGCCGGCTATTTCACCGGCCATCGCGGCGTAAGGATCCGCTACGCCCTGTTCCGCTCGGCCGTCGTGCCGGCGCGGGGCACCGTCGTGCTCCTGCAGGGCCGCAACGAGTTCATCGAGAAGTATTACGAGACGATCCGCGACCTGAATGCCATGGGACTCTGGGTCGCGACCTACGACCTGCGCGGCCAGGGCGGCTCCGATCGCCTGGCGAAGAACCCGAACAAGGGCCATGTGCGCCGCTTTGCCGATTACGAGCGGGATCTTGAGATCTTCCTCGAGCAGATCGTCCTGCCGGACGCCCGCCTGCCCTTCTTTCTCGTCGCCCATTCCACCGGTGCGCTGATCGCGCTGTCGGCCGCGCCTCATCTGTCGAACCGCATCAGTCGCATGGCGCTCTGCGCCCCTATGTCGGCTTCCACGGCCAGCCTTTACCCGAAAAGGCAGTGCGGCCGCTTACCCGCCTCATGTCCTGGACCGGCTTCGGCGGCATGCAGATGGGCGGCGACAAGCGCATGATCCCCTTCGAAGGCAACGGCCTGACCGGCGACCGGCGCCGCTTCGATCGCAATATCGGCCTTTACAAGACGTTCCGGGATATCACCGTCGGCGCACCGACGGCCCGCTGGATCCACGAGACGCTGAAGGCCGCGGCCCGCGTCTCGTCCCAGACGCACCTGACGGAAATCACCATTCCGACGCTCATCCTGGCGCCGGTTCTGGACGGCATCGTGCCCTACCGCCTGCAGGAAAATCTGTCGCGCAATTTCCGGGCAGGACAGCTCATCACCGTCACCGGCGGCCGCCACGAGCTGCTTCAGGAAAAGGATATCTATCGCGCCCAAGCCATGGCAGCGATCGAGGCCTTCATGCCCGGCCTCGACGGCGGCCTGAACCTGTCGGAAACGGAGACCTGAACAGGCCTCCGCTTCTAAGTCATCAAGCCTAAATCAGCGCTTTGCCAGCAGCGCCATCGCCTCTTCATGCACGGCCTTCGAGCCAGCGGCGATGATATTGCCGCCGTTCTCCGGCCGTCCGCCGTCCCAGGTGGTGATCACGCCACCGGCCTGTTCGATCAGCGGGATCAGCGCTCCGACATCATAGGGCTGCAGGCTGTTTTCGACGACGAGGTCGATATTGCCGGACGCGAGCAGCGCATAGGCGTAGCAATCGCAGCCATAGCGGAACAGCCGCACCTTCTCCTCCACCGACCGATAAAGCTCGAGATCACTACCGGTAAAGATATGCGGCGAGGTGGTGAACAGGATCGCATCCTTCAGCGATCCGCAGTCACGCACCGAAATCTGCCGCTCGCCATCCGGCCCCGAATACCAGGACTGCTCGCCGTCGGCGAAATAGCGCTCGCCGATGAACGGCTGATCGACCAGGCCCATGGAGGCACGGCCATCGGAACGGAGCCCGATCAGCGTACCCCAGACCGGCAGGCCGGATATGAAGGCACGCGTCCCGTCGATCGGATCGATCACCCAGACATGCTCGCGATCGAGGCCGATATTGCCGTGTTCCTCGCCGAGGATGCCGTGCTCGGGAAAGCGCTCGCCGATCAGTGCCCGGATCGCCGTCTCGGCCGCACGATCTCCCTCGGTCACCGGATCAAAACCGCCCGCCAGCTTGTTGACCACCGAAATCCCGGTACGAAAACGCGGCAGCGTCTCGCCCTTGGCGGCATCCGCAAGCGCGTAGAAGAAATCACGGTCTGGCAGCATCGGCAGGCTCCTGAAAATAGCAAGAAGAAAGGGACGCGCCTTCATAGGCTGTCCCGGAGCCCATGAAAACCGCCTTTGGTGCAACCCGTGCCAAGACCTTAATCACAACGCACAAAAATGACGCAAATTTAATCACCGCAAAAATGTGATTGACATTTGTGCATGGCTCGTCGTAAATTCTACATACAGTCTTTGACTGTAAATACCCTCCTTGGGTGTTTCCTCCCTAGACTTAGCCGCGCGAACAGCGCGGTTTTTTTGCCCGCGATTCCGCCGGCAGGCGCATGGCGCAGATAGCCCTCGCCTTTCCACGGGCCAAACAAGCTCCGCGAGAAAAATTTCGAACTATCGGAAAGACAAGACTATTCGGCCGCGAGCGCGCTCATGCCACCGGAAAAATCGCCGACATAGTCGGCCATCTGGCGCATGAAGGTGGAGAGCGCTGCTGCGATGACCGGAAACTCGCGTTTCTTCTCCAGCGTCGTCTCATCGACATAGAGCGCACGGTTGATCTCGATCTGCAGCGCATGCAGACCACGCACGGGGCGGCCGTAATGTTCGGTGATGAAACCGCCCGCATAAGGCTTGTTGCGCACCGCCGAAAAACCCATCCCGTCGAGAAAATCCAGTGCCGCCCGCGACAGCTCGGCGGACGCACTCGTGCCGTAGCGGTCGCCGATGATGAAGTCGGGCCTAAGTTCCGAACCGGAAAGCCGGATATTGCCCGGCATCGAATGGCAGTCGATCAGGATTGCAAGCCCGAAGCGCGCATGGGTGCGCGCGATCAGCCGGCGCAGGCAGGTATGATAGGGCTTGTAGATCGCCTCGATGCGAGCCAGCCCCTCCTCCACAGACAACCGCTTGCGGTAGATCTCCATATTCTCCGCAACGATCCGCGGGATTGTCCCGAGGCCACCCGCAACGCGCATCGAGCCGATATTCACAAAAGGCGGCAGCGGCCCGTCGAACATGCGCGGATCGAGCTCATAGGGCTCGCGGTTCACATCAAGATAGGCGCGTGGAAAGTGGGCTGCGAGAAGCGGCGCACCGAGTTCGGGCGCATCCGCGAAAAGCTCGTCGACATAGTGGTCCGCGGAGCGGCGGATGGAGAGCGAATCGAGATTGCTGTTCTGGAGCAGGTCTTCCGGATAGTGCCGGCCGCTATGGGGAGAATTGAAGACGAACGGTATGGTCTGCGCTACAGGCTCCCTGACTTCGAACTGCTGCCCGTTTTCCAACCGTTCAAAGTCTCCCGCGGCGTGATCCATCCTGCCTTTACCATGTCACGAACAAGTCCTGTGGGTATGTTGCCAGTTGCCTGACGGCAAGTCCATATATTATCTATACCCCACCAAACGCCGATCCAGGCCGGTTAAACGGAAATTTACCGTAAGCTGGCATGATGGAAGGCTCATACAACCCCTGGCATGCACGGATAGCGGTCCCGAAGATGATACAGAAAATCCTTCTCGCCGAAGACGACAACGATATGCGCCGTTTTCTGGTGAAGGCCCTGGAAAAGGCCGGATACAAGGTCGATTCCTTTGACAATGGCGCCAGCGCCTATGACAGGCTGCGCGAAGAGCCCTTCTCGCTCCTCCTGACCGACATCGTCATGCCGGAAATGGACGGCATCGAGCTCGCCCGCCGCGCGACCGAACTCGACCCGGACTTGAAGGTCATGTTCATCACCGGTTTCGCCGCCGTTGCGCTGAATTCCGACTCGAAGGCACCGAAGGACGCCAAGGTCCTGTCGAAGCCCTTCCACCTGCGCGACCTCGTCGACGAAGTGAACAAGCTTCTCGCCGCCTGATCCGGGCATCGCACGATCTGATTCCGGCACGCCCGAACACGGAAAATTCCGATTTCGGGACGCACCACGCGGTCATCCACAACCGCGAAAACCCTTGAAATGCGGACCTGTCAAAAAAGCTTCGCACTTCATCAAAAAACCGGTTGACGGCCCGACCGCTCTATGGTCTATGCGCCGACATCGGATGGGCGTGTAGCTCAGCGGGAGAGCACTACGTTGACATCGTAGGGGTCACAGGTTCAATCCCTGTCACGCCCACCATCCTTCCTCCTCGGAGGATAAAGCAAGAGCCCCTTACGGGGCTTTTTCTTTTTCAAGCAATGACTTGCCCCAAACAAAAGCCCGGCTTGCGATGCAGCCGGGCTTGTTGGTTTCAGGATGGCTATCTACTGCCAAGAGGACTGGGCGAGCCGCCGCTTGGCGCTTGCTACTATCTCAGGGACTTGTTCTCAGGATGATAATGTCTGGTTCACAGGCAACTGTCGCCAATGAAACGCCGGAAAGGGTGAGTGTGTCCGGGCTCGCTGCGGTTACAACGCCAGCTTGCCCGTTGTTTTGTCCGCCAATTATTTTGATCTCGTTCCCAACCCGAAAAATCCCGAAGCCGGCATCCTGAACCTGCACAGTATCAGGCCCCGTGAAACGCACATGAGAACTCATCAGATATCGTGAAGACGATCCACTACGAACGAGGAAGCGGAAATGCTCCGGCCCGATCGTGTGCCCCACCTGCATGTATATCTGGCGCAAGCGATGCACATGGGGATCATTAAGCCTCAAGCCGATATTGGCTGTCACGAAAGCTGCATCGTAGGATGATGCACGCCCCGTGCCCGCCGTCGTAGCAGGCACCGGAACGTCTGTCATCAGCGCCGCCCCGATGATTTCCAATTGCAACTTGTTGTAGCAGAGATTGTCAAATGCCGCACGCTCGAGATCGAACAATGTTCTCACCCCAAGCTTCCACAGGGCGCCAATCGCTTTCGGACCCGCGGAAGCACAAAGCTGCGCTTGCGCCACCCAATCCATGATCTGGTAGACACCATAAGGCGTCTCAACGAACAGCATAAGCGGATTGGCCGCTGCTAGGTTCTGTGTCGACGACAAATGGTAGTCAGAGAGGCGATCGCGCGTTTCCGTATCAATACCATCGATTAACTCGATGGGCGTTGCCTCAAAGAGCTTGAAGATCTCAGGATTTTCCCGTTTGAAATTGCTCAAGCGGCTCTTGGTCATCAGCCAGCGGATCGCAGCTTGCGGCAGGACACCAGCTGTGAAGCAGAGTATGATCGCCACTGACGGCCAAGAAGCGGAGGCGTTTTTCGTATCGGCCGTATTGGAGTAATCAACGAGATAGACGACCGCCACGATCAGCACTGCCGTGCCGACACCGGCAACGATACTGATGGTGCCCTCAATGATCATCGCGGGACTGAGGTCGAAATTATTGATGGCCCGGTATACCTGGCGGATCTCCGTTAGATAGGAGCCCAAAAGCGCGCTGCTCATGCCATAAACCCATAGCGGCAACTTTTCGCACGATACGGCCGCGTCTTTCAAACATTCCGCAACATTAAGGTGATCGAAGGTTGCCGGCAGGCGGGCTGAAAATATCGCCGCAAAACAAAACCAGCATAGGGATCCAACAATCGCGAAGAAAGGGATGAGAGACAGAACCCAGTCTCTCGTGCCAAAATCCTGCGGCTGCCGAGTGGATGTCTGGCTATCCAGAAAATACCTGAACTTCACAAATTCAAACGATGGGAGAAGCCTTGGCTGGCCTGACACGGCGGAGGTGTCAAAGACCGCTACAAGATCCCGGATAACCTCTTGTCGTCGCCGTTTGACGGTTCCTCTAATCAGGATCAGAGCCGCCGGGAGCACCACTGCAAACAGCAATGCGGCGATAACCGCCGGCCATGTATTCGTCATTTGCTTATTCTCCCCCAGTGCGCCGCGCGGCTTTGCCGAGCGTTGAAAATGCATCCCCCTGAGAACTAGAATAACCGAATGCTACGCCTGCTTTCTACCAACGAGGCGCAATTTTAAATTGTATAAAATAGAAGACCCAGCTAAATGTATCAAAGTGGTTGCCCAAAAACAAAAGCCCGGCTTGCGATGCAGCCGGGCTTGTTGGTTTCACGGTAGATTTCGGTCTTTCGATCGAGCCGTTGCGCTTCAGAATTCATCCCAGTCGTCAGCGTTACCAGCACCGACTCCGGCCGCCGCCGCCGCCTTCGTTCCGAACGCATTCGCAAGCCTGTCGACCATGCCGCGGGCCGGCGAGGCCTTGGGCAGTGAATTCTCGCCGGCAGCCTTCACCGAAGCCATGCGGCGCAGGTCGGCTTTCAGCGATTGTGCTGTTGCGGAGAGCGACGGAGATGCAGATCGGTGCGCCTCACCTCGCGCATGCCCGGCTCCTGCCGGCACGCCACCTTGCAAGCCTCCCTGTTGCGTCTGCGCGGCCTCACCCTCTGCCCCGAGTTCGAAGCGCGACACGAGCTCCCTGAGACGTCCCGCCTCGTTGGCAAGCGTCGCACCGGCAGCGTTCGCCTCTTCCACCATTGCGGCGTTCTGCTGGGTCACCTGGTCCATCTGGTTGACGGCATTGTTGACTTCGGCGAGGCCCGTCGACTGTTCGCGTGCCGAGGTGGCGATCGCGTCCATGTGCTGGTTGATCGTCACGATATAGGCCTCGATCGTCTTCAGCGCCTGGCCGGTAGCGCTGACCAGCTTCACGCCATTGTCGACCTCCGTGGACGAATTGCGGATCAGGTCCTTGATCTCCTTGGCAGCGGTCGCCGACCGCTGGGCGAGTTCGCGTACTTCCTGGGCAACGACGGCAAAGCCCTTGCCTGCCTCCCTGCCCGTGCCGCTTCGACACCGGCATTGAGGGCCAGCAGATTGGTCTGGAAGGCGATGTCGTCGATCACCCCGATAATATTGGAGATCTGGCCGGAAGACTGTTCGATATGCCCCATGGCCGCAACCGCATTGGCCACGACGGCACCGGATTCGCGAGCGCTGTCATTGGCCTGGATCGCCACGACGCGAGCCTCGTCTGCGCGCTTGGAGGCGTTGGAGACATTCGCGGTGATCTCGTCGAGCGCCGCCGCCGTCTCTTCCAGCGAGGCCGCCTGCTGCTCGGTGCGTCGCGAAAGGTCGTCGGCGCTGTGGCTCACCTCGCGGGCGCCGCTGTCAATCGAGCCGGTGGCACCGGCAACGGCTGCCATCGTCTCGCGCAACTGATCGACCGTGCGGTTGAAATCCGCCCGCAGACCTTCGAAATCCTGGGCGAAGTTTTTGGTCAGGCGGAAGCTGAGGTCACCTGCCGACAGATGCTTCAGTCCTTCGGCCAACCCTTGCGTCGCCTCGGCCATGGCCACAGCACGGTCGCGCTCCTGCGCGGCATTTCTCTGCCGCTGTTCCTCGCTCTCGTTGCGCTGCGCCTCGGCATCCGCCTCCAGTGCGCGGGTACGAAGCCCGTTATCCTTGAACACTTGCACGGCCCGCGCCATGCCGCCGATCTCGTCGCGGCGGGCAGCGTCGGGAATGTCGGCAGAAAGATCGCCGCCTGACAGCCGTCCCATCGCGTCACCCAGCGCCTGAATCGGACGCACCAGCCATGCCCGGATGGCAACGAAGCTGATCGAGGAGATGACCAGCAGGGCGATCACGACGCCGCCGATCGTCGCCCAGTAGATGGTGCGGGAATCGGCAGTCAGCTCGGCGCTGCTGTCGCTGGCGCCCTTTGCCAGCTGGTCCACCTTGTCGTTCAGCGCTTTTGACATCACCTGGAACTGCGGCTGGCATTCGCGGAAGAAGACGTCCATCGCGCTCTTCATGTCGAGATAGGTAAGCGCCTTGGTGCCGAGCGTGACAGCACTGCCGCAGGACTGGTCGAGCACATTGACCGCCTGCGCCTTCAACTCGGCCATCGCGCCATCGCCAGGAAGCGCTGCGGCAGCCCGGTCAACATAGCCGATGAAGGATTCTCGCGCCGTGGCGAGTTCCTCGAGCGCCTTCTTCTCCTGTTCCTTGTTCGATGTCAGCAGGATATCGCCGACCGCGCCGCGGATTGTCTGAAATGTCTGGCTCGCCCGTGACAGCGAGGTGGATGCTTCGCCCTCCGCCGTCACAAGGTGATAATAATGGGCATCGACCCTGAGGATCTGGCTGCCAGCATAATAGGCGAGTGCCAGCGTGAACAGGCCGAAGGATGCAAGCAGCACGAAGAACTTGCCGGTGATCGAAATGTTTTTCATCGCAAACCCATGACGCGTGAAGGAAGAAAGCGTGAAGGCAAGGCGGCCCGACCCATCGAAAGCCGATGGTCGCATATGCTGCAATGACGTTCCCCACTCCCAAGAACGCGAGCATTCTACCGCTACAACTTTTACCATGGGTTAAAAACGCGGCACCTCATGCAACCTTTCGGGGATAAATATGACATGCTGCCAAGGTGACGAGGCGGCACGTGAATTACCGTTTGGTCATATGTTCCAGCTACGATCGCAGCTATCGAGGTCGCTCCCATGACAACGGGGCCGGGAAGCAGGTACGCGTCGCATGGCACAGTATAAATACCCAACCCACCTCGTCGCGGTGAAGTCCTGGGCCTTCGACCAGGAATGGAAACCCGGCCAGATCGTCAAGAACGCCGGCATCTATCGCTGTCGGACCTGCGGCGACGAGATCGTCGTCGACAAGGGCGCCGCCATTCCGCAGCATCACCACGAGCATACTTTGCTCGGGCCGGTCGTCTGGCAGATGCTTGTCTTCGCCCAGAAGCATCCCGGCCGATAACTCTGTCTCTCCAGCGAAAAAGCCGCCCATCATGGGCGGCTTCGTCATTTCATGATCCGGGGATTGCCGGCGATCACATGACCGCACTACCGGCCATCAGGGCCAGGACGAGGAACACCAGGAAGATCACCAGTGCGATAAAGAAGAGTATCTTGGCGATGCCTGCCGTCGCGGCGGAAATACCGGAGAATCCGAGGAAGCCGGAAATCAGGGAAATAACGAGAAAAATCAGGGCCCATTTCAGCATGGATTTTGTCCTTCAGGTTGGATGGCCGGATAACGTTCGTCGATGTTCCAGGTTCCATCCGATTGCCCCAATTGGAACAAAATCAGCGAAAGACGTGCGCCCTGCCTGAGACCTGCAAACCGATCTCGTCGCCGACCGACAAATCTCTCGAACTAGGCACCTCGATCGTCAGTGCGATCGCCTGATCGTCGCACAACACGATACGGAGTTCGCAAACAGATCCGCGAAAACTCGCCTCGGCCACCCTGGCCCTAACGCTGCCCTCTGCCTCCTGGACACCGATCTGCTCCGGCCGCAGCATGATCGTCGCCAGGCCTGCAAAACCACTCGCGACATCGGCCGGCAGACGACCGAGAACGCAATCCGCATGGCCGTCCGTGATCCTTGCCGGCAGGATGATCGCCTCGCCGAGAAATGTCGCAGTGGCCGGATCGACGGGCCGGCCATAGACCTCGCGCGGCGGGCCGAACTGCATCAGCCTGCCTGCGCGCATCACCGCCACCTGGTCGGCGAAGGCCAGCGCCTCGGCCTGGTCGTGGGTGACGAGCAGCGTCGCGATCCCTTCCGACCTCAAGACATCGCCGACCGCCTTGCGTGTCGCTGCGCGAAGGCCGGTATCGAGCGCCGAGAATGGCTCGTCCAGCAGCATCAATCGCGGCTTGCGGGCCAGCGCCCGCGCCAGCGCTACACGCTGCTGCTGCCCGCCGGACAATTCGTCGGGGCGGCGCGTTATCATCGAGCGGTCAAGCCCGACCATCTCCATCAGTTCCGCCGCCCTCGCCTGCTTTACAGCGGCGTCCTCCGTCATGCCGAAGGTGATATTACCGGCGACGGAGAGATGCGGAAACAGACATCCATCCTGTGCGACGATGCCGATATTGCGCTTGTGCGCCGGCACGGAAGCGGCACCGTCCACAACTGCCTCGCCATCGATCGCAATCCGCCCTGCATCGGCTGCCTCGAAGCCAGCGATGAGGCGCAGCAGCGTGGTCTTGCCGCAGCCTGACGGCCCGACGACCACCGTACGGCTGCCGCCGGCAATATCGAGATCGATCCCGTCGAGCGCCGTCACCGGCCCGAACTGTTTCCGCAATGCACGAATTTCGACAAAACTCATCGGCCGGCGATCTTCTTCGATTGGTGATGGAGGAGCGCCGTCATCGGCAGGGAAAACAGGATCATCAGCAGCGCATAGAGGGCGGCACCGGCATAGTCGATCTCGCTGGTCAGCGCCCAGAAGGCCATGGCCAGCGTGCGCGTGCCGTTCGGTGCCAGCATCTGCGTCGCGGTCAGTTCGTTCATGATGCCGAGCGAGGAAAGCGCCACGCCGGCAGCAGCCCCGGGTGCTGCAAGCCGCACGGTCGTCGCCCACAGCGCTCTGGCCGGTGAGCGGCCAAGGCTCGCCGCCGCCTGTTCCAGCTCCGCCGGCACCTGCGCGATGCTGGCACGCAGGCTGATCAGCGCGCGCGGCAGGAACATGATGACATAAGCAATCACGATCGTCGCCACCGTCTGGTAGAGCGGCAGCGCCACGCGCACGGTGATCGTCACCAACGCCAGCGCCACGACGACACCCGGCATCGAGCTCGCCAGATAATAACATCCCTCGATCACCCGGCTGCGGCGGCTCGGACGACGGACGGAAAGCCAGGCGATCGGCAGTGCGGCGGCGGTGGTCGCGATCCCACCGACAATGCAGATGACCAGCGTCTGGCCGAGCGCCAGCCCGATCTCGTCCATCCGCCAGATGCCCGCCCCGCCGGCCACCAGCCAGCGTGAAAGCGCCAACGCCGGAACACCGAGCGCGAAGAACACGGCGGCGATCGGAAGCAGAAGGGCGGGATAGCGCCAGGCACCGAGCGCGGTCTTGCACACCTGTCGCGCCACGCCGGGCCCGATGCGGGCATAACGCCGCCGCCCCCTCAGGCCCGCATCGAGCGCCAGCAGCACGAGGCAGCAGAGAACCAGCACCAGCGCCAGCATATTGGCCGCCACACCATTATAGGTGGACTGGAACTGGTCGACGATCGCGGTCGTAAACGTGTCGAAACGGATCATCGCATAGAGCCCGTATTCGGCGAGCAGATGCAGGCCGACCAGCAGTCCGCCGCCGAGGATCGATAGTCTCAGCTGCGGCAGCACAACTCGACGGAACACCGCCGCATCGGAAAGGCCGAGGATGCCCCTGATCCTCCAGCGCCGGATCGAGAAGCCGAAGCGCGGCTGCAATCGGCAGATAGAGGAACGGGAAATAGGCCGTCACCGAAATCGCAATTCCCGCCGACAAGCCATGAAAGCCAGGCCACAGGCCGATCCAGGCATAGGAATGAACGAAGGCCGGAATGGCGAGCGGCGCGACACAGAGCGCCGACCAGAGCCACGCGAACGGCAGGTCGCTGCGCTCGGTCAGCCAGGCGAGCGCGGTGGCGAGCACCGTCGTGATCGGCACGGTGATGAGAACCAGCAGCACCGTATTCGTCATCAGCTCGCCGACGCGCGGCCGGAAGATCAGTTGCGACGCCGTCTCCAGCCCCGTCACCGCCGTCGCCCAGAAGACGAACCCAAGCGGCATCAGCGCCAGTAGCGCAATCACGATGGCGATCAGATAGGTCCCCCGCGCACCCACCAGAAGCCGGGGTCGCGACACGAGCATGGGCCTATTGTCTACGAATGACGTCATGAGGAACCCAAAGCATGTCGCGCAAAAGTGTGCAGCGGTTTCGACAACGACATGCGATAACGCATAAACCTGAAGCATAGAAGCGATCCGCAGGATCGCGACGCGCTTCAAGACAGACGAGACGCCGCAGGTACGCCCTGCGATGTCTCCATGCAACTGCAATTGCGCGCGGCCTAAAGGATGCCGGCCGCCGTCAGCATGTCGGTGACCTCGGCATTGTTGAGCTCGGTCGGCTCGACCTTCGGTGCCTGCAGGTCGGCGAGCGGCACCAGCGCCTTGTTGGAAGCCTCGTCCTTGCCGACGGCATACTCGAACGACGTGCCGTCACGCAGAATCTTCTGGCCATCCTTGCCGGCAACCCACTTCAGGAAGGCCTGCGCCTGCTCCTTGTGCTGCGAGGAAGCAAGGATGCCGCCGCCCGAAATCGACACGAAGGCGCCCGGATCCTGGTTCTTGAAATAGTGCAGCGAGACGTTGTTGCTGTTCTCGCCGGTCTTCGCCTGGTCGCCGAAATAATAGTAGTGATAGATCAGCGCGCCTTCGAACTGACCGGCATTGACGGCCTTCATCGCGGTCGAGTTGCCACGGATCGCCGTGAAGTTTTCCTTCATGCCCTTCAGCCAGGCCGCCGTCTCTTCCTCGCCCTTCAGCTGCAACAGCGCGCCGACAATCGCCTGGAAATCGGCGCCCGAGGGAGAAGCCGCCCAGCGGCCCTTCCATTCCGGCTTGGCGAGATCCATCATCGATTTCGGCAGCTTGTCTTCCGTCAGCTTGGTCTTGTCATAGGCAAAGACGGTCGAGCGCGCGGCAATTCCGATCCAGTGGCCGTTTGCCGGGCGGAACCCGTCCGGCACCTGATCGAGCGTCGCCTTGTCGACCGGCTCGAACAGGCCCTTGCCGTCCACCAGCGCCATGGCCGGCGAATTCTCGGTCAGGAACACGTCGGCGGGCGAGTTCGCGCCTTCCTGAACGATCTGGTTGGCAAATTCCATGTCCGAACCGTTGCGCACCGTCACCACGATGCCGGTCTCCTCGGTGAACGCGTCCACCCATTCCTTGGTCAGCCCTTCATGCTGGGCATTGTAGATGGTCAGGCTGTCGGCGATCTGTGCCAGAGCCGCGGATGGCCCGACAAGCGCGGAAAGGGCAAGCGAAGCGCCTGCCAGAAGAACGGATGCGGTTTTCATGAAACTCTCCCTCGCAAAGACGCGACCCCCAATCGATAGCCAAAGGCGAGGAGCGCAGTCAAGTTTGTCGAATTGGTGGAGAACCGGAAGCATGGGAGGCAAGGTGGCGCGAGATCAGCTATTGCTCAGATGAACACATCAGGAACAAGCCTGCGGAATGTGATGTCGGTCGCCTATCTGGAAAAACTCAATGATGCCCAGCGTCGCGCGGTGGAGCACGGCTCCGAAGTGCCCAACGGCGGCCCGGCCGGGCCTCTGCTGGTCATCGCCGGCGCCGGTTCCGGCAAGACCAACACGCTCGCCCACCGCGTCGCCCACCTGATCGTCTCGGGCGCCGACCCGCGCCGTATCCTGCTGATGACCTTTTCCCGCCGCGCCGCATCCGAAATGGGCCGCCGCGTCGAGCGCATCTGCAAGCAGGTGCTGGGCGCAAAGGCCGGTATCATGACCGACGCTCTCGCCTGGGCCGGCACCTTCCACGGCATCGGCTCGCGGCTGTTGCGCATCTACGCCTACCAGATCGGCCTCGACCCGGATTTCACCATCCACGACCGGGAGGATTCCGCCGACCTGATGAACCTCGTGCGCCACGAACTCGGCTTCTCCAAGATGGAAAGCCGCTTTCCGACCAAGGGCACCTGCCTCGCCATCTATTCCCGCGCCGTCAATTCCGAGACGCCGCTCGACGAAGTGCTGAAGACCTGGTTCCCCTGGTGCCAGGCCTGGGAGCCGCAGCTGCGTGAACTCTTCGCGTCCTATGTCGAGGCCAAGCAGACCCAGAACGTGCTCGATTACGACGACCTGCTGCTCTACTGGGCGCAGATGATGAGCGAGCCGTCGATCGCCGAGGATGTCGGCGCCCGTTTCGATCACGTCATGGTCGACGAATACCAGGACACCAACCGGCTTCAGTCCTCCATCCTGATGGGCATGAAGCCCGGCGGCCGCGGCCTCACCGTCGTCGGCGACGATGCCCAATCGATCTATTCCTTCCGCGCCGCGACGATCCGCAACATTCTCGATTTCCCGAACACATTCGATCCGCCGGCCAATATCGTCACGCTCGACCGCAACTACCGATCGACCAGCACCATCCTCGCCGCCGCTAATGGCGTGATCGAACTTGCCCGCGAGCGCTTCACCAAGAACCTCTGGACCGACCGCCAGTCCGAAGAACGCCCCCGCCTCGTCGCCGTCAAGGACGAGACGGAACAGGCCAATTACATCGTCGAGAAGGTGCTGGAAAACCGCGAGACCGGCATGACGCTGAAACAGCAGGCCGTGCTATTCCGCGCCTCGCATCATTCCGGCCCGCTGGAAGTAGAACTCACCCGCCGCAACATTCCCTTCGTCAAGTTCGGCGGCCTGAAGTTTCTCGACAGCGCCCATGTGAAGGACATGCTGGCCGCGCTGCGTTTCGCCCAGAACCCTCGCGACCGCGTCGCCGGTTTCCGGCTGATGCAGCTCATCCCCGGCATTGGCCCGCAGACCGCCGGCAAGATTTTGGATGCCATGGCATCCGACCCCGAGCCGCTGGCGGCATTGCAGGAAATCCCCGCTCCGCCGCGATCCGGTGCCGACTGGCCCGCCTTCGTCGAGATGCTGACCGCGATCCGCAGGAACGAGGGCTGGCCGGCCGAGATCGGCACCGCCCGCGAATGGTACCAGCCGCATCTGGAACGCGTCCACGAGGATGCCGAAACCCGCAAGGCCGACCTCTTGCAGCTCGAACAGATCGCCTCGGGCTACGCGTCCCGCGAACGCTTCCTCACCGAACTGACGCTCGACCCGCCGGATGCGACGAGCGACCAGGCCGGCGTGCCGCTGCTCGACGAGGACTATCTCATCCTCTCGACCATCCATTCTGCAAAAGGCCAGGAATGGCGCTCGGTCTTCCTGTTGAACTGCGTCGACGGCTGCATTCCCTCAGACTTGGGCGTCGGCTCAACCGCCGAGATCGAGGAAGAGCGCCGGCTGCTCTACGTGGCAATGACCCGCGCCAAGGACCATCTCCATGTCATCACCCCGCAGCGCTTCTTCGTCCACGGCCAGCATTCCCAGGGTGACCGCCACGTCTATGCCGCCCGCACCCGCTTTATTCCGGCAACACTGCTGCAGTTCTTCGAGACATCCGCCTGGCCGGTCGTCGCACCGATGTCCGATGAGGAACGCCGCCACCGCCAGCAGGTCAGGATCGACGTGACGGCAAGGATGCGGGGCATGTGGCGATAAGCCCGGAAGGGCCCTCACCCTAAGCGTCTGTTGACTTCCATCCATCAGAAGCGCCTCATATACATTTCCTGAGGAGGAGGAAGCCATGCCCACCTTCATCATCGAACGGGACATTCCCGGCGCGAGCAATCTCACCAAAGGCGATCTCTGCGATATTTCGGCCAAGTCCAACGAGGTCGTCGCCGGTCTCGGCGTGCCCTATACCTGGATCACCAGCTATGTCGCGGGCGACAAGATCTACTGCGTCCATGAGGCGCCGAGCGCCGACGTGATCCGCGAACACGCCGAGCGTGGCGGCTTTCCGGCGAACAAGATCACGGAGATCAGCGCGGTCATTGGACCGCAGACGGCCAACGCATAAAGGACATTTTCCGAACCGCGCCGGTTCCGTGGGAGGCTGGCATGAGGATCTGTGTTTTCGTATTCTTCTGTGTCTTGGAATTGTGCCTGCCGCTCGCGGCAAGCGCCTTCGAAGAGAAGATCGATATACCCTCGCGGGCTCTGACCGAAGAACAGTTCCTCCGGGGCGAAGTTTCCGCCGCGACTGAAATCACTCTGCGGTCAACGCTATCCGGACCGGATGCCGGGGAAAAACGCCCCGTCGTGATCCTGATGCACGGCGGCGAAGGACCGAGTAGTGGAGCCGTATGGAGCTGGAGCCGGTACCTGAATAGCATCGGCGTTGCAGCCCTCTCCCTCGATAGTTTCACCGCCCGCAATCTCACCAACATCTCCGCCGAACAGGCCTCACTGCCGCAATTCGTCCAGATCTACGACGCCTATCGCGCCGCCGAAATCCTGGCGGCCCACGAAAGGATCGATCCATCCCTCATCGTGATCATGGGCTTTTCCCGCGGCGGCACCGCGGCACTCTATGCGGCGCTGACGCGCTTTCACGACGCCTTTGGGCCAACCGCTGGCAGGATCGCCGCCTATTTACCCTTCTATCCTCTTTGCAATTTCAAGCTGAAAGGCGAGGAAAGCGTCACGCCCGCTGCCATCCGCCAGTTCCACGGAACCGCCGACGACTGGACGCCGCTCGGCCTCTGCGAGGACTATATCGGGCGCCTGACAAAAGCCGGATATGACGCGACGATCACCGCCTTTCCCGGCGCCCTGCACGCCTTCGACAATCCGCGCAATCCCGCCCTCTATGCCGATGCCAACTGGCAAACCTCCCGCAACTGCATGCGCATCGAAAAGGATGGCAAGCTTCTGAACGCAGCCACCGGAGAACCGTTTTCCTATACCGACGCCTGCGTCGAATACGGCCCGAGCGTGCAATACAACGACAAGGCCACCACCGCCGCACAACAGGCGGTAAAGGGCATTATCGAGGGACTGGTGGCCAAGAAATAGCAGGCGGCCGCGTTCACTTGAGCAGCCGACGAATACCTGAAAGCAGGCTGGTACGAGCGTCGGTGGCCAGCTCGCCCGGCAGCATGTCGAAGCCGTGAACGGCCCCCGCATAGAGCTGCAGGTCGGTCGGCACGCCGCTCCGCAGCAGGCGCTGGGAATAGGCGATATCCTCGTCGCGGAAGAGGTCCAGGGCACCGGTGACGATCAGCGCCGGCGGCAGCGCCTCGAGATCAGGGGCGAGAGCAGGCGACAGATAGCGCGCCTGACTATCGTCCAGCGCTCCAGTTCCCCTCACCTGCTCCCAGGCAAAGGTGATCAACGCGCGATTGACGACGAATTCGCCCGTCAGCGGATCGTCAGACGGCGCGGCTGTGGTACCCGTCCTTATGTCCAGCATCGGATAGACCAGGACCTGCGCCTTCAACGGAACCTCGCCGCGATCCCGCGCCAGCAGTGCCAGAGCAGCAGCGAGACCGCCACCGCCGCTGTCTCCCATGACGATGATCCGGTCAGCATCGACACCGAGTTCCGCCGCATGGGCATGCAGCCAGGTCAGAGCTGCGTAGCAATCTTCCAGCCCGGCCGGAAACGGTGCTTCCGGCGCCAAACGGTAATTCGGCGCAACGACGAGCGCGCCGGTCTCCTGCGCAAGCTTCCTATGGGCGCCGGCCATCATCTCGGCTGTCCCGGCAATCATTCCGCCGCCATGCAGGTAGAGAATAGCGGGGACAGCTGCCTCGCCCCACTCTTCTTCAGGACGATGGATAAGTGTCCGGATATCCGACACGCCGGACGGACCCGGGATGGTCTGAACCTCGAACTCAACCGGCACCGGCGTCATCAGTGCACCAAGCCCGTCGACCATGACCGAGCGAAAGTCTTCAAGCCCATGCTGATCCGCATCAAAACTGAAAAAGCCGGCAACCATGTCGCGTTGTTCGGGATGGACGAGATTAAGAGTGGTCATCGCAACGATCTCCATGTATTTATCACAACGACCATTCCAATAAACACAAACGCGACGAATTACAACAATGACCATTGTGATAAATAATCGCGGCCGCGGCAGGCCCGGGCTTTCGACCGCGATCAGGCACTCCAGCACGCGATGGAAACTTTCTGGGCCAGTGGATACGACGCGACATCGGTGCCCATGCTGACCGAAGCCATGGGCATTTCCGCCCAGAGCCTGTATGCCGCCTTCGGCTCCAAGGACGCCCTTTATCGCGAGGCCATCGCGCTCTATCAATCGACGGTCGGCGGTTTCGGCGCCCGCGCCATGGCCGAGGAAGATGACGCGATCGCCGCGATGGCGCGCCTGTTCCGCGACGCCGCCTCCGCCTTCACCAGTTCGCCGACGCATCCCGGCTGCATGATCACCGCGGCGCCTTCCGGGCAGAGCGATGATCCGCTCACGATCTTCGGACGGCAGCTTCGCGCCGAAGCCATGCGGCAGGTTAAAGGCCGGCTCGAACGCGGCAAGCGGGAAGGCCAGCTACGTGCCGACACGGATTGCGATGCATGGGCCCGCTATGTCGTCGGCGTCACGCAAGGCCTGTCGACCCAGGCGCTCGATGGGGAAACATTGAAAGGCTTGCTCACAACCGCCGAGATCGCGGCGCGCGTTTTGGAAGAGTTGCGACGATGAGTTTGGAAACGACCTGCCGACGGCCCATTCAGACAGAGCGGACCATGATCCTTTGATGTGTGCCACGACGGCCGGCAACGCATCTGGTTTAATAAGAAACCAATAATTCACGCTTAAGCTTTGGTTAAAGTGAGATTGACTCCATCATTCGATCTCAACTGACTTTTTGCCGCAGTTGCGCGTTTATAGCTCCATGACTGAGCTCCATATGACGTGGATAAGGGCAGTTGCCGAAACGGCAAGCTATAGACGAATGTACACGCTGGCGTCCGAGATCGCCGCCAGCGACGATGCCACGCGAGACATGCGCCATGCCGCAAGACGTGTCGTGCGCGCGCTGAAGCCCGTGATCGACCTGCCTATTGCCGATGCCGTCGCCTTGGCGCGCGCCAGAAAACGGTTTGCCGAACTGGCCAAGGTCGTGGCCAACGGCTCCCTCGCATTGGCCGACATGCCGAGGGCCAGCCGGCGATGAGCGGTGGACACGCCTCCTTACGCATTCCGCGAACCCTGACGCCTCTCCAATAGCTCGATCTGGAGAGGCGGCGATGGGATATGGCCTGCGGGGGTTAAGGCGAGAATATCGCAAGTGCGAGTGTGATCGCTCGGTCATGGATCGTCGACCGACTGATGCCGGGAGGATCGACACAGATGCCCGGCTCGTTTTCCTTTCCCCATGGACTGCATTCGCAAAGAAAACTGTAGTGGCCTGCATCGGCGCTCAACAGGTCGAACGTGCTATTCGCGAGATGTCGATGCAGCCATTCGGCACAGAGGTCCGAGGGCGCTTCGAGGTCTGCGCCGACGGCTGCGATGCCGACCGGTTCGACGATCGCCTGCAGGCTCTCGACATTGAAGCCGCGCACGGTCGGGGCCGGCGCGCATAGAAATGCACCCTTGATGCGCGTATCCCTGAATGAAGCCGATTGCCGCTCCCAGGAAGCGCGGAAGACCGGACTGCTTTCAAGCAGCGGTTCGACCTGCGCACCAAGATGCGGGAATTCGCGCGGACCAATGTCCCATCGTCGCCCCTTCGACCATTCGAGGAACGGCCGCATCTGCGTGATCCCTCCGAGCAGGGATACTGCCGTATAACCCCCGAGGAAAAACCGCTGGCAAAAACCCGATCGAGATCGAGGCGGCTGGCAAACGGTCCTAATGCCGCGTGATAATCGAGGGTGACGATCAGATCGCGCGCCCGCTCCCACCAGCACAGGAAACCCTCCGCCCGACAGGGTTTCGATCCCGTGTTGCCATGATGGTCCACGCCGATCACGACAAAACCCTGCCGTGCCAGACCCTCGGCCAACCATGCAAGGCTGGCCGCCGTACCGCCTGTTCCGTGGGAGAGAAGGACCACAGGATAAGACGGATGGTGGTCCGAAAACGCTGCATCTCTCCTGGCATGTTGCGGAACGAACAGTTGTGGCTCACTCACACCTTCCAGAGTTGAAGAGCTCTCGGCATCATCGGTCGGGTACCAGACAGACCAGCCCAGCGGTCGCGCCCTCTGGCCACTCCAGTCCAGCCGATCCGGATCGACCGCCATGCCTGCTGTAAAGCCAATCCTGAACATGCGCCCTCCGGCATCTCAATGTGGCTGTGCTATGCGAGCATTCCGTTTTTCACGGCAGAGACCGACTTCATCCCTTCCGCGGGTCATCCCTCTTCTCGAGCAGCTCGATCTGAATCTGCTGCAGTTCCGCCAAGCGTTCCCATTGCTTGGCCATCTGGTGGTCGATCTTCTCGTGCAGCTGGCGGATTTCGAGTTCGGCCCTGAGGTTGATCATGTAGTCGTTCTCGGCACGCAGCCTGTCCTTATCCTCCTGCCGCTTCTGGCTCATCATGATCACCGGCGCCTGCAGCGCTGCGAGGCAGGAGAGCACGAGGTTGAGCAGGATGAAGGGATAGGGGTCGAAAGGCTGCGCCATCAGCCCGATGGCATTCACCGTCATCCAGATCACCAGAACGGCAAGGAAGGACAGGATGAAGGTCCAGGAACCGCCGAAGGACGCCACCTTGTCGGCGACGCGTTCGCCAAAACTTGACTTTCGATCCATCACGCTATCGGCACTGGACTGCACCGTGAGCGTGCCCTTCTCGAAACTGTCGAGCACATGCCGGTCGAGATCGGAAAGCTCGCCGCGCTCCTCCTCCAGCAGGTTCTCCACATAGCGTCGCCGGAAGCGCGCCAGATCCTCGTCGCAGATCAGACTTTCCGGGCTGCATTCCTTCACCTCCTCGGCGATCATCTCATAAAGACGCGGCCTTAGGCTGCCGGCCTTGTGCAGCTTGGAAAAGGAAACATCCGACCACAGACGACGCAGCGTCCGGTCTTGCCCGAAGGGGAGTGGCTGTTCATGAAGCTTTACCGCTGTCCTTGCTGTTGTCGTCGCCAGTGGTGTTATCCGCATCCCCGTTGGCTGGGGCCTCTCGGTGATTTCCAGACCCGTTCGGATGCAACGGCGCCAGATGGAACGTCGTCGGCTTGAATGTCTTGGCGAATTCCTCCGAACGGCCGATATAGACGAGCGTCGAGCCTTCGAGGCCGGAGAGAACCTCCATCAGCCGCTCGCGCGTTTCCTGCTCCAGGCCTTCCAGCACATCGTCCATGATCAGCCAGTCGGGCTTGCGAAGAACGGCATTGGCCACCTGCAGCGCCGCCTCCTCCTCCTTGTCGAGAAGCCGGTCCCAGCGTTCCACATCGTCCAGCCGGTCGACATAGCGGTCGAGCCCGACTGCCGTCAGTGCCTCCTGCAGCGCCTCGTCGCTCACCTGCTGCATGCTGGCTGGGCCGGTGGCGGGATAGGTCATCACCTCGCGGAGCGTCGCGGTCGGGAGATACCCTTCCTGCGGCATCAGGATCAGCCGTTCGGCCTGCGGCAGGCTTATCTCGCCCTTGCCCCAGGGCCAGATGCCGGCGATCGCCTGGAAGAACAGGTGCCGGTCTGTGCCGGGATCGCCGTTGATCATCACCTTCTCGCCGGGCTTGACCATGCAGACATCTTCCTTGAGCCGGATGCCGTGGCCCGCAGCCCCCTCGTCCGGCTCGCCATAGACTTCGACGGCATGGATGCGCAGCCCCTCGTCCTTGTCGCCACGGGCATAGGCGATAACCTCGCCTTCCTTGGCCGGCGTATCGGTCATCAGAAGCGCGTTGCGGAAGAAGGAGACGCGCGCCAGCGTCGCCCGCCAGTCGGCGATGACGCTGAAATTCTGCACATACCAGCGCAGCGCCGTGTTGACCTGGTTGAAGGCGCCGACCGCCATCATCAGGCCGCCGAAGGTCAGTTCGCCGGAAAAATACATCGGCGAGGCGATGATTATCGGCGCCACCAGCGCCAGCCAGCCGAAGCCGGACGAGACCCAGGTCAGGTTGGTCAGCGCCCAGGCGAGCTTGCGCAGCATGTCCAGCACGCCGTCGATCGCGCCCTGCACCCGGACGAGCTCGTTCGGCTCGCCGCGCGCGAGCGTGATCGGCTTCAGGTTCTCGTTGGCGCGCACCAGTGCGGCGCGCAGGTCCGCCTCCTTGGCGTAGCGGTCGGCATTCAGCCGCGCCAGCCTGCTGCCGACAACGTTGCTGAGCACGGAACCGGTCAGCGCGTAGAAAATGGTCGCCCACAGCATATAGCCTGGAATGACAAGGTAATGGCCGCCGATATGGAAGCCGAAATCGGTCGAGATCGCCCACAGCACGCCGATGAAGCTGCCGAGCAGGATCGTCGAATTGACCAGCCCGATCGAAAGCGCCGTCGTATTCTCCGCCAGGATACGGGTATCCTCGTGCAGACGCTGGTCGGGATTGTTGGCGATCGCGCCCGCACCGCCGAGCTTGAGCGCCCGGCCGGGCGTCAGCCAGACATTCGCGAGATCCCGCGCTAGCCCTTCGCGCATTTTCAGCGCCGTGATCTGGTTCAGCCATGTCTGGATCACGTTGAGCAGGGTCAGCGAGAAGGCGATGACCGCAAACACCACCAACTGGCGCAGGAATTCCGGCATGTCGCGCCGTTCCAGGGCATCGTAAAACGGGCCGTTCCATTCGTTCAGCTTGTAGGTCGCATAGGTCGTGGCGATGATGATGACGAGAAGTGCCACAGCCAGCATCACCAGCTGCCGGCGCACCGGCGAAGTCCAGAAGGCGCTCATCATCATCTTGAGCTGGCCGGAAAGCGAAAGTTCGTAGGGTTCGGTCACCCCTGCGGACGTTTGCGACATCGAGCGAATCCTCCCGCCATGCCATGCGACGAAACCATCGAAGACTTACCATGACGACATGGGTTGTACAGGCCGCCCTGACAACGTTCGATTTCAGCCCGGCTACCGCTATATGCTCAAGAAGAGATAAACCAGCAGGGAGACTGCCATGCCGAGGATCGATGTCGCGACCGTGCCGTCGGAAAAGGGCTCAGCCTATCCCCCGCCATTTGATGCCGCTTGCGCAGATCGCCTGCGCCAGCGGCTCGGCAATGCGGGGGCCTGTCCGATTTCGGCATAAACCTGATGCACCTGCCGCCCGGCGGCTGGTCAAGCCAGCGCCACTGGCATTCGCATGAGGACGAGTTCGTCTATGTTCTTCAGGGCGAACTCGTGCTGGTCGAAGACGAAGGCGAAACGCCGCTTCGCGCCGGAGACTGCGCGGCCTTTCCGAAGAACACCGGTAATGGCCATCACATGATAAACCGCTCCGACGCGACGGCGGTCTATCTGGAGATCGGCTCACGCCATGATGACGACATCACCACCTGTTCGGATGCAGATATGAGAAGCCGCAATTCGGACGGCCGCTTCGTGCACAAGAACGGCACTCCGTACTAGGGTACGCACGCCGTTGTTTAACCACGCAAACGTCCTTGCATTCTCTCCCCGCATTGCACAAACTCGCCGATAACGATGATGGTTCGGCCCGCTCAACGAGGTCGGCAAGGGGCGCCCGCAACAGGGCAATAAAGGGGTTCAATGTCGATCAAGGCGAGCATCTACCACCTCACCCATTACAAGTATGACAAACCCGTCCGCCTCGGACCGCAGATCATCCGCCTCAAACCCGCCGCCCATTCGCGCACCAAGGTGCTGAGCCATTCGCTCAAGGTCACGCCCGAAAATCACTTCGTGAACCTGCAGCAGGACCCCTACGGCAACTATCTCGCCCGCTTCGTCTTTCCCGACCCCGCGACCGAACTGAAGATCGAGGTCGATCTCGTCGCCGACATGACGGTCTATAATCCCTTCGACTTCTTCGTCGAGGAAGAGGCGACCAAGTGGCCGTTCGCCTATCCCGAAACGCTGGTCGAAGACCTTTCCATTTATCGCGAGCCGGAACCGGCAACGACGCGCCTGCAAGCCTTTCTCGATACGATCGACAGGACGGAAGGCCAGCCGACGGTCGATATGGTGGTCGGCCTCAACGCCCGCCTGCAGCAGCAGATCGGCTATGTCATCCGCATGGAACCCGGCGTGCAGACGCCGGAGGAGACGCTGCAGACCGCGAAGGGCTCCTGTCGCGACACGAGCTGGCTCCTCGTCCAGATCCTGCGCCATCTGGGCTTCGCCGCCCGCTTCGTCTCAGGCTACCTGATCCAGCTGACGCCGGACCTGAAGGCACTCGACGGCCCCTCCGGCACCGAAGTCGATTTCACCGACCTGCACGCCTGGTGCGAAGTCTATCTACCCGGCGCGGGCTGGATCGGCCTCGACCCCACCTCCGGCCTCTTGACCGGCGAAAGCCACATTCCGCTTGCCGCGACGCCTCATTACCGCAATGCCGCGCCGATTTCCGGTGGCTATTTCGGCGAGGCGGAAACCTCGTTCGACTTCGCCATGAAGGTCTCGCGCGTCGCCGAACATCCGCGCATCACAAGACCCTTTTCCGACGAAAGCTGGGAGGCGCTGAACGATCTCGGCGAACAGGTCGACCGGGTGCTCGAAGCGCAAGACGTGCGGCTGACCATGGGCGGCGAGCCGACCTTTGTCTCGATCGACGATTTCGAGATCCGACGAATGGAATACCGGCGCAGTCGGCCCGACCAAGCGGGAAAAGGCAGACATCCTGATCAGAAAACTGCGCGAAAAATTCGCGCCGGGCGGCTTTCTGCATTACGGCCAGGGCAAGTGGTATCCGGGCGAAAGCCTGCCGCGCTGGACTTTCTCGCTCTACTGGCGCAAGGACGGCAAGCCGATCTGGAAGAACCCGGATCTCGTCGCCAAGGAGGGTGGTGACTACCATGTCGGCGAGGAGCAATCGCAGACATTCCTGACCGCGCTCGCAGCCGAACTCGGCATCGAGGCCGAGATGGTCGTGCCGGCCTATGAGGATCCGGCGGAATGGATCATCAAGGAAGGCTCGCTGCCCGACAATGTCGATCCTTCCAACTCCAAGCTCAAGGACCCGGAAGAGCGCAACCGCATGGCCCGCGTCTTTGAACGCGGCCTGACGAAACCGACCGGCCACGTCCTGCCGGTTCAGGCCTGGAATGCCCAGGCAATCGGCAAACCCGCGAGCCGCCGCTGGATCAGCGAAAAATGGAAGACCCGGCGCGGCCGCATCTTCCTCGTGCCCGGCGACAGCCCCGTCGGCTACCGCCTGCCGCTCGGCACCCTGCCCTATATTCCGCCATCGCAATTCCCTTACATCCACGAGGCCGATCCCTCGATCCCGCGCGGCCCGCTGCCCGAGACGATCACGCCCGCCGGCCATGCACCGGAAGGTCGGGCCATGCCGGAATCCTCGTTCACGCCGGGCGACACAGCCAATCCCGGCCGCATCGAGCAGACGCTCAGTGAGATCGGCGGCGCCGTGCGTACCGCCATCTCCGTCGAACCACGAGACGGACGCCTTTGCGTCTTCATGCCGCCGGTGGAGAAGATAGAGGACTATCTCGAACTGATCGCCGCCGCTGAAAACGCGGCAACAGAACTCGGCCTTCCGGTCCATATCGAAGGCTACGCCCCGCCCCATGACGAGCGTATCAACGTCATTCGCGTTGCCCCGGACCCGGGCGTGATCGAGGTCAATATCCATCCGGCATCGAGCTGGAAGGAAACGGTCGACATCACCACGACGATCTACGAAGAGGCCCGCCAGTCGCGCCTCGGCGCCGACAAGTTCATGATCGACGGCCGCCATACCGGCACCGGCGGCGGCAACCATGTCGTGGTCGGCGGCGCCAATCCGAATGACAGCCCCTTCCTGCGCCGGCCGGACCTGTTGAAGAGCCTCGTGCTGCACTGGCAGCGCCACCCGTCGCTCTCCTACCTCTTCTCCGGCCTGTTCATCGGCCCAACCTCCCAGGCGCCGCGCATCGACGAGGCACGGCACGATTCCATGTACGAGCTGGAAATCGCGCTTTCCCAGGTGCCGGCTCCGGGCCAAGGCCAGCCACCCCTGCCCTGGCTGGTAGACCGGCTCTTCCGCAACCTCCTGACCGACGTGACAGGCAACACCCACCGCTCGGAAATCTGCATCGACAAGCTGTTCTCGCCGGATGGCCCGACCGGCCGCCTCGGCCTTGTCGAATTCCGCGGCTTCGAAATGCCGCCGAATGCCCGCATGTCGCTTGCCCAGCAATTGCTGGTGCGCGCGCTGATCGCCCGCTTCTGGAAGAACCCGCTGCAGGGCAAGTTCGTCCGCTGGGGCACGGCGCTCGCCGATCGCTTCATGCTGTCCCATTACATCTGGGCCGATTTCATGGACGTGCTGCAGGATCTGCGCGAAAACGGCTTCGACCTGCGCCCCGAATGGTTCGAGGCGCAGTTGGAATTCCGCTTCCCCTTCTTCGGCGAGGTCGAATACGAAGGTGCGAAACTGGAATTGCGCCAGGCGCTCGAACCCTGGCACGTCATGGGCGAACAGGGCGCCATCGGCGGCACGGTGCGGTATGTCGACAGTTCGGTCGAGCGCCTGCAGGTCAGGCTGGAAACGACCAACCCGTCCCGCTACACCGTCGCCTGCAATGGCCGCGCGGTGCCGCTGACGGCAACCGGCCAGTCCGGCGTCTCCGTTGCCGGCGTCCGCTTCAAGGCCTGGCAGCCGGCATCCGGCCTGCACCCGGTCCTGCCGGTCAACACGCCTTTGACCTTCGATGTCTACGACACCTGGTCGGGAAGGTCTGTTGGCGGCTGCAGATACCATGTTGCGCATCCGGGCGGTCGCAATTATGAGATCTTCCCAGTGAACGGCAACGAGGCGGAAGCGCGACGGCTGGCGCGGTTTGAGCCCTGGGGTCATACGGCGGGATCCTATCCCCTGCTGCCGGAAACACCCTCGCCCGAATTCCCGCTGACGCTCGATCTTCGCCGCCCCCAAGGAGTATGACGTCCAGTGACCAAGGCACCGTCGAGCGAACGCCGCAGGGATGAGGAGATCGGCAACGATCCGATCCTCGGCTATGCCGCGCTTCCCGGCGTCGCTGACGAGATGCTCGACGCCGATGGCGAGATCAAGCCCGTCTGGCAGAACCTCATCTCACGCCTCAGCCGCCTCAACGAAGGCGATCTCCACGAGCGTTTCGCCCGCGCCGACCGCTACCTGCGCGATGCCGGCGTCTTCTACCGCACCTATGGCGGCCCCGGCGAAGGCGGATCGGGCGAGCGCAACTGGCCTCTCTCCCACATCCCCGTCCTGATCGACGAGAAGGAATGGGCGGGCATTGCCAGCGGCCTGAAGCAGCGCGCCGACGTCCTGGAAGCCATGATCGCCGATATCTACGGTGAAAATCGGCTGGTCCAGGAAGGCGTTCTGCCGCCTCAGCTCGTCGCCGCCAATCCGGAATTCCTGCGCCCGCTGGTCGGCGTAAAGCCCGTCGGCGGCCATCACCTGCATTTCTGCTCCTTCGAGATCGGCCGCGGGCCGGACGGCAACTGGTGGGTTCTGGCCGACCGCACCCAGGCACCGTCGGGTGCAGGCTTTGCCTTGGAAAACCGCGTCGCCACCACCCGCTCCTTCTCGGATATCTACGGCGAGACCCACGTCCATCGCCTCGCCTCCTTCTTCGGCGCCTTCCGCGATGCGCTGCAGTCGCGCAAGCAATATCCGGACGACCGCATTGCCGTCCTGTCTCCTGGCCCGGCGAACGAGACCTATTTCGAACACGCCTATATCGCTCGCTATCTCGGCTTCATGCTCTTGGAAGGCGAGGACCTGACGGTCGTCAACGACCGCGTCATGGTGCGCACCGCGGCTGGCCTGAAACCCATCGGCGTGCTCTGGCGCCGCCTCGATGCATCCTATGCCGATCCGCTGGAGCTCGACCAGAACTCCCACATCGGCACGCCCGGCATGGTGCAGGCGCTCCGCGCAGGCTCGCTGACGCTGGTCAACGCGCTCGGCTCCGGCATTCTGGAAACCCGTGCCTTCCTCGCCTTCGCGCCGATCATCTGCCGCCGACTGCTCGGCGAGGACCTGCTCATGCCGTCAATCGCCACCTGGTGGTGCGGCCAGCAGTCGGAGCGCGAGCATGTGGCGAAGAATATCGAGCGCATGGTCATCGGCCCCGCCTATTCCCGCCTGCCCTTTTTCGATGACAACGGCCAGTCCGTCCTCGGTTCGTCCCTGCGCGAAACGGCCAAAGACACGGTCGGCGACTGGCTTGCCGGCGAAGGCGCAAAACTCGTCGGCCAGGAAGTCGTGACACTGTCGACCACGCCCGCCTGGGTGGATGGCAAGCTGACGCCGCGGCCGATGTCGCTGCGCGTCTTTGCCGCCCGCACGGAAAACGGCTGGGAGATCATGCCGGGCGGTTTTGCCCGCATCGGTACCGGCGACGATGTCGCGGCGATCGCCATGCAATCGGGCGGCGCCGCCGCCGACGTCTGGATCGTCTCGGAAAAGCCGGTCTCGAAGTCGACGCTGCTGCCGCCGGAGGAAAGCTTCACCCGCAACATGCCGGGTTCGCTGCCGAGCCGCGCCGCCGACAATCTCTACTGGCTCGGCCGTTATATCGAGCGGTCCGAAGGCGCCTTGCGCATCCTGCGCGCCTGGCACCTCCGCTATGCGGAATCGGCCAATCCCAACGTCCCGCTGCTGGCCGATGTCGCCCGCTATCTCAAGTCCATCGACATGGACATGACGAAGGCAGTCCCGGCACCACTGCTCGCCAATATCAACAGCGCGATCTATTCGGCGAGCAACATCCGCGACCGTTTCTCGCCCGACGGCTGGCTGGCGCTGACCGATCTCGCCAAGACCGCAAAACGCTTCCATGAAGCAGCCCAGGCCGGCGACGATGCCGCCCATGCGATGACCATCCTGCTGCGCAAGCTCGCGGGCTTTGCCGGTCTCGTGCACGAAAACATGTACCGCTTCACCGGCTGGCGCTTCCTGTCGATCGGCCGCCATCTGGAGCGCGCCCTGCACATGACCCGCCTGCTCGGCCATATGTCCGGCCCGGATGCGCCCGACGGCGCGCTCGACATGCTGCTGGAGATCGGCGATAGCGTCATGACCCACCGTCGCCGCTACAACGTCAACACGGCGCGCCTGACGGTAAACGACCTGCTTGCGCTGGACCCTCTCAACCCGCGTTCGATCCTGTTCCAGCTGAACGAGATCCGTACCGAAGTGGAAAAATTGCCGAACGCCTTCGTCAACGGCCAGATGTCGCCCTTCTACCGCGAGGCCATGCGCCTCCATTCCGGTCTTGCCGTGATGACGCCGGAGATCATCAGCGAAGACGTCTATCGTCGACTGGAGAAGGATCTCGAACACCTGTCCGATCTTCTCGGCCAGACCTATTTCCACTGACTTGAGGAGAGGAACGCGCCGATGCTCTACGACCTCTCCCTCCATATGGGCTATGCCTACGACGTGCCTGCCTCCGGCGCGCGCCATGTGATCCGTGTGCTGCCGCTGTCACTGCCCGACCGCCAGCGGCTGATCGCCGGCTCGGTCACCGTCTCGCCCAACGTCGACGAAAAGACGACGTTCATCGATTTCTTCGGCCAGCAGGCGACCTCGGTCTTTCTGCGCGCACCCCATGAGCGGCTCGACATCCGCATGCATGCCCGTGTCATGGTGGAGCCGCCGACCATGACCGCCGACCTGTCGCCGACACTCGACATGCTGGGCCGTCAACTTGCCGACATCTGGTCGGTCGATCCGTCTTCGCCCCACCACCTGACCGGCACCAGCCCGCGGTTGCCCGAGGTCCCCGAAATCGCCGCCTATGCGCGCGAGACGGCAAAACCCGGCCAGACCATCCGCGAGATCGCCACCGCGCTCTGCACCCGTATCCACAAGGACTTCAAATACGATCCCGAGGCGACGACCGTCGACACCACGCCGCGCGAAGCGTTCGAGCTGAAGCGCGGCGTCTGCCAGGATTTCGCCCATGTGACGATCGTGGGCTTGAGAAGCCTCGGCATTCCGGCAGGCTACGTCTCCGGCTTCCTGCGCACCATTCCGCCGCCGGGCAAGGAGCGCCTCGAGGGTGCCGATGCCATGCATGCCTGGGTGCGCATCTGGTGCGGAGAGGCACTCGGTTATCTAGAATTCGATCCCACCAACAACATCCCGGCCGGCAGCGACCATATCGTCGTTGCCTACGGCCGTGACTATTCCGATATCGCCCCCGTCATCGGGGTTCTCAAAGGTTACGGAAATCAAAAGGCCGACCAGGCAGTTGACGTAATTCCGGTCAAGTAGACCCGTTTTGGTGCTGATTTCGCCCGATCGCTAAAACTTGACGATTTGCCTTAGCGCTTACTCAACAGCTGAGGCCTAGGAAAATCCTCATCTGTTCGAATGACTCGAACACCGACCGGGGACCACCTTACTATGTCCATTTTCAAGCGGTTCGCTGCCGAGCGCAGCGGCAATTTTGGTATGATGACGGCAATCATGCTGCCGGTGCTTCTGGGTGCTGCCGGGGTAGTAATCGATTTCAGCATTGCCATTGATCAAAAGAGCCAGTTACGGGGCCTGGCGGATGCGTCCACGCTCGCAGCGGCGAGTGCCATGGCCAACAGCGAAAGCAGCATGACCAATGCGCAAGCGGAGGAAATGGCAAGATCCTATTTCATCGGTCAAGCGCTCCAGGCAGAGGAAATGGCGGGCGCCAGCAAGGCAGAACTCGCCAAGAAGAAGGCCGAGCTGGCTGCAAACATCACTGTCACGGCCACGACGACAACAAAGTCGAAAACCGCTGAAAGTTACGAAGTTCGTATGAGTGCCAACCTTAATGTCCCCGTCAACGGCATGACGAGCCTTTTCGGGATGAAGACGATGAAGGTTGCGGTCGACAGCTATGCCCAGAGCGGTCGCGAGGGCAATGCGCTGTCCATGTATCTCGTGCTCGATGAATCCGGATCGATGGCCTACGACACGACCACGGTCAATCCGTCTCAGCCGACAAAGCAGGTTGAGAAGAAGAAGACCGAGACCTACAGCTGCCCGTCACGATGGAGTCCGAACCGGACCTGCACGCGGGAAGTCACCTATTACGATACCGAGACCAATTACATCACCAAGATGGCTTCGCTGAAGGCAGCGGCAGCGACCATGTTCGATGAACTGAAGAAGGCGGATCCGACCAGCGACTTGATCCGCGTCGGCGCCGACAGCTACACGCACGAAACCATGAGCCCGGAAGCGATCTCCTGGGGTACGACCAAGGTTGCCTCCTATGTCAAGAAATTGCCGGACGAACCTGCCGGCGGAACAGATGCGAGCGGCGCGATGGCCAACGCGTTCAATGCCTTGAGGGTGTCGAACGCAACGGAGAAAAACGCGCAGAAATCGAAGGACAACACATCCTTCTCCCGCTTCATCGTGCTCATGACGGACGGCGAGATGACCGGCTACAGCAACAAATGGGATGAAGCGATCGACAAACAGGTGCGAAAACTCTGCACCGACGCCAAGGCCGATAAGGATGCCAATGGCAAAGGCATAAAGATCTACACGATCGCATTCATGGCTCCGGCAAAGGGCAAAGCGCTGCTCAACGATTGTGCCAGTGGCGACGACTACTACTACGAGCCGAACGATATGACATCTCTGGTGCAAACGTTTGGCGAGATCGCCCGCAAAGCTGCAAGCACCGGAACCCGGCTGACGAATTGATCCGCATCGCCTTCCAGACATTGCCCCGCCCTCACCAGCGGGGCTTTTCGTTCGTGACGACAGAGCTGCCACTCCTGCTCAAGCCATTGCTTTCAAATCGGCCTTTGCAAGGTATTCACAACGGTGCATAACTGTGCCGGTAACATTCTGCCATATCGACTGAATCGGACATTCCTCCACCCGCTCAACCGAGAACAATTGGCGACTTCATGAACAACACAACATCCTCCGTCGAACTACCCTATCCGGCCCCACGCAGCTCCCGCCCCGAGATCATGGCGGAAGAGATCATCGAACGCCTGACCTACCGCATCGGCAAGGATGCCAAGGTCGCAAAGCCCCATGACTGGCTGACGGCAACGATCCTCGTCGTGCGCGACCGCATCATCGACCGGTGGATGGAAAGCACCCGGAAGGCCTATAAAACCGGGGCAAAGCGCGTTTATTACCTATCGCTGGAATTCCTGATCGGCCGCCTGATGCGCGATGCCGTCAGCAATCTCGGCCTGATGGCCGAAATCCGCGATGCGTTGTCCTCGCTCGGAGTCGACGTTTCCGTCATCGCCGGCCTTGAGCCCGATGCGGCACTTGGCAACGGCGGTCTCGGCCGCCTCGCCGCCTGCTTCATGGAATCGATGGCGACCGTCGACATCCCTGCCTATGGCTATGGCATCCGTTATGTCCACGGCCTGTTCCGCCAGCAAATGGCCGATGGCTGGCAGGTCGAGCTGCCGGAAACCTGGCTCGCCCACGGCAATCCCTGGGAATTCGAGCGCCGCGAAAGCTCCTACGAAATCGGCTTCGGCGGTTCTGTCGAGACAATCGGCGGCTACGAGGACACGCCGCGCTACGTCTGGAAGCCGGCCGAGCGCGTCATCGCCATGGCCTATGACACGCCGATCGTCGGCTGGCGCGGCGAACGCGTCAACACGCTGCGCCTCTGGTCGGCCCAGCCGATCGACCCGATCCTGCTGGATGCCTTCAACGCCGGCGACCATATCGGCGCGCTGCGCGAGAGCAACAAGGCGGAGGCGCTCACCCGCGTTCTCTATCCGGCCGATGCCAACCCGGCCGGCCAGGAACTGCGTCTGCGCCAGGAATTCTTCTTCTCCTCCGCCTCGCTGCAGGACATCCTGCGCCGTCACCTGCAGCAGTATCCTGATTTCACCAACCTGCATGAAAAGGTCGCGATCCAGCTCAACGATACCCACCCGGCGGTGTCGATCGGCGAACTGATGCGCCTTCTCGTCGATATCCACGGCATGGATTTCGATCTCTCCTGGGAGATTGTCCGCCAGACCTTCTCCTATACCAACCACACGCTTCTGCCCGAGGCGCTGGAAACCTGGCCGGTGCCGCTGTTCGAGCGCCTTCTGCCGCGCCACATGCAGCTCGTCTACGCGATCAACGCCAAGATCCTGATGGAAGCCCGCAAGGAGAAGCGCTTCTCCGATACGCAGGTCCGGGCGATCTCACTGATCGACGAAGGCGGCGAGCGCCGCGTGCGCATGGGCAATCTCGCCTTCGTCGGCTCCCATTCGGTCAACGGCGTCTCGGCGCTGCATACGGACCTGATGAAGGTCACGGTCTTCGCCGACCTGCACACGCTCTACCCGACCCGCATCAACAACAAGACCAACGGCATCACGCCGCGCCGCTGGCTGATGCAGTGCAATCCGGGCCTCACCTCGCTCATCCAGGAAGCGATCGGCGACAAGTTCCTCGATAATACGGAGGCGCTGAACGAGCTCGACAAGTTCGCCGACGACGCGAGCTTCCAGGAAAAATTCGCCGCAGTGAAGCGGACCAACAAGGTGGCGCTCGCCAATCTCGTCGGCAGCCGCATGGGCATCCGCCTCGATCCGTCGGCGCTGTTCGACATCCAGATCAAGCGCATCCACGAATACAAGCGCCAGCTTTTGAACATCGTCGAAGCTGTCGCCCTCTACGACCAGATCCGTTCGCATCCGGAACTGGACTGGGTACCGCGAGTAAAACTCTTCGCCGGCAAGGCGGCGCCGAGCTATCACAACGCCAAACTGATCATCAAGCTCGCCAATGACGTTGCCCGGGTCATCAACAACGACCCGTCGGTACGCGGCTTGCTGAAAGTCGTCTTCGTGCCGAACTACAACGTCTCGCTTGCCGAAATCATGGTTCCGGCCGCCGACCTTTCCGAGCAGATCTCGACTGCCGGCATGGAAGCCTCCGGCACCGGCAACATGAAGTTCGGCCTGAACGGCGCGCTGACCATCGGCACGCTGGACGGCGCCAATGTCGAGATGCTGGAGCATGTCGGCGAGGACAATATCGTCATCTTCGGCCTCAAGGCGGATGAGGTGGCCAAGGTTCGCGCGGACGGGCATAACCCGCGCGCCGTCATCGAACAGTCGCCGGAACTCGCCCAGGCACTCAATGCCATCGCCTCAGGTGTCTTCTCGCCCGACGACCGGTCGCGTTTCGCCGAGCTGATCGACGGCATCTACAACCATGACTGGTTCATGGTCGCCGCCGACTTCGACGCCTATGCCGCGGCCCAGCGTACCGTTGACCAAATCTGGACAGACCCTAAATCCTGGTATTCAAAAACAATTCGCAATACCGCCCGGATGGGCTGGTTCTCTTCGGACCGCACAATCCGCCAGTACGCGTCGGAAATCTGGAGAGCCTGATGACAAAATCGCCGCGTGCGCAGGATGACGGGAGAGCGCCTGGCGAAATCCCGTTGTCCGAGATCGAGGCGATTCTGGCAGGCAGACACACTAACCCCTTCGCCGTGCTTGGCCTGCACAAGCTCGGCGACAAGTTCCGCGCCCGCTGTTTCATACCGGGCGCGGAAGAAGTGACGGTCCTGTCGCTCACCGGCGCCGAACTGGGTGAACTCACCCGCCGCCACGAGGACGGCTATTTCGAAGGCCTCGTCGACGCCGCCTATCTGCAGCCGATCCGCTATCGCGCCCAGCGCGGCGATGTCGAATGGGCGGTGACTGACCCCTATTCCTTCGGTCCGGTCCTCGGTCCCATGGACGATTATTTCGTCCGTGAAGGCTCGCATCTGCGCCTCTTCGACAAGATGGGCGCGCATCCGATGAAGCACGAGGGCGTCGAGGGTTTTCACTTCGCCGTCTGGGCACCCAATGCCAAGCGCGTCTCCGTCGTCGGCGAATTCAACAACTGGGATGGCCGCCGCCACGTCATGCGGCTGCGCTCCGATACCGGCATCTGGGAAATCTTCGCACCCGACATCCTGCCCGGCACACCCTACAAGTTCGAGATCGTCGGCAAGGACGGCCGCCTGCAGCCCTTGAAGGCGGACCCTTATGCCCGGCGCGCCGAACTGCGCCCCAATACCGCGTCGCTAACCACCCCGGAACTGGCCCAGATCTGGGACGACGAGGCTCACCAGAAGCATTGGGAAAAGGCTGACCACCGCCGCCAGCCGATCTCTATCTACGAGGTCCATGCCGGTTCCTGGCAGAAGCGCGACGACGGCACCTTCCTGTCCTGGGATGAACTCGCCTCGCAGCTCATCCCCTATTGCGTCGACATGGGCTTCACCCATATCGAATTTCTGCCCATCACCGAACACCCCTATGATCCGTCCTGGGGCTATCAGACGACCGGCCTATTCGCCCCCTCCGCCCGTTTCGGCGAGCCCGAAGGCCTGGCCCGCTTCGTCAACGGCTGCCACAAGGTCGGCATCGGCGTCATCCTCGACTGGGTGCCTGCTCACTTCCCGACCGACGAGCATGGCCTGCGCCGCTTCGACGGCACGGCACTCTACGAGCACGAGGACCCGCGCCAGGGTTTTCATCCGGACTGGAACACGGCGATCTACAATTTCGGCCGGCTTGAAGTCCTCTCCTACCTCGTCAATAACGCCCTCTACTGGGCGGAGAAATTCCATCTCGACGGCCTGCGCGTCGATGCGGTCGCCTCCATGCTCTATCTCGACTATTCGAGAAAGGAGGGCGAATGGGTGCCGAACGAATATGGCGGCCGCGAAAACCTCGAATCCGTCCGCTTCCTGCAGAAGATGAACTCGCTCTCCTACGGCGCCCATCCCGGCGTGATGACGATCGCCGAGGAATCGACCTCATGGCCCAAGGTCTCCGCCCCCGTCCATGAAGGCGGGCTCGGCTTCGGCTTCAAGTGGAACATGGGCTTCATGCACGACACGCTGAGCTATCTCGCGCGTGAACCTGTGCACCGCAAGCACCATCACCACGAACTGACCTTCGGCCTCGTCTACGCTTTTTCGGAAAACTTCGTGCTGCCGCTCAGCCATGACGAAGTGGTGCATGGCAAGGGCTCGCTGATCGCCAAGATGGCCGGCGACGACTGGCAGAAATTCGCCAACCTCCGCGCCTATTACGGTTTCATGTGGGGCTATCCGGGCAAGAAGCTGCTGTTCATGGGCCAGGAATTTGCCCAGTGGAGCGAATGGAGCGAGTCGAAGTCGCTCGACTGGAACCTGCTCGCCTACGCGCCGCACGAAGGCATGCGCCGCCTCGTACGCGATCTCAACTTCTGCTACCGCTCCAAGCCTGCGCTCCACGCCCGCGACTGCGAGGGCGAAGGCTTCCGCTGGCTGATCGTCGACGATGCCGACAATTCCGTTTTCGCCTGGCTGCGCATGGCGCCGGGCGAAAAGCCGGTCGCGATCATCACCAACTTCACCCCCGTCTATCGGGAAAACTACCGCCTCCCCTTGCCAAATGCGGGAAGATGGCGGGAAATCCTCAATACCGATGCCGAGATCTACGGCGGTAGCGGCAAGGGGAATGGCGGGCGTGTGCAGGCCGTGAATGCTGGAGGAAGCATTCAGGCCGAAATCACGTTGCCGCCTTTGGCAACGATCATGCTGGAATTGGAACAGCAAAATTAATTTCGGGAGGAAAAATCAATGAACGACAAGCGTATCCAGCCCCTCTCACGCGACGCCATGGCCTATGTTCTGGCCGGAGGACGCGGCAGTCGCCTCAAGGAACTCACCGATCGGCGTGCCAAGCCCGCCGTCTATTTCGGCGGCAAGACCCGCATCATCGATTTTGCCCTGTCGAACGCGCTGAATTCCGGCATCCGCCGCATCGGCGTCGCCACCCAGTACAAGGCCCATTCGCTGATCCGCCACATGCAGCGCGGCTGGAACTTCTTCCGCCCCGAGCGCAACGAAAGCTTCGACATCCTGCCCGCCTCCCAGCGCGTTTCCGAAACGCAGTGGTATGACGGCACCGCCGATGCGGTCTACCAGAACATCGACATCATCGAAGGCTACGCGCCGGAATACATGGTCATCCTCGCCGGCGACCACGTCTACAAGATGGACTATGAGGTGATGCTGCAGCAGCACGTCAATTCCGGCGCCGATGTCACCGTCGGCTGCCTGGAAGTGCCGCGCATGGAAGCGACCGGCTTCGGCGTCATGCATGTCGACGAGAAGGACCGGATCATTGATTTCGTCGAGAAGCCGGCCGATCCGCCGGGCATTCCCGGCAAACCGGAATTCGCGCTGGCCTCGATGGGCATCTATGTCTTCCACACCAAGTTCCTGATCGACGCGCTCAGGCGTGACGCCGAAACCCCGGGCTCCGCCCGAGATTTCGGCAAGGACATCATCCCCTATATCGTCAAGCACGGCAAAGCCGTCGCCCACCGCTTCGCCGACAGCTGCGTCCGTTCGGACTACGAGCGCGAACCCTATTGGCGCGATGCCGGCACGATCGATGCCTATTGGCAGGCCAATGTCGATCTGACGGAAATCGTCCCCGGCCTAGACCTCTACGACAAGTCCTGGCCGATCTGGACCTATGCGGAAATCACGGCACCGGCCAAGTTCGTCCATGACGACGAGGACCGCCGCGGCTCCGCTACATCCTCTGTCATTTCGGGCGATTGCATCATCTCCGGCTCGTCGCTGAACCGCAGCCTGCTGTTTACCGGCGTGCGGGCCAACTCCTATTCCAAGCTCGATGGCGCGGTCGTGCTGCCGAATGTGCGCGTCGGCCGGCGCGCGCAGCTTCGCGATGTTGTCATAGACCATGGTGTAACCATTCCCGAAGGTCTCGTGGTCGGCGAAGATCCCGAACTCGATGCCAAGCGCTTCCGCCGCACCGAGAACGGGATCTGCCTGATTACGCAGAAGATGATCGACAAGCTGGATTTATGATGCAGGTTCTTTCGGTTGCCTCTGAAGTCTATCCGCTGGTGAAAACCGGCGGACTTGCCGATGTCGCCGGCGCCCTGCCGCTGGCGCTCGGCAAGCAGGGCGTGGCCGTCAAGACGCTGATGCCGGGCTATCCGGCCGTCATGCGCATCGCGACGGACGCCACCGTCTGCCGCACTTTCGACGACCTGCTCGGCGCCGAGGCCCGCATCCTCGAGGTCAACCACGATGGCCTCGATCTCCTCATCCTCGACTGCCCCGAACTCTACGACCGCGCCGGCGGCCCCTATCTCGATACGACGGGCAAGGACTATCCAGACAACTGGCGCCGCTTCGCCGCTCTTTCCAAGGCCGGCGCGATCATCGCCCAGCAGGGCCTGACCGATCACCTCGGCGCCTGGCGGCCGGATCTGGTCCATGTCCACGACTGGCAAGCGGCCATGGTGCCGGCCTATATGCGCTATGCGGTCGAGCCCGAAGTCCCGAGCCTCATCACCATCCACAACATCGCCTTCCAGGGCATTTTCGGCGGCGACATCTTCCCTCAACTGGAGCTTCCGCCGCATGCGCTGTCGATCGACGGCGTCGAATATTTCGGCAATGTCGGCTTCCTGAAGGCCGGGCTGCAGGCGGCCTGGGCTATCTCCACGGTCAGCCCCTCCTATGCCGAGGAAATTCTGACGCCGGAATTCGGCATGGGCCTCGAAGGCCTGCTCGGCTATCGCGCGGCCGACCTGTCGGGCATCGTCAACGGCATCGACACCGAGGTCTGGAACCCGGAAACCGATCGCGCGCTCGCAGTCCACTATTCCGCTTCGTCGCTGAAAGGCCGCGCCGAGAACAAGCGCCTCGTCGCCGAACGCTTCGCGCTCGATGCCGAAGACGGCCCGCTCTTCTGCGTCATCTCGCGCCTGACCATGCAGAAAGGCATGGACCTGCTGGCTGAAACGGTGGACCAACTCGTCTCCCTTGGCGCCCGCCTTGCCGTGCTCGGTTCCGGCGACAAGGCGCTCGAAGATGCCTTCCATGCCGCGGACATCCGCCATCCCGGCCGCATCGGCGTCATCGCCGCCTATGACGAGCCGTTGTCCCATCTGATGCAGGCAGGCTCCGACGCGATCGTCATCCCCTCGCGCTTCGAACCCTGCGGCCTCACCCAGCTTTACGGCCTGCGCTACGGCTGCGTGCCGATCGTCGCGCGTACCGGCGGTCTGAACGACACCGTCATCGACGCAAGCCATGCCGGCCTTGCCGCAAAGGCTGCCACCGGTGTGTCCTTCGGCCCCGTGACCGCGAGCGATCTGGCACGCGCACTTCGCCGCGCCGTCCGCCTTTATAAGGACCAGAAGCTCTGGATTGGTATCCAGAAGCAGGGCATGAAATCCGACGTTTCGTGGAACAAGAGCGCCGGCCTTTATGCCGCGCTCTTCTCCGCTATCCTTGAAAGAAAAGGTATTTGAGTATGATAAAGACCGTCGCAACGACCCCTTACCAGGATCAGAAGCCGGGCACGTCCGGCCTGCGCAAGAAGGTCCCGGTCTTCGCCCAGGAAAACTACGCGGAAAACTTCATCCAGTCGATCTTCGACAGCCTCGAAGGCTTCGACGGCAAGACGCTGGTGATCGGCGGCGACGGCCGGTACTACAACCGCGAAGTCATCCAGAAGGCGATCAAGATGGCGGCCGCCGCCGGCTTCGGCAAGGTCATGGTTGGCCAGGGCGGCATTCTCTCGACACCGGCCGCTTCCAACGTCATCCGCAAATACAAGGCCTTCGGCGGCATCGTGCTCTCGGCCAGCCACAATCCGGGCGGCCCGACCGAAGACTTCGGCATCAAGTACAATATCGGCAATGGCGGCCCGGCACCGGAAAAGATCACCGATGCGATCTTCGCCCGCTCGAAAGTGATCGACGCTTACAAGATCGCCGACACCGCCGACCTCGATCTCGACAAGGTCGGAACATTCAAGGTTGAAGGGATGGCGGTCGAGGTGATCGATCCGGTCGCCGACTATGCCGAACTGATGGAACAGCTTTTCGATTTCGGCGCCATCCGCGCCCTGATCGCCAGTGGTGTGCGAATTGCGATCGATCTCGATGGGCGCGGTCACCGGCCCCTACGCGAAGGAAATCTTCGAAAACCGCCTCGGCGCGCCGGAAGGCTCGGTCCGCAACGCCACCCCGCTGCCGGATTTCGGCGGTCATCACCCGGACCCGAACCTCGTCCACGCCAAGGAACTCTATGACGACGTGATGAGCAAGGACGGCCCGCATTTCGGCGCCGCCTCCGATGGCGACGGCGACCGTAACATGGTGGTTGGCAAGGGCATGTTCGTCACTCCCTCCGACAGCCTTGCGATCATTGCCGCCAATGCCAAGCTCGCCCCCGGCTATGCCAAGGGCATTGCCGGCATCGCCCGCTCCATGCCGACCAGTGCCGCCGCCGACCGCGTCGCCGAAAAGCTGAAGATCGGCATGTACGAGACCCCGACCGGCTGGAAGTTCTTCGGCAACCTGCTCGATGCCGGCAAGGTCACCGTCTGCGGCGAGGAAAGCTTCGGCACCGGCTCCGACCATGTGCGTGAGAAGGACGGCCTCTGGGCGGTGCTCTTCTGGCTCAACATCATGGCCGGCCGCAACGAGAGCGTCGCCGAGATCGTCAAGAAGCACTGGGCCGAATACGGCCGCAACTACTACTCGCGCCATGACTATGAAGAAGTCGATTCCGATGCCGCCAACGGCATGATGACAGCGCTTCGCGACAAGCTCGCCTCACTGCCGGGCCAGAGCTTCGGCGCCCTCAAGGTCGCAGCCGCCGACGACTTCGCCTATCACGATCCGGTCGATGGTTCGGTCTCCAAGAACCAGGGCATCCGCGTCCTCTTCCAAGGCGGCTCCCGCGTCGTCTTCCGCCTGTCGGGCACCGGCACGTCCGGCGCGACGATCCGCGTCTATGTCGAGCGTTACGAACCGGACGCCGCAAAGCACGGCATCGACACCCAGGAAGCACTCGCCGACCTGATCGCCGTGGCCGACGAGATCTCCGAGCTGAAGAAGCGCTCCGGCCGCGACGCACCGACGGTCATCACCTGACCTGACCGACAAGGCGCGAAGGCGAGGAAGGCAGACCGTGGCGACGAGAACGGCATCCTGCAGCTGCGGCCAGCTCCGCATCGAGGTGAATGGTGAGCCGCTGGGTGTCGGCGTCTGCCATTGCCTTTCCTGCCAGCAGCGAACCGGCAGCGTGTTTGCGGCCCTCGCCGCTTTTCGCACACCCTACACGGTGAGTGGCGAAGCGCGCGAATACCTAAGGACGGGCGACCAGGGCGGACGTTTCCTCTTCCGCTTCTGCCCGGTTTGCGGCACCAATCTTTTCCACACCGAGGAAGAGGTCGGAGACAGGTCTGTCGCGGTAGCGGTCGGCGGTTTTGCCGACCCTTCCTTCCCGCCACCGGAAGCATCCGTCTACGATTGCCGCAGGCATGGCTGGGTCGTTCTTCCGGCTGGTGTAACCGTCTACGACAAGGATCCCGAATGAAGCTCGGCGCCACCCTCACCCCTGAAGGCGTCGATTTTGCCGTCTTCTCCGCAAGCGCGGAAAAGATCGAGCTCTGCCTTTTCGATGCCGAAGGCGCTACCGAGACCGAAAGACACGAGATGGTTCGCGGTGAAGGCGACATCCACCGCGTTTCGGTAAGAGGCCTGAAAGCCGGCCAGCTTTACGGATACCGCGCCCATGGCGCCTACGACCCCGATCGCGGCCTCTGGTTCGACCCGTCCAAACTGCTGGTCGATCCCTATGCCAAGGAACTGGACCAGCCCTTCCGGCACGACCGCGATCTGGTGAAATACCAGGCCGATACCGCCGATCTGGTGCCGAAGGCCATCGTCACGGCGGATGTCGCGGCCAAGGTCTCACCTCCTCTTTGCGCCCGGCGGCTTGGTCTATGAAGTGGCCGTAAAACCCTTCACCATCCTCCACCCGGACGTGCCGGAGGATATCCGCGGCACCGTCGCCGCACTCGCGCATCCGGCCGTCATCGCCCATCTCAAGCAGATCGGTGTCGATGCCGTCGAGCTGATGCCGATCACCGCCTGGATCGACGAGCGACACCTGCCGCCGCTAGGCCTCACCAATGGCTGGGGCTATAATCCGATCGCCTTCATGGCGCTCGATCACCGCCTCTGCCCCGGCGGCATGGTCGAGCTCAGGGAAACCGTGGCCACACTGCACGAGGCCGGCATCGGCGTCATCCTCGATCTCGTCTTCAACCATTCCGGCGAGAGCGACCGCTACGGCGCGACGATCTCCATGCGCGGCCTCGACAACCTCTCTTATTATCGGCATGTGCCCGATGATCCGGGCGAGCTGATCAACGATACCGGCACCGGCAACACGATCGCCGCAGATCATCCCATGGTCCGCCGGCTGATCCTCGACACGCTCCGCCACTTCGTCCTCCATGCCGGCGTCGATGGCTTCCGCTTCGATCTGGCGCCCATCGTCGGCCGCAGCGCGGAAGGCTTCACCGCGCATGGCGGAACGCTGGATGCGATGCTGTCGGACGACGTGCTGAGGGATCGCGTATTCATCGCCGAGCCCTGGGATATCGGCCCGGGCGGCTACCAGCTCGGCAATTTCCCCGCCCCTTCCTCGAATGGAACGATCGCGCCCGCGATGACATGCGCCGCTACTGGCGCGGCGACCAGGGCATGACCGGCGCGCTCGCCACCCGGCTTGCCGGCTCCTCGGACGTCTTCGAAAAATCCGGCGAGACCCGCAGCGTCAACTTCCTCGCCGCCCATGATGGCTTCACGCTCTTCGACCTCGTCTCCCACGACCACAAGCACAATGATGCCAATGGGGAGGACAACCGCGACGGCCACAACGAGAACCTATCGTGGAACAACGGCGCTGAGGGCTCGACTGATGATCCGGCAATCCAAGAGCGCCGCCGCACCGACGTGAAGTCTCTGCTGTCCACGCTCTTTGCCAGCCGCGGTACGATCATGCTGACCATGGGCGACGAAGGTGGCCGTTCGCAGCAGGGCAACAACAATGCCTATTGCCAGGACAACGAGATCACCTGGATGGACTGGTCGGCGCTCGACCCGGATCTCGTCGCCCATGCAGCAATGCTTGCGAACGTGCGCAAGCGATTTCCGGCCTTTTCCGAAACAGGCTTCTTCACCGGCAACGGCGACGTCGAGTGGATCGCGCCCTCGGGCGAGCCGATGCAGGTTTCCGACTGGGAAAACCCCGACAACCAGCTTTTCGGCATGGCGCTTTTGACAAGCGACCGCCAGACGGGAAGCATGGTACGCCTTGCAATCCTCTTTAACCGCGGCCATGAGAATGCAGGTTTCTCCCTGCCTGGCTCGGGCTGGCGCGAACTTTCCTCCGATGAGCCCTGGGGCGGATCCCTTCCGCCCCGTTCGGTGCGCTTCTGCCTTCAGCAGTGAGGCGCCGTCCATGGGCCATCTTCCGACTGACGACGATCATGGTGGGCTGAATGCGTGAAATTTCGCTGGCGGACGTGCCGGGACTGGTGGGACAGGAAATCGGCGTGTCCGACTGGATCACCGTCGACCAGACGATGATCAACCAGTTCGCCGACGCGACGCTCGATCACCAGTTCATCCATGTCGATCCCGAGCGCGCCGCAACCGAAAGCCCCTTCGGCGGCACGATCGCCCACGGCTTCCTGACGCTCTCGCTGCTTTCCGCGATGAATTTCGACGGCATCCCGAAGATCCGCGAACAGACGATGGGCATCAATTACGGTTTCGACCGCGTCCGCTTCATGTCGCCGGTGAAAAGCGGCGCCAGGGTGCGCGGCAACTTCATCCTGTCCGACCACCGCTTCCGCGGCGCCGGCATGCTGATGATGACCTATGACGTATCGGTCGAGATCGAAAACGAGAAGAAACCGGCGCTGACCGCCACCTGGATCACCATCGTCCAGTTCGACCCGAAGGATCGGCCGGAAGAGGTCTAGCGACATCCACAGCCGTTTGGGAAAAATCATGGGATGGTGAGCCGGCCGTTAGGCTGATAAGCTGAGCCATTGTCTCCGCATTCTATACTTCAGATGTTGATTGAAGGCCTGCCCATGACGGACACCCGCATCTCGCATTTCCGCAAGATCATCTCCTACCTGATCTGGCCCGGCATTTTCTGCGGCGGACTGATCGGCTCCTATTTCGCCTTCCAGTCGACGGCGCATCTCCTGTGGTTCAACGTCGTCTATCTCTCGGTCGTGGCGACGATCGCCCTTTTCGAGCGGCTGATGCCCTATGAGGAGACATGGCTCGGCGGCGATGGCGAGACCTTCAACAATCTCGCCCATACGCTTCTGAGCAAGGGCGGCGTCCAGATCGCGGCGGCTATCGGCACATCCGCTCCGATGGCGGTGGCGATATTAGCCCAGCCTGTCTTCGTTATGCCGGTGCGCCTCTGGCCCGACAGCTGGCCGCTATTCATGCAGGTCGTGCTCGGGCTGATCATAGCCGAATTCGGTCTCTATTGGGCCCACCGGCTCGCCCACGAGCACAATTCGCTCTGGCGCTTCCATGCGCTCCACCACAGCGTAGAGAGCCTCTGGGTCATCAATACCGGCCGCTTCCACATCGTCGATCTCGCTGATCAAGATCGCGCTCAGTCAGATCCCGCTGTATCTGCTCGGCGCTCCACTCGAGATCTTCCTCTGGATCGGCGCCGTGACGGCCTTCATCGGCCTCCTCACCCATTGCAATATCGAGGTCAGAACCGGCCCGCTCGACTGGATCATGAGCACGCCGCGCCTGCACCGCTGGCATCACTCGAAACTGCTCGCCGAGGGCAATACGAATTACGGCGAGAACCTCGTCATCTGGGATCAGGTCTTCGGCACATACTTCAACCCGCCGCGCCCATCGTCCACCAACATCGGCATCAGCGGCCGCGTCGCCAGAACGTTCCTGGGCCAGCTTGCTCAGCCTTTCTCCAACAAGGGGTACAGGGAGATTATGGGGCGCAAGCCGAAGACTGCGACCCCGGTTTCTACCGCCACTGCGAGCCAGCTTGCGGCTAAGGATACGGCCGTTACGACGCCCGCGGAATAGAGCGCCATCTAGCCCGTTGGACATCAAAGAGACGCAGCCTATGATCGCATCCAAGGGATAAGGGATGATCCATGGGCGATCTGAATGCTGCCGAGATTGAGCAGACGAAACTGCTGGCCAATGCTTTCGACCGGGCATCGACGGCCTGCTTCACTTTAGGGGTGGTCACCCCACTCGCCGGTTACGGTTATAGCGTGACGGCCTTTGCGTCTATTCCTGCTTCACAAATGCTCACCGGCATCGCAAGTTGGTTTTTCACCGCAATTGGCCTACATTACGTTGCAAGACGAACCTTGAAGAGGCTCGCGTGATGGATTTTTGGACATTCTACAGTTACGTGCTGCCGGCGATCATCATGGTCGGAGCCGTCTTGCTATACCTTCTCCACGAATGGGATCTCGATCGTAAGATTCGGAAGCGCCGCCGTCAGCAGCATCCTGGCGAGTGACAGCCCGACCATCATCCCAGTTCCAGCATCAGCAACCCCAGCAACGGCGGGATCGCTGCGCCTATCACGATCGGCGCCGTTCGTGAGGCCGTGAGCCCGACCGCCGAACCGGCGATCCCGGACGCGATCAGCGCCGCCATCGGCATTGTCAGGTTGCGATCGATACCCGGCGCGAAGGATGCGAGAAGTGCGGCCACGGCTGCGACACCGCCCACCAAAAGCCCTTCCACAATTCGATCCCGGCAAGCCTTGCCGCCACCGCCCCACCGGCCACGGCAGTCGCGAGACCGAGCACGATCCACTGAATATCCGGCATAGAAAACCCTCCCATGTTTTCATGGGAGGGTGCGATATCGTCAAAGCCAGTTCAAGTTAGGCGATGGTCGAAGGCTTACAGCGCCGCGTCCCGTGCGCCTTCCGATAGCAGGCCGAAGGCATAATCCGAGAACGACCGCCAGACTTCCATCCGGAACGCATCCTCGGCGGTCCGCAGCAACACCACCTCCACCTTGCCGAACAGCGTGCGCGAGCACGCGCCGACCGGAAAGGCGTCGAGCGACAGATCTTGCGCGCAGCCCGCATTGATCGTGTCGGCGGCACCGGGACCCGATACGAGGATCGCCGTGTTGCGGTGGGAAACGTCGGCGGCAGAATGCAGCACGCCTGAATTGGCGGCAGCGGTCATCAGCCCGCTCTCGCCTTCGTCGATCACCAGCCACTCGTCAGGCCCGAGCCACAGCGCCGTGCGGCCATTGGCATAAGCCGAAGTCTTCGGCTTCACCGGCAGGTCGACTCCAAGCGCGCTCGACAGGGCCGGCACGTCCTCGGCACGGACACGCAGCGAGATGCGGGTGGCAGGCGCCGCCGGCTCCAGCCGCACAGTGGCCGAACCGCCGTGAGTTCCGGAGAGGGGAAGGGTTCTGGTAGCAATGTCAGCCCCGGATTTAAGCATTGATGCGGCCTCCTTCCTTGTCGACGAACACCATGTCGGTCACTTCGACGGCGATCGTCTTGTCGGCCATCGGTACATAGAGCGTCTCGCCCTTGCGCGCACGGCCCCCGGCGACCAGTGCAATGGCGATCGAACGACCGAGATTTTCCGACCAGTAGGACGAAGTGACATGGCCGAGCATGGTCATCGGCTTCGGCTGGTTCGGATCGGCGACGATCTGGCCGCCCTCCTCCAGCACTTCCTTCGGATCCTTGGTCAGCAAGCCGACGAGCTGCTTGCGGCCATCGCGCACGAGGTCCGGACGCTTGAGGCCGCGGATGCCGACGAAATCCGTCTTCTTCTTGGAGACGGCCCAACCATAGCCCGCATCATCCGGCGTCACTGTTCCGTCCGTGTCCTGGCCGACGATGATATAGCCCTTTTCGGCGCGGAGGACGTGCATGGTCTCGGTGCCATAAAGGCAGGCCCCCATGCCTTCCGCCCGCTCCCAGATCGCCTGCCACACGGCCGGGCCGTAATCGGCCGGCACGTTGACCTCGAAGCCGATCTCACCGGTGAAGGAGACACGGAACAGCCGGGCAGGCACGCCCATGACCGTGCACTCGGCAACACTCATATGCGGGAAGGCCTCGTTGGAAATGTCGAGACCTTCCACAAATGGTTGAATAATATCGCGCGCCTTCGGTCCCTGTACCGCAATCACGGCCCACTGTTCGGTGGTCGAGGTCAGCCACACCTTGAGATGCGGGAATTCCGTCTGCAGATAGTCTTCCATGTGATGCAGCACGCGCGGCGCGCCGCCGGTCGTCGTCGTCACATGGAAACGGTCTTCGGCAAGGCGTCCGACGACGCCGTCATCATAGATGAACCCGTCCTCGCGGGTCATGATGCCGTAGCGGCTCTTGCCCGGCTTCAGCGTGTCCCAGGCATTGGTATAGAGCAGGTTGAGGAAGGCTGCCGCATCCGGCCCGACAACCTCAATCTTGCCGAGCGTCGAGGCATCGAACACACCGCCGATTTCGCGCACGGTCTTGCACTCGCGGTTGACCGCCTCATGCATGGTCTCGCCGCGCTTGGGAAAATACCAGGCGCGCTTCCAGTTGCCGACATCCTCGAACTCGGCACCTTCGGCCGCTTCCAGCGCGTGCATCGGCGTCTTGCGCGCCGGATCGAACAGGTCGCCGCGCGAATGGTTGATCAGCGTGCCGTAGGTCACCGGCGTATAAGGCGCGCGGAAAGTCGTGAGACCCACCTGCGGGATTGGCCGGCCGAGCATTTCCGATGCGATTGCCAAGCCATGCATGTTGGACAGCTTGCCCTGGTCGGATGCCATGCCATTGGTGGTGAAGCGCTTGATATGCTCGATCGAATGCATGCCTTCGCGCACGGCAAGGCGGATGTCCTTCGCCGTCACGTCATGCTGGAAGTCGACGAAGGCCTTCACCGCCGTCTCAGGCCCCGCCCCTTCGGCAGCACCGATCATGCCGCCGGTCCAGTCGAACCGGTTTTCGCCCGAAACGACAACCGAGCCACCGCCGGCGGTGATCGCTTCGTCGATCAGTTCGGCCAGATCGTCGGTGCCGTTGCAGGCACCGACAGAGATCGAGTTCTGCGCATAGATATCCGGCACGAAACGCTGCTTCGCCTCGTCGAATTTCAGCTTGCCGCGCGACTGCGAGAACAGATGTACCGACGGCGTCCAGCCGGCGGAGACGATCAGCGCATCGACCTTGATCTTGCGGCGATCGAAATTGCCGTTGCGCGCCACCGTCATCGACGAGATGCGCAGGCGCCCGGCCGTATCGACCACGGCATGGCCCGTAAGCACATCGATGCCGAGCTTGCGGGCTTCTGCCAGCACAGCCTCGCCCGGCTTGTCGCGACTGTCGATGATCGCGGCGATGGTGACGCCGGCGCGCTTCAGGTCGAACGCCGCCTCATAGGCGCTGTCATGCGCGGTATAGACGCCGATATTCCTGCCGACAGCGACGCCGTGATGGTTGAGGAAGCTGCGCGCCGCAGACGCCAGCATGATGCCAGGCCGGTCGTTGTTGGCGAACACCATGTGCCGCTCGATCGAGCCGGTAGCGAGAATGGTGCGCTTGGTGCGCACCTGCCACAAGCGCTCGCGCGGCGCATCCTTGCCCGGACGCGCGACATGGTCGGTGACGCGTTCGACGAGGCCGAGGAAGCCGTGATTGTAATAGCCGAACACGGTCGTGCGCGTCAGCACGGTGACATTCGGCATCGCCTTCAGCTTTGCAGCCGCAGCTTGCGCCCAGTCATAACCGTTCTGGCCGTCGATCATGGTCGAGGCATCGTAATGCAGCGCCCCGCCGACTTCCGGCTGTTCGTCGACAAGGATGACCTTCTGGCCGGTAGCAGCCGCCGAAAGGGCCGCGGTCAGACCGCCCACGCCGGCACCGGCGATCAGCACGTCACAGTGAACATAGCGGCTGGCATAATGATCCGGATCGTCTTCCATCGGGGCAACGCCGAGGCCGGCGGCGCGGCGGATGATCGGTTCGTAGATCTTGTGCCAGGCTTCCTTCGGCCACATGAAGGTCTTGTAGTAGAAGCCGGCTGCGAAGAAGGGCGACACGACGTCGTTTAGCGCGCCGATATCGAAGGAAAGCGACGGCCAGCGGTTCTGCGAGGCGATCTTCGCCCCGTCGAACACTTCCTGCACCGTGGCGCGCACGTTCGGCTGGCGGCGGGCGGCGTCGCGTGAGACGTCGAGCAGCGCATTCGGCTCTTCCGGGCCTGATGTCAGGATGCCGCGCGGGCGGTGATATTTGAACGAACGGCCGAGCAGATGCACGCCATGCGCCAGAAGCGCGGAGGCGACCGTATCGCCCTCCAGTGCCGTATAGCTCTTGCCGTCGAAGGTGAAGCGGGCGGTGCGGGCCGGCGTGTGACGGCCGGCACCCTTGATGCGGAACGCACCGGTATTGCTGGAAGAACCGCTCATCGTGCGTCTCCTTCCGTCTGTTCCCACGTTTCGATGGAAGTCTCTTCAGCGATCGCGGCGAACTTTTCGGCCACCGGCACCGGCTGCTTCGGCAGACCTGCCTTGTAGGTCATCAGGAACCTGTCGCTCACCGTATCGCGCGCCGCGTTGAAGAAGCGACCGCAGCCATGAATATGCCGCCACCGTTCATAGGTGAGGCCCTTTTCGTTGTTGCGCAGGAAGAAGTATTCCGCGAATTCCTCATCCGAAATCGCCGCAATGTTCTCCGGCCGGGCGATATGCGCCTCGCCGGCCCAGCGGAATTCCAGCTCCGAGCGATCTTCCTCGCAATAGGGGCAGTGGATCAAAAGCATCTGGTCTATCCCCTATTCATCAATGCGCGACGGCGGCGGCCGCCGCTTCGTCGATCAGGCGGCCGGTGCGGAACCGGTCGAGCGTCAGGCCGGCGGCAAGGCGATGCGGCTCGCCCTTGGCGATCAGGTGGGCGAAGAGATTGGCCGAACCCGGCGTCGCCTTGAAACCGCCCGTCCCCCAGCCGCAGTTGACGAACAGGCCCGGCACCGGCGTCACGCCCTGGATCGGCGAACGGTCCGGCGTGTTGTCGGTAATGCCACCCCACTGGCGCATCATCTTCACCCGACGGAATATCGGGAACAGCTCGCAGATCGCATCCAGCGTATGGGTGATGATCTGCAGGCCACCGGTCTGGGAGTAGGAATTGTACTGGTCGGTGCCTGCGCCGATCACGAGTTCGCCCTTGTCGGACTGCGAGATATAGGCATGCACGGTGTTGGACATGACCACGCAGGGGAAGATCGGCTTCAGCGGTTCTGACACCAGCGCCTGCAGCGGGTTGGAATGCAGCGGCACGCGCACGCCCGCCATTTCCATCACGACGGACGAATGACCGGCGGCCGAAACACCGATCTTCTTGGCGCCGATGAAGCCCTTGGATGTCTCTACACCCTGAACCTCGCCATTCGACCCGCGACGGATGCCGGTGACCTCGCAGTTCTGGATGATATGGACGCCGCGATCGGAGGCCGCGCGGGCATAGCCCCAGGCGACCGCATCATGACGCGCCGTGCCGCCGCGGCGCTGCAGGGCGGCACCGTTGACCGGGTAGCGGGCCGTCTTGGAAATATCGAGAACCGGCACGAAATCCTTCGCCTGTTCCGGCGTCAGCCACTCATTGTCGATGCCGTAGAGACGGTTGGCGTTGATATGCCGCTTGAACGATTGCTGGTCATGCACGTTGTGCGACAGCATTATCGCGCCGCGCGGCGAATACATGGTGTTGTAGTTGAGATCCTGGCTGAGCCCTTCCCACAGTTTGAGGGAATGCTCGTAGATGTCCATGCTCTCTTCATAGAGATAGTTGGAGCGGATGATCGTCGTGTTGCGGCCGGTATTGCCACCGCCGAGCCAGCCTTTTTCGATCACCGCGATATTGGTGATGCCGTGTTCCTTGGCGAGATAGTAGGCGGCGCCGAGACCATGGCCGCCGGCGCCGACGATGATCACGTCATAGCTTGCGCGCGGCTCGGGCGAGACCCATTGCGCCTCCCAGCCCTTGTGAGCACGCATCGCCTCGCGAGCTATGGCGAAAACCGAATATTTGCGCATCGCGCCTCTCTTCCTTGCTCGATCCCGTACTCGGTGCCGTCATCAATCTCATGGACAGAAGCGACAGCGACCTTTGGGTAGTGCGATACCCATCGCAAATCAATATGCGCCGCAATGGCCACATTGCGACGCATCGGAAGTTTGTTTCGACACGGCTGATTTTGCTTGGGTCAGGCCCGGATCAGCACTTTGCCCTTGCGGCGGGGCTCCCCGGCTGCGGCGACGGCCTTTGCGACATCATCGAGAGAAAAGACTTCCGACACACCGAGTTTCACCTCGCCGCTCGCAACACCCTGGACGATCTCGCCGATAAGGCTCTTCATCCTTTCCGGTGCGATCGTCGGCCCGATCTTGGCCAGCCAGAAGCCTTTCACCACCGCCTGCTTGAAGATCATGTCGGAAGCGGAAATCTGCATCGGCTCGCCCGACATCAGGCCGAAGGAGACGAGCGTGCCCTTCTCGCCGAGCTGCGACAGGAGTTCGCCGGACGAGGCTCCGCCGACACCATCGACCGCAGCCTTGATCGCGGCACCGGCTGTTAGCTTGGCCACCTCATCCTTCCAGTCCGCCTGCGCGGTGGAAACGACATTCTCGATGCCGAGGCTTTTAAGCTCTGCAACCGCATCGTCCCGCCGCACCAGATTGACGACATGAATACCGCGGCGTCTGGCAAACATGGCAAGAGCCACGCCGACCGCACCATTTGCCGCATTCTGGATGATCCAGTCACCTTCGCCCGCCTCGACGAAATCCAGAAGCGCCAGCGCACTCAAAGGCATGGAGATGAGCTGTGCTGCGGCCTCGTCGGGAATGACATCCGGCAGCGGCACGGCGCGCGCTGCGTCCGCGATATAATAGTCGGACCAAGTCCCCTGCCCAGGCACCGCGACGCGCTGACCGGTCTTCAGATGCGAAACGCCCTCGCCAAGAGCATCGACGACACCCATCGCTTCCGTGCCCGCGACCGCCGGAAGGTCGGGCTTTACGCCATACTGGCCGGCGACCGTCAGAAGGTCGTGGTTATGGATTGCCGACATGCCCATCCTGATCCGCACCTTGCCCGGTCCCGGTTCGGGCATCGGCCGATCCGTGATGGCAATCACCTCGGCGGGGTTGCCGAATCTGGAATAGATAGCGCTGCGCATGAAGCTCTCCTGCAGTAATCCAATGGTCCGAATATGATCGTTGAACCGCTCCATACTGGCTTTGGAAAGCAAGCGGAGACAGCAAGGATCTATCTTCGGCTCATATAGATGCCACGCGGCGCGCGAACACCCGTCTTGCCGACGCAACCATTTTTCGCGTTAACCACCAAAGCGCATCTGGACTTCGGCGGACTCATCTGCTATCTGCCTCAACCAATCGCACGGCCTTTCGCCGGGCATCAGTATTCTTTCGCCTCGAATCCGGTGGTTCCCAGGCGAGCAACAAACCAAAGGAACGGGATTTCACGTGCAGGTACTTGTCCGCGACAATAATGTTGACCAGGCTCTCCGCGCTCTCAAGAAGAAGATGCAGCGCGAAGGCATTTTCCGCGAAATGAAGATGCGCGACTACTACGAAAAGCCGTCGCAGAAGCGTGCTCGCGAAAAGGCTGAAGCTGTTCGTCGCGTCCGCAAGCTGGCTCGCAAGCGCATGCAGCGCGAAGGCCTGCTTCCGTCGACTCCGCGCCCTGCTCGTTGATCGGCCGTCTTTTCGACGTTTTTATGTGATTATGGAGCGGGGGCGACTTGGGCGCCGCCGCTTTTTTAATTTCAAACGGTCCGCAAATGGCCGTTTCAATGCTGGGACGAGGAATCGCGCCTGATGGCCGCAAAGACTGCCGCTGTGACTGATGTGTACCGCAATTCCGGCATCTCGCTGATTGCTTCCCTCCCTCGGCAAAGATCTTCTTGCCTGCCGCCATGCTCGGCATGATGACCCTGGCGGGATGTGCCACGGGCCCCACGACCACCGACCTCATCCGCGTCGATCGTGCCCAGGGTTCGGAAGAAAACATCGCCTCCCTGTCTTCCGTCATCAACGCCAATCCGCAGGATCCGGAAGGCTATAACAGCCGTGGATCGGCTTACGGCCGCGCCGGCGAGTTCAAGCGCGCAGTGGACGATTTCAATCGCGCTCTCCAGCTGAACCCGCAATTCTACCAGGCCTATGCGAACCGCGCGCTGGTCTATCGCAACATGGGGCGGCCGGCCGACGCAGCGAATGACTATAATCGCGCGCTTCAGCTGAACCCGAACTACGACGTCGCCTATATCGGCCGCGGCAACATCTACCGCCAGGCAGGCCGCAACGATGAAGCCTTCAACGACTTCAACAAGGCAATTCAGCTCGATACCACGGACGGTCGCGCCTATCATAATCGTGGCCTGATTTATCAGGTCCGTGGCCAGCACGCCCAGGCGATCGAGGATTTCTCTAAGGCGATCTCGCTCTCGTCCGGCTCGCCGGAGCCCTATAACGGCCGCGGCATTTCCTATGTCGCGTTGAACGACGACGACAACGCCTTCGCCGATTTCAATCACGCGATCGAATTGAACGACAAGCTGGCGGAATCCTGGGCCAACCAGGCGCTGGTCTACGAGCGCCGCGGCGATCGCGCCCGCGCCTACAAGTCCTATTCCCACGCGGTACGGCTTGATCCGAATTACAAGCCTGCCGTGGAAGGTGCCGCCCGCACCCGCGGCGGCAACAGCTGATCGACACAAGGCCCGCCCATCCGGCGGGCCTTTTCTTTTCAGACCTCAGCCGCAGATCGCGGTAGCTTCTCTCTCGTAGAGCATCGGAGGTATCTCGCCCATGTCACGCAGCATCACCGTCATCGGTGGCGGCATTATCGGCGCCTCCATCGCCTGGCATCTCACGACAGCCGGCGCAAAGGTGCGCCTCGTCTGCGAGACGACGGGTGGCGTCGCCACGCCGAATTCCTTTGCCTGGATCAATGCCAGCTGGGGCAATCCGCACGACTATTTCAAGCTGCGCATGCGCGCGATCGCCGAATGGTCTAGGCTGAAGGGCGAGGTACCGGATCTTCCCCTCTCCTTCCGGGGCGGCATATGCTGGGACATGCCGGAAGATGACCTCATCGCCTATGCGGAAAACCATGCCGCATGGGGCTATGACATAAATCGGATCGACGCAGCCGCGATCAGCGCCCGAGAACCAGCCCTCGCCGCCGTTCCAGCTCTGGCGCTTGACGTTCCGGTCGAGGGCGTAGCCGAACCGCAAGAGACAGCTGAGATGCTGATCGCCGATGCCAAGCGCCGCGGTATGGAGCTGGTGGAGAATGTCCATGTCACCGGTCTGCGCAAGGACGAGGCCGGGCGGATCATTTCGATCGCTACGGATCATGGGGAATGGCCAGCAGAGGAAGTCGTGCTGGCCGCAGGCGCGGCGACCGCAGAGCTCGCGGCAACCATCGGCGTCGATGTGCCTCTCGAAACGCCACCGGGCCTGCTGGTTCATTCAAAGCCCGCCGCGCCCCTGATCAACGGGCTCGTCATCGCCCCGGAACTTCATCTGCGCCAGACGGCGGAAGGCCGGCTCGTTGCAGGCACCGATTTCGGCGGCATGGATCCAGGGACCGATCCCGATGGCGCCGCCGAAGAGCTCTTCGCCAAGGTGAAGGCCTTCGTCAGGGATGGCGAAAGCCTGGAGATGGATTTCTACACGATTGGCTATCGCCCGACGCCGGAGGACGGGTTTCCGATCGTCGGCCGGGCGGATGGCGTGGAAGGCCTCTACCTTGCCGTCACCCATTCGGGCATCACGCTTGCGCCCGCACTCGGCCTTTTCGCCGCCCGGGAAATCCTGGACGGCGAAAGAGAGCCGCTACTTGCGCCCTACAGGCTGTCACGCTTCGAGTGATCCTGTTCAGCGCCAGCCGAGCGCCGGCGCGACATGCTTTAGGATCGACTCGATGACATGGGCATTGTATTCGACGCCCAGCTGGTTCGGCACGGTCAGAAGCAGCGTATCGGCCTCGGCAATCGCCTCGTCCTCGCGCAGCTGCTCGATCAGCACGTCCGGCTCCGCCGCATAGGAACGGCCGAAGATCGCCCGCGTGTTCTCGTCGATGAAGCCGATGGAATCATCCTCCTTGCCGCCGCGGCCGAAATAGGCGCGGTCGCGATCGTCCACCAGAGCAAAGATCGAGCGGCTGACCGAGACGCGCGGCTCGCGCTCGTGACCGGCCTCCTTCCAGGCCTCGCGATAGGCGCGGATCTGCTTGGCCTGCTGGATGTGGAAGGCCTCGCCGGTCTCGTCATCCTTCAGGGTCGAGCTCTGCAGGTTCATGCCCTTCTGCGCTGCCCAGACGGCGGTCGCATTGGAACCGGCACCCCACCAGATGCGCTCCCTCAGACCTTCCGAATGCGGCTCCAGCCGCAGGAGGCCGGGCGGGTTGGGGAACATCGGCCGCGGATTGGGCTTGGCAAAGCCCTGCCCCTTCAGCACATCGAGAAAGACCTCCGCATGGCGGCGGCCCATGTCGGCATCGCTCTGGCCCTCGCCCGGCTCGTAGCCGAAATAGCGCCAGCCATCGATCACCTGTTCCGGAGAGCCGCGACTGATGCCGAGCTGCAGGCGCCCTTGCGAAATCAGGTCGGCAGAACCTGCATCCTCCGCCATGTAGAGCGGGTTCTCGTAGCGCATGTCGATGACGCCGGTGCCGATCTCGATCTTCGAGGTCCTGGCGCCGACGGCCGCCAGAAGCGGGAACGGCGAAGCAAGCTGCCGGGCGAAATGGTGGACGCGGAAATAGGCACCATCGGCGCCGAGCTCTTCGGCCGCGACGGCAAGGTCGATCGACTGCAGCAGCACGTCACCGGCCGAGCGAGCTTGCGACTGCGGCGACGGCGTCCAATGGCCGAAAGAGAGAAAACCGATCTTCTTCATGGGATCACTCCAGACACGTGGAAAGTATGTTGCCCGTTACATGGCATGTCCACGCGCCATCCGTTAGTCCCCGGATGAAGACGGATTGTTTGGGAATGTTGAACGAAAGAGGTCCGGCGTTATCAAAACATGCGTCGATTGGTGACGCCGCCGGCTTCAGATATAGAGCGGCGCCATCTTTCTCCAGGCGCTGCCGCGATGCGCCCGCCCGTCCCATACATGGACCTGATGGCCGATCCCTTTCGTCGCAAGGACACCGCTCAGGTGGCGGTTGTTGTCGAGAAACGGATCTTCGCCACCGATCGCCAGAACGATATCCATCCTCCGCAGCTGCTCAAGCTGCCATTCGCAGAGAAGGCCGGGCAGGAAGTGAGACGGCGTGTGGAAATACACCCGCTCGTCATAATAGCTCTCGAAGAGGTCGCCGAAGCTCTCGACCTTCAGCGTCAGATCGTACCGGCCTGAAAAAGCGACCAGCTTCCTGAACAGATGGGGGTGGCGGAAAGCGAGGCTCGCGGCCTGGAAGGCGCCAAGGCTGCAGCCATGGACGATCGTGCAGTCATGGGAGTTCTTCGCCGCCATCAGGGGCAGAACCTCGTTGAGGATATACTCTTCGAAATCCGCATGTCGCCCGATGCGGGCCGCCGGCTCCTGCCGGCCGTAGAAGGTTTCGCCGGCAAGGCCTTCGACACAATAAAGCTGGAGATGACCGGCCTCGATCTTGTCGGAAAGGCTGGCAACGATCCCGAGCTGCTCGTATTCGAAGAACCGGCCGTCGCGAGTGGGAAACATCAGCACTTTTGCGCCGGCATGGCCAAAGATCAGGAGTTCCATCTCGCGATGGAGCCGCGGACTGTACCAGCGCAAATATTCGCGGTTCATGGCACCTTGAAAAACTGTCCGACCCGGTCGCGCAGGTCCCCCTCTTGCGACGCCTGCTGAGGATAGTCGAAATGTCCGGCATCCAGGATGAATTTTTCATTATATTTTGCGGGCGCAAGTGCATTGGCCACCGCGAACTGGCAGGGCGGCGCCACGGCCGGATCGAACAGCGCGACGCTCATCAGCATCGGCACCTTTATGTGCCGGGCAGCGACTGCAGAATCATGAAGCCTCAGTGTCGGCAGGGCATTTCCATGCTGCGCCTGGTATGCCTGGACCGATGCGGCGCTGCCGATACTCGGCAGTGTCAGCCTCAGTTCCTGATGGCCGAATGTCGGCAGCGACAGATGTCCCCGATCGATGCGGTCGTCCCACGGGATCGCCAGCCCGCCGATCCCGCCGCCGAAGCTGACGCCGCTATAGCCGATCCGGCCAGCGATCCGGGGATAGAGCAGTTCCAGCACGCTGACGGCAACCCACAGGTCCTCGACGCAGCCGCCGATGATGTAGCGTTCCGGCTTGTCGATATCGTGCAGGACATGCCAGACGGCCTCGGTCGAGATCGGCGGCCGCGCACTGCGCGACATGCCGCGAAAGCAGAGGAAGAGCACAGCCGTCTCCTCGACGGGAATATCGAAATTGGGAGCGTCCCGCCCGCCATAACCATGCCCGACGACGAGGCCGCGCCTGATCTCCCCCACCTTCGGCAGAAGCAGCCAGCCGCCGATCGGAAAGTCATCCGTCGACCGATAGGCCACGTTGAAGACCTGCCACTTGGGGTGACGCAGCGGGTTCCGGTCGAGCTTCGGCACCGGATCGACGGAAAGCGCGCGCCGATAGCGCCCCTGCCAGAAGACATCGAAGCCATCAGGCGCCTCGGGCGGCACGACAGCCTCGAGCTTGGCAAGATCCATGCCGTAGGTGGGATCGAAGTCGAAAGGGTGGGAGATCGGATTGGTCATGGAATGACAACTCTGAACACGAAGCCCGATCTTTTAACACCAGCTACGTTCATGGCTTAAGGAAACGGATCAGGCTGCGCATGTGAATCACGGGGAGCACCAATACGCCCTCCTCGAAAATCTCGTACAGGACGACATGGCGAGCGTGACCGTGCCGTCTGACACCATCACCGAATTCCAAAGCCGGGCGCCCCATATGTGGGTTCTCAGCCAGCAGTTCGAAACAACGCGTCAACTCGTCATTGTAACGCCGTGCCTGCGGCACGCCGAACGTTTCTATTCCGTAGCGAATGATTTTGACGACGTCCGCCTCGGCTCTCGCAGTGAGCCGGTATCTAGGCAAGCCTGGGCTTTCTTGTGTCGGCAGCACGTTGCGCTTCGGCGAACAACTCGTTCATGGTCTTGGTGCCGATACCGCTGGCCCTGGAGGTTCGGACAAGCAACTGGACCTCTTCGAGTGACAGTTCCTCGCCCTGTGCGATCCGCTCCTGCGTGACGAGGTCGGCCATATAGTCGCCGGCACTCGCATAGCCGCCTTTGAGAACTTGCTCCTCGAGCCAGTCCTGGACATCGTCTGAAAGCGGAACCGTAATGCTTGCCATGGTCATCTCCTGACAACTGCACTATCGCATGATCCTATTTCATAAAAAAGCCCGGCATTGCCGGGCTTTCTCAGTCGCATCCTGAAGGTTCAGGCCTTCATCGCCTTGACGATCTCTTCCGTCATCTTCTTGGCGTCGCCGAGCAACATCATGGTGCCGTCCTTGTAGAACAGCGTGTTGTCGATGCCGGCATAGCCGGAGCCGAGCGAGCGCTTGACGAAGAGGCAGGTCTTGGCCTTGTCCACGTCGAGGATCGGCATGCCGTAGATCGGCGAGGTCTTGTCGTCGCGTGCCGACGGGTTGGTGACGTCGTTGGCGCCGATGACATAGGCCACATCCGCCTGGGCGAATTCGGCATTGATGTCTTCGAGTTCGAACACCTCGTCATAGGGCACGTTGGCTTCCGCCAGCAGCACGTTCATGTGGCCCGGCATGCGGCCCGCGACCGGATGGATCGCGTATTTCACTTCGACGCCGTGCTCCTTCAGAACGTCGGCCATTTCGCGAAGCGCGTGCTGCGCCTGCGCCACCGCCATACCGTAGCCCGGCACGATGATGACCTTCTGGGCATTCTGCATGAGGAAGGCGGCGTCGTCGGCCGAGCCCTGCTTCACGGTCCGCTGCACGCCGTCATCTGCGGCCGCAGCACCCGCATCGCCGCCGAAACCGCCGAGAATGACGGAGATGAAGGACCGGTTCATGCCCTTGCACATGATGTAGGAGAGGATCGCACCGGACGAGCCGACGAGGGCACCCGTGATGATCAGCGCCAGATTGCCGAGCGTGAAGCCGATACCGGCTGCTGCCCAGCCGGAATAGGAATTCAGCATCGACACGACGACCGGCATGTCCGCGCCGCCGATCGGCACGATGATCAGGACGCCCAGCGCAAAGGCGAGCACCACGATCAGCCAGAAGTCGAGATGGCTCTCCGTCTGCACGAGGCCGACGATGAACACGACGATCAGAACGAGCAACGCGATATTGATCGCATGCCGGTAAGGCAGCATGATCGGCTTGCCGGACATGCGTCCGTCGAGCTTGAGGAAGGCGATGATCGAGCCGGTGAAGGTGACCGCGCCGATCGCGGCACCGATTGCCATTTCGATGAGCGCCTGGCCGTGGATTTCACCGATCTCGCCGATACCGAAGGAATGCGGCGCATAGAGCGCGGCGGCCGCCACCATGACGGCGGCAAGGCCGACAAGCGAGTGGAAACCGGCAACGAGCTGCGGCATGGCCGTCATCGGAATGGTGCGGGCGATATAGGCACCGGCGCCGCCGCCGATGGCAAGCGCCAGGATGATCAATGCCAGCCCGCCGACGCTCGGTTGGGCAAGCAGAAGGGTCGTGCCGATGGCGATACCCATGCCGACCATGCCGTAGATATTGCCCTTGCGGGACGTCGTCGGATGCGAAAGCCCCCGGAGCGCCATGATGAACAGCACGCCGGAAACGAGATAAAGAAAGGCTGCAATATTCTGGGACATCACTCAGCGGTCTTTCTTCTTGTACATCGCAAGCATGCGGCTGGTGACGAGGAAGCCACCAAAGATATTCACGGACACCAATACGAGTGCGATGAAGCCGAAGCCGGTCGCAAAGCCGCTGGCGGAAATGCCGACAGCGAGCAGCGCACCGACGACGATGACCGACGAAATGGCGTTGGTGACGGCCATCAGCGGCGTATGCAGCGCCGGCGTTACCGACCAGACGACGTAATAGCCGACGAAGATCGACAGGACGAAGATCGCCAATCGGAAGACGAAGGGATCGATCGCTCCGCCGGTTGCGACACTCGCGGCCTCGGGCGCCTGTTCTGCGGCAGCGATCACGGCACCAACGGCCTGATCCAGCTGATCAAGCGCCTTCTGCATGGTTTCATTGGTCATCGGAGCTCTCCTTCTTCGGCTCGGCGGAGCTGTTCGCAGCAGGCTTCTTGCGGGTCTTCGGTGCCGGCTTGACGGCCGTTTCGGTGGCGGTAGCAGCCACGACGGCAGGCTTGGCCTTTACGGCAACAGCCGGTGCGGCCGCTAACGCAGCAGCAGCCGCCTCGGCGAATGTCGGATGGATGACAGCGCCGCCATGGGTAAGCAGCGTCGCCTTCACCAGTTCGTCCTCGAGATTGAGCGAAAACTCCTTCGTGGTCTTGTCGACCATCGTTTCGATGAAGGCGAAGAGGTTGCGGGCGTAGAGAGCCGAAGCCGAGGCCGCGATGCGGCCAGCGACATTGGCATAACCGATGACGCTGACGCCTTCGACTGTCGCGATATTCCCCTTCTCCGATCCCTCGATATTGCCGCCGCGCTCGACGGCGAGATCGACGGCCACCGAGCCGGGCTTCATCGACGCCAGCATGGCGCGCGACACGAGCTTCGGCGCAGGACGCCCGGGGATCAGCGCCGTGGTGATGACGATGTCCTGCTTGGCGATATGGTCGGCAACGAGTGCTGCCTGCTTCGCCTGATACTCGGCCGACATCGGCTTGGCGTAGCCGGCTGCAGTTTCCGCCGCCTTGAATTCCTCGTCCTCGACGGCAATGAACTTGGCGCCGAGTGAGGCGACCTGTTCCTTGGCGGCGGGGCGGACGTCGGTGGCGGTCACGACCGCACCGAGGCGGCGAGCCGTGGCGATCGCCTGCAGACCGGCGACACCCGCCCCCATGACGAAGACCTTGGCGGCGGGAACGGTGCCTGCGGCAGTCATCATCATCGGCAGCGCGCGGCCATATTCGTAGGATGCGTCGATGACGGCGCGATAGCCGGCGAGGTTCGCCTGGCTGGAAAGCACATCCATCGACTGGGCGCGCGTGATGCGCGGCATCAATTCCATCGAGAATGCGCTGATCCCTGCCTTGGCCATTGCAGCAAGGGCTGCCTCGTTGCCATAGGGGTCCATGACCGCGAACACCACCGTGTCGGGCTTATAGACCTTGAGTTCCGCCGTATCAGGTCGATTAACCCTGAGCACGATGTCTGCGGAGGCGGCATCACCTGCCTTGCCGATCTTCGCGCCCACGGCCTCGAAATCACGGTCTGGAATGCCGGACGAAAGCCCTGCCCCGGTCTCGACGATAATCGAGAAGCCGAGGCTTGAGAGCCGCTTGACGCTCTCAGGCGACGCGGAAACACGGGGCTCGGAAGAGCCCTCGTGTGAAACAAATATGGTTTTCTGCAAAGACTAGCTTCCCCTGTAGTCACAAGGCCGAGTCAAAAGAAGGTAGAATCCCGTCCGTTGCGAGCCGACATGGCCGGCTCAGCGCAACAGAAAGACACCTGCAATATTGAGAACGATGAACACGATCAGGCTTCCGATGAGCCCGGCGCCCCCATAAAATCCGGCAGCCATGGCGATCATCAGCACGATGATAGACATCGTGCCCCACTTCGCCCCGGCCAGGAAAAGCTCATAGGTCTTCTCATGCTCGGAATAATCCATAGCCGCGCCGACTTCGGCCGGCCCGCTGTGATGATCGTCCATCAATCCCTCCCATTGACCATCGACCACCGTCTTCATTGCGAAGACGGCACCCATCTCCTTCGGCTGGTCCGGTTTCGGCACAGCCTATCTCATGAGTCGCATAAAGGTCGGCAAAGCGCAATCGCGGCACTTTGTCCCGCATCCCGGCGGACGCGGTGGAGGTGCCGCCATTGCAGGCCCTATTGCAGGAAGGCCATTTCCGGCGAACTTGGTCGTCCCGCTATCCTCGCTGAAGGCAGGATCGTGAGGGCCGGCATTCCCGGTCCGGAGGCATCCGCAAACATCATGCGCCGCTCATAGGCCTCCGACTGGAAAACGGGAAAGCGCTTCATCAGCCTTCCCCTGAGTTCGAGCGTCGGCGACGCCAGAAGCGTCAGCTCGAAACCGTATGTTTTGGTCATGGTCGGCGGCACGACCGTCTGCGCATAGAAAAACCGCCTGTAGAAAGCGGCGTGCTGGGGTCGGATGTGCTGCAGCATGCGGTCTGCATTGAAATGGATCGCCGCCATGATCGTCGGCCTGACTGTCAGGTAAGGAAGTGTCGATGCCTCAGCGGTCAGTGCCGGATCGACCGCGAAGCGGGCCGGGTCGATCAGCGTCAGGCCTGCATCGAGAAAGCCGTTGATCGCGTCCGGAAAAATGCCACTCGACTGGCAGACACGATGATCGGGCGTCACGTGATGAATACGTAGCGTGCTGACCAGCTGCTCATAGTAATAAACACCGAAGACATAGGCTTGCGGATCGAAGTCGACTTCATCGATCAAGTTTTTCGCCGCCACCGGCAAGACGTCACGCGCCTTGTAGGCCTTGTAACGCAGTCTCGCGATGTCCTCGAAGTCCTCCTGACTTTGGATTCTGCCTGTATTCGATGTGATCGAGCGTGGCCAGCAGCCGCTCAGCAAAAGGCACGTCTGAAATCGATTGATCAATAGACATGAGGAAATCCATGGTTGTTAAGCCATGATTAACCGTCACCTTCGGGCAGACCGCAATCTCAAAAATTATGTTTAAGAAACTTCAAAGAGATATGGTTAATTCCCCCAGCCGGGACATGACATCTGCCCAATACTGGGACACCCGAAAATCAGCCGGTGGCGCTAAGGGCGCGAGTGCCTGGATTTTTTGCCCGACGGCGGGAGGCACTCGAGCTTTTGGGGAGAGGACGTCTTTCGCACCGAGATCGGGGATGGCGTCGGCAGGAACGGGCGGCGAGAAGATATAGCCCTGCACGAGGTCGGCGATGTCGTGTTCTATGATCAGCTCGAGCTGCTCGGTCGTCTCAACGCCCTCGATCACGATCTTAAGCTCAAGCTCCCTCGACAGGTGGACAATGCCGCGCAGAAGCTTGAGGCGCCTTTGGTCGTTGCCGATATCACGCACGAAGGCGCGGTCGATCTTGACGATATCGAGCGGCAGCGAATTGAGATAGCTGAGGCTGGAGAAGCCGGTGCCGAAGTCGTCAATGGCAATCGTCACGCCCTTCTGGCGGAACAGCTTCAGAATGGCGCTGACTGCCCCCGGATCGTTCATGAAGCAGCTTTCCGTCACCTCGAGATGCAGTCTCGATGGCTCCAGATCGTTGCGCGCAAGCTCTTCGGCAACGAAACCGACGATATCCGCATTCTGCAGATCGTGGACTGAAAGATTGACCGAGACGGGAACCTTGTGCTGCCACGAGGCACATTCCCGGCACGCTCGCTCGATCACGAAGCGGGTGATCTGCGTGACCAGCCCCATCTCCTCGGCCATGGGAATGAAGATATTCGGCCCGACCATGCCCTTTTCGGGATGCTTCCAGCGCACCAGCGCCTCGAAGCAGACGATTTCCGAACCGTCCGGGCGATACATGGGCTGATAGACCAGAAACAGGCTACTGTCTTCGATTGCCTGGCGCAGGTCGGTGCGTAGCTTCTGCTCTTCCACATAGCGGGCATCCATCTCGGGCCGGAACGTGGTAAGCGTGCCGTTGCCCTTGGCCTTGGCGTCGTTGAGCGCCAGATCAGCCCTGATCTGCCAGTTCTCCATGCTGAATTCACTCGCCGCCGCGATCACGCATCCGCCATTGACCGAGACCGGCAGCCGCAGTTCGCCCACGCCGTAGCCGCCCTGAAGCTTGGCATGGAGTTTCACGACGCGCCGCTCAAGCGCATTGCGGTCGTGGCCGGTGAGGAAAAGTACAAACTCGTCGCCGATCAGGCGTCCGGCAACACAGCTATCATCGGTCAGCGACCGGACGCGTCCTGCAATTGCGCTGAGCAACCGGTCGCCCGTGACATGGCCACGCATGTCGTTGACATGCTTGAAACCTTCGATGTCCAGCACCAGCAGGCAGGCAAGCGGGTCTCCTTTCCTTCCAGGAGAGCAGTCGCCAGCTCGCCAAAGTAGGCGCGGCTCGGCAGACCGGTCAGGAATCGAACCGGACCATATGCAGGATCTTCTGCTCGGCCGCGACACGCGCGCTGATATCTTCGAAGATCAACACGACCCCGCCATCGGAGCGCTGGCTCGCCGAGAACTCGAGATGCCGTCCGCCGTTGACTTGCAGCGAGGTGCGGGCAAGCTTGCCCTGTACCAAGCGTTCGATCTCGCGCAAGGCGCCGGACGGTACGTTGCCTGCATCCCGTGCAAGCAGTTCGGCAAGTTCGCGATCGCGCACATCAACTTCGCTGTCGATCCCGAGAAGGTCGCGCGCCTGGCGGTTGATCACCTGGATATGCCCATTGCTGTCGAGCATGACGAGACCGTGGGCGATGGTCTTGAGCGCGGTATCGAAACGACGGGCGATAGCCGCCATCTCCCGCGAGGCAATGACGTTTTCGTACAGGAACTCACGCACGCCGCGCGCCATCGACCGGGTGGTCAGTCCGAACGGTACCAGCAACAGCGACATCAGTCCCAGATGCCACTCGCCGGTCATGACGCAGGCGGCGATGATCGGGACGCAGCATCCGAGGATCTGCGTGTCCACCGCATAGCTGGAACCGTAGTTTCGCCCGACGATCGACATCATCGAGCCGAGCGTCATGGCGATGCAGGTAATGCCGACCGTGCTGTCTTCCAGCACGACCAGCGCGTAACCGCTGCCTATGCCGAGGAGGGTCGCCGTCATGGCCGCGCCGATGACATAGGCACGCTCGATGCCGGCAATCTGCTCACGGGTCAGAGCCTGCTTGTCGGCCCGGTCATAATGCTGGAAACCGACGATGCGGTAGACGAAGTTGGCGACGAAGGCGAGCAACAGCCCTACATAGAAGAGAGAACCGGTGCTGTTGAAGACGATGAGGCACCATGCGACGTGGACCACCACGCCGGTCACCAACGTCCCGCGATTTCCAAATAGCGAATTGACAAACGACAGATAGACATCCGTCGGCAGCGAATTCGCGTTCGGTTCCTTCATGAGGTCCCAGTCCCTTTGCTTTCCGGCGACAGTGCAGAAAACCTTTTAAGAATTGATTGTTCCCGGCCTGCCCCCGCGATCATGGGGGCGCGTTATTCTGACGTGTTCAACGAAATCTAAAGGAATTGGGTTGCAATCGAACCAAGATAGCGCGGCATCGGCGTGATTGCTACCGATTTGCGATCTGTCCGAATTGCTGCGAAAGGTGCTGGTTCCCCTTGAAAACTAGCCTTTCGGGCGATGATTGGCCTTTCCTTTTGGCGAGCCTTCGTTTACATCGCGAAACTAACGCGGGTGGGAAAAAGAGGCCCGGGGGAGCTATAAAATATGAGTTTACTGTTGAAATTCAGCGGTCTGATCGATCGCGTCAGCGAGCTGCTGGGAAAATTCTCCGGCTACCTCGTGCTTGCCTGCTGCCTGATCAGTGCCGGCAACGCGCTCATCCGCTATCTTCTCAACTACAGCTCCAACGGCTGGCTGGAGATCCAATGGTATCTCTTCGGCTTCGTCGTGCTGATCGGGGCGTCCCATACGCTGCGCCTGAATGAGCACGTCCGCGTCGACCTGATTTACGGCGCCGTGTCGGACCGCGCCCGGCTCTGGATCGATGCGATCGGCCTCGTGGTCTTCCTCATTCCCGCCTGCCTCTATCTTGCATGGCTCGCTTGGCCGTTCTTCTCGCTCTCCTGGCAGCAGGGCGAAATGTCCTCCAATGCCGGCGGCCTGATCCGCTGGCCGATCAAGCTCGTCATCGTCGCGGGCTTCCTGCTTCTCGCGCTCCAGGGCGTGTCCGAACTGATCAAGCGCATCGCCGGCCTCACCGGCACGCTCCAGGTCGACACGACCTACGAAAAGCCGCTGCAGTAAAGACAGGAACGGGGACACTACAATGTTTGCATTCGGCATAATGCCACCAGCCATGTTCATCGGCATGATCATCTTCATGCTCTATGGCTTTCCGGTCGCCTTCTCGCTTTCGGCAGTCGGCCTGTTCTTCGGCCTGCTCGGCATCGCCACAGGCCATTTCGACTTTGCCTTCCTGCAGGCACTGCCGCTGCGCATCTTCGGCATCGTTTCCAACGACCTGCTGCTGGCCATTCCCTTCTTTACCCTGATGGGAGCCATCCTGGAGCGCTGCGGCCTTGCGGAAGACCTTCTGGAAGGCACCGGCAAGTTGTTCGGCGCCGTTCCCGGCGGCCTCGCCTATGCGGTCATCATCGTTGGCGCAATCCTCGGTGCCATCACCGGCACGGTCGCCGCGTCGGTCATCACCATGGGCGTGATCTCGCTGCCGATCATGCTGAAATACGGCTACAATCCGCGGCTTGCGACAGGCGTCATAGCCGCATCGGGCACGATCACTCAGGTCATCCCGCCGTCGCTGGTCCTGATCGTTCTCGCCGACCAGCTCGGCCGTTCCGTAGGCGACATGTATCTCGGCGCCATCGGCCCCTCGATCCTTCAGGTCCTGATCTTCCTCTGCTTCATCCTGGTCCTGTCGGTCGTGCGTCCGAAGGACGTGCCGCCGCTGCCGCCGGAAGCGCGTGGCGAGCTGAACCGCGCGCTCGTGCTCAAGGTTTTGTGGGGCATGGTGCCCTCGATCGTGCTGATCTTCCTCGTACTCGGCACGCTCTTCATGGGCCTTGCCACGCCGACGGAAGCAGGCGCGCTCGGCGTCGTCGGGGCCATGGTGCTTGCCGCCCTGCACCGCCGCCTCACCTGGGACCTGATCAAGCAGGCCATGCATTCGACCATGACGATCACCTCCATGGTCGTCTTCATTCTCGTCGGCGCCACCTGCTTCAGCCTCGTCTTCCAGGGCATGGACGGCGGGCTGTGGATCGAGCATCTCCTGTCTCACATTCCAGGCGGCGCGCTCGGCTTCCTGATCTTCGTCAACATCTTCATCTTCTTCCTGGCCTTCTTCCTCGACTTCTTCGAGATCGCCTTCATCGTTCTGCCGATGCTGGCGCCGGTCGCCCAGTCGCTCGGCATCGACCTGATCTGGTTCGGCGTGCTGCTCTGCGTCAACATGCAGACGAGCTTCATGCACCCGCCCTTCGGCTTCGCGCTCTTCTACCTGCGCTCCATCGCTCCGAAGACGGTGAAGACGCGCGACATCTATCTCGGCGCCATCCCATGGCTCGGCATGCAGTTGATCCTTGTCGCAATCATCATCTTCTGGCCCGAATCCGTCACCTACTGGCTGGACAAGGCGCCGGATGTCGATCTCGACACGATCAAGATCGAGGTTCCCGGCTTCGGCCCAGGCCTCGGCAATGACGGCGGCAATAACGGAATGCCGAATTTCGGCCTGCCGCCGATGGACGGCGCACCGGCTCAGCCATCCCAGCCGGCCATGCCGAACCTCAGCGAGCCGCCGAAGTTCAACTAAGGAATTTAAAAGCCCGGCACCTGCCGGGCTTTTCGTTTGGAAATCGCAACGGAAAAGCCTCGGAACCAAGAGTTCCGAGGCTTGATAACGTCGTCAGTGAGATCGGGATCTACAGCTTGCCGTTGCGCTGCTGGATCATCATGAACGTGTCGAACGTGTATTCCGACAGCTGCATCCAGAGATAGCCTTCCTTCTTGAAGGCGACCTGATCCTCGTAGATTTTCTTGAAGTCGGCATTGGTTGCCGAGATCTCCTTATAGACCTCCAGCGACGCATTGTAGCAGGCCTCAAGAATGTCCTGGCTGAAGGGCCTGAGCGTCGTGCCCTGCGAGACGATCTGCTTGATCGCCGTCGGGTTCTTCAGGTCGTACTTCGCCATCATGTTGGTGTTGGCGAAGGCACAGGCATCGGTCAGCGCCGCCTGGTAGGCCTTCGGCAGGCTGTTCCACTTTTCGAGGTTCATCAGCGAATGGATCGCGAGGCCACCTTCCCAGAAAGCCGGATAGTAGTAGTACTTGGCCACCTTGTAGAAGCCGAGCTTGTAGTCGTCATAGGGACCGATCCACTCGGCCGCGTCGATCGTGCCCTTTTCCAGTGCCGGATAGATATCGCCGCCCGCAATCTGCTGCGGCACGGCGCCGAGCTTTTCCAGGACCTTGCCGGCAATGCCGGCGATGCGCATCTTGACGCCCTTGAAGTCGTCGACGGTGTTGATTTCCTTGCGGAACCAGCCGCCCATCTGTGCGCCCGTATTACCTGCAGGCAGACCATAGACACTATGCTTGGCGAAGAACTCGTTCATCAGCGTATTGCCATTGCCCTGGTAGAACCAGGCATTGGTCAGACGCGCGTTAAGGCCGAACGGAATGGCGCTGCCGATGGCGAAGGTCGGGTCCTTGCCGACGAAATAATAGGAGCAGGTATGCGCCATCTCGACCGTGCCGTTGGTCACGGCATCGAGCGCCTGCAGGCCGGGCACGATCTCGCCTGCGGCAAACGGCTGGATGGTGAAGTTGCCGTCCGTGGCTGCCGCGACATGCTTGGCCACGTCATCAGCACCGCCATAGATCGTGTCGAGCGACTTCGGAAACGACGAGGTCAGGCGCCAGGTGATCTTCGGGTTCGATTGCGCGATGGCCGGTGCGGCAAGCGTTCCGGCCGCAACCGCGCCGGCACCCGCGACAGCGGCTTTTTTGAAAAACTGACGACGATCCATGAATATCCTCCCATTCAAGACTAGATCCGGATCATCCCCCATGCTCCGGCCGTCGATGACGAAATAATCATGTTGCCACAAAGCTGACAAGCGAGCCGCCGGGCAAACTCGCTACCGATGCAACTGGAAGAGATTAGACTTTCGTCTGCATCCCGACGTCTCGAGATCAGCGGATAGTCGATACTCACCTGCAGTTGCTTCGATGGCGCCGGAACAGCGCCTCGACAGAACAGGCCGACGCTTGACTTGCTGCCTCCCCTTGGCTCAAAACAGAGCACTAGCGCCGCCATCAATCCGGAAGCACCATGCCCAAATCAGTAGTCGCCGTACCCGCCGATATCCGCAGGATCGAGGGCGCCGTCTGGCATGCCTCACCCGATCAATACGTCTCGGCCGCGATGAAGGTCGCCGACGTGATGAGCTTTCTCGTCCCGGCATTCGAGGACGGCAACGAAGCCGACGCCATTCTCGACCGCGTCGACGGCGTATTGATTTCCGGCGCCCTCAGCAACGTCCATCCTTCCCTCTACGGCAAGGAAGCAACCGAGGCCGACGGTCCGTTCGATCATGGTCGCGATGCGACCTCGCTGCCCCTGATCCGCCAGGCCATTGAACGCGGCATCCCGCTTCTCGCCATCTGCCGCGGCATCCAGGAGCTGAACGTCGCGCTGGGAGGCACGCTCGCAAGCGAAATCCAGGACCTGCCGGGCAACTGGGATCATCGCTCGCCGGAAGTGACGGACCGCGACGGCAAATTCGCCATCCGCCAGCCTGTCATTGTCGAGGAAGGCTCCTGCATCGCCCGCTATATCGGTACCTCCGGCGCCGTGCAGGTCAATTCCCTGCACCGCCAGGCAATCTCCGAGACCGCTCCGCGCCTGCAGGTGGAAGCCCGTGCCGAAGACGGCACAGTCGAGGCGGTCTCGGTCATCGACGCGAAAAACTTCGCCGTCGGCGTGCAGTGGCATCCGGAATACTGGGCTGAGACCGATGCTCCGTCGCGTGCCCTGTTCGAAGCATTCGGCGATGCGGTGCGCGCTTATGCTGCCGCGAAGAGCGGCTCGCAGCAACCGGCAGATCCGGTCCGCGCAGTGTCGGCAGCCCGCTGAGTTTCGAGCTGATTCTCAATCACCGCAAAGCGCCTTAAGGCTCAGACGTCCAGTCGTTTCTTGAACCTTGCCGGTTATACGGATCTTCGTGCCGCTCTCGATTCCGCTCTCGTCATCCAGCAAGCGCCCCTCGATAACTGTGTCGTTGGCGATGGGCTCCAGCATAACTTCATTCATACGGCCGGGAACGAGATCGCTCGCGATGTCGAGCGGCGGAATGCGCCATCTGTAGACACCATCCCGAGACGTAAGAAGGAGCCTGACACGGACGCCTATCGGCAAAGTCAGCATATCGGCCGTCGTGCACTCCTGAAAATCAGCAGACCCATTTTCATTCGGCACATTGAGCTCGTACTGATAGTCCAGCTTTCCGGCTGAAGCCACGACACGAACCGTTAGCGCAACGTCCGACTCTCGCGAGCCTTCCATCAGCAGCTCGGCGGCGGCGAGGCAGTCAGCTCGTGCAGCTTGTGGAAACTGCTCGCAGGCTTCCCTTGGCGTTATTGCGCTGTCGGCTGATGCCACCAGAGGAATTGCGAGGCAGGCAATCGCAGACAGCACCGCACAGAGGCGTCTCAATCCACTCGCCATTGAAACTCCTCTGCCTCTCGCCAGCCCTCTGAACTCGGCGCGTCCCGCAATGGTCGTTGCGCCCTCACCCCTTAACTGGCGTCTCCGGCACCGGCGTGCGCACCGTCTTCTTGTCGAACCAGCCGATCAGGTTGTCGACGACGAGATCCGCCATTGCGTCGCGGGTAGGCACCGAGGCCGACGCGACATGCGGCAGCATCGATATATTGTCGAGGTCGAGAAAGCCCTCGGCCTTGGTCGGTTCCTGGTAAAAGACGTCGAGGCCGGCAGCGGCGATGGTGCGGTTGCGCAATGCAGCCTCTAGCGCCGGTTCATCCACGCTTGTGCCGCGTCCGACATTGATGAATACGCCGTTCGGTCCAAGTGCCGAGAGGATTTCCGCATTGATGATCTTGTGGGTCGCGGCCGTGCCGGGAACGATCGAGATCAGCGTATCGACCTGCTCGGCCATCTCCTTCAGTGAAGGATAATAGGTATAATTGACGTCGCTGCGCTGGTTGCGGGTGTGATAGCCGATCTTGACCTTGAATGGTTCGAGACGACGGGCAATCTCGATGCCGATGCGACCGAGGCCGAGAATGCCGACGGTGCGGCCCTTGAGCGACAGCGGAGACAGCGCAAACGGGCCGTCCGATGCCCATTTGCCGGACCGCAGCCAGTCTTCGGCGACAGGCAGACGGCGGATCGTATTGAGCAGGAGCGCGATCGTCGTATCCGCCACTTCGTCATTCAGGACATCAGGCGTATGGCTGACGACAATACCGCGACCGGCAGCGTATTTGGCATCCACGCCGTCATAGCCGACGCCGAAATTCGAGACGAGTTCGAGGTTTGGCAGCTTTTCCATCCACTCGACCGGGAGCTTGCCGGAGACGGCCACCCCGCGGATAGCCGCGAGGGTCGTGTCATCCAATTCCAGCGTGCCGTCCTGCGTCGGCATGGTGACGACCTCGAATTTTTCCTTGAGCCGCGCCATGACGCGCGGATGGATGCGTCCGGGAACGAGAACGGTCACGGTGTTCTGGGTCATGCTGAAAATCCTATCGCTTGGGAATGGGAAGGGCGAAGAGGGAGTTCTGGCCTTCAGGAGGATCGCGGCCGGTAAGGTGTGGTGGACTGACGGATGCGCATTTCCGGCTTGATCAGGTGGATTCCGTCCGGCTCATGGCTGCCGGCAAGGCGATCGAGAAGCGCACGGGCTGCGAGCCGCCCGACATCGGCCTGCTGGTTGGAGACCGTCGTGAGCGACGGGGTCGAGATCGAAGCCTGTTCGAGGTCGTCGTAGCCGGTGACGGAAATATCCTGGCCGGGAATGAGACCGGCGCGGGCGATACCGTTCATCAGGCCGATGGCGACAAGATCGTTCCAGCAAACGGCGGCGGTCGGCTTCTGCGGCAGGGACAGGAAATTCACCGCTGCCTCGAAACCGCCCTGCATGGTGCGGGGGCCAGGGATGCGCAGGTTCGGATCGACCTCGATATTGGCCTTGCGCAGCGCGTTGACATAACCCTGATAGCGGTCACGACCGGTGGAAGTCTGGTCGGTGCCGCCGATCATCGCGATGACCCGGTGACCAAGGCCGATCAGGTGGTTGGTGGCAAGCGAAATGCCGTAGCTGTCATCGCCGCGATAGGTCGGCAACTCGACGCCATCCAGCGTACGGGCGACGAGAACCGCTGGCATGCCGTTCTGTTCGATGAGCCTTATATCCTCGATCGGCGTACCGATCGCCGGCGACATGATGACGCCGTCGCCACCGAGCTGCAGGAGCGTCTCCAGAAAGGTCCGCTGCTTCTCCACCGCGTCGTAGTGATTGGAGAGAATGAAGGTGTGGCTGCTGCGATCGAGCTCGCTTTCGATCGCTTTGAGGATTTCGCCGTAGAACGGGTTCATGACGTCATGCACGACGACGCCGATAATGCCGGAGCGGGAGGTGCGGAGGCTGGCGGCGCGGCGGTTGTAGATATAGCCGAGCGCCCGCGCCTGTTCCTTGATCTTCTCCCGCGTATCGACAGCGACCAGCGGGCTGTCGCGCAATGCCAGCGAAATCGTTGCCGTCGACAGGCCAAGGCTGTCGGCAATTGTCGAAAGCTTGATTTTCTGAGCCATATCCCCTCGCCGTCACGCAGACCGGTTTTGTGCCAGTCTGCCGAATTAAATTTTAAATAAACAATTTAATTCGGCAGGACAATAGCGAGGTGAGCATTCATCGAGGATGCCGCCGATCAGTCCTCGTCACCATCCGGCTGAAGGTTCTGTTCGACGGCGCGGAGCAGCTTGAGGAGTGTGCGGACTTCCTTTTCGGAAAACCCCTTCACGGCAAGCGCGCCGCAATCGGCAACCGACTGGCCGATGGATCCGACACTGCGCTGGCCGCTTTCGGTCAGGTGGACCTTGGTCAGACGGCCATCATGGCCATCGGCGCGACGCTCGACGAAGCCCTGGGCCTCCATGCGCCCGATCGTGCGCGTCATGGTCGGCGCCTTGACGCCGAGGCGCAGCGCAAGCTGGCCCGGCGTCTGACCGTCATCTTCGGCAAGCGCCAGGATGACGCCGTCCTGGCCGGCGTAAAGTCCGCTGTCCGACATGTTGCGACTGAGCGCTGTGCGGACCGAACGGGCCGCCTGGGTAATGGCCGGCGCGAGGTCGACAGCGGAAAGAGCGGCGAGCTCTTTCTTCTTGCCGGACTTGGATTTCTTGTCGCCCTTTTTCTTGCTCATCGGTTCTGCCCGCTTTGCCTCGTGAAGGTGACCACTATATTGGGTGCGCGCTATCCATAACCAAACCGGGAAACCACCGCCAGATGTCGCATCCCCGCCCTCGCTTTTGTGACAATGATCCGACACTTGCGTCCACAGAAAGACGCGACTGGATTGCCGTTCTGCCGCTCGGTGCGCACGAACAGCACGGTCCCCACCTGCCTTTCGAGACCGATACGCTGATTGCCGAAGGTCTTGTGGCGCGACTCACCGCCGCCCTACACGCAGACCTGCCTGTCACCGTCCTGCCGGTCGAACCGGTCGGCTATTCGATCGAGCACATGGATGTGGAGGGCACCCGCACCCTTTCGTTCGATGAAGCGGTCAACCGCTGGCTCGGCATTGCTGGGGACCTGCATCGTCAGGGCATCCGCAAATTCGTCATGCTCAACGCCCATGGCGGCAACTCGCCACTGCTGACGATCGTCGCGACCGAGGCACGTGTGCGTTTCAACATGCTTGCCGTCGCCACCAGTTGGACCCGCTTCGGCCAGCCGGAAGGCTGGATCACGCCGGAGGACAAGGCGATCGATATCCATGGCGGCGACATAGAGACGTCCGTCATGCTGGCGCTCTGGCCGGACCGCGTCGACATGACGAAGGCCGAAGCCTTTTCGTCTCGCCAGTCGAACTTCGCCCAAGACTTCAAGCACCTGCGCGCCTATGGCCCCCACGCCTTTGGTTGGAAGATGTCGGACCTGAACGACAAGGGCGTGGCCGGTGACGCGTCGGTCGCGACGGCAGAACGGGGTGAGCGGCTGGTGGCCCATGCGGTGAAGGGGATTGTCGAATTGCTGGAGGATGTGGCGCGGTTTGACATCGCCACATTGGATTGAGAATTCGCTTTACAACGACTATATTGGACCAGCTATTTGGACCATGAGAGAAAACATTGATGGAAATCTCAGTAAGTGATGCCAAGGCGAGCTTGACCGAGCTGCTTCACCGCGCAGAGGCTGGCGAGGAGGTCGTGTTGACGCGTCGCGGTCAAAAAGTTGCGCAGATCGTTCCGCTGAGACCCGCATTGTCTTCTGAACAAAGGCGGGCCCTTATCGACGAGATCCGAGCCATGGCCCCCGCCCCTGTGCTCGAAAACGTGTCAGCCGCGCGCAGCCAGGATTTTCTTTACGGTGATGACGGCCTCCCCAAATGATCGTCATCGATACGTCAGCCTTGATTGCGATCGTGAATAACGAGCCGGCGGCGATTTCCTGTAGGGAGGTTCTGGCGATTGAAACACAAGTTTATATCAACGCGGCAACCCTCACCGAAGCACTCATCGTTGCACGTGGCAAGAATTGTTTGCCCGGCTTCACGGCCTTGGTGGACCAGCTTCCGTTGACGGTGGTTGCGCTCGATGAGATCAGAGCGGAAAGAGCAGCTTCGGCTTATGCTCAATGGGGCAAAGGCTTCCACAAGGCCGCCCTCAATTTCGGCGATTGCTTCGCCTACGCCACCGCAAAGGAGTTCGAATGTCCACTCCTCTATGTCGGCGACGATTTCACGCAGACGGATCTAACCCCGGCAATCTCAGCCTCCACCACCTGATGTGATTTCATAACATCGAAACCCTTTGAACTCGTCACGCCTTGCCCTTATATGAAGCGGACGAATTTGGCCTCGGCTTGCCTTCAGGCCGGCGCAAGTCCTTAACCTTCGAGGTTTTCCTATGACCGAACAAACCACCGAAGCTGCAGCAGCAAAGCCCATTCCTGTCACCGTGCTGACCGGTTATCTCGGCGCCGGCAAGACGACGCTTCTCAACCGCATCCTCTCCGAAAGCCACGGCAAGAAATACGCCGTCATCGTCAACGAATTCGGCGAGATCGGCATCGACAACGACCTGATCGTCGAGTCGGACGAAGAGATCTACGAGATGAACAACGGCTGCGTCTGCTGCACCGTTCGCGGCGACCTGATCCGTGTCGTCGAAGGCCTGATGCGCCGCCCCGGCCGTTTCGACGGCATCATCGTTGAGACGACCGGCCTCGCCGATCCCGTCCCGGTCGCTCAGACCTTCTTCATGGATGACGACGTCCGCGCCAAGACGGAACTCGATGCCGTCGTCGCGCTTGTCGATGCCAAGCACCTGCCGCTGCGCCTGAAGGATAGTCGCGAAGCCGAGGACCAGATCGCGTTTGCCGATGTCGTGCTCGTCAACAAGACCGACCTCGTCACCCCGGAAGAACTGGCCGTGGTCGAGGATATCGTGCGCGCCATCAACCCGACCGCCCGCATCTATAAGACCAGCCGTTCTGGTGTCGATCTTGCTCGCGTGCTCGATCAGGGCGCCTTCAACCTGGAACGGGCGCTGGAAAACGACCCGCATTTCCTCGACCACGATCATGACGACCATGTTTGCGGCCCGGACTGCGATCACGACCACCATCACCATCATGGGCACGATCACCACCATCATGATCACGATCACGACCATCACCATGGCCATCATGATGCGATGTCGCCGATCCACGACATCACCGTGAAGTCGATCTCGCTGCGCGGCGGCGAGATGAACCCGGAACGCTTCTTCCCCTGGATCCAGAAGATCACCCAGACCGAAGGCCCGAACATCCTGCGCCTGAAGGGCATCATCGCCTTTGCCGGCGATGAGGAGCGTTACGTGGTCCAGGGCGTGCACATGATCGTCGAAGGCGATCATCAGCGCCCGTGGAAGGATGGCGAGAAGCGCGAAAGCCGCCTCGTCTTCATCGGTCGCGATCTCGACTTCGCCAAGATCGAGCAGAGCTTCTTCGCCTGCCAGGCGAAGGCCCCGGCATCTGCATGACGATACCGGCTTGACCTTGAGCCGCAACATTAAGAACATCGATAAGCGGGCGTCGGAAACGGCGCCCGAAAACCATATGGATGATAACATGCCCGAAGCGATGGCCGCCTGATGCCGACAGTTGCACCACTTGATATCGACGGCCACGTCGTCTCCACCCATTTCCTCGGCGAAATCCCCGTCTTCGCCACCGCTGCCGGCACCATCCACCGGCTCGATGGCGGCGAGAAGGTTATCGAGGCGCATCAGGGCCTGCTGACCTGCATCCGCGACCCGTTCAGTGCCACGCTGATTTCCGGCGGCGAGGATGGCAAGGTCCAGCGCATCGGCCACGACGGCAGCACGACGCTGCTCGCAGAAGCGCCGCGCAAGTGGATTTCCGTCGTCGCCGGGGGCCGCAGAATGCCGTCGCCTATGCCGTCGGAAAGACAAGCGTTGTGCGCCTGAACGACGGCACGGTGAAGGAGTTTACCGAAGAGCGCAGCGTCGAAGGACTTGCCTTCGCCACCAAGGGGCTCCGCATCGCGGCCGCTCGTTATAACGGTGTGTCGCTGCACTGGGTCGGCACAAACGCGCCTGCGGTCGATCTCGACTGGAAGGGCGCGCATACCGGCGTGACCTTCTCGCCAGACGGCCGCTTCCTCGTCACCATGATGCAGGAAAACGCGCTGCACGGGTGGAAGCTCGACGGCAAGGCCGGCGAAAGCCGCCACATGCGCATGACCGGCTATCCGGCCAAGGTGAAGTCGCTGTCGTGGTCGGTAAAGGGCAAGTGGCTCGCCTCCTCCGGTGCGCCGGCCGCCATCGTCTGGCCCTTCTCCTCGAAGGACGGCCCGATGGGCAAGGCACCACTGGAGCTCGGCACCCGCGCCAATATCATGGTCACCCAAGTCGCTTTCCATCCGGCTGAAGAAGTGCTCGCCATCGGTTTCATCGACGGCATGATTTTGGGCGTCCGCATTGCCGACTCCAAGGAGGCTTTGCTGCGCCGCCCCGGCAAGGGCGCGATTACCGGCATGAGCTGGAGCGCCAGCGGCAAGCTGCTTGCCTTCTCCTCCGAAGCCGGCGATTGCGGCGTCATCGATATCAGTGCCTGATCCGAATTGCCCGCGAAGGGTATGGGTGGAGGCTCCATACTACCCCCACCCACCCTCCGGGACCTGAACGGCGGCCGTTTTCTTTGAAACGGGCCGCAGCCGTGCCCGAAGCCGATTTGGCACCGGACGATTTCCTCTCGACTTGCCGCACGATCCCGCTTGTCGGCGTCCATGAGACGGCGGCATCGGGTGGTATGGCGATGACGAGAGCGGTTTGTGTTGGTCCTTGATGCAAGTCGACCAACACAACCGGTACGCGTTGAGATCTAATATTAGCAATCAATGATGCAAGTGGATTAGCGAAATATATTGAAGAATTAACGCTAATAGATCGGCTTTGAATAAAGCTCTATGATTTCTCCACAGGCTCCTGAACCGCACGCAGCACGAGCACCCGTAGCGGGCGGTCCCGTCACGGCTGGAAAAGTGGGTGGGCAGGCAGTGCGATATGGGTGGTAGTGGTGTCAGGCGTTTCTGCCTGCCCGATCGTTTCAAGCGTTTCGTGGATGATGCCGCAGGTTCCACTTGCGACATCCGCCACGCCGGATTACGTCCCGACGACGCTCTCCCGCTTTTCGCGACCATCACCGGGGGCCGGATCATTTTCCGTGGGCATCCGGTTCGCGACCCGGCTCCCTCCCGATGACGCGATCAGCTTAGGCCGACTGCTTGCGACGGGGATGAAAGCGGTGGCACCAAAGTGTCAGAGCCTTCATTTTTAACGATATTTTTTATGCGATCCACCGAGATCGTCCCCGTGGCATGAAGCTCGGACTGGCCTTCATAGGCTTCGACACCATCGCGCCCGCGCCGTTTGACACGATAGAGCGCATGATCGGCCCGATGAAGCAGCGTATCGAGTGGCTCCTCCGCATCCATCTCGGCCGACACACCAATGCTGAGCGTCGGGCGAACCTCTGTTGCGATACCCGACGACGCCACAGCCCGACCAAAGACCGCGCGCAAATGCTCACCAAGCGCCTGAGCTTCAGCGATCGACCGGTTTCTCAGCATAACGACGAATTCATCGCCGCCATGGCGGGCGACGAGACCGTCGCGGCCCACCGCATCGCGCGCGCAATCGGCAAACAGGCAGAGGATCCGATCGCCGAGCGCATGGCCGCCGCTGTCGTTCAGTTGCTTGAAATGGTCGAGATCGACAAGCAGCGCCGCCATGCGCTGCCGCTGCCCCTGTTTATTCTCCTGCATGAGCGCGCTGAGAAGGCCGCTCCGGTTCAGCACACCAGTAAGTGGGTCGTGATGCGCGGCCTCCTGCAACTGATTGGCAGAGCGCTCCGCCGCCATCAGGACGATGAGCATCCCGCGCAAAGCAAGGAAGACCATGGCAAGGAGACCGAGTACCGCATGGTTGCTGCTTCCTGCCTCGAAGAGGCCGTGATCGCCGAACAGGCCGGAGGCCCCGGATGCGGCACGCACCACATAGAGAACGGCGGTCGTCAGAAACAGGCCTGCCGTCAGGCGAGCGGTATAAAGCCCTTCGTCGCGGTAGAGGCGCATCGCCTCGTAGGCGACCGCGAGATCAAGCAGGCAGGAGAGCAGCGAGCCATAGACCACCCGCTCCTGTGCCAGATCGGCGTCCGGAAAGGCAAAGAGCATGGGAAGGTCGAGAAGCAGGACGAGAATGCCGCAACGAACGAGATCGACCGGTCGCCCGGCAAACATACGCATTGCCGCCGGCATCAGGGCACAGCCCGCAATGATCAGCAGGTTTCCCAGATGGATGGTGATGAGATCGGAAGCATAGCCGCGCAGGCCAATGCAGAAATTTCCCACGCCGAGAATGATGTTGCTGAGGCTCCACCACGCCAGCCATCGGTCGAACCGACCCGACATAAAGACGGTCGCCTGCAACAGGCCCAATACCAGACAGGCCAAGGCTGTCATCGCATAGATGGTTCTGAGATCGAAAGTCATTGTCGTCCCCAAGCGGAGAAAACATGACACGTCGTTACTTTCTAAAGCATGTTAATCGCAGCGACGATTTTAGGTATACCACTTTTAGAACCGGCATATCATGCCGATCGGACGACGCCGATAATGTCTGCCAGAAGATCGTGCAACTGGTCGCGATAACCGTTACGCGCCGACGGACCGCTTTCGTTCGACGTCATCGCAACCGTCAGCCCCAGCGACGGCACGATATAGATCATCTGGCCGCCATAACCCCAGCCGAACCGCACCTCTTCTCCACCGATCTGCCGCAGGAACCAGCCATAGCCGTAGCCATCGCCGGAAAAGCGCGAGTTGGTTCTGGGCGTCCAGGATTGATCGATCCACGATCGGGAGACGACCTGCGTTCCGTCCGAACTCTTACCGCCATTACGGTAGAGTTCGCCGAAGGCAAGCAGTGACCGCGCCGTCATCGCCATCTGGTTTCCGCCGAGATAGATGCCCTGCGGATCGCGTTCCCAGGCGCCGATGCGGAAACCGTCGACAGGCGCCAGCCAGTCCCTCGCAAGCGCCAGCGTCGATTTCTTGCCGACGCGCGTCAGGATCGCCGACAGAAGGTGGGTCGACGCGGTCGAGTAGAGCATCGAGCCCCCGGCTCTCCGTCAAGTGGTTCCGACAGAGCGAAACGCACCCAGTTGGAACTCGCCACCCAGCGCCCGTAATTCGGTCCAGACATGCGCGAGAGCCCGGACTGCATCGACAGAAGATTGCCGATCGTGATGTCGTTGATGCGCGGATCCGGATTGCGCGGCAGGTCCGTCCTGAGGATCGGCGCGATCTTCTGGTCCGCACCTTCAAGCAGCTTGCGGTCGATAGCAATCCCGACGAGGCACGAGATGATCGACTTCGACGCCGACTTGATATTGGTCGAGGCGTTCAGTGAATTGCCGTTAAAGGCGCGTTCCGCCAGCGTCTCGCCATTGCGATACGCGAGCACGACCTTGAGCGGCTCGAGCCCGGCGGCGCGATCGAACACGGTGTTCAGGGTGGAGGGCGGCTGCGGCACGGGCAGTTGCTGCGAGAATGCCTTGGAGGCGGGCAAAAGGAACGGCGTGGCGGCAATGAGGGAGCGGCGGGTGATCATGCCTTCAAGCTAGGGCGCGACCCTGCGCAGGAATATGGCAGGAGCGCCGGATTCACGCGGAAATGATGGCATGTGAGATCAGAGGTCGGCGGCGGAAAAGATCCCGACCGCCCAATCGATGAACACCCGCACGCGGGGCGAGAGCTGCCGGTTCTGCGGATAGTAGAGCGATACCGGCGTCGGAGGAGGCGGAAAATCCTCCAGCACCTCGACGAGCGAGCCCTCGTCCACGAGCTCCTGCAGATGATAGCGCGGTGCCTGCATCAGCCCGAACCCGCGACGTGCCAGCTCTATCGTCGTATCGGAATTGTTCGCCGTGACCCGGGCCGGTAGACTGACATAGCGCACCTCCTTGCCCATCATGAACTCGAGCGGCATGATCTGCCCGGTACGCGAGGAGATGAAGCCGACAGCCATATGCCCTTCCAGATCATCCGGCGACTGCGGCATGCCGTGTCTCTCGATATAAGCCGGGCTGGCGCAGGTCATCTCTCTGATCTCGCCGAGCTTGCGCGTGATGAGTGAGCTGTCACTCGACTCGCCGGCACGGATAACGCAATCAACACCCTCGCGCACCAGATCGACATAGCGATCACCTTGGCCGAACTGGACATCCAGCAGCGGGTAGCGCTCAAGAAATTCAGCCAAGCCTGGCAGAAGAAAGGTCTGCGTCATGACCGGATGGGCGTCGATCCGCAATATCCCCTGGGGCTTGGCATCGCGAAATATCGTCTCGGCCTCGTCCACGTCGGCAAGGATGGAAAGGCAGCGTTGGTAGAATGCGCGACCGTCGAGCGTGACTGCGACATGGCGAGTTGTGCGCTCCAGAAGGCGCGAGCCGACATCGGCCTCCAGCGCCTTGATGGCCTGCGTGGCCGTGGAGCGGGCGAGCCCGAGGTCGGCCGCCGCAGCGAGAAAACTGCCGCGTTCGACCACCCGGACGAAGAGCTGCATGCGCATCAGTCTATCCATAGGGAATTGTTCATCACACACAAATTGTCATGTCAATTGAAAGCCATTGTTCTCGGCAGATGTAGACGTATCTTAGAAGACAGGAAACAAGGAGAGCTGACATGACCGATACCAAACAACGCGTTGCCATCGTGACCGGGGCTTCCAAGGGCATTGGCCGGGCGATTGCCCTTCGCCTTGCCAGAGACGGCATGGCCGTCGTGGTCAACTACTCGTCCAGCAAGGACGCGGCGGATGAAGTCGTAGCCGAAATCGAAAGCAGCGGCGGCAAGGCTGTCGCGGTCAGGGCCGATATCGGCACCTCATCCGGCGTCTCCGCCCTGTTCGATGCAGCCGAAGAGAATTTCGGCGGCGCCGACGTGATTGCCAACAATGCCGGCATGATGAAGCTTGCGCCGCTTACGGAAACAAGTGACGCCGATTTCGAACGGCAGATCGCCCTCAACCTGACCGGCACATTCTACGGCATCCGGGAGGGTGGCAAGCGCCTGCGTGACGGCGGCCGCATCATCAACTTCTCGTCCAGCACGGTGGGCGTGCAAGGGCCGGGTTATGGCTCCTATGTCGCCAGCAAGGCGGGCGTCGAAGGCATGACGCTCATCGCATCGCGAGAACTCGCCAAGCGCAAGATCACCGTCAACACAGTCGCCCCCGGCCCTGTCGAAACGGAACTGTTCATGCAGGGCAAGTCCGAAGAGGTCGTGCAGGCGATCGTCAGGAATATTCCACTCGGACGCCTCGGCCAGCCGGAGGACATCGCCTCTGTCGTCTCGTTCATCGCCGGTCCTGACGGCGGCTGGGTGAACGGCCAGACCCTGCGCGCCAATGGCGGCCTCATCTGAAAGCGGACGGAAAGGAAGACCAATGCCCTTCGTCAATATCAAGACGCCGGAAGGTGCGCTGACCAGAGCGCAGAAGGAAGAGATCATGCATCGGACAACCGACATGCTGGTCGAATATCTCACCGAGGCTGCCCGGCCCCATACGATGGTGCTGATCGAGGAAGTCAGGGATGGCGGCTATGGCCGTGCCGACGAGGTCTTCGTGATCCCGGACGCTTTCCGAGTACCCCAGGGCGCGTAGACCGTCCGAAGACATCTTCAGCCCGATATCCAGAAAGCCGCTTCGCCGAAGCGGCTTTCTTCGTATTGATCAACGTCAGATTAGCCGGGGCGGCATCCAAGTTCAATTTTTGACAAAGCGCAAACTGGATTGAATTCATGATCCCGTTGGTTCGCCGCCGGAGATATGTACGGTAACGTACACAGTCTTATTCTAACTATATTTGATCGATACGCTACAAATCGGACAAGGATACACTTCCTTACGCATAATAATTTACAGTTATACGCCACACCATTCAGTGTTAATTAAATACAGCTAACGCAACCCAAAATAAGCTTAACGCCACATTAAAATTTTGAGGCGATATTTTGCCTGCCGGCCCGGCCGGCGGTTGCTGTCGGGCGGGGGACGTCCGAAGGGCAGCAGCCTTCAATCCCATTTTGAGGACGTCATGTCATTTCTGCAGCACTTCCGCATCCGCACGAAGATACTCTGTCTTCTAGTTCCGACCTGCCTGATCGGCATCGCTGGCGTCGGATACGTGTCCAGCAACTACAAGATGGCCGATCGCGAATATTCAGACTTCATCTCGAAGAACGCGCGGGCGGAAATCAATGTGGCGATCGCCAGCCAGCGGCTCGTCGCGATCGCCTATGACGCCCAGCAGCTCTATCTGCACGACCCCGCCGACGAGAGTTACAAGAAGGCGAAGGAAGACTTCGTCGCCAGCAAGGAGCGACTGTTCGGCCTGTTCAGGGATGCAGAAGCGGCCTATCCCGCAGCCGCTCCGACAATCCGCTCCTTCGAGGAAGGCTCCAAGGCAATTGCCACCCTGCTCGATCAGGCTGTCGCCGCAAGCGACAGCGGCAATCGCGATGCTGCCAAGGTCGCCCTCTTCGAGGTGGAGCACCGGATGGTGACGGTTCTCGATGAGATGCGCGGCTGGATCAATACATCCAGCGATGCGATCGACACCAAGGCTGCGGCACTGCAGCAGCATACCAACCAGACCATCCTATATTCGCTCGTAGCGCTTGCGACCCTCTTCGCGCTGGGCATCGCGCTATCGCTCTTCATCAATCGCCGCGAGATCAGCGAACCGCTGGCAGCGCTTCAGGCACGCATGCGTTCGCTTGCCGACGGTGAGACCGAAGCGCCAGTCTACGGCCTTGGCCGCAGGGACGAGATCGGCAACATGGCAGCCGCGGTCTCGGTTTTCCGTGACAACGCCATCGAGCGTATCCGCCTCGAAGAGGAAGCCAACGCGAACCGCAGCCTCTCGGAGCGGGAAAAGGCCGAGCGCGAGGCGCAGAAAGCACGGGAAGCGGCTGAGACCAAGGCCGCCGTCGATGCCCTGGGCACCGGTCTGCAGGCCCTTGCAGAGGGCAATGTCAGCTACCGCATCGACAGGGCCTTCGTCGCCGAACTTGACCAGTTGCGGACCAACTTCAACGCTTCGATGAAGACGCTGCAGGAGACGCTGACGGCAGTGGGCCAGAACGCCCGGGCCATCGATGCCGGCGCCAACGAGATCCGCGGTGCCGCCGACGATCTGTCGAAGCGCACCGAACAGCAGGCGGCATCGGTCGAGCAGACGGCAGCCGCGCTCGAAGAGATCACCACCACGGTCAAGGATTCCACCCGCCGCGCCGAAGAAGCCGGCATACTGGTGGCCCGCGCCCGTGAAACAGCGCAGACCTCCGGCAAGGTTGTCGACAATGCCGTCGCCGCGATGGAGGAGATCGAGAAATCTTCTGCTGAGATCTCCAACATCATCGGCGTCATCGACGACATTGCCTTCCAGACCAATCTGCTTGCACTCAATGCCGGCGTTGAGGCCGCCCGTGCAGGCGAGGCAGGCAAGGGCTTCGCCGTCGTCGCCCAGGAAGTGCGCGAGCTCGCCCAGCGTTCGGCCAATGCCGCCAAGGAAATCAAGACACTGATCACGGCCTCCGCCGATCAGGTTCGCACCGGCGTATCGCTCGTTGGCCAGACCGGGACTGCTTTGCAGACCATCGTGACGGAAGTCCAGGAGATCAATCGCCACGTCGTCGCCATCGTCGAGGCGGCCCGCGAACAGTCCACCGGCCTTCAGGAGATCAACACGGCCGTCAATACGATGGACCAGGGCACGCAGCAGAACGCGGCAATGGTGGAGGAATCCACCGCTGCGAGCCACGGCCTTGCCACCGAAGCCGCCTCGCTGACGGCCCTTCTCGGCCACTTCAATGTCGGCTCCGGCGGTGCAGCCGCACCCGTGAGGACACATGCCCCGGCGCCGTCGGCGCCCGCTCAACGCCCGGCCTTGTCCGTTGCTTCGCCTTCGCATCGTCCGGCCGCAACCTCACCAGCGAGGGCGCTCGGCGCCAAGCTTAGCTCCGCCTTCGGCTCATCGGCTGCCGCCCAGGCGAACTGGGAAGAGTTCTGATCGCAGGTCTTACCGCCAACAGACCTATTCCAATGCAAAACGGCGCGGCTCCATGAGCCGCGCCGTGACCTCCACCCCTTACCCGTGCTCTCAGAAGCGGTAAGTGACACCCGCGCCGATCAGCCAGGGATCGATCTTTGCCTTGCCGGAAAGCGGGCCGAGCGCGCTGTCCTCGACTTTCCAATCCGTCTTGAGAAAGATCTTCTTCACGTCGAAGTTCACGCCCCAGTGTTCGTCGATCATGTAGTCGAAGCCGGCCTGCAGCGCCCAGCCGAAGTGGTTGTCCACATCGAGGTTCTTGAAGTCGCCCTTGTCCGACTGATTGTAGAAGATCGAATAGTTTACACCGGCACCGACATATGGCTTGAAGGCGCCGAGATCGGTGAAGTGATACTGCAACGTCAATGTCGGCGGCAGCAGCCAGGACTTGCCCACCGGAAGGCCAGTGACGCCGTCTTCCTTGACCTTCGCATAGGTCGTGCCAAGGATCAGCTCGGCAGCGATATTGTCGGTGAAGAAGTAGCTGATGTCGAGTTCCGGGATGACCGTATCCGAGTAGGACAAGTCGGAGCCGGAAAGACCGTTCACCGATCCGGAATCACGCGTGATGACGCCGAGTGCGCGGACGCGGATCTGCCATGGGCTCTGCGCCTCGAGTGTCTCGTCCACCACCGGGGCGACCTGGGCGGGTGTCAGATCCGCGCCGTAAACCGGGATACCCGCCCCGAATGCAAAAAAGCTGCGCCGATACCCGCGACCCAACGCAAACGGCCCCCGCCATTGATAGTCATGAAAGCTCTCCTTCAGTCCGCATGTTTGCTTGCAGGGAGAGGTCTAGGCGCGCCGATGGCAATTTGAGTTGATCGAGATCAACCGATCCGACAGGCGGTACAGCTTTTGCAGATATGACACAGGTTACAAAGGAAACCCCGCCTCCTGGGGGATGTGGAGGCGGGGTTTCGGGCAGATCGGAGCGGCCGCGAGGCCTTTGTTTTGCTGAACAGTATTTTAGGCCAGCTTACGTCCACTTGCGACGATCATGCCCGCAGCACCCTCAAGCCAGCCGGCCTTGAGTTCCAGTGCCAGAAAACGGTCACGTTGGAACGGCCCCGGCATGACGAGGTGCGCAGTCTTTTCGGCAAAGAAGCCGAATCTCTCATAATAGGCGGCGTCGCCGACGAGCAGGACGGCGCCGTGGCCGCGCTCATGAGCTTCCGCCACCGCCGCACGCATCAGCGCACCGCCGATACCCTTACCCTCATGGGCGGCATCGACCGCCAGCGGGCCGAGCAGCAGCGCATCGATCGGGCTGCCTTCCGGCGAAATGCCGGCTTCGATGTTCCACAGGCGAACCGTGCCGATAACGTGGCCGTCAGGGTCACGCGCGACCAGCGCCAAGCCTTCGGCCGGCACGCGGTTGCGGCGGATCTTTTCAGACGATTTCCGGCGGCGATCAGCACCCATGGCGCGATCGAGCAGGTTTTCGCGAGCCACTACGTCCGCCGGGGTTTCGGCGTCGATGGTGAAGGTGGATGCAGGCGCAAAAAGAGCGCGGACAGAATCAAGAACAGTGGCCATGCGGGCCTCCCGAACTCAAAACCGTTTCAAACGGTATCGGACGATCATTGTGGATTTGCGGCTCCCGCCTGGAGGCACGGGAACCGCGGAGTCTTGAGGCGGATGCCTTTAGATCACGTAGGCCTTGAGCGGGTCGAAGCCGTTGAAGGCGACGGCCGAGTAGGTCGTCGTGTAGGCGCCGGTGCCTTCGATCAGAACTTCGTCGCCGATCGAAAGGGTGAGCGGCAGCGGATACATGTTCTTCTCGTACAGTACATCGGCCGAATCGCAGGTCGGGCCGGCCAGTACGCAGGGCTCCATCTCGTCACCATCACGCTCGGTGCGGATCGGGTAGCGGATGGCCTCGTCCATGGTTTCGGCGAGACCGCCGAACTTGCCGATGTCGAGGAAGACCCAGCGGTGGTTGTCGTTGTCCGACTTGCGCGACACGAGAACGACCTCAGCCTTGATGACGCCAGCATTGCCGACCATGCCGCGACCCGGCTCGATGATCGTCTTCGGCAGGTTGTTGCCGAAATGCTTGCGCAGCGAGTTGGAGATCGCCTGGCCGTATTCTTCGGCCTTCGGGATGTCGCGCAGATACTTGGTCGGGAAGCCGCCGCCCATGTTGACCATCTGCAGGACGATGCCCTGCTTGGCCAACTGCGCGAAGACGCGCTTGGCATCGGACAGAGCCGAGTCCCAGGCATCGACCTTGGTCATCTGCGAACCGACGTGGAAGGATACGCCGTAGGATTCCAGACCCAGCTGGTGGGCGTAGACGAGAACGTCGACGGCCATCTGCGGGACGCAGCCGAACTTGCGCGACAGCGGCCATTCGGCGCCTTCGCCATCGGTCAGAACGCGGCAGAACACCTTTGCACCCGGGGCAGCACGGGAAATCTTCTCGACTTCCTCGTGGCTGTCGACGGCGAAAAGGCCGACGCCGAGTTCGAAGGCACGCGCGATGTCGCGCTCCTTCTTGATCGTGTTGCCGAAGGAGATGCGGTCGGCGGTTGCACCGGCGGCGAGAGCCATCTGGATTTCAGCGACGGAGGCGCAATCGAAGCTCGAGCCGAGGGAGGCGAGCAGCTTGAGGATTGCCGGTTCCGGGTTGGCCTTGACCGCGTAATAGATCGAGCTGTCCGGCAGCGCATGACGGAAAGCATGGAAATTGTCGCGCACGACATCGAGGTCGACGACAAGGCACGGGCCTTCAGGACGCTGGGTCTTGATGAAGTCGAGGATACGAGCAGTGGTCATCGGTCAGTCCCTTCAAAATCTCAAAGCTCCGGCTGCGAACCGGAGGACAAAGGACGGATGAGAATGCGCAAGGCCCGGCCGATGGAGACCCCGGGACGCAAGACACGCTCTACCGCGCGAACAGTGGAGCAACGCCCTGCCACGGGCTTTGATCCGGCTTTGTCTGCCTTGGATTGGAGGGTTGTCCCTACCGCACTTCCGGCAATTCAGGTGTGCCTCTTCAGAATTGCATGCTGATGGAAAGCATGCAGAGACTAGAAAGGCCCGCACCGTCGTTGCTTCAAGATGTCCTCGCATTTCCCGGTTGGCCGGAATAGCGACTGGAGCGGTTAGTTCCAGGTACCTTACCGATGACCTCACCTTAGAGAATAATCTCAGTTCGAGGGTCGGCGGACACCCACAGGCACGTGCGACTTTGGGCAAGCCGGGAGATAAGAATATTCGCCGTCATAATCAAGAGATTTTTTGCACCCTGGCGAAAATTCTACAACCTGGTCCCGGATACCCGGTTTGCACGAAAACGGCAGGCGAATTACATTGATGTAAAGTGGTGATGATGAGGCGTTTTCTTGAGGATTTTGCGATCATAAAGAGCGGAGAAATTTTCGCGATTTGCGAACGGGGATAACATTTGCGCGGCGATTGCCACGGCACTACATTCACAATTGAAGTATGGCTGGATTGGACCCTGAAGACGAAGCTGAAGCCTTGCGTTGGATCGAGGCAGTATCGATGTTTGATAACGAGGATCGCGATCTCGAATGAGGCGTGGCGATCTAGTTACCGTGGCCATGTCAGGCGACTACGGCAAGCTAAGGCCGGCAGTCATCGTCACTTCAGATATCTTGCTAACCAACAATAGTGCGGCAGTCGTGGTCTGCCAGCTGACATCCGTCGTCGATGAGACGGCCGGTTTCCGGGTCGCCGTCGCGCCTACCAGTGAAAATGGCCTGAAACATCGATCAGATATTATGGCCGACAAGCCGATTGCCGTATCTCGTCGCCGCATCGGTTACACGATTGGCCGCCTGAGCGACGAGGATGTTCAGCGACTCGACGTGGCGCTTGCCTTCGCCTTGGGTTTATCCGACTAAGGCAGCGAGTAAGAGCTGGAGCCAATTCACCGTCATGGATACACTCACCCGCATGCGCGCCTTCATCGACGTGGTCGAGGCGGAGGGCTTTTCCGCCGCAGCAAGGCGTACAGGCCGCTCCAAGGCGCTGCTGTCGAAATATGTCCGCGAACTGGAGGATGATCTCGGCGCGCTACTCTTGAACCGCACCACGCGCCAGTTCTCGCTGACCGAGGCGGGTCACACCTATTACCGCAGCGCTTCCGATATCCTCAAGGAGATCGACAACCTTGCTGACCTGGTGCGCGAGGGCAATGCGGACCTTAAAGGTCGGCTGCGTGTTTCGGCACCCCGCACCTTCATCGATGCCGAGATCGGCCAGTGCATGATCGACTTCGCCAAGGCCCATCCGGACGTGCAACTGGAAATCGTCGCCGACGACCGGTTCGTGGACTTGATTGAGGAAAATTTCGACCTCGCGATCCGCATCACGCGGTTGGAAGATTCCGGCATGATCGCCAAGAAACTCAACGACTTTCGCGTCCATGCCATCGCGACTGCGGATATCGTGGCACAATACGGCCCGCTCGACCATCCGCAGCAATTAAACGGCGTGCCGTTCATCATCGACACCAATTCCCGCTGGCACAACAATATTCGTTTCGTCGAGAAGGATGGTTCGACGATCTCGGTCGGCGTCTCAGGCCCGATCGAGGTCAACAGCCCGCAGGCGACGCTGCGCGCAGCGCGCGCCGGGCTCGGCATCGCCATCATTCCCGACTTCATCGCCAATGCCTCGATTCAATCAGGCGAACTCGTGACGCTGTTTGACGACTACATCATCAAGGATCGCGGCATCTATGCCGTCTATCCGCATCGCCGCTACCTGCCGGCGAAGGTGAGAAGCTTCGTCGATTTTCTCGCCAACTGGTTCCGCCAGGCGCGATGAACAGGTAACGCTTAACACTCGAGTCGAAATTCCGTCCCATTTCGGCGGCACAGCAATGCCGGCCAGCCGGACGAAACAGGGAATGCCAGCGCGGATGCGAAACAGGATTGCGATCATCACGGCCCTGACGGCGTTGGCGCTTCCTTGCCCGCCCTCGCCCATCCGCATATCTTCGTCGATTCTGCGGCTGGAAGTGATCGCCGGCGCGGACGGCAACGTGGCGGAGCTGCGCAATGTCTGGCGTTTCGACGAAGTGTTCTCCTCCAGCGTCCTGCTCGATTTCGACAAAAATACCGACCTGAAGCTCGACGAAGAGGAGCTTGCAGAACTCGGAGAGACCATGCGCACGTCGCTCGGCGACTACCACTATTTCACCACGCTGACAGCAAATGGCGCATCCGTTGGCGTCCAGAAGCCCGATGTCATCCACGTCACCTTCAAGGACAACCAGATCCTGGTTTTCTTCTCCGTGAAGCCGGACAAACCGATGCCGCTCAAGGGTCGCCTGACCTTCGGCATCTATGACCCGACCATGTATACGGCGATCGATTTTCCGACCGACAAGGACCTTGTCGCGGAAGGTCCCGGCTTTGCGAAATGCAAGCACCAGGTCGTCCGTCCCGACCCCGACGAGGTTCTGTCCCAGAACAGCGCCTCGCTGACCGACGCCTTCTTCAATGACCCGACCGGAACCGACATGTCGAAAATGTTCGCGACCCGTCTGGAGCTGACATGCTGAAACGCAGACAGATGAACCGCACGGCCGCTCTTGCGGTGGCGGCGATCACGGCCTTGTGCTTGGTTTCTACCGCCCATGCGCAGTCGCCGCTCGGTGTCGGATCGGCCGAACCCTCCTTCTCGATCGGAGGTCCGCTCGGTCCGTTCTTCAACTGGATCAACTACTACCAGCAGTCCTTCTATCGCGCCCTCACCGGCGCGCTGAGGGCGATGCGTGAGGATCCTTACGCTCTGTCCGGCCTGATCGGCCTGTCCTTCGCCTATGGCGTCTTCCACGCAGCCGGCCCCGGCCACGGCAAGGCGGTAATCTCCTCCTACATGATCGCCAACGAGGTGGAGCTTCGCCGCGGCGTGACGATCTCTTTCATCTCGGCACTGCTGCAGGGAATTGTCGCGATCCTCGTCGTCGGCGTCGCCTTCGTGTTGCTGCGCGGCACGGGCATCACCATGACCAAGGCCACCTGGGCAATGGAGGTCGCAAGCTTCGCCATGGTCGCCCTGTTCGGGGCATGGCTGCTGTTGAAGAAGATCCGCGGCCTCAATATGCGCGTCGTGCGCGTGCCGGAAGCAGCGCCGGCAACGGCGGGCTTATTCGACGGCCCATCCGCCGCGCGCAACTCGACAGGCCTTAGTTTCCAGGCAGTCGAGATCGACCACGATTATGAAGGCGAGAGCGATTATTGCGAGGCCTGCGGCGTCAGCCATATGCCTGACCCGAAAATGCTCGGCGCCAAGGATTTCAGCCTCAGGGAAGCATGGTCGGCGATCATCGCCGTTGGCCTTCGCCCCTGTTCCGGTGCCATCCTGGTGATGAGCTTCTCGCTGCTCAACAGCCTCTATCTCGGCGGCATCCTGTCCGTGCTTGCCATGTCGATCGGAACGGCCATCACCGTGACGATCCTCGCCACGCTTGCCGTCGGCGCCAAGGATATCGCGCTCAGGGTCTCCGGACCCGGCTCGCGCACCGGCCGCCGCATAGGCCAAGCAATCGAGATCGGCGGCGCGTTGTTCGTACTGCTGGTCGGGCTTTCGTTGCTGGGTGCTTCGCTGCAGGCTTAGCCTTCAACCCTTCCCTCGCTCCGATGCGTCTTGATGAAATCGACGAAGGCGCGAAGCGGCGCCGGCACGAGCCGGCGGCCGGGATAGTAGAGGAAAGGGCCCGGAAAACTCTCCCACCATTCCGGCAGCACCGGCTCGAGCGCGCCGCTTTCGAAATGCGGCCGCAGCCAGCCCTCGAACAGCGCGATAACGCCGACACCTGAAATCGCCGCATCGACCCCGAGATCCGATCCGCCACCGGCCTGCACGATGAGTTGCGATGGCGGATCGACGACGATCGTTTCCCCTTCCCGCTCGAACTCCCAGGGCGAAACGGCGCGGCCGGAAAAGCGCGCACGGATGCAGGAATGCGTCAGCAGATCGCGCGGATGTTCCGGCCGCCCACGCCTGTCGAGATAGGAGGGCGAGGCGGCGAAGGCGAAATGCTGGACGCGCGGGCCGATCGGCACCGCGATCATGTCCTGCTCCAGCCGCTCATCATATCGGATACCGGCGTCACAGCCGGCTGCGATGATATCGACGAAACTCTCGTCGGTGAGGATTTCCAGACGGATATCTGGATAGGCGGCAAGGAAGGCGGGAACGATGTCAGGCAAGATCAGCCGTGCGGCGCTGACCGGCACATTGAGGCGCAACTGGCCCGCCGGCCGGTCGCGAAAACCGCTAGCGACGTCGAGCGCCGCTTCCATCTCGGCGATTGCCGGGCCGAGCCGTTCCATCAGCGCCCGCCCAGCCTCGGTCGGCACAACGCTGCGCGTCGTACGATTGAGCAGCCTGACGCCGATCTGCGCTTCCAGCCGGCGCACGGCATCACTGAGGCCGGACGCACTGCCACCCGTCTGCCGCGCCGCCTGCCGGAAGCCGCCGGCACGGGCGACCGCGATGAACGAGCCGAGCTCGCCGATATCGAATTGCATTGTCCGTCTCTCCGTACAGCCCGTCCGGATTAGCATGTATTTTCGAGCGAACCAACAAGGCCTATCTTTGTTTCAGTTGAAACGACTTGGTTTCGATTGAAGCAAGGAGAGCTACCATGACCAGCATCGAAAAATCCGGAACGTTCAAGCTGGGCGACCGCAACGTCAACCGCCTCGGCTACGGCGCCATGCAGCTTGCCGGCAAAGGCGTGTTCGGGCCGCCGAAGGATCGCACCGAGGCTGTCGCCGTGCTGCGCGCTGCGATCGAGGCCGGCGTCAACCACATCGACACCAGCGATTTCTACGGACCGCACGTCACCAACGGGATCATCTGCGAAGCCCTGCACCCCTACAGGCAAGATCTCGTCATCGTCACCAAGGTCGGCGCGGTGCGTGGTTCGGATGCCTCGTGGAACCCGGCCTTCTCCAAGGAAGAGCTGACCAAGGCCGTCCATGACAATCTGAGAAACCTCAAGCTGGATGTTATGGAAGTGGTCAACCTGCGTTCGATGTACGACGTCCACGGCCCAGCAGAAGGCTCGCTGGAAGAGCCGCTGACCGCACTTGCAGACCTCCAGAGACAGGGCCTCATCAAACATATCGGCCTGTCGAATGTGACGCGCAAGCAGATCGAGGATGGCCGTAAGATCACCGAGATCGTCTGCGTCCAGAACCAGTATAATCTCGCCCACCGCGACGACGACGCGCTGATCGACCAGCTGGCGCGGGAAGGCACCGCCTATGTGCCCTTCTTCCCGCTCGGCGGCTTCTCGCCGCTGCAGTCGTCCACACTGTCGGATGTTGCAGCTCGCCTTGAAGTGACGCCGATGCAGGTGGCGCTCGCCTGGCTTTTGCACCGCGCGCCGAACATCTTGCTGATCCCGGGCACATCCTCGCGCGGCCATCTGGCGGAAAATCTGGCGGTAGCGGACCTCACACTGCCAGCCGATGCCATTGACGAGCTGGAAGGCATTGCCAACGCTGCTTGATCAGGCTCATTGATTGATGGAAGGCGCGGCGGTCACTCGCCGCGCTTTTTGCGCTGGTAGCGCGCTCTCAGCCAGAAGATCCAGAAGAAGCCGAGCAGAAGTGCAGCACCCACGACGAAGGCGAGGACCGGCGAATATTGCCCGATCCAGAGCACCAGCGTCGGCAGGAAATAGATGACGACGACGGCGCCGATGAGGATGGCGCCTGCCGCGATCGCTTGGGATTTCGCCTCGGGCGTCATCGCATTCTCCTCAAGCCGCAGTGCTCTTTGCGATCTCGGCGCGAATATCTTCGAGCTTCCGCTTCTGCTTGCCGTCCGCGTCGAAATTGTCGGGCGACAGCCAGGCTTCGAAGGCGGCTTTGATCACCGGCCATTCGCTGTCGATCATCGAGAACCAGGCCGTATCGCGGTTGGCGCCGCGGGAGATGATATGCTGGCGGAATACGCCCTCGAAGGTGAAGCCGTAGCGTATCGCTGTCACCTTGCTAGGTTCGTTTTCGTTGTGGCACTTCCACTCGTAGCGGCGGTAATCGAGATCATCAAAGACATGCTTGGCCATGAGGTAATGCAGCTCGGTCGACATCGGCGAGCGCTTCATCGCCAGACCGTGGGCCACAGAGCCGACCTCGACGACGCCGTTCTTCGGGTCAGGCCGCATGTAGCTCGCCATGCCGACAACCTTGCCGGTGGCGTTGTCGCGAGCAACCAGCGTGACGAAGCTCGAATTGGCGCGAACGCCTTCCAGCCAGGCAGCGAACTCCTCGGCATTCGCATAGTGGTCGTTGGGAAAATAGCGGATCAGGTCGTTGATCTGATCGGCACCGCCAAGCGCGTCCCAGAGATCCTGCAGATGCCTGTCGCGGTCGTAGGGCTCCAGCGTGATGAACCTGCCCTTGAGGGTGACCGGTGCCGGAGCGGCAACTTTATAATTCTGCAGATCGCGCATGAATGACCTCTTCCTGATGCTCGTGGATTACGCCAGAGGTTACCGAAAGGCAACGGCCGCGCGGCCGCGTCGCGTTCAAGGGCTTGCCCGGCGTCAAAGTGTTCAACTCATGGCTTTGTTGAGCACCTGAAAATACATTCAGGTAGAAATATCTCTCATTTCGCATCATCTATTTCTTGGGCAGGCAGCATATTGTTGTTCCCGCAAATATATATTTAGTTGGGACAGCTTCCCTTGAGTCTTTCCCATGCCCGTAAACCTGCCTTTGAAACAAGTCACTGACCCAAGGCTCTTGAGCTTTCTTGCTCAGATAGCCGGAAGCGAAGGATGTATCTGTCTGAATGAGGAAGAATATGAAATGCTTGAAGACAAGCATTTCTTCCAGGATGCCTGGCGCCGCCGCCTCATCAGCATTGATGAGGGAGGAGAGTGGAGCACAGGTGCCGTCATCTCGATCACGCGCGAGGGACGCATCGTGATCGGTGAGCCCGCGGCGGAAAGTCTCTGGAAACGGCTTGAGGTCATGCTTCGCCGTATCGGCGGAGTGGGCGGCTGAACGAGACAAAGGCCGGACAGAAGCCGACCTTTGCTTATCTCCGCGCAATTGAACAGGCGCACGTCATCCCGAGATAAGGTCACCTTGCTGCCAACGCTCGGCACCCCAGTTCCTGAGGCGCATGCGGCGCGCGACGAAGCCCGATAGCAACGGCGCCGCGATGAAGCTCGTTACGACCACCGCGGGGATCAGATATTTGGCCTGCTCCGCAAGCGCCGGCACGGAGAGCACGGTGATCGCACCGGCACCGAACAGCACCGCATTGATCATCATGGAGCACATGATCTTCAGCCAGATATTGGTCGAAATCTTTTCGGTAGAAATCATCGTTTTCCTCCTTTCGATGCTGACTAAAGCACCGGAAGGAGTGATTGTTCCCGGGTGAAATGCAATCAAGGCGTGCCTAATATGCGTTCCCGGCACCTCGGTTCAGGCGGTCGTCGCGTCAACCTTGGCGGCAGAGACAGTTGCGTCGATATGATCGATCAGCGCATCCGGCAACTGCAACCGGCCGGCGAGCAGATCGAGATAACCCCGTTCCGCTCGGGTATCCGGATCAATGGTAAGACGCGTCGCGGTATAGAGCTCGACCTTCTGCTCCTCGGTGCGGGCAGCGGCGACGAGATCGTCGACATCGACCGGATTGGCCAGTTCATCCGCGATGAAGGCTTCTGCTTCGGAGCCGAGATCGACGGCATGGATCTTTTCCATGATATTCGCCCGCTCGTTCTGATCGATATGCCCGTCTGCCTTGGCGGCGGCGATCATGGCGCGCACGAGCGTGAGAGCGAAATCGTTGGAAAGCTGCGGCGACTGCAGGCTGAAGGCAGAATCCGGCGGCGGCAGCGCGATCGGCTGGTTTGTGGCGGCGGCCGGCTGCGGTGCCGTCTGCGGCGACTGGCCGGACTTGTAGTTCTTGTAGGCGAGATAACCGAGACCGGCTACAGCCGCGATACCGCCGATCGTCACCGCATTGCCGGCAAGCTTGCGGCCGGTCTTGGTGCCGAGAAGAGCGGCAGCTATGCCGGCGGTCTTCAGCGGATTGTTGCGAGCAATGTCCGTCGCCTGCCCGGCCCATCCCTTTGCGGAACTGGCCTTGTCGCCTCCCAAGCCCCCGGACACCTGCGACCCGAGGAACTGGTCGAGAAGCTTCTTCGCATCGAACATCAATATCTCCTGTCGGTTGAATGCTGACTGGGAAATAGGAATTGCAGTGCAGGAAAACAATTTTCCCGCGCGATCGATAACGAAATTGTCAGAACGGTTTGGCGTCAGGCCTTCAGCGCGAAGGCTTCCGATGCGAGCTTGGTGATGCCTGCCCAATCGCCTGCTGCGACGAGATCCTTCGGCGCGACCCAGGAGCCACCGACGCAGACGACGTTCGGCAGCGACAGGTAGTCATTGGCGTTCTTCAACGAAATGCCCCCGGTCGGGCAGAACAGCGTGCCGGCGAGCGGCGAGGACAGCGCCTTGAGATAGGCGGAACCGCCGGCCTGTTCGGCCGGGAAGAACTTCATCACGTCGTAGCCGGCTTCACGCAGCGTCATCACTTCGCTGGCGGTCGCGGCGCCCGGCAGAAGCGGCACGTCGGATCCCTTGGCGGCGGCAAGCACGCCCGGCGTCACGCCCGGGGAAACGATGAAGGTGGAGCCGGCCTTGACGGCGGCATCCCAGTCCTTCGCATTGAGGATCGTACCGGCGCCGACATTGGCACCTTCCACTTCCTCGGCCACCGCCTTGACGGCATCGAGGGCTGCAGGGGTGCGCATAGTGATCTCGATCGCCTTAAGACCACCGGCGACAAGCGCCCTCGCAAGGCCTACGGCCGACTTGGCGTCGTCGACGATCAGCACCGGAACCACCGGCTGCAGTTTCAGGATGGAAAGCAGCTTTTCGGTCTTGCCGGCCATGGCGATGATCTCCCTTTGGCGATTGAAAACGCGAGGCTGGAGATATCGCCAGCAATGCACCTTGTCGAGAAAAACCGGCTGCGACCGCTCGAAGCATTTTCCCGCGCCAACCTTTGCACTACCTTGTAGAAATGTTCCAGGACAGGCGTAGGTAGCATGGCGAAAGAAATCGAGCGGAAATATCTGGTCAGAGACGAGGGCTGGCGCTCTGCCGTCTCGTCTTCCTCGGAGTTTCTGCAGGCCTATATCGCATCCGGCAAGGATCGCTCCGTGCGTGTTCGCATCATGGACGGCGAGCGGGCAAAACTGACGATCAAGGTCGGCCGAGATCTCTTCGCCCGCGACGAATTCGAATATGACATCCCGCTGACCGATGCGGAAGAGATGAGCCGTCAGGCGCTGGGCGTGGTGCTGGAAAAGACCCGCTACAAGGTGCCCTACGAGGGGCACATCTGGGAAGTTGATGTCTACGGCGGCACCTATGAAGGCCTCGTCGTGGCAGAGGTCGAGATGGCCGACGAAAAGGTCCAGCCGATCGTTCCCGAATGGATCGGCCAGGAAGTGACCGGGGATCGCCGCTATTCCAATGCCGTGCTGGCCACCGAGGATCTCAGCGAGGAGCTGGTGAATGGCTTATCGATTAAGGTCGTCTAGACCGTTTACCGCCGAGTTTCGCCTCGTCGCCGAGGATCAGTTGAAGAAGGCGATCGGCTATCTGGAAAACCATCCGGACGGCGAGCATGAGGCGATCCACGACGCTCGCAAGCGGTTCAAGCGCGTCCGCGCGCTCTACCGCCTCATCCAGCCGGATGCGCCGGATTTCCGCACCCGCGAGAATGCGAGGATCAGGAGACCGCCCGCTCCCTTTCGGCCGTGCGCGATGCGACCGCGCTCGTTGAGACGGTCGGCTATCTTCTGGATTTCGCGGCATCGCCGGAGGAAGAAGCGGCTCTCAAGACCGCACGCGATGCCCTCACCGTCCGCCGCGACCACATAGCCGAGGAAGAACACGACCTGCCGGCAAAGATGGCGGCGGCGGTAGAGAACTGCCGGGAGGCGATCGACGCGCTGGAGGCCCTCGAACTCCCCGATGCCCCCGCAAGACGGCCAAGCGGCTCGGCAAGGCATGGCGCAAACAGGCGAGGAAGGCCCGCGCGGCTCTAACCGCTTGCGAGACCGCGCCCGGCGCCGAGACCTTCCACGAGCTTCGCAAGTCCGGCCAGACCTACTGGATGCATCTGTCGCTGCTGCGCGAGGCATGGCCGTCCGCCATGAAGGCGAAGCAGGTGGAGGCAAAAGCGCTGGTCGACCTGCTCGGCCACGAGCATGATCTCTCGGTGCTGACACAGCTGGTCAACGAGGAACCGGAGATCGTCGGCGATGGCGAGACGCTGGCGCGCCTGCTTGCCGCGATCATCACCCGCCAGCAGATGCTGCGGCAGGAAGCATTGCCGATGGCGCAATCCGTCTTTGCCGACGATGCCGGGGCCGAAGCCGCCATGATCAGGCTTCTTTGGGAGCGAGCCGCCACGGCTGACGCCGACGAAAAGCCGAAGCGCAGGAATGGTGCGGAGAAGACCCGCAAGCGAGAAGAAAAGCCCGTCAAAGAAACCGCGTTGCACGGATAGCGATCACACTGTATTTGAGCCGCCATGACAGACAATCAGATCACATCGCGGGCCGACGCCACCGTCGGGTCCGCCGGCGGCTTTCTTGTTGCAGCGCTCTACCATTTCGCCCGTTTCGAGCGATATGAGGATTTCCGCGCGCCGCTGCAGGCCTTCTGCGATGAGAACGGCATCAAGGGTACGCTGCTGATCGCCCGCGAAGGGATCAATGGCACGGTTGCCGGTACCGACGATGCGATCGCCAGACTGCTCGCCTATCTGCGCGCCCAGCCGGAATTTTCCAAGCTGGAGCACAAGGAAAGCCGTGCGTCGAAAATGCCCTTCATCCGCATGAAGGTGAAGCTGAAGAAGGAAATCGTCACGATGGGCGTCGAGGATATCGACCCCAACCGGATCGTCGGCACCTATGTCGAGCCGAAGGACTGGAACGCCCTGATCTCCGATCCTGAAACCATCCTGATCGACACCCGCAACGACTACGAGACGGCGATCGGCATCTTCAAGGGCGCGGTCGACCCGAACACCAAGACGTTCCGCGAATTCCCCGATTGGGTGAAGAACAATACCGGCCTGCACAACAAGCCGAAGATCGCCATGTACTGCACCGGCGGCATCCGCTGCGAGAAGGCAACGGCCTTCATGAAGGAACAGGGCTTCGACGAGGTCTATCACCTCAAGGGCGGCATCCTCAAATATCTCGAGGAAGTGCCCGAAGAAGAGAGCCTGTGGGAAGGCGCCTGCTTCGTCTTCGACGAACGCGTCTCCGTCGAGCACGGCTTGAAGGAAGGCAATCACAAGCTCTGCCACGCCTGCCGCAACCCGATCACCGCCGAGGAGATCACCTCGCCGAAATACGAGGAAGGCGTCTCCTGCTCCAACTGCTACGACAGCCGCACGGAAGAAGACCGCCTGCGCTATCGCCAGCGGCAGCACCAGATCGCGCTCGCCAAGAAGCGCGGCGTTAAGCACATCGGCGGCTGAGACGGGAGCGGTATGAAGAACGTCCTGTTCGTCTGCAGCCAGAACAGGCTGCGCAGCCCGACCGCCGAACAGGTGTTCGCCGACTGGCCCGGCATCGAGACATCCTCGGCCGGCACCAACAACGACGCCGAAAACCCGCTCTCCCACGAACTGGTGGAATGGGCCGACATCATCTTCGTCATGGAGCGTACCCACCGCACGAAACTGCAAGCGAAATACAGGGCTGCGATGAAGAATGCCCGGCTGATCTGCCTGCACATTCCGGACGACTACGAATTCATGGATCCGACTCTCGTTGAGCTCCTGAAGAGCAAGGTGCCACGCCATCTATAGGTAGCTGTCCGGCCTCTCTGGCCGTTTGTGAGATCACGCCGTCGCTTCGTCGTCGCGCTGCAGGTAGAGGCCGTCGACTTCCTCCGCCGACATCGGGCGGCCGAAGAGATAGCCCTGCAATTCGTCGCAGCCGGCGAGGCGCAGCTGGATCGCCTGAGCGTCGGTCTCCACGCCTTCGGCTGTCACCGGAATGTCGAGCGAGCGGGCGAGCGCCACCGTTGCCTGCAGCATGTCGACAGCACGCGGACCGTGGCTGAGCGCATCCACCAGCGACTTGTCGATCTTCATCCGGTCGAAGCCGAACTGGCGCAGATATCCGACGCTGGAAAAGCCGGCGCCGAAATCGTCGAGCGCAATGGTGACGCCGAGACGCCGCAGCGCACGGATCGACGTCTTCGCCCGGTCGGGATGCTGGATGAAATAACCCTCGGTCATTTCCAACGTGACGCGCGATGTGTCAGTCTGGGTCTTGCGGAATACCGATGCGACATGCTGCGGAAAGGCCGGATCACGGAACTGGCCGGGCGAGATGTTGACGGCGAGCTTCAGCTGCGGCCAGCGCCGGATCGTCTCGCAGGCCTTGTGCAGCACGAAGAGGCCGAGCTGGTCGATGAGACCGGTCGATTCCGCGATCGGGATGAACTTGTCCGGAGAGACCTGGCCGTAGCCCTTTCGATGCCACCGCACGAGCGCCTCGACACCGATCAGACTTCCATCCTCCGACGACACGACCGGCTGATAGACGACGGTCAGCTCGCGGCGCTCTATAGCGATCTTGAGATCGACCTCGAGACGGTTGCGGTCTTCGCGCTCGGCATCCATGTCCGGCGTATAGGCCTCGAAGCGAGAACGCCCACCTTCCTTGGCGCGGTACATGGCCATGTCGGCGCGGCGCACCAGTTCGGCACCGCTGACGGTCCCGCGTTGGGATATGGCAACGCCGATGCTGGCGCCGATTTTCGCCACCCGCTCGCCCATGACGAAGGGTTCGTCGAAGAAGCCGAGAATGCGGTCGCAGAGCGTCACGGCAAGCGTCGCGGGATCATCGGATCGCAGGGCGATGGCAAACTCATCACCGCCCACGCGAGCCAGAACTGCGTTGTCGCCCACCAGCATCTTCAGCCCGGCCGCGACGCTGCGGATCAGCGTGTCGCCCGTGCCATGACCGTAGGCATCGTTGACCTCCTTGAAACCGTCGAGGTCGAGATAGAGCAGCACCGCGCTTCCGGCCTTCTGAGCGCTTTCTGCAACGAGGTTATCGAGGGCCAGAAAAAGGCCCGTGCGGTTGAGAAGCCCGCTCAGACGGTCGGTCATGGCCAGATGCCGTGCCTTGGCCTCGTCGGCCTTGAGCCTGTTCAGCGTCTTCGTGCCGCTGACGAGCAGCAGCAGGAAGAACAGCCCGACCATGACGAGCGCGGAATAGACGAGCGGACGCACCGCCAGATAGCTCGCATCCCCCGGCAATCGCGGGGTCCAGCCGATCTTGGCGAGTGGCCGGCCATGCACGTTACGGATCTCGACCGGGTTCGACAGTGTCTCGTGCGGCTGGAGAAAGTGCAGGCCATCGATGACATAGGTGTCGGCGAGCCGTGCAACCTTCTGCTCGTCGAGATGCCTTGAAAAGATCAGATAGCGGCGGCGTTCCGGCGGCTGGTCGATAGCACCCGATTTCTGCCTCACCAGCGCGACGCCGGTCGCAGCCAGCCCCTTGCGCGTGCCGGTGAAGCCCACTGCTTCCGGCAACGCCTCAGGACCGGCCGAACGAGCCGCATCGAACAGCGTCCAGAACGAGCTATCGAAATAATCTTTCGGGGCCCAGGTGACTGGCTTTCCGTCCTGATAGGCCATCAGCACGTTGCGATCGCTGTCGAGAAGAATGGCGACGTCGAACAGGTCGCTATTGGCGGTCATGTCGCCGAAGTTGCTGGCGATCCAGTCTTGCCCATCCCCGGCATAGACGAAATTGTTCGCATCGTCCCAGGCGGCATAGTCGTTCAGCGTCGCGTGCAACTGGTCCTGGAAGGTGCGCACGGCACCGGCCGTCGTGGCGCGGGATCGGCCTTCATCGAGATTGTTGGTCTGTTCGGCGATGCGATTGAGCGCGGTGAGGATGAAGATCGTGACAAGCACGACCACCACGGCAAAGAGGCCGAGCATCAGGGTCACGGCAGACCGCCGCCCTACCCGCACAGGGCGTCTCAGACCTGAGGATAGCAGCCCCATCAAATACCTCACCAATCCACACAGCTATGGCGGGTATTCCTTCAGATAGGGTTAAGCCACGCGCAAAACGTAAGAAATGCCTGAAATGCAAAACGCCGCGTGAGACACGCGGCGTTTCCAATCAAGACAATATCGAGGGCCGATCTTACCAGGACGGGATCAGGGCACCCTTGGATTCCGTGTTGATGAAATCGCGGATCGTGTCGTTGTTATAGGATCTCGACCAGCGTCTTGACCCAGGGCTTGTCCTTGTCGGCAGTGCGCACGGCGATGACGTTGGCGTAAGGCGACTTTTCGCCTTCAATGGCGATCGCATCGGTCTTCGGATGCAGGCCGGCTTCCATGGCGTAGTTGGTGTTGATGACGGCAGCGTCGACGTCATCAAGCGAGCGCGGCAGCTGGGCGGCGTCGAGCTCCGAGAATTCGATATTCTTCGGGTTTTCGATGATGTCGGCCGGGGTGACCTTCAGGTTCGCATCGTCCTTGAACTTGATCAGGCCCTTGGAGGCGAGAACGAGAAGCGCGCGGCCGCCGTTGGTCGGATCGTTCGGGATGGCGACAGAAGCGCCGTCCTCCAGTTCGTCGAGGCTCTTCACCTTCTTGGAATAGACACCCATCGGAGTGGTGATCGTCTTCGCGACGCTGACGAGATCGAACTTGCGGTCGGCAATCTGGTTGTCGAGATAGGGCTGGTGCTGGAACGAATTGGCCTGGATATCGCCGTCGTTCAGCGCCTGGTTCGGCACGACATAGTCGGAGAATTCGAGGATCTCGATGTTGAGGCCCTTGGTCTTTGCGATTTCGGCGACCTTTTCCATGATCTGGGCATGTTCGCCCGGCGTCACGCCGACCTTGATGTCTTCCGCGAGAGCGGAACCGGCAGCGACGAGTGCGGCTGTTGCAGCGATAAGAAGTCTCTTCATGGGTGTTTCCTCACGGTTTTATTGGGTTTATTGCCGCTGCCGGCTCCAGTTCGAGCCGACAGCGGAATTTTCAGGCCTTACCAGGTAGGCGTGATCGCGCCCTTGAAGGTCTCCTCGATGAAGGCGGAGACTTCCGGGCTGTGATAGCTTTCGACGAAGGTCTTCACCCAGTCGGCATCCTTGTCCTTGGCGCGCACGGCGATGACACCGACGTAAGGCGCCTTGGTGCTTTCCTGGAAAATGCCGTCCGTCTTCGGGTTGAGGCCGGCGGCCAGCGCGTAATTGGTGGTGATCGCGGCGAGATCCACGTCATCGAGCGACCGCGGCAGCTGGGCGGCATCGAGTTCGACGATATTGAGGTTCTTCGGGTTCTCGACGATGTCGGCGACGGAAGCCTTAACGCCGATACCGTCCTTCAGCGTGATCAGCTTCTGGTCGGCAAGCAGCAGGAGCGCGCGGGCGCCGTTGCTCGGGTCGTTCGGGATGGCGACCGATGCGCCGTCTTTCAGTTCGTCGAGTGCCTTAATCTTCTTCGAATAGCCGGCCATCGGGAAGTTGACCGACTTCGCGACGCTGACGAGTTCGAGACCGCGCTCCTTCACTTGGTTGTCAAGATAGGGCTGATGCTGGAAGGAGTTGATGTCGATGTCGCCATCCGAAAGTGCCTGGTTCGGCACGACATAGTCGGAGAACTCGACGACATCGAGCTCGAGGCCCTTCTTGGCTGCGACTTCCTTGACCTTCTCGACGATCTGGGCGTGCGGGCCCGGCGTGACGCCGACCTTCTTGGTCTCGGCGTAAGCTGCGCCGGTGGAGAACAGGGCGGCGAGCGTCGCCGCGATGATCAGTTTCTTCATGGTCTTACCCCTCTGGAAAAATCAGTTCTTGCGATTGCGTTTGTCGAAGCGGCGGGCCAGCGCATCGCCGGCGCTCTGCACGAGCTGCACCAGCACGATCAGCACCACGACAACGGCCAGCATCATTTCCGGCATGAAACGCTGGTAGCCGTAGCGGATGCCGAGGTCTCCCAGACCACCGCCACCGACAGCGCCGACCATGGCGGAATAGCCGATCAGGCTGACCATGGTCATCGTCAGCGCCGCCATCAGCGACGGACGGGCCTCGGCCAGCAACACCTTGAAGACGATCTGGGTCGGCGTGGCACCCATGGCGCGCGCCGCCTCGATCAGTCCCTTGTCGATCTCGCGGATCGCCGCTTCGACCAGGCGGGCGAAGAAGGGAATGGTGGCAATGGTCAGCGGCACGATGGCGGCACTGGTGCCGATCGAGGTGCCGGTGATGAGCCGGGTGAACGGAATGATGGCCACGACCAGGATGATGAAGGGCGTCGAGCGCGCGGCGTTGACGATCAGTCCGAGGATACGGTTGACCGTCGGCGCCGGGAACAGCTCGCCCTTGCCGCTGGTGGCGAGGAAAATGCCGATCGGCAGGCCGATCAGCGAGCCGATGACGCCTGCAACAGCCACCATGTGCAGCGTCTGCAGCAGCGCCTTCAAAAGCAGGTTGAAAAGCATATCAGGCGACATAGCCGAGCACCTCCGTCTTCAGGCCGGTTTCGGCATAGAACTTTTCCGCCCGCGCGATGACGGCGGGATCGGCGGAATAGGACACGACGAGCGAGCCGAACGGCCTGCCGCCGATCTCCTCGATGCCGCCGGCGAGGATGTTGACGTCCGCGCCGAGTTCGGCGACGAGCCGCCCGGTGAGCGGCTGGAACGCCGTTTCGCCGAAGAAGACGAGCCGTACCAGCGCGCGGTCGCCGGAAGATGGCGAGCGCTTGATGCCGGTCCGCAGCCATTCGGGAAGCGCAAGCGCCGAGGCGAGCAGCGTCCGCGTCGTCTCATGCGCCGGGTTTGCATAGACGTCGAACGTGCTGCCGGCTTCGACGATGCGGCCCTTGTCGATGACGGCGACATCGGTGGCGATCGTCTTCACCACTTCCATTTCGTGGGTGATGAGAAGCACGGTCAGCCCGAGTTCGGCATTGATGCGCTTCAGCAGTTCGAGGATCGACTGCGTCGTTTCCGGATCGAGCGCCGATGTCGCCTCGTCGGACAGCAGGAGCTTCGGATCGGTCGCGAGCGCCCGAGCAATGCCGACGCGCTGCTTCTGGCCGCCGGAAAGCTCGGACGGGTAGCGGTTCGCCTTGTCGCCGAGACCGACGAGATCGAGCAGCGGCCCGACCTTGGCCTTGATCGCCTGGCTGTCGACGCCGGCGATTTCGAGCGGCAGGGCGACATTGTCAAAGGCGGTGCGCGAGGTCAGCAGATTGAAGTGCTGGAAGATCATGCCGATCTGGCGGCGCAGATCCCTGAGCCCGCTCTCGGAAAGACCACCCACCTCGATACCATCGACGACGACCTTGCCGGACGTCGCCTTTTCAAGCCCGTTCACCAGTCGGATGAGGGTGGATTTGCCGGCGCCGGAACGGCCGATAATGCCGGCGATCGCGCCATGGGCGACGCTGAAATCGATACCGTCGAGGGCGGTGAATGCCGGCTGACCGCCGGTGCCGCCGAAGCGCTTGATCACGCCTTCGAAGGACACCATCGGCTTGGTCTGCGCACTCGCGGACGGGGCTACGCTGGCCGCAGCATTGGGGATGGTCATTTTGATCTCACAGTTAGTCAGGTCATCTCAACGGCGAAATTGCCGCGCAATCATGCACCCAGGCGGCACATTCGATGACAGGTGACTTTCCGGAGCATATCGTTCGGCTTTCTCTGCAGGCCGTAAGGCCTTTTCGGTGGCAGATCAATGCCCCGGCGCCGCCGCGATTCATAGGGATGGAATTTCAATTATCCGCTAATGTGGAAAAATTCTTCCGCCCATGATTACGCCACCCATGATCAGCCCGGCTTGTGATTGCCGCCGGGAAACTGCGATGCCAACTCCCGGTACCATTTGCCGCTCTTTTTGACCGTGCGCTTCTGGGTCTCGTAATCGACATGGACCAGGCCGAACCGCATGCTGTAGCCCCAGGCCCACTCGAAATTGTCCATCAGGCTCCAGGCGAAATAGCCTTTGACCGGATATCCGTCCGACGCGAGATCGGCGACGACCGAAAGATGGTCGACATAGTAGTCGAGCCGCGGCTGGTCATCGATCTCTCCGCCGGCAAGCGTCATGTTGTAGGCGGCACCGTTTTCGGTGACGTAGCAATCCGGCAGTTCATAGCGACGGTAAAGATCTTCGACGAGCGACTTCATCGCCGGCGAATAGACCTCCCAGCCGATATCCGTCACCGTTTGACCGACAAAAGGAGCCGACTTGGTTGCCGGAAACTCAGCCCCTCGCCAGAGGCATCCGAGACCCGCATCGGCGTGTAGTAATTGAGACCCCACCAATCGAGCTTCTGGCTGATGACGGCAAGATCGCCCTCCTCCACCTTCGGCATCCTGTCGCCAAGCGCTTCGATGAGAGAAGCCGGGTATTGCCCATTGAACACCGGACCAAAGAAGGCGCCGTTGTGGAAGTCGAAGGCGCGCTCTGCGGCGGCCTTGTCTTCGGCGCTGTCGGAACCCGGGATGACTGAGTGAGCATTTAACACTAGGCCGACCGGCACGTTCGGCGTCACATGCCGGATCGCCTCGACGGCAAGGCCGTGCGCGAGATTGGTCGTATGCATGGCAGCCAGTGCGGCCTCCATGTTGCGCTCGCCCGGCGCATGCTCGCCATAGAGATGGGACAGCCAGACCGAGCACCACGGCTCGTTGAAGGTGGCGACCGCATCCAGCCGGTCACCGAGCCGCGCCATCACCACCTTGGCGTAGCGCTGGAACGCATAGGCGCTCGAGCGCGCCGTCCAGCCGCCGTCGCCCATCAGCGCAAGCGGCAGGTCCCAGTGATAGAGCGTCGCGAAGGTCTTTATGCCCCGCGCCTTGCAGCCGTCGACGAGGCGATCGTAGAAATCGAGCCCCTTCTCGTTGATCCGTCCGGTTCCTTCCGGAATGATGCGCGGCCAGGCGATCGAGAAGCGGTAGGCCTCGACACCCATGTCCTTGATCAGATCGAGATCGTCCTCGAGGCGATTGTAGTGATCGCAGGCGACGTCGCCGTTATCGCGGTTCAGCACCCTGCCCGGCATGTTGGAGAACGCATCCCAGATCGACGGCTTGCGGCCATCGGTCTTCGTCGCGCCTTCGATCTGGAAGGCGGCGGTTGCAACGCCGAAAAGGAAGTCACCGGGAAAACGTGCCGCGAAAGCCTTGGGATCGGTCATGCCAACTGTCCTCTCAGGGGAGCCATCGTGCTGGCAGCGGATTTAGCCAATTATCGGCAATTTGCAAGGCAATATCCGCTGAAACCGCCTCAACGGAGACGAACGCAATGCCGCCACTCCCAGAGCATGATTTCGCCTAATTCCGAACGCTTAGCGACCAAATGCCGCGATTCCAACACACTCATAGGTCGAAAAACAAGCCGATAACTGCGACAAAATCGCCAAATTACAACTATATATGAATACAATTTATGCGTTAAAAAGAAATATTAGAAAAATATATTCCAACTTTCGGTGAAAATAGGCCAGAAATTAGCCTTTCTGTCCTTGAATCCCTTTAGACGCGGCGATAGAGCGCAGGTGTCAGATTGACGCTCCCTAGATTTTTGGGGGCTCAAGCGGATTTCAAGGGCTGCCTCCTGCAGCCACCAAGGAGATGACAATGAGAGATCTTCCGGGCTTGCCGTCCCGCAGAAGCTTCCTGAAAGCATCTGCGGCGACTGCGGCAGTCGCCGGCATCGTGACGAACGCGAAAGCCGAGCAGAAACCAGAACCGGTCGCACTGACCGAATACAAGCCGGACTGTCTTAAGCCCACCGAGTGGGCCTTCGTCATGGCAGCGGTAGCAAGACTGATCCCGTCGGACGGCGAAGGTCCCGGCGCGATCGAGGCACGCGTTCCTGTCTTTATCGACAAGCAGCTCGCCGGCGATTACGGCAAGGCTGCCGACTGGTACATGCAGGGCCCGCACGATGCCGCAGCAAGCCCGCTGCGTGGCTGGCAGACCCCGCTCAACCCGCTGGAAATCTACCAGCAGGCCATCCCGGTCTTCGACGACTGGTGCAAGGCAACCCATGGCAAGATCTTCGCTGAACTGGATGGCGAAACCCAGGACAAGGCTCTCACCTCGCTCCAGAAGGACGAGATGAAGATCAAGCCGGAACTGCGCGACTTCTTCACCATCCTGCTCGGCAATACGAAGGAAGGCTATTTTGCCGACCCGATGTATGGCGGCAACCACGGCATGGAAGCCTGGAAATATATCGGTTTCCCGGGCGCCCGCGGCTCCTACAAGGAATGGGTGCTCAAGCACAACGTCAAGTATCCGCTCGGCCCTGTCTCTATCTCCGGCGAAAGGGCGTAAGCGATCATGGCACGCACTGAAAAGAAAAAGACGTCGTCATCGTCGGCCTCGGCTGGACTGGCTCGATCCTCGGCATGGAACTAGCCCAGGAAGGCGTCGAAATCGTCGCGCTGGAGCGCGGCCACGACCAGGATACTGTTCCGAATTTCCAGTATCCGAACATGATCGACGAACTGAAATACGGCGTCCGCCTCGGCATGATGCAGAAGCCGCACAACTCGACCGTCACCATCCGCCGCGACGTCAACGAAACCGCTCTGCCCTATCGCAGCCTCGGCTCGTTCCTGCCCGGCATTGGCGTCGGCGGCGCCGGCACGCACTGGAACGGCCTGAACTGGCGTCCGCAGCTGTCCGAATATCGTCTGCGCTCCTATGTCGAGGAACGCTGGGGCGCCGGCATCATCCCTGAAGACATGCATCTCCAGGATTACCCGGTCACCTACGACGAACTCGAACCCTTCTTCGATCGCTTCGAGCGCATCGCGGGCATTTCCGGCACGGCCGGAAACATCAAGGGCAAGATCATGGAGGGCGGCAACCCGTTCGAGGCACCGCGTTCGCGCGAGTACCCGATGCCGGCCATGCCGACCACCTGGGACGGCGCCAAGTTTGCCGAAGCCGCCAAGGCTGCCGGCTGTCATCCGTTCCCGAGCCCGGGCGGTATCGCCTCGCAGGCCTATGTGAACGAGTACAACATGCAGATGGGCCCGTGTAACCACTGCGGCTTCTGCGAGCGTTACGGCTGCTTCAACTATTCGAAGTCCTCTCCTCAGACGGCCATCCTCGATGCCCTGAAGCGCAAGCCGAACTTCGAATACCGCACCCAGTGCGACGTTCTGCGCGTCGAAATGGCACCGGATGGCAAGACTGCGACCGGCGTCACTTACTATGACTACAAGACCGGCGAAGAAGTGTTCCAGCCGGCCGACCTCGTCATCCTTGCAGCCTACCAGCTGCACAACGTACACCTGATGCTGCTGTCGGGCATCGGCCAGCCCTATGACCCAGCGACGGGCGAAGGCGTGACGGGCCGCAGCTATGCCTACCAGATGAACGGTGGCTACACGCTGTTCTTCAAGGATGAAGTGTTCAACCCGTTCATCGGCACCGGCGCAAACGGCATGTCGATCGACGACTTCGGCATGGACAACATCGACTTCGGTCGCGAAGGCTTCATCGGTGGTGCCTATTGGCGTTCCGGCCAGTCCAACGGACAGCCGATCCGTTCCATGTCGCTGCCGAAGGGCACGCCGTCCTGGGGTGCAGGCTGGAAGAAGGGCGTCGGCGAATGGTACGGCCATTCGATGTCGATCGGCTCGCACGGTTCGCACATGTCCTACCGCGGCAACTTCCTCGATCTCGATCCGACCTACAAGGATCCGCTCGGTCGCCCGCTGATGCGCATGACCTTCAACTGGAACCAGAACGACATTCGCATGACGCAATTCATGAAGTCGAAGATGGAGCCGATCGCCGCATCGATGAACCCGACCTCGATGCAGGAAGGCTTCAAGAAGGAAGGCGCCATGTACGACGTGCGTCCTTATCAGACGACGCACAATGTCGGCGGCTCCGTCATGGGTGCCGATCCGAAGACTTCGGCGGTCAACCGCTATCTGCAGGCCTGGGACAAGCACAACATTTTCGTGCTCGGCGCCGGCGCCTTCCCGCAGAACACCCAGTACAACCCGACCGGCATGGTCGGCGGTCTCGCTTATTGGGCCGCCCACGCCATCCGTACGGATTACCTGCGTAACCCGCGTCCGCTGGTCTGAGGAGAACATCGATGAAAAAGCTCATTCGCGTTCTCGGCGTTCTCGTCGTGCTGGGCATCGTTGCCCTGCTCGCCTTCATCTTCGTGCCGGTGCAGCGCACCGGTCCGGTCACCCAGCTCGCAGCCGACTTCAAGCCGGCCAAGGGCCAGGGTGAATACGTCATGCGGGCCGGCGACTGTCTCGCCTGCCATACGACGGAGGGCGGCAAGCCCTTCGCCGGCGGTCGTGCGATCAACAGCCCGATGGGCACGATCTGGACGACCAACATCACGCCCGACAAGGAAACCGGCATCGGTAACTGGACGCTCGACGATTTCCGCGCGGCCCTTTACGATGGCGTGGCCCCGAATGGTACCCATCTCTATCCGGCCATGCCGTATGAGAACTACCGCAAGATGTCGGAAGAAGATGTCGTCGCTCTTTACGACTACTTCATGCACGAGGTCGAACCGGTCTCCAACAAGGTCGAGGAAACCAAGCTTTCCTTCCCGTTCAACATGCGCTTTGGTCTGAGGGCATGGAACTGGCTGGCAATCAGCCATGAGGCCGGCTTCAAGCCGGTGCAGGGACAGGATGACCAGTTCAATCGCGGCAAATATCTGGTCGAAGGCGCAGGCCACTGCGCTGCCTGCCACAGCCCGCGCAACCTGTTCATGGCGCAGGATGGCATCGAAGACACTTCCAAGGCCTTCCTGACCGGCGGCGAAATCGATGGCTTCACCGCTCCTGATCTGCGCGGTGCAGACAGCGCCCCGCAGAAGTGGACGACCGAGCAGCTCGCATCCTACCTCGCGACTGCCCGTAACGCCCACTCGACCGCAACCGGCGAAATGATGCTCGTCGTCCGCGACTCGCTGCAGTACCTGACCGAGGAAGACAACACGGCGATCGCCGCTTATCTGCAGAAGATTGGCACCGCCGGTGGATCTGCGGCTCCTGCTGCGCCGGAAAAGGCGGAAGTCACCGAGACGGAAAAGATGCTGACGGAAGCCAAGGCTGACATGCCTCTCGGCCCCCGCCTCTATCTCGACAACTGCGGCGGCTGCCATTTCGTCACCGGCAAGGGCGCTCCGGAAATATTCCCGGAACTCGACGGCAACTCGCTCGTCACCGCCAAGCTGCCGAAGGGCCTGATCAGCGTCATCCTTCACGGTGCCGAACTGCCGTCCACGGCAGAGCGTCCGATGAAGGTTCGCATGCAGGGCTATGCCGATCGTCTCTCCGACGAAGAGATTGCAGCACTTGCCACCTTCCTGCGCGAAGGCTGGACCAACAAGGCTCCCGCGGTCTCGGCAGCGGACGTCAAGGCCGTCCGCGACTCGGCGGCGCATCACTGACCTACCCCGCCCCGCCGTAGAGAGCGGCGGGGCGGGCATCAGGCAGGTCGGCCGCAAGACCGAAAGCCACCCTTGGTTGATTTAGAAACCGCCAACAAAATCACGAACTGAAATAAGAAATATAACATTTACAACGCCGGCTCAAAAACACCGCCGACATCACCTATATTGCCGCGCGAGAGAAAACGCGCTCGTCAAATTAAGTCTTTATTTTATTCTCACAGGTTGAATTACCCTCAGTTCTGGGGATCTGACCGCTGTGATCGTTCGCGTACCAAAGAGTCTTATACAGACTGGCCTCTATATTGAGTCCGTAGACTGCCCTAGTTATGAGTTCTCCCGGCGTCGGTTCATGCTGGAGTCTCAGGACGATCTCGCTTCCATCATGCTGTCTTCGGCGGTAGATCTGATGGTAAGCCAGACGAAAAGCCGGATCGACGTTGCCGCACTCATGCGGCGTGCGCCCAATGGTTATGCCCTGCCAGAACAACGATCCCTGAAAGCCGAAACGATCGCCGCGATCGACGACGCAATGCAGTCGATGCGGGAAAGCGTCGAGGGATTGATGTCCGGTTCGCTCGACATGGAAAAAGCCGGTGCCGCAGCACTTGCCGCACGTCGCAGCCTGGAGACCGCACCTGACCTTTTCCTTGAAGTTTCGCGACTGAAGGAGAAGCACAAGGAAACCTACCTGCATTCCGTCTCGGTGGCAGGCCTGATGGGCCGTCTAGCCGAACAACTCGACTTGGATGACTCCTTGGTCGAGGAGATCGGCCGCGCCGGCATCCTTCACGATCTGGGCAAGCTTCTCATTCCCAATGCCATCCTCAACAAGCCCGGCAAGCTGGACAAGGCTGAATGGCGCGTCATCCGCAGCCATCCCATACTCGGCTACCAACGCCTGCTGGAACTGGGCGAGACCTCCCAACTGATCCTCGACGTATGCCGCCTGCATCACGAAGCGCTCGACGGCAGCGGCTATCCGCTCAGGCTGCGGGACGAAGAAATCAGCCTTGCCGTGCGCATCTGCACCGTCTGCGACGTCTTCGATGCCCTCACCAGCGTCCGACCCTACAAGAAGGCATGGTCGAGCAGCGAGGCGATCAACTGGATGTACGACCAGAACAACCTGTTCGACCGAAAACTCGTCCTGCGGCTCGGCTCGCTCTTCGGCTAAAACGCATCATCCGCGCGCAAGAGTGGCGACCGGACGCGTTGCAGGAGCGCAGACCTCAGGGGCTTTCCACAGGCCCTTCGAGCGATCACGGATGTCTCAACTGAAATTGTATTGCACCGCAACATGTGGCAACGGATGAGGCAATTCCACTCATCACATGGACGCGCTCATGCTGCAAAACCTCGACAAATCCCAGCCCTATCTTCTCAGCCTTCTGCGCGCGGTTTCCGCGCTCGTGCTCTTCAGCTACGGCACCCAGAAGATTCTCCATTTCCCCTTCGCAGAGAAGGTACCGGCAGTCGGGACCCTGCCCTGGATCGCGGGCCTGTTCGAGCTCATTCTCGGTTTCTGCGTCCTGATCGGCTTCAAGACGCGCCCAGCCGCCTTCATTCTGTCGGGCCTGATGGCCTTCGCCTATTTCATCGGCCATTTTCCGCGCGGTTTTTATCCGGCCCAGAATGGCGGCGTTGCTTCCATCCTGTTCTGCTTCATCTTCCTCTACATCTTCGCAGCCGGCCCCGGCCCGGTCAGCGTCGATGCCAAGATGAAGGGCAAGCAGGCGGCATTCGCCTGATCCGCCGTTAGATAATCTCAAAGCAAGGAACCCGGAGCATTACTGCTCCGGGTTCCTTGCTTTTTAGAGCTTCACCCAGGCACCATTTTTCTTCGAAGACGCTACGCAGGCCTCAACGAAGGCGACACCCTTCACGCCGTCGTCGACGGTCGGATAGATCACTGCCTTGTCGACCGCCTTGCCGGCCCTGTGGGCATGGATGGCGCGCGCAGCCTCGGTATAGATCGTCGCGAAAGCTTCGAGATACCCTTCCGGATGACCACCCGGGATACGGCTGACGCGCGCCGCAGCGGCCCCTGCCCCGGCACCGTTGCGGGTTATCAGCCGCTTCGGTTCGCCGAATGGCGTGAACCACAGGTAGTTCGGGTTCTCCTGCGCCCATTCGAGCCCGCCCTTTTCGCCATAGACTCGCAGCTTAAGGCCATTCTCGTTGCCCGGCGCCACCTGGCTGCACCACAGCATGCCCTTGGCACCCTCGGCAAAACGCAGCATCACATGCGCATTGTCGTCCAGCCTGCGACCCGGCACGAAACTGTCGAGATCGGCGGCGAGACTTTCCAGCGTCAGGCCGGTGACGAAGGACGCAAGATTATAGGCATGGGTGCCGATATCGCCGGTCGAGCCGCCCGCACCGGATTGCGCCGGATCCGTGCGCCATACTGCCTGCTTGGCGCCGGTCTGTTCGGCCGCCTCCGTCAGCCAATCCTGCGCATATTCGACCTGCACGACACGGATCTTGCCGAGGTCGCCATTGGCGATCATCTCGCGCGCCTGCCGCACCATGGGATAGCCGGTGTAGTTGTGGGTGAGGATGAACAGCGCCTTGCTGTCATCCGCCGCCTTCTTCAGCTTTTTCGCGTCGGCAAGGTTCGACGTCAGCGGCTTGTCGCAGATGACATGGATGCCGCGCTTGAGAAACTCCCGGGCCGCTTCGAAATGCACATGGTTCGGCGTGACGATCGAGACCGCCTCGATACCGTCCTTCAGGCGGGCCTCGCGGATCGCCATGTCCTTGTAGGAGCCGTAGGTGCGGCCGCTGTCGAGCCCCAGTTCGCGCCCCGAAGCCAGCGCCTTTTCCGGCGTGGAAGAAAGCGCCCCGGCCACGAGTTCGAACTGGTCGTCCAGCCGCGCCGCCATGCGATGCACCGCGCCGATGAATGCGCCCGAACCGCCGCCCACCATGCCGAGCCGGATCCGCGGTTCGCGCGCCTCGGCCTGCTTGCCTTCGATTGCCATGAAAAGTCTCCTTTGAAATATCGTATCTCGGCGATTGCCCCTCATCCGGCTGCCGCCACCTTCTCCCCGTTCTGACGGGGAGAAGGGCGATGTGGCGCCGTCCTGCCTCAATCGAAGAGGTGCCGTATGCCACGTCACCTCTCCCCGCCTGCGGGGAGAGGTGGAGCGCAGCAGGCTGCGCTCTGGGTGAGGGGCAGGCCTCAATCACCTTAAAGCCCCAGCATTCGCCTATTCGCCGCCTCGTCGGTGCCGCTCGATGCAAAATCGTCGAAGGCATGTTCGGTGACGCGGATGATATGCGCCTTGACGAATTCGGCTCCTTCGCGGGCGCCGTCTTCGGGATGCTTCAGCGCGCATTCCCACTCGACCACGGCCCAGCCGTCGAAATCGTTGGCCGCCATCTTGGAGAAGATCGCGCCGAAATCCACCTGACCGTCGCCCGGCGAACGGAACCGGCCGGCGCGGTTGACCCAGCTCTGATAGCCGCCATAGACACCCTGACGACCGGTCGGATTGAACTCCGCGTCCTTGACGTGGAACATCTTGATCCGGTCCTTGTAGATGTCGATGTTGTCGAGATAGTCGAGGCATTGCAGCACGTAATGGGACGGATCGTAGAGCATGTTGGCGCGCGGATGGTTCTTCACCCGCTCCAGGAACATCTCGAACGTGATGCCGTCGTGCAGGTCCTCGCTCGGATGGATTTCATAGCAGACGTCGACGCCATTATCCTCGGCATGGTTCAGGATCGGCGTCCAGCGCTTGGCAAGTTCGTCGAAAGCCGTCTCGACGAGGCCGGCCGGTCGCTGCGGGAACGGGTAGAGGAACGGCCAGACCAGCGCGCCGGAAAAGGTCGCATGCGCCTTGATGCCGAGATGTCTTGAGGCGGTGATCGCCATCTTTACCTGCTCGACGGCCCATTCCTGCCGGGCCTTCGGATTGCCGCGCATTTCCGGCACGGTGAACCCGTCGAATACTTCGTCATAGGCCGGATGCACGGCCACCAGCTGGCCCTGCAGATGCGTGGACAGTTCGGTGATCTCGACGCCGTTCGCTTTGGCGACACCGGCAAGCTCGTCGCAGTAATCCTTGGAGGTGGAAGCCTTTTTCAGGTCGATCAGCTGGCTTGCCCAGGTCGGCACCTGCACGCCGATATAGCCCTTGTCCGCCGCCCATTTGGTAATGCCGTCCCAGGTATCGAACGGTGCCGCATCGCCGGCAAACTGGCCGAGAAACAGGCCTGGACCCTTGATCGTCTTCATGAAAAACCTCCACTTTTAGACTTAAGAACATGGAACGGGCGCGCATGGCGACAACCGCACGCGCCCGAGAAAACCGGATCAGAACGGCGAGTCGGGAAGTAGAAGCTCTCCGCGTTGTCCTTGGTCACCAGTGTCGCGTCGAGAATGTATTCGCCGCTGACCGGCACCTGGTCGTAGAAGCCGCCGGCGGTCAGCTGCATCGCGGTCGCCACCATCGCCGGCGGATAGAGAACGTCGACCGGGATCATCTTGTCGCCGTCCATGACCTTCTTGATCATGTCCTTCGAACCGGCACCGGCCACGACATACTGGATGTCGGTGCGCTTGGCCTGCTCGATTGCTTCCAGAACGCCGACAGCCATGTCGTCATCCTGGCACCAGACCACGTCGATCTTCGGGTACTTGGTGAGATAATCCTGCATGACGCGGAATGCGTCGTCGCGGCTCCAGTTGCCGTATTGGCGATCGAGCACCTTCACCTTGGAGCCTTCGATGCCCTTATCAAAACCGTCCTGGCGCTGCTGGTCGATCGGGATCGGCAGGCCGCGGATGATGACGACTTCGGCTTCCGGCGTCGTCTCCGCAATATACTTGCCCGCAACCTGACCGAGCGCCGGATTGTTGCCGGCGACATAGAGGTTGCGGATCGTGCTGTCGTTGACGGAAGGTGCGCGATCGACCAGCGCTACGAACTTGCCGTCGTCCTTCACCTGCTGGATGGCCGAGACGAGCTGGTCCGGATCCGTCGGCAGGATGACGAGCGCATCGATGCCCTGCACGGCAAGGTCCTGCACCGCATTCGCCTGGCTTGCCGGATCGGCCGACGTCTTGACGATGACGTTGAGGCCCTTGTGCTCGGCCATCAGAAGCTTGGCGACGCGTTCGGCGTGATAGACGACACCCGCCGTCCAGCCGTGGTCGGCGGCCGGAATGGACACGCCGATCGTGACCTTCTTCCCTTCCTGAGCAAGGCCGAGGCTCGGGGCGGCGGCAACGGAGGCCGCAAGCCCGGCGACGCCGAGACCGAATGTTCTTCTACGCATATTCTCTCTCCCAAGGTTTCAAGGGGTCTCTCCTCCTGACCGGGCCTACCCCAGATGCCCGGCCTATCTCTTCCATATGCGGTTATTTCCGCATCAGTGACCGCTGCACCAGCATGGCGATGATGATGATCGCCCCTGGATCGCGCCGATCAGATATTCGCTGACGAAGTTGGACAGCAGCATGATGTTGCCGACGATCTCCAGAATGAAGGCGCCGCAGACCGTGCCCCAGATGCGGCCGACGCCGCCCCTCAGCGCCGTGCCGCCGACGACGACTGCGGTGATCGCCTGCAATTCCCAGAGAATGCCGGTCGTGGCCGAGGTCGAACCGAGACGCGGCACATAGATCAGTACCGCGACCGCGACGCAGAGCCCCTGCACCACATAGGCGATGGTGCGCACCCGCTGCACCGATATGCCGGAATAGCGTGCGACTTCCTCGTTCGACCCGACGGCGATCAGATGTCGCCCATAGCGCGTGCGGTAGAGCACGAAGGCGGCAAGCGCGGCGGTGACGAAGATGACGATGATCGGGATCGGAACGCCGAACACGTCACCGAAATAGACCGGCCGATAGAGCTGCTGCAGTTCGCGGTCCCTGAGCGTGATCGAACCGCCCTGGGACAGCCAGGTCGTCAGGCCGCGATAGATGCCCATCGTGCCGAGCGTTGCGATGAAGGGCTCGATCTTGCCGACCGTGGTGATCAGCCCGTTGGCGAGCCCGCAGGCGGCCCCGAGCGCCAACGCCACCAGCATGCCGGCAACCAGCATCATCATCGGGTCGGCGATGGCACCGGAATTCATGAACAGGATCATCAGGCTGGCGACAAAGGCGACCATCGATCCGACAGAGAGATCGAGCCCGCCCGACGAAATCACATAGGTCGCACCCAGCGCGATGATGGCAATAAAGGCGCTGCGGGTGATGACGTTGGTGAGGTTCGCCAGCGAAACGAAATTCGGGTTGGCGAAATAGCCGAGCACCAGAAGCAGCGCCAGCGCCACGAACGGCGCAATCGCCGCCATATCCCAGTCCTTGGAGGTCTTCGGCGCCTTGGAAGTGTCGGTTGCGACGCTGCTCATGCCGCCGCTCCTGCATTCACACCAGTCGCAAGCTGCACGATCTCGTTTTCGGTCATGTGTTCTCCCTGAACCTCGCCGACGATGCGGCCGCCGCGCATCACCAGGATGCGGTCGCAGATGCCGATCAGCTCCGGCATTTCGGAGGAGACGACGATGATCGAGCGTCCCTCCGCGGCCAGGCTGGCGATGAATTTGTAGATCTGTTCCTTGTTGCCGATGTCTATGCCGCGTGTCGGCTCGTCGATGATGACGACCTGAGGATCGAGCAGCATCATCTTGGCGAGCAGCAGCTTCTGCTGGTTACCGCCGGAAAGCTGGCCGGCAAGGATGTCCTTGGTGCCAGTGCGGATGTCGAAATCGCGGATTGCCTTGTCGAGCGCGTCGCCTTCGCCTTTGCGGTCGATCTGCAGGCCGCGGATGAACTTGCCGAGCGAGGCGAGCGTCAGGTTGACCCGCAGGTCCTTGGTGAGCAGCAGGCCCTTGCCCTTGCGGTCTTCCGACAGATAGGCGACGCCCGCCTTGAGGCTGGAATGCACGTCAGTGAAATGAACCGGCCGGCCGTTGAATCGTACCGCACCCTTGGCCGGCCGTAGTCCGACCAAGCCCTCCATCAACTCGGTGCGCCCCGCGCCGATCAGCCCGGCAAAGCCAAGGATTTCACCCTTTCGAAGCGTGAAGGCCGAATCACGCGCATAGCCCGGCACATCGAAGCCTTGCACCTCGAGCACCGTTTCGCTCGCTTCGGCGGCATGGCGGTCGGGGTAGAGCCTTGCCACATCGCGGCCGACCATCAGCCGCGCCATGTCGGCGGGCTGCAATTCCGAAGTCTCGTGAGAAGCCACAAGCCGCCCGTCGCGCAACACGGTGACACGGTCCGCAATCTCCTTCACCTCCGGCAAGCGGTGAGAAATGTAGAGCACACCGACACCCTTGGCGCGGATGTCGGTGATAACCTTGAGAAGCGCCTCGGTCTCATGCGGCGTCAGTGACGCCGTCGGCTCGTCGAAGATGACGACGCGATGCGGCACAAGCAGCACGCGGGCGATCTGCACCAGCTGTCTCTGGGCAATCGAAAGACGCGAGACAATGGCATTCGGGTCGATATCGGCGCCAAGATCCCGGATCGCCTTGGCGGCGCCCTCGTTCATCGTCTTGTCGTCGACAGTGAGCCCCTTGCCGAGTTCACGGCCGAGATAGATGTTCTGCGCCACGGTGAGATCCGGCGCTAGCAGGATTTCCTGGTGCACCAGCACGATGCCGTGCTTCTCCGCATCGACCGGACCGGAAAAGCTCACCGGCTGGCCATCAATCAGAAGCTCACCGCGCGTCGGCTGGTGATTGCCGGCGAGGATCTTCATCAGCGTCGACTTGCCGGCGCCGTTCTCGCCGATGATCGCGTGCACCTCGCCGGCCCGGACCGTGAGGCTGATATCCTTGAGCACCTCGACGATGCCGAATGTCTTGGAAAGACCGCGCGCCTCGAGAAGCGGCAGGGCAGATGACGTCGGCGTCGCGATCATGCCGCGAGCCCCAAAATGATAAGCGTCGTGAAGCTGCCGCCATGCGGCCTGCCCCCAACGCCTGCCTCCTCGCAAGCGATGTGGTGCACCTGAAGTCCTCCCTGGATTTCAGGCTATCGAAGATTCTGAGGTACGTAAAGCAGCTTTGCGCATCAACTCTCTGTCAGGACCGGTAGAGCACGATTTTCTCTCGATTGCCCCGACTACCGAGCGCTATTCTCGAATAATTGGCCGACGACTGAGAAGCTTCAGGCTGCGATCCGGCTCGATCCTGTAGGTTTCGTTGTAGGTAACGCCTTTGCTGTAGAAGTTGTGCTGGACGATACTGCCAACCGGCGCTTTCTTGAGTTTGGTTTTCGGCTGGGCTGGATAAACCAGACTGCCAGGGATCGGATCGATGGTGACAGCGTATGCTGCCGGCGCAAACGCTGCGCTTATGATGAAAGCCACTGCGAGAAAGATTTTCATGGTCAACTCCCTGGACGCCTATTCGGGAAATTCTGTCCCGACGACGGCTGATCTAGGCCGACCCGGCTTCAAGATCTTTTCAATCCTTCGCCACTTGGTTTGTATTGTAAGAATTTGCTGTGGCTGTCACTCCATCCGCAAAAACGCCTGCGGTTTTGACGGATAGCGACGCATGGAGCGGGAAGAGCCCAAGGGACGGCAGCCAATATTGCGTCAAAGGCACACCAGAAGCATGGGCCAAAACAGCCTACGGCCGCACCGGCAAGAGCGCGGTACGGCCATAGACAAAATCGCTATCGGCTTGAATGACGCCGGGCGCTAGACGTAGCGATTGACGACGTTTTCGAGATATTCCTGGCGGCCGGAAACGGGCTCGGGATTGATATTCTCGCGCTCCACCATGGCCGCGATGTCGTCGAGCTTGTATTCGCCGCGCAGCATCTTTTGCGCTTCGGGGCTATCCCACTTTTCGTAGCGGGCGCGCAGCGGCTTGGACAGCGCCTCGTCCTCGACCATCTTGGCGGCGGCCTTCAGGCCGCGGGCGCAGCAATCCATGCCACCGATATGGCCGACCAGCAGGTCTTCCGGATCGAGCGACTGGCGGCGCAGTTTCGCGTCGAAATTCGTGCCGCCGGTGGTGAAGCCGCCTGCCTGCAGGACCTGATAATAGGCAAGCGCCATTTCCGGTACGTTGTTGGGGAACTGGTCGGTATCCCAGCCGGACTGATAGTCGTTGCGGTTCATGTCGATCGAGCCGAACAGGCCAAAGGAATTGGCCATGGCCAGCTCGTGCTCGAAGGAATGGCCTGCGAGGATGGCATGGCCCTGCTCGATATTGAGCTTCACTTCCTTGTCGAGCCCATGCTTCTGCAGGAAGGCATAGACCGTCGAGACGTCATAATCGTACTGGTGCTTGGTCGGCTCCTGCGGCTTCGGCTCGATCAGGATCGTGCCCTTGAAACCGATCTTGTACTTGTATTCGACGACGAGATTGAGGAACCGGCCCATCTGGTCGAGTTCGCGCGAAAAGTCGGTGTTGAGGATCGTTTCATAGCCCTCGCGGCCGCCCCAAAGAACATAGTTATCGCCGCCGAGCTTCTTCGTCGCGTCCATGCAGGTCTTCACCGTCGCTGCGGCGAAGGCGAAGACATCCGGATCCGGATTGGTGGCGGCACCCGACATATAGCGCCGGTTGGAGAACATGTTCGCAGTGCCCCAAAGGAGCTTCACGCCCGTCTCGGCCTGCTTCTTCTCGAAATAGTCGACGATCTCGTTGAGGTTCTTCGTATTCTCCGCAAAATTATTGCCTTCCGGGCGTACGTCCGCATCGTGGAAACAGTAGAACGGCGCCCCGAGCAGCGAGAAGAATTCGAAGGCGACGTCAGCCTTCAGCTTCGCTGCTTCCATCGTGTCGGAGAACCAGGGGCGAAGAAAAGTCTGGCCGCCGAAGGGATCGCCGCCCGGCCAAGTGAACGAGTGCCAGTAGGCGATGGCGAAGCGCAGATGATCTTCCATCCGCTTGCCCGCGACCATCTCATCCGGGTTGTAGAAGCGGAAGGCGAGCGGATTGGTGCTGTCCGGCCCTTCATACTTGATCTTCGAAATATCGCCGAAAAAGCCTGTGCTCATTGGTATCTCCTCCTTGAGATTTGGTCATCAAACTCTTGCATCAATTTTTGAGGTACGTAAATCAGAAAATGACGTACGTACCTCATTTTGGATCTCGCTTGACAGCGCGGGACACTTCTAGCCTTTGCGTGCGCTGCAACCCTCCCCGCGAGCGGGGAGGAGTAATCCTTGGTTACGAAGCAATCGCCCGGATCGCCGGATAGGCCTTCCGGTAGCGCTGATATGCACCCTCATAAGCTTCCGAAAGCGCCGCCACCGGCTCGACCGTCGCATCCGTCTTCGGCGCTGTGCAGACGGAAATCGGATCGGCACCCGTCGCCGCAATCAGGCCGAGACGAGCAGCACCGAAGGCCGCTCCGAAATCGCCATCGGCCGGAATATCCACCGGCACACCGAGCGAGGTCGCGATCGACGACAGCCAGTAGCGCGACCGCGAACCGCCGCCGATGGCGGTGACGCGCGAGATCGAGGTGCCCGCCGATTTCAGCGCCTCGAGATTGTCGCGGATGGCGAAGGTGACGCCCTCGAGCACGGCCTGGGTCAGCACCACACGGCTCGACTCGTGCTCCAGCCCGAGGAAGGCGCCGCGGATGACGGCATCATTGTGCGGTGTGCGCTCGCCGGAGAGGTAAGGCAGAAAGGTCACGCCGGTCGGCGCCTTCAGCGTCTCGCCGAGTTCGCCGGAAAGCTCCGCTGCCGGCTTGCCCATCACCTTCGCATGCCAGTTGATCGCATCGGCGGCAGACAGGATGACGCCCATCTGGTGCCAGGTCTTCGGCAGCGCGTGGCAGAAGGCATGCACAGCGCTTTCCGGCTTCGGCAGGTAGGAGCCGTTAGCGGCAAACAGAACACCGGACGTGCCGAGCGAAACGAAGGCTTGGCCTTCCTCACCGTGCCCATGCCGCAGGCCGAAGCCGCATTGTCCCCCGCGCCGCCGGCAACGACCACATCACTGGTAATGCCCCAAGCCGACTTGAGCTCGCCGCGCAGCCTGCCGGCCTCGTCGGTGCCCTCGACCAGCGACGGCATCTGCTCTTCGGACAAGTCGGTGGCCGCCAGAAGCTCGGACGACCACTTGCGCGCACCGGTGTCGAGCCAGGACGTGCCGGCGGAATCGGACATTTCGGAAATGTGCTCGCCGGTCAGCCACAGGCGCAGGTAATCCTTAGGTAGCAGAACCTTGGCGACCTTGGCAAAAATCTCAGGCTCGTTCTTCTTCACCCAGGCAAGCTTCGGCGCAGTGAAGCCTGGGAAGACGATATTGCCGGTGATCTTGCGGAAGCGCGGATCAGCATCGAGGGCTGCGGCCTCGGCATGGGAACGGGTATCGTTCCACAGGATGCAAGGACGCAGCACCTTGTCGTCGGCATCAAGCAGCGTCGCGCCGTGCATCTGGCCGGAGAGGCCGATGCCTTTCACGGCAGAAAGTTCCGCCGGATGCGCCGCCTTCAACCCGGCGATCGCCTCTTCCGTGGCGCGGATCCAGTGCGCCGGGTCCTGTTCCGACCAGCCGGAATGCGGGCGCGATACGTCGAGTGCGCCGCTCGCCGAGCCGATGACCTTCTGATCGCCATCGATCAGCATCGCCTTGACGCCGGATGTGCCGAGATCGAGACCGAGATACATGCTGTCTTCTCCTTATGCGCCGCATTCTGCTGCGGCCTGTTTGTTTCGAACCTGCCGGCCCATGAGACCTGCCGCTTGCGGCAAGAGTTAGGGCAGGTTGTCCTTCAGGAATATGTCGATACGGATGCGCTCCTGTGCCGCGATGACCGGCAGCCCCTCGACCTTGGCCTTCAACACCCGGATGGCGCTGCGCACTTCATGCCCGGCATCCTGGTTGAGCACGGCATCGATCAGCCCTTCGGAAAGGCCCGCACGCGTCGTCTGGGTCAGTTCATGGGCGATGACGACCGGCCGCGTCTCCGGTTTCACATCCTTGAGCGCGCGCACCACGCCGCGATTGCCGGCGCCGAGGCTGTAGAGACCGATCACATCCGGGTAACGCCGCAAGGTCGCGGCGACAAGATCGGCCGCCAGAACCGGGTCGTCCAGCGCCTCCATGACGGGCAGGACGGCGAGCCGGGTAAAATCCTCCGCCATGACCGAGAGAAAGCCTTCCAGCCGCTCGCGGTGATCGCGCACCAGCATGGAACCGGCCACCACCGCAACGCGGCCGTCACGCCCATTGAGAAACCGACCGAGAAGATTAGCCGAGGTGCGCCCGGCCGCATGATTGTCGATACCGGCGAAATGCTCGCGCTCGGAACCCGGCAGGTCGGAAACCAGCGTGACGACGGCAATGCCGGCCTCACGCAGCCGCGCCACCGCCGCCTGCACCGCTTGGCTTTCCACCGCCACGAAGGCGACGCCATCCGGGTGATCATCGGCGATGTCATCAAGTGCCCTGGCAAGGGCCGCCGCATCGAAGGGCGGTACGTCGACGACTCGAAGTGTCGTGCGCTCCGCGCCTGACCGCAGCACCGCTTCCTGCACCTCTTCACGCAGACCGATCATGAAGGAGTTGTCGTTCTTGGGCAGCAGAAAGACGAAGGAATAGGTGCGCCCCTTAGCGAGGTTGGCGGCAGCGACATCGCGCACATAGCCGAGATTGGAGATCGCCTGTTCCACCCGCTCGCGGGTAATATGGCGCACGCCCGGCCGGCCATTGAGGACGCGATCGACCGTCGCGAGGCTGACGCCTGCGCTGCGCGCGATGTCATGAACGGTGGGCTTCATTAATTCCTCCAAGGAATTTCGTAGCCCACATTCTGAGGTACGTAAATCAGAAATTTTCGCAGCTTGCCGGATACGGAAAGGGGCCGCCACCTAAGTGACGACCCCTTCCGGCGGTGGTTCTCGTATTCGGGGATCAGTGGCCTCCACCACCACCCCCGCCGCCCTGTGGGGCGGGTTTCTCGATCATGGCGACGCCCAATATCATCAGGCCGAAGAGCACGGTCAGCATCAGGAAGACGTCGCTGAAGGACATCACGACCGCCTGCTGGGTAACCATGTTGACCATCCGGCGGATGGCACCGGTCGTGCCGTCGAGGCCGTAGGAATTCAGGTTGGACGCCATGTTGTTCAACTGGTCGAGCGCCATCGGATTGCCCCAGTCGAGTCCCTCGCGGATCCGCTCGTAGTGAACGTCCTGGCGGTTCGAAAGCAGCGTGCTGATAACCGCAAGGCCGACTGCACCGCCAAGGTTACGGGTCAGGTTGAACAGACCCGATGCGCCACGGATACGGGCCGGCGGCAGCGTGCCGAGCGCGATATTGTTGATCGGCACCATGCACATCATCAGGCCAAAGCCGCGCAGGATCTGCGGCAGGAACAGCTCGTAGAAGTCCCAGTCCGCCGTGATGCCGGTCATGATGTAGGTGCCGGATGCGAAGCTGATGAAGCCGAGCACCATCATCGCCCTCAGATCCATGATGGTCGACAGCTTGCCGGCGATCGGGGCGGTGAAGAACATCGCAAGACCCGAGACGAACATCGTCTCGCCGATCATCAGGCTGTCATAGCCACGGATACGGCCCAGATAGACCGGATAGATATAAGTCAGCCCGTAAAGCCCGATACCCATGACGAACGAGAAGATCGACCCGAAGGCGAAGTTCCTGTTCGTAAATGCAGTCAGGTCGACGATCGGGAATTCCGCGGTAAACGCCCTGTAGAAGAAGACGATGGCACCGAGAGCCGACGCGATCGCGCCGATGACGATCATGTGGTCGTTGAACCAGTCGTTAGAATTGCCCTCTTCGAGCACGTATTCCAGCGCGCCGAGGAAGACGCCCATGGAGAGCAATCCCCACCAGTCGAACTTCTTGATCAGCGAAAATTCCGGCTTGTCGAAGTCGATGAAATTCCAGGTCACGATGGTGACGATGATGCCGGGAATGATGTTGACCAGAAACAGCCAGTGCCAGGAAAACGCATTGGAGAGATAGCCGCCGACGGTCGGGCCGATGGTCGGTGCAAGCGTCGCGATCAGGCCGATGATCGGTGAGACGATGGCGCGCTTCGACGGCGGGAAAATGGTGAAGGCCGCCGCGAAGACCGACGGGATCATGCCGCCACCGATAAAGCCCTGGATGGCGCGGTAAACGATCATCTGGTCGATGTTCGATGCAGTTGCGGCGAGCGCACTCGCCGCCGTGAACCCGGCCGCCGAAAAGGCGAACAGGTAACGCGTCGAGACGACGCGCGCCAGCGTGCCCGACAGCGGAATCATGATGACTTCGGCGATCAGGTAAGACGTCTGCACCCAGCCGATCTCGTCCGAGCCGGCAGAAAGGCCAGCCTGGATTTCGGCAAGCGATGCCGAAACGATCTGGATGTCGAGGATCGACATGAACATGCCGAGCACCATCGCGAAGAAGGCGATGAGCCGGCGCGGATCCATGCTGTCCGTCGCCTGGGAGGGCGCGGAAGGGATCGATCCTGCTGTGGTTGTTGCGCTCCCGGCCATGGGGACCACCTCCGCCCTGCCATGAGGGCCAAATGGGACGTCCGGCCCTCGAAGAGCGAGGGCCGGTAAAGGGTTAGTTGTTCGGTGCCGTGCGAGTATCGACGTCGACGACGACGCTCAGACCGGCACGAAGACGGCCGGTATCGAGCGCATCCTGCGGCAGGGCGATGCGCACCGGCACGCGCTGGATGATCTTGGTGAAGTTGCCCGTCGCGTTTTCCGGCGGCAGCAGCGAGAAGACCGAGCCGGAAGCAGGCGACAGCGATTCCACCGTGCCTTCGATCGCATGGTCGTCATAGGCGTCGACATGCACCTTCACCTTGGAGCCGGGCACCAGATGCTGGATCTGCGTCTCTTTGAAGTTGGCATCGACATAGAGCTGGCGGGTCGGCACGATCGCCATCAGCCGCTGGCCGGGCGATACGAGATCGCCTTCCTGCACCGAGCGATTGCCGACGATGCCGTCGTAAGGCGCCTTCAGGACGGTGAAGGACAGGTCGCGGGCAGCCTTGTCACGCTGGATTTCCAGAGTCCGGACCTGGCCTTCGGCCTCGCGGCGCTGGGCTTCCAGAATGGTGATATTGGCCTGCGCCGACTTGATCGATGCATCGCCGCCGACGAGGTTTGCCTTGGCCTGATCGAGCGCGACATCTGCACTGTCGAGATCGGCGGCCGTACCGACCGACTTGGCGGCCAGTTCCGTCTGTCGCTTCTGGGTGATCTCGGCACCGCGGACCGCAGCCTGGAGAGCGACCTTGGAAGCCTGAGCCTGGGCAAGACTTGCCTGCGCGCCTTCGACCTGCGCATCGATGCGCGACAGGGCCAGCTTTTCCGTCTCGATCTGGGCATTCGCCTGGTCGAGCGCGTTCTCGTAGTCGCCATTGTCGAGCGTGATCAGCACATCGCCGGCCTTGACCTGCTGGTTGGCGACGACATTGACCTTGGAGACGAAGGCGGTGACCTTCGGCGTGATCGTGGCGATATCGCCTTCGATATAGGCATCATCGGTCGAAACCATGAAACGACCGGTCGTCCACCATTCATAGCCGTACCATGCACCGCCGGCCAGGAGGCCGAGCAGGATGATCGGCAGGATCACGCCGCGCTTCTTCTTCGTCGGAGCGGCGGCGGCCGGAGCTGCGGCCGGTGGCGTGGCGCCGGGCTGTGCCGGTGCTTCACCCGGGGCAGCCGGCTCGCCTTTGCGCGCTTCGGCTTCGTTCACTTCTGCTTCGTCCTTCAGGGCGTCGTCGTTCGTCACTGCGCGCAGAGCGCCCGTGTTCTGTGATGCCGTCATCGTCGTAACCACTGTTCAAGAAAGAAAGGAACCAATCGAACCGATCAGTTCGAAGCGTTGACATAACGAGTTCCTTAGCACATATCAAGCACTCATCGAACCGATCGGTTCGAAAAAGATCGGAAAATTAGAGAATGACGTTAAAAGGGTTAAAGAAGGTCTCGGACAAGGAGGAGTCCAGAGCCAAGGTATCGAAGGCCGCGGGCCGGTTCGCGGCCGGAGAAGACCCGGCCAAGCGCGAGCAGATCCTCGAAGGCGCCAAGCGCGTGTTCATGCGGATGGGCTTCGATGCTGCGAGCATGAACGACATCACGCGCGAGGCCGGCGTCTCGAAGGGCACGATCTATGTCTATTTCCAGAACAAGGAGGACCTGTTCGCCGCCATGGTCGAGCAGGAGCGCGCCATCTTTCTGGCGACCATCCGCTCGGTTCTCGCGACAGGCGACGACATCGAGAAGAGCCTCTACGATTTCGGCGTCTCTTTCCTCACTCACATGACCGAGGAAAAGGTGATCAACGCGATGCGCACCGTGCTCGGTGTTCGCGAGCGCATGCCCGACCTGTGTCGCCGCTTCTTCAAGGGACCGGAAAATCTGCGCACCGTCATGCGCGACTTCCTGACCAAACAGGTTGATGCGGGTGTCCTGAAGATCGACGATATCGAACTCGCGGCCGGACAATATATCGATCTGGTAAGTGGCGGTTACTTCAAGCTTCGCCTGTTCGGCACGATCGAAGACGCCCCTCAGCCACAGAGGTCGACCGCGTCATTAATGGTGCAGTCTTCGTTTTCATGGCGGCCTACGGTTGCAATAACAAATCCGTGATCGAAAAAACGCCTTGATCCGGTCAAAATTATCCTGAGCTTATTCAACCTGATCTTGTCTTTGACGCCGTTGTCCTTACATCGGGCGGGCGTTTTGCGCCCTTTGATTGAAAACAGGAGAGATGGATGGATATTGCAGCGCTGTTAGCAGACCCGGGGGCCTGGGTAGCGCTCGTTACACTCGTGGTCATGGAAGTCGTGCTCGGCATCGACAACCTGATCTTCATTTCCATCCTGACCAACAAGCTGCCGCCCGAGCATCGTGAGAAGGCCCGCAAGATCGGTATCGGTCTTGCCCTGATCATGCGCCTCGGCCTGCTCGGCACCATCGCCTGGATCGTTCAGCTCACCAACCCGATCTTCGAAGCCTTCGGTCATCCCTTCTCCTGGAAGGACCTGATCCTGATCGCCGGTGGTCTCTTCCTCGTCTACAAGGCGACCAAGGAAATCCACCACTCGGTGGACGTCATCGACCACAAAGAAGATATGGTCGGCGCGGGCTCGGAAGTGGTCAAGATGAGCTTCGCCTCGGCGATCGGCCAGATCCTGATCCTCGACCTCGTCTTCTCGATCGACTCGATCATCACCGCCGTCGGCATGACCCCGCACCTGCCGATCATGATCGTCGCCGTCGTTGCCGCCGTCACCGTGATGCTGCTTGCAGCGACCCCGCTCGCCAACTTCATCGAGCGCAACCCGACCATCGTCATGCTGGCCCTCGGCTTCCTGCTGATGATCGGCGCGACCCTGATCGCCGAAGGTTTTGGCGTCCACGTGCCGAAGGGCTACATCTACGCCGCCATGGCTTTCTCAGCACTCGTCGAGGCGCTCAACATGTTCTCCCGCAACGCCAAGGCCAAGAACAAGGCCCGCGGCGGTGGCGGCGACACGATGCACTGATAAAGACGAAGGGCGCCTCTGGCGCCCTTTTCTTTAGTTCCTCAAGCCTTCGCCAATTCCCGATTCACCGCCTCAACCAGACGGCTGTCGTCGGCCGTCACATCCGGTGCGAAACGGGCAACGACCTTGCCGTTCCGTCCGATCAGGAACTTCTCGAAATTCCAGACGATCTCGCCGGCGGGAACTTCGACGCCGTAGGCCTTGAGCTTTTCCTTCATCGGGCCGTCTCCAGTCGTCGGCACTGGAGAGCGTGTCAATTCCACATAGAGGGGATGTTTTGCATCGCCCTTTACCGAAATCTTCGAATAGATCGGGAATTTCACGTCATAGGTCAGCTGGCAGAATTCAACGATTTCCGCATCCGTGCCCGGCTCCTGCCCCATGAAATCATTGGCCGGGAAGGCCGTGATGACGAAGCCATGCTCTTGCTTGTCCTCGTAGAGTTTTTCCAGACCTTCATACTGCTTGGTCAAACCGCATTTGGAGGCGACGTTGACGACAAGCATCACCTTGCCCCTGTGTTCGGCAAGCGTAGCCCGCTGCCCGTCGGTGCGGGTGACGGGAATGGTCAGAATGTCGGTCATGAAAGCCTCCTGTAAATCAGACGCCATCAATCTATTGGGCATGCGCATATTGTCCAGCGCGATGGGAGGAGCCAACCAACGAAACGCTCGGCCGTTTGAAACCTCTTTGCTTCTGGGGCATTATCGCGTCACTCGAATGCCTTCCCCCAGACGGCCCTGCCGATCGCATTTCTCTCCGGAGCAGCATGACCACCCAGCAGATCCTCGCTTTTTCCGTCATCGCCGTGATGATGGCAGTCTTTATCTGGGACCGTTTCCGCTATGACGTCGTCGCCTGCTGCGCGCTTGTTCTCGCGGTGGCACTTGGCGTGGTCCCGACCGACAAGGCATTTTCCGGCTTCTCCGACGACATCGTCATCATCGTCGGCAGCGCACTCGTGGTGTCGGCCGGCGTCGCCCGCTCAGGCATAGTCGATACCGCGATCAAGAAGTTCTTCCCCAACCTCAACACGCTGCACACGCAGCTGGCGCTGCTGATGATCGTCGTGGCCGTGCTCTCGGCCTTCATCAAGAATATTGGCGCACTCGCCATCATGATGCCGGTCGCCTTCCAGTTCGCCAAGAAGTCCGGCGCATCGCCGTCGAAGTACCTGATGCCGATGGCCTTTTCCGCCCTGCTCGGCGGCCTGATGACGCAGATCGGCACCTCGCCGAACATCGTCGTCTCGCGCATCCGCGAGGAGCTGACCGGCCAGTCCTTCACCATGTTCGACTTCACCCCGATGGGTGGGATTCTCTGTATCGTCGGCATCATCTTCCTTCTGTTCTTCCATTGGCTGGTACCGAGCCGGATGAAGGAAAACAGCTCGATGGAAGAGGCCGTCGAGATCAAAAACTACACGTCCGAAGCATCCGTCGTGGCGGAATCGACGGTTGTTGAAAAATCGATGGGCGACCTCCTGAAACTCGGCGATGGCGAAGTCATCGCCACCGCGGTTCTGCGCGGCGCCCGCCGCATGTCGCCCTTCCCGGACCTGAAGCTGCGCGAAGGTGACGTGGTTCTCCTCGAAGGTCCGTCGGCGGCGCTCGACCGTGTCGTCTCCGGCGCAAAACTGCAGCTCTCCGGCAAGCCGCTGACGGGCGAACAGGCGCAGGGCGACGTCATTTCCGTCGAAGCGATCATCGGTCAGGATTCTCCGCTTCGCGGGCTTTCCGCCAAGGAGCTGGCGCTGTCCTATACGCGCGGGGTCAACCTTCTGGCAATCAGCCGCCATGGGGAGAGAGTGCGCGAACGCCTCGGCAGCCTGACGCTCGCCGCCGGCGACGTGCTGGTGCTGCAGGGCTCCCGCAAGACCATGCCGACCGTGATGCAGGATTTCTCCCTCCTGCCGCTCGCCCAGCGGGAAGTGCTGCTCGGCACCCGCCGTCGCGCCTTCATCCCGCTTGTCATCCTCGTGCTCGCCATGGGCGCCACGGCTGTCGGTCTCGCGCCGGTTCCAGTCGCCTTCTTTGCCGCAGCCCTAGGCATGGTCGTCTTCCGCGCCATTCCCCTTACCGATTTCTACAAGTCTGTTGATGGACCGATCCTCGTCATGCTGGCGGCACTGATCCCGGTTTCAGATTCACTTCGAACCACCGGCGGCAGTGACCTGATCGCCGGCTGGCTCGGCAATGTCGCTGCAACCCTGCCCGCCTGGGGCGCGCTCGGTCTGATCCTCGTCACCGCCATGGCGGTCACACCGTTTCTCAACAATGCGGCGACGGTGCTGGTCATGGGCCCGATTGCGGCGAGCTTTGCCACCAATCTCGGCTTCAAGCCGGAAGCCTTCCTGATGGCGGTAGCAATCGGAGCCGGCTGCGATTTCCTCACCCCCGTCGGCCACCAGTGCAACACGCTGGTCTTCGGCCCGGGCGGCTACAAGTTCTCCGACTACCCCCGCCTCGGCCTGCCGCTCTCCTTCCTCATCATCCTCGTCAGCATTCCCGCACTACTCTGGGTATGGCCCGTAAGCTGAGCGCCAAGGGAGGCCGACGCCCAAAAACCTTGACGCTTCTGCCTGAATATGGCCTAAGCCTGCCCCAATCCCTATTCTTGGAACAGGCTTGGCGCGGCATCCCGCGCCTTCAGTTAGAGCAGCACGATGATCAATCCTACGCCCCGCGTCCGCATCGCCCCTCGCCCACTGGCGAGCCGCATGTCGGCACTGCCTATATTGCCCTCTTCAACTACCTCTTTGCAAAAAAGCACGGCGGCGAGTTCATCTTGCGCATCGAGGATACCGATGCCACCCGCTCGACGCTGGAATTCGAAGAGCGCGTTCTCGATGCGCTGAAATGGACCGGCCTGAAATGGGCTGAAGGCCCGGATGTCGGCGGCCCTTACGGTCCGTACCGCCAGTCCGAGCGCAAGGACATGTACCAGCCTTACGCACAGGACCTGCTCAACAAGGGCCATGCCTTCCGCTGCTTCTGCACGCCCGAGCGGCTTGAGCAGATGCGCGAGGGCCAGCGCGCCGCCGGCAAGCCGCCGAAATACGATGGTCTCTGTCTGCATCTGACGGCGGAAGAAGTCACCTCCAAGATGGCCGCCGGCGAAAGCTCCGTCGTGCGCATGAAGATCCCGACCGAGGGTTCCTGCGATTTTACCGACGGCGTTTACGGCGACGTGTCGATCCCGTGGGATTCGGTCGATATGCAGGTGCTCATCAAGGGCGACGGCATGCCGACCTATCACATGGCCAACGTCATCGACGACCACCTGATGAAGATCACCCACGTCGCCCGCGGCGAGGAGTGGCTTGCATCGGTGCCGAAGCACATCCTGCTCTATCGCTATTTCGGCTGGGAAGCGCCGGTCTGGATGCACCTGTCGCTGATGCGCAATGCCGACAAGTCCAAGCTGTCCAAGCGCAAGAACCCGACCTCGATCAGCTATTACTCGGCGCTCGGCTACCTGCCGGAAGCGCTGATGAATTTCTTGGGCCTGTTCTTCGTGCAGATTGCCGAAGGCGAAGAGCTGCTGACCATGGAAGAGCTGATCGGCAAGTTCGATCCGGAAGCGCTCTCCAAGGCCGGCGCCATCTTCGACCTGCAGAAGCTCGACTGGCTGAACGGCCGCTGGCTGCGCGAAAAGCTCTCGCCGGAAGAATTCGTTGCCCGTACGCTCGAATGGGCAATGGAAAACCAGCGCCTGACCGAGGGCCTGAAGCATTCGCAGAGCCGCGTCTCGAAGCTCGGCGACCTGCCGAACCTTGCCGGCTTCCTGCTGGCTGCCGACGTCAACCTGACGCCGGCATCCTTCGCGGGCCTGAAAACCTCGCCGGAAGACACGCTTCTCATCATCAACACGGTCCAGGCCGACATCGAAAAGATGATCGAATGGAACGTGGAAGCGATCGACGCCGAACTGCGCGCCGTTGCCGACAAGCTGGAGAAGAAGCTGCGCGTCGTCACGCCGCCGCTGTTCATCGCCATGTCTGGCTCGCAGAGGTCGCTGCCGCTGTTCGATAGCATGGCCATCCTCGGCCGCTCGGTGGTACGCCAGCGTTTGAAGATTGCAGCCGCTGTCGTTTCATCCATGGTGGGCGACGGGAAGTAAGAATTGCGGAGGTGAACCTAGCTCACCTCCCTCATTCCTGTGCCTGTCGCAGGAATCCAGCCACGGCGCGTCTGCGCCGTGAAAGAATGCATTAAGTCTCCCGCGCCCAAAGACTTGGACGCACTGGATTCCTGTGACAAGCACAGGAATGAGGGATACGGAGATCTCTGGCCGGCGCGGCCACGCCGCAACAGGATTTGAACACGATGACCGACACCAAGACCGAAACCGCCCTCTCCTCCGACGCCACCGAAGTGCGCGCCCAGAAGCTTGCCAAGCTGCGCGAAACCATCGGCGACGTCTATCCGGCGCATTTCCACCGCACGATGACCAATGCCGAGCTGGCTGCGAAATATGCAGAGCTCGCGGATGACACCGAGACCGAGGACACCGTCACCGTTGCCGGCCGCGTCTACTCCTCGCGCAATTCGGGCATGTTCATGGACATCCATGACGCATCCGGAAAAATCCAGATTTTCTCCCACAAGGATGTGACGCCGGAAGAAGCCCGCAGCATGCTGGCCATGATCGACCTCGGCGACATCATCGGCGTCACCGGCACAGTGCGCCGCACCAAGCGTGGCGAACTGTCGATCAACGCCAAGGAAATCACGATGCTGACCAAGTCGCTTCTCCCCATGCCGGAGAAGTGGAACGGTATCGCAGACATCGAGATCCGCTACCGCAAGCGCCATCTCGACATCATGAGCAACGATGAATCGAAGCTCCGCTTCCAGCAGCGCTCGAAGATCGTCTCCGGCATCCGCCGCTTCATGGAAGAAGACGGCTTCATGGAAGTCGAGACGCCGATGCTGCATTCCGTCTATGGCGGCGCGACGGCTGATCCGTTCAAGACCCACCACAACACGCTGAAGCAGGACATGTACCTGCGCATCGCGCCGGAACTGTTTTTGAAGCGCACGCTGGTCTCGGGCCTCACCGACAAGGTGTTCGAGATCAACCGCAACTTCCGCAACGAAGGCGTCTCGACCCGGCACAATCCTGAATTCACCATGATGGAATGCTACTGGGCCTATGCCGACTACGAGGACATCATGGACCTCGTCGAGCGCCTGTTCGCCGAACTGGCGATGAAGATCCACGGCTCGACCGAGTTCATGTACGGCGACAAGGAAATGTCATTCAAGGGCCCGTTCAAGCGCGTGCCGATGCCCGACGCCGTCAAGGAAGTCACCGGCATCGACTTCCTCGCCATGAAGACCGACGAGGAAGCCCGCACCGCCGCCAAAGCCGCCGGCTTTGAAATCGAGAAGGACTGGACCTGGGGCGAATGCCTGGCCTTCATCTTCGAAGAAAAGGTCGAGGGCACGCTGATCCAGCCGAGCCACGTCACCCATTTCCCGAAGGATATCTCGCCCTTCGCCAAGGAAGTGACGGGCGAACCGCGCCTCGTCGAGCGTTTCGAGACCTATTGCAACGCCTGGGAACTGGGCAACGCCTTCTCCGAACTGAACGACCCGGAAGAGCAGCGCAAGCGCATGGTCGAGCAGCTGGAACAGGCCCATGCCCGTGGCGAAAAGGACAAGCAGCTGGACGACGAGTTCCTGGACGCGATCGATCAGGGCATGCCGCCCGCCGGCGGCCTCGGCATCGGCGTCGACCGCCTGACCATGCTGCTCACCAACGCCCCGTCGATCCGCGACGTCATCCTGTTCCCGGCCCGCAAGGCTAAGGCGGACTGAGCATAGCGAATGAAACGAAAAATGCCGCCGATCGATCTCGGCGGCATTTTCTATTCGGGCTTCAGGAGACTAAGCCGGTTTCGGATGAAAATAGGATTGGTCGCGAACCGCGGCGTCCGCAAATATCCCGAAAGCCTGGATGACCTTGCCGGCCGGAAGGTCGATGTTGCGCGCGACACCGCTTCCCTTGAGAACCGCACCGCGTCTGTCCGGCTCCGGCTCTCTGTATGTACCGCCCGCTCCAAGCATGCAGTTTTGCATCCGGATCGGGCCGAGGACCTGCGCCCCGCGGCCAATCGAGTTGTCGAGCGTCAGCGAGCCTCCGCCTAACAGTCTCGCACCGTCGCCGACCTCGATAACACAAGTGCCACCTTCCGCCTTGATGGTAAATCCGCCCTCTTCGCCTATTTCCGCATCCCTGCCGACGACGACTTTCCCGCCCTTGGCCACGATCCGCGTGTTCGGATAGAGTTGCGTGCCTTCGCCAACGGCAAGATGTCCGCCATCACCGAGTTCAACGATGACGGACGGCCAGAGTGTTACCCCGCGAGACAGGATGACGTTTGGAGAAATCAGCGTGGAGCACGGATCGAGAGCGATGACACCTTTCTCGATAAGCGCCGAGGTTTCGCCGATGGATAGAAACCCCGCTCGCCTACGCGCTGTGTCCGTCAAAGCGGATATCAATGACCGGCACCTTCCGCTTTGGGTGCAGCCTGTTGGGCTCTGAACTTCTCCAGCCATGCGGCACCGGCGGCATCGGCCTCATTCGGACCATCAGCCTTCGCCTCCGCGTGTTCGCCCTCCGGCTTGGCTTCGGATGTATCGTGAGCCTCGGAACGAATCTCGTCCTTCGCGTCCGACTCCGACCACCGCTTGCCGCCTTCGGCTGATGTTCTCGGCTCCGACGCGGGCTCATGCGACTGTTCGCCAGCCTGCTCGACCTCGTGGCCGGCATCGGCCTTGGCTTCCTCGTGCGCAGCGCCACCAGCCTCCTCGGATGAACCACCGAAGATCATTCCTTTGACCTGATCCAGGAAGCCCTGCTCTTCGGCCGACTTTTCCGCTTCGGTTGCTGTCTCGGGATGTGCGGTTTCGGCAGGCTTAGTAGCGTGGGCGGGCTTGGCGGCCTGCTCGTCATGATCGTCACCGGTCTCGACGGTTGTCGCATGTCCTTCTGAGGCCGGCTCCGAGGCCTTCGCCGCATCGTGACTACGATCGGCCTTAGCGTCGGGGGCGTATGACCGGCCTCCGCTGCGGCACCATGGCCTTGTGCCGGGGCGCTCGCATGCTCGCCACCTTCGACGCCGTGTTCCGGCTTCGCCTCTTCCTTCGATCCGAAGAACATGCCGGTGACCGAACTCAGGAAGCCGCCGGCTTCCTTGCGGCTACTTCTTCGCCATGCCCTTCAGCCGGCGCGATTTCATGCCCTTCGGCAACAGGAGTCTCGCCATGCTCAGGCGCTTCGCCATGACCTGCCGGTGCCTCGCCGTGGCCGCCAGCCGCCTCGCCATGCTCGGCGGGCTTCATGATACCATGGCCGCTCTTCGTCACCGGAAGATGCGCGCCTTCGGCCGGTGCGGGATCGATACAGTCCGCCTTGTCGGTCAGCTTGGCTTCCAGATGCTCGACATCTTCCAGCGGCAGGTCGATGCGCATGCCGAAATACTCGCCCTTGGCGGTCGGCGTGCCATCGAGATAATAGGCGGAGTAATTTACGGCCGCTGCCCCTTCCGGCACCTTGGCGAGATCGGGAATATACACGACCTGCGCGGCGATCATCCGGCCACGCATGGCGGCGCGATCCTTCGGACCTGCCTTGTCGATCATGGCGATCTGGACGAGATCGGCCTTCTCTTTGGCCTGGACAGCACGCGCAACGCGCAGCGCGGTTCTGAGGCGGGACATCCCGTCACCTTCCTCGTCACTGGTGACGTATTTACGCACCCAGTAGCGCTGGTCCTTCTTGCTCTTGACGGTCTGAAGCGTGGTGCATGCGAGACCGTTGAGATCGCGATAGGAGGGCCCGAGAATCCTGTCGGCACCGATCAGTACGGCCGCTGCACCGCTGGCGCCGCACAATAGCAGTGCGCCGCCCAGAATGAGCACGAATTTCTTCGACAGCCGGATCTTCATTCGCCGAAACCCGGCATGCTCAACTCCACTTACGCAATACAAGTCATGGAATACCGGAAAGCACTATCGTCCAATCCTATTGAGGAAGGTTTAAGCGATAGCCTGAGCGTACCCGCAGCGATATCGCTCGTGCCGCCCTGGAATGACCATTATTGCGAATGACTTGCAATAGCAATTGACAGTCAAAAATTCGGCGTTAGATTAGATTGCAAATGACTTGCAACTGCACATATGATGGAGCCCATGATCTTTAGACGCCTTGCACTTCTCGCCGCCGTCATCGCCCTTCCCTTCGCCGTCCAGGCCCAGGAAAAGCCGAAGGTCGTCACCACCTTCACCATCATCGCCGACATGGCGAAGAACGTCGCCGGCGATGCCGCCACCGTCGAGAGCATCACCAAGCCCGGCGCGGAAATTCATAACTACCAGCCGACGCCGCGCGACCTTTGCGCGCCCGTGATGCGGACCTCGTGCTGCGTAACGGTCTCAATCTCGAGCTCTGGTTCGAACGCTTCCTCCAGAACCTCGGGGACGTGAAGAATGTCACGGTCTCGGATGGCGTGACCCCGATGCCCATCGCTGGCGGCGCCTATGAGGGCAAGCCCAACCCGCATGCCTGGATGTCGCCGGAAAACGCGGTCATCTATGTCGAGAACATCCGCAAGGGCCTGACCGAGATCGACCCGGCCAATGCCGAGACATATGCCGCCAACGCCAAGGCCTATACGGACAAGATCCGTGCCCAGGTTCAGCCGATCCGCGATACATTGGCAAAACTGCCGGAAGCCCAGCGCTGGCTGGTGACGAGCGAAGGCGCCTTCTCCTATCTCGCCCGCGATTTCGGCCTGCACGAACTCTATCTCTGGCCGGTCAATGCCGACAGCCAGGGCACACCGCAGCAGGTGCGCGCCGTGATCGACGCGATGCGCAAGCATGACGTGAAGGTAATCTTTTCCGAAAGCACCGTTTCCGACAAGCCTGCCAAGCAGGTCGCGTCAGAAACCGGCGCGGCCTATGGCGGCATCATCTACGTGGACTCGCTGTCCGAAGAAGACGGCCCTGTGCCGACCTATCTCGACCTCCTGAAGGTCACCACTGAAACCATAGCCAAAGGCCTCTCCTCATGATGATGGGCAAAACCAGGTCGGCGCCCGCCGGCCTGAAGCTCGAGAATGTCAGCGTCGCCTACCGCAACGGCCACACGGCGCTCAAGCATGCCAGTTTCGAAGTGCCGAAGGGCACCATCACCGCCCTCGTCGGCGTCAACGGTGCCGGCAAATCGACCCTGTTCAAGGCGATCATGGGCTTCGTCACCCTCAACGAGGGCTCGGTCGAGATCCTCGGCCTTCCGGCCCGCGAGGCGTTGAAGAAGAATCTCGTCGCCTACGTGCCCCAGTCGGAAGAAGTAGACTGGAATTTCCCGGTCCTGGTCGAAGACGTCGTGATGATGGGCCGCTACGGCCACATGAATTTCCTCCGCATCCCCTCCCGCCGCGACCACGACATGGTCACCGAGGCGCTGAAGCGGGTGAACATGGAGGAATATCGCAAGCGCCAGATCGGCGAACTTTCCGGCGGTCAGCGCAAGCGCGTTTTCCTTGCCCGGGCACTCGCCCAGGAAGGCCAAGTCATCCTGCTCGACGAACCCTTCACCGGCGTCGACGTGACCACCGAGGAACAGATCATCGCGCTCCTGAAGGCGCTGCGCGACGAAGGCCGCGTCATGCTGGTTTCGACCCACAATCTCGGCAGCGTGCCGGATTTCTGCGACCGCACCGTCTTCGTCAAGGGCACGGTTCTCGCTTACGGCAGGACCGAGGATACGTTCAACGAGGCCAATCTCGAAAAGGCCTTCGGCGGCGTGCTGCGCCACTTCATCCTCGGCGGCGCCGACCTGCATGACGACGAGGATCCCCGCCACGTCAAGGTCTTCACCGATGACGAGCGCCCCTTCGTCACCTACGGCAACGGCACGCAAAAAGCCAAGTCGAAGCGGAAGAAAAAGGAAAGCGTCGATGCTCCAGACGCTTCTTGAGCCTTTCACCTACGGCTACATGCTCAACGCCATCTGGGTCTCGGCCTTGGTCGGCGGGGTCTGCGGCTTCCTCTCCGCCTATCTGATGTTGAAGGGCTGGTCGCTGATCGGCGATGCGCTCTCCCATTCCATCGTTCCGGGCGTTGCCGGCGCCTATATGCTCGGCCTGCCGTTCTCCATCGGCGCGTTTCTTTCAGGCGGTCTCGCCGCGCTCACCATGCTCTTTCTCAACCAGCGCACGCGGCTGAAGGAAGACGCGATCATCGGGCTGATTTTTACCTCCTTCTTCGGGCTTGGCCTGTTCATGGTGTCGCTGTCGCCGACCTCGGTCGACATCCAGACCATCGTCATGGGCAATGTGCTTGCCATCTCCCCGGGCGACACGCTGCAGCTCGTCATCATCGGCGGTGTCAGCCTCGTCGTGCTGGCGCTCAAGTGGAAGGACCTGATGGTCGCCTTCTTCGACGAGAACCACGCCCGCACCATCGGCTTGCGACCCGACGCGCTGAAGGTGATGTTTTTCGCCCTGCTCGCCGCTTCCACCGTCGCCGCCATGCAGACGGTCGGCGCCTTCCTCGTCATCGCCATGGTGGTGACCCCTGGCGCCACCGCCTATCTGCTGACCGATCGCTTCCTGCGCGTCATCCTGATGGGCCTCGGCATCGGCGCCGCGACCAGCTTTCTCGGCGCGTACCTGAGCTATTTCCTCGACGGCGCCACCGGCGGCATCATCGTCGTGCTGCAGACCGCGATCTTTCTCATCGCCTTCGTCTTTGCACCGAAACACGGCATGCTCGCTTCCCGCCGCCGGCTGAAAGCCTCGCTGGAAGAAACCGCGCCTGAAGCCACTCCGCCAAAGCAGGCAATCCAGGAGGGCGCGGCATGAGCGAAACGATCGAACTCCTCCTCTTCCCCTTCCAGATCGACTTCATGCGGACCGCTTTCGCAGTCACGCTGATGATCGCTCTCCCGATGGCGATCCTCTCCTGTTTCCTGGTGCTCAAGGGATGGTCGCTGATGGGCGATGCGGTCTCCCACGCCGTGCTGCCGGGTGTCGTCATTGCCTATATGCTGGCGATCCCCTTCTCCATCGGAGCCTTCGTCGCCGGCATGGTCTGCGCGCTGATGACCGGCTTTCTGAAGGAAAACAGCCGCATCAAGGAAGACACCGTGCTCGGTATCGTCTTCTCCGGCATGTTCGGTCTCGGCCTGGTGCTTTACGTCAACGTCCAGGCCGACGTGCATCTCGATCACATCCTGTTCGGCGACATGCTCGGCATACTGCCGTCGGACCTGATCGAAACGGCGCTGATCGCGATCGCCTCGACGATCTTCCTCGTCATCTTTCGCAAGGACCTGCTGGTTCATGCTTTCGACGAGCAGCACGCCAAGGCGATCGGACTGCCGACGCGGCTTCTGCATTACGGCCTGCTGACGGTACTGTCATTGACGGTGGTCGGAGCACTGAAGGCGATCGGCATCATCCTGTCGGTGGCGCTCCTGATCGCCCCCGGCGCCATCGCCTTCCTGCTGACGCGCCGGTTCACGGCGATGATGCTCACGGCAATCGCGGTAGCGCTCGGCTGCTCGCTTGCCGGTATCTACATCGCCTTCTTCCTCGACAGCGCCCCCGCCCCCACCATCGTGCTTCTGATGACCGCGACATTCTTTGTCACCTTCATTCGCACCATGCTGCAGGCCAGACGCGCAACGGCATAAAAGACAAGCGGGCATATGCCCGCTTGTCTTTTACCGGATCCGGGTATATACCCACGAGCATGTCGAACGATACATGTCACTGTGTCCTGTTGCGCAAGGCGACCCGTAAGGTCTCGTCCTATTATGACGAGGCGCTGGCGCCGCTTGGCGTCAATATCGGCCAGTTCAGCATGCTGAGAAACATCCGCCGCACGGAACCGGTATCGCTCACCGACCTCGCGCACCGGCTCGACCTCGACCGCTCGACGGTCGGACGCAACGCCAAGGTGCTGGCCCGGATGGAATTGATCGAGATCGGCCACGGAGATGATCAGCGCGAAGCTGTTCTGACGGTAGGACCGAAGGGCCATGAGGTTCTCGAAAAAGGCGCCCCTCTGTGGGATGGCGTTCAGGACGAGATCGATGACCGCCTCGGCGCCGACAAGGCGAGACAGTTGCAGGAACTGCTCGCCGCCCTCTGATTTTTGAACCACAAGCGGGCATATACCCGCAGATTTTGAACCGCCTTATGGCCCCTGGCTACGAATGAGGACCAACGCATGATCTCCAATGGCGTCGCCGGCTGGATGGCGAAGAGAAACCTTCACTACGGATGGGTGGTCGCCGCGACAACCTTCCTCACCATGCTGGCGACGGCGGGCTCGATGGGGTCGGCCGGCGTGATGATCCAGCCGCTGCACCAGGAATTTGGTTGGGACATTGCCGACATTTCCACCGCCATGGCCGTGCGTCTTGTGCTCTTCGGCCTGCTCGGTCCCTTCGCCGCCGCCTTCATGAACCATTTCGGCGTCCGCCAGGTGGTTTCCACTGCACTCGCCATGATCATGTTCGGCATCGTCGCCTCGCTGTTCATGACAGAGATCTGGCAATTGCTGCTGCTCTGGGGCCTCGTCATCGGCGTCGGCACCGGCATGACGGCACTGGTGCTCGGCGCAACCGTCGCCAGCCGCTGGTTCACCAAGCGCCGCGGCCTCGTCATCGGCCTGATGACGGCCAGCAACGCCACCGGCCAGCTGATCTTCCTGCCCATCCTGGCAAGCCTGACGGAAGCCTATGGCTGGCGCACGGCGCTGACCTTGACCGTCGCAGTCCTTGCCACCGCCTTCGCACTCGTCTTCCTGCTGATGCGCGACCACCCCGCCGATGTCGGCCTTCCCGCCTATGGCGAGACAACGGTATCGAAGCCGCCGAAGCAGGATCACAAGCTCCTCGCCACGCTGGTCTCCCCACTCGTTACGCTGAAGAGTGTATCCAGCAATCCGGTCTTCTGGGTCCTGTTCGGCACCTTCTTCGTTTGCGGCCTTTCAACTAACGGCCTGATCCAGACCCACTGGATTTCGATCTGCGGGGATTTCGGCATGGCTGCGGTCACCGCCGCAAGCACGCTCGCCGTCATCGGCATATTCGACTTCTTCGGTACGATCTTCGCCGGCTGGCTCTCGGACCGGTTTGACAACCGCGTCCTGCTATTCTGGTTCTACGGCCTGCGCGGCCTGTCGCTGATCTACCTGTCCTTCTCAGGCTTCAGCTTCATCGAACTCTCCGTCTTTGCCGTCTTCTACGGCCTCGACTGGGTCGCGACTGTGCCGCCGACGGTCAAGCTCGCCGCCGAGAATTTCGGCCGCGAAAAGGCCGGGCTCGTCTTCGGATGGGTCTTTGCCGGCCACCAGCTGGGCGCTGCCACCGCAGCCTTCGGCGCCGGTTTCTTCAAAAGCGATTTCGACACCTACATGCCCGCCCTGCAGATCGCCGGCGTCATGTGCATGCTTGCGGCCATCGCCGTCATGCTGCTGAAAAAGCCCGGCTCGGCAACCATAGTGCCGCAAGCCGCCTGATTGCACTCTAGTCGGGCCGGCAGTCGATGCCGGCCCCACCCTTGCGCAGAGCGCCTTTTGAGGCGCGGCTGTCGCTCGCGCCCCTGAAAGCCTCCATCGTCAGGCTCAGATAGAAGCCTGCGATAATGACCAGCAACAGTGCCATGGCAACCGCGTTGAGCATACCGGCATAGGTGTGAAATTCGTTCATAGTCTCTGTCTCCGATCCTTGTCCGATAGGATCGAGATCTACAGACCGTTTTGACACCGGTGTTTTCAGCTTTGTTGCAGATTATGTCGGGCCCCAAGGCCGGGCCCGACATGCTTTGATGGATCAGGCTGCCCGTCTTGGCGCAGCTGGAGCGTCAACCGCAGGAGCCCCCGGCTCGCGGATCTGCGTGCGCCGGTTCAGCTTGAACTGCTGCACCAGTTCGGCAAGCCGTGCCGCACCACTTGCAAGCGCCTGACTGACCTGGGTGGTATTCTCGACCATCGCCGCGTTCTGCTGCGTCATCCGATCAAGCTGCGCCACGGTATTGTTGATCTCCGAAAGACCGACCGACTGCTCCTGAGCCGCCGTCGCCAGCGACTGGACGTTCTGGTCGATGGAGGCGACGAAGGCTTCGATCTCGTGCAGCGCAGCACCTGTCTCGTCGACCAGCCGCACGCCTTCCGTCACCTCGCGACCGGAATTGTCGATCAGCGCTTTGATCTCCTTCGCCGCATTGGCCGAGCGCTGGGCAAGCTCTCGCACTTCCTGCGCGACGACGGCAAAGCCTTTGCCCGCCTCGCCTGCACGCGCCGCCTCGACACCGGCATTCAGCGCCAGAAGATTGGTCTGGAAGGCAATCTCGTCGATGACGCCGATGATCTTGGTGATCTCGGCAGAAGCTCCTCGATCCGCTTCATCGCAGTAATCGTCTCGCGCACGACGGAGGAAGAATTGGTGGCCGCCCCGAGCGCGTTCTTCACCAGCTTGCGCGTCTCTTCCGTATTGGCCGTGGAGGCGCGTACCGTCGAGGTCACTTCCTCCAGCGCCGCCGAGGTTTCCTCCAACGAGGCCGCCTGCTCCTTGGTGCGGACCGACATCTGGTCTGCCGCCTCGTGCATTTCCTGGCTGGATCCGTTCAGTATGCTGGTCTGCTGCAGCACGCCGACCAGCGTCTCCTGGAAGGCACCGATCGACGCGTTGAAGTCGCGGCGCAGCGGCTCGAACTCCGCGCCGAAGGGCGTGTCGATCGTCTGGCGGATGTTGCACTGTGCCAGCCTGCCGAGGCCGGCACCAAGCTCGTTGACCACCTTGACTCGGTCGGACACGTCGGTCGCGAACTTCACGACCTTGAACACCTTGCCGCTGTCATCGATGATCGGATTGTAGGACGCCTGGATATAGATCGGCGCACCGCTCTTGGTGACGCGCGTATACTGGCCTGCCGAGAAATTCCCCACAGCGAGGTCGGCCCAGAACTGACGGTATTCTGCCGAGCGCGCATAGTCGGGCTCGCAGAACATCGCATGATGCTTGCCGGCGATCTCGCTCAGCGAATAGCCGAGCCCGGCCAGAAAATTCTCGTTGGCGGTGATGATTTCGCCGGTCGGCGTAAACTCGATGACCGCCTGGGCACGCGACAGCGCATCGAGCTTGCCACGGTTCTCCAGCGCCACCTTGCGCGCTTCGGTAATGTCGGTCGCGATCTTGACCACCTTGTAGGGCGTTCCGCGGCGCATCAGCGGATTGTAGCTCGCCTCGATCCAGACCTCGCGCCCACCCTTGCCGAAGCGCTTGTATTTGCCCTGATCGAACGTGCCCTTGGCGAGCCGCGCCCAGAAGTCGGCATAGTCCTTCGACGCGGCTTCTGCCGGATCTACGAAGAGACGGTGATGCTTGCCGACGATTTCGGACAGCGAATAGCCGACCGTCCTGCAGAAATTTTCGTTGGCGGTGAGGATAATGCCGTCGAGATTGAACTCGATAATGGCCTGCGAGCGGTTCAGCGCTTCGACGAGGGCGGCATTGGACTGAATGTGGCCGAAAGGAATGCCGACCATAATAATCTCCAGCTCTTAAACAATGGACTGGAAATTAACCGGACACTTTTAAAATTTTAGTTAAATAAGCACAAACAAAACTAGGCCAGATCTATAATTAGCTCGGGCTAATTTTTCGCACAGAAAGCGAAAGGCCCGCACAGAGGCGGGCCTTTCTGTCGATTGCAGGTCGCAGGTTATGCAGCAGCGAGCTGCAGTTCCTTCTTGACGTTGGCGCGCAGCGTCGCGAGATCCTTGGCGAACAGGCGGATGCCGTCCGACAGCTTCTCGGTTGCCATCTGGTCTTCGTTCAGCATCCAGCGGAAGGTCTTCTCGTCCATCTTGATCGGCGCGATGGCGTCGAACTTCTCCGGCGAGAGCTTGCGCTCCAGCGTGCCTTCGGCCTTGTCCAGCTCGTCGAGCAGGTTCGGCGCGATCGTCAGGCGGTCGCAGCCGGCAAGGGCTTCGATCTCGCCGATGTTGCGGAAGGAAGCGCCCATGACGATCGTATTGATGCCGTTTGCCTTGTAGTAATTGTAGATCGCGCGAACCGAGACGACGCCCGGATCGGTCTCGGCCGTGTAGTCCTGACCGGTGGACTTCTTGTACCAGTCAAGAATGCGGCCGACGAAGGGCGAGATCAGGAATGCCTTGGCATCGGCGCAGGCGACGGCCTGGGCGTGGGAGAAGAGAAGCGTCAGGTTGCAGTCGACGCCTTCGGCCTGCAGCACTTCGGCGGCCTTGATGCCTTCCCAGGTGGAGGCAAGCTTGATCAGGATGCGGTCACGCTCGATGCCACGCTCCTTATAGGCGGCGATGATCTGGCGGGCCTTGGCGATGGAGGCTTCCGTATCGAAGGAAAGGTCGGCATCGACCTCGGTCGAGACGCGGCCCGGGACGAGTGCGGAGAGTGCTGCGCCCACATCGATTGCCATACGGTCGGCAACGGCTGCAACGACGGCATCATCCTGGCCGCCCTGCTTGCGGCCCCAGGCAATCGCTTCCTTTACCTTGTCGGCAAAGGCATCGGTACCGAGTGCCTTCAGAACGATGGACGGGTTGGTCGTGCAGTCCACCGGCTTCAGGCGGGCGACCGCTTCGATATCGCCGGTATCGGCGACGACAGTGGTCATGGAACGAAGTTGCTCTAGTTTCGACGTCATCCGAATGTTCCTCGCTGTTTGCTGCTCGACGCCTCGGCGCCGATTTTGCTCCTCAGGCATGTTATGTAGATAACATCCCTGGATGGTAAAGAAGTCAAGACATTTGTCCTTCGGAATTGACATATGTTTCAACGACGACAATATCATGGCGGGCGACGAAACGATTGAACATTTCGGTCGCCGGGAGGATGAGAACCGTTGGCGAGACTGAGACGCGAGACCCATATCAGCTATTCCGACGCGGCCTCGATCCGGCTTCGCGCTGCCTGGCTCTATTACAATCAGGGCCTGACGCAGAAGGATGTCGCCGAAAAGCTCGGGGTCAGCCGCTCCACGGTCATCCGCATGCTCGACGAGGCGATGAAGCGCTCCGAGGTTCAGATCTGGATTTCGGAAGGCGTCGATGCCTGCGTCGAATTGGCGATCGGGCTCGAAAAAGCCTACGGGCTCGATGAAGCGGTGGTCGTCCCGCTCCGCGCGACGGAAGTGCCGATGCGTTGGCAGGCGCAGTCGGCCTCGCACTCGGCCGCTTCCTCTCGGACGTTATTCAGGACGACATGACGATCGGCGTCGGCTGGGGCCGCACAATGACGGCGTCGCTTGCGAGCTTCCGCCCGCCGCGCCGGGAAAACTGCAAGGTCGTCTCGCTGCTCGGCGGCATCGTCGCCGTCCACCAGACCAATCCGATCGATTTTACCTGGCGCTTTGCGGGCCAGCTCGGCGCCGAGTGTTTTATGTTCCTCGCACCGCTTCTCGTCGACACCGTCGCCACCAAGCGGGCGCTGATAGACAAGTGCGGCCTGAACACGATCTACGACCTCGCTGAAAACCTCGACCTCGCCGTCGTAAGCTGCGGCGATATCGGCCCTCATTCGACGTCGCTGTCGGAGGGCTTCATCTCCAAGACGGAGCTGGAGCGGCTGATTGCATCGGGCTGCGTCTGCGACACCATGTTCAACTTCCTCGACGCGGACGGCAGATCCGTCGACACAGCCCTCAACGACCGCGTCATGTCGGTCGACCTCGATACGCTGAAGAAGGCGAAGCACATCGTGCTTTCGTCCGGTGGCGCCCATCGCGCCACCGCCATCCGCGCCACCATCCGCCGCATAGGCTGCAACACGCTGATCACGGACGAGGCGGCCGCGACGGAGTTGCTGAAGCTGGCGGAATAACCGGCTCAAACCTCATCAGGCCACAAGCGCGCGCCGTGCTGGACAAACAGGACTTCGACGCGATCGTCGTTCACTCTGTAAGCAACCACATAGGGCGTGCCGGACACAACGAGCTCGCGCGTGCCCACAATTTCGCCGGGCCTGCCGATGAAGGGATTGGCCGAGAGCAAGGTCGCTGTCTTTGAATGTATTTCGTTGACAACCCGACCGGCCGCTCGCGGATTTCTTTCGGCGATATAATCGCCGATTGCCTGGAGCTCGATGAGATATCGCCGCGTCCAGTGTATTTTCACGGCTAGGACGACGAGCTGTACTTGTTCAGAACGTCGGCGATTTCGGTGTCGGTGGCAAAGTTGCCCTGGTCAGCATCGTGGATGCCTTCCTGCACGCCCGCTACCCATTTCTCCTGCCAGGCCAGCGAGCGCCCGTTAGATAGCGCATCCTCGACGATCTGGCTCGGAGTCAGACGCGTGCGCTCGGCCAATCGATCGATCCGCCGCGACAGGTCATCCGAAAGCTCGACATTGCTTTTCATATCTGCATCTTCGCACAACGGAAGCAGCCTCGCAAAGGCAAATCACCTGTCGAGGCAGGTCACGCCTGCCGCGGCTCACGGATCGCTTTTCAAGCGGACACCCGCCTGAAGGTTAGGGATGCGAATTCGACTATGACGGCTCGGGCGTCAGTCGCCCGTCTCCCAGCCCAGCATCGCCCGCTTGCGGGTAAGCCCCCAGTGATAGCCGGTCAGCGCGCCATTCTTGGCGACGGCCCGGTGGCAGGGCACGACGAAGGAGATCGGGTTCGCGCCGACGGCCGCCCCCACAGCGCGGCTTGCGGTCGGCTGGCCGATATCGTTGGCGACGTCGGAATAGGTGACGGCCTTGCCATAGGGGATCTTCAACAGGCTCTGCCAAACCTTGACCTGGAAATCCGTGCCGATCAGCACGACCCGGAGCGGCCGGTCGCATTGCCATTTCGACCGGTCGAAAACACGGCCGACATAGGGCAGCGTCGCTTCCCGATCCTCCACATAGGTGGCATTCGGCCAGCGCCGCGTCATGTCCTCGAGTGCCTCGACTTCGCCCGCCTCGTCGGCGAAGGCGAGCCCCGCCAGCCCGCGATCGGTCACCATCACCAATGCAATCCCGAAGGGTGAATAGTGGAAGCCGTAGCGGATCGTCAGCCCCCACCCTTCGCCTTCCATTCACCCGGCGACATCGCCTCATGGGTAACGAACAGGTCATGCAGCCGTCCGGGACCGGATAGCCCAACCTCATAAGAGGTTTCAAGCAGCGGCAGGCCCTCCTGCCCGAGCAGCCGCTTGGCATGGTCGATCGTCACCGCCTGCAGGAAGGCTTTCGGCGAGAGGCCCGCCCAGCGGGTGAACAGCTTTTGCAACTGCGTCGGCGACTGACCGATTTCGGCGGCAATCGCCTCCAGCGACGGCTGCTCGCGATAGTCGAGCGTGATCATCTCGATCACCCGGCGCACGGTGTCGTAATCCGAGCCTTCCGGCGTCACGTCGGCTGCGGGTGTCGCAAATTGAGCGAGAGCATTCATGGTCTGTCTCCTTTCGCTCATATCTGCGCCTTTCGCCCCATCGAAACCACCCGTTTCTTGCCCATCAACATCATCCTGCTAAAGCCTGCGCGTCACGCTGGCGAGCGCCCCGCGAAACGCCGTGGCGAAACTCTCGCGATCATCCGGATTGAGGAAGGAACCAACCTCAGTGCCTCGCCCCTCCCCGGATACATACATGGAGGTAATGCCGAACTCTGCATGTCGGTTGACCTTGAACCGCGCCCAGAACGGATTGAACCGGTGCTCCACCATCCGTCCCGCGGCCGAGAACTTTCGGATCGAGACATTGCTGCGCGACACCGTCACCTCTTCCCGCTGCCGGCCCGAACGATAGCTCAGTTTCAGCGCCACATAGAGGCCGAGAAAGTCCAGCCCGAGAAACAGCCCGATCGGCCACGCGCCGGTCATCATGAAGAAGATGCCGTAGAAAAGGCAGACGACACCGGAGAGCACAAGGACGACCCGAAATCCCACCCTGCCGAGCGATCGGTAGGGCATCAACTCGGCAGCAAAGACCGGCGGGTCCTCTGCCATATGCGCGTTGCTTTCGCTCATGGGGCATGACTATACAGTCTGATGGCCGATCCGAAAATCAAATCCAGCACTGCCAAGAAGACCACCGCTCCGCGCAAGCCGAAGCGCTACAAGCCCGCCTATTCAAAGGAAGAAATGGTCGAGATCTTTCGCCGCTTTTCCATCCAGCGGCCGGAGCCGAAAGGCGAACTGGAACACGTCAATCCATTCACGCTGGTCGTCGCCGTCGCCCTTTCCGCTCAGGCAACGGATGCCGGCGTCAACAAGGCAACTCGCGCCCTGTTTAAAATCGCCGACACGCCGGAAAAGATGCTGGCGCTCGGCGAGGACGGCGTGATCGAGCATATCAAGACGATCGGCCTTTATCGCAACAAGGCGAAGAACGTCATCGCCCTCTGTCGCATGTTGATCGACGAGTTCGGATCGGAAGTGCCGAAGACCCGCGAGGAACTGGTTCGCCTACCGGGCGTCGGCCGCAAGACCGCCAATGTCGTCATGTCCATGGCCTTCGGCGTGCCCACGCTCGCCGTCGACACCCATGTCTTCCGCATCGGCAACCGCTGTCTCATGGCGCCGGGCAAGACGCCTGATGAAGTCGAGGAACAGTTCCTCAAGGTGATCCCGGAACAGTATCTCTTCCATGCCCATCACTGGCTGATCCTGCATGGCCGCTATACCTGCAAGGCGCGCAAGCCCGAATGCGAGCACTGCGTCATCGCCGATCTCTGTCGCTCGCCGGAAAAGACCTTCGACATCCCGGCGCCGCTGGTCGAACTGCCGCCTCAAGTCATTGGCCATGCCGCGCAGTGAGCCCGTCCAGGAGCGCCGCAATCGCCGCCTCGTAATCCTCGCGCCTTCCGCCGCAATCGATGGCGATCGCCGCCCGCTCGAAAGCCGAGGAGATCAGCGCCGTCAGCGGGTCAAGCAGCGCCAGATAGCTGGACCCCGCAAGCAGATGCGAGAGCCCGACCTTGAGCCCCTGCTCCGCCGGATCGTTGCCTCCGCCGGTATCACCGGCAAACTGCGCCGGCGCTTCCTTCAAAAGCAGCCGCGTCCGCCCCGGCACCGCCATCGCGTCGAAATAGGCCGAAGCCCCCTGCAGCAGCGCTTCTCGCGGCGACGAGGCATCCGCCGAGCGCGCATCGATATCGGCCGCCACCTGCTCCGCCTCCCGCTCGATCACCGCACGGAACAGCGCCTGCTTGTCGGCAAAGTGGTGATAGAGCGCGCCGCGCGTCACCTGGGCTTCCGCCACGATCTCCGGCGTCGCCGTCTCGGCGTAACCCTTTTTGATAAACAGCGCCCGCGCAGCATCCAGAAGCGCAGTGCGGGTCAGATCTGTTCGTTCACGATTGCTGCGTGGCATCACATCTCCACTATTTACATACAGACAGAATGTATTTATATAAACATACAGACTGAATGTATCTGAATAAACGGAGGAGTGAAAGTGATGAAAATTACCAGCTACTATCCCGTCATCATGACCGAGAACGTCGAAGGCACGGCCGCCTTCTATGTCGAGCATTTTGGCTTCGAGCCGCTGTTTTCGGCGGATTGGTACGTCCATCTGCAGTCGCGCGAGAGCGAGCATGTCACGCTCGCCATCCTTGACGGCAGCCACGACACGATCCCGGCATCGGGTCGCGGCAAGGTCGCCGGCCTGCTCCTCAACTTCGAGGTGGAGGATGTCGATGCTGTCTACGACCGGCTGAAAGCCGCCGGCCTGCCGATCAGGCTCGACCTGCGAGATGAAGATTTCGGCCAGCGCCACTTCATCACGTCAGATCCGAACGGCGTGCTGATCGACATCATCAAGCCAATCCCGCCAAACGCCGAATTCGCCGCCCAGTATGATGCTTCGGCGTTGCCAAGCTGAATCAGAGTAGCAAGCCCCCTCTGGCCTGCCGGCCATCTCCCCCACAAGGGGGAGAAAACTTGCGGCGATCTCCAAGGCACGATTTGGCCTTAGCGGTCCGGCTAGGTTAAGCCCTCCCCTTGTGGGGAGGGTTGGGAGGGTCTTCTATCTACGGAATCCCCTGCCGAATTACACCTTGAACCCCGGGTCGCGTGCCGAAATCTTCTTATGCAGATGCACCATCAGGCCGGCGGCAAAGAGCGGGGTCAAAAGGTTGACGAAAGGGATCGCCAGGAAGCCGGCGATCACCATGCCGGCAAGCATCACGGTCGAGCCGTGCTTTGCGCGAAAGGCACGCGCCTCTGCCGGCGGGCGAAAGCGCATCGCCGCGAACTCGAAGAATTCCCGGCCGAGCAGATAGCCGTTGACCATGAAGAAGGCGATCAGGTTGACGCCCGGAATGAACAGCAACAGTAGCGCGATGAAGTTGCCGACGATGACGACGCCAAGGAACTGGATCGAGCCCATGATCGCCTGGCCGAGCGGCAATTCGCGCCCGGGCGGATCATTGGGGTAATCGCGCTTCTCCACCACCGCCGCGACATCATCGAGAAACAGGCCGGCGATCAGCGCCGTGATCGGCGCAATCAGCAGAGCCAGCCCGAGCGCAAGACCGATGCTGGCCGCAACCGCCGCAACCAGCGTCAGCCAGCCGGTCCATTCAGGCATTGTCGGGAGGAAGGCCGCGAACCAGGGCCAGACGTAATAGGCGAAAGCCTCCCGGAGCGTGAACCACAGCCCGACAAGGATGAGCAGCGTCAGCCCCAGCATCTTCCAGAAAGCGGAACGGGTCTCGGGGGCGAAAAGATTGACGAGCGCAAGACGGGCGGCGTCGAGGATCATGAAAGGTCTCCGGCGGTTGGCGGGAGACATTTAGGCAATCATACCCCCTCGAACAAGCGTATCGACAAACGAACCGGCCGCCGCCTACAACCGAGGACACATTGCCGCATCGTCGTGATGGCGACCCGCCAGTGAAAACAGGAGCCAAGCATGGCAGATCTATTGGTTCTAGGCGCGACTGGTCTGGTCGGCAGCCATGTCCTGAAACTCGCGCTGGCGGATGATCGTGTAGACCGCGTCATTGCCCCGACCCGTCGACCGCTACCGGCTCACACAAAACTCCTGAATCCGATCGTCGATCTTGGCCAGGGCCTGCCGGAGGCCGACTGGTGGACGGTCGATGGCGTCATCTGCGCCATAGGCACGACGCGAAAGACGGCGGGTTCCGACGAGGCCTTCAGGGCTGTCGATTTCGACATCCCCCTCGCCGTCGCCAAGAAAACGCGTGAGAATGGCGCACGCAGTTTCGCGCTCACCTCGTCGATCGGCGCCAACGCCGCGTCCCGCCTTCTCTATACGCGCACCAAGGGGGAACTCGAGAACGCGCTTCGCGGCCTAGGCTTCCCGTCGCTGACGATCCTCAGGCCCGGCGTGCTTGGTGGCAAACGCGGCGAGTTCCGGCTCGGCGAAAAAATTGCAATGATTGTGCTCGGTGGGCTCGGTCCGCTGCTGCCCCACCGCTACCGCGTCAGCCCCGCCGAAGTCGTCGCGCGAAATCTGCTGGAATCGGCGCTGGCCGCGCGGCCCGGCGAACGGATCATCGAGACGGACCGCCTCTCCGCCTGAACATGCATGAGACCTTTGCGATTAGTCCTTGCGGCACGTCATGATGAAACGCCGGTAGACCAGAGTCCGCAGCTTGTTCCTGATATCGGCCCTCTTGCGCTGCGCGCGGGAGATCGGCGCATGCGGATGGATTGTTACGTCGGCGAAGCCGGCATCCTTGAGCAGCGGCATGACCATATCCGGCCGCAAGCCCTTGCCGAAAGGCAGCGCCTGCATGATCCGCGCATGCCGTTCACCAAGTGCTCCGTCATAATTCCGGTCCGCGCCGACCAGCCGGTCGATCCATGAGATCAGCGTCTGCGCCAGACGGCCCAACGGTTTCGGCTCCGCCCAGTCTCCGTCGAAGAACAATACCCTGCCGCCTGGCTTCAGCACCCGGTGCCAGTCGGCAAATGCCTGTGCCGGCTCGGTCAGCGTCCAGACCAGATGCCGGCAGATGATCGCGTCGTAGTGTCCGTCCGGCTCCATCGTGTTCTCGGCATCGGCCAGGATGAAGCGCAGCCGCGGCTTGCCGGCATGCTTTGCCCGCGCGACCTTCAGCATAGCTTCGGAAAAATCGAGTGCGGTCACGTCATGGCCGAGATCGTGGATCAGCCGCGTTACCTCGCCAGTGCCACAAGCAAGCTCCAGCACCCGCTTCGGCTCGTCGCCGAGAAGCGCCCGCATCGGCGCCTGCCACGCATCGGCCTCCGGACCGGCCGGAATGCGATGCCCGAACGCGAGATCGAAGGTCTGCGACCGCTTCGACCAGTAGGAACGGATTTCCTCCTTGAGATCGAAATTGGCTCCCTCATACCGGCTGCCATCCATCGCTCAAGCCATCCTGTACTGGATGTTGAACCGGCCATGCACGGCCGATCTTTCGATATGAGCCCGCACCCCGAAGACATCGGCGATCAGCTCTTCCGTCAGCACCGTTTCCGGTGGCCCCGCCGCGATCACCTCGCCCTTGCGCATCACCGCGAGGCTGTCGCAGAACATCGCCGCGAGGTTGAGGTCGTGCAGCGCCACGACAGACGTCACGCCCAGCCTCGTCACGAGCGACAGGATGTCGAGCTGATGCTGGATGTCGAGATGGTTGGTCGGCTCGTCGAGCAGCAGCTCGCTCGGCGCCTGCGCTAGCGCTCGGGCGATATGCACCCGCTGCCGCTCGCCGCCGGAAAGCGTCTGCCACAGCTGGCCGGAGCGTTCGCGCATCCCGACCCGGCCGAGCGCCTCATCAATCGCGGCCTCGTCGCCGGCATTCCAGGTCGACAGCAGCCCGCGATGCGGCGTCCGCCCGAGCTGCACGACGTCGCGCACCGTCAGCTGCGTATCGGTGGTCGACTGCTGCTCGACGAAGGCGATGCGCTTTGCCAGCGCCGTCCGTGGAATGGAGGCGATGTCATCGTCGCCGAGACGGATGATGCCGCTCTTCACTTTCCTCAAACGGCAGATCAGCCGCAGCAGGCTAGATTTTCCCGATCCGTTCGGGCCGAGCAGGCCGAGGATCTTGCCCTTTTCCACCGACAGGCTGACGCCGTTGACGATAAGCGCTTCGCCTGCGGCATAGCTGACATTGTTGACCGCGATGCTCATGCCGTTTTCCGCGCCTTGTAGAGGATGACCGCAAAGGCCGGAGCGCCGAACAGCGCCGTCACCACGCCGATCGGCAGGATCTGCTGCGGCACGATGATGCGCGAGACGATGTCGGCACCGACCATGAAGATCGCCCCGCCGAGTGCCACGGCCGGCAAAAGCCGCGCATGACCCGGCCCGACGAGAAAGCGCGCTGCATGGGGAATGACGAGGCCGACGAAACCGATCGAGCCGACCATGGAAACGACACCCGCCGTCATCGCCGCCGTCGTGGCAAGCAGCACGATCTGGGTGCGCCGCACGGCGATGCCGAGAGAGGCCGCGGCATCCATGCCGAAGGCGAAGGCATCCAGCGCCCGCACATGTGCGAGACAGATCAGGAAGCCGGCAAGCGTGATCGGCGCCGAGAGATAGACATCCGGCCAGCGCACGCCGCTGAGTGACCCGAGCAGCCAGAACAGCACGCCGCGCGCCTGTTCGGCATTGGCGGACGTGGTGACGACATAGGATGTCAGCGCGTTGAATAGCTGCGAGATCGCCACGCCGCAGAGAATGATGCGCTCGCTCGTGCCACCCGTGCCGGCGGCAAGCACGCCGACCAAAAGGAAGGCGACAACCGCGCCGATGAAGGCACCACTGGAGAGCGTCAGCACGCCGTAGCCAAGCCCCAGCACCATAACCGCGACGGCACCCGTCGAGGCACCGGCCGATATGCCGAGCACATAGGGTTCGGCGAGCGGATTGCGCAGCAACGCCTGCAGGATCGCGCCGCAAAGTGCCAGCGATGCACCGGCGCTTGCCGCCACCAGCGCCCGGCTGAGGCGATAGTCCCAGACGATGCCCTGATGGATGCGGCTCAGTTCGAATTCGGCGCCGAACAGCCGATTGGCGACAGCCTTCGCCGTGGTGCCGACCGGGATGGCAATCTCGCCGATCGATACGGCGAGACTGACCATCACCGCGAGAATGACGATTGCGGCAATGGTGAGCGCGGAAAGCGCCCACCATGCCGGACGTAACGGATAGGCTTGGCTCACTGCGACAGACCGAAGGACTTGATACCCTTGGCCAGCGTTTCGATGCCCTCGATTGTGCGGATCGTCGGGTTCATCGACTGGGCGTCCATCATCACGAAGCGCTCGTTCTTCACCGCGTCGAGTTCCTTCGTCACCGGATCGGTCTTCAGGAAATCGACCTTGACGGCCGGATCATCGGCGGCATAGCGACGGCGATCCATGGTGGCGATGACGATGACCGAAGGATTGAACTGGGAGATCGTCTCCCAACCGACCAGCGGCCATTCCTCCTCGGTCGTCACGACGTTCTTGGCGCCGAGCGTCTTCAAGATATAGGCCGGTGCGCTGTTCTTGCCCGCGATGAAGGCATCGCCCTTTACTTCCTTGCTGGAGAACCAGAAGACGACCGGCAGGTTCTTGCCCGCCGCACCGGCAACGGACGCAACAGCCTCGGCTTCACGCTTCTTCAGGTCGGCGATCAGCGCGTCGCCGCGATCCTTGATATCGAATATCTGCGCCAGTTCGCCGATCTCCTGGTAGATCAGCTCCATGGTGAAGAGCTCCTTGCGTACGCCGTCACCACCGTCGGTATTGACCTTGGCGACGCAATCGGCCGGCGCGACATAGGTGTTGATGCCGAGACCGGAAAACTGCTCGCGCTTGCCGACCGATCCTTGCGTGCCGACATGCCATTCGAATTCGGCCGCCACCAGATCCGGCTCCTCGCCGACGACGGATTCGAAGCTCGGGTCGTTATCGGAAAGCCGTTTGATCTTGGCATTGGCCTCCGCATATTGCGGCAGGACCGGACCGACCCAGACGCCGGTGCCGGCTATCCTGTCTGCGAGACCGAGCGAGAACAGGATTTCGGTCATGCCCTGACCGATCGACACGATTTTTTCCGGCGCCTTATCGAAGGTCACCGACTGGCCGCAATTCTCGATCGTCAGGGGATATTGGGTGGCCGCAAAGGCGGATGCCGCCATGGCACCGAGGCCGACGGCGAAGGCAAGACTAGAAATGATCTGACGCATGAGAAACCTCGATCTGGAGGAGAAAGGACAGGCACGGACGGCAGCGCGAAACGCACGGCGACAAGGTGCTAGCGGCGAAAAGCCCAATCGAGACGGAGGAAGGCCTTTCGGCCGAGGTTCAGGTCAATCATGTCTGTTCCTTCCCGAGCATCCCCGCCCGGCTGATTGGATGGTCATTGATGGCAGGTCTCCTGGCTCGCGAATGTCTGCCTTCCATCTACCTTCCCGTGCGGTCTCGCACAGTGGCATGGCGCCTTTCGGCACCCAGGGATGGACGGCAATCCGCTTACAGTTGCGGGGGCAGCCACGGTCTTGACCTCATCGGCCTCACCGCGTTCCCTATTATCCCCTCCGAGTCATCATCGGGGAACCATCGGCTCGCAGTTAGGCCGATCGGGCCATGAGCGTCAAGCAGAAGGTCCGCATTGCAGAAAGTGCAGGCCGGCAGGATTTCGTAAGACAAAATCTTCACATTTAGTTATGTAATAACGTTACGAACTCTCTAGCGAGCATTTCACACCGTGTCCAGCGCTTTCACGCGTACAGTAGATCGCGGACTGGGACAGCCGTATTTCCACCGGGCAGCCGGATACCCAGGCACTGGTCTTCCGGGCACCGCGATCCATATTAGAACCTCAGCACTTCAGATCCGCTGCATCGGAAGCAGCCTGAGATTGGCAAGAGGGGCGTCGATGGGAGAGTTTGTGCGTGCGGCTGAGTAAAGCGAGTTGGGCAGATAGCCGGATGGGCCGCATCGTCTCGGAATTCGACTGGTCGAAGAACCCGCTGGGCCCGATCGAAGACTGGCCGACGTCGCTCAAAACCATCGTCGACGTGACGCTCAGTTCGAAATTTCCCCAGGCCGTCATCTGGGGGCCTGAATTCATCACCATTCACAACGATGCCTTCCTGCCTATTCTCGGCAAGAAGCCGCTGGCCATTGGGCGCTCGTTTGCCGACATATGGGCGGAAGCCTGGAGCGAAATCGGACCGATCGCCGACAGAGCTTACGCTGGCGAGCCGACCTATATCGAGAACTTTCCGTTGCGGATTAAACGCAACGACTATGATGAACTTGCCTATTTCACATTCTGCTACAGTCCCCTGCGCGACGATGAGGGTAGGATCGCCGGCATGGTCGATACCGTGATAGAGACGACGGACACCGTACGCGCGAAACAGACCCAGGACGTGTTGCGACGGGAACTCGTCCATCGGGTCAAGAACACCATGGCTGTCACCAATGCGGTCGTCAGCGCCTCCATGCGCCATGCCATCAGCCTTTCCGAAGCACGCGAGACGATTACCCGGCGTATCGACGCACTCGGCAAGGCGCAGAACCTCATCTCCGCCTCGGACGACAGCGTCTTCCTGCAGGATGTGGTGGCCAACGCGCTTGCGCCCCATCTGGACAGGGATGAACGCGCCACAATTTCCGGACCTGCAGCCAGACTCACATCCGAGCAGGCGACTGGCCTGTCGCTTGCGATCTATGAACTGGCGACCAATGCTTTGAAATATGGCGCTCTCTCTGCCGATGAGGGTCACGTCTCAATCCGCTGGACTATCGACGAGGAGAAGGCGCTTCGCTTCGAGTGGCAGGAAAGCGGCGGCCCGACGGTCTCAGTACCGTCCCGCACCGGCTTCGGCTCACGGCTGAACAACCAGATCGTCGCCTCCTATTTCCACGGCAAGGCCGAGACCGCCTACCTGCCTGAGGGCCTGCAATTTCATCTGACTGGCTCGCTCGCTGCCGACACTGAACAGGCATAGACATCGGATAGGCCGCGCTTCACTGCCCCCACCAGCCGAAAGTTCCGACAAGACAGGCATATGCAGGATCATGTCTGCTGCCGCTCCGAACGGATTGCGGAGACAGACATGGCCCATGACATAACGACATTGATGACACGCAATCTGCATGACGTGTTCGGCGAAGGGGATGCCGATCGCCGGCGAAAGGCAATTGATGAAATCTTCGCCGAGGATGCGGTCTTCTACGAACAGGACAGCATCCATCGCGGCAGGGACGAGATCGCCAATATCGCCGGCATCATCCGCAACACCCATCCGGATTTCCGCTATACGGTCGTACGCCCGCCGGAACAGCTGCATGAAACGGCTGGCCGGATCCAGTGGGTCTCCGGCCGGCCGGGAGAGCCACCGGCCTATGCGGGAACGGATATCATCGTGGCACGGGATGGAAAAATCGCAGCGGTCTATCTCTTCTTCGACCAGCAGCCGTGATGGCGGCAATAGCCAAAGAAAGGAGGCTACTCCATTCCCTTCAGCTCTTCCCGCTGCCTGATCATCGTCAGGAATACGCGATAGTCGCGGTCGTAACCCGCCTTGCGGGACGGGTCAGGCAGGCGCTCCTCGCCGCCGGCATCCATCGCCCTGCCCGCGTCGAACAGTGAGCCATGCAGACCACCGGCGACCGAAGCCGTCATCGCCGTGCCGAGCAGCACGGCATCGCGCATTTCCGGCAGCACGACCTTGCGTCCGGTGACGTCGGCATAAAGCTCGATCAGAAGCGGGTTGTTCACATGCCCGCCGGTGACATGCAGCGTTTCGAACCGGTAGCCGAAGCCGGCCATCGCATCGAGGATGTGGCGAATGCCGAGCGCGATCGCCACGCAGCCCCGCCAATAGAGCCTGCACAGCCCGTCGAACGACGTGTCGAGCGTTAGACCGCTGATCACACCGGTCGCATGGGGGTCGGCAAGCGGCGACCGGTTGCCGTGAAAATCCGGCAGGATGTGAAGGTTCGGGGCAATGTCATGCCCCTCGTCCTCCTCGGCTCGGCGCGCAGTTCGCCGATCCGGTCGATGATGCGGCCATGTAGCTCCGACGTCGGCTCGCCACCCGCCGCATGCATGCGCACGATATGGTCGAGCAGCGCGCCGGCAGCCGACTGCCCGCCCTCCACCAGCCAGTGATCGGGCAGCACCGCTTCGTAATACGGCCCCCAGAGACTGCGCCCAGGCTTCTCGTCCTTGGTGAGCGCGACAATGCAGCTCGACGTGCCGCCGATCAGCGCCACGCTCGTCTCCAGCCGCGATCCGCTGGCGGCACTGCCGAGCGCCCCGAAGGCACCGGCATAGGCATCGATCAGGCCCGGGGCCACTGCGACGCCCTCGTCCAACCCGAGCGTTTCCGCCGCCTCCGCCGTCAGGCGACCGAGGCTTGATCCGACCGGTGCCGTGTCCTCCGGCAGCCCCGCCCGCTCCATCAGGTCATCGAGACCGGCAAGCGCCAGATAGTCGCGCTTCCATCCCGGCGTCTCGTGCGCGACGTAATTCCATTTGGCCGTGACGGTGCAACGCGACCGCGCCGTCGAGCCTGTCGCCTTCCATGTCAGGAAGTCGGCCAGATCGAAGATGAAGCCAGCCTTGGCCCAGCTCTGCGGCAGCTTCTCCTTCAGCCATTTGAGCTTCGGCATTTCCATTTCGGGAGACAGCGATCCGCCGGAATATTGCAGCACCGCATGACCGGTAGCCGAAAGCTCCCCGGCCTGCCGGATCGCCCGGTGATCGAGCCAGACGATCGTATCCTGCCGGTTCTCTCCGGTGGTCGAGACGCTTAGCTGCTGCCCTTCGGTATCGCGTACAACAAGCGAACAGGTCGCGTCGAAGCCGATCGCAGCGATGCGCGAGGCATCAAGCCCGGCCTCCGCCATCGCCGCCTTGACCGCAATGCAGGTCGCAGCCCATATGTCTTCGGAGTCATGTTCGGCGTGATTGTCCCGTGGCCGGAACATCTTGATCGGATGCTTCGCCTTGGCGAGCGAGCGACCCTCACGGTCGAAAACCCCGGCACGCGCACTGGTCGTGCCGATATCGACCGCAACGATGTGATCACGCATCCGGATCTTTTTCCTGTCCCTGTGTCGCTCGCTGCGGCCGGTCCCCGACGCGCAATCAGAGCGCTTGCCGGGACATCGGGCCGCCGCGGCCCTCCATATAGTTTTGCACAAGGTGGAGCAAATCCGGCATGGCGTCAAACACCACATCGGGAGAAAGAGCGTCGATCCGCTCCCGATAGCCGGGAACGGAAGCATGCGAGCCGCCGGTGAAACCGAACACTGTCATGCCGGCGCGCTGCGCTGCCTCGATGCCGGCTGGGCTATCCTCGATGACGATGCAATCCTTTGGATTGAAGCCCATCTGGCTTGCCGCATGCAGGAAAAGATCCGGCGCCGGCTTGCCGTTTTTCACCATGCTGGCACTGAATATATGCGGTTCCAGCTTGTCGATCAGCCCGGTGATGGTCAGCGACAGGCGGATACGGTCGGGATTGCTGGACGACGCCACGCAGCGCGGCGTCTGGAGCCGATCGAGCGCCTCGGCAATGCCGGGTATCGGCTGCAGTTCCTTCTTGAAACGGCTGTAGAGGTCGAGCCGCATCGCTTCGAGGAATTCGGGGCCCGTATGAAACCCGTATTCCTCGTCCATCACCTGCTTCATCGTGGCAAGGCTGCGGCCGAGGAAGCGGCGATAGGCTTCCTCCTCGGCCATGTCGACGCCATGCCGGTTGAGAGCCTCGACAAGCACGCGAACCGAAAGCGGCTCGCTATCGACGAGAACGCCGTCGCAGTCGAAGATCACTAATGGTCCGGCACGGTCAGCCACGTATCACCTCATTCCTGAACCAGCTTGTCGTCGAGATAGAGCTGCAGCGTCTTCGCCGTGCCTTCCGCCCAAAGCGTCTTCAAGGCATGGGCAAAGCGCTTGCGGAACAACTCGTTCTTCGACACTTCGCCAAAAATCTCGTCGAACACCAGGAAGGCATCCGGATCATCCTTGGCCTTCAGCGCCGCTGCCTGCAGCTTCTCGGCGCTCGTGTCGTTGAACACGATCTTGCGGCCACTGTCCGACGTCCCGGCGAAGTAGCGGCACCACAGAGCGGAGACCAGCGACAGGCCGATAATGTCGTCGCCCTTGGCCAGGCGATCGCGCGTCGAGGGCAGGATGAACTTCGGCTGGCGGTTGGAACCGTCCTGCGCCAGACGCGGAATGGTGTCGCCGATCTTCGGGTTCAGGAAGCGGCGCTCGATCAGGTCGAAATATTCGTCGAGATTGGTATCCGGCACCGGCGGCACGATCGGGATGATCTCTTCCTTCTCCAGCTTGGCGAGGAACGCCCGGATCAGCGGATGTTCCATCGCCTCGTGGACGAAGTGGATGTCGAGCAGCTCGCCCGGGTAGGCGATCGTCGCATGGCCACCGTTGAGGATGCGGATCTTCATCAGCTCATAAGGCGCGACGTCCGGCACGAACTGCACGCCGACCTCTTCCAGGCGCGGACGACCGGCCGGGAAGTTGTCTTCCATCACCCACTGCTTGAACTCTTCGCAGAACACCGGCCAGTTGTCGTCGATGTTGAAATCGTTCTTCAGGATGTCGACTTCGCGCTGACCGGTTGCCGGCGTGATGCGGTCCACCATCGAGTTCGGGAAGGCGACATTCTCGTGGATCCACGTCGCGAATGCCGGGTCAGACATCTTGGCGAGCCCGATGACGGTGTTTTCCGTCACATGGCCGTTTCCGGGAATGTTGTCGCAGGACATGATCGTGAACGGCGGTACACCGCGCTCACGACGAAGCTTCATGCCCGCGAGGATCAGGCCGAACACCGTCTTCGGTGCCGTCGGGTTTTTACCGTCCTCCACCATCGCCGGATGGGCTGGATTGAAGTGACCGGCGGCATCGATGAAATAGCCGCCTTCGGTGATCGTCATGGAAACGATGCGGATTACCGGATCGGCAAGCTTCTCGACCAGCGCGTCCTTTTCGTCCGGCGCGATGATGTCGATCATCGGCGCGGTGACGCGCGCGCCGGTCTTGTTGTTGTCCTGCTCGACCACGGTCGTCAGGTAGTCCTGCGCCTTCAGCTTGTCGCGCATGGCGGCATCTGACGGCATGACGCCGGCGCCGATGATCGCCCAGTCGTGGCCCTTGCCCGTGTTGAACAGGTCATCGAGATAGATCGCCTGATGGGCGCGGTGGAAATTTCCAACGCCGAAATGGATGATGCCCGGCTTCAGGCTCTTCGGGTCGTAGGCCGGCACAGCAGCCGTTGCTGCGGCATCCTTGAGGCTTGCCAACGAAAGCTTCACAGTCATTTTCTCATACTCCGGTTGGCCTGAACTCCCAGGCCGATTGGATAATCAGGCCTTGATGGCAAGGCCCTTGTCGTCGAAACGGTGCAGTCTGCTCTCATCCGGCGTCAGGTACACGGTATCGCCGTGACGGGCGCCGAATTCGCCGCCGGCACGCGCCGTCATCTGGCCGATGCCCTCGACATCGAGATGCAGGAAAGTATCGGCGCCGAGATGTTCGGCGACCGAGACGGTCCTTTCCATGTGCCGCTCTCCTTCGACAGCGTCAGATGTTCGGGACGGATACCGGCCGTGGCCGCGCCCTTCGCCTTGGCATAGTCGCCGGTGATCATGTTCATCCGCGGCGAGCCGATGAAGCCCGCAACGAACAGGTTGCGCGGCGTGTTGTAGAGTTCCATCGGCGAACCGACCTGCTCTATATTGCCGCGATTGAGCACGACGATCTTGTCGGCCATGGTCATGGCCTCGATCTGGTCGTGGGTAACGTAGATCATCGTCGTCTTCAGCTGGTTGTGAAGATCGCTGATCTCGAGACGCATCGTCCCGCGCAGAGCAGCGTCCAGGTTGGACAGCGGCTCGTCGAACAGGAAGGCCGAAGGTTCGCGCACGATAGCACGGCCGATCGCCACACGCTGGCGCTGGCCGCCGGAAAGCTGCGACGGACGGCGCTCCAGATAGTCGGTGAGGTTCAGCACCTTGGCAGCGGCCTCGACCTTCTTGTCGATCGCCGACTGCTCCATCTTCGCCATCTTCAGCGGGAAGGCGATATTCTTGCGCACCGTCATATGCGGATAAAGCGCGTAGGACTGGAACACCATGGCAAGACCACGTTGGGCCGGAGCCGCGTCGGTAACGTTCTTGCCGTCGATGGTTATCGAACCGCCGGTGACGTCTTCGAGACCGGCGATCAGGCGCAGAAGCGTCGACTTGCCGCTACCCGATGGGCCGACGAAGACGACGAATTCGCCGTCCTTGATTTCGAGATCGACCGAGGGAATGACCTTGGCTTCGCCGAAGGTCTTCTGCACGTTCTTGAGAGTAATGCTGCCCATGAGACGAATTCCTTACTTAACCGCGCCAAACGTGAGGCCGCGAACGAGTTGCTTCTGGCTGAACCAGCCGAGGATGAGGATGGGTGCGATCGCCATGGTCGACGCTGCTGAGAGCTTTGCCCAGAACAGGCCTTGCGGTGACGAGAAGGAAGCGATGAAGGCCGTCAGCGGCGCCGCATTCGTGGTCGTCAGCTGGATGGTCCAGAACGCTTCGTTCCAGGCAAGGATGATGTTGAGGAGCAGCGTCGAGGCAATGCCCGGCACGGCCATCGGCGTCAGCACGTAGACGATCTCTTTCCAGAGGCTCGCACCGTCCATCCGCGCCGCTTCCAGGATCTCGCCCGGAATTTCGCGGAAATAGGTGTAGAGCATCCAGACCACGATCGGCAGGTTGATCAGCGTCAGCATGACGGTGAGGCCGACACGGCTGTCGAGCAGGCCGAAGGTGCGGAAGATGATGAAGATCGGCAGAAGAACCGCGACCGACGGCATCATCTTGGTGGAGAGCATCCACATCAGGATGTCCTTCGTCCGCTTGCCCGGCGCAAAGGCCATCGCCCAGGCGGACGGGATCGCGATGATCAGCGCCAGGATGGTGGAGCCGAGCGACAGGATCACCGAGTTCATGAACGGCTTGAAATAGTCGCGCTGCGTCTGCACCGTGACATAGTTCTCGAACGTGCCCGACGGGATCAGGCTGAAGCCGGCAATGGCTTCCTGCTCTGTCTTGAGGCTGGTGATGACGGCGTAGAGGATCGGAAAGAAGATGAGGAGCGCCACGACCCATGCTGCGATGGTCCAGCCGATCTTGGCTCCGGTGGTAACTTTGCGTGCCATGATCTTATCCCCTACTTGTCCAGGTTCTTGCCGACGGCGCGCATCAGGAAGATGGCGACGATATTGGCGAGAACGACGGCGATGATGCCACCTGCAGCCCCGCCGCCGACGTCATAGCCCAGGCGTGCCGTGCGGTAGATGAGGAAGGTGAGGTTGGTGGACGCGTAACCCGGGCCGCCATTGGTGGTGACGAGGATTTCCGCATAGATGCCGAGCAGGAAGATCGTCTGGATCAGGATGACGACCGTGACGGCGCGCGAAAGATGCGGGATCGTCAGGTAGATGAAGCGGTTGACGAAATTCGCGCCGTCCATCTCCGCGGCTTCCTTCTGCTCGCTGTCGAGCGACTGCAGCGCGGTAAGCAGGATGAGCGTCGCAAACGGCAGCCACTGCCACGCAACGATGATGATGACCGAGAAAAGCGGATATTGCGCGAACCAGTCGATCGGTTGAAGCCCGAAGAACTTGGCGACGTCGGCGAATACGCCATAGCCCGGATGCATCAGCATGTTCTTCCAGATCAATGCCGCGACCGGCGGCATGACGAAGAAGGGCGAGATGACGAGAATGCGCACGATCCCCTGACCGAAGATCGGCTGGTCGATCAGTAGTGCGATCGCGGTACCACCGATGACGGTTATGGCAAGCACGCCGAGCACCAGGACCAGCGTGTTCCAGATCGACTGGAAGAAGGCCGGATCGGTGTAGAAATACTGGTAATTGAAGAAGCCTGCGAACGAGACGTTCATCGGCGTCAGCAGGTTGTAGTTCTGGAACGAGTAGTACAGCGTCATTGCGAGCGGTACGACCATCCAGACGAGAAGAACGATGACGGAGGGCGCCATCATCAGGCGAGCCAACGTCTTGGTGTTTTGCGTTGCCATCTTGAGCGACCCTCCCCGGAGCCATTTCAGCTCTAATTGCCGTGCCTTGTGTTCGGGCGGGAACCGCGGCGCGGGAGCATGATCTTGTTTTTATAGGGTAGCCGGCGAACACGACGAGATGTGCGCAGGCGGAATGTTCCCGTCAGGTAGACTGCCCGGCCGCATCGGCGACCGGGCAGTTTCTTCTTGGGAGGTTACTTGATGTAGCCGGCGCGGGTCATGTCGCGGGTTGCCGTTGCCTGAGCGGCGGCAAGCGCGTCGTCGACCGTGGACTGGCCGGCGATAACAGCCGAGAAAAGCTGACCGATCGTGGTGCCGAGAGCCTGGAATTCAGGGATCGCGACGAACTGGCCACCCGTGTAGGGCACCGGCTTGACGGTCGGCTTAGTGATGTCGGCAGCAGTCATGGCAGCGAGCGTCGGTTCGGCGAAGGCTGCAGCCTTCTTGTAGTCCGCGTTTTCGTAGAGCGAGGTACGCGTGCCCGGAGGAACGTTGGCCCAGCCTTCCTTGGATGCGACGAGAGCCGTGTATTCCTTGCTGGTTGCCCAGGCGATGAACTTCTGCGCGGCTTCAGCCTTCTGCGAAGAGGCTGGAACGGCGAGGTTCCACGACCACAGCCAGTTGCCGTGGTTGTTGACGCCTTCCTTGGACGGGAAGATCGCATAGTTGACCTTGTCGGCAACCGTCGATTCCTTCGGGTTGGAGACCATGGAGGCTGCCACGGTGGCGTCCATCCACATGCCGCACTTGCCCTGCTGGAACAGCGTCAGGTTTTCGTTGAAGCCGTTGGAGGACGCGCCGGCCGGACCGGCTTCCTTCATCAGGTCTGCATAGAACTGCAGCGAGGCCTTCCATTCCGGCTGGTCGAACTGCGGCTTCCAGTTTTCATCGAACCAGCGACCACCGAACGAGTTGGTCAGCGCCGAGATGAAGGCCATGTTTTCGCCCCAGCCGGCCTTGCCGCGAAGGCAAATGCCGTTGATGTCGTTGCTGCGGTCGGTCATCTTCTTCGCCGCATCGGCGATGAATTCCCAGGTCGGGTTTTCAGGCATCTTCAGGCCGGCCTTTTCGAGAAGGTCGGTGCGATACATGATCATCGCAGATTCACCGTAGAACGGTGCCGCATAAAGCTTGCTGTCGACAGAGAGGCCGCCGCGGATCGCCGGCAGCAGGTCATCCATGTCGTAATTATCACCGAGACCGTCGAGCGGCAGCAGCCACTGCTGCTTGGCCCAGATCGGAACTTCGTAATTGCCGATGGTGACGATGTCGTACTGGCCGCCATTGGCAGCGATATCGGTCGTGACGCGCTCGCGAAGAACGTTTTCTTCGAGCGTGACCCAGTTGACCTGGATATCCGGGTTCGCCTTGGTGAATTCAGACGTCAGACCCTGCATGCGGATCATGTCGGAATTGTTGACGGTCGCGATGGTGAGGGTTTCGGCAGATGCCGCAGTGGCAACAAAAGCCATGGCCGAGCAGGCGCCCAGCAAAAAGGTCTTCAATGTCATATCTTCCTCCCGAGAAGATGTTAGCGAGCATTCGCTTTGCTCATGGGCAATTACTTACTAAGCCCTCTCGGAAGTCAACAGAGATTCGTCGCTGCACTGCGATTAAAACGTTTTAAATTATTGATTTTATTATTATAATTTTTTGCTCACAGGGAGAGCAACTGCTCGGCAGAAGCCTCGTCGGTGATCACGCCGTTGATCAATCCGCCCTTGAGAGCAGCGCCCATGGCCGGAATTTTCCGCTTGCCCTGGGCGATACCGATCACCGCGCTCGTCTCTCGCGACGGGATCGGCACGCTGGCGACACGCTCGTTGACGGCATTGTCGATCAGGCGTCCGTTGCGGTCGTAGATCCAGCCACAAATCTCGCCTGTGGCACCACTATCGACAAGTTGCAGCATTTCCTCCCGCTCGAGAAACCCGTCGACGCAAAGCGGCGCTTCCACGCCAAGCTCGCCGATGCCGACGAAGGTGGCGTCCGCCTGCGCGGCAAGAGCCAGGGTCGAGCGCACCAGCGCCTGGTCGTGAAGCGTCACGCGCTCCTCGGCAGAGGAACAGAGGACCGGCAGCGGCATCGGGAAATGCCGCGTCTTGATGGCATCGGCCATGGAAAAAATGACGTTGTAGAAGGCGGCTGAGCCGTCCGGCCCGATATTGCCGGTGAGCGAGACGATCCGGTGCTGCGGGCATTCCATCGGCGGCAACTGGTCGACGGCGGCCTTCAGGGTCCTGCCGGTGCCGACGGCGATGACGATCGGATCCGGCCGCTTCAGCCAGCGTTCGATTTCCGCCGCCGCCGCTTCCGCGATGCCGGTCGTGGAAGACCCTCCTCCGGATCGCTCGGCACCACTTCCGCATGCTTCAGCCCGTATTTTTCCTTAAGCCGTTCGGCAAGTTCCAGGCAGGCGGCGATCGGGTGGTCGAGCCGGACCTTGATCAGCCGCTCGGCAACCGCAAGCGACACGAGGCGCTGCGCCGACTGGCGCGAAATGCCCATGGCGGACGCGATTTCGTCCTGCGTTCGGCCAGCGACATAGTAGAGCCACCCAGCCCTCGCCGCATCATCCAGCCGCCCCTGGGTGTCAGACCGTTTTGCCATGCAGAAATCTCCTCTGGCAATTTGCTGACATTTTTTCCGACGGTCTGTCAAACGATGAAAAATGGATCTGCCATGAGCAAGACGCGCGCCGCTCAGTCCGATTTAAACGCAGCGATGATCACATCAGCCATGCGGCCATACTCTCCGCGATGCGCGGCAATCGAGGCATTCAGCCAGTCTGCAGCGCCAATTTTCGTAAGGTCGAGCGAGTGCCCCGCTTGCCCGCTAAGCTGCTTGAAATACTGCAATTGCGTACGCCCATTTCCCTCGCGAAAAGGGTGTACATAATTCACGTCCCCCATGATCGACGCGGCCTTCACGGCAAATTCTTCGCGATTCAGGCCGCGCAGAAAATCCATCGACATCAGACGCCGATGAACGTCGGACATGCCGATTTCGATATACTGCCGAAACTGGAACTGGCTGCCGCCCTTCGAGATCTCGACGGTGCGGATTTCTCCGGCCCAATCGAAAATGTCCTGAAAAAGATGGCGGTGGATGGCGCGAAGATGTTTGAGATCGAAATCTCCGGCGGGGATACCCTGACGGCTGCGGATCGTCGAATAACGCCGTTCTGCCAAGTCCAGACCATCAGAATCGCGAATATTGAATTTGTTTCGCAGAACCTTCGTGCCCGGATAGACATAAGGATCGTCACTCATGGTGCCGCTTGCCTATCTTCGGGCAGAAACGGGCGTCGACTGCTTTTCCGCCATACGCCTCTCCAAGTCCTTCCGAACATACTCGAGCTGCTGCTCGACGGTATAGCCTTCACGATCGAACATATCGAACATCGCAAGATCATCAGCATCTAGCGGGTTTCCCTCGATCGCCTGCAGATGTGCGGCCTCGAGTGTGCGCTGTCGAATCAGGTCCTTGTCGCTCATTATCCGCCTTCCGCACATGCCGCACAGACGAGAAATCCGCGTTCCCGGCAGTCTTCGAAACTACCAGAAACGCGGATCTTCAGCAAATACGGTGGGCTGATGAAGCCTTATGCCACTTGCACTACATGCCCTGGGGAAACCTCGCGATATTCCCGCACCGGCGGCACGTAGTCGGCCGGGCGGATCGGGCTCTTGATCTCGTCAGTCGACATGTTGCGCTTGATCGAGCGGCGCGACGGATCCGGCACCGGCACAGCCGACATCAGCTTCTTGGTATAGGGGTGCTGCGGGTTCTCGAAGACAGCCGCACGCGGGCCGATTTCGACGATCTCGCCGAGATACATGACGGCGACACGGTGGCTGACGCGTTCCACCACGGCCATGTCATGGCTGATGAACAGGAAGGCGAGCTTCAGGCTCTGCTGAAGGTCGAGCAGCAGGTTGCAGACCTGCGCCTTGATCGACACGTCGAGCGCCGACACGGCCTCGTCCGCCACGATGACCTTGGGGTCGAGCATCAGTGCCCGGGCGATTGCCACGCGCTGCCTCTGGCCGCCGGAAAACTCGTGCGGGAACCGCTTCATCATATCGGCGGAAAGACCAACCTTATCAAGCAGTTCTGCCGCCTTCTCGCGCGCCTGCGCCTTGGTGCCGAGTCCGTGCTCGACGAACGGCTCCATCACCGCCGAGCCGACACTCATGCGCGGGTTGAGCGATGCGAACGGGTCCTGGAACACCATCTGGATCGAGCGACGCATCTTGCGCAACGTCGGCTGGTCGAGGCTCATCACGTCATAGCCGTCGAGCTGCACCGAGCCGCTCGTCGGATTGATCAGCCGCGTCACGGAACGGCCGGTCGTCGACTTGCCGCAGCCTGATCTCGCCCACCAGCGACAGGGTTTCACCCTCGAACAGGTCGAACGAAACCTTCTCGACAGCATGCACAGCGCCGGTCTTGCGGCCGAACAGGCCGGAATGGATGTCGAACCGCGTCGTCAGGTCCTTCACGTCGAGGATCGGCGTCTTGCCCTTGGCAACCGTGTCCGTCACATCGGCCAGAACCTGCTGTTCGCCGGTCTTGATGTCGATGCTCGGGAAACGCAGCGGCAGCTTGCGGTCGCCCATCGAGCCGAGCCGCGGCACGGCGGAAAGTAGCGCCCGCGTATAGGGGTGCTGGCCGCGATGAAAAATGTCGTCGGTCGGCCCGGTCTCCACCTGATCGCCGCGGAACATCACGATCGTCCGATCGGCCACCTCGGCCACCACGCCCATGTCGTGGGTGATGAAGAGAACGGACATGCCCTCCTCTTCCTGCAGCGTCTTGATCAGGTCGAGGATCTGGCCCTGGATCGTCACGTCGAGCGCGGTCGTCGGCTCGTCGGCGATCAGAAGCTTCGGCTTGGAGGCCAGCGCCATGGCGATCATCACGCGCTGGCGCATGCCGCCGGAAAACTGGTGCGGATATTCGTCGAACCGGCTCTTGGCGTTCGGGATGCGGACCTTTTCCAGAAGGCGAATGACTTCCGCCTTCGCCTCGGCTTTGGAAATGTTCTTGTGAACGGTCAATGCCTCGGCAATCTGCTTGCCGATCGGGAAGATCGGGTTCAGCGAGGTCATCGGCTCCTGGAAGATCATCGAGATCTCGTTGCCGCGCACCTGGCGCATCTGCTCCTCCGGCAGCGAGAGCAGTTCCCTGCCGTTGAGGAAGACCTGGCCCTCGATCCGGCTCGTCCGCTTCGCCAGAAGCCGCATGATGGAGAGCGAGGTGACCGACTTGCCCGAACCCGATCTGCCGACGATGGCGACGGTTTCCCGCGGGGCGATGTCGAAGGACATGTTGCGCACGACCGTCTTCCACTCGTCGTTGACGCGGAAGGAGGTCGAGAGGTTCTTGACCGAGAGGATGGGAGAAACCGATCCCCCGGTCTGTTCCATTGCAGTTCCGGAAAGCAGCATCGATCTATCCTATCTTTAGGCGGCCAGGTCCTGGGCAGCGAGTGCGGTTTCTGCAAGCGTTACCCAGTAGCTGATGCCGTAGGGGATAGCCTCGTCGTTGAAATCGTAAGCTGCATTGTGCAGGCTCGCGGTGTCGCCATTGCCGATGAAGATGAAGGCGCCGGGACGCTTTTCCAGCATGTAGGAAAAATCTTCCGCCCCCATATGCGGCTGCACCGTGCCATTGACCTGTTTCGGACCGGAGATCTTGGAGGCGATCTCGATGGCGAAATCGGTCTCCTCCTCGTGGTTCATGGTCACGGGATAGCCACGGCGATAGAGGACATCCACCGTGGCGCCATGGATGCTTGCCGTTGCCTCGGCCACTTCCTTCAGCCGCTTCTCCGCAAAATCACGGGTTTCCGGCAGGAGCGTGCGCACCGTACCGACGAGCTTCACTGTCGACGGAATGACGTTGTTCGCATCGCCGCCATGGATCGAGGCGACCGTCACCACCAGCGATTTCAGCGGATCCATCTCGCGCGAGACGATCGACTGCAGCGCCACGACGATATGCGAGGCGGTGAGAACCGGATCGATCGAGTTATGCGGCTGTGCCGCATGGCTGCCGCGGCCGTTGACGGTGATCTCGAACACGTCGGCAGCCGCCATGATGCCACCCTTGCGGATGGCGAAATTGCCGACCGGAAGCCGCGGCTCGTTATGCATGCCGTAGACCTGGCTGATGGCGAACTTGTCCATCATGCCGTCGTTGATCATCGCAAGCGCGCCCGCACCGCCCTCTTCCGCCGGCTGGAAGATCACCGCGATCGAGCCCTTGAAGTTGCGGGTCTCGGCCAGGTACTGCGCGGCGCCCAGCAGCATCGCGGTATGGCCGTCATGGCCGCAGGAATGTGCCTTGCCCGGCGTTTTCGATGCCCAGGGCTTGCCGCTCGTCTCGAAGATCGGCAGCGCGTCCATGTCGGCGCGGAAACCGATTACCGGGCCGTCGCCGTGACGCCCTTGATGATGCCGACGACGCCGGTGCGCCCGACACCGGTCTCGACCACGTCGCAGCCGAAGGAGCGAAGTTTCTCGGCAACGAAACTGGAGGTTTCATGAACGTCGTAGAGCAGCTCCGGATTCTGGTGGATGTGACGACGCCACTCCGCCACCTGTTCCTGCATTTCTGCGACGCGATTGATAACCGGCATTACGGCACCCCATTGTTTTTTCTATATTTCCCACTCTGGTGTGGAGGGATATTGCGATGCATTGCCCCCTTTTGCAAGCTTCAATTTTGTGTCTTGAACGAAAAATAGGCCTATGCTTAGATGGCTCAAAATTTGGTCACACACGCCTGACGTGAAGGGATGGACGTGTCTTAGAGCGACTGAACACAAGGATCACGGGCGCCAATAATCACGCCCGGCGGAGGAGCTGACAGACGCAAAGTCGCAGCTTGGGAAATCCGACCGGAGCCTGCCCGAACCAATCACAACAACTCGTCAAGAGATCCACAAAGGGGAACAGCAGCATGCATAAACTGAAACTTCTGTTGGCCGGTACTGCGGCGGCGCTGGCGCTTTCGGGCGCAGCGGCCCACGCCGAACGCGGTACGGATGGAGACCTGAAGATCCTGTTCTGGCAGGCCGTCTCCACCATGAACCCGTATCTTTCGGGTGGTACCAAGGAAATTCTGGCATCCTCCATCGTCATCGAGCCCCTGGCGCGCACCGATGAGAAGGGCGAACTGGTGCCGTGGCTGGCAGCGGAGATCCCGACGCTCGATAACGGCGGCGTTGCCAAGGATCTGCTCAGCATGACCTGGAAGCTGAAGCCGGACGTCAAGTGGTCTGACGGCACGGCCTTCACGGCCGAGGACGTGATCTTCACCTGGAAATACTGCACCGCGCCGGATGGCGGTTGCGCGCAGGCTGCACAGTATGAGGGCGTCAAGAATGTCGAGGCGGTCGATCCGCACACGGTCAAGATCACCTTCGAAGAGCCGAAGCCTTACCCCTATTCTGCCTTTGTCGGCGCCCAGTCTCCCATCATCCAGGCTGCCCAGTTTAAGGATTGCGTCGGCGCCAAGGCTCCGGGCTGCACTGCCGCCAACTTCGGCCCGATCGGCACCGGCGCCTTCGTCGTCAAGGATTTCAAGCCGAACGACGTCATCACCTTCGCAGCCAACCCCAACTATCGTGATGCCGCCAAACCGGCCTTCGCCTCGATCACCCTGAAGGGCGGCGGCGACGCGGCCTCTGCTGCCCGCGCGGTGCTCGAAACCGGCGAATACGATTATGCCTGGAACGCCCAGGTCGAGCCGGAAGTGCTTGAGACCATGATGGCCGCCGGCAAGGGCCGCCTGGAAATCTCCTTCGGCACCCAGACCGAGCGCATCAACCTCAACTGGACCAACCCGGACCCGGCGCTCGGCGACAAGCGCTCCACCACCGAGGCCGGCCCGCATCCGGCGCTGAAGGACCCGGCCGTCCGCCGCGCCCTGTCGCTTGCCATCGACCGCGACATCATCGTCGAGGCCGGTTACGGCCAGTCCGGCAAGGCGACCTGCAACATCGTTCCTGCCCCGGCGGCTGTAGCATCTACCAAGAATGACAGCTGGTGCCTGAAGCAGGATATCGAAGGCGCCAACAAGCTGCTCGACGACGCCGGCTGGGTGAAGGGCGGAGACGGCATCCGCGCCAAGGATGGCGTAAAGCTCTCCTTCCTCTACTCCACCTCGACCAACTCGGTCCGCCAGGCGACGCAGGAACTCGTCAAGGCCATGTGGGCGGAAATCGGCGTCGATGCGGAACTGCGCAACGCCTCTGCATCCGTCTTCTTCGGTGGCGATCCGGCAAGCCCGGACACGTTCCAGAAATTCTACGCCGACGTCCTGATGTATACCAACAACTTCGACGGGACGGACCCGGAAAAATATCTCGCGGAATGGCTTTGCGACAAGATGCCGGGACCGAAGAATGGCTGGCAGGGCCAGAACATCCCGCGTTACTGCAACCCCGAATACGACAAGCTCGTCGGCGTGCTCTCCAAGACCGCTGATCTCGAAAAGCGTGCTGAACTCTCCAAGCAGCTCAACGACATGCTGACCGAAGAAGGCGCCCATATTCCGCTCGTCCATCGCGGCGACCAGTCCTCCTTCGCCGTCACGCTGGAAGGCGTGAAGATGAACTCGTGGGACAGCCAGGTCTGGAACATCGCCGACTGGTACCGCAAGAAGTAATGCCGGTCGCCGGGCCGTCTCAACGGCGGCCTGGCACCCTTATCGCTTCCTGACAGCATCGCGATCCCCCGGCGCAACGGGGGCCGGTTCAACGACATCGAGAATCCTACGCCGTCGTCGCCCTGCTGCAGCCGTGGCGCATGCGCGTAGACCGGAGAGTGCCTATATGTTCACTTACACATTGCGACGATTGCTCTTCGCAATTCCGACGCTGCTGATCATAAGCTTCGTCATTTTCGCGCTGCTCGATCTGGCGCCCAACGATCCCACCGGCGACCTGCCGCTGACCATCCCGCCGGAAGTGCGCGAGCAGATCCGCGCCTCGCTCGGCCTCGATCAGCCTTTCTTCGTCCGTTATCTGGCCTGGCTGCACCAGTTCTTCGTCAATGAACCTCTCAACATCCTGGAAAGCCTCACCGGCTGGCAGTTCGGCGATGGCGAGCGCATGCGCGTGCTTTCCTGGGCGACCCGCAGCCCGGTCGTCGATCTCATCGTCCAGCGCCTGCCCCAGACGCTATGGGTCGTCGGCCTCGCCTATGTCTTCGGTATCCTGATCGCCATCCCGATCGGCGTCATTTCCGCCTACAAGCAGTATTCGATCTTCGACCAGATCGGCACCTTCGTCTCGATGGTCGGCTATTCGGTCCCGACCTTCTTCACCGGCGTTCTGCTGATCGTCATCTTCTCGTCCTATCTGCAGTGGTTCCCGTCGGTCTATGACACCAATCTCAGGGTCACCGACTTTGCGAGCTTCATGGCACAGATCAAGCAGATGGCCCTGCCCGTCGCGGTGCTCGCGCTTTACAACGCCTCGCAGATCGCCCGCTTCGTGCGCGCCTCCATGCTCGACAACCTGCACCAGGATTATGTCCGCACCGCCCGCGCCAAGGGCGTGAAGGAAAAGGTCGTGCTGCTCGTGCACGTCCTGCGCAACAGCCTGATCCCGGTCGTCACCGTCATCGCCCTCGGCGTACCGACCGTGTTCTCCGGCGCCATCATTACCGAGCAGGTCTTCCGCGTGAACGGCCTCGGCCAGTTGCTCATCACCGCCGTCCAGGGTGCGGATATCCCGCTCGTCCAGACGCTGACCTTCATCTTCGCGGTGCTGATCGTCCTGTTCAACCTGATCGCCGACGTACTTTACGGCATTCTTGACCCGAGGATCCGTTATGACTGATGCGACCGTAGCAACCGCTCCTCCCGCAATCGCCAAGACGCCGACACGCTCGGCCCTGAGCGACATGTGGCACCAGTTCCGCGCCCACAAGGGCGGCGTGGCCGGCCTCGCCGTCTTCGTCTTCATCGTGCTCGCGGTCTATATCGGCCCCCTGATCCACACCGTTGCGCCGAACAAGCTCGACATCCGTGCCAAGAACCAGTGGCCGTCGCTCGCCCACCCGTTCGGCACCGACAATCTCGGCAAGGACATGCTGGCGCAGGTTCTGGCCGGCGGGCGCATCTCGCTTGCCGTCGGCATCACCGCAATGCTGCTGGCGCTCTTCCTCGGAACGCTGGTCGGCGTGCTGTCCGGCTATTTCCGCCGCCTCGACGGCCCGCTGATGCGCCTCACCGACCTGTTTCTTGCCTTGCCGCTGCTGCCGCTGCTGCTGGTCATCATCCTGCTGTTTCGCGACACGCTGCGCGCCGCCTTCGGTCCGGAGACCGGCATCTTCATCCTGATCGTCTTCGTCATCGGCATTACCAGCTGGATGCACACGGCCCGCATCGTCCGCGGTGACGTTTTGGCGGTGAAGAGCCGGGAATTCGTACAGGCGGCAAAATCGAGCGGGATGATGGAATATAGAATCGTGCTCAAGCACATCCTGCCCAACGTCCTGTCCTCGATCATGGTGTCGGCGACCCTCGGCATTGCTTCCGCCATCATCACGGAATCGTCGCTGAGCTTCCTAGGCCTCGGTTTCCCATCGGACTTCCCGACCTGGGGCCGCCTTCTGTTCGACGGCGCGAATTTCATGACGCTCACGCCCTCCCGAGTCTTGTGGCCGGGTCTGGCGATCTCTCTGACCGTGCTGAGCATCAATTATATCGGCGACGCGATCCGCGACGCGCTCGATCCCCGCGCCGTCAAGCGTTGAAAACGGAATGGATTCGGCGGCGATCCGCCGGATCCCGCCTTTCGAGTGGCACGCTAAGGCTGCCGCTTCCCGCGCTGAAAAGCCCTATCGTGCAAGCTTCCCAAGCGCTTGCTGGAGGGCGGACTTCTGCGCAAAGACGTGGCCCAAAGGAATCTTGAAAAAAAATCGAAAAAGTTCGGAACCTAATTTCCGGCCGTCCGTTATTCGAGTGTCTGAAGGCGCCCCCGTCCCCCGCCCTACAAGGCCTTCGGACAACTCTTCAATCCCCCTCGAAGAGACGAGCCGGGTCGGTTCCATTAGAATCGACCCGGGTCTGTTTTTGGGCATATGAATCGCCGCAAGACCTCCTCCGATAAGCCAGCATTCGCAATTCCGGCCTGCAGCCGTCGGAAACCAGCTTTCGTGTTGGGGATGGTCAGTCGCCGATATCGAGCGGGAAACGCAGCTCGTAACAAATTTCCTCGCTGGAAATGATGTATTGCGCCTTGCCATTCACCGAAGCAGGCACGACCCGTTCCAGCACCGTGCTGCCGAAATGTGCCTTGAGGCTATCTTCGGTCGGATCATCGCCGGCACGATTGCTGAGCTTCTCGTGCCAACGCATTTCCAGCCAGTCGTGACCATCCAGGTGGATGCGTGTGCAGGTGACGTCAACAGGTCGGATGCTGCGCAGCAGCGCGCCGTGGCTTACCGCGTTGACGATCAACTCGTGCAGCGCGAGCCCGAGATGCAGCGACGCGTTCGGCGTCAGCAGCATGTTGTCCCCTGACACTTTGACCAGATGCGTATTGTCAGGCAGGTATTTTTCCGTCTGCTGACGGACGAGATCGTAGAAATAAGCGCCACGCCAGCTGGAATCGGTGATCAAATCCTGGGATTGCGACAGCGAATACAGCCTGCCCCGGAACTTGTGCAGAAACAGGTCGAGCGAGCCGGAATAGCGGGCCGTCTGCAACGCAATGCTCTGTATGATGGCAAGCAGGTTCTTCGAACGATGGCTCACTTCCCGCAGCAATGCCCGCAGGAGCCGCTCGCGGTGCCGCTCCTCGGACCGGTCGATGATCGTCGTGACGAGGTGAACGCCGCCTGCTTCGAACTGGACCGCCTGGACGCGAAACTCGAACACTTGGTCCGATCCGACCGTGACCTCGATATGACCCTTCTTGCCGCTCTCGGTCATCGCACTCTTGACCGTCAACAGCTTGGCCGCGACCTCTTCGCCGAACAGCGTCGTATCGGTCGGCGTGCCTATCTCGCCGCAGGCCCATGCCTCCGGAAGATTGGCAAGATACAGATAGTTGAGATTTGAATCCTGAATGATGATGCTGGCGCCGAGGTCGATAAGCGCGGGCATGAAAAACTCCCGCAGCTTGTCATCACTCTGACCAGCTTGCTGCCATGTCAGTGGATGCGCCAAATTTGCCACTCCATCTACCGGCCCATCATAGCGCCCCGATGGCAGCGCTGGATGCTCATGCCCCTACAATTTTCCGGCTGCACCAACAACCGGCCAGTCTGAACCTTGTGGCGTTTCCACATCCTTTCGGGGCGGAGAAAACGCCGGGAGACACCTCATGGTGCCACACCCGCAGCCTCAGACTATCATCAAGGGATAGAATACGAAGGTTGAAACGAGGCACTGCCTACCGCTTTCACGGACACGACAGAACCCCGCCTCGATGAATATGTTCCAGAAACAAGCCGCGACAAGGGCAGCTCACGCCGCCGCCTTGACCGCTTCGTTGAAGAACAGCGCCTGGCTGATCAAAGCCTTGACCATGTCCGGGTTGAACGGCTTCGTCACCAGGAAGGCCGGCTCCGGACGCTCGCCGGTCAGAAGCCTTTCGGGGAACGCGGTGATGAAGATCACCGGCACGCTGGACGCCTTGAGGATTTCGTTCACCGCGTCGATGCCCGAACTGCCGTCGGCAAGCTGAATGTCGGCCAGAACCATCTTCGGCTTCGAAGACTGGAACAGCGAGACCGCTTCCTTGTGGGTACGCGCGATGCCGGTAACGCGATGGCCGAGATCCTGAACCATCTGCTCGATATCGAGCGCGATCAGCGGCTCGTCTTCGATGATCATGATATCGGTCGCGACCTGACGGGAGATTTCGCGCGATGCTTCGTCCAGTAAGCGGTTCACGTCGGAAACGCTGACATCAAGCACTTCGGCAGCCTCGTCGACGGTGAAGCCTTCGACCGAAACCAGAAGGAAGGCGTGTCGTGCCTGCGAGGGGATGGACGACAGGTTGGCGGCCGCCCGCTGCTCCCACGCGAAGGGCGATTCGATCGGGCGGATCTCGATGGACGTGGAACCAAAAATCGCGACAAAGAGTTTATAGAGCGAAACGCGATCCTTGGACGATTCCGGAAAGATGGAAACATCCGCGATCAGCGCTTCCAGGACTGCCGCCACATAAGCGTCTCCTGACGTCTGCGATCCGGTGACTGCACGAGCATACCGCCGCAGATACGGAAGGTGAGACGCAACGCGTGTGGTGAGTGACATACAAATTCTCCCCTGGGCCCAAACGGGCAATTGACCTGTCATTAACGTGGGACTGTAAAATAAGTTCCGCAAGACGGAACTTTTTTTGGTTTCGAGCATTTTCCTCCCGACGAATTGCAAGCAGGCGCCCGAGTGATGAGTGACGAGACCAGAAAAAAGCATGATATGACAACAGCTCAGCCCCAGCAGATTAAACCCGGATCCTTGGCGCCGAATGCTTCGATATCTCGGAAGCTCAAGGAATTCTATGAAGCCGTTCAGGAAGAAGGGATCCCGGATCGCTTCCTGGACTTGCTCGAACGTCTCGAAGAAGCCGAGAATGCGCACAAGGCAGGCGCAGCCAAGGCGGTGGATGCAAAATGAGCACCCAGCAAGAGACTGATGATCGCGTTTTCAAGCGCGACCTTCTTGCATCCCTGCCGAACCTGCGCGCTTTCGCGGTGTCCCTGACCGGACGTCACGACAAGGCGGATGACCTGGTGCAGGACACGATCATGAAGGCTTGGGCCAACCAGAAAAGCTTCACAGCCGGCACCAACATGCGTGCTTGGCTCTTCACGATCCTGCGCAACGAGTTCTACAGCCAGATGCGCAAGCGTGGCCGCGAGGTACAGGACACCGATGGCCTGTTTTCCGAACGCTTCTCCGTTCATCCGGAACAGTATGGCCGCCTCGACCTGCAGGATTTCCGCAAGGCGCTCGACAAGTTGCCGGATGATCAGCGTGAAGCGATCATCCTGGTCGGTGCTGCAGGCTTCGCCTACGAGGAAGCCGCCGAGATTTGCGGCTGCGCGGTCGGCACGATCAAGAGCCGTGTTTCCCGTGCCCGTAGCCGCCTGCAGGAAGTGCTTGGCGTATCGGGAGAAGGCGACTACGGCCCGGATGCGGGCGACGCCGCCATCACCTCCCGTGCCTTCGGCAGCTGAGCAAGATCATACTCATCAAACTGAGAAAGGCCGCGATTTTCGCGGCCTTTTTGTTGCGTGCCACGGTACACCCCGCACTCCTTGCGTATCGTTTTGACGCGCTGTAGCACCGTTAACCTTACCTCATAACCACTTGGAAAGCATTCGCTTGCCGTTGTCCAAGAGGCATTGGAAAACTGCTCCCGACTTGGGGGCAAGAGATGGCAAGACGCAGGATAAACACGGTTCGATCATGCAGGCGGACATTTCGCCAGCGTCCGAAGGACGCGGTGAAGAACGTACCCGAAAGCAGCCGCCCTATCCCGTGCAACCCCGTCGGGGTGCAGGCCTCGCCCTTGGCTCCTTGGAGCGCCGGGGGTCCGGCAAACGACAATTGGGATATGTTCTGGAGCGACGAGGAGTGATCCTCCCGCCCAAGAAAAAAGCCGCCCGTTCAGGCGGCTTTTAAATTTAACGGCAAAGCCGGGTTCTCACCCGGTCATTCGGCCGGCGGAGGACCTTCCTTCGATCCGGTTCCCTTCAGCGCCAGAAACCCGAGACCACCGACCGCGGCAAGCAAAAGCAGCGGCTTCGATCTCATCAGGATCGGCAGAGCGGAAACCGCAGCGGTTACGGCGAGCGCCTTGTTGCTATTTGCCGCAGCCGCCTCGCGGCGGCGCTTTTCTTCGGCGCTGTTGGCGATCGCCACGCAGGCGAGAATGATCAGACCCAACAGGAATGCCCCACCTGCGGCGACCAGAAGCGCAGCAAGCGTACCCCACAGCGTCCCGAGATAAACGGCAAGCGCTGTTACCAGCAACACATAGGTTGTCAGGAAAAGCACGAGCGCGATCCCGTAAAGGATCGCGTTACGCCTGAATTTTCGCTTCATCGCCGCCACATCCGTCGCAATGAAGGATGCCAGCAGCGGTCCCAATGCCGTCAGCATTAGCGGCGGGACAGAAGCGCGAAGAGAAAGCCGACGCCGGCGGCGATCGCAACCGACTGGATCGGGTTGGCGCAGATCTGGCGCTCAAGGTCACGCTCGAGGCTGACGGCCTGGCTCTTGGCGGCTTCAACCATCTGGTAGGATGCGTCAGTGGCATCGGCCGCGGCGCGCTTCGCCTTGCCCTTCACCTCGGTGGCCTTTTCGTTGCCGACAGCGGCAACGGTCTTGGCAAGCGAGGAAATGTCTTCACGCAGCTGTTGCAGCTGCACTTCGATATCCTTGGTCGAGGCCGAGGAAGAGGCGTTGCCGGTGCGGGAAAATTCGGTGGTCGATGACGTTGCGGGCATAGCGATCTCCTGATTGGACGGATGATTGTTGCGAACTTGCCGCCCTTCGGCTTTGCGAAGGGTCAAATCCAGTGGAATACGTAGAGAAGAAGGATGACGGGGATCGGAACTCCCACGGCCCAAAGAAGGATGCCTCTCATTCTTCGTCTCCTTGATCGGCGCGCAACTCAATGCGGCGCCCGACGACCGACAATTCGGCTGCAGGCAGGGAACGCGGCGATATCCCGATTGTTCCAATCTGAGAGTATTTTATATTAGGTGTCGAAGCCGCTTAGACCCGCGTTCCCGGTTCCGGCCAGTCCGTCACTCCACCGGTCCATTGCTCGAAGGCGCGCGACAGTTTCAACACCAGCACGTCGTTGAAACGGGGCCCGACAATCTGCAGCCCGATCGGCATGCCCGAGCGCGAGAACCCGCAATTGATCGAGGCGGCCGGCTGTTCCGACATGTTCCACGGCACGGTAAAGCCGATATGTTCGAATGGCCGCAGCGGATCGTTGGTCGGCGAGGCCCAATCGGCGGGATAGGACACGATAGGATTGGTCGGCGAGATCACGGCATCCACCGTCGAGAACAGTTTTCCGCAGGCCTTGCGCATCTCGATCGTCTGGTTGAAGCCGCGCACCGCGTCGACGCCGGTGACATTGGCCCCGCCCTTCGCCCACTCGAAGATATAGGGCAGGATCATCGCCATCCGCTCTTCCGGCAGCTTCTCGATATCCCCCAGAAACGCGCCCGCCAGAAATTGTCGAGCCCGTCGAGCATGGCCCGCGTCATGACAGGCGCCACCGGAATGATCTCCGCCCCCGCCCCCTCGAAACGCTTGGCCGCCGCCGACACCGCATCGCGCACTTCGTCGTCGAGATCGAGGCCGACGCCGGCATCCAGCATCAGCCCGATCTTCATGCCCTTCACGTCGATATCGAAATCCAGCCAGTTCAGCGCGTTCGGCTCCATGCAGGTGCCATCACGCAGGTCGGTGCGCGAGAGCGTCGCCATCGCGATCGCCGAATCCTCGACGGTGCGCGTCATCGGCCCGGCGCAGCGACCGACGAAATAGGGATCGACCGGAATGCGCCCATGGCTCGGCTTGAAGCCGAAAATGCCCGTCCAGCCGGCCGGCAGGCGCACCGAGCCGCCGATATCCGTGCCGATATGCAGCGGCCCAAAACTCGCGGCCGCCGCGGCCGAAGCACCGGCGCTCGATCCGCCCGGGTTCTGGGTCAGGTCCCAGGGATTACGGCTCAGGTGATGGAAGCTGGAGAGACCTGACGACAACATGCCGTAATCCGGGCAGGTCGTCTTGGCGAAGATCACCGCGCCGTCTTCCTTCAGCCGCGCCGACACCGGCGCATCCGCCTCGGCGGACTTCAGCTCGACCGCCGCCGTGCCCATCGGCACCGGATCGCCCTTGGTCGCGATCAACTCCTTGATCGTCACCGGAATGCCGTCGAGCACGCCGAGCGCCTCGCCCTTTACCCAGCGTTCCGTCGAGGCCCTGGCCTGGCGACGCGCGTTTTCGGGATCGTAGAGATAAAGCGCCTGCACCTCGGGCTCGAACGCTGCAACGCGATCCTCGACGACCTGCCAGTATTCCGTTGGTGAGAGCTTTCGCTCCCGATAGAGGGCGAGAATATCTCTAATGCTCAGTTTCAAAAGCTCGTGCATGGCAATATTCCCGGAGTATTTTTTGTCTGTAATCAGGTCCTCGTACGCGGATCGAGCAGGTCGCGCAGACCGTCGCCCAGCATGTTGAGGCCGAGCACGGCCAGTGCGATGGCAAGACCGGGCATGATGGCAAGCCACGGCGCCTGCGCAAAGAATGTCTGGCTGTCGGCGAGCATCCGCCCCCAGGTCGGCGCCGGCGGCGGCATGCCGAGACCGAGGAAGGAGAGACCCGCCTCGGTAAGGATCGCCAGCCCAAGCTGGATCGTCACCTGCACGATGATCTGGTTGGAGATATTGGGCAGGATATGGACGAGCGTGATCTTCCCCTTCGACCGGCCGATGCCGATCGCCGCCATCACATAGTCGCGCGCCCAGATCTGCTTGGCGGCGGCAAGCGTCAGCCGGGCGAAGACCGGCACCATGAAGACGGCGATCGCGATGACGGCCGTAAACCGGCCCGAACCGAGAAAAGCCCCGAGCATCATCGCCGACAGGATCGGCGGCACGGCGAAGATGATGTCGCAGCCGCGCATCGTGATGAGTTCCAGCCAGCCGCGCTTCATGGCGACGAAAACGCCGATCGCCGAGCCGACCGTCGCCCCGAGCGCCACCGCCAGGAACGAGGTCGACAGCGAATTCCACGCGCCGACCATCAGCATCGAGGTCACGTCCCGGCCGAACTGGTCGGTGCCAAGCAGGCCACCCGGCCCGAGGGGCGGCTTCAGCCGCTGAACGATATTCATCTTCGATGGCAGAGACGGCGTCCAGACGAGCGACAGCAACGCCACGGCAACCAGCGCCAGCGTGATGACGAGCCCGATCAAAAGCACGGGACGGCGAAAAATACCCGCCATCACGTCGCCACCCTCATCCGCGGGTCGATCACCAGATAGGCGAGGTCGACGAGGAAGTTGATGATGATGACGAGCGCCGAGAAAAACAGCACCACGTCCTGCATGACGATGATGTCACGCTGCGACAGCGCCTGATAGGCAAGCCGCCCGAGCCCCGGCAGGTTGAAGACATTCTCCACCAGCACCGCGCCGGCAATCAGAAAGGTGAACTGCAGCCCGATCATGGTGACGACCGGCACCAGCGCATTGGGCAGCGCATGACGCCACACCGCCAGCCGGTCGCTCAGCCCCTTGGCGCGCGCGGTGCGAACGAAATCCTCATTCATAACCTCAAGCACGGCACTGCGCGCCACCCGCGTCAGCACGCCCGCCTGCGGTAGCGCCAGCGCGATTGCGGGCATAAGCAGCGCCTGCAGCCCGGCGATCAATCCGGCATCCCAGCCCGGGAACCCGCCGGCCGGCATCCAGCCGAGATTGGTGGAGAAGGCGATGATCAAAAGCAGCCCCACCCAGAAAGCCGGCACCGCGATGGAGGCATAAGAAATCGCCCCGGCAATATGATCGAACAACCCATTATGCCGCCGCGCCGCCGCCACACCCAGCGGCACTGCGATGCCGACGGAAATCACCACGGCCATCAATGCCAGCGGCAGCGTCACCACCAGCCGCTCGGCAATCAGGCCAGCCACCGGCACACCATAGGTATAGGACTGCCCGAGATCCCCCGCATCATGCCCATGAGCCACGCGACATATCGCACGACGATCGGCTCATCGAGCCCCATCTGCGCCCGGAGCGCCGCCAGCGTCTCCGGCGTCGCCGACGTCCCGAGCATAATCGCCGCCGGATCACCGGGCAGAAGGTTCATGACGGAAAAGATCAGGAGCGACACGACGAGCAGCGTGACGACAAGGCTTACGATGCGGCGGATGAGGATGGAGATCATGGGATGCGGAACTCCCTTCTCCCCCTTGTGGGGGAGATGTCATCGGAGATGACAGAGGGGGTGGCGCAGCGAACTCAAGATCCGAAGAGTGTGTGGAACCACCCCCTCTGCCCTGCCGGGCATCTCCCCCACAAGGGGGAGATCGGTATGCCGCGCCGCCTTGCCCTACCAATTCCCTCACTCTTCCCAATGCACCTCTGTCAGCACATTCGACGGGATCGGCTCATTTTCCCACAGGCCCTTGAGCTTCTTGTCCCAGATGCCGAGCTTCGGCATGACGAAGAGGAACAGCGCCGGCACGTCGTCGGCGAGAATGGTCTGCGCTTCGCCGTAAAGCTTATCCTGCTCGGCAGTGTCGGCCGTCGCCTCGACCTTTTCCAGCACTTCGTTGAAGGCCGGGTTCTTGTAGTTGAAGTAATAGGGATCGCGGGCGTAGATATCGATGTCCATCGGCTCGGCATGGGCGACGATGGTCATGTCGTAATCGGCGGCCTTCAGCACGTCCGCCACCCATTTCGCCGGAAACTCGGTGGTCTGGATGTCCATCGTCACGCCGATCTCGGCAAACAGTGCCTGCAGGATCTGCGACGAGCGCTGCGCATAGGCCATCTGCGGCGCCTTCATGGTGAAGGAGAAGCCGTCGGGATAACCCGCCTCCGCAAGCAGCGCCTTGGCCTTCTCGACATCATACGGATAGACGCCGGTCAGGTCCTTGTAGCCCCGATCGTTCGGCGTGTAGTGGCTGCCGATCGGCGTGCCGAGGCCGGACCATGCGCCCTCCACCACCATCGCCCGGTCGACCGCCATCATCAGCGCCTGGCGGACCTTCTTGTCGGAAAACGGCTTGCGGGCATTGTTCATCCCCGCCACCACCTTGAGCTCGGTATTGCCGATCACGGTCGCCAGCTTGTCGCTGCCCTCGAAGGAGGAAACCAGTTCCGGCGCGCCGAATTCGGGAAACGCATCCACGTCGCCGGCCGTCAGCGCCGCGGACTGTCCCTGCGGATCGTTGATGAAGCGGAACGAGGCCGTCTCCAGCTTCACCGCAACATCCTTGTTCCAGTAGTCGGCATTCTTCTTCAGATCGACCTTCACGCCCTTGGCCCAGCTGCCGAAGGTGAACGGTCCGGTGCCGACCGGATTGGACTTGTTTTCAGCCGCAGTCGACGGCTCCACCATCACGGCCGCCGGCCAGCCGAGCCAATAGAGCAGGCTGCCGGTCGGATGTTTGAGCTTCAGCACCAGCGTCGATGCATCCGGCGTCTCGATCGTCTCGATCGAGGTGAAATAGCGCTTCTGCGGATTGACGCTGTCGGCGCCGCGGGCGCGGTCGAGCGTGAATTTTGCGGCCGAGCTGTCGAAGGCCACGCCATTGTGGAATTTCACGCCCTGCCGCAGCGTGAACGTATAGGTCTTGCCGTCGGCAGCGACCTCCCAGCTCTCGGCAAGCTGCGGCTGAACCTTGCCGTCCTTGTCGATGGTGGTCAGGCCTTCAAAAATGTTCTGCCAGGTCACCTGCCCGATCATCACCTGCGCGCCGATCGTCGGGTCGAGCCCGCCCGGCTCCACCGCCATGCCGATCGTCACTGCCGTCTTCGGCGCGGCCTGCGCGTAAGGCGCGGCAAAGGAGACGCCGGCGGCAAGCGCAAGCACCATCACCCCCGTCGGGAAATCGCCGCCCCGAGGGCTCCCCAAGAGATACCATTCTGCATTCTATACGCTCCCCGTTATTCGCTGAGTGCAGCTTTGTCGGTGCAATCTAAGGACATTTCGCAATTGCACACAATGCCCAATTGCGCAGTGTCCCACAGTTCCGATTGTGCTGAAACACGCGCTAAACGCGGCGAAACCCTTCACTCGCGACGAGCAGCTGCCGCGTATAGTCAGCGGAGAAATCGTGGCTCTCCAAGGCATCGGCCGCCACCGTCTCGACCACCTTGCCGGACTTCATCACGGCAAGACGTCCGCACATGTGATGGATCACACCGAGATCATGGCTGACCATGACGAAGGTCAGGTTGCGGTCTTTGCGCGCCTGTTCCAGCAGGTTCAGGATTTCCGCCTGGATCGAGGCATCGAGCGCAGACGTCGGCTCGTCGAGCAGCAGCACCCTCGGTTCGAGGATCAGCGCCCGGGCGATCGCGACACGCTGGCGCTGCCCGCCGGAAAGCTGGTGCGAATAGCGGAAACGGAAGCCGGAGCCCAATCCCACCTCGTCCAGCGCCCGCATGATACGCGCATCGACATTGTCGAAACCGTGGATCGCCAGCGGCTCCAGCAACAGCCGATCCACTGTCTGGCGCGGATGCAGCGAGCCGTAAGGATCCTGAAACACCATCTGGACGGTGCGGTAGAATTCCTTCGACCGGCTGCGGCCGGAATAGGACTGGCCGTTGATGGTGAGCGACCCGGCCTCGAACGCGTTGAGCCCCGCCACGGCCCGCAGCAGTGTCGATTTACCGGAGCCGCTCTCGCCGACAATCCCAAAGCTCTCGCCGGCCGCGACATCGAGCGACACATGATCGAGCGCCAGAAACTCGTCGAAGCGGACAACCATATCGCGAACGGATAATACCGCCGTCATAGCGCCCACTCCTTCTTGCGATCGAGAACGGGCAGCGGATGCCTGTCGGACCCGATCACCGGCAGGCAGTTCAACAGCCCCTGCGTGTAGGGATGCTGCGCCTTGGAAAGATCCGCCGACGGCAGTTCCTCCACCACGCGCCCCGCATACATGACCAGCACCCGGTCGCAGAAGGAGGAGACCAGCCGCAAGTCATGGGACACGAAGATCAGCCCCATGCCGCGCTCGGCCACCAGCTTGTCGAGAATGCCCAGCACTTCAAGCTGCACAGTCACGTCCAGCGCCGAGGTCGGCTCGTCGGCAATCAGCAGCTCCGGGCCGCAGATCAGCATCATCGCGATCATCACCCGCTGACCCATGCCGCCGGAAACCTCGTGCGGATAGAGCGAGAAGACGCGCTCCGGATCACGGATCTGCACCGCCTCCAGCATGGCGAGCGTGCGCGCCTTCGCCTCCGAGGTGGACACCTTCTCGTGCGTCTTCAGCGTCTCGATGATCTGCCGGCCGATGGTCATGACCGGGTTCAACGAATATTTCGGATCCTGCAGCACCATGCCGATCCGCTTGCCGCGGATATCGCGCCGCTCCTTGTCGGAGATTTTGAGCAGATCCCGCCCCGCGAAATTCAGCGTCTTCGCCGCGATCTTCGCATGTTTCGGCGTCAGCCCCATGATCGCCCGGCCTGTCTGAGACTTGCCGGAACCGCTTTCGCCGACGATACCCAACCGCTCGCGCCCAAGCGTGAAGGACACGCCGCGCACCGCCTCGATCTCGCCGGTCCGGGTCGGAAAGGTCACGCGCAGGTCATCGACCGTCAGAAGCGTTTCCGTCATTGCCCGGCCTCCTTCGGATCGAGCGCATCGCGCAGACCATCACCGAGCAGGTTGAAGCCGAGGCTGACGATCAGGATCGCCGCACCCGGCATCGCCGCCACCCACCACTGGTCGAGAATGAAGCGACGGCCCGACGCGATCATCGCCCCCATTCCGGCAGCGGCGGCTGCGCGCCGAGGCCGAGAAAGCCGAGACCTGCGGCGGTCAGGATGATCCCCGCCATGTCGAGCGTCACACGCACGATCAGCGAGGAGAGGCAGAGCGGCATGACATGGCGCAGGATGATGCGGAACGGCGATGCCCCCATCAGCTTCACGGCAGAGATGAATTCCGAGTTGCGGAACGTCATCGTCTCGGCACGGGCGATACGCGCGTAAGGCGGCCATGAGGTGACGGCGATGGCAAGAACCGCATTCTCGATCCCCGGTCCAAGTGCGGCGACCAGTGCCAGCGCCAGGACGAGCTTCGGAAAGGCCAGAAAGATGTCGGTGATCCGCATCAGCACCGCATCCACCCAGCCACCGGCATAACCGGAGACCGTGCCGATGATCAGCCCGACGGGGGCGGCGATGATCGCCACCAGCACGACGACGAAAAGCGTCAGCCGCGAGCCATGGATCAGCCGCGAGAGGATGTCGCGTCCCTGGTCGTCGGTGCCGAGCAGATATCCGGCAGAACCCGGCGGCAGCAGCCGCGCGTTCATCAGGTCGCCCTGCACCGGGTTATGCGGTGCCAGCACATCGGCGAAGATCGCAACGAGGATCAGCAACAGAATGATGCCGAGACCCGCCAGCGCCAGCCGGTTGGCGGAAAACCGCCGCCAGATCACATAGGCACGGCCGAGCCGGGCCTGATGCCGCGAGGTCGGCTGTTCGGAGAGCAGCCAGTCGCGGCTGTATGGCTTGAGATTGTCGACCGCACTCATCGGCTTCTCGTCCTCGGATCAAGCGTCCGGTAGAGAAGATCGGACAAGATGTTGATGGTGACGAACACGGCACCGATGACGATCGTGCCGCCGAGCACGGCATTCATGTCGGCATTCTGCAGCGAATTGGTGATGTAGAGCCCCAGCCCCGGCCAGGAGAAGATCGTCTCGGTCAGCACCGAACCTTCGAGCAGCCCTGCATAGGACAGCGCGATCACCGTCACCAGCGGCACCGCGGCATTGCGCAGCGCATGGAACCAGATGATCCGCGTCTCCGACAGCCCCTTGGCCCGCGCCGCCACCACGTATTCCTGTTGCAGCTCGTTCAGCATGAATGACCGCGTCATGCGGCTGATATAGGCGAGCGAGAAATAGCCGAGCAGTCCGCCGGGCAGGATGATGTGACGGAACAGGTCCCAGGCCACATCCCACTGCGCCTGCCAGATTGCATCGAGCAGGTAGAAACCCGTCACCGGCGTGAACGTGTATTCGTAGACGATATCGATCCGGCCCGGATAGGCGACCCAGTTGAGCTTGGCATAGAACAGCACCAGCGCCAGCAGCCCGAGCCAGAAGATCGGCACCGAATAGCCGATCAGTCCGATGACACGGACGATCTGGTCGGCGATCGAACCGCGCTTGACGGCCGCCAGCACGCCGAGCGGCACGCCGATCAGCGCACCGATGATGGTGCCGATCGTCGCAAGCTCGATCGTTGCCGGAAACACCCGGGCGATATCGGCCATGACCGGATTGGTGGTCAGTACCGACGTGCCGAAATCACCGGTCAGCGCCTGTTTTATATAGATCCAGAACTGCTGGTAGAGCGGCAGGTTGAGCCCGAGTTCTTCCCGCACCCGCTCCACCACGTGGGCCGGCGCACGGTCGCCGACGATCGCCAGCGCCGGGTCGATCGGCACGACGCGGCCGATGAAGAAGGTGACGGCCAAGAGGCCGAGGAAGGTGGTGACGACCGTGACCACGAAACGGGCCACTGCCATCCCGAAGGAGGAAGCACGGCGCCGGCTGCGCCGCGTCACTGCCGTCGTATCGGTAAGCGTCAAGGAGTTCTCCTTGAGATGTTTGGTGAGAGGCGCCTCACGCTGGACGTCATGCTCGGGCCTGTCCCGAGCATCTGCAACGGATCAATAACCTGGACCGTCGGCAGATCCTCGGGACAAGCCCGAGGATGACGTCGCGCAAGACGCGACGGTTCGGCCAACAGCCCAGACTATTCCTTCGACACCGGATAGACAAAGTTGGTGTCGAAGCTCGGGCCGAGCTTGTAGTCCTTCAGCTTCGACGAATAGCCGGCGACTTCCGTCTGCTGGAAAACGATGACGAAGGGGCTCTGCGCCAGCACCTTCTTCTGCAGGTCCTCGTAGATGGCCGCGCGCTTCGCCGCATCCTTTTCGAGAAGCGCACCCTTGCCGGCGTCGGAAAGTTCCTTCGGCACGTCCCAGGCATTGCGCCAGGCGAGCGTCTTGTTCTTGCCCTCGTCGGAATTGTCCGGGTTGACGGTAAACGTCTCGGCATTCGAGTTCGGATCAAAGTAGTCGGAACCCCACTGGCCGATATAGATGTCGTGGGTGCGGGCGCGATACTTGGTCAACGTCTGCTTGCCGTCGCCCGGAATGATTTCCAGCTTGATTCCGGCCTGCGCCAGCGTCTGCTGCACGCTTTCGGCAATGCCCGTCACCGGCTGGGTGTTGCGCACGTCCATGCTCACCGTGAAGCCATCCTTCAGGCCCGCCCTTTCGAGCAGTTCCTTCGCCTTTGCGACGTCGAGCTTGTACGGGTTGTCGGAAAGCGCACCGAGCTGGCCTTTGGGCAGGAAGGTCTGGTGAATCTCGCCGATGCCCTTGATCAGCGTCGCGCCGATAGCGTCATAGTCGACCAGATACTTGAAGGCCTCGATCACTTCCGGCTTGGCGAGGTTCTCGTTCTTCTGGTTGAGGCTGAAATAGTAGACGGTGCCCTTCGGCGCGGAAGTGACCGACAGGCCTTCCTTCTTGGAAACGGCATCCACATCGCCCGGTTCCAGATTGCGCGCCACGTCGATATCGCCGTTTTCCAGCGCCAGGCGCTGGCCGGAGCTTTCCTTCATGTGGCGGTAGATGACGCGCTTCAGTTTCGGCGCTTCGCCGTAATAATTCGGGTTGGCTTCCATGATGACCGCCTCGTTGGCGCGCCATGCCAGCACCTTGTACGGGCCGGAACCGGCAAAGCCGGTCTTCATCCATTCATTGCCGAAATCGGTATCGTATTTGTAGTCGTCGGACGGCGTCATGGCCTTGGCGTGCTGCATCACCACCGCCTTTTCGACGACCGACGCAACAGTCGCGGTCAGCACGTTGAGCACGAAGCTCGGCGCATAGGGCTTGTCGACGACAAAGGTGAAGGTGTCCGGCGCTGTTGCCTTGGCCTTTTCCGTCACGTTATCGCCGGTAATGCCGAACTGGGTGATCAGGAAGGCCGGCGACTTGTCGAGCTTGACGGCGCGTTCGAAGGAGAATGCCACGTCTTCGGCCGTCAGCGCGCCGCCGGATGCAAATTTCAGGTCCGGCTTCAGCTTGAACGTATAGGTCATGCCGTCGTCGGAGACCGTCCAGCTTGCCGCCAGATCGCCGACCACCTTCGACGTATCGGCCGGGTCGAGCATCACGAGCTTGCTGTAGCTGTTGGCGGTCACTTCCGCAGTCGAAAGCTCGAAGGCCTCGCCCGGATCGATCGTGATGATGTCGTCGATCGCAAAGCCCTCGACCAGCGTATCGGCCGGCGTCGCGGCAAAGCCTGCGGCGCCGCGACCAGCATGATGGAAAGCGCGACGCCCGTGGACAGAACGCGCACGGAGCTACGGAGTGAATGGAGCATGATCAGTTCCCCTGTTTTCATTTGCTCGTATTTTTCGACCCGCTGCGGGCCGTTATTCGTGCCAGGCCTTGCCGAGAACCCTCAACCAGTTCTCGCGGCAGAGCTTGGCCAAATCGTCGCCAGCGTACCCCTGGGATTTTAGGGCTGCAACCAGATTTTGATTGCCCGCCGCGTCGCGGATTTCCTTCGGCACGGTACAGCCGTCGAAGTCGGATCCGAGCGCCACATGGTCGATGCCCATGCGCTCGACCATGTAGTTGACATGGCTCACCATGGCAGAAAGCGGCGTGTCCTTGTTGTCCAGCCCATCGTCGCGCAGCATGGTGACGGCATAGTTCAGGCCGACGAGACCGCCGCTGTCCTTGATCGCGTCCATTTGGCGGTCGGTCAGATTGCGCGCCACTGGCGTCAGGGCATGAACGTTGGAATGGCTGGCGATCAACGGCTGGTCGGAGGTCTTCGCGACATCCCAAAAGCCTTTCTCGGTGATATGCGACAGGTCGATCAGGATACCGAGGCGGTTGCAGGCCTTCACCAGTTCGAAGCCGATATCCGTCAACCCCGGCCCCGTATCGGTGGTCATGGGGAAGGCGAAGGGCACGCCATGGCCGAAGATGTTGTGGCGGCTCCAGACCGGGCCGAGCGACCGCAGGCCGGTGGCATAGAAGACATCGAGATTGTCGAGATCCGGGTCGATCGGCTCGCAGCCTTCCATGTGCAGAACGGCAGCAAACACATTGTCCTTCATCGCCTGGCGGATATCGGCCGTCGAGCGGCAGAGCTTCCACGCACCGGCCCGGTCCAGCCTGACGGCGATCGCGGCCTTTTCCATCGCGATATCAAGCGAAGGCGCATAGGAGAGCGGGGCGGCAAGAGGCGTGTTGTAATGACCGTTGGCGTCGGGATCCTTAAGCACCAGATCACCGGAGGGAATATAGATGGCGCAGAGCCCGCCCGCGAGCCCGCCTTCCCGCGCCCGCGGTGCATCGATATGCCCTTCCGGCGTGCCGTTTGAAAATTCCGCAACGGGATCCGCCCCCGCCTTCATGTTCCGCCAGAGCCGCAACAAAACATCGTTATGGCCGTCGAACACCAGTTCCATCAAAGTCTTCCTGAAATTGTGATCTGTCTGAGGGTGGGTGGCGCCGATCCTAGCCAGCGGGGAAGTATGCGCAAGGGTGAAGTGCGATCAGGTCAGAGCTATTGCACATCGAAAGTCCCCCTCTGGCCTGCCGGCCATCTCCCCCACAAGGGGGAGAAAACTCGCGGCATCCATCTGCCCTAATTGAGGCTCGACAGTCCGGCTGGGTTAAGCCCTCCCCGTTGTGGGGAGGGTTGGGAGGGGTCTTTTCTGCGTACAGCAGCCCGCCCGATCAAGCCGACCACATCCCCTCGCCCGCCTTCTTCAGCATCGGCGTCCTGAAACACGAAACCACCCGCCCGCGCCATTGCGGCCCGAGCGCCTCGAGCTTCGCCTCCCAGCGATCGGACTGCAGCATCGCCGCGCCGATCGCCACCGGCTCGATCCCGAGCGAAGTAAGCAGCGTAAGGCCGGAGACGATCGAGGTGCCTGACGAAATCACGTCGTCGATCAGCGCCACCCGCTTGCCCGCAATCAGCGGCATCATCCGCGGATCGACATAGAGGCGTTTCTGCTGCTCCGGCGTGGTGATGGAAGAGAGCGGCACAGACAACGCCTCGTCGTACCAGAACTTTTTCGACGTCCCGAGCGGCACGTAGCGGGCAAAGCCGAGCATGCGGGCAACGGCTGCGGCAAGCGTCAGCCCGAGCGTCGGCAGGCCGACGATCACTTCCGGGCGGAGCGCCGCGATCTTCGGCGCGAGATCGGCGGCCAGCGCATCCTGCACGTCGAAACTCGCCTGGTTGATGATCAGGGATGCCAGCGCATGCTCTCCATCGGCAAGCGGTCGGATCGGCAGACGCATCTGCTCGCCGCGGTCGAGCCTTGCAGGAAAGAAGTCCGAGAACGGGCCCGCCTCATCGAACGTGCCCGGCGGGTGCATCTCCTGCCAGAAATCATGCGGCTGCATCAGAACTCCCGTCAGGCCAGAACTTCCAGAATTGGGCTTTCCAATAGCGTGCCTGTCGTCACGTCGGCAATCCCCCGGTCGGTCTGGTGCGGGCCGGCATTGCAGGCAAGCGTCGCGCCGAAACAGGCCTTGAACACCAGATAGGGCGGCTCCCAGTCGACGATCGCGTCCATCACGGCCCTGATCTCGCGAAACCCGTCCGCGACCTCATCGAGCGGCGCCTCGGAAACGAGGCCGGCGAGCGGCAGCGGCAGCATAGCCACCACCTCGCCGTCGCGCGCTACGGCCATGCCGCCGCCGGCGCCGATCACCGCATTGGCGGCTGCAGCCATGTCGCTCGGATCGACACCGAAGACGGTGAGGTTGTGGCTGTCATGGGCGAGCGTGGTCGCGAACGCGCCGCGCCATGTGCCCCAGCCTTTCATGAAACCCAAACGGGTGCGGCTGTCTGCACGGCCGTGGCGGTGGGTGACGGCGATCAACACCGTGCCCTCCGGGGGTACCACGAAACCATGCTCGACAGCCGCATCCGCCTGCCCCCAAGTCGTGAAGCGCGGCCGATCGATGGTCGCGATCCTGACTTGGGTGCCCTGCGAGCGAAGTCTGAAATCGTCTTCCTGCAGGAACTGAAGTTTGACCGAGCGGCGCAGCGGATTGGGGTCCACTCGCGGGACCTCGATCGCCATCGCGCCGTCGCGCGAGACGATCTGGCCGCTTGCCAGCACCGCTCGTGTGCGGAACTCCGCAAGGTCTTCGAAAAGCACGATATCGGCGCGCCGGCCCGCTGCGATCAGGCCGAGATCGGCCCGGCCAATCCGAACGGCACCATTCAGCGTCGCCGCCTGCAGCGCCCATTCCGGCTTCATGCCGTAGCGCACCAGCCGCCGCACGACATCATCGAGCCCGCCGCCATCGATGAGATCGTCGGGAAACACATCGTCGGTGCAGAGCGTCACCGTCTGCGGCAGATGGCCGAGCGTGTTCAAGGCATCGACGAATTCCGGCAGGAGATGATCGTGCGAGCCGCGCATCTCGATCGCAAGACCGGCTCTCAGCTTGTCCATCAGGTCGTCGGCCGAGGTCAGTTCATGATCAGAGGTCACGCCGGCCGACATGAAGGCGGCAAGGTCTCCGCCGGCAAGCCCCCGAGCATGGCCTGAGACCAGTTTTTCGGAAACCAACGCCGCCTGCACGATACCACGCATGCGCGGCTCGCGGTCGATGACACCACGCATGTTCATCACTTCGGCAAGCCCGGCGATCTTCGGCCATATCAGCATTTCTTCGACCGCGTCGGCGTCGAAGTCGGCGCCGGCCACTTCGAAGCCCGGCGCCGAAGGCACGCAGGATGGCGCCATCACCATTGCACGCAGCGGCAGCCGCTTCACCGCTTCGACCGACCAGGCCACCCCGTCGACGCCACAGACATTGGCGAATTCATGCGGATCCCAGACAACCGTCGTCACGCCGCGCGGCACGACGGCTTCAGTATAGGTGGCAGGCGTCACCATCGAGCTTTCGACATGCATATGCGTGTCGATCAATCCAGGCGAGATGAACGTGCCGGTCGCATCGACCACCCGTTCGGCGTCGGAACGCGCGCCACGGTCGTGAACGCTGGCGATCATCGGCCCGACAATGCCGATATCGGCGGGACGCAGTTCACCGGTCACCATGTCGACCAAAGTGCCGCCGGTGATCAGGACGTCGAAATGGACCTTTCCGCATGCGGCCGCAACCGCCCTGTCACGCAGGCAGGGATCGGTGAATTCGCCGACTGTCGCGATGATTTCCCTCACCAGCTCGCCTCCGCCCTCAATGTCTCGAGAATGACGGCCTTTGCCTTTTCGATGTCGATCTCGGCGGCGAACTGGGCGTTGAACTCGCCACCGCGACCCGGCCGTACTTCCACGACCGTCCGCCCGCGGGTCACCTGTCCCGCCACCTCGATATCGATACGCGCCTCCTGCCAGGTCACGAGTTCGGGACGGGCAAAGGCCACCGCCGCCACAGCATCGTAGAGCGCCATCGCGGGCCGACCACGGCTCGTCGCAATCGCCACGAACCCGGCAAGCAGGTCAGCCAGCAGCGTGGCATTGCGTCCGCCAGCGGCCCGCACGGGATCGACATCTTCGGGAGCGCACAGCACCTTGCGGCAGAGATCGAGATCGACCATGCGGAACGGAATGCCGTGGGCAAGTACGATCCCTACCGCTTCAGGGTCGGCAAACGCATTGAACTCCGCCGAAGCCGTATGATTGCCGGCGGTCAGCCCGCCGCCCATCCAGGTCAGGTCGGTGATCTTCGCCGCCAGATCCGGCCGCGCCAGCGCCACGGCGGCGATATTGGTGAGCGGCCCAAGCGCCAGGATGCGGCACTGGTCCTCGCTCTTTTCCAGCCAGGCACACAGCGCTTCGAACCCATTCTCGGGAAAATGATCAGCCGCTTCGGGCAGTGCCTGACCAACGGTCGGCATGCCTGCATCACTCAGGATCGAGACTGCCGTTTCCAGCTTTCCGAACACGGGCAGCGCCCGGCCTGCATGGATCGGAAACGGCCAGACGAAGGCCGCGGCGGCGGAGGCCGCGTTGCGGCGAACCTGCGCCAGGGGCGCATTGCCATAGACCAGCGATACGCCGTCTATCGCCATGCCTTCATGCGCGGCGACCATGATGGCCGCCAGATCATCGAACCCCATATCGGTGTCGATCCAGATACCCATCACGCACGCCTCACAATCACAACCATAACATTCATCGATTTTTCGCTATATACGCTCGATTGCGGGAATTGGATCACTCGGACTCCTCCCGCTTCTGCAATTCTTCCGATGGAAACGAAGGAGCCGCCGTCGACTGACGAACGACAAGCTGCATCGGCACCCGGTCGCCATTCGAAGCCGCGCAAGCGCCAGCGACGATCGGACCGGCACCCGCCCGCGATCCATCCCTTTCGCCGATCGCCACACCGAGTGCGGCAACAGCCCGCTCGGCGATCAGGTCGAGATCCTGGCGCATCGTCGTCAACTGCGGGGTCACCACCGAAGACCAGACAAGATCATCGAAACCGGTGACATTGGCCTGCCGGGGCACGTCGATGCCGCTGCGCTGAAGTTCCGTCAGCACCCGAAGCGCCAGAAGATCGGACGAGGCCGCAAAGGCGGTAAATCCATCCGCGACTTTCGCCGACAGACCGAGACACTGCCCCTCGCCGAGCGTGGTCTCCAACGTTTCAATCCACAGGGTCTCGGATTGAACATTCGATCCAAGACCCGCCTTCAGCCCGCCCAGTCGGTCGACCTGAACGTTGGAAGACGTGCTCTGGCCGACCAGCAGCACACGACGGTGACCGAGCGAGGCGAGATAGCGGCCCATCTGCTCGCCACCTTCCCGGTGGTCGGACGAAACCGTGTTTCCCGGCGTCGAGGGACTATCGATGATCGCGACGGGCGCACCGATATCGACCACCCGTGAACCGCGCCGCGGAACGACGATCAAGCCGTCAACGCCGCGCTCGAGCAACCGTCCGATCGCCTCTGCCTGCCGCACGATCTGGCCGCGACTGTCGCCGATCAGGACGCCATACCCGGCGGCCGAAGCGGCGTGCTCAATCGCCTGAGCGATCTGCGGGAAGAGCGGATTGGAAATATCGGGAAGCACGAGACCGATGACGCCGCTGCGCCCGGTCCTGAGCGCCCTGGCCGCCTGGCTCGGCACGTAACCGAGCTCGTCGGCCTTGGCCTTGATCGAGGCCGCGAGATCCACCGAAACCCGCCCCTTGCCCGAAAGCGCATTCGACACGGTCGCCGCCGAAACGCCCAGCGCTTCGGCAATCGCAGTCATCGTGGCTGGCGGGCGGTTGAAGTTCATGAGCAGCAAGTGATTAATCGTTTAATCAAACATATCCAAGTCCCCCTTTCTGTCGACCCCGACACAACCGGATGTGGAGAGACTGTGACTCCTACGCCACGATGTTCCAGGACGCACTCAGGCCCAACCCTGTTCACGCCTTGACTTGGCCTTCTCGACCCATTGAATTCGGACCCAACAAAAATCAGGGGTTCAGAAATAATGCATGACGACGAAATCACCGCACTTTCGGCAACATCGCTGTCGGAAGCGATCCACGACGGCCGGGCCTCCTGCGTCGAGGTTATGCAGGCCTATCTCAAGCGGATCGAGCGGCTCAATCCTTCCGTCAACGCCATCGTCAGCCTGCGCGATGCGGATTCCTGATTGCGGATGCTACGCAGCGCGACCGGGAGCTCGCCGGTGGAACATCGCATGGCTGGATGCACGGCATGCCGATCGCCATCAAGGATCTCTGCGAGGCAAAGGGCATCCGCTGCACCTACGGCTCGCCGCTCTTTGCCGATTTCGTCCCCGACAAGGACGAGGCCATGGTCGAGCGCATCAGGAATGCTGGCGCGATCATCATCGGCAAGACCAATACGCCCGAACAGGGCATGGGCTCGCAGAGCTACAATCCGGTGCACGGCACGACGAAAACGCCTTACGACCTTTCGAAGACCGCTGGCGGCTCCAGCGGCGGTGCGGCGGCAGCGCTCGCCGCTCATCTCCTGCCCGTCGCCGATGGCAGCGACATGATGGGCTCGCTGCGCAATCCCGCCGCCTTCAACAATGTCGTCGGTTTCCGCCCCAGCACCGGCCGCATACCCAACGTCCTCAAGCCGGAACTCTATGCCGCACGCCTGTCCACACTGGGTCCGATGGGCCGCACCGTTGCCGACACGGCAGCGCTTCTTTCCACCCAGGCGGGCCATGATCCCCGCGATCCGATGTCGCTGCCCACCGAAGACCTGAAACCGCAGGCAGGCTGCGATTTTTCCGGCGCTCGCATCGCCTGGCTCGGCGATCTCGGCGGCTACCTGCCCTTCGAACCCGGCGTGCTGGATCTCTGCCGCGCCACCCTGCCCGTCTTCGAACATCTCGGCTGCACGGTAGAAGACGTCGTGCCCGACTTCGACATGACTGACCTTTGGCAATCCTGGACGACGCTGAGAAGCTGGCTCACCGCGAATTCCATGCGCGACACCTATGCCGATCCGGCCAAGCGGGAAAAACTGAAGCAGGACATCATCTGGGAAATCGAGCGCGGCCTCGACATGACCGGTCGCGAAGTGCATTTCGCCTCCAAGCGCCGCACCGCCTGGTACCACTATAGTCTCAGCCTGTTCGAACGCTACGATTACCTGATCCTGCCATCCGCCCAGGTCTTCCCCTTCGACGCCGAAACGCCCTGGCCGAAGGCGATCGCGGGAAGGACAATGGATACCTATCATCGCTGGATGGAAGTGGTGATCGGGCCCTCGATGGCCGGCCTGCCGGTTGCCGCCATGCCGGCTGGCTTCAATGAGAAGGGCCTGCCGAACGGTATCCAGATCATCGGCCGACCGCTGGCCGACAAGGCCGTGCTGGAAATGGCGCTCGCCTATGAGGCCGCAACGGACTGGCTGGCGATCAGACCGAAGCTTTGAACTTGACTGTTACCAGGCGACGATCTCCTGCCGGTAGCGCCCGACCTCCTCAAGCAGCCACGCCCGGAAGGCGACGACCGGGCGGAACTCGCTTTTCGCCTGCGGCGCCACCGCATAATAGGCGCTGGGGCTGACGACCTGATGCGGAAACGCCTCGACCAGTTGCCCGTTCGCCAGTTCCGTATCGATCAAGAAAAGCGGCATCAGCGCCACGCCGAGGCCCGCAATGCAGGCCTGCGCCACACTGCCAAACTGCTCGAAGCGCATGCCCTCACCCGCAGTCGAAGCGACATGCAGGCTCTCGAACCAATGCCTCCAGGCGCCGGGCCGTGACGCCATGTGCAACAACGGCAGGCGCATCAGGTCTTCCGGCCGGCTCACGGGGTGGCTTGCGAGAAACGCCGGCGAGCAGACCGGCCCCACCATCTCGTCCATCAGGAAGGTGCAGTCTGCGCCCGGCCATTCCGGCTGCCCCACATGGATCGCCATGTCGATGCCGTCCCGATCGAAATCGAAAACCCCGATCCTTGTCGCGAAATTCAGCGTGATCTCCGGATGGCGGGCCACGAATTGCGGGATGCGCGGCATCAGCCAGCGCGTCCCGAAGGTCGGCAGGATGGCGAGATTCAGCTGGTCGCTATGCCGTTTGGTCATGACATGCAGCGACGCCGAACGGATCTGCGCCAGCGCCCCGGCGATCGCCCGAGCAAAATCCGCGCCCGCCGGCGTCAGCACCACGCCCCGACTTGTACGGTCGAACAGCATCACGCCGAGCTGCTCTTCGAGCCCGGAAACCTGCCGGCTTATCGCTCCCTGCGTCAACGACAGCTCGTCGGCCGCCGTCGAAAAACTGCCGAGCCGCGCAACGGAATCGAAGGCGGCAAGCGCCGATGTCGAGGGCAGAAGCTTTCGCGACAGGTTCGTCATGCCCTATTACTATCCGTCATGGCAGCTTGAGTAAACGGGCCTTGTTGACGCCGCATCGGCACGCTAATCCGGCAGCCAGACTGCTATTTCCGTGAACGGAACCCCGGAGGATCCCTTGGCCTTTTCCTGGAACGACCCTTTCCTGCTCGACGACCAGCTGACCGAAGACGAGCGGATGATCCGCGATGCGGCGGCCGCCTTCGCCAAGGCCGAGCTCCTGCCCCGCGTCCAGGAAGCCTATCTCGATGAGCAGACCGATGCCGGCCTGTTTCGGCTAATGGGTCAGACCGGCCTTCTCGGCGTCACCCTGCCGGAAGAATATGGTGCCGCCAACGCCTCCTATGTCGCCTACGGCCTCGTCGCCCGCGAAATCGAGCGCATCGATAGTGGCTACCGCTCGATGATGAGCGTCCAGTCCTCGCTCGTCATCTACCCGATCTTCGCCTACGGCTCCGACGAGCAGAAGAAAAAATATCTTCCGGGTCTCGTCTCGGGCGAGCTGATCGGCTGTTTCGGCCTGACCGAGCCAGATGCCGGCTCCGATCCGGGCGGCATGAAGACCCGCGCCGAAAAGATCGAGGGCGGCTATCGCCTGCGCGGCGCCAAGATGTGGATTTCCAACGCCCCGATCGCCGACGTCTTCGTCGTCTGGGCGAAGTCCGAAGCCCATAACAACGAGATCCGCGGCTTCGTGCTGGAAAAGGGCATGAAGGGTCTGTCAGCCCCGAAAATCGGCGGAAAACTGTCGCTGCGCGCCTCGATCACCGGCGAGATCGTCATGGACGGCGTCGAAGTGACCGAAGACGCGCTGCTGCCGAATGTTTCGGGCCTTAAAGGACCCTTCGGCTGTCTCAACCGCGCCCGCTACGGCATTTCCTGGGGCGTCATGGGTGCGGCCGAAGACTGCTGGTTCCGCGCCCGCCAGTACGGCCTCGACCGCAAGCAGTTCGGCAAGCCGCTCGCCGGCATGCAGCTCTACCAGAAGAAGCTCGCCGACATGCAGACCGAAATCGCACTCGGCCTGCAGGGTAGCTTGCGCGTCGGCCAGTTGATGGACCAGCACCGCATGGCGCCGGAAATGATCTCCATCGTCAAGCGCAACAATTGCGGCAAGGCGCTGGACATCGCCCGTCAGGCCCGCGACATGCATGGCGGCAACGGCATCCAGATCGAATTCCACGTCATGCGCCATTCGCAGAACCTTGAAACGGTCAACACCTACGAAGGCACCCACGACGTCCACGCCCTGATCCTCGGCCGCGCCCAGACCGGCATCCAGGCATTCTTCTGATCGCACCAAGATCGAAGAAGGCGATCGACACCCGACCGCCTTCGCCCTGGGTTTTCCCCAGCTGGCTCGGCCCGCGAAAGCGCGCCGGGTCTTTTTTGCCTGAAGATGAAATGCCGGATGAAGATTCCAGCTGGCGCTATTTCTCCGGAAGACCAGCCTTCGCCAGATCCGAAAGATAGAGCTTCAGAAGCGGGGCAACCAGTTGCGGCCGCTTTGTCGATGGGTAGACGGCTTCGTCCTCGATGGTCCAGCCCGGCTTTTGGGCCAGAAGACGTTCGACACTCCTGCGAGCTTCATCGAGCTTGCCCAGGCGAGCATATGAGGCTGCAAGCGTCAGGTACGGCGGATGCTCCATCTTCAATGCGACACCGACGGCATCGTCCGCACGGCCTGCCAGGTAATAGGCGAAAGCGAGATAGCCAAAATACCAGTCAAGCGGGCTGCCGTCCCGACGGATCGCTTCCTCCAGCCATTCGATCCCTCGGTCTACCTTTCCGGCAAGAGCGATCGCAAATCCCAGATCGGCATGGGAAAACGGGTCATAGGGGACGAGCGTCACGGCGATCTCCGCCTCTGCGATGGATCGTTCGAAATCACCCTCGTGATATTGATAGAGGAAAGCCATGGCCCAATGGGCAAGAAAAGCCTCAAGCTGCGATTTGTGCGGAGATTGAAGCGCCGCCGATCCATATTTCCAGGCCAGTTCCGTGTCTCTCCAGGGATCCTCCGAACCGTAGACGTTTACATCCATGATGTAGGCAAAGGCCAGCTTTGCCTGCAGGAGCGCCGAACCGGGATATTTCTCCAGCCCCTCCAGCCAGATGTCGCGCCCCCTCGCACTGTCTTCCTTGGTGAAGCGGAAGAACAATTGATGACCGCGTAGATAGTAGTCGTATTCCTCGAGACTTGGCGCAGACTTGGTCCAGGCGTCGCTCTCCTCCCGCTTTCTGATTGCTCCCCTCAGCCCGGCCAGAGTGGTATAGATCCGGTCGGCGACATTGCCCTGCATGGCGGCTACATCTCGCCCCTCCTCTTCATACCGGTTGGCCCAGATGTGTTCGCCGCTTTTCGCATCGATGAGCTGTGCCGTGACACGCACATTCTCCCTGATCGGCGCACACTGCCTTCGATGACATAGTTCACCTTGAGGTCCTGGCCGATCTGCTGCACCTTTACCGGCCTGTCATAGACGAAGCTTGACATGCGGGAGACGACACGCAGGCTCGGAAAAGACGAGAGCATGGTGATCAGGTCCTCTGCGACGCCCGCCCCCAGATAATCCTGGGCGGGATCGCCGCTCATGTTGGTAAACGGCAGGACCGCTATAGATGGCTCGCCGGACGCGTTCCTTGGTGAACGCAGCCCGTACCAGGCTGCACCACCTGCGAACAGGATCGCAAGACAGAATGCAAACGCAACGCGACCATGGAATGGCATTCGCAGCCGGCTTGGGCGGTGCGAACGTCCTTCTTGGAAGCGTACGCGAAAGACCTGCACCGGCTCGGCAATGTTCTTCACTTTCTGAGTGCCCACGGGCTCAAAGCCGAAGGCAAGCTTTCGCTCGACCTCGCGGGCGACCTTGCCGGAAACATAGATTCCGTCGGGATCGGCAAGATGCTCCAGTCGTGCGGCGACATTGACGCCGTCGCCGTATCGATCCTCGCCCTCAACGATCACCTCACCCAGATTGATGCCGATACGAACATGGATCGATTGGGCCTCACCGGCATTGGCATTACGGTCCGCCAATCCGCGCTGCAGGCTCACCGCGCATTCGACGGCGTCAACCACGCTCGCGAACTCGGCCAGCAATCCGTCGCCCAGCAGCTTGAATATCCGTCCATGATGCCGAGCGATCTCAGGCTCGAAAAGCTCCCTGCGCCTCGTACTGAGGCGCTCAAAGGTTCCCTGCTCGTCCTGCTCCATCATCGTGGAATAGCCGACGACGTCAGCGCAAAGAATGGCCGCAAGCTTGCGTTCCATGGCTGGGCTCCTCTTGCGCGAAACCTAGCACAACCGAAGCGATTAGACTTCCATTAAGACAGATCAGCGCAGGATCTGCAGTTTTTTACATAGCAGCCGTCAGAAACCCGTAACCGACCGGAACGCCAAAGCGCACCGGGCCTTTTCACGTCTTCTCAATCCGGGTTGACCAATCCAAAGACCTTTTCGAAATTGCCGGTCTGCTCCGCCGTGCGCTGCGGCATGACGCGTTGGACCAGCACTTCCTTAGGCGTCTCCGGCGCGCAGAGTAACTCGACTGCTTCTGTGACGAATTCGTCCAGAGGCATGGCACGCGGATTTGCGGATTGCCCGGGCGTCAGGTCGGTGGCGACGAGCGGCGGCGCAAGCTCGATCACCGATATGCCTGTGTTGCGCAATTCATGACGAAGGCTCTGCGTCCAGGAATGAATGGCCGCCTTCGATGAACTGTAGGCGAGCGCGTTGGCGCGCGGCACAAAGGCAAGCCCGGAGGACACGGTCACGATCGCGGCCTCCTGCTTCGCCCTTAAATGCGGCATGAGCGCTGCAGTCAGGCGGATCGGCGCGAGAAGATTGGTAGCGATCGTCCGCTCCACGACATCGAGGTCATAGCGTTCCGCCAGCACGTCCTCGATGACCATGATCCCCGCATTATGGATGACGGCATTCAGATCGGGATGCCGCGCGGTGATGCTTGCTGCAAAAGCGGCAATGGCATCCGCATCGCTCACATCCAGCTCATAGCCCTGCATGCCCGGATTGGCGGCCAGCGTTTCCTGAAGCGTAACGGCGTTGCGACCGGTGATGATGATCCTTGCTCCCCGGGATGCAAGTGCTTCCGCCATACCGCGGCCGATACCGGAATTGCCGCCGGTGATGAGGATGGTGGCGCTCGAAAATTCCATGACGTGCTTCTTTCGTTAGAGATCTGGAAGTATCGCTAGCCACAACACTCTCTTTTTGGAAGTAGGCACCTATCGGTAAGAATTGCACTTTCTCGTCCAGCGCCGAAAAAAATATCATGCCGTGGAGGACAAACGATCATTCGAGCAATAGGAGGTCACTGCGCTAAGTCCTTCCATTTCATCCGTCACACTTTCTTGCCTTCCCTCACGCGCCACACCCTTTTTCGTCATTGGTCAAATTTCCATCTTGGGTGTATCAGTGAGCCGTCGCTGATTTTCAGCGCGATACACGCATGAAGAAAGACGTCCCATAGAAATGCACGCCACGAATAACGCCGCGGATGAAGCCGAAGGCGAGTTCAATGTCGGCGATCGGCTTCGCCTAGTCCGCAATCAGCATGACCTTTCGCAGCGGGCTCTTGCCGTCAAGGCAGGTGTCACGCACTCGCTCGTTTCGCTGATAGAGAAGAACAAGGTCAGCCCCTCGGTCGCCTCGCTGAAGAAGATCCTCGAAGCGATCAACTATCCGCTGACCGATTTCTTCGCCCTCACACTGCCCCCGGTCGACCAGATATTCTACCGCGCCGACGAACTGACGCCCCTGTCCACGGGCCAGCTGACCCTGCTTCAGGTCGGCGATGCAAAGGCCCACAGCCTCCAGATATTTCACAGCTTCTACGAGCCCGGCGCAGATACCGGCGAGACCATGCTCGCCCATGAGGCGGAGGAAGGCGGCGTTGTCATCGCCGGCGAACTGGAACTGACCGTCGGAACCCAGACCCGCGTCCTGAAGCGCGGTGATGCCTTCCTGTTCAACAGCCGCCTGCCGCATCGCTACCGCAATGCCGGCCGCGAACGCTGCGAGATCGTCGGCGCCTGCACCCCGCCCTATCTCTGATCGGGCCGTATCGGCTAAGCATCATTTTTCATCCGATTAGTATGACTTTTTTGAAGGTCGCACCGTTGATTGTGCGGCCTCTTTGTCCTACGTCACCAACCGGAACCCTCCACCCTGCCCGCGGCGTCCTGCCGCGCATCCGGCACTTCTCAAACGAAAGTGGACACCATGCAGACCTATCCCGACGTAAAGCTCTTCATCAACGGCGAATGGCGCGATGCCATCGGCGGCGAGACCCTGCCCGTTTCCGACCCGGCGACCGAGGAAGTCATCGGCAAGATCGCCCATGCCCGCAAGGCGGATCTCGATCTGGCGCTGGAAGCAGCCGAGAAGGGTTTCAAGGTCTGGCGCGACACGTCTGCCTTCGAACGCTCCAAGCTGATGCGCAAGGCTGCCGAGATCATGCGCGGCCGCGCAGACGAGATCGCCTATATGATGACCCGCGAACAGGGCAAGCCGCTTGCCCAGTCGAAGATGGAAATCATGGGCGCCGCCGACACGATCGACTGGTTCGCCGAAGAAGCCCGCCGCACCTATGGCCAGATCATCCCGGCCCGCTTCGGCGGCGTACAGCAGATGGCGATCAAGTTCCCGGTCGGCCCGGTCGCGGCCTTCACGCCTTGGAACTTCCCGATCAACCAGATCGTCCGCAAGCTTTCGGCCGCCGTCTCCACCGGCTGCTCGATCATCGTCAAGGCGCCGGAAGAAACGCCTGCCTCGCCCGCAGAACTCATCCGTGCCTTCGCCGATGCCGGCATTCCGGCCGGCGTCATCGGCCTCGTCTACGGCGTCCCGGCCGAGATTTCCGAATACCTGATTGCCCACCCGGTCATCCGCAAGATTTCGTTCACCGGCTCCACCCCGGTCGGCAAACATCTCGCAGCGCTCGCCGGCAAACACATGAAGCGCGCCACGATGGAACTCGGCGGCCATGCGCCTGTCATGATCTTCGACGACGCCGATCTAGACAAGGCGATCGAGATCACCGCCGCCTCGAAGTTCCGCAATGCCGGCCAGGTCTGCGTCGCGCCGACCCGCTTCCTCGTGCAGGACGGTATCGCCGACAAGTTCATGGAAGGCTTCGTCAAGGCCGCTGAAGCGATCAAGGTCGGCAACGGCCTGGAAGACGGCGTCGGCATGGGCCCGCTCGCCAACGAGCGCCGCATCCCTGTCATGGAAGACATGATCCACGATGCAGTCTCCGCAGGTGCCGTGCTCAAGACCGGCGGCAAGCGCATCGGCAACAAGGGCCACTTCTTCGAGCCGACCGTGCTCGCCGAAGTCCCGACCACGGCCAAGATGATGAACGACGAGCCCTTCGGCCCGGTCGCCATCGTCAACCGCTTCTCCAAGTTCGAGGACGCGATCGAGGAAGCCAACCGCCTTCCCTTCGGCCTCGCATCCTACGCCTTCACCGGCTCCACCAAGACCGCCCACGCACTCGGCCGCTCGGTCGAAGCCGGCATGCTGACCATCAACCACAACGGCCTCGCGCTGCCGGAAGTCCCCTTCGGCGGCATCAAGGATTCCGGCTACGGCACGGAAGGCGGTTCGGAAGCGGTCGAGGCTTATCTGGAAACCCGCTTCGTTTCGCAGATGAACTAAGCCTTTTATCAGCACTGATTTCTGTCACCGGCCGGAGCCCCGCTTCGGCCGGTTTTCTTTGCCTTGCTTCGGCAAGCGGAGTCGATTACGAAAACAAAAAGTGAACATTCGGGCCCAGCCATGACCGAGACCGATGCGGCGCCTCTTCTCAAGGAAATCTTCAACCGCGAGCGGCTGAACCATTTCGCACGCGAGACTGCAGCCATCTACCCGACCTTCGACAGCCAACGGTTTCTCGTCCTGGCCTCGGACGGGCTCGACGGCCTCAGCATCATGCAGCGGCTTCGGCAGATCGCGGTCGCCTTTCATGCTGTCCTGCCCGGCGGCTTTGAAAGGAATATCGAGATCCTCCGGGCCCTGGCTCCCCGCGTAAACCACGGCTTCGCCTCGATCACCCTGCCGGAATATGTGGCCCTCTACGGCCAGGATCATTTCGACCTGTCGATGGAGGCATTGGCCTTCTTCACCCGCTTCGGTTCGTCGGAATTCGCCATCCGGCACTTTCTCCAGAAGGACCTGGCCCGAACGCTTGAGGTCATGAAAGATTGGTCGGCGGATGAGAACGAACATGTCCGCCGGCTTGCAAGCGAAGGATGCCGCCCTCGCCTGCCGTGGTCGTTCCAGCTGAAGCCGCTGATTGCCGATCCCTCGCCAGTCTCGCCGATCCTCGAAAACCTGAAGAGCGACCCAAGCCTCTATGTCCGCAAATCCGTCGCCAACCATCTGAACGACATCACCAAGGACCATCCGGAATGGGTGCTGGAAAAGCTGAAGGCCTGGGATCAGACGCATGCCCGCACCGGCTGGATCATGAAACAGGCGCTGCGCACCCTGATCAAGAAGGGTGACGCCCGCGCGCTGCATGTCTTCGGCGCCGGCCACAGGGCTGAAGTCGAGGTCGAGGCATTCTCGGTAAAGCCCTCGGCACTGCAGCTCGGCGGTGCCGTGAAGATCACCACGAAACTCGCCTCGACCGCGTCGACGGAGCAGAAGCTGCTGATCGATTATGCCGTACATTATGTGAAGAAGGCTGGCGGCACGTCGAAGAAGGTCTTCAAGTGGAAAGAGCTGACGCTTGCACCCGGCGCCACCGTCGAGCTTGCGATCAGCCGCGCCATCCGCGACTTCACCACCCGCATCCACTATGCGGGCCGGCATCCGGTCGAGCTGATCGTCAATGGCGAGGTTCTGGCCTCAGAGGCTTTCAACCTCACCACCTGAACAAAAGAAAGAGCACCGCCGGGGCGATGCTCTGATCTTTACTTCCGCTTGTCGAAGCCGCCCTTGCCGGCAGGCTTCTTCTTGAAGGGCTTGTCGCCATCCGCCTTGGCAAACGGTTTGTCACCGAAAGCCTTCTTCTTGAACGGCTTATCACCGTGGGGCTTGTCACTATAAGGCTTGTCGCCGCCCTTCTTGGCAAATCCACCCTTCGGCTTCTCGCCCCAGACATCATCGTCCATGCGGCGCTCGGCACTCGCCTTTTCGCCCTTCGGCTTCCAGTCCTTGCGCGGGGCATCGCCAAAAGCCTTGTCACCGCGCGGGCCGTCCTTGGCGAAGGGCTTGTCCTTGCGGAAACCGTCCTTCTTCGGACCATCCTTGTAAGGCTTGTCCTTCCATGGCTTGTCCATGCGAGGACCTTCACGCTTGGTGAAGCCCTCGTCATCGGTACCGCGGGAGAACTTGCTGAAATCCGGGGCGCCATCCAGGCGCGTCACGCGGATGCCGCGGTCCATCAGGCGGTCCTTGCCGAGCTTCGCCATGAAGCGGTCGGCATGCGCCTCGGCGATTTCGACAAACGTCTCGTCGGCCTGCATCTTGATCGCGCCGATCTCGTTCTTGCTGAGATCGCCGCTCTTGCAGATGGTCGGGATCAGCCAGCGCGGCTCGGCGCGCTGCTTGCGGCCGACCGACAGCGAAAACCACACGGCCGGGCCGAAATCGCCGCGCGGGGTGAGCGGCCGCGAAGCCGGATCACCCTGATTGCCTTCACGCGGCTTGCGGGCTTCCAGCGATACCGCATTGATCTCTTCCGGCGCGGAATTCTTGCCGCGATAAAGCGAGACGAAAGCACTCGCCAGCTTTTCGGCGTCGAAGCGCTCGGTCAGCTTGGTGATCAGCGCCAGTTCGTCCTCATCCGTCGTCACTTCGGTGAAGATCGGGTCGGCGAACAGCCGCTCCTCGTCACGGGCGGACACTTCGTCGGCGGAAGGCGGGTTCGCCCAGGTCGGCTCGATCTTGGCGCCGAACAGAAGTCGCTCGGCCTTGCGGCGCTGGCTGACCGGCACGATCAACGCGCTGACACCCTTGCGACCGGCACGGCCGGTTCGGCCCGAACGGTGCAGCAGGGTTTCGGAATTGGTCGGCAGATCGGCATGGATGACGAGTTCGAGGCCCGGCAGGTCGATGCCACGGGCAGCGACGTCGGTCGCGATGCAGACCCGGGCGCGGCCGTCGCGCATCGCCTGCAGCGCATGGGTGCGCTCGTTCTGGGTCAGCTCGCCCGACAGCGCCACGACGGAGAAATTGCGGTTGGAAAGCCGCGCATGCAGATGATTAACGGCAGCGCGCGTCGAGCAGAACACGATCGCGTTCGGCGCCTCGTAATAACGCAGCACGTTGACGATGGCGTTTTCGCGGTCATGCGGGGTGACGAGAAGCGCGCGATAGTCGATATCGATATGCTGCTTCTGCTCGGCCTGGGTGGAAATGCGCACCGCATCGCGCTGGTAGCTCTTGGCCAGCTTGGCAATGGCGGCGGGGACGGTGGCCGAGAACATCAGCGTGCGGCGCTCGTCCGGCGCGGATTCCAGGATGAATTCCAGGTCTTCGCGGAAACCGAGGTCGAGCATCTCATCGGCCTCGTCGAGAACCGCGACGCGGACTTCGGACATGTCGAGCGCGTTGCGGCGGATATGGTCGCAGATACGGCCCGGCGTGCCGACCACGATATGCGCGCCGCGCTCAAGCGCACGGCGTTCGCTGCGGATGTCCATGCCGCCGACGCAGGAGGTGATCTCGGCACCGGCTTCGGCATAGAGCCAGTCGAGCTCGCGCTTCACCTGCATGGCAAGCTCGCGGGTTGGCGCGATGACGAGTGCCAGCGGCGCTGCGGCGCGGCCGAAACGGTCGGCGTCTTCCAGCAGCGTCGGCGCCATGGCGATGCCGAAGGCGACGGTCTTGCCGGAGCCCGTCTGGGCCGAGACCAGCGCATCGGACGCGGCGAGCGCCGGGTCCAGCATCGCCTGCTGAACGGGGGTCAGCGTCTCGTAACCACGCTTCTGCAAAGCCTTCGCGATCGCCGGAACGGCGCCGTTGATATCGGTCATCTATGTTGTCTTTCGGATTTTCATGGGCTCTCGGCCCCAAGGCTGCAACGATCGCAGCCGAACGTTGCGCCGTCCCTAATGAATCCGGTGACAAAAGTCAAAGCATGGGTGGATTGCGTGGCGGGTGGGGCTTGCGGAGAAACCCGCTATCGATCATGGACGCGCAGCGATTGTCAGGAGCCCGCACCGGACTTCTTGGGCCGCCCGCCCTTCGCACCGTTCGCACGGCTTGCGGCGATCTTGGCCTCCGAGCGGGATTGCCCGCCGCGACGGCGCGCATCCATGAACACCTTGCTGCCGAAGATCCCGTTCATCAGACCGGCAATCGAATAGTCGAGATCGAGTGCCTCCCAATGCAGTCCGGTCTCGCCGAGCAGCGTCACGTCTGCCAGTTCGTCAGCCGTCGCTGTTTCCAGTCCTTCGATCGAGCGGGCTGGAAAAATGAAGGAAGCGCCATTGACGAAATCGACGACGACCCGTTCCGAGGAGACATCGAAGCGGACGGACGATGGCGTAGGACGCTCCAGGCGCTCAGCCTGCCAGTTCAACTTCGCCTGTGCGAGTTCCGCGTCGCTAACCTCAGCCATCATACTTTCTCCAGGTATCGAGAAACAGTTGCTGTTTGGCCTCGATAATATCCACCGCCCGTCGCACATCCCTGTCGGACATTCCTCCTTGGGTAATGACCGACAGATTGACGATATCGATCCGTGCCTCGCCATCACCGAAGACGTGGGCAGGCGGAGGTTCGTGGTCTGCCGTATAGACGACAAATCGCGTTCCATGCTGTCGCAGAACGGTGACCATCAGCATAACCCAACTACTTGGGAAAGGCAACACACAGACGGGAATTTGCTTCCCCAGCCTGCCGAAAAAGCTAGCTGATCTACCTCGCTGACGCGAGTCCGGGCGATCAGTTCACCGCAAACACCTTCGCCCGCCGTAACGTCACGAAACCGCTCTCCCCGGCCTTCACCACCCGCTCAGGCTCGACGTCGAATTCCACCGCCTCGCCTGCATGCGTTTCCGCCAGCACCCTCCGCCCATCCGGCCGGTCGAGCACGCGGGTGATCGTCGCACCGATCCCCGGCCCGGCTTGCGCCCAGTCGAGATCGGCGGGCCGCGCATAAAGCTCGGCCCTGCCATCCGCTACGCCCGCAGCCTCGACCGACACGTCGCCGGCATAGGCTCGACCATCGCGCACCTCTGCGGCGATCACGTTGGCATCGCCGAGGAATTTCATGACGAAGGCCGATTGCGGATCGCGGCACACTTCTTCCGGTGTCCCCTGCTGGACGATCTGCCCGTCCTTCAGGATTACCACCCGGTCGGCAAGATCGAGCGCCTCTTCCTGGTCGTGGGTGACGAACAGCGTCGTAATGCCGAGTTCGGAATGGATCTCGCGCAGCCAGCGGCGCAGGTCGCGCCGCACATTCGCATCGAGTGCCCCGAACGGCTCGTCGAGCAGCAGCACCTTGGGATCGACGGCAAGCGCACGGGCCAGCGCCACGCGCTGCCGCTGGCCACCCGAAATCTGTGCCGGGAACCGGTCGCCGAGGCCTTCGAGGCGGACGAGCCGCAGCAGATCGGTGACGCGGCTGTCGATCGCCGCCTTGTCGCGCTTCACCTTCGACACCTTCATGCCGAAGGCGATGTTGTCGGCGACCGTCATATGCGGGAAGAGCGCGTAATGCTGGAAGACGAAACCGACGCCGCGGTCGCGCACCGGAATATCGGTCGCATCCTGGTCGCCGAAATGGATCGTGCCGCCGTCGGAATATTCGAGCCCCGCGACCATGCGCAGGATCGTGGTCTTGCCGGAACCGGAAGGTCCGAGCAACGCAACCAGTTCGCCGCTCTCGATATCGAGCGACACGTCCTTCACGGCGCGAAAGGTCTCGAAGGTTTTGACGACGTTTTCGAGGCGGATCTTCATGATGTTTTCTCTGCCGGGTTGGCCTGTTTGCGGACGCGGCCCGCGCCTTGCCGCTCCAGAGCGACCTTGGCGATGATGGTGATGACGGCGATCAACGCCAGGATGGAGGCCGAGGCAAAGGCGCCTGTCGCCTGATAATCGTGATAGAGCAGTTCGATATGCAGCGGCAGCGTATTGGTCTGGCCGCGTATGTTACCCGACACCACGGACACCGCACCGAACTCGCCCATCACGCGCGCATTGCACAGGATGACGCCATAAAGCAGCGCCCATTTGACGTTGGGCAGCGTCACCGCGAAGAATGTGCGGAAGCCCGAAGCGCCGAGCGAGGTCGCGGCTTCTTCGAGATCCCGCCCCTGCGCCTGCATCAGCGGGATCAGTTCGCGCGCCACGAAGGGCGCGGTGACGAACATCGAGGCGATGATGATGCCGGGAATGGCGAACAGGATCTTGATGTCCCAGGCGTCGAGCCACGGCCCGAACAGGCCCTGCAGGCCGTAGACGAAGAGATAGGCGACACCGGCGACGATCGGCGAGACGGAGAACGGGATCTCGATCACGACGAGCAGAAACCGCTTGCCCCAGAAATCGAACTTGGTGATCGCCCAGGCCGCCGCAATGCCGAAGGCGGTGTTGACCGGCACGGCGATCAGCGCCGCAAGCACGGTGAGCATGATCGCGTGCTGCGTGTCGGGATGAATGATCGTGTCGCGATAGACCGCCCAGCCCTTCGAAAGCGCCTCGACGCCGATGATGATTAGCGGCGCGACGATGACGAAGGCGACGAGGAAAAGCACGATGCCGATCAGCGTGCGGCGGAAGATCGGAGCATCGCCGACGCGCGGCGGCTTTCTGCGGGTGGAGAAGGAAGTGCTCATGATCTTACCCCTTCACCGTGTAACGCAGCGCCCGCGCCTGCAGCCAGTTGGTGACGGCAAGCATGAAGAAGGCGGTCAGCAGCAACACCGAGGCGATCGCGGCTGCGGCCTGATAATCATATTCCTCCAGCCGGATGAAGATCAGCAGTGCGGTGATTTCCGTCGACATCGGTTGGTTGCCGGCGATGAAGATGATCGCCCCGAACTCCCCGAGCGAGCGGGCGAAGGAGAGCGAAACACCGGCCAGCAATGCGGGCGTCAGAAGCGGCAGGATGACCTTGCGGAAGATCGACCAGTCGGAACCGCCGAGCGATTGGGCCGCCTCTTCCAGCGCCGGATCGAGATCCTCCAGAACCGGCTGAACCGTGCGCACGATGAAGGGCAGCGAGGTGAAGCACATGGCGATCATGATGCCGAGCGGCGTATAGGCGACCTTGATGCCGAGCCCTTCAAGCACCGAGCCGAACCAACCATTATTGGCAAACAGCGCCGTAAGCGCGATGCCGGCAACGGCGGTGGGCAGCGCGAAAGGAAGGTCCACCATGGCATCGACGATGCGCCGTCCGGGAAAGCGGTAGCGGGTGATGACCCAGGCAAGCGACAGCCCGAAGAACAGGTTGAAGATCGTGGCGCCGAGCGCCGAAAGCACTGTGACGCGATAGCTCGCAAGCGCCCGCGAGGACGAGACGATCCGCCAATAGTCTTCCGGTCCGAGGCTCGCCGCCTTAATAACCAGAGCCGCCAGCGGCAGCACGACGATCAGGCCGACATAGAACAGGGTCACGCCCAGCGATAGCGGCAATCCGGGCAGGACATTGCGTCGTCTCACGCGGTCAGTTCCTTATACACAGCAAGACCCGGCGGAGTATTCGTCCGCCGGGCTGAATTGAAATGAACGACTATTCGCGATTAACGGCTGCCGTAGAGCTTGTCGAGGGTGCCGCCGGATGCAAAGTGCTCCGACTGGATCTTCGACCAGCCGCCAAATACATCATCGACATTGACGAGGCGGATCTCGGGGAACTGATCCTTGAACTCAGCCGCGACTTTCTCATTGTGGACGCGGTGACCGAACTCGGCGGCGATACGTTGGCCTTCTTCCGTGTAGAGGAAGTCGAGATAGGTCTTGGCCAGTTCTTCCGTGCCGTGCTTCTTCGCGACCCTGTCGACCACGGCGACCGGGAATTCCGCAAGCAGGCTGCTCGACGGGATGACGTTCTCCACCTTGTCCTTGCCGAACTGCTTCTCGATGCCGCGGGTTTCCGCCTCAAACGTGATCAGCACGTCGCCCTGGCCGCGCTCGACGAAGGTTGTGGTGGCAGCACGGCCGCCGGTGTCGAAGACCGGAACGTTGTCGAAGATCTTGGTGATATAGGCGTCGATCTTCTCCTGGTCGTCCTTGTATTCTTCCTTCGCCCAGGCATAGGCGGCCAGATAGGTGTAGCGCGCATTGCCGGAGGTCTTCGGGTTCGGGAAGACGGCATGAACATCGTCACGGCCGAGATCGGCCCAACCTTTGATGTTCTTCGGATTGCCGGCGCGCACGAGGAAAGCCGGGAAGGAATAGAAGGGCGACGCGTTGTTCGGGAAAGCCTTGTTCCAGTCGGCTGCGACAAAGCCCTGCTTGGCGAGGAAATCGACGTCGGTCGACTGGTTGAAGGTGACGACGTCGGCTTCCAGGCCCTCGACGATCGAACGCGCCTGTTTCGACGTGCCGGCATGCGACTGGTCGATCGTGACGCCCGGATGTGCCTTGATGAAGGCCTCGTTCTCGGCGACGAAGAGCTCGCGGGCAACGTCGTAGGAAGCGTTGAGCAGCTTCTGCTCCTGCGCCATCGCCGCCCCATGGATCGTGGGACTTACGAAGAGGGCGGCAATCGCAGTGCCGAGAATGAGGAGGCGGTTCATCAAAGGTCTCCGGGCATTGGCCAGATATCGGCCGGGAATTGAAATCTGGATGGAAACTACCGGCGCTGTCATGAATTCGCGAGAAACCGCCCTCCCCGCGACAGACTGCCGTTAGAATTTTTGCCCATTTTCCGCTTCATTCCGCAATGGTTTTGCCCGTGTACCGAGGTGCCCGTTTCTACCGGCTCGTTTGCCAATATTTGCCCGAGTTCTTCAGCGGTCCGATCCCCGGGAAGTAATTCTATTTTAAGTCGCTGAAATTAGCTTGGCGGCATGAGCAATTTCGAACTCTCCATCGTCGTTCCCTGCTTCAATGAAGAAGCCGTGCTGGAGGAGTTTTCCCGGCGGATGGCGCTTGCCTGCGCGGCGGTGACCGACCGCTATGAAATCGTCTTCGTCGACGACGGATCGTCCGACGCGACCTGGGCGATGATCGAAAGCTTGGCGGATCGCGACGCCCGCGTCGTCGGCGTCCAGCTCTTCCGCAACCACGGCCACCAGCTGGCAGCCAGCGCCGGGCTTTCGCTCGCAAGGGGTGAGCGCGTTCTGCTGATCGACGCCGACCTGCAGGATCCCCCGAATTGCTGCCGTTGATGGCGAAGCGGATGGACGAGGGTTTCGACGTGGTCTACGGCCGGCGCATCGCGCGCGCCGGCGAAACCGCCTTCAAGCGCGCCACCGCATCCCTGTTCTACCGGCTCCTGAACAAGCTTTCCTCCGTTCCGATTCCGGAAGACACCGGCGATTTCCGGCTGATGTCGCGCCGCGTGGTCGACATCCTGAACGGCATGCCGGAGCGCCACCGCTTCATCCGCGGCATGGTGAGCTGGATCGGCGGACGCCAGGCGGCCTTTCCCTATTCCCGTGACGCGCGCTTTGCCGGCACGACCAAATATCCTCTGCGCAAGATGATGTCGCTCGCCATCGACGCACTGACCAGCTTCTCGACAAAGCCGTTGCGGGCGGCCGTCTGGCTCGGCCTCGTCTCGTCGCTCTTCGCCTTTGCCATTCTCGTCTACGCGGTCACCCAATGGGCGTTCGGCAATGCCGTGCCCGGCTGGGCAAGCTCCGTCGTCGCCATTTCCTTCTTCTCCGGCACGCAGCTCTTCGTCATGGGCGTTTTCGGCGAATATCTCGGCCGTGTCGTGCAGGAGGTCAAAAGACGCCCGCTCTACACGATCGGCCAGATCCGTCGCGAAGAGATGGCAGGCGAAGCTTCAGGCGGCATCCAGGGGCTGCAGAAGGCTGTGCGTACCTATTCCGATGCCGAGAAGCGGACGAAACTGAGATGACCGCGACATCGGCGGGGAACGACACGGACGCGCGCCCGACGGCCGGACGGACCGTATCGTCGGCATCGAGCCGTCGGACCGCCATCTATCTCGTCGTCGCGGCACTCGCGTCCCTGATCCCGGTCCTGTCGGTACGCTTTCCGCCGATGACGGATTACGCCAACCACTATGTCCGCATGTGGCTTCTGGCAGGCGGCATCGAACAGCCGCATATGGCGGAATTCTACCGGATCGACTGGAATGTCGCCTGGACCAATATCGCCATCGATCTCGTCGCGGCAGGGCTCGGCAAGATCGTCACGATGGATGTCATTGGCCCTCTGGTCCTCGGCCTCGCGCTTCTCCTGCCGTCCATCGGTGTGGCGCTCCTGAACCGCAGGCTTTTCGGCGGATTTCACTGGTGGCAGCTGCTCTGCTTCACGCTGGCCTGGAATGCCGTCTTCCTTTTCGGCTTCATCAGCTTCCTGATCAGCCTCGGGCTGGCGCTGATCCTTGCCTATATCGACGAATACCTGAAAGGCCGTGGCTGGGCGCTCACCTTCGCATCACGTGCCGTCTCCGCCGCACTGCTGCTGACTGCCCATCCCTTCGGCCTGCTCTTCTACACCGCCCTCCTGGCAGCGCTCGAATTCGGTCCGTCGCGTGCGCCGCTGCACTCGGTCAAAGCCCTGGTCGGCATAATCGGGCGCATCATCTTCGCCATAGCGCCGGTGTTCGTGCCGCTGGCTATCTTTCTTCTGTTCGGCCCGTCGCTGCCCGGCCAGAAGGACGTGTCGCTGTTCGACAGCATGGCCTGGCAGGATGCCTGGTCGCCGCGGCGCTTGATGCTGCTGCTCACCTATTTCACCACCTATGACCTGCGCATCGACTTTTTCTATCTGGTGCTGATCTTTGTCATCGTTCGCGAGACGATCCGGCGCAATCTCCTGCGCGTGCATTGGGGGCTGGTCCTGACCGCGATTGCGACCGCGGTGATCGCCATGTTCGTGCCCACCGTGGTGTTCGACACCGGCGCCATCGATCGCCGTCTGCCCTGCATGGTGGTGCTTGCCGCAGCGGCGGGCCTCAGACCCGACGTCAGGGGCAGGCTGCAATCCCTGATGCTGCCGGCAATTCTTCTCGTCGTCCTCTCGCGCATCGCCTTCATCGAATATGTCTGGCTGCAGCGCGCGGCCGATATGCGCTCGGTCGAGACCGTGCTGCAGCAGGTTCCGCCCGGTTCGGCCGTCCTGCCCCTGCTGCACGAGATCCACGAGGACAATGTCGGCAAGGCGCCGATCGGGCGCTTGGTGGCCGGCGTAGTGCCGAGTTTCTGGCATTATCCTGCCATCGTGAGCCTGGAGCGGGATGCCTTCATGCCCTATCTCTTCACCGCGCCCGGCAAGCAGCCTTTGCAGGTCCGCCCGCCGTGGAACGAGATCGCGGTTCCGGAAACGATCCCCTTCCCCGCCGATCTCATCAACATGCCGGCGGACCGCCTAGACCCGTACATGCGCGACTGGAAGAACCGTTTCGACTATGTGCTGGTGATGAACGCCGACATGGAAAGCCCGGCGAGGCCGATGCCGCAGATGGACAATCTGCACCTCCTCGCCGACGATGGCTTCGCCCGCCTCTACCGGATCGATCACCCGCAGGCGCCGAAGCCATAAGCGCCCGCTTCTCGCCGCGCTATTCCGACAGAAGATCCTTCACTCGCCGGGCGAAGGCATCGCTAAGGAAGGGCTTGGTCATCACATGCATGCCGTGCTCCAGGTGCCCGTGGTTCAGGACGGCGTTTTCCGCATAGCCGGTGACGAACAGGATGCGCAGATCCGGCCGGTCGACGCGCAGTGCATCGGCCAGTTGCCTGCCGTTCATGCCGCCCGGCAGGCCGACATCGGTGATCAGAAGGTCGATCGGCTGGCCGGAATTCATGATCTTCATCGCCGTCGGCCCATCAGCCGCTTCCAGCACGTGATAGCCGAGCTCCTCCAGGATCTCGACCGCTACCATCCGCACAAGCGGCTCGTCGTCGACCACGAGAATGGTCTCGTGATCCGTGGCGCGCGGCGCGACCGACACCTCGGCCAGATCTTCCTCTTCCGCATCGCCGAGATGGCGCGGCAGGTAGATGCAGATCATCGTGCCCTTGTCCATTTCCGAGTAGATACGCACCGTGCCACCCGACTGCCCGGCAAAACCGTGCACCATGGAGAGACCGAGCCCCGTGCCCTGCCCGGTCGGCTTGGTGGTGAAGAACGGATCGAAGGCGCGCTCGATGATCTCCGGTGGCATGCCGGTGCCGGTATCGCTGACGCAGAGCGAGACATACTGACCGGGCTCCAGCCCGCGCTGGCGCGACGCCCGCTCATCGAGCCAGCGGTTGCTCGTCTCGATGGTCAGCTTGCCGCCCTCTGGCATGGCGTCGCGGGCGTTGATGCAAAGATTGAGCAGCGCATTTTCCAGCTGGCCGACATCGACGAATGTCGCCCATAGCCCGCCGGCAAAGGCGGTCTCGACATGGATCGTCGGCCCGACGCTGCGGGTGATCAGGTCCTGCATGCCGGAGACCAATCGGTTGATGCTGGCGGGCTTCGGATCGAGCGTCTGCCGGCGCGAGAAGGCGAGCAGCCGCTGGGTCAGGCCCGCGGCCCGCTTGGCCGCTCCTGCGCGCCGGTGAGATAGCGGTCGAGATCGGCGATACGCCCCTGCGCCAGACGCGTCTGCATCAGTTCCAGCGAACCGGAAATGCCCGCGAGAAGATTGTTGAAGTCGTGCGCAAGCCCACCGGTCAGCTGGCCGACGGCCTCCATCTTTTGCGAATGGCGCAGCTGTTCCTCGTAATACATCAGCTCTTCGGTGCGCTCGGCGACCTTCTGCTCAAGCGTCTCGTTGAGCGCCTTCAGGTCGCCGATCGCCTTGTCGCGCTCGGCTTCCACGGCGCGCCGCGCCTCGATATCGATGAGCACGCCAGGAAAATAAAGCGGCGTTCCGTCGGGCGCCAGATCAGCCCGCCCATTGGCCTCGAGCCAGTAGTAATTTCCGTCTGCCCGGCGCGTGCGGTACTGGTGGACATAGGGACCGCCGCGCCTGAGTGCATCCTCGATCGCCTCCAACAAGCCTGCCTTGTCATCGGGATGAACTGTTTCCGCGATGGTCTCGAGGTTGAGCCCCATTCGGCCGCGTGTCGGATCAAGCCCGAACGCGTTGGCGAATGCCTCGTCCACGGTGAAACGGTCGGCCGGTATGTCCCAGAACCAGGTCCCGATGATCGCACCGGCCGCGAGCGCCAATTGCACCCGCTGCACGTTCTGCCGCGCCACCGCCTCGCTGGCACGAAGCGCAGCCTCGGCCTGCTTGCGCTCGGTAATGTCGCGAAACAGGACCGATACCTGCTTCAGCTCGGCGGGTTCGACACGCGCGCTCGACACCTCGATATGCCGACCGATCGCAACGAATTCCTGCTCGAAGCGAACCGGCCTGCCGGTGCGCAGCACCTCGCCATAGAGCTCGATCCACTTGTCGGCAGCATCCGGTTCGATCTCGCGCAGACGCTTGCCAACGATATTGGCGATGCCGGTCTGCCGTTCGTAGCCGGAATTGGCCTCGATATGGACGTAGTCGCTCAAGGGACCATGGGGACCGTCGATGAATTCGATGATGCAGAACCCGTCGTCAATCGCCTCGAACAGCGCCCGATAGCGGGCATCGCTTCGTAAAAGCGCATCCTCGCCCTCGGTGGCCTCGGCTTTCAGCCGAAAAACTTCCGCTTCCAGATCTTCGCGCGAAAACGCAGTGACTTCGGAACTCAAGCAACAGTCCTTTCAGTGGCCGTGTCGGCCGAATACCCACCGGATATCTATCATAACGCGAAGCCATGGAAATCGGTTGCCATGGTAGCGTGACAGATCATCGATCAACCTCTCGTTGGTGCGGGGATGAATTGTGGCGGCGCAGAAGAAATATCTCTTTCTTTTCAGCGGATCGCATCTCGTCCAATACGTCGATCGTCCCCGTCCCCGACGACTGCATCACAATCATCGCGTCATCGGATGGGAAACCGGGTTCGCGAACCGGCCTCCTCGATCATCGGGTCGCTTCTCTTTGGAAAAAGAGGCCCTGGTTTCCGGTGATGGTCGGTGAATGCGGTCTGACGGGAACTGACAAGTCTCTGAGGATCGGATGAAGCGGCCGGGGCAGGCAGACAAAACCTACCTCACTACCATCGATATCACTGCCTGCCCCATTCCCACTCGGAGCCACGCGACCTTGGTCGGCGTGAATATCGGCGCATCCCGAATTTGTCAGGCGAATGCCGTACCCCCTCTGCCCTGCCGGGCATCTCCCCCACAAGGGGGAGATCAGCTGGACGCACCGTCTTGCCCAATCACCTCCTGCAAGAACTACCACGATATGCTCAAGGCACGGGCGAAGGTCGAGCCACTTGTGATCTCCCCCTTGTGGGGGAGATGGCCGGCAGGCCAGAGGGGGTGGAGCACCTGCCGAGAGCATCGCAACTTAGAGCCGGTGCTCAGGGAACAGCGGCTGGTCATTGACCGCAAAGTATCGATCCAGATCCGCCTCCGTCACCTCCGCCAATGTGGCCGGACGCCATTTCGGATTGCGGTCCTTGTCAATGATCGCGGCCCGCACACCCTCGTAGAAATCGTGCTGCCGCAGGAGTTCCGAGGCCACGGTGAATTCGCGTTCCAGGCATTCGATCAGACTGGCGCTGCCTGAACCGAGCCGCAGCAGGCGTAGGGCAAGCTTGAGACTGGTCGGCGAGCGCTTGGCGAGCGTCTCGCGGGTCGCGGCCGCAAACTCACCCTCCTCCTGTTCGAGCGCTGCAACGATCTCTTCCACCGTGTCGAACCTGAAAGCACGGTCGATCAGACTGCGGTGGGCCGCGAGCTTGCTTTCTCCCGGAGACGTCGCAAAGCCTTGGATCGCGGCAGTGACCTCTTCGTCCGAGGCACCGGGCGTCAATTTCCCCAACGCGCTCACAACATCACTCAGCCGCTCCGACGGGACCTGATAATCGGCGAAGCCCGCGAAGATGGCGTCGGCCGCATCAACGATCTCGCCGGTCAGGCCCATCCATGTACCCGCTTCGCCCGGAGCCCGGGACAGAAGCCAGGTCGCGCCGACATCCGGCACGTAACCGATACCCGTCTCCGGCATCGCAAGGCGCGTTCTCTCCGTGACGATCCGGTGCCTTCCATGGGACGCGACCCCGACGCCGCCGCCCATGACGATACCGTCCATCAGCGCCAGATAGGGTTTGGGATAGCGCGAGATCGTGTAGTTGACCGGAAACTCCTCCCGCCAGAAGCGCGTCACTTCCGGGTCATTCGCGCGTCCGAGATCGTGGATGGCGCGGACATCGCCTCCCGCGCAGAGTCCGCGCTCACCTTCTCCCGTCAGGATGACGCAGGAGATCGCCGGGTCTTCCGCAAACCGCTCCAGCGCCGGCTTCATCGCATGGACCATGGCAAGGTTGAGGCTGTTCAGCGCCTTCGGCCGGTTGAGCCGGATGATCGCCGCCGAGCCGATGCGGTCGAACAGGATCTCCTCGGTGCGGTAAGCGCCGTCATTCATGCTTCATCCCTCCTCGATGTTTAGCGAGGGCAGCATAGCCGGAGGGTGTTTGTAGAGGCAATGCGGAGGAATATACTTCCCCTCTCTTGCGATTTCTAGCACTTAGCTACGCTAAGATGTTGAAATCGCTTTCTCCCCGCCAAGGGGGAGATAGGCGCCGAGATCGCGGCCCGCGTTCCTCTCCCCTGCGGGAGAGGAAGAGAAATCAGCATCTTAGCCGCAGGCTAAGTGCTAGATTTCTCAGGAGAGGGGCTCGTAAACTTATCGTTGGAAACCGAGACGCCCGCCGGGAACTGGCGGGCGCCTCGGCATTATTCGGCGGCCATCGGAAGGTCGCGATGGTCGTCGAAGAGCTCGCCCTGATTGCCAGAATGATTGGCGGGCTGGTTTTCGTCTTCCTTCGTCTTCGGCTCGCGGCCGAAGAACAGGGCATAGCCGGCGGGCAGGACCAGGATGGTCAGCACGGTCGCGACCAGGATACCGCCCATCATAGCATAGGCGAGCGGTCCCCAGAACAGGCCCCAGGAAATCGGGATCAGAGCCAGCACGGCGGTCATCGCGGTGAGCATGATCGGACGGAAGCGGCGGACGGCCGCGCCGACGATCGCTTCCTGCCTGTGCATGCCCGCCGCGATATCCTGGTCGATCTGGTCGATGAGGATGATCGAGTTGCGGATGATGATGCCGAGCAGCGCGATGACGCCGAGGATCGCGACGAAGCCGAAGGGCGCGCCGGTGATCAGGAGCGCCATTGCCGCGCCGATGATGCCGAGCGGACCGGTGGCGAGCACCAGCATCGACTTGCCGAAATGCCTCAGCTGGACCATCAGGAGCAGCATGATGACGAGCAGCATGATCGGCGCCTTGGCGGCGATCGAGGCCTGGCTTTCGGCCGCATCCTCGGCACCGCCCTGGATTTCGATCTTGTAGCCTGCCGGCAATGCGGCACGCAGGTCGGCGATCGAGTTGTAGAAGTTGAGCGATGCCTGCGTCGCCTCGATGCCGTCGGGCAGCGTCGCCTTGACGGTGATCGTCGGCAGGCGGTCGCGGCGCCATTCGATACCCTGTTCGAGCACCGGCTCGACGCGGGCGATCTGCGACACCGGCACGAAGCCGCCGAAATCGGTCGGCACATAGACCGACTGCACGGCAGACAGCAGGTCGCGGGTCGCATCCGGCTCACGCACCACGACGGATACGGTTTCCTCGCCATCGCGGAAGTCGTTGATCGGGGCGCCGGCAGTTGCAGCCTGCAGCATCTGGCGGACCCGCTGCGACGAGACGCCGAGCGCACGGGCGCGGTCCTGGTCGATGACGAGCTTCATGCCCGGCACCGGCTCCATCCAGTCGTCGTGGATCGAACCGAACATTGGGTTCTGATAGTAGCGGTCCTTCACCTGGTCGGCGATGCGGCGCACTTCCGTCCGGTCAGGACCGACGACGCGCATCTGCACCGGCCAGCCGGTCGGCGGACCGAGGAACAGGCGGTCGACCTTGCCGCGCACGGTCGGAAAATCTTCGGCGAGGATCTTGCGCAGCTTGACGATCAGCCGCTCTCGCTCTTCCAGACCCTTGGACATGATCAGGAGCTGCGCATAGTTCGGGTTGCGGAGCTGCTGGTCGAGCGGCAGGAAGAAGCGCGGCGCGCCCTCGCCGATATAGGTGGCGACGAAGGTCTTGTCCTGATCAGGCAGCACGCGCTCTTCCAGCGCCTTGGCCTGGCGTTCGACCTCTTCGATCGCGGTGCCTTCCGGGAGCCACATGTCGACCAGGATTTCCGGACGCGAGGACTGCGGGAAGAAGCTCTGCGGAATGAACTGGAATGACCAGAGGCTGCCGGCGAAGATGCCGAGCGTCGCCAGAAGCACGATCGCCTTGTGACGCACCGACCAGGTCACGGCATGACGCACACCGCGATACATGCGGGTGTCATAGGCGTCGTGATGATGACCGGTGCCGGCATGGGCGCGCTGCTTCAGGATCATGTAGCCGAGCCACGGCGTGAAATAGACCGCCACGAACCACGACACCACGAGCGCGATGCCGACCACGTAGAACAGCGATCGGACATATTCGCCCGCGGTGGAATCCGCGAAGCCGACCGGAATGAAGCCGGCGGTGGTAATCAGCGTTCCGGTCAGCATCGGGAAGGCAGTGGAGGAATAGGCGAAGCTTGCCGCGTCGATGCGGCTCAGCCCCTCTTCCAGCTTTCTCTCCATCATCTCGACGACGATCATGGCGTCGTCGACCAAGAGGCCGAGCGCAATGATCAGCGCGCCGAGCGAGATGCGCTGCAGCTCGATGCCGAGATAATACATGATGGCGAGCGTGGCCGAGAGAACCAGCGGGATGGCGATAGCGATGACGATGCCGGAGCGCCAGCCGATCGAGATCAGCGACACGACGAGCACGATGATCAGGGCTTCCATCAGCGCCTGGGTGAACTCGCCGACCGCTTCGGTCACGACTTCCGGCTGATTGGCGATCTGCTGCACCTGCGCACCGACGGGCAGCGTTTCGGCAAAGCGCTTGTAGGTCTCCTCGACCGCGTGGCCGACATCGGTAACCTTGAAGCCGTTCGCCATCACGACGCCAAGCTGCACACTGTCATGGCCGTTGAAGCGGAACTTGCGCTGATACGGATCCTCGAGCCCTGCCTTGACGGTGGCGATATCGCCGAGCCTGTAGACCTGGTCACCGGACCGGATGCGCAATTCGCGGATGTCTTCCGGCGTCATCACGTCGCCTTCGACGGAGATGCGCACCGAACGGTCGGCAGTCTGCACGGTGCCGGCGGGGTCGACGGTGTTCTGCCCGGCAATCGCATCCCGGATGGCGGTCACAGTCAGGCCGCGTTCGGCCAGCGCCTTGGACGAGACGTCGATGAAGATCTTTTCCGGCTGGTCGCCGAGGATGACCGCCTTCTCGACACCGGGCGTGGCGATCAGCATGTCGCGGGCCTGGATCGCAAAATCCTTGAGTTCGGGATAGCTGTAGCCCTCGCCCATGATGGCGTGGAGCGTGATGTAGGTATCGCCGAATTCGTCGTTGAAATAGGGGCCAAGCAGGCCGGACGGCAGGTCCTGCCTGATATCGCCGACCTTCTTGCGCACCTGGTAGAAGGCGTCCGCCACCTCTTCGGCATTGGTGTCGCCCTTGACCTGGATCGTGGTGATGGCGATGCCGGCGCGGGTATAGGATTTGACCCAGTCGAGATGCGGAGTTTCCTGCAGCTTGCGCTCGATCTTGTTGACGACCTGGTTCTGCATGTCCTGAACGGACGCGCCGGGCCAGACGCTCTGCACCACCATGACGCGGAAGGTGAAGTCGGGATCTTCCTTCTGGCCCATGTTCATGACGCCGAGCGCGCCCATGACGATGATGAGGCCGAACAGGAAGCGCGCGATGCTCGGATGGCCGATTGCCCAGCGCGACAGGTTGAAGCCGCCCTTTTCCTTTTGCTTCTGCAACGGATCGGCGGGCTGATGGGGAGAGGAGCTCATGGTCTCAGATCCTTTTCAGTGCCGGTATCAGGGCTGGATGGACGCGGTGGACTGGCTGGAAACGCTGCCGAAGCGCGACGCGACCGTTTCGGGAAGCCTGACCTTCAGGCCCTCCTTCATGAACTGCGTACCGGCCGAGACGACGAGATCGCCGTTGGAAATGCCTTCGGAAACGCGCACGCCGTCGTCGTTATAGCCGGCGACCACGACCGGGCGGGAACTGACTTCCCCTTGTCGCGATCGACCACCCAGACGACCGACTTGCCGTCCTTCTGGGCGAGAGCCGCAAGCGGCAGGCCGAAGGCCGGCGCCGCATTGTCTTCCGCCGCGGTGATCGTCGCGGTCGTGCCGAGCAGCACGCGATCGTCGACCGGCAGGCTGACGCGAACGGCAAAGGTGCGCGACTGGGCGTCGGCGCTGCCGGCGACTTCGCGAACCTTGCCTTCGAGCGAAAGATCACGGGCGGACCAGAAGCCGGCCTTCACCGTCTTGCCGGGCTTGAAATGGGCGATATCCATTTCCGGCACCGCGATCTGCACTTCCTTTTCGCCATCGACGGCGACGGCGACGACCGGCGAACCGGTGCTGACCACTTGGCCGACATCGGCGCTGACCGTGGTGACGATGCCGGCATGGGTGGCCTTCAATTCGGTATAGGCGACCTGGTTCTTCGCCTGCTCGAGTGCCGATTCAGCCGACTGGAGCTGCGACTGCGCCTGGTCGGCGGCAAGCTGCGCCTGTTCGAGCTGCGACTGGGGCGTGACGTTCTTCTGCGCCAGCGTTTCGGCGCGGCGAAGCGCGAGGCCGGTAATATCGACCTGCTTGCCGGCCGCCGTGAGATCGGCATCGGCCTGGCGAACGGCGAGTTCGTAATCGACGGCATCGAGCCTTGCGAGAACGGTACCGGGCTGAACCCGCTCGCCGACATCGACGAGACGTTCGGTAATCTTGCCGGCGACGCGGAAGCCGAGGTTCATCTCGGTGCGCGCCCGGACGGAGCCGGAATAGACGAAGGTGCGCCCGGCATCGGGGCCGGCAACCTGCACGACCTTGACCGGCCGCACCGGATCGGGCGCCTCAACTTTCTTCTTCTCTTCCGAGCATGCGCTCAGCGCACCAAGCGCCAGAGCGAAAAGGAGGCCCTTCGAAAGGGATGCAAAACGTCCAGTCACGATCGAAGACATTGTCTTCACTCCACGCGATGCGTTGATCATGGCACCCGTGAGGTGCCGGTTTGTTAAGTCAGGTTGCGTTTTATGTCGGCTCTATTTCAGAGCTCTAAGGGCGAAATCGACGAGATCGGCCGGCACCGTCCTCCGGTTCTCGATCAGGCATTCCGCGATGATCTGCGGGTGACAGAGGGTCACGATGCAGTCGCAAAGACATTCGGCGGCGAAATCGGCGTCCTGGTCGCGAAACTCGCCACTGGCGATCCCTTCGCGCACGAGACCGGCCACGATGGTTCGCAGCTTCATGATATGGTCTTCGACGACCGACCATTGCTCCTGGATGGCGACGACCACCATCTCATGAACCTTGTTTTCGTGCAGCAGCGTCTCGACGGTGATCTGGTGCTGCTGCAGGAAATGGTCGCGCAGCCGCTCCGTGGCGCTAACCGGGCGCTTGGCGTTGATGACCGCGACATCGCGGCTCGCCGCCAGCATGCGGCTTGCCAGCGCCTTGTGGATCTCCGCCTTCGACGAGAAGAACCGGTAGATATTGGCCGGCGACATGCCGAGATCCTTGGCTATGTCGGCAACATTCGTCTTGGAATAGCCGTAGTGCTTGAACAGGCGCTCGGCCGCATCGAGGATGCGATCGACGTTTTCCTGCTTTACCGGATCCATCTGGCTGGCGTTATCCACTGAAGCCTCACGATTTACGACTGACGAATTTCAATTTTCGTCAGTCGTAAATCGTGAGCATATATTTGTCAACCACTCCAGCGTGTTTTCCTTGTCTCTAATGTAATGTACTGGCATGGAACAATTGTCAGGTTCGTGCATTAGGTTGGGTTGTCGCTCGGGGCGGAGCGGAGGGGGCACGCATTGCATGATAAAAAGACAGGACGTTTCCCTGCTCGACCAGGAACGCTATCGACTTCTCGTCGACGCGATCACGGACTATGCCATCTACATGCTCGACCCATCGGGCAAGATCGCCAGCTGGAACGCCGGCGCGCAGCGCTTCAAGGGCTATGAAGCCTCCGAAATCCTCGGCGAACATTTTTCCCGTTTCTATACCAACGAGGACCGCCTCGCCCGCATGCCTGAAAAGGCACTTGAGACGGCGGCAACCATGGGCCGTTACGAGCATCAGGGCCTGCGCGTGCGCAAGGACGGCACGACCTTCTGGGCCCATGTAATCATCGACCCCATTTGGGACCGCGCCGGCCATCTGCTCGGCTTTGCCAAGGTTACCCGCGACCTGACCGAGCGCAAGAAGGCGGAAGCCGAACTGCGGCTGAGCGAGGAGAAGTTTCAGCTTCTCGTCAACGGCGTTACCGACTACGCGCTCTACATGCTGGACCCGGATGGTCACGTGACCAACTGGAATGCAGGCGCGGCACGGATCAAGGGCTATGCCGCGGAAGATGCGATCGGCAGCCACTTCTCCCGCTTCTACACGCCGGAAGACCAGAAGAAGGGCGAGCCTGCCCGCAATCTCGATATCGCCCGGCGCGATGGCCGCGTCGAGCGCGAGGGCCTGCGCCAGCGCAAGGACGGCACCACCTTCTGGGCCCATGTCGTCATCGACGCCATCCGCGACGAGACCGGCCAGCTTCTCGGCTTTGCCAAGATCACCCGCGACGTGACGGAAAAGGTCGAAGCGCAGAAGGCGCTGGCGAAAACCCGCGAAGAGCTGTTCCAGGCGCAGAAGATGGAGGCAATCGGCCAGCTCACCGGCGGCATTGCCCATGACTTCAACAATCTTCTGATGGCGATCATGGGCAGCCTCGAAATGCTGCGCAAGCGCATGCCCGACGACCCGTCGCTGACACCGCTTCTCTTGAACGCCCTGCAGGGGCCGAACGCGGCGCGGCGCTGACCCAGCGCATGCTCGCCTTCTCCCGCCGGCAGGAACTCAACATGACACCGGTCGACGTGCCGGCGCTGGTTGACGGCATGATGGATTTCCTCGAACGCTCTCTCGGCTCATCGCTCCGGATAGAAGCGGATTTCCCAGGCGAGCTGCCCAAGGTCCTGACCGACGCGGTGCAGCTGGAAACCGCAATCCTCAATCTCGTCGTCAATGCCCGCGACGCTATGCTGCAGACGACAACGCATGGCGGAGTGATTACGGTCAGCGCCGAGCGCCATGATGTTGCCGAAGATGGCGATAAATTGCGGGTGGGCGACTATCTGCGAATATTCGTACGTGATACCGGCGAGGGCATGGACCCCGAGACGGTCGCGCGTGCCGCGACACCGTTCTTCACCACCAAGGGGATCGGCAAGGGAACAGGACTGGGGTTATCCATGGTGCAGGGACTGACGGAACAATCGGGCGGCAGGCTGTCGATCGACAGCGTGAAGGGCGAAGGCACGACGATCTCGCTCTTTCTCCCGACCGTAGACGAAGAGGATTGCCCGGGCGAGAAGGCCGCATCTTCAGACACGTCCGAAAAGATCGGCGACCGCCCGCTCAAGGTGCTTGCCGTGGACGACGACGCCCTAGTGCTGATGAACACGACGATGATGTTGGAGGATCTCGGTCACCAGGTGACCGAGGCTTATAGCGGCCCGGAGGCACTGAACGCGCTGAAGGCCGCCGAAAACGGCATCGACCTCGTCATCACCGACCATTCCATGCCGCGCATGACCGGCGCGGAACTGGCCGCCGAGATCGCCCGCGAATGGCCGGGCCTGCCGGTCGTGCTCGCGACCGGTTACGCCGAACTGCCCGACGGCAGCGGCAACCACCTGCCCCGCCTGCCCAAGCCCTTCAGCCAGACGCAGCTGAGCGATATCATCGCCAGCGTGACCGGCACCGCCGGCTGAGCCTGCATCAGCCGAACCGACTGAATCGGCCGCCCGTGTGAACCAATGGACGGCGACGCGCGTTGTTCTCTCGTTCTGACAGGGAGAATGGACATGGTCTTCAAGCATCCGCAATTTCACGAGACCGCGCCGGAGATCGAAGTCGAATTTCCGGCCCACGCCGCGCTGGAGGGCGCCGTTTCCGATGCCCTCGCCTCCGCAGGTGGCATAGAGGCGGCGGAGATCGCGGTAACCGCCAGCGGCACGACGATCACCCTGACCGGCATGGTCGCCCGCCAGCAGGAAGTCGCCCGTGCCGAGGAAGTGGCACGCAGCGTCGAGGGCGTGACCGAGGTGAGGAACGAGATCAAGGTTGCCGGGGATGACCAGATGCGGCGGGGGATTTGAGCAAAGGCCGGCATGCAGCCGCATCCGCCGCGTTTTCCACGCCATCCTGATCTGAAAGCCGATGTAAATTGTCGAGCAGCTTCGTCCGTGCGAAGCAGGCGTTACCTGGCCCGAAAAATCGGATAAAGGGACGCGACGAGCATCAGCGCCATGGCAACGTTGAAGACCCGCAACCAGATGGGTTTTGACAACACGCCTCTGAGGGCGGTTCCGACCGCGGCCCAGGCAATGATGCAAGGCGCATTTACGATAGAGAAGAGGATGGTCACGAGCACGGCTTTGGCGAGAAAACCGTCCGCTTGCGTGTAGGTCGCGATCGCTCCGATCGCCATGATCCATGCTTTCGGATTCACCCACTGGAAGGCAGCAGCCTGCATGAAGGTCAAGGGCACACGCCTGCCGCGATCCGCCTCCGACACGCCCGAACCGGCTATCTTCCAGGCAAGATAAATCAGATAGGCGGCCCCAACATATTTCATCGCGTCATGCAGGATAGGCAACGCTTCGAATACTCCGCCCAGCCCCAGGCCGACAGACAGGATCAGCACGGCAAAACCGATGTTGACGCCGAGGATATGTGGCACCGATGCCTTCAAGCCGAAGTTCACGCCCGAAGCGAGCAACATGGCGTTGTTCGGACCCGGCGTTATCGACGTCACGAATGCGTAAGCGAGGAAGGCAAGAATGAGCTCGTGTGTCATGGGCAGCAATATCGGTGTGATTGATCATTGACTGCGAGAATAGACATGGGACACTTTTTGAAAATATCGATTAGTGTACCGTGACACTTTTGGAGCCTGCTATGAAGCTGGGGTCAACCTGGACGCCCCGACTGGCCGAAATACCCGTCTCGACATCCGATAAACTGACCGCGGCGCTTATCGAGGATATTGCGGGTGGCCTGATCGGCCCGGGCGATCGCCTTCCTGCCCATCGCGAGCTCGCCTGGCACCTCAAGGTCAGCGTCGGCACGGTAACGAAAGCCTATGCTGCACTGGCGCGACGAGGCCTCGTGAGATCCTTCCATGGCAGGGGCATGTTCGTTGCGGCTACGTCGCAGGCAACGCGGCCACTCATCGACCTGAGCATCAATGCACCGCCGCAGATGCTAAGCGACCGTCTTCTCTCCGCGGCCCTCGAAACTTTGGCGCGGCGCTTGGATGCAGGCATGTTTTCGGCCTATACGCCAGCCGCAGGCCGCCCCGAACATCGCTTGCAGATGGCTCGCTGGCTGAGCGGCACCGGCCTTGTCTGCCGCCGGGAAAACATTCTCCTCACCAATGGTGCTCAGCAGGCTCTGGCGATTGCCTTTGCCGTCGCGGCCACGCCCGGAACGACAGTCTTCACCGAAGCGTTCACCTATCCTGGAGCATTGCTGATTGGCCGTCGCGCCGGCCTTAAACTTTGCGGCATCGAGATGGACGAACAGGGCATGACCGCCGACGCCTTGGACAAGGCCCTCACGGAAGACAAGTCCTCACGCCAGGTTGTCTATATCACACCGACACTGCAGAACCCGACCACCGCCACGATGAGCGTTATGAGGCGCGAGGATATTGTCCGTGTCTGTCGAGATCATGATGCAATCATTGTGGAAGACGACGTCTACAGCGTGTTCACGCCCCCGGATCATTTACCACTGGCGACGATGGCACCGGAGAGGACCTTTCACGTCACCGGCTTTTCCAAGATCTTGAGCCCGGGTCTGCGTATCGGTGCACTGGTCGCTCCGGACTGGGCAATCGGTGAAGCAGAATCATGCCTGCAAGCAAGCAGCACGATGGCCGCTCCCTTGTCCGCTGCCATCATGGAACTGTGGCTGTCTGATGGAACAGCCGCGTCTGTCGCATCCACCATTCGGCTCGAAGCGGCAAGACGTGCAGGCCTCGCTGCTCGAATTCTTTCGCGACATTGCACGATAAGAAACGGCAACGGCTTTCATCTATGGCTGCCGATGCCGACCGAAAAGGCGGAAGAACTCGTCGCGCGCGCCGCCACCTGCGGTATATTGCTGATGCCCGCTGCCGCACCGCTAACGGATCCCACCCGGCAGGCAGGCGGGATCCGCGTCAGTCTCGGCGGACCATCACCTGATCAGTTGACCGCTGCGCTGGCGGCGCTCGAAGAGCTTTTACGAGCGCCGCCGAGACCCTCCATCTAGTTACCGAGGCAGCGCATACGCGATCACGTAATCGCCCGGCTTCGTTCCGACCGAGCCGTGACCACCTGCGACGATCACCACGAACTGGCGGCCGTCTTCCACCGCATAGCTCATCGGCGTCGCCTGGCCACCAGCCGGAAGGCGGGCTTCCCAGAGCTGCTTGCCGTCGGTGAGGTCATAGGCGCGCAGATAGTCGTCGACCGCCGCACCAAGGAAAGCGACGCCGCCCTTGGTGATCATCGGGCCGCCGATGCCCGGCACGCCAACCTTGAACGGCAGCGGCAGGGGCGTCATGTCACGCACGGTGCCGTTGCGGTGCTTGTAGGCGATCTTGCCGGTGCGAAGGTCGACACCGGAGACATAACCCCATGGCGGCGCCTGGCAGGGAATGTTCAGCGGGCCGAGGAACGGTCCCATGAAGACGCCGTAGGGCGCGCCGTCATTGCGGTTCAGCCCCTGTTCGGAACCCTTCTCGTCCTGGCCCTTCGGCGGGATGTCGGCGCGCGGCACGAGCCTGGAGGTAAAGGCGAGATAGGTCGGCATGCCGAACATCACCATCCGCTCCGGATCGACCGCGACCGAGCCCCAGTTGAACGTGCCGAAATTGCCCGGATAGACGATCGTGCCGTTGAGCGAAGGCGGCGTGTACTGGCCCTCATAGTTCATCTCTTCGAGCCGGATGCGGCATACCATCTGGTCGAACATGGTGACGCCCCACATGTCCCGGCCCTCGAGCGTGCGCGGGCGGAAATTGAGCGCGGAGATCGGCTGCGTCGGAGAGGCGTGATCCTCGGGGATCGTGCCGCCCGGTGCGGGCTGTTCGGTCACCGGGATGATCGGCTCGCCGGTGCGACGGTCGAGCACGTAGATGTCGCCCTGCTTGGTCGGACCGACGAGTGCGGGAACGACAGAGTTGTCGGACTTGGTGATATCGAGCAGAACCGGTTGTGCCGGCACATCCATGTCCCAGAGGTCATGATGCACGGTCTGGCGCACCCAGCGATCGGCACCGGTATTGATGTCGAGCGCGACGATGGACGACGAGTATTTCTCGACATTTTCCGACCGACCCATGCCGAGCTGGTCGGGCACCTGGTTGCCGAGCGGCACATAGACGAGACCGAGCGCCTCGTCGACCGACAGGACCGACCACGCATTCGGGGAATTGGTCGTATAGGTCTGCCCTTCCGGCAGCGGCTGGGTCTGTGTCGGATTGCCCGAATCCCAATTCCAGATCAGCTCGCCCGAATTGACGTCGAAAGCGCGGATGACGCCCGACTGTTCCTCGGTCGAATAGTTGTCGTTGACGGCACCGCCGATGATGATCTTGTTGCCGACGATAACCGGCGGCGATGTGGAATAATAGTAGCCGGCCGGCTTGTGCGGCATGCCGTTTTCCAGATGCAGCGTGCCGTTATCGGCAAAGGATGGGCATACCTGGCCATTGGCCGCATCGAGCGCGATCAGGCGCGCGTCGGAAGTGGGCAGGTAGACGCGTTCGGCGCAGGGCGTGCCGGGCCGGGCTGCCTGGTCCTTGTAATAGCTGACGCCGCGGCAGGTCTGATGCTGGCGATCCGGGTTCATGCCGGAATTGCTGTCATATTTCCAAACCTGCTTGCCGGTCGTCGCGTTGATGGCGATCGCCCAGTTGTGCGGCGTGCAGAGATAGAGATTGTCGCCGATCTTGAGCGGCGTCACCTGATAGGTGGTTTCACCCACATCGTCCGGCAGCTTCACGTCGCCGGTCTGGTAGCGCCAGACTTCCTGAAGGTTCGCGACATTCTCGACATTGATCTGGTCGAGCGGCGAATAGCGCTGGCCATAGGGCGTGCGGCCATATTGATGCCACTCGCCATCCGGCACGTTGCCGCCGAGAGCAGGCGCTGCGGCCACCTTCTCTTCCGGCAGGTCGCCGCTTTGATCCAGAGGGTCGAAGAACATCGAGACGATCGCAACAACGATCGACAGGGCAACGGCGGCGAGAAGCGGCTTGGCGGTTGCGCCATAGCGGGCACCCGTCGGGCTGATGAAGCCGAGCGGGCGGCGGATCCAGGGCGTCAGCAGCCAGAGGCCGAGCAGGATGACCACCCCGCCCCGCGGGCCGAGCTGCCACCAATCGAGCCCGACTTCCCAAAGCGCCCAGACGAGCGAGAGGATGACGATGACGGCATAGACATGCAGCGCCAGCGCTTTGCGCGCGAAGAGCAGTACGGCGGTGACAAGAAAGCCGAGGCCGCAGAGCAGATAGTAAATGCTGCCGCCGAGTGAGAGGAGATAGCCACCGCCGAGCGTGAGCGCGAGGCCCATCAGCGCGATGATGATTGCGGTAATGCGAATAGCCATTGGGAAACCCTGCCTGGAACAGAACGATGCGGCCCGAGTGATCCCGCCTACCTCCCCGGCGACGTCGAATGACGTCTTTGTCGCGCCACGGAACCCACTCTACGGCGTAATTTAGGCGGAACACATGGAAAGGACAGAGGTTCGGCGATTGAAAACAACAGGATCATCCAACAACCGCAAGCGACGGCTATTAAGGTTTACGGGAGGTGGCAGTCTTGAAAACCGTCAATAAACTCTAGGTTTCTCTGACCACCCATCGCCGTGCCCCGCTGCGACCGATCCCGCAGCCCGACGCGTCTTACGGTCCGCCCGGGCCGAATGTTTTGAAGACGATCGAAGATTTCGGAGCAATGCATGCCTTATGAACTTTATTACTGGGACGGCATCCAGGGCCGCGGCGAATTCGTGCGGCTGGCGCTGGAGGATGCAGGCGTCAAGTATCTCGACAAGGGTCGTACTTCGCCCGGCGCCCAGACGATGATGGAATACCTGAAAGGTGGCCATGCGCATGAACAGATGCCGTTCGCCCCGCCTTTCCTGAAGGACGGCGACCTGGTCGTCTCCCATGTCGCCAACATTCTGTTTTATCTAGGCCCGAAGCTCGGCTTGGTACCAAACGACGAAGCGGCACGCTATTTTGCCAATGGCTTGCAACTGACGATTACCGATTTCGTTGCCGAAGTGCACGACACCCACCATCCGATCAGCACCGGCGATTATTACGAGGAGCAGAAAGCGGAGGCAAAAGCCCGCTCGACCTCCTTCATCAAGGACCGTATTCCGAAATTCCTCGGCTATTTCGAGAGGATCATCGCCAAGAACCCGGAAAAGAGCGGCTTCGCCCTTGGCAAGCAGCCGAGCTATGTGGATCTGTCGCTGTTCCAGGTGATGGAGGGACTGGCCTATGCCTTCCCAAAGGCGATGAAGGCGGTTGCCGCGGATTATCCGAAGCTCGCCGCTTTGCGTGACGTGGTGGCCAAACGCCCCAATGTCGAAACCTATCTCGGTTCCTCAAGACGTCTGGCCTTCAGCGAGTCCGGGATTTTTCGTCACTATCCCGAACTCGATATCGATTAGGTCGGAACCTGATTATTCGATGACGGCGCAGGCCAGTCGCTTGCCGGCATTGCCGGCCGGCTGGCCGGAATAGTCATCCGGGTTGGCGTGGATCATCAGCGCCCTGCCCGTAATGCCGTTGTCGCCCTTGCCGAGCGTCACGGCCGAATTGAAGACCTGTGCCCTCAGGGTGCCATCGGCCGGGACGTACTGGTTGGGCATGTCGCCCGCATGCGGTCCGTTTTCAGACTCGTAGCCGTGATCCGCCTTGGTCGGATTGAAGTGCCCGCCGGCGGAATCGTAATGGGTCATGGCATCGCAGCTGCCCATCTCATGGACATGGAACGCCACCCACTTGTCGGCTGGCAGCCCGTTGATCTCGATCGAAATCAGCACGCCGGATTTCGTACCCGTTAGCTCCGCCGTTCCGATCTCCTTGCCGTCTTCGCCGGTAAAGGTCGCCTTGCCCTTTTGCGCTTCCTGCGACATCGCCAATCCGGGCACGGCGATCAGCGCCGCGGTCAGAGCCGTAAGCATATATTTCATCATCTTCTCCTTGGGGCCTCCTTTTCGAGGTTTATCCGGCGTCTTCGCCCAGTTCCTGAAGGATCTGGTGGCGAGCTCGGTTCAGCCGGCTTTTGACGGTGCCGACGGCGCAGTCGCAGATCTCGGCGGCTGCCTCGTAGCTCTCGCCGAGGATCGCCACGAGCGTCAGGACCTCGCGGTAATGGGGGAAGTTTCTGCAGCGCCCTCTGCACTTCGTGCGCCCGCGCCGTCATCTCCTGCGTCGCCGCCATCGGCGCGTCGCCGGACACGTTTTCCTCAAGGCCCGGCGCCTCGCGGCCGAGAACCTTTGAGCGTGTGTAGAAGGTGTTGCGCATGATCGTGAACAGCCACGACTTCAGCTTCGTGCCGCGCTCGAACTTGTCGAGATTGGCGAGCGCCTTCAACAGCGTTTCCTGGACGAGATCGTCTGCATCGGATGAATTGCGGCAGAAGGTACGGGCAAAAGCACGGAGAGCCGGGATCAGCCTTACTATGTCTGCACGTGCAGGATCACCATTCAACTGTGGCTCTGACACCGTTGCCTACCTCTCCTCAGTCTCTTCCGGCGGGATGGACGGTGGCAAACGGATGGATGCGCGATTTGGTTCCGCAAGTCGGGCGGGCGTCCGCCAGCGTACGGAACAAAGAAGCGCGTAGGCCGGTTGATAGGCTTTCGAGGAGGATGAGTATGGCTCCGCGTGCGAACTGGAAAGGTTACCTGAAGATCGGTGAACTGAGCTGCCCTGTGGCGCTCTTCACCGCTGCCTCCACGTCCGACCGCGTCAGCTTCAACATCATCAACCGCAAGACCGGCAATCGTGTCAGCCGCCAGATGGTCGACGCCGATACCGGCCGCGAGGTGGACCGTGACGACATCGTCAAGGGCTACGAGGTTTCGAGCGGCGAATACGTCTTCCTCGAACCCGAAGAGATCAAGGATGCGGTTCCCGACAGCGACAAGACGCTGGAGATGGAGCACTTCATCCCTTGCGACGGGATCGACACCATCTTCCTCGACCGGCCCTATTATCTCGCGCCGGCCGACAGGCCCTCGGCGGAGATGTTCGAATTGATCCGGGCCGCTCTGAAGGAAAAGAAGGTGGCAGCACTGGCGAGCACGGTGCTGTTCCGGCGCATGCGGACATTGCTGATCCGCCCGAGCGACCAGGGAATGATCGCCAGCACCCTGACCTTCGATTACGAGGTGAGGCCCGCCAAGGAAATCTTTTCCGGCATCAAAACCTTCAAGATCGAGGGGAGATGCTGGATCTCGCAAAGCACATCATCGACACCAAGCGCGGCAAGTTTGATCCTGAAAAATTCGACGACCGCTACGAGGCGGCACTGTCCGAGCTGATCAAGGCGAAGATCGAGGGTCGCAAGCCGAAAAAGAAGGCGGCGCCGAAACCGCAGAAGGTGACTAGCCTGATGGATGCGCTACGCCAGAGCGCCGGCTCATCCTCGGGCAAGAAGACTTCGGCGAAGAAGAGCACGACGAAATCCCGCAAGGCGGCCACGCCGCAAAAGAAGGCGAGCTGATCCATGGCGCTCGAAACCTATAACAAGAAGCGCGATTTCAAGCTCTCCCCGAGCCACAGGGAAAGGTTTCTCGCACCCGCAAGGCTAAGGGCGTCGGAAACAGCTTCGTCATCCAGAAACACGATGCCACCCGGTTGCATTATGATTTTCGCCTGGAAATGGACGGTGTTCTGAAAAGCTGGGCGGTCACCCGCGGGCCGAGCCTGTCGCCCGGCGAAAAGCGGCTGGCCGTGCATGTCGAGGACCATCCGCTCGATTACGGTGGCTTCGAAGGGACCATTCCCAAGGGCAATTACGGTGCAGGCGCGGTGATGCTGTGGGACCGCGGCAGCTGGGAACCGATCGGCGATCCGCACAAGGCCTACAAGAAAGGCCATATGGAATTCGAGCTGAAGGGCGAGAAGCTGGAAGGACGCTGGCATCTCGTCCGCATGGCAAAGAAGGATGGCGAGAAGCGCGAGAACTGGCTGCTGATCAAGGGCGAGGACGAGTTCGCCCGTGCCGATGGCGACGAGGACATTCTCGATGAGCTGCCGCTTTCGGTGAAGACCGGCAAGAGCCTCGACGAGATCTGGGGCCGTGCTCCGGCGCGCAAGACGGCCGTCAAAAAACCGCCGGGAGCAAGACCAAGCCTGCGCCTAAAACCGCCGACGACGCGAAAGTCGCGAAGGGTTCGAAGAAGGCGAAGATGCCGGACTTCATTGAGCCGCAGCTCGCAACGCTGGTGAAGTCCGCGCCCTCCGGCAAGCGTTGGCTCCACGAGATCAAGATCGACGGCTATCGGCTGCAGGCGCGCATCGACAATGGCGAGATCAGGCTGTTGACCCGCACCGGCCTGGACTGGACCAAGAAGTTTGGCAGCGACATCATCGCAGAACTCAAGAAGCTTCCGGCCAAAAATGCCATTATCGATGGCGAGCTGGCGGTCGAGGCAGGCTCGGGCGCCACCGATTTCTCCCTGCTGCAGCAGGATCTGAGCGAGGGCGTGGCCGACCGTTTCACCTTCTTCGCCTTCGACCTTCTCTATCTCGACGGCCGGGACATGACGGGTGCGAAGCTGACTGATCGCAAGGAAACACTGCAGGCACTTCTGGCAGGCGCCGGCGCAGCCCTTCGCTACAGCGAGCATTTCGGCGATGAGGGCGGGCTTGTGCTGAAACATGCCTGTCGGCTGAGCCTTGAGGGCATCATTTCCAAGGTCGCCGATGCGCCCTATCGCTCCGGCCGCGGCAAGGACTGGGTGAAATCGAAATGCACGGCGCGGCAGGAATTCGTCGTCGCGGGCTTTGTCCCCTCCTCCGTTGACAAACAGGCGATCGGATCGCTCGTGATGGGCTATTACGACAAAGGTAAGCTGCGCCATGCCGGGCGCGTCGGCACCGGCTATTCCGCCACCGTCGCGCGGTCCCTGTTCAAGCGTCTGGAGGCGATCAGCACCGATGGCAGCCCGTTCGGCGAGACGCTGACGGGATTGGAAAAGAAGGACGTCGTTTTCGTCGAGCCGATCTCGGTGGCCGAAGTGGAATTCCGTGGCTGGACGGCGGATGCCCATATCCGGCATGCTGCTTTCCGGGGTCTTCGCGAAGACAAAGACCCGAAGGATATCGTCCGGGAGAAGACCGGCATGTCGGAACCTGAAGCACAGAAGCCGCCGAAGCGATCGGTGACATTAACCCATCCCGACCGGCTGTACTGGCCGGATGCAGGCGTGACCAAGGCCGGGCTTGCCGACTATTACGCCGAGGTCTGGCGGCTGATGGCACCCTTCGTCGTCAATCGGCCGCTGGCCCTTCTGCGCGGGCCGGACGGCATCGGCAACGAGGGCAAGGCAAAGCAGCTCTTCTTCCAGAAGCACGGCTGGAAGGGCATGACCAGCAAGGCCGTGCTGGTGAAGGACCCGGCGGACAAGGCCGAGGAATATATCGCGATCCGCGATCTCGACGGCCTGCTCGGCCTCGTCCAGGGTGCGACGCTCGAAATCCACCCCTGGGGCTCGACGCTGGACGATTGGGAAAAGCCGGACATGGTCAATATCGACCTCGACCCCGGCGACGGCGTGCCCTGGACCGCGACGATCGCCGCCGCCCACGAGGTGAAGGCCCGTTTCGAGGCCATGGGGCTGACCGCCTTCGTCAAGACATCAGGTGGCAAGGGTCTGCATGTCGTAGCGCCTTTGAAACCGAAGGCCGAATGGCCGGAAGTAAAAGCAGCCATGAAGGCGCTTGCCGACGGCATGGCCGGTGACGATCCCGACAAATATGTCTCGACCATCACGAAGTCGAAGCGCAAGGGCAAGATCCTGATCGACTATCTGCGGAACGGCCGCGGCAACACGGCGGTGGCGCCCTATTCCACCCGCGCCCGCCCCGGCGCCCCGGTCTCCATGCCGATCGCCTGGGACGAGCTCGGCGGTGCCATCGGCCCCAACTACTTCACCGTCAACAACACCCCTGCCCGCATCGCCCAGCAGGCGAGCGACCCATGGGCGGATTTCCGCAAGGCGGCGGTGGTGATGCGCTGAAGCGCAAAGCTCGTCCCGATCCGCCCTTGCTTCGCCGAATCGGAACGAGCCTCTTCACCTCTATACTAGGCTATCGCCCTGAGCTTGGCTGCCGCCTTGGCGCGTGCCTTGCGCGCGATGCTCTCGGCGAATAACGGCGTCTCGCGGCTGTTATGGTCGCCACCTGCCGCCTGGCGGGCAGCAGCAGCCTGTTCGAAGGTCTGGCCATGCTCCGCAATGAAGGTCATGAAGGCATCGGTCGGATGGCAGGTGACTCGGTTGGTATAACGCGTGCGATTGCCGTCGATCGCTTCGGCGATCAGTTCCCAGATGACGTTGACCTGCGTGCGGGCGCCTGTCGGGGTGAAGACATCGGAGATCGAGTTCATGCGGCAATAGGAGGGCGTTGCCTCCTCGGCCACATAGTGTTGAACGACGAGGCCGGTACCGATCATCTCGACATTGATCGACATCCGAAGACCGTCGTCTGTCGTGGTTGAACCGGCAGAGATGTGATCGGGAGGGCAGCAACGCTGATATTCGGCTTCCGGCAGGTTGAAGAGCCAGTCGGCAATGTCGATCTGGTCAAGAGGTACATCGATCTCATGCGAATAGGCTGATTGGGAAAGGAACTTGTCGGTTAGGATTTTCATGGTCTCGACCTTCGAAATGGTCGCCGCTTCGGCCAATGCCCCGATGGTGAATGGTTCTGAAAAAAGAGCTGGAGCGCGAGTGTGGCGATCGTGTTGCAAGCAGACGGCTGTTCTGCTCGATGACAAACTTGTCACCCGGCTTGGCTGATCTCAATTATTCGTGGGGTTTTCGACACCATACGTCGGTTTATTCAGATAGACCGACGTATTCAACTTAATCGCGCATCGGATTGACGAAGCTCTACTTTTTCTGCGATCCCCGCTCCGCCTCCAGGCTCTTCTTCAGTGCCGCGGTAATATCGATGACGTTGCTCTTGCGTTCCGGGGCCTTGTCCTCGACCTTCTTCGTCTTTCGGCCCTTCTTGCGTTTGGCGATCATGGCGAGAAGCTTGTCCTGCACCGGATCCTCGGCCATGGACGGGTCCCATTTGGCGGTCTGGGCTTCGATCACCTTCTTCATCAGTTTCAATTGGTCCGGCGCAACCTTGGTCTTCGGCTTCTCCGCGGCGTAGTCTTCAGCGTCCCGCACCTCGTCGCCGTAGCGCAGCGTCCACACGACAATGCCCTTATCCTTGGGAAGCAGCAGCACAGCGCGTTCGCGGCGATACATTACCAGCCGCGCGATGCCGGCGGTCTTGGTCTTCGCCATCGCCTCGCGGATGACGGCGAAAGCTTCCGCGCTCACCTCGTCGTCCGGGGCGAGATAATGGGGCCGGTCGTACCAGACCCAGCCGATACTGTCGGCCGCAACAAAGGTCTCGATGTCGATCGTGCGGGTGCTTTCCAGCCCGACATCCTCGATCTCGTCGTCTTCGAGCAGGACATAGTCGTTCTCGCCCTTCTCGTAGCCCTTCACCTGATCATCGTCATCGACCGGCTTGCCGGTGACGGCGTCGACATATTGATTGAGCACGCGGTTATGGGTCTTGGAATTGATGTTGTGGAAGCGGACCTTGGCACCCTCCGATACGGCCGGCGTCATCGTCACCTTGCAGGTGACGAGCGAGAGCTTGAGATAGCCTTTCCAGAACGGCCGCGGCGCCACGGGCATGCCTCCTGCGTTTCGATGTCCGGATAACCCTCCGTACCGAAGCTTGGTTCCGGAACAAAGCCTGCGGGCTGCCCGTTTTGCCTGCAGCAATTCAAGGAGACAGACCATGGGTAACAACAGCACGCCCAACCCCGGCCATCCCGGCAAGGAGAAAAAGTCGAGCAGTCGGCGCGCAAAAAGGGCCAGAAGGCAGATCTGGATGAACAGTTGAACGAGGGGCTTGAGGAAACATTCCCGGCGAGCGACCCGGTTTCGACGGCAACCACCGCCATTCCCGCAGGCACGCCGAAGCCGCCGAAGCCGCCCAAGCATTAGGATGGCTTCGACCTCAAATTCGAGAAGGCGGCAGCTGTAAGGCGGGCCGCCTTTCTCCGTTTCTATCCGTTTGTATTCACCTGTGACATTTTCGGGATTTCCGAAGACGACGGACTTGCTGTATTGATGTCTAAAGTATGGTTCAGGACTGGGTTACGGCCGCCAATTCGGCGCCGCGTACTTCAGAGGTCGGGATGGCGAAACAGGGCGCTCAGGTGGATGAGCGAGAGGCGAGAATGGGACGTCGCGTCAGTGGCAAGGTCTCGGTATTGCTGACGGAGATCGAAAAGGAAGAAGTTCCCGATCGCCTGCTGGAGCTTGCACGCAAGCTGCAGGATGCCTTGAACGGCAAGATGGGCGGTTGAGGGACGCCGCCTTAGCCTCAGTCCCCGACATTCTCAAGTTTTGCCCACTATTTTTGAACCAGCACAATCGTGTCGATCCGTACCCGGCCATCAACGATTTCTCGCTCACCATCGGCCTCAAACCGCCCACTCGTGTCTTCGATCACGGTGTAGAGCTTGTCGCTGCGAAACGCGCTTGCATCCCTCGTTGAATTTCCTTCCGAAGGCGCCGCATCGATCTCGGTGAAATCCAGTTCGGCCTCACTTGCGACAAGCCGGGCGTCACCGGGGGTTCTCGCACGGACAACCACCTCGCCATGCGGCGGAGAATTCTGCCACGCAGGATCATCATTGGCCGCGGCCGGTACGAGGCGATAAATTTTCAACTGCTCTTTCATCATCAGACACCTGTTTTCTCATGGTTCGCGAACCTTGAGAGTAAACCGCAGCCTTTACGTTCGGTTCCGTACCAAGCCGAACATGCCTCCCGAACATGAGGAACTTTAATCCCTACGCCCTGTTAGACGGTCGCAACCATCCAACCATGACGAACAGGGAGAAACCGACATGGCAACCAAGACGCTGGACGATCTGTTCCACGAGACGCTGAAGGACATCTATTATGCCGAGCGTCAGATCGTGAAGGCGCTGCCGAAGATGGCGCGCGGGGCGCAGGACCCGAAACTCAAAGCTGCGTTCGAAACCCACAAGGAAGAGACGGAGGGCCAGATCGAACGGCTGAAACAGGTGTTCGAGATCATCGGCAAGCGCGCCCAGGGCAAGACCTGCGATGCGATCGAGGGCATCCTGTCCGAAGGCGAAGAGGTGATGGAAGAGTTCAAGGGCACACCAGCACTCGACGCCGGTCTTCTCGCCGCAGCCCAGGCCGTCGAGCATTACGAGATCAGCCGCTATGGCACTTTGCGCGCCTGGGCCGAACAGCTGGGCATGAAGGACGTGGTCAAGCTGCTGGACGAGACGCTGAAACAGGAAGCAAAGACCGACGAGCTGTTGACCGGACTTGCCGAAAGCGCCGTCAACATCGCGGCGAAGAAAGCCGCCTGACGGGGCGTGAAATCAGACGCCATGAATGACGAAAGCCCGGTCGTACCGGGCTTCTTGCTAAAGCATGTCTCCCGAAAGTGGCTCCGGTTTCGGGATAAGACATGCGAAAAAACAAAGAGCTAAAGCGTGAGAGCGAACCCGAAGGATCGCGACACGCTTTAGATGACCTAACCGCAGTATTCAGCGATGGGCGATCGTTCCCGAGTTCGGCGACTGGATCGCACCAACCGCATGGATCGGCGTCATGTTGCCGTTCAGGCCCTGACGGCGGAAGATCTTCGTCTCGTATCCGCCATGGTTGCGCAGCTGGGCACGGGCAGCCTCGAGTGCCAACTCGTAAGTGTGATAGGATGACGCGGATTGAACGCCATCAATCACGTAGACCCATCCGGTTACATGAGGCATGATATCGCAGTAGTTCTGCATTGTGAGTGTCTCCTTCCCGAAAACGGAAACCTCGATCGACGGGGAAAGTTCCTGGGTCGGAGAAGTATTTCCGCAACGCCACTCACGGGACGTTGCGAACTGTAATATTTTCGCGGAACTTTTCCGCATTGCACGCGTTTTGTTGTTTGGGCGAATGGAGACGACGATGGCGGCCTCAGAAGAAGAGTGGATCAGACATAGAGCCTATCAGCTATGGGAGCAGGAGGGATATCCTTCCGGCAAGGATCAGGAGCATTGGGAGCGGGCAAAACTTGAATACGCCCTGCTCAAGCCGGCAGCCACGGAGAAGGGCAAGTCCGGACGCAAGGCTTCCGGCGTAAGTCCTCCCGAAGCGACGGCTCCTGCGACAAAGACATCCTCAAAGACGAAAAAGCCCGCTGCCAAGACAGCGGCTCCCAAGGCGGCAAAGCCCGCATCTTCAAAGTCTTCCGCGGTGAAACCGGCCCCGGCCGACAAGGCCGAGAGCAAGGCAAAGCCCCCGCTGCTGCCGCTTCCGCGACACCTGACCAGACCAAAAAGCGCCCGAAAAAGACCGTGCCCAAGAAGGCCGCCGCGGAATAGGCTCAACGCCGTCCCGCTACTTGCCCTTTCGGGCTTGATCGCCAATCGTGGCCGGCATTTTTTTGCCGGACACATGTCTTGTTTGGATTAGCGATATGATTTTAGCATTCGGCATGCAGACAGATTTTTCCGGGCGATCGTTCTCCTATCGTCGCCCCCTGCAGCTTGCTCCTCTATCGCTTGGCCACGATCACGAAATTACGCGGGGACCGGGGCTGTGAGCGCTTATCTTTCCGTAGATCCGCACAATACACGGCGATTTAATCGCGTAGCGTCGAGCACGTCTGCTGCCAAGGGAAAACATGCCGATATGAAAATTCTGTCCGTGACGTCGGAAATCTATCCACTGATCAAGACCGGTGGATTGGCCGACGTTACGGGTTCGCTGCCAAAGGCCCTTGAGCCGCTCGGTATTCAGACGACATCCATGGTTCCCGGATATCCGAGAGTGATGAAGGCGCTCGGCAGCGCCACGCAGCTTATGGTGTTCGAAGATCTGCTGGGTGAACGCGCTACCTTGCTGCATGCCGAGGTGGAGGGTCTCGATCTCCTCGTCCTCGATGCTCCGACCCTCTATGACCGGCCGGGTGGCCCCTATGTCGACCAATATGGCGAGGATCACCCGGACAACTGGAAGCGCTTTGCCGCCCTGTCGCTCGCGGCAGCCGAAATAGCCGGCGGCGCACTGCCGGGCTGGGTGCCTGATGTCGTCCATACCCATGACTGGCAGACGGCCATGACCTCGGTCTACATGCGCCAAGCAGGCTGCATGATACCCGTCGTCATCACTATCCATAACCTCGCCTTCCAGGGGCAGTATTCCGCCGACCTGCTGCCCTATATCGGCCTGCCGAAAGAGGCCTATTCGCTCGACCGGCTGGAATATTTCGGCGATATCAGCTTCCTCAAGGGCGGCCTGCAGACGGTGGATGCGATCACCACGGTCAGCCCCACCTATGCGCGCGAGATCCTCACGCCGCGCTTCGGCATGGGCCTCAACGGCGTTCTGAACGAAAAGGTGTCGGCGCTGCGCGGCATCGTCAACGGCATCGATCTCGATGTCTGGGACCCGGCCACCGACCCCTACCTGCCGCAGAATTTCGACATTACCAGCCTGCGCCGCAAGCGCGACAACCGCGCCCCGCTGCTCGAGCATTTCGGCCTTGAGCCGGATGATGGCGGGCCGATATTCTCTGCCGTCAGCCGCATCGCCTGGCAGAAGGGCATAGACATGCTGGCCGAGACCGCCGACGAGGTGATCCACAACGGTGGCCGCATCATCATTTTCGGCCAGGGTGACCACGCGATCGAGAAATCAGTGATGGAGACCGCTGCCCGCTATCCCGGCCGCATGGCGGTGCATGTCGGTTACGACGAGCCGACTGCGCACCTGATCCAGGGCGGATCGGACGCTATCGTCCAGCCCTCACGCTTCGAACCCTGCGGCCTGACCCAGCTTTACGCCCTGCGCTATGGCTGCGTACCGGTCGTCTCGCGCACCGGCGGCCTGTCGGAAACCATTATCGACGCCAATGATGCGGCCATGTCCGCCCGGGTCGCCACCGGCTTCCAGTTCCATCCGGTGACCGCCAATGGCCTGCGGCTGGCACTTCGCCGCGCGCTGCATGCCTATGAAGAGCCGAAAATGTGGGCGCGGCTGCAGAACCAGGGCATGAAGACGAAATTCTCCTGGGAACGCTCGGCCCAGCAATATGCTGCCGTGTATGACAACGTGATCAGGAAGACGAGCCAGCCCCAGGCATCGGGTCTGCGACGGCTGAAGTTCTGGTAACCGGCGAAAACGCGCCTATCCCTTTCCCAATCATGTTATCGGCCAAAGGCCAAACCTTTCCGTCCGGGCGAGGATGATATGCTTGTTTCAGTCATTGCATCGCGGGCGATGCCCCGATGATGGGCGGCTTCACGTTGTGGCGGGCCAACCGGGCCAGCACGTCTCCATTAAGTGTGCCCTTCACGCCGGGATGGCGGTGCGTGCCTTCCTCTGCGTAGGAAAGCGTCTGCGCGTCCGAGGGGCCGAACGTCATGAAAACGCCTACGCGATCCGGCTTCATGGTTATCTGGCGAATGATCCTGCGCGTTGTCGTGAATGCCTTCTGGGGATCGAGCCGGAGCCGCGGTCCAATCAATTCGAAGAGCTTGCGCAGGCTCCTGTCGACAGATGTCGGCGCCTGTCCGGCATGTTCTATGCGCACGTCAAAGATGATCGCGTCCCCCGCGCGCACGGCGAGCGCCTTAGCCGGCATGCTCTGCACCAGGCCCTTCAGATGGGATCGCGGTTTTACCTTCAACGTCGCTGGCGAACTTTCGTCCTGATCCTGCAGATAGAACGCGATCTTATAGACGCTGAAATCGTTGTCGCAGAAGATGCTCCCATCCTCGTAATGACGGTAATGGACAACGTCCGTGTGCCATGATGACGTCGTGTTGATCATCAGATCGCACTCGCCCGTGAGAACGGTGTCGAATGGCTGCGTGATCTCCTTGAGGCGATCAAGGATCATATCCGAAGTCAGCAATCTCGCGACTTCATCCGAGACATACATGGCATAAAGCTGGAACTTTCCACCATACTGGAAAGTCCCGGCGGACTTCAGGTGTCGACGAACGGTCGATCGCAACGTCTTCACCTGTTCGGGTGACAAGAGATTGCGGATGACCATATAGCCATCGGATCGCAGGTCGTTTTGAACCTGTGTCGCTTGATCTGGTACGCGTATCGCCGCACCGACCGGGCCATTCGCCCCGTCCTGGTGGTTCAGCATATCGTCCTCCCCGATATACCGCGGCGGGCCTCTCCCGCCTCGCTCACGCCAATGTGAATACGCCCGCTGCCCCGACAAGGTCAAACCGGCCTTTCGAGGTAAACACCTATCACAACTGCCGAGGCGGCAGGCCAAGGGGCGAAGATGCCTTACCCTCGATTGAGGGATAGGGCGTCAAACGGCGGGAGAATTTGCCACCAGGTCCCCACGATACCTTGCACGATGTATACGCACGCACAGGTTCAGACGATTGAGATGCACCGCCCATATGCATCAAGCGGACCTTTCGAGCGGCGGCTTCAGCCGACTGCTCCTCCGGACAGATGACCCCATCAGGGCCGCCTGAACAACGCCAGGCTGCGGCCTTCAAGCTCGAAATCCTTTTCCTTGGTGATGACGAGCCCGTGCTTTGCGGTGTCCGATGTCGTCATCTCCAGCACCCAGCCGCCCTCGCCGAATTGCGGGATGCGGAAGGGGACGTTGCCTTCGAACGGATTGAACAGCATCAAAACGTCATGCCAGATGCCCTCTTCCGTCTGCAGGTCGGGGCGACCGATATAGACGCCGAGCGTCGTGCCCTCGTCCCATTGCTCCGGCTGTTGGAAGCCACCGCCGGCGTTGAACCACTTGATGTCCATGCCATCGCGCCAGTTTTCGCGGCGAAGCAGCGGCTGTTCGGCGCGCAGCTTGATGATCTGGCGGGTGAACTCGCGTAGCGCCTCGCAGGTCTCCGGCAGGTCGTCCCAGTGGACCCAAGAGATCTCGCTGTCCTGCGCATAGCCGTTATTGTTGCCCATCTGGCTGCGGCCGAATTCGTCGCCGGCAAGCAGCATGGGCGTACCGTGTGAGAAGAAGAGCGTCGCAAGGAAATTGCGCTTCTGCCGGTCGCGCACCGCATTGATGCCCTCGTCTTCCGTCGGGCCTTCCTCTCCGTAATTGTAGGAACGGTTGTCGTTGTGGCCGTCGTTATTGTCTTCGCCATTCGCCTCGTTGTGCTTCTCGTTATAGGAAACGAGATCGTTCAGCGTGAAGCCGTCATGAGCGGTGATGAAATTGACCGATGCCCAGGGGCGACGGCCGCGCTGATCGTAGAGATCGCCCGAACCCAGCAGACGGGCGGCGAAATCGGTCGAGACATTGTCGCCCTTCCAGTATTCGCGCACCGTGTCGCGATATTTGTCGTTCCATTCAGCCCAGCCGGGCGGGAAGCCGCCGACCTGATAGCCTCCCGGGCCGATATCCCAGGGCTCGCCGATCAGCTTGAGCTTGGACAGGACCGGATCCTGGGTCATCGCATCGAAGAAGCCACCGCGCTGGTCGAAGCCTTCGGCTCGCGCCCGAGAATGGTGCCAAGATCGAAGCGGAAGCCGTCGACATGCATCGATTCCGCCCAGTAGCGCAGGCTGTCCATCACCATCTGCAGCACGCGCGGATGCGAGGTGTTCACCGTGTTACCGGTGCCGGTGTCGTTGATGTAATAGCGATGCTGGTCCGGCATCGTGCGATAATAGGAGAAGTTGTCGATGCCTTTGAACGAGAGCGTCGGGCCGAGCTCGTTGCCTTCGGCGGTGTGGTTGTAGACCACGTCGAGAATGACCTCGACGCCGGCATCGTGGAAGGCCCGCACCATGTCGCGAAAGCCCTGGATGCCGCGCGGGCCGTAATAACGTGAAGCCGGGGCGAAGAAGCCGAGCGTATTATAGCCCCAGAAATTCTTCAGGCCCTTGTCGAGCAGATGCTGGTCGTCCGGGAAATAATGGACGGGCAGAAGCTCCACCGAGGTGATGCCGAGGCTCTTGATATAGTCGACCGAGGCCTTGTGTCCCATGCCCTCGAACGTGCCGCGAAGCTCCTTCGGAATGGCGGAATTGAGCTGGGTAAAACCTTTCACATGGGTTTCGTAGAGCACGATCGCCGGCCAGGAGATGCTGGGGCGGTTATTGTCTTGCCAGTCGAACTCGTTCGGGTCGATCACCTTCGCCTTCGGGGTGAAAGGCGCGCTGTCTCGGCTGTCGAAGACGAGATCCTTGTCCTCGTGCAGGAGATCATAGGCGAAATGCGCCTCGTTCCACTGGATGTCGCCGACAAGCTCGCGCGCATAAGGATCGAGAAGCAGCTTGTTCGCGTTGAAGCGATGGCCGTTTTCCGGGTCGTACGGGCCGTGGACGCGAAAACCATAGAGCGCGCCGGGCTTCAGGCCGGGCACATAGCCATGCCAGATCTCATGGGTGTATTCCGGCAGATCGAGGCGGGCGATCTCGACCTTGCCGCTCGGATCATAAAGGCAGAGTTCGACACGCTCGGCATGGGCGGAGAACAGAGCAAAGTTGACGCCCTCGCCGTCGAAATTCGCGCCGAGTTGCGTCCAGTTGCCTGCTTCGATGGTGAACTGACTGCTCTTCATGTCCATGGCGCGCCCCTGTTGAGAAAATCAGCCTAACAATGGTGCATCGCGGCATTTGGTTCCCTGGCGAAACGCGGTGTTTTCAATCGCCGCAAACCGCCTATCTTCATTGCCAGAAGCAGGACCAGAAACAGGAGGAGACCGATGACGACGTCCCTGGCACCCGAAGAACTGGAAGGCCGATTGAACGCCCATCGCGAGCTGATGATCGAAATGCTGGCGGCGATGATCGGCGGCGAGGTGACGATCACCAGCTTCCTGCGCAAGCTGCGCGACGACGCGACGTTCAAGGACAATGAGGAAGATCCCGGCGTCGTGCCGGAGGAAGCTTTCGCGATCGAAAATGCTGCCGCCCGGGAAATCCGGTCCATCCTGGAAGCTGCCCGCGCCCGGGCTGCAGCCGACTGAAAGCGACAAATCCGAGAACTATTCACATTTATGGCGCCGCTGCCACGTTTATGGCTATTTCGTGGAACTAAGATGGCTGCACTACGTTCTTGTACCGGGAATGCGATGGAGGCGTCTATGGTCAGAGAATGGGTGGAAGCTGCAGGTTTCGTGATGGTGATCGCCGCCTGCTACATGATGGTTATTCCCGTCTGACGATTTAAGATCTCCTGAGGAGGAGATGCCCTGGCGTCCAAGGCGTTTCAGGGCGCCATGTCCTCGCGGCCTGCAACACTGGCCGCGAGGACATCAATGGCTCAACCACTCTTCCGATATGCGCTCACGAACTGTGACGCCTTGAAAAATTCCGGAACGAATTGCCCGCGGGGATTGTTTTCATCCTGTAACAGGCCCTGAACTCTCCGAATAATGAGCGGGACCGATACGGGAGATTATCATGAGACATCTTTTCAGAACTCTCAGAAACCGCTTCCTGCCTCCGCATGAAAAGCCAACCTTTGCGGCGGCGCATCCGAAGGAATTGCAGGTCGTCGTTCCCGATGCCGTCGTTCTGCCGCTTCCCAAGGCGCCACGCGACGAGATCAGCGTGCCCGCGTCGATCAATGGAAGGGACCTGTCTACCGGCCGTCTCTGACGGCCGAACAAGAGCCAGAAAGAACAACTCTAAAGGAGTGACACATGGCTGATATCAAATCCGCAAACATCCTCATTCTCGCCACCGACGGCTACGAGCGCTCGGAACTCAGAGTGCCGTTCGAAGAACTGACCAGACTCGGTGCGAAGGTGAAGATCGCCTCGATCAAGACCGGCGAAATCAAGAGCTGGGATGAGAAGGACTGGGGCGACACCGTCACCGTCGATCTGCAAGTCGGCGAAGTCGACGCTGAAGATTTCGACGCCCTGGTGCTGCCCGGCGGGCAGATCAACCCTGACGTCCTGCGCAACAACGAGGATGCGGTTCAGGTCGTGCGACAGTTCGTCGGCAGCGGCAAGCCCGTGGCTGCCATCTGTCATGGCCCGTGGCTGTTGGTCGAGGCTGATGCGCTTCGCGGCCGTCAGGCGACGTCCTACCGCTCGATCCGTACCGACCTTCGCAACGCCGGCGCCACATGGAGAGATGAAGCCGTCGTCGTCGATAACGGCATCATTACATCGCGCTCGCCGAAGGATCTGCCGCAATTCGTCGACAAGATCGTTGAAGAGGTGGCGGAAGGACGCCATCAGCGGCGTGCGGCGTGACGGCTGCCGGTTGATTTCAAACAAAACAGTTGTAAGGGTCGCCTTCCGGGCGGCCCTTTGCTCTAATGAGTAATCGCGTGAGCCCAAGATACGAGGGCTGCACCTCTAACGGTTGCAGACTTTGGCAACCTGGCCCCTCACATCAGCCGGCAGCTTTGCGGCTTCCATAAAGTCGGGATTGCGACACCTTCCGCCAATCTCGAAGGTTTTCCCCTCGATGCGGATACCAACCGTCTCGATGTCTTCACCCGCCTTCTGTCTTTCGATCGTGATCTGCTCCTGCAATGCGAAGCGGGCGAGAAGATATTGCGTGTTAGACATGCGCAGGTGCTGCCGCTGAAGGGCAACGAGCGCTTCGGTCACTTCTTTCAGCCTGTCGGTCAGGCTCTCGGCCAATGTGTCGGATTGTACGGCGAGATTTGGGTGGCCGGCAAACTCGTCGCCGACGGCGTGCCGCTCAGACACCGCAATTTGCCGCGGTATAGAAAAGCTTCGCAATGAACCTATCGTCGTCATTGAAAATCATTCCCGTCAGGATTGAGCAACTCTGACGGGAAAAACTTGCGCCAGCCTATCGCGTAAATCACGCTAGCCGATCGACGTGACCTTCAGGAACTCCACGAGCCTTGCCTCGCTGAGCCTCAGCCCCCGCGGCGGCTTCGTCGAGTTACCGGCATCCATCACCTTGCGCAGCGGCGCATCGTCCTCGGCAAGCTCAAGGATGCTCGGATGGATATAGCTGGAGCGGCAGACGGCCGGCGTATTCTGCAGTACTTCGGACGCAGCCTTGGTGAGTGCCTTGATCTTCGGCCTCCGGTCATCTTCATCGACCGTCTTCCACGCAGTTAGGAAGGCTGCAAGGCTGCCGCCCCAGGTGCGGAATGTCTTGGCGGAGACCGGAAAACCGGCCGCCTTGGCGAGATAGGCGTTGAGCCGGCCGGAATCGACCGGTCGCGGCGTGCCGTGTTCGTCGGGGAAGGAGAAGAGCTGGCGCCCGGGCAGGTCGGCGATCTCCTCCAGGATGCGCTGCAGGCGCGGATGTTTCAGCGTGTGCTGGACCCGCTTGCCGCCCTTGGCGGTGAACCGTAACAGCACCGCATCGCCGGACAGCACCATGTGCCGCTTCAGAAGCGTCGTCGCACCATAGGTGCGGTTCTCCTTGGCATAGGCACGGTTGCCGACGCGCAGATGGGTAACGTCCATCAACGCCGCCAGCGCGGCAAGCACGCAATCCGACTGGTCGAGGCCGAGCGCCAGATCACGCTTCACCTTGCGGCGGATCTTCGGCAGCGCCTCGCCGAAACGCAGCAGCTGGTCGAATTTCTGCTCGCTGCGAAAACTCTGCCATTCGGTATGGTAACGGTATTGCTTTCGCCCGCGGGAATCGTAGCCGGTGGCCTGCAGGTGGCCGCGCGGGTCGATGCAGATCCAGACATTCTCGTAGGCAGGCGGCAGACCGAGAGCCGCAATCCTGAGGCGATCGTCCTCGTCGGACAGCAGCAGACCATCCGGCATTTTGTAACAGAACCCATTGCCGCGCTTCAGCCGGCGGATGCCGGGTTCGGTATCGCTGACATAGGTAAGGCCGATGGCCTCAAGCGAGACCGCATCGATTTCAATGGTTTTGAGAGAGAGGTCCATGGCCGCTAAAACGGCGGCCGGAACCCTTCGTTCCCTAGTGGGCTAATAAATCAGACAATCAGATAGCAAGGCTGCGACGATCGTCCGCCGCGTCGCGCTCCAGGTTCGAGCGAGGCGCGACAAGCCGCCAGACCAAGCCTTCCGGGCGAAACTCGACATCAACCTTGCCGCTGAAGGCAGCGACGGCATGGCGCTGGATGATCGTGGTGCCGAAACCCTGGCGCGACGGCTCGTGAACCACCGGGCCGCCGGTTTCTTCCCAGACGAGCCGGATCTTCATGCCGCTCTCGTCATCCGCCTCGACATCGTCCCAGCTGATCCGCACCCTGCCCTGCGGCACCGACAGCGCGCCATATTTAACCGAATTCGTCGCCAGTTCGTGCAGCACGAGGCCGAGATTCTGGACCGCCTCGGCCTTCAGCATGAAATCGTCGCCCTGCATCAGCACGCGATCGTCGGCCTCGAAGGTCGACAGATGGATTTCGATCACGCGGCGCAGGCGCACCCCGGCCCATTGCTCCTTGGCAAGTGCTTCGATCGACTTGCCGAGCCCCTGGAGGCGGTTGGTGATCGCCCTCTGGAATTCAGGCATGGTCGTGTCCTGGCGGCCAAGTTGGCGCATCATCGCCTGGATCAGCGTCAAGATATTCTTCGTCCGGTGGACGAGCTCGTGCAGAATGAGGTGGATGCGGTCTTCTGCCTGGCTGCGGTCGAAGGAAGCGTTGGATAGCGCCACCGCGATCTGGTTCGCTTCGGTGATGCGTGTCTCGACGGGTGCCACGATCTCGCCCTTGCCGATCCGCTCCGCCATGTTGGCGATCTGTCGGATCGGGGTTCGAAGCTGGCGCCCGATCGCATAGGCGAGCAGGACGGCGAGAGCGAGGAAGATCGCCCCGCCGGCCACGAGCTGTCGGAACGTCGTCAGGATGCCGGCCTGGGCCGTCTCGATCGGCCCCCAGACAACTGCCTTCCAGGTCCAGCCGGTGATCTGGGCATAGCCGTACATCTGCTTGCCGTCGCCATCGACATCCTCGATCGTGCCCTTGAAGCCGGTCATCAACCGCAATGTATTGTCCGGGAAAGGTTCGCCGGAGGTGATCTTGTCGGCGCCGACCGAAAGCACGACCTTGCCCTGGCCATCGACCACAGCGGCCGACCATCCATCGGGCAGGCCCTCGATCGAGATCAGCTTCTGCAGGTCGTCGGCATTCTGCGTCATGATGATCGCATCGCCGGAACGCGAGATTTCGGCGGGTACGGGCATCGCGACGTTGAATACCCATTTGTTGCTCGTCCTGCCGTAGAAGACGTCCGACACCTCGGTAATGCCGGATTTCAATACGGATTCGAGCGCCGGCATGTTCGACATCTTGCCGAGCGGCTCGCCGAAGGGCGAGCGTGTGTTGAGCCGCTGCTGGCCGTCCTTGTCGACGGTGATCACATAGACCGAATTGGAGCGAAGACTACGCTGCGTGCGATCATGGAAGGCTCTGAGGTCACCACCTTCAAGTTCCGGCGAAGTCAGGAGAAGACGCAGCGTGGTCGCCATGTCCTGAAGCTCGCGATCGACCGAGCGGGCGATCAGCTGGGCATCCTCTGCCGTTTCGCTCGCCAGTCCCTCGCGTTCCTGCCCCTCCAGTTGCAGGACGAGGAATCCGACAAAGGCAAGCAGCGGCAGGGCGACAACGATCACCAGGGCGACCAGATAGGCGCCAATCGAAGCTGTTGGGAAAAGACGCGAAAACCTAAGCATTCCGCAGTCTTGCACCCAAGATATCGCAGCGGGCATGTGCCCGCCCGATCGTCTTTGACATTTTTACGTCCCGCCCTACGCCAATACATCTCAGCGGAACTTTTCTAACCGCTTTTGCGGGTAACGCAAAGAAATGATTGGCGCAATTCGCACGCCATCACAGGTTTGGACAAGTTTGCCGCAGGTCAGCCGATGCGGTTGCCCGTCTCGGGATCGAAGACGACCGCCTTGTCGAGGTTGAAGACGAAGCGGAAGGTCTGGCCGGGCGCAACCGCGGTCTCGGCGCGGGCGCGGCCTGTAAACGTCGTGCCATCGAGCTTTCCGGTCACGAACGTATCGGAGCCGGTGGGCTCGACGATCGTCACCTCGGCTTCGACATGAGCGGTCGCGCTGGCTGCGGCGTCAGCCGAACCCTCGTCGGAGATCGCTTCCGGGCGCAGGCCGAGGATGACGTCCTTGCCCTCTGGAATTGCCGTCGTGACCGATGGCGGTACCTTGACGGTCACACCTTTCGCCCCGAACAGCGAAATGCCACCGGGCACGACCTTGCCCTTGAGCATGTTCATCGCCGGCGAGCCCATAAAATCGGCGACAAAGAGATTGGCCGGGCGATTGTAGATTTCGGCCGGCGTGCCGACCTGCTGAACCATGCCCTCCTTCAACACGACGATCTTGGTGGCGAGCGTCATCGCCTCGATCTGGTCATGGGTGACGTAGACGATCGTGGCATGGGTGTTCTGGTGCAGCGCCTTGATTTCGGCCCGCACCTCGACGCGCAGTTTCGCATCGAGGTTGGAGAGCGGTTCGTCGAACAGGAAGACGCGCGGCTTGCGCACCAGCGCACGGCCCATGGCGACGCGCTGGCGCTGGCCGCCGGACAACTGGCTCGGGCGGCGGGTGAGCAGATGCTCGATCTGCAGGGTTTTCGCCACCTGGGCAACAGCCTTTGCACGCTCGGTCTTGTCGATGCCGCGCATTTCCAGCGCGAACGCAATGTTCTCCTCCACCGTCATGTTCGGATAGAGCGCATAGGACTGGAAGACCATGGCTATGTCGCGCTTCGACGGATGCAGGTCCGTGACCACCTGGCCGTCGATGACGATATCGCCCGACGACGGCGGCAGGAGGCCGGCAATGGCATTGAGAAGCGTGGACTTGCCGCAGCCGGAGGGACCGACGAGCACGAGAAAGCCGCCCTTTTCCAGCTCGATGTCGATGCCCTTGAGGATTTCGACATTGCCGATCTTCTTGCGGATGTTCCTGATTTCGAGAAAGCTCATTGCGGTTATCCCTTGACTGCGCCGGCCATGAGACCGCGCACGAAATAGCGTCCGGCGACGACATAGACGAACAAGGTCGGAAGCGCCGCGAACACGGCCGCCGCCATATCCACATTGTATTCCTTGACGCCGGTGGAGGAGGAAACGAGGTTGTTGAGCGCCACCGTCATCGGCGAGGACGTGCCGGACGAGAAGGAAACCCCGAACAGAAAATCGTTCCAGATATTGGTGAACTGGTAGATGACGGTGACGACGATGATCGGCCCCGAGCTCGGCAGCAGGATGCGCCAGAAGATGCGGAAGAAGCCTGCGCCGTCGATCATCGCGGCCTTCACCAACTCATCCGGAAACGCCTCGTAATAGTTGCGGAAGAACAGCGTCGTGAAGCCGAGGCCATAGATGACGTGGACCATGACGAGACCGGTCGTGGAATTGGACAGCCCCATCAGACCCAGCAGCCGCGCCATCGGGATCAGCACCGCCTGGAACGGAATGAAGCAGGCAAACAGCATCATGCCGAAGACCAGCTTGTGGCCCGGGAAACGCCATTTCGTCAGCACATAGCCGTTCAGCGCGCCCAAGAGCGTCGAGATAATGACGGCCGGAACGACCATCTTGATAGAGTTCCAGAAATAGCCCTTGATGCCGACGCAGGAGACGCCGATGCAGGCCTCGCCCCAGGCCTTGACCCAGGCCGCGATCGACGGATCGGTCGGCAGCGCCAGCATGTCGCCGCCGCGGATCTCGTCGAGCGATTTCAGGGACGTCGACAGCATGACGTAGAGCGGCAGCAGATAGGCGACCGCCAGCACGATCAGCGCGGCATATATGAAATAGCGGGCGAAGCGCGCGGAGCCGGCGCTGACTGTTTCCTGTGCGGCGCTCATTGTTTCTTCTCCCGCAGTTCGGAATAGAGATACGGGACGATGATCGCAGTGATGCCCATCAGCATCATCACTGCGCTCGCCGAACCGACATTCATCTGGTTGCGGTTGAACGTATAGGAATACATGAAGGTGGACGGCAGCTCGGTCGCATTGCCCGGCCCGCCGCCGGTGAGCGCGATCACGAGGTCGTAGGACTTGATCGCCATATGCGCGAGCACGATGAAGGCCGACAGGAAGATCGGGCGCAACAGCGGAATGATGATCCGCCGGTAGATCGAAACGGTCGACGCGCCGTCGATCTGTGCCGCCTTGATGATCTCGCCGTCAATGCCGCGCAGGCCCGCGAGGAACATCGCCATGATGAAGCCCGAGGCCTGCCAGACGCCGGCGATGACGACGGTGTAGATGGCCATGTTGGGGTTGACGAGCCAGTCGAAGGTAAAGCTTTCCCAGCCGAGATTGCGCATCGTGTGTTCCAGCCCGAGGCCCGGGTTGAGGAACCACTTCCATGCCGTACCGGTGACGACGAAGGAGAGCGCCATCGGATAGAGGAAGATCGGTCTGAGCACGCCTTCGGCGCGGATGCGCTGGTCCATCAGGATGGCGATGAACAGACCGATCGCGGTGCAGAGCGCGATGTAGAGAATGCCGAAAATGGCGAGGTTCTGCATCGCCACATACCAGTTTGGCTGCGACCAGAGCCGGAAATAGGCATCGAACCCGCCCCATTTATAGACCGGCAGGATGCGCGACGTCGTGAAGGACAGCGTGATCGTCCAGAGGATGAAGCCGTAGACGAAGACCAGGATGATTGCGAAGGACGGTGCCAGCACCAGCTTCGGCAGGCCGTTGCGCAGCGTATCGCCGAGGCTTCGGCCGGGCCGTTCGGGGACCACGGCAGGTACGGGGTCGATTGTCGTCATGGGGGTCTCCGGCGGGGTAGCATGATCCTGCAAGGGGATCGGCACACAGACCCCTCACCAACAAAATCTAAGACTTAGCCCTTGGCTAAGATCTTGATTTTGTAACCTCTCCCACCAAGGGAGAGGTAAACTCGCGGTTGGCGCGGCGTCCTTATCTCTCCCCTTGTGGGAGAGAAAGCGATTTCAAGATCTTAGCTTCAGCTAAGTCTTAGAAATTGCAAGTGAGGGGATCTCTCCCCTCACCGCGCAACTCACATCACTTCGCAGCAGCAACCGCTTCCGGCAGACGCTTCAGGGCAGCATCCGTCGTCAGCTGGCCGTTCAAGTGCTGGGTGATGACGTCGAGCATGGCTTCCTTGATGGCGGCCGGCTGGGCGTAACCGTGGGCTAGCGAGCCCATCAGCGTGCCCTTGGAGGACGCCTCTGCGAGGTCCTTCATGCCCTTCTTGGCGCAATCGTCGAATTCCGTGTCCGGAATGTCGGTCCGGGCCGGAACCGAGCCCTTCACCTTGTTGAAGGCGATCTGGAAGCTCGGGTTTTCGACGGCCGAAGCCATCTTCATCTGCGCGTCCTTCTGCTCGTCGCCCACGTCGAACATCATGAACTGGTCGGCGTTGAAGAGCACGGAGCCCTGCGTGCCCGGGAAGCGGATGCAGACGAAATCGGTGCCCGGCTTCTTGTTGGCACGCAGCCATTCGCCCTTCGACCAGTCGCCCATTTCCTGCGCGCCGGCCTTGCCTTCGATGACGAGGGCGGTCGACAGGTTCCATTCGCGGCCCGAGAAGTTCGGGTCGAAATAGGTGCAGATCTTCGACATGTCGTCGAAGACCTGCTTCATCGTGTCACTGGTCAGCGCTTCCGGATCGGCTTCGAGCACGGCCTTCTTGTAGAAGTCCGGACCGCCGCGGGACAGAACCACGGCTTCCCAGAGCGTGCCATCCTGCCACGGAACGCCGCCGTGGGCGAGCGCGGTGATGCCCTGTTCCTTAAACTTGTCGAGCAGTGCGAACAACTCGTCCATGTTCGTCGGTTCCTTGGCGCCGGCCTTGTCCAGCGCGGCCTTGTTCAGCCACAGCCAGTTGGTCGAGTGGATGTTGACCGGGGCTGCGACCCAGCTGCCGTCATACTTGGAGAATTCCTGCAGTGCCGGCGGGATGACCTTGTCCCAGCCTTCCTTGGCGGCGAGGTCATCGAGGTTTGCGGCGACGCCCATTTCGGACCAGTCGCGCAGGTCGAAGCCGAGCAGCTGGACGGCGGTCGGCGGGTCGCCTGCGGTGACGCGGGCGCGAAGCGCGGTCATGGCGGCGGAACCTGCACCACCGGCGACCGGCATGTCCTTCCAGGAAACGCCCTCCTTCTGGAGGTTTTCCTTCAGCACGTTGAGCGCCGCGGCTTCGCCGCCGGACGTCCACCAATGCAGCACTTCGACCTGCTCCTGCGCCTTGGCGGCACCCGCCGTCATCGCGATCAGGGCAGCGCCGGCAGCGAGTTTGCTGATAGCACGAATGTTCATTGATTATCTCCCTCTAATCCGGGCTCCTCTCCGGATAGGGGAATTTATAACGATATAAACGCGGGACGTGTCAACCCACAGCCATAGGTTTTCGCCCGTCTTTCCGATCAACTCTTATCGGTTTGATTTTCATCAAGGAAATTGTGGCGATAAGCCGAATTTGCAGGTTGGTGAAAAAATTTCTGGAAATCGTCACGGAATTTGTAACGATATATATCGAGGTGTTCGACGCATTGGCGTCGGACCGGAGGACATGACATGCCGCTGGATGATGCGGAAGGCGACGGCCGGGCCGGCAGGCCCGCAAACCCGGCCGGGAGTTCCGGCTCCCGAACCAAGCCGACATTGAAGACGATTGCCGAACTGACCGGGCTTGCGGTGACGACCGTATCCCGCGCGCTGGGCGACGATCCGCATATTGCCAGGGAGACGCGCCAGCGCGTGCAGGAGGCAGCAAGCCAGCTCGGCTACCTGCCCGACCGGGCGGCGCAGCGCCTGCGCACCGGCCGCACCAATGTCATCAGCCTCATCCTCGATCCGCATGAGGAAATTCTCGGTTACGGCACGTCGATGATCCGCGGCATGACGGCGGCGCTGCGCGGCACGCCCTATCACCTCGTCATCACGCCGCATTTTTCCGACACGCCGCAGATCGATCCGGTGAGGCACATCGTCCGCAACAGGATGGCCGACGGCATTCTGTTCAGCCGCACCGAGCCGTCCGACGAGCGGGTGAAATTTCTGGTGGAGGCCGGCTTTCCCTTCGTCTGTCACGGAAGGACGGAGCTCGCGACGCCGCATCCTTACGTCGATTACGACAACTACCTCTTCACCTACAATGCGGCCAAGAGGCTGATCGCATCCGGCTGTCGGCGGCTGTTCATCATCCTGCCGCCGGAACGCTTCACGTTCCACCACCACATGCGCCACGGCTTCATGACGGCGGTGAGGAGGAAGGCGTCGGCTTCGAGATCGCCAGCGGCATCACGCTGGACAGCAAGGCCGATGCAGTGCGTGAGCATGTCGCCGCCCGGCTTGCGCAAGGCGATCCACCGGACGGCTTCATCTGCGGCGGCGAAGTGTCGGCCATGGCGGTGATGTCGGCGGCACACGACCTCGGGCTCGAGATCGACCGCGATGTCAGGCTGGTGGCCAAGCAGACGTCCGGCCTGTTCGACCAGGTCAGGCCGCGGATCGAGACGATCTATGAGGATCTGTCGGAAGCCGGAATGTTGATGGCGGCGCTGCTGCTCAAGGGGATTGCGGGGGCAACGCCGGTGGGGGAATTGCAGGCGGTGCTGAGGGTGTGACGTTACTCTCCGTGGACAACACCCCCTCTGCCCTGCCGGGCATCTCCCCCACAAGGGGAGATCACATGCGGCACGTTCACCACTTCCATTGAGCTGTGAGTCATCAGGGTCGGATGATGTTGAAACGAGGAGCAGGCGCCCAGCTAATCTCCCCTTGTGGGGGAGATGGCCGGCAGGCCAGAGGGGCCGGCTAGCGCCGACGCCCCCATGCTCACACTATCAATCCTCCTCGACAAACACCTCCTCGCGCTTCTTCCTGACACTCGGCAGGAACACCACCACCAGCACGATGGCTGCGATGAACAGCAGGCCGGCGCTGATCGGCCGCGTGACGAAGGTGGTCGCATCACCGCGCGACAGGATCATCGCACGGCGCAGGTTTTCTTCCAGAAGCGGCCCGAGCACGAAGCCGAGCAGCAGCGGTGCGGGCTCGCAGCGCAGCTTCAGCAGCAGGTAGCCGAGCAAGCCGAAGAAGGCGACGGCATAGAGGTCGTAGACGTTGGAATTGACGCTGTAGACCCCGATCGAGCAGAAGGCCATGATGATCGGGAAGAGCAGGTAATAAGGGATGGTCAGCAGCTTCACCCACAGCCCGATCAGAGGTAGATTGAGGATGACGAGCATCAGGTTGCCGATCCACATCGAAGCGATGATGCCCCAGAACAGCGCCGGCTGTTCCGACGCTACATTCGGCCCCGGAACGATACCCTGGATGATCATCGCGCCGATCATCAGTGCCATGACCGGGTTCGCCGGAATGCCCAGCGTCAGAAGCGGAATGAACGAGGTCTGCGCACCTGCATTGTTGGCCGATTCAGGTCCGGCGACGCCCGCAACGGCACCGTGGCCGAACTCCTCGGGACGTTTCGAGACCTTCTTTTCCACCGTATAGGAGGCAAACGAGGCAAGGATCGCGCCGCCGCCCGGCAGGATGCCGAGGACCGAGCCGATCGCCGTGCCGCGCAGCACCGGTGCGATCATCTCGCGGATATCCTCGCGGCTCGGCATCAGGCCGGAAACCTTCGCCATCAGCACTTCGCGGGTCCGCTCGTTTTCGAGGTTGCGCAGGATTTCCGCGATACCGAAGACACCGACGGCGACGGCGACGAAATTCAATCCGTCGGCATATTCGCGGATGCCGAGGGTGAAGCGCGGCGCGCCGGTATAGATATCCGTGCCGACAAGGCCCAAGAGCAGGCCAAGCGCCACCATGGCGAGCGCCTTAATGACCGAACCGTGTGCGAGCGCAATGGACGAGACGAGACCGACGACCATCAGCGAGAAATATTCAGCGGCACCGAATTGCAGCGCAATTTCGGTCAGCGGCGGCGCGAAGATGGCGACGAGGAAGGTCGAGACGGTACCAGCGAAGAATGAGCCGATCGCGGCGATCGCGAGCGCCGCCCCCGCCTTGCCCTTGCGGGCCATCTGGTAGCCGTCGATGGCGGTGACGGCCGAGGAAGACTCGCCCGGCATATTGATCAGGATCGCCGTGGTCGAGCCACCATATTGGGCGCCGTAATAGATGCCTGCGAGCATGATCAGCGACGAAACGGGCTCGAGCTGGAAGGTGATCGGCAACAGCATAGCGATCGTCGCCGTCGCGCCGATACCGGGCAACACGCCGATCAGCGTGCCGAGCAATACCCCGATCAGGCAGAAGAACAGGTTGTAGATCGAGCCGGCGGTCTGGAAGCCGAGGAGAAGGTTATTGAACAGATCCATCAGTCAATTCCTAAAACCGGACCCAAGGTCCGAAGCGCTGGAACGGCAGGCCGAGCCCGTATGAAAAGACGAGCACGGAAAAGGCCGTGAGCAGCGCCGCGAGCACGACAGCCTTGAGCGGCGTCATCTTGTGCGAGGCGAAAGCACCGATCAGCCCGGTGAAGAACAGCGCCGGCACGAAGCCGAGGCCGCGCACCGTGATGCCGAAGAAGATCGGCGCTGCGAGGATGAAGACGATGCCGCGCCAGGCGATCGGCCCGATCGGCTCGCTGGCTGCGGCGCGAAAGGCCTGGATGAGGATGATCGCGCCGAACAGGATCAGCGCCAGCGCCAGAATGAACGGAAAATAGCCCGGCCCCATGCGGAACGCCGTGCCGAGTTCAAGTTCGATCGACTGATAGGCGAAAAAGATGCCGGTCAGCACCAGCAGCACGCCGCAGATCAGGTTTGCCTTGTCGATTGACTGGGAATTCATGGTGTCTCCGTTTGTGTGGGAGATGGTCTTGCGTTGATGGCTGGAGCAAGTTCGCCCCCTCTGCCCTGCCGGGCATCTCCCCCACATGTGGGGAGATCAGCTGGGGGACCGCTCACCAATCAACTTTGGCGTTTGCATTCTATGCTTCTTCTGACCACTCAACGTCTGTTGGACGCGGTGATCATGAGGCGCGTGATCCCCCCTTGTGGGGGAGATGGCCAGCAGGCCAGAGGGGGGTAGAGCGTGCTCCAGCGTCGCCGCTGGACGTCGCCCCCATCCGGCTACCGCACTTTAATCCGCGTACTGACCTGCGGCCTCGATGATCGGCTTCCAGCGGGCGATTTCTGTCTCCAACTTGGCTTTCAGCGCGGCTGGCGTCGCGTCCGCCTCATCCGACGGCTTGGTGCCGAGTTCGGCAAAACGCTTTGCGACATTCTCGTCCTTCAGCGCCAACTGCAGCGACTTCGACAGGCGGTCGTTGATCTCGGCCGGCGTACCCTTCGGCGTGTAGATGCCGTGCCAGATGCCGACGGTCATGCTTTCATAGCCCGCTTCCTTCACGGTCGGCAGGTCCTTGAAGATGTCGAGGCGCTCAGGCGAGGTGACGGCGTAAGCCTTAATGGTGCCGCCCTGGATCTGCTTCGTCGTATTGGTGGTCTGGTCGCACATGATATCGACCTGGCCGCCGAGAAGATCGGTCATCGCCGGGCCGGTGCCCTTGTAAGGCACGGTGACGAGCGGCGTGTCGATGGCGCTCATGAACAGCATGCCGCAGAGATGCGAAGCGGCGCCGATGCCGGCATTGGCAACCGTTACCTTGTCGGCATTGGCCTTGGCATATTCGACGAGACCCTTGAGGTCGGTCGCTTCCATGTCCTTGCGGGCGACGACGGTCATCGGCACGTCGGTGACGAGGCCGACATAATCGAAGGCATTCAGCGTGTCATAGGCAAGCTTGCGGTAGAGCGTGGCACTGGTCGCCATGCCGATATGATGGAGCAGCACGGTATAGCCGTCCGCTTCCGCGGCAGCCACGCGACCGGCGCCGAGCGTGCCGCCGGCACCGCCGACGTTTTCGACGACGATCTGTTGGCCGAGATCCTTCGACATGGATTCGGCGACGAGACGGGCAACCGTATCCGTCGGGCCGCCGGCCGCGAACGGCACGACCATGGTGATCTGGCGCTCGGGATAGGTCTGCGCGCCAGCCTGTGCCGAAAAGAGCGACAGGGCGGCAAGCGCGGTTGCGCCGAGAACGGCGTTCAGAAGCTTCATGTTTTCCTCCTCGGGACATAAATGTCAGCCGGCGCGGTCTCCTCCTGCGCCTTGTGGGGACATTTGCGAGCCCCCGGGAACCCTGGCAATCGGCCCGCACTTGCAACCCATGAGATAATATCGCGCTCGCATCGCAGCATGGGTGGATTAGGGGACAAGCAGCATCCACCATGGGTGGAAATCCACCCATGGATCGGGAAGCAAAGGTGTTTCACAGCAGGATGGGCGCTCAGAATATGAACAAGGAATAGAGCGCAACGATGATGCCAGCCCCTGCGATATACGCCATCCGCCAGTTTGCGGCAAAAACCCGAACGAACATGAACAGCAGAAGCTGCACCAACACCAAAGCCCCAAATTGTCCGTAGAAAACCTCGATCAGATGTCCCCGGTCGCGGTCTTCGGGCAAATATCTAAACTCCATGCGCACGGCGCCGCATAGCGTCAAGACAAGCGTGCTCGCGGTGACAAGGGCGAATGGCTTCCAAAAGCCGTGTCTGGCTGGGCCATCGTGCTTCCGCCACCATTGTGCGACCTCTGCGACGTAAAAACCAATGACCGGTGACATGCAGGCGACAAGCAAGATCGCAGCGCGCTGGGGGCCGGGCCTGCCGGACAATACCGCGGAGCGCGAGAGACGCGTAAGCCAGACCAGATGAGCCGCAACCGTTGCCGATACGAGGATCAAGATGATCGCAGCCGTCAGCACGACGGCCTGTGCGTCGAAATACATTTCCTGCTCCATCCGGCCAAGTGTTTGCGCAACACGTCAATTGCCGCACTGCCTCGATGCGCCCTCGACCGCGCTGACGATGCCACATTCGGCGACGCTCGCACGACGCCCCTAAGCCAAAACGGGCACTGCAAGAGCATGATCATCGATCACAAGAGCCAGGCGCTCTCGAAAACCTATATTACCTGGCTTCTGCCATGGTCACCGCTCACCCCGTCGACACCGAGTATCTTCTTGTCCAGCCCATACTTCTGCATCTTCTCGTACAACGTCTTGCGAGAGATCCCGAGGGCTTCGTAAACGGGCTTCAACGCACCACCATGGGCGGCGATTTCGCCGGCGATGAGATTGCGTTCAAAGGCGGCGACCTTTTCCGCGAGGCGACCGGTGTTATCCTGAGCTGCGGTCCCCGGTTCTCCCGTGCCCGGATCGAGGCCAAGAACCAGCCGATCGGCGGCGTTGCGCAGCTCGCGGACGTTGCCAGGCCAATCGCGCTGGGCGATGGACGATACGACATCCGGCGGCACGATCATGTCCTCGCGGCCATAGCGGGCGGCGGCTTCACGGACGAGCTGCAGGAAGAGCAGCGGGATATCGGTGCGCCGTTGCGACAGCGACGGGACATGCAGCGTCGCGACATTCAGACGGTAGAGGAGATCGGCGCGGAAACGCCCGGCCGCCACCTCGGCTTCCAGATCCACCTTGCTGGTGGCGATAAAGCGGACGTCGAGCGGTACCGTCTCGTTCGATCCAAGACGGGTGATCACCCGCTCCTGCAACACGCGCAGGAATTTGGCCTGCAGGTCGAAGGGCATGGAGCTGATCTCGTCGAGCAGGATCGTCCCGCCCCGCGCATGCTCGAATTTTCCGTAGCGGGGGCGGATCGCACCGGGGAACGCGCCCGCTTCATGGCCGAAAAGCTCGCTTTCGATCAGTGTCTCGGGAAGTGCCGCGCAATTGATGGCGATAAACGGCCGGTCGGCCCGTGGGCTGATCTCGTGCAGCGCGCGGGCCGCTACCTCCTTGCCGACGCCGGTGTCGCCGATCACCAACGTATCCGCATCCGTCGCACCGATCGCGCGGATCCGGTAGCGCAGGTCGACCATCACCTGCGTGCGGCCGGGCATGCGCGCCTCCATGTCGTCCCGCTTGCCGGCGACGGCCCGCAGGCGCCGGTTTTCCAGGATCAGCGAACGCCGCTCCAGCGCCCGGCGGATGACGCCGGCAAGATGCTGCGGCGTGAACGGCTTTTCGAGAAAATCATAGGCGCCCTCGCGCATCGCCTTCACCGCCAGCTGCACGTCGCCATGGCCGGTGACGAGGATGACCGGGATTTCCGCATCGAGCTCGCGGATGCGATGCAGCAACGTCATGCCGTCGAGCCCCGGCATGCGGATATCGCTGACGATGACGCCATCGAAGCCGAAGCCGGACAGTTCCAGCACGTTTTCCGCATTCGGGAACGTGTCGACGGCAAGGTCGAAGAGTTCCAGTGCCTGGGCAGTGGAGCGCCTGAGCTCCTCCTCGTCATCGACCAGAAGCACCCGTTGCTGGTTCATTCGGCAGCCTCCATCAGCGCGCCGTCGGCCTGGTCGAGCTCGATGGTGAACACCGCGCCGCCCTCCGGATGATCGGTGACGGATAGGCTGCCGCCGAAATCCTTGACGATGTTGTAGGAGATCGACAACCCGAGACCCAGCCCCTTGCCGACACCCTTGGTGGTGAAGAACGGGTCGAAGATACGTTCGCGAATGGCCGCCGCCACGCCCGGCCCGCGATCGCGGATGACGATCAGGACCTTCTCGCCGACACCGGATGCCGTGACATCGATGCGCCGATCCTTCAGCCCTTCGACGGCATCCGCCGCATTGGTGACGATGTTGACCAGCACCTGCTGCAGCCGGATCGCGCCGGCCATGACCGGCGGCAGCGATGGTTCGACGGAGATTTCCAGGGATGCATCGGCAGCCTTCAGCCGGGCCGAGACGATGTCGATCGTATCCCGGATGACATCCTCGACGCTGACGGCACCAAGTTTTTCGTTCGGCTTGCGGGCAAAGTTGCGCAGGTGCTTGCTGATCGACGCCATCCTATCGATCAGCGCCGAGATACGCCTCAGATTGTCGCCGGCCTCGTCGATCCGGTCGCGCTCGATCAGCAGGCCAGCTGTCTCCGCATAGGTCTTGGCGGCCGCCAGCGGTTGGTTCAGTTCGTGGGAAAGTGCCGCCGACATCTGACCGAGACCGGCGAGCTTGCCGGCCTGCACGAGATCCGCCTGGGTCTGGCGCAGTCGCTGTTCGGTGAGGCGTCGTTCGGCGATCTCGTCCTCGATGCGGCTGTTGACCCGGGCAAGATCGGCGGTGCGCTCCGCCACCCGCCGCTCCAGCTCGTTCTGCGCTTCGGCCTGCAGGAGCATGCGCTCCTTCAGCCGCGCCCGCCGCTGCAGGACGATCGCGAGTGCAAGGCCCGCAAGGCAGATGGCGAGAAAGACGGCTGCCATCGTCGTCTGCGCCTGCCAGCGCACCGAGGCCGTATCCATCAGCACGTTCACCGTCCAGCCGGCCATCGGCATGGCCTGCGAGACGAAGAGATATTCCCGCTCGCTACCGCTGCCACGCTGGGAGGCGTTCGAGATCAGCATCGTCTCGTGGCCGGCAAAGGTGCCATAGGTGAGCGGCAATTCGTGCAGTTTCACGTCCGCATAGCGCCTGGAGGCTTCGGTGCGGGCAATGCGATCCGATGTCAGCGGCAGGATGGCGGCGAAGCGCCATTCGTCGCTGCCGGTCATGAAGATGATGCCTTCCGGATCGGACACGAAGATGCGGTCGTCACCGCCGGTCCAGGACGCCTCGATCGTATCGAGATCGACCTTGAAGACGATGACGCCGAGGATCTTTCCATCCATCACGATCGGCGAACTGAAATAATAACCGCGCTTGGCAGACGTCGTGCCGACGGCGAAGAAACGCGACTGCTCACCCCGTGCGGCCTCCTGGAAATAGGGCCGGTAGCTGAAATTCTCGCCGACGAAGCTGACGGCGGAATCGTAGTTGCTGGCGGCAACCGTCTCGCCATCCATCGTCATCACGTAGATATCGGAGGATTTCAGCAGCGCGTTGACCGCTTTCAGATACTGGTTAGCGGCAAGCATCAAGGTCTCGTTGCCGGGATCGCGGATCAGCACCTCGATGATCTCGTCATCGGCGGTCAGTGCCGGCAGCGCCTCATAGCGCTTCAGATGTCCGTCCAGCGCCGAAACCGCCAGCCTCAGCGTCGTCTCCGCCTGCAGCCGCGCCTCGTCCATATAGCTGCGCGCAACATAGCCATGCAGCCTGAAAGCCAGCACAAGGCCGACCGCCAGAGACAGAACGAAGACTGCCGCAATACGATGCTTCACGTCCGAAGGGCTCCTCCTCCTCGACCAAAGGTAGCGCATTCTACGGACACACGGAGATTTTGCTACTGGGTAATGTCGGCAACTGACAGCCACCCCCATGGCTCTTGGAAACGCAGCCCGGCCGATCTACATTGAAATCAGATCTCATCTACATAGGAGATGACCGTGGCAATTAATGTCAACAATCCTGAAGCAGACGAGTTGACCCGGAAGTTTGCCGAGATGGAGGGCGTCGGCATTACCGACGCGATCGTCATCGCCATGCGCGAGGCGATCACCCGCCGGACGCAAGCCGAGACGCCGATGCAGACGGCCGCCAGGCTGCGCGAAAGCCACGGCATCAAGCTTAGTAAAACGGCTCGCAAGCCCCTGCCCCGCGCAGCCTATGACGAGCTATGGGACAAGACCTGATGTTCGTCGATGCCAGCGCCATAGTCGCTCTTCTCTCCGATGAGCCGGAAGCACAACGTGTTTCCGATGCGGTTGCATCGGCGAGATCGCCGTTCACGTCACCAGTCGCGCTGCTTGAATGTGTGCTGAGCCTCGCGCGTCAGGACAAGTTCAATTTGCCCGTCCCGGCTGTCGAACCTATCGTGATGCAGTTTCTGCAAGCGCGCAGCATCGAGGTTCGCGACCTTCCACCTGCGGCCGAGGTGACACGGTTGGCGCTGCTCGCCGCAGACCGCTATCGCAGCGGCCGTCACGGCCTCAATCTCGGCGACTGCCTGCACTATGCCTGCGCCAAGTTTTACAACGCGTCCGTCCTCGCGACTGCCGATGAGTTTCGCGCCACCGACCTGCAGACAGTTCCTTAAGGCGCGGCCAATACCTTATGGCCTAAAGACGCATCACGCACGGTGTGATATCGCTTCGAACGGCAATTATTGAGGGTGGCCGCGTTGCGCGGTGAAGGGGTTGTTTTATGGTTTCCTTGCTCGCGCTTTTCATCGGCGTCGTCTCCGGCCTTCGCGCCATGACGGCACCGGCCGTTGTCGCCTGGGCCGCCTCGCTCGGCTGGCTCGACCTGACCGGAACGTGGCTCGAATTTCTCGGATCCAAATGGGCAGTGCTGATCCTGACCATCTTCGCCTTTCTTGAACTGGTGACCGACAAGCTGCCGACGACACCGAGCCGTAAGATACCGCAGCAGTTCGGTGCACGCCTTCTGACGGGTGCCGTCGCCGGTGCCGCGATCGGCACACCCTATGGCTACTGGATCGCCGGCCTCGTCTCCGGCATTCTCGGCGCCGTCATCGGCACCTATGGCGGCGCGGCGGCGCGGGCAAAGCTAGCCGACATCTTCGCCAAGGACACGCCGGCCGCTTTCATCGAGGATGCGGTCGCCATCGTCGCCGCCATCGTCATCGTGCTGCTCCTGCCGGGAGCACCGACGGTATGAGAACGTTCGACGCGATCATCATCGGTGCCGGCCAGGCCGGACCATCGCTTGCCGGCCGGTTCAACGATGCGGGCAAGAAGGTCGCCATCATCGAACGCAAGCATGTCGGCGGTACCTGCGTGAATACCGGCTGCAAGCCGACCAAGACGCTGGTCGCCAGCGCCTATGCCGCCCACCTTGCCCGCCGCGCATCGGAATACGGCGTCGGCATCGGCGGTAACGTAACGATCGACATGCCCGCCGTCATGCGCCGCTCGCACAAGGTGACGCTCGACAGCCGCCACGGCAACGAGCACTGGCTGGAGGGCATGAAGCATTGCGAGCTGATCCGCGGCCATGCCCGGTTCGAAAGCAGCAATGTCATCCGCGTTGGCGACGAGCTGCTGACCGCACCGCAGATCTTTCTCAATGTCGGTTGCCGCGCCACCATTCCGGATTTCGCCGGTGTCGGCGACATTCCCTATATGACGAACGCGGATATCGTCATGCTGGACCGCCTGCCGAAACATCTGGTCGTCATCGGCGGCAGCTATATCGGGCTTGAATATGCGCAGATGTATCGCCGCTTCGGCGCGGAGGTAACGGTCGTCGAAAAAGGTCCACGGCTGGTCGGGCGCGAGGACGAGGATATTTCCGCCGCGGTGCGCGAGATCCTCGAGACCGAGGGCATCCATATTCGTACGAATGCCGAATGCATCCGCTTTGCCAAGCATGCGGACGGCATCGCCGTCGGCGTCAATTGCGACGAAGGCGATCCGGAAGTCATCGGCTCCGACGTGCTGCTCGCGGTCGGCCGACGCCCCAACACGGACGATCTCGGGCTGGACAAGGCCGGCGTCGAACTGGACGAACGCGGTTTCATCAAGACGGACGACGGGCTTGCCACCAATGTCGAGGGCATATGGGCGCTCGGCGACTGCAACGGCCGCGGCGCCTTCACCCACACGGCCTATAACGACTTCGAGATCGTCGCCGCCAACCTCTTCGACAGAGAGGACCGCAAGGTCTCGCAGCGGCTTCTCGGCTACGCGCTGTTTATTGATCCGCCGCTCGGCCGTGTCGGTATGGGCGAAGCGGAAGCACGCAAGGCCGGCCACGACGTCCTCGTCGGCAAGAGACCGATGACCAATGTCGGCCGGGCTGTCGAAAAGGGCGAGACTCAGGGCTTCATGAAGATCATCGCTGACGCCAGGACGAAGAAGATCCTCGGTGCGGCACTGCTCGGCACCGGCGGGGACGAAGCTATCCACGGCGTTCTCGATCTGATGAATGTCGGTGCGAACTATGATGATCTGCGCTGGGCGGTGCCGATTCATCCAACAGTTTCAGAACTTTGGCCGACCGTCGTGTTATCGATGAGATAGCCGAGCATGTGTCCTGTTTCGGGCTTTGATAGAATTTTAGGGATCTCCTAGTTATATTAGAAAGCTCTTTCTTGTACGAACGGGCTGATTGGCCTGTTCATGATGGAAACAGATGTGCGGTTTTGCTGGCTTCGTAGGTGAGGCATGTGGCGTCGAAGGCCGCCAAGCCCTTTGTCGGCGATGGCGCACGCGATCGAACATCGCGGGCCTGACGGCCGCGGCATATGGGCGGCACCCGGCATCGGGCTGTCCCATGTGCGGCTTTCGATCGTCGGCCTGTCTGACGGCCAGCAGCCCATGTCGACCGCCGACGGCCGCTACACGATCGCCTTCAACGGCGAGATCTTCAACTACGTTGAACTGCGCGACGAACTGAAGGCGCGCGGCATCGCCTTCCACACCGGTTCCGACACCGAAGTGCTACTGCAGCTTTACGCCACCCATGGCGAAGCCTGCCTGGAGCGGCTGAACGGCGATTTCTCCTTCGCGATCTGGGACGGCTATGAACGACGGCTGATGCTGGCGCGCGACCGCATGGGCGTGCGGCCGCTCTTCTACACCGAGCATCAGGGCACGCTCTACTTCGCCTCGGAAGTGAAAGCCCTGCTCACCGTGCCCGGCATCGAGGCGGAACTCGATCCGATCGCACTCGACCAGATCTTCACGCTCTGGGCACCGATCGCCCCCGCACCGCCTTCCGCAACATCTTCGAGCTCGAGCCTGGCCAGATGCTGGTCCGCCAAGGCGGCGAGAACCGACTGAGTTACTACTGGACGCTAGATTTCCCCGATGCGGACGATAGTGGTCCGGCGGACGGTTCTAATCATCAGGAAGAGCTACGGGCACTGCTGACCGATGCGGTACGGCTGCGCATGCGCGCCGACGTCCCGGTCGGCTCCTACCTTTCGGGCGGGCTCGATTCCTCGCTGATCACGGCACTCGCCGCACCGATAGCGCCGGGCGGGCTCAACACCTTTTCCGTCACCTTCGACAGCGTCGAACATGACGAGAGCAGTTTTCAGCACCAGGTCGCGGCCGCGATCGGTACGCATCACCGCTCGATCGCCTCGACGCCGGATGCGATTGCCGCAAGCTTTCCCGATATCGTCAATTTCGCCGAACGGCCGATCCTCAGAACCGCGCCCGCACCGCTTTACACGCTGGCCGGGCTGGTGCGTGAAAGCGGCATGAAGGTCGTGCTGACCGGCGAAGGTGCAGACGAAATCTTTGCGGGCTACGACATTTTTCGCGAGGCAAAGGTGCGTCGTTTCTGCGCCCGCCAGCCGGGCTCGAAGATCAGGCCGCATCTCTTCCGCAAGCTCTATCCCTATCTCCCGGGACTTAAGCAGCAGTCGGCGGAATATCTCTCCGCCTTCTTCAGCGCCGGCGCGATCGATCCTGCCGATCTGCTCTTCTCCCATCGCCCGCGGATGAAGAATACGGCTGCGGCAAAGATCTTCTATTCGACCGACCTCAGGCAGACACTGGGCGACTACGACGCGGCGCAGGAGCTTGCCGCCCGCCTGCCGGAACGCTTCGGCCGCTGGCATCCTTTGCATCAGGCGCAATATCTCGAGGCCCGCCTGCTGCTGCCGGGTTACATCCTCTCCAGCCAAGGCGACCGGATGGCCATGGCGCATGGCGTGGAGGGACGTTTCCCCTTCCTCGACCACCGCCTCGTCGAGTTCGCCTGCCGGCTGTCGCCCGACGCCAAGCTCCGCGGACTGCGCGAGAAGCATATCCTGCGCGAGGCCGGAAAGGATCTTCTGCCCAAAAGCGTGACCGAGCGACAAAAACAGCCCTATCGCGCACCGGACAGCGGCTCGTTCACCGGTCCGAACAGACAAGAACAACCCTATGTCGCCGAGATGTTTTCGGAACGGGCTATCACCACGGCCGGGCTGTTCAACCCGCTCGCCGTATCGAAACTTCACAGCAAATGCCGGGCGCAGGATGTCGCCGGCTTCCGTGACAACGCCGCCTTTGTCGGCATCCTCTCCACCCAGCTCTGGGTGGACCGTTTCATAACCAGACATGCCGATACGGCTCATGATGAGCCGGCAATGATCGCGAAGGGCCATCCATGACGCCACTCCCTCGCCGCTTCCCGAAACCGCGAAGCCTTCTGCCCATGGTGATGTCCTATGCGGCATCGGGCGGAAGCCTGATCGTCAGTTCGGCAGCACAGCTGGCGACCTTCGCCATTCTGGCGCGCTTTCTCGGCGTGCACGAATTCAGTCTCTTCGTCGCCGTTACCGCCATTTCCTCGATCGCGGTGCATCTCTGCGGCCTCGGCGCGACCGAATGCCTGGTCAGGCGCGTCGCGCGCGATCACGACATGTATCCCGACATGCTCGGCCACAACATGATCCTGATCGCAATAAGCGGCATCGCTCTGGTCGTCATCGGCTCGATTATTCTGCCGTTTTTCCTCAACGCCACGACCGATGATCCGATCAGCGAGTTCGAGATCATCGTCATGCTGGTGACAAATATCGTGCTTCTGCGCTGCATCCTGTTCACAGAACAGGTTTTCATCGCCTTCTCGAATTTCCGCTTCGCCAACATGATCGTCATGGGCTTTGCGTTGATGCGCACCGCCTCGGCTGTACTTGCCTGCCTCGTCTTCGGCGTCGAGACGCTGTCCGGCTGGATCCTCTGGCAGTTCGCGGCGCACGCGATCATGCTGGCCTTCTGCGTCAAGGCGCTGCTGCCATTCAGCCAGCCCCGCTTCCGTCTCGTGCGGGAAGAACTGAAGCTCGGCATGTTCTTCAGCATCCCCTACATTCTCAAGGCTGCGCGGCAGAACGCAGACCTTCTGGTGCTGAGCGTTGTCGCGAGTGCCGAGGTCATGTCGAGCTACAGCGTTGCCCGCCGCATCATCGAGAGCAGCTATCTCTCCGTCGATGCACTGAACCGGATCGTCTACCCTGGAACAGCCAAGATCGCCGAGGACGGCTTACACCACGCGGCGAAGCGGGTAACCCGCATTCTCGGCGCGGCCTTCGCGATCAGCGTCGGAGCAGCCGTCGCCGTCTACATATTGGCGCCGATCCTGCCCTATCTCTTCGGCACGCAATATCTGTCGCTGGTCTCGTTTGTCCGCATTCTCTGCTGGGTCGTGATCCCGGTCGGCGTCTATGCCATAGCGGTGGAAGCGCTCGGCGCCGCAGGCCATCAAGGCCCGCGCGCGGCCGTGCTGGGCGCCGGCAGCCTGCTTGGCGCGGGGCTGGCCGCTTGGGCAACTTGGTACGCGCCGCCGACGGGGACTTTCATCTCCTATTACGTGATTGAGCTGCTGATGGCCGTCGCGGCCTGGACGGTCTATTTTCGCTATGTCGAGAAGGACCGTGCCCGTCCGCTGGCGGAGCCGGCCACGGTGCGATGAGGCCCAGAAGATGTGCACAACCTTGTGCCGGATCAGCCGGTTAACCCAAAATTCATGCGGCGGAACGCATATTAGCGATTGGGAGTTTTCGTCGTCATGGCTGCTCCAACCCATATCCCCTAACAGCTGGAGGTGTTGATGTACCGGCCGCGGGAGCCCGATAGCCAACGACCGACGCAGAGTGAACCGGCGTCCGTGCACCATCGCACGGCGGAAACCGCCGGCACGCGCCATCGCCATGGCAGCTCCCTGCTCGATCATCTCGACGCCCCACAGCAGACATCACAGGACGAGCGCAGGCATCGGATCGATGAGGCTGCAGATCCATATGGTGCCGCGCCGCATGCCGCTGAGCCACCGCCAGCCACCACGTCGCCGGCACAGCATGCCTCCCCCGCTCGGGATCGGGTTTACCGCGAGGCCGCACCCGCGGCTGCAACTCCGCGCCAGTCGGTGATCGACGCGCAGATCAAGAGCCTGTCGCAGATCGGCATCGGCGATGTGTTCACCTGGTTGCGCCGCAAGCTCGCCCTGATCATTGCCATGACAGTGCTCGGTGTCATCGCAGCCTTTCTCTATGCGACGATGACCACGCCGCGCTACACGGTCTATACCGACATTATGGTCGACCCGCAGAACCTCAACGTCGTTTCCGATGACGTCTTTGCGGCCAATCCCCAGCGCGATTCCCAGTTGCTGGAAGTCGAAAGCAAGCTTCGGGTTCTGACCTCGCGCAATGTTCTGAATAAGGTCATCCAGGATCTCAATCTCACCGAGGATCCGGAATTCAACAAGCCGTCCGCTTTCGGCAATCTGTTCGGATCGCCCACGCAGGCCACGCCGGAAGAAAAAGAGCTTTCCGTATTGCGCGAGCTTGGTGATCGCATCACCGCCGGTCGCGAGGAGCGCTCCTTCGTCGTAACGCTCGCGGTCTGGAGTTCCGATCCGGAAAAATCCGTCCAATTGTCGGAAGCGATCGTTCGTGCCTTTGAATCCGAACTCTTCATTTCATCGTCCGACAGTGCCGGCCGGCTCGCCGCCGACATCAACAGCCGGCTGGACGAGTTGCGCATGTCGGTGACCGATGCCGAAGAAAAGGTCGAGCAGTTCAAACGCCAGAACAACATCCAGGAATCCAGCACCGGGGAGCTCGCGAGCAGCCGTATTTCCAGCGCGCTCGATACCCAGGTGCTCGATGCCCAGCAGCGCGTCTTTCAAGCCCAGTCGCGCTACGACCAGATGCGCTCGGCGGTTGCCGATCGCCGGACGGCGACCGCGACGATTTTCGATTCCACTGGAATGCAGACGCTGCGTACGAGCTACAACACGCTGCAGCAGCAGATCGGTGCGCTGAGCCGCACCTACGGTGCCCGTCATCCGCGTCTGATTGCCCTGCAGTCGGAAGAGGCCGCCGTCGAAAATGCCATCGCAGCAGAAGCGAACCGTATTCTCGAAACGGCAAAAACCGAGGCCGACGAAGCCCGCTCGACCCTGTCGCAGCTTCGCGGCCGGGCGGATGCAGAGCGTTCGACGGTGTTCAACGACAACGATGCGCAGGTCAGGCTGCGTGAACTGGAGCGCGACGCGCGCGCAAGGGCTGCCGTCTACGAGACCTATCTCTCGCGCACGCGCCAGATCAACGAGCGCCAGCAAATCAATGCCACCAATGTGCGGGTGATCTCGCCTCCGGTACCGCCGAAAAGCAAGAGCTGGCCGCCGCGCACGGTGATCCTGCTTGCCGGCGGCGCCTTCGGAGGCTTTGCGCTCGGCACGGCATTGGCGCTGGCACTGGGCCTTTCCGGCCACCTGCGCGACGCACGCCGGCGTTACTACGCCTTCGAACCAAGATACGCCTGAGGGACGCCATGGCAGTCGCGACGGCCGATGACATAAACGCACCTGCCGCCGGCCGGAACGTCATCGGTCCGTGCCTGTTCATGGCCGTCTTCCTCTTCTACTGGGTGACCACGAACCCTTATGTCGATCTTACGGGAACGGCAGTGCTGGATCCGTCTGCCGGTGCCTCCAGCAGCATCAACCAGATCGTCACGATCGGGCTGACGCTCTCGTTGATGGTCTATGGCTTCACGCATCCGATGCGATCGATCATCCTGCAGCCGAGATTGCTTCTCGCTGCTCTCTTTCCTGGTTCTTCATCGTCGCGCTCCTATCCAATTATCCGATGCAGAGCGCCAAGACGATCGTGCTTGCCATCCTGACTGTCATGAACGCCTCGATCTTCCTGCTCCTGCCCTCGTCGGAGCGGCAGTTCGGCAAGCTGGTGGCGATCGGCACGCTGATCATGCTCGGCTTTGCGTATTATGGCGTGATCTTCAAGCCGCTCGTTGCCATCCACCAGGCGTCAGAGCTGCGCGAGCCGATGAATGCCGGCTTCTGGCGTGGCCACTTCACCCACAAGAACGCCGCGGCCGGCGCCATGGTGATGGCCGCCTTCTTCGGCTTCTTCGTCATGCGTGTCTGGTCACGCTTTCTCGGGATCGTGATCATCTGCCTCGCCTGGTTCTTTCTTATCCACACCGGCGGCAAGACGGCCTCCGCGATGCTGCCGGCGGTGCTCGTCATTTCCTGGTTCTTCGAGCGCTATCGCGCGCTGCGCATTCCGATTGCGCTCGGCGGCGTTGCGGCTTTCAATCTGCTCGCGGTTGGCTCGGCGGTCATCCCGCCGTTCCGCGAACTGGTGAACAGTTTCGGCGTCGATCCCACATTTACCAACCGCGCCGACATCTGGCGCTTTGCCTTTACTGCGATCGAGGACAACCCGATCATCGGCTACGGGATGAAGGCCTTTTGGCAGACGCGTGAACTCGTCTACAGCAACAATTCGATCGAGACCTGGGCAGTCGAGGCATATAACGCCCATAACTCCTTCATCGACATCTGGCTGCTGACAGGCCTGCCGGGCCTGATCATGACGCTGTTCTTCGTTCTTTTCATGCCGTTGAAAAGCCTGATGCGGAAGGACGGCGCACCCGAGGGGCAATCCCATATCACCAGGCTCTTCGTCAGGGTCTGGCTTTACACGCTTTACAATGCAGGCCTGGAATCCGTCTTTTTCGATAGCGGCAGCTATCAGTGGTTCAGTTTCGCCGTCGCACTCTACGCGTTCCGGCTTCAGAAGTTCGATCTGGTGACCGATGCGGCACCCAAGCAGGGAAACCCCACTCGTGTCTGACATAAGCGAACGCCTGAGCAGCATCGTCGACCGCCTGAGCAACAGGCTGATCTGGGATCTCGCCAGCCCGTCGCGCAGGGTGGAGACCGATCGCCCCATCGTCACCTTCACCTTCGACGACGTGCCCGATACGGCCTTGACCAATGGCGCGGCCATTCTGGAGAAATACGATGCCCGTGGTACGTTCTATATCGCCGGCGGTCTGGAAGGCGTCGTCGAACCGGACCGGCAGCTGATCGACCGCGAAGGCTGTCGTGATCTCTTCACCCGCGGACACGAGATCGGCTGCCACACCTTTACCCATGACCGGATCCGCACGTACGGCTCCTCTCTGGGCAAAGACATCGACCGGAACGTCGAATACCTGAAACAGGCTGGCGTTTCCCGCCGGCCGACCAATTTCGCCTTTCCTTACAATTCGGCCTGGCCGCTGTCCCGAGGCGAACTCGGACGCCGTTATGTCAGCTGCCGTGGGGCTGGCGAAGCGATCAATCGCGGTGATGTCGACCGAATGATGGTCAAGGCGGTCGAGATCCGCCAGCCGGAGGACCATGCGCGCAGCCTGACGCGCTGGATCGATGACGTCGCGCAGGATCCGGGCTGGCTGGTCTTCTTCACCCACGACATTGCGGATGTGCCGACGCCCTATGGCTGCACGCCGGCGACCTTCGAGGCGCTTGTCCGCCACGCCAGGGAAAGCGGCTGCGAAATCATGACCGTCGATGCCGCGACCCGCGCGCTCGGCTGGACGGGATCGGCCCAATGAACGCATCCGCCGGGGTGACCGGGACGCGTCGCCTGCTCAACATCAACAACTATTTCTACCGCCGCGGCGGCGCCGAAGCCGTGTTCTTCGACCATACGGCCCTGTTCGAGGAAGCGGGCTGGGACGTCGTGCCCTTCGCCATGCAGCACGAACAGAACCTGCCCTCGCCCTGGTCGGACTATTTCGTCACCGAGATCGAATACGGGCGCGACATCGGCCTGCGCGACAAGGTCGTGCAGGCGGCGAAGGTGATATACTCCTTCGAGGCACAAAGGAGCTGGAGCGGCTGATCGACAAGGCGCGACCCAGCATCGCCCATGCCCACAACATCTACCACCACCTCTCGCCCGCCGTCTTCCAGACGCTGAAGAAAGCCGGCATTCCTACGGTCATGACCGCCCATGACCTGAAGCTCGCCTGTCCAGCCTACAAGATGCTGCGCGACGGCAAGGTCTGCGAGGAATGCAAGGGCGGCCGCATCCACAACGTCATGGTCCATCGCTGCATCAAGGGATCGCTTCCCTGAGCGGCGTGGTCTTTGCCGAGACGCTTCTCCACAAGACGCTCGGCACCTACCGCAACAAGGTCGACCGCTTCGTCGTGCCGAGCCGTTTCTACCGCGAGAAGCTGGTCGAATGGGGCTGGCCACGGGAAAAGCTCGTCCATATTCCGAACTTCGTCGATGTCGCGTCGTTTTCGACCGATTGGGTGGAAGGCGACTATTTCGTTTTCGCCGGCAGGCTCGCACCTGAAAAAGGTGTGGACACGCTGATCCGCGCCGCCGCCACGTCGGGACAGAAACTCATCATCGCCGGTACCGGACCGGAAGAGGTGAGGCTGAAGAAACTGGCCGACGATCTCAAGGCGGATGCGACCTTTACCGGCCATCTTTCCGGCGAAAACCTCTTCCGCCTGATCGGCCAGTCGCAGGCGCTGGTCCTGCCGTCCGAATGGTACGAAAACGCGCCGATCAGCGTCCTGGAAGCCTATGCGCTGGGCCGCCCGGTCATCGGCAGCGACATCGGCGGCATTCCCGAACTTATCCGGCCCGGCGAGACAGGCGAGACCGCAGCCCCCGCCTCGCCGGACAGCCTTGCCGAGGCACTTGTCCGCATGGGTGAGCGATCCGCAGCCCAACGCACCGTAATGGGCAAGGCCGGACGCCAATGGGTGGCCGAGAACTTCTCCAGCTCCTCTATCGAGAGCGAATGACGGCGCTCTACACCGAGCTGATCTGACGCCGATTTCGCATCTGGATTGGTGCCGGAATTTTGCTCACCCCACAGAAAAATGGCCTGAAACTATACAGGATCATTAAAATTTTAGCATTCCCTGTAGTAAGTTTGGAAGGTTCCGTGTTTAAGACTTCACTTAAGAAATGATTTCTTGGTGCGGCTGATGAACAAGAAGACGGAATCCGGCGCAAAGGCGGATCGGCTGGCCGGCCGGTCCCGACTTTTTGCCAGGCGGCCTGCGAGCGGAACTTCCGCTCTTCCTCAGGATCGTATCCTCCCGGTGGAGGAACCGACCGGTCCAGCCCAGACGCGATATAGTTTGAGTTTTCCGCCAAGCCTTTCCCCCGGCCTTCCGGATATCGTGCCCTCCCATGAGCTTGGAGCAGACCGAGACGTCGCTCGCCACCGCGTATTGATGATTGGCCTGCGCGGCGTGCCCAACATTCAGGGCGGGGTCGAGAAGCATGTCGAGATGCTCGCTCAGGAATTGGTTCTGTCCGGATGGGACGTCGAGGTCGTCGGCCGCAGCCGGTATTTGTCGAAACAACCGATTACCGCATGGCGCGGCGTCCGCATCACGTCATTGTGGGCGCCTTCTTCCGCCTCGACGGAAGCCTTCTTCCACACGTTTTTTAGTGTTGTCTACGCGGCGTTCAAGCGACCCGACATCGTCCACATCCACGCGGTCGGCCCGGGGCTCTTCGCCCCCTGGCACGCCTTTTCGGATTGCGCGTCGTCGTCACCCATCACGGCTATGACTACGACCGCGAGAAATGGAACGGTTTTGCAAAGTCGCTGCTGAAGCTTGGGGAGCGACTGGCCATGCGCTTTTCCAATGGCAGCATCGCCGTGTCGCGCGAAGTGACCGAAACGATGCAAATTCGATACGGCAGCAAGGTCGCCCACATCCCGAACGGTGTGACCGTGCGTCAGGCACCGATCGCCGGCCCTATTCTCGAACGCTTTGGGCTGCGCCGCCGCCGCTATATCGTGCTGGTTGCCCGGTTCGTTCCCGAAAAGCGGCAGCTTGACCTGATCCAGGCCTATGCACGCCTTGGTCAGTCCGAATGGAAACTTGCGCTGATCGGCGGAGCCGACCATCGCGATACGGGCTATGCGAAACAGGTGGAGACCGTGGCCGCCAATGTGGATGGTGTGGTTCTGACCGGTTTCCAGAGCGGCGACGACCTTGCAACCCTGTTTTCCCAGGCCGGTCTGTTCGTTCTCCCATCCAGTCACGAAGGCATGCCCATCGCCCTTCTCGAAGCGCTCGGCTACGGCCTGCCGGTCCTCGCAAGCGACATTCCCGCCAACCACGAGGTGGATCTGCCGCCCGAAGACTATTTTCCGACCGGCGATATCGACGCCCTGGCTGCCGCTCTGCGCTGCAAGATGGATGCTCCGTACGAAGCTGAGCGAGCGGTCTCCCGCATTCGCGATATCGAGCAGACCTATGCGTGGCCCTCGATCAGCCGTGACACGATCGCGGTCTACCGCAACGCCATGAAGTCACCAAAGGGAAGGTCCACACCATGACGGTATCCATCGTCATCAAGACCCTCAACGAGGAGAAGAACATTGCCCGGACGATCGAGTTCGCCCTGGCAGCGCTGCCGGAGGGACAAGGCGAGGTCATCGTCGCCGATAGCGGCTCCCGCGACCGGACGGTGACAATCGCCTCGGGCTATCCGGTGCAGATCGTCCAGATCACCGCACCGGCGCGACCAAGCTGCGGCCTCGGTCCGCAGCTCGGCTACCAATATGCCCAGCACGAATATGTCTGCCTGATCGACGGCGACATGGATCTCGACCCGGAATTTCTGCTGGAAGCAATTGCCTTCCTCGAACGGCATCCCCGCACGGCCGGCGTCACCGGCCACGTCCAGGAGATGATGCTGGACAATCTCGAATATACCCGTCGTGTCCAGCGCAATGCGCCGGAAAACCGCATCGGCTCCATCGACCGGATGAATGGCGGTGGCCTCTATCGCCGCCGAGCAATCGAGAACATCGGCTACATGACCGACCGCAACCTGCATGGCTACGAGGAATTCGACCTCGGCATCCGCCTGCGCGACGGCGGCTGGAAGCTGCACAGGCTCGACCGCCGCTTCGTCAGCCACTACGGCCACAACGTCAATTCCTACAGACTGCTCGTCCGGCGCTGGAAATCGAAATACCTGTTCGGCATCGGCGAGCTGCTGAGGGCGGCGACCGGCAAGCCGTATTTCTACCGCATGCTGCGCGAACTGCCGGAGCTGAGGCTCTGGGCCGTCGTCTGGGCATGGATCATCTTTTCCCTGGTGATCATGCTGGCAGTCCCCGGTCTACTCTTGCCCTTGGGCATCGTCGTCGGCATCTTCTGCGCCGTGGTCGCTCTGATGTCCCATCGCAAGCGCAGCGTCTCGCTCGGTCTCTATACCGTGGTGGCCTGGTTCTTCCATGCAGTAGCTGTTCCGGTAGGATATTTGAGACCACGCCGAAACCCGCGATCCTGGATCGAGAGTCGCCCCGTCGGAGAACCGGATGAAGAACTTAGCGCTCAGCCTGACAACGCTTCTGGCCCTGACATGGTCGGCACAGGGCGCGCATCCGGCTGACTGGCTTCCCGTCCGAGAAATCTCGCTGGAAATCCAGTCCGGCAGCCCGCTCGACTTTTCCGGCCTCCTGCCGAATGGCACGATCGATGCCGAACATCGGCTGATCGCCAATCCCGAAGGCCGCATCGCCTTTGCCGGAACGCCGGACAAGCCACAGCGCCTGTTCTGCGCTTCGCTGGGATTCGGCCCTGCGGCCGGTGGCTTTCCCGACCATGCCGAGGCTGACGCCTATGTCCGCCAGCTCGTCCTGCATGGCTACAATATAGCCCGCTTCCACTTCACCGATGCCTCGCTGATGAACGGCCGGCAGAAGGATTTCGATTTCGATCCCGAAGTCCTCGACCGCATCCATTACCTGATGGCGGCGCTGAAGAAGGCTGGCATCTACTGGATGGTCGACGGCCTGACCTCGTGGCATGGCGGTTATGGCGGGGACTTCGAGCGCTGGGACCCGGCGGAAGGCCTGCGTCTGGAAATAAACTACGAGGACAAAGCCTTCCGGCACTGGCAGACGCTGGTGAAGGACTTTCTCGGCAGGGTGAACCCCTATACCGGAATCGCGCCGATCCGCGACGATGCGCTGAGCCTGATCGTTCTCGTCAACGAGAACGGCATGGAATTCTCCACCGTCGTCACCGACAAGAAGGGCGCCCCTATCAGGACAGCATGCGCCGCCCGTTCAACGACTGGCTTGCCACGCGCTACGCGTCCACCGAAACGCTGCGGGCCAAGTGGTGGGACTTGCGGCCGGACGAGCGCCTGGAAGACCGGACCATCCGTCTACCGCTCGATCGCTACGCCGACAGCCCGCGCCTGCGAGACCTGCAGGCCTTCTTCATCGAGACCGAGCGGAAGTCGGCGTCGCGGATGACCGATTTCGTCCGCAGCCTCGGCTATCGCGGCATGGTCAGCGACTACAACAATTGGGCGACTGTGCAGACAAGCCTCACCCGCATGGACCTGCCGGTCGTTACCATGAACACCTATCACGACTGGGTATCTGGCTACGCGTCGGGCTCCAGCATCCAGGACAAGAGCTCGGTCGGTGACACGGCCGCCTACATGCGGCTCGCGGCATCGGCCCGCTGGCTTGGCAAGCCCTTCGTGATGACTGAATACGACCACCTGTTCTGGAACAAGTATCGCTACGAGGCCGGGCTGATGATGCCGGCCTACGCGTCGTTCCAGAACTGGGACATCCTCTGCCGCCACGGCCATGGACCGATCATCCTGAAGTATGGCGAGGATTTTCCCCACAAACGGGCCATGCTGCCCTATGCGATCGCGCTCGATCCGATCGCCCGCGCCAGCGAGACGTTGGCCGCCCTCACCTTCCGTCGCGGCGACGTCGCGTCCGCCCGCAACACCATTCCCTTCATGGTGCGCGGAGAGGAAGACTTGGACGACGACATGCAGCAGAGAGAGCCGGATGCCCTGACCGAACTCGGTCTTATCTCCGGCATCGGGCTGAAGAAGAGCGACGGATTGCGCCAAGCGATGGCGGTAAACCAGCCACGCGACCCGGAAGCCTTCGAGACGATCCTTTCCTCGCTCAAGGAAGCCGGCCTGATTTCGGAGAAGAACCGTACCGATCCGGTCAAGGGCCTGTTCGAGAGCGACACGGGCCAGCTGCTGCTCAACCGAAACGAACTGAGCCTCGCCTTGTCGACGCCTCGAAGCCAGGCCTTCGCCTTCGCGCAATTCACTCGCCCGACCGATCTCGGCAACGTGACGGTAAAGGACAGCGACGGCAGCGGGCTTTTGCCGCTGCCGCGATCGATGGCTCCGCGTCGCTGGCCGATGCCAAGCGGATCCTGCTGATCTATGCCACCGACGCCCGCAATACCGGCATGCGTTTTCAGGATTGGAACGAGCGCGTCATCGACGATTTCGGCAGGCTTCCGGTGCTGATCCGCAAGGGCAGGATAGACGTCTCGTTCAACGACCGGCTGGCGCGCTGGCGTCTGTCGCCGGTGGGGCTGGACGGAACGGTACACCCAGCCCTGAAGATGGGGAACGGCCGCATCGAACTGACGCTCTCCAACGACACCCCGTCCGGCCCGACAACCTTCTTTCTGCTTGAGACCGACTAGGTCTGAGGCCCGCGGTTTCAGGCGTCATCGATGCTTTTGTAGGATGACGCTCCAATCACCGATTCCTTACCGTTGTTTAACGCGCCGCCGCTTGCAACGACGGTGGAAGGGAGTAGGCTCACCCCATCGCCAGCTAAGGGACAGGGCGCCGGCGACTGAAAGATCACACGCTCTTTCGCCCCCATGAATGGAGGCAGAAAACATGACACCTGCAGCAATAATGAATCCGTTCGAACCGAACGAGCTTGCCTTCCTGAAGCGGGTTCTCGACGACGTGTGCCTCGAACGCGGCGTGGCCGGCGGCAGTGCTGTGGCAACCGAGATGGCGGCCGAGATGATCCAGCTCTACCAGCGCGGCGTTACCGACGAAGCCAGCCTTCACCGCCACTTCGACGGTAACGCTCACCTCGGCTAGTCACCGGCTTATGCGGCCATCGGAACCCTATTACCGCTTGGCTTGAAGATCCCGCTCGTCGCGCATCAGGAAGATGCGGGCAATGGGATCGAGGTTCTCTTCCAGCCAGTTGGCCATCGCCACTTCCTCACCGAGTATCCGCTCGAGCATGGCAGAGGCTTCATCTTCTCCGAGTTCATCCGCCGCTGTGAGAAGCGTACGATACGTGGCGATCTCGAAATGCTCGAACGCGTAGGCATCCGCAGTCGACTTCACGACCTCGTCGCTGACAAGTATTCCGGGGATGCCATGCACGGTGGCGGCGATCCGGCCCGCGATATCCTTCAGGGCGGAAGGCGCGCCCGACAGGTGATTGAGAAGCTCCTGCAGGTCCGCGGCATGAACTCTGGTTTCCTCCAGATGGTCCAGCATGCGCGCCTTGAGGTCGGGATAGTTTTCCAGTCGCCGCGTCTGTGCTGTCAGCATCGCGATCGACTGCTCTTCCATCGCATGGGCGCTTTTCAGCCAGGCGATGAAATTGTCCTTGGCGTGGGTCATCCGGCTTTCCTCCCGTCGGTTAGAGTTAGAGCACGGGTCGACAAAGGCCACATGGCAACCCTCGACCATGACGAGAAGTTCCCTCTCGGCTCAATCAGCGCGCCCGCCTTGGCGGTGCCAAAAACAAGGGAACCTTCATCCAGGACATCGGTTGTCGGTGTATGAGAATGGAGATTTCGATGACCCCAGAACCTCGCGAGCCGAGCGAACAACCGCCGATGCCGGCACCGGTCTGGACGCCCGAACCGCCGATCGACGAGCCGGAGCCCGACCGCCTGCCGGACGAAGCACCCCTTCCGAATCCGGACGAGACAGACAACCCGCCGGTTTACATGCCACCCGGAAATGCCTGATTTCAACCACCCAAGAATTCGGCACCATAGAAGATGCCGATAAAGAGACCGGACATGACATCCCCCATACAGGTCACGGAAGACGGCACTGAGGAAGGGAAGCCGCAAGACCACGCACCAGCGATCGCCGGGCCGCAGAAAGATGAGATCAAGCCGGGCCTCTGGAAACTGTTGATCGCTGCGGGTGGTATTCTGGTCGTGGTCTTCGTCACGATGGAATTGGTCGATGACACCTATCTTTCGCCGACGCAGAGCACGCTCGGAGTGACCGCGCAACACGGTCACAGTTGAAATACACTGGGCTTGCAGGTGCTTACGGCGGGAACCAACCTCGCGATCACGGCGTTGATCCGTCCGCAGTGACGAGGTGGGTGAAGTGGACGTGAGCACATTTTCCAAATCGAGCGTGATCGACGCCGGCAGTGAGCGTGCGCGGGTTATAAAGCCCGGACGCAACGTGTGGCGTTCGGCAAAGGCCGACCGCATCGCCTTCCTGATCGACGGTGAGGATTATTTCCGACGCCTCGATGAAGTTCTGCGACAGGCAGAGAAGTCGATCTTCATCATTGGCTGGGACTTCAATCCCGACATTCGTCTACGCCCACGCGAAGAAGGCTCCGAGACAATCGGCGCGCTTCTGCGACGCCTCGTCGAAGAGAAACCGGAGCTTCAGGTCCGCCTGCTCGTCTGGGGCATGGGCCCGGTCTATTCCGGCAAGAGTTTCAGGATGTTCGGCAAGATGGACTGGGCGGATCATCCGCGCATCGACCTACGCTTCGACTTCCGCCACCCATTGCGCGCGAGCCACCATCAGAAGATGGTAGCGATCGACGACAAGACCGCTTTCGTCGGCGGTATCGACCTCACGGCCCGCCGCTGGGACGACCGCGAGCACAAGGCGGTCAATCCGGTGCGTGTGGCACCAGACGGTGCTCCCTATGGTCCCGTTCACGACATGCAGACGATCGTGACCGGCGAAACCGCGCGGCTGATCGGCGACACCGCAAGGCGCCGCTGGAGGAAGACAACGGGCGAGGAACTGGCCGGCGTAGACGTAGCTGGCCCGAACCCGTGGCCTTCGGATATCGCACCGGCACTCGAGCAATGCTCGACCGGCCTTGCTCTTACCGAGCCGTGGAAATGGAAAGGCCGCCGCGGCCATCGCGAGGCGATCCGCCTCACCCATGATGCGGTGAAGGCTGCCGAGCATCATCTTTATATCGAGACCCAATATCTCGCCTCCTTCGGCGTGGCGAGGACCCTGGCGAAACGTTTGCGCAAACAGAACGGCCCGGAAATCGTCGTGCTGGTCACGCGGGAATCCCACGGCTTCCTGGAGAAGCTGATGATGGGCAACAACCGCACCCGCCTGATCCGCCGCTTGAAGCGCGCCGATCGCTATGACCGACTGCGCGTCTTTTATGCGGTGACGCAGACGGAGGATGGCGGCGAGCAGGAAGTCATCGTCCATTCCAAGCTCATCATCGCGGACGACCGCTTCGTTCGGGTTGGCTCGTCCAACCTCAATAACCGGTCGGAAGGGCTCGATACCGAATGCGACCTAGCAATGGAAACGGACGAGGCCGCTGGCCGCGAGGCGATCGCCGAGTTGCGCATCGACCTGTTGGCCGAACATCTTGCCGCTGATCGCGACCTCGTGCGTAGCAGCTTTGCCGAGACCGGATCGCTGATCCGCACGATCGAGATGCTGAATGTCAACGGCCGCCATCTGAAGCCCTTTGATGTCGATGTCGAGAAAGGCGAGACGGATAGCCTGCCCGGCACGAGCATCGTCGATCCGAAACAGCCCTTCTGGCCTGTGCCGCAGATCCAGTCCGGCATTCGCCGCTTCGTCGCCCGCTTCTCAGCCCATCGAGTGTTCTGAGAGACGGCAGCGGCGCCGGTAGTAGGCTTCGCTGGCCAGAAACGTCGGCAGGCCGAACATCAGCGGCACGAAGAAATAGAGCACCCGGAAGGCAACCAGTGCGCCGATGATGCGCGTTCCCGGCAGGATGTTGAGCATCGTCGCCTCCAGAACGCCGAGCCCGCCCGGGACATGGCTGATCAGGGACGCGATATTGGCCGTGACATAGGCTCCGGCAACCTCGAAATAGGTGATCGACCCGAAAACCGCCACGAGCTGATGAATGCAGGCGGCGACGCAAGCGAAGTTTAGCGTGCCGACAAGAACCTGCGCCAGCGCCAGCGGAACTCGCGGAGGATCGAGCTTCCAGCGGCCGAGCCGGATCGGAATGCCGAAGAGGCAGATGGCAAGATAGGCGAGCGGTACGACGAGGCAGGCGATGCCGGCCGCGATGCGGGTTTCCTGGTCGATTCCGAAGAGATCGGTATCCGGCCCGAGGTTGAGCAGCAGGACCAACGCGGCAAGCGCCGATAACCCCAGCCCGACCGTGACGCCGCAAAAGCCGATCACCTTGACAATATCGGCCCCCGTCAGCCCCCAACGCGAGTAGAAACGGTAGCGCACGGCGCCGCTGCTGAGCGCCGCCATGCCGACATTGTGGCCGATGGACAGCGCCGTGAACGAAGCGAGCGCGCTCTGCCGATAGGCGAGCGGCTTACCGACATAACGGACGGCGAGCGCATCGAAACCGGTGAGGCAGAGATAGGAGGCTGCGACGAAGACGAGTGAGGAGATAAGGCTGGTAAACGGGATGGCCTGAACCGCCTCCTCGATCTCGTCATAGGTGTAGCGCCCGAGGCTGCGATAGACGAGATAGGCTGCGATGCAGACGGCGGCGAGGATGGCCAGTTGTATAATATGCTTCCTGCCGATCATCTTCGCTCCTATTGCCTGGTGAACAGGGAACGAAAAGCCCGGCGAAGGTGTTCCCTGCCCTATGCAGCCTACCCCGCCAAAATTGCCGGCATCCCGCCGGCTCAAACTCCTGACCTATAACGTCCATAGCTGCATCGGCACCGACCGACGCTTGGCGCCGGAACGCATTGCGGAGGTGATTGCGCAGGCAAGACCTGACATCATCGGATTGCAGGAACTCGATGTCGGGCGAAAGCGCACCGGCGGCATCGATCAAGCGCATGCGATCGCCGAAATCCTCAAGATGCAGCACCATTTTCATGCCGCGTTGGATGTCGAGGAGGAACGCTATGGTGATGCCATCCTGACCGCGCTCCCCGCCGAACAGGTCAAGGCCGGCCCGTTGCCCTCGATCGGCGAGCAACGCGGCGCGCTGTGGGTAGAGGTGGAAGTGGGGAACACATACCTGCAGGTATTCAACACTCATCTGGGCCTGCGCCGCGTCGATCGCATGCGCCAGGCAGATGCGTTGCTGGGGCCGGAATGGCTGGAAAACGATCGCTGCGCCGACCAGCCGGTGGTCCTGCTCGGCGATTTCAACTCGATCCCCTCAAGCCCGCCCTACAAGCGGATCGCCGGAAAGCTCGAGGACGTGCGCCGCTCGGTTGCCGGCACGCCGAAACCGAGCTTTCCCTCGCGCTTTCCGCTTCTCAAGATCGACCACATCTTCGTCTCGAAGGGCATCAAGGTCATTGAGGCGAAAGTCATCTCTACTCCGCCGGCGAAGCTTGCTTCGGATCACCTACCGCTCATGGCAACGATCGAGATTGGGTCCTCACGCTAATTGGATGTGGGCGGCTCAGGTGAACCGGCCTCGTGATGTCGAGCAGGGATGCGTCTAGTGGATCCGTTTGCGAAGTCGGCGGGCTTCCTTCAGCAGATGCGCGATCGTCATGTCATCGATTGGCGGCCCATCGAACGATCGGATGTCCACGACGCGAACGGACAGCGCTCCCGCATTGTCGAACATCTCCGTCACCAGGGTCAGGACTTCGTCATTGGCCCCATCATCAAGCAGCACGACATCCTTGCCGGCATGATCATGCCGGGCCGGATCGTCATCGCCGAGATACATGAAATGCAGCCGCTCAAGTTCGGCGATCTGATGCTGCCGTTCAGTGTTGAGATAGCCCGGAGGGACATGAAACTCCCGTGCCAGCCCCTCGTCTATACTGACCCGCGGAACGGCCAAATCCAGCACCGAGCCGATGACCTGCTCGGGATGACCGGGGGCGAGAATATATCCGACCAGCAGCAGGTCGAGTTCACAGCCGAGGCGTTGCGCCGCCTCGAAGGCAGGTCCGATCGCCTGGGGCGAGAAAACGACGATGACGGGATCATGCAGCGCAAGCGCCGACAGTTCCTCGGCCAGGCTCACGCCGGCATCGCCGGATGATCGCATCTCGGGTTGCATCTGGATCCTCCTCCCGTTCCTGGTCCAGTTCACGGCCGCTTGCTCTCCCAGGCACGACCGTTGCACGGGGAAAGCCCAAGGCGGAGATTAGTTCCGGATTTACTAATGGATACGACGTTAGCGCCGGGACAAAACAACGAGGTACCGCGCCGGCTCGCGCCCGGGATTGAAGAAGGCGCAATCCGCGGGGCTGCCGAGCAGAAGACAGTCGCCCTGTTTCAGCGCGTGCGCAACATCGCCTTCCGAGAAATCCAGGTGGCCTTCCAGAACCCAGATCTGTTGCTGCTGGAAGGCGAAGGCGGATGCAGGATAGGGAACACGCACGCCAGCAGGAAGACTGACCTCGATCAGCTCCACCGGTGCGCCGGAAGGCGAAACTGCTCTTCGCACATATCCCGTCTCCGGATCGGTCCAGACCGGCTGGGCTTCAGCAACACTCAGTCGCTGCGAAGCCTTTTCCGCGGATGCGATCAAGGCCGAGAGGGGAACACCGAAAGCGCCGGAGAGCCGACCAAGCACGGTGGCGGTCGGGCTTGCCTCCTTGCGCTCGATCTTGCTGATCATCGCCTTGGACACGCCGGAGCGCTCGGCAAGCTTGGCCAGCGACCACTTGCGCGCCTCCCGCTCGTGCCTGAGCGTCGCGGCTATGCCGTCGGCCGGGTCCTGTTCCATCTCATCCGCTCCTTGCATCCGGCGCGTCTCCTATAGTAGACAAGTCGACCATATAGGAGACACAAGAACTCCGCAACGAGAGGGTGAACCATGGCGCAGACGATGGCGCGCGAAATCCGCTTCAACGCATTCGACATGAATTGCGTCGGCCATATCCAGCAGGGCCTGTGGACCCATCCGCGCGACCAGTCGCATCGTTATGCGGAACTTTCCTACTGGATGGACTATGCGAAGCGGCTGGAAGCCGGGTTGTTCGACGGCATTTTCCTGGCCGACGTCGTCGGCGTCAACGATGTCTATGGCGGCAATGCCGATGCGGCGTTGAAAGGGGCGGTTCAGGTTCCTGTCAACGACCCGATGCTGCTTGTGCCGGCCATGGCCGCGGTAACAAAATACCTCTCCTTCGGTGTGACCGCCAACCTGACCTATGAGCCGCCGTTCCTCTTTGCCCGGCGCATGTCGACGCTCGATCATCTGACCGGCGGTCGCATCGGCTGGAACATCGTCACCGGCTATCTGGACAGCGCGGCAAAGGCGATCGGCCTCTCCCAGCAGGCCGCCCATGACGACCGCTACGATATGGCCGACGAATACATGCAGGTCATGTACGGTCTGTGGGAGGAAGCTGGCGGGACGATGCCGTCGTTCTGGATCGCGCCAGCCACACCTATGCCGATCCGGCGAAAGTCAGAAAAATCCATCATCAGGGCAGACAGTACAGCCTCGACGCCATGCATCTGTGCGAGCCATCGCCGCAGCGCACGCCGGTTCTCTATCAAGCAGGCTCATCCACCCGCGGACGCGAATTCGCCGCCACCCATGCCGAATGCGTTTTCGTCAACGGCCAGAAGATCGAAGGCGTGCGCTCAATCGTCGAGGATATCAACGCCCGGGCGCTGGCGGCCGGGCGCTTTCCCGACGACATCAAGATCTTCATGGGCTCAACCATCATCACCGGCCGCACGGAAAGGGAAGCGCAGGAAAAGTTCGAGGACTATCGCCAATATGCGAGTTCCGAGGGCGCTCTTGTGCATGCCGCGGCATCGCTCGGCATCGATTTTTCGAAATACGATCCCGACGAGCCTATTCAAACCGGCAAGAGCGCCGCGATCGTTTCCAATGTCGAGGCGATGACGCGATCGGTCGGGCCACAATGGACGCTGCGCAAGCTTCTGGAACAGATGCCGCTCGGCAGTCGCCAGCCGCCCATGGTGGGCTCGGCCGAACAGATCGCCGACGCCCTGGCCGAATGGGCGACCGGAGCCGATATCGACGGCTTCAACCTGTCACGCACCGTCGTGCCGGAATGCTTCGACGACATCATCGAACTGGTCATCCCGATCCTGCAGGAACGCAGGATGTACAAGACCAGCTACCGGGATGGTACGCTGCGGGAAAAGCTGTTCGATGCGCCGAGATTGCCGGGACGGCATGTGGGGGCAAGAGCGCGGATGGTGGGATAAGGTGAGCAGAGACACGAATACCCCCTCTGGCCTGCCGGCCATCTCCCCCACAAGGGGGAGATCGGCTAGACGCACCCCGATGCCCAAATAAACCTCAGCGAAAACCGATTGTTTCGACCCGGCAATCAGGCTGGGCGATGGTCAGGAGGCTTGTGATCTCCCCCTTGTGGGGGAGATGGCCGGCAGGCCAGAGGGGGTGGCACGGGATGACGTCAGACAAGAGAGTAAAATCCCAAAGCCGCTTCACCATGCTGGCGACGATCAGCCTTGCCGTCGTCCTGTCCTTCTCCACCTGGTTCTCCGCCACGGCGATCGCCCCGGAACTGAAGCTCGCCTGGGGACTGTCCGACAGCGGCGCCGCGTGGCTGACCAATGGCGTGCAGGCGGGTTTCGTCATCGGCGCGCTCGCCGCCAGCCTGTTTAACCTGCCGGATCTCATCCGCATGAACCGGCTGATGGGCTGTTCGGCAGCACTCGCCGCCGCAGCCAATGCCGCCCTTCTGCTCGACCCCGGCCCGACGGGCGCGATCCTTCTGCGCATGGTGACCGGGCTGGCGCTGGCCGGCGTTTATCCTCCGGCGCTGAAGCTGGTCGCCACATGGTTCGTCAAAGGGCGAGGCATGGCGCTGGCCGCAGTCATCGGCGCGATCACCGCCGGCTCGTCCCTGCCACATCTTGTCCGCGGACTGACGGCCGGCGTCGACTGGCGCATCGTCATCGCTACCTCGAGTGCCGCGAGCCTTGCCGCCGCCGCAATCTTCCTTGCCGGCACCCGCGAGGGCCCTGACGCTTTCGGCAAGGCTGTGTTCGATCCGCGCCAGATCCCGCAGGTTCTGCGCGACCGCAACCTGCTGCTCGTCAATTTCGGCTATTTTGGCCATATGTGGGAACTCTACGCCATGTGGGCATGGCTGCTCGCCTGGCTGACCGCCGCCTATCAGGCGGGTGGCACAGGCCTCAGCGGCAGTGCCTCGCTTCTCACCTTTCTCGCAGTCGCCTCCGGTGTGGTGGGATGTTTTCTCGGCGGCTTCCTGTCGGATCGCTATGGCCGCACCGCAACCACGGCGGGGCTGATGATCGTCTCGGGAAGTTGCGCTCTGCTGATCGGCTTCGTCTTCGACGGGCCGCTCTGGCTGCTCATCCCGATCGTCATCGTATGGGGCATTTCGATTGTCGGTGATTCCGCCCAGTTTTCTGCAGCCGTCACCGAGCTTGCCGACCGGCGCTATGTCGGCACGGCACTGTCGCTGCAGATGGGCATCGGTTTCGCACTGACCATCCTGATGATCTGGCTGATGCCAAAACTGGCAGAGCTTTTCGGCAGCTGGCAATGGGCCTTTGCGGTTCTCGCTATCGGCCCGGCATTCGGCTCCGCCTCGATGCTGATCCTGCGGCGGCGGCCGGAAGCGTCGCGGCTCGCGAACGGCCGACGGTAATTCTTGCCTGTACGGCTATTATTCGATCGTATAACAAGGAGCGAATGCACACCGGCCGAGCAGGAGCGAACACCCAATGGCACCAGCGCGCCGCACCTATACCCGTGCCAGCGAGGCCGAGCGCCGCGAGGACCTGATCCTGGCGACGCTGGACTGTATCGCAGAATTCGGTATCCAGGGTGCCACCGTGCGCCAGATCGCGCTGCGCGCCGGCGTCACCGCAGGCCTGATCCGCCACTATTTCACCGGCAAGGACCAGATGCTGGAAGCGGCCTATCGGGCCGTGATGACCGGCATGACGAAGATGGCGATCGAGGCCTCCGAACAGGGCGAAACGCCGCGCGCCTGTTTGCGCCGCTTCATCGTCGCCAATGTCACGCCTCCCGTCACCGACAGCCGCACGCTGTCTCTCTGGGCGGCCTTCATCAGCCATATCCAGACCGACCAGACTTTCGCCGCCATTCACCGGGAAAACTACCTCGCCTTCCTGGAGGCACTGGAGGCTCTGCTCACCGCCTTCTTCAAAGAACGGGGAACGGATCTGACGCAAAAGGACTGCCGCAGCTACGCCATCTCGCTCAACGCCCTGATCGACGGGCTTTGGCTGGAAGGCACGCTGACCTCGGACCTGTTTGCCGAGAATGAAATCGCCGACAGCGCGCTTGCCTCCGTCGAGGCGCTGTTGAGACTGAAGCCGGGCGAACTGGCTTCCGACGCATAACAAAGGGAATTACGCATGCGCTATGCCTCGATCACCGACCGTCTCGCCCATCTCGGCTCCGGCCGCTGGGCGCTGCACATCGCTGCCCGCCGCATGAAAGCCGAGGGCGAGGATGTGATCGAACTGACGATCGGCGAACCGGATGTCGCCCCCGACAAGGCGCTGCTGGATGAGGCGGCGCGCGCCATGTATGCCGGCCGCACCCGCTATTCCAACGGTCGCGGCGAGCCGAATACACTGAAAGCGCTGGTGGCGAAATATGCCAAGCGCCGCCCAGGCGTGACCGAGCGCAACTTCCTCTGTTTCCCGGGCACCCAGAGCGCGCTTTACTGCGTCATGACCGGCCTTGTCGGCGCAGGCGACGGTGTGCTGGTTGGTGACCCGCTTTATGCGACCTATGAAGGCGTCATCGCCTCCACCGGCGCCCATATGATCCCCGTGCCGCTGCGCCCCGAAAACCGGTTCCACATGCAGGTGGAAGACCTGGAGAGGGCGATCACGCCGGAGGCGCGCGTTCTGCTGCTCAACACGCCGCACAACCCGACCGGCGCGGTACTGACCGCAGCCGAAATTGCCGAAATCGGCGAGATCTGCCGCAAGCACGATCTTTGGATCGTCTGCGACGAGGTCTATGAGCAGCTGATCTTCGACGGCACGAAGTTCGCCTCCCTTTCGACATGGCCGAGCTTGCCGAGCGCACCATCGTCGTCGCCTCGATTTCCAAATCCCATGCGGCACCGGGCTTCCGCTCCGGCTGGGCCGCCGGCCCGGCGGAATTCTGCGACAAGCTTCTACCGGTCTCCGAAATCATGCTGTTCGGCGTCCAGCCGTTCATCGCGGACATGACTGCGCTCGCTCTCTCCGAACATTTCGAGACGGCCGACGTGATGCGGGAAAACTATGCGCGGCGGGTGAAGATCGTCGAACAGGCGCTTGCCGGCAGCAATCTGGTAAAACCCATGGCGCCGGAAGGTGGTATGTTCATCCTGCTCGATGTCGCGGCGACCGGCCTCGGCGGCGAGGAATTCGCCTGGGAACTGCTGAAGCAGGAAAAAGTGGCAGTCATGCCCGGCACCTCCTTCGGCGACCAGGCGGCAGGTTTCCTGCGCATCTCACTGACCGTGCCGGAAGACGTGCTGGAAACCGCGATCACGCGCATCGGCGATCTCGCCAGCCGCATCGCATCCCAAAGAGAAGCGCCCCTCAATGTTGGATGAATTGAATGTCGGATAGACTGAAGACTGTCGGCGAGACATTGATCGATCTCCTCGAGGCAAACGGTGTCGACACCGTCTTCGGCATACCTGGCGTTCATACCGTCGAGCTCTATCGCGGGCTGGCGGGCTCGAAGATCCGTCACATCACGCCCCGCCACGAACAGGGCGCCGGGTTCATGGCCGACGGTTATGCGCGGGTCAGCGGCAAGCCGGGCGTCTGCCTCGTCATCACCGGGCCGGGCCTGACCAATATCATCACCCCGATGGCGCAGGCCTATCAGGATTCGGTGCCGATGCTGGTCATCTCCGGCGTCAACGCCCGCGCGACACTCGGCCACGGCCGTGGCCGGCTACACGAACTGCCCGACCAGCGCGGCATGATGGCGACGCTGGCGCTGATGAGCCACACGCTGCACGACCCGAACGACCTTGCCGACGTGATGGAGCGCGCCTTCGCCATCCTCCGATCCGGCCGGCCGGGACCGGTGCATATCGAGATCCCGACCGATGTCATGGCGCTGAAGATCCAGCCGCCGCGCCTGCGCAACATTGCGCCCGCCCGGCCTCGGGCGGATGCTGAGACCATGGCGGAGGCCGCCTCCCGCTGCCTTGCGGCGAAGAAACCCGTCATTCTGGTCGGCGGCGGTGCGGTTGCGGCGTCGAAAGACATCCTGGCGCTGGCCGAGCGGCTGGACGCCCCGCTGGTAACGACCACCAATGCCCGCGGCGCGTTTTCCGGTCATCCGCTGTCCGTGCCTGCAAGCCCGAGCCTCAAATCGGTCCGCCGCCTGATCGCCGGAGCCGATCTCGTGCTGGCCTTCGGCACGCAAATGGGCCAGACCGACTATGACATGTATGTCGATAACGGCTTTCCGGAGCTCGCCAGCCTGATCCGCATCGACATCGATGCCGCGCAGCTTGCCAGAGGCCCGCAGGCAGCACTTTCGATCCTGTCCTCCGCCGAGAATGCGGCAGCGGACCTGCTCGCCGCGATCGGCACCGGCAATCGCCCGGAAGGTGACGGCGCGTGGCGGGCCGAAAGAGCCTGCGAGGCAGCGCTCGACGAACTGACACCAAAGATGCGCGCCGAAATCGCGGTGCTCGACATGGTGCGCGATGCGCTGCCGGATGCCATCATCGTCGGGGATTCGACCCAGGCCGTCTATGCCGGCAATCTCTATTACGAGGCCGGGCGGCCGCATGGCTGGTTCAATGCCGCGACCGGCTACGGCGCACTGGGTTACGGCCCGCCGGCCGCGATCGGCGCTGCCATTGCACACCCGCAGGCACCTGTCGTCTGCCTGACCGGCGATGGAGGCTTCCAGTTCACGCTGGCGGAGATCGGCGCGGCGAAGGATGCCGGCACGCAAGTCATTTTCCTCGTCTGGAACAATGACGGCTATCAGGAGATCGAGAGCTACATGCTGGAAAACGGCATAGAGCCTGAAGGCGTGAAGCCGACGCCGCCGGATTTCCTGAAAATCGCGGAAGCCTTCGGCCTGCCCGCCGCCCGCCTCTTAGACGTCGCTGAGCTACCCGAGGCCTTGCGGAAATTCCGCCAACTCAAGGGCCCATCGCTGATCGAAATCCACCAGACCGAAACGGCGGGCGCCACAGCCTAATCTCAGCCGGAATCGCCGGCATCAGCGACATGCTCGTCACGCTCGGGATTGCCTTCCGCCCCGCTCGCCTTGCGGGCCTTGTTTATTTCGATGCTCTCGGCGCTCGGCTGCTTCCTGATCGCCGTCTCCCCGGTGCCGCAACTGCTGGCGACACCCGGCTGGCTGCTGCCGAAACGTTTGGCTTCAGTGGATGTGGTTTCCCGCGTCATCATGTCCTCCATCGGTGCTGCGGGTAGAACACTGGAGGTAGGCTGGGGTTCCTTATATCGTACGACCGCTTTCGGCAGGAAGGGACCGTCGGCCTAAGATTGACAGGCAACGGACCTTATGCGCACTATGGTGCTCGGTAGATACAGCCTGCTGCTTGCGCCCTTTATGGGTACGGTGAATGTATCGAGCCACTGATGGCTCCCTTTGCCCGGACGAACGGGTCAGCAACGCAAGCCCCTGACGCTATCCGTTCGTTTATGCAAAGGATCATCTCATGCGCGATTTCCGCGATGCCAAAGCTATGGCGAAAACTCTACGTGAAGCTCTTCATGCCAAGTCGCTCACCCTCACCAACAGTGAGAGCCAGGAACTCATCGCTCGAATTCTTGGCTATCGGGACTGGAACGTTTTGGCTGCAAGAATCCATGCAATCGAATTGCCTGTGACGTCGGTTCAGTCCAACACTCTGATCTCCGTCGGGGAGCGTATTCCAGTTGTCCCAATGCGGAATATGGTTTTGTTTCCGCACATGATCTCGCGGATTTTCGTGGCGCGTGAAAAGACGAGGCAGGCCGTGGAGCACGCTATCGTCGGCGATAGACGCGTGGTCGTTGTCGCCCAGAGGCTCGGTGCCGACAATCGGCCCAGCACTCTTGATGCTCTATATCCGACGGGCGTAGTAGCAAGCGTAGTCGACCGCCAGACACAGATAGATGGGGCCCTCAAGGTCACCGTCTGCGGGCTTCAACGAATACGTATCTCACGCCTTGCCGATGGAAAGTTCCTGGCCGCTGAGGTCGAGCCGATCAAGGAAGAGGGCAGCCAGTCGCAGAAGGCGAAAGCTCTCTCCAGTGCAGTTCTCGATGCGTACCAAACTTACGCCGAAGTCGATTTTTCAGCGCTTCCTCCGGATCCGGAACGCGGTTCAGATTGCCTTCAATCGGCGATCCAGGCCTGTTGGCCGACACGATCGCTCCTCTACTATCGGCCAATATTGACGAAATGCAGCAACTTCTGGAAACCCGTGATGTCGTGATCCGCCTCGAAAGACTGATCGAGCTGATGAGTGCGGGCCGCCCCAGAACCGTCGCATAGATCTCAATTTTGGCGGCAATCGCAGAATATGCAGTTCTGCGATTGCCGCAGTGTCAGCTAAATGGCGCAAAGCAGCCCGCCTCACCCACTCCGCTTCCCACTCTCCCCTCCGCCACCTCCCACCCGAACACGCTCCGCCCGCCCCATTCATGCGAGCGTGAGAACTCTCCCGCGATGATTTCCGTGAAGTCCGGGCCGGTGACGTAGCGCTCAAGCTTGCGCGACTGGTCGTCGAGCCGCCTCAGGGCCTGCAACTCCTCCTCGCGGCCGAGCCTTGCCTTGCCGACGGCGGATTTCATCACCCGGATCGTCTCGTCATAGACCTTGAGCGGCACCGGGAACGGATGCCGGTCCTTGCCGCCATGGGCGAGCGAGAAGCGGGCGGGATCGGAAAAGCGACAGGGCGCGCCGTGGACGACTTCGGCCACCATGGCGAGCGCGGAGACCGTGCGGGCACCGACGCCGGGCGTCATCAGCAGGTCCTCGAAATCCTTCGGCCCACGATCGGCGGCGGCGGCCAGCGTGCCGTGCAGCCGCTTCATGTTGACGTCCTTCTCGCGGACATCGTGATGCTCCGGCATGATCAGATGCGGCAGCATGGGCTGCGCCGGCGCCTTCGCGACCCGCGACGGATCAAGCGCGATGACCTCGCGGACGATCCTGTCCGGCCCAATCGAGGCCAGAAGATCGAGCTGGCCAGTGCGGGATGCCAGCGCCCGGTGGTCGGCGAGATTGACGATCTCGCCCTGTCCGCGGCCTTCGATCGCCGCGTGGGGTGAATCGAGAAAGCCCTTCAGGCCCACAGAATGCCAGTGATAGCGCCGCGCCTGGCGCTTCTCGTCATTCATGCCCTGCTGCACGACCACCCATTTTCCGTCATCGGTGACGATGAAGCCGTGCAGGTAGAGGTCGAAACCGTCCTGCACCGCCGCGCTGTCCACCTTGGCGACGAGCTTGCTGGTCTGGGCCAGCGCCCCACCATCGATGCCGACGCGGTTGCCGATGGCGATCAGCTCATCCGGCGTCTGGCGGGAGTTTTTGCCGCGTCCGCCGCAGACATGGATGCCGAGTTCTCCCGACATCGGCGTCAGCCCGCGCTTCAATGCACCGATGACGCTGGTGGTGATGCCGGACGAGTGCCAGTCCATGCCCATCACGGCACCGAAGGATTGGAACCAGAAGGGATGCGCGAGCCGCGCAAGCAGCTCGTCGCGGCCGTAATGGATGACGATCGCCTCGGTGATGACGGCGCCGAGCCGCGTCATGCGTTCGCCGAGCCACGGGGAACCCGGCCGCCATGAAGCGGAAGATCGGCGCTGCCTGAACGTTGGACCATGGCCTTGTCTTATAAGGCCATGGCGCCGGTTACGACAGCGAAAAGTTCTTCAAACGTTCCGTCAGGCCCGCGATCGTTTGGGCATCCGCATTGGCGAAGGCAAAACGCAGATAGGCCTGCTGGCCCTCACCGAAATAGACGCCCGGAATGCAGGTGACGCCGGCGCGTTTCGCAAGCTTCTCGGCCACCTCGGCCGAGCCGACGCCGGCGAAGGGATGGCGGACGAAGGCGAAATAGGCGCCGATCGCATCGAGTTTCCAGTCCGGCAGCTCCCGCATCACCGCCTTCAGCGCCTCGGCGCGGCGGCCGATCTCCTGACGGTTTTCCTCGCGCCAGTCGGCGAGCAGCGGCAGCGCTGTGGCGACGGCCGCCTGGGCGGCGCGCGGAGCGCAGATCTGCAGGTTGTCCATGATCTTGGCGACTTGGCCAATGACCGTTTCGCTCGCGGTGATGGCGCCCAGCCGGTGGCCGGGAATGCAGAAGGATTTCGAAAAGCTATAGAGGCTGATCAGCGTGTCTTCCCAGCCGTCGAGGCTAAACAGCCCGTGCGGTGTCTGGCCCGCTTCCGGCAGGAAGTCGCGATAGGTTTCGTCGAGGATCAGCCAGATGCCCTTCTTGCGGCAGAGTGTGAAGATCTCTTCCAGCAGTACAGGCGGATAGATGGCGCCGGTCGGGTTGTTCGGCGAGACCAGCGCCAGCGCCTTCACGTCAGAGGTTATCGCGGCCTCGATCGCGGAGACTTCCGGCAAAAGCCCGCTTCCGCCTTGCAGGGCACGAAGGCGGTCCGGATGCCCATCATCGCGAGAGTCGTCTCGTGATTGAAATAGAAGGGCTCGGTCATCAATACCGTGCTTCCCGGGCCAGCCACCGTCATGGCGGCGCAGACGAAGGCCTGGTTGCAGCCGGAGGTGATATGCGTGTTGGCGGCCGAAAGCGGCGCTCCATAGACCTCGGCGACGTGAGCGCCGTAAGCCTCGCGCAGCACCGTCTCGCCTTCGATCGGGCCGTAGCCGGTATAGGCCTTGGACGAACCCATCTCGCCGAGTAGCTTCAGCATGTCGGGATGCGCCGGATAGCCGGGCACGGCCTGCGACAGGTCGATCAGCGGCCCTTTCGATCCATCATAGGCACGGCCCCACGCGGCGACGGAAGGAACGGGAGGAAGGGAGAGTTTCTCGACGAGCGGATTGAAGGCGGCCATGATGTTCCGGAGTGAAATGTGAAAGACAGGCGATTGATTTGCCCCTCTTGTTCATCAGATTATCGGGCGACGCAAGACCAGACGCCATGCATCAGGCGTGATGCAGATGCACCGCCTCACCTTGGGATCTAAGCAGGGAGAACTGCCGATGGCCGACGACACCGGGACGCAACAGCCGGATTCAAAGCTTACCGTTACCAAGCGCAAATGGGCCGATGAAGGCAAATTCCTCACCGGGCGGCATACGCGCCCGGAAACAGACCGCCTGCCGCCCGGCCAGCATCTGGTGAAGAATTGGCCGGTTCTCGATCTCGGCCAGCAGCCGAGCATTTCGCCGACGCAGTGGAAGCTCGATGTCTACGGCTTCGTCAACAAACCTGGGACCTTCGACTGGGCCGCCTTCCAGGCGCTGCCGCAGACCGACATGCTGTCGGACATCCATTGCGTGACCACATGGTCGCGCTACGACAACAACTGGAAGGGCGTTTCCACCCGCGACTTCCTCGATGCCGTCGACCCGACGGACGAAGCCAAGGCAGTGATGCTGACGAGCTATGACGGCTACACCACCAACTTGGCTCTCTCCGACTTCGCCTCCTCCGACGCCATCATCGTGACCGATTGGGAAGGCGCGCCGCTGACGGAGGAGCATGGCGGGCCTGTCCGGCTCGTCGTGCCCCATCTCTATTTCTGGAAAAGCGCCAAGTGGCTTAAACGGATCGATTTCATCGGCATGGACAATCCCGGCTTCTGGGAGAAGAACGGCTACCACATGCGCGGCGACCCGTGGAACGAGGAGAGGTATTCGGAGGATTGACGGTCAGCCGAGCTTGACCAGATTGTGCGAAGGCAAGGCCCCACCGGGGAACTGAACCAGTTTCCCGCCCACAGAAAGCGGCCCGAGGTCTATGCCGAAGAAGCCGAGCTTGTCGATCAGCTGGCCGACCTGCGCTTTCGCATCTGCATCGTCGCCGGAATAAAATAGCACGCGCTTGCCGCCATCCGACGTGGGGTCGGCTTCGAGTAGTGCCGCGAACAGGTGGTTGAAGCCCTTCACCACCCGGGCACCTGACACCATGTCGGCAAAGATCTCGCTCGATAGGCGACCGTTAAGCTCGGCCGGCTTGAACAGCGGTGCCTCGATCGGGTTATTGGTGTCGACAACAATGCGGCCACCCCAGTTCGGCAGACCTGCCAGCGCTGAAGGAAGCTTCGACCATGGCACGGCGACGAAGACCATGTCCGCCTTTGCCGCTTCCTCGATCGTGACGGCCGAAATCCAGGGCGAAAGTTCCGCGACGAGTGGCTCCAGCGACTGCGGGCCGCGGCTGTTTGCGATGGTCGCGTGCATGCCTGCGCGGGCAAGAATGCGGGCGATGGCCGCGCCGATATTGCCGGCGCCGATGATACCGATAGTCATGAGTTTCACTCCGTTCGTGTTTCGATGAACGGAATATCGGCTCTTTATTGGCGGCTGATTAGAGGGTAATGATGCGGATAATTTTCAAGCAATAATTGAAAATAGGCTCATGGAAAATCTTGGCCATCTTGAATCCTTCGTGCGGTCGGCAGAACTCGGCGGCTTTTCCGCCGCGGCTCGCAAGCTCGGACTGACGCCTGCCGCCGTCAGCCGCAACGTGGCGATGCTGGAGCGTAGCCTCGGTGTGCGGCTTTTCCAGCGAACCACGCGCAAGCTTGCATTGACGGAAGCGGGCGAGCGCTTCCTTACCCAGGTCCAGGTCGGCGGGCATGTAGACGCCCTGCAGGCAGCGATGACGGATGCGTCGTCGGCAACCGCTGAACCCGCGGGCATACTCAAGGTCAGCATGAGCCCGCATTTCGGCCGGGACTATATCCTGCCACTGCTGCCCGCCTTCATGGAGAAGTACCCCAAAATCCGGCCAGAGTGGACATTCGAGAACCGGCAGGTGGATCTGGTGGCAGAGGGATATGACGCGGCCATCGGCGGCGGCTTCGATCTGGCGCCCGGCGTGATAGCAAAAACACTGGCGCCGGCCCATCTCGTCGCCGTGGCGTCTCCCGCCTACATGCAAGATCGCGCCATGCCGATGGACCCGCAGGGACTTTCAGCATTTGCCGGCATCCAGATGAGATCGTCCAATACCGGGCGCATCCGGCAGTGGTCCATGCGCAACATCGCCGGTGAAGAAATGCCCGCCGCCCTGACCGGTGCCTTCATCATGAACGACCCGGCGGCCATTGCCAGTGCCGCGAGCCTCGGCCTCGGCGCCGCGCTAATCGCCACGCCGGACGCGTTGATCTATTTCAAGCGGGGAGAACTCATCCGGCTGCTGCCGGACTGGTACGCCGATATCGGCACGATCTCGCTCTACTATGCCAATCGAACACTGCTGCCGGCCAAGACGCGCGTCTTCATCGATTTCGTCACCGAGTATTTTCGGAAGGAAAAGCTGGCGGAGCGACTGGCGGGAAGCCTCGGCACATCGAACCTGCCTAAGGCACGTTAGGCGCACCCGGCACGGGGCCGGATGCACCGGTTTGATCAGATCAGCTTTTCGAGCGTGATCGGCAGGTCGCGCACTCGCTTGCCGGTGGCGTGGAAGACGGCGTTGGCGATGGCCGGGGCCACGCCGACGATGCCGACTTCGCCCACACCCTTGCCGCCGAGCGCCGATGCGTTGAGATCCGGCACGCCGACGGAGATGACCTGCAGGTCGGGAATGTCGGAATTGGTGGGGACCAGATAGTCACCGACATTGTTGTTGATCGTCCGGCCATTGCGCGGATCGACGAGGCCTTCTTCCAGAAGCGCCTGGCCGATGCCCATGATGATGCCGCCGCGCCACTGGCTTTCGACCAGTTTCGGATTGTAGAGCCGGCCGCAATCGAAGGCCGAAACCATGCGCGAGACGCGCACCGTGCCGAAGGCCTCGTCGACCCTGACCTCGGCGAAATGGGCGCACCAACTGTGCATCGAATAGTCGCCCATCGTCGGCCCCATGACCCGCGCCATCGTCGTCCAGGCCCGGCGCTGTTCGGCGGCTTCCTGCGCATCGTCTGACAGCGTGTTGCGGCGGATTTCCAGGTGTTCACGGCCGAGCGCCTTCATCATCTCGGCGATCGTCACCTTCGGTCCGTCGGCAAGCGTGGTGGAGATCTCACCATCGGAAACGACGAGCGTATTGGCGCCGCTGCCGGCAAACGGCGAGTTCGGCGTATTGAGCGCCAGCCCGACAATCTCGTCGCGCGCCGCGATTGCCGCCTTGTGCACGGCCCCGGTGATGGAGCCGGCAAGCATCGATCCGCCGGCGATCGCCGACCCCGGCAGACGGGAATCCCCGAGATGCACGACGACCTGAGAGACGGGAACGCCCATCGCCTCGGCCGCCGTCTGGGCGAGGATCGTATAGGTGCCCTGCCCCATGTCGATCGAGCCGCTGACGACCTCGACCGTGCCATCGGCCAGGACGCGGATCATCGCCTCGCTCGGCGCGCGGATGACCGGGAACGTGCCGCAGCCGATGCCCCAGCCGACGAGCTGGTTGCCGTCGCGCATCGAGCGGGGTTCATGGCCGCGCCTGTCCCAACCAAAGGCCTTGGCGCCTTCGGTCAGCGCCTCGCGCAACTGCCGCGTCGACCAGGGCTTGCCGGACTGGTAGTCGTGATCGGCATAGTTCTTCAGCCTCAATTCCAGCGGATCCATGCCGAGCGCATAGGCAAGCTCTTCCATGGCGCATTCGATGCCGTAGGAACTCGGGTTCTTGCCGGGTCCACGCAGGGCTCCGGGGTGACCGTGTTGACCGGTACGACGCGGTGTTCGGAGGAGAAATTCTCGACCTTGTAGAGAACCGGCGTCGCGGCACCCGTCTGCTCCGGATAGTCCATGTAGATGGAAGTCTCGCTCATGCCGCGATGAACGATCGACTGCAGGATGCCATCCTTCGTCGCGCCAAGCGAGATCGTCTGCCGGGTGGCGGCGCGCCCGCCATAGCTGGTAAAGTTCTGCGGGCGCGTGACGGCAAGCTTCACGGGCCGACCGAGCCGCTTGGCCGCAGCAACGGCCACCGCACCATAGGCGAGCGGCTGTCCCTTGGAACCGAAGCCACCGCCGATGAAGGGCGAGACGATCCGGACGCTCTCGTAGGGGATGGAAAACCATTCGGCATACATGCGCGCCATGCCGTGCGACCACTGGCTCGGCTCCCAGATGGTGAGCTCGTCACCATCCCACTTCGCCATCAGCCCATGGGGCTCCATGGCAACGTGATATTCGCGCGGCGTCTCGTAGGTCGCCTCGATCCTGACCGGCGCGGCCGCCAGGGCCGCCTCGGCGTCACCCCAATTGACGACGAGATTGGGCATGAGCTTGCCCTCGCCGGCATTAGGATCATGCAGGCTCGCGACGGACGGAGTCTCCTCATAGGTGAAAGTGACGAATTTCGCCGCTTCCGACGCCTGCTCCCGGCTCTCCGCGATGACGGCCGCGATCGACTGGCCGTTGAACTGCACCACCTTCGGCAGCGGATAATAGGGTTCGTCCTTTGCGGGCGAACCCATCCAGTCGCCGCAAGCCCTCAAGCCCAGATCGTCTTCCGGCGTCAGGACCGCGATCACGCCCGGCATGGCGAGCGCCTTGGATGTATCGACCGAAACGATACGGCCCGCCGCGATCGTGCTCTGCACGAGCACGGCATGCGCGACATCCTCCATCGGATATTCGAGCGCGTAGGTGGCAGAGCCGGTGATCTTCAGCTCGCCTTCGAAGCGCGACATGCGGCCGCCGACCATGCCGTCGGCGGCACTTCCGTGTTTGCGGGGTTCCATGATGGTCATGCGAGGCCTCCAACGGTCTGCAGCGCGCGGGCGACGACGCGGGGCGCCAGTTCGATCTTGTAGCGGTTGGCGCCATGCGCGACGGCGCCTTCCATGGCAAGTGCAACGGCCGAGGTGATCGCCTCTTCCGTGAGGACCTGTCCGACCAGCGCCTGTTCGACGGCGCGGGCACGCCATGGCCTTGTCGCCACGCCGCCGAGTGCCACGCGAACGTCTCTAACTGTCTTCCCGTCAGCCTCGAATTCCAATCCGACGGCAGCACTTGCAGCTGCGAACTCGTAGGATTGCCGGTCACGGACCTTGAGATAGGTTGAGCGTCTGGCGGCAGCGGAAGCCGGGATGCTGATGCCCATGATCATCTCGCCGGGCGCCATCACGGTTTCCTTGTCCGGTGTATCGCCGGGTTCGAGGAAGAAATTCTCGACCGAGACCCTGCGTGTGCCGAGATCGACTTCGGCATCGAAGGCGACGAGTGCAACGGCGAGGTCTCCGGGATAGGTGGCGATGCAGTGTTCGCTCGTGCCGAGCACCGCGTGATTGCGCGTCACGCCGCCGATGGCGGAACAGCCGGAGCCGGGTTCACGCTTGTTGCAGGCCGGGAACGTCGAAGGATCCCGGAAATAGGGACATCGCGTCCGCTGCAACAGATTGCCGCCGATCGTCGCCATGTTGCGCAACTGCTGCGAGGCCGCCAGCGACAGCGACTGCGAGACGGCAGGAAACGCGGACAGGATCTCGGGGTGATCAGCGACGGCGCTCATCCTTGCCAGCGCACCGATAGTGGCTGCTCTCTCATCGACGGCAATACCGTCGAGGCCGCGAATGTGGCTGATGTCGATCAGCTGATCCGGCTCGGTGACGCCGCATTTGGCGAGATCAAGCAGTGTGGTGCCGCCAGCCAGTATCATGGCACCGGCCTGTAGCGAAGCCTTGCGGGCTTCTTCCGCGGAGGAGGCGCGGGTGTAGGAAAAATCTCTCATCACGCAGCCTCCGCCTTCTGGCGCAGGCCGGCCGTCATTTCCGCCGCCTCGCGCACCGCAGCGACGATGCTGTTATAGGCCCCGCAGCGACAGAGATTGCCGGACATGTATTCACGGATCTCGGCATCTGAACCGGCATGGCCCTCGCGGATGCAGGCGACGGCGGACATGATCTGGCCCGGCGTGCAATAGCCGCACTGGAAGGCATCGTGCTCGAGGAAGGCGCTCTGCACGGCGTGTAGCGTACCGTCTTCGTCGGCAATTCCCTCAATCGTGGTGACCTGCCGACCCTCGACCTGGGCCGCCAGGGTGAGACAGGACAGGACCCGCTGGCCATCGACATGACAGGTGCAGGCGCCGCACTGGCCCTGGTCGCAGCCTTTCTTGGTGCCCGTCAGCTCCAGATGATCGCGAAGCGCGTCGAGCAGGGTGACGCGCGGCTCGACATCGAGCCCAAGCATCTCCCCGTTTATATCGAGTGTGACGTGAATAGTTCGTGTCATGATAAGCTCTCCTGCTATCGTCACGAGAATTTGCGGCGTGAATGACTGGTCGAATTCCGAAAAAATTCTATCTAGGATGGAAGCCAACGATATTTCGGCATGACATCCACCCCCACTTATGGTCTAAAAGTGGGAGGGCCTCACAAACGGAGGCGCCTCCGTTTAAACTAGCGACTTGACGCCATCCGTCAAGTGCAGATTGCGTTGGAGTAGGATTTTGGACGCGGCCGCGCCGGAGACGGCAGATCAGACGACCCCGAAACTGAGGGCCGATGCACGTCGCAACCGCGACAAGCTGATCGAGGTCGCAGCTCATGCTTTCGCTGAAAATGGCGTCGAGACATCGCTGGAAGACATTGCGCGCCGCGCCGGCGTGGGAATTGGAACGCTCTACAGGCATTTTCCGACGCGCGAGCATCTGGTCGAAGTCGTCTACAGGCGCGAGTTGCAGAACCTGGCGGAATCCGCCGACGAACTGGCCCGGCAATATCCGGCCGATATCGCACTCGAACAATGGATGCTGCGCTTCGTCAATTACATGGCGACCAAGCGCGGCATGGCGAGCAGCCTGAAGATTATCGCGAATTCGAATTCTTCGATGTTCGCGGAGGGCTTCGGCCGCATCCGTGGGGCCTTTGAGAAGCTGCTGATGACCGCGCGGGAACAGGGCCTGGTCCGTGACGACATCTGCCAGACCGACCTGATGCACGCTATGTCGAGCATCTACTCCATCCCCGATGCGCCGGAATGGCGCGAGCGCGCCAACAGGCTGATCGGCCTGCTGATGGACGGTCTGCGCGTCAAGCGCTGAGACATCGTTTCTTTAAACATACCGCACAAACGATTTGCGGCCCGGAAGACCGGGCCGCAATTTGTTTCAGGTTATGAATTCACCGTCTCCTGCGTCGGCTCCTTGTCCCGGTAGTAGGACATATAGTTCCCGCGCAGACGTTCCGGTGCACCTGGATCCGCATATTTGTGCAGTTCGGCGAGATCGGTCTTGTTGAGGATCACGCCGATCGTCTTGGCCGCGATCTGCGGCTCCGACTGCAGCACGCTCTGCACCGCCTTGGCCGGCGTTACGCCCCATTCCGTTACGAAGACGAAGCCGTCGGCATAGGGTTCGAAGGCCTTGGCATCGATGACCGGGATCAGCGGCGCCAGGTCGACGACGATGACGTCGAAGGTTTCCTTGATGCTTTCCAGGAACTGGCTCATGCCGGTCGAGGCGAGAAGCTCGCTCGTATGGGTCACCTGACGACGGGTCGTCATCGGCAGGATCGTCAGGCGCGAACGGCGATCGACACGGGCGGCCGTCGTCCACGATGTCTTGCCGAGAATGACATCGACAAGCCCGACTTCAGGCTCGCTCGCCAGCATCTTGGACAGGCCGGGATTGCGAAGGTCGGCGTCGATGACGAGCGTGCGCGCACCGCTGGAAGCAATGAGGCCCGCAAGGTTGGCCGCGACCGTCGACTTGCCCTCGCCCGGAAGGCAGGAAACCACGCCGATGACAGCGCATTTCTTGCCCTGCAGGACGATGTCGCAGGCAAGTTTGGTGTTGCGCAGCGTTTCGGAAAACTGCGAGCGCGGCGCCTCGACTGCAATACGCATCATCCGGCGGAAGGAGATCGGATCTCCCTGCGGCTGGTTGGCAGCGTCGCCCTGATCCTTGGCCGGCGCGGGCACGGCCGAGCTCGTGCTCGACGTTTCGTCGCGTGCCGCTCCGGCGAGCTTCGGAAGATAGCCGAGGAAGCGCATGCCGAGCTTCCGCTGCACGTCGTCTCCGGTACGGAAGAAGCGCTCACGCAGTTCCAGAACCGTTGCCGCTGCTCCGCCGATGAGAAGGCCGAGCACAACGGAGAGCGCCATGGTCAGCGTCTTGCGCGGGCTGGACGGCGCAGTCGGTACGCCGGCTTCGGAAATCACGCGGGCCTTGGCGATCGGCAGCGATTGCAGCTGCGAGGCCTGCTCGAAACGGTGCAGGTAGGATTCGTAGAGTGTCCTCAGTGCAGCGGCTCGCTGCTCAAGCTCCTGCAGCTGAACCATGTTGACATTCGCGTCGGCATTGTTGCCGGCAACGCGCTGGATGCTTTCACGCAGTGACGCTTCCCGCGACTTGGCAACCTCAAGCTCATTGTTAAAGCTGCCGGTCAACTGCTGAAGCTCGCGGAACATCTGCTGGGCGACATCCTGCTTCTCGGCCTTCATCGCGATGGCCTGCGGATGATCGGCACCGAATTGCTGGATGATGCCCTGCTCGCGGTCATTGATCGCGATGTAGCGCTTGCGCAGGTCCTGCATCACGGTGTTGTCCGTGTCGCGGTTGGAAACGACCGCATTCTGCACGGCCGCGTCCGGCCCCTTGTCGATGATCGTCTTGTACTGATTGTAGCGGGCAGCAGCCGTCGCCACATCGGCCTGAGCCGAGATCAGCTGGGTATTGAGATCGGAAAGCTGCTGGGTCGATAGCAGCTCACCACGCGGGGAGACGAGACCCTTTTCGCGCTTGTACTGCTCGACGGCAAGCGAGGCCTGCTGCGCACGGGTGTTCAAATCGTTGAGACGTTCCTGCAGCCAGACGCTGGCGCGTTCCGTCGCATCGAAATTGGCGTTCAGCTGCTCTGTGAGATAAGCCTCGGCATAAGTCTTGGCGAGCCGTGCCGACAGGACCGGATCGGGCGAACGGGCCGTCAGAGAGATAACGGAGCTACGTCCCACCTTCTCGACCGAGATCGACTGCTGCAAAACGGCTCCGGCCTTCTGGCGCTTACCTGCAAGGATCTGTTCTTCGGTCGCAGGCGGATCGGCCGGCGTGACGAGCGAGACGACACTCTTCACGACATCCTTGATAAGAGCTGTCGGTGACTTGGGAGGATCGACGATCAAGTCGTTTTCGGCGAGGTTCGCCTTGTCGACGACGCTGAGCGCCAGCGCCTTCGACTTCAGGATCTCGACCGCGCTCGACATGCGGTTGTCGATTTGCTGTGCCGTCTGGCCGTTTTCCGGATCGTCTTCCGCATAGCGGGACAGGTTGTCGTCCACGAGGATCTGTGTCGCTGCCGTGTAGATCGGCTGGGCCATCAGCAGGTAAACGCCTGCCAATACGACCATGACGATGACGCAGCCGATGATCACGCCTAGACGGCGCATGGCGGCGGACCACAGCTTGTCGAGATCGATGAACGTGTCCTGGTCTTTCGGCTCGTTCGGAAAGATCGTCATCGGTCGGAAATTTACTTGGTCCATAGTTTCATCCGCTTTGGGAATTCGGAATGAAACGGCGGTATAACCGCCGTTTCGATGCGTTTTGCGCAATCAGGCTGCGCGAACCCGGGTCTCGTGCAGATCGAGCAACTCCTTGATCGTCACGGCGAGATCGCCGCTCATGTCGGATCGCAGCATGGCGAAGGCGACATTGGCTTCGATGAAGCCGCGCTTGCTGCCGCAATCGAACGTCCGGCCCTGATAGGGCTGCGCGTGGAACGGCTGCATCTTCAGTAGCTTCTGCATGCTGTCCGTCAGTTGGATCTCATTGCCGGCACCGCGCTCCTGGCTTTCCAGCAGTTCGAAGATTTCCGGCTGCAGGATATAACGACCATTGAGATAGTAATTTGACGGAGCCTCGGAAGGCTTCGGCTTTTCGACCATCCCGGTGACCTGGAAGCCATGGCGCACATCGTTGCCCATGCTGACGACGCCGTAGCTGGACGTCTCTTCCGGGGCACACTGCTCGACCGCAAAGACATTGCCGCCGACTTCTTCATAGAGATCCATCAGACCGGACATGCAGCCGCGTGCGCCGTAGGATACCATGTCGGGCAGCAGCAGTGCAAAGGGCTCGTCGCCCACGAGTTCGCGAGCGCACCAGACGGCATGGCCGAGACCGAGCGGCACCTGCTGGCGGGTATAGCTGACGGTGCCGGCGAGCGGCAGCATCTTTTCGAGCTGGGTAACCTGCACCGTCTTGCCGGCGCGGGTGAGGCTCGCAATCAGCTCCGGATTGCTGTCGAAATAGTCTTCGATCGCCGTCTTGTTGCGGCTGGTGACGAAGATGATGTTCTCGATGCCCGCCTGCATGGCTTCATCGACGGCATACTGAACGACGGGTCGATCGACGATCGTCAGCATTTCCTTGGGCATCGCCTTGGTGGCCGGCAGAAACCGGGTACCGTTGCCTGCAACCGGTATCACCGCTTTCCGAACTGGTCTTTTCAGGTCCATTCCTTCGTCCTTTCTGGAGGGCGCCCCCGCCCTGTGTGTCAGGATTTCAGTTGACGCCGGCCGCTTTCGCGAACCGGCGCATGCGAACGACAATCGGCATCCTGAGGTGCTTCAGCGCCCCCGGATTGCCGATTGCAGTTTTGAGGAAGCTGCCGACGGACTTTCGCTTGATGTCGTCGACGAGCGTGAGAAACGAGCGGGCCTCGATGATGCTGCGGGTGCGGCGCGTTTGCGCCTGCATCTCGTCAGGGCCCAGCTTGAAACGGGAGAGAAATGCGCGGTCTGCCTCCAGCATGTCGTCGAGATGTTGATGCTTCAGGACGCGGGAGATAGAGCCGGCACGCAGATAGTAAACATAACCGACATTCGGATCGACGGCGCAGCGGGCACCGCTCGCCAGCACGGATGCGAAGAGAATGTAGTCCTCGCCGATACGCAGCATGTCGTCGAAGGCGAGATCGTGCTGGACGAGAAACGCGCGATCGAAGATCGGCTTCATGTAGCCGTAGTTGAACGTCGTGTTGAAGATGACGTTGGAGGAGATGAAATCAACCAGCGAGATTTCCCGCTGCCGCTCGAGCTCGTCATGACCGAACATCGTCTTCGGCGCGCCGCCTTCGAGCGGCACGACATCGACGTTGTCGACGACGATCTGGGCTTCGAGCGCTTTGGCCTTCTGCAGCATGGACAGCGAGCGGTCCGGCTTCACGGCATCGTCGGAATCGAGCGTCGCTACCCAGCGGCCGGTCGCGGCCTCGATGCCGGTATTGCGCGCCCTGCCCGGCCCACCGTTTTGCGGCTGGCAGATCAGCTTGACGCGCGGGTCCGTGTAAGCGCCGGCAATGTCGCGGGTCCGGTCCGTCGAGCAGTCGTCGATGACGATCACCTCGACCGTGACCCCCACCTGTGCAAGTGCGCTGTCGATGGCACGCTGAAGCGTTTCCTCGGCGTTGTAGGCTGCGATGATGAAGCTGATATCGGGCGTCTCGATGGTCATGCCGCCTCCGCAGTGCCGTATTGGCGAATTTCCCGAACGCCGAGCATGCCCATCACGGCACCGACATGCAGCGCGCCACGCAGAGCGTAACGATTGCGCTGAACCGGCATCAGAGCGAACACCGCGGCAACAGCACCACAATAGCCGGCTTTTGCGGCAGCAATCAGAGCCTTCGGAATGCGTTTGGCGCCGCTGTTGTTAGCCGCAACGATGCGGCCATGGGTCTGGCCCGAGCGAAAACGACGTTTGGCGAGCCAGGTGAAGCTGGCGCGGCTTGCCGGCACCGGCTCCAGCACCAGAGCACCTTCGGCAAATTCGATCCGCCCGCCGCTTTCCGTCAGCTGCGAGAAGAAATGAGTATCTTCGCCACCGCTCTGACCGAGCGCGAGCGCGAAGCGACGGCCCGCGACGAGCGGCGAGCGCATGTCGAGCAGCGTGTTGCAGGTATAGCCGGTGATGATGCGCCCATTCACCCAGACCGGCATGGTCGAGTGAAAATCGCCGCTGCGCATCCAGCCGGCGCTAGCCTCACTGTAGAGGGCCTTGACCGGACCAAGCACGGCTTCCGCCCCCGTCTCACGCGCTTTTTCAACGAGCGCGGCGAGCCAACCGGGCGTCGCAGTCTCGTCGTCGTCGATATAGGCGAGAAAGTCCGCTTCGCAGGCCGTAAGGCAGGCATTGCGGGCGATCGAGATATTGGACTTCGGGCAGTGCACGTAGCGGATCGGGAACGGCGAACGCGCGGCCATGCTGTCGACCAGGTCCTTGGCGCTCGGCTGGGCATCGTTGTCTGCGACGATCAGGCGAACCTCGGCATTAGCCGGCACGGTCAGCTTGAACAGCGATTCCAGCGTCTCCTTCAGAGCAGGACGCCGGAACGTGCAGATGCCGATATCGATGCGGATCGAATTTGTGTTCGTCATGCCGCCCTCTTGCGCTTGAAGCCGACCAGCTCCATCCAGAAGCCTGCCGACCAGGCGAAATGCATGATCATGGCCGGGATGGAAGCAAAGAGCGCCAGCATGTTGCGCTGGCCGATCGCCATATAGACACCGTAGGCGAAGCAGGCGGCGACCCAGACCGCGAACGGCACCGCGGCCCACCAGTGAAGCAGCGCAAGAACCGCACCGGCCACGACCGGTGCCACGGCAAGCGGGATCGCCTGGCGGATCTTCGGGATGGAGCCATGCTTCATGAGGTTTTTCGCGCGGCCGCGGCCATAGCCGATATACTGGCGGAAGAGTGCCGACGCGCTGGAGCGCGGATAGTAGGTCATGTAGGTCTTGCCGGTCATCCAGATGCGGAAGCCGGACTGGCGCAGCCGGAAGTCCAGCTCCGCGTCCTCGTTGTGGCTGAAGCTCTCGTCATAACCGCCGACGGCGGTATAGGCCGCAATGCGCATCAGGGCGTGATGGCCGTGATCGACCCACTCGCCGCCGCCACCGGCGCGATGCTTCGAGCCGCCATTGCCGAGCTTGGAATTCTGCGCGATCGCCGCCGCCTGCTGGAAGGCGCCGAAGCCGACCGTTTCCATGCCGACAACAACCGAGATCCGCCTGCTTCAACTCGGCTTCCTCGATCAGCGCACTGCAGTAATTGTCCGGGTAATCGCCATGGGCGTCGATGCGGATGAGATAGTCGCGGCCTTCGCCGAAACGGTCGACCGCGAGATTGATCGCCGCACTCTGGATGCGCCGCGGATTGTCCATCAGTACGAGATCGGAAATCTCGCCCGTCAGGCGCTGGACGATCTCGATCGTGCCGTCCTTGCTGCCCCCGTCGGCGACGACGATCAGCATGTCCATATTCCCGCGCTGCTGAGCCAGCTTGTGCAAAAGCGGATCGATCGTCTTCGCCTCGTTTAGGCAAGGAATGACGAGCAGGACGCGAGGGCTGACCTCGAAACGGGACATGTCGGAACCGGAAACGCTACTCTCTACCATAATCCACCTCACGACTGCATGGTTGAAGCAGCCTGCATTTCGGCAGGCGATTGTAGGTCGGGTTTGAGCGAGGCGAGCCTGGTGACCAGCGCCCGGCAATCCGCCGGTCCGGTCACCCATTGGCCGCGTTCGATGGCCGCGACGCGGGAAAACTGTTCGGCGTAGATCTCCGGCGTCATCGCCTCGAAGATCCGCGCGAGCGCACCGGGCGTCGCCTTGTCGATCGTCACGCCGATCTCGCGTCGCGCCAGAAAACGTCCGGTCTCGGTCGAGCCGAGCGCGATCGGCACGGCCGCGTGCAGACCGCCTTCATAGAGACGGTTCGGCAGCAGCCATTCGGAATTCAGCCCCTCTTCGAAGAAGTCGATCGCCCAGTTGAACTGCACGTCGTCGTAGATTGCGGAGAGGTCTTCCGGATTGCGATAGGCGCCGTGGAATTCCACATGGCGCGCCTCGCCGACGATGCGGTCGAAATTGTCGAATTCGCTATAGGCAGGACGGCCGCGGATGACGACCTTGACCTTGCCGTCCATCCGGTCGGCGAATTCGGTCAGGATAGACAGCGACTTGCGACACCGGATGGCCCCGAACCAGCCGATGCGCCAGGGCTCGCCCGGCTTCGGCGGACGAGCAGCCTGCTCGGCCTGTTCGACATCCGTGTCGAGATCCAGAACCTTGTTCTCGAGAAGCAGGACCGGCAGATTCAGCCCGGAGCGCGGCTTGAAAAATTCTCGACGAAAGCCGGAGAACTGGTGATCAGCAACTGAGCCCGACGGCCGAAGAAGCGATGTACGGCCCGCATCAGCTTGCCCTTGACACCGTCGTCGAGAAGCAGCCGGTGAATGTCGAGGCATTCGTAGACGACCGGAAGCCGGCGATCGAAAAGGCGCGCCGTCTGTCCGGCAAGCGCCAGCGTCTCCATGTTGCGGGCAATGATGACATGCGGACGCCTGACGCCGGTCAGGCTGCCCTTCAGAGTCAGGCTAGCCTTGACCACCGCGCCGATGCGCTGCGCAAAACGACCGTCCGCTGTCCTGCCGAGCACGACCGTCTCAACACCCGGCTCGCCTTCCAGAAGATTACGTCCGCGCAGGAAGCCGGCGACCGTTACCTCTGCGCCCCCGGCCTTGAGGGTCAGGACCCGTCGCCGGATGGCAGCATCGGCGAGATCATGCGCAAGGTATAGAACGTGGATGGTCAAGCAGGCCGGCTCCTGTTCTGTGAAGGGCTAAAAGGCGGGATGCGTGCAAAGTCGTCGAAACGGTTCAGTCGATGTTGCAGGCTACGGATTCGGGAAACTGGCATTTGTCCCCGATCGCGGTGAAGGACACCCGATCGATGGTCATCGTCGTCTGGCCGTTATAGGCGAACGTGCCCATCCAGCCCTTCAGCGTGTCGGTGCCCCAGAGGCTCAGGAAGATCTTCTGGGCATTGCTCGGGATCTTGGATTTGTCCGTGACCTCCTGAACGAGCTGGCCGTTCAGGAAATAGCGAAGACGGTCCTGTTCCCAGACAAAGGCGTAGTCGTTGAAGCCCTGATCAGCCCCACCGGCAACGGGAATAACCTTCTCGTTGCCGCCCTTGCCGTTGATATACTGGTTGACCTGGACCTGGTCGGTATTCTTGCCGAGCACCTCGAAGTCGATCTCGTCCCACGGCTTCTTGTCGGTCGGACCGATATAGGTGAAGAAGGCCGAGTTCAGGCCGGAGCCGGTCGCAGCCTTCATCCGCACTTCGTAGGTACCGTATCCGTAGCGGCCGCGCGTCTGCACTTCGCCGCAAAGATATTTGCGATCCTTCGACTGCCCCTCGGAATAATTGAGGTTCAAGGCGCCGTTTTCGGTGTTGATCTGTTTGCGCGACCATGTGCAGTTCTGATGGCCACCATTGTTCCATCCATCCGACACGTACCAGAAGGAGCGGTCGAAGGTATCGAAGGTCTCGATGAACGACTTGCCGGTCGCGCCATCCTGCGCAAAAACAGGACCGGCTGCAGACGAAGCGGCAATGACGGTGCCGAGGATGATGGTGACCTTGTTTACGAGATACATCATTGTCTTACCTGCGCTGCTGAGCAATTTCGGGGTCGATCGCGGAACGGCTTGATCCGACGGACCGGCTGGCGGTTGCCTTCGCAAGTTTTTCCTTGCGGCCGCGGCTTCCGGTCAGCACCTGGTAGAGCGCCGGCGCAATCCGCATGGCGAGCCCGTTGGTGACGACCATGATGATCAGCGTCAGAACGACGGCGCCGAGGTAGAAGACCGGATAGGCATTCACACCGGCAATCTTGTTCCACACCATCCACATGATCATCAGCACCGGATAATGGGCGCAGAAGACCCAGAAGCTGAGGCTACCTGTGGCCGCAAGCCGTTGACCGACCCGGCTTTGAATGGCGATCGCGGAAATCATCCAGAAACCGAAGGCGCCGATCATGGAGAGCGCGTTGCGGGCAAGGTCGACCATCCAGGGATAATCCGGGCCGGACTGATACTGGGCGATCGACAGGGCAACTGCTGCCGCAATGGTGGCGATCGTTCCCGGAACGGCGAACCGGTCCAGCGCCTTCAGATCGGCGCTGCGCAGCGCCAGGAAGATACCCATCGTGAAGCTGAACAGGATCGACTTCTTGATAACGATCGGAACCGCGACATCGGGCAGCACCGCGAAGACAAACAGGATCGCCAGCGTCGGCAGCGCGAAGCGGCGAACGAGCAAGGCGAGCAGCGGCGACAGCGCGATGCAAACGATTAGATCGCGAAGAAAATAGAGAGGCAGGTTGACCGGCAGATCTTCCGCCGCGAAGGCGAAGGTCAGCATCTCACGCGCCGATGAACCGTGCAGATCCGGGAAATATCCCTGTCCGATCCCCACCTTCTGGACCAACCAGACGGCAGCAAACAGGCCGAGATTCCACAACAGAAACGGCAACAGTACGGTCTTTGCCTTCGACTGCAGGGTCTTGCCGTAGTCAAAGGACTGTATGCCCTTGCGGAACAGCAGGTAGCCGGAGATCATGCTGAGGCACGGAACCCCAACGCGAAAAAGGCTGTCGCCGAGAAAGACGCGAAGCCAGTCGAACCAGCCATTCGTCCCGATGAAGGGACTGGTGGCCGGGTTGTACGGCACGTGCACAAAGACAATGCCGGAGATCAGGAGTATACGCATCAAATTGATGCGGGAGGATATGTTCTGATCAACAGTCAAACAGGTCACCCCTTTTGGGCAGTGCCTCCCGTCACCGCCGTTTCAATCAGAGCAGACTTGAGCCCGCAGTCGTGCAAAAAGGATCGTGCCGACTTTAGAGGAAAATGTGGCAGCGCCTCAAAAAACAAGGACACGCCATGCGCGAAAGTGTGAAGCGCAGCTCAAAAGGCGTATCACCAGAATGTGAGAAGCGTTCATTTTCAGGGGCAAATCATCGATTTCTTGCTGCGGCGCAACATCGAAAAAAATTATGAATACCTCTCTCATTCCGTGATGGCCTGACTTGGCCTCTGGTATCGCCTTGCCTCAGCTTCAGGAAAAAAGGCGAAAATGAGGCAATGACAAGGCAAGAATACGCTCAAGATGCTATCGGATTAGCGCCGGCCCGCCGGCGCTTCACCATGCCGAGAATTTTCTTCAGGAGGGTGCGTTCCGTCAGCAGTAGCAGCACGCCATAAACCAAGCCGCCAACAGCGCCGCCGGCCAGCACCTCAAAATAGGGGTTTGTCAGATGGGCCTCGAACGCGTGAAGAAAGGCCCTGACTGCCAGCGCCATGATGAGCGCCGTGATCATCGATCGGCTGCTGGTCAGCATGCCACGGACGAACGGAATATTGTCGACCCTGAACACCGCCCAGGAATAACCGACCAGCGTCACGGCATTGACGGCGCAGAGCCCCCACATGGCGGTGACGAGATCGCCATAATAGGCGCCGAGCGCGATCGCCGCAGTCGTCGCAATCGCCCGCAGCACGGCCGACCAGAACAGGACCTGGCTATGCCCGGTGCCCTTGAGATAGGGAATGAACGTGCTGCAGGGCGTGACGATCGCCTTCGACAACGCCAGCAGGCCGAGCACCGGCCAGGCATAGGCCCATTGCGGCCCGAACAGCACCAGCATTGCCGGCTCCGCCACGGCCCAGAGGCCAAACATGGCCGGCGCCAGAAGCACCGTCGTCACCTGCGTGGAAAACATCAGCGCATCCGAACGGCGCTTGCGATCGTCCCCCATCAGGCTGAAGGCAGGGAAAAGCACGCCCATGACGGCTGACAAGATGACCTGGTTCGGAATGCTGGCAAATCTGTTTGCCGCCGAATAAGCACCGGCATCGGCAAGGCCCAGCATGCGGGCGATCACGATCATCGGCGACTGGAAGGTGACGAAATTGGCGATCTCCGACCCCATCATTCCCCAGGTGAACGACAGGAGCGGCACGATCTTGGCCGGCCGCAGCACGAGATGCGGCATGTAGCGGGTGACGGTGTAGAGCCCGACAAGGCGGATGAGAGCGGCGGCGAAGAGCTGGAAGACCAGTGCCCAAACACCGTAGCCGAGGAATGCCATGGCGACGGCAATCAACGCCGCAGCCGATTCGGAAATCGTGCTGAGCACCGCGTCCTTGCTGAAATTCATCTGCCGCGCGAGCAGGGAATAGGCGACATCGCCGGCGAGCTGCAGCGGAATAAGCACCGCCATGATGCGCAGAAGCCATGCGCTTTCCGGCGCGCCCATTATCGAGGCAAGCCAGTCTGCGCCGAGGAAAAGTCCAAGCCCCATCAGGCAGGCCATGGCGAAATTCGTCCAGAAAACCGTGTGGACGGTGTCCATGTCGCCGTCGCGATCGACCACCAGTGCGGAGGTCAATCCGGCGCCGCCGATCATCGCCAAAAACTGCACGACGGTGAGGGCAACTGCCACGGAACCGAAATCTTCCGGTGTTAGGAGCCTTGCCAGAATCGGCACCGTGACAAATTTCAGCCCGAATGTGGCGGTCTTTGATAGCACGCTCCAGCCGACATTGGTCGTGACTGCCTTGACACCCTGGGTTGGAGCCATGTGAGAATTCCTATTCTGGAGGTTATCGAATACGGCGGTCTCGCCGCCGAACAGAAGGCACTGCAAACGTCAGTGGCTTGCAATTCTTTGAAGGAGCAGGGGCGAAAAAATGGCGACGTTCACGGTAATTATCCCATTTTATCAAAAAGAGGCCGGCATTTTGCGCCGGGCGCTAAAATCTATATTCGATCAAACGTTTCAGGATTTTGATATCATCGTCGTTGATGACGAGTCACCCTACCCCGCGGAAATGGAGCTGCGCGACATCGACGAAAGCTGGCGTTCCCGCATCAAGGTCGTGCTCCAGCCGAACGGCGGACCGGGCGGTGCGCGCAATACCGGCTTAGATAATATTTCGGCCGAAACCCGTTTCGCAGCGTTGCTCGATTCCGACGATGTCTGGCTGCCGAACCATCTGCAGAACGCCTATGACAGCATGAACAGCTTCGGCGCGGATTGCTATTTCGCCTCGATGCAGGCAAGCGAGGAATTCTACTATCACTTCGGCATGGCCGAGCTGGAGCGGCGCGAGGGCGGCACGCGCCTTTCCGAAGATCCGCTCGTCGTCGAGATCCCCGATATCGCCAGTGTCATGCTGAAGAACTGGAGCTTCCTGCACCTGTCCTGCATGGTCATCGGCCGGCCGATCTTCGAGAACGTCCGTTTCGAGCCGACCCTTCGACTGGCTGCCGAAGACGTGCTGTTCTTCTGCGACTGCATGCTGAAGGCCAAGCGTACGGTATTGTGCGACGAGGCCGGTGCCGCGCGCGGCATGGGCCTCAACATCTTCCACAGCATCGACAACCGCTCGCCGCAATTCCTGAAGCAGCAGTTCAACACCTGGGTGGCGCTCGACACGCTGGAGACACGCTTCAAGGCACGGCCGGGCGATGTCGCCTCGATCGCGTCCTACAAGAATACCGCACGCCAGCAGGCTTTGTGGAGCCAGGCCGGCCGGATGAAGCGGCGGGAGGCACCGGATTTCGGTCTTCTCGCCCGTTGGGTGATGCGCGATCCCGCCATCATCAGCGCCGCCTTCCGCCTTGGTGCGGGCAAGCTGAACCGCCCAGCGCGCTGAACAGTACCGCGACGATGGGCATAAACATTCTGAATTCAAACGCGAGCCATGGAGGCCACGCATGAAACCCTATTACTGGGCATCGCATCACGGAAATTTTGGCGACGACCTGAACCTCTGGCTCTGGGATTATCTCCTGCCGGGTTTCCGTGACGTTCATCCCGACGTGCTTCTCGTCGGCGTTGGCACCGTCCTCAATCCGGTCCTTCTTCCAGGACCCGAGCAGAAAAAGCTCGTCGTCGGCAGCGGCTATGGCTATGGCGAAGCGCCCAACACGACCACGGAAGATTGGGATGTCCGTTGCGTACGTGGCCCGCTGACGGCAGCGAAACTTGGACTTCCGACCGAAAAGGGCATCACCGACCCGGCGGCACTGATCGCCGACATGCCGGAATTCCAGAACCTGCCGAAGATCCACAAGAAGACCTTCATTCCTCACTGGGAATCGGCCGAGTTCGGCATGTGGGCAGCCGTCTGCGAACCCGCCGGTCTGACCTATCTCGACCCTCGCGGTGAAGCGAAGGAAGTCATCCGCCATATCGCCCAGTCGGAAATGATCGTCGCCGAATCCATGCACGGCGCTATCCTGGCCGATGCCTTCCGGGTGCCGTGGGTTGCCGTCAGCACATCGCGTTCGATCAACGACTTCAAATGGAACGATTGGGCGCAGTCGGTCGGCACATCCTACGAGCCGCGCTACGTGCCCGTATCGACCCGTGCGGAAGCCGTGAGAAAGCGATCGCGCTTCTGGGGCATGCGTTTCGATTCAGATACTCAGGCAGCGCCTGTAAACGCTCCGGAACCAGCCGACGGCAACGTGATGACCCATTCGGCGCCGTCTCAGACGGGTCTGCGCGGCATGGCCAAGCAGGCGCTGGCAACGCCGTCGATCCTGGCCCTATGGCAGGCAAGCCGTGCCCAGCCGAGGCTCAGCCCGGAAGACAGGCTGAACGCCAAGAAGGCCGCGTTCCGCGAGGTTCTCGACGGAATCCGCCGGGACTACCTCTGAGAGCTACTTCTGGGAAACGGGCTCGCCCGACAGCAGATAACGGGGGATGTCGGCAGTGAAGCGGCTGACGTCCCCTTGTTGCGTCTGAGCGCATCGTATTTATCGAAGAAGATGCCGGTCACGACGGACGGCAACGCATCCAGCCGCCCGAGCATATGCTTGATCGCAGCACCTTTGCCGTGCTGGGATTTCGCATCGAGGAAAGCACGCAACTCGTAGCGGGCGCGGATGTGATCCCTGTGCGTCGTGATGATCTGCTTCGCCTCGGGCGTCAGTGGCATAGCCGACATGATCGCGTTGTCGGCCTCATAGAGACGCCGCAGATCCTCGGTGCGATGGCGGCTGCTAAGAGAATCTCCACGCACCACAGCGCCATAGCCGCAATGTTCGATGACCTTGTAGCGGGCCCCTTAGCAAGTGCCTTGACGTAGAAGTCGTAGTCCTCGCCCAGGCGAAGCTGTTCGTCATACTGCAGACCATGCCGGGCAAGGAACGCGCGGCTCATGACGGGCTTCAGGAAGCCGGTCTCGCCACGCGGCTTGCCACGTTTGGAAATGTTGCCCTCTACGAACTGCACGAGCGACATGGATCGCGCCCTCGACTGGAAGCGCGGCGGAACGGCCAGCGCCGTCGGGTCGGCTACGAATGCAATATTATCGGCAACAAAATCCCAATCGCTTTCCGCCAGCATCGGCGCAAACCGTCCGGGAAAGAAAAAGTCGTCGGCATCGAGAATGGCGATCAGCGGCGCCGTCGATTGGGCAATCGCGGCATTGCGCGCCGCAGACGGGCCGCGGTTCTGTGCAAAGGAAATGACCTTCAACCGGCCCGTTCCATCATCGAGGGCCCTGGCAGCGGCCTCAGTGCCGTCGCTCGATCCGTCGTCGACGACCACGACTTCCGACACTTCAACTTCCCGCAAGGCGGACGCCACGGCGAGACCGATCGTATCGGATGCGTTCTTGGCTGCGATGATAACGCAGATCGTCTGAGTAGCGATGTCCGCCATTGCCGTCTCCATCGTCTGTCGGTCCAGACCATGAAACTTAGGAAAATGGCGACGATGTGAAAGGTGCAAGATTTTGCAGTGCAACGGAAGATGCTAAAGTAAATTACCGATCATGAATACGAACCCTGGCGGCAGCGTCGGCCCGGATTTCATCGCGTCCAAGGTCTTCCTTGATCTGCCGGGATGAATGGACATCAGGATTTCGATCCTTGCCGGCACCTGATTTTTCGCGGTGCACAAGGTAGAGAACTCCGACGAAGTAACCTACCTGAAGTATAATGGCACAGAGCAGCGTTTGACCGAGGGCGGTGAGCAAGGAACCTGTCGTGAGGTACGCCGCCACTGCAAACACGATCAGAACTGCCATCATGCTCACAAAGACGCGCGGTGCGTACATCATCATTCCTCCCCGAGGGATTTTCTTAGAAAACTGACAATTTTTAGTGCCCTCTCCTAGGCCTCTACTTTATGAGCCAAACGGAGAGGATTCAAGGCTCTCAGACCCGGTGGGGGCTTTGGGAGCATGAAACTTTGGTAAGGTGGTCTCTTCGCCGTAAATTAGCGGCTTCAAATCGATTCAACATCAAGTTACCACGTATAATTCACCATATTCTCGCCACATTTCAGCCCGATTTGCCGCATGCCACAGCATTTCGATGCTCATGGACGTGCGCCGGCCCTGATATCCGATCAACTTTTGTTACAAAGGTCACCGAGCGCGATCATGCGCTTTTGCGTTGCACCATTGTATTGCAGTGCAACAGACGTAGGCCTTTGGTCCGAAGGGCAAGCTACTTATGGTCCGGCCCTCAAGAAGCGGCGACCGCTTTGATCGCGCGACAGGATTGGTAATACGATCCCATCAAGTTTCGATTACCTATTACATTCGAGATCGATTCAAATTTACACGGTCATCGTAGTATTTTCGCAGGTCTTTATGTTTTTATATACTACCAATGGGTGTACGCCTTACGGTGGCGAAACGCCTCATGCCCCCAATCTGGCGACCCTGTCAGAAAATTTTGACTAGCATCAAATTCCGAACACAGACTTATTATCCCATAGCTGCACATTGATGCGCCTTAAAGGCACCGACTATCGCAAAACCTAAGTGGAGTCCTCCCCCATGAAGTCAGCGACACGTTCGGCAAATACGCCGCTTACGAATCTAGATCACTCCGCCTTCGCTTTGCCGATTGGCGGTTTGGCAAAAAGGACTTTCGACATCACCTCGGCCGGTCTGGCCCTGATTATTTTCAGCCCGATTTTTTTGATGATCATGGCGCTGGTAAAGTTCACGGATAAGGGCCCTGCCTTTTACGGGCATAGCCGTATCGGGCATGGAGGTCGTACCTTCAAGTGCCTGAAGTTCCGGACAATGGCAGTCAATGGTGACGAGCTTCTCCGCAAGCACCTTCGGGAAAACCCCGAAGCAGCCGATGAGTGGAGACGCACCCGCAAGCTCAAGGACGATCCGCGGGTGACCGCTGTCGGCCGCGTGCTGCGCAAGCTCAGCCTCGACGAACTTCCCCAGCTCCTCAACATCATTCGTGGTGAGATGAGCGTCGTTGGCCCACGCCCCGTCGTGGACGATGAATTGAAGGTCTATGACAGCTTCGCCGTCTACTATCTTCAGACCCGCCCTGGCCTGACCGGCCTGTGGCAGATCAGCGGCCGCAACGACGTATCGTATGAAAGCCGTATCGCTTTCGATACGCATTACGTCCAGAACTGGTCGCTTGTGCAAGATGTTGCCATCATTCTGCGGACAATACCCGCAGTATGCCTGGCACGCGGCAGCTACTGAGCAAACCGGGCAGCGTCTGCGAGAAATCGGGGCGCTGCACCGACCGGCTTCGGTAGCGACACCAAAACAATGAAATACAGGAGATCTGATGGGCATCCGTAAGGTCCTTCCCACCGGCATCCCGACGCTCTTGGCAGCGGCGGGCATATTCATGTCTGGCGCTGTGGCGCCTGTCTTGGCGCAAGACGCGATCCAGAGCGATGCCGTCCAGAACCAGGAAGCCGCCACGAGCGACACTTATCGCCTGGGCGTCATGGACAAGCTGCGTATTCGCGTTGCCGAGTGGCAGCCTGCGGACGGCAGCATCAGGGACTGGGACGTTGTCAGCGGTGACTACACCGTCGGACCTTCAGGCGCGCTTTCCTGCCGTTCATTGGTGATCTGGATGCAGCAGGCAAAACGACGACAGAAGTCGGCAAGGCGATAGGCGAGAAGCTTCAGAGTCAGTTCGCGCTGCGTAACCTGCCCTCGGCATCAGTAGAAATCGCACAGTTTCGTCCAGTCTTCGTTTCGGGCGACATCGAGACGCCCGGCGAATATCCCTACTCTCCCAATCTGACCGTACTCAAAGCTGTCAGCCTCGCCGGCGGTTTGCGTCGCTCGGATGCCGGACAGCGTTTTGCCCGTGATTTCATTCGCGCTCGCGGCGATGCTGATGTCAGCGATTCCGAGCGTGGTCGCCTGATTGCGCGGCACGCGCGCCTCGTGGCGGAAATGAATGGCGCTGAGGAGCTGCAGATCCCCGAAGAGCTGAAGAAGCTTCCGAACGCGCAACAGCTGATCGACAGCGAAGCGGCGTTGATGAAGTCCAGGCGCCAGCGATACGAACTCCAGCTCAAGGCGCTGGCCGATCTCAAGGATCTCCTGGACACTGAGGTCCAGTCGCTGGCACAGAAGACGGTCACTCAGGAACGACAGCTGAAGCTGGTCAACGACGATCGCGACAGGATGGCAAAGCTGACCGAACAGGGCCTCGCCACATCCAGCCGCCGGATCTCGGCCGAAGAGCGAGCGGCCGATCTGGAATCCAACATGCTGGATACGAGCACCGCTTCATTGCGTGCGAAGCAGGATATCAACAAGGCCAATCAGGACGAGATCAACCTGCGCAACGACTGGGATGCCCAGCGCGCCCAGGAACTGCAGGACACCGAAGCGTCACTGGAAAAGCTCGGCCTCGAGCTCTCGACCAGCCGCCAGCTTATGCAGGAAGCGCTGGCCCAGTCCGCCGAAGCGCTGAAACTCGATCCGGCCAATGAAGATGCCGCGATCAAGTATGTCGTGGTACGCGACGAGGGCAATGGGCCGAAGCAGCTGACTGTCGACGAGAACACGCGGCTGCGCCCCGGCGACGTCATCAAGGTCTCGTCCGAACTTCTGATGCAGTAAAGACTGGTGGAGCCCGCGTGAAGATTGCGAAATCTGCCCTTATCGACCCGGCCAAGAATGAACTCTACGGCATAGCCGCCGTAGCGGTATCCTTCTTCGTCTTCGCCTATTCGAGCCGGTTCGGGCAGATTTCGATCCTAGCCTATTATGGCGTCTGGTTCCTGCTGGTGACGGTCGACTATCGACGCGTTCTCGGCAATTACCTGAAATATCTCTGGATCTTCGCCTTCGCGCTGTTCTGCTTCATTTCCGCCTTCTGGTCGCCCGCCTTCGGTGTTTCCCTGCGGACGGCCATACAATACTTGACCCATGTGGTCTGCGCGCTGATCGCCATGCGCGTGCTCAGCACCAGGACGCTGATCCGCGGTGCGATTGCCGGGGTCGCTATAGTCCTCGTCTATTCTCTGCTGTTCGGTACATATCTGCCGGATGCGATGGACGGCACGTTCAGCTTCGTTGGCGCCTTTTCGTCAAAGAACCAGCTCGGTTTCTTCGCTTCGCTTGGCGTGTTCTTCTGCTATGCCGCCGTCATGCTGTTCCGCGAACGCGGCATCTGGTTCATCGGCGCCGGCGGCGTCAGCCTCATCTCCGCCTATTCGCTTCTTGCCTCCCAGTCGGCGACATCGGTGATCACCACGGTCGCCATCGTGGCCGCCTGTGTCGGCCTCCAAGGCTTTATGGTCTTTTCGCCGAAGCATCGGCGGGCCTTTTCGGCGCCGCCCTCATCCTTGGCTCAGGCGCCGTCGTCGGCGCGATGCAATTCGGTGCGATGGATGCGATCCTTGGCATATTCGGCAAGGATTCCACCCTGACCGGCCGCACCTATCTCTGGCAGCAGGGCATGGAGACCGCCGGAGAATATCCGATCCTCGGGATCGGTTACCAGGGGTTCTGGGTCCAGGGTTTTCCGAAGGCCGAAAGTCTGTGGGACGATTTCGGAATTACGGGGCGCAGCGGCTTCCACTTCCACAACACCTATATCGAGACCATGGTGGAGACGGGCATAATCGGCACGCTGCTGCTGGTATTCACACTGCTGACGATCATCATCGGTCATTTGAGACGCCTGCTGATCATCGCCAAGACGCCTGAATCCCTGATGTTCCTCGGCCTGTCCTGCCTGCTTCTGGTTCGTTCCTTCGTTGAGATCGACATCATGAACCCTTATCAGGTTGGCTCGTTCCTGTTCTATTTCGCCGCCGGAAGGCTGGCACTGGCGCCGCAGCGCAAACCGGCGCGGGTCTTTTTCGATCAATTCGTGCCCGGACGGACCGGCACGCAGATAGGCTGAGGCCACCGAACATGCAGACGCTCTATTCTATCCAGTACCTCCGGGCGCTGGCCGCTCTCGCCGTGGTCATCTTCCATGCCGGCGAGCGGACCGGGCTGCATTTCACCATCGGTGCGGCGGGCGTCGACGTCTTCTTCGTCGTCAGCGGCTTCATCATGATGGCGATCAGCGATGGCCGCCCCGACACCCCAGCAGGATTTTTCCGCAATCGGCTGCTGCGCATCGCGCCCGCCTATTGGGCGGCGACGACGGTGATGATCGTCGGCGCCATTGTCGGCCTGTTTCCGAACCTGCAGCTCGATCCCGCAAATATTCTCGGATCATACTTCTTCGTCCCGATGCCCTCCCCCAACAACGATCATCTCTGGCCGGTCCTCGTCCAGGGCTGGACGCTGAATTACGAGATTTTCTTCTACGTCGTCTTTGCGCTGGTCCTCTTCCTCAGACCCTCGGCGCGACTGGCGGCGCTGGCGGCCGTCTTTGGCCTGCTCGCCTTGATCGGCATCGTGGCCAAGCCGGAAAACCAGACGCTCGCCTTCTATACTGCGCCAATCATTCTTGAATTCGTCGCTGGCGCAGCGCTCGCCAAACTGTGGAAGAATAACAGCCTTCCCCGGCCTCAGTCGGCCTTGGCATGGCTTGTCTCGCGATTGCAGGCTTTGCGACGATCCAGGTGATGAAGCTGGATTTCGATGCCTGGACCTGCGGCCCGCTGGCCTTCATGCTGGTCTCCGGTGCCCTTGCTATCGAAGTGAGAGGCAGATTACCTGCCATGCCGGCCCTCACCTATCTCGGTGACAGCTCCTACTCGATCTATCTGTGGCACACATTCGCCGTATCGGTCGTGGTCCAAATTGGGCTGGCGCTTTCGCTGTCGCCGCTGATCCTGCTCGTCGTGGCGACGATACTTGGTACGCTGGTCGGCATTGCTGGATATGAATGCTTTGAGCGCCCGGTACATCTGCTCTTGAGAGGCAAGCGCTCGGCGCTGTGGCGCTTTCCGATCCGCCGCCCGGTGCGCTGATCCCTGAAACGCGAAAGGCGCCCCGAACGAGAGCTCGGGCCGCCTTCAATGTTTTTAATAGCGGCGGCGCTAGACCGCCTCGCTCTGATCAGGCCGCGCGTGCCGCGTCCAGCGGGATCTCGACATCGATCTCGAGGATCGAAACGTCGGCTTCCCGATCGAGCTTCACCGTCACCCGGTCGCCGTCGAGTTCGACATGCTTGGCGATGACGGCGAGGATTTCTTCCCGCAGGATGGCTGCGAGATCGGAGCCGGCAGAGGCACGCTCATGGGCGAGCAGAACCTGAAGGCGCTCACGCGCCGCAGGCGCCGAACGCGATCGTGTGAAAAGACGCAGTATGCTCATGCGGCCTTCCTTCCGAAGAGTTTTCCGAAGATGCCACGCTTTTCGCCCGGTACGGTGACGGGCACGACTTCGCCTGCAAGACGGCGGGCGGCTTCGAAATAGGCCTGGGCCGGCATGCTGCGGGTGTCGGCGAGCGTGACGGGAGCGCCGACGTTGGAAGCCTTCAGAACATCCATGCTTTCCGGAATGATACCGAGAAGCGGGATTGAGAGGATTTCGAGGACGTCATCGACCTTCAGCATGTCGCCGCGTTCGGCGCGGGTCAGATCGTAGCGTGTGAGCAGCAGGTGCTTTTCCATCCGCTCGCCGTTCTCGGCCTTCAGCGTCTTGGAATCGAGCATCCCGATGATGCGGTCGCTGTCGCGAACGGAAGAGACTTCCGGATTGGTGACGACGACGGCGATGTCGGCATGGCGCATCGCAAGCGTAGCGCCCTTCTCGATGCCGGCCGGGCTGTCGCAGATGACCCAGTCGAAATACTTCTTCAGTTCGCCGATGACGCGTTCGACGCCCTCTTCCGTCAGCGCGTCCTTGTCGCGCGTCTGGGAGGCCGGCAGCAGGAACAGCGTGTCGAGCCGCTTGTCGCGGATCAGCGCCTGCGGAAGCTTGGCATCGCCATTGATGACATTGACGAGGTCATAGACCACGCGGCGTTCTGCACCCATGACGAGGTCGAGATTGCGCAGCCCGACGTCGAAATCCACGACGGCAACCTTCTCATTGCGCTGAGCGAGTGCGGCGCCGAGTGCGGCGGTCGATGTTGTCTTGCCAACACCGCCCTTGCCGGACGTGACTACGATGACTTTCCCCATCTTGATCTCCTGGTTATCTGACCTTTTGCGGCTCAGAAAAGTATGTCTGCCATGATGACGTCGCTCTCGAGCGACAGCTGAACTGCCCGCCCGCGAAGGCTCTCATCCATGTCCTCGGCCATCTTATAGATGCCGTCGATGGCGATGAGCTCCGCTTCCAGGCGGCGGCAGAAAATGCGTGCGTTGGTGTTCCCGATCGATCCCGCCATGGCACGGCCGCGAAGGGCGCCATAGATGTGGATCGAACCGCCGGCGATGACTTCGGCGCCGGATGCCACGGAGCCGACGATGGTAATGTCGCCTTCCGGGAAGATGATGGACTGACCGGAACGAACCGGCTCGTCGATGACAAGCGATTGCGGGATCGCCCGGACCTGCGGGGCTTCGAGCTTCTGCGGCGCCTCGGATTTGGACTGGGACTGAACCTCAGCCGAATCGGTGCTTTCTGCGTCCGGCTCGCGTGCGGAAACCTCGACGTCGGAGGCAGGCTTGCCACCCTTCATTGCCGGCGGCATGCCTGGGCCAAGTTGGGACGGACGAGCCCCTCGACGCCCATGATCCGGACATTGCGCTCGGCAAGGTCGTCGATGAGCTGTTTCAGTTCGGCCTTCTTGATCGACAGCTCCGAAACGTCGAGAACGACGGGGCGGTCGAGGAAAAAGCCGGCCGAGCGCGAGGCAAGGTCGTCCAGCCGGACAAGCCATTGATCGAGCGGAAGATCCGGCGACAGAACGACCGCCAGGAACGAACGGCCCTTGATTCTGATGGAGCGAGCGTCTGTTAGCACTTTGGTCATCTACGTTAATAAATCGTTGCCCATGTCTAGAGGCGTCATGGTTAACAAATGGTTAACAGGGACCGTCCAGGGCTTAAGAACTCTTGATCAAACCTGACCTGTAAACGGGCCGAGAAGCGGCCGTAAACACCTAGCCCCGCAGGCTGGCCCGAGGCTTGCGCGGACCTTTCCTCAGCGGGTATTTTTCTTTTTGCTTGAGAACCTGCGCTGTCAATCGCTTATCCGACGCGGCATTGGCAGAAACGGAAAAAGGCGCCAATCGGCGCCTTTCTCGAAACTTGGTGAAATGCTGCTCAGACGGCGGCGCGCTTGTCCTTCGCGGCAAGACGCGCCAGCAGATAGTCAACCTCGGCACGGGCGGTCGAGGTCAGCGTCTGCGCCGGCTTGCGTTGGGCATCGGATGCGATGACGCCGCGGCGCTTGAGGACATGCTTGCGCACGGCGAGACCGACGCCGAGCTGCTGTTCGTAGCGGATCAGCGGCAGATGCGCATCGAAGAGGTCATGCGCCTCGTCTCGCTTGCCGGCGGCAAAGGAGAGATTAGCTCAGCCAGCATGTCCGGGAATCCATAGCCGGTCATCGCGCCATCGGCGCCGCGTTCCGGTTCGAAGTCGAGGAACATCCCGCCATTGCCGCAGAGGATGGAGAAGGGGCGAAGCTCGCCAGAGCGCTGCATGGCGCGCAGCTTGGAAATCTTCTCAAGGCCCGGCCAGTCTTCGTGCTTGAGCATCAGGCAGGACGGATGGTTTGCCATGATCTTTGCAATGACGCTCGTGGCGATCACCGTGTTGAGCGTCAGCGGATAGTCCTGCAGGACCCATGGAACATCGTCGCCGACCGCTTCGACGGCATTGGCGAAATAGTTGATCGTCTGCTCGTCGGTCTTCAATCCCGGCGCAGGCGCGATCATCACGCCGGCAGCGCCCATATCCATGGCACCGCGGGCAAGCGAGCGCATGGCGGCAAAGCCCGGCGCCGATACGCCGACGATGACCGGCACCTTGGCGCGCTCGACCACCCGCTTGATAATCGCCCGGCTTTCATCCGCTTCCAGCTTCGGCGCTTCGCCCATGATGCCGAGGATGGTGATGCCGGTGCAGCCGCTCGCCTCATAGAAGTCGGTCAGGCTGTCGACGGAATTGAAGTCGATCGCGCCATCGTCGAGAAACGGCGTGGCGGCGATGGCATAGACGCCCTTGGTATCAACGTTGAATGTCATTGTTTCTCCTCTCAGCAGCAGTAAAGCTGCACCGGCAATTCACTGAAGACTTCCGGATATCCGTTCTCGGTGATGGCAAAGGTCTGGCCGACACCGGTCGTCAGACCCGTCGTCGCATCCGGTATCATGATGTGGACGAAGAACACCATGCCCGGCGTCATGATCAGCGGATTGCCGGAATAGATCATCGGCGGCACGTCCATCCAGGTCGGCTTGAAGGTGCAGCCGAGCGCGTAGCCGCAGGCCGCATAACGCGCCTTGGCAAAGCCGGCATCGTCCAGCACGCGGCGATGGATATCGTCGAGAGTACCGAGCGCGACGCCCGGCCGCGCTGCGTCCTTGATCTGGTCAAGCGCATCCTTCGCCACCTTCAGCATGTCGAGCTGGTGCGGATCCGGCTTGCCGGTGACCAGCGTATGCTCGACGACGACATGGTAGCGGCAATGGGAGCCGGCGAGTTCGACAAGGATCTGGTCCTGCTCCTCGATCAATCGGGGTCCGCCGATCCCGCGGCCGTAAAGCGCGCGGGATCCCGAATTGACGAGAGGGCCACCAGAGGGAATGTCGCCGCCGCCGGCAAGCATCGCGGTGAGTGCCGCGCCGCTTAGAACTGTATCGGGTATGCCTGCCCGGGTAACGTCGATCGCCGCCTGCACGGCCGCATCGGCAAGCTTGCCGGCCATGCGGACATGCTCGAGCTCAGCCGCCGATTTGACCAGCCGGCCGGTGCGGACGATGTCCGATGCATCGACGTTGACGCAGAAGCCCTCAAGCGCCGTGTCCACCATGCGGGCATTTGCGCCGGTCAGGCCATAGGTCGCATATTCGACGCCGACCTTCTTTCCGGAAAGGCCCTTCTCGGCCATGATGGCGCGCAGGTCTTCCGCCGGATTGGCATCCTCGGCATTCAGCCACACACGGACATCGTCATAGAGCGAGGCGACATTGGCCTGCCGCAGATCAGGCGTGCGGGTGAGCAGCACCGTGTCGCTGCCGTCATCGGCCAGAACCAGACCCGCCTGGAAGAACACGTAGCCGGCCGTGTCGTAGCTGGTCAGCCAGTAATGGCTTTCCTGGGCAAAGACGATCAGCGCATCGAGGCCGCGCTCGCGCATCCGCCGGCGGGTTGCCGTCAGACGTGCATCGAATTCCGCCTGCCTGAACTTCAGCAGAACCTGGCGGCCGCCACGGGTCGTGCCGGCAAATTCCTGGGGGACATACATGCTCATGCGAACGCGCCGTTCTCTGCTCTTGTGGATCGTTGGAAGAGGATCATGCCGCCTATTCCTGTGGCGCCGCGTGGACCGGCACCGCATCGAGAAGCGCCTTGGTATAGGCATCGCGATCATCCGACCGGGCGTCCGCACGATCGAAGAAGTCGACCAGCCTGCCGTGGTGCATAACGGCGATGCGATGCGCCAGCTGGCGGATGAGGTTGAGGTCATGGGTGATGAACACGCAGGCCGCCCCCGTATCCTTCTGCAGCTTCACCAGCAGTTCGGCAACCGCCGCCTGGACGGAAACGTCGAGCGCCGCTGTCACCTCATCGCAGATGACGAGTTCCGGCTCGGCCGCGAAGGCGCGGGCGATTGCCACGCGCTGCTTCTGACCGCCGGAGAGTTCGTGCGGATAGCGATCGGCGAATTCCGCCGGCAGCCGAACCATCTCCAGAAGCTCGGCGATGCGCGCCTTGATCTGGTCGCGGGGCACGACGCCGTAGAGCTTCAGCGGCCGTGAGAGGATCTTGCCGATCTTCTGGCGCGGATTGAGCGATGCGTCGGGATGCTGGAAAACGATCTGCACGCGGCGGCGATAGGCGCGGTCGATCGCCTTGCGGCTCGCGACATTCTTGCCGTCGAAATGGAGATTGCCCTCGAAATCCTGAAGGCCGGCGAGAACCTTGGCGATGGTCGACTTGCCCGACCCGCTTTCACCGACCACGCCGAGAAGCTCGCCCTTGCGGACCTCGAACTCGACATCCTTGGCGCCCCAGAAGCCGACCTTGTCGGCATCTTCCGGCCAGAACATCTTCTGGATCCTCGACGGCGCGCCGTAATGGACGCCGATCCTGTCGAGCTTGACGAGCGTCTGCGGCTCGGCCGGTGCGTCCGCGCCGATCCAGCGGTCCGGATTGGGCACCGCGCCGATAAGCTGGCGTGTATAGGGCGCCGAAGGTTTGCGGAACACCTCATCGACCGCGCCACGCTCGACGATGACGCCCTTGTGCAGGACATTCACTTCGTCGACGACGCGCGAAACGAGGCCGAGGTCATGGGAAATGTAGAGCGCCGAGACATTCGTCTCGTCGCGCAGCTGATTGAACAGATCGAGGATCTGCCGTGCGGTCAGGATGTCGAGCGCCGTCGTAGGCTCGTCGAAGATGATCAGTTCGGGCTCGCAGGCAAAGGCGGTGGCGATCACCACGCGCTGCTTCTCGCCGCCGGATGCCTCATGCGGAAACCGCTGCAGCATTTCCTTCGGACGGGTGATGCCGGTGCGGGCGAGTGCCGCTTCCGCCTCGACCCAGGCCTGCGCCTTGGTCAGGCCGCGATGGCGCATCAGCACTTCGGCGATCTGTTCGCCGAGCCGGATCGTCGGGTTGAGCGAGTTCGACGGATCCTGGAAGACCATCGACATGCGCCGGCCACGAATATCCATCATCTGGAACGGCGTGTAGTCGAGCAGTTCCTCGCCGGCGAGGCGGATCGCGCCGCCCTTCTCCACCGCATTCGGCGGCAGGTAGCGCATGATCGACCAGGCCATGGACGACTTGCCGGAGCCGGATTCGCCGACCAGCCCGACCGTCTTGCCCTTCGGGATCGTCAGGTCGATGTTCTGCAGCGCCGGAATGAGACCGTTGGCGGTCTTGTAGGAAAGCGAATAGTCGATGATCGACAGGGCCGGCTTTTCGACGGCGGCGATGGGAGCGTCCTTGATCAGGCTCTGCGCTGTCATGCGTGGCTCCTCTTGGGGTCGAGGCTGTCACGCAGGGCGTCGCCGAAAAGGTTGAAGCCGAGGGCGGCAATCGCGATCGAAAGGCCGGGAACGGCAACGCACCAGGGATTGCGGAACATGAACTGGCGGGCTTCGGCCACCATCAGCCCCCATTCCGTGCTCGGCGGCTGGGCGCCGAGGCCCAGGAAGCCGAGCGTCGCACCGATCATGATGGCGAAGGAAACGCGGATGGTCGCTTCGACGACGATCGGGCTCAGCGCATTGGGCAGCACTTCCGCACCGACGATGTAGAAACCGGATTCGCCACGGGCGACGGCTGCCCGGACATAGTCGCGGGTACGAACCGAGAGGACGGCACTGCGCGAAATGCGGGCCATGCCTGGAGCGAAGGCGATCGAGACGGCGAGCATGGCGTGCTCCATGCCGCCGCCGAGAATGGTGACGATCAGCAGCGTGAACAGCAGGTCCGGCACGGCCAGCAGGCCGTCGAGGATGCGCATGATCGTCGAGTCGATCCAGCCGCCGGAGACACCGGCGACGACGCCGATGATCGAGCCGATGCCGACGCCGACGACCGTGGCACCGACACCGAAGGCGACGGTCGAAGGCGCGCCGGTCAGGATGCGGGACAGAAGGTCGCGGCCGAACTGGTCGGTGCCGAGCCAATGGGCCATGGACGGCCCCTGCAGACGGTTGAGCGCATCGAAGGCTTGCGGATCGTAAGGAGCGATGAAGGGACCGAAGATTGCCGCGAAACAGACGATCGACAGGAGCGCCGTGCCGACGATGGCAGTGGGGGTGGAGAAGAAATTACGCATAGCGCACCCTCGGATCGAGCAGAGCGATGACGATGTCCGACATTAGGTTGGACAGGGCATAGACCGTCGCGAGAAGCAGGGTCACGGCCTGGATGACGGGAAGGTCGCGGTTTTCCAGCGCATAGATCAGAAGACGACCGAGGCCCGGCCAGGCGAAGATTTCCTCGACGACGATGATGCCGCCGAGCAGATAGCCGATATCGAGCGAGATGACGGCGACAGCCGGCGCCAGCGAATTCGGCAGCGCATGCCGGCGGATGACCCGCTTTTCGCTGAGGCCCTTCAGGCGCGCAGCACGGATGTAATCGGAAGAGAGCACTTCCGACATTTCGGAACGGACCTGACGCGCGACGTGGGCCATCAGCACCAGCCCGAGCGTTGCCGCAGGCAGCACCACATGGGCGCCGAAGCCTGTGAGACTTTCCCACGGAGCCACGAAACCGCCGGCCGGGAAAATGCCCTGCTGCGGGGCTGCAAAGAAGACGAGAAGCAGCGTCGCGGTGACGAATTCCGGCAGCGCCGTGCCGAGATAGCTGAACAGTCCGAGCCCGAGATCCATCGCCGTGCCGCGCTTGATGGCAGCTAGCGCGCCGAGCGGAATGGCCGTCAGCGTGACGACGACGAGCGCCGTCAGCGCCAGCATGGCGGAATTCGCGAATGCCTCGCCGACGACCTGGGTTACCGGCAAGGAGAGGCGAAGCGAAGTGCCGAAGTCGCCGTGCAGAATGCCGCCGACCCAGCTCAAGTATTGCGTGTACCAGGGCTGATCCAGATTGAGCTGCTTTTCGAGTGCAGCGACCGCGTCCGGGGTGGCATATTCCCCCAGGATCATGATCGCCGCATTGCCCGGCAGCATCGTCGTGATGGCAAACACGGCGAAGGTTACGATTGCCAGCACCAGAAAGACGGCCAGCAAGCGGCGGATGAGATATCCCCGGCTCATGCGATCAGGCCTTATTCAGCCAGACGTTTTCGATATAGTAGTAGCGGGACAGAGGCGCGATCGTCCAATCCTCGGAGCCCTTGCCGCTGGCGGTCAGGATGTCTTCGAAGATCGGCACGATGTAAGGCGTCTCGTCGAGCTGCAGCTGCTGCGCCTTGGCGTAGAGCTCCTTGCGCTTTGCAGGATCAACGGTCGCGCGAGCATCGGAAACGAGCTTGTCGAAATCGGCATTCTTCCAGGCTGTGTCCTCGTAGGATGCGTTGGAAGTGAGCAGCAGGTTGAACGTCGCGTCCTCGGTCGCCTGCATGCCCCAATAGCCCATGTAGAACTGCCCCTTCATCCACACATTGGCGAGGTAGGTGTCGTGCGGCATGGTTTCGACTTCGATGTCGAAGCCAGCGGGCAGCGCCATCTGCTTCAGCGCGATCGCGACCTGGGCACGGATGGCCGGGCGGTTGGATGCGACTAGCTTGATCTTGATGCCATCCGGATAACCGGCCTCGGCGAGCAGCTTCTTAGCGCCTTCCGGATCATAGGCGATTTCCGGCGTGTCGATCGCGTAAGGGAATTCCGGCGACACGAGATTGTCGTATGCCGGGCGGCCGAGGCCTTCCAGCACGATATCGACCATCATCTGACGATCGACGGACATGGCGAGCGCCTTGCGGACGCGCACGTCATCGAAGGGCTTCTGGTCCTGGCGCATGGTGATGTTGACGAAACGGCCGGACGGGATGCGCTGTGCAGTAATGCCGGTCGCATCGGCGATGCGCTGGAAATCGGCCTGCTGAACGACCAGCATGACATCGACTGCGCCAGAGAGGAAGTTGGCGCTTTCGGCGGCGAGATCGGGGAAGAGCATCATTTCGACGGCGTCGAGATGCGGCTTGCCCTTGATGAAATAGTTCTCGTTCTTGACGAGGCGCACCATGCGGGCGCTGTCATAGGTCTCGAGCTTGAACGGGCCGGTACCATTAGCCGTCGTGTCGAGCTTTTCGCGCGGGCCGGAAAGAGCGGCCTTCGACAGGATGCGCGCATTGGCATGGGCCGTCGAGATCGGCAGGTCGGCGAACGGTGCCTTCAGCGTGAACTTGACGGTCGACGGATCTACAGCCTCGATCTTCTCGATCATGTTGAGGACGGAACGGGCGGCCGCCGGAATGTCGGGATTGAGGATCGCCTGGAAGGTGGCGACGACGTCGTCGGCCGTGCAGGGCGTGCCGTCGTGGAAGACGATGCCCTGGCGCAGATAGAAGGTGAAGGTCTTGGCGTCTTCACTGCCTTCCCAGCGCTCGGCGAGATCCGCCATCGGCTTGTTGTCAGGACCCATGCGGGTCAGGCCCGAATAGAGCATGTCGACGACCGGATATTCGGCCGGGCCGGAGCAGTTCAGCACGTTCAGCGTCGCGATGCGCGTCGAGTGGCTGATCTTCAGCGTGCCGCCGGCTTTCGGCGTGTCAGCCGCCAGCGCGTCGGTGATGTTGATGCCGGGGATAAGTGCCGTTGCAGCCAGGCCCATGACCATGGTGCGGCGGGAAATCATGAAAGTCGTCATTTTGCCCTCTAGAAAGTTGGTTCGACAGAGAGCCGGGCGGCATTGTTTTTATGATTTTCCCGGCGGAATTTTGTGTTCGTCAGCGGATCACCGTGAGTTCGTCCGGCAGGCCGGTCAGCACTTCGGGCGCACCGTCGGTGACGAGCAGCGTGTGGCCTACGCCCATCGCCAGGCCCGTATCGGCATCGCCGTTCATCACGTGATAGAACAGCGTCATGCCCGGCTGGCAGACGGTCGGATTGCCGGAATAGATCATCGGCGGCACGTCCATGCTGGTCGGCGCGAAGGTGCAGCCCACCGAATAGCCGGTGGCGCCATAGCGGGCACGTTTATAGCCGCCCTTGTCGAGACCGTCGGCATAGACGTCGAAGATCTCGCCGAGCGTCGTGCCCGGACGGGCGATCTCTGTCATTTTCCTCAATGTCTCCATGCCGACATCGTACATCTTACGATGCGCATCGGAGGCCTGGCCGAACAGGATCGTCCATTCAGTCTTCACGTTGTAGCGGCGATAGGCGACCGGATATTCAACGAGGATCTGGTCCTGCTCTTCTAGCCGGCGCGGATCGGAAACGCCGCGGCCATAAACGGCACGCGGACCGGAATTGAACAGCGGCGCGTTCGGCGGCATGTCGGCACCCTGCCCCAGGATCGACGTCAGGTAGACGGCCTTCAGGTCACTGTCGAGAATGCCGGGCTTGGCAGCAGCGATGACGGCATTCAGCGACGTATCGAGGATACGGGCGGCCTTGCGGGTATATTCGATCTCGGCCGGCGACTTACAGACGCGCAGCCAGCGGATCAGGTGGCGATCATCCTCAAGCTGGCACCAGTCACCGATCGTCTGCTGCGTGCGATAGAGGTTCCAGCCGGTCAGGCCGTGAGTATTGAGCTCGATCGCGATCTTCTTGCCGCCGAGGCCTAGCTCTTCGAGGATGACCTTTAGGTCGGCTGCCGGATTGGCGTCCTCGGCATCCCACCAGATGCGGATATCTTCGATGATGCTGGTTTGCTTCGCCTGTACGAGATCCGGGCGACGGGTGAGAAGCACCGGCTGGCGACCATCGGTCGGCACCACGAGGCACTGATAATAGACATAGCCACCGGTGTCGTAGCCGGTCAGCCAATACATGCTTTCCTGGGCGAAGACGAGCATTGCCTCGACGCCCCGAGCCGACAGTTCCGCCCGCAGCTTATCCTGACGCTGCAGATGCTCTTCCCGGGAAAAAGGAAGGTTCGGTTGCGGCATTGCACTCACGCGAAGGTCCTTTCGACAAGATCGTCAAAGCTCGTTGTTGCATGACATTATGATTTGGTATACCAGTCGTCAACCAGCGGAATACAAAAATTCCGGTGCACTGGGAGGCGCACAAGGGACGATGCACAGCCGCTGGACGTACATTTTGGTGACAACTGCCAAAGCGTGTGGCACCAGACAGGTATTTGAAGCCGTCTCCGCATGGGAGGGACAGGATATTTATGCTGATTGAAACCGATAAGCGGCTGGCGCTGCAGGCCTACGAACAGATATTGAACCTGATCCTTTCCGGTGCAGCCCAGCCCGGCGCCATGGTGACCGAGCGCCGCCTGGCCGATACATTGAACATGTCGCGCACGCCGATCCGCGACGCGCTCCTGATGCTCGAAGGCGAAGGCCTGCTGATCCGACAGGGCAGCCGGGGCCTGCAGGTCAAGCAGATGCGCATCGAGGATTACATGGACGCGCTGCAGATACGCCAGTTGCTGGAGCCGGAAGCGGCGCGGCTTGCCGCCGGTCGCATGCCGACCGCCGCACTGGACGAGCTAGAGGCCGACCTGAAAAGCCTGCTCGGCAACCCGGAAGATGGCGAAGGAAAGCCCGACCGTGGCTCCGTCCGCGATGTTGACGACCGCTTGCATGGCGGCATCGGCGACGCGGCCGGCAATCCGCAGCTTGCCCAGATCATCCGCACGCTGCGCCGCCAGACGCAGATCTTCGACCTCAGAAGCATGCCGGAACGGTTCGAAACCACCTGCCGCGAGCATCTCGACATCGTCGGCGCATTGCGCGAGGGGCGCGGCGAAGACGCTGCCCAGGCCATGCGCCAGCATCTGGATCACGTTAGAGACAGCATTATCGGGAGACTGACCCGCGCATGACAGGTTTGGCAGAAAGCGCCCGGACGACCCCGTCTGCGCTCAGCAACGCAGCCCCGGTGGATATCCAGCTGGCCGAGCGGCTGTTCGACGAGTTGAAGCGCCGCACCGGCACCAATCGCGGCATCACCCGCACCTCCTATGGCCTTGGCGAACAGATTGCCCATGACATGGTGCGCCGCGAGGCCCGCAAGCTCGGGCTTGAGGTGAAGACCGATCCGGGCTGCAATCTCTACATGACGCTGAAGGGCCGCGAGGACGGCCCCGGCATCTTCATCGGCTCTCATCTCGATTCCGTGCCCATGGGCGGCAATTTCGATGGCGCCGCCGGCGTGCTTCTCGGCCTTTCGGTGATCTCAGGCTATGTCCGCGCCGGAATTCGCCCGCCGCGCGACATCACCGTCATGGCGATCCGCGCCGAGGAAAGCACCTGGTTCGGCGCCTCCTATATTGGCAGCCGCGCAGCATTCGGCCGCCTGACGTCAAAGGAACTCGATCAGGTAAAACGCTCCTCGGACCAGATCTCGCTCGGCAACGCGATCGACGCGGCCGGCGGCGACACGGAATTCCTGCGTTCCGGCAAATCCTATCTCGACCCGGCCGATATCGCCATGTTCATCGAACCGCATATCGAACAGGGACCGGTCCTGATCGAGAGACAGATCCCGGTCGGCATCGTCACCGGCATTCGCGGCTCGTTCCGCTACCGTGAAGCGAAATGCGTCGGCGTCTACGCCCATTCCGGTGCCACGCCGCGCGAATATCGCAGCGATGCAGTGCGCGCCGCCTCGGCGCTCGTGACCGAATTGGACAAGGCCTGGGATGAACTGCAGGCGGAGGGCGCCGATCTGGTCGTCACCTTCGGCCAGTTCGCCACCGATCCGTCCGAAGCCGCCTTCAGCAAGATCGCCGGCAAACTCGGCTTCTCGCTCGATGTCCGCAGCCAGGAACCGGAGACGCTGGCCCGCATGCAGACGATCGTCTCGCAAACCGTCGCCCGCATCGAGACCGCGCATCGGGTCAAATTCGAACTCGGTCGCCTGACCGACAGCAAGTCGGCGAAGATGGACGACGCGATCGTGCAGGCGCTGTCCGATTTCGCCGGGGAACAGGGCATCGAGGCTGAGACCATGGCCTGCGGCGCCGGCCACGACGCGGCGGTCTTTGCCGATGCCGGCGTGCCGACCGGCATGGTCTTCATCCGCAACGCCAATGGCAGCCACAACCCCGACGAACACATGGGCATCGACGACTTTGCCGAGGCGGCACGCCTTGTCTCGGCACTCTGCCTCGACCCGCCGCTAAAGGCCTGAAAATGACCGGGGACCGCTGCGACTGCCTGATCGTCCAGCCGATTGCGCCGAGCGCCGTTCGGCTTCTGGAAGAGGCAGGCCTTGCGGTCCACATCGCGGCATCCACCGCCCTCGCCGACCTTGAACCCTACCTCGCCACCGCCAAAGCGGTGATCACCCGCAATCACGGCCTATCGGCTGAGGAAATCGCCGCCGCGCCTGAACTCAGGATTGTCGGCGTACACGGCACCGGCACCGACAAGGTGCACAAGCCCTCGCTTGCCGCGCGCGACATCCCGCTTGCCAACACGCCGGGCGCCAACGCACAGTCGGTTGCGGAACTCGCGATCGGCCTCATGCTCGCCTGCACCCGCTCGCTGGTCGCCGCCGATCAGGCATCGCGCACCGGCAACAATCAGTTTCGCCAGCAGCACAAGACCTTCGAACTTTCCGGCCGCCGTCTCGGGCTGCTCGGCTATGGTCATATCGCCAAACTGGTTGCCCGCATTGCCAAGGCCTTCGGCATGGAGGTCGCCACCGTCTCCCGCTTCACACCGGCCGAGGAACTGGCAGCGCAGGGTATCGCGCTCATGCCCGATGTTGACAGCCTCTGCGAATGGGCAGACATCGTCTCGCTCCACGGCATTCCGGACGCAACGCCTGTCATCGATGCACGCCGGCTGGCGCTGATCGGCCCGAACGGCTTTTTGATCAACACCGCCCGCGGCGCCCTCATAGACGAGAAGGCCCTTGCGACCGCTTTGAGAGATGGAACCATCGCCGGCGCAGGCCTCGACGTCCTGACGGTGGAGCCGATTATCGCCGGCAATCCGCTTCTCGAATGCCCCAATCTTGTACTCACGCCCCATATCGGCGGATCGACGGAAGAGGCGCTGGAAAAGACTGGCCTTCAGGTCGCCGGCAAGGTACTGGCGCATTTGCGTGCGATCGGCGAGATTCCATCGGCCGGGATCTGATCGCGAAATGGTAGATTGAAGTCATGCCCCTCAAGCCCCAATCCGGCAAAGAGATTTCCTATCCCCGTATTCTCCGCTGCGGCGACCGCGCCATCGGCATCGAGTTTTCCGATGCGATCTGCGAGGCCGCGAACCTCGAAGTCCTGTCGCTCGATGCCTCCCTTAAAGCGGAGCCGATCGAGGGCATCTTGGAAACCATCCCGACCTACCGCTCGCTGACGGTGATCTACGATCCGCGCAAGGTGCGTGGCGCGCCGCTTGTCGAAGAACTCATGCGGCGTGCAACGCGCAGCGGATCAGTCGAGCAAACCGGCCGGCTGTTGGAATTCCCGGTCTTGTACGGTGGCGAGCATCAGGCCGATCTCGATGAACTGGCCGAGATGAAGAACATGAGCGTGGCCGATGTGATCGCCATGCATGCGTCGGCCGAATACCGCGTCTACATGATCGGGTTTGCGCCGGGCTTCGCCTATCTCGGCGGCCTGCCGGAGATCCTGCATACGCCGCGGCTTTCGGTGCCGCGCCAGCGCATCGAGGCCGGCGCGATCGGCATCGGCGGACGCCAGTCGAGCATCAATTCCGTGCCCGGCCCGAGCGGCTGGCGTTTTCTTGGCCGCACGCCGTTCAAGCTGTTCGACGCCGCCCGACCGGAACCCTTCCTGGTGAAAGCCGGAGATCGCATCCGCTTCCGTGGCATCGATGCCGACGAGGCGAAGGACCTGGACGGAAAAGTCGCGGCCGGAACCGCCGAACTGAAGGAGATCGCCGAATGACCGCTCTCCTCACCATTCTCAAGCATGGCCCGCTGATGACCGTGCAGGACGGCGGCCGCTACGGCTATCGCTCCCGCGGCGTCTCGACCTCCGGCGCCGTCGACCGCGACGCCCATGCAATCGCCAATGCCCTGGTCGGCAACGACCCGGAAGCAGCAGCAATCGAATTCGCCCTGATGGGCGGCAGCTTTTCTGCAGAGCGGGACGTTCTGGTCGCCGTGACAGGTGGCGCCTGTTCGATCGAAATCGGCGGCAGACCGGTCTCGGCCTGGGAAAGCCATGTTCTCAGGGCCGGCGAAACCCTTTCCGTCGGTGCCCTGCAGGGTTCGGTCTGGGGCTACGTCGCGATCTCCGGCGGCATCACCATCGCACCGGTGCTCGGCAGCCGCTCGACGCATCTGAGAACCGGCGTCGGCGGGGTGGACGGCAAAGCACTTGCGACCGGCGACACATTGCCGATCGGATCGGCCAGCAAATTCTCGCCCCGCACACTCGGCACGCCTTACTTGCGCGGCTCCGGCCCGATCCAGATCGTGCCCGGCCCGCAGGACGGCTATTTCGACGACAACGCCTGGCGCGCCTTCCTGACGCAGCCATTCACCGTGACCCAGTCGCGCGACCGGATGGCAATGGTGCTGGATGGGCCGAAGACGGAAGCCTTCAAGGGCAACGATATCGTCTCGGACGCGACCGTGCTCGGTTCCATCCAGGTGCCCGGATCGGGCAAGCCAATCGTGCTCACTGCCGATGGCCAGACGACGGGCGGTTATCCGAAGATCGCGACGGTAATCTCCTCCGATCTGACGCGCCTTGCCCAGATGCCGGCCGGCAGCCGCTTCATGTTCCGGGCGATTTCAGCGGACATGGCGGAAGAGCTTTACATCAGCGCCCAGGAACGTCTCGCCGCCGTGATCGGCGACCTGCGCAAGACCCGCTGATCTGGATCAGGCCCGACCATGATCGGGCCTGCCCTCCCTGTTAAGCTTGCAGGGACGACCCGATCGTCCAGCCGGCCTTTTCCAGCGCTGCACGCAACTGCCGCGCCATGGAAACGGCGCCGGGCGTATCGCCATGCACGCAGATCGAGCCGATCGGCACTTCCAGCCGCTTGCCGGAGGTGGAGGTCAGGCATCCTTCGGAAACCATGGCGATGACGCGCTCAACGAGAACATCGCTGTCGTGGATCACCGACCCCGGCTCGGAGCGCGGCGACAGGTTGAAATTGTCGGCATAGGTGCGGTCCGCATAGATCTCGTTGATCGGCGTCAGGCCCAGCGTCTCAGCGGCGCGTGCCGTCGCCGTGCCCGGCATCACCATGAAGGCGAGCTTCGGGTCGACCGCCTTGATCGCCCGGCCGACGGCAAGTGCCGTTGCATCGTCATCCGCCGAGACGTTGCCGAGCGCCCCATGGGTCTTCACATGGGTCATCGGATGACCTTCGAGTGCGGCGATCGCCGCCATGGCGCCGACCTGATAGGCGACCAGCGATTCGATCTCGGCAAGGCTGAGGCCCGGCACGCGTCGGCGGCCGAAGCCGATCAGGTCGTTGTAGCCGGGATGGGCACCGAACGCGACGCCGCGTTCCTTCGCCAACCGCACGGTGGCGCGCATGATGTCGGGATCGCCGGCATGGAAGCCGCAGGCAATGTTGGCGGTACTGACGATATCCAGCATCGCGGCGTCATCGCCCATCGTCCACGGGCCAAAGCCCTCACCGAGATCCGAATTGAGGTCGACGCGCATGTTTCATCCCTTTTAGCCTTGTCGGACAGATGCATAGAGCAATTCCAGCAAAAGTGGGACCCGGTTTTGCGTCCGGAATTGCGTAAAAGCAAAGAGCTAGACCGGCGCCAGAATGCCACGAATTCCCGATTGCACCATGAAGACCACTGGTATACCAATGGTGCGCAGAATTTGAAAACGGGGAATGACATGGCGGGACGCCTTCTTTATCTCGGCAACGGCCGCAAGTTTCAGTCGATTGCCAAGCTCGACGAACGCTTCGAGACCTGGGGTCTGCAGGTCGATCGCCATTGGGCCTTCGACGGCCAGTTTCCCTCCTCGCTGAAAGGCTATGACGGCATCTTTCTCTCCGGCAGCCCCCACGGCGCCTATGAGGATGTGCCCTTCATCCTGCGCGAACATGACCTGATCCGCGAGGCGGCCGAGATGGAAATCCCCATGCTCGGCATCTGCTTCGGCAGCCAGATCCTAGGCTCCGCGCTCTGCGGCCGCGATCAGGTGTTCCGCCGCACCTCCTGCGAGATCGGCTACAAGGATCTGCCGCTGACGGAAGCGGCGAAGACCGACAAGCTCTGCCGCGATCTCGTCGACAGCGCCTATATGTTCGTCTGGCACAATGACGAGGTGAAGGCCGACCATCCGGACATGACCATCCTTGCCTATTCCGACGACTGCCCGAACCAGGTCTGGCGTTACAAGGACAAGGATATCTGGGGCATCCAAGGCCACCCGGAAGTCACCAAGGCGCAGGCCGTCATCTGGTTCGAGGAAAACCGCGAGCGGATGGAAAAGGACGGCGCCAATATCGACGACCTGAAAGCGCAGGCGCATGAGGCATCCGAAGCCAAGACCATGCTGACCCGCTTTGCCGAACTGGTCCAGAACGCCTGATCCCCAAGGCCGATTTCAAGCACATCCCGATCGAGGAATGACGATGGTAACGCCTGCCTACTGGTTCGAACGCGAAGAATTCCTTTCCCGCCTGTCCCGCGTCCAGGCCGAACTGAAGAAGAAAGAACTCGACGGCCTCGTCGCCTTCCTGCCGGAAACCGTCACCTGGCTGACCGGCTATTTCACCCGCGCCTATGGCACGCTGCAATTCGCCATCATCCCGGCCGAAGGCGAGCCGACCCTGTTCTGCCGCGATGTCGAGGAATATTATCTCGACAGCACCTGCGTCTTTTCCGACCGGGTGATGTGGACGGATAGTGACGACCGCATGGCGGTCGCCGCCTCTGCGATCGAAAGCCGCATCGGCAAGAGCGCGAAGCTCGGCATCGAACTCTCCGCCTGGCCGCTGTCGGCGGGCCGCTACGAATACCTGAAATCGGCGCTGCCCGGCATCGTCTGGCAGGACGAAAGCCTGATGACGCCGCAGATGCGCCTCATCAAGTCGCCCGCCGAAATCGCCTACCAGCGTCGCGCCGCGAGAGCCGCCGAAGCCGGCATGCAGGCGGCGATCGATTCGGCCGGCGTCGGCGTCGCCGAACGCGAAATGGCCGCCGAAGTCTGCGCCGCGATGATCCGCGCCGGCTCCGACTTGCCGGGCCCGGGCGTCATGTCGTCGGGCGAGCGCGCCTTCCATCTGCATGGCGGCTATTCCGACCGCATTCTGGAAGCTGGCGACATCGTGCAGATCGAGACGACGCCGAACGTCAAGCACTACCACGCCCGCTTCATGCGCCCGATCCGGGTCGGGCCGGTACAGGACGACGATTACAAAGTGGTCGAGCAGCTGATCGCCATCCAGGATGCGGCGATCCGTGAGGTCAAGCCCGGCGTTTCGGTGCGCGTGCCTGATGCGATCTACCGCGACGGCGTACTGTCGGCGGGGCTACGGGAAACCTACACGAACAAGACCTTCTATTCCGTCGGCCTGCTGCTGCAGCCGAATGGCGGCGAGCCGCTGGAATCGGCAGAGAACAGCACCTGGGTCTTCGAACCCGGCCAGACCTTCCACACCTATGTGCTCGCCCGCGGCTTCGGCATGTCGGAAACGATCACGATCACCGAGACGGGCTACGAAAAGCTGACGAACTTCCCGCGCCAACTCTTCGTCAAGTAAGGTCGATCAGACGACGGCGGCCATGCCGCCGTCGACATAGATGATCTGGCCGCTGACATAATCGGATGCAGGCGAGGACAGGAATACGGCCGCGCCGACCAGATCCTTCGCATCGCCCCAGCGGCGTGCAGGCGTGCGGCCGATCACCCAGTCGTTGAACTCCTTGTTCTCGATCAACGCCTGGTTCATGTCGGTCAGCATGTAGCCGGGGCCGATCGCATTGGTCTGGATGCCGTGCGGCGCCCATTCCGCCGTCATCGACTGGGTCAGAAGCTTGATACCGCCCTTGGCCGCCGTATAGGGCGCGATCGACGGACGCGCGAGACCGCTCATCAGCGAGCCGATATTGATGATCTTGCCGCGACCGCGCGGCAGCATCCGCTTGGCGACCTCCCGTGCGACGAGGAAAGCGCTCGTAAGGTTGGTGTCGATCACCTTGTGCCATTCGGCACTCGTCAGTTCCACCAGTGGCTTACGCAGCTGGATGCCGGCATTGTTGACAAGAATATCGACCTCGATGCCCTCGGCATCGAGCCTGGCGATGGCCGCGACCACCGAAGCCTCGTCGGTCACGTCGAAGGCAAGAGCCGTTGCTTTGAAGCCCAGCGAGCGGAGTTCGGCGGCCGTTGCCTCGCAGCGTTGCGGATCGACCCCGTTGATGACGAGGGCGGCGCCCGCCTCACCGAGACCCTGGGCAATCGCCTTGCCGAGTCCACGAGAAGAACCGGTGATAAGGGCGGTGCGTCCTTCAAGGCTGAAAAGCTGCTGGCTCATGTTTTCTCCCGATCATTGCCTTGCGATGTGAAACGGCATTCACGCCTTGGGATTGAGATCCTCGAGATGAAGCAGAAGGCCGCTATGGTCCTTCACACCTCCGCCCTTGGCGACGAAATCCGTATATTCCTGCGTCACCGCGCTGGTCAGCGGCAGTTGGAGCGACAGCTGCTCGGCAAGCGCCATCACTGCATTCAGGTCCTTCAACTGGTTCTGGGACGAGCCTCCGGGCTCGAACCGCCGCTCGACCATACGCGCGCCGTGAAGTTCAAGGATGCGGCTATCTGCAAAGCCGCCGCGGATCGCGCTGCGGAAAGCCTCGCGCGACGCGCCGCCGGCCTCGACCAATATCATCGCCTCCGCCACCGCACCGATCGTCACGGCAACGATCTGCTGGTTGGCAAGCTTGCAGACCTGACCTGCGCCGCTTGGGCCAACATGGGTGACGCGGCCGAGCACGGCGAAGACATCCTTCAACCTCTCGACCACATCCGCCTCACCGCCTGCCATGATGGCCAGCGTACCGGCTTCCGCACCGACGACGCCGCCGGAAACCGGGGCATCGACATGGGCGACCCCCGACCGGCAAGCCTGGTCGCATGATCGCGGGCGATCGGCGGAGCGATCGAGCTCATGTCGACGATGACGGCTCCATCTTTCAGGGCATCGACAACACCACTGTCGAACAGAACCGCGCCAACGGCCTTGCCGTCCGTCAGCATGGTGAAGACGATATCGGCATCGCGCACCGCCTCGACTGCCGAGACGGCGACAACCGCGCCATCGGCCTCAAGCGGCCGGGCCTTGGTCCCATCACGGTTCCATACAGTCAGCGCGTAACCTGCCTTTGCCAGCCGCCGGGCCATCGGCAAACCCATGAGCCCCGTACCGAGAACGGCAATGCGCATGGAGGATGGTTCACCAGAGGTCATAGCTTGCCTCCTAGCTCATCCTCGATATGGACCTGGATGATCTCGTCGAAATTCTTCTCCGAAGTGAAGCCCAGCTCGGTCGCGCGCTTGGCCTCGAAGCCCGGTGCCCAGCCGGCGACCATCTTCATGATCATCTCGTCCGGCTCGCGGCGGATCAGCTTGACGGCATCTTCGCCCGCGGCGCGACGCAGTGCCTCGATCTGCTCACCGACGGTGGCGCTGACGCCAGGCATGGAAAGGTTGCGGCGCCAGCCGAGCTTCGAGAGATCAAGACCAGCGGCGTGGATCAGGAAGCCGACGGCCGAGCGCGGCGACGTATGCCAGTGCCGCACATCGTCGGAAACCGGCAGGATCGCTTCCTGGCCCACGAGCGGTTCGCGCAGAATGCCGGAGAAGAAGCCCGAGGCCGCCTTGTTAGGCTTGCCGGGACGTATGCAGACGGTCGGCAGGCGGATACCGATGCCGTCGAAGAAGCCGCGGCGGCTATAATCGGCGAGCAGCAGTTCGCTGATCGCCTTCTGCGTGCCATAGCTGGTCAGCGGCGTCAGGTGATAATCGTCCGGGATCGGGTAAGGCAGCGGCGCACCGACGACGGCGATCGACGAGGTAAACACGACCCGCGGGAAATAGCCGTCCTTCTGGTTGGCGATCCGGATCGCATCGAACAGATGGCGCGTGCCATCGAGATTGATCTTGTAGCCCTTCTCGAAATCGAGCTCGGCTTCGCCCGAGACGATGGCCGCGAGATGGAAGATCACATCCGGGCGCGTCGAGATCAGGACATCGGCCTCGCCCGGGCAGCTGAAATCTGTCTCGCGAGCGACGAGGCTACCTGAAAACCCGGCCGGCGCATCGGGCTTGACGACGTCGACCAATGTCAGCGCACTGATCGGCTTGCCGTGCAGCCCGCCCTCCGAAACGAGACGCGCAGTGAGCTTGCGGCCGACCATGCCGGCCGCACCGATGATAAGGATATGCATGTTTTCCTCCCACACATTCGTGGATGCCCCACGAAAATCTCCTTGTAAGGTTGTCTGATAACCCTGTATGGTCAAGTTGAAAATAGGATAGTTTGTCATCGGCTAAAAAAGCTGAGACCAAACACTGAATGTGTCTTGGGGATTGCCGGAGGAGGTTCTGGAACTCCCTAAGGGAGGAGAGGAACACATGACCAAGGCACCGGGCTCTATCGCGGAGCAGCGCCTTTCCCTATGCGCCATTCTGGGCGAAGACCTGGTCCTGACCAAAGCCGAAGACATGCTGCGCTACTGCATGGACTGGCACGGCGACGTGACCAGTGGCGCAGTGGCCGTCATCCGGCCGCGCTCGACGGCGGACGTGCAGGCCGCGGTGAAAGCCTGCCGCGAACTCGGTCTTTCGATCGTGCCGCAGGGCGGCAATACCGGCCTCGTCCTCGGCGGCACGCCCGATGAACCGGAACAGCAGGTCGTCCTCACCCTCGAACGGATGAACCGCATCCGCAACATCGATTCCGACGACTTTTCCGCCGTCGTCGAGGCCGGCTGCATCCTTGCCGAACTGAAGGATGCGATTGCCGAAAAAGGCATGTTCTTCCCGCTGGCGCTCGGCGCGCAGGGCAGCTGCCGCATCGGCGGCAATGTCTCCACCAATGCCGGCGGCATCAACGTGCTACGTTACGGCATGACCCGCGAATTGGTGCTCGGCCTCGAAGTCGTGCTGCCCGACGGCAGCGTCTTCGATGGGCTCTCGACGCTGCGCAAGGACAATCGCGGCCTTGATCTCAAGCAGCTCTTCATCGGCGCAGAAGGCACACTCGGAATCATCACTGCCGTCTCGGTAAAGCTCACGCCCTATCCCGACAATGTCGCCACGGCGCTTCTAGCGCTGAACTCCCTGGATGACGCAATCACGCTCTACCGCCGCGCGCGGCGTGACTGCTGCGACCTGATGTCGGCCTTCGAATTCATGCCGCCGCTCGCCTTCACACTGGCGCAGGAAGCGATGCCGGATCTGCCGATCCCGCTCTCAGGCGACTATCCCGCCTTCGTGCTGATGGAGATCTCCGGCTCCGGCCTCGTCGATATCGACGATCTCATGCAGCGCTTCCTCGAAGGTGTGATGGAGGACGGGCTGGTCGTCGACGGCACAATTGCCTCGTCGCAATCGCAGGCCCGCAATCTCTGGCTCATCCGCGAAGGCATGAACGAGGGCCAGGCGAAACGCGGCAGCCACATGCGCACCGACATCTCCGTCCCGCTGTCTCAGCTCGCGTCCTTCGTTGCGGATGCCGAAGCTGCCGTCAGCGAGGCCCTGCCAGACTGCATCAGCGTCTCCTACGGCCATGTCGGCGACGGCAATGTCCATCTCAACGTGTTACCACCTAACGGCTCAACGCCGGAAGAGCGCCATGACTGCATCTACAAGGCCAAGAAGGTGGTCAATATCGTGGTCGACAAGTACCAGGGCAGCATCAGCGCCGAACACGGCATCGGCCGCTTGAAGCGAGACGACTTCGAAGAGCGCCTTTCGGACACCAAGCGCGGCCTGCTCGTGGCGATCAAGAAGGCGATCGATCCGGACCTGCTTCTCAATCCCCATTGCCAGATCGACCTCGGCGCGGCTATTCGCGAGCCGGCATAACCGTCAGGAACCGCCATGGCCGATTTCACCCAGATCAAGAGAAACGAGCACCTGCCGATCCGCATCGCCGCGGAAATCGGCAAGCAGATCGCGGAAGGCAGCATCCGGCCGGGCCAGAAGCTGCCGACCGAGCATATCCTGGCGAGCACATTCGGCGTCAGCCGCTCGGTCGTGCGCGAGGCGATCGCGCAGCTGCGCAATGAAGGCTTGGTGGAAACTCGACAGGGCGTCGGCGCCTTCGCGACCGAGTTGGAAACCCGCCAGTCGATCCGCATCGAAGCCGGCCATCTTGGCGACCGCGCGACATTCCGCAGCCTGTTTCAGGTCCGGTTCGCGCTGGAGACGGAGGCAGCGGGCCTCGCCGCCCTTCACCATTCGCCGGAAGACATCGCCAAGCTGGACGACGCTCTCGCGCTGATGACCGGCGCCGAAAAGTGGACCGACCAGGGCATCGTCGCCGATCTCGCCTTTCACAAGGTCGTCGCGGCCGCGACCCACAACGACTACTTCCAGCAATTCGTCGGCTTCATCGCGGAACGCATCCATATCGCGATCAATGCGGCGCGTGCCGCGGCCATCCTGGAGGAGATCGTCGAAACCACGATCGCCGAACACGTTGCGGTCAGAGATGCGATCGCCACCGGCAATCCACTGGTCGCCAAGGCCGCAATGCGGCATCATCTGGAAGGCGCAGCCCAACGCCTCAGTCTTGAGCTGGAAATGTAGACGAGGTTGCAGCGCTAACGATTTTCAACAGCCGTGCGGAGGCACTGCTGGACTCGCGAGAAAAGTCATACTAAAAACGTGGTAACGTTGTCAGACATCTGACAATGTCGGAGAGAGTGGAGGCTCTCTCCTGAAAATGGGAGGATTTCTTGGCACATCAGCATGCGCTGTCGTCTGATATGATTTTGCCGGCCGATGCGTCCAACGCATTGCTGGTCGGTCGCGTATGGTCCGAAGCAGCCGGCGGCCCCTGCCCCGTGCTTCTGTCGAATGGTCGCATTCTGGATCTCTCCACGCTGGCGCCGACACTGTCGGCACTTCTGGAGATGAGCTATCTCGCCCAGAACCTCGCCGACACATCTGCCTTCACCGATCTCGGCAGCCTCGACGACTTCCTCAGTGGCACCGCCGGCAGTTGCTTGCCCCCGCCGACCTGCAGGCCATCAAGGCCGCAGGCGTCACCTTTGCCGACAGCATGCTGGAACGCGTGATCGAGGAGCAGGCCAAGGGCGACCCGTTGCGCGCCCAAGAAATCCGCGGCCGTCTGGCGCCGGTCCTCGGCGACAACCTCAAGGGCCTCGTCGCCGGCTCCGAAAAGGCCGCCGAAGTAAAGCGCCTTCTGCAGGACATGGGCCTGTGGTCGCAATATCTGGAAGTCGGCATCGGCCCGGACGCGGAAATCTTCACCAAGGCACAGCCCATGTCGTCCGTCGGCTGCGGCGCCGACGTCGGCATCCACCCGAAATCCGACTGGAACAATCCGGAGCCGGAAGTGGTGCTCGCGATCACGTCCAAGGGCGAGATCATCGGCGCGACGCTCGGCAACGACGTCAACCTGCGTGATTTCGAAGGCCGCTCGGCGCTGCTCCTGAGCAAGGCAAAGGACAATAACGCCTCCTGCTCGATCGGCCCCTTCATCCGCCTGTTCGACGGCACGTTCACCATCGACGACGTCAAGTCCGCCGAGATCAGCCTCTCCGTAAAGGGCGAGGACGGTTTCGAGATGACCGGCTCGAGCCACATGCAGGCGATCAGCCGCTCGCCGGAAAACCTGGCCTCGCAGCTTCTGAACCGCAATCATCAATATCCAGACGGAGCATTGCTGTTCCTCGGCACCATGTTCGCCCCGGTCAAGGACAGGCGCGGCAAGGGCTTGGGCTTTACCCATGAGATCGGCGATGTCGTCGAAATTTCCACCCCGACGCTCGGGAGGCTGATCAATCGGGTGGAATATAGCGACATCTGCCCCGAATGGACATTCGGAATAACGGCGCTGATGAGGAACCTGGCCCAACGCGGGCTGCTGTAGGAGGCATCAGGGAGGAGCAAATGACAAAGGTTATCGATCTATTTTACAGGTTCCTCGAGATCCTGCTTATCCTGCTGCTCGCGGGTATGGCGCTGATGGTTTTCGGCAATGTCGTACTCCGTTACGGCTTCAACTCGGGCCTCACTGTCTCCGACGAAATGTCACGCTACTTCTTCGTCTGGCTGACCTTCATCGGCGCCGTCGTGGCGTTCCGCGAACATGGTCATCTCGGTGTCGAAACCCTGGTCGCTCTTTTCGGTCGCAAGGGACGCATCGTCTGCATGATCCTGTCGAACCTGACGATCATCCTGTGTTCCGCCATCTTCTTCTGGGGCACCTGGATCCAGCTGCCGATCAATTCCAGCATGGCGGCTCCGGTCACCGGCCTCTCCATGGCCTGGGTCTATGGCATCGGCTTCTTCACCGGAGCGGGCTGCGTGCTGATCTCGCTGGAACGTCTCTTCCGCCTCGTAACCGGTCGCGTCACCGATGACGAGATCGCCGCCTTTGCCGGCGAGAACATGACGATCGAACAGATGGCGGAGCGTACCTGACATGACCCTGCTCGTCTTTGTCGGCTCCCTGCTCGGAGCCATGGCCATCGGCGTACCCGTCGCCTTCTCGCTGATGTTCTGCGGCGTCATTCTCATGTGGTACATGGGCATGTTCAACAGCCAAATCATCGCCCAGAACATGATCGCAGGCGCCGACACGTTCACCCTGCTCGCCATCCCGTTCTTCATCCTCGCCGGCGAATTGATGAATTCCGGCGGCCTGTCGAAGCGCATCATCGATTTCGCCATCGCGCTTGTCGGCCACATCCGCGGCGGCCTCGGCATCGTGGCGATCGTCGCGGCCGTCATCATGGCCTCGATCTCCGGATCTGCAGCTGCGGATACGGCAGCGCTCGCCGCGATCCTTATTCCGATGATGGCGAAGGCCGGTTACAACATTCCGCGTTCCGGCGGCCTGATTGCTGCCGGCGGCATCATCGCGCCGGTCATCCCGCCATCCATGGCCTTCATCGTCTTCGGTGTGGCCGCCAACGTTTCGATCACCCAGCTGTTCATGGCCGGCATCGTGCCCGGCCTGCTGATGGGTATTTCGCTGGTCGGCACCTGGCTCTATGTCGTGCGCAAGGACAATATCCAGCCGCTGCCAAAGGCGTCCGGCAAGGAACGTCTCAACGCGACCGCTAAGGCTCTGTGGGCGCTCGGCATGCCGGTGATCATCCTCGGCGGCATCAAGGCCGGCGTGGTGACCCCGACGGAGGCAGCCGTCGTCGCAGCCGTCTATGCCCTCTTCGTCGGCATGTTCATCTACCGTGAACTGAAGCCGGCAGATCTGGCGCATGTCTTCCTGCGCGCGGCGAAGACAACTGCGGTCATCATGTTCCTCGTCTGCGCGGCGCTGGTTTCGGCTTGGCTCATCACGGCAGCGAATATTCCAGCAGAAATCACCGGCTATATCGAACCTCTGATCGACCGTCCGAAGCTCCTGATGCTTGCCATCATGATCCTCGTTCTGATCGTCGGCACGGCGCTCGACCTGACGCCGACGATCCTGATCCTGACGCCTGTCCTGATGCCGATCATCAAGCAGGCGGGCATCGATCCGGTCTATTTCGGTGTGATGTTCATCATGAACAACTGCATCGGCCTCATCACGCCGCCGGTCGGCGTCGTGCTCAACGTCGTCAGCGGGGTCGGGAGGATCCCGCTGGGCAAGGTAACGATCGGCGTAGGGCCGTTCCTGCTCGCTCAAACACTGCTTCTGCTCCTGCTCGTCGCGTTTCCTGAAATCGTGACCGTGCCGGCGCAATGGTTGCGTTGACGGCCAGCATTTCAACTCTTTCAATTCAACTGTCCAATGGGAGGACCAACATGAAAAAGCTACTTTTCGCAACCACTGCGCTCGCGATGGCTGTCTCGGCCTCGGCTCCGGCCTTCGCCGAGTTCAACAGCCGCAATATTCGCGTGTCGAACGGCATCAACGCCGACCACCCGGTCGGCAACGGCATCAAGGCCATGCAGGAATGCCTGGATGAAAAGTCCGGCGGCAAGCTGAAGCTCACCGCCTTTTGGGGCGGCGCGCTCGGCGGCGACCTTCAGGCAACCCAGGCGCTGCGTTCCGGCGTCCAGGAAGCCGTCGTCACCTCGTCCTCGCCGCTCGTCGGCATCATCCCGGCGCTCGGCGTGTTCGACCTGCCGTTCCTCTTCTCCAGCCCGGACGAAGCCTACAAGGTTCTCGACGGCAAGTTCGGCGACTCGATGAACGAAAAGCTGGATGCTGCCGGTCTCGTCAATCTCGCCTATTGGGAAAACGGGTTCCGCAACCTGTCCAATTCCCAGCATCCGGTGACGAAGTGGGAAGACTTCTCGGGCCTCAAGGTCCGCGTCATGCAGAACAACATCTTCCTCGACACCTTCCAGAACCTCGGCGCCAACGCAACGCCGATGGCCTTCGGCGAAGTCTATTCGGCTCTGGAAACCAAGGCGATCGACGCGCAGGAAAACCCCTATGTGACGATCGACACCTCGAAGTTCTTCGAAGTGCAGAAGTACATCACCGAAACGAACCACGCCTACACGCCGTTCCTCTTCCTCTTCTCCAAGGCGATCTTCAACACCTATACGCCGGAAGAACAGACGGCCCTGCGCGAATGCGCGGTCGTCGGCCGCGACGTCGAGCGCAAGGTCATCGCCGACCTCAACAAGAAGTCGCTGGAAAAGATCAAGGAAGCCGGCCTCGAAGTGAACCAGCTCTCGCCGGAAGAGCAGACCCGCATCCGCGAGAAGTCCATGGTCGTCTATGAGAAGCACAAGGCCGAGATCGGCCCCGATGTCGTCGACGGCATTCTGGCCGAACTGAAGACCATCCGCGGCAACTGATCCGAAACAGCGGTTCGGACAAATGCTGCGAGTGAAGCCCGCGCCCCGCCGGCGCGGGCTTCTTTATTTTCACTCAGGAATAGCCGGCAGAACCTTGTCCCGCTTCTTCAGCATCTGCTCGCGGATGAAGATGAACAGGCCGGACGCCACGATCAGCGCCGCGCCGACGATCATGCTGAGACGCGGCACGTCGCCGAAGAACATCCAGCCGAACAACACCGCCCAGAGCAGCAGCGTATACTGGAGCGGCGCAACGGTCGCCGCGTCCGAGATCTTCAGGGCGCGATTGACCAGCATATGCGCCGCCATGGCAACGATACCGAGAAGCGCGAGCAGGCCGAGATCGAAGCCTGACTGGATCGGTGCCCAGTCGAAGGGCGCAAATGCGAGGCCAGCCAGACCGGCGCCGCTGACCTGGAAGAAGACCAGCGTCGAGATCCGGCGTTCCCCGCAGAAAGCGCCCGGAAATCATCATAAAGGCAAAGGCACCGCTGCCGATGATCGAGATCAGCGCAGGCGCGGTGAACATCTCGGCCGACGGCTCCAGCGTGATGATGACGCCGACAAAGCCGATCGCGATCGCCGTCCACCGCCGCCAGCCGACATGATCGCCGAGAAGCAGCGGCGAAAGAGCGGCGACATAGATCGGCGCAGCCAGCCAGTATGTCATGACGTCCGCAAGCGGCAGATACATGACCGCATAATAGAAGCAGAAGACTTCCGCCGTTGAGCAGACGACGCGAGCCAGCTGCATCCAGGGGCGCTCTGCCTTGGTGATCGCCGGAAGGCCTGCCATCCACACGATCGGGACGAGAATGACAAGCGCCGCGAGGCTGCGCAGGAGAATGACCTGCCCGAGCCCGTAGCTTGCGACCAGCCATTTGCCCATTGTGTCGTTGAGCGCGAACATCAGCATGCCGATGAGCATGATCGCCGGACCGGCGACCGACATGCTCTTGAAGCCGAGAACAGATGAGGCCTGCATGTAGCGTACTCTCAGAGGTTGTTGGCGTCGGAAAAACGCCGGCTGACGGTGAAGACCTTGTCCAGTTCCGGGTTCAGCTCCATGCCAAGCCCTGGGCCGGGAGGCACCGTTATCATGCCGTTCGTCACCTGCGGAAGAGCCGTCACCAGATCCCGATACCAGGTGTTGTAGAAGGCGCGCACGCTTTCCTGAACAAGGGCATTCGGGGCGTTGAGCGAAAGATGCGTCGACGCACAGAGAACGACCGGGCCGGTGCAGTCATGCGGTGCGACGGGCAGGTGCCAGGCTTCCGCCATCGAGGCGATCTTGCGCGATTCCGACAGGCCGCCGCACCAGGAAATGTCCAGCATGACGATGCCGGCGGCACCGGTTTCCAGATAATCGCGAAAACCCCAGCGGGTCGCGAGCGTCTCCGAGGCTGAGATCGGCGCAGGCGACACTTCCGCATAGCGCTTGAGGCTGGACAGGCTGTCCATCTTGATCGGGTCTTCGTGCCAGAAGGTGCCATATGGCGTCAGCGCCTTGGCGATCTGCATCGCCGGCAGGAGCTGCCACATGGAGTGGAACTCGACCATGATATCGATCTTGTCACCGACGGCCTTGCGGATCTTCTCGAAGGGTTCGAGCGCCGCCTTGAGATCGGCAGACGAAATATACTGGCCCTTGGTCTTCTCCGCCGCCTGGTCGAACGGCCAGATCTTCATTGCCGTAATACCCTCGGAAAGCAACGATTCCGCCAGCTCATCGGCGCGGTGCAGGAAGCCATTGAGATCGTCATAGTCCTTGCCGGTCGACAGGCCGTAATTTGCCGTCGTCTGGCCGGTGGCCTTCTTGATATATTCGGTGCCGGCGCAGGTATTGTAGGTGCGGATTTCCTTGCGCGAAAAGCCGCCGAGCAACTGCGCGATGGGCTGGCCCGTAAACTTGCCGAATATGTCCCACAGCGCGATATCGAAGGCGGAATTGCCGCGCACTTCGGCACCGGACGAACGGAAGCCGACATAACCGACCAGTTCCTGCGCCAGAAGATCGATCGCCAGAGGATCGCGCCCGATCACCCGTGGCGCGACATATTCATGGATATAGCTCTCGACCGTCTCCGCCCCGAAAAAGGTCTCGCCGAGGCCGGTAATGCCCTCGTCGGTGTGAACCAGAACCCAGAGCAGATTGCTCCGCTCGGCGACGCGCACCGTTTCCAGCTTGGTGATCTTCAATTCTTCCTCCTGGTCATTCGGCCCCTCACTCCCGGGCCCATATATTCCTAGGGGATTGGCAGCAAAACCGGAAGTCGATTAAGCGGGCGGCAGTACGCTCCGCATCCTATTTCTCCTCCAATCTACGTGAGAAGCAGGAAGCCGTTACGTGAGCAACAAAACGGCCGGCAAATATGACGCAAATCCTTTGACACAGGACGAGAACCGCTCTTTCATGGAGGCAGCCGCAGGCCAGCGGATCGCGTCGACGCGAATTCATGCAAAGGCCGCGCATGAAAAACAGAGGGAACATCATGAACGTCGCTTCGCGCCCCAACGATATCCAGGCCGTCATCGAGGCCGACCGCGCCCATGTCTGGCATCATCTTTCGCAGCACAAGCAGTATGAGAGCGTCGATCCCAAGATCTATGTCGAGGGCAAGGGCACGAAAGTGTGGGATGCGACCGGCAAGGAATATCTCGATGCCGTCGCCGGCGCGGTCTGGACCGTCAATGTCGGCTACGGCCGCACCTCGATTGCCGACGCCGTGCGCGACCAGCTCGTCAAGCTCAACTATTTTGCCGGCGCCGCCGGCAATGTCCCGGCAGCGCTCTTTGCCGAAAAGCTGACCGAAAAGATGCCGGGCATGACCCGCGTCTACTATTCGAACTCCGGTTCTGAAGCGAACGAGAAGGTGTTCAAGATGGTGCGCCAGATCGCGCACCGGAAGCACAATGGCGGCAAATACAAGATTCTCTATCGCGAGCGCGATTATCACGGCACGACGATCGGCACGCTCGCTGCCGCCGGCCAGCAGGAACGCCGCGAACAGTATGGTCCGATGCCGCCCGGCTTCGTCGAGGTTCCGCATTGCCTCGAATACCGCAGCCAGTGGGGCGACATCGAGGACTATGGCATCCGTGCCGCCAACGCGATCGAGGAGGTCATCCTGCGCGAAGGCCCTGAAACCGTCGGCCTTCTCTGCCTGGAGCCGGTCACCGCAGGCGGCGGCGTCATCGTGCCGCCCAAGGGCTATTGGCAGCGCGTGCAGGAAATCTGCCGCAAGTATGATATCCTGCTGCATATCGACGAAGTCGTCTGCGGCATGGGCCGCACAGGCAAATGGTTCGGCTACCAGCATTTCGGCATCGAGCCCGATTTCGTCACCATGGCGAAGGGCGTCGCATCCGGCTACGCCGCGATCTCCTGCACGGTGACGACCGAAAAAGTCTTCGAGATGTTCAAGGACGATCTGTCCGATCCCATGTCCTATTTCCGCGACATCTCCACCTTCGGCGGCTGCACGTCAGGCCCGGCCGCAGCGCTCGAGAACATGCGCATCATCGTCGACGAAGGCCTGCTCGAAAACACGCTGAAGATGGGCGAGCGTCTGATGAACAACCTGCGCGAACTGCAGAGCCGCCACAAGGTGATCGGCGACGTGCGTGGCCTCGGCCTCTTCTGCGGTGCCGAACTCGTCATGGATCGTGAAACCAAGGAACCGGCGCCGGAAAAGATGGTCCAGGCCGTCACCGCGGATTGCCTTGCGCAGGGTGTCATCATCGGTGCAACCAACCGCTCGGTCCCCGGCCTCAACAACACGCTCTGCATGAGCCCGCCGCTGATCATCAATGCCGCCGAGATCGACCAGATCACCGGTGCGATCGACAAGGCGCTGACCAAGGTGTTCGGCTGAGATGAACAAGCCGGCGCGTTATCCCGCGCCGGCTCGCTCGTTTACTTCGCTTCCCGATGCACCTGGAACGGTGCCCAGGACTGGCTGACGGGCATGATCTCCAGGCTGTTGATGTTCATATGCGGCGGCAGGGAAGCGACCCAATAGATGGTCTCCGCGATATCTTCCGGCTGCAGCGGACTGGCGCCGCCATAGAGCTTGTCATAGGCCGCTTGGTCACCACCGGTGCGCACCAGCGTGAATTCGCTTTCCGCCATGCCGGGCTCGATTGACGTGACGCGCACGCCCTTGGCCGACAGATCGCTGCGAAGGCCGAGCGAGAACTGCCGGACGAAGGCCTTCGTTCCGCCATAGACATTGCCGCCCGGATAAGGCCAGCTTGATGCAACGGAGGCCAGATTGACGACTAGGCCCCGGCTTTTGATCAGCTGGTCCAGCATGAGCCTCGTGATGGTGACTAGCCCGGTGATATTGGTATCGATCATCGTTCTCCACTGGTCGAGATCGCAATCCTGGGCAGGCCCGGTGCCGAGTGCCAGGCCGGCATTGTTGATCAGCGCGCTGATATCGGCGAAACCTTCGGGAATGCTTGCAATCGCCGCCGCCGTTGCTGCTTCGTCGCGGATATCGAACGGCAGGGCATGGGCGTAATCCGCACCACCGAGTTCCTCGACCAGCCTGTCGAGTCTGTCCCTGCGCCGCCCCGTGACCACGACCTTCCAGCCCTCCTTCGAAAACCGGCGGGAAATAGCCTCACCGAACCCGGCGGTCGCACCGGTTACCAGAACTGTCTTTTCACTCATCGGCTCACCCTTTCGACTGTCATTCGAAAGGCCTAATGGGTTTTGCCCCGACCTGCCAAGCAGGCTGAAAGCCATTCCGGCAACTTTGCACCGATTGGCGGAATCCTGGCGCGAGCTAAGCCGTATTGGCCACCTACGCATCCCAAAGATTAGGCACCAAACGCATCATTTTTCCGCATTTGCACAATAGCTTGCAACCTCGTGCTGAATTCGCCGGGGCGGACACTTTTCTGGACAATATGCCGTTGTCAGCCGCCATCGGACATGGTTAGCTCTCGATCAACATGAGCGGCAAAGCCGCCAGGGGAACTAATGACGACATCTGACTTCCACCCGATCTCGGGGTTGATCTGCCGCGCTTTGCCGGCATCGCGACCTTCATGCGCCTCCCGCACATCGCGCTGGATGACGCACGCCTGAGCGATGTGGAGATAGGCCTGATCGGCGTGCCGTGGGATGGGGGAACGACCAACCGTCCAGGCCCTCGCCACGCGCCGCGTCAGCTGCGCGATCTCTCCTCCATGGTGCGTCACCAGAATGGCGCGACGAGAATCCGCCCCTACGATTTGGCGCGCTGCGCCGATCTCGGTGACGTCGGCCCGAACCCCGCCGACGTCGAGGATTCCATGCTGCGGATCACCGCCTTTTACGACAAGGTCCAGGCTGCCGGCATCATGCCGTTGACGGCCGGTGGCGATCATCTGTCATCCCTGCCAATCCTGCGTTCGCTGGCCCGCAAACGGCCACTCGGCATGATCCATTTCGACAGCCACACCGATCTCTTCCATTCCTATTTCGGCGGCTTCAAATACACCCACGGCACGCCGTTCCGCCGCGCTGTAGAGGAAGGCCTGCTCGACCCCAAGCGCGTCTGCATGATCGGCATCCGCGGCCCGGCCTATGATTTCGAGGACCGCGATTTCGCCGATGCCGTCGGCATCCGCGTCATCCCGATCGATGAATTTCACGCCCGCGGCGTCGATGACGTGATGGCCGAAGCCCGCGAGATCGCCGGAACCGGCGAGACCTATGTCAGCTATGACATCGACTTCATCGACCCGGCCTTCGCGCCCGGAACCGGCACGCCGGAAATCGGCGGGCCGAACAGCTATCAGGCGCTGCAGGTCGTGCGCGCGCTGCGTGGCCTCAACATCGTCGGCGCCGACATGGTGGAAGTCTCTCCGCCCTTCGACCAGAGCGGCGCCACCGCCTTTCTCGGCATCACCGTCATGTTCGAACTGCTCTGTGTGATGGCGGAGGTCGTCAGCCTGCGCGGCGGAAAAGCCGGAGCGTCACAGACAGCAACACCGACCCAGGCATCGCCTGCAATGGCCAAGTAGCGGGAGGATTTGGGACGTAGGACTGATCGTAATTGCATGCTTCTGACATTCGAAATGCAGACTGCCGGCAGCAAACCCATTGCAGCCGATTACGAAGACAAGTCCGGGAAACCGGCGGGCATATGAACAATGGTCATCAAACCGGGAGCACCTCCGATGAGCATTCTGAAATCACCGCTTACACGTCGCACGATCCTCAAATCCTCCGCCATCGGCGCCGGCATACTGGCGGCACCGGCCGTCATTTGCTCAAGCGCGCTCGCCTCATCCGGCACGGTGAACTTCACCGGCTGGGCTGGCTATCCCGGCATGGCTGAAAAGGTCTTCCCCGCCTTTGAAAAGGCAACTGGCATCAAGGTCAACTTCACCGAACAGCCCGACCAGGACACGATGTTCGCTCAGGGCAAGATTTCGCTGGAGACAGGGACATCCGACATCGTCGAGCCGACGCTCGACCGTGTCTCCGCCTGGAATGCCAACGGCCTGATCCAGGGCTGGGACACGGCCAAGCTGGCACTCGACAATTATGCCGAAGGCCTGGCCGATGGCTCGGCCGGCGAACGCGCGACGATCGACGGCAAGCGCATGATCGTCCCCTCCGTCTGGGGCACCGAGGCACTGGTCTATTCGAAGGCCGAATTCCCGACCGAATACGGCAAGGCGAGCCTCGCCGACCTCTTCAATCCCGATGTCAACGTGACCGTCCGCGGCCATTCCGCGCTTGCCGCCATGGGCCGCTGGCTGGATGCCGAGGGCAAGCTGCCGAAGCCGTGGATCGACAGCTACAAGGACGAGGCGACGATGGTCGAGCTGTGGGATATCGCGCTCGCCGAAGCGGTCAAGGCCAAGACCAACGTGGTGCAGTTCTGGAACGGCGAGAACGACGCGCAGGCGGCCTTCCGCACCAATGGCGCGGCCCTCGGCCTCTGCTGGGATTCGACGGGCTTTAACCTGGCCAAGGATGGCTACGGCTATCTTGCCCCGAAGGAAGGCGCATTTGCCTGGAACCAGGGCCTCGTGCTGATGAAGAACGCCAAGAACATCGAGCAGGCCCACGAATTCGCCAAGTGGGTGTCGACCGCCGAAGGCTCGGCGCTTTGGGCAACCGCCTTCTCCGCCAACCCGGTCGGTAAGGGCGGCATCGACAAGATGGATGCCTCGGTCTCCGAATACTACAAGTCCAGCTTCCCGGGTGATGCCGTCGCCAAGATGTATTGGTGGCCCGACCAGACCGCCTGGTTCCTCGCCAAACGCGGCGAATACGCCGATAAGTACAAGGCAGCCTGAGGCCAGCCCGACACGCCGATGCGCACCCGGACAGTTCGTCCGGGTGCGCATCGGCGCATGCAATATCCGGACGGTACAGAGGAAAAGCGGTCGATATGAGTGCCAGTGTTGAACTACAGGACGTTTGCGCGGATTTCGGCGGATTTCGCGCGGTGGACCACGTATCGGTAGATATTCAGGCTGGGGAATTCTTCTCCTTCCTCGGGCCGTCCGGATGCGGCAAGACGACCATTCTCCGGATGGTCTCCGGCTTCATTTCCCCACCAAGGGCGCCGTGCGCATCGGCGGCAAGAACATGCGCGACCAGCGGCCTAACCAGCGCCCGACGGCGCTGATCTTCCAGAACCTTGCACTGTTTCCGCTGATGCCGGTCTGGGAAAACATCGCCTTCGGGCTGGAGGTGCGCGGCATAGACAAGAAAGCCCGGCGCAAACGTGCCGAGGAACTGCTTGCACTCGTCGACCTGCCGAATGCCGCAGACAAATCCGTCGGCCAGCTGTCCGGCGGCCAGAAGCAGCGCGTCGCGATTGCCCGCGCGCTCGCGGTCGAACCCTCTGTCATGCTGCTGGACGAACCGCTTTCGGCGCTGGACCTGAAGCTGCGCCAGCATATGCGCACCGAACTCCGGGCCATCCAGAAGCGCACTCAGGTGACCTTCATCTATATCACCCATGATCAGGGCGAGGCGCTGGCCATGTCCGACCGCGTGGCGGTCATGTCCCACGGGCGGCTGCAGCAGGCGGCCGCTCCCCGCGCCATCTACGACAATCCGGCAAACGGCTTCGTCGCCTCCTTCGTCGGCGAGAACAACATCTTCACCGGCCGCCTGGCGGAACGCGACGGCACTCACGGCACCTTCGTCAGCGACGACGGCGCCTTTCACGGCAGGCTGGGCCCCGGCGATCTCAGCGATCCCAAACTCTATGTTCGCCCCGAGCATGTGCGCCTGACCAAGGCCGCCACCGATCACAACTCGCTTCCGGTGCAGGTGACGGATATCGCCTTCGAGGGCAATTTCATCTCCATCCACACGCAGGACAAGACGGGTCGCACCATCGTGTCCGAAGCACACAACGACGGCAGCGGCACGGTGCCGGAGCGCGGCGAACAGATGTTCGCCATCTTCGACCGGGATCGCGCGATGATCCTGTCCGACGAAGCCGAAGCGGACCGGGCGGCATGACGGACCTCGTTCGCCGCTACGGCCTGCCGCTGACCACGCTCATCTGCCTGCTGGTGGCCTTCTGGATCCTCGTCCTGGTCATCCTTCCGAACCTCTACCTGTTCGAGAATTCGTTCAGGCCTTATCTGCCGGTTGCGGAAATGGGCGGACCGAAGGATGTCTATACGCTCAAGAACTACCTGACTTTCGTCCGCAGCCCGATCCACATCACGGTCTTCGTTTCGACCATCCTCTATTCCTGCCTGGTCACGGTCATCTGCTTCCTGATCGCCTATCCGCTCGCCTACTATCTGGCGAAGAAGGCCTCCGTCAGGAGCCTGCCGACCCTGTTCCTGATCCTCACCATCCCGCTCTGGGTCAGCGAGATCATGCGCTCCTTCGCCTGGTTCATCATCCTGTCGCTCAGGGGCCTTTGAACTTCGCCCTGATCAATCTCGATATCATCGAAAGGCCGATCCGCTGGATGACCGGCTTCCGCAGCGTCATCATCGGGCTCGTCTACACCTATGTCCTGTTCATGCTCTTCCCGGTCTACAATGCCATCCAGTCGCTCGACACCAACCAGATCGAGGCGGCGGAGGATCTTGGCGCGCCGTGGTGGCGCATCCACTGGCGGGTGGTGCTACCCCCTGCCAAGCCCGGCATCGCCTCCGGCTCGGTCATGGTCTTCATGCTCTCGGCCGGTTCGATCCTAGTGCCCACCCTGCTCGCCTCGACCAATTCCCGCTGGTTCACCGAGATCATCCAGCAATGGATGTTCGAGTCCCTCGACTGGAACACCGGCTCGGCCTACGCCTTCCTGCTCCTGATCCTCTGCACGGTCTTCGTCACGGTCGTGATGAAGATCTTCAGGGTCAAGCTTTCCGACATAGCGAAGTGAGGCTGCCGTGACACAGAAGTCTGACTGGCTCTTTCGGTTCTATCTCTGGCTCTTCCTGGCCTACATGCTGCTGCCGCTCGTCATCATGGGCGGAGCAGCCTTCAACGACAGCCGCTTCCCTTCAGTATACCCGTGGCAGGGCTTCACCTGGACCTGGTTCATCGAACTCTGGAACGACGCACGGCTTCTCAACGCGTTACGCAATACCATTTTCGTCGCGGTGGCGGTGGTGGCGCTGTCGGTCCCGATCGGCACGGCCGCCGCCATCCTCGTCAACAGCGTTGCCGGCGTCGCCCGCACCGCGCTCTACGGCATGATGGTCGCGCCGATCCTCATCCCCGGTGCCGTCATCGGCATTTCCACGCTTCTCTTCTGGAATACGCTGTCGGTAGCGCCCGGCCTGCATCTCTCGGTGCTGGGACAGGTTTCCTACATCTCGGCCTTCGTGATGCTTCTGGTGCTGGCGCGGCTGCAGGGCTTCGACCGGTCGCTTGAGGAGGCGGCACTCGATCTCGGCGCCAGCCATGCGCAGGTCGTCCGGCGCATCCTATTGCCGCATCTCTATCCGGCGCTCGGCGCGGGTGCGGCCATCGCCTTCTTCCAGTCGATCGAGAATTTCAACGTCACGCTGTTCACCCGCGGGCCCTACGACACGCTGACGGTCTATGTCTTCTCGAAGGTCAGAAGCGGCATCACGCCGACCATTAACGCTCTGGCGGTCATCCTGATCGCGGTGACGATCGCAGCCATCGTTCTGGTTGAAATTAGAAGACGCCAAACCCACAGGGCATCAACGAGGATTGCGGCAGTCCCGCAAACCTAACTTGACGCCGTCGCTTGCCCGGCATTGGCCATGCTGGCATCGTTGAGAAGCCCGCTGATCGCCGCGATCAGTTGTGCGGGCACAAAGGGTTTCTGCACCAGGATGCTGTTCGGCACCCCATGCGACGTCCACTCTGCAGCGCTATCGGCGGTAACATAGACCACGGGGATCGCCGCGAGACATTCGCGCGCATGCCGTCCGACGGCCCAACCGCTGGCACCTTTGCCTAGGCGTATATCGGTGATCACACCTGCAAATTGGGAGGACGCCTCATCGAGAAGCTTGAACGCCTCCTCGCCCGTCGAGACGGACGTCACCTTGAAACCGTTTTCCGTAAGCAATTCTTCCGCGTCCAGCCGCAACAAATGGTCGTCCTCGACCAGCAGCAACTGCACTGATAAATCTTCAGCCATCATCCGTCCTACCGGGCGCGCGGACAAACGTCATTCTTGCGCTGCACCCAATTTGCTGGCTCTCGTGTGAGTGTATGCCAGCCCCGACCGCCTCTTTTAACGCGATCGACATTAAGTAGTTCCGTATTTGATCGCTTTGAGAAAAAGATGTGCGGATTTGGTGCACAAAAGGTTAGGACATGCGATGGAGTGAAGCTTGTCGCCTCAGGTAAATACGCCTGAGGCCACGACAGCGGTCGTCATGAATGCAATATCAGCCAAAGGCGACGGCGCTAATTACTGAAGAAATTCGATAGCTTCCGGCCGCGAAGCATTGCGCCTCCATGCGCTCGGGGTTGTTCCGGTGACCCGTCGGAATACCCGCGACAGGTGCGATTGATCGGCCAGCCCGCAATCCAGCGCGATCTCGCAGAGCGGCGCTTCGGTATTGAGCATGCGGTGCTTCGCATGCTCCACACGGCACACGACGATATAACTGTGTGGCGAAATGCCGAAAGTCACCTTGAAGGCCGTCGAAAAATAACTGGTGCTAAGTCTGACCTGCTGGGCCAATTCGTCGAGCGGAATGCTGTAGGCGATGCGAGCACCAATATGCTGCTTCACCTTCTTAACCTGCCAGGGTGCCAGGCCACCAGTCGTAGCCGACGGATTGGAAGGCTTAGGCGCAATGTCGAGCAGATGGAGCCGAGCGACCCTGCTTTCGCCCGGATGCCGAACACCAGGCAGATTTTCCGAAATGTTGTCGTTTAAAAGCCCTGCACGAAATTCACTTATTTCGGGCGGATGAACGTGACGGTTTACAACAGCGGCAGTGGCGGACATGATCGCTCTCCTAGGAACCTGTTGAATTTTGACAGGTCCATATTGAGGGGCGTTTCACCATTACGATATTGTACATCAAGCGCGTTTTCGGACACCTGAGTTTTAGGGGCATATACCTCGGTATTATTGCGGGGGTCCAAAAGCACCGCATAGGGTGGCACCCAGCTGGAATCGTAAACGCGTCGCCGAACTGAAAACATGACGGAAAGCCCAATCATCCTGGTCGTCGACGACGAACCGCTGATCCGTCAGTCGCTCGATAGCCTTCTGCGTTCGGTCGGCTATCATGTGCGCACGTTTTCGAGCGCGCTAGACCTTTATGAAGACGAGAGCCTGCCGCGCGCCAGTTGCCTCATCCTTGATATCAGGCTGCCCTTCACCAGCGGCCTCGATTTTCAGCAGCGCTTGGCCGATCGCGGCATCACGGTTCCTGTCATCTTCGTCACCGCCCATGGCGACATACCGATGACGGTGCGGGCCATGAAAGCCGGCGCGGCGGATTTTCTGTCGAAGCCGTTCCGTGACCAGGACATACTCGACGCAGTTGCCTCGGCGGTCGAGAAGCATAGCGCTTTCCTTGGGTCGAACCGCACGGAGACGGATATTCGCTCGCGTTTCACCCAGCTATCGCCTCGTGAGCAGCAAATCATGACCATGGCCACAGCCGGTCTGATGAACAAGCAGATTGCCGGCGAACTCGGCCTGAGCGAGATCACCGTCAAAATCCATAGGGGAAAGGTAAGCCGCAAAATGAATGCCAAGACCTTTGCGGACCTGGTCAAGATGGCAGAGCTGCTTGGCCTTTCCTATCCCAATATGGGCAAATAAACCCGCGTATAATTTCACTTTCTCGTGGCGCGACGCATATTTGGGTAAATTCTAAAAAGGCCGGATCCTCCGGAGATTGGTTACCCCTTTGAAAGTGCCCGCCATCATCTCGATCATCGACGACGAGGAAAACGTTCGCCGTGGGATAAGCAGCCTGTTGCGATCACTGGGATACGTCCCCCGTACCTTTTCCTCGGCCGAGTCCTTCCTTGCGTCAGCTGCCGCCACAGAGTCTTCCTGCATAGTATCCGATGTTCACATGGATGGAATGAGCGGCATCGATCTCTTCCAGACGCTCGCTTCCAAAGGGAGCAAGGTGCCGTTCATCTTCGTCACTGCCTTTTGGGAAGAAGTGGAGCGCCTCAAGCTCGGCGCTGACATCCGCGTGCTTCCCAAACCTTTCAAGGTTGATATCCTCATCGACTGTATCGAGAAGGTAACGCAGTCCAGCGACTGAACGAGCGAGGCCATCATGTGTACGCATCAAAATTTCATCAAAACGGTGACGCCGAAGACCCGCGGATGCGAGGAATGCCTCGAACAGGGGATGACATGGGTGCATCTGCGCCTCTGCCGCGAATGCGGCCATGTGGGTTGTTGCGATCAATCCGAGGGACAGCACGCGACGGCACATTTCAGGCAGACCCGCCATCCGATCATCGAAGGCTACGACCCACCGGAAGGCTGGGGCTGGTGCTATATCGACGAGGAGATCGTCGATCTTCCGGATCAGACTCCACAAGTGGGACCCATTCCGCGTTGCGCCTGACTCTGCCCGAATGGCCGTCTCAGTGAGCGGTCGCGAGATACTGGTGAATGGCGGCGACGACGACCGATCCCTCCCCTACGGCGGAAGCGACCCTCTTCACGGATCCCGCCCGAACGTCGCCGACAGCGAAGACGCCCGGCTTGCTTGACGCATAGGGATGGCGGGTCGCGTCTTCCGACGACAGCCCGGTGCAGATGAACCCGTTGCGGTCCAGGTCCAGACATCCGTCGAGCCAATCCGTGTTCGGCTCGGCGCCGATCATGACGAATATGCTCGTCGCTTCACATCGGGATGTCTCGCCGGTTGACCGATCGACCCAAGCGACTGCCTCAAGTGATTTGTCTCCAGAAAGTTCGGTAACCTCACAGCCCTCGCAAAGTGTGATGTGGGGCGAGATGCGTATGCGCTGGACCAGATAGTCGGACATGGTCGCAGAGATCTTGCTCCGGACCAGCATGTGAACGTGACGCGCGGTGCGCGACAGGAACACGGCTGCTTGGCCGGCAGAGTTGCCGCCGCCCACGATGACAACCTCGTGGCCGGCGCAAATCTGCCCCTCCATCGCGGTTGCCGCATATTGGATACCCCGTCCTTCGAATTTGGCATAATCCGGGATATCGAGCTTGCGGTAACGCGCGCCGGTCGCGACAACCACGGTTCTGGCGGTAACCTCGCGACCATCGCTCAACCCCACCACATAAGGTGTCTTGGAGCAATCGAGCGAAGCCGCACTTCGCGATACACAGAGACGCGCACCGAATTTCTGCGCCTGAATATGCGCACGCCCGGCAAGCGCCAGTCCCGAAATGCCTGTCGGGAAGCCGAGGTAGTTCTCGATCTTCGATGATGTCCCGGCTTGGCCGCCCGGCGCCATTGTTTCGACGACAAGCGTCTTGAGGCCTTCCGACGCGGCATAGACCGCCGAAGCGAGCCCCGCCGGGCCTGCCCCCAGGACGACGACATCATAGACGGCGCCCTCGTCCGGCGGTTCGAAAAGGCCGAGCTCTTCGGCGAGTATCTCGTTGGTTGGGCGTTTTAGGACGCCGTGGTCCGGCGTGATCAGGGCCGGCACATCGGAAGCGTCGATGGTGAACCGCTCCATCACTTCCGCCGCCTGCGGCTCGTGAAGATCCATCAGCGTCACGGGATAGAGGTTGCGGATGAGAAACCGCTGAATGCCCAGAAGCTCGCCGCTTTGCCGATGCCCGATGAGAATGCCGCCGCCTGTGGCATGCCGCACGAAACCGGCACGCCGGAGAATATAGGAGCGGATAATTGTCTCGCCGATATCGGGCTCGCCGGTAATCAACGAGCGAAACTTTTCATATCTGACACGCAGGACCCGAGACCCGGCACGGCAAAGGCCCGACAACAGAATGCTGCGGCCGGTCAACATGTTCTGCTCCCCGCTGAACTGGCCTCTTTTGTAACTATAGAGGAACTCTCGTCCGGTGAGAGGATTGTCGGCGAACATCTGCAGTTCGCCATCCAGCACCAGCAGGAAATCGATCGAATGATCACCGCGCCGGAAGACAAAAGTGTCCTCTTCGACGAGTTCCTCCTCGCCATAAGGCCGGACCCGTTCGATCATTTCTTCGGTCAGGGATGGGAAGGTCTGCGCCGGGCAGATCCAAGGGTCCGTCGGATCAAGAGGAAGATCGGGCATCAATTGCTCCCCGCCGCATCGTCAACCAGAACTTGCAGATTTATCAAATAAAAAAGCGGCATCCGCAATACGGATGCCGCTTGATGGAATTGTCAGTTATTGGTGTCGCGCAGGGTTTCGAACAGGAACCAGACGCGCTTTTCGCTCTCGTCGATCCAGTTTTCCAGCAGGCTGGCGGTAGCGACGTCACCATGCTCGTCGCAAACATCGTGGAGCGACCGCATGCTGGCGATCAGGCTACCATTGTCGTCGCGCAATTCGGCGAGCATTTCGTGCGGATGCACGAAATCCGCGTCATTGTCAGCGATGCGTTGCTGGCGCGAAATGTCGCCGATCGAGCGCAGCGTGTTGCCGCCCAGCTTGCGGACACGCTCGGCAAGCGGATCGGTCATCGCAAGCAGTTCATCGCCATGGTCATCGAGCAACAGATGGTAATCGCGAAAATGCGAGCCGGACATATGCCAGTGGAAATTCTTGGTCTTCAGATAAAGAGCAAAGACATCTGCCAGCAGCGCCGTCGCACCCGCGGAGATATCCTTGACCGCTTCGCTGCCCAGACCGGTCGGGGTTCTGAGCGACGCAGAGCGCCGCGACTTGATTGATTGATCCATGGTCGTCTTCCTTTCCTGGAATTGAAATTGATTATGCCGTTCGGAGCGACGCCGGAGGATCGCTGGCGGGGAAGCTCTCCCGCAGAGCCTCGTCCAGATCCTCGTCGGTCTCCAAATACGGCGGCGTCGCCGTCGGCATGCTGAGGTCGACGGGCTCGGGAAGGCTCTCGAGGCCGTCGCGCAGAACGTTCTCCGCGTCTTGACGCTTCTTCGTCATCGTACTGTCTCCGATCTCTCGCACGGCCCCGCCGTCGACATATGAAAAGAATGAAGCTGCACTTGATGCGTTCCCGACGTCAGGCAAACCTGTCGGAATAATAGTGAGCATGCTGATGTGTCCGCTTGGACAATCCCGCCGTTGCTCCAACCTGATCAAAACATGGGGCGTGCTCAGGCTCTCGAAAGATCTCGAGTGATGAAGCCCACCTGTTTCCGCACTATTCTCCGCTCAAATTATTGCATCTGCAACGAAGATTTTGCAATTTCAGATAGGGTGGGAACCGACTGTCTTCGACAAGACTGGTGTACATGTGCCAGTCTCGTCACCACGGACAGGTCAGCATGGGGATGTGGGTTTGCACGGCGAGTTGGTGACATGGATGCGGCGCAGCGACGGCCGCTTTGCACACGCGCGCAGCCAGCGCTATCGCGTGGTTGCAGGTTCAGCACTCGGGCTGGCGATCTTCGCGGTAGATACGTTCACAACCCTCGCAAGCGCGGTCGCCGTTCTCTACGTCCTCGTCATAGTCCTGGCGGGAGAGTTGAGAAGCAAGAGCATCGTCCGGGCCACTTCCGCGACTTGCGCGGCTTTGACGCTGGTGGGATTCTTTTATTCCCATGGCGCTGACGCCGAATCCCAATCGACCCTGCGGCTGCTGTTCAGCCTCGCCGCCAACCTCGTCACGACGGTTCTCCTTTTAAAGAACGTCGGTGATAGGACCATTCTGGAAGCGCAGGCTCGCATGCTGGAGATGACCGGCGACGCGATTTTCCTGCGGGATCGAGCCGGTCGGATCATCTACTGGAACCACGGCGCCGAGCTCTTGTACGGCTGGACGCAGGAAGAGGCGATAGGCCGGAAAGCAGAGGCGCTGATCGAAATAGGCGGGACGCGATCCCGTGCAGATGCCGAGTCCGCCCTGGAAGCGACTGGCCAGTGGGAAGGTGAATTGAAGGTCCGCACCAAGGCGGGTCGGGAGCTCGACGTGTTCTGCCGCTGGCGGCTCCAGCGCGACACGCGAGGATCGATGCCAACGATCCTGGAAACCGCCGTCGACATCTCCGATCGAAAGGCAGCCGAGGCTGCGTTGAAGGCCAGCGAGCATCGCTACCGGACCATTTTCGAGACCCTCGCCATTGCGATCTGGGAGAACGATTTTCGCGAGGTAAAGGGTACACTGGATGCACTGCGTGATCGCGGCGTGATGGATCTGCGATCCCATATTGCCGAGAATCCGGACTTCGTATCGCGAATGCGCAGGGCTGTGCGCATCACCGACGTCAACGAGACGGCGCTGAGGTTGATGGCAGTGCCTTCCAAGGGCCAGTTCTTTACCCGTCTCGACGAGTTTCTGCCCGATAGCGATGCGCGATTTGGCCAATTCCTCGTGGGCATGTTCGAAGGACAGACAGAGTTCCAGACGGAAACTGTGGTTCGCAGCCGCGACGGAAGGCTGATCCCGATCCTTGTCGCCTTGAGCTTCCCGCCGAATGGAGAAGGGCTAGACCGGATCCAGGCCAGCATCGTCGACATGACCGAGAGATACGAGTTCCAGGAGGCGCTGGAAGCGTCCCGGCAGGAACTGGAACAGGCCTCGCGGGCCGCAATGCTTGGAGAAATTTCCGCCTCAATCGCGCATGAGGTCAACCAGCCGCTGTCCGCGATCATCACCTTCGTGCAGGCCGGCATCCGCTGGATCAGCCGCACGCCGCCGAATATCGACGAGGCGAGGTCCGCGTTGCAGGATGCCGTTGCTGCCACAGAACATGCCGCGGAGGTGGTCAAGCGCGTCAGGTTGCTGCTCGGCAAGGCGAAGTCCGAGAGCGCCGAAGTGGCGATCGACACGCTGATCAGCGAAGCCCTGCGCATGAAGATAAAGGAACTGACAAGCGACGCAGTTCACCTGAGCCTCGCACTTGGCGCTCCGTTGGCCGTGGTTCAGGGAGACCGCGTGCTGTTGCAGCAGGCCTTTCTCAATATAATATCCAATGCGATGCAGGCGATGGACACGACTGCGATCGGTGCACGCGTCCTGCTGATCGAGAGCGAAATGGAAAGCGAGATCGTCGTTCTTCGCTTTACCGATAGCGGTGCGGGACTTGGCGCTCAGCCGCCGGAAAGCCTGTTCAAGCCGTTCAACACGACGAAGCCGAACGGCATGGGCCTGGGGCTGGCAATGTGCCGCTCGATCATGATGGCCCATAGCGGCACGATCTCCATCCGCGATCGGGTCGACAGACGCGGCGCCATTGTGGAGATCCGCCTGCCGCTTGCTTCCGAGGCTGCGATACCCGTATCCGTGTCCGCCTGATCAGCAATAGTGCTTCAAGAAGAACGAGCGCCTAGCATTTCCATTTCCCTTCGATCACCAAGGCGATCCGACAGGCAGGCGGGAAGTCGGTCAGTCACCGCGAAGCAAAGCCGTAGCGGAGATACCTGCTACCCGTCCGAGCGCGACAGCGGTCAGCAGCCCATTCCCTGAGAGATAACCACTGGCGCTGCTGCCGGAGACACCGCAGGCGGCACCACCCACAGCAAACAGGTTGGCAATTGCCGAACCATCCTGCCGGATGACCCGAGCCTCGTTATCGATCGATAGCCCGCCTTGAGTATGGAACAGTGCTCCCGTCACCCTAACGGCTCGGTAGGGTGCGGCAAGTTGGGGATCCCCGCAAAATCACGCCCGACAAGATCGGCTTGGCCTTGCCTCTTGCCTGCCTCGACGGCATCAAGCGTGGAAGACAAAGCCGCAGGATCGACCTGCATTTTCGTTGCCAGTTCCTCGATCGTATCGGCCTCGATGATCGCCTTCGCCTGTTCCGCCTGGCGAAAGTCCTCGAACTGGCGGGCAATATCGGCGATGCGCGCATCGAACACGGTCCAGGCAAAGCCATCCGGCTGCGACAGCACATTGGCCGCCTGTTCGGAATAACCCTTCGCCTCGTTGGAGAAGCGCCGGCCCTCGATATTCACCTGAAAGCCGCCCTCCATGATCGTCGCCCAGCTGATCAGGATGCCGACCGGATGCGCCACCGAGCCATGGCCCTGATGCCCACCGAGATGGCGGGTCGCAGCCCCAAGCGCTTCGCCCCAGAGAAGCGCATCACCCTGATTGCCCGTATGGCCGAAATAGGTCGCTTCGCGCATCGACGGAATATGCTCCGCCACCAGCGCCGGATTGCCGCCATAGCCGTTACAGGCAAGGATCAACGCATCGCAGCCGATCTCTTCGCGACCTCCGTCCGGCCGCTCCAGCCCGACGCCGCGGATCCTGCCATCGGCGCTCGCGATCAATTTGTCGGCATGCGCATCGGTGAGGATGTCGATGCCGGCCTGTTCGCAGGCAGTGCGCAGCCGGTCGATCAGTTCTTCGCCGGAGCGGGACGGCAGGCCATGCATCCGCAATTGCGAATGGCCGGGATAGCGAAAGTTGTCCACCAGCGAGAACGGCAGCCCATGCGCGTCGGCCAGCCATTCCAGCGTCGGGCCGACTGTTTCGGTGACGAGTTGGACGAGACCTGGATCCGGTTCGTCATCAGCCTTGTGCGCGATATCGGCCGCGAATGTCTCTGGCGTATCATCCACGCCTGCAGCTTTCTGCCAGCGCGTACCGGGCGCCGGGATCAGCCCGGCCGAAAGCGCCGTCGAGCCGCGCGGCACGGTATCCCGTTCCAGCACGAGCGGATCGATGCCCTCCGCCTTGGCGGCAAGCGCCGCCACCAGCCCCGCCGCTCCGCCGCCGATAATGACGAGCGGCACGCTCAGTTCGAATTCCCGATCCGAGAATTCGACCCTGCTCATCGCGCTTCGAACTCCGCGATCATCTCGGCGATCGTCGCGATACGGCTGACAGGCTTCAAAGCGGCGATTGCCGTCTCATGGGTCTCCACCGAGAAGGCGGCCGAACCGTCGGAAAGCGTGATCGTCTCGAAGTCGCGGACATGCGCATCGCGCACCGTGGACGACACGCCGCCATTGGTGACGATGCCGCCGACCAGCAGTTTCTCGATACCGCATTTGCGCAGCACCCATTCGAGGCGTGTCATGTAGAAGGACGAATAGGCGACCTTCTCGACCACCAGATCTGCAGGTGCCAGGCTGTCGATCAGGCTGTTGCCCCAGCTCCCGGGCGCGAAATCGCCCTTGCCGAGGAATGGCCGCAGTTCCTTCAGATGCGGCGAGATAATCGGCTCGCCACCCTTGGCCGGCACCAGCGTGAACTGGGCGGAGATGATATAGCCGCCCTTGGCGCGCATCAGGTCCACCAGCGGCTTGATCCGCTCCGGCAGTGCCGCGATCTCCGGCGCGCCCTGTTTCGCCCGACCATAGGCACCTTCCGGCGCCATGAAGTCGTTCGTCAGGTCGACGATGATGAGGCCGGTCTTTTCGATCGGGATCGGATGCCCACTCATGCCTTACGCTCCACGATGACATTGCCATAAAGATCGACCCGCGCCTTGAAGTCCGGCGAAACCACGGTGGTCGCGTCCGGCTGTTCAAGGATCGCCGGCCCCTGGATTTCGGAACCTTCCGGCAGGTCGAGACGGGCATAGATGGTCGTGTCGTGCCACGCGCCATCGAACCAGACCTGTCGTGTGCCGGTCGTTGCCGACGCAACGGTCGTATCGGTCGGGGCAGAGAGTGCCTTCAGATCAAAACTCGGGCGAATGCCGATGGCGCTGGTACGCAGGTTGACGATACGCATAGGCACGCCGGGCAGGAGCCGGCTGAAGGACGCCTGATAGGCCGTCTCGAAAGCCTCGCGGATCATCTGCGCCGAGACATCCGCCTTGCCGCCCTCGACACGCGCCGGAAGCGTCACCCGCACCGTATGCGTCTGGCCGACATAGTGCATGTCGAGTTCGAACAGCGTATCGATCCGCTCCATGGAAAGCCGCGCATCCTCGACCACGGCGCGGGCCTTGCCCGCTTCCTCGACCATGCGCGCACCGACCGCCTCGATATCGATACCGTCGAGGAAGATATTCAGCGTCTGCACCTGGTCATGACGGATATCGGCGATGACGCAGCCGAGCGCCGAGGTGACACCCGGATAACGCGGCACAAGCGCGGCCTTCAGTCCCACATCCTTGATCAGTGCTGAGACATGCAACGCCCCGCCGCCGCCGAATGGAACGGCCGCAAACTTCTGCGGATCATGCCCCCGCTCGATCGACATCAGCCGGATCGCGCCCGCCATGCGGCTGTCGGCGATCCTGACGATCGCTTCCGCTGCTTCCATGACGCCGAGACCGAGCGGCTTTGCCACATGCTCGTCGATCGCCTTCTTCGCCGCCTCGACATCGAGACGGGCAAGCTTGCCGCCGATCGGGCGATCCGCATTGATGCGGCCGAGCACGACATTGGCGTCCGTCAGCGTCGGACGCGTATTGCCCTGGCCGTAGCACACCGGACCCGGCCGCGAGCCGGCGCTTTCCGGGCCGACCTGCAACAGGCCACCGGCATCCACATGGGCGATGGAGCCGCCACCGGCGCCGATCGTGGTGATCTCGATCATCGGCGTGCGGATGACGAGACCGAAGTCGATCGTCGTCTGCGCCGCCAGCGCCGCCTTGCCGTCGGCAATCAGCGACACGTCGAATGAGGTGCCGCCGAGGTCACCGGTAATGACGTTCGGGAAGCCTGCAGCTTCAGCAATCGCTGCCGCCGCAATCACGCCCGCAGCCGGACCGGACAGCGCCGTGCGCGCCGGCAGACGCCGCGCCGTCTCGGTGGACATGACACCGCCATTCGACTGGACGATATGAAAACGCCCGGCAAAATCCTCGCCTTCCAGTGCCCTTTCCAACTTGCCCAAATATGAGCCGACGACCGGCTGCAGATAGGCGTTCAGCACCGTCGTCGAAGTGCGTTCGAACTCACGGATTTCCGGCAGGATCTGCGTCGAGCAGGCGACGTTCTCATTGTGCCAGACAGACCGGGCGGCAGCGAGTGCGGCTTCCTCGTTGTCCGGATTGGCGAAGGCGTTGACGAAGACGATCGCCAGCGCCTCGGCGCCCATCGCCTTCAGCTTCTCGGCGGCAGCGCGCACCGCAGCCGCATCGACGCCCTCACGCTTCGTGCCGTCAGCCAGCGTCCGCTCGGCCACTTCCATGCGGAAATCACGCTCGACGACAGGCACGAAATCGCCCCACAGACCCCAGGTATGGCGACGGTCGCGGCGGCGCATTTCCAAGACATCGCGAAAGCCCTCGGTGGTGATCAGGCCAACCTTGGCGCCCTTGCGTTCCAGAAGCGCATTCGTGCCGACCGTCGTGCCATGAACGATCGAGATCCAGCCCCTTGATCTCGCCGAAACCCTTCAGGCCATCGAGGAAACCGACAGCCTCGTCGCCGCGGTTCGACGGCACCTTGTTGGTGCGAAACCGGCCTTGCGCCTCGTCGAAATAGAAGAGATCGGTGAAAGTCCCGCCGACATCGACGCCGACGATGGTTCCGAGATTGCTCACGCTGCCACTCCATTTCGCAGGTCATTGGTGGCCTGCATGTCAATTTCGCCGTCCGTTCCGATCACCACGCCGTAGAGCGCCTTCGCCTGGGCCACGCTGACGAGACCGAGCTTGACGTCATGCAGCACCTTTTCCGGGTCGCGCCGATGGGGATCACCCCAGCCACCGCCGCCGGGTGTTTCGAGGCGAATACGCTTGCCGGCGGCAAGCCTGAGATCGGTGATCTTCGACGCCATCGGAGGAAGCCTCGCCATCCTCGGTCTGCCAGAAGAAGCGGTTGAGCGCTGCAGGCTCGCCGCCGAGTACGCCGAACAGGGCCTGCTTGCCGCGCTCACCGAGCAGCGCCACATCGCCGCCGCCCAGCAATTCCAGTTCGTAAACCGCGCCAAACCCGCCACGATGCACGCCGGCACCGGCCGAGATCCGGCCGCAATGCCCATTGGGTGAACATGACAGGATAGGCCGCTTCGAGAATTTCGACCGGCGGAATGGTGGCCGTCGAGATCGGGTTGTTGGCGTGGTTCAGCCCGTCGGAAACCGGGTTGCCGCCGAGGCCGCCGCCGAAGAAGGAGAACATCACCCAGCGTGACCCGTTCTGCCGGTGGCCGGCGACGGAAAGCGCATTGATGGTGCCGAAGGGGCTGCCGTCGCGCGGTCCGGATCGGCCTGCGCGATCGCGCCGAGCACGACGCCGATCAGGCGCAGGATGGTTTCGGTATAGCCGGCAACCGGCTTCGGCGCATTGGCGCCGAGCAGCGAGTTGTCGACGATGTTGAACGAGATAGGCCGCAGGCAGCCGGCATTGGCGGGCACTTCGGTAAAGATATGCTTCAGCGCCACATAGCAGGCGGCAATCGTCGTGGACCGCGAGATGTTGATCGGGCCCTGCGCCGCCTGTGTGGAGCGGGAGAAATCGAGCGCCATCGTATCGCCCGAGATCGTCAGGTCGAGCGCGACCGTCAGCATTTCGTCGGTAATGCCGTCATTATCCAGCACGTCCTCGAAACTGTAGGTGCCGTCCGGCATCGAGGAGATAGCGGAACGCATCAGCGCTTCGGCGCGGTTGGAGAAGGCCTCGAACGAGGCTTCGATCGTCTCCGCGCCATATTCCTTCAGCAGCGCGCCGAGCCGCTTTTCGCCGAGATCGAGCGCATTGAGCTGACCATTCAGATCCCCCAGTTGGACATAGGCACGCGCGAATTGGCCGAGATGATCTCGATGATGTCGTTGTTCATCTTCCCGGCGGAGATGAGCTTGACGACCGGAATGCGCACGCCTTCCTGAAAGCTTTCGACCGCTTTGGGATTATAGCTGCCGGCAACATTGCCGCCGATATCGAGCCAGTGACCGACCGACGCCATCCAGCAGAACAGCTTGCCGTCGCGGAAGATCGGCCGCACGAGGCGGAAGTCGTTCAGATGCGTGCCGCCTTCATAGGGGTCGTTGAAGATGAACGTGTCCTTCTCCGTCAGCCCACCTTCCCGCGCCACCTTGGCGATGACGGCGCGGACGGCGAAGGCCATGGCGCCGACAAAGATCGGCAGGCCGGACGTGCCCTGCACCAGCGTATCGCCGGTCTCGGCGTGGTAGATGCCGTGGCAGGCATCCTTGGCTTCGGCGATCGTCGGGTTAAAGGCGGAGCGATAGAGCGTCGCGTCCATCTCGTCGGCAATCTGTTCCAGCCGTCCCTTGAGGATGGCCAGCGTTACAGGGTCAAGCGTTACAGGATCAAGCGAGCTCATGCCGCATCCTCATTTCTGTCCTTGGTATCGGTCTTGTCTTCGTAGGTTGCGCCGAGTTCGAGCATCTCAGGCGTGCCGATCAGCGCGTTCAGCCCGTTGAAATCGAACATGCGGCTGGCGAACGGGGCGTTCGAGCCGTTCTCGGCGAGAGACTTGTAATATTCGGTCGCGGTGCGGGCCATGGCGCGCACCACGCCGCCCGGGAAGATGACGAGCTGGAAGCCCAGTTCGCCAAGCTCGGCCGCATTGTGGATCGGCGTCGTACCCCCTTCGACCATGTTGGCGACGAGCGGGCGAACACCCTTGAGTGAAACGGCGATCGACCCCAGCTGGTCGCCGGATTTCGGCGCCTCGACGAAAAGGATATCAGCGCCGGCCTCGGCGTAGAGATTGGCGCGTTCCATCGCCCGCTCGATACCTTCCATCTGCAGCGCATCGGTGCGGGCGATGATCAGCGTGTCCTCGCTCCTGCGGGCATCGACGGCTGCGCGGATCTTGCCGACCATCTCGCCGGCCGAGATCACCGACTTGTCGTTCAGGTGGCCGCAGCGCTTCGGCGTCGTCTGGTCTTCGAGCTGGATCGCCTGCGCGCCCATCTTTTCGAACAGGCGCACCGTGCGCTGCACGTTGAGTGCATTGCCGTAGCCCGTATCGGCATCGACGATAATAGGCGTCGACACCCGGTCGGCTATCATGGCGATCCGGTCGGCGACTTCGGCCATCGACACGAGCCCGATATCCGGCCGGCCGAGATAGGTATAGGCGATCGCCGCGCCGCTCAGATAGAGCGCTTTGAAGCCGGCGGTTTCGGCGATCGACGCGGTCAAGGCGTCGAAGACGCCGGGGGCGACGACATTGCCCCCGCTTTTGAGGTGACGGGCCAGGGTCATTTGGTTTCTTCCTTGTCGTGTTTCCGGCTTTTCCGCCGCGTTCTTGTTGCTGCTACAGGCCGAGATAGGCCCGCTTGAGTTCGGGATCGGCCCGTAGCTTTTCTGCGTCTCCGGAAAGCGCCACGGCGCCGTTTTCGAGGATGTAGGCCCGGCTCGCGAGCTCCAGCGACTGCACCACATTCTGCTCCACCAGCATGATCGGCAGGCCGTCATCGGACAGCCGTTTGATCAGCGAGAACATTTCCTCGACCAAGAGCGGCGAAAGGCCGAGCGACGGTTCGTCCAGGATGAGAAGCTTCGGCTCGCCCATCAGGCCGCGCCCGATCGCCAGCATCTGCTGCTCGCCGCCGGACATCGTGCCGGCATACTGGCTCGTCCGCTCCTTCAGCCGCGGAAAGATCGCAAAGACCTTCTCGATATTGGCCTTGCGCACCGAACGCGGCCGGCAATAGCCGCCGAGTTCCAGGTTTTCGAGGATGGTGAGGTTCGGGAAGATCTTGCGCCCCTCCGGCACATGGATCAGCCCGGCTTCCACCACCCGCTTGGCGCTGGAGCCGAGAATATCCTCGCCGTTGAAGCGGATCGAACCGCTGCGCGCCGGCATGACACCCGACAGCACCTTGTTCAGCGTCGTCTTGCCGACACCATTGGAGCCGAGCACGGCGACGACCTCGCCTTTGCCCACGGAAAGGCTCAGGCCCCGCAGCACTTCGGTGCCGCCATAGCCGGCTCTGAGGTCGGAAATCTCAAGCATGTTCCGCTCCTTCCGCCTGCATGCGGGCCGCAGCACCATGGCCGAGATAGGCCTCGATGACCGCCGGATCGGTGCAGACCACCTTCGGCTCGCCGCTCGCGATCATCTTGCCCTGGGAGAGCACGTAGACGCTGTCGCAGAGGTTCATCACCGCCTGCATGATGTGCTCGATCATCAGGATGGTGACGCCTTCCTCACGGATCTTGCGGATGATCGGCAGCACGTCGCGGATTTCTGACGGGTTGAGCCCGGCCAGAACCTCGTCGAGCAGCAGCAGCTTCGGCTGGGTTGCGAGCGCCCGCGCCAGTTCCAGCCGCTTGCGGCCGGCGATCGTCAGCCCGGAAGCCAGCTTGTCGAGTTCTCGCCCGAGGCCGACCTTTTCGGCGACCTCCGTCGCCCGGCGCTTGGCCTCGGTCGGATCCTTCGTGTGCAGATAGGCGCCGACGGCGATATTGTCGCGCACGTTCAAACCGGCAAACGGCTGGACGATCTGGAACGTCCGGGCAAGGCCGCGGCGGGCGCGTAGATGCGGCTTCTCACTGGTGATGTCGTCGCCCTGGAAGACGACGCTGCCCTCGTTCGGCGGCAGGAAGCCCGCCACCATGGCAAACAGCGTGGTCTTGCCGGCACCGTTCGGGCCGATCAGCCCGGTGATCGAGCCTTCCGGTACATCGATCGAGGCATTGTCGACCGCGACGAGGCCGAAGAAGCGCTTGGTGAGATTGTGTGCCTTCAACATGGCTCTCTCCTCACACGATCTTGGTGCTGGTTGGGGGACGGTTAGTCCGCCGGCGATAGAGATCGGCGACGAAGCCGCGGATACCGTTCGGCGCGAAGGCGACACAGAGCACGAGCACGATGCCGAAGACGACAAGGTCGATACCGGCAACGCCGCCGGAGAAGGATTTGGTGATCTCGCCCAAGCCCAAGAGCAGCACCGAGCCGATCAGCGGCCCCGCGATCGTACCCGCCCCACCGACGATCGCCGCAAACAGCGCCTCGATGGAGATCCACGATCCGTAAGCGACATTGGCATCGATGAACAGAAAGTTCTGCACGTAGAGGCTGCCCGCAAGTGCCGTGACCGCCGCCGACAGCGTGATCGCCTGCATCTTGACCCTAAAAATATCGACGCCGAGCGCCTGCGCTGCCTGGTCGTTCTCACGCAACGCGATCAGATAGGCGCCGAAGGCCAGGCGCTCCAGCCAGCGGGTGAGGAACAGGCCGAGCGCCACGAAGACGATCAGGATGAGCAGGAAGTAGCTGCGGTCGGAGAACTGCAGGTCCCAGAAGCCGTTCTTCAGCGACACCATCATGCCCGCCGCGCCGCCGGTAAACTCCCAGCTATTGGCGAGAATGCGCAGCACTTCCGCGAAGGCGAGCGTGATCAGTGCGAAATAGGACCCCTTGAGGCCCGCCCGGAAGCTGAGGAACCCTATTAGGGCACCGACAAGCGCGCCGAGGACCACGCCGCAAAAGAGCCCGATCCAGGCATTGATGCCGAAAGTCGTCTGCAGGATTGTCGTCGCATAGGCGCCGGTACCGAAGAAGGCCGCATGGCCGAAGGAGGACAGGCCGCCGTAACCGCCGAGCATGTTCCAGCCCTGTGCCGTCAAGGCGACGATCATCATGAAGATCAGGAGGTTGAGGATATTGCCGGGCAGGCCGACAAGCGCGAGTGCGCCGATCAGGACGAGGAAGGCGAGCGCGCAGATAAATTCGATATTCTTCATAATCATCATCGCGCTCCAAACAGGCCGGTCGGCTTCCACAGCAGGACCAGGATGAAGATCAGGAAGATGCCGATCTGGCCGAGGCTGTCGCCGAGGAACAGGCTGAACACCGCCTCCACGACACCGATCAGCAATCCACCGACCAACGCCCCGAGGATCGACCCCATGCCGCCGAGAACGACGATGGTGAAGGCGACGAGCACGAAGGCCGCGCCGGTGGTCGGGCTCACATAGAAGGTCGGCATCAGCAGGCCGGCGGCGATCGCCAGACAGGCCGTGCCGAGCGCGAAGGTCATGGCATAGACATGCGCGACATTGATGCCGACGAGGCTTGCACCAAACCTCTCCTTGGCCACCGCCCGGATCGCCTTGCCGATATCGGTACGGTTGAGGACGAACCAGAGGAGAACCGCAGTCAGGATGGAGACGCCGAGCCCGATCACCCGCGGCAGCGACAGAAGCAGCGGTCCGATCGGCACCACGCCGAATGCGTAGTCGGTGGCGATCGTCAGCGTATCGGAGCTGAAGCCCGCAAGAAGCAGGTTCTGGATGACGATGGAAAGCCCGAGCGTCACGAGCAGGATGCCGTTGTCAGAGCCATGGCTGGCCGGGCCGATGATGAAGCGCTGCAAGGCATAGCCGAGCGCGAACATCAAGGGCGTCACGAACAGGATGGAAAGATAAGGGTCGAGGCCGAACTTCTCGAATGCCAGCCAGACGACATACATGGCGACGGTGAGAAGCGCCCCGTGGGCGAAATTGACGATGTGAAGAACGCCGTAGATCAGCGTCAGGCCGAGAGCGATCAGGGCATAGACAGCCCCGAGCATCAATCCGTTGGCCAGCGCTTCGACGATGATGATCGGTGAATACATGAACTTCCCTTACCGGACTTCCCAGGCCGGATTTCCCATGCTGGGTCATTTGCCGAGTTCAGTTGCCGGACTTGCATTGCCGGGGTGGTCCGGGGCGAAAGCGCCGCCCCGGACCTGCCGTAGTCAAGGGATCAGCCGTTGGCCGGGAATTTCGGCTTCGCCTGGGCGAACTGATCCGGGTAGATGACCTTGATCTCGCCGCCCTGAACCTGGGTGTTGAGGGGCAGCGCATTGACGTTCTGGCCGGTGGCGTCGAACTTCGACTTGCCGTAGGGCATCACGCCGCTGTCGAACTCGTTCTTGGCGAGCGCTTCGGTGATCGCACCGCGATCGGCACTCTTCGCCATTTCCAGCGCTTGTGCGGCGACCTGGATGACCGAGTAATTGATCGGCGTGTTGTAGGCGTAGAACTTGCCGGCATCCTTCACGGCTGCCATCAGCTTGTCGTTGATCGGGTTCTTCGGATCGCCCCAGTGGTTGACGTCCATGACGCCTTCGGCCGCTTCCGGGAATTCGCTGACGAACTTGTAGCTCGACGCCGCGCCGCCGAAGAGGGCGTAGATACCCTTCGGCTTGACCCGCTGCTGCTGCAGCGTGCGGGCAAAGAGAACGAATTCGTTGAAATAATGCGATGGGATGATGAGATCGGGCTGCAGCGAGCGCAGGCGCAGCACGACATTGTTCATGTCGCGGGCCGGCGTCGGATGGGAGATCGTCTCGACGACCTCGAAGCCGAGTTCCGGCAGGCGCGCCTGCATCAGCTTGGCGAGACCCGAACCAAGAAGACCGTCTTCATGAACGATCGCGACGGTCTTGGCAGCCTTGCTGGCAGCATCGTTGATGATGACGAGGTTCTTGAGCGCCACATCCGCCGCCATCGAGAAGCTCGGATTGAAGCGGAAGACGTTCTTCAGGTTGCGGGTCATCAGCGCGTCGGAAACGGCGCAGTCGATGATGAAGGGCAGTTCGTAGCGGGCCGCAGCCTGCGTCGCCGTCATCGCGATGCCGCTGGCGAAACCGCCCACGACGATCGCAGCGCCATCGGCCTGCAGCTGCTCGGTCGCCTGCGCGCCGGCTTCCGCGTTGGAGCGGCTATCGCCGACGATCAGTTCGAGCTTGGCGCCGCCGAGCGACTTGATACCGCCGGCGTCGTTGATTTCCTTGATGGCGTATTCCGCGCCGATCTTGGCGAGGTCGCCGTCATTGGCGAAAGCCCCGGTCATCGGCTGCAGGAGACCGATCTTGACGGTCGGCGCCTGCGCCCGGATGAGGCCGGGTGCGGCAAGCGTTGCAGCCAGCGCGCCGCCGGTCTGCAGCAGCGTACGCCGGGATACGGAGTTCATGAGCGTCTTCATTTCTTCACCATCCTCTTGCCTGCGCGGGGGCCGTTATCGCGCTCGCTCCGATAGACCTCGGACGTGGGGCTCCAGTGCCGGCTCCCTTCACTGCCCTTGCGTACGAGGTTCATTTGCAGGCTGTAACGATCGGGACGGTAGAGGGCCTGAAGATACTCCATGCCCTGCCCGCCCCTTCCGTAGACGACGCGGGTCAGCGCGATGAGGGTGACCCCACACCGATGCCGAGCGCCTCAGCCACTTCCGGATTCGCAAGGACCGCACCCACTTCCTGCCATGCCGTTTCGGTCTTCAGACCGGAGCGCTCGATCAGCTCGAGAAGGGCAAGATTGGCGAGATCCTCGCGAGAATAACCGCGCCCGATACGCTCGGGCACGTAGGCCGTGAGATAGGAGAAGGGAACATCATCGAAGGAACGCACGCGTACGGATTTCTGCACGCGCTCGTCATCTTCGAGACGAAGCGCCTCGGTAATTCTTGCAGGCGCCTCGACATATTCGAACGAGATGAGCTGAACGGCCGTCGACCGCCCCATTTCGATCAGATGCGCAAAGGCATTGGAAAGGTCGGCCGTCACCGGCTGGCCGAAGACGGCACCCTTGATATAGGTGCCGGATCCGACCCGCTTTTCGACGAGATCTTCCTTTGCAAGCAGGTCGAGCGCCAGCCTGATGGTGACGCGCGAGACTTCGTATTGGCTTGCGAGCGCAAGCTCGCTGGGCAGACGAACACCCGCCTTCAACTCCCCCGAGACGATCCTGTCGCGGAGCAGAAGATACACTTTCTGTGTCTTCAGCGGTTCAGTTGCCGGCCTCAAGCCAGTTCCCCAATCTATCTTATTTTTAATACAGCTTTTGTATATTGTAGATGACAGATATCGTCAATGCCCATATAACAGCCAACAACAAAGATTGCCTATGTGCAGTGCAATATAATACGGGAACGAAATCGCGATGATGCAAGCTTTTTCGCATGCGCTCAGTCCGCTGGAGGTCGGACACCTCACTTTTCGCAATCGGATCATCGTCCCGGCCCACACGACGAATTTCGGCGAGCACCACCTGCCGAGCGAACGGCATCTGGCTTATCACCGGGAGCGAGCAAAAGGCGGCGTCGGCGCCATCATCTTCGAATCGATCCGCGTCCATGCCAATTCGCTCGGACGCCCCCAGGCCGTCTGCGGCTTCGACCCGGCCTGCATCGCGCCCTTTCGAAAGATCACCGATGCGGTGAAGGCGGAAGGTGCCCGCATCCTCGGCCAGATCATCCATCTCGGCCGCCAGGTGGAAGGCGATTTCGAGCGCACCGTCTCCTTCGGCCCCTCGCCCCTACCCTGGTCCACCTCCGCCCTGCCGCCCCGTCCGATGGAGCGGGACGACATGGACGCGGTGATCGAGGGCCATGTGCTCACCGCCCGCCATCTCGTCGCCGCCGGCTTCGACGGCATCGAGTTGCAGATGGCCCACGGCCACCTGCTGCAGCAGTTCCTCTCGCCGCTCTCGAACAAGCGCGAGGACGACTACGGCGGCTCGCTGGAAAACCGGATGCGCTTTCCGATCGAGGTGCTGCGCGCCGTGCGGGCCGAAGTCGGCGAAAACTTCTGTCTCGGGGTGCGCCTCAGCGGCGAGGAATATGTCGAAGGCGGAATGACCATCGACCAGGCGGAGATGATCGCCCCGGCGATCGCTGCAGCATCGAAGATCGATTTCTTCAACATCTCGCACTCGGCCTATCATGCTTCCTATTCGCTCGCCTCGCAAATGGCCGACATGGCGATCGATCCCGCACCGTTTCGCGAACTCCCCGCCCGCATCCGCGCCGCCCTGCATGCCGCCGGCCACATCATGCCGGTCTTCGCCGTCTGTCGCTTCACCAAGCTGGACGAGGCGGAGGCGATGATTGCGAGTGGCGGCGCCGATGCCGTCGGCATGGCCCGCGCCCATCTCGCCGAACCAGCGATCGTGAAGAAGACCGTCGAGGGTCGCGAAAACGAGATCCGCACCTGCATCGCCTGCAACCAGGGCTGCGCTGGCATGCTGGAAAAGAACCTGCCGATCCGATGTCTCGTCAACCCGCGCGCGGGGCTGGAAGGAGAATGGATGGATCTGGCGGAGACGGTGGTGACGCAGCCGAAGACGCTTCTAGTAGTCGGCGCAGGCCCGGCCGGGCTGGAAGCGGCCCGAACAGCCGCCGCCCGCGGCCACAAGGTCACGCTTTGGGAAAAGGGCAATGCCCTCGGCGGTCAGCTGCGGGACGCGATCAAAATGCCGAAGCGCTCGAAATTATCTTCGCTGATGGCGGAGCAGATCGCCGACATGGAGCGGCTGGGCGTTACGGTGGAATGCGGCAAGCCGGCCGATGCCGCGGCGATCGCCGCCTTCGATGCAGACGCCGTGTTTCTCGCCATCGGTTCGACGCCCGTGTCCGCAGCCATCCCCGGCGGCAAGGCGCTCACCATCGTCGAAGCCCTGCAGAACCCGCAAGCACTTGGGGAGAACGTCGCCCTCTTCGATCGCACCGGCGAATGGGCGGCGCTGACTTTGGCCGAACATCTCGCCGATCTCGGCAAGCGCGTCACCTTCTACTCGCCGATCGGCGGCATCGCCTGGCGTACCACCATCTATTCGACGCTCGCCAATCTGAAACGGCTGCGCGAGCGCAAGGTGAAAATCGCTACCCTGCATCGCGTCGCCGCCTATGACGGCAGCACCCTCACCGTCGAGGATCTTTCGACCGGCGAGAGGAGACCCATTCGGGCGTCACCGCCCTGATCGCCGCCGAGCACAATTTCGCCGACCAGACACTGTTCCGCGAGCTTCGCGCCCTCGGCGTCCCCGTGCGCCAGATCGGCGACAATCTTGCGCCACGCACGGCGCTCGAAGCCGTCTACCACGCCCATGTGGCCGCCAGAGAACTGAATTGAGAACTGAATTAGGGAGAAGAGACCAGCCATGACCATCCTGATCACCGGCGCCGGCGGCTTTATCGGCCTCAATCTCATCGAGGTCCTGCTGGCCGATAGCAAAAGCGTCGTTGCCCTCAACAACCGCCCGCTGCCACCCGCCTTCGCCGCGATGAAGGGCCTTGCGGTCGAGAGCGCCGATGTGCGTGACCGTGCCGCCGTTGCCACAATCCTCGCCCGCCATGGCATCAGGACGATCATCCACGCCGCCGCCATCACGCTTGGCCCGAAAAGCGCCATCGCCACCGCCACCGATGCCTTCGACGTCAACACCGTCTCGACGGCGATGCTGCTCGAAGAAGGCCGAAAGGCCGGCATCACCCGCTTCGTCTACCCGAGTTCATCGGCCGTCTATGGAGCTGCCCCTTCGAAGGCGCTCCTGTCACCGAAGACGTGAACCCGATGCCGACGACGCTTTACGGTTTCACCAAGCTTGCCAGCGAGCGGCTGGTGGTCGAGGCCGCAAGGAGCTTCGGTCTCTCGGTCGCCAGAGCCCGGATCACCGCCGTCTTCGGCCCGCACGAGCACGAGACCGGCGTGCGCGAGACGATGAGTCCGCCCTATCAGCTGACCGCCAAGGCCGCATCCGGCGAAACCGTTCGCCTGCCGGCCGGCGGCGCGCGCGACTGGACGAGCAGCCGCGACATCGCCCATGCCCTCGCGATCCTCGCGACCGCCGAAACCCTGCCGTCCGACCTCTACAACCTCAGCCTCGGCGAGACCTGGCATGTCGGCACGCTCTGCGAACGACTGTCGAAGGCCTATCCGGGCTGGACCTACGAGGCCGGCAAGGACGACGCCAGCGACAGCGCGATCGCCTTCAACGACGACCTGTCGAAAGCCCGCCAGCCGATTTCGGGCGCCAAATTCGAACGCGATTTCGGCTTCCGCTTCATGCCACCGGCCGAGGCCTGCGACGACTATGCGGCATGGCTCGCGAACCAGACCCACTGACACATCCAAGGAGAGACAGATGAAGGTAATCTACACCGCCGAAGCCATCGCGAAGGGCGGACGCACCGGCACAGCCGAGGCGACCGACGGGCAGGGCGAACTGAAGCTCACCCTCGTCAAGCCGAAGAGCATGGCTGGCCCCGGCACTGGCGGCACCAATCCGGAACAGCTCTTCGCCGCCGGCTATTCCGCCTGCTTCATCAGCACCATGGATTTTCTCGCCAAGCAGAAGAAGCTCGAGATCGGCACGCCGGAAATCAAATGCGCGGTCGATATCGGCCCCCGCGAGGATGCTCCGGGCTATGGCCTCGCCGTCCGGATGACCGTCACCATTCCCGGCATCGACAAAGCCGACGCCGAGGCGCTGCTGGAACTGACGCACCAGACCTGCCCCTATTCCAACGCCATCCGCAACAATGTCGAGGTCACGCTCAGCCTTGCGGAATAAGCAATTCCAGCAAAAGTGGAAGCCGGTTTTGCGTCCGGAATTGCGTAAGATCAAAGAGCCGCTATCGCGCCGTGTAGCCGCCATCGACCAGCACATCCGTGCCGGTGATGAAGGCCGCACCATCGGACACCAGGAAGAGCGCGGTCGCCGCGATCTCTTCCGGCGTGCCGATGCGGCCGATCGGATGAAGCGGCGCAAGGGCGGCAACCGCCTGCTCTTCGCCGCCCGCCTGACGGGTGACGCGAGTGGTCAGAACCGCACCCGGCGACAGGCTGACAGCGCGAATGCCATCACCCGCATGATCGAGCGCGAGGCTTCTGGTCAGCGAATGCAGCGCCGCCTTGCTGGCCGAATAGGCAGCCCTGCCCGGCGTCGTCACATGGCCGAGCTGCGAGGCGATGTTGAGAATGACGCCGCCCTGCACCCGCATGTGAGGAATAGCGTATTTGCAGAGCAGGAAGGCGCCGGTCAGGTTGACGTCGAGCGTCCGCTTCCAGCTTTCGAGCGGAATTTCGCAGACGCTACCGAGCGGCGTTTCGGCCGCCGCATTGTTGACGACGATATCGATGCGGCCGAACTTGGCGACAACCTTTTCGATCGCAGCTTCGACAGATGTCGGTTCGGCGATGTCGCAGGCGATGGAAAGCATCAGTTCGTTCGCCTCGACGGCATGAAGGTCAAGCAGCGCCACCGAAGCGCCGGCCTCGGCAAAGCGCTTGGCGATCGCATAGCCGATATCGCCGCCGGCGCCTGTGACGATAGCGACGCGGCCCTTCAGCGGCTGGTTCTCGGACATGGGGCTGACCTTTCATCAAGAATTGCGAATGGCCCGAAACTGGCCGATCGCGAAATCGTTTGCAAATTAAATCTGTATTATTAACAATACAGATTCTGGGGCCATTACCCGCCGAGACAATGGTGAGAGTGGCGAGTGGAGAGGAAGAATGACCAAGGCGGAACCCCGCACCCTGTTCGACAAGATCTGGCAGAACCATGTGGTCGCCAGCCAGGCGGATGGCCAGCAACTGCTGTTCATCGACCGCCATCTCGTGCATGAAGGCTCGTTCCACGGCTTCAACAAGCTGAAGGAAAAGCAGGCGAAGGTCTCCCGCCCCGACCTCACCTTCGGCATGGTCGACCACTACGCCCCGACCCGGACCCGCGACCTCAACCACACCGATCCGGCCATCGCCGGCATGATTACCCAGCTTGAGGCCAACTGTCTGGCAAACGACGTGCGCATCTACGGGCTGAACGATCCCCGCCAGGGCATCGTCCATGTGGTCGGCCCCGAACAGGGCATCACGCTTCCCGGCGCCACGATCGTCTGCGGCGACAGTCATACCTCCACTCACGGCGCATTCGGCGCCATCGCCTTCGGCATCGGTGCCTCGGAAGTCGCCCATGTGCTGATGACGCAGACGCTGTGGCAGAAGAGGCCGAAGACGATGCGCGTCCGCTTCGACGGCAGGCTCGGCCTCGGCATCAGCGCCAAGGACATGGCGCTCGCCATGATCGCCACGATCGGCGCCGACGGCGCGCAGGGTCACGCGATCGAATATGCCGGCGAGGCAGTCCGGGCGCTTTCCATGGAAGGCCGCCTAACGCTCTGCAACCTCTCGATCGAAAGCGGTGCTCGCTGCGGTCTGGTCGCACCCGACATGACGACGGTGGATTTTCTCCGCAGCCGGCCGCTGGCACCGCAGGGCCAAATCTTCGATGAGGCGATCGAGGCATGGCTTTCGCTCGACAGCGACGGAGACGCGGAATTCGCCCGCGAGATCACCATCGACTGCCGCGACATCGCACCCATCGTCACCTGGGGCATCAGCCCGGAAGATGCGCTGCCGATCAGCGGCATAGTGCCGGTGCCCGACGCCATCCACGACGAATCCCGTTCGGCGCATATCCGCGAGGCAATCGATTACATGGGGCTGAGAGCCGGCCAGCCGCTCTCCGAGATTGCGATCGACCGCGTCTTCATCGGCTCCTGCACCAATAGCCGCATCGAGGATCTGCGCGCCGCCGCCGCCGTGCTCAGCGGCCGCAAGGCAGCCGTTCCCGGCCTCGTCTCGCCCGGCTCCTCCGTCGTCAAGCAGCGTGCCGAACAGGAAGGGCTCGACCGCATCTTCATCGATGCCGGTCTCGAATGGGTCGATTCCGGCTGTTCCATGTGCGTCGGCATGAATGGCGATCTCGTGGCGCCCGGCGAGCGCTGCGCTTCGACCACCAACCGCAATTTCAAGGGCCGCCAGGGCCCGAAGGCCCGCACGCATCTGATGTCGCCCGCGATGGTCGCGGCCGCCGCCGTCACCGGCCGCCTGACCGATGTCCGCGACCTGATGGGAGGACGCGCATGAAACCCTTCATTTCCCTGTCCGCCAAGGCCGCCCCCTGCCCTTCGCCAGCGTCGATACCGACCAGATCATCCCCGCCCGCTTCATGAAGCGCTCGCGCTCCGAAGGCTACGGCCAGTACCTGCTGCACGACATGCGCTTCGACGGCGAAGGCAGGCCGATCGCCGATTTCCCGCTCAATGCGGCGAACCGCCAGGGCGCGGAGATCCTCGTCGCCCGCCGCAATTTCGGCGCCGGCTCGTCGCGCGAGGCGGCGGTCTATGCTCTGGTCGACTACGGTTTCCGTTGCGTCATCGCCCCAAGCTTCGGCGATATTTTTCGTCCAATTCGGTCAACAACGGCCTGCTCCCGGCCCGGGTGAGCGAGGAGGATGCCGAGGAAATGCTGGCATTGCTGGAGGGTGGTCACGAGACGATTTCGGTCGATCTGGAGACGCAGGAAATCCGCCTCGCCAATCACGTCTTCCGTCTCGAGATTGAACCGGTCTGGCGCACGAAGCTGCTCAACGGCTGGGACGATCTGGACCTCACGGCAAGCTATGCCGCCGACATCGCCCGCTATGGCGAAGCCGATCGCGAACGGCATCCGTGGCTTCAGCAACCGGGCGCGGAGTAGGCCTCAGACACCCGATGATCCAAGCTTTGCCACGGCTGCCTTGAGCGCCACGCCGCTGACGCCGGTTCGGGTCATGTCCTTGACCAGCGCGGCGATGATGGTCGCGGCTTCGGCGATCGGCAGGCCGCCGTCGCGGATGTTCGACACGCAGTTGCGGCCGGAATCCGGGTTTCCCGGTTTCGGGCCGTAGGTGATGTAGGCACCGAGACTGTCGGCCGCCGAAAGGCCGGGGCGCTCGCCGACGAGCACGATGGCAAGTTTCGCACCGAGCGCATGGCCGACCGGATCGCCCAGCGCCACCCGCGCCTGAGCGGCAAGCACGATCGGTGCGAGCACCAGCCCGACCGCCGTCAGCTTCGGCGCCAGCGCCTCGATCAGCGGCACGGCATTGAGATCGACAGCGCTCGAAGACAATCCGTCGGCAACGACGATCGCGACGTCGAATGTCTCGCCCGCAGCCAGCGCCGTCAGCGTTTTGGTCGAGTTTTGACCGAGCAGCCGCCCGAGATCGGGCCGGCGCACATAGGTGCTCCGGTCGCCGGCCTCGCTTTCCACATGCACGGTCGTGAACCCGCCCGCGGCGAGCCGTTCCTCCAGTCCCGCCCGGTCGACGCTCGTCCACACCGCCTCGCGGGCTCTTGCATGGTCGAGCAGGAAGGAGAGCTGCGCCCGTGTCGGCAAGCCGGCACCATGGCGGCCGAGCGAAACGCGGGCATCGGTCATCTGGCGAAGGTCGAGTGTCTGGCCGGTTTCGGAGATATCGGAATCTGACGACGCACCGCCTGCGGGTTCGATTATCTTTCCCATCGTCACGCCCCGATCAATCTGGCTGTGTGCATATAGCTCGACAGCGCCGCCGGCTCGCCGACGAGAGCACCGTCGCGATCAGTCAGCCCGATCTCTTTGAGCCACGCCTCGAATTCCGGCGCCGGCGGGCGTTTCAGGGTCTCGCGGCAATAGACGGCGTCGTGATGGGAGAGCGACTGGTAGTTCAGCATGATGTCGTCCGCGCCCGGCACGGTGATGACGAAATTGACATTGGCCGCGCAGAGCAGCGTCAGCAGCGTATCCATGTCCTCCTGGTCGGCATCGGCATGGTTGGTGTAGCAGACGTCGACGCCCATCGGCAAACCGAGCAGCTTGCCGCAGAAATGGTCCTCGATGCCGGCGCGGATGATCTGCTTGCCGTTGAACAGGTATTCCGGCCCGATGAAGCCGACGACGGTGTTGACGAGCAGCGGATCGAATTCACGGGCCACCGCATAGGCCCGCACCTCCATCGTCTGCTGGTCGACGCCGAAATGCGCGTCGGCCGAGAGGGCCGCGCCCTGTCCCGTCTCGAAATACATGACGTTCGCCCCCGGCATGCCGCGCTTCAGCGATTGCCCCGCCTCGTGAGCCTCTTTCAGAACCGCAAGATCGACGCCAAAACCGTGATTGGCCTTTTGTGAGCCGGCCACCGACTGGAAGACGAGGTCGACAGGCGCGCCGCGTTCGATCGCCTGGATCGCGGTGGTCACATGGCCGAGACAGCAGGTCTGGGTCGGGATGGCGAGCTTTTCCCGCAATTCGTCCAGCAACGAAACGATGCGGATGTAATCGTCCACCGCATCGGTGGCCGGATTGACGCCGATCACAGCATCGCCGGAGCCCATCAGCAGACCGTCGATGGCCGAGGCGATGATGCCGCGGCTGTCGTCTGTCGGGTGATTGGGCTGGTTGCGGGTTGAAAGCCGGCCGGCAAGCCCGATCGTGTTGCGGAAACGGGTGACGACGCGACGCTTGGCCGAGACCGCGATCATGTCCTGTAGCCGCATGATCTTCGATACCGCCGCCACCATTTCCGGTGTCAGGCCCCAGGTGACCGCTTCGAGCCGGTCATGGGTCGTCTCGGGCTTGAGCAGCCATTCGCGCAACTCGCCTACGGTGAGCGAGGAAATGGCGGCAAAGGCTGCCGGATCATGCCGCGCGGCGATCAGCCGGGAGACCTCGTCATCGTCTGATGAAATCACCTCCTCGACCAGAAACGCCTTGAGCGGCAGGTCCGCCAGCGCCATCTGCGCTGCCAGTCGCTTGACAGGCCCCTCGGCCGCAATTCCCGCGAGCTGGTCACCTGATCGCTCCGGCGTCGCCTTTGCCAGAAGATCCTTCAAATCATCGAAGCGGAATACTGTCTGCTCGATCGTCGTCGTAAAACCCATGGATGATCAACCCGCCAGAACGGTTAGAATATATAGGCCTCCCGTGGGACGCGAGCTTCCTCCGACCTGTGCCCCTTGCGGAATTAAGCACGAGAACCGGACGCAATTTCAAGTTCAATATTACCATGCGCCCGCAAGACTGGCGTGCTTGACCTATCGCCTGCGCCTAATATTTAGGATCCATGGATTCTCAAGGCACACCAACCAATTCGCGTTTCGATATCGAAGCCCTGCGCGACACCATCCGCCGCATCGCCAAGGGGCGAGACACCTGGGCCTTGCGCTGGCAGGCGCTGCTCGCCTTCATCGACATCTGCATCCTCGCCTTTTTCCTGCTTGGCCCCTATCTCCGCGACGGACCGTCCTATCTGATCATTGACTACATGATCGCCGTCTGGATCGCAGCCGAACTGATCGCGCGGTCGCTGGCGGCACCGTCTCTTGGCCGGTTCGTGAAGAACCCGATGACCTGGGTCGATCTCGTGATCCTGGCTACACTCATGTTTCCGGACACGCTGTTCAATTTTGCCTTTCTGCGTGTCATGCGCATCTGGGCGATCGGCCGGAGCCCACTACTGAAGGAAGTCATGCGCCGCTTCGGCTGCCTGCATCTGGAGGACGTCACGCGGGCCTGCCTGAACTTCCTCGTCTTCCTGTTCATGGTCACGGGCTTCGTCTACACGACCTTCTTCTATAATCGCGATGGCGGCGAGGGTTTTGTCGACGCCCTCTATTTCACCGTTGCGACGATCACCACGACCGGCTTTGGCGACATCACACTTCCCGGCACGCTCGGTAAGCTGACCTCGGTCGTCACCATGATCATCGGCATCTCGCTCTTCGTGCGGCTGGCGCAGGCGATCGTGCGGCCGAACAAGGTGCGCTTCCCCTGCCCGCAATGCGGCCTGCAGCGGCATGACACCGACGCCGTACACTGCAAGGCCTGCGGGCATCTGCTCAATATTCCCGACGAAGGCCACTAACCGCGCGTCTTGTAAAACTGTGCTATAGCGAGCTGATGAGACAGAAGAGGCACAGTATTTGACGACGCTGCAGGAAGTCGCGGCCAGAGCCGGATGTTCGCCCGCGACAGCAAGCCGGGCCCTGACGCTGAAGGGCTCGGTCAGCGAAGCGATGCTGCGCAAGGTGCGCCGGGCGGCGGCCGAACTCGGCTATCGCCATGCGGCGACGGGCAAATCCGGCCGCCGCCTCGTCATCGGCGTGCTGATCCCGAGCATCACCAACCCGGTCTTTTCCTCATCGCTCTCCAGCATCGAGAACCGCATGCTGATGGCCGGGCATGGCGTGCTGATCGCCCAGTCCCACTACGACCCGGCCCGCGAGCTGGATGCGGTGGCGGCACTTCTCAATGAAAAGCCGACCGGCCTGATCCTCACCCTTTGCAGTCCCGATAAAAGCGATGTGCTGGGCTTGCCGCTGCCGCCGACGGTGCTGCTTCACAATCGCCCAACCGAACGTTTCCCCTCTGCCGTGACGGTCGATAATTTCAAGGCGGGGCACGAGCTTGCGGCCATGCTGCGGGCGCTCGGCCACGAGCGCATCCTCTTCGTCTCCGGCAGTTTTGCAGCCTCCGACCGCGCCCGCCTGCGCTATCAGGGTTATACGCAGGCGATGGTGGAGACGGGCGTCATGCCGCTGCCCGCCATGCAGATTTCCTTCGTCGGCGATTACGACATGCTGGATCTCAGCACCACCATGGCCGATATCCGTCCGACCGCGATCATCGCCTCCAACGACCTTCTCGCCTTCGGCGTCATCGGCGCCCTGCGCCGCGAGGGACTGTCCGTGCCGAGTGACGTCTCGGTCGCCGGCTTCGACGGGATATCGCTCGGCCGGCTGATGGATCCGCCGCTGACGACGATCGAGATGCCCGATGCGAGCATGGGCGCCGCCGCCGCCTCGCTGCTGCTCGACATCGCCGAAAACGCCGCCCAGCCCCGCCATCTGGAGGTGGCCTATTCGCTCAGGCGCGGGGGACGGTGCGGGCGATTTGAAGCGCACGGCAACACGGCTAGATCGCAAACGCATCAAGTCGTCCCTGAGCAGCACCCTGCCGAGGTGTCAGAACCCGATCCGGAGAAGCGCACGCATATGCGGGGCCTCAGGGAAATTAAAGTAATGTGGCTCCGCATATGCGTGGCCTTCGGCGTCTTTTCGGGACTTCCGGTCCCTACGGGTGATCCTCTCGCCTCGCTGCACACCGGATTTCGCCGGTGCTTGGACGGCTCAACCGAACCCGGCATGGCTGCCGGGGGAGGCTTGATAGGAAAGCCCGCCTTGCGACAGTCCCTCCATGAGTTTCACCCCTTTCGCCCTTGCCGCACGTTACGGTTCAAACGAAAGCGCCGGCTCCCGCCTGCCCGCGAACGTCTCGCGAAACACTCCGGCGACGGAAGCAGAGGGATTGTAGGCACAGGTTCGGATGGGGTGGACGATAAGGGACATGCGAAAACGAAAAAAACGCCGGACCTTTCGATCCGGCGGCCGATGATTGGAGAAGAGCAGCAGCTTAGCCGCGCGGCAGCAGGCGCTTGACTTCCTTGGCAGCGTCTTCGAGAGCCTCTTCCGGCGTGGCCGACTGGTCGACGACGCGGGCGGTGTTGTCGACGATCGTCTGGGTGACGCGAACGCCGTTCGAACCTGGGAAGGCGTACCACGGGATCATCCGCGGCATCTGCTTCAGGCCGGCCTGGAACAGCGGGTTCTTCTGGTAGAACTCGCCGAGATAATCAGGCGACTTGGCGGCCAGTTCGTTGTTCGGAACGTAGCCCGTGCCCGGAACGACGACCGAGGCACCGTAGGGGCCGGCGGCGAACTTGGCAAATTTCCAGGCGGCTTCCTGGCGGGCTTCGTCCTTTGTCAGGATGACGACGGCATTGCCACCGGTCGGCAGCTTGCCGTTTTCCGGGTCGAGAAGCGGGATTTCGGCCGTGCGCAGGTCGAACTTGTCGCCGACATTCTTGATCGTGTTGCGCAGCGCGCCGGTGGTCTGGAAGGCAAAGCCGACCTTACCGGCGACGAAGGCCTGCTCACCGGCCTGCTTGGTGAAGACCGGCATGCCGGCTTCCTTGACGAGGCGGTCGACGACCTGCATCGCCTTCTGGCCCTTTTCGTCGTTGAACGTGACCTTGCTTTCGTCTTCCGACAGCATCGAACCGCCGGCACCGAACAGAAGGGCCGAGAACATCCAGTCGTCGCCCTGCCAGCGGAAGTCGACGGAATCGACGCCGTTGCCGAGTGCCTTGATCTTGGCGCCGAGTGCAATGACCTCGTCCCAGGTCTTCGGAGGCTGGTCCGGGTTGCCGCCGGCAGCCTTAACCAGATCGGCGTTGTAGTACATGATCGGGTTCGACGTCGCGAAAGCGAGACCGACCTGCTTGCCGTTGACCTGGGCGAGCTTCAGAATGTTGTCCGAGAAGCCCTGCTCGGCCATCGTCGCCTTGTCCTTGGCGATCATCGGGCCCATGTCGACCGGAATGTCACGCTCGTTGGCCATGCGCAGACGGTTGAGAGCGATGAAGGTCAGGTCCGGCATTTCGGACGTGCCGACCTGGCGCATGATCGTCTGGATGCCTTCCTCGTAGGTCGCGGAAGGGTTGGCGAACTGGATCTTGATATCCGGGTTCTCTTCCATGAACTTCTTCGAGATCGTGTCCATCACGTCCTTGAAGAAGCCAGGCATCGGGTAATGCACGTTGAGCGTGGTTTCGGCATGGGCCGGCAGCGAGAACGTCATTGCGACGGTTGCAGCGGCAAGGATCTTGGTGAAATGCTTCATCGCATTGCTCCTGTTTCGGGGCGGCTTGGTATGGACGACCGGCTTCGGGTTCAGCCCTTGAGACCGGTCATGGTGATCCCTTCGACGAAGCGTTTCTGCGCAATGAGAAAGGCTGCGACGAGAGGGAAGTGATGATCAGGGTAGCGGCCATCAGCGCGCCGTAGTCGTCGCCCGCTTCCGCGGCGCGGAAATAGAGAAGACCGAGCGGCGGCGTGGCATAGGCCTGGTTCGAGACGACGATCAGCGGCCAATAGAGATCGTTCCAGTGGGCCACGACCGAGAAGATCGAAAACGCGGTGATCGCCGGCCAGGCATTCGGCACGATGACCCGGGCAATGACGCCGATCTCACTCATGCCGTCTAGGCGCGCGGCATGGATCAGGTCGTCCGGCATGGCGCGGAAGAACTGCAGGAACAGGAAGATGCCGAAGACCGAGATGGAGAACGGGGCGACCAGCGCCACATAGCTGTTGAGCGCACCGACATTGTCGAAGGCCACGTAGAGCGGCAGCGAAGTGGCATGGATCGGCACCAGCAGGCCGAGCATGACCAGCACCATCATCGCCTTGGCGGCACGGAACTTCAGCTTCGCCATGGCATAGGCGCAGGGGATGGCGATGACGACCTGGATGACCAGGATCAGCAGGCAGACCATCACGCCGTTGAACAGCAGCGTCGGCATGTGCACGCGCGACCAGGCCTTGGCGAAGTTCTCCATGTAGAACCACTGCTGCGGGATGAGGTTCAGAGACGAGGTGAAGATGTCGCTCTGCGCCTTGCCGGCCGTCGAGATCATGAAGATGTAGGGCGCCAGGAAGAACAAGGCCCCGAGGCTGAGGATGGAGAGCCGGACGACGCGCCCAAGGGAAAAGGAGGGAGTGAAGGCGTTCGCGCTCATGAGTAATGCACCTGCTTGTCCTGGACGCGGTACTGGATGAACATCAGGACGACGAGGATGGCGAGGAAGACGACCGTCATGGCCGAGGCATAGCCGACACGCAGGTAGACGAAGCCTTCCTGGTAGATCGTGTAGAGCAGCACTTCGGAGGCCTTGTTGGGGCCGCCTTCGGTGAGCGTCTTCACCGTCTCGAACACCTTGACCGAATTGATGACACTGATCGTGGTGACGAAGAGCGTGGTCGGTCCGAGCATCGGCCAGGTGACCAGACGGAACCGATCCCACGAGGACTTTGCGCCATCGATTTCGGCCGCCGAATAGAGTTCACGCGGAATAGCGGTGAGGCCGGCGAGGAAAAGCACGAGATTGAAGCCGACCGACTGCCACACACCGATGATCGACAGGCTGTAGAGCACCATGCCGGCCGAGCCGAGCCAGTTCGGACCGGCAATGCCGATCATCGACAGCATCGTGTTGATCGGGCCGATCGTCGGATGGAAGAGGTACTGCCAGACGGTGGCCATGGCGACGAGCAGCGAGGCGACCGGCAGGAAGTAGGCGGTGCGGAAGAAGGATTTTCCGATGCCTTCCGCCTCGATCAGCATCGCGAGACCGAGCGCCATGAAGATCGAGATGGGGGTGACGATCGCCGCATAGACGGTCGTGTTCCATAGCGACTTCAGGAAGGTGCGATCGTCGAACAGTTCGACATAGTTTTCCAGGCCGACGAATTCGAAGGTCGGATAACCGAGTTCGAAATTGGTGAAGCCGAGGAAGATGACGGCGGCGACCGGCAGGATGATAAACAGGAAGACGAGGAAGATCGCCGGCAGCGACAGCATCAGGCCGGCACGGGCCTCCTGCCGTTCGGCAACGGAGCGCCGGGCTTTCGAAGCTACGGGCACCTGACCGATCGAGGTTACGGCCATGTCAGCCATGGGCCGCCTCCTTGACCGCATTCTCGACGAGCGGTGCCGACGGAAGGCGGACACCATCGGCGCCGAAGACGAAGATGTGCTCCGCGGATGCGGAAAGGCGGATCGGCATGCCGGCGGTAAGACCGGCACCTTCCGCCGGGGACACCTTGGCAATCATGGTTTCGCCGATCGCATCGAGCTTGCTGTAGACGATGATCTCCGAACCGAGGAATTCGACGCGCTCGACATGGGCGGGAAGTCCCGCTTCGCCCGAACGCGAGATCTGCACGAATTCCGAGCGGACACCGAGCGTGACCGGCGTATCGGCGGCCAGATTGCGGTCGGCGAGGACGCAGCGTTCCGTGCCGAGCGTCACGATGCCGTTCGAGCCAACATGCGAGGAGACGAGGTTGATGCGCGGCTGGCCGACGAATTTTGCGACCTCGATATGCTGCGGATCGTCATAGATGACCTGCGGCGGGGCGAGCTGCAGCAGCGACCCGCCGATCATCACGGCGACGCGGTCGGCCATCGACAGGGCTTCGGCCTGGTCGTGGGTGACATAGACGGTCGGCACGCCGGCACGACGATGGAGTTCGACGATTTCGCCGCGCGCATGGACGCGCAGATTGGCATCGAGGTTGGACAGCGGCTCGTCCATCAGGAACACGGCCGGACGACGCACCATGGCGCGCGCAAGCGCCACGCGCTGCCGCTGCCCGCCGGACATCTGCCCTGGCTTGCGGTCGAGAAGATGGTCGATCTTCAGCGACGCCGCCATCTCGCGGACGTCGCGATGGATATCGGCAACGGCCTGGCGCTGACCGGGCATGAGCGGCGCGACGAAGGGAATGCGCTGGGCGCGCGTCAGCCGGCGCATGACGAGCGGCACGGCAATGTTCTGCGCCGCCGTCAGATGGGGGTAGAGCGCGTAGGACTGGAAGACCATGGCAATGTTGCGATCGGCGGCCTGAACCTGGGAGACTTCGCGGCCATCAATGACGATCTCGCCGCTATCGGCGCTGTCAAGACCGGCGAGGATGCGCAGAAGCGTGCTCTTGCCGCAGCCCGACGGACCGACCAGCGCGATGAATTCGCCCGGCTGCGCCTCGAGGCTGACGCCCTTGAGGATCTGGTTGCCGCCGAAGGACTTCTGGATATTGGAAAGGCTGAGCGTGGTCATTCCGCGGCCTCCTCGTTGATGCGTCGCAGGGACTTTGCCAGCGGGCCGCCCTTCGGCACGGCCTGCGGATAGACTTCGTGGATCACGTCATCGATGTAATGGGCGGTCATGCCCGGCACCGCGACGATCTCGCTCGTCACATTGTCCTTGAACTCGTGGACGACGGCACCGACCAGACGCTCGCCCGGCATTTCGCGCTCCAGCGTATCGATGATGAAGGCGGCCGACGGGCCCCAGACGACGGATGTATTGCCGACCTGGCCCTTCCAGGCCCAGTGGAGATGGCCGCTGGCAAACAGCGCGACGTCATGTGCCGCCATCAGGTCGTAGAAGCGCTTGCGCTCGTCAGGGCGCATGCCCCAATATCCGGTGTCGCCCTCATGCGGCTCATCGACGAAAAGCGGCTTGTGGGAGAACAAGGCAAGCCGGCGTCCGTTGCGCTCTTCGAATGTGGTCCGCAACCATTCGAACTGTGCTTCTTCTTCCTCGCTCTTTTGACCGAGAAGCATCGCGTTGAGCCCAACGAAACGCCAGCCTTCCTTATCCTCTACGAAGCGATCGCCACCTGTCAGATCGCGCCAGCGCGTCAGGCGCTCAGCATTCACCGGCTGGCTCATGTCGGCGAAATGACCGACATCGTGATTGCCGGGAACGACAAGCATCGGCGTCGAGACCTGGCGCATCAGGTCCATCGAGAAGGAGATGTCGTCCGCCTTGTCGGCGCCATCGACCGAAAGGTCGCCGGTATGGATTATCAGGTCGGCCTTCTGGTCTTCGATCCAGGTCAGGAGTGGCGCCCAGTTGCCGTTGAAATGAGTCTTTTCCGGGCTGAAATGGGTGTCGGTGATCTGGATGATTTTCATTGCTGGTCGCTCTTTGCCTTCATGGCGCCCCTCGTCCGGGGCGGTCTTGGCGGCCTCTTTAGTCCCCTCCCATGTCAGGCAGGTAACAGCGCTTTCCAGCCGTCTTTCATTTTGTTCATAAATTCTTCATGACCGACTTTTCCCCGGTGCCGGGCACAGATCCGATGACGGAGGAAGGGGCGTCGCGTGTCGTATATCGACTGGGCTGCGCCACGAACTGTCGCTAATGTCCGTCCGCATATTCAGGAGTCGGGCAATGGCAGAATTTCCAACCAAGGCAAAAGTGGTCATCATAGGTCTGGGCGGCATCGTCGGTGCGTCCATCGCCCACCATCTGGTGGAGCGCGGCTGGGACGATATCGTCGGCATCGACAAGTCCGGCATCCCGACCGATATCGGCTCGACCGCCCATGCCTCCGACTTTTGCTACACGACCAGCCACGACTACTTGTCTGTCTGGACGACGCAGTATTCGATCGATTTCTACGAGAAGATGGGCCACTACGCCCGCATCGGCGGCCTGGAAGTGGCCCGCACCGGCGACGACAGCTGGATGGAGGAGATCAAGCGCAAGCTGACGTCTGCGAAGGCATTCGGCACCCGCGCCCACTATGTTTCGCCGGCGGAGATCAAAAAACTCTTCCCGCTGATCGAGGAGGATCAGGTCCAGGGCGGCATGTTCGATCCCGACGCCGGCCTCGTCATTCCCCGCAGCCAAACCGTTGCCGGCAAGCTGGTCGACGCTGCCGAAAAGGCCGGCAAGCTGAAGATATTCGGCAATACGCCGGCAACTTCGCTGATCGTCGAGAACGGCCGCATCAAGGGCGTCGTCACCCATCGCGGCACGATCATGGCCGACCATGTGATCGTCTGTGCGGGCATCTGGGGCCGACTGATCGCCGAGATGGTGGGCGAAGACCTGCCGGTCATGCCGGTCGACCATCCGCTGACCTTCTTCGGGCCCTACAACGAATTCGTCGGCACCGGCAAGGAAATCGGCTATCCGCTGCTGCGCGACCAGGGCAATTCCGCCTATATGCGCGATACCGGCGACCCGAACACGACGGAAGGTGGCCAGATCGAGTGGGGCTATTACGAGACCGACAACCCGCGCCTCTGCCACCCACGCGACATTCTCGAAAAGCACGAGGCGCGCCTGTCGCCCTCACAGCGCGATCTCGACATGGAACAGATCCTGACGCCGCTCGAGCGCGCGATGGAACTGACGCCGATCCTCGGCGAGCTCGGCTATAACGAGGGCCATTCGTTCAACGGCCTGCTGCAGGTCTCGGCGGCCGGTGGCCCGTCCTGCGGCGAAAGTCAGAAAGTGCGCGGCCTCTGGTACTGCGTCGCCATCTGGGTCAAGGACGGCCCCGGTTACGGCAAGCTGATCGCCGACTGGATGACGGACGGCCGCACCGAGATCGACCACAATTCGATCGACTATTCCCGTTTCTACCCGCACCAGCTGACGGAAGAGTTCATCGAGGGCCGCACCCGCGAGGCCGCCCAGAAGATCTACTTCCCGGCCGTTCACCCGCGCGAGCCCTACGCGACCGGCCGCGGCGCGAAAAATCGCCCTTCCACGAACGCGAGAAGGAGCTCGGCGGTTACTTCATGGAACTCGGCGGCTGGGAGCGCGCCCACGGCTATACCGCCAACGAGCACTTGCTGGAGAAATACGCCAATCAGGTGCCGGTGCGTGAGAACGAATGGGACAACCGCCATTTCTGGCGCGTTTCCAATGCCGAACATCTGGCGATGAGCGAGGACTGCGGCATCGTCAACCTCTCCCATTTCCACATGGTTGATATCGAAGGCCCGGATCACGTCGAGCTGCTGGAATGGCTCTGTGCGGCAAAGATCGGCGGTGATGCCAATATCGGCAAGGGCATCTATACCCACTTCCTCGACGACGAGGGCATGGTGCGCGCCGATTTCACCGTCTTCCGCATGGAGGACCGTGGCCGTCTGGTGAACGGCGCCGATGCCGGTCCGCGCGATTTCCACTACATGAAGCGCGTCGCCGAGGATCGTGGCCTCGACGTCACCATTACCGACGTCTCGGAAAAATTCGTCACCATCGGCATCTGGGGCCCGAATGCCCGCGATACGCTGAAGAAGGTGGTTGCCGATCCGGCCGGCCTCGATGTCGAAAACTTCGCCTTCGCCGCGATCAAGCCGATCGAGATCGCCGGCAAGAAGGTCTCCGCCTTCCGCATTTCCTATGTCGGCGAACAGGGCTGGGAACTGCATATGAAATACGAGGACGGCCTTGCCGTCTGGGACGCGCTGCGCGCCACCGGCGTGATGGCCTTCGGCGTCGAGACCTATGCCAATTCGCGCCGCATGGAAAAATCGCTGCGCCTGCAGAACGGTGACCTGCTCACCCAGTATAACCTGATCGAGGCGGATCTGGCCCGTCCGAAGGTCAAGGAAGCCGATTTCCGCGGCAAGGCGAAGCATCTGGAATACAAGGCGCGTGCCAACCAGCCGGCCATGCTCTGCACCCTCGTCATGACCGAGAATACCGATGCCAAGGGCGTCAAGCGCTATCCGGTGGGTTCCATGCCGGTAGTCGATCCGGAGACCGGCAAGACGCTGGTCGATGAACTCGGCCGTATTTCCTACACGACCTCGGTCGCCTATGGCCCGACGATCGGCAAGAACATCGCGCTCGCCTATCTGCCATGGGATTATTGCCAGGTCGGCCGCAAGCTGAATGTCGAGTATTTTGCCGAGACCTACCCGGTCGAGGTGGTCGGCGTCGGCTACAAGCCGATCTACGATCCGGAGAATCTGAAACCGAGAACCTGATCGCAGCGTCAGCAACTGAAAGCTTTAGAACAAGCGTCCGAAAAGCCGGTGATTGCAGCAGCAATCATCGGCTTTTCCGTTTTGCCCTCAACCAATTGCGTTGCTGCAACAGTCACGGCGTACAGCCGTCCGAAAACTTGACAAAACGATGAATATTTCTTGTGTGCAGTGCACACGGCTGGTAGCCGGAAGGTCATGCAAACGGCCTATTCCGCAGAAATCGTCTCGACCTTCCTCGGCTTGCGAAAGGTCCTTCTTTCGACCATCGCCAGGATGGTGAAATCACCGACGACGGCGGAAGATCTCGTGCAGGACACGTTCCTGCGACTGTGGGAGCGGCAGGCCGATCTTCGCAATCGGCCATTGCAGCCGGGCTACATCGTCCGCATCGGCCGAAACCTTGCCATCGACTTCAAGCGCCGGGAGCGCATCGCGCCTTTCGTCGGCGGCATCGAAGACCTGCAGTTCATCAAGGATCCGACGCCGACGCCCGAGGATCACACGATCGCCAGCGAGAACCTGCGGGTCATTTCCGATGCCATCACATCCCTCCCGCCCCGTGCCCGGGAAGTCTTCGTCATGGCCCGCATTGACGGCCTGACCTATGTCGAGATTGGCAAGAGACTCGGCATTTCCCCCAAGACGGTCTTCAGCCACATGGTCGTGGCACTGGAACGCCTGGATCAGGCACATCAATCTGCACGCTGATACGATTTCGATCGAAACCCGACCCAGATTTTCAGGATGTCGGCTCGTTAAGATAAGCATGCAGGCACAACTGGGCACGACATGATGGGCGGACCGGCCGAAATGGGCAGTGATGGAGAAGTCAGTGACCGCGCCTCGAGCGAAGCGGCCTTGTGGTTCGCACGCCTGCTTGATGACGACACGCCGCAGACCGATTACGCGCTCTTTCGCAACTGGCTGGACGCTGACGAGCGCAATGCGCAGGCCTATGCCAGGCTCGAAAGGCTCTGGGCCGCGGCCGGGAGCGAAATCGTCCCCTCTCACAAGAGCCATACGGACAAGGGCGTGTCGCGCCGAGGCCTCCTGAAGGCGACGAGCGCCGCGATCCTACTAACAGGTGGAGGCCTGACGGGCTGGACGCTGCTCGATCATTCCGATTATTCCACCGGCACCGGCGAACTGAAGACCGTGGCGCTGGAAGACGGTTCGCGCGTCGAGCTTTCAGCCGCAAGCGCGATCTCCGTCGACTTCGCCGCCTCCGCCCGCCACATCACGCTGCACCGTGGCGAAGCGTTTTTCACGGTGGTCGAAGATCCGGCGCGTCCCTTCATCGTCCAGGCGGGCGACGTCCGCGCCACAGCGCTCGGAACCGCCTATTCCGTAGCCATGACATCGGAACGCACCAGCGTCGCCGTGTCCGAGCATACGGTTCGTGTCGATGCGGGCGGCCGGCATATCGATCTTGGCGAAGGCGATGCGATCGACGTGGAAAACGGCAGGTTTGGTACGATCGGCACCGGTGAAGCCGAAAACCGGCTTGCCTGGCGCTCTCGACAGCTCGTCTTCCTGGCCCGGCCGTTAAGCGAAGTGATCACTGAGGTGAACCGCTGGAGGCGCGGCAATCTCATCCTCCGCGATCCGCAACTCGCCAGCCGCCGCATCACCATCGTCATCGACCTGAAGGACATCGAGGGTATCGACTTGACGCTCGAACAGGGCCTGCCGATCACCCTCACAAGCTACACGCCGCTGATCACGCTCGTGTCGGCCAGAAAATAATTTACCGATCCACTCAGGTTTTTCTCCGCCCCGTTCGTAATCAACGGCAACGGCGTTTGTTTGCCGGGGACAGAGTTGTAGTGCGGGGGCATGCGATGACAGTGCATAAGACCAGGATGAATGTAGCAAAGGCCGGGCTCGGCGCTCTTCTGTTGAGCACCGTCGCAACCCTGACCTTAGTTCCGCACGCGATCGCCCAGACGGTACGTCAGTTCTCGATCCCCGCCCATTCCGTTTCTTCCGCGCTTGTCCGCTACTCGACGCTGACCGGCGTCAATCTCGTCTATGACGGCGAACTCTCCGGCGGCCTGAGAAGCAGCGCCGTCAACGGTCAGCTTTCGCAGGAGCAGGCCCTTGGCCAGCTTCTCGCCGGCACCGGCCTTTCCTACCGCTTCGGCGCCAATGACACGGTCACCATCATCGCGCCGCAGCAGGACTCGGTGGCCACCGGTGGCGATGCCACGACGCTGGAAGCGATCGTCCTTCAGGGCGGCGATGCGCCCGGCAGCTACGAAGCCACCGAAAGCTCCGTCGGCACCAAGACCGATACGCCGCTGCGCGACGTGCCGCAGTCGATCCAGGTGGTCAAGCGCAGCGTGTTGGAAGACCAGCAGGCAACGAGCCTGACCCAGGCGCTGGAGAACGTTTCCAACGTCCGCGAGAGCTCCACCGCCGGCAATCGCGCGGCCACCTTCATCACCCGTGGCTTCGCCTCCAACACCTATGCGATCGACGGCTCGGTGCTGAACGCCACCGGCAGCCGGCCGGAAGTCAATCCGGATCTTGCAGGCGTCGAGCGGGTGGAAGTGCTCAAAGGCCCTGCTTCGGTCCTCTACGGCCGTGGCGAACCGGGCGGCCTGATCAACATCGTGACACGTCGGCCGACCGAGGAACTGACCGCGGAAGCGACCACCCAGATCGGCAGCTACGGCTTCCGCCGCGCCGAGGCGACGGCGAGCGGCGCGCTCAGCGAGGACGGCGCTTGGACCGGCCGCATCACCGGCGCCGCCCAGCGTGAAAGCGGCTTCATCGACTATCGGCAGGACAGCGAGCGGCAATATATCGGCGGCGTACTGGAATGGTCGCCGGATGAAGACACGCGCGTCAACCTGAGCGTCGATAACACCCACCAGAAGCAGCCTTTCGACCGTGGCCTGATCGTCGGGCCAGACAACGAAATCGTAGGCCCCTATCATCGCTTCCTGGGCGAAGACTGGTCGATGGTGGACAGCCGCAAGACCCGTGTCGCATTGACGGCCGAACATCAGGCCCTGGAATGGCTGAAATTCCGCAGCACCGTCCGCTACGACGACGCATATACCCACGATACCGGCATCGATTTCCGCGACCTCGAGGATGACGGCCGCACGCTTGGCCGTCGCTATACCGATCGCGTCGAAGACATGAGCAATCTGGACCTGCAGTTTGAAGGCATCATGACCTTCGACACCGGCACGATCGGCCATACGGTCCTGGCAGGAGTGGAGCATGTCCGCTCCCGCATGGATTTCTGGTCTGCGCGCGCCAATATCGATCCGATCGATATCTATGATCCCGTCTATGGCGCACCGAAGACGCCGACGGCGATCAATAACGTCTATGTCCAGGACATCGTCACCACATCGGTCTATCTGCAGGATCAGGTTGATCTGTCCGAGCAGTGGAAGGCGCTCCTCGGTTTCCGCTACGACTACTACGACCACGAGGTCGACCAGCGCGTCGGCGGCGAGGAGCCGCCCTTCAGCGATGGTGCAGTAACATGGCGTGCCGGCCTGGTCTACCAGCCGACCAACCAGCTCGCCTTCTACACGAGCTATGCCACGAGCTTCATGCCGCAAAGCGCCCTTGGCACCGACGGCCAGGTGCTGGATTCGGAGGAAGGCTGGCAGGTCGAAGCCGGCGTGAAGGCCGATATTACCGACCGACTGTCGGCAACCTTTTCCATATTCCAGATTACCAAGAAGAATGTCGCCGTGCCGATCGAGGATACCGACTTTTCGGAGCTGACCGGCGAACAGCGATCGCGCGGCGCAGAGATCGATATTACCGGCGAGATCTCCGATGGCTGGAGGGTCATCGCCTCCCTGGGCTACGTCGATGCAGAGATCACCCAGGACGACAGCTATGAAGTCGGAAACCAGTTGATCGGCACGCCCCATTGGAGCGGCAGCCTGTGGACGACCTATGAGTTCCAGACAGGCAAGCTTGAGGGGCTGAAGCTCGGTGCAGGCATTACCGCAGTCGGCGAGCGCACCGGCGACCTCGAAAACAGCTTCTTCGTCGACAGCTATTACCGGGTCGATGCGTCACTCTCCTACAAGGTCACTGACAACCTCGATTTCTCGCTCATCGGCCGCAACCTGACCAATCAGGACTATATCGAGAGCACGGCCAGCAGGACCGAAAACCATCCGGGCGCCCCGATAAACTTCATGGCGGCGGTCAAGGCAACATTCTGAGACCCCTGCATGAGTTCGACCGACAGACGGGACGGTTCCGTTCTCTCCTTGAGAAAGTCAGCTTCGATTACGGATCACGCCCCGTCATCGAAGCGATTTCGCTTTCGCTCCGGCATGGCGAATTTCTCGCTATCGTCGGCCCGAACGGTTGCGGCAAGAGTACGGCCCTGAAGCTGATGGCCGGGCTTCTTGCCCTTCCGCCGGCGATGTCCTGCTGAAGGGAAAACGGGTAACCTCCATGCGGCGCAAGGCGATTGCCCGCGAGCTTGCGCTTCTCGCCCAATCGAACGAGGCGCCGGCGGGAATGCTGGTGCGCGATCTGATCGGCATGGGACGCTTTGCCCATGAAGGCTGGTTCACAAGCGGCACGGGGGAAGACCAGCGACAGATTGCCGACGCCATGCGCATCATGGATGTCGCATCCTTCGCCGATCGCCGCGTCGGCGAATTGTCCGGCGGTCAATTGCAGCGCTGCCGCATGGCGATGACGCTGGCGCAGGATGCCAATATCCTGCTGCTCGACGAGCCGACCAACAACCTCGATCTCAATTACCAATACGCGCTTCTGGATGTTGCGAGACAGCAGGCGAAGGCTGGGCGCGCGGTCGTCGCCGTGCTGCACGACCTGACCCAGGCAAGCCTCTATGCCGACCGCATCATCCTGATGGACAGGGGCGGGATCGTCGCCGACGGATCGCCGGGCGAGGTTCTGACGGTCGAGCGCGTGGAAGCAGTCTACGGTATCCGCACCACGTCGACACAAATCGGCCGCGCCGTCGTGCTGCTTCCCGAAAGCGCCCTGCCATGAAGCCATGGATACTGCTGGCGACCATGGGGCTGGCGACGCTGCTGCTGGCAGGTCTCCATCTGGTCTCCGGTGCCCGCTTTTTCGGCCCGGATCTCGTCTGGCAGGCACTCTTCGACTACGACCCGCGCAACTACCAGCATGTCGTCATCGTTAAACAGCGGCTGACGCGACTGGTCGTGGCTGGCTATGCAGGTGCGGTTCTTGCCGTATCGGGCCTGCTCCTGCAGAAAATCCTGCGCAACGATCTCGTCTCGCCCTCGACGCTCGGCATCAACAGCGGCGCGGTAACGTTCGCGATCCTCGGCATCTTTCTCTTCGGCCTCGACGGTGTGCAGGTCTTCTGGCCGGCTTTGATCGGCGGCGCAGTCGCCATCTGCGTCACTTTCCTGATCACCGGCCTTGTCGGCGGCCAGAAGCGTGATCCACTGTCGCTGGTGCTTGGCGGCTCCATGACGGCGACGCTTTTTTCCGCGATTACCACTTTCGTGATCTCGCTTGACCCTGACCGTTTCGGCGATCTGATGAGCTGGCTCGTAGGCGATATCGGCAATTTTGACTACCAGCCACTCGCCTATCTCTGGCCGATCGGCCTGATCGGCATCGCGTTTTCCCTGGCGCTGTCCCGCGCCGTCGATCTGCAGACACTCGGGGAAGAACAGGCTGCAAGCCTCGGCGCCGATGGCCGCATCGTCCGCTGGGCGGTTCTCGCCATCACCATCCCGCTTACCATCTCCGCCGTCAGCATCGTCGGGCCGATCGGCTTTGTCGGGCTCGTGGCGCCGCATATGGCCCGACTTCTGATCGGCGAGACGGGACGTGTGGCGATCGCCTTTACCGCGCTCCTCGGCGCCATCGTGGTGATCGGCGCCGATATCGCCTCACGCACCCTGCTCGCGCCCCGCGTTCTCAATGTCGGCACAGTCATGGCGCTGGCGGGCGGCATCGCCTTTCTGGCGATCATCATCTCGACGCAGCGGAGGCGGAGAGCATGAGCGATATCGCCACGAATTCCGCAGGCTCCGGTTTCCGTCAGTCACGCTCTGCAATCGTCATTGTGGGCCTCTGCGTCATGTTGGCGCTCGGCGCCTCCCTCGCTCTCCAGTTGGGCTCGTCGACCCTATCGACCACGGATCTGATCCACTGGATGCTGCCATTTATCGCCTCCGACGATGAGACCTCGGCCATCATGCTGCTGCGCTGGCCGCGGGTGGCGATGGCCATTCTCGGCGGAGCGATGATCGCTGCTTCGGGCTATATTCTCCAGGTCGTCTCCCGCAATGGGCTGGCCGATCCCGGATTGCTCGGCATTTCGCAGGGCACGATGGCGGCGGTCGTTCTGGGTGCCGCGGTCTTTGCCATCCCGCCGCAATGGCTGGCCTTTGCGGGACTTGCGGGCGGCATGGCGACGGCCATCGGCGTGCTGATGCTGGCCCGGCTGCTCGCCTCCCCTACCGGCCTGATCCTCGTCGGTCTCGCCGTCGGCATCGTGCTCAGCGCCATGATCGAGATCGTCATGGTCCAGGGCGGCATCCTGCAATTTGCCCGATGGCTCGCCTGGTCCCATGGCTCGCTGACCGTCGCCTCAGCCGGCAGTGTGACCATGGTCGCGCTTTGGGCCGTCGTCCTCCTGCCGCTCACTCTCGGCATGTCGCGCCAGATGATGCCGCTTCTGCTCGGCGCTGAACAGGCGGCCGGCATCGGTGCCTCGCCGAGATATCTGCTGCCGCTGTTCACGGTGCTAGCAGCTGCCCTCGTTGCGCCGATTGTCGCGGCGGTCGGGCCGATCTCCTTCCTCGGCCTGATCGGCGCGCATATCGCCAGACGCCTCGTTGGGGAACGCCCCGCCACCGTTCTGCCGGTCGCAATGCTCTCCGGCGCTCTGCTGCTTCTCGCCGCCGATACGGCCGGCCGCACGCTCTTCCTGCCCGTCATCGTGCCCGCCGGCATCCTGGTCTCGGTCGCTGGCGTCGTCACCTTTCTCATCGCCGCGCGGCTCTCGCGCCCGTCACGCTAGACAAGAGGATTTTCCGATGCGTAGCGTTTTCCTGGCCTTCCTGCTTCTGATCTCGCCTCTGGCCGCAACGGCCAGTGCGAGAAGCGTGACCGACCATGACGGCCGCACCGTTGAAGTGCCTGACGCGCCGCAGCGGATCATCTCCCTACATGACTGGACGCTGACAGTGATGGCCATCGAACTCGGCGCGCCGCTTGTCGCGAGCAATGGGCGCCTCGCAGCGGATGGCAGCATGTTCATCCGCGGCGCCCGCGAACTCTTCGACCTCGACTTTACCAAGGTCGAACTTGCTTCGGTTCACGGCAAGCCGGATCTCGAGCGCATACGGACGCTGAAGCCGGATCTGATCGTCGCCAATGCCGGCGACTATTCGGCGCTGGCGGAGCAGCTTTCGACCATCGCGCCGACGCTGATGTTCAATCCGGAGAACGGGAAGCCGGGCTTCGAGCTCTACAAGGAATTTGCCGGCTGGATCGGCAAGGAATCGCGGTTCGAAGAGCTGCAGGCGGCTTATGACGCTCGCATCAAGGCCCTGCATGAAATACTCGGCGATGCGGTCGGCGATAGCACCTATGCCGCCATCCTGACCAACGGTCGGGACGGGACGCTGTCCGTTCTAAAGGAATATGGCGTGCTGACGACCGTACTCGACGATCTCGGCTTCCAGCGCATCCCGCTCACCGAAACCGTTCCCGCAGGCACCAGCCGGATGACCATCGGCGCGGAACTGATCGGCGAACTCGACGCCGACCTGATCGTGACGTCCTACCTGCCGGAAAGCGGCGGCACGCCCGAGACCGTGTTCGACGATCTCGACCGCATCGCGCCCGGCTATCGCGACTTCCTGCGCGCCTATGCGGACAAAAGGATTTTCAGCTTTTCGCGCTACGAGGTCTATCCGACCAGCTTTCGCGGCGCCGACCTACTGCTCGATCAGTTCGAGCAGAAGCTGAAGTAGACGCCGAAGCGAGCAGGATTGCCAAAAATCCCCCTCTGGCCTGCCGGCCATCTCCCCCACAAGGGGGAGAAAACCTGCGGTACTGAACTTCACTCGATGTGAGCTAAGGCAGTGAGGCTGGGTTAAGCCCTCCCCTCGTGGGGAGGGTTGGGAGGGGTACTTCTACCGACGAGAGCCCTAGGCAGTCGGCTGCTTTGTCTTGCGCAGATAAGGCAGGACCGTATCGAACGAGCCGAAGCGCTGGACCGCATCCTCGTTGGAAACCGCTGCGGTGATGATCACGTCGTCGCCATTTTTCCAGTTGGCCGGCGTCGCGACCTGGTGCTTAGCCGTCAGCTGGATGGAATCGATCGCCCGCAGGATCTCATCAAAGTTGCGGCCGGTGGTCATCGGATAGGTGAGGACGAGCTTGATCTTCTTGTCCGGACCGATGACGAAGACCGAGCGCACGGTGGCGTTATCTGCCGGCGTGCGGCCCTCGGACGACGAGCCGGCACCGGCCGGAAGCATGTCATAGAGCTGCGCGACCTTGAGGTCCTTGTCGCCGATCAGCGGATATTCGACGTCGAAACCGGTGGCGGTGCGGATATCGTCCTTCCACTTGCCATGGCTTTCGACCGGATCGACGGAAATGCCAATGATCTTGACGCCGCGCTTGCGGAATTCGCCCTCAAGGCCAGCCATCGTGCCGAGTTCGGTCGTGCAGACCGGCGTGAAATTCTTCGGGTGCGAAAACAGCACCGCCCAGTTGTCTCCGATCCACTCGTGGAAGGAGATCGTCCCCTGCGTCGTCTCCGCCTGGAAATCAGGGGCAATATCGTTGATACGTAAGCTCATTTTGGTCCTCCAATGAACGCGCGATTAGACCGCGGAATGATGACGGAAACGAGTTCCAGAATGCTCTCAGCATAAGAAAGAAGAAAATAAACTCCCGTCAATCGAAACCAAATTGCAGATATAATTCTATAGGCTTAAGTCAACGTCCCGGGGGATTGAGAGGTATCGTAGTGGCCGATCGCTGCATCACGATGCCGGCACTTTTTCCGTCAGTTCCACCGCAACCTTCCTGGCCTGGACCCGGATATCGGGAACCGCCGTGATTTCCCAGAATTGCCCTGCCGCCAGGGCGCCCACGACATAGGCACCGATGCCTTTGTTCAGCTTTTCGGAAATGACCTGTGACCGATCGTTCACCCGAATACCGAGCCGCAGGGGATCAGCCTCGATGAGACCCTGCCTGGTCATTTCCTCCAGCAGCGGCGAGTGCGCTATACCGGCACGCTCCATGCCCGTGCAATTGATCAGCCAGCCTGCCTCGATCTGTTCGACAGCCTGACTTCCCCTCCTGCGATAGGAAAGCTGCAGCCCTTCGCCATCGGCGTCGATCGACTGCAGGAACCCTGCCCTGAGTTGTACGGTGCCCGCATCCAGCAGTGCCTTGAAGCGCAGATAGACATCCGGCGCGACGCGATGTCTGTGTATGCTCCACCAAGGCAGCGCATGACGGAGAAAACGACGCCGCTCCTCGACCGGCAGACGCTGCCAGAGCTTTTGGGTGAAGGGACGCAGGCCATCCATGATGGCACGCCAGTCATCAACCGATCTGCTTTTGGCCCGGAAGAGCTTGAGCAATTCGCTCAATCGGGTCGGCATTGTATCGATATCGAATTCGACGGGCGCGGGAGGCGTTCGCACATGCCCGTGCGGTGCCAGCCCGCGACGCGACAGGACATCGATGGGTCCGCGATGACCATGCGCCTGCAAGGCAAGCACCTGATCGATCATCGTCAGGCCCGATCCGAGAATGCAGACGCGATCATCCGGCCTGACACGGTTCATCCAGGTGAGCCGCCAGGGATTTTCCACCACCCGCGTCCGCGCCGAAGACGACAACGCGGCAACATCTGCCGGCAGGCTGGCATTGCCCACGCCGGTGCAGAGAACCACGTTGCGGGCGCCGATCTGGTCACCATTGTTCAGGTCGAAGATCAGCGTGCGGCTTGTCTGCTCGAAACAGCCGGAGGCCTTGGCCTTGATGAAATCGACCCGGCAGCGCTCGTTCTTCTTGCGCAGAAGCCGCGCGAGCGTATCGCGAACATAGAGCCCATAGTCGCCGCGCGACGCGAAATCGCCTTCCTGCAGTGGAATGTTTCGGCTCTTCAGCCAGTCGACGAAATCGGAAGGATGGTCCGGGTGCAGGCTCATGCGTCCGGCCGGCACGTTGAGACGATGAAGATAGAGCTCGGTGCGATAGGCAGTGCCGCGCCCGAAACCTGGATCGTCGCCGATCACGGCGATCGAAGCACTCGGCGGAAGGGATTGGATGAGGTTGCAGGTGACAGCAATCGCGGAAAATCCCGCGCCGACGATAACGACGTCATAAATCAAGGCGTCCTCCCATGTGGCGGCCAGATTGGAAGCCTGTGAGCTGCTTATTCCAACTCCAACTAGATAGGCAAAGGCTCGCGAGGACAAGACCGGCGCGGTTCAGTTTACGCCGAACCGGAATTGCAGCGCGGCTTCAGGTCGCGCCGGCGGCGGCCCAAAAGCCGCCATCCCGGATATCGTCATGAAGGTGTCAAACGGCTGCGATCGGCCCTTTTCCGACACCGCTGAGCAGCCAGGCAAGGCTGACCTTCAGCACCCCGGCGATCTTGTCGAGACGATCATGCCGTAGCGCGATCTGATCATTTTCCCAGTGCCGCCAGGTCTTCGCATCGACCCCGACGACGCCGGCAGCGTCTTCCAGCGATAGACCGCAGGCATCGCGGGCAAGAGAAATCCGCCCACCGACGGTGTCGTCGGCCGCAAAACTCAATCAAGTCGTGAATCATACATCGGATAATCCCCTCGAAAGAAAGAAGACGGCCCCACCGATATGTTGGCAGGGCCGCCAGTTTCTCAATCAGCCTTCGTCGCCGACCCAGGCCTTGATCTGGTCCGGGTGATCCGTGATGTACTTCGCCACGGCCTCGTCGTAGGAGGTTTCCTGCGCAGCGAACATAGCTGCCTCAAGATCATCGAGCGGCACCTTCATGCGCGACAGGAATTCCGCAGCCTTCGGGTTTTCCGTCTTGAAGTCCTTGGAGGCCAGAATGTCGACATGTTCTGCTTCACCGAGCGACTTTTTCGGGTCTGCGATATAGCGCAGCTTGTACTTGCCGAACATCCAGTGGGGGCTCCACGAGGTGGCGACGAACCACTTCTCACCGCGATAGGCGCGATCCACACTGGTCAGCATGCCGGCCTCGCTGGAGATCTGCAGCTTGTAGTCGTCAAGCGCGTAGTCCTTGACAGCCTGCTGCGACAAGCGCGTCAGGCCGGCGCCCGGATCGATGCCGTCGATCTTGCCCGAAAGCTTTTCAAGGACCTCCGGCTTTTTCAGATCTTCGATCGAAGCAATTTCGCTTTCCGGAACATAGGTCGGAACGACCCATCCGAGCTTTGCGCCGTCATAGACAGTGCCGAGCGTTTCGACGCGATCCTTGACCTTTTCATAGTAGTCCGCATGCGTCTGTGGCAGCCAGGCCATCATCATCGCATCGATGTCACCACGGCTCACACCCTGGTAGAGCGGTGCGACGTCGGTCTGAACCAGTTCAACCTTCTGGCCGAGCTTGTCGGTCATCAGCTTGGCGGCAAGCTTGGTGACGAATTCGGCGTCGGACCAGGGCGCGAAGCCGAGCTTTACGGTCTTGGCGTCCTGCGCCATCGTCGGCATGGCCGAACCGGCAACAAGCGCGGCCGCGAGGCCAAGCGTTGCGCCCAGAGTGGCTCGGCGGGTGGTGCCGGAGGTGAAAAGTGTCTTCAACATGCGTTCTCCTTTTGGGAGTTTGGGTTCGCGGGTTCGGCACCCGCATGGTTGGCGCGGTGACGGGCTCAGGCGGTGGCCGTTGCCAGATCCTCGCGCTCATTCCTCTTGAAAAGCACGGACCAGAAGGTGGCGCGGGGCTTTCCGAGACTTTGGGTCAGACGGTCGAGGATGACCGCCAGGATGACGACCGCAAGGCCGCCTTCGAAACCGGTACCGACGTCAAGACGCTGGATACCGGTCAGAACCGTGTTGCCGATGCCGCCGGCACCGATCATCGAAGCGATCACCACCATGGACAGCGACAGCATGATCGTCTGGTTGATGCCGGCCATGATCGAGGGCATGGCATTCGGCAGCTGCACTTTGAACAGCAGCTGCGACGACGTGCAGCCGAAGGCATTGCCGGCCTCGATAAACTCTGCATGCACCTGGCGGATGCCGAGATTGGTGAGACGCACCACCGGCGGCATGGCGAAGATGACGGTGGCGATTGCACCCGGAACGGCACCGAGACCGAAGAACATCGCAGCCGGGATGAGATAGACAAAGGCCGGCATGGTCTGCATCAGGTCGAGGATCGGGCGCACGACCGTCGCCACGGAATCTTTGCGCGCCATGGCGATGCCGAGTGGCAGGCCGATAACCATCGCCATCAGCGTCGAAGCGATAACGAGCGACAACGTCTCCATCATGGCGCCCCAGAGGCCCATGTGATCGACGAGCCAGAGCGCCACGCCGGTGAGTACGCCGAAGCCGAGGCTGACCCGCCAGAGCGATAGAGCCACGAAAATGGCGATGCCCACCGGCATCGGAATGGCGACGAGTGCGCCCTGAATTGTACCGGTCACCGAGCCGATCACGGCGGCGATGAAGTCCAGTACGGGCGAGAAATTGTCCAGAACGTAATTGACGGCGGCGTCTATGCCGTCTCCGATATCAAAATTCATGTCAGTCTCCGGTGTTTGGGCCGGTTAAAAGGGAGGATCAGCTGGCGCGATCGAGGGTTTCGAGCAGCGTCGACTTGCTGATGGAGCCGAGATAGCGCTTGGTATCGTCGATGACGGGCACCGGCCAAGGGCTGGCCGCGACCTTGCCGAGCACGTTCGACAGGGGCTCATCTGCGGGGATCGGTTCGATCTCCGACAGGAAAGCCGCGCGATAGGGATCCGCGTCCTTGGCGCGCATCTTTTCCACCAGCGAGGACTGGCTGACGACGCCCTGGTAGGTCTTGTCGCGACCAAGGATGATCGCGTATTCGCGGTCGAAATTCTTCATCCGCTCAAGTGCAGCGGCAGCAGTCGTGCCCTGACGCTCGATGATCGTCACCTGGGTCTTGCGGGCGACATCGCCCGCCTTGAAGACCTGGCTGACATCGACATTGCGGAAGAAGGAGCGGACATAGTCATTGGCCGGGCTCATGACGATCTCGTCAGGCGTGCCGACCTGGATGACATTGCCGTTCTGCATGATGCAGATACGGTCGCCGATGCGCATCGCCTCGTCGAGATCATGGCTGACGAAGACGATGGTGCGGCTGTGCTCTGCCTGGAGGCGGACGAGTTCATCCTGCATTTCCGTACGGATCAGCGGGTCGAGAGCGGAAAACGCCTCGTCCATCAGAAGAATGGTCGGCTCGCTGGCAAGTGCGCGGGCAAGACCGACACGCTGCTTCATGCCGCCGGAAAGCTGGTCCGGCATGCTATCCGCGTAACCGTCGAGACCGACGGCCTTCAGGGCCGCAAGCGCCTTTGCCTTGCGCTCCGCTTCACCGACGCCCGCCACTTCGAGACCGAAGGCGGCATTGTTGATGACCGTGCGATTGGGCAGCAGCGCGAAGGACTGGAATACCATGCTAATGTCGCGGCGGCGCACATCGATCAACTCGCGGCGCGACATCTTGGTCACGTCCTTGCCGTCGATCTCGATCGACCCCGAAGTCGGCTCGATCAGGCGGTTTAGCAGGCGAAGCAGGGTGGATTTGCCGGAGCCCGACAGGCCCATGATGACGAAGATTTCGCCGGCCTTGATGTCGAAACTCGCATCATTGACGCCCACCGAACAGCCGGTCTGGGCGTGGATTTCGGATTTAGTCTTTCCGGCGCGGATAAGCTCCAGAGCCTTGTCGGGGCGCTCACCGAAAATCTTGTATACGTTTTTTAGACTGATCTTGGTCGAAGCCGCTTCGAGCGGCGCGTCATTTTCAGTTGCAAAAGCCATTCAATCTTGGCCCGGGCTCGATAGCGCGGGCATACTCCTTCTGTGAAACCTCGCGCTGAAGAAAACCTTCAAAGCTTGAGCGCTTCATCGTTGTCTTAGACGGTTAAAGAACCGTCAGCGATTGTTCCGCCCTCGGCGGCAAAGGCCGCGGGGCGTCGTTTTTAAACGGAGAGGCAAAGACGCCAAGCGCCGCCCATCCCCCAATGAGATGGCCGTTATTTAGGGTCCCGATGGTAACAAGTCCATAAAAAAATCATAATCGTCTGTGCGGCGCGCTTCAACTTTCGATGAGCAACATAGGAATCAGCGCGTTTATTTTGCAGGTTGCGACAGTAGAAGTGGCACACTCCACCACAAGAATACGATCGTTGAGGATCGCTTCATTATCCGGCTTCATTTCATGCCGCACGATGTTCACAGCCGGACTGTTACATTACTGAAATCACGACCGAATATCTATCTCATCAACGCGCTAAGTCGCCCTAAACGCCAGTGCGAAAAAGTCCGCGATCGGCTTGATTAGATAGGACAGGATGCTGCGATCGCCAGTCTGGAGAAATGCATCGGCCGGCATGCCGGGCACGAGCCGAAATTGGGTCTCGTCTCCGTCAAGCAAAATGCGCACCTCGTAATACTGCTGTCCGGTCTTCGCGTCGACGATCAGGTCCGGAGATATCCGCTCCAGAACGCCTTGGCGCTCCGGCGTGCTCTTCTGATTGAAGGACGGAAACTTGAGAAAGACCTTCTGGTCGAGATAAACCTGGTCGATATCATTGGGAGAGACCCGCGCATCGATCACCAGAAGATCCGACTGCGGCACGATCAGCATCAGGGTCTCCTGGCTCCCGACCACACCGCCGATCGTATGCACCGCCAATTGATGGACGACACCCGCCTGTGGCGCGCGGATATCGATCCGGTTCAACTGGTCCTGCGCGGCGATCCTGCGTTCCTCGAGTTCCGCGACGGAGGCACCCACTTCGCTCATTTCCTTGGCCACGTCGCGACGAAAATCCTGATCGACCTGCAGCACCTGCAGCTCGGTCTCGACCATCCGGGCCTTGGTCTGGGCGACCGACGCGCTGAGCGAACCGATCGTGCCCTTCAGCTTCGTCGCCTCGCGTTCCAACCCGTTCAGCTTTGCATATTGCACCAGTTTCTGAGCCCACAGTTTCCTCACCCCGTCGAGATCGGTGTTCAGCAGGGTCAACTCATCGGACGTCGCCTGGGATTGGGTATTCAGACCGGAAATCTCCTGGCGGAGCTGCTGTATGCGCTCCTCAGCTGCGCCTTCTCGCCTTCGCGCGCACGTCGGCGAAGAAGGAATGCCCCTCCTCGGTCCGGATGACACGGCGCACATCGTCACTGTCGCTCCTGGCCACCAGATCGGGCTCGAAGATGATCGCCGGCAGATCGTCCCGCTCAGCCGTCAGCCGGCTTCGCTTGGCAGTCAGATCGTCGAGGGATTTCGAGATTATGCCGAGATTGGCCTTGGCGGCCGTCGCGTCGAGCCTTGCCACGACTTGCCCTGCAGACACCGTCTGGCCGTTCACAACGAAGATTTCGCCGATCACGCCGCCGGTCGAATGTTGTACCTTCTTGACCTCCGAGTTGACGACGACCTTGCCCGCAGCAATCACCGCACCGGAAATCTCGACGAAGGAGGCAGCACCGCACAGGCCCGCGAGCATGAACAACATACCGACCGCGGCCAAGGTGTTCAGCCTCAGGGAGCGCTGGAAATCGGCAGGCGATCGGACCCTGTCGGCAATCGCGAGAGAACTGGCTTCCATCACACCCGTTCCACCTTCTCCCCGGCATGGGGTTCGCTGATGGCCGGCGCGCCACCGGCAACGCTTCCGAGGATCGCCAGATCGGATCGCGCCGGATGCGGGCGGATGGTCTGCACCACATCATCCTTGCGGCCGAGCATTTTCGCCCGTCCCTCTGAGACCATCATCACCACGTCGCATGCGGAAAGCGCGCTTGCGCGATGGGCGATGACAATGACGATGCCCTTGCGGTCGCGCACCGAGCCTATGGCGCGGGTCAGCGCCGCCTCCCCGCTTGCGTCGAGGTTGGAGTTCGGCTCGTCGAGCACGACGAGGAACGGATTTCCGTAAAGCGCGCGCGCAAGCCCGACACGCTGCCGTTGGCCCATAGAAAGCGTCCGCCCGCCCGGACCGATCGGTGTATTGTAGCCGAGCGGCAGGCCGAGGATCATGTCGTGAATATCGGCAGCCCGCGCCGCTGAAATGACGTCTTCGCTGCGCGCCTCGGGATCATGTCGGCCGATATTCTCGGCAATGCTGCCGGCAAACAGTTCGACATCCTGCGGCAGGTAACCGATATGCCTGCCGAGATCGCGCCTGTCCCAGTGATCGAGCGAAGAGCCATCCAGCCTGACCGTCCCGCTCGATGGGATCCAGAGCCCAACGAGACTGCGGGCGAGTGACGACTTGCCGGCCGCACTCGGCCCGACGATTGCCACCGCCGTGCCCGCCTCCACGGCAAAGCTTGCGTCGCTCAGAATGACGCGGTCGCTGTCGGGTGCGGCAACGACGAGATTGTCGACCTGCAACGCGCTCACCGGCGCAGGCAGGGGCATGCGCTGCCGAAGATCCTTGTCGCTCAGGCTTTCGGTCAGACGTCGCCAGCTATGGCGCGCGGCGATGAAATTGCGCCAGTTGGCGATCGATAATTCCACCGGCGCAAGCGCCCGCGACACGAGGATGCCGCTCGCCACGATCGCACCGCTCGAGACCTCGCCGCCGAGGGCAAGATAGGCCCCAAGCGCAAGCACGCCGGATTGGAGGAACATGCGGAACGACTTCGAAAGCGAGCCGAACGCGCCGCCTATGTCGCTGAGCCGCATCTGCGCCGATGCCAATGCATGGTTCTGTACGCTCCAACGGCTTGCGAGACGATCCTCCAGCCCGAGCGCACGAACCACCTCCGCATTGCGGCAGCTGTCCTCACTCAGCGCGTTCCGCAGTGTCGCGTGCCTGCCCGCGACGAGAACAGGCTTGCGCGACGCAATGTCGGTCAGCCAGGTCAACATCAGCAGAAATGCGGCGCCGCCGAGCGCGGCATAGCCGATCCAGGCGTGGAAGACGAAGCAGACAGCCATGTAGACCGGGATCCATGGGAGATCGAACAATGCCCCCGGGCATGGGCCACCGAGAAAGGCGCGGATCTGGTCGAGATCGCGCATTGGCTCCGTCGCCTGACCCGATTGGCGGGGGCGCAGCGACGCCAGAATCGAGGCCCGGAAGACGGCCGACGACGCCGAGGCACCGATCACAGCGCCGGTGCGCGCAAGAATTCGGTTGCGCAACAGGTCCAGCATGCCCTGACAGGCATAGAGTGCGACGACAATGCCGAGCAGGGCAACAAGGGTTGGAACACTGTGACTGGGCAGGACGCGATCATAGACCTCGAGCATGAACAGCGGGCCGATCAGGAAAAGTCCGTTGATGACGGCGCTGATTGCCGCGACGTTGACGAAGGCCATTCGGCATTGACGTACAGCCGAAGAGAGCTGCGTCGCAAGGGTCGCCTCGGGCGTGTGTACCATCGCGCCTACTCCGACGGCTCTGTCGAGGATCGCCTGCCCTTCCGGCCGAGCTTGCCGCCGAGGCCCATGGATATGGCCAGCTTGGAACGGCTTGCCGCATAGTCAGGCGCAACCATCGGATAATCCGCTGGCAAGCTCCATCGGGCCCGATACTGCTCCGGCGTCAGCCCGTGATGGGCTGCCAGATGGCGCTTCAAAGATCGGAAGGATTTGCCGCACTCAAGGCAGATGATGCATTCAGCACGCACCGACGAGGCGATGGCGACCGGTTCCACAGGCTCGGCCCGAAAATTCGACAGGCCAAGCACCGTGCGGTGCGTCTGCTCCAGCAAAATTCCGAGCTGCGCCGGCGGCACAGTATGGTTGGCAAGATAGGCGCGCACGAGGTTGACGGTCAGCTCCGTCATGTGATCTGCGGCCCCGTCCGTGGGTGCAGAGGTCTCTCCTGATGTCGCGTCCGAACCTTCTCTCTGCATATCGTCCCAGCATCGCTGCCGCCCCCGATGAAACTCAAACCGGCCTTTGCTGCGCAGGCTCCATCGCATGGAGCGCCGCCCGCAGACCCCATGCCAGTAATTCCTCGCCTCTTTCCTGCCGCGGCGCCTCGACATAGCAGCGCAATTCCGGTGCATTTCCCGAAGCCCTGTAGTGGATGATGGAACCGTCCTGCAGCTCAAAACGCAGCCCGTCTATTGCGCTAAGGCCAGCAAATCCGCCCACATCGCGGAAAAATGACTCAGCATAGGCGCTATCTTCCCCAAGACGCGCGAGAAACGCGCCTGATTGCGCAGAGGGTGTATCCTTCAGCCGATCGGCAAGCACGAAGCCGACATTGGCCTCGGCCACGATCCGGCCCAGTGGCTTGTCCCTTTCAGCCACGAGGCAAAGCGCGGCGAGGATCGGCAGCACTGCATCCCGCGTCGGAAGCGACGCCAGGCTCTTGCCGTGGCGGACCGCGCTCGAGCCGAGAAGCACACCTCCATTCGCCTCGAAACCGAGAACCGTGCTGCCCGGCGGTGCCGACTGCATGGCCTCGATGACATAAGGCGAGCCGACCCGGGTACGCAAAACATGGGTAGCGATACCGGAACGCTCGATAACCGACCCCGACGTGATCGGCGTAGCGATCGTGTCGAAGGAGAGAAAATCCGCGGTCAGGAGACCGAGCACGTCTCCGCGAAGAATGGCGCCAATTTCATCGGCAACGAGAGGTCGGTCGGCATCGCCATCGGTCGAAACGATCGCGGCAAAACCACATTCCTCTGCCCAGCGCTGGATCATCGCACTCTGGCCGGGATCATGAGCCTCCGTGTCGACGGGAATGAAATGCGCAGAACGTCCAAGTGGGACCGCCATCGCGCCGAGACCCGAAAGGATTTCGACGAGGATGTCGCGCGAGACCGAGCTGTGCTGGTAGACACCCACCCGCAGGCCGGCCAACGCGGCGGGACCGAGGAATTCCAAGTATCGCTCGATATAGCGACGGATTGGGCCGTCTCCGGCGTGATCGACAGAGGATGCGGCAAGAGCCAGGGAACTCAACTCGTCCGGCACAAGCGCGTCATATTCGGCCAGTATCGCCAGTTCATCTCGCTTGGTGATCTCGCCGTCCGGGCGATAGAATTTAAGCCCGTTACGGTCGTCGGGAATATGGCTTCCCGTTACCATGATTGCCGGACACCCGCGACGCTGAGCCTCCAGTGCAAGCGCCGGAGTGGGCAATTCACCGCAATCGACCGCAACCAGCCCGCAGAAGCGTATCGCGGCCGCACAGTCCGTGGTGATCGCCGGGCTGCTTGATCGCAGGTCGCGACCGATCAGGATTTCCGTCACCCCATCTGCTCCGAAAAGAGCAAGCATGTGACGCGTGAATGCCATCGAGTAGGCGCGGCTCTGCAATCCCAAGAGTTCGGTAACCAGCCCCCGCAATCCGCTCGTTCCGAATTTCAGGCTACTCGTCGCAGACATCATGGCAGGAGCCCGGTCGTCGGCCGAAAGAGACAGATCGGTTCTCATGCCGTCAACTCCAGAACCGGGGAATTGGCAGGAAAACTGACTGGAACGTCGTTGTTGGCGGCAACGGTCTGCGGATTGGCCAGATAGCGTGAAAGCTCGCCGATCGCGCAGATGATGTGGTAAAGCGAGCTTGCGGGCGCAGCCTCGCGGCGGAAGCCGCCATCCTCAAGCATCATATCATGCCAGAGCCCCGGCACGCCTGTCTCCAGGTAGCTAAAAGCCCGTTTGCCGCATCCAGTGCTCGCAGCTCGGCCTGCCGCCGTTCGAGCCCGTGGCTGGCCTCGGCGACTGCAAGCCACGCCTTTAAGCGCTCGGTCTGCGGCCAGAGCCGGGCAGTCCGGTCACAAGGCCGCCCGTCGGTCCATAACTCGTTGATCGCAACATGCCGCACCGGATCATAACCATAAGTCTCGGCGAAATTGATCATCCGATCGGCACAGTCTCCGGCGTGGCCTCCGGTGAGCTTTTCCCACCGCATGAGCAGCCACGCCCATTCGTAATTGTGACCTGGCTCGATCCGGCACTGTCCATCGTCGCGGATAGGGCTCCAATCTGCGGTGAAATATTCTCTCACCACGCCGCTGGCCTCATCGAAGAAATGCTGCTGGAAAAGCAATACGATCTCATCCGCCAGGATGCGCCACCGAGGGTCATCGTCGATGGCAATCCAGGCCAACGCGGCTTCAAGCAGGTGCATATGAGGATTGGAGCGCAACGGAAACGGTTTTTCAGTATGGTCTATGAACCCACCTCTCCCGTGGGTGAAATTACGCCGGATCGCGGCGAGCAGATCGCGCCCGCGCTGGAGGTCGGCATCCTGCTTCATATGCGCGAACACATTGGCGTAGGCGAATAGCAGAAATGCCTGATCATAGAGATCGTGGCCGGTTGCTGTGTGTCGACCGTCGGAAGACAGATTGTGATGGATCAAACCTTCAGCGTTACTGTGAAGGAACAGGAAATCGCGGCCATGCCGCAAGCAAGTCGTTGCCGCCAATCTGTTCCAGCCCAGCCTAGACGCCTCGCAGAAGACGTAGACTTGCCGAGCAGAGACACGAATGCGACGCATGCATTCAGGAACTGTTCCTTCTGAATCTATACTCTCATTAAAGCCGCCGGTGACATGGTTAAATCCGATCGTCGACCATATAGGAATTATGTCTTCGAAGAGAACCTGCGTTAAATCACTGGAAACAGCATCAAGAGACAGAAGTATTTCGTCCATTGATTGTATATCAATATTAGAGTTTCTGCCTTGAACGTCCATTTTCCGCCCCACTACCAAAAATCGACATATAAAAATGAGTATGGGGCGCGCTTAATATCCGTCGTTAATATGGATTAACAAAAACTCAATTCATCCAAAATGGACAGAATAATTTTTTATTAACTGTGACTTGCCTATTCTGATAGATTAGTATTTCATTGTTAATATGCGCCCAATGAGCCTGGGACGGAAAGAAATGTGACAGGCTTACTCCATTGGGGCATGGGGGAAATTCCAGGGTTGCATTTCGATACACGGCTTTCCGCCGTAGCTTGCTATTCGGTGCTTCTAATTCGCATTCATATGCAGTTGTAATGCAGAGGTCCGGCAGCCGCCTGCGACCCTGTTGGGCTTTTTGGTGGGCTTCCTGTCATGATGCAGATTTCGCCTTTCATCCGGCGTGTGACCGCGTTGTTGCCGTCACCCGGATTGATGAACCCGGCACTTGAGACGATCAATTACAAGAGCATGTTCCTGACCAAGGGGACCGAAATCCTCGGCGTCGGCTGGACAGGCAAGCAAGTGCTGACCATCGGTCAGGGCATAGCGATGCGCTACCGCATCCTGCCGGACGGCAGCCGGCAAGTCATCATGTTCCTGATGCCGGGCGACATCTGCAACCCGCATATTTATCCGGCCACGATCGATCACTATGTCGCAGCCGTAACCCCCGTACGTATCGATCGCTTTGATTGCGAGAGCCTGATTCATCTAACGAATACAATCGTCGGCATGAATGAAGCCCTCTGGACGCTGGCGGAAGAACAGAACGCCATCATGCGGGATCACATTACCAGTCTTGGCCGAGCCGACACGCGATTGCGCGTAATCATGCTGCTGATGGAGATGGTCAAGCGGCTCGGCCCCCAGGGCAGCAATGAGCCGGTGATGATACCCGTTACCCAGTCATTGCTTGCCGATACCGTTGGTGTCACGCACATCCATTTCAATCGGATTGTCAGCGAACTGGTGCGCCGGGGCATCGTCGATACGTGCCGTGGCGGCATCCAGATCAGGGACATGAGCTGGCTCGCCGGAATGGCGGAAGAGATAATCGAAGCTGCATAAAGGAGGCGGGCAACCATGCCCGCCTCAATTCGTATATATCTCAAAATAATACTTTGTAATTTTTACCTATAGTTAATTTTAGTTAACGTAAACTTGGAAATACAGTGTTCTACTTGCTTTAGTGCAATGAGGACCTGACCATGAAGATCAGTATTTTTGGCGCCGGATATGTTGGCGCGGTATCCGCTGCATGCTTGACGAAGGACGGCCACACGGTCATCGCCGTCGACCCCGATCCCAACAAGATCCAGCCTCTCCTGGCTGGAAAGTCGCCGATCATCGAGCCCGGCCTCGAGGAACTGATCAGCGAAGGCGTTGCTTCCGGCCGTCTGACCGCGACATCCGACGCTGCGAGCGCCTTGGCGGAGACTGACCTTTCTCTGATCTGCGTCGGCACGCCGTCGCGGCCGGACGGCAGCCTCAATACCGAATATCTGAAGCGTGCCGCCGAGGAAATCGGCGCAGCCTTGAAGACTAAGAACACCTATCACTCGGTCGTCGTCCGCTCGACATGCCTGCCCGGCACGACCGAAAGCGTCGTGGTGCCGGCTCTGGAAAAGGCCTCGGGTCTCAAGGCGGGGAAGACTTCGGCATCGCCTATCTTCCCGAATTCCTGCGGGAAAGCACCGCAATCAAGGACTATTACGATCCGGGCGTGATCGTATTCGGCACGGTCGACAAGTTTACCCTCGATCGCCTGCACGAAATACATCAGCATCTTGCCCGACCGAAATATGTCGTCGACATCAAGACCGCGGAAGGCATCAAATATACCAACAATGCCTGGCATGCGCTGAAGATCAGCTTCTCCAACGAGATCGGCAACATCCTCAGCAGGGCAGGCATCGACAGCCATGTCGCGCTCGACATCCTGTGCGCCGACGACCGTCTGAACATCTCCAAGGCCTATATGACGCCCGGCTTCGCCTTTGGCGGCTCGTGCCTGCCGAAGGATCTTCGGGCGCTGATCAGCATGTCGCGCCGCCAGGGCACGCCTGCTCCGCTGCTGGAGGCGACACTTTCCGCCAACGAAGTGCAGATCAACCGGGCCTACAGCATGGTCGCCAACCACGGCAGCCGCAAGGTCGGATTCGTCGGCCTGAGCTTCAAGCCTGATACCGACGACCTGCGCGAAAGCCCGCTGGTGGAGCTCGCCGAGCGGCTCTATGGACGCGGCTTCCAGATCAAGATCTTCGATCCGAACATCCGGATGAACCGCCTGACGGGCGCCAATGCGAGCTTCGTCAAGTCGCGTCTGCCGCATCTTGCCGACTTGCTCAACGAAGACATCGATACCGTCATCGACAGCTCCGACATCATCGTTGTCGGCAACCGGGCCGAGATGAACGGATCCTTGGAGAAGATCGCCCCACACGCGCACATCATCGACCTCGTGCGCGTCGACAAGGCCATGCGGACCGAGGGGAATTACCATGGCATCTGCTGGTGATTTCTCCCAGACGCCGGCCGCCCACGCGCTGATGATCTTGGCGATAGCGGCGGTGGCAACATCGCTGCCCGATCAGGCCTATGCGATCATCGACAGCAAGACGGGTCTTGCAATCGGGGTGATCGGCGCCTGGAGATATGGATGGGGCGTCCTGCACTTCCTGCGCAGTATCGTCTATCGCTCATGGGTCTATCCGCGATTGCAGCGGGAGGCCAAGGCGAGACAGCGCAAGGGCTTTGCGTCCTATTTCCTAGTCACCAGCTTCCGCATTCCGACGGAAACGACGATCGAAGTCTATCGTGCGGCCTTCACGGCCGCACTTAATGCCCCGGCCCCGCAACGGTCGTGGCATCGATCGTCGACCTCTCGGATCAGCGCATCATCAAGAAGCTTTTCGCCTCGATGATCCGCGATGAAGACAAGGTCGACCTCGTCATCCTGCGGATCGAGGGTACTGGAAAGCGCGATGCCTTGGCGAGCGGCTTCCGGGCGATCGCCCGCATGCTACCTGCACCGGACGCGATGGTCGCGGTAATCGACGGCGACAGCATCGTTCCGCCGGATCTTGTGGAGAAATGCGCACCATTCTTCCATGATCCCAAGGTCGGCGCGCTCACCACCGACGAGATCGCCAAGGTCCATGGAAGCTGGCTGTTTGCGCAATGGTATGCCCTGCGCTTCGCTCAGCGGCATATCCTGATGTCGTCGATGGGCCTGTCGCGCCGGGTCCTGACCCTTACCGGCCGCATGTCGATGTTCAGGGCCTCTATCATCTGCGACCCCACTTTCATGAGCCAGGTTGAGCTCGACTATATCGACCACCCGCGCCTGGGCCGGTTCAAGTTTCTGACCGGCGACGACAAGTCGAGCTGGTTCTGGCTGCTCAAGAACGGCTACCAGATGCTCTATCTGCCGGATGTCGTCGTCACCACGATCGAGGACCCGCCGTCTAAGAGCTTCCTCGGCTCGGCTGCGATGCTGATGGTCCGCTGGTACGGCAACATGCTGCGCACCAACGGACGGGCACTGGCCCTCGGCCCGCGGCGCATCGGCTTCTTTGTCTGGTGGGCGATCCTCGATCAGCGGCTGTCCATGTGGACATGCCTTGTCGGACTGACGAGCGCGATCCTGGCAACCCTGCTGATCTCGCCCTTCACGATCCTCGTCTACGCCGTCTGGATCCTCGCTTCTCGCTACGCCCTGACGCTCTCGTTGCTGTCGGCACGCAAGAGGATATCGGTGATCACGCCGCTGCTTCTCTACTTCAACCAGATCTACGGGTCGATGATGAAGATCTTCGTCTTCTTCCACCTCGATCGGCAGAAGTGGACCCGCCAGAAGACCACGCTGGCGCGGACGAACCAGAGCTACATCGCGCGCTTCAGGCACGTCGAGTCAAAAGTCTACCAGGCGGTGAGCGTGCTCGCGCTCATCACCGCCTGCTCCTGGATGATCGGCATCACACATCTCACCGGCAACTGAGCCATTGGATACGCTGGAGTAACGACCATGGGAACTATGTCATACGAAGCCGAACTGCAGCGCCAGCACCCGCGCTACCAACTGCCGATGCAGGCCACCATCGAAGGAAAGACCTATCAGGTCCACGATTGGTCGATGAACGGCTTTGCGATCGAATCCGGCGGCTTCAGCGTCGGCAAGACTGTCACCGCAGCTCTCACCATTCCCTTCAAGGGATACCGCTTCGTCATCGATCCGTCTGCCGAAGTCCTCTACTCATCCGATCCCATGAAGCGCACCAGCTTCATCTTCACCAAGCTGGACGAGGATCAGGCCGGGCTCCTGCAATATGTCACCGATGCGGTGCTGAGCAATGAAGTGGTCCGGATGGGAGATATCCTCGATGTCGCCCGCCGCGAGGATACCGGCAGGGTCCGCCAGATTCCGGCAGTGCCACGCATGACGACAGGCGCAAGGCTCGCCCATATCGGCAGGCGCGTGGCCGCCTCCGCCGGCGTGCTGGCGATCGGCGCAGCGCTCGCGACCTTCCTCTCGGCCAATGTCTATGACGAGCTGTTCGTCGTGCGCACCGACAGTGCCAGCGTGACGGCCAAGACGGTCAACGTCGCCTCCCCCGCCGTCGGTCGGATCGGCTTCCTCAACCAGAAGGAAGAGGTCGCACTCGGTGAACCCCTGATGACGATTAACCCGGCCGTCGGCAACCCGATCACCATCCAGTCTCCCTGCGACTGCATCCAGGTCGATCAGCGCTTCGCCAACGGCGATTTCGTCAAGGTCGGTGATCCGATCATCCGCCTGATGCGCAACGATGCACCGATCGTCGTCTCAGCCCTTGTGCCGGACGACAAGATGATGAGCCTTTACGGCGTCAGAAGCGCCAACCTCGTCTATGCCGACGGCACCCATGTAAGCAACGCCGACATTCTCTGGCTGCCCGGCAAGGGCGAAAACCAGACGGACCTGCCGCGCGAGCCGCTGACGGTCGTGATCGATCCGGAAAAGGCCCTTTCGACCGAAATGATCGGCCAGCCCGTCGAGGTCACCTTCGACCTCTTCGACGAAAGCCTCATCGGCCGCGCCTTCGGCTTCGTCAGCTCGGCATGGGCAGGAGAAGCATCGGCCCTGAAGGGAGAGCAGCTATGACCCGTATCAGACCTGTCGTTCTCTGCGGCGGCTCCGGCACCCGCCTCTGGCCACTGTCGCGCCGCCTGGAGCCCAAGCAGTTCCAGAGCCTCGTGGGAGAAGCATCCCTCTTCCAGGAGACGATCGAGCGCTTCTCCAATGAAGCCTTCGCCCGGGCGACCGTACTGGTCAACGCGGCCCAGCAGCCGCGCGTCCAGATGGAACTCGAACAGCTCGACCTGCCCCAGGGTGCTCCGCTCGTCATCGTCGAGCCGGTCATGCGATCGACCGCACCGGCAATCGCTGTAGCGGCGACCGTGATCGGCAGCGAGGACCCGGATGCCGTCATGCTCGTCGTGCCGAGCGACCATCGCATCGGTCGGCCGGACCGCCTTCTCGACGCCTATCTGGCAGCACTTCCCTTTGTCATGGCCGGTGGCATCGCCCTCTTCGGCATCAGGCCGACCGCGCCGGAAACCGGCTTCGGCTACATCCGTGCCGGTGAAGGCAAGCGACATGGCATCGAGCAGGTAGACGCCTTCATCGAGAAGCCTGATGTCGAACGCGCCATTCAGCTTCTTGCAGATCCGCGGCATACCTGGAACAGCGGCATCTTCATGTTCCGCGCCTCGACCATTCTGGAGGAGCTTGCAAACTTCGCGCCGGCAGTGCTTGAAGCCGCCGCCAACGGCGCACTGCGCGCAGAGCGCCGCGACAACAGGGTGGAACTGGCGGCGTGCTTTGCGGAAGCACCTGAAATATCCATCGACCACGCGGTCATGGAACATTCCCGCGCCCTCGGCGTCGTCCCGGTCTCGCCGGAATGGAGCGACCTTGGCTCTTTCGAAGCGCTCTGGGAAGTCGGCGAACAGAACGCCGAGGAAAACGTCATCCTCGGCGAGGCCGTGCTCAAGGATGTGCGTAGAAGCTATGTCAGGGCGAGCAACCGGCTGGTCTCGGTCGTCGGCCTGTCCAATGTCGTCATCGTCGACACCGAAGACGCCCTTCTCGTCGCATCGCGCGCCCAGTCCCAGGATGTCAAGTTCGTTGCCCAGCACCTTGCAAAGACGGGTCATCCGGCTGCGGACAGCCACGCTATCGTCCGGCGCGCCGGCGGAGATCGGCGCACCGTCGACGCCAAGCAGGACTACCGTGTCGAGCGACTGACCGTTCTGCCGGGCCGGGAAATGCAGCTTGATCCCGTCGATCACACCGGGCGCTGCTTTGCCACCCTGCTGTCGGGGAAGCGGTTCTCTTCACCACGGGCACCGGCATCCCGCTTGCGATAGGGTCCGCCCAGGACCTGCCGCACGACCCGACCATGGTTCTCGTTAATCCGGGTTCCATGCCGGCCGATCTGCTTCTGACCAGCCTTTTTGCAGAAAATCTTTCGGGCGAAGGCACCGAAACCGATCAGAGAAAGGTCAGCTGACAATGCCTGCATCGCTTTTTTCATCGGTTCGCCAGGCGGCGGCCGGCGCAGGGTTTTTCATCCTTGCTGCAATGGGGCCGCAAGCCGCTCTGGCTGCGATGAACGACGAGATCGTCATGGCCGACCAGATCGTCCGTGACGCGGTGATCAAGCTCGACGCGTTGAAAGCCGCCGACAGCCGGACGGGCCTCCTCAAGGACGCCGTGGAAGCCATCGGCGTGCTCGACCGGCTCGCCGCCGACCCGATCGGCAACGAGAGCGCGAGACAGGCGCTGGCAGACCTTGAGAAACAAGCGATCACTGTCGATGTCCTGCGGCTGAGCCTGATAGAAGCACTTGGCGCCGGGATCGGTCCTGGTGCCGATGGCCTCAAGCGCGATCTCGATGCGAAGGCGATGATTGAGGGTATCAAGGACGCCGCCTATCGCTCGGCCGCGTGGACGCAGCTCGCACGCGCCCACATGAATGCCGGGCAGGAGGCAGAAGCGGAAAGGCTTGCCACGCGCGCCGTCGAGGAGGCCCGCCACATCGAACGCCGCCAGACGCGCGACGGTGCATTACGCGCCGCCGTCTTGGTCTTCCCGGCTAGCGAAGCCCGGCCCGGTATCATCGAGATTGCAACCAACGCGATGACAACGGCCAATGCGCGTTCGGAAATCCTGCGCCTCAAGGCCCTGGCAGCGCTCTCCCGCGACCGCAAGCTTTCGCGCGATGACCTGGCGGACATCGCGAAAGAGGCGCTTTCCGGCGATCGCTACGCGCAGGCGCTGCAGGCGGCCCAGGCCATGGAGCGCGACGACGACCGCCGCGCTGACCTGCTCGACACCCTCTTCAAGACGGCTCTGGAAAATGGCGACGAAAAACTGGGCGTTCAGGTTGCGAAGTCGATGTCCCGGGACCGCGATCAGAACCGCGCATTGCGCAAGCTCGTGGGCCTGCGCCTTGAGCGCGACAGGCCGATCAGGGCGATGGAATTCGTGCCTTTGATGCTGACGGACAATGCCCGCAACGATGCGCAGATTGCTATCGCAACCGCGCTCGATCGCGAGGGCTATCGGCAGGCGGCACTCGACATCTTGACGGCGTTGACGGTTTCTCCGACCGACGATGCCGATTCCGCGGCAGAACTGGTGGCCGCATTCGGCAAGCTCGGGCTACATGACAAGGCCGAAGCGCTGGCCGAAAGGATCATTGACAAGAAGGAGCGTTCCTTCGCCTACTCTCGTCTGAGCAAAAGCTATGCCGAGGATGGCAAACTGGAGCAGGCCGAAGCACTCCTGCCTCAGGTGACGGACGAGGAGGATCTTTCGTTTGCCCGCTCGGCTCTGTCCAAGGCTCTTCTCAAAACCAAGGGACCGGAGGCCGTCCAGCCGATCCTGCAGAGCATGCCAGCCGGCGAAGGGCGTGACGAAGTCCTGGAAGACCTTGCAAGGTTCGACGCCAAGGCCGGCCGTATCGACGAGCTGCGCAAATCTCTCTCCGAGGTGACGACGACCGGCGCTCGAAGCCGCATCCTGATCACATTGGCGCTTGCTCTCGACGAGACCGACCACGCCGCCGCAAGTGCGGCTTTGAAACAGGCCCAGGATCTCTTCAAGGACCAGGATGCTCCCAGGGATCTGGCGGATATCGCCGTCGCTTATGCGCAGATCGGGGATATGCCCCGGGCGGACACGATCCTCGAAGGCATATCGGACAGCAAGCTGCGCGATGTAACAGCCCGACGGATAGCGGAATTCCTCGTCCAGAAGGGTGCGCTCGACGATGCGAAATCCCGCTTGGCGGGGCTTTCGGAAGAGAGCCGGCCGGAGATGCTTGCAGCGATTGCTCTTGCCCAGTTCAAGCAGGATGGCAAGGTGGATACCCTGATCTCCGCCGTCCATGACCTGCCCCATACCATCCGCGTTCCAGCCCTGCGGCAGATGGCCGAAGCCCGCGCCCGCCTTCTCGACAAGAAGAATTGGCTGACCAATCCCGCGATCGATCCGCTGGCCGTCGAATACAAGCCCGACGTGCTGCAGAAAGCGAATTTCCTCGTCGGGCAGCATATCGTGCAAGCGCCCGCGCCCTCCACCCGCTCGACCGACGGCATCCGCATGCCGGACATCTTCTCGCTTGATACCGCTGCGATGCGCGCGAAGGCGCCCTCTCCCAGCCGAGGTGTCGCACATCTCGCCATTCTCGGCTTCAGCCCGTTCAGCCTGGAAGCGTTCAAGCTGACCAGCGGCGGCACCGCCGCCATCCATCAGGTTCAGATCTCCCAGCAATTGACCTGGCCGCATTACATCGCCGTCGAAGGTGGCGTCGTCACCCTCGGGGAACTGATGCGCGACCTGCCGGAAACGACGAGCCGCAACCTCCTGGTCGACAAGGGAGACGTGCTGCTGGTCCGCGTGCCGATCATCGTGCTGCCGGGGGCCACACTTCTTCTGTCCGGCAAGGAATTTTCCCAGTATCAGCTGGGCGCCCAGTCCGGCGCTTTCCTGGCCGTTGCAGGAAAGCTCGTGGTGCAGGACGCCGATCTCGTCGGCTACGACGAACAGACCAACGCACCGGCCAAGGCGACTGAGGCCACCAAGGCGAATTTCCGCCCGTTCATAACCGGCTGGGGCGGCAGTGACCTGCAGATCGCGGGTAGCCGGCTCGCCATGCTCGGCTACGATTCCAGCAAGGCTTTCGGCGTGACCCAATCCAGCGGCGCGGCGGTCCAGTCGCTCTATACGCTGGAAGAAAACCGGCCCAAGGGCAACCTGATCGACAACACGTTCGAGAACCTGCGCTACGGCTATTACAGCTACGAGGCGACCGACGTTCAGCTGATCGGCAACGAATATCGCGACAACATCGTCTACGGCATCGACCCGCACGATCGGTCGCACAACCTGCTGATCGCCCTCAACACCGCCTATGGCTCACAGAAGAAGCACGGGATCATCGTTTCCCGCGAGGTCGATGACAGCTTCATCGTCGGCAACGTCTCGGTCTGGAACAAGGGCTCGGGCCTGATGCTGGACCGTACCAGCAGACGTAACGTCGTCTATGCCAATACCGGCATGGCCAATAGCGGTGACGGTCTGACCTTCTACGAAAGCGGCTGCAACATCGCCGTCGCCAACGAATTCAGCGGCAACAAGCGCGCGGGGATCAAGGTGCGCAACAGCACCGACGTGGGAGTCTACGACAACCAGATCCACGGCAACCGCATCAATGGTGCCGACGTCTATGTCAGCGACCTGCGCCAGTCGCCCGAAGGCCGCAGCAGGAACTTCGACCTCGATCCGTATCAGCCGATCTCAAGCACGGTCATCAGCGGCAATAGCTTCACAGGCAACGGCAATGCGATCAACGTGGCCGGCGCGTTGGAGACCATCCTCGAAGGCAACAGCTTCCGCGACCAGCGCAGCTATATCTACGGCGGAGACCTGCGCCCGCTTGCCCCCTATCTGCTGCAGATCGGCGAGAGTTCGGCGATGCTGGTCGGCATGGCCTGCCAGCCGCAGCCGAAGGTGGACGAGTGCCGCTTCGGCGACCTGATGCGCTTGGAACGCCCGAATGTCATGTGCACCGGCATGTCGCCGCCTGCAAACGGCGCTGTCACGGGTGGAGTGGCGAACAATGGCTAAGTGGGCAACACTCATGACCCTGGCCGGGATTGCGGCTTTCTCCGCCGCTCCCGCCCAGGCCGACGAATGGAAGGGTCTGCTGGATGTCCAGGCGCGCGCTGAAGCGTTGAAGACGCCGCGCTATGCCTCGATCCGCAACGCCTGCCTGAAGATCGCGGCCGATCGAAAATGGACAAGGCTCGCCCCCGTACTCGGCCTGTCGACGACCGAAGGCTACGGTTCCGACAACCGGGCGGAGGATTTCTCCTGGGCCGTCATGGTCCTGTCCGGCCGGACCTTGGCAGGGGACGCGGCGGCCAGAACCGCATTGACCGAGCTGATGCTGCGCTGGGCCGACGCTAATGCCTTTGCCCAGACCGAACAGGTCAACGACGCCTATTACGCCCTGAAGCGGCAGTTGCTGCCTATCGCGGTCGCCTACGAGATTCTGCTCCCCTCGCTCGACGAGAGCCGCGCCACGAGGTTGAAGAACTGGATAGATCCGCTCGTCAGGCGCATCGACCGGGAGTTCGACGGCGACGTCGATCGCAACAATCACCGCGTGCTCGCCGACAGCGTGCTTGCCGTCTGGGGAGCGATCACCGACGATGAGGCGATGATGACGAAGGGCCTCTCCCGATACGACATCATCCTTTCGGAGACCCGACCGGACGGAACGCTCGAGCTAGAGGCACGCCGCGGCGCGCGGGCGCTCTGGTATCAGCGGCAGACCTTGTCCAGCATGGTCGTTCTGGCTGAAACGGCCAAGGGTGCCGGCATCGATCTCTACGGCCGGGCGAGCCCGAAAGGCCATGATCTTGCGACGCTGATCGGCGCGCTGATGAACGGCCTGAACGCACCGGTCCTGGTCGCGGTCTATTCGGCGGAAAACCACATTCCCGGCCCCGAGAAGAACTACCTGAAACCGGATCTCGGCTTCCTCGAGACCCGTGGTCACGGTCGCCACTACATGGCTTGGGCCGAGGCCGCGATCGTTGCCAGCGACGGCATCGCATACCAGCGGCTGAACGGCATGTTTTCACGCACGATCGCCAAGCAACGCCCGCTCATCGACGAATTTGCAGGCGGCAACGCAACTTGTTTCTGGGGGCAGCCATGAAAGCTATCCGTCACGGCCTTATCGGCAGCATCGTTTGGATGATTTCCGTATCGCCGCTTGCAGCGCAGACACCGGCGCCCTCGCTCGACTTTGCCGACGAGCAGGCGCTCGTCGCGCGGCTCGGCGCCAGCGGGGCGGTGGAAGACCAGCGTGAGCTTGCCGAACTTCTGCGCGAAGGGCTGGTCGTCAGCATCGACAACCCGCTTCGGCGCGCGGATCGTGACGGCGCAATCGCCGCCTACCGCCGCGCCATGGCCGCCGGAGACGATTCCGCCGCCACCGCCGTCGCCCTCTCACGCCTGTTGCTGCGCAAGAACGACAGCGACGGCCTGACCGCCCTGATGCCGCTTCTGCGCAAACTGATGCTGCAGGGCAATGGCGATGCTGCCTATGTTCTGGCACTCGATGCGGCCCAGAACCAGAAACTCCCGCCAAACGAGGTCGTACCCCGGCTGGAGGCGGCGGCGATGATGGGCAGCATGTCCGCCGTACTGGATCTCGCAGCCAGCGGTGAGGCGTCCGGCGGGACGATCGCCCGAACCTCGGTCGAGACATTGCAGCAGCGTGCCGAAGCAGGGTCGGCGCCGGCATCCTTCGCGCTTTACCAGATCTACCGCCAGGGCATGCTCGTCGAGCGGTCTCCGGCACTTGCCATGAAATGGCTGTCTCTCGCCTGTGATCAGGGCCATGTGGCCGCGATCGAGCGCTATGCGGAACACCTTCTGCGTGGCACCGATGTCGCAGCCGATCCGATCCGTGCCGCAACGCTCTTCAGGACGGCGGCCGAGGCGGGTAGCACCACCGCGGCCATGGCGCTCGGCCGCAATGCCGGGCCGGCGACAGGCGTCAGCGTCGAGGAAGGACGCCTCTGGCTACGACGGGCGGCGGAAGTCGGCATGCGCGGTGCGGCCGTCGAAATTTCCAGCATCGATCTTGGGCTGGCACTCGCCTCCAACGCCTCGCCTGCGGAAAAGGCGCGGCTGATCGAGGCGGCCCTCGTGCCGATCGCACGCGATCCAGATGCCCTGGCCAGCCTTGCTAATCGCCACTGGAAGACGGCGAACTCCAAGCTCATCGGTCCTTCCCTTTTACCGCTCCTGAGAGAACAGGCCCTGGCGGGTAGCCCGGCTGCCGGTCTTGCCTATAATGCCTGGCTGCAGGCCAACGGTGAAGCTTTACCGGAAGACGTCGCCCAAGCACTGGTCGGCAGCCTGCGCAACAACCGCCTGGGTACGGCCGGTTTCTCGAATTTCTCGATCGCCAATCTCGCCTTCGATGGCAGGCTCTCTGAAGAATTGGTTTCCAAGGCCGAGGCGACGGAGCTTCTCATGAATGCCGCCGATGCCAAGGTCGGCCAGGCCATGTGGAAGCTCGGCCAGCTCTACCTGCAAGGCGACCAGCTCGCCCCGAGCGTCACCTTCGCCAAGCGCTGGCTGGCCGGTGCCAAGGCACAGGCCGTCGAACGCGCCTCATGGGATCTGGCGGCTCTGCAACTCAAGGGCGACGACCAAAGCGAACGAACGGCCGGCGAACGCTTCTATCTCGAAAGGCTCGACGACGGAGATCCTCGTGCTGCGCTGGCCATGGTCGGTTACCGGCTGCAGGACAACGATCTTGACGCTGCCACGCTGGCGCAGGCACGGCAGGCAGTGCAGGAACCGCGTGATGTGATCGAGCTTGCTTCCCTGCTCATCGCAAGCGGTCTGGATGCCCAAGTGGCTGCCGGCAAGGATATGCTTGCCTCCCTGAACGAGGGCGAACTCGATACGGAAGCGCTGATATCCTACGGACGGCTGCTGTCGCTGACGGCCACATCCGATGCCGACACCAAACGCAGCCTGCAATTTCTTTCGAAGGCGGCGGATACCGGCGCGGCTCCGGCCCGTGTCGCTCTTGCGGCGACCTATCTTTCCTCGGTTACCTACAAGGACAAACAGGAATATGCGGTCAGCGTCCTGCGGGATGTGCTGAAGGACAATCCGCAGGATCCCGACGCCCGTCTTCTGCTGTCGAAAGCCTATCTGGTCGGTCTCGGCACCAAGCGCGATGCCCGCCAGGCATCCGATCTCATCACCAGCATCCGGGCCGAAGGCGAGTATCGCAATCCCAAGGCCACCATGCTCGCAGCGGACTGGCTCGCGTTTTCGGCGGTCGACAGAAACCCCAGGGCGGCAGTGGATCTGCTTCGCGTCCAGGCAGCACGGGGATCGGTTGCCGCCGAAAGGGAAGTCGGCGAAATCTATCTCAGCGGCTTCAGCCCATCGCTCGAGCCGGATGCCGCCGCAAGCCGCCTCTACACGGCCGCAAGAGCCGGCGACAAGGAAGCCATGGCATCCTTCGGCCACCTGCTGCTCAACGGCTACGGCGTCAGCCAGTCGCGTGAGGAAGGGCTGGCCTGGCTCGTCCGGGCCTCCGAGGCCGGCAACACAGCCGCCATGTATGAACTCTCGCGCATCTATGCGTTACGCCCGAAGGATGCGAGCGAGGAAAAGCAATCGCTCTACTGGCTGAAACGCGCTGCCGAGCGCAGCCATCCGAACGCGAGCTACCAGCTCGGTCTGGCCTATCTGCGCGGCGAGCGCGTGGAGCCGGACACACAACAGGCGAGCATCTGGTTTGCCAAATCCGCCGCATCGGGCAATCTGCTGGCGGCGAGGACACTGGAGACGCTGCGGCAGCAGATGGCCGAGGGCGCGGCGCCCGACATTTCGGAGGTCTCCCATGAATAGCGATCTCACCAATAACGAGCTCACCGGCGGGCATCGCGACCGCGCCGTTCACCCCATCCTTTCGGAGGAGGCTGGCATGCAAGGAAAATCGCGTTCGAGGCAGGGATCGCTGCTCAGGAGGCTCGGACTGAGTGTCAGCGCAGCGGTGCTGCTGCAGGCCGGCGCCTGCTATGCTCAGTCTCAGGCTCAACCGGCGACCCAGCTTCCGGAGCCGGAGATAACGGCAGCCGCCATGCTGCGCGAAGCACCCAAGGTGAGTGTCGCCGCAAGCTGCAACGCAGCGGAGCCCCCGCTTCCCCTAGCCACCGACTGGCGATCCTGGCAAGGTGGCGCTACCGAGGTGATGGCTGAGAGGATGCTTTCCGACGCTGTCCGGCTTGCGGAAGGCGACGCCTCCGTGACCCGCGACCGCAAGCTCGCCCGCAAGATGCTGGAACATCTGGCTGCCGGCGCAAGCGGCGTGGCACCGGATGCCAAGGTGCGGCTCGCGACCCTGCTTCTCGATCCGAAGGCGGGCGAGCCCGATGCCGAGCGCGCAAAACGGCTCCTGGCGGAAGCAACGGCATCACAGCGAACGGGTGCAGCTCTGGCCATGGGCAAGCTCATCCGCGAGGGCCGCCTGCCGGGCGCGACGATGACGGAGGCGACACGCTATCTGAGCGTCGCCGCCGGGCTCGGGGACCCTGCCGCGGCATTGCAGCTGGCAGCCATTTACAGCCGGCCGGATCCCGACCGTACATTTGCCGGCGGCGCCACGCATTTCGCGACGCTCGCGGCCATCAACATCCAGACCGCGTTGGCGGCCGGCGACTGCGGCATTGCCGTCGATGTCGGCGAATATCTCCTCGACATAGACCCCGAGGGCGGCAAGACGGCAGCTTCCGCATGGTTCGAATTTGCTGCCGCGTCCGGAGACGCGCGCGGCATTGCAAGGCTTGCGCGCGTCTACGAAAACGGCGAAGGCCGGCCGAGGGACATGGCTAGGGCTTCAGAACTCTGGGACCGGGCAGCGGCCGCTGGCCTTGTCCGGGCTCTTCTCCCAGCCGCAAGATCACGGCTAGCCGAAGGCAAGGAGCTTGAAACGGCATCCGGCCTGCTCGACAAGGCAATGGCCAGTGGCGAGACGGATGCCTATGTGCTCGCCGCCCGTCTTCACCGCGGCGACTATACCGGCCGCGCCGATTTTGCCGCCATGCAGGCGGTTCTCGGCGAGGCCACCAGCCAGGACGACGCGCCGATTGCGGCGATCGAGATGCTGGCCAATGCCTATCTCACCGGCCAGGGCGTCGAGGTAGATGAGAGAAGGCCGACGGCCTCTACCACCTCGTGCTCGAACGCGGCGGGGCAGAGGGCGAGGCCATCTATGCACGCTACATGATCGATAACGGGCTCGGCCTCGCGGAAGCATCCAGCCGGCTGACGAACGCCGCCGCCAATGGATCGCAATCCGCGCCGGCTGAACTGGCGGAGATTGCACTCTGCAACGGCGCCGCCGATGGCGAGGCGCTGATGCGCGAAGCCGCTGACAAGGGCAGCGCGACGGCATTGCGTCGCCTGGCACGGCTGGCCATTGACCGAAGCGACTGGGTCTCGGCCACGGATTTCCTGAAGCGGGCATCGGATCTCGGCGACAGGCCGTCCATGGTGGAGCTGGCGGCCCTGGCATCCGAGGGCAAGATAGCGTCTGACATCGACGACAATACGTTGACGAAGCGCGCTGCAGCCCCAGGGCCAGGCGTTGTCGACGGACGGCTCGCGCTCGCACAGGCCTATCGCGCCGGCCGCTTTGGCGACATGGCGGCGGAAGGTGACCGGTTGCTTCAGGAGCTTGCCGAAAGCCACCGACCGGATGTCGATGTCGAGATCGTCCGCCGACAGGCAAGCGGCCCCGGCGAGCCGGATGTGGAAGCCATGAAGATGCGGCTTGTCGCTGCCGCCAATGCCGGCGAGCCGAAAGCCATGGTCATGCTCTCACGGCTGGCAACAACGACGCCGGGCGATGCTGACAAAGCCCGAGACTGGCTCACCCTGGCTGCCCGGTCGGGAGATGCAGAAGCTCTTTCAGAACTGCCGACCGGTGACCCCGGCTATCTCGACGGCATTCTTGCCGCACTCAAACAAAGACAGGTCTGCGATGTCCCGGCGCTCGTCCAGGAGGCAAGGCTCTACAGACTTCGTGGTGACGGTGCGGCCGCGACAGAGGTGATGGCAACCGCCGAGCGGATAGCCGAGCGTCGCCCGCGCGATATCCATCTTCTGGCGGAAGCCTACGCGACCCAAGGCGCGGGCGCCGCGAACGATCCAGCAAAGGCTGCCGCTCTTTGGAGCGCAACGCCAAGGGCGGTTACATCAAGTCAGCTCTGTCGCTCGCAAACCTCTATGCGAGCGGCCGTCTCGGCGACCATATGGAACAGTCGATCGACTGGTACCGACAGGCTGCCCTTGGCGGTCAGTCTTCGGCGGTGAAGGAACTGGTTCGTTACGCCTCCGGGCAGCCGGGCCAGAAAAGCTCCGACCTGGCTCTCGGCGCCTTGCGGCAGGTCGCTGAAAGCGGCGACGCATCCGTGATGCAGGCCTATGGCGCTCTGCTGGCAACCCTCGGTCCTGAACGCTACGCCGAAGGCATGGCTTTCCTCGAGCGGGCGGCAGGACAGGGCGACATCCAGGCAATGAAGACCCTGGCCCGCCTCTACGCGGCAGGCATCAACGGCCAGATCTCCGCGAGCGAAAGTACGCAATGGACGCGGCTTGCAGCCGAGAAGGGCGATCCTGAGGCAATGTTCCAATTTGCCGTGGCGCTGGATCTCGGGTTCGGCATCACGCCCGATCGTCAACTGGCACATTCCTGGCATGAGAAGGCGAAGAAAAATGGCTTTGTTCGTTAAAGATCCCTATCCGCGCGGCCCATGGCGCAAGCTCCTTCGGCAGGCGTCAGTCTTACCGGCATCGATAGTCCTCGGCGTTGCCTTGGCAGGGACAATGCCGGTCGAGAATGCCGCTGCCGTAGAGCAGAACCCTTCGATCGTACTCAAGAAGGTCTCGCCGGCCGCATTGCAAGGGGACCGTGAAGCGCTTCGCAGCGCCGCCAAGGCCATTACCAAGCTCGGCCCTCGCCAGTTCAACTCCGCCGCCGCTATGCGCGAGCGGCTGCGGACCGAGGCCGCGCGAGGATCGAGTTCCGCCGCCACGGCCTACGGCATGATGCTTCAGCACGGCATCGGCGGCCCGGCAAGGCCGAAGGAAGCACCCGGCTGGTATTCGAAAGGCAGTGCCCGCGGCAACGCGTCCGCGTCGAAGAACGGCGCTCTCACCTATGCGCTGGGATGGGGCGTTCGGCGTAACAATGCCACGGCGATGCAGATGCTCTCAAAGCTTCCGGCCGATCAGCGCGCACGCCGGATGCTGCAGATCAGCAGCACATTGCTCGACACCCGCGTTCAGGAACCGGAACCGTCGATGATGTGGCTGCGACGGGCAGTCTCACTCGACGCCGGCGGCGCCTCGCAGGCAAACGAGATCGCCGAGAGGCTCATTGCCATAGATGGCAAGGCAGATGAGGAGTTGCGGGTATGGCTGCAGCCTCTCGTCGTCAAGGGCAATGGCACCGCCAGCATGGTGCTCGCAACACGGCTTGATGCCGGCGAACGGCCAGAGGACAAGCCTGAGGCCATGCGCCTCTATCTCATTGCCGCGCAACGGAATACCGATGGCGCCTATGAAGCGCTCGGCCGCCTGCTCGGCTACGCTGCTGCTGCCACCTCCACTCTCGCCTTCCTTGAGGACAAGGCAGCCAACGGCTCGACGGAGGCGCGGGTTGTTCTTGCAAATTACTATCTGTTCCGTTCGCCGGATGGCGAAGATCTTCGCACACGCGGTCTGGACTACCTCCGACAGGCGGCACGGGATGGCAATGCGGATGCGCAGTATCGACTTGGCCTGATGCTTCTGAGCAATGTTGACGATGGCCAGCGCGCCCTGGCCCAGGCCTATTTGGTGCTGTCAGCACGCGCCGGCAATTCGTTGGCCGGCATAGCAGTGGCACAGCTCGGCACAATGCCCGTTAAGCAGGCACAGGAAATGACCGGAGTGAAAATTCAATAGAGGATGGAATTTATAGTTCGTTAGCCAGAAAATAGACTTCAATAGACTTTTCGAGGAGCGATTAAGTCCGTATTAGCGCAGCTCCGATAGGAAGCACGAAACACCGCAAGAGGTTTCGTGTTGTCCGGTTTGCCGAAGTCCATTGTCGTCTGTGCCGTGATCGCCGTCGCGGTGACCATAATGCCTGGCCGTTCCGCGATGGCCGAGACACCGCGAGCGATTGTGTCGGTAAATACAGGCATCGTGTCCGGTCGCTGCGAGAGGATCGCGCCACCGGTCCGGCGTATCGAGACCGCTTCGAAATACGACCAGGCGATCGCCTCCAAATCCGTGATCGACGGCAATGCCGATGCCGCTCGAAAAGCAGTCATGCGCCCGATCGACGAGGCTGTCCGACGCCTGCAGACAATGGCGCAGGCCAATTCCGCCGATCGGGATTTCGCCGACAGGTGCGTGGCCCTGAACGTGAAGCGCTGGGCGGAGGCGGGATCGCTGACGGACATGGCATCGACCGATGCCAACCTGACGCGCGACAGGTTTGTTGCCGCGATCTCCGAAGTGCTTGTCTCCACACGTGCACGCGGCACGGACGCCACATCCGACGAGACAGTGCGGGAATGGCTGTCATCCATCGCATCTAAAACCATGCGCTTCTATGACTGGAAGGCAGGCCAAATCTCCCGGCGCAACAATCATCGCTATTGGGCCGGCCTTTCCGTCGGCAGGATTGGTGATCTGATCGGCGATACCAGGATGACAGCCTGGGCGAGAAACAGCCTCGAGATCGGGCTTTGTCAGATCGATGAACAGGGTTTCCTGCCACTCGAATTACAGAGGGGATCGAAGGCATACGACTATCATCTCTATGCCTATGTCGCCTTACGCTCTCTCAGCGATCTTCTAAAGTCATCGCCCGATTCACCTGCCGCCGCCTGCCAGGAACGCCTCGCCTGGCTGGACCAGCGCGTCGGCGGCGGGATTGCCGGGTTCGAGATACGCACCGGCCTGAGACAGGACGACCCGGCCAGGAAGAACCTGATGGCAGCGGCAAGGCTTGCCGCGACTACGCCGGCAGGTATGTCCTCAGGTCGCGGCATCAACTACTGACGGAAAGTCATCTTCCAATATCGCGCCCTTATGAAATATTCCTACAATAAAGACTCGTCATTGATCCTGATTTATATCCACTGACGGTTGCTCAGCCTAGTATTGCCGAAACTCCAGCTATCCCCCGGATAACAGCGATAGAGGCAAGAATGGCGATCTTCAATGTGTTGGACTATGGCGCAACCGCAAACGACCTGACCGACGACAGCGCCGCCATTCAAGCAGCCATCGACGCCGCCTACGAAGCAGGCGGCGGGACCGTATATATTCCAACCGGGACCTTCCTCGTCAGCGGCGACACGAACAACCCCTCCGCAGGCTGCATCGAGGTTCGCTCCAACGTCACGCTAACCGGAGATGGAGCCGGCGAGACCGTCATCAAGCTCGTCGACGACTTCAATGCCCGCATCAACGGCATCATTCGTACACCTGTGGACGAGAGCGCCAGCAATGTAACGATCTCCAACCTGACGCTGGATGGCAACCGCGCCAACAATACAGAGCACCAGGCTGGCATCATAACGGGCGTGAAAGCCAATGACGAAGGCAGAGTGCACGAGAACATCACCATCAGTGGCGTCGAGGTAATGAATTGCAACGCCTATGGCGTTAATCCGCACGAGATTACCTATAACCTCGTCATTGAGGACTGTGTCTCGCACGATAACGGCAAGGACGGCTTCGTCGCCGATTATGTCGTGGGCGGCATCTATCGGGACAATGTCGCCTATGGCAACGACCGCCATGGCTTCAACATCCAGAACAGCAGCAGCAACATCCTGCTGGAAAACAACACCGCTTACGACAATGGCCACGGGGCAACCGGCGGCGCGGGTGTTGTCGTGCAGCGCAGCGACATTTTTCCGGAAGGCGAGAATACCATTCCCTGGGTCACCGATGTTCGCATCATCGGTGGCGAATACTACGGCAACAGCCGCGAGGGCATCCTCATCAAGCTATCCGACGATGTCGAGGTGAGCGGCGTCAAGGTGCATGACAACATGCGCCAGGGCATCAGGGTGGAAGGTGCTACCGACAGCGATATCCACGGCAACGAGATCTACAACAACTCGCGCGAAAGCGCCGGGACCTATGACGAAATCAATATCCGTCTTCGCCTCGACGACGTCGTCAATCCGCCGCGCACTTATTATTCGGAAGACACCCGGATCTACGACAACGATATCCATTCCGACGGCGGCAGCCGTTACGGCATTCGCGAAGAGCTGACCAACTCGACGGCCGCCAACCCTTCCGGAACGGTCGTCTATGGCAATACGGTTACCGGCACCGCGTCCGGCGCCGTCTACGTGCCGCCCTACAGCGTCACGGAAGGCGATGATTATCTCTACGGCACGACCAGCGCGGATAATTTCGCAGGCCTTGGCGGCAATGACACCTATATCGTCAATCACAGTGGCGACACCGTTCTCGAACAGGCCAATGCCGGCACTGACACGGTGATCGCCAGCCTGAACTACACGCTCAGCGCCAATGTTGAGAACCTGGCGCTCACCGGAAGCGCAGTCCGCGGCACCGGCAACGATCTTTCGAACTATATTCTCGGCAATGCCGGCAATAACGAACTCGAAGGCCTCGGTGGCGACGATATTCTCGACGGCGGTGCGGGCGCCGACAAGATGCAGGGCGGCGACGGCAACGATACCTATTATGTCGACAATGCTCTCGACGTGATCATCGAAAAGGACCATGGCGGCCTTGGCGGTTACGACACGGTCTACAGCACGGTGAGCTATGTGCTGGCCGCCGAGGTGGAAAAGCTGGTCCTGCAGGGCACGGCAAATCTCAACGCGACCGGCAACGTGCTGGCCAACGAACTGGTCGGCAATTCGGGTGACAACATCCTCGACGGCCAGGCCGGTGCCGACACCATGCGGGGCGGATTGGGCAACGACACCTATATCGTCGATCACACCGGCGACGTGGTGATCGAACTCGCCGGTGAAGGTATCGACACGGTGAGAAGTTCGCTGAGCTACACGCTCGGTGACAATATCGAGAACCTGATCCTCACCGGCAGCGGCCAGCGCGACGCCACCGGCAACGCGCTGAACAACACCATCGTCGGCAATGACGGCGCCAACAAGATCCACGGTGGAGACGGGGACGATGTCATCGAGGGCGGTCTCGGCGCCGACCAGCTTTATGGCGATGCCGGCAACGACACGTTCGTGCTGCGCAAGGGCGAGTTCCAGGGCGATGTCATAGAGGATTTCAGCGGCAACGGCACGGCCCTCGGCGACCGCATTCAATTCACGGGTTTCAGCGCCAATGCCGTGTTGGTCAATGTCGGCGGCGATACATGGCAGGTCCAGGACGGCGCCTATGTCGAGACCTTCCGCATCAAGGTGCCAGTCGGCCAGACCACTTTCGATCTCAGCGACTATTCCTTTGACGGCGCACCGCCACCGTCCAATACAGCGCCCGTCGCCTCGTCGACCGGCAACAGCACCAACGGACAGGAAGACGTCGTCCTGACCGGCGCAGTGCCGACCGGTTCGGATGCCGATGGCGATGCGCTGACCTATGCGCTGGTCGCGCCGGTCACGGGCCTCACCTTCAACACGGACGGCACATTCAGCTTTGCCCTCCAGCAAACCAGAATGGGGACTTCACCTTCCAGTATATCGTCAAGGATGCCCGCGGCGCTCAGAGCGCACCGCAGACCTTCACCATCGCGCTCGCCGCCGTCAATGACGCACCAGTCGCATCCGCCACCGGCAACAGCCTTCCCGGCACAGAGGATGTCGTCGCCACCGGCGCCGTGCCGGCCGGTACGGATGTGGAGGGCGGCCCCCTCACCTACCGCCTCGTCAACGCCGTGGCCGGGCTGAGCTTCAGCGCCGACGGCACGTTCAGCTTCACGCCCGCAGCCAATGCAAACGGCAATTTCACCTTCCAATATGTGGCCGTCGACCCGCAGGGCCTCACCAGCGCGGAACAGACATTCACGATCGCACTTGCTGCCGTCAATGATGCTCCGGTGGCCGCAGCAACCGGCAATGCCGCGTCAGGCAATGCCAACACCGTCATCAGCGGTCATCTGCCGACCGGCATGGATGTCGAAGGAGATGCTCTGAGCTATATCCAGATCGGCGCGCTGTCGGGCCTCAGCCTATCGACGGATGGAAGTTTCAGCTTCACGCCCGCCAGCAATGCCAGCGGCGACTTCACCTTCCAATATCTGGTCAAGGATGCGCATGGCGCCGAGAGCGCGCCGCAGACCTTCACCATCGCCGTATCGCCCCCGGCCTCAGGCCTTGTCGTTACCGGCAACAACAGCGCCAACACGCTTTATGGCAGCGCCGGCAACGACATCATCGACGGCGGCAAGGGTACCGATACGATGTACGGCTATGCCGGCAATGACACCTACTATGTCGACAGTTCCAAGGACAAGGTCGTCGAAGCGGCGGGCGAAGGCACCGACACGGTCATCACCACCGCCTCCTTCACGCTTGAGGACACCGTCTTTGTCGAGATCGTCCAGGCAACCGGCACCTCTGCCGTGACGCTGAAGGGCAACAGCTCGGCCAACACGCTGATCGGCAACTCGGCCGCCAACACGATTTCAGGCAACAATGGCGATGATTTTCTCGATGGTGGTCTCGGCAACGATGTGCTGACCGGCGGCAACGGTCTCGACACCTTCGCTTTCACGACAGCCCTCGGCGCAAACAACATCGACCAGATCAAGGATTTCAAGGTGGTCGATGACACGATCCTGCTGAGCCGGTCGGTGTTCTCCGCCCTGTCCGCCGGAACGCTCGCCCAGGCAAATTTCGTCAAGGGCACCCAGGCTCTCGATGCCTCCGACCACATCATCTACGACAGCAATGCGGGGCAGCTTCTCTACGATGCCGACGGTGCCGGTGGTGCGGCTGCAGTCGTCTTCGCGACGATCGGCAAGGGACTACAGATTGACTATCTCGATTTCGTCGTTCGCGACGAACCGATTGCGTAAGTCAGACCTTTGATCGCTTACATGGGGAGGTCCAGCCGACTGAGGCCACGAAGGCCTTTGTCGGCTGGATGCGAATTTGAGCTCAGGTTGCATCCCGCTCTGGCCCTGCCTGAGCTCGAGGCCTTGCTCAGGCCAGTTCGACCGACAGCGTGATCGGAACCGCGGCAAGGGCCTTGGACACCGGGCAACCGGCCTTAGCCTTATTGGCGAGTTCGGTGAACTGAGCCGCATCAAGACCGGGCACGCTTCCCTTGAGTGTCAGTGCAATCCCGGAAATGGCAAATCCGTCAGGCACGGATTCCAGCGTCACCTTGGCGGTCGTGTCCATCGCGGTCGCCGTGAATCCGGCCTCGTTGAGGATAAGCGAAAGCGCCATGGTAAAGCAGCCCGCATGGGCGGCGCCGATCAGCTCTTCCGGATTGGTGCCCGGCACGCCTTCGAAGCGGCTGGCGAAGCCATAGGGATATTCCTTGAGCGCGCCGCTCTGGCTCGAGATCTTGCCCTTGCCATCCTTCAGCCCACCTTCCCAGTGTGCCGATCCCGTTCGGTTTATCTGCATCGATGTCTCCTCTTGTTTGGATTTCACTCGAAAACGTAAGGCATGAAAATCGATGGCAATCTTGGACCAAATGCGTGAGGCGCGAGGCTTACGCGGCGTCCGTTGCCGAGATCCCGATAGATAGGATCCGGCACCGGATAGTCGAGGGGCTCGATCGAAGGAGAAAACGGGTCGATCGACATTGCCGCGACCCGCTTGCCCTCCCAGCCAGTTACATCAGTCGACGAATTCGCAACCAGCTTCTTTCAGCACCTTGTCAACCCAGTTGCGGTTCACCGTGCCGGCCTCGGTCTCGGCCATCTGCTTCGTCTCAGCCTCATGCTTCTTGATCGTCGCCTTGAGAATATCGGCCGCATCTGCCTTCGGGACGCTCACGACACCGTCGAGATCGCCGAGGATGAGGTCGCCCGGCTCGATGACGGTGCCGTTGATTGCGATCGGAAGACCGATTTCACCTGGTCCGGTGCGATAGGGACCGCGATGGGTCACGCCCACGGCAAAAGTCGGCACGTTGCGCTCCAAAACGCCTCGGCATCGCGGATCGCGCCATTCAGCACGAAACCGGCAACGCCGCGGTGGATCGCATGGGCCAGCATCAGCTCGCCCATCAGCGAATTGGCCATGTCGGCGGCGGCATCGACGATGATCACGTCGCCGGGCTTGGCCATGTCGATCGCCTTGTGCAGCATCAGGTTGTCGCCGGGGCGGGTGCGGACAGTCAGCGCCGGACCGGCCAGATTGCCGGAGCGATGCATCGGCCGCATGCCCGTGCCGAGCGCGCAGATGCGCGACATGGAGTCGCTGACATTGGCGACCGGAAGGCTGCGGAAGGCATCCACGAGCGTCGGCTCGATACGATCCCAGTTCAGTTTGACGCGAAATCCGTAAGTCATGGAAACCTCAGGCGGAAAGTTCGGTTGGACGGGCGATAGAGCGTTCGTCCGGCGCATTGCCATCGAGAACGCTGATGATGTGCTGGGCGGCAATGACCGCCATCGCGTCGGCGGAGCCATAGGTGACGCCGCCGATATGCGGCGTCGCGATCAGCGTGTTCAGAGCCCAGAGCGGGCTGTCAGCGGCCGGTGGCTCGGTGGCGAAGCTGTCGAGTGCCGCCCCTGCGACTGTGCTGGCTGTAAGCGCCTGCGCCAGGTCCGTCTCGTTGATGATCCCGCCACGGGCGGTATTCACCAGAACCGCGGACTTCTTCATCAGGCCGAGACGGCGTGCATCGATCAGATCACGCGTGGCAGCCGTCAGCGGGCAATGGATGCTGAGGATGTCTAGCGACGGCAGCATGGCATCGATATCATTCGCCGAGGCAAAACCTTCGGCTTCAGCAGCACCCGGCGCGAAGGGATCGTAGACGACGACCTCCATACCGAGTGCTTCCGCCATGCGGGCCGTCTCGCGACCAATCCCGCCATAACCGATGAGACCGATCGTGGCGCCAAGAAAATCCTTGCCGGTAAAGGTCGGCTTCGGCCACTCGCCGCCCTTCACGGCCTTGTCGAGCGGCAGCACTTCCTTGATCAGGCAGAGCGCCAGCGCGATCGTATGTTCGGCGACGGCGCGTGAGTTGGAGCCCATCGCCCGCAGCACCGGAATGCCGAGTTTGGCGGCGGCAGCGATATCGACATTGTCGACACCGACGCCGTGCTTGGCGATGACCTTGAGGTTGGGCGAGGCGGAAATCACTTCTTCATTGATGCGACCCTGGCGCACCATCAGGCCGTCGATCTTGAGGTCGGCAGCGCGCTTGGCGACAACGTCGGAGGGATCGTAAGGCGGCGAGAAGAACACGTCGATATCGTGGGCGTTCAACAGCCGGATCGCTTTTTCCGCGATCTTGTTGTGACTGACGAGGATGCGTCGGCCGCGCTTGCCGTGCTCGGCCCCCTGGATGATGTCATGGGTCACAAGTGGGGTCATGAGGTGGCCCGTCCTTTCTCAGATCTGCGAAGTAAATTTTGTGCCCGCGTCACGATCGGCGCGTCGACGAACTTGCCGTCCAGCATGAAGGCCCCGCGACCTGCGGCGGCCTCTTGGCTATTGGCCGCGATGACCTTCTGAGCCCATTCGATCTCTTCCTGGCTCGGAGCGAAACATTCGTTGAGGATCGGCACGACAGAAGGGTGAATGCAGCTCGCTCCGTCGAAGCCGAATTCGCGCGCTTCCAGGGCCGCAGCGCGGAGTGCATCCTTGTCGGCAAAGTCCGCGACGGTACGCAGCAGCCCCATCGACAGCACGCCGGCTTCCTTGGCCGCATAATGGATCATCAGCTTCGGATAGCGCAGTACTTCCGGCGTCGGCCTGGCGTCCATGGCGGTCGCAAGATCCTCGCCGCCGGCTGCCAAGGCCAGAACCCGCGGCCCCTTTGCAATGGCGCGAACTTCGAACAGGCCCGTCATGTCCTCGATCAGCGGCACGAAGGCGATCGGCGAGCGATCCTTCTCGTGCGGTTCGAGACTTTCGACCAGACGCGCAAGGACATCCGGACTGCTCACCTTCGGGACATAGAGCCCGTCGGCGCCTGCAATTGTCGCCGCGACCGCGTCATCGATCAGGCGATCGGTATGGTTGACGCGCACGAAGACCTTGCAGCCGCTCTGCTTAATCTCCGGCACCCATTTCGCCAGGCCATCGCGAGCCTCGGTCTTGGCATTTTCCGGCACGGCGTCTTCGAGATCGATGATGATGGCATCGGCGCCGCGCTGGCCTGCCTTTTCCAGGAAGCGGGGAGCATTGCCCGGCACGTAGAGAAGCGACCAAATCATGCCTTCTCCTCCAGGTCAGCCGGCGTCATGCCGATTTCCGCAAGGATGGCCTCAGTCTGCTCGCCGACATCGGGTGCCGGATGGCGAAAGACGCCGGGAGTGGCGGAAAAGCGCGGGAAGATGTTGTGCTGCGGAATGCTGCCGAGATCGACGTCCTCGACATCCACGACGATCTCCCGTTCGGCAAAATGCCGGTCGGTGCTTATGTCAGCGATGTCATAGACCGGACCGACGGTCGCACCGGCCGCCCGCATCACTGCCAGAGCGTCGTCGCGGGTGCGGGTGACGAACCATGCTCCGAGCGCGGCATCGACCAGTTCGCGGTGCCTGACGCGCTCCATGTTGGTGGAGAAACGCGGATCGTCCTTCATATCCGGGCGGCCGACGATGTCGAAGATCCGCATCGCGATCACCTGGGTCGAGCCGGACAGCGCGACGTATTTGCCGTCGCTGCACAGATAGACATTGCGCGGCGAAACCGTGTTGGAGCCGGAACCGGAGCGCTGCTTGACCTTGCCGGTGACGTGGTAGATCGACGCTTCCGGTCCGAGCGAGGCGAAGATCGGCTCCAGCAGCGAGAGGTCGATTACCTGGCCCTTGGCATCGCCGCGTTCGCGGGCGAACAGCGCCATCATCACCGCATTGGCGCCGGTGAGACCCGAGATCATGTCGGCCAAAGCCAGCGGTGGCAGCACCGGCTCGCGATCGGGAAAGCCGGTGCGAGATGCAAAACCGCTCATCGCCTCGACCAGCGTGCCGAAGCCTGGATACTTGGCATAGGGTCCGGTCTGGCCGAAGCCGGAAATCCGCACGATGATGAGGTTCGGATTGAGCGCCAGCAGGCTTTCCGGCGACAGGCCCATTTCCTCAAGCGTACCCGGACGAAAATTCTCGATGAAGACATCCGCCTTTTCGAGCAACTTCTTCAGGGCTTCCAGCGCCTTCGGCTGGCGCAGGTTGAGCGCGATCGAGCGCTTGTTGCGGCCATAGGTCTTCCAATGCAGGGAATGGCCGTTGTCACGCCATTCACGCAACGCATCACCCTGCGGCGGCTCCACCTTGACGACATCGGCACCGAAATCGCCAAGCTGCAGCGACAACATGTTGCCGGCGACGACACGGCTAAGGTCTACGACACGAATGCCGTGCAGCGGCCCCTTCTGCTCGGGCTGAAAGCGAACGGTTTTCTTTGTCTCTGCCATGGGGACCTCAATTCGCGCCGGGCTTGTCTGGGAAGACGGCGCAATGTTCCTGAGGGATGCGCACGAGGATCGTGTCCTCCTTCAGCTCGGAAGGCGTCTGAATGCGGAACTCGATCGGGCCGGAGCGGACGGCATATTGCCAGACCGAGCCAAGATAGGTGCGCTGATCGATCGACACCCGCATCGTATTGGGGCCAGTCGCGCTGGAGAGTTCGATCTTTTCCGGGCGAATGGCGACGACGACCGAGCCATCCTTGCCGGCCGGGCCGGGTGGCGTGACGATCTCGCTGCCATCGGCGAGACGGATGCGCGCCTTGTCCGTGCCGCTCTCGACCATCGTACCGTCGAAGAAGTTGGACGAGCCGATGAAATCGGCGACGAAGCTGTCGGCCGGACGCTCGTAGATCTCGCGCGGTGTGCCGAGCTGGCGCATCCGGCCCATACTCATCACCGCGATCCGGTCGGAGACGGCAAGCGCTTCGGCCTGGTCGTGGGTGACGTAAATGGTCGTGACGTTCAACCGTTCCTGCAGCTCGCGCAGCCAGACGCGGGCACGCTCACGCAGTTTCGCATCGAGGTTGGAGAGCGGTTCGTCGAGCAGCAGAAGCGGCGGGCGGTAGACGAGCGCGCGAGCAAGCGCGACGCGCTGCTGCTGGCCGCCGGATAATTCGAACGGATAGCGGTCCGCATAGGGCAGCATCTCGACGAGGCCGAGCGCCTCCTTGATGCGTTCGTCACGTTCCGCCCTGCCGATCTTGCGGAGCGTCAGCGGGAAGGCGAGGTTTTCCGCGACTGTCTTGTGCGGCCAGAGCGCATAGGACTGGAAGACGAGGCCGATATTGCGCTTTTCCGGCGGCACCGTGTTGTTCGGATTGCCGTCGAACAGCACCCGGTCACCGACGCGGATCGTGCCCGACGTCGCATGGTTGAGGCCAGCGACCGCAAAGAGCGAGGTCGACTTGCCGCAGCCGGACGGTCCGAGCAGCGTCAGGAACTCGCCCGACGCGACATGGATGTTGAGATTGTCGACAGCCGTGACGGCGCCGTATTTGATGGTGAGGTTTTCGAGAACGAGATCAGCCATAGATTTTGGCTCCCATGACGCGGCGTGCGATGATGACGAACGCGGCGGTAATGACGACTTGGATGGTTGCGAGGGCGGAGACCGGGCCGTTGTCGCCCTGGGCGACAAGCTGCAGCATGGTGGTGCCGATGATTTCGGACCCGGGCTGATAGAGGAAGGCCGCCGTCACATACTCCTTGAAGAAGTGGATGAAGAGCAGCGCGTAGCAGCTGAACAGTGCGGGCTTGAGGATCGGCACGATGATGCGCGTCACCGTCGTCCACCAGTCGGCACCGGAGATGCGGGCACCGCGATCAAGCTCTTCGCCGACCTGGGCGAGCGCCGGCGCGATGGCACCGAAACCGACCGGGATGTAGCGGATCATGAAGGCGAGGATCAGAACGAGGATCGTGCCGCGGATGACATCCGCCCCAGGCAGCCAGATGACGGCATAGAAGAAGCCAAGGCCGGCAATGATGCCCGGCAGCGAGCGCGGAAAGAGCGCGATATACTCGAGCGCTCGGCTGTGCTTGAAGTCGGAACGGCGGGCAACGAGCGCGATTACGAGAATGAAGAACGTGCCGATGGCCGCACCGATCGTCGCCACGAGAACGGAGTTGACGATCGAGCGCACATAGGTGGCCGAACCGAGCACATGCTCGAAATTCGCTGTCGTCAACACCTTCCAGAAGGGGATGAGCGGGGTGAGGAAGCTCACCGCCGAGCGCATGAAGATGCCGCCGAAGATCGAGATGATCGTCAGGAAGGCAAAGGCGAAGACGAACAGAAATGCCGGCCAGCGCCAGGCGCCGAGATCGAGCGTCGAAGGACGGCTCGCCTTGCCGCGCACGGTGACGAAGCGGCCAGCGCCCTTCATCAGGAAGCCCTGCAGCCAGACGAGGAACGCGACGACGATCAGAAGGATGACCGCGGCGGCGCCGACGATGCCGTATTCCGGCCGCACGGCTGCGTTGATGCCGGCATTATAGAGGAAGGTCGTGACCGTCTGGATGCCGGACGGCCCACCGAATAGAAGCGGAATGGCCAGCATCTCGATGCCGACGACGAAGTTCAGCACGGCCGAGTAGATGATCGCGGGGCGGATCATCGGGATCGTGACGGAGAACAGAGCACGGAACGGACCGGCACCGGTTGACCGCGCCGCATCTTCGAGCAACGGATCGGCCTTGGTGACGGCCGCAAGACACATGAGATAGGTCAGCGGCGCCTGGCTCAAGCCCGCGACGATGCCCATGCCGGTGACGCTGTAGAGGTTCCACGGCGCACCACCGAGATAGGTTTTTGCCGCGAGCGTCATGAAGCCCGACGGGCCGTACATGGTGAACCAGCCGAAGGCGATGACGAGGTTCGAGACGAAGAGCGGCCAGATGAAGATCTCGCCCAGCCACTTGCGACCCGGCAGATTGGTGCGCCCGACGAGCACGGCCATGACGGCCCCGAACACCTGCGCGACGACCATGGTCAACGCGCCGAAATAAAGCGTGTTGAAGAAGACGCCGGCCATGCCCGGTTCGCTCACGAGGCGGGTGAAATTGCCGATCGTCGGGACAGCCGTGTCGTCATAGAGCGGCTTGTCGAGGAAGGCCTGGAAGATGATCGGGGTGATCGGACCGAACACGAGGATCGTCGTCAGCGCCGCAACGCCCCAGTAGATCGCACGCGATCGGTCTATCCCCCGTCCGGCCGCGCCGGCGTGGCTGATATCCGTCATCGAATTTTCCTGTCAGAGTTGGTTGAAGGGCTGACGATTGGCCAGCCCTTCGGCTCGGCTTACTTGCCGGCGATTGCTGCGTTCCACTTCTCGACGAAGGGGCCCGCTTCGGTGATGAGACGCTGGTCGAAGCCGGCGGTGATCACATTGTCCTTGCCGACGATTTCGCCGATCTTCTGGAAGGTGTAGCGAACCTGATCTTCCGGCACGTCTTCGCGGTAAGGAACGAGACCGCCCTTGCCGACCTGCGTCTGGCCGTCCTGGCTCAGCACATAATCGACGAACAGCTTGGCCGAGTTCGGGTTGGCCGCGCCTTTCGGGATGCCCATGCCGCGCAGCATCATGATCGTGCCGTCATCGGGGAAGGCAAAGCCGAGGATCTCGCCGCCGGGCTGCTCCAGGCGCGGGAAGATGGTGATGCCGGAAACGGCGATGCCCATCGTGTACTCGCCTGTGGCGATCTTTTCGTTCATCGGGCCGCCAGAGGTCTCGCCGCGGATCATCGGGCCGATTTTGCGAAGCGCATTCCAGCCCTCCTCGCCCTTCTTGTCCATATAGGCCCACCATGCAGTCAGGCCGAAGCTGTTGCGGGCCGCATCATAGGTGGTGATCTTGCCCTTGAACGAATCCGGATCGGCCGTTGCGGCCTCCACCAACGAAGCAAAACCCTTCGGACGCTGATCTTCCGTCAGGAGTGCTGCGTTGTAAGTGATCACCAACGGGTCGGTCGAAAGCACGTTTACGCCCGGATAGGGATGGGCAAATTCCGGAAGCTTTTCGAGCTCGGGGCTCTTGTAGTCTTCCATCAGGCCGTCCTTGCCATAGGAAGCCCAGCGGTCGTTGGCGCCGGAAACCAGTACGTCGGCGGTGCGGGCGCTCGAACCCTTTTCGGCTTCCCAGCGGGAATGCACGGTGCCGGAGCCGAGATCGACGGTCTCGATTTTGACCCAGGGATACTTGGCATTGAAGCCCTTGATGATCGGCTGCCAGTTATTGTCGGCCATGTTCGAATAGATCATCAGACCAGCTTCCTTGCGGGACCCTTCGATGATCTGTGAATAATCGGCTGGATAACCGGCCGGTACTTCCTGTGCCTGGGCAAAACCGGCGATGCCGGCAAACAGCCCGGCCAAAGCCGTAAGCGTTGCGAATTTCATGTCTTACCTCCCTTTGGATAAACGACGGCTGCGACGCGCCAGCTCCTCACTGATCGCGACTGCAGTTTCCCGGACCACGTCACTGATGCGGCCGGAATTTTTGACGAACCGGACCTGCGGTCCGGAAATGTTGAGTGCTGCGATTGCCTTGCCGTTTGCATCGACGATCGGGGCCGCAGCACCGGCAGCACCTTCCACGACCCCCATGGCATTGAGATAGAAGTCGGATGCGCGCGCGCTGGCGATGGCTTCTCGAAGCTTCGAATGCTCTTCTTCGGAAAGGAGACCGCCATCGCATAGGCTTCGACCTCTGCATCGCTGCCGGCAGCGAGCAGAACGACACCGCTTGCCACCTTGTGCGCTGGACGCGTCGGCCCGATGTCACGATCGTAGAGGATTTCCCGCTTGGGCAGCACCTTGTTCAGGTAACGGATCGACGATCCTTCCAGCACGGCGACAAAGCCGCTCTCGCCGGTTTCCTGCACGGCATCATAAAGATATGGCGAGACCAGCGCGATCAAGGCGCCATAGTTGCGCCCGTCAGGAGAAATCTCTCCGGGAAGTCTCAGAAGCTGATACCCGCCGCTTCCCAATTTTTGAATGTAACCGCGCTCGGTCAGCGACTGCAGCATCAGGAGCGCGCTCGACTTGGGCATGGCGAGCGCAGCCGCAATCTCCGACAGGCTTGCGCCCTCCGGTGAGGCAGCAAACCACTCGATCATATCCAAGACACGCTCGACACCGCGTCCGCTCACGATCACTCCTCCCTTTGATCGTTCAGTATATTGAACTTATACAGAATATTGAAAATCCACCGCTCCGTCAACACCCGAACTCACCCCCATGCGCCGGAGGCGCAGATGGTTCACGCTGCTGGGATGTATAGGAGAGCTACCAAAGCGCCCGGCGTGGCGCCGATAGATGCATATCAGCCACCGATCGCCAGATGGCGCGGCGACGGAATATCGATCAAGAAAAGGAGATCGGGCGCGGGCGTGCTCCGGCTCGCTGCCACGTGATAGCCGCCGACATTGAGTTGCATCCGCAAAGTCTCAGCGCGGGGGCGCCGGTCATATTTACTGTCCGGCGTAGACCGCAATCGCCTGCGCCGGACAGCTCTCAGATGTTTAACGGCCGTTGGCCTTGCGCCATTCGGCAAACATCGAAAGATTGTTCTCGTCCGTTGCGGGATAGAGGCCGATAATCGTATGGCCTGCCTTCACCCGCTCGACGACGAAATCCTCATAGGCCGTCATCTCGACCGCCTCGTCGGCAATTTCGTCGGCGATCTCTGCGGGAATGACGATGACGCTGTCGTCATCCCCGACCATGATGTCGCCCGGGAAGACCGCCACGTCGCCGCAGCCGATCGGCACGTTGATGTCGATTGCTTCGTGAAGCGTAAGATTGGTCGGACTGGAGGGCCGATGGTGGTAGGCGGGCATGTCAAGCTCGCCGATCGTCATCGCATCGCGAAAACCGCCATCGGTGACCACCCCCGCTCCGCCGCGCACCATAAGCCGCGTGATCAGGATGTCACCGGCGGACGCCGCCCGCGCATCCTTGCGGCTGTCCATGACCAGCACATGGCCTTCCGGGCAGGTCTCGATCGCGTGGCGCTGCGGATGCTTGGGATCGCGAAACACCGTCATCGGATTGCGATCCTCACGCGCCGGCATATAGCGCAGCGTAAAGGCCGGGCCGACCATATTGCGGCCCTTGGCGCGCACGGGACGCACATCCTGGATCGTCTGGTTTCTGAGGCCGCGCTTGTAGAGCGCCGAGCAGAGCGTCGCGACGGAGACGCCCATCAGTTTGTCACGGGTTGCAGGGTTCATTGTCTCTCCTCGATGCGTAATCAGTTGATCGCCGGCTCGGGCACCTTGGCGCCGAACTCGGTCTTCAGGAAATCGAAATCGCAGCCCTTGTCGGCCTGCTCGATATGCTTTGAGAACATGAAGCCGTAGCCGCGCTCATAGCGTGGCTCGGGCGCCACCCATGCCGCCTTGCGCGCTGACAGTTCCTCCTCCGACACCAGCATATTGAGGCTGCGAGCGGGGATATCGAGCTCCACCATGTCACCGGTCTTCAAGAGCGCCAGCGGCCCGCCGACGAACGCTTCCGGCGAGGCATGCAGCACGCAGGCGCCGAAACTGGTGCCCGACATCCGGGCATCGGAAATCCGCACCATGTCGCGAAGACCGAGTTTCAATAGCGCCTTCGGCATGGGGATCATGCCCCATTCCGGCATGCCCGGCCCGCCCTGCGGCCCGGCATTGCGCAGCACCAGCACCGTTTCCGGCGTCATCGGATAATCGGGATCGTCGATGATCTTTTTCAGCTCCGGATAGCTGTCGGCCACCAACGCCGGGCCGGTGTGCCTGTGGAATTTCGGATCGCAGGCCGCCGGCTTGATGACCGCACCATCCGGGCAGAGATTGCCCTTCAGCACGGCCAGCGACCCCTCGTGATAGACGGGGTTGGAAAGCGGCCGGATAACATCCTCGTTCCAGATCTTCACGTCCTCCACCCCGTCCGTCAGCGGCTTGCCGGTGACGGTGATCGCACTTGGATCAAGCTTGTCACCAAGCTGTTTCATCAGCGCGCGAAGCCCACCCGCATAGAAGAAATCCTCCATCAGATAGGTCGTGCCCGAAGGACGTATGTTGGCGATGACCGGCGTCGTGCGGCCGATGCGATCGAGATCGTCGAGTTCCAGCGGCACACCGGCGCGACGCGCCATGGCGATCAGGTGAATGATCGCATTGGTCGAACAGCCCGTCGCCATCGCCACCGTCACCGCATTGTTGACGGCAGCCTGCGTGATCACCTTGTCCGGTGTCAGGTCTTCCCACACCATCTCGACGATCCGCCGGCCGCAGGTGGCCGACATGCGCTGGTGGTTGGCATCGGCCGCCGGGATCGACGAGGCATTCGGCAGCGTCAGCCCCATCGCCTCGGCAATCGCCGTCATGGTCGAAGCGGTGCCCATGGTCATGCAGTGACCGTAGCTGCGGGCGATGCCGCCCTCGATGCCCTGCCACTCCTCCTTGGAAATCGTCCCGGCCCGCCGCTCGTCCCAGTATTTGAACCCGTCGGTACCGGAGCCCAACGCCTTGCCGGCATAATTGCCGCGCAGCATCGGCCCGGCTGGAAGGTAAATGAAAGGAATACCCATCGACACGGCGCCCATGACGAGGCCCGGCGTGGTCTTGTCGCAACCGCCCATCAGCACCGCCCCGTCGATCGGATGAGAGCGAAGCAGTTCCTCCGTCTCCATCGCCAGCATGTTGCGATAGAGCATGGTCGTCGGCTTGACGAAGTTTTCCGACAGCGACAGCGCCGGCAGTTCCATCGGGAACCCGCCCGCCTGCAGGACGCCGCGCTTCACCCATTCCGCCCGCTCGCGAAAATGCATGTGGCAGGGCTGCGCATCCGACCATGTGTTGATGATCGCAATGATCGGCCGGCCTTCCCAATCTTCTGGCGCATAGCCCATCTGCATGGTGCGCGACCGATGACCGAACGACCGCTGGTCGTCCGGCATCATCCAGCGCGCCGAGCGCAGTTCCTCGTAAGTCTTTTTCTTGTCTGCCATTCCAAACTCCCGTGCCTTGCAGCACTCCTGCGGGATCGAGATGATCCGTTATTCCGTGAAAGCTTCTTCGCGTTTGCGGCTGATGCTCGGCGACAGCACGAGCGCTAGAACCACGACGGCAAAGATCAGCAGCGACAGGCTGAGTGGGCTGCGTACGAAGATCGACGGATCGCCCTGGCTGATCAGCATGGCGCGGCGCAAATTCTCCTCCAGCATCGGCCCCAGAATGAAGCCGAGCAGAAGCGGCGCCGGCTCGAAGCGCATCTTCGAGAGCGCGAAGCCGACGACGCTGAAACCCGCCATGACGAAGACATCGAAGACGCTGTTGTTGATGCTGTAGGCGCCGATGCAGCAGAAACCGATGATCGCCGGAAACAGCAGGTGGTAAGGCACCGTCAGCATCCGCACCCACAGCCCGATCAGGGGCAGGTTGAGAATGACGAGCATCAGATTGCCGGACCACATGGAGACGATCATGCCCCAGAACAGATCCGGCTCGTCGGTGATCACATTCGGCCCGGGCGTGATGCCCTGAATGATCATCGCGCCCACCATCAGCGCCATCACCGGGTTGCCGGGAATGCCGAGCGTCAGCATAGGGATGAACGAGGTCTGCGCACCGGCATTGTTGGCGGATTCCGGTGCGGCAACCCCTTCGATCGCGCCCTTGCCGAATTCGGCGCGGTTGGGCGAGATGCGCTTTTCCATTGCATAGGACGCGAAGGATGCAAGCATCGCTCCGCCGCCCGGCAGCACGCCGAGGAAGGAGCCGAGTGCCGTGCCGCGCAGGACAGGCGCAATGATCCGCTTGAAATCGTCCTTCGTCAGCATCAGCCCGGTGACACGCTTGACGCCGACCGAGCGCTCCTGCTCGTTTTCAAGATTGCGCAGGATCTCGCAGATCCCGAAGATGCCCATGCTGACAGCAACGAAATTCAGGCCGTCATAGAGTTCGGGGATGTCGAAGACATAGCGCGGTGTGCCGCTCTCGACGTCCGTGCCGACCGTGCCGAGGATCAGACCGAAGACGATCATCGCAAAGGCCTTGAGCAGCGATCCGCTGGCGAGCGCGACCGAAGCGACGAGCCCCAGCACCATCAGCGAGAAATATTCCGCAGGACCGAAATTGAGCGCGACCGCAGCAAGCGGCGGAGCCGCAACGGCAAGCAGGATCGTCGCGACGGTGCCGGCAAAGAAGGAGCCAAGCGCGGCCGTCGCAAGTGCTGCGCCGGCGCGCCCATGGCGCGCCATCTGGTAGCCGTCGATCGCGGTGACGACGGACGAGCTTTCACCCGGCAGATTGATGAGAACGGCTGTGGTCGAGCCGCCATATTGCGCGCCGTAGAAAATGCCGGCCAGCATGATGAGCGCCGATTCCGGCGGCAGGCCGAATGTGATCGGCAAGAGCATGGCGATGGTGGCCGTCGGCCCAAGCCCCGGCAGGACGCCGATCGCCGTACCGAGAAGACAGCCGATAAAGCCGTAAAGCAGGTTCATCGGCAGGAAGGCGGTCGAGGCACCGAGCCAGAGGTTAGCGAAAATGTCCATATGCAATCCAATCCGGTTTCGTCGGCTGGCCCGAAGAGGCTAGATGCTGGCGTTAGAAGAGGTCGCCGATAAAGGGGATCCAGGGTCCGAAGGCTGAGACGGGAAGCGACAGAAGCTTCGTGAACAGCAGCACGGAACAGACCGCGAGAAACAGTCCGAGCAGGATCGAATGACGCCAGCTGGCATAGCGGCTGGCGGTCGCCACCCCGACGATGAGCAGGAACATGGTGGGCGCCAGGCCGAGCCCCGCAAGCAGGAGGCCGAAGCAGATAGGCGCCAGGATCACCAGAAAATAGGCCTTCCAGTTCCAGGCTTCCGGCTCGCCCTCCTCGGCATCGATAATCAACGACTGCACGATGATCAGCGCACCGATCACCATCAGAAGCAGGCTCAGCATTGTCGGGAAGTAACCCGGGCCCATCTGGAAGGAGTTGCCGACGTCCAGTTCACGGCCGAACCAGATGAACAGGAGGCCGACACAGATCATCGTCACGCCGCCGACGAAGTCGCGGCCGTTTCTAATTTTCAGCATGGCATGATACTCGCGTGTGAAAGATGTGCCGGCCGGGCATCAGATCCGGCCGGCAGATTGCCTCACTGCAGCGGCACGTTGGCGGCCTTGATGACCTCGGCCCACTTTGCCGTTTCCTTGTCGATGAAGGCTTGGAACTCGGCGGACGTATTGCCGACCGGCGTTACGCCCATCGCCTTGAGCTTTTCCTGCATCGCCGGCTCGGCGATGATCGCCTGCACTTCCTTCGAGAGCTTTTCGACGATTTCCGGTGGCGTGCCGGGAGGAGCGAAGAGACCGTGCCACGAGGTTGCCTCGAAGCCGGGAATGACGCTCGCCATCGTCGGCACGTCGGGCAGCAGATCGGCCTTTTCCAGGCTTGTCACGGCAAGCGCCTTGACCTTACCGGCCTTCACCTGCTGGGCGGCGGTCGGAATGTTGTCGAACATCATGTCGACGTGGCCGGCCACGACATCGAGGATCGCCTGACTGCTGCCCTTGTAGGGCACATGGGTGATCTTGATGCCGGTTTTGGTGGCCAGAAGCTCGCCTGCCAGATGGATGGATGTCCCGACGCCCGAGGACGCATAGGTATGCTTGCCCGGCTCCGTCTTGAGGAACGCGATTAGTTCCTCGACATTGTTCGCCTTGATCTTGTCCGGGTTGACGACCAGCACGTTGGGCAGGCTGGCAATCAGCGAGATCGGCGCGAAGCCCTTTTCCTTGTCGTAGGGAAGCTTCTGATAGAGCGTCTGGTTGATTGCATTGGAGCTGACCGTGCCCATGCCGATCGTGTAGCCGTCCGGCTTCGAGCGAGCGAGGTCGCCGAGGCCGATATTGCCGCCGGCACCGGGCTTGTTTTCAACGATGAAGCGCTGGCCGAGCCGCTTGTCGAGCTCCTCGGCCACAAGGCGGCCGAACGTATCGGTATTACCGCCTGCCGCGAACGGCACGACAACGGTTACGGTCTTGGATGGATAGTCATCGGCGCGGGCAGGCTGCAGGCCCGCCACGCACATGACGGCCGAAACGGCCGCGATTGTCGTAAATCGCTTGAGGTACATAAATCTTCCTCCACTTGTCCGGCCCCAGGCCAGCATCACCAACCCACCCTTCGAACCCTCCTGAACGAAGAAATGGAAGCGCTTTCATTTTAGCCTCTAATTCTCTTGCCGCAACCGCAGGAGGGAAAAATTAAATCAATAAAAATCAATTACTTGAGAATAATTCAACAAATCACTTCATCAAAGCACTTGATTACATTCAAAATGAAAGCGTAACTCATTTTGATAGGAAGGCGATATGGCTGACAGCGACCGGAACCACCTTATATCATCGAGCGGCCCGGTCACCCTGGCCGATATCGCGAAGCTGGCCGGCGTTTCGCCGGTCACGGTGTCGCGCGCCATAAACACGCCGGCGCTCGTCAAGCCGCGTACACTGGAAGCGATTGAAAAGGTCATCGCGAGAACTGGCTACGTGCCCAACCTTCTCGCAGGCGGACTGGCATCGAGACGGACGAGACTGATCGCCGCCATCGTGCCCTCTGTTTCAAGCACGATCTTTGCCGAGACCATTGAAGGATTGAACGCCGAACTCGTCTCTGCGGGCTACCAGCTTCTACTCGGCCTTTCCGGCTACGATCCCGGCCGCGAACTGGAGCTGACCCGCGCCATCCTGGCGCGTCGCCCTGACGGGATCATCCTGACAGGGATTACGCATCTGAAGGAAACGCGGGCCATGTTGACGGGCGCAGGCCTGCCCATCGTCGAAATATGGGATTCGACGCCCTCCCCGCTCGATACCGCAGTTGGCTTCTCGCATAGCGCCGTCGGGGCACTGGTCGCCGAGCATCTGTTGATCAGGGGTACGATCGCTACGCTCAGGTCGGAGCCAATGATCCACGTGCCGTCCAGCGCCGTGATGGCTTTATCGGGCGTTTGAAAGGAATTGCCGAGGTCGAACTACCGGCGCTGGAAATGAACTCGCCGTCGACATTCCGAGATGGCCGTCTGGCCATGGCGCAGCTTCTCGATAGCGGAAGTGGCACGCTTGGCGTGTTCTGTTCCTCGGACGTGGTCGCGCATGGCGCGTTGGCCGAAGCCAATTCCCGTGGCTGCAGCATGCCGGATGATCTGGCGATCATCGGCTTCGGCGATTTCGACTTCACGCCGCACACATCCCCCGCTCACGACGGTGCGCATCGATCGCCGCGAGATCGGCACGAAGGCCGCAAGGTCGATCCTCAGAAAGCTCGCCGGTGAGGATGTGGAGCAGATGATCGATATCGGCTTCCACATCGTAGCCCGCGGCACGGCGTAGATTTCAAGGCCGCTTGCCGAACTCCGCCGTTGCCCGCGTCCAGTGGCCAGCCTGTTCGGAAAGGGTGATGCCAAGTCCGGGGCGTGTCGGCACGATCATGCGGCCATCCTTGATCTCAAGCCGCTCGTTGAACAGCGGATCCAGCCAGTCGAAATGCTCGACCCATGGCTCCAGCTCATAGGCTGCAGCCAGATGCAGGTGGATTTCCATGGCGAAATGCGGCGCGAGTTGCAGCTTCTTCGCTTCCGCCAGCGCGCATATCTTCAAAAACTGCGTGATGCCGCCGACGCGCGGCGCATCCGGCTGGATGAAATCGACCGAATTGTTCTGGATCAGCGCGATATGCTCCAGAACGCTTGCCAGCATCTCGCCGGTCGCAATCGGCGTATCGAGCTGAGCTGCCAGCGCCGCATGCCCCTCGACGTCATAGGCGTCGAGCGGCTCCTCGATCCAGGTCAGGTTATAGGGCTCCATCAGCCTGCCGAAACGCATGGCGCTGGGGCGATCCCATTGCTGGTTGGCGTCGACCATCATGGCAGCACGGCCGCCGATTTTATCATGCACGGCCGCGACGCGCTTGAGATCGACCGCCATGTCGGGCTGCCCGACCTTGATCTTGATGCCGCCGATGCCGGCCGCGATCGACTGCTCGACATTGTCGAGAACCTCCTCGATCGGCGAGGACAGGAAGCCGCCGGACGTATTGTAGCACTGCACGCTATCGCGATGGGCGCCGAGCAGCTTGGCAAGCGGCAGGCCGGCGCGTTTGGCCTTGAGATCCCACAGCGCCACATCGAAAGCCGCGATCGCCTGGACGGCGAGACCACTGCGCCCGACCGAAGCCCCTGCCCAGCAGAGCTTGTTCCACAATTTGCCGATATCGTTCGGATCTTCACCGATCAGCACATTGGCGATTTCCTTGGCGTGCTCGTACTGCCCCGGGCCGCCGGCGCGCTTGGAATAGCTGAAGCCGATGCCGCTATGACCGTCCTTGGTTTCGATCTCGGCGAAAAGGAATGCTACTTCCGTTAGTGGCTTCTGCCGCCCGGTCAGCACCTTTGCGTCGCTGATGGGCGTCTTCAACGGCAGAAAGATCGATGACAGCTTGACCCAGGCAATGCTGTCTCCGATGCCGCTCTGATGCTGGGAGGCTGTGGTTTTCGAGCGCGTGTCCATTCGCTTCCTGCCTGTCGATGTTTCCTCTGGCCTTGACTGATACGGCGTCGATCAATTTAAGTCCAAATCGATTATTGACGACAATCTATACAGGATTTGAATGGATGCTGGACCTAGGTCAGGTAAGGTCATTCGTGGTTGTGGCGACCGAGCTGAACTTCAGCCGTGCCGCCAGACGCCTGAACATCACCCAGCCTCCGCTCAGCCGGCAGATCAAGCTGCTGGAGCAGGAACTGGATGTCACGCTGCTGGAAAGAACCAGCCGGCGGGTTGTCCTCACGCCGGCCGGCCTCGCATTCCTCGCGGAAGCACAGAAGCTCCTGGACCAGAGCAATGCGGCGATCGTTGCGACAAGGCGCACCGCCCGCGGCAATGCCGGATCGGTCAAGATCGCCTTCGTCGGCGCCACGACCTACAATTTTCTGCCAAAGCTGATCATCAGGGCGAGGACCCTTGCGCCTCAGATCGAACTGGAGCTGGTCCAGATGGAAACCGCCGAGCAGTTGCAGGCCATCAACGCCGGCGATGTCGACCTCGGCCTGTCACGTCCGCTCAGTGGCCCGCACCATCTGGAAAGCATGTCCGTCGCCCGGGAACCGATGATGCTCGCCATTCCCCGCGCCCATCCACTCGCCGCAAAGCGCCGACCATCGCTTGAGATGCTCGACGGCGAACCCTTCATCATGTTTTCCCCGCAGGCGCGTTACCTGCATGAGAAACTGACAAAGCTGATGGTAAACAGGACGATCACGCCGCGGGTCGTGCAGCACATGACGCATTCGCAGGCGATACTTTCGTTGGTCAGCGCGGGCATTGGCCTGGCGATCGTACCGGCAGGCACCCAGAACGCATGCTTCTGACGACATCGTATTTCGCCCGATGGATATTCAGGATGAATGTGTTGCAGAGCTTCACGCCATCTGGAGCCCGGACAACCGAAACTCGCTTCTACCGGAAATGCGCAGGATCGCTGCCGGCACCATGCCCGATCAGTGACCCGGCACTCACCGCCCTCAGGCCACCGGCCGCGCGATGGCGACAACAAAAGGTCGGCCGTTATAGGTTTCCCTGGTCAGCCGAACATCAATTCGCGTCATCGAACGGATGCCGCCGCCGTTGACGGCAAGCCCCCTGCCGATGGCACGCCCGACATCGATGCCGAAATCGATGGGCTTTCCTCTCGGCGCGGTACGCAACCAGTTGCTGACCATCGCGCTCCTGATTCGCAGTGCCAGGGCCAGCGACCGCTCGGCGATCAGCAGATTTTCAAAGGTTGACGTAAAGCGCCCGGCATCTGCCGCTCCAGCAGCACCATCCGGCCGACGCAGCATTTTATCGCCCAGGCCGATCGGACAAATACCCAGTTTGACGCCGGAAAATACCTCGTGCTTCATCAATTCGGGGCGCCCGGCCGTCACGGCAGAGACGCGCACTGCCCCGGCAAAGGCAGCCCCGGCGATCGGCACCATGATATCCGGCAATCGGATCACGGACTGCGATACCGCTTCGCCACCGGCCGTCTCTCCGGCGAACACCGCGAGAAGCTGCGGTAGCGACAGCACGACACGAAGCCCGTCATTACCTCCTGTTCGTGCCGCAGCGATCATGGTGATGCCCTCTGCTGAAAGCCTCAGCGGCGCTGGCCGATCAGATAGGCGTAATGATATTTGGTGGCTTTGTTCGGGATCGCGTCGACGGACGGACCGAACATTTTTTCCGGCGTCAGGATCTGCTTGGCATCCGTCGTCATCGGGATTGTGCCGAGAAGATAGATGTCGCGCGACATGAAGACCTGCGTGCCGAAGGAGTTTCCGACAGCATAATTAACCTGCAGAACGAAGGCACCGTGTCCTTCCTTCAGCATCTTTTCCTGGATCTCGACCTCATGCGCCTGCAGCCATTTGCGCACCCATACCGAGACCGATGCCTCGTTGAGGCTGGTGGCGGCATATTGCACGGCTGCGGCAACCGCACCGCCGCGCTGCATGCGATCGTTGAACTGTCTGGGACCGTCCTGCAGCGTCATGTAGCGCAGATCGGGACCTCTCTTCATGCCCTTCGGCGGTTCGATGTCGCTCTGCTGAACCGGACGAACGATAAGCTTGTCGCTCTGCACGCTGAAATTGGGCATCGGGTCCCCGCAATGATCTGAATGAAACAACAGCCGGCGCGAACCCGGCTTACGCGATGAAGAAGAAAGCGCCGCACGGAGCGGCGCTTTCCGGTCTGCGTATTAGGCAGCCTTCGTGGTCGCGAGATCGTAGGATGCGATCATCGGCGACTTTGGTGCATGGTTGTCGTCGTAAGGGGTGTACTTCACTTCAAGCTTGGTGAAGTTGAGCTTGATCGTTTCGACCGGGCGGTCACCGTTGGAATCGATCGAATAGCTGGCAATCAGAGTGTTGGTCAGCAGGTATTCGATATAGGTGTCGCCCGGGTTACCGGTCGTTACGAGATGAATGGTGGCGCGCTTGCCGGTACGGCCCGAGCACGCTTCACCGAAAAGCTTGGTCGACGAGGAATCGCTGACCTTGGTGAGGATGACTTCGGAAATGGTCGGCTCCGAAGCTTCGCGGTTCGCCGCAGAACCGGCAGACGTGTTCATGTTGCGGGACACGTTCCAGTGAATGGCTTCAATGTCCATCCACTGCTTGTGCTGCTCGTGGGTTGCGTCACCCTGGATACCATCAATCTGCAGATAAATCGGCATGCTAAAGCTCTCCTAATTATCGGTTTTCCCTAGTTGCGGCTAAGGCGCATTTGCCTTTCTCGCTGATCCCCGAGCACGTTTACGGCCCCGGGCTTCTTCATCCGCCTTGTGGCCATCATCGGCCTGCTCGGCGAATTTCGTGGACGGCGCCGCCTGTTCGGCTTCGATGCCGAAACGCTGCCCGTCGAATGCAATGATTATGTGTTTGATACGCAGTCCATCCGCGATTGCATCGAGGAAGAAAGTCGAAAGGATCGGAAGGAGATCGCGAGCGATCATCACCTCGATCGCACGCGCGCCCATCTCGCTGCTCTTGGCGCGGGACACGAGTGCCTCGCGCGCCTCCGGAGACAATGTCACCGCCGTCCCGTAGCTTGCGTAGACACGCTGGCGGATCCGCTCGATCTGCAGATCGACGATACCGGCCAACGTCTCGCCGTTCAGCGGCATGAAGGGTAGAACCGTGGTGCGGCCGACGAAGGCAGGCTTGAAGTGCTTCTGCAATTCCGGCAGCAGCAGCTGTTCCAGCGCCTCGCCCTCCGGCATCGTGTCCGGATCAGCGGCAAGCGACGTGAGCAGTTCCGAGCCGGTATTCGCGGTCATGAAAATGGTCGTGTTCTTGAAATCGATGTCGCGCCCTTCGCCGTCGCGCAACACGCCCTTGTCGAACACCTGGTAGAAAATTTCCTGGACGCCTGGATGCGCCTTGTCGATCTCATCGAGCAGGAGCACGCCATAGGGCCGGCGGCGGACCGCCTCGGTGAGCACGCCGCCCTCGCCATAGCCGACATAGCCGGCGGGCGAGCCGAGGAGCATGGAGATCTTATGCTCCTCCTTGAATTCCGACATGTTGATCGTCGTCAGGTGCTGGCTGCCGCCATAGAGCATGTCGGCCAGTGACAGCGCAGTCTCTGTCTTGCCCGTGCCGGACATGCCGACCAGCAGGAAGACGGCGGGTGGTCGGCGCGGGTCGTTGAGACCGGCGCGCGCAGCACGCATGGCGGCAGCAATTCTCTCAAGCGCCGCATCCTGCCCGAGGACACGCTCCTTCAGCCTGGCATCGAGCGTTTTCACCGTCTCAACCTGGTCGGACAGCAGCTTGCCGACAGGAATGCCGGTCCAGCGCGCCACGATGGCTGCGATGACATCCTCGTTCACCACGCGCGGGATGAGCGGCGCCTCACCGGCCACCGTCGCAAGATTGCGCTCAGTCGACAGCAACGCCGATCGCGCACTTTCCGGTGTCATGGCATGCGGCGGGAACGGCGCGACATTGGTCTCGCCCGGAGCCTCGCCAGTCTCCGGCACCGCCTTGGCGATCGGCGAGACGGCAGCGTCCTCGGAAAACACTTCTTCCAGTCGGTCGGCCTCACGGGCAAGCCGCATCTCATCGTCGAACTTTACGGACAGAAGCTCGATTTCGCGAACGACATCGGAGCGCTCGCTGGCGATTCGGGCAAGGCGCGCGGCAATCTCTTCGGTTTCCGGCTCGGCCGAAAGCCAGCGTTCTTCCGCTTCCAGAAGATCGCGCTCGTTTTCCAGGAGCTTGATCGCTTCCGGCTGGGTCTGGCGCGCCAGCGCCACCGTTGCGGCAGCGGTATCGAGAAGGCTGATCGCCTTGTCCGGCAATTGCCGGTCGGGAATGTAGCGCATCGACAGGCGAACCGCAGCGCCGATCGCTTCGTCGCGGATACGCACGCCGTGATGCAGTTTCAGCTTGTCGGCCACGCCGCGCAGCATGCGGATCGCCGTCTTTTCATCCGGTTCCTGCACCATGACCGTCTGGAAACGGCGGGTCAGCGCAGCATCCTTTTCGAAATAGCGCTTGTACTCGCTCCAGGTCGTCGCCGCGATCGTCCGCAGTTCACCACGCGCCAGAGCCGGCTTGAGGATGTTTGCGGCGTCCCCTGCCCGGCCTGCCCACCGGCGCCGATCAGGCCATGCGCTTCGTCGATGAAGAGGATGACGGGCTGTTCGGAGGTCTTCACCGCGTCGACAACGCCATGCAGGCGCCGCTCGAACTCGCCCTTCACACCGGCGCCCGCCTGCAAAAGGCTGAGATCCAGCAGCAGCAGCTTCACGTCCTTCAGCCGATCCGGCACTCGGCCGGCAGCGATTTCCTGAGCAAAAGCCTCGGCGACGGCCGTTTTGCCGACGCCTGCCTCACCCACGAGGATCGGATTGTTCTGCCGGCGGCGCATCAGGATGTCTATGACCTGTCGAAGCTCGCGGTCGCGACCGATAATCGGATCGATCCGTCCTTCACGCGCCTCAGCGGTCATGTCGCGGGTATAGAGCCGAAGGAATTCGTTCTGGGCGAACGAAGAAGCCGGCGATCCAAACGCCGGCTCATCAGAGGTTTTCGCATTCGCATCCGACCCCGCCTTTTCAAGCAGGGTCTCGAGCGTCGCTCGGTCGAGCGAGCGAAGCGAAGGCGCGATGCCGCGAGCAACGACACGCAGCGCAGAGTCGGTACTTAGTGCAGCAAGTAAATCAACCAACTGGATCATTTTACGTCCAGCTTGGAGGGATGTGATGAGCCAGGCTTCCCTGGCAAGAGAGATCAAATTCTGGGAAAGGGAGAGCGACGAACCGTCGGACCTTGGCAGGTCTCCGATCGATACGTCCAGCTCGGTCCGCAGCATTTCAGACTGGATCCCGAGCTGTTCGAAAACCGCAGTCGAGGCGGCGTCGTCAAGCAGTGCACGCAGCCAATGGGAAATCTCGACGGATGAATGTTGATGCCGCGCGGCGAGCGACGCGGCTGTCTCAAGACCGACACGCAAATTGGGCTCAAGGGTTCTTATCAGCCGATTGAGATCGACATGCGACATGCAGAGAACCTTGTATTCGTGTTTGACAATCAACTTTCTTAGAAATGCGTGGAGACAACTAGGGCGATCATACAGGCTTGTCTAGACTGAAAAGCGCACTATTTCCAAAAATAGAATTTCAGCTTGCCGTCATAAAAATGTCACCTCGGATACGAGGTTGACAACCCAATATCAGCCCAACAAGATGTGGGCATTTTTAATTTTGCTATCCAATACGGAGAATAAATTCGCGTGAATGTGCGGCATATCGTGGATCCACTTAATGAAATCGCCCCATGCGGAGAAAACGTCCGGAACAATACTTCCGCACGTGAAATATACTATAGAATTAAGGACGCCAGAAACGCCGCCAGAGCTGCTGAACGTGGAATAAATCCAGGCGAAACTATTGCACTTTCACCTATCTGGCACGACGTTAGCAACCTGGGATTGCGAATTCTTTCTTCAACAAGTAAAGATATAGAGGTTCTGGCCTGGTTGGCGGAGGCCCAGATCAGGCTGCGCGGCTTCGAAGGATTGCGCGACGTCTACCTGTCGGCCGTGTCGCTTTTAGACAATTATTTCGATGACCTTCATTCCATTGACGACGAGGATCCGGAGGAGCGTTTCGCGCCTTTTGCCGGCCTGAACGGCCTAGGAAGCGAAGGCACGATCATCCAGGCCATCCGCCTCACATCCCTGATTCCCGGGGAAAATTCGCTCAGCACACGTTATGGGACTTCCAGATTGCCCAGCGTCCGGGCGAGACGGCGCAGCGCGAGGAACTGCAGCAGGCAGCGACCGATGCGGGTGTCGCGAATATGGCAGCACATCTTAGCGTGCTAACGGACTGCATCGCCGCTTTTGACCGAATGGTCGAAATACTTGACGAACGGTGCGGCAGTACCGCCCCCCAGTTCGAATACACGCAATGTTTTGCATGAGGCGGCTTCTGCCATCCGCGTGCTCGCCGGCATCGGCGATGCCGATCCGGTTTCGTCCCCGGCAGAAAGCGTCGAAACGGCACCTGTTTCCGGCGATCTGCCCCAGGACGATATCCCTGCACCCGCTCCAGCGCGGCTTCCTACGGCGGATGCCATCCGTTCTCGCGAGGAAGCCTTCGAAATTCTCGTCGCCGTGGCCCGCTATTTCAGGCGCACGGAACCACACTCGCCGATTTCCATGTCGATAGAAACGCTCGTGCGACGCGGGCGCATGGATTTCTCCGAGCTTCTTGCCGAGCTGATGCCCGAGCAGCACGCACGCCATGCGGTGCTGACGGCAGCCGGCATCCAGCCCTCGACCGAAAATAGGGGAGGTTGAGGACAACACACCGCGCGGCTCCGGCCCGTAAGCAATCCACACCAATCTGAATTTTTATCTGCCCATGGCAGGAAGGAGATACCCGATGGCAAGTGTGCACGAGAAACTGGAAAGGGTTCGTAAGCCCCGCGTCCATATCAAGTACGAAGTCGAAACCGAAGGTGCGATGGTGGTCAAGGAGCTGCCCTTCGTCGTCGGCGTCCTCGGCGATTTTTCGGGCAACCCCACCCAGCCGCTCAAGCCCTTCGGTGAGCGCAAGTTCGTCCAGATCGACCGCGACAACTTCGATGACGTGATGCGCCGCATGACGCCGGGTCTCACCATGTCGGTCGACAATACGCTCAAGGGCGACGGCACCCAGCTTCCGGTCAATCTGAAGTTCGAGAGCATGGCCGATTTCGAGCCGGGCGCGGTGGTCAACCAGGTTCCGGCGCTGAAGGCACTGCTCGATGCGCGCAACGAACTGCGCGACCTGATGAGCAAGGCCGACCGTTCGGAAGAGCTGGAGCGCCTTCTCGAAGACATCCTGCAGAACAAGGCCGATCTCTCGCAGCTTGTTGCCCAGCTCGGCGGCGACAAGACCGAAGAGAAGAAGGATCAGGTCAACTGATAGGCGGCGACGCGCATCTCCCCATCATGGGGACGGCGCATCCCGACCAGTTGGCCCTGTCGTTTGGTTGAGCATCGCAGTCCCGGAGGAGCTTTTCGGACCGTTGCTCGCAATGAAGGATTTGAGATATGAGTGCTGATACACAGTTGCAGACAAAGGAAGAGGCCGGTTTCGCATCGGAACAGGACCTGCTTTCCAAGGTCGTCTCGGCCACCCGCCAGACCGAACCGAACCGTGCCCAGGATCTGCTGCGCACGCTGACCGACCAGGCCCTGAAGGGAACGGTCACCTATGACCGCAACCTGACGATTACCCTGAACAACGCGATCGCCGAGCTCGACAAGACGATCTCGGCCCAGCTTGCCGCCATCATGCAGGCACCGGAATTCGTGAAGCTTGAGGGCACCTGGCGCGGCCTGAACTATCTCGTCAAGAATTCCGAGACGAGCGTCAACCTGAAGATCCGCGTGCTGAACGCCTCCAAGCGAGACGTCAGCAAGGATCTGGCCAAGGCCGTCGAATTCGACCAATCGCGCCTGTTCAAGTCCATCTATGAAGACGAGTTCGGCACCCCGGGCGGCGAGCCGATGGGCGCCATCATCGGCGATTACGAGTTCGACAACTCCTTCGACGATGTCCAGACGCTTCAGGGTGTCTCCTCTATCGCGGCGGCCGCCTTCGCTCCGTTCATCTCGGCAGCAAGCCCGCGCATGTTCGGCTTCGATGACTACCGCGAACTTTCCAAGCCGCGCGATCTCGAAAAGATCTTCGAGACGGTCGAATACGCCAAGTGGCGCGGCCTGCGCGACAGCGACGACTTCTCGCTTCGTCACGCTCGCCATGCCGCGCGTTCTCTCCCGCATGCCCTACGGCCCGAAGACCAGCCCGATCGACGAGTTCAACTACGACGAAACCGGCGGTTCGAAGAACGGCGAGCTGCCGCATGAGAACTATTGCTGGATGAATGCCGCCTACGTCATGGGCACCCGCCTGACCGACGCCTTCGCCAAGAGCGGCTGGTGCACGGCGATCCGCGGCGCCGAGAACGGCGGCAAGGTCGAAGGCCTGCCGATGCACATCTTCTCCAGCGACGATGGCGATCTCGACCTGAAATGCCCGACGGAAGTCGGCATTACCGACCGCCGTGACGCAGAACTCGGCAAGCTCGGCTTCCTGCCGCTGTGCCACTACAAGAACACCGACTATGCCGTGTTCTTCGGCGCCCAGACAGCCCACAAGCCGAAGCTCTACGACCGTCCGGAAGCGACGGCCAACGCCGCCGTCTCGGCCCGCCTACCCTACATGATGGCCACGTCCCGTTTCGCCCATTACCTCAAGGTCATGGGTCGCGACAAGATCGGCTCGTTCATGGAAGCGGAGGATTGCGAGGCCTGGCTGAACCGCTGGATCTCCAACTACGTCAACGCCAATGACGCTGCCGGCGAAGAGTCCCGCGCCAAGTACCCGCTGCGCGATGCTAAGGTCACCGTTCAGGAAATCCCGGGCAAGCCGGGCGCCTATAACGCGGTGGCCTGGATGCGCCCATGGCTGCAGATGGAGGAGTTGACCACTTCTCTGCGGATGGTCGCTCGGATTCCTTCGAAATCCTGACGCGACGGCACGCGCGGCGCTCCCTCGCCGCGCGTGAACCTCCGAACGAGCACCCGACAAGATGACCCAAGGTTCAAGCACAGAGTGGCGCCGTCGGGCCGACCAGTTGATCGCCCTGATCGACGAGGCCCTGAACGCCCAGGTAAACGTGATCCTGCACCATCCCGACTTCCAGGCCATGGAAGCGCGGTGGCGCGGGCTTGCCATGCTCGTGCGTGAATCGACCCGTGGCGCCGATGTGAAGATCAAACTCCTCAGCATGAGCTGGAAGGAGCTGGCCCGCAGCATGGAACGGGCATCGGATTTCGACCAGAGCCATCTCTTCGAGCTGATCTACAGCCGCGAATTCGGCATGCCGGGCGGCGAGCCCTATGGCCTTCTGGTCGGCGACTATCAGCTATCGCCGGACGAGCCCGAGGGTGGCGATCCGGTGAGCACGCTGACCCAGGTCGGCATGGTGGCAGCCGCCGCCTTCTGCCCCTTCATCGCCGGTGCCTCCGCGAAGGCGATCGGGCTCGAAGATTTCGACGAGCTGAGCCGTGTTCAGGACTTCTCCTGGCTCGCCACCGATCCGACCCGCATCCGCTGGAACGGACTGAGAGCTCGGGAAGATTCTCGCTTTCTCGGTCTCGTCGCACCCCGCGTGCTAATGCGGGCACCATTCGAACCCTATGCCCGTAACCGTGACGACGGTTTCCCCTTCCGCGAAGAGATTGCCGAGGACGGAAGCTCGCTCCTCTGGGGCAATGCAGCCTTTGCCTTTGCCACAGTCGTCATCCGCAACTTCATCGAATCCGGCTGGTTCGCCGATATCCGCGGCGTTAGCCAGGATGCGATCGACGGCGGCATGCTGAGCACGAGCGAGCTAGCTCCCTATGATTTCGGCACAGAGAGCAACGGCCTCTCCGCCCAGGCGCCGGTCGAAATTCGCCTCACCACTGGCCAGGAGCAACAGTTCTGTGATCTCGGCCTTGTGCCGGTGGCAACGACCTATCTTTCGGCCTCGGCAATCTTCAATTCCAACCAGTCGCTGCACGCGCCGCCGCATTATTCCAACGAGCATGCGCGCCAGAACGCCCGCATCGCTGCCATGCTGCAATATGTGCTCTGCGCCTCCCGCTTCTCGCATTATCTGAAGGTGATCATGCGAGACGAGATCGGCCAGCTTTCCGATGCCCGTTCGATCGAGCGGAAGCTGGAAGACTGGCTGACCGGCTACACGCTCGGCAATGAGGATGCCGACTTGTCGCTGCGCACCCGCTTCCCGCTGCGCTCCGCCGGCATCGACGTCGCCGAGATCCCCGGCAAGCCCGGCACCTTCTCCTGTACCGTCCGTCTGCAGCCGCATTTCCAGCTCGACGACGTCTCGACCAGTTTCCACCTCATCGCCGAAACGGTGAATGGCGGCCAGATCGGTGGCCGCTCCTCCATACCTGAAAGGATCTCCGCATGACGCTGTCCGAAAGCATCGCCCGCGCCCTCAGCGAAAACGCTCTCGACGAAGCGCTCGATGCCGCCAAGGCGCATCTGAAATCGAACCCGTCCGACAAGGAAGGCCGCAATCTCTATATCGACCTACTGGTTCTGGCAGGCGACTATGAACGCGCCGACAACCAGTGCGGCCTCGCCGTTACCTTCGCGCCGGATGCGACAATGGGCTTTGCATTGCTGCGCAACGAGCTGCGCGGCATGGCCGCCCGTGACGCCTGGTTCAAGACCGGCGCCGTGCCGGAATTTCCGCAGGGGCCGACCGAACTCGACAAGCTCGCCATCCGTGTTGGTATCGCCCACCGGATGGGTGACGGCGCGGAGGCCAAGGCAGAACTGGAACGCCTCGAAGAGCTTCGTGGCGAACGCGGACTGATGCTCAACGGCAAGCGCGTGTCCGACTTCCGCGATCTCGACGACCGCACGCCCCATGCGCTGGAAGTGATCATGACCGGCGGCGCCTATCTGTGGATCGACTTCGCCAAGATCGCCGGCCTGACCATCGAGCCGATCGCTCGTCCCCGCGACCTCGCCTTCCGCCGCGCCGAGCTGTCGCTGGTCGATGGCGCTGTCGCCCCCGTCCTGCTGCCGGCCATCTATCACGGCACCGGCACGGAGGATCTTCTGCGCCTCGGCCGCGAAACCGATTGGGTGGAGGAGCCGACCGGCATCACCACCGGGCGCGGCCAGCGCTGCTTCCTGGCCGGAGACGATCTGGCCTCCTTCCACGATACGGAGAGCCTGGAAGCCATCACCACCGGCGCCGCCCGCGAGGTTGCGCATGGTTGACCCGCTGGAGCGCTACCGGCCGCGTGACCGCGTTCTTGCCCGTTCGATCCTGGACAGGCTGATCGACGACGCGCCCGACCGCGACTTCGACCCACCGATCAGCGTGACAGACCAGATCCGCGAGGTTCGGGAATCGATCCGCCGCGACCTGGAGGCTCTGCTGAACACCCGCCGCTGCCCCGTCGCGCCGCCATCCGAACTGGCCGAATTGAAAAGTGCGCTGGTCAGCTACGGCGTTGACGGCATGGTGTCGGCAAATCTCGTGACCGACGAAGCCAAGTTGCAGCTCGCCCGCATGATCGAACGCCGCATCTCGATGTTCGAGACGCGCCTGTCGGACGTGCGCGTCACTATTCTGAAAAGCCGGACGATGACAGAGCGCGCGCTGCGCATGCGCATCCAGGCAACCTTCCGCCTGCATGAAGGCATGCCGCCGATCAGCTTCGAATCCACCATCGACCCGTCGACCCAGCGTTTCCTCGTGGAGGCGGCGAATGGCTGAAGGTTTTCTCCATCGCTATAACGAGGAACTGGTGGCGCTGCGCCGCCGGGCCTCCCGTTTTGCCGATGCCTTCCCGAAGATCGCCGGCCGCCTGCGCATGACCGGCGACGTCGCCGACGACCCGCATGTCGAACGACTGATCCAGAGCTTTGCCTATTCCGCCGCCCGCGTGCGTCAAAAACTCGACGACGAGTTTCCGGAACTGACCGACGGCCTCTTGGAAACACTCTACCCCCATTACCTCGCGCCGCTGCCGTCGATGAGCATCGTCCGCTTCAAACCGTCCGATACGCTGGCTTCCGTCCAGACCGTCCCGCGCCATACCGAAATCCTGGCGGAGCCGATCGGTGGCGAGGCCTGCCGCTTCCGCACCACGCAGGACGTGGAAATGGCGCCGATCGAAATCACCGGCGCAACGCTCGCCGGCCAGCCGATCAACGCGCCGCTCTCGCCCTATAACGGTGTCGCCGGCTGCCTGCGCCTGTCGATCCGCCCGCTCGATGTCAGAAAACCCTTCGGCGATCTCGGTGTCGATCGCCTGCGCCTGCACATTCCCTCGGCCTGGAGCCAGGCGGTTGCCATCTACGAACTGCTCGCCAACCACACGCTCGGCATCGCCCTTGCGCGCCACGGCGACGATCGCGAACCTGTCTTCCTGCCGGCACGTAACCTGAAGCAAGTCGGCTTCGAGCCCGACGAGGCTATGCTGCCCTACCCGGCGCCGAGCTTCATCGGTTACCGCATGCTGACCGAATTCTTCGCGCTGCCGCAGAAATACCTGTTCCTCGACATCGAAGGCCTGGGCGCCTGGAGGGATCAGGCACTCGAGATCTTCATTTATCTCAAGGAAACCGACGCCAAGCTCGAGCGTACCGTATCTGCCCGCGATTTCGCGCTGAACTCGACGCCGGTTGTCAATCTTTTCCGCCAGACCTGCGAGCCGATCTCGGTCGACGGCACCCGCACCGAATATCGGCTTCTTCCCGATGCCCGCCGCCAGAAGACCCGCGAGATCTACGCGATCGACCGTGTCCTGCTGACGGGCTCGCGCGGCCAGGAAGAGTTCTGCCAGCCATTCTTCGGTCGCAGCCAGCGGGCGGGCAACAGCACCAGCTACTGGCAGGCCTATCGCCGCTTCGACGACGATGACGGCACGAGCGACATGGAAATTGCCTTCGTCGATCGCGACCGCCGTTTTGCCGGGCCGATCGATGCTGTCGCAAGCGTCGATACGCTATGCCTCAACCGCGAACTGCCCGAACAGCTTCCCTTCGGCGGTGGCCACCCGTTCCTGCAGCTCGCCTCCGGCCACGAGGCCGTATCGGGTGCGGAAGCGCTGATGCCGCCGACGCCCTCGGTGCGGATGAACGACCAGGACGGTCGCAACTGGCGCCTCGTCTCGCATCTCCTGCTCAACCATCTTTCGCTGTTCGACAACCAGGGCGCGGCGCTGAAGGATGTCTTGTCGCTCTACGCGTTCCGCGACAGCCCCGAAACAAAACAGCTCGTCGATGCGCTGATCCGCATCAACGCATCGACCTCCACCGCTCGGCTCGGCAGCGGCGGCATGGTGCCGGGAACGGAAATCGAGCTGGAATTCGACCCGGCAGCGATAGATCGGCCGTCGGCCTTCCTCTTCGGTTCCGTGCTCGACCGGTTCTTCAGCCTCTACACATCCGTCAACAGTTTTACCCGACTGACCATTTCGATGAAGGGCCAGTCGAAACCCATCGCCCGTTGGCCGGCCCGCGCCGCCGAACGCCCGCTGCTTTAACGACCCACTGCTTTAACGAAAGGACTGCGATCGCCCCATGGATCTCTCGACGCTGCGCCAACCCGAAACACGCGACACGCTTGTCGACCTGCTCGAACGCGACCCCGGCCGCTTCGAACCGGTGACGGCATTCCGTGTCGCGCAGACGGCGGTGGCGGCAAGCGAGGCATCCGGCCCGCTGGAGATCGCAGCCCATATGGGTGTTGCACCCGCACCGCTGCCGGTTAGCGGCTTCCGGCAGAAGGGCGCACGGACCTTCCTGCGCAGCGCATTTGCCGGCCTCACCGGCCCGGTCGGCTCCATGCCGGCCAATTACAATGAACTGATCATGCGCGAGGAGCGGAACAGGTCGAAGGGGCTCGCGAGCTTCTTCGACCTGTTCAGCGCACGCATGGCAGAGCTTTTGCCGACGCCGCGGAAAAGTATCGCATCGCCCGCCGCTTGCGCTGGGGCCAGCGCCGCGAGGATAACGGCTTCATCACTACGCTGTTCGCCCTGACCGGCTTCGGCACTCGCAAGCTGAAGGAAAAGAGCGGCGTTGACGAGGACGTTATCCTGCGTTTCTCCGGCTTCTTCGCCGCGCGCAACCGCAATGCTTCCAATCTCCGCGCCATGCTAACCGAGTTCAGCGGTCTGCCGGTGGAAATCGAACTGTTCCGTCCGCGCTGGCTGACCATTCCGGAACAGGAGCGCAGCCGGATGGGCGCACCGCAGGGCGTGCAGCTCGGTATCAACGCCACCGCCGGCACCGCCATCCATGATTTCAGCGGTGGTTTCCGCGTCATCATCGGCCCGCTCGCCTACAGGGATTACCTGTCGCTGACGCCAGGCGGCCGCAACATCACGGAACTGTTCGCCCTGACCCGGCTCTATGTCGGCTCGGCGCTGGATTTCGACATCCAGGTCATTCTCAGGAAGGAAGACGTGCCCTTCTGCCAGCTCGGCCAATCAGCGGATAGAGCAGCCGGCGATCAGCCCCGCCTCGGCTGGAACAGCTGGGCAAGGGTCGCGCCGGCCGCGAAGGACAGCGACGATGCCGTGATCGTAGAACCGGTGCCCGCGGCATCGACGGGAGGCCAGCATGCGGCTTGAACTGAAATCCGCCAGCGGCGCGATGCCGGCCGGCCGGCCCAAATGGTTCTTCGAACGCGGTCGCCGCACGCTCGGTCGTTCGCCCGACTGCGACTGGCAGACACCGGAGGACCAGCGCTCCGTTTCCAAGCTCCACTGCACAATCGAACGCGACGCCCAGGGCTTCATCCTGCGCGACCAGAGCGCCAATGGCTCGCGCGTCGACGGCATCGTCGTGCATGAAGGCGAGACCGCGCGCCTGTCCGACCAGTCCCGGCTGGAAGTCGGCGGCATGGCGTTTTCCGTCCACATTTCCGGTGAGCCCCAACGGGATCTCGAAGACCCGGACACCAGCTATGCGATCAGCGACGAGCCGCTGACCATCTCCGCCATCCTTGCCGACATCACGCCCGGCGGTCGCACCGCTACCGGCATTCTCGGCAATCAAGTCTCGGAAGACTGGCTGGAGCCGATCGCCAAGAAGGAAGGCCCCTCCCCGTCGCGCAATGTCGATATCGGCTGGAACGGCCCGCCGGAAGTTCGTGCGACGGGTAACATCCTGCCCGACGACTGGAATCTCGAAGAGACATCCACCGGCCATTCCGACTACAGCAGCCATCTGGAACACGGCTCGGCCACCCATGTCGCCGTGCCGGTATCACGCATCCGGCCGGTCGAGACGCGGGCTCCCGAAGCGCTGCAGACCGTCAACGACAATGCGCCGCCCACTGAGCCTGCTGTAAGCGAGACGTCCCCTTCATCCTTCCCGCTCGGCCGCTCCGTCGAACTCGGCCGCAAGCTCGATCCCCTGCTCTACCGCCTGGAAGAGGCACTGGAATCGTCGTTCACCACGCTCGGCCTCGATCTCCCGGCAGAGGAAGCCGCACCGGACTTCTTTGCCCGCGACGGCGAAGAGCCCCAGGTGACGCGCATCGAGCAACTGGTCGCCCGCCAGGAGAAGCTGCAATCGGCGCTCGAAAGTCTCCTGCATCATGCTGAAAAGACGATGGAACCGCGCATTATCGAATCCCGCGCCGATGCCAATGCAGGTCCGCTCGGATCGCTGAGCTTCCTGCGCGGGCGTGACTATTGGCAGGCCTACAAAGCACAATTCGAAAAGAACGGCAGGACGCTGTCGGTCCGTGATGTCTTCCGCGACGCCATGATGCGAACGGAAGAAACGACCCTGATGACGAACCGGCCCGCAGCAGAGAGAAGACCGCGACGATGAGAAATGAAAATCGGGTGGCCTGGAGCGAGGGCATGTTCCTCCGCGTCCAGCATTTCCAGCAGGCGGACCGCTGGACCGAAAGGCTCGTGAGGACCACGACCCGTGGCCTCACACCGTATCCCTGGGGCGTGGCCGAAATCGGCATCGACCGCAGTGCGCTGGCGATCGGCCAGTTCGCGCTCTCCAACCTGCGGGGCATCCTGCCCGACGGCACCCCTTCGAGGCCCCTATAGACACCGACCTGCCGCCGGCACTCGACCTCGACGAAAGCGTCAAGAACGCCGTCATCTATCTCGCCCTGCCGGCCCGCCAGCCCGGCAAGCCGGATGTCGCGTTGAACGGCGGCGCCCGCTTCAACAGCGTGCGCATGACCGCCTCCAACTACGAAGCGCCGGACGCCAATGTCGAGACCGATTTCATGGCGCCGATCGATGTCGGCCGCTTGAGCCTGCGCTATCTGAAGACCGGCGACGATCTCGCCGGCTACGAACTGATCGGCCTTGCCCGCGTCATCGAGGTCCGCTCCGATCGCGCCGTCATTCTTGATCCCGATTTCATCGCGCCAAGCCTCAACTGCGCGGCGGAGGCACGCCTCTCCGAACTGATGACCGAACTGCTTGGCATCGTGCGGCACCGCGCCGAGGCGATCGCAGAACGCATCGGCGACCCGACCATTCGCGGCACCGCGGAAGTCGGCGACTATTTCCTTCTGCAGATCCTTAATCGTGCCGATCCGATGCTGAAACATATCGCCGCCAACGCGACGCGCATCCATCCGATCGATTTCTACGAGACCTGTATCCAGCTTGCCGGTGAACTCGCCACCTTCACCGCCGAGCGCAAGCGCGCCACCGATTTCCCGCCCTATCGCCATGACGACCTGAAAGGCACGTTCGCCGCCGTCTATGACGACCTGCGCGCCTCGCTTTCCTCGGTCCTCGAACAGGCCGCCGTCTCGATCGAACTTGCCGAACGCCGCCATGGCGTGCGCGTCGGCACGATCAACGATCGGTCGCTGCTCAAGGATGCCGGCTTCGTCTTGGCCGTGCGCGCCGAAATGTCGGCAGAGGATGTCCGCCGCAAGCTGCCGGCGCAGATCAAGGTCGGCCCGGTCGAGCGCATTGCCGAACTGGTCAACGTCGCGTTGCCGGGCATCCCAGTCCGGCCGCTGCCGGTCCTGCCGCGCCAGCTGCCTTATCGCTCCGGCACGATCTATTTCGAACTCGACACCAAGAATCCTCTCTGGAAGCAACTCGAAACCTCGGGCGCCATCGCCCTGCACCTGGCAGGCGATTTCCCCGGTCTCGAAATGGAAATGTGGGCCCTTAGAGAATGACCAACGAACCCGCATCGAAATGGCAGAACCTGCCGACCGTCGTCGAACTGACCGAAGACGGCAAGAAGAAGAAGGAATCGGCCGCACGCATGGCCGAAATGCTGGACGACGTGCTCGACACGCCCGGCATCGATGGCCTTGCGCCCAAGCCTCTGCCCAAGGGCGGATGGTCGGTCGAGACGCTGGTCCGCGACTTCCGCTTCGGCGGCGAGGAAGTGCCAACACTGGTGCGGTCCGCGGCACCTCTGCTGAACCTCGCCCACGCGCTGCGCTATACCGAGGAACAGCCGGATATCGAACAGCTGCGCCGTGTCGCGGTGGAAGCCGTCGGCCGTTACGAGCGTGATCTCGCCGGTGCCCGCATCAGTCCCGAACGCGCCCGCGCCGCCCATTACATCATCTGCGCCACGGTCGACGATGTCATCCTGAGCAAGCCGTGGGGCGTGCGCGCCGGATGGGCCCGCTCCGGCCTCGTCTCGACCTTCCACATGGATGTGACCGGCGGCGACCGGGTGTTCGACCTGCTCGACCATTTCCACCAGACGCCGGGCGCCAACAAGGATCTTCTGCTTCTCATCTACCTGTCCCTGTCGCTCGCCTTCGAGGGCCGCACGCGCGTTTCTCCGCGCGGCAATCTCGAACTCAGCCGCATCCGCGACAGTCTCTACAAGACGCTGCTCGGCCAGTATGGCGTGTTCGAACGCGAGCTCTCGCCGCACTGGAAGGGCGTGGCCGCCCGCCACAAGCCGCTGCGCACTGCCGCAGCGCTCTGGACGCTGCTCTCCGTGCTCGCGCTGATCTTCGCCTTCGGCTATCTCTTCTTCACCCTGTCGCTGAACGGCGCCTCGGACGACACCTTCCAGCGTCTGGCCAACCTGCCGCCGCGCGATACGCCGAGCATCCTCATCGAAAAACCGAAGGAGCCGGTGGTCGCTCAGGCGCCGCCGGTCGAACCGCCGCGTGTTCAGCCGCCACCGCCGCCTCCGCAGCCGACGCGCCTGCAGAACTTCATGCGCTTCCTCCAACCGGAGGTCGAGAAGAAGCTCGTCTCGCTGTCGGAAAACAATAACCGCGTCCTGGTGCGCATCAACAATGCCGGTCTCTTCGATGTCGGCAGCGCCGAGGTGAGCTCCGAATTTCACGACCTGATCTCCAAGATCGGCGGCGCACTGGCACAGGAGAAATTCCGCGCCGTGGTCGTCGGCTATACCGACAATGTGCCGATCAAGACGATCCAGTTCCCGTCGAACTGGCATCTGTCGGAAGCTCGCGCCAAGGCCGTCGGCGATATTCTGACGAGCTTCACCGGGCCGGAAGCGATCCTCACCGAAGGCCGCGCCGACAGTGACCCGATCGCCGAAAACACCACACCGGAAGGCCGTGAAAAGAACCGCCGTACGGAAATCCTGGTTCTCGCGGATCCGGAAGAGCAGTTGAGCGGTGCCGGTATCAAGTCGCCGCCGGTCGAGATGGATATTCGAGATATGGTCAATCCGGCCGCAGGGGCACCGCGCCATGAACCCGTTGGGCAGTTTCTATACGCTCCGCTCCTATGTCGAGGCCTATGCCGGACTTCTGGGTCGGCGCTTCATCTCGGTCATCTGGGTGGCGGCGATCTGCGTCGTCATCTGGTTCTACGGTTATCTGGCCGCCTATGGCAATTTCAAGCCGCTGGCGAGCAGCACCAACCGGCTGATCCTGATCGGCGTGATCATCGCCGCCTGGGCCGGCTACATGATCTTCACGGTCATTCGCGACCGCCGCCGCGACAAGCAGTTGGTCGAGGGCATCGAGCGCGATGCCGAAGCGGAAGCGGCTTCCAGCCAGCTGGCGGAAGTGGCCGAGATCCACAATCGTCTCAAGGAGGCGCTGCAGCTTCTGCGCCGCGTCACCAAAAGACGCTTCAACTATATCTACGAGCTGCCCTGGTACGTGATCTTCGGCGCCCCGGGCTCGGGCAAGACCACGGCGCTCACCAATTCCGGCCTCAAGTTTCCGCTCGGCGATGCGCTCGGCAGCAATTCCGTGCAGGGCATCGGTGGTACGCGAAACTGCAATTGGTGGTTCACCGACGAGGCGATCCTGATCGACACCGCTGGCCGCTACACGACCCAGGACGACCTGAACGGCACCGCCAAGGCCGGCTGGGAAGGTTTTCTCGGCCTGCTGCGCAAATATCGCCGCTCGCAGCCTATCAATGGCGCATTGGTGACCCTCTCCATCGGCGATCTCTTGACCCGCGACGCCGAAGCGCAGCGGGAGGAAATCCGCGTCATCCGCCAGCGTCTCTCGGAACTCGACGAGAAGCTGCAGGCCCGCATTCCGGTCTATCTGGTGCTGACCAAGGCGGATCTGCTGACCGGCTTCGTCGAATTCTTCGACGGCTTCAACAAGTCGGACCGCGAACAGGTCTGGGGCACGACCTTCGGGCTCGACGAGAGTTACAAGGCGATGGATCTGCCCGACCGCTTCGTCGAGGAATTCTCCCTATTGCAGGAACGCGTCGGCGCCATGCTGATCGAGCGCCTGCAGAAGGAACCGAATGCCGAACTGCGCGGCCGCATCTTCCGCTTCCCGGCAGAACTCGCGGCGCTGAAGGAACGTCTCCACGACGTGATGACCGAGCTCTGCTCCGGCTCCAAACTGGTCGAACCGCCGCTGCTGCGCGGTATCTATTTCGCCTCCGGCACCCAGGTGGAAGACGCCGTTCCCGCCGCATCCTCCGCTGCGCGCGCGCGTCGCAGCTACTTCCTGTCGCGCCTGTTCAAGGACGTCATCTTCGACGAAGCCTCGCTGGTTGCCCGCGACAAGCGCCTTTCCGGCCGCCAGCTTCTGCTGCGCCGTGCCGCCTATGCCGCAGCCGTGCTGGTCTTTGCCGTCGTCCTGACCAGCTGGACCGCGACCTATTTCCAGAACCAGGCGGCACTCGCTAGCGCCGAGCAGCGGATCAATGCTTATGAGCAGTTGTCCCGCGACATCCGCGTCCGCGACGTGACGGATGCCGACTTCCTGCGTATCCTGCCGGCGCTCGACAATCTCGCCGCCGTCACGACGGACTTTTCCGCCAAGCGCGTCTGGCCGATCAGCTTCGGCCTCGACCAGGAAAACAAGATCGCCGGACGTCAGCGCGACGCCTACCAGCGGGCCTTGAACGCCCTGCTTCTTCCCCGCGTTCTCGTACAGCTGCAGAAGGAGATCGGTGAAGCCAAGGATGTTCCGCACACCTTCAACGCCCTCAAGCTCTACGCCATGCTCGGCGGCATGGGCACGATGGACCCGGATTTCGTGACACTGGAAGCCGAGGACATGTTCACCGCGCTCTATCCGGGCGATGGCCGCGCGGCGGCACGCCAGGCGCTGATCGCCCATGCGAGCACGATGGCCAAGGGCGTTCTGCCCCCGATTGAACTTGATGCCACCCTGATTGCCAAGGCGCGTGAGACGATCCGCTCGCAAAGCATCGCCAACCGCGCCTACGATATCCTCGTCGATTATCGCGCTTCACGCGCGCTTCCGGCCTGGAGTGCTGCAAGCGCGCTCGGACCGCTCGGCGAAAAGGCCTTCGAGCGCAATTCCGGCGCCCCTCTGCGGGAAGGCATACCCGGCATCTATTCCAGCACCGGCTACCGCACCGTCGTCCTGTCGAAGATCACCGATGCGGCACGCGAAGCACTCGGCGAAACCTGGGTGCGCGGCGAGGACAATCCCGCCGGCAGCACGGTCGACACGACCTCCCAAGCCGCACTCCAGCTCTACTTCGACAATTTCGAGAGACGCTGGACGACGCTGCTTTCGGACATGCGGGTCAAGCCATCGCAGACGATCAACGATGCCGCCGAGACCACCCGCATCCTGGCCGCAAAACCGAGCCCGGTCGAAGCGATCGCCCGGTCGATCGTCGATTCCACCGATCTCCGTTATGCGGGTGCGGAAGTCGCATCCGCCGGGGACAACCTGTCCCTTTCCTCAACTGCGCTGGCGGGCGCCACCGACGCGCCGGACCCTTTCGGCTCGCTGCGGGCGGCACTCGCTGCACCGACCGAGGGCAGCTCCGACGAAGGCTCCTCGTCCGGTGAAGAACCACGTTCGCAGATCGCCCAGCTCGAGCCCGTGCTGCGTCAGGTCCATGACCAGTTGGCCCGTGCAACGACCTCCAGCGCCGAAGTCGCCAAGGTCTTCGACGTCGACAGCCAGCTGACGGAAGCCAACCAGAACCTGCTGCAGCAGGCGCGGCGCATGCCGGCACCGGTCGATGTCTGGATGGCAGGCGTTGCCGCCGATGTCGGTTCGCTTGCGGTCAAGTCGGCGCGGACGCGTCTCGGCGAGGCCTGGGCAGCCGAAGGCGCGAGCTATTGCTCCAGCGTCATCACCGGCCGCTATCCCTTCGATCGCGAATCCCCGCGCGATGTCGCCATGAGCGATTTCGTCCGCCTGTTCGGTCCGGAAGGCATGTTCAAGACCTTCTTCAGCGAGAAACTGGCAGCCTTTGTCGATACCAGCGCCTCCCCTGGGGCTGGAAGGGCACGTTCGGATCCGAGAGCATTCCGAGCGAGGCGATCGCCCAGTTCGAGAATGCCGACAAGATCAACCGCGCCTTCTTCCCGGCCGGCAGCGAGAACCCGTCGGTTGCGATCAATATCAAGCCGGTGTCACTGTCGGAAAACTCCAATGCCGTGATGCTGGAAATCGAAGGCGAGCGCGTCGTCTATTTCCACGGCCCGGTCCAGTCGAAGTCGATCGGCTGGCCCTCGGACGACGCAAGCAACCTCTCCCGCCTGGCCTTCCAGCCCGGCGGCTGGCAACAGGCGATCACGGAAAACGGCGACTGGTCGCCCTTCCGCCTGTTCGATGCCGCCTCAACCACCATGCAGGGCAACGACATCTTCCGGGCGCGGTTCGAACAAGGAGGCCGGACCGCCGAATTCGAAGTGCAGTTCGGCTCCGTCCTCAACCCGTTCCGGCTCGAAGCGCTCAGCGCCTTCGCCTGCCCGACGCAATTCTGAGGGCGGAAGCGATGAACCAGCGCCAAGCCCTGGACCAGGCGACCCTGGAAGCCGATCGCATCGGCTTCTTCGGCAAGCTTCCGACCCATGGCGATTTCGTTTCGACCGGCTTCAGCCGGTCGGTGCAGGACGCACTCGACGCTTGGCTACAGACCGGACTTGCGAAGGCCCAGCATCATTTCGGCGAGCGCTGGGAAAAGGATTTTCGCGCCATGCCGGCCTGGCGCTTTATCGTCGAGCGCGGTCTTTGGGGGCCGATGACGATGGCCGGCGTCATCGTTCCAAGCAGGGATCGCGTCGGGCGCAGCTTTCCGCTCGTCGTCGCGACGCAGCTGCATGACTTTGCCGGAGATTCCCGAAAACTCTGCCTGGACGACACCTGGTTCATCGCGCTCGAAGGCATCGCCGAGACATCCGCCCAGCGCGATTTCGAGCTCGACGCCTTCACCGCCAACCTGAAGCGGCTGAGAAGCCTCAGGCCCGGCGATTTCGATTTCGATGACGAGCGCGGCAGAGGCAAACCGAAGGCCGCCGCCTTCTGGTGGCGTTTCGATCCCGACGATCGCCAGACCAAGGGCTTTCGCAGCAATGGTGTGCCGCAGCCGGTCGATTTCCTCGAACTCGTCATGGCCGGTGCCGCGCCGGCCGTGCCCGAGGCGGCAGCTCCGCAACCGATCCAGCCCGCACGGATCCCATCTCAATCGATAGAGATCGAGACGGTCGAAGAGCCCGATATCCCAATCGACTTCGATCTCGAAGAGATGATGGCAGCGGCCCATGCAGACCTTGCCTTGCTGCTGAACCCGCAGCAGGAGCCCGCCTCGACGCCCACGATCCCTATCTCTCCTACTGCGAGCTTCCGCCTATCGGATAGCCATGCGACCCATCCGGGCACCCGCCTGAGCATCAATGCGGACGCGGTGCTGGTCAGGGCCGAACCTGCCATCTTCGCCGTCGCGGACGGTCTCGGCGATGGCAGCGATGCCGTCGAGGCCAGCCGGGCGACGATCGCGCTTCTGTCGGATACTGCACCGCAGGACAGCATCGAGACACTGGTACAGGATATCAAAGGCAAGCTTGGACGCGCCCACGGCTTGCTCCAATCGACGGCGGCTTCGAAGGGTATCACGCCACCCTGCGCCAGCATCGTTGCGCTCGCTGCCGTCGAAGATCGCTTCGCGCTGGTCTGGGCCGGAGACACCCGGGGCTATCTGGTGCGCGACGGCATGATGCGATGTATCACCCGCGACCATGTCTCGATCGGCCTGCGCCGCTCGCTGTCCCGCGCCATCGGCCTCCAGGGACAGCTCTCCCCGGAAGTGCTGATCGACACTCTGCAGGACGGTGACCGTTTTCTGCTCTGCAGTAATCCGTTGGCCCGAACCATCTCGGAGCGGATCATCGCCGAGCTGTTACTGTCGCTTGATGTCGAAGAAGCGGCGGAAAGACTGGTGCAGGAAGCCCTGATCGCCAATTGCCGTGACAATGTCAGCGCCGTCGTCATCGACATCAAGACCGACCATGGTGGATGAGCCCAAGCCTGCCATGCCCTCCAGCATGGCCGCGATTTCCGATCGCTTTTCGGCGCTTTGGCGGACACTGGTCAGGGATGGCGACACGGATCGGCCGGAGGATGAACGGCGAGTTCTTGTAGAGCAAGTGCGCGATGCCCTGGATCGCGGCGAAAGCCGCCTGGGCGGAATCCTGTCTCCATCATCGGCAATACGTTCAGCCTGGAAAACCTCATCCATCACGGGGAACTGGCCAGCGTCCATCGCGCCCGGCACCGTGATCTGGGCACATTGCACGCCATCAAGACGCTGAACGCCGATCACGCGGATGATCCGGTGGCACGCAGGCTGTTGCTTCAGGAGGCGACGATCGGCCTGTCGCTGCACCATCCGCATCTCGTGGCAGCGCAGATCCTGCTGCGGCTGGAGGATGGTAGGCCTGCGCTGGTGATGGAATGGTGCACGTCCAGCCTGGCCGATCGACTGTCGAACGGTCCGCTCCAGCTCAACGATATTCTGCTCCTCACCAGATCATTGCTGGAAGGTCTTTCGGCCGTTCATGCGCACTCTATCGTCCATTGCGATCTCTCGCCCGACAACATTCTCTTCGCTGATGATGGCGTTGAAAGCCTCAGGATCGCTGACTTCGGCATAGCGCTACAGTCAGGACATCGACACGCGGAACTGGACATCCGCTTTGCCGGTCAGGCGCATTTTTCGGCACCTGAACAGAAGGACGGCGGCCCGGTTGATGCGCGCACAGACCTCTACGCCGTCGGAAAAATTCTCTCTCCTGCTCGAAGGCTCCGATGGCGTTGCAGCCACTCACCTTCGCCGTCTCGCCTACCTGCTTTCGCAACCCGATCCCGCAGACAGGCCCGAAAATGCAAAGGCCGCCTTGCGGATGCTCGGCGGCCTCTGAAAAAGCTTGCAGTTTGTCCGGCTCAGTTCGAACCGGGCAGCGGTGCCGCGGCAGACGGCGCGCTCTTCTGGTAGATGGTAAAGAGCTTGGCGAAATCGACCATGCCGGCATTGGCGGCATAGAGCATGTCGCCATCGGCCATCTGGAAGCGCTGCATCAGCGCCAGGTTGGCAATATCCTTCATGTCGATGCGATAGACGGCCGGCTTGTTCGAGACGCTGTAGGTGGAAGGCGCCTTGGCATCGCTGGCGGTCGGGTAAGGCTTGTAGACCGTCTGGTTGCGCAGCAGGTAGACCTGGCTCGCATTGGCGCGATCATCAAGCAGACCGCCGGCGCGACCGAAGGCCTGCGATAGCGTCAGCTTGCCGGGCTCGAACTCGAACTCGCCGACACTCTTGAACGCACCGAATACGGTGAAGGTCGTCGCATCCTTGCCGACATAGATCTGGTCGTCCGGCAGCAGATAGACGTTCTGGCTGTTGTCGTTCATCACCCGTTCGATCGGGGCGCTGGCACGCTTATTGCCGCGGATCAGCGTCACGTTCGCGGCTGCCGGGGTGGACGAAGCACCGCCCGCAAGCGCGACCGCATCAAGCACGCGTTCGCGGCGCGCCGTCAGCGGGAATCGGCCGGCAGCGCGCACGTCACCATTGACCGTGAAGCCCGAGGTCGGTTTGTCGACGACGGTTACAACGGCCTGCGGATTGACAGCCGAACCCTTGAGACCATTGACGATCCGGCTCTGCAGCGCTTCGGGCGAGGATTCCAGAACCCGCTGGCGACCGACGAAGGGCAGCGTGACGGTACCGGCGGAATCCACGGTGAAGCGACCGAGATTGAGCGTCTTTGCCTGGGTGGAAGAGAACATGCCCTCTTCGCCGGTATCGAGGATCGTAACCTCGATCACATCGCCGCGGCGCAACCGGTTATCGGCATAACCGGCCGAGCGCATGACGCTGAGGCCCTGGTCGGTCGGCGCATAGGAAAGCGGCTGAGCAACCGGAGGCGACATCGGCGCATCGGCAAGACGAACGACCGGAACACGTTCCTTCGTGTTCGGATCGACCGTGTTGTAAAAAGCTCCGGCGGAGGGACCATCTGAAGGGCGGGCGCAGGCACTGAGCAAAGCAATAAATACGAAGGGCGCAAGCTTTCGCATCACGTATCCTTTTAAGAGAATCTATAGTGCGCAAAGTATCAACGGAAGCGCCTGCGACAACCGTGCGAACGCGAAAAAAGGCAATTGTGACGGCTTAGTGGCAGAACCTGTGGCCGATGGGCAACCCTTCCCGGTGCGAAGCAAGCTTATCGTTGAAATCGCGTGGAATTTCAACGTGTCTGCAAGCGCAAGGCCGGCACGTGGGTTTGGCAGGAATGTTGCGACTGGCTCGCACAGGACGGCTATGCCGATATGGCATCGGCCTCCCGCCCGGTCCCGCTTATCTTCGTCACATCTCGACGACCAGTCTGATCACCTCACCCCTATGTAGACGATCGAAGCCTTCGTTGATCTCGTCGAGCGTGATCGATCCGCTGAGCAGTTTGTTGACCGGCAAGCGGCCTGACTTATAGAGCGCGACGAAGCGCGGAATATCGCGGACCGGCACGCAGGTGCCGATATAACTGCCCTTCACCGTCCGCTCTTCGGCAACCAGACTGACAATATTGAGCGGCATTGCCGCCGTCGGCGCAGGCAATCCAGCTGTCACCGTCGTACCGCCACGCCGCGTCATCCTGTAGGCGCTTTCCAGCGCCTTTTCGGAGCCCGCGAACTCGAAGGCGAAATCGGCGCCGCCATTGGTGAGCTGACGGACCTTTTCGACCGCATCCGCATCACGCGCATTCACGATAGCCGTTGCCCCGAGCTGACGGGCGATCTCAAGCTTCTCGTCGGAGAGATCGACGGCAATGATCTGCGCGGCGCCGGCAGAAACCGCCCCCAATAGACCCGCCAGGCCGACACCCCCGAGACCGATGATTACGGTCGTCTGACCCGCCTGGACTTTGGCCGTATTCACCACGGCCCCCACCCCGGTCAGCACCGCGCAACCGAAAAGCGCTGCCTCGTTGAACGGCAGATTCTTGTCGATCCTGACGATCGAACGGCGTGAAACGACCGCATGCTCGGCAAAGGCCGAACAGCCGATATGATGATGCACCGGTTGCCCGTGGGATTTCAGCCGAATGCTACCGGTCAGCAATGTGCCCTGGCCATTGGCCGCAGCCCCCGGTTCGCAGAGCGCTGGCCGCCCTTCCGAGCACGGCAGGCAATGGCCGCAGCTCGGCACGAAGGCCAGGACAACGTGATCGCCAACTTCGAGATCATCGACCCCTTCACCAAGTTCCACCACTTCGCCGGCTGCCTCGTGACCGATCGCCATCGGCATCGGGCGCGGCCTGCTGCCGTTGATGACGGAGAGATCCGAATGGCACAGCCCGGCCGCGCGAATACGTACCAGAACCTCTCCCTGCCCCGGGCGCTCCAGATCAAGCTCCGCAATTTCCAACGGTCTGCTCTCCGCGTAAGGCATGTTCAAGCCCATCTGACGAAGCGTCGCGGCTCTGATCTTCATCTCTCTCTCCCTGAAACCTACTCATCTTCCGCGAGGTAAACATCGCCAAGCAGCCCGCCCACCGTCCCTCCTCTTAGACGGCGGGTGCATCGTCAAACGATCACGACCTCTAAGACAAGGCGCACCACTCGAATGGCTCCGAATGGCTGCGCTGTCCCGTTATTGGTCGAACTCCCGGATAACCTCAAGAAAGGTCTCGCCATAACGCTCAAGCTTCGCCTCGCCGACACCGGAAATACCGAGCAGTGCGTCGCGCGTGCTCGGTCGCTCCGTCGCAAAGGCGACCAGCGTCGTATCGGCAAAGACGACATAAGGGGGAATGGAAAGGTCCTTGGCGATAGCCATGCGGGTGCGCCGCAAGGCCTCGAACAGCAACGCATCGGCCTCGTCCAGCTGTGAACGGGCATTCTTTGCGCTGGATGACTGGCTCTTTCCCGCCTTGCCACGCGTCGGCCGGTCGCGGCGAAAATGGACCTCACGCTCGCGCTTGAACACAGCCCGCGCCTCCGGCTCCAGCTTCAGCGCGCCGAATGCGTCGTGATCGACGCTGATCAGGCCTGCGGCGAGAAGCTGGCGATAGACCGATTGCCAGGTCTTGGTCGGAATATCGCTTCCTGCCCCAAACACCGGCATCTCGGTATGGCCGAAACGCCGGGTTTTCTCATTGTCGTTGCCGACCAGCACGTCGATGACATGACCGGTCCCGAACCTCTCGCCGGTGCGATAGACCGCCGCAAGCGCCTTGATCGCCGCCTCGGTGCCGTCCCATGTATCGACTGGCTTCAGGCACGTGTCACAATTGCCGCATTGCCCGCCATGGGTCTCACCGAAATGGGCGAGGATCGCCTGGCGCCGGCAGCCCGCGGTCTCGCATATGCCCAGCAGCGCATTCAGCTTGGCCCGCTCGACGCGCTTCACAGCATCGCCGGAGGTTCCGCCGTCGATCATCCGCCCGCGCTGGATGACATCGGCCATGCCATAGGCCATCCACACTTCGGACGGCATGCCGTCGCGTCCGGCACGGCCGGTCTCTTGATAATACGCCTCGACCGATCCAGGCAGATCGAGATGCGCGACATAGCGCACATCCGGCTTGTCGATCCCCATCCCGAAGGCGACGGTAGCGACAAGGCAGAGCTCATCCTCCTTCAAAAACGCATCCTGGTTGGCGTCCCTCACCTGCCGCTCCAACCCGGCATGATAGGGCAAGGCATAAATGCCCTGCCCGTTCAACCAGTCGGCCGTCTCTTCCACCTTGGCGCGCGATAGGCAGTAGACAATGCCGCTCTCGCCTTTGTGGCGTGAAAGGAATTGCAGGAGTTGTTGGCGCGGCTGGTCCCGCTCGACGATTTCATAGGAAATGTTCGGCCGGTCGAAAGATGAGGTGAACACGCGAGCATTGTTGAGCGCCAGCCTGTCGATGATGTCGTCACGCGTATGCGGGTCGGCCGTTGCCGTCAGCGCCATCCGCGGCACGTTGGGGAAGAGATCGGCAAGTTCGCCGAGCTGACGATATTCAGGGCGGAAATCATGCCCCCATTGCGAGACGCAATGAGCCTCGTCAATCGCGAAGAGCGCGATTTTGGCACCGCTGATCAATTCCCGGAACCCCGGTGTCGTGATCCGCTCCGGCGTCACATAAAGCATGTCCAGCGCGCCTGCCTTCAGGTCCCGCCGCACTTGGTCGAAGCCTTCCCGCGACAGCGAAGAGTTCAGCGCCGCCGCCCGCACGCCGACCTGGCTCAGCGCCTCCACCTGATCACGCATCAGCGCGATCAACGGGGAAACGACGATACCGACACCTTCACGGCAGAAAGCAGGGATCTGGAAGCAAAGCGACTTGCCGGCGCCGGTTGGAAACAGCACGACAGCGTCTCCACCCGAGATCACATGCTCGACGACATCCCCTTGCTGGCCGCGGAACGACGAATAGCCGTAGACCTTCTGCAGCACCTCGACCGGATCGTGCTGCCCGCGGCCATCGAATAAAGCATCAACATAGTTCGGCTGGCCCTGCATGACGCCCCTTGCTCATTATCGCGTCCAGTATGGCACAGGAACGATACCGGTCGCGAGTGTTTCATCCCTCGTCAGGCCGCTTAGTTTGAGAATGAGAAAACGGCGCCCGCCTTTAGCAGCTGTCGATCTTCGAAGCTCGTGGCGAAACACTGCACCCCGATCGCAAATGAAGCACGGCTCTGCCGTTGCGTGAATAACGCAGGCGGCTGCAGAAGGAACATCCAATCCTCTCGCATCACGAGGAATATAAAGCCGGGAAGGGTGTCTACCGTGTCGGAAGCTTTCTTGGAGAAAGGACGACCAGCATGCCTTACAGAATATCTCTTCTCGGCTCCGTACTTCTGTGCGGAATGGCAATTTCCGGGCCAGCCCTGGCGCATGCCCATCTGAAAAGCGCGGTACCGCCCGATGGCGCAACGCTACGCACATCGCCGTCCGAGATCTCGCTTGGCTTTACCGAAGGCCTTGAACCTGCCTTTTCGACGATCACCCTGACCGGTGAAACAGGTGACCTCGCGCCAACGGCATCACCCGTTATTAGCGGTGAAGATTCTGCCACCCTCTCGATCGTGCCGACCACTCCTCTGCCCCCAGGAGGCTACATCGTGCAATGGCATGTGCTGTCCACGGACGGCCATCCATCCTCGGGTTCCTACCGGTTCCGCGTGACGCCATGACACCGCTTCAGGCCCTCGCACTGGAGCGCACCGTTCACGACGCCTCTCTCGCTTACCTATGGGGAGGAGGCGGTTTTGCCGTCATCCTGGCTGACGTGGGCATACGCCCTGCCCTCGCCGCCGCCATGCGAAAATCGCTTTTGCTCAGCACCGCCATAGCGGCATCGACGAGCGCCATCGCCATTCCCCTGCAGACCGTGGCAATCACCTCTGCCTGGTCACCGATGTTTCGGCCGGATCTGTGGTCGGCCGTGGCATTTGGCACGAGTGCTGGTCATGGAATGCTTGCTCATCTCGCGGTCTGTCTCGCTCTCCTTGTGGCAGCATCCCTCGGCTTGGACCGCCTCTCGGTCCTGCTGTCCGAAATGGCCGTCGGCAGCCTTGCCGCAAACGGGCACGCGGCCGATGGCATTGTCCGAACGTTTTCGGACATCGTCCATGTCCTGTCGGCGACGGCATGGGTCGGCGCGCTCGTGCCATTCATCCTGATAATACCGATGACCGCGCGTCCGGAGCTTCGAGGTGCAGCCATGGTGTCGATGCTCCGCTTTTCCCAGGTCGGCCATGTCGTCGTGGCGCTCGTCCTGTTTACCGGCCTTGCCAACACGCTCCTCATCCTCGGCCACCTGCCGACCGATCCGGCCTCGCCCTATCAGCGCGAACTCATTTTCAAGATTGCCGTCGCGCTGGCGATGACAGGCCTTGCCGTGGCGAACCGTTACCTTGTCGTGCCGATCTATCGACGGGATCCACTCCGGTCCCAGCGCCTGCTGGTGCTGGGCGCAGGAGCAGAGATCGTACTTGGCGCAATTGCCCTCTCCCTCGTCGCCTCTTTCGGCCTCGATGATCCGGTGGCGTGAAAAATTCCAGCCCCGATGGAATAGGCGCCGCCTCTGGCTGTCTACCCATCCATAACCAGAAGGAAACAGCCGATGACGATTTGGTCACACAGAAAGTCCGCAGCCTTCGCCGCCTTCATGCTGGCGACCGCAGGCGCATGCACCGCCTTCGCGCATGATCCATCGCAGCACGGTCATTCGTCCACTGCCGCCGTCTCCCAGGAAACAACCTATTGGACCGAGAACGACGCGGCGATGGATCGGATGATGGAGAAGATGGAGATCGAGCCGACCGGTGATGTCGATCGCGACTTCGTGGCGATGATGACACCCCATCACCAGGGGGCGATCGACATGGCGCTTGCCGTCCTCAAATACGGCCAGAACGAACAGCTCAAGCGCCTCGCTCAGGAGATCATCGTGGAACAGCAGCAGGAGATCGCTGCGATGAAGCTCGCGATCGGCGATCCGCTTCCGCCTTCCGGCGCAGCACCGACACAGGTTGCACCGGAAAATGCCCCCGCCGGTTCCATGCAGGGCATGGATCCCGACATGAAGATGTAACCGAAGGTCTTCCAAGATGAAAATTCGCAGAACCATTACCGCCGCCGCTCTGCTGGCGGGCAGCTTCCTTGCGCCCATAGGCGCCCTTGCAGGCCAGGCCCCTGAAGCCGCGTCCGCCCCGGATATCCCGGTCAGCAGCAGGGACCGGGTCTATGCCGCCGAGCAGTTTTCCAACACGGTCTCCGTCAGCGACCCGTCGACCAACAAGCTTCTCGGCACGATCAAGCTCGGCGATCCCCAGCCCGGCAATCTCAGCCCGCTCTACAAGGGGCAGGTTCTCGTTCACGGGGTGGGATTCTCGCCCGATCACAAAACGCTCGCCGTCGTCTCGATCGGTTCAAACTCCGTGACCTTCATCGACACCGCCACCAATGCCGTCAAGCATACGACCTATATCGGCCGCTCACCGCATGAGGCATTCTTCACGCCCGACGGTAAGGAGATATGGGTGACCGTGCGCGGCGAAGACTATATCTCGGTCATCGACGCAAGCACGTTCGAGGAAAAGCAGCGGATCAAGGTTCCGGCCGGGCCCGGAATGCAGATCTTTTCGCCGGACGGCAAATACGGCTACATCTGCTCGTCCTTCAACCCGGAAACGGTCGTCGTTTCCGTCGCCGACCACAAGATCGTCGGCAATGTAAAGCAGGAAAGCCCGTTCTGCCCCAATATCGCGGCATCCCCGGACGGCAAGCAGGTCTGGTTCACGCTGAAGGATGTCGGCAAGGCACAGGTCTTCAACGCCGAGGCCCCCTTCGACCTGATCAAGACGATCGACACAGGCCCGATCACCAATCACGTCAACTTCGCCACCAACAGGAACGGCAGTTTTGCCTATGTCACGGTCGGCGGCCTCAACGAGGTGAAGGTGTTCCGCACCGATACGTTCGAACAGGTCGCGACGATCCCCGTCGGCAACCTGCCGCACGGGATCTGGCCGTCGGGCGATGGTAGCCGCGTCTATGTCGGCCTCGAGAATGCCGACCAGTTCGCCGTGATCGATACGCTGACCAACAAGGTGATCTCCACCATTCCGATCGGCCAGGCGCCGCAGGCCGTCGCCTACGTCCCGAACGCGGTTTCCGAGGGCAACGGGCTTGAGAACCTCGTTCCGCTCGGCAAGGCCGGAGAAGCCGCCCATTTCAGGCTTGCCATAAAAGGCTCGAAGGACAAGGCCCCGACGACGGTCTCCTCTTTGACCAGGGACTGACCCAAGTGCTGCAGGCCTCCGTCACCGGACTTGAGCCGAAGAAGGCTTATATTCTGGCCCTGTCGGACAAACCTGACGGCAGCGGCATGCTGGAAGGCCTTTCGAACTTCATGACCAACCCGGCGGGTTCGGCGATCGTCAACGCGGTCGGCCCGATCCGCCAGATCGTCGAGGCAAAGCACAAGGATGAGCGCCGCTATCTGGTCGTCGCATCATCACAGGACGGCAAGCCCGGCAAGGTGCTGCAGGTCCAGGCTGCCGATTGACGGGAAGCGCGGCGATCCGCGCTCATTGCGCGGATCGCCTTCGATGGAGATGGTGTGGCATGAACGACATGCTGTCGCAGATAGAGCCGATGATCCCGGCCCTCAGGCGCTACGCCCGGGGCCTGCTCCGAGATCCGGAAACGGCCGACGATATTGTCCAGGACTGCTTGGTAAGGATCGTTGCCAACTGGCAGAAGCGGCGTAACGAGGACGCCCGCTCCTGGGCATTTGCAATCCTGCATAATCTGGCGGTCAACAGGCTGCGACAGAACACGCGCCGGGGCGCCGCCATGCCGATAGACGACATGCCCGAGGCGACCGGGGCACTTCAGGCAACGCAGGAGGAAACCGTGTTCGGCCACGAGGTCATGTCGGCAATCGACCGCCTCCCGCCGGACCACCGCGCGATCCTCCTGTTGATCTCGGTTGAGGACATGTCATACGCCGAGGCCGGACAGGTCCTTGGCATTCCACTCGGCACGGTAATGTCACGCCTGTCCCGGGCCCGTGAACAATTGCGCAAGCTTCTCGAGACCGCGCCGCAAAACGAAGCAGGGCATCGAGGCCACTTACCCGGCGGCCCTTATATTCGGAGAGTGAAATGAGCAGGAGACCCATCACCGAAGACGACATTCAGGCGTTCGTCGACGATGCGCTCTCTCCCGAACGGCGTGGCGAAGTATCGAAATATCTTCTGGCAAATACGGATGCGGCGGGGCGCGTCGCCGCCTACCGGAAACAGGCGTCGGCGCTGCGGCAATCTCTGGATCCGGTCGCCGAGGAACCGGTGCCGAGCAGGCTCAATCTGGAAAACATCGCGGCCGCGCACAACGCGACGACGTCAAGGCCCGGTCGCCTACGCCTGGCAGCTGCAGCCACTGTACTTCTCGCCGTCGGCGCGACGGGCGGCTGGCTGACGAAGGGCTACATGCTGCCTCCGACCGAAGGTGTGGCGGCGCTGGCCTTGGAAGCCTCCGCCAGCTACGGCGCGTTTGCCGCCGACAGGCTGAGGCCGGTGGAAGTCAGGGCCGATGGCAGCGGTACCCTGCAGCAGCTTGCCTCGACAACACTCGGCAGTTCGGTGGTCATCCCCGATCTTGGCGCATCTGGTTACCGGCTGATGGGCGGTCGTGTCATCCCAACGACGCACGGCGCCGGTTTTATGCTCATGTATGACGACGACAAGGGCAACCGCCTCGTCATGCTGTCGCGACGCATGCTCGTCGACCAGAACAGACCGATGGTCGCCAGCACCGCTGGAGGTGTCAACGGTTGGAGCTGGGCCAAAGAGGGCATGGGATACAGCATCGTCGGATCGATCCCGGCGCAGATCCTGCATCCCGTGGCGGACGTGGTGCGGTCCCAGATATAGGCTCGGAGATCGCAAGACGATTCCTCCCGAAACCGCGACATCGCCCGGGCTTTGCCCAGCCGACGCCGGAGAGATGGAACTTGCGGATCGTCGAGCGATCGCCCGGCTTGGCGCCCTCGACCCCTTGTGCAAAACGGGAAGCCAGACGCGAAGCGCCCGGCTTCCTCGCATGATCAGTTCTTCACCGTGTCTTCCAGGAAGAAGCGGCCGAGCGGATTCTGATAGAAATTCTCGACGTTCTTGCGGGCGACATTGATATAGGGGCTGTAGTAGAGATCGACCCAGTGGACATCGTCCTTGGCGGTCTTCTGGATCTCGACATACATGGCCTCGCGCTTCTTCGGATCGAGCTCCAGACGCGCTGCGGCCACCAGATCCTTCACCTTGTCGCTCTTGTAGCGGGTCATGTAGTTCATATTGGTATCGTGACCGAGAACGAAGGTCGTCTTCTGGTCGGGGTCGAGAATGTCGTTCGTCCAGTACATGACCGAGATATCGTAGTCGCCGGCAATGAGCATGTCCCAGCTCTGGCTCGGATCGACCTTCTGCAGATTGACAGTCACGCCCGCCTTGGAAAGCTGCTGCTGCAGAAGGACCGCAATCTGTTCGTCCACCTCGTTGCCGGCATTGACGACATAGTTCAAGGACAGATCGGAAGCGCCGGCTTCCGCCAGCATCGCCTTCGCCTTTTCCGGATCGTACGGGTACTGGTAGTTCGCATCGTAGTGATAGAGCGAGCCCTTCGGGATATAGGAATTGGCGACCGTGCCGAGACCGAAGGTCACAGTATCGACAATCGCCTTCTTGTCGATCGCCATGTCGATAGCCTGGCGGACCTCCTTCTTGGCGAGCGCCCCATGCTCGTGATTGATCAGCAGGTGATCCTCGCGGGTCGAGGTGTCGATCAATACGCTAAGATTGGCGTCCTTCTTCAGCTCCTCGACGCGCGAGAAGGGCACGAAGATCGCCGTGTCGAGCTGGCCGGCCTGCACGTTCAGCATGCGGGTATTGTCGTCCGGAACCGAGATCCACTCGACGCCGTCGAGCTTGACGCGATCCGCCTGCCAGAAATTCGGGTTCTTTTCGAGGATGACGCGATCGCCGCGTCGCCACTCCTTGACGGTGAAGGCACCGGAAGAGGCCGTTGGCAGTTCTGCGAAAGCATCTTCGCCCGCCTCGACGGCCTTCTTTGACAGAACCGAGACGTTGGGCAGCGCCAGCGTCGAGAGGAACGGTGCCGACGGCGTCTTCAGCTTGACGGTCAGCGTCTTCGCATCGGTCGCTTCGGCCGTCTCGACGATCTTGTAGCTGTCGCTCCACAGCGACCCTTCATTGTCGCGGATGCGCAGCAGGCTGAACGCGGCGTCCTCGGCAGTGATCGGCGAGCCGTCGGAAAACTTCGCGTCGCGGATCTTGAACGTGTAGGTCAGCCCATCGTCGGACACAGTCCAGCTTTCGGCAAGGCCGGGCTCCAGCTTGGTGCCGGTCTTGTCAACGCGGATCAGCACGTCGAAGACGTTGGAGAACACCCAGTTGTCGACATTCTGAGCCGACTTAATCGGATCGAACGTCGTCGAGTCCTCGCGACGGCCGATAGTCAGAACGCCGGCGGCTTCGGCAAAACTGGCGCTGAGTGAGAGAGCCGCGGCAAAGGCCGCAAACCCGATCGATTTCCACTTCCTGTTCATGATGTCGTTCCCTTCTTTGTTATGGCATTCGCTTGATGGATCGGATGCTTTCGGATGTCTCTTCGGCATCGCCGAGCAGCGGCTTGTCCGGATCGATATCCGGGATCGCCGCGACGAGTGATGCGGTGTAGGCATGTTTCGGCTGCGAGAAGACCTGCTCCGACGGCCCATCCTCGACCACCTCGCCGCGATACATGACGATGGTGCGGGCACAGAGATTGCGCACGATCGCCAGATCATGGGCGATGAACAGCAGCGTGAGGTTCATTTTCGCGGCCAGCTCGCGGAACAGGTCGATGATCTGCGCCTGGATGGTCACGTCGAGGGCTGCCACACATTCGTCGGCGATGATCAGCTTCGGATCGACTGCCAGCGCACGGGCAATACCCGCCCGCTGGCACTGGCCGCCGCTCATCGAGCGCGGCTTGCGATTGGCAAATTCGCGCTCCAGCCCGACCAGATCGAGCAGCTCGCCGATCCGCTGCGGAATATCGGCCCGTGCGACCTTGCCCTGCACGGCAAGCACCTCGCCGATCGTCTGGCCGATGGTCATGCGCGGGTTCAGCGCGTTGAACGGGTCCTGGAACACCATCGCCGCCTCGCGCCGCAGCTTCGCTAGGCCGGCCGTCTTCTGCTGAGCAAGATCGATGCCCTCGAAGCTGATATGACCGGATGAGATAGGCGTTAGGCCCAGCAGCGCACGGGCGAGCGTGCTCTTGCCGCTGCCGGATTCACCGACGATGCCGACCGTCTCGCCCGGCATGATCTGCAGGCTGATGCCGGAAACGGCGCTGATGGTCTTCGCTTTGGCTCCCCGGAAGAAGCTTCCGCCGACCGGGAAGCGGACATGCAGGTCATCGATTTCGAGGATCGGCTTCACTGGCGCCGCAACGGTGGAAGCAGCAGCTTCGGTTACCGGCTCCACGTCCGGCATGGACGGATGGCTGTGGATCAGCCGGATCGTATACGGGTCTTTCGGCTGTGAGAGGATCTGCCGCTTCGTTCCCTGTTCCAGCAGCTTGCCCCCGCGCATCACCGCGATGCGGTCGCAGGTCTGCGCCACGATCCCGAGATCATGGGTGATCAGGATGATCGACAGGCCGCGCTTCTCACGCAGATCCATCAGCAGTGCCAAGATCTGCGCCTGGATGGTCACATCGAGCGCGGTCGTCGGCTCGTCGGCGATCAGGATTTTGGGATCGCAGGACAGCGCGACGGCGATCATTGCCCGCTGGCGCATGCCGCCAGAAAATTCGTGCGGATAGCTGTCATACTGGCGAAGCGGATCGGGAAACCGACCTGCGACAGAATTTCGGTCGCAGCCGCGCGCGCTGCCCGCGCATCGAGCCCCTGATGATAACGGATACCTTCCGAGATCTGGTCGCCGATCCGCATCACCGGGTCGAGATGGCTGGTCGGGTTCTGGAAGATCATGCCGATCTCGCTGCCCCGTACCTTCAGCATTTCGGCATCGCTGAGGGACGTCAGATCACGCCCTTCGAGAAGCACCGCACCGTCCTCGATTTTCAGTCTTGAGGAAGGAAGCAGCCGCACCAGCGACCGGCAGAACAGGCTCTTGCCGGATCCGCTCTCGCCGACGAGACCGAGGATTTCGCCTTTCGCCAGATCGAGCGAGACGGCATCGAGCAGGACGCGCGTCTCGCCATTCAGATGGGCTTTGACCGTCAGGTCACGGACGGAAAGGATGGGAGCGTTCATTCATGCACCCCGAGCAATTCGCCGAGCGCATCGCCCAGAATGCTGAAGCCGAAGGCGAGGAAGACGATGGAGAGGCCGGGAAACAGCGTGATCCACCATGCGGTGGTGATGAAGCTCTGCCCTTCGGCCACCATCACGCCCCATTCGGCGACAGGCGGCTGGACGCCAAGGCCGAGATAGCTGACGGCCGCGCCGGAGAGCAGGACCAGCACCGCATCCGACATGGAAAACACAATCGAACCGGCAATCGCATTCGGCAGCAGGTGCCGGAACATGATCCGCATCCGGCCGAAACCGAGACTGACGGCGGCCACCGCATAATCGCTGGTCTTGAGCACCAGGATCTGCGCCCGGATCAGCCGCGCATAGGAGACCCAGCCGACCAGCGCCATGGCGATGTAGAAGCTGGAAAGCCCCGGCCCGAGAATGGTGATGATCGACAGCATCAGCACGAGAAAGGGAAAGGCCAGGATGATGTCGACGATCCGCATGAAGACCGCATCGACGATGCCACCGAAAAAGCCCGCAATCGTGCCGACCACCGTGCCGATGACGAAGGGAAAGGCGACGCCGAGAAAGGCGATCTGCAGGTCGATCCGCGCACCCCAGATAATGCGCGACAGGATATCGCGGCCGAAATTATCGGTACCGAACGGATGCAAGAACGACGGCGGCTGCAGCCGCGAGGAACCATCCTGAAGGATGGGATCATAAGGCGCGATCAGCGGTGCTGCGACCGCCATCAGCAGGAAGAGGAACAGGATCGATGCACCGACCACAAGCATCGTCCGCTTGCCGAGAAAGCTCCTCCAACCGGCGGCAGACACAGACATGGCACCAGCGCTCATAGCTTCACCCTCGGATCGGCCGCGACGGTGGCGATATCGGCGAGGAAATTGACGAGTACGGTGGCGCAGGCAAACACCATGGCGACGCCCTGCACGACCATAGTCGCGTGAGAAGATGGCCCGCACCAGCAACTGCCCCATCCCGGGAAGCGCGAAAACGCTTTCGATCACCACCGTGCCGCCGATCAGCCAGCCGGTATTGACCGCCAGGAGATTGATCGTCGGCACCAGCGAATTCGGCAGCACATGCCGCCAAAAGACGATGCGCTCCGGCATCCCACGGGCACGCGCGGCCGTCGCCACATCAGACTTCAGCCCCTCGATCATCGCCGCCCTCAGGCTGCGGGTCAGCACGGTCGAAAGCGATAGAGCAATGGTAAGGCTCGGGAGGATCAGATGCGCAAGCTTGTCGCCGAGCGTCGAGCCGTAACCGGAGACGGGCAGCAGGTCGAGCTTGACGCTGAACAGGATGATCAGCATCAGCCCAAGCCAGAAGGGCGGAAACCCGATGCCGAAAGTGGATATGATCCGCACCGCGTGATCCGGCGCCCGGCCGGCATTGCGCGCCGCAATCGATGCCATCGGCACGGCGATTACGATCGACAGAACCACGCTTGCAATGACGAGCGCGAGCGTCGGCTCGATGCGGGTGGCAATGAGCTTCAGGACATCGATCTTGTAGAGGATCGACTTGCCCATCTCGCCATTGCCGAGATTTCTCAGGAAATAGAGATATTGCAGCCAGATCGGTTCATCGAGGCCGAACTGGGCGCGGATATTGGCGATCGCCGTCGGTGTCGCGCGGGTGCCGAGCAGCACGCGCGCCGGATCTCCCGGGATCAGCCGCACCAGGATGAAGGTGATGATGCTGATGCCGAAAATGACCGGCAGGAACTGCAACGGCCTTAAAAGAACGAACCTATAGCGGTGCATGGCGCCCCCGTCGTCTGATGCTGTCTTTCATCGATCTATGCATCAGTTCGGCCTGTTGCGGGCGAGGAAATCGAGAAGCGCCGGATAATAATCCGTCGGGTTTTCGTAGAACGGCATGTGGCTGGCATTGGCGATGACCATGAGCTCCGCATTCGGGATGGCGAGCTTCATCTTCAGCGCGCAGGCCGGGGTCAGCTCGTCATGTTCGCCGCAGGTAATCAGCGTCGGCACGGTCATGCCCGGCAGGTCGGGGATACGGTTCCAATCCTTCAGGTTGCCGATATAGAGGAACTCGTTCGGTCCCTGCATCGTGCCGTAAGGCCCCATGTTCCAGTCGTCGAGCGACCGATTGACCGGTGCCGGCCATTCAGGCAGGCGGCAGACGTGGCGGTAGTTGAGGATCGTCACGGCGGCCAGATATTCCGGATGGTCGTAGGTGCCCTGCGCCTCGTGTTTCTGCATCATCGCCACCGTTTCCGGTCCGAGTGCCGCGCGCAGCCGCTCCAGCTCCGAAATGAGGTGCGGCATGTCCGCCACCGTATCCTCGAGTATCAGTGTTTGCAGGTTTTCCGGATAGGTCAGCGAATAGTCGATGGCGAGCCATCCGCCCCAGGAATGGCCGAGCATGTGGACCTTGCCGAGATCGAGTGCCTTGCGCACCGTCTCGGTCTCCTCGACATAGCGGCCGATCGTCCAGAGCGACGCGTCTGTCGGCCGGTCGGAGGCGCCGGTCCCCAGCTGGTCGAAGGCGACGACGCGGTAACCCTTGTCGATCAGGCAGGAATGGGCTTCCCGCAGATAGTCGCAAGGAAGGCCCGGCCCGCCATTGAGGCAGAAAACCGTCTCCGGCCCATCGCCGAAACTGTAAGCGACGACCTTGTGGCCGTCGACCTCGACCTCATGTCGAGCATCGGGCTCGATCTCACGCCACATCGCGCACTCCGGCAAAATTTCGCTTGCTCAATATTTGAGCACCGCTAATTTTTACCGCAAACGTTATTGGGCGCCAGCTATAAGAAGTGATAGGATCGGCGCATTAAGGGGCTGTGGAGCCGGGGATGCCACGGAATGCTTGACCAAATCGGCACGATCAGAAGCCAGTTCACGGCTCATGAGACGCTGGACGGCCGTATCGACCAGATCTTCGAAGCGATGAAGGCGATCGGTTTCGAGGCACTGATCTATGACTACACGCCGGTTCCCTACGATCTCGACGGCGCGATCATGATCCCGTCGCTGCTGAAGCTGCGCAATATTTCCGAGGACATGCACGACTACTGGTTCGATCGCGGCTATTTCCGCATCGACCCGGTACAGCAGGTGGCGCTGCGCACGTCGACGCCGTTTTTCTGGAATTACGACGCAGATGTCGACACGCTGATCCGCCGCTTCATGACCGAGGATACCGCCCCTGTCGCGCGCTATCTCAGCGAGCGCGACATGTCGACCGGCGTTACCGTGCCCGTCCATATGCCGCGCGGCGACTATGCGACCGTCACCGGCGTACGCTTCGGCGGCAACCGGGAATTCGAACGCCACGCGCTGCGCTACATCGCCGACTTCAACCTGCTCGCACACGTCTTCCATGAGACGGCCTATTCGCTCTTCGATCCGACGACATTCAGCGCCGGCAAAGCGAGGCTGACGGAGCGGGAACGCGAATGTCTGCGTCACTCCGCCGAGGGCCTTTCAGCCAAGGAAATCTCGCGCATCATCGACCGATCGGTGCCGACCGTCGTCATGCACCTCAATGCGGCGGCGAAAAAACTGGGCGCTCGAAACCGCACCCAGGCCGTCGTGCGCGCCACCCATTACCGCCTGCTCGAAGACCGCCCATCCTATAACTTGTGATAGCTGCCGCACCTCCTGTCGCCACGTTATGCTTTTCCCATGGACTGTAACGACATGGAGATGAACGTGCCTGCAACAGCGTCGAAGGAAGCCTTCCTGCCCTTTCGCGAATACCGGACCTGGTATCGCGTCACCGGCTCGCTCGACAGCGGCAAGCTGCCGCTCGTCGTCGCCCATGGCGGCCCCGGCTGCACCCATGACTATGTCGACAGCTTCAAGGGCATTACCGAAATCGACGGTCGCGCCGTCATCCACTACGACCAGCTCGGCAATGGCAATTCCTCCCGCCTGCCGGAAAAGGGGCCGGATTTCTGGACCCCTGCCCTCTTCCTCGAAGAACTCGACGCGCTTCTCTCCCATCTCAGCATTCAGGATCGCTATGCCTTTCTCGGCCAGTCCTGGGGCGGCATGCTCGGGGCCGAACATGCCGTGCGCCAGCCGAAGGGCCTGAAGGCCCTCGTCATCGCCAATTCGCCAGCCAACATGCGCACCTGGGTGTCAGAGGCCAACCGCCTGCGCGAGGAACTGCCGCAGGACGTCCAGGAAACGCTGTTGAAGCACGAGCAAGCCGGCACGATCACCGATCCGGAATATATCACGGCATCGCGCGTCTTCTACGACCGCCATGTCTGCCGCGTTTCACCCTGGCCGGCGGAAGTGGCCCGCACCTTCGCCATCATGGACGAGGACAATACCGTCTACCGCAACATGAACGGTCCGACGGAATTCCACGTCATCGGCACGATGAAGGACTGGACGATCGAGGATCGCCTGCACCTGATCGAAGCGCCGACCCTCAAGATCTCGGGAAAATACGACGAGGCCACGCCGCTGGTCGTCAAGCCCTATGTCGACAAGGTCAAAGGCTGCGAATGGGTTCTGTTCGAAAACTCCAGCCACATGCCGCATGTGGAGGAAAAGGCGCTCTGCCTGAAGACGGTCTCCGAGTTCCTGTCGCGCTTCGACTGATGCCGTAAGCGCGAAATGCCCGACCCTACACGGCTGGATGAAAAAGGCGACACTGGCTTATCGGACGCCAGCCCTCACCCCGGAAAAGGCCGACAAATGGCGAGACGGGCCATATGGCGCATCTGCACCATATGGCCGCTAGCCGTCGAAACCAGCTACCAAGGCCTTGATCAGGCCGGAAGCGCCCCGGACTTCTTGGCCACCCAGGTGGCAACGTAGTCCATCAGCCCTGGCGACAGGCAGTCATAGGGCTCCAGCCCCAGCTCCTTCAGCCGTCCGCGAATGCCATCCATGCGACCCGGATCGACACCGGATTCGATGATCGAAGAGACGAAGGCAGCAAAGCCCGGAGGCGCCCAGCCGGCCTCCTGGAACCTCTCGGGATGGATGAAATCCAGCCCCTGGAATGCGTGCTCGCGTTCAACCGGCCCATACATATGCACGCCGCATTGCTTGCAGGCATGCCGCTGGATGAGCGCCGACGGATCGACGACCGCGAGCTTGTCGCCGTTTTCCTGCACCGTCACCTTGTCATGCGGCACGACGGCGACGATGGAAAAGTCTGCCCCTTCGGCTTCCAGCACTTGGTGCAGCCGCAGGCATGGTTATGGGCCACCTGTCCCTCGATCTTCACCTTGACCGGCCGGTCGGTGCATTCGCAGACCAGCGTGCCGCCGGAAAACCCGGCCCCTTCCGGCTTGATACCGCCATCAATCGCGGGATGAATACGGATCTGAACTGCACTGTCCATTGCGCTTCTCCTCCTGTTTCGAGGTCCGTCCGGCTTATCGGCGGCTGCCTCGCCTCCAACTTGAGATATCGGCTCGAGACCAGAGTTTCCCGGCTCAGCCTCCTCTGTTGTCATCGCCTGATCCGCATGTGACGCAGAGATCTTGATGACGTTCTGCTGAGAAACCTGCGGCTCTCGTTCATTTGCTTCCGATGCCCGCCAGGCAGACGCCACGCAGGCAATCGAAAGCCTCAGTATATCACCACCCCGCGGATGCTTTCGCCCGAATGCATCAGCTCGAACCCCTTGTTGATCTCTTCGAGCGGCATGGTGTGGGTGATCATCGGGTCGATCTGGATCTTGCCTTCCATGTACCAGTCGACGATCTTCGGTACGTCGGTGCGGCCGCGCGCGCCGCCGAAGGCCGTGCCCATCCAGTTGCGGCCGGTGACCAGCTGGAACGGACGCGTCGAGATCTCCTGGCCCGCTCCCGCAACGCCGATAATGACCGACTTGCCCCAGCCGCGATGGGAGCTTTCCAACGCCTGGCGCATCACCTTGGTATTGCCGGTGCAGTCGAACGTGTAGTCGGCGCCACCGATCAGGTCGTTGCCGCGCTTCGTCATGTTGACGAGATAAGGCACGATGTCGTCGCCGACGTCCTTCGGATTGACGAAATGGGTCATGCCGAACTTTTCGCCCCAGGCCTTGCGGTCAGGGTTGATGTCGACGCCGATGATCATGTCGGCACCGGCCAGACGCAGACCCTGCAGCACGTTGAGGCCGATGCCGCCGAGGCCGAAGACGATCGCCGTCGAGCCGATCTCGACCTTGGCCGTGTTGATGACGGCACCGATGCCGGTGGTCACACCGCAACCGATATAGCAGATCTTGTCGAAGGGTGCGTCCGGATTGACCTTGGCGACCGCGATCTCCGGCAGCACCGTGTAGTTCGAGAAGGTCGAGCAGCCCATGTAATGGTGGATCTTGTCCTTGCCGATCGAGAAGCGCGACGTGCCATCCGGCATGACGCCCTGGCCCTGGGTTGATCGAGATCGAGGTGCAGAGATTGGTCTTGCGGCTGGTGCAGGAATAGCACTCGCGGCATTCCGGCGTGTAGAGCGGGATGACGTGGTCGCCCTTCTTCACAGAGGTGACGCCGGGTCCGACATCGACGACGATGCCGGCGCCCTCATGCCCGAGAATGGCCGGAAACAGACCTTCCGGATCGGCTCCAGAGAGCGTGAAATCGTCGGTATGGCAGATGCCGGTCGCCTTGACCTCGATCAGCACTTCGCCCGCCTTCGGGCCTTCAAGCTGGACCGTCATCACTTCCAAGGGCTTGCCTGCCTGTACGGCAACTGCGGCGCGGACATCCATCTTTCCCCACTCCTCCCCACACGATTGGCGGCGATCCGCCGCTGTCCTCAATTGTCGGCCAACCACCTTAGGCTGACCATCGTGCCCGCTAGTTGATCCTCCGATCGTGCTCGTCGAGCAGAGGCACATTGTAGTCCAGCAGCAGCTTTTCGATCCGCGGCTGGTTGTCCTTGATGAAGGCGTTCAGCACGCGCTTCCAGCTCTGGTCCGACGGACGCACGCCCATGGTGATGCGATAGATCATCCGCTGGCCACCCTTCTCGTGGATCAGCGGCACGACAATCATCTCGCTCTCGGCACGCGCCGCATAGTATCCCGCCATCGGCCCCCAAAGCACCGCGGCATCGATCGCGCCTGCCTGCAGATCACGCATAGCGACCTCCGCCATGGAAGGAAGCGCGCGCGTATCGACCATCAGCGGATAGACCTTGGCCTTCCCCATCAGCTTGGCCGCCGCCATGTTCGCGGTCGGAGGCGTTCCTCGACCACCCCGATACGCTTGCCCGCCAATTTCGGGTCGGCCAGCGTTTCGACACCCGCCAGCTCGCTGCTCTTGCGGTAGATCAGCACATAGGCGGATCGATAATAGGCATTGGTGTTCTGCACCAGTTCATCGCCTTGAGCGTAGCCCATGATGATATCGCATCTGTTGGCACCGAGCGTGTTGCGCACGAAGCCCATGATCGTGGGAAACCAGGTATAGGCAACCGACTTGCGGCCCGTTTCTTCCGCCACCATTTTCGCCAGCTTGTCCTCGAACCCTTCTCCGCTTTCGTCTGAAAACGGCATGTTTGAGGATCTGCACAGACACGCAGAACATCCGGATCGACCAGTTCGCCGGCGGCGCCGAGACCTGCCCCTTGCGCATGCGCAATCTGCGGGCCGACAGCGATCAATGCGGTAAGCGCAACCGCCAGACAGGCAACCCTGCCCCCGGCCCTTGCCGTCCAAACCCGTGCTGCGAACCCGCCTCGCTCCCGCACATCAGCCTCCCATGCAGGAGGCTTCGAAATCCTTCGCCCCTTGTGGCTTGTCGACTTTCTTCGGCGGCCGCCCTCTCGGTGCTGCCCCGACCGCGCGGGCCCGCAGATAGACGTAGAGATCGTCCATGTAACAGTAGACATTCTTGTTGTCGCCGAAGGCCGGCATGACATTCTCCTTGCCGCCGCCGACATTCTTGCGACCTTCCGCCACGATCGACAGGAAGCTCGCATAGTCGATGCTCTTCATGCTGTTGACGAGCGCCGGCGCATAGCTTGAGCCCATCCCGTCGGGACCATGACAGACATGACAGTCCGAATGGTAGCGGCGGTAACCGCTGAATGTGTACCAGTCGACGGTGCCATCCGGCTGGAACTTGAATGTCGGACTGCCCTCCGCATCCATGTATTTTCCGTCCTCCTCCGTCACGGCGGCGGCCTTTTCCTTGGTATCCTCCGCCAAAGCGGCATCGGCGATCAAAAACGGGACTACGGCGCCAAGCGCAAAAGCGGCTGTGCGAAAATTCATTGAGAACCTCATAGCTCATACAGGTCGACGTCACATGTGTGCCCGCCGGCAAGCAGGCTGATCGGAAAAGTCGCTTTATGATGAGTGCGGGCCGCGCCCGGTGGGCACGACCCTGCGTTATTGTCGTGGATGCGTCAGTCCGGCAGGCCGAAGACCATCAGCTGCCCGCCGAGCGTCGTGTAGTCCGCAAGCGCGGCGTAACCGCCGACCGCGCCGAGACCAGCCGTTCCGACGGTCGTTGCTTCATCGCCCCGTTCGCGGCCCTGGTCGACGGCATCGTGCCAGGCAGCGGCATTTTCGGGAGACAGGAGACCACCGGCCAGGCCGATCGCCGCCCATCCGCCAACGCCCGAAAGCAGGGCGATATACTGCTTGCCCTTGTGCTCGAACGTGTTGATGTTGCCGATGATTCCGGACGGCGTCTTGAACCGGTAGAGTTCCTTTCCGTCCAGATCGACCGCCTTGATGTAGCCCTCCAGCGTTCCGTAGAAGACGACGTCTCCGGCCGTGGCGAGCGCGCCCGACCAGACCGAGAACTGTTCTGGCTTGGACCAGACGATCTCACCCTTGGCCGCATCCCAGGCAATGAAATTGCCCATGCCGCCATGGCTGTCCGGTGCCGGATACATGGACACCGTCGCCCCGACATAGGGCTGGCCGGCGGTGTAGCTCACCTTGTAGGGCTCGTAATCCATGCAGACATGGTTGGTCGGCACGTAGAACAGACCGGTTTTCGGCGAATAAGTCGCCGGTTGCTGATCCTTCGTTCCGAGAGCAGCGGGGCAAATTCCGGTGGAATTGGTATCCTCGCCGTTCTGATGCGTGGAATATTGGGCAACCACCTGCGGCCGGCCATACTGGTCGCTGTTCGGATCCATCACGACTTCAGTCGCCCAGTTGACCTTCGGATCGTATTTCTTGGCGACCAGCAATTCGCCGCTCACTCGATCCAGCGTATAGGCAAAACCGTTGCGGTCCATGTGCACCAGCACGTCGTGCTTCTTGCCGTTGACCTCCATACCATCGACGAGGATGTTCTCGTTGACGCCGTCATAATCCCACTCGTCATGCGGGGTCATCTGGTAGAGCCATTTCGCCATGCCCGTGTCGGCATCGCGCGCCATCAGCGTCATCGACCAGCGATTGTCGCCCGGGCGCTGCACCGGGTTCCAGGTAGAGGGATTGCCGGTGCCGTAATAGATCAGGTTCGACTTCGGATCATAGGAGAACCAGCCCCAGGTCGTCCCGCCGCCGGTCTTCCACTGCTCCCCTTCCCAGGTGTTCATGCCGGAATCCTTGCCGACCGGCTTGCCGAGATGGGTGGTCTTTTCCGGATCGATCAGCGTTTCGGCATCCGGCCCGGTCGAATAGGCTTTCCAGGCCAGCGAGCCGTCTTTCAGGTTATAGGCGGCCGTCCAGCCGCGTACCCCGAATTCGGCACCCGATATGCCGATCAGCACCTTGTCCTTGACGACGAGGGGCGCAGCCGTCCCGGATTCACCCTTGCCGCCATCGTCCTGGTCGCCGTTCTTGACAGACCAGACGACCTTGCCGGTCTTGGCATCGAGCGCCACCACCGTCGTGTCCGCCTGGTTCAGGATGATCTTGCCGTCGCCGTAAGCGACGCCGCGGTTGACGGTATCGCAGCACATGATGCCGATGACGTTCGGATTCTGCCGCGGCTCGTATTTCCAGAGGATCTTGCCGTCATTGTTGAGATCGAGCGCATAGACGATGTTCGGGAAGGGCGTGTGGATATACATCACGTCGCCGATCACCAGCGGCCCGCCTTCATGACCGCGCAGGACACCGGTGGAGAAGGTCCACTTCACCTGCAGGTTCTTCACGTTGTCCTTGGTGATTTCCTTCAGTTCGGAATAGCGATGATTGGCATAGTTGCCGGTCGGCATCGCCCAGTTCTTCGAATCTGCGGAAAGCTTGCCGAGATCGTCATTGGCGAGCGTCGTTCCGGCCAGGCCGGCGACCAGGATGCTCGCGGTCGCAAGTGGCAGGAATGCATTTGTTGCAAAAATGGGTTTTACAGATAGCCGCATGTGAAATCCTCCCGATGCTTTTTAATTCGCGCGGGTTCGCCATCGCCAACCGTCGCGCGCTTCAGCGCAGCCAAGTGATTTTCTCAATGTGCGGGAAATGCTTTCCGTCAGCGTGTCACGGCCAAGGATGAACAGAGGGCACCTTACTGCCAATCCAACAGACCTGCGGATCCTGCCCCTCCCAAAGACAGAACCTTGAAGTCGGAAACTGTGACGACGATAGGGTATTACATCATGACCGGCAAGTGTATTATTAACAGTACATTCAGGTCAAAGTACAATTGCTGCCATGCGACATAATTTATTGCGGATGCTCATAAATAATACTGAATAACTCAAAGCATAAAATGAAAGATGATCATTGAACATATTTTGAATATCGAGAGTAGAACGTCGTCACTTTGGGAGATTTTCGATGTCTATCGGGACTTTGCGGCTTACGTTTTTCTTCGCTTCACTCGGTTGCGCTGCGACGGCATTGGCGAACACCGACTATCCTACGGTTGCAGTTTTTGACTATGTTCACGGCTGCATGAAAGCCAACGGCGAAACACGAACTGCACTTCAGAGTTGTTCATGCTCGATTGATGTCATAGCCTCGATCGTGCCCTACGAGCGATACGAGGCGGCAGAGACATTCATCAGCCTCGGGCTTCAAACGGGGGAGCGTGGCGTGCTGTTTCGGCAAGGCGCAGTGGCCAAGGCAGCAGTTTCCGAATTGCGCCGCGCCCAGGCGGAAGCGGACGTGCGCTGCTTCTGAGCGACGCGATCAAGACCGGTACAGAACTGTCAGATATCGCGTCCCCTGTCGGGAAATCCGCATGTCCAACGCTTAATCTTAAGGGTCGGGTGTTCCTGAGACCACTTGGCGATATAGGTCGGCGCCAGCATCATGCATTGGAAAAGCGAGCCACGATCTTCGAAATAGAGGTGCTCCTCACGGCAGCGGGCCGGATCATTCAGCAGGCAAACCGTTAGCACGAGATCGACCAGGTTCATCGGGCAAACTCCACAGCAGCTCAGCTCCGCAAGGCCGCGGCCTCACTACGGGAGCCCCATGGAGTGCCAGACTACGCGCAGCCCAAAAGCGCGTCAATGCAGGCAGGCACACGCGCCTACAACCTAATTTTGTAACATTGCTTCGTTTGCCGATGTTGACTTGGGGCCCACGCGAACTACCCTTGCGTGTGCAGACACGACATCAGGACCGGGAGATCCCCTTCGTCGTAACTGCCTTTGGGAGGAACTCTATGCGTGCCATCTGTTTTATTGGCGCCATCGGCTTCATGTTGCCGATGGCGGGTCATGCCTTTGGCCAGGATGCGGCTGCGGGCGAAAAGGTATTTGCCAAATGCAAGGCCTGCCATGTCTCCGATACCGACCAGAACAAGGTCGGCCCATCGCTGAAAGGTGTCATCGGGCGGGCAGCCGGCTCGCATGCCGGCTTCAAGTATTCCGCGGCCATGGCGGACGCCGGCAAGGGCGGCATGGTGTGGGACGAAACGACCCTCACAACCTATCTTCACGACCCGAAAGCCACGGTCAAAGGCACCAAGATGGCGTTCGTCGGCTTGAAGGTGGACAAGGACGTGGCCGATGTCATCGCCTATCTCAAACAGTTCTCTCCATGAGCGGCGAGCATCATCACTTTTCCGGCGGCGCCTCGGCCAGTGTTTTCACCAGGGCATAGAGGCGCTGCTCGATCAGTGTCGGCACTTCGCAGACGTAGGTCAGCGAGTGCACGCGCTCCTGAAAGATGCGTGTCTGGAATGTCAGCCGCTCCGTACGGACGGCAACCTCGTTGCTGTCGGCTCCCGCCTTGCTGCGCAGTGCATCAACGGCCGAGGATTCCGCCGTAGATCGGCCGCCATGTCCCGCTGGCGATGCGCATAGCGCGCGATGCCGGAGATGACGTGGCTGCGCTCCCCATTCATCTTGTCGAACAGCCCCTGGATCAGCATCGCGGCGCGTAGCGATCGCTGCTCGGGTGGCAAACTATCCCGATAGGCCTTGAGCCGTTCCTGAGCCTCGGCCAGCGGCATCCGGCGCGCCGCAAGCTCCTCGACCATTTCGGACAGGACTTCGTCATTCTCCCAGTCCGCTGCCTCTGCCGGTAGCGGCGGCCCGGTCCAGATCTGGCCGAGCGACAATTCCGGCACCTTGCGCTGGATGCAGGGCCAGTCCGGATCGTCACCCTGGGCGCCGTTGGCAGGCAGACAGGAGAGCGAGACGAAGCCGGCAGCAATGAGTATGTGCCTGATCGAGACCATCAGCCGTTACCTCCCGTATCGCGCTTGCGGCTGAGCAGTCCGTTGGCCGGGTCATAGGCTAGGATCGCGCCGCCGAGAAAAAGCACTGTAAAGCCGGCGACGACCGCAAGCGATATCCAGTCGAGCCGGCCATAGAGCGCGAAGCGGATCAACTCGACCGCATAGGTGAAGGGGTTCGCCTGGCAGATGCGGAAAAGGAGCGGGCTCGCTTCCTGGATGCGCCAGAGCGGATAGAGCGCCGAGGAGGCGAAATACATCGGGAAGATCACGAAATTCATGACGCCGGCGAAGTTTTCCAGCTGCCGGATCATCGACGACAGGAGCATGCCGAGCGAGCACAGCATCATGCCCGCGAGAAACAGCGCGGGCAGAACGGCGAGATAGCCGATCGGCGGCGGCTTGACGCTCCAGAACCAGGCGACGGCCAGGAACACATAGACCTGCACAACCGAGACCGAGACACCCGCCAGAAGCTTCGCGACCAGCAGGAACCAGCGTGGAAACGGGCTGACGAGCAGGGTGCGCATATTGCCCATCTCCCGGTCGTAGACCATGGACAGCGACGACTGCATGCCGCTGAACAGCAGGATCATGCCGCAGAGACCCGGCGTGATATAGACCTCGTAGAGCACATAGGTCTTGTAGGGGGAATGATCGACACCCCGAGCACCTGGCGGAAGCCCGCGGCGAAGATGAACAGCCACAGCAGCGGCCGCACCAGCGAGGAAACGAACCGCTCCCGCTGATTGAGGAAGCGCAGTCCCTCGCGTAGCATAATGCCCCTGAGACAGGCCAGATATTGCCCAAGGCCGAAACCGCGTGGAGCGACCTCTACGGATTGATGATGGATGCCCGCGCTCGCAGTCATCGCTTCGCCCTCGCTGCCGGCAACGGAGAAAATCCGCCGGTGGATCCGGGACCGGCGGGGCCGGCAGCCAGACCGCTCAGAGCCGCGAATGCCTGCCTTATGTCGCCCGTTCCGGTGCTGGCGATGATCTCGGCAACCGCGCCCGAAGCCAGTACCTTGCCGCGATCGAGGATCACGACGTCGTCGCCGTCATCCACTTCGTCGATGAGATGGGTAGCCCAGAGCACACTGACGCCCGTCTCCGCGACTAGCGCACGGATCGACGCGAGGATCTCCGCCCGCGATCGAATGTCGAGCCCAACGGTTGCCTCATCGAGCAGCAGAAGCGAGGGCCGGTGCAGGAGAGCGCGCACGATTTCGACGCGACGCATCTGGCCACCGGAAAGGTTTCTCGCCTTCTCATGCAGCTTGTCGCCCATGTCGACCTGTGCCAGCAGGGCCTTGGTCCGTGCCAGCGCCTCCTTGCGGCCGATGCCGTGCAGGGCTGCGTGATAGGACAGGTTCTGCGCGATACTGAGATCGAGATCGAGCGTACGCGCCTGGAACACGATGCCGAGCCGTCTCAAGGCTTCTCCCGGCACACGCCGCACATCCCGGCCGAAGATGCGGATTACACCCTGCCTTGTGTCATAGAGATGGCTGATCAGCGAGAACAGCGTCGTCTTGCCGGCACCGTTCAGCCCAAGCAGTACCGTGAAACGCCCGACTGGGATGGAAAAGGATACCTCGTCGAGAGCCTTCTTGCCCCCATAGGCATGGCTGACCTCGATGACTTCAAGAGCCAGCGCTTCCACCCTGCCATCCTCCATATCGGCATGCATTTCTTCCGCTCCTCCCATGTTCGAGCATGCTGGCGACATCCTCCCGAAGCCGCCAGCTGCCCATCATCTTGCGCTATTTAATCGTGATCGTTCCCTTCATGCCCTTGTCCGCCAGATCCGGCACGGACCATGTGTATTGCCCGGGCCGCACCGCGGTGAACTGCACCTGCATGGTGCCCTCGCTGTCGAATTCCAGCCAGGCTGGCGCGCCGTTCATGTGAACCTCGAGATCGTTGATGACGATCTGGTTCATCCAGACATTGCGGAAGAGATCGGTGACGAACTTGTATTCGAGCCCAGCCGCAGAGGTGATTTTCCAGCGATAGCCCTGGCCTGCGACCAGTTCGAAATCCTTGCGGTTCACCACAAAACTGTCCTTGGACGATCCGAGGATGAGTTCCGGCACATCCTTGCTGGCCCGGGTGACCTTCTCCGTTGCCGCCGTGGGCTTGGCAGCCGGCTGGTCATCATCGTCGTCGTCATCCTTGTCCTGCGCCAGGCCCATGCCTGCCGACAGAAAGATTACCGCCAGTGTCGCGACTGCAAATTTCCGATATGCCTGCATTATCTTCTCCTCCTCTTCGCTCCTCAAAATCCGTGCTCACTTCGGCGAGACCACCACACCCCATGGCATCGCGCCGACTGTCACTGACTGCACGGGCTCGTCGGTCGCCACGTCGATGAAGGTGATGTCGTTGGAGACGCCATTGGTGCTGATGATGGTCTTCTGGTCGGGGGTGAAGGCGAGCTGCCACACCCGTTGGCCGACCAGCACGTATTTCTCCACCTTGTAGGTAGCGGTATCGACCACCGCCACGCGGTTTGCCGGACCGAGCGCCACATAGGCCTTCTTGCCGTCGGCGGTGATGCGCACACCGACCGGCTGGATCGCTTCCGATCTCAGGCCGGCGATCTCGAAGGTAATCTTGTGCTTCACCTCGCGGCTGTCATTGTCGATCACCGAGACCGTGCCGCCGATCTCAGCGCTAACCCAGACTTCCGACCCGTCCGGCTTGAATTCGGCGAACCGCGGCCGTGAATCGACCAAAACGTTGTCAGTAATCTCGTGGCTGTCCGTATCGATGAAATGCGCCATGTTCGTCGTCTCCGACGTATTCACCATGGTCTTGCCATCGGGGCTGATACCCATGCCTTCCGGCTCGACACCGACCGGGATTTCAGCCAGCACATCGCTGCTTTCGATGTCGATAACGGTGACCAGATTGTCGTCCTCGTTGGCGACATAGAGCGTCTTGCCATCGGGCGAGAGAACGAACAGTTCCGGGTCCGGCCCCGAAGGCAGTTGGCCGACGATCTCATGGGTCTCGGTATCGATCACCTCGATCGTGTCGTCGTCGCTGGCGCAGAGATAGATGAACTTGCCGTCATGAGAGATGGTGATGCCGCGCGGCCGCTGGCCGACGGGAAGCGTCTTCACCACCGCGCCGGTCGCCGTGTCCACCACCGTGACCGAATTATCCTTCTCGTTCGAGACATAGGCCATGAAAGCTTCCGCTTCCGGCGCCGTGCAGGTAATCCCGGCAGCAAATGCGATGGCAGCAAAGGTCGTTCTGTTCGACATGTCGGCCCCTCCCAAGGCTCGTTCGCAATCACCCTATTTCAGCACGCATTTCGTCTCCGGCTGGTCGATGCCGAGCGTGTCGAGCTCGGAAAACTGATGCAGAAACCCCTCCTGCGGTGAGGTCGACACGACCGATCGCCCATCGCCGAGAAAGATCGGCTGCCTGAGCTGCCAGTTCCATTGCCGGAAGGTCAGCTTCTGCCCCTTGAAGGCGGCGATCGAAAAGTCCTCCGAGCGGATGAACCCTGCAATCTGGCCAACATCCGTGCTGCGCGTCCGCGTCGCCGCCTCGCCGATGATGCGCACGGCAGTCCAGGCCGACATGTCCTTCGCCAGCATGCGCCGGCCGTTGGCCTTGGCAAACCGGTTCTGGATCTGCGTGCCGCCCCATTGTTCGCTGGCGGGGTGCCATGCGGTCGGGATCAGCCCCGCCGTGCCCGCCACCGGCCGCGGCTGCCAGGTGCGAAACGGCACGTAGGTACCGAAAACCTCGCTTTCGTCAGCTACCAGCAGGACATCGTGGTCCGGCAGGCTCTGGGTAAAAACCGGCATCTGCCGCTGGATCTGCACCACGCCACTATCGGTCCGCCGCGCAGTACCCGTGTCTGTGAACTCTTTTTCCGCAACGATCTCGCCGCCGAAACGGGTAGCCGCGCGTCTCAGGGCATCGGCAAAGAGCCGGTCTCCCTCATGCGATCCATAGATCAGCGCCCAGCGACGCCACTGCTTCCAGATAAGATACTGCGCCAGCCCGTCGGCCAGCATGCTGCGCGTCGGCGCGACGTGAAAAACATCGGCGCGGCAGTTCTCCTCGCGCAAACTGTCGTCAGCTGAACCGACATTGAAGACTAAGATACCCTTGGCCTTGGCCGCATCTGCGATGGAAAGAAGCTGGCGGGCAGAGACATCCGCGACGATGGTGGTAACGCCTCTCTTCCGCAGGTCCTCGAATGCCGGGATCACATCCGCATCGAGCTTCACCTCGACTACATCGAGCGAGAATGCCTGCCCGAGAAAACGGCCGGTCGTGTTGTTGTCGGTGATTGCCACCTCGGCGCCCGCAACGCCTTCGTCGCGGGGCGCTACATCTAGTACGGAGAGCGTCAGCTGAGGTTCATAGGCCCTGATATAGCCGAGCCTCAACTCAACAGGCGGCTCGCCTTTGGAAGGTCGCTGGGCGACCGCATTGCCGCCAATGAGAAGAGTAAGAAAGAAAGAAACGGATAGAACAAACACATAAAGCACCGCGACCCATCCTCCGGCGGACATCGTACAGCAGCTCCGACGCGGGGCCGGATCAGTACGTTTCATTCGGTGCCTAGGTCAGCCTATCCAAGACGATCGAAATTTCAACCTGAAAACAGAGGCCTTCGCTCAAATTCGCGCGATGGTGGCGTTCTGATCTTGGATATGAGAAATATTGGAGTAGGATGATCTTGTCAGAATGTTTTTATGAGGAAGGAGGAGCCCCATGAAAAAGACCTGGAAGAAGCCTGCAATGTGCACCGTGGCCGTCGGCATGGAAATGTCCCGTTACTTTCCTGCTCAGCTGCCAGCGAAGAAATAGGCACTGTCCGCCGTCCTCTCCGGTATATCGGATGGGGCGGCACACCCACGGCGAGCGCGACTATATCAACTGCCACGAAGGCGGGAAGGTATTGTAGTGGCTGCAATCCGGACGCCCCATGAAATCGGTGCACGTGCGGTTCAAAAGCTGCGCCACATGCGGTGGTGGCTGGCAGCCACCTGCGCAGAATAGGGGCTGGTAGGTATGAGAAATCTGAACCGCACACGGCACATCGTATCACCCCACTCCACACCCGCATTGAAGCCCCATGTGCGGCTGCAGTTCGATCCCGTGCGCGGAGCCTGGGCCGTCCTTTCACCGGAAAAGGTGTTCTGGCCGGACGAGGTAAGCCTCGACATTCTAAGACTCTGCGACGGCAGAACGCCGCTCGACCGCATTCTGCAGGACCTGTCCAGCCAATACGATGCACCCGTCGCTGAAATCGCCGAAGACGTCGAGATATTCCTGCAGGAATGGTCCGACCGGGCGCTGGTGACCCTATGAGCACGGCAATTCTACCCCTATCGGAATGTTGGCCGAGCTGACGCATCGCTGTCCGCTGCAATGCCTTTATTGCTCCAATCCGATCGAACTCCTGAAGGCCAACCGGGAAATGCCGACCGAGGCATGGCTTTCGCTTTTCGAGGAGGCTGCCGATCTCGGCGTGCTGCAGATCCACCTTTCCGGTGGTGAACCGACATTGCGGTCCGATCTCGAGTTGCTTGTCGCCACCTTGGCCCGGCGCGGCGTCTATACCAACCTCATCACCGCGGGTGTGGGCATCGCCGAGGGCCGCATTCAGGCACTGGCGGATGCCGGGCTCGATCACGTCCAGATCAGTTTTCAGGGCGCCCATGCGCCTACCACGGAGAAGATCGGCAATAACCGCGGCAGCCACGAGAAGAAGATCCGGACTGCCCGGCAAATCCGCGCCGCCGGCCTGCCACTCACCATCAATGCGCCGATCCATCGGCACAACATCGCCGAAATCCCTGCCTTCATCGAGCTTGCTCTTGAGCTTGATGCCGAACGGATCGAGATCGCCAATGTCCAATATGCCGGGTGGGCGCTGCTCAACCGCGAAGCACTGATGCCGGACAGGGAGACGGTGGAGCGAGAGGTCGAGATCGTCCAGCAGGCGCAGGAGGAACTGCATGGCATTCTCACCGTCGATTTCGTCCCGCCGGACTATTTCGCCATTTACCCGAAACCCTGCATGGGCGGCTGGGCACGCGACGCCTTCATGGTGGCCCCGGATGGCACGGTCCTTCCCTGCCATGCGGCGGGAACCATCCCGAACCTCACCTTCGATCGCTACGGCGAAAAAGCCTGTCCGACATCTGGCGCCATTCACCAGCCTTCAATGCCTTCCGCGGTACGGATTGGATGGCTGCGCCGTGTCGTAGCTGCGATCGCAGGGAGATCGACTGGGGCGGCTGTCGCTGCCAGGCCATGGCGATTGCCGGCAATGCCGCTGCCACGGACCCGGCTTGCATCAAATCCCCGCTGCATAACCGCATGAAAAGCCTGATTGAAAAATCCCTCGCCACGGACGGGGATCAATTTCGCTATCGCCGCATCGGTATGGGAAACCAATCGAAGCCCGACGCCCCTCAGCCTGTTGAGACCGCGTTATCCGGTCACGAAGCCTAGGCGGCGCATAAGCCCCTCGACGACACGGAGCAGACGCTCAAGACCAGGCCGGCTTCTTGCAGTTTTCTGCCATCGCCTGACAGAGCCGAAGCCTCACTGCGATCCGTTCGATCTCCACATTTTCCTGTAACTGCATTGCAACGTTTGCCGTGTAGCGTCGGCCCATGTTTTGGGACGATTTACAAAAAGCAATTTTGACGACCGTGCTGGGCCTTGCGATACTCGCGTCTCTGGCCGCCACGCCGCTTGCCGCCGCCGAACCCGTGAGCATTGGAAGCTCCTGCTGGGCATCCAGCCGTTTGTCGGAGGATGTCACCGCGGTCGCCCGGACGCCCGAGCGCTGGATCTGCGGGGATCAGACCTATTCGCTCTCAGGCGAGCGGGTGCTGCTGCGTTTCGATATAGCGGGCGGTGAGACGTCTCCCCAATACCTCTTCTCAAGACGAAGCGCGCTTGAGGCCATACATCTGCTGGCAATCGATCAGGACGGCGCCATGCGACAGAACAGTCTGCCCGCTGGTGACCTGCAAAGCTCCCTGCGCGGGGGCTATTTCAAGGCCCACCTGCCTGGTGTGACAGGCGACACGCGTCAGGTCGTCGTGGCCTTCGATCTGCCGAGCCATCGGATGACGCTTGAAAGAGCCTATCTGGCGCCAACGGATCTCGCCCTCGGCTCGAATTTCCTGCGTCCATTGCTGATCCTTGCCATGCTCGCCGGCATGCTATTCATGCCGCTCATCTTCAACGCGGCCTTTTACCAGAATCCTGCGCGAACCATTCGTGCTTTGGCATTCGGCGCTGACGATCTCGTTGCTGTTGACGATTTTCATCTCATCCGCGCTTGCCGTCGTTCTCTTCGATCCACCGGCAATGACGCTGAGCTGGATGACGACGGTGACCTTCGGCCTGACGGTCGCATCGGGGGCGATGTTCACCTACAGCTTCATTGAACCCGGCCGCATGCATCCCTTGCTGCGCAGGGCACTGCCTTACTGTGCCTGCTGGGCGATATTGCTGAGCACATTTCACGCGGCATTTCCCTTCGTCGCGCGCCCGATGCATTCGACCGTATATACGGCGGCCTTCGCGCCAATTCTCGCGATCTTCCTCTTGGCGGTAACCGATGCCCTGTGGCGCGGAAGCCGCGCAGCCAAATTCCAGGCGGTCGGCTATATACCGATAATCATTACAGGGCTGGTCCGTCTCGTCACCGGCGTGGTTCCATGGTTGGAAAGCAACGATGCCATGCTCCTGTTTTATGCAGGCTGCGCCTGCGAAGTGCTCTTCACCACGCTCGGCGTGGCCGACCGTTTCATGACGATCAAGCATCAGCGCGACAATGCGCGTTTCGAAGCCGATGTCCTGAAGCGCTTGTCCGAGCGCGACCCGTTGACGGGGCTGCTGAACCGGCGGGCGATCGAACAGAACTTCGAAAAGTACCAGGCCGATGGCTATCACACCCTGGCGGTTCTCGACCTTGATCATTTCAAGACCATCAACGACCTGCACGGCCACGGGACCGGCGACGCCGTGCTGGTTGCCGTGGCGCAAGTCCTTCAGGCTGACCTGCAGGTTCATGCATTCCGCCTCGGCGGCGAGGAATTCGTATTGCTTGTGCGCGGCGAGGATGCTCATCTGCGGGCCGAGCGCCGGCGTCAGGCAATCCCCGCCGCGGTCGCGAACGCCGTTTCAGGCCTTGGACATCCTGTCACGGCCAGCATGGGCATAGCGGGCTCGCCGCTGGATGCCGAAATGGGGTTCGCGGAACTCTATCGGCAGGCAGACACGTTGCTCTACGAAGCCAAACTCGCCGGCCGCAATCGAACCAAAGTGACGCTGCCGCAGGTACCGAAGAATAGCGTGGATTCAGCTTTCAACGACGCAGCCTGTGGTTGAGAAGAATGCTATCTTGACCGACCACATCTCCAGCATCACCTGAGGCAGCGGACCAATCGTTCACGCGTGCTCATGCTTGTAGGTTGCGACCCGGTAGATGTAGATGGCGATGAGGAGGACAAGGACCACCGTCGAAACCGGATCGACATAGTCCGCGACGACGCTGTAGGCCTGCCCCAGCAAATATCCCGCCATGGCAAGCCCCGTGGTCCAGATGAATGTGCCGATGGCCGACAGCGCGAGGAATTGTCCGAGCGACATGGACTCGATGCCAGCCGGCACGGATATCAGTGTTCGTATGGTTGGAATGAGACGGCCGACGAGGACGGAGACCTTGCCGTGGCGCTTGAAACGTTCCGCCGCCGCATCTACGTCCGATGGGGACATGGTAAGCCATCGACCGTGGCGCGAAGCAAACCGCTTCACTCCTTCATGACCGAGCTTTTTGCCAAGAAAATACCAGGGCAGGATCCCTAGCAGCGAGCCGACGGTGCCCGAGGCGATGACCACCAGGATATTCAAGTCGCCACGCGTCGCAAGGTAGCCGGCAAGCGGCATGATCAGTTCCGACGGGATAGGCGGAAAGATGTTCTCCAGAAACATGAGCAGCGCAATGCCGAATGGCCCAAGCGTTTCCATCATCGTGTGAACCAGTCTTTCCATTTTGTTCCTCTCGCATTGGCGTGCTGCCCAACGCGCGAGAGGTCGAAAAGTTACAGCCGTCGACATGTCCCGGCGCGGAGATTTTGTCGGATCGTCCGGAACGTTGTGCGTCGACGGTCCGTTGGCCCATCGCAACGAAAAGACGAGGAGACACACAATGGCGATCAACAAGAATGGCTCTGCACACTGGGTCGGTGGACTGAAAGACGGCAAGGGGCAGGTCTCGACGGAAAGCGGCGCACTGAAGTCGCAGCCTTATGGCTTCAACACGCGGTTCGAAGGCGTGCCGGGCACTAACCCGGAAGAGCTGATCGGTGCCGCACACGCGGCCTGCTTCACGATGGCGCTCTCCAAGTCGCTTGGAGAGGCTGGCCTGACGGCTGAAAGCCTTGAGACCAAGGCCGTCGTTTCCCTTGATAAGGTCGGCGACGGGTTCGAAATCACGGGTGTCGAGCTGAATCTGCGCGGATCGGTTCCCGGAACGGATGAAGCAACGTTTGTCGGAATTGCCGAGCAGGTAAAATCCGCCTGCCCCGTATCGAAGGCGCTTTCGGCCGTTCCGATCAGCCTAAATGTTGCCTTTGCATAGGACAAAACCGCGGCCGGGGAGCATCCCGGCCGCAAACGCCGCTCAAGGCCGAGGTCTTTTTTTGAGCGTGGGTACTATTGGGGACTTCGCCTAAAAACCGTTTTCCGGAAAAAACGGAGGGCGCTCAACCCATCATGGGGAGCGCCCTCGTCACCCGCGACAGCAAACGCGCGACCATCATGGTCGCTGCAGGCCGTCGTCACTGTGGGTGGTAAGCAATAGATGAGGATGGCGATACGGATATTCAAGACCGGAGCGGCGGCTCAGCGAAACCACTTCTCCGCGGCAGCGAGTAGTTCGCGTTCATCATCGACCCCATCCTGAAACAGCCTGACCAGCAGCATGGCCAGCTCATCGGGATGCGTGTCATGCTCAGGTATCACCTGGGCGAAGACCCTTTCGAGCATTGCCAGGTCCTGAGGACGAAGTGGAACGTCTGCTGGTAATCTTCCGCGCATTCCGCACGCTACGGTCTGCGATCGTCGCTTGCAACTGACACCAAGTCGCAAATCGGGTCCCGACAGAGGAAAGTAGATATAAATCACTCGCGATCGACCACATTTGCGTGAATGTGATCCGTGTAGAGCCATTGAACCGGGTCGCAATCCTCTGCGCTTGGGAGGAACCAAGTCGATCCCGAAAGGTTGGGGGCTGTGTCAGCTCCAGGAGATCCCAATGGCGACGATGGCAATGGAAGAGCTTTCGAAGAAGCTCGGCAAGATCGATTTCTGCATGTTCAACACGAGTGGTCCCGGAAGCATTGTCAGTAGACCAATGAGCAATAACGGCGATGTCGAGTATGACGGCGATTCCTGGTTCTTCTCCTACGAGGACACGAAGAAGGTAGGCGACATCAATCGCAATAATGCTGTCACCTTGACCTTCACCGCACCACCCAGCCTGCTTGGCAAGCCGGGCATTTTCATAGCCGTGGATGGAGAAGCTGACCTGATCCGAGACAAGGCCCAGTTTGAAAAGCATTGGGCCAAGGATCTCGAGCGCTGGTTTCCAGAAGGGATCGATACGCCCGGCCTGATCCTCATCAAGGTGTCGGCGCGCGCGATCGAATATTGGGACGGTGAGGATAACGGACGTATGGAGCTGGCCGCGATAGATGCCGTAGCGGGAGGCGCCGTATAAGTGGCAAAGCGCGCAACCGCGACCACACGTGGTGACGCTCCGGCGAACTGTTGGACAAGTCGCCGGCGGATATGGAGAACTGGTTGCACAATGATCCGCTGAATAGAGTGCCGGGTGCAGTTGCAGTTTCCGGAAGACACATCCATTTACCTGCTCATGAAGAAAAAACGGAAGAAAGCGGTCTGGAACTGATCAGGACTTGGTCGCTGCCCGTGTCGGTAACGCTAGGATCGGCGGTCCGTGCGAAGGGAGTTCTGCAGGAGATCCGAGCCCGACTTCCCTTTGCGTTTCGCAAGGCGCTGGATCTCGAAACTGGTGTCCTGACGCTCGCAATGCCTGAGACATCGAGAGCGATCTTCCGCGCGACATCGGCCTCGATCACCGACATGCTCGGCGAGATGGAGACTCTCCCCGTAATCCCCCGGGAAATCGAGGACATCCTGACGATCACCAGCGGGGAACGACGCCGCTGGCTTGAGGACGGCCGTCTCCCTTCCGCGGGCACACGCACCGTGAAACTTCGCGGACGGGCGCGTCAGATCACCTTCCACGTGTTCGATCCCGCAGTGGTCAAGGATATCCTTGATCAGGGCGCCGTCGACGAATGGCGCGAAGACGATGTTGCGACTGCAGCAGAGAAACGTCGTCAGTCGGCCATGAAGGCAAAACTGACGAGATCTCTTCGCGCGGGTAAGAAAATGCCTGCGCAGAAAAAGACATCGAGCGCGTCGCCGCTACGCGGTTGGGACGATTTCGATTCCGAGGGGTTCCTGAAGTGATATGAGGAAAACGGGGGTGGTTACGAGGCGCCTGGATGTACGGGACTTGTAACATTGCGCCTTGAACCGGCTAGACCTATCGTCGCTTTGACCCGTTTCGAAGTTGCTCGCACGCGTTTGCCAGTGTCGGTCCAGAATAAGGCATGCCTATGAGCCGGAACCCGCATCAGCCTTGCCGGCTCCCCGCCATCGACCGTTTGGCGAGATAAAACATACCCGCTCCGCTCGCGTACCTGAATATATCCTCGATTTGGTGGCACGCGTCGACCAAATCTGTTTCGGCCCGAGAGCACTCCACTCACGGGCATCGCAAGGGCCGCGCCCGCGTGTCGACGCGGCCCTTTCGACCTGCCTCAGCTTTGCTGCGCCTGCACAGGTGGATTGCCTGCCGAACTCGACGTATCGATCTCCGGCGATAGGCGGGAGAGTTCTTCGCGCAGCCAAGGCACCAACTGCTGGATGAGGTTGTCCCATATTTCGAGATTGGCGCGAAGGTGGCTGCGGCTGACGCCGCCGATCATCGAGACGTCAAAGGCAAAGACCAGAAACTGCTGATCGGGCGATGCCTGTTCGAGGAACAACCTGCTGAAGCGACGTGTCCCATTCCAGCGATTGAGGAGATCGAGTGGCAGCGTTCCCCGCACGTTGAAGAATGTCATGAACGCCATGTCTGCATAGCGGCTGGTGAAGTTCGGTGCGAGATTGCCTGGGCGAATGTCGAATGACAGACCGTTGGTGGCGGAACGCAGGTAGGTCAATTTGCCATCGCGAATGATCTCGACCCTGTAGCCACAGCTTTGAACCAGATCGCGGAAGTTTTCGATCGTCGCTTCCGCTACCAGTTCGGACCTCGGCGCTGGCGCTGGTGGCGAGGTAACGGATGGGCGCGGCGCATTTTCGGCTGCGGCTGCAGGCGCCGCATTGGCTTCGGGCGTGGTGGTTATGGTTTCACTAGACATGACGACCTCGACTGGTTGACTAAAAACGTTTCCGGGTACGGCAGCAGCCGGCCCCGCCTGGAATAAAGACATGCGACGACCGGAATGATTTCATCCGGCCACTACTTCCCCGGCTTGGCATCGGTTGGGTCCAGGACCTTTCCGAGCGCCAGTTCATTGATGGCGGGAGGGTTATGCTCGAGAAGCTGCGCGAGATAGGCGCGCTTGAGCTGGTCCGCGCGCTGCGCCCTCAGTTGCTGGACGAGCACCTGGCGAACGCTATCCATGGGCAGCGTCTCGGCAGGCTTTGTCTCCAGCAAGCGGAGAATATGCCAGCCGTCGTCGAGCTGAACCGGCTCGCTCACCTCGTTCGGGCCAAGCCCTGTGACCCGGGACGGTATCTCGGGCCGCACCTGGCTTTCCGCCAGCCAGCCCAGTTCACCGCCTTGCGCGGCAGTCTCCTTCTGATCTGAGGCTTCTGCCGCGATCTTGGCGAAATCGGCGCCGGGCTTGCCGAGCTTGGATTTGATCTCCGCAAGCTTGGCGCTGGCCGCCTTCCTTGTGGCCTCGTCGGTTCCCGATGCTACGAAAATTTGCGCCAGCCTGTACTGGCGTGGCACGAGAAAGGCGGTCTTGTTTGCCTCATAGGCAGAACGAAGCTCGGCCTCGGCAGGATAGGCTTCCGGCGGGCGGGATACGGACTGCAGATAGGTCTCGACGATCGCGGCATCCCTCACCTGCTCGAGCTGAGCCTTGACGGCCGGCTCGTTCTGCCAGTTCTTGCCGTTGGCCTCCTTGAGCACAAGCTGGTTTGCAAGGATCATGCGCAGCGTCTGGCTGAGGAGCGCTGGGTCACGCGCCAGGGCTGACTGCTCTTGGGGTGTCAGACCGCCGAGAAAGGCGCGCACTTCGGAAATGCTGACATCCTTGTCGCCCACCCGCGCAACGACATCATCCACCTCGGCCGCCTCGGCACTCGTCACAGGCAGAAGGTCGCTTGCCTTGGGCATCAGTGTTTGAAACTGCGGACTTGCCTTGATGACCGGAACGGCAGCGACACCGGCGCCGAGCAGGACCAGCCCGAGCGCGGCACCGGAGACATACCGCCGCCGCCGATTACCGGCATTTTTGTCCGCTGGCTTCGCGATATTCTGATGATAATCGCTGGGTGAAGTGCTCATCTTGCTCTCTCACTCACTGTTTCTGTTCGACGGGCTGGACGACCTGGTTGAGGATCTTGTCGCCGTATTCCTGGAGAAGGTTCTGGACCTTGACCCGGCCGATGCCGGTGAAAGGCTCACGCGCCGCGACCTTGTCGCCCGTGGTCACGCCCTCCAGGCGCGTCAGAAGATCACGCCCGACCCTCACCAGCTCCTGGTTCTTGAGGGTACAGGCATTCGTGCTGGCCTTGGCGCTGGCGAGTTGCGTCTCCAGGCGTGCCGTTTCGGCGTCCTTCGTGCGGGCAACGTCGGCTGCCTCCGCATAGGCGTCGCGCCATCTTTCCAGGACCTGGTTACGCTCTTCCAGGCGTGCATTGAACTCGCGCACCGCCGTTCGGTAATCCGCCTCGGATTTCTTGGCCTCGGCCTTCGCCTGCTCGACTTCCACGATGAGCGCGTCCCGAGCGCCGGTCACCTCGGCGATCTGGGCGCGCAGGCCCGTCCGCTCGTCTTCCAGCGCCCGGACCTGCGTCGTCATCGTGCGCAGAGCGTCGCGCAGGCGATCCGCCTCGGACTTTTCCTGGGCGCCGGCGGGAAATGCGCCGAACAGCGTGGCCGCGAGAATGATGATGGCGACCGAGTTCAATCGCGGCATCAGAACCTCCCCGTGACATCGAGCTGGAACGTATCCACCGCATAGGGAGCACCCGCGATGGAATCGGCACTCATCCACTTGGCGGAGGCGGTGACATTCTCGGACAGAGCCAGATCGCCGCCGAGGAAATAGCCTTCGAGATTGGTGCCGCCGAGGCCGAAGTCGCTGTCGGCAAAAGCATCCAGCACGGCATCGGATTGCAGATACTTGTAACCGACATTGACGCTCCACTTGCCGAATGCGTCGAGCTTCTTGTGGCCGACGGTGAGCTTGGTCATCCAGCCAATGTTGCCGCCCTCGTAGGAGCCGGCAGAACCGTCGGCGCCATCCGGTCCGAGGTTGTTGATGGCCTTCTTCCGAACCTCGCTCTTGTCAAAGGCCGAGTTCCAGACGAACTCGCCGTCGAGGGCAACGTGAACCGGATCGAACTGCCCGAGATCCACGCGACCCGAAAGCACGACCGGCCGATATTCGGTGGCGAGGCCGAAATACTGATCGTTCGGATAAGGATCGACGCCATTCCAGCCCGCTGGCGGCATCACGTCGCGCAGATACATGTAGGTATTGCCCTTCTGGGCATAGGAAGGCCTCAGGTGATCCGTATCGCAGGATTCCTGAATGCTGAGATCGCATGGGCTGGAGCGGCGGCCCTCCACGTTGGAGAATTCGAAGATACCGGCACCGAAGGTAACGCCGACATCGGGCCTGGCCTGCCAGTTCATCCCCACCTGTGCGCCGATAAGATACTTGTCCTCGCTGCCGTATTTGACCGGCTCCGTCGTTGCGAAATCGAGGCTGGTATTGAAGATCGGAAACGCGCCGACCGAGACGAAGGGCGTCACACCCGGCGACACCTCGCGGCGTGCCTTGACGGCAATGCCGTCGAAGCCGAGATCTGCATCCCATACGAGATCGGTGGTGGAAAAGAACGGGTTGTCGAACCGTCCGAGGGTCAGAGAAAGCGCATCAGGCGAGGTCTCCGGAACGCGGCTACCGAAATACGGGTTCTTGAGCGGCTCCCATTCCAGATAGGCCCGGTCGAGCCACAGGGCGTATTTGGAAAAATTGCCGCCCGAGCCACCAAGCGTCTGGTTGGTGGATACCGGCGAATTGTCCGAGCCGGTGCCGATCCGCAGACCGGCGGTGAAGCCGTCATAGAGATCGGCTTCCAGCCCAAGGCGCGCACGCAGTCTTGCGCGGTTCCTGTCCTCGGATGTGTTGTAGCTCGGCGCCCAGAACGGGTTCGTGATGTCGTTGACATCATAGGGGAGCCGCTGTTGATGGCATTGAAATTCCAGAGGTTATAGCCGGAATTATAGCCGTTCGGGTGATAAAGCCCCTCGAATCGCCCGCGGACATCGCCGTAGAAGCGAACGCGCGAAGCCCATTCCGGATATTTGCCCGGCGAGGCCCATCCCTCGTCCTTAGCCTGGCTCATGACTTCCTTGCGCAACTCGTCGCGAAGCTCGCGCTTGACGATATCCGGGACATAGGTGACGCGCCGCGAGCCGGATGGTGCAGCGGCCGCGGCAGCGGCGGAGGCCGCCGTCGTCGCCTTGCCCGCAGCATCGGTCGCCTCGCGTGCGGCCTCCCGTGCCACATAGGCCTCGTCCTCAGCCTGCTGGATCAGCGTTTCGCCCTGCTCGCTGCTGATGATACCCTGCTCGACAAGAATGTTCACCAGACCGATGGTCGAATTCGATGTGGCCGGTTTCTCACGGGAAACGGTCGGCCGCTCCTCCTCCTCGCTCTGAGCGAGCGCAGGTGATGATGAAGCCGAGATCATGACGGCAAGCGCAAGAAGCGACGCCGAGGCAAGATTGGCTGATTGGAAATACGCGACACATGAAAATTTAGACATCAGTCTCCAGCCTCTTTTGCTGCTGCTCGAATTTGTTCGGATGGATGTTCCAGGGCTCTTAATCATCGGCCTCACCCCGGCCGTCGTGCGGTGACACGGGCGACGAGGGGCATCGGCATGTCCGATGGAGGCGGCTCTCTTAGCCTTATGCCGGCGAGCGCCTCGCCTCTGATCGCAGCGTCGACTTCGGGATTGCCCGTCGACGAAACGAGCTGGACGCGGGTGACCCGACCGGAACTATCCGCCCAAAGCCGCACCTGTATCTGCATGACGACGCTGCGTGTCTTCGGGTTAGCCCGCAACGCGGCCTCAATCTGCTGCTGCACGATCGACGCATACCAACCCCAACGACTGCCGCCGCCGCCCCCGCCGGAAAATATCCCGCGGCCGCCGGGACGGCCGGCAAGGTTGAAGCTGTCTCCAGGCCCTTCCGCTTCCGCATCAAGGCCAAGCGGCCCCGGAGGTGGCTCATCGGCTTCCGCAGGCGGTGCCTCCTCCGGTTCTTCGGCTTCAGCCTCTTCCTTGACATCGGTCTCGGTGACCTCGGGCTGTTCGATCATCTCCTCTTCCGGCTCGGGCTCAGGCTCTTGCGGCTGCTCCTCTGGCGGTGGCGGAGGTGGCGGAGGAGGAGGTATGACCTGGACGAACTGGAATTCCTGCGCGGGCTTGGTCGGAGGCGCGGCATTGGTTGACATCACCAGGAAAACGCCCCCGGCAATGAGCAGAACTGCGGCGGCACCGGCCGCAAGTGCCGGACCATGACGGCGCAGCAGCCCCGGCGCCTCGGTTTCGTCTTGCCGTTCGATCGTTTCCCACGCCGTGTTTTTTGGAGAAAATCGGTGTCACCCGGCGAAGTCGACTGGCGGTTGGCCGCGCGGTTCATCCGATGTCTCCCGGGGTTGCGGTCAGCTGTTTCGTCATGGCACTGGCTGCCGGTTATTGTCGTCACCCTGGCCGGGGGCACTGCTGACGGTGGCGAGGACGTCGCGGCCTTCGGCGTCGCGCTTCATCTTGCCGTCTGCCAGCAAGGCGAGGAGGACGAAGAGGACGCTCACGGGCAGCAGCACGGTCAGCGCCTTGCCACGCATCACCCCTGCGACAAACGCTGTGACCGCCCGAAGGCGAGGCTGCAGCGAAGGATGTCTTTGGACACGGCCGCCACCATCACTTGACCAGAGCCTTGGTCGCGAGCCCGACCTTGGTGATGCTCAGCCGTCCTAACAGGTCGAGAACGTCCATCACGTTCTGATACTGCGTCTGAGCGTCGCCGCGCAGGACGACCGGAAAATCCGGGCTTATCGCTTTCTGCTGGATGAGAAGCTGCTCGAGCTCGGCCAGCGAGACGGGCATCGTGTCGAGGAAGATGCGGCCGTCGTTTCCGACCGTGATCGCCTTCGTCGTCTGTTCGGCAAGGCTTGGTGCAGAGGATGCACGCGGCAGGTTCACCTTCATGCCCTGCACGGTCGCCGTGGTCATCACGATGAAGATGATCAGCAGCACATAGGCAAGATCGAGCATCGGGGTGACATTGATATCGTCATAGGGCTTGTTGTCGGCCTGGAGCTGCATCGTGCTTACTCCGCCGCCATGCGATGAACCGCCGGACCCGGCCGTTCGCTGCTGTAGACTTCCGCCATCTTCGTCGTGAATTCGTCGACGAAGACCTGCATGTCGCTGGTCAGGTCCCTGATGCGCAGGGTCAGCCAGTTGTAGCCGAACAGGGCCGGGATCGCGACCGCGAGACCCGCCACTGTGGCCACGAGAGCGCCGGCCACGCCAGGCGCGATCGCATTGATGTTGACGTCACCAGACATGGCGATCGCCGCGAATGTGATCATGACCCCGATAACCGTACCGAGGAGACCGAGGAACGGTCCGCCCGAGACCGATATGGTCAGGATGACCATCAGACGGTTGAGCGCCTGGAGTTCGCGGACCAGTCCGGCATCGAGAGCTGCGCGGATCGCCGCAATCGCCTCGGCGTGGAGCACATGCGACCCGCCCGTCGCATCATCGGGAAAGCGGCGGCGAATTTCCTGGGCGCCGATCTGATAGATGCGATAATGCGACGAGTATCGGCGGATTCGGCTTTGCGTCTTGTCCGCCTTGCGGCGTCCACGCCCTCTTCGGCCGCGGTCCCGGCATCCGCCAGTTCCGTCAGGTCACGATCAAGGGCCCTGAAAGCCGGCAGGAATGCGTCATTGGCGCGTTTCTGTTTCTTGAGATAGCCGTGCTTCTCCACCATCACGACCCAGCTGGCGAGAGCCATGATCATCAGGATGCCGATGACCACCCAGCCGTCGAGCGTGACGGCACGGATCAGCACGCCGAAATGGCCCGATAGCCAGCTTGCGGTCTCCTCATCGACACTGAAGGCGATGAGCTTGGAGGCTTCCAGTCCCTGGCTGACCGCAGCCATTCGGACAAAGCCCGCACTGCGCGCGATCTTGGAGATCGAATGCTCGTCGATTTCTCCGACGAAGCCTGGACGGGCCGATACGGCCTGCACGGGTGCAGCGACAGGCGGTGCCGCTGCTGGGGGAGTAACGGCGGAGCCCGCCGGATCGGAAGCGGATGTCCCTTCGGCGCCGGGCGTGGTTGCCACACCGGCATCCGGAGCGGGCGCTACGGGTGCAGGCGGAGCAGGCTGCGCCGCCGGCGCCGTATCTCCTCCGAGAAACGCGACGGCGTTGAGCGCCGGCAGCGATGTGTTCAATGTCGAATAGGCGGCCCCGTCGAGATAGAGCGTCACCAGCCCTGGCGTTGCGACCATGGCAAGGTGGTGCCAGCCGCCCGGCGCGACCGGCGCACCATTCGTCGTGCGCTGGCTTGCGCCATTGACTGTCACCTCGACGAAGGGCGAACCGTCATCAAGGCCGATCACCAGCGCGTTGCGTCCTTCCCGGCGGCTGTAGATTGCCGAATTGCGCTGCAGGTTGGCGGGCCTGATCCAGGCAGACCAGGTGAGAGCGCTGTTTTCCGCGATTGCGAGCGAAGGAGATGCCGGCAGGGTGAGCGGCGTCTGGCCGTCGAGACGCAGGCCCGTGCCGATGATGGCGCCTTCGGCCGCCTGCCCCGCGCTTTGGGCATTGTTCTTCCATGCGGATACGTCGATGGCGGGCGTGCCGCGTTCGGCGAAATGGTAGACGAGCTGCGTGCTGCCGTCATAGGTTGCCGAGGGATCTGAGGGGCCGGCGCCTTTTCGTTGCCGTAATACATCCACAGGTTCATCGTGGCACCGGGCTGGATATCCGGCACGGACACCCAGACCAGCGCCTCTCCGAGAAGCAGAATCGTAATGCTCGACGTGATGCTCCAGCGGCGTCTTGTCGTCTCCGGCGACGAAACGCAGATCACTGCCATCCGGCTTGGCGGCCTCGAAGCGGAAATTGCCCGAATGCAGCCGCACGAGAAGCGGCGAGGTGCCGATCGGGTCGGTAACGTTCGCTCCCGTCGCGCTCGTGTCGAGGGTAAGCTGCTTGCGCAGGGACCATTCCTCGTTCCACCATGCCAGTGCATTGGAAGATAGCGAAAGGGTAGCAATCGCCATGGTGAAGCCGAAAGCCGCGATCTTGCCACGTAGCGAGCGGCGCGCGTCGGATCGTCGCGAAGGACCATGCCCCGCAAGATGGCCGGTTTGAGAGGTCATCAGAATTCTCCGGTAAATTTGAAAAGGAAGCGGGGGTCGTTGCGATCCGTATCGCCCTGCGTGATCAAGGGTACGGCGAGCGCGACCGCCCCGTTGAGGTGGTCGAAGAACTTGAAGTTCGTTCCCACCCCGTAGCTGGCGAGGTTGGATGTCGAATCCTGATCCGCGAGAGGGTCGTCTATGCTGGTGAAGCCGGCGTCGATGAAGCCGAACACCCGCCATTCATTGACGACCGTGAAGGGCGCGTCGGATTGCGCATGGGCCTGGGCAACACGTTCCTGAAGCCAGCCGCCGAAGTCAGGGCTGCGAAATTCGAAGGTCGCAGACAGGCCGGAATCGCCGATTGCTTCGGATTCGTAATAGCCTCGAACGGTGTCCAGGCCGCCGATGCTGAATTGCTCGCTCGAGACAAGCGGCCCCGACGCCAGCTGACCGCGAACCTGGCCGAACAGCTGGAGTTCTTTCACGATGTCGCGGGTGTGGGAGATGTCCGCATTGACATGGAAGAAGTTGGCGTTGGCGTTGTACCGCTTGTCGCTGAACTCGTTGAAGCCGCTGCCCAGTCCTCTGAGGCTTCCGGTCAGGGCGGCGCTGAACTGCGTAAGCGCATCTTCTTGTTGCCAGGTTGCGTCGTAGCTGGCCGTAAGAGGATAGTAGGTGACCGGCGTGTCGAACGCGTCTTCACCGAGCCGGACGGTCTGCCCGAAATGCTTGTAGTCCATCCCGACCGACAGGGAATGGAAATAGTTTTCGCGCGACGGCAGCGTCATGATGGCACGGATGCCGAGCACTTCGCCCGGACCAACGACATTCATGCCGCCGACGGTCGCCAGGTCGCTCGATGAATCGACGCCGTAAACAAGCACGCTTGTCCAATCCGTCAGGCGCGCCAGATAGGATGCCGAGAAAACTGTGGCATCATCGGGTCTCTCCGGCGCCACCTGGAATCCGAGGCTGACGGAATGACCCAATTGCCAGAGATTGTCGTAGCGCACGTTCGCATTGAGCCGGGTCATCGTCGTATTCGGCGACTGGCGATTGTTGAGCTCAAGGCTTCCGTGAAAGGGCAGCTTGTCTTCGACATTGAGATCGACGTCGACCGTGCCGGGCGTAACCCCGGCCCGCAGAGCCGGCGTGACCCGCCGATCCGACATCTGGTTCAGCGCGACGAGATCCGCGGTAACCTTGTTGAAATTCGGCAATTCGCCTTCTTTCAGCGAGGGCGCGCCCTTCTTGATCTTGTCGGTGTCGAAATAGCGCGCATTGGTGACGCGAAGGCGCCCGACCGTGCCTTCGGTGACGCTGAGGACCACGAGACCCTCACCGACGTTCTGCGGCGGAATGGCAACGTTAACCGTCTGGTAACCAAGATCGTGATAGGCCTTCTCCAGTGCCACACGCGCCTTCTCGACATCCTCGGCGTTTCTGTTCGGGCCGAGGAAGGGATAGATCGCTTCTTCGAGCGTGATCTGCGGCAGCCGTTCCGCGCCATCGACGCGAAACTCGTCGATATCGAATTTCGATGGCGTCGCGGCCGGCGCCGGAGCAGATGCAGCAGGATCGGCGGTTTCAGCCGGTGCAGGCTCTGGTGATTGTGCCGAGGCCGGGGACGTGAGAGCCAGCACGCCTGCCACCAATGCGACGAGCGGTGCGCGCTTCGACAGGTCCGGCCGTGGACTTTCCGCAGCCACCCTACTGGTTTCCAAAATCGCCAAGAACACTCTCCGTCCACAAACGCACTGATGCCTCGGACGCGGCGGGACGACGCGCTGGAGGTCTTCTGTCTGGAAGACACCTCAGCGCGACGAAAGCCGCCAAAGAATCTGAAGAAATATTTCTGCGCGTTCGGGGAGAGCGGGGCGGCGGTTTCGACAGCCGCGTACTTTGCGGGTTAGCTCAGGAAAACAATGCCGCCCGGAAATGTGCGCAACGAGGCTCCGAAAAGCTGCTGCACCTGACCTGGGAAAAGATCGAGACGGTCCAGATGGAACGTGCCGTTGACAAGTCTGTTTCCAAGCCGGTCGTCGGTTACGATGATCTTGCCGGGCCTGTAGCGGTTCACCTCGGCGACGACCTCGCGTAGTGGTCTGCTATGGAAGATCAGCAGACCGCGTTGCCATGCACTGGCCTGCTCTGAATCCACGGCCAAGGGCGTACCCAGCCCTTCCTCTTGTTCAAAGGCAACTTCCAGTCCTGCATCGAGCGCGACCATTCTCGCCCCGTTTTCCACATCAACCGAGCCCTCGAGGCAGGTAACAGAAACCCTGCCGTCCACGCATCGCGCCGTAAATGCCGCACTGGACGCCTGGATCTTCAAATCAAGAACCTGGACCACGAGCGGGCTGTCGGGGGACCTCGCGGTCTTGATGGACGCCTCGCCCTTCAGCAGTTCGATTTCAGGCCTGTGAATGTCGCTCGAAAGGATCGATAGGCTCGAAAACGTGTTGAGGGTGATCGCAACGCCCTCGGCCACCTTGATTTCGCGCCGCTCTCCCTTCGCTGTCCGATAGTCGGCCTGCAGTTCCGGCAGGGACGGCCATAAGTCCAGTGGCGGCCGGTAGATGAGGTAAGCCGCCGCCGAGGCAGCGATTGAGCCGCCGATCAGAGCCCGCCGCGTTAGGCCTGGTCTCGAGATCCGCGGGTGCCCGACATGATCGAGCACAACGGTCTGGCTTTCCGTCGCCTGCAGGTCACGCCACAGGCTCACGGCCTGCCGGAAAGCCGCCTCGTGATCGGGGCTGCGAGCACGCCAGGCGGTGACATCATTGACATCCGCTTTCGTGGCGGATCCGGATCGAAGCCGAACGACCCATGCCAGAGCCTCCCGCATCAGCGGGCTCAAATCGGAGTGTTCGTCGTCCGGCTCAGTCACGGATCCATCTCTCGACAGGCATCGCGCCGCCCATGCGGCCAAATATGATTCTGACTTCGATTACCGTTGCCTGTGTCGGATGAACAGGCAAGGGTTGGAACATCTGTCTTGACCTTATCCCCGCCTTAACATCGTCTGTCAGGCGTAGTTCGCGCATTCGCATCCCCCGGCCCCGATAGAGAGCTCATCGCGTGAGGTGCGCAGCTCATGACCGTCGGTGAATATTCTTCTGAGAAGAAGACACCTGGGCAACGGGTAATCCGCCATGATGCTGGAGATGAATGGGTGAAATCGACAAACTGCCGGTCAGCAATGTCCAGGCATAAAGCAACCTGCGAATGGATGCCTTTCCATTCCCAGTCGCGAGAAGTCACGCTTGGACAAGCGACTGATCATGAATGTCTAAGACTGCAGCACGCCCTTGCCCACTCGCCGGGCACAGTGCTCTATCGCAAGCTGAATATCTCTTTCGACGGTGCGGAGAGATACGCCGAGATCCGTTGCGATGACGCTATAGGGCGTGTTTTCGAACAGGGCTGCCTCGAACGCCTGTCGTGACCGGGACGGCAATTCCTCGATAGCTTTGAGCAAGGCGCGCATCTCCGATCTGGCTTCCGCAATGTGCGCAGGACCAGGTTGTTCGTCGGGAATGTCGAAGACTGCCTCTATGTCTGCCGCAGAAGCTCGAAGGCGTTCGGCGCGAAGCCGATTGTTGCCGACATTCACGGCCGTGCGGAAGAGATAGTTGTGCGGGCTTCGGACCTCGATACCGTCGGAGACCGTTTCGAGACGGGCATAAGCCTCGTGCAGCGTTTCGCTTGCGAAGTCGGATGAGCCAAATCTGCGGGTCAGCCGGCGCACCAGCCCATCGTAGTCGGCAGCCAGAACGGCCTGTAAAATGCTGCGGTTAGACGCGCTCACGACCCTGCCCCACAACTTGCCCTGATAATGCCGTCCCCACGGCGCCGACGGTACCGCTAAACCATCTCCGTGACGTCAACATGACATTGAATCATATTTGAAAAGACTGAATTATCCGGCTCAATTGGGATCGAACGCTATCGGGATCATGACCGTCAATTCGCCAGGCAGGTCATTCGGTATTTGCGGTAGAGGCTGGGATTGACGGACGGTTTCCATCGCCGCCTGATCAAGCGCTGCATAGCCCGCGCTTTGCCGAACCCAGATCTTGCTCACCGCACCATCGCGCCGCATCGCGAACATGACTTGCACGACCTGCCGCTGTTTCGATACAATTGTGCCGGGGTGGCGGCGATACCGGGCAATATGGCTGAGCAGCTTCTGACGAAAGACCGACGAAGACGCTCCGGCAGCGGTCTGCCGCGGAATGCTCGGTGCGGCCGTGGGTGCAATCTCCTGCTCCACCTGAGGCTCGATCGCGGGCGGATGGGAAGCGGCCTTTGCCTCCTCGGGAATGGCCCGGTAGGTCGCGTCGACAAGCGGCTCGTCGATGCCCTCACTGAACTCGGCCTTCGCCTCGGGCATAACGGGAACCGGAACATCCGCATCCGCGCCGTCGACAAGCATCAGATTTACGGTCGTCGTCTGAAATTTCGTTTCCTGTCCCGCCGGCACCGAATGCAGCCAGTATACGCCGGCAGACAGGAACATTGGAACGACGACGACGACACCCCACAGCCATCTCGTGTTCAAGACCGGCAGCGGCGCCGCCTGCGGCCCTTCCGTCAGGCTGCGGGCCTTCTCCCATTTGTCGTTATCATCCGAGCTCAAGTGACTTCCTCACATCGTCATCGCGACGATCATCACGCGAACTGGCCTGGGTGTGTCCGCCGGGGCGTTCTGCCGGAAGCGAATGCCCTGCAGGGCGGACATGACCGCTCCATCCCGCTGGGGATTGCCGGTTGAACGAAAAACTTCCGTACGCGTAACGGCATTGGACGCATCCACCCATATATCAAGGCCGACGCGGAAACCGTTGCCCCGCGCAACCATCGATTTGCGCAGGGCCTCCTGAATGTCGATCTGAATAGCGGAAATATAGGCCGTGATCGCAGACCGGTCCGTGCGCTTGGCGGAGTTTCCCTCGACCAGAAGCGTGTCGAGTTCCATATCCGCCTGCCGTTGCAGATCAGCCGGCGGTTCGTCTGGATCCACGGCCGACGGATCGGCAAGGATCACGGCATCGGCACGCGAAAAGCGCGGAACGAGACTTGTATTCCCGAGCAGTTGGCGCAGGGCGGATTCTCGCGAAAACTCGCCCTTGACCGCGACCGACACATGGTGCGTGCCGACATCGCTTTCGTAGAGCACGGCAACGCCGCTCGCTGCGCTATAGGCCTCGAGTGCATTGCTGAGAGGCTGTTCTGCGATATCAAAGACCAGGGTAGGCGTAAGAGCAGGTCGGGAATCTGCAAGGACAAGGCTGCCTGCCAGAAAGGCGCAGGCGGCAAGAGCTGGTAACCGCCAATGGTCAGAGAGCCGGATGGTTATCCGTTTTGCATCGGCCAGCAAAAGCCCGCCTGCCGCTTGCCTGCGACAGTGGTCACTGTCCTGAAATAAGAGGGAGCAGTTATTCGGTGAGCGCATATTCCGCAACAATAACAAAGCAATATCTTGTATAAAAAAGAAAATTATTAAGCCAAAAGACCATACCACGTCCTCTTCGTCGCGAATAGAGACATGATGCGGCAAGTACGACCTGCTGACGATTTCCGGTTGCAAAGGTAGGGAGGCGCTCGGAGACGAGGTGTAACCGTTGCTCCGGACAAGCCGCGGGCTGCGGAGACATGGGGATTTCAGTCGTCGGCAAGGCTTGTCGCAGCCAAGACAGAAGGCTGGAATCGCAGCGGCCCTGACTGCCTCCTCCGACATCGTCTCAACATGTCCACCTCTGCCATCTGGTCGCCCGCTCGTAAGCCGGGCTCATCGCGGCGTAAGGGGCGAGGTAAACGATGCCGGTGGCGGGCGATAGGGACGCACGGAGACGCCGAAATTGCGGCCATATTGCTGCTGCACCGCCGGCACATTGACGATGCCGAGACGCACGTCGGCCGAACGGGCATCGATCGGCGGAACCGTCGCGGTGGGAGCAACCTTGTCGACGGCGCGACGGATCCTGTCATTGAGGCAATTATAAGCTCGGCTTCCGCCGATCTCCACATCGACGCAGCGCTCGTATCCGGCATCTTCCGATAAAGATCTCCGCCCGATGGTGATTTCCGGCAGGACCGCGCCCGCCTCTTCATCCGGGCCCAACAGAAGCGGCGGCGGTTCCTGCGCCATTGTTGCCGTCGCGACCATGACGAGCGAAGCGAGGATCAAAATGCGCATCAGGCTCTCCTGTTCTTCCGGATATCTCGATCTCGCGATGCTTGACGCTCAAGCAAGGCCCGCGGGTGTGAGAGGACGGCAGCGAGGGATGATCCCGAGCAGCCCCGTCCCTGGTCGTCTGCAGCGGTCATCGCCCGGGCAATTGCTTGACCGTCACCTTGAGCACGATCTCGTTGATGCGCCGGTTGAAGGCCTCGATGTCCGCTGTGCCGCCGGATCCCGCAAGGCAGGTTCCGCGACAGTGGCCAGGCGTCCCCGGCCTGCCGAAGGTAGCGGCGGGCACCGAGCCGGTGACCGCAAAACCTCTGGACTTCAGCCTGGCACGGACCTTCAGGCAGTAATCGACCGAGAGATGCGAGAACCGCGTCTCGCCGTGCCCCGCCCGGTATTTCATCACGGTGGTGCAGAGATCGCGCCCTGCACGCCGCCAGGCCTGGGCCAGATAGGTGACGCCGAGGCTGATATTCGTCTCGGGCACCGCGAGAGCGTCGAGGCCGCCGGAAAAGCCAAGCATCCGCGCCGTCGATGGCATCACCTGCATCAGCCCGATCTCGCCATCGGCACCGACCGCATGCACATTGAAACCGCTCTCCGTATGGACCACCGCCTCGGCGATCTCGGGCGGCAGCCCCTGCCTGTTGGCCTCCTGCGTGATCAGCGCCACGATCGCGTCGCGGCCGGTCGCCTGCCCTACACCGGGCGCCGCTTCGGCCGGGGCGGAGGCGACGGGCTCGGCCATGGCCGGCCCTGCCGCGAGCGCGGATATAACCAGTGCCATGCCGATCGTCACTGCCTGCCGCATTGCTATCGAACCCTTGCGGGCTCGTCGGGCAACAGCCGCAGACGTATCGGCTGCGGCATGTCGGCCGGCGGGATGGCGGTGATCTCCTGCCCGAAAAGCGCCCCGTGCAAGGCCGAGCCGAGCGCCTGTCCCGTGCCTGTGACGACGACCCTGTCGATCCGTCCTCGGGGCGACACCCAGAGTTCGGCAAGGATGCGCCCGTGGGGGCCGCCACCCGCCTCGCTCAGCATCCGCGCGGCGGCCGCATCCTTCGACACCGTCTGCGTAAGACGCGCCTGCAGATCCTGCTGCAGGCGGATCGCGAAGGCGTTCCAGGCCTGTGGCGCCGCATTCGCGCGATGGAATGCGGTCTCGTCGGCGCGGCCGGACGACGGTCCCGCCGCGATCCCGAGACATGCGGCGAGAACGCCCAGCCACCCCGCCGAAGACCTCGGCCCACTGCCGGGATCAGAGGGCGCTGTCATCGTCGTCGTCCCGTTCGTCGTCCTCGCCGGCCACGCCGGTGTCGCCGCCGCCGAAACCGAGCACCTCGACGATGATGACGGAGACGGGGCCGGCCTCCCGCTCCTGCGTCTGGCCGGTGGCCTGCTGGGCCGCCGCACCCGACGTATTCGATGCCTCCGTCAGCCCGCCGATATCGGGCGCCTGGATCTGCGGCACGCCGGTCGTCGATCCCTGCGCCTGGATATTGGCGGCGTTGACGACATGCAGCGCCGCGACGTTGACATTGGCGCCCGAGCGGATGCCGGCTTCGCCCGCATCGATCGTGCCGAGCGGCGCGATCAGGTCGATGTCGCCGCCGGGAATGCCCGGCACGGCGCTCTGCGAGGCGATGCCGGCGCCGGAGCTCGGCGCTTCCGGCGAGATGGTGACGAGGCCGTAATTGTCATAGACGCGCCGCGGCGGCGTGTAGACGATCGTGGTCTTGGCACCGCGGCCGGCATTGATGTCTCCTTCCGCCGACCAGGCGAGAACGTCGCCGCCCATCGTCGTCATGATGCGCGACAGGCCGAGCAGCAGCGAACCCTTCGAATAGAGGTGGATATTGCCGGCGCCCTGGGTGACGAGGCCCGCCGTCGACGGCGGCACGGTGCCATCGACGCCGATGACGATGCGGCCTTCAGGGGCGAGCATGCTGATGTCGCCGCCGAAATTGGTCCGCACGCCGGCGCCGCCATACATGATGATGTCGCCGCCGCGGGCGATCGTGGCGCCATCGGCATCCTTCTCCGGGAAGAGCGTCGCGATCGCTTCACGGCCGCGCAGGTAGGACAGGTAGCGCGGGCCATCGGCATCATTGTATTCGCGGCCGCCCGCGGTCAGTTCGGCGTAATAGACCTGCCGCAGGAAGATCGCCTGCTGTTCCGGCGCAAGGGTGCCGAAAAAGGCGAGCGCCTCGGTTCCGCTGCCTTCGAAGCCGTAGCGTGCCTCCAGCCATTCGGCCAGTTCCTCGGCATAGACCTTGACCGTCTTGCCGGGCTGGTCGGCAAGCGGCAGATCCGGCGCGGCGAGATTGGCCGGGTCGAGATAGCGCTTGGCGATCGCCGCATAATCCGGCCCGGCGGCACCGACACCGGCCTGCATGTGGATGCTGGCGCCCGGGCGGGTATCGCCGGGGATTATGGCGCCGAGCGAGACGATCCCGGCGCGGTCTTCCATCAGGATGTTGCGGCCGGCGCTGATCTCCAGCGAGCCGGGGCCGGCAATGCTGAAGGAACTGTAGAGAATGTCGCGCCCGGCCGAGACCACCGACACGTCGGTCTCTGACGAATGGACGATCAGGTTGCCGGTTGATTGCCCGCCCGCGCCGCCATTGTTCGGCAGATGGGTGAACTGAGACAGGTTGGTGCCACTGTTGACGATATCGCGGCCGGCCCTGATCCAGACCGGACCACCTGCTTCGTAGATGGTGCGGCCGGCCAGACTGCTGACACTGGAGAAGTTCGACAGGACCTCACCGGTGCGCAGGCCGACGATATCGCCGTTGACGGCGTAGTAGCGCGCCGGAGCGAGATCGTAGAGTCCGGACGCCGTATTCGTACCGAAGGCGAAGAGATTGTTCGCCACCTGGAAAGCGAGCGAGCTCAGATTGTTCATGGTCGCCGGGTTGAACGGCGTCGGCATTACCGCCGGATCGGCGCCGGAACGCGTCACCGCGTAGCCGCCGGCATAGATCGAATTGCCGGCCAAGAGCTCGAGCTGGCCATTCGCCGACGGCGCCAGCAGCAGCGAGTATTGGTTTGCGGCGCTGTTCTGATAGACCGCCGATGGTCCCATATAGATGCTGCCGGCCGGCGCTGCGGCGCGCAGGATGGACGGATAGACGAAGCGACCGCCAGTAGCGCCGGTATCGGCTTGAGGCGTGATGCCATCGCCGCTGCCCGAGGTCTGGCCGAGCTGGGTGCTCGGAGTGAGATCGCCGCCGGCCGCGAACAGGTCGATCGCGGTGCGGTCGGTCCACAGTGTGAACCAGGGCGCCAATAGATTGCCCGTCGCATCGACTATGTTCGGATCGATGCTGTTGGTGCGACCTCCGTCGCGAACACCGCCCAGCACGAGATCACCGCGCGCGGCCAGGCTGAAAGTCGAATCGCCCGGCATCAGCATCAGCCCGCCGCCGGCATAAGACGAGGTGGACGTGAAGGCATCATAGGCCCGCACCTCCTTTGCATCCTGATGGGCGGCAAAGGGTCCGTAACGCAATTCGATGCTGCCCTGGCTGGCGGCGGTGATCCCGGTATGGCCGCGCAGATTGGCGACCAGACCATTCAGACCGAGATTCTGCTCCCGATTTTCGAAGCTGACGGTGATCGTCGCGTCCCGTGCGGGATTGAGCGCGCCGCCGATGCGGACATCCATGTCGCCGCCACCGGTCAGGGTGAGGTTGCCATCGGCACCGACACGGCCAGTCGAGGCTACCGCCAAAGTCAGTGCCTGGCTACGCGGGAACTTGCCGCTGCCCCAGCCGCCGGGGCTGAGCACATCGACGGTCCCGGCATTGCCGCCGGTCTCGAGACGAAGATCGCCGCCTCCAAGCGTGCCGTAGCCGGTAAAGCCGACGAGATAAGGCAGTCTGTCGACGTCGTTGGTCGGATAGGTATCCGAACGGACGTATGTACCGAAATTGATCCACCATGCCGCGCCATTGGCGCTGTCAGCGACATCGCCCTGGCGCCACAGCCAGTTGGCAGGATCGGCGCTGGTCTTCTGCACGTTGCGATTGCCATCGGTGCCAGAGCTGTTGCCCGAAGTCCAGGCGTCGCCGGTGATATCGCCGCCGGCCCGCAGCAGAAGATTGCCGCCAAGGGTCGGGTACCAGGCCTGATAGGTACTGTTCGTTCCCTTGACGATCGCCTCATAGTCGGCGCCGGCTGATCCGAGCACCGTGCCATCGGTTGTCGTCGCGCGCGATTGGTTGAAGACGGACTGAACGTTCTGCGATTGGGTTCCGGCGGTGTAGACACCATAGGGCGAGCGCATCGAGATATTGCCGCCGGCGACGATGTCGAGATCGCCGGTGCCGGTGCGCAGCACGCTGAAGATCGGATTGGCGGGCTGTTTCTCGATCACATCGCCGATGATGGTCGTCGGCGGCGTGCCCGGGATAGGATCGCGCAACCGGATGCACCAGCCGGGATCGGCACAGATGATTTCCCAATCTGCGGATACGGGCGTGCCTGGTGTCATGCCCAGTTCGGCACCCAACTCATCCCACACGAAGCTGACCTTGACGCACCAGTCTGGTACGTCCGCGCAGAGGCTGTCAGGCCCCCAATCCGGCGTGATCTCGGTCCCGGCCGGCATCCCGAACTCATTTGTTTCGGACCAGTACCAGACAAAGCCCGGCACTTCCGGCGTGCCGGGAATGACAATGACCTCGCGCTTGTCGAATACGGTGAAGTGCGTGTCGGCGAGCGTGAGATTGCCGTTGGCATCGCGCGGCCGCAGCGCACGCTGGTCGGCGGCGGCGGTGTCGGCGCCTGCGACCATGCGCATCGACCAGCTCTGCGAGCCGGCCGGCAGCATCGAGGCGACTGCCCAGTTGGCGCCTTGCCTGCCATTGCCATCGACAGGCCGCAGCGGCAACGAGATGGCATTTCCCGGCAGCTCGATCTCGGCTTGTGACGGGATCAGCCCGCCCATCGGCACATCGACGCTGCCGGCGATCCTGACCTTGCCGACCACCAGGACGTTATACTCGTTGTATTCCATGACGGTGGGCAACGGCACACCCTTCGGCCAGGTCAGGGCGTTCAGCGTGGTCATGACCGGCAGCACGAAGCCGGCACCGAGCCGTGTGCCCGCGGGCAGCGTCTTCGTTTCGGCGAGCCGCGTGCCGGCCGCAAACAGCAGAGTGCCGTCGGCGGCGCGGATATCGCCGCCGAGAATGGTGTTGGCGGGCAGTGTCACCACTGTGGCGGTGACTGCCTCGACCGGAAGCAGCGTGCCGGCCGCAGCCTGCATCTGCTTTAGCGGCAGGTCGTAATTGACCGCGCGCCCGTCAGGATAGCCGGTACCGTCGGCAAGCGTCAGCCGGCGCGGGGCAACAACGTCGCTGCCGTAGGACAACAACCCCTCGCGCAACATCCAGCCGTCGTCATCCGGCGTCTCGGGCGGAGGCGCAAAACCGTCATTGATCGAGCCGTGGATGGCGAGATTGCCGCCGGCGCGGATGGCAAGCGACCCCACTTCGCCCGAACCGATAACGCCAGTGCGCGGGAAATTGGGATTGACGCTCTGGTAGCGATAACCCGACAGATCGAGATCGCCCTGCACCACGAGATCGCCATCCGGCGTGGCGCTGACGATTTCAACACCAGGGCGCAGATGGAAGGCATCGCGATAGGTGGCGTTGTTGAGGCCGGCAAGCTTGCCGTTCATCAGCCCGCCATTGGCGAGCGCATTGCCGATGAAGGCCGTGCTTTCAATATGCTTGGCATCGAGATAGGCCTGGTCGATGACCTGATAGGGCCGGCCGCTTGCCGCAGGATCGGTGCCGTCGGGTGCATCCTCGTAGCGCTGCACCGCATTGACCGCGATCGAGCGGGCGCCGGTAATGTTGATGGTGCCCGACGCATCGATCGCGATGTCGCCGGCCGTGGCGCCGCCGAGACGGGGCGCATAAAGATCAAGCGTACCGCGCGCCGCGCCGTCATTCATGCCGGCTCTCGTGCCGACCGGCACATCGGTGCCGTGGCGAAGATCGACGCGCATGCCGGAGCCGAGCGTCAGCAGCCCGTCACCGGAATTGAGTTCGACCACCGCGCGGTTCGGGCTGTCGATGATCTTGCCATAGCTGTCGACGCGCAGGCGCTTGCCATGGGCATCGAGCAGCGCCGTGCCGGCAATGGTAAGCCCCTGCTTCGCAGCAAGACGGATGACGCCGACTTCGGCGCCGCTCGCATCCACCGTGCCGGTCACGGTAAGGCTGCCGCCATCGACGGAAACCCCGATCTCGCCCGCCTTCAGTCCGTCGCCTATGACGAGATCGCCCTGCTTGAACTGGAAGCTGCGACCGCCATACATGCTGTTCGCGTTGAGCCGTGCATTGAGGGCCGCGAACTGATCCGTTAGCGTGCCGCTGTCGCCCAGCCTCTGCGCCCGCAGGTCGATATAGCCCCCGAGATAGGGCACGATCGTGCCGCCTGCATCATATTCGCCCGACGTCGAGCCGAGGATGCGTCCCTGCAGGTCGACCGTGCCCGCGCCTGCGCCGAGCGCCGCCACCGAGAGCCGGCCGGCATGGTTGTGCTGCGCCGAAAGGTCGATCGCGGAACCCGCCGACTGGCGCGCGTTGCCGCTGCGGCTCTCGAGGATCACCTCGCCGCCCCAGCTGTATTTTGCCACATCGTGCATGGTGATCTTGCGGCCTGCAAGATCGAGCTGCGCCGCATCTGTCAGGATGACGTCGCCCTCCGCGCTTGCCGTAAACCGGCCGCTCGGCAGCGCCACGGTGGTGGCAAGCGTGATCGCCTGACCTTCCAGCTTCAGTTCCGCGCCGAGGCCCTTGTTGTCGGTGAGCTTGGCGGGTGCCGCGCCGCCCGGCGTGACGGCCGTGATCGTGCCGCCTGCCTTGATGCTGCTGTTGGAGCCGGCTTCGCCGGTCAGCATCGGCGTCATAAGCGTGAGATTGCCGCCTGTGTAGCTGTAGCCGGTCGCCGGCGCATAGGCGCCCCGGCTCTGATAGACGACGATGCTGCCCTTGTGATTGGCGGTAATGCGATCGCTGGCATCAAAGGTGACATTGGCGAAACCGAGCGCGAGGCGCGTGACAGTGTCGATGCCGCTGATCTGCACGCTCGGCCCGTAGCCGAGCGTGATGCGCTCGGCATCGACGGTGAGCGAACCGCTGCCGCTGCCGGCGCCGCCGGTGATGATAGCGCCCGGCGCCCGTGTCGAACCGCTCCAGACAAGGTTCTGGGTGCGGATCGTTGCAACGTCGGATGCGGTGCCGGCACCATAGATGGCCGGCGTGCCGAGCACGAGATTGGCGATGCGCGACTTGCCCGAGGCATCATAGGTGTCGAGCGTCACCGTGCCGAAGATGTTGACCGCTTCGCTGGCGTTGAGGATCAGGCTTTCCAGCGCAGGCGCGCCGGTGGACGTGTCGCCGCGCAGCAGGCGGTCGAGGACAGCCTGGTTGAGCGTGAGGCCGGACGGCAGCGCACTGCTCGCACTGGCTGCGGCGAGCGCAGCTTCTGTGCCGATATTCACCGCGCCGACGCCGAAGGACAGATTGCGGGTGCCGTAGCGGACATTGTCGCCAAGTTCGAAACGATTGGTGGTGGCGAAGGCGATGGTGCCTTCGGAATAGAGCGTCGTCGGCGCCGCGCAATTGCCGCTGGCGCCGCAGGCGCCGATCAGGATCGCACCCTGAGAGGTCACGGTCGCATCCGCGGGAAGCACGTCGAGCCAGCCATTCGAAATCGCCAGCATCGACGCGCCTATGAGATTGTTCGGCTGCGGCGAATAGATGAACCCGTCGCGGGAATCGAATGGGGTCGCGCCCATGCCAAGCGTGTTGATGCCCGCGCCGGCCTCGATGGTGATCGCGCCCGACGCCGACGCCGTGAGCAGCATCACCTCCGGAGCGCGAAGCACAGCGCCTTCGCGCAGGGTGATGCTTGCGGAACTGCTCAGCCCAGCTGGATTGAAAGTGAAGTAATTGCCCTGCTGGCCATAATTGACCTGCGGACGTCCGCCGACCACCAGCCGGCCGGCACCGAGCGCGTTGAGGTCGCCGGCATGGAGAGACACGCCATCGAAGCCGGTTGTCGGCATAGCCCCCGTCGCCAGGACCTCGAACGCCGCACCACCGGAGCTGCCGATCACCGCCGCCGATCCGGTGAAACCGCCCTTGGCGGCGGTGAAGTCGACCTTCCCGTCGAAACTGAACGCATCGGAGACACCGTTCCTGGTCAAGCGAAGCGTCAGCGTCTTGCCGTCGAGCGGGATCATCGCGCGCGGCACGCCGATCCGTGCGGCATCCGCGAGCGCGAACTCGGCATAGGTCGTCTCGTTATATTGCGAGATCTTTCGCACGGTATCGGCTGGCGTCAGGATTACCTGGCGCTGCAGGCTCTCGCGCACCTGGCTATTGGCATAGCCGAGCGTGCCGCCGGCGACCGTCGAGCCGTTGGCCATGGTGACACCACCGGTGACGCCGCGCGGATCGGCGGCCCCGATCTCGATGCGGAATGCGCCGGGCATCAGCGCATAGCTTGCCGGCATGAGCGTATAGGTGCCGGCCGGAAGACCCGGCAGGCCGCGGTCCAGCGTGATCTGCTGACCGGTGAGCGGCGCGGCAGAGCTGCCGCCGACCGGCGCCTGGCCGGCAGTATAGCCCGGCACGATGGCATAGACGGCATTGCCGTCGCGGCTCGCCGCATAAGCCGGATTGGCATTGGCGAGCGCGGTGGCCAGCACATCCACCGAGCCGCCTCGACCGGAGATGAACCCGGCGCCGAGCAGGTCGCCTCCACCGGAAAGATCGATCCGTGCGCCGCCCTGGATATCGATGCGCCCGGCGCTCAGCACCACGCCCTGGTTGCTCGAGACGACGCCTTCCAGCGCGATCTCTTTGCCCGCGTGGAACCAGTCGATGTCATCCACCGTGCCGCCATAGGGCATCACCAGCCCGCGAGACGAAGTCGATGTGATGCTGCCCGGCAGCAGATTGATCTCCGCGGTGGCGGAAGAGTTGCCCGAGCCTAGCTGGATGAGGCCGAGCGGTGCCCGGATCGTACCGCCCTGATTGATCGTGGTGGCTTCCATGCTCAGCGAGCCGAACACCGAATGAGGCTGCTGGTCGGGCGCCGCGCCGGTGCTGCGGATGGTAAGCGCGCGGGCTGGATCGAACGTGATATTGGCGCCGTTGCCGCGGAGGACGCCGGCACGGATCGTCGCGTTAGCCCCCGTGGTAGGATAGAGTTGGCGCGCGGACATTACCAGATCACCGCGCGTCCGCAGCGAGGTGCCGTTGCTGTCGGCGCCCGGCAGGAAGCGCAGGTCGCCGCTGCTGGTCAGTTCGACATCATCGAAGCCGCGGCGATCGACCGTGACGACGCCACCCGATGAAGCGGTGCCGAAAGTCGACGCCATGCCGAAACGCACCTCGCGCTGGACATCGAGCAGATCCGCATTCACCGCAAACAGCGCCTCGCTTGCCCGCGCGGACGGCGCGTCGAGATAGCTGACCGGGGCAGCCAGGCCTTCCGTGACGATGCGACGGGTGATGCCGGCGATCCGGACATAGGGGCCGCGAGCGTGACGCGACTGTCGCCTCGCGCGGCCTCGGTGAGGCCGAATGTATTGGAAAACAGCTGCAGATTCTGCCGCATGGTCAGCGACAGGTTGCCGCCGAAACCGATGGTGCCGTGGCTGAGCAGGTTGAGATTGTCGAAGCCGCCGGCCGCGATCTGCTCCGCGCTGACGCTGCCGCGCCCATAGATCAGCTGGCTTGCGGCGCTTTCGGGTGTTGCGCCAGCCGCGATTGCGCTGGCGTTGCGGGTCTGTGTCAGCACCAGTTCACGCGCCTGCATGACGCGCGACGTCGCATTGCCCGCATAGATCGGCGTCTCCAGAGCGACGGTGAGCGTACCGCCTGCAGCTCCCTGCCCGCCGGCTCGCGCCAGCCAGGTGCCACCGAGATCGAAGCCGTTGGAACTCGCAAACGAAATCGTACCGCCATTGCCGGCAACCAGCGTCTCGCCGCCCTCCCGCAGATCGAGCATCGCCGCAGTGCCCGACGCATCGAGCACGGCGCCGTCACGCACGACCACGAACAGGTTCGGCGCGGTCGCCTGACCGGTTGCGCTATCGAGTTCGCCGCCGATCGTGATCTCGCCGCCCGCCAGAACCTCGCCATAACGGCGGCCCCGCAGATCGACCGCGGTATAGGCCCGGCCAGCCACGTCCAGCATCGCATGCTCGCCGATCCAGATCGAACGGCCATGACCCGCCGTGTTTGTCCCGTTCTGGCTGTTGCTGGCAAGACCGGTGCCGCGTACCGCGATCTCGCCGCCCCAGGCATTCAGCCTGCCGTCGATCGTGATCTGCCCGGCGCCGGCAATCTCGATGCTCTGGCCGGGATCGACGCTGATGACCGATCCGGCGCCGATGCGCAGGCTGGGTGTGCTGGTGTCGGTAGGCGAGGAGATGTCCGCTCCCGCCCGCAGCGCCAGGCTGGCGCCCTCGCGTCGGGTCAGGAGCCCCGTACGTGGATCCTCCTCATGCAGCGGCGGTGTCCACACGGTCAATGCCGTGTCGATGTCGGTGCTGCCGAAAGCTTCAGGCGTCTGGCGATAGACCGGCATGGCGACGTCCAGAACGGTGCCGTCCGCTACCGTCAGTCCGCGATTGCCGGTGATATCGTAATGGGAAAAACCGCTGCGGAACAACGCCGTGCCGAGCCGCAAGCCCGTGTCGCCGTCGCCGGCACCTTCTTCCGCGCGATCCGAAATGATGATCTCCGGGCCGTGGGCAATCTTCAGCGTGCCTCCGCCCTCGGTGCCGTAAGCCTTGATCGTGCCGTCGAGCGTGAGCCGGCCATTGGCGCTCGCACTCGAGACCGCGCGGTCCGCCTCGAGCGTCACGTCGCCGCCGTGGCCCCCTTCGCGTGATCCGTCAGCCAGAATCCCGGCCCCTGACGAGACGTCTATGACGCTGCCGGCTTCGATCCTGATGTCGCGGCTCGAAGACAGGTTGACCTGTCCGCCATCGAGATAGGCATTCCTGCCGGAGACATCCGCACCGAGCAAGCCGTTGATCCAGTTGCCGCGAAGATCGATCGTTGCGCCGGCATGCAGTGTCGTCGTCGACGTTCCATCCTTCAAGAGCACCGAGGTTCCGGTCCCGCCGGCGGCGGTGAAGACGTTGCTGGTTGTCACGCTGCCGCTGCGCGCGACGATGTCGCCGCGAATGTCGATATTGGCCGCCGTCAGCTTGACGGCGCCGCCATTCGCAAGCGAGACGTCGCCGTCGATCGCGATGTCACCGCCGGTGGCAAGATCGATCTCGCCGAGCTGCTGCGCGCTGAGCCAGGCGGAATCGAGCCGGAGCGTATTGGTCCGCTCGCTCGGCAGCGCTGCGTCGGCATCAAGTCCCTCAGTCACGCCGGCTACATCACCGATGAGGATCTCGGTATCCGTCACGCCAATGCGGCCCAGCGCTCCGTACCGACCGAAGGTGAGCGTGCCGTTCTTGGCGACCGTGCCCATTGCCGCCTTGTAGCCGTCGGCTATGGCGCCGTCGCGCTTGTCTGTCTGATATTCCCCTCGACCGTGTCGGCGAGGATATCGCCCTCGAAGACGGCAGTGGGGGTGGAAAGGACGAGCCTGCCGGCATCGCGCCCGACCGTATAGGCTTCGTGCCACTGCTTGCTGGTGCGACCGCGGCCGAGCGGACTGCTCCAGACCTGCGTCACGCCCCAGCGATCCTGCTCGCGCACGAAGCCGTTGCCCAGCCCGTAGAAGGTCATGTCGGCCCGGGCATCGCCGAGATTGTAGATGCGCCCGTTCCTGCCCTGGAAATTGGTGCTGAGGATATAGCCGGCCTCGTAGTGGAGCGAGCCGCCCGAAATGTCGAAGACGGAGCCCTTCTGGGCGATGACCTCGGGCGCCGAAAGCGTGATCGTGCCGCCGACAGCACTCCATTCGCCGATCTTGTGCTCGGTATTGGCCAGATGACCGCCGACCTCGAGCAGGCCGCCCGGCGTGTAATAGCGGTCGCTGTCATAGCCGCCGGTCCCCGACGGCAGATAAGTCAGGTCGCGGATATCGACCCAGACGTCCTTGTTCTTCAGGTAGTCGCTGTCGCGGTTCATCGGGCTGTCGCGAAGCTCGTTGCCCTGGACGTTGACGAGAATGTTGTTCGCCGACATCGCCAGCGACACGTCACGAACGCCGGAGACATCGATGACGGAATTGCTTTCGGTGAAGATGCGGCCGGCGGCACTGACGGCGACCTGGCCGCTCTGGGCGATCGTCAGCGATCCGGCGCCAGGCGTACTGCCCCCTTGAAGGTGACGTTGCCGCCGGTGACGATCTCGACGCGCGACTGGTCGAGCCGGTCGGCGAGCAGCGAGAGGTTGTTGAACGGACCTGTCGCCGTGCGGGCAGCATTTGCCTTTTCCGATGCGGCGATCAGCGCATCGCGCTGCGAGTTCAGCGCGGTCTCCTTGCTTTCCAGTTCGGGAATGATCGTCGTCAGGCTGTCGGCGCCGAGCGTGATGCTGCCGAGTTTATCTGTTGCCGAGTTGAGCAGATGGATCGTGCCTCGCGCGCTGACCGAGGTGGAGGCGAGCAGCACGCCGTTCTGCTCGATCGTCCGCCCGGCAAGCGTGATGTCACCCTGGGTGCTGGAGATCATGCCATTGTTGCGCACAAGGCCGGCGAGACTGCCTGCATCGAAGAGCGGCGCGATCTCGTTGCCGCGCGTCGTCGAGAACTGGTTGGCATCCGTGCCGTAGCCACGCCGCAGCACGAAATCGTCGCCGGCGGCAAGCTGGGTCTGGCCCTTTTGCGTGGTGATCGTGCCGGATTGCTCGACCTCGCCGCCCATCAGCAGCACGAAGCCGCCACCGGAGGTAGCCGACGCCGGCGCCCGGGTGGTGATCTGCGCGCCCGCCTCGACCTTGACGACGCCGCCGCCCGTGCCATTGCCGAGGAGCGCCGCTGCATCCGTGAAGCTCGGCGCCCAGTTGGAACCGGTCTGCGACGAATAGATTCCGCCGTTGAGGAATTGTTCGTTGCTGATCTTCGCAGTCGAGGCGATCAGCGCCCCGACATTCACCTGGGAGGCGCCACCGAATATGATGCCGTTCTGGTTGATGACAAAGACCGAACCGTCGGCCTTGATATTGCCGAGGATGCGGCTGGGGCTCGCGCCGCCCTGAACCCGGTTGAGCGCCACCCAGTCGCGATTGCCCTTCTGGTCGAAGGTGAGGTCGGTGCGCTCGGAAACGTTGAAACTGTCCCAGGTGAGGATCGCCTTCTGTTCGGTCTGCTTGACGCCCACCTGCGTCCGACCGTTGCCGTCGGCAAACTCGGTCGGCAGGTCGGCGCCGCGCCACAGCTCCCGGTTGACCGTGCCGTCGGCGAGACTGACGCCCGTGCCGACCTGGAGCCCGCCGGGCCTGAGGCCATGCGCGACGCCGCTCGGGATTGCGGCCAGCGCCGACTTGGCCGCATCGCGGGCGGCCTGCTGCGTCGCTTGGACGGCCTGGATCGCCATCGTCGCCCGCTTCAGCGAGTTCTGCGCCTGGCGTGCGGCACGCGCCGCCTCGCGCTGGCCCGACTGCGCCGCCTCGATCGCCGCCTTGGAGGGCGCCGGCGCCTGCGGCCCGAGAGAGCGCGCCTCCATCTGCGGCGCACCGACGAAGAGCGCCGCAGTGCTGACGCTCGCCATCAGCAACGGGCCGGAGAATGCAAAGCGCTTCTTTTTCTTCCGGTTGGCCGGTGTCTGGGCGGGCGTAAGCTTGCTCATGATGGCGTTCCTTCCGGCGAACTACGCGCCTTGAACTTCGTCGATCGTCTTGATTTTGACCTGCGTCGGTCTGGCTGGGGAGCGCTGTGGCGCGGCTTCAGCATTTGCTGCGCTGCCCACGGCTCTCCCTCTGTCTGGAAGACACCTCAGCGCGACAGAAGCCGCCAAAGAATCTGAAAGTTTTTTATGCGCGCCTAAGAAATCAGAGCACCAACGTCACTGTCGTTGGACATGACAGACGCCGTACAGAACCAGTTCGTCGCGCCCGCACAGAACGATCGCCCGATCCGCGCCGCATCCGGTGCGATCGACACGGAGCACAAAAGAAAAAACTCCTCGAAGACTACGCCGAGGAGTTTTTGCAGAGATAGTTCAAATGGGAAATTCGGCAGTTGTGTTAGTCGCGGTGGGAGGATTTGACCCAGCGGGCTTGAGGTGATGGTCCGCATGACGACGGGCCAGATCGCCGTTGCATTTGACGTTTTGGCGGCAGCGGTAGTTGTTCTGTGGAGGTGTTGGGGGAGAAGGGATGTTGGTTGCGGGGGCAGGATTTGAACCTGCGGCCTTCAGGTTATGAGCCTGACGAGCTACCGGGCTGCTCCACCCCGCGCCAAGCGCATTCGGCTTTGCCGAATGTCGCGGTAGCATCACAGCTTTGCTGTGATGCTTTGTGCCGGAGCAACGAGCGAAGCTCGTTGTCTCCTGTAAGGGGCGCACCGGCTAGATCCTGTGCGCTGTCCTTATTTCGTAATGTTCTGCAAACGACGAAGGGCCGCTATTGCGGCCCAATCGGTATTCGGCTTGGGCCGAGGAGTGTCGAGAAGATTGTTTTCACGCTTGTGCGTGCATTGCCTTTAAAAGACCTGGCAGCGACCTACTCTCCCGCGTCTTAAGACGGAGTACCATTGGCGCTGGGGCGTTTCACGGCCGTGTTCGGAATGGGAACGGGTGCGGCCGCCCCGCCATGACCACCAGGTCGTTTAAGGGCAATGTTCCGACGGCGACGTCGGAATGTGATGAGAAGCTGGATTTTCGGAACATCGCCTTTGTTTTGTCCTGACGCGCGTAGCGCTCCGGACAGGCCACCAAACGATTGGCGACGAACTCTGTTCTGTATGGCTGCCCCGCTCGACTTCGAGCAAGGGAGCCAGACGAACTGGCGATGGTCTTTAGAACACGTCATGGCTTCATCTTCGCGCCTTACGGCGCTCGATGAGCATGGTCAATGAGAACGATTAAGCCAATCGGGCTATTAGTAAGGCTAAGCTTCATGCATTGCTGCACGTCCACACGCCTCCTATCAACGTGGTCGTCTTCCACGGCCCTGATAGGGAATACTCGTTTTCAGGTGGGTTTCCCGCTTAGATGCCTTCAGCGGTTATCCCTTCCATATATAGCTACCCTGCTATGCCGTTGGCACGACAACAGGTCCACCAGAGATATGTCCATCCCGGTCCTCTCGTACTAGGGACAGATCCTGTCAATATTCCTACACCCACGGCAGATAGGGACCGAACTGTCTCACGACGTTCTGAACCCAGCTCACGTACCGCTTTAATTGGCGAACAGCCAAACCCTTGGGACCTGCTCCAGCCCCAGGATGCGATGAGCCGACATCGAGGTGCCAAACAACCCCGTCGATATGGACTCTTGGGGGTCATCAGCCTGTTATCCCCGGCGTACCTTTTATCCGTTGAGCGATGGCCCTTCCACGCGGGACCACCGGATCACTATGACCGACTTTCGTCTCTGCTCGACTTGTCAGTCTCGCAGTCAGGCGGGCTTATGCCATTGCACTCGACGACCGATTTCCGACCGGTCTGAGCCCACCATCGCGCGCCTCCGTTACTCTTTCGGAGGCGACCGCCCCAGTCAAACTACCCACCATACACTGTCCCGGATCCGGATGACGGACCGCGGTTAGACATCCATGACGATAAGGGTGGTATTTCAAGGATGGCTCCACGAAGACTGGCGTCCCCGCTTCAAAGCCTACCACCTATCCTACACATGCCGACACGAATGCCAGTGTAAAGCTATAGTAAAGGTGCACGGGGTCTTTCCGTCTAACCGCAGGAACCCCGCATCTTCACGGGGAATTCAATTTCACTGAGTCTATGCTGGAGACAGCGGGGAAGTCGTTACGCCATTCGTGCAGGTCGGAACTTACCCGACAAGGAATTTCGCTACCTTAGGACCGTTATAGTTACGGCCGCCGTTTACTGGGGCTTCGATTCAGAGCTTGCACCCCTCCTCTTAACCTTCCAGCACCGGGCAGGCGTCAGACCCTATACGTCGTCTTTCGACTTCGCAGAGCCCTGTGTTTTTGATAAACAGTCGCTACCCCCTGGTCTGTGCCACCCCAATCCACTTGCGTAAAAGGGGTCACGCTTCTTCCGAAGTTACGCGTGCAATTTGCCGAGTTCCTTCAGCATAGTTCTCTCAAGCGCCTTGGTATACTCTACCTGACCACCTGTGTCGGTTTCGGGTACGGTCTATACGGTGGAGCTATTTCCTGGAACCGCTTCCCTGCCCAGACAATCCAATAAGTCTGAACAAGCTACGCGATCCGTCACTACCACCAGGCCCACGAATATTAACGTGGTTCCCATCGACTACGCATTTCTGCCTCGCCTTAGGGGCCGGCTAACCCTGCTCAGATTAACTTTAAGCAGGAACCCTTGGTCTTTCGGCGAGAGGGTCTCTCACCCTCTTTGTCGTTACTCATGTCAACATTCGCACTTCCGATATCTCCAGGGGCCCTCACGGGTCCCCTTCACAGACTTACGGAACGCTCCGCTACCACGTGGATAAATCCACATCCTCAGCTTCGGTGCATGGCTTTAGCCCCGTTACATTTTCGGCGCAAAGACCCTTATTTAGACCAGTGAGCTGTTACGCTTTCTTTAAATGATGGCTGCTTCTAAGCCAACATCCTGGTTGTTTTGGGATCCTCACATCCTTTCCCACTTAGCCATGACTTGGGGACCTTAGCTGGAGGTCAGGGTTGTTGCCCTCTTCACGACGGACGTTAGCACCCGCCGTGTGTCTGCCGACTAGTACTCCCAGGTATTCGGAGTTTGGTTAGGATCAGTAAGACGGTGAGTCCCCATAGCCCATCCAGTGCTCTACCCCTGGGGTATTCGGTCGACGCTCTACCTAAATAGATTTCGCGGAGAACCAGCTATCTCCGAGTTTGATTGGCCTTTCACCCCTAGCCACAAGTCATCCCAATCTATTGCAACAGATGCGGGTTCGGTCCTCCAGTTGGTGTTACCCAACCTTCAACCTGCTCATGGCTAGATCACTCGGTTTCGGGTCTAATGCATCTAACTAAATCGCCCTATTCAGACTCGCTTTCGCTGCGCCTACACCTACCGGCTTAAGCTTGCTAGATACACTAAGTCGTTGACCCATTATACAAAAGGTACGCCGTCAGGCTTGCGCCCTCCGACTGCTTGTAGGCATCCGGTTTCAGGTTCTATTTCACTCCCCTTGTCGGGGTGCTTTTCACCTTTCCCTCACGGTACTTGTTCGCTATCGGTCATGCACGAGTACTTAGGCTTGGAGAGTGGTCTCCCCATGTTCAGACAGGATTTCACGTGTCCCGCCCTACTCAAGGACAATCAGTGTTCTACGCTTACGGGGCTATCACCCACTATAGCCAGGCTTTCCAACCTGTTCAGCTTTATTCCTGATTGCCACTGGCCTGGTCCGCGTTCGCTCGCCACTACTTGCGGAGTCTCGGTTGATGTCCTTTCCTTCAGGTACTTAGATGTTTCAGTTCCCTGAGTTCGCTTCTAACCCCTATGTATTCGAAAGTTAGATACCTTATAACAATACCTAGAAACCTAAACCGTACCGAAGTACGGCTTAAACTTTCTAGGTATTTAAGGTGGGTTGCCCCATTCGGAGATCCATGGATCAAAGCTTATTCGCAGCTCCCCACGGCTTTTCGCAGCGTATCACGTCCTTCTTCGCCTGTGCATGCCAAGGCATCCACCAAATGCCCTTACGACACTTAATCGTTCTCATTGCCAATGCTCATCAGTTAGCTCAGCCTTTCCAGCGGAAAGGCGAAGCAGCAAGGCTACCTTTTACAACCTCACCATCTCATGATGCCATCGACGTGTTCTTTTCGACCGGATCGCTTTCTAAAGGGCCACGCCGAGCGGCCCACTTCACGTCCGGTCATAAGACCAGCTTCTCGAGATTAAATCCGGGTCCGTGCGGTTAGCAACCGGACATCAATAAGTCATCAGAAGTGCCAAGGTCCGAAGACCAAGACACCAACAACGACCGACCAGAGTGACAAGCTTCCTATCTCCACCGATCCCTCTTTCGTATCCAGTCGGCTAGACCATCAACGACATCATAAGGATCAGCTTCAAACTCGGACCTAAATCCGAACCTGGAAGCCTCCAGATCAATCTTCTCTTCACGATTTTTGCAGAACAGGCACAAATGCAGATCGCATTGTGCAAACTTGTATTTCTTCAGAAGACAATGAGTTTGGCACCTCGTAGGCCAGAGGCCGTCGCCGATCGTTCGGCGCGCCGTCCGCAGGCAGCATCCAAAGGATGCGCTCGCCGCGAGGACCAAATATGGTGGAGCTGAGCGGGATCGAACCGCTGACCCCCTGCTTGCAAAGCAGGTGCTCTCCCAGCTGAGCTACAGCCCCAATCTCTTGGGAACAGCCCGAACTGACAAGATCAGTCAAAGCCCGTTCATCAACACCATTTTCCGCAAACCCATCCAGCAGGTCAAATCCGTCACCGCGTCCAGCACTCGCTCAAAAGCGAATGGTGGGCCTGGGAAGACTTGAACTTCCGACCCCACGCTTATCAAGCGTGTGCTCTAACCAACTGAGCTACAGGCCCATTCACCTGCAAGGCTTACACCTTACATCGCTTGATCGACAAGAGGTCGACAAGTTGGACACCGAGCTTTGCGGCAATTGTCTTCTTGAAGAAAGAGAAACGTAGTCGGCGGTCTTCGCCATACCGTGATGATGCAAGCATCTATCCGGCGTATTTCGTTTCGATGGTCACCTGACTGGTGCCATCTATGTTCTAAAAAGCACGGGAAGGTTCATCCTGGTCTAGCCAAGCGTCTTACCAATTCCACAGCTTCCTTAGAAAGGAGGTGATCCAGCCGCAGGTTCCCCTACGGCTACCTTGTTACGACTTCACCCCAGTCGCTGACCCTACCGTGGTTAGCTGCCTCCTTGCGGTTAGCGCACTACCTTCGGGTAAAACCAACTCCCATGGTGTGACGGGCGGTGTGTACAAGGCCCGGGAACGTATTCACCGCGGCGTGCTGATCCGCGATTACTAGCGATTCCAACTTC
>NZ_CP104992.1:867500-1585000 GCF_030323265.1 Terrirhizobium terrae
TCCAGCGAAGCGCCGCCGCCGCCGGCCAACCGCACGGGCCTGATCTACGGCTCGAACGTCGAGTCCGAAGTCAGCCTGCAGACGGTCGCATTCCCCACCAAGGGCAGCAGCTTCGCCTATGCCGCGCCGATGACGCTGGAAGAAGTCGAGGAAAACGTCCGATCCAACGGCTCGGTACTGACCGCTGGCGATGCTCAGCTCTCGGCCCTCTATTACGTGGACCCGCAGCGCTTCTCCACCGCCGAAGATAGCGTCGACCTCACCTCGGGCATCACTGCCCGCGTGGTCGAGGAGAATATGTCGGTTGCCGATCCGGAGCCCATCACCCCCCATACCCGCGAATATGCGGATGACATCGTTCCCGTGCGCCGGTCAACCACGGTTGCCGAAGCCCTGACGGCGGTCGGCTATCCGGATGGCAAGGCGAAGGAAATTTCCGGTTATCTCGAAACGCGCCTCGGCGACGCCAAGGTACAACCGGGCGACGTGCTGCGCATCGGCGTCATCCAGGAAGGCGAGATGGTTCTCGTCGTCCGCGCCAGCCTCTATCGCAAGGGCGAGCATCAGGTAACTGTCGCGCTCGACGACCGTGGCCGTTTCATCGACGGCGAAGAACCACCGATGCTGGCGGCCGTGCAGTCAGCCTTCAGCGACCAGGGCCCCCAGATCATGGCCGGCCGCGATCTGCCCAGCGTCTATGACGGCATCTACCGCGCCGCCCTGTCTTACGGAATGAGCAAGGACATGACGGCCCTGCTCGTCAAGCTCCTGGCCAGCAATGTCGATCTCCAGGCGCAGCTGAGAGCAACCGACAAGATCGAGGCCTTCTTCTCCGTCGCCGACGAGGACGGCAAGGCCGGCAAGGATTCCGAGCTTCTCTACGTCGATGCCCATTTCGGCGACAACGATACCCGCTTCTATCGCTTCCAGAATGTGGACGAAGACAATGCGGTCGATTATTTCGACCAGAACGGCAAGAGCATTCGCCAGTTCCTGCTGCGCAGCCCGGTTCCCAATGCGCGCATGACCTCCGGTTTCGGCATGCGTAGCCACCCGATCCTCGGCCGCGCGCTGATGCATACCGGCACCGACTGGGCCGCTCCGCGCGGCACGCCGATCATCGCCACAGGCAACGGTATCGTGGAAAAGGCCGGTTGGGATTCCGGTGGCTACGGTAACCAGACGATCATCCGTCACGCCAACGGCTATGAATCCTCCTACAACCACCAGAGCGCGATCGCCCGTGGCGTGCGCGAAGGCGCCAAGGTCACCCAGGGCCAGGTGATCGGTTATGTCGGTTCGACCGGACAGTCGACCGGCGCCCACCTTCACTACGAACTCATCGTCAACGGCACCAAGGTCGACGCGATGAAGGTCCGCCTGCCCGGTGGAAAATCCTTGGCCGGCCCGGCTCTCGCCCGCTTCGAGGAAGAGCGCAAACGCATCGACGCCCTGCTCAACACCCAGCCGTCGGACGAGGTCGCGAGCCGCTAACGGTTGCATCTCACAATATCAGACGAAAATGGCGGCCGGAGCCGCCATTTTGCTTTTGATCGGTGGCTTTCGCCTTACGCCGCAGCACTCATGCTGCCCTTGACGCGGAACAACAGCCGGTCCGAACCGGACGTCACCTTGACGGTCGAGCCATCCGGGATCTTTCCGCCCAGAATATCCTCGGCCAGCGGATCCTGGACGAACTTCTGGATCACCCGCTTCAGCGGACGCGCACCATAAACCGGGTCGTAACCCTTATTCGCCAGCCATTCGCGGGCATCGCCGTCGAGCTCCAGCTCGATCTTGCGATCGGAGAGAAGCTTGAGCAGACGCTGCAACTGGATATCGACGATCGCGCCCATCTCGTTCCGCTTCAGGCGGTGGAAGAGGATGATCTCGTCGACGCGGTTGAGGAATTCCGGCCGGAACGACGCCCTGACCACGCTCATCACCTGTTCGCGAACGCTGTCCGTATCCTCGCCCTCGGCAAGGTTGGTCAGGTATTCGGCCCCGAGGTTCGAGGTCATGATGATGATCGTGTTCTTGAAGTCGACCGTGCGGCCCTGACCGTCCGTCAGGCGCCCGTCATCGAGCACCTGCAGGAGAACGTTGAACACGTCCGGATGCGCCTTCTCGATCTCGTCGAACAGCACGACTTGATAGGGCTTGCGCCGGACCGCTTCGGTGAGCGCACCGCCTTCGTCATAACCGACATAGCCCGGAGGGGCACCGATCAGACGCGACACGGAATGCTTCTCCATGTATTCCGACATGTCGATGCGCACCATCGCTGTTTCGTCGTCGAACAGGAAGCGCGCGAGCGACTTGGTGAGCTCCGTCTTGCCGACGCCGGTCGGGCCCAAGAAGATGAACGAGCCGATCGGTCGGTTCGGATCCTGCAGGCCAGCACGCGAACGGCGAACCGCACGCGACACCGCCTGGACGGCATCGCCCTGGCCGACGACGGACTTTGCCAGCTCGTCTTCCATCCTGAGCAGCTTGTCGCGCTCGCCTTCCAGCATCTTGTCGACCGGAATGCCGGTCCAGCGAGAAACAACATGCGCGATCGCATCCGGGTTCACCACTTCCTGCACCATGGCATTGGTGGTCGTATCCTGGGCTTCGGCATCGACGAGCCGCTTTTCCAGGTCCGGAATGACGCCATAGGTCAGCTCACCGGCGCGCTGGAATTCACCCTTGCGTTGGGCGCTCGCCAGTTCGTTGCGGGCGTCGTCGAGCTGCTTCTTCAGGTCCGCGGCAAGGCCGAGTTTCTGCTTTTCCGCCTGCCAGCGCGCCGTCAGCGCATCCGCCTGCTCTTCCAGCGAGGTGACCTCGCTTTCAAGCCGGGTCAGCCGATCGGCAGAGGCCGTGTCGGTTTCCTTCTTCAGCGCCTCGCGCTCGATCTTCAGCTGCATGATGCGGCGGTCGAGTTCGTCCAGTTCCTCCGGCTTGGAATCCACCTGCATGCGAAGTCGCGAGGCGGCTTCGTCCATCAGGTCGATCGCCTTGTCCGGCAGGAAGCGGTCGGTGATATAGCGGTTCGACAGGGTCGCGGCCGCAACCAGAGCCGAGTCCGAGATCCGTACCTTGTGGTGCTGCTCGTACTTTTCCTTCAAGCCGCGCAGGATCGAGATCGTATCCTCGACCGTCGGCTCATCGATCATGACCGGCTGGAAACGACGAGCGAGCGCCGGGTCCTTCTCGACATGCTTGCGATATTCATCGAGCGTGGTCGCGCCGACGCAATGCAACTCTCCGCGGGCAAGCGCCGGCTTCAAGAGGTTCGACGCATCCATCGCCCCGTCGGATTTGCCGGCACCGACCAGCGTGTGCATCTCGTCGATGAACAGGATGATATTGCCGTTTTCCGACTGCACTTCGTTGAGCACGCTCTTCAGCCGCTCCTCGAACTCGCCGCGATACTTTGCACCGGCAATCAGCGCACCCATGTCGAGTGCCATCAACTGCTTGTCCTTGAGGCTTTCCGGCACGTCGCCATTGACGATGCGCAATGCCAAGCCTTCGGCGATCGCCGTCTTGCCGACGCCGGGCTCACCGATCAGGACCGGATTGTTCTTGGTACGGCGCGACAGGACCTGGATCGTGCGACGGATTTCGTCGTCACGGCCGATTACCGGGTCGAGCTTGCCGTCACGCGCATCCGCCGTCAGGTCGCGGGCATATTTCTTCAGCGCCTCGAAACCCTGTTCGGCATTGGCGCTGTCGGCCGTGCGGCCTTTGCGGATGTCGTTGATCACCTGATTGAGACCCTGTGCGGTAATGCCGGCCTTCTTCAAGGTCGCGGATGTCGAAGCTGTGCTCTCGATCAAGAGCGCAAGCAGGAGCCGTTCGACCGTGACAAAACTGTCGCCGGCCTTCTTTGCGGCGTCTTCGGCAGTCGAGAAAACCCTGGCGAGCGGCTGCGAAAGATAGATTTCGCCATTGCCGCCGGAAACCTTTGGCAGCTTGGCAAGGGCGGCGTCATTGGCGATCCGCGCCTCCTTGGCACTGCCGCCGGCCCGCTCGATCAGCGAGGACGCCATTCCCTGGTCGTCGTCGAGCAGCACTTTCAAGAGATGCTCGGGCGCGAACTGCTGGTTGCCCGCAGCAAGCGCCTGGGTCTGGGCAGACTGCAGAAAACCGCGCACGCGTTCGGAATATTTTTCAATGTTCATATACACCTCCATTGATCGCCCTGCCCTTCGATAAGGCACAGGCCGATGGTCGAGATTGAGCTCCCTCAAAGGCAAGCCCGCGCCGCGATCGGCGTCGGTCAGGATATGGGAGCGCCTTTCACCGATTTAAAGGAGATTACGCAAGGTTTTCACACAGCGATTGCACGGTCCTGCCGCGTCATGATCCCACTATCGGTCAGCCGGCATAGTGTGGCTTACCTTAAATTAAGCACATGCTTATATAGCAGGAGACCTTCGATCGTTTTGCGCGTTTCACCGCCATGCGAAACCTCGAGCAAAATCTCAGGCGCGGCTTCTGCAACGACCGAAACGGCAATTTCGGCATGATGACCGCCATCCTGCTTCCCGTCCTGATCGGCGTGGCCGGGCTGGCAATGGATACGATGAACCTCTCCCTCTCGCAGAACCAGCTGCAGCAGGCAGCCGATGGCGCCGCCCTTGCCGTCTCGGCTGCGATGGCCGACGGAACGGCGGATGCCACGAGCGGGCAGACACTCGGCAAGAACTTCGTCTCCGGCCAGGTCGCAAACTACATGACCGCCAGCGAGGCGGCCGCCGTGAAAAATGCCACGAATGTCTCGATCACCACGACCACCACCGGAACCGGCAGGACGTTTGCAGTCGTCGTGTCCGCTTCGGCTTCCGTCGCCCTCAGCCCCTTCAGCAGCTTTATCGGCGGCAGCGCGAGGACGGTGACGGTGACGAGCAATGCGTCGAGCGGCATCGGAACGGCGCGAAACGGCGTTTCCATGGAACTGGTGCTCGATCAATCGGGATCGATGACGGAAAACACCACCACCGTGAAGGGCAGGGAATGTAGCCTGATGGTGCTGGGCATCTGCCTGGCATACAGGCCGACCTACGTCACCAAGATGGAAGCCCTGAAACAGGCGGCCACCGCGCTCTTCGATGCGCTGGACAAAGCCGATCCCACCTTCAGACACGTCCGCACCGGGGCTATTTCATACGCCAACGGCATCAAGGGGCAGAAGGCGATAAACTGGGGTACGGCAGATGCGCGCGGCTATGTCAGCACCCTGGTTCCCGCGGGCGGCACGGATGCGACCGCGGCAGTCGACACCGCCGACAAGGCGATCCGCCAGAACATCTACGGCACCGATGCCGAAAGCGTCGCCCAGGCGAAATACGACAACAAACCGGTCGACCGGATCATTGTGCTGATGACCGACGGGCAGATGGAAGGCGATACCGGCGACTGGCTCAGCTCCCTGGACCAGTCCGTCCGGGCCAAATGCGCCTCCGCCAAGGAGGGCGGCATCCGCATCTTCACCGTCGCCTTCATGGCCCCCGACAAGGGCAAGAGCCTGCTGCAATACTGCGCCTCATCCGCCTCCAATTACTACGAGCCGACGACTATGGACGCCCTGATCGCCAGCTTCGCCGACATCGGCCAGAAGGCGACCAAGGTCCCCACCCGCCTGACCAACTGACGTCCCGAAATTCGCCGAGGGCCGTCGCGCGTAAGGTCCTCTTCACCGCCTCACCTCCCCAACGACAAAAAGCCTCGGCCGGAGGGCCGGGGCTTCATAAGGAGGCCAGCCTCGGCTGCGCCACGCGTGCAAAACACAAGATCTTCATCATATACTCGTGAAGGCCATTTTGTCGCAGGCCGCGCGTACCTAAATCAAATCCGTGACGCCCTTGTTGGGGGCGGGCGCCACCTCAACGTCAAAGGCGTAATCGCCCAGAGGTAAACGCAATGTCAGAAGACAAGACCACCCAGATCATCGGAATTTTCAAAACCCTGTTCCAGGACCACGGCCTGCCGCAGGGCGTGGAGCAGATTTCCGACCCTGATTTCCAGGCCTTCGCCCAGGCCCATCTCGACGAGTTCGACGAAGCCCGCGACGAAGTCGAGAGCCACCGAACACTATTCTGATCCGTCGCCTGCCAGCCTGTTGCTGGCAGGCCGCTAGTCCGCCGTAAGGCGCGATATTATCCGTCACAATAACACGCTAAGGTTTCACCATCTTCGATGGAGGTGGGCATGCTGACGGATTTTCAGGCGACCGGATCGAATGCAGCATCCCCGATCTCGCTGACCATCCACCGTGGCGACGGAATGATCCTTCTCGGCATGGACTGGAAGGACGGCGAACCACCCGAAAACTTCGCGGGTTTTGCGATCCAGTACCGGGAGCCCGGCGCCGCCTTCTTCAAGACGGTGCGCAATCGCATCGGCTTTCCGGGCCAACTGGTGCCCGCCACGGGCATCCGCACCACCGAGGCCCCGATCCAGAAATTCCGCTGGGTCCATTTTCCCTTCGATGCCAATCTTCAGGGCGACTTCCTCTATCGCATCACCCCCATGTTCATCGATACTGACGGCAAGCTCTCACCGGGCGAGCCTCAGGAAGCCACGCTTGCGCTGATGCGCGAGACCGTGCCCGGCAAGCTCAACGTCGCCTTCACCCGCGGCTATGTTTCCTCGCAGGCCTTCGTCCGCAATTTTTCCGACGGAGGAAATATCACCACGCTTGTCCCGCCCGAAGCCGAGGAAGGCCTCGATTTCGTCCCGACCCACGCGCAGGCTGAGCGGGCGCTCTCCTGGATGGGCTTCGAAGCGCGCGCCGAAACCCTCTCGCTCCTCGAACAGGCACGGGAGAAAGGCGCCGAAGTCCGCGCGATCGTCTACGACCTCAACCTGCCGGAAGTGCTGGAACGGCTGGAAGCGCTTGGCAACAAGCTGAAGGTCATTATCGACGACAGCGGTCCGAAACACGGCGCGCCTCATTCGCCCGAAACGAAAGCTGCCAACCGCCTGATCGCCTCGGCCGGCGCCACCAACGTCAAGCGCCAGCACATGGCCAATCTCCAGCATCACAAGTCGATCGCCATCAAAGGCGGAGGCATGAACACCGTCGTCTACGGTTCGACCAATCACAGCTGGCGCGGCTTCTACGTGCAGTCGAACAACAGCCTCATCGTCCATAGCGAAACTGCCGTCGAAGACTATTTCACCGCCTTCGACAGCTATTTCGACGCCGGCCGCGCCGCCGATTTCCGCAATTCACCAAGCGCCGGCAAGTGGCACGATCTCGGGCTCACCGGCATCGATGCCAAGGTCGCCTTCTCCCCGCATGCCAAGGATGCCGGCCGGCTGGAGGAGATCGGCGCCGACATCGACAAGGCCCGCTCCAGGGTCATCTTCTCGCTCGCCTTCCTCGGCCAGATGACCAGAGGGCCGATCGGCCCGGCGCTCGGGCGCGCGCTGGAAAAGCCCGACATGCATGTGATGGGCATCGCCGATGGCAGGGTTCAGGCAGACAATCTTGGCTTGACCGTCATCAATCCCGACGGAAGGGAACGGCTGGTCCGGGCCGCCGCGCTGACCGGCAACGTGCCGCCGCCCTTCCTGACCGAACCGTCAGGACTGGCCGGCGCCGACGGCAACAAGCGCGGCACGAGAATGCATCACAAGTTCATCGTTCTGGATTTCGACACGCCCGACGCCCGCGTCTATCTCGGTTCCTATAATTTCTCCGAGCCGGCTGACGACGACAACGGCGAGAACCTGGTTCTGGTGCGCAATCGCACGGTCGCCACCAGCTATATGATCGAGGCGCTGCGCATGTACGACCATTATGTCTTCCGCGTCGCCTCCAGCGAACACGATGGCCCGGCGAAGCCGCTTGAACTGAAGCTGCCCCCGAAGGTGGGCGGCCGTGCCTGGTTCGAGCGCGACTGGACCGACCCCGTTCGCGCCCGCGACCGCATGCTGTTCGGTCGCTCCGGCTGAGGCACCCGCAACCTGCGGGCATCGGAAGTAATCGCCCGCCAAATGTGAGTATGGCCCCGCAGACGCGGAGCCATGCCGGATAGACCTATGGCCCGAAAACCTTACTCGGCCGCCGCCTCATGCACCCGCGCGGCATAGGCCGCAGCAATCTTGTCGACTTCGGCCTTGGAGCCGAAGATTACCGGCACGCGCTGATGCAGCGAGGTCGGCTGGATGTCGAGGATGGCGGTCTCGCCGATGATCGCAGCACCGCCGGCCGCTTCCACCAGCATGCCGATCGGGTTGCCTTCATAGAGCAGCCGCAGGCGTCCGCCGGACGCCGGCTTGTTCCGGTCGGCCGGATAGAGGAACACGCCACCGCGGTTGAAGATGCGGTGCGCATCGGCCACCATCGACCCGACCCAACGCATATTGTGTCCGGTATCGATCGCATCCTCGATATAGGCAGCGACCACATCGTCCCAGGAGGCGCGGCGGGCGGCATTGATGGCGAATTCCTTGGCATCCGGAACGATCTTCGCATCCGCATTGGTCAGCAGGTAGACGCCATCCGCGTTCAGCGTGAAGATCTGCACCCCTCGCCGATCGTCAGGACCAGTACCGTCTGCGGACCATAGGCGGCATAACCGGCGACCAGCTGGCTGCGCCCGCTTTTCAGGATATCGCCGGATGCCTTGGCCTCGATCACGGAGAAGATCGTGCCGACCGTGACATTCACGTCGAGATTGGACGAGCCGTCCAGCGGATCGAAGATAACGGCATATTTGCCGTCCGAATGAATAGCGACTTCCGTATCCAGTTCCTCCGAAACCGCGAAAGAGACGGCCGGAGACTGGCGGCAGGCTTCCAGGAGAATGTCGTTGGAAAGAATGTCGAGCGGCTTCTGCGTCTCGCCTTGGACGTTCGTGACTTCCGTGGCGCCGGTCAGCCCGTCCAGCGACGAGGTCCTCAGCCTGTCCGAAATCTGCCGCGTGGCCTCGGCGACGTTGCGCAGAACGTCGACCAGTTCTTCGCTCACCACGGTTCCCTTGCGGCTTTCGAGATAGGCTTCGAATGTCGTCATCTCTTCTCTCCCGGAAAATTGCTTGTTCGGACAAGGCGCAGACGCGCTTCCGCACCTAAGTAGTGCGAAGTTTTTGCAGGGCGCAATATTTTTTGCAATGCGGTAAGCGGCTACAATCGTTTGAAAAATTCGACAAATATCGAAGGTTGCAATACGGCCGGAGCTCGCGCCTCAAAAACTGCCGTTCAATCGTTTCAACCAGGAGAATGGCAACATTCGGCAGGCGGAACGGCTTCTGCCTTGAAATACTGAAACTCCGGCGAATAACCAAAGTAGCTTAAAGCCTCCGCCCGTCATGGCGGCCTTCGCGCCCTCGGCACCAGCATGTGCATGGCTCGGATTTCGCTGTACGAAGGCAGAGAGTGTCGCAAAGTCAGCGCAGACGAAGTCGTCATTGTGCTACTCGGTGCCGACCAGCGGAGCAGGGCATCACTAAATGCGAGGTACCGGATATGGCAGAAATTCAAATCAGGGCATTCATTGCATCACTCGTAGCCCTTCGAAGAACTGAGACGCGGCATGAGGTTTTGCTCCTCAAAAGAACCCAGTCTTTGGCCGGGGAGTGGTGCTAGGTGGCAGGTGGTATCGAGGAAGGTGAGATCGCTTGGCAGGCGGCTGTGCGCGAGCTCGCGGAAGAGACCGGCCTGACGCCTGAGGCCTGAGGCCTTGTATTCCGCTGACATCTGCGAACAATTTTATGAAGCGGATCGCGATGCGATCACTATCGCACCTGTCTTCGTGGCATTCATCGACAACACCGCGGAGGTCTCACTCAATCATGAACATTGTGAGTTTCGATGGGTCAGCTTTGAGGAAGCGATCGAGCTTGTTACTTTCGGCGGTCAACGACGAGTTCTTCGCTGGATTAGGGAAGAATTTATCGAGAGAAATCCGACCAAGCACCTCCTTATTGATTTCGTTTAGAAACGGCGATCTTGGGGTTACAGGCTTCAAGTAGCCGGCACATGACTTCCAAGATTTCGAAGGCACTTGACCTCGTCCGCCAACGAAAGGAGCGCCATGCGCTCGGCGTGGACGAATGCTCGCGGCGCGGTTTCAGGCTGAGCCTCTACCTCGGCCAACACTTCCGCCCGCGCAGCTTCTATCACCGGCTGCGGGCCGCAACTGTCAGCGGAGGCGGAAATCGCAGCACCTCCCCAAACGCAAAAAACTCCGGCCAATGACCGGAGTTTTTCAGTTTCAAAGTTTTGCGCTGGCTTATTCGCCGGCTTCCGCCATGGCGGGTTCACTGCCATCGGCAGCGGCATCGCCCTCGCCTTCCGCTTTGCGCGACTGACGGCGCGGACGGGTGCTGGCGGTGCGGCGGCGGCGCGGGGTCGTTTCCGCCTGCGCCTCTTCCTCGACCGCGACCTCAGCCGGGGTACCGTCGATCACCGGCTGCGGGCCGGAACCGTCGGCGACGGGCGCGGAAATCGCAGCCTCTTCCGAGACCGGAGCCGATACCGGTGCAGCCTCAGCAGCTTGGCCGGCTTCGGCGCCAGCCTGCTCGGCAGCGACAGGGCGGTTGTTGTTGCGCTCGTTGCGATCCTGGCGGCGGTCACGACGGTCGTTGCGGTCGCGGCGGTTTTCGCGCGGCTGCTGCTCCTGACCCTGCTGGCCATCACGGTTCTGGTTCTGCTCGCGGCGCGGCTGCTGGTCTTCGATGACCGGCTGCGGTGCGTAGCCCAGATCCTCGCCGTCGCCGGCGTCCATATCGTCCTGATCGATCGAATTGCCATCGCGATCCTGCATGTCGCCGCGATCCTGATGCTGGAAGCGATCCTGCATCTGGGCCTGCGCTGCAGCAATGATACGATTGTAGTGCTCGGCGTGCTGCAGGTAGTTTTCAGCAATAACCCGGTCGCCCGAGCTCTGCGCGTCGCGCGCAAGCTGCGAATACTTTTCTGCGATGTGCTGAGCAGTGCCGCGGATCTTTATGTCCGGGCCGGAGCTGTCATAGGTACGGCTGAGCGGGTTTCCGCCCTTGCGGTTGAAGTTGTTGTTACCACCGCCGCCGCCGCCGTTATTGTTGTTACCACGCCCTCGACCACGCTTATTCTGCTGTCCTGGCCTCATTTATCGTTCACCAACTCTTCTTCTTTGCTGATAGGGGCCACGCGGCTCGCCGGTCAAAACCGGAGCAAGACTTCGCGTGCTGCGCACAGGTCGACAAAGGCGGCCTGCCGCTTTCAAAGTCAAATTACCTGATTCACGCACCGGGATTGCTCAACCTCGTCGGCTCTCCGAAAAAAGAACCGAATTAAGGGTTGACCTGTAACCCGAACGAATCGTTGTTCATTCCCAGCCGCCCCGATGCGTAGCCGCAAGCTATCGCGATTACTTAGGAATTCCAAGCCTTTTCTTTTGCTACGCAACATCAAACGGCGGCCTTGTGAAAATCAATACCCGATCGTTATCACCATAGTCTCGCTTGGCCTGCACGAGTGCAAAACCAGCTGCTTCGAAGATCGCGATCACCGGGTCTTTCTGGTCGAAACCGATTTCCAGTCCCACATATCCATGAGGTTTGAGGAACTCGGCTGCGTGACCAGCAATGGCAACATAAGCTGCCAGTCCGTCAGCCCCGCCATCCAGTGCCGCCGCAGGATCGAAATTGCGGACTTCAGGCTCCAAATTCGGGATGACATCGCTTCGTATATAAGGCGGATTTGACGCTATTATGTCAAAGCGCCCCTCAATCATGTCAAACCAGTGGCTTTGAACCGTTTCGAACCGGTCATCCAGACCGAATACTCTCGCATTGGCGCGCGCGGTCTTCAAAGCATCGTCGGAAATGTCGCTGCCAACCCCGAAGGCATTGGGCAACTCACTCAACAACGAAAGAACAATGGCACCGGTTCCAGTGCCGAGATCAAGAATCCTGATCCTGTCTTCTTTGAGCTTATGGGCGAATTCCAGAATAGCATCGACCAATACTTCCGTATCCGGTCTAGGCTCCAGCGTTTCCTTCGAAAGCAGGAAATCTAGGCCATGGAATTCTCTCGACCCTAATATGCGGTGCACCGGCTCCCGTTTCAAGCGCCGGCCGACGGCATCGTCGATTTTCTTCTTCTCTTCCGCGTTCAGTACCCTGTCGCCATTGACGAAGACATCCGTGCTGGAAAGCTTCAGCAAGCCGCCGATCAGAAGCCGTGCCTCGATCGCTGCATCCGGCAGGCCCGCCTCCGCGAACCTGCTGCGCGCGATCGCCACGGCTTCGGCAAGCGTCGTCATCATCCCTGCACTTCGCCGAGCTGCGCGAGCTGCCCCGCCTGATAATCGGCGATGAGAGCATCCACCACTTCGTCGATCTCGCCCTCCATCATCCGGTCCAGCTTGTAGAGCGTCAGGTTGATGCGGTGATCGGTGACGCGGCCCTGGGGAAAATTGTAGGTGCGGATGCGCTCCGACCGGTCACCGGAACCCACCTGGCTCTTGCGGTCCGCCGAACGTTCGCTGTCGGCCTTCTGCCGCTCCATGTCGTAGAGACGCGAACGCAGGACCTGCATCGCCTTGGCGCGGTTCTGGTGCTGCGATTTCTCGGCACTGACGACGATGATGCCGGTCGGCAGGTGGGTGACGCGCACGGCAGAATCCGTCGTATTGACGTGCTGTCCGCCGGCACCCGACGCGCGCATCGTGTCAATGCGGATGTCTTCGGGCCGGATTTCGATATCGATCTCTTCTGCTTCCGGCATCACCGCCACGGTCGCCGCCGAGGTGTGAATACGCCCCTGCGTCTCGGTGTCCGGCACGCGCTGCACCCGGTGCACGCCGCTTTCGAATTTCAGCTTGGAAAACACCCCACGGCCGGTCACGTTCGCGATGATTTCCTTGTAGCCGCCCGCTTCGCCCTCGCTGGCGGAAAGCACTTCCACCTTCCAGCCATGGGCGCTGGCATAGCGCTCATACATGCGGAACAGGTCGCCGGCAAAGAGCGCTGCCTCGTTGCCGCCGGTGCCGGCGCGGATTTCCAGGATCGCGCTCTTCTCGTCCGCCGCATCCTTCGGCAGGAGCAGGACCTGCATGTCCTTCTCCAGCGCCTCGATCCGCTCTTCCGCTTCCGGCAGCTCCATCTCGGCCAGTTCGCGCATCTCCCGGTCGGTGCCCTTGTCGGACAGCATCGCCCTGAGGTCCGCCACTTCCGCGACGGTCTTCTCGTATTCGCGGATCTTGCCGACCACCGGCTGCAGTTCGGAATACTCCGAGGCCAGCTTCACATAGACGTCGGCAGCCGGGCCTTCCGACATGCGGGCCTCAATCTCGCCGAACCGGCGCTCCAGCTCGCGCATTTTCTCGACAGGAAGCTTCGCCAATTACTGAACTCCAAATATGCCGTTCGTCATCCTCGGGCTTGTCCCGAGGATCTGCAGGTCTATCGGCGTGGATAGATCCTCGGGACAAGCCCGAGGATGACGTTGAGAGCACATAGCTCGATCAACAACCGTCATTCAATCGTCAAATCGGAATGTTGTTGGTTTCTGCAAACCGCAGCAACAACTCCCGTATGGACTCCGTCGACTTCGTATCGTCGAGCGCCGCGTTCAGCTCCGACGCCAATTGGTCCGCGTCGAGGCCCAGAAGCATCGCCTTGACCGGACCGATCGAGGTTGCCGCCATCGACACCGAGCGGAAACCGACGCCGATCAGCGCCATGGCCGACAAGGGCTTGCCGGCCATCTCGCCGCACAGCGTCACAGGCGTCCGGTTGCGCTCGCCAGCTCTGGCTATATCCCGCAGGATTCTGAGAAACGGCTTGCCCAGATTGTCGAACCGGTCGGCGACCCGCGCATTGCCGCGGTCTACCGCCATCGAGAACTGGAAGAGATCGTTCGACCCGACCGAGACGAAATCCACCTCCGCCATCAGTTCATCGAGCTGCCACATCAAAGACGGCACTTCCAGCATCGCACCGAACTGCAGCTTGCGCGGCAGCACATAGCCGAATTTCGACAGATACTGCACTTCCTTCTGCAGCAGGTCGCGCACAGCATGGATCTCGGAGACTTCCGTCACCATCGGCAGCATCATCCGCAACTCCTGCCCGGCCGCGGCCCTCAGAAGCGCGCGAAGCTGGGTCCTGAGCAGGCCCGGCCGATCGAGCGACAGGCGGATCGCCCGCCAGCCGAGTGCCGGGTTTTCCTCTTCCTGCGCGCGGAAATAGGAGACGACCTTGTCGCCGCCGATATCCAGCGTGCGGAACGTCACCGGCTTGCCGGCGGCCTGCTTGATGACGTTGCGGTAGAACGCCTCCTGCTCCTCGAGCTTCGGCATGGTGGACGCAATCATGAACTGCAGCTCGGTGCGAAAAAGGCCGATGCCCTGCGCGCCGGATTCCACAAGCTGCGGCAGGTCGACGATAAGCCCGGCATTCATGTTGAGGCTGATCGCCTTGCCGTCCTTGGTCAGCGGCTCGACCGATTTCAGCGCCCGGAACTGTTCCTGCCGCTTGGCCCGCAGGCGAACCTTTTCCTCATAGGCCTTCTGGATGTCGATCAGCGGCCGCACATGCACATGGCCGTCGTCACCGTCGATGATGATCGGGTCGTCGTTTTCGGCAAGCGCCACGAGCCCCGTCGCCTGACCGACAACCGGAATGCCCATGGCGCGCGCGACGATCACCACATGGCTCGTAACGGCTCCATCTTCCAGCACGAGGCCGCGCAGGTTCTGGCGCGGATAGTCGAGAAGTTCCGCGGCACCCATGGCGCGCGCCAGAATGATCGCATCCGGCGGAAAATCATCCGCCCGACGGCCGGAAAACCCGGTCAGCTGGCGCAAAAGCCGGTTCGCCAGATCGTCGAAATCATGCATCCGCTCGCGCAGATAGGGATCGGTCAGGCGCATCATCCGCGCCTTGGTGTCGCTCTGCACCTTCTCGACGGCCGCCTCGGCGGTCAATCCGTTGTGGATCGCCTCTTCCATGCGCCGCACCCAGCCCTGGTCATGGGCGAACATGCGGTAGGTTTCCAGCACCTCGCGGTGCTCGCCCTCCTGCGCCACATCGCGGCGCTGCAGCATGTCGTCGATCGAGATGCGCAGCGAACCGAGCGCCTCCGCCAGCCGGCCGAGTTCCTTGTCGGAATCCTCGTTCAGCAGGTTGGTGACGACGATGCGCGGCTCGTGCAGCACGACATGACCGAGCCCGATGCCCTCGTTGTAACCGTTCGCCTCGATCGAGACGGCCCGCGTCAGGTCGAGCTCCAGCCCGGGCGCCGTGATCTTCTTCAGCTCACCGGTGGCGATCATCTCGGCGATCACCATCGCCGTGGTCTCGAGCGCCTCGACCTCGTCCTCGCGATAGTTGCGGCTCGCCTTGTTCTGCACGACGAGAACGCCGAGCGTGCGGCCGGCGCGCAGGATCGGCACGCCGAGGAAGGAATGATAGATCTCTTCACCCGTTTCGGGCAGGTAGCGGAAGGCGGGATGCGCCTGGGCGTCGGAAAGGTTGAGCGGCTGCGCCGATGCCGCGATCGTCCCGACGAGGCCCTGCCCCATCTTCAATTGCGAAAGGTGGACGGCTTCCTTGTTGAGGCCTTCGGTCGCGTAGAGTTCTAGCACGCCGTCCGAACGCAGCACGTAGACGGAGCAGACCTCCGCCACCATGTTGCCTGCAATCTGCGTGACAATGCGGTCGAGGCGTTCCTGCGGGTCCAGTGGCTCGGCCATCAGTTCGCGCAGACGCTTCAAAAGAACGCGCGGCCCAGCCGACAGGTCTCTCATCGGCATAGTGCTCCCCTTACAGCCTCTCCATCACCGCCCGGCGACGCGCCTGGCGGAGCATCATGCCGGAAGGGCTTCTATCAGCTTTTATCGAGACCGTATGCGGAATGCAAAGTCCGAACTGCAAGTTCGGAATATGCGCCGTCGATCAGGATGGAAATCTTGATTTCTGACGTCGTAATGGCCTTGATGTTGATGCTTTTTGCGGCAAGTGCCTTGAATGCGGTGGCCGCGACGCCGGCATGGCTGCGCATGCCGATGCCGATGACAGAAACCTTGGCGAGACCTGATTCGTTCTGCACCACGTCGAAGCCGATCTCCGGCTTGTTGTCTTCCAGAACCTTGATGGCCTTCTCGACGTCGCCGGACGGGACGGTGAAGGTCATGTCGGTCTTCGAACCATCTTCCGAGATGTTCTGGACGATCATGTCGACATTGATATGGGCATCGGCCAGCGGGCCGAAGATAGCGGCCGAAACGCCAGGACGGTCGGCGACGCGACGCAGCGAGATCTGTGCCTCATCCTTGGCATAGGCGATGCCGGTTACGACTTCCTGTTCCACGATTTCTTCCTCTGCGCAAATCAACGTACCGGGTGGGTTCAAGAGGTCGCCCATGCCCGGTGCATCGGGATCCTCGAAACTGGAGCGAACGAAGGTGCGCACCTTGTGGACCATGGCGAGCTCGACGGAGCGGACCTGCAGGACCTTCGATCCGAGCGAGGCCATTTCCAGCATTTCCTCGAAGGACACCTTCTTCATGCGGCGCGCCTTGGGCACGATGCGCGGGTCCGTCGTGTAGACGCCGTCGACATCCGTATAGATATCGCAGCGGTCAGCCTTCACGGCGGCGGCGATGGCCACGGCCGACGTATCGGAGCCGCCACGGCCGAGCGTCGCGATGCGGTTATCCGGGCCAAGCCCTGGAAGCCGGCAACGACAGCCACCTGGCCCTCGCCCATGCGCTTGATGATGTCGGAACCGTCGATCTCGAGAATGCGCGCGGCGCCATGGGCATTGTCGGTGCGGATCGGGATCTGCCAGCCCTGCCAGGACCGGGCATTGATGCCCATCGACTGCAGCGCGATCGCCAGGATGCCGGATGTCACCTGTTCGCCGGAGGCAACGACAGCGTCATATTCGCGCGCATCGTAGAAAGGCGAATTGGCGCCGGCAACCTTCGGCATGTCCTGAACCCAGCCGACCAGCTCGTTGGTCTTGCCGGACATGGCGGAAACGACGACGGCAACCTCGTGCCCGGCATCAACCTCGCGTTTGACATGGCGTGCAACGTTGTGAATGCGTTCAAGATTGGCGACAGAAGTGCCGCCGAACTTCATGACGATGCGTGCCATTCGACTAAAACCACCAACTCGCTCCAGGCATTGCCGGAGCGCCAGATTCCAAACACAACAAACTGACCAAAAGGGCCAGCATCGAGTTGGCGTCTATTATCGAAAAGGGGCGAGGCGTGCAATGGCCGGAATCTGGCTAAGCGGTACGCTCGTCATAAAGAAAAGGGCCGCACTGCGGCCCATTCCTGTTTTTCGATCCCGGTCATTCGGCCAGTCAGTGATCCCCAGTCGAGCGCCGCTCTCCCGGCACGATCACGGGTTGACTTGGGCTGTCACGTCCCGGTCCACCCGAATCCCGACGCTCGACACGGATACGCTCTCCGCCCTGCCGATCATCGCGATTGCGCTCGGCGCGCGGCGGATCACGGCGTTCGTCGCGATCCCGGTCGAAGCCCGGAGGTGGCGGACGTCGCGTTTCGTCTCGGTCTGGGCGATCCCTATCCCGATCACGGTCACGATCCCGGTCTCTGTCCCAGCGGTCCCTGTCCCGATCCGAACGATCGCGGTCCCACCGGTCCCTATCTCTGTCTCTGTCGCGGTCCCAGCGATCCCTGTCGCGATCCCTGTCCCAGCCGGGTGGTGGCGGGCGGCGGCCGTCATCCCAGCGCGGCGGCGGTGGCAGACGGTCGGCGCGCCAGTTATAATCGCGCCAGCGGTCACGCTCGCGATAGAAGTTGCGGTCGCGATAGTAGCGGCCCCAGTAATTATCGACCTCGAAAGTCACCGACGGAATGCCGAGGCCCTGATAATAGTCCGGTGCGACATAGACACGATTGGAACGATAGGACGCCTGAACGTAGTTGCCGGACACCCAGCCGCGACCGTTGTAGAACGACACGTCGCACCAGTTGACCGCACTCATGCAACCGTTGATCGTTACCGGCGATCCGACGGGGATCACCGTCACGGCCGGATAGGCGGTACTCGGGCCCGAGCGCATGTTCACATTGGCGGTGGCATAGCCCCGAACCGCCGCGTCGGCGATCGATGGCGCCACCAGAAGCGCGCAGAAAGCTGCAGCGCTCATCAAGAACTTCTTCAAAGGGGCTTCCTCCTGATGACCTTTACCGGAGCACTGGTTTTTTGCTCCATGTTTTTATCGCCTAAATGTCGATTGACCTCGATTGTTCCAGTTCAGCCCTGAATGGCTCGTGAACAGGGTAGTGGGGCATGGTTCATCCGCATGACGAGACGTACTGCACCCTTCTCATCTCCGGCAGGCAGAATAGAGGCCGAGGCTTGATATCGGACAAAAAACGCGCCCCTCACCAACAAAATCTCGCACTTAGCCTTCGGCTGAAAGGCTGATTTTGTAACCTCTCCCACCAAGGGAGAGGTAGAGCGCCGAGGGTGCGGCACCTGTATCTCTCCCCTGCGGGAGAGACTTCGGAGTGGTGGCCAGAGGCCAGAAATCGATGAAGTCGATTTCAGCGAACGAAGGCCTGAACGCGACGCCGCGTGAAGGCTTTCAAGATCTTAGCCGAAGGCTAAGTCTTAGAAATCGCAAGAGAGGGGCTCTCTCCGGCGGGGAAGATCTTGCCCCTCTCCTGAAAAATCCAGCACTTACCTCTTCGAGCTAAGATGCTGATTTTTCTTCCTCTCCCGCAAGGGGAGAGGAAAGCGCCTCAGAAAATCTTCCCCCACTTCATCCACGCCTTTTCGGCTCATGCCTACAATCCCCCCGTTCCGCTTCGGCTACACCGGTCAGCATTGCCGGCGAGGCGGGATCGGTGATCGGATGGGCCGCAGTGATGCAGGCGGGACATCCGGGGCTGCGCAGAAAATGGTCTGCCTCTCCTTTTATAAGGAGGCGTGCGTGTGTCGCACACAAACCGGCCGGCAGTCCGCAAGGACATAAGACCTGCCGCCGCAGACGGACCGGAGTTGCGCAGAAAAACACACCGAACGGGACACGCCGAGTGTCACATATAAAAATTCAATTCGAGGCACCCGACGTGTCCCGGCCGAAATGAAAAATACCAAGATCGCCAAGGGCGGACTCCGTCCTGCAGTCATCAGATCAGTCTCGACGTCAGCCGCGGAAAGGACGCCCATGACGAAACCCGATTTCTCCGAATATGAAAGACGCCGCGCCGAGGATCACGAATTTTTCTGGCGGCTTGCCGCAGCGCTCGCCACCATTCGCAATCGCTTCTGCCGTTTTCGCCAGTGCCGCCGTCTTCAGGAATGTTGCGGCCCCATGTGTCCATCCGATCATCAGAAGATGCAGGTGCGCGCACAACAGGAGATCGGTCTGAGCGGCATAGCCTGCGCGACACTTCCCGGCTGCGTCGCTCACGTTCCAGAGCTGCAATACGCATCACTCAGAAAATTAGCGGAAAGCCTCTCAGACATGCGAAGCGATTTAACCGACGCCGAAATACGCTGGTGGGTTGCGAATGAGATGCGGATGTCGCGCCAAGCACCTCGGAAGGAAAGCCCGACGGGGCCTTGACTTCACCGTTCCAACGTCCGACTTCAACATCCAAACACGAAGGATGACGAAGATGACGGAAGCGGCGCCGACGACGGTCGACAAGGACCAGGTCGAAATGTTCTCGAAGATGGCCGCCGAATGGTGGAGCCCGACCGGAAAATTCCGCCCGCTCCACAAGTTCAATCCGGTTCGTCTCGAATATATCCGCAATCGCATCTGCCAGCATTTCGGCCGTGATCCGAAGGCGCACCAGCCGCTCGCCGGCCTGCGCATCCTCGACATCGGCTGCGGCGGCGGCCTTCTGTCGGAACCGATCGCCCGCATGGGTGCCGAAGTCGTCGGCGCCGACCCGTCGGAAAAGAACATCGGCATTGCGTCGGCCCATGCGAAGGAGACCGGTGTTCCGGTCGATTATCGCGCCGTGACGGCGGAAGATCTGGCTGCGGCCGGCGAAAGCTTCGACATCGTCTTGAACATGGAAGTCGTCGAGCATGTCGCCGACGTCAACCTGTTCCTCGAGACCTGCGCCAACATGGTCCGTCCCGGCGGCCTCATGTTCGTCGCCACCATCAATCGAACGCTCAAGGCCCGCGCGCTAGCGATCTTCGCCGCCGAGAACGTCCTGCGTTGGCTGCCCCGCGGCACCCATCAATACGAAAAGCTGGTCCGCCCCGAAGAGATTGAGCGCCCGCTCGAAGCGTCGGGCCTGCACATCATCCACCGCACCGGCGTCTTCTTCAATCCGCTCCAGGATCGCTGGAACCTGTCGCCCGACATGGACGTCAACTACATGCTGCTCGCCAAGCGGGAGGCGTGATTTCCCGCCATCCGCATCTGTGCTAGAGTCCCGGTGACAGCGAGGAACCGCCCATGTCGGAAGGCTTGAAAATCACAGTCACGCTGGAACCCGAGATCGAGGATTTCGTCCGCGCAGAAGTCGAGCGCGGGCCGTTTGACTCCCCAGCGATTACGTCGAGGACCTGATCCGCGAACGCCGCGAGCGCGAACTCGCACGGCGTCAGCTCGATGCCGAACTCCAGAAGGGCATCGACGACGTCGAGGCTGGACGGGTCATGTCGATCGAAGAGGCCTTCGACAGCGTTTATGAAGAACTTGGCTGGAAACGCCCTGCGCGATGAAGGTCATTTTCACCCGGGAGGCTCGTCAGGACCTTGCGGGAATTGCCCGCTACCTCGCAGACCGCAATCCTCGCCGGGCACGCTCCTATGTCGAGCAACTGCGCGCGGCATGCCTTCAAATCGGGCAGATGCCGAATGCCTTCGAGATGGTGGAGGACGCAAGTCTGCCGGACATACGCCGACGCGTATTCGAACCCTATCTCATTTTCTACAGCGTGGAACACAACGGCGTTCATCTCCTCCGCATCATCCACGGTGCTAGGGACTATCTGCAAATTCTCGATCGGGAACGGAGAATATGATGGCTGACCATCCCCCTCGCCCACGCTTGCGTTAAACTCCCACCGAAAGCACATGGGCCAGCAGCTCTTGTTGTCTTTCCGCATTGAGCGCGGCCAGTTCGCGCACGCGGGCACGGTCGATCGATATCCGTTCGCCATCCGGCCCGTAGGGATCTTTGAAATGGAAGGCGGCCGGCCCTGGCCCATGATCGTGGAGGCGCTCGAACCGCTCCACCGCGTCCGCCCAGTCAGGCCGATGCTCTGTCCACCAGAGCACGAGCGCCGGCCAGCGCCGCTCTACCTGCCAGTTGCGAGCATGTTTCAGCGCATCGGCATGCACGCCGGAATAGGAAAACGCCATCAGGCTTTCGAGATCGGCCCAGAGCGACAGCGACGACGGCGCCCAGTCGAAGCCGCTGCCCTCGATAAAGCGAGGAAAAACCTGTTCGCCCCAGCTCTCAAGCCCGGCCTCTTCGCCATAGCCCGCGCGGCCGAGGAAACCTTCAGCACATTCGGCAGCCGCGAAATTCGCGGGCTCCCGAAGCCGAAACCCTTCAACTGCATCACTCTCATAAGGCGCGACGAACAGGCCGAAATTGTAGATCGCCAGTTTCGCCCCACCAGTCATGCTAGTTGGTGTCGTCAGGAAGATTGGGCAGAGGCGCGATATCGATGCCCTCGTCCAGCAGCTCGTGCACCTCGTCGAGGCTCGCCTGGCCGATGATGCCGCGGGCATCCGCCTCGCCGTAATGCATCTTGCGCGCCTCTTCGGGAAATTTCTCGCCGACATCCTCGGAATTGGCGCGGATGTTGGAGACCGCCTCGCGAAGCTTGGCCATCGCCTCCTGGCGCACCAGATCCATCGCCATCTGCCGCTTGGCCTCCTGCTTGCGGGCAGTCGAAACCGATGGCGCCATCAGCGACTTGGAGATCGAGCCGGAATTGCAGACAGGACAGGTGAGGAAGCCGTTTTCGACCTGACGATCGAAATCGGCACTCTCGGAAAACCAGCCTTCGAATGTATGCGCATTGTCGCAGCACAGGGTATACTTGATCACGCGGCAACTCCTCCGGCTTGTCTGCCGGGCACGTCTTCCAGCACGAACTCGCGTGCGTTCTTGAGATTGGGAACCTTGCGCCGGGCGGCCTGCACCGCATCGAGATCAATATCCGCGATCAGAACCTCTTCACCCGCGTCGCCGGCTCTGGCGAGGATCTTGCCCCACGGGTCGATGATCATCGAATTGCCATAGGTCTCGCGGCCATCTTCGTGCAGTCCGGCTTGCGCCGCGGCAATGAGGAACGCGCCGTTCTCGATCGCGCGGGCCCTCAACAGAATCTCCCAATGAGCCTCGCCGGTCTGGCGGGTAAAGGCGGCAGGAACCGTCAGGATTTCGGCACCGGCAACCGCTTCGCTGCGAAACAGCTGCGGAAAGCGGACGTCGTAGCAGATCGCCATGCCGATCTTGCCGAAGCCGAGCTCCGCAACCTTCGCGGCATCGCCCGGCTCGTAGGCCGAGCTTTCCCGCCAGCTCTCGCCATTGTCGAGATCGACATCGAACATGTGGATCTTGTCGTAGGTGCAGATCTGGCTGCCGTCCGGCGCGAAGATGAAGGCACGGTTGGCGATCTTGCCGTCGTCGCGGGCAATCGCCGTCGAACCGACATGCAGGGTAATGCCGAGTTCACCCGCCAGCTTGCGGGCGGTCGCGACGATCACGTCATCCGCCTCGCCGCGCAAGACTTCGCGGGCGGCCTTGCGGTCACGCTGCAGCATGCCGGTCATTTCGGGCGTCTGCACATAGGTCGCCCCGCGAGCGGCGGCATCGCGCACCAGCCGCGCCATGTCGGCAGCGTTCTTCTCGGGGTTCACCCCGGAACACATCTGAACTGCAGCGACCCTGATCGTCATCCCGAAATCCTCAAGCCGCCAGCATCTCGTCCAGCTTGCCCTGCCGGTCGAGCGCGTGAAGATCGTCGCAGCCGCCGACATGCTGGCCGTTGATGAAAATCTGCGGGAAGGTCGAATGGCCGTTGGCCTTGGCGATCATTTCCTCGCGAAGCTCCCGCGAATAGGTCGCGTCATGCTCGACATAGTCGGCACCCTTGGATGTCAGCAACGCCTTGGCGCGCGAACAGTAGCCGCAATATTCACGGGTATAAATCGTAACGTCTGCCATGATGGTCTCCGGGCGCGATAGGGGTGTTTGCGCCGTCTGTTGTCTGTTCGTCATATAGTCTCGGCGAGAGCCATTGCAAAGGTCAACACGCCGACCTCCGCCGCACCCGCCTTCTTCAAGGCCCGTGTCGCGGCGGTCACAGTGGCCCCGGTCGTATAGACATCGTCAACGAGGACAATGCGCTTGCCGAAGATCTCGGCCTCTCGCCCAGGCGGCACGGCGAAAGCCGCCCGCACGTTCTCCTCTCTCGCCCGGGCCGTCAGGCCTACCTGGCGGCGTGTCCGCTTGGTCCGGATCAGCGCCGCCGGTAGATACGGTTTGTCCGTCAGCTTCGCGAGATGCCGCGCCAGCTCGGCCGCCTGATTGAATTTTCGGAAGGCGAACCGCGTCCGATGCAGCGGCACCGGCACGATCGCGTCGCACCGGTCGAGACAGTCCCGCCCTCCCCGCGCCATCCACGCCGCCATGGTTGGCGCGAGATCGCCGCGATCCTTATATTTGAGGCCATGAACCATGGCACGGGCAGCACCGTCGAAGATCACCGCCGAGCGAAGCCGATCGAAGATAGGCGGATGAGCGATCGCCTGCGCCGACAGCATGCCCGGCCCGGGATCATAGGAAAACGGCAGGCCCAGCACGTCGCAATGCGGCCGATCGATGAACCGCAGCTTCTGCCAGCAGGAGGCACAGACGGCGCCGTGACGGCCGGTCATGACCCCGCATCCGAGGCAGATCGGCGGATAGACGAGATCGGCGACACGCCGCGCCCATCCCGACGCGGAAGCGCCGAGGCTGAAGACGAGACTGGGAGCCGGATGGTCGGTCATGGCTTGACAATAAGCGCCGAACGGCGCCTTAGCGAAGAACAATTCGAGTGGTGACGATGGAAATTCTTTTCGACGAGACGCTTGTGGCCAGAAGGCGCGAACAGGCCTTAGCCAGACGGACAGACAAGGCCGACTTCCTCCTGGAGATCGCAGCCCAGGAGATGGCCGAACGACTGACGGTCGTCGAGCGGAAGTTCACGGACGCCGTCGAGCTGCATGGCGCTACCGGCACTGCTGCCCGTCATGCGCTGGCGACCGGCAAGGTCGAAAACATTGCCCGCATCGAGACGAGCACCGCATTCGCGACCGGAAGCGACATCCGGATAGCAGCTCTCGACGATGTGCCGCTGGCGCCCGAAAGCGTCAATCTTGTCCTGTCGCCGCCTCTCTCCATGTGGTCAACGATACGCCCGGCACCTTCGTCCGCATCCGCCGCGCCTTGAAGCCGGACGGGCTGTTCATGGCAGCCATCCCCGGTGCCGGCACCTTGGCTGAACTGCGCGACGTACTGCTGGCGGCCGAAGCCGAACTGACTGGCGGCGCCAGCCCGCGCGTCATCCCCTTCGCCGACGTCCGCGATGTCGGCTCGCTTCTGCAGCGCGCCGGCTTCACCCTGCCGGTCGTCGATGCCGAAAGCTATACGGTGCGCTACGACTCCTCTTCCCCTGATGCGCGACCTGAGAGCCATGGGCATGACCAACCCGCTCGTCGGGCGCAGCAGAAAACCGCTGAACCGTGCCTTTTTCCTGAGGGCCGCTGAAATCTACGCGGAGCGCTACTCGGACCCGGACGGCCGCATCCGCGCCACCTTCACGATCATCTACGCATCCGGCTGGGCGCCGCATGCCAGCCAGCAGCAACCGCTGAAGCCGGGCTCGGCCAAGGTGCGACTGGCGGATGCGCTGAAGAATCTTGAGTGATGGATTTCCAACTTATCGGGACGTCGCGTTCTGATATGTGCCGCCGAGGCCGCTGAACACGCCATTCATCAGCTCGTAGTAATTGCCGAGGGCAATAGCCAACGTCACGGCAAGGATAGCGGCAAGAACGCCATATTCCACGGCTGTGGCTCCGCTGCGATCCTTCAGCAGGCTACGGAAAAAACGCATAAAGGGTCCTTTCGAGACCGGCTGCCTTGACTTCATGCGTGGACCGGCGGTCAGCAATCCCCGTCTGCCCCGTAGCCCTGCACGATACAGACCGAACCGGGTGTGTCCTGCAGGACGCTGCGGCGGATCGTATAGTGTTTGGTATTGCTGTCGGCGGGCTTGATCGAGCCTGTCGTCAGCATGTCGAAATCGGCATGCACGCTTGCCATGCGGCGCTGATCGGCGCGCTCGGCGAGCATGGGCGTGAGGATGAGAGAAAGCGCGATCGCCGCGGTCCCGAACAGCAGCGCAACATTGAGCACGCCGGTCTTGCCGGACCTGTACGTCGCACGTTGGCGATCACGCACAGTTTTCCAGAACTCGTCGTCCATTCCTCGAAGCCTCGCCAAAGCCAATACGTGCCAAGCCCTGACGATGCCAGAATCCGTTGAACGAATTGTTAACGCGGTCTAAATCCGATGCAGCTAATTTTAGTTACCGCCTAAAGCAGGTCCTGCAGGATCGGGATCAGCGGCTCGTCCGCCGGCGGCATGGGATAGTCGCGAAGCGCATTCGGGCGCACCCACTTGATCGCCTGCCCCTCCTTGCCCATCGGCACGCCCTCGAAGCGGCGGCAAACGTAAAGCGGCATCAGCAGATGGAACGTCTCGTAGGTATGGCTCGCGAAGGTCAGCGGCGCGAGACACGCTGGTTTGGTGACAATGCCGAGCTCTTCGTGAAGCTCGCGCACCAGGGTTTCCTCGGGCGTCTCGCCGGGCTCGATCTTGCCGCCAGGAAACTCCCAAAGGCCCGCAAGCGATTTTCCTTCAGGCCGCTGGGCCAGCAGAATGCGGCCATCAGCGTCGATCAGCGCGCAGGCGGCGACGAGCAGAATCTTTCTTTCCACGCTCATGCTGCCTCTCCCTGCCGCCAGTAGCGATAGGAGTAGGCCTTGCGGAAGCCAAGGCGTTCATAGAGGGCGAGAGCCGCCTCATTGCCGTTCTCGACCTGCAGCCAGGCGGTCTTGGCGCCGCTGATACGGGCCCAGCGCAGCGCCGACGACATCATTTCCGTGCCAAGCCCCTCGCGCCGATGCTTTTCGGCGACGGCAAGCGACATGATCCCGGCGAGGTCGTTGTCCTGCACGCACAGAACGGTGGCGACCGCACCGTTGTTGGGATCCTGCTTCATGAAATAGCCGGACGGCGGTTTGATGGCGCTCAGCACCTCCGCGAGGGCCGGTTTCAGCGCCGCATCCTCCTCCGCCACCTGCAGACAGGCATCGGCGAAACGACCGATATCGTGGCTCGGCAGGTAATCGAGCGTATCGGGAAGTTCGAGGCTCGACAGTCCGGCGGTCAGGACGTCGACGGTCTCGAATGCCTCCCAGCCGTTCTCTTCCAGATGCCGGATCATCGGCGGCGGCGCGAGCGGCGTCTCCCTGAGCACGAGCCGGCGGCCGTAATCCTCGAAACGCTTGGTCGCCTTGGCGAGCCGCGTGTCGAGGTCGCGGTAGTCGGACGGATCGAGAGGAACGATGCAGTTCAACCGCTTCGACGGGTGGCCGCCGGTCAGCCGCACCTGCCAGCTTCCGTCATAGACGACGGATGCCGCGGGCCAGGCTCGAAAGCTGACGGCTTCGAGCCTGCGGACCAAAGGCAGGTCGGCAGGGGCGGAAGGCATTGTCATCACCAGCATCAGCTCCGGTAGTCACCATTGATGGCGACATATTCCTTGGTCAGGTCGCAGGTCCAGACGGTCGCCTTGCCCGATCCGAGACCGAGATCGACGCGCACCGGAATGTCCTGCGCCTTCATCACGTTCGAGGCGGCTTCTTCGGAATAGCCGGCGTCGCGCTCGCCATTGACGGCAACGCGGACATCGCCGAACCAGATCGCCAGCTTGTCGCGATCGGCAGCTTCACCGGCCTTGCCGACGGCCATGACGATACGGCCCCAGTTGGCGTCTTCGCCGGCGGCAGCCGTCTTGACCAGCGGCGAATTGGCGATCGACAGCGCGATCGTCTTGGCGGCGGCATCGCTCTCGGCACCGGTTACGGTGATTTCCAGCATCTTGGTGGCACCCTCGCCGTCGCGGGCGACCTGGATTGCGAGATCCTTGAGAAGCGCATTCAGCGCATCGCGGAAGGAAGCAAGCGCCGGATCCTTGGCATCGGTGACCTGCTTCTGGCCATCCTTGGCGGCAGCGCCGGTGGCAAACAGCATCAGCGTGTCGGATGTCGACGTGTCGCTGTCGACGGTCATGGAATTGAAGCTGGGCTCGACGCCGGCCGAAAGCAGGCTCTGCAGCACGGGGGCCGCGATATCCGCATCGGTGACGACGAAGGACAGCATGGTCGCCATGTCCGGCGCGATCATGCCGGCACCCTTGGCGATGCCGTTGATCGTGACCGTGACGCCGCCGATCTCGGCCGTGCGGGTCGCGACCTTCGGGTAGGTGTCCGTGGTCATGATCGCCTTGGCGGCTTCCTGCCAGAAATCCCCGGTCGCGGTTTTCTGCATGTCACCCAGAACGCCAGCGAATTTGCCGGCATCGAGAGGTTCGCCGATGACGCCTGTGGACGCCAGATAGACTTCATTCTCGCCGCAGCCGACAGCCTCCGAAGCGGACTTCGCCGTCAGCGCAGTCGCGGCCTTGCCCTTGATGCCGGTAAAGGCATTCGCGTTGCCGGAATTGACCACGACGGCACGGGCGACGCCATGCGACAGGTTCGAACGGCAGAAATCGACCGGCGCCGAAGGGCACTTGGACTTGGTGAAGACGCCAGCGACAGCAGCAGCTTCGTCGAACACCATCAACAACACGTCGGTGCGGTTCTTGTACTTGATACCGGCAGCCGCTGTGGCCATCCGCACGCCGCGAACCACGGGCATTTCAGGATAGTATTTCGGCGCGAGAGGAGAGATGGAAGCGGACATCGGCGGACCCTGGCTGTCTGATATGGAAGGGCCCGGATGAACCGGGCCCATGATTGCTCTTACTGTTGAGCCGGCGCGGCAGGGGCTGCAGCGTCCGGAGCGGCTGCGTCTCCGCCGGCTTCCTGCATCTTGCCGACCTCCTCATAACCCTTCTTCAGGGCCTCGTCGGTGATCTCGATCTTCTGGTCGGTCTTCGCCTTGTCGATCATGGCGACATACTTGTCGCGCATGACGAGCTGCTTGACCTGGTCCTTGACCTGTTCGAACGGCGGCGGCGGGGCATCGCGCTTGTCTTCGAGCTTGATGACGTGGAAGCCGAACTGGGTCTTGACCGGGGTCTTGGTATAGGCGCCCTTTTCGAGGGTCATGGCAGCCTGCTCGAATTCCGGAACCATGCGGCCCGGACCGAACCAGCCGAGATCGCCGCCTTCATCCTTGTTGGAATCCTGGCTCTTTTCCTTGGCGAGCGCGGCGAAATCGCCACCCTTGTCGAGATCGGCGATAATAGCCTTGGCCTCATCCTCGGTCTTGACCAGGATGTGAGCAGCCTTGAATTCCTCCTGCTTCGGAAGGCCGGCGATTTCCTTGTCGTAGCGTGCCTTCACCTCTTCATCGGTGGTAGCTTCGACGACATGCTTGCGGAAATAGGCGTTATGCAATTCGCGGTCGCCGATATAAGCCATCCGCTTCTTGAAATCGTCGGTCTTGTCGACGCCTTCGGCGATCGCGCCGCTGGCAAGAAGCTTGATGTCGATGGCGCCGGAAAGGGCAGCGACCTTCTTCTGTTCGTCCGGCAGCTGGGCAAGTTGCGGATCGAGGTTCTGTACGGCCAGATCCAGTTCGGACTGGTGGATCTCCAGATTGCCGACCTTGGCAACGACCGGGTCTTCCTGCGCGAATGCGGGAGCCTGGAAGGAGATCGCAGCGGCGATGGCCGCCGTTACGAGAAGTTTGTGGCGCAACATCAAGTTACCTTTCGCATGGACGCCGGCCTCATGTGAGAACCAGCCTAAAATCCTTCACAAACACCGGAATGTGGCCATTCTGTATCGGCCGCAACCGTTGACATAATTCGGACCCCTCTTATCTGTCACGCAACTTGGCGTCCAGAAGAGTTTCCGGGCGCGGCGGGTCAATTTGCCGGCACCGGAAACGACCGGCACTCTGCCCGTATCCCATGGTACTGAGATCAGAAAGGACCATTTGGATGGTCAGCTTCGGCGGCATTGCCCGCAAATTGTTCGGCTCGGCCAATGAGCGCCGCGTCCGCGGTTACAATCCGAGACTCGAAAAGATCAATGCCATCGAGGAAACGACCAAGGCGCTGACCGACGAGCAGCTCGCCAACAAGACCGTCGAATTCCGCCAGATGCTGGCAGAGGGCAAGACGCTCGACGACATCCTGATCCCGGCCTTTGCTGTCGTGCGCGAGGCTTCCCGCCGCGTTCTCGGCATGCGGCCCTTCGACGTCCAGCTGACCGGCGGCATGATCCTGCATGACGGCGCGATCGCCGAGATGAAGACCGGTGAAGGCAAGACGCTGGTCGGCACGCTGCCCGTCTATCTCAACGCCTTGTCCGGCAAGGGTGTCCACGTCGTTACCGTCAACGACTACCTCGCTCAGCGCGACGCCGGCATCATGAGCCGCCTCTACGGTTTCCTCGGCCTTTCGACCGGCGTGATCATGCACGGCCTGTCCGACGAGGAACGCCGCGAGGCCTATGCCTGTGACATCACCTACGCGACCAATAACGAGCTCGGCTTCGACTTCCTGCGCGACAACATGAAGTATGAGCGCGGCCAGATGGTTCAGCGCGGCCACAACTATGCGATCGTCGACGAAGTGGACTCGATCCTGGTCGACGAGGCGCGCACGCCGCTGATCATCTCCGGTCCGCTCGACGACCGCTCCGATCTCTACACGACGATCGACGCGTTCATTCCGCTCCTGTCGCCTGAAGACTACGAGATCGACGAGAAGCAGCGCTCCGCCAATTTTTCCGAAGACGGCACGGAAAAGCTGGAAAACCTGCTGCGCCAGGCCGGCCTGCTGAAGGGCGAGATCGCTTTACGACGTCGAAAACGTCGCGATCGTTCACCACATCAACAACGCGCTGAAGGCCCACAAGCTGTTCTCGCGCGACAAGGACTACATCGTCCGCAACGGCGAGATCGTCATCATCGACGAATTCACCGGCCGCATGATGCCCGGTCGCCGCTTCTCCGAAGGCCAGCACCAGGCGCTGGAAGCCAAGGAAAAGGTGCAGATCCAGCCGGAGAACCAGACGCTCTCCTCGATCACCTTCCAGAACTATTTCCGCATGTATTCCAAGCTTGCCGGCATGACCGGCACGGCGCAGACGGAAGCGGAAGAATTCGGCAATATCTACAAGCTCGAAGTGGTGGAAGTTCCGACCAACCTGCCGATCGCCCGTATCGACGAGGACGACGAGGTCTACCGAACCTTCGAGGAAAAGTTCCAGGCGATCATCGTCGAGATCAAGGCCGCCCACGAGCGCAACCAGCCGGTTCTCGTCGGCACCACGTCGATCGAGAAGTCGGAAATCCTGGCGACCATGCTGCGCCAGTCGGGCTTCGAAAAATTCAACGTGCTGAACGCCCGTTACCACGAGCAGGAAGCCTATATCGTATCCCAGGCCGGCGTGCCGGGCGCCGTCACGATCGCCACCAACATGGCCGGTCGCGGTACCGACATCCAGCTCGGCGGCAATGTCGACATGCGTCTCGAGCGTGAGCTCGAAGGCATCGAGGACGAAGCCGAGCGCGACGCGAAGGAAGCGGCCATCCGGGCGGAAATCAAGGTGCTGAAGGCCAAGGCGCTCGAGGCCGGCGGTCTCTACGTCATCGCCACCGAGCGCCACGAAAGCCGCCGTATCGACAACCAGCTGCGCGGCCGTTCGGGCCGTCAGGGCGACCCGGGTCGTTCGAAATTCTACCTGTCCCTCCAGGACGACCTGATGCGCATCTTTGGCTCCGACCGCATGGACGGCATGCTGCAGAAGCTTGGCCTCAAGGAAGGCGAAGCGATTGTCCATCCGTGGATCAACAAGGCGCTGGAACGCGCCCAGAAGAAGGTCGAGGCCCGCAACTTCGACATTCGTAAAAACCTTCTGAAATATGACGACGTCACCAACGACCAGCGCAAGGTGATCTTCGAGCAGCGCCTCGAAGTGATGGATTCCGAGGACGTCTCGGAAGCCGTCGAGGACATGCGCACCGAGGTGATCGAGGTTATCGTCGCCAAACATATACCTGAGCGCGCCTATGCCGAACAGTGGAACGGCGCCGGCCTGCATCAGGACGTGGAGCGCCTGCTCGACCTCAACCTGCCGATCGAGGACTGGGTCAAGGAAGAGGGTATCGGCGAAGACGATATCCGCGAGCGCATCACCCAGGCCGCCGATGCTTCCGCCAAGGACCGTCGCGACCGTTTCGGCGCCGACGTCATGAACTATGTCGAACGCTCGATCCTCCTGCAGACGCTGGATCACCTGTGGCGCGAGCATATCGTCAACCTCGACCACCTGCGCTCCGTCATCGGCTTCCGCGGCTATGCCCAGCGCGATCCGCTGCAGGAATACAAGGCCGAGGCCTTCGAGCTGTTCCAGGCGCTGCTCGCCAACCTGCGCGAGGCCGTCACCGCCCAGTTGATGCGCGTCGAGCTCGTCCAGAACCCGCAGGCACCCGAACCGCCGCCGGTCTATGAGGAACATCACCTCGACCCGCTGACCGGCGAGGATCAGGTGACGGGCCGCAGCGGTCAGGACTTCATCGCTGCCCCCGCCGAACGCCGCCCGGAAGACCCGTCCACCTGGGGCAAGGTCGGCCGCAACGAGAACTGCCCCTGCGGTTCCGGCAAGAAGTACAAGCATTGCCACGGCGCATTCGAGCAGGCCTGAGGCCAGTTCGACCCTGTAGCAAGATCGATTGACGCCGCCTTCAAGGGCGGCGTTTTCGTTTGGTCTGGACCATGCCGGTTAACGGCTGTAACTGTGCGGAAGAACCGTTTCTTAACCTTGCCATGGCAGGGTCCACCGATTGTTTGTGCGGGATTAAAGAGCATCGCGTGCCCCTCATGGCGGTCATCGAAACAGTGGAAAGACTGCTCCCGCCAAGCCTGCGCGCCCGGGTCGCACCACTTGTCGGCAAGGTCGTCACCGCGCTGACCGACAAGGGCGAGACGGCACGCGCGCAGCGCCAGGCCCTGACCGCCTTCGCCATCCGCATCGCCAGCGCCGCCATCGCCTTCCTGTCGCAGATCCTGCTTGCCCGCATCATGGGCGAGTTCGAATACGGCCTCTATGCCTTCGTCTGGGTGATCGTCATCCTGGCCGGCAGCCTGTCCTGCCTCGGCTTCCACACCTCGATCATCCGCTTCTCGCATCTCTATGCCGCAGGCGGCGAGAACGGCATTCTGCGTGGGCTCAACATAGCCGCCTGCCTGATCGCGCTTGCCGCCTCCACCGCCTTCGGATGCCTCGGCTTCGCCTTCCTGTTTCTCTTCGGAGAGCATATCGAGCCCTATTACGTGGTCCCGGCCGGCATCGCGCTCTTCATCATCCCGATGATCGCCGTAGGCGACATTCTGGACGGCATGGCACGAACCCGCGGCTGGACCATCTCGGCACTCGGGCCGACTTACATCCTGCGCCCGATCCTGATCCTCACCTTCATGGCGACGGCATCGCTGACCGGCGCCCCGGCAAGCGCGAAGACGGCGATGATCGCCGCACTTGCTGCCACCTATGTGACGACCTTCGCCCATATCCTGCAGCTGACGCTCAGGCTTCGCGGCGTCTACGGAACCGCACCGCGCCGCTACCAGCTTGGTACCTGGCTGAAATATTCCCTGCCGCTCTTTCTGGTCGACGGCATCGGCTTCCTGCTGACCAATGCCGACGTGGTCGTGGTCGGTCTCTACCTGCCACCGGATCAGGTCGGCATCTATTTCGCCGCGGCAAAGACGATCGTGCTCGTTCAGTTCGTCTATTTCTCGATCAAGGCGGCTGCCGCACCGCGCTTTTCCGCCATCATCGCCGAAAACGACATGGCTGCGCTTGCGACCTTTGCCGGCGAAGCCGCCCGCTGGACCTTCTGGCCGTCGCTTGCGATCGGCATCTGCACGCTCGCGGCCGGCGAACTGCTGCTATCGCTTTTCGGACCGGCCTTCACCGAAGGCCACTGGCTGATGGCGATCCTGTTTGCCGGCATCCTCGCCAAGGCGTCGGTCGGCCCCGGTGAAGTGCTCCTGAACATGGCCGGCAAGCAGAACCTGTGCGTAGCGCTATATGCAGTTACGCTTATGGTCGCGATCACCTTGAATGTGATCCTCATTCCGCTCTATGGTCTGACCGGGGCCGCCATATCGTCCGCCGGTGCGGTCATGGTGGAAGCCCTGCTGTTGCACGTCGCCGTCAAGCGCACGCTCGGCATCGTCCTCTTCGCCTTCGCCCGGCCCGACCCCAACCGTCCAGGAGCGACTTGACCATGCGGATCCCGCCGTCGTCCGACGACATCGAGCAAGCCGATGCAGCCGGCTCAGCCAGCGAGCAGGCGCGTCGCGGCTCCCTGCCCGAAGCGGATCTTCAGCTGGCGATCGGCAGGACCGGGCGGGAGTTTTCCATCTATCCGGCGGCGCTCGGCTATGACCTGCAGGAGGAACTGGAGTTCCTGTCGCACCGCGCCATGGAGCCGAACATCTTCTTCTCCGCCCGCCTGCTCGCCCCCGCCATGCCGCGGGTGGAAGACAAGCAGGTGCGGTTCGCCCTGATCCGCGACGACAACGGCAACCGCAGCCGGCTGCGTCTTTTGATGCCATTCACCGTCGAGAAACCCGGCTTTTCGGTCGGCGCTCCGATAATCCGCGCCTGGGCGAACCCGTTCGGCCCGCTCGGCACCCCGCTGGTCGATGCCGAGGACGCGGCCGAGACGATCGACAACCTGCTCGAAGTGCTGGTGTCGCCACGGGCGCGCATGCCGTCGATCCTGGTGTTTCCCGACATTCGCCTGAACGGCCGTTTCGCCCAGCTCGCAAAGGCGGTCGCAGTCAGCCATGATCTGCCGATCGCACTGAGTGGAACCGTCCGCCGGCCGATGCTGGAAAGCTATGCCGATGGCGAAACCTATCTGAAGCAGGCGGTTTCCCCCATCACTACCGCGAAATGCGTCGCCAATGGCGTCACCTCGAGCGCCTTGGCGAAATGACCTACAACGTCGCCCGCCAGCCGGAGGAGGTGCGCCTTCGGATGGAGGAGTTTCTGGCGCTCGAGGCGAAAGGCTGGAAGGGCAAGAAACGCACGGCGCTGATCAGCGACCGCTACCGCGCGGCATTCGCCCGCGAGGCGATCACCAATCTTGCCGAAATCGACGCCGTTCGCATCCACACCATCAATCTCAACGGCCGGGCGATCGCCTCGATCGTCGTCTTCCTGATGGCCGGCGAAGCCTACACCTGGAAAACCGCCTATGATGAGAGCCTCGCCCAGCATTCGCCGGGCAAGCTGCTGATCATGAAGCTGACGGAATGGCATCTGGACGATGCCAATATCGTCCGCACCGATTCCTGCGCGGTGCCGGACCATCCGATCATGAGCCGGCTTTGGGAGGAGCGCGAGGAGATGGGCAATCTCGTGATCGGCTTGAAGCGCAATGCCGACCGTGACGTGCGTCAGGTCGCAGCCCAGCTGCATCTCTACCGCAATACCCGCAACATGGCGCGCATCCTACGCGAAAAGATCATGCAGTTGACGGGACGCGACGGGTAAATCTCGGGATCATTTTTCTGATACATGAAGCCCGGGGCCACACCGCAGCCCCGGGCTTTTCTTTGTCGAGGATCAGCGCGACGCACTCATCTTCAGCATGCGGCACAGCTGCACCAACGCAGGATCATAGCCGCCGCCGGAAATCTGCGCGCAACGGGTCAGGAGCTGGCGCCGTTCAGCGGTGGACATGTTGTCAAAGGCTGCGCGTTGCGGCGCGGAGAGACCGCGCCCTCCGAGCCCGCCTGCACCGCTTCCGATGCCGCCACCGGCTCCAGCACCTCCCCCGACGCCGCCGCCAGTGCCGCCGCCGGAGCCTCCGCCGACAAGTTCACCGCCTATTCCGACCTGGATCCCGACGCCGGTTCCGCTGGTACCGCCCACGCGCGCCCCAAGGCCCGCATTGACGCCGTTGGAACCGCCGATGGACGCTGTCGCGCCCGCATCGATCCCGTTCGCCGTGCTGGCTCCCGCACCGGCATTCACGCCGCCACGACCTCCTATCGATGCCGAGGCGCCCGCGCCCAGCCCGCCGGAACCGCCCGTGCCGGCGGCGTTTGAGCCACCAACACTCGCACCTGCTCCGACACCGCCGGAGCCTCCCAACGAAGCGCCGGCGCTGACGCCGCCGCGACTTCCGCCGATGCTGGCGCCCGCATTGGCACCATTGGCGCCGCCGATCGACGCGCCTACACCAAGCCCGCCATTGCCGCCGCTAATGCCGGCGTTTACTCCGTTGGCTCCACCAATCGATACGCTTTGTGCGACCACCGGCACCGAAAGGGCCGCTGCGACGCAAGTCGACACAAGCACCAAACTCAAAGACCTGTGCATGTTACTCTCCTCCATGTGGTCCGCACTCTGCGGGCCGACGACGACTATCAATGCGGATCAGGCCACTTTTGTTTCAGTGATTTCTAATATAAATATTCCCGGGGTTTAGCGCCCTCTACCGGAGCCGTTTGATGCGTGCGCCGAACTCGCACGCGGCTCGTTCTCGTGACGTGAATTCGCGCACTTCCTCCTTGCGCTTTCCCGACGGCGCATGATAGAGCGCTGAACACCTTCCGTGCCCCGTTGGCGGAATTGGTAGACGCGCCTGACTCAAAATCAGGTTCCGAAAGGAGTGCTGGTTCGATTCCGGCACGGGGCACCAAAAACTTATAGGTAATTCAAATACCTACTGGTTTTTCAATAGGTTAAACTTCCATCTGCTACAGCGAACTGCTACAGCGAGGCATGGAAGACGTGACCGTTTACCCTTGGTTGACCCTCAGAAATCGCACCTATTATCTCCGCGCCCCAGTGCCCGCAGACCTCCATGAGGTGCTGAAAAAGACCCAAATCTGGAAATCCCTAGGCACACAGGACCGTCGCAAGGCGATTGAGAAGCTGCGAATTGAGAGCGGCGTGGTCTCGGAGATGTTCGAAAAAGAGCGCCTGAGACTGGCACGTCTCAACGAGCCGCCGCTGGAGGAGCTGACGGAAGCCCAGCTCAAGATCATCGGGGATGTCTACTTCGCCCACCTTCTGGACGAGGACGAGGAACGGCGACTTGGCGGCTTCGAAGGCGATGATTTCGACAACGCAGCCGAATGGCTGGACACACTTGACCAAGAGAACCGCAGGGAGTTCGCTCGCGGTCAAATCTCCCCTTCATGCTGGACGAGGCAGCCGAGGTTCTGTCATGGGACGGCATTGAACTTCGACTGGTTGATAACTCGCCAAGCTGGCTGAAGCTGGTCAGGGCGATCTATCAGGCAAGGATCAAAGCCGATCAGGCGAAGCGACAGCGCAACATGGGCGATGTGATCGAGACCCCGAAGCCCGCTGTTGTGTCAGTCGAGAAGTCGCAGCCCAGCAAGCACACGCTGGAAGAGGCTAAGAATTTTTACATCACCGAGAAGGTGTCAGGCACTGAGTTCGCCCAGAAGAAGCGCAAGAACCGCCTAGACGCCATCACGCGCACCGTTAAGGCGGCCTTGGGCGAGATACCGGCTCTGCCAGATTGGACGGTCGATGATGCCTACAAGGTCCGAGACCACATGCTCGGGAAAGGCACACTCAAGCCGTCGTCCGTGCGCCGCGAGCTGAATGACCTGAAGGGCGTGTTCTCGCTCTACAAGGCAAAGAAGCTCAGGAGCATGGATAACCCGTTCGCTGGGCTGGACCTACCCAAGAGCGCCGTGTCCGACAAGGAGGCGAGAGAGCCGCTGCCTGCGGGTGTGGTCGCAGCTACCCGCGCCAAGGTCTTGGAGAAGGCCAATCCCGACCTCAAGCTGATCTGGCGATTGTTGGAGGGGACCGGCTGCCGACTGGCCGAGATAACCGGCTTGAGACGGCAGGACATCGTTCTTGATAGCGAGACGCCGCATCTCCGCATTGTTCCCCACGAAGGAAGACGGCTGAAGAATGCCGCGTCGAAGCGGGATGTTCCGCTGGTAGGCGATGCACTCGCAGCCGCCACAGAGGCCCACAAAGCCTCGGAGGGAAGCGCCCATGCCTTTGCCCGATACTCAGGCCCAGTCGGCCCGAACACCGCATCCCAGTCGCTGATGAAGTGGCTGAGAACCGTCAGCACGGACCGGCTCCATGCCATCCACTCTTTGCGCCACAACATGGCTGACAGGTGTGACCTTGCGGGTGTCCATCCGACCGACAAGGCAGCGATACTGGGCCACCTCAATGCAGGTGCCAGTGAGAAGCATTACGGCTCCGCTTCGGTGAAGCTGGTGGGGCTTACGAGGGCGATGCGGAAAGCGTTCACAATCGATCGCCATGATAGCTCTGGCGGGCAAACGTAGAAGCTTAGTTAGCGGTTGCAAACATCGCCTGGACGAACCTGTCCTTCTCGGCCGCTTGCGCTGGCGAATTGCCTCTAGTGAACACCAGCGTCCTCCAAGCGTTTCGTCCTGACACGACGATTGTGACCTCGACTACACTGTCATTGGCCTTGATCGCTCTTCCAGTAGCACGCAGAGCAGGCATCCTCTGCACATATGTAGGCTGCCACTCCGACGTAATCGCCACGTCTGAAGCCACTGCATCCTTGATCGCCCGAGCATAAGCGGCGGCATCAACTCCAGCGGTGGGGAACTGTTCGTAGCCAAAAATTGCCTCGGCTAAGAGTTCGTTGGACGCAAAGTAGAATGCCCGACCGCTGTTGGTCGCCATCTCCTCGGGCTGCCATGTTCGACCGATACTTGCGGGCTTGTTCGTGACTGGGTTGACCCACGTCTTGCTGGTTGTGAGGTTCCGGCTGCTTTGTTGCTCGTCCATCCGCAGCACGATGTTGCCAGCGAAAAGCGCGCTGACAATCACTATTGCCAATCCCAACCTCATTTTCGATGGACTTGCGGTAACGACTGGAGCGCCCTCGTCATAGGTCGCTGCCTTACCCGCAGCTAAACGGCGATACTGGCGGACTTGCGTGAACAGGGCGACAAACGGAATGCCGAGACCGAGACCGGCCACCCAGACCCTCATCTCACGGCCCAAGAAAAAAGCGATACGGTTGCGTCCGTCGGCTACCGGGACTTTCACACCCACGATAGCCTTGCCGGGTGTGTAACCTGTCAAGATCATGCAAAGCGCAGTCATCAGCATTGCGAGCGGCAGTACCAGAATGCCGAAGACCACTGCATTCATCGTCATGAGTTGGAGATAGATGTCGGGCGCATACAGTACGGACCACAATCCGATGCCAAAACCCAAAAGCGGCACGAAGATAAGATTGTCGATGAACCGCGCCCAAAAACGTGGCCAAGGCCTCGATATCAGCACGATAGCAGGCTGCTGTGCGACTGGCTGGAAGGCGGGTGGCGGCAGCTTTGGTGGTTGGATCAAGGGCAAAGGCGGCGGCGTGACGAAGGCTTTCGCTAAGTCTGGATGGTCCTCGGCGTGCAGCCAGTTTTCCATCCCATCGCGCCAAACGTAGGTGTCGCGCTTGATAGCACCACTCTTGATTAATGAGCGCAGCTCGTCGTCGCCGACAGGCCCCTGCTGCCCCTGTCCTACGGCGTAGTACCAGTCTGTCATGAAATTCACCCCATAGCCCTCGAAGACGACAACTACCAAGAGGCGATAAAGGCGTAAAGCTGGTCGAAAATCGCACGCGGGCGAAGTTGCTGAAGCCACGCAGGGCAGCGGCCGAGCGAGGCAAGGGCCAAATGTGAAACGTCGCTAGGGCTATCGCCACATCCGTTCAAAAAATCTCTTCAGGTTTTCTGAGGCCGATCAACGGCTTATCGTCAAGAAATTCACCGGTGGTTATGTTATTGATTTTCATGAGATTTACGAGCTTGACGAACTATCTGATGCGGAGTCTAACAGCATCGTTCTGGCCGGAACGCATCACTTCAACCTCCCTCATGGACTTTCAGAATGTCTTTCCAGTTCGCCGCTTTCGGCCACCACATCGAAGTCGTTAACCGCTTCCCGCATGCCTTCTATATCTTCACAGACCGTCTTGAGTTCGCTTGGAGCCGGGAGGAATGGTTTCAGTCACCGTCTGGCAAGTGGCGGCATTGGGTCATCGAGAAGCGCCACGGCAGCGGCTCACAGGACACAGACGCCTTATTGCTGAAAATTCAGCAGCAAGCGGAGCCTTCAGAGGTGACCGCAGGATGAGCGCCAACTTCCCCTCTACGTCCGCAATGGTGAGCCATACGTCCGCGATCTGGACCTTGCCGTGTCCCTTGGGATGCGCCGTCCGATCGACATCAGGACCGGCCTCATCAAACTCTACGTCACCGGCCCGATGCACTATGGCTTCATGATCTGGGAAGATGATGGCGGTGTAGCCGTGTCAGTCGATCCATCGCGGGCCTATCTGCTGACCGAAGATCAGGCGCTGTTCGTCTGTCACTTCTCGACTAGCCGCCGAGCTGATGCCACGGCCCGAGCGGTTGTCACCGCCTTTGCCCGCCACAAGAGCCTGAGCGTTCTCCTTCGGGAGGCGCTGACGCGGGCCATGGGTGATGCCGCTGCTGGCCGCGAGGCGTTGTTTATCGACGCCCTAAAGGCTCGGCTTAGGCAGACCGTGAAGGTGCGCCGCCACACGACGAGACGGCGGCGGCTACCGCAGACCTTCAGCTCGAAACGCTCCAGCCTCAGATAGCGTTCTTACCTTCCTCGTCCCCCCGGTTTTTTCGCCTTTCGCCATCAGACCGGCGCTCATCTACCTCGGAGCATTGAGCGCGTTAAAATGCGGGGACGAGACAAGAGGAGCTGCCTTTTCCTTTGGTTGCGGAGAGGGCATGTCGAGTCCTGCCACTACGGTCTCGATCATCTTTCGCTTCGGGGCACCCTGAGTATGCCTCAGAAGGAAGATGCGGGTCGAAGGATTGGTCGGCAAAACGCCCAGTCGAGAACCGGCAAGAGGGACATCGACCTCTTCAAAGGCCATCTCTGGCAGTGCCCACTGAATTTTTTGCTGAATACAAAGACCACGTCAGGCGCATTTTTGGAAATCTCATCCTCAAACCGTGACTTCGCGACTGGCACCATTGGTCCGCTCAGGTGAGCGTATCGCTTTTCCCCTTCGCCGATCGCCCACGGAGCATAGTTCATGAATAGGACACGGCTCCAAAAATCGGAGTGGGTCGTGAAGCCGAAGTAGTCGCGGATGTGGTTGAAGAACGCGATATTGTAATCTCCTGAGACGACCTTTTCGAGAACCTCCTCGGTAACTTCGCTGTCGTCTGGCTCATCCTCGCCAAGCCAGTGGGAGTTGCCGACGATCATAACGCGGCGGCCTTCGATGCCTTGCTCGTACAGGTCTCCGCGCCACGGACGGTGGATCACGTAGTTTGGGTCGATCGCTTCAGAAATTGGTCTTCTCCCTTGGTAATCTGGCTTTCCGAAATCATTAGGCGTGTATTCCCAACGCCACAACCGCATATCGGGAACACGACGGCAACCGCTAATCGACGCTGGAAAACTGACACTCAGAAGCTCAAATCGATTACCCCACCCTTATAGAAGGGCCTGAAGGGGGAGACCATCATCTGAAATGAACTGGAACAGAGGATGGCTGATGAAATCAGGATGATCTCTGTCTTGATATTCATGGTGATGATGATCGTGATGAAACCCTAATCCACCTATAGTCTCCCTTCATGTCCACCCCGAGGTTTCCTTCATAGCGAACCCTCGACCACCTCCACCCCGCACAGTCCCCATCATGGACGCTCGACTTCCGAGAGTGCGATAGCTCATGCTCAAAGTTGAGCATCAGCCGTTCTCATGGGTGTGGTGACCCTCGGCCCTCTTGTCGCGACTTCTAGGCTCAGCCTCGTGGTCTGCTGACGAGAGGGCCGTTTGCATTTCACCGCCCCGCCAACATCACCACCACAGAACCCTGAGACCATCATCATGCACAACGAAACTTCCCTTGGTCGGGAGGATGGCGAAGCCATGCCTTCAGCCACCTCTACCCTGAAAATCTTCATCCAGCCCACCAGCCTCGACCAGCGTGGGCAGAACTACTCGGTCTCGTTCGAAGGCGAGATCATCATCGACAAGACCCGCAATCCCTCCGCCGATGCCTGCCGCCGCTTGGTCGCTCTCGGCCACTCCGGTCGGCTTGAGGTCTGGGGCATCGGTGAGCCGTTCGCTCGCCTCATCATCCGCGACATCGAGACCGCAGCCGCCCTCACGATCTCCGAGACCACCGGACATGGCCCGAGGGTCGCGACCTACCAACCCTTCAACGCCTCGGCGCTTGCCGCCTGACACGACCATCATCACGAACCCAGAAAGAAACGCACATGACCTTTCCGCGTATTCGCACCATGACCATCGACAGCCATGACGAGGATGTCGCCATCATTCGCATCCGCTTCATCAACGCTGCTGACGGCTCTGCCCAGTTCCTGACCACGGATGTCGGTGAGCATCTCGACATCAACGCTGACGAGGACGGTGATTGCCTCGATGTTCTGACCGACTTCGGCATCCCCTTCACGAAGACCACCGTCAATGACCGAGGCCAGATCATCGGCCCCGTTGGTCTCATCTCCGAGCGTGATTACAGGCGGCTTATCGTCGAGGTCTCGAAGCTCCGCCTGGACGCCTGAGACCCAATCCCAAAAACGCGCCTATGAGCGCTATTCCTCATCGGCGGGTGGTCTTCACCCGTCCATGCACTCCGTGCGCCCAGAAGGCCGACACGAGGCAACCAGAAACCACCGTCACCCCCATAACAACGGAAACAATCGCATGACAGCATTCGGCGAAGCATTCAAAGCCGCCCGCTCAGCCGGTAAGACCACCTTCAAGTGGCAGGGCCGAGCCTATCACACCAAGACCAAGGAGGAGATGGAGAAGACCATGAAGTCTGTCCCCACTCCGACACCACGACCAGCCACCAACAGCGGCCCGCGCTCCAGCTCGGTCGATGCCGAGAATGCTGGTCGCTCCACGGCCAAGACTGCCCCGGCATCTCAGCCCGAGGACACGCGCTCGACCAGTTCGCTGGCGATCACCCCAACCAAGACGGAAGCCAAGGCTGAGACCAAGCAGGCAGCCACGCAGCGGCCTCGCTCCAACGGTAAGTCCAGCTTCCTCGCCACCCACAAGGGCAACCCTCCGACGCTGCCTATCAGCAAGCCGAGGCGCACCCGAGCATGGGCCAATAAGTAGGCCTACTGGTCCGCATCAGGTCCGGACTTTTTCGGGCCAAAAATTCGAGACCCCAATCAGATACAAGGCTCTACCGGCTTCCCCCGGTGGGCCTCCTCCCTGCATTTTGAGGCCATCTCGATGCACTTGACGGGCGCATAACCCGCTGTAATCGAATGACAAACCCACCGTGAGACCTTTCGAATGACCCACACTCGAACCGATGCCTTCTCATCGAAGCGGACGCTGTACGAGGCCTTCCGCTTCATCGAAACCTTCCGTGAGCTGCGGCCTGACATGCCGATGCAGACAGCCGCCATCCTGCTCCTCATCGCCATGAAGCCGGGGATTGGTCAGCGGGAGTTGCTCGACCTCATGGACATCAGCCAAGCCGGTGTCTCCCGCAACGTCTATGCTCTCTTGGACACCGACCGACACGGAAAGCCGGGGCTGAACTTCGTTAGCCAGCGTCGTCAGCCGAGCGATGGGCGGAACACAGAGCTGCACCTGACCAGCGAGGGCCATGCTTTCCTCCATCGCCTTCTGGTCGCTACTCATGCCGAGGAGGAGACAATCAGCGCTTAGGCCGTGTCGATAAGCTGGAGGGGAGCAATCCCCCTTCAGTGCCAATAGACCATGCCCGTGAAGGTGATGTATTCATCGTCACCAAGCTGGACCGATTGGCGCGCTCCATGACCGACCTAGTGAGGATCAAGGACACGCTGGAGACTAAAGGCGTCACGCTCAAAATCCTTAATCTCAACATCGACACCTCGACACCTACCGGCAAGCTGATGCTGAGCCTGCTAGGTTCCATTGCCGAGTTCGAGCGCGACATCATGCTGGAGCGGCAGCGGGAGGGCATTGCCAGGGCGAAAGCTGACGGCAAGTACAAGGGCCGCGCCCCGACTGCTCAGCGGAAAGCTGATGACGTGAAGCGCCTGAGGGCCGAAGGGAAGACCGCAGAGCAAATAGTTGTGGAATTAGGCATCAGCCGTTCCAGCGTGTTCAGGGCGCTTCGGGCGGAATAATCACGCGTCCGTTTGTCATGGGATGATTATGTATTTTCACCTGATGCACGTGAATTTCGAAACGAGGCATAGCGCCGGGTATGAGGATGGTGGAAAAACATCGAAAACGCAGAAGACAAAACGATTCAAGTAAATATACGAAAGAACAATCGACAGTAAACAACTGAATAAATACGCTTTTCAATGATGTTTAAGGCAAGAAACTCAAGCTCCAAATGAAAATGATACTTTATCACTTGACGAAAAACCAAAAGGTGAGAACCTCCCACACATACACGCTATGGGGGTTAATATGCAAAGACGCACTTTTCTTACGGGCTGTGTAGCCTCGACAGCAGCATTTGGCTTCGCTGCCAACAAAGCACTCTCGCAATCTTCAGGTGAAGGGATCGAGATTGAGAGTCCGATGCCTCCTCTTCCAGATGATCTTGTTGCCTTAGACGGACAAGCCGCAGCGCCTTTTATTGAAACTACCGTTGTAGGCACTGGGAAGCCGCTAGCTCACGAAATAACTGACGCTTACAACGTTCTAATCGCATCGCCTTTTAACTGCGAACCGATTGAAGTCGCCGAGTATTTTCTCAAACTGGGACAAGGCGATTTCGGGGCCAACCTCGCAAAATACGCTCGCGAATGGCCCGAGCGCGCCAACCCCGTAATATTCCATTTTTTCTCAGCCACGAGAACTAAGCCCGAAGGTGATGCAACTGCATGGTGCGCCGCATTTATGAATTGGTGCCACGTAAGAGCAAAAGCGAAAACTATCGACGAAATCGGCAAATCACCGGGCTTTTTCTCTCAGTCAGGACAACCATTCAGCAATGACAATCTATTGAGATTCAGCACAAACAGCGCAAGCTCCGGATCGTTCCGATGCAACACAAAGACGGATGACCCAGCAAGAGGTGACCTAGTCGTCATGGCGAACAAAGGAACTGGCAATATGACCGCTAGCTGCCTTGGAACAGGTCATGTGGCATTCTTTATTGCGAAGCTTCCTGATGGAAAGGTTAGGATGCTCGGAGGCAATCAAGGATTGGCAGGCACGAATGGAGCCGTGACCATGGGCAAAGAAGCGATCGGCCCGAACAGCCGCTTCTTTTCGTTTGTTCAAGCAAAGGGCTAGCGCAATGCGCCTTTTTCTACTGTTCGTTTGCCTGTACTCTATATTACCCGACAGCCTCTTCGCGTCAGATGCAATGCAACGAACTGTCGTCAAGCTTTTCAAACGAGCAATAGTCAAGATTGACGTATCAGGCAGGGTTCCTCAGTTTGACAGCGGCGGTATTGACCAGTGTCAATCGCAAGGGATGGGCTTTTTGGTAAGCCGTTCTTTGATCATATCAGCGAGACACGTGATAGATACTCCTGCTGTTTGCGATAAGGTCATAAGGGCTTCGTCCGCCTCCGCGACCTTCCAGTCCATAGCAGACGAAGCAAGCTCGCTAGGTGACATTGTTCTTTTGAAGCTCAGGGGCAGCGATGCCCCGAACAGCATGTGCGCATTGGCAATAGCCGATAAAAGCGTTGTGAATGAAACGGTGGTGCGTTTTGCAATGCCAGCGCCTTTAGTTGATCCAGCCGCCCTATTAACGGAATTAGATGACCTCGGACAATTTGCGCCAAACGTTAGGTTTAGCCCCGCACCAGTACACAATGGCGATAGTGGCGGCCCGTTAGTTCATATGTTCTCGGTCGTCGGATTGACAAAGGAGAAGCTCACGCAGGTTGACGGTTATGGGGTTATGATTCCTGTTGAACCTATAATTCGATTGCTGAGAGCCGCAAATTTCGCGCCGGATGGGTCTCTTTGTAACCCCTTGGAGATGGCAGCCTCGCCCTTTGGGGCTACGTTCTCATCTGAAATTTACACCGCAGATCAGCTCGAAGACGGGCTGAACAGCACGATAATCGGCGCCTCAATCATCGTTCCCGGCGGTGGAGCACCGTTCGGCGAGAATAATAGCCTCATTCCTAGCCTTAGGGACAATTCGCATCACGGCCCATTCGGTGGCGGTGGTCACCTTGGCGATCTTCAGCTCAATCTTCCTCCACGAAATCCAACAATATCTGCACCCTCCGACAATCCATACTCCACCTCTGTATGGAAGAACTCAGATGGAAAAAGTGTGTCGGTAAATATCAGTCCTGATTTTCGTCAATCGGGTATAGAAGCTGAGTTCTTCGAGAAATCCCTGACATCTCAACTATGGAGGGATTTTACCACGTCTCTGCGAACAGAAGCGGTAGCGCAGCCTTAAACTGGCCACCCTAATGCGCGTAACATGACGCCATAAATGGCTATTTCAGCAAAACCTCAGCAGAAAATTATTGCATAATGCAAAAATTTCACAACATAATCCGACCATCACAATGATTCGAATGTGGCGGACCTCATGTTGGAAATGGCACAGCAGTTGGAATTCGCAGCCGGCATCAGGCGAGATGTCTCGAGAAACATTTTGCTGGAAGTGCAAGAGATATTCCCCGTTGGCGCGCGACAAGCGGACCACTCAGTTAATTCCGCAGAGAGTAAGGAAGAGCGGCCTTTGCTGCTTTCCTCTCGCCGCAAAAGATTGGCGATCGGACTTCTGCGGGCGCAGATGTTGGATGAGGCTTTCGAACAAATTTTGACGAGGCACGGCGTCGAGTTTGTACGACAGATCAAGATCGATGTCGGAACAGATGAGAAGAAGGATACCCCTGTTTTCGTCACAGTGGGTCGGTTTGGTTCCACGCTATTGGGTTTTGCTTCCCACCTCAAAGCCGACGATTTGCCAAATAAGCGGAGCAAATCGCGAAGGGCGCTGTGCACGCTGAACAGGGGCCTAACGAGAGACCTTTTCGCCCCGCTTGAAAGCTACAGAGACGCAGACCGGTTCGCTGTTCTTATGGTTCGGCGCGATCTGGAAGATGTGTCTAAGATAGCGATGATTACCGTTTGCCTGATTGATGCGCGGCAAGAGCGCTTTGTCTACCAGCAAGAACTGGGTGAATTTTTGGCTGGATATGGCTCTGCGTCCGGAGTACCTGCTCGCCGAACGACAGTGCTCAAACCGGTCAAAACCACCTTCAAAGGATCATCGACCGGCGAGCAAGAGACGAAGTAGGTTTGATATGGTGAATAACCGTGCGTAACGGTGTGGTCGGCTTCTCGGGCGCCAAGCTTGCCGAAGCGAGACTGGCGAGAGGCATAAGTTCGCGTAAGGCGTTGGCGGACTTGATGCGTAAAGCACCTAGCACCGTCATTCGGTGGGAGGACGGTGAAACTGCGCCAGAACCGTCAGCGTTAGCTGAGTTGGCGAACGTGCTTAGCATGCCGGAAGACTTCTTTCTGGCAGAGCGTAAAGGTGAAAGCGGCTTGCCGTTTTTCCGTTCGTTTGCTGGCGCATTGAAGAGTGACCGTGGCGTCCAAGAAGTTCGCTTGCTGTGGCTGCAGGATATAACTGCGGTTGCCGATCACTACGCATATTTACCAGAAGTTGATGTCCCCGATATGTTAGCTGGCCGCTCCTTCAAAACCCTCAGAGAGGAGGAGATCGAAGCTATCGCTATCAACGCGAGAAACCATTGGGGTTTGGCGCTACGTCCGATAGCCGACATGGTCGCTTTCCTTGAGAAAATAGGCGTGGTCGTCGCCGCTGAGACCATGGAGACAACGCAACTAGACGGAGTGAGCCGGTGGGGGAGCGACGGTCGGCCCTATGTTCTGCTAGCCAATGATAAGCAGTCTTTTTCTCGACGCCAATTCGACGCAGCGCATGAGCTTGGGCATCTTCTAATTCATCGTGCCGTCACTCAGAATGAATTGGTCGAAGATCATCGCCTCATTGAGGACCAAGCGCATCGCTTCGCCTCCGCTTTTTTGCTGCCAGCAGCGCAATACGTAGCAGAGGTAAGCTCTGGGGCGATGTGGGAACTCGAACGCCTCAAGGCTCGATGGAAGGTATCAATTAAAGCTCAGATAGTTCGGCTGCAGAGGCTAAGCGTGATCGACAAAGGCAACGCTCTTCGTCTTTACAAGGCGTACAGTGCGCGAGGTTATAACGCTAACGAGCCATTCGACGACACTTGGGAGCTTCAACACCCCTCCCTTCTCTCCGATGTGTTCCGCGCATTGATAGACTCGGCGGAGATTAGCAAAGAAGTGCTGCGGCATGACCTCCCGCTACTTCCACATGATGTTGAGAGTCTAACCAATCTTCCTTCCGGGTGGCTGAGCCAGAGTCTGCGCGTGTCGTGTTGCTGAAACAACCGAAATCTGCGCCGCGAAATGCTGAAGGCAATCAGGGGCAGATCATACCTTTAAAGCGAGATTGAAGACTTGGGCTGGAGTTGAAACTGCTACAGCAACCTGCTACAGCGGACAGCGCAGATGGAAATCTAAACCATTGAAATCATTGCCCACAGACCGGTGACCTGACGCCGGCACGGGGCACCATCAGATCAAAGCTAGGCGCCGGCGAAGGTGAAGATACCCACTCCGTTTCTCCTGTATCAGCGGCTGAAAGCTCTTTTCCTACCCGGAGAATTGAGGATCGGTCCACGCAGCAAGATCGCGGTCGGCGCACGAATTCTCTTTCACCGCGGCAAAATCGTCATCGGCGCCCGTGGCAAGCTGCATCCGGGCGCCATGCTCGATGCCCAGAAGGGCAGCATAGTTCTGGGCGAGCACGTATCCCTTAATCCCTACGCCATCATCTATGGTGCCGGCGGGGTGACGATCGGCAATGACGTGCGCATCGCCGCCCACGCGGTGATTGTTTCCTTCGAGCACAACTACTCCGACAAGTCCCGTCCGATCACTGATCAGGGCGTCACATTGCGCCCCGTCATCATCGAGGATGACGTATGGATAGGCAGCGGCGCGAAGATCCTGGCCGGTGCGCATGTCGCAAAAGGCTGTGTGATTGCGGCCAATGCCGTGGTCAAGGGCAGGACCGAGCCCTATGGAATTTACGGCGGCGTGCCCGCGCGCCTGTTGCGGCGACGCGGCGACAACTGATCGTCGCCCGACGTGGCCACGCCAAACGAGAAGAGACATTGCCATGCAGAGACTTGCACGCTCGATCAGGAAGAAATTCAGGCGGCTCACGAATGCGAGAACCGTTACCATCAACGGCATCAGGCTGGTCTCCGGCAAGGACCAGGTGCCGCCTTATGTGCGCGACCTGATGTTTCGCGAGGTCTATGAAGACACCGAACGCAACATACTTCTCGACATCCTGAAGCCCGGGTCACGGGTGGTGGAACTCGGCACCGGCCTCGGTTTCATCGCCCTGCTGGCGTCCAAGATCTGCGGACCGGAGAATGTCTGGACCTATGAGGCAGAATCCGGCGGTCGAAAGCCTGATCCGCCAGAACTTTCGCCTGAACGGGATCGAACCGCAGCTGAACATGCATGCGGTGACGCAGGACGGCCGGGATCTCGTCTTCAACGCCGCCGCCAACATCATCTCGTCGAGCGCCTTCGAACGCGGTGTCGAAGGCCAGACCCTTACCGTGAAAAGCGAGCCGTTCCACGAAGTCATCGCCAGGCACCGTCCCGACGTTCTGATCATGGATGTCGAGGGCGGCGAGTACGAGCTTCTGCCGAATGCCGATCTCGGACCGATCCGGCACATTCTGGTCGAACTGCACCCGCATATCATCGGCGAGCAGAAGGTCGAGGAGATCAAGGCAAGCCTTGCTACCGCCGGCTTCAAGGAAAAGAGCAGCGACCGGAAGACCTTCCACTTTCAGCGTTGATGGCGCAATGCCGGCGGCACCGCTGCCGGCTCAGGTTTCCGGAAGGCTCGTAAGGAAACCCAGTTCCCGCAATTGCGCAGGACCTTCGAAGCGGACCGATTCCTTCCCGGCAAAATCGAGGTCTCCGTCGCGATCAAGCGCGGTCATCATCGCCTGATAGTGCTCTGCGCCATTATGATGCTGCTTGCCCTCGGCCGCCTCGGCGATCTTGCCGCGGTAGTTGGTGAAGAACTTCAGATGCAGCAGCACGCCGAAAAACGGTTCGAAATTCCGCTCGTAAGGTAGCGGGCGGTGGGGACTGCTGCCGAAGAAGCAGTGGCGGTCCCAGAAGATCACCGGATATTTCATCAGCTCGTTGGCCTCGGAAAACCGGCGCTTGCGCGGCCCGCCCTTGAGGCTCACGCCGCGTTTGTCGAGTGCGGCATCATATCCGCTCGCGTCGAAATGATTGGAGAACTGCCAGGGCTCCCCGTGATCCGGATCGGGCGCGATACTGCCCGGGCCGGGATACATATCGATCATCGGCGCTGCAAGCCGCCCGGCGCCATGCTCCTCCAAGAGGGCGGTGAGTTCGGTGAGCCCCTTGCGTCGCAGCCGTCGTAGAGAAGGAACTCGTCGGAATCGACGTTGACATACCAGCGATCATAGCCGTAGCGGGCAAAAGCGCCTCCCGCCAGCGGCGGCCGCGCCTTGCCTCGCCATAGCGCAGCGGCGAGGTCCAGAGGTCGACATCCGGCTGTGCGGCGAGATAGTCCCGCGTTCCGTCGCTGGAGACGTCGTCGACGCAGATGAAGCGCGTCACGCCGAGCTTGCGATAGTGGCGGATGAAGTAGGGCAGGATCGTCATGTCGTTGTGGGTGACGAAGACCAGAGGAAGGTCTTCGCGCGAAAGCGGCCTGACTGCTGCCATGGGCGCAAGCTCGACATCCTGCCTGTCGCGACGCTCGCGCCGGGTGATGCGCCAGTTCTCATAGGCCGTGCGCAGCTTGTCGACCATGCCCCGACGGATATCGGGTCGCCCGCTCTTGAAAGGGTAGTCCACTCTGTTCACCTGCCTGTTGGGCAAAACGCATGATGCGGCGCCGGTCCGGCCGGCACGCCTTTGACCGTCCTCGTACTAAACAAGACGGACGCTGGCAATCGGACGGACCGGGCACGCGCTTGATGCCGAGGCAGCGATCACGGGAATGTGCCGGAAACAGCGGCAAGAACGCCGCCTCCCCCAGTTTACAGTAGTGAGCGTTCTGCTCTACAGCTTTCGCCGAAATGCCGACACATGGCTTGCGTATCGCAGGGTCGACTGACGGCGAACGGCAAGGAGAGCTGCATGGCAATGACGACGACCGCCCGGACCAACCGCCCCGGCACCGGCCATGCGATACTCGTCACGCTCGGCATGGCAGCGACGGTCGGCGGCGCGCTCGGCTTCCAGCATATCGGCGGCTACATTCCCTGCGCGCTCTGCCTGCTGCAGCGCGATCCCTATTATTTCGGCATTCCCGTCGGCATTCTCGCCGTCGGCTCGGCCGCCTTCGGCCTGCCGGCCTGGATCCCCCGTATCCTGCTGATCATCGTCGGCATCATGATGCTCGTCGGCGCCGGCATGGGTGTCTATCACGCGGGCGTCGAATGGAGTTTCTGGCCGGGGCCTGCTAGCTGCGGCGGCGGCGCCGGCGTCACGACCAATGCAGGCAACCTGCTTGGCGACCTCAACACCGTACATGGCCCGTCCTGCACCGAGGCCGCCCTTCGCGTGCTCGGCCTCTCCTTTGCCGGCTGGAACGTGCTTGCCAGCCTCGTGCTTGCCGCGATCGCCTTTATCGGCGCGAAAAAGGCCGCCTGAGGCGGCCTTCGGTAAATCCGAACATCGAAAGAAGCCCTTCGGCTTAAGGCTGCAGCTCGGTATCCCAGTAGAGATAGTCCATCCAGCTTTCGTGCAGATAGTTGGGCGGGAAGAGGCGGCCGTTGTTGTGCAGGTCCTGCACGCTCGGCGGATAAGGCTTCTGGTGCGGGAACATGCCGGCCTGCTTGGGCAGCTTGCTGCCCTTCCTGAGATTGCAGGGCGAACAGGCCGCGACGACGTTTTCCCAGGTCGTCTCGCCGCCATGGGCACGCGGGATGACGTGGTCGAAGGTCAACTCGTCATGGGCGCCGCAATACTGGCACTCGAACTTGTCGCGCAGGAACACGTTGAAGCGGGTGAAAGCGGGGTTGCGGGTCGGCTGGACATAGGTCTTGAGGCTGACGACGCTCGGCAATCTCATCGTGAAACTGGGTGAACAGACCGAATGCTCGTATTCGGCGATGATGTTCACACGGTCAAGGAAGACCGCCTTGATCGCGTCCTGCCAGGACCATAACGACAAGGGATAGTAACTCAGCGGCCGGTAGTCAGCGTTCAGGACGAGCGCCGGCAAGGCCTGCGGGGAGACTGCAATCGTCAAGTGACGCTCCTACCCGATTCGGCATCTATCTCCTCTATATTAGGTCCGTTGTTACAGGATTGTGAAGCCCAATAAATGCAGTGGCTTCGTTCCCCCGAGCTTCACACAGATTTATGCAATCGGCAGGCCGTTGCGGCGCATGGCGACCGCGTAATAGGCCCAGAATAGCCGGGCCGCGACGGACCGGTGCGGGCTCCACCCTTCAGCCATCGCAGCCAGTGCCTTCGATTCGGGTCGTGCATCCATCTTGAAGGCGTGGCCGACGGCGAGACTGCAATGCCACGTCGCCCGACGGGAAGATATCGGGATGGCCGGCGCAGAACATCAGATAGACCTGTGCCGTCCAGGGACCGATGCCGGGCAGTGACACCAGCTGTTTCATCGCCTCGTCGCCATCGAGGGCGCAGATGCCGTGCAGGTCGACCGTTTCGTCGACCACGGCCTTCGAGAGTGCCATCAGCGTTGCGGCTTTTGCCCGCGACAGGCCGAAGGTGGATATGACCTCGGGCGCAAGCGCGGCATATGCCGGCGCCGTCACCGGTCCAGCCACGGTAATCCTGCGCCAGATCGCGTCGGCGCTGGCGCGGGACACCATCTGGGAGACGATGACCGAGGCGAGACCGGCAAAGCCGGGCTTGGAGAGACGCAGGGGAAGCGGGCCGGTCAGTTCGGCGATCGGGATGAGCCGTTTGTCGAGAAGCAAGAGTTGCGCAAGCCCTGCCTCGACATCCGCGTCGCATGTTATGACCTGCACCGATCCATTCTCCCGTTGGCCCCATTCTCGCCTTGGCCCCATATTCTCGCCTTGGCCCATGAGCCTAAAGCATGGCAGAAGACCGCATGCAGACCCAATCCTCTGATAGCCCCGTCTTCCGCTTCGCGCCAAGCCCGAATGGGCTCCTGCATCTCGGCCATGCGCGTTCCGCGCTGATGAACCACGATATGGCCCGCGACACGGGAGGCCGCTTCCTGCTGCGCATCGAAGACATAGATGTGGCCCGCTGCACACCCGAATTCGAGGAAATGATCTATCGAGATCTCGCCTGGCTCGGCATCTCGTGGGAGACGCCGGTGCGGCGGCAGTCGGAGCATTTCGATTTTTATCGGCAGGCGCTCGCCCGGCTGCAGGACATGGGCCTCGTCTACCCTGCCTTCATGACCCGCGGCGAGGTGAAGGCTCGGGTTTCGGACTATGAGCGGGACGGCAGCATCTGGCTGCGCGACCCGGATGGTTCGCCGCTCTATCCGGAGGACGACCGGCACTGCGGCGAGGCCGAGCGGCAGCGGCTGATCGCAGAGGGTGTGCGGCATGCCTGGCGGCTGGATATGGGCAAGGCGCTGGCAATGACGGAAAAGACGCTCTCCTGGCAGGAGACGGGCGACGGAGAGGATCAAGAAATTGTCGCCGATCCCGGCCGATGGGGCGATGTCGTTCTATCACGCTCGGATGCGCCGTCGAGCTATCATCTCTCGGTCGTCATGGACGACGCACTGCAGGGCATCACCCATGTGGTGCGAGGGCAGGACCTGTTTGCCGCAACGGCGGTGCACCGGCTGCTGCAGGTGTTGCTCGACCTTCCCGAGCCTGTCTACCACCACCACCGGCTTGTCGTGGACGATGAAGGTCGAAAGCTTTCGAAAAGCGAAGGCTCAACCGGAATTGCGGCTCTTCGGGACGAAGGCATCTTCCCCGACGACATTCGCCGCCTTGTCGGCCTCTAGGCTTTGGGCCCGGCGCACCTTGCGCTGCCGCTTGACCTGCTTGACCACCGAATAGACCTTGTATTTGAGGATCGCGGCGTTGAGTTCGGCGCCGAGCATGAAGATCACGCCGACCATGTAGAGGAAGACCAGCACGATCATGATCGACGCGAGGCCGGCATAGGTCGCGGCATAGTTGGCGAAGGTCGAGAGATAGGCGGCGAAACCGAAGCCGAATGCCGTCCACAGCACCACGGTCATCGCCACGCCCGGCAGGATATCGATCAGCCGGCGGTTACCGGCCGGCAGCCATTTATGCGAACCGAGCAGCCCGATCATCAGGAGAAGCGCCGTGCCGATGAGACCCCAGTTGGCGACCGCATTGAGATCGCTGATCAGCCACGGAAAACGCGTCTGGGCGAAACGGCTGGCGATCGGAACCGCCAGCAGCAGGATGCTGATGACGGCAAAGATCACCACCGCCAGGATGACATAGCCGAGGCTCGCGAGGCGCGTAACATACCAGGGACGTGTCTCGGTGACGCGATAGGCGCGGTTGAGCGAAACACGCACCGCCTCGACACCGTTGGAGGCAAAATAGGCGGCAGCCAGTACCGAGACTGTGAGCAGCCCGCCGCGCGGGATTTCCAGCACCCGCTGGATTTCAGACGCGATCGGATCGGCGATATCGGCCGGCCATGTGTCGAACATCAGATGCAGCGTGGTTTCCGAAAATCCGCCCGCGCCCAGAAAGCCGGCCAATGCCGTGCCGAAGATCAGGAAGGGGAACAATGCCAGGAGGCCGGAAAGCGCAACATGGCTCGCCATCGCCCAGCCGTCATCCTCGGAGAAGTGCCAATAGGCATCCCACAGAACCTTGAAGGCCAGTCTGTGCCATCGCGGCCGACGCATTTCTTCCGACAATGGACACTCCGTTGTGACTTCCGGCGAAATATGGGAGGAACACCGCCACTTGTACAGGGAAGCCGGGGAACAGTTTCACAATGACTGCCAAGAGAACGATCATCGTCACCGGCTGTTCCTCGGGCATCGGCGCATACTGCGCAAGGGCATTGAAGGCAGACGGCTGGCGCGTGTTCGGAAGTGTGCGCAAGCAAGAGGATCTGGCAGCTCTCCAGGCCGACGGCATCGAAGCACTGATCATGGACTATACAAGGCCGGAGACGATCGCGCGGCTGGTCGAGGACGTAGCGGAGAGGACTGGTGGCCGGCTCGACGCGCTGTTCAACAACGGCGCCTATGGCCAACCCGGTGCCGTCGAAGACCTGACGACCGAGGTTCTGCGCGAGCAGTTCGAAACCAATGTCTTCGGCTGGCACGAGCTGACCCGCCGGGTCATTCCGATAATGCGGGCGCAGGGAAAGGGCCGGATCGTCAATTGCTCGTCGATCCTCGGCCTCGTGCCCTATCGCTATCGCGGCGCCTACACGGCCTCCAAATATGCGCTGGAGGGGCTGACCGTCACCATGCGCATGGAACTGGAAGGCAGCGGCATCGGCGTCAGCCTGATCGAGCCAGGCCCGATCGAATCGCGTTTCACGGCGAATGCACTCGCCAAGATCAACGAACATATCGATCTGCAAGGCTCGGCCCATGCAGCCGAATACGAACGCCAGCTCAGGCGGCTGGACGGAAGCGGACCGGTCAATCGCCACAAGCTCGGGCCGGATGCGGTCTATGAGGTACTGCGCCACGCCTTGACCTCGCCGCGTCCACAACCGCACTATCTGGTCACCAGACCTGCCAAGCAGGGCGCGTTGTTGAAGAGGCTGCTTCCCGCTTCGCTTTTCTATACGCTGTTGAAGCGGTTCGACTGACGGGAGGAGCCTGATGTCCACATTCACCACCATTCTCACCGTGATCGTGATGGGCCTCGTCGTGCTCGTCCTGATCCGCGGCCTGTTCACCATGATGAAGGGTCAGGACGCCAACCGGTCGAACAAACTGATGCAGCTCCGGCTGGTGCTGCAGGCGGTCGCGATCGTGCTCATCATGCTGACGCTCTGGATCACCGGCGGCGGCAGGCCGACCTGAACAACGAGGAACCATGGTCAAGCTCAACAAGATCTACACCCGCACCGGCGACAAGGGCACGACCGGGCTCGTCTCCGGCCCACGCCGGGAAAAGTTCGATTTGCGCGTGGAGGCCTATGGCACGGTGGACGAGACCAATTCCGCGGTCGGCCTCGCGCGCCTCCACACGATCGGCGTCAACGAGCTGGATGTCATGCTGGTGCGCATCCAGAACGACCTGTTCGACCTCGGCTCGGATCTTGCCACGCCCGACACGGGCGAAGAGTTCGCCTACGAGCCGCTTCGCATCATCGAGGCGCAGGCGGAGCGGCTGGAGCGGGAGATCGACAGCCTGAACGGCGAGCTCGATCCGCTGACATCCTTCGTCCTGCCGGGCGGCACGGCGGCCGCCGCTCATCTGCACATGGCCCGCACCGTGGCGCGCCGCGCCGAGCGCCTGATGGTGGAGCTGTCCCGCCAGGAACGGATCGGCGAGGCGGCGCTGAAATATATCAACCGATTGTCGGACTTCCTGTTCGTCGCTGCACGATTTGCCAATGATCGCGGACAGGCGGATATTTTGTGGGTGCCGGGGAAGCATCGGTGAGGTGTGGTGATGGGTTGGAGAGCCACGGCTATGCCAAAGCCCACGACGTCCGCAAGTCCCCCTCTGGCCTGCCGGCCATCTCCCCCACAAGGGGGAGAGGAATCGCCGCGATCGCCTGCCTCGATTAGGCCTCGGCGGAACGGCCAGGTTATCCCTCCCTCTTGTGGGGAGGGTTTGGGAGGGGTCTTTTTAAAGTCGAGACGGACAGGGGATCATGGAGGCTGCTAATGTTCGTACCACTGCATGATGCGAACCACCTCAGATACATAAAGGTTCAATACGTCACGATCGGGCTGATCGTCGCGAACGTGCTGGCATGGCTGTTCACCACGCTCGCCCCATCCGATCAGGCCGAGCGCGCGGCGATGGCGCTCGGCTTCATCCCGGCATTGATCTTCGACCACGCGGTGCTGGACCCGTCGCTCGTCATCGTGCCGGAAGACGCAACTTTCCTGACCTACGCCTTTCTCCACATCGATTTCTGGCATCTGGCGCCGAACATGCTGTTCCTCTGGGTCTTCGGCGACAATGTCGAGGATGCCTTGGGCCATGTCCGCTTTCTCATCTTCTATCTGCTTTGCGCCGCGGCAGGTGCAGCGCTCCACGGGCTTGTCGGCCCGTCTTCTGAAGGCCCGTTGATCGGCGCGTCAGGCGCGGTGGCGGGCGTCGTCGCCGCCTATTTCCTGCTGCATCCGAAGGTGCGCGTCTGGGTGCTGGTGCTGTTTCGAATTCCCCTGCCGCTGCCAGCCTTCATTCCGCTGGCGCTCTGGATCGGCCAGCAGTTCGTCATGCTGGCGCTCGATCTCGACGGCATGGTTTCGTGGGGTGCCCATGTGGGCGGTATCGTTGCCGGTGCGCTTCTCGTTCTCGTCATGCGGCGCAAGGGCGTGCCGCTGTTCGACAGGCAGATCGTCACACCCCGTGCGGTCCAGCATAGAACGAGCGTTCCGCAGGTGGGCAGGCTTGCCGAATAGGGATATGAGAAATGCGCAAGTGTCGGCAGGGAAATGGAATGCAAATCGCGTTGTGTTCGGACGAAAAATGCGTATCCATGTCGCCCACTGACAAATGAGGAGATGGCAAATGTCGCAATTTGCCGTCAGTGAAAGTCAAGGAAGGACCCCATGAAGATCCTGGTGCCTGTCAAGCGAGTGGTCGATTACAACGTGAAGATCCGGGTGAAGCCGGATGGCACGGGCGTCGAGCTTGCCAACGTGAAGATGTCGATGAACCCGTTCGACGAAATTTCCGTCGAAGAGGCTCTTCGTCTTAAGGAAGCAGGCAAGGCGGAAGAGGTGGTCGTCGTTTCGATCGGCCCGGCCAAGGCGGAAGAGACGCTGCGCACCGCGCTCGCCATGGGCGCCGACCGCGCGATCCTGGTCGAGACGGATGACCTCGTCGAGCCGCTCGCCGTCGCCAAGATTTTGAAGGGCGTCGTCGATGCCGAACAGCCCGGCCTGATCATCGTCGGCAAGCAGGCGATCGATGACGATCTCGAACCAGACCGGCCAGATGCTGGCGGCCCTGCTCGGCTCCGCCCAGGCGACCTTCGCCTCCAAGATCGAGCTCTCCGCCGACAAGGCTACCGTGACGCGCGAAGTCGACGGCGGCCTGCAGACGATCGAGGTCAAGCTCCCGGCTGTCGTCACCACCGACCTGCGCCTCAACGAGCCGCGCTACGCCTCGCTGCCGAACATCATGAAGGCCAAGAAGAAGCCGCTCGACAAGAAGGCTCCGGCCGATTTCGGCGTCGATACCGCGCCGCGCCTGAAGGTGCTGAAGACGGAAGAGCCGGGCGGCCGCAAGGCGGGCGTCAAGGTTTCGAGCGTCGAAGAGCTGGTTTCCAGCCTCAAGACCGCCGGCGTCATCTAAGGGACAGGAGAGAACATCATGGCTATTCTTCTTTTCGCCGAACACGACAATGCGACGCTCTCCGACCAGACGGCGAAAGCGCTGACTGCCGCCACCCAGATCGGTGGCGACGTTCATGTTCTCGTCGCAGGCTCGGGTGCGCAGGCTGCAGCCGATGCCGCCGCCAAGCTTGCCGGCGTCTCCAAGGTTCTGCTCGCAGACGACGCCAGCCTTGCCAACAACCTGGCAGAGCCGGTCGCAGCCCTCATCGTTTCGCTGGCGCCTGCCTATGACACGATCATCGCGCCGGCCACGACCTCGGCCAAGAACATCATGCCCCGCGTCGCAGCCCTGCTCGACGTGATGCAGGTGTCGGAAATCATCGAAGTCGTCTCCGCCGACACGTTCAAGCGTCCGATCTATGCCGGCAACGCGATCCAGACCGTCCAGTCGACCGACGCCAAAAAGGTCATCACCGTGCGCACGGCATCCTTTGCCGCAGCCGGCGAAGGCGGCTCGGCTTCCGTCGAAAGCGCCTCGGCTGCCGCAAACCCGGGCGTATCGAGCTTCGTCTCCGATGCGCTCTCCTCCTCCGAGCGCCCCGAGCTGACCTCTGCCAAGATCATCATCTCCGGCGGTCGAGCTCTCGGCTCCTCGGAAAAGTTCCAGGAGGTGATCCTGCCGGTGGCCGACAAGCTTGGTGCTGCCGTCGGTGCATCCCGCGCCGCCGTCGATGCGGGCTATGCCCCGAACGACTGGCAGGTCGGCCAGACCGGCAAGGTCGTCGCACCACAGCTCTATATCGCGGTCGGTATTTCCGGCGCGATCCAGCATCTCGCCGGCATGAAGGATTCCAAGGTCATCGTCGCGATCAACAAGGACGAGGAAGCACCGATCTTCCAGGTCGCCGACTATGGTCTCGTCGGTGATCTCTTCGACATCCTGCCGAAGCTCGAAAAGGCGCTTTGAGGCAAATCACTTTTCGCAAGCGCGAAAAGTGCTGGAAAAACCCGCTATAGCGGAATAGAAATTTTGCCGGGCGGCCAACAGGCAGTCCGGCATTTTCATAAGCGGGTGCGTGAACGAATGCGCGTCCGCAAAGGGAGCGAGGCAAAACATCGTCATGAAGAATATCGGCGTCATAGGCGCAGGCCAGATGGGTTGTGGAATTGCACATGTTTCGGCGCTGGCCGGCTACAATGTGCAGATGTACGACCTGTCAAAGGACCGCATCGAAGGCGCTCTCGCGACGATCAACGGCAATCTCGCCCGCCAGGTTTCCAACGGCAAGCTGTCCGACGAGGAGCGCAACGCGGCGCTTTCCCGCATCTCCGGCTCGGCCGATGTCAACGATCTGGCGCCGATGGACATGGTCATCGAGGCCGCGACCGAAGACGAAAGCGTGAAGCGCAAGATCTATGCGCAGGTCTGCCCCGTCCTGAAGCCGGAAGCGCTGCTGGCCACCAACACGTCCTCGCTTTCGATCACCCGGCTTGCTGCCGCGACCGACCGTCCCGAGCGCTTCATGGGCATCCATTTCATGAACCCGGTGCCGGTCATGAAGCTGGTCGAACTGGTGCGCGGCATCGCCACCGACGAGCCGACCTTCCGCGCCGCCAAGGACTATGTGACGGCGCTCGACAAGACGACCACGGTCGCCGAAGATTTTCCGGCCTTCATCGTCAACCGTATCCTGCTGCCGATGATCAACGAGGCGATCTACACGCTCTATGAAGGCGTCGGCTCGGTCGAGGCGATCGACACCGCGATGAAGCTCGGCGCCAACCATCCGATGGGCCCGTTGCAGCTTGCCGATTTCATCGGCCTCGACACCTGTCTGTCGATCATGCAGGTGCTGCATGACGGGCTCGCGGATTCGAAGTACCGCCCCTGCCCGCTTCTGGTGAAATATGTCGAGGCCGGCTGGCTCGGCCGCAAATCCGGCCGCGGCTTCTACGATTATCGCGGCGAGACGCCGGTTCCGACGCGGTAGGCGCTTTAACCGCGCGTGATATCGGTGTGGGAGAAATCATTGCCCTTGAACAGCAAGGGCACGGCCTGGACTTTCGCACAGGCATAGGACATGCAATCGGCCAGATTGAGTTGGGCGGGATGACCCCGCCCTTTGCCGTATCGTGCAAAGGCACCAACCGCCGCAGTCGCAACAACGTCATCGATTGGCATCACTGAAATCTTCGCCTCCGCAAGCAGAGATCGGATACGGGCTTCAACTGCGACAGGATCAATATCCAGCATTAAGCCCAGCCGCATGGAGGCCTCGAGAATGACAAGACCCGATGTAAGGCATCCTGTCGACCTCTCGATACGTTCGGCGTAATGAACTGCGTCAAGCTCATCGGCGAGCAGAGCAATGATCACCGACGTGTCGATGAACATCAGGGCTGGCCCCACAAGTCATCGATTTCCTGCTTGCTCGGCACGCGACCATTCGGCCCGCCCTGAGCCTTGAGGTCGCCGGCAATGCGGGCGATCCTTTGCGACAGAGGCACTTTCGCGGTTTCCCGCTTCAACTCTTCTTCAAGTGCCTGGATGACGGCAGCCGTCATCGTCACCTTGCGCTTCCTGGCAAGCTTCTCGGCAAGTTCCCGGGCTCGCGCATCGCGAATTTGAAGGGTCATGGATCTATTCCAGCGATAATGCCGGATAGTATCATTACAGACGGCAGCCGTCATCCATACAAATTACTGGTCAAACGCCCTTCGCAGCCTTCACCAGTGCCTTGGCATCCTCGCTGTCCCAGGCGGCGGGGCCGTTCATCGAGCCGATCAGGCAGCCATTTTTGTCGAGGATCAGCGTCGCGGGCAGGCCGAAGGCGAGGCCTTCCTTTTTCAGCGCGTTGAACACGCCCATCGAGCTGTCCTGGTAGAAGGAAAGCTTGTCGAGCTTGTAGTCCTGATAGAAGTTCCTCGGCTTCTGATCGCTGCCGGTATCGATATTGACCGCCACGACCTCGAAATCGTTGCCACCCATAGCGCCCTGCAGCGCATTGAGTGCCGGCATTTCCTCACGGCACGGCACGCACCAGGTGGCCCATAGGTTGAGCAGCACGGTCTTGCCGGCGAGATCGGCGGTCTTCAGGTCCTGGCCTTCCGGTCCCTTGAAGCTCAGGTCGAGCGTCCGCGGCGGCTGTGCCTCGACCATCGCGGCGACCTCGCCCTTCGAGAAGGCGGCAACCGATCTGGCGAGATCGACAGCACCCTCGCATTGCCCGGCGGAGGCGGCCATTTGGCTTGCCGCACCGCCGTCCATGCCATTGCCAGACCCCATGCTCCTCACGTATACCGCCACGGCGCCGGCAAGGATCCCCGCGACGGCGGCAATCATGATCAATCGGGCGGAAGGAGACCAAGCGGTCTTTTGGACGTCATTACTTAACTCCAGGACTGATATCTCATGGCCGATACGAAGGACGCGACATCTTCCAACCAGATGTGGGGCGGGCGCTTCGCTTCCGGGCCGGATGCGATCATGGAGGAGATAAATGCCTCGATCGGTTTCGACAAGAAGCTGTTCGCCCAGGATATTCGCGGCTCGATCGCCCATGCGACCATGCTGGCCGAAAAAGGCATCATTTCGCCCGAAGATAAAGACCAGATCGTCACCGGCCTGAACACGATCATGTCAGAGATCGAAAGCGGCCAGTTCCAGTTCTCCCGCAAGCTCGAAGACATTCACATGAATGTCGAGGCGCGGCTTGCGACGCTGATCGGCCCTGCCGCCGGCCGCCTGCACACTGCCCGCTCGCGCAACGACCAGGTGGCGCTCGACTTCCGCCTCTGGGTGAAGGAAGAACTCGTCAAGACTGAGCGCATGCTGACCGACCTGATCGCGGCCTTTCTCGATCGCGCCGAGGAGCATGCCGAGACGGTGATGCCGGGCTTCACCCATCTTCAGACCGCCCAGCCGGTGACCTTCGGCCATCACTGCATGGCCTATGTCGAAATGTTCGGCCGCGACCGCGCCCGTGTGCGCCACGCGATCGACCACCTGGACGAAAGCCCGATCGGCGCGGCAGCGCTGGCCGGCACCGGCTTCCCGATCGACCGCCACATGACGGCGAAGGCGCTCGGCTTCCGTGAGCCGACCCGCAATTCGATCGACACCGTGTCCGACCGCGACTTCGCGCTGGAATTCCTCTCGGTTGCCGCCATCTGCGCCATGCATCTGTCACGCCTTGCCGAAGAAATCGTCATCTGGTCGACGCCGCAATTCGGCTTCGTGCGCCTCTCCGACGCGTTTTCCACCGGTTCCTCCATCATGCCGCAGAAGAAGAACCCGGATGCGGCCGAACTGGTGCGCGCCAAGACCGGCCGCATCAACGGCTCGCTGGTGGCGCTCTTGACCGTCATGAAGGGCCTGCCGCTCGCCTATTCCAAGGACATGCAGGAAGACAAGGAACAGGTCTTCGACGCCGCCGAGAACCTGGAACTGGCGATCGCCGCCATGACCGGCATGATGCGCGACATGACGATCCGAGAAGACCGCATGCGCGCCGCCGCCGGCTCGGGCTATTCGACCGCGACCGATCTGGCCGACTGGCTGGTGCGCGAGGCGGGCCTGCCGTTCCGCGACGCCCACCATGCAACCGGCCATGCCGTGGCGCTGGCCGAAAAGAAGGGCTGCGAGCTTGCCGAGCTCTCGCTCGACGAGCTGAAGGCGATCAATCCGGCGATCAACGAGAAGGTCTTCGACGTATTGACGGTCGATGCCTCCGTAGCCAGCCGCCAGAGTTTTGGCGGCACCGCGCCGACGGAAGTCCGGAAGCAGATCGCCTACTGGCGCGGCCGCAACTGAGCGGCGCGTCCCCAACCACATAAGATGCCGGATTAATGACTGCACAAGCGCGTGGAACTTCGCTATGAAAGTTTCGCCATCATGTGCCGGAGAAGGAAGAGAATGTCGAAGTCGCTGGTCAGAATTGCCCGCATCACCTTTGCCCTGAGCCTTGCCGGCGCTGTCGTTATCGGCTGCGGCCGAAAGGGTGATCTCGACCGCCCGAGCACGCCGGTGGAACAGCAGAACGTTCGCAAGACGAACGAGCAGAAGAACCAGCCGGCCCCCGAGCGCCCCTTCGTCCTCGACCCGCTTCTGTAATTCGACGCCCCTTTATTCTCGAGAATTGCCGTGAACCATTTCCAGTATATCGACGGCGTGCTGCACGCCGAGAACGTTGCCATTCCCGAGATCGCCAAGGCCGTGGGCACGCCCTTCTACGTCTATTCGACCGCGACGCTGGAGCGTCACTACAAGGTCTTCGCCAAGGCGTTCGACGGCGTAGACGCCATGGTCTGCTATGCGATGAAGGCCAATTCCAACCAGGCGGTGCTGAAGACGCTGGCCCGGCTCGGCGCCGGTGCCGACGTGGTCTCGGGCGGCGAACTGCGCCGCGCGCTGGCCGCCGGCATCCCGCCCGAGCGCATCGTCTTTTCCGGCGTCGGCAAGACCGTGGCCGAGATGGATTTCGCCCTCGAAGCCGGCATCTACTGTTTCAACGTCGAATCCGAGCCGGAACTGGAAGTGCTGAACCTGCGCGCCATCAAGGCCGGCAGGAAGGCGCACGTCTCCTTCCGCATCAACCCCGATGTCGATGCCCGCACCCATGCCAAGATCTCGACGGGCAAGAAGGAAAACAAGTTCGGCATTTCCTACAAGCGCGCCCGTGATGTCTATGCCCATGCTGCAACGCTGCCGGGCATCGAGGTGACCGGCATCGACATGCATATCGGCAGCCAGATCACTGAGCTGCAGCCGTTCCGCGATGCCTTCAAGCTGCTGCGCGAGCTGGTCGACACCCTGCGCGCCGACGGCCATGGCATTACCCATGTGGATGTCGGCGGCGGGCTGGGCATTCCCTATCACGCCGACAACAATCCGCCGCCGGAACCGACCGCCTATGCCGAGATCGTCACCGACGAGCTGAAGAGCCTCGGCTGCCGGATCGTCACCGAGCCGGGCCGCCTGATCGTCGGCAATGCCGGCATTCTCGTCACCGAAGTGCTTTATGTGAAGGACGCGGGTGAAAAGACCTTCGTCATCGTCGACGGCGCCATGAACGACCTGATCCGCCCGACGCTTTACGATGCCTATCACGGCGTGCGTCCCGTCGTCGTGCCGGACAAGGATGTCCCGCATGTGAAGGCCGATCTCGTCGGTCCCGTCTGCGAGACGGGCGATTACCTGGCGCTCGACCGCGATATGGCGGTGCCGAAGCCCGGCGACCTGTTCGCCGTCTCGTCCGCCGGCGCCTATGGCGCGGTCCAGGCCGGAACCTACAATACGAGGCTTCTGGTTCCGGAAGTCCTGGTCAATGGCTCCGAGTTCCACGTCATCCGTCCGCGCGGCACGTATGAGGAGCTGATCGCTCTCGATTCCGTGCCGTCATGGCTGGGTTAGAGCCTTTCCTCGCGTTTGACGCGACATTCACAATTGCGGGAAACCGCCCAAAATATGGGGGCTGGCCCATGCCTGCCCTCGTCTTCGCCACAAAGACTGCTATCTTGAGTGCTTGTTCGCGCCGCCACGACTGGAGACGGACCGCATGAGCGCTACCCGCAAAGGTGCCTTCGAGACGCATACGACGCTCGCCCGCCGCGTGGCCTTGAAACGTTCCTTCGCCCGGTTCGTCCTGTTCTGCGAGCGCACGCTGCCGCTCGCGATCGCGCCGCTCGGCGTCGCCGCACTCTTTATGTCGGCATCCTGGTTTGGCATCTTCCGCGTCTCGCCGGACTGGCTGCGCTGGGTCCTGCTCGCCGTCTTCGCTCTCGGCTTCGTTTATGCTCTTCTGCCAATCACGCGGGTTCGCTGGCCGGATGCCAATGATGCCGACCGGCTGCTCGAGGATCGCAACAACTTGCCGCACCAGCCCGTCGGCGTGCAGGAAGATGAACCGGCCTTCGAGACCCCCTTCTCCCGCGCGCTTTGGAAAGAGCACCAGATCCGCATGGCGGAGCGCATCGCCGCGCTCGATGCCGGCATGCCGCGCCCGGACATCGCCCGCCACGACCGGTTTGCGCTGCGTGCAGTTCCAGCACTCGTGTTCGCCATCGCACTCGGCTACTCCTTCTCCAATGGCGGCGGCACTATCGGCGATGCCTTCCAGCCGGCGCCGGCAGCACCGAGCATCAACCCGGATCTGCGCATCGACGCCTGGCTGACGCCGCCTTCCTATACCGGCCGCGCGCCGATCTTCCTGACTGGCCAGCAGGCGCAGAACAATGCCGGCCCCGTCTCCATTCCGCAGAACTCCGCGCTCACCGTACGCGTGACGGGCGGCGAAGGCGAAGAGGCTGTGGTCTTCTCGCCGGCCGAGGGCGATGCAGCGACCCTGCAGACGGAAGAAGCCAAGGCCGCCGCCAAGAAGGCAGCGGAAGCCGCGCAAAAACCCTCTGTCTCAAGCGATACCGCCGCCTCGACACCGGCGGCACAGCCTGCGGCATCTCAGTCCAGCCAGAGTGGCGACCAGCCGCTGCCGCCGCGCACCTATGCCATGGCGGTCGGCGAAAGCGGCGAGCTTTCGGTCAATGGCCAGAGCTGGACCTTCAACGTCACCCCGGACCGCGCCCCCGAAATCGCTTTCGAAGGCCAGCCGAAGCGCTCGGTCAACGGCGCGCTGGAGATCGGCTTCCGCGCCAAGGACGATTACGGCATCCGCGAAGCTCATGCGCTGATCGAACCGGCCGGCCCGCAGGATCCGGCCGCCACCCCGCTCTATCCGCTGCCGGAATATCGTCTCGATCTGCCTCGCCAGCAGAGAGGCCAGGAACTCAAGGGCCTGACCAGCCGCAGCCTGATCGAACATCCGCTCGCCGGCAAGCGCGTCCGCGTCACTCTCGTCGCAACCGATGGCGCCGGCCAGACGGGCCGCAGCCCCGCCCATGAGATGATCCTGCCAGGCCGTGGCTTCTCCGAGCCTCTGGCTGCAGCCGTCGCCGAACAGCGACAGGTTTTTGCGCTCGACACCCGCCAGATGCCCAAGGCGATCGAGCTGAACGAAGCGCTTGCCATCCGCCCCGACGAAACCATTCCGAACCTCAGCCACTTCCTGCTGATCCGTTCCGCACTGGAGCGCATGAAGCTTGCCCGCACGGACGAGCAGTTAAAGGATACGGCTGACTATCTCTGGGAAATCGCTTTAGGCATCGAGGACGGCGATCTGTCGCTTGCCGAACGCCGGCTGCGCGATGCCCAGCGCAATCTCTCCGAAGCACTGCAGAACGGCGCCAATGACCAGGAGATCGCCCGCCTGATGCAGGAAATGCGCGAGGCAATGCAGCAGTTCATGAACGAGCTTGCCCAGCGGATGCAGAATGCGCCAAGGGGACAGCAGAACATGCAGGCGCAGAACGTCATTCGCCAGCGCGACCTGCAGAACATGATGGACCAGATCGAGAACCTGGCCCGTTCCGGCAACCGCGATGCCGCCCAGCAGATGCTGAACGAGATGCAGCGGATGATGAACAACCTGCAGGCCGGTCGCCCGCAGCGCGGCCAGCAGGGCCAGCAACAGCAGCAGAACAGCCAGATGCGTCAGCAGATCGACAAGCTCGGCGAGATCATGCAGGAGCAGCAGCGGCTGATGGACCAGACCTTCAAGCTGGACCAGGCGCTGCGCGACCGCATGCAGCGCGGCGATCCCGACCAGCAAGGTGAAGGCGATCAGCAGCAGCAAGGTCAGCAGGGCCAACAGGGTCAGGCTCAGCAAGGCCAGCAGGGGCAAGGTCAGCAAGGCCAGGGCCAGCAGGACCCCGGCCAGATGACGGCAGAACAGCTACGCGAGGCACTGAAGAACCTCCGCGCCCAGCAGGAAGGCCTCGGCAAGAAGCTCGGCGAGTTGCAACAGGCGCTGAAGGGCATGGGCATGCAGCCCGGCGAAGGCTTTGGCCAGGCGGAGCGCGAAATGGGCAATGCCGGCCAGGCGCTCGGCCAGGGCGAAGGCGAGCAGGCCGTGCAGGGTCAGGGCAACGCATTGAACGCGCTGCGCCAGGGTGCCCAGAACATGATGCAGCAGATGATGCAGGCCATGCAGCAGGGCCAGGGACAGGAAGGCCAGCAGAATGGCGAGGGCGAAGGCATGGCCAATCAGGGCGGCCAGAACGGCCGCGACCCGCTGGGCCGTCCCCGCGCCACGTCCGGCCCGGATTTCGGCGATCAGGTGAAGGTGCCGGACGAGATCGACGTGCAGCGTGCGCGCGAGATCCTCGACGCGATCCGCGAGAAGCTGGGTGGCGCGCTCTCGGGCGATGCCGAGCGGCAATATCTGGAACGGTTGCTGGAGATCAGGTGAGGGCTCGGAGTGAGATACGGCCCCTCTCTTGCGATTTCTAAGACTTAGCCTTCGGCTAAGATCTTGAAATCGCTTTCTCTCCCGCAAGGGAGAGATGCCGATGCGGCACGCTCGGAGCCTACCTCTCCCCTTGCGGGAGAGGATACAAAATCACGATCTTAGCTTCAGCTAAGTCTTAGATTTTGTTGGAGAGGGGCAAAAATTCCGCCCCACTCAAGCCGCGTGACGCGGCATTCCGGCGAGCGCCATGGCGACTGCCTTGCGGATATCCGGCAATGCAAACGGCTTCGGCACGACGTCGACGATCTTGGCGGCGAGGTCGTCCGCCCGTTCGCGTTGTTCGGCGTAGCCGGTCATCAGCAGGATCTTCATCTGCGGAAAGCGGGCGGCGGCCTGGTGGGCGAGTTCGATACCGTCCATGACAGGCATGCGGATATCGGAAAGAAGCAGGTCGTAGGAGCCTTCGTCGAGCCGTTCCAGGCCCTCGGCGCCATCGCCGGCCTCGAAGGTTTCATGGCCATCCAGGCGAAGGGCTCTGGCGACGAAGCGGCGCAGAGATTCCTCGTCTTCGGTAATCAGGATTTTGGCCATAGCGATCATCGCTCCCGTGTTTCAAATCGGGAGCAAATGACCAGACTTTCCTTGTCGAGGAGTAAACGGCCCGCGATCGGGGGCCGCCATGGTTAACGCCTTGACACCGCTTCGATGCGAATTCCTGCATCTGAGCGGTATCTGCTTACGCGTCGCCGGTGACGACGCCGACGAAGGGCAGTTCGCGGAAAGCGTAGGCCACATCCATGCCGTAGCCAACGACGAAATAGTCGGGGCATTCGAAGCCGACATGGTCCGCCTCAAGCTCTTCCTTGCGCTTGACCTTCTTGTCGAGAAGGACGGCCAGCGACACATGGTTCGCGCCGCGCTCGTAGAGCAGTTCCTTGGCGAATTTCAGCGTGCGCCCGGATTCGAGAATGTCGTCGATCAGGAGAATGTCGCGGCCATGCACGTCGCTGTCGATATCCTTGACGATGCGCACGCCCTGGGAAACCGTCCCGGTACCGTAGCTCGACAGGGTGATGAACTCGACTTCCGGGGCAAGGCCTGTCTCATGCAGCGCACGCAGAAGATCGGCGGCGAAGATGAACGAGCCCTTAAGGACGGCGATGACCAGGAGGTCCTTGGTCGGGCCTGCTGCGATCTGGGCGGCGATGGCGCGATTGCGCTCGGCGATCTGCTCAGCGGTGAATAGCGGTTCGATCTGCTTGCCGCGCACGACGGGCATGGGCTTCTCCTGAATGTCCCTTCAAAGCCCGCCGATAACACATCCTGCCCTGCAAGCCAAAGCGCTAAGCGCCCCGATCCGTCAGCGCGAGCCGAAGATCCGGCAGTTTTCCACCGGGATGCGGCACGCGGGCGGAAAAGCCATAGCTCTCGCGCCCGCCGATCTGAGTGGTTTCGGTGGTGATCAGCGTGCTGGCGACGATCGTCTCGCCGGACATCAGCTCGGCGCGGATCGATGGCATGGCAAGACGGCCTTCGGTCCGGTTCTCGACGATGCCGTTGATCAGGAGAACGCGCATGCCGTTGGCATCCTGCGGCGTCATCGTGACATGGGTGATGTCCAGCGCCGGCCCGGGTACCGGCGCCTCACCGGATCCATTGATCAGCGACAGGCCGCCGAACATCGTGAAGACGGCGACAGAAATGGCTGCCACGAGCGCGAGGAAGGCATCGGGCGACAGACGCAGCAGGCGGTGCTCGATGGCGTTGGTGACGGTGGCGAAGTTGATTGGAGGCGCAGATCGCGGCGTTGCCTTCGGCGCGGGACGCCGGTCGTTGGCATTGTCACTGCGTGATCGGGGGCGGCTCGGTGCGAAGACGGACTTCTCACCGGCTCGAAATGGGCATCGACAACCTCGTTCGGCCGGCGAAAGTGGATCACTTTTGCGGTACCGTCCTCGGGTGGCAGGATGTCGATCGTCACGTTGGCCCTGGCTTGCCGACGGTCGCTGAAGGTGCTCATGATACCCTCTTCTCCCGACCGTCTCGACATCGCCTCGGCCGGGCATTGAAAGAAATTCCGGCCAGTCGTAAATTGGAATGGTTAACACATTGCAAATTCGGCCTGAAAATCGCCCTTTTGACCGCTTGATTTACTCTTCGTTTACCCGCGGCATTAAGAGATGACCGCCGGGTATCCATTCAATCAGGACTCGATTCTCCGTTGATCCATTTCGAAAATGTCGGGCTGCGTTACGGCATGGGACCGGAAATTCTCCGGGACATGACCTTCGACATTCCGAAGCGGTCCTTCCAGTTTCTCACCGGGCCTTCCGGTGCGGGCAAGACGACGCTGCTGAGATTGCTGTTCATGTCGCTCAACCCGACGCGCGGCATCATCCGCATGTTCGGGCGCGACCTGTCGCAGATTCCACGCGGCGAGTTTCCGATGCTGCGCCGACGCGTCGGCATCGTCTTCCAGGATTTTCGCCTGCTCGACCACCTGACGACCTATGAGAACGTCGCGCTGCCGCTCAGAGTACGCGGCAAGGACGAGTCTTCCTATCGCAATGACGTGATCGACCTTTTGAAATGGGTCGGCCTGGGAGAGCGCATCAACGTGCTGCCGCCGGTGCTTTCGGGCGGCGAGAAGCAGCGTGCGGCGATTGCCCGCGCCCTGATGGACCGGCCGGAGATCTTGCTTGCGGACGAGCCGACGGGCAATGTAGACCCACCCATGGCGCGCCGCCTTCTCAGCCTCTTCATGGAATTGAACCGGCTGGGCACGGCGGTCGTGATCGCGACCCACGATCTGGCCCTGATGGACCAGATCAATGCCCGACGCATGATCCTGACGGAAGGGCGACTGGATATCTATGAATGAGGTGAGCCGGGCCAACCAGCCAGCGGCCTCGCAAACGGGCCAAGGCGAAGCTGATCGCCGCAGCGGTACCCAGCCGCGGCGCGCAGAGATGCGCGTCCGCCCGACCGCGCCCATTCTTCCGCCGTCCAATATTCAGGGCAATGCGCTGATGGTGGTGATTTCCATCATGGCCTTCCTCGCCTGTCTCACCCTCGGCGCTGTCAGCATGGTGCGCACGACGGCAGCAGGTTGGCAGAGCCAGATTTCCCGCGAAATCACCATCCAGATCAAGCCGGACGACGGGCTGGACATGAATGCCGCGCTGACAAAGGCGCGGGATATTGCGCTCACCTTCGTCGGCACCCGCTCGGGCACGATCATGGACGATGCGGCGACCGCGCGGCTGCTGGAGCCCTGGCTTGGTGCAGACCTGCAGCTCGACGACCTTCCGGTACCGCGGCTGGTGATCGTCACCATCGACGAGAGCAATCCGCCCGATTTCGCGGCGATGCGCGACCTGCTCAAGGCGGAAGTACCGCAGGCCTTTCTCGACGATCACCGCACATGGGTGGACCGGCTGGTCTCCATGGCGCGCACCACCGTCTGGATCGGCACCGGCGTGCTGATCCTCGTGTTTACCGCAATGATCCTGACCGTGATTTTCGCGACGCGCGGGGCGCTGTCGGGCAACCGCCATATCGTCGAGGTGCTGCATTTCGTCGGCGCCGAACGCGGCTTCGTGGCCCACGAGTTCCAGAAGCATTTTCTACGGATCAGCATGAAGGGCTCGGCGATCGGCGGCGCGTTGGCGGCCTTTCTGTTCGCCACCGCCAACCTCTGGCAATCGAATTCGCGCGCAACGCCCGAAAGCGAGCAGGCGATGGCGCTGTTCGGCTCTTTCACGATAGGCTGGACGGGCTATCTCGGCATTTTCGCGACGATGATCGTCATCGCTCTGCTGACGACTGTCACCGCACGCTTCACCGTGATGCGCACGATCGACGAAATCGACCTCGTCCGCTCCGATCCGTCCCGTTCCGATGGCCTCCCACCATCATGACAATCAGTCACATTCTCTGTACAGAGATGGGACTATGCACTGGCTCAAACTGCGATTAATGACGGGTCATGAGATTCGGCAAGACCAATGGCTGGAGCCCCGATGACAAGCCGCCTGGCGGCGGCAGCAAATTGCTGTCCCGAAACAGCGGGTTACGCCGACTTGCAAGACGCCTGATCCTCCTGTTTTTCGTCGCCATTGCCATCCTGGGCGGCGGTTTTCTCTGGTTCGCCGATTCGGTGACGTCGCTGCGTGCGCCTGATGGCGTGAAGGCCGATGCCATTGTCGTGCTGACCGGAGGCTATCTCAGGATCGAACAGGCGCTGGGCCTGTTGCGCGACGGAGCGGGAAAGCGGCTGCTCATCTCCGGCGCCCACCCGACCACCACGCCGAACCAGATCTGCAGGGCGACCCAGGCATCTGCCGATCTCTTCGACTGTTGCGTCGACATCGGCTACGACGCGATCGACACGATCGGCAATGCCAACGAGATTGCCCGCTGGATCCACGAGCATGACTACAAGTCCGTTCTCGTGGTGACGAACAATTACCACATGCTGCGCAGCCTGCATGAGCTGCGCCGCGCCGATCCCGGCACCGAGTTTATCCCCTACCCCGTGATCAATGCCGATCTTGCCCGCCGCGCCTGGTTCACGGAACCCGACACGTTGCGCACCATGCTCTCGGAATACGGCAAGGTCGTCCTCGCCTCGCTCAGGGACTGGATCGGCATGGAGCGCTGGAGCGGCCTCAGAACCGACGAGGACAGCCGCAAGGGCGGCTAGGGGAGCGACCAAGGGGGCGACCAGGGCGCAGCGCTCTGAGAACCGCCCCTGCCTAGGTCAGACCCTTTTTTCCACGCACGATCTCGTGTAGGCAACGCCTGTACTTAGGTTCAAAAGGGTTACGGCGCCCTCGGCATGTGATCTGTCACACGCGGCGTTGTAGAGGATGCCATCACATGCTGCTGCTGCGCTCGGTTCTGTTCAACACCGCCTTCTACCTCAATCTGTTCGGGCGCATGATCATCCTGTCGCCGATCTATTTCCTGCTGCCGCGCAAATCCGCCTTCCGCATCCCGAAAGCCTGGGCCTCGTCCAACAACTGGCTGATGAAGAATATCGTCGGCGCCACCTTCGAGATCGAAGGACTGGAAAACATCCCGGAAGGCGGCTGCATCTTCGCACCCAAGCATCAATCCGCCTGGGATACGTTCGCGCTCCTGCCCTGGCAGCGTGACCCGGTCTATATCCTCAAGCGCGAACTGATGTGGATCCCGCTCTTCGGCTGGTATGTCGCCAAGCAGAAGATGATCCCCGTCAATCGCGGCGCCCGTGGCAAGGTCATGGTCGAGGTGATGAAGCGCACCAAGGAGGAGATGGACGCCGGACGCCAGCTCATCATCTATCCCGAGGAACGCGCCGCGCACCGGGCGCCGAGCCCGAATATCGCTACGGTATCGCCCGCATCTATCGCGACATCCAGGTCCCCGTGGTGCCGATCGTCGCCCATTGGGGCCTGTTCTGGGGCCGCCGCAAGCTGATCAAACATCCCGGCCGCTTCAAGGTGAAGATCCTGCCGCCGATCCAGCCGGGCATGGACCCGGACGCCTTCTACGCACACCTGATCGAAACGCTGGAGACGGCAAGCGACCAGCTTCTGATCGAGACCGTGGAGGCGAACCCGCATCTACCGCTACCTCCGACAGCTGCCAAACGGCTAGCGGAGCTTCGCGCCAAGCCGGCTGCCTAGAGGATTGAAGGCGCGCTTGCGGCCTTAAGGACCTCCCCACGGCTTCCAGCCACTGGTCGCGGATGCCCATCTGCTGCAGATGGGCGACGGTATTCAGCACATAGGCGTCGTTCGGTCCCGACTGGCCGTGGGATTTCATCACGATCCTGGCCGCCTCTTCCACGTTCAGACCGCCGGCATATTGTGCGTGATGACGATCGACCACATAGGTGACGGCCTGCGCACGTCGTCCTTCCGGAAGGCTGATAGGCAAGATGCGTTCCTGGTAGACATTGGTGATCAGTTCGCGCTTGCTCAGGTAATCCATGGCTCCGTCGCGGTCTTCGGCGGAAACGCGAAACGCCACCCCGCGGCAGGATCCGCCCCGATCAAGTCCCATCACAAGCCCGGGATGTTCTTGCGTTCCGCGATGGGCAACAGACCAGACACAGAGCGACCGGCGAAAGCCTTGAACGCGGGCGGGCTGCCGCTCGACAAACGGAAATCCCGGATTCCACATCAGCGATCCGTAGCCAAACACCCAAAATTCGTCCATATCCCCCGCCATGCCGTCGCTTTATCTTGCGTCGCACCATTGGGAGAACAACATGGCAGCGTCAAGCCGAACCGGCATCAGCAGAAAATTATGGATGCTCGCGAGCGCTGTCGTGCTCGTCATCGCGCTCTATACCGCCGGCTGGTTCTATGCCGCCTCCGTGCTGAAGGAAAACACGCTGGCGCTTCTCGGCCAGCAGACCGACGCTGGCGTCTCGGCGACATGCGAGAATGCCGATTATCGCGGCTATCCCTTCCGTATCGGCCTGTTTTGCTCAAAGGTCACTGTCGATGACAACGTCAACGGCATTTCCGGCAGTTTCGGCGCGCTGCGCTCTGCAGCGCAGGTCTATAATCCGACCCATATCGTCTGGGAACTGGATGCCCCTTCCGAGGTGCGCACAAGCCATGGCCTGACGATCTCGACCACCTGGCAAAGTCTGCAGTCCAGCCTGATCACCAAACTCAAAGGCGTGGAGCGGGCATCCATGGTGCTGGAAAAATCGAAGACCAGCATCACATCATCCGCCATCGGCCAATCCTTCGATATCGCCGCTGGTCATTCCGAAATCCATCTGCGCCAGAACGGCTCGGATCTCGATGCCGCAATTCAGCTGACCAATGCCACGACGACAGCCGAGGGCCTGCCACAGCTTCTACCGCCGACCAATGCCAGCATCGACGTGACGCTGGCAGGACGCGCCGGCCTTCTGGACGGAAGTGACCGGAACGGCATGGCCATGCAGGGATCGGAGGGCGAACTTCGCCAGCTCAAGGTGGACCTCGGTGAAGGCCAGGTGCTGACGCTGGCAGGTCCGTTCTCTTTCGATGACGAGGGGCGCATGTCCGGCAAGCTGAAACTGCGTGTCGAAGAGATCGAAGCCTGGCAGGAAAGCCTGGACCGGGCCTTCCCCGATCTTGCCTCGACGATCGAGACTGCGGCCAACATGCTGGCGGCGTTGGGCGGCGGCAGCGATGCGTCGATCGACATCACCATCCGCCGCGGCAAGGTTCTGGCCGGCGGCCTGATCCCGATCGGCGAAATTCCGCCGATCTGATCCGGTCGCAGCTTACTTCTTGGCGTCCAGCGCGTGCCGGCCGAAGTCCGGTGCATCGACATCCTGGCCGGCCTGGATGATCGACCGGCGGATCGCGCGGGTACGGGTAAAGAGCTCGAACAGCTTGTCGCCCTCGCCCCAGCGGATCGCCCGCTGCAGATAGGCGAGATCTTCCGAGAACCGCGCAAGCATTTCCAGGATAGCATCCCGGTTATGCAGGCAGACATCGCGCCACATGGTGGGATCGGATGCCGCAAGACGGGTGAAATCGCGGAAGCCGGAGGCCGAATACTTGATCACTTCCGATTCCGTCACCGTCTCCAGATCATCAGCCGTGCCGACGATATTGTAGGCGATGATATGCGGCAGATGCGAGACGATGGCGAGCACCTTGTCATGGTGTTCCGGGTCCATCTCGTCGATCCGCGAACCGAGCGCTATCCAGAATGCCTTGAGCTTGTCGAGAGCGACCTGATCGGTTTCCGGCAGCGGCGTAAAAATGCACCAGCGGTCGCGGAACAGACCTGCGAAGCCGGCATCGGGCCCGGACTTTTCAGTACCCGCCAGCGGATGGCCGGGAATGAAATGGACGTTGTCGGGCATATGCGGCGCCATCTGTGCGATCACCGAAGCCTTGGTGGAACCGACATCGGTGACGATCGCGCCCGGCTTAAGGCTGCTCGCGATCTGCCTGGCGACGGCCTCGGAAGCTCCGACGGGCACCGAAACGATGACGAGATCGGCACCCTTTACCGCATTGGCCGCGGACACAGTGTATTCCGTGCCGAGTTCAAGCTCCTCGGCGCGCTTCAGTGTCTCCTCGCTGCGCGTCGACACCACGACCTGGCTGGCGAGCCCGAGTTCCTTGACGTCGCGGGCAATCGACGAGCCGATCAGGCCGATGCCGATCAGCGCGATCCGCTCGAAATGCGGCTCACTCATCCCTCACGCCCCATAAATTCACCGAGCGTCTCGATCACGCCGCGATTTGCCTCTTCCGAGCCAACGGTCATGCGCAGCGCGTTGGGCAGGCCATAGCCCTTCACTGCGCGCAGGATATAGCCGCGGCTGGTGAGGAAGGCGTCAGCATCGGGAGCCCGCTTGCCATCAACGTCAGGGAAGTGGATCAGCACGAAATTGGTGACCGACGGCGTGACCTTGAGGCCGATCGCCTCGAAGGCGTGCACCAGCTTGCCCATCCACAGCGCGTTGTGCTCGACGGCTTCGCCGACGAAATCCTGGTCACGGATCGCGGCGGATCCGGCAGCGATTGCCGGCGCATTCATGTTGAACGGGCCGCGAACGCGGTTCAACGCATCGAGAACATTGGCCGGACCATACATCCAGCCGATGCGCAGTGCCGCGAGGCCATAGACCTTCGAGAAGGTGCGGCACATGACGACATTCCTGTTCGACGAAACGAGCTCGACACCGGCCTCATAATCGTTCTTGCGGACATATTCCGCATAAGCCGCGTCGAGGACGAGGATGACGTTCTTCGGCAGGCCGGCATGCAGGCGACGGATATCTGCAACCGGAACATAGGTGCCGGTCGGATTACCGGGATTGGCGATGAAGACGAGTTTGGTCTTCTCGGTCACGGCGGCAAGGATCGCGTCCACATCGACGGTGTAATCCTTCTCCGGCACTTCGATCGCCTTGGCGCCGGCGCCCATGATCTGGATCTTGTAGACGAGGAAACCGTGCTGGGTGATGATCGCCTCGTCGCCCGTGCCCAGATAGACATGGCAGAGCAGGCCGAGGAGTTCATCCGAGCCGTTACCGCACATGATGTTGGCAACGTTCAGTCCATGCACGGAAGCGATCGCTTCACGCAGGGCAAGAGCCTGACCGTCGGGATAGAGTTCCAGATGGCCTGCGGACTGGCGGAAGGCTTCGATCGCCTTTGGGCTGGCGCCGAGCGGCGTCTCGTTGGAGGAAAGCTTGAAGACCCGCGAGACGCCCGGAGCATGTTCCTTGCCGGGCACATAGGCGGCGATGTCCAGAATGCCTGGACGCGGAACGGGCTCATTCGCAACGATGCTCATCGGATCTACCTTCTCGGAAATGCCTGCAACGACAGGGAATGCGAAGGCATTAAATCTGAAACATGCCTTTGTCGAGAGCGAGTATCTGCGGCACCTCGAATGCGGGTGTCGGAACGATCCCTGCCGGGACGTCTTTCAGACGAACCATGCGCAAGGAGGATATCATGGGCACGGGAGATCACGACGACATCAGGGCCTTGATGCACGACTGGGCAGAGGCCTTGCGACAGAAAAATGCAGCCGGGATCATGGAGTGCGAGATCCGCCACGATCCGAGCGTTCACGCTCGCGCCGCCGCTGCAGCAAAGCGTCGGCGACGGTGCGGAGCTGCAGGCCTGGCTCGACACTTGGGAAGGCCCGCTGGAATTCGAGATCCGCGATACGGATCTGCGTCTCGGCGGCGATATCGCCTGGTGTTCGGCATTTGCCTGGCTTGGCGGCGACAAGATCGGTCAGGGCAAGGTTGGCTTCTGGTATCGCCTCACACTCGCCTTCGCGCGGGAGGACGGCCGCTGGCGGATCGTCCACACCCATGAGTCCGTGCCATTCTCGATGGACGGAGAGCCGCTCGGGTTGTTCGATCTGAAGCCTTAGGTGCGATCCCGGGTCGTGCGAACGCCCTGCGGTGTGAGCACTGGCACGAACACTCGCCGCGAGGAGCGCGCGGCGACCGGCAGGCCCTGATAGAGCCGCTTTTGCGCCTCGAGCACGAGCACGCCTGAAAACACCGGCCAGAAACGGCGCCCCATGCGCTCGAAAATATGCCGCAGCTTGAGCACGGTCTTGACCTTGGATGGCGGGAAGAACAGCGCCTCAGCCGTGGCGCCGGGGGTGAAATTCGCCTCGCGCAGCAGCGTCGTCAGCTGGCTGCGGGAATAGGGGCGGCCCGAGCCGAAGGGCGTGTGCTCCATACGCGCCCAGACGCCACGACGATTGGGAACAACGATGACGAGCCGCCCGCCCGGCGCCAGAACGCGCCAGACTTCCTTCAGGCTCTCGCGCGGATTTTCCGCGAATTCCAGCGAATGCACCATGAGCACCCGATCGACCGAACTGTCCGGCAGCGGCAGCTCCTCGTCGAAGACCAGCGCGGTGGAGGACAGCTCGCCCACGGGCCAGTTCACCGCCCCCTGCCCCGCCGGCATGAAAGCGAAGGTACGCTCCGTATCGGCCCGGAACCGGTCGAGATAGGGCACCGCATATCCAAGCCCCACCAGCCGTTCCTCCGGCAAACGCGCCCAGAGCGAGGTGAGCGCCATCGCAATCGAGTGCTCAGCGAGCCGGCCGAGCGAGGAGTGATAGAACTGGCGGAGATCAACGATATCGACGGACAAGATAAAAATGCTCGTGTTCGGTGGTTGGTTTCGCGGGTACCGCTCTCTACATTGTTGCACGACAAGCGTTGAGCAATAGGTGCATGTTGATGAGGCCTTTGGAAATCGAAGTTTTTCCTGCCGGAGCGATAATTTCGGCGTTCTGTTGCATGATCCGGAAAGCGGATTGACGGCGTCGATCGATGCCCCGGAGGAAAAGCCGATCCTGGAAGCCGCCGGCCGCCGAGGCTGGAAGATCACCCATATCCTCACCACCCATCATCACACCGATCATGTGGAAGCAAACCTTGCGCTGAAGGAACGTTTCGGACTTGAGATCATCGGCCCGGTCAACGAGGCGGTCGCCATTCCCGGTCTTGATAAAACCGTCACCGATGGCGACGAGTTTCAGTTCGGCGAACATCCGGTCCGCGTCATCGAGACGCCCGGCCACACGGCCGGTCATATCTGTTTCCATTTCCCGGACGACAAGATCCTGTTTTCTGCCGACACCCTGTTTGCGCTCGGCTGCGGCCGCCTGTTCGAACGCCCGGCCGCCGATATGTGGCATTCGCTGCAGAAACTCGCCGTACTTCCGGACGAGACCGCGATCTATTTCGGCCATGAATACACGCTCTCCAACGCTCGGTTTGCGCTGACGATCGATCCCGACAACGAGCGGCTTCAGGCGCGTGCGGCCGAGATCGAGGAGATGCGGGCCGAGGGCAAGTTCACCATCCCAACGATGATGGGACTGGAGAAGGAAACCAATCCCTTCCTGCGCGCCGCCGATCCCGCGATCCGTCGCAATCTCTTGATGGAAGGCAAGACGAACGAGGAAGTCTTCGCCGAAATTCGCAAGCGCAAGGACAATTTCTAACCGAGGGCGTCAGACATGGCTCGGCAGACCGCAGAAGAGATCATCACCACACTCGGCATGCAGCGCCACCCGGAAGGCGGCTGGTTTGTCGAGACATTTCGCGATGGCGACGGCACAGGACGCGATGCTTCAACGGCGATCTATTACCTGCTGCAGGCGGGCGAGCGCTCCCATTGGCACCGTGTCCGCGATGCCGCCGAGGTCTGGCATTTTTATGCAGGCGACCCGCTGCTGTTGAGGATTTCAGACGGAAAGGCGATCGAGGAAATCCGTCTCGGACCCGATCTCGCCGCGGGTGAACGCCCGCAGGGCATCGTTCCAGCAGATGCGTGGCAGGCCGCAGAACCGCTCGGCGCCTACACGCTCGTCGGCTGCACAGTGGCGCCGGGCTTCGAATTTTCAAGCTTTGAAATGGCCGAGCCCGGCTGGGAGCCGGGGTGATTGCCGGAAGGATATCGGCTCAATCGCGCGGGGGCTTACCGTATTTGCGGTCGTGAGCGCGAATTGTGAGATAAGCGTAAAGCGAACCTCCAGCCGCGATACAGAACGGAAGGATCACAAACGCAAATATCTGCAGATTTGTCATAGCAGCCTCCGCAAGACGTACTTACCAGATAGATGTCATATGCCGGCCGTTAAAAGCCAAGATGTCACAGCCACCATGAAGGGCAACACCCTTATTTGCGCGCTTGCAAATGTGTAAAGCGCCGCTGCGATCGGTGCAAAAACTCCTACCGTCAGACAAGACGTCGAAGCGCGGTCGAAGGAGTTGGCGATATATTTCATTCTCTCATTATGAACAGTCGACATGGTTCAAAAGACCGGCTGAAATCCTCTATAGCCTAGCAACAAAAAGCGCCGCATCACAATCGAATATCGCGCCCAGGTTGCTATTCCGCAACCGCCGCAGCGCCCTTCTTCGGCCGGATCATCTCCTTCGCCGCCAGCACCGCGCCTCCCGTGATCAGCATGCAGGCCAATAGGATGCGCCAGCTCGGCTCGGCGAATCCGGTCAGGAGCAGTATGACGGTGGAGAGCAGTGGCGCAGCATAGCTAGCCGCACCGATCACCTGGATGTCGCCGTTCTTCACGCCATAATCCCACGCATAGAAGGCAGCGCCGACCGGCAGCAGGCCGAGGCCGATCACGGCCAGCCATTCACCGCCATTGGCCGGCCAGACGGTCGTTTCGAGGGCTAGATGGCAGACGAGCGACAGGAGCGAGGTGCCAAGGCAGAAGCCGGTCACGACATCGGTCGACACGCGGTCGAGGCGGCGCGTCAGGAGTGAGTAGCCCGACCATGTGAAGGCGCAGAGGAAGGCCGCGCCATAGCCCACGAGATAGGACTGGTCGAAGGAGACGCCGTTGCGCGACACGATCGCGACCGTGCCGCAGAGGCCAGCAAGCGCACCCACCACATGATACCAGCGCAGCCTCTCACCCGGCAGCAGCGCCGAGCCGACGACGATCAGCAGCGGCCAGAGATACGCGATCAGTCCGGCTTCAACGGCCGGCGCGTTACGCAGGGCGGTGAAATACAGAAAATGATAGCCGAACAGGCCGGCAATGCCGACGATCCAGACCTTGGCCGGTTGCTTCAGCAGCTTGATGCGCTCAGGCTTCAGCGCGAGCAGCACAAGGCCCGGCATGCTGCCGATCGCAAAGGTCATGGCATTCATCTGGAAAGGCGGAACGCTGCCGGATGCAGCCGTCATGAGTGCCAGCAGCGACCACATCAGAATTGCGGTGAAGCCGATCAGAGTACCCCGTAATTTCAAAGCCCAGATCCCCTTTTATCGCCCGGGCTGCCGCCTCATCCGCCGTAACGCACAGCCGTGATGTAGAGCGGACCCATCCTCGTCGGGATACGGGCGTAGATAGGGGCATATACCGTGCCGCGGTCGGCCTTGGCAAACCAGACTTCCATCGGTGTCTTCTTCAGATACTCGATATCGCTGCGGCCCTTCTTGAAGCCGGATTTCGGCACGTAGCGGACGGTGCAGACGATCACCTCGCCCTTGAAGCCCTTGGTCTCGTAAGGCTTTGTCCCCTCGTTCTTCAGCAGAAGATCCATCCGCGACTCGCCGTCATAGACAGGCACCCGGCCCGCGCAGACTTTCGCACCTTCGGGGAAGATCAGGCCGCTCAGTGGATCGAGCACGGAACGCAAGTCCTTCGGCGTCACCGGCACCCAGTTTTCCGGGCTTCGGCGCGGTGCCGGCTTGATGGTCGTGTCCGTCACATTACCGTTGCGGTAGGTGACATCATAAATGCGTGTCCGATCACCGAGTTTGTAGACCAGATTGTAGCGATCCGCCTGCAGGCGATCTCCGGTGATCCGACCGGCGACATTGGTTTCCGCCGAGACGCGCTTGATGATGTTGACGATGCCGCCGGACTTGAAGATGCCGTTGATCCTGTAGTCCTTCCCATCGAATTCGCTGGAAAAGCTCGCGCTTCCGATCGGCAGGATACCCAGGGTTATGTTGTATTCGCTGACGCTTTTCACCTCTTCGGCCGATGAGGCACCGGCGCTCGCAGCACACGCCAAGAGGATTCCTACAAGCAGCCGGCTGACACGAAACATGATTTGTCCGCAATGGTTTGAGGCTTCGGATTTGGTGATATAAGATGCGCATCATGGCAAGAAAATAGCGGTGCCTGCTATCGCTTGCCGTGCAAAGCCATCCGAAAGCCGAGGTTTTGGCTTGACGGGCCGGGTCTCACTGACTATAGAACCGCAACTTTCCAATCAGGACCAGTTGGATCGGCGCGCCGGGCATTGTCCGGATGACCATCCGATTGCAGAAGAAAACAAAGGTGAATGCCATGTCTCGTGTATGCGAACTGACCGGCAAGGGCGTAATGACCGGCAACAACGTCAGCCATGCCAACAACAAGACCCGTCGTCGGTTCCTGCCGAACCTCTGCCAGGTCACGCTGATCTCCGACGCTCTCGGCCAGCGCTTCCGTCTGCGCGTTTCCGCGCACGCTCTTCGCTCGGTCGAGCACCGCGGCGGCCTCGATGCCTTCCTCCTGAAGTCCAACGAGAACGACCTGTCGATGCGCGCCCGTCTGCTGCGTCGCCAGATCGCCAAGAAGACTGCAGAAGCCGTAGCCGCTTAATAGCGCCTCGCTTCGACTTCACCGGCTTTGGAGAAGGCTTGACCGGTTAATTCCGGACAAGCCTTTTCTCTTGGCTTATCCGCAACTGGTGGCATACCCCAGGATAAAAAAATGCACGTAGCACGCTATACCTTTCTCTATTCGCTTGCGATGGCAGCCATTGTGGTCGCCTCCAACGTCCTCGTTCAGTTTCACCTGACAGGCACGCTCTGGGGCATCGCGCTTGGTGATATCCTCACCTGGGGCGCCTTTACTTACCCTGTCGCTTTCCTCGTTACCGACCTTGCCAACCGTCAGTTCGGCCCGGCCATTGCCCGCCGCATCGTGTTCGTCGGCTTTGTCGTCGGCGTCGCCCTGTCTTTCTGGCTGTCGGACCCGCGTATCGCGATCGCCTCCGGCACGGCTTTCCTGATCGGCCAGCTTCTCGACATCTCGGTCTTCAATGAACTGCGCCGCAAGACGTGGTGGAAGGCACCGCTGGCCGCCTCGATGATCGGCACCGTGATCGACACGGTCCTGTTCTTCTCCATCGCCTTCGCGCCGTTCTTCGCCTTCATCGGGCCGAACCTCGACTTCGCGATAGCCCCCGCTCCCGTTCTCGGCGTCTTTGCCACGGAAGCACCGCGTTGGATCTCTTGGGCACTCGGCGACCTTGTCGTCAAGGTCGTGGTCGGCGTCGTTCTGCTTTTGCCCTACGGCGCGCTGATGAACGTGCTGAAGCCGATGCCTCAGCTGGCACCGAAGACCGCCTGACAAAACGAAGGGAGCCGATGGCTCCCTTCTTCTTTATTGGTTGAGTATGAACTCCAGCATTACGTTGCGCTGGAGAATGCTGCCATTGTCATCCGAGACGAGGATGACATGCGGTTTTCCGTCCGCCCCCTGGATGACGTCAATGCCTTCCATATTGTCGATGGCATAACCCATGTCGGCATCGATCAGCACTTCTCCATCAACTGCGGCACCCGGGCGGATATCCTGACCGCTGATCAGGCGGATACGCATGCCGAGGCCACCGAGAAAGCTGAAACTCCGCTCGAGAAGCAACAGGTCCCCATTGGGCAGGAACGCCCCATCGGTCGCGTCATAGGGGTCATGGCGCACGAGCTTGAACTGCCCCTTGAGCGGCCCGTCGATGATGGCGGCAAAGAGATTGCCGTTTTCGTCGAGACTGTGCTCAGTGATCGCAATCAGGCCGCCCCTGAGCGGGCCGGAAGCCGGAGATGCCACAAGCGTCTCCATCCCGCCATTGCGACGGAGCTCGCTGCGCGGGATGAGAAAATCGACGTTGCGTGAAGGCGATGCAGTCTCAAAACCGGGATCGGGATAGGCATCGACACGATGCTGCTGCTCGAAGCTGACAAGCGCCTCGCCCCGGCGCAATGCCAGTCCCTCGGCGTCGGAGGCCGCTTTGGAGCCGGCGCGCCCGTCACGCAGCCGGATCGGGCTGACCGCGACATCGGCGAGCCCGGAGAGCTTTCCATCCGCGTCACGCTCGATCTTGCCGATCAGCCATTCGCCGGTATCGAGCACCGAAACGAAGCTCGTGCCATCCGCCCGAAATCGGATACTGGAGAGGGACTGGACGCGACCATCGCCGGATCGGAAGTCGATGCCACCGACGAATTCCAGCAACCCGAACCTCCTCTGGTCCGATCCCGTCTTGAAGCGCGTAATCTGTGTCGCCGTAACAGAGACGGCATCCTGCGCCGTCATGGTGGCCGGCAGAAGCGCGAAGGCGATGCCGGCCAGAAGGAGACGCTTCAGCCTCAAGGAGCGCCCTCAGCCCGCTCGGCGCATGCGGCCGCCGCGAGCGCCACCTTGCGCCGACTTGTCGGCAAAGAGCTCGGCAAGCTGTTCGGTCATCGCGCCGGCGAGTTCGTCGGCATCGACGATCGTCACGGCGTTGCGGTAATACCGCGTCACGTCGTGGCCGATACCGATCGCCAGCAGTTCCACCGGCGACTTGGTTTCGACCTGTTCGATGACGGCCCGCAGATGCCGTTCCAGATAATTGCCCGGATTGACCGACAGGGTGGAATCGTCGACCGGCGCGCCGTCGGAGATCATCATCAGGATCTTGCGCTGTTCCGGCCGGTTGATCAGCCGCTGATGCGCCCACATTAGCGCCTCGCCGTCGATATTTTCCTTGAGCAGGCCTTCGCGCATCATCAGCCCGAGATTGCGGCGCGAACGGCGCCACGGGGCATCAGCCGACTTGTAGACGATGTGGCGCAGATCGTTGAGACGGCCGGGCGCCGCGGGCTTGCCGCTTGCCAGCCATTGTTCACGCGCCTGCCCGCCCTTCCAAGCCTTGGTGGTGAAGCCGAGGATTTCGACCTTGACGCCGCAACGCTCCAGCGTGCGGGCAAGGATGTCGGCGCAGGACGCCGCCACAGTGATCGGCCGACCACGCATCGAGCCGGAATTGTCGATGACGAGAGTAACGACCGTATCGCGGAACTGCGTATCGCGCTCCTTCTTGAAGGAAAGCGGTTGCATCGGGTCGATGATCAAGCGCACCAGACGCGCCGGATCGAGATAGCCCTCCTCCAGGTCGAAATCCCACGACCGGTTCTGCTGCGCCATCAGGCGGCGCTGCAGGCGGTTCGCCAGACGACCGACGGCACCCTGAAGGTGGGCAAGTTGCTTGTCGAGAAAGGCGCGAAGGCGGTCGAGTTCGGCTTCGTCGCAGAGCTCTTCCGCCGTGATTTCCTCGTCGAACTCCTCGGTGAAGATATGGTAGTCGACCTTTTCGTTAAAATCGTCGAACGGGCTGTTCGGCCGGCGGGTTTCACCGGGCGTCTCGGAATGGTCGTCGGCCTCGTCGGACAGATCGTCGTCCGACATTTCCGCGCCGTCCATCTCGCCTTCGTCCATCTCCTCGTCGGCAGCGTCGCTCTGCTCGGCGGGAGCTGCGTCGGAACCGGCTTCTTCCTCGACTTCCTCGTTCTCAGTCTCGCCGCTGCTCGGCTGGTCTTCTTCCGACTGGTTCTCGATCTCTTCCGGCTCGTTATCCTCGTTGGCCAGATCCTCGGCCATCTGCATGGACGAAAGCATGTGGCGGACGAGCTTGGCGAAGGCCTGCTGGTCCTCGATGACGGATTTCAGGTTGTCGAGATCGGCGGTCGCCTTGTCCTCGATGAACGGGCGCCAGAGATCGAGCACCTTACCGGCGCTTGCCGGCGGCTTCTGGCCGGTCAGCTTTTCGCGCACCAACATGGCCATCGCCTCGCCGATCGGCGCATCTTCCTGCCGCTCGACACCGGCGAAATTCGCCTTGGCGTATTTCTCTTCCTGTACCGAATTCAGGTTGGCGGCAACGCCGGCCATGCGCAGCGAACCGATCGATTCGACGCGCGCCTGCTCGACGGCATCGAAGATTGCGCGGGCATCGGATCCCTGCGGCGACAGGCTGGCATGAACATTGGTGTCGTGGCAGGCGAGCCGCAGCGCCATGGAATCGCCGAGCCCGCGGGTGACCGCAAGCTCGTGCGCCGTCGGACGCTTGGAAATTTCCGGCAGGCGGATGCGCTCGCCGGCGAGCCCCGGCCGCTCGTTGGCGAAGGAAACCTCAACCTCATGATTGCCGGCGATCGACCGTACGCAGCCGGTTATCGCCCGCCGCATCGGCTCGGTATCGACCGGACCGGCGGGCTTGCCCTTGGAATTGTCTCCGCGACCTGCCATCGGCTTCGCTTTCTGTTAGTTATGCTCCAAGAACGATGTTGGCGGCGCTTTCCTTCAGCTCGACGCCGAAGGCGCGCTGATACTGCTCGGCCACCAGAGTGCGCTCCAGTTCGTCGCACTTGTTCAGGAAGGTGATGCGGAATGCGAAGGCGACGTCACCGAAGATCTCGGCGTTTTCCGCCCAGGTGATGACGGTACGCGGGCTCATCACGGTCGAAAGATCGCCGTTGATGAAGGCCGAACGGGTGAGATCGGCAACGCGAACCATCTTGGAAACCGTCTCGCGGCCCTCAGCCGACTTGCCGAAGGACTTCACCTTGGCGGCAACGATATCGACTTCCTTCTCATGCGGCAGATAGTTCAGCGTCGTCACGATCGACCAGCGGTCCATCTGTGCCTGGTTGATCTGCTGCGTGCCGTGATAGAGGCCGGTCGTGTCGCCGAGGCCGACGGTGTTCGCCGTCGCGAAAATGCGGAAGGCAGGGTGAGGACGGATGACGCGGCTCTGGTCGAGCAGCGTCAGGCGGCCGGAGGATTCCAGAACGCGCTGGATGACGAACATCACGTCCGGGCGGCCGGCATCGTATTCGTCGAATACGAGCGCGACATTGTGCTGGTAGGCCCAGGGCAGGATGCCGTCCTTGAATTCGGTGACCTGCTTGCCGTCCTTCAGGACGATCGCGTCCTTGCCGACGAGGTCGATACGGCTGACATGGCTGTCGAGGTTGACGCGCACGCAGGGCCAGTTGAGGCGGGCGGCGACCTGTTCGATATGTGTCGACTTGCCGGTGCCGTGGAAGCCGGAGACCATGACGCGTCGGTTATGGGCAAAGCCCGCGAGAATGGCGAGCGTCGTATCGCGGTCGAAAAGATAATCGGGATCGAGATCCGGAACGTAGGGGTCGCCGTTGCTGTAGGCCGGAACCTTCAGATCGCTATCGATGCCGAAAACCTCCCGGACGGAAACCGTCGTGTCGGGAAGGTTGGTAATGTCCAAATCAATCTTGCTCATCATCACTCCAGAGCGCGGGCAACCGCCCGGCCGTCATCCTCGCTGCCATAGGTTTCTACGGCTTAGCAGAAACCCGCCTGCTTCAACAACTGATATGCTTGCACCACGGCACGAAAACGTTCTTCCGACCCGCGGTCGCCGCCATTCGCATCCGGATGGTGCTTCTTGACCAGCTCCTTGTAGCGGCTCTTGATATCGCTCGACGTCGCGTTGGCGCCGAGCTCCATCGTCTCGAAGGCTTTCGCCTCCAATGTCTTCAGCTTGCGTCCCTGCGTCTCGTAGCGGCCACCGCCGCCCGCTCGCGCCTGAGACACGAACCCGAATGGATCCCTGTATCGCTGCTGTGTATAGGCCGAACCTGCCGCACCCGACCGCGCGCTGGAATGCAAGGGCGCATCCTTTGCAGCCTTGTTGACGCCGACAGTCCATGTCGGGCGATGGCCGGTGATCGCCTCTTTCTGGTAACGCGCGATCTCCCCGTCCGACAGGCCGGAGAAATAATTGTAGCCCTTGTTGTATTCCTTCACGTGCTCGAAGCAGAACATGAAAAACTGGTTTTCGGCATTGCGACCGACCGGCGCGCGATGCACGCCCGGCTTCTCACAGCCGTCCCACTGGCAGGTCGGAGCCTGCGGCGGGGCATCTTGCTGCCTTTTCCGGCGCGTCCGGATACGGTCGAAATATTTGGAATCGAGCTTCATGAGGCACTCATTATGGGGCTGCCGGCAGGGGCGAACAAGAATTGACAAAGCGGTTTGTTGCTGGTTTCTGAGTTCCCCTCTTGCGCCGCACACCGGAGCCAAAAATGTCCGTCAGAACCCGTATTGAAGCGACGCTTCGCGATAACCTCACGCCTGAGAGGCTGGAAGTAATCGACGAAAGCCATCACCATGCCGGGCACCAGCCCAACATCACGGGTGAAGGCGAGACCCATATGCGGATTCGCATCGTCGCCGCGACGTTTGCGGGAATGAGCCGGATCGACCGGCACCGGACCGTGAATGCTCTCCTGAAGTCGGAACTGGACGCCGGCCTCCACGCACTTGCGGTGGAAGCCGCAGCACCGGGTGAACAGACGCGCTGGTGAGGGGAACCCGCTCCCCATATAGGCGTTCGACCTCCTCAATCCAAGGAGGAGCAGATGGTCAATCTGGCGACAAAGGCGAAGATTGCTAGGATCTGGCGCGGCCGCACCACCCGTGACAGAGCAGATGAATACGAGGTCTATAATCGCGATGTCGGCATCGTGCCGCTGGTGGAGAAGGCACTCGGCGTGCAGACTTTTCGCGAGGACCGCGACACCGAAAGCGAATTCATGACGATTTCCTACTGGGAAAGCATGGAGGCGATGACGAGCTTTGCCGGCGATGATCCGACCGCGATCCACCACCTGCCGCGCGACGAGGAGTTTCTCATCGAACTGCCGACGAGCGTACAGATTTTGAAGCTCGTCAGCAGCGACGGGACGACGTTTTAGGTCGGCAGCCCCTCGTCCTCTGCCGGGCGGATGCGCAGGCGGGTGATGCGGTTCTTCTCCCGCTTCATGACCACGAAGCGCTTGCCGTAGAAGGTGAATGCTTGGCGCTCCTCTGGGATGAGCTTCGATTCGTTGATCACGAGACCGGCGATCGTCGTGACCTCCTCATCCGGCAGATCCCATCCAAGCGCCCGGTTGAGATCGCGGATCGGCACGGAGCCATCGACCACGACCGAGCCGTTCGCCTCCTGCCGCACGCCACGCAGCTCGACATCGTGTTCATCGGCAATGTCGCCGACGATTTCTTCCATAATGTCTTCAAGGGTGACGATGCCCTGCACTTCGCCATATTCGTCGACGACGACGGCGAAATGGACGCGCCGCTTGAGGAAGGCCGCAAGCTGGTCCTTGAGGCTGGTACTGTCCGGCACGAACCAGGGCTTTTGCGCGATCTTGACGATATCGACATCGCCCGGACCAACACCGGGCTCCAGGAGCGCGCGCAAAAGATCCTTGGCGTGGACAACACCGATGATGTTTTCGGTCGAATTACGCCAGACCGGCATGCGCGTATAGGGGCTTTCCAGCACGGTGCGGACCGAGACCTCGGCCGGATCGTCGGCATTGATCGCCAGCATCGCCATGCGGTGCTTCATCACGTCGGAGACTTCGAGCTCTTCCAGATCAAAGAGCGCACTCAGCCGGTCGCGGTCCTTGCCCTCGAAATTGCCTTCCTTATGGATCGCATCCAGCGCGGCATGAAGCTCGTCATGATCGCCGAGTTCCAGTGTCTTCTGGTTCAGCGGCACGCCTGTCGCGCGCATCACGCCGCGGATGACAGCGTTGACAGCGCGCGAGAAGAGGCCGCCTGGCGATGTCATCTGGGCAACTTTTCCTTGAGAAAACTCAGCACTTCCGAAGACGGGACATCGTCGGCGATGAAGGACTGACCGATGCCGTGGGTGAGGATGAAGGTGAGCTTGCCGCCCTTGACCTTCTTGTCCTGCATGATCGCATCGAGCAGCACATCCGCGCCCGGCATGTCGCCCGGAATATCGGAAATGTTGGTCGGCAGGCCGACGGCCTTCAGATGCGCTTCGACCCGGCGCGCATCGTCCATGCTGGCGAGGTTGAGACGCGAGGAGAACTGGTGCGCCAGTACCATCCCGATCGCCACACCTTCGCCATGCACCAGCCTGCGGCTGTCATATTCAGTTGCGGCTTCGAGCGCATGGCCGAATGTATGACCGAGATTGAGGAGCGCGCGGCGGCCGGTCTCGCGCTCGTCCTCGACCACGACATCCGCCTTGGACTGGCAGCTGACGGCGATCGCCTCGATCCGCTCCGGACCGCCGGCAAACATGCTCTGCCAGTTCTTTTCCAGCCATTCGAAGAACACCGGATTGTCGATCAGGCCGTATTTGGCGACTTCCGCATAGCCTGCGCGGAATTCCCGCGGCGAAAGCGTGTCTAGGGCTGCGGTATCCGCCAGAACAAGGTCGGGCTGATGGAAGACGCCGAGCAGGTTCTTGCCGTGGCGAGTATTGATGCCGGTCTTGCCGCCGACCGAGCTGTCGACCTGCGCCAGAAGCGAGGTCGGAATCTGCACGAAGCGCACGCCGCGACGCACGATGCCGGCGGCAAAGCCTGCGAGGTCGCCGATGACGCCGCCGCCGAGCGCGATGACCGCATCGTTGCGCTCGATACGGGCAGCCAGCACCATGTCGCAGACGGTCGCCAGATGTTCGATGCTCTTGGTCTTCTCACCGGCCGGAAGCGTCAGCGATACCGCCTCGATACCGTCGGTCTGCAGGCCATCCATCAGCGCTTCGAGATAGAGCGGCGCGACATTCTCGTCGGTGACGATCGCAGCCCTGCGGCCCTTCAGCCGGGTGGTGATCTCGCCGCCCGCCCGGGCCAGAAGACCGGGACCGATCAGGATGTCATAGGCGCGCTCGCCGAGCGGAACATGCACCAGTCGTTCGGGGAGCGGGTCTGCACTGTCATGGAGCTTCACTTTCCTGCGCGAGGTCGGCGAGCGCCTGCAGCACCTCGGTGACCATCACGTCCTTGCGGACATTGCCCGAAATCACGGTCAGGTCGGCCTGTTCGTAGATCGGGTAGCGCTGGATCATCAGGTTTTCCAGCGTCTGTCTTGGATTTTCGGTCTTCAGCAGCGGCCGGTGGTCGCGGCGGTTGACGCGCTCCCACAGGACATCGAGATCGGCCTTGAGCCAGATCGATATGCCGCCGAGCTTGATCTGCTCCCGCGTTGCCTCGTTGATGAAGGCGCCGCCGCCGGTCGACACGACCCGCGGCCCTTGCTTCAGCAACCGCTCCACCACACGCGTTTCCAGCGCCCGGAACTCCGTCTCGCCATATTGGGCGAAGAGTTCGGCAATTGTCATGCGGGAAACGGATTCGATCTCGGCATCGGTATCGATGAAGGGAATGCCCAGTGTCTGGGCGACAAGCCGACCGATGACGGATTTCCCAGCCCCCATCAGGCCGACGAAAATCAGGTTACGGTTGCCGAGCGCTTCCCGCGCCTGATCCCGCAGAGGCCGATCCTGCGATGGCTGTTGCCCGACTGTTGCTACTTCACTCATGATGCCGTCCGTTCTTGCAAACGGTATCACCAAATGTTCATCCAGCGTCAAGCCACGGTTGCGGAGAGAGCGTCAAAGCTGCACATCTTGTCGATCTGTAAACCATTCGACGTATAGTGCGCGGGGAACGATACGGAGCTTTCCATGCCGACACTTTTCCGCTTTCTCTTCATACTGGCGCTGATCGCCGGCGTGATCTACGGCGGAATGGTCGCGCTCGTCGTGCTGGTGGAGCCCCGCGAGCGGGAGATCACCGTGCGCGTGCCATCCGAGCGACTGAACCCGCCGGCTCCATCTACCCAACCGTGAGCAAGGAACGTTCGCGATGAGGGATCTTTCCGGCGCCCATATCGAAGCCTTTCTCGAAATGCTGAGCGCGGAACGCGGCGCTGCGGAGAACACACTTCTCTCTTACCGCCGCGATCTGGACGATCTTCACAAATTTCTGATCTCGGCAAAGACCTCCCCCTCAACGCTGAGAGCAACCACCTCTCGGCCTATCTGGCCCATCTCGGAAAGCGCGCCTTCGCCCCTCCTCCCAGGCCCGGCGGCTTTCGGCCATGCGGCAGTTCTACAAGTTCCTCTATGCCGAAGGTCTGAGGAGCGACGACCCGACGGCGATCCTGGATGCGCCAAAAAGGGACGCGCCCTGCCGAAGAACATGAGCGAGGCGGACGTGAGCCGACTTCTGGAGCGCGCAGCGTTGGAAGCGAACGAGCCGGGAGACGGCAGCTTGACGCGCCTGCGCATGCTGGCCTTGCTCGAACTGCTCTATGCCACCGGCATGCGCGTCAGCGAGCTCGTATCCCTGCCGTTGAAGGTGCTGGAGCAAGAAGGCCGGTTTCTGATGATCCGCGGCAAGGGCAACAAGGAGCGCGTGGTCCCGCTGTCGCGCTCCGCCATCACGGCACTTGCCGCCTATGGTGAGGCCAAGCGCGCCGCGGAGGGCGATGCGGAGGAAAGCCCGTGGCTGTTCCCATCCTATGGCAGCGCCGGATATCTGCCGCGTCAGGTCTTTGCCCGAGACCTCAAGGGGCTTGCCGCACGCGCCGGCCTGAAAACCTCGGCGATCTCGCCGCATGTGATGCGTCATGCCTTTGCCAGCCACCTTCTGGCAAACGGCGCGGATCTGCGTGTCGTGCAGGAACTGCTTGGACATTCGGACATTTCCACCACCCAGATATACACACATGTGTTGGAGGAAAGGCTCCGCCAACTAGTCGAATCACATCACCCCCTTGCAAAAGAGGCCAAAAACCGGGAATAGAGGCCCACTTGAAAATGGGAACGCGGCGTTCCCGACGTAAAGACAAACGGGAAACCGGATCTCATGCAGACTTATCTCGATTTCGAAAAGCCCATCTCGGACCTCGAGGGAAAGATTCACGAGCTGAAAAAGCTTGCTGCTGAAGACGAAAGCATCGACACGTCGGACGAGATCACCCGGCTTGAAGTGCGCGTCAAGGAAGCGACCCGCGACATCTATTCCAAGCTCGGCGCCTGGGAGAAGACGCAGGTTGCCCGCCATCCGCAGCGTCCGCACTTCGTCGATTATGCCGCTCACCTGTTCACCGAGTTCACGCCGCTTGCCGGCGACCGCAATTTTGGTGAAGACGCCGCCATCCAGGCGGGCCTCGCCCGCTTCAACGGCATGCCGGTCGCCCTGATCGGCCAGGAAAAGGGCAGCGACACCAAGACCCGCCTCAAGCACAATTTCGGTAGCCCGCGCCCCGAAGGCTATCGCAAGGCGATCCGCGTGATGGAAATGGCCGACCGTTTCGGCCTGCCGATCATCAGCCTCGTCGACACGGCAGGCGCCTATCCGGGCGTCGGCGCCGAAGAGCGCGGCCAGGCGGAAGCCATCGCCCGCTCGACGGAAATGTGCCTCGGCGTCAAGGTTCCGATGATCTCCATGGTCATCGGCGAAGGCGGATCCGGCGGCGCGATCGCGATCGCCACCGGCAACCGCGTCTACATGCTCGAGCACGCGATCTACTCGGTCATCTCGCCGGAAGGTGCAGCCTCCATCCTGTGGCGCGATTCCACCCGCGCCCGCGAAGCGGCAACCAACATGAAGATCACCGCCGAAGACCTGAAGGGCCTCGGCATCATCGACGAAATCATCCCGGAACCGATCGGCGGTGCCCATCGCGAGCCGGTGACCGTCATGAACGCCGCCGGCAAGGTTATCGCCTCGGCCCTGCAGGACCTGGGCAAGCTGTCCGGAGAAGAAGTTCGCGCCGCACGCCGCCAGAAATTCCTCGATATCGGCCGCAATCTCTAAAAATCGGCGAGCCGCGAGGCGGCTTGCCAATTTCGGCCACATTGCTCATAACACTGCCTGCAGAGGGTTTTACTGGACAGCCAATTTTTAGCGGTTAAGAAGATGTAAAGATTACCGCTTTATTATTGCACACCTCTGCCCCGGTTTTGATGCCGAACTAGATATGTGGTCCGTTACGATGCGTCTGAAGCACATCGCCTTCGCTCTTCTGGTTGCAACAGCCCTCACCGGCTGCAACGACACCCTTGATTCCGCCACCGGCGTCGACATTTCCAAGGTCAAGAACAAGGTTGAACAGCCGCTTTCGGCCAAGGTCGTCGCGGATATGCAGGCAAAGAACATGCCTCGCACGTCGCCGATCATGATCCGCATCTACAAGGAAGAGGGCAAGCTCGAGATCTGGAAGGCGAAGGCGGACAACCGCTTCGACATGATCCGCAGCTACGACATCTGCGCCTGGTCCGGCAAGCTCGGCCCCAAGGTCAAGGAAGGCGACCGCCAGGCGCCCGAAGGTTTCTACAGCCTGACGCCGGCGCATCTGAACCCGAATTCCAAATATTATCTCGCGATCAACACCGGCTTTCCGAACCGTTACGATGCCGCCAACGGCCGCAGCGGTTCGAACCTGATGATCCACGGCGCCTGCTCGTCCTCCGGCTGCTATTCGATGACCGACGAGCAGATCCTCGAGATCTACGCCTTCGCGCGCGACGCCTTCAAGGGCGGCCAGACGGCGGTCCAGCTGCAGGCCCTGCCCTTCCGCATGACCGCCGAGAACATGGCACGCCACCGCGAGAGCGAGCACTACGACTTCTGGAAGATGATCAAGGTCGGCTACGACAATTTCGAAGTCACCAAGCGTCCGCCGGAAGTGGCCGTCTGCGGCAAGAAATACACATTTAACCAGCAGGCAAGCGGACCGGTGAATGCCGCAGCCGCCTGCCCGGAAATGTCGACGCCGCCGGCGCTGGTCTCCGCACTGTCGACCTATAACAAGACTTACGACGTCGCTTACGAAAAGGCCGTCGACAAGCTTGGCTCCAAGGTCTGGTACGAACCCAGCGAAGCCGAGCGCAAGGCTGTCGTTGCCGAAAAGCGCAAGGGCCGTGAACTGGCCTATGCCCCGACTGGCACCTCGCTGGCAGCCGGCAAGCTGATGTCCCAGTCAGAATTCCAGGCGATGATGGAAAAGCGCATGGCCGCAGGCCAGCCGAAACCCGCATCGACGCAGCTCGCTTCCGTCTCCTCCTCGCCCCGCCCGGCAACGGCTGCAGAGCGCATGAAGCAGGATCGCCTGCCGACCGCCAGCACGCCGCAGGCTGCCACGCCTACCGTGGAAACGGCCGAAGGCCGGACCTCCGCCGTGCCGGTTCCAGAACAGAACCCGTTAGCCTACGCCGCTCCTGCGGCCCCGGTCGGCGAAGCCAAGAAGCCGTTCTGGAAGTTCTGGGACAAGCAGTGATAATCGAGACCGATGGCGTCTACGACTTGCGGGGGCTGAAATGCCCTCTGCCGGTGCTGAAGACACGTCGCCGCCTGAAATCACTCGAGACGGGCGATCGCCTGACGATCGAGACGAGCGATCCGCTCGCCGGCATCGACATTCCGCATTTCTGCAATCAGGAAGGCCATGAGCTGGTCGAGGCGCTGAAGACGCCGGACGGCCATCGCTTCGTCATCCGCAAAGGCCTGTCGGCCGAGGGCTGACGATCAGCGCCGGAAGCCCGGCACCGCCAGCGGATTATCCTCCAGCGCCGCGCGATCGGGACGATCGAGCCGCGGATCACCGGTGAAGGCGGCGAACAGGTCGGAGACGAACTCTTCCTCCAGCCCCTTGGTGATCAGCACCATCCGCGTCTTCTCATCCGACCCCGCCGGCCAATGCGGCAGACGCTGCGGCGGGTGGAAGATCGCCTGCACGCCATGCAGGACGAGCGGCCGCCCGGGATTGTCCGACAGTTTCACGATCGCCTTCATCCGCAACAGCTTCTCGCCATGCGCCGACCGCAGCAGGTCGATGAACATATCGATCGCCATCGGATCGATCGGCCGGTCATGGACGATCGAAAAGGACCGGATATCGGCCCCGTGGCGGCTCACATCGTGAGTATGGTGGCGGCCATCGTGATGGTGTTCGTGATCGTGCCCATGATGATGATCGTGGTGGCCGTGGTGATGCTTGCCATGGCCATGGTCGTGATGCGCATCGGCTGCCATCTCGTCGCGCAGCCAGCGGTCCACATCGGCAATCTTGTTCGACGGATCGTAGAGACCGTTTTCCAGGATCGCCAGACTGCCGGCAGAAGCATCGTCGCCATCCGTTGCCGGCGCACGCGGATTGAGCGCCGCAAGCCTTGCCCGAAGCGCAGAGAGCTGCTCGGCGCTGGCAAGCGTCTGCTTCGACACGACGAGCCGGTCGGCGACAGCCACCTGCTTCACCGCCTCGTCATGCGCGTCGAGCGTCGCGAGGCCGTTGACCGCATCGACGACGGTGACCACGCCTTCAAGCTCGAAATTCTGGGCGATGACGGGATTGCCCATGACCGATTGCATGACGGGCGCGGGATCGGCAAGCCCCGTCGTCTCGATCACCACCCGCGTCACGCGCTTTGCACGCCCCGTCTGGAATGCGTCGATCATCGAGGCCAGCGTATCGACCAGTTCGCCGCGCACGGTGCAGCAGAGGCAGCCGTTCGACAGCTCGACCAGCGAGATCCCCCGAGGCCTCGACGAGCAGGTTGTCGATGCCGACCTCACCGAACTCGTTGATGATGACGGCGATGTCCTTCGCCGCCGGATCACGCAGCATGCGGTTGAGCAGCGTCGATTTGCCGGCACCGAGAAACCCGGTGATGATGGAGACCGGTATGCGGTCCTGCCCGTAGGCCATGGGATATTCCAATCAGAAGGTGGGGCGCGGCACCGGGACCGGGATATTCGCGTAGGTCTTGTTGCCGATCGTCGTCGGCTCCGGCTCGCTGCCCGGGATCAGACCTGCGAAGCTGTATTGCGGCGGTCGCGTCATCTCATGGATATAGGGCGAATGCAGCACGGTCCGGCCGGCATCGTCGCGGCCTTCGCTGCGAACCTTGGCAGCCTTCGGATTGCAGATGTCCTGGCTGATGTCGTTGACATTGGCCGTGTCGCCATAGGGCGCCAGCGACGAGAGCGGCGCGCCCTGGCCGGCAGTTGAGGTGAGCCCCTGCTGCAGCAGATTGGCGGAATCATCCGCGCGTCCTGCAAGACTGTCTGCACCCAGCACAACCGAAATCACGGTGCGGCCATTGCGGGTGGCGGACGAGACCTGGTTGAAACCGGATGCGCAGATAAAGCCCGTCTTCATCCCGTCGGCGCCATCGAAGCGACCGATCAACGTGTTGAAGTTGGGATACTGCTTCTTGCCGGTATCGATACCTTCGATAGTGAAATAGCCCGCATATTGCGGATATTCGGCTTTGATGTGCAGTGCCAGGATGCCGAGGTCTCGCGCGGTCGTATACTGGCCCTTGCCGGGCAGGCCGTGCGGATTGATGAAATGCGTCGACGCCATGCCGAGGCGCTTGGCCTCCGCATTCATCATGGCAACGAACTGGTCTGTCGATCCGCCCACCGTCTCGGCAACGGCTACCGCGATATCATTGGCGGATTTTACGAGCAGGATCTTCAGGGCGCTGTCCAGCGTGAGCTTGGAGCCGGGTCTGAAATACATCTTGCTGGCTGGCTCGTCGGCAGCCTTCTTGCTCATCACAACGGTACTGTCGAGCGACAGGCGACCGCTGTTGATCGCGCGGAACGTGACATAGGCCGTCATCAATTTCGTCAGCGAGGCCGGATACCATTTCCGGAAAGCGTCCTGATGCGCGATGACCCGGCCGGTATTGGCGTCGATCAGCATGCGCGGATTGGCGGAAGCGCCGGTCGCGGAAGCAACGATACCAAACGCCGCCACGAGGCAGGCTATCCGTCTGGCGGTACGGTGGCGAATATTCGAATGCGGCAAGGTAGTTCCTCGTCTCGATGTTAACGAGTGGGGCCATTAGATGGCCTATATGACGAAGCAATGGCAAAGAAGATTGATTACGTCAATCTGTGCAGGCAGTATCGCTGAAGGAGAAGAGTCATAACCGCGTGAAGCCACTGATAGGATAAACAATGCCGATATTGAACCGCGCTGCCGAACTTCAGGGCGAAGTGACGGAGTGGCGACGATTTCTCCATCAAAACCCCGAAATTCTCTATGACGTCGACAACACCGCGGCTTTCGTGGCGGAAAAACTGCGCGAGTTCGGCGTAGATGAAATCGTCACCGGCATCGGCCGCACCGGCGTCGTCGGCATCATCCGCGGCAAGGGCGAAGGCGCCCGTACGATCGGCCTGCGCGCCGACATGGACGCCCTGCCGCTGACCGAGGTGACCGGCAAGCCCTATGCTTCGACCATTCCCGGCGCCATGCACGCCTGTGGCCACGACGGCCACACATCCATGCTGCTGGGTGCCGCGAAATATCTCTCCGAGACCCGCAATTTCAACGGCAGCGTGGCGCTGATCTTCCAGCCGGCCGAAGAAGGCGGTGCCGGCGCGCTTGCCATGGTCGAGGACGGCATGATGGAGCGCTTCGGCATCGACGAGGTCTACGGCATGCACAACATGCCGGGAATTCCGCTCGGCCAGTTCGCCATCCGCAAGGGCGGCATCATGGCGGCGCCCGACCGTTTCACCATCACCATCAGCGGGCGCGGTGGGCATGCCGCGCAGCCCCACAAGACGATCGACCCGATCTTCATCGGCTCGCAGCTGGTCGGCAGCCTGCAGGCGATCGCCGCACGCAATTCCGATCCGGTCCAGTCGGTGGTGATTTCCGTTACCCGCTTCGATGCCGGTACGACCCACAACATTATCCCCGACAAGGCGACGATCATGGGCACGGTGCGCACGCTAAGTGAAGAAACCCGCGATCTTGCCGAAAACCGCATCCGCCAGATCGTCGAAGGCATTGTCGGCGCCCATGGCGCGGAGGCGACCATAGACTACTACCGCCAGTGCCCCGTCACCTTCAACCACGACCTGGAGACCGATCACGCGATCAGCGTCGCGACGGAAGTCGTCGGCACGAACAATGTCGACCCCAACGTGGACCCGACCATGGCCGGCGAGGATTTTGCCTTCATGCTGAAGAAGCGCCCCGGCGCCTTCATCTTCATCGGCAACGGCGAGACCGCGCCACTCCACAACCCCCATTACGATTTCGACGACGAGGCTATCGCCTACGGCATTTCCTATTGGGTGCGTCTGACGGAGAAACGCCTGACGGAGTAACGAGGCCGGGCGGATCCCCGCAAAAGGGCTTGGCTAATCCAGCCGGCTTTTGTATGGGTGGCATCAAGTGGTCCCATAGCTCAGTAGGATAGAGCGCAGGATTCCTAATCCTGAGGCCGATGGTTCGAATCCATCTGGGATCACCACCATTTCCGTCAAAATCCGTTAGTCCAGCAGTTCTCGCAGTCGCAAGGCAAGTTCCCGTGCTGTGTAGGGCTTTTGCAGCCAGCTGCCCGAGAGCGCAAGCTCGCGGCCTGCGATCGCCGGCTCGGCGTATCCTGACGTGAACAGGACCTTGATATGGGGCCGTTCGCTACGGACCCGGTCGGCCAGCTCGTCACCGGTCATGCCGCCCGGCATCACCACATCGGTGAACAACAGCTGGATATCCGCGTGACGCTCAAGTTGCTCCAGCGCCTGCGTTCCATTCTCCGCCTCGATGACGGAATAGCCAAAGCTTGTCAGCCGCGAGACTGCCACGCGCCGCACGCGGGCGTCGTCTTCCACCACGAGAATGGTTTCGCTTCCGCCGGGCGGCGGGCTCGGCAACTGGCCGGCCTGCGCTTCTCGCGTCTCGCTATCGACGCTACGCTGCGCCGCCGGCAGGAACATCCTGATCGAGGTCCCCTGCCCCGGCTCGCTATAGATCTGGATATTGCCGCCGGACTGCCGGGCGAAGCCATAGACCATGCTCAAGCCCAGCCCCGTTCCGGCACCGAGACCCTTGGTGGTGAAGAAGGGCTCGAAGGCTTTCTCCTTCACCTCCGGCGTCATGCCGCTGCCGGTATCGGTGACGGCGATGAGCACGAAATCTCCTGTACGGACATTCGGATACATCTGCGCATAATCGACATCGAGCTTCACGCGGGAAATTTCCAGCGTCAGCTTTCCGCCCCGGGACATCGCGTCACGGGCATTGATGACGAGGTTCAGCAACGCATTCTGCAGCTGCGACCCGTCGACCAGTGCTTCGTTGGACGTGCCGCTAACCACGGTCTTGAATTCGATGGCCTCGCCGAGCGTCCGCCGCATCAGCTCGGAAAAGCTCGACACGAGCTGCCCGACATCGACGAGCGCCGGATTGAGCGGCTGCCGGCGCCCGAAGGCCAGAAGCTGGCCGGTGAGTTTTGCACCATCGTCCGCCGCCGACTGGGCCTCCTGCAGCAGAACCCGAAGGTTCGGGTCAGACAGCCTGTATTCCATCATTTCCAGATTGCCGCTGATGACGGTCAGCAGATTGTTAAAATCATGCGCCAGGCCGCCGGTCAGCTGCCCGATCGCTTCCATCTTCTGCGATTGCCGCAGCTCCTCCTCGATCTTGTGGCGGCTCGTCAGATCGCGGATGAAGCCGGTGAAGATGCGCCGACCATTGGTGCGCGCTTCGCCGACGGAAAGCTCCATCGGGAATGTCGATCCATCCTTGCGCAGCCCCGTCACGACACGGCCATAACCGATGATGCGGCGCTCGCCGGTCGTCAGGTAACGGGAGATATAGTCGTCATGCGCCGTGCGGTCCGGGTTGGGCATCAGCACCTTGACGTTCTGACCGCAGACCTCGTCGGCCAGGTAGCCGAACAGGCGCTCGGCCGCCGCGCTGAACGAATTGATGATCCCGGCATCGTCGATGACGATCATCGATTCCGGAACTGTATCGAGGATGGAGCGAAGATGCGCCTCCCGTTCCGCCAAATCGTTCTGCACCCGTTTCATCTCGGTCACGTCATTGTTGGTCTGAATGATGATCGATCCGGCTTTGGCCGAGAGCACCGCTTCCACCCATCGGCTTGCGATGAACACGAAACGGCCGTCCCGCGTGCGATGCTCGACCTCGCCTTGCCAGGTCTTGTGGAGCGCGACATGCCCGCGGATTTCCTCCAGCGGCACCGGAAAGCGCGTCTGCAGCAGCTGATGGACCGTCTGCCCGACGGCCTCCTCGCTCGACCAGCCATAGAGCGCTTCGCAACCGGCGCTCCAGCGGATGATGACGCCATCGGCCCCATGGACGATGATATTGGCATCGTCGAGCAGTCTGATCACGGCATCGAGCTGAGCCTGAGTGGTTAGATCGGTGGCGCTATTGTCCTGCATCGGCATCCTGGCTGCTTCTGAAGCGCGCGGCGATTCTGCGAATTCGCTCGTCACGCTTCAGATCTTTGTTCCATCGCATGTCGATGCCGCAAAACCGCGGTACACTTTTGCGCGACATGCTTCAGTGATGACGCTTCTCCTGAAGCCCCATCGCGTGGCCGTATTCATCGTCGTCTCCTGCCAATTGTGCAAGCACCATCGGCTTGATGATCTTGATGGAATGACGTCCGACGCAGCCGAGCACGCCCTTGGCCGCAAGCTTGGTGATCGTACGCGACACGGTCTCGATCGTCAGGCCTAAATAATCCGCCATGTCCTGGCGGGTCATCGGCAGCTGGACGAGAGCCTGCGCCACCCCGGCGAAAGAGGCCCGGCGGGCATGCTTGACCAGGAAGGTGCAGAGACGCTCCTCGGCATTCTTGCACGACAGCAGCACCATCTGGTCCTGCGCCGCTGCCATCTCGTCGCAGACGCGTTCGAAGACTTGGCTGCGCAGCTCGTCCGATTCGCTGACCGCCGCCTCGAAGGCGCGGCGCGTCAGGCGGCGGACCTTCGTCGGCACGATCGCTTCGGCACCATAGAGATACTTGCCCTTCAGCGACACGCCGATGAGGTCGCCCTCGTAGACGAAGCCGGTGATGACGCGGCGGCCATCGGCGATGATCCGGAATATGCGCAGCGCACCTTCGGCCAGTTCGAACACATGCTTGGCATCGTCACCCTCGAAGAACAGCGACTGGCCGGGCTGCAGCTGCTCGGCCGGCTGGCGCGCAAACAGAGCGCCCAGCGTTTCCGGTTCTTCCTCACGCAGAAGGTTTGCAGTGTTGAGTTCGCGATTATAGCTGGTGAGAAACATGCTTTGGGCCCCGTCATTCGATGGGGGCAGTTGACCCGCTGCGCGTAACGCGCGAATGCTACGGGGGTAATAGACGGTTCGAATTGGTAACAGTTTGTAACGGCCTGGCCTGCTGAATGTCTTTTGATCAAATCCACGCGACGCACCTTCTTGTCGTCGACGACGATCCCCGTATCCGCCAGATGCTCACTCGTTATTTCGAGGGAGAAGGATATCGGGTCACCACTGCCGGTGATGGCGTCGAAATGGACGTCGCCATGCAACAGGACGGTTTTGATGCCGTGCTGCTCGATCTCTCCTTGCCCGGAGGGCGCGACGGGCTGGACCTTGCGCGCGATATCCGCGCCAGTTCCGACATCCCGATCATGATGCTGACCGGCCGCGACGATGTGGTTGACCGCATCATCGGCATCGAGATCGGCGCGGACGACTATATCGCCAAGCCCTTTCACCTGCGCGAAGTCCATGCCCGGCTGAAATCCATTCTTCGTCGCCGGCAGCCGGCAAACGCGAAACCGGCGCAACAGCAGGAAGACGCAATCATCAGCTTCGAGGGCTGGTCGCTCAACACATCACGTCGCCAGCTTCTCGATCCGGATGGACGCGAGGTCGAGCTGACGACCGGCGAGTTCGACATGCTGGCAGCCTTCCTCGGCCATGCCGGGCGCGTGCTCACCCGCGATTTTCTCATGGACCTGACGCGCGGTCGCCAGCTGGAAGCCTTCGACCGGACGATCGATGCGCAGATCGTCAGGCTCAGACGCAAGATCGAGGCGGATCCTCAACATCCGCAGCTCATCAAGGCGGTGCGCGGCGTCGGCTACATCTTCACCGGCCGGATAGGCTGATCCGGTTCGTCGTTACCGTCTATCGTCAAGATGATGCCGTGGTCCCAAGGGCCATGCTCCAGATAGTCGGTCAGGGTCGACCAACTGGATGGAATGGCGGTCCAGACATGGACAAGGCCGCATCCCTCCGCGACTGCATAACTCTTCGCCACGTCAAGTAGATCGCGCTCAATCTCCCGACTGTCTAGAAGGCCAGCCGCCAGGAGCAGTGGAACCTCCAGTTGACGACGGCGATCTCCTCGCCCCTTACCGCGACATGGCATATGCCGCGAACATACCCTCCCCATCCTTCGCCACGAACCAGGCCTTGCGCAGATCTTTCGAAGCCGTCAGCGCTGCCCAGTGACTAGGCTCCAGCCCCGACATGGCGCGTTCGATCAGCGCATAGGCGCGGGACGTATCACGGGAATTCATCCTGGAGATCTTGAACGCCATGCACCGATCCGCGTCGTTGTGCGGTCGCCATGGCCGACACTCGATCCGGCGATGTTGCACGTTGCAGACGGGCAGGCTTTGACGCCGGTCAATGACGGGCTTTTGGGTATGGCTCGGAAAATACCTGGCGCTCGGCACGCGACGTCGTCATTGGCGCGGCCCGGCCACGGGATCGGCCACCGATCATCGCGGTCGCACGGAAAACGACGAGAAGGATGACCGCGACCATCAAGCCGACGACGGCACCGAGCACAGCCCAGACAAGGCCGGCAATGCTCACCGGCACGCCAGGCACGAAATCGCGCCATGCATTGGCAAGTGTAGCGGGATCCGGGTTCCGGGCGACGACCAGCGGCCGTAGGATCGGCGATGTCGAGGCTAGGTGCAGCATCTGATCTGATAGGCTCTCATAGCGATCGAATGTATGGCGCATGGAATCGCCCTGGCTGCGCAGGAACTGCTCGGGCGAAACGGCATAGATGTTGAGTGCCGCCTGCCGCTCCAGCCCGGCGTGGTTTGCCTGCTCGTCGAAATTCTGGATGATCGTCGTCAGTTCATCGATCGCGCCGCCGAGGCGCTGGCGATATTGCTGCGTCAGTTCCGGGGCCTGCGAAAACACCACCGCACCGGCTATGGCGACCAGCAAAATCAGAACTCGACGAAAAAGACGCATGCCGGACCCCGGTTGATACCGGGGATCAACGGCGAAGAATAGCAAAGGTTGCAAACAAAAGCCCGCAAAGGGCAATTAGAGCGCCGGCGAAAGCTGATCAGGCGCGGGACTTGGGCGCCTTTACATGCTCCATGCGGAAGCCCATGCCCATCAGCCGTCCGGCCAGATGCGCAAGCACCGGCCACCGGGCAATGCCGCGGATGAAGGCCGGCGGCCCCTTGCGCTTGGCTTCCTCCCTCATCCTTGCGACGGCTGCTGCGCATCATCAGCTGCATCTTCTGCGTCGCCTTCGTCGGGAACCTGCGGCGCTTTTCGACGGCGGCCAGATCGGCATCCGTCAGCCGACCTTCCCGAAGCGGGGCCGCCAGAATGTTGGCCGCGGCCACGGCATCTTGGATGGCGAGGTTGACGCCCACCCCGCCGATCGGCGACATCGCATGCGCCGCATCGCCGATGCAGATCAGCCCCGGTCGCCACCATTGCGCCAGCCGATCGATGCGAACGGTGAGCAGGCTTGTATCGTCAAAGGAGCGCAGTTCCTCGACACGATCCGTGGGAAGCGGCGAGACGTCGGCCACCATCCTGCGAAACGCTCCGATGCCCTGGCTCTGGATCTCGGCAAACGTGGTCTTGCGAACCACGAAGCCGCATTGCCAGTAGTCGCCGCGATCGATCAACACGAAACCCTGGCGCGGGCCGGCATGGCCCATCACCTCGTTCGGATCGCCCGCCTGCTTGGAGAGCTTCATCCAGATGACTTCGCTCGGCACACCAAAACTTTCGACGACGAGACCCGCCTTCTGGCGCACGATCGAATTGCGCCCGTCGGCCCCGACGACGAGATCGGCCTCGATCTCGATATTGCGCTCGGGCGTACGGATGATGAGACCCTCGACCTTCCCGTCGCGCTTCCTGACCTCCGTCACCTCGGCCTGCATGATCAGCCTGAAATTGGGATAGCCGCTCGCCTGTGCGGCCAGGAAATTGAGAAAATCCCATTGCGGCATGAAGGCGATGAAACGGTTCTTCAGCGGCAGTTTGGAAAAGTCCGCGATTGTGATCGTCCGCCCGCCCATCTCGGCCGACAGCTTTTCCGCACGCGTGTGCGGCAGTGCCAGGAAATCGTCGATCAGCCCAAGTTCCTCGATGACCTGAAGGGTCGACGGATGGATCGTGTCGCCGCGAAAGTCGCGCAGGAAATCCGCATGTTTCTCGACCACAGTCACGTCGACGCCGGCGCGTGCAAGGAGGAAGCCCAGCATGAGCCCGGCAGGGCCCGCACCGGCGACGACGCATGTCGTCCTGATCGTCTCGTTTTCACTCATCGCTCCATTTCGCTCCCATTTTGGCCGAGATCAAGCCGCAGATGGTCGCATTCGGCAGCCTAAAAGCTGGACTTGTGGCGGGCGGCATTCACTTGTAGACCAGCGGCAATTGGTTGAATGGATCATCGCATGGCAGAAATCGAACGGCGTCGCATCAGTGTTCTCGGCTCGACCGGATCGATCGGCGTCAACACTCTCGACGTCCTGCAGCAGCTTGGCGGACGTGACACCTTCGACGTGGTCGCCGTGACCGGTCACAGCAATGTGGCGCTTCTCGCGGAACAGGCGAAGACTTCAGGCGCCGCTTTTGCGGTGACAGCCGATGAACACCAGTACGCAGCCCTCAAGGACGCACTTGCCGGCACGGGCATCGAAGTCGCCGCCGGTCGGGAGGCACTTGTCGAGGCGGGTCAGCGCGACGCCGATTGGGTCATGGCCGCAATCGTCGGCACGGCCGGCCTTGCGCCGACGCTGGCAGCCGCCGAGCGCGGCGCCGATATCGCGCTCGCCAACAAGGAATGCCTGGTCTCGGCCGGCGATCTTTTCGTCAAGGCAGTCGCAGAAGGTGGTGGGCGGCTCATTCCGGTCGACAGCGAGCACAGCGCCATCTTCCAGTCCCTGGAGGACGACCAGCACCATGCCGTCGAGCGTATCGTGCTCACCGCATCCGGCGGCCCGTTCCGCACCTGGAGCCGGGAGCAGATGGCCGGCGTGACGGCGGAGATTGCCCGCGCCCATCCGAACTGGTCGATGGGCCTGAAGATCTCGATCGGCAGCGCCTCGATGTTCAACAAGGCGCTGGAGATGATCGAGGCGAAGCACCTGTTCAACGTGCGGCCGGACCAGATCGAGGTCATCGTCCATCCGCAGTCGATCATACATTCGATGGTCGGCTATACCGACGGCTCGGTGCTGGCACAGCTCGGCTGCCCGGACATGCGCACCGCGATCGGCTATGCGCTGACCTATCCCGACCGGCCGAAGCTCGATGTCGAGCGGCTGGATTTCGCCAAGCTCGCAAGGCTCGATTTCGAGGCACCGGATGAAGTGCGGTTCCCGGCGCTGCGTCTTGCCCGTACCGCCATGGAGCGTGGCGGCGTCCAGGGCGCCGTCATGAACGCGGCCGAAGAGATTTCCTTCCACGCCTTCTGCGACGGCCGCATCGGCTTCCTGCAGATGGCCGACATCGCCGAACAGGTGATGGAGGAAATGGTGGGCTATAGCGCCGCCATGACGATGGACGACGTCTTTGCAGCGGATGCCGAGGCCCGCCGCCGTGCGGCCGATGCGATTGTCGTCAAGGAAATGGCGGCTTAGGAAAATCCTCACTTGCGATTTCTAAGACTTAGCTAAAGCTAAGATCTTGAAATCGCTTTCTCTCCACGAAGGGGAGAGATAAAGGCGCCGCGTCAGCCGCGAGTCTACCTCTCCCTTGGTGGGAGGGGTTACAAAATCAGCATCTTAGCCAAAGGCTAAGTGCTAGATTTTGTTGGTGAGGGGTATGAGGCCGCCTGATCACGCCACGTGCCGGGCGAGCGCACAGCGCGACCACAGCTGGTGCAGCGAGCTGACCAGATGCTCGATATCGGCATCGGTGTGCAGCGGCGTCGGGGTGATGCGCAGGCGCTCGGTCTTGCGCGGCACGGTCGGATAGTTGATCGGCTGCACATAGACATTGCAGGTATCGAGCAGGATATCCGAGATCCATTTGCACTTGGCCGCATCGCCGACCATGACCGGCACGATATGGCTCGGGTTCGGCATATGCGGAATGCCTTGGCGATCGAGAAGGCCGCGAAGCTTGCGGACGCGTTCCTGGTGGCGCGCACGCTCGAACTGGCTGACCTTCAGGTGCCGGATCGAGGCGACGGCCCCGGCCGCGATCGTCGGCGGGATCGCCGTCGTGAAGATGAAGCCGGACGCGAAGGACCGGATGAAATCACAGAGTGCAGCCGATGCCGCGATATAGCCGCCCATGACGCCGAATGCCTTGCCGAGAGTGCCTTCGATGATCGTCAGGCGATCCATCAGACTTTCGCGCTCGGCAATGCCGCCGCCGCGCGGGCCGTACATGCCGACAGCATGGACTTCGTCGAGATAGGTCATCGCGCCGTACTTGTCGGCGAGATCGCAGATTTCCTTGATCGGCGCGATATCGCCATCCATCGAATAGACGCTCTCGAACGCGATCATCTTCGGCGCCTTCGGATCGGCGGCAGCAAGCTTCGCCTCGAGATCTTCGAGGTCATTATGCTTCCAGATCACCCGGTCGCATTTCGCATAACGGATGCCTTCGATCATCGACGCGTGGTTCAATGCGTCGGAGAAAATGATGAGGCCGGGGATCTTCTGGCCGAGCGTACCGAGCGTCGCCCAGTTGGAGATATAACCGGAGGTGAAGACCAGCGCCGATTCCTTGCCGTGCAGATCGGCGAGTTCGCGCTCGAGAAGAACGTGGTAGTGCGTGGTACCAGAAATATTCCGGGTGCCTCCCGCACCCGCGCCACAGTGATCGATGGCTTCGTGCATCGCCTGCAGCACGGCCGGGTGCTGGCCCATGCCGAGATAATCGTTGGAACACCAGACGGTTACTTCCTTGGTGCCGTCAGGCGTGTGATGGGTCGCACGGGGAAACTGGCCACGGTTGCGTTCGAGGTCGGCGAAAACGCGGTATCGGCCCTCCTGATGAAGTCCGTCCAGCTCGCTCTTGAAAAATGCCTCGAAATCCATGCCACACTCCAGAACCTGCGCAGTTTTTGGCTCTTTGCCGCTCTCTTAGTCAACCGGAAAGAGATGATTTAAACCTGCCTGCGGCAAATGGCCCATTTTTTTGAATTATTCCAATCCAAATCTTAGCGCTACCCAAAATGTGAAGATTGACTCATGTCAAGTTCGAGCCAAAAACCCGCATAAATGGTGATTGTAACGCATAGGATACACGCAGCTTTTACAATCCTACGCCTTAAATAGCGACAAGGTATCGGAATAAAATCAGATAGCCTGATATGGACTCTTAATGGTCGAGAACTATTGTTCCGACCACTCGCCCTCCCTTGCCACCGGCAATGATCCGAGGTGCGGCAGTGTGAAGGCTGGAGGAAGCCATGAAGAAAGTCATAATGTTAGTGCTCTTTGGCGCATCGCTCGCAAGCTGCACCGCCACGGAGAAAGGTGCCGGCATCGGCGCCGCGTCGGGCGCCATCATTGGCGGCGCAGTCACCGGCAATGTTCGCGGCGCGGCCGTGGGTGCAGCCATCGGCGGCGTTTCGGGTGCCGTGATTGGCAATGTCTCGGAACAGCCGGGCCAGTGCTACTACCGTGACCGCTATGGCCGTCGCTATATCGACGATTGCCCGCGCCGCTACTGATACCCAATCAGTTCCATCGTCCATTGTGGCCCCGAAGCACGCTTCGGGGCTTTTTATTTCACCAAATGATCATGCACCTAAGATCAAGGGTACCCCTTGTGGTATTTTGCGGGTACAGAAGTTCTCGACGGCCATGAGGGTCTGACCGATCAGTTGCAATATTTAAGTCTGCGTATGGAAAAGAAAAAAGCGGGGAGGACGAGCGACTGGAGCGGCCGGCGTGTCGGCGCGGCCTGCCTGCTGGCGACGACCATAGCCATTTCTCCAGCCCTCTCCAGTCAGGCCTATGCCTTCAAGATTTTCGGCATCACTCTTTTCGGAGGCGATGAAGAGACCGTCGATGTGATCGACCCCGTCCGCTATGAAGCGACGCTTGAGACGGGTGACGCCGACGCTGATCTCACCGAACGCCTGGAAAATGCATCGGCCCTGGTCAGCGACGAGGACGAACCGGTTTCCGGTGATCTCGGTGTCGTAATCAAGGCTCGTGAAGACCGCGACCGCCTTATCGCAGCCCTTTATGAGCGCGCCCGCTATGGCGGTGTCGTCCGCATCCAGGTCGCCGGCACCGATATCGACGATCTTCCGCCCAACCCGACATTCGACCACTCGAAACCCGTTCCTGTGACGATCGATGTCAAGCCGGGCCCGGAATTCACAATCGGCGCGGTGCGCTTTGAAGGCGATGCGGCAGGCAGAAACCCGGCCGACTATGATCTCGTCCCGGGTGGCGAGGCGGGCTCACTGGTGATTCTCAAGGCCGGCGAAAAACTGGTTCAGGACATCAAGGAAGAAGGCAGGCCTCTGGCCAAGCCGATGGAGCGTCAAGTCACCGCCGACCATGCCAGAAATACCGTAGATGTGGTGCTTGGCGCGAGCGGCGGCCCTGTTGCGCCATTTGGAACCGTAAGCGTCCAGGGCACGAAGACCGTCAAATCGGATTTTGTCCGCCGCTATTCACGCCTCGACAGGGGCGAACGCTATTCTCCTGAACAGTTGAAGAAGGCTTCTGAGCGCCTGCGCGAACTTGGCGTCTTTTCGAGCATCACGATCAACGAGCCGGATAGCCTTGCCGCCGACGGCTCTCTGCCGCTGATGATCGAAGTCTCCGAGGGCAAGCATAGATATTTCGGCTTCGGCCTGGAATATTCGTCGCTGGATGGCGCCGGCGTCCAGGGTTACTGGGGCCACCGTAACCTGTTCGGCGAGGCGGAATCGCTGAGGGTCGAGGGCAAGGTCTCCGGCATTGGCGCGAGCGACATCACAACCTTCGACTATTCGGCCGGCATTATCTTCACCAAGCCGGGCGCCTTCGTGCCGGAAGCCACCTTTGAATCCCGCCTTGAGGCGAAAAGCGAAAACCCGGACGCCTATCAGGCACAGTCGGTCATCTATTCCGCCGGCCTGAGCTATGAACTCAGCGAGCATGACAAACTCACCGGCGGCGGCGAGATCGCCTATTTCTGGACCGATGAGGACGCATTCGGCAAGAACGAATACCTGACCTTCAGCCTGCCAGTCTCCTACGAGCGCGACATGCGCGACAACAAGCTGGATCCGACGGAAGGCTATTACGGCACGCTTTCTGCCAAGCCGAGCTATGAAGCATTGAAGGGCAATGTCTTCTCGTCCTTCGAAGGATCTATCGCCGGCTATTACGGCCTCGGCGCCGAGGACAAGGTCGTGCTGGCCGGCAAACTAGCGGCCGGCACGTTGATAGGCACCGGCGACCTTCAGGACATTCCGGCGACGCGGCGTTTCTACCAGGGCGGCGGCGGATCGGTACGTGGGTATGCCTATCGGGAAATATCGCCCTATAATAGTAATGACGACGCGCTTGGCGGCCGATCCTACGTATTGGCCTCTTTCGAGACGCGCGTAAAAGTGACAGAGAGCATCGGTATAGTCCCGTTTGTGGACGTTGGAACCGTTGCAACCGAATTCGTGCCTGATTTCAATGATATTCGCGCAGGCGCGGGCATAGGACTTCGGTATGCGACACCCTTCGGCCCCATCCGCCTGGATGTCGCCGTCCCGCTGAACAAGTATGACGGTGGCGAATCGTTCGGTATCTATGCTGGCATCGGCCAGGCGTTCTAAGAGGCACTATTTTACTATGACATTCATCGCCCGCCTCCTGAAATGGACACTGAAGGCCGCGATTGCCGCGGTCGGCGTCCTTTTCGTCATGGCGCTCGGCGTTGTTCTCTTCGTCGCCCTGACGCCCGTCGGCGGACAGATTGCCGCAACCCGCATTTCCTCGCTGATCTCCACGCCCGACCGCGCGATTTCGTTTTCACGCCCTGAGGGCCTGCTGACGGGAGACCTGCGCGTCGACGACCTGACCCTGTCCGACAGCAAGGGTCCCTATGCCACGATCAACGGCATCGAGATCGACTGGTCGCCGACGGCGCTGATCACCGGCGAATTCCGTGCTGATCGCATTGCCGCGACCTCGGTTAACTTCATCCGCCCGCCTGAGCCAGCGGCTGCGACGACGACCTCGTCTTCATCCACCTCTTCCTCCGGCTCGCCGCTGCCCGTTGGCGTGCGCGTCGCCCAGATAGACCTGCCTGACATCAATCTCTCGCAGGCGCTGTCCGGCCGCAATTTCGCGCTGTCGCTCAAGGGCTCGATCGACGCGACCGGTCCCAATATCGCACTCGACCTTCAGGCCACCCGCAAGGACGAGCCGGATGCCAAAGCGCTCGCTGATATCGTCTATGCCCCCTCCGAAAACCGCCTGACCTTGAAGGCATCCATCTCCGAGCCCCAGGGCGGCCTGCTTGCTCGCCTGCTGCGGCTTCCCAGCGCACCCTCAGTGGAGCTTGCGCTGGATGGCGAAGGTCCTCTCTCCAATTGGGCGGGGCGGCTGAACGGTGAAGTCGACAACCAGCCGGTCATTTCCGTCAATGGCCGCCACCTGCTCGTCAACAACGGCGCCCATCGCGTCGAAGTGAAGGGCGGCGGCCAGCTCGCCACGCTGATGCCGCCGGCCTTCCGCGAACTGTTCGACGGTACGACCGATATCGATATCGCCACAACCTATTCGCCCTCGGGCCGGGTGGATTTCGAGCGCGGCCAGTTGACCTCCGGCGCCGTCCGCATCTCGGCCAAGGGCGCCTGGGACCCGGCCGGCGACAACAGCCTGACGGCAAGCCTTGCCGGGACCAACGGTCCCGTCGACGTGGCTTGGCCGATCAACGGCCAGATGAGTCATTTCTCGGTCGAGACGCTGAATGCCACGCTGACGGGTGCAGCAACCGCGGCGCGTCTTAATGCGACGGCTGCCCTCCCTTGGTGGAGCTTCCGCAAGGTCGCTTCCGCCAGATCAGGCTGCAGGCGGAGAGCGAGGATCTCGACCTCGTCACCAGGGCCGGCAGCATCCGCAGCCGCCTGACCGTCGCGGACCTCAACTTCACTAATCCTGACATCGCCCGCGTCATCCGCGGACCGGTCACGCTCGATGCGCCGCTGCGCCTCTCTCCACCGGCGATCGGCCTCGATGCAGCGACGCTTGAAAGCGCCGGCCTGAACGGCACGGTCAGCGGCGCCTATGATACGTCGAAACAGACCGTCACCGGCAATTTCCGCCTTTCGGCCAATCCTTCCGTCCTGCCGCCGGCACTTGCCTCCCGCTTCGAGGGCATGATTGCGACCGAAGGCTATGTCGACGTCGTCCAGGGCGGGCGGATGAGCCTCGAGAACCTCGTCGTCAAGTCGAATGCAGTCGAGGCCCATGGCAATGTACTGATGGAAAACGGCAACGTCGCCGGCCACCTTGCCGGACGACTGCCCGACATCAAGCGCTGGCTTGGCGATGCCGAAGGCGCCGCCGGCTTCGACATCACCGCCAAGGGTCCGTTGACCGGCGCGGCCGTCAAAGCTGTCATCAACTCCGCCGATGCACGCCTCGTCGGCCGCAAGCTGGAAGACTTGAGCTTCGTCGTCGAAGGCACCGCCGATCCGGCAGCCCCGCAGGGCCGTGTGGCCGTAAACGGCGCCATTGATGGCAAGCCGATCTCGCATCAATGCAGACGTGGCATCTTCAAACGGCGAAACCCGCGCTCCTGCGATAAACGCTGAGATCGGCCCGAACAAGCTGACCGGCGCCCTTGCATTTTCGCCGGACTTCACGCCGTCCGGTGATTTGCAATTCGATTTCCCCGATGTTTCGCTGCTCGCCGCACTCGCAGCCCAACAGGCCCAGGGCGATCTCAAGGGATCCGTGGTCTTCAACAAGACCGGGGAGACGACCGGTGCGGTGATCAAGGCGACTGGCTCCGCGCTCCGTCAGGGCGGTGCGGCATTGATCGCGCCGAACATCGACCTGACCATCCCCGACATCCGCACGATCGCAGCCCAGGGCTCCATCCGCGCAACCCGGCTCGGTACGGACTCAGTCTTCCTCGAAAACCTCGACGTCGGCCTGCGCCATAGCGGTACGACGACCGCGGTCAATCTGGCGGCCCGCTACGACAATGCACCGCTGACGACGGTCGCGACTATCGACACCGCCAATGGCCTTGCGATCGGTCTCGACAGTTTCGAGGCGACGCCGCGCAACATTCCTGTGCGGCTGGCAAACCCGACCCGGATCGTCATGGAAAACGGCAGCGCGAGACTGTCCGGCCTCACGATCGCCACCGGCTCCGGCAGCCTCGCGGTCGACGGCACCGCCGGCTCCAGCCTCGACCTGACGGCAACCATCAAGGCTCTGCCGGCAAGCCTGCTCAATACCTTCCTGCCTGCGATCAATGCCGCAGGCAGTATTTCGGGCACGATCAACGCCACGGGCACGAGTGCTGCCCCGGCCATACGCTATGATTTGGAATGGAGTGATGCCCAGCTTCGCCAGACGCGCGATGCTGGCATCAGTCCGTTTCGCATCAATGCGGCAGGCACCTTTGCAAATGGCGCAGTCGCATTAGAACAGACCCGCATCACCGGCGGCGGCGGCCTTGAAGTCACGGCCGACGGCCGCATCATTTTGAATGCCGAAGGCGGTCCGGCGCTCAACGTGAATGCCAAGGCGCGCGCCATTCCGGCCGCCATCGCCAATGCCTTCTCGCCGGGCCTCGGCGCCCGGGGCACGATATCTGGCGACGTCACCGCAACAGGCACGCCCCAGGCTCCCGCTGTGCGCTATTCGCTCCGCTGGGCGGAGGCGGCCGTTAGCCAGACCACCGGTGCTGGCGTCGCAGCAGTCGACATCACCGCGCAGGGAACGTTCCAGGATGGACGCGTCACCGTCGACACCCGCCTTTCCGGCGGTGGTGGCATTTCACTCTCTGGCGGCGGCTCCGTCGTCATCACCGGCGATCGTCCCCTCGACCTGAAATTCAACGGCAGCTTTCCCTTCTCGGTTCTGGCGGGACAGCTCGCCGCTCAAGGTTTCGTTCTGCAGGGCGCCGGCCGTGTAGACCTTGCCGTCGGCGGTCCAGCCGCGTCTCCCGCGATCACCGGCACGTTCGCCACGTCCGGCGCGCAGCTGATCGATGTCAGGCGCAACCTTGCGATCAACAATCTGGCGGCCAACGTGGCGCTGGACGGACGCACGGCACGGCTTTCCGGGATCAACGGCACGCTCTCCACGGGCGGCACGGTATCCGTCGACGGCACCGTCGGCATCGAACCAGGTTCCGGCTTCCCCGCCGACATCACAGTCCGGCTTGCCAAGGCTGCCTATGCGGACGGCACGCTCTTCGCGGTCACGGCCGACGGCACCCTGACGCTGACCGGCCCCCTAACATCCGGTCCTACGCTCGCCGGTGCGGTCACGCTGGTCAAGGCTGCGATCACCGTTCCGGCCAAGCTGCCGAGCTCGCTCTCCTCGATCGACATCCGCCACCGCAACGCACCGGCTGACGTTCTTCGCCAGATGGAAGAAATCCGCCCGAAGCAGGCTCAGGGCAGCTCCAACCCGATGAAGCTTGACCTGCGCATCAACGCGCCAAACGGTATTTTCGTGCGCGGACGCGGCATCGATGCGGAACTCGGCGGCGAACTGACGGTTGCCGGCACCGCCGTCGCGCCGCAGGTTTCCGGCGGCTTCGAGATGCGCCGCGGCCGTATCGTCATCCTGACCAAGCGCCTTGACTTCACCCGTGGCGACATCACCTTCGGCGGTGGTCTCGTCCCGGTTCTAGATATGTCGGCCGACACCACTTCCGGCCAGACGACGATTACGGTCGGCGTCACCGGTCTGGCGGACGATCCGACGATTGCCTTCACCTCCTCGCCGGCCCTGCCGCAGGACGAGGTTCTGGCGCAGCTGATCTTCGGCCAGTCCATGTCGCGCCTGTCTCCCCTGCAGATCGCCCAGCTGGCGGATGCGGTGAGCCAGCTTGCCGGCGGCGGCTCGACTTCACTCCTTCAGACGCTGCGCAGCAATCTCGGTGTCGACGATCTCGACATCAACACCGACTCGACCGGCCAGACCACGGTGTCGGTCGGCCGCTACATCAACAACCGGACCTACATCCAGGTTGAGCAGGGCGGTCAGAACGGCGCACAGGCGACCATCAATCTCGATGTCGGCCGAGGCGTGAAGCTGAAGGCCGGTGCGGGAAGCGAAGGCGGCACTGCCGGCATCTTCTACGAAAAGGAATACTGAGCGGCTCCTCGCTCTTTTCTTGGTCGATGCTTGCGAGCTGCGAAGAAATCAATCTTTGCGGCCAACAGTTTAGGTTTGAGCAATAATCGCCGGCTATAATCCATCGTGCGCGTCTTGAGATCTCGCTTGCGAACGACGACACGCGGACGTGATGGTATCCGGTTGCCCAAACTTTCTGGCACCACCGTCGCGGGGGCAACGGAGACCTGGGACAGACAATGATGGCAACCACGATCAATTCGACAATGTACAGCGGCGAAGTGCTGGAAATCATCGCCTTCCGCCTGCACGATCAGGAATTCTGCGTCAAGACGACCACGATCCGCGAAATCCGCGGCTGGGCTCCGTCGACGCCTCTCCCGCACGCCCCGAAAGATGTTATCGGCGTCATGAACCTGCGCGGTTCGGTCATTCCGATCATTGATCTGGCCTACAAGCTCGGCATGAAGAGCACCGTTGCAAACGAGCGCAGCGCCATCGTTGTCGCAGAAGTTCACAACATGGTCATCGGCATGCTGGTGGATCGCGTGTCCGACATCCTGACCATCCCGTCGAGCCAAGTTCAGCCGGTTCCGGAAGTTTCCGCCTCCTTCGACAAGTCCTTCTCGGAAGGCATCATCGCCAACGAGACCGGCATGATCTGCTTCCTGAACCTATCCAAGATGTTCAAGGGCAGCGAGATGGAAGACATCGCCGCGTAAGGTGCCGTCCGCTTCCCTCGCTCGAAAAAAGCCGCCTCCGGGCGGCTTTATTTTTTGTCCGGCTATTATTCATAATTCAAATAAAGTCCGCGTTAATTTTTAGATGTCCTAATATAAACGGAAGTTCAGCGCGTTGATTGGTTAACAGCGTCTTCCAATAACAACACGGCCGTAACCAGAGAGGTTAGGCGGTCTAGGGGACATTCCATGCTGGGACTGGGCAGGACGGCGGGTGCAGCGGACATACTGGCTGCGATTTCAAGATCTCAGGCAGTCATTCAATTCGATCTGAGCGGGCATATTCTCGATGCCAATACCAATTTTTGCCAAGCCCTCGGCTACTCGCTGGAGGAGATAAAGGGTAAGCATCACCGTATCTTCTGCGAGCCGGCCTATGCCGCATCAGAAGAATACAAGGCATTCTGGGCAAACCTCGCTGCCGGCAATTTCGATGCGCGGGAATACAAGCGCTTCACCAGGTCGGGCAGGGAAATCTGGATCCAGGCCTCCTACAACCCGATCCTGCGTCGAGGCAGGCCGCACAAGGTCGTCAAGATCGCGACCGACATCACGGCCGCTAGGATGCGCGCGGTGGAAGATGCGAGCAAGCTTCTCGCCATCAGCCGTTCCCAGGCCGTGATTGAATTCACTCCGGCCGGCGAAATTCTCGAAGCCAACGAGAACTTCTGCTCCGGCCTCGGTTATGATCTTTCCGAGATCAAGGGCCGTCATCACCGGATGTTCTGCGACCCGACCTATGCGGCCTCGGCCGAATATGCCGAATTCTGGAAACGGCTCGCCGGCGGCGAGTTCATCGCCGACGAATTCGTTCGCTACGGCAAGGGCGGCAAGGAAATCTGGATCCAGGCAGCCTATAACCCGATCGTCGACCTAAACGGCAAGGTCTGCAAGGTCGTCAAGTTCGCAACCGACGTCACGCCACGCATGAGCGCCATCGGCATGCTCGGCAACGGCCTGCGGGACTTGGCAAACGGCAAGCTCGACCAGGAGATCGGCACCCGCTTCGTCCCGAGCATGGAAACCACCCGTCACGACTTCAATGCGGTGGCCGCCAAGCTGCGCGACGCGATGAAAATCGTCGCCCAGAACGCCTCCGGCATCGCCGCCGCTTCTGTCGAGGTCCGCGACGCATCCCAGGAGCTCGCCCAACGCACGGAACAACAGGCAGCGTCGCTTGAAGAGGCCGCCGCCGCCCTGGAACAGGTCACCCGCACTGTCGGCGATTCAAGCCAGCGTGCTGAGGAGGCAGGGCGTCTGGTTACCAGCACGCGACAGAATGCCGAACAATCCGGCCTCGTCGTCCGCGACGCCATCTCCGCCATGGACGAGATCGCCAAATCCTCCAACGAGATCACCAACATCATCGGCGTGATCGACGACATCGCCTTTCAGACCAATCTCCTGGCCCTGAATGCGGGTGTCGAGGCGGCGCGAGCCGGTGAGGCCGGCAAGGGCTTTGCGGTTGTTGCGCAGGAAGTCCGTGAACTCGCCCAGCGCTCCGCCACTGCCGCCAAGGAAATCAAGACGCTGATCAACACGTCCAGCCACCAGGTTTCCGGCGGCGTCGAGCTTGTCGGCCGCACCGGCGCGTCGCTGAAGGACATGCTGTCCCAGGTCTCGAGCATCCACGAGAATGTCAGCGCGATCGTCGAAGCCTCACGGGAACAGGCAGCCAGCCTGCGCGAGATCAGCCAGGCGGTGAACCAGATGGACCACGCCACCCAGAAGAATGCGGCTATGGTGGAGGAAACCACCGCGGCGAGCCACTCGCTTGCCAACGAGGCCGAAAGCCTGCGCGGCCTGCTGATGCAGTTCGATATCGGCGGGGCTACGGCAGCCTCCGTGCAGATGGCACCCCGGGGCAGTCGCGTCACGCAGATGCCACTACACGCGCCCCATACCGACCTCAAGAAGGCGGTCGGCTGGGAAGATTTCTGAGCCATCCAGATAAACCGGCATGATGCCGGGATAATAACGTGGAGTAAAATTCGAGCCCGCTACGAGTGACCGTAGCGGGCTGTTTTTTCTTCAGACGGAAGGGGGCATGCTGCCCCAAATCTCTCTGATCCTTTTACCGGGCTAACCGAACAGCGCGAAGCTGCTCTTCAGCGTCACCCAGATGCCCCAGAGAAGCGGAATGCCGACCACAGCCCAGGCCATCGTCGCCTTGGCATCGAGACCGCCAGTGCCGATGCCGAAGGAACCGGTCGGACCGGGATTGGCAGCAGCGGTCTTCGCCTGCAGCGAGGCGACTTCCTCATCCGACATGAACCACTTGTCGGACAGCGGCCGGACCAGCGCATTGGCGATCAAGCCGAGCACCAGCATGCCGGCAAGGATATACATCGTGCCGGTATAGAGTGCCGGCCCGGGCGCCACGCCGGCGCTGATCTGTGCTTCGCGGATGTAGTTGACGACGACGGGACCGAGAATACCGGCGGTCGCCCAGGCGGTCAGCAGCCGGCCATGGATCGCGCCGACGAACTGGGTGCCGAAGACATCGGCCAGATAGGCCGGGATCGTTGCGAAACCGCCGCCATACATCGACAGGATGATGCCGAAGGCGAGGACGAACATCGCCTTGCTGCCCATATCCGCCAGGGTCGGTGCCAGTGCGTAGAGAACGATGCCGACCAAGAAGAAGCAGTAATAGGTACTCTTGCGGCCGATCTTGTCCGACAGAGAGGCCCAGAAGAACCGCCCGCCGATGTTGAACAGCGACAACAGGCCGGTAAAGCCTGCTGCAATCGCCGCGATCTGCGCCTTCTGGCCCGCGTCGAGCTGCGAGAAGGTCAGGTCAGGCAGGCCGATCAGCGAGCCCGCGAAGATTTCCTGCAGCATCGGCGAGGCCATGCCGAGAACGCCGATACCCGCCGAGACGTTGAGGCAGAGCACGGCCCAGATCAGCCAGAACTGCGGCGTCTTGTGGGCGTCGCGCAGATGCACATGCTTATGGGTGATCATCGTCTTACCCATGCTGACCGGCGGCGCCCAGCCTTCGGGACGCCAGCCTGCCGGCGGGATACGGTAGCCGAAGGCGCCGCCCATCATGAAAACGAAATAGATGGCCGCCATGACGATGAAGGTCTGCCAGACACCGACCGACACATCCGTCTTGAACGTATTCATCAGGATATTGGCAAGCGGAGCGCCGATCATCGCGCCGCCGCCGAAGCCCATGATCGCCATGCCGGTCGCCATGCCGCGCCGGTCGGGAAACCATTTGATCAGTGTCGAGACGGGCGAGATATAGCCGAGCCCGAGGCCGATGCCGCCGATGACGCCGGCTCCGAGCCACATCAGCCATAACTGGTGTGTCATCACGCCGATCGCGGCAATGACAATGCCACCGCACCAGCAGCAGGCCGAGACGAAGGCAGCCTTGCGCGGGCCGACCCGCTCAAGCCAGCCGCCCCAGAGCGCCGCGGAGCAACCGAGAAGCACGAAGAACAGCGTGTAAATCCAGCCGAGATCGGCCACGCGCCAGTTGCAGCTCGTGGTGAACAGGGCGGATACGAGATTGAGGCTGGCGCAGGAAGGATCGGGCGTGCCGGCAATCGCGCGCGTCAACGGCAACCAGAAGACGCTGAAACCATACGCCATGCCGATGCATAAGTGGATGGCGAGCGCTGCCGGCGGCACGAGCCATCGATTGAAGCCCGGTTTCGCGATGATCCGCTCCCTATCGAGCAGGCCGGGTTGTGTGAAATTCGTTGTTGTTGCCCCTGCGACTGCCATAAAATCCCTCCTCCAGATCCATGACTGAAAAACAAAGGCCGGCACAGATGGCCGGCGAAATCAAAATGATTATCTAGTTTTGCGGCGTCGCGAGCTCTGCCGGCTTGCTGTCGCCTCCCGCCACGCCGATCGGCGCCGGGGCAGGAGGCCTCTTGATCAATGCGGAAGCTTCCACGACCAACGGCATCAGTCCCTCTCCGCCGCGGTCGAGATGTTCGAACAGGTGCCGGCGCATGCGCGGCTCCCAGAATTTGTTGATATGGGTGGCAACGCCTTCCGTCCGCACCTTCTCCGGCTGGGACATGAAGAAGGTGGCGATCTGGTTCGCCATGCGGATCAGCTTGTCCTGTCCCTTATCATGCCCATCATCCTGGCCGGGTTCATGCGACATTCGAAACCGCTCCCACGGAAATGCGCTGCGCCCCCGAAAAGATCTCGAAATCCTCGCCGCGGGTGAGCGCCACCAGCGTCATGCCTGCCTCTTCCGCGGTGCGGATGGCAAGGGCGGTGGGCGCCGAAATGGCAACTAGCGTCGAGGAGCCGAGGATTGCGGCCTTCTGCACCATCTCGACGGAGATGCGGCTGGTGACGACGACAATGCCATCGGCACCGTTGCGGCCGGCGCGGATCACCGCACCTGCCAGCTTGTCGAGTGCATTGTGCCGACCGACATCCTCGCGCACGGCAATCAACCCTTCACCGGGAATGAAGAAGCCGGCACCGTGAACGGCGCGGGTTTCCGCATGCAGCGGCTGAGCGCCGTTGAGTGCGTCCATGGCCGTCGTGATGTCGCGCGGACCAAGCGTCATCGAGATTTCCGAGACATCCGGCACGACGCGCATCGCCTGATCGATCGACTCGATGCCGCATAGCCCGCAGCCCACCGGCCCGGCCATGTGCCGGCGACGGGCACGCAACGCATCTTCCTTGTCCTCGGCAAGCCGCACCTGAACGTCGAGCCCACGGCCCTCGTCCAGAACCGTGACCTCCTCGATCTCGTCCATCGAGGTGATCACGCCTTCGGTCAGGCTGAAGCCGACCGCAAAGTCCTCCAGATCCGCCGGCGTGCCCATCATCACCGCATGGGTCGAACCGCCATAGGAGAAGGCGATCGGCACCTCTTCAGGCACGGAACGGCTTCCGGCACGAACGACGCCATTGCGGCGAATGATTTCCTGCGCAACGGTGGTCGTTTTGAAACCCGCCATTCATTTGTCCTTACTCTGCTGCTTCCAGCTTGCCCGCAATGCGTCGCGACCGTCGCGACAGCGCGTCGTAATCGCTCTGCCATTCGGTGGGGCCGTTGGATGGTGATACCTGAACTGCCGTCACTTTATACTCAGGGCAGTTTGTCGCCCAGTCCGAAAAATCGGTTGTTATGACATTAGCCTGCGTATCCGGATGGTGGAAGGTTGTATAGACCACCCCCGGCGCCACGCGGTCGGTGATCAGCGCCCTGAGCGTCGTATCGCCGGAGCGGCTGGCAAGCTTGATCCAGTCGCCATCCTTCACGCCGCGCTGTTCGGCATCATGCGGATGGATCTCCAGCCGGTCTTCCGCATGCCAGGCGACATTCTCCGTCCGACGCGTTTGGGCGCCGACATTATACTGGCTGAGGATGCGGCCGGTCGTGAGAAGCAGCGGGAAGCGCGGGCCGGTGCGCTCGTCCGTCGCCACATATTCGGTGCGAATGAACTTGCCCTTGCCGCGCACGAAGCCGTCGACATGCATGATCGGCGAACCTTCCGGATGCGCCTCGTTGCACGGCCACTGAACCGAGCCGAGCTTTTCCAGATAATCGTAGGAGACGAGCGCGAAGCTCGGCGTCGTCGCGGCAATCTCATCCATGATTTCGGACGGATGCGCATAGTTCCAGTTGAGCCCCATCGCCTGGGCAAGCTTTTGGGTCACTTCCCAGTCGGCATAACCGTTCTTCGGGCTCATCACCTTGCGGACGCGGTTGATACGCCGCTCGGCATTGGTGAAGGTGCCGTCCTTTTCCAGGAAGGTCGAACCCGGCAGAAAGACATGGGCGTAATTGGCCGTCTCATTTAAAAAGAGGTCGTGCACGACGACACATTCCATCGCTTCGAGGCCGGCCGAGACATGCTTGGTATCCGGATCGGACTGCAGGATATCCTCGCCCTGAATGTAGATGCCCTTGAACGTGCCCTCGACGGCGGCATCCAGCATATTGGGGATGCGCAGGCCCGGTTCGTTGGCGAGCGTCACGCCCCAGAGTTTCTCGAACGTGTCGCGTGTGGCATCGTCCGAAATATGGCGATAGCCCGGCAGCTCGTGCGGGAAGGAGCCCATGTCGCAGGAGCCCTGCACATTGTTCTGGCCGCGCAGCGGGTTCACCCCGACGCCCGGGCGACCGATATTGCCGGTTGCCATCGCAAGATTGGCGATCGCCATGACAGTCGTCGAGCCCTGACTGTGCTCGGTAACGCCGAGCCCGTAATAGATCGCCCCGTTGCCGCCGGTGGCAAACAGCCGGGCAGCGCCGCGGATCAGCGAAGGCTCGACGCCGGTGAACGGTTCGATCGCTTCCGGGCTGTGCTGCTCTTCGGCGACGAAGGCCGCCCAATCCTCGAATTCCGACCAGTCGCAGCGCTCGCGGATGAATTGTTCGTCGAACAGGCCTTCGGTAACGATGACATGCGCCAGCGCCGTCATGACTGCAACATTGGTGCCGGGCTTCAGCGGCAGGTGGTAGGCAGCCGCGACATGCGGTGTCTTGACGAGATCGATGCGGCGCGGATCGATGACGATCAGCTTGGCGCCCTGGCGCAAACGCTTCTTCAGCCGCGAGCCGAAGACCGGATGCCCGTCGGTCGGGTTGGCGCCGATCACGATCACCACGTCGGTATGTTCGACGCTGTCGAAATTCTGCGTGCCGGCCGAGGTGCCGAACGCCTGGCCGAGACCGTAGCCGGTCGGCGAATGGCAGACGCGGGCGCAGGTATCAACATTGTTGTTGCCGAAACCGGCGCGGATCAGCTTCTGAACGAGGAAGGTTTCCTCATTGGTGCAGCGCGACGAGGTGATGCCGCCAATCGATCCCGGCCATACTGATACTGGATGCGGCGAAACTCGGAGGCGACATGCGCATAGGCCTCTTCCCAGGTCACTTCTCGCCATGGATCGGAGATCTTTTCGCGGATCATCGGGTTGAGGATGCGGTCCTTGTGGGTCGCATAGCCATACGCAAAGCGGCCCTTGACGCAGGAATGGCCGCGGTTCGCCTGCCCGTCCTTCCACGGCACCATACGAACCAGCTCTTCGCCGCGCATCTCCGCCTTGAAGGAACAGCCGACGCCGCAATAGGCGCAGGTCGTCACCGCCGAATGTTCCGGCTGGCCGATCGAAATCACCGACTTTTCCATCAGCGTCGCCGTCGGGCAGGCCTGCACGCAGGCGCCGCAGGAGACGCATTCGGAATCGAGAAAATGCTCGTGCGCGCCGGGCGATACCCGGCTCCCGAAACCACGTCCCTCGATCGTCAGCGCGAACGTGCCCTGCACTTCCTCGCAGGCGCGCACGCAGCGGGAGCAGACGATGCATTTCGACGGGTCATAGGTGAAGTAAGGGTTCGACTCGTCCTTCGGCATCCACTTGGCGTTGATCTCGCCGCTGTTGCGGGCGCGGACATGGTTGTCACCCTCATAGCCGTAGCGGACATCGCGCAGGCCGACGGCGCCCGCCATGTCCTGCAATTCGCAGTCACCATTGGCGGCGCAGGTGAGACAGTCGAGCGGATGGTCGGAGATATAAAGCTCCATCACGCCCTTGCGGATATCCTTCAGCCGGCCCGTCTGAGTATGAACCACCATGCCCGCCGCAACGGGCGTGGTGCAGGAAGCGGGCGTGCCGTTGCGCCCCTCGATCTCGACGAGGCACAGGCGGCAGGAGCCGAACGCATCGACCATATCGGTGGCGCAGAGCTTCGGCACCTTGATACCGGCCTCCATCGAGGCCCGCATGATCGACGTGCCTTCCGGCACGGTAATGTCGCGACCGTCGATGGTAAGTGTCACCTGGGCCTCAGACCGCGATGCCGGCGTGCCGTAGTCGATTTCATGAACGAGGGACATGCGTTGCTCCTCCTAGCTTGCGCTCTTTTCGGCCAGCGTGTGCGCCACAAGCGCATTCGCATGGCCGTGCCCGAGACCGTGCTCGGCTTTCAGCCAGCCCACGATTTCCATATGTTTCCTGCCGGCCTGCTGCAGGATCAGGCTCTTCCAGTGCTCGATCGGCTTGCCATATGTTTTCTCTATCGACGGGAAATAGCTCGCCGGACCCTTGACCTTCGTCTCCGTCATTCCGCAGCCTCCACCATCGGTGCCGGCGAAAAGTCCTCCGGGAAATGCTTCATCGCGCTCATCACCGGATAGGGCGTGAACCCGCCGAGCGCACACAACGAGCCGAATTTCATCGTGTTGCAGAGGTCGGCGAGCAGTGCCCGGTTCTTATCCGGCTCGATGCCTTGCCTGATCTTGTCGGCGGTTTCGACGCCGCGGGTCGAGCCGATGCGGCAGGGCGTGCACTTGCCGCAGCTTTCGATGGCGCAGAATTCCATCGCGAACCGCGCCTGCTTCAGCATGTCGGCCGTATCGTCGAACACCGTGATGCCCGCATGGCCGATCAGCCCATCCTTGGCCGCGAAGGATCTGTAATCGAACGGTGTGTTGAACAGTGCCCGCGGGAAATAGGCGCCGAGCGGCCCGCCCACCTGCACCGCCTTGACCGGCCGTCCCGTCGACGTGCCGCCGCCGATATGATCGACGATCTCGCCGAGCGAAAGGCCGAAGGCCGTCTCGAACAACCCGCCATGCTTGACGTTGCCGGCGATCTGGATCGGGATAGTACCGCGCGACCGGCCCATGCCGAAATCGCGATAGAACTCCGCGCCGCGATCCATGATGATCGGCACCGAGGCGAGCGAAATGACATTGTTGACCACCGTCGGCCTGCCGAGAAAGCCCTGCAGCGCCGGCAGCGGCGGCTTTGCACGCACAATGCCGCGCTTGCCTTCCAGCGAATTGAGCAGCGACGTCTCCTCGCCGCAGACATAGGCGCCGGCACCGGACCGGATTTCCATGTCGAAGACGTGGGCGGAGTCGAGTACCGAAGGCCCGAGAATGCCGGCTTGCCGAGCGATCTCTACCGCCGTCGTCATCGTCGCGATCGCATGCGGATATTCCGAGCGGATATAGACATAACCCTTGGTCGCGCCGGTCGCGACCGCGGCAATCGCCATGCCCTCGATCAGCACGAAGGGATCACCCTCCATGATCATCCGGTCGGCGAAGGTCGCGCTGTCGCCTTCATCTGCATTGCAGACGATGTATTTTTGGCTAGCCGCCGCATCCAACACCGTCTTCCACTTGATGCCGGTCGGGAAACCCGCGCCGCCGCGACCGCGAAGACCGCTGTCGGTGACCTGTTTGACGATATCCGCCGGCGCCATGCCGACAGCCTTTTCAAGCCCCTTCAAGCCCTGGTACTGGCGATAGTCATCTAGCGAAAGCGGATCGGTGACGCCGCAGCGGGCGAAGGTCAGGCGTGTCTGCTGACGAAGGAAGGAATTTCCTTCGTCAGCCCAAGACAGAGTTCATGGCCTCCGCCTTCGATCAGGCCCGCATCGAACAGGCCTCCCACATCGCCGGGTTTGACCGGCCCGTAGGCGATACGGCCGCGCTCGGTCCGCACCTCCACCAGAGGCTCCAGCCAGAACATGCCGCGTGACCCGTTGCGCACGATCCGGGCCTCAAGCCCGCGGGCTTTCACTTCCCGTTCGATGGCCTTCGCCACCTTCTCGGCGCCGAGCGCTAGGGCGGCCGCATCCTTGGGAACGAAAATCGTTACGGTCATCGGCGTGCCTCCGCCACCATGTCGGCAAGACAGTGCTCGTCGACCCGGCCATAGACTTCATCATCCAGCATCGCCGCCGGCGCGCAGGCGCAGAGGCCGAGACAGTAGACGGGCTCCAGCGTCACCGCGCCGTCGAGCGTCGTCTGGTGGAAATCGATGCCGAGCAATTGCCGCGCCCGATCTGCAATATGGTCGCTGCCCATCGATTGACAGGCCTCGGCCCGACAGAGCTTCAGCACATGCCGGCCCGCCGGATGGTCGCGGAACTCGTGATAAAAGGTAACGACGCCATGCACCTCGGCACGCGACAGGTTGAGCTCGCTGGCAATGACCGGCTTTACCTCTTCCGGCACGTAACCGAACTCCGCCTGAATGGCATGCAGGATCGGCAGCATCGGACCTTCCAGGCCTTTCAGCTCCTGGATGATCGGAAGGGCACGCTCGGCATAGGCGCCGCTCGCTACACGCACATTCATTCCTGACAGCCTCCCAGCCATTCGCCGCGAAGGAAAAACCAAAGCGGCAAATGCATTTATGTTGCCGGAAGTCTGACAAGAGGTAGCAGCAGGATCAATAAGGCTGTTCGGTTACGCGATAGAAAAAACTATCGATTTTCGTCGCTCAAGTTGAGGCTGCGCGCCTCGTGAAGCAAAGCGGAAACGAGCGGCGTGAACGGTTCGCGATGCGTGGCGACCAGCCCGACGACATGCACCGCTTCGGGCTCGACGATCAGGAATCATGCGAATCTTGTCCGAAAATCCGAAGGATCGGGCGACATTTCGCGGCATTATGCTTGCCCACCGCCCCGTTGCGACGTGGGAAAGCAGAACGACCATGGAATTCGATTCCAGCATCGGCCTTACCGGGATACCGGCATTGCTCAGGTTCTGGTTGATAATGCGCCGGTTCTGCATGTCCGGGGTCAATAGGCAAAGCCGAACGCCGCCCATATCGGCCCAGGTCACGGTTTCGCGATCTGCGAATGCCGTGCCTTCGGCGGTGACGAGCGTGTAGCGCTCGGCATAGAGCGGTACGCTGGTGACCCGACCAAGCGGCTCGTTATCGAGATAGGTGATCCCCGCATCGATCTCGAAATTGTCGAGCTGGGACAGAACCTGCAGCGAGTTTCGCGAGACAACCGAGAAGGTCACATCCGGATGCCGGGCCTGGAACGGCTCTGTCAGCCGCGGCACCATGGCAAGCGCGGTCGGGATGACGGCGAGCCTGATATGGCCGGTCAGGCCTTTGTGGGCCGCACGCATCTCCTCTCGCATGGTGCGGGCATCACCGACGATACGGCGCGCCCATTCCAGCACCCGCTGGCCCTCCGGGGTCAGCCCCTGATAACGGGATCCACGCAGAACGAGCTGCACCCCGAGGCTCTCTTCCAACTGGCGGATGGCGGCGGAGAGAGACGGCTGGGAAATGCCGCACTCTTCGGCCGCCCGCCCGAAATGGCCCTCCTTTGCCAGCGCGATAAAAAATTCCAGCTTGTCGATCATGCCGATATCCGAGCCGGAATAACCGATGCGGCAGCCTGAAGGCCAAGCCACGCCTGAACCAGCGCCCAATTCTCTGCAAGGGGTGCATAGGCGGATGCGTCTGTTCGCACGAAGCCGGTGAGAAGAAGAGTCTCGCGCGCTGCGGGTCCAAGTCGATCAACTGCTTCCTCCATCGCATCGGCAAGCGCGTCCCGGGCATCTTCGGGCAATGCGGTGATCAGAGGCAGGCCGAGTGTCGGCAGCGTGTTGCCAACTATCTCCACCTCCGAGGCCACAGCCATATGGCGCTTGGCCAGCTGAAACGAGACCGCATCGATCGCGGCCAGATCCACCCGCCCATCCGCGACCGCTTCGACAGAGGCGCGATGCGATCCGGTCATCTCGATCCTGATCGCCGCCGCATCCGCACCGGCCGCCATCAGCGATGTCATCAGAGTCGCATAGCCTGACTGCGACTTGAGGTCATTGACCGCAACGCGGCCGGTAAAGCGCTCTAGGCCTGAGTGACTGCGACCCCGAGGCGCGATCAGCACACTATAGTAAAAGCCCGGCCAGCAGCCTATATCATAAGCCGGCGTGCCGATTAGCCGGACAGCGCTGGCAAGATCGGTGGCGAAGGGCAGCCCGCAGGTCTGGCCGATCAGAAGGTCCGGCGAACGCCAGAAAGAGGCAAGGTCGTCTTCGCGCCAAAGACAGTCCGACGCATCGAAGCCACGGGTACGCAGAGAGTGCTGCAGCGTGCTCCAGAACGCGTCGGCCGCATCACGGACCTCCGGCCAGTCATACATGGGAAAGCCCGCCAGCATCGCTCCTCCGATCTTTCGCGCCCGACATGTCTAGACGCTTCCGGCCCGGCATGCCAACAGCCAAGTTAGAGGTATCGCGCTCCGACGGTCGATCAGCCGATCCGCGTCGCCTTCAGCCGTTCTTCGTCGAGCACGATTCCGAGACCCGGCGCCTCGCCGAGCTCCAGCCAGCCATTGCTGTGCTTGAGCGGTGAAGCCATCGGATAGTCCCGCCGCGCCTCGCTCCATTCGGGATTGTCATAAGGATATTCGAGGAAGGGCGCATCACCGACACCGGCCGTCAGATGCGCATTGGCCAGCACGCCGATACCGTTGGTCCAGCTGTGCGGGGTAAACGTCACGCCCGCCTCGCGCGCCTGATAGACGAGCCTGCGGCACCCGGTTAAGCCGCCGACCAGCGCCACATCCGGCTGGATCACGTCAAAGGCGCGCTCCTCGATGATGTCGCGGAATTCATAGAGCTCGCGGGTCATCTCGCCACCGGCGATCCTCACCGACGTTGCCTCCTTCAGCGCCTTCATGCCCTTGCGGTCGGAGCGGAACAGCGGTTCTTCCATCCAGTAGATACCGAGCTTCTTCCAGTTCCTTCGCCACCGCCAGCGCATCCTTGAACGTCCAGGGCAAGGTCGTATCCCAGGGCATCCGCCAGCCTTGGTTACAGTCGACCATCAGTTCAAGACGATCGCCTACCCGAGCACGGATCGCCTCCAGCGCCTTCACGTCGTCTCGCCATCCCGACCGGCCTCCGGCAGAGGATGAGAAGCGCACCTTCATCGCCGGAAAGCCCTCCTCGACATAACGCTCCGCCTGATCGGCCATGGCGGACGGCTCGCGCAGCACGCCGGAGGAGGCATAGAGTCGTACCCTGTCGGACCGACCGCCGAGCATGCGCCAGACCGGTTCTCCGGTGATCTTTCCCGCCAGATCCCACAGAGCGAGGTCCATCGGCCAGCAGCGGCCATAGTGGAAATTGATATGCGAGAGCACCTCGTAATGCCGTTCCAGATGCCGAGGATCCTCGCCGATGAACAAGTCCTCGTGGCCATCAAACCCCTTCATCAGGTCGCCCGAGCCGATGCCTTCTCGGCCCTCGTCATCCTTCACGCGCACGATCGTCGCATCGAAATGCCTGCGCGGCCGCCCATCCCAGCTCGCCTTGAACGGCGGATCGAGCGGGAGACGATGGTGGGTGATTTCGATGGATGCGATGCGGCTCATGCTGTCTGTTCCCTCGTTTATCTTCGGCCTGCGTCTTGTCCTGTCGCCGGCGAATGCCCCTCATCCGCCTGCCGGCACCTTCTCCCCGCAAGCGGGGCGAATGAGAAATGACGCACCGTCTCCGCCCCTCTGCAGCCTCGGGTGAGGCACGTCCCCTCGCCCCGTTTACGGGGAGAGGGGAGCGCAGCTTGCTGCGCTCTGGGTGAGGGGCAAACCCGACCAACAGGCATCACCCGAATTGCTGCCAGATCGTCTTGTAATCGCAATATTTGTCGATCGCATGCACCGAACGATCCCGCCCGAAACCGGACTGCTTGAAGCCGCCGAACGGTGTGGCAAAATTCGACATGTCATAGGTATTGATCCACACCGTGCCGGCATGCAGGTTTTCCGAGAACCGGTGCGCGCGATCCATGTCTTTTGTGAACACAGCGCCGGCCAGGCCATAGATCGTGTCATTGGCCAGCCGCAGCGCCTCCTCCTCCGTATCGAAGGGAATGGCCGCCAGAACCGGCCCAAAGATTTCCTGGCGGGCGAGGCTCATGTCATTGGTCATGTCGACAAAGACGCCGGGCGAAACGTAATAACCGCCCGTCTCCGACAGCACCTGTTCGGCACCGAATGCCCGCCGTGCCCTTCTCTCTCGCCGGCCTCGATCAACCCGAGCACCTTGTCCATATGCGCCTGTTCGATCAGCGCGCCGATCTGTGCTGAAGGCTCGAAGGGATGGGCAAGCGTTATATCGTTTCTCGTCACCGCTTCGATCTTCCCGATCAGCCTTTCCTGCACCGAACGTTCGACCAACAACCGCGTCGAGGCATGGCATGTTTCACCGGAATTGTAGAAGCAGCCCCAAGCGGCGGCAGAGGCCGCCGCATCGAGATCGGCATCCTCGAAGACGACGAGCGGCGACTTGCCGCCGAGTTCCAGCGCCACGCGCTTCACGTTGGATTGCGCCGCATAACCCATGATCAGCTTGCCGACCTCGGTCGAGCCGGTGAAGGCGATCATGTCGACATCCATATGCAGCGCCAGCGGCTTTCCCGCCTCCTCGCCGTAACCGGTGACGACGTTGAAGACGCCTGCTGGTAGTCCCGCCTCGACCGCTAAGGCCGCCAGCCGGATCGCCGAGAGCGACGACTGTTCGGCCGGCTTCAGCACTACCGAATTGCCGGCGGCGATCGACGGCCCGAGCTTCCAGGCATCGATGATCATCGGATAGTTCCAGGGCGTAATTGCCCCGATGACGCCGATGGGCACCTTGCGGACCAGCGCGCGGGCATTCGGTCCGGTTGGCGCGATCTCGTCATAGAGCTTGTCGATCATCTCGCCATAGAACTGGATGCCGTCGGCGCAGAGCCGGACATCGACGTTCAGCGAAGCTAGCACCGGCTTGCCGACATCGAGCGTCTCCAGCATGGCGAGCTCCTCGCCATGAGCGCGGATCAGCTCCGCCCATTTCAGCATGATCTTCTTCTTTTCGAGCGGGTCCTTCTTCCGCCACACGCCGCTCTCGAAAGCTGCCCGTGCCGAGGCGACGGCCGCATCGATATCAGCCTGCCCGCCGCGCGCCAGTTTCGCTCCAGGTTTCCCGTCCATCGGCCGTGTGCGGGTGAAGGTCTCGCCGGACACTGCATCACGATAGGCGCCGTCAATAAAATGGCGGCCTTCGAGCGTCAGCGTCGAAAGCGCGGTTTCCCAATAGTTGCGGGTATATGTCCTGGTCATCGGAGTATTCTCCTCAAAGCGTTTTCGGCAGCGCTATGATCCTGGCGGCGAAGGCATCGATATCGGCGTCGGAAATGTCGCGAACGGTCGAGCGACGCATCGGCTGGTTTTCCGGCTCGCGCATCTCGCTGGCGAGATCTTCGGCAGTCAGGCCATTGAAGGCCTTGGGCAGAGCGCGAACCACCTCGCAGCGATCCATCAACTCGGTCACGAGGCCCGGCAGAGCCGCCGCATCGGCGAGGCCGAGTGCCCGGGCAGCCTCGTTGAGATCGGCCGTGTCGGCATCGACAAGCCAGGGCAGCGTCTCCTCGAAGCCGAGTGCCGTGGCAAGCCCGTGATGCACCGGCGCCATTCCCGCTAGCGCATGGCTGATATTGTGGGCGACCGCCGTGCCGCAATTGTCGATGGCGATACCGGCATAGCAGGAGCCGAGCAGCACTTTACCGCGCGCTTCCAGATTGCCGGGCGCCTTGACGGCGGCTTCGAGCGAGCCCGCCACCAGCCGCATCGCCTCATGGGCGTAGAGTTTCGCACCCACATGGGCATTCCGGTTGGTGCAGGCCTCGAAAGCGTGGATGAAGGCGTCCATGCCGCACCATGCGGTCAGATGCGGTGGCAGGGAAATCGTCAGCTCGGGATCGAGCAACACCAGATCGGCCTTGGTCTCCGCACCCCAGATCCAGAGCTTCTTGCCTTCCGGCCCAGCAAAGATATTGGTGGCCGATGTCTCCGAACCCGTCCCGGCCGTCGTCGGCACCATGATCTTCTTCAACGGTTTCTTCGGCAAGGGATTAGCCGCCAGCGCGTAGAACATCGGATCCTCACCGGAGGCGGCACAGCAGGCCGCGACCTTGGCGATATCGAGCGCCGACCCGCCGCCGATGCCGACCACGACGTCAGCGCCCTTTGCCAGTTCACTCGCTGCCTGCAGATGCGTCAGCTTCGGTTCGCCGGAGAAGTCGGAATAGAGACGTGGCTCGATACCGGCTGCCGCCAGTTCACCGGCAAGGCTCTTCGCCAACCCTGTCGCGGCAAGGAAGCCATCCATGACGATCAGGGCCGCCCGTGCGCCCTCGAAGCCTTTAACCGCAGTAGGAAGCTCGTGGAACAGGCCGGAACCGAAGCGTATGTCCGGAATGAAGGAAGTGGAGAACTGCATGAATGCCCGCCGACGCGATGAATGATGCGCGCACTCTGCATCACAATGTCAGCTCTTCAAATCCATCGAAATATCAGGTTATTTGATGATCTGAGATCATGGAGAGGCTGATGCTGGATCGCATACCCTTGGAAGCATTCCGCGTCTTCGATGCCGCCTGCCGCTACATGAATTTTTCCCGCGCAGGCCGCGAGCTGCATATCACCCAGGCGGCAGTCAGCCGGCGCATTCAGGGCCTAGAGGAACAGCTCGGCGCAAAACTCTTCACCCGCCGCGGCCGCAATCTGGCGCTCACGCCGGAGGGCGACCGACTGGCCCAGCGTGTGCGCGCAACGCTGGACTATCTGGAGGAGAGCCTTGAACCCTTCCGTGGTGGTGGACGCGAAACGATCTCGATCGCCGCCAGTGGCTCCGTCTCGCATCTCTGGCTCGCCAAGCGGCTCAAGGATTTCGACAATGAAAGCCCATCGGTCTCTGTCCGGCTGCTGACCACCGACGCCCCTTCGGAACTTGCGTCCGAAGCCAACGACCTCGTGATCCTCTATTCCACCGGCGAACATCCGCGCTGGAACCTGACGCTGCTGATGAAGGAAGAGCTTGTGCCGGTGGCCTCGCCGGATTTCATTGAAAGACTCAGGATCGATCCCGCCGCCATCGCCCCGCACGAAATAGCCCGTCTCGACCTCATCGACTACGAACGTTTCAACGCCCACTGGATCTCGTTTCGCCAATGGTTCGCGCGGCTGCCCGATCCACCCAAAGCACGCATCACGCCCCGCCTCTCCTTCTCAACCTACTCGCTGGCGGTGGACGCGGCGCTGCGCGGCGAAGGCGTCACGCTCGGCAGTATCGGCCTCATCGCGGATGAACTGGCTACGGGCGCGCTCGTCGAGCTGGGCTCTCGGCGGCTGGAGACCGGTTACGGCTACCATCTCGGCATGCCGCGCTATCGTTCGCTGACGCCCGGAGCGGCACGGCTGCATCAGCACCTGCTGTCGGGGATTTGACACCCGGCAGCCGGAGCTCGTAGCGAGAGCGCCCCTCCCCTGCCGTCATGCTCGGGCTTGTCCCGAGCATCTACTACCGTCCCATTGTTCTCGACGTGGTTGGATCCTTGGGAGCCCGAGGATGACGACGCGCCTGGAAGGCGACCCCATAACGCAAAAGGCGGCCCGCAAGGACCGCCTTCATAAAAACTGTTATCTCGAGCGAATTACGCTGCGACGACGACGCCGTTGAGATGCGTCAGTTCGGCGAGGAACTGCTCGAGCTTGGTCTTGTGCTCGTCGCTGTTTGCCTTGCCGATATCGGCCTGGGTCGCCTCGATACGTTTCTGCAGCGTGTCGTGGGTCAGCTCGGCGGCCGGGACGGCGGATTCTGCGAGCAGCGTACAGCTGTCCGGCAGGATGTCGATCGAGCTTCACGGTGACCACGCCGGGCTTGATCGTCGTCATTGTCGGCGCGTGGTTGACCAGCACCGTCATTTCGCCAAGCGTCGCCGGGATCACCACTTCGGAGACCTTCTCCGAAACGAGCAGGCGCTCGGGCGAAACCAGTTCAAAGTTGAAAGCGTCGGCCATGATGGTCCACTTCCTATGGCAGATCCTGCAAGGCGCCTGATCGGCTCGGCATGCGGGACTGCGTGAAAATTCGAATTCTTACGGAGTGACAGGCGCGCCGGTTCTCCCGACGCGCCGTCTCAAGCTTGTAATTAAGCGGCTTCGGCCAGCTTCTTGGCCTTTTCGATCGCTTCTTCGATCGAGCCGACCATGTAGAAGGCAGCTTCCGGCAGGTGGTCGTACTCGCCGTTGACCAGGCCCTTGAAGCCCTTGATCGTGTCTTCGAGAGCAACCAGCTTGCCCGGCGAACCGGTGAAGACTTCGGCAACGAAGAACGGCTGCGACAGGAAGCGCTCGATCTTGCGGGCGCGGGTAACCGTCATCTTGTCCTCTTCGGACAGTTCGTCCATGCCGAGGATGGCGATGATGTCCTGCAGCGACTTGTAGCGCTGAAGCGTCGTCTGGACCTTACGGGCAACTTCGTAATGCTCTTCGCCGACGACCATCGGGTCGAGCATGCGCGAGGTGGAGTCGAGCGGGTCGACGGCCGGGTAGATACCCTTTTCAGCGATCGAGCGCGACAGAACCGTCGTTGCGTCCAAGTGGGCGAACGAGGTTGCCGGTGCCGGGTCGGTCAAGTCGTCGGCGGGAACGTAGATGGCCTGAACCGAGGTGATCGAGCCCTTGGTCGTGGTGGTGATGCGTTCCTGCATCTGGCCCATGTCGGTAGCGAGCGTCGGCTGATAACCAACGGCGGAAGGAATACGGCCGAGCAGAGCCGACACTTCCGAACCTGCCTGGGTGAAGCGGAAGATGTTGTCGACGAAGAACAGAACGTCCTGGCCCTTGTCGCGGAAGTCTTCAGCGATGGTCAGACCCGTCAGAGCGACGCGAGCGCGGGCGCCCGGCGGTTCGTTCATCTGGCCGTAAACGAGCGCAGCCTTGGAGCCCTCGCCGCCGCCATGCTTGTTGACGTTCGATTCGATCATTTCGTGGTAAAGGTCGTTGCCTTCACGGGTACGCTCACCAACGCCGGCGAATACGGAGTAACCGCCGTGTGCCTTAGCAACGTTGTTGATCAGTTCCATGATGAGAACGGTCTTGCCAACGCCGGCGCCGCCGAACAGGCCGATCTTGCCGCCCTTCGCGTAAGGTGCGAGCAGGTCGACGACCTTGATGCCGGTGACGAGGATCTGGCCTTCCGTTGACTGCTCGACATAGGCCGGAGCGTCCTGGTGGATGGCGCGCAGGTTGGTGCGGTCAAGCGGACCAGCTTCGTCGACCGGCTCGCCGATGACGTTCATGATGCGGCCGAGCGTCTGCTCGCCGACCGGAACCGAGATCGGAGCGCCCGTATCGGTAACGCTCTGGCCACGGACGAGACCTTCGGTCGAGTCCATGGCGATTGTGCGGACCTGGTTTTCACCGAGGTGCTGTGCGACTTCGAGAACGAGGCGGTTGCCGTTGTTCTCGGTTTCAAGCGCGTTAAGGATAGCCGGCAGTTTGCCGTCAAACGCGACGTCGACGACAGCGCCGATAACCTGGGTCACTTTGCCGAGGGACGAGCCCGTTGCGGTAGCCATGATTCTTACCCTCTTTCTTTACCTCAGAGCGCTTCCGCGCCCGAAATGATTTCGATGAGTTCCTTCGTGATCTGCGCCTGACGCTGGCGGTTGTAGGAAAGCGTCAGTTTGTTGATCATGTCGCCGGCATTGCGCGTTGCGTTGTCCATTGCGGACATCTGCGCGCCGTAGAAGGAAGCGTTGTTTTCGAGCAGCGCCCGGAAGATCTGCACTGCGATGTTCTTCGGCAGCAGGTCCTCGAGGATTTCCTCTTCGCTCGGCTCGTATTCGTAGAGCGCTGCCGAACCGGTTGCCGGTTCGTTTGCGTCCTTCGTTTCGAACTTTGCAGGAATGATCTGCTGTGCGGTCGGGACCTGCGAGATCACCGACTGGAAGCGCGAGAAGAACAGCGTGGCGACGTCGAATTCGCCGGCGTTGAACATCTCAAGCACCTTGTGCGCGACTTCGTCCGCCTGGACGAAACCAAGCTGCTTCACTTCGCGGAAGGTGATGTAGTGGACGATATTGTCCTTGAACGAGCGGCGCAGAACGTCGTTGCCCTTGCGGCCGACGGTCAGGATCTTGACCGTCTTGCCCTGGGCAAGAAGCTTCTGGGCGTGATCGCGGGCCAGACGGATGATCGAGGAGTTGAAGCCCCCGCCAGACCGCGCTCGCCGGTGGCGACGACCAGGAGGTGAACCTGGTCCTTGCCGGTGCCCGAAAGCAGGATTGGCGCATCCGCATTGCCGGCATTGGCAGCTGCGAGGCTGCCCAATACCTTGTCCATCCGCTCTGCGTAAGGACGGGCGGCCTCGGCCGCTTCCTGCGCGCGACGCAGCTTCGCCGCGGCGACCATTTTCATCGCCTTGGTGATCTTCTGCGTCGCCTTGACGGAGGCGATCCGGTTTTTCAGATCCTTAAGTGAAGGCATCCGTTATCGGTCCTTGAGCTAGATCCGTACTTTTAAGCGAAAGACTTTGCGAAGGCGTCGAGAGCCGACTTCAGCTTTGCCTTCGTGTCGTCCGAGATCTGCTTTTCAGCGCGGATCGTCTCCAGAACTGCCTTGCCTTCCGAACGGAGGTAGGAAAGCAGGCCCTGTTCGAACTTGCCGACTTCGGAAACCGCGATCTTGTCGAGGTAGCCGTTGACGCCGGCGAAGATCACCGCAACCTGCTCTTCCGTCTTCAGCGGCGAGAACTGCGGCTGCTTCAGGAGTTCGGTCAGGCGCGCACCGCGGTTGAGCAGGCGCTGCGTGGAGGCGTCGAGGTCGGAACCGAACTGCGCGAACGCAGCCATTTCACGATACTGGGCAAGCTCGCCCTTGATCGAGCCGGCGACCTGCTTCATCGCCTTGATCTGCGCGGCGGAACCGACGCGGGAAACCGACAGACCGACGTTAACGGCCGGACGGATGCCCTGGTAGAACAGGTCGGTTTCGAGGAAGATCTGGCCGTCGGTGATCGAGATCACGTTGGTCGGAATGAAGGCCGAAACGTCGTTACCCTGGGTTTCGATGACCGGCAGAGCCGTCAGCGAACCGGCGCCGCGCTCGTCGGAGAGCTTTGCAGCGCGCTCGAGGAGACGCGAGTGGAGATAGAAAACGTCGCCCGGGTAAGCTTCGCGGCCCGGAGGACGACGCAGCAGCAGGGACATCTGACGGTAGGCGACGGCCTGCTTGGAAAGGTCGTCATATGCGATCAGCGCGTGCTGACCGTTGTCGCGGAAGTATTCGCCCATGGCGCAACCGGCGAACGGTGCGAGATACTGCATCGGAGCCGGGTCGGAAGCCGTTGCGGCAACGACGATCGAATACTGCAGTGCGCCGCGCTCTTCCAGAACCTTGACGAACTGGGCAACGGTCGAGCGCTTCTGGCCGATAGCAACGTATACGCAGAAAAGCTTGTCGCCTTCCGGACCGTTGTCGTGGATCGACTTCTGGTTCAGGAACGCGTCGAGAATGATGGCGGTCTTGCCGGTCTGGCGGTCGCCGATGACGAGCTCGCGCTGGCCGCGGCCAACCGGGATGAGGGCGTCGATGGCCTTGAGGCCGGTCGACATCGGCTCATGAACCGACTTGCGCGGAATGATGCCCGGAGCCTTTACGTCGACGCGCGAACGGCGGGTCGAGTTGATCGGGCCCTTGCCGTCGATCGGGTTGCCGAGCGCGTCAACGACGCGGCCGAGCAGCTCCGGACCAACCGGAACGTCGACGATGGCGCCGGTCCGCTTGACGGTGTCGCCTTCCTTGATGTCACGGTCGGAGCCGAAGATAACCACGCCGACATTGTCGGATTCGAGGTTGAGCGCCATACCGCGGATGCCGCCCGGGAACTCGACCATTTCGCCCGCCTGGACGTTGTCGAGACCGTAAACGCGAGCGATGCCGTCGCCGACGGAAAGAACCTGGCCGACTTCAGAAACTTCAGCTTCCTGGCCGAAATTCTTGATCTGGTCCTTGAGAATTGCGGAAATTTCCGCTGCACGGATATCCATCAGCCGACCTCTTTCAATGCAAGCTTAAGGGTGGAAAGTTTGGTGCGAAGGAGGTATCGATCTGACGCGAGCCGACCTTGACGATCAGGCCGCCGAGGATCGACGGATCGACCGTGACCGCAATGGTCACGTCCTTGCCGGTAACGCCCTTCAGCGCCGACTTGAGTTCTTTTTCCTGCGTTGCAGTCAACGCATGGGCCGAGGTGACCTCGGCGGCAACTTCACCGCGGTGTTCTGCGGCGATTTCGCGATAGGCGCGGATCATGCCCGGGAAGGCAAACAGGCGGCGATTGCCGGCCACGACCTTGATGAAGTTCAGAACAGTACCGGAGATACCGGCCTTTTCGGCAACGGCGCTCGCAGCCTTCTGCTGGTCTTCGGCAGAGAAGACCGGGCTTGCAACCAGACGCCGCAGATCTTCACTCTCGTCCAGAAGCGCCTGGAAGCGATCGAGATCGGCGCCGACACTGTCGATGGAACCAGATTCCAAAGCCAATTCAAACAGCGACGAAGCATAGCGCTCCGCAACACCGGAAATAAGCGGGGACGTGTCAGCCACGGGCACAGTTTCCCTGAATTGCCATTCAAGCGCCCAACCTGAAACTCATGTTCAAGCAAGGTCTTGAAAATAATTGAATTTCCTCGGAACCTGCGAAGCCTCCAGCCCACCCTTTCCGACGTTCGGGGTCCGTCTAGCATAGGATGTAGGGACTCGCAACACGCCTCGACATCGAAAACGCCCGTCCTTCAAGGGGATGCGCAGTTTTTTCAGGCGCGACTGAAGGAATCCAGGCCGTCGATGCACGACTGCGTCAATAAGGCCCGTCAGATATACCCGAACACATAGGCGAGCGGGCCAGCAGCAAGCACAACTTCAAGTAGGAAAAACAGCATATTTCGTGAGGTGAAGCCACGGTCGGCGAAGAAGGAGACGAGCCGTCCCGCCGCACCCAGCGCCAGCACCACGCCGGTCGCCATGTAGAACCAATCCTGGGCCAGCAGGATGGGCAGGACACCGAGACCGATATAGCGCGCGCCCGCCGCCCGCACCGAACCATAGCCTTCCGGCCGGACTTCGCCGATCTGAAACGCGGAAAGCCGCAGGACCGGACCCGGGCAGAGAAGCACCAGCAGGCCGAGCACGGCCGTGATGGCGCAGGCGATGAAGGCCACCTGCTCGTTCATTTCTGTCGGAAAGTAGAATTCCATGCGTCGTCCCTCTTCGATCCAACTTCTGCGAATCGTCCCGATTCTAGCCAACAGGGTAAACAAGTAGCAAAGATGAGTGCTTATGCGATCCGCTAAAGGAAGCTTTGGGGATCGACATCGAGCTGGACCTGGATCGTCCCGCGAGCTTTCGGGCCATTGCCGATCATGGACCTGAGGAAGGCCTGCATGTCGGAATTGCGCCGTCCGTGCACGAGAAGGCGGAAACGGTAGCGCCCGCGCACCAGCGCGATCGGCGCTTCCGCCGGCCCGAGGATCGCAATGCCGGAAACATGCGGCGCTGCCGCGCGAAGACCGCGGGCATGGTTTTCCGCATCCGCCCGCGTATCCGCCGACACGATCAGCGAGGCGAGCCGGCCGAAGGGCGGCAGCAGCGCCTTTTCCCGCTCGGAAATCTCGCGCTCGTAGAAGGCGGTGGAATCGCCCGAGACGATCGCCTGCATGACCGGATGCTGCGGCTGAAACGTCTGGATCAGGCCGTGGCTCTTCAAGCCGGTTCGCCCGGCGCGACCGGTCACCTGGCTCAAGAGCTGAAACGTACGCTCCGCCGCGCGCGGGTCACCGTTGGACAGGCCCAGATCAGCATCGACGATGCCGACCAGCGTCATCAGCGGGAAGTTATGGCCCTTGGCAACAAGCTGGGTGCCGATGACGATATCGACATCACCCTTGGCAATGGCTTCGAGCTCCAGCCGCATCCGCTTCACGCCGCCGAGAATGTCGGAGGACATAACGATCGTGCGCGCATCAGGAAAATGCTTTTCCACCTCTTCGGCGATGCGCTCGACGCCGGGACCGCAGGCGACGAGATGATCGAGCGTTCCGCATTCCGGGCAGGCTTCCGGCGTATGCTGATGATAGCCGCATTGATGGCATTGGATCTGGCTCTTGAACCGGTGCTCGACCAGCCAGCTCGAACATTGCGGGCACTGAAACCGGTGGCCGCAGACGCGGCAGAGCGTCAGTGGCGCATAGCCTCGACGGTTGAGGAACAGCAGCGCCTGCTCCTTCTTCTCTATCGTCCGCGCAATCGCCCTGACCAGAACCGGCGACAAGAAACCACCACGCTCAGGCGGATGGCGCCGCATGTCGACGAGATGCAGGTCCGGAAGCGCTGCATCGCCAAATCGTGTGGGCAACTGCACGAGATTGTAGCGGCCCGACAGTCCGTTGACCTGGCTTTCGACCGATGGCGTCGCCGAAACCAGCACGACCGGGAAATCTCCGATCCGCGCCCTGACCACCGCCATGTCGCGCGCATTATAGAAGACGCGATCCTCCTGCTTGTAGGCGGGATCGTGCTCTTCATCGACGATGATGAGACCAAGCTCCTCGAAGGGCAGGAACAGCGCAGAACGCGCACCGGCCACCACCCTCACCTCGCCGGTCACCACGCCGCGCCACACCTTTTCGCGCATACGCGGCGAAAGATCGGAATGCCATTCGGCGGGCTTGGCGCCGAAACGCTGCTCGAAACGCTCGAGGAAGGCCGGCGTCAGCGCGATTTCAGGCAGCAGGATCATCACCTGCTTGCCGCGCCTCAGCGTCTCGGCGATCGCCTCGAAATAGACTTCCGTCTTGCCCGAGCCGGTGACGCCGTCGATCAGCGATGCGGCGAACCCACCTTGGCGAATGGAGGCAACGATCTCCTGCGCCGCATCCTTCTGCGGTCCTTCGATGCGCGGCGCGGTATAGTCGGGATCCGGCTTCGCCACGACCGGTGGCGGGGGCAGGAAGATCGTGTCGAACATGCCCTGCTTGATCAGTCCGTCGATGACGCTGAGCGAAACGCCCGCCGCATGGGCAAGCCCGCTGCGCGTCCACGGCGCATCCTGCTCGCGCGCCATGTCGAGCACGCGGGTTCTCGCCGGTGTCAGCCGATCCGGCTCGCCGCCGAGATAGCGCAATCCCTCGACCATCGGTTCGGGATCGAGCGCCGCGGGTGCCCTGATCGCCATGCGGGCGACGAGGCCCGGCGGCGAGAGCGTATAGGCCGATACCCAGTCGACGAAATCGCGCATGTCCTTGGACAGAGGCGGGCAGTCGAAGACCAGCGTGATGGGGCGCAGCTTCTTCGGATCGAGCCGCTCGTCGTTCTCGCCTTCCCAGACGACGCCGATCAGCTGCCGCGGCCCGACCGGCACCTGCACGACCGAACCGGGCTCGACATGCACGCCTTCCGGCACGGCGTAGCTATAGGCAACCGGCACCGGCACGGGCACCAGAACCGGCACGACGCGCACGGGTGCCCGCGACGGCGCAAGCGCGTCGCCGAACAGCGAACCCATCATGTCGCCAGTCACGTCAGGAGAATCTTTGGCCATGCGGCGCGACCATGCATCGGAAGAGAACAAAAGTGAACCCCTCCTCCCAAGCACTCCTTATTCCTGTGTTCGTCACAGGAATCCAGCCGACACGCGCCTGCGCGGCGAGAAGGCTCTTTTCAGCCCAAGGACTTGGGTCGGCTGGATCCCTGTGACACTCCGTGGACGAAGCCCTAGGGGCACAGGGAAGAGGAGAAACGCCCAGCCATCATCGGCTCACTCGTCCTCATCATCCTCGTCCATCATCCCGGTCAGCCGCATGCCCTCGATCCATGTCGCCCCATCCTTGCGGATCACCCGCTTGGCACGCACACCGCAGCGCCCCTGAACGGCGGCGGCCAGTTGTTCCGAATGAGTGACGATCCAGATCTGGCTTGCCTGCGCCGCCGCGGCGATCATGTCGGCCAGCGGCTCCAGCATGTCGGGATGCAGGCTCGCTTCCGGCTCGTTGAGCGCAATCAGCGGCGGCTGGCGATAGGACATCAGCGCCGCCGCCAGCCCTAAGAAACGGATTTGCCCGTCCGACAATTCGCGCGGCGTGAAGACGCGTAACGGCAGGTGCGGAAAGACAAGACCGAATTCAGCATATTCGCCGGGCTCAGGCACATGCAGCCTGGGCCCGTCGAAGGCGGTTCCAATCGCCCGGTTGAGCTCGATCGTGTTACCGCGGATATGCTCCAGCGTCGCGAACACGGCCGCAACATTGGCACCGTCCTCGTCCAGCAGTGGCGCCGTCACCGCCAGGCACGGCTGCCGCATCGGCGCGTCGCGATCGGTCCGAAAACCGTGAAAGAACCGCCAACTTTCCACCATCCGACGGAAGGCGCCGATTTCCGGATATTCCTGCATCCGGTTGTCCGCCCCGCGCACCATGATGCCGGGGCCGGCTCGCTTCATCATCGTCACCGGTCGCGAGCCGGTCTCGATCGAAAGCTCCTCTTCCTTGATCTGCGGTTCGAAGGCGAAGCCCGCCGCAGCCTTGGGCGGTCTCAACCCCGCTTCGACGCGGTATCGGAAGGTAATGGCGCGTTCATCGTCCAGCACCTCGACGTTGAGTTTGATGCGGAAATTCTTCTCGTTGCGCCGATGGCCGGACCAGAGCGCCGAGGCCATGCCGCCTTCCGCTGCGATCTCCTGCGCCAGCGTGCCGCGCACCGCCGCCTGGATCAGCTGCAGCGCGCGGTAGAGATTGGATTTGCCGACGCCGTTCTCGCCGATGAACAAGTTGACGCCGGCGAGATCCATGCCGATCGACTTCAGGGATCGGTAGTTCCGGGCAGACATGGAACGAAGCAGCATGCCTATTTCTATCCCATCCGGCAGGTTGAGGAAGTGCTATCAGGCGAAATCGAGAATATGCGTGTAGGTGTCACGGACGAAGGGGCGAAAGCCCATCGCTTGCCAAAACAGGGCGGCGCGCGCATCGCCGGCATGCACCGTGACCGTCGGTGCGTAACCTCGTGCATGGGCCAGAAGTCGGCTGGCCAGCAATCGCGCGATACCGCGCCCTCGGAAATCCGGCAAAACATAGAAGCGCCGCATACGCAGCCAATCGGAGCGAGAAAGCTCGATGGTCATGCCGCCGATCGCGATTATTGATGGCCCGTCGAAGGCGCCAAGCAACATCTCACCAGACTTGTTGAAACGGTTACTGCCGCTCTCCCATTCTTCGACAAGACGGCTGATATGTGAATAACCATCACGCTCGGCAGCTTCGGCTAAAGGAGCAACATCCGATGCCAACCGCTCCCCGAGAATTCTGATCGCTATGGCCATGGCCGTAAGGGTTCCCGATCACGCCGCCGAGACGACCTCGGCCTTTGCAAGCCCTGCAAACCGGGCATCGCCGTCAGCGGCCAGTTCGATCACGGTATGATGCTCCAGCGCCTTCGTCACCTCTGCCGGATCGCCTTCCAGCTGGTCCGGCTCTATCATCTGCCCGACAGTGAAATCGAAGCGGTTGCCCTTCTTGTTGAGCAGTTCGTAGAACACCGTCATGTCGCGCAGCTCGGTCGACCATTTGGCGAACCAGTAGAACAGGCCTGAATTGCGGGCTGTGATATGGATCGGCAGGATCGGCAGATTATATTTGCGCGCAAGGCTGACCGCCGAGGTTTTCCACGGCCGCTCGTTGAGCTGACCATTCGCCCAATAGGCGATACGGCCGGACGGGAACAGCACCATCACCTTGCCCTCCTCGACCGCCTTGTTGGTCAGCACCAGCGTTTCGCGGGTCTTGAGCTTGCTCTTGTATTCGTCGCGCCATTCGACGGGAATGATCATCTCGGCGAAGCGCGGATTGACGCGGACGGCGTCGCGATTGGCAAACACCATCAGGTCCGGCCGGGTCGCCTTCAACAGATCGAACACGGCGACGCCGTCGGCAATGCCGGTCGGGTGGTTGCTGACCAGGATGAAACCGCCGCTCTCGGGTATGCGCTCGGCGTTCTTCGCCTTGATCTCCAGCTTCAGGAGATCGCTCATATATTCGAAACACTGAAAACCGCTCTTCGGCGCCACGTCGTCGGCGAATTCGATCGCCTTGCCGTAGCGCAGCAGCGTGTAGAGGAAGGGCCGCATGATCGGCCAGAACGGGCTGCCGACGATGCGCTTGCCGCGTTCCCCGATCAGTGTGTCGACGATATGGCCGGGCCGACCTCTGGAATTGAGCGATATGGTCTCCGCGAATTGACCGAGGGTCGTCGAACTATCACGGCGGGCCATACGTACTCCTTGGGCAGGACGGCTTTGTGGCAGCCCTGTATGATAAAACTTTGGCAGACTACGGCTGACTTAGGATTTTCGTAACGCTGCCGATAGCAATCTGGTGCGGCTTTCCACGAAAATCAACGGGCCCAATAGGCAACACCCTTGAACGAACTGCTGATCATTGCCGCACCCGACCTTACCGCCAAGCGCCAGGAGTGGTTGTCGAGCCTTGAGAGCGAACGCCGGCTGTCGCCCAATACGCTCGATGCCTATGAGCGCGACACAAGGCAGTTTCTAACCTTCCTGACCGGCCATCTCGCCGGCCCGCCGAAACTTTCCGACATCCACACGCTGCGGCCGGCCGACCTTCGCGCCTTCCTGGCGCAGCGTCGCCGCGACGGATCAGGCGCCCGCTCGCTCGGCCGCCATCTGGCCGGTCTGCGTTCCTTCCTCAAATATCTGGAACGCCAGGGCCTGATAAATGCCGCCGCAGCCGGTGCGGTGCGTGCGCCGAAACAGCCAAAATCGCTGCCGAAGCCGCTGACCGACCGGCAGGCAACCAACCTGACGATCCGTGAGACGCAATTGCACGACGAGCCCTGGATCGCCGCCCGCGATGCCGCGGTCCTGGCGCTTCTCTATGGCTGCGGCCTGCGTATCTCTGAAGCACTCGACCTGAAACCGGACGAGATCGAACCCGGCACGACGACGCTGCGCATCAGGGGCAAGGGCGGCAAGACACGCATCGTGCCGGTTCTTCCCGCGGTTTCCGAAGCGGTCACCCGCTACCGAGACATCTGCCCCTTCCACCTGACCGAAGACCAGCCGCTGTTTCGCGGTGCCCGCGGCGGGCCGCTGCAGCCGGCCATCATCCAGCGGCAAATGCAAAAACTGCGCGGCGCCTTCGGCCTGCCGGATACGGCAACGCCCCACGCACTGCGCCATTCCTTCGCTACCCACTTGCTTGCCGGCGGCGGCGACCTGCGCACCATCCAGGAACTGCTCGGCCATGCCAGCCTTTCGACCACTCAGGTCTATACCGGCGTCGACACGTCCCGCCTCCTGGAAGTCTACGACCGCGCCCATCCTAGAGCGTGATACCTGGCCTAACAGCGACCTGAACCATTCGTTAACCAAGCCCGTTAAGGCCGTGTCGAACCTGGATTGATACATTCGGCGCGACAATTGCGGATCGATGACATGAACGAGACTTTCTTCTACGGCCCCCGTTTCGAGCGCCTGCAAGGCTTCGTCCTGTGGCTGCTTGCGGCCATCCACGTGGCCGTGCTCGCGTCTTTGATCGTGATCCTCGGATCCCTTCCGGCCCATGCTCAGGAAGCCGACCCGGCCTGCCACGGCACGAGCCTCGTCGACGAGATGAAAGCGAAGGAACCCGCCGCCTACCAGCAGATCTTGGCCGAAGGCGACAAGGTGCCGAACGGAAAGGGCATCTTCTGGAAGATCGAGAAGCCGGGTGTCGCCACCTCATGGCTGCTCGGCACCATGCATGTCACCGACCCGCGCGTCCTGAAAATGCCGGCCGGCGCCGATACCGCCCTCCAGGATGCAAAGACGATCATCGTCGAATCCGCCGAAGTTCTGGACGAGCAGAAGGCGATGGCCAGCGTTCTTGCAAAGCCGGAACTCACCATGTTCACCGATGGCACTTCCATCGAGAAGCTTCTGAGCAAGGATGATCTGGCGCTTCTGGAAAGCGGATTGAAGCAGCGGGGCATTCCGCTATCCGCCGTCTCTCGCATGAAACCCTGGATGCTGATGGCCTTCGTATCGCTTCCCGCCTGCGAGATGGCGCGCAAGGCAAAGGCGGAAGCATTCCTCGACAAGAAGATCGCCATGGATGCGGCCGCCGCCGGCAAGTCGGTCAAGGGGCTGGAAACCTACGCCGAACAACTCGGCGCCATGGCGTCGATCCCAACCGACATTCACCTCAAGTCGCTGGTCGAGACCATCAAGCTCGGCTCGAAGATGGACGACGTCTTCGAAACCATGACCGATCTTTATCTGAGCGGCGACATGGGCCTCACCATCCCACTCCTGAAACAGGTCGCCCCCGATGGCAGCGATGACGCAGGCTATGCCGAATTCGAGGAACTGATCGTCACCAAGCGCAACCACCTGATGGCGGAACGCGCAGCTCCGATTCTGTCGGAAGGCAATGTCTTCATGGCCGTCGGCGCCCTGCACCTGCCGGGCGAGGAAGGCCTTGTCGAGCTTCTGCGCAAACAGGGCTTCACGGTCACGCCCGCAATCTGACGACCTCTCGGTTATACAACCTACCCCTTGGCGAACGAGCCCATGGCTCCATATGCCCGCACATGCGGCTGAGCTAACATAGCCAGGCCGTTGGCGTGACGCGTAAGCGCAAGGGGCATCCATGGCAGATCCGACAGAGACATCAACCTCCCGCAAAATCGGTCTTACGGAGGGCGTCAACCGACCTGTGTTCCTCTGGTCTGCCGGTATAACTCTTCTCTTCGTCCTGGCCGGCGTCCTCGCACCGGAGGCCTCCGCCGCGACTTTTGCGGCAGTCCAGGGCTGGATTGTTTCGGAGCTCGGCTGGATCTATCTTCTCGCCGTTGCGATCTTTCTCATGCTGATGCTCTTTCTCGGCGTGTCGAGCTACGGCAGCATCAAGCTCGGGCCGAACCATTCGGAGCCGGATTTCAGCTATCCGGCCTGGTTCTCCATGCTGTTTGCCGCCGGCATGGGCATCGGCCTCGTCTTCTTCGGCGTCGCAGAGCCGGTCAATCACTTCACCAAGCCGCCGGTCGGCGATCCCGCCTCGATCCAGGCTGCCCGCACGGCGATGGAAATCAGCTATTTCCACTGGGGCCTGCATGCCTGGGCCGTGTATGGGCTGATCGGTCTGTCGCTCGCCTATTTCTCCTATCGTCATGGCCTGCCGCTGACCATGCGCTCGGCGCTCTATCCGATCATCGGAGAACGTATCTACGGCCCCATCGGCAATGCGGTCGACATATTCGCGATCATCGGCACTATCTTCGGTGTTGCGACGTCTCTTGGCCTCGGCGTGCTCCAGATCAACGCCGGGCTCGCCCATGTGGCGGGCGTACCGATCAGCTTCAGCGTGCAACTGGTGCTGATCGTCGTCATTGTCGCCATTGCAACGATCTCGGTTGCGACCGGTCTCGAGAAAGGCGTCAAGTTCCTGTCGAACCTGAACATGATCATGGCTGCCGCGCTGATGATCTTCGTTCTGGTGATGGGTCCGACAACCTTCCTGCTGCGCGCCTTCGTCCAGAATCTCGGCACCTATCTCGACAACTTCGTTCTGCGCACCTTCTATATGTATGCCTATGCGCCGAACGAAGAACCCGGCCAGTGGCTCGGCGACTGGACCTTGTTCTACTGGGGCTGGTGGATCGCCTGGTCGCCCTTCGTCGGCATGTTCATCGCCCGCATATCGCGCGGCCGCACCATCCGTCAGTTTGTTATGGGCGTGCTGCTGGTACCGACCGGCTTCAGCTTCGCCTGGATGACGGTCTTCGGTGATACCGCACTCGCCATGCATATGACGGGAGCAACCACTGCCGTGTCTGACGCCGTGGCCAAGGATGTCACGCTCGCACTCTTCGTCTTCCTCGAACAGTTTCCACTCGGAATGTATGTGTCGTGGCTGGCGATCCTGCTGATCGTCTGCTTCTTTGTCACCAGCGCCGACTCCTCTGCCCTGGTCATCGACACGCTCGCCTCCGGTGGGCGCGACGATGGTCCGGCCATGCGCCGGGTGTTCTGGGCCATCGTATCGGGTCTGATCGGCACGATCCTGCTGTCATCCGGGGGCTGGATGCGCTGCAGACTGCCTCTATTGCCGGCGCCCTGCCCTTCGCCTTCGTCATGCTGCTGATGTGCTGGGGCCTGATCCAGGGTCTGCGCCGCGAGGGGCTGCGGCAGAATGCGCTGGTGCAGAGCCTGAGGCCGCGCCAATCGGTCAGCTGGCAGCGACAGTTGCACGGCATCATCAGCTATCCGCGCAAATCAGAAGTGACGAAATTCCTCTCCGAGGTCGCTGCACCCGCCCTGACGGATGTGGCTGCGGAACTGCGCAATCGTTCGCTCGAAGCCGAGGTTCAGCAGGATGACAGCCGCCTGAAGCTGATCGTCACTCCCGGGGGTGAGGAGCAGTTCTCCTACGGCATTCGCATCCGCCCCTACGACATGCCGAGCTACAGCTTCATCGAAAGCCAGAGCAACCGCCAGCGCGCCGACAAATATTACCGCGCCGAGGTATTCCTCTCCGACGGCGGGCAGGATTACGACGTGATGGGCCTGACGCGCGAGGAACTGATCCAGGACGTGCTGGCCCAGTACGACCGGCATTTCCAGTATCTTCATGCCGTCAGGGCGTGAGAGGGCGGTTCATCACTCCAGCGTCATGATCGGGCTTGTCCCGATCATCTGCCCCTCGAAGGATGTGCAATGCGGCTGGATCCTCGGGACAAGCCCGAGGATGACGGTTCATCCGCAAAATAAAAAAACCGGCCTGTCTCCAGGCCGGTTTTTTTGCCAATTCGAGAATGCGTCTGCCGATTACATATGGATCGGCTTGGCGAAGGTCGCGAGCGCGGCTTCCTTGACGGCTTCCGACATGGTCGGATGCGCGTGGCAGGTGCGGCCGAGATCTTCCGACGAACCGGAGAATTCCATCAGCACGGTGATCTCGTGGATCATCTCGCCGGCGCCGAAGCCGACGATATGGCCGCCGAGAACGCGGTCGGTTTCCTTGTCGGCCAGGATCTTGACGAAACCGTCGGTCGCCAGCATGGCGCGGGCGCGGCCGTTCGCCGTGAACGGGAACTTGCCGATCTTGTAGGCGATGCCGGCCGCCTTCAGCTCTTCCTCGGTCTTGCCGACGGAGGCGACTTCCGGCTGGGTGTAGACGACGCTCGGGATGACGTCGTAGTTCACATGGCCGTGCTGACCGGCGAGGATTTCGGCGAGCGCGACGCCTTCGTCTTCCGCCTTGTGGGCGAGCATCGGGCCCTTCACCACGTCGCCGATCGCATAGATGCCGGCGACATTGGTCTTGAAGCCATGGTCGATTTCGACGCGGCCGCGGCTGTCGAGCGCGACGCCCGCACCCTCCAGGCCGAGGCCTTCGGTATAGGGCTTGCGGCCCGTGGAGATCAGCACGACATCGGCTTCGACGGTAACCGCATCGCCGCCCTTGACCGGCTCATAGGTCACCTTGGCACCGGTCGCGGTCTTTTCGACTGCGGTCACCTTGGCTTCAGTGCGGATATCCATGCCCTGCTTGGCGAGCATACGCTGGAACTGCTTCGAAACGTCGGCATCCATCGCGCCGAGCAGCTTGTCGAGATATTCGATGACGGTGACCTTGGCGCCGAGGCGCATCCAGACCGAGCCGAGCTCGAGGCCGATGACGCCGCCGCCGACGACGATCAGGTTCTGCGGAACCTTGTCGAGCGCGATCCCGCCCGTCGACGAAATGATGACCTTCTCGTCGATCTCGACGTTGACGCCTGGAATGCCGGCAACGTCGGAGCCGGTGGCGATGACGATGTTCTTCGTCTCGATTTCCTGCACCTTGCCGTCTTCGCCGGTGACCGAAACCTTGCCCGCAGCAACGATCTTGCCGGTGCCGATAAAGCCGTCGATCTTGTTCTTCTTGAACAGGAAGGCGACGCCGTCGGTGTTCGACTTCACCGTCGCATCCTTGTGCGCCATCATCTTTTCGAGATTGAGTTTCGGCGCGGAAACCTCGACGCCGAGCTGGTCGACGCCATGAGCCACATGGTGGAACATTTCCGACGCGTGCAGCAGCGCCTTGGACGGAATGCAGCCGATGTTGAGGCAGGTGCCGCCATAGGTGGCGCGCTTCTCGACGACCGCGACCTTCAGGCCGAGCTGTGCTGCTTTGATCGCGCAGACATAACCGCCGGGGCCGGAACCGATGACGACGACATCATAAGACATTTCAAAATCCTTTTTCCGAAGCGCCGCTCGTGGCTCAAGCCAGCAAGGCGGACATCATGATCAGAAGACCGACAACGCTCAGCGCCCAGACAAGGGTGCGGATATAGGCAATGCCGGCGAGATAGATTGGAACATAGGCGATGCGGGAAATCAGCCAGACCCAGGCGCCGCCGATGCCGAGACCGGTCGGATCACCGATGAAGGCGAGGCCCAGCAGCAGGCCGATAAAGGCCGGATAGGTTTCCTGGTAGTTCTTCGAGGCACGCGCCGCGCGTCCCGCACGGATACTCGTTGGCTGCTGCCCCTCATCCCTTGGCCCGGCATTCCATGAGCGGCCGAGTTCCTTCGTCGCAAAAGAAGCCTGCAGGAGAATGTGGAAGAGAAGCAGAATGACACTGAGAGAAAGCAGCACCACCAGATGCGTTGCGTTCGCGGAATCCGGTTCCATGCTGCTCTCCTTAAACTCAGTATCTACGGCTTAGAGATCGAGAACCAGGCGTTCCGGATCTTCCAGGCTTTCCTTGACGCGGACGAGGAAGGTGACCGCCTCCTTGCCGTCGACGATGCGGTGATCGTAGGAGAGCGCGAGATACATCATCGGACGGATGACGATCTGGCCGCCGACGACGACCGGGCGCTCCTGGATCTTGTGCATGCCGAGAATGCCCGACTGCGGCGCGTTGAGGATCGGCGAGGACATCAGCGAACCGTAGACGCCGCCATTGGTGATCGTGAACGTGCCGCCCTGCATGTCGGCCATGCCGAGCGAACCGTCGCGCGCTGCCTTGGCGAGGCGGCCGAGTTCCTTTTCGACGCCGGCGATCGAGCGCTGGTCGGCGTCACGGATGACCGGAACGACGAGGCCCTTGTCGGTGCCGACCGCCATGCCGACGTGGCAGTAGTTCTTGTAGATGATGTCGGTGCCGTCGATCTCGGCGTTGACGGCCGGCAGTTCCTTCAGGGCGTGAGTGACGGCCTTGGTGAAGAAGCCCATGAAGCCGAGCTTCACGCCATGCTTCTTCTCGAACACGTCCTTGTAGCGGTTGCGCAGGTCCATCACGGCCGACATGTCCACCTCGTTATAGGTGGTCAGCATGGCGGCGGTGTTCTGCGCATCCTTGAGGCGCTTGGCGATCGTCTGGCGCAGGCGCGTCATCTTCACGCGCTCTTCACGGGAAGCGTCGTCAGCCGAGGAAACCGGACGCGGAGCAGCCGGTGCGGCGGCGGGCGCTGCCGGAGCCGACGGCCCCTTGGCGATCGCGGCCAGCACGTCGCCCTTCAGAACCTGGCCACGCTTGCCCGAACCGTCGATATCGGCGGTCGAGACATTGTTGTCGGCAGCAACCTTGGCCGCAGCCGGAGCGGCCGGCATGGACGAACCGCCAGCCGGAGCAGCAGCAGGTGCCGGAGCAGCAGCGGCGGCAGCAGGAGCCGGAGCGGCTTCGGCAGGCTTTGCGGCCGGAGCCGAAGGAGCTGCACCAGCGCCGCCTTCGGCGATCTGGCCGAGCAGCGCGTCGAGACCGACGGTCTCGCCGTTCTGGGCGACGATCTCGGTCAGGACGCCGGAGGCCGGAGCCGGGACTTCGACTGTAACCTTGTCGGTTTCGAGTTCGACCAGCGGCTCATCGGCCTTGACCGTGTCGCCGACCTTCTTGAACCAGGTGCCGACGGTTGCCTCGCTGACGGATCTCGCCGAGGGTTGGGACGCGGATTTCGGTGGCCATGATCTATTTTCCGTGTTTCTCAGATTGCGTTCTGGGCAAATTAGGGGAGACGGCTGAAAAATCAGCCGCCGAGTGCGTCTTCGAGGAAGGCTTCGAGCTGAGCCAGGTGCTTCGACATCAGGCCGGTTGCCGGAGAAGCGGCAGCCGGGCGGCCCGTGTAGCGGACGCGCTGATACTTGGCATCGATATGCGCCAGAACCCATTCCAGGTACGGGTCGATGAACGACCATGCACCCATGTTCTTCGGCTCTTCCTGGCACCAGACCATTTCAGCGTTCTTGAAGCGCGACAGCTCATTGATCAGAGCCTTGGCCGGGAACGGATAGAGCTGTTCGATGCGCAGCAGGTAGATGTCGTCGATGCCGCGCTTCTCGCGCTCTTCCAGAAGGTCGTAATAAACCTTGCCGGTGCAGATCACGACGCGACGGATTTTTGCATCCTTCTGGAGCTTGATCGGACCGTCCTTGATGACTTCCGCATCGTCCCACAGCAGGCGGTGGAACGAGCTTTCGCCCGCCATTTCCGCCAGGGTCGAGGTTGCGCGCTTGTGGCGCAGCAGGGACTTCGGCGTCATCAGGATCAGCGGCTTGCGGAAGTCGCGCTTCACCTGACGGCGCAGGATGTGGAAATAGTTGGACGGCGTCGTGCAGTTTGCGACCTGCATGTTGTCTTCGGCGCACATCTGCAGCCAGCGCTCCAGGCGGGCGGAAGAGTGTTCCGGACCCTGGCCTTCATAACCGTGCGGCAGAAGGCAGACGAGACCGGACATGCGCAGCCACTTGCGTTCGCCGGACGAGATGAACTGGTCGAATACGACCTGCGCACCGTTGGCGAAGTCGCCGAACTGGGCTTCCCAGAGCGTCAGCGCGTTCGGACGAGCGAGCGAGTAACCGTATTCGAAACCGAGAACAGCCTCTTCCGACAGCATAGAGTTGATGACTTCATACTTGCCCTGGCCGGCCTGCAGATTGGCGAGCGGAATATAGCGCTCTTCCGTCTCCTGATCGTAGAGAACCGAGTGACGTTGCGAGAACGTGCCGCGTTCGCAATCCTGGCCGGACAGGCGGATCTTCGTGCCTTCGACGGCGAGCGAACCGAAAGCAAGCGCTTCCGCCATAGCCCAGTCGATGCCTTCGCCGCTCTCGATCATCTGCGCACGGTTTTCCATGAAGCGCTTGATCGTGCGGTGAACGTTGAAGCCTTCCGGAATGGTCGCCAGCTTGCGGCCGATTTCCTTGAGGTTCTTCATCGGCATCGCCGTCTTGCCGCGGCGCTGCTCGTCGGCATTGTCGGCCGAGCGCAGGCCCGACCACTGGCCGTCCAGCCAATCAGCCTTGTTCGGCTTGTAGCTTTGGCCGGCTTCGAACTCGGCTTCCAGATGGGCGCGCCAGTCGGCCTTCATCTTGTCGAATTCGGCTTCGGTCAGTACGCCTTCGCCGATCAGGCGTTCGGCATAGAGCTCGGCCACGGCCTTGTGGGCGCGGATGACCTTGTACATTTTCGGCTGGGTGAACGAAGGCTCGTCGCCTTCGTTATGGCCGAACCGGCGATAGCAGAACATGTCGAGCACGACCGGCTTGTGGAACTTCATCCGGTATTCGGTGGCGATCTTGGCGGCATAGGTGACCGCTTCCGGATCGTCGCCGTTGACGTGGAAGATCGGTGCCTCGATCATCTTGGCGACGTCTGACGGGTACGGAGACGAGCGCGAAAAACCCGGATTGGTGGTGAAGCCGATCTGGTTGTTGATGATGACATGCATCGTGCCGGCAACGCGGTGACCACGCAGACCCGACAGACCGAGGATTTCAGCAACGACACCCTGGCCGGCAAAGGCCGCATCGCCGTGCAGCAGCAACGGCAGAACCTTGGCGCGCTCGGAGAGCGGGATGATGTTGTCCTTGTCCCAGGCCTTGGTCAGCATGTCCTGCTTGGCGCGGGCCTTGCCCATGACGACCGGATTGACGATTTCCAGGTGCGACGGGTTGGCCGTCAGCGACAGGTGAACCTTGTTGCCGTCGAACTCACGGTCGGAAGACGCACCGAGGTGGTACTTCACGTCGCCCGAACCTTCGACTTCGTCAGGCTTGTAGGAACCGCCCTTGAATTCGTGGAACACGGCGCGATGCGGCTTGTGCATGACGTTGGTCAGGACGTTCAGACGGCCACGGTGGGCCATGCCGACGATGACTTCCTCAAGACCCAGCTGTCCGCCGCGCTTGATGATCTGTTCGAGCGCCGGGATCAGCGCTTCGCCGCCGTCGAGGCCGAAGCGCTTCGTGCCCTTGAACTTGACGTCGAGGAACTGTTCGTAGCCTTCGCCTTCGATCAGCTTAGACAGGATCGCCTTCTTGCCTTCCGGCGTAAAGGCAACGCCCTTGTCCGGACCTTCGATGCGTTCCTGGATCCAGCCCTTTTCCTCGGGGCTGGACATGTGCATGAATTCGACGCCGATAGTCGAGCAATAGGTGCGCTCGAGGATATCGATCATTTCGCGCACGGTCGCGTATTCGAGACCGAGCACGTTGTCGATGAAGATCTTGCGGTCGTAATCCGCCTCTTCGAAGCCGTAGGACTTCGGCGACAATTCGTTATAGTCCTCGACCGGGCTGGCGATACCGAGCGGGTCGAGCTTGGCATGCAGGTGGCCGCGCATGCGATAGGCGCGGATCATCATGATGGCGCGCACCGAATCGCGGGTCGCCTGATGCACGTCGCCTTCGTTGACCGGCGCGCCCTTTGCTGCGGCGGCAGCTTCGGCTTTTCCTTGACCTTGGTCTCGATCGCCTTTTCGACGAGCGGCCAGTTGCCGTCCAGAGCGGAAACCAGATCGCCATTGGCAGCAATCGGCCAGTTCGTCCGCTTCCAGGATGCGCCCTGGGCCGCCTTCTTCACATCGTCGGGATTATCGGCGAGCGCCTTGAAGAAGGACTGCCATTCCTCCGACACGGAGTTCGGATCCGCTTCATAGCTGGCATAGAGTTGTTCGATATAGACGGCGTTCGCACCGTCCAGGAACGAAGTGATAAGAAACTGCTCGTTGGCTTCTTGCCGGGACATGGCCTATTGCGGGCGCCGCGCCCGCCTCCTCACGTGGTCGGAACCGAAAACCTCGCCGGCTCCGCATTCTCTTGGTGTCTTCTGATTTCAACCGCCGCAGCGGCACCGCCCTAATTGGCAGCTGGCCCGCCCGCGAATTCTCGCCGCTCGCGGGCTTGAACCTTGAGGTCCATCGCCACCTGTCTATCGGCGGCGGTGGACCATTATGTGGCGTCAGCCCTTGAGGACTTCAACCAGCGTCTTGCCGAGACGGGCCGGAGAAGGAGACACCTTGATGCCTGCCGCTTCCATCGCAGCGATCTTGGATTCCGCGTCGCCCTTGCCGCCGGAAACGACAGCACCGGCGTGGCCCATGGTACGACCCTTCGGAGCGGTACGGCCGGCAATGAAGCCTGCCATCGGCTTCTTGCGGCCCTTCTTGGCTTCGTCGATCAGGAACTGGGCTGCATCCTCTTCAGCCGAACCACCGATTTCGCCGATCATGATGATCGACTGGGTGGCGTCGTCCGCGAGGAACATTTCCAGCATGTCGATGAACTCGGTGCCCTTGACCGGGTCGCCACCGATGCCGACAGCCGTCGTCTGGCCGAGACCTTCGTTGGAGGTCTGGAACACGGCTTCATAGGTCAGCGTGCCGGAGCGCGACACGATACCGACCGAACCCTTGCGGAAGATAGAGCCCGGCATGATGCCGATCTTGCATTCTTCCGGCGTCAGGACGCCCGGGCAGTTCGGGCCCAAGAGGCGCGATTTCGACTTGTCGAGCTTGGCCTTGACCCGCACCATGTCCATGACCGGGATGCCCTCGGTGATGCAGGTGATGAACGGGACTTCGGCTTCGATCGCTTCGATGATCGCGTCGGCAGCGCCTGCCGGCGGAACGTAGATCACGGTCGCGTCAGCGCCGGTGCGTTCCTTGGCTTCGGCAACCGAAGCGAAGATCGGCAGTGCCGTGCCATCGACGCCCGACGACCAGGTTTCGCCACCCTTCTTCGGGTGGATACCGCCGACCATCTTGGTGCCGTAATAGGCAAGTGCCTGTTCGGTGTGGAACGTGCCGGTCTTGCCGGTCAGGCCCTGAACCAGGATCTTGGTGTCTTTATTGACGAGAATAGACATGTATCAGGTTCCTCAGATTAGGCTTTGATCGCCGCGACGATCTTCTTCGCCGCGTCATCGAGATCGTCGGCGGCGGTGATCGCCAGGCCGGACTCGTTGAGGATCTTCTTGCCGAGCTCGACATTGGTGCCTTCGAGGCGCACGACGAGCGGAACCTTCAGGCCGACTTCCTGCACGGCAGCGACAACGCCTTCGGCGATGACGTCGCAGCGCATGATGCCGCCGAAGATGTTGACGAGGATGCCCTCGACCTTCGGGTCGGCGGTGATGATCTTGAAGGCAGCCGCCACCTTCTCCTTGCCGGCGCCACCGCCGACGTCGCAGAAGTTAGCCGGCTCTTTGCCGTACAGCTTGATGATGTCCATAGTCGCCATGGCGAGACCGGCACCATTGACCATGCAGCCGATATTGCCGTCGAGGGCAACGTAGGCGAGGTCCCACTTGGAGGCTTCGATTTCCTTCGAGATCTTCTTCCGTTTCGTCGCGCAGCGCCTTGACGTCGTCGTGGCGGAACAGAGCATTGCCATCAAAGGACATCTTGGCGTCGAGAACGCGCAGATGGCCGTCCTTCATGACGATCAGCGGATTGACTTCGAGGAGAGCCATGTCCTTTTCGCCGAACGCCTTGTAGAGCGCCGGGAAGAGCGACTTGGCATCTTCGGCGGCAGCGCCCGACAGTTCGAGCGCCTTGGAGATCTTGGCAACGTCGTCAGCCGTCACACCCTTGAGCGGGTCGATGGCGATCGTGTGGATCTTTTCAGGCGTGTCGTGGGCAACGGCTTCGATGTCCATGCCGCCTTCGGTCGAAACGACGAAGGCAACCTGACCGACCGAACGGTCGACCAGCAGCGAGCAGTAAAGCTCGCGGTCGATGTCGGCGCCGTCTTCGATATAGAGACGGTTGACCTGCTTGCCGGCGTCGCCGGTCTGCGCGGTTACCAGCGTATTGCCGAGCATGTCCTTGGCGTGAGCCACGACTTCCTCGATCGACTTAGCCAGGCGAACGCCGCCCTTGGCGTCGGGGCCGAGTTCCTTGAACTTGCCCTTGCCGCGACCGCCGGCATGGATCTGACTCTTGACGACGTAGAGCGGGCCCGGAAGCTGCTTTGCAGCGGCTTCAGCTTCCTCGACCTTGAGGATCGCAACGCCTTCGGCGACCGGTGCGCCATAGCCCTTCAAGAGAGCCTTGGCCTGATATTCATGAATGTTCATGGGGCTTGATCCCTATTGGAATTGGGTGAGCGCCGGATTGCTCCGGCGCCGAAAATTACTTGAGCGAAGGCACGAGGCTGATGCAGGCTTCGCAAAGACCGGCGACAGCGCCGACCGACTTCTGGAAGGCAGCTTCTTCGTCCTTGTTGAATTCGACTTCGACGATGCGCTCGACGCCGCCGGCACCGAGAACGACGGGAACGCCGACATACATGTCCTTGACGCCGTACTGACCCGAAAGGTGGGCTGCGACCGGCAGGACGCGCTTCTTGTCCTTGAGGTAGGATTCAGCCATCTCGATCGCCGAAGCGGCCGGGGCGTAGTAGGCAGAGCCGGTCTTCAAGAGGCCGACGATCTCTGCGCCGCCGTCACGGGTGCGCTGGATGATCTGGTCGAGCTTTTCCTGGGTGGTCCAGCCCATCTTGACGAGGTCGGTCAGCGGAACGCCGGCAACCGTGGAGTAGCGGGCGAGCGGCACCATCGTGTCGCCATGGCCGCCGAGAACGAACGCGGTGACGTCCTGGACGGAAACGTTGAATTCTTCGGCAAGGAAGAGGCGGAAGCGGGCCGAGTCGAGCACGCCGGCCATGCCGACGACCTTGTTCTTCGGCAGGCCAGAGAACTTCTGCAGAGCCCAGACCATCGCGTCGAGCGGGTTGGTGATGCAGATCACGAACGCGTCGGGAGCGTATTTCTTGATGCCCGCGCCGACCTGTTCCATGACCTTGAGGTTGATGCCGATCAGGTCATCGCGGCTCATGCCCGGCTTGCGGGCGACACCGGCGGTGACGATGCAGACATCCGCGCCTTCGATCGCCGCGTAGTCGCTGGCGCCGGAAAGCTTCGCATTGAAGCCTTCGACGGGGCCGGACTGTGCGATGTCGAGGCCCTTGCCCTGGGGAATGCCGTCAGCAATGTCGAAGAGGACGACGTCGCCCAGCTCCTTCAGGCTGGCAAGATGCGCCAGCGTGCCACCGATCATGCCAGAACCAATAAGTGCGATCTTCTTACGCGACATGGAAATGCTTCCTCTCAAATCCTGACCTGCGGCAAGACATCGCAGGCTCTCCTTGCGGCAGAACCGATAACGCCATCTGGAAAAAATGGCAAATTATTATTTTGAGACCAATAAATTCAATCGTTTAGATGATAAGATTCTTACGTAAACGTAAGATATTCCGTCATAAATGTGTCAGACGGACTGCCGTTTCTCATTGTGCAGTGCGAGATATTCGGCACTGCGCATCTCGAAAAGACGGGAAACAGTACGGTCGAATTCGAAACCTTCCGTGCCTCGTTTCTCCGTCAGAAGCGCGTCGGGCGCTGCGGCCGCCGAGATGAACAGGCGGACGCTATGATCGTAGAGCGCATCGACGAAGTTGATGAAGCGCTTCGTTTCATTACGCTTATCCGGACTAAGCTGCGGAACGTGCTCGACGAAGACGGCATCGAACCGCGCTGCGATCGCGAGATAGTCGGAAGCGCCGAGCGGTTTTTCGCAGAGATCCGCAAACGAGAAGCGCGCAACCCGCCCCGCCGCCTGGGGAACATGAATGCTGCGCCCCTTCATCGGCAGGTCGAGCGGCTCCGCCCGCTTGCCGTCGGTCACCTGGTGCCAGGCGGATTCGATCGCCGCATCCGCACGCCCGTCGATCGGCGTCAGATAGACGGGAAGATTGGCGTTCTTCTGCATCCGGTAGTCGGTCGGACTATCCAGCGTCACCACATCGACATGCTCGTTGAGCAATCCAATGAACGGCGTGAACAGTCCGCGATTGAGGCCGTCCCTATAGAGGTTTTCCGGCGCCACGTTCGAGGTCGCGATCAGCACGCAGCCGAGATCGAAGAGCTCGGTGAACAGCCGCGCCAGGATCATCGCATCGGTGATGTCGGTGACGGAGAACTCGTCGAAGCACAGAAGCTCCGCCTCGGCAAACAGCGCCGCCGCCACCGGCGGCACCGGATCGTTCTGCTTCGTTTCGCCGCGCTTCAGCTTCTGGCGATGCTCGTGGATACGGTTATGCACATCCGCCATGAATTCATGGAAATGCGCCCGGCGCTTCTTTTCGATCCGCGCCTTTTTGAAGAACATGTCCATCAGCATGGTCTTGCCGCGGCCGACACTGCCATGGACATAGAGGCCGCGGATCTTGCGCGGCTTGCCGGAACCCTTGGCAAACAGCCAGCCAAGCGCGCTCGATTTCTTCGCCGGCTTGGTTTCCTTGAGGCAGGTGAGAACGTGGTCGAGCTTGGCGGCGACCGCCATCTGCGCCGCGTCGGGCGTCAGAACGCCGGATGCGGCAAGGGCTTTCAGCTCCTCGCCGACACTCGACGTATATTCGGGGATGGGTTCCACGAGGGACGCCCCTTCATGAGGGATATGGGGTTAGCGGCTGAGGCTGACCGGCTGGCCGGAATTGGTCGTGCCGTCAAACTTGTTGTCGGCGCTCTTGTAGACGCGGCCGATGACATCGCCGGCGCGGTTCTTGAACTGAACCATCTTGCCGGAGACTTCCCAGGATCCCATGGTCGTCAGCTCGCCGGAGCAACCACGCGTACCGCCGCGCGAACCGCTGCCGAGATTGGTAAGCGTCAGGAACATGTCGCAGGAGGCTCCGCCGTTGGAGACACGCCAGTTGCCGACCATCTGCTGCTTGGTCACATCAAGCGCGTTTGCCGGAGCGGCAGCATTCGGATCGGCCATGGCCATGTTCTGGCCCTGCTGCGGAGCGGCAGGATACTGCGACGCGCCACCTGGAGGCGGCAGCTGGCTGCCCTGCACGCCCTGCACGGGCTGCGCCTGAAGCGGAGCGGGCTGCGAAGGCAGGTCGTTATACGGGCTGTAGGACGTCCTCTGACATCCGGCCAACGCCAAGGTCAGAACGAGACCTGTTGCCACATATTTGAACTGCATCAAAAACTCCTGTCCGATCACTTCACACTGCACCCGGTGCGGGCACGACAGTTTGGCGGGGAATATCGTAAACGCACTTGGTTAATCAAGGGTAGCCAGACTTTCGGGCACAATCGCGACCCTTGTCTTGATCAAAAAGGCGTGCGCAGCGCGCGGATTCTATAATAAAAAAGGCCGCAACCCCAAGGTTGCGGCCTCCAAGAAAACAGCGTCAGACGCGACGCTCGACCATCATCTTCTTGATTTCGGCGATCGCCTTGGCCGGGTTGAGACCCTTCGGGCAGGCCTGGGCGCAGTTCATGATCGTGTGGCAACGATAGAGCCGGAACGGATCCTCGAGATTGTCAAGGCGCTCGCCCTTGGCTTCGTCGCGGCTATCGATCAGCCAGCGATAGGCCTGCAGCAGGACGGCCGGACCGAGATAGCGGTCGCCGTTCCACCAGTAGCTCGGACAGGAGGTCGAGCAGCAGGCGCACAGAATGCACTCATAGAGGCCGTCGAGCTTCTGACGATCGTCGTGGCTCTGCTTCCATTCCTTGGCCGGCGTCGGAGACACCGTTTTCAGCCACGGTTCGATCGAACGATGCTGGGCGTAGAAGTTGTTGAGGTCGGGAACGAGGTCCTTCACCACCGGCATATGCGGCAGCGGATAGACCTTCACCGTGCCGGAAATGTCGTCCATGCCCTTGGTGCAGGCGAGCGTGTTCGTGCCGTCGATATTCATCGCGCAGGAACCGCAGATGCCTTCACGACAGGAACGGCGCAGCGTCAGGGTCGGGTCGATGTTGTTCTTGATGTAGAGCAGACCGTCGAGCACCATCGGGCCGCAATCGTCAAGATCGACATAGAACGTGTCGATCCGCGGGTTCTGCCCGTCATCCGGGCTCCAGCGGTAGATGCGGTATTCGCGAACGTTCTTGGCACCATCCGGCTTCGGCCAGACCTTGCCTTCGGTCATCTGCGAGTTCTTGGGAAGAGCGAGTTCAACCATGGTTAGCTGCCACTTTCACGATATTTAAGATCGTCTCGATATCTGAGGAATTTTGATCTAGGTCGAAAATTTTCTCAATCATAGCGACGCCGGCAAAGCTGCCTCGGCGCTCGTCCCAGAACTGGAATTCTTTCGTAGAGTGCAGCTCTGGGTATTCCATCAGCATAACTGCTCCAACCTGAGAAATGACGAGTGTCAAAGCAATTAACATCGCATATGCAATTGCCTTAAACTCGGTGTTGAAAAGCCAAGCTCCAGAGAAGCCGTCTTTGGAAGTGATTACCTTCGAGTGGGCATCATAGCCCCAATGGGCATGGCCACTCATCCAGCCATAAAGACGGCCAACAATTGGGAAATTCGAATTTAACACGCCAATCGATTTGGTTGCCGCAAATCGTTGGACTTTTGCCACGTCGTCAATGTTGCGTACCGCAAACGCCCATGCAACTTGCTCCAAGATCATACGGCCAATTGCTGTCGCTTCAAAAGAGCTCCTCTATCAGCTTCACCGAAAGCTCGCTGCAAGCTGTAACCCATTCTAATAGCGGTCAAATCGCCGATCCACTCACCCACCTTAGGTTCTCGTTGGGTAAGAGAGGGTAGACCTTAAGCGCGGCCTGAAAAAACTCTACCTGCTCAAGACAAGCTTTGCGGAACTCTCGGTCCAACCGAGAGGAAGGTTTCTCTTCGTAATCCTTGTCAGCCAAATAGCGCCGCAGGACGTAATCAACGGACTTGTTATTAAGCTGATATGTTAGAATCGAAGCGCTGATCATCTTTCGCAACCGAGAAGGATAATTTTTATCAATCCCGACTTGGTACGCCGCGTTATTAACGGAACCTTCGAAATCCTTTTGCATGAAAACAGGAAATGCGGCCTGCAGTTCTCTTGAACCAACAGGCTCGCCACTTTCTCTGCTTATGCTTTCGGCCTCAAACACTAGTACACGCGAGCCTTGGGCTCGATCTTGTAAGGATCGATGCCGTCGGCGATCAGGTCCGTGTGGACCGGGCGGTAGTCGAGCTTCACGTCGCCGGCATCGTTGACCCATGCGAGCGTATGCTTGCGCCAGTTCACGTCGTCGCGGCCGGCGAATGCGCCCTCGGTGTAGTCCTCACGGGCGTGGGAACCGCGGCTTTCCTTGCGGGCCTCGGCGCCGTAGACGGTCAGGATGGCGTTGGCCATCAGGTTGTGCAGCTCGAGCGTCTCGACGAGATCGGAGTTCCAGATCATCGAACGGTCGGTGACCTTGATGTCCTTCATCTCGCTCCAGATCGCGGAGAGACGCTTGCAGCCGGATTCCAGCGATTCCTGCGTGCGGAACACTGCAGCATCATCCTGCATGGCGCGCTGCATCTTGTCGCGCAGGACAGCGGTAGGCGTGCCGCCCTTGGCATAGCGCAGGTTGTCGAAGCGATCCATGATCTTGTCGCAGGCAGCTACGTTCAAGGCCGGGATCGGGCTTTCGCGGTCGATGACCTGGCCGGCGCGGATAGCGGCGGCGCGGCCGAAGACCACGAGGTCGATCAGCGAGTTGGAGCCGAGACGATTGGCACCGTGAACCGAGGCACAGCCCGCCTCACCGACGGCCATCAGGCCGGGCAGGATGCGCTCCGGATTGTCGCTGTCGGCATTGAGCACTTCGCCCCAATAGTTCGTCGGGATGCCGCCCATGTTGTAGTGAACGGTCGGCAGGACCGGGATCGGCTCGCGGGTGACATCGACGCCGGCAAAGATCTTTGCCGATCCCGAAATGCCCGGAAGACGCTCATGCAGCACGGCCGGATCGAGATGGTCGAGATGCAGGAAGATGTGGTCCTTGTTCTTGCCGACGCCGCGGCCTTCACGGATTTCCATCGTCATGCAGCGCGAGACGACGTCACGCGAGGCAAGGTCCTTCGCCGAAGGGGCATAGCGTTCCATGAAGCGCTCGCCCTCGGAATTGACGAGGTAACCGCCTTCACCGCGTGCGCCTTCGGTGATCAGACAGCCCGAACCGTAGATGCCGGTCGGGTGAAACTGAACGAATTCCATGTCCTGCATCGGCAGGCCGGCACGCGCCACCATGCCACCACCGTCGCCGGTGCAGGTATGGGCGGAGGTTGCCGAGAAGTAGGCGCGGCCGTAACCGCCGGTCGCCAGAACCACCATCTTGGCGGCGAAGCGATGGATCGTGCCGTCGTCGAGGTTCCAGGCAACGACGCCTTCGCAACGGCTGCCATCATCCGACATGATCAGGTCGAGCGCGAAATACTCGATGAAGAACTCGGCATTGTTGCGCAGCGACTGGCCATAGAGCGTGTGCAGGATGGCGTGACCGGTGCGGTCGGCAGCGGCGCAGGTGCGCTGCACCGGCGGGCCGGCACCAAAGTTCTGCATGTGGCCGCCGAACGGACGCTGGTAGATCTTGCCTTCCTCGTTACGGGAGAAAGGCACGCCATAGTGTTCGAGTTCGTAGACGGCCTTGGGCGCTTCCATGACCATGTACTGCATGGCGTCGACATCGCCGAGCCAGTCGGAACCCTTGACGGTGTCATAGAGGTGCCACTGCCAGCTATCCGGCGTCATGTTCTGCAGCGAAGCGGCAATACCGCCCTGCGCCGCGACGGTATGCGAGCGGGTCGGGAAGACCTTGGTGATGCAGGCAGTCTTGAAACCCTGTTCGGCCATGCCGAGCGTGGCGCGCAGACCTGCGCCGCCGGCACCTACGACGATGACGTCATAGGAGTGGTCGACGTAATTATATGCCTTGCCGTTCTGATTTGCTCCGTTCGGAGCGATAGGTGTTACGGATGCCATGACGGATTATCCTGCGAACGCAATTTTCAGAACGGCGAAAAGACAGAGGCCACCGATCAGCATTGCAAAGAAGGTGTTGAGCATCAGGACGAGGAATTTCAGGCCCTCGTGATGCACGTAGTCGACGATGATTTCCTGGATGCCGATGCGCATGTGCACGAGACCCGCGATGACCATCATGCCGAAGAGGACGGCGACGATCGGGTTCGACAGCGCGCCCACGACTTCCTCATAGGGAGCGCCGGCATAACGGATCAGGAAGATGATGAAGAAGATGGCGAGCGGCACCATGGCCACGGCCGACATCCGCTGAACCCAGAAGTGCTCGGTACCATCCTTGGCGGAGCCGAGGCCGCGGACCTTGCCGAGCGGCGTACGCATATCCATGATTTTATCCCCTCAGATCGCCAGGCCGACGATCCAGATCACCACGGTCAGACAGATCGAGACGATCGGCAGCGCAACCGCCAGCTTGGTGGTGAAATGCTTGTCGAAGCCGTGGCCCATGTCCCACATGAAGTGACGCATGCCACCCAGCATGTGATGGACGAGCGCCCAGGTATAGCCGAACAGGACGAGCAGCCCGATCCAGGTACCGAACAGCCAGCTGATCCAGTCGAAATATTCCTTGCCCGAGGCGGCAGCAACCAGCCACCAGGCCAGAAGGATCGTGCCGACGGCCAGCGCGCCACCGGTGATGCGGTGGACGATCGACATGACCATGGTGGGAATTGGCTTGTAGATTTGCAGATGCGGCGACAGGGGCCGGTTATTCGTTACATTCGCCATCATTACCTCGCGGCGTCGTCTAAAGCGGGCGGGCGCCCGGCAATGCACCATGCCGAGAAAATGTGCATTGCATCATCGGCCCGGTTTAATCTTCGATTTCGAAGACGACAAGAACAATTCCAAGTGAGCCCGAATTTAATCGATTGTGACTTTCAAGTGGCAACCACCCGGACATTTCGTCGCGGCACGTTAACCAAGAAATCCAAAGATTTGGTTGCCGTACATTTGTTTTCGGCCAGATCGTGTTAACTTCCGGTTAACCATGATTCCCGGAGTTCGCCATGATCGCGAATCGTATGAAGCCTGTCCTTGCTGCCATTGCTCTATTTGCCCTGTTGGCGACAGGCGCTTCCGCCCGCGATCGCTGGCCGGGTCACGGCCACGGCGCCCCCGGTTACTACGGGCCTCACCATGGCCACGGCCACCATTTCGGCCGCAACCGTCTCAACATGCTTTCGGATAGGTCTCTCGGCGGTGCAAGCCGAGTGGTGACGGCTTCGAGATCGAAGGGCAGCGAGGGCAGCTCGATCGGCTTCGTGTCCGGCGGCGTCATCTTCTACAGCGACGGTGGCTACTGGGGATCCGATGCCGGACAGGATAACACGATGATCCCGGCACCGAGAGCCAAGATCATCGACGTGAACAAGGCCATGACCGATCAGAACTTCGCGGCCACCAACGGCTGTACCTTTGAAATGGGCGTCTGCGTCATCCGTGGCGGGAATTGAGAAGGCGCTTTCCTGACTAAAGGAACCGCCACACCGTCGTCTTCTTCACCTCGCTGTCCTCCAGCGCCCGCGTGACCGACACCTGATAGACGGCGAGTTCTTCCAGTCGACTCTTCGGCAGATAGCTGCGCCCCGGATCGCCGACCAGAACCGTCTTGCCCTCAGCCGCCAGCATCGTGAACCACGGCACCAGCGCCGCCGCAAAGTCGCGGTCGTAGAAAACGTCGCCGGCCAGCACGACATCGGCTTCGACCGACCGCCCCACTTGGTTCTCACCGGTAAAGCCGAGCTCGGCCTCGTTCCGCGCCGCATTCAGCGCCACTGCAGTTGCCGTCCAGGGATCGATATCCGCCGCCAGCACATCTGATGCACCGGCAAGCTTCGCCGCGATCGCCACAAGTCCGGAACCGCTGGCGAAATCGAGCACGCGCTTGCCGGCAACCGCTTGGGCGTTATCGAGAATGTAACGAGCAAGCCCCTGCCCGCCGGCCCAGGCGAAGGCCCAGAACGGTGGTGGCAGGCCGATTGCTACCAGGTCCTCCTCCGTCTTCAGCCAGAGGTCATGGGCCTCGGTTGCCAGATGGAGTTCGATTTCCGGCACATGCGGCGGCCGCATGAGGTCGGTGTTTTCGAGAATGAAGGCCTTCGGATCGGTCTTCAAGGTGGCAGGCTCAGGCCGGGGATTTCGGCGGATTGTCGAGACCGCCGAGACGGCAGATCTCGAGATATTCCTCTTCGGTCACTGGCTGAACCGACAAGCGCATTGAGGTAACGAGCGACATCTTCTCGAACTTCGGGTTCGCCTTGATGTCCTTCAGCGTGATCGGCTTCGGCATGTCGGTCACGGCGCGGATATCGACGCAATCCCATTTCGGATCGCCCTTGGCCGAACTATCCGGATGCGACAGGGCGCAGACCTCGACGATCCCGACGATCTCCAGCCCCTCGTTGGAGTGGTAGAAGAAGCCCTTGTCACCGATCTTCATGGCCCGCATGTTGTTGCGCGCCTGGTAGTTGCGCACGCCGGTCCATTCCTCGCCCGCATCACCCTTTGCCTTCTGCTGCTCCCAGGACCAGACATTCGGCTCGGATTTGTAAAGCCAGTACGCCATCGATCACTTTGCCTCGTTGGCCGGGTTGTTGAACACCCAGTTCCACGCCTTCACCTCGACCTTCTCGAACAGGCCGGCGAGATAATAGGGATCGGCCTCGGCGATCGTGCGGGCAGCGGCGATATCGGCGGCTTCGACAACCACGAGACTGCCGTTCGGCTTGCCTTCGTCATCGAGGAAGGGTCCGGCAAATTTCAGCGTGCCTTCGGCATTGAGCTTGTTCAGATGCTCCAGATGCGTCGGACGGGTGTCCATGCGAACCTGCAGGTGGCCGGGCTTGTCGGTGCAGAGAAAGGCAAACAGCATCGGGTCTCTCCTCAAAAATCAAATTTCTATTCGGCCTTGATCGGGCGGGTCATCAACTGCTCCATCGCCGTCATCACATCGAGCCGGCCATCGATGATCGCGGCGACGGCTTCGGTGATCGGCAGATCGACGGAATGCTTGCGACCAAGCCGGGCGGCGACGGAGGCGGCATAGGCGCCCTCGACAAGCGGCCCACCGGCCGTCTGAGCCGGTTCGCCCTGCCCGATGGAAATGCCGAAACGCAGATTGCGAGACTGATGGCTGGTGCCGGTCAGCACGAGATCACCGAGCCCGGAAAGCCCGCGCACTGTATCTGCATTGCCGCCCATCGCCTCGACCAGACGCGACATTTCGGCCAGGCCCCGGGAGATCAGCGCCGCGCGGGCGGAATCGCCGAGCCCAGCGCCTTCGACGATGCCACAGGCGATCGCCAGCACATTCTTCAACGCGCCACCGAGCTGGACGCCGACGACGTCGGACGAGGCATAGAGCCGGAAGGTGCGGCCGGAAAGCACATTCGCCAGCCTTTCGGCCAGCGCCAGATCCTGCGCACCGAGTGCCATCGCCGTCGGCAGGCCACGGGCGATATCGGCGGCAAAGCCAGGGCCGGAGAGAACCGCCATGCCCGCATCTGGCAGTGCAGCAGACACGACCTCAGTGAGTAACCGCTCGGACCGGTCGAGGCCCTTGGCGCAGACGACGACAGCCGCGTCCTTCGACAGATACGGACCGTAGTGACGCGCCGCATCCATCTGCGCTCTCGACGGCATGGCGAAGAGCACGATGGACGCCTCGGCCACGGCATCCGGCTCGGCGGAAAAGGCGAGATTGTCGGGAAGAGGCACGCCCGGCAGCGCCGCGTCATGAACGCGGTCTTCGCGCAGGTCGCTCATCAGGTCCGGCCGGCGGCCGACCAGCGTCACCGGATGCCGGGCCTCCAGCGCGAAGACGCAGGCGAGCGCGGTGCCGAATGCGCCAGACCCGATGACGGCGATCCGTTCGTTGCTCATGCCTTGGCTCCCCGCTTGCCGGATCCCAGCAATGTCTTTGCCGCGCTGTCCAACGGCCAGCGCGAGCGCGGCGCGACACTCATTTCATCGGCCGGAAAATCTTCCGCCAGCCGTTCGAGCCCGGCCCATGCGATCATCGCCGCATTGTCGGTGCAGAGACGAAGCGGCGGCGCGATGAAGCGGAAACCGTGTTCCAGGCAAAGTGCCTGCAGCGTACGCCGAAGCTCCTGATTGGCGGCAACGCCACCGGCCACGACCAGCGCCGGCTCGTTATCCAGCCCTGTGAATTCCGCCTTGAACCGCGCAAGCCCGCGTCCGATCCGATCCCTGAGTGTCCGCGACACCGCCTTCTGGAACGAGGCGCAGATATCGGCGATATCCTGCTCCGGCAGCGGCGCGATCTCGGTCGCAGCCTGCCGGACGGCGGTCTTGAGACCCGAGAAGGAAAATCGAGCCGCGCCTCGCCGACGAGCGGTCGCGGCAACGAGAACCGATCAGGATCGCCGGATTGTGCGGCCTTCTCGACGGCGGGACCACCCGGATAAGGCAGGCCGAGCAGCTTTGCCGTCTTGTCGAAAGCCTCGCCCAGCGCGTCATCGATCGTCGTGCCCCAGCGCTCGTATTCGCCGACGCCGCGCACCAGGATCAGCTGGGTGTGGCCGCCGGAGACGAGCAGCATAAGATAGGGAAGGAAAGCCCGTCCGTCAGCCGCGCCGTCAGCGCATGGCCTTCGAGATGGTTGATCGCCATCAGCGGCTTGCCGGAGACGCGGGCGATCGCCTTGGCCGTCATCAGGCCGACGAGAAGCCCGCCGATCAGGCCGGGGCCAGAGGTGGCGGCGATCGCATCCACCTCGTCCAGGCTGACATTGGCGCGCGCCAGTGCTTCCTCGATCAGTTCGTCCAACGCCTCCACATGGGCGCGGGCGGCGATTTCCGGCACCACGCCGCCATAGGCGCTGTGTTCGTCGAGCTGCGACAAAACGACGTCGGAGAGCACCTCGCCGCGGCCGTCTTCATGCCGCGCGACAACGGCTGCGGCGGTTTCGTCGCAGCTTGTTTCAATGCCGAGGATGCGGAGAAATGGCGCCATTGCCCTCTCGTTCACTGCGATTTTATTGCGATGCCGAATGATCCGGTCTACGAGAGCTTCCGGTAACAACGGATTGAGACGGATGCAAACAAAACCTTTCCGGATCGGCACCAGGGGCAGCCCGCTTGCGCTTGCCCAGGCAGCCGAGACCCGCGCCCGGCTGATGGCGGCCCATGGCCTGCCGGAAGAGATGTTCGAGATCGTCGTCCTGTCGACGACCGGCGACCGCATCACCGACCGCGCACTGTCCGAAATCGGCGGCAAGGGCCTGTTCACCCAGGAACTGGAAGAGCAACTGCAATCCGGCGAACTGGATATCGCCGTGCATTCGTCGAAGGACATGCCGACAAAATTGCCGGACGGGCTCTATATCTCCGCCTATCTGCCGCGCGAGGATTTTCGCGATGCCGTCATCGGCCGCACCGCGCCGAGCCTGATGGCGCTTCCGAACGGTGCCGTCGTCGGTTCCGCCTCGCTGCGCCGCCAGGCACTGATCCGCCGCCTGCGGCCGGATATCGAGGTGACCATCTTCCGCGGCTCTGTCGGCACCCGGCTGCGCAAGCTCAACGAGGGCCATGTCGATGCGACGCTGCTTGCCTATGCAGGCCTCAAGCGCCTCGCCATGGAAAACGTCGTCACTGAACTGCTCGACCCCGCCGATTTCCCCCGGCCCCGGCCCAGGGCGCGATCTGCGTTGAAAGCCGTATGGGCGACAAACGGATCGACGATCTTGTCGCTCCGATCAACGATCGCCCGACCTATGATGCCGTCACCTGCGAGCGCGCCTTCCTGGCGGCCCTCGACGGCTCCTGTCGCACCCCGATCGGCGGCTTCGCGATCTGCGATGGCGAGGCGCTAAAATTCTCCGGCCTGATCCTGACGCCGGATGGCCGTCGCGAGCATGCGATCGAGACCGAAGGCAAGCGGGCAGATGCCGAGGCACTCGGCCGTCAGGCAGGCGAAGCCGTCCGTGCCGCCGCCGGCACCGAATTCTTCGACAGCTGGAGCTGACCCTTGCGGGTCCTCGTCACCCGCCCGAAACTCTCCGCCGCCCGCACCGCCGAGCGGCTGATCTCCATGGGCCACGAGCCGGTTCTGATGCCGCTGAGTGAAGCGGTGCATCACCCGCAAGCGGCTGCGGAAGCTTTTCGCACGCCCTATGCGGCACTGGCGGTGACCAGCGCCGAGGCTTTGCGCGCGATCGCAGCAACTGAAATCCGGCCTAGCATCGACATTGAAAAGCCCTTTTCGCCGTCGGCGATGCGACAGCCGCAGCCGCGCGTTCGGCAGGCTTCGGCGAAGTCCATGCCGGAGCAGGCGACGGAGAGGATCTTGCCGACCTGATTGCCGGCTCGAGTGTCGATCTCGGCGAGGAATTCTTTATCTCGCTGGCCGGCCGAGAGCGCAGACTTTCGAGGAGCGACTCGACGCGCTGAGGCTCTACGTGCGGATCACCGAGGTCTACGAAATGGTCCCGGTCGAATACCAGCGTGCAGACCTCGCAGACATATTGGTGACGTCTAGGCCCGAAGCCGTGCTTCTCTATTCCCGGGAAAACGCACAGCGCTTTTTCGATCTCGCCACGCCCCATGCAGAAGCCTTGTACGACATGCAGATACTCTGCATGAGCGACAGGACAGCTGCCGGCGTACCTGCCGAATATAGCCGCCATATTCGCGTGGCCAAAACACCGAGCGAAGACGCTTTGTTGACGCTTCTTTAGCCAGCCATTTTCCAAATTGCCGGTCCGCCCCTTTCCTTCCGAGGGGGCACCAACTAGGTTTTAAGCAACACAGGTAACGAAGAGGTCGAGATGGTCCCCGAAAACCACCGCGCCGGTCCAAAGCCAACAAGGAACCGGTCACGATCGACCTGACCGCGGAAGAAACGCCCGCGGTGGCAGAACCGGTGCGCGCCAACGACACGGACGACGTGATACCCGCAGCCGAGCAGGATACGGCCGAAACCACTGCGGCATCTCCGTCTACTGAGCCGGTCATCAACAAGGGCACCGAGACAGAAATGCCCAAGGCGGAAACGCCACGCTTCGATGAGCCCGCGTCGATGACGGCGAAGAGCGCCGAGGCGGAGAGCGCCAAGGCGGAGACCCCACGCTTCGACGAGCCGGATCCAGTGAGCAAATCGCAACCGGAGGCGCCGACCCAAACTGCGGCAAAGCCCGAACCGGCTAAAGCCTCCGAGCAGAAACCTTCTCCGGAAAGGAAGAACGAGCAGCCGTCTGGGCCGAAACCCGAAGAGCGACCTTCGCAATCCTTTTCCACCCGCCGGCCCCAGCCCGAAGCAAAGCCCGCCCAGCGCGCCGCTCCGGCAACGTCTACATTGGTCGCAGCCGGCATTTTCGGCGGCCTCGTCGCGCTTCTGCTTGCCGGCAGCATGCAATATGCCGGCTTCATACCCGGCGGCGCATCGTCATCCTCGAGCGATGCTAACGTCTCGGCCGAACTCGCGTCGCTTCGTCAGGAAGTCGCAGCGCTTGCGAACCGCCCGGCCGACACATCCGGTGCCGACCTTGAAGGCCGCGTGGCCACGCTCGAAAGCAACACGTCGACCGGTGCGCCGGATGAGGCCATGACGCAGCGTCTTGCGGCATTGGAAAGCGAACTCTCCACCATCAAGTCTGCCACGGAGGCCAATGCCGGCCGCCTGCAACAGGCGGAAGCGCAGATCAACGACCGTGGCCCCGAGCAGCAGGCGGCGCGCGCCGTTGCCGCTGCAGCGCTCAAGGGCGCCATCGACCGCGGCGGCTCCTTCGAGGCCGAGCTGCGGACCTATGAGACGGTTTCGGGCGGAGACCAGGCGATTGCCGAACTCCAGCCCTTCGCCACGAAGGGCGTCCTGTCGCGCACCGAGCTGCAACGCCAGGCATCGAGCGTCGCCAACAGCATGATCGACGCCGTCTCTCAGCCCGATCCCAACGAAGGCATCGCCTCGCGGCTTCTGTCGTCCGCCATGTCGGTGGTGAAGGTGCGCCGGGTCGGCGATGTCGAGGGCGACACGCCGGATGCGATCGTCGCGCGCTTCGAAGACCGGCTGCGCTCGGGCGACCTGCCTGCCGCCGCGCGCGAGTGGGATACGCTGCCCGATGCGGCAAAGGCGGCATCCCAGGAGTTCAAGCAGGAGCTCGATGCCCGTATCCAGGTGGAAAATCTCGTCGGTGGGGCTCTGACCCGCGCGATTGCCGGCACGCAAGGGTGAGGACGGAATAACGGAATGATCAGGCTTTTCATCTTCCTCATCATCATCCTCGGTCTCGGTTGGGGCTTTTCCTGGCTCGCCGATCGCCCTGGCCTGCTGTCCATCACCTGGCAGGACCACCTGATCGAAACGAGCCTTATGGTTGCCGCCACTGTGCTGGTGGCACTGATCGGCGCCGTCATGCTGCTCTGGTGGATTATCGGCGTGATCTGGACCTCGCCCTATTTGGTGCGCCGCTATTTTCGCGCCCGCAAGCGTGATCGTGGCTATCAGGCACTGTCGACCGGCCTTATCGCCGCCGGCGCCGGCAATTCACTGCTGGCCCGCAAGATGAGCATCCGCACCCGCGGCCTGCTGAGTGCCGATCAGGAGCCATTGATCCACTTGCTCGATGCCCAGACGGCGCTGATCGAGGGCAAGTATGATGACGCCCGCGCCAAGTTCGAGAGCATGGCCGACGACCCCGAAACGCGCGAACTCGGCCTGCGCGGCCTCTACATGGAAGCCCGTCGTCTCGGCGCCAACGAGGCCGCACGGCAATATGCCGAACGTGCCGTCGAACACGCGCCCTATCTGCCCTGGGCATCGCAGGCGACGCTTGAATCCCAGAGCCAGTCGGCCCGTTGGGACGAGGCCCTGCAGACGCTCGGCCAGCAGCGAGCTGCAAACATCGTCGCGAAGTCGGAGGCAGATCGCCTCAAGGCGGTCCTGCTCACCGCCCGCGCCGGCGATCGCCTCGAAAGCGATCCGAAGGGGGCCCGGGAAGACGCCACGGCGGCTTTGAAGCTGGCTAGAATCTCGTGCCTGCGGCAATCATCGCCGCCAAGGCCTATCTGCGCGAAGATAATGTGCGCAAGGCGGCCTCCGTGCTGGAAGGCGTCTGGAAGCTTGCGCCCCACCCGGAGATCGCCCGCACCTATGTCCGAGCCCGCAGCGGCGACAGCACGCTCGACCGCCTGAAGCGCGCCGAGAAGCTGGAAGCACTGCGCCCGAACAATCTCGAATCCCTGCTGGTCGTGGCGCAGGCAGCGCTCGACGCCCAGGATTTCGCCAAGGCCCGCGCCCGGGCAGAGGCAGCCGCCCGCATGGAGGCGAGCGAACGCGTCTACCTGCTTCTCGCCGATATCGAGGAAGCCGAAACGGGCGACCAGGGCCGCATCCGCCACTGGATGCAACAGGCGCTGCGTGCGCCGCGCGACCCTCCTGGGTCGCCGACGGTTTCGTATCGGAAAACTGGCTGCCGGTCTCGCCGGTCAGCGGCAAGCTCGATGCCTTCGAATGGAAGGTGCCGTTCAGCCAGCTGGAGGCCCCGGTCGTGGAAGGCAGGGTCGCCGCCGATGAGGCGATCGCCAACCTGCCCGCCGTGACGGAAAGCAGCCCCCGCCCGCCCGTCGCACCGGTCGAAACGAAGCCGCGCGCCGAAGAAGCTGAGCCGGCGAAGGTCACCCTACCACCTGCGGCGACGCACCCTGATACCGACGCTGTTGCAGCAAAGACAACATCGCCGGAGAAAACCGCGCCGCCACCTGCCAAAACGCAAGAAACTGGCGAGGAACCTGTTCCATTTTTCGGGCGCCCGCCAGATGATCCGGGCGTGAAGGATCAGAACGCCGACGAGACCAAGACGAGGCTGCGGCTGTTCTAGCAAAAAGGGGCAAGGCCTTATCCATGTTGGACCGCATTCAGGCCTTTCTCCACACGCTGACCTCATCCCATCACGACGGCGAATTCGCGCCGGATGATCCACGCGTCGCCTTCGTGGCCCTCTGTTTCCAGGTCATGGAAGCGGACGGCAACGTTTCGCCAAAAGAGCAGCAGAAGTTTCGTGATCTGTTGCGCGAACGCTACGACCTCAGCGACGACAAGTTGAAGGCGCTGATCGAGACCGGCCATCGCGCCGGCAGCGAGGCGGTTGATTATTACCGCTTCACTTCCGATCTAAGAAGACATCTGGTGAACGAGGACGATCGTGTCGAGCTTCTCGGCATCCTCTGGGACATCGTTTATGCCGATGGCCAGCGGAGCGAGATCGAGGATCATGTGATTTGGAGGATCGCGGATCTCTTGGGCGTATCGTCCCGTGACCGGGTGCTGCAACGGCAGGAGGCTGCCGCGCGGCTTGCGGGAGGAGAGTAAGGACTAGACTATGCTGATGCTTCCCGTCGGGAAGACGGACCGGCTGCCGATCCTCGTCATTCTCCATCAGGAGCTTTCCTCGCCCGGTCGCGTTGGCCAGATGCTGATCGAGAAGGGTTTTCCGCTCGACATTCGCCGCCCGGTTTTGGGAGATCCGCTGCCCGATACGCTTGCCCATCACTCCGGCGCCGTTATCTTCGGCGGCCCGATGAGCGCCAATGCCCCCGATCCCTTCGTCAAGCAAGAGATCGAATGGATCGGCGTACCGCTGAAGGAAAACAAGCCCTATCTCGGCATATGCCTTGGTGCCCAGATGATGGTGCGCCATCTCGGCGGCAAGGTCGAAGCGGATGGCAAGGGCACGACCGAGATCGGCTGGTATCCCCTGCGCCCGACCGAACAGGGCCGCACGCTGATGAAATGGCCGAACATGGTCTATCACTTCCACGGCGAAGGCTTCGACGTGCCACGCGGCGCGAAATTGCTGGCGGAAGGTGATGCCTATCCTCACCAGGCGATCCGCTATGGCGACAATGCCTGGGGCGTGCAGTTCCACGCGGAACTCACCCGCGCCATGATGCAGCGCTGGGTCGTGCATGGTGCCGAGCATTTTTCGCTACCCAATGCCCAGCAGGGCCGTGAGCATCTGGAAGGCCGGATGATCTTCGACGCACCGCTCAGAGCGTGGCTGTCGGATTTCCTCGATCTGGTCTTCCTGCGCGAAGAGGCAGCGGCGAAGAACGCCGCCAACGGTCAGCCCGCCTTTGATCTGCGCTCGGCCTAAGCGCGTTCGGGTGCTTCCAGCGTGTCGATGCGGCGCAGCTTTGAGAAGCCGAGCGCCCAGATTACCGTCACCGCCAGCGTGCCCACGCCGCCGATGACGACCGCCGGAACCGCGCCAAAGGCATGAGCCATCGTGCCGGCGCGGAATTCGCCAAGCTCGTTAGAGGCACCGACGAAGACCATGTTGACGGCGTTCACACGGCCGCGCACCTCGTCCGGCGTCCAGAGCGCGATCAGCGTCTCGCGGATATACACCGAGATCATGTCGGCCGCGCCCATCAGCATCAGCGCCGCGATCGACAGCCACGGGGTCGATGACAGGCCGAAGATCAGAGTGCCGAGACCGAAGAAGCCGACGCCGATGAACATGGCGAGGCCCGCATGATGGCGGATCGGGTGAAAGGCGAGCCAGATCGCCACGAAGATCGCCCCGATACCAGGACCGGCGCGCAGCAGGCCGAGACCCCAAGGGCCGAGATCCAGGATGTCGCGCGCAAAGATCGGCATCAGCGCCACCGCACCTCCGAGAAGCACGGCGAAGAGATCGAGCGAGATCGCGCCGAGCACGACCTTCTCCTGCGAGATGAAGCGGAAGCCGGCAAGGATATGTTCGAGGTCCACCTTGGTGGCCGACGTCCTCTGCGCGGGCTTCGGAATGAGGAAGACCAGCAGCGCGGCGATCGCGAGCAGCAAGAAGGCGACGCCATAGGCGGCCATGGCGCTGAGGCCGTAGAGCAGGCCGCCCATGACGGGACCCAAGATGGATGCCGTCTGCCAGGACGAGGAATTCCAGGCGACCGCATTGGCAAGATCCCGCTCCGGCACGAGGTTGGGGCCGAGCGACTGTACCGCCGGCCCCATGAAGGCGCGCTCTATGCCGAAGACGACGAGGATGGCGAAGACGATCCATGGCGAGAACGTGCCTGTGATCGTCAGGCCCAGCAGCGCCGCCGAGCATGCGGCCCCGACCACCATGCAGATCGCCATGATCATGCGGCGATTGTAGCGGTCTGCCACGGTGCCGGTGACAAGGATGAGCAGCAGCGAGGGCAGGAACTGGAAGAGGCCGATCAGGCCGAGATAGAGCGGGTTGCGCGTCTCGTCATACATCTGCCAGCCGACCGAGACGCTGATGATCTGGATCGCGAAGGCGGCAAAAAAGCGGGACAGGAAGAACCGCGTGTAAGCAGAGTGTCGGAAAGCTGCGAAACGGTCGCCATCGGCGGGAATGGACATCGAGAGATCTTTCGGAGCCCGTTCGGGCCAACTGGCAACCACTGGCGTTAAACATGCCGCCGAGATTGGGTATGACGCGGCGGACGCGGCACTTGCCCGTTAGTTCTCCAATGTCTACATGTCTGTCAACTAGGAATTACGGCCCCGTTCGCTGCTGCCCTGGCAGGACGGACCCGGTAACGCAATTGGAGACGTGAATGCTCGCGCTGTTTCAGACCATTGACCTGGCCTTGAACCTCTACACCTGGATACTGATCGCAAGCGCGATCTTCTCATGGCTTTACGCCTTCAACGTCATCAACTCGAGCAACCAGTTCGTCAATGCTATCGGCCGGTTCCTCTACAACGTCACCGAACCGGTACTGCGGCCGATCCGCCGTGTCATGCCCAATCTCGGCGGCATCGACATTTCGCCGATCATCGTTCTTCTGATCATCTTCTTCCTGCGTTCGTTCATGTGGACGACGCTCTATCCGATGGTCGCGTGAGCGCGTTCAGCGCTTTTCCAGACCATGTAAGACTGACCGTCCGCCTGACACCCAACGGCGGACGGGACGCGATAGACGGCATCGAGACGGATGCCGAAGGCCAGGATCACCTGAAAGCCCGCGTCGCCGCCGTGCCCGAGAACGGCAAGGCCAACAAGGCGCTGATCGCGCTTCTTTCCAAGAAACTCCGAGTTGCGAAAAGCGCCGTCGGTTTCATCTCCGGCGAAACCGCGCGTAAAAAATCCTCCGGATCGATGGTGACCCGGAGGATTTGTCGGAAAGGCTCAGAGCCCTGAGCGAAGGCTGAAGCTTACTTCGAGGCCTTGTAGCGGTCGATGGCCTCGGTGATGAGACGCTTGGCAACATCCACATCCTGCCAGCCGCCGATCTTCACCCACTTGCCGGGTTCCAGATCCTTGTAGTGCTCGAAGAAGTGCTCGATCTGCTTCAGCGTGATTTCCGGCAGATCGGTGTAGTTCTTGACCTTGTCGTAACGCTGGGTCAGCTTCGGGACCGGCACAGCCAGGATCTTCTCGTCCTTGCCGCCATCGTCTTCCATGATCATCACGCCGACCGGGCGCACGTTGATGACGCAACCCGGCACCAGCGGACGGGTATTGCAGATCAAGACGTCGCACGGATCACCGTCTTCCGACAGCGTGTGCGGGATGAAGCCGTAATTGCCCGGATAGGTCATCGGTGTGTAGAGGAAACGGTCGACGATCAGCGCGCCGGCTTCCTTGTCCATCTCGTACTTGATGGGCTGGCCGCCGACCGGAACCTCAACGATGACGTTGACGTCTTCCGGCGGGTTCTTGCCAATGGAAATTGCATCGATACGCATTTTGATCCTCAATCAGGTTCAATTTCAATCAAAACGTCGATAGCGGGAATTGCCTGGCAAGGCAATAAGTCTCTGATTGCGCACGTAAGATGTGGCAGAATCTTGCTCTTGGCGAGTAGATTACGTCAGGCTGCGGGCCAGACGAAGCCGAGCTTGCGCAGTTGGGTACCGCCAAAATCTTCCATGCCTTCGACCGCATCCACGCCGCCGTGGCGACGGAAAAAGCTGCTGGCATGCTCGCTGTCTTCAAGGCACCAGACGACGAGGCCTTCGCAACCGAGCGACTTCAGCAGCCTGCGGCTTTCGCCGAACAGGCGGCGACCAAGCCCGATGCCCTGAAATTCGGGACGTAGGTAGATTTCGTAGATCTCGCCGTCATAGGGGAGCGCACGCGCCCTGTTGAGGCCGATCGTCGCGTAACCGGCGATCTTGCCGGCGACATCGAGAACCAGCAACGTCGCCGGGCCATCGGTTGCCTTGCGCCACCAGCCCTCGCCGCGACGCTCCAGCATCTGGGTCAGAGGCTTATGCGGAATGAGACCCGCATAGGCCTGTGCCCAGGCTTCCCGGTGCACTTCCGAGATAGCTCGCGCGTCTTGCGGATCAGCCCGCCGAACATCGATCGACAACGTCTTCATAACGCAACTTTAGGTCCAGCCGTGCCCAACCCGCTACTGATCTTCCATTAACCAGACGGATTGCCCACAGGGTTTTCATGGGGACAACGCCGGTGACGTTAACGCCTTTTTAACCTTCGTAACAAGCCTTGAGCGACGCGAGGACACAAGAAAAAACCCCGGCATTGCTGCCGGGGTTTGAAAGCATTGAAATGCTGCTCTTTTAAAGAGCTGCCTTCGACTTGTCGAAGCGCTTGCGGTCGTTCGCATCAAGATAGATCTTGCGAAGACGGATCGACTTCGGCGTGACTTCCATCAGCTCGTCGTCCTGGATCCAGGAGAGAGCGCGGTCGAGCGTCATGCGGATCGGCGGGGTCAGGCGAACGGCTTCGTCCTTGCCGGCCGAACGGATGTTCGTCAGCTGCTTGCCCTTGAGAACGTTGACTTCGAGGTCGTTGTCACGGGTATGAATACCGATGATCATGCCCATGTAGACCTTGTCGCCCGGCTCGATGATCATCGGACCGCGGTCTTCCAGGTTGAACATGGCATAGGCAACCGCCTCGCCTGCCTGGTTGGACAGGAGAACGCCATTGGTACGACCGGCAATCTCGCCCTTGTAAGGCTGGTAGTCGTGGAACAGGCGGTTCATGATCGCCGTGCCGCGCGTGTCGGTCAAAAGTTCCGACTGGTAACCGATCAGGCCGCGGGTCGGAGCGAGGAACTTCAGACGAACGCGGCTGCCGCCCGAAGGACGCAGTTCGGTCATCTCGGCCTTGCGCTCGGACATCTTCTGCACGACGACGCCGGAATGTTCTTCATCGACGTCGATGACGACTTCTTCGATCGGCTCCATGGTTTGGCCGGTCGTTTCGTCCTTGTGCATGACGACGCGCGGACGCGACACGGCAAGCTCGAAGCCTTCGCGGCGCATGGTTTCGATCAGAACGGCAAGCTGAAGTTCGCCGCGGCCGGATACGTAGAACGAGATCCTTGCCTTCGGCTTCTTCGATCTTCAGCGCAACGTTGCCTTCGGCTTCCTTGAACAGGCGGTCACGGATGACGCGCGAGGTAACCTTGTCGCCCTCGGTGCCGGCGAGCGGCGAATCGTTGACGATGAAGGACATGGTGACCGTCGGCGGGTCGATCGGCTGAGCCTGCATGGCGTCGGTGACCGACGGATCGCAGAACGTGTCGGCGACGGTACCCTTGGAGAGGCCGGCGATAGCGACGATGTCACCCGCGATCGCTTCTTCGATCGGCTGACGCTCGATGCCGCGGAATGCGAGGATCTTGGAGATACGGCCGGTTTCGACCGTCTTGCCGTCCTGGGACAGAACCTTGACGGCCTGGTTCGGCTTGATCGAGCCGGAAGCGACGCGACCGGTGATGATACGGCCGAGGAACGGGTTGGCTTCGAGAAGCGTGCCGATCATGCGGAACGGACCTTCTTCGACCTTCGGCTCCGGAACGTGCTTCAGCACGAGATCGAGCAGCGGCGCCAGGCCTTCGTCCTTCGGGCCTTCCGGGTTGAAGTTCATCCAGCCGTCACGACCCGAACCGTAAAGGATCGGGAAGTCGAGCTGTTCGTCGGTGGCATCGAGGTTTGCGAACAGGTCGAAAACTTCGTTGATGACTTCTTCGTGGCGACCGTCCGGACGGTCGATCTTGTTGATCGCGACGATCGGCTTCAGGCCGACCTTGAGCGCCTTGCCGACGACGAACTTGGTCTGCGGCATCGGGCCTTCAGACGAGTCGACCAGAACGATCGCGCCGTCCACCATCGAGAGAATGCGCTCGACTTCGCCACCGAAGTCGGCGTGGCCGGGGGTGTCGACGATGTTGACGCGAACGCCCTTCCATTCAACCGAAGTCGCCTTCGCAAGAATGGTGATGCCGCGTTCCTTTTCGAGGTCGTTGGAGTCCATGACGCGTTCTGCAACGCGCTGGTTCTCGCGGAACGAACCGGACTGCTTCAGGAGCTCGTCAACGAGGGTCGTTTTGCCATGGTCAACGTGCGCGATGATCGCGATGTTGCGAAGTGCCATATTGGGGTTCTCTGAAGTTGGGGCGCGCAAAAGGGAGGAGGCGCCTAATTTCGTTGGCGCGCTCTTACCCTGTTTTTCGCCTTAGCGAAAGGGGGCGAGCGCACAGTGGGCTTTTGATCACTATTCGGCCACCAATCCGCTGCGCCTCAGAAGCGCCAAAAGCATGAGCGGCAGGAGGGTTGTGATAAGAATGGCGATGAAGGCCATGGCCATGCCGAGCCCGATCGATCCCTGCTCGAACTGCCGCCAGATAAAGGTCGCGATCGTCTGCATGCCGACCGGGGCGATGACGACGGAGGCAACAAGTTCGCGTGAGGCGAGCGCAAAGACGAGCAGCATGGCGGAAGCGAGGCTCGGAAAGACCAGCGGCAGAAGGATACGCCGAAAGGCCGTGACGCTGGAGGCGCCGAAGACGCGGGCCGCGGCTTCCAGATTGTCGCCGATCTGCTGGAAGGCGGCCGTCGCATAACGCATCGGCTGCGGCAGCAGGATGCAGCAATAGGCGAGAAGCAGGATGAAACCGGTATTGTAGGGCGTCACCGGAAGCCAGGGCATGTTCCAGGCGAGGATCAGGCCGACAGCGACGACGATGCCGGGAAGCGCGTTGGGAATGATCGTCAGCGTATCGATCGCCAATCGCCCGCGGATCTTGGTTTTCACCACGGTATAGGCGGCGGTGACGCCGATCAGGCCGGTGATCAGAGCCGTACCGATCCCGAGCGAAAAGCTGTTGGCGAGCGCGCCAAGCGCCCCGGCGCTGTTGTGGAAGACCAGGGCAAAATTGCCGAAGCTGAGATTGTCGAGTGCAAGCCCGCCTGAGATCGTCCGGGACAGGGCGGTCGCCAGGATCGACAGCAGCGGCACGCCCGTTGCCAGGAACGAGACGACAGCGAAGGCCAGCACGACCGGCAGCTTCATTGCACCCAGAGGTCGTTTGTCCTTTGCCATCGGCTTGCCGTTGACCGTCTGATAGGAACGGCGCGACAGGATCCAGCGCTGGCCGAGGAAGGTGACGAGCGACAGGCTAACCAGCAGCAGAGACATGATGGACGCGCCCGGCAGGTCGATCGGCCAGTCCGAAATGCGAAGATCGATACCGGTGACGAGAACCTGGAAACCGGCGCGGCGGCCAAGCGCTGCCGGCGTGCCGTATTCCTCGATCGCGGCGGCAAAGACCAGCATCAGGCTGGCAGCGAGCCCGGGAGCGGAAAGTGGCAGCGTGATGCGCCAGAAGGCCTTGGCCGGCGTGGCGCCGAAGACGCGACCGACATCGGCATAGCGCGCGCCGACCGCTTCTACCGTGCGAGACACGGCAAAATAGACGACGGGAAAGGTGTTGAACGCCATGACCACCGTCATGCCGGCCAGCGAAAACAGGAAGGATGCGAGATTGAAGCCAAAGATCTGCTGCAGATAGCCGCGCGGTTGCAGCGTCATGATCCAGCCGAGCGTGGCGATATAGGGCGGGATCATGAATGGCACGAGCAGGAGCACGTCCCAAAGCGGCGCCAGCGGCACGCGATAGAGCGCGCGAAACACGCCGAGCGGCACGGCAACCAGCGCCGAGACCAAGACGACGCAGGCACCGAGCAGGATCGTGTTGCCGGCCATGCCGATCAGCGCAGCGTCATTCAGCGTCGCGACGAAGGAGGAGAAAGGGCCCGAAAACGAGCCCTGTCCGAGATTGGGGAAAACGGCCTGCAGGACGACCGCGGTGAAGGGAATGGCGACGACGAGAACCAGTCCCGCAATCGCCAGCGAGGCGGCCGGAGCCGACCCGCCACTAGCATGTCCCTTCATGATGCTGTCCCCTGCCCGAGCGTCTTACTTGCCGCCGAAGATCTTGGTGATCTCGCCGAGCGTTTCCTTGCGCTTGCCGTAGACGGCAGCGTTGTCGAACTTCAGCAGCTTGAGGTCGCCGATCAGCGGACGGTCGGCCGGGATGTCGGTGCGGGCCGGCATCAGCATCTGGGCGGCAACCATCTTCTGGCCTGCGTCGGACAGCATGTAGTCGATGAACTTCTTCGCCTCGTCCTGGTTTTTCGACCAATTGAGGATCATCGCCGGACGCGGCGCGATGACCGTGCCGGATGCCGGGAAGACAACCTCGACCGTTTCGCCCTTCTTGGCGGCGGCGAGCGTGATGTAGTCGACGGCACCGAAGACGGCAGCCTTGGCGCCCTGCAGCACCGGGTTCAGCGCTTCGGCATTGGCGCCGGCGATGATCGCGCCATTGGCCTGCAGGTCCTTGAACAGCTTGAAATCGTCCTGGCCGGCGAAAGCGGCGGTCAGTTCGAAGGACGAGCCGGACTGGGCCGGGTCCGGAATGTTGACCATGTCCTTGTATTCCGGCTTGGTCAGGTCAGCCCATTCGGACGGCTTCGGCGTGCCGCTCTTGGTGTTCCAGGCAATGCCGAGCGCCGAAATGCCCTGGGCGACGGCCGTGTCGGTCTTCAGGAAATCCGGAACCTTGGCAGCGTTCGGGCTGGTATAGGACACGAGCCAGCCGCGCTTGGCGAAGTCCGTCGCGGTATCCCAGGATGCCGAGATCAAAACGTCGACAACCGGGTTGGACGCCTCGGCTTCGATACGGGCCATGACCTTGCCGGTCGTCGCCTGGAAGACGTTGACCTTTATGCCGGTCTCCTTGGTGAAACCTTCCGACATCTTGTCGATCAGGCTCTGCGGGCCGGCGGTATAAACGGTGATGTCGGCATGGGCGACGCCGGCCAGAAGCGTGGCGGCAACAACGCCGAGGGTAAGGCTCTTCAGCGACTTAAACATATCCCAAAATCTCCTATTGGGGTGAGGGCAGAGAGTTTTCAAACCAGCGGACCTGGTTGGAATCGATGGCGAGCCCGACGCTTTCCCCGGGCGCAGCTTGATGCGGCTCAGGACCTGCAGCTCGACATGGTCGGTACCGACAAGCGAGACGGTGGCCAGATGCCCATCGCCGCGGAATTGCGAACGCAGCACGGTCGCCGCCAGACGGCCGGATTGAACGTCGCCGGGCGTGATCGCCGCGACAGGAATGAGCACGCGGGCGGAATCCGAAGCATCGGCCGCAGCCGGCATCAGCGCGATGTCGCTGCCTTTGAAAATCCAGCTCACCGCGACGCTCCAGCTCGGCAATGCCGCCGAGCCGCAGGAAGTCGGCGACTTCTGGCGTGGCAGGATTGGCGATCAGTGCATCCGGCGAGGCCAGCTGTTCCACGCGACCGGCGCGCATGACGGCGACCTGGTCGGCCAGCGTCAGCGCTTCCGAGTGATCATGAGTGACGTAGATCGCGGTGAGGCCGAGCGAGGCGATCAGTTCCGCCAGTTCGCCCACCATGTTTTCGCGCAGCTCGCGGTCGAGGTTGGAAAGCGGCTCGTCGAACAGGATGAGCTGCGGCTCGGCGACGATGGCGCGGGCGATCGCCACGCGCTGCTGCTGGCCACCGGAGAGATCGCTCGGGCGGCGATCGGCGAAGGCAGAAAGCCCGACGCGGTCCAGTGCCCGCATGGTCCGCGCCTGCCGATCGGCACGGCCGACGCCGCGCATTTCGAGAGGAAAGGCAACATTGCCGCCGACCGTCATATGCGGCCAGAGCGCATAGTCCTGAAAGACCATGCCGAGATTACGCTTCTCCGGCGGAGCGAAGGCACCGCTCGCGGCATCCGCAACGACCTTGCCCGCGATGGAGACTGAACCCTTGCTTGGTGCCAGCAGGCCCGCAACCAGACGCAGGAGCGTGGTCTTGCCGCAGCCGGATGGGCCGAGCAACGCCAAGGTCTTGCCGCGGCCAAGGGCGATGTCGATACCCTTCAGCACCGCCGTCTGCCCGTAATGCAGCTGGAGGTCAGCCGTCGAAACAGCGGCGGAGGTCGCGTTGGGCTCAGAAGTCATGAAAAACCGGCATCGGGAGGGCGATGCCGGTTGATTATTAAGCGTCGATGACAGTCATGTGACAGCCGCCCACTCAAGGTCGCCATACAGGGTGATAGAAACCCAGAGTAGAGCCAGACCTACAAATCGAGACCCCTGCTCAACTAGGCGTCGCCGCCAGCAAGTTCTGCGATCATGGAAAGGCCGCGCTTCTTCAGCATCGCCTCCGGATCGGGCAGCTTGCCACGGAAGGCTTTGTAGGTGACTTCCGGGTCGATGGAACCGCCGACCGAATAAACATTGTTCTTCAGCTTGCGCGCCGTCACCGGATCGAACACGTCGCCGACCTCCTCGAAGGCAGAGAAGGCATCCGCATCGAGCACTTCCGACCACATGTAGGAATAATAGCCGGCCGAATAGCCGTCGCCGGAGAAGACATGCTGGAAATGCGGGGTGGCGTGGCGCATCACGATCGAGGCAGGCATGTTCAGTTCCGCCAAGACCTCGGCTTGGACGGCCATCGGATCGTCGACAACCGCCTTCGTATGAAAGGCCATGTCGACCAGCGCCGAAGACGTATACTCGACGGTGGCGAAGCCGGCATTGAAGGTGCGCGCCGCCAAAACCTTGTCGAGCAGATCCTTCGGCATCGGCGCGCCGGTCTCGTAATGCACGGCGTATTTTTCAAGAATTTCCGGCACCGTCAGCCAGTGTTCGTAAAGCTGCGACGGCAGTTCGACGAAATCGCGCGAGACGCCGGTTCCCGAGACGGACGGGTAGGTGACATCTGACAGCATCCCATGCAGCGCATGCCCGAACTCATGGAACAGCGTGCGGGCGTCCTCGAGCGACAGCAGAGCCGGCTTGCCTTCGGCGGGCTTCGCGAAATTGCAGACATTGTAGATGATCGGCAATTCACCAACCGAACCGTTCTTCAGCGGCAGCTTGTGCTGCGACTGGAAGGAACTCATCCAGGCGCCCGAGCGCTTCGAGGAACGGGCGAAATAGTCGCCGAGGAACAGCGCCTTCAGCTTGCCCTCGCCGTCGTAGATCTCGAACACCCGGACATCCGGATGATAGACGGGCACTCCCTTGACCTCTTTCGCCTTGATGCCGAACAGCCGGCCTGCGACATCGAAGCAGGCGTCGATGACCTTTTCAAGCTGCAGATAGGGCTTCAGTTCCGATTCCGAGAAGGAGAAGGTGCGCTCCCGCAGCTTCTCGGCATAATGGCGCCAGTCCCACGGCATGACCGGATGGTTCTTGCCTTCCTCGGCAATAAGCCCGGCGAGGCTCGCCTCTTCCTCCAGCGCCTTGCTGCGTGCCTTGTCCCACACCTTGTTGAGAAGACTGTTCACGGATGCAGCGGTCTTGGCCATCGTGTCGTCGAGCTTCAGCGCCGCGTAATTGTCGTAACCGAGCAGCTTTGCCTTCTCTGCGCGAAGCCCGAGCGTCTCGCGCACGATGGCGATATTGTCCCGTTTACCGCCGTTCTCGCCGCGCGCCACCCAGGCCTTGAAGGCCTGTTCACGGAGATCTCGGCGCGCCGAGAAGGTGAGGAACGGATCGATGATCGAACGCGACAACGTCACCGCATAGCCGCCCTGCTCGCCGCGATCCTTGGCAGCCGACGCCATCGCGTCTCGCAGGAAGGTCGGCAACCCTTCAAGGTCCGCCTCTTCCGTCAACAGAAGCGACCAGTCCTTCTCGTCGCCGAGGACGTTCTGGCCGAACTGAGCGCCGAGGCCGGCGAGCTTCTCATTGATTTCCGCCAGCCGGTCCTGCTCGGCCTTTTCCAGCTTGGCGCCGGCCTTGACGAAGCCCTTCCAGTGGCGCTCAAGCACACGTTCCTGTTCGAGCGTTAGATCGAGTTCCTTGCGCTTGTCCCAGAGCGTGTCGATGCGGGCAAAAAGCGCCGCATTGGTGCCGATCTTGGAATAATGGCGCGACATCTTCGGCGCCATCACGCGTTCCAGAGCCTGGATCGTGTCGTTGGTATGGGCACCGGCCTTGCCCCAGAACAGCGAGGATACCCTGGACAATTCGTCGCCGGCGACTTCCAGCGCAACGACGGTATTGTCGAAAGTAGCAGGCTCCGGATTGCCGCTGATCGCATCGATCTCCGCCTCGTGGCTGGCAATCGCGGCGTCGAAGGCCTCCGCGAAATCCTCGTCCTTGACCAGATCGAATTTCGGAAGGCCGTGGTGACCATCCCATTCGACGAGAGCGCGATTGACGGGAGCCTGGGCCATGGAATCTTCCTTCTGCGAAAATGACTGGTGGTAAGCATAGGATAAGGTACGCCTGCATCAAGTGTGAGGCGGCACGCATCCCTGCAATAAGCCAACGGCAAAAATGATGGATATCGGCGATGTGTCCACCCCATCATTTCAATCCTAACCGTCTTGGGTCACGTAGACGTGCCGCAGCCGCGGCGCTTTTCCATTTGCGCTACAACTGAAAGATAGTAAGGCAGACTTATGACCAGTTTGGCCGAAGTATCGTCCGCTACGCCCCAGCGCGACCCGTTGGGCTTCCTCATCGTCGACGCTGCGCGACTGATGCGTGCGGCCTTCGAGCAGCGCATTGCCGAGGCCGGTCTGGGTCTTACCGCCGGTGAGGCGAGAGCACTGATCAATATCGCCGATCTCGAGGGCAATCGTCAGCTCGATATCGCGACCCGGATGGGCGTGGAGCCGATGACGCTCTGTGCCTATCTCGACAAGCTTCAGGCGCTTGGGCTGATAGAACGCCACAAGTGCTCCGCCGACCGGCGCGCCAAACGGATCATCCTGACGCCGGCATCGGACGACATGCTGCGCCGGATCCGGGCTGAATTCGAAACGATCGTCGCGCAGGCCACATCCGGCATGCCGGATACGGAAAGACGCAACCTCGCTGTCTCGCTCGCGAAACTGAACAAGAACCTTCAGGCCAGCCTGCCGCCCTCCTCCGGATCCAATGAAAGCCGCTGATCCCGCAGCCCCTGCCCCATTGATGAGTGAACGGCGCACGACGGTGCTCGGCGCCTTCCTGACGGCCATCGGCCCCGTCTCGATGGCCGTTTATACGCCGGCCATGCCCGAACTGGTGCGCGCCTTCGACACGACGGAAGCGGCCATCAAGCTGAGACTCTCGCTCTATTTCGGCGGCTTCGCGATCGCCCAGCTCCTTGCCGGCCCCGTTTCAGATGCCTTCGGCCGCCGCGCCGCTTCGATTGCCTTTCTCGCGATCTATGTCCTCGGCTCACTGATGGCCGCAATGGCCAGCACGGTCGACGTCATCCTGGCCGGACGGCTGATCCAGGGTATCGGCGCATCCGTCGGTGTCACCGTTGCGCGTGCCGCCGTCCGCGACCAGTTCACCGGCACCGAAGCATCGCGGATCATGAACATGATCGGCATCATCCTCGCCATTGGACCTGCACTCGGTCCGACCGTGGGTGGGCTGGCGCTTTCCGCCTTCGGCTGGCAATCGATCTTCCTGCTGATGATCGCATTCGGCGGCGGCCTGCTGCTGAGCTGCATTTTTCTACTCAAGGAAACCGCAATCCCGGATCGCTCGCGCCTCAAGCCGGCGACGCTCGTACGCACCTATGTCGGCCTTCTCGGCGACATGCGGTTTCTCCTTCCGGCTCTCATCCTCGGCGGCTCGGTCGGCGCTCTCTACGCCCAGGGCACGATGCTGCCTTTCGTGCTGATCGACGTCGTGGGTCTCACGCCGACCGAATACGGTATCGGCATGCTCGCGCAGACCGGCGCCTATCTCGCAGGCTCGATCACTCTGCGCATGACATCGAAGCATATGTCAGGCCCCAGGACCGTCTCGATCGGCATCGCATGCAGCGCTGTCGGCGGCACATTGATATTCCTGTCGGCTCACCTGATCGACCCGAGCTTCCTGTCAATCATGCTGCCGGTCGGCATCTGCACCTTCGGCATCGCCTTCCTGACACCGCACATCGTCACCGCCGGACTGGCGCCCTTTCCTAGGGTGGCGGGCTCGGCCTCGGCGCTGATGGGCTTCATCCAGATGGGCGGCGGATTTGCCGGCGGCCTTGCGGCTGCGGCTTTCGCGACGCCGCTCGCCTCCTTCGGCACGATCATACCACTGATGGAGTTCATTGCCGTTGGAAGCTATTTCGCCTTCCGGACCATCAGCCGCAGGCAATGAAAAAGCCCCGCGGCCGGATGGCAACGGGGCTTTAGTTTGGCAATAGCCGACAGCTAGCTTACTTGATCTGGTTGCGCTTTGCGAGAGTGCGCAGGCGAAGGGCATTGAGCTTGATGAAGCCTGCCGCATCCTTCTGGTCGTAGGCGCCCTGGTCGTCCTCGAAGGTGACGAGCTGGTCGGAGTAGAGCGACTTCGCGCTTTCGCGACCGGTGACCATGACATTGCCCTTGTAGAGCTTCAGCGTCACTTCGCCTTCGACATGCTCCTGGCTCTTGTCGATCAGGGCCTGCAGCATCTCGCGCTCCGGCGAGAACCAGAAGCCGTAATAGATGAGCTCGGCATATTTCGGCATCAGCTCATCCTTGAGGTGAGCAGCGCCCCGGTCGAGCGTGATCGATTCGATCGCACGGTGGGCGGCGAGCAGGATCGTGCCGCCGGGGGTCTCGTAGACGCCGCGCGACTTCATGCCGACGAAACGGTTCTCGACGAGGTCGAGACGGCCGATGCCGTTGTCGCGGCCATAATCGTTGAGGGTCTTGAGCAGCGTCGCAGGCGACATCTCGACGCCGTTGATCGAGACGGCATCACCCTTGCGGAAGCCGACCTTGATGACGGTCGCCTTGTCCGGAGCAGCTTCCGGCGAAATGGTGCGCATATGCACGTATTCCGGAGCCTCGATCGCCGGATCTTCCAGAACCTTGCCCTCGGACGAGGAGTGCAGCAGGTTGGCGTCAACGGAGAAAGGCGCTTCGCCCTTCTTGTCCTTGGCAACCGGGATCTGGTGCTGTTCGGCGAAGTTCAGGAGATCCGTACGGCTCTTGAACGACCAGTCGCGCCACGGAGCGATGACCTTGATGTCCGGGTTCAGCGCATAGGCCGACAGTTCGAAACGAACCTGGTCGTTGCCCTTGCCGGTCGCGCCATGGGCGATCGCGTCGGCGCCGGTCTTCTTGGCGATCTCGATGAGATGCTTGGAGATCAGCGGGCGGGCAATCGATGTGCCGAGCAGGTACACGCCTTCATAGACGGCATTGGCACGGAACATCGGGAAGACGAAATCGCGGACGAACTCTTCGCGGACGTCCTCGATATAGATCTCCTTGATGCCCAGCATCTCGGCCTTCTTGCGCGCCGGCTCGAGCTCTTCGCCCTGACCGAGATCGGCCGTGAAGGTCACGACTTCGGCGTTGAGTTCGGTCTGCAGCCATTTCAGGATGATCGAGGTGTCGAGACCGCCGGAATAGGCGAGAACGACCTTCTTTACGTCTTTCGGAAGTGCCATATCGATTTGCGTCCGTCTGTGGTGGTGACAGCCTGGTGAGGGCCGTCTGATCGGGAATGGCGGCACTTTTAGCGAGTTTGCGAAGGTGCGCAAGAAAAACCGGGTGATCCGGTATCAGAGATGGCGTCGCACGTTCATGCGCTGATGGAGGATGCGCACGATGACGATCCGGCTTACGGTTTCCCGATAGATGATGAAATGAGCTTTGCAAGACAGCACGAAGTAGTTCCGTCTTATCTCGTCGCCAATCTTTCGACCGTGTCGAGGCCCTTCGACCAAAGATCGGCAGGCGTCTCTGAGCTCAAAGGTATAAACCTCTGCATTCTCGAAACCCCAATGCTGTTCGGTATAGTCGTAAATATCGTCGATATCGGCCTCAGCCTTGGGCGAGAAGACAAGCGCCTTCATCGCTGCGCGCGCTGTACCCGTTTACGTTCGATAAAAGCATCAAAATCGAACGGTTGCGGCTCTCCTGATGCCTCGCCCTCATCGATCGCCGTGCGGATCGCCTCGATAGCTTCCTCTTCGCTTTCCTTGAGCAGCCTTAGCGCCTCCTCGACGACCTCGCTTTCGGACGCATAGCGCCCTTCGTCGACCTGCTTCCTAACGAACGCCGTCAGTTCCTCGTCCACCTTGATCGACTTGATCTCGCCCACCGGCTTGGCTCCGCTTCAATATCCCGTCATGTTGACGCAGTAGCCAGACATACCATATCCGCCCAACCTTTGAACCGTACCTTTTAATGGAAGCGCCCAAGAGGAGACCTCCCATGGCCGTTACTCATCCTGCTTTGAAGAAAGACAATGTTGCCGTCGTCACTGGTGCCGCCTCGGGCATCGGGCTTGCCGCGGCCAAGGAATTTGCCCGCATGGGCCTGTCCGTCGTGCTGGTCGATCTGGAGGGCGACAAGCTGGCCGAGGCCGCGCGCGACGTGGCGAGCCTTGCCGAAGGCGGCGAGCATGATGTCGCGGCGATCGGCACCGACGTCTCCAAGCCGGAAGAGTTGGCCGCGCTGGAGCGCGCGGTCGTCCAGCGCTTCGGCCGGGTCCATGTGCTGATGAACAATGCCGGCATCCAGCCCGGCAGCAGCATTTTTGGCCCGCAGGCCAACTGGGACAACGTACTCGCCGTCAATCTGATGGGCATCGTCAACGGCAGCCGCATTTTCGGCCCGGCGATGATCGCCCATGGCGAACCGGCGCTGATCATCAATACCGGCTCCAAACAGGGCATCACCACGCCGCCCGGCGACCCGGCCTATAATGTCTCGAAGTCCGGCGTGAAAACCTTCACCGAAGCGCTACAGCACGAATTGCGCAACACCGAGGGCTGCCAGGTATCGGCGCATCTGCTGATCCCCGGCTTCGTGTTCACGCCGCTTGCGGCCGGCGGCCGCACCGAAAAGCCGACAGGCGCCTGGACCTCGGAACAAACGGTCGAGTTCATGCTGCAAAGTCTTGAACGCGGTGACTTCTACATCCTCTGCCCCGACAACGATGTCGACCGCGCAACCGACGAGCGCCGCATGGCCTGGGCGATCGGCGACGTCATCGAAAACCGCCCACCGCTTTCGCGCTGGCACCCGGATTTTGCCGACGCATCAAAACAATTCATTGCAGGCAACTGATTCATTGATTTGGCAGGCGCTTGAAAGCCGGATAAACGACATCCTCGATCATCCGGCTTTCGAGTGTGACCATGGAATTCCTGCCGAGCCTGCCTGCCCTGCTTGCCTTCACCGCCGCTGGCCTTCTGCTGGCTATCACGCCGGGCCCGGACATGACGCTGTCGATCAGCCGGGCACTCGGTGAAGGTCGCCGTCCCGCACTCTATACGGTACTCGGCACCAGCCTCGGCGTCGTCTGCCACACGCTGCTGGTCGCCTTCGGCATCTCGGCGCTGATCACCGCCTCGCCGACCGCCTTCTTCATCCTGAAAACCGGTGGCGCCGCCTACCTTCTGTGGCTCGCCATCCAGGCGATCCGCTTCGGTTCCAGCCTGTCGGTCGAAAAGGTAGAGCGGCCGCAAAGCAGCGCGCTCGCAAATATTTCCGTCGGCTTCTGGGTGAACATCCTGAACCCGAAGGTCATCATCTTCTTCATGACCTTCCTGCCGCAGTTCGTCACTGCGACGGACCCGCATGTCACGGGCAAGCTGATCTTCTTCGGGATCTACTTCATCGTCATCGGCATGCCGGTAAACCTGATCGTCGTGCTCGCGGCCGATCGTCTCTCGAAATGGCTGCAGGCCAACCCGAAGGTCCTGCGCGGCATCGACTACACCTTCGCCGGTGTATTCTCCATCTTCGCAGCGAAGATCTTTTTCACCCAGGCAAAATAAGAAAAAGGCCGGATAAACCGGCCTTTTGATCAATCGTCTTCGCCGTGGCCCGCAATCATCATCGCCTCGAACGCCAGACGCTCGGTCTTGCGCATGCGCTCCGATTCCGACTTCAGCTGACCGCAGGCGGCAAGGATGTCGCGCCCGCGCGGCGTGCGGATCGGCGAGGCATAGCCCGCCTGGTTGATGAAATCGGCAAACTTCTCGATCGTCGCCCAGTCGGAGCACTGGTAGTTCGTGCCCGGCCAAGGGTTGAACGGGATGAGGTTGATCTTGGCGGGAATGCCCTTCAGGAGCTGGGTCAGCAGCTTGGCGTCCTCCAGGCTGTCGTTGACATCCTTCAGCATCACATATTCGAAAGTGATGCGACGTGCGTTCGACAGGCTCGGATAGGCGCGGCAGGCGTCCAGCAGTTCCTTCAGCGGATACTTCTTGTTGATCGGCACCAGCATGTCGCGCAACTCGTCGCGCACGGCATGCAGCGAGATCGCCAGCATGACGCCGATCTCTTCACCCGTGCGATAGATCTCCGGCACGACACCGGAAGTAGACAGAGTGACACGCCGCTTCGACAGCGACAGGCCATCACCGTCGGTCGCGATCAAGAGCGCGGTCTTGACGCTCTCGAAATTGTAGAGCGGCTCGCCCATGCCCATCATCACGATATTGGTGACCTTGCGCTCGCCGGTCGGCACGAAGGCGCCCGGAGGCGTATCGGCACCGGGGAAATCGCCCAGCCGATCACGGGCCAACAGGAGCTGCGCCAGGATTTCTTCCGGCGTCAGGTTGCGCACGAGCTTCTGCGTGCCGGTGTGACAGAAGGAGCAGGTAAGCGAACAGCCGACCTGGCTCGAAATGCAGAGCGTACCGCGACCTTCTTCCGGAATATAGACGGTCTCGACCTCGACCGGACGACCGGCGCCGCGCGGCGGGAAGCGCAGCAGCCACTTCCGCGTGCCGTCATTGGATATCTGCTCTTCGACGATTTCCGGACGGGCGATGGTGAAATGCGCCTTCAGCATTTCGCGCATGTCCTTCGCCACGTTCGTCATCGCGTCGAAATCGGACACGCCGCGAATATAGAGCCAGTGCCACAACTGGCTGACGCGCATGCGTACCTGCTTTTCCGGCACGCCCTTTTCCTTCAGAGCAGCCGCCATCATGTCGCGCGTCAGGCCGATCAGCGATGGCTTGGCGCTGAACAGATCCGGATTGGCAACCAGAGGCGCCTTGATGGCGGGTGCGAGAGCCGCGGAAACCGTCATGTCTTCTATCCTGTCCAACAGATGCCGTAGGACGCACGTCATCAAGGTGCATCGCCTGGCATAACTATCCGTGAATTCCTGTGGTTCACCAAAGCGCTATTTGCAAAAGCCGGCGCGGAACCAGTGTTGCGGCGCCTTTAGCATCAAATCGGAGCCACGTCACTATTGTTGCAGAGCAGGGCTGCAATGCGAAAAGGCCGGACGAGCCGGCCTTTTGCTGAATTCTGATGGCAGACTTGCTTACTTGCAGGATTCGATCTGCTTCAGCGCGGCGGAGATGCCGGCAAGCTGATAGGTGTAGGAAGTCTTGGTGCCGCGACCGGAAACCGCGCCGACGGTCATCGAGCTTCCGCCCTTCATGGCGGCCACGAGTGCCGGCTCTTCGGCCGCGTTCTCGACCCAGGCAGCCTTATCCTTGGTGAACATGGTGAAGTTCTTGCCGTCGATCGTTACCGTAACCTTGGAATTGGCCTGCAACGGATAACCGACCATGGCCTGCGGTTCGTAGGAAATGTTCTGGCCCGGGCGCTGCGACACGATGAAGAAGATGTCGCCGTGGTCGACATTTGCTGGTTCCTTGGTTGTCGGCACGGACAACACGTAGCAGACGGTGCTGTTGCCCTGCTTGTAGGAATAGGCACCCCAGGCCTTGAACTGCTGGATACGGGTCGGCGTCTGGGCCGAGGCGAGGCCTGCGCTTACGAATGTAAGAGCGAGTGCGAGTGCGACTGTGCGTGCGAACATGGGGTTCCTGCCGGGTCTGTTATACGTAGCGTCTCAGCCGAAGAACTGTTTGAGACGGGCCATGATTAGGTTCATTTTGACTTAATTCTGGTTACCAATCCGTCAACGCCGAAATCATCTGCGCTTTACTTTGCAGATCATTCCATGAGCCTCGGCTCGAAGGTGAGATTGCCCCTTGCGGCATGAGCGGGAACTCGGTGGGTTGTCATGTCAATGACATAAGGAATTGGGCAAGAGTTTGTCCTCTTCCAAACTCCGGCAATGACATTAGTATGGCCGCACATGATGCGAATCTCAGTCAGAAAAATTGCGTAGTCTGGATGCAGGGTGAAGACAGGGACGATTTTGCGCGCCTGGCGAAAGCAGTGGCCGAGCAGCGCGATCAAGCAGCCTTCGGCCTGCTCTTCGACCATTTTGGCCCGCGCCTGAAATCCTGGCTGGTTCATCAGTCGGTTGCCGTTGATGAAGCGGAGGAACTGGTCCAGGAAGTGATGACCATCCTCTGGCACCGCGCATCGCTCTACGACCCGCAGAAATCCTCACTATCGACGTGGCTTTTCCGTATCGCCCGCAACCGAAGACTCGACGCCCAGCGGCGCGCGCGGCAAGCAGGCTCTTGGCGAAACCGAATGGCTCTTGCTGGAGATGGAGGCTACGGATTCGCTGCTGGAGGGCGAAGAGCGCGATGCCCGCGTTCGCCGCGCCCTGAGCCAGATCCCCGGCGAGCAGATGAAGCTCGTGCAGGCTGCCTTCTTTCTTGGCCAGTCCCATTCGGAGATCGCCGCGGCGACAGGCTTGCCGCTCGGCACGGTCAAGTCGCGTATCCGGCTGGCCTTCCAGCATCTGCGCAAGGCACTCGAAGACCCTTCGCCCGGCTAGAGCCTCTTCAAACCTTCTTGCCTGCCGCAGGAGTTTCGATATCGGGATTGTCGGCAAGGACCTGATCAGCCGCATCGTAGTGACGATCGGCGATGTGCCCCTGTATCATCTTGAGCGCTGCGGCGATGACAGCCATATCGTCGGTAAAGCCGACGCCGACCAGAACGTCCGGCAGAAAATCGAACGGCAGAATGAAATAGGCGAGCGCCGCCAGAAGAATGCCGCGCACGCGCATCGGTGTTTTGGGATCAACGGCACAATAATAAGATGCGACGAGATCCCGGCTGAACGGGACGTAACGCGCAGCACGCTTCAGCGTCGGCCAGAATTTGGCACGCACCTGCTTTTCGCGGCGGCTCTGCGTATCCTCGTCACCGGGAAGAAGAATTTCACCGATTTTCACGTCGTCCATGGAAGCTCCGTCGAGTTACCCATCATCCATATGGGACCGGCCAGGCGGGAATTCAAAGGCGTTGGTTTCACGAGCGGCGAGCCGCCGCCTTGTCCATCGCCGCCGCAAGCTTGAAGTCGCGATCGGTCAGCTGCTTCTTCGCATGCGTCGTCAGGCTAACATCGACGCGCGAATAACTGTTGCTCCAGTCAGGATGATGGTTGAGTTTTTCCGCAACGATCGCCGCTTCGGTCATGAAATCGAAAGCCTCGATGAAGTTGTCGAATTTGAAGCTTTTCGAGATGGACAGCCCGTCGGCGCTGAGATGCCAACTGTCAAGACTGACCAATTCCCGCGATACTGCCTCGGCATCCAGCAATTCATAAGCCATGAGGATAGACCTCAGAAATACTGCTTCGCCGGCTCCATCTCGCCATATTCGTAAGCCGAATGAACCTCGGACAGGGAGAAAATCTCCTCAGTCAGATACGGCCCGCCGCCGACCGATTCCTTCGATGACATCAATACGAAGCGCGAGACGGTGAAGGGAGCAGTGTAGAAATTGCCGCGACCCGAAAGATAGTGAACCACGTCATCAAGGCGGCAGTTCTTCAGCCGTGCGAGCGTAACATGCGGCATGAATTTACGCGGATCCGGCGGCAGACCGATGCGCTGCTGGCAAATCCGCTCAATCTCACCCTGAAGCGCCATAAGCTCAGGCGAAACGGATACTCCAGCCCAGACTGAATGCGGCTTTTTCGATCCGAATGAACCGATCCCGGTCAGTTGCGTCTGGAATTCGGGCCGGTCGATACGATCTAGCCGGTCAACGATCTCGTCGGCGGTGCGGTTGTCGACGTCACCAATGAAGCGCAGAGTAATGTGATAGTTTTCAACGTCTATCCATCGCGCGCCTGGTATACCTCCCCGCAGGAGAGACAGTGACATGGCAACATTGCGCGGAACTTCGAGGGCGGTGAAAAGTCTCGGCATACGCAGAACCTCCTCGAATCTCTTGCAGATACTAACAGCGAATCATGCAATGCCGTTCCGCGCAAGCGGTTATTTATTTGCCGAACTAATGTCCCCTAGAAATGCTTCCACAAGCGGAAGCGAACGTTCGACCATAACGGCCACACCTTTCGCATTAGGATGCATGCCGTCTTCGAGCTGCATGCCGTTGACCGTCGCCACGCCGTCGAGGAAGAACGGATAAAGCGGCGCGGAATATTTTTCCGAAAGCCGTTTGTAGATCGGGTTGAACTTTTCGGCGTAATCGCCTCCCATATTGGGTGGCGCAAGAATGCCGATGAGCAACACCGGGATCTTCCTCTCCTTCAACCTGGAAAGCATCAGATCGAGGTTTTTTCCGATTGCTCGGGCGCGATGCCCCGTAGCGCATCGTTTGCGCCGAGTTCGAGAATGACACCGTCAGTGCCGTCCGGCACCGACCAGTCGATGCGCGACAGGCCGCCCGAGGTTGTATCGCCGGAAACCCCGGCATTGGTGATCGTGACGTTCTGCCCTTTCGCTTTCAGCGCCGCTTCCAGTTGGGCCGTGTAGGATTCATTGGGTGCGAGCTGGTAACCCGCCATCAGACTATCGCCGAAACCAACCAGATTGACCGCTCGCTCCTGGGCACCTGCAGGAGAAAATCCAAGACAAACGACCACCATGACGGCGAAGTGAAGAAGGCTTGCTTTAAAACTCACACGACGTCTCCTAGATTTTCTGCCGAGGCCGGGCGAAAATGCTCGGCATATCCTTTGATATAGGGCCGTTCATTTTGACTAAAACCGTTATCGACCTCAAAAATGCCGACCTTACTCTAGGAAGCGCCGCGGCCTCCGTCCATGTCCTGAAGGGCATCGATCTGTCGATCGAGGCCGGCGAAGCGGTCGGCATCATCGGTCCGTCGGGCTCCGGCAAGTCGACCTTGCTGATGGTCTTGGCGGGACTGGAACGGCTCGACAGCGGCGAGATCGTCATCGATGGCGCTCCCCTTCATACCTTCTCCGAGGACAAGCTGGCAGAGTTCCGCGGCCGCAATATCGGCATCGTCTTCCAGTCCTTCCACCTGATCGCAAATATGACGGCGCTGGAAAACGTCGCCGTGCCGCTGGAACTTGCCGGCGCGAAGGACGCATTCGATATCGCAAAAGGCGAACTGACGGCCGTCGGCCTTGGCGAGCGGCTGAACCACTATCCGGGCCAACTCTCAGGCGGCGAACAGCAGCGTGTCGCGATCGCCCGCGCGCTCGCCCCTTCGCCTGCCCTGCTGATCGCAGACGAGCCGACCGGAAACCTCGACACCGAGACCGGGCGCCAGATTGCCGACCTTCTGTTCAGCAAACAGGCCGAACGCGGCATGACGCTGCTTCTCGTCACCCATGACAACAGTCTCGCCGCCCGCTGCACCCGCCAGATCCGTGTGCGGTCCGGCGAGATAGTGGAAGACAGCGCCGATCGCAACACCAGCCGGGCGGTCTCTGCATGAGCCCGGCCATGGCGCGGCTCTCGATAGCCTTTCGCCTAGCGCTTCGCGAAATGCGCGGCGGCCTCGGCGGCTTCTACATCTTCCTCGCCTGCATAGCGCTCGGAACCGGCGCGATCGCCACCGTCAATTCCGTATCGACGGCCATCACCGGCGCCATTTCGAGCCAGGGCCAGTCGCTGCTTGCCGGCGATCTGCGCTTTGAACTCAACAATCGCGAGGCAAGCGAACCGGAAGCGGCCTTCCTGAACAGCCTCGGCGAGGTCAGCGTCTCGACCGGCCTGCGTTCCATGGTCCGCAAGGCGGACGGCTCCGGCCAGACGCTTGTCGAGGTCAAGGGCGTCGATGGCGCCTATCCGCTCTATGGCGCGGTCGAAACGCAGCCGCAGCAACCGGTGTTCGATCTCCTCAAGCAGGAAAACGACGCCTATGGTGCGCTCGCCGCTCCCCTGCTGATGGACCGCCTCGGGCTTTCGCCGGGCGACGAGCTCCTTCTCGGCAACACGCGCATTGTCGTCCACGGCACGATCACCAACGAGCCCGACGCACTGTCCGACGGCTTCGGCTTTGCACCGCGGCTGATGGTAAGCCGCGACGCGCTTGCGGCATCCGGCCTGATCACGGTCGGCAGCCTTGTCGAGCATTCCTACAAGATCCGCCTTGCCGAGCCTTCGACACGTGGAGCGATCGTCACGCGCGCCAACAAGGAATTCCCCGACGCCGGCTGGTCGGTCCGTACCAGCGACCGCGCAGCACCGGCCCTGGCCGAAAATGTCGACCGCTTCTCACAATTCCTCACTCTCGTCGGCCTCACCGCTCTCATCGTCGGCGGCGTCGGCATCGCCAATGCGGTGCGCGCCTTCCTCGATGCCAAGCGCACCACGATTGCGACCTTCAAATGTTTGGGCGCCCCGGCCTCGGTCGTGACCATGATCTACCTTATCCAGATCATGCTCCTCGCTGCGATCGGCATCCTGATCGGCCTAGTCATCGGCGCCGTCTCGCCCTTCATTGCGTTCCATTACCTGCAGGGCGTGCTGCCCGTGCCCGCAAGCGGCACCCTCTATCCTTCTGCCCTCGCGATCGCCGCAGCCTTCGGCATCATCGTCACCTTCGCTTTCGCAATCCTGCCGCTCGGCCATGCGCGCGAAGTGCCCGCGACCGCGCTCTTCCGCGAACAAGGCTTTGAAGCGCGACGCCTGCCGTCCTGGCCTTATCTTCTTGCCGCGAGCATCGCACTTGCCGCACTCGCAGCACTCGCCATCCTCTGGGCCGATGACCGTCGCATCGCCTCGCTCTTCCTCATTTCCGTCGCCTGCGCGTTCCTGCTTCTGCGTGTCGTCGCAGCCGGCATTACCGCCCTTGCCCGCAGGAGCCCGCGCGTCAATTCACCGGCGCTGCGGCTTGCGATCGGCAACATTCACCGCCCGGGCGCGCTGACCCCGTCCGTCGTGCTGTCGCTCGGCCTCGGCCTGGCACTGCTGGTGACGCTGGCACTGATCGACGGAAATTTGCGCAACCAGCTGAACGGACGCATTTCCGCGCAGGCGCCGAACTTCTTCTTCGTCGACATCCAGAGCGCAGAAGTGGAAGGCTTCCGCCAGCTTCTGAAACAGCAGGCGCCCGAGGCCAAGGTCTTCGAGGTGCCGATGATGCGCGGCCGCATCGTCGCCTTCAACGGCCAGGACGTGAGCCAGATGAACGTACCGCCGGAAGGCCGCTGGGTTCTGCGCGGCGACCGCGGCACCACCTATGCCCGGAACCTGCCGGAAGGCTCGGCCCTCACAGCGGGCGAATGGTGGCCTGCGGACTATGAGGGCGAGCCGCTCGTTTCCTTCTCCGCCGAAGAAGCAGGTGAGCTCGGCCTGAAGCTCGGCGACACGGTGACGGTTAACGTGCTCGGCCGCAACGTCACAGCCAAGATCGCGAGCTTTCGCGATGTTCAGTGGGAATCCCTGTCGATAAATTTCGTCATGATCTTCTCGCCCAACACGTTCCGCGGCGCGCCGCATGCCTGGCTTGCGACCCTGACCGATCCTTCGGCTTCGGCCGCGAAGGAAGCGGAAATCCTGCGCACGGTCACAGATACCTATCCGACCATCACCAGCGTGCGTGTGAAGGACGCGATCGACATCGTCGACCAGCTGATCGGCCAGTTGGCAACCGCGATCCGTGCCGCCGCCGCCGTAGCGCTCGTTGCTTCAGTTCTCGTTCTCGCCGGTGCGCTTGCGGCCGGAAACCGGGCGCGCACCCATGATGCGGTCGTCTTGAAGACGCTTGGCGGAACGCGCGCGATGTTGATGCGCGCCTTCAGCTACGAATATGTCATCCTGGGCGCCGCAACCGCGATCTTCGCCCTCCTGGCCGGTGGTGTCGCGGCATGGTTCGTCGTTGCCCGCATCATGCGCATGCAGTCGGCCTTCCTGCCGGATGTTGCGGTGACGACGATCATCTTGTCACTCGTCTTGACGGTAGGCATAGGTCTGATTGGGACCTGGCGAGTTCTTGGCCAAAAAGCTGCGCCAGTCCTGCGGGAACTTTAATCGCGCATTAGTTGCATCATTGGCCGCATCGCCAATCAAATTCGCGTCAGAATGTCCTATAGGTTGCTAAATCACGCCGATGATTGATGTTTTTCCCGCACGACGCCCCTTGTATGTAAGGCGATCTCGCATCATATTCTGCGATAGGCTTGCTGGAGCTCCGCAGCGGCGCCTGGGTCAGAATTATGGGGGCCCGACACCGTGACTAATTCCGGAGCTTAAAGAGGAAACAATGGCTGACTTCAACAACTACCAGAACCGAATGGCGCAGTCCCGCGCTCAGTCGGGCGCGATGATCGATGAGGGCCTTCGCTCTTACATGCTTCGGGTTTACAACCTGATGGCTCTCGGTCTTGCGATCACCGGTGTTGCTGCATACGGCACCTACGCTTTCGCAGTCTCCAACCCGGCTGTAGCGCAGGCGCTTTACGGCGGTCCGCTCAAGTGGGTTATCATGCTGGCTCCGCTGGCTATGGTCTTCTTCCTGAGCTTCCGCATCAACTCGATGAGCGTTCCGGCTGCGCAGATGACCTTCTGGGTCTATGCCGCACTGATGGGTCTCTCGCTGTCCTCGATCTTCCTGGTCTTCACCGGTGAGAGCATTGTCCAGACGTTCTTCGTCACCGCGGCCTCGTTCGGCGCACTGTCGCTCTACGGCTACACGACGAAGAAGGACCTGTCGGGTCTCGGCTCGTTCCTGATCATGGGTCTGTTCGGCCTGATCATCGCGTCGATCGTCAACATCTTCCTGCAGTCGTCCGCGATGGGCTTCGCCATCTCCGCGATCGGCGTGCTGATCTTCGCCGGCCTCACCGCCTACGACACGCAGAAGATCAAGGAAATGTACTGGGAAGGCAACGACGCCACCGCGACCGGCCGCATGGCTATCATGGGTGCGCTGACCCTGTATCTCGACTTCATCAACCTCTTCACCTTCCTGCTGCAGTTCATGGGCAACCGCGACGAATAAGCAGCTCGGAAACGAGACCAGAGAAGGCGGCCCCCGGGCCGCCTTTTTTGTTGCCCGATTTTCGGGGCTGGCTTAGCCTGCGGCAATTGTCGATTTCACGAGCGCATAGCCTTCGCACCATGACATTTTCGATCCGTGACGCCTCCCCCGCCGATCTTTCCACCATTACCGAAATCTACCGCGACAGCGTGCTGACCGGCACGGCGAGCTACGAGATCACTCCGCCGGACCTTACGGAAATGACCAGCCGGCATGCCGGTATAGTGGAGAAAGGCTATCCCTATATTGTCGCCGAGGCCGATGACGGCACGCTTCTCGGCTATGCCTATGCCTCGGCATTCCGCACCCGCCCCGCCTATCGCTGGCTGGTGGAGGATTCGATCTACTTGGCAAAGGAAGCCCAGGGAAAAGGCATCGGCAAGGCGCTGTTGAAAGAATTGCTTGCGCGTTGCGAGACACTCGGCTTCCGCCAGATGGTGGCGGTCATCGGCGGCGCGAGCCCCGCTTCGATCGCCGTCCACAAGAGCCTCGGCTTCGAACTGACCGGCACCCTCAAGGGCACCGGCTTCAAGCACGGCAGATGGCTGGATACGACGCTGATGCAGATCGCGCTTGGCGAGGGCAAGGAAACGGACCCGCATCTCTCCGCCTATCCCGGTTCGCTTTTCGTCGGATGACCGGGCACAAGCCCGTCAATCGACCAGCTTCAGTACTTTGTCGAAGACTTTCAGCACCTGCGGCAGTTCGTGACCGCGCTTCAGGATCATACCGTTGGTATTGACCACCGAATAGGCGCCCTGCTTCGCCGCCAGCTTCGGGTTCTTCTCGATCGTGAAGAGAGGCATTTCACCGGATCGCTTGAAGATGGAGAACACCGCCTTGTCCTTCATGTGATCGATGGCGTAGTCCTTCCACTCGCCTTCGCCCACCATCCGGCCATAGATCCATAGAATGGCATCGAGCTCCCGGCGGTGAAACGTCACCGGGATTGGATCGAGGTTCTGTCGATATTCGTTGAGACTGACGACGACGCCTGCGCCCTGCGCCTTTGCGCCCCTTGGCAAATCAGGTTGATCAGCCATCAAAGCTCCAATGGTTACATGTCGTTGGTATGACAGTGTGCCCCAGCGGGATAAAAATGCAAGCCTGCCGTTGCGGCTGTAACGCGCCGTCAAAAGCCCGCCGACATGAACCTTGCGGTTTTTTTGATCTGCCCAAATTCGGACAAAAGAGCGCCCAATTCGCCATCCATCTTGCGGTTGTTGGTTGGCGCGTCCTAGCGCCATTGGCCCGGTTTGGTGCATTGACCCTTACCCCCAGCCCCCAATGTTTCTGGGCCGGGCCATCAGCCAACGCGCTTCATCCAGACAAAGTACGGATCAGTTCTTCTTGCGGCCGGCCATCAGAACTGTGGCCCCGATTATGGCAGCAGGTTCGCCTCCTGGGCCAGAGGTCTGCAGCAAAATCGCGCAGCCGTCCTTCTTCGTCTTGCCGAGCGCCTTGCCCGGAAGCGTCAGCGTCATCTTCTTGCCGTTCCACATGCCAACCGACTGAACGTCATAAACGCTGTGCCAGTATTCCATGTTCTTGCCGCTGTTCTCGCCCTTTGTCACATCCACCATCTGGCGCTTGGTGAAATAGGCGACGACGACTTCCGCCTGGCCCTGCCCTTCGCCGATCTCGATCTCGATCTCGTCGCAGTGAATGGCTGCACCGATCGGCACGGTCAGTCCTTGGCCGCTCTTCTGCATGCCGTCGACCTTGGCGTTGACGACAGCTGTGTCGGTTCCCTTGACGTGCTCACGGCCGTTGATGATGGCCTGCGGCGTGTAGACGCCGCTGCGTCCCATCGTCTTGGCATAACCATACTGACGCTCGGTATTTTCCTTCGAGCTCAGCGTGTCGGTCCACCCGAGATAGTTCCAGTAGTCGACATGGTAAGAGAGGACCACCATATCGCCCTGCGCGACCAGCTGCGACAGAGCCGAATCTGCCGGCGGACACGAGGCACAGCCCTGGGAGGTGAAAAGCTCGATCACGCCTTTGGGCGTCCGCGTCTCGCCGGCGAATGCGGCACTGCTGACGAGCAGTCCCGCAAGGACGATCAGGGCGCGGAAGCAAAACGGCATGGGCAGCGGACCTCTTTTGGCAGGAGCAATCACAGGCATAGGCGACCAACGGGAGACAACAACTATCAGGCGGGCTGGCGGAAAGTAACCATCCACAATTTCAAGAGAAAGTCACGAACGGGTGAGATTGGTAAATGTGATCCTATCTCGATTTTCAAAGACAAATTTGCGGCTGTCACTCGATCTTGATCAGATCAGCTTGAGAATGCCTTGGGCAAGGTAGACGGCGCCGACGCCGGTCACGACCCAGCGGGTCCAGGAGCGGAAATTCGCATCCGTCATCTTCTGCAGAATGCCGTTACCGGCCAGCGCACCGAGGATGGCGATTGGAGCCGCAATCAACACGGCGATCATGTCCACCGTCGGCAGCTGCGAGGCGGCATCCCAATAGAAGGCGATCTTGGCGAGATGCGATAGCGTCTGGATCGAGGCCTTGGTAGCGATCACCTTGCGCCGGTCCATCTGGGTGCGGATGAAGAAGATGTCGACCGTCGGACCAGCAACACCGACGCTGATCGTCATGCCACCCGAAAGCAAGCCCGCCAGAAAAGCGTGCGAGGGACGGGAAGCGTCAAGCTGCAGCTTGCTGACCGGCAGCCAGACGAGGATCGGCATCAGACCGACACCGATCAAAACCACGATCAGGCTTGGCGTATAGTTGGTGATGAACAGGATGAGAGCGGATACCGCCACGCCCGAGCAGAGGATGGAGAGTATCTTCCAGTCGATATAGGCGCGGGAAAACCATGCCCGCGATCCGTTCGACACCATCTGGATGACACCCTGGATCGCGATTGCGGTGCCGACCGGATAGAGGAAGAGAAGCACCCAGAGCAGGATCAAACCGCCTGCCATGCCAAAGATGCCCGAGAGCAGCGACGTCAGAAAGACGGTGACTGCCATTCCGATAAAGATGATGAGGGACACGGGAGGAGAGCCTGAAAAGATGCGATGCGCTGCGGACTAGTCGGAAAGAGAAACGCCCGCCGGATGACCGGCGGGCGCTATGTGTGAGCCTTAAGCGGCGAGATCCCGCAGAACCGTCTGCAGGATGCCGCCATTGTTCATGTAGATGACCTCGTCCAGCGTATCGATGCGGCAGAGAATGTTGATCTCCTTCACCGTGCCGTCGCCGTAAGTGATCTTGGCCACCTTCCACTCGCGCGGCTTGATGTCGCCTTCCAGCCCCTCGATGGTGACCGTCTCGTCACCCTTGAGGTTGAGCGAAGCCCAGGTCGTACCCTCTTCGAAGACGAAGGGCACGACGCCCATGCCGACCAGGTTCGAACGGTGGATACGCTCGAAGGACTGGGCGATGACGGCCTTGACGCCGAGCAGGTTGGTACCCTTTGCCGCCCAGTCACGCGACGAGCCGTTGCCGTACTCGACACCGGCAAAGATGACGAGAGGCGTGCCCTCTTCCTTGTACTTCATGGCCGCATCATAGATCGACATCTCTTCCTTCGACGGATAGTGGATGGTGTAGCCACCTTCCTTGCCGTTCGGGCCGAGCATGTGGTTGCGGATGCGGATATTGGCGAAGGTGCCGCGCATCATCACTTCGTGGTTGCCGCGGCGCGTGCCGTACTGGTTGAAGTCCGCAACGGCGACACCGTTTTCCGTCAGATACGCGCCGGCTGGCGAGGACGCCTTGATCGAACCGGCCGGAGAAATATGGTCGGTGGTAATCTTGTCGCCGAAGAGACCCAGCACGCGGGCGCCCTTGATATCTTTCAAGCCGGAGCCCTTTTTGCCCATGCCGACGAAGTAAGGCGGGTTCTGCACATAGGTCGACTTGTCGTCCCAGGCATAGGTATCGCCATCTGGTATCTGCACGGCCTGCCAGTTTTCGTCGCCCTTGAAGACATCCGCGTATTTCGTTTCATAAAGCTCACGGGTGACGTATTTCTGGATGAAGTCCTGCACCTCGTGCGAGCTTGGCCAGATATCCTTTAGATAGACGAGCTTGCCATCCTTGTCCTCGCCGATCGGCTCATTTGTCAGGTCCTTCTGCACCGTTCCGGCGAGCGCATAAGCGACGACGAGCGGCGGCGAAGCAAGATAGTTGGCCTGGACGTCCGGCGAGATGCGGCCTTCGAAGTTACGATTACCCGAGAGAACACCCGAAACGATGAGCCCTTTGTCGTTGATCGTCTTGGAAATCGGCGCCGGCAGAGGACCGGAATTGCCGATGCAGGTCGTGCAGCCGAAACCGACGAGATTGAAGCCGAGCGCATCGAGATCCTTCTGCAGGCCCGACTTGGCGAGATATTCGCCGACCACCTGGGATCCCGGTGCAAGCGAGGTCTTCACCCATGGAGCCGTCTTCAGGCCCTTGGCAACGGCATTGCGGGCAAGCAGACCGGCGGCGATCAGCACGCTCGGGTTCGACGTGTTGGTGCAGGACGTGATGGCGGCAATCGCAACGTCGCCATGGCCGAGATCGAAATCGGCACCCTCGACCGGATAGCGGTTATCGAGTTGACCCGGCTTCTTGTAGTCGGCATCCATCGAGCCGGCGAAACCGGACGCGATGTTTTCCAGCGGAATGCGGCCTTCCGGACGCTTCGGTCCGGCCATCGACGGCACGACATCGCCGAGATCAAGCTCCAGCGTATCGGTGAAGACGAGGTCGGAACCATCGCCATCGCGCCACATGCCTTGAGCCTTTGAATAGGCCTCGACCAGCGCGATCCGGTCATGGGTGCGGCCGGACATGGTGAGATAGTTGATGGTTTCGCCGTCGACTGGGAAGAAACCACACGTCGCGCCGTATTCGGGACCCATATTGCCGATCGTCGCACGGTCGGCGAGCGGCATGTTGTCCATGCCCGGTCCGAAAAATTCGACGAATTTGGAAACCACGCCCTTCTTGCGCAGCATCTGCACGACGGTCAGAACAAGGTCGGTCGCGGTCACGCCTTCCTTCAGCCTGCCGGTCAGCTTGAAGCCGATGACTTCAGGCAGCAGCATCGAGACGGGCTGGCCGAGCATCGAGGCTTCCGCTTCGATACCGCCAACACCCCAGCCGAGAACGCCGAGACCGTTGATCATCGTCGTATGGCTGTCGGTGCCCACACAGGTATCCGGGTAGGCGACAGTCTCGCCGTCCTCTTCGTTGGTCCAGACGGTCTGGCCGAGATATTCGAGATTGACCTGGTGGCAGATGCCGGTGCCAGGAGGCACAACGCGGAAATTCTTGAACGCCTGCTGACCCCACTTGAGGAAGCGGTAACGCTCGCCGTTGCGCTGGTATTCCAGTTCGACATTGCGGGAAAATGCGGTCGGCGTGCCGAATTCGTCGACGATGACCGAATGGTCGATGACCAGATCAACGGGGACGAGCGGGTTGATCTTTTCCGGATCGCCGCCAAGCGACTTGATGCCGTCACGCATGGCGGCAAGGTCGACAACCGCCGGAACACCGGTGAAGTCCTGCATCAGGACACGGGCCGGGCGATAGGCGATTTCGGCCTCGGTCAGGCCCTTGTTGTTGAGCCATTCGGCGACCGAAAGGATTTGCTCCTTGGTAACGGACTGGCCGTCTTCGAAGCGAAGCAGGTTTTCAAGCAAAACCTTCATCGAGAAAGGCAGCTTGGAAACGCCGAGCAGGCCGTTCGCTTCGGCCTTCGGCAGGCTGTAATAGATATAGTCCTTACCGCCCACGGTAAGGACGGAGCGACATTGAAAGCTATCGATAGATTTGGTCACGGATTATAACCCCGCTGATATCAAGAGCCAACACGCGCGTGCGGACACCTATGCACTTTTAAGATGCACTATAGGATGCGGGTGCGACCATTTCCGCTGTCCGCACGAGAAGATTTTGGTCTTCAGGTCCGGCGCTGAGTGGAAATCACGCCGGCCGCTGGCGTGGTTGCCATGTATATAGATAGTTTCTAAGAACCCTTCCAGACCCTTTGTCGCAGGGCACGGCAGATTTTTTGCGGCTAGATATTGAAAACCCAAACAAGGTCCAGGCAATGCGGCTGACCGCCGAAGATTTGAGCGCCAGGCGCGGTGAAGATCTGATTTTCAAGGATATTTCCTTCACTCTAGGTGCAGGCGAAAGTCTTATCCTGACCGGCCGCAACGGCTCGGGCAAGTCGACCCTGCTGCGCACGGTCGCTGGCCTTCTGCGCCCGGAGAGCGGCCGTGTCACCTGGGTTTCCGAAGGTTCCGAACCCGGCATCCGCGCTGCCGAGGCCTGCCATTACCTTGGCCACCGCAACGCGATGAAGGCCGAGTTGTCGGTCTCCGAAAACCTCTGTTTCTGGAAGGAGTTTCTCGGCGACTTCGCGGGACATGCGGGATCGCCCTTCGGGAGCGTCTCCATCGGCGAGGCGGCGGAAGCTGTCGGCCTCGGCGGCATCACCCATCTGCCTTTCGGCTATCTTTCCGCCGGCCAGCAGCGCCGTATGGCCTTCGCCAAGCTGCTCGTCGCCTGGCGCCCGGTCTGGATCCTCGATGAACCGACGGCAGCGCTCGACGTGAGCGCCGAGAACGTCTTTACCGGGCTGATCAAGGATCATCTCGGCAAGGGCGGCATCGTGCTTGCCGCTACACACCAGCCGCTGGGTTTGGAGAATGCGCAGGAGCTGAAGATGATAGGGTTTGCGGGAGTAATGGAGGATGTGTGGTGATCGTTTGCACAACCGACCCCCCTCTGCCCTGCCGGGCATCTCCCCCACAGGGGGAGATTGGCCAGACGCAAGCTCAAAGGATCACCTTCACCTATCCGCAAAACGCACGACTTTTAAAGAAGCGAAGGTCAGGCCTGTTGTGATCTCCCTCCTTGTGGGGGAGATGCCCGGCAGGGCAGAGGGGGTAACTCCATCCACCAAGGCAGCAGTCCGACACCCACTGCAGGCAACGACAGCCGAAAGCCCACCCGATGACCGCCCTCCTCCTCCGCGACCTGAAACTCTCGGTGCGCGCCGGCGGCGGCGCGTTGATCGGCGTCTTGTTTTTCATGACCGTCGTCGCAGTCATCCCCTTCGGCGTCGGCCCCGATCTCAACCTTCTCTCCCGCATAGGCCCCGCCATCGTCTGGATCGGCGCGCTCCTGTCCGCCCTTCTCGGCCTCGACCGCATGTTCCAGACCGACCGCGAAGACGGTTCTCTCGACCTCATTCTCATGCAGGAGCATCCGCTGGCGCTGACGGTGCTCGTCAAATGCCTAGCGCACTGGCTGGGCAACGGCCTTCCGCTGGTCATCGCCTCGCCGCTTCTCGGCCTGTTCATGAACATGGACGAGGTGGCGATCGGCGCGACCATGCTGACGCTGCTCGTCGGCACGCCGGCGCTCACCTTCATCGGTGCGGTCGGCGCTGCCGTCGCCGTGGCGCTGCCGCGCGGCGGCCTGCTCGTCTCGATCCTCGTCCTGCCGCTTGCCGTTCCGGTATTGATCTTCGGCGTCAGCGCCTCCTATGCCGCCGTGCAGGATCCCGCCCCGTTTATGCCGCCTTTCCTGATATTGCTGGCCATCACGATGTTTTTTGCGGTAATCGGTCCGGCAGGCGCCGCTCTGGCTTTGAGAAATGCAGCCGATTGACTAGAAGCAAAGTCAACGGGCGGCTTGCCGAGTAAGAAGCCCCATCGAGTAGAAGATACGATGTCCGACAGTCTCGCGATCACCAAACTGAGCGATCTCGCCAACCCGACCCGGTTTTGGGCCTCGCCGCGCGCCTCCTGCCCTGGATGGCTGCGATCACCGCGATCCTGTTTGCGATCGGCCTTTACCTGAGCTTTTCCGGCGAAGGCGATTACCAGCAGGGCATGACAGTGCGCATCATGTATGTCCATGTGCCGGCCGCCTGGCTGTCGATGATGTGCTATACGGTGATGGCCCTGTCGGCGATCGGCACGCTTGTCTGGCGTCATCCGCTGGCGGATGTCTCCCACAAGGCCGCCGCGCCGCTCGGCGCCGCCTTCACCCTGGTTGCTCTTGCCACCGGCTCGCTCTGGGGCAAGCCGATGTGGGGCACATGGTGGGTATGGGATGCGCGCCTGACCTCCGTCTTCGTTCTCTTCCTGATGTATCTCGGCCTGATCGCGCTCAACCGCGCCATGGACGATCCGGGCAAGGCGGCGCGCGTTTCCGCCGTGCTGATCCTCGTCGGCTTCGTCAACATTCCGATCATCAAGTTTTCCGTCGACTGGTGGAACACGTTGCACCAGCCGGCCAGCGTCATCCGCATGGATGGCCCGACGATCGACCAGTCCTTCCTCTGGCCGCTGCTGATCATGGCGATTGCCTTTACCATGCTGTTCTTCACCCTGCATGTCGCCGCCATGCGCAACGAGATCTGGCGCCGCCGCGTCACAGCCCAGCGCCGCATGGCTGCCCGCATGGCCGGGAAAGAGGCTTGATATGACCCACCTCTTCTATATCAGCGCGTCCTATATCGTCGCCGGCATCGTCACGCTCTGTCTTACCGCCTGGGTGTGGCTGGATGGCCGCGCCCGGCAAAAGGAGCTGGCCGAACTCGAAGCCTCTGGCATCCGCCGACGCTCGGCGCGACCTGCGGCCCCCAATGAAACCGGAGGCGCGGCATGAGCACCGATGCCGACAATACCGAACTGAAGCCAAGCCGCAGCCGCGCCGCTACGCGCTGGCGCTCATTCCGCTTGCCGTCTTTGCGGGTTTCGCCACGATCGCCGGCAAGATGCTCTACGACCAGGACGTCAACGGGCTGGACGTCTCCGCCATCCCGTCTGCCCTGATCGGCAAGACCGCGCCATCACTGACGCTACCGCCGCTGGAAGGCTCCAATACCGCGGCGCTGAATGATGCTGCGATGAAGGGCAAGCTGACGCTGGTCAACGTCTTTGCCTCCTGGTGCGTGCCCTGCCGGCAGGAGCACCCGATCCTCAAGGAACTGGCGAACGACAGCCGCCTCAATATCGTCGGCATCAACTACAAGGACCGCAACGACAATGCGCTGCGTTTCCTTGGCGAACTCGGCAACCCTTACAAGGCGATCGGCATCGACCCGAACGGCAAGGCGGCAATCGACTGGGGCGTCTACGGCATTCCGGAAAGCTATCTCGTCGGCCCCGACGGCACGATCCTCTACAAGAAGGTCGGCCCCTTCGATGAGCGCAGCCTGACGCAGGACCTGATGCCGGCGATCGAGAAGGCTTCGGCCAAGGCCGGTTCTTAGGACACAACCCTAAGCGTCGGCGGACTATCCGGCGGCCTCTGACCTTCGCTGATCACCCGGTTGCGCCCGGCATTCTTCGCCACATAGAGGCAGGCATCCGCCCGCGCGATCGCGTCATGCACCGAATGGTCGCCAGGCGCCGTGGTCGAGACGCCGAAGCTCGCCGTGATCGAGCCCAGCACGCCCTGCCCGCTCCAGTCCAGCGCCTCGAAGGCGAGCCGAGCCTCCTCGGCCATGTCGGCCGCATCCGCGCGGCTGACATCCGGCAGGAAGGTAACGAATTCCTCGCCGCCGAAGCGCGCTATCGCCGACGCATTCTTGAAGCTCGCCTTTAGGCGCTCGGCAAAGCCGATGATGACGTGATCTCCGGCCGCATGACCGAACCGGTCGTTGACCTGCTTGAAATGATCGATATCGCCGATGATCACCGCACCGGCCGGGAAAGCCCCATCGACTGCCTGCGGCAGCGCCTGCTCGAAACCGCGCCGGTTGAGAAGATCGGTCAGCGGATCGTGTTCGGCGGCGCGTCGATGGCCGGTCACGACGTCCACCACGACAGAGCCAAGCACCGTCAGCGCCATGACGAAGCCGACGATGCTGGCGAAGACCTGCATCAGGAAGGCGTAGTCGGACACGAAAAATTGGTCGAGCGACGCGAAATCGCCGGCCGAGGTCGAAGCCAGCAGCACGGCGACCCGCACGACCGTCTCTGCGACCACAAGCGATGCCGTGCCGACCAGCATGCGGTCGATCGGGGAGCGGGCATGTTTCCACACGGCCACAATGGAGATGGCAAGCAGCACGGCCAGCGACGCATCGCCGATCGCGAGCTGCGACCTGAGATCTTCACGGACGACGATCAGCCAGCAGACAACGGCGAAGGCACCGATCGCGAACTCGAAGCGGGTCCAGAACCAGGTAGGGCGCTTGAAGCGGACAAGCAGCGCCTGGCCATAGGAGAAGAAAGCCGCAAAAAGAGCAGATTGGAAAAGATCGCCTGGATGGGAAACGGCAACCAGTAAGCCAGAAGAGGAAAGGCAAAGCCCAGTGCCGCGCAGATGTAACCGAGCCCCCAATAGCGGGCAGAGCCAGGAGACCAGCGATTGGCGATCAGGAAAATAGTGCCGAAAACAAAAAAGATGAACGGCAGCAAATAAGCAAAATTATCGGTCTGTTCCATCGGACCCTGCAGTGGAAGCCATCATGCTCCCATCGATATCAGCCGGTACTCCTAGGCTTGGAACCTTAACAATTTGACGTCAGCCGGAAGCGAAAACCCTTCATGAGCAAGCCTCAGCCGAGTGCACCCTGCCAGGTCCGGATCGCCTCCACCGGCCAGACGAGCATGAGCACGTTGAGGGTGAGATTATCGCGGATCAGCCAGCCGGTAAAAAGCTCGAAGCAGATGGCGATCACGACCGTGGCCCAGGCCGGCACGCGCGCAGCGAACAGAAAGCCGAGCGCCATGAACACCGTATCCATTGCCGAGTTCAGGATGCTGTCGCCGGAATAGCCGAGCGCCATCGTCGCCGTACGGTAGCGGTCAATGATCAAGGGCGAATTCTCTGCGATCTCCCAGGCAGCCTCGATCAGCACCGCGAGCGACAGGCGTGCCGAAAGCGGCGCACGGCGCAGGATGAGCCAGCCGAGCCCGTAGAACAGGAAGCCGTGGATGATGTGGGAGGGAGTGTACCAGTCGGCCAGATGCTGCGAATTGCCGGGAGAATTCACCCCCGGCTCGAACAGTTTTACATAACCGCATTCGCAGATCGGAATGCGGCCCATCGCATAGAGGATAACGATCTGGGCCAGGAAAAGAGCAAGCGCGACAACCAGCCAGCGCCGGGCGGAATGTGTCTCGCCCGGAATCAGGATCGTCACTTCTCACTCTCGACGACAGCTGCGTCCTGAACGGTGTGCCGCATGATCAGCGGCATCTGCGACAGCGTGAACAGGATGGTGATCGGCATCGTGCCCCAGACCTTGAAATTGACCCAGGTCTCGTCGGAGAAATTGCGCCAGACGACCTCGTTGAGGATGGCGAGAAAGAAGAAGAAGATGCCCCATCGCAGCGTCAGCTTTTTCCAGCCTTCGGCATCCAGCTGGAAAGCCGAATTGAAGACATAGCCGAGCAGCGACTTGCCGAAGAACAGACCGCCGAGCAGCAGCACGCCAAACAGCGTGTTGACGATGGTCGGCTTCATCTTGATGAAGGTCTCGTCCTGCAGCCAGATCGACAGCGATCCGAACACCAGCACCACGATGCCCGAGACGAAGGGCATGACCGGCAGGTGCTTGAAGACGATCTTGGAAATGATGAGCGAGATCACGGTCGCGACCATGAACAGTGCGGTGGCGATGAGCAGCGGGCCGCCGATCGCTGACAGCGCCGGAAACTTGCCGACCAGCCACTCGCCGCGCAGGTTGCCGAAGAAGAACACCAGAAGCGGGCCGAGCTCCAGCGCCATTTTCAGGCCGGGATGCTGCTTCTCTTCCTTGGTCGGCGTGGTATCGCTTTCGATCGTCTGCATGGGGTCCAACTTAGAATCTATGGTTGCGCGGAGCCAGATCGTCTTTCTGTGTCATCAATGCGGCGCGGGCGCGAGCCCAGCAATCGCTTCGGCAAAATCCTTCGCCTCGAAGGGCTCAAGATCATCAACGCCCTCGCCGACGCCGATGAAATAAACGGGCAGTCTGTGCTTGGCAGCGATGGCGACCAGAATGCCGCCCCGCGCCGTGCCGTCCAGCTTGGTCATGATCAGCCCGCTGACGCCAGCGACATTGCGGAAGATTTCCACCTGGTTCATCGCGTTCTGCCCGGTCGTCGCATCGAGCGTCTGCAGCACGGTATGTGGCGCATCGGGATCGAGCTTGCCGAGAACGCGGACGATCTTTTCCAGTTCCGCCATCAGCTCCGCCTTGTTCTGCAGACGACCGGCCGTGTCGATGATCAGGACGTCGGATTTCTTTTCCTTCGCCTGCACATAGGCATCATAGGCGAGACCCGCCGCATCCGCGCCGAGCTTGGTGCCGATGAATTCGGAATTGGTGCGATCAGCCCAGATCTTCAGCTGTTCGATGGCAGCGGCCCGGAACGTATCGCCGGCGGCCAGCATGACCTTGAGGCCCGAACCCGAAAGCTTCGCCGCCAGCTTGCCGATCGTCGTCGTCTTGCCGGTACCGTTGACGCCGACGACGAGGATGACATGCGGCTTGTGATTGAGGTCCAGCTGCAGCGGCTTTGCGACCGGCGCTAGAACCTTGGTGATTTCCGCCGACATGATGCGCGACACATCTTCGCCGGTCACATCCTTGCCGTAGCGTTCGGAAGACAGCGTGCCGGTAATCCGCATCGCCGTCTCGACGCCGAGATCGGCCTGGATCAGCAAGTCTTCGAGGTCTTCCAAGGTTTCGTCGTCGAGCTTGCGCTTGGTGAACAGTGCCGCGATCTGGCCAGTGAGCTGCGACGAGGTGCGCGCAAGGCCCGCGCGCAGGCGCTGGAACCAAGTCAGTTTTGCCGGTGGCACGACGGCTGCGACTTCCGGCTCGGATTTCGAGGTGGAGAAGCCCTTCGGGAGGACGGGCTCTGCGATTTCATTGGATACGGTTTCGCTCGCACTTGGAGCACTACCCCCTCTGTCCTGCCGGACATCTCCCTCACAGGGGGAGATCGGCAAGGGGCTCGCGCTCTGCCCGACCTCAGACGAAGTACCCGCCGATATACCGTCGCGATCAAACGATGCATCGCCGCTTACTGCGGACCTGCCCGAGGGATCGCGCGTCTCCTCCGCGTCTTCTCCAGCCTCCGCACCCAGGCCAGATGCAGCCGGCAATGGCGCATCCGTGATCTCCCCCTGTGGGGGAGATGCCCGGCAGGGCAGAGGGGGTGTTTCCGCGGAAGGGGCCGTCTCGGCTTCAGCCTCGGCCTCCAGCAAGGAGAGCGGCACGACGCCAAGCTCCGACGTCTCCTCGACACCGGGAAGAACCGCAGCGGCCTCATCATCATCCGCCGTATCTTCGGCAACATCATCCGAAGGCCCGCCGGCTGTTTCCATTTCCACTGGCGTCACCGGATCAACCGGCGCGATCGGCAGATCCTCGTCCCGAGGCTTCGGCTCCAGCTCGGCCTGGACGGCAGCGGCTTCCGGCGCCGGCTTGGCCACCTGTTCCGCAACGGGCGTCTCCGTCGGTTTCTCGACGGGCTTGTCGCCGAAGGTGAAGACGCGTTTGATGAAGCTTACCATTACTTACAATCCGTTTCGGTCAGGCCGCCTGCTCGTGGGCAGCCATCACCCGCATGTCGAGATATTTGCCGTTATGTCCTGTAATCATAACGCGCTGAATGTCACGGGGAACCAGCCCCGGCGCTGCAACCAGCGAAAAGTTTTCCGTATGCGCCATGCCGTTGTTTTCAACGACGATCACCTGCTCGGTGCCGATCATCCGTTCGAGATGCGCATGATGCAGCGCCTCGCCGCGCGCACGAAGCCTCGCTGCGCGCTCCTTCACCAGCGCGCGACCCACCTGCGGCATGCGCGCTGCCGGTGTGCCGGGACGCGGGCTGTAGGGGAAGACATGCAGAAAGGAGATACCGGCCTCTTCCGCCAGCGTCGCCGCACCTTCGAACATATCTTCCGTCTCCGTCGGGAAACCTGCGATCATGTCGGCACCGAAAGTGATCCCGGGCCGCAGCCGCCGCGCCTGTTCGACGAAGGCCAGCGCCTCGGCACGACTGTGACGACGCTTCATCCGCTTCAGGATCATGTCGTCGCCATGCTGCAGCGATAGATGCAGATGCGGCATGAAGCGCGGCTCGTCGGCGATGAGGTCCCAGAGATGATTGTCCGCCTCGATGCTGTCGATCGAAGACAAACGTAGGCGCAGGATGTCCGGCACCTGCCTCAGCAATGTCTTGGCGAGATAACCCAATGTCGGCTGGCCCGGCAGATCCGCACCGTAGCTCGTCGCATCGACACCGGTCAGCACGATTTCGCGATAGCCGCTCTCCGTCAGCCTGCGGGCCTGCTCCACGACGGCGCCCATTGGCACCGAGCGGGAATTGCCGCGGCCATAGGGAATGATGCAGAAGGTGCAGCGATGGTCGCAGCCGTTCTGCACCTGGATGAAGGCGCGCACATGCCCGTCGATATGCTTGACCATCTGCGGCGCGGTCGCCCTGACGCTCATGATGTCGTTGACGCGCAGCTTTTCTTCCGCCGAAACGCCGAAATCCGGCAGGCCGCGATAGGAGGTGCTCTTCAGCTTCTCCTCGTTGCCGAGGACAGCATCCACTTCCGCCATGTCCGCAAAAGTCTGTTTTTCCGTCTGCGCCGCGCAGCCGGTGACGATGATGCGCGCATGCGGGTTTTCCCGCCTTGCCCGGCGGATCGCCTGGCGTGCCTGGCGCACGGCCTCGCCGGTGACGGCGCAAGTATTGACCAGCACGGCATTGTTGAGCCCCGCCTTTTCGGCTTCGGCCCGCATCACTTCCGATTCATAGGTATTGAGCCGACAGCCGAAGGTTATGACTTCGACGCCACTCAATTGACCTTCACCTCTGGCTCTTCGTCACGGAAAAAGGCGCCGGTCTCGGGATCGACCTTGCCCGACCATTCCCATTCGGCCGGGCCGGTCATGACGACATGATCGTCTTCCCGCCAGTCGATGACGAGCGGCTGGCGCGTGGGTGCCGTGGCGACATCGATCGTGACCTTGCGGCCCGTGCGGCCGGTGCGGGCGGCGGATACGGCAGCGGCGCAGGCGGCGGAACCGCAGGCAAGCGTCAGGCCCGCACCACGCTCCCATGTGCGGGTGCGCAACGAGTCACCCGATGTGACCTGCGCAAGCGTGATATTAGCCTTTTCCGGGAACATCGGATGGTTTTCCAGCATCGGGCCGAAACGCTCGAGGTCGAAATTCATCGGATCCTTGTCGACCCAGAAGATCGCATGCGGGTTGCCCATCGACATCGCGGCTGGCGAATGCAGGATCGGCTTGTCGATCGGCCCTATCTGCAGCTCGATGCGGCTGGTGTCGAAAAATTCTTCGGCGAGCGGGATCTTGTCCCAGGCAAACACCGGCTTGCCCATGTCGACGGAAATCGTACCGTCCTCGTGTTCCTGCGCGTTGAGGATGCCCGCGACGGTCTGGAAGGTGAAGGTCTTGCGGCCCGTCTCGGAGGCCAGCGCCTGCACCACGCAGCGCGTGCCGTTGCCGCAGGCCTGCGCCTTGGTGCCGTCGCAGTTCAGGATGTCGATCCAGGCATCAGTGCCTTCAGCCTTCGGTTCATGGATCGCCATGATCTGGTCGAACTGGGTCGCGGGATCGGCATTGAGCGCGATCGCTGCCTGAGCCGTCACCTTGTCGGTACGACCGCGCATATCGACGACCAGGATCTTGTTGCCAAGCCCGTTCATGCGCGCGAATTCGACCTGTCCTGCCATGATGCTGATCCACATGCGGGCGCCAAACCAACAATGGCCCGCTTCTTCAAGGCGTATATGGCCGAAAGTGCCACAAATTACCAGTGCCGGTACATGGCCCTAAAGATTGGCGCGCCGCCCCGTCGCGTGTTAGGGGAGCCGCAAAAAGAGGCTTTGATCATGCTCCCCTGGGTTCAACTGGACAGCGCGAAGATACCGGACGATGGCGGCGAGCTGCGGCTGAAGCAGCGCGGCCAGGAATTTTCCATCATGCTCGGATCGAACGAGCTGATGAACAGCCGGCTGAGCGGATCCGAAGAAGCGCTTGCCACGCTATCCTGGGAAAAGATCAAGGATCGCCCCAAGCCATCCATCCTGATCGGCGGGCTTGGCATGGGTTTCACCCTGCGCGCCGCACTTTCGATTCTGCCACCGGAAGCCACCGTCACCGTCGCCGAACTGGTTCCAGCCGTCGTCCGGTGGGCGCGCGGACCGATGGCGGAAGTATTCAAGGGTTGCCTCGACGACCCGCGCACGAAAATCTATCAGGGTGATGTCGGCGAGCCCATCCGCGGATCGAAGAGCATGTTCGACGCCATCCTGCTCGATGTCGACAACGGTCCGGACGGATTGACGCGGGAGAGCAACGACGCGCTTTATAATACGCGCGGTTTGCGCACTGCCCATCAGGCACTACGCCCGGGCGGCGTCCTGTCGGTATGGTCATCCGGCCCGGACAGTGCCTTCACGAAACGCCTCGACAACTGCGGTTACGACACCGAAGTCGTAAACACCCGGGCGAATGGCAAGCGTGGTGCAAAACATGTAATCTGGGTAGCGACGAAACGCTGAAGCGCCCCGTCAAAAAGGCTTAGCCGAAAATCTCTTCGACCAGACCATGCACGCGGCGGAACGCGGCCTTGGCGCCTTCCGCTGCTTCCAACTCTTCGGCCTCGGTCAGCGGCAGGTCGTTATAGGCAGCGACGAAATTGCGCCAATGCAGGCCGCGGCCATCCGGATGGCCGGCAAGGTGGCGGGCACCGAAATCATCCGACAGGCCAATCTTGGCCGCTTCCTTGCGCAGGAAGGCAGCACCGAGATTTGAGCCTTCAGCGACATAGACCCAGCCGAGCGCTGCGGCCGGGCTCAGCGGACCGGTGGTCGAACGCAGATCATCCGCCACGCCGCCGAGATCCAGCACATCCTGCCGCAACGCTTCCAGACGGCAGCGGTCGGCGAGGCCCGGCAGGATACGATTGAGTTCGGCGGATGCATAAAGCGGCGCCACATCGGCGTGGAAATTGTGCTGAACGTCGAGGAAAAGAGCATAGCGCTCGCGGCTGGCGAATGGTTCCGCCCGCATGATGCGCTTGTCGAGCGTGTCATGGGTGCCGGTCGTCAACGCCTTCAGGCGCTGGATGCGGGTGGCTTCCGTCGGACGTTCGAGCTCGATCTGCATTTCTTTCCTCACACACTCATGTTTTCCCATGAAGCAAATCGAACCGGGTCACGTCAAGCCGGACGTGGACCCGGAACCTCGAAAATTTCACCCGGCCGCATCGGCCGGAACCGCTCTTGGGCAATGCCACGGGCGTCGAGTGCCGCATGCAGCGCATCGACCGGCTGCTCGATGCCCTCGTCCGTCAGCTTCACTGTTCCCCAGTGATGACCGGCAACGAAGGAGGCGCCGCAAAGTTGCATGCCCTCGACCGCCTCTTCCGGGTTCTGGTGCTGAGGTTTCATGAACCAGCGCGGCTCATAGGCGCCGAAGGGCAGGTTGGCCAGTCGGAACGGCCCATGCTTCTCGCCGACGGCGCGATAATTGATCCCGTCGTGAAAGCCGGTATCGCCGATATGGTAGATCTTTCCCGCAGGCGTCTCGAACACGAAGGCTGCCCAAAGCGCCTGACGCCGGTCGCCCAATCCCCGCGCCGACCAGTGATGGCAGGGCTCGCAATGGAAGATGACGCCCGGCCCGACCGTCTCGCTTCCGCCCCAGTCCATCACCGTGACCCTAGCATCCGGCACGCGTGTGCGAATAATCGCATCATTGCCGAGCGGCGTGACGAAATGCGGCTTGTCGCGCCCTTGCAGCACCCAGAGCGTTTCGAGATCGAGATGGTCATAATGGTTATGCGTGACCAGCACGATATCGATCGGCGGCAGATCACCGATGCGGACGCCCGGCGGATTGACCCGCTTCGGCCCGGCAAAGCTGAAGGGGCTCGTGCGCTCCGACCAGACCGGATCGGTCAGAATATTGAGGCCCGCCACCTGGATCAGCATCGAGGCGTGGCCGATCATCGTCACTACGATGCGATCGCCGGTGACGCGTGTTTCCGGCACCGCCTGCGGAAACGGGCTGGCAAACGTATCCGGCCAGGGAATATTGCCGTTGCCGAATTTCCAGCGCAGCAGATCGAGCCCACCGCGCGGCTCTTCACCACCCGGATTGAAGAAATGCGTCCCGTCGAAATGATCGGAAACTGGACCGGAATAATACTTGTTGCCAGCCATGGCACTCCTTGCCGTAACACCGCCGGCAAGCGTGGCAATGGCTACAAGACCGGTCCATTTGAAAAATGCGCGTCTGTTCATAGAACTTGTGTAACAGGAGGTTACGTCAAGGGGAGATAGCCGATGCGCAAGATGTGAACACGTTCACGCGACCTCGATATCCGTCCGCGAGAAATCGTCGCCGACATATAACAGCGGGACTTTCAGGTTTTTCGCCGCGGCATAAGCAAAGCAATCGCCAAAATTGAGTTTTGCCGGATGGTCGACGAAGCGACCGTAAGTCTTTGCGGCATTGAGCGCAGTCTCGTGGAGGCCGACAGGGAGATCGATTTCGGTGGCGTTGATGCTTGCCATGAAAGCGGTCACATCCTGTCGGGCCTCTTCGATCATATGCGGCGGTGTGGGGCGTTGGTCACCATGAACAGTGATGGCATTCTTGCGCGCGATGGCGATGACGGCCTCGAAGACTGTAATTGATGAATAGCGGATAGGACTACGGGATGCGGATATTTTCGAAAGCAGCTCAGCCGCATCATTCTCACGGGTAAGGATAGCGACAACCGCGGACGCATCGAGAAACATCACTCGCCCCACATTTCGTCCATATACGCTTTTTCGTCGAACTCGACATTGAATGGGCCCATCCTTGCAGCCACCCGGTCCTGAATTCGCCTGACTCGCTCTTCGACAGAAAGCACTTCGTCCGCCTGCTTCAAAACGCTTTCCAGCGCCACGCGCACTGCCTCCGTCTTGGTCTTGGTACCAAGCCGTCGCATGACTTCATCAGCCAGCTCGTTGACCTTGGGATCGCGTATATAAAGAGACATGGCGTTGCTCCACCCACAAGGAACCAAATGAATATTCAATATAGTCCAAATGAATATTCTCGCAAGCAACGGCAGCGCCTTGCTTGAGGCTGCACTGCGCCTATTTAGGCCATGCATATTCCCGGCGCTCAGAGCGCAACAATTAATGGACAGATAATGAATTTTCTCAAGACAATGATGATCGCCGGCGCAATTTCGCTATTCGCCACTGTAACTTCCGCCCAGGAAATCCCCGCGCCGGTCCACGGCGTAACCTTCGATGAATGGGCTTCTGCAGCGGCGCGCCTTTCCAACAAGACCAGCGAAGACGACGTGCTGAAGACGCTCTCGATCGACAAGCAGCAGTTCGAGGAGGTCAACGAGACCTTCACCAAGGCCTTGAAGGACGACAAGGACTTCAAGCTGATCACCTATTATGGCCAGGCCTTCAGCAACCTGAATGCCGGCCGCTTTGCCGCCAGTACGCAGGAAACGAAGCGTAAGCTTGCCAGCTTCGACGATTATGCCCGCGTCACCGGTCACATGGAGGCCGCCACCGATGCCGGCATCGATCCGCAGAAGGTTCTGGAAGAACATGGGCTGACTGTCTACGAATATAGCCAGGACGGCGCTTACTGGATCGGCCAGTTGCGTGAAAGAAGCATGTCGGGCAATTCGGAAGCCGCGAGCCTGAGTAGCGGCATAGCGAGATACAAGGCCGAATACGCCGCCCGCTACGCCAAGAAGTGATCCTCCGGGGCCGCCCTCGCTGGACGGCGGCCCAAACCGCCGGCAAAACAGCCCGCGGACCTTGACTCTCCGTCCCATTTCCTGTTTAAGCCCGGCGATCTGCTGACAAGTTACAAGACTTGGAGCCACCGACCGGGACCCCTCGAGGTATAAATCGATCCCGGAGGTCAACATCCGACAGCGCGTTGCGCCCTCGGGTGCTTTTTGGCTTTGCCCGCGTTTGGGCGTCTTGTTTTTGCCGGCAAAAGACCCGACGTTTCTGAGACCTCCCCGGAAGCGAAGAAGGAAGACACGATGTTTGAAAACCTCCAGGACCGTCTTGGCTCCATTCTGAATGGACTGACCGGCCGTGGCGCATTGAGCGAAGCGGATGTGTCCGCCGCCCTGCGCGAGGTTCGCCGCGCGCTCCTGGAAGCCGACGTGGCGCTCGAAGTCGTGCGCGCCTTCACCGACAAGGTCCGTGAAAAGGCGGTCGGCGCCGAGGTCCTGAAGTCGATCAAGCCCGGCCAGATGGTCGTCAAGATCGTCCATGACGAGCTGGTCGAGATGCTCGGCTCCGAAGGCGTCGGCATCGATCTTCACGCAGCCGCCCCCGTCGTCATCATGATGGTCGGCCTGCAAGGCTCGGGTAAGACGACCACGACCGGCAAGATCGCCAAGCGGCTGACCGATCGCGAGAAGAAAAAGGTGCTGATGGCGTCGCTCGATACGCGCCGTCCGGCAGCCCAGGAACAGTTGCGCCAGCTCGGCGTCCAGACGCAAGTCGACACGCTGCCGATCATTGCCGGCCAGTCGCCGACCGATATCGCCGCCCGCGCCGTGCAGGCAGCAAAACTTGGTGGCCATGACGTCGTCATCCTCGACACTGCCGGCCGTACCCATATCGACGAACCGCTGATGCAGGAAATGGCGGAGATCAAGCGGAAGTCCAATCCGCATGAAATCCTGCTCGTCGCTGACTCTCTGACCGGTCAGGATGCCGTCAATCTGGCGCGCAATTTCGATGAGCGCGTCGGCATTACCGGCCTCGTCCTGACCCGCATGGACGGCGACGGCCGTGGCGGTGCAGCGCTGTCGATGCGCGCCGTTACCGGCAAGCCCATCAAGCTGATCGGCGTCGGCGAAAAGATGACGGAGATGGAGGAATTCCATCCCCGTCGCATCGCCGACCGCATCCTCGGCATGGGCGACATCGTCTCGCTGGTCGAGAAGGCCGCCGAAAACATCGACGCGGAAAAAGCCGCTGCGATGGCCAAGAAGATGCAGTCCGGCAAGTTCGACCTGAACGACCTGTCCGAACAGCTGAAGCAGATGAAGTCGCTCGGCGGCATGGGCGGCATCATGGGCATGATGCCGGGCATGGCCGGCATGAAGGACAAGCTCGCCGCATCCGGCATGAACGACAAGATGTTCGACCGCCAGCTCGCCATTATCTCCTCGATGACCAAGGCAGAGCGCGCCAACCCGGACATGCTGAAACACTCCCGCAAGAAGCGCATCGCTGCCGGCTCGGGCACGGATGCTGCGGAAATCAACAAGCTTCTGAAAATGCACCGCCAGATGGCCGACATGATGAAAATGATGGGCGGCAAGGGCAAGGGCGGCATGATGAAGCAGATGATGGGCGGCCTTGCCTCCAAGATGGGCATGGGTGGCCTTGGGGGCGGAATGCCGGACCTGTCGAAGATGGATCCGAAGCAGCTTGAAGCCCTGCAGAAGCAGGCGGAAGCAGCGGGCCTGAAGCCGGGCGGCATGCCGGGTCTTCCCGGCGGCGGCCTGCCCGGCGGAATGGGCGGCCTTCCTGGTTTGGGTGGAGCCAAGCTCCCCGGCCTCGGCGGTTTCCCGGGCCTGCCGGGCAAGAAGAAGTAAGGAGCAGCGACGATGGTTGACCCCGAGATCAAGGCCCGGCTTTCGAGCTACCGCCAGTCGATCGACAACATCGACGCGGCTCTGGTGCACATGCTGGCCGAGCGCTTTCGCTGCACCAAGGAAGTGGGCGTCCTGAAGGCCCAGCACGAATTGCCGCCGGCAGACCCGGCGCGCGAGGAATACCAGATCGACCGCCTCCGCCGTCTGGCGAAGGAAGCCAATCTGGATCCGGATTTCGCCGAGAAGTTCCTGAACTTCGTCATCAAGGAAGTCATCCGGCACCATGAAGCCATCGCCGCCGAACACGGCGGTGCGAAATAACAGCATGAACCGAGCCCGTCTGACGGCGGCCTCACACAAACCGCGGCCCGCCGAAGGCGGCCCGTAACACCAAATGGCCCACCGGATGGTGGCCCCAAACAAGACCCGACCCGCCCGAAAGCGGCCATCGGCAACCAAGGAGTAAAGCAATGTCCCTGAAGATCTGTCTCGCTCGCGGCGGTTCCAAGAAGCGCCCGTACTACCACATCGTCGTTGCCGACGCCCGTTCGCCGCGTGACGGCCGTTTCCTCGAGACCGTTGGTTCCTGGAACCCGATGCTCGGCAAGGACAACGAAAAGCGCGTTGAGCTGAAGGCCGAGCGCATCCAGGAATGGATCGCCAAGGGCGCCCAGCCGACCGACCGCGTTCTGCGCTTCCTCGCTGACGCCAACATCGCGACCCGCGAAGCCAAGAACAACCCGGAAAAGGCAAAGCCGGGCAAGAAGGCTACCGAGCGCGCTGCTGAAAAGGCTCAGAAGATCGAAGACGCAAAGGCAGCTGCTGCCGAAGCTTCCGCAGAATAATAGCTGCGACTTCATGACGGACGGGCGGTGCGGTGACGCGCCGCCCGTTTTGCTGTTTGCATTTCGTGGCTGTCTGATTAAATGAGCGCAGCCAAATGGAAAGATCGGATGACAAAGCTCGAAAACCCCATCCTCATGGCGACGATCGGCGCAGCCCAGGGCCTCAGGGGCGAGGTGCGTGTCCGCTCCTTCACCGATGATCCGACAGCGCTCGGTGACTACGGCAATCTCTATGCCGAAGACGGCCGGGTTTTCGAGATCCTCGAGATCCGTGAGGCGAAGACCGTCGTCATCGTTCGCTTCCGCGGGATCAACGACCGCAATGCCGCCGAAGCCCTGAACGGCCTTGAACTGTTCGTCGAACGGGAGAACCTGCCGGACGAGGAACTGGAGGAGGACGAGTTCTACTATGCCGATCTCGAAGGCCTTGAGGCCGTCGACGCCAGTGGCAAGAGCTACGGCACGGTCAGCGCGGTCTTCGATTTCGGCGCCGGTGATCTTCTGGAGCTTAAAGGACCGGGCCGCCGCCCTGCCCTCATTCCATTCTCCGAGGCTGCTGTTCTGGAGATTGACCTGGAAGCACGCAGAATTCTCATCGACCCCGAGGCCGCCGGCCTGATCGAGAACCCCGACGATGACGCGAAGGGTTTCGGTCTCCCCCCAAGGGCAAGTCCAGGGACAAGGAATGACCTTCCGCGCGACGATCCTGACGCTCTACCCGGAAATGTTTCCGGGCCATCTTGGCCACTCGCTTTCCGGCAAGGCGATGGAACGGGGCGACTGGTCGCTGGACACGGTGCAGATCCGTGACTTTGCCGGAGACAAGCACCGTACGGTCGATGACACCCCCGCCGGCGGCGGTGCCGGCATGGTGCTGAAACCGGATATCCTGGCAAGCGCGATCGACAGCGTTGCCGCCGACACACGGCCTCGCCTGCTGATGAGCCCGCGCGGCAAGCCTTTGACCCAGAGCCGAGTGCGTGAACTGGCGGACGGCGAGGGCGTGGTCATCGTCTGCGGCCGCTTCGAAGGCGTCGACCAAAGGGTGATCGACGGACGCCAGCTCGAGGAAGTCTCGATCGGCGACTACATTCTCTCCGGCGGCGAACCGGCGGCATTGACGGTCCTCGACAGCATCATACGCCTTTTGCCGGGCGTCATGGGCAATGTCCATTCCGGCACCAACGAGAGCTTTGAGCACGGCCTTCTGGAGCATCCGCATTACACCCGCCCGGCAGTTTTCGAAGGCCGGGAAATCCCGCCAGTGCTGACTTCGGGCAATCACGCCGCGATCGAGAAGTGGCGGCTGGAACAGGCACTGCGCCTCACCGAACAGCGGCGGCCCGATCTGCTGACCGGCGACTGAGCAAGGCAAACTGCTCGCCTGGCGCTTCGCTCGGGCTCAGGAGGCTTGTTACCCAGTCACGAAATAATAGACCGTCAGCGCCGTGCCCACCGCCACCACGCACCAGCGCAGCACAGTTTGCGGCACGCGACGGGCAAGCCACACGCCCGAATAGCCGCCGAGCGCTCCGGCCGGGATCATCACCAGCGCCTGCGGCCATGCCACCACGCCGCCGCCGATGAAGACGACGATCGCCACGGCGGCAATCAGCATGGCGAAGAGGTTCTTCATCGCGTTCAGATGATGGTAGCTCCCGCCCGTCGTGATCCCCAGCACCGCCAGCATCATGATGCCCATGCCGGCGCCGAAGAACCCGCCGTAAATGGCGTTCAGAAACTGGCTGATGATGCTCGTCGGCGTGCTCGCGCTGTGCTCCGCCGTAACCTTCGGCTTCAGCCATGGGCCGGCGGCGAAGATCGCGGTCGCCGCGGCAAGCAGCCACGGTACCAGCGCCCTGAAGGACGGATTGTCAAGCGACAGCAGGATAAGGGCGCCGGCGAGCGCGCCGAACAGCGAAACCACGCCGAGCACGACGACGCTGCGCCAGCGATGCATGATCTCTGCGCGATAAGCGAGCGTCGATGTCACGTAACCCGGAAACTGGACGATCGAGGACGTGGCATTGGCGGAAATCGGCGGAATGCCGGCGATCGTCATCGCCCCGAAGGTCAGGAACGTTCCTCCTCCCGCTATGGCGTTGACGGCGCCCGACAGGAAGCCAGCCGCGGCCAGCAGCAGCATCATCGTTATTGTCATTGGTGTTTCCTCTTCCCGAAAATCGGGATATCTGCTTCCAGCCGGTGCATCAACGGCCTTTGGCGGCAAAAAATCACGACAACGGGATGACAAATGCTCGGGCTTGGTGTATTGCCGCCCGCGGAAATGGGATTATTCCCGTCGACCAGCAACAAAGAATGGCAGAATCCGCCTGCCGCAAGGCGCGTCGCGAGGCCCTCGGATGAGGTGACCAAGGACGTTGGCGCTCTGGCTGTTTCAGAAGAACTGAAAAGGTTTGACCGATGAACATCATCCAGCAGCTGGAAGCCGAACAGGCAGCCAAGATCGAAGCTCAGCGCAAGCTTCCTGAATTCTCCGCCGGCGACACCCTGCGCGTCAACGTACGCGTCAAGGAAGGCAACCGTACCCGCGTACAGGCTTACGAAGGCGTCTGCATCGCTCGTTCGGGCGGCGGCATCAACGAGAGCTTCACCGTTCGTAAGATCTCCTACGGCGAAGGCGTAGAGCGCGTATTCCCGATCTACTCGCCGCTCGTCGAAAGCGTCGAAGTCGTTCGCCGCGGTAAGGTCCGTCGCGCGAAGCTCTACTACCTGCGCGATCGTCGCGGCAAGTCGGCTCGTATCGTCGAGAACACCGGCACCCGCGCCCGCAAGCTGAACGACGCCGAGCGCGCCGCCATCGCTGAGGAAAAGGCACGTCTGGAAGCCGAAAAGGTAGCAGCAGCACAGGCACTGGCCGCCGAAAAGGCAGCTCAGGAAGCCGCTGAAGCCAAGGCCGCTGAAGAAGCAGCCAAGGCAGCAGAAGGTTCTGCTGAATAAGATCTGCCGTTACGGCATGAGAAAAGGCGGGCCTAGGCCCGCCTTTTTGTTTGTCTCCAGTCGCCTCGCGACTACCGGGTGCCCGTGCTTGCTGCGGGCGGGACATCATCGGAATGCCGGGCCAGCATCTGGCCGACGATGATGACCAGCACACCGGCCGCGGCAAGGCAGGCCGCGAGGAAGAACATCGGCGCGATATTGCTGCCCGTCGCATCATTGATCCAGGGCACGACGTTCTGGGCGATGAAGCCACCGAGATTGCCGACCGAGTTGATTGCCGCAAGACCGGCTGCCGCACCCGCCCCCTTCAGGAAGCGCGACGGCAGACTCCAGAACACCGGCTGACCGGCAAAGATGCCCGCGGCCGCAATGCAGAGGAAGGCGAACTGCAGCACCGGCGAGGCGACGAGCACGGACAGCGCCAGGCAGGCTGCACCGATAAAGGCCGGGCCGACGATATAGGGCGTCTTCTTCTCCGTCTTGTCGGCAGCGGCCGGCACGACCCAGAGTGCGACTGCGACGATCAGCCAAGGGATGATGTTGATGAAGCCATTGGTCGTGTTCGACACACCAAACCCCTTGACGATGGTCGGCAGCCAGTAGCTGAGGCCGTAGGCGGCGAGCGGGAAGCCGACATAGCAGAGCGACATCAGCAGCACGCGCGGATTGATCAGCGCCTTGAAGCCGTGATCGGCATCCTTTTCCATGCCCGCATTCTCGCGCGCCAGACGATCCTTCAGCCAACGCTTCTCGTCGTCGCTGAGGAACTTCGCCTTTTCCGGCGTATCATCGAGATAGAGGAGCGTCACGATACCGGCAATCACGGCCGGAACGCCGGTCGCCAGGAACACCCATTCCCAGCCCGCAAGACCAAGGAAGCCATCGAGATCGAGCAGGACGCCACCGAGCGGCGCACCGATCGCGTTGGCGAGTGCGCTGAAGATCATGAACAGTCCGACCATGCGGCCGCGATAGTCCTTCGGGAACCACAGCGTCAGCAGGTAGAGTACGCCCGGGAAGAAGCCGGCCTCGCAGAGACCGAGCAGGAAGCGCAGGATGTAGAACATCGTCATGTTCTGCGTGAATGCCAGCGCGATCGTCACCAGACCCCAGGAAACCAGGATGCGGGCAAACCAGACGCGCGCGCCGAAGCGGGTCAGGAAAAGGTTGGCCGGCACCTCGAAGATGAAGTAACCGACGAAGAACAGTGACGCGCCGAGGCCATAGGCATATTCGCTCATGCCGAGCGCATCGACCATCTGCAGCTTCGCGTAACTGACATTCTGCCGGTCGATATAGGCGATCAGATAAAGCAGCCCGAGAAACGGCATCAGACGCCAAGTGATCTTCGAGATCAGTTGTTTTTCGGAAACCAAGGCATTCCTCCCGGCCTTGCGGCCAATCCCTTAACTATCCGGGGAAGTAGGTGCGGCGCAGCATGCGGCAAGGGGTCGCACCTCCATGGCGAGCAACAGGCAGTGATTGTGATCGCTGGTTTTGCTTGCCATCGCCTTGAAATTGGAGAGAGTTGTCGGGGAAACCCTTTCCGAGGATCGCCCTGATGCTGACCAGACGCACCGCCCTTGCCGCCATCGCGCTTATCGCCCTGGCTCCCACCGTCACGCTTGCCCAGGCGCTTCCCGACCTGAAGGGCCGTACAGTGGTGGTCGTGACCGAAAACGCCTATCCACCGCTGCAGTTCGTCGATCCGAAATCTGGCAGCGCGATCGGCTGGGAATATGAAGCGATGAACGAAATCGCCAAGCGGCTGAACTTCAAGGTCGAGTACCAGAACGTCTCGTGGGATGCGATGATACAGGCGGTGTCCGACGGACAATACGACATCGGCATGACCGGCATCACCATCAAGGATGACCGCAAGGAGAAGGTGGATTTCTCCGATCCCTACATGCGTTCCGAACAGTTCATGCTGGTGCGCGGCGACGAGACCCGTTTCACCGATGCCGAGAGCTTCGCCAAGGTCGAGGATGCGCTCATCGGCGCCCAGCCGGGTACCACGCCCTTCTACACCGCCGTCTACTCGGTGCTGGACGGCAACGAGCAGAACCCGCGGATAAAACTGTTCGAGACCTTCGGCGCCACGGTGCAGGCGTTGAAGACCGGCGATGTCGACACGGTGCTGACCGACGGCACCGCGGGCAAGGGATATGTCGATGCCTCCAATGGCGGCCTCAAGCTTGTCGGCGGCCCGCTCGGCACCGAGGATTTCGGCTTCATCTTCAAGAAGGGCTCGGATCTCGTCGCACCGGTCAACGCCGCGATCGCAGCGCTCAAGGCGGACGGCACGCTCGACGCGCTGAACAAGAAGTGGTTCCTCGACTACAAGATGGGCCAATGACGGCCAGGCCGCGGAAAGCCATAGCCTGATGGGCTTCCAGACCCTGCCGGCATCGAACGGCGATGATGATCGCCCCTGGTGGCTCTATGCCTTGATCCTCATCGGCCTGGCGATCGCCGCCGTGATCGCCATCAATGATCTCTACGCCCAGGTCTTCACCGTGGTTTCGCGCGGCATCTGGGTGACGATCTTCGTCACAATCGTCGCCTTCGCGCTCGCATGCGGGCTCGGACTGCTGATCTCGCTTGCCGGCCTGTCGGACAATATCGTGCTGCGTCAGACGGCGCGTTTCTATGTCGAGGTCGTGCGTGGCGTCCCGATCCTTGCCCTGCTCTTCTACATCGCCTTCGTCGGCGCACCCGGCCTCGTCAGCCTCTATAACCTCATCATCACGCCGCTGGTCGAGGGCGGCTGGATGGAGCCGGCACAGGTTCGCGACCTGTCGCTGATGTGGCGGGCGATCATCGCGCTGATGATCGGCTATTCCGCCTTTATTGCCGAGATCTTTCGAGCCGGCTTCCAATCCGTCGACCGCGGCCAGATCGAGGCGGCCATGGCGCTTGGCCTCACCCGCTCCCAGCGGTTTCGGCTGATCGTCTTTCCCCAGGCGATCCGGGTGATCTTCCCGCCGCTCTCGAACGACTTCGTCTCGATGGTGAAGGACAGCTCGCTCGTCTCGGTGCTCGGCGTCGCCGATATCAGCCAGGCCGGCAAGATCTATGCCTCCGGCTCGTTCCGCTTCTTCGAGACCTATTCGATTGTCGCCTATATCTACCTGATCCTGACGATCGGTCTGTCGATCATGCTGAGGAAGGTCGAGAAACGCATGCGCGAGAAAGGGACACGCCGATGACTGAACGCAAAAGCGAGGGCCTCGCCAAGGTCTACGCCTCGAAATCGGATGCCGAACTGACATCCGCCTATGCCACGTGGTCGACGGATTACGACCGGGAAAACCTGTCCTCGGGCTATAACCTGCCCTTCATGATCACGGCATGGGTCGCCCGCTATCTCGCTCCTGATGCCGGGCCGCTACTCGATGCCGGCTGCGGCACCGGCCTGTCCGGCCCCTATCTCAAGGCACTCGGCTACGCCACCGTCGAGGGCCTGGACTTTTCCGAAGAAATGCTGGCGCTGGCGCAAAAGCGCGGTGCCTATGACCTGCTCCAGCGCGCGACGCTTGGCGAGGAACTACCCTGGCCGGACGCCCATTTCTCGGGCTTCCTGTCCACCGGCGTGTTCACGGAAGGTCATGCGCCGGCGAAAAGCCTGTTCGAACTTTGCCGCATCACCCGTCCCGGCGGCTACGGCATCTTCACCGTGCGCGACAAGGTGTTCGATGCCGGCGGTTTTGCCGAGGTCTTCGCCGAACTGACAGCGCTCGGCGTCTGGCAGGCGGTCGAGGAAAGCCCGCTCTGGCGCTCCTACGCGATCGACGAACCGGACGTGCTTGTCAGGACATATGTCTTCCGGATCAACTGAGATCAGGATTCCTGATCACGAACCGGTCGCGGCCGGCAGCCTTCGCCTGGTAGAGCGCCTCGTCGACGGCCCTCAGCAGGCCGAGCCTGTCGGAGCCGGCATCCGGAGCGAGGGCGACCCCGATGCTGAGCCTTGCGCTGAGCAATTGGTCACCCACGACGAAGGGGCGGCGGAATTCGCCGAGCAGCCGTTCGCACAATCCGGAAAGCGCTGCGACATCCGGCGGATCCGGCACGAAGATGGCGAATTCGTCGCCGCCCATGCGCACTACCACATCCTGTGCCCTGAGGCACTCGCTGATGCGCTTGGCGGCATAGGTCAGCACCTCATCACCGGTATGGTGGCCATAGCGGTCGTTGATCGCCTTGAACCCGTCCATGTCTAGGTAAAGCACGCCAAAGCCTTGCTGCGACGATAGGGCGTTGGCAAGCATCACGTCGATCAGGGAAACCAGCGCCGACCGATTGTAGAAGCCGGTCAGCGGATCGGTCATCGCAGCGAGCTTCAGCTTCTCCTCGGCGAATTCCATCAGGAAATTGGCCTTCTGCAACCTCAGCAGGCCGCTCGCAACATCGGCGAACTGCCTTAGCTGACGCAGCTCATCATCGGTGAAATCCCGCGGCGTCGTATCGATCAGGCAGAAGGCGCCGACCGGCAGCTCGGGATCGAGCGATATCGGCGCGCCGGCATAGCTGCGAAAATGCGGCTCGCCCGTGACGAACGGCATGTCCCGCAGCTCGGGATGGCGCGTCATGTCGGGTATCACGACGACTTCGTTCTCGAACACGACCCGCGAGCAGATCGACGCATCGCGCGGGCAGGCATTGATATGAATGCTGCCGACCTGGCAGGTCACGCGCTGCCAGTCCTCATCGACGATATTGACCGCTGCGACCGGGCTGCCGAACACGTCCTTGGCGAGCTGAACCAGAGACGTGAGCTCCGGCGTGGAATAGCCATCGGGAGCGATCAACGCCCGGACGGATTGCAGGCGTTCAGCTTCATTGACAGGAAGCTGGACTGTGAGAGCCATAAGCTCCTCCTTGTTTTCCATCCGCGGCGACGCCAACTATGGCCTCGAAGGTTATGCAGGTTTACGAACTTTAGGCTTGTGGCATGCACACCCTTTCCAGACAATTGCCGCGACCTAAAAAAACTGCTATGGCAACGCCCATGGGATCGAAATTCGGATGCCTCGCGAACAGATTTATCGTGCTGCAGGACCACAAGCGTCTGCCGGCACGTTTCTTCGCGCGCGTCTCCGGTGCGCTCAACAGCCGACTTAGCTGACGGCCGCATTTGCGGCCCGTGCCGCGGCAACACGTTTTTGCCGAAATCCCGTTTCTTCATCGAAAAACTGTTCTTCAACGGATGGCAGCCATGAGCGCACCCCGCACCCTGTACGATAAAATCTGGGACGACCACGTCGTCTCTGAGGACGAAAACGGAACCTGTCTTCTCTACATCGATCGTCACCTGGTTCATGAGGTGACGAGCCCGCAGGCCTTCGAAGGACTGCGCATGGCCGGCCGCAAGGTGCGTTCGCCGGAACGCACGCTGGCCGTCGTCGATCATAACGTGCCGACCTCAGCCGATCGCCACCTCGGCATCAAGAACGAGGAAAGCCGCATCCAGGTCGAGGCACTGGCGCAGAACGCCCATGACTTCGGGCTGGAATACTATTCCGAAAAGGACATCCGCCAAGGTATCGTCCACATCGTCGGGCCGGAACAGGGCTTCACCCTGCCTGGCATGACGATCGTTTGCGGCGACAGCCACACCTCGACCCACGGTGCCTTTGGCTCGCTGGCCCACGGCATCGGCACGTCCGAGGTCGAGCATGTTCTGGCCACCCAGACGCTGCCGCAGAAGAAGGCGAAGAACATGCTGGTTCGCGTCGACGGCAAGCTGCCGGAAGGCGTCGGCGCCAAGGACGTCATCCTTGCCATCATCGGCGAGATCGGCACCGCCGGCGGCACCGGCCACGTCATCGAGTTTGCTGGCGAGGCGATCCGTTCGCTGTCGATGGAAGGCCGCATGACCGTCTGCAACATGACGATCGAAGGCGGCGCCCGCGCCGGCCTGATCGCGCCGGACGAGACGACTTTCGCCTATATCAAGGACAAGCCGCGCTCGCCGAAGGGCACCGCCTGGGACATGGCCGTCGACTATTGGAAGACACTGCATACGGATGAAGGCGCCCATTACGACAAGGTCGTCGTTCTGGACGCCGCCAACCTGCCGCCGATCGTCTCCTGGGGTTCCTCGCCGGAAGACGTCACGACCATCGAAGGTTCGGTTCCGAACCCGGACGACATCAAGGACGAGAACAAGCGCACGTCCAAATGGCGCGCGCTGGAATATATGGGCCTGAAGCCAGGCACGAAGATGACCGACGTCACCATCGACCGCGTCTTCATCGGCTCCTGCACCAACGGCCGTATCGAGGATCTTCGCGCAGCGGCGAAAATGGTCGAGGGCAAAAAAGTCGCTTCCACCGTCAACGCCATGATCGTGCCAGGTTCCGGCATCGTCAAGGAACAGGCGGAAGCCGAGGGCCTCGATGTCATCTTCAAGGATGCCGGCTTCGAATGGCGTGAGCCGGGCTGCTCCATGTGTCTTGCCATGAACGACGACCGCCTGAACCCCTACGAGCGCTGCGCCTCCACCTCGAACCGCAATTTCGAGGGCCGCCAGGGCTACAAAGGCCGTACACATCTGGTCTCGCCGGCCATGGCTGCTGCCGCGGCGGTGGCCGGGCATTTCGTCGATATCCGCGAGTGGAAGTGAACCATGACAGTGAGGGGCGTCAGAGCCCTCTCTTGCAATTTCTGACACTTAGCTGCGCTAAGATGTCGAAATTGCTTTCTCTCCCGCAAGGGAGAGATGACGATGCCGCACTCTCGGCGCAATACCTCTCCCCTTGCGGGAGAGGTTACAAAATCACGATCTTAGCCAAAGGCTAAGTCGTAGATTTTGTTGGAGAGGGGCTCGTTTTTGCCCACCTACCCCACCACTTTCACAACCGTTCCCCTCCTCAGATACGGCAGCAGCCGCTTCATGTCTTGGGGATGCACCGCCACACATCCGGCTGTCGGCTGGTAGCCGGGCTTGATCAGGTGGAAGAAGATCGCCGATCCGCCGTAGCGTTTGCGCGAGGTGATGTTCCAGTCCATCACCAGGCAGACGTCGTAGAGCCCGTCGGAGCGCATCATCTCCTCATGGCTCGGTTTGAAGGGAGCACGCACCAGGCGGTTATACGCCGCATGCCTCGGCTCGTCGCACCACAGCATATCCTTGCCGATCCGTCGCATGGGAAGCACCGTGGCCGGCAGCCTGATGCGCTCGCCGCGGGTGAAACCGGAGATCAGTTTCATCGATGCGATCGGCGTCGCGCCGTCCCCTTCCCGCTTGAAGGCCGTGGTACCGGACCGGCCGATGGCGGCGCGAATCGTCAGGCCATCGACCGAAATGATCGCCCGCTGCCGATTGCCGGGTGCCGTTCTCACGGTAATGACCGATTGCTTTGTTACAGTCTGCACACGGAAAAGCGGCATTTTCTCACGAGCTTTTGCTTTGAATATGATTTTGTTTGAAATCATAGCATGTTGGGAATTAGATCGAAGAGCCCTAAATACGCATGGAATGCGCCGAACGCACCGGCGCCGAAGCAAGACGGGCGATACGAAAGGCAAGAACCGAATGGCAAGAACGATACTTTTGGTCGATGACGACAACGATCTGCGCGAGACGCTGGTCGAGCAATTGTCGTTATACGACGAGTTTTCGCTGTTGCAGGAAGAGAATGCCACCAAGGCCATGAACACGGCCAAGAACGCCCAGGTCGACCTGCTGATCATGGATGTCGGCCTGCCGGACATGGATGGCCGCGAGGCTGTCAAGCTCCTGCGGAAGAACGGCTTCAAGGCGCCGATCATCATGCTGACGGGCCACGACACCGATTCCGACACTATTCTCGGTCTCGAAGCCGGCGCCAACGACTATATCACCAAGCCGTTCCGCTTCGCCGTTCTTCTCGCTCGTATCCGCGCGCAACTGCGCCAGTACGAGCAGAGCGAGGATGCGACCTTCACCGTCGGCCCCTACATCTTCAAGCCGAGCCAGAAGCTGCTGACCACCGACGACGGCAAGAAGATCCGCCTGACCGAGAAGGAAGCGGCGATCATCCGCTATCTCTACCGCGCCGGCCAGAAGGTCGTGACCCGCGACGTGTTGCTGGAAGAGGTCTGGGGCTATAATTCCGGCGTCACCACCCACACGCTCGAAACCCACGTCTACCGGCTTCGCCAGAAGATCGAGCGCGATCCGTCGAGCGCCGAAATCCTGGTCACCGAAAACGGCGGCTACAAGATCGTTCCGTAATGGCGCTGAATGACGATATCCAGCTTCTGTCCCAGGTCCCGCTGTTCCGGCAGCTGGACGGCGACCAGTTGCGCCTGATCGCCTTCGGCGCCGAGCGCCGGTCGCTTGCCGAAGGCCAGGAACTGTTTCGCGAGGGTTCTCCCGCGGAAGCTGCCTATATCGTCGTGCGCGGCAAGATCGGCCTCTATGCGATGGACCGCATGGGCGACATCCGCCACCAGAAGGATGTCGGGGCAGCAACCCTGCTCTCCGAACTCGCGCTGGTGACGATGGTCGAGCGCAAATTCACTGCGGTCGCGGCCTCGGACTGCGAAGTGCTCAAGGTCAGCCGCCCACTCTTCCAGCGCTTGCTGGAGGAATATCCCGAAGTCGGCCGCCTGATCGAGGCCCGCATTCGGGAAAATATCGCCGGCCTAGCCAAGGCGGCGGCGGCGATGGAACATCGGTTCCGCTGAACTATTCTCCCTCTTCCTGCGCGCCGGAAGAGGGAATTTTCCGTATCGACCTCAGAACTTGAACACTGCCGTCACCGGCACATGGTCCGAAGGCTGGTTCCAGCCGCGGGCTTCCTTCAGGATGTCGATGCTCTCCAGGAACGGCCCGAGATCCGGCGAGGACCAGACATGGTCGAGGCGGCGACCCTTGTTGGCGGCCTCCCAGTCCTTGGCGCGGTAGCTCCACCAGGTATAGATCTTCTCAGGCTCCGGCGTGTGCTGGCGCATCAGGTCCAGCCAGCCGCCCTTGGCGATGACGTCCTTCATGCCGTCGGTCTCGACCGGCGTATGGCTGACGATCTTCAGGAGCTGCTTATGCGACCAGACGTCGTGTTCCAGCGGCGCGATATTGAGATCGCCGACGAGAATGGACGAGATGCCCGGCATCGAATCCGCCTTCAGCACCTTCATCTCCTCGAGGAAATCGAGCTTGTGGCCGAATTTCGGATTGATCGTCCGATCGGGCTCGTCACCGCCGGCCGGAACATAGAAATTATGCAGCCGGATACGCCGAGAGCCGCGCTCGAACAGGGCCGAGATGTGGCGCGCATCGCCAACGCCGCAATAATTCTGTCGGTGATCTTCCGTCAGCGGGATCTTCGAGGCGATCGCCACCCCGTGATAGCCCTTCTGCCCATGCACGATGATATGCTGGTAGCCGAGATCCTTCAGCGGCTGGTAGGGAAATTCCGGCTCCTGGCACTTGATCTCCTGCAGGCACAGGATGTCCGGCTGGTTGCGCACGATGAACTGCTGCACGATCGGCATGCGCAGGCGCACCGAATTGATGTTCCAGGTGGTGATGGAGAATGTCATTTGGGACCTCGATTTCACCCGAGGTTTAGAGCGATTCACCGTAGCTGAGAAGCAAAAAGGGCCGCGCCTTCATCCGGCGCAGCCCCTAATGTAATCTGTGACCCGCTTGGGCGCGCTTACTTCCGAACCTGGTCGTAGGGAACGGTGAACACGCGCCCGTCGAAACCGACACCGGTCTTGACGTTGTAGATCATGACCGACGTGTCCTTGCCCTGGTTGTCGGTGATCGTCCATTGGCGCAGGTCATAGGTCTTGCTGTCGAACATCATGGTGATGGTCGAGATCGCCGAAGATCGTCTTGTTGCCGAGCACGATCGTGGTGAGGTCGCTTTCTTCCTTCACGCCGCGCACCGCATCGTTGGTGAGGTCGATCCTGTCGGCCAGAAGCAAGGTCAGCGGCGTCTTGGAAAGCGGATAGATATCCCAGGTCTTCAGCTTGACGTTGCCGACGACGACATTGCGACCATCGGCGATGACGCGCAGCGGCGACGGGTCGTCGAAATTGAAGCGCAGCTTGCCGGGGCGCTCGATGAAGAACTTGCCGCCGGTCTGTTCCCCGCGCGGGCCGAACTGGACGAACTCGCCCATCATCGTCTTCACCGAGGAAAAATGGTCGGCAATCTTCTGCGCGGCGGCACCACCGGCGCCCTGCGCCAGCGTCATGCCCGGCATCATCGCCGTTGCGGCAAGCCCGAAAAGGCCTGCGGAAAACTGTCTGCGGTCGATCCGGATGGAAAGAGCGTTCTTTTCTTTGGTCATTCTTGTCTCCATCCACCTGCACTGGGCCGCAAACGCGGCGTCTTGATGACGGGCCGAGGGCGAATTCCCTTGCACCGGCCCGATCACGCAAACCTGACCGCTTAGAGAATATCGGCTTCGGTCGGCACGAGGATCTCGCGCTTGCCGGCGTGGTTGGCCGGTCCGATCAGCCCTTCCTTCTCCATCCGCTCGATCAGCGAGGCGGCACGGTTGTAACCGATACCGAGGCGCCGCTGGATGTAAGAGGTCGAAGCCTTGCCATCCTGCAGGACGACAGCGACGGCCTGGTCATACGGGTCGTCCGAATCGCCGAGATTGGACGTGCCCGCCGGGCCACCGCCACCGCCGTCTTCATCCTCGTCGTCGGCCGTGATCGCTTCGAGATATTGGGGCGAGCCCTGCGTTTTCAAGTAGGCGACGATATCCTCGACCTCGTTATCCGCAACGAACGGTCCGTGGACACGCTGGATGCGCCCGCCGCCGGCCATGTAGAGCATGTCGCCCTGGCCGAGAAGCTGTTCGGCACCCTGCTCGCCGAGGATAGTGCGGCTGTCGATCTTCGACGTCACCTGGAAGGAAATGCGGGTCGGGAAGTTAGCCTTGATCGTGCCGGTAATGACGTCGACCGACGGACGCTGGGTCGCCATGATGACGTGGATGCCTGCCGCACGGGCCATCTGCGCCAGACGCTGGACGGCGCCTTCAATATCCTTGCCGGCGACCATCATCAGGTCGGCCATTTCGTCGATGATGACAACGATATATGGCATCGGCTCGAGATCGAACTCTTCCGTCTCGTATGTCGCCTCGCCCGTCTGGCGGTCAAAACCGGTCTGGACGGTACGGGTGAGGATCTCGCCCTTGTCCTTGGCTTGCTCGACGCGGCTGTTGAAGCCGTCGATATTGCGCACGCCGATCTTCGACATCTTCTTGTAGCGCTCTTCCATCTCACGAACGGTCCATTTGAGCGCAACGACGGCCTTCTTCGGATCGGTGACGACCGGCGACAAGAGATGCGGGATACCGTCATAGACGGAGAGTTCCAGCATCTTCGGGTCGATCATGATCAGGCGGCACTTCTCCGGCGTATAGCGATAGAGAAGCGACAGGATCATCGTGTTGATGGCGACGGATTTACCCGAGCCGGTGGTACCGGCGACGAGAAGATGCGGCATCTTGGCGAGGTCGGCAACGACGGGCTCGCCGCCGATCGTCTTGCCGAGCGCCATGGCGAGCTTCGCCTTGCTGGCCTCGAAATCCTTAGAACCGATCATTTCGCGCAGATAGACGGTCTCGCGGGTGCGGTTCGGCAATTCGATACCGATCGCATTGCGGCCCGGAACGACGGCAACGCGGGCGGCGATCGCGCTCATCGAGCGGGCGATATCGTCGGCGAGACCGATGACTCGGGAGGACTTGATGCCGGGCGCCGGCTCCAGTTCGTAAAGCGTCACGACAGGGCCCGGGCGCACATGGATGATCTCGCCCTTGACGCCGAAATCCTCCAGCACGCCTTCCAGCATGCGGGCATTCTGCTCCAGCGCGTCGGCCGAAAGCGAGGCGTCGCGGGCGACGGCCTTCGGTTCGGCGAGAAGATGGACGGAAGGAAGCTGGAAACCGTCCGGACGGATGAACGAACCCTGCGCGTCGCGGGAGACCCGCGCGCTCGGCTTCGGCGGCGCTGCCGCAGGTACCACGCGCTGCGCCCGTCCGCCGGCACCCTGCGGCGCGCGGGAGGTAACGAATGGCGCTTCGTCGTCCTCGTCATCGGAGAGAATGCCTGCAGGCCGTCTCGGCATGTCATCCATGTCGAATGGCGGATCGTCGTCGTACTCCGACATCGGCGGCGCGGACACCACGCGGCGGGACGGCGCGACATGTTCACCATCGCCATCAAGCGACGGCTCCCGGCGACGCGTATTGACGGCCGCGGCCTTCGGCCGCACCGGTTCGTTCAGCGTGCCGAACTCGTCGTCGTTGAAATCATAGGGCTGCTCATAGGCACTACGCGCCTTGGGCTTGATGCCGAACAGGCGGCGGAACCGCGCCTGGGTCGTGTACCAGTGATGCGCGACGGCACCCAGCGGCAGGAAACGTTCGAGCAGGCTGCCGCGATCGTCATCCTCGTCTTCCTCGACCTCCTCGCGCTTGGCGCGGGAGGCAACGGCCGGCACCGGCTTGTCGTCGTCCTGGCTGTCATATTCCAACGGGTCACCGACGAGACCGGAGGCGAACAGCATCAGCCAGATGCAGGGAATGGTGAAGATGCAACCGAGCACCATCGCCACGATACCGGTCGGATAGGCGCCGACGAAGAGCGCCGGGAAACGCAGGATCATGTCGCCGATGACGCCGCCGATCCCGTTCGGGATGGGCCAGGTCTGCGGCGAGGAAAACAACCGAGCGTGGCGGATGCGAGGATTGTACCGCCCCCAGGCCGCAAGCCGCGCCGGGATGCGGTCGAACCGGCGGCCGGAAATCAGCGCCAGGGCAAAAGCTAAGATCGGCAGCAGCGCCAGGATGCTGGCAAGGCCGAGGAACTGCATCAACAGGTCGGCAAAGGCCGCCCCGCCGAAGCCGAGGATATTGGTGGGAGCATTGTCGGTGGCGTAGGAAAAGCTCGGATCGGCAACGTTCCAGGTCGCCAGCGCCGCAACCGCAAGCGCCAGTCCGAAAAAGATGCCGAAACCGGCAAGCGCCAGCGTCTGGCGCAAAACGAAGGAGCTGACGACCGAGCGGGTTGACCGGTTTGCCAGTGCCGCCGAACTGCTTCTGCCCATCGTATCTGCCCGTCGTCCGTGAAAATAAACAATGCGAGAAAATCGGCATATGCCGCCACGCAATTCCGGAGAAGCCTAACGCGCGGATGGTTAACGCAGCTTTAACCACACGCTTTTGAGCCGATGACCAACGAAAATGGCCCGGAAAACTCCGGGCCATCTCGATCGAAAGGTTGCAGCCGGCCGAAACCGGATGTCCCTCTTAGTTGTGGTAGGCGGCTTCGCCGTGCGACGCGAGGTCGAGACCTTCGCGCTCGGCCTCAACCGGAACGCGCAGACCGACGATCAGATCGACGACCTTGTAGATGATCAGCGAGCCGATACCGCACCATGCGATGGTGACGAGAACGGCGTAAAGCTGGGTCATGAACTGGCCGCCCATGGTGACGCCTTCGGCATAACCGATGCCGCCGAGCGACGAGGAAGCGAAGATGCCGGTTGCGAGAGCGCCGAAGAAGCCACCAACGCCGTGGACGCCGAAGACGTCAGCGGTGTCGTCGTAGCCGAACTTGTTCTTGATGACGGCGACGAAGAAGTAGCAAAGCGGCGAAACGATGAGGCCCATGATGATGGCGCCCATCGGACCGGCGATGCCGGCAGCAGGCGTGATGGCAACGAGACCCGCGATCATGCCCGAAACGGCACCGAGCAGCGAAGCCTTGCCGCGGGTGAAGGTTTCGACGATGCACCAGGAAACGATTGCTGCAGCCGTGGCGATGAAGGTGTTGACGGTTGCGAGCATCGCGCCGCCGGAAGCTTCGAGGTTGGAACCAGCGTTGAAGCCGAACCAGCCGATCCACAGCATGGCGGCACCGACGAGCGTCAGCGTCATCGAGTGCGGAGCCATCATGTCCTTGCCGTAGCCGGTACGCTTGCCGACCATGATCGCACCGATGAGGCCTGCAAGACCAGCATTGATGTGAACGACCGTGCCGCCTGCAAAGTCGAGCGCGCCCCAGCCGAAGATCAGGCCGTTGGCATCCCAGACCATGTGCGCGATCGGGAAGTAGACGAAGGTGACCCAGAGGATGCAGAACAGGATCGACGCAGAGAACTTGATGCGCTCGGCAAAGGCGCCGACGATCAGGGCAGGCGTCAGGGCTGCGAAGGTCATCTGGAACAGCATGAAGATGAATTCCGGAATGACTGCGTCGGAGAAGGTGGCGGCGGTGGAGTCCATCGTCACGCCCGACAGGAACATCTTGGCCGTACCGCCCCAGTAAGGAGACGTGCTGCCGCCGAAGGCGAAGGAATAGCCGTAGGTGACCCAGATCAGCATGATTGCTGCGCCGGCAACCGTGCACTGCATCAGGACCGAGAGCATGTTCTTGGCGCGAACCAGACCGCCGTAGAACAGTGCGATGCCCGGCATCAGCATGAAGAGGACGAGAAGGGTGCAGATGAACATGAAGGCGGTATCGCCCTTGTCCGGAACCGGAGCGGCGGCAGCAGCCTCGGCGGCCGGCGCGGCAGCGTCCTGCGCGAAGGCAACGACCGGCGCAAGGAAGGCGGCAGCGGCGGCGCCCATGCGTCCGAGGTTAGAAATTCTGGTCAATTGCATAGCTTGAAAACTCCCCTGTAAGCCGTGCTTAAAGCGCTTCGGTGTTGGTTTCGCCGGTACGGATGCGCACGGCCTGCTCGATCGAATAGACGAAGATCTTGCCGTCCCCGATCTGGCCGGTCTTCGCTGCGGACGCGATCGATTCCACGGCCTTGTCCACGAGGTCGGACGGCACGGCGATCTCGATCTTCAGCTTCGGCAGAAAACTGACGGCATATTCGGTGCCGCGATAGATCTCGGTGTGTCCCTTCTGGCGTCCGTAACCTTTGACTTCGGTAACGGTCAGGCCCTGGATACCGACAGCCGTGAGTGCTTCGCGCACCTCATCCAGCTTGAACGGCTTGATAATGGCCATCACGATTTTCATCTGGCTTCCCATCCTTTGTTGCTCGGCCGAAGCCGACTCTCCTGATCACCGGCATGCGCCTGCGACTGGACCTCTACATTCAAAGGGCGTGCCAGTTTCGAATAGGACTTAAGTCATTGAAAAATATAGGGAGCATAAAGACCTGCCAGAAAACAGGCAGACGAGCGTCATAAAGACGCCGAAATGCTGTGCGTTAACCTTGTTTATGCACAAAAACTAGTCATTTGCCTTTTTGCGAGATCAGCCCCTCCTGGGCGACCGACGCAACAAGGGTACCTGAGCGTGTATAAAGGCTGCCCCGCGTCATCCCGCGACCACCCGATGCGCTGGGGCTGTCCTGACTGTAGAGCAGCCAGTCGTCGAAGGCGATCGGACGATGGAACCACATGGCGTGGTCGAGGCTTGCGACCTGCAGGCGCTGGTCGAAGATCGACGTTCCGTGCGGATAGAGCGAGGCATCCAGAAGCGTCATGTCGGAGAGATAGGCGAGCACGGCCGCCTGATAGGTCCGTTCCGCCGGTACTTCGCCAAGCGTACGCACCCACACATCCTGGCGGGGCTCCAGCTTGTCCGTCGTCAGGTAATGCGCAAGCGACACGGGACGCAACTCGATCGGCCTCGGCCGCTCCCAGTATCGGCGGATCGCCTCCGGCGCCTTCTGCAGGAAGCGCCGGCGGAACTCCTCCTCGTCCATCAACTCTTCCGGCTGGAGAACGGCAGGCATTTCGATCTGGTGATCATAACCTTCCTCGTCCTTCTGGAAGGAAGCAGACATCGAGAAGATCGCCTTGCCATGCTGGATCGCCACCACCCAGCGGGTGGCGAAGCTTGACCCGTCGCGAATACGATCCACCTGATAGATGATCGGCACGGAGGGATCGCCGGGCCGCATGAAATAGGCATGCAGCGAGTGGACGAAGCGATCCGCGTCGACCGTCCGTTGCGCCGCGACCAGTGCCTGGGCGATCACCTGCCCGCCGAAAACCCGCTGCCAGCCGACATCCGGGCTCGTGCCGCGATAGAGGTCGTGTTCCAGTTGCTCGAGGTCGAGCGTCCGGATCAATTGCTCCATGGGGGTAGACTGATCGGAAGGGCGCGACATTTTTGATTTACTCCGGCAATAGGAAGCGGCGGTCGGATGATCTATATCGGGATCGTTGATGATCACAAGACTGACGGGAGCAGACAGATGCTGGACATGATGGTTGTGGGTGGAGGCTATGTCGGCCTGGCGGCGGCGGTGGCCGTCAAGCAGGCTGCGCCACACCTTTCCGTCGAAGTCGTGGAAGCGGCTCCCGCCGGTGTATGGGAAAAGGATGAGCGCGCCTCCGCGATCATCGCCGCCGCCGGCAAGATGCTGAGCGTGCTCGGCGTCTGGGAGGAAATCGTTGCCCAGTCGCAGCCGATCACCAAGATGATCGTCACCGACAGCCGCACCTCCGATCCCGTGCGTCCGGTCTTCCTGACCTTCGACGGCCAGATCGAGGACGGACAACCCTTTGCCCATATGGTCCCGAATGTCGCCATGGTGCGCGCGCTACGCGGTGCCGCCGAGCGGCTCGGCATCGCGATCCGCCACGGCCTGTCCGCCACCAGCTTTGCCACCGGAAGCAACTGCACGACGGTGACGCTGTCCGACGGTTCGACAATCGAGACCCGCCTGCTCGTCGCCTGCGATGGCGTGCGCTCGAAGCTGCGCGACATGGCGGGTATCAAGACGGTGACGTGGAAATACGGCCAGTCCGGCATCGTCGCGACCGTTGCCCACGAGCGCCCGCATGAAGGCGTCGCGGAGGAGCATTTCCTGCCCGCCGGCCCGTTCGCCATCCTGCCGCTGCCGGGCAACCAGTCGTCGCTGGTCTGGACCGAGCGGACCGAGGATGCCGACCGGCTAGTCGCCTCTGACGATCTGGTCTTCGAGGACGAGCTGCAGCGCCGCTTCGGCCACAAGCTCGGCGAACTAACGCTCGTCGGCGGCCGCCGCGCCTTCCCGCTCGGCCTCACCCTGTCGCGCGCCTTCGTGGCGCAGCGTTTCGCACTTGCCGGCGATGCGGCCCACGGCGTCCACCCGATTTCCGGCCAGGGCTTGAACCTCGGCTTCAAGGATGTGGCGGCACTCGCCGAAACCATCGTCGAGGCAGACCGCCTCGGCCTCGATATCGGCTCGCTCGCCGTTCTCGAGCGCTACCAGTCCTGGCGCCGTTTCGACACGTTCCGCATGGGGGTGACGACCGACGTCCTGAACCGCCTCTTCTCCAACGACGTGACGCCGATCAGGATCGCCCGCGACTTCGGCCTCGGCCTCGTCGAGCGCATGCCCAAGCTGAAGGATTTCTTCATCGGCCAGGCCGCCGGCACGACCGGCGAAGGCCATCCGAAGCTGCTGGCCGGCGAAGCGATTTAGGATTAAGGCAAGAGATTATCAGCGCGGTACGGCACTCTCTGCCGTCATGCTCGGGCTTGTCCCGAGGATCTAACCACGTCGCGGCAGGTAGAGACGTAGCAGATGCTCGGGACAAGCCCGAGCATGACGAAAAAGTGTGAGAGCGACACGCTCAATCGTCCAGCTTGCGCGCTTCCGAAACCAGCATGATCGGAATGCCGTCGCGGATCGGATAGGCAAGCCTTGCCCCCTCCGAGACAAGTTCGTTGCGCTCACGGTCGAAAGTGACCATCCCCTTGGTCAGGGGGCAGACGAGAAGGTCGAGAAGCTTGGGATCGACCTTGCTGAGCTTTTCGTCCATCGACGCCTCACTGGAGAATGGTGTCGGTATCCGCAAGCCCGCGGGCAAGCAGGATCTCGGTAATCGCAATCAGCGTATCGGCCCGCGTCTTCAGGTCGGCCGCCTCGAGCAGCGCCTGTTTCTCTGCCGCACCGAAAGGCGACATCATCGAGAGCGAATTGACCAGCGTGCGATTGCCCGCCCGCTCGATGCTTTCCCAGTCCGCTTCCAGCTTGTTGGCATCGAGATAGGCCTTGAACACGCGCAGCAGTTCCGCCCGATCGACGGACGCCTCGTCGTCCTCTTCCGTCAGGTCCGACATCAGCGGTGCGAACTTGAACACTCGATAGGGATGCGAGCCGAGCGTCTCATCCAGAAGTCGGAAACGGCAGACGCCGCTGACCGAGGTGATATAGCGGCCGTCCCCCGTTTCCGCGAACGAGGTTATCCGGCCGATGCAGCCGACATTCGCAAGCGCCGGACGAAGCGGATCACCGGCGCCGGCTTCCTCCACCAGCGACGGCTGGATGACGCCGATCAGGCGATCACCGACAAGCGCCGCATCGAACATCGAAAGATAACGCGGCTCGAAAATATTGAGCGGCAATTGGCCGCCCGGCAGAAGCAGGGCCCCGGTCAGCGGAAAGACCGGCACGATTTCCGGCAGGTCCTCTCGCTTCAAGTACCGTGCGTTTCCCACATGCATCAGTCAGTCACCTCCCGCAGATCATTCCGTGCAGCTGTTGCTACTGGAGACTAATCTGGGGCTCTTGCCGGCTAACGCAAGTCTGCCGGCAACGCATTAAATGCGGTTTAGGAAAACAGAATGGACGAAAGCCGGCGCCGGGCCGCAATCGTCGCGGGATCCTTCGGGCCCCAGACCTCGAAAAACTGCAGCAGTTCGCGGCGCGCGCCGTCATCGTCGAACGTCCGGTCCTTGCGCATGATGGCCAGCAGATGGTCAGCCGCCTGGTCACGCTCGCCCTGTACGTTGAGGATCTTTGCAAGCTTCATCCGCGCTTCGTGATTGTCCGGATCAGCCGACAAATCGCGCTCCAGCGCCACCGGATCGCCGAGCTTGCGGGCTTCCTCGATCTGTCCGAGCTTCTTTGCGACTGCCTGGACGGCGGCATCACTGGCCATCTCTTCCGGCAGCGAGGTGAGCATCTGGCTGGCGCGTTCAGTCTCACCCATGGCGATCAGGCACTGCATCATGCCGGCCGCAGCCTTGGCATTGTTGGGATCCGCCTGCAGCACCGCGCCGTAAAGCTGGGCGGCACCTTGGATGTCGCCGGAGGCGAGCAGTCCTTCGGCCTCACCGAGCACGGCCTCTATCTCGGCCGCCTGATCGGCGCCCGGAGGGCCCGCAAGCTTGTCGATGAACTCGCGCACCTGGCTTTCCGGCACCGCGCCCATGAAGCCGTCGACCGGCTGGCCGTTGACGAAGGCGATGACGGCCGGGATCGATTGGATGCCGAGCTGGCCGGCGACCGAGGGATGGTCGTCGATATTCATCTTGACCAGCCTGACGCGGCCCTCGGCCTCGTTGACGACCTTTTCGAGCACCGGGGTCAGCTGCTTGCACGGACCGCACCAGGGCGCCCAGAAATCCACCAGGACCGGCTGGCTGCGCGAGGCTTCGATGACATCCTTGGCAAAGCCCGCCGTCGTCGTGTCACCGACATAACCGCCCGTGGCGGCCTGCGGCGCCGCATCCGCCGGTGCTGCGCCGAAACTCGGCGTGGCATTCATCTGGCCGCCGTAACCGCCGCCATAGGACCCGGAATAAGGGTTGTCGCTGCCGCTCATGAGTGTTCTCCCGGGAACCTTTGTGGTTATCAATTCAAGGTCAAAACATCGTATGTCAGTCGGTGACTTTCAAGACAAGCGGCGTATGGCCGGTGGCTTCCAGAAACCGGATCAGATCGTCGCGGCCGACAGAGGTCGTCGCATCGTTGGAAAGCGGATGCCCGTTGATTGTATCATAGCGCATCAGATCTTCATCGAGAACAAAGGTGACATTGTTGCCGGTGTCGCAGAATGCGCCGAACACCGTCACCGATCCGGGCACGACCCCGAGATATTCGAGCATCATTTCCGGCTTGCCGAACGACACGCGGCTGGACGCACCGATCAGCTTGTGGACCGTCTTCAGGTCGACGGTCGCATGCTCCTCGACCGTCAGGACGAAATACTGGTCCTTCTTGTCCTTCACGAATAGGTTCTTCGTGTGCCCGCCCGGGATCTCGTCGCGCAGGCTCTGCGATTCGGAGACGGTAAACACCGGCGCATGGTTTTTCGTCGTGTGGGGAATGTTGAGGCTGTCGAGGAAGGCGAACAGGTCGGCGGCAGTCTTTTGCATGATTTCGGTCATATCCGGGGAAGCGATTGGCGGGAGACCGGGACTATAGAGAGAATGTGACAGGGGAAAAGATCTCATCCCCAGCCATCCGCCCAATGAACGTTACGCCAGAAGCCTTACATTCCAAGGGGTTTGGCGATCGGCCAAAAAATCTTCATCGCGATCGTCATTTCCCTGTTGCATTTGAAAATCGGCTGGGCCATATAGCGCCCGTCGCCGGCAACAAGCCGCGGCGCCACGGTCCCCACTACCACAGGGACTGACGGATTGATGAGCGGGTGTAGCTCAGTGGTAGAGCACAACCTTGCCAAGGTTGGGGTCGAGGGTTCGAACCCCTTCGCCCGCTCCAGTCCCTCCCAAGAGAAATTTTTGATACAGAACGAGACGCCCCGGGCGTCTTTTCTTTATGTCGGCGGCGACCGGCCGAAGCCGGTCTTTCCCCATCACCCCTTAGAAAACACATACTCCGTTTCCTGCCGCAGCACTTCGCCGGGGCGAAGCACCGCGTTCGGGAAATTCTCGTGATTGACCGCATCCGGCCAGATCTGGGTTTCCAGGCAGAAGCCGGCATAGGGGCCGTAGCGGCGGCCGTCGAAGCCGGGCACCGGCACGTTGAGCATGACGCCGGCATAGAACTGCACGCCGGGCTCGGTCGTGCGCACTTCGAGCGACACACCCGAATAGAGACTGCGCACCAGCGCCACCGAACGCTTTTCGACGCGTTCTGGCGACAGGCAGTAATTATGGTCGAAGGGCACCTGGGCGCCGTCTTCCAGCGTCCGCTGCACCGGCCCCATTTCGCGCAGGTCGAAGGGCGAGCCTGACAGGTCCATCAGCTCGCCGGTCGGGATCAGCCGATCATCGACCGCCGTCAGCTGGTCGGCGGCAATCATGATGTCGTGGCCGAAAATGTCCTCGCGTCCATCGAGGTTGAAATAGGAATGCTGGCAGACATTGGCCGGCGTCGGCTGGTCGGCTTCCGTCTCGTAGATCACGGAGAGAACGCCATCGGCCTTGAGCTGGTAGGTGACGGTGGTAGTGCAATCGCCCGGATAGCCGGCACGGCCGCCGGGATCGACGATGTCGAGCACCACCTTGTCGGTCTCGTATTCGACGATGGACCAGTGCCCGCGCCCGATTCCATCAGACCCGCCATGCAGATGCGTGACGCCGCGCTCGTTGAGCTCCAGCTGATAATCCTTGCCGTCGATCGAGAATTTGCCATTGCCGATGCGGTTGGCGCAGCGGCCGGGCGTCGCGCCGAAATAGGGAGAATGGGCAGGATAGTCATCGAATGTTTCGAAGCCGAGCACCAGCGGCGGCTCGTGGCCTTCGAGGCGAAGATCCTGGATCACCGCACCCCAGGTCAGGACATGCGCTGTCAATCCGCCTCCGGCGATACGGACGCGATAGACGGGCTCCCCGTCCTTCGTGGTGCCAAAAACCTCGAATGCCTGCAATGCCATGATGGTCCTCCGCATGACGCCGCGCATCCGCAGGGATGCAAGGCGATGGCGGCAAACTGCGCGATTTGAGGAAGCGCCGCAACGAAAATCGGCGTCTTCAAACCGTCATATCATGGCGCTGCGATAAAGATCGCGGGACCGCCCGAAACCCTATTCCGTGCCGATCTTGTCGAGATCGTAGGGCGTCGTCTGGTAAATCTCGTTGATCCAGTTGCCGAACAGGAGATGCGCGTGGCTGCGCCAACGGTTCTGAGGCGTCAGCGTATCGTCGTTATGGGGGAAATAGTCATGCGGCATCTTGATCGGGATACCGGCATTGACGTCGCGAAAATACTCATCCGCCAGCGAGGTGGAATCGTATTCGACATGGTTGAACATGTAGAGCCGCTTGCCGACCTTCTCATGCACCAGACACAAGCCCATTTCCTCGGATTCCATCAGGATTTCGAGATCGGCTGACTTTTCGACGTCCTCACGGCGCACCTCCGTCCAGCGCGACACGGGCACCTGGAAATCGTCGGAGAAGCCGTTGAGATAGACCGAAGCCGGCGCAAGATTGCGGTGGCGGTAGACGCCGAAGGCCTTCTCCTTCAGCTCGTGCTTCGGCACGCCGTGGAAATGGTAGATGGCCGCCATCGCGCCCCAGCAGACATTCATCGTCGAATGCACGTTGGTCTGCGTCCATTCGAAGATCTTTTGCATCTCTTCCCAGTAGGTGACGTCCTCATAAGGCATGGTCTCCACCGGTGCGCCGGTGATGATGAAGCCGTCGAATTTCCGGTCCTTCACCTCTTCCCAGGTCTCGTAGAAGGAAAGCAGGTGCTCTTCGGACGTGTTCTTCGCCTTGTGGGTGCCGAGCCTGATCAGCGAGAACTCGACCTGCAGCGGCGAGGCGCCGACCAGCCGCGCCATCTGCACCTCGGTCTTGATCTTGTTCGGCATGAGGTTGAGCAGGCCGATCTGCAGCGGGCGAATGTCCTGACGCAGCGCAGCCGTGTCGGTCATGACGCGCACGCCCTCGGAAACGAGCGTCTGGAAGGCAGGGAGCGTATCGGGAATCTTGATCGGCATGTTAATCAACCCACAAACAAAAAGCCGGCAACGAAAATCGCAACCGGCCCGTGGGAAAGATTTGAACATCTTCTCGCGGCCCTTTAGCGACTTTTTTACGTGGCTGCAAGCCGGCCGGCCAAATCACCACGGAAGTTCGACTTCTCAGATAATCCTTACCGCGTCGGCCGTCAATGGTAGCAAAAACGACCGACGCCTCATCAGCGGTTGCTTCCCCGCATGCCGACTTCCGCCGTGTGGTAGCGACCATTGGCATTGGGAGGCAGGCTCTGGCAACCGGCCTGGACGACGAGGGCGAGCAATAGGAAGAGCTTCATGCGCATGCCGATCTCCTTTCGATCTGTTGAGAAATCTTTACATAGGTCCATCCCGCCGGACTTGGACGATCGCGTTCATCACGTCTTCGTGCCCCCATGGCGGGCGACAAGCGAAGTTTTTCATCCATGCACGCGATCTGAAGCGAGCAGGCGCTTTGCCTCAGCCGGCCTATGCGCTAAGGGCATTGCCGATGAGCCCTTCGACCTTCACCATCCTGCTCGGCGGAAACCTGACCGTCACCGATCGCGTCAGAAACGCGATCGCGGGAAGCCGTGTGATCGCCGCCGACAGCGGCATGCATCACGCGCTGGAACTGAAGGTAACACCGGAGCTTTGGGTCGGCGATTTCGATTCCTCGGACGCCGACCTCATCGCATGTTTTCCCAAGGTTGAGCGCAAGACCTACCCCCGGCCAAGAACGAAACCGATGGCGAGATCGCCACAGCGGAGGCGATCGAGCGCGGCGCGACGCGGCTGATCCTGATCGGCGCACTCGGCGGCAAGCGCTCGGACCATGCGCTCCAGCACCTCCTGCATGCCATGGGCCTTGCCGAACGCGGCATCGATGTACTGCTGATGTCGGGTGATGAAGAGGCCATTCCCTTCCTGCCCGGCACGAAGACGGTGGATCTGCCCAAGGGCGCGCTCTTCTCCGTCCTCGGCTTTTCCGCCCTTGCAGGCCTCGACATTCTTGGCGCGCGCTATCCGTTGAAGGATTTCTCGCTGCCCTTCGGCTCGTCCCGCACGGTCTCCAATGTTGCGGAAGGGCCGGTCGAATTCCATCTAAGAGTGGGCAAGGCGATGATCCTTGCCCGTCCCCACGACTTTTCCGGAGCATAAAAGGTCCTCATGGCACCTCCCATTCTCAAGCTTGACGATATTGTCCTGACATTCGGCGGCACGCCGCTGTTGAACGGCGCCGGCCTGCAGGTCGAGCCGGGCGACCGCATCTGCCTTGTCGGCCGCAACGGCTCGGGCAAGTCGACGCTGATGAAGATCGCAGCCGGCATGGTCGAGGCCCAGTCGGGCGAAGTCTTCCGCCATCCGGGCGCAACGATCCGCTATCTGGAACAGGCGCCGGATTTCGGCGGCTACACGACCGTGCAGGCCTATGCGGAAGCAGGCCTCGGCCCGGGCGACGATCCCTATCGCGTCACCTATCTGCTGCAGCATCTCGGCTTGACCGGCGACGAAGACCCGAACCGGCTTTCCGGCGGCGAGTCTCGCCGTGCGGCGCTGGCCCGTGTCATGGCGCCGGAACCGGATATCCTGATGCTGGACGAGCCGACCAATCATCTCGACCTGCCGACCATCGAATGGCTGGAAGACGAGCTGCGCCGCACCAAGAGCGCGCTCGTGCTGATTTCCCACGACCGTCGCTTCCTTGAAAAGGTTTCGACCGCCACCGTCTGGCTCGACCGCGGCACGTCACGCCGCCTCGATCGCGGTTTTGCCCATTTCGAGGCTTGGCGCGACGAGGTTCTGGAAGCCGAGGAGCTGGAACAGCACAAGCTCGGCAAGGCGATCGAGCGCGAAGAACACTGGATGCGCTACGGCGTCACCGCCCGCCGCAAGCGCAACATGCGCCGTGTCGGCGAGTTGCAGGCCATGCGCGCCAACTATCGCGGCCACAAGGGCCCGCAGGGAACGATCCAGGCCTCCGCGACCGAAGGCAAGGAGAGCGGCAAGCTCGTCATCGAAGCGGAAAACATCACCAAGACCTATGACAAGCCGATCGTCGCGCCGTTTTCGATCCGCGTCCATCGCGGTGATCGCATCGGTCTCGTTGGCCCGAACGGTGCCGGCAAGACGACGCTTCTGAAGATGCTCACCGGCCAGTTGGAGCCGGATGCGGGCTGGGTCAAGCTCGGCACCAATCTGGAAATCGCCACGCTCGACCAGAAGCGCGAGGACCTCGATCCGTCCGACACGCTATCCCATTACCTGACGGATGGCCGCGGCGAGACGCTTCTCGTCAATGGCGAACAGCGCCATGTGGCGGGATACATGAAGGACTTTCTGTTCCAGCCGGAACAGATCCGCACGCCGATCAAGAACCTCTCCGGCGGCGAGCGCGCCCGGCTGATGCTGGCGCGCATCATGGCCAAGCCGTCAAACCTCTTGATCCTCGACGAACCGACCAACGACCTCGACATCGAGACGCTGGACCTGCTGCAGGAGATCGTCGCCGGTTATAATGGCACCGTCATCCTCGTCAGCCACGACCGTGACTTTCTCGACCGCACCGTGACCTCGACCATCGCGCCTGCCGCCCCGGATGCGCCCGACGGCCGCTGGATCGAATATGCCGGCGGCTATACCGACATGCTCGCCCAGCGCAAGGGCGCCCAGGAAGAGCGTCGCAGGGCGGAGAAGGCTGCGGAAAAGCCGAAGTCGGAAACAGCGTCTTCTTCGGACGTGCCAAAAGCCAAGGGCAAGCTTTCCTATAAGCAGAAATTCGCACTCGAAAACCTGCCGAAGGAAATGGAAAAGGCCGAGAGCGAGATCGCCGCGCGCGAAAAGAAGATGGCCGACCCCAACCTCTTCACCAAGGATCCCGCCACCTTCAACAAGCTGGCCGCCGAGATGGAAAAGCTGCGCGAGAAGGTGACGGCCATGGAAGAAGAATGGCTGGAGCTTGAAATGCTGCGCGAGGAGCTGGAAGGATAAAGTAACTATTTGTTAGTATTAACAGATAGTTACTCACAGAAAATATTGTCCCGCGGCGGAACAATCTCTTCGTCCATGGCGTTCGGTTGGCAGTTCGGTTGCTTGAGATCAGGCAGCCGCAAGGACTGAACTGAACCGAGATGAACTCTGGGAGATGTCCAATGCTGACAAATGTATCGCGTCGTCGGCTGGCCAGTGAGGCAATGAATCAGCGCGTTTTGATCATTGAGGACGAATTTCTGATCGCCCTCGATGTTGCCGACACGATCGAACATATGGGCCTGAAGGTCGCCGGCTTTGCCAGCGCCCGCAAGCAGGCGCTCGCGCTCGCCCCCTGGCAGATATCGCATTCGTCGACGTCAATCTCTCCGACGGCCGCACCGGCCCCGAGATCGGCCGGGAACTGGCCGAGGAATATGGCCTGACGGTTGTCTTCATGACCGCCAATCCCGATGACATCGCAAATGGTGTCGACGGCACGCTTGGCGTCCTCACCAAGCCTGTCCTGCCCGAAGTCGTCGAGCAGACGGTGGATTTTGCGCTCGCCAACCGCCTGGGCGGCATGGCGATCGTTCCGCGAGACCTTAAGGTATTTCAGGGCAATCGCCATTGATTATCTGAAAAACCGGCATCGTCCGACCATGGACTTGTCGGATCTCTTCGGCATGATCCGTCTTGGAGGAAAGGGCGCTCATTCGGAGCGCCTTCCAATCGGAGGACAGACAGCATGCGCATGATCTTCGTCAATCTGCCGGTCACGGACCTCGAAGCCTCGACCGCCTTCTATACGGCGCTCGGCTTCAACAAGAACCCCGATTTTTCCGACGACACGGCAAGCTGCATGGTCGTCAGCGAGCAGATCTATGTGATGCTGCTGACCCACGAGAAGTTCAAGAGCTTCATCAACGGCGAGATTGCCGACGCGAAGAAGACGACCGAAGTCCTGACCTGCCTCTCTGCCACGAGCCGCGACGAGGTGGACGGTTTCAAGCAGAAGGCACTCGCCGCCGGCGGCGCCGACTGGAAGCCGAACATGGAAATGGGCCTGATGTACGGCTGCAGCTTCCAGGATCCCGACGGGCATGTCTGGGAAGTCATGTATATGGATATGTCTGGCGACTGATTTGCCTGCGCAATGACATTGTGCCCCTCAGGAGGGCACATGTGGCCAGATCAGATATCTTATTGGCACGAAGACGCTCACCCCTCATTCCTGTGCTTGTCACAGGAATCCAGCCAGCCCAAGTCCTTGGGCTGGAAGAGTCCTTTCGCCGCGCAGACGCGCGTCGGCTGGATCCCTGTGACAAGCACAGGGATGAGGGCGCATGGCGTATGGAACAACGACCGCCCTTCGCCCTCTTGCCAGCATCCGGCGAGCCCGCTAAATCTTTGCACGCTCTAACGGGGTGCCCTGCGTCTGCAGGGCTGAGAGGCATATCGCCAACCCGCGGAACCTGATCCGGCTAACACCGGCGGAGGGATTAGACGGCTCATACCAGCGCCCTATTCCCCATTTTGAACCATGTGAGGAGGCGCTGATGCGCGGGATTTCGACTTTTCTTCTGGCAGCTGCGGCCGCAGCTTTCGCACCCTTTGCCGAAGCACAGGACAAGACGCTGACCGTCTATACCTATGAGAGCTTCATATCCGACTGGGGTCCCGGCCCGAAGATCAAGGCGGAGTTCGAAAAGACCTGCGCCTGCACGGTGAATTTCGTCGGCGTCGCCGATGGCGTGGCGCTGCTGACCCGCCTGAAGCTGGAGGGCGCCGGCACCAAGGCCGATATCGCGCTCGGCCTCGATACAAGCCTGATCTCCGAAGCCAAGGCGACGGGCCTGTTCCAGCCTGCAGGTGTCGAAACCGGCGCGGTCAAGGTGCCGGGCGGCTATAGCGACGACACTTTCATCCCCTATGACTACGGCCATTTCGCCGTCGTCTACGACACCGAAACCATCAAGAACCCGCCGAAGAGCCTCAAGGATCTGGTCGAGGGTGATGCCTCGCAGAAGATCGTCATCGAGGACCCGCGCACCTCCACTCCAGGCCTAGGCCTGCTGCTCTGGATGAAGTCGGTCTATGGCGACAAGGCGCCGGAGGCCTGGTCGCAGCTGAAGGACCGCGTTCTGACTGTCACCCCGGGCTGGTCGGAAGCCTATGGCCTGTTCACCAAGGGCGAAGTGCCGATGGTGCTCTCCTACACGACCTCGCCCGCCTATCACATGGTCGAGGAAAAGAGCGACCGCTATCAGGCAGCCTCCTTCTCCGACGGCCACTATGTCCAGATCGAGGTGGCGGGCATCCTGAAGAGCGCCAAGGACCCGGACCTGGCAAAGAGCTTCCTGACCTTCCTTGTCTCACCGGAAGCGCAGGAAATCATTCCAACGACCAACTGGATGATGCCGGTCGCCACCACTACCAATCCCTTGCCGGATGCCTTCGGCAAGCTCGTCCAGCCGGAGAAGACGCTGCTGCTCGGCTCCGACGAAGTGGCAAAGAACCGCCAGGCCTGGATCGACGAGTGGCTGACGGCGATGAGCCGGAACTGAGCTGAGCCGAAACTCGGCTGAAGCGGACATAGGTAGGCATGGTGCAGACGGTTGCAGAGCGAAGGCGCAGTTTGGGAGCGGGCATTGCCGCGCTCCTCGCCATCGCCCTGTTCGTCGGCACGGCGGTCATGACCCTGCTCGCCTGGGATGGCGACCAATCGGCATCCCGGCTGTTTTCGGCCTATACTTGGCGCATCCTGCAATTCACCCTGTGGCAGGCGACGCTCTCCACCCTGCTCTCGGTCTTGCTTGCCATACCGGTCGCGCTGTCACTGGCCCGCCGCCCGCAGTTTCCCGGCCGTGTCTGGATCATCCGGCTGATGGCGCTGCCCATGGGCCTCCCGGCGCTGGTCGGTGCGCTCGGCCTCGTCGGCATCTGGGGCCGTCAGGGCATCGTCAACGGTGGGCTGACGGCGATCGGCCTGGAACAGCCGGTCAGCATCTATGGCCTCACCGGCATTCTTCTCGCCCATACATTCTTTAACATCCCCCTCGCCGTACGCCTTCTTCTCGCATCGCTCGAACGCCAGCCGGCGGAATATTGGCTGCTCTCGGCCGGCCTCGGCATGCGGCCTCTTTCCGTCTTCCGCTTCATCGAATGGCCGGCGCTGCGGCGCGTCGTGCCCGGCGTGGCGGGTCTGATCTTTATGCTCTGCGCCACCAGTTTCACGCTGGTCCTCGTCCTCGGCGGCGGGCCGGCCGCGACGACGCTCGAGGTCGCCATCTACCAGGCGCTCCGCTTCGACTTCGATCCGCCCCGCGCCATCGCGCTCGCCTTCCTGCAGATCGCCCTGACCGGCTCCATAATCGGCCTCATCGCGCTGCTGCCGGCCGCAACCGACACGGTCAGGGCCGCCGGAAGGAAAATGCGGCGCTTCGACGGACAGACCGCAACCACCCGCCTTTGGGACGCGGCTATCATCGCAGCCGCGGTCTTCTTCATCGCCGCCCCCTCGCCTCGGTCCTCGCCGCCGGCCTGCGCGCCGATCTCGTGAAACTTGTCACCGGCTCGCTGTTCCTGCGCGCCGCAGCAATGAGCCTCGGCATCGCAATCGCCGCCGGCGTGCTCGCCGTCACCGCTTCGCTCGCCATCATCACCGCCCGTCAGGCCATCGCCGGCCTGCCGGTGAGGTCGCGGCCGATGCGGGCGCTCTCGACCTCCTTAGCCGGCACATCATCCCTCGTCTTGCTCGTCCCTCCCATCGTTCTCGGCACAGGTTGGTTCCTGGTCCTGCGCCCCTTCGGCGATGTCGGCCTCTTCGCGCCCTATCTCGTGGCACTGATCAACGCCCTGATGGCCCTGCCCTTCGTCATGCGGGTGCTGGAACCCGCGCTCGATGAACATGCACGCCAGACGGCCCGCCTTGCCGCATCTCTCGGCGTATCCGGCATGTCGAAATGGCGGCTGGTCGATCTTCCCGTCCTTCTCAAGCCCATGCTGACCGCATTGTCCTTTGCCATGGCGCTGTCATTGGGCGATCTTGGCGCGGTGGCCCTGTTCGGCTCCAGCGATCTGGTGACCTTGCCTTGGCTGGTCTACAGCACCCTTTCCAGCTATCGCACCAATGATGCGGATGGCCTGGCCCTGATCCTCGGGCTCGTCTGCCTGGCCCTGACGATCCTCGGCACAGCCGGCGACAAGGAAAATAGGAATGCATGACGGTATCGTGCTCGACCGGGTCGAGCTCACGCTTGGCACGACCGGCTTCCGTTTCGACTGCGCGATCGAGGACGGCGCCATCACCGCGATCGCCGGGCCTTCAGGCGCCGGCAAGTCGACGCTTCTCAACCTGATTGCCGGTTTCGAGCAGCCGCGATCCGGCCGCATCCTCATCACGGGCGCCGACCATACGGAAAGCCATCCCTCGGAACGGCCCGTCTCGCTCGTCTTCCAGGATCATAACCTCTTCGCCCATCTCGACATCTTCACCAATGTCGCGCTCGGCGTCAGCCCGTCCCTGCGCCTTACCCCAGCCGATAGGGCGAATGTGAATGACGCCCTCGCCCGCGTCGGCCTCGGCGGCTTCGGCACTCGCATGCCCGGCTCATTGTCCGGCGGCGAACGCCAGCGGGTGGCCTTCGCCCGCGCACTGGTGCGAAAAAGACCGGTTCTTCTGCTCGACGAGCCCTTCGCCTCGCTCGATCCCGACCTGCGCATCCAGATGGCCGAGCTTTTGGTCGAACTGCACCGCGAGACCGAGAATACCGTCGTCATCGTCACCCATGACCGCGACGAGATCAGAAGGGTGGCGGACCGGGTGCTTGTCGTGGAGCATGGCGAGGTCGCGCGGCACCAAGCGAAGACAGAGTTTTTCGACCGGACGGGAGAATCTCCCGCTGGTATGTAAACGGCGTTAAGGAAGCGTGCGCCGGACCTGCCACAATTTGGACGTGGCCGAATGGCATCGCCCTTGCTTGTAATTTCCTTTTCAAACCCAGCGGAAGATACATATTCATTTAGGAATATCTGTGCAGCCGGCGCGAAAGACGCTAAGCGACGGTTGCGGCAGACGAGGCAGGGCGCGACGTCCTCGATCGATCGCGCAATTCCGGAGATGATGGTGCAAGCGAATACGGAACACAGGGACGATGCCAAGCAGCCAATGACCATGCGTCGTCTACGCGTGCTTCGTCCCATAGCCGCACTGTGCTTTGCCACGACCATGCTCTACGGCTGTCAGTCGATCTTCGAACAGGCCTATACGCCGAACGTTTCGCCATCGGACAATCCGCAGACTGTCGATCAGGTTCAGAAGAACGACCCGCGTGCTGCCATGGGCGCCCGCGAGCATCCGCGCATCGTCGCGAGCTATGGCGGCGAATATCGCGATGCCAAGACCGAGCGTCTCGTCGCCCGCATCACCGGCGCGCTGACCGCGGTATCGGAGAACCCGACCCAGTCCTTCCGCATCACCATCCTGAATTCTCCGGCAATCAATGCCTTCGCGCTGCCGGGCGGCTATCTCTATGTCACCCGCGGCCTGCTGGCGCTTGCCAATGACGCGTCGGAAGTCGCGGCCGTGCTGTCTCACGAAATGGGACACGTTACCGCCAACCACGGCATCGAGCGCCAGAAGCGCGAAGAAGCGGAAGTCATCGCGAGCCGCGTCGTGGCCGAGGTCCTGTCCAGCGACATCGCCGGCAAGCAGGCGCTCGCCCGGGGCAAGCTGCGCCTTGCAGCCTTCTCCCGCCAGCAGGAACTGCAGGCAGACGTCATCGGCGTGCGCATGCTGGGCGAAGCAGGCTATGACCCCTATGCCGCCGCCCGCTTCCTCGATTCCATGGCGGCCTATGCGCGCTATTCCGCTGTCGATCCAGATAGCGACCAGAGCCTCGACTTTCTGTCGAGCCACCCGAATTCCGCCCAGCGCGTCGATCTCGCCCGCCGCCATGCCCGCGCCTTCGGCCAGGAAGGCGTCGGCGACCGCGGACGGGATTATTATCTCGCCGGCATCGACGGGCTTCTTTATGGCGACAGCCCGCAGGAGGGCTATGTCCGCGGCCAGACCTTCCTGCACGGCAGCCTCGGCATACGCTTCGACGTGCCGGCCGATTTCCGCATCGACAACAAGGTCGAGGCGGTGCTCGCCACCGGACCCGGCGAAAGCGCGATCCGCTTCGATGGCGTCGCCGCCGGCGACAACAACAGCCTGATGAATTATCTCACCAGCGGATGGGTTGCCGGCCTGCAGCCGGAGACGGTGCGTGAGACCCAGGTCAACGGCCTGCCGGCCGCAACCGCACGCGCATCTGCTGAACGCTGGGATTTCGATGTCACGGTGGTCCGCGTCGATCAGCAGATCTTCCGTTTCCTCACCGCCGTGCCGAAGGGCACCAATACGCTGGAAAGCACGGCCGACACGTTGCGCAACAGTTTCCGCCGCATGACGCCGCAGGAAATCGCCTCGCTCAAGCCGCTGAGGATCCGCATCGTCACCGTCGGCCCGAGTGACAGCCTTGCCTCGCTGTCCAGCCGCATGATGGGCACCGACCGCAAGGTCGATCTGTTCAAGCTGATCAACGCCATGCCGGCCGGCGCGACAGTGTCGCCCGGCCAGAAGGTCAAGATCATTTCCGAATAACAAATAAGGCTTCCTGGGCACCGATGACGGTTCTCGGGAAGCCTTACGCCCGGTGCAATTTTCCCGGCGCGCCTCGCGGCCGGGATTTCGCGCAAAACGATATCAGCAGGCGGCGGCAGCCATTTGCGGATTGGCGGAGACGAGAGCCGACTTCAGCTTCTCGATCGCGCGGCTTTCGATCTGGCGCACACGCTCCTTGGAAATACCAAGTTCGGCACCGAGCGCTTCGAGCGTCGCACCGTCATCGGTCAGGCGGCGGGCGCGGATGATCTTCTTCTCGCGATCGTTCAACTTGGTCAGGGCGCCCTGCAGCCACTTCAAACGGCGCTCACCGTCGATCATGCCCGAAACCTGCTCGTCCGGCAGAGGTTCTCCGCTTTCCAGCATGTCGAGACGTTCGCCGCTATCATTGTCGCCGGCAATGGTCGGTGCCTGAAGCGACGCGTCATTGGCCGAAAGGCGCGCATCCATCGTCTGCACATCGGCAACGCTGACGCCGAGGGCAACCGCGATCTCTTCGTGGATGGCACGGGCGGTCAGGTTGGAATCACCGCGGGCAAGCTTGGCGCGAAGACGGCGGAGATTGAAGAAGAGAGCCTTTGGGCGGAGCTGGTGCCGCCACGGACGATTGACCAGTTGCGCAGGATGTAATCCTGCATGGAAGCGCGGATCCACCAGCTTGCATAGGTTGAAAAACGTACGTCCCGTTCCGGTTCGAACCTTGCCGCCGCTTCGAGCAGCCCTACATAACCTTCTTGTACAAGGTCGCTCATCGGCAGGCCGAAGCCCCGGAACTTCGAAGCCATGGCGATGACCAGACGCATATGAGCAAGCGCGATCTGGTTGCGCGCATTCTGGTCTTGCGCGTCCTTCCAGCGAATTGCCAGATCTCGCTCCTCCTCGCGGGCGAGATAGGGAGCCGACATCGCTATCTTGATCATCGTGCGGTCTGCGGACATGGCTGTCATCGTCTTCTCCGTCAACGGTTCTGGTCTGACAAAAACAGCGGGATGACCGGGAAACAAGCAGCCGAAAGGATGCTGGCGTAGGATCGGATGAGCTGCTTTCGTCCCCCTGGTTGTGACGACCTGGATAGCCATGATCGCCCTCGTTTTGACGGGAACCGAGGGCAGCGTTACGCAGCAATCAGTTCGCCGTTCCGGCGGGTTAACGCGACAGAAAAAGAAAAGTTCCAATAAAAAAACCCGGCTCAAGGCCGGGTTTTTTGCATGCTTATTTTCAAGCTGAATCAGGCAGCTTCTTCCTGTGCCTCGTCTTCATCCAGGGACTTGCCACGCTTTGGGCCCTTGGCCAGGTTTACCTCGACGAGGCGAACGGCTTCGGTTTCCGACATCTTGTTGACGGCGGCGATTTCGCGGGCCATCCGATCAAGCGCAGCTTCGTACAGCTGGCGTTCGGAATAGGACTGCTCCGGCTGGTTTTCAGCGCGATAGAGATCACGAACCACTTCTGCGATGGAGATCAGGTCGCCGGAATTGATCTTGGCATCATATTCCTGGGCGCGACGCGACCACATTGTACGCTTGACGCGGGCTTTGCCCTGCACGACCTTGAGCGCACGTTCGACGAAATCCGTCTCCGAAAGCTTGCGCATGCCGATAGTCACGGCCTTGGTAACCGGAACCTTGAGCCGCATCTTGTCTTTTTCGAAGTCGATGACAAAAAGCTCAAGCTTCATGCCAGCTACTTCTTGCTCTTCAATCGCGGTGATCGTACCTACGCCATGCGCCGGATACACGATCGATTCGCCGGTCTTGAAGCCCTGGCGTGCAGGGGAATTCTTTTTCTGCTGAGTCGTCATTCGTTTCAAAAACTCCCTTCTACTCACCCATCTCTGGGTCGGGGAAACCGGGTCAGTCAGGCCCGGATGAGACGGGGGATACCGTCGGGTCACTCCATACTGATCCGCCCAAACGCGCACGAAAAAACAAATCCCATCGCTAAACTGCGACCGACAACATGAAACGCTGTAATGTCACGGAGAGCGCGTATGCTGACCTGTTGCTTTCGTGATGTTTTTTGGGCACGCCAGTGCCGCTTTGTGGAACAGTGTCTCTTCTCTACCACAAAAAAGTGCGTAAATCAATAATTTGGTTTCACGGCGTGCAAAAGACCGCTTATCCAGTCCGTGCCTACAAATGCATCAAGACTGGTCGGAAGCCACGCATCACAGCGTCACACTCATTCCGGCACGTGGCCGTGACCACATCGCAGAACGTGCGGCCCAAGCCTTCTCCTCAATCAGATAGCAAGTTCACTCTGCCAATCAAGTCATCAGAATGCGGGCGGCGTAAAAATGCCACTCCGGGCACACTGGAGAACCGCATTGCAATCATTGACGGGCGGAGTGGTACGCCGCCGGATCATCGACCCGACGGCGCCGATCTGCCTCATAACATATGCGTCCCCGGGTCCAATCCCAAATGCACGCGACCATAGAGTTCAAGCGCGGCAGCGGGGTTTATACCCGCATGCAGACTGGCGACACGGGCATCGCGCCACAACCGGTTGAGAGGATGGCTGGCGAAGGCAGAAGAAGCACCCGAGGCGTTCACCAGTATCTCGATGGCTTCGCGGGCTAGCTGGTTAGCGTAACTTGCATCGCGACGGATCGTGGCGCGCGTAATCAACGACAGCGCTGCGCCGTTCAGAGCCGCGTGATCCATATCCTGCACGCATTTACGCAGGAGCAACTCGGCACATTCGATCTTCGCGCTCGCCTCACCGATCTGCAAATGCGTGACTGCGGCCTCGCTCTGCTTATCGTACTGGGTGTGGATGATCCCGCGACGCATGGACGATTCTGCGAATTCGTCCATGACGGCCTTCGCGATACCGAGACTGACAAAGGACAGCTTGGTAGAGAAGAACGGCAAGAGCGCAAGGCGATAGAGGGCATGGCTCTCCAGATGGAGATATGCGTATTCCCCGGCCATGATCTCTGAAAAATTGACGAGCCGTGCATTCGGCACGAAAGTGTCGAAGACCGAAACGCTGTTGCTCCCCGTCCCCCTCAATCCGATTGTATCCCAATCGTCGAGTATCTGGACGTCCGAGACGGGGATGGCCCCTCCCAATTGCCCTACAAGCTTCCCCTCGTCGTCAAAAAGCGGCAAGCCCAGGAAGACCCAGCTCGAATGGCGAATGCCACTGGCAAAACCCCAGGTTCCGCTGTCGATCATGACGCCGTCCGATGTCCGCCGAACCTTTGCTCTTTTAGGCTGGAAGGCACCGGCCATGCGGACATTCTCGCCAGAAGAGAAAAGGTCTCGCGCAGTCTCCTGATTATACAATGCGGCGAGTGTCCACGCGCCACCGCTCAGCAGGGAAACCGTCCAGCCGACGGCGCCGTCTCCTTTGGACAGCGCCACGATGCAATCCATCAGGGTCTGGTGCGAAGCCTCCTGCCCACCATAGGCGGCTGGCTTCATGATGTCGAAGAGATGGGCCTCTTCCAACTCCCGCATCGTGCTGTCGGGGAGCCTGCAGAGCCTGTCGGTCTCCTCCCGACGGTCGGGCAGGTTTGCTGCGATGGCTTCCGCGGCTGCGACGAGTTCCGGACGATAGGGAGCTGCCTTGCGCATGCCTCCCGTATTTGCGGCTGTGACATAATTCATCTGCTGGCTCCTTCCAGGGAATTGCCAGCATGTTTTTGCCGTCTACCAGAGCGCGTTCATTGCACGCCCGGGCGAAGAGGTTTCAAATGTAGGATCGGCAGCATTGAACGGATGCGGCGAGATGCCGAGGAGGAGCTATGCCGGCAAGCCACAGGCAGGTGGCCGGTCAGTCACCCTGCCCCGGCTCGGCGGAGAAATACTTCTCGTATTTGCCCTCTTCGCCGTCGACTTCCTTGGCGCCTTCCATCGCGTCCTTCTTGACCGTGATGTTAGGCCAGATCTGCGCGAACTCGGAATTGATCTTCAGCCACTTGTCCAGCCCCGGCTCGGTATCGGGCTTGATCGCCTCGGCGGGACATTCCGGCTCGCAGACGCCGCAATCGATGCATTCGTCGGGATGGATGACGAGGAAGTTCTCACCTTCGTAGAAGCAATCGACCGGGCAGACCTCGACACAATCGGTATACTTGCAGCGGATACAATTATCGGTCACGACGTAAGTCATGAAGCACTCCACATAGCGCGTTGATCAGGACACCGATTGGGAAAGTCGGGCCGGAAGCGCCGGAGACAAGCAACGCAACCGCTGGAACCAGAGGCGGGCTACCCGGCATTTTCGAACGTGACGTAATGCCTTTGCCGCGCCTTAGCAAGAATAAAGCTTTCCGAAAAAGCGGCGCTGGAAGGTGGATTTTCTAATCGTCCCAGGGATCGGCGGCCGAACCGCCCGGGTCGGGGAAGAGACGATCGGTCTCGCGCCGTTCCTTCTTGGTTGGCCGGCCGCTGCCCTTGATGCGCTGCGCCTGTTCGAGCGCGGTCAGCCGTTCCGTCTCTTCGCGCGGCGGCGTCAGGTCGTCATAGAGCAGCTTGGCTTCTTCATAGGGGCCGCGGCGCTCGCCGCCAGACTTGACGACGAGGATGATATCGCGGCGCTCAAGCGCAAGCTCGACCCTGTCACCAGTCTTGACCTGAAAGCTAGGCTGGCGGATCGAGGTGCCGTTCACCTTCACATGGCCGCTGTTGAGCAGACCCTGGGCGAGCGAACGCGACTTCACCATGCGCGTGAAGAAAAGCCACTTGTCGATGCGCTGGCGCGTCTCTGTCTGTGGCTTTTCCGTCATGGCTGAAGTCTTCTTACTTCTTCATCTGCTCCTTGAGAGCAGCGAGCTTTGCGAAAGGTGAATCTGGATCAAGCGGCTTTTCCTTGCGCGGGGGCTTGGCTTCGAAGCGCGCCGGCTGCGAATTCTTGTTGCGATCGTTCCGGTCGTTGCGCGGGCCGCCCTCGTGGCGATCACCGCGCGGCGGCCGGTCACCACGATTATCGGGACGACGATTGCCATCGCGTCCGCCACGAGCTTCCTGGCCGCGGCCTTCGCCGCCACGTCCCTCGCCACCCCGGCCTTCACCACCACGACGATCGTCGCGACGGCCACCGTCACGGCGTCCCTGGGCTGCGTCTTCGCCACCGGCACCCGCATTGCGCTGGCCGCCATGACCACGGCGATCACCCTGACGGTCACCATGCGGACGACCGCCACGCTGATTGTTTTCGCGGCCACCACCCGGTCGCCAGAGGAGAACCGGCTTGGCCTCCTCGGGTTCCGCAGACTTTTCAGCCTCGACAGGCGCTTCGGCAACAACAACGGTCTCGATAACGGTCTCGGCACTCGCTTCCGACGCGTTCTCAGCGTCCGCCGATACGCTCTCGATAACCGTCCCGGTCTCTGTAGCTTCGGCTGATGCAGCTTCCGCCGGAGCAGCTTCGGCCGCTTCTTCGGAGGCCGTAGCTTCCGCCGCAACAGGCTCGGCAGCCGGTGCTGCGGCGCCATCGACGCTGACAAGATGAGCCTGGGCTTCTTCGGCCGGCACGGCATCAGCGCGGTAGCCGAGGCCCTTCAGGATTTCTTCCATATCGTCCGGCGTTGCGCCGAGGATGGAGAGCATGGCGGTCGTCGCGGTGAAGCGGCGGCCGTCATAGGCACCTTCCGGACGCGGCGTCGCGCCGGGCTTCCACTGCAGCAGCGGACGGATGAGATCAGCCAGACGCTCGAGAATATCGACGCGTACCGCCCGCTTGCCGAGGAAACGGAAGCCGGCGAGCTTGTAGAAGGTCCGCTCGAAGGACGGATCGGCGACAACCGAGGTACGACCTGCTGCAAGAGCGGGAATGAGTTCGCCATAGCCCGGCTTGTCGAGGCCATCGTTCTTCAGCGCCCAGAGAAGTGTGATGAGTTCGGCCGGAGCCGGCTTCAACAGTGCCGGCATGAAGACGTGATAGGCTCCGAAGCGGATGCCGTAGCGGCGCATCGAGGCGCGCGCATCCTGATCCAGCGACTTCACGTCGTCGGCGACATCGCGACGGAACATCACGCCGAGATTTTCGACCAGCTGGAAGGCCAGGCCCTTCGCCAGACCCTGCAGGTCTTCGGCGCGGGACAGGTCGTCGAGCGGCTTCAAGACGGTCGCGATATGATGATTGACGAAGCGTTCGATGCGGGCAAGCACATGCTCGCGCGCATTGCCGGTCAGCTGTTCGTCGGACAACAGGATGACGCGCGGGCGCATGACATGGTCGCTTGCGGCCAGACGCGCGACGGGCTCGCCGAGCCAACGGACGGAACCATCCGAACCGACGGCGAGATCGCTGTTGCCGGATGCATAAAGACGCGCAGCGCGCGCTTCGAATTCAAGCGCAAGCGCCTTTGTGCAGCAGCCTGCACAGCCTTCGCATCCGGGCCTTCCGTGCCCGATGCAAGGGTAAAGCGGAAGCCCGCCAATTGTCCGACGTGATGTCCTTCGACAAACACATCGCCATTTACACTGATTTCAGCTTCCAGCATCGCATTCTCTCTCAGGCGCCTCATGAGCACAGATGTCCTGCGATCAACAAAGCGTTTCGTCAACCTTTCATGTAGCGCGTCCGACAACCTATCCTCTATTTCCCGCGTCTTTTCTTGCCAGTGTGTCGGATCAGCAAGCCAGCCGGGACGGTTAGAGACATAAGTCCAGGTCCGGATCTGAGCGATCCGGGCAGACAGGGTGTCGATCTCGCCATCAGTACGATCGGCACGTCGAACTTGCTCCGCCATGAAGTCCTCGTTCACCGTGCCGTGGCGCACAAGATCGAAGAAAAGCGTCGAAATAAGGTCGGCGTGCTGCGCAGGTGCAATTCTGCGGTAATCCGGGAGCGCGCAAGCGTCCCAGAGCTTTTCGACCCGCTCGGCGGTAGTCGCGAGATCGCGCACTTCGGCATAGCGGGAAAGATGGTCCAGCGCCTGGCTGTCGGTCGCCGGCAGCGCCCGCGTCAGTCCGTGTATCGTGGGCGCGGCGTCAAGGCTGCGCCTGAGATCCTGCAGCGAGGCGAAACTCAGGTTCTTCGAGCGCCATTGCAGAACTTTGACGTTGTCGAAGTGATGACCTTCGATCCGCTCCACCAGTTCTTCGTCGAACGGCGCCACCTGGCCCGTCACCCCGAACGTGCCGTCACGCAGGTGGCGGCCCGCGCGACCGGCGATCTGCGCCATCTCGGCAGGATTGAGATTGCGGAACTGGTATCCGTCGAACTTGCGGTCCTGAGCGAAGGCGACATGGTCGACGTCGAGATTGAGGCCCATGCCGATCGCATCGGTGGCAACCAGATATTCGACATCGCCTTCCTGATAGAGCCCGACCTGCGCATTGCGGGTGCGCGGGCTGAGCGCGCCGAGCACCACGGCCGCGCCACCACGCTGGCGGCGGATCAATTCTGCAATCGCGTAAACCTCGTCGGCCGAAAAGGCGACGATGGCCGAACGCTGCGGCAGGCGGGTGATCTTCTTCTGACCGGCGTAGAAGAGCTGCGACAGGCGCGGTCGCTCGACGATGGTAATACCGGGAAGCAGGCTTTCGAGGATCGGCCGCATCGTTGCGGCGCCGAGCAGCAGCGTCTCGTCCTTGCCGCGCAGGTTGAGAATGCGGTCGGTGAATATATGGCCGCGCTCGAGATCGCCGGCGAGCTGCACTTCGTCGATCGCGACGAACGAGGCCTTTGTCTCGCGCGGCATCGCTTCGACGGTGCAGACCGAGTAGCGGGCCATATGCGGCGTGATCTTTTCTTCGCCAGTGATCAGCGCGACATTGTGGTGCCCCACCTTCTCGACCAGCCGTGTATAAACCTCACGCGCCAGAAGACGCAGCGGCAGACCGATCACGCCGGAGCCATGCGCCACCATGCGTTCGATCGCGTAATGCGTCTTTCCGGTGTTTGTCGGGCCGAGTACGGCAGTAACGCCACGCCCGCTGAAGATCATCGGCTGAGAATTCAAAGCGAAGTTCCGCGTCCTTTAAACATCGCGTGCGTCGGAACGCCCGGAGTTTCGCCACACATGGCGATACGGCAGGCCAAACGCAAGTGGAAAAGCAGGCTCTCCCGACGATCTCGCGCCGGCGTCTTGAGCCGCAGGAACAGATGCGAACGAATCAGCGACGAAATAGAGACTCGCCAGATTCACCCTCCGTTCTCACAATATATGGCCGCAGAGAGGATGAAAAACACCTTATCTTGTGCCTCCTCATGATTCAGATCGAATCGCAGCAAAAAGGACCGCAGGACTCGTTTCACGCAAAGAGTCAACGAGCAGGCAGATTCATTTCCATCGTATGTACGAATAGCGGGCCACCAACAGGCGGCGCTCCGTTAACGCACCGTAACAACGTGTGAATGCAGGCTTTTTAGTCACCATGGAACAAAAGTTCCCGCCTCACGTTGTCACCGCGAAATTCATCCCGGCTTCAGGGAAGTGGAGATAAGACCATGCTCGGAACGGTATTGCTCGTCATACTCATCCTGCTCTTGATTGGCGCTTTGCCCAATTGGGGCTACAGCCGGGGTTGGGGCTATGGCCCGTCCGGTGGTTTGGGGCTCGTCGTTCTCATCATCATCATCCTGCTGCTCTTGGGCAGGATCTGATAGGTTTAACTTTGGAAGGGAAGGAAACCGAGAAATGAAAAAGATTATGCTGATCGCCGCGCTCGTCGGCACCCTGGCATCCTGCACGTCGACGGAGAAGGGAACCGCAATTGGCGCAGCATCGGGTGCCGTTATCGGCGGCGCCGTGACCAACAGCTGGGGTGGTGCTGCAGTAGGCGCCGTCGGTGGCGGCCTCGTCGGCGCAGCTATCGGCGAATCCCAGAAGCGCCAGGGCTATTGCGTCTATCGTGACCGTTACGGCCGCACCTACGAGGCACGTTGCCGCTAAACGCGAACGCGTTAATGAAAGACGAGGCCGGAGCGAGAAATCGCATCCGGCCTTAACTTTTGGGAGGCTAAATCAGCGGCCGATCAAATAAGGAACGAATCATCGACGAATCGGCGACGCTGCGATCTTCATGCTTCGTTCCCGACAACATGTTGATGTTTAATGATTTTTAAACCATAGCGACTGTGGATAAGCATGGCTGCGTCGCTGTTCAATCGTTAACGGCAGCATCTTCCCGTGTCGGGAAAGCCAATCGGCTTCCTCACTCCATATGCTGGCCGCCATTGGCGCTTAATGTCGAGCCGGTGATGAAGCCCGCATCGTCCGAGGCGAGAAACACCACGCAGCGCGCAACATCCTCCGGCAGTCCCAGCCGCTTGACCGGAATCTGCGGCAGGATCTTCTCCTCCAGCACCGCCTGCGGAATGGCGCGCACCATGTCGGTCGCGGTATAGCCGGGGCAAATCGCATTGACTGTGATGTTGCGGGACGCCCCTCGAGCGCCAGCGCCTTGGTAAAGCCGAGATCGCCGGCCTTGGAGGCGGAATAGTTTACCTGCCCCGCCTGCCCCTTCTGGGCATTGATCGACGAGATGTTGATGATCCGTCCGAAGCCGCGCTCGCGCATGCCGGGCCAGACCGGGTGGGTCATGTTGAAGAGGCCATTGAGGTTGGTGCCGATGACCTCGTTCCACTGAGCGAGGGTCATCTTGTGGAACATGCCATCGCGCGTGATGCCGGCATTGTTGACGAGAATGTCGATCGGCCCGAGCCGCTCTTCCACCAGGGCAATACCCGAAACGCAGGCGTCGTAGTCCGACACGTCCCACTTGAACACCGGAATGCCGGTCGTCGTGTGGAATTCGGCAGCCTTTTCGTCATTGCCGTGATAGCTTGCAGCGACGGTGTATCCGGCCTCCTGCAGCGCAACGGAGATCGCTTCTCCGATGCCGCGCGTTCCGCCGGAAACGAGAGCAACTCGTCCCATCGATCCTCCCTGTCATTCTCGGCCGATCTTGTGGCCGGCCATTATCGTATCCGCCTCTAATTAGAGACGTTCGACGCACATGGCGACCCCCATTCCGCCACCGATGCATAGCGTCGCCAATCCCTTGGCGGTTCCGCGACGCTGCATCTCGAACAAAAGCGTGTTGAGGATGCGCGCACCGGAAGCACCGATCGGATGGCCGATGGCGATCGCGCCGCCATTGACGTTGACCATGGCGGGATCGAAGCCGAGATCGCGGCTGACGGCACAGGACTGCGCCGCAAAGGCCTCGTTCGCCTCGACGAGCCCGAGATCGCCGACCTTCCAGCCCGCCTTTTCCAGCGCCTTGCGGGAGGCCGGGATCGGGCCGGTGCCCATGATCTGCGGATCGACGCCCGCCGTCGCCCACGACGCGATGCGCGCCAAAGGCTGTATGCCCCGGCGCTGCGCCTCTTCCTCGGTCATCAGCACCACGGCTGCTGCACCGTCGTTGAGGCCGGACGCGTTGCCGGCCGTCACCGTGCCTTCCTTGTCGAAAGCCGGGCGAAGCTTCGCCATCGCGTCCAGCGTCGCGCCGGCGCGGATATATTCGTCCTGGTCGACCGTCACGTCGCCCTTGCGGGTCTGGATGACGAAAGGCAGGATTTCGTCCTTGAAGCGGCCCGCAGCCTGCGCCGCCTCGGCCTTGTTCTGCGACGAGACCGCAAACTGGTCCTGCTCCTCGCGCGAAAGCTGCCACTGGCGGGCGATGTTTTCTGCCGTGATCCCCATATGATAGCCATAGAAGGCGTCGGTCAGGCCGTCCTTGATCATCGTATCGATCATCTTGAAGTCGCCCATCTTCACGCCGCCGCGTAAGTGCGCGCAATGCGGTGCCATCGACATGGATTCCTGGCCGCCGGCCACGATGATCTTCGCATCACCCATCGCGATCTGCTGCATGCCGAGTGCGACTGCACGCAGACCCGAGCCGCAGAGCTGGTTGACGCCCCAGGACGTTGCTTCCTGCGGCACGCCGGCCTTCATCGCCGCCTGGCGCGCCGGGTTCTGCCCCTCGCCGGCCGGCAGGACCTGGCCGAGAATGACCTCGTCCACCTCGGATGCCTCGACGCCCGCCCGCGCCAGCGCTCCTTGATGGCGACGGCGCCGAGTTCATGCGCCGCGACATTGGCAAAAGCGCCGTTGAACGAGCCGACGGCCGTGCGGCCGGCGGATGCGATGACGATCGATGGTGTGGACAAGGGGCTTCCTCCGAAATTCTTTGCGCGGAGACTGTCAAAGCTTGCCCGAGGTGTCAAACCACCCATGGCTCGCACACGTAGGCCGGGTGATCTCGCAAAATTTGCTGCGCAACAAGAATATCGCCGCGCCGCACAAAATCATTGTCTCCACCCCTGATTTGGGCTTACATTTCCCTTGGGAGAAGGGCGCAAGCCCGAAAAATCAAAAAATGATTCTTAGGGAGGTAGAGCCATGGCAAAAGCCGAAGGCGAAACGATTATCAAGAAATACGCCAACCGGCGGCTGTATAATACCGGCACAAGCACCTATGTGACCCTGGAAGATCTCGCCAAGATGGTGAAGAAGGGGAGGAATTCTCCGTCCAGGACGCCAAGACCGGCGAAGACATCACCCATTCCGTCCTGACACAGATCATCTTCGAACAGGAATCGAAGACGGGAAACACCCTTCTGCCGGTGTCATTCCTGCGCCAGCTGATCTCGTTCTACGGCGACCAGATGCAGATGGTTGTGCCGACCTATCTCGAACAGTCGATGCAGGCCTTTACCGACCAGCAGGTGCAGATGCGTGAGCATGTGACGCGGGCCTTCGGCGAAACTCCGCTCGGCAAGAACCTGCAGGTTCCGATGCAGATGATGGAGGATCAGGTGCGCCGCAACACCGAGATGTTCCGCCAGGCCGTGCAGATGTTTACCCCTTTGCAGCCGCCCCCGTCCCGCCGGCGCCATCGGCATCCTCGTCCCGCAAGGCGGATGCGAAGGATATCGACGACCTGAAGGAACAGCTTCGCTCGCTGCAGAGCAGGCTCGACAGCCTGGGCGCATGATGCCGTCGGAACTCTGTCGTCACATCTGAAAAGCGCGCAACAAAAAAGGCCGGTCAAACCGGCCTTTAAAGCATGCGCACTCAAGTCAAACGCTTATGCGCTTTCCTTCGGCGTCAGAACCTGGCGACCGCGGTACATGCCGGTCTTCAGGTCGATGTGGTGCGGACGGCGAAGTTCGCCGGAGTTCTTGTCTTCGACATAGGTCGGGGTCTTGAGCGCGTCGGCGGAGCGGCGCATACCGCGCTTGGACGGGCTAACTTTTCTCTTCGGTACTGCCATTTTCGTTACTCCACTTCGTGCAGAACAGTGATCATCCGGGCCTAGTGAGGCCGAACCCATCACGTCTCGATCTCGGAAATTGGGCCGGCTTATACATGCCTATCAGGCTGTTGACCAGTCCCCGGCCGCATTTTTTCGTCAACGCGGCGACTCATTTTCAAACCTGCCCGCCAGACGCCTAGGCCTCGTCCTCCGGGACGATCCACGGCTCGGCAAGCGCTGCCGTTTCCCATGCTTTCCAAGCCGGATGTCCCTTCATCGCCGCCATATAATCCAGCACCGCCTGATCCGTCACCAGCTCATAGGCCTCGAAACGGTTGATGACGGGCGCAAACATCGCGTCCGCAGCACAGAAATCGCCGAACAGGAACGGCCCGCCCGAACGCGCCAGCAGCTCTTTCCACACTGTCGATATGCGCGAGACATCGGCATCGACGCCCGCTTTCACATCCTGCGCCAGATCGAGCCTTCCCTTCGGCCGGCGCATGTTCATCGGGCAGGCATTGCGCAGCGCCCGGAAGCCGGAGAGCATTTCCATGGAGACCGATCGGGCGACCGCGCGATCCGCGGGAGCCTCAGGCCAGATCCGCTTATCCGGATAAAGCTCCGCGACATATTCGATGATCGCCAGCGATTCCCACACCCGGATATCCCCTTGATGCAGCACAGGCACGCGACCGGTCGGCGAGATCTCCTTGAATCTCGGATTTCCCGCAGGGTCGTCGAAGGGGATCAGAACCTCGCGAAACGGCACGCCCACCGCCGTCATCGCGATCCACGGCCGCAACGACCAGGACGAATAGTTCTTGTTGGCGATATAGAGAGTAAGCTCGGTCATGGCAGCCTCCGGATGTGTCGCCACGCTACAGGCAGCGACTGAAAGCCTCCAATGAAAAGCTCAGAACCTAGTCATAAATGCATTTGATATATTCGCCTGAACTACGCGCCCGGCGTTCGACGATATTGGCTAGGCGCCTCATACCGCGGCCCGGCTTGCTGGCAACGCGGGTGAACGGATTGGGCAATGCCACCGCCAGAAGCGCCGCCTGGCTGCTGGAGAGCTTCGCCGCACTCGTCTTGAAGTGATATTGCGCGGCAGCCTCGGCGCCGTAGATGCCCGGGCCCCATTCGGCGACGTTGAGATAGATTTCCATCATTCGCCGCTTCGACCAGACGAAATCCGAGGTCATGGCGAGCGGCAGTTCCAGGATCTTCCTGACGAAGAAGCGGCCGTTCCAGAGGAACAGGTTCTTGGCGGTCTGCATCGAGATGGTGCTGGCACCACGGGTCTGTTCGCCGTCAAGCGCATCCTGCACCACACCGCGCATCTGCACCCAGTCGACGCCGCCATGGGCGCAGAACTGTCCATCCTCCGACATCATCACGGCGCGCACGAGATTGGGCGAGATCTCATCCAGATCAACCCATTGCCGGTCATAGCCGCGCAGCAGGAAAAGCTCCGACAGCATCAGCGTCGAGACCGGCCGGGTGAACGGCAGCGCGTAGACGGGAATGAGCAGGTAGGGCAGGACCAGAAGCACGACGAGCACAGTGACGGCGCCCCTTGCGATATGCGAAAGCGATCCCGCCTTCAGCCTTCTCGGCATGGCGGGCTCCTCCTTTTCGTCGGCTCTTCGATCCGGCGTGATGTCCAAGTGCTATTTCCCATGGCCCATGACGTTCATAGCCACTCTAACGCCTTGTGACGAGTCTCGCTCCAAAACTTCCTGTGGGGTGGTGAATCCCGTTGCCAGCGGTCTAAGGGCGTGCAAAACAGCGCCCCATGGACACAGAGATCACCGAGCTGACATCCTTCGAAAGCCGCCTGAGGGCCAGCGCCGCCGAGACGCAGGACCTGCTGATGGCACTGCTGTCGCCGGATGCCGCAAGTGACGAGATCGTCAGGCCGGAAAATCTCCTGGCCGCGATGCGCCATGGCACGCTGAACGGCGGCAAGCGGCTCCGGCCCTTTCTCGTCGTCGAGAGTGCGGCCCTGTTCGGCGCCGAACACCAGGCTGCCCTGCGCATCGGCGCGGCGCTCGAATGCCTGCACTGCTATTCGCTGATCCATGACGACCTTCCCGCCATGGACGATGACGATCTGCGGCGCGGCCAGCCGACCGTGCACAAGGCCTTCGACGAGGCAACAGCCATCCTCGCCGGCGACAGCCTGCTGACCTATGCCTTCGACATCATCGCCGCCCCGGAGACGGAACTGGCAGCCGAGCGCAAGGTACAGCTGACGCTCCTTCTCGCCCGCGCAGCCGGCATCGGCGGCATGGCCGGCGGCCAGGCGCTCGATCTCGCGGCCGAAAAAACGCGCCCGACGAGCAGGGCATCCGCACTCTCCAGTCGATGAAGACTGGCGCGCTCCTGCGCTTCGCCTGCGAGGCCGGCCCGATCATCGCCGGCACTTCGGATGAAGACCGCAAGCGGATGCGGACCTTCGGCGAAAAGATCGGCCTTGCCTTCCAGCTCGCCGATGACCTCCTCGACGTGACCTCCGATGCCGCAACGCTCGGCAAGGCCGCTGGCAAGGATGCCGGTCGCGGCAAGGGCACGCTGGTCGGCCTGCACGGCATGGAGTGGGCCGAGACGCAGCTGGATGCGCTGACAGACGAAGCCGTCGAGCTTCTCTCGCCTTACGGCGGCAAGGCTGCCATATTGCAGCAGGCGGCGCGTTTCATCGCCGATCGCACCAGCTGATCGGCATCTGAGCTACATCCCTGAAACGCGAAAGCCCCGCGCATCGTGAAAGACGCGCGGGGCTTTTGATGTCTCGCTAATACCGCGTGACGCGGATCAGTTCTGTTCGATCGGCGCGATTGCCACTTCGACGCGGCGGTTCTGGGCGCGGCCTTCCGGCGTTGCATTGGAAGCGATCGGCTGCGACGGGCCGAAGCCCATGGTGGAGATACGGCGCTGGTCGACACCGCGGCCACCGAGATAGTTGGCGACAGAGGCTGCACGGCGCTCCGACAGGCCCTGGTTATGCTGCACGCTGCCGGTCGAGTCGGTATGGCCGTTCACGTCGATATAGGTCTTGCCGAACTTGTTGAGCACGATCGCAACCGAATCGAGCGTCGCATAGAACGGCGGGATGACCTGGTCCTGGTCGGTTGCGAAAGTGACATTCGACGGCATGTTGAGAATGATACGATCGCCCTGACGGGTTACCGATACGCCGGTTCCCTGCAGCTGTTGGCGCAGTTCGGCTTCCTGGCGGTCCATGTAGTTGCCGATCGCGCCGCCGGCGAGACCGCCGATCGCGGCACCGATGAGCGCATTACGGCCCTTGTTGCCGCCGCCGATCAGCAGGCCGCCAACTGCGCCGAGACCGGCACCGATCGCGGCGCCTCCGGCCGTGTTGGAAACCTTCTGCTCGCCCGTGTAAGGGTCGGTCGTGGTGCAAGCGGAAAGGAAGGTCGCGGCCAGCGCGACGATGGCAAATTTCTTGAGCATTCGAATCGTTTCCCCGTCCTAGGTGGTCGCACTTCCTTAACACGAAATGCGGCGAAACGAGGAAAGAGGGATTGATTACTCGGCGGCGGTCCGGTTCTGGCCGAAGCGGTTCTCGATATAGTCGATGACCAGCTTCTCGAAGTCTCCCGCAATGTTCGGCCCCTTCAGCGTCATCGCCTTCTTGCCGTCGATGAAGATCGGGGCGGACGGCGTCTCGCCGGTGCCCGGCAGCGAAATGCCGATATCGGCATGCTTGCTCTCCCCGGGCCGTTGACGATGCAGCCCATAACCGCGACGTTCAATGCCTCGACGCCCGGATATTTTTCCCGCCAGACTGGCATGTTCTTGCGGATATCGGCCTGGATCTTCTGGGCCAGTTCCTGGAAGACGGTCGAGGTCGTGCGACCGCAGCCGGGACAAGCGGCAACGACAGGGATGAACTGGCGGAAACCCATGACCTGCAGGATTTCCTGAGCCACCTGCACTTCCTTGGTGCGGTCGCCGTTCGGCTCGGGCGTCAGCGAGACGCGGATCGTGTCGCCGATGCCGTGCTGCAGCACGTAACCCATCGCGGCCGACGAGGCGACGATGCCCTTCGACCCCATGCCGGCCTCGGTGAGACCAAGATGCAGCGCATGGTTCGACCGTTCGGCCAGCATCGAGTAGCAGGCAATCAGATCCTGAACCTGGCTGACCTTTGCCGACAGAATGATGCGGTTGCGCGGCAGGCCGATCGATTCGGCAAGCTCCGCCGAGATCAGCGCCGACTGCACGATCGCCTCATGCATGACCTGACGGGCGGAAAGCGGCGAGCCGGCATCCGCATTGCGGTCCATCAGCGTGGTGAGCAGATCCTGATCGAGCGAACCCCAGTTGACTCCGATACGGACCGGCTTGTCGTAGCGGATCGCCATCTCGATGATGTCGCCGAACTGCTTGTCCTTCTTGTCCTTGAACCCGACATTGCCCGGATTGATGCGATATTTCGCAAGCGCCTCGGCGCAGGCCGGATGATCGGACAGCAGCTTGTGGCCGATATAATGGAAATCACCGACGAGAGGCACGTCCATGCCGAGACGTAGAAGACGTTCACGGATCTTCGGCACGGCGGCAGCGCTTTCGTCGCGATCAACTGTGATGCGCACGATTTCCGAACCGGCCTTGTAGAGGGCCGCCACCTGGGCGACGGTCGAGATCGATGTCGGCCGTGTCCGTATTGGTCATCGACTGTACGACGACCGGCGCACCACCGCCGACGATCACCCCGCCCACATCGACCGCAACGGTATGGCGGCGCGGCTTCGGATCAAAGTCGATGGGTGATGTCATGGTCGCTTCCAGGTGCCTTCAAGCGGAGTTGCATTTCAGGTGGCGTATGCATTGCCGCTTGTCAACCATCGAGCTTTGTCAGTTTTACGGCACACCGATCAATGATGCGCTCCGTCCGCATGCCGCGCAAGCCGGGAGAGCAGCAGGACAACGACAAGGAAGGCGGAGAGCACCAGGAAGATCGGCCCCAGGCCGGTATGCTCGGCAACGAAGCCGATCAGCGACGGCGCAAGCAGGATGCCCGAATACCCCATGGTCGTGACGACCGACAGACCGACGCCCGCCGCCATGCCCGGCAGGTTGCCGGCGGCGGAAAAGGCGATCGGCACCATGTTGGAAATGCCGATACCGGCCAGCGCAAAGCCGGCGATCGCCACCGGTGCGCTCGGCGCAATGCCGATCAAGAGCAGACCGGCGATTGCAATCATTCCGCAGATCCGCAGTGTCCTGACCGCGCCGAGCCGATCGCGGATGATGTCACCGGCAAAGCGCATCACCGCCATGGTGAAGGAAAAGCCCGCGAAGGCAAAACCGGACAGCGCCACCGACGCGCCGAGTTCGTTGCGCAGGTAAAGCGCACCCCAATCGAGGATCGCGCCTTCCGGCACCATGCAGAACAGCGCCACCATGCCGATCAGCCAGGGAAGCGCAGAACGCGGCAGGCGGCTATGCGCTTCGTCCTTCTGCTCATCGGGATGCGGTGCATCATGCAGCACGGCCTGCCAGGCGACGACGATCATCAAAGCGGCAACCAGCGTCACCACGATGGCATGGGCGGAAACGCCGAGCGATTGGATGAGAAAACCGCCGGTCGACGCACCGAGCAGACCGCCTAGGCTCCAGAAGGCGTGGCAGGACGACATGATGGAACGGCGCATATGCTTTTCCGTCGCCACCGCATTGGCATTCATCGCCACGTCCATCGCGCCGATCAGCCCGCCGAACAGCGAGATCGCCACCGCCCCACTCCAGACATCGCCTGCCAACGAAAGCAGAAGAAGCATCGGCGTCAGAAGCACCGCGGCAAACTTGGACACGGTGCTGGAGCCGAAACGGGCGATCTGGCTGCCGGCGATCGGCATCATGATGATCGAACCGAGGCCGAAGGCGAGGATCATCAGCCCCAGCGCCTTTTCGCTGAGGTCGAGCCGCGAGGCGAATTCCGGAATTTTCGGTGCCCAGGAGCCGATCATGAAGCCGTTCATCAGGAACAGCAGCGAGACACCGAGCCTCTCCCGCGTCATGTAGGACGCGAGTGGACGGCTCGCCCTTTCGGCATCGGACTGGCTCATGGGGTGTTTCCTCGTGATGATCTTTTTCGTTTGTGTTCGTCATGGCGACGAGCTGGTGGAGGTCGACGCCCCGAGCAGCGATCGCCCCGACCATCGCCCGTTCCGCATCGGCTTCCAGCACCAGCGTCAGGGATGGCTGAAGGTCATGGACGTGAAACGCCGCGCGATGGCCGAGCTTGTCGGAGGTGACGGCGGCGAGACTGCGCTTGCTCGCGGCACAGGCCAGCCGCTTGAAGGCCGCGTCCTCGAAGACATCGGCGGCAAGCCCGTCCTCGAGCGTCAGGCCGCAGGCGCCCAATATGCAGAGATCCGGCCGTATCGTCTCCAGCTGGCGGATCGCGGTCGCATCGATTGCCGCGCCGACCGCAGGATCGACCCTGCCGCCGATCATGACCAGATCGACGCCCGCCCGCCCGGCGAGTTCCGCCGCGATGACCGGCGTGTTGGTGACGGCCGTCAGGCGAAATCCCTCCGGCAGGCTGCGGGCGATGGCCAGATTGGTCGATCCCGCATCGAAGAAGACGACACTGCCTTCGACGAGCAATTCCGCGACCATCTGCCCGAGCACCGCCTTGCGATCCGGCTCCTCGGCCACGCGCGTCCTTAGTGGCACGGTGCTGCCGCCCGGCAGCAAGGCACCGCCATAGACACGCTCGCATTCGCCCCGCGCCGCCATTTCCCGCAGGTCACGCCGCACCGTGTCTTCTGATACATCGAAGGCTGATGCGAGATCCTGAGCCGAGACGCGTCCCTTGACGCGAAGCTCGGCCAATATCTGCGCCTGTCTTTCACTGACAAAATGATCCATGCCGATAATCATGCATTAATCGGAACAATCGTGCAACAACGTGCGATTCATTTTTATACGAAAAAAGCGGCCCCGAATTCGGGGCCGCTTTGGCTTGGATCAGATGCTGTGGCCGCCTCAGGACCCGTAGACGATCAGCAGATCCTTGGCATCGATCTGGTCGCCGGCCTTGACGAGAACTTCGGCGATCGTGCCGTCCTTCTCCGCATGCAGCGCCGTTTCCATCTTCATCGCCTCGATCGACAGCAGCACGTCGCCCGCCTTGACCGACTGGCCGGTGGACACGGCAACCGTCGAGACGACGCCCGGCATCGGGGCGCCGAGATGGGCGGCATTGCCGGGCTCGGCCTTCGCCCGCACGGCGCTGGCCGAGGCGCGGTTGCGATCCGGCACCTTGATGCGGCGCGGCTGGCCGTTCAGCTCGAAGAAGACGGTTACCATGCCCTGGGCATCCGGCGCGCTGGCCGCCTGATTGACCACGACCAGCGTCTTGCCCTTCTCGATATCGGCATGCAGTTCCTCGCCGTCGGCCATGCCGTAGAAATAGGCGTGGGTGGGCAGGACCGAGACCGGGCCGTACATGTCGGATGCCAGCGCGAAATCGGTGAACACCTTGGGATACATCAGGTAGGAGGCGAATTCGAAATCGTCGACCTTCCGCTCCAGCTTGTCCTCGATGACCTTGCGCTCGGCGTTAAGATCGGCCGGTGGCAGCAGCGAGCCGGGCACCGCCGTATAGGGCTTGTCGCCCTTCAGCGCCTTCTTCTGGATGCCTTCAGGCCATCCGCCCGGAGGCTGGCCGAGATCGCCTTTCAGCATGGCGACGACCGAATCCGGGAAGGCGATATCCTTCGCCGGGTTCTCGACATCGGCAACCGTCAGGTCCTGGCTGACCATCATCAGCGCCATGTCGCCGACCACCTTGGACGACGGCGTCACCTTGACGATATCGCCGAACATCTGGTTCACGTCGGCATAGGTCTGGGCCACCTTGTGCCACTTGGTATCGAGCCCCAGCGAACGGGCCTGTTCCTTCAGGTTGGTGAACTGGCCACCCGGCATTTCATGCAGATAGACCTCCGAGGCAGGTCCCTTAAGATCGCTTTCGAAGGCCGCATACTGGCCACGAACGGCTTCCCAGTAGAACGAGATCTTGCGGACCCATTCTGCGTCCAGCCCCGTATCGCGCTCGCCGCCAGCCAAGGCTGCGACGATCGAGCCGAGGCAGGGCTGCGACGTGTTGCCGGACAGCGCATCCATTGCCGCATCGACGACATCGACGCCGGCATCCACCGCGGCAAGCACGGTCGCCGCCGAAATGCCGGACGTGTCATGGGTGTGGAAGTGGATCGGCAGCGAGGTCGCCTCGCGCAGCGCCTTGAACAGAACGCGCGCGGCGGCCGGCTTTAACAGGCCGGCCATGTCCTTGACCGCGATGATATGGGCGCCGGCCTTTTCCAGTTCCGCAGCCAGCGCCGTGTAATATTTGAGATCGTATTTCGGCCGGGCGGAGTTGAGCAGATCGCCGGTATAGCAGATCGCCGCCTCGCAGAGCCGGTTCTCCTCGTTCACCGCGTCCATCGACACGCGCATGTTGTCGACCCAGTTGAGGCAGTCGAACACGCGGAACAGGTCGATGCCGCCCTTGGCGGCCTGGCGGACGAAATATTTGACCACATTGTCGGGATAGTTCGTGTAGCCGACGCCGTTTGCGCCGCGCAGCAGCATCTGCAGCAGGATATTAGGAGCGCCCTCGCGGATCAGCGCCAGACGTTCCCACGGGTCTTCGGTGAGGAAGCGCATCGATACGTCGAAAGTCGCGCCGCCCCAGCATTCCAGCGAGAACAGATTGGGCAGCGCCCGGGCATAGACGCCCGATATCCGGGCGATGTCATGGGTGCGCATGCGGGTGGCGAGCAGCGACTGATGGCCGTCACGCATCGTGGTGTCGGTGATGAGAGCACGGCCCTCGCCCCGCACCCATTCGGCAAATTTCTTCGGGCCGAGCTCATCCAGCTTCTGCTTGGTGCCGGCGGGGACATCCCCGTTGATATAGGGAATGACCGGCTTCGTCGCATTTGCCGAAGGTTCAGGCCGGCCTTTGGTTTCCGGATGGCCGTTGACGGTGACGTCGGCGAGATAGGTGAGCAGCTTGGTGGCGCGGTCGGCGCGCTTGACCTGCTCGAACAGTTCCGGCGTCGTATCGATGAACCGCGTCGTGTAGGAATTGTCGCGGAATTTCGGGTGGGTGATGATCGCTTCGAGGAAGGTCAGGTTGGTGGCGACGCCGCGGATACGGAATTCGCGCAGCGCGCGGTCCATGCGCGAGATCGCCTCCAGCGGCTGCGGCGCCCAGGCGGTCACCTTGACCAGCAGTGGATCGTAATAGCGGGTGATGATCGCGCCCGTATAGGACGTGCCGCCATCGAGACGGATGCCGAAGCCCGACGCCGAGCGATAGGCGGTGATGCGGCCGTAATCCGGAATGAAATTGTGTTCCGGGTCTTCCGTCGTGATGCGGCACTGCAGGGCATGGCCGTTGAGACGGATGTTTTCCTGGGCAGGCACACCCGATTCCGGCGTGCCGATGGCAAAGCCGTCGAGGATATGGATCTGCGCCTTGACGATATCGATGCCGGTGACGACCTCGGTCACCGTATGCTCCACCTGGATGCGCGGGTTGACCTCGATGAAGTAGAACTTGCCGCTATCGGCATCCATCAGATATTCGACCGTGCCGGCGCCGACATAGTTCGTGGCGCCTGCGATCTTCAGCGAATAGCCGGCGAGTTCAGCCCGCTGCGCCTCCGAGAGGTAGGGAGCGGGAGCTCGCTCGACGACCTTCTGGTTGCGGCGCTGGATGGAGCAATCGCGCTCGAACAGATGCACGACATTGCCGTGGGTATCGCCCAGGATCTGGCTTTCGACATGCCGGGCCCGCTCGACCAGCTTTTCCAGATAGACTTCATCCTTGCCGAAGGCGGCCATCGCCTCGCGCTTGGCTTCGACGACTTCGCGGGAAAGATCCTTGGGATCGCGGATCGCGCGCATGCCGCGCCCGCCGCCACCCCAGGAAGCCTTGAGCATGACCGGGTAACCGATCTCCTCGGCCATCTTCGCCACCTCAGCCATATCATCCGGCAGGGGCTCGGTTGCCGGCACGACGGGAACGCCGACGGAAATCGCGAGATTGCGCGCCGCGACCTTGTTGCCGAGCTTGCGCATTGTATCCGGGCGCGGGCCGATGAAGATGATCCCTGCCTCGTCGCAGGCGTCGACGAATTCCGGGCTTTCGGACAGAAGTCCGTAGCCGGGATGGATCGCATCGGCGCCGGATAGTTTTGCCACGCGGATCACTTCCGGGATCGACAGATAGCTCTCGATCGGCCCGAGATCTTTTTCCAGATGCGGGCCGCGCCCGACCTGATAGCTCTCGTCCGCCTTGAAGCGGTGGAGCGAAAGCTTGTCTTCCTCCGCCCAGATCGCGACTGTCTTGATGCCAAGTTCGTTGGCGGCGCGGAAAACACGGATGGCAATCTCGGAGCGATTGGCAACGAGAATCTTGGATATCGGCAACGCAACCTCCTCAAGGCATTATCGACATGCTGCGCTGCAAAGAGATCAACATCACCTGCATTAGGCAAGCACAATTTGCGTCGAGGAGAGAGACGATCGCGCCGCCCGCGCGTTAAGCCGGCGGCCGATCCGGATGCACTAGGCGATCAGCGCCAGCCGGAAGGCGAGCGCGATCAGATGCTGGCGATTGTTGGCACCGAGCTTCTCGTGGAGGCCGTTAATGTACCAGTCCACCGTATGGCTGGAAATGCTGAGTTCCTTGGCGATCTCGTTGGAGGTCAGGCCGTTGGCGAGCAGGAGGATGACCTCCATTTCGCGCCGTGTCAGCTGCACATCCGTGCTGACCGCACTTTCCAGGATATCGCTCTGGCGCCGGAACTGCAGCAGCTTCCAGAACAGCGCCTTGGCGGCGGCATCGAACAGGTTGAGCTCTGCCGGCGAAAGATCCACCGGGCGCCCGCCCACAGCCAGGCTGCCCAACATTCCGTTACGGCCGTGTATGGGAAACAGGTAGCCGTCGTGCAGGCCGTGGCGCGCTGCTTCCTGCGTCATCCGCTTCATCCGCTGGCGATGCGGATCGGCCTTCAGGGTTAGCAGCGCATCCTTCCATCGAAAGGGTCGCTGCGCCATTCTGAGCCATCGCAACGTCGGATCGATCAGGCTGTACTTGCGCTGTGAATAGAGTTCCGTCCAGCCTTGTGGCCAGCGGGCGGCAAGCACCTCCCGCTGCTGCTGCAGGTGCGGCAGAGGCTGTATCAGGACGCTGTAGAAATCAAAGCCATAGGTTGCGAGAAGACTTTCGAACTGGGCACGCGCCTGTTCCGCCGTCTTTGCTTCGCCGAGCAACACGAGGAACTGGACGATCAAGGTTATATTCAACAGCGCCCCCAAGCCCAACCGGCCGAATTCAATTTAGCTAAAATAATCAATGTCAATAAAGCCTATAATTGGACATGCATGGTTAGCATTCGTTGAAACGGCATGGCCATATTTAGCACCGCTCGCGCGGCAATTACCACGGATACGTGTATTCCGTTTCGTTTGCACGACGAAATCTTATTTGCTTTGTCGCATTGCGACCGCGATAGAGGCTTGGAATCGCCCGGTCTTGTCCATAATGCTCTTCTACCCAAATAACGCATATTGGCGACTGACGAGGTTAGCGGTTTGACTTTATTCCAGGTTTACGCCCGGGCTCTGAAATATCTGGCGAAGAACAAGTGGCGGGTAACCGCCATCGTCATCGCCAACATCGTGCTTGCGGTCATCACCATCGCCGAGCCGGTTCTTTTCGGCTGGATCATCGACGCCATTTCCTCGAAGGGCGACGTCACGCCCGTCCTGTTGATGTGGGCGGGCTTCGGCGTGTTCAACACGATTGCCTATGTGCTGGTGGCGCGCGAGGCCGACCGCCTCGCCCATGGCCGCCGCGCCTCGCTGCTGACGGAAGCCTTTGGCCGCATCATTTCCATGCCGCTCGCCTGGCATCACCAGCGCGGCACATCGAATGCGCTCCACACGCTGCTGCGTGCCGCCGAAAGCCTGTTCGGCCTGTGGCTGGAATTCATGCGCACCCATCTGGCGACCGCCGTAGCGATCGTACTCCTGATACCGACCGCGATCTCGATGGATTGGCGTCTCTCGATCGTCCTGCTCGTTCTCAGCATCTTTTACTGGATCATCGGCGTCGCAGTGATGAAGCGGACGAAGGAAGGCCAAGCCTCGGTGGAAAGCCACTATCACCAGGTTTTCTCCCATGTCAGCGATTCCATCAGCAACGTCTCGGTGCTGCACAGCTACAACCGCATCGAGGCGGAGACGCAGGCACTGAAGGCCTATACGAAGGACCTTCTCGCCGCCCAGTACCCGGTCCTCGACTGGTGGGCGCTGGCCGGCGGCCTCAATCGCACCGCCTCCACCGTATCGATGGGCGTCATCCTCGTCATCGGCACGATGCTCGTGCAGCGTGGCGAGATCCGCGTCGGTGACGTGGTCGCCTTCATCGGCTTCGCCAACCTCTTGATCGCCCGCCTCGACCTGCTGCGTCAGTTCGCCACCCAGATCTTCGAGGCCCGCGCCAAGCTGGAAGACTTCTTCGTGCTGGAGGATTCCGTCGAGGATCGCGCCGAGCCTGCCAATGCCGGCGAGCTTCGCGACGTGAAGGGCGAGGTCGAATTCCGCGACGTCTCCTTCGGCTTTGCCAATACCAAGCAGGGCGTCCACCACGTTTCCTTCACCGCCAAGGCCGGGCAGACGGTTGCGATCGTCGGCCCGACGGGTGCCGGCAAGACGACGCTGATCAACCTCCTGCAGCGCGTCTACGACCCGCAGGAAGGCAAGATCCTGGTCGACGGCATCGACATCTCGACCGTCACCCGCAAATCGCTGCGCCAGCAGATCGCCACCGTCTTCCAGGATGCGGGCCTGCTCAACCGCTCGATCAGCGACAATATCAGCCTCGGCCGCGAGGGCGCGACGGAAGAGGACATCCTCAAGGCCGCGGAGGCCGCAGCCGCCACCGAGTTCATCGAAAGCCGCCTCAACGGCTACGAGACGACGGTCGGCGAGCGCGGCAACAAGCTTTCCGGCGGCGAGCGCCAGCGTATCGCGATCGCCCGCGCCATCCTGAAGAACGCGCCGATCCTCGTGCTCGATGAGGCGACCAGCGCGCTCGACGTGGAGACCGAGGCCCGCGTCAAGGCGGCGATCGACAAGCTGCGCGAAGACCGCACGACCTTCATCATCGCCCACCGCCTGTCCACCGTGCGCGACGCCAATACCGTCATCTTCCTCGACAACGGCCGGATCGCCGAAATGGGCAGCTATGACGAACTCAGTCAGCTCGGCGGCCGCTTCGCCTCGCTGCTGAGAACCAGCGGCTTGCTGGACGACGAAGAGGAAGACGACGCGAAGAAGGACAAGAAGCCCGAGGCTTCCCCGAGCCCGGCATAACTGCCCGCGCATTGCAGAAACGACGAAGCCCGACGCTCGATTGAGCGTTGGGCTTTTTTTCCGAGGCACTCACTGACTGCGAACCCGCCGGTTGCTTCCTCCTTCTCCCCGGCGGGGAGAAGGCCCGAAGGGTCGGATGAGGGGAGCGAAGCCACCTTGCGCGTTCTACCGTGTGGCCCCCACATCGCCTCGCTACGCTCCGGCACTTCTCCCCGCTGGGGAGAAGAAGGATGTGGCACCGCCGAGCCTTTATTTATTTGATGAGGATTCGTGCGGATTGCCACTCGCTCGGCGTCATCCTCGCCCTTGTGGCGAGGATCCAACCACGTCTCAGCCAATAGCACCGTGGCAGATGCTCGGGACAGGCCCGAGCATGACGGCGGGAGACGTTTGCGCCCGCAATCTATCGATGATTGGGCCGAACGCGCGATATTCGCAACGTGGACGAAATTTCTTGTTCGCGCAGAAAACTCCCCTTTAAATCAACGCTCCCAACAAAATTTCGCGCCATCTCCATCCCCACCTTCGCGGGCCGCAATAACCTGATCCTGTCATTGGGCGGGGAACCGGGTCGCGAACCGGATCCGCAGGATCAACATCCGGTGCCCGATGATGGTTGAAAGGCGGGAGGACTTGGCCGTCAGGGCGAGATCCTCCACCGGAAACGGGATGCGTAATTTGGACCCTCCGCATCAACGACCGGAACGCCAATCGATCGGGCGGGCAGAATGCCTGACACGAATACACAATGAACCACCACACTGCCCGCCTCCCCACCTGGCCGGCCGCAACGGGCTCTCCCCGTCGCGGACCCAAGTGATGCCTGTAAGACGGGAAAGGACGTGCCATGACCTGAGAGCAATCGCCCCGAAAACCGGTTTTGGTTTTCGGGGCGACTTTTTGTTTGCGTCAGGCTGACAGACTATTTCGACGACAGCAGGAAGCTGTTGTCGGCATCCGCGGCCTTGCCGTCCACCGTGACGGTACCGCCTTCGACCTTGATCGCATGGGCCTTGCCGTCGATCGTCAGTTCGGCCTCGAAACCGTTCCAGCCTGTCGGCAGGACCGGATCGACATGCAGACGGTCGCCATTGCGCTTGATGCCGAGAATACCCTCGACGGCGGCGCGATAGAGCCAGCCGGCGGAACCCGTATACCAGGTCCAGCCGCCGCGGCTCTGATAGTCGCCCGCGCCGTAGACATCGGCAGCCACCACATAGGGCTCGACCCGGTAGGTCTCGGCCGCATCCTTGGTCAGCGCATGGTTGATCGGGTTCAGGAGCTGGAAGCACTTCCAGGCATCGTCACCGCGCTTCAGACCGGCCAGCGCCAGGACGACCCAGATCGCCGCATGGGTATACTGGCCTCCGTTTTCGCGCACGCCCGGCGGATAGGCCTTGATATAGCCCGGATCCTTGCGGGTATCCTGGAAGGGCGGCGTGAAGAGGCGGATGATGCCCGCTTCCTCGTCGACCAGCTTTTCCATGACGGCGTCCATGGCCTGCGCCGAACGTTCGGCATTGCCTTCGCCCGACAGCACGCTCCAGGACTGACCGAGCGAATCGATGCGGCACTCGTCGCTCTTGGCGGAGCCGAGCGGCGAACCGTCGTCGAAATAGCCGCGACGATAATAGGTGCCGTCCCAGCCGTCCGTCTCGAGCGCATCCTTGAGCGTATCGATATGCTTTGTCCAGCGATCGATGCGCTTGCCGTCGCCACGCTCCTGCGCATAGGGCAGGAAGTTGCGCAGTGCCGCGGCCAGGAACCAGCCGAGCCAGACGCTCATGCCGCGACCGTTCATGCCGACACGGTTCATACCATCGTTCCAGTCGCCGCCGAGCATCAGCGGCAGGCCCATGTCGCCGGTGCGAGTGATCGCAAGATCGAGCGCCCGGGCGGCATGTTCGTAGAGGTCGCCGATCTCGTCGGTGATCTCCGGCTGGATGAAGGCGTCGTGCTTGTGCTTTTCGAGAATCGGGCCGTTGAGGAACGGCAGCTTCTCGTCGAGCAGCGTCTTGTCGCCGGTCACCGAGACATACTGGTGGACAGCGTAAGCGAGCCACACCACGTCGTCGGAGATCATCGTGCGCACGCCGGCACCGGTGCCCGGCAGCCACCAATGCATCACGTCGCCTTCCTTGAACTGGCGCGACGCCGCATTGACGATCTGCTTGCGGGCGAGCGACGGCTCGTGGACGAGGAAGGCCAGCGTATCCTGCAGCTGGTCGCGGAAACCGAAGGCGCCGGAGGCCTGATAGAAGGCCGAACGCGCCATGATGCGGCAGCCGAGCGCCTGGTAGGGCAGCCAGTGGTTGACCATGTTGTCGAGCGACTTGTCCGGCGTCGAGATCTTCAGGCGGCCGGTAAAGCCGGTCCAGAAGCCACGGTTTTCGGCAAGAATGCTGTCGAACTTGTCACCCTTGAGCTGTGCGGCGAATGCCTGCGCCTCCTCCTTCGTCTCGGCATCGCCGAGGAAGAAGGTGACTTCGGTCTCCTCGCCCGGGGCCAGCTCGATATCATAGGCGAGCGCCGCGCACGGGTCGCCGTCGAGATCGAGCGAACCGCTGAGCGCGGAACCGCTGGCGACCGCCGCCGGCATCTGCACCGAGCCGAAGCGGCCGAGGAACTCCCGGCGGCTTGCGGTAAAGCCGGAGGGGTTTCCGTCATGCCCATGAAGGCGAAGCGGCGGAAGTTGATGCTGAACGAGTTCGTCGCGATCAGCGTGCCCGTCTCCTCGTCACGCGACGAGAGGATGAACGGCGACGTCTTCGCCGCATTGGTGCCGAGCAGCCATTCGACATAACCGTAAAGCCGGAGCTTGCGGGTTTCCGAACCGGTATTGCGCAGAACCATATGCGACAGCTTGGCCGAACGGTTGCGGTCGACCGTCTTGGTCAGCGCCAGCTTCAACCCATCTTCCTCCGTCGAGAAGATGGAGTATCCGAGGCCGTGGCGGGCTTCGAACACGGTTTCCGGACGACGCGACAGCGCGGCGAACGGCGTGACGACGGTGCCCTTGTCGAGATCGGCAACATAGAAGCCTTCGCCCGGACGGTTGATCACAAGATCGTTCGTCCACGGCGTCAGCTGGTAGTCACGCGAGTTGACGGCCCAGGTGAAGCCTGCACCTTCGGCCGAAACATGGAAGCCGAAATTGTCGTTGGAGATGATGTTGATCCACGGATGCGGCGTCGATTGGCCGCCATTGAGGCGCACCACATATTCGCTGCCGTCTTCCGAGAACCCGCCGAACCCGTTCCAGAACTCGACACCCTTCGGACCTTCCGCGATCTCTGCCTGCGGAGCAAAATCTCGCCGTTGAGGAGCGGACGACGATCGGCCTCGATCTGCTGTTCCGTAGACGGCGCGAAGATCGTGCTCGTACGGTTCAACTGGTCGCTCATCTCGCCGTTGCGGGCGTGCAGGACGACGCGCGATGCGGCGATGAGACCGTCCGCACCGCCGCCTTCCAGGAGGTCGCGGCGCAGCGTGAAGACGTGCTGGCGCCCGCCTTCCTGACCCATGCGGGCAGACATGTGCTCGATCGAGGTCTGCATGTCCTGCGCGTCTTCGGCCGACCGCTCGTTGAAGATGACGAGATCGGACACGACACCGCGCGAACGCAGATATTGCTGCGCCAGGATCGCTTCCTTGGCGACCGGCAGGTCGCTCTCGTCGTTGATCCTGAGCGTGAAGATCGGCAGGTCGCCGGATACCGCCGACGGCCATAGGCCGGACTGCTGCTGCATGCCTGAATGCAGCGTCTGCTGGTCTGCGCGAAGCTGCATGTCGGGATAGACGAGATAGCGTGCCAGATGCTGGAACGCCGCCGCATCCTGCGAGGTGACGCCGAGATGGCGCATCTGCATCTGCGTACGGGTCCAGGCCTGGGTGAGCTCGCTCTGGAAGCTCTCGGCGTGGCGATAGTGCTCGATCGCCTTGTCGAGATCATCGCGCTTGGGTGCCGCGATCGTCCAGAAGATCACGCTGACCTTCTTGCCGGCTGGTACGCGCACGGTGCGGCGCAGCGACAGGATCGGATCGAGCGTGAAGCCGTCGGTGTTCGACAGCGTCGCACCCGGATCGAAGGCTGCCGCCTCGCCGAGGGTGCGGCCACGGCCGAGGAACTTGCGGCGATCGGTCTCGTATTCCGTCGGACGCGAGGAGCCGGCATTGTCGGCCGCCAGATGGGCGACCAGCATGTCGGGCTCGCTCGGATCGCGCTTGTTGCGCCAGGCGCGGATCACGTCGCCGCGCTTGCCGATCTCGGTGCGGATGAACATTTTCGAGAAGACCGGATGGCCCTGGTCGCCGTCGTCGCCGGCGAGAACAGGCTCCATGTAGGAGGTCACCTCGATGAAGCGATCTTCCGTGCCCATGTTGAGCAGGGTGACGCGGCGGCCTTCGGCATCGTGTTCGGTACCGACGATGACCTCGACCGTGCTCGTGAGTTCACCCACCGTCTTGTGGAACTCGGCCTTTTCGTCGCCGAAGACAGCCTTGGTCTGTTCACCTTCGGCACGGCGCGGCTCCGACGTGGTCGACCACCAGTCGTTGGTCGCCGTGTCGCGCAGGAAGATGAACTGGCCCCAGCGATCCTCGGTCGGATCGGGCTTCCAGCGGGAAACCGACAGACCGTTCCAGCGTGAGTAACCCGAACCGGTCGCCGTCAGCATCATCGAGTAATGGCCGTTGGAGAGCAGCACCAGCTCGCGGTCCTTGGTGGCCGGATTGGTGATGGTGCGGATTTCCGGGCGCAGCAGCTCGCCGCCGCCGGTACCCGGCTTCTCCTCGTGCTTGGCGCTCATCACGGGAATGTCGCGCGGCGCCTTTTCTTGCAGCAGAAGTTCCGCCGCCTCGATCACCGGATCGGCGTGGAAGAGTTCGCGCAGCAGGCCGTTCAGGACGACGTTGGCGACGGCCGCGATCGACATGCCATGGTGGTGGGCATAGTAGTTGTAGACCACCGCGCAGCGCTTGCCTTCCGGCACGCGGGTCGGCGTGAAGTCGACCGCGTCGTGGAAGCCGTAAATGCCGAGCGCGCCGAGATCACGCAGTTCGGCGAGGTTCTCGACGGCTGCGATCGGATCGTACTGGCTGGCAAGGATCGACGCATAGGGGGCGATGACGGCGTTCTGGCCGAGACCGCGCTTGAGGCCCAAAGTCGGCACACCGAAATTGGTGTACTGGTAGTGCATCTGATGATCGAGCGCGTTGAACGCTGCTTCCGAAATGCCCCATGGCGTGCCGAGACGGCGGCCGTGGTTCATCTGCTCGCGGACGATCAGATTGTTGGTCTGGTTGAGGATACCGCCCTGGCGCTCCTGCATGACGAGCGGCGGCATCAGGTATTCGAACATCGAACCCGACCAGGAGACAAGCGCACCGCGCGCGCCGATCGGCACGACATGGCGGCCGAGCTTGTACCAGTGCTCGTTCGGCAGGTCGCCCTTGGCAATGCCGAACAGGCTGGTCAGGCGGGCTTCGGAGGCGAGAAGGTCGTAGCAGGCCTCGTCCACTTCGTTGCTTTCCACCCGGTAGCCGATCGACAGGAGACGGCGATCCTTGCGGAACAGGAACTTGAAGTCCATTGCGAGCGCGATCTTGCGCGCACGGTCACGCAGCGACGCGAGACGATCGCGCAACTCTTCGACATTTGCGTTGTCGAAGGTCGAGTCGGAGATATGCGCTTCGCAGACCGCGACCAGCGATGCCGACCACTTGATGACTTCCTCGCTCTGCGCCGAGCGAACCTCGTGGTCGAGATTTGTGGCGAGCTTCTGGATGTCGCGGGCAAGAACCGACAGGTTGATGATGCGGATCGAGGCGAACTCGTGCTCGCGCTTGACGGCGGCGAGCGCATTGGCAAAGCCGACGATGCGTTCCTCGAGACGACGGCGTAGCGGGCGCACGGTCTTGCGGTCGTCCGGCAGCGCCTTCAGCGTCTCGGCGAGAACGCCGGCGACGTCGCCGATACCGTCGAGATTGCCCTGAAGATGCGCAGACGGCGCCTCCGCCCAGATGCGGCAGGCGGACGAGATCGCGATCAAGTGACCGGCGAAGTTGCCGCTATCGACCGACGAGACATAGCGCGGCATCAGCGGCTTCAGCGTGTCGGTGTGATACCAGTTGTACATGTGGCCGCGGAATTTATCCGCGCGCTCGACGGTCGCGATCGTCTGCTCCAGTCGCTCGATCGTGTCGGCAAACGAGATCCAGCCGAAATGACGCGCCGAAATCGTTGACAGAAGGTAGACGCCGATATTGGTCGGCGACGTCCGCTTGGCGATCGAGGGGTTCGGTTTTTCCTGGTAGTTGTCCGGCGGCAGATAGTTCTGTTCGGCCGTGACGAAGGTCTCGAAATAGCGCCAGGTGCGGCGCGCGATCTTGCGCAGCTCGACCGACACGTTTTCCGGCACGAACAGCTTGTCTTCGGTCTCGGCCGACTGGCTGACATACCAGGCGACCAAGGGCGAGAAGATCCACAGCACCGCGAACGGAATGCCGACGAGGAAGGCGTTATCGCCCGGGATCGCGGCAAGCAGGATGCTGAGCACGGCGATTGCCGGCGCATGCCACATGGACCGGTAATAGTCGGCTGGGCTGCCCTGGGCGTTAGACTGGATCGAGGCGGCGGTCTTCCATTCCAGCATCAGCTTGCGGGAAACGAGCAGGCGATAGAGAGAACGCGCAATGGCATCCGTCATGATGCAGGCTGAATCGGCGATGAAGACGATACGCAGCGCGACCTGCGCATTGGTCGAACGGACATCCGTCCAGACCGAATAGAAATGTGCCTTGGCGACATTGTCGCTCGAGCGCGGCAACAGGTTCGTCAGCAGCGAGATGGTCGGTGCCACGAACAGCGAGAAGATCAGGAGAATCTGCCAGATCAGCGCGCCGAGCGGGTCCATGAAGTACCAGCCGAGAACCGATGCGAAGAACCAGGCGATCGGCGTGAGCGACCGGCGCAGGTTGTCGAGCATCTTCCATCGGCCGAGCGCGGTCACGCCACGCTTTGCTTCGAGGATGTAAGGCAGGAGCTGCCAGTCGCCGCGGGCCCAGCGATGCTGGCGCGACACTTCGACTTCATAGCGGGTCGGGAAGTCCTCGACCAGTTCGACGTCGGTGACGAGAGCGCAACGGGCGAACGAGCCTTCGAGAAGGTCGTGGGAGAGAACCGCATTTTCTTCGATGCGCCCCTTGAGCGAGGTCTCGAAAGCGTCGACGTGATAAAGGCCCTTGCCGGTGAACGAGCCTTCGGCGGTCAGGTCCTGGTAGACGTCGGAAACGGCGAAGACGTAAGGGTCGAGACCACGGCCGACCGAGAAGACGCGCTGGAAGACCGAGGCTTCAGTTCCCGTCGTCAGCGACGGGGTGACGCGCGGCTGCATCAGGCCGTAGCCCTTGATGACCTGGTTGGTGACCGGGTCGAGAACCGGACGGTTGATCGGATGGTGCATCTTGCCGACCAGCTTGGTCACCGCATCGCGGATCAGGCGGGTGTCGGCATCCAGCGTCATCACATACTGGACATTCTCAGGCACCATGTTGGCGCCCTGCAGATAGGTCGTGTCGCGGTCGCCGCGCAAAGCAGGTTCAACTCGTGCAGCTTGCCGCGCTTGCGCTCCCAGCCCATCCAGACGCCTTCGCTCGGATTGAACAGGCGACGGCGATGCAGCAGATAGAAGCGGTTGCCGCCCTCTTCCTGGTAGCGGGCATTGAGCACCTCGATCTCGCGCTTGGCATATTCGAGGATCTCGAGATCGGCCTCGTTCTGCTCGGTCTTGCTGTCGCGCCAGTCGGAAAGCAGCGAGAAATAGATCTCGCCGTTCGGGTTGGCGAGGTAGTGAACCTCGAGATTGCGGATCAGCTCGTCCACCGTATCACGGTTGGAAATCAGGCAGGGCACGACGACGAGCGTGCGCGCCTCTTCCGGAATGCCTTCCTTGTATTCGTAGCCGACAAGCCGCGCCGGTTTGACGAAATAGGTGACGACAGTGTTGAACAGGCCGGTCGCACCCTCCGACGCCGGCAGCGCCAGCATGACCAGCAGAAAGAACACGACGGCCAGCGGAATGGCTGCCTGGACAAGGAAGTAACCGGCAATCACCATGGCGAGCACGGTGAGGAACAGGACCGGGCCGGCGATGGCAAACCAGTTCAGGCGACGATAGGCGCGCACGGCGCGCTGCAGCAGCGGCGGCTTGTAACCGACGGCCGCTTCCAGTTCCTTGCGGTGGCGCCCGACGATGAAGGCGGCGACATTGGTCTCGCGCACGTCCGGGTTTGTGGCGGCGGCTTCCGTCGCCAGCTTGATCGCGGCCTCGGTAACCTCGGCCTCGCTGCGCTTGGAAAGGCGGGCGAGCTTTTCGATGCGGTTGCGATAGGCGTTGCGCGAACCGAAATCGAGTGCTTCGTAATCCGTATGCTCACGGAACAGCTTGTCGATCTGCGAGACGTCCTCGAACCAGACGCTCCACTCGGTATCGACGATGAGGCGAAGGCTTTTGATGATATTGCCCATCGTCACGTTGCCGGACGAAAGGCGGCTCTGCTCGGCCTGGGTGACCGTCTCGGCATCCGTGCCGGCAGCGGCAAGGCGCTGCTCCAGCCACGAAGTCGCAAAGCCCGATGCCTGCGAGGCGTTGCGCAGGCGATAGAGGAACTGCGCCGCAAACGTATTGTCGCGCGCCAGGCTCTCGACGCCGGCCAGAACCTTGGCGCTCTCGGCCTCGTCGTTCAGGCGGATGATCTCGTCCGCCGTGTCGTTGGCGGCCTTGCGCATGTTGCGCGAGCGATCCATGCGAGTGGCGATGCGACGCAGGTTCTCGATCAGCACGAAGCGGATGAAGGACGGCAGCGCCCAGATCTCGCCGATCTCGAGCGGCTCATTCTCCTGGAAGCCCTCGACCATGGCCGCCAGCGTATCGCGATTCACGCCGCTATGGGTATGCGCGACATAAAGCCAGGCAAGTGCTAGGACGCGCGGGATCTTCTGGCCCCCGACCACGCGGGTCGGCAGCTGCTTGAAGAACTTCTTCGGGAAGTCGCGGCGGACTTCCTGGATCGCCTCTTCCACGATGTAATAGTTGTCCAGAAGCCATTCGGCTGCCGGCGTGATCGAGGCTCCCGCGTCGACATCCAGGGCGGCCGCCCGATAGACGCGAAGGATTTCCTTCTCGTTGTCCGAATGCTGCTGGAAGAACTCGAAGGACATGAAGCCCGGGAGCTCGGTGATCGCCTCGCGACCCAGCTGCTCGCCGTGATCCCTAAGGTCTTCTATCGTAAGATATGTCGCACGGATCGAGATCGTTGTGATCGACCTGTTTGGCATCTGTTTCTCGCGAGGAGACTGACTTCGGATTTTCAAGGGACATGGATACGCTTCTGAATGAAAATTCGGGGTTTATGGGCCAAATTGCTCGGCCTACGCCGGACACCGCGTCGTCGTTCGGGAAACGACGACCACATCCGGTGCAATCCGCGCTAGGAGATAGAGGCCGGCTTCAATAATGCAAATGAAACACATGAACTATCGCCAGCTGCAAATCGGATTGACACATTCTAAGCCTCTATCGCCCGCTGCCTGAATAAAGGCTGAACGGCTTCAAATCTTTGATTTCGATGAAAAACGGCACCTCTGGCATCGCCATGTTGGCGCAGGCGGCGCGGGCTGGTATATCGACCACAATCCAATCCCCGGCATATCGAGAGGCAGGCCAGATGACGATGCGATTTTCCAATGACATGGCAGACGTCGTCGCCATTCGCCGGCACCTGCACGAGAACCCGGAAATCGGCCTTTCGGAATTCAAGACGTCCGATTTCGTCGCCGCCCGGCTGGAAGAACTCGGCTACGAAGTGACCCGCGGTCTGGCGAAGACCGGGGTCGTCGCGACACTGCGCAACGGAACCGGCACCCGCTCGATCGGCATCCGCGCCGATATCGACGCGCTTCCCATCACCGAAGAGACCGGCGCGGAATACGCGAGCAGAAACAAGGGCGTCATGCACGCCTGCGGCCACGACGGGCATACCGCCATGCTGCTCGGCGCGGCGAAGATCCTGGCCGAGCGGAAGAATTTCGACGGCACGATCCACCTCATCTTCCAGCCGGCCGAGGAGAATTTCGGCGGCGCCAAGATCATGATCGACGAGGGCTTGTTCGATAAATTCCCCTGCGACGCCGTCTTCGGCATGCACAACGATCCGGGCCTTCCCTTCGGCAAGGTCTATGTCAAGGACGGCCCGATCATGGCGGCGGTCGACGAATGCCGCCTGATCATCAACGGCCTTGGCGGCCACGGCGCCGAACCGCAGGCGGCAAAGGACCCGATCGTTGCCGGCGCCAGCATCATCATGGCGCTGCAGACGGTCGTATCGCGCAATCTCCACCCGCTCGACCAGGCTGTGGTCACGGTCGGCGCGTTCAACGCCGGCATTGCCAGCAACGTCATCCCCGAGCGGGCGGAAATGGCAATCACCATCCGCTCCTTCGATCCGAAGGTCCGCGACATGCTGGAAGAGCGTATCCGCGGCATCGCAGAGGGCCAGGCGGCAAGCTACGGCATGTCGGTAACCGTAAACTACGACCGCGGCTACGAGGCGACCGTCAACCACACGGCCGAAACCGATTTCGTCCGTGATCTCGCGAAGAAGGTTGTCGGCGCTGAGAACGTCGCCGAGATCGAGCGGCCGATGATGGGCGCAGAGGATTTTGCCTATATGCTGGTGGAGCGTCCCGGCAGCTATTTCTTCCTCGGCACCGCCAGGACCGACAACGACCCGTCGCTGCATCACCCCCGCTTCGACTTCAACGACGACATCATTCCAACCGGGGTCAATCTGTGGGTGGAACTGGCGGAAGCCTATCTGCCGACGAAGTGAGGAAGCGGCGCCTCCCCTCCGTCGTCATGCTCGGCCTTGTGCCGAGCATCCACTGAACTCGCATCTTGCTCGACGTGGTTGGATCCTCGGGACACCCTCGGGTTTAACCCGAGGGCGAGGATGACGGAAAGCGATGAATCAAGACCGCATAAAAAACCTCCCGCGCTGTCACCGGCGCGGGAGGTTTTTTCGTCTCTTGCGACTAGCTATCCAGTCAGGCGAGAATGCCCAAGGTAACCGCGCCGACGAAGATGAAGGCGGCGGTCACGAGGGCGGTGTGCCCGACGGCTGCCCACCGGCTGTGGTGAGCGGTGGAACGGGTCGCAAATGTCCGGGTCTGGTTCTGGCTGGGCTGCATGCGATCCTCCCGAGTTAATAACTCTCACTTCGCACTTACTGTATCTTATCTCTATCAACCCGGTAGAGATAATGTTCCAGACGCATACCGGTTCCGTAGAAAATCCTTTTTCGTTAACGGCTGTATCATAGTGTTAACGGTTTATTATACCTCGACGCCAAAATGGCGCCTCAATTGCCGTGCCGCTCCAGCGCCGTCCTGAAGATATCCTCATCGACATTTCCGCCAGAGCAGACCGCGATCACCGTCTCGCCCAGCGTATCGCCATGGAAGAGAGCAGCTGCCAGTGCCACCGCGCCGCCCGGCTCAACGACGATCTTCAACCGGCTGAAGGCGAGCGCCATGGCCTTGAGTGCTTCGTCTTCCGAGACGACGAGGCCAGGGCCGCAGAGGCGCTTCATGATGGGAAACGTGATGTCGCCCGGCTGTGGTGAAAGGATCGCATCGCACAGCGATCCTGTGAGCGACGCATTACGTTCGATCTTTCCCGAGACCAGCGAGCGGGCCAGATCGTCGAACCCTTCCGGTTCGCAGGAATGCGCGACGAATCCGGGCGCCTTGGCTTCAAGTGCCAGCGCGATGCCCGACAGGAGCCCGCCCCCGCTTGCCGGCGCGAGCACATCGGCCTTTTCGATGCCGAGTTCCTGTGCCTGTTCCGCGATCTCGAGGCCTACCGTACCCTGCCCGGCGATCACCAGCGGATCATCGAACGGCTTGACCAGCGTCAGATTGCGTTCCCGGGAAAGCCTTGCACCGATCTCGTCGCGGTCCTCCTTCACACGATCGTAAAGCACCACTTCGGCACCGTAGGCGCGGGTATTCTCGATCTTCAGTTTTGGCGCGTCGTTCGGCATGATGATGACAGCCGGGATGCCGTGCATCCTGGCGGCAAGCGCCACGCCCTGCGCGTGGTTGCCGGAGGAAAAGGCTATCACGCCGCGGGCGCGGACATCCGGCGCAAGCGCGGAAATTGCCGACCAGGCACCGCGGAACTTGAACGATCCGGTATGCTGCAGGCATTCGGGCTTCACGAATATCCTTCGCCCCGCGATCTCGTCTAGAAAGGGTGAGGAAAGCAGCGGCGTGCGGCGGGCACGGCCGTCGAGACGGGCCCGGGCGGCTTCGATCATGGCAATATCGGTCATGGAAATCCCAAAGCAGAATGTGAATGGGAAAAACCTATTCCCGCTTCCGCGCCGGGTAAAGCTGCCGGCCGCCGGGAAGATTGTCACCCTGTCAATTCTGCCGACCGGCGCTCGGCGGTCAGCTCGCCGCCCCGTTTGCCAGGGCGTCGATCTTGACCACCGCCTTGATCGGCAGGTGATCCGACGCGAGGCGGGAAAGCGGCGTGTCATGGGTCCGAACCTGGTCGATCAGGCCCGGTCGGTTGGCCATGATCCGGTCGAGCGCCAGAACCGGCAGGCGCGAGGAAAGCTCGGCACGGCGGCGGGAAGGCCGAAGACCGTTGCGAGCGTATTGAGCGACGACCGGTCGCCGAGCCGCCACTCGTTGAGATCGCCCATCAGCACGGTCGGATGCTCCGCGCGGGCCCCGAGAATGTCGAGGATCATCCGCGCCTGCTGCTGTCGGGAGCGGTTGAGCAGGCCGAGATGGGCGGCGATGACCCGGAACGTGCTGCCGTCGCTGAGGTCGAGTTCGGTCAGAAGCGCGCCGCGCGGCTCGAGCCCCGGCAGCTTGATCTGGTGGACGTCGCGCACCAGGCCTTCGCGGAAGAAGACGACATTGCCGTGCCACCCATGCGCCTTGGCCACACCGGAAACCGGCACGGGGCAGAGCCCGGTCTCTCGCTCCATCCAGTTGAGATCGAGCAAGCCGCGCCGCTCCCCGAAGCGCGTATCGGCCTCCTGCAGCGCGATGATATCGGCGCCGATCTCGCGGATGACCTGTGCGATGCGACCTGGATCGAACCTGCCGTCGACGCCGACGCATTTGTGGACATTGTAGGAAGCGACGAGCAGGCCGGAACTCGGATCATGCGCGGAATGACCGCCCGCCCCCTGTCCTTGCGCGCCCGGATGGATGCGAGAATGCTGGCGGGAAGACTGGCGCGGCGGTTCTGGTGCATCGTTCTTCGTTCTGTTCGTCCGTTAAACATTGCTCGCTCCCGCTCCCTTCCTCCTAGAGATAGGGCGACCCCAGCCAAAGCACGCGCTCGATGAAGCGCTTGAGAAATGGTCGCGATCTCAGCTCATGGAGGCTGACTTCCTCCGCAGAGGAAATCGCCAGATCGATCCTTCGTTCCAATGCTTGCGTGAATGGCCGGTCGAAAACCTCGAGATCGACCTCGAAATTCAGGCGCAACGACCGCGGATCGATATTGGAGGAACCGGCATAGGACCAGCAGCCATCGACCGCCATCAGCTTGGAATGATTGAACGGCCCGGAAGCACGCCAGATGCGGCAATAATTCTTCAGCATCTGGTCAAACTGCGCCGTCATGGCAAGGTCGACCAGCGTCAGGTTGTTGGCGCTCGGCACGACGATATCGACGCTGACGCCGCGCCGGGCGGCGGTGACGAGCGCCGTGATCAGCTCCCGGTCGGGCAGGAAATAGGGTGAGACGATCTTGATCGACGTGCGGGCGATGGAAAACGCTCCCATCAGCGTCTTGTGATTGGTCTCGAGGCCGCGATCCGGCCCGGATGATACGGCCCGCATCAGGATCGCCGATCCCGGTTCCGTCTCCGGTGTCGGCACGGCCCAGGCCTCACCCTCCAGCCTTTCGCCGGTGGTGAACTCCCAGTCGGCTGCGGCAATCGCCAGAAGGTCGGCGACCACCGGGCCGCTCACCTTGAAATGCGTGTCGACGGCGCTGCTCTCACCGTTGAACTCACTGGAAAAGCCCTCGCGGATATTCATGCCGCCGGTAAAGGCGACAGAACCGTCCACCACCATGATCTTTCGGTGGGTGCGCAGGTTCGCATAGGGCAGGCGCAGGCCGGTGATGACATTGCCGTTGAACACGTCGACCGTCACGCCGTGTTCGCGCAGCATGCCGAGAACGCTCGGCACCGAGTATCGGGCACCGACCGCATCGATCAGCACGCGCACCTCGACCCCGCGTTTTGTTGCTGCACCGAGCGCCTCGATGAAGCGAATGCCGATCCGGTCGCGGTCGAAAATATAGGTTTCGAGCAGGATGGCATGCTTGGCGCTGCCGATCGCCGAAAGCATCGCGCCATAGGCGGCGTCACCCGTGTCATAGGCCTCGATGCCGTTGCCGGTCGTCAGGTGGTGCCGGCTCACGCGGTCGCCGAGCGTCTTCATCGCCCGGAAGCGATAACCGAAATCGCGCACGACCTGGTCGTCGGTCACGTCATAGGAGGCGAAATCCGCCCGCTCGGCTCCCTGCAGCAGCGAGCGCCGGTCACCGATGACATTGCGGCGGATACGGTTGATGCCGGCCACGAGATAAAGCGCGGCACCGACGATGGGCGACAGGATGATGACGCCGACCCAGCCGATCGCCGAGCGCACTTCCTCCTTCGTCATCGCTGCATGGATGGCAGCAGCCGCCCCGGCCACAACCGAGACAATGAAGAGGATGTGTGGCCAATAGGCGGTGAAAGCGAGATCATGGCGTCCAATATAGGGACGCCATGATGCTAGACAATTGGTGAAATCAGCGGTTTAGGCTGCCAGCTGCCTGGCGAACTTTTCCAGGCCGCGCTCGACCTTGTCGAACATGTCGTCCACCTGCGCCTCGGTGATGATCATCGGCGGGCAGAAGGCAAGCGAGATCGCCGATCGCGCGGCTGATCACGCCCTCTTCCATCAGGACCGGGAAGAGTTTCGGGCCGAGCTGGCCGGCGTCGTATCCTTCGCGTGGCGCAAGCTCGAAAGCGCCGATCAGGCCGACGCCGCGGCTTTCGATGACGAGCGGATTGTCGGCGATCGCGGCAAGACGCGCCAGAAATTTTGGGCTGAGCGCCCGAACATTGCCGACGAGATCGCGCTCCTCGATGATGGCGATGTTTTCCAGCGCGACGGCAGCGGCAACCGGATGGCCGGCGGCGGTGACGCCGTGGCCGAACGTGCCGATCTTCGCCGATTCATCCGCCAGCGGCTGGTAGACGTTTTCGTTGATCAGAAGCGCCGAGATCGGCTGGTAGGAGGACGAGATCTGCTTCGACAGCGTGATCATGTCGGGCTGAAGCTCGAAGGTCGTGGTGCCGAACATGTTGCCGGTGCGGCCGAAACCGCAGATCACCTCGTCGGCGATGAACAGCACGTCATACTTCTTCAGAACCTTCTGGATCGCCTCCCAATAGCCGGCCGGCGGCACGATGACGCCACCCGCGCCCATAAGGGGCTCGCCGATGAAGGCGCCAACCGTATCGGGACCTTCCTTGAGGATCAGGTCCTCCAAGTCCTTGGCGCAGCGCTCGACGAACTGCGCTTCGGTTTCGCCTTCGGTCTTGAACACCCGGTAATGCGGGCACGTCGTGTGCAGAACACGCGGCAACGGCAGGTCGAAGGAGCGGTGGTTGTTCGGCAGGCCGGTAAGGCTGGCAGCGGCAATGGTGACGCCGTGATAGCCCTTGATGCGCGAGATGATCTTCTTCTTGTCCGGCTTGCCGAGCGCGTTCGACCGGTACCAGACGATCTTCATCGCCGTGTCGTTGGCTTCCGAACCGGAATTGGTGAAATAGGCCTTGGACATCGGCACCGGCGCCATGTGGATGAGCTTTTCGGCAAGCTCGACCGACGGGCTGTGCGTGCGGGCGGTGAATGTGTGGTAATAGGGCAGCTTGGCCATCTGCTTCGTCGCGGCCTCGACGAGCCGGCTTTCGCCGAAACCGACGCCGACGCTCCAAAGACCCGCCATGCCCTCGATATATTGCTTGCCGGCATTGTCGTAGACATAGATGCCCTCGCCGCGATCGATCACCAGCGCGCCATCGCGCTCCAGAGCGCGGGCATTGGTGTAGGAATGCAGGTGATAGGCCTTGTCACGGGCTTCAAGCGAATTGGGTTGAATGGTCACGACGGGAACTCCTCCACGCGAATGCGTATAGGAATCTCATATGAGGAATCGGGAAGGTTGCCCACCCCCAAAAGCAGCCGAGAATGACGCCCGCCCCTCAAAATAATTGACGGGCGCCATCAGCCATTTTCATCGCTGACTTCTCAGCGGGACGTCATCGCCGCAATCGGCGGCTCGGACGATGCAGGGATCGGGCTCGTATATTCCTGCCCCTTCTTGCGGCGCTTGAGATCTGCCCAGGCCGCCTCGCGCAACTGCTCGCTTGTCAGCGCTGCAAGCCCCGTCGCCGCCATGGCCTTTGCGACGGAAACCATGCCCTTATGGGCAAGCGGGCTCTTGCCCTGGGTCACGACCTGCCAGGTGTGAAGCTGCGTGCCTATGGCGAGCGTCGCGCCATAAGCCTGCACGGTGGGCACGACCCAGCTCACATCACCGACATCCGTCGAACCGCCCATCTGGCGGACCTCGTTATGGGGAGGCAGGACGAAGTCGGCGAGCGCGGTGTCGCGCGGCTCGATCCGCTCCTGCGCCCAGCTTGCGGCGATATCTTCCGGCGTCAGCGTGGCGCGGATCTTTTCGGCAAAGGCAATGTCCTCGCCGTCGAAGGCAGGCGCACCCATGCTCTCCCAGATATCCTGCATCGCATCCATCAGCGGCGTGTTGACGATGAGGTTGGAGACGCCGGCGAGAATGGTGCTCTCAACCTTGGTCTCGGTCATCAGCGCCGCACCTTCGGCGACCTTCTTGACCCGCTCGATCAGCGCGAGAAGCCCCTGGAGATCCGGCGAGCGCACCACGTAGCGCACCTTGGCATGGGCCTGCACGACATTCGGCGAAATACCGCCAGCATCGATGATGGCGGCATGGATACGGCAATCGGAGGGCATATGCTCGCGCATGTAATTGACGCCGACGCTCATCAACTCGACGGCATCGAGGGCACTTCTTCCCAGTTCCGGCACGGCGGCGGCGTGGGCCGCGCGGCCGGTGAAGGTGAAATCGATGCGGCAATTGGCAAGCGAGGTCTCGCGCTGCACGCCGGCAAAATTGCTCGGATGCCAGCTGATCGCGATATCGACATCGGAAAACGCGCCTTCGCGCACCATGAAGGCCTTGGCGGCGCCTCCTCTTCGGCCGGGCAGCCGTAGTATCGCACACGCCCCGGCGTACCGGTCTTTTCCAGCCAGTCCTTCAGCGCGGTTGCCGCCAGAAGTGCACCCGACCCCAGCAGATTATGGCCGCAGCCATGGCCGCTGGCACCGGGCGTCGTCGGATCATGCTCAGTCGCGCCGGCTTTTTGGCTGAGACCTGCAAGCGCATCGTATTCACCGAGGAAGGCGATGACCGGACCGCCCTCGCCCGCCTCGCCCATCAGCGCGGTCGGGATGTTGGCGACATTGTCGGTGATTGCGAACCCCTGCGCCTCGAGCATCTCGCGGTGGGCGGCAGCGGACTGCGTCTCCATGTAGCAGGTTTCCGGCGTCTCCCAGACGCGGTCTGCCAGCTCGATGAAGACTTCCCTCTTGCGGTCCACCATGTCCCAGACGAGGGGAAGATTGGAATTGCCTGCGCTCATGAAATCTGCCTTCAACAATGGATAGAGAAGGTTCGCATACCTACGCCATTCTGGAGGCAGCGCAACGGCTATTGCGACGAATTAAGGCGGCGCACACCAATTAGGCACCTTTTCGACACTTGTGATCAACGGGTAAATCTTAGTGTCTCGACAACCGGTCCATAATCGCTATTCTCCCGCGCCACGGTACCAGGACACGTCTAGGACGAAACTCCAAACCGGAAAACAAACATGGGGTGAGCACGCCAAACCGGAGCATGATGTTCCAAGATAGACTGCAAGGGAGAAAATCCAGCCCTTGATGCCTGTCGGACCATCGATTCGGTCGGCGATGAAATTCATTCCGCATTGGGGAAAATATACGACCGGCACGGCACTCGCGCGCCGGTCAGGAGGTGACTACAACAAGACTTGTCCAGAGGGTGCGCCAGCCGCACTAAAAAATCAGGAAATCAACCGTGCCGGCCGCGCCGGTACAGGTAGGGAGACTAACATGAAACGTACGCTTACTTTTGCGGCAGCAGCGCTTCTGTCCGCGACATTCTTTGCCGGTGCTGCCAGCGCCAAGACCTTCGTCTATTGCTCGGAAGGTTCGCCGGAAGGCTTCGACCCGGGCATGTACACCGCCGGCACCACCTTCGACGCTTCGGCTCACCCGATCTACAACCGCCTTCTGGAGTTCAAGCCGGGCACGACCGAGCCGGAAGCCGGCCTTGCCGAAAGCTGGACCGTTTCTGAAGACGGCACCGTCTACACCTTCAAGCTGCGTTCAGGCGTGAAGTTCCAGACCACCGACTACTTCACCCCGACCCGCGAGCTGAACGCCGACGACGTGCTGTTCTCGCTCGAGCGCCAGATCAAGCCGGATCATCCGTGGGCACAGTACATCGCTGGCGCTTCCTGGGAATACGCTGCCGGCATGGGCTTCCCGGAACTGATCAAGACGATCGAAAAGGTTGATGACCTGACCGTCAAGATCACCCTGAACAAGCCGGAAGCTCCGTTCCTCGCCAACCTTGCCATGCCGTTCGCTTCGATCGCATCGAAGGAATATGCAGACACGCTCGACAAGGAAGGCAAGAAGGAACAGCTGAACCAGCAGCCGGTCGGCACCGGTCCGTTCACCTTCGTCGCCTACCAGCAGGACGCCATCATCCGCTACAAGAAGAACGCCGATTACTGGGGCACCGCTCCGAAGATCGACGACCTCGTCTTCGCGATCACGACCGATGCCGCCGTTCGCTACCAGAAGCTGAAGGCTGGCGAATGCCACCTGATGCCGTTCCCGAACGCTGCAGACGTCGAGATCGATGAAGTCCGACTCCAACCTCAAGGTTCTGGAGCAGGAAGGCCTCAACGTAGCCTACATGGCCTACAACACCACCCAGGCTCCGTTCGACAAGCCGGAAGTCCGTAAGGCGCTGAACCAGGCGATCAACAAGAAGGCGATCGTCGACGCCGTGTTCCAGGGCATGGCAACGCCGGCCAAGAACCCGATCCCGCCGACCATGTGGTCCTACAACGAAGCAACCCAGGACGACGCATACGACCTCGACGCCGCCAAGAAGGCGCTCGAAGCTGCTGGCGTCAAGGATCTTTCCATGAAGATCTGGGCAATGCCGGTTTCGCGCCCGTACATGCTGAACGCACGTCGCGCCGCTGAAATCATGCAGGACGACTTCGCCAAGATCGGCGTCAAGGTCGAGATCGTTTCCTACGAATGGGCCGAATATCTCGACCGTTCGAAGGCAAAGGACCGTGACGGCGCCGTCATCCTCGGCTGGACCGGCGACAACGGCGACCCGGACAACTTCCTCGACACCCTGCTGGGCTGCAACGCTGTTGGCGGCAACAACCGCGCCCAGTGGTGCAACCAGGAATTCGATGCACTGGTGAAGAAGGCCAAGGTCACGTCCAACCAGGAAGAGCGCACGAAGCTCTATGAAGAAGCACAGACCGTCTTCAAGAAGGACGCACCCTGGGCAACCATCGACCACTCCTCTCCATCGTTCCGATGGCCAAGGGCGTAACCGGCTTTACCCAGAGCCCGCTCGGTGACTTCACCTTCGAAGCTGTCGATATCGCCGAGTAATCCGGCCACATCACAACTTTTTGCCGCGGGATACATTGCGTTTCCCGCGGCATTTTCTTATGAGACGCCCAAAAATGTGGCGTTGACGCCGCAATTGCCGCTTCCCTGGGCTTGACAAGAAGCTGGAAACCGGCCCGCAACAAACCCTTAAAGGTTTTAGAATGTTTGGCTTTCTCTTGCGGCGGCTCGCCGTGCTGATCCCGACTTTCCTCGGGGTCTCCATCATCGCCTTCTCCTTCATCCGGCTTCTTCCGGGCGATCCGGTGGCGCTTCTATCCGGCGAACGCGTCATGTCGCCCGAGCGCCATGCGCAGATTTCCGCGCAGCTCGGCATGGACCGGCCGCTGGTCATCCAGTATTTCGATTATCTCGGTGGCGTGCTGACGGGTGACTTCGGTTCGTCGATCGTGTCCAAGAAGCCGATCCTCGACCAGTTCTGGGCATTGTTTCCCGCGACCGTCGAATTGTCGCTGTTCGCCATGCTGATCGCCGTAGCATTTGGCATCCCGGCCGGCGTGATCGCCGCCATCAAGCGCGGCTCGATATTCGACCAGGGCCTGATGGGCATCGCGCTCGTGGGTTACTCCATGCCGATCTTCTGGTGGGGCCTGCTGCTGATCATCCTGTTTTCCGGCACCCTGCAGTGGTTCCCGGTGTCGGGCCGCATCTCGCTGATGTTCTATTTCCCGCAGGTCACCGGCTTCATGCTGATCGACTCGCTCATTTCCGGCCAGAAGGGCGCCTTCGCCTCGGCGATCAGCCACCTGGCGCTGCCATCGATCGTGCTCGCGACCATTCCGCTCGCCGTCATCGCCCGCCAGACCCGTTCGGCCATGCTGGAAGTCCTCTCCGAGGATTACGTCCGCACCGCCCGCGCCAAGGGCCTGTCGCCCTTCCGCGTCGTCGGCGTGCACGCGCTGCGCAACGCCATGATCCCGGTCATCACCACGATCGGCCTGCAGATCGGCGTCATGCTGGCAGGCGCGATCCTGACCGAGACGATCTTCTCCTGGCCGGGCATCGGCAAGTGGATGGTCGACAGCGTGTTCCGTCGCGACTACCCGGTCATCCAGGGCGGTCTTCTCCTGATCGCCGGCATCATCATGACCGTCAATCTCATCGTTGATCTGCTCTACGGCCTGATCAACCCGCGTATTCGTCACTGATCCGCCGAGAAGAAGGAGCAAAATCCCATGGCAGATGCAATCACAACCAAGACCTCCGAGCCGGTGACATCCTCGCAGATGCGCCGCCAGATGCTCAAGGAGTTCTGGTTCTACTTCTCCGAAAACCGCGGCGCCGTGATCGGCCTCTACGTTTTCGTCGCACTGGTCTTCGTCGCGGTCTTCGCTTCGTTCATCGCCCCGCACTCGCCTTTCGAACAGTATCGCGACGCGGTGCTGATGCCGCCGGCATGGACCGAAGGCGGCAGCTGGACCTATGTTCTCGGCACCGACCCGGTCGGCCGCGACATCCTCTCGCGCCTGATCTATGGCGCCCAGTATTCGCTCTTCATCGGCGTCTTCGTCACCTCCCTGTCGTTGGTCGGCGGCATCCTGGTCGGCCTGATCGCCGGTTACTACCGCGGCTGGGTCGACACCGTCATCATGCGCCTGATGGACATCATCCTGGCCTTCCCGTCGCTGCTGCTGGCGCTGGTTCTGGTTGCGATCCTCGGGCCCAGCCTGACCAACGGCATGATCGCCATCGCGCTGACGCTGCAGCCGCATTTCGTGCGCCTGACGCGCGCGGCCGTGATGGCCGAGAAGACCCGCGACTACGTGACGGCCGCCCGCATTGCCGGCGCCAGCCCGCTGCGCCTGATGTTCCGCACCATCCTGCCGAACTGTACCGCGCCGCTGATCGTCCAGGCGACCCTGTCCTTCTCGAACGCCATTCTCGACGCGGCGGCCCTCGGCTTCCTCGGTATGGGCGCCCAGCCGCCGGCTCCCGAATGGGGCACGATGCTGGCCGAAGCCCGCGAGTTCATCCTGCGCGCCTGGTGGGTCGTCACCTTCCCGGGCCTTGCAATCCTCATCACCGTTCTTGCCATCAACCTGATGGGCGACGGCCTGCGCGACGCGCTTGACCCGAAACTGAAGAGGTCCTGATCATGGCGCTTCTGCAAATCGACAATCTCACCGTCGAATTCGAAACCGCGACCGGCTGGTTCCGCGCCGTCGATGGTGTCTCCATCTCCGTCGACAAGGCGGAGGTTCTTGCCATCGTCGGTGAATCCGGCTCCGGCAAGTCCGTCTCGATGCTGGCCGTCATGGGCCTCCTGCCTTGGACGGCAAAGATCACCGCCGACCGCATGCTGTTCGAAGGCAAAGATATCCAGAAGCTCTCAGCTGCCGAGCGCCGCAAGCTGATCGGCAAGGATATCGCGATGATCTTCCAGGAGCCGATCGCCAGCCTCAACCCGTGCTTCACGGTTGGCTTCCAGATTGAGGAAGTGCTGCGCATCCACCTCGGTCTGGGCAAGAAGGACCGCCGCGCCCGCGCCATCGAACTGTTCAAGCAGGTCGGTCTTCCGAACCCGGAAGAGCGCATGAACGCCTTCCCGCACCAGATGTCGGGTGGCCAGTGCCAGCGCGTGATGATCGCCATCGCGATCGCCTGCAACCCGAAGCTCCTGATCGCCGACGAGCCGACCACCGCGCTCGACGTGACGATCCAGAAGCAGATCCTCGACCTGATCATGGACCTGCAGGCTCGCACCGGCATGGGCCTGATCATGATCACCCATGATATGGGCGTCGTCGCCGAGACCGCCGACCGCGTCGTCGTGCAGTACAAGGGCCGCAAGATGGAAGAAGCAGACGTGCTCTCGCTTTTCGAAAGCCCGAAGAGCAACTATACGAAGGCGCTTCTGGCGGCCCTGCCGGAAAACGCCACCGGCGACCGCCTGACCACCGTTTCCGCCTTCTTCGACGGCAATCCGGAACCAGCCCCTTCCGCGGCAACGAGCGCTGGAGCAAACGCATGAGCGACACCAATACCCCCATGCTCGAAGTGCGCGACATCAAGCGCGACTACGAACTGCCGGCCGGCTTCATGAAGCCGAAGAAGACGCTTCATGCGGTGAAGGGCGTGTCCTTCAAGCTGGAGCGCGGCAAGACGCTTGCGATCGTCGGTGAATCTGGCTGCGGTAAGTCCACGCTTGCCCGCATGATTACCTTCATCGACGAGCCGACATCAGGCGATCTGATCATTGACGGCAAGAAGATGGATACCCGTCCTGGCCATCTGACCCCGGAAATGCGCCAGAAGGTGCAGATCATCTTCCAGAACCCCTATGGCTCGCTCAACCCGCGCCAGAAGATCGGCGACGTTCTGGGCGAACCGCTGGCGATCAACACCGACCTGTCTGCTGCCGAGCGCCGCAACCGCGCCACCGAAATGCTGATCAAGGTCGGCCTCGGCCCGGAACACTATAATCGCTACCCGCACATGTTCTCCGGCGGCCAGCGCCAGCGTATCGCCATTGCGCGCGCGCTGATGATGAACCCGAAGCTGCTCGTGCTGGACGAACCGGTTTCGGCCCTCGACCTTTCGGTCCAGGCCCAGGTGCTGAACCTGCTCGCCGACCTGCAGGACGAATTCGACCTCACCTACGTCTTCATCAGCCACGACCTCTCGGTCGTTCGCTACATCGCCGACGAGGTGATGGTGATGTATTTCGGCGAAGCGGTCGAATACGGCACGCGCGACGAGGTGTTTTCGGCACCGAAGCACGAGTATACGCAGACCTTGTTCAAGGCGACGCCGCGTGCGGATGTGGAATCGATCCGTGCGCGTATTGCCAAGAAGAAGGCTGTGGCCTGATCGGCCACTCCACGCTGGACGTCATCCTCGGCCTTGTGCCGAGGATCTATGTACGTCGTGACAAGTCGCATCTCCGGCAGATGCTCGGGACATGCCCGAGCATGACGGCGAAGCAAGTGGAGCCGTATTGCTCCAATCATTTTCCCACTGAAAGAAGCAATCATCTGGTCACCGGCCAAGTTTAGCCCGTGCCGTGGAGAAAGACGGTAGCTGGCGGGCAATGCCCGGCTGCGTCATCCCCCTCATCCGCCCTTCGGCCGCCCTCTCCCCGAGGGGAGAAGGAGGAACACTGCAGCGCCGGCGCTCTTCCTCTCCCCTAGGGGAGAGGGTGGCCGAGCGGAGACCCGGGTGAGGGGGCCTACTCCACAAACACCCTCACCGTCGCAGCCCTTCCGGCCGCATCGATCACCGTGAGCGTCGAAAACCCTGCCCCTTCCGGCAGCCATTGATTGGTGCGGCGGCGGGAGAGGTCGGCGAGCGGCTTGCCGTTGGCGAGCCAGCGGAAGGGCGGACGGCCGCCCTGCAGCTTCAGCACCAATGGCGAGATCTCACCCGACAAGGCTCCGAGATCGACCTTCGCCCCTTCCGGCGGATAGACGATCTGCGGCGCGCTCTCCCGGGCCGACGCGCGGATCAGCCCGCTGGACGTGACCGCAAACCGTCGCTGGGAGATCGGCAGATCGGATTGCGCCAGCCGCACGGCACCGGCGGGCGGCAGCGGATGGGGCGTGAACGGCACGCCCGAGCGCGAAAACGCCTCGAACAGGATCGGCGCCGCCGTCTGGTAGCCGGCGATGCCGGGCACCGCGCCATTATCCGGCCGCCCGACCCAGACGCCGAGCACAAAGCGCCCGTCATAACCGACCGACCAGGCATCGCGATAGCCGTAGCTCGTGCCGGTCTTGTAGGCGATGCCGAGTTTTCTGCTGCCGGTCGGCGGCAGCACGTCGGAGAGAATGTCGGTGACGTTCCAGATCGCCTGACGCTCGAGCATCGGCTCATTGTCCAGCTTGGCCGGCTGCTCGTCTATTCCATTGCCGATGCGAACCGGCTGGCCGCCATTGGCGAGTGCGGCGTAGCTCTGCACCAGTTCTTTCAGCGTGATACCGACGCCGCCGAGACCAATCGCAAGCCCCGGCGCCTCGTTGGGTGGCAGCACCGGCCTGACATCGGCGCGGCGGAACCGGATCATCAGCCGCGACGGCCCGACCGCATCGAGCAGCCGGACAGCGGGCACGTTGAGTGACAGCTGCAGCGCCTGACGCACCGTCACGTCGCCCTGATAGGTCATGTCGAAATTCTTGGGCCGGTAGCCGAAGAAATCCGCCGGGCGATCCTCGATCATCGTTTCCTGGGAGACGAGCCCCTGCTCGAAGGCAAGCCCGTAGATGAAGGGTTTGAGCGTGGATCCCGGCGAACGCAGCCGCCGCGTCATATCGATCCAGCCGGAACGCCCGGCATCGAAATAATCCGCCGACCCCACCTCACCGACGATCTCCCCGGTCGTCGCATCGGCCATGACCATCGCGACCGAAACCTTTGGCGCGAGTTTGGCCGCGGCCTCGCGGGCGACCTCCTCCAGCTGTCTCTGGATATTGCGCTTCAGCGTGCTGCGATATTCTTCCGCTTTCGGCTGTTTCCGAATGGCGGCTTCTGCGAGATGCGCCGCATAGGCCGGCAGTTGCAGCCTTTGCCGCGGCATCACGTCGTGGGCGGCGCGCTCCACCTCACCCTCGCCGGTCACTTCTGCCACGGCAGGCCGGGCCAGCACCCGCTCGCGGGCGGCGAGTGCTACGGCCGGATGCCGGTCAGGCCGCCGCGATTCCGGTGATTGCGGCAGGGCGACGAGGAGCGCGGCTTCGGCCACCGTCAACCGCTTCGGCTCCTTGCCGAACCATGCAAGGCTTGCGGCCCGAATACCCTCCAGATTGCCGCCATAGGGGGCGTGGGTCAGGTAGAGCTGCAGGATCTCCTGTTTGCTAAGGCGTCGCTCGATCTGGATGGCGCGGGCGAGCTGCAGCAGTTTGGCCGAAAACGATCGCGTCTCGCGCGGCTCGATCAGCCGCGCCACCTGCATGGATAGCGTCGAGGCGCCGGAAACGATCCGGCCATTGGTGACAAGCTGGAAGGCGGCGCGGCCGATCGCCCATGGATCAATGCCGCCATGTTCGTAGAAGCGGCGGTCCTCATAGGCGATCAGCATGTCGAGGAAGCGCGGATCGACATCCTCGACATCCGTCTTCAGCCGCCAGCGGCCTTGCGGCGTGGCGAAGGCACGCAGCAGCTCGCCATCGGCATCCAGCACCTCCCGCGAGACGGTCATGGCGTTGTCCAGCGGCGGCGGATAGGCGCGATCGGCCCACTCCAGACCAAGCGCAGTTGCGCCTGCCAGAATGAGGCAGGTGCCGACACCGATCGAGAATTTCCACCTGCGTTTCATTCGGGTTCTTCTAGTAGCTGAAGTAGCGAGTTCGATGCGTCTTTCGGATCGTGCGTAATGGAGATCAGCGGATCACTATAATAGGAAGTCCCCTCCCAAACCCTCCCCACAAGGGGAGGGCTTAACTGGACCGCACCGCCGAGATCCCAGTGGTCCGAGCGAGTACTGCGGGTTCTCTCCCCCTTGTGGGGGAGATGGCCGGCAGGCCAGAGGGGGTATTCATCGCGCAGGTTCCGGTTACGTGAGAGTGCAGCAGGAGAGACCAAACCCGCTCGTTCCCCGACCGCCACATTCACTGCCCCCAACCACCCCCATCTTGCCCATCGCCGTGCGCGCGGAAAACTGCGGGCGGTACATATCCTCCACCTGCGCTGCCGGATGATCGTAGACGCCGGGCGTTACGGCACGGACGACATAGGCCAGTGTGATCTGCCGGTTGTCGCCCTGGCTGCGGTCGAAAGCTGCAACGAAGCGGTCGTTGCGGAATTCGGTGTGAGCCGCCTGCACCTCCTCGATCCAGTCGAAATTGGTGAGGTTGGCGCTGTTGACGATCGACGGATTATCGATCTCGAAACCGGCCGGCAGGAGATCCGTGACGACGATGCGCGACGGCCAGTCGTTGGTCTCGGTGACGGTCAGAACAACGACATAACGCTCGTTCTGCTTGGCCTCGCTGACATTCGCTTCCTCGCCGGCCATGGTGTAATAGGTCCGGGCAATCTCGAATCCATCGCCGCCGGCCGGAAGCGGCGTTGCAGGTGCGGCAACCGTGGTGATGGCGGCCGACAGCGCATCGGCGCTGTCATTGCGCACCGTCAGGGGATGATCGAGCAGCACGTCACCGGCCATCTGCGACATCAGCGTGCCGGTATGGACAGCGCCGTTGACGGTGAGCTTGAGGCTGTCATCGCCGTTCTGCAGGGCGCGGGCGGCGAGCAGCATCCAGGTCTGTTCCTGGGTGCTGGTGTATTTCTTCGCACTCCATTCCTTGGCAACGACATCCGCCAGCGCCGGCACGATCGGCGGCACCGGCCGGCTCTCGGCGGCAAGCGCCAGCACGGCCGCACCATCACGCAGCGACGAGCCGTAGTCGGAGCGGGCAAGGCTGACCTTATGAACCTGCGCGTTTTCCGACATCTGCAGCGCGGCACTGAAGATCGACTGCGAGCGCTGGCCATCGCCGTAGAGCGACAACGCTGCTGCGATATGGGCCTTGGCAAGCGGCGTCGGGAAATCGCCGAGCATCGTGTCGGCGTAATAGCGCAGATCGCTGATCGCGGCCTTGCGGTTGCGGGCCAGAACATAGAGCGCATAGGCGATCTGGTTGCCCTGATCGCGGACATTGGTCGTGTAGGCGAGCGTGTTCTGCAGGTTTTCCAGCGCCTGGACGAGCGGCTTTTCCGGCACGTCATAGCCCTGTTCGCGAGCACGAGAGAGGAAGTCGCTCACATAGGCGTCGAGCCAGAGATCGCTGCCCGCGCCATCCGGTCCCCAAAGGCCAAAACTGCCGGCCGACGCCTGGAAGGACAGGACGCGATAGATGGCATCCTGCACCCGCTTCTTTACCTCGGCATCGTCAGCCAGCCCGTTCTGCACCGCCATTTCGCTGAGATAGAGAAGCGGCAGCGCCCGGCTGGTCGTCTGCTCGGCGCAGCCGTAAGGGTAACGGCTGAGGCTCATCAGCAGCGCCGGGATATCGAAGGCGTTGGAGCGGCTGACATTGACGCTGACCGAAGCGCCCTGCAGCACGCTGTCGGCCAGCAGGTTGCTGTCGACGGTGACACTCGCCCCGGGCTTCAGATCGACCAGCCGCCGTTCCGTCACCGGCATTGCTGCGGGACAGAATCGGGATGTTGAGCACCTGATCGACGGAGAGACCTGAGCTATTGGCGAGCTTGATCGAGATCGTGCCGTCGCCGGGCTCGATGCCGACCAGTGGCAGGGTGACGCTGGTTTTTCCACCGGCCGCCAGTTCCACCGGCTTTATCGCGCTCTGGCCGATGGCGACCGCATCGCTGGTTCCGACGGTGAGATCATAGGTCCCGGCCGGGCCATCGGTATTGGCGATGTCGAGCCTCAGATTGCTGTCGTCTCCCGGCGCCAGGAATCGCGGCAGGCTGGAGGTGATGACGATCGGATCGCGGATGATGACATCCTTGACGCCGTGACCGACACCGGATTTCGACCAGGCGACGGCCATGACCCTTGCGGTGCCGTTGAACTGCGGAATGTCGAAGGAGACCTTCGCCCTGCCTTCACCGTCCAGCTTCACCGGACCGGAGAAGAAGGCCACCAGCTTTTCCTTCGGGGGCTGGCCTGCAGCGCCATGCTGCCGCCATCGCCGCCGGTCCTCAGGCGCCCGGTCGCGCCGAGCGAACCGTCGATCAGCCGTCCGTAGATGTCGCGGATTTCGAGGCCCAGACGTCGCTGGCCAAAGTACCAGTCGTCCGGTGCGGGCGGCTCGTAGCGGGTGAGATTGAGAATGCCGACGTCGACGGCCGCGACAGTGACATAGGCATCCTCGTTGGCACCGGCACCCGCCACCTGCAGCGAGATATCGAGCGGCTGGCGCGGCAGCGTCTTTTCCGGTGCGTCGATCGCAATGGAAAGATCACGCGCTTCCGGATCGACCTTCAGCCAGGTGATGCCGATTGCCCGCATCGGCATGCGGCTTTCGCGCGCTTCGCCCGGACGATAGAGGGTTGCGGTCACGTAGGATCCGGCACCCCATTCCTCGGTGACGGGAATTTCCACCTCACCGCCATTCTCGGAAATGCTGGCTGTCTCGACGGTGATCAGCTCCTCGGAACCAGCCATGACCATCAGCTCGCCAGCATAGCGCGAGGAGATCTTGAGCTTGGCGATATCGCCGACCTTGTAGCTCGGCTTGTCGAGCGCGACTTCCAGCGCATCCGGCGTTTCCGTCGATGTGGCGGTGACGAACCAGCCGGCATCGAACTCGACGCTGGAGGCCGGGCCGCCGATATCGGCGGTTTCGACCTCGAGACGATAGCGACCCCACTCGACCGGCACGGCCACGCGCCCGCCATCCGTGGTTACGTCGACGGTGCCGTTGGCGACTTGGCGCGTGCGGGTGATCGGCTCATAGCGCCAGTAATTGCCGTCGCGATACCACTGATAATCCTGATCGACCTTGACCAGCTTCCACGGCAAGCCCTTGGCAGCCTGCTTGGCGCCAGCTTCGCCGACGACGATGACGTTGAAATTGCCGACCGCGCCTTCCGGCAGGTCGCCGGAAAATTCCGGCTTGATGCCGATCCGCGGTCCGTCAGCCTTCACCGGCAGCGACAAGGTGCGCTCGATGGCGCGGCCGCCGGTTTCCTGCATCCTAACGATGATATCGGCATTGATCAGCTTGGTGGTGGACGGCAGCTCGGCGACATCGGCATCGAATACCGCCTTGCCATCCTCGTCCGTATCCTCCAGCGCATCGAGAGGGATGCGGACGGTTTCGGTCTCTTCCTCGTCGGCAAGGCCGAACTGGTAGCCGGGAAAGGCCGCGTTTTCGCGGGTCGGCTTCAGCGCGATCTCGCCTTCGAGGCCGAGACCTGCGGCCCGTGCGCCATAGAGGTAGCGACCGTCTATGGTCACCGAAGCGGGCTCGCCGACAACGATCTCCTTCGCCTCGCTCGTCATGTCGAATTCGATGCGATCCGGCACGAAATCGTCGACGAGAAAAGACTTTTCGCCGATCGCCGAGCCCTTGGGATCGGTGAACACCTGCATCGTCCAGGTGCCGCGCATGGACGTGTCCTGCAGGGCGAGATCGAGCGTGTAGCCGCCGAGCGCGCCATTCTTCACCATCCGCCGGTCTTCGACGCCATCGGGCCTGAGGAAGACGAAGGTGAGCGGCAGGTTTTCGATGGCGGTGGCATCGACATTGCGGGCAAGGGCGCTGGCATGCACCACCTCACCGGGACGGTAGATGCCGCGCTCGGTCCAGAGAGAAGATCGATCGCGCCGGGAGCCGGACGGCCGGTGACGCCGCGGTCGGACAGGTCGAAGCCGGCGCGGGTCATGTCGAGGAAGACGTAATCCTTGCCGTCGCTCTGGGCGGTCAGCACTGCCGGCACCATGGCCGCCGTGCCGCGCATCAGGCCGGCGGTGAAGGTGGCGCGGCCATCCGCATCCGTCTTCGACGTGCCGAGGATTTCGTTGTTCTTGGCGAGAAGCTGCAGATCGACGCCTTCGATCGGCTTGGCCGAGCCGAGCCCGCGGGCAAATACATGAAGCCCGTCCGTGCCGGCATAGGTGGTCAGTCCGATATCGGAAACGACGAACCACTGCGTCGCCTTGTTGTCCCATTCCTGGTTGACGGCATTGGCGGCGGACGCGGTCAGTACGTAGACGCCGGGCTTGCGTTCCGGCAGCGCCTCGTCGACCGGGAAACTGGTCGTCACGTCCTTGTTCAAATCCTGGCCCAGATCGATCGTACCCTGCCAGACGAGCTCGCCATTTTCCTGCTCGATGCGATCGGCGCTGTAGCCGCTCATCTGGGTGAGGAACTGCGAATTGGTGAGGAGCGGCGCAATGTTGCGGCCGCCGATGCGGTAGAGCTTGAGGTTGGCACGCTCGGTATTCACCGACACGATCGGGATGCCGCGGCGCGCGGTGGACGGCAGCACGAAACTGTCGCCGGTGAAGCGCACCATCGGCGAACGGTCTTTTACATAGACCTCCAGATCCACCTGGGCCGGCAGCGGTTCGTCGACGGAAGACGGCAGGCCGCGGCGCAGCGACAGCTTGTAGCGCTGGCCGTGGGTCAGGCCCTCGACGCAGATCTGGTTGTCCTTTGCCTCCATCGCCTTCGGCGCCTGGCCGTCCAGCGTCACGAAAGGCGCGTAATCAACACCCGCCTTCACCAGCGGCTCGGAGAACTGAACGCAGGCGCGCGGATTGGCGCTATCGGCATCGACCGTGTTGCCGGTAACGCGAAAACCCTGCCGTTCGCGCAGGTCGTTATAGGCGGCCTGCACGGTGCGGGCGCTGACGAGCGCAAGGCTCTGCTTGTAGGCCGTGAGCGCCTGGCGATAATTCTGTTGCTTGGCGAGGGCTGCTCCGAGCACCGCCAGCGCATCGGCGCGCGCCTGGGTCGTGCGCGACATCAGATAGCCGTTGATCGCGGCAAGGGTGCCTTCACTGTCGGCGCTGCTGTTGTTCCTGGCAATGCCGGCGGCCCGGGCAAGCGCGATCCAAAGATCGCCGTCATCCGGCGTAAACGACAGGGCACCCTTGTAATTATAGATCGCCGTATCGACCTGGCCCGAGAGAAGCTCGTTCTGGGCGATCGTCTTGAGGCTTTCTATCCCGTAGCCCTGCTGATTGTCGCCGAGCGCCAGACCATCCTTCTGCTCGCGCGCCTGGGTCAGCATGTCGTCCGACAGGAAGGAGAGGCGCGGCGGGGCGCCGATATCCGGCTCGGCCGCAACCTCGACGATTTTGCCGGCAACCGCACCGGCGAACGTGTTCAACTGGCCGTGGTCGGACTTGAGAAAACACCACTTGGCTTTCACATTATAGGTGAAGGCGCGGCACTGGTTGTCGCCGATGCAGGCGGTCTCGCACTGGTCCTGGCTGACATTCTTGACGGTGCGCAGGTCGAAGCCGAGGTAATCGCCATCCGCGGTCGTCTCGATCCGCCGTTCGGCGGCACTGAGCGGTGAGGCGAAAGCCAGTGCGGAAAAGAGCAAGGCTGAAAGGCCGAAGATCGCGCGCCTAGACATGAAAAGTCCCCCGTGGCTGCCGTCGGATGCGTTGTTGTCCAATGGGACGGGACGCTTGTCAACGAGGCTCTTGCTGTCGCAAACGGACGAAATCAAACCGAAAGTGGCGCAGTGAGAAAACTGCCCCCGCAAAGCTGTGCCAGAAATGCCGTCTCGCCGTCCTTTGGTGATGGCGGACAGACAGTCTTGTGATGTAGAAGGCAGTCGATATGGCAATTCTCAATGTGTTCAGGAACAAGCGGGTCGATGACAGACCGGAGCCGGCGAGCTTCGGCAGTCTGCTTGGCGGCTATTCGATCGAGGTGATGCCGCGCACGGCGGCCAAGATCGACAATTTCCGCGCGTTCCTGCCGGTCGGCACCCGGGTTTATATCGCCCATATCGACGGCACTTCCATCGAGGACATGGTCGCGACGGCAAGGCGCCTGACCGACGAAGGCTATGCCGTGATGCCGCATATCCCGGCGCGCAGCATCCGTGGCAAGGCGATGCTCGACGACTGGCTGAACCGCTATCGCAACGAGGCTGGCGTCACCCAGGCCCTGCTTCTGGCGGGGGTGTCGTAACGCCGGCGGGCGACCTCAACAGCTCGCTGCAGCTGATCGAGACCGGCCTTTTCGACCGTTACGGCTTCACGCGCCTGCATGTCGCCGGCCACCCGGAAGGCAACAAGGATATCGATAAGGACGGCACGACCGCGGTTGTCGACGAGGCCCTGAAATTCAAGCAGGCCTATGCGGAGAGCAGCGATGCGGAGATGGCGATCGTCACCCAGTTCGCCTTTGACGCCAAGCCGGTCATTCAATGGGCCGAGCGTATCGCCGCAGCCGGCGTGAAGCTGCCGATCCATCTCGGCGTCGCCGGCCCGACCAAATTGCAGACGCTGATCAAGTTCGCCATTTCCTGCGGCATTGGCCCATCGATCGCCGTGCTGCAGAAGCGCGCGCTGGATCTGAGCAAGCTGCTCACCCCCTACGAGCCGGACGAGTTCCTCACCGACATCGCCGAATACAAGGCGAGCAATCCGCAGAGCCTGATCGAGCAGATCCATGTCTTCCCGCTCGGCGGCATCCGCCCGAGCGCCGACTGGATGAACGAGCGGGCGGCGGAAGCGCAGGTTCTGGCGCGATAGATAGCGAAATTATCCGTCGTCATTCTCGGGCTTGTCCCGAGAATCCAACCACGTCGCGGCAGGTTGAGGCGTTGCAGATGCTCGGGACAAGCCCGAGCATGACGGAGAATTGGGCCCGCGCATACCAAAAGGGCCTGAGGAGCGGCTTCGTTCACCTTTTGCGAAGGTCGGGGCGCTAGCGTAAGCCTTATAGTCCCCGAGGCCAGCACAGCATCATGACAACCGCCAAACAGCAACGACTGCTCAACCTCGATATCCTGCGCCTCGTCTCGGCGATCATGGTTCTGCTCTTCCACTACGGTTTTCGCATGCGGCTTTCCGGTGAAGGCGGCGGTGTCGGCTTTCCGGAACTGGCGCCGGTCGCGATGTGGTTCGATGCAGGGCTGCTGATCTTCTTTGCGATCTCCGGTTATGTCATCGCCATGTCGGCGGAAGGCCGGCCGGCCTTCGAATTTGCTGCGGGGCGTTTCGCCCGCCTCTGGCCGACCTTCGTGCTCTGCGCGACGATCACCGCAATCGTGCTGACGCTGTTTCCGGTTCCGACGCTCGAGCAGCCGACGCTGAAACAATGGCTGGCGCATTTCGTCATCGTCTCGCGAGCGCTCGGCCAGCCGTTTCTCGACGGAGCCTATTGGACGATCGTCTACGAGATCATCTTCTATTTCTGGTTTTTCGTGTTTTCAGCGCTTGGCCTATTCCAGCGCCATTGGCGACTGATCGTGATTGCGTGGCTGGCGCTCTCGGCTTTGAACGAACTGGTGCTGGGCAGCGGCGCCATCCAGAAGCTGTTCATCACCGAATATTCCGGCTTCTTCGGCTTCGGGCTCTGCCTGTTCAAGGTGCGCGCCAGCTGCGAGAGACGGGATTTCTTCGTGCTGGCGGCGGCGGCGATCTGGGCCAGTTGTGCCGCCTTCATTACCGAACCTGACTTCGTCGAGATGTACGCGATCATGCGGCCGGAGCAGGGACTGATGCTGATGGGGCCGCTCTGCCTCGCAGCCGTTGTGATTGCCACGTTCTCACCCGCGCTGCCGATCCCGGCGGCGCTTGCCATCGGCCTCGGCGGCCTCACCTACCCGCTTTATCTGCTGCACCAGAATATTGGCTACGCAATCTTTGCCCATTTTGCAGATGATGAGAACCGCTGGCTGGTGCTCGCCGCCATCGTTGTAATGGTCGGCACGACCGCCTGGATCATCTCGCGCTTCTTCGAGCCGGTGACCCGCAGGAGGGCGTTTTCGCTGGCGCTCCAACTGCGCGACTTTGCGCTCGCACGCCTTCGCCGCACTGCCTGACGGATATGAAAACGGCGCGGTCCCGATGGAACCGCGCCGCAAAATGAGATCTTCTTTTCGGGAAGATTACATGCCGAGATAGGGCATGACCTCAAGCGCACCGCGCCAGATCATTTCGAGCGAGACGTAGAGGATGACGGCGAGACCGACATAGGCGATCCAGCGATGCTTGTTGAGCAGGCGGGCGATGAAGCTTGCCGCGATACCCATCAGCGCGATCGACAGGACCAGACCGAAGATAAGCACTTCCGGATGTTCGTGCGCGGCGCCTGCAACTGCCAGCACGTTGTCGAGCGACATCGAGACGTCGGCGATGACGATCTGCCAGGCAGCCTGGGCGAAGGTCTTGCGCGGCGCGCCGCCGGCAACCGTGCCGTCCTTGTTCAGATCGCTGTCGGAAAGCGCCTCGTTGGCTTCGTCCTCATGGTGGTGAGGCGTGCGCAGTTCGCGCCACATCTTCCAGCAGACCCACAGCAGCAGCACGCCACCGGCAAGCAGGAGGCCGACGATCTGGAGAAGCTGCGTCGTCGCCAGCGCGAACCCGATACGCAGGACCGTCGCGGCGATGATACCGACCAGGATGGCCTTGGCACGCTGCTCCTTCGGCAGGCCGGCAGCGGCCAGACCGATGACGATCGCGTTGTCGCCGGCGAGAACCAGATCGATCATGATAACTTGCAGGAGAGCGGAGATCGCCTCCGGCGTGAAGAATTCCATCATAAGGACACCCATCTCGAGGCAGGGGCGCCGGAACTCGCGAACATCGCTGCGGAACGAAATCCGGTCTTGTCACCAGATCCAGTCATCCGTTCAGCAGAAATCTTCACGATACCAGGCACCGAAGTTGGAAATTCCAGTCCGACATCACAGTTCACAATGCAAACTGCCAGAGGGGCCCGGTCCTGGTGAAGCGAGACTTAACGCTGCAACAACCGAAACTCAAGGGGCGAGTTCACGAAACCGTGGGTGGTCCGTGATTTGCCACGCCCCCACCCAGGATCAATACCCATGACACTCTTCACTTCGGCAGGCGCGTCTGCAGGCTGTCGAGGATCCGCTTTCCGAGTGCAGCATAATCCTCGTCGAAATGGTGTCCGCCTTCGATCGGCACGGACTCGACACCCTTCGCCTTCAGCGTCGGACAGGGATCGTCGTCCTCTTCGGTACCGTAGATGCATTGCACGAGATTGCTGCGGATCTTGGCGATATCATCGACCGTCCTGCCGCCTTCGCCGTCACCCGCCATACCGAGCCAGCCTGTGACGGAGACCTGATAATCGACCTGGGGCGACAGCGCGAGCAGCGAGACCTGCTTCACCCGCCTTTTCGTCGCCTTGGGCAGCGTGTTGTAGGCGGCCGGGAGGATATCGGCGCCGAAGGAATAACCGATCAGCACCACGTTCGAGACGCCCCACTTGTCGGTATAGGTGTCGATGATGCGCTTCAGGTCCTCGGACGTTTCCTCCGGCGTGCGCTTGGCCCAGAAATACCGCAGCGAATCCACCCCGACGGTCGGCATGCCCTGGGACTGAAGATAACCGCCGACCTCGCTATCGAGATCGCGCCAGCCGCCGTCGCCGGAATAGATGATCGCCATCGTATCCATCGCCGGCTTCGCCTCCAGCACGGAGAGCGGGAGGTCGAGATCTCCTGGGGTCGATCGGCGGAAAGCTGGTTGTCGAGCCATGTGCTCAGGTAATCCTCCGCCTCGTCGGAGGTTTCCTTCACCGTAATATCGACATGGGCCTGTTTGAGGGCGAGGCCATGGGCCTTGCCGGCCTGATCTGCATCGGGTGTGAAGGCGATCGTGACCGAAGCCGGCAGGGCGCCATCCGTCAGGCCGTAGACGATGCCGGTATCCGTCGGGCGCTTGTCGGCCGGCGTGCAGAGCTGTTTCTTCAGCGGAATGCCCTCGACCGGATCGACCGCGACCGCGCTGCCGATCGTGGCGAGCGGGCTCTGGGCAATCATCGCCAGCACCAGCGCGCCGGCCTCCTTGCACCGGCAAGGATGGGATGGCGATAGTCCCGGTTGCCGAAACGTCGCTGGATCTGCTGCGAGATGTCCTCGATATCGGAGATCGTATAGATGCAATCGCCGTCATCGGCGGCGAGCGATTGCATGTAGGACGGGAAATCGATGCCGACGACCGCGGCGCCGCTTTCGACCAGTTCCTTCGCTTCCGCCTCGTTCTCCGCGCTCCAGCCCTTCGCATCGGAAATCAGGAAGACCATGCCGGTCAGCTCGGGAGGCTTGGCAGCTCCTCCCGCCTGTCCTTCGGCATTCTCGCCGGTAGCCGGCTGAGCCTGCGGCAGATAGATATGCGGCGACGGCACCAGGCCGGTCTTGTAATCCGGCTCCTGGGCGAGTGCTGTAGAATATGTGAGGGCGCTCAGGCCAAGGCCGAGCAACAGGGCTGGAAACGGTCTCATTTACCGACAACTCCTCTGATACCACCGCCGATCAGCAGGGTCGCATCCATCATCGCCACGGCTGGGCCGACCCCGGACACGGCAAGATAGCGCGGCTCCCACCGCGGATAGAATTTCGACTTGAAGGCCTTCAGGCCTTTGAAATTGTAGAAGCGCTCGCCATGCTCGAAGATCACGCTGCCGATCCGGTCCCAGGCGGGAGCGGCTTCCCGCTGAGCCATGCCCGAGAGCGGTGCCATGCCGAGATTGAACTGCCTGAAGCCTGCATCGCGCAGATGTTCCATGATGCGGACGAAGAGGAAATCCATCGATCCCTTTGGTGCGTCGGGCGCAAACCGCATCAGGTCTACAGTGCCTTCGTCCTTCGTGTCGGTGACCGCAAGCGTGGCGAAGGCGACGATACGGCCTTCCTTTCTGAGGATGGCGACGGGTTGCGCGAGCACGTAGTCATCCCGGAAGGCGCCGAGCGAGAATGTCTTTTCCCGCGTGTTGTGAACGTCGAGCCAGCTGTCCGACACGCCACGCAGCGCGTCGAGATAAGGCGGGACCTCGTCGGGCTGCAGCATTTCGAATTCCAGCCCCTCGCGCACGCCCTTGTTGGCGGCCTGGCGCAAGCCCGATAGCCGGCTACCCTTCAGGTCGAAGCGCTCCAGATCGACCACCGCCAGCTCGCCCAGGCGGAAGGCGCGCATGCCGGCGTCGGTGCAATAGGACAGAAGCGCCGGAGAGATCTGGTAGAAGACCGCGCGTCCGCCGCCTGTGCGGGCCTCCTCGACGAAGCGCCAGACGAGTTCGCCGATCTCGTCGCTCGGGCCGACCGGATCGAACAGCGCGATCCAGGAACGGCCCTGGATGCCGTACATGATGAAGGCCTTGCCGCTGTCGGAGAACATTAGCCGCTTGTCGCCCATCCGGACGAGGTTGGCGTCGGCAAAATTCTGCGCCATGGCGATTTCCGTGGCGCGGGCCAGATCCTCCGCCGTCGAGGATCGCGAACGCGTCAGTGCGGGCCGCAGCAGGCTGAAGATCGACACGGCAGCGGCCACGATGGCGATGCCGAGCACGGCGCGCAGGCCGCGCGGCGCTTCCTCGGAGAATTCGAACTGCCACCAGAGCTCGTGGCTGTAATCGACCTCGCGATAGACGAAGAACAGGATCGTGACGGCTGCCGCGACCAGGATCAGCATGGCGACGATCCACGGCGGCGTCAGGGCCTGGCGCAGCATCGAGGCCGGCCGGTTGAACTGCTTGGCGCTGAGCAGCAGGCCGGCCAGCAGAACGGCGAGGAACACCGCCTCGAACAGGGCAAGCGCTTTCACGACGGCGAAGAGCAGGGCCAGCACGCTGCAGATGACAGCCGTCCACCAGGCGCCGTCGAGCCTCTGGGCAATGCCGCGGGCGGAGATGAACAGCACGATGCCAATGACGCTGGACAGGAAATGCGCGCCTTCGACCAGGGGCAGCGGCATGAAATTGCCGAGGAAATCCAGATTGCTGTCCGGCGTCGGCGTGACGCTGGAGAGAACCAGCATTGCACCGGCAATCAGCGAGAACGCCGCGAGCAGCAGCGGCGCCAGGCGGAATTCCAGCTTGCGCAGCGTCGAAGCGACCGGATGCCGCGAGAGTTGCTGCACTTCCAGAATGATGACGAAGAGCGTGGCGACCACCAGCGGCAGGACGTGATAGATGACGCGGTAGAGCACGAGGCTGCCGAGCACCTGATCGATATCCACCGTGCTGCCGAGCGCCGCGACGATGACCGTCTCGAACACTCCGAGCCCCGCCGGCACATGGCTGAGAACGCCGGCACCCACCGCCGTGGCGTAGATCGCCAGGAAGGATGGCCAACCGATATCCGTATGCGGCAGGAGCACATAGAGCGTCGAGGCCGAGGCCGAGATGTCGAGCGCGGTGATCAGGAACTGCTGCGACGACGTGCGGCTGTCGGGAAGCCTGAGATGCAATTTGCCGAGCGCGATCTCCCGGCCGTCACGCCCGATGAAGACGAGTACCACCAGGGCCGCGATGATGACGAGAGCGACAATCCGGATGGCGTGCTCGCTGAGACCTATGATCTCTCCCACCCGCGGTGCCGTGACGAGGCAGGCGAATGCGGTTACCGCCAGCAGGCCGATACCGAAGGCGAAGGTGACGAAGGCGATGACGCGGCCGATATCTTCCGGCGAAAGGCCGAGCCGCGAATAGCCGCGGAAGCGGATGGCACCGCCGCTGAGCGCGCCGAACCCTGCCGTGTTGCCGACCGCATAGGCGCTGAATGCCGTCATGGCCACAGGCACGGGCGGCAGCTTGCGGCCGATATAGGAAAGTGCATTGAGATCGTAAGCCGTCAATGCCGCGAAACTGAGCATGGTGAAAAGAACGGCCAGCGCGATCGACGACCATCGTGTATCGGCGAGTGCTGCGATCACCTCGTCATAGCTCACTTCCGTCGTCAGGCCGTAGATGGCAAAGGCGGTGAAGCCGAAGACCAGCAGAACCACGAGGGAAACGAGTATGCCGCGATACGCCTGGAGGGTTTCCCGAACACGACTGGAACGACTGCTGGACGCCATGGTGTGCTTTGCCTCAAAGACAAGCTCGAAATTGAAAACGCGCAGGGAAGAGCAACCGGATCAAGGCTTAAGTGTGTCGCTACACCTGCGAGGATTATACTTTCCTGTAATACGCAGCCAATCAATATCGCTTGGACGTATTTCCGCTCCGACCGGAATTCCGGCGTCACGACTTCCATTCGACGCAATATTGGTGTCGCCCGTTCTGCCGGCTGATCGCATTGCTGCAGAGACCGGGCACCGATGGTGAACGCCAAAATGCGAAAGGGCGCCCAAGCGCCCCTTCCTGTCTTCGATCGAATGATGCCTAGCGGCGCTGGTTGTAGACGTCGACGCAGACGGCGCCGAGCAGGACCAAGCCCTTGATGACCTGCTGGTAGTCGATGCCGATGCCGAGGATCGACATGCCGTTGTTCATCACGCCCATCAGGAAGGCGCCGATGACGGCACCCGTCACCTTGCCGACGCCGCCATAGGCCGACGCGCCGCCGATGAAGCAGGCCGCGATGACGTCGAGTTCGAAGCCGGTACCGGCCTTCGGCGTGGCGCTGTTGAGGCGGGCCGCAACGACGAGACCGGCAAGTGCTGCGAGCACGCCCATGTTGACGAAGGTCCAGAACACCAGCCGCGTCGTCTTGATGCCGGAGAGTTCCGCCGCGCGGGCGTTACCACCGACGGCATAGATCTGCCGACCGAGGATGGTGCGATTGGTGAAGAAGCCATAGGCGACGATCAGTACCGCCATGATGATCATCACGTTCGGCAGGCCGCGATGCGAGGAGATCAGATAGGCGACATAGGCGATCGCCGCGAAGACGACGACGTTCTTGCCGATGAAGAAGCCCATCGGCTCGCTCTCGACGCCATGCATGACGCGACGCGCGCGGCTGCGGAAATTCTGCCAGACCATCAGTACCGCCAGGATCAGGCCGACGACGAAGGACGTCAGGTAGAGGCCGCCTTCGGACGAGATCAGCTCGACGAGATAGCCCGACGAAAGCTTCTGGAAGATCGGCGGGAACGGGCCGATCGCCTGGCTGCCCAGGATGGCGATCATCAAACCGCGGAAGACGAGCATGCCCGCCAGCGTGACGATGAAGGACGGTATCTTGAAATAGGCGACGAAATAGCCCTGGACACCGCCGATAATGCCGCCGACCACGAGGCAGGCGAGGATGGCAAGCGGCAGGTTGATGCCCCACCGGACCATCAAAAGACCCGCGAGCCCCCGATGAAGCCCGCGACCGACCCGACCGACAGGTCGATGTGACCGGTGACGATGACCATCAGCATGCCGAGCGCCATGATGACGATATAGGCGTTCTGCAGCACGATATTCGTAACGTTGAGCGGCCGTAGCAGAATGCCGCCGGTGGCGAACTGGAAGAAGATGACGATGATGACCAGCGAGATCAGCATGCCGTAATCGCGAAGATTTTCCTTCCAGAAACCGGTGCCCGCTTTCGGAGCCACAATTGCTTCCTGTGGAGTGCTCATGGATTATCTCCCTTTGCGGCGCATGATGGCGCGCATGATATTTTCCTGCGTTGCCTCTTCGCCGGCGACTTCGCCGACGAATTCGCCCTCGTGCATGACCATGATCCTGTCGCAGGTGCCGATGAGCTCGGGCATTTCCGACGAGATCACGATGACGGCCTTACCGGCATCTGCAAGTTCGTTGATGATGGAATAGATTTCGTATTTCGCGCCGACATCGATGCCGCGCGTCGGTTCGTCGAGGATCAGGATATCCGGACCGGTGAACAGCCATTTCGACAGAACCACCTTCTGCTGGTTGCCGCCGGAAAGCTTGCCGGTCTCCTGATAGACATTGTGGCTGCGGATCCGCATGCGGGCGCGGAATTCCTGCGCCACCTTCATTTCCTTGATGTCATCGATCACCCCGCCGGAGGAGACGCCGCCGAGATGGGCGAGCGAGACATTCTTGCGGATGTCTTCCGCAAGGATCAGCCCCAGCTGCTTGCGGTCTTCGGTGACGTAAGCCAGACCCGCCTTGATCGCGCGATGGACGTTCGACGTGTCTGCTTCCTTGCCGTGGATCTTCACGGTGCCGGTAATGTCCCGGCCATAGGTGCGGCCGAAAACGCTCATGGCGAATTCGGTGCGTCCGGCGCCCATCAGGCCCGAAATGCCGACGACCTCGCCGGCGCGAACCTTCATCGAGACGTTCTTGACCATCTGCCGGTGCGAATGCTGCGGGTGGTAGACCGACCAGTTCTCGACCTCGAAGATCACGTCGCCGATTTTCGGCGTGCGCGCCGGGTAGCGGCTTTCGAGATCGCGGTCGACCATGCGCCGCACGATCTCGTCCTCGTCGACCGCGCCTTCGTGGCAATCGAGCGTACCGACGGTGCGACCGTCGCGCAGGACGGTGATACGGTCGGCGACTTCGGTGATCTCGTTCAGCTTGTGGCTGATCATGATCGAGGTGATGCCGTTGCGGCGGAACTCCTTGAGCAGTTCCAGAAGTGCGGCGCTATCCGTCTCGTTGAGCGACGCGGTCGGCTCGTCGAGGATCAGCAGACGCACGTCCTTCGACAGCGCCTTGGCGATTTCGACCAGTTGCTGCTTGCCGACGCCGAGATTGGTGATCAGCGTTTCAGGCACTTCGCTGCCCAGGCCGACCTTGGAAAGAAGCTCCCGGGTGCGCACATAGCGCTCGTCGCGGTCGATCACCCCGAATTTGGATGGGGCATTCGCGAGAAAAATGTTCTCGGCGATCGACATCAGCGGAATGAGCGCGAGTTCCTGGTGAATGATGATGATACCGAGCTTTTCGGAATCGTTGATGTCGCGGAAATGGCGTTCCTGGCCATCGAAGAGGATCGACCCCTCGTAGGAACCGTAGGGATAAACGCCCGAAAGAACCTTCATCAGCGTCGACTTGCCGGCGCCGTTTTCGCCGACGAGCGCGTGGATCTCGCCTTCCCTGACGGCAAAGCTGACATCGGAAAGCGCCTTGACGGCGCCAAAGCTTTCGAAATGCCGCGCATTTCGAGAATGGGCGGTTTTTCCGCAGCAGATAATACGGGATCAAGCATGACCGACTCCCAATAAAAAATGGGCCGCGCGGTTTTGAGACCGCGCGGCCTTCGGAATTACTTGATCTGGGCTTCCGTGTAGTAGCCGCTCTTGACCAGGACATCGACATTGGTCTTGTCGATGGCAACCGGCTTCAGGAGGTAGGACGGAACGACCTTGACGCCGTTATTGTAGGTCTTGGTGTCGTTGACCTCAGGCTCCTTGCCGCTCATGACGGCATCGACCATGTCGACGGTGACCTTGGCGAGATCGCGGGTGTCCTTGAAGATGGTCGAATACTGCTCACCGGCAATGATCGACTTGACCGAAGGAACTTCCGCGTCCTGGCCGGATACGAACGGCATCGGCATGTCGCCCGAACCGTAACCGACGCCCTTCAGCGACGAGATGATGCCGATCGAGATACCGTCATAGGGAGACAGGACCGCGTTCAGCTTCTTGTCGGAATAGGTCGAGGAGAGGATCGCGTCCATGCGGGCCTGGGCGGTTGCCGGGTCCCAGCGCAGGGTAGCGACCTTGTCCATGCCGGTCTGGCCGGAGCCGACGACGAGCGTGCCCTTGTCGATCAGCGGCTGGAGAACGCTCATCGCGCCGTCATAGAAGAAGTAGGCGTTGTTGTCGTCCGGGGAACCGCCGAAGAGTTCGATGTTGAACGGACCGGCTTCGGTATCGGCCTTGAGCGCCTTGACGAGGGTCGTTGCCTGCAGGACGCCAACCTGGAAGTTGTCGAAGGTGGCGTAGTAGCTGACATTAGGCGTATCGCGGATCAGGCGGTCATAAGCGATGACCTTGATGTCCTGGTCAGCCGCCTGCTGCAGCACGTCCGACAGGGTCGTGCCGTCGATCGAGGCGACCACGAGCACCTTGGCGCCCTTGGTGATCATGTTTTCGATCTGCGACAGCTGGTTCGGAATATCGTCTTCTGCGTACTGCAGGTCGGTCTGGTAGCCTCGCTCCTGCAGGACCTTGATCATGTTGTCGCCGTCGGCAATCCAGCGGGCCGAGGACTTGGTCGGCATGGCAACGCCGACGAGGCCCTTGTCCTGCGAGAAGGCGGGAGCCGAAAAGGAAACGCCCGCCATGATTGCAGCCATGGCCACAGTTTTAAATAAATTCATAATGTACTCCTCCGTTAAGGCGGACCCCCAACGAGCCGCCGAAGTTAGATCGGGCGGCTCCTCGCCGCCCTCACGATCTCAAGGGCGCTCCCGCCCTTTGAGATCAGTGATTGTCGCGCGGCAGACCTTCGGTCTGCGCGATGCGCTGGTATTTGACGGCCGGTTCGAGGACCGCACCGGTCTCCATCTGGCCGACGATACCGCGCTGGATTTCCTGCCATGGCGTCTGGTGCTTCGGATAGTGATAGCCGCCATTGGCTTCCAGCTCCCGGCGGCGGGCATTGAGCTCGTCGTCGGAAATCAGGATATTCGCTTCGCCGCGGCCGAGGTCGATGCGGACCCGGTCGCCGGTCTTCAGAAGTGCCAGACCGCCACCGGCCGCAGCTTCCGGGGATGCGTTCAGGATCGACGGGCTGCCGGACGTACCGGACTGGCGACCGTCGCCGATGCAGGCGAGCGAGTTAACGCCCTTCTTGAGAAGGTAGTCAGGCGCACGCATGTTGACGACCTCCGCCGCACCCGGATAGCCGATCGGGCCGGCACCGCGCATGAACAGAACCGTATGCTCGTCGATGCCGAGCGACGGGTCGTCGATGCGGTGATGATAATCCTCCGGACCGTCGAACACCACGGCTTTGCCTTCGAAGGCCATCGGGTCACTCGGATTTGACAGGTAGCGCTCGCGGAATTCCGGCGAGATGACGCTGGTCTTCATGATTGCCGAGGAGAACAGGTTGCCGCGAAGCACGCGGAAACCGGCACGCTCCTTGAGCGGCGCGTCGTAACGCTTGATGACGTTCTCGTCCTCGATGATGGCGCCGCGACAATTTTCGCCCATCGTCTTGCCGTTGACGGTCATCGCGTCTTCGTTGATCAGGCCCTTGGTCATCAGCTGGTTGACGACCGCCGGAACACCGCCGGCATGGTAATAATCTTCACCCAGATATTCGCCGGCCGGCTGCAGGTTGACGAGAAGCGGAACCTCCTCGCCATAGGTCTGCCAGTCGTCGACCGTCAGTTCCACGCCGATATGGCGGGCGAGCGCATTCAGGTGGATCGGCGCATTGGTCGAGCCGCCGATCGCCGAGTTGACGCGGATGGCATTGACGAAAGCGTCCTTGGTCAGGATGTCGGAGGGCTTCAGGTCTTCCTTGACCATTTCGACGATCCGCAGACCGGTGAGATAGGAAACTTCCTGGCGGTCACGGTAAGGCGCCGGGATGGCGGCCGAGCCCGGAAGCTGCATGCCGAGCGCTTCGGCGAGCGAATTCATCGTGGTCGCCGTGCCCATCGTATTGCAGTAGCCGGTGGACGGAGCCGACGACGCGACCAGCTTGACGAAACCGGCATAGTCGATCTCGCCCTTGGCCAGAAGTTCGCGCGCCTTCCAGACGATCGTGCCCGAGCCGGTCCGCTCGCCGCGGAACCAGCCGTTCAACATCGGGCCGACCGACAGGGCGATCGACGGGATGTTGACGGTGGCCGCGGCCATAAGACAGGCCGGTGTGGTCTTGTCACAGCCGATCGTCAGCACGACGCCGTCGAGCGGGTAGCCGTAGAGAACCTCGACGAGGCCGAGATAGGCAAGGTTGCGGTCGAGGCCGGCGGTCGGGCGCTTGCCGGTTTCCTGGATCGGATGGACCGGGAATTCGATGGCGATGCCGCCCGCTTCGCGAATGCCTTCGCGCAGGCGATTGGCAAGCTCAAGATGGTGGCGGTTGCAGGGCGACAGATCGGAGCCGGTCTGCGCGATGCCGATGATCGGGCGGTCGGACTGCAGCTCGGCCTGGCTCAGACCGAAGTTCATGTAGCGCTCGAGATAAAGCGCCGTCATGTCGACGTTATCGGGATTGTCGAACCAGGCGCGCGACCGGAGCTTGCGTCCACCCGTGGTGGAGAGCTCTGTGGAGGGGTCTTGCCGTTATCTGCCATTGTTCAATCCTCGAATGCTTCAGTTTCGATGCGGCGGCCGAGCAGGAAGGCATCGGCCACATGCACCAGCGGCGAAAAATCGGTGTCGCTGGCGCCCTGGTTCACGAGCGAGACGAAATCCCGATAGAGATTGCGGTACTCGCGGTCTTCCTCGACGATCTGCGCCTCGCCATCGACGATGAGCCGGCTGCCGCCATGGGTCAACACAACCGAGCCCTCGTCGGTCTCGACGCGGATATCCCAGGTCTGCGGCCCGGTCTGGCGCCAGTCGAACTCGGCAGCGATCGGCAGGCCCGATGCCGTCTCGAATGTGAGGCTGGCTGCGATCGGTGCGGCGCGATTGGCCGGGAAGGTCAGGTCGGAGCGGGTAAGATGAAACTTTTCCGGCATGATGCGGGTGACGATGGAAAGCGCGTTGATACCCGGATCGAACACGCCGAGGCCGCCCGGCTCCCAGATCCAGGCCTGGCCCGGATGCCAGTGGCGGACATCTTCCTTCCACTCGACGGACGCGGTCCTGATCTTGCGCTTGGCAAGCAGTGCGCGCGCCGGTTCGACGGCTGCGGCGGCACGGGAATGCCAGGTGGAAAACAGTGTCAGGTTCTTGGATTTTGCCAGCTGCTCCAGCGCAAAGACTTCTGACAGCGTCGCGCCCGGCGGCTTTTCCAGCATCACATGCTTGCCGGCATCAAGCGCTGCCTTGGCCTGCTCAAACCGTCCCTGAGGCGGCGTGCAGAGCGACACGGCGTCGATCTCGACATCCGAGGCAAGCAGATCAGCGATGTCGTGAAAACAGTGCACACCGTCCAACTTGGCGTGACGGCTGGCGACGGCGACGAGATCGATCCCGTCGGTTGCTTCGATGGCGCCGAGATGCTGATCCCTGGCGATCTTGCCCAAACCGACGATAGCGAGGCGAATGTTTGCCATGATCGCCTCAGAGCTTCTTGATCGTCACAGGGCGTTCGGCAGCGAGCGCCAGTGTGTTGACGAGCGGCAGCTTGAAGGGTGCTGCGTCGATTTCGAAGACGTCGCCGGCTTCCGTCTTGATCCCATGCGAGACTGAAAGCGTTGCCGTGCCGAAGAAGTGGACATGCAGATCGCCCGGCGCGCGAAAAATGTCGTACTTGAAGTTGTGGTATTCGAGATTGCCGATCGTGTGCGACATGTTCGCTTCGCCCGACAGGAAGGGCTTTTCGAAGATCACTTGCGTGCCGCGACGGATGCGGGACGTGCCTTCGACGTGATCCGGCAGATCGCCGACCAGCAGTTCCGGGCCGAGCGAGGCTTCGCGCAGCTTGGAATGGGCAAGCCACAGATAATTGCCCTTTTCCGTGACGTGGTCGGAAAATTCGTTGGCGAGACAGAAGCCGACGCGGAATGGCGTGCCATCCGGGCCGATCAGATAGATGCCGGCCAGTTCCGGCTCTTCGCCGCCATCGAGCGCGAAGGACGGGGAGACGAGTTCGGCACCGGTTGGCTTAAGCTGCGAGCCATTGCCCTTGTAGAACCATTCCGGCTGCGCACCGACCTGGCCCGGGGCAGGCTTGCCGCCTTCCACGCCGAGCAGGAACATGCGCATGGAATCCGTCGGCTTGTCTTCCGCCTGGGCGGCCTTGTGCATCTTGTCGCGGCCATCGGCGGAACCGAGATGCGTCAGGCCTGTGCCGGCGACGACGAAATGCGCAGGATCGGGATGGGAAATCGGCAGGCCGATGCGGCCTTCGCGGGCGGCGGCTTCGACATCGATCTCTGCGCCATAGCCGAGGGCCTTGATCTCGGCTTCCAGGCTGCGGCCGGCAGCAATTGCCTGCATGGCGAGATCATAGGTCGAAGAAACGCCGTTGACGACTTGGCCGGCGCCCTCGCCCTGCCATGCGACAACCTTGATCGCACCCGCACCATCAGCAATCTGCAGAATTCTCAGCATCGATTTCGTCATCCAATTTGTCTGAACTGACATGCCAGTCTGATTGACGTGACGCCTCCACAGGCCACGCCGCTCCTCCCATCAGACCGCAGGATCCGATGCAATTGAAAAATACGACTATTGGATTTTCAGCGCTGCTGTCAAGAATGTCTTTTTCCGTAAAGGTAAATCAGCAGCGATGAATCTTTGCGCGATCAGCGACTGAATCCAGCTTAATTTATTAGCATATTCGTATTCCGCGAGGATTTTTTCGCCACACGCCAAAATTGGGCTTGAAAAAGTATTATTATATGCGAATCCTTGCCGCGCTAGTTTGCTTCATCATCTCTGGGAGGATTAAGATGAAAAAGCTCTCGTCGCGGCAGCTGCTGCCGCTATTTTCGCGACACTTGCTTCAGGCGTTTCCGCACAATCACTGACAGTCGGCTTCTCGCAGATCGGATCTGAATCCGGCTGGCGCGCGGCCGAAACGACCGTGACCAAGCAGGAAGCCGAAAAGCGCGGCGTCACGCTGAAATTCGCCGACGCCCAGCAGAAGCAGGAGAACCAGATCAAGGCGATCCGCGGTTTCATCGCCCAGGGCGTCGACGCGATCCTGATCGCACCGGTGGTCGCCACCGGCTGGGATGCGGTCCTAAAGGAAGCCAAGGAAGAGAATATCCCGGTCATTCTTCTCGACCGCGAGATCGAATCCCCGAAGGACCTCTATCTGACCGCCGTGACCTCCGACCAGGTCTTCGAAGGCAAGGTTGCCGGCGAATGGCTTGCCAAGGAAGTCGGCTCCAAGGACTGCAAGGTCGTCGAGCTTCAGGGCACGACCGGCTCTTCTCCGGCGATCAACCGCAAGAAGGGTTTCGAGGAAGGCATCGGATCCGCCTCCAACATCAAGATTGTCCGCTCGCAGACCGGCGACTTCACCCGCACCAAGGGCAAGGAAGTCATGGAAAGCTTCATCAAGGCCGAAGGCGGCGGCAAGGACATCTGTGCTGTCTATGCCCATAACGACGACATGGCCGTCGGCGCCATCCAGGCGATCAAGGAAGCCGGCCTCAAGCCGGGGACCGACATCAAGGTGGTCTCGATCGACGCCGTTCCGGATATCTTCCAGGCGATGGCCAAGGGCGAAGCCAATGCGACCGTCGAGCTGACGCCGAACATGGCAGGCCCGGCCTTCGATGCGCTGGATGCGTATCTGAAGGACAAGAAGGAGCCGCCGAAGTGGATCCAGACCGAGTCCAAGCTCTATACGGCCGCTGACGACCCGATGAAGGTCTACGAAGCCAAGAAGGGCCTCGGCTACTAAGCTTTCCCGCGGTCCGGCCGATCAAGGCCGGACATCGCAAATTGCCGAAGCGGTTTATTCCGCTTCGGCTTCCTTCAGCATGCGGGACGGAGACATGTCAGCACAACACGCTCTTCTGGAAGCCCGGGGCATCGGCAAATCCTTCTTCGGCATACCGGCGCTCGATGAAGTGGACTTCACGCTCGGCCGGGGCGAGATCCACGCGCTGCTCGGCGAGAATGGCGCCGGGAAATCGACGCTGATCAAGGTCCTGACCGGCGTCTATCGCCGCGACCGGGGCACGATTTCTCTGGATGGGAACGAGGTCTCCCCGACGATGTCGGCCAAGCACAGGCGCTCGGGATCGGCACCGTCTACCAGGAGGTCAATCTCCTCGAAAATCTCACCGTCGCCGAAAACCTGTTTCTCGGCCGCCAGCCGCGCCGTTTCGGCATGATCGACCGCCGCGCCATGCGCGAACAGTCGAAGGCGCTGCTGGCACGGTATGGGCTTAATATCGACGTCGATGCCCTGCTCGCCTCCTATTCCGTCGCCATCCGCCAGATCATCGCGATTGCCCGCGCCGTCGATCTTTCCGGCAAGGTACTCGTACTCGACGAACCGACTGCAAGCCTTGATGCCCATGAGGTGAAGGGCCTGTTTTCCGTTCTGCGCCAGCTGCGCGAGGAAGGCCTCGGCATCGTCATTATCACCCATTTCCTCGATCAGGTTTACGAGATCGCCGATCGCGTCACCGTGCTGCGCAACGGCCGCCTCGTCGGCAGCCGCGCGCTGTCCGAGCTGCCTCGTCTGGAGCTGATCTCAATGATGCTCGGCCGCGAGCTGCAGCACATTACCCGCGAACATCAGGCCGAGCCTGAAACCGTCGATGAGCGCGGTGCGCCGTCGATCCGCTTCCAGAACTACGGCAAGAAGGGCAGCGTCGCGCCTTTCGATCTCGATATCAGGCCGGGCGAAGTCGTCGGCGTCGCCGGCCTTCTCGGTTCGGGCCGCACCGAGACTGCATTCCTGCTCTTCGGTATCGATCGCGCCGACAGCGGCACGGCGACGATCGATGGCGCGCAGGCGAATATCTCGTCACCGGAGGCGGCGATCGCCAGCGGCTTCGGCTTCTGCCCGGAAGAGCGCAAGACCGACGGCATCGTCGGCGATCTTTCGGTGGCCGACAATATCGTGCTGGCGCTGCAGGCGAGCCGCGGCTGGATGCGGCCGATCTCGTCGGCACAGAAGCGCGAACTGGCCGACGCCTTCATCAAGTCGCTCGACATCCGCCCCGCCGATCGCGAACGGCCGATCAAGTTTTTGTCTGGCGGCAACCAGCAGAAGGCGATCCTTGCCCGCTGGCTGGTGACCGAACCGCGACTTCTGATCCTCGACGAGCCGACCCGCGGCATCGATATCGGCGCCCATGCGGAAATCTTGAAAATGATCGAGAGGCTCTGTTCAGAAGGCATGTCGCTCGTCGTCATCTCATCCGAACTGGAGGAACTGACAGCCGTCGCCCACCGCGTCGTCGTGCTCTCCGACCGCCGCCATGTGGCCGAACTTTCCGGCAGCCAGCTGACGACGGATGCCATCATCGAAGCGATTGCCGGCACCGGCAGGACGGAGGCGGCCTGATGCATGTAATCACCCGCCGCCTGCGCCGCCTCGCCCCGCAGCTTATCGCGCTCGCCATCATTCTCGGGGTTATCAGCCTCGTCGCACCCGGCTTCCTGACGGTGTCGGTCCAGAACGGCCGTCTCTACGGCAGCCTGATCGACATTCTCGTGCGCGCAGCTCCCGTGGCCCTGCTGACGGTCGGCATGACGCTGGTGATCGCCACGCGCGGCATCGATCTCTCGATCGGCGCCGTCATCGCCATTTGTGGCGCGGTTGCCGCGAGCCTGATCACCGAAGGCTATCCTCTCCCCGTCGTGATCGCGATTTCGCTCGGCGTCGGCATTGCCTGCGGTCTGTGGAACGGCGTGCTGGTGGCGATCCTCAACATCCAGCCGATCATCGCCACGCTGATCCTGATGGTGGCCGGCCGCGGCATCGCCCAGCTGATCACCGAGGGCGTGATCCTCACCTTCAATGACGATACGTTCGCAGCCCTCGGTTCCGGCGCCTTCGCCGGCATCCCGATCCCGATCTATCTCTGGGTCGGAACGGCTTTGATCATCGGCCTTCTGATGCGCCGGACCGCACTCGGCTTCCTGATCGAGGCGACCGGCATCAACCGTCGCGCGGCAAGCCTTGCCGGCGTGCGCGCCCGCTTCCTGCTCTTCTCGGCCTATGCCATTTCCGGCCTCTGCGCTGCGATCGCCGGCATGATCGTCACCGCCGACATTCGGGGCGCCGACGCCAACAATGCCGGGCTGTGGTTGGAACTCGACGCCATCCTCGCGGTCGTCGTCGGCGGCACGTCGCTCAACGGCGGACGCTTCTCGATCACCGCCTCGCTGATCGGCGCGCTGATCATCCAGTCGATCAATACCGGCATTCTCGTCTCGGGCTTTCCGCCGGAGTTCAACCTGATCATCAAGGCCGGCATCATCATCATCGTACTGACGCTGCAATCGCCCGCTGTCATGACCCTTCTCGGTTTCGTGAAATTCTCGAAGCGGCGGGAGACGCTGACGCACGGCACGAAGGAGGCGACCCGATGATCCATGCCCGCAACCTGCCCTTCGTCACCACGCTTGCGATCTTCATCATCGCCTACGGGCTCTGCGTGCTGCAGTTCCCCAACATGCTATCGACGCGGGTGATCGGCAATCTGCTGACCGACAACGCCTTTCTCGGCATTGCCGCGGTCGGCATGACGTTCGTCATCCTGTCGGGCGGCATCGATCTTTCGGTCGGGTCGGTGATTGCCTTCACCAGCGTCTTCGTCGCCGTCATGGTTGGTTCCTTCGGTGTCCACCCGCTGACCGCCTTCATCGCAGCCCTCGTCATTTCCACCCTGTTCGGCTGCCTGATGGGCGCGATGATCCGTTATCTGCTGATCCCGCCTTTCGTCGTGACACTCGCCGGCATGTTTCTGGCCCGCGGCGCGGCCTATCTCGTATCGACCGAATCCGTGCCGATCACCCATGAATTCATCGACGCGATGATGGGCTTCTACATCCGCTTTCCGGGCGGCGGGCGCCTGACGCTGCTTGCGATGATCATGCTCGCCGTCTTCATCGCCGGCATCTTCATCGCCTCGCGCACCCGCTTCGGCGCCAATGTCTACGCGATCGGCGGCAATATCCAGTCCGCCGAACTGATGGGCGTGCCGGTCGGTTCGACGACGATCCGAATCTATGCGCTCTCGGGCTTCCTGTCCGGCCTCTCCGGCATCGTTTACACGCTCTACACTTCGTCGGGCTATTCGCTGGCGACAGTCGGTGTGGAGCTCGATGCGATTGCAGCCGTCGTCATCGGCGGCACGCTTCTGACCGGCGGCGTCGGCCTGATCGCCGGAACCTTCGTCGGCATTCTGCTGCAGGGACTGATCCAGACCTACATCGTCTTCGATGGCACGCTGTCGTCCTGGTGGACGAAAATTGTCATCGGAATCCTCTTATTCGTATTCATCGTGTTGCAGCGCACAATCATCTGGTATTCAAACCGCCAACTTGCAGTCAGGCAATTGAGAGAGGTGTGATTTTGGGTCTTCTGGAAACGGCGATCAGCGGCCGCAAGCGTCGCGGCAACCACGCGCATGTGGTGGCCGAGCTTGGCCGTGGCATCGTCTCCGGCAAGATCCCGGAAGGCTCGCTTCTGCCGGGGGATGCCGAGCTTTCCGCCCGTTTCGGCGTGTCGCGCACCGTGCTGCGCGAAGCGATGAAGACACTGTCGGCCAAGCGCCTGATCGAGGCCAAGGCCAAGGTCGGCACCCGCGTGCTGCCACGCGACAGTTGGAACTTCTTTGATTCGGATGTGCTCAGCTGGCGCTTTCAATCGGGGCTCGACTACGATTTCATCGAACACCTGGCCGAAATCCGCCTGGCGCTCGAGCCGGCAGCGGCGGCCGCAGCGGCAGTCCGCGCCACGAGCGACGATATTGTCGCGCTCTACGCGATCGCCGCCCGCTTCGACGACCTGAAGCATACGCCGGAGACGGTGGCGCAGGTGGATCTCGAGTTCCATCTCGCCATCGCCCGCATGTCGGGCAATCCGTTCATGCGATCGGCCAGCGCGCTGATTGAGGCCGCTCTGGCGATTTCCTTCCAGCTCTCGTCACCCGCCGCCTCGCCCGAAACGATCGACGAGGTGGCGACCAATCACCTGCGCATCGTTCATGCCATCGCCTCGCGCGATCCGGCCAAGGCAATGTCGGCCATGCGCCATGTGATCGAGGTCGGCAAGAGCCGCATTCGCGGCTCGATCGAAGGCATGCAGCAGGAAACGGCAGACGGCGAGCCGTTTCAGGTCATCGCCGCCGAAACCAGCTGACGGGACGGGCTCAGCCCGCCGCCATCAGATCCGAGACGACCTTGCGGAATTTGGTCGAAATCTGATCACGCCCGACATGCCGGCCATCGGAGACGAGCTTGCGACCCTCACCCAGGCGCAGTCGATGCCGATACCCGCGCCGAAGATCCATTGATCGATCACATGCTTTGCCGACCATGGCACATTCGAGAGGTCGAGCGAAAAGAGATCGGCCGGAACGCCTTGAACGATGCCGCATTCCGACTGCAGCGCCTGGGCGCCGCCGGTAACCGCCTTGGTGAAGAGCGAGACACCGGTGGACTGACCGGGTGCGGCAATGACATTGCGCGAGCGCTCGGCGAGGCGCTGGGAATATTCGAGGATCTGCAGCTCTTCACGCAGCGAGATCGAGACGTTGGAATCCGACCCGACACCGTAGCGGCCACCCTGGGCGATGAAGGAGGAGACGGGAAAGATGCCGTCGCCGAGATTGGCTTCGGTGACCGGGCAGAGGCCGGCGATCGCGCCGGAATTCGCCATCGCCGTGACTTCCTTCTCCGTCACATGGGTGGCGTGGACGAGGCACCAGCGGCCATTGACCAGCGCATGGTCGAGCAGCCATTCGACCGGACGGGCACCGGACCAGGCGATGCAATCCTCAACTTCCTTCACCTGTTCGGCGACGTGGATGTGGATCGGTCCCGTGGTCATCGTCGTCAGTGCCGACAACTCTTCCGGCGTCACCGCCCGCAGGCTGTGGGGCGCGAGGCCGAGATTGGAGCCCGGCAGTTCGCGCGTGATCTCCGTACCGCGCTCCATCAGCCGGGCGAACTGGTCGAGATCGTGGATGAAGCGCCGCTGGCCATCGGCCGGGGCCAGACCGCCGAAGCCGGAATGGGCATAGAAGACCGGCAGCATGGTGAGCCCGATGCCCGTTGCACCGGCTGCGCCAGCGACCCGATCAAGATGTTCCGCCGGATTGGCATAGAGCGAGCCGTCGCGGTCATGATGCAGGTAATGAAACTCGCCGACGCGGGAAAAACCCTGCTCGACCATTTCCATAAAGGCCTGGGCGGCGATCGCTTCCAGCTGGTCCGGGTTCATCGACAGGCCGAACTGGTACATGACCGTGCGCCAGCTCCAGAAGCTGTCGGAGCCGGGACCACGGGTTTCCGCAAGGCCTGCCATGGCGCGCTGAAAAGTGTGGCTGTGGAGGTTCGGCATGCCGGGCAGGACGAAAGTTTGGCGCTCGTCGCCGGCCTGCGGCTGGGCACCGATTTCGACCGACCCCACGCGGCCATCGGTGATGGAAATTCGGACATTCGCCCTGATCTCGTCGCCCACAAGAGCATAGTCGGCAAAAATCACGTCCACGGCATTCCCCTTTATCTCAAAGACCGGCTTGCCTCGTCGATCATTAAGTATATACATAACGAGCAACAAGGCCATTCACAAGACGCATATGAGGGAGCGCAATGGCTGATGCAACGCAGATCTGGCGCAATGCCAGGATAGCAACGCTTGATGACAACCTGCCCGGGCTCGGCATGATCGAGGACGCGGCGATTGCCGTGCGCGACGGGCGGATTGCCTTTGTCGACCGGTGGCAGGACCTGCCGCTTTCGCTGTCGGGAGAGGCCGAGATCATCGATTGCGAAGGCCGTGTCATCACGCCGGGCCTGATCGATTGCCACACCCACATCGTCTTCGGCGGCGACCGCGCGATGGAATTCGAGATGCGGCTCGAAGGCGCGACCTATGAGGAAGTCGCCCGTGCCGGCGGCGGCATCGTCTCCTCGGTCAAGGCGACCAATGCATTATCCGTTGACGGACTGGTGAAGGCTGCCCTGCCGAGGGTCGATACGCTGCTGGCCGAAGGCGTTTCGACGCTGGAGATCAAGTCGGGCTACGGCCTGTCGATCGAAGGCGAGCTCAACATGCTGCGCGCCGCCCGGGCGATTGAGAAAGTGCGGCCTGTCCGCGTCGTGACCTCTTATCTTGGGGCTCATGCGACGCCGGTGGAATACAAGGGTCGCAACGGCGACTACATCACCGATACCGTGCTGCCCGGCATGGACAAGGCCCATGCGGAAGGTCTGATCGACGCCGTCGACGGTTTTTGCGAGGGCATTGCCTTCTCGGTCGACGAGATGCGTCGCGTCTTCGATCATGCGAAAGCGCTCGGACTTCCCGTAAAGCTGCATGCCGAACAGCTGTCGAACCTCGGCGGCGCGAAGATGGCGGCATCCTATGGCGCGCTGTCGGCCGACCACCTGGAATATCTCGATGCCGAAGGCGCCGCTGCCATGGCTGAGGCGGGCACCGTCGCTGTCATCCTGCCCGGCGCCTTCTATGCCATCAACGAGACGCAGAAGCCGCCGATCCAGGCGCTGCGCGATGCCGGGGTGAAGATGGCGATCGCCACGGACTGCAACCCCGGCACCTCGCCGCTGACCTCGCTATTGCTGACGATGAACATGTCCGCAACACTGTTCCGCCTGACGGTCGACGAATGCATTGCCGGTGCCACCCGCGAGGCGGCCCGTGCGCTCGGCCTGCTTGCCGAGACCGGCACGCTGGAGGTCGGCAAGTCGGCAGATTTCGCCGTCTGGAACATCCAGCGTCCGGCCGAACTCGTCTATCGCATCGGCTTCAATCCGCTCCATTCACGCATCTTCAAGGGTCAGCAGGTATCCGCATGACGATCACGCTTCATCCCGGCAGCGTCCCGCTCTCCGATCTCGCCGCGATCTACTGGAACAATGATGCGGCCGTGCTGGACCGCTCCTTCGATGCCGGCATCGAGAAGGCAGCCGCCCGAATTGCCGAGATCGCGGCCGGCAATGCGCCGGTCTATGGCATCAATACAGGCTTCGGAAAGCTGGCCTCGATCAAGATCGACAGTGCTGACCTCGCCACCCTGCAGCGCAACCTGATACTGTCGCATTGCTGCGGCCTCGGCGCGCCGCTGCCGGAAAATGTCGTGCGGCTCATCATGGCGCTCAAACTGATCTCGCCTCGGCCGCGGCGCTTCCGGCGTTCGTCTGGATCTGATCTCGCCTGATCGAGGGCATGTTGGCAAAGGGCGTGATCCCGGTCATTCCTGAAAAAGGCTCGGTCGGCGCCTCGGGCGATCTCGCCCCGCTTGCCCATATGGCGGCGACGATGATGGGCGAAGGCGAGGCCTTTTTAGCCGGCGAACGAATGCCGTCCGGCGAGGCTCTGAAGAAGGCTGGGCTGACCCCGGTTGTGCTGGCCGCCAAGGAAGGCCTGGCGCTGATCAACGGAACACAGACCTCGACCGCTCTCGCGCTCGCCGGCCTGTTCCGCGCGCATCGTGCCGCCCAGACGGCGCTCGTGACCGGCGCGCTGTCCACTGATGCGGCCATGGGCTCCTCCGCCCCCTTCCACCCGGACATTCACATGCTGCGCGGCCACAAGGGCCAGATCGATGCGGGAGCGGCGCTGCGCACCCTACTCGAAGGCTCTGAAATCCGCGCCAGCCATATCGAGGGCGACGAGCGCGTGCAGGACCCCTATTGCATCCGCTGCCAGCCGCAAGTGGATGGCGCCTGCCTCGATCTTCTGCGCTCCGTCGCCCGCACGTTGGAAATCGAGGCCAACGCAGTCACCGACAATCCGCTGGTGCTTTCCGACAACGAAGTCGTCTCCGGCGGCAATTTCCACGCCGAACCGGTCGCCTTTGCCGCCGACCAGACGGCGCTTGCCATCTGCGAGATCGGCGCCATCGCCCAGCGTCGCGTTGCACTTCTGGTCGATCCCGCCCTCTCCTACGGCCTCCCGGCATTTCTGTCGAAAAAGCCGGGACTGAATTCCGGCCTGATGATCGCCGAGGTCACGTCGGCCGCGCTGATGAGCGAGAACAAGCAGATGTCGCACCCCGCCTCGGTGGATTCGACGCCGACCTCCGCCAATCAGGAAGACCATGTCTCCATGGCCTGCCACGGTGCGCGCCGCCTGCTCGGCATGACGGAGAACCTGTTCGGCATTCTGGGCATCGAGGCGCTGGCCGCCGTGCAGGGCGTGGAGCTACGCGGCCCGCTGAAGACCAGCCCGGAGCTGGAAAAGGCGGCCGCCGTGCTGCGCGCCGCCGTGCCCTCGCTCGAGGACGATCGCTATATGGCACCGGATCTAGCTGCGGCTGCGGATTTGGTCGCCACCGGCGCTCTCGCCGCCGCCATCTCGCCCGGCATCCTGCCGGTTCTGGAAATCTGATTGCAAAGAATAACGGGAACAGAAGTGATGACCAATCCGCGCCACAATATCCGCGACGTCCGCTCCCCGCGGGGCAATGAGCTCAACGCCAAGAGCTGGATGACCGAAGCACCGCTGCGCATGCTGATGAACAATCTCGACCCGGACGTGGCGGAGAACCCGCATGAGCTGGTGGTCTATGGCGGCATCGGCCGCGCTGCCCGCACCTGGGACGATTTCGACCGCATCGCCGCGACGCTGAAGACGCTGACCGAAGAAGAGACGCTGCTCGTGCAATCGGGAAAACCGGTCGGCGTGTTTCGCACCCACAAGGATGCGCCGCGGGTGCTGATCGCCAACTCCAACCTCGTGCCGCACTGGGCGACCTGGGATCACTTCAACGAGCTGGATAAGAAGGGTCTCGCCATGTACGGCCAGATGACCGCCGGCTCGTGGATCTATATCGGCACGCAGGGCATCGTGCAGGGCACGTATGAGACTTTTGTCGAGGCCGGCCGCCAGCATTACGGCGGCAGCCTAAAGGGCAAGTGGATCCTGACCGGCGGGCTCGGCGGCATGGGCGGCGCCCAGCCGCTCGCCGCCGTCATGGCCGGCGCCTGCTGCCTGGCCGTCGAATGCGACGAGACCCGCATCGATTTTCGCCTGCGCACTCGTTACGTCGACGCGAAAGCCAAGACGCTGGATGAAGCACTGGCCATGATCGAGGAGTGGACAGCCAAGGGCGAGGCAAAGTCCGTAGGCCTGCTCGGCAATGCCGCGGAAGTCTTCCCGGAACTGGTCAAGCGCATGCAGGCCGGTGGCCCGCGCCCCGATATCGTCACCGACCAGACGTCTGCGCATGATCCGAGGAACGGCTACCTGCCGGTCGGCTGGACCGTCGAGGAAGCCAAGGCCAAGCGCGAAAGCGATCCGAAGTCGGTCGAGACTGCCGCCCGCGCCTCGATGAAGGCGCATGTCGAAGCCATGGTCGCCTTCTGGGATGCCGGCGTGCCGACCCTCGACTATGGCAACAACATTCGCCAGGTCGCCAAGGACGAAGGATTAGAAAACGCCTTCGCCTTCCCAGGTTTCGTGCCGGCCTATATCCGCCCGCTCTTCTGCCGCGGCATCGGCCCGTTCCGCTGGGCGGCGCTATCCGGTGATCCGGAGGATATCTACAAGACCGATGCCAAGGTGAAGGAACTGCTGCCGGACAACAAGCACCTGCACAACTGGCTGGACATGGCCCGCGAGCGCATCGCCTTCCAGGGCCTGCCGGCGCGCATCTGCTGGGTCGGTCTCGGCGACCGCCACAAGCTCGGCCTCGCCTTCAACGAGATGGTCAGGAACGGCGAGCTTTCTGCCCCGATCGTCATCGGCCGCGATCATCTCGACAGTGGCTCGGTCGCCTCGCCCAACCGCGAGACGGAGGCGATGAAGGACGGGTCCGACGCCGTCTCCGACTGGCCGCTCTTGAATGCGCTGCTCAACACCGCATCCGGCGCCACCTGGGTGTCGCTGCATCATGGCGGCGGTGTCGGCATGGGCTATTCGCAGCATTCCGGCATGGTCATCTGCGCCGACGGTTCGGAAGATGCCGACCGCCGTCTCGAGCGTGTGCTCTGGAACGACCCGGCCACCGGCGTAATGCGCCATGCCGATGCGGGCTACGACATCGCCATCGACTGCGCAAAGGACAAGGGCCTAAGACTGCCGGCGATATTGGGGAATTGAGCCTCATGAAAATCCTTCGTGCCGGCAACCACAAGCGCATGCCGTGGAAGAACGGACGCGGCGAGACGGTGGAGATCGCCGTCTTTCCGCCGGGCGCAACCGTCGATACGTTCGACTGGCGCGTCAGCATGGCGGCGGTGGCCGAGGATGGCGCGTTCTCCGTCTTCCCCGGCATCGACCGTACGCTATCGATCCTTGAAGGTCATGGTATGGACCTGGCGATCGAAGGCCGCGACGCGGCGCTGCTGACGAAGGCCTCTGCGCCCTATCCGTTCCCCGCCGATGCCCCGACCACGGCCCGGCTGACGGGCGGCACGATCACCGACCTCAACGTCATGACCCGCCGCGGACGTTTTTCGCATGTGGTCGAGACGATCTCGGCGCCGGCGAAGATCGAAGCCACGGATGCCCTGACGCTTCTCCTCTGCCATCGCGGCGAGATGCAGGTGGCGGATGGGGAGTGCGCCGAAGCACTCGCGGAACTCGATTGCGCGATCCTGCCTATCGGCACGACGGCAACGCTTTCGGGATCCGGTCACGGCTTTGTCATCCGCCTGAAGGAACTGCTGTAGCAAAGCATGGCGGGATCGGCATTTCGGTCCCGCCATCATCAATCTTGACTTCACAAGTCATGAATGATTTTAGTCCGGGCACAGAACGACTTTCCGGACGACCACCATGCTCCACCAGACCAGAGGCCGCATCACCCGTGACAACGGCGCAGCGATCAATGCGCTGAAGAAGCGCGCGCTGGAATGGGATGTGCCGTTGACGGAGGAAGCCAAGGGTTTCTGCTTCCATGTCTGGAATTCCAAGGCGACGCTCATTCCCGACGAGAGCGGTGTCTCGATCGAGATATCCTCGCCCGAGCAGCGCCTGCTGCAGACCCTGCAGGGCAGCCTGACCGAGCTTTTCGAGGAATGCCTTCTCTGCCCCAAGTGGGACGAAGTGGCCGAAGGCGCGCTGGCGCCGGGCATGTCGCTGATGCAGGTCACGGCCGTGACGAAGCGCTCCGAGGGCTTTACCCGCGTTCGCCTGGAAGGCCATGATGCCGAGCGCTTCGGCGCCGGCAGCTATCATTTCCGCCTGTTGATTCCCCGTAAGGGCCGCCCGCCATGCTGGCCGCGCATCGCCGCGTCCGGCCGCACGGTATGGCCGGAAGGCGAAGACGCTCTGAACCGCCCCTGCTACACGACCGTCGCCTATGGCGAGAACTGGCTGGAATTCGACATCTTCCGCCATGACGGCAGCCCGACCTCCGACTGGGCCGCGGAAGAGCCGGTCGGCCGCACCGTCGGCATTATCGGCCCCGGCGGCGGCGCCTGCCCCGAAAACGATAATCTCGTTCTCTTCGGCGACGAGACTGCCATGCCGGCCATCATCCGCATGCTGCAGGAAGCCCCCGGTGAAGTCCGCGCCTTCCTCCAGGTTCGCCAGCAAGATCTCTGCGAACTTGCCGACGACCCACGCGTCACGATGGTCGAGGATATGGGCAAGGCCCTGGAAGAGGCCGAGATCACCGACGGCTCCTACGTCTGGTTCGCCGGTCATGCCGACAAGGCCAAGGCTGCGCGTGCCCATCTGACGGAGCGCGGCTTCGCCAAGAAAGACTTCACGGCCGCCGCCTATTGGAGCTGAGGCAGACACCTCGCCGACAGATCAATGAACGGGATGCAGATTCCGTCCCAGCTGCGCCGAACTGCGGCACAGGCAGCAACTGGTGCCGGCTAATCTGGCCTGATCACCAATCGCCAATTCCCCACTTCGGATAGATCTCGACATGCCGCCCCATAGGAGCGGTCCACCCACCCCTGCGTGCAGCTTTGAGAAAAGCCAGTCTGAGGCAAGCAAGCAAAGGTAGAGGACATCGAGCATAGGCGCGATTCGGTCTCGCTCGAGAATCGACGCTGTTTCAGCTATCGAGGAGGAGTATTTTTATGACGACGACCATTCCCTCGCTGAGCACTATTCAGATCAAATCCCTTTCAGCATCCACCATTGCAGCATGGACCACCGAGGACGTTAAGGCTCTCTCTTCCGCACAGATCGGTGCGCTTTCCTCGTCACAGGTAAAAGCCTTGTCGTCCGGCAACATTGCCGTGCTCTCCACTTCCCAGATCTCGTCGATAGCGTCGCGGTCGGTCGTCGGATTGAGCCTCGACCAGATCGCCACGCTTTCCGCCGAGAAGATCGCAGGCATGGGTTCGTCTCAGATCGGCGCCTTGACGACGTCTCAGTTGAGCGGCTTCAGCGTCGAGCAGGTGGAAGCACTGACGCCGGCGCAGATTGCCAAGATGAGTTCCGCGCAGATCGGCGCGCTGTCGCCGGAGGATCTCGCCACCTTTTCGCGCGAAGATATCGCCGCCATAACACCCTCTGCGATCCGGGGCCTCACCACAAGCCAGCTGGCGATCCTGACGACGGAGCAGATTGGGGCGATGAAGCCGGCCCAGATATCGGCCCTGTCCAGCATACAGGTGGCTTCGCTCTCTCACGAGCAGCTCGGCGCCTGGAATACAACGCAGATCGCGGCCTTGACGGCCACTCAGGTGTCCGGCCTGACCGTCGGCGCTATAGAAGCTCTCACCCCCGCTCAGGTTGCCGCAATCAGCGCCAAGGCGATCAGCGGCCTGACGACCGCCCATATGGCGGCTCTGAGCAGCGAGCAGGCAGAAGCGCTCACCACGACGCAAATCGCCGCTCTCACCGCCCGCCAGATGGCGTCGGTCAGCGAGACCATCCTCGCCGCCTTCTCGCCGTCGGATATCGCGTCGATCAGCTCCTCGCCCTGTCCAGCATACCGGCCAGCAAGATCGCGGACCTGACACCGGAACAGGTTGCGGCGTTGACCCCGACCCAGATCAAGGCGTTGAAACCGGCACAGATTGGTGCTATGACCGCCGCCCAGACAGCGGCGCTCACCACGACGCAGCTTGCCGTGCTGACGTCCTCTCAGCTCGCATCCTTCGCGCCGACCAATGTCGCCGGCTTCACCAATCAGCAGCTTGCAGGCATCAATCCCAAGGCCATATCCGGCCTGACATCCGCGCAGATCGGCGCTCTCAGCACATCGCAGATCGCAGCCTTTACAACGCAGCAGGTCGCAGTCCTGACGTCCAAGCAGACCGCAGCGATGAGCGTTGAACAGCTGAGGGCGATCTCGGCCACCCAGATCGCAGCGATGACCCCTTCGGCCATCGCCGGCCTTTCGGCGCAGTCGACCGCGAGCCTGACACTCGAACAGACCGCCGCACTGACTCTGGCTCAGCTGACCGCGATGAAATCGCCTCAGTTCAGTGCGCTCACACCTGAGCAAATCGATATCCTCAAGCCGGCGCAGATCGGGGTGCTCAATGCATCACAGATCGGCGCATTGCCACCGGAAAGCCTGGCGGCCTTTTCACCGGAACAGATTTCGTCGATCAGCACCAGAGGCATAGCCGGCCTGACAGCAGCACAGCTCGCGATACTGGATCCCAGCCAGATCGGCGCATTGACGACAGCGCAGATGGGTGCACTAAGCGCAAGGCAGACGGCAACGCTCACCCCTGCCCAATTTGAATCGCTTTCTCCTGCACAAATCGGCGCGATCACCCCCACTGCCATGGCAGGGGTGACACCGCAGACGATCGCTTCGCTCACCCCAGAACAGGTCGCAGCACTGAAGCCGCCGCAGATTTCTGTTCTCAAACCCGCCCAGGTCGCCGCATTCACCGACGTCCAGCTTGCAGCATTGACGACGAGCCAGATCGCCAGCCTTGGCGCTGCGCAGGTCGCGACGATCACCCCAGACAAGCTTTCTGCGCTGACCGGTAGCCAGATCGCAGCCTTGAGTACCAAGGCCATAGCCGGCCTGACCAAGGATCAGATTGCCGCGCTCGACCCTAACCAGGTGGACGCGTTCACCAAGGCACAAATCGGTGCGCTGACGCTTGCGCAGGTGTCTGCACTCTCGCCGGAACAGCTGGCTACATTTTCACCGGAAGAGATTGCGGTAATCAACGCCAAGACGATACCCGGCATCCCGACCGGCAACATCCCGACATTGAGCGACGATCAGGTCGCCGCCTTGACCAATGCCCAGATCACGGCCCTGACGCCGGCGCAAATCGCTGCGATGACACCGTCCCAGATTGGAAGTCTGACGACTGCGCAAATCAAGCTTCTGAGTGCCAGCCAGACCGCAGCAATCACCGTGGGCAACCTTGCCGCCATGTCGGGCGAGCAGATTGCAGCCTTAAGCATCAAGGCAGTCGCGGGCCTCACCACGACACAGGTTGCAGCACTCAGTACGGAACAGGTCGAGGCCCTGACCTCTGCACAGGTCGGCACTCTCACGTCAGCCCAGCTTTCGGTGCTCACGCCTGAGGAACTGGCCGAATTCTCGACTGCGGATATCGCCGCCATAAGCGCCAAGGCGATCTCCGGCCTGTCGTCGGAAAATATCGCTGCCCTGTCGAGCGAACAGATCGCAGCGCTGACCTCAACCCAGGTCGCGGCCCTTTCTGCCAACCAAATCAATACTTTCTCTCCAACCCAAACGGAAGCACTGAGCTCTGAGCAGATCAGGGCACTCACCTCCACCCAGGTGGCAGCCTTGTCGACGGACAGCCTGGCCAAGCTCACTCCGGACCAGATCAGCGCCATCAGCGCGAAGGGTATTTCCGGACTGACCAGCGCCCAGATAAAGGGACTAAGCCTAGCCCAGGCCGAAGCCCTGACGGGCGCCCAGATCAGCGGCCTCGGCTCGTCCCAGATTGCGGCGTTGACGGCCGACGAACTGGCGACATTCACACCGGAAGAAATCGCCGCGATAAGCGCGAACGCCATGTCGGGTTTGACAGCGGAGAATATCGCCAGCCTCACGGTCGCCCAGATCTCGGCACTGAATGCCGCACAGATCGGCGCACTCACGTCGACCCAGCTGCAGGCGCTGACCTTGCCTCAGGTCCAGGCTCTCTCGACGACGCAAATCGCCGCGCTCACGAAGGCGCAGATCGGCGCCTTGCCGGTGTCCTCCATCGGCGGGCTATCCTCCGAACAGCTGGCCGCCATTACCACGGCAGGAATCACCGGACTGACGGGCGATCAGATCAAGGGACTTGCACCGAGCCAGATCGATACCTTCTCATCCGCTCAACTCGCGGCCCTCACCGCCACCCAGGTAGGCGCCCTGACGCCGGTTCAGTTGGCAACATTCTCCGCATCCGAGATAGCGATGCTGACACCCGCGGCGCTTGCCGGAATGGCACCTGAAACCTTCCTGTCCATGTCCGGCGAACAGCTTGCCGCGATGACCACAGGTCAAGTCGGTAGCCTGACTTCAGCGCAGCTCGCGGCACTGAGCCCCACGCAATTTTCGCTGCTGACCACGACGCAAATCGGCGCGCTGACAGGAACGCAGATCGCGGGCCTTCCGTCAGACCGCATCGCTGCCCTGTCTTCCGAGCAGATCACGGCACTCAGCGCCAGCGCTCTGGCTGGTCTGACACCGGGTCAGGTCGAGCTACTCTCATCCGCGCAGCTCAATGCACTGACCAACGCACAGGTCGCCGCACTGACGTCGAAACAGACCCCTGCCCTGACGGTGGACCAGGTCTCGTCGCTTACACCGGCCAAGATCGCCGCGCTGAGCCCGACCGCACTCGCCGAATTGAAGCCCGCGACCATTGCCGGACTTTCCCTCGAACAGATCGGTGCCCTGACGACCGCTCAGATCGCCGCATTGAAGCCGGCACAGATCGCGGCACTGACCCCGGCGCAATTCGGTGCACTCACGACGACCCAGTTTGCGGCGTTGACCGGCACCCAGATTGCCAGCCTGTCGACGGATAAGATCGCCGGCCTGACGGTCGCGCAGATCGGCGCACTCGGAGCCACCGCGATATCGAGCCTGACCGCTAGCCAGATTTCGGCTCTCAGTCCGGCCCAGGTCGGCACCTTCACAACCACCCAGGTGGCGGCGCTTACGGCGACGCAGGTTGCAGCGCTCGACCCGGAAGATATTGACCAGCTGACGCCGGCCCATATCGCCGCGATCAGCGCCACCGCGATGACGGGCATGTCGCCGGTAACGCTGGCAACGCTGGATGCCGAACAGACGAGCGCCCTGACCGCGGCCCAGGTCGCAGGCTTCAGCTTCTACCAGATCCAGGGCCTGAGCGACCTGCAGGTGGGTGTGCTGACCGGCACGCAGCTCGGTGCCTTCAACCCGATCCAGATCGCGGCCTTCGGCACCGACAAGCTGGCGCTCCTGTCACCGGAAGCGGTGGCGTCCTTCAGCGCAAAATCCATCGTCGGCCTTACCACCGCCCAGGTTTCGGCACTGACGCCCGCACAGTCGGCGGCCTTGACCTCCGCACAGGTCGCAGCGCTGAATTCCTCGCAGATCGCCGCATTCAGTACCACGCAACTCGCCCAGTTCTCGCCGACCGACATAGCGTCGATCAGCACGAGTGCTTTGCCCGGCCTGTCCACCACGCAGATCAGGGCCTTCAGCAAGGCTCAGCTGCAGGCGATAACCCCGACCCAGATGCAGGCGATGAGTTCCGAGCAGATCGCCGCCATAGCTTCCGCCTACGAGGCCGCCGCCTGATAAAGAGAAGCGTTCGCCTGCCGAGGCGGACGCTTCAAAATCCGCCTCGCGGAATAGCACCATCAGAACTCTACGCCAGGCGCGGGCCGCAAGGCTGACGCCTTCGCCATCGATGAGCAGCACGCCCTGCACCGATCGGCCGGGCGCGAAGCTTTCGTCGCCGACCCGCGCCATGACCGCATATTGCGCAGACACCGGTGCGAGACGCTGGCGCTGGCCGGCAGCAGATGGATGGACCGCGATCGCTCCATGATAATGCGAGGTTAGCTGCGGCACGTCGATTTCCTGCGCGCCGGTTTCGGCGATCGACAGCAGGGTCACCGGCGATTTCGACAGCGACAGATCGTCCGGTATGAACCAGCCGTGCGCATTCGCGGCAAGCCTGGAACTGTCATTGCCCGCCACATATCCCCTCGCGATCGAGCCCGCGCCCGCTGACAGGAAGGCGATCTGTTCCCCGCGTCCGACCCATTGTCCGGGCAGGACTTCCGGATTGACGTCGGTGATCGTGCCGTCGAAGGGCGCGGTGACGACGAGCGCCGCCCGCCTTTCCTCCAACCCCTGCCGTCTGGCCAGCAGGCCGTTGAGTTCACTCGCAATACTGCTGCGCTGTGCCAGATCCTCGGCATTGGCGACGATGCGGGCGAGCCTCAGCCGCGCAAGTTCGATCTCGACATTGACGATGCCGATTTCCTCGCGGATCTCCGGCGCTTCGATGACGAACAGGACGTCGCCCGTCTTGACCTTCTGTCCTGCCGTAACCTCGATCTTTTCGACCCGCCCGGGTTCCCTCGGATAGAACCGCGCGAACTGCTGTGGATAGATCACTGCCGGCGCCGAGACCCGTGTCGAGATCGGCAGGAAGGCAAGAACTAGAAGCACGAGAAGGATCGACGCGGTCACATAGGTCCGGCGGCTTCTGACGATATCGCTGCGCATGGCCCACCACTCCTTCACTTCCATGATGACGGGGCGAAGAATGAAAAATCCGATCTCCACGATGAACAACAGGATGCCGATAAGCTTGATCGTGAAGTGATAGACGAGAAGCGCGATGCCGAGATAAAGCATCACGCGGTAGATCGCGGTCGCGATCGCATAGAGTGTCAGGATCACGTCGAGCCGCAGCGGAAACGCTTCCGGCGCCGGGTAGCCGGGACGGAACAGAAGCTCGCGCAGCCGCCAGCGCATGTGGCGAAAGCTGCGGGGCTGGAGGTTTTCGACCCCCAGCAGGTCGGCCAGGATGTAATAGCCGTCGAAGCGCATGAACGGGTTGAGATTGACCAGCAGGCTTAGCACCACGCCGGTGGCGGCCAGCACGAAGATGGCGCTTCTGATCGGCCCGTCCGGCACGAAGGCCCAGGCGAGCAGCGCATAGGCGGCAACCGTCAGCTCCACCAGCATGCCGGCGGAATCGATCCTGAGCCGCTGCCAGCGGGACTTCAGCTTCCAGGCATCGCTGACATCCGTATAGAGCAGCGGCACCATGACCATGAAGGCGACACCCATGGTCGGAATGCGACAACCGAAGCGATGCGCCACATAGGCATGGCCGAGCTCGTGCAGGCACTTGATGAAGATGATCGACAGGATCGAGATCGTTGCGCCTTCCCAGGAGAAAACGAAGGAAAGGTGCCGACAAAGGCATCCCACTGCCGCGAGACGAGATAGAGGCCGGCCAGCCCCGCTAGCGCCGAGATGAACCAGAAGACCTTGCTGAACAGGAAGGCTACATAGGGCCATGTCCGCCGGATGAAGCTTTCCGGCCGCACAAGCGGGATCTTGAAGAAGAGATAGTTGTGAATGAGCCGCATGAACCAGGAATGGCGCGGCTGGGACTTCTGGTGCAGCGCCCGCCAGGCACCGCGGGTCGGCTGAACGAGCAGGAGGTTATGCTCCAGCATACGCACGATCGTGCCGATATCCTCGACCGTCAGGAGATTGCCGAAGCGGCTGTCGACGGTCTTCAGGAGATTGCCGACCGTACCGCTGATCCGCCAGGAGCTCAGCACCTGGAACATTTCATAGGTGATGCGGAAGAAGCGATTGCGGATCGGATCGAAGACGACCCAGGTAGGGGCCCCGGAATAGCTCGCGCCGACGCGCATGATCTGCAGGTCCTCGCGCAGCGCCGGCAATGGCGCGTCGCGAGGCTGTATCATCTGTGGCTGGCCCACCTGAGCAGGACCAATCTGCACATTACCGATCTGAGGTTGGGCGATCCTCATAGGCCGAACCGCTGGCGGATGACGGAAATCGGCTTGCGGAACAGGTAATAGGCGAGCGCCACCTTCTGGCCGCTGATCTGCGCCGTCCCGCGGATCCCGAGCCGCATGCCGCGCGGCTGTTCGTCAAGCCGGGCATAGATGCGATAGGCAAGGACATCGCCTTCGATAAGGCGTGCCTCGAAGGATGCCGCGACCACCTCGGCGCTTGCCGGCTTGAGCGGGTCGGAATCGAGGAAGGCACGCACCTTGGCGCCAGGCGCAACGGCGATTGCGTCGGCAACGGGCACATCGATCCTGAGCTGCATGCGCGTCGGATCGGCCACTTCCATGATCCGCTCGCCGGTCGTTACCGGCCGGCCGATCCAGTCGCGCCGATCGGTATAGATCGCGATCCCGTCGGATGGCGCCCGCACGTCGGAACGCTGCAGCATGTCGCGGGCATAGTTGCGCTTGGCGGCGGCGACGGTCAACTCGCTGCGGGTGATCGCAAGATCGGCACGCAGCTTAGGGTCGGACACCGCGCCTTGCGTCACCTGCATCAACTTGGCTTCGGCAACGCGCACGTCCTGCTCGGCCACCGCCAGCTCGTTGCGCAGCGTCACATCCGACATTTTGAGCAGCGGATCGCCCTGTTTCACCGCCTGGTCAGGATTGACGGCGATACTCTCTATGACGCCGTCAATCGGTGCCGCGATGATGCGCGGTGCGATCGGCGCGACCTCGACCGGCGCCAGGACCATCATCGGCACCGGATAGAAGCCGAGCGCGATCGTCGCCACCGCAGCCATCACGATGAGCGGCTTTATCTTGATGCGGCGCTTCAGCCTGCGCTCGCCGGCAAGGGCCGCCCAGGCGTGGGAATAGGTTTCGGACAGCCGCCGGGCAATCAGCAGATCCTGCTCGTTCCACGGCACGTCGCGGGCAAGCAGCATGCCGCCGAACACCGTGCCGCCACGCAGCTTGAAGGGAAGCCAGGCGATGAAACCATAGGGAAAATCCTTGTGCTCCTCGTCGCCGGGCGGGCAGAAGGCCGGCAGCGCGAAATCAAGGGCTGACCCGAGCCCCTTCTCGCTGCGGGAGATCGCCTTCACGATCGCCTCGATCCAGCGGATCTCGCGGCGAGTTCCTGTCGACGCTGCCGACCGAGGTGACCGCCTTCACCAGAAGGTTATCGTTTCGCCCCGCCAGCACGAAGACCTGCCGGCACTTGGCGATGCGGATCGTCTCGTTGGCGATGAGGAAGGCAAGCTCGCCGACCGTCTGCGCCTGCCTCGCTTCAGCTTCCACCCTCAGGAGAAGATCATAGGCTTTCACTGCCCCACCCGGATCCGGAACTGGCGCTCCCTGCGGTGGTCTGGCCGTAAGCTTGACGTCTCGAGCCATGCTTTATCCCCCGATGCGGGGTTGAATTCGGTCGGGCCGCTCATGCCCGGGAGAATGCCTATCGTATCGTCCGAAAACCGTCCCGTCACCTTCACGGTCTGGCTGACGGGATCGACAACGGCCGCGATCCGGACGACCTCGGCCTGTTTCCTCTCGCCGGTCTCGTCGATGGTGATCGAGAACCGGCTGCCGGGCTTCAACCAGCGAAGCCAGCTTGACGGCAGCAGCGCCTCGATTTCAAGCTCGCCCTCGCTGACGATCTGCATCAATGGCTGGTTGGGTTCGGGGATTTCATGTTCATGCGCCCGCATGAAGGCGATCCGCCCGTCATAGGGAGCCCGGACCACGCAGCGCGACATCTTGCTCTGGTAGGCTTCCAGTTCTGCAGCGGCCTGATCCATCTTGGCACGCGCCATGTCGACCTCGAAGGCACCGACCGCCTTGGATCGCGCCAGCCTCGCGGTATTTTCCTGCGTGATGCGTTCCGCCCTCAGCACGGCTTCGGCGGATTTTACCTGCGCCGCAAGGTCGGCACAGTTGAAGGCGACGAGCACGTCACCCTTGGAAAAATGCTGCCCCTCCCGGAAAGGGAGGGATGCAATGGGAAAGATCAGGTCGGTCCCGATCATCGCCTCGTTCGCCGACTTGACGATGCCGCGCAGGGCTTCTCCGCCCTCCTGCGCGTATAGTGACCCGGGACTCGCGAACGCCGCCAGAAGCACCGCAAGAACCAGCCCCTTTCCATCGCATGCTTGCACGTCCCACTCCTTCGCTTATTTGGTGGCGACCACCTCGATCTTTGCCGGGCCGCCGTTATCGGTCCACATCGTCCTCAGCTGCGTCGCGATATTGTCCACGCTCTGCGTCGTGGTGAGCCCGGTCGGGAACGGATCGACGCCGAGCGATGCGTAGATATTGGCATAGGCGTTCTGCAGGTCGGCATAGGCCATATCCAGCTTGGCGTCGGCGAGGAGCGCATTCATCTCCTCGCGGATGAGGATCTGCTCGCTGGTCTTCTGCGCCACCGTCTCGTCGCGCACCTGCTTCAGGATGCGGTGCGAGACGTTGGAAAGCGCCGCCGCCGTGCCATAGGACTTGTTGAGATGCGCATAGCGGGTGCGGCTGATATGGACCTGGGTCATGACCGCCATCGCCACTGACAGGGACCGCGCGTCGAGCACTTCGCTCTGCGCATCGATCTTCTTGTTGACGGCCGGCAGGGCCGCGAGCTTCATCGCATTGAAGCTGACCTTGGCGCCCCAGGACAGCCAGTCATTGGTGGCGATGAACTCGTTGGAATCATAGTTCGAGCCGGCATAGACGTTGAAGCCCGGCAGGATATCGAGAAGGGCGGCATTGACCTCCTTCTCGTTGATCCGCATGCGGTAGGCGACCTCACGCATTTCGGGCCGGTTTTCGGCGGCGACGCGGAACATTTCCGGCATGCTGTCCGGCACCGAGAGCTTGGTTCTGGTACGCTTCGGCACCGTCAGCGTGAAACTGGTGCCGGGTGTGACGTTCATCAGCGCCGCGAGCTGGCTCTTGGCGACCATCAGCTCGCCCTCCAGCATCTCGACCTCGCGCTTCACCTCGATCAGCTCGCGCTCATAGGTGAGAGCGACAAGCGGCGAGCTTTCACCGCCCGAGGAAAGACCGCGCGTATCGCGCAATGCCCGTGCGACGCGACCTTCAAGTGCCCGCATGCGGCCGACCAGACGCTGGTAACTGACAGCGCGCCAATAGGCGGTGCGGACGTCTTCTATCACCTTGTTGACGATGCGCCGTTTCATCTCCTCCTGGATCAGCGTCTCATCCGCCGCCTGCTTGGCGCGAACATAGGAAAGACCGAAATCTAGGATGTTCCACGAGAAGGTGAGGTCGCTCGTATAGATGCTGTCGTCACGGGTGGAAGGTGTCGATGCGTCGGCCTCGTTGCGGCCGGCATAACCCGCGCCGGCGACAAGCTTGGGAAGCGCGCTATAACTGACGAGGTCCGCTTCGCGCATCTTCAGCGCGGCCTGCATGATCTCGACTTTCGTGTCCAGGTTGTATTTCAATGCCCTGGCCATCGCCTCGTAGAGGTCGATGGAGCCGACGATCGGCTCCTGGTTGGCGGTCGCCCTCATCAGTTTCTCGTTCGCGAAGGCAGCGTTCGCCTGGGGCGTGAACGGCTCCGTTTTGACCGTGCAGCCGGTTGCAAGCAACACGGCCGGCAAGGTCCAGATAAGCGGAAACTTCACTGCGTCACCTCGTAAGCAATTGCAACGAAGCCCTCGCGGTAAGCGATACAAGACAACGCGTGCTTCCGAACCAAATCGCTCCATCAACCCACAGATGGGGCGCTACGCTGTTCGGAAACCCAGGGCTTCATGATCATTTACAAATATGATTAACAACGGCCTAAAGAGTTAGCGAAAGCTAACGTGTGAGCCCGAATTCCACCTCCCGCGGTAGCTGCATACCCTCTTTCGATCGCCCGAAATGTCTCATTTTCCTGCGCATTTACACATATATGATTATTTGCTAAATTTTCGATATGAGAATTAGCCTTTTGTAAACAAACCAGGCTCCATTCTCGGAACTGTTAATCGGACAGGCCGTTGCTCGACTTTTTCGTTGGAGGTTGAGCGTCCAATCCGCGCGACCTGTCAGCGTAGCAGAGCGGGAGGCAATGCGCATGAATGAGCACTTTTCTCGTCCCGGGAAAACGCTTTCGGCAGGCAAGAAAGATAAGAAAAAGACGAAGTCGAAGCGGGGGACGCAGGATCGGTTCGCCTCCTCTCTGATGGAACTCGAGCAGCGCATTGCCTTCGACGCCGCCGGTGCCGCAACCGTAGAACACACCAAGGATGAGCATTCCGCGACGCCTGATGACGGCGGTGATGCCTCCCATCACCAGGATGCCGGGACGAAGGAAAGCGACGCCCTGTCGGCGGCGCTTGCCGCCGTTCCGGAACAGGGCCAGACGGAAACGCAACCGTTAGACGAGCCCGCAAGACAGGTCGTGGTCGTCGACAGCTCGGTGCCCGACTACGAATCACTGCTGCAGGGAATTGACGGAGACTTCGAGGTCATCGTCCTGGAAAAGGGCCGCGACGGGGTCGAGCAGCTGGCCGAAGCGCTGTCCCACATGAAGGACATCGACGCCGTCCACATCATCTCCCACGGCGACGAAGGCAGGCTCTATCTCGGCTCGGCCGAGCTGACGATCGAGTCCATGGCCGGCGAATATGCCGACGAACTGGAGAGCCTGAAAGGTGCCCTGACAGACGACGCCGACATCATGATCTATGGCTGCGATTTCGCCCGCGGCGAGCTTGGCCAGAACGCAGCCCGGATGATGGGCTACATGACCGGTGCCGACATCGCGGCATCGACCGACGCGACCGGTGCCTCGGACCTCGGCGGCGATTGGGATCTCGAATACCGCACCGGCGAGGTCGACACGAAGGTAGCGCCGACACTGGATGCCCAGCGCGACTATGTCGAACTGATGAACGTGCAGGCCTCTGTCGGAAACGGCGCATTGCTGGTCGTATCCGGCCGGACCATCTACAGCGTCGATGTGACGACCGGCAAGGCGACGGCAATCACGGTGGCGCCGACCACGGTGGGTGGCGTGACCGTGGGCGATACGCTGAACTCGCTCGCCGTGGATCAGACGAACGGCCTCATCTATTACATGGATAGCAATGCGACGAGCACGAACCGCGCGCTGTTCGCCTATGACTTCGTCGGCAATACCCATATCCTGATCGACAATGACCTGACCAACAACGGTGCGGGGCTCAGCATCACCACCGGCACGAGCGGCGTTGGGGGTGGAGCAGCGACCTACTATAACGGCTCGCTCTATCTCGGCATCGAGAATGTCAGCGGCACGGACGACCAGATCTGGCGCCTTACATTCAGCGGCAATGGACGTACGATCGCGAGCGCGCAAACGTTCGGTGTGGCGATACCCGGCAGCAATGACTGGGGCGATTTCGCGATCGACACGACGAACAATTATCTTCTCAGCATCAACGGCGCGGCCAACACCATCACGCGCTATAATCTCTCGACCGGCGCGATCGTCAGCAGCTTCACCAACCCGACCGGCACGACCCTGGTACAGGGCGGTGGCGACCTGAACGGCAATACCTATCTCGTCGGCTCCTCGATCCAGCAGGTCAATATAACGACGGGAGCCGCCATCGGCTCGGCGATCGCCATCACCACCAATGGCACGACCGCGATCGGCACCGTTGCCGATGGCGCCCGTTGGGTGCCCCCGACGGGTTCGATCGGTGACCAGATCTACGACGACAACAACACGAACGGTACGTTCGATAGCGGTGACGTCGGCATCGCCAATGTCACGGTGCAGCTGGTCGATGACGTGAACGGCAACGGCGTCGCCGATGCTGGCGAGCGGGTTCTGGCGACCGACACGACGAATGCGAACGGCACCTATCTGTTCACCGGCGTGCTGCCCGGCCAGTATGTCGTCCGCGTCACCGACGCGAATGGTGTGCTCGGCGGTGCGACGGCGACGACGGCCACGACCCAATCCGCCGCCCTCACGCTTGTCGGCGCGGCAAATGTCGCCGCCGATTTTGGCTATAACGCCCAGGCACCGGTCGTCGACCTGAATTCCGGCACCACCCCGACGCAGATCGTTACCAATGGCGGCACGCCGGGTACGACCGGCTGGACCGTGGGCGGCAGCGGCGCAATTGCAAATGATGGCTTCGCTTGGCGGGACGCCGGCGGAACGGGCACACTGACCCAAGCGAACCTCTCTGGTTGGAGGGATGGTCTTGCCCCTTCCGGCGCGGCCCAGCTGACTTTTGATTTCGGCTGGAGTAACGACGTCACTCTGCTTGGCCTCTCTGCTGACAACACCACACCGGCAACGCTGGAGATATCCATCGGCGGGGTCGTGTATGCACGCATCACGACTGGCACCACGAATGGCACGCCCAATACCGCAACCATAACCTATCTGAACGGAGCCAGCGGGTCGCCTGCGACCGTTGCTTCCAGCCTGCCGGCGGGGACGACAAGCTGGACCCGGACGCCGATCACCATCAATCTGCCATCGACGGTAGCCGCGACCGGCAACCTAGTCTTCAGCTACTCCGCCGCCGGCGGCCTGCTCAACCCGAGCACCGACGACATATTCATCGACAATGTCAGCGCCTTCCGCAACGTCGATACCGTGGCCGGCGTGAACTACACGACCACCTATACCGAGAACGGTGCGGCGGTTTCAATCGGTGCCGCGGCCACCGACGTGCGCGACCTCGACAGCACGACCATCCGCTCCGCCACAATCGTACTGACCAATGCCCAGGCAGGCGACCTGCTGACTTTAGGCACGCTGCCAAGCGGCATTACCGGTTCGGTCGACACGTCCGTCGCCGGACAGGTCACGGTCACGCTGACCGGCGCGGCGACCAAGGCAAATTATGCGGCCGCAATCCGCGGCATCACCTTTTCCAACAGCGGCGACAATCCCGGCACGACCGCACGCGTGATCAATGTCACGGTCAGCGATGGTGGCCTGACATCGGCCGTCGCCACATCGACGATCAGCGTCATCGCCGTCGATGACGCGCCGGTGAACACACTGCCAGCATCCGGCTGGACGACCAACGAGGACGCCAGCGTCGCGCTCTCCGGCCTGTCGATCGCCGATGTCGATGCCGGAACCGGCGCGATGACGGTGACGCTGAATGTCGCGACCGGCACGATCACCGCCACATCAGGCGGCAGCGTCACGGTGGCCGGCTCCGGGACAAGCACGATCACGCTTTCCGGCACGCTCGCCAATATCAACGCCTATCTCGCCTCCGCGGCCGCGCCGATCTACGTACCCGTCGCCGATGCCAATGGCACCGTCGTGTTGACCATGACGACGAACGACAACGGCAATAGCGGCACAGGCGGCCCGCTGACGGATGTCGATACCCGCACCATCACCATCAATGCGGTCAACGACGCGCCTGTCATCGACCTCGACGGCTCGAGCGCTGGTACCGGCTATTCGATCGGCTATACGGAAAACGCTGCGGGCGTGGCGATCGCCAATACCAACAATTCCGTCATCGACGTCGACAACACTAACATAGCCTCGGCCACGATCGTGATCACCAACGGTCAGGCGGGCGACGTGCTTGCCGCCAACGGCGCACTGCCGACCGGCATCACCGCGAGCTACAATTCTGCGACCTACACGCTGACGCTGACGGGATCGGCCACCAAAGCCGCCTATCAGACCGCGCTGGCACAGATCCTCTATTCCTCCACCTCGGACAATCCGACCATTGGCGGCACGGCAGCCGGTCGCAATATCAGCGTTACAGTCAATGACGGCGCGCTTGCGTCGAATACCGCCGTGACCACGGTTGCCGTGACCGCCGTCAACGACGCCCCGGTCAACACGCTGCCGGCCGCTGGCTGGTCGACCAATGAGGATACCAGCATCGCGTTGACCGGCCTCTCCATCGCCGATCTCGATGCCGCAGGCGGCACGATGACGGTGACGCTCAATGTCGGCACCGGCACGCTCACCGCCACGTCGGGCGGCAGCGTCACCGTTTCGGGCTCGGGCACCGCCACCCTGGCGCTGACCGGTACGCTCGCCAATATCAACGCCTATCTCGCCTCCGCCTCTGCACCGATCTACATCCCCGTCGCCGATGCCAATGGCTCGGTCACATTGACCATGACCACCAGCGACGGCGGCAATACCGGCACCGGCGGGACGCTGACGGATATCGACACGCGTTCGATCACGATCGCCGCCGTCAACGACGCGCCGATCCTCGACCTCGATACGGCAAGCGGCGGCACGGGCTATTCGACGAGCTACACCGAAAACGGCACGGGCGTCGCGATCACCGGTACGGCCAGCCTGATCACCGACGTCGACAACGCAAACATGAGCTCGCTGACGGTGGTGATCGCCAACGGCCAGGCGGGCGACGTGCTGGCGCTGAGCAGCGCGGTGCCCGGCATCACCGCCAGCTACAATGCGGCAACCTTCACCCTCACACTGACCGGCTCCGCCACCAAGGCGGATTATCAGACGGCGCTGCAGGCGGTCCGCTATTCCTCTACGTCGGAAAACCCGTCGACCATCGCACGCACCATCAACGTCACCACCAATGACGGTGCCGCCAATTCCAATACGGCGGTCGCGACGGTCAACGTGATCGCGGTCAACGATGCGCCGGTCAACACCGTGCCCGGCCCGGCGACAGTTCAGGAAGACGTGCTGACGGCGATCACCGGCCTCTCGGTGACCGATGTCGACAGCACCAATGTCACCGTTACCCTGACGGTGGCGAACGGCATCCTCTCGCCGTCGACCACGGCCGGCACGGTGACCGGATCCGGCACCGGGACGGTGACGGTCTCGGGCACCCAGGCGCAGGTGAACAGCGTTCTCGCCTCGCTGCGCTACCAGGGCAATGCCGATTACAACGGCTCCGACACGCTGACCATGGTGACCTCGGACGGCTCTCTTTCCGACACCGATACCGTCGCGATCACCGTGACGCCGGTCGCAGATATCGTGGCCGACACTGTGACGACGACGGAAGACACGCCGGCAAGCTTCAACGTCATCACCGGCACCAACGGCGCATCCGCCGACAATTTCGAAAATTCCGGCCGGACGCTGACCTCCGTCACCCAGCCGCCTGCCGGCCAGGGCACCGTCACATTCAATGCCGACGGCACGATCACCTACACGCCGACCGCCAATTTCAACGGCCAGACAAGCTTCACCTATACGGTCACATCCGGCGGCGTGACCGAGACGGCGACCGTCACGGTCAATGTCACGGCCGTCAACGATGCGCCTGTCAACGCGCTCCCCGCTTCCGGCTGGGCGACGAATGAAGATGCCAGCGTCGCATTGAGCGGCCTGTCGATCACCGACGTCGATGCCGGCACCGGCACGATGACCGTGCAGCTGGCCGTCACCGCCGGCAGCATCACGGCCACTTCGGGCGGCAGCGTAACCGTTTCTGGTTCGGGAACCGCCACGATTACGCTCACCGGCACGCTTGCCAATATCAACGCCTATCTCGCCTCCGCCGCAGCCCCCGTCTATACGCCGGTCGCCAATGCCAGCGGCAGCGTGACGCTGACCATGACCACCAGCGACGGCGGCAATACCGGCACGGGCGGCACGCTGACCGATGTCGATACGCGGCCCATCACCATCTCTGCCGTCAACGATGCCCCGGTCAACACCTTGCCCGGCAGTTACTCGACGGCGGAAGACACGTCCGTCGGCCTCACCGGCATCCAGATCTCCGATGTCGATGCCGCGACCGGCACGATGACGGTGACGCTCGGCGTCAATTCCGGCCTCCTGACGGCCAGTGCCGCCGGCGGCGTCACGATATCGGGTTCCGGCACGGGCACGATCACGCTCACCGGCACGCTCGCCAACATCAATACCTTCCTCGCCGGCGCATCCCGCCCGACCTTCACGCCCGTCGCCGATTTCAACGGCGCCGTAACCTTGACCATGACCACCAATGACGGCGGCAATACCGGCTCCGGTGGCGCGCTGACAGATGTCGATACGTCGACGATTACGGTCACCGCTGTCAACGATGCACCGGTACTCGATCTCGACGCATCCGGCGCGGGCACGGGCTTTACGACCAGCTATACGGAAAACGGCACGGGTGTCGCGATCGTCGATACCGATGTGCTGGTAACCGATGTCGACAATGTCAACATGACCTCGGCCACGATCGTCATCGCCAACGGCCAAGCGGGCGACGCTCTCTCCGTTTCGGGTACGCTGCCGACCGGGATTTCCTTCAGCTACAATGTCGCGACCTTCACCCTGACGCTCTCCGGTTCGGCCAGCAAGGCGGATTACCAGACGGCGCTGCAGCAGATCCGGTATTCGTCGAGCTCCGACGACCCAGGTTCGACAGCACGTACGATCAACATCTTCGTCAACGATGGCGCGGCGAATTCCAACACTGCCGTCGCGACCGTCTCGGTCATCCCGGTCAACGACCCGCCTGTCAACACGCTGCCGGCAAGCTATTCGCTGGCCGAGGACGGTACGCTTGCCCTGAGCGGTCTTTCAGTCGCCGATCCGGATTCCGGCACCGTGACGATGACGGTCTCGCTCGGCGTCAATTCCGGCACGATCGCCGCGACCAGCAGCGGCGGCGTCACGGTCTCTGGCTCGGGCACCGGCACGATCACGCTGTCCGGCACGCTTGCCAATATCAACGCCTATCTGGCGGCAGGCGCCAGCCAGCCGGTCTATACGCCGGTCGCCGATTTCAACGGCGCCGTGACCCTGACCATGACGAGCAGCGACGGCTCGCTCACCGATACCGACAGCCGCACGATCACCGTGACACCGATGGCGGACATCACCAACGATACGGTGACGACCAACGAAGACACGGCGACGGTGATCACCGTCAACGCGAACGACACATTCGAAAATGCCGGTCACACGATCACCGCGATCAATGGCAGCTCGATCGTCTCCAATGGCGTTGTGGCTGTTACGAACGGCACCGTCCGCCTCAACGCCGACGGCACGCTGACCTTCACCCCGGCGGCCGACTACAATGGCCAGACGACCTTCACCTACACCGTGACATCAGGCGGCGTCACCGAGACGGCGACCGTGACCGTCAATGTCACCGCCGTGAACGATGCGCCTGTCAACGCCGTGCCGAGCGCGCAGACGACGGCCGAGGACTCGGCCCTGTCGATCAGCGGCGTCAGCGTTTCGGATGTCGATGGCGGCTCGCTGACCACGACCGTCAGCGTCACCAATGGTGCGCTCTCGGTTACGGCCGGAGGCGGCGCGACGATCAGCAACAACGGCACCGGCACGGTCACGATCTCCGGTACGGCAGCGCAGATCAATGCAGCACTTGCCGGCCTCTCGTATACGCCGACAGCCGATTATAACGGCTCGGCTCAGCTGACCGTCGTCACCTCCGACGGCGCGCTCTCCGATACCGACGGCATCGCCATCACCGTGACCCCGGTCGCCGATATCGCCAACGACACGGTGACGACCAACGAGGACACGGCGGTGACGATCACCGTCAACGCGAACGACACGTTCGAAAATGCTGGCCACCAGATCACCGCGATCAATGGGACGGCAGTCTCCGTCAACGGCACGATCGCGGTCGCCAACGGCACTGCGCGTCTGAATGCCGACGGCACGATCACCTTCACGCCGGCTGCCGACTATAACGGGCAGACGACCTTCACCTATGCCGTTACCTCCGGCGGCGTCACCGAGACGGCAACCGTTACCGTCAATGTCACGCCCGTCAACGATGCGCCCGTCAACACCGTACCCGGCGCCCAGACGATCGCCGAGGACGGCACGATCACCTTTTCGACTGCCGCCGGCAATGCGATCTCGGTTGCCGATATCGATAGCGGCACACTGACGGTGACGCTCAATGTCACCAACGGCGCCTTCTCGCTGTCCGGCATCACCGGCCTGACCTTCACGACCGGCGACGGCACGTCCGATGCGACCATGACCTTCTCCGGCACGGCTGCCGCGATCAACGCGGCGCTGGCCGGTGCGACCTATGTGCCGACCCGCGACTATAACGGCCCGGCGCAGATCTCGCTCAGCACCTCGGACGGAACGCTCACCGACAGCGACACGATCGCCGTCACCGTCACCGCAGTCGCCGATATCGCCAACGATTCCGTCTCGACTGACGAAGATGTCGCGGTCACCATCCCGGTTCTCGCCAACGACACGTTCGACAATCCGGGCCGCACGATCACCGCCATCAACGGCACGGCGATTGCCGCCGGCGGCACGGTTGCCGTCAGCAATGGCAGCGTGCAGCTGACGGAGGGCGGTCAGCTCGTTTTCACTCCGACGCTCGACTATAACGGCGTCACCACCTTCACCTATACCGTCACCTCGGGCGGCGTCACCGAGACGGGAACCGTCACGGTCGCGGTCGCCTCGATCAACACGCCGCCGGTCAACACCATTCCGACGAGCTACACGACGCTGGAAGACACGGCGCTCGGCCTCACCGGCTTGTCCATATCCGATGCAGACGCCGGTTCGGGGACGGTTTCCGTCACGCTCGCCGTCGATAGCGGCATCCTGACCGCCGCCAATGCCGCTGGTGTCACGGTCTCCGGCAGCGGCTCCGGCCAGGTCGTGCTGTCAGGCACGATCTCCGCCATCAACGCCTATCTTTCGGGCGCCTCCCGGCCGAGCTTCACGCCCGCCGCCAATTCCGTCGCCGGCGTCACACTGACGATGACGACCAACGACAATGGCAATACCGGTGGCCCGTCGCTGACGGATATCGATACGGCCAGCATCTCGATCACGCCGGTCAACGATGCCCCGGCCGGCACCGACAAGACGATCACGCTGACGGAAGACGGCAGCTACACGTTCACAGCCGCCGATTTCGGCTTTACCGACCCGAACGACAGCCCGACCAACACGCTTTCTGCCGTCGTCATCAACACGCTGCCGACCAATGGCGTGCTGTCGCTCGGCGGCGTGCCGGTCACGGCCGGCCAGGTCGTCAATGCGGCCAGCATCGGCAGCCTCACCTTCACGCCGACCGCCAATGCGAACGGCACAGCCCTCGCCTCCTTCACCTTCCAGGTGCGCGACAACGGCGGTACCACCAATGGCGGCATCGACACGGACCAGACGCCGAACACGATCACCTTCAATGTCACGGCGGTCAACGACGCGCCGGTCAACACCCTGCCCGGCAGCTTCGCCACCAATGAGGATACGGCGCTCGCCCTCACCGGTCTGTCGGTATCGGATGTCGATGCCGGCAACGGCAATGTCACGGTGACACTATCGGTCGGCTCCGGCACGCTCGCCGCTACGGCCGGCGGCAGTGTCGCGGTCTCCGGTTCGGGCACCGGCAGCATCACGCTCACCGGCACGGTCGCCAATATCAACGCCTTCCTCGGCGGTGCTTCGCGGCCGGTCTATACGCCGGTCGCCAATGCCAATGGCGCGGTGACGCTGACCATGGTCACCAACGATGGCGGCAATACCGGCACGGGCGGCGCGCTCTCGGACACCGATACGGCGACGATCTCGATCGCACCGGTCAACGATGCCCCGGTCGGCTCCAATACCGCGATCAGCACCAATGAGGACACCGTGTTCTCCGGCACGCTGCCGGTCGCGACTGACGTGGACGGCGATGCGCTGACCTATTCCGCCGGCTCGACCGGTCCCTCGCATGGTATCGTGGTCGTCAACGCCAACGGCACATATACCTACGCACCCGCAGCGAATTTCAATGGCACCGACACCTTCACCTATCGCGTCAGCGACGGCACCGCGACAGTCGAATACACGGTCTCGGTCACGGTAAACGCCGTAAACGACGCACCTGTTGCGGCCAATGACAGCGCCCAGACGGCCGCCAACAACAATATCGCGGCCAATGTCCTGACAAACGACTCTGATGTCGACGGCGACACGCTGACGGTCTCGCAGGTCAATGGCGTTGCCGGCAATGTCGGCGTTGCAGTCGCGGGCTCCAATGGCGGCACGTTCACGATCGGCGCCAATGGCGCGGCGGTCTTCAATCCGGGCACCGCTTTCGTCGATCTCGCCGCGGGCCAGACGCGCACGAGCTCCATCACCTACCAGGTCTCGGACGGCAATGGCGGCACGGCCACCGCGACCTTTACCGTCACCGTCACGGGCATCAACGATGCGCCCGTCTCGACCCCGATCGCCAACCAGAATTCCAGTGACGCCCAGGCGATCTCGCTCAATGTTTCCGGCAATTTCAGCGATCCGGATGCCGGCGACAGCCTGACCTTTACCGCAACCAGCCTGCCGCCCGGCCTGTCGATCAGCGCAGCCGGCGTGATCACCGGCACGATCAACCGCAGCGCCAGCCTCACCGGCCCCTATTCGGTCACCGTGACCGCGACCGACAGCGCAGGTGCGCAGTCGAGCCGCAGCTTCACATGGGCCGTCGCCAACCCGGCGCCGATCGCCGGAAACGATTCCTTCGCCACCACCGAAAATGCCTCGATCAACGGCTCGGTGCTGACCAATGACAGCGACCCGGATGGCGATCCGATCACCGTGTCGGCCGTCGGCGGAAGTGGCGCCGGCGTCGGTGCGGCGGTCGCCGGCTCCAACGGCGGCACTTTCACCATCAATGCCGATGGTACCTACGCCTTTAACCCGGGCACCGCATTCGACAACCTCGCAGCGGGCCAGACCCGTACGACCGCAGTGACCTACACTATCTCCGACGGCCAGGGCGGCACGGCAACCGCAACCGTGACCGTTACGGTGACCGGTCAGAACGATGCGCCGGTCGCGGTCAACGACACGTTCACCACCAACGAGGATACCGCCGTCACCTTCAACGTGCTGGCGAACGACTCGGATGTCGATGGCGGCACGCTTTCTGTCACGGCAATCAACGGCACCGCGATCTCGGCCGGCAACCCAGTGACGGTAACGGGCGGCGTGGTATCGCTCAATGCCAATGGCACGCTGACCTTCACACCCGCCGCCAATTACAACGGCAGCCCGAGCTTCACCTATACCGTCTCCGACGGCCAGGGCGGTGCGACCACGGCGACTGTCAACGGCACGGTCAATCCGGTACAGGACCCGCCGGTCGCGACCGATGACACATTCACCACCAATGAGGACACAGCCGTCACATTCGACGTACGGTCCAACGATCTCGGATGTCGACGGCGATCCGCTGACGGTAACGCGCATCAACGGCACGGCGATCTCCTCCGGCGGCTCGGTCGCCGTGACCGGCGGCACGGTGACGCTGAATGCCAATGGCACGCTGACTTTCACGCCGGCTGCCAACTACAATGGCAGCCCGACCTTCACCTACACGATCTCCGACGGCCAGGGTGGAACCGCGACGGCAACGGTCAATGGCACGGTCAGTCCGGTGCAGGATCCGCCGGTCGCCGGCAACGACGCGTTCACCACCGCCGAAGACACTCCGACGACGATCTCCGTTCTCGGCAATGACAGCGATCCGGACGGCGACGCGCTGACGATCACTGCCGTCAACGGCACGGCGATCACCTCCGGCGCAACGGTTTCCGTCACCGGCGGCGCGGTGACGCTGAATGCAAATGGCACGCTCACCTTCACGCCGACAGCCAACTACAATGGCAGCCCTAGCTTCACCTATACGATCTCGGACGGAAACGGAGGCACGGCGACCGCAACCGTCAACGGCACGGTTACACCGATCAATGATGCCCCGGTTGCCGGCAATGACACATTCACGACCGCCGAGGATACGGCGGTCAACATCAACGTCCGCGCCAACGATTCCGATGTCGACGGCGACACGCTGACGATCACGCAGATCAACGGCACTGCGATCGTGTCCGGTGCGACGGTTTCCGTCACCGGCGGCACGGTGACGCTCAATGCCAACGGCACGCTGACCTTCACCCCGGCCGCGAACTACAACGGCAGCCCGAGCTTCACCTATACGGTCTCGGACGGCAACGGTGGCACAGCGACCGCAACCGTCAACGGCACAGTGACGCCGGTCAACGACGCACCGGTCGCGACCAATGATACGTTCACCACGCCGGAAGACACGGCGATCACCATCGACGTACGCGCCAATGACAGTGACGTGGATGGCGATGCCCTGACGGTGACGGCCATCAACGGCACCGCGATTGCGACCGGCCAGTCCATCGCGATCACCGGCGGCTACATTCGCCTCGATGCGGATGGAAGACTGAGCTTCACGCCGAACGCCAATTTCAACGGCGCGGTCAGCTTCAGCTACACCGTCTCTGACGGCAATGGAGGCACTGCCACGGCAACCGTCAACGGCACCGTGACGGCGGTCAATGACGCACCGGTCTCGTCCAATGTCAGCATCTCGACGGCCGAGGATACGCCGTTCAGCGGCACGCTTTCGGCCACCGATGTCGATGGCGATACGATCACCTTCGCGGCCGGCACCACGACGCCCGCCAACGGCTCCGTGACCATCAATGCCAACGGCACCTATACCTATACGCCGAACGCCAATTACAACGGCAGCGACACGTTCAGCTTCGTCGTGACCGACCCGAACGGCGGACGCAACGAGTATACGGTCACCGTCACTGTCACAGGTGAGAACGATGCGCCGGTCGGCACGCCGCTGCCCAACCGGACCGCCAATGACGGCGCCAGCGTCAATTTCGACGTCTCCAGCTTCTTCTCCGATGCCGATAACGACACGCTGACCTATGCTCAGACCGGCCTGCCGAGCGGGCTCAGCATCACCGCCGCCGGCGTCATCACCGGCACGATCGACAACCAGGCGAGCCAGGGCGGCGTGAACGGCGTCTACACGGTGACGGTCACGGTCTCCGACGGAAACGGCGGAACTGCACAGCAGACATTCACGCTGACGGTGTCGAACCCGGCACCGATCGCGGTCAACGATACCGCGACGACGGCAGAAGACACGGCCGTCACCATCAATGTGCTGGCGAATGACAGCGATCCGGACGGCGACCCGCTGACCATCACCTCGGCGACGGCGGCGCACGGATCTGTGACGATCCTTGCCAATGGCCAGATTTCCTACCTGCCTTCGGCCAACTATAACGGCACGGATACGATCACCTACACGATCTCCGACGGCAATGGCGGCACGGCAACCGGTACGGTGACGGTGACCGTCACCCCGGTCAACGACGACCCAGTCGGCAGCCCGATCGCCGACCGTACCCGCAATGACGGCGACACCGACAGCCTCGACCTATCCGCCTTCTTCTCCGATCCCGAAGGCGGCGCGCTGACCTATACCGTCGAGGGTCTTCCAGCCGGCCTGACGCTGAGCGGCAGCACGATCTCCGGCGACATCGCCGCCGATGCCTCCGGGCCGACCGGCGAGCGTGTCTATACCGTTCGCGTCACGGCATCCGATGGTGCCGGCGGCACCGCCGTGATCACGTTCAGCTATACCGTTCTCAACATTCCACCGGTCGCCAATGACGACGCGGTGACGACCAACGAAGACACGCCGGTCGATATCGATATTCTCGACAACGACACGGATCCGGATGGCGATGCGGCCGAGGTGATCCGCGTCAACAATCAGGTCCTGACACCCAATGGTGCTGCGGTCGAGACCACCCATGGATCGGTGCGGCTGATCGAGAACCCGGACGGCAGCCAGTTCCTGCGCTTCACGCCCGACGCCGACTATAACGGCCAGGAGAGCTTCAGCTACACGATCGACGACGGCAATGGCGGCTTGGATACGGCAACGGTGACCGTCACCGTTCTGCCGGTCAACGACACCCCTACCCCGACCCAGCCGATCCCCGACCGGGTGCGCGCCGATGGCCAGTCCTTCACCTATGATGTCGCCGATTTCTTCACCGATCCGGACGGCGACGACCTGACCTTCACCATTACCGGCCTACCGGCTGGCCTGTCATACAATGCCGCGACCGGCCTGATCTTCGGCAATATCGACCGCAATGCCAGCCAGGGCGGCAATAACGGGGTCTATACGATCACGATCACCGCCACCGACGGCACGACGTCGACCCCGGCGCAAACGTTCGAGCTGACCGTCACCAATCCCGGCCCGACGGCAAACAACGATACGGCAACCGTCAACGAAGACACGTCGATCACCATCAATCCGCTCGCCAACGACACCGATCCCGACGGCGATACGCTGACGATTACGGCCGCAAGTGCCGGCAATGGCAGCGTCACGATCAACGCCGACGGCACGATCACCTATGTTCCGCAACTGAACTTCAACGGCGTCGACACGATCGTCTACACGATCTCCGATGGCGACGGCGGCGTCTCGACGGCAACGATCCGGGTCACGGTGACCCCGGTCAACGACAATCCGACCTCGGACCCGATCCCCGACCAGTATGACAGCGACGGCCAGACGGTCAGCTATGATGTCAGCCCGTATTTCGACGATATCGACGGCGAGGCATTGAGCTTTACCGCGCAAGGCCTACCGCCGGGCCTCTCGATGGACGCTGCCGGCCGTATTACCGGAACGCTGGCCGCCAACGCTTCCAATACCGATCCCTACACCGTCGAGATCACCGCATCGGACGGCAATGGCGGCACCACTATCCGCACCATCACCTGGTACGTCACCAACCTGCCGCCGAAGGCCTTCAACGACACGCTGACGTTAGGCGAAAACGCATCCGGCAGCGGTAATGTCCTGAGCAATGACCAGGATCCGGACAACGATCCCCTGAGCGTCGACCAGGTCGAAGGCGCGAGCGTCAATGTCGGCGTGGCCGTGGAAGGCTCAAATGGCGGCACGTTCGTCATCAACGCCAACGGCACATACACGTTCAACCCGGGCACCGACTTCGACGACATGTCCGTCGGCGATCCGCCGCGCACGACGACGATCACCTATCGCGTCACCGACGGCACGAATGTCGATACCGCGACGATCACCGTCACCATCAACGGCGTCAACGACGCCCCGACTGCCGATACGATCCCGAACTATACGCGCGCGGACGGCCAGTCGCTGACCGACCATCCCCTGCATCTCGGCGCCTTCTTCCAGGATATCGATGCCAACGACACGCTGACCTTCACGCAGAACGGTCTGCCGCAGGGCCTGACAATGGCCGCCGACGGTACGATCACCGGCGAGATCGCAAACGATGCCAGCCAGGGCGGACCGGAGGGCGACGGCGTCTATACGGTCACCATCACCGCCTCCGACGGTCGAGGCGGAACGGTAATCCAGACCTTCAGCTTCACCGTCACCAATCCTGCCCCAACGGCCGGCAACGATACGGTCGTGACCGGCGAAGACGAGCCCGTCACCTTCGACCCGATCACCGGCGATGGCACGACGAGCGGTGCCTTGGGAGCCGATACCGACCCGGATGGCGACACGCTGTCCATCGACCCGGATTTTGCGCCCGTCGCCGGCAACGGCACGGTCGTCGTAAATCCGGACGGCACGCTGACCTACACACCGAATGCCAATTACAACGGCACCGACACGATCGTCTATCGCGTTACCGACGACCAGGGCGGGGTCAGCACCGGCATCATCACCGTCTCCGTCGATGCCGAGAACGATCCGCCGATCTCCTCGCCGATCGCCGATGTCGAGCGCAATGACGGCGAGACGATCAGCTTCGACGTCTCCGGCAATTTCGTCGATCCCGAAGGCGAGCCGCTGACCTATACCGCGACCGGCCTGCCGCCGGGCCTTTCGATCGATCCCGAAACCGGCGTCATTTCCGGCAGGATCGACCCCGGCGCCTCCGGCCCGAACGGTATCAGCAGCTTCGTCGTGACCATCACCGCGACAGACCCGGACGAAGGCAGCGTCTCCGAGACCTTCACCTACACGATCAGGAATGTCGCGCCGAATGCCGAGAACGACGCGGTCACGACCAATGAAGACACACCGGTCGATATCGACATCCTTGCCAATGACACGGATGGGGACGGCGATACCGACACGGTCATTCGGGTGGAAGGCGTCAATCTGACGATCGGCGGTCCGGCTGTCATGACCGCCAACGGTTCCGTCCAACTGGTGCTCAATGCGGCCGGCCGCGAAGTGCTGCGCTTCACGCCCAACGCCAATTTCAACGGGACGGAATCCTTCGCCTATACGATCGGCGACGGCAATGGTGGCACCGACAGCGCGACTGTCACGGTGACCGTCACGCCCGTCAACGATGCGCCGGTGGCGACGCCCATTCCGGACCGCACGCAGGTCGACGGCTCTGCCTTCAGCCTCGATGTCCGTCCCTATTTCAGCGATGTCGACGGCCAGACGCTCACCTACACGGTTGGTGCGCTTCCGCCCGGCCTCACGTTCGATCCGGCAACCGGCCTGATCAGCGGCACGCTTGACGCGAGTGCATCGCAGGGGAGCCCCTATACGATCACCGTCACGGCGAGTGACGGCACTGCCTCGGTTTCCGACAGCTTCGTCTTCACCGTCACCAATCCGGCGCCCGGCGCTGCAAACGACACGGTCGATGCGACCGAAGACACGCCCGTCACCTTCAACCCTATCACCGGCGAAGGCACGGCGAGTGGCGATGCCGGCGAGGATATCGATCCGGACGGCGATCCGCTGACCATCACCCAGATCGACGGACAGGCGATCGCAGTCGGCCAGACGATCGCAGTCGCCGGCGGCAGCGTTACGCTCGCCGACGCGGACGGCAACCTGACCTTCACTCCGACGCTGAACTTCAACGGCACGGTCGGCTTCACCTACCGCGTCAGCGACGGCAATGGCGGCTTCTCCGATGCCTCGGTGACGCTCAACATCGCCGCCGTCAACGACGTTCCGGTCGTCGATCTGAACGGCACGGCAACCGGCGGCACCGGCAATCAGGTCTCCTTCATCGAAGGGGACGCGCCGGTTCAGATCGTCACGCCGGATGCGATCGTCTCCGATATCGAGGGCGGCGTCGTTTCGCTCGACGTTAACCTAGCGGGCTTTGCCGATGGCGGCAGCGAGATCATCCATCTGAACGGCGCCGTCGACATCATCGTCGGCACGGCGTCCAGCGGCACGATCGCCTTCGGCGGCACGACCTTCTTCTACAGCTACAATGGCAGCAACGCGCTGCATTTCGAAAACGCTGCAGGTCCGTCCGTTCCCATGCCGGATGCCGCTGCGAGCGCCTTGCTGCGCGCCCTGCAATACGAAAACCGCGACGACAATCTGACGGCCGGCGACCGTACGCTGACGATCTCGGTGACCGACAACCAGAACGCCACGACGCAAGCTGTGGCGACGGTCAGCGTCGGCGCGGTCAACGATCCGCCGGTCGCAGTGAACGACAATGCCACGACGGGCGAGAACACGCCGATCACCAGCGGCCCGAGCGTGCTCGGCAATGACAGCGATGCGGAAGGCACGACACTGACGGTGATCGCGGTCGGCGCGGGCAATCCGGGCGACGCGATCGACGGCTCTGACGGCGGCAGCTTCGTGATCGCCGCCGACGGCACCTATACGTTCGATCCCGGCACCGAGTTCGACGACCTGCAGGTGGGCGAGAGCCGCACCACGAGCGTGACCTACACGATCTCCGACGGCCAGGGTGGCACCGCAACCGCGACTCTCACCATCACCGTGACGGGCGAAAACGATGCGCCGGTCGGCGGCGATTTCACGCTCGACGCCACCGAGGACACGACCGCGACCGGCTTCCTGCCCGTTACCGATATCGATGGCGGTCCGCTCACCTATGCGGTGACCGGCCAGCCGGCCAACGGCACGATTACGATCGGCACGGATGGCAGCTATACCTATGTCCCGGCCGCCAATTTCTCCGGCGCGGACAGCTTCACCTATACGGTCAATGATGGCCGCACGACCGTGACCTTCACGGTTACCGTCAATGTAGAAAACGTCGAGGACCCGCCGGTCGGCGAAATCCCGAACCAAACCTATGACGATGCAGAGGACGTCTCGCTCGACGTCTCGCAGTTCTTCACCGATGCCGACGGCGACACACTGACCTTCAGCCAGACCGGTCTGCCGGAAGGCCTGACGATGGCCGCCGATGGCACCATCACCGGCACGCTCGAAAGCGATGCGTCGCAGGTAGCGGGCGGTGTCTATGTCGTCACCGTGACCGTCAGCGACGGCCAGACTGGCGGAACGATCACCCGCGATTTCACCATCACCGTGTCCAACCCGGCCCCGGTCGCCCAGAACGACGCGATCACGACCGGAGAAAACACGCCCGCCACCGGCTCGGTCTTTGCCAATAACGGCTCCGGCACCGACAGCGACCCGGATGGCGATACGATCACCGTCTCCGCTGTGAACGGCAATGCCTCCGGTGTCGGTACGAGCATCATCGGCACCGCCGGCGGCAGCTTCACCATTGCGGCAGGCGGCGGCTACACGTTCAATCCGGGTACGGATTTCGACGATCTTGCCGCCGGCGAAAGCCGCACGACAAGCGTGACCTACACGATCTCTGACGGCCAGGGTGGCACCTCGACGGCGACCTTCACGGTCACGGTCACTGGCGCAAACGACGCGCCGATCGGTGCTGACGCCACGATCGACGTGACCGAGGATACGCCCTTCAGCGGCACCCTGCCCGTTGCCACCGATGCGGAAGGCCAGCCGCTGACCTATGCCGCCGGCAGCCAGCCCGACAATGGCCGCGTCGTCGTCAATGCCGATGGCACCTATACCTATACGCCCGACCCGAACTTCAACGGCGAGGACTCGTTCACCTATACCGTCTCCGATGGCACCGCGACCGTCACCTATACGATCACCGTCAATGTCGGCGCGGTCAACGACGCACCGGTACTCGGCAACGATACGTTCACGCTGGATGAAGACGACAGCACCACGATCGACGTTCTTGCCAACGACAGCGATGCCGACAACGACCCGCTGACGATCACCGCGATCGACGGCCAGGCGATCGGTGTGGGCGGGACCGTGCCTGTCACCGGCGGCACGATCACGCTCAATGCGGATGGCACGCTGACATTCGCGGCGGCTGCGAATTTCAACGGCCCGCTGACCTTCACCTACACCGTCTCGGATGGCACGACGACCTCGACGGCGACGGTCTCCGGCCAGGTTGATGCGGTCAACGACACGCCTGTTGCGGTGGATGATGCAGCGACGACCGATGAGAACACCGCGATCGAAGGCAATGTCATCATCGGCAGCGACAGTGATCCGGATGGCGATACGCTGACGGTGATCGAGGTCGGTGCCGGCCCGAATGGAGTTGGCGCAACGCTTGCCGGCTCGAATGGCGGCAGCTTCGTCATTCTCGCCGACGGCTCATACAGCTTCGACCCGGGCGCGGCCTTCCAGGACCTGCAGGCCGGCGAAAGCCGCACGACGTCGATCGCCTACACGATTTCCGACGGCAATGGCGGCACGGCCACCGCGACGCTGACCGTCACCGTTACCGGTGTCAACGATGCCCCGACCGCGCCCACCCTGCCGCCGCGCAGCAATATCGACGGCGCCACGATCAATCTCGATCTTGGCAGCCAGTTCTCCGACATTGATGGCGACACGCTGTCCTATACCGTCACCGGCCTGCCGACCGGCCTGACCTACGACCCCGCAGCCGGCGCGATCACCGGCACGATCGATCCCTCCGCCTCCGGTCCGACCGGCACCTTCGCCTTCACCGTCACCATGACGGCAAGCGACGGCAATGGCGGCTCGGTGGAGCGCAGCTTCACCTGGACCGTCACCAACCCGGTTCCGGTGGCACAAGACGACACGTTTGCGATCGACGAAGGCGATACGCTTGAAGGCAACGTGCTGGCCAACAATGGCAACGGCGCCGATGCGGACGAAGATCCGCTGACCGTCTCGCTGGTCAACGGCCCGGCCAACGGCACCCTGACGCTGAATGCCGACGGCACCTTCACCTACCAGCCGAATGCCTTCTTCAACGGCACGGACAGCTTCACCTATCAGGTCGATGACGGCAATGGCGGTGTAAATACCGCGACGGTGACCATCAATATCGGCGCGGTCAACGATCCGCCGGTCCCGGCCGACGATACGTTCGCCATCGACGAAGATGGCAGCGCCGTCATCGACGTGCTCGGCAATGACAGCGATCCCGACAACGACACGCTGACAGTCACCGCCATCAACGGCCAGGCGATCTCAGCCGGCAATCCGGTCTCGGTCACCGGTGGCAGTGTCTCGCTCAACGCCGATGGCACGCTGACCTTCACCGCGGCAGCGAACTACAACGGCAGCCCGTCCTTCAGCTACACGGTGTCGGACGACACAGTCAGCCGCGACGCGATCGTCTCCGGCATCGTCCGCGCCATCAACGACGCGCCGGTCAACACGCTGCCTGGCAGCTTTGCCGGTTCCGAAGACACGGACTTGGCCCTCACAGGCATCCAGATCACCGATGTCGACGCTGGAAATGCGCCGGTTACGGTGACGCTTGGCGTCGATGCCGGTTCGCTGATCGCATTTTCGGGAGGCGGCGTCACGGTTGCCGGCAGCGGCTCGGCGAGCATCACGCTCACCGGATCGGTCGCAAACATCAACGCCTGGCTCGCGGGCCCGACGGCTCCGGTCTATCGGCCGGTCGCCAACAGCAGCGCCGCAGTCGCGCTGACGATGACGACCGATGACGGCGGCAATAGCGGCGCGGGCGGTGCCCTTTCCGCCACCAGCACGGCCTCGATCCTGATCGATCCGGTCAATGATGCGCCCGTTGCAACCGACCAGCTGATCTCGACGCCGGAAGACACACCGATCGCCGGGACGATTGCCGCATCCGACGTGGATGGCGATCCGCTGACCTATGTCGTCACCAGCCAGCCGGCCAATGGCCGCGTGACGATCGATGCCTCCGGCGCCTATCTCTACACGCCGAACACCGATTTCAACGGCACCGACAGCTTCACCGTCACCATCTCCGACGGCCAGGGCGGCACGACCACGGCCACCGTCACGATCGATGTCTCGCCGGTCAACGACGCGCCGATCGGGTCCGATGGTGCGATCACGGTAATGGAAGACGTGCCTTTCACCGGACAGTTGCCGGCAGCGACAGATCCGGAAGGATCACCGATCACCTACGCGGTCGGCAGCCAGCCGGCGCATGGGACGGTGACGGTCAATGCCGATGGCAGCTACAGCTACAGCCCGGCCGCCAACTACAATGGCGCTGACTCGTTCACCTTTACGGTGAGTGACGGAACGGCGACGACCACCTACACGATCGCGATCACCGTCACTGCGGTCAACGACGCGCCGGTCGGCTCGAATACATCGATCTCGATCAACGAGGACACGCCCTTCACCGGCCAGCTACCGACGGCGACCGATGCCGAGAGCGATGCCATCACCTACGCGCTGGCGACTACGGCCGCGAACGGCACCGTCACCGTCAATGCCGACGGCAGCTACAGCTACACGCCGAATGCCAATTTCAACGGCACCGACAGCTTCACATACACGGTCAGCGACGGTGCGGCTTCCAACACCTATACGGTGACGATCAATGTCGGTGCCGTGAATGACGCGCCGATCGCCGACGACCTCGCGGTGACGATCGACGAAGACACGCCGATCGTGAACGGCACCTTGCCGGAAGCCACCGATGCGGAAGGCGACGACATCACCTATGCGCTCGGCAACAGCCCGCTGAACGGCAGCGTCACCGTCAATCCTGACGGCACTTACAGCTACACGCCAAACGCCAATTTCAACGGCACCGATACCTTCACCTATACCGTCAGCGACGGCGCAGCCTCGAACACCTATACGGTCACCATTACCGTCGATCCGGTCAATGACGCGCCGGTGGCGCCCAACGCGTCGATCTCCGTCACGGAGGACGTTCCGTTCAATGGCAACCTGCCGACGGCAACCGATGTCGAAGGCGACGACGTCGTCTATGCGGTCGCCGACCAGGCAACCAATGGCACCGTGAGCATCAATCCCGATGGTTCCTACACCTACACACCGAACGGCAACTACAACGGTCCGGACAGCTTTACTTATACGGTGAGCGACGGTGTCGATTCCAACACCTATACCGTCACCATCTCGGTCGGCGCGGTGAACGATGCACCGGTCGCATCCGACGCCTCTGTCACGATCGACGAGGATACGTCGATCACCAATGCCGCCCTGCCCGCCGCCACCGATGCGGATGGTGACACGGTTTCCTACGCGCTCAGAAGCCAGGCCGCCCACGGCACGGTCGTCGTCAACGGCAATGGCACCTACAGTTATGTCCCGAACGCCAATTTCAATGGCACGGATACGTTCACCTACACGGTCAGCGACGGTACGGCTTCGAACACCTACACGGTGACGATCACCGTCAACCCGATCAACGATGCGCCGGTCGCCTCCAATACATCGATCTCGGTCACCGAAGACGTTCCGTTCACTGGCAACCTCCCGACGGCAACCGATGCCGAAGGCGACGATGTCGTCTATTCGATCGCCGGCCAGGCAACCAACGGCACCGTCAGCATCAATCCCGACGGCTCCTATACCTACACGCCGAACGCCAACTACAACGGCCCGGACAGCTTCAGCTACACGGTAAGCGATGGCATCGATTCCAACACTTATACGGTTACCATCTCCGTCGGTGCGGTGAACGATGCACCGGTCGCATCCGATACCTCGGTCACGATCGACGAGGACACCGCGATCACCAACGGCACATTGCCGGCCGCGACCGATGCGGATGGCAATACGATTTCCTATGCACTCGGAAGCCAGGCCGCCAACGGCACGGTCGTCGTCAACGGCAATGGCACTTATAGCTATGTGCCGAACGCCAATTTCAACGGCACCGATACATTCACCTATACCGTGAGCGACGGCACCGCCACCGCCACCTACACGGTCACTATCACGGTCAATCCAATCAACGATGCGCCGGTCGCCTCGGATACGCCGATCTCGGTCACCGAAGACACGCCGCTCGATGGCCAACTGCCGCCGGCAACCGATGTCGAAAATGACGACATCAGCTACGCGCTCGGCACCGGTCCGGCGAATGGAACGGTCGTCGTCAACGCGGACGGTTCCTACACCTATACGCCGGATGCCGATTATAACGGGCCCGACAGCTTCACCTATACCGTCAGCGACGGCGTCTCCTTCAACACCTATACGGTGACCGTCACTGTCGGACCGGAGAATGACGCGCCGATCGCCGATAACGCGACGACAACGACAGATGAAGACACACCGATCACCAATGGCGTGCTGCCGGTCGCGACAGATCCAGAAGGATCGCCCGTCACCTACGGGCTTGGCCGCGATGCACTGAACGGTAGCGTGACAGTCAATGAGGACGGCACCTATTCCTACGTGCCGGACGCCAATTTCAACGGCACCGACTCGTTCACCTACACGGTGACTGACGGCACGGCGACGAGCACCTACACGGTGACGATCACGGTCAATGCGATCAACGATGCACCGGTCGCGGCCGATGCGGCAATCTCGGTCACCGAAGACACGCCGTTCGCGGGCGACCTGCCGCGGGCAACCGATGTCGAAGGCAACGATGTTACCTACGCGCTTGGCACCGGCCCGACGAACGGCACGATCGTTGTCAACGCCGACGGCTCCTACACCTACACGCCGAATGCCGACTATAATGGCCCGGACAGCTTTACCTATACGGTGAGCGATGGGGTGGATTCGAACATCTATACCGTGACCATCTCGGTCGGCGCGGTGAACGACGCACCGATAGCTGACAACGCGACGGCGACCACCGATGAAGACACGCCGATCACCAATGGCGTGCTGCCGGCCGCCACCGATCCGGAAGGATCGCCCGTCACTTACGGGCTCGGCCGCGATACCCTGAACGGCACCGTCACGGTCAACGCGAACGGCACGTACTCCTACGTCCCGGACGCCAATTTCAATGGTACCGACGGCTTCACTTACACGGTGAGCGACGGCACGGCGACGAGCACCTATACGGTGACGATTACCGTCAATGCGGTCAACGATGCGCCGGTCGCATCCGATACGGCGATCTCGGTCACCGAGGACACGCCTTTCGCCGGCTCGCTTCCCCAGGCGACCGATGTCGAGGGCGACGACGTCACCTACGTCCTGGGCGACGGACCTTCCAATGGCACCCTCGTGCTCAACGCCGACGGGACATACGCCTATACGCCGAATGCCAATTTCAACGGCACGGACAGCTTCACCTATACCGTGACGGATGGCGCCGGGACCTCGGCGGTCTATACCGTCGCGATCACCGTCACGCCGGTCAATGACGCGCCCGTCGGCTCGGGTGATGCGATCACTGTCACCGAGGATGTACCCTTCGACGGCCAGCTTCCTGCGGCCACCGACGCCGATGGCGACGATCTCGACTACGCGCTGGGAAGCGCCGCGACCAATGGCACGGTCACCGTGAATGCCGACGGCAGCTATCGCTACGTGCCGAACGCCAATTTCAACGGCTCCGACAGCTTTACCTATACCGTCTCCGATGGCGTAGCGACCTCGACCTATACGGTGACGATCACCGTCACGGCGGTCGACGATGCACCGATCGGCTCGGACGGCGCGATCACCGTCACCGAAGACGTGCCCTTCAACGGCGCGCTGCCGGCTGCCACCGATCCGGAAGGCAATCCGGTCAGCTACAGCCTAGAGACGGCCCCCGCCAACGGCACGATCGTGCTCAATGAGGACGGCACCTATACCTACACGCCGAATGCAAATTTCAACGGATCGGATGTCTTCACCTATACCGTCAGCGACGGTGCTGAGACATCCACCTACACGATCAGCATCACCGTCAACGCGGTCAACGATGCGCCGGTCGGCTCGAACGATGCGATCACGGTCGTCGAGGATACTCCGTTCGACGGCGAGCTGCCGCCTGCAAGCGACGCGGAAAACGATCCGCTTACCTATGAACTCGGCACCCAGGCGGTGAACGGCACCGTCACCGTCAATGCGGACGGCATCTATCGCTACGTCCCGAACCCGAATTTCAGCGGCAGCGACTCCTTCACCTATACGGTCAGCGATGGCCTGGCCTCGTCCACGTACACCGTCACGATCAATGTCACGGAGGTGAATGACGCGCCGATCGGATCCGATACCAGCATTTCCGTGACCGAGGACGTGCCTGCGAACGGCACCCTGCCCCGCGCCACCGACCCGGAAGGCCAGCCCCTCACCTACGGCCTCGGCACCACTCTACCGGCCCATGGCACGGTCACCGTCAACGCCGACGGCACCTATACCTATACGCCGGCTGCCAACTACAACGGCACCGACACGTTCACCTATACCGTCACCGATGGCACAGCGACCTCAACCTATACGGTCACGGTAACGGTGGGTGCGGTCAACGACGCGCCGGTCGGCAGCAATGACGCCGTCTCGACCGACGAGGACACGGCCTATAACGGCCAGCTTCCGACGGCGACCGATGCCGATGGCGATGCGCTGACCTATGCCAAGGCCAGTGATCCGGCGAACGGCACGCTCACGGTCAATGCGAACGGCAGCTATGCCTATGTGCCTAACGCCAATTTCAACGGCACGGACAGCTTTACCTACACCGTCTCGGACGGCATCGCGACACGCAGCTACACCGTCACGGTCACCGTCAATGCCGTCAACGATGCCCCGAGCGGTTCGGATGGCGCGATCAGCACGGACGAGGATACGCCGTTCACCGGACAGCTGCCGACCGCCACCGACCAGGACGGCGATCCGCTGTCCTACCGCCTTGCAACGCAGGCAGAAAACGGTGCCGTCTCGATCAATCTCGACGGCAGCTATACCTACACGCCGAATGCCGACTTCAACGGAACGGACAGCTTCACCTATACGGTGAGCGACGGCCGGATCGAACGCACCTACACGATCACCGTCACGGTCGGCGCGGAGAACGATCCGCCGGTCGGCGAAGACTTGGATATCGCGATCGATGAGGATGGCACGGCGGCGGGCCAGCTGCCTCAGGCAACGGATCCGGACGGCGACCCGCTGACCTACGGCCTCGGTACGCAGGCCGGCAATGGCACGGCCACCGTCAACGAAGACGGCAGCTATACCTATGTGCCGAATGCCAACTTCAACGGCACAGACACGTTCACCTATACGGTGACCGATGGCACCGTAACGGTCAGCTACACCGTCACAATCACCGTCAATGCCGTCAACGACCCGCCCACCGGCGCCGACGATGCGATCACGACGGCCGAGGACACGCCGTTCGAAGGCGTGCTGCCGGTTGCGACCGATCCGGATGGCGATACGCTGCGCTACAGCCTTGCCGTCCAGGCCGGAAACGGCATCGTCGCGATCAATGCCGACGGCAGCTATAGCTACACGCCCGACGCCAATTTCAATGGCACCGATGCGTTCACCTATGCCGTCAGCGACGGCACGGTGATCCGCACCTATACCGTCACCGTGACGGTGACGCCGGAGAACGATGCCCCGGTCGGCCGCGACGATGCGGTCGAGACGAATGAGGATACAGCCTATGACGGCCAGCTTCCGGCTGCGACCGACGTTGATGGCGAGACCCTAACCTACGGCCTCGGCGAGCAGGCGGCGAACGGCACCGTCACAGTCAACACCGATGGCAGCTACACCTATGTGCCGGATGCCAATTTCAACGGCACGGACAGCTTCGACTATACAGTGACCGACGGCACCACGACCGTCACCTACACGGTCACCATCACCGTCGGCGCGGTCAACGATCCGCCGGTCGGCCAGGACGATGCGGTCGCAACGGACGAAGACACGGCCTTTGACGGCCAGCTTCCGACAGCGACCGACGCCGATGGCGATGCCCTGGTATATGGCAAGGGCAGGGACCCAGAAAACGGTACCGTCACCGTCAATGAAGACGGCAGCTATACCTACACGCCGAATGCCGTTTTCAACGGCAGCGACTCGTTCACCTATACCGTAAGTGACGGTGCCTCGACATCGACCTACACCGTCACCATCACCGTTCGGCCGGTCAATGATGCGCCCGTCGGCAGAAACGATGCCGTCTCGACGGCCGAGGATACGCCTCTCGATGGTCAGTTGCCGGTCGCGACCGATGTGGATGGCGATACGCTGACTTACGGTCTGGGCGAACAGGCCGAAAACGGCACCGTTACGGTCAATGCGGACGGCAGCTACAGCTACGTGCCAAACGCCGATTTCGCCGGCACCGACACCTTCACCTACACCGTCACGGACGGAACCGAGACCGTCAGCTATACCGTCACCGTCACTGTCGGCGCGGTCAATGATCCACCGGTCGGCCAGGATGACGACATTTTAACCGACGAGGACGTGACCTTCGAAGGCCAGCTTCCGACGGCGACCGACGCCGATGGCGACCCGCTAACCTATGCTGTCGGCAGCCAGCCTCTGCACGGCACCGTCACGGTCAATGCGGATGGCAGCTACACCTACCAGCCGGCCGCCAATTACAACGGCGCGGACTCCTTCACTTACACGGTAAGCGACGGAACGGCGACCGCGACCTATACCGTCAACATCACGATCGATCCGGTAAATGATGCGCCGGTCGGCTCCGACCTGGAGATCTCGGTCGAGAATGACGGAACCGCGACCGGCACCCTGCCGCCGGCAACAGATCCGGAGGGCTCGCCCGTCAGCTATGCGCTCGGCACAGTAACGCCGGGTGCATTGGTGACCGTCAATGCGGACGGTATCTACAGCTACACGCCGCCTCCGGGCTTCAGCGGTCCCGATACGTTTACCTATACGGTCAGCGACGGGGACGAGACCTCGACCTACACGGTCACCGTCAATGTCGGTCCGGCGAACCAGCCACCGACCGCTGACGACGACACTGTCGATGCGATAGAAGACGAGCCGCTGTCCGGCGAACTTCCAGTAGCGACCGATCCTGAAGGATCGCCGGTCACCTATGCGCTCGGCCGGGATGCCATCAACGGCTCGGTCATCGTCAACGCGGACGGAACCTATACCTACACCCCGAACCCGAATTTCAGCGGCACGGACTCGTTCACCTATAGCGTCAGCGATGGCTCGGCATCGTCCGTCTATACGATCACCATCAATGTCGCCGAGGTAAACGACGCGCCGGTCGGTTCGGACATCAGCATTTCGGTGACCGAGGATGTACCGGCGAGCGGCACGCTGCCGCCGGCGACCGATCCGGAAGGCCAGCCAGTTACCTACGGTCTCGGCACAACGCTGCCCGAGCACGGCTCGGTCGTCGTCAACACGGACGGCACTTATACCTATACGCCGAACGCCAACTTCAATGGTGCCGACAGCTTCACCTACATCGTCAGCGATGGCGCGGCAACCGTCAGCTATACCGTCACCGTTACCGTCGGCGCCGTCAACGACCCACCGGTCGGCCAGGACGGGACGGCCTCGGCCATTGAAGACACCCCTTTGAAGGCCAGCTGCCCGCCGCAACCGACGCCGACGGCAACCAACTCATCTACGCCAAGGGCAGCGATCCGGCGAACGGCACGGTGATCGTCAATGCGGACGGCACCTACACCTACACGCCGAACGCCAATTTCAACGGCACGGATAGCTTCACCTATACTGTGAGTGATGGCGCAGCGACGCAGACCTATACGATCACGGTCACCGTCGCGCCGGTCAACGACGCGCCGGTCGGTCGCAATGATGCGGTTTCGACCAGCGAGGATGTGACCTTCAACGGCCAGCTGCCAACGGCATCGGACCCGGATGGCGATGCGCTGACCTACGGTCTCGGAACCCAGGCCGGAAACGGCACCGTGACCGTCAATCCAGACGGCAGCTACAGCTACGTACCGAATGCCAACTTCAACGGCATGGACAGCTTCACCTATACCGTCAGCGATGGAACGACGACCGTCAGCTACGCAGTCACCGTAACGGTTGGTGCGGTCAACGATCCGCCGGTCGGCAGCGATGGCACTGCCTCTACCAATGAGGATACACCGATCAACGGCCAGCTTCCGGCTGCCACCGACGCCGATGGCGATGCGCTCATCTATGCGAAAGGCAGCGACCCCGCCAACGGGAACGTCACGGTCAATGCAAGCGGCAGCTACACCTACACTCCGAACGCCAACTTCAACGGCACCGATACATTTACCTACACCGTTACCGATGGCACGGCGACGCGGACCTACACCGTCACCGTCACGGTCGGTGGCGAAAACGATCCTCCGGTCGGAGCGAACCTCGACGTCACGATCGATGAAGACGGCAGGGCGCAGGGACAATTGCCGCAGGCGACCGATCCGGACGGCGATGCGCTGACCTACGGGCTCGGCACCCAGGCCGGAAACGGCACGGCAACCGTCAATGCCGATGGCAGCTATAGCTACGTTCCGAACGCCAATTTCAACGGTACGGACACATTCACCTATACCGTCGACGACGGCACGACGATCGTCAGCTATACGGTCACGATCATCGTCAATCCCGTTCAGGATGCGCCTGTCGGTTCGGACGGCGCGATCACCACCAACGAGGACACGGCCTTCAACGGCCGCCTGCCGGTCGCGACCGATGCGGATGGCGATACGCTCGTCTACGGCCTCGGCAGCCAGGCAAGCAATGGCGCAGTGGTGATCAATGCCGATGGCACCTATCGCTATGTCCCGGCCGCGAACTTCTCCGGCACCGACAGTTTCACTTACACCGTGAGCGATGGAACGACGACGGTCGCCTATACGATCGCTATCACGGTCGTTCCGGTCAATGATGCGCCGGTTGGCGAGAATGCCGCGATTACTACGCCGGAAGACACGGTAACGACGGGTCGCCTGCCGGTCGCAACGGATGCGGATGGAGACACGCTGACCTACGGTCTCGGCGCTGCGGCGACCCACGGCACTGTCGTCGTCAATGCGGATGGCACGTACAGCTACACGCCGAACCGGAATTTCAACGGCACCGACAGCTTCACCTATACGGTGAGCGATGGCACGGCGACCTCGACCTATACGGTTACCGTCACCGTGACACCGGTCAATGACGCGCCGATCGGCTCCGACACGGCAATCTCGGCAACCTCGGGCTCGACGACGACAGGAAGCCTGCCGTCGGCAACCGATCCCGAAGGCTCACCCGTCACCTATGGTCTTGGAACCCAGGCACAGCACGGCACGGTCACCATCAACGCCGATGGCAGCTACAGCTATACACCGGTAGCCGGCTATGTAGGAAGCGACAGCTTCACCTATACGGTGAGCGACGGCCAGGCGACTTCGACCTACACCGTCACCGTCTCGGTCGGCGCGGCCAACCAGCCGCCGGTGGGTGCAGACGCGAATGTCGTGGCCTTCGAGGACACGCCGCTCAACGGTCGACTGCCGGTTGCGACCGATGCCGATGGCGACGCGCTGACCTATGGCCTCGGCGCGCAGGCGGTTCACGGCACGGTCACCGTCAATCGCGACGGTACCTACACCTATGTACCGACGCTGAACTACAACGGCACCGACACATTCATCTATACCGTCAGCGACGGCCGCTCGACCTCGACCTATACCGTCACGATCACGGTTGATCCGGTCAACGACCCGCCAGTCGGCTCCGATACGTCGGTCTCGGTACCGGAAGGCGAAACGATCACGGGGGCACTGCCGCCCGCCACCGATCCTGAAGGCCAGCCGATTGTCTACGGTCTCGGAACCGGTCCGCGCCACGGCACGGTGACCATCAACCCGGACGGCACCTACACCTACACGCCGGCCGATGGTTACAGCGGTTCCGACAGCTTCACCTACACGATCAGCGACGGCACCAGTGTCGCGACCTATACGGTCAGCATCACGATCGACCCGGCCGAGCCGCCGGAAGAGCCCCGGCCGCCGCTGGAGGTCGATCCGCCACCACCGATCACCGCAGAGCCAACAGATCCAGGGCAGCCGCCATCGACGTACGATGGCATCCCGGCCGGATCTCCGTCGCCGATCTCATCGATCATGGACGACCTGGACGGCATCGCCGATCTGACTGCTCAGGGTCCGATCGTCAATGTGGTGAACTCGATCCGCTCGCTGAACGGCATGGGCTACCTGCCGGAACAGGGCGCCGTGCTCTATGTCGCGAGCCAGATCGGCGACTGGAAGGAGAGTGGCTACATCATCGATGAACTGACCGCCGGCTTCTTCAAGGGTGGTTCGAACATCCACCTAGCCCGCGAAGGGGCGGAAAGCACCTGGTTCCAGATCGATACGATGGTCTACAACGATTACCTCTACATCATGCCGTCGTCCCAGGGCGGAGTCGAAGAAGCATCCTTCGGGGTGACGCTGGCCGACGGCAGCCCGCTGCCGGATTGGCTGAAGCCGACACGACAGGGGCTCGTCATCGGCCGTCCGCCGGTCGGTCTGCAGTTCATTGATCTTCGCATCTACGGTACGTCGTCGGACGGCGTGATCTCCGACACGATCCGTATCGACCTGCATACGGGCGCGGTCATCGACCATGTCAGCGACCAGCGCACCGAATATGCGCCGACACTCTTCTCCGACAGCCTGCTGGCCTCGATGCCGATGGACATGGAAGACGGCAGCTTCTCGGCGCTTGCCCGCGCGCTGGAGCAATGGAATGAGGCGCCGCATGGTTGATGCGGCGCGAGCTCAGCTTTCCTTGTCGAGGATAGAGCTGAAGGCCTTCATGTCTTTGACGAAATTCAGGAAGCGTTCCCGGCCCAGCGACTGTTCGATACGTGCCCTCGCCCGCGCCGCAGCTGCAGCGACCTGTTCGAGCATCGTCTCGCCATCGGCAGTGATGTAAAGCAGCCTAGCACGCTTGTCGTTCTTGTCGACCTCGCGGCGAGATCATACCGCGTGCTTCGAGATTTTCGACGCATTTGGTGACGGATGAGCGGTCCAGAGCGATCCGTTCTCCCAGCATGTTCTGATGGATGCCGGGCTCGATCTGGATGAAAGCGAGCGCGCTGAATTGGGTCGGCGAAAAGCCGAGTTCGGCGGCTTCTTCGGTAAAAAGCGCGAGGGCGACCTGCTGGCAGCGCCTCAGCAGAATTCCATGCGTGTTCAACATCCAATCGGCAGTCAGGGCCACAGGCGGGTGCTTCCTCTTGGCTAATTGACAAGGGTCAATTAGTTGGATAGCTGATAATCAGCTATCCAACTATTATGGTGCGGAGGCAGAATGTGCTCATCGTCATGCGACAGGGCGCAAACGCTGTCGCTTGCGCCATGGTGACACCCATGCCTGAGACGCCCCTTCTATCTTCCTTTTCCGCATCGGAAAACCCTGCCGGGTCACCGGCGGGCACAAAAGGAATTTCCGGCCGGCATCTCTTGCCCATGCAGCATGCCGGCATTGCCGGACCCCACCCCCGAGGCAGATGCCTCCTTCCTGTCAGGTAGATGATATGAGCGGACGGACGAGAGATCCCAACGAAAAACTATTGATGTCGCGACGCGGACTGCTGCTCGGCAGCGCCATTGTGCTTGGCGCCGGCATGGTCGCATCGCTCTGTCCCACCCCGTCGCTGGCGGCAGTCGACAGCGGTTTGGCGGCCCGCTTCATGGAACTGTCGAACCTGCTGATCAACCACCAGCTCAACCCGGCAGTGGGCGCAAAGATCGCCGAAACGGCATCCGGCCAGTACCAGAACCTGCCCCAGATGCTCGACGCGATCATCAAGATTGCGCAGACGAAGAAAGCAACCGAAGTCGAGGCCTTCTTCACCGACATCCCGGATGGGGAACTGAAGGACTTCGCCCATTGGGTGATCTTCGCCTGGTATTCCGGCTGTTCCTCCGAAAAGCGCAACGCCACCGTCTTCACCTATGAAGAAGCGCTCGTTTTCAAGCCCACCAGCGACATCCTCACCATCCCCTCCTACGGCATTTCCGGCCCGAACCAGTGGATGCGTCCGAACCTGCCGCTCTCGGCTCCGATGCCGACCTTCTGACGAAACCCAGCGAAGAAAAGCTTTCCCATGGTTACCAAGACTAGTGCCGACGTCGTCATCGTCGGAACGGGCGTCGTCGGCGTCGTGATCGCCGAACAGATGCTCGATGCAGGCCATTCCGTCCTCATGATCGAGGCCGGCCCGCGGGTTACTCGCGCCGAAGTGGTCGAGAACTGGCGCAACGCGCCGCTCGGCGTCAAGGGCGACACTTCCGTCGCCTACCCCATCCGCCCCTGGGCGCCGCATCCGATGGGCGGCGAAAAGCCCGAGGACGCCTATCTGCAATTCAGCGGCCCCGACGCCTACGACCAGACCTACATCCGTTATGCCGGTGGCTCTACCTGGCACTGGGCCGGCACGTCCTGGCGCCTGACGCCGGAAGACATGCGCATCAACTCGCTTTATGGCGTCGGCCGCGACTGGGCCTTCGACTACGATACACTGGAGCCCTATTACGTCCGCACCGAGCACAAGCTCGGCATCTGCGGCCCCTCCGACCGCGCCCAGCAATGGCCGCAAACCGGTGCCCGCTCCGCTCCCTATCCGATGCCGGCCCTGCCGTTTTCGCCGGGCGAGGTAAAATTCACCGAGGTCGTAAAGACGCTCGGCTACAACAACATTCCCGTCTCGCAGGCCCGCAACAGCGGCATGCCCTATGATGGCCGCCCGGCCTGCTGCGCCAACAACAACTGCGTGCCCGTCTGTCCCGTTGCCGCCAAGTATGATGCGGAAACCGCCCTGCATCGCCTGGAAAAGAAGGGCGCAACGTTGCTCGTCGATTCCGTCGTCTACAAGGTGGAGACATCCGCACAGAACAAGATCGAGGCCGTCCACTTCTACGACCAGCACAAGGAAACACACCGGATCACCGGCAAGCTTTTCGTGCTCGCCTGCAACGGTCTCGAAAACCCGAAACTGCTCCTGATGTCGACCGACGACCGCAACCCGAACGGGGTTGCCAACTCGTCGGATCAGGTCGGCCGCAACATGATGGACCATCCGGCCCGCACCTTTACCGTCACCACCAAGGAGCCTTTCTGGTCGGGCGTCGGCCCGGTGGTCAATTCGGGCATCATGCAGACTTCGCAAGGCGATTTCCGCTCCGAACATGCCGGCGCCTATTTCCGCTACAACAATTTCGCGCGCAACCGCTACATCACCTTCGCGGCACTGAAGAAGGGCCTCGTCGGCAAGGCGCTGGACGAGGAAATCCGCCGCATGACGGCCTGCACGGCCGATATCGTAGCAGCGCACGAAATCCTCGCGGATCCGAATAACCGCCTTACCCTGTCGGACAAGAAGGATTGGCTCGGCTTGCCCCGGCCGTCGATCCACTATGACGTCGGCGATTACGTCCGCAAATCCTGGGAGGCCTATTCCCAGCCGATCGGCAAGCAGCTCGCCGAGGCAATGGGTGCGACAGACATCAAGATCTCGCCGAAATTCAACAACAGCAAGCACATCATGGGCGGCACCATCATGGGCACGGATGCCGCAAACTCGGTTGTCGACGTGGATTGCCGCGCCCATGACCACGAGAACCTGTTCATCCCGGGCGGCGGTGCAATGGCCGCCGGCGCCTGCGGCAACAGCACCATCACCATGGTCGCGCTCGCCCTCAAGGCCGGCGACGCGATGGTCGACCAGATGCGGGGCGCATGATCATGAAGACCATAAAAACCTTTGTCCTCGCGGCACCGCTCGCACTTGCAGCCCTCGCTCCGGCATCGGCCCAGGAAGCATCCGGCCAATTCTCGAAAGAACTGATCGAGAAGGGCCGTTATCTGGCGACCGCATCCGACTGCGTCGCCTGTCATACCAACCATGCCGGTGGAAAGCCCATGGCTGGAGGCCTGCCCATGGCCTCCCCGGTCGGCACGATCATGTCGACCAACATCACCCCGTCGAAGGAATTCGGCATCGGCAACTATTCCGAAGCCCAGTTCGCCGATGCGGTGCGCAAGGGCATTCGCGGCGATGGCGCCAACCTCTACCCCGCCATGCCCTACGTCTCCTATTCCAACATGACGGATGAGGACATTCACGCGCTCTATGCCTATTTCATGCAGGGCGTGCAGCAGATCGACGAGAAGGCGCCGGAAACCAAGCTTCCTTTCCGATGAACATCCGCGCCTCGATGATGGGCTGGAACATGCTGTTCCGCCCGAACGAAATGCACAAGGATGATCCGGCACAGTCCGCCGAATGGAACCGCGGCAAATATCTGGCGGAAGGTGCAGCCCATTGCAGCACCTGCCATACGCCACGCGGCGTCTTCATGCAGGAAGACAAGAGCCTCAACCTGACCGGCGGTCAGGTCGGCGCCTGGTATGCGCCCGATATCACCAATGATCCGGTGCACGGCATCGGCTCGTGGAGCCAGCAGGATCTCGTCACCTATCTGAAGACTGGCAAGCTCGATAACCGGGCGCAGGCGGCCGGCAGCATGGCGGAGGCAATCAGCTATTCCTTCCAGCACCTGACAGATGCTGATCTCAACGCGATCGCCACCTATGTGCGAAGCGTCTCCTCGACCAAGGCCGCGGGGGCAACCGGCACCACCCGTTTCGACAAGGGTGCTGCCGGCAACGACATGGCTGCCTTCCGCGGCGGAAAGTATGCGAATGGTCTCGCAGGCGATCACGCCGGTGCGCAGATCTTTGCCGCCAACTGCGCCTCCTGCCACGGCGCAAACGCGCAAGGCACAAAGGATGGTTATTACCCGAGCCTGTTCCACAATGCCGCGACGGCCGGCGACAATTCGGTCAACGTCATCTCGGCGATCCTCAACGGCGTCGACCGCCACACGGAAGCGGGCCACGTCTTCATGCCGCCCTTCGGCGACCAGACGAATGCCGTCGTGCAGCTTTCCAATGTCGAGGTCGCCTCGTTGTCCACCTATCTGCTGGCGCAATACGGCAACGACAAGCTGAAGGTGACGCCGGAGGACGTACAGGTGATCCGCGAAGGCGGGCCCAAGTCCAATCTGATCCAGATGGCCCGCATAGGCATGGGTGTTGGTGCCGCCGCCGCGGTGATCGTCCTGCTGGCCGCCATGTTCTGGCTTCGCAAGCGCAAGGCCCGTCCGACGAAGTCGCTGGAAGCATAAAGCTCGCTGAAACGGCAGAACCCGCGCATGGCTATGAGCATGCGCGGGTCCGAATATGGAAGTTATAACACGTTAGGGCACGGGCCTAATCGGTCGGCGGCAACGCCCTCGACCTCCTGCCTGGGGCAGAAGGCAGTTACTTGCCGCCGTCCACGCTGATGACCTGGCCGGTCACCCAGCCTGCAAAATCCGAAGCGAAAAACATCACCATCGCGGCGATATCTTCCGGCGCGCCGAGGCGCTTCAGGGCGATGTTCTGCAGCAACCTTGCCTGACCTTCCGCACCCATGGCCTCATATTGCCGTTCGGTCGCGGGGTTGGAGAGAACGAAGCCCGGGGCGACGTTGTTGACGGTGATGTTGAACGGGCCGAGTTCGTGGGCGAGCTGGCGTGTCAGGCCGATCTGCCCCGCCTTGGCGCTGGCATAAGCCTGAATGCCGGTCAGCGAGATACCGAGGCCCGCACCGCTCGAAATGTTGATGATGCGGCCGGATTTCTTGGCCTTCATGCCCGGCGCGACGGCCTGGGATACGAAGAATGCGCCGGAGAGGTTGACGTCGAAGATCGCCTTCCAGTCCTCTTCCGAAATTTCCTCGATCGGGCGGCCGACCTGTCCGCGCACGCCGCCGGCATTGTTGATCAGGATGTCCACATCGCCGATCGAGGCGACCGTCGCCTGCACCGCGCTGCGGTCGCCGACATCGAGCCTGTGCGCCTTGGCCTTGTCGCCGCAGAGCCGCACGGTTTCCGCCAGACCTTCCTCGTTGACGTCGCAGGCATGTACGGTGGCACCGCGCTCCGCGAAACCGAGCGCGATCGCCCGGCCGAAGCCGTGAGCCGCACCGGTCACGATGACGGTCTTGCCGATAAAGTCGATATTCATGCGGGGATCCTCACCAGTTCGTCGAGATTTGCGGTATCGAGCGGGCGCTTGCCCTCTTCGATTTCATGGATCAGTTCGACCAGCTTGAACGTCACCGGGGTGGCAATGCCAAGCGCTTTGCCGGTCTCGGCGATCGGCAGGATTTGCGCGTCCACCTCGGTCTTGCGCTTGCGCACGGCAAGGTCGCGCCAGACGCCGGTATGGGACTTGGTCGAACGGCGATTATGGGCGACCATTCCGTCGAAGGAACGCCCGGTTTCTTCAGCCGGCGCCGTCGGCGCGAAGGCGGCCGGATCAAAACCGTCAAAGGCTTCCGGACGGACATTGCTGGCCTTGGCGACGTGGCCGACCTCATGGGCAAGCCGTGTCAGCACCGGGCGATAGGCCGGGTTGGCGAAGACATCGGCAATGCTGTCATTGGTGACGGCTGTCGCGAACAGCAGCGCACCGTAGATCAGCTTGCCCCAGAGATAGCCGGAGATATTGTCGGTCAACACCGCCCGTTCCTCGAACTGCAGCATCATCGCGTGGATCGCCTTGATCCGCTCGGTGGTCTTGCCGTCCATCTCGCCGACGACGACTGCTGCGCGGCCGCCGTAGTTGATGATGCCCGGCTCCAGATAGTCGGCACCGAAATTCACGAAGCAGCCGATGACCCTCTCATCACCGACCACGCGGCCGATGACTGCCTCGTTCAAACCGTTCTGCGCCGAGACGACATAACCGTCTTCTGCCAGATGCGGCGCCAGCGTCTTTGCGGCGGCCTCGGTATGGTGCCCCTTGACGCAGAGGAAGATGCGCTCATAGACGCCTTCGATCTCTTCCGGCAGATAGGCCCTGGCCTTGACCGTGTCTTCGAAGATCGGTCCCTTGATCTGCAGGCCGCGAGCGTTGATCGCGTCGACATGCTCTTTCACATTGTCGACAAAGACGACCTCATGACCGGCGCGAATGAAGGCGGCCCCAAGCGTGCCGCCGATGGCGCCGGCGCCCCAGATGACGATGGGAGAGGTCATTTCCACGGTCCTTCCAGCAATTCGCGGGTTTCACTGATGGCGACATCCCAGATCGCCTGCATCTCGTCATCCGGCCGCTGGTAATAGCCGCCGAAATTGCCGTCACCGACATAGGCCTTGACCGCATCCGGATCCATGACGCGCATGCGGCCGAAATCGATCATCGGCTTCTGCTCGCTCGGCAGGACCTGACCGGCGAGACGCGTCCAGGGAAGTTTTCCATCCAGGATGCATGCGAGGCGACCTTGTCGATCTCCTGCACCTTGGCGAAGGTCTTCGGCGCGTTCCACCAGTTATGAAACTTGACCGCCACGCCCGGATTATCGGTCATCCATTCGACCGCCAGGCTGCCGCCCGGCTGGTTTCCGCCATGACCGTTGACAATCAGGATGCGGCGAAAGCCCTGGCGCTTCAGGCCGTCGAGAATGTCGCGGATGATCGCCGCATAGGTTTCCATCCGCAGGCTGATCGTGCCGGGATAGGCCATAAAATAGGGCGTGATGCCATAGGCAAGCACCGGAAAGACCGGAATGCCGAAGGGCTCGGCGGCTTCCACGGCGACGCGTTCGGAGAGGATGGAATCGACCGAGAGCGAAAGCTGCGCATGCTGCTCGGTGCTGCCGAGCGGCAGGATCACGCGATCATCGGTCTTCAGATAGGCTTCGATTTGCTGCCAGTTGCAGTCGGAGATTTTCACCGGCTCTGCCTTTCATTCATGGAATTGGAAAGTAGCCCGGTCGCCCTCAGGCGGCCGGAGCCTAGGCATGAGGCCGGACGATGCCGGCCTGCAGAACCAGTTCGAGATGGCGCAGGCGATCGAGATCATCGAGCGGATTGCCTCTGACGACGATGACGTCGGCGGCGAGACCCGCTGTCAGCGTTCCGACCTTGCCGTCGATGCCGATTGCCTTGGCGGCAAAGCCGGTCCCTGCGGTGATCGCCTCAAGGGTGGACATGCCGCCCTGCTGCATCATTTCCATTTCGAGCGGCAGGCCGTCGAAAGGCGTGAAACGCCAGCCGGCATCGGTACCGGCGACGAACCGCACGCCCGCTTCGCGCAGCTTGCGGAACTGTTCGATATTATCGGCCATCATGCCGCGCCAGCGGGTAAGGAAGGCCTGCTCGGCTTCCGTTAGGTCTTCCCTGGCCGACATCATCTTCACGACGGCGCCGGAGACGGCCAGCGTGCCGGTGACCGGAATGCCGGACTTCGCCAGCTTTTCAGCAACGCGCGGATCGAATTTCTGGTTGCCCTTGCCGTCGGTCAGGAAGCCAGCGTGTTCGATATGGTCGACGCCGGCATCAATGGCCTGTTCGGTGGATTCGGCGCAGAGACAATGAACGGCGATCTTGCGATCGAGCGCATGAGCCTGGTCGACAAGCGCCTGCATTTCCTCACGCGTGAAGGCAGCGCGCCAGGAAAGCGTGCCGACGGTGCCGCCGCCCGATCCCATGACCTTGATGAAGTCGGCACCCTGCTTGACCATGCCGCGCACTTTCTTGCGCAGTCCATCGACGCCGTCTGCCTCGCCGCCGAGATACCAGGTGTGACCGCCGGTGATGGTGATCGGCTGGCCGCAGGCAACGATGCGCGGTCCCGTGCCGTGGCCGAGAGCGAGCGCCCGCTTCAGGTTGAAGACGGTGGAATTCATCGCGCCGAGATCGCGCACCGTGGTGATGCCCGCGGCAAGTGCCCGTCCGGCGGTAAAGGTCGCGGTGGCGACAAGAACCCCTTCGTCTTCCGTGACGGCATCCTCGAGCGAGGTGCCATCACCGGGTAGGTTGAGATGGACATGGGTATCGATCATGCCCGGCATGATCGTCGCGCCGGCGAACTCGCGTGTCGTGGCACCCGCAGCAGCGCTTTCCGGCACGTCGCCCTGGTAGACGCCGGTGATCTTTCCGTCTTCGATGGCAACGGTAGCGCCGGTAAGCGGCGCACTGCCATCGCCGACGATGACGCGGTCGGCCTTGAGAAGGGTCTTCATCAGATTACTCCCGTCACCCGCACATCGAGCCGAAAGCCGCGATCGGCTTTCGGCCTTTAGGATGCGCAGTCTTTACAATGCTGCGGTTTGGGAACGGCCGCTCAATCGAGCGACCGGCCCCGGGTTTCCGGCGTCAGGAAGAAGTGCGTCAGAATGCTGATGACGCAGATCAGCATGGCATAGAGCGACACATAGAGAACGCCACCCTGGCCGTGCAGCCAGGTTGCGACGAGCGGAGCCGTGCCGCCGAAGAGAGCCGCGCAGATGGCATAAGGGATGCCGATGCCCGAGGTGCGGACTTCCGTCGGGAAGAGTTCCGACAGCACCGTGCCGAGAACGCCATTGTTCATCGACAGGAAGAGAGCGCCGACGGCGGACACGAAGGTGAAGGTCCAAAACGAGACCTGTCCATTGAGCAGGGAAAGCAGCGGATAGACGAACAGCAGGAACAGGATGGCCGTCGCGAACAGCAGCGGCTTGCGACCGATGCGGTCGGAAATATAGGCGAAGGTCGGAACGCCGAGAATGTAGACGACCGTCGAGAACATGTTGCCGGCGAAACCTTCCGAGCGGCTGAGGCCACCGATCATGTTGGCATAGGTCGGCAGGAAGATCAGCCACAGGTAATACATGACGCCGTTCATCTGCAGGACGAAGACGATGAAGGTTTCCTTCGGATACTTGGCGACAGCCGCCAGGATGGAGCCAAGCGAACGGTTGGCCATCTTCTTGGCATTGGCTTCGAAGGACGGCGTCTCGTCGAGACCGCGGCGCATGAAGAAACCGTAGACGGACATCGCGGCACCAAGCAGATACGGCACGCGCCAGCCCCAGGCCTCAAGCGTCTCAGGCGTGAAGAACGTCGTCGTTGCAGTGGCGACACCGGTGGCGGCGAGAACCGAGAGACCGATCGCGATCTGCTGCGGCGAGGCGTTGAAGGCGCGGTTCTTCACCGAGGCATGCTCGTTCAGGAAGGTCGCGGAGATCTGATACTCGGCACCACCTGCAAGGCCCTGCAGAAGACGGGCGCAGACGATCAGGATCGGAGCGAGAATGCCGATCTGATCATAGTTGGGCATGATACCGATCACAAAGCTGCCGATGCCGGCCATGATGATCGTTGCCGCCAGCAGGGTGCGGCGGCCGTATTTGTCGGCCATCGGCGACAGGATGATCGCGCCGATCGGGCGGCCGATGAAGCCGATTGCGAAAGCGGAAAGGCTGGCGATCAGCGAGACAGCCGGATCGTCGGCCGGGAACATCTGGTGGGCGATGACGCCGGCCATGAGGCCATAAATGGCCCAATCGAACCATTCGATGAAGTGGCCGATGGAGCCGCCGACAAGCGTCTTGAGACGCCCGTTGACGCCGGCGGGTGCGCCCGCCGTATGGTCGATGCTGGAATGCATGGTCTTGAAGTCCCCTCTTATATGGATCTCAAAGTTTGGTTTGTTGGTGAGCGAGCTGCTGCTCCAGGCTTTGGAGACGGAAGCTCACGAAATCCGCCAGCATGGAGAGGTGCCGCTCGAAATAGGCGGCGTCCTTGTCCATGAAGCGCTCGAGGCTGAGGCCGCGAATGGTGATCAGCATGAATTCGAAGATCCCGGCGGCGGCGCTGCGCGTGACGGAACCGGTCAGGCTGTCGACGCGCTTCAGCCACGGCAACATCACATTGGCCATCGACTGGGCGCGATGCTCCAGAACCCGCTGGTGCACGCCGGCATCGACACGCGTGCCGATGATGATTTCCCAGACCGCCCAGTAATCCGGTTGGCCGTAGATCTGCCAGAGGTGATCGACGACATCGCGGATGCTCGCCTTGCCGGTGAACGGCATGGCGTTCTCGGCCTCCAGTTTCGCCTCGACGGTGATGGCCGACTGGTCCAGCACGGCAAGCATCAGATCGTCCTTGGTCGGGAAATGATGGTGCAGGGCGCCGGTGGTGACGCCCGCTTCCTTGGCGATCGACTGGGTCGTGGTCTTGCCGTAGCCGGCCGTTGCCAACAGCCGGACAGCAGCCTGGATCAGCACCGACTGGGTTTCAGCAGTGCGCTCAATTTGTGAGCGACGGGATGTCTGTGCCTTTTTCATAATCATGCTATTACATACATATCAATCGGTATGTAAATGAGACTCAGGCGTAATCTTTTATTGCCGACATCCCTCGGATCTCGGGGTTTTATTGCGCATTCACCAGTTGGTTGTTCACGGCAACATCGCTGAGGCGCCCACAATCGCCAATTGCGAGCGCTTGCTTCCTGCCGAAGCGAATGAATAAACCGATGGCCTGCAGTATCATTCCTCCGTACTCGGAGGAGGTGACCCATGGGTCAGACCAGGCGCGCAGAAATCCGGCGGCAGCATTACGCGCCGCCGATCCGCGGCTAGACCCGGAATTCCTGATAACTGTCCGGCGACAGGGCATTGATGTCGCGATGCGCCCAGTCCTGGTGGTGCATGTTCGCCCACATATGCTCGGCACCCTTCTGCAGGTCCGCCGTGATCGCCTTGATGTCAAAGCCCGGCACGATGCGGTCCTTCATGATGAAGGCGCCGTCCACCATCGTTGCGTTCAGGTCCTCCGGCTGCGCCGAGTAGACGATGTTGCGCACGGGATCGCGCATCGGCGTCATGAACAGGCTGGCGCCTTCCCAGAAGAGCAGATCGGCCTTGGCGCCGGGGGTGATACGCCCGAGATCGTCGCGACCCAGCGATTTCGCCCCGGCAAGCGTTGCCGAGTTGAACACGTCGGCGGCGGTCGCCACTTCGGTGCGCCGGTCCATGATCTTGGAAATGACCGCCGTCCAGCGCAAAGCCTCGATCATGCTCTGCGGGCTGGTGTCGGTTGCAAGTGTCATGTTGATGCCACGTGCGAGATATTTCGAATAGCTTTCCATGGCGATGCCGCGGCGGGCAAAGACCCAGACGGCATGGGCAACGTTGGTACCGGTATCCGCGAGAATGCTGAGATCGTCGGCATAGTAGTTCACCCAGCTCGAGCCGCCCGGCATGATGGCATGGCCGAGAATGACGTCATTGCCGAGGAAGCCGATCTTTTCCAGCCACTCGATCGGCGAGCAGCCGTTCCGGCGGACCATTTCCTGGAATTCCGGCACCGACTGCGACACATGCAGCGCCATCGGCACCTTCAGTTCTTCGGCTACTTCGCGGGAACGGCGAAGAAGCGCCTCCGAGCAGGTGTCGACCTGCGCGGGCGTAAGAAACCCCTTGATCCTGCCATTGGCGCGCCCGTCGATCTCCTTGACGAAATCGACCGCCTTCTTCATCGCGGCGGCACCATCGTCTTCCAGCCATTCGTATTTCACGCTTCGGCCATCGTCCGTGTACCAGCGGCCGGAGCGGTAGAATTCGCCGATATAGGCGCGCAATCCCGCCTTCTCCGCCTGTTCGGCGACGTAGCGGCCGCTCAGGCCCATCTCGACCACCGTCGTCGTGCCGGTGCGGATCAGCTCCGGCATCGAGGCGCGGATCGAAGCCTCCCGCGCCTCCTCAGTAATCGCGCCATTGCGGGCAGTCAGGAATTCGAAGAGGCCCGAGAGATAGAAATTGCGCGGTCCGCGATCCTCGACGAAGGAGCGGTCGAAAAAGCCCTCGCTGATATGGGTATGGGTATTGATGAAGCCCGGCGTGACGATCTTGTCGTTGGCGTCGATGAACTCGTCTGCCTGCCCTTCGAACTCGCCGCCGCCCACATGAACGATGCGATCATCCTCGATAACGATCGTGCCGTTGCGCAGGTTCTTGTGTCCACCATCCTGAAACGCGACGACGTGCCCTGCGCGAATGACCTTCCTCATGTGATCGGCTCCCTGTGAATATGGATAGTGGTGAGAGCCCCGCGCCAGTGGCGCGGAGCTCAAAGAGTCAGAGGATGACTCAGGCCTGCTCGGCGGCGACCATGTCGAGCGCCTTGCGGGCGATGGCGAACATCTCGCCGATCTGCTCTTCCGTGATGATCAGCGGCGGGCAGAAGCAGAGCGCTTCACCGATGCCGCGGATGATCAGGCCTTCCTCCTGCATGCGCTCGGCAACTGCCGTCGCCATCGCGCCCGCCTTGTCGGACGGCTTCAGCTCGACGGCGCCGATCAGCCCGATACCGCGCCAGGACGACGCCAGCGGATGGGAGGCCAGTTCCTCAAGACCCTTCAGGAAGGCAGGCGAGAGGCGCTGGACATTGCCGAGCAGATCGCGCTCCTCGATGATCTTCAGGTTTTCCAGTGCGACGGCCGTGACGACCGGATGGCCCGATGCCGTGAAGCCATGGCCGAAAGAGCCGATCCGGTGGGATTCGTCGGCCACGACCTGATAGAGTTTGTCATTGAGCACGATGGCCGACAGCGGCAGATAGGACGACGAAATCTGCTTCGACAGCACCAGGATGTCTGGCACGATGTCATAGGTCTCGCAGGCGAACATCTTGCCAGTACGACCGAAACCGCAGATCACCTCGTCGGCGACGAGCAGGATGTCGTATTTTTTCAGGATCTTCTGAACGCCTTCCCAATAGCCGGCAGCCGGAATGAGCACGCCGCCGGCACCCATGACCGGCTCACCCCAGAAGGCGGCGATCGTTTCCGGGCCTTCCTTGAGGATCAGGTCTTCCAGTTCCTGCAGCGTACGCGCGGTGAACTCGGCTTCTGTCTCGCCATCCTTGCCGAAATGAGGGTAGGACGGGCAGGACGTGTGGATCATCCGCTCGAGCGGCAGATCGAAGCTTTCGTGATTGCGCGGCAGGCCGTTGATCGAAGCAGCGACGACGGTGACGCCGTGATAGCCCTTGATGCGGCCGATGATCTTCTTCTTGTCCTTGCGGCCAAGCGCGTTGTTGTAATACCAGACCAGCTTGACGGAGAGATCGTTGGCTTCCGATCCCGACGAGGCGAAATGCACCTTCGACATTTCGAAAGGCAGCATGGAGAGGATCTTCTCGGCTAGCTCCACCGAGGGGCCATGGGTCTTGTAGTTGAAGATATGGTAATAGGGCAGCTTCGACATCTGGTCATAGGCGGCCTTTGCAAGCCGTTCCTCGCCGAAGCCGACGGCAACCGACCAGAGACCGGCAAGGCCTTCGATATAGCGCTTGCCATTGTTGTCGAAGACATAGATGCCCTCGCCGCGTTCGATGACCAGCGAACCGGTTTCCTCATGCTTGCGCATGTCTGCGACGGCCGGCATCTGTGAGCGGATATCGCGCGCCTCGATCGAATTCGGGAGCATGTTCATTGCATTGACCTTTCTGACTGCGCGGCCTGTCCTGTCGCAGGGTGATGTAGAGATCGGGAACGGCCGGCCCCGGATCCCGGGACCGGCCGCTGCATTCGTTACTCGGTGAATTCCAGGTCGAGGCCCTTGTAATAGGCCGCGCCATAGATCGGATGCGCCTTGAGCGGCTTCAGCTTGTCGCTCTGCACGATGATGATCGGCGTGTGATAGAGCGGCAGCCAGTTGACGGCCTCATGCACCTTGTAGAGCACCTTGCCGAAATCCTTGGCGCGCTCGGCCTCGGACGTGGCTGCCGAGCCGGCGACCAGGAGCGCATCCGTTTCCGGATCCTTCCAGTTGGTGCGGTTCGGAGCCGGCGTATTGCCCGAGCGGAAGTAGAGGTTCATCGCGTCACCCGCGGAGAAATACGGGTAGCCCATGGTGAACATGTCGTATTCCTGGGTCGCAAGCTTGCCCCAGACGACGGTGGCGTCGAAGGTCTGGATCTGCAGGTTGACGCCGATCTTCAGAAGTTCGGCCTGTACCTGCTGCATGATGTTGATCCATGCACCGTTGAAGCTGTAGAGAACCGGAGCGAGCTTGACGCCGTCCTTTTCGCGGATGCCGTCGGCACCGACCTTCCAGCCGGCCTCGTCCAGCAGGCTCTTGGCCTTTTCCGGATCGAAGTCCTTGATGAGCGTCTTATCGACGTCCTTGTTCCAGTCCAGCGTGTCCTCGGTGATGTAGGTATAGGCCGGCTCGACCGTGCCGTAGAGCTGGTCCTGGACGAGAGCGACGCGGTCGACCGCGTAGTTGATCGCCTGACGGACGGCGAGATCGCTGACCGTCGGCTTGTCGAGCTTGAAGCCGACGAAATAGGTATAGCGTGCCGACTGGGACTTGCTGGTGACGAAGCCCGGCATGCTTTCGAACTGCTGCAGCGCGATCGGCGGCACGTAATTGGACACGTCCGTCTGGCCGGTCATCAGTGCGGCGGTCAGGGTGTTTTCCTCACCGATGATAGACCAGGTGACGCTGTCGACCTTGGCCGGCCCCCTGTTCTCGTAGATTTCCGGACCCCAGGTATAGGCGTCGTTGCGGGTCAGGACCATCTTGTCGCGCGGCGCCCATTCGCCCCAGCAGAACGGACCGGTGGCATTCATGCCCTTGACGCCGAAATCCGGGCCGAGCTTGTCGACCGATTCCTTGTCAATCACGACGGCGAAGCTCTGGGTCAGCTGGTAGAGCAGTTCGGAATAGGGCTTTTTCAGCTTGTACTGCAGCGTCGTCGCATCCGTCGCGGTGATGCTTTCCACTTCGCCCGCGCGCCACGCCACCGGCGACTTGGTCGCGGGATCGATCCAGCGCTTGAAGCTGTAGGCGACGTCTTCCGCCGTCATCGGCTTGCCGCCGCAGAACTTCACGTCATCGCGCAGATGGAACGTGTAGGTCAGGCCATCTTCCGAAACGTCCCAGCTCTTCGCCAGGCCCGGATGCAGCGTCTGCATGTCGTAGTCGATCGTGACCAGCGTGTCGGCCAACATGAACAGCACTTCGGCAGCGGCCGTCGCCGTCGTCTTGTGCGGATCGTAGTTGTTGCTGTCGATACGGCGCGAGATTTTAACGTCCTGCGCCATGGCAAGCGTGCCGAACGTCAGGGTGACGGCGGCGGTAAGGGCCGCTGTCATCAGTCGTCTGTGGCGTTTCATCATCATGGCAATGGCTCCTTGTTGGGATAGGGGTCATGTCAGTAGTTCAGGCAGGAAGCGGTGGGAGCCCGCTCCCGGTCAGGTCTTGAGACGCGGGTCCAGCACGTCGCGCAGCGTGTCGCCGACCACATTGGCGGCCATCACGATGACGAGGATAAGGATGGAGGGGATCACCGCGATATGCGGCGCGAAGAGGAAGAAGTCGCGGCCCTGTGCCGCCATCATTCCGAGTTCAGCGACCGGCGGACGGGCGCCGAGACCGAGAAACGACAGCGAGGCTGCGATCAGGATCAGCTGGCCGAAACGCAGACTGAGGAAGATCAGCACCGACGAAATGCAGTTGAGGACGAGATAGCGCGAGAAGAGCTGCGGATCGCGAATGCCGAGCGAACGGCCCGCCGTGATGAATTCCTGCCCCATGATGCCGATGCCGATGCCGCGTGCCACGCGGGCGCAGTCCGGAATGGTCGAGATGACCAGCGCCAGCAGGATAGGCGTGACGCCCTGGCCCATCGCAGCAACCAACGCCAACCCGAGAAGGATTGCCGGCAGCGACAGGAGGATGTCCGAGAAGCGCATGATCCAGGGATCGAGCTTCTGATAGAAGGCGGCGAGGAGGCCGAGGAACGAGCCCAGCACGCCGCCGATCGCGACCGAGGCGAGGCCGATCAGCAACGTCAACCGCGTGCCGTAGAGAAGCCGGCTCAGGATATCGCGGCCCTGCGGATCGGTTCCGAGCAGGTATTCTATATTGCCGCGCGCGGCCCAGGCCGGCGGCAGCATGGTTCTGCGGGAGCTTTCATAGGGATCGTATGGCGCCAGCAGCGGCGCGAAGATCGCCGCAAGGCAGATTAGCGCAAGCACGGTGATCGCGAAAAGTGCTGCACGATCCCGCAGGAAGCGTTTCCACCAGGCACGATCAGCGGGTGCGGCCGCAGCCTTCTTGGCGGTGTCGTCTGTCGTGATAGCGCTCATCTGTTCACCCGCGGGTCGAGAACCGAATAGAGGAGGTCGACGATCAGGTTGATCGCAATGAAGGTCACCGCCATGGCGAGAATGCAGCCCTGGGCAACGGTGAAATCGCTCGACAGGATGCCGCCGACGGCAAGCCGGCCGATGCCCGGCCAGGAATAGATCGTCTCGGTGACGACGGCTCCGCCGAGCAGGTAGCCGGTCTGCAGCCCGACCAGGGTGACGACGGGGATCAGCGCGTTGCGCAAGCCATGACGGAACACCACCGTGCGTTCCGGCAGGCCCTTGGCGCGGGCAGTGCGGACGTGGTCGAGCTCAAGCACTTCGAGCACGGACGAGCGCGTCATGCGGGCGACCGGGCCGATGAAGACCATGCCGAGCGACAGCGCCGGCAGGAAGATGTGGCTGAGGCCATCAAGCGTCCAGAGAGGTCCGCCGCGACCGACGAAGGGGAACAGCCGCAGCGACACGCCGAACGCCTGGATGAGGATCAGGCTGATGAAGAAGACCGGCAGCGAGATGCCCGCAACCGAGAGCGCCATCACCGCCCGGTCGACGAGCGAGCCACGACGCATCGCGGCGACCGTGCCCATGGCGATACCGAGCGGGATCGACCAGATCAGGCAGGCGAACATCAGTTCGACCGTCGGCACGATAGCGGTCAGGAGCTCCTCGATGACGGGCTTGTTGGAGATCATCGACCGGCCGAGATCGCCGACCAGAACCCGCTCGAGATACATCCAGAACTGCACGAGAAGCGGCTGATCGAGCCCCATCGACCGACGGATCTCCTCGACGACATCGGGAGGCGCGGTCGGGCCGGCGAGAACGATAGCCGGGTCACCGGGCACCATCTGCAACAGCAGAAACCCGAAGACGAGAACCCCGAAAAGGACCGGGATCGAAAGCCCCAGGCGACGCAAGATGACCGAAATCATGTCTGCACCTCCTGCTTCGTGTAGACGACCTTGCCGCCGAGCAGCGTCATCTCGCAGGTCGTGTTGAGAATTTCGGAAGGCTCGATCTCGAAGAGGTCATTTGAGAAGACCGCGATATCGGCGAGCTGGCCGGGCACGAGGCGCCCCTTCACCTCTTCCTCATGGGCGGCATAAGCGGATTCCAGGGTGTAGGCGTTAAGCGCCTCCTCCATGGTCAGCGCCTGGTCGGCGCCGAGCACGGTACCCTTGTCGGTGGTGCGGGTGACCATCGCGTAGAGACCGGCAAACGGATTGAGCGGCGTCACCGGGCAATCGGTCGAAGCAGACGGGCGCAGTCCCGCATCGATCCAGGTGCGCATCGGGTAAGCGAAGTCGGAGGCTTCCTTGCCGCGCACTTCGACATACTGGTCGCCGAAATAGTAGATGAAATCGGGCTGTGGGGCCGGGATGACACCGAGCTCGACCATGGTGGCGATCTGCTCGTGGCTGAGCCAGCCGCAATGCTCGATCCGGTGGCGGCGGTCGGCCGCCGGATTGGCTTCCTGCGCGGCTCGGATCGCATCGAGGATCCGCTCGATCGCAGCATCGCCGATCGCATGGACCGCCATCTGGTAGCCGAGATCATGGGCGCGCTTTACCAGCCCGTCGGTCTCGTCCTGCGTCAGGCAGAAAAGCCCGTATTCGTCCTTCGTGCCGGCATAGGGCGTCTTCATCGCCGCCGTCTTGCCGCCGATACTGCCGTCGACGAAGATCTTGACTTGGCGCAGCCGCAGCATGTCGTCGCCCTGTCCGGCGACATAACCTTCCGCCGTCGCCTTTTCGAGAATGTTGCGCTCCTTGTCGCCGATCAGGCACATGGAGACGCGTACCGGCAGGCGGCCGGTTTCCTTGGCGGTTTCGTAAGCCTTGAGCTCGGTCCAGCCGTGGTTCATGCCCACCGCGGCATCCATGGTCGAGGTAATGCCGTAGCTCAGCATCATCTTGCCGCCGGCCTCGATCGCCTCGACATAATCTTCCAGACCCGGCACCGGCTGCTGGTTGGCGACCGGCTGGCGGGCGTTTTCGGCGAGAAGACCAGTCAATTCGCCATTGGCCCGGCCGATCGTGCCGCCATCCGGATCGGGCGTGTTATGGCCGATCCCGGCGAGCTGCAGCGCAATCGAATTGGCGACGCCCACATGGCCGCAGGCGCGGACGACATAGACGGGACTGTTCGGCGCAACCTCATCCAGTTCGCGACGGGTCGGATGGCGGTTTTCTGCAAGCTTGGAATGGTCATAGCCGCGGCCGATGATCCATTCGCCCGGCTGGCGGGATTTCGCCGCCTCGGCGACCTCGCCGAGAAGCGCGCCGACGGAGGTCACCCTGCGCGGGTTGAGATCAAGGTTCTTCAAGCCGAGACCGAAGGCCGCGAGATGCGTATGGACGTCATAGAAGCTCGGCGTGGCGAGCCGCCCCTCAAGCGCGATCACCTCGGTCTGCGGGCCGGCAAGCGTCGCGATCTCGGTTGCGGAGCCGGAGGCGAGCACCTTGTCTCCTGAAATGGCAAGCGCCTCGGCGAAACCTTCCTTCTGACCAAGCCAGATCTTGCCGCCGGTCAGAATCACGTCTGCAGTTGTCGTCATAGGGGCCTTCCATTTCATGATATCGCAAGGTCGATGCATTTCAGGAGCCCGCCTGGGCGGGCTCCGGGTATGGCAGGGCAAACCGTCTCAGGCGCGATAGACCACCTCGCCGCCGAGCATGGTCATCAGGCATTTTGCCGAGAGGAAAGCCTCCGGTTCGACGGTGAAGAAATCCGTGTCGAAGACCGCGATATCCGCGAGCTGGCCCGGGATCAGGCGCCCCTTGCGCTCTTCGTCATGGACGCCGTAAGCGGCCTCGTAGGTGTAGAGATGCAGCGCCTCACCAACGGAAAGCGCCTGCGCCAGGCCGAGCGGCTTGCCGGTATCGGACTTGCGGGCGACCATCGCATAGAGGCAGGGCATCGGGTCGGGCGAAGTGACCGGGCAATCGGTGGAAGCGGAAGGATGCAGGCCCTCCTCGAACCAGGTCTTGAACGGATAGCAATGCTGCGGCCGTTCCGAACCGAGGATCGTGTAATAGCCCTCGCCGAAGAAATAGAGGAAGGATGGCTGCCCGGCCGGAATGACCTTCATTGCCTTGAGACGCGCCAGGTCTTCCGGCACATGCCAGCCGCAATGCTCGATGCGGTGGCGGCGGTCCGGATCCGGCATTTCCGCATATGCCTTTTCATAGGCATTGAGCACCATGGAAATGGCGGCGTCGCCGATTGCATGCGGAGCGATCTGATAGCCCAGCCGGTGCGCCTTGAGCGTCAGTTCGTCGGTCTGTTCCTGGGTCAGGCAGCGCACACCGAAATTGGTTTCGTCGTTTTCGTAAGGAATGGAGAACCACGCCGTACCGGCACCGGCCGATCCGTCGGTGAAGAACTTGACCGGGCCGATGCGGAAGATGTCGTCACCCACGCCGGTCACCAGTCCCTTGGAATGGGCGTAGTCGACGATATTGCGTTCGAGATCGCCCATCAGCGTACCGGCGACGCGCAGAGGAATGCGGTTCTGCTCGCGCGCCGTCAGATAGGCGTCGAGTTCGACCTCGCCTTCACCGATGCCGATCGCGGCCTCCATGATCGAAGTGATGCCGAATGTCAGAAGCTTCTTGCCGCCACGCTCGATGGCCGCAACCAGCTGGCTTTCGGTGATCGGCGGCATCACCGCCCGCACGGCATCGCGAGCATTCTCGAACAGGATGCCGTCAGGCTCGCCGTTGCGGCGGCGGATCTTGCCGCCGAACGGGTCTGGTGTATCGCGACCGATGCCGCCGGCCTTCAGTGCGAGGGAGTTACCGACCGTCGTGTGGCCGCAGGTACGGGTGAGGAAAACCGGATTGTCGGGCGAGACCGTATCGAGATCCCATTTCGTCGGATGTTCGAGTTCGGCAAGCTTGTCATGGTCATAGCCACGGCCAAGGATCCACTGCCCCGGCTCGGCATTGGCAACGGCTTGCCTGACGAGATCGACGATCGCCTGGACGCTGGTGACGCCGGCCGCCGGCCGCAGATCCAGTTCGACAAGGCTTCTTCCATAGTGATGCAGGTGCATATGCGCGTCGTTGAGGCCTGGCGTCGCAAGTTTGCCTTCGAGATCGATGATCTCGGTTTCGGGACCAGCAAGCGCGGCCATCTCGGCAGCCGTGCCCGTCGCCAGAACCTTGTCGCCGTCGATGGCGATCGCTTCGGCAAAGCCCTCCTTGAGGCCGCACCAGATCTTTCCGTTCGTCAGTAGGCGAGTAGGCACTGTCATGCTCTGGTCCTTCATGAAATTGAGATCGGAATGTTTAAGAGATCAGTAGCCGGCTTCCCTGTTGACGAGACCCGGTGGTGAACGCCCCTCGCGGAGCGCCGAAAAATTCTCGGAGACCTGGCGGAGGATTTCCGCCGGCGTGGTGTCGGATGCCTTGTGCGGGGTCACCATGATCCTGGGATGAGACCAGAACGGATGATCCTCGGCTGGCGGCTCCTGGCGAAAGACATCGACGCTGGCGGCAGTTAGGTGACCACTATCGAGAGCCTCGATAAGATCGGCCTCGACCATATGCTCGCCGCGTCCCATCTGGACAAGCGCGGCACCTTGCTTCATCTGCGCGAAGAAATCCCTATTCAGCAGATCCCGCGTCGTTTCCGTCAGCGGCAAAACGTTGACGAGAATATCGGCCTCTGCCGCGACGCTGCGAACGGCGCCCGGACCTGCTACAACCTCGATCCCGTCAAGCGATGCTTCTTCCGTCGCGGGAACGGAGTTGCGCGCGACGAGCACGCGAAAACCCATGGCGGCAATCGCCATCGCGCAGCGCCTACCCATCAGCCCGTAGCCGAGAACGCCGACCGTGACCGATCCGGGAGCCAGAGGCCGAAAACTGCGATCCCAGCTGCGCCGAGCCTGGTTGGCGATGTAATCGCCCATGCGCCGGTGGTGCCAGACAACCTGCCAGGCCGCAAAACCGGCCATCAGATCGGCCTGCGCATGATCGCGAACCCGCGTCACCACCACGCCTTTCGGCAGCGACGGGCAGGCCAGGATGCTGTCGACGCCGGCAGCGATCGACGACACCATTTTCAGATTGGGATAAGCGTCGAACGCCCTTTCCTCAGGCATCCAGGCAAGCGCTACCTCGACACGAGCGGGATCGACGACCTCATGCGGCCTGACCACGCGCAGCGCCGCATCGGCACTGCCATCGAATATCCGGCAAAGATCGAACGTTCGGGAAAGGCCAACGACCTCGATGGCAGGCCCGGCAGCCACCGCGCTCACGAAGCAGACTCGCGCTTGACGGTGAGAGAGACGGGTACCGACTCGCCGTCAGTGAAGGCGAGTGCGTAAACATCCCTGTCTTTCCAGAGCCCGGCATCAAGACAACAAGCCAGACCCAGTGCAGCCTTGCCGGCTGTCCCGTTCGGTTTCGTCACGTCTGTTCCCACTATTCTTGCCAGCTGCGCATTTTTTGCACAGCGGTCATTTTGTGGTCATGATACCGACCCCGGACCCACTGTCAATCGTCGACAATCGACAAATTACGATCTATCGTTCGCGCATCGACATTCCCAAGACCGGCGTCTCGCACAAGGATGCCAGCCCTGCGGGATATGGTCGAAGACCTGCAACCGACGGGGAAGGACCGGCAGAATGTTTCGATTGCTAGAACAGGCCGATTTGCCGAGCCGCATCGCCGACCTGGTATTGCGCGCCATCGGTGATGGTCTTCTGCGGCCGGGCGAGCGTGTCACCGAAGCCCGGTTGGCCGAACAGATGGGAACGTCACGCGCGCCGGTTCGCGAAGCTTTGCGACTACTGGAAAGCCAGGGGCTGATCGTCTCGCATCCGCGCCGCGGATTTTTCGTGAAAAGCTACAATGCTGACGAGCTGCTGGAGATATACGATCTGCGCGAATGCCTGGAACTGCACAATGCACAGGCGGTGATCGCACGGATGACCGACGATGACCTCAAGCGGCTCGAAGCCCAGGTGGAACTCCTGAAACAGCTCGGCGCGGAAGGCCGCACCCAGGAACAGGTCGTCGAGGACTACTCCTTCCACCGGATGCTTTGCGAAGTCGGCGGCAATTCCCGTATTTTGAAACTCTTCGATCAGATCGCGACCGAGCTTCGATCAGGCATCGCGCTTGTCGGCCGCATCTACGCCAATCCCGTCGAGATCGCCAAAACCCACGACCCGATCATCGAGGCGTTGCGCGCCCGCGATATCACTCGGCTACGCGATGAGCTGCATGAACATCTGCAGGATGCAACGACGCATGTGGTCGGTATCTACCGCCAATGGCCGGCCAGCCAGACCGACGATTTGCCGGGCTATCCGCTGTCGCCGATCGAACAACAAAAGGCCCGGTAGACAAGGCTACAACCAGTCGCACATAAATTGCGCATATTTTGACGGTGAAATTTTTATCGGCAATTTTGCGGAATAATAGTTGCAAACGTCCACTAATGGGATTTGAATACTCGAAATGAGGGGGCAATCTCGCGTCACGGCCTCTCACACAGACCTGAGACGCGGATCCTCGCGATCCTTCGTTCGTAAATTGAATGCATCCAGCGTGATTTGAGCCGGCAGTCTTCAGCTGCCGGATGTGAGATCTATTGTCTTCTTCAGGAGGCAGCATGGCGAGTGCAGTCAGACGTGGTACCGGCGCGGCGGAATTGGCCGATCTCGGCCTCGACGTGCTCGAGGACATCCTGAGCTACTATATCCGCACCCTGAATATCGCGGTTTCCCGCGATCTCGACGAGAAGCTTGACGGGCTGGAAGTCGCCAAGGGCACCGGCAAGATCACCACCTTGTTGCTGGTCGACCGGCACCCCGGAATTCGCCCCTCCGCCATTGCCGAACTCATCCTGCGGGACCGCTCGGCCATGGTGCGCGTCATCGACCAGATGGAGGAGCATGGGCTCCTCACGCGCCGGACGGACGGTGACGACAACCGCGCCCAGGGCCTGTTCATCACCCGCAAGGGCCGTGATCTCGCGGCGACGATCCGCCCGATTGTCGTCAAGCAATCGCGTGACTTCTTCCCGGACATTACCGATGACGAACATCGCCTGCTGATCTCCATCCTCAGCCGCACCTATCGCCGGATCGTCAGCCTCAACAGCACTTGAAGAAACCCTCTCGCGGCTGTCTCTCGTCACTATTCAAGTCATCCCAAGGAGTATCGTTGAAATGCCCGGTCCCTATGTCGTTCCCGTTCACGGTGATGCCGAACTGCCCAAGGAAGTCGATGTCGTGGTCATCGGCGGCGGCATTATCGGCACGTCGACGGCGCTTGAACTTGCCGAGCAGGGAATGAGGGTCGCGCTGTGCGAAAAGGGTGGCATCGGCCACGAACAGTCGAGCCGCAATTGGGGTTGGGTCCGCATCTCAAGACGTGATCCGCGCGAAGTGCCGCTGATGGCGGAATCCTTGCGGATCTGGTCCGACCTCAATCGGCGCACTGGCCGCGAAACGGGTTTCAAGCGCGCCGGCATCGTCTTCACCTGCGCCAACGACCAGCAATATGAAGAACACGAGCGCTGGACCCGCAATCTGGAAGGCTACCAGATCGAAAGCCGCATGCTGAGCGCCACCGAGTTCAGGGAAAAATATCCGGGCTCCAATCTCGACATCAAGGGCGCGCTCTACACTGCCGGCGATTGCCGCGCCGAACCGCAGCGAGCGGCCCCTGCCATCGCGGAAGCCGCTCGGGAACGCGGCGCCCATATCCTGACGGAATGCGCGGTCCGCGGCCTGCAGCTTTCAGGCGGCCACGTCTCGGGCGTGGTGACGGAACGCGGCGAAATCGCCTGCAAGGCGGCCGTTCTGGCCGGCGGCGCATGGTCCAGCCTGTTCATGGGCAATAGCGGGCTCGATCTGCCGCAGCTGCGGGTGCTAAACTCGGTCCTGCGCACCAAGCCGCTGGAAGGTGGGCCGGAAGAGGCCATATGGGCCTCCGGTTTCGCCCTGCGCAAGCGCCTGGACGGCGGATACACGATCGCCGACGGCATGCAGAACATCGTCGATATCGTGCCTGCCTCTTTCCGCTATGCGCGGCAGTTTATGCCTGCCTACAAATATGAATGGCGCTCCCTGCGCTTCCGCCTCGGCGGCCGTTATTTCGACGATGCACGCATCCCGCGCCGCTGGTCGCTCGATGAACCATCGCCCTTCGAATACAATCGCGTGCTCGATCCGATTCCGTCGAAAAAGATGATCGATGGCGCCATGTCGCGGCTGAGCGCGGCTTTTCCCGTCTTCAAGAAGGCAGAGATCGCTCAGCGCTGGGGAGGCATGATCGACGTGACGCCGGACGCTGTTCCGGTGATCGACAAGATCGATGCCATCCCAGGCTTCCATCTTGCCACAGGCTTCTCCGGCCACGGCTTCGGCATCGGTCCGGCTGCCGGCAAGCTGATGGCCGATATCGTTACCGGCAAGCCTCCAATCGTCGATCCCACCGCCTTCCGCTTCAAGCGCTTCTCGGATGGCTCGAAGATCGAACTCGTCAGCGGTTTCTGACGAGGCACCTGATTTCCAACGCCCCACCAGAGGGCGGCAAACAAGCATGAACGACACAACCAACCATAGGGGATATGAAATGTCTGATACCAGGAATGATGTTCTGACCCACCCGACGCGCCGTCAAGCACTCGGGTTGATGGCGCTCGGCGCTTCGGGCGTGGTGTTTTCCGGCATGCCCGGCTTCAGCCAGGCGCTCGCCGCCGGAGAGAAGTCGATCAAGGGGCAGCTGATCATCAGCTTCTCGCAGGAGCCGACGGTCTTCAACCCGCATATGCCGCATATCGAAGTGGATGACGGCATCCATTTCAGCCTTTACGACCCGCTCTTCTATGTCGATCCCGAGGGCAAGTTCGTCGCGGCGCTCGCCGCCGAAGTGCCGACGGTCGAGAACGGCGGCATTTCCGCCGACGGCCTGACCTGGAAGGTGAAGCTGCGCGAGGGCGTGAAATGGCACGATGGCACGCCGTTTACCGCCGAGGACGTGAAGGCCACGTTCGAGCTTCTGGTGAACCCCGATTTCCGCAGCTGGCGCAAGACCGGCCATGACCTGATCCGCGATCTCAAGGTCGTTTCGCCGACCGAGATCACATGGCGCATGGAAAAGGCCTTCGCACCCTACCCGTCGATCCTCGCATCCACCTTCATCACGCCGAAGCACCTGATGTCGGCTTCTGCCGATCCGAACAATGCCCCGTTCAACAATGCCCCTGTCGGCACAGGCCCATTCAAATGGGTCGAGCGCGTCGCTGGCGACCACATCACGCTCGAAGCCAATGCCGAGTATTTTGCCGAAGGCCCCTATGTCGAACGGCTGATCTACAAATACATTCCCGACCTCAACGTCATGTATACCCAGTTCAAGGCAGGCGACATCGACGTTCTCGGCCTGCAGTGGATCACACCGGACCACTATGAGGAGGCGAAGGATCTTCCCGGCATGGACGTCTCTGTCGTGCCGGCCGCCACGGTCGAATCCTTCACCTTCAACATGGAGCGGCCGCAATTCAAGGATCCGGCCGTGCGCGAGGCGCTCTATGCGGCGATCGACAAGGCCGCCATCATCGACGCGCTCTATTACGGCCTGCCGGCGCCGACCGAGACCTACATGCCGCAGCAGTCCTTCTACTATAATCCAGACCTGCCGAAGCAGGCCTATGACATGGACAAGGCGAAGGAGCTCTTGGACACCGCCGGCTGGGCGCCCGGCCCGGACGGCATCCGTGCCAAGGACGGCGTCAAGCTCGCCTTCACCTGCTCGACGACGGCCGGCAATCACATTCGCGAACAGGTGCAGCAATATATCCAGCAGTCCTTCAAGGATCTCGGCGTGGAAATGACGATTTCCAACCTGCCGCCGGCGGTCATGTGGGGCGACTATTGGATGCTATCGAAATTCGACAGTGTCATCGTTGGCCTGAATTTCCTCACCGGTTCCGACCCGGATACGTCCGACTATTTCATGTCGACCTCCTCCGCCGCCAAGGGCGGCGCAGGACAGAACAACTGGCAATATGCCAATCCGGAAGTTGATGCCCTCCTCGCCAAGGGTGGTGCGCTCTTCGTTCCAGAGGAACGCAAGGCGGTTTACATGAAGATTCAGGAAATCATGCGCAAGGACCTGCCCTTCCTGCCGCTCTTCCAGTACGCGACCGTACAGGGCAACAAGCAGGGCATCGAAGGCATCAATCCGAACGTCAACACGCGCATCAACACCTGGAATGTCGCGATGTGGCGCAGGGCGTAAGTCCCCGCACGGATTGGCAGCCGGCAACTGACCGGCTGCCATGATGCCACGCCTGCCGCTTGCCCATTTTAGTATCCGCGGGCGGCAGGCTTCGTATCTATTGCGAGACCCGGAGTTTGCCCATGCTGTCCTATATCGTCAGCCGGATTTTACAGAGCCTCGTCCTGCTTCTGCTCGTGTCGATCATCGGCTTTGCCGTCCTCAACCTGGCGCCCGGCGGCCCCCTGTCCCAATACGCGCTGACCCCGGGCATGACGCAGGAGACGATGGACCGGATTGCCCACCAGATGGGCCTTGACCGGCCATTGCCGATCCAGTATCTCGACTGGATATGGCGACTGCTGCAGGGCGATTGGGGAAAATCCTACCGCGACCAGCTGCCGGTGCTTCACATCATTTCCAGCCACCTCTTCGCCACCCTTCTCCTGATGGGCACGTCGATGGTGATCTCGATCCTGGTTGGCACCTGGATCGGCGTGCGCGGCGCGACGAAACGCTATTCCGTCTTCGACTACACGGCGACGGTCGCCGCCATGGTGGCATTGTCGATCCCGACCTTCTGGTTCGGCCTCGTCGCCATCTATGTCTTCGCGCTGAGGCTGAAATGGCTGCCCGCCGGCAACATGTACACGGTCGGAGACGGCTCCTTCATGGATTACGCCACCCACCTCATCCTGCCGAGCCTCGTGCTTGCACTCGTCGATATCGCCGTCTGGAGCCGTTACATGCGCACGGCGACGCTCGATGTCATCAACCAGGATTTCGTTCGCACCGCCCGCGCCAAGGGCCTGACGGAGCGGGCCGTGCTGATGAAGCACGTCCTGCGCAATGCCCTGATCCCGATGATCACGCTGGCCGGCCTTCAACTGCCGACCATTCTCGGTGGCGCGCTGGTGACGGAGACCGTCTTCACATGGCCGGGCATGGGACGCCTGTTCCTCGATAGCCTCGGCTATCACGACTATCCGGTCGTCATGGGCCTCCTGATGTTCTCCGCCATCCTCGTCCTGATCGGCAGCCTGATCGCCGACATTCTGGTTGCGGTCGTCGATCCGCGCGTCCGCCTCGGTTAGGCAGAAAAGGAACGCCCATGTCTTCCGTGACAATTCCATCGCCCGCCGCAACCTCCGAACAGACCCGCTGGTGGAAGAGCCGCACGCTGCGGCGCTTCATGCGCCACCGACTAGCCGTCATCGGCGTGGCCATGATTACGATTCTCGTGCTGAGCTGCGTCTTCGGCCCCTATCTGCTTCCCTATGACGAGCTTTTCATCGATCTCAGAGCCCGTTTCGCGCCACCGCTCACCGGCTACCACATCTTCGGCACCGATCCGCTCGGCCGCGATATAGCCGCGCGCCTATTCAATGCCGGCCGCATTTCGCTGCTCGTCGGCTTCTTCGCCATGCTGATGTCGACGGCATTGGGCACGCTGATCGGCATCATTGCCGGCTATCGCGGCGGCCTCACGGGCGCGATCCTGATGCGCATCGTCGATGCCTTCCTGTCCTTCCCGTCGATCTTCCTGCTCCTGGCGCTCGCAGCCTTCATCAAGCCGAGCCCCTTCATGATCACGGTCATCATCGCGCTGACGAGCTGGATGGAGGTCGCCCGCATCGTCAATGCCGAGATACGCTCCATAAGGGAACGGGATTTCGTGCTGGCGGCGCGTTCGCTCGGCTACCGCAACAGCACGATCATGTTGAAGGAGCTCTTGCCCAATGCGATCGGTCCGATCATCGTCGCGGGAACGCTGACGGTGGCCCGTGCCATCCTGCTGGAAGCCTATGTCAGCTTCCTCGGCTACGGCATCCAGCCGCCGCTACCGAGCTGGGGCAACATGCTGAACGGCGCCCAGCAATATCTCGACCGCGCCCCGTGGCTTGCGATCGTCCCCGGCGTCGCGATCACCCTTGCAGTGACAAGCTTCAACTTCATCGGCGACGGGCTACGCGATGCGTTGGATGCCCGCAGCGATCTGGAGTAACGAACAGGCCTAGCCGAAGGTGAATGGCACAGCATGAACCTTGCTTTGTCCCTCAGGTCTGGCCAAAAAGGCCATTCCCGAAACCCTCGCTCAGCCCCAATGCTGCGCGAACATTCCAGGATTTGGAAACCTGTAGAGGCAAGGCTTCACGTTTGTCGCCGTGCCATGAAAGTTTCCGGCGTACCATCCTGGACGTTGACGAAGACAATGTCGGTCGGTTCGCGCCGCGGCGTATCTACAGACAGGAACACCACGGGCTCCTCGAGAATCCGCGGAAGTGCATGCACGGTACCCTTTTCGAAGAAGAGTAGCTGGCCAGGCCCGAATTCCGCCTCGGTCGAGGCATCCTCCATCCAGAATGTGCCCCTTCCGGAAAGCACGTAGAGATACTCATCGGAACCGCGATGGAAATGCGGCGGGGTACCTTTGTAGACGCGAAAGACACGCGAGCTCGCCGCCGGATTATCCCGTAGGTATTCGTCGACGAGCAATGTTTCCGCTGTCGGCGGAAACTTCGCGACAATAGAGGCAATGTCGAAGCGCGCCGAACGGGTGTCGGACATACTGGCCATGCTGATCTCCTCAAGCGGCCTTGTCGGCGACATTCACATAGCGCGGGCCGGGGTGGGAGTTGGAGAGATGCGGCAGCATCACTTGGCGGGCTGCCTCGTAGGCGTCCCATTCAGCACCGTCTTGAAGCGAGGGTATCGATATGCGCTCGTTACGATCGAGGTCCAGAAGAGCCGCATCGACCAGATCCGCCGTGCTCATCAGCCATTCGCCCGGAAGATTGTCGACGCCGACGCCTGCAACGTCCCAGAACTCCGTCGAAGTTGCACCAGGCAGGACGGCCTGCGCACGGATCCCCTTGTCAGAAAGCTCATGTTGGAGCGACTGGGTGAAGGCAAGGACATAGGCCTTCGTTCCACCATAGACGCCATTCAGCAGTTCTGGCGCGATCGCCACGATCGAAGCGATATTGATGATCGTTCCGCCGCCACGCTTCACCATGGCAGGCACGATGGCGTAGGTCAGGCGCGTGGGAGCCACAACATTGATCGCGATCATGTCCTGCATCTTGCTGATGTCGCTGTCGACGAGCGTGCCTGCCCCACCGAAGCCTGCATTGTTCACCAAGACTGAAATGCTCTCGTCTGCAGAAAGACGACCTTCAAGTTCCTTCAGGTCGGTGTCTCTAGTCAGGTCGGCGACAATGACCTTCACCGAAACATCGTGAAACGAACGGATCCGTTCGGCGACCGTATCGAGCCTCGACTTGTTGCGCGCGATGAGAATGACATCATAGCCGCGACCTGCAAGCCTTTCGGCGTAGGTGGCTCCAATGCCGGAGGATGCGCCGGTGACCACGGCGGTTCCGAGTGGACTGCTCATTTTTAGCTCTCCTGGTGCGAAATCGTTTGCACTCTGAGAGGTACCACCCGGTCGAAAGGATGAATTTGACGATACGTTCATTCCTCGCGCAGCGCCGAACTTGCATTTTTCGGGCCTGAAAAGGCACAGCGATAACGGCTTCAGGCCAGCGCTTCGCCGAGCGGCAGTGACCGGAAGCGCTTTCCGGTGGCGGAGAAGATCGCGTTTGCGAGCGCGCCCGCGGCAGCTGCCGTTCCGGCTTCTCCCACGCCACCGGGAGCCTCGCCATTATGTATCTGGTAGACTTCGACCTTCGGCGCCTCGTTAATGCGCAGCACCCGATAGGTATCGAAATTGGTCTGGTCTACTGCGCCATTGGTGAATGTAATTTGGTTGAACATGGCTGAGCTCAAACCAAAGATCACGCCGCCTTCCATCTGGGCCCGGACGGTGTCCGGGTTGATCGTGATGCCGCAATCCACGGCAATTACGGAGCGTAGGAGACGGATGACATTGTCCGCACCGATCTCGATATCCAGGACATGCGCAAGGAAGCTGCCGAATGCGGCCTGCAGGCTGACCCCACGTCCCCGCCCGGCAGGTAGCGCATCACCCCATCCTGCCTTCTCGGCGGCAAGATCGAGAACCGCCAGTGCTCGTGGATTTCTGGTCAGCATGCGACGACGGAAGGCGACTGGATCCTGCCCGGTGGCGACCGCCATCTCGTCTACAAAGCTCTCGACCACGAATACGTTGTGGGTCGGACCGACGCCACGCCACCAGCTGGTGTCGACCCCGGCCGGTTCGTTCCGAACATAATCGGTCAGGACGGCGTCCTCATCGTAGGGCGTCTCGGCAGCGCAATCGACCGCATCGACGTCGATACCATCCTTGAAGGCCGCCGGCGCATAACGCGCAAAGATGGAAGAGCCGGTAACCCGGTGAGTGCGACCGATGAGTTTGCCGCCCTCGTCCAGCCCGGCGGCCACGCGGTCATAGTAATATGGCCGGTAATAGTCATGGGTCATGTCCTGTTCACGCGTCCAGACCAGCTTGACCGGACAACGTATATCCTTGAGCAGCTCCGCCGCGAGCTCGACGGAGTCCTCCTCCAGCCGACGACCGAAAGCACCGCCCATCAGATGATTGTGCAGTGTCACCTTCTCCTGCGGCAGGCCAGTGACTGCGGCGACGGCCTTCTGGGCGCGAACCGGGACCTGCGTTCCGACCCAAACATCCGCTCCATCGTCGCGGATATGAAGCGTGCAGTTCAACGGTTCGAGCGGGGAGTGAGACAGAAACGGCGAGTGGTAGACCGCCGACAGTTTGGTCGCAGCAGCATCGACAGCCGATTGGGCGTTGTTTTCGTCGCGAACAACGACACCTTGGCTGATCGATGCTTCGTTCATCCTTCCGATTATGCTTGCGGTAGCCACGTGTCCGTTGGGTCCCCTTGTCCACTGAACGTTCAGTGCGTCGAGGCCTTTCTTGGCGGCCCACATGTGTTCGCCGATCACCGCCACAGCGTGGTTCCCGGCCGTGACGATATCGGTGACGCCCTTGACCGCACGAGCCGCGGCTTCATCCATGCCGGCGATCGCTCCGCCTTTGACCGGAGAGATCGCAAGGGTCGCGAATTTCATTCCCGGCAGCGAGACGTCGATACCGTAAATCAGCGAGCCATTCACCTTTGCGGGAGCATCAAGACGTTTCGCCTTTGTCCCGATCAGCCGGAACTTCGAGGGATCCTTGAGGGGAATATCTGTCGGAACGGGCTGAGTAGCCGCAAAGGGGGCGATTTCGGCATAGGCTGCAGTGCGGCCAGAACCCTCGTGCAGAATGACGCCGTGTTCCACCCGGCATTCCGACGGCTCTACCTGCCATTGAGAAGCGGCGGCGGCTGTCAGCATCATGCGCGCCGCGGCGGCCGCCTGACGCAATCGCATCCAGTCGGTGCGGGTCGATGTGGAACCACCGGTCGCCTGATCGTAAAGGATGGGGTCCATGTACTTGGAGATGTCGGGTGGCGCCGCCTCCAGTTTCACCTGGCCAAGCTCGAGCTCAAGCTCCTCGGCCATCATCATCGCGCTCGACGTATATATGCCCTGTCCCACCTCCATATGCGGGAGGATCAACGTGACACCCGACTGATCGATCTTGACGAATGCATTCGGCACGAAGACCGGCGTGTTGCCCTGTGCAAGCGCGGCACGTGTACGCATTGCCTCAGGCATCTGTAAGGAAAGGAGAAGGCCGCTGGTGGCCAGCACGGTGCCTTTAAGGAAGGAGCGGCGCGAAGAGAGATTTCTGATCATAACCTACTCCTCAGGCCGCCGCTGCGTGAATGGCTTCGCGAATACGAACATAGGTGGCGCATCGGCACATATTGCCGGCCATTGCATCATCTATGTCGCTGTCGGAGGGATTGGGGTTTTCATTCAGCAATGCAGTGGCGGCCATTATCTGGCCGCACTGACAGTAGCCGCATTGCACGACTTCCTTTTCGAGCCAGGCCGCCTGCACTTTTGCGCCGGTCTCCGTCGCGCCGACGCCCTCGATCGTCGTGATTTCCTGCCCATCGAGCATATCCATCGTCGTCTGACAGGCCCGAACCGCCTCGCCATCGAGATGCACCGTGCAAGCGCCGCACTGGGCTATTCCGCAGCCATATTTCGTCCCCGTCATGCCCAGTATGTCGCGCAGGACCCAAAGCAGCGGCATGTCGTCGGGAGCATCCACCTCGTGGCTGACATTGTTGATTTTGAGAAGTTTCATGACACTCTCCTCGCTGGTCGTGCCGCGAGGGTAGGACACACGCGCATGAGGGCGATTGCACGATCCGCGCATGGCCGGGCCCCGGCGCGCGGCCATGAGCGTTCCCTTGTCACGACCCGTTCGAACGGTGTCGGAGAACCGACCGCATGAGGTCATGCAACCATTTGTAAGAACGAGCTAACCTCGATGTCTGCAACACCCCATCCAAAGGTCTAGGTTCGCGCTAACCTCAGTTCAATCGCCAAATCAGACCGCGGTCGGCAACCTTGGATCATTCAATTCAGCCAAGGAGCTCACGAATGACCGCGACCGCCAACACACTGCAGATCAAGCATGCGAATGCCTTCGTTGCCGGTGCAACACTCGGAAACCACTCGGCAAGCGAGATCCAGCCAGCACTTACCAAGGCACCTGCATTCTTTCCCGACCCGGGTACCGAAATCATTCGGGGCGGCCTTGCTCCCTGGCAGTATCGGAAAGTGATGAAATTCGTCGAGGACCACATTTCGGAGACAATTCAGAATCGATGACCTTGCCGAACTGGTCCGCTTGAGCGGCAGCCATTTTTCGCGCGCATTCCGGGCCACTGTTGGCCAGTCACCCTATGATTACGTCCTGGTTCGTCGCGTGGCGTTCGCGCAGCGGCTGATGGCAGAGACCGATGCCTCGTTGAGCCAGATTGCGCTTGAATGCGGCATGTCGGATCAGGCGCATCTGTGCAAGGTTTTTCGCCGTACTGTCGGCACTACACCCAACAAATGGCGCCAGCCGCAGCGTAGGGCTCAAGCAGCCACACTTCATTAACGGGTCCAGGCCCCGCACGCTCAGATCAGTTGCAAGTGCGTGAAGCAACTGAAATAGGCCGTGACGCTGCCGATAAAGGGGCGGCGTCACGGCCTATTTGTATTGGGATCGAGCTTGCCTGACCGTTCGCGGATAGGCGGTGACGTCTGACTGCTTCTCACGCTGTCTCTATGCAGCGGATGAGGTCGTCTGCGAGAATGGGCTTCTGCAGGAGCTCCTTTGCTCCCGCTGCCATGGCGCGCCTGCGCACGACCTCGTCGCGCAACGCAGTCATCATCACGATCTTTAAGTCCGGATGCCGTGTTCGCAGAATATGCTGCAGCTCCAGGCCGTTCATGCCGGGCATGTTGATATCCGTGAGCAGGAGGCTGACCCGCTCCTTGCCGTCGAAATCGAGGAAGGCTTCACCGGAACTGAACGGGATGGCGTCATAGCCCATTGCCTCGAGGAAGCCGGATGTCGCCTCAAGCAATGCCTCGTCGTCATCAACGATCGCCACTGATTTTTTGCCGAAAGCCAACGGCATCTTCCTCTCAGGAAAAGAATTCGGGTCCTAACCCGTAGATAGCGCTTCGCCATCATCGACATAATTATACGATCGTATGGGCATATGACGTTTCGATCATGTGTTGGATAGGCCGGATGTTGATCCGCCAGCCAGCGATGGAAAGATGGATGATCGATTTGCAGAATTAGTTGTCTGAGGCCGTTTTGAGCAGTTCGGCCTTGCGAACCAGATCCGCCACCGACGTTGACTTCATTTTTCGCATGACGTTTCCGCGGTGGATCTTTACCGTAATCTCGCTGAGCTGCAGCTCGTGAGCTATCTGCTTGTTCAGCAAACCCTTGGCAACCGCGGCCATGACCTGCCTCTCGCGCGGCGTCAGGGTCAAGGCCAGCTCGGCGATTTCCTGCGTTGCGGAAGAGCGAAGGCGCTGCTCCTGATCGCGCTCGATGGCGGCGGTGACCGCGTCGATAATATCCTGGTCACGGAACGGCTTCTGCAGGAAGTCCAGTGCGCCGGCCTTCATCGCCCGCACGGTCATTGGCACATCGCCATAGCCGCTCATGAAGATGATCGGCTTTCTGTTTCCGGACGAGGCAAGCTTGGCCTGCAGTTCGAGACCGCTTAAACCGGGAAGTCGCACGTCAAGGATAAGGCAGCCGGGCCGGTCCGGAAGCGAGACCGCGAAAAGGTCGGCAGTCGATCCGAACCCCATGGAGGCGATCCCCACCGAACGCAGGATCTCGGCCACGCTCTCGCGCATGCCTTCATCATCATCCACGATAATGACCAGCGGTGACGTATCGGCCATGACAGCTTTCTGCAACGAGAGTACCTCTTGACGCCTCTTGGCCCTGAGAAGAAACTATATGTCCTGATGGTGGGCGGCTAGCAAGGCACCGCGCTTCGTCCTTTGCGCGCGTTCGAAGCAGGGCCTCCATTGCCATCTCACGTCAGATCATTTCAAAAAACCTATACCTAAGTGCAGGTGCCGACATATTCGCGGACGGCTATCAGCAATCAAGTCAGTTACGATCGTAATGTTACGCGGGTGTGCCCCGTCATGGTTTGAGCGCATGGCAACAGAATCGTTTTCTACCGGCGCACCGATCCAGGGCGAGGGACTTGCGCAGAAAATGACCCCGCGCATCTTGCTGTCCAGCCTCATCGGCACCTCGGTGGAATTCTACGATTTCTATATCTACGCCACCGCTGCCAGCCTGATTTTCGGTCCGCTGTTTTTCCCGGATCCGTCCCGTCGCTTGAGCTCATAGGCGCTTATGCGAGCTTCGGCATTGCATTCCTGGCTCGTCCGATCGGTGGCGCAGTGTTCGGTCATTTCGGTGACCGTATCGGCCGCAAGGCGACGCTGGTGGCTTCGCTTCTTCTCATGGGCATTTCCACCGCCGGTATCGGCCTCCTGCCAACCTATGCCGTTGCAGGATGGCTTGCACCCGTCCTCCTATGCACGCTTCGCTTTGGGCAGGGACTGGCCCTCGGCGGTGAGTGGACGGGTGCCGTCCTGCTTGCCCTCGAAAACGCACCAGCTGGCTGGAAAGCGCGGTTTGCCATGTTCGCTCCGCTTGGCGCGCCAATCGGCTTCCTGATGGCGAACGGTCTTTTCCTCGCCCTCACAATCCTGCTGTCACCAGAGCAATTTGTCGATTGGGGTTGGCGCGTGCCTTTTCTCGCTAGCGTACCTTTGGTCTGGATCGGCTTGTGGATCCGCTTCAATCTCGTGGAGACGCCGGAATTTGCCTCGGCAATCGCGGAGGCAAGGCCCGCCCGCGTGCCCTTGCTGGAAGTGGCACGCAAACATGGTGGACAGCTGGTCATCGGCGCGTTCGGCGTCGTGGCGTGCTACTCCCTGTATTATATCGTCACGGCGTTCGCGTTGGGCTACGGAACCACAACACTCGGTTTCACGCGTGCAGAATTTCTGGAAATCGAGCTCGTTGCCATCCTCTTCATGGCGGCTTCGATCATCATCGCCAGCTGGCTGGCCGACCGCCTTAGCCATGAACGGGTGCTGATTTGGGGATGCATCGGAACGATTGTTTCCGGCATCCTGCTTGCGCCGATGATGGGAAGCGGCTCGCTGCTGGTAATCTTCATCTATCTGTCACTATCCCTGTGCGCCATGGGCTTCGTCAACGGCCCGCTCGGTGCATGGCTGCCGAGCCTCTTTCCCGCCCGCGTGCGATATTCCGGCACGTCGCTGGCTTTCAACATCGGCGGCATCATCGGAGGGGCGTTTTCACCTGTCATTGCACAGACGTTGGCCTCCAGCAGCGGCCTGCTTGCCGTCGGCTTCTACCTCGCCATAACAGGTGGCATAAGCCTTGTCGCATTCGATGCCAGCGCCCGCTCGCGCGCCTTGAGCGCGCTTGTGCAGAGCGAGAGACGCTACCGCTCCATCTTCGAGCAAAACCATATCTCGCTTTGCGAACTGGATTTTTCCGAGGTCAGAATCGTCTCGATGAAATAAGGAAGGCGGGAGCCGGCTCGATCGCAGCCTATGCCGAAGCCCATCCTGCATTCGCCCGAGATTGTATGGATCTGATCAGGTTCGTCGATGTAAATCATGCGACGGTCAAGCTGCTGGGATGCGGCAGCGCTACTGAACTGCTTGGTCCGATCACCCCTTTCCTCCCCGCGAATTCCGATGCTCTCCTTCCTCTGGTCTTCGCCGTGGAGGAAGGCGGACACCGTTTTGAGAGGGAGATTCGGCTGCGCTCGGCCGATGGGCGCGAAGCAATCGTACTTTTCGTCGCGGCCCTGCCGGACGACCGCGAGGCGCTGGACCGGGTTGCCTGTGCGATGATTGATGTCACCGAGCGCGAGCAGGCCAAGGAGGCATTGATCGCCGCGCAAGGCGAGCTTGCCCGCGCCGGAAGGGTTGCTACCGTTGGTGCCATTTCAGCCACCATAGCGCATGAGGTCAACCAACCCATCGGCGCCGTCGTCATGTTCGCACAAGCCTGCATCCGCTGGCTCAAGGCAGAGACGCCGGACATTCAGGCGGCGGCGAATGCCGCCGAAAAGGTCGTGCAGCACAGCATGCGCGCCAGCCAGATCATTCAGCGCACCCGCGAGCAGATCAAGGGCAACCAGCCGAAGCCGGAACTCATCGATCTGGCGGACCTTGTGTCAGATGTTCTCGGATTGCTGGAGCGGGATATCACCACGTCCGGCACCCGGGTGCGCACAATCGTCAGAATTGATAGTGCGGTCATCCTCGCCAATCGCATCGAGATGCAGCAGGTCATCGCCAATCTCGTCACCAACGGCATCCACGCCATGGCGACCACTTCGCCAGATCGTCGCGAACTGCGCCTCAAAATCGACAGTTCGGACGACGGTATTCTACGATTGAAGGTTCGCGATACCGGCATCGGCATCCACCCGGACAATCTCGTGAAACTGTTCAATCCATTCTTCACGACGAAATCCGAGGGAATGGGGGTCGGGCTCTCGATCTGCAAGACCATTGTTGAAGCGCATGGTGGCTCGCTCAGCGCTACCAATCACACAGAAGGCGGCGCTGTCTTCCAAATCCTCCTGCCGCCTGCATCCATGAACGATATCCAGGTCTGACCCCGCGATGAGGCGGCGCCCACGCCCCTTTCGCGCCGGATGTTACAAGTAACGCGGACCGCCCACGCCTACCTTCACCATATCGATTGACGCATGACAGCCGCAACCGGCCTTTCAGAGGGGCGGAACGTGGTCCCATGCCCACCGAAGAAGGACAGGAAGCATGAAAGCCGTCGCCTACTACCGCAACATGCCGATCACGGAGGCCGACTCCTTGTCGATGTCGACATCGAGAAGCCTGTACCCGGCCCCCACGACCTGCTCGTCAAAATCGCTGCGATCTCCGTCAACCCGGCAGATGTCAAACAGAGAGAAAACAACGCACCGTCATCAGGCCATTCGCGCGTCCTCGGCTATGACGCCGTCGGTACCGTCGAGGCGATCGGAACATCCGTGACGCTCTTCCAGCCCGGCGACGAAGTGTTCTACGCGGGCGCGATCGACCGGCCCGGCACCTACGCTCAGTACCATCTCGTCGATGAGCGGGTTGCAGGTCCCAAGCCAAGGTCACTCACAGCTTCGGAAGCCGCCGCCTTGCCGCTTACCTCGTTGACTGCATGGGAGCTTCTCTTCGAACGCCTCGGCGTCCCCTATGGTCCGGCATCGTCGAAGGATGCGATCCTCATCATAAACGGCGCCGGCGGGGTGGGCTCCATCCTCACGCAGATGGCTCGACGCCTTACCGGCCTGACCGTTATTGCGACCGCATCTCGTCCCGAGACCGTCGACTGGGTCAATGCGATGGGGGCGCACCATGTTATCGACCATCACAAACCACTTGGGGACGGGCTCAAGGCGATCGGCATTCCTCATGTCCGCTATGTAGCAAGCCTGACCTCCAGCGATCACCACCGCCGCTCCATCATCGAAGTGCTGCAGCCGCATGGGGCGCTCGCCATGATCGACGATCCGAAGAGCTTCGACATCGTGCCGTTCAAGCGGAAGAGCCTCTCTGTCCATTGGGAGCTGATGTTCACGCCGACGCTCTTCCACACACCGGATATGGAAAATCAGCATCGGATACTCCGCCAGGTATCCGGGCTGGTGGATGCCGGACTGCTCAAGACTACCCGGCGCGAAGACTTTGGCGTCATCAATGCCGAGAACCTGAAACGTGCTCACGCTGCACTCGAGAGTGGCCGTTCGTTCGGCAAGATTGTGCTGAGCGGATTTTGATCTTCAAACAAAAGGAAAGAGACCATGAACAAGGCATTGCGCCTTTTGACGAGCGTGGCGACCATCGCGCTGAGCGCGTCCGTAGTGGCAGCCAAGGACAGTCCCCCAAGGCTGGAGACCGTGGCGACATTCAACGACGCTATGCTGACCGGTGTCACCGTCGCGCGGGACGGTCGCATTTTCGTCAATTATCCCCGTTGGGGCGACGACGTACCTTTCACCGTTGGCGAATTGATAGACGGTAAGGTCGTTGCCTACCCGGATGTGGAGATCAACACGCCTGATCCTGAAAATCCGGGAAGAAATCTGATCAGCGTCCAGAGCGTGGTCGTCGATCCGGCAAATCGGCTGTGGATCCTCGATACTGCAGCGCCCGGCTTCAAACCGCCGCTGGCTGGTGGCGCGAAGCTGGTCGCGGTCGATCTGTCGACGAACAAAGTGATCAAAACAATCGTCTTTCCCGCAGACGCCATCCTGAATACCACTTATGTCAACGACGTCCGCTTCGACCTGCGACAAGGTGCGGAAGGCGTCGCCTATTTGACCGATAGCTCACTGACCGGCCCCGGCGGAATTATCGTAGTGGATCTCGCGACAGGAAATGCCTTTCGTCGCCTGACGGGTGATCCCAGTACCTCGCCGGACAAGGATTTCGTCGCCGTCATCGATGGTCAGAAATTCATGAACCGTCCGAAGGACGGAAAGCCCACGAAGATACAGATCGCCAGCGACGGCATCGCCATTTCCCCGGACGGGGAAACGCTTTACTACTCAGCCGTCTCCGGCCGCCACCTCTATTCAGTCCCGACAGCAGCGCTTCTCGACCGGAGCATCGGCGAAAAGGACCTATCCGCAAAGGTCAGGGATCTCGGCCTCAAGGGAGCATCCGACGGGTTGGAGGCCGATGACAAGGGCCGTGTCTACGGCGGCGACTACGAGCATAACAGCATCCGCATGCTGCGGGATGGCAAATGGTCGACGCTGGTTCAATCCCATGAGATCCAATGGCCGGATACGCTATCCATCGCCGCCGATGGCTATCTCTATTTCACGGCCAACCAGCTCGACAAACAGGCCGGCTTTCATAAGGGCGAAGACCTGCGCAAAAAGCCCTATAAACTGTTCCGGATCAAGATCGATGGCGGGCCCGTCCTGCTGAAGAAATAAGCGGTCCTAAACTTCCTGAATATCCGTAAGCGGCGGTGTTCTCATCGCCGCTTTTTCCGTTTCAATAGGTGTAAACCCTGCTGACAACGCGGTCCGATGCTGAATGAAGGCGCCGGGCCGCGTTGCTTGTTCGTGAGCGCCTAGCTGTTCCTGCCGGCCACATCGAGTTCTCGGAACTCGGCATCGGAAAGAGCAATCTCGGCGGCCAGAACATTCTCTTTGAGATGAGAGAGCTTGGCGGTGCCGGGTATCGGTAGCATGACCGGGCTCCGCTTGAGCATCCATGCGAGCGCTATCTGGCTCGGCGTCACGCGATTTTTATGCGCCATCGCCGCAAGCACGGACCCCGGACGCGCCAATTGCCCAGCGGCCAATGGGAACCAGGGAATGAACCCGATGCCGTTCGCCTCGCAGTAGTCGAGAACTGCCTCGCTCGTGCGATCGACGAGATTGTATCGGTTCTGCACCGTGGCGACCGGGAAGAACTTGCCCGCAGCCATGATTTCCTCCACGGACACCTCGCTCAGGCCGGCATGCCGTATGACCCCCGCGGATTGCAACTGACGGACGGCATCGAACTGCTCGTCGCGCGGCACCCGGGGATCGATGCGATGCAACTGCCACAGGTCGATCCTGTCCACGGCGAGTTTTCGGCGGCTGCGATAGGCTTCCTGGATGAGGTATTCAGGGCGGCCGAGCGGTACCCAGGAGTCCGGTCCGGTGCGGATCAGGCCGGCCTTGGTCGCAACGACAACTTTATTGTAGGGATATAGCGCTTCCCGGATCAGTTCCTCAGAGACATCCGGCCCGTAGGAGTCGGCGGTATCGATGAAGTCGATGCCAAGTTCCGGTAGCGCCTTAAGCGTTTCCAGCACGCTTTCCAGGTCATCTGGATCACCCCATATGCCGCGCCCGGCGACCCTCATCGCCCCGTAACCCAGACGGTTGATCTCTAGATCGCCGCCTATCCGAAATTTTCCTGCTCTCGCCGTGTTCAAGTTCAGCATCGTTGCTCTCCATTTAACTTCTTGCGGATGGAAGGCGGCAGATCGACATTTTGGGCCTGCTCGCCTCGGCAATCGGTTAGGACACGGGAGTGATCGGCATGATTGTCCCATCTCGCCGGCAAACGAGCGATGGGAACGGATAAGGGTTCGATCATGCAATTTGGCTTGCCGTCGCCGATTGTCTTGCCAACCCGCAGCAATGCGATCGCCCAGAGACGAAACGTCCCGATCTTACAATATGACGCGGAGTGCCTCCGGCTATTCCATCGGGATTAACTGGAGCATTTCACCGATGTCGACCGCGTCATTCTCGGCCATTTTGACCACCCTCCCATGGTCTTACTCGCCGGTATCACGACACTGATGTTTGAAAAGCTCCTCCCGCTTCCCACCACGACAAACTGAGCTCCTCGGCGGAAGACAATGGAGAAACGCCATGAAAAACTGGACAAGAACCACCGTCATTGCCGCATGCGCAATATTTCTCTGTCTCATCGGGGCGGCAGTTTTCTTCCTCCTGCCGCATAGCCTTCCAGTGGTGGAAGCGACCAGAAATCAGCCGACGGGGGAGGCCCTGGTTGCAAGAGGGGAATACCTGACGACTGCGGCAGATTGCGCCGCCTGTCATACCACGAAGGACGGCCGTCCATTTGCCGGCGGCCTGCCATTCAAGCTACCGTTCGGCACCATCTACTCGTCCAACATCACTCCCGACACCGAACACGGGATCGGAGCCTGGAGCGCCGCCGAGTTCGTCCGAGCGGTCAAATCCGGAGTGGGACGGCATGGCGAGGACCTCTATCCGGCATTTCCCTATACGTCCTATACGCTTCTGTCGGATGACGATGTCCTCGCCATCTACGCCTACCTCAAGACGCAGGCGCCCGTAGCCGCAAGCGCGCCGGAAAGTGCGTTATCCTTTCCATTCAACCAGCGCTGGTTGATGCGCGGATGGAAGCTTTTGTTCCTGCCCGGAAGCGATATGCGCAGCGACCCGTCACGCGACGCTCGATGGAATAGGGGGCCTATCTTGTGGAGGCGCTGGCGCATTGCGGGGAATGCCATACGCCGCGCGGCCTGATGTTCGAGCGTCAGCAGGCAAAGGCGCTTTCTGGTGGAGTGGTTGACGGCTGGAGGGCCTGGAACATCACTTCGGACAAGGACGACGGCATCGGCGCATGGAGCGACGCCGAGCTTGCATCATATATGTCCAAGGGTCACGCCCCCGGGCGCGGCCCCGCCAGCGGCGCCATGCGTGAGGCCGTAGATCTCAGCCTCAGCAAACTTTCCACAGAGGATATAGACGCCATCATCGCGTATCTACGCACAGTCCCTCCGGTAGTAGGCGATCCCGACCTGCGTAAGCCGCCCCAGTTCGATGTCACTGCAGCGTCGGTGCGGTCGGCAAGCGTCGAAGACACACTGGGTCGCCATATCTTCGCCGGTGCCTGCGCCAGTTGCCATGGATGGAAGGGCGCCGGCAACTCGAACCCTCGTGCCGCCATCGCAGGTGCTCATTCGTTGAGCGATCCTGAAGCGGCGAATGTCATTCGAGTGGTGATGCACGGCTCATCGGATGGAGAAGCGCTGCCCGGAGCGACAATGCCCGCCTTCTCGGCGATCTATTCCGACGAGGAAATTGCCGCATTGGCGAACTTTGTCGTCAATCATTTCAGCGGGAAGCAAGGCAATGTAACCACTGACGACGTTCGCCGGGCGCGTTAGCCGGTAAATACCCCAGGCATTGCGGCTCAAACACGGATCCCGATCGACATGATTGCAAGCCGATCTATATTCGGGAGCATTGTCGATCTGGCTTTAGCAGTTCGATCAATCAAGACGCCACGCAAGGCACAATAGATTTTCCCCTGATGGCTGTTACTTCAATCTGCGGCCTGATAGATTTCAAGCTATTGTCGGGGGGCAATTGGGCAAGTGACCGGATTTCGACTACATCTGCATCGCAGTGGCACAGCCTGGGAAACACTGGGCGTACTGGCTGCGGCGACTATAGCTGTCTGCATCTTCCTGGTGGACGCATTAACCAGCATCAATGGTGCAATAGCGGGTCTCTATGTCGTGCCCATGCTGCTTCTTGCTGAAATTCTTACTCGCACGGGCATAATTGCGGCCGCATCAACCTTCGCCGTGGCAGGGTTTGTTGCTCTCCTCGTTTCTCACGGAACGGATATCGACTTTCCTACCATTCTGCGCCTGAGCGTTTCACTGGCGGCCATTGCTATTACAGCGGCACTGCTGCTTCGAAACCATGACGCAAAGCAGCAGCTCATAACGAGCAATGCTTCACTAAGGCAGAGCGAAGCGCGATATCGCTCGATCTTCGACAATACCAGCGTGGCCTTGTGGGAGCGAGACTATTCAGGGCTCAACGCGCATCTGAAATCTTTGAAAGCCAACGGCATTACCGATATTCGAGAATATGCGCTGTCAAATCCGGGCTTCGTTCAGCGATGCCTCAAGCTGATCGGGACAAATTCCGCAAACAGTGCCGCGCTGGAACTGCTGGGTCCGAGTTGTGGCAAGAGCAAAGCGGGGTCATTCGACCGGTTTTTTCTTCCAGACGACGACACTTTCATCTTCGCAATCGAGGCACTCTTCCACGAGCAATCCTATCTTGAGATGGAGGCCACGATGGTTTCCGACGGCGGGGAACGCCGTCGCGTGCTTCTCAGCATGTCCGTGCCGGAAGAAAATGCGAACTATGATCGCGTTGTCGTCAGCATGACTGACCTCACCCATCGCATCGAAGCAAAAAAGGCACTCGACGAGGCGAAGGCCGATCTCACACTTGCATCTCGCGCAGCGACGGTAGGAGCCCTCACGGCATCCCTCGCCCATGAACTCAATCAGCCTCTGGGCGCTATCGTGGTCAACTCGAAGACGTTGATGCGATGGCTGGACAAGGACCCGCCTGATCTTGCATCAGCCTACAAAACGGCTGAACGCATGGAGCGGGACAGCCGGCGGGCAAGCGAGATCATCAGGAATACCCGCGAACATCTGACCAAGTCTGCTCGATTTCACGAACTGACTGACCTTCACGATCTATTGCGGGAAACCTTGGTCATTCTCGAGCAGGATCTCGAACGTCAACATATCAGCATCAAGGTAACCTCCGCGCCGGGATTACCCCAGGTTCATATCGTTCGCATAGAAATCCAGCAGGTTCTCATCAATCTGATCACCAATGCCCTCCAGGCGGTGGAACACGTGGCGAATGCAAGGATTGCGATCAGCCTTGGGATCGCACGGGCAGGCGAAGTATATGTCGCGATCAGGGATAACGGGCCGGGATTGCCGGAGAATGTCCTGAACAAGCTTGCGAAGCCCTTTTTCACGACGAAAATTGCGGGGATGGGATTGGGATTGTCGATCTGCCAGTCTCTGCTTGAGGCACACGGCGGAACGCTCCACGCGATGAACAATGCCGAGGGCGGAGCGTGTTTTGAGATGACCCTTAAGGTTGGGCCGGACAATGGATAAGGCGAATACCGTCGACAACAGCGAAAAGCTTTCTCTCGATAGACGGGATGGCAACGAACTGCCTCTGGTAAGGATCGTGGACGATGATGTCGCGATCCGGGAATCGCTTGTGGATCTGTTCAGGTCTGTCGGCATTGACGCACAGGGCTTCTCGAGTGCCAATGATCTGCTACAAGATGACGGCCTCGACAGGCCCGGCTGCATCATCCTCGATCTGCGCATGCCGGGCATGAGCGGCTTCGATTTCCAGCTTCGCCTTGAGCAAGCTGCAATACGCCGGCCTATCATTTTCATCACGGGCTTTGGTGACGTGCCCACCAGCGTACGCGCCATGAAGGCCGGTGCGGTAGATTTCCTGACCAAGCCATTTCGCGATCAGGACGTTCTCGATGCCGCAACAGTTGCCTTGGCCAAAGATAGGTCTTTGCGGCAGGAGCAGGATGCGACGACCGCAGCCTCCGATCTATTCAAGACACTGACAGGGCGGGAAAAAGAGGTGATGTGGCTTGTCGTGGAAGGGCGAATGAACAAGCAGATCGCGTTCGCGCTCGGAATTTCGGACATTACCGTGAAGCTTCACCGTGGCAACGTGATGCGCAAGATGCAGGTTCATAGTGTTGCCGACCTTGTCCGCCTGTCGGAAATGATCAGAAAGTCCTAAACATACACCGAAGTATGATTCCTCGGCGGCTTTCGAGGTTCATAGCTCTCGGACATGCATATGCTTTTCGAAGGTAGCGGGCCTTGGCATCGAAGAAAATAGTCGCTGTGGTCGACGACGACGTCGCGATCCGCGAAGCAATGGACGATCTGCTGCGTTCACTCGGATATGAATGTCGCGCATTCCCATCCGCGGAAGAATTTCTGTCACACGACACCACCAACGTGGATTGCATCCTGCTGGACGTGAACATGACGGGCATCAGCGGACTGGAATTGCAACGGCAACTGAATTCTTCGGGAAGGCAGACACCAGTTATCTTCCTGTCATCCTACAATGACGAGCGTACCGTCGCTGCAGCGATGGCTAATGGCGCCCAGGCCTTTCTATCGAAGCCTGTCGAATTCGATTCGTTGATGACGCAGTTGGAGACTGCACTGCATTAGATCCCGTGATGACTCAACCGACCCTAGCCCCCGCAATGTAAGGGGCCTATCCCCCTCTTTCGAGGGTGTACGTAGTCAGTGACTGACATAAAATCTCAGTCATGACGGGAGCTCATGTTTCGCCTTCCCGGAAACCGAACCGATCTCGCAACATTGCTCGGGATTTTTAGTAATGGCCGGATGGGACGAAATGTCGGGCAGCGATATCGATTTTGCGGAGGACGCTATTCTGTCTTCCGCGATGCCCCGCACGCCACAGGCCGTCAACCCGGACCTGCATGACCTGATCAACGCTCTCACAGCGGTCGGCCTCGGCATCAACGCCAATTTCATCTGGCTGGATCGCGAACAACCCGATGTCGATGCGGCAAAACGAACCTCGAAAAAACTCATCGAGGACTTTTGCCGGCTGGAAAGGCTCCTCCAAGCTACGGCAATCTTGGATCGGTGATGGATGACGGCGGGCGAACACAGAATCACCAGCTTTCGCCATGCATCCCCCATTAGAGGGTAGACAGAACGCTGTCTAAACCTAGGATCGGTCCTTACTCACGCTCTCGCGGCGAAGTCGCTGGGGCCGTTCCTAAATTAAATCCGAAGCCTGAGATGGACTGTGATCACATCGGCGTCCCGAGATGCACTTCTTTCGATGCTGACTAGAGGATGGGACCCGCCGTCTTCCGCCGACCCCATTCTCCCGCGAGAACTTCGCCTGCAGGACCAGCCGGTTCCTGCCGATCCGCGTATGGCTGATGGTTGAGAAGTCAGGGAGAAATTTTCGTTGAGCAGTTCCAGTCCAATCCGCGTCATGACTGCGGACGACCATCAGTTGATTCGGGAAGGTCTTGCCGCGCTCATCGCAGGGCAGCCAGATATCATGATCGTCGGCGAAGCCTCCGATGGTGACGAAGCCATCCGTAAATACGACGAATTGAAACCTGACATCCTGCTTCTTGACCTGCAGATGCCGAAACGGGACGGCATCGATGCGCTCGAGGCAATAAGGGCAAAATACCCCTCCGCCCGCGTTATTGTTCTGACGACCTACGATACGGAGCAACTCGCCAACCGCGCCATAGCGGCAGGGGCCCAGGCCTATCTTTTGAAGACGTCGGTCAGACGCGAGCTGATCAATACCATCCGTGCGGTGGCGAGCGGCCGCAGGCACATTGATGCAACGGTTGCCTCTACACTGGCGACATATGCGGATGGCGATTCCCTTACGCCGCGGGAAATCTCTGTTCTGTCTCTCGTTGCAAGAGGCAACTCCAACCGCGAGATCGGGGTAGAGCTTTCGATCACCGAAGAAACCGTCAAGGGGCACATAAAGAGCATACTCAGCAAGCTCTCGGCACATGATAGAGCTCATGCCGTCGCGTTGGGTCTGAAGCGCGGTATCATCACGATCTGAGCTTAAAGCTCCCTCTCAGACAACGCCTTCCTCGTTTCCAAGCCTTCGGGAAATTTCGGCTAGTCGTACGGGGTTTGTCGTGATCGACAGCTCGACCTTGGTACCCAATCCGCCGAGCGTGTCGATCCTTATTTCCGCGCCGGCCCGGGCTGCGCGCTCGCGCATGCCCGACACGCCGAAATGTCCGCTCGCCCCGGACAGGGTGGTCGCAGGCTCCATGCCTCGACCATTGTCTTTCAAGGTAATGATCGCCCCTCCCTGTTGAACACGAAGCTGCACTCGATCTGTGTTGCATGGGCGTGAGTGAATGCGTTGCGCAATGCCTCACGGAAAATCTGGCGTAGTTCATGACGAACATTCGGCGGAAATTTCTCTGCTTCACCCTCTATGGTAAGATTGAACTTAGCGGTTACTTCTCCGGTCTGAGCCGCTGAGAGCTCTCGCGCGTCCGCATTGATCGCAGCAATGAGGTCACCCGTGACATTGGCCGGATCACGCAGGGACTGGATCGTCTCCCGGCCCTCGATGATCGCGTCGTCGCTTTTTCGTAGAACGACTTCCAGCATGTCCGCAGCCTTTTGCGGCTGTTCGGGAAGCAGGTTTCGTATCGCCTCGAGACGATAAGTCAGGCCTTGGAAACTTTGAAGGATAGTGTCGTGCAGATCGCGCGCGACGCGGGTCCTCTCGCCTAGCCTTTCCTCGAGCCGCATACTGTATATGGCCGCAATCTGTCTCAGCCTCAGCCGATAGGCGACAGTTGCCACGGCCAGAAAGGCGACGAGCACGAGCGCATAAAACCACCAGGTCCGCCACCATGGTGTAGCCACGAAAACAGCGAGAGGCGATGACTTTGAAATCCAGTCGCCTCTTTCGGTCGCCGCCTGGACTTCGAGTTCGAATTGGCCGGCCGGCAAGGCAGCATAATTGATGGTTCGCTGTGTACTCGAGACGAAATGCCAGTCTTCGTCAAGGCCGGACAATCTGTATCGGTATCGCGCCTGAGCCGGATTGGCGAAATCCAGAGCTGCGAAGGTTACGGCCAGATTGTCGTCATAGGCCAAGCTGTAGGGCTCCGAAGACGGCTTCAGAGGGTATAGCGCCGAACGATCGCCGATCTTGATGTCGGTGAAAACGACCGGCATAGGTTCATCAGGCTTTTCGACGTAAGACGGGTCGGTGACTGCGGCACCTGGAAACCCCGCAAAATACATCCGACCGTTGGCGCCGGCCGAGCAGGAGTGCCAGCCGCCCATGTCGTCTCCGGGCAAGCCATCGAAACTGTTATAGTTGAGAAACCGGCCGGTCTTGGGGTCCATCTTCGATACCCCATGATTGGTGCTGATCCAGAGATCTCCGCCCGCATCCTGCAAAATACAGCTGATCGCATTGCCGGGCAAACCATCCTTCTCGAAATAGGCCTGCGATTTTCCAGTCTGGGGATCAAAGCGGTTGAGCCCGTTGTGCGTCGCCAGCCACAATGCCCCGTTGCCGTCATGGAAGATGTTGTTGACCGTGTTGTTGCTGATCGTCGTCGGATCGTTGGGATCGTGCCGGAATTCCTCGAAGGTCTCAGTGATCGTCGAGAATTTGACCAGGCCGACGCGCGAGCCGATCCAGAGGTTTCCCCGATCGTCAGGTTCGATCGAAAACAGCTCCTTGTTTAGCGAGGTGTCGGCGCGGAAAGATCGAAACCGCCCGGTCTTCGTATCCAGCCGGTTGAGGCCGTTCCAGGTCGATATCCAGACAATCCCCTGTGGGTCAATATAGAGGCGTGTGACGACATCGCTGCTGATCCAGTCCGGCTTGCCGCGCTCGTATCGATATGTCGCCCTCTTACCGGTGGCTGGATTGAAGGAGATGAGACCAGTACCGATCGTACCGATCCAGAGTGTCCCCTCGGCATCTTCCTCGATCGAGAGGATTTCGACGGACTTGTTCTCCCCCGAGAGGTCCACGACCGAGATAGTCCCATCCTTGTCGATCCGATGCAGCGCTCCCCTGCACCAAGCCACACGGTTCCAGCTCGGTCCTCAAGGATCGTATTGACGAACATTTCTCCGAGCTTGTTGACCTGTCCTGGTGAAGGCCAGACCTTCCGAAAGGGTCGGGGCTCGACGCTGAACACGTTGGGCGGATTTGCATGCAAGCCTGTCCAGATATTGCCCTGCCGATCTTCATAGAGTTCGATAACCCTGTTTTCGGTGAGGCTCTGGGGATCGGTTGGATCGTTGATATATTGATCGAAGCTGAAGTCATTCCGGTTGAACCGCAGCAGCCCGGCACCCATGGTCGCAAACCACAAGTCACCGTTCTTGGCCTCGATCATCCGATAGATTCCGGAGAGACCGCTGTCGGCATTGCTGAAGGAAAGCTTCTGTAGAGTGTTGGACGTTCGGTCATAGAGAGCAAGACCACTTCCGGATCCGAAGAATATCCAGAACAGACCATGGCTGTCCTCAAAGAACTCGAACTCTCGCGCTTCCATGCGCAACGGGATCCTGAGGCTCACCTTGCGGCTAACGGGATCGAATGCCTCCAGTCCATTGCCGGTTGCTACCCAGAATACGCCTTGGCTGTCCTCGCCCGTGAATTTCACGTCATCGGTGCTTAGCCCGGCATCGTCCCCCTCGACATGGCCGAAGCGTTCGATCAATCCGCTCTCAGGGTCCAGCCGATAGAGCCCTTGGGACGTCGAAAGCCACAACAGGCCGTGCCGGTCCTGACTGATATGCAATACGGTGGGTGTCGTGTCATCGAGCTTGAAGTGACGGAACTCGCCCGTCTTTTCGTCGAAAGCATCAAGCAATTGGTCGGTGCCGATCCACACCGTGCCCTTGCGATCTTTGAACATGGAATAGATGTAGACGCCGCTCAGGCTACCGGCATCATCGCGATCATGGGTAAAAACACGAAAATTGTAGCCGTCATAGCGGTTTGCGCCATGCTGCGGCCCCAGCCAGATATAGCCGCTATCGTCCTGGATGATCTTGCCTACACGGGTTTGCGACAAGCCCTGAGCGAGCGAGATCTTGCGGAACTGAATATCCGTTTTCGGCCTTAGTTCGACTGTCCTTGCCTCCGGCAGGACGGTCGCCATCCGAACGGCGTCCTGCGCCGCGACATCGGAAGGAAGCACAAAAGCAAGGTTGACCGAGCAAAGGACCGCAATAGTAAACGCCGACCATGGGCCGCGCCTCGGTAAATTGGCCACGGAAATCCGACAGCCAGCCAGATACCCGTATACGCGGGTGAGGAAACCCCTCGTCAAGCAAAAGCCAAGCATCAGTCTCATTTGTCGATTGCCACCCTCTTTACCCGACATCGTAGATGACGGGCGCCTCAGACCCCGGTGATCAACGTGCCACGTATCGGGGATGAATTGCTAGATGTCCGTTCAATCAACACGTGTCTTGGATGATGGTATCGCCGGCCGCGATGGAAAAGGCCCTTAGGCCGCTCAACGATGAAACGCAGGACACTACCGGCTAAGAGCCGATAGTGTCCGCTATCGGGCGGGCTAATGACCGACACGCCGGCCCTGCTCGCTTTAAATTACCGGCCGCTCAGCCTGCGTGAAAACCTTCCAGCACAACCTTGCCCTTCGTTCGCCCGCTTTCGATCGCCGCATGAGCCTTCTTCAGATTTTCCGCGTTGATCGGCGATAACGTCTCGGTGATGGTAGTGCGAATATCGCCCTTATCGACCAGACGTGCGACTTCGTTGAGAAGCTTGCCCTGCTCGGCGATATCGGCCGTCTCGAAAATCGAGCGGGTGAACATCAGCTCCCAATGGATGGAGGCAGCCTTTCGCTTGAAACCCACGACATCGAGACTGTCCGGATCGTCGATCAGGCCGAACCGGCCCTGCGGCGCGATGAGCTCGATGATTTCCTTAAGATGCCGATGCGTCTCGGTCGTCGAGAAAACGAAGGCCGGAGCACCGATTCCGAGTGCAGCCACCTGCTCGGCAATTGGCTTCGAATGGTCGATCACGTGATGGGCGCCGAGCACCTTTACCCATTCGAGGGTTTCAGGACGCGAGGCGGTAGCGATGACCGTTACGTCGGTAAGCGCACGAACAAGCTGGATGGCAATCGACCCCACGCCGCCGGCACCACCGACGATCACGATCGCATTCGCCGCACCCGGCACAGGTTTGCGGATATCGAGGCGGTCGAACAGCATTTCCCAAGCGGTGATAGCGGTCAACGGCAGGGCTGCTGCTTCGGAAGCCGAAAGTGTCTGCGGTTTCCTGCCGACTATACGCTCGTCCACAAGATGGAACTCGCTGTTGGCCCCCGGACGAATGAGGGACCCGGCGTAATAGACCTCGTCACCAATTTTGAAACCAGTGACCTCAGAACCGATCTCGACCACCTTGCCCACTGCATCCCAACCGAGGATCCTCCATTGATCGGCATCTGGCTGCGCGCCTTTTCTGACTTTGGTGTCGACCGGATTGACTGAGATCGCCTCGACCTCGACCAGAAGATCTCGACCCGACGGCACCGGCCGTGGAAGCTCTATATCTTGAAGGGCATCGTGCCGTTCTATTGTGCCTGCCTTGTTGTAGCCGATGGCTTTCATGATTTGCTCCTTGTCTCCATTGCTAAGACACAGAAATGGTCTATATTCAGAAATGAGCAATACGCACAAAAAACGCATATAGTATCAAAAAGGATACTGTCATGGCGAAAGCCCATCATTCCCGCTTCGATTGTTCTCCCGGATGCTCGGTCGAGGCCGCGATCGGACTGATAGACGGAAAATGGAAGTCGGTTGTTCTATTCCATCTTCTTTCGGGCACTCTGCGCTTCAATGAAATTCGTCGACATATAGCGAATGTGACGCCGAGGATGCTGACGAACCAGTTGCGTGAACTGGAGGAGGATGGGCTGATCGAGCGCAAGGTTTATGCGCAAGTGCCACCGAAGGTGGAATACAGCCTCTCGCCGCTTGGTCGCAGCATGGAGCCAATTCTGCTCTCGCTGAAGCTCTGGGGTGACGCCAACATCGGCCTTTACGGAAAACCGCGTGGCATCGATCCGCGAGAACAGAAAGCCGTTGCTTCATCATCCGAACTGGAGCGGGCCGACGCCTGATCGGCGCCGATTGGCGCATCCGATCATCTAATCTGTGATGTGGCTGTTAACCGCTGACCATAAGGCACCGTTGGCGCAAACTTACAATCTTGCCTCTCCTTGCCGGCTCATCATCGCCTCGGCTCAAGGAGAACGATGATGTCAGCAATATCCACACTTTCAGACAGCGAAGTCAGCCCGCAGGTCGCAGAGATATTCTCGACCGCCAAGGCATCGATGGGCAAGGTTCCAAACCTGTATCGTGTATTGGCCCATGCCCCGGCCGCCCTCGACGTCTATACTCGCGGCAGCGCGTTCCTACGGGCCGGCGTTCTGCCTGCCGCAGCCCGCGAACAGATCGCCATAGCGATTGCCGCGGCGAACGGCTGCGACTACTGCCTCGCTGCCCACACCGGTGCCGCGAAGGCGGCGGGCGTTGCTGCCGATGATCGTGCCAGCGCCCAGAAGGGCCGGACATCGGACGCTAAGATCCAGGCAATCCTGGATCTAGCACTCGCGATCAACGCGACGCACGGCCAGGGCGCCGCATCGGCACTCGAAGCGGCACGCGCCTATGGCCTCTCCGACGCCGAAATCCTCGAGACGGTTGCGCATGTTGCTATCAACATCATGACCAACAGCGTCAACAACATTGTCGGGACGACGCTTGACTTCCCGAAGGTTGATCGCGTGGCCTGACGCTGCCTCATTCGATGAAGATCCATTGACCGCGCGGCCACCACCATGGCCACGCGCCTTCCAGCGCTTTGATTAAACACAGACCGCGAAACCGGCCGCCGGGCAGGCGGTCATCGCGCACGCCGGAGGCAGCGATGCTGCAGAAAATTGCCCCCAAGACGACCGGTTCATTGGATCCAAACCATCCGGCACAGCGGGAAACATCCATGCTCCCGGCCTGGTTTCTCGCCCTTGGCACATTCGCCATAGGCACGGAAGGTTTCATGATAGCCCCCTCCTGCCCACGATCTCAGCTGATTTGGGGATGAGCCTGCCGGCAACCGCCATGCTGGTCGTGGTGTTCACTCTTGTGCTGGCCGTCAGTTCGCCCATCGCAACCGTGCTCACCGGCGGGCTGCGCCGTCGCGATACGCTGTTGCTTGCGATGACGATCTTCACATTGGGAAACCTGATCGCCGCTTTCGCACCGGGCTTCGGTACGCTGATGCTCGCACGTATCCTGATGGCGATCGCAGCAGGGCTTTATGCACCGAATGCCAATGCACTGGCAGGCATGATTGTCCCGCCCGAAAAACGCGGCCGGGCGCTTGCAATCGTCAGCGGAGGCATGACGATCGCCATCGCACTCGGCTTGCCACTCGGCTCGATCATCGGGCACGCCTTCGGTTGGCGCACCACCTTTCTGATGGTCGCGGCGATGGGTGCCGTGGCGATAAGCGGTATAGCTGCCGGCGTTGATCGACAGGCGGGCGCAGGGATGACGATCCCGAGCATGGGTGAGCGTATAAGCGTCATCAGCCAGCCGCCCATACTCAGGCTTCTGTCGGTCACTCTGTTCTGGTCGATGGGCGCCTACACAGCCTATCCCTACATCGCACCATATCTTTCTTCGACGCTGGGATTTTCAGATCGCGGCATCGCCTCGACAGTCACACTCTGGGGAATTTTTGCGGCCTTTGGCGTATTCACCGGCGGCATACTCAATGATCGCTTCGGTTCAAGGAAAGTTGCAATAGGCTCCTTGGCCGCCCTCGCCGTTTCGTTCGCGGCCCTGGCTCTTGCTACCCTTCTGTCTGACCTGGCGTCGATGGCGGTGGTCTTTGCAGCCGTCGCAGGCTGGGGCTTCAGCGTCTGGTCATTCTTCCCGGCTCAGATGGCGCGCCTCATTGTCGCTGGCGGCCAGGCCCGGTCATCCGTCGCGCTTTCTCTCAACACATCCACGATGTATCTCGGCTTTTCCATAGGCAGCGCGTTAGGCGCAGGTATCATCGCCATCGGCAATGTTTGGATGATCGGCGTTGCCGCAGCTATCTCGGAAGTGCTCGCTTTCACGCTCGCTCGGCTATGGGCGCGCAAGAACAGTTGAGACAGGAAACCGTCACTTTCATTTCTTTAGCCGGATGCTGCCATCGCTGAACAGCTTAAGGACGGGTCAGGTTTGCCGCTTTACCAAGTCGTCACGCTGCTGCGGCGTCAGCGGTCTGATCTTTTCGCCACGCAGCATCAGGAACAGCTTGGCCGTTTCCTCCAGCTCCTCTGTCGCATATTGTGCCTCGCGCAAAGACTTGCCCGCTACGACGGGACCGTGATTTGCCAGCAAAACCGCATGACTATCGCGGGCACGCTCCCTCACCGCTTCCGCCAAGGCCACATCACCCGGCGGAAAGTACGGGGCCATGGGCAGTTTTCCGACCCGCATTACATAATACGCGGTCAGCGGCGGCAGCAGATCATCCGGATCGAGCCCGTCGATAAGGCTGATTGCCACGGCGTTGGTGGAATGGAGATGGACCACGGCACCGGCAGAGCTGCGTTCGCAATACATGCACTGGTGGAGAAAAGCCTCCTTCGTCGGCTTATCGCCGTCGATGTGGACGCCTTCGGCGGAAAATCTCGACAGGCGCGCCGGATCAAGCGCGCCGAGCGAAGCATTGGTCGGCGTCATCAACAGATCGCCATTCGACAAGCGCGCGCTGATATTGCCCGTGGAGCCAAACGTGAAGCAACGATCGAACAGCGACTTGCAGACCTCGACGATCTCGTCCCGCAAACGCGTTTCTTCTGAAAGGATCGCAGTCATTTCAGGACATCCCATGCCTTGAGGAAGAAATCCGGCGCGCCAAAATTGCCGGACTTCAGGGCGAGCGCCATCGGCTCCCGATCCCCCATCGTCAATGTCCATGGCACGCCCGGAGCGATTTCCTGGCCGATAAACAATGCGGAAGGCGAAAGCGCGCCGACAACTGCGCCTGAGGTTTCGCCTCCGGCAACGATCAACCGACGGATACCTCTCTCCCGTAACCCGATTGCGGTCTGCGCCAGAAAATTCTCGACAACCGCCCCTGCCTTTTCATGACCCAGGCTTTTCTGAGCGGAAAGGACATCCTCCGGATCGGCACTTGAATAGATCAGCGGCACGGCATCTCCGTGTGAAAGCGCCCATTCCAGCGTCTCGCCGACAGCGACGCGGCCTTCTGCAATCGCGATAGGATCGAGTTTCAGGGCCGGCAAGCCGGCATCGATGACCTGCTTGATCTGTCCACGTGTCGCCTCCGAGCAGGAACCGGCAAGAATGGCGGCGCCTCCCGTTGGCGCCTCGAACCGGCCGGCAGCATTATCAGCGGCAAGTAGCCCGGCACGCCGAAAATTCTCAGGCAAGCCGATCGCGATGCCGGAGCCGCCGGTAATCAGGGAAAGTCCGCAATGGCCTCACCGATGACGCGCAGGTCCATATCGGAAATCGCGTCGACGACAACCACTTGTTCCCCACGCCGTTTCGCCTGTGCAAAGGCTTCACGTATACTCCCGACGCCGCCGGAAACCGCATCATGGGTGACCAAACCGACCTTGGATCCCGACTGCGCAGCCATGAGGCGGACCAGGGACGAGTCTGTCATCGGCGTCAGCGGGTGATGGCGCATCGGGCTGTCTGAAAGCAGCTGATCACCGACGAAGAGATGCCCTTTATAGATCGTCCGGCGGTTAGCCGGAAAAGCCGGGCAGACGATCGTCAGGTCTGTCCCGAGTTCTGCGATAAGCGCATCTGTGACAGGACCGATATTACCCTTGGTGGTGGAATCGAACGTCGAGCAGTATTTGAAAATGATCTGGCGAGCGCCGGATACCTTCAACCATGCCAGCGCCTCAAGCGACATGCTGACGGCCTCGGCGGAAGGGTTCGTGCGGGATTTCAGCGCGACCACAACTGCATCGACATTGCTGAGGTCGAAATCCGCCGGCGGTATGCCCACTGTCTGGATCGTGCGCATACCCTCGCGGGACAGCGTCAGGGCCAGATCGGTTGCTCCGGTCAGATCGTCGGCAATTGCGCCTAGCAGCATGTCATTCCTCCGTATTGCATGGGGCCCGCTCAGGCGGTTGCTCCCTCGATGATTGAAAATCCGGTATCGATGATCCGGCTCTCCTGCGGACGTTTTGGATTTTCGAGTAAGATCTCGACGGCGGTTTTGCCGATGGCAAAGCGGTTGGAGAGCACCGTCGTCAGCGGTTTGGGTAGGACTTGGCCTATTTCCAACCCGTTGAAACCGATAAGTGCCAACTCCTCCGGCACCGAAATATTGGCCGCAAGGCAATGCATGAAGCCACCGACCGCCATATCGTCATTCGAAAAAGCGACGGCATCGATGCCTTCGCTCTCAGCCAGCAGGCGGGCAAGCGTGTTGCGCCCCTCCAGTGTCGAGCTGGGTTGCTCCGCTCGGCGCTCGGCCGCCAGCGAAAGACCGGCTTCCGCCAGACCTTCACACAGTCCCTGATAGCGAGCATGGGCGCGCCGGTCCGTCTCCCAGTCATGGCCGACATAGGCGATTTTGGAATAACCGCGTTTTACGAGGTGGCGCGCCATGGAACGACCGGCCTTTCGATGCGACAGACCGACCGCGAGATCGATTGGACGATCATCGATATCCATCAGTTCCGCGATCCTGACGCGACTGGCTTCAAGCATGCGTCTCGCAGCATCCGTATGCTCGAAACCGGTGACGATGAGGGCTGCCGGATGCCAGGCGAGAAGCGATGAGATTAGATTCTGTTCGGTTTCGAGATCATAATCAGTCACTCCGATCATCGGCCGATAGGACGTACCGCTAAGTGCGGCATTGATACCGCGCAGAACTTCCGGGAACACGATGTTCGATAGTGACGGCAGAATGACGCCGATGATCAGGGAGGAGGACGACGCAAGCGATCCGGCAGCCCGGTTCGGTACGTAGCCGAGTTGATCGATGGCCGCGCTGACGCGCCGTCTCGTCTCCGGCGCGATGGACCCCTTATTGCGGATGACACGGGAAACCGTGTTCTCGCTGACATTGGCCAGACGGGCTACATGGGCGAGCGTCGGCGTGCCTTGCGTCGAGAGCGATATAGGGTCTTCGGCCGCACGGCCTTCGTCCGTCATTTGGCGGCCTCCAGTTTTATCTCAGCGCTAACATAACTTGCTTGAACAGATCAAGAGGATGTGCTTTGAGATGATGTTAGCGCTGAGATAGCAGTTCATTCCATTCAAGGAGATGCTTTTCCATGTCTCGCCAAACGAAGATTGCTGTGATCGGCCTTGGTTCGATGGGGCTCGGCATGGCGCGATCGGCATTGAAAGCCGGTCATCAGGTCCGCGGCTTTGACGTAAACCCCAAGGCGCTTGAGGCGCTGGAGGCACAGGGTGGCATCACAGCATCCACGCCTGCCGACGCCGCCAGTGGCGCGGATATCTCAGTCATCGTCGTGGTAAACGCAGTCCAGACCGAAGCTGTTCTGTTCGGCGATGACGGTATTGTCTCCGCAATGAGCCCTGGATCAGTGATCGTCTCTTGCGCCACAATCTCGCCCGCCGAGGCAAAGTCATTCGCCGCCCGCACCGAGGCTGCGGGTTTGCTGTATCTCGATGGCCCGATCAGCGGGGGCTCGATAAAGGCCAGTTCCGGTGAGCTGACTGTCATGGCGTCAGGGTCGGCTCAAGCCTTCGAGGCGGCCCGGCCGGCGCTTGAAGCCATGGCGGCCACCGTCCACGAGCTCGGTAACGAGCCGGGCGTCGGGTCATCTTTCAAGATCGTCAATCAGTTGCTTGCCGGGGTGCACATCGCCGCCGCATGCGAGGCGATCACGTTTGCGAAAAGCCTCGATCTCGACATTTCCCGTGTCTTTGACGTGATCACCAAGTCGGCCGGCAATAGCTGGATGTTCGAAAACCGGATCCCGCATGTTCTGGAGGGCGACTACACACCACACAGCGCCGTTTCCATCTTTACGAAGGATCTCGGCATCGTAACCGACATCGGGCGCCATCAGAAATTTCCACTGCCGATCACCGCGGCTGCGCTTCAACTTTTCATCATGACCGAAGCTGCCGGCATGGGGCGTGACGATGACAGTTCCGTCGCACGTCTGCTCGCCCAGATCGCCGGGCTGCAACTGCCTGGCATGCCCGAGGAGGAATAAATCGTGCCGAAATTTGCTGCGAACCTTTCCATGATGTTCAATGAGCGACCGTTTCTGGAGCGCTTCGAGGCCGCAAACCGGGCCGGATTTAGGGCCGTTGAATATCTCTTTCCCTACGATCATCCTGCTGATGTCGTCGCCCGGGCGCTGCATGACGCCGGGCTGAGGCAGGCTCTCTTCAACATGCCGCCCGGAGATTGGGCTGCCGGCGATCGTGGTCTCGCCAGCCTCCCGAACAGGCGAGAGGAATTCGACGCTGCGCTTTTGACCGCCATCACCTACGGCAAGGCGCTGGGAACACCTCTTCTTCATATGATGGCCGGTATCGCCCCATCAGATGACAAGGCGGCCGCGGTCTGCTTTCGGGAAAACGTGAAGAAGGCGGCGGACGTCACGGCCGAGGCCGGTATCGGCCTGGTCATCGAGCCGATAAACAAACGCGATATGCCGGGATATTTTCTCAACGACTTCAATCGGGCCTTCGACCTGATCGTAGAGCTCGACCACCCCAATCTCACTTTGCAATTCGACGTCTATCATCGTCAGATCCTGCACGGGGACGTCATCACTGCATTGAGAAGCATGGCGCCACGTATCGGGCATATCCAGATAGCCGCAGTGCCTAATCGCCACGAACCGACCACCGGCGAACTGGACGATAGGCGCATCTTTCAGGAGATCGATGCGATCGGCTATCAAGGCTATGTCGGTTGCGAATACAGGCCTGCGGGCAATACAGAGGACGGGCTCGGCTGGATGGCTTCGATCTGAAGCGATTTCGCGGTACCGAAGGCCGGGCTCGACCGGCCTTCATGGCCGTTGTCGCAACGCCTTGGCGAGAAGAAACTGCGGCAGCGGAAAAGCTCTCGTCAGCCCTCATGCTGGGGAGATGTTTTCACTAGCTTCTGATTTTCCATCGCAACACGAAGCTGTGCAAGAAATGCCGCGACCGCCGGAGTAACCGGTCGATCGCGCCGGGTAACGATCCCATACGACCCCATGACCGAGGGCAAAGTGACCGGTATTTCGTCGAGCAGTTGATGGCGAATGTAGAAGTCGGACACATCTCCCGGCATCACGGCCAGCATATCGCTTTCATGCATCAGCGCCACCATTGTCATCATGGAGGATGTCTCCACGATGTCCTGCGGACCTGACAATCGCATTTCAGCAAGGACCGGTGCCAGGACGTTGCGCATCGGGCTACCGGCCGGCAACAGCGTCCAGGGCCACCTTCCCAGTTCCCTTAGGCTCACCGAAGGTCTGAGCGCGAGCGGATGCTGTTTGCGGCCGACCACTTTCAAAGGTTCGTCGATGAGATCAACGTAATCGAACTCGCGACGATCGCTCAGCACCAATGGACGCGCGAGCAGGACATCAAGCTGGCCGTGCAGAAGCGAGGCGACAAGCACATCGCTGGTGTTCACATCCACCGAAACCTGCAATCTGGGATGCTCCAGCTTCAGGGCCGCGACGGCCTTGGCCAGCACGAAAGGAATGGCACTGATGACGGCGCCGATCTTGATAGCGCCGGTCGCCCCTGAGCCAGCGAATCCAGCTCCTCTCTCGTGCGTATGATCTCGGTCCGCATAAGACGGGCATGCCTTATCATCACCTCGCCATAGGACGTTGGCCGCATGCCCCGCCGGCTTCTTTCGAAGAGAGCCACGCCCACGGCAGCTTCGAGATCCTGAATGAGTTTCGTCGCCGTTGGCTGGGTCATGTTCAGAGCGGACGCTGCCTTTCGCAGGCTAGCCGCCTCCCCTAGGCCTATGAGCAGCAGAAGCTGCGAGCTCTTCAGATGCCTCAGAAGAGAAAGACCACGATCGAACCTTTCGGACGCCACGGACAAACCTCCATTGTCGAACAATCCTCCAGTGATCCAGAAATCCGATCACATGATCTGATTATTTCATTATTTTGGAATATCCAATCAATTCTATATTTCCTGCGGAGACACGGTGAAGGGAACACCGATCAAGGAGGTCGGTGAGATTCGCCGGAGGAGTGAGCAGCCTGATGGGCTGCTTCTTCGATCAGGGAGGATTGCAATCAATGTCTGAGATTGAACAGGGACGCTTTGCCTATGGGAGGGTCCAGGCCAAGGACGGAGCCGCAACGAATGTCAGATGGTACATTTTCGTAGTCGTCTTCCTGCTCGTGGTCATCAACATGGTGGATCGCACCGCACTGTCGATCGCCATGCCCACCATTGCGGCGGAATTTTCACTCGGCCCCGCAATGCAGGGGCTCATCCTCAGCTCCTTCTTCTGGAGCTACGCGCTGATGCAGATTCCGGGCGGCTGGCTTATCGACCGTTACGGCCCGCGCTCTGTGATCACGCTATCGACGGTGGGATGGGGCGTTTTCCAGACGATCGCGGGATTTACCACCGGAGGCATCTCGCTTCTGCTGACCCGCATCGGCCTTGGGACAGCCGAAGCTCCGCTGTTTCCATCCGGCGCCAAGCTCAATTCGATCTGGCTTTCCAGCAAGGAGCGGGCACGCGGCGCCGTGTTCATGGATAGCGGAGCGCCGCTCGGTGCGGCCTTTGGTGGCGTGCTGATCAGCTGGCTTATCCTCGCCCTCGGCAGCTGGCGTCTAGCCTTTATCGCAGCCGGCCTCGTGACGATCGTGCTCGGCTGGTTTGCGTGGCGCTACCTGCGCGACAACCCTTCCACCCATCCCGGTGTCAACGATGCCGAAAGGGACATCATCAAGGACGTGGGAGAATCGAGGCAGGAGAATGCGGAATACGAGCCTTCCCATGTCCTTCGCCGCTCACTCCTGGGTCTTGTTACCGGTCGCACCGGATGGGCGATGATAAACTTCGGTCTGCTAACCTGGGGACCGAGCTATCTGGCGCAGGCTCGGGGTTTCAACCTCAAGGAAATGGGCGGGGCGACCTTCGTCATTTTCCTGGCCGGCATGCTCGGTTCGCTCGCCAGCGGCTTCATTGCGGATAAGCTTCTGGCAGCGGGTTACAGGCGATCGGTCGTCTACAAGCTGCTTCTGGGCATCACCGGCCTCGGTGTTGCGGCGACCTTCATCGCTCTACCCCATGTCAGCAACCCGATCATCGCGGTCGCGCTGCTGTCCGCAACGCTGTTCCTGCTTTATTTCGGTAGCCTCTACTGGAGCCTCCCCTCGATCCTCGCTCCCAAGAGCCGGGTGGGGATCGTTGGCGGCACGATGAATTTCGCCGGCAGCATCAGTGGCATTGTTGTTCCGATCCTCACCGGCTTCATCCTGCAATGGACAAATGGCTCCTACGGAACCGTTCTCGGCTTCTTTGCAGGCTGCGCGATCGTCTATGTGATTGCCACCATCGCGATCGACTTCAACGAAAGCACTCCCGTAAGAAAGGACAGTTAATTGCAGAAATTTCCTTTGTGGGATGGCCCGATCGTCGATGCGCACCAGCATTTCTGGGATCCCGTCGCCAACGATCATCCCTGGCTAAAACCGGAGGCAAACATCCCCTTCCGCTACGGCGATTACAGCTCGATCAAGCGGCGGTATCTTCCACCTGAATACCTGGAGGATTCTGCAGGCTACAACGTCGTACAGACCGTCTATGTCGAAACCGAATGGGATCCGTCGGATCCTATCGGTGAGACCCGTTACGCGACGAAGGTAGCCGAAACATTCGGCCTTCCGAACGCCATCGTGGCGCAGGCATGGCTCGACAGGACCGATGTCGCCGACGTACTTGAAGGCCAGGCATCTTTTGGCTTGGTTCGCAGCATACGCCACAAGCCCGGCGGCGCCGAAAACGCTGCCAGCGCCGCGGACCATCGAACCCTTATGACCGATGAGAAGTGGCGCAGAGGATACGCCCTTCTCGAAAGGCATGGCCTGAACTTCGACCTGCAGACGAACTGGTGGCACCTTGATGAGGCAATCCTGCTGGCAAGGGATTTCCCGAACACGACCATCATTCTCAATCACACGGGTCTGCCTTCGGATCGATCAAGCGAAGGCATTCGCGGCTGGCACAGGGCCATGGGCAAATTTGCGGAAATGCCCAACGTCTGCGTCAAGATCTCGGGCATTGGCCAGCAAGGTCGGCCGTGGACGATCGAAGACAACGGCTACATCATCGCGGAGACAATCGCCATGTTCTCCTGCGAGCGGGCAATGTTCGCCAGCAACTTTCCCGTTGATAGCCTTTGCGGGTCATTCAACGAAATCTATTCGGGCTTTAGGGACGCAGCTGCCCGATATCCAACCAGAGAGCAGGCCAAGCTTTTTGCAGAGACGGCTCGAAAACACTATCGATTGAAGACACCAAACGAAGATGTCCTCTCTATAAGCGAGCCCGCCAGCCGCCGCGCGAGTAGCTCCCGATAATGCCGGCTGCTCCCCACGCGCCTGCGAAAGAGGGCAATCGTGGTGGCAATCATCAGCGGAAAGGTCGTTCAAGGCCTCCGGCTTTCTCCGCCGCAGCATTTGCAGGCGGCGGGGAACTTAGCCATTGAATTCGACTCCACCCGCGATCCGGTTCGCCCGTTTCGAGCTTGAGGCGCCGAGATGGCTTGAGCATCGTCGCTCAGAAGTAACCGCATTTTTCACCGAAAAATTTTTCCGCTGCATGGCTTTCAAGGCGGCTGGGCTCATTCATTGGATGGTTCATTTCCGCGGATGCGGTGAACAAATCGATTAGACCCTCCTCAAATCGCGTGTCGTATACCGACCCGGACCTGTCCGCAAAATTTTGTATACAGAATTCTGAAGACTTGATGTCCACGGTTAAATATCCTATGAATTTCACCGGATGGAGGAGATTATGACGTCAGCACGATGCCAGATGATAGCCGACCCCGCGCTTGCCGCAGGTAATTCGGAGATCAATGGGGCTCGCGCTTACAAGGGCTCAAGCACCCCCGCCTCCATTCCGTTTTCTCGAAACAATGCTGCACCTGCCATGGCTGCTGAGACCGGCGTACCGCGCCGTCTGTCCATGGCGGCTGACTGTTCGAACTCGCATGGCGCGCCAAGGACGCACCCCGCCGCCGCCTGAGAAAGCTGACATATCGGGATGCAGAAGAACCTGCAGCCGTTTCATCTAAAGGAGGAATAAGATGAAAATCAAAGCACTATCGATCGGAATGACACTGGCCGCTGCCACGATGCTGGCGGGTCAGGCCCTTGCCTTCGAACCCACGCGCCCCGTCGAATTCGTCGTTGCCTCGGGTCCCGGTGGCGGTACCGATAACTTTGCCCGCACCATTCAGTCGATCATCACCAAGCACAAGCTCATGGATCAGTCGATGGTCGTCCTCAACAAGGGCGGCGGCAGCGGCGCAGAAGCATTCCTGTATGCCCGCAAGAACGAAGGCGACCCGAACAAGCTCTATTTCGGCACCAACAATGCTTATCTGCTGCCGCATGTGGCCAAGCTTGCCTATTCGATGGAAGACCTGCGCCCGGTCGCAGCACTCGCTTTCGATGAATTCCTGATCTGGGTGAAGGGCGATTCCGAATACACGACACCGGCCGCGCTCATCGACGCCGCCAAGGCCAAGCCGAACGGCGTCGCCTTCGCCGGCAGCCAGTCCAAGGATACGGACGAAACTCTGGTAGCCCTGATCGAGCAGACCAGCGGCGCAGAGTTCAAGTATCTGCCGTTCAACGGTGGCGGCGAAGTGGGCGTTCAGCTCGCCGGCGGCCATGTCGCAGCGAATGTCAACAACCCGAACGAAAACGTCGGCCAATGGCAGGCGGGCGCCGTCAAGCCGCTTTGCGTGTTCTCCGACAAGCCGATGGCCAAGGGCGAACCGGTCTATGACGGCAAGGGCTGGGGCGACATCCCGACCTGCTCATCGGCCGGTCTCAACATCCCCTCCTACAAGATGCCGCGCACCGTCTGGACCGCAGCCGGCACTCCGGATGAGGCAGTGACCTATTACAGCGAAGTGCTGAAGAAGGTCAGCGAGACCCCGGAATGGGCGGAATACATCCGCAAGACCTCGCAGACGGGCGACTTCATGGCTGGTCAGAAGCTCCAGGACTTCATCGTCACCAGCGAAAAGAACGCCGTCGGCGTCTTCGAAGCCGAAGGCTGGCTGGTCAAGTAAGTCTCCAAGCCTAAGCGACGCAAGATCCGGCGCGTGAGTGCCGGATCTTCCCGATCGAAGGAAATCAATCATGCGTATCAAGCGACTCCATGTGGAGATTGCCACCGCCGTGACCCTGGCCGCCGTCGGCGCCCTCGGTTCCACGGGTGCTCTTGAGCTCGGCGTGAGCTGGAGCGAGTCCGGCCCGATGCCGGGCTACTTCCCGTTCTACGTGGGCATAATCCTGATCATTGCCGCGGTGGCCAGCGCGGCTCAGGCCCTATTCCGCGCAAGAATGGGCAGCGAGGAAATGCGGGAGACCTTCCTGGAGCCCGAGCAGACGCGCCGGGTGCTTTCCTTCCTGCTGCCCATGATCGTGTTCGTCATCGTGACGGCCTTCCTCGGCACCTATGTCGGCACGACGCTGTATCTCTTCTACGTCGCTTGGCGGAACGGCGGCTATAAGCCATGGATCGCAATCCTGATCGGCCTCGCCTTCTCCATCGCGCTCTTCTTCGTATTCGAAAGGGCGTTCCAGGTGCCGCTTCACAAGGGCCCGATCGAAGAAATGCTCGGCATTTACTGAGCGACCGGAGCTAGATCATGGAAAATTTCGAACTTCTCATGGGTGGCTTCGCCACCGCGCTGACGCCGATGCACATCGCATTGATGATCGTTGGCGTACTCCTCGGACTGATCGTCGGCGTCCTGCCCGGCCTCGGTGCGCCAAACGGCGTGTCACTGCTTATTCCGCTGACCTTCGCCATGGATCCTGTCTCCGCCATCATCCTGCTGGCGTCCATGTATTGGGGTGCGCTCTTCGGTGGCTCGACAACGTCTATCCTCTTCAACATTCCCGGTGAACCGAGTTCGGTGGCGACGACCTTCGATGGTTATCCGATGGCGAAGTCAGGGCAATCGACCAGAGCCTTGACACTCGCCTTCATGTCGGCCGGCATCGGCGCCTTCGTCGGCGTAGTCGTCATTACGCTTCTGTCCTCCTGGGCGGCACGTTTCGCACTTCGTTTCGGCGCGGCTGAATATTTTGCCGTCTATTTCCTCGCCTTCTGCGCCTTCATCGGCATGGGTAGCGCATCGCCGATCAAGACCGCCGTCTCGCTCAGCCTCGGCCTGCTTCTGTCCACCGTCGGCATGGATACGGTGACGGGATCGCTTCGCCTGACCTTCGGTTTCGATGCGCTTCTGAGCGGCGTCAGCTTCCTCGTCGTCGTCATCGGCCTCTTCGGTATCGGCGAACTTCTGGCAACCGTGCAGGACGGGTTGAAATTCCGGGGTGTAGCGTCTCGCATCGACCCGCGCGACGTCTTCAAGACCATGCTGGAACTGCCGAAATACATCACCACGATCATCCGCTCCTCGGCTGTCGGCGTATGGATGGGCATCACGCCAGGTGGTCCGACTGCGGCATCCTTCATGAGCTACGGCCTTGCACGCCAGTGGTCCAAACCCGGCGACAAGTTCGGCACGGGCCGTCCGGAAGGCATTGTCGCGCCGGAAACCGCCGACCACTCGGCCGGCTCCTGCGCCATGCTGCCGATGCTGGCACTCGGCGTTCCGAGCTCCGCAACCGCTGCAGTCATGATGGGGGGCCTGATGATCTGGGGCCTGACGCCCGGACCGATGCTCTTCACCAACCAGCCGGACTTCGTCTGGGGCCTGATCGCCAGCATGTATGTCGCCAATTTCGTCGGCGTCATCCTGGTCCTGCTGACGGTTCCCTTCTTCGCCGCGCTGCTCCGCATCCCCTTTGCCATCATCGGACCGATGATCGTGGCGATCTGCTTCGTCGGCGCCTATACGGTGGCGAACTCGACATCCGATCTCTGGCTCGTTCTGATCTTCGGTGTCGTCGGCTTCGTTTTCAACAAGCTGGAATTCCCGCTCGCACCGTTGGTTCTCGCCATGGTTCTCGGCAGCAAGGCGGAAAGCTCGTTCCACCAGTCGATGATTGCATCCGACGGTTCGCTCGGGATCTTCTTTTCGAACTATCTGGTCGGCACGATCATGACGATCGCTCTTGCGCTCCTCATCATTCCGCAGAGCCTGAAGTTCATCCAGTACCTCAAGAGCCACAAGAACGCGGACTCGGCTGCATAAGCCGGGTTCGCCCATCTTTCATTCGGTTTAGGAGGGGAACAGATGAACTATCATACCTACTTCGGCAAAAATGCCGCGCCGGTTGAATGCTGCATCGTCGGCACCGGCGGCTTCGGCCGCAGCTTCATCGCACAAAGCCTGAAGACGCCCCTGATCAGCACCCGCGTTGCCGTGGACCTGAAGGCGGAAACGGCGGCGGAAGTTCTGCGCGGCCTGGGCATCGATCCCGCAAAAATCGCACAATGCACAACTGCAAGCGAAGCAAAGACAGCTTGGGATGCGGGGCACTACATCGCGACCGCAGACCTTGCCACGGTCCTCGAGCTTCCGGTTTCGGTCGTTGTCGAGGCCACGGGCCACCCGGAAGCCGGCGCCAGACATTCCAGGCTTGCAGTCGATGCCGGCAAGCATGTCGCACTCGTCTCCAAGGAAGTCGACAGCGTCGTCGGTCCGGGCCTCGCATTGCGCGCACGCCGCAACAACGTAATCGTCACCCCCGTCGACGGTGATCAGCCGAGCTTGCTCATGGGACTGGTTACCTGGGCCGAAGTCCTCGGGCTTGAAATCATCGCTGCCGGCAAGGCCAGCGAATACGACTTCGTCTTCGATCCGAAGGAGAAGACGCTCAATTCCAACGGCAAGATCGCACCGGCACCGGACTTTGCCGACTGGATGGATCCCGCGACGACCGACCTCGCGACGATTGCCGCGAAGCGCTCTCAGATCGCTGCGGAGTTCCCGCAGCGTGCGGTGCCTGATCTTTGCGAGATGACGCTCGTCGCCAACGCCACCGGCTTCCTCGTCGACCGGGCCGACCTGCATGTCCCGATCGCGCGGATCACGGAGGTCGCGGATTTCTTCTCCTCGACGGAGAGCGGCGGATTGCTCGTTGCGCCCAAGGTACTCGATGTTTTCCATTGCCTTCGGCTTCCCGGTGAATTGAGCTTTGCCGGCGGTGTCTTCGTGACGGTTCGCTGCGACGACGCTGAGACCTGGCAGATGCTGGCCGAGAAGGGCCATGTCGTCAGCCGCAAGGGCGACGTTGCGATGCTCTACATCCCGCGCCATCTTCTCGGCGTGGAGGCGGCGACGAGCATTCTCGAAGTCGGCCTTCGCGGTGTCTCGAGCGGCGCCGTCGAGCCACGCCCGGTAATCGATCTGGTCGCCCATGCGGATGCCGATATCGCCGCCGGAACCGTGCTGACCGCAAGCGGTCACCATCACTCGATCGTCAACGTCTCGGCACGGATGATCCCGGCCGGGGCGCTGTCCGACGAAAAGCCCGTCCCCTTCTACCTCGCCGCCAATCGCACGCTGAAGCGCGCGGTCAAGGCGGGCCAGCCGATCCTCTGCGGCGACGTCGAACTCGACGAAACCTCCGAACTGCTTGCGCTGCGACGCGAGCAGGATAAAGCCTTCTTCTGACGCCTCCCAAGCGCCAGCGCAGCCGGCACAAGCCGGCTGCGCTCTTCCCATCGGCGTGACGCCAAACCTGCCGAGATCCCGCCTTGCTGTCCTACATCATCGTCTGCGCCATCGGTTTTGTTGCAGGATGCCTGAGTGGCGTGATCGGGACCGGCGCCAGCCTCATTCTTCTTCCCGTCCTCGTTCCGATGTTCGATCCGGCGCGCGCCATTCCCGTCATGGCGATCGCGGGACTAATGGCGAATGCGGCGCGGGTCATGGCATGGCATAGGGAGGTGAACTGGCGCGCGGTTCTCGCCTATTCGCTGCCCGGTGTGCCGGCGGCATCGCTCGGCGCTCTCAGCCTCGTCCATCTGCCGGCGGCGATCAGCGGCACGTTGCTTGGGGTCTTCATCATGCTGCTCGTGCCGTTCAAGCACTATATCCAGAAGCGCGACATCAAGATCGGCCTTGGCGGCCTGGCGGTTGCGGGTGCCGTGGTTGGCTTCCTGACGGGCATGTTCCTGTCTACCGGGCCACTCAGCATTCCGGCATTTCTCGCCTTCGGACTGGTCAAGGGCGCCTTCCTGTCGACGGAAGCCGCCTCCTCGATCTTCGTTCAGGCGGCAAAGGTGCTTACCTTCTACGAGGCGGGAGCACTGACCTGGGATCTCATGATCAGCGGTCTGATCATCGGCTCTTCGCTGATGGCGGGAACCTTCTTTTCGAAACGCTACGTCATCAGCATGTCGGCGCGGAATTTTCGTCTGATGATGGACGCCATTACCCTTGCATCGGGCCTGTGGCTGACACTTGTCGGACTGTTCGGCTGAACTCGAACAGCCCGACCTTGCCGCCTAGCGCCTTGCGGCGATGAAGCCTGCGGAAAGCTGTGCCACCATGGAAAGCGAGATCGCTCCGGCATCCGGGTGGCCGATGCTCTTCTCCGCCAGCGGACGGGCGCGTCCGAGACGCGGCGTCAGCGAAGCCGTTACCTTGGCCGCGGCTTCGGATGCATCGGCAGCAGCCTTCCAGGCTTCGGCCACGGACTTTCCGGCCGCGGTTTCGGCAGTCAGGGTTTCGACAAACGGAATGAGCGAGTCCACCAGCGTCTTGTCACCGGCACGCGCACGACCGAGGCGAGTGACGCCGTCCAGCGCCAGCCGAGCACCCTCGGCAATCGCTGCCTCGTTCGGCACGTCCGTATCGCTCAGCGCGTTGCTCCAGGACCGTAGAAGCAGACCCCAGATCGCACCGGATGTCCCGCCGGCCCTGTCGGCCCAGGCATCACCGCCAAGCGCAAGCGTCGTCTGTGCGCCAGCACCGGCAGACACGGCCGAAGCCATCGCCTTGGCCGCGGCGTCGGAGCCGCGCTGCATACCCTGTCCGTGGTCGCCGTCGCCGGCAATCGCGTCGATGCGGCCGAGTTCGGATTCCTTCTCCTTCAGCATTGCAGCGATCTGATTAAACAGGTCGCTGATGCAGGCCGCGGACTTGCGGGAGGCTTCGGATGCCGTCGGGATGACCGGCGCGGCTTCTTCGTCGACAATCACGTCGCTGCGCAGTTCTGCCACGTCAGGCCGACCGCGACGGAATGCCGGGGCATCGCAGGGCGCTGCCCAATAGCGTTCCAGTTCCTCGTCCAGCCAGGTCAGCGTCAGCGAGCAACCCTGCATGTCGAGGCTGGTAACGAATTCGCCGGCTTCCGGCTGAACGATCTCCAGGCCAGCGCCCTTCAGCTTTTTCTGTACCGCCGTCCAGAGAACGAAAAGCTCTTCATACTTGGTAGAACCAAGGCCGTTGAGCACGGCGGCAACACGCTTGCAGCCAGTCGGCTTTTCAGCCAGCAGCTTGTCCGCCAGCACATCCGCAAGGTCTGTCGCGCTGGCAATATCCTGCTCGCTGATGCCCGGCTCACCATGAATGCCGAGGCCGAGCGCCATGCGTCCCTTCGGCACCGTGAACAGCGGCTCCTTGGCACCCGGCAGCGTGCAGCCGGCGAAGGCGACACCAAACGAGACCGTGCGGTCATTGGCGTGACGGGCGACGCGTTCCACCTCATCGAGCGACAGGCCGGCTTCTGCCGCAGCACCCGCGATCTTGAAGACCATCAGGTCGCCGGCAATCCCGCGACGCTTGGCATGCTCATCGGCCGACGCGCTTGCGACATCGTCCGTCACCGCGATGATGCGAACATCTATGCCTTCGGCCCGCAGGCGTTCCGCAGCAACACCGAAATTCAGCACGTCACCGGCATAGTTGCCGAAGCCCAGGATGATGCCGCCACCGTTATGAGCCTGACGGCAGACGCGTGCAACGGCGGCCGTGGATGGGGAAGCGAACACGTCGCCAGCAACCGCGGCATCGGCCATGCCCTGGCCGACATAGCCGGCAAAAGCCGGATAGTGGCCGGATCCACCGCCAACGACAACGGAAACCTTGCCTTTCGGCACGGTCGTCGCGCGAACGACACCATTGCTGATCAGGCGTACGTGGTTCGGGTAGATCTGGCAGAAGCCGGCAAGCGCCGTCGCGGCGAACTCTTCGGGAGCGTCAAAGATCGTCGTCATAGTGGCAGTCCTCAATTACGCGGCAGAATGCGCCGGAGATAATCACGGTTGGCAGCGCTGACGGAAAGACCGTCACCACCGTAGTGCTCGCACAGGAACGGGGCATTGTAGCCATGTTCCAGCGCTAGCTTGATTGCCGTCCGATAATTGATCAAGCCCGATTCGAGCGGAACGGGATGGCTGGCGATCAGGCCCGTATTTTCGTCCTCAATCCGCATGTAGTTCTTCACATGCCAGTATTTCGCATAGGGAGCGACCTTCGTCATCATCTGCAGCCAGTGCTCGACTGGCCGATGAAGACGGATGAGATTGCCGAGGTCGGCATTGATGCCGACATTATCGAGGCCGACTTCCTGGACGAAACGGACGGAACTGTCCGCCGTACCGAGATAGGTGTCCTCATACATTTCGAGGGAAATCTCGACGCCGACTTCAGCGGCATGCTTGCCGAGTTCGGCGATGCGGGCGACCGCCTTGTTCCACGTCGCCGGATCGTCCGGGTTCTTTGCGCCCTGTTCGGTCCAGAACCAGAGTACACTTTTCTGTTTTTCGGTCAGCGGCTCGAAGAAGCCGAAGGAGACGCTGTGCGCGCCGATTTCGGCCGCCGTGTCGATGACGCGGTGGCTATAGGCCAGATAGTCATCACCGTGCTTTTCGTCGATGACGCTGCGACGCGATGTCGAGATGGCCGGGATGGTCATGCCGGCCTGCTTCACTACGTTGCAGAATTCACGGCGGCGCTCGGGCGACAGGTCGGCGACCCGGAGCCAGCTGTCGGTGGGATCGATCTCGGTAAAGCCTGCGTCGGCCACTTCGCCGACCGTGGCGGCCCATTCCTCGACGGACTGGTCCTGAACGGTACGACCATCCGGCAGCATGTTCGGATATTGAATCATGGCGGCCGCAATCGGCCAGGTTTCGCGCGTCCACTTGCGAGCGGAACTCGTCATTGTCATCCTCCAACCACGGCACCGCCGCGCCAGTCGGCGCGCGTCGCGGAAGCCGCAACACTTTGACATTGCGCATCGCCGGATCGGCAGTCGATTCCAACCGGCGTCATACGCCAGGCCCGCTTCCTCTCGGGCATGCAGAACCGGCCGCATAAGCGGCCGGTCAAGCTGATATTGTCGCTTAGGCGGCCTTGGAAGCCTGGCGCTGGCGGGCTGCCATGCGGGCAGCAGAAGCAGCGCTTCACGGGTGGCACCTATATCGGCAATACCCTTGCCGGCAATGTCATAGGCCGTGCCATGCGCCGGGGTGCAGAGCGCGAACGGCAGGCCGCCCATCATCGTCACGCCCTTATCGAAGCCCATCATCTTCATCGCGATCTGGCCCTGATCATGATACATGGTCAGAACGGCGTGATAGCCTTCCTTGAGGGCGCGCAGGAAAACGGTGTCGGCCGGGAAAGGACCATCGACATCGAAGCCGCGGGCCTTGGCTTCGGCGACGGCCGGCTCGATGATATCGATCTCTTCCATGCCGAAGCTGCCGCCGTCACCCGCATGCGGGTTGAGGCCGGCCACCGCGACGCGCGGCTTGTCGATACCGGAAGCCTTGAGGCAGGAGATCGTCAGATCCAACTCGGCCAGAATGCCTTCGACCGACAGATGGTTGGCAACTTCCTTGAGCGGGATATGCGAGCTGACACGTGCGTTCCAGACCTTTTCCAGAACGTTGAATTCGCGGATCTTGCCGGTGAAGTTGATGACGTCCGAGACGAAGCGGATTTCGTCATCATAGCCTGGATAGGCGTAGCGCATCGCCTTCTTGTTGAAAGGCGTGAAGCAGACGGCATCGGCCTTGCCTGCATGAGCCAGTTCCAGCGCGGTGCGGAAATTCTTGGTTGCAAACGTTCCGCCGGCGAGCGTCGCCTCACCGCGATCAACGTCTTCCGGGGCCAGATGCGCCAAGTCGACGAAAGCGTGCTTGGAACGGTCGAGACCGGCGAGGTCATCAAGCGAAGCCGATACGAGATCAAGCTCCACACCGGCTTCGCGGGCGCCCTTGTCGAGGATGCGGCGGTCGCCGATCGTGACGATGTAAGCCTTTTCCTTGATGTCGTCCAAGGCCAGAAGCTGGGCCGTCAATTCAGGGCTGATACCGGCGGGATCGCCCATGGCAAGCGCGATGACGGGACGGTTGTCGGATTGCTTGGTGATATCCAATGCTTTGTTCTCCTACCTCGATTGACGACGGTTTTAAGCCATCCGAGATCGGAGAACAAGTCTTTTGCATTTTGTATGCAGCATTTTTGTATTTGGAACGACCAGTGATCTGGTGTAACCCTTGAACAACCTTTCGATGAGCGTCTACGCTCCAGCAACTGAGCTTCGACATGAATGAAACTTTGCCCGCACCGCCTGCCTCGAACTCCGGACCGATCCAGCGGACGGCGCTGCACGATACGCTTGTCACCCGTCTGCGTGACATGATCATCGAGGGCGAGCTGGAGCCTGGCTCGCGTATGCATGAGAGCCAACTCGGCGAGCAGCTTGGCGTTTCGCGCACGCCTTTGCGCGAAGCGATCAAGTATCTTGCCAGCGAGGGACTGGTTGAACTCATCCCGAGCCGCGGTGCGATCGTCAAAAGGTTCAGCGGCAAGGATGTGCACGACATGCTCATCGTCCTGAAGAGCCTTGAGGAGCTTGCGGGCAACCTCGCCTGCGAAACGGCGACGGACGCGGAGATCGCCAAGGTCAGGCAATTGCATGACGAAATGCGTGCCTGCTACGACGCGAAGGATCGGCTGCGCTATTACAAGCTCAACCAGGCGATCCACACGGAAATCTGTCAGATCGCCCATAACCAGGCACTCAGCAGCATGCAGGCGCTGCTGCAGTCGCGCCTCAAGCGGATTCGCTTCATTGGCCACGAGGGCCCGGAAAAGTGGGCCGCTGCGATGGCAGAGCACGAAGAGATGATCGTCGCCCTCGAAGCCCGCGACGGCAAGGCGCTGTCCAAAGTTCTGGGCCGCCATCTCATGAACGCCTGGCAGCGAGTGAAGGACGCCATCTAGCCATTGATTCAGTGGCATGACGAGGTCGGTCCGGACGCAATCCGATTGAGGCCACCCGGCGTCAATAATAGCGGTGACGGCGCTTCTCTCAGGCCCTGCTATTCCACTGCCGAAGCAGAAACCGTACCCAGTTCGGGAGACTTCTTCCTGCCTGTCAGTGTCTGGCCATGGAAGCGGTCGAGCTGCGTGACGACATCGTCGATTTCCGACGCTGTTCGTTCCGCATCCCACGCCAAAGCCGTACCCGCGATGTTTGCGATCTCTCTCAGGCCTTCGAGCGTCAGCCGCCCTTCGATGGCGATCGTCGTGCGCCGGAGCACGATGTCCGACAGATGGACGACCATTTCGTTTCGAGTAATCCAGTCGATTTCGTGGAAGCTGTAGTCCGGCGCGCCCGAGAGGCGCCGCTCGTCACCGTATGCCGAAGATGCTGAAAGGAGGGCTGCGGCGGTCGTACCATACCGGCCAAGCAATTGAGCTGTACGTTCGGCAGACACACCGGCCTTCTCGGCGACGCCACTCACCCAGCCGCCGCGCGCCTCTTCATTCGTGGGAAAATCCTTGCCGCCGCCGATCGCGAGATAGCGGGTCGATTGCGTGCGGGACCGCTGCAGACGTGAGAGCACCGTGTCGGCAACTTCCTCCGCAAAGCCGCGAAACGTCGTCCATTTGCCCCCGACCAGCGAGACGATCGGAAACGGCCGGCCGGATTCCGGCTCCTTGACCGGTGCGGAGTGATCGCGGCTGATCAGGCCAGGCGCGGTCGCATCCGAAGCCGGCAGCGGCCGGATGCCGCTATAGCTGTAGACGACTTGGTCGCGGTCGAATGTGAGGCTCGGCAGCAGCGAACGGACGCTTTCCAGGAAATAGTCGGTCTCCGGCTCCTCGCAGCGGACATTGTCGGGATCATCCGCCGGAATATCCGTCGAGCCGACAAGCGCCAGGCCGAGATAGCCGTAGACGAGACAGATGCGACCGTCATCCGCTTCGAAATAGATCATGTGGCCGTTGAGGCTCTTCACCAGCTCCGGGTGATCGAGCAGGATATGCGATCCTTTGGTCCCACCGATCAGCTTCGATGGGCTGCCGAGTGCCGCATTGACGTGATCGATCCATGGACCTGCAGCGTTGACGACCAGCTTGGGCGTGATAGCAAACTCGCGGCCATCCGGCCGACGATAGGTCACGCGACCGTCCCGGCTCTCCACCAGTGTCGCAAAATTCGCAGCAACGCTCTTTTCATTCGCCTGAAGCCCGTCGCTGACGAGCTCGTAGACCAGCCGCTCCGGCCGGCTCACCTTCGCGTCGTAATAGATGCCACCGGCGACGATCGCCGGCGTGACATGCGGCATTTCCCGCCGCGCCTTGCCTTTAGGATCAGCCGATGGCGTGGCATGACCTTGTCGCGCGAGCCGTAGAAATCGTAGAGCCCGAGCCCGATCTTGATGAGAATGGCACCGCGGCTGCGCGGCGCGGTCTTGGAGCCGAACAATGTACGCAGGGCAGCCCAAATGCCGCGCGTCCATGAAAACACCGGAATGAAGGTCGGCAACGGCTCGACGCAATGGGGGGCATTCTTGAGAAGCAGATTGCGCTCCAGCGTCGATTGGGCGACGAGCCCGAACTCGCCGGTTTCGAGATATTTCAATCCGCCATGAATGAGCCGCGACGGCGCGGCACTGGTGCCCGAGCCGAAATCCGCCTTGTCGACGATAGCGCAGTTGATGCCCTGGACCGAAAGGTCGCGAAACAGCCCCGCGCCATTGATGCCGGCGCCGATGATGAGAACATCGATATCCGTCTCTTGGAGGTTGTCGAAGCGCGTTTGCAGATCGGCTGTCATGTCTTTTCGTCCTGAATATATGTCTTTCGGGCTTGGCGGCTCAACTCGCCAATGCCCCAATCTTCGGCCACAACGGTGCCATCGTCTCGGCGATCTCGCAGAAGATCCGATAGCGTCTTTCCATGTCAGCGCTGCGTGCGGCATCCGGCTGATAGGTCTTTGCAACACGCTCGATATCGCGCGGATCGCTCTGCGGATCGGCGTAGATGCCGGCACCGGATCCAGCACACAGGGCGGCGCCCCAGGCCGCAGCCTCGTCGGTCTCCGTTACCGTGACCGGCATGGCCAAAACGTCAGCGAACAGCTGCGCGACAACAGGATTACGGGAAACGCCGCCGGTCAGGCTCGCCCTGTCGAATGCAAAACCGTCGCGGAGCGCGTCAACATGGATACGGTGATTGAAGGCTATACCCTCCAGCACGGCGCGTAGCATATCACCCCGATCATGCCAGCCACCGAGGCCGAAGAAGCTCGCACTCGCCGCGGCGCCATAGGGTGAGCCGAACAGGAAGGGATGGAACAGGACTGTCGACGGCCGCTCGAAGGCGGCGTCGATTTCCGGCCCGAGGAGTGCATGGATCGAAATGCCATCCGCCTCGCCACTGGCCCGATCGGCGCCGCAGAGCGTGTCCAGAAACCATTCGTAGTTTGCCGACGATGCCGGTGAGATCGACATATTATTCCAGGTACCCGGCGCGATTCCGTTGCGGCAGAACCAGCGCTTGTCGACCAAGGGCTCCGCAGACAAGGTCTCGTTGATGGAATAGGTGCCGGCCACCACCGCAACCGTACCTTGAGCATAGTGCCCTGCCCCGAGCGCCGAGGCCATGACGTCGTGCACGCCAGCAACGACAGCCGTTCCTTCGGCGAGCCCGGTCCGCTGCGCAGCTTCGTGCGTTACCCGGCCAACGATCCTGTCGGATTGGGAAACCGGCGGAAGCGCGTGAGCAAGCTGCTTGAGACCGAATAGCTCGAGCGCCTCGTCGCTGTAGTCTTGCGTCCGGACATCGGTGAACGATGTGCTCGCCTCCGTTCGATCGGTCCCGATGACGCCTGACAGGCAGAAGGTCAGCCAGTCCTTGCAGCTCATCGCATGGGCGATGCGACCGAACCGCTCCGGCTTTTCTTCGCGCATGAATGCGAGCAGAGCAGACGGAGCCGAAACATGCGGCACCTGTCCGGTGATACCGATAGAGCGATCGGATACGCCATTCGCTTGCCACCGATCGACGATGCTGCCGGCTCTGCTATCGAGCGACAGGATGGCGCGTCCGAGCGGTCTTTTATCACGATCAGCAAGATAGATCCCATCACCATGGGCCGTGGCCGCGATCGCCTGGATGTCGCTGGCCGGTCGCCCGCTGAGTGCGATCGCTTCCCTGATCGCGTCGGCCGTCGCGCTCCAGAGCTCATCCATGTCGCGCTCGACATGATGCGGCTTCGGCATGAACTGCGTCACCTTGCGTCTGGCGACGGCAAGCTGCGTACCATCAATATCGAAGATGACGGCCTTGGTTACGGTCAGGCCACTGTCGATCCCAAGCAAACTCGGCATTATGCCTTACGCCTCGCAATGAGCCAGTAGCGGTCCGCTTGGTCATGACCTCGATCATGAACGGGCGGCAGCACTCCTGGCGACAACTACATCAATATTCTTTGCCCGCATCCGATCGATCTGCTCGAGCGGAAGCTTGTCGTCGACGATGACGACATCGAATTCTTCCAGCGCCGCGAAGCTGTGAAGCGCCCGCCGCTCGAATTTGGTATGGTCGGCAAGCAGGATACGCTTGACGGAACAGTCGAACATCGCGCGCTTGGTATCGATCGTTTCCGGCGATTGGTGGAGCACGACGCCATCGCTGATCGCCGACATGGAGATGAAGGCGATATCGGCCCTCAATGCCTTGATCTCGCTGATTGTCATGCGCCCCATGAAAGCGTTGCACCAGCTGTAATACTGGCCACCGAGCGCGAGCAGCGTCACGTCATGCGCGCCCGTCAACGCATTCATCAATGTCAGGGAATTGGTAATCGCCGTAATCGGCGCCTTCGAGGTCAGATGCGGCACCATCTGCAGAACCGTCGTCGAGATCGTCCAAGAAAATAGCCTGCCCCGGCTCGACGAACTGCATGGCCGCCGCTGCGATGAGCTTCTTCTCGCTCGCCTGGCGGTTCGAACGATAGACGTCGCTGGATTCGATCAGATTGGTCGCAGCGGCCGTGACGATGCCGCGGGTCTTGCGGAAGAGGCCGCGGCTCACAAGCTCGTCGACGTCGCGATGCGCCGTCATCAGGCTGATGCCGAACCGGTCGGTGAGATCCTCGATCCGCATCGAGCCTTCGCTCATGACAGCCTCGGCGATCATGCGGCGGCGTGCAACCTGCCGCGTCTGACGGCTATCGCTCGTCAGCTCTTCGAGGAGATCTTCGCCCTGGCTGGATTTCTCTTTCACGGATCACCCCTGTCGCTGAATTCGATCTCACCGCTTCGTACAGTGATTGCCTGACTGAGGCAAAAGGCGGCGAAGCGGATGGGGAAAGCATCAATGATGCTTCATTCCGGTGAGATCGCGCATTCAGCGGTAGATACCGCAGGATGGATGGCAGGCGCCCCCAAAAATGGAGCGCCTGCCATGAGTACATTACTGTTCGAGGACGAACGGCGCCGTATACTTGTCGACATTGTCCTTGGTGATCAGGAAGCAATCGAAGAGCTGCTTTTCGCTGTCCACGCCGGTCTTGCCGGTTTTGATCACGCTGTCAGCCTGCTTGACCGCTTCTTCGGAGAAGATCGCAACCGGCTGCAGAACCGTGTACTGCAAGTCGCCGGCCTTGATGGCGGCGACTGCATCCGGCGAACCGTCGAAACCGCCAACCTTGACGTCCTTCAGCTTGCCGGCTTCCTTCAGCGCGGCGATCGCGCCGAGTGCCATTTCGTCATTGCCGGAAATGACGCCGTTGATATCCGGATTGGCCTGCAAGAGGGACTGCATCTTGTTGTGACCCTGGGTACGATCCCAGTTCGCAACTTCCTGGCCGGACTTCTGCAGGTCAGGATACTGCGTCAGCACGGTCTCGTAACCGTTGGAGCGTGTTGCCGCGTTGTTATCCGACGGAGAACCGAAGAGCTCGACGTACTTGCCTTTGTCGCCGACCGCTTCGACCCACTGCTGCGCACCGATGGCGGCGCCCTGCGCATTGTTGGAAACGAGCTGCGCCTTGGCGAGGCCTTCCTGGTTGATCTCGGCATTGACGAGAATGACCGGAATGCCGGCGGCAACGGCCTTCTTCACCGCACCGACGGAACCGTCGGCATTGGCCGGATCGAGAATGATCGCGACCGACTTGTTGGTGATGGCCGTATCGATCAGGTTGCTTTCGGTGTTGGTGTCACCCTTGTGGGCACCGACGGTCGCGGTATAGCCGAGCTTTTCGGCTGCAGCCTTGGCGACATTGCCTTCGGTCAGCCAGTAAGGGTTGGACGGATCATTGACGATGATCGTCATCATTCCGGCAGCCCAGGCGGAGCCCATCAGCAAAGGTGTGACAGCCGCAGCTGCCATGATAACGCGCATGCCTTTCTTGAACATAATCTCTCTCCCGTTGAGTCGTTTGGTTTAACCGGTTTCCCGGCGGTGCTTTCCGCAATCGGCTTTTGCGCGATGGAGCCTGCCGTCGTGGATAAGTCTGCTTGGTCGCCGATCAGGATGACGGAGCGCGGCGGCCGTATTGGATGCTGTTCATCAGGACGGCGAGGACGATCACCGCGCCGGTAAAGACGGTCTGCCAGTAGGCGGAGACGCCGATGATCACGAGGCCGTCCGACAGGAAGCCGATGACGAAGGCGCCGAGCATCGTGCCGCGGATCGTGCCGCGCCCCCGGTCAGCGCAGCGCCGCCGATGACGACCGCCGCAATTGCAGTCAGCTCGTAGGTCGTGCCGGCGGTCGGACCGGCAGAGGTCAGCTGCGACGACAGGACAAGGCCTGCAATGGATGCGCAGATGCCCGACAGGACATAGACCAGAACCTTGACGCGATTGACCGGGACGCCGGAGAGTTCCGCGGCGCGCTCGTTGCCGCCCGAAGCATAGAGCCAGCGGCCGAAGGCGGTGCGGCTCAGCACGATGCCGCAGATGATCGCCAGCACGGCCAGAACGATGACGCCGATCGGAATTCCGGCAAGGCGGTTGAAGCCGAGCCAGTCGAAGCCTGTATTGCCGAGTTCGGGACGGCCGCCGAGATTGTTGTAGGTCAGGCCGTTGGTCATCAGCAGCGCAATACCGCGTGCGACGTAGAGAACACCGAGCGAGGCGACGAAGGCAGGGACCTTAAAGTACGCGATCAGGACACCGTTGACTGCGCCGACCAGCGCGCCGAATGCGCAGGTGACGACAACGACTGCCCAGACCGGCAGATAGAGGATGATGCCGAACTGCTCGAGCGTCACGCCCTGCATCAGGAAGCCGGCGATACATCCGGCAAGGCCAAGCGTCGAGCCGACCGACAGGTCGATGCCGCCATTCAGGATGACCAGCAGCATGCCGATCGCCAGGATGCCGAAGATCGCCACATGCGAGGCCATGGTCAGGAAGTTGTTGACCGAGAAATAGTAGGGCGACAGGAAGGAGAAGACCGCAATGATGACGATCAGCGCGAAGAATGCACGCCCTTCCAGGAGCAGGTGCACGAAGTTGATCTTGCGTTTCTGCCCGTTCGCGGCTGACTTGCTATCGGTGACATTCGTGACTGACATGATCAGCTCTCCATATTCCGGGCCGGAGCAATTCCAGCAAAGTGGAAACCGGCTTTGCATCCGGAATTGCATAAGATCAAAGAGTTAGAGCCTTGCCGGCAATCGCCTGCGAGGCTTTAGTGCGCGACCATGGCTTCGCCGGAGGCGGCCATGATCTTTTCTTTGTCACGCTCGAGTCGAACTCAGCCGATATCCTGCCGCGATGCATGACGATGATGCGGTGCGCGATGCTGAGGCATTCGTTGACTTCAGACGTCGAGTAGATGACCGCCAAGCCCTGCTTGGCGCGTTCCGCCAGCAGCTTGAAGACTTCTGCCTTGGCGCCGATGTCGATCCCGCGGCTCGGTTCGTCGAGCAGGATGACCTTCGGCTGCGTGGCGAGCATCTTGCCGATGACGACCTTCTGCTGGTTGCCGCCGGACAGGGAGCCGATCGCAGCACCGCCGCCATCTGTCTTCACATGCACTCGGCGGATGGCCTCATCGACAAGGCCGCGCTCACGGCTGCCGGACGTGAAGAGGCCCTTGGTGAAGGTGCCGATGCTGGCAAGCGACAGGTTGGAACCGACCGACATCGTCTGTACGAGACCATCCCGCTGGCGGTCTTCCGGCACGAGAACGAGGCCACTGGCGATACGCGCGGCGATGCTGAGCCCGCCGACATCCTCGCCTTCGAGCAATACGCGACCGCCGCTGGCGCTCAGCCGACCGGCAACGCATTCCAGCAATTCCGTGCGCCCTGCCCCCATCAGCCCGTAGATGCAGACGATCTCGCCGGCGCGAACATCGAGCGACAGCCGGTCGACGGCGTTATAGGCAGCGCCGGACGGGCCGGGAACGGAGAGAGCTTCAATGGAGAGCGCCACTGCGCCGAACTGGCTGTCCGGCGGGCTGCCGAGATCGAAATTGTCGCCGACCATGTTGCGGACGATCCATTCGAGATCGATCTCCTCGCGCTTGGCATAGGCCGTCATCCTGCCGTCGCGCAGCACCACCGCATGATCGGTGATCTGCAGCGCTTCTTCGAGATGGTGCGATATGTAGACGATCGACACGCCGCGATCGGTCAGGTCATGGATGACCTTGAACAGGACCTCGACTTCGGTTGCGCTCAAGGCCGATGTCGGCTCATCCATGATCAGGATGCGTGAATTGACCGAAAGGGCGCGGGCGATTTCGACGATCTGCTGCTGGCCGAGGCGCAGGTCCTCGACCGGCGTCAGCGGATCGATGTCCTCCTCCAATTCCTCCATCAGGAGACGCGTCTGCCGCTCTTCTTCGGCAAAGTCGACCGCTCCACCCTTGATGATCTCGCGGCCCATGAAAATGTTGTCGCGGACGCTGAGATTGGGCGCGAGGCTGAGCTCTTGGTGGATGATGGAAATGCCGCAATCGCGTGCATGGGTCGAAGAGTTGAAGCTGATCGGCGCACCGTCGAGGATGATTTCTCCCGAGGTCGGGCGCACCACGCCGGACAGGATCTTCATCAGCGTCGACTTGCCGGCACCGTTTTCGCCGAACAGCGTCGTCACCTGGCCACGATGGATGTCGAAATTGACGCCTTTCAGCGCATGTACGCTTCCATAGGACTTGGCGACATCGCGGGCGGCGAGAACGACTTCACGTTGATCGACTGGGGCGGGGCTCGGCGCGCTCATTTGACTTCGACCTTCACCGGCGTGACGAGCCAGTTCTTCGGGTTGATCAGCTTGAAGACGCCGACGACGGTGGCCGACTTTCCGTCAAGCGTATCGACGTCGAGATTGCCGAGAACCACCTTCTTCATCTCGTTATTGATGGCCGAGCCGGCGTCTTGGTACTGGATCTGGTTGGTGAACTGGCCGAACTCGATCGTTCCCGTGGCATCGCGGAGGTCCGTGCCATTGACCGCAGGGCCGGTCTGGACACGGACCACCGTCTCGGGAGGTAGGCCATCGATCTTCATTTCATTGATGCTGGATTTGCGCGTCGAAAATGTGCCGGTCAGTGTGACGGGAATGACCGGGCCGGTGCTGGTGGCAATTCCGTACTTCTCGCCCGCTGCCTTCTTGTCGGCCGTGATCGCAGTCGCAAGCTCGTTTGCGGCAACCGCACGCTTTTCGACATCCGCCTGGATCTTCGGGAACTGCTCGGCGCCGTAGCTCTCGGGCGAAAACGCCTGCTTCCTGACATCGCTTTCAGAGCCGATCGCAACGACCTTGGTGTCGAGCGCAATGGCACCGACCACGGCAACCGCAAACACCGCGCTGACGATGAGCTTGAGGTTGCCGCTTGATGGCTTGCGGGCTGCCTGGGCTGGCTGTGTACTCATGATCGTACGGCCTTCCGGTTTTGAACTGATCTCTAGGGGAGTTAGCGCGATGCCCGACGCAACGGCGTGAGCGCAGCCGCCGGCATCGGCGAGCAAGCCGATCGGGCAATCAGGGAAACGCTGTTCTGGATAACCATCCGCATCAACCTCCTCCTTCGCAGAACCGGCGCTTGTCTCCTCCAATCGCCTGGCCTGCCATTTCCACCCGGAACACGGACCCGTGATAGAAATATGTTATTTATGACGGAAAGACTGTTATAATAATTGGCAGTTGTCAACGGCCGTTTTGTCGTATTTTGCTCAGATCGCCTAACTGTGATGCAACTGAGCTATCGCTGCAGCGCAGCATATTTTGCGATTGCAGCAGGACTCATTCGCACGGGCGAGGCTCAAATTGCCTCCATAAATCAATGATTATTAATAATAAAAATGGGGTCGCCGGAACCGTCAGCTTTACCTGTCCGCGCATGTGGGCCAAAATGAGCCAAGCAAGATCAGAGCCTCAACAACCACAATCTTAATTGAAAAAATTTCATTGCCAGAAAATTATTGCTGGCAACATGATATCTTTATGTTATCTTTTCTCGTGAGGCCTTGGGAGGTTTCGAGAGCGCCTACCGATCTGGCTCTCTGCGCATGCAGGCGCCGATGAAGTGGGTCGAGCGCACAACGGCTTTATCCTGCGACAAGCCGATCGAATGGGAGGAATAGACATGAATTTCACGCGCGCTTTGCCCGCCGCGGGAACGGCATCGTCGGCGAGATAGCCCAGCGATGACACCGGCTCAAAACATCATCATCGGCATCGATGCCGGAACGTCCGTGATCAAGGCCGTGGCCTTCGATCTCTCGGGTCGGCAACTGGCGACGGCATCCGTTCGCAATAGATATGCGACCGGCGACGACGGCTCGGCCACGCAGTCGCTTTCCCAGACCTGGCTCGATTGCGCCAGCGCCTTGCGCGGCCTCGGCGAGAAAGTCGCCGACCTTGCATCGCGCACGGCAGCAGTTGCCGTGACCGGTCAGGGTGACGGCACATGGCTCGTCGGTCGCGACAACCAGCCGGCAGCCGATGCGTGGCTATGGCTCGACGCCCGCGCTGCACCGACAGTCACCACACTTGCGTCGAGAGAGATGAACCGGGCGCGTTTCGAGGCGACCGGCACAGGGCTCAATACCTGCCAGCAGGGCGCCCAGATCGCCCATATGGACCGCCTCATGCCGGATCTCCTCGATCGCGCCGAGGTCGCCTTGCACTGCAAGGATTGGCTCTACCTGAACCTGACCGGAGTGCGCGCCACCGACCCTTCCGAGGCAAGCTTTACCTTCGGCAATTTCCGCACACGCCAATATGACGAGGTGGTGATCGATGCGCTTGGCCTCGGACGCCGTCGCTCTCTCCTGCCGGAAATCATCGACGGAACCGAAGTCAGCCATCCGCTGACGGCCGATGCTGCCAAGGCCTGCGGGCTGCTTGTCGGCACGCCCGTCTGCCTCGGTTATGTGGACATGGTAATGACGGCGCTCGGTGCCGGCGTGAGAAGCGGGGGCTGAACGCCGCCTGCTCGACCATCGGCTCGACCGGCGTACATATGCGCGCCAAGACCGTCGCCGATGTACATCTCAACCGCGAAGGCACCGGTTATGTCATTGCCCTGCCCATCCCCGGCATCGTCACCCAGGTCCAGACGAATATGGGTTCGACGATCAATATCGACTGGATCCTCGGCATCGCATCGTCGCTGATGGCGGACGCCGGAAAATCCGTCTCGCATGCGGAACTTATTGCCCGGATCGATGGCTGGTTTGCAGAGAGCAAACCGGGTGCGGTCCTCTATCACCCCTATATTTCAGAGGCCGGAGAACGCGGCCCCTTCGTCAACGCCCATGCACGCGCCGGCTTTACCGGCCTTTCGACGCGTCACGGCTTCCCTGATCTCATCCGTAGCGTCGTCGAAGGACTGGGGCTCGCGACCCGGGATTGCTACGCGGCGATGGGTGCGGCGCCGGAGGAATTGCGCGTAACCGGCGGAGCGACACGCTCCAATGCCCTGCGCCGTTCCCTGTCGGCGGCCGTCAATGCGCCGATCCGCCAATCCCAGCGCGAAGAAACCGGCGCTGCCGGCGTGGCGATGATGGCTGCAGTCGCCGTTGGCGTCTATCCGACCATGGATGATTGCATTGCCGACTGGGTCACGCCCTCCTCGGCGAACTTGAAAAGCCGGACCCGACCGAGGCGGCACGGTTTGACCGCCTCTTTTCCGCCTATGCGGACATCCGCACGGCAATCGCCCCCGCATGGGACAAACTTGCCGCAGCCACGACGACGCTGCCCGGCAGCGCATGAATCGAATTTTGATGCAGCTGGCATCGAAGGAGCATGGACATGAGTGAACCCGAAACTCTCGACCTTTTCGTCATCGGCGGCGGCATCAACGGCGCAGGCATCGCGCGCGATGCCGCGGGCCGCGGCCTCAAGGTGGCGCTCTGCGAGAAGGATGACCTGGCGCAGGGAACCTCCTCCCGCTCGGGCAAGCTGGTCCATGGCGGTCTGCGCTATCTTGAGTATTACGAATTTCGCCTCGTTCGCGAGGCGCTGATCGAGCGCGAAGTGCTTCTGAACGCGGCGCCGCACATCATCTGGCCGCTGCGTTTCGTGCTCCCGCACAGCCCGCAGGATCGCCCGGCATGGCTGGTGCGCCTGGGCCTGTTCCTCTACGACCATCTGGGCGGCCGCAAGAAGCTGCCCGGCACGCGCACACTCAATCTGCTGCGTGATCCCGAGGGCGCGCCGATCCTCGATCAGTACCCGCGCGGCTTCGAATATTCCGACTGTTGGGTCGATGACGCACGCCTGGTCATTCTCAATGCCGTCAGCGCCGCAGAGAAGGGCGCGATCGTGCTGACCCGCACGCCTGCCGTCTCAGCCCGCCGAGAGAATGGCGGCTGGACGATCGTCACGAAAAGCGAACTGACGGGCGAAACGCGGACATTCCGTGCCAAATGCATCGTCAACTGCGCCGGTCCGTGGGTGACGGATATCATCAATCGCGTGGCGGGCTCGAATTCCAGCCGCAATGTGCGCCTGGTCAAGGGCAGCCACATCATCGTGCCGAAATTCTGGGCCGGTGCGAACGCCTATCTGGTTCAGAACCACGACAAGCGCGTCATCTTCATCAACCCATACGAAGGCGACAAGGCGCTGATCGGCACGACGGATATCGCCTATCAGGGCCGCGCCGAGGATGTCGCCGCCGACGAGGGCGAGATCGACTACCTGCTGAAGGCGGTCAATCGCTACTTCAAGGAAAAGCTTCGCCGCGAGGATGTGCTGCATTCCTTCTCGGGCGTTCGACCGCTCTTCGACGACGGCAAGGGCAATCCATCTGCCGTTACCCGCGATTACGTCTTCGATCTCGACGAGACCGGTGGCGCACCTCTGCTCAACGTCTTCGGCGGCAAGATCACCACCTTCCGCGAACTCGCCGAACGTGGCATGCAGCGCCTGAAGAACATCTTCCCCAACATGGGTGACGACTGGACCGAGAAGGCCCTCTCCCTGGCGGCGACATGCCGAATGCCGATTATGAGACCTTCATAGACAGCCTGCGCGAGACCTATCCCTGGATGCCCCGCACGCTGGTCCATCACTATGGCCGACTCTACGGCACGCTGACCCGCAAGATTGTTGGTAGCGCCGCAGGCATCGAAGGCCTCGGCCGTCACTTCGGCGGCCGGCTCTACGAGGCGGAGGTGAAATATCTCGTCGAAAAGGAATGGGCGCAGACGGCGGATGATATCCTCTACCGCCGCACCAAGCATTACCTCCACCTGACCGAAACCGAGCGCCGCGCCTTCAGCGAATGGTTCGCGTCGAGCCGCCCTGTTGCTGCTTGAGGAGATCTCGATGCCGCTGACCCTCTCGCTCAACACCAATCCGCTGGTCAACCGCTTCGCCGATCCCGACGACCTGATCGACACGGTGGCGCACGACCTGAAGATCCGCGACCTGCAGCTCACCCATGAGTTCATCAATCCGAGTTGGCAGGCACCGGTCATCCGCCGCCTCACGCGGCAGATGAGCGCCGCATTGCAGCGCACCGGCGTTCGCGTAACCTCCGGCATGACCGGCCCCTATGGCCGCCTCAACCATTTTGGCCATCCCGACGCCGATGTGCGCCGCTACTATATCGACTGGTTCAAGACCTTTGCCGATATCACCGCTGATCTTGGCGGTACGTCCGTCGGAACCCAGTTCGCCATCTTCACCTACAAGGATTTCGACGATCCGGTGAAGCGCGAAGAACTGATCAAGATTGCCATCGACTGCTGGGCGGAGGTTGCCGAACACGCGCGCGCCGCCGGTCTGTCCTATGTCTTCTGGGAGCCAATGAGCATCGGCCGCGAATTCGGCGAGACGATCGAAGCCTGCATGGCGCTGCAGAAGCGACTGACCGATGCCAACATGGCGGTGCCGATGTGGATGATGGCCGATATCGACCACGGCGACGTCACCTCGGAAAATCCGGACGACTTCGACCCCTATGCCTGGGCGCGAGCCGTACCGCCCGTTTCACCGATCATCCACATCAAGCAGAGCCTGATGGACAAGGGCGGGCACCGTCCCTTCACGGCGGAATTCAATGCCAAAGGCCGCATCCAGCCCGAGCCGCTAATGAAGGCATTTGCGGAGGGCGGCGCCAAGGATAACGAGATCTGCCTCGAGCTATCCTTCAAGGAGCGTGAGCCGAACGACCGGCAGGTCGTGCCGCAGATCGCCGAAAGCGTGGCTTTCTGGGCGCCGCATATCGATACCGGCATTGCCGACTTGAACATTTGAGGCCGAGCCTCTTTATAGGCCCGCATTGAAAGGCGGACATCGCCACAGGATATCCCGAAAGGAAGCGGCATGACCGATGCCGATGATACGCTTGCCGTGCGTGCCGCATGGCTGCACTATGCCGGCGGCCTGACCCAGTCCGAAGTGGCCCGGCGGCTCGGCGTGCCGTCGGTCAAGGCACACCGCCTGATCGCGAAAGCGGTCGCCGAAGGCGTGGTCAAGGTGACGATCGATGGTGACATCGTTGAATGCGTCGAACTGGAAATGCAGCTTTCCGAGCGTTTCGGCCTTCAATATTGCGAGGTGGCACCGGATCTCGGTGAAGAGGGCCTTCCCTTGCGCGCACTCGGCCATGCCGGCGCAGGCTATCTGAAACGCGAGATAGAGCGCGGCGACAATGCGGTGATCGGCCTCGGTCATGGCCGCACACTCTCGGCCGCCGTGCAATATATGCCGCGGGTCAACGCGAAGAACCTGCGCTTCGTCTCGCTGCTCGGCGGATTGACCCGCAATTACGGCGCCAACCCCTATGACGTGATGCACCGCATCGCCGAAAAGACCGGCACGCAGGCCTATGTCATGCCCGTCCCCTTCTTCGCCAATAGCGGCGAGGACCGCGAGGTCTTGCGGGCGCAGCGGGCCGTCAAGGAGGTCTTCGAGCTTGCTAACAATGCCGACCTCAAGCTTGTCGGTATCGGCAGTGTCGAGGCGGATGCACAACTCGTCTCCTCCGGCATGGTCGAACCCGGCGAGATTTCGGATATTGCTGCGGCCGGAGGCGTCGGTGAAATCCTAGGCCACTTTTTTGACCAGGATGGGCGCATCCTCAATACGGAACTCAGCGCCCGCATGCTGTCGGCATCCTTTCCGAAAACGAGAAGCGAACGCCTCGTGGCACTCGCGGGCGGGCCGAACAAGGCGGATGCCATTCGGGCGATCCTCAACAGCCACCGCCTCTTCGGGCTGATCACCGACGAACGCACCGCAAAGGCTTTGCTCGCGGGCTGATAGAACATAAATTCATCGCAATATCACATTAAAAATGTTGATTATCACGATATCATTGTTACATTAGCTGCAAGTCATGGGTTGGAGACCCGCATGAAGCGCGAGGAAAGACAGCAGGGCATCATCAACCTGCTTGTGGAACGCAGGACGGTAGATCTCGACGATCTTGCCGACCGCTTCGCGGTCTCCAAAATGACCGTCCATCGCGATCTCGACGAACTCGAACAGGCAGGCGTCCTGCGCAAGGTGCGCGGTGGTGCCACGATCGACGCGGGAACACAGTTCGAAAGCGATTTCCGGATCTCGCGAAAGACAGGACCACGGCGCCAAACAGGCGATTACCCAAGCCGCATCCGAGCTCGTCGAGCCTGGCATGACGGTCATGGTCAATGACGGATCCATGGCCGCGGTTCTCGGCGAAGCACTGCTCGGTAAACGGCCGCTGACGGTCATCACCAACAATGCAGCCGTCATCGACCGGCTCAAGGGCGAGAGCGGCATCACGCTGATCGCCCTCGGCGGCGTTTATTCCGCCAAGTTCAACGCCTTCTTCGGCGTTGTGACCGAGGAAACGCTGGCACGGCTGAGGGCAGACATCGCCTTTATCTCAACGCCGGGTGTCGCGGCAGGACAGGCCTATCACATGGACGACAATGTCGTGCGCACCAAGCGCGCGATGATGGCGTCATCGACACGCAGCTGCCTGCTCGTCAACCACGAGCGGATCGGCCAGACGGCACTTCATGTGCTCGCCGGCCTTAATGAATTTGACGCGGTGATCACCGATCGCCAGCCGGATCCAACCGCTCTCGCGGAGATTAGAGAGACGGGCGTCACGCTTACCATCGCATCATCGGGAGGTTAACAACCATGACATCATCGCCCCGCTTCTGGGTCGGCACCAGCTGGAAGATGAACAAGACCTTGGCGGAAGCCCTGCATTTTGCACAGGCTCTCAAGGCTGCCGACGCAGGCAGGGACCAGCGCATCCAGTGCTTCGTCATTCCGCCCTTCACCGCCGTCCGTGAGGTCAAGGCCGCGCTTGCCGAGACCTCGGTCAAGGTCGGCGCCCAGAACATGCACTGGGCCGATCAGGGTGCTTGGACGGGCGAAATCTCGCCGCTGATGCTGAAGGACTGCAATCTCGATATCGTCGAACTCGGGCATTCCGAGCGCCGCGAGCATTTCGGCGAGACGGACGAGACTGTCGGCCTGAAGACCGAAGCCGCCGTCCGCCATGGCCTTGTCCCGCTGATCTGCATCGGCGAGACGCTGTCCGACCGGGATAGCGGCAAGGCGCCTGAGATCTTGGCGAAGGAAGTGCGCGGCGCGCTGTCGAAACTGTCCGGCGACCAGAAGAATGCGCAGATCCTGCTCGCCTATGAGCCGGTCTGGGCGATCGGCGAGAAAGGCATTCCCGCCAGCGCCGATTATGCCTCCGCCCGCCAGGGCGAGATTATCGATGTCGCAGAATCCGTGCTTGGCCGTCGTATCCCCTGCCTCTATGGCGGGTCGGTCAATCCGGGCAATTGCGAAGAACTGATTTCGAGCCCTCATATCGATGGGCTCTTCATCGGACGTTCCGCCTGGAACGTAGAGGGCTACCTCGACATCCTGGCGAAATGTGCCGCCAAACTCTGAGGAGATATGACCATGAAACTAGCAATCGCAGGAGACAGCGCCGGTGAAGGCCTCGCCAAGGTTCTCGCCGATCACCTGAAGGACCGCTTCGACGTGTACGAGGTATCGCGCACGGATGCCGGTCCTGACGCATTCTACGCCAACCTGTCCGACCGTGTCGCCTCCGGCGTCATCGACGGCACCTATGACAAGGCCATCCTCGTCTGCGGTACCGGTATCGGCGTCTGCATCTCGGCCAACAAGGTGCCCGGCATTCGCGCAGCGCTGACTCACGACACCTATTCAGCAGAACGTGCGGCATTGTCCAACAACGCCCAGATCATCACCATGGGCGCACGCGTTATCGGCACCGAGCTCGCAAAGGCAATTGCCGACGCCTATCTGGCGCAGACCTTCGACGAAGCAGGCCGTTCCGCCGGCAACGTCGAGGCGATCAACCAAGTTGACGGCAAGTACCACGCCCGCTGATCTGGAGTGGCGGCTGGCTTTCTGCTGGCCGCCGTTTTCGTTTGGGGCTTGCGTGCTGCGCGCGTTCCTTGCCGGGACGCCACCGCGCACTGCGGCGATGTCTGCCATTCACGGCGTTTATTCGTAGTTCATGTCGCGGGGGATGTTGATGATCGCCGTGGCAGCTGACGTTTTGGCGGCAGCGGTAGTTGTTCTGTGGAGGTGTTGGGGGAGAAGGGATGTTGGTTGCGGGGGCAGGATTTGAACCTGCGGCCTTCAGGTTATGAGCCTGACGAGCTACCGGGCTGCTCCACCCCGCGCCAAGCGCATTCGGCTTTGCCGAATGTCGCGGTAGCATCACAGCTTTGCTGTGATGCTTTGTGCCGGAGCAACGAGCGAAGCTCGTTGTCTCCTGTAAGGGGCGCACCGGCTAGATCCTGTGCGCTGTCCTTATTTCGTAATGTTCTGCAAACGACGAAGGGCCGCTATTGCGGCCCAATCGGTATTCGGCTTGGGCCGAGGAGTGTCGAGAAGATTGTTTTCACGCTTGTGCGTGCATTGCCTTTAAAAGACCTGGCAGCGACCTACTCTCCCGCGTCTTAAGACGGAGTACCATTGGCGCTGGGGCGTTTCACGGCCGTGTTCGGAATGGGAACGGGTGCGGCCGCCCCGCCATGACCACCAGGTCGTTTAAGGGCAATGTTCCGACGGCGACGTCGGAATGTGATGAGAAGCTGGATTTTCGGAACATCGCCTTTGTTTTGTCCTGACGCGCGTAGCGCTCCGGACAGGCCGCCAAACGATTGGCGACGAACTCTGTTCTGTATGGCTGCCCCGCTCGACTTCGAGCAAGGGAGCCAGACGAACTGGCGATGGTCTTTAGAACACGTCATGGCTTCATCTTCGCGCCTTACGGCGCTCGATGAGCATGGTCAATGAGAACGATTAAGCCAATCGGGCTATTAGTAAGGCTAAGCTTCATGCATTGCTGCACGTCCACACGCCTCCTATCAACGTGGTCGTCTTCCACGGCCCTGATAGGGAATACTCGTTTTCAGGTGGGTTTCCCGCTTAGATGCCTTCAGCGGTTATCCCTTCCATATATAGCTACCCTGCTATGCCGTTGGCACGACAACAGGTCCACCAGAGATATGTCCATCCCGGTCCTCTCGTACTAGGGACAGATCCTGTCAATATTCCTACACCCACGGCAGATAGGGACCGAACTGTCTCACGACGTTCTGAACCCAGCTCACGTACCGCTTTAATTGGCGAACAGCCAAACCCTTGGGACCTGCTCCAGCCCCAGGATGCGATGAGCCGACATCGAGGTGCCAAACAACCCCGTCGATATGGACTCTTGGGGGTCATCAGCCTGTTATCCCCGGCGTACCTTTTATCCGTTGAGCGATGGCCCTTCCACGCGGGACCACCGGATCACTATGACCGACTTTCGTCTCTGCTCGACTTGTCAGTCTCGCAGTCAGGCGGGCTTATGCCATTGCACTCGACGACCGATTTCCGACCGGTCTGAGCCCACCATCGCGCGCCTCCGTTACTCTTTCGGAGGCGACCGCCCCAGTCAAACTACCCACCATACACTGTCCCGGATCCGGATGACGGACCGCGGTTAGACATCCATGACGATAAGGGTGGTATTTCAAGGATGGCTCCACGAAGACTGGCGTCCCCGCTTCAAAGCCTACCACCTATCCTACACATGCCGACACGAATGCCAGTGTAAAGCTATAGTAAAGGTGCACGGGGTCTTTCCGTCTAACCGCAGGAACCCCGCATCTTCACGGGGAATTCAATTTCACTGAGTCTATGCTGGAGACAGCGGGGAAGTCGTTACGCCATTCGTGCAGGTCGGAACTTACCCGACAAGGAATTTCGCTACCTTAGGACCGTTATAGTTACGGCCGCCGTTTACTGGGGCTTCGATTCAGAGCTTGCACCCCTCCTCTTAACCTTCCAGCACCGGGCAGGCGTCAGACCCTATACGTCGTCTTTCGACTTCGCAGAGCCCTGTGTTTTTGATAAACAGTCGCTACCCCCTGGTCTGTGCCACCCCAATCCACTTGCGTAAAAGGGGTCACGCTTCTTCCGAAGTTACGCGTGCAATTTGCCGAGTTCCTTCAGCATAGTTCTCTCAAGCGCCTTGGTATACTCTACCTGACCACCTGTGTCGGTTTCGGGTACGGTCTATACGGTGGAGCTATTTCCTGGAACCGCTTCCCTGCCCAGACAATCCAATAAGTCTGAACAAGCTACGCGATCCGTCACTACCACCAGGCCCACGAATATTAACGTGGTTCCCATCGACTACGCATTTCTGCCTCGCCTTAGGGGCCGGCTAACCCTGCTCAGATTAACTTTAAGCAGGAACCCTTGGTCTTTCGGCGAGAGGGTCTCTCACCCTCTTTGTCGTTACTCATGTCAACATTCGCACTTCCGATATCTCCAGGGGCCCTCACGGGTCCCCCTTCACAGACTTACGGAACGCTCCGCTACCACGTGGATAAATCCACATCCTCAGCTTCGGTGCATGGCTTTAGCCCCGTTACATTTTCGGCGCAAAGACCCTTATTTAGACCAGTGAGCTGTTACGCTTTCTTTAAATGATGGCTGCTTCTAAGCCAACATCCTGGTTGTTTTGGGATCCTCACATCCTTTCCCACTTAGCCATGACTTGGGGACCTTAGCTGGAGGTCAGGGTTGTTGCCCTCTTCACGACGGACGTTAGCACCCGCCGTGTGTCTGCCGACTAGTACTCCCAGGTATTCGGAGTTTGGTTAGGATCAGTAAGACGGTGAGTCCCCATAGCCCATCCAGTGCTCTACCCCTGGGGTATTCGGTCGACGCTCTACCTAAATAGATTTCGCGGAGAACCAGCTATCTCCGAGTTTGATTGGCCTTTCACCCCTAGCCACAAGTCATCCCAATCTATTGCAACAGATGCGGGTTCGGTCCTCCAGTTGGTGTTACCCAACCTTCAACCTGCTCATGGCTAGATCACTCGGTTTCGGGTCTAATGCAACTAACTGAACGCCCTGTTCAGACTCGCTTTCGCTGCGCCTACACCTACCGGCTTAAGCTTGCTAGTTACACTAAGTCGTTGACCCATTATACAAAAGGTACGCCGTCAGGCTTGCGCCCTCCGACTGCTTGTAGGCATCCGGTTTCAGGTTCTATTTCACTCCCCTTGTCGGGGTGCTTTTCACCTTTCCCTCACGGTACTTGTTCGCTATCGGTCATGCACGAGTACTTAGGCTTGGAGAGTGGTCTCCCCATGTTCAGACAGGATTTCACGTGTCCCGCCCTACTCAAGGACAATCAGTGTTCTACGCTTACGGGGCTATCACCCACTATAGCCAGGCTTTCCAACCTGTTCAGCTTTATTCCTGATTGCCACTGGCCTGGTCCGCGTTCGCTCGCCACTACTTGCGGAGTCTCGGTTGATGTCCTTTCCTTCAGGTACTTAGATGTTTCAGTTCCCTGAGTTCGCTTCTAACCCCTATGTATTCGAAAGTTAGATACCTTATAACAATACCTAGAAACCTAAACCGTACCGAAGTACGGCTTAAACTTTCTAGGTATTTAAGGTGGGTTGCCCCATTCGGAGATCCATGGATCAAAGCTTATTCGCAGCTCCCCACGGCTTTTCGCAGCGTATCACGTCCTTCTTCGCCTGTGCATGCCAAGGCATCCACCAAATGCCCTTACGACACTTAATCGTTCTCATTGCCAATGCTCATCAGTTAGCTCAGCCTTTCCAGCGGAAAGGCGAAGCAGCAAGGCTACCTTTTACAACCTCACCATCTCATGATGCCATCGACGTGTTCTTTTCGACCGGATCGCTTTCTAAAGGGCCACGCCGAGCGGCCCACTTCACGTCCGGTCATAAGACCAGCTTCTCGAGATTAAATCCGGGTCCGTGCGGTTAGCAACCGGACATCAATAAGTCATCAGAAGTGCCAAGGTCCGAAGACCAAGACACCAACAACGACCGACCAGAGTGACAAGCTTCCTATCTCCACCGATCCCTCTTTCGTATCCAGTCGGCTAGACCATCAACGACATCATAAGGATCAGCTTCAAACTCGGACCTAAATCCGAACCTGGAAGCCTCCAGATCAATCTTCTCTTCACGATTTTTGCAGAACAGGCACAAATGCAGATCGCATTGTGCAAACTTGTATTTCTTCAGAAGACAATGAGTTTGGCACCTCGTAGGCCAGAGGCCGTCGCCGATCGTTCGGCGCGCCGTCCGCAGGCAGCATCCAAAGGATGCGCTCGCCGCGAGGACCAAATATGGTGGAGCTGAGCGGGATCGAACCGCTGACCCCCTGCTTGCAAAGCAGGTGCTCTCCCAGCTGAGCTACAGCCCCAATCTCTTGGGAACAGCCCGAACTGACAAGATCAGTCAAAGCCCGTTCATCAACACCATTTTCCGCAAAACCCATCCAGCAGGTCAAATCCGTCACCGCGTCCAGCACTCGCTCAAAAGCGAATGGTGGGCCTGGGAAGACTTGAACTTCCGACCCCACGCTTATCAAGCGTGTGCTCTAACCAACTGAGCTACAGGCCCATTCACCTGCAAGGCTTACACCTTACATCGCTTGATCGACAAGAGGTCGACAAGTTGGACACCGAGCTTTGCGGCAATTGTCTTCTTGAAGAAAGAGAAACGTAGTCGGCGGTCTTCGCCATACCGTGATGATGCAAGCATCTATCCGGCGTATTTCGTTTCGATGGTCACCTGACTGGTGCCATCTATGTTCTAAAAAGCACGGGAAGGTTCATCCTGGTCTAGCCAAGCGTCTTACCAATTCCACAGCTTCCTTAGAAAGGAGGTGATCCAGCCGCAGGTTCCCCTACGGCTACCTTGTTACGACTTCACCCCAGTCGCTGACCCTACCGTGGTTAGCTGCCTCCTTGCGGTTAGCGCACTACCTTCGGGTAAAACCAACTCCCATGGTGTGACGGGCGGTGTGTACAAGGCCCGGGAACGTATTCACCGCGGCGTGCTGATCCGCGATTACTAGCGATTCCAACTTCATGCACTCGAGTTGCAGAGTGCAATCCGAACTGAGATGGCTTTTGGAGATTAGCTCAGGATCGCTCCTTCGCTGCCCACTGTCACCACCATTGTAGCACGTGTGTAGCCCAGCCCGTAAGGGCCATGAGGACTTGACGTCATCCCCACCTTCCTCTCGGCTTATCACCGGCAGTCCCCTTAGAGTGCCCAACTGAATGCTGGCAACTAAGGGCGAGGGTTGCGCTCGTTGCGGGACTTAACCCAACATCTCACGACACGAGCTGACGACAGCCATGCAGCACCTGTGTTCCGGTCCCCGAAGGGAACTCCAAATCTCTCTGGATAGCCGGACATGTCAAGGGCTGGTAAGGTTCTGCGCGTTGCTTCGAATTAAACCACATGCTCCACCGCTTGTGCGGGCCCCCGTCAATTCCTTTGAGTTTTAATCTTGCGACCGTACTCCCCAGGCGGAATGTTTAATGCGTTAGCTGCGCCACCGAACAGTAAACTGCCCGACGGCTAACATTCATCGTTTACGGCGTGGACTACCAGGGTATCTAATCCTGTTTGCTCCCCACGCTTTCGCACCTCAGCGTCAGTTATGGACCAGTTAGCCGCCTTCGCCACTGGTGTTCCTGCGAATATCTACGAATTTCACCTCTACACTCGCAATTCCACTAACCTCTTCCATACTCAAGATACCCAGTATCAAAGGCAGTTCCAGAGTTGAGCTCTGGGATTTCACCCCTGACTTAAATATCCGCCTACGTGCGCTTTACGCCCAGTAATTCCGAACAACGCTAGCCCCCTTCGTATTACCGCGGCTGCTGGCACGAAGTTAGCCGGGGCTTCTTCTCCGACTACCGTCATTATCTTCATCGGTGAAAGAACTTTACAACCCTAAGGCCTTCATCATTCACGCGGCATGGCTGGATCAGGCTTGCGCCCATTGTCCAATATTCCCCACTGCTGCCTCCCGTAGGAGTTTGGGCCGTGTCTCAGTCCCAATGTGGCTGATCATCCTCTCAGACCAGCTATGGATCGTCGCCTTGGTAGGCCTTTACCCCACCAACTAGCTAATCCAACGCGGGCTCATCCATCCCCGATAAATCTTTCCCCCGAAGGGCGTATACGGTATTAGCTCCAGTTTCCCGGAGTTGTTCCGTAGGGATGGGTAGATTCCACGTGTTACTCACCCGTCTGCCGCTCCCCTTGCGGGGCGCTCGACTTGCATGTGTTAAGCCTGCCGCCAGCGTTCGTTCTGAGCCAGGATCAAACTCTCAAGTTGAGAATTCAATCATGACTGATCACTATGTTCTGAATCGACGAGAACTTCATATGTACACTTGAGCGCTTCTCAGCGCCAATTTCCATGGTTCTCATATCAAAACGTGACCGTCATTTTGTCTTCTAAACAGACAATCCCTAAAGCCCTAAAGCCCCTCGAGACCGTCCGCGAAAACCCGCCGACCACGTTTCTCTTTCTTCCATATTCAATTGTCAAAAAACCGACACTACCGTCTAACCTAATAGACAGAAACGTCATCAATCCCAGAGCCAAACCGTAAACCCGGCTCCATCAGCATGCGCCAACTTCTCTGTGATTGTCTCCAGATCGCCCCGGCCTCAACCGGTTTTCTCTAGAACGAAGGTCGTCGTCGCCAGCAGCGCCGCCGCCCTCGTCAGTGAGGTGGCTTATAGAGGACACCCCTTTTCCAAGTCAACACACCACGTCGCAAAAACCTCAAGAAAATGAAAAGTCATTGAATTTATTGGGGTATTTCAAAATTCGCCGTCGACACCCGCTCTAAACGGGCGTTAACCATTGGTAACGGCGAGCTCTCTGGGTCATTCGACGACGAGCCGTCCCGGAAAGGACCGCCGGGCATCCTCGACCGCCTCTGCCGCCCAATGAACTTGTCTATCGGCGGACAAACATGCGATAGCGGGGCTCCCTATATAGAAGCCTCGCCCCGACGGGCGCTTGATTGGAAAGCTTGATCCGTGCGCGTTCTCACCGAAGCCTTCATACCCGAACTTCCGAATTATTATGGCGGCAAGGTGCGGGAGAATTACGATCTCGCCGACGGCAGCCGCGTCATCATCGCCACCGATCGCCTCTCTGCTTTTGACATCATCCTCACCTGCATTCCCGACAAGGGCCATGTGCTCACCCAGACGGCACGCTACTGGTTCGAGCAGACGAAGGACATCTGCCCCAACCATGTCGTCGCCTATCCGGACCCGAATGTCGTCATCGGCAAGCGGCTCGACATCCTGCCTGTCGAGATCGTCGTGCGCGGTTATCTCGCCGGCACGACCGGCACCTCGCTTCTGACCCTCTACAAGAAGGGCGAGCGCACCATGTATGGTTTGGACCTGCCCGACGGCATGAAGGACAACCAGGTCCTGCCCCAGCCGGTCATCACGCCGACCAGCAAGGCCTTCCACGGCGGCCATGACGAGCCGCTGACCCCTGCCGACATTATCGAACACAAGCTCCTGACCCAGGAACAGTGGGACACGGTCTCACGCTACGCGCTTGCCCTCTTCGCGCGCGGCCAGGAAATGGCGGCGAAACGCGGCCTCATATTGGTAGACACGAAATACGAATTCGGCACCGATGCCGAGGGCAACATCATTCTTGCCGACGAGATCCATACACCCGACAGCAGCCGCTACTGGATGGCCGACAGCTATGACGAAGCGTTCAAGACCGGCGGCCGACCGAAAAGCTTCGACAAGGATTTCATCCGCGCCTGGGTGGTGGAACGATGCGACCCCTATAAGGACGCCGTTCCCGCGATTCCCGCCGAGCTGATCGAGGAAACCTCTACCGTCTACCGGACGGCCTTTGAGATGATTACCGGCCAGGCCTTCGTTCCCGACAATTCCGGTGACACGGTACTGGACCGCATTCGCGGCAATCTGCAGCCCTATTTCCCGAAATAGGTTCGGCGGATCGTCGGCCGACCAGTGATTGGAACATTCTGAACAAGGAGGCAAAGTGCGAAGACCGCGTCGCAAAGCCGAGGAAACGCGCGAGGATATCCTGAAGACTGCCGAGACCCTGTTTCGTGAACGGGGAATTTCGAAGTCATCGATTGCGGATATCGCCCAGGCGCTCGGCATGTCGCCGGCAAACGTGTTCAAGCACTTCCACTCCAAGACCGCGCTCGTCGATGCCATCTGCGACCGCCATATCACCCATATGATCGGCCGCTTCGACACGCTCGATGCGCCGGCGCCGCCACCCGAAAAACTGGGGCTCGTCGTGCGCCGGCTAATGCAGGCCCATCTGGAAGACATCCGGCAGAATTCATACTTTCTCGAAATCATCTTTCTCGTGGCGAAGACCGAGTTCGAAAGCGGCCACCACTACAGGCAGCTCATCGAAGACCTGTTCTTCCGTCTCGTCCAGGATGGTGTCGAGGCAGGCGTCTACCACTGCGCCGACTGCCGGGCGACGAGCCGCCATGTCGCGGCATCCTTTGCCAGCGTCCTCCATCCCGTCTTCCTTGCCCATGAGAGCCAGGCCGAGATCGACGAGCGCCTGGATGGCCTCGTCGCGCTCGCCAATGCAGCACTTCAAAGCCCGCTTGCAAAGTGACGGTTTTTGAATTACGTCACTTTGCAAGCGGCGTTTCGGACTTCATTTCCGCCTCTGCCCCAGTTCCGCCCGCATCCTGCGGGTTAACTTCGCCGCCGCCACGCGCTTGAGGCCGGGCGGCGAACGCAATTCGTCCCCGGGAAACACCATGATCCGTCGCCAATTGGTTCTCACTCTTCTTCTCGCGACCGCATTGTCGGCCTGCAGCGATTCCGGCCAGCAGAATGCTGCGGGCGGCGGAAATGCCGCCGGCCAGCAGAAGCCCGCCTCGCCCGTCAGCGTCGTTGTCATGAAAAAGGCCGAGCGGCCGATCACAAACGTCCTGCCGGGACGCGCTGTTGCCTTCCAGACGGCCGAGATCAGGCCGCGGGTCACCGGCGCAATCAGCGAGATCACCTTCAAGGAGGAAGCGAGGTCAAGGCCGGCGACGTTCTCTATCAGATCGAAGACGACACCTATGCGGCAACCGTGGCGCAGGCACAGGCTGCGCTGCAGAAGGCCGAGGTCAGCATTCCTGCCGCCCAGGCGAACCTCACCCGTTACGAACGGCTGGTCAACAGCGGCGCGACCCAGATCGAATATGAGAATGCCAAGGTAACCCTGCTGCAGGCGGAAGCCGATGTGCAGTCGGCCAAGGCGGCGCTCAACGCTGCCCAGATCGATCTCGATCTGACGAAAATCCGCGCGCCCTTCAATGGTGTCACCACGATCTCCAAGTTCAGCATCGGCAATATCGTCACCGCCAATCAGACTGATGCGCTGACGACGCTGCGCAATATCGATCCGATCTATATCGACCTGATCGATTCGAGCACCAATCTTCTGGAACTGCGCTCGGCGATCGCCTCTGGCCGCCTGCATGGCAATCCGGGTACGGCCGACATTGCTCTGACGCTGGAAGACGGGACGAAATATGATCGCACCGGCAAGGTCAACATGGCTGAGCTCGCTGTCAGCGAGACGACCGGTACCTACCAGATCCGGGCGATCTTCGACAATCCGGACAGCATCATCCTGCCCGGCATGTATGTCCGTGCGACGGTGACCGTCGGCACCGAGGATGGCTATCTCATCCCTCAGCGCGCCGGCACCCGCAATGCCCGTGGTGAATTATCGGCGAAATTCGTCTCGGCCGACAACAAGGTCGAGACCCGCACATTCACCACCAGCAAGGCATCGGGCAACAATTGGCTGGTCACCGACGGGATCGCCGATGGCGACCGTCTCATCGTCGATGGCTTCCAGTGGATTGCCGAGGGCGCAGCCATTGCTCCGGTCGAAGCCACGGTCGACGATCAGGGCCTCGTGGTCGAACAGCCCAAGGTCGATACGCCCAAGCCCTGATCTCCCGCAACGGCCCAATCTCCCGCAAAGGCCAAATCTTCCGAGACGGAAAGCCCGAACGCGGCAAGGAATTTCGAAATGGCGCATTTCTTCATTCGGCGACCGGTTTTCGCCTGGGTCATCGCAATCGTGATCATGCTGGGCGGTGCGCTCGCGATCACCACGCTGTCGATCTCCCAATATCCCGACATCGCCCCGACGACGGTGCGGATTTCGGCCACCTATAATGGTGCAAGCGCCGAAACCGTCGAGAAATCGGTGACGAGCATCATCGAGGACGGCATGACCGGCCTTGACGACCTGACCTACATGACCTCGTCATCCTCCACCGGCAGCGCCAGCGTGACGTTGACCTTCGGCAACAGCATCATGCCGGATATTGCCCAGGTTCAGGTGCAGAACAAGCTGCAGCTCGTCCAGTCCCAATTGCCCGATGTCGTGCAACAGCAGGGTATCTCGGTCACCCGCTCCACCTCGAGTATTCTAATGGTCGGCGCGCTGGTGTCGGAAGACGGCAAGCGCAGCTCGGTCGATCTCGGCGACATCTTTGCCACCTCGATCGAAGATCAGGTGCAGCGCCTCGAGGGCGTCGGCAGCATCAACGTCTTCGGTTCCGGCTATGCCATGCGCGTCTGGCTCGATCCGTTCAAGCTGCAGAAATATCAGTTGACCGCAGCCGATGTGACGAGCGCGATCGAAGCACAGAACACCCAGGTTTCCGTGGGCTCTCTAGGCGCCCAGCCCGTTCAGGAAGGTCAGCAGCTGACGGTCACCATGACCGCCCAGAGCCAGTTGACCACCGTCGACGAATTCGAGCGCATCATTCTTAAGGTCGAACAGGACGGCGCGACCGTCCGGCTGAGCGACGTTGCCCGCGTCGAAATCGGCCAGGAATCCTACGGTGGCGGCTCCCGTTTCGACACAAAGCCGGCGGCTGGTTTCGCCGTCAACCTCGCGACTGGCGCCAACGCGCTTGATACGGCAGCCCGCGTCAAGGGTGAACTCGACCGCGTCGCGCAGATCCTGCCCGACGGCGTCGAGATCACTTATCCCTATGACACGACGCCCTTCGTGGAACTGTCGATCGAAAAGGTAGTCCACACGCTGATCGAGGCGATCGTGCTCGTCTTCGTCGTCCTGCTCGTCTTCCTGCAGAACCTGCGCGCCACTTTCATCCCGATGATTGCCGTGCCTGTCGTGCTCCTCGGCACATTCGGCATACTTGCGATAACCGGCTACTCGATCAACACGCTCACCATGTTCGCCATGGTGCTCGCGATCGGCCTTCTCGTCGATGACGCGATCGTCGTCGTCGAGAATGTCGAGCGCATCATGGATGAAGAGGGGCTGTCACCCGTCGAGGCAACCGAGAAGTCGATGCACGAAATCACCGGTGCGATCATCGGCATCGCGCTGGTTCTGACCGCCGTCTTCATCCCCATGGCCTTCTTCGGCGGCTCGACCGGCATCATCTATCGTCAGTTCTCGGTGACGATCGTTTCCGCCATGCTTCTATCCGCCGTCGTCGCCATCGTGCTGACGCCGGCGCTCTGCGCCACCATGCTGAAGCCGATAGACCATTCCAAGAAGAAGCGCGGCCTCGGTGCCTGGTTCAACCGCGGCTTCGACCGCACGACGCACGGTTATGTCGGCACGATCGGCTATCTGCTGAAACGCCCGCTTCGGGTCATGATTCTCTTCGCGCTGATCGTCGGAGGCTGCGGGCTTCTGTTCACCCGCCTGCCAAGTTCCTTCCTGCCGCAGGAAGACCAGGGCGTGCTGATGACGATCATCCAGACGCCGGTCGGTTCGACCAGCGCGCGCACCGAAGACGCCCTGAAGAAGGTCGAGATCCTATTTCCTCGAGCAGGAAAAGGACAATGTCGACGCCGTCTTCGGCGCGCTGGGCTTCAGTTTCAGCGGCAGCGGCCAGAACAATGCCATCGTCTTCACCAAGCTGCGCGACTTTTCCGAGCGCGAGGGGCCGGCCAGTCGGCGCCCGAGATCCTGCAACGGGCTCAGGGGCATTTCCTGACTCTGCGCGACGCACAGGTCTTCGCGCTTCTGCCGCCGGCAATCCAGGGTCTCGGCAATTCCAGCGGCTTCTCCATGTATCTGGTCGATAGCGGCAATAACGGGAATGCCGCGCTGACCCAGGTTTCCCAGCAGCTGATCAGCGAAAGCGCGACCAACCCATTGATCAGTTCGCTGCGCACCAACAACCAGCGCAGCGAAACCCAGATGAAGATCCTGCTCGATCAGGAAAAGCTGGGAGCGATGGGGGTCGATCTCGCTGCCGTCAATTCAATGCTGGCAACGATCTTCGCTGGCCGCGATGTCAACGACTTCACGCTCAACAACGAGCTGAAGCCGGTCTATGTCCAGGGCGATGCGCCTTACCGCATGCAGCCGGATGACATCAAATACTGGTATGCCCGCAACGGCGATGGCGAGATGGTCCCCTTCTCGGCCTTCAGCACGCTCAACTGGGTAACCGGCACGCCGCAGCTTGCCCGCTACAACGGCACCAGCGCGATCTCGCTCGACGGCGCAACCAAACCCGGTGTCAGCACCGGCGACGCGATGAACGAGATGGAACGACTGGTGGCCGAACTTCCGGGCGGCTACACGGTTGCGTGGCAGGGCATTTCCTATCAGGAACGGCTTTCCGGTTCGCAAGCTCCGATGCTCTATGCGCTGTCGGTTCTGATCGTCTTCCTTTGCCTCGCGGCCCTCTATGAGAGCTGGTCGATCCCCTTCTCGGTTATCCTTGCGGTGCCGATCGGCGTGCTCGGGGCCTTGGCTGCGGCCTATTTCCTTGGCCAGTCGAACGATGTCTACTTCAAGGTCGGTCTGCTGACGACGATCGGTCTTGCGGCGAAGAACGCGATCCTGATCGTCGAATTCGCCAAGGACAGGCAGGAGGCAGGCAAGGGCATGATCGAGGCAACATTGGAGGCTGCGCGCCTCCGATTGCGACCGATTATCATGACTTCGCTGGCTTTCATCCTCGGTGTCGTGCCGCTTGCGATTGCGACTGGAGCGGGTTCCGCAGCGCAGAACGCAATCGGCATAGGCGTCCTAGGTGGTATGCTTTCTGCAACACTGCTCGGAATTTTCTTCGTTCCATCCTTTTTTGTTGTCGTCAGGCGGTTATCAAACCGTGAAAAACGAGAGAAGACAGTGTGAAATCGTTAATCTGAACGATACTAGATTTTTCCGCCGGCTCTGATCTCGTCGGCGGCTCCAGTCAAGACGGCTTTGCTTTAAGCGAAGCGCATTCAGTTAAGGGCCCTGGGACAAAGATATGACATCCAAACGCTTAACCGCTCCTCTCGTCCTGCTCCTGCTGTCCAGCTGTACGCTCGGCCCGGACCACACACCGCCGCAGATTTCTCTGCCGTCCAAGTTTGCTGAGGGCTCTTCCGCGAGCAACGCCGACGTCGCTGTCCAGCCATGGTGGACGGCATTCTCCGACTCGCGCCTCAATGGTTATGTCGAACAGGGCTTGAAGCAGAACCTCGACGTTCTCCAGGCGCTCGAACGCATCAACCAGGCCCAGGCCGCCGTGATCACTGCCGGTGCAGGCGGCCTCCCCTCGCTCGACGTCGGCGCTCAGGGTGAACGCAGCGGTGCCCGGGACATCGGCGGACCGGCTAGCCCCGGCGCAACCACTCTCGCCGAGCAGACCTCGGCCAATGGCAGCGCCACTGCGTCCTGGTTCCTTGACCTGTTCGGCCTCTACCGCCGCAGCAAGGAAGCAGCCCTTGCCGACCTCGATGCCAGCTACGCCAGCGTTGACGTTGCCCGCATGTCGCTCCTTTCGGCGCTGACAGCTGCCTATATCGACGTGCGCTTCTACCAGGAGCGCCTTGCCATCGCCCGCCAGAACCTCGATCTCGCGTCGCGAAACGTTGAACCTGACCAAGCTTCAGCTCGAAGCCGGGGCGGCCTCTCGTCTCGACGTGGTTCAGGCTGAAGGTCTCGTCAATTCGACGCTTTCGGAACTGCCGGGTCTGGAAACCAATTTCCGGGTTTCCGCCCATCGCATCGCAACCCTGCTCGGCTTGCCGGCATCCTCGCTGATCCCGGAACTTCAGCGTGGTGCCCGCCAGCCGGTCGCACGCTTCAGCCCCAAATCCGGTGTTCCGGCCGACCTGATCCGCAACCGTCCGGACGTCCGCGCTGCCGAGCGCCAGCTTGCAGCGGCAACGGCACGGATCGGCGTTGCCGAAGCCCAGCTTTATCCGGCAATCACATTAGGCGGCACGATTACTCCGTCCTACACTCGGACGCTCGGCACCGAGAGCGGGCTGCTTTCGTGGTCCTTCGGTCCTTCCGTATCGCTGCCGATCTTCGACGGCGGCGCATTGAAGGCCGGCGTCAAGTCGTCCGAATCGGCCGCACGCGAAGCCTATCTGTTCTGGAAGCAGACGGTGCTTGACGGTGTTGAGGAGGTCGAGAACGCTCTCGCTGCAGTCGCTCGCGACGGCCGCACCGTATCGGCGCTCCGTGCGACGGTTCGATCCTACGAAGAAGCCCTCCAGCTGGCGACCGCAAGCTATCGTGACGGTGCGTCCTCGCTGCTCGACGTTCTCGATGCCCAGCGCGAAGTATCGACCGCGCAGGGCAACCTTGCCGCAGCCGTGCAGCAGATGGCCCGCGACTATGTATCGCTCAACGTCGCGATCGGCAGCGGCTACGCAGTCGGCTCGGCACCGACCAATCAGGTCGCGTCTGCCAAGGTCGTCAAGGACTGATACAAGGATGGCCGGTTCGCCGGCCATTTCTTTTCCACTACCTAAAAACAAGAAAACCTCCGATGCTTTCGCCTCGGAGGTTTTTTAATGCCACCATAAAGGCCGGGGACGATGCCTCGGCAAAAATTCGTCAGTTCTTGGCGCGCTCGACGTAGGAATTGTCTTCCGTGGCGATGACGACGCGGGTGCCGGCATCGATATGCGGCGGTACCGCGGTGCGGATGCCGTTCGACAGCATGGCCGGCTTGTAGGAAGAAGACGCCGTCTGACCCTTCACGACCGGCTCGGTCTCGGTGATTTCAAGCGTCACGTGGCGCGGCAGCTGCAGGGCAAGGGCGACGCCTTCATGCATGGACAGGATGCAGACCATGCCTTCCTGCAGATAGGCCTTCTGATCGCCCATCGTGTCGACGTCAACGACGACCTGGTCGTAGGTCTCCGGGTTCATGAAGTGGAAGCCTTCGCCGTCTTCATAGAGGAACTGGTGGTTGACGTCCTCGACGAAGGCACGCTCGACCTGTTCCGTCGTGCGCCAGCGTTCCGACACCTTCACGCCGTCGACGATGCGACGCATGTTGACCTGGGTAACCGGCGTACCCTTGCCCGGGTGAAAGTTTTCAGCGGTGAGGACGACGTAGAGCTTGCCGTCTACATCGATGACGTTGCCCTTGCGGACGGAAGAGGCGATGACCTTGACCATAAGACTTCCTTGTAACTCGGCCGGCCACGTCGTAGAGGACTGGCGAAATGCCGTAGAGATGCTTTTCAGGTTTCCTTGCCGGCGCAACTAACGCAAAATCCGTCAAATAGCCAGCCCCTTGGCTGTGGCCGACAAGGCGAAGAAAGCCGCTTATGAGCCTCTCGCGACAACACACCGCCCAAACCGCCTGGTGGCAGCCGGATGCGCATGCCGACCGTCGGCCGTTTCTGATCGGCCGCAACAGGGTACAGGCAGCGCTGCGCGACTATTTCGCCAACCGCGATTTCATCGAGGTCGATACCGCGACATTGCAGGTTTCGCCCGGCAACGAAACGCATCTGCATGCCTTCGCGACCGAGGCGCTGACGATCGACGGACAGGCAGCGCCGCTCTACCTGCACACATCGCCTGAATTCGCCGCCAAGAAGCTGTTGGCTGCCGGCGAGAGCCGCATCTTCACCTTTGCCCATGTCTATCGCAACCGCGAGCGCGGGCCGCTGCACCATCCGGAATTCACCATGCTGGAATGGTACCGCGTCGGTGAAGGCTACGAACAGCTGATGACCGATTGCGCCGAGATGCTGATGCTCGCAGCCGAGACGACCGGCACGAAGCGCTTCTCCTTCCGCGGCATGGAGGTCGACCCCTTTGCCGAGCCGGAGCGACTGACGCTCGCCGCAGCCTTCGACCGCTTCGCAGGTATCGACCTCCTCTCCTCGGTCTCGGCGTCCGGCGAAACCGACCGCGACCATCTCGCCGCAGGTGTTCGCGATGCCGGCATGCGCGTCGCCGAGGACGATACATGGGCCGACCTGTTCAGCAAGGTTCTGGTCGAAAAGATCGAGCCGCATCTCGGCCGCAACCGTGCGACGGTTCTGTGCGAATACCCGGTCTGCGAGGCAGCGCTTGCGAGACCATCCGCCCGTGATCCGCGGGTTGCCGAGCGCTTCGAGCTTTATGCCTGCGGCGTCGAACTCGCCAACGCCTTCGGCGAACTCACCGATGCCGGCGAGCAGCGCCGCCGTTTCGAGCATGAAATGGCGGAGAAGACACGGATCTACGGCGAGACCTATCCGATCGACGAGGATTTTCTCGCAGCCCTTTCGATCATGCCCGAGGCAAGCGGCGCCGCCCTCGGCTTCGATCGGCTTGCCATGCTGGCGACGGGTGCAACCCGCATCGACCAGGTGATGTGGGCGCCGGTGGCGGAGGTTCTGCCGTGAGTGCTGCCCGGTCATTGAAGACACCGCAGGAGCTCGAAGCTGCAGGGCTTGTCGCATCCGAACGGCTGGATGCGATCCGCGCGGTCGCCGACCGCTATGCGATCGCGCTGACGCCGACAGTGCTCTCGCTGATCGACCGCGACGACCCCGCCGATCCGATCGCCCGGCAATTCGTGCCGGATGCGGCGGAACTGGTGACCACGCCGGAGGAACGGGCGGACCCGATCGGCGACGCTGCCCACAGCCCGGTCAAGGGCATCGTCCATCGCTATCCCGACCGGGTTCTGTTGAAGGCCGTTCACATATGCCCTGTCTATTGCCGCTTCTGCTTCCGCCGCGAAATGGTCGGCCCGCAGGGTGACGGCACGCTGGCACCCGACGAACTGGCCGAAGCGCTCTCTTATATTCGCGGGCACTCGGAAATCTGGGAAGTGATCCTCACCGGCGGCGATCCGCTCGTGCTCTCGCCACGCCGGCTGACCGAGATTATGCGCGGACTGGCCGCGATCGAGCATGTGAAGATCATCCGCTTTCACACCCGCGTTCCGGTGGCGGAGCCCCACCGCATCGACGAGGCGCTGATCGCGGCACTGAAGGAGAGCGGCAAGACGATCTACATCGCGCTGCATGCCAACCATCCGAACGAGATGACGGTCGATGCCCGTGCCGCCTGCGCAAGACTGGTCGATGCCGGCTTTCCAATGGTGAGCCAGACGGTGCTGTTGAAGGGTGTCAATGACGACCCCGTGGTACTCGGCGATCTGATGAAGGCATTCGTTGAGACACGGGTGAAGCCCTACTATCTCCATCATCCCGATCTGGCTCCAGGAACCGGCCATTTCCGCATGGATATCGAGGAAGGCCAAAGGATCGTCTCGGCCCTGCGGGGCACCATTTCCGGTCTTTGCCAGCCGACCTATGTTCTGGATATCCCCGGCGGTCACGGCAAGGCGGTGATCGGCGAAAGCGCGATACGCGGCGAAGGCGGCTGCTATTCCGTTAACGATTTTCGCGGCGGGGAGCATGAATATCCCCCGAAGTGAAGCCGTGGCCGAAAGTATCCTCACTTGCGATTTCTAACACTTAGCTGACGCTAAGATGTTGAAATCGCTTTCTCTCCACAGGGGAGAGATACCAGTGCCCCACCCGCGGCGCTTTACCGACCGGCCTTTCGCTTTGGCTCAAGGCGTTCGTTCTTCGAAACGATTCACTGGATCGTTTCGTCGGCTTCGCCGACCAGTCCTCTCCCCTTGTGGGAGAGGTTACAAAATCATGATCTTAGCTTCAGCTAAGTCATAGATTTTGTTGGTGAGGGATCGTCACCAGACGCACTAATCTCGCCCCGCGCATCGCTGCCGTGGCTTTCAAAACCCGATCCGGAGAAGCGCACGCATATGCGGGGCCTCAGGGAATTAAAGTAATGTGGCTCCGCATATGCGTGGCCTTCGGCGTCTTTTCGGGACTTCCGGTCCCTACGGGTGATCCTCTCGCCTCGCTGCACGTGGTTTCCCACACTTGGACGGCTCAACCGAACCCGGCATGGCTGCCGGGGGAGGCTTGATAGGAAAGCTCGGGGTCTGACGCCGCGCTTCCCATGAGTTTCACCCCTTCCGCCTTTGCCGCACGTTACGGTTCGGACGAAAGCGCCGGCTCCCGCCTGCCCGCGAACGTCTCGCGAAACACTCCGGCGACGGAAGCGAGGAGATTGTAGGCACAGGTCCGGACGAGGGGGATGGAATGGTAGCAAAAAAGATCCGGCGAGATCGATTGCCTAAAATTCGAAGGAATCCCGCAGCTTTAATTTTAGCATGTTCTTTTTCACAAATTTATGCTTTCCAACGTAAATCAGTGCGCAGCAGATAAGCGCAGCCGTTCCTGGAAATTCGGAGATGTCGAGATGAACGAGACCATTCGCGGACTTTTGGCGAAAGTGGGCGGGCTGCCCGTGCCGGTAACCGATCTTGAAGACGGCGCGGACCTCTATGCCGCAGGCCTATCTTCCTTCGCATCGGTGCAGCTGATGCTGGCCATCGAGGAACAGTTCGACATCGAGTTTCCCGACAGCCTCCTGAACCGCAAGTCTTTCGCCAGCATTTCGGCGATCGAGGCGACGGTCACCCAGATCCTGAAAGCCAACGAGGCAGCCTGATGAACCTCGCCGCCGTTGCAGCCGACCTGACGCTTTCCGCACGCGCGAAACGCGCGGCGGCAGTCGCGGCGGAATTTGCCGATCGGGTAGACCGCGAGGGACGCTTTCCCCGCGAGGCACTCGAGGCGATGAAGACCGAGCGCCTGCTCGGCATCCAGATCCCCTCCGCCTTCGGTGGCGAAGGCGTGACGCTGTCGGAGATTGCCGAGGTCTGCTCCATTCTGGGTCAAGCCTGCGCATCGAGCGCGATGGTGTTCGCCATGCACCAGATCAAGGTTTCGAGCCTTGTCGAGCACGGCCAGGAAAGCGCCTGGCATGGCGACTTCATGCGCGAAGTCACGGGCCGCCAGTTGCTGGTCGGTTCGGCAACGACCGAAGGCGGTATCGGCGGCAATATGCGCAATTCCATATGCGCCATCGAGATCGACGGTGATGTTTGCCGCCTGACGAAGGACGCGACCGTCATTTCCTATGGCGCCCATGCCGACGCGATCATGGTGACATCGCGCGCCCATGCGGATGCCGCTCCCGGCGATCAGGTCATGACCGTGTTCAAACGCGGCCAGTACACTCTGGACAAGACGGTCGACTGGGACACGCTCGGCATGCGCGGCACCTGCTCCGACGGCTTTCTCTTCAAGGGCGAGGCTCCGGCCGCCCAGATCTTTCCGAAACCCTTTGCCGAGATCGCGGCGCAATCGATGCTGGCGACCTCGCATCTTCTCTGGAGCGCCGTCTGGTACGGCATCGCCGCCGATGCGGTGTTGCGCGCCCAGGCCTTCGTCAGGGCCGCCGCCCGCAAGTCTGGCGGCGCGACGCCACCCGGCGCCATCCGCCTAGCCGAAGCTTCGACGCTGCTGCAGCTCCTGAAGGGCAATGTTCTTTCCGGCCTCAAGGCCTACGAGGATGCCCGGTCCGATCCGGACCAGCTGTCCTCCATGGCGTTTTCGATCGCCATGAACAACGTCAAGCTCGCCTCTTCCGAGATGATCCTCACCATCATCAACCAGGCGATGATCATCTGCGGCATCATGGGCTACAAGAACGGCACGCCCTACAGCCTCGGCCGGCATCTGCGCGACGCCCATTCCGCCCAGCTGATGATTTCCAACGACCGCATTCTCGGCAACACGTCGACCATGCTGATGATACAGAAACCGGACACCAGCCTTCTGGGTTGAGGCCAAGCAATGAACGAACGGGATAACGCCATGGATATGCAAATCTCCTTCCTCGACCGTCTGTTCGAAGCAAGGCTTCTGATCGACACAGGCGTCGACGGCCTTTACGGCCGCGGCGGCGAATTCGAAGAGGTGATCGCCGCTTTCGAAAGGCTGATCGACCGCGTCGGCGGCGCCGATGGCGCCGAAGCCATGCGCTTTCCGCCGGGCATGAATCGCGAGTTCTTCGAAAAGAGCGGCTACATGAAGAGCTTTCCGCAGCTTGCCGGCACCGTGCATTCCTTCTGCGGCAGCGAGCTCGACCACATGAGCCTGATCAAGTGCATGGAAGTCGGCGAGGAAGACTGGACCAAGGGCCAGGAAGCCACCGACATCGTGCTGACGCCTGCCGCCTGCTACCCGCTCTACCCGACCATTGCCCGCCGCGGCAAGATTTCTGCCGAGGGCGCGCTCTACGACCTGCAGAGCTACTGCTTCCGCCACGAGCCCTCCAAGGACCCGGCCCGCCAGCAGCTGTTCCGCATGCGTGAATATGTCTGCATGGGCACCGAACAGCACGTCACCGATTTCCGCCAGACGTGGATGGACCGCGGCGTCGAGATGATGAAGTCGGTCGGGCTGGACGTAACGATCGACATCGCCAACGACCCGTTCTTCGGCCGCGCCGGCAAGATGATGGTCAACAACCAGCGCGACCAGAATCTGAAATTCGAGCTGTTGATCCCGATCACCTCGACCACCAATCCGACCGCCTGCATGAGCTTCAACTACCACCAGGATTCATTCGGCCTGAAATGGGGCCTGAACCTGGAAGACGGCAGCGTGGCGCATACCGCCTGCGTCGGCTTCGGCCTGGAGCGCATCGCGCTGGCGCTGTTCCACACCCATGGGCTCGACACCAAGGCCTGGCCGGCAGAGGTTCGCGCCACCCTCTGGGGCTAAGCCGATGAAGGTCTTTCCCGCGCTCGATCCCGCAAGCTACCAGCCGCACCCGCTACATTCCGCCGAGCGGATGTGGCCGGAGACCAACTGCTATGTCGACCTGTGGATCGAGGTGCTGGCGGCGCAAGGCCTGGCGCCGGAAGCGATGCTGGGCTTCACCCTGACCCAGGATTTCGAGGGCGACCAGTTCACCTTCTTCAAGGTGCCGCTGGAGGACCTCGAAACGCTCTACGGCATCCGCGTCACCGAGCTTGCGATCTTCGACCGCCCGGAAGAGCATGTGATCGAGCAGATCGGCCGCGGCCGGCTGTCGCTGCTGGAACTCGACAGCTATTACCTGCCCGACACCCGCGGCCTGACCTACCGGACCGAACACGGCAAGACCACCGTCGCGATCAACCGGCTGGATCTCCAAGCGCGGGAACTGGATTATTTCCATAACGGTGGCTTCTTTCATCTGGCCGGTGAGGATTTCGACGGCCTGTTCCAGATGAATGCCGGGCCTGACGCCCTGCCTTTCCTGCCCTACACGGAATTTGCAAAATTCCCGACAGCCCATCCGGCCGAGAAGGATCTGCGCGAAGCCGCCTGGAAACTGCTGCGCCATCACTTCGCCCGGCGGCCGGAGGCCAATCCGATCCGTACCTTCGCGGAGGTCTTCCCGGCGCAGGTGGAGCGCGTGGCGGAGCGGGATTTCAGCTTCTTCCACAAATACGCCTTCAACACGCTGCGCCAGGTCGGCGCCAATTTCGAGCTTCTGGCGAGCCATCTCGAATGGCTGAATGGCGGGAATTTTCCCGACGCACAGGCCCGGGCGTTGAAAATCTCGGAAGTGGCGAAATCCACCCAGTTCCAGCTCGCCCGTGCGGTGACCCGCAAGAAGTTCGAGCCGCTGAAGACGGCGCTCGATCCGGCGGTGGACGCCTGGGACGCGCTGATGGCCGATCTGGCCCGGACGCTCGACCGGAAGCGCGAGGCGGCGTGACGACTTTGCCCCGTTTCATGGCTGGCGACCTTGTGGACGGCTGGTCGTTGCTGATGACGAAGCCCGACGCCTATGGGCTGCCCAATGACATCCCGTCCGATTGCGAGACCTTGCCGGCAATCGTGCCGGGCACCGTGGCCGCCGCGCTGGAAGCGGCAGGACACTTCGACCGCGACAACCCCGAGCCGCTGATCGACAAGGATGCCTGGTATCGGCGTTCGCTCGGTGACGTCACGTCGGGGCAGGCGATCCTGCGCTTTGCGGGATTGGCGACGATCGCCGATGTCTTTCTCGACGAGCGGCTGATCCTGTCTTCGTCGAGCATGTTTGAAAGCCATGATGTTGATGTGGAGCTGACGGGCGAAGAGACCCTTTCCATCTGCTTTCGCGCATTGAAACCGCATCTGGAAAAGACCGCCCCCGCGCCCGCTGGCGGCCGCGGCTGATGAACAATCAGGGACTTCGTCTGATCCGCACCACGACATTGGGGTTCATGCCCGGATGGTGCCCGGAAGTGCAGGCGGTAGGGCCTTGGCGGCCGGTTTCAGTGGTGAGCGGTACAGGCCCCCTCTCCCCCTTGCGGGGGAGATGTCACCGGAGGTGACAGAGGGGGTGGATCAACGCATTCGGCGGACGATGAGTTTGCTGCGACACCCCCTCTGCCCTGCCGGGCATCTCCCCCACAAGGGGGAGATTGGATGGGGCACGATCCCCGCTTCCATCAGCAAGCCTAGAGATTTCCGGCTTTCCGCATCACTGGCCGGAAATGGAGACGGTGTTCTCAAGATCAGCTTTGCCGCCGAGGAGCAGGGCTACGGATTTTCCCTCGTATGCGATGGCCGGGAGACGGCCTTCGGTTTTTCCGATGGGCTCTATTCGGCCGAACTGCACCTGCCTGGCATAAAGCCCTGGTGGCCGCATACCCACGGAGAGGCCGTGCTCCATGAGGTCACGCTGCGTATCGACGGCAGAGACATGCCGCTTGCCCGCACAGGCTTTCGCAGCGTCGAGGTGGATCGCGGCGCCGATGGCAACGACTTCGCTGTTTTGGTCAACGGCGAGAAGGTCTTCTGCCGCGGCGCGGTCTGGACCTCGGCCGATATCGTCCGTCTGCCGGGCAACCGGGCGAGCTATGAGCCGTGGCTGCGGCTGGCGAAGGAGGCGGGGATGAACATGATCCGCGTTCCGGGCATCGGCATCTATGAGAGCCGGGATTTCTTCGCGCTGTGCGACGAGATGGGTCTGCTGGTCTGGCAGGACCTGATGTTCGCCAATTTCGACTATCCGGCCGCCGACCCGGATTTCGTGATTCACGTGAAATCGGAAGTCGATCAGTTTCTGGCGAGAACATCGGCCAATCCATCGCTGGCAATCGTCTGCGGCGCCAGCGAGATCTGGCAGCAGGGCGCGATGCTGGGCCTGCCCGAACGGATCTGGAAAGGGCCGCTCTGCACCGAGATCCTGCCCGGGCTGGTGGCGGAACAGCGTCCGGACCTTCCCTATGCGGAAAATTCGCCGTCGGGCGGAGCCTTGCCATTCTATCCGAATGCCGGCGTGGCCCATTATTACGGCGTCGGCGCCTATCTGCGGCCGCTCGACGATGCGCGTCGCGCGAACATTCGCTTCGCCGCCGAGTGCCTCGCCTTCTCCAACCTGTCGGAGACCGAAACTCTGGACGGCGGAAAGTCCGGCATCCCGCGCGATGCCGGTGCCGACTGGGATTTCGAGGATGTCCGCGACCACTATCTCGGCGTTCTCTATGGCGCCGCTGCGAAGGCGCTGCGAAAGAACGATTTCGAGCGCTATCTGACACTGGCTCGCGCTGTAACAGGCGAGGTGATGGAAACCGCCTTCGCGGAATGGCGCAGGCCCGGCTCCTCATGCAATGGCGCTCTGGCATTTACCTTGCAGGATGTCATGCGAGGCCCCGGCTGGGGCGTGGTCGGCGTGGACGGCAGGCCGAAGCCCGCCTGGTTTGCACTGAAGAGAGCGTTTCGCCCGGTTCAGGTGCTGTTCGCCGATGAGGGCACGAACGGGCTCGACGTGCATATCCTCAACGAGACTGCCGAAACCCGTGCGCTGACGCTGGAGGTTTCCTGCCTGCGTGATGGGAAAATGCCCGTCGTTTCCGGTCGACGAGATCTTGCGCTCGCGCCACGAAGCAATGAGACCATTGCCTGCACCGACCTTTTCGGCGCCTTCTTCGACACGAACTATGCTTATCGCTTCGGCCCACCCTCCCACGATGTCGTGGTGGCTCGGCTGATCGAAGCCGATACCGGCAAGGTCATTGCCGAGGCGTTTCACTTCCCTCTCGGGCGCGACAACGCGATCCATGGGGCACAGCTCGCCGCAGGAATCGATCAGGACGCTGATGGCTGGTGGCTCGAAGTGTCGACCGACGTACTCACCCAATCGGTCAGCATTCAAGTGGAAGGCTTTCGACCTTCGGACAACTGGTTCCATCTGGCGCCGGGCGCCAGGCGTATCCGGCTTGAGCCGAACACCGAGACGACCGCTGGGCAGCCAACAGGCACCGTTCGATCACTCGCCGGCGGCAAACCCGTTATCTTCTGAGCTTGACGCCTCCGCAGCGAGACGGGTTGCCATCTGCAATACGGCATCAAGGTATATCTGCCCCGCCTCCGGTGGCGTCAGGTTGTGATCGGCTTCGGGGATGATGGTGACTGAAACGTTCTCCCACTGGGCATGAGAACGCCCGTCGCGGCCGAAATAATAGCTGTACTGCTCAAGCCCGAGATCGCCGTCGCTGTAGAGGATGGTGAGCGGCATCCGGCGGCGATAGAGAATCTCGAAGACCTGAAGGATTTCCCGACCTTCCGGCAGAGCGAAGCGCGCGAAATGCAGCACACCGCGGGTCAGGCGTTGGCTCATCCCACCTGCGATATTCGAGATTGCCGCCGCAAGATCCACCTGGCCGGAAAGAATGCGTTTCAACGTACCCGCGTTGAAAGCACGCCGCCCGTAATCTTCGAGACTGCGGGTGCCGTTGACGACCGCGTCATCCACCGACCGCCCCGGCTGCCAGCGAAACACCGCCGGGTTGACGGCGACAACGCCGGCGATCCGCTCGTCCTGCAACGCGGCGCGGAAAGCCAGATAGGCACCGCTGCAGCGGCCGGAAACGCAGATGCGGCCGAAATGGCGCGATTGCAGAAAGTCCAGGGCATCGGAGACGTCAGCGATCTGGCTGTCATGGTAGAGGACCTGCGCCGGACGACTGGCGACCGGGGGCTATCGGCAACACCGGCAGTATCGAAGCGCAGCGAGACAATGCCGGAACGGGCAAGCTGCCGTGCCATGCCGACCGTGCTTCGGCCCCAGCCGGAATGCCGATCATAAGCCGAGGTGAGGAATAGCACGGCCGTGCCGTTTTGGCGTTCCTCCGAAGGCTCGCAGAGGATGCCGACGAGATGATCCGATCCACCGAAACGAACCGGAGTTTCGACGAAACCCCGACCAGTCAACTGGCCGACCTCTGCGGCCTCCATGGGAACAGCCGGATGTGGCGCGACAGGCAGCGCGGAGATCCAGGTGACAACCTCTTCCACCAGTGCCAGCGGCAGAACGGACGTGGTCGGATTGGCGACAAGCGCCTGATAGCCATTAAAGCCGCATTCGCTGACATCCGCGCCGATGGCACCGAGCCGCGCAGCGAACTCTCCGTCGGACGGCCGCTCGGGCCGTGACGCAACCAAGATACGGCTCGCAGGCGGCACGTCCAGCGTCATCAGGTTGATGCGGCGCAATTCGTCGGCAACGCCGGTGGGCATGATGAGCGATCCGATCGAGACGCCGGACTGGCTGCGCTGATGGGGAGCAAGGCCAAGATTGTCGTCGACAACGCTGGACCATAGGGCAAGCTCGCGAAGATGCATGCGGCCCGACACGACCGGTGCGAGGAACGCCATTGCCTCCACTCCCTCGATCGACGCCGCAGCCTTCGCGGCGATGACGCAGCCTAGACCCTCGGCGATGATTGCGATGCGGCCGCAGCCTGAAAGGACCTTGAGTTTTTCCGCAGCGCCGACGAGGCTTTCGACCCATGTCGCAAGGCCGTTATCCCCGTCCTGAGGATCGAGCGCATCGCCCGTGCCTGGATAGTCGAAGCGGAGACTGGGAATTCCATGCCCGGCGAGCTTTTCGGCAGTGACCCGCCAGAGCTTTCGCATCGACAACTCTTCCAATCCCCACGGGCTGGCGAAAAGAACCGCAAGCCGAGCAGGCGCTTCTGCGGCGCCGGCCGGCATGAACAGACCGATCGTATCCGAAAAGGCTAATGGCTGAGCCGCCCGCTGTGGCGGGTTCCCATCAGGCATATGGGGACTTTCATGACTATTCATTGTCGGAATCCGGCCGATGAGAATCAGCTAAATTAGACTAGCCCAAAGTCACCTGCGCCGCATTACCATCATGGCTCGAAGTTTAATGATTGCAGCCGCATCGACCCCTGCGGCATTCAGGCGGCGACGGCGATGCGCAGGCAAAAGACGCAACCGGAACGGAGTTTCGGCTGGCATCGCATAATGTAACGCTCCAGCAGACGACGAGACGGAAACAAGGATCGAACACGGTTTGAAAATCGCTCTTCCCGCGTCTGCGGGCTTCAATCGTGTCGTGTTTGCATATAGGTCAATGCTGCAACGCAGCGCAGGGGTAAGTGAATGAAGAGCTATGTCTTGACCGTATCGTGCAGATCGACGCGAGGCATCGTCGCTGCCATTTCCGGCTTTCTGGCCGAGAAGGGCTGCAACATCATCGACAGCTCCCAGTTCGACGATCTCGATACCGGCAAGTTCTTCATGCGCGTCAGCTTCATTTCCGAAGAGGGCGTGGACCGTGACGCGATCATGACAGGCTTTGCCCCGGTTGCGGAAAAGTTCGGCATGGAATGGGACGTGTTCGACAGCGCCGACCGGATGAAGGTGCTGCTGATGGTGTCCCGCTTCGGTCACTGCCTGAACGACCTTCTCTATCGCTGGAAAATCGGCGCGCTGCCGATCGATATCGTCGGTGTCGTCTCCAACCATTTCGACTACCAGAAGCTCGTCGTGAACAACGACATTCCCTTCCACCACATCAAGGTGACGAAGGAGAACAAGCCGCAAGCCGAAGCACAGCTGATGGAAGTCGTGGAATCGAGCGGCACCGAGCTGGTCGTTCTCGCCCGCTACATGCAGGTTCTCTCCGACCAGCTCTGTGCCAAGATGTCGGGCAAGATCATCAACATCCACCATTCCTTCCTGCCGTCCTTCAAGGGCGCCAACCCCTACAAACAGGCCTATCAGCGGGGTGTGAAGCTGATCGGTGCGACGGCGCATTACGTCACCGCCGATCTGGACGAAGGCCCGATCATCGAGCAGGACGTCGCCCGCATTACCCACGCCCAGTCGCCGGACGACTATGTTTCGCTGGGTCGCGACGTGGAAAGCCAGGTCCTCGCCCGCGCCATTCACGCCCATATTCATCACCGCACCTTCATCAACGGCAACCGCACGGTGGTCTTCCCGCCGAGCCCCGGATCCTACGCCTCCGAGCGTATGGGCTGATGAACATGCGTCAGGGCTGAAAAGCCCTATGGACGCGGCGTTATAGCGCGCTATCCTCTTTCGGGAGCTTGTCCCGGAGAGTAGGATGTCAGACGCCGCGCCTGAGCCTGAAGTGCCCTATGACTCCGTCAGCAATGATGCGCTGGACCGGATCAACGAATTGCTGCGGGACCACTGGGGACTTTCCGGCCAGGTCTTTCCCGTCGGCGACGAGGACGGTACGGCTTTCCTGGTCGATAATGGCCACCTCCGCTACCTCCTGGAAGTCAGGCCGCCGCAGGACGAGGCGGAGCTTCGGCTGCAGCATGAAGCAATGCGACACATCATCCGAGATCCCGATGGTCCGGCCGTTCCCGAACCCGTGGCGACCAAGGATGGCGAAGACATCGTCACTGCACCGATCGATGGCCAGGCAAAGCTGCTGCGACTGCTGACGGCGCTTGAGGGCGACGCGCCGCCGATCTCCGGCCCATTGTCTCCGCAGGCCAGCGCCGCCCTCGGATCGCTGGTGGCAGGCCTCGAAAAAGCCTGGAAGATTTCGATGCCGCCGGCACCGGCGGCGACCGCGAGGACGATCTGCGCAAGGCAGGCCCGCAAGCGGTGTCGCTTCTCTCCGAGGTGCACGACCAGGAGGCACGCGACATGATCGCCCGAGCCATGGTCTCGGCCCTTCGACGTGTGCACCCCTTGTCTCCGGCCTTTCGCGTCGGCCTGACCGTGCCGGATCTGGCGCTGGACAAGCTTGTCGGGGAGGGAGACGGCCTGGAATGGGCGCCGACGGGAATTTCCGATATCGGCGGCCTGTCCCGGCACTGGTATGTGGCAGCACTTGCCAAGGCCTGTGCCCGCATCCTTGGCTCCAATGGCGTCGAAGGCGATCCATTCGCGATATTGCCGGCCGTTGCCGCTTACAATGCCCTCAACCCGCTCAATGCAGGAGAGGCGGAAGCACTGTGGCCACTGGTGATCGCTCAGCTGGCATTGCTCGCCGCAATCGCCGAGAACCGGCATGCAGTCGCGCCGCATGATGAAACCGCCGCCGAACATGCCACGGAGCGACGCGGTCTGCTTAGTGCCGCCGGTGCGGTCTCCGCCGCCTTCATGCACGCATCGATCGTGGACGCATGCGGCCTGCAACTCAATCCGCGCGAACTTGGGCAGATGCTGCCGGATATCGATGCCGACCGGATCAGGCTGGTCGACCTCGGCGTGGCGAGCCCGCTCTTCTATGACGGCAACTGGACCGATCCGGACAGCGACTGGAAGCTGCTTGCCCGCGTAGCCTGGGATACGGGCATGGGCAGCACGCGTTATGGAGAATACCGGCTCTCACGCACCGGCATAGAAGACGAGTCAGAAAAAGAGACGTTCGCGCTTCACATAGATATCTGCCTGCCGGCAGGCACGCGTGTCGTCGCACCATTTACCGGCGTCGCGAGGGTCACATCCTCGCTGTTTTCCTTGCGCGGCAAAGGCATTGCTCTCTTCATCGAAGGCTTGAGCGGCGAGGCCGCGGAAGGAACGGAGATAGAGGCTGGAGAAGCGATCGGGGTGGTGGCGGGTGAAGAGAACGCAGTCGGTGGACTGAGACTCAGGCTTTCGCGTGATCTCGATACGCCGCCACCGCTGTTCTGCCGACCGTCCGAAGCGCCGGTCTGGCGGCATCTGGCACCATCACCGTCAGGCCTGCTCGGAATGGATTGCGATGCACCGCCGGCAAGTCCTAATCGGATAGCGAGAGCCTGGCGGGAATTCTTCTTCGACGAGACAGGCAAAAGCCTGCTCGATGTCACTGGCAGCGCACCGCTGATCGGGCACGGCCATCCGGATGTCGCCATCGCCTCCTATCGCCAGCATCTGCTGATTTCCACGACCCATGAAGGCCAGGCAGACATCGAAGCCTTGAAGCAGGCACTCGCCAGGATCGCACCGCCGGGTCTCGATCACGTTGTCCTTTTTGCCGATGCGCAATCGGCCATCGCTGCAATGACAACGCTTGCCGAGGCAAAGCCCGCTGAAAAGGTCGCGGAAGACGACGATGACGAGCCGCAAGCAGACGAGACATCTGATAATGGTGCGGTCGAACAGGAAACTGCGCCGGGTGATATGTCCACGGTGATCATCGAACCGATCCCAGGCGAGACGGAGCTTGCAGCGCGCATCGCCGCGGCCCGCGAAGGAGGAACCTCGTCGCTCTCGATGAGAGGCGAACCGGTTATGGACGGCTGGTAGATGTCATGTGGGCCGCCGAAGGTGATGGCGTGTCGTACGACTTCGTCATGGCCGGAAGCTGCGATGGCGGCGAACTAGTGGCCGTCTTCTGCACAGCGGAATTCCAAGAGCTGCTCGAGGAGCTCGCCAAGCCGGTTTCCCCGGTCGCCGTCTCGACGGCGCTGGCGGCGCTCAAGGTCTTCCTGAATGAAGGCTTGCGGGAAAATGCAGCCCTGTCTGCCCCGATCCTGTCAGATGGGCTTCGGGACATCGCAGAGCGCGCACGCGACACCGTCGGCCTGAAGGGATCCGGTCTGCTCTGGACGATGCAACTTTCGGGAGAATCACCTGATTTGCGTGATCGCCTCAACGATGGCGCCATCCACGGCGATGCCGGACCGTCTACGCTGCTGATCGCACCGCCACTCTGCATCAGTGAGAAAAGCGTGGCGCGCTACCTCGCGCACCTGCGTCATGCGCTCGGGATTTTGTACGAATGAGCTTTTTGACGCCTCGGCTCTTGCTTGGAAGCTCGTAGTACCTACTTAAGCCGGGCTGGGACGAACCGGCGAAATTGCGAATGAAATTTCACAATCTCGCCTTCATCCTGTCATCAGGCAGAAAAATATTCTGCGTATAAAAGATTTCGTTGATCATGCAGCTGTCTTCGGATACGTTGCATGCCAGTCGGGATTGATTCCCACCTGACCGCGCAACTCAAGAGAAGGAGAGTGACATGGTCGATACTGTTTGCGTCACCGCCTTCCGTCGGTATGCGCTTAAAATGAATGGCACGGATCGTTGCTCCCTTCCGTGCTGTCGAATGTAACGCTTCCGGTTCTTTCCGTTCCTGAAAATTATCATTCGTTTTGAGCTGCAGACCATGCAGCCAATGCGGGAGTCTGTCATGCAGAAGCAAGTTATTGAATTCGCCGGCGAGCCGGTCGGCATCGTGGTGCCTGATAAGGACCGCCTGAAGTTTATCGCCGTGAAGTTTCACGTCATCGATCTGGACGAACAGAAGTTCGATTCCCCGGACGACGTGCGCATGGCCATCAGCCGTCTGGTCGCGTCGAAGAACGCCGCACCGGCTGCCCACGCCTAGTCATTCGACACCGGTCGCCGCCATGGCGACCGATCCACAATGAAAAAAGCCGCCCTGAAAGGCGGCTTTTTTGTCGGCATAATGCTTGTCAGAATGCCGTGAAGGTGATCGTCGTCAGCGATCGCTCGATATTGGGTATCGAGGCAATCTTCTCGTTGACGAAATGACCGATCTCCTCGTCATCCTTCACATAGATCTTCAGGAGCAGGTCCCAGTCGCCGCTGGTGGAATAGAGTTCCGACACGAGCTCGGTCTTGTAGATCTCGTCGGCAACTTCATAGGTCTTGCCCGGCTTGCAGCGGAGCTGGACGAAAATGGGCTTCATCGATGTCTTCCCGTCGGTCGGATCGCATGAGCGATCGCAAAGAGGATCATTCCGGACTATTGGCCGATGCCGCCCGGCTACGCAAGCGCGTCGGCGCCGATCTCCTGCATCATCCAGTCACGAAACGCGGCAAGCGGCGGATAGGTGGCGCGGTCCGGCATATAAGCGAGATAATATTGTCCCGTCGGCATGGGCTCGGCATCGACCGCGTGGACCAGACGGCCTTCCTCCAGCTCCTTGGCGATCAGGAAGCGCGGCAGCAGCGCGGCACCGAGGCCCGCGAGCGCCGCTTCCACCATAGTGACGAACTGATCGAACAGCATGCCCTGCACCGCGTCGAAGGGAACATGGTTCCGCGAAAGCCAGAGTTCCCAGGCATCCGGCCGGGTGCTGAGGTGCAGAAGCGGTGCGCGCAGCATATCCGTCGGCTCTACCAGAGCGTGCCGCTTCCGGAAGGCAGGGCTGCAGGCCGGAACGACATCCTCCTCCATCAGCAGGGTAAGTGCCGCGCCCGGCCAGCGGGCGACACCGAAATGGATCGCCGCATCGAGCGTATCGAAGCGGAAGTCGAAGGGTTCGAGCCGGGTGATGAGGTTGACCACCATGCCCGGATGCTGGTCGAGAAACCTGCCGATGCGCGGGGTGAGCCAGCGCGTACCGAAAAAGGGCAGGATCGCGAGATTGAGCGTTCCGCCCGCCGGATTGGCCTTGAGGTTGAGCGAGGCGCTGGAAATGCGCCGCAATGCCTCGCGCACCTCGCGGGCATAGGTGTCACCGGCAATCGTCAGCCGGATCGTCTGGCGTTCGCGCAGGAAGAGCGCAACGCCGAGCTGCCTTTCGAGCGCGGAAATCTGCCGGCTGACGGCGCTCTGGGTCAGGCCGAGTTCATTGGCGGCCGCCGTGACGCTGCCGGTGCGGGCAGCGGCCTCGAAGGCAGCCAGAAGCGAAAAGGATGGCAGGAACCGCCTTGGGGGCAGCATGTCATTCCTCCAGCGAATGACCTGTTGAGAACATGTCGATATTCACCGGGAAATCGCCTCTGTAAAGTCGTCGCAACGATAAAATCCGGGAACTTCCATGCTCAACGATCCGCGCTCCCATGGCCTCTGGGAAAGAACCGCGCCGCCCGCACCGGTGACGTCTCCGCTGGAAGGATCGGTCTCAGCCGACGTGGTGATCGTCGGCGGTGGCTATACCGGACTTTCGGCTGCGCTGCATCTGGCCGAGCGCGGCACCAATGTTGTGCTTCTGGAAGCGACCGAGATCGGCTTCGGTGGCGCCGGCCGCAATGTCGGACTGATCAATGCCGGCATGTGGGTCATGCCCGACGACTTTCCGAAGGAGCTTGGCGACCATTACGGCGAGCGAGCGCTCGACCTTCTCGGCAACGGCCCCTATTTCGTCCGCGAACTGATCGAAAAGCACGGCATTGCCTGCGAGCTGGAGACCAGTGGCACCTTGCATTGTGCCGTGGGCGCCGAGGGTATGACGGAGCTTGAGGAACGCGCTCGCCAGTGGCAAAAGCGCGGCGCGCCGGTGACGATACTCGATGCCGCCGAGACCGAACGCAGGATCGGCACCAAAGCCTATGCCGGATCCCTGCTCGACATGCGCGCCGGCACATTGCAGCCGCTTGCCTATGCACGCGGCCTCGCTCATGCGGCGGTGAAAGCGGGCGCTGAACTCCACACCGGCAGCGCGGTCATCGGCACCGCCGAACCCAATGGCAGGAAAATCGTCAGGACAGCGCGCGGCGAGGTTTCCGCCGACTGGATCATCGTCGCCACCGACGCCTACTCGACGGGCCCTTGGGTCGAGGTGCGCCGCGAACAAGTCCACCTGCCCTATTTCAACCTCGCCACCAAACCACTATCCGCCAACCTGCGCCGCTCGATCCTGCCCAATTCGGAAGGCTGCTGGGATACAAAGGAAATCCTTTCCTCGTTCCGCATGGACCAGGCTGGCAGGCTCGTCTTCGGCTCGGTCGGCGCGCTGCGCGGCAGCGGTCTATCCGTTCACAAGGCCTGGGCGCGTCGTTCTCTCAAGCGGCTTTTCCCGCAACTGGGCGACGTCGAGTTCGAGGCCGAGTGGTATGGCAAGATCGGCATGACCGACAATGCCCTGCCCAGCTTCCACAAGTTCGGCAGGAACGTTATCGGCTTTTCCGGCTACAACGGCCGCGGCATCTCGCCCGGCACGAATTTCGGCAAGGTTCTGGCCCGCCATATCCTCGGCGAGATCAGCGAACAGGATTTGCCCCTGCCGCTGACGGAAGTGAAGGAACAGGGTTTTCGAACCGCCAGGGAGGCCTATTACGAGGCCGGAGCCCAGATCGCCCACTTCACCGGCGAGCGCTTCTGAGCGCAAACCTTTGTCGGCGAAGTGGTTGCGAAACGCCCGCCGATTTGTAGATTGACCACGCAATTCAAAAGCCCCGGAGACATCAATGACGCTCGCCAAACTCGACCTCGCCGCCGAAGTGGACAAGATCTTCACCGATCTCGGCGTCGCCTCCAACAAGTACAAGGGCGGTACGCTGACCGTGCACTCGCCGATCACCGGGACCGAGATCGGCAAGCTGCCGGAAGTCAGCGCTGCGGACGCGAAAAAGGCGATCGACGACGCCCATGAAGCCTTCCTCGAATGGCGTCTCGTGCCCGCACCGAAGCGCGGCGAACTGATCCGCCTGCTCGGCGAGGAACTGCGCGCCGGCAAAGCAGCACTCGGCCGTCTCGTCTCGATCGAAGTCGGCAAGGTGACGTCGGAAGGTCTCGGCGAAGTGCAGGAAATGATCGACATCTGCGATTTTGCCGTCGGTCTTTCCCGCCAGCTCTACGGTCTCACCATCGCAACCGAACGTTCCGAGCACCGGATGATGGAAACCTGGCATCCGCTCGGCGCCATCGGCATCATTTCCGCCTTCAATTTCCCCGTCGCCGTCTGGTCGTGGAATGCAGCGCTCGCCATCGTCTGCGGCAATTCCACCATCTGGAAGCCGTCGGAAAAGACGCCGCTGACGGCGCTCGCCACCCAGGCGATCTTCGACAAGGCTCTGGCCCGCTATGTCGCCGATGGCGGCAGCGCACCGAAGAAGCTGTCGACCCTTCTGATCGGCGGCCGCGAGATCGGCGAAGCACTGGTCGACCATGAGAAGGTACCGCTGGTCTCCGCCACCGGCTCGACCCGCATGGGCCGCGAAGTCGGCCCGAAGCTCGCCCAGCGCTTTGCCCGCTCGATCCTCGAACTCGGCGGCAACAATGCCGCGATCGTCACCCCGACGGCGGATCTCGACCTCACCCTGCGCGGCGTGGCCTTTTCGGCCATGGGCACGGCCGGTCAGCGATGCACGACGCTGCGCCGCCTCTTCGTTCATGACAGCGTCTATGACGCGCTCGTGCCGCGTCTCGCCAAGGCCTATCAGTCTGTAACGATAGGTTCGCCGCTGACCGACGGCAATCTCGTTGGCCCGCTGATCGACAAGGCCGCCTTCGACAAGATGCAGTCGGCACTCGATGCGGCGAAGGCTGCTGGCGGCAAGGTCGTCGGTGGTGAGCGCGTGCTCGATAGCGAAGCGGGCGACGCCTATTACGTCCGCCCGGCAATCGTCGAAATGCCGGCCCAGGCCGGTCCAGTGAAGGAAGAAACCTTCGCGCCGATCCTCTACGTGATGAAATATTCGACCTTCAACGAAGCGGTCGACCTGCATAACGACGTTCCGCAGGGCCTTTCGTCGTCGATCTTCACCAACGACATGCGTGAAGCCGAGACCTTCGTCTCCGCCCGTGGCTCCGACTGCGGCATTGCCAATGTCAATATCGGACCTTCTGGTGCTGAAATCGGCGGCGCATTCGGTGGTGAGAAAGAGACCGGCGGCGGCCGCAGATCCGGCTCCGACGCCTGGAAGGCGTACATGCGCCGCGCAACCAACACGTTGAACTACGGTCGCACCCTGCCGCTGGCGCAGGGCGTCAAGTTCGATATCGCCTGAGTGATACCGTCGTGGCGCTGTTGAATCTCCTGACCGATATCGAGGGCGTGGCCGTTGGCCATGTCACCGATCTCGTGCTTGGCTCGGGCGTCACGGCGATCATCTTCGACGAGCCGGCGATTGCCTCCGGCTCGGTTCTCGGCGGCGCGCCGGGCGGGCGCGATACGGCGCTTCTCGATCCTGCCATGACGGTGCAGACGGTCGATGCCTTCGTGCTTTCCGGCGGCTCGGCCTTCGGGCTGGATGCAGCCGGTGGCGTGCAGGCGGGATTGCGCCAGATCGGCCGCGGTTTTCCGGTCGGCTCCGCGAAGGTTCCGATCGTGCCGCAGGCGATCCTGATGGATTTGCTAAATGGCGGCGACAAGGATTGGGGCCTGCATTCACCCTATCGCGATATGGGCTACGACGCGTTCAAAGCTGCCGGGAAAGGTACCTTCGAACTCGGCACAGTCGGCGCCGGAACAGGCGCCACAACCGCGACCTTCAAGGGCGGCATCGGCTCGGCAAGCGCCATGACATCCTCGGGCCACAAGATAGCGGCCCTGCTCGCCGTCAATGCCATGGGCGCCGCGACCGTCGGTGACGGACCACATTTCTGGGCAGCCCCATTCGAGCGAAATGGCGAATTTGGCGGCCTCGGATTGCCGCAGACATTCACCGAAGATCACTCCGCGCTTCGGATGAAGGGCGTGAAACTGAAAGCGACGACGATCGGAGTGATCGTCACCGACGCCGCGCTGACCAAGGCGCAGGCGCATAGGCTGTCGATCATGGCCCATGACGGCCTGGCGCGCGCGGTGCTCCCCGCCCACCTTCCGGGCGACGGCGACACGATCTTTTCCGCTGCGACCGGCGCAAAGCCGCTCGGCGACATGACCGCTTTCGCCGAACTCTGCCATCTGGCGACGCTGGTGACGGCGCGTGCCGTGGCTCGGGGAGTATACGAAGCGACGGCATTGCCGGTGCCGAATGCACAGGTTGCGTGGCGTGATAAATTCGCCGGCTAAAAACTTTTCAACGCGTCTTCGAGACGAGGCCAGCCATCTTCATCGGGAAGTCCGATCCTCAGATCGTCCGGTCGCTCGTCGAACCGACGCGTGATAATGCCTCGGCTGCCGAGATGATGAAACAGAGCCCGGGCACGCGGATCTCGGACCAAACGGAAGAGCGACGTACCGCCAAAGATGGCAATGTCTTTGGAAGCAAACAGATTATCGAGCCGAGCCATGTCGGCCTTCAGGCTATCACGCATCCGGTCTTGCCACACCGTATCGGCAAGCGCTTCGCTTGCCACATGCAGCGCCGGTCCCGACACGGCCCAAGGACCTAACCTGTCTTCGATCCTAGCTACGACTTGCGGGTGCGAGATAGCGAAACCGAGCCGCAGTCCGGCCATGCCATAAAATTTGCCGAAGGAGCGCAGGACGAGAAGACCGCCTTCGTCAACCATAGCGGCGACGCTTTCCGCGTCAGATACATCCATGAAGGCCTCGTCGACGACCAGCAAGCCGCCCTTCGCGCGCATGGTGGCGGCAAGCGAAAGCAGATCCGCCTTCGGCACGATTCGTCCGGTCGGGTTGTTGGGATTGACGACCACGGCAAGATCGGCCTCCGCGAGATGATCCAGTTCGCCCGTTTCCGTAATCTCGAAACCGGCGAGCTTCGCTGCTCGCGCATGTTCCGCATAGGTCGGCGATAGCACCGCCGCCTTCCGGCCGCTGACGAGGCCGGCGACGATCGGCAGCAGGATCTGCGTACCTGGGCCGGCCGCGATATGCGCGGATGACGGCGCACCATAGGCGCGGGCAGCAATCTCTTTTAGGCGTTGCGCTACATCCGGCTCCGGCAGGCGCGCGAAAACATTGGCCGGGATTGGCGAATGGGGATAGGAATGCGGATTGATGCCGGTCGAAAGGTCGATCCACGGCTCGGGCGCTTCAGGAAACAGCGCGCGCCTTGGCCAGATTGCCGCCGTGCTGGATCGGATCGCCCAAATCAGAGATCGCCACTGCCATGTTCCTTCTCGCATTCTTCGCGCTGATCGTGGAGCGCCTCACCGGCTATCCGGACTGGCTGTTCAAGCGGATCGGCCATCCGGTGACATGGATCGGCCGGCTGATATCCGAACTCGACCGGCGATGGAACCTTGAAACCGATGACTTCGCCAGTCGCAAGAACATGGGCATCAGAGCACTTGCCGTCATTCTCGGCGCGGTCATCCTGATTTCCTATAGTCTGCAGAGCATGCTTCTGGCCCTTCCCCTGGGTCCGATCCTTCTCGTTCTCGTCGCAGCCAGCCTTCCGGCCCAGAAAAGCCTTGAGCGGCATGTGAGGGACGTTGCATCCTCGCTCAAGCATCACGGACTGACGGCCGGACGCCAGGCCGTCTCCAGGATCGTGGGACGGGATGTCCACGAGCTTGACGAGGCCGCCGTTTGCCGGGCAGCCATCGAAAGCCTTGCGGAGAATTTTTCCGACGGCATCGTGGCCCCGGCCTTCTGGATGGGGATAGGCGGATTGCCGGGCGGTGCTGCCTACAAGGCGGCCAACACGGCTGACAGCATGATCGGCCATCGCTCGCCCCGCCACGAGGCATTCGGCTGGGCCGCGGCGCGTTTCGATGACGTGATCAACCTGCCCGCCTCGCGGCTCACCGCAGCACTTTTTGTCCTGGCCGCCTACTTTGTTCGAGGCGCATCGCCGGCCAATGCCATCAAGGCGGTCCGCCGGGATGCAAAACACCACCGCTCGCCGAATGCCGGCTGGCCGGAGGCGGCGATGGCGGGTGCGCTGGGCATAGCCCTTGCCGGCCCGCGCAGCTATGGCGGCCAGATGATCGAGGCGGGCTATATGGGCGAAGGCGGGCGAACCGAGCTCACCTATGACGACATCTACGATGCGCTGAAGATCGCCCGTATCGCCGACATGCTGCTGATCGGCCTTTTCGGCGTGCTGGCGCTTCTCATCTTGCAAGTCTAAGCAGCCCGGTGAGATCGAGATGCCGTTCCATATGGGCGGCAAGCCGATCGAGAATGGCATCGACATTGGCCTCGTAGTCCAAAGCAGAAGCTGAGCCACCAAGGCGGGTGAGCCAGGCGGAACGCTGTCGATCGTCGGAAAACAGGCCGTGGACATAGGTGCCGGTGACGCGGCCATCCGCAGAGGATGCACCTTCCGCATGGCCATCGATCGTCGAGAACGGCCGCGAACAATCGGCACCGGACGTTCGGCCGATATGCATTTCATACCCGGAGAACGAAATGCCGTCGGAACTGGTGCCCCGAACCGCTTCGAGTCGCTTGGCGCCCGACAACACTGTCTCGACATCGAGCAGGCCGAGTCCCTCGACCGAACCGGGCGCTCCTTCCGTGCCTTCTGGATCCGACAGTGTCCGGCCGAGCATCTGATAGCCGCCGCAAAGACCGAGCACCCGGCCGCCGCGACGGTGATGGGCCTTGATATCGATGTCGAACCCAGCCTCGCGAAGTGCTGCCAGGTCCGAGATCGTCGCCTTTGAGCCGACCAGCAGCACGAGATCGCAATCGCCGGGGATAACATCGCCGCGGCGGACACGGATCAGCTCCACCTCCGGCTCCGCTTCCAGCGGGTCGAGATCGTCGAAATTGGAAATATGCGGCAAAATCGGCACCGCGATGCGGATTTTCGCACCCGGCTTGCGCGCAAAGGATTGGTTGAGTCCCAGCGCATCTTCAGCAGGCAAAAGTGCCGCATCGGGGAAGTGCGGCAGCAACCCGATCGACTGCCAGCCCGTAAAGCGCGAAATCAGATCCATGCCTTCAGCAAACAGCGTCGGGTCGCCACGGAAGCGGTTGACGATAAAGCCGCGGATCATTTCCGCATCATGGGTGTCGATGACAAGCTTGGTCCCGGCGAGGCTGGCGATCACGCCGCCGCGGTCGATATCGCCGATCAGCACCACCGGCACGTCAGCCGCACGGGCAAAGCCCATATTGGCGATGTCATTGGCGCGCAGGTTAATCTCGGAAGCGCTGCCAGCACCTTCGACCAGGACCAGATCAGCCTTGGCGCGGAGGATTTCAAAACTCTCCAGGACGCGCGACAGCAGCTTCGGCTTCAGGCTCTGGTATTCGGAAGCCTTGGCATTGCCCTCGACCCTGCCCTGCACAACGACCTGGGAGCCGACATCGCTCTGCGGCTTCAACAGTACCGGGTTCATGTGGACGCTGAGCTGCACGCCAGCCGCGCGGGCCTGCAACGCCTGGGCGCGGCCGATCTCCCCGCCATCGGCGGTGACGGCGGCGTTGTTCGACATGTTCTGCGGCTTGAACGGCATGACATTCAGCCCGCGCAAGGTGAATGCGCGGGCGAGACCGGCGACGATGAGCGACTTGCCCACGTCGGAGCCCGTTCCCTGAAACATGAGAGATCGGGCAGCCATGTCTTAGAACTCGATGCCGGCCTGGGCCTTTACGCCCGCCTTGAAGTGATGCTTGACCAGCGTCATCTCGGTGACGAGATCGGCCGCCTCGATCAGCGCCGGCTTGGCATTGCGGCCGGTGACGACGACGTGAAGGTCGGGACGGCGAGCCTGCAGCGTTGCAACGACATTGTCGAGATCGAGATAATCATAGCGCAGGGCGATATTGAGCTCGTCGAGGATGAGAAGGGCGATCGTTTCGTCGGCCATCAATTCCAGCACTTTTTCCCAGGCCTTGTTCGCCGCCGCGATATCGCGCTTCAAGTCCTGAGTCTCCCAGGTGAAGCCTTCACCCATCGTGTGCCAGACGACACGATCACCGAAGACGGCGAGTGCCGGCTGTTCGCCGGTCGACCAAGCGCCCTTGATGAACTGCACGATGCCGACGCGGCGGTTATTGCCGAGCATTCTGAGCGCCAGCCCGAAGGCTGCGGTCGACTTACCCTTGCCGGGGCCGGTATGGACGATGAGAAGACCCTTTTCCAGGGTCTTCTCCGCGACTTCGGCATCCTGAACCGCCTTGCGGTTCGCCATCTTGGCGCGATGGCGTTCTTCGGCGGTCTGATCGATATCCTTCACCGCGCTGCAAGCCCCGCGGAAGAGACCGGCACGTCTTCGCCGGCACGGAAACGCTGACGGAACACACCGGCAAGCGCGCCGAGCACCGCCCAGAACACGAGGTTCGTGGCATAAACGGCATTGACGAAGCGGGCATGCAGTTCGATCGGCACGGCCGTCTCATGGGTCGGCGGCAGCGGCGCGCCGACAAGATGCGGTGCGACGAGAAGCACGATGGCGAGAGCGGCAAGCAGCGCCGAGCGGGTATAGGCGAGCAGCCCGAGGCCGACAGCGGTGCAGACGGCGGTCGAGATCCACCAGACCTGGCGCGGCCCAAGCTCAGCGGCTGGCATGCCCGGCAGCTCCGGCGGCAGGCCGAGGCCGGGGGCGAGGCTGACGGTGAGGAAGCCGGCAATGCCGAACATCAGGCCGCCGCGCCATCCGCCGAAGCCGCCAAGCGCTTCCGCAATGGCGATGGCGACGAGGGCGAAACCGATGGCCGACAGAACATCGGCAGCCGCGGTATAGGCGAAGCGCTCGAAACCGTCGGCCGGTGCCCAGGCTTCTTCGTCGTGATGGTGATCGGCAGCGGCCGGCGCGGCAGTGCCCGCAGCGGGCGCCGCGTCATGCGAATGGCTGTGCCCGGCCTCTTCGCCGCCAGCATTTTCATAGGTTTCCGCCGCAAGGATGAGCGGGACGGTGGAAAAACTCTGCATCACGGTCATCAGGAGACCGGACAAAAGCCCTGCGACCACCGCCGTGAAGACGATGTTACGAAACAGCGACATTGGGGAATTCCTCTTCGTTTGCCTGCAAAATCAGTGGCAGGGGAAAGCCAGCGAGTGGCGCGTATCGTGAGCGGCGTTGTGGACCACTTCCAGATGCGAGAACCCCACGAAGCCGACGATGAACAGACCAAGAATGGCCGTCATGCTGAGAGGAATGATTTTCGATGCGGAAACGCTGACTGCTCCCGCAGCAGAATTCGTAACCATGGACCTGTCCTTCTGCCCTCCACCCGAGGGCCGTTCTAGAGTGCCTCTCGTCCCTGGCAGGTCTCCTGGCTCGCGGATCGGGCGCTTTCGCCCGCCTTCCCAGGTTGATCCTTGTCCGGATCTCTCCAGTGGCGTCACGGCTTGTGGCCGTTTTGGGCGAAGACTTTCCGCTTACAGTTGCGGGGGCAGCCGCGGGTTTGACGAAAGATCCGTCGCACCGCATTCCCTTTGATCTCCCTTATGGGAAAACCCTATCGGGCACCAAAGACACTGTCACTATAGACACTTTCGCCGCACGGGCAATCGCCTTTGCGACATTGACAGTTCGACGCCGGAGCGCTTACTTGGACCCATACGACGGTCCCTTGCCGGCAACGGCAGGGGCTAAGAGAGAATGCGGTGCGGGTATCGGGAATCCATCTCCCTCAGACCCAATGCCGCGGCTGCCCCCGCAACTGTATGCGGCGAGCCATCCTGCCAAAGACGCCACTGGAAAATTCCGGGAAGGCAGGCGGATGGCGACGACCCGCGAGCCAGGAGACCTGCCGTTTCAGACACATGCTTTTCCGGGCGGGGTGCCTCGGATGAAGCTTCGCTTTCCACTGCAGGATGGTTCGCCCGCCTGCCGCGCACCCCGGATTTGTAAGACCCGACGGTTTGCGGCCCGATGACGAATGAAGTGCCAAAAGAGATATCAAAATCGGCTTCCGATGAAGTCGATGTGACGATCTTCGTCTGCACCAATTGCCGTGAGGCGACCGACAGCGAAGCCCGCCCGGGCATCGGCCTGATGGAGGCTCTGCGCCAGGCAGCGGAAGGCAAGCCACTCGCGGTGAAGCCGGTCACCTGCCTTGCCAATTGCGAGAAGAGCCCGAGTGCTGCTTTCAACCACCGTTCCGGCTGGTCCTATGTCTTCGGTCATCTCTCGACCGACAATGTCGACGACATCGTTACCGGCGCCATGATGCTGGCCGAGGACGAGCGCGGCTTCCTTCCCCTTCGCGGCCGTCCATCATGCCTTCGCGGCAAGGGCATGACGGCCCGCATTCCCCATTCCACCACCACGAGGACATGCCTTCATGAGCGAAAATTTCGCCCCCAAGTTCGATAAGGTCCCCTGCACCGTCGTCACCGGCTTTCTCGGCGCCGGCAAGACCACGCTGATCCGCAACCTGATCGAGAAGCTGGACGGCAAGCGGCTGGCGATCATCGTCAACGAATTCGGCGATGTCGGCATCGACGGCGAAGTGCTGAAGGGCTGCGGCATCGAGAGCTGCCCGGACGACAACATCATCGAGCTGGCGAACGGCTGCATCTGCTGCACGGTCGCCGACGATTTCGTACCGGCGATCGACCAGATTCTCGCCCGCGAGCCCCGCGTCGACCACATCCTCATCGAGACCTCCGGCCTTGCTCTACCGAAGCCGCTCGTGCAGGCATTCCAGTGGCCGGACGTGAAGGCCCGCGTGACGGTGGACGGCGTCGTGGCCGTCGTCGATGGCGTGGCGCTGGCCGAAGGCCGTGTCGCCGACGACCATGATGCCCTGGAAGCTCAGCGCCAGACCGACAGTTCGATCGATCACGACGATCCGGTCGAGGAAGTCTTCGAGGATCAGGTCGCCTGCGCCGACATGATCGTGCTGACCAAGACCGACCTGCTCGACCAGGCGTCGCTCGCCGCCGCCAAGGGCCGCGTTCAGGCGCACCTGCCGCGGGCGGTAAAGATCGTGCCGGCCGCCAATGGCGCCGTCGATCCGGGCGTGCTGATCGGGCTTGGCCTTGCCGTCGAGGACGATATCGAGAACCGCAAGACCCATCACGACGACGAGCTAGATCACGATCACGACGATTTCGACAGCTTCGTCATCGATCTGGCCGCCGTGACCGACCCGGAAGCGCTGGCCGAGCGCATTGCCGCCACGGCGGAAGCGGAAAACGTGCTGCGCATAAAGGGCTTCGTCGACGTCGCGAACAAGCCGATGCGCCTGCAGGTTCAGGCTGTAGGATCGCGTGTGAACCACTATTTCGACCGCGCCTGGGCGCCCGGCGAAACCCGCCAGAGCCGCCTCGTCGTGATCGGGGAAAAGGGCATCGACCGCGCCGCGATCGAGAAGATGCTGGCGGCCTGAAGGCACGCCAAGCAATTCCAGGAAAAGTGCGAAGCGGTTTTCCTGGAATTGCGGAATACAAAGGAAAAGGATGCACATACTCGCCACCACATCGTCGTCGCTCGACGACCTTATCGAACCGGTCGACCTCAACCAGTCCCCGGCCGATGTGGTGGTGCTGTCCTTTTCCGGCAGTGATTTGAACGGCATTGCGGCTGGGTGGGGTTCTGCTCCCAACCACGAAAACGCCCCCTCTGGCCTGCCGGCCATCTCCCCCACAAGGGGGAGAAGACTCGCGGCTCCCCTTCGGCAAACACAGACGGCCAGCATGGCAATGAAAGTCCCTCCCTCCTGTGGGGAGGGGTTGGGGAGGGGACTTCCTTTATTTCGCCACCTACGCTCGCCCTCACCAACCTATCCGACCTGCGCCATCCGATGTCCGTCGACCTGTGGGCGGAAAAGACCGCGGCGCATGCAAAGGTGATCCTCGTACGCATTCTCGGCGGCTACGACCGCTGGGCCTATGGCGTCGAAGAGCTTTCGAGGCTGGCAAGGCGGAGAAAGATCGCGCTCGCGCTGCTACCGGGCGAATGCAGCATCCGCGACGAGCGGCTGGCCGCCGCTTCGACGGTTTCCGAAGAAGAGCTGTCCGGCATCCTCGCCTGTTTTCGCGAGGGCGGACCGGACAATATGCGGCTGTTGGCAAAGAGGCTGGGTGCCTTGGCGAGAGGCGACGCGGATGCTTTACCGACGGCGAATCCCATGCCGAAAGCCGGTTTCTACCAGCCTGGCGAAGGCATTGTTGATCGCGACACCCTGATTGCTAATTTTGCATCAGATGCGCCGCGACTGCCGATCCTGTTCTACCGTTCCATGCTGCTCGCCAATGACGCCGCACCGATCGATGCGCTATTCGAGGCACTGGCAGCTCGCGGCTTTGCTCCGGTCCCCATCTTCGTCAGCGGTTTGAAGGATGCGGATGCGATTGCGTTTGTCGAAAGGGCAATTGATGAGCTTTCACCCGCCGCTATTCTGACCACCACCGCCTTTGCCAGCGGCGCCGACGACAAGGGCGAAACACTCTTCGACCGGACGGGCATCCCGGTTTTCCAGATCGTCGTCGCCACCACCCGCCGCGAAGGCTGGGCGGAAGGCAGGCGCGGGCTGAACCCGGCAGACCTTGCCATGCATGTCGTTCTGCCGGAGCTCGACGGCCGCATCCTGGCCGGTGCGATCTCTTTCAAGGACGGCGACAACTCCGCCAATCTCGTCAATCAGCCCGAATCCGACCGGGTGGAGCAGGTCGCAGAGCGGATTGCCGCCTTCCTGCGCATGAAGATGGCGCCGCGAGCCGAGCGCAGGCTCGTGATCCTGCTGCCGGACTATCCGAGTGCGCCGGGCCGCACCGGGTATGCGGTCGGGCTGGATGTACCGCAAAGCGTGCTGTCCATGCTGCGGGATCTTTCGATAGCGGGCTATTCGGTTTCGGACATTCCCGAGACACCACGTGATCTGCTGGATCGCCTAAGCAAAAAGACCGGCACCCTTTCGATAGCGGACTATGTTCCGGCACCCGGTGCCGATGCCGCCTGGGGTACGCCTGAAGACGATGAGGATATCGAAGACGGCGCTTATCGTTTCCGCGCCGCGCAGTTCGGCAACATCACCGTGGCGCTCGCACCCGATCGCGGCCGCAATGCCGATCGTCGCGCTGATTATCACAGCCCTGACCTGCCGCCGCGTCACGCGCTGGCCGCCTTCGGCCAGTGGATGCGCAACGCGCTCGGCGCCCATGCGATCATCCATGTCGGCGCCCATGGCACGCTGGAATGGCTGCCGGGAAAGACGGTGGCGCTGTCGAAGGATTGCTTTCCGGAACTCGTTACCGGCGGCCTGCCGGTGATTTATCCCTTCATCGTCTCCAATCCGGGCGAAGCGGCCGTCGCCAAGCGGCGCATCTCCGCCGTCACCATCGGCCATCTGCCGCCGGTTCTGACCGGAGCGGGCCTTTCGGACGAGCAGAAAAAACTGGAACTGCTGGTCGACGAATATGCGCAGGCCGACGGGTTGGACCGCCGCCGCCGTGACCGGCTGGCAAAGCTGATCGTCGATGCCGCCAGAGACACGACGATCGCCACCGATGCCGGCGTGTCCCGCAACGACGATCCGGATACGGCGCTTGCCCGCATCGATGCCTTTCTCTGCGACCTGAAGGACTTTGCCATCAAGGATGGCCAGCATGTGTTCGGAGAGGTGGCGGAAGGCGACGACGATCCGTTACGGGTCGCCAGCGCCGAAACCGAGCGGCAGGCGCTACTGGATGCGCTGGACGGAAAGCACATTCGTCCCGGCCCCTCCGGGGCGCCGGCGCGCGGCCGCCGCAATGTGATGCCGACCGGGCGAAATCTCTTCGCCAGCGATCCGCGCACCCTGCCGACACCGACGGCCTTCGAGCTCGGCAAACGCGCCGCCGACGAAATCCTGCGCCGCTACCTGCAGGACCATGGCGACTGGCCGAAAAACCTCGTCTTCGATCTGTGGGGCAGCGCATCTCTCAGAAGCGGTGGCGAAGAAGTGGCGCAGGTTCTGGCGCTGATGGGTGCCCGGCCGGAGCAGGACGCCGCAACCGGCCGCGTGACCGGCATCGAGGTTCTTCCGCCGGCACAACTCGGCCGCCCGCGGGTCGACGTGACGCTGCGCATTTCCGGCCTATTCCGCGACATGTTTCCGGCGCTGATCGCCCTGCTCGACGCCGCCATGCGAGCGATTGCCGCGCGGGAGGAAGCCCCGGGCGACAATCCGCTGGCGGAAGAGACGCAAAGAGCAGGCGCCGTTCCGGCCCGCATTTTCGGCTCCGCCCCGGGCACCTACGGCTCCGGCATCGAGGAAAAGCTGGCCGATGGCTCATGGGTCGAACGCGAAGAGCTTGGCCGCATCTATCTCGACGCCACCAGCCATGCCTTCAGCGGTGCCGATGGCGAGGCAAGCCATGTGCCCGGCGAATTCGCCGGACGGATAGGCACGGCCGACCTTTTGGTCCATACCGGCGACGATCCCGGCCGCGACCTGCTGGACGGTTCTGCCGACGTAGCCTTCATTGGCGGCTTTTCGGCGGCCGTAGCAGCACTTGGCGGCAAGGCGGATGTGATCACGCTCGACACGACCGATCCTGCAAAACCTAGGGCGCGCTCGATTTCCGAGGCGGTGACACGCGTGGTTCGCGCCCGCGCCACCAATCCGCGCTTCATTGCCGGCCAGATGCGCCATGGTCCGCGCGGGGCCGCTGAACTGGTGGAAACCGTCGACCGCCTGATCGGCTTTGCCGAGACGACCCACGCGATCCCGCAATCGCTGATCGACGCCACCTATGACGCCTATCTGGGCGACGAGACGGTGCGTGATTTTCTGCTCGCGCAGAACCCTGAGGGCGCGCGTTACATGGGCGAACGGTTCCGCTCGGCTTTGAACCGCGGGCTCTGGCATCCGCGCCGCAACGCGGTGGATGCGGAACTGGAAATGTTGATGAGGAGGTCGCATGACAGCACTCTCCCTTGACCGCTCGACACTGGACATGCGGCGCGGCGTCTGCCCTGCCCTGTCGACGCCGATGATGACCGGCGACGGGTTGCTTGCTCGCATATCGCTCGTCGAGGCGATTTCGCCGGTCGAGCTTGCGAACATCTGCCGACTGGCGCTGATGCACGGCAATGGCATGATCGACATCTCCGCCCGCGGCAATCTGCAGATCCGTGGCCTGAGCGAGACTTCGGCTCCGCGGCTCGATGCAGACGTCCGGGCAATGAACCTGGCGCTGCGCGACGGCTTGGCCGTTGAAGTGCCGCCGCTGGCCGGAATGGATGAAAGCGAGATTGTCGATCCGCGACCGATCGCGGAAGCCATCCGCAAAGGCGCGCGGGAGATCACCGGCCTCGCGCCGAAAATGGCCGTTGTGATCGATGGCGCGGGACAGCTCAGGCTGTCGGACCTCCTGGCGGATATTCGTCTTGTTGCGGTCAGCAAGACTGAGTGGAAGCTGCTTCTCGGCGGCACCGAGCAATCGGGTCGCGTTATCAATGTTTTACGTGAAACACATGCTGTCGACACTGTTTTGGCGCTGCTTAGACGGCTCGCAGCATTGGGAAACAAGGCACGCGGACGTGATCTTAGCTTTGGCCCAACGCTAGACAAAGAGGCGACCGCATTCTCAACGTCATCCTCGGGCTTCTCCCGAGGATCTGCTGGCGTCGCGCCCGTCGATCCGTTGCGGATGCTCGGGACAAGCCCGAGCATGACGGCGCAGGATGCGGCAACGGCCCCATCCTCGCCTTTCAACTTTTACCCTCTAGCTGATAGCCTCCATGCGATCGGCATCGGCCCGGCCTTCGGACAATCTCGCGCGAAAGACCTGATTGCGCTGTGCGACGAAGCGAGTCGCCTGGGAATAAGATCCCTCAAGCCCGCCCTCGATCACGCACTGCTTTTCTTCGGCCCGAAAAATGCCTGCGAGGCGCTGCAGGACTTCGCCTGCGAAAACGGCTTCATCACCTCGGCCAGCGATCCGCGCGGCCACATTGCCGCCTGCACCGGCAGCCCTGCCTGCAACTCGGCAACCGTCGCCACCCATGACATTGCTGCCGAGGCTGCGGCCGAGTGCGGCGACCTGCTCGATGGATCGTTCAAGCTGCATGTCACCGGCTGCGCCAAGGGCTGCGCCCATCCGGAACCCACAGCGCTCGCACTTTGCGGCACCGCAGCCGGTGTTTCCCTGATCGCGCAGGGAAAAGCGTCAGGCGAACCCTTTGCTTTCACCGATTTTGCCGATACCAACGCCACGCTTCGCCGGCTTTCCGATCTTGTCAGGATCGAACGACGGCCGGGCGAAAACTCTGCCGACTGCCTTGCCCGGATCGGTTCCGCGCGACTGGCAGCGGCTGCCACAGGACGACCATGACGAATTACGACTATATCCGCGAAGGCGATGCGATCTACGAAAAGTCCTTTGCGATCATCCGCGCCGAGGCCGATTTGTCCGCCTTTACCGAGGAACAGGCCGATATTGCAGTGCGCATGATCCATGCCTGCGGTCTGGTGGAAGCGGCACAGCATTTTCGCTTTTCGAGCGATTTCGTCGAGGCCGCCCGCGGCGCGCTGCGCGCCGGAAAGCCGATCTATTGTGATGCCGAAATGGTGGCCCATGGCGTGACTCGCGCCCGTCTGCCGGCGGAAAACCAGGTGATCTGCACGCTCCGCGACAGCCGCACGCTGGAACTGGCAAAAACGATCGGCAACACCCGCTCGGCCGCCGCGCTCGATCTGTGGGACGAGCTGGAAGGCTCGGTGGTCGCGATCGGCAATGCGCCAACGGCGCTTTTCCGCCTGCTCGAAATGCTGGATGCCGGCTGGCCCCGCCCTGCGGCAATCATCGGCATGCCTGTCGGTTTCGTCGGCGCGATGGAATCCAAGGAAGCCCTGATGGAATCCACCCACGACATTCCCTATGCCGTGGTGCGTGGCCGCATGGGCGGTTCGGCGATGACGGCTGCCGCCGTCAACGCGCTGGCGAGGGCCGGGCTTTGAGCAGCAGCGTAACCAGGGGCCGGCTCACCGGCGTCGGAACCGGTCCGGGCGATCCTGAACTGATGACGCTGAAGGCCGTGCGCGCCGTGAGCGAGGCCGATGTCGTTGCCTTCTTCTGCAAGAAGGGCTCGACCGGCAACGGCCGCGCCATCGTCGAGGCTCATATCCGCCCCGGCACGATCGAGCTGCCGCTCGTCTATCCGGTCACGATCGAGACCCACAAGGACGAGGCGGATTACAAGAACCCGATCAACGATTTCTTCGATCGCTCGGCCGAAGAAATCGCCGCTCATCTCGATGCCGGCAGAAATGTCGCCGTGCTGAGCGAGGGCGACCCGCTGTTCTACGGCTCCTACATGCATCTGCATCTCAGACTGAAGGAGCGTTATCAGGCAGACGTGATTGCCGGCGTGACCGCCATGTCCGGCTGCTGGTCGATGACCGGCCTGCCGCTGGTACAGGGCGACGACATTCTGAGCGTTCTGCCCGGTACCCTCTCGGAAGAGAAACTGACCGAGCGGCTGGCAGTTACGGATGGTGCCGTCATCATGAAGGTTGGCCGTAACTTGCCGAAGATCCGCCGCGCACTGGCCGCAGTCGGCAAGCTGTCCGGCGCGCTCTATGTGGAGCGCGGCACTATGGCGAATGGCGCGGCGGAACGGCTGGAGACCCGCGACGAAAGCCCGGCGCCCTATTTTTCCATCGTTCTCGTTCCCGGCTGGTCGACCCGGCCGCAAGGTGGCCAGAAATGACCGGCGCGCTGATCGTCGTTGGCCTCGGCCCCGGCAATCCGGACCAGATGACGCCGGAGGCTCTGGAAGCAGTTACGGCATCTACCGACTTTTTCGGTTATTTCCCGTATATCGACCGGCTGAACCTGCGGCCCGACCAGCGCCGCCACGCCTCCGACAACCGCGAAGAGCTTGCGCGCGCCAAGGCGGCACTGGAAATGGCGGCCAGGGGTGGCAAAGTCTGCGTTGTTTCCGGCGGCGATCCCGGCGTCTTTGCCATGGCCGCCGCCGTCTGCGAGGCGATCGACGACGGTCCGGCGGAATGGCGAGAGATCGAGCTTTCCGTCGTGCCGGGCGTGACCGCCATGCTGGCCGTGGCCGCTAAGGCCGGTGCACCGCTGGGCCATGATTTCTGCGCGATCTCGCTGTCCAACAATCTGAAGCCCTGGGCGGTCATCGAAAAGCGCCTCGTGGCGGCTGCAACGGCCGGCTTCGTCATGGCCTTCTACAATCCGATCAGCAAGGCAAGACCGCACCAACTGGGCGAAGCCTTCGATATCCTGCGTGCCCACCTGCCCGGCTCAGTGCCGGTGATTTTCGGTCGAGCCGCGGGACGCCCGGATGAGGCGATCCGCATCGTGCCGCTATCGGAAGCGCAAGGCGACATGGCCGACATGGCGACCTGCGTCATCGTCGGCACTGCGGAAACACGGCTGATCGAACGGCGAGACCAGCGCCCGATCGTCTATTCGCCGCGTTTTCTGCGGGAGAGCTTCCAGTGACGCACCATCCCGGCGAGCTCTTCTACGCTTCTGGCCGAAGGCACCTCCGGCAGGTCGGGGCGCTCGATCAGCACGACCTCGATGCCGAGGCGTCGGGCAGCACCGATCTTGCCGACACTCGCCGCGCCGCCGCTGTTCTTCGAGACGATGAGATCGATAGCATGCTGTTGGAGCAGCTGGATCTCGTCCCATTCGGAAAACGGACCACGGGCGGTGATGTAGGAGACATGCGGCAGCTTGAGCGGCGGTTCGACCGGATCGACGCTGCGCACCAGATAATGATGCTGCCTCATGGCCTCGAAGGGCAGCAATTCCTGCCGGCCAAGCGTCAGGAAAATTTTGCGCGGTGCGATATCAAGCGCGGCGACAGCAGCCGGAATATCGACAACCTCCTGCCAGCGATCACCCTTCTGCCGCGACCAGGCCGGACGGCGCAGCGCGAACATATCCGTCCCGGCAATCGCAGCCGCCTCGGCGGCATTGCGCGAGATCTGCGCGGCGAACGGATGCGTGGCGTCAATCAGAAGGTCCACGCCGTTGTCACGTATGAAATCTGCCAGCCCCTCGGAGCCGCCAAAGCCGCCGACACGAACCGGCACCGGCTGCTCGGCCGGCTCCTTGGTGCGGCCGGCGAGCGACAGCTGGATCTTGTAGTCGGGGCTCGTCGCCAGTTGCGCGGCCACCGCCTTGGCTTCCGCCGTACCGCCCAGAATGAGGATGGAGTAAATCAAATTGCCTCCTGAATCAGAAACGAAAGCTTTAAACCAAAGCCGCTGGCTGTCCATCGTCGGCATCGGCGAGGACGGCGTAAAAGGGCTGGGCAGCGATGCCCGTGAAGCGATTGCTACTGCCTCCGTCGTGTTCGGCGGCAAGCGGCATCTGGAGCTTGCCGCACCATTGATTTCCGGCAACGCACGGCCCTGGCCGACGCCCTTCGATGCGGCGATGCGCGATGTCGTGGCATTGCGCGGGAAGACCGTCTGCGTGCTGGCCTCCGGTGATCCCTTCTTCTTCGGCGTCGGTGCGACGCTCTCCCGCCATGTCGATGCAAATGAATTCATCACCTATCCGTCACCCTCGGCCTTTTCCCTTGCCGCATCCCGCCTCGGCTGGCCGTTGCAGGAGATCGAAACCGTCTCGTTGCATGGCCGCCCGCTCGATCTTGTCCGGCCGCTTTTGCACCCCGGAAGACGGGTCATCGCGCTGACGTCGGACGAGAAGGGACCGGCTGAACTGGCTGAGCTTCTGACAGCAAGCGGTTTCGGACAATCACGAATGACGGTGCTGGAAGCGCTTGGCGGAGACACGGAACGCGTGCGATCGGCGACGGCCAGCGAATTTGCACTGCCGGGTATCAATGTCCTGAACGTCGTCGCGATCGAGGTTGTGGCCAATGCAGACGCCCGTATTCTGTCGCGCGGCTTCGGGCTCGACGACACTCTCTTCGAACATGACGGCCAGATCACCAAGCGGGAGATCCGCGCGCTGACGCTCTCCGCACTCAGCCCCCGGCGTGGCGAACTGCTCTGGGATATCGGCGCCGGGTCGGGTTCGGTCGGCATCGAATGGATGCTGGCCGATCCATCAATGAAGGCGATTGCCATCGAGGCGCATCCAGAGCGCGCTGCCCGGATCAAGCGAAACGCAGCGAATTTCGGCGTTCTGGGAATGGCTCTCGTCGAAGGCGAGGCACCGGTCGCACTCGACGGCCTGCCGCAGCCGGATGCGATCTTTATCGGTGGCGGAGGTAGCGAACCCGGCGTCTTCGATGCCGCAGTCGCGGCGCTGAAACCCGGCGGACGGCTGGTGGCCAATGCGGTGACGCTGGAAATGGAGGCGGTGCTTCTCGCCGCGCAGGTGAAGCTCGGCGGAAACTTGATCCGCATGGACGTGTCCCGTGCAGCGCCAGTTGGCTCGATGCAGGGCTGGAAGCCGGCCATGCCGGTGACCCAATGGAGCTGGACGAAGGGGTTGGAGCCATGATCGTCGCCGGTCTCGGCTGCCGCAAAGGCACGACGCGCGAAGAACTCTTGTCGGCGCTGGACGCCGCCTGTTTGGAGGCGAAGATTTCACGTGAATCCATCGCCGCCCTGGCGACCGGCGAAATCAAGCGGCAGGAGCCGGGCATCCTGCAGCTCGCCGAAAAGCTCGGGCTACCGCTCCATATCGTGTCGGACGAAGCCCTGATGGAAGCGGAGCCGCGGACGAAAACCGTGTCGCGCCACAGCCTTGCCAAGACGCTCTCGTCCAGCCTGTCGGAGGCTGCAGCGCTGGCCGCTGCGGGCGGGACATCCGAAATCATCGTGCCGCGGCTGATCTCGCAGGGCGCCACCTGCGCGCTCGCGGCCTCCGGGGAAGATATATGACCGTTCATTTCATCGGCGCCGGACCGGGCGCGGCAGACCTGATCACCGTACGCGGCCGGGATATCCTCGCCCGTTCGCCGATCTGCCTCTATGCCGGCTCGATCATGCCGAAGGAACTGCTCGACTGGTGTCCCAAGGATGCCCGCATCGTCGATACAGGTTCCTTGTCGCTGGACGAAATCGAGGCGGAGTATGTCGCCGCTGACAAGGCCGGCAAGGACGTGGCAAGGCTGCATTCCGGCGATCTGTCGGTCTGGAGCGCCGTGGCCGAACAGATCCGCCGGCTGGAAAAGCACAGCATCGACTATACACTGACGCCGGGTGTGCCCTCTTTCGCCGCAGCGGCTGCCGCTTTGAAGCGCGAATTGACCATACCGGAAGTAGCCCAGAGCCTTGTGCTGACCCGCGTTTCCGGCCGGGCATCGAAAATGCCGGAAGGCGAAACGCTGAAAGCATTCGGCGCGACTGGCGCTACGCTGGCGATTCATCTCGCCATCCACGCGCTCGGCAAGATCGTCGAGGAACTGACCCCGCTTTATAGCGCTGATTGTCCGGTTGCGATCGTCGTGCGAGCCTCTTGGCCGGAGGAGCGGATCATTCGCGGAACGCTGGCCGATATCGAGGCGAAGCTGGCTGAAGAGCCGGCCGAGCGCACGGCGCTGATCTTTGTCGGCAAGGGCTTGGGCGCGTCCGATTTCGTCGAGAGCCAGCTTTACAATGCCGACTATGTAAGGCGTTTCCGTCCCGGTTGGGATCAGTTCAGCAATGATCAGGCGGATAAGGGTTCCGAATGATCGGAAGGCGTGAACTCCGTCTTGCCGACGAGCAGGCCCTGCCGGTCGAAGACCAAGATTTCCAGCGCAATCGCAGGGTCGCGAAGCGCCTTCGCGGCAGTCGCCCAGGCAAGCGCTGCGATGCGGTCGCCAAGCGCGAGCCCAGCTTCGCCGGCAAGCTGGAAGGCCTGCGAAACCGTGTTTGCCGCAGTGATGCGCGCCACCAGATCGGCATCCGCGCCAGCTTCCGCCGCGACCTTGGCAAGGGCTTCGAGATCGGCAAGCCCGCGCTTGGAATGGACGTCGAGCATGCCTTGGGCGAGCTTGGTCATCTTGGCAACGCCGCCCGCGATCGTCACCTTGGGAACCGGGTGGCTACGGACATATTTCAGCATGCCGCCGACGAAATCGCCCATGTCGATGAGCGCGATCTCGGAAAGGCCATGATGGGCCTGCGCCGCCTTTTCCGATGTGTTGCCGGTGGCGCCGGAAATGTGATCGAGCCCGGCCGCCCGCGCCACATCGATGCCGCGCCAGACGGAATGGATCCAGGCCGAGCAGGAAAACGGAATAACGATCCCGGTCGTGCCGAGGATGGAAATGCCGCCGAGAATGCCGAGCCGGCCGTTCAGCGTCTTAAGCGCGATCCTTTCGCCATCAGCAACCGAGACCTCGACCTCGAAATCGGCGCCCTCGCCGGCAACCTCGGCAATCGCCTGAGCAATCATCTGCCGCGGCACCGGATTGATCGAGGGTTCGCCGGGCGGCAGTGGCAGGCCGGGCCGCGTTACCGTGCCGACGCCGGGACCGGCCTTGAAGGTAACGCCGGAACCGGGCGTACCGCGCCGGACCGTGCTCATGATCAACGCACCATGAGTAACGTCGGGATCGTCGCCCGCATCCTTGACGATGCCGGCCTTGGCGAAGCCTTCACCCCGTTCCTCTATTGCAAGCGAAAAGCTCGGGCGCTGCCCGCCGGGCAGCTCTACGTCGACCATGGCCGGGAATTCGCCGTATATCAGCGCAAGACAGGCGGCCTTGGCTGCGGCGGCAGCGCAGGTTCCCGTGGTCCAGCCACGGCGCAGGTTCTTGCTTTCTGGTTCAATGGCCGCTTCCATGGCGGTTTCTATAGCCCGGCCGCAATCGGTCGGCAAAAGGTTTGCATATGTCCGTGAATGAGTTCATCGAAACGATCGTCGAAGCGCCGGATTTCATCCCCGGCCATGTCTGGCTGGCGGGCGCCGGCCCCGGCCATCCACGTTACCTGACACTGGAGGTGGCGGATGCGCTGAAAAAGGCCGACGTGATCGTGCATGACGCTCTCGTATCCGACGCCGTGCTGGCCTTGGCGAAGACAACGGACCTGATCTTCGTCGGCAAGCGCGGCGGCAAGCCATCGGTGGCGCAGGACGATATCACCGCAAAGCTGATCGAACTCGCCAGATCCGGCAAGCGCGTGCTGCGGCTGAAGGGCGGCGATCCATTCATCTTCGGCCGTGGCGGCGAAGAAGCCGAGGCGCTGGTCAAGGAAAGCATTCCCTTCCGTGTGCTGCCCGGCATGACTTCGGCGCTGGCGGCACTCGCTTCCGCAAATATTCCCGCCACCATGCGCGGCATCAGCCGCTCGATCACGCTGGCAACCGGCCATGCCGCCGGCACGCCGGGGGATCTCGACTGGAAGGCGCTGGCCAGGACCGGCGAACCGATCGTCGTCTACATGGGTGTCAGCACCATCGGAACGATCTCCAGGCTTCTGATGGAAGGTGGTTTGGCCGCGGACACGCCGGTAGCGGTGCTGATGGCGGCAACGACGCCCGACGAGCGGTCGATGACGGCAACGCTTGCGACGGTCGAAGCGGAAGTGGCGCGCCAGAACTTTGCCGCCCCGGCACTGATCGTTATCGGCAGGATCGTCAATATGCAGGCCGTACTTTCGGGACAGACGATGCTTGCGGGCGGCAAGCCATGACGGCCCGTGCGCTCATCATCGGTGCGCCCCGCTCCGGCTCCGGCAAGACCAGCGTGACGATCGGCCTGCTGCGCGCCTTTCAGCGACGGGGCGTGAAGGTGCGCGGCATCAAGACGGGACCGGATTACATCGACCCCGGCTTCCACGAGGCGGCGACCCGCCTGCCCGGCCTCAATCTCGACAGTTGGGCCATGGCGCCGGACCTGTTGCGGCACCTTGCCCGCGAACAGGCGGGCGATGCCGAACTGATCCTGATTGAAAGCGCCATGGGCCTTTTCGACGGCATATTGGGCGAGCCGAACCGTTCCGGCGCCGCCTCCGATCTGGCACGGCTTTTCGGCCTGCCGGTGCTTCTGGTCCTCGACGTCTCCGGCCAGAGCCAGACAGCCGCCGCCATCGCCTGCGGCTTCATGAACTACGATCGCGACGTGAAAATCGCGGCCTGTATCCTCAACCGCGCCGGCAGCGAGCGACATAAAAAGCTGTCCGGCGACGCGATCGAGGCGCTGGGCCTGCCCGTTGTCGGCACCGTGCTGCGCGACCCCACGCTGGTCCTGCCCGAGCGTCATCTCGGCCTTGTGCAGGCAAGCGAACACCCGGAAATGGACGCCCATATCGACCGGCTGGCCGATGCGATGGAACGCTCGCTCGATCTCGATGCGATCTTCGAAGCCGCAAAGCCTTTCGATATCCCTGAGGGCTCGACGGAGAAGGCCTTGCAGCCGCCTGGCCAGCGGATCGCACTTGCCGAAGATGCAGCCTTTACCTTCCTCTACCCGCATATCAAGCGGGAATGGCGCCTCCTCGGCGCCGAGATCATCCCGTTCTCGCCGCTCGCGGACGAAGCGCCGCCTGCCGATTGCGACATCTGCTGGTTGCCCGGCGGATACCCGGAACTGCATGCCGGCAAACTGGCGGTCGCCGAGAGCTTCAAGGCAGGCCTGAAGGCGTTCTCCGAGACGAAGCCGGTGCATGGCGAATGCGGCGGCTACATGGTGCTGGGCGAGACACTGGAAGATGCCGATGGCGCGACCCACGCTATGACCGGGCTATTGTCCCATTCCACCAGTTTTGCCAAGCGCAAGATGAACCTCGGCTACCGTCGGGCCACCCTCCTCGGACCCTGCGCGATCGGTGCGACGGACGACGTCGTGCGTGGCCACGAGTTCCACTATGCCCGCGTGACGGATCCCGGTCACGACCAACCTCTCGCTATGATTGCAGACGGTATCGGCACCGAAATCGGCCCATCGGGCGGGAAACGGGGTCACGTCAGTGGCACGTTCTTCCATGCGATAGCGCGCAACTAGGCCGATCGGCCTCCCTCTGTAAGGTGGTCAAATTTTCGCAACCCATGGGGGTTGCCAAATGTGTCGCATCAAAGGCAATTAATGTCGTAGCGAAGGCACATCCGCGCGGCAACGCGCCCATAATCTCCATCAAGCCTCAACGGGCCTTCGATCACAGAGCAGAAACTCCCCGAGGCAAAAGAGCTCACGTCCAAGAGCCGGGGACTGCACAAGAAAGGAAGTTATGTCGGCGGCAACCGAACCATTTCCCACGATCGACAGCATGAAACGCTACCCGCCACGGAAGAGGAAACCGGGCGAGATGGCGCAGAAAACAGACGCAGTCTCCTGCATCGGATAACAAGGGAACCGGGAAATGAATGACTTCACCAAATATCTTGCCGGCCGCGTAACGGCTGGTGGCATGAACCGCCGAGAATTCATGGGCCGCAGCGTGGCGGCCGGCCTGACGCTCTCTGCCGCAGGCACTCTCTTCGCCAACAGCGTATCCGCACAGGCGCCCCAGAAGGGCGGTAGCCTGAAGCTCGGCCTCGAAGGCGGCGCAGCCACCGACAGTATCGACCCCGCCAAGGCAACCTCCCAGGTCATGTTCGTCGCAGCACGCTCTTGGGGCGACACACTGGTGGAGACCCATCCAGAGACGCGCGCGCCGATCCCGTCGCTGGCCGAATCCTGGGAACCTTCGCCGGATGCCAAGATCTGGACCTTCAAGATCCGCAAGGGCGTGACCTTCCACGACGGCAAGGAAATGACCGTCGATGACGTGGTCGCGACCCTGAAGCGCCACAGCGACGAGAAGACGGAATCGGGCGCCGCAGGCGTGATGAAGTCGATCAAGTCTATCGAGAACAAGGGCGGCGACCTGGTCGTGACGCTCGATTCTCCGAATGCCGACCTCCCGGCAATCTTTACCGATTACCACCTTGTCATCCAGCCGAATGGCGGCGTCGACAACCCGACCGCCGGTGTCGGTACCGGCCCCTACAAGGTCAAGAGCTTCGAACCTGGCGTCCGCATCACGTTCGAGAAGAATGAGAATGACTGGCGCACCGACCGCGGTTATGTCGAGACGGTCGAGATCATCACCATGAACGACGCGACCGCCCGTGTCGCAGCACTGGCCTCGGGCCAGGTACAGTTCATCAACCGCGTCGACCCGAAGACGGTATCGCTCCTGACGCGCGCGCCGACGGTGCAGCTGCTGACCACTTCCGGCGGCGGCCACTATGTCTTCATCATGCACTGTGACAAGGCGCCGTTCGACAACAGCGACGTCCGCATGGCGCTGAAATACGCGATCAACCGCGAAGAGATGGTCGAGCGCATTCTCGGTGGTTACGGTAAGGTCGGCAACGATTTCCCGATCAACGACACCTATGCGCTCTTCCCGGAAGGGATCGAGCAGCGCGCCTATGATCCCGACAAGGCGGCCTTCCACTACAAGAAGTCCGGCCATAGCGGCCCGATCCTGCTGCGCACGTCCGAAGTCGCCTTCCCGGGCGCCGTCGACGCTTCCGTCCTCTTCCAGCAGAGCGCCAAGAAGGCCGGTATCGACATCGAAATCAAGCGCGAGCCGGGCGACGGCTATTGGTCAAACGTCTGGAACGTGCAGCCTTTCTCCGCCTCCTACTGGGGCAGCCGCGCGACACAGGACCAGTTCTATTCCGGCGCCTATCTCTCGACCGCCGACTGGAACGACACGCGCTTCAAGAACGAGACCTTCGACAAGCTTCTGATCTCCGCCCGCGGCGAACTGGACGAAGCCAAGCGCCGCGAAATATATCGCGAAATGGCGATGCTGGTTCGCGACGAAGGCGGCACGATCCTGCCGATGTTCAACGACTTCGTGAACGCCGGCTCCAAGAAGCTGATGGGCTATGTCAGCGACATCGGCAACGACATGTCGAACGGCTATGTTGCAAGCCGGGTCTGGTTCAGCGCCTGATCCTGTCATCGAGCCTTCCGGCTCACCGATGAATAGCGGACCGTGGGGTGATGAACCCCGCGGTTCCGAAAACTTCGTTTCGGAACGGGATCGCGCCAGATGTCAAATTCCGCAGAGGCCGGCGGTCAGCCAGCCCGCAGCCTGAGGGACCGGTTTCCGCTGGCAGCCCTCATCATCGAGCGCTGTCTCCTGTCGCTCGTCCTTCTCTTCGCCGTTTCCGTGCTGATCTTCGCCGGTGTGGAAGCACTGCCCGGCGATTTCGCCACCACCTATCTCGGCCAGTCGGCAACGCCCCAGGCGGTCGCCAACATCCGCGCCGACCTCGGTCTCGATCGACCCGTCGTCACCCGTTATTTCGACTGGCTGGGCGGCGTCGTGCAAGGTGATTTCGGCACGTCATGGGCGAGCCGCAACTCGGTTTCCGAACAGGTCGGAAACCGGCTCGGCAATTCGCTCTTCCTCGCAGGTTTCGCGGCGATCATCGCCGTACCGCTGGCGATCGGGCTCGGCATGCTGTCGGTACATTTTCGCGATCGCATGCCAGACAAGATCATCAACGTCATCTCGCTGGCGGCGATCTCTCTGCCGGAATTCTTCATCGGCTATCTGCTGATCCTCTACTTCGCGGTCAATTTCGGCATTGCGACCTTCCCCGCGACGGTCTACCAGGGCATGGGCTTCCTGGAGCGCATCCAGACGATCGCCCTGCCGACGGCGACCCTGGTTCTCGTCGTGCTGGCCCACATGATGCGCATGACGCGAGCCGCGATCCTCTCGGTCATGTCGTCCGCCTATATGGAAACGGCCGAGCTGAAGGGCCTGTCCAGCTGGCGCGCGATCGTCAAGCATGCAGCGCCGAATGCGCTGGCACCGATCATCAATGTGGTCGCACTGAACCTCGCCTATCTCGTCGTCGGCGTCGTGGTGGTCGAAGTCGTCTTCGTCTATCCCGGCATGGGCCAGTACATGGTCGATGCGGTCACCGTGCGCGACATGCCGGTGGTACAGGCCTGCGGCCTGATCTTCGCTGCTGTCTACATCCTGCTCAACATGCTGGCTGACATCCTCGCGATCGTCGCCAACCCGCGCCTGAGGCATCCGCGATGAGATTGAGAGAAATCCCCATCACCGCCTGGGTCGGTATTTTCGGCATCGCGCTCGCCATCTTCTGCGCTCTCTTCGCCCCGCTGATTGCGCCTTATGGCGAGACGGAAGTGGTCGGCGGCGTCTGGCAGGCAGGCGACAGCCAGTTCTTCTTCGGCCTCGACAATCTCGGCCGCGACATACTCTCGCGGCTGATCTACGGCACCCGCACGACGCTGTTCGTGGCGCTGGCGGCGACCGTCATCTCCTTTTCGCTCGGCATCATCCTGAGCTTCACGGCCGCCGTTTCCGGCGGGCTGGTCGATACGGTCTTCTCCCGCTTCAACGACCTGATGATGTCGATCCCGACGCTGATCTTCGCGCTCGTCGTATTGGCCGTGCTGCCGCAATATCTGTTCGTTCTGATCCTCGTCATGGCGGTGCTCGATTCGACCCGCGTCTATCGCCTCGGCCGCGCCGTGGCGCTCGACGTCGCGGTGATGGAATTCGTCGAGGCGGCGAAACTGCGCGGCGAAGGCAAGACCTGGATCATCTTTCGCGAGATCCTGCCGAACACGCTGTCGCCGCTGCTGGCCGAATTTGGCCTGCGCTTCGCCTTTGCGATCCTGTTCCTCTCCACCCTCTCCTTCCTCGGCCTCGGCATCCAGCCACCAACGGCGGACTGGGGCGGTATGGTGAAGGACAACAAGGACGGCATCATTTTCGGCATTCCCGCAGCACTCGTGCCCGGCGGGGCGATCGCGGCTCTCTGCATCTGCGTCAACCTAGTGGTCGACTGGCTGCTGAAGCGAACCTCCAGCCTGAAGGGAGGCCGTGGCGATGCCTGATCAGAACCTTCTCTCCGTCCGCAATCTCAAGATCGAGGCGACAAGCTATCCTCCGGGCGAGCCGCCGAAGCGGATCACCATCGTCGACGGCGTTTCCTTCGATCTCGCCAAGGGCAAGGTTCTCGGCCTGATCGGCGAGATCCGGAGCCGGCAAGTCGACGATCGGCCTCTCCGCCCTGGCTTATGGCCGAGGCGGTGCCGAGATCACCGGCGGCGAGGTAAAGCTCGACGGCACGGACATTCTGAAACTCGGCAAGGGCGGCATCCGCAAGCTGCGCGGCGCGCGAGATCTGTTACGTGGCGCAATCAGCGGCCGCCGCCTTCAACCCCGCCCACAGGCTGGGCGACCAGGTGATCGAGGCAACCGTCAAGCATGGGCTGATGAGCAAGGACGAGGCGCGCAAGCGGGCGCTCTATCTCTTTCAGGTTCTCGGCCTGCCGAACCCCGAAACCTTCGGCGAACGTTTTCCGCACCAGGTCTCCGGCGGCCAGCTGCAGCGCGCCATGACGGCGATGGCGCTCTGCTCCAACCCGGACCTGATCGTCTTCGACGAACCGACGACGGCGCTCGACGTGACGACCCAGATTGACGTTCTGGCAGCGATCAAGCACGCGATCGAGGAGACCGATACGGCGGCGCTCTACATCACCCACGACCTCGCGGTGGTGGCGCAGATCTCCGACGACATCATGGTCCTTCGCCACGGAAAGATGGTGGAATACGGATCCGTACAGCAGATCATCCAGGCACCGACGCAGGACTACACGCGAGCGCTGGTGAATGTCCGCCAGACGGCGCGGCAGGAGGCGGCCGATCAATCGGCGGCGCTCCTCAAGGTCGACAATGTCAGCGCCGAATATTCCAACGGGTTCAAGGTTCTGCACGGCGTTTCCCTGCATCTCTGCAAGGGCCAGACGCTGGCGATCGTCGGCGAGATCCGGCTCGGGAAAATCCACCCTCGCCCGTGTCATTACCGGTCTTCTTCCGCCGAGTGCCGGTTCGATCACCTTCGAAGGCAAGCCGCTGACGCCGACGCTGAAAAGCCGGCCTCGCGATGATCTCCGCCGCATTCAGCTCATCTACCAGATGGCTGATACGGCGATGAACCCGCGCCAGACGGTACGCGACATCATCGGCCGGCCGCTGACCTTCTATTACGGCCTGCGCGGCGCCGCGAAGACGGCCCGCGTGAAAGAACTTCTGGACCAGATCGAGATGGGCAACGGCTTTATCGATCGCTACCCGGCCGAGCTTTCCGGCGGGCAGAAGCAGCGTGTCGCGATTGCCCGCGCACTGGCGGCCAAGCCCGAGCTGATCCTCTGCGACGAACCGACCTCGGCACTCGATCCGCTCGTGGCGGAGGGTATCCTCAAGCTGCTGATGAAGCTGCAGGAGGAGCAGCAGCTTTCCTATGTCTTCATCACCCACGACATCGCCATCGTGAAGGCCATCGCCGACTCCGTGGCCGTCATGCATCGCGGCAAGCTGGTCCGTTTCGGGCCGAAATCGCAGGCTCTGTCTCCACCCTTCGACGACTATACCGACCTCCTGCTCAAGTCCGTGCCCGAGATGCAGCTCGGCTGGCTGGAGAAAGTGCTGGCGACCCGGCGCATGGCAAGTGCCGGAAACTGAAGATCGATTGTTGAAAGCAGAATGCGCATGGCTGACCGTTCCTTCACCGTCATCGAAAACCAGTGGATCAGGCTGAAGGACGGGACGCGGCTCGCCGCCCGCATCTGGATGCCGGAAGGGGCGGAAGCCGATCCGGTGCCGGCCGTCTTCGAATTCCTGCCCTATCGCAAACGGGACGGGACAAGCCCACGCGACGAGATCCACCTATCCGGTGTTTGCGGCAGCCGGCATTGCAGGCGTGCGCGTCGATATCCGTGGCTCGGGGGAATCCGACGGTGTCATCGATGGCGAATATACCGAGCTGGAACTGGCCAATGCCTGCGAGCTGATCGCCTGGATCGCCGAACAGCCCTGGTCGAACGGCTCGGTCGGGATGATGGGTATTTCCTGGGGCGGCTTCAACTGCCTGCAGGTGGCGGCCCTTCGCCCGCCGGCGCTGAAGGCAGTGATCTCGATCGCTTCCACGACCGACCGCTACAACGACGATATCCATTACAAGAACGGCTGCCATCTGTCGGCGCAGCTATCCTGGGCGGCGACGATGCTGGCCTACCAATCCCGTTCTCCTGACCCGGAAATCGTCGGCGACCGTTGGCTGGAAATGTGGATGGAGCGGCTGGAAAACGAGCCATTTTTCATGGAGGAATGGCTCTCCCACCAGCGCCGCGACGCATTCTGGAAGCACGGTTCCATCTGCGAAGACTACTCGGCTATCGAAATCCCGGCACTTGTCATCGCGGGATGGGCGGACGGATATCGCAACACACCTTTTCTTGCCGCCGAAGGGCTGGGCGACAAAGCCAAGGCTCTGGTCGGCCCGTGGGTGCACAAATACCCGCATTTCGCCTGGCCGAAGCCACGCGCCGATTTCCATGGCGAGGCGATCGCCTTCTGGAACCGCTGGCTGAGGGGCGAAGAGAATGGGATCGAAGAGCTGCCTCAGGTCCGCGCCTACATTCTCGACGGACCAAAGCCGGCGACGCGCCGCGACAACGATCCCGGCTTCTGGGCCTCAAAGAAGTTTTGGAGCGAACCGGAAAGTGAGTGCTTCTATGTCGACCAGTTCGGCACGCTGCTCGAAGGCATGCCGATCCCGCATGCGCCGGCACATGAGATCTATCTCAAATCGCCGCTCGATACCGGCACCGCGGCCGGCGAATGGTTTACTCTCAAACCAGACGCGGAACTTGCCGGCGACCAGCGCGGCGACGATGCCGGCTCGCTGACCTTCCAGACGCCCCCGCTCGAAGAAGCGAAGGACTATCTCGGCCGCCCGAGCATCACGCTGACGCTCCGCGCAGATGCAGAACTGGCCAATCTCTGCGCCCGCATCGTCGATATCCATCCCGATGGTACGGCGACGCGCGTATCCTTCGGCGTCATCAATCTTGCCCATCGTGACGGCAATGATGAGCCCAAGCCGCTCGTTGCCGGCGAGCCGGTAAAGATCAGGCTCGATCTCGATGCCTGCGGTTATCGCTTCGAGAAAGGCCATCGAATCCGGCTATCGCTCTCGACCTCCTATTGGCCGATGATCCTGCCGCCGCCGCTCGATCCTGGTGTGACGATCGACATCGCCTCGCTTGGCCTCGCCATGCCTTTACTCGGCGAGCACGAGACTTTCGACATGAAGCAGCCGGACAATCCCGATCCGCTGCCGAAATATATCGAACACGCACCGTCGGAGACGCGCCGCTCAGTCACCCGCGATCTCGCCGCCAATCTGACCCGTTACGAGGTTCTTGAAGACACCGGCCTGTTCGAACATCCCGGCACCCGCCTTTCCACCCGGCAATTGAAGGAAGAGACCTGGTCCATCAGCCCGGACGATCCTTTGTCGATGACGGGTATCTCGACCTGGACCTGCGACATGAAGCGCGCCCGCTGGTCGGTCCGCACCGTCGCGACGGCAAAGATCGCCTGCACGGCGACGGACTGGCTGATCAATGCCTCGGTCATCGCCTATGATGGCGAAAGGCAGATCTTCAAAAGACCTTCGAGAAGGCGATACCGCGCGACCTCATGTGACGTGCGGCACGCCACGTCGATGTGAATTGACCGGCCCCTGCCTGAGGACCACAGTCATGACAACCGGAGGAGTTGTCATGAGAAAATTTGCACGTCGAAGCCTTGGCGCTGGACTGGCCGGATTGCTGTTCGTTCTGCCCGCAACCACCTCTTTAGCTGCGGAGGCCGCCGTCGTCATTCCCGCCCCGCTCGTGGATGAGGCATCGAAGGCAAGCAGCGAAACCGCAGTCTTTGCCGGCGGCTGCTTCTGGGGCGTTCAGGGTGTCTTCCAGCATGTGAAGGGCGTGAAGAACGCTGTTTCAGGCTATTCCGGCGGTGCCAGGGAGACCGCGACCTATGAAACCGTCAGCGGCGGCAAGACTGGGCATGCGGAATCGGTGGAGGTAACCTTCGATCCCAAGGAGGTAAGCTATGGCACGCTGCTGCAGATCTTCTTTTCGGTGGCACACAATCCGACCCAGCTGAATTTCCAGGGGCCGGATCACGGCACGCAGTACCGCTCGGCGATATTCACGGCGAGCGATAAGCAGAAAAAGGTGGCCGAGGCCTATATCGCCCAGCTTTCTAGGACCGGGCTCTTCCACGATCCGATCGTCACCAAGGTGTCGACGCTCGAGGCTTTCTACCCGGCCGAGAAATACCATCAGGATTTTCTGACCCTGAACCCGGATTACCCTTACATCATCTATAACGACATGCCGAAGATCGACAATCTGAAGGCCATCTTCCCGACGGCCTTCAGAGCCAATCCTGTGCTGGTCTCAAAAGCGAAGACTTAAGCTTTCGGGTCGGTCAGGAATTTCAGCGCCTGAACCGCGCCTTTGGCATCCACCGTCGGTCTGTTAGCGGTGCTCTCATGCAAGGAAAGCGAGCTTAGTGGCCATGTCTGGCTACCGGCATCACAGCGCCGAGCTGATGATGTTACAAAGCCCCGTACGCACGACGTCCTTGGTGGTCAGCTGCCCGGCCTGGATATCGAAGACTGCATCGACGCGTACGCCCGCGCCCTTCTGGCGGGCGACGACGCGCAGTGTCTGGATGCGGCCGCTTCCGGTGGTTTCCTGATAGGCATCGATCGAGGAGAGTTCCTTGTTGACCTTGATGCCGGAGAAGCCCTCCGCGGAGACCGCCATCGCGAGATTCTTCAGCACGGCTGCGGATTTCGCCTTCGGAAACTCTTGCCACGTCCTGTAGCTCAGCGCGGTCATCATCGGTACACCCGATACCTTGAAATTTGCCTCACAGGACGCCGCCTCGGCAAAGCCTGCGCCCGCGATCAGCAGAACTGCCGTCATTGCAATGATCTTCAATTTCATCTCCTGAAACGTATTTTTCCAAACACACAGGAACTATCCGACTTCAGATCGGATGACGAGAAGAGATGATGCGCGGCTTTTGATCTTTCGACGGCCTGCACCGGTTAAAGATTGGCGATAGGCGTCGGGAGGTCTGTGATACCGGTCATAGCGCCCCTGCCGCCATATCGCGGATTGCGACGCAGAGCGCATCAAACCCCTCCCCGGCGCCAGGGCTCATGTGCCGCGCCCGAAGCCATGCATGAACCATCTGGGGCTCATCGCGAAAGGCGGCCATGACACCCGCCTCTCTTAGTCTGTCCGCATAGAGCTTGCCGTCATCACGGAGCGGGTCGAAATGTGCTGCCGTGATATAGGCCGGAGGCAGGTCCGACAGATCATCCGAGAGAAGCGGATGCGCCACTGGCTCATCTGCGGGCGCTTTCAATACGGCACGGTAATACGCCACGTCAGCGGTCGTCAGGCCGGGCGCATCGGCCATCTCGCTGTAGGAGCCTGAAACAAGATCACCGCCCAGCGCCGGATAGATCAGCACCTGCCCGACGAGACCCGGCAGTCTTTCGTCGCGGGCACGCAGGGCAAGCCCGGCCGCGAGGTTTCCGCCAGCACTGTCGCCGATCACCACGACCTGTCTTCCCGCCCCGACAAGCTGTTTCAACACGCCGAAACAGTCATCCGACTGGGCCGGCCAGACATGCTCCGGCGCCAGCCGGTAGTCGACCGAGACCAGCTCAGCCCCGGCGAACTCGGCAATCTCGGCGCAGATGGCATCATGGCTTTGGAGCGAGCCGACGACAAAACCACCGCCATGGAGATAGAGCAGAACCGTATCCGTCGTGATGATCGCAGGCCGATAGCGACGGATCGGCACGAACAGCGTCTCGTCTAGAAATATCATGCCCGCAGGCAGCGGCTGATCGAACTGTGCGCAAAGCGCGTCGTACCAGGCCCGCTGCTGCGAAATCGGGGCGTCGACAGCATCATCCGGATAGAAGCGACTGCAGATCTCCAGAAACTCGAGAATACCGGGCTCATCCGGCTTCGGTGCCTGCGAGATTTTCGTGTCCATCGTCAGCCCTCCCGCGTCTTTGATTTCCCAAGCCTAAGGCAAGCCGCCGACTGGTCGCAAGCGTCAAATAAACGTGATGGTTTCGGCACTTGGGAGCGGCGCTTGCTCCTTGCCAATCTGCGCATAACGCCTAGCTCTCTATCCTGAACGGCTAGGGGAATGGCAGGGTGGCGAGGCGAGACATGGTCGGCGGGGCCGAGCAGATATATCGAAGCCGCGCGCTTTGGTTCGAGCATCCAGGCCAGTGCAGCCTGAGGGAGCAGCCGATCCAGCGGACAGAACGCCAGGTTCTCGTGCGCAGCCTCTATAGCGGCATCAGCCGGGGTACGGAGTCTCTCGTCTTCAATGGCAGGGTTCCCCCTCGGAATATGAGCGGATGCGCGCACCTCACCAGGAGGGCGCCTTCACCTTCCCCGTCAAATACGGCTATTCGCTTGTTGGGCGAGTGGAGGATGGCCCGGAAGCGCTCGCGGGCAAGGCCGTCTTTGCATTGTTTCCGCATCAGGATTTGTTCGCCATCGAGCCGGAGAGCATACATGCCCTGCCGGAGGGCGTACCCGCCGGGCGTGCCGTGCTCGCCGCCAACATGGAGACGGCGCTCAACATCGTCTGGGACGCCGAGGCAAGCCCGGGCGACCGGATCGTGGTCTTCGGTGCAGGCGTCGTGGGCCTTCTCACGGCTTATATTGCCTCGCGCATCATCGGTACTGAAGTCACGATCTGCGACGTCAACCCGGCAAGATCAAAGCCGGCTACCGATCTTGGTCTCGACTTTCAGTCTCCCGCAGCTCTCAGGGGTGAATATGATTGCCTGATCAATGCCTCGGCATCGGCGGAGGCGCTCGGCCAGGCACTCCAACTCGCGGGCCTTGAGAGCCGTATCGTGGAGGCTAGCTGGTATGGAGATCGGCAGGTGGAAATTCCGCTGGGCGGCGCCTTTCATGCCAGGCGCCTGGCCATCGTCGGTTCGCAGGTCGGCTCCTCCCACCCCACAAGCGCGCGCTGGACCTACAGGCGACGGCTCGCCAAGGCGCTAGAGCTTCTTCGCGACGACCGGCTCGATTGCCTGATTACAGGCGAAACATCTTTCAACGACCTGAAGGATCGATACGCCGATATTCTGGCGTCATCACTCACCCTTTGTCACCGCATCACCTATTGAGGACATTATAATGTTTGCTGTTGAAGTCCGTGATCACATGATGATCGCGCATAGTCTTCCCCGCCCCGTATTCGGTCCGGCACAGGGCATGCATGGCGCAACATTCATCGTTGATGCCGCCTTCTTCACCCGCGAACTCGACGATGACGGCCTGGCCGTCGATATCGGGCTTGCGACCGAGTTGCTGAAGGAGGTTTTGGCTCCGCTCAACTACCAGAACCTCGACACGCTGGATCGCTTTCAGGGCAAGATCACCACGACGGAATTCTTGGCCAAGGCGTTGTTCGACGACATCGTCGCGGCGATCCGGAGTGGCCGTTTCGGAGAGGGCGGAAAGAGGATTTGCCGTTTGCGCATTACCCTGCATGAATCCCATACGGCGCGCGGCTGGTACGAGGCGGATCTGTGAGCCGGACTGTCACATTCGCCTATCCGGGCGACCTGAACACGCCGACCGGTGGCTATGGCTACGATCGTCGCCTCATTGCCGGGCTTGGTGATCTCGGCTGGACGGTGGAACCCCTGTCTCTCGGCGCCGGCTTTCCGACCCCCAATGCTGAGCAACTGCAGGAAGCGGAACGGAAACTGGCGGCGCTTCCCGACGGCGCGATCGTAATCGTCGACGGGCTGGCCTTCGGCGTCATGGATGGCTGGGCCAGGCGCGATGCCGGCCGTTTGACGATCATTGCGCTGGTCCACCATCCGCTTGCGATGGAAACCGGACTGGATGCGGAAAGCCAGCGATATCTTCATGACACCGAAACGAAGGCGCTCGGCCATACGGCAGGCGTCGTCACGACCTCGGAGACGACTGCGAAACTTGTCGCCGAGTCTTACGGGGTACCGCTCTCGAACCTTCTCGTCGCAGTCCCGGGCGTTCAGCCGGCAGCACTGGCAACCGGCACTCAAGGAGCGCCGCACATCCTGAGTGTCGGCAGCCTTACCCGGCGCAAGGGCCATGACGTCCTGATCTCCGCCCTGGAGAAGATTGCCGACCTCGAATGGACGTGCAGGATCGTCGGAAGCGCCGATCTCGACCGCGTCACGGCTGACACGCTTCGTAGCCAGCTCTCGGCCTCCAGTATCAAGGACAGGGTGGAGCTCGCCGGTGCCGTCGACGATATTCGCGCGGACTTTGCCCGCGCCGACATATTCGCGCTGGCGACACGATATGAGGGGTATGGCATGGTCTTCGCGGAAGCCATGGTCCACGGTCTCCCGATCGTCGGCTGCCGGGTTGGCGCAGTGGCCGACGTGGTGCCGGACAATGCCGGCTTTCTCGTCGAGGCCGACGATCCGGACGCATTTGCCGGCGCTTTGCGGCGTCTGCTGGAGGATACCGATCTGAGAATATCAATGGCCGATGCCGCCGCTGTAGCCGGTGCCAAACTGCCATCCTGGCACGATACCGCCGCGCGCGTGTCGGACTTTCTGAAAGCGCGCCATGAGTTTTGATCCGCACTGGCTGAGCTTGCGCGAACCGGCAGACGGAAATGCGCGCGACCGGCATCTCCTTCTGCAGGCCAAGGAGGTGATCGAGAAACATCCGGGCGGCGTCATCCTGGACATTGGCTGCGGTAGCGGCTCGACCTATCGCAGCCTGCAACCTCACCTGCACGACAACACTCGCTGGCGGCTTCTGGACAATGACCGAGCTCTCCTGGACGAGGTCCGTAATCGCCACGGCGACGCGGTAGAGACCATCGAGATGGATCTCGGGAATGTGGACGCCCTGCCGCTCCACGACGTTGCATTGGTGACCGCATCCGCTCTGTTCGATTTGTGTTCGGCGCAATTCATCGACAGTGTCTCGCGTCGTCTCGGCGGCGCTAGCATCGGCCTCTATGCAGCCCTCAATTACGACGGCGAGATGGACTGGACGGACGAGCACCCCTTGGACCGAACTGTCACCGCGGCCTTCAACGCTCATCAGCAAAGCGACAAGGGGTTCGGCCTCTCGCTCGGGCCCGACGCCTGGCAGGCGCTGGCGGATGCAATGCGCCTGCAGGGTAGCGACGTCACCATCGCAGAAAGCCCCTGGATGCTTGGAGATGAGGAAACAGACCTTCAGCTTCTTCTGTTGAGCGGGATCGCGAGTGCCGTGCAGGAACACGGCCAGAGGGAGCCAGAAGAAGTCATTTCCTGGTACGCCTATCGCCAGGACTCGGCACGAGAAAAGCGAGGCTTATGCCGGATAGGGCACCGGGATCTCATCGCGGTTTTCTAGGCTTGCCGCGGTGTCGCCTGCACGCAGATCGCAATCGAAGACAATATCCGTACCGATGTTGTGTACGGTCACGCTTGGGCGCTTGGCGTCGCTCAGCAGATCGATCGGCGGAAGGTTGATGCCGGCAGGTCCCGAACCGATGATGATCGGAGCGATGGAAACATGCAGCCTGTCAATCAGGCCCTTGTCCATGAAACGCGCGATCGTCGTCGCGCCGCCTTCCACAAGAACGCTCTTCAGGCCGCGCTCGCCGAGTGCTGCCAGGATATCAGCCGGCGCGAGTTCCCCATTCGACTGACGGCCGATCCGTACCGTTTCGTGCTCTGGACATCGTGATACGACGTCAGAGGCCTGGACGATGATGACCGGAGCGCCGCCGTCGTGAAGCATTTTCGCGTCGAGAGGCATGCGCCCGTTGCAGTCGATCACGACGCGCACCGGGCTCGATCCCGCGACCGCGCGCACAGACAGGCTGGGATTGTCGGCAACGACGGTTCCGACACCCACGATGACGGCATCGACGAGAGCGCGGCAGCGATGGAGATGTTCTATACCGTCACAGCCGGACACGTCCTTCGCATCGCCCGAGGGAGTTGCGACGCGCCCGTCGAGGGATTGCCCCACCTGCGCAAGGACAAACCTGCCACGCCTCATCGCAATCGGCCGATAGAGATCGCTGAACGGGCTGGTCCTGTCACCGGATGCAGAGCCATCAGAGGCTAGTCGCTGTTGCCGAAGCGACAAGATGCGCTGCCATTGATCGTCGTTCATTCTCGCCTGTCGCACGTCATGGCCCTCTGGATCGATATGGGAAACGCGGTCACGACAGCCCGCACCTTGCCTGCACGACGAAACATTCCATCACGCATATATAGAAGAAATGGAGCATATCCGGAGCGGTCAATAGCCGTCACACGCAATTGTGCGCCGTAAACGGTCAGGCATCCTTGGAATCCTTGATCAGCACGGACTGATCCGTCAGGTATCTTGCAAAGATGGGGAGGCTTGCCCCGCCGATCGCCCGTGCCTGGGCGCCGACCTTGCCCGAGATGATGTCGGGAATGATGACGCCCTGCAGATCGAGCCGGTTGACCGCCTCGATCGTCGCGCTGACCAGTCGCGTTCTGACCCAGGACGGAAAGCCGCCATCGATCACGGCCGCTCCGAAATCGATGATCGAGGCGGCCGCGACGATTGCCTGCGCGAGTGCCGCGGCCGAATCGTCGATCCACGCCTGCAAAGGCTCGCCGAAATCGATCCAGTCATCAGCCGAATACCAGAGCGGCTGGGGATCGATATTGCGTTCCCGCAGCATGTTTTCGAGCACGAAGATCGAGGCGATGTCGAGCAATTGGCGGTTTTGGCCCTTCTTGTCATGCACCGGCAGCGGCCCGACCGCACCGGCAGTTCCCGTGCGTCCGGAAAAAATTGCGGAATTGAGGACGATGCCTCCGCCGATGAACGATCCGATGAAGAGATAAAGGAAATCCGGATAATGGGAGCCGATGCCGAACACGAGCTCGGCGCCGCAGGCGCTTGTCGCGTCGTTCTGGAGATAGACCGCGTAGGGTGTCTTGGCCGAGATCTCGGCCTGAAGATCGAAGCCTCGCCAGGCGTCCATGGCTCCGGGCGGCGCACCGACTTCGTCGGCCCAATTCCACAATTCAAGGGTGCTGCGATGCCGACGCCGGCAATACGGCTCCGTTCTACGTCATCGAGCTCGCCCTCGATCCTTGCCATGCCGGACGTGATGATCCTGATGATCTCCTCTGGGCGAGGGTAAGCATAGGTTTCATGGTACTGCTTGCGAACGCCGCCGGCGAAATCCATCAGCACGAGATCCGCACTGCGGCGACCGATCTTCACGCCGAACGACAAGACCGCGTCCGGATTGAGGCGCATCGGAATGGACGGCTGCCCAACCCGTCCGCGTATCGGCTCTCCGCGCAGCAGCAGCCCATCCTGTTCGAGTGAGCGCATGATCACGGAAGCCGTCTGGGCGGAAAGACCGCTCAACCGCGTGATATCCGCCTTCGACAGTGCTCCATGCAGACGCACGAGCGAAAGAACCAGCCGCTCGTTGTAAGCCCGCACGCGGATCTGGTTCGATCCGCCGGCAAATCGCGTCGTCGTCATAGACCCTGAAAGCGGGCCGTCTGGAACAGACATTAGTCATTCCCCGAATTCCAATGGATGTCGTCTAGCATCGCACGCCAAATAAATAATTCAATCGGAATTAATTATTGACAGACAAACCCGTTTGGCACTTAATCTGCGCCAGTGAACATTCGGGAACGGCTTTGGAGGAGGCATCCCGCATTCGGCTTGACCCGTGTTCGCAGGTTCGGTCCGCTCGGCGGCCATTTGTTCTGGAGGAGAGCATGAAGAAATCCGTATTGTCCGTGACTTTTGCCGCCTTGGCGCTCGGCGTCGCTTTTGCAGCACCTGCCCGTGCCGCCGACGTTTCGGCCTGCCTGATCACCAAGACCGACACCAATCCCTTCTTCGTCAAGATGAAGGAGGGCGCGACCGCCAAGGCCAAGGAACTTGGCATGACGCTGAAATCCTACGCCGGCAAGATCGACGGCGATTCGGAAAGCCAGGTCGCCGCGATCGAGACATGCATCGCCGACGGCGCCAAGGGCATCCTGATCACCGCCTCCGATACCAAGGGCATCGTGCCGAACCTGAAACAGGCCCGCGACGCCGGCATGCTGGTGATCGCTCTCGATACGCCGCTCGAACCGATCGATGCGGCCGACATGACATTCGCCACCGACAACCTCCTCGCCGGCAAGCTGATTGGCGAGTGGGCGAAGGAAACGCTCGGCGACGCGGCCAAGGAAGCCAAGGTCGCCTTCCTCGACCTGACGCCGTCCCAGCCGTCCGTGGACGTGTTGCGCGACCAGGGCTTCATGATGGGCTTCGGTATCGATCCCAAGGATCCAAACCGCATCGGCGACGAGGATGATCCGCGCATCGTCGGCCACGACATCACCAACGGCAACGAGGAAGGCGGCCGCACCGCCATGGAGAACCTTCTTCAGAAGGATCCGACCATCAACGTCGTCCACACGATCAACGAACCTGCTGCTGCAGGCGCCTATGAGGCGTTGAAGGCAGTCGGTCGCGAGAAGGACGTCCTTGTGGTTTCCATCGATGGTGGTTGCCCGGGCGTGAAGAATGTCGCCGATGGCGTGATCGGCGCGACCTCCCAGCAGTACCCGCTGCAAATGGCAGCACTCGGCATCGAAGCCATCAAGAAATTCGCCGACAGCGGTGAAAAGCCCAAGCCGACCGAAGGCAAGGACTTCTTCGACACCGGCGTGACGCTGGTGACGGACAAGCCCGTGCCCGCGATCAAGTCGATCGATACCAAGGAAGCTCTCGGCAAATGCTGGGGCTGATCAGCCTTTAGAAAATCGTCCGGCGGGCCTGCAACGGCTCGCCGGCGGACGACCATCTGGTCCTCGGGAGCGGGACGGAAGCGGAGGAGAATGCCCATGACTGACCCGGTAGCGTCAGCACCGCGTGATGACTACGAGACGGTGCTGAAGGACAGCTCCAAGGACGTCGCCTCGTTCGACAACAACGACAGGTCCGCGGTCGAGAAATTCCGCTATTTCCTGCATTCAAGCCCGTCCACGGTGTCCCTGATCGTCCTGATCGTATCACTTACGGTCTTCGGCCTTCTTCTTGGCACCAAGTTTTTCTCGGCCTTCGCGCTGACCCTCATCCTGCAGCAGGTGGCAATTACCGGCATTGTCGGCGCCGCCCAGTCGCTGGTGATCATGACTGCTGGCATCGACCTGTCCGTCGGAGCCATCATGGTTCTGTCATCAGTCGTGATGGGCCAGTTTGCCTTCCGCTATGGCCTGCCGCCCGAACTCTCCATTCTCTGCGGTTTTGCCGTGGGTGCATTTTGCGGCTTCATCAACGGTGTGCTGATCGCCAGGGTGAAGCTCCCCCTTCATCGTCACACTCGGCATGTGGCAGATCGTACTGGCCACCAATTTCCTCTACTCAGCCAACGAGACGATCCGGGCACAGGAGATCGAGGCCAATGCGCCGATCCTCCAGTTCTTCGGCGAGACCTTCCGCATCGGCGGCGCCGTGTTCACCTATGGCGTCATCGCCATGATCCTGCTCGTTGCGCTGCTCTGGTACGTGCTCAACCACACGGCATGGGGGCGACATCTCTATGCTGTCGGCGATGACCCGGAAGCGGCCGACCTCTCCGGCGTCAACGTAAAGCGCATGCTGATTTCGGTCTATGTGATTGCCGGCCTGATCTGCGCACTTGCCGGCTGGGCACTGATCGGCCGCCTCGGCTCCGTTTCTCCGACAGCCGGCCAGTTCGCCAATATCGAATCCATTACGGCGGTCGTCATCGGCGGCATATCGCTCTTCGGTGGACGGGGCTCGATCCTCGGCATGATGTTCGGCGCCCTGATCGTCGGCGTCTTCTCTCTCGGCCTGAGGCTTCTCGGGACCGATGTGCAATGGACCTATCTCCTGATCGGCGTGCTCATCATCGTCGCCGTCGCAACCGATCAATGGATCAGAAAGGCATCTCGCTGATGACCGAGGCACAGACAAGACAGCCGATCCTCTCAGGACGCGGCCTGATCAAGCGCTACGGCCGGGTAACGGCAATCGACCATGCCGATTTCGATCTCTATCCGGGCGAGATCCTGGCCGTGATCGGCGACAATGGTGCCGGCAAGTCTTCGCTGATCAAGGCGATCTCCGGCGCCATCCGGCCCGACGAAGGCGAGATCCGCATGGACGGCAAGGTCGTGCAGTTCTCGTCGCCGATCGAAGCCCGCAAGGCCGGCATCGAAACCGTCTACCAGAACCTCGCCCTCTCCCCGGCGCTTTCCATAGCCGACAATATGTTTCTCGGCCGGGAGATCCGCAAACCGGGTTTCATGGGAAAATTCCTCCGCAAGCTCGATCACGCAGCCATGGAGAAAATGGCGCGAGAAAAGCTTTCCGATCTCGGGTTGATGACCATCCAGAACATCAACCAGGCGGTCGAGACGCTGTCCGGCGGCCAGCGTCAGGGCGTGGCTGTGGCGCGGGCTGCGGCCTTCGGTTCCAAGGTCATCATTCTCGATGAGCCCACGGCCGCACTTGGTGTCAAGGAAAGCCGGCGAGTTCTGGAGCTCATTCTCGATGTGCGGTCACGCGGCATCCCGATCATATTGATCTCCCACAACATGCCGCATGTGTTCGAGATAGCAGATCGCATCCACATCCATCGGCTCGGCAAGCGCCTCACGGTTATCAATCCGAAGGACTACACGATGTCGGATGCCGTAGCCTTCATGACGGGCGCAAAGGCTCCCACGGAAACCATCGCAGCATGACCAGCGGAGACAAGGCGGACGACATCTCCCGGATTGTCGACGCCGTCCTGGGAAAGGCTGCCGGCAGGGCGCGGTTTCTGATCGCGATTGCCGGCCCGCCGGGCGCCGGCAAATCCACCCTGGCGGACCAGCTCTGCGAGGCCACGCGAGCCAGGGAGAGAGCGCCGAAGTGCTGCCGATGGATGGCTTCCATATGGACGACGACGTGCTGCGGCAAAAGGGATCCTATGCGCGGAAGGGTGCCCCGGATACGTTCGATGTCCGTGGCTTTCTCGACATCATTCGCGCCGTCAAAGATGGCGGGGATGAGGTACTGGTTCCGGTCTTCGACAGGACCCGCGAGCTTGCCATTGCGGCAGCACGTATTGTTCCTGTCTCGACACGCTTCATCTTTGTCGAAGGCAATTATCTTCTCCTCGACCAGTCACCGTGGAGTGCGCTCGCAAGCCAATTCGACTTCTCGGTCATGATCTCACCGCCGGTCGCCACGCTGGAAGAACGCCTCATGCACCGCTGGCTTTCACTCGGGTTCGACGAGCAGGCGGCGCGGACGAAAACGGAAGGCAACGACCTTCGCAACGGCGAGCTTGTTCGCCGGCACTCGCGACAGGCCGATATCCTGCTCGGATCCTAAAGGCCCATGCGAATTCATGTGTTTGCGGCTCGAAAGCGAGAGCCGCGAGCGCCCGTCGTTTGTTACATAATCTTTCATTCGCTACAGTTCACATACGAAACGCCGGAATAGAAACAGTCGAATAGCTCTCCCCAGCGACCCTTCGCGAAGACCCGGAAAAGGGTCAAAGCTCTAGGGAGAGTAGAAATGAACCAACTGATCGAGACTATGAGAAGCCTGTCGAACTGGCTGAGGACGCGCCTCACCATTCGCGAGTTGATGGCGCTCGATGACGACAGCCTGAAAGACATCGGCCTGTCGCGCAGCACGATTGCCTATCACGTCAAGCATGGCAGGATCGGCAAGCGACGCAACTGATTGCATCTGGCTCGATAGCTTGTCGCGGCTGCGGAGAACCAAGCGCCGCGACAAGCTGACGAGCAGCATATCAACCGATGTCGGCGGCGAATTACCGGCTGCCGTTAGTAATGCTGACTTCATTACGTTTCCGCGCCAGCGAACCATTCACGCGGTAAGGATCGCATAGATCTCCTCGGCACTGCCTGCCTGGCAAATCGCAGGCAGGATTCTGTCGTCGCGAAATTTCCGGGCCACACAGGACAGCATGTTGAGGCCATCGCGACCGGCACCCGCCGGTGAAAGCAGGAGGATGACGACGTCGACCGGCAGCCCGTCCATCGCATCGAAATCCACCGGCTTGGCGAGCTTGGCGCAAAGGCAGAGCGGTTCTTGCAACGCCTCGAATCGAGCATGCGGTATGGCGATGCCGTCGCCGATACCCGTCGAGCCCAATCTTTCCCTTTCAAGCAGGCCCTTCGAGATATCACCGGCCGCGAGCTTGCTTTTCTTGCTGGCGATTTCGGCAAGCAGCCGGAGAACCTGATCCTTGGATGCGGCCTGTACGCCGACAACAATGTTCTCACTCGGCAGGAAGTCCTGCAGTTTCATGATGCACTCCATGGAGCTTGGATATTTTCAACTTGGCTCGGTGAGCCGGTAGCCGACGCCTGTTTCGGTGAGGATGTATCGCGGCTGATCGGGGCTCTCCTCGATCTTCTGGCGAAGCTGGCGGACATAGACCCTCAGATACTGCACATCGGTAATCTCGCCCCAGACCTTGTCGAGGATGAAGCGGTGGGTGAGCACCCGACCGGAATACTGCACGAGAAGCCGGAGGATGTCGTATTCCTTCGGGGTCAGCTTGACCTCCTCGCCCTTTACCTTGACGATCCGCTTGACGAGATCGACCGAGAGATCGCCCACCTGAAACAGAGGATTTTCTCCCTGCGTCTGCAGCCGGTGCCGCAATGCGACGCGGATTCGTGCCACCAGTTCGTTCATGCCGAACGGCTTCGTCACATAATCGTCCGCGCCAAGCTCCAGCGCCTTGACGATGCCCGCCTCGTCGGTGCGGCTGGACAGGATGACGATCGGGAAGGTGACATCGTCGGCTCGCCACTTCGCCAGCAATTCGTGACCGGCAATATCCGGCAGGCCGAGATCCAGCAGTACGAGATCCGGCGTGTTGGACACCGCCATCTCCATTGCGGCCTTGGCATTCGGAGCGCCTTGAACCGAAAACCCTTGCGACGAGAGGCCGACATCCAGGAGCTTGCGGATCGGCGGCTCGTCATCGACCACCAGTATCTTTACCGTTGGATTGGTCATCATGCGTCTCCCTGAGGCGCTGGCGGCCTCGGCATGGTTATGGTGAACATCGCGCCCTGACGGTCTGGGCGGTTTTCTGCCCTGATACTGCCCCCCATGGCCTCGACGAAGCCGCGGCAGATCGAAAGCCCAAGCCCGGTGCCCGCCTTGACGTGATCGATTTTACGCACACGATAGAAGCTGTCGAAGATCCGCTCGAAATCGCCAGGCGGAATGCCGGAACCTTCATCGAGAATACGAACCTTGATCTGGCTGTCCTCGGACCATGCGCGGATGGAGATCATCGTACCATCGGGCGAATACTTGGCGGCGTTGTCGATGAGATTGAACAGAACCTGTTCGAAAAGCACTGGATCGACACGCAGCATCGGCAGATCTTCGGGAATGGCAACCTCGACCCTGTGCTGGCCCGTGATCCTTGCTGCGCGGTTCAGCGCCGAGCCCACGATGTCGCCGAGATAATGCAGCGCGTAGTTCGGCTCCATGGCGCCCGAGCCGATGCGGGTCATGTCGAGCAGGTTGACGATGAACCGGTTGAGCCGCTCGGACTCGTCGATAATCGTTTGCAGCAACTCGCCCTTCGCATCGTCCGATAGGCCCTTTCCGAAATCCTTCATCGTCCCTGCTGCCCCCATGATGCCGGCAAGCGGCGTCTTGAGGTCATGGGAGATCGAAGTCAGGAGCGACGTCCTCAACCGGTCCGTCTCGGCCGCAAGCCTGGCCTTGTCTACATCCGCAACCAGATGAACGCGCTCGATCGCAAGTGCTGCCTGATCCGCGAGCGCATCCAGAAGACGGCTCTGTTCAGGCGTCAGGATCGGTCCCTGCCGGTCATTGTCGAGACCGACGACGCCGATCGCACCGCGCCCGGTCCTGAGCGGCAGATAGAGGCGCTTTGCGCCCGGCAAGGTATCGGCACCACGGCCTGCCGGGCGGTCGTGCTCCCAGGCCCATTTGGCGGCCGCGATATCGGCGTCCACCAGCGTATCGTCCGGCGGGTAACCTGCCTTCACGGCAATCGTTCCGCCCTCCGGAAGCAGAATGACGACCCTGACCTTCAGCATGGACGCGATCTGGAAGGCCGTCGCCCATAGAACGTCGTCGAGCGTGCCGGTGCTGGCGAGCTTCTTGGAGAAGAGATAGAGATCCTCCGTCGTCCTGGCACGCTGCCGGGCTGCAGCCGCCTGTCGCTGGACGGCGGCGGTCAGGTTGCTTGCGACGATTGCCGTGCCGAGGAAGAACAGAAGAGCGATCACCCCTTCCGGATCGCGCACCGTCAGCGTGTAGCGCGGTTCCAGAAAGAAGAAGTTGAATGACAGCGCACCGATCAATGATGCGTAAAGACCGGGCCCGAGGCCGCCGCGAACCGCCGACGCAAGCACGCCCATCAGAAAGACCAGGGCGAGATTGCGGACATCCAGCGCCCGATCGAGCAGCACGCCGATACCGACGGCGATCAGCATGAAGACCGTGCTGCGGATATAATATTTCAGCCGGAAACGACGCTTCGGAACCGCGGTCTTGACGGCATTGGGGTCGATCGTCTCCTCGCTGCCGGACATCACATGCACGCTGATTGCGCCGGAATGGCGGATCAGATCGTGAGTGACGGAGCCTTCCCATATCTCCCGCCACCTCGGCTTGTTCGACTTGCCGATGATGACGTGATTGAAATTGTTGGCATTGGCATAGGCGATGATTTCACGGGAAACGCTGGAGGCCGGAAGCGTCACCGTCTCGGCGCCGAGCTGTTCGGCAAGCCGCATGCAGGCGGCCAGCCGATCCTTGTCGGCATCCGCCATGGTGGCGGACTGCGGCGTCTCGAGATGCAGCGCAGTCCAGGGCGCGCGCAGCCGGTCAGCCTGGCGGCGGGCATAACGGACGAGAGCCGCGCCGTTGCGGCCATGGTCGAGGCAGACGAGAATGCGCTCGCCGGCCGCCCAGGGGCCGGAAATCGCGTGGGCCTGCATGTGATTAAGCAACTGCTCGTCGACGCGCTGTGCCGTCCGTCGAAGCGCCAGTTCGCGCAGTGCGGTCAGGTTGCCCGGCGAGAAATAGTTCTCGATCGCCCGGCGCGCCGTCTTCGGCACATAAACCTTGCCGTCCTGCAGCCGCTTGATCAGGTCCTGGGGGTAATGTCGATGATCTCGATATCGTCGGCGCGGTCGATGACGGAATCGGGAACCGTCTCGCGAACGCGGATACGGGTGATCTGCGCGACGACGTCGTTCAGGCTTTCGACATGCTGGACATTGAGCGTCGAATAGACGTCGATACCGTTGGCGAGCAGCTCGAGCACGTCGAGATAGCGCTTGGGATGTCGGCTGCCCGGGGCGTTGGTATGGGCAAGCTCATCGACCAGAACGAGCGCCGGCCGTCTCTCGATGATGGCATCGAGATCCATCTCTTCGAGCGCCTGGCCCTTGTACTCGATTGCCCTGCGGGGAATGATCTTCAGCCCGTGGACGAGAGCCTCTGTTTCCTTGCGACCATGGGTCTCGACGACGCCCACCACGACATCCACGCCATCGGCCTGGCGCGCGCGGGCCGACATCAGCATTTCATAGGTCTTGCCGACACCGGGCGCAGCACCGAGAAAGATCTTCAGCTTGCCGCGATTTTCCTGGTCCGCCCGCTCCAGCAAGGCGTCGGGAGAAGGACGGCGATCCTGTCCGCTCTGATTTTCGTTGGCCATCTCGCCCCGTTCTCCGATATCGGCGGCGCTTGAGGCACCGCCGATATCAATCTCTAGCTCACTGTACCTGGACGTTGTCCAGAGCGAGATTCATTTCGAGCACATTTACCAGCCGGTCAGGCGTGAACATACCACCAGGCGAGAAGGCATTCCGGTCGATAAGCTGTTCAACCTGATCGGCCGGGATGTTGCGCGCCTGGGCGATGCGGGCCACCTGATAACGGGCCGCACGCTCGGTGATATGCGGGTCGAGACCCGCACCGGATGCGGCAGCCAGTTCCGCCGGAAGCGGATTTTCAGCTGTCGCGCCATAGGCTGCGACAGTTTCCGTTGCCCGCTCGGTCAGATCCGTGCTGGTTGGCGACTTGTTGGAGCCGCCGGCACCGGCGCCGTTGTAATCAACGGCCGAAGGACGCGGCCAGAAATACTGTGGCTGGGTGAAGGCCTGGGCCACCTGACGGCTACCGATGACGGTGCCATCAGCCTTGGTGATGATCGAGGCCTCGGCCGTGTCAGGCGTGACCGCCTGACCGATGGCCCAAACGGCCGCGGAGTAACCGCCGACGCAGATCGCCATTGTGGCGACGGTGATGCGAAGGCTTGAGATGAGGGTTTCCATGATCTGGACCTCTTACTTCATGAACATGACGTGTTCGGCGATCGGGCCGAGCGTGGCGGCGGGGAAGAAGGTCAACGCGCCGACGATGATGACCGTAGCGGTCAGCATGCCTGCAAACGTGCCGTCTTCGACCGAAAGCGTACCGGAGGATTCCGTCGCGCGACGCTTGGCCGACAGCGAACCGATGATGGCGAGCGGCAAAATGATCGGGATGAAGCGTGCAAGCAGCATCACGAGACCGGTTGCGATGTTCCACGGCGTGGTGGCGTCACCCAGACCTTCGAAGCCCGAGCCGTTATTGGCGGCGGCCGACGAGAACTCATACAGAATCTCGCTGAAGCCGTGCGGACCGATATTGTTGAGCGTATCGGCGCCCCATGGGGTGACCGCGAAGATTGCGGTGCCGACCAGGATGAAGAAGCCGTGGGAGAGTAGTGCCAGCATGGCGAACTTCACTTCCTTGGCCTCGACGCGCCAACCGAGATATTCCGGTGTGCGACCGATCATCATGCCGGCAATGAAGACGCCGACGATGATGTAGAGGAACATATTGACCATGCCGACGCCGACGCCGCCGAAATCTTCGTTGAGCCACATGCCGATCATCGGCATCATGCCTGCCAGCGGATTGAGGCTGTCATGCATGGCATTGACGGAGCCGTTGCTGGTGGAGGTGGTGAGCACTGCCCAGAGCGGGCCAGCCGACGCACCGAAGCGCAGTTCCTTGCCTTCCAGGTTGCCGACATCCTGAGTGATCGGCAGCGCATTGAAGGCCTGGGTCGGCACGTTTTCGAAGCCGACGGTTGCCGTGATGCGAGCACCCATGAGGATGAGCATGACGGTGAACAGCACGGCAGCATGCTTCAGGCGGCCGATGATGTGACCGAACATCCAGACGCAAGCCATCGGGATGAGGATGATGGCGATGGTTTCGATGGCGTTCGACCAGAAGCTCGGGTTTTCCAGCGGATGGGTCGAGTTGGGGCCGAAGAAGCCGCCGCCATTGGTGCCGACCTGCTTGATCGCCACGAAGGCCGCGACCGGACCGCGGGCGATCGTCTGCTGCACGCCTTCCAGCGTGGTGGCGACGACGGAGCCGTTGAAGGTCATCGGCACGCCATTCAGGACCAGAAGTACGGCGACAACGAAGGCGACCGGCAGGAGCACCAGGAAGGTGGCGCGCTGCACGTCGACGAAGAAGTTGCCGAGCTTGCGGCCTGCGAGGCCACGGGCAAGAGCCGTCAGCGCCGCGATACCGACAGCCGCCGAGACGAACTGCAGCCACATCAGGCCGGCCAACTGCGTCAGGTAGCTGAACGAGACTTCGCCGGAATAGTGCTGCAGGTTGGTGTTGGTGGTGAACGACGCAGCCGTGTTGAAGATCAAGCTCGGATCGAGCGCTTCCTTGGCATCCGGGTTCAGCGGCAGATACTGCTGGAAAGCCAGGACAGCAAAGACGACGATGAACATGATGACGTTGAAGCCGAGAAGCGAGACGACGTAGCGCTTCCAGTTCTGTTCCTGGCGGGCCAGCGACCCGCCGATGCCCTGAAAGAGCGAGGTAAAGCTGTTCGGCTGACCTTTACCGCGCGCCGGGTCCATGGCCCAGCTCATGTAGCGGCCGAGCGGCCACGACAGGAGCGCGGTGCCGGCCAATATGAAGAGTACGAAGATTACTGCTTGTGTCATTGTAGTGTCTCCCCAATCACGCGCGATCAAGCGCGGAGGCGAGGGCAAAGAGTAGTCCGAAGACGACCAGCCCGAGGATGAGATAAAGAATGGTCATTGATGTCTCCGATCAGGCAAGGTTGAGGGCTACGATGACCATGTCGATCAGCTTGATGCCGATGAACGGGACAACGAGACCACCCAGGCCGTAGATGAGAAGGTTGCGGCGCAAGAGCGGTCCGGCACCGATCGCCTTGTAGGCAACGCCCTTCAGAGCCAGCGGGATCAGCGCGATGATGATCAGCGCGTTGAAGATGATGGCCGACAGGATGGCGCTCTGCGGCGAGTGCAGACCCATGACGTTGAGTGCATCGAGGCCCGGATAGAGCGTGACGAACATCGCCGGGATGATGGCGAAGTACTTTGCCACGTCGTTGGCGATCGAGAAGGTCGTCAACGAACCGCGGGTCATCAGCAATTGCTTGCCGATCTCGACGATCTCGATGAGCTTGGTCGGATCCGAGTCAAGGTCGACCATGTTGCCGGCTTCGCGGGCAGCGACCGTACCGGTGTTCATGGCAACGCCGACATCGGCCTGCGCCAGCGCCGGAGCATCGTTGGTGCCGTCACCGCACATCGCAACGAGCTTGCCCTTGGCCTGTTCGTCGCGGATGAGCTGCAACTTGTTTTCAGGCGTAGCCTGGGCAAGGAAGTCATCGACGCCCGCTTCGGCGGCAATGGCGGCTGCGGTCATCGGGTTGTCGCCGGTGATCATGACGGTGCGGATGCCCATCTTGCGCAGTTCGGAAAAGCGCTCGCGGATACCGCCCTTGACGATGTCCTTCAGGTGGACAATGCCGAGCAGACGGCCATCGCGGGCAACCGCCAGCGGCGTACCGCCGGCCTTGGCGATATCATCGGCAATGGCCTGGCCTTCCTTGATCGTCGCTTCCGAACCGGCACGGCCGGAAACCGACTGCGACTGCAGGTATTTGAGAACGGAATCGACGGCACCCTTGCGGATCGACGCGCCGTCGAAATCGATGCCGCTCATGCGGCTCTGCGCGGTGAACGGCACGAAGGTGGCGTTGAGCTCCTTCATGTCGCGGGCGCGGATGCCGTATTTTTCCTTGGCAAGCACGACGATCGAGCGACCTTCCGGCGTTTCGTCGGCAAGCGACGACAACTGGGCCGCATCGGCCAGCTCTGCCGCAGTCACGCCCGTGACGGGACGGAATTCGGTGGCCTGGCGGTTGCCGAGCGTGATCGTGCCGGTCTTGTCGAGCAGCAGCGTATCGACGTCGCCGGCTGCTTCCACTGCGCGGCCGGACATGGCCAGAACGTTGAAGCGGACGAGGCGGTCCATGCCGGCAATGCCGATGGCCGACAGAAGCGCGCCGATCGTGGTCGGGATCAGCGTCACGAAAAGCGCGACGAGAACGACGATCGGGATCGCACCGCCTGCATAGGAGGCGAAGGCCGGGATGGTGGCTGTTGCCATGACGAAGATCAGCGTCAGGGCTGCGAGCAGGATGTTGAGCGCGATTTCGTTCGGGGTCTTCTGACGCTCGGCGCCCTCGACGAGTGCGATCATGCGGTCGATGAAGGTCGAGCCGGCAGCGGCCGTGATGCGCACCTTGATCCAGTCGGACAGGACCTGCGTGCCGCCGGTGACAGCCGATCGGTCGCCGCCGGATTCACGGATGACAGGTGCCGATTCACCGGTGATCGCCGCTTCGTTGACCGACGCAATACCTTCGATGATCTCGCCGTCGGACGGGATGATGTCTCCGGCCTCGACGAGCACGATGTCGTTGACCTTGAGCGAAGTGCCGGCCACTTCCTTCCACTCACGCCCTTCGGCGGAGGTCAGAAGCTTGGCCTGCGTCTCGGTACGCGTCTTGCGGAGGCTTTCCGCCTGCGCCTTGCCGCGACCTTCCGCCACCGCTTCCGCAAAATTTGCAAACAGCACGGTGAACCAGAGCCACAGGATGATCTGGAAAGAGAAGCCGAGGCCTTCGGCACCGGTCACCAGATCCTTGACGAACAGGACGGTGGTAAGGGCCGAAACAATGGCAACCACGAACATGACCGGGTTCTTGGCCATGGTTCGTGGATTGAGTTTGGTGAATGCGCCGCCGATGGCGGGCACGAGAATGCGAGCATCGAACATGCTCGCGCTTTTGGGCTCAGACATGGGAAATCCCATCAAGTTGGCGGATGTGAAAAAGTCAGGCGGTCGGCGAAAGACGCGTGATCAGCAATGCGATGGCCGTTGCCGCACCGAGAAGGACGCACATCCTGAGGATGATGGTCGACCCTTGGCAGAAGCTGCGCGCATGGAGACGCGATGGCAGCTGTCGGCGGCAATAGTGGAAAAAGCCTTGCATGGCAGCGCCTTAGAAACGCTCAGGCCGCCAGAGGGCGTAGGCGAGATAGACGGTAATGAAAACCGTCACGATCCCGCTCAGGATATAATCGAATGCCATGATGCACACCTTTGGATAACGGCGCCGATATCCGAGATCGGCAACGCTATGTGCATCTCATGACCATAGGAATTCGAGATGAGGCTCACGGGGAAAAAATAGGAATCTTATATGTATTTGACGCCAAAGGCGCGCTGACCACGACAACGCAGGCATCCTGCAATCAAGTGCGACCATAGTTCGTGGCAGACATGGTGGACCGTATAAAAGCCTGATCCGGTGCATGTATATGTTGGAGTGGAAAAAACGAAGCGCTCGGTCAGAGCAGTCGCATGCCTGCTGCCTAGCGATCGAAAAAGAAGAACAAGAAGGCAATCACGAAAAGTGCGATAGAGGCAAACATCAACCGAAGCCGCAAAGACCGCGCATATAACTCACCACGCCGCGACTTAGCCTTTGCGGCAGCGAGAAGCCTATTGGCTGCGGCGATATCGCCGTTTTCTGCCAGCCGAACGATAGTGTTAGCCAGTACCGAACTATCCATCATGCACCTTTCTTTGCAATGGAGGCGCTTTCTCACATAAATCTGACAATCGTTTGAAGGCTTCAGCCGGGATCGACAAAAACTGCTGGCCGCGGCCCTGGCCTGCTGATTATCGACCTCCTGCTCGGCATAGGGCTTCCTGTAGCGGCAACCGACCATGGCAAGGACTTTGCGAAGGAGACACGGTCCCCGGAGCCTTCCTTCTTAGCTTTCGCGTGATGATCCGCGTCGGCGAATTGCCTCGATTGCTTCAAAATGGCATTGCCGTCGGATGACAGATTTTTCGCCCCCATCGCTCACCGTAAGCCTTCCGGCCACCGCGACGACAGCTGCTGTGCAATTCTCTGTTCCGGCGGGCGGGTGCCTGATTGTGATGGGGCCTTCAGGTGTGGGCAAGACGACGATGCTGCGTAAGCTCGCCGACCTCGATCCCCATGACGGCTCGGTTCTGCTTGGGGGCCAGTCTCAGCGGGAAACACCAGGACCGCTCTGGCGCAAGCAGGTCACCTATGTGTCATCGGATGCCGGCTGGTGGGCACCGACAATGCGTGACCATCTTGATCCGGATATCGACCCTGCCGGGCTCATGGCATGCCTGGGTCTGGCGGCAGATAAACTCGACAGCCCGCCGCAGAACCTTTCCAGCGGAGAGCGCCAGAGGATGTCGCTGATCAGGGCTCTGATACAAAAGCCGCGCTTTCTTCTTCTCGACGAGCCGACATCTGCGCTCGACGAGGATACGACCGGTCTCGTCGAAGCCGCCCTTGACGACGCGAAGAACAAAGGCTGTGGCCTCGTGATGGTGACCCACAATGCCGCCCAGGGCGAACGACTGGCAGACCAGAAACTGGTACTGAGGCACGCACCGTGATGATATCGCTTGGCTTGATCGAACTGTCGCTCGCAAGTGCCCTGGTACTGATCAGCGCGGGCTTGTCGGTATTGCTGTCGCTCGGCTTTCATAGGACGCTTGCCTGGTCCGCGATCAGGATGATCGTTCAGCTGTTATTGGTGGGCATGCTGCTGCGCTTCGTCTTTTCCCACGGCTCGGCATGGATCACGCTACTTGTATTTGCAACCATGCTGCTTGCGGCAAGTTACGAGACCGGCGCCAGGCTGCCCCGCCGTCTGAGCGGCTATTTCCAGTTCCTGGTAAGCGGCACCGCAATCACGATTTCCACGGGCTTCGTGTCCATATTCGCGCTCCTCACGGTACTCGGCACGGAGAATTGGCTTGAACCCGCCCATGCGATACCGATCGCCGGCATCATTCTCGGAACTGCGATGAATTCCGCCAGCATCGCGCTCAATGCCCTTTTCGCAAATATCGGCTCGGAACGAAATGCAATCGAAGCGCAACTCGCCCTCGGCGCGACCCGCTGGCGGGCACTAGCCCCCTGATCCGTCGGGCCATTCAGGCTGGCCTGTTGCCCGTTACCAACCAGATGGTTGGAGCCGGTATCATCACCATGCCGGGCATCATGAGCGGCCAGATCCTGGCCGGACAGGATCCGCTGGAAGCTGGGAAATATCAGATATTCCTGATGCTTCTTTTGGCCTCCAGTGGTGTTTTCAGCGCCGTTATCGCGGTCTATGCCGGCGTCAGCCGGATCACCGACGATCGTCACCGACTACGGCTCGATCGTCTTCTGAACTGATGGTTATGTCGCCAGGCTTGCCTTCTTGAGCGACCGCTTCGCCCAGCTCAAGCGCCGACACGGATAAATTGCGTCCACGAGCCTTGGCCTCAAGCAAGGCCTTGTCGGCGAGGATAAGCAAAGCCGGGCCTGAATATGATCGCGCCGTGGCGGCAACACCGAGCGATGCGGTAATGGATCCCAGGATGCGGCCCCGATAAGCGAGCGGAGCCTCCATTACTGCTGCTCGGATCTTCTCGGCCAGCGCCACCGCGGCCTCTTCACCGAGGCCCGGAGCCAGAACCGCGAATTCCTCGCCCCCGAATCGATAGACTTTTCCGTCGTCTCCAACTGTATCGGCGATGATCTGCGCCACATAGCGCATCACCTCGTCGCCGGCATCATGGCCGAACTCGTCGTTGAAGCGCTTGAAGTGATCGATGTCGATCATCAGGCAGGCGAGTGCCTCGCCGTCCGTGCTGCGGCTTTGACGCGCGAGCGCATCGTCCAAAGAACGACGGTTCAGCAGCCCTGTCAGCGCATCGCGGACCGCAAGATGGGTAAGACGATCGCGAAGCTGAAGGTTGGCGACCGCAAGACCAATATTTTCGGCAATCAGCTCGAGATAAAGTCGCGAAGTCTCCGCCAGCCTGCCATCGGCCTCTTCCCTCTCCTCAAAATAGAGCAGACCAATCATGTCGCCCTGCGCCGTCAACGGCACGCAAAAGCCCGTCACGTCCAGCCCTTGCAGGTGCTGGCAGGAAATGTCGCTCTGCGCGAAATCGCTGACATGCGGTCGTCCCCGGCGGATCGCCCAGCAGGCCGAGGCCGGAAAGGAGGTCTCCGCATGCCGCGGCTTCAACCAGGAACCGAAACTCGTCAGAGCGGTGCGGCTTTCGTTCATAACGAATAACTGACCGGCAAGCTGCGGGAATATCTGTGGCGCGAAAAGCGAAACCACCTCCGCCAGTTCCAGCTGGGTCTGGCAAGCCTGCAGACGGTGCATCATCTGCAGGATCAGATCCTTCATCATCTGGTCGCGGCGTCGCTCGGCATCCAGTCGGTCCCGTTCCAGCCCGTTCTGGCGGAAAATATGGATCGCCTCGGTCATTTCACCGATCTCGTCCTGTCGGCGATCACGCGGCACCTCGACGGCATAATCCTGCCGTGCAAGCCGGCTCACGATACCGGTCATCTGGATGAGCGGAAGGGCGACGCGTCGCCGCAGCACGAAATACAGCACCGCAAGAAAAAGCACTGCCGTCAGACCGAGCATGATGCGTGCAACAAGGCTCCAGACGTCGGCGCGATCGCGCGCATCCTGCAGCAGATCGCTCGCACGCGTTGCGGCCAGCGCCCGCAAACGCGTCAAAGCTTCAGTAAGAGAGGCCTGCAAGCGTTCATGCTCCGGTCCGAACAAGATCCGGCTCGCTTCATCGCGATCACCGCGCTGGTAGGAAGCGATGGCCTCCTCTTCTAGGCGATCAAGCGTATCCGCATACCGCTCCAGATCGACAATCGCCTCTGCCTCGGCGGTCGGCAACTCCTGATTGCCGAATGCAGAAAGGGCTGCCTCGAAACGCCGCTCCTCTTCTTCTCGGCTTTTGAATGCCCGCAGATGCCGCTCTTCACCGCTGACGACATAGAGCCGCGCTTCGTCGCTACGTTCCTCTGCACCGAGCGCAAGTTCATCGCCGAGATTATCGAGTACCCGATGCTCCTCGACGGCCAGACGCTCCCGCTCCGCGCTGTTGGCCGAGAGGATAAACGCCGCCCCCGACAATGCCGTCAGGACAACGGTGGCGCCATAGGCGAAATTGGTGATGACACTGATCCGCATCCCAAAACATTAGCAATGCGAAATTTAAATAGCATTAAAATGCGAGTGAACCGCCGATCAATATGGCGCCGTCGCTCATCCAGTTCCAGCCTTGGGATGGAAGCGCCAATCTCGGCCGTTAACGTCGATTTTTACTGTAACGTACTTCCTCGCACCAACTCTGCAGCTATCGTTGCTCCGGCAAACCGGTGGATTGCGGATGAAGATCCTTGTTGCGTGCATCACCGTCCTGACCCTAGTCGGATGCGGACATCCGACGGGTGTGATGACGCCTGTCGCCGTGACGGCAGCGACGCCGAAGACGGCGCGCGTCGAAATGCTTGTCGCCACGACGCGCGAGCCCTCCCGCGACCGGGCGACACTGTTCACCGGCGAGCGTAGCCCGAAAGCGCATCTGACGGAGATCGTCGTATCGCTGCCACCCAACAGGAAGGCCGGCGAGGTGCAATGGCCGCAGCGGCTGCCGCCGGATCCGGCCAAGGATTTTGCCGTCACGCGCGTCACTGAGATCGAAACGATTCAGGCCGGCAGAGCCTGGGTCAGCCAGCATCTGGTCGGCGGCCATGCGCTCGTCTTCGTCCACGGCTTCAACAACAAATACGAGGATTCCGTCTTCCGTCTGGCGCAGATCGTCCATGACAGCGGCATGCGCGCGACGCCGGTGCTGTTCACTTGGCCTTCGCGCGCCAAGCTTCGGGATTACGAATACGACAAGGAAAGCACGAATTATTCCCGCACGGCGCTGGAGCAGACGCTCCGCATTCTGGCGCAGGATCCGAGCGTGAAGGAGATCACCGTGCTCGCCCATTCGATGGGCACCTGGCTGACGATGGAGGCGTTGCGGCAGATGGGCATTCGCGACGGCCATGTGAACGGCAAGATCCGCAACGTCATCCTTGCCTCTCCCGACATCGATATCCAGGTCTTCGCCAAGCAGTTCGTCGAGATGGGCAAGCCGACGCCGAAATTTACGATCTTCGTGTCGCAGGACGATCGCGCGCTCGCATTCTCGAGCCTGATAACCGGCAAGGTCTCGCGTCTCGGTGCGATCGATCCATCCCAGGAGCCCTATCGCAGCCGGCTCGACCAGGCCGGGATCACCGCGATCGACCTCACTGAGGTCAAGACCGGAGACAATCTCAACCATGGCAAGTTTGCCGAAAGCCCGCAGGTCGTCCAGCTCATCGGCCAGCGCCTGATGACCGGGCAGACATTGACGGATTCGACGATCAGCCTCGGCGACAGCGTCGCGGCCGTGGTCGGCGGCACTGCACGCACCGTCGGCACCGTCGCGGCAGCACCGCTGGCGATTGCCGAAAAGCCAGTGGCCCGACCCGCCGCGACCGACGTTACCCAGACACTGCAAGCCGATCCGCAATCGAGACCGGTGACCTATTAGCGCGGATGGCGCCGTTTAACGTCGAGTTACGGTTCGATTTACCGTTGCGTACTTCCACTCGGCTCCAGGACAAAACAGGCTGGAATACCAGCCAATCTCCTGAGGCTCCATCGCGGCAACAACCGGGTTCGATCCATGACCGCACATGACGATATCATCGCGCTCGGCAAGCGCATCGACCAGTCGATCATCGGTCAGGAGGCGATGGTCGAGCGGTTGCTGCTCGGGCTGCTCGCCAATGGTCACCTTCTCGTCGAGGGCCTGCCAGGACTGGCCAAGACGCGGGCGATCAAGAGCCTGGCGAAGAACCTGCAATCCGACCTGTCGCGCGTGCAGTTCACCCCCGACCTCCTGCCTGCCGATATTACTGGCTCGGAAGTCTATTTTTCCGAAGGCGGCAAGGGCGAATTCAGGTTCCAGCAGGGACCGATCTTCGCCAATCTCATCCTCGCCGACGAGATCAACCGCGCTCCGGCCAAGGTGCAGTCGGCACTTCTGGAAGCGATGGAGGAGCGGCAGGTGACGGTCGGCGGCACCAGCTATCCGCTGCCCGATCTCTTCATGGTCATGGCGACGCAGAACCCGATCGAGCAGGAGGGAACCTATCCGCTGCCCGAGGCGCAGCTCGATCGCTTCCTGATGCATGTCGAGGTCGGCTATCCGGACGAAAAATCCGAGGCCGCAATCATGCGCCTCAACCGCGACGAGGAGAATGCCAGCCACGACCAGACCCGCCATGCGGAGCCGGAACGGCTCGATCCGCAGGCAATATTCGAGGCGCGCGAGCAGATCGGCGCCGTCACCATGACTGAGCCGGTCGAGAAATACATCGTCGCACTGGTCTTCGCGACCCGATATCCCGAACGTTTCGATAAGGATCTCGCGAAGCTCTTGCAGGTGGGGGCCAGTCCGCGCGGCGCGATCGGTCTGGATAAGGTATCGCGCTCCTACGCCTGGCTGCAGGGACGGGACTATGTGACGCCGGACGACGTGAAGGCCGTCGTCCACGATGTCTTCCGCCACCGGCTGATCCTGTCCTACGAGGCCCATGCATCGAACACGCCGCCCGATCAGGTGATCGACCGTATCACCGAACTGGTGGCCGTCTCATGAAACCCGGCGCCGCAGCAGGTGACGGCGCCTATGTGACGACCGAACAGCTCGTCGCGCTGGAAACCAATGCGCGCGACCTCCGCTTCGTCCAGAAGGCGAAAAGCCACCAGCAGCTTGCCGGCCGCATGCAATCCTCCCTGCGCGGTCGGGGGCTGATCTTCGAGGAGTTGCGCGACTATCTGCCGGGAGACGACGTCCGCTCGATCGATTGGCGGGTGACGGCGCGCACGACCAAGCCGACCATCCGCGTCTATGGCGAGGAGAAGGAGCGGCCTGCCATTCTACTCGTCGACCAGCGCATCAACATGTTCTTCGGCAGCCGCCGGGCGCTGAAGTCGGTTACGGCGGCAGAGGCGGCCATGCTCTGTGCCTGGCGCATCCTCGGCTCCGGCGACAGGGTCGGCGGGCTTGTCATCGGCGATACCGGCACGAGCGAATTGCGCCCGCACCGAAGCCGCAATGCCGTCATCGCGCTGGCCGATCGCATTGCCGAGAAGAACACCGCGCTTTCCGCCGCTTATGCGGATGCGCCGGCCCATCAGGCACTGGATGATGCCCTGCATCTCACCGCCAATATCGCCCGCCATGATCATCTCATTCTGGTGATCAGCGATTTCGACGGTCATGGCAGCACGACGCGCGACCTCCTGCTGCGCCTGTCCGTCAGCAACGACGTCATCTGCCTGTTGATCTACGATCCGTTCCTGCTGGAACTGCCGAGGGCCGGAGACATCGTCGTCAGCGGCGGCACGCTGCAGGCCGAACTGACGCTCGGTCGCGGCGCCGTGCGCGGCGCGGTCAACAAATTCGCGCAGGACCGCGGCAACGAGCTGCGCGCATGGCAGCGGGAGCTCGGCCTGCCGATGCTTCCCGTCTCGGCCGCCGAGGAGACAGCGCCGCAACTGCGTCGGCTGCTTGAGCAGTCGACCTTCCGGCAACGGAGGCGCTGATGGAGCCCGCGCCGAAACTCGACCCGATGACTGAAATGGCACTTCGCTCACTGCATGACATCGTCATGCCTCAACCCATCTCCTGGATGCCGCAGACCTGGGGCTGGGCTACCCTCGCCGCCCTTCTTCTCTTGCTCCTGCTGGCGATCGCGATCCTGGCCGTTCGCCGTTTCCGGCGCAACGCCTACCGCCGTGATGCCGTGCGGCAGCTTGCGAAACTGGAAGGCGAAATGACCGATGCCGCGAGACGGGGCGATGCCATCCGCGAACTTGCCGAACTGTTGAAACGGACGGCGCTTGCAGCCTGGCCGCGGGCACAGGTGGCCACGCTTGCCGGCGCGGGATGGGCGCAATTTCTGGGGCGCTCCGGCAGCGTGGGCCAGCCGCTCGCGACGCTACTCGACGATCTCGAATATCGGGAGGATGCCACCTTCGCCTCCCTGTCCGAAGAGCAGATGAAGCACACCCTGCGCGCAGCCCGCCAATGGATCGAGGAGCATCATGTATCAGCTTGAATTTCCCTGGTTGCTGCTTGCCTTGCCGTTGCCGCTTCTGGTCTGGCTTCTCCTGCCGCCGAAGCGCGAGACATCCGCTTCCGTGCGCGTTCCCTTCTTTGATCAGATCGCCGAGGCAGCCGGCATCAAGCCCAGCGAAGGTTCGGTCGTCGCACGACGTTCATGGCTGCAGTCCGTCGTTCTCGCGCTCTCCTGGTGCCTGATCGTACTTGCCCTCGCTCGCCCGCAATATGTCGAACCGCCGCTCGAAAAGAAGGAGCCGCAGCGGGATATCCTGCTCGCACTCGACCTTTCGCAATCGATGGAAACGAAGGATTTCCGCGCGCCGGACGGGATGCTCACGGCGCGGATCGATGCCGTGCGGCAGGTGGTTGCCGGCTTCATCGACAGGCGGACCGACGACAGGATCGGCCTGATCGCCTTCGGCGATGCGCCCTACCCGCTTGCGCCCTTCACCATGGACCATGCGCTGGTGCATACCATGGTCGAGAGCCTGCTGCCCGGCATTGCGGGACCACGAACCTCGTTGGGCGATTCCTCGGCCTCGCCATCCGCATGTTCGACAAGACGACCGCGCCCGACAAGGTGCTGATCCTTTTGACTGACGGCAACGACACGGCAAGCAAGATGCCGCCGCTGAAGGCCGCCGATGTCGCGGCCACGAAGAAGATCACGATCCATGCGATCGGCATCGGCGATCCTGCCGCGACGGGAGAAGACAAGCTCGATACCGCGACGCTGGAGAAGATCGCGGGCGACACCGGCGGCCGGTATTTCTTCGGTGGCGACCAGGAGCAGCTTCAATCCATCTACGCGACGCTGGACCGCATCACACCCGTCGAGCAGAAGCTTCTGACATGGCGGCCGCGGATCGAACTCTTCCACTGGCCGCTTGCCGGTGCGCTGACCCTGCTCGGTCTCTACTACCTGATTGCGGGCGGCAGCGGGCTCATCAGGCGGAGGATCTCCGCATGATCGCCGATTTCCATTTCTTGCGGCCTTGGTGGCTTCTGGCACTTCTCCTTCCCCTATCCTCATCTGGCTGGCATCGCGCGCCGGCGATTACCGGGACCGCTGGCGGGGCATGATCGCGCCGCATCTGCTCGATCATCTGGTCATCGCGCCGGATCGCCATCGCCACATGCGACCGGCCTGGATCATCGCTGCGGTTATGGCCCTGGCGGTTGTCGCCGGAGCGGGACCTACCTGGGAGCGCGAGGCACCGCCCTTCGTCTCGGATGCCGCATCGCTGGTCATTGCGGTGGATCTGTCGCCGACCATGGATGCGATCGACATCAGCCCGAGCCGGCTGGAACGCGCCAAGCTGAAGATCGACGACATGCTGGCCGTACGACAAGGCGCGCGCACCGCGGTCATCGCCTATGCCGGCACGGCGCATCTCGTCGTGCCGCTCACCGAAGACGATGCGCTGATCAAGACCTATACGGATGCGCTCGCCACCCGCATCATGCCGAAGCCCGGCAAGGACACGGCCGCGGCGCTAAGCCTCGCGAACAAGCTGCTCGAAGCGGATGGCGGCTCCGGCACCATTCTGCTGATGACCGACGGTATCGAGAACACGGCGGCTGGCCATGCTTTGCAGATCGATAGCGGTGTCGTTGTTCTCGGCATCGGCACCGCCGAGGGCGGTCTGGTGAAGCAGGCCGACGGCAGCTTCCTGACAGGCGCAGGTGGCTCACGAAACGTGGCCAAGCTCGATCTCGACGCATTGAAAGGCTTTGCCAGCGCGAATGGCTTTCCCGTCGCGACGCTGACAGGCGACGATACGGACATCCGCTGGATCATCCGGCATGTCAGCACCAATTTCACCCAGCAGACCGCCAAGAAGGGTGATCGCTGGCACGATGCCGGCTGGTGGCTGCTGTTTCCCATCGCGCTTCTGCTCGCATTCTCGTTCCGGCGCGGCTTCGTGGTGAAGGTCGCCATGCTGTGCTTCTGCCTCCAGCCGGCCATACCGACGCCGGCAGATGCCGCGGACCTGGCCGATATGTGGCTGACGCCGGACCAGCAGGGCCGCCGCGCCTTCGAGCGTGGTGATTTCGAAGCTGCGGCGGCGCATTTCCGGGATCCAATGTGGAAAGGCGTCGCACTCTATCGCGCAAGCCGCTTCCAGGACGCGATCGACAGTCTTGCGGCGGTCGATACGGCGGAAAGCTGGTTCGACCAGGCAAACAGCCTTTTCCATCTCGGCAAGCTCGACGAGGCCGTGGCCGCCTATCAGAAGGCGCTCGAAAAACGTCCGGGCTGGCCAGAGGCGACAGCCGATCTCGCCGTCGCTCAACGCCTGCTCCAGCAGCAGAAGGACGAGGAAAGCGAACAGCAGCAGGACCCAAACCAGAAGCCCGACAGCGTGCAGTTCGACGACAAGGGCAAGCAGGGGAAAGCCGGCACGGTGGCGGTCGCCGAACAGACCTCGGAAATGTGGATGAAGAATATCGAGGTCAGCCCGACCGACCTGATGGCGCGGAAATTCGCGATCGAGGTGAAGGAGGGGGCGCCGTGAGAATCTTCTGGTCGATGCTGATGTTCCTCGTTCCGCTGCAGGCATTTGCGGCCGAGCCTTATGCGAGGGCTTCCTCGATGATAAGGGCACCATCGTCGCCGGCCAGCAGGTCTATGTAACCGTGGATGTCTTCGCCCCGAACTTCTTCACCTCTCCGCCGCAGTTTCCCCTGTTCGAACTGCCCAACGCGCTTGTGACGCTTCCCGAGGAGCGGACCATGAATTTGAACGAGACGACGGACGGGGTCGAGTATTCCGGCATCCGCCGGCGTTATGCGGTGGTTCCGCAGATCCCCGGGGACTATCAGGTGCCAGCTATCGACATCGAACTTGGCTATTCCGTCGATGGTACGGCAGTCCACGGTACCGCCAGAACCGCGCCGCTATCCTTCCCGGTCGGGGGTGACGCAACAGTGCCGGCAGCCTTCGCTGCGCGCAATGTGACGATCGAACAGGCTTTCGACAGACCACCAGATGATTTGAAGGCGGGGGATGCGGTGGTGCGGACGATCACCATCAGTGCCGAAGACACCCAGGCGATCATCATTCCGCCCAGCGATCCGGGAACAGCCACGGGGCTGACCCAGTATGCCAGGACTGCGAAGACGGAGGATGGGATCGCGATCGATCGCAGGACAATCAGCCGGCGGACAGAGACGCTGGTCTACACAACCGTCAGCGAAGGGACTTTCTCGATCCCGGCAATCGACTATCCCTGGTTCGATCTTGATCGGCACGCAATGGCACTCGCGCGCCTTCCGGCGACGGCTGTCACTGTCGCACCAGCACCCGCAGCAACGGGCATCGCACCGGAGGCTGCGCCGCCGCGCGTGGTTCCGGCCTTCGAGAGGCGGCGGCAGATCATGATGTGGATCGCCGTGTTTCTGACCGCAGTCGCCTTCGCCTGGCTTCTTTGGCGTTTCGCAAAGGTCGCCTACAGGCGCCTCGTCCTCTTCCGGGATCGCATCATCACCTCCCGGCGCAATCGTCTCCGGCTGCTGCGAAAATCAGTGCTGCGCGACAACCCGGCAAAGGTCTATGGCGCGCTCCACTCATGGAGCCAGATAGAAGGTTTTCGCACGCTGGAAGACTGGGTGACGGGCAGGCATCCGGACCTTGCCCGGGATCTTCGTGGTCTGGAGCAACTACTCTATTCAGGCCGCCATGGCGATTTCGACCGGGCACGCATGGCCCGTCTCGTCGGCGAGGATCAGGCGGCGACCTCGCGGCGGGTCCGGCCGGCCCTGCCCGAACTCAACCCGACACATTGATTGAAGGCCGCGCCCTCCGGGCTGACGGCATTTACGCAGGCCTGCCGTAAATGCCGACACCATTTACCGTTGCGTACTTATCCCGCGCCCGCCTGCCCGCGACTATGGCTGGACATGAACGCGGAGGCAGCGATGGCTTTGGCATTCGACAACAATACCGAACCACGCGAGGCGCCGACCGGCATGGTGTGGATCCCCGGTGGCCGGTTCATCATGGGGTCGGACCGTCACTATCCGGAGGAGGCCCCTGCCCATCCCGTCACGGTGGACGGGTTCTGGCTGGACGAGATACCGGTGACGAACCGCCGGTTCATGGCCTTTGTCGAAGCCACCGGGCATGTGACCATGGCCGAGAAAGTGCCCGATGCTAGGGATTATCCGGGCGCGCTGCCGGAGATGCTGCGCGCGGGCTCCCTGCTTTTTGTCCAGCCGAAAAGCGTCAGCGGACCGGACATTTCCCAGTGGTGGACATTCAAGTTCGGCGCCAGCTGGCGCCGGCCTCTCGGCGGTCTCAGCGACCTGCGCGGCAAGCTCGATCATCCCGTCGTGCATGTCGCCTGGTCCGACGCCAGAGCCTATGCAGACTGGGCCGGCCTCGACCTGCCGACGGAGGCCGAGTGGGAATTTGCCGCCCGTGGCGGCCTGTCGGATGCCGAGTTCGCATGGGGCGATGATTTGGCGCCTCAAGGAAGGATCATGGCCAATACCTGGCAGGGTGTCTTCCCGACGCAATCGACCAAGCCGAAAGGCCAAGAACGAACCACGCCGGTGAAATCATTCCCGTCCAACGGCTACGGGGCCTACGACATGATCGGCAACGTCTGGGAGTGGACCAGCGATTACTGGAGCATGCACCATACCGAGCCCGCCGCCAAGGCCTGCTGCATCCCGGACAATCCGCGTAATGGCAATGCCGAGGCGAGCTACGATCCGAACCTGCCGGAGATCCGCATCGCACGGCGCGTGCTGAAGGGCGGGTCGCATCTCTGCGCGCCGAACTATTGCCGGCGCTACCGGCCGGCGGCACGCCATGCCGAACCGGAAGACACGTCCACCAGCCATGTCGGCTTTCGCTGCATCAAGAGAGTTCGCGTCGAAGGAGAGACCCGATGAACAGACCGCTTCACGTCATCGATGCCATTCTCGCCTCGCTGATCACCGGCTTCATCCTTATGCTGTTCGGCCTTGCGCCCGCATTTGCCCAACAGCCCTTGCCGTCATGGAACGATACCGACGCCAAGGCGCGCATCATGAAATTCGTCGAGGAGACGGTGAAGGAGGGTGGCGACGGATATGTTGCACCAGACGATCGCATCGCCGTTTTCGACAATGACGGCACGCTGTGGTCGGAACAGCCCTACTACATCCAGCTCGGCTTTGCCCTGGATCGGGTGAAGACGCTTGCCCCGCAGCATCCCGAATGGAAGGCCAAGGAACCGTTCAAGAGCATTCTCGAAGGCAATCTGAAAGAGGCCGCAAAGGGTGGAGAAAAGGGCATTATCGAGGTCGTCATGGCAACCCATGGCGGCATGAGCACGGATCAGTTCAACGAGATTGTCAGCAAGTGGTTCGAGACCGCGACCCATCCGAAGACCGGCAAGCCCTATACCGACATGACCTATCTGCCGATGCGCGAGCTTCTGGACTATCTGCGCGCCAATGGCTTCACCACCTATATCGTGTCCGGCGGCGGCGTGGAATTCATGCGGCCGATCACCGAGACGCTTTACGGAATTCCGCCACAGCAGGTGGTCGGCAGCACGATAAAGACCGAGTACGCCATAGTCGGCGACGTGCCGGTCCTGAGACGACTGCCGGAGATCGATTTCGTCGATGACGGCCCGGGCAAGCCGGCGGGCATCAACAAATTCATCGGCCGCAAGCCGATCTTCGTTGCCGGCAATTCGGACGGGGATTACGAGATGGCGCGCTGGACGACAGCCGCCAAGGGACCGGGCTTCGCCATGATCGTGCATCACACCGATGCCGACCGGGAATACGCCTACGATCGGCAATCACCGTTCGGAAAACTGGACAAGGCGCTCGACGAAGCCGAAAGGAGAAACTGGCTCCTCGTCGACATGAAGAAGGACTGGAAAAAGATCTTCTCCTTCGAGCAATAGATTAACGCGATCGCCATGCTTCAAGCATACTTAGAGCTGCTTGGAATATCCAATCTTCAGCTGCGATTCCGACTTAAGTAGTGATCCAACTACAACGTGCCGTCGTTTATCCTTTCAGTTGGGAGAGGATGAGATGTACGACGCACCATGGAAGGGTTCGGTTACTGTCGATCTGCCAAAGCCCCATGGCCGTGAAACCGTGCGAACGACGCGGGAGGCGGCCGATTGTCTGATCGACAAATGGCCGGACCGTGATTTCAGCGCCGAGCGGGACGATGCCTTGCGGCTTTGTCTCGCTGTCTACGAGGAAGGCGAGACACCGGAAATGGCGAAGAGCGCATTCCTGAGTGCTCTTCTGGCCGCCGGCCTGTTCTTCCAGGAGGACGGCATCAGCTGATCCGGAGCGGTTCGACGGGCTCTAGCGCTGGATGGTTTCCGCGTTGATGCCGTCGCTCGCACTCGCGCCGGCCTTTATCAGCCCGCCTTCAAGTTCCGTCGTGATAGCTTGCTGCAGGCGCCACCAGGATATCCCGTTGCGGAAACCTTCATTGTTATCCGAGGCCTTGCTCTTCAGCTCGGAAAGCCGTTCACCGGCGATGGGCGAGCTTAATTGTCCGAGAGCGGCTGTCCTCAGCGTCGCCACAAGCTGATCCGTCCCGTTGATCTGCTCGGCATACAACGAGGCTTCCGAATAACGGCCGGCCCTGTAGGCATCGAGCGCCAGAACCAGCATGGCATCGGAGGGCATTGCCTCCATCGTGCGTCCCGCGCCATGGGCCATCGCCACGCCCGCATCCCTATAGCCGCCGAGATAGAGAAGGAAGGCGAGCTTTGCTGCAGCGTCTCCATTATACGGATTGAGCTCCATGGCACGATTTCCCGCCTGGAGGGCCGCATCCATGTTGCCGCCCGCGAACTGGGCCGCCATGAGCGCGACCTGCGCCCGGTCGGACAAAGGCGTAACCGATACCGCGCCTTTGGCCAGTTCGAGCGATTTCCGCCGCACCCCGGCATCGTGCGCCGCATTCTTTCCGGCAAGCAGGACCCGCGCCAGCACGGCCGTCGCGTCGGGATCATCCGGTTTGATAGCCAGGCTTCTTTCCAGGCAATCCCGAACCCTGGCAAGGCGCGCCTGGCCGCCATCCTCCAGAACATGCTCCGCCCGCAGGACACAGCTATTGCCGAGAACGCCATCCGGATCTTCCTGGACCTCGATCGAATTGATGACGCCACGGGTTGAGGCGAAGCGGGATGCGAGCTGGCCGGCAATCTCCTCTCGTATTGAAGCCAAGCTCCTGCCGCTGGCGTCGACCGTTTCGAGGCCCGATTTGAGCACGACATTGGTTTCGCTGTCGGCAACCTGCCACCAGACGCTGCGATCATCCCCATTGCCATAATACTTCATGTGAAGTTCGTAGCTTCTTCCGAGCTTCTTGCCGGCACCGGCGACGGGATAACCCGCCTTGGCCACGGTCAGCGTCGTAAACTGGGTGAGTGCCGTCATCAGCGTGTCGCGTATCTGGCTCGCCTCGCCCTCCATTCTGCCGTCGCTCGCCTCCATCAGCACGTAGACGACCGGTTTTTCGATGAAGGGCGGGGCGTGCGCAAACCAGGTGACGCCCGAGGTTACACCCGCAGCGAAAACAAGTGCCGCCACCGCGGCTGCACCGAGCCATAGGGAAGCAGAGCGCTGCTGCTTGCCCTCGGTGACGACGTCGGGCGCCAGATCGACCGGTTGCTCCAAGGCTGCCGTATCCGAATTGCCTGCGACGTCCTCTTCGGGGCGATGAGATACGAAGGTTGCCGGGAAGAGCGCGATATACATGCCTTTGGGAATGTAGACGGTGGCATTATCGACCGCCCCGAAAGCCTCATAATAGGCGTCGATTGCGGATCTCAGCCGGCTGATCTCAATGCGCACGATTGGGTCGGTCGAGGCGTCGAAGTCGCTGGACCTGCCCAGCACGTCGAGTGCAATCGCATAGGCCTTGACGCCATCCTCGCTGCCGTTGAAACGGCATTCGGCCAGATATCTGAGAATATCCTTCTGCCGTTCCGTCACCCGAAAGCGCGCGTCCGCGAGCAGTCGCTCGAGCTCTTGCCGCGCTTCGTCCCTGGAAACTTCGCAGGCCTTCAAATCACGCAGTTCGGCAATCATGACTGCCCCCATACGCTGGCAGAAATTGATTAGAACATGATCATGTATCGCCTATTAAGCCGATGGTTGCAAGTAAGTTGCACCGGGATGGTGAGAACTTGTGTCCCTCGCGCAAACAGCACGCTTCAATCCGGGACGTTTCTGGATTGTTGGAGGACAAGCCGAACGATGTCGGTCTCGATCTCGCTACAGATGGTTTCGTATTCCAGAAGCCGGGAGGCATTGGCTTTCGAGCTTTCCTTCAACAGCCGCTCCGCAGCCAGGCTCGCCTCCTCATAGGCTTCACAAAGATCCTTCAGCATGGTCGATTTCGCGGCCAGAATCTGCAGCCGTCCGCGCATGGCGGGAAGCTTCAGCATCAGCCGCCAAAGGCCTCTCTGTGCAGTATCAGAGCCGCCACCGGCGGTGTCCCCGTGCTTTTCCATCGACCTGCGTGCTCCCGTTGCGGTACCGTATTTAGTGATACCCATGGATGCGAAAGCATTTCGAACCTGCACATCACCCGTTCGGAAATCGCATCCGGTCCCGGTTTCGATGCGGCAGATGATCGGCGGATTATCCGCATGGCGGCGGTCTCGGGAAGTACGTTACTGTAAATGCGTTACCCACCTGCCTGCCGGCCGTCATTTACTCCCGCATTTACAGTAACGTACTTCCGCCCACGGCACGGACAATGAGTAGATGCACTCCTGTAAGAGGGAGCGTAAGCATGTCGCTTGGGAATGCCGCATCAACATTCCTGATGCAGCCAGAGAATGAACGACACGCGGACGGTTGGCCGGCTGATATCGGACCGGGCTCATCCTATGCGGCCGCTAGGCTTTTCCAAACGATTGCCCTGGCGGCCCTCTTTGCATGCCTAAGTCTGGTGAATGGCGCCATTGCACAATCGCCGCCGCCCGACGGGCAGAAGATCGAGCGCCTTGTTGATCTGCTGCAGGATACGGATGTCCGGGCCTGGCTCGAAAGCCGCAAAGCCGAGGCTCCGCCAGTCGAAGCGGCTCCCGAAGCACGGCCAGGCATAGAGGCGTGGGAAGCCGGGCTTCGAGCGCGCCTCAGGGCCCTGATTACCGCGGTTCCCCAAATACCCGCGGGACTGTCGGAAGCTTCCGCAAGAGTTCGGCAGGATTCGGCGTCCCATGGCTATGGCCCTCTTTTTCTCATCTTCGCCGTACTGGTCGGCATCGGCCTGGCCGCCGAGTGGATCTATCGCAAGCGTCAGCAGCAGTCCGGAGGCGCCGCGAAGGCCGTCGTCTCCATCGGGGTCTTTACGCTGGTCGCGGCGATCGTCTTCTTTGCCATCGACTGGCCGCCACTGGCGCGCATAACGCTGCTCGCCTATCTCCTCGCCTTCATCGGCTACCGACTTGGCTCGGTCGCGATCGCACTCGTCGCACCGACAGAATTGCAGAGACGGGCGCGGCTTCTTCTGGCGGCAACGGTCTTCGCTATCGCGACCACCGCGCTCGCACGACCTCTCGGGGTCACCCCAGCAGTGGCCGACGCTCTGGCCTATCTGTTTTCCGTGGTCATCCTGGCACTTGCCATCGAGGCGCTGTGGTCGACAAGCGAGCGGCCACGCCTGCAGAAGGTCGCGCTCACGCTCTTCATCGTCGCGGTCTGGCTGCTCTGGTGCCTGCAGCTCAGCGGACTGTTCTGGCTCGGTCTCTATGCGCTTCTTCTTCCAAGCATATTGCGTGCTGCTGGAAGGATCGCCACGTCATTCTCCTCCGCCGAGCCTCTAAGCCTGCGCAATGTCCTGATTGCCCGCGGCGCGCGCGCAATCGTTATCGTGCTCGCAGCCGCGTGGCTTGCAATCGTCTGGAGAATGACGCCTGAGGGCCTGGGCCACAGCGATCCGATCGTGACCGCCCTCTTCTACGGCCTGTTGAAGAGCGTCGTCGTCGTACTGGCCGCCGACCTCTGCTGGCACCTCGCCAGGGCCTGGATCGACGGCACCTTGAATGCAACGCCGGACGCGGCGACCGTTACGCCCGCCGAGGTGGCAAGACGAGCCCGCTACCGCACGCTGCTGCCGATCCTGCGTAATGCGCTGGCGGTGATGATCGCCGTGATGACCGTGCTGATCGTGCTGGCCCAGATGGGCGTCGAGGTTGCGCCGCTGATCGCCGGCGCCGGCGTTTTCGGCGTCGCCCTCGGCTTCGGCTCCCAGACGCTGGTGAAGGACATCATCAGCGGCGTGTTCTACATGCTCGACGACGCCTTCCGCGTCGGCGAATACATTCAGGCCAAGAACTACAAGGGCACTGTCGAAGGCTTCAGCTTGCGATCCGTCCGGCTGCGTCATCATCGCGGCCCGGTCTTCACCGTCCCCTTCGGCGAACTCGGCGCGGTCCAGAACATGAGCCGCGACTGGGGCGTGGTGAAGTTCCGCATCTCCGTCAGCCGTGCCGCCGATGTCGAGACGGTCCGCAAGCTCACCAAGAAGATCGGGGCTTCGATGCTGGAGGATCCGGAACTCGGCCCGCTCTTCATCGAGCCGCTGAAGATGAAGGGGATCGAGGAATTTGCCGATTACGGGATGGTGCTGAGCTTCGGAATGACGCTGCGGCCATCACCGATGCAATCCTTCATCCGCCGGCGGGCCAACCTCCTGCTGCGCGAGGCATTCCTCGCCAACGGCATCGAGTTCGCCATGCCGAGCGTACAGGTCGACGCCGAGGAAAAGGCCGGCGGCGCCGCTGCTGCGACCGCCGCAAATCTGAGGACACAGCAATTGAAGACTGCAGCCGTCGCGCCGTAGCTGCGGGCAAACTCGAAGGGGCAAAACCATGCCAGGCAAGATCAGATATGCAGCAGGACTGGTACCATTGTTCGTTCTGACATCGCCCGCTTTCGCGGCCGATGTCCTGCCCGTGCCGCTGCAGCAACCTGCGCCATCGGAGCCGGACAGGTGGCAGTTCTCCTTCGCCCCCTATTTCTGGATGGCCGGGCTCGATGGAGACAGCCAGGTCTTCGGTCTCGGCGAGGTTCATGTCAGCCAGGATTTCAGCGACATCCTGCCGGATCTCGATTTCGGCCTGATGGCAGCGGGCGAAGCGCGCTATGGCCGGTTCAGCCTCTTTACCGACATGAGCTACGTCAAGGTGACGACTGAGTCCGCCACGCCGCGCGGCATCATTGCCGATGACATCACAGTGCGGTCCGAAACTTTCACCGCATTGCTGGCCGGTGCCTACACAATCTACGAGGATGAAAAAGCTCACCTCGATGTGCTGGCCGGCGTGCGCTACTGGAATGTCGAAACGCGTATAACCCTGAGCGGCGGACTGATCGGCAGCCTGTCGGACAAAGACAGCGCCAGCTGGGTCGACGGGCTCGTCGGCTTCAAGGGCAACTATTCCTTCACCGACAAGATCTTCGTGACCGGCTGGGGAATGGTCGGCGGCGGCGGGGCGGATATCGACTGGGATGTGCTCGCCGGCCTCGGCTACCAGTTCAACGACACGTTTTCGGCCATCGCAGGCTACCGCGCCCAGGGCGTCGATTTCAGCGATGACGGGTTCACCTACGACATGATCCAGCACGGTCCGATCATCGGCATGAACATCAAGTTCTAGCCTGCGATAGATCTCATCGGGAGGCAAGTCCGCATGAAGCCAACCACAGTTCCCTCAACGGCAGCCATGTTCCTGATGACCGGCATGTCCTGCGCTCTTGCACAGGATGCCGATCTGGCGAAGCAGCTCTCCAACCCCGTGGCATCGCTGATCAGCGTGCCATTTCAATTCAACTACGACAGCGGCTATGGCCCGCTCGATGGGCACAAATCCGTGCTGAACATCCAGCCCGTCATCCCGATCTCGATCAATGACGACTGGAACGTGATTTCACGCACGATCATTCCGGTGGTCGGGCAGGACGACATTGCAGGCCCGAGCGGCAGCCAGTTCGGTCTCGGTGACGTGCTGCAGAGCTTCTTTCTCGCCCAAGCAACCGACGGCCGGCGGATTGATCTGGGGCGCCGGACCGGCTTTCCTTCTGCCCACCGCCACAGAACCGCTGCTCGGCGGAGAGAAGTTCGGCCTCGGTCCGACCATCGTGCTTCTGAAACAGGATCACGGTTTTACCTATGGCGCGCTGGCGAACCACATCTGGTCGGTTGCCGGCGACAGCGATCGCGATGATATCAGCTCGACATTCCTGCAGCCGTTCGTGTCCTACACGACGCCAAACGCCTGGACCTTCACCCTCAACACCGAAAGCACCTATGACTGGAAGGGTGATGAGTGGTCCGTCCCGATCAATTTCTCCGTGGCGAAGCTGGTGAAGTTCGGCAAGCAGCCCGTCAGCTTCCAGCTCGGTGCGCGCTACTGGGCTGCGGCGCCGGATAACGGGCCGGAGGGCTGGGGCCTTCGTGCCGGCGTGACGCTGCTGTTTCCGAAGTGAAGCGGCCTATTGCCCACCGGATGGGGCGGCGGCATTGCGTTCGTCCATCCGATCGACCAGCAGCGAATAGGCGACGTAATATTTGTAGATGTTGCTGACATATTGGACGGTTTCGCGGCCGATGATCTCTGCTGCCGCGTTCTCCACGTTTCCGAACCAGACATTCGGATCGAGCCCCATCGATCTCGCCTTGTCGCGGAATTTCCGCAGATTGCCGGGTCCGGCATTATAGGCGGCAAAGGCGAAAAGCTGCCGGTCGCGCGGCTGCAATCCGTCATCATCGATATAGGTGTCGATCAGGTGGCGCAGATATTTCGTACCCGCCTCGACATTGCGGGCGGCATCCTTGTCGATCCCGCTGATGCCGATCGCCTTGTCCTTCGCCGTCGAAGGCAGCATCTGCATGATGCCGACGGCACCGCGCGGCGAGCGCCGCGACTGGTCCAGCTGCGATTCCTGATAGCCCTGCGCCATCAGCATCAGATAGTCGAACGAATATGTCCGGCCGTATTCCCGGAAGATGCCGACAAGCGTGCGAAACCGTTCGACGTCATCCGGCGAATAGGCCCGTTTCACGATCTTGTCCTGGATGAAATATCGCTTCTTCAGGATGTTGCCGAAGGTCGTGCCGATCCGGTGACTGGCGATGAACGGGTCGAGCTCCGCCTTCAACTGCGGGCTGTCCTTGCGGATCGCCCAGGCGATCTGGCCCTGCGGGGAAATCACGATGTCGTGCCGCACCTTCATGTCGGGAAACACATGCGACCAGATATCGCCCATATAGGCATCGACGACGGTGAAGGGCAAAAGCTCCGCATTGACCATTTCCATAAGATCCTCGTCTTCGAGGTTCTCATCGATGAGATTGATGACGATCTCGGGCTTTCCCGCCGCCGCAAATTGTTTGTTCATGGCCGCCAGATGTTCGTGAAAACTGCTCGACGCGCGGACAGCGATGCTCTTGCCAGAAAGGTCGTCGATGTCAGCGACCGGTGGACTGTCGGCTGACGCGACAAGGACTTCATCGGCCTTGTCATAGAGCGGCGCGGTGAAATCGACCAGCTTCAGCCGCTCCTCCGTGATCGTCAGGTTGGCCATGACGATATCGCCGAACCCATCGTTGAGTGCCGACAGCAGCTTGTCGCGCGGCGTCGGAACGAACACGAAGTGGATATGGTCGAGCTGCTTCTTGCGGCCCCTGTTGAGGTACTTTTCCAGTTCCAGCCCGAACTCGACGGCCGTGCCGAACTGGCGGCCTTTGTCGACGAAATAGATCGTCTTGCTGAAAGGGACGAGCACCCGCACGATGCGGCGCTCCTTCATGACATCGAGATCGATGACATGCTTCTCGATGAGTTGCGGCGCTGAAGTCACTTCGGCAGCCGTCTGCGCCATCACGGGCGTTGCCAGCGTGATGAGCAGATAGATCCAAGTCGTGAACCGTTTCATTGAAGACCCCGGAATTCGGCAGGGTATGCGGTCCACCCGCTCCTTCTGTCGGCTTTCGCAATAGGAAGATGCTGCCGCCGCAGAAGCCGTCGGGCATCCGCGGCGGCGGCAAGATGTTTAGCGCGGCGCCAGCCCTTCCAGCTCGTTCAGACGTTTCAAGGCCGCCTGCTGTCGGAGCAGACCATAGTTGATACCGCTGGCATTCAGTGTGCTGCCTTCCTGATAAGGGTATTGTTCGAAATCCGAGAAGAACTCCTTGATCTTCTGCTGGATCGGCACGAGCAGCCACATGTTCCTAGCCAGGAATTCAATGGCACCGCCACCGTCCTCCATGCCGCGCTCATAGGGGTCCATACGCAGGTTCGAGATCATCGCCCAGCTCGGAACCTCGCGTGTCGCCGTCGCGATATTGCCATGGCTGGCGGTCGCGAAGGCAAGTTTCCAATCGTTCCAGCGGATGGCATTCAGGTTGCCGCCCTGATCGAAGTAATAGACAGAATCCCGCGGGCCGGTATCGACCTCACCTTTGAGGAGCGGCATGAGATCATAGCCGTCGAGATGGACCTTGAATGTCTTGGAACCGGAGGTGAAGCCCGCCTTCATCTGTTCCTTCAAGTCGGTTAGGCCCGACGCGCTGGCAAAAGTCGGCATCCAGTCCATCAGCGTGACGGGATCGTTGATCTCCCGTCCGGGCTCGACGACACCCGGCCAGCGGACCATCATGGGTATGCGGAAGCCGCCTTCCCATGTCGTGCCCTTTTCGCCATGGAACATCGTCATGGCACCATCCGGCCAAAGGGCGATCTCGGCGCCGTTGTCCGTCGTGTAGAGAACGATCGTGTTGTCGGTGATGCCAAGCTCGTCCAACTGGTCGAGCAACTGGCCGACATGGCCGTCATGCTCGACCATACCATCAGCATGGAGGCCTTTGCCGGTCTTGCCCATCGCATCCGGCGCGAGATGGGTGAAGACATGCATGCGGGTCGAGTTGAACCAGCAGAAAAACGGCTTGTCGGCCTTGGCCTGGCGGTCGATGAAATCCTTGGCAGCTGCCAGAAACTCCGAGTCAACGGTCTCCATGCGCTTGGTGTTGAGCGCTCCGGTATCCTCGATCTTGCCGTCGGCGGTGGACTTGATGACGCCGCGGGGGCCGAACTGACGGCGGAAGGCCGGGTCCTTCGGATAGAAATAGCCTTCAGGCTCTTCCTCGGCATTCAGGTGATAGAGATTGCCGAAGAACTCGTCGAAACCATGCTTGGTCGGCAGATGCTGGTCCTGGTCGCCGAGGTGGTTTTTGCCGAACTGGCCCGTCGCATAGCCCCTCGCCTTCATCACGTCGGCGATTGTCGGCATCCAGTCCTGGATGCCATGGGGATCGCCCGGCATGCCGATGGTGAGCAACCCCGTGCGGAACGGCTCTTGGCCGAGAATGAAGGAGGCCCGGCCGGCCGTGCAGCTCTGCTGGCCGTAGGAATCCGTGAAGATCGCCCCTCTCTGGCGATACGGTCGATATTCGGCGTCCGATAGCCCATCAGGCCCATCGTGTAGGCACTGATCTGGGGGATGCCGATGTCATCGCCGAAGATGACGAGAATGTTCGGAGGCCGGTCTGCGCTGCCGCTCGGCGCAGGGGTGGCCGGCTGCGTCTGGGCGGCGACCTTGCTTCCGCCGGAAGCGACCGCAACGCCGGCGATCGCGAGCGACGTTCCGCCAAGAAGAAGGTTGCGGCGGCTGACGGATGCCAGGCTTTCATCCTGCGTTGTTTCGTCCTGCGTTCCAACTTCGAGGTTGCTCATCACACGTCTCCTCTGTCCGCTTGGCCTTCGGTGGCAACGGAGGAGGATCTTGCATCGCGCAGGGACGTCAGGAAGTACGTTACGGTAAATCATCGAGGGTCAAGGCGTAAATGGAGGCGGCGCCGGCATCTCGCCGGCCGACTCCGCAACCGACAGGCATTAGGCATTAACGCTCTGATTTACCGTAACGTACTTACGCCACGGGACAAATTCTGGTGCCCTTCCGGATAGCGCGGACCGGCTTAACCGTGCCGGGTCCGGTCAGCGAAAGATCGGTTCAGGGAGATTTGTCCATGGCATTTTATAGCACCGAGCTCTGGCGGAATTTCGCCGCCGCATGTCTCGCCGCCTATGCGATCTCCGCAGACGTTCCGCTTTACGCACAACAGCAGGCAGCACAGACGGCAGCCCCCGCCGATACGCAGCAATCGACGGAGATCACCGACGAAGAGATGCAGGTTCTCGTCGCGCGTATCGCGCTCTACCCCGACGAACTCGTCGCGCTGATCACGTCGGCCTCGCTCTACCCGCTGCAGATCGTCGAGGCGTCCCGCTTTCTCGATCAATTGAAGACCAACAAGGACCTCAAGCCCAAGGACGACTGGGACGGCAGTATCGTATCGCTGCTGAACTATCCCGACGTCGTCAAGATGATGAGCGAGGATCTGGACTGGACCCAGCAGCTTGGCGATGCCGTGGCCAGCCAGCAGAAGGACATGCTGATCGCCATCCAGACCCTGCGCGACAAGGCCGTCGCCGACGGTATCATCAAGAGCGACGACAAGGTGAAGGTCGTGCAGCAGAACGACAATGTCATCATCCAGGCCGCCGATCCGGAGAAGATCTACGTTCCCCAGTACCAGCCGCAGATGCTCTATGAAGAAGGATATGCGCCGGCCCCGATCAGCTATTATCCTGATCCTTACCCCAATTACTTCTATCCGACCGCGACTTTCTTCGCCGGCTTCGTCACCGGCGCGGTCTTCGGTGCCGCCGTCGACTGGGACCGCTGGGGCGTCTGGGGCGGCCACTACGACGGCAACGACATCGATATCGACTGCGACCACTGCTTCAACGGCATCGACCGCAACGGCAAGGTCAATTTCAACGATGTGGATTGGAAGAATGTCGATCGCAGCAAGCTGAAGTTCGACCATAACCAGTTTGCCAATATCGACCGGTCGAACATCAGGAACCGTCTCGAGGCAGGCGGCAACAACGACATACGCGAGAGGGCAAAGACCGCCCGCACGAAGGCGAGGGATGCCGGTCAGGCGCGGGTGACGCCCGCCAAGATCAAAGATGTCAGGGCCAATCACGCCCGTCCGAACGACGGTCTGCGCCCTGGCGACCGCATCGCCAATCGCCCCGCCGGCGCCCGTCGTGGCGAGATCGGCAACCGCCCAGACCGGCAGATCCACAAACCCGCGATGGCGGGCAAGCACGACATGCGCCCCAACCGTCCGTCAGGGCTCGGCGAAGTCCGCTCGCGCGGTGCCGCAAATCTTCACTCTCAACGGGGCGGGAGAGCCATGGGCGGCGGGCATTTCGCGGCCGCCCATGGCGGTGGTCACCGTGAATTCAGCGGCCATCGCGGCGGAGGCGGTGGTGGCCACATGCGCAGGCCGCATGGCGGCCGCCATAGATAGAGATCAACAGGGAGCATCGCCATGCGTTCTCATTTCCACGCCCAGTCATCCCGTCGCGTGATCGCCCTGTTGCTCGGCTGCTGCCTCATGGCAGGCCCGGTTCAGGCGCAGGGGCCGCGACCGGATCTGGTGGACATCGTCTCACCCAACCCGCCGTCCGAATTCGGCTCGCCCGAGGACGCCATGGCGGAGTTCAAGGCTGTCGTATCCGCATCCGATCTCGACAAGCTCGCCGCGCTTCTCGGCGTCAATGCCGATCGCCTGAAGGCGACTGAAGGTGTGGAGGACACGCTGGCGCTCATCAAGGAAGGTGTGGCGAGACGGATCGGGCTCGAGACGCAGGATGACCAGAGCATCATCGATGTCGGCTTCATCATGTGGCCCTTCCCCTTTCCAATCATTAAGAAGGAGAACGGGAAATTCGCCTTCGATCCCGTGACGGGCATCGAGGAGATCATCAATCGCCGCATCGGCGAGAACGAAATCCAGGCAATCGAGACGCTTCGCGGCTATGTCGACGCCCAGGAAGATTACGCCCTCGACGATCATGACGGCGACGGCGTGCTGGAATATGCCCAGAAGCTGGTCAGCACCGAAGGCCAGGCGGACGGCCTCTACTGGCCGCTTTCGGAAGGACTGGGGCCGAGCCCGGCCGGCCCGCTCATCGATTTCGAGCAATATAACGAGCGGGAAGAGAAAGGCTATTTCGGCTACCGCTACAAGGTGATTTCCCGTCAGGGCGACAACATCGCCGGAGGTGCGTTCGATTACGTCATCAACGGCAACATGATCGCAGGCTTCGGCCTCGTCGCATGGCCGGTGAAATATGGAGAGACGGGCGTCAACACCTTCGTCGTCAATCGCAACGGCATCGTCTATCAGGCAGATCTCGGCGCAGACACGCAGAAGATCGCACCTGACATCAGGCAGTTCAATCCGAGTGACAAATGGGTGGTGACCGAGGACTGAGAGCGTGCGCCACCTGCCGACCGACACCCGCCGCAAGCAGCCTATCTGGAGATGTCGCAATGCCGGCATGTCGGGTTCTGCGCGCGAACTTTCCCTGTGGTCTTCGGTCGCGGCAATGGCGCTCATCTCTGTTTTCGGTACACGCGCCAATGCTGCCTGTGTCGAGACACCGGCCGGGTCGGGAACCTACGAATGCTCGGGCAGCGATCCGGGGCCCAGCTTCGTCGGTCAGTCCGTAACGATCAATGCCGATGAGACGGCAAGCTTTACCAGCGACGTATCCGTCACCGGACCGGGCACCAGCACACTGAACAATGACGGGACCCTGACCAATGGGCTCGTTGCGACGAGCAATGACAGCTTCACCCTGAACAACCACGGCCTGATAGACGGCAATATCATGCTCCAGGGTACGGGGTCGAACCTGATCATCAACTACAGTGACGGGACTGTGCAGAACGGCGTCACGGGTACCGGTAGTTCCAACGACATCGTGCTGAACAACGGCTTTTTCGCCGGTTCAATCAGTCTCTGGGCCGGCGACGACACGTTGGGGCTGCTCGACGGTACGGTCCAGACATCCGTCGACATGGGTGCCGGTAATGACCGGTTCACCTGGGTCGTCGGCAATATCGCGGCGACCGTGCAGATGGGAGAGGGGGACGACACGGCGAATTTCTCCCGGTTGACCAATGCAAATCTCACGGCCGGCAAGATCGTCGATGGAGGACAGGGCAACGACACCTTGAATTGGAGCAGGACATCCAATGATGACGGCTCCGGCAGCGGTGACCATCCGACCAACCTCATCAACTGGGAGCGGATCAATCTCACCAACAACTCGCAAATGGTGTTCATCTACACCACCGGCGTCCTGACGCTCGGGGACAGCACGACCGGTACCGGAACGATCTCAATCGACGCCACCAGCCGCATCGATGCCGGCAATTCCTACGGTTTCGGCATCACGCCGGCCTCTTCGTCGCGCCTGGTGACCGTCAACAATGCCGGCATCATCAACCTCACCAACGACCAGCCGGGTTCCGGATCATCCCTGCACGACACGTTCAGCATCAAGGGCAATTACGTCGGCCAAGATGGCGAGCTTTGGCTTCATTCCTATCTCGATACCGACAATTCTCCATCAGACCAGCTGATCATCGACACCGGCCAGGCATCCGGCTCGACCGGCATCCGCATTACCAATGTCGACGGGCCGGGCGCTCTGACGCAAGGCAATGGCATACGGGTGGTCGATGCAATCAACGGAGGAACGACGGCCGTGGGCGCCTTCGATCTGGCCGGCCCGGTAGCGGCCGGTCCGTTCGAATACTTTCTCTATCGCGGCGGCATGGTGCCTTCGGCCGATACCGACGACGACTGGTTCCTGCGCAATACGATAGCGCCGTCTCCGCCATCCCCGCCGGGGCCGCCCTCGCCTCCGTCTCCACCTGGGCCACCTTCGCCTCCATCTCCACCCGCTCCTCCTTCTCCACCATCGCCGCCGAGCCCACCCTCGCCGCCGTCTCCGCCCGCTCCACCATCACCGCCTTCCCCTCCGGCCCCGCCTTCGCCGCCGGCGCCACCACCGCCTGGACCACCGTCACCTCCCGCGCCTCCGCCGCCCCCGATCCCCAACGTCCGGCCAGAGGTGCCCGGCCGATTGATCGGGCCTCTGGTGGCCCAGCGGATGGGCCTCATGACGATGGGCAACTTTCATCAGCGGCGTGGGGATCAATCGCTGCTATCGGGGCTCGGAGCGCCGATCTATCGAGGCCCGGGCGCCCAGGGAGACGGTCCCGGTGACGAAGGCTATGGACCGGGGATATGGGGGCGCGTCTTCGGCTTCAACGGCGACCTTGGTGCCAATGCCCGGCTGGACATCGCCGGCTATGAGATCGGGCCGCAGTTCGACGGCAATTACTGGGGCCTTCAGCTCGGCAGCGATATCGCCGAGATCGAGTCCGATAACGGTTTTATCCACCGCTTCGGCCTGTTCTACACCCATGCGGAGGCTTCCGGCGACATCAGCGCCAATGTGCTCGGTAGACGGAATGTCGCCGCCGGTCGGCTGAACCTCAACGAAGACAGCATCGCCGCCTATTGGACGATGATGTACAACGAGAGCTGGTATCTGGACGTCGTCGGGAAATATGGCTGGCTGAATGGCGACAGCACGTCCAATCGCGGCATCTCGTCGGATCTTGACGGATCAAGCATTGCCGCCTCCGTGGAGACAGGCCTGCCGATTGCGCTTTCAGATAGCTGGAAGATTGAGCCCCAGGCGCAATTGATCTGGCAGCGCGTCGATTTCGATGACAGCCGCGACAGTTTCGCAACCATATCTAGCGAGCCTTTCGATGCCGTGACCGGGCGACTGGGTGCGCGCCTGCAATACAGCGCCGGGTCCGGCTATGCCCATCTCGGGGTCAATCTCTGGCACGGCTTTTCGGCCGATTCCACGGTCCGTTTCAACAACATCCCCCTGGTCACAGAGGTCGGCGGCACATGGTTGGAGATGAACGTCGGCGGCGCCTACCAGCTCAGCGAAAACATCTCTGCCTTTGCCGATATAAGCTATTCCTTCGATCTGGACGGCCCGAAGCACAACATGATCGCGGGCCAGATCGGGGTGAGGTTCAAATGGTAAAGCGCTATGCCTGCCGTCACCAGGCCGATGCCCTGCACCCGTCTCCATCTTCCGACAATCGGGCACCGGCATGACCAGCCTCACCGCCTATGTGATCGATGGTCACGATGTCCGCATCCGGCCTGCTCCCGTCGAGCGCGATTGGATGGACCATTCGGACCAGCGCTTCGCCTATCGCTGCCTGCCCCTGAATATCGCGAATGCCCATGGCTGGGAGATACTCTGCACCTCCGCTTTTTCGGCAATATGGGATGGAACGCGGGGAAAGGATGCAATCCGTATCAAGCCCAGGCGCGAGACGGGCGGACCGGCACTCAGCCATTTCGGCAACGGCGTCCTGACCTTCGACGTCCCATGCCTGTTCCGCACCGAACCGGGCGTCGACATGATGGTAACCGGCCCGCTTAATCGGCCCAAAGATGCCATCGCCCCCTGTCGGGTATCATCGAGACCGACTGGTCTCCCTACACGTTCACCATGAACTGGAAATTCACCCGTCCGTCCCAGCGGGTGCATTTCGACCTCGACGAGCCATTCTGCCACGTCTTTCCGGTTCAGCGCGGCAGCCTGGAAAAATCGAGCCGTTGCGCCGCCCCTTTCCGATAACCGAGATCTTGAAGCCGATTACCTGAAATGGTCCCAGAGCCGAACAGCATTCAACACGGCGCTGAACGAACCGGCCTCCGATGCAAGCCGGGACAAATGGCAAAAGCGATACTTCAGGGGTGTCGGACCGTCAGACATTCCGGGACCGAGCGATCACCTGAGCAGGCTACGATTGAAGCCGTTTGACAACGGATGAATATGCCTCAGCGAGATAGACGCATACCTGCGAAGCCTTGCAACAATGATAAGATAATATCCTGCCGTCGCTCGGCCTGGCCTTCTATTTTTAAGACAAACCCGCTTCTCCGTCCGCTATAAATCGATGCAGATCCTTTGGTAACCGCGCTCGAAATTAGTCAAACGATTAGATCTGCCAACAAAAGCCGGAAAGCTTTTCGCCTTTAGTCCATGCCGCGCCGTGTAGCACGGTTGTAAAGCAGATAGCCAAAGGAACTCGAAGTTCCTGATCGAAAACCTGGCAAGTTTCGGATTTTCTAGAAAATGGCGGAGAGGGTGGGATTCGAACCCACGGTGCCCTCGCAGGCACGCCGCATTTCGAGTGCGGTGCTTTCGACCACTCAGCCACCTCTCCGCTTTGCTGGTCGGCGCATGTGTTGCGCGGGCTGTCTCATAGCGGCGAAAAATCGGGCTGGCAAGGGGCGAAATGGAAGTCTTCATATCCTTTCGTCTTGACAGTTTTTTGTCGCTCGCGTATGCCCGCGTGCGTTCAGGTTGTGGAAAGCTGTCCATACCTGTCAGATCGCGGGGAGCTTATCGGATTTCCACGCGATTTCACCGGCAGATCCGTTTCAGAAGATTTATCTTTCGTAACCCCCTGCTAGAGCCCGACTGACAAAAAGACGGCCCTTCTCGCTGAGAAGAGAGCCGGAACGAACATGAAAGGATATAAAATGTTCGCAGTCATCAAGACCGGCGGTAAGCAGTACCGCGTGGCCGCCAACGACGTGCTGACCATCGAAAAGCTGGAAGCCGAAGCTGGTGCAGTTGTAGAATTCAACGAAGTCCTGGTTGTCGGCGTAGGCGCCGATGCCAAGATCGGCGCTCCCTTCGTTTCGGGCGCGACGGTCAAGGCCGAAGTTGTCGAGCATAACCGTGGCAAGAAGGTTCTCTCCTTCAAGAAGCGTCGTCGCCAGAATTCCAAGCGTATTCGCGGCCATCGCCAGCACCACACGGTTGTCCGCATCACCGACATTCTCGGCTAATCAGGTTTCGAAGGTAAAGGAGAACACCAATGGCACATAAAAAAGCTGGCGGCTCGTCGCGTAACGGTCGCGATTCTCAGTCCAAGCGCCTTGGCGTGAAGAAGTTCGGTGGCGAAGTCGTCATTCCGGGCAACATTATCGTGCGCCAGCGCGGCACGCAGTGGCATCCGGGCGCCAACGTTGGCCTCGGCAAGGACCACACCATTTTTGCACTTACCGCCGGCAACGTGAATTACCGTACGAAGGCTAACGGCCGCGTATACGTGTCCGTTATGCCGAAAGCGGAAGCCGCAGAATAAAGCCGGCAAGCGTTATGCAACCGGCGTCTCATCGACCCGGTTGAACGTTCAAGGTTCAGTCAAAGAAAAGGGAAGATGGGTCGCCACCCACCTTCCCTTTTTCTTTACCCCTAGAGGAGACTGAACCATGCAAGTCGAATTGTTGAGGGCGAGCCAATCCCGGCCGCCGGAAGAACGGCTGCGGCCGGACCGGTCCGAGGATCGGTCGAGAAGCGAGTGCCCCGTCTTACTGTCGCAGAGACTGGTTCTGCGCACGCCCCACGCAGAAGACATCGACGCACTTGCCCATCTCGCCAACAATGCGGCGATCGCGACCATGGTGTCGCGCATGCCGCATCCCTACACGGCGAAAGACGCAGCCGATTTCGTGCGACGCACGAATGCCGGCGAGATTGGCAAATGCGTCTATGCCATTACCCGAGGAAATGACGGCGCCTTCCTGGGCTGCTGCGCGCTCGAGCCGCAAAAGGACGGGCATACGCTCGAGATCGGCTATTGGCTCGGCGAACCCCATTGGAACAAGGGTTATGCGACGGAGGCCGCCCACGCCCTGATCGACATGGCGTTTCGAACCCGCAGCGAGATCGATCAGATTGATGCGCGCTGCCGGGTTGCCAATATTCCGTCGAAGCGGGTGATCCAGAAATGCGGCTTCCAGTTCCAGGGAACAGGCATGATCGATTGCCTGGCGGAGGGAGCCATGGTGCCGGTCGAATGGTTCCGCCTCGACCGCAAGACTTGGATATCATTAAGAAGCTGGGGAGAGCTGAGATGAACGCCGCAGTCGTAGAAAGAACCGTCGAACGCCAGCTTTCGCCCGGGCCCTGCCCTGTCATCCAGTCCCAGCGGCTCACGTTGCGGCCGCATCGGCTTTCCGATGCGGATGCGATCGCAAGCTCGCTTGCCGATTTCAAGGTAAGCCGGATGCTGGCGCGCGTGCCGCAACCCTTTGACCGGCAGGATGCGCTCGACTGGCTGATACGCCAGACCTCCGGCCTGCTGCCGGACTGGAACCTCGCCATAACCACCGGCGACGACGTCCATATCGGCGTGGTCGCTATTGAATTGCAGCGTGATGGCTGGCACCTGAATTACTGGCTGAACCGGTATTACTGGGATCGCGGTTACATGACCGAGGCGACGTCAGCGGTCCTGGAGCGGTTCTTCCGGCGGATGCCGGAGGTAACGATCCGCTCCGGCGCCTTTGCCGACAACCTGGCCTCGCTCAACATCCAGAGGAAGCTCGGCTTCAGGATCGTCGATGCGGGTGAGATCTTCTCGCTGGCACGCAACCGGATGGCGCCGCATATCAGGACGGAGCTCTCTTCTGAGGATTTTCGGCGTCTGCCGAGGGCGTAAGAACATCCTACAAGCCGAGCCGGCGGGAGCAATTCCGCCGGCTCCAATTCCCGATACCGTCCGTTTTTCGAGCCCGGCGGAGTTTTCAGCCTGGCGATAGTCTTTGACCTATGGCGCAAGCAACGGTATCGAAACCTGAAATGCCCGAGAGTTACGGGCCAAGATGAACAAGACCGAGACGGCATAAGATGAAATTTCTCGACGAAGCAAAAGTCTATATTCGCTCCGGCGATGGTGGCGCGGGCGCAGTCTCGTTCCGCCGCGAAAAATTCGTCGAGTTCGGCGGGCCGGACGGCGGTGACGGCGGCCGTGGCGGCGATGTGTGGGTGGAAGCCGTGAACGGGCTCAACACGCTTATCGACTTCCGCTTCCAGCAGCACTTCAAGGCAAGCATCGGCATCCATGGCATGGGCCGCAACCGGACCGGCGCCAATGGCGACAGCGTGACGCTCAAGGTGCCTGTCGGTACCCAGATCTTCGAGGAAGACAACGAGACGCTGATCGTCGACATGATCAAGGAAGGCCAGAAGTTCCGGCTCGCCAAGGGCGGCAATGGCGGCTTCGGCAACACCCATTTCAAGTCCCCCACCAACCAGGCCCCGAATTGGGCAAATCCTGGTCTGGAAGGCGAAGAAAAGACCGTCTGGCTGCGGCTGAAGCTGATCGCCGATGCAGGCCTTGTCGGCCTGCCGAATGCCGGCAAGTCGACTTTCCTCGCGTCCGTGACCCGCGCGCGACCAAAGATCGCCAACTATCCGTTCACCACCCTTCACCCTAACCTTGGTGTCGCGGCGATCGACGGGCGCGAATTCGTGCTGGCCGATATTCCGGGCCTGATCGAAGGCGCCCATGAGGGCATCGGCCTCGGCGATCGATTCCTCGGCCATGTCGAGCGCACCCGCGTTCTGCTGCATCTCGTCTCCTCGATGGAGGAGAAGGTCGGCCAGTCCTACAAGACCGTAAAGGCCGAACTCGAAGCCTATGGCGGCGGCCTGACCGACAAGCAGGAAATCGTCGCGCTGTCGCAGATCGATATCCTGGACGAGAAGGAACTGAAGAAGAAGGCCAAGGAGTTGGAAAAGGCCTGCGGCCAGACACCATTCCTCATCTCGGCCGCGACCGGCAAGGGCATGACGGAAGTGCTGCGTGCACTGCGCGATGTCATCATCGAGGCCAGCGAAGGCGCAGATACGGCCCTGCCCGATCGCTCGGCTCCCGAGCAGGACTTCGATCAGGACGACGAAGATGACCGATATTGAGACCAGCGCTCGCAAACCGCTTGCAAGCTACCGCCGCGTCGTCATCAAGATCGGCTCTGCGCTATTGGTCGATCGCAAGGCGGGATTGAAGTCCGCGTGGCTCGACTCCGTCTGCAGCGATATCGCGGCTTTGAAAGCCGCGGGCGTCGATGTTCTCGTCGTATCCTCCGGTGCAATCGCGCTCGGCCGGACAGTGCTCGATCTGCCGACCGGTGCATTGAAGCTGGAAGAGAGCCAGGCCGCGGCCGCAGTCGGCCAGATCGCGCTGGCGCGTGCATGGTCGGAAAGCCTGTCTCGCGATCAGATCGTCGCGGGCCAGATTCTGTTGACGCTTGGCGATACCGAGGAGCGTCGCCGCTATCTCAACGCGCGCGCCACGATCAACCAATTGCTGAAGATCGGCGCGGTACCGATCATCAATGAGAACGACACGGTCGCCACCTCGGAAATCCGCTATGGTGACAATGACCGACTGGCGGCGCGCGTCGCCACCATGACGGGCGCGGATCTGCTGGTGCTTCTGTCGGATATCGACGGCCTCTACACCGCTCCCCCGCATCTCGATCCGGAAGCGAAATTCCTCGAAACGATCCCAGCCATTACCCCGGAAATCGAGGCCATGGCAGGCGGTGCGGCCTCCGAACTCTCCCGTGGCGGCATGCGTACCAAGATCGATGCCGGCAAGATTGCGACCGGCGCCGGATGCGCCATGATCATCGCGTCCGGCAAGACGGATCATCCTATGCAGGCGATCGAGCAGGGAACGCGCTCTTCCTGGTTCGCCCCATCCGGAACGCCGGTCACGGCGCGAAAGACATGGATTGCCGGGCAATTGCAGCCGGCGGGTGAACTTTTCGTCGATGAGGGCGCCGAGAGGGCGCTGGGTTCCGGCAAGAGCCTGCTGCCGGCAGGCGTCCGCCGCATCGAAGGCCACTTCCATCGCGGTGACACCGTGGCGATCATCGGCAGCGACGGGCGTGAAATCGCCCGCGGGCTCGCAAGCTACGATGCCGAGGAAGCACGCCAGATCACCGGGCGGAAATCCGCGGAGATCGAGGCAATTCTCGGCTATGCCGGCCGGGCGGCCATGATTCATCGCGACGACCTCGTGATGACCGCTGCGGTTCGGCGCAGGATAAACAGCAAGGAGGATGTTGCCCATGCTGGATAAGGTCTCATCGACGGATGTAGAAGCCGTCATGGCCGAGATCGGCCGCAACGCCAAAACTGCCGCCCGCCAACTGTCGATCGCGTCGAGCGATGCAAAGAACAAGGCGCTTCGCGCCATGGCGGATGCCATCCTTGCCGCCACTGACAAGATCCTTGCCGCCAATGCCGAAGACCTGAAACAGGTCGAAGGCAAGGAGCTGCTCCCGTCATTCATCGATCGCCTGACGCTGACCGAAAAGAGCATTGCCGGAATGGCGCAGGCGCTTCGCGAGATCGCCGATTTCAAGGACCCGGTCGGTGAGGTGATTGCCGCCTGGGACCGGCCGAACGGGCTGAAGATCGAGCGCGTGCGGACGCCGCTTGGCGTCATCGGCGTGATCTATGAAAGCCGGCCCAATGTGACGGCAGATGCCGGAGCGCTTTGCCTCAAGGCCGGCAATGCCGTGATCCTGCGCGGCGGCTCGGATTCGGCGCTTTCATCGCAGGCGATCCATGAATGCCTCGTCGCCGGCCTGAAAACTGCGGGTCTTCCGGAACATGCCATCCAGATCGTTCCGACCACGGATCGGGCCGCTGTCGGCGCCATGCTGTCCGGCCTGAACGGCGCCATCGACGTCATCGTGCCGCGCGGCGGCAAGAGCCTTGTCGCACGGGTCCAGAATGAGGCCCGTGTGCCGGTCTTCGCTCATCTCGAGGGGCTCTGCCACATCTATGTCGACGCGTCGGCTGATCTCGACATGGCGAGGAAAATCGTCGTCAATGCCAAGATGCGGCGCACCGGCGTCTGCGGTGCGGCCGAGACACTGCTGGTGGACAAGGCTGCGGCCAAAACACATCTCGTCCCGCTGCTCACGGCACTGACCGAGGCTGGCTGCGCGATCCGCGGCTCGGCCGAAGTGTTGCTCGCTTCGCCCGCAGCAATCGCGGCCACCGAAGAAGACTGGCGCACGGAGTACCTGGACGCCGTGATCTCGGTGGCGGTCGTCGATGGCATCGACGGCGCCATCCGCCATATCAACACCTATTCGTCCAACCACACCGAAGCGGTCATCGCCGAAGACCCGGCCGTCGTCGCGCGCTTCTTCAACGAGATCGATTCCGCCATCCTCCTGCACAACGCCTCGACGCAGTTTGCCGATGGTGGTGAATTCGGCATGGGGGTGAGATCGGCATCTCGACGGGCAAGATGCATGCCCGTGGACCTGTCGGCGTAGAGCAGCTCACGTCCTTCAAATACCGCGTGCACGGCACCGGGCAGATACGTCCTTAAGGCGCCGGTTCGACGTGGAGGAGCAAAAGGTCGATCGCCGATACCTGACAATGCCGCATGTGGAGCGGGGCATGGCGATCGGTCTGTTCGGCGGCTCATTCAACCCGCCCCATGAGGGCCATCTGCTTGTCGCCGAGATCGCGCTTCGCCGCCTCGGCTTGGACCAACTCTGGTGGATGGTGACGCCTGGCAACCCGTTGAAGAGCCGCTCGGAACTGGCCTCGCTTGCCGATCGGATTGCGATGAGCAACCGCCTCATTCACGATCCGCGCATCAAGGTTACGGCCTTCGAAAAGACGCTCGGCGGGTCTTATACGGCCGACACGCTCGCCTTCGTGAAAGCGAAGAACCCGCAGGTGCATTTTGTTTGGGTTATGGGCGCAGACAGCCTGAAAACATTTCACAACTGGCAGAAATGGCGCGAAATCGCCTCCACATTCCCGATTGCGGTCATCGACCGGCCCGGTTCGACACTTTCGCTTCTCTCCTCGAAAATGGCGCGAACCTTCGACTACGCCCGCATCGACGAGGACGACGCAGGCAGTCTCTGGAAGCGCCAGGCACCGGCCTGGACATTCATTCACGGCCCCCGCTCCACATTGAGTTCGACTGCAATCCGAGCAACGAATGGTCGGAAAACTGGCTGAATACTTCGAAATGACATGCAGATGAAGAATGCGCGCGCCGCGATCACCTTTCATGGTTCTCACTTGAAAGATTAACCGTTCGGTGCCACCTTCAACGAAGCGAACGACTCTCTATCGGATTCGCTGAAAGTGCATGTTGCTGTTACCTGGACGAAAGGAAAAACCCTGACAACAGTACACGCCAAGGGCAGGATGGCTTCCATTCTCCCGCAGAGTTCTGAACGTGGCGCCGATGCCGCTGCCCGGGCTCTAGAACTGATCCTCGCAAGCCTCGAGGACTCAAAAGCAGAAGACATCGTCACCATCGACATTGCCGGCAAGTCCGCGCTGGGCGACTACATGGTTGTGGTCACCGGGCGATCGAACCGCCATGTCGTGGCGATTTGCGAACACCTCGTCACCGACCTCAAGGACGAAGGTCTTGGATCGCCCCGGGTCGAGGGACAGGATAGTGGCGACTGGGTGCTCATCGATACCGGTGACGTCATCATCCACGTGTTCCGCCCAGAAATCCGCGAGTTCTACAACATCGAAAAGATGTGGGCGGCTCCGGACGTAGACGAAGGACCGCTTCTGCATTGAGCGGTTTGGGCTTGGCCTGAACCGTCGCAAGCCGCTAAAGCAACGCCGGAGCGTCGCGCTGGCGTCGTGGAAGGCAGCTGTGTGAATTTGAAACGGATCAGGACATGCGTATCACCCTTTTTGCCGTGGGACGGCTCAAGGCCGGACCGGAGAAGGATCTTGCGTCTCGATACCTCGACAGGTTTGCCAAGGCAGGGCCAGCCATAGGGCTGGAACTCGCCAAGCTGGTCGAGGTACAGGAAAGCCGTGCATCGAACCCGGAGACACGTAAGCGGGAAGAGGCGGCAGCGCTCGAAAAGGCCCTGCCAGAGGGCGCGGCCCTGATCCTGCTCGACGAGCGCGGCAAGGCGCTCGACAGCCAGGCCTTTTCCGATGTGATCGGCCGTTACCGCGACAACGGCAAGCGGGACATGATGCTGGCAATCGGCGGCGCCGACGGGCTAGATCCTGATCTTCGCAGCCGCGCCGATCTGGTCCTCAATCTTGGCACCATGACCTGGCCACACCAGCTGGTCCGCATCCTGATCGCCGAACAGCTCTATCGCGCCGTGACCATCCTTTCCGGCCATCCCTATCACCGCGTTTAACCTTTCGTTCAGCCTCAAACACGATGTTGTTTGTGGTATTAGCGGGCAAATCACCCTACGCTTTAAGTAAATCAATCGGAGCGGAAATGGACGGAAGCGGGAAAGGATCTGGTAAAGCAAGACCAGGTTTGGCCAGCGCTTTGGCCACGGCCGTTCTGCTTGTGTCATCTCCCTCCGGCGGCTATGCGCAGGATCCGGCTGCTGAGTTGCGAACCTCTTACAATGAGGACGGCGCCAATGCCGCACAGAACGCGGCACCCGATGCGACACTCGAATTGCAACGGAAGCGCGATGAGACGCGCAAGGAGCTGGAAGCCCTTGGCAGAACGATGCAGCTTTCGGCCGACAAGGTCGCCGAAATCGAGCAGAGCATCGAGCAGACCAAGAAGGACAGCGCCGACATTCGCCAGGCCTTGATCGATTCCGCCGCCAAGCGAAAGGATCTCGAAAAGAAGATCCTTGATGGCGAGAAGAAGATCGCCGCCTTGAGCCTACAGGAAGATGGAATCCGTAACTCCCTGCGCAGCCGGCGTGGCGTTCTGGCCGAAGTTCTTGCGGCCCTGGAGCGCATGGGGCGAAATCCCCCGCCTGCACTGCTTGTAAAGCCGGAGGATGCACTGGCCTCGGTGCGCAGCGCGATTCTACTCGGTGCGGTCGTACCCGGCATGCGGGCTGAGGCGGATCGCCTTTTGAGCGATCTGAAGGCGCTCAGCGAAACACGCACTGCCGCGGCGAGTGAAAAACAGACGGTAACCGACGCAGTTGCCGCCAGCCTCGAAGAAGACAAGCGTATGGACTTGCTTCTGGCCGAAAACGAGAAGCTGAACACCCGCAATACGGCGGAACTCGAGGCGGAGCGCCGTCGGTCCGAGGAGCTTGCCGGGCAAGCGAACTCACTGGATGGCCTTGTCAATTCGCTGGAGAACGAGATTGCCTCGGTTCGTGAAGCGATCGATCGCGCCCGCGCGGAAGAAGAACGACAACGCCAAATGTCCGAAGCCGATCGCGAGAAAGCGAGACAATTGGCTGAAAGCGGTGTGCCCGACAAAAACCGCATTGCGCCAGCATATGCATTTTCCAGTCTCAGGCAGAAGCTGGACTTTCCGGTCGCTGGCGATGTCGTGCGTTGGTTCGGCGACCCTGACGGGACGGGGCACACGGCGAGAGGCATGACAATCGCATCCAATGCCGGCGCGATCGTGACCGCACCGGCGGACGGGCTGGTGGTGTTTGCCGGCGCTTTCCGCAGCTATGGCCAGACGATCATCCTCAATGCAGGGGATGGATACTATGTCGTGATGACCGGCATGGAGGAAGTGAACGTACGCCAGGGGCGCTTCGTCTTCGGCGGTGAGCCTATCGCCATGATGGGTAACAAAAGAGTGGCGAGTGCGACTGCGTTGGCGCTGGAAACGGATCGCCCAACGCTTTACATTGAATTCAGAAACGACGGGACGCCGGTTGATTCCAAACCATGGTGGACCGCGAAGGAAACCGGAAGGGCACGAAATGATCTCGTAGGGCTTCTCTTGTCATCGTCGGCGCGCTCATGGGTGCGACGGCCATGAGTGTGATCTATTCGGCAGGGGTTCCGGCCCAGGCGGCCGGACCGTCCACTTACAAGGAACTCTCCATTTTCGGAGACGTGTTCGAGCGTGTGCGCGCACAATATGTGACCCCGCCTGATGAAGAAAAGCTGGTCGAGAACGCCATCAACGGCATGCTGACCTCGCTTGATCCGCATTCCAGCTTCATGAATGCCAAGGATGCCGACGACATGCGCACGCAGACCCGCGGCGAATTCGGCGGCCTCGGCATTGAGGTGACGATGGAAAACGAGCTCGTCAAGGTCATTGCCCCGATTGACGACACCCCTGCCTCAAAGGCCGGAATTCTCGCAGGCGACTTTATTTCCGAAATCGATGGAACACCGGTTCGTGGCCTCAAGCTCGAGGAAGCCGTCGAGAAGATGCGTGGCGCCATCAACACGCCGATCAAGCTGACTATTATTCGTCAGGGCGCCGACAAGCCACTGGAGATTACGGTTGTGCGTGACATTGTCGCCGTCCGCGCCGTCAAGTCGCGCGTCGAGGGTGGCGATGTCGGTTACGTACGCGTCATCTCCTTTACCGAGAAGACCTATGACGACCTGGAAAAGGCGATCAAGAAGATCAAGGCGGACGTCCCGGCCGACAAGCTGAAGGGCTATGTCCTTGACCTTCGCCTGAACCCGGGCGGCCTTCTCGATCAGGCGATCAACGTCTCCGACGCCTTCCTTGAGCGTGGTGAAGTCGTATCCACCCGTGGCCGCAATGCGGATGAGACCCGCCGCTTCAATGCGGGCCCCGGCGATCTGACCGACGGCAAGCCGGTTGTTGTCCTCGTCAACGGCGGTTCCGCCTCGGCCTCCGAGATCGTTGCTGGCGCCTTGCAGGATCTGAAGCGCGCCACGGTCGTGGGCACCCGCTCCTTCGGCAAGGGCTCTGTCCAGACGATCATTCCGCTCGGCGACGCCGGAGCTCTTCGTCTGACGACCGCGCTCTACTACACACCATCGGGCAAATCGATCCAGGGCACCGGTATCAACCCGGATATCAAGGTTGAGCAGCCCCTGCCGCCTGAACTTCAGGGCAAGCTGCAGGCTGAAGGCGAATCGAGCCTGAAGGGCCATATCCAGGGCGCTGCTGAAACCGACGAAGGTTCCGGTTCCGCAGCCTATGTGCCGCCGGAAACCAAGGACGACATCCAGCTCAACTATGCGCTGGATCTTCTTCACGGAACGAAGACTGATCCTTCCTTCCCGGCCAGTCCGGACAAGGCAGCAGCTGCCGTCAAGAACTAAGGAATGAACAAAGGGGTCTCGCGTGAGACCCCTTTCGCTCACAGGCCAACGGGACAGCACGGAAATTTGCGTGGGTACTGATCTCCATGCCCCTTTGGGACAGGGACGTCCGCCAAAGCGGAAACCCTCGCACAAAAGGATCCCTGTAGCGCTTGCTGGCGTTGCTACGGTGATGCTTCTGGTCGGCATTTCGGTTTATGTCTCCTTCCAGGGTGACGGCCTGAAACAGACAGCGTCCACTCAACCCCCATCCCAGACGACCACTGAAGCAGCTTCGGCGAGTTCCCCGGTGCGACAGTCCGAGCCGCTGGAGCGCACGAATACCGGCGCCAACATCGAGCGTACGCCGACCGGAGATGGCGGCTATGTCACCAAATATACGCCTCGTGACCGCGATGGACCGCAGGTCATAAATGCCCAGCGCATCGGCCAGGATTCTCGAATGGCCGGCCAGCCAAATCCGGACCTCCTGGAGGAAACGGAGGCCGGTAGGCTTCCCGTGACGGGTCCGGACGGGCTTCGGCCGATGGACCAGTATGCCCGACCCTGGTCGGGAGCCCGCGGAACCCGCATCGCAATCGTTGTCAGTGGCCTGGGACTGAGCCAGACGGGTAGCCAGAAAGCCGTGCAACAGCTGCCGGCCGGCGTAACCCTTGCCTTTGCTGCCAGCGGCAACAGCCTGCAGCGATGGATGCAGGAGGCGCGTCGCAAGGGCCATGAAATCCTGCTTCAGATTCCACTCGAGCCTTTTGATTACCCGGCCAATGATCCAGGACCCGGCACGCTTCTCACGGGTAGTTCTTCCAAGCAGAACCTTGCACGCCTTCATGATGCCATGGCGCAGCTGACGAACTATACGGGCATCATGAACTATCAGGGCGGTCGTTACCTGTCCGACGAAAAGGCGCTTCAGCCGATCCTGCAGGATGTAGCCAAGCGAGGCCTGCTTTTCCTCGATGATAGCACTTCGTCCCTGTCCAAGACCGAGGCGGTCTCCAGCGCCATCGACCTTCCCTATGCTTTTGCGGACTTGGCTCTCGATGGACAGCTGCAGACACAGGCCATCTTACGCAAGCTCGACGACCTTGAACGCATCGCGGATCGGCAGGGCACCGCGATCGGTGTTGCGGCCGCTTTCGATGAAAGCATCGAAGCGATAAGACAGTGGAGCGAGGAAGCGACGCAGCGGGGCATCGAAATTGTCGGCGTTTCGGCCATCGTACGCGACAAGAGCCAGCCATAAAGGAATGCCAGGATGAGTAAACACAAGACCCCGGTTAAGGCCGAGGACCTGCCCTATCGCCCCTGCGTCGGGATCATGGTCCTCAATCGCGAAGGGTTGGTCTGGGCCGGCCGACGCATCGCGGAAGGAAACAGCGAGTATGACGGCTCGCCGCAGCTCTGGCAGATGCCCCAGGGCGGCATAGACAAGGGCGAAGACCCGCTTCCCGCTGCCTATCGTGAACTCTACGAAGAGACCGGCATGAAGACCGTAACCCTGCTGGCCCAGTCCGGCGGCTGGATCAATTACGATCTTCCCGAACATCTGATCGGCATCGGGCTCAAGGGCAAATACCGTGGCCAGACCCAGCGCTGGTTCGCTTTCCGTTTCGAAGGAGACGAAAGCGAGATTGCCATCAATCCGCCGCCGGGCGGTCACGAGCCGGAATTCGATGCCTGGGAATGGAAGCCGATGACGGAATTGCCCGAGCTGATAGTACCCTTCAAGCGCGGCGTATATGATCAGGTCGTGGCTGAGTTCGCGCATCTCGCAAAGCCCGCGGCTTGAGCGGCAGCTTAAACAAGAAAGCCACGAATTGCCCATGAGGCATGGGGCCTACGACTACCACAATAAAAAGACCCGGCTTTGCGGCCGGGTCTTTTTTGTCGATTATTCTGCCGCGTCGGCGGATTCCGCGTTGAGCTGGCCGTACCGCTCCTCGCCGATCTTGCCCAGAAGCTCAAGCTGGGTCTCGAGGAAGTCGATATGGCCTTCCTCATCCATCAGCAGCTCTTCGAAAAGCTTCATGGAGACGTAGTCGCCAGCCTCATGACAGAGATCGCGGGATGCCTTGTAGGCCGTCCGGGCGTCGTATTCGCCGGCAAGATCGGCTTCCAGCACTTCCTTGACATTCTGGCCGATACGCAGCGGTGCCACGGTCTGCAGGTTCGGATGGCCTTCGAGGAAGATGATGCGGTCGATCAGGCGATCGGCATGCTGCATTTCTTCGATAGATTCGGCGCGTTCCTTCTTGGCGAGCTTGGTAAAACCCCAATCGTCCAGAAGACGGTAGTGCAGCCAATACTGGTTTACGGCTCCGAGCTCGAGGAACAGTGCCTCGTTAAGCCGCTCGATGACTCTTTTGTCGCCTTTCAATGTCCGCTCTCCTGTTGTCCTCATGGAACTGTCTTAAGCGGGACATATATACAACGACTTCGTCCTCCGTCGAGTGACGGCGGGCATGATATTCTTCCGTCGTGCGGATGATCAGATCCACGACGTTCGGGAAACAGCCGCAACAGCGGCCTCGTTTGCTCATCGCATGATAGACCTTGGCGGGAACGATGAGCTGCCAACAGTCTTCGTCAAGGAGTTGGACGATGACGTCCCGGATTTCCCTGTCGGTGATGTAATTGCAGCTGCAGACGAGCATTCCCGGTAGACCTGTCAAAACATGACGAAAGCTATCCCCTTTTGGGAAAGAAGACCCTGGATGTCAAGAAAAATTCATGACAGGCGGATCACAGAGTCCTGAGCTCAGGCATGCGTCGGTATCGCAAGGCGCCTCGAACCGCATCGCCAAAGGCTGATCATCTCTATGATATCCATGCAATATGCCAGGACATAGGCCCTGCCTCGCTCCTCACCCTCAGTGAAAGTTGCGCCCCTTGGGCATGACATCACCGGCGCTGATATCCTCCCGGCGGCCCGCAACAGGCCGTGCCCCATCATGTTCGATCGGTTGCTGAACCCGCGGATGCGGCTTGGGCCTCCAGGATCCGCCACCGGATTTGAGCGCCTCGTCGGATCTCGGTGATCCGAACCGCCTGGCCTCCCGCTGCAGGAGCCCCAGCATCGACGTCATATCCTCGATATGCTCGACGACCGTATGGATGACGCCGTTCTGGCTTTGCAGCCTTCCCCGTATCTTCACAACGCGCGCGCCCATTACCACGGGGCGATACTTCTCGAAGAGCTTCGGCCAGACAATGGCATTGGCCACCCCGGTCTCATCTTCCAGAGTGATGAAAATCACCCCTTTCGCCGATCCGGGCCTTTGCCTCACCAGCACAACGCCTCCGATCGTAACCCTTTGGCCGTTGCGAACATTCAGAAGATCGACGCTGCGGGTTATCCCCATCGACCGGAATTCCTCGCGGAGGAAGGAGATCGGGTGCGCTTTGAGGAAAGCGAAAGATGGCGATAGTCCTCGATCACCTCTTCGCCCGGGAGCATCAAAGGCAATTGAGCTTGCGGCTCAGGCCTGAGATCCGTGGATCCGACTGTCTCGAACAAGGGCGCCCTCTCGGATGCACCTTTTGTTTCCAGCCCCCTGACGGCCCAGAGCGCCTGCCGACGGCCAAGACGGATCGAGCCAAACCCGTCGGCATCCGCCAGCCTCTCCAGACTGGACCGGTCAAGACCCGATCGCGACCACAGGTCATGGACACTTCGATAATCCTCTTCGCGATTGGCAATGAGTTTCTCTACCATGTCCTTCTGATTCAGCCCCTTCACCTGCCGGAAGCCGAGCCTTACGCCATAGCGGGTCCTGATCACGCCGCGCATGCTCTCATGCCGCCGGTCGATCGCTGATGCCTCAAAATCGACCTCCTCAAGGGTACAATCCCACTGCGACCGGTTGATATCGACCGGAAGGACGGTCACGCCATGCTCGCGTGCATCCCGGATAAGCTGCGCCGGCGCGTAAAAGCCCATGGGTTGCGCGTTCAGGAGTGCAGCACAGAAGACATCGGGATAATAGGTCTTGATCCAGGAAGAGGCGAAGACGAGCAATGCGAATGAGGCTGCGTGGCTTTCCGGAAAGCCATATTCGGCAAACCCCTCGATCTGGCTGAAACACTGTCTGGCAAACTCTTCCGAATAATCGTTCTTGCGCATCCCTGCGATGAAATCCCGTTCAAACTCCTTCACCCGGCCGGATCGCTTGAAGGTTGCCATCGACCGACGTAACCGATCTGCTTTCTCCGGAGCAAACCCGGCAGCGGTGATCGCAATTTGCATCGCCTGCTCCTGGAACAGCGGCACGCCAAGCGTTCGCTTCAAGACCTCTTTCAATGCAGGCCTTTCGTAAGGAATTTCCTTGCCCTCGTTCCTCATCTCCCGGCGTTTGAGATAGGGATGAACCATATTGCCCTGAATAGGTCCCGGTCGGACGATCGCCACCTCGATGACGAGATCGTAGAATTCTCGGGGCGCAGCCGCGGCAGCATGCTCATCTGCGCCCGGCTTTCGATCTGGAAGACACCGATTGTGTCGGCCCGGCAGATCATCTCGTAGACATTCTGGTCGTTATTATTCTTCTGAAGACTGTCCAATGTCTCCACGCGGTCGTACCGCGTCCGCAGAAGCTCGAAAGCCTTTCTCAGGCAGGTCAGCATGCCGAGCGCCAGGACATCGATCTTCAACAGCTTCAACGTGTCGAGATCATCCTTGTCCCATTCGATCATGTAGCGGCCGGGCATGGCCGTCTTCATGATCGGCACGACTTCGTCGAGCCGGTCGCGGGTGATCAGAAAGCCGCCGACATGCTGGGTCAGATGCCGGGGAAAACCCATCAGCTCCTTCGCATGGGCGATCACCCTTTTCGTCATGGGATCGGCCACGTCGAGACCGGCAACCTTGGCGTCTCGTTCCGAAAGCCCGTCTTCCGACCAGCCCCAGACCGTGCTCGACAATGCCGCCTGCACATCTTCTGACATGCCGAAGGCCTTGGCGACCTCACGGCCCGCCATGCGGGTTCGATAGCTTGTCACGGCGGCCGTCAGCCCGGCATGGCGATAGCCGTAATGCTCATAGATATACTGAATGACCTCTTCCCGCCGTTCATGCTCGAAATCGACATCGATATCCGGCGGCTCGTTGCGCTCGGTGGAAATGAAGCGCTCGAAGAGAAGAGGGTGAATGTCGGGTCGACTTCCGTGATCTCGAGGCAATAACAGACCGTCGAGTTGGCGGCAGATCCACGCCCCTGACACAGAACCTTCAACACCTCCCGCGCATGCCAGACGATGTGGCGAACAGTCAGGAAATAAGGCTCGTATTGCATCTCTTCGATGAGATCGAGTTCGTAGCGGATCTGCTCAGCGACCTTTGAAGGGATTTCGCCCGGATAACGCTTCTTCGCACCCTCCCATGTCAGCCGTTCAAGCGTTTCCGATACCGTCTCACCCGGCACGCTTTCATCCGGATAATTGTGCTCAAGTTCCCGAAGCGAGAATGTCAGCTTGGCAAAGAACCGTTTGGTATTGTCGATCGCATCCGGATAGGCATGGAAGAGACGGGCCATTTCCGCGGCATGCTTGAGATACCTGTCTCCATTGGGGGCGAGCCGGAAGCCCGCCTCCTGAACGGTCACATGGTTCTTGATGGCCGTGACGACATCCGCAAGGGAGCGGCGATAGGGGAGGCTGAAGAGCGGCAGGTTCGTCGCGATCAGCGGCACCCGGCTGTTCCGGGAAATCTGTGCGAAGGTGGCGAAAACGAAGGCATCCCGCCCGTCATAGGTCGGCGCCACGGCGAGATGGACAGACTTGCGAAACCTTTCTCTGTAACGGTCGAGACGCTCGGCAAGATTTCCCAGATAGGCCGCATCTTCCGCCCGCGAAAAATCGGGAACGACGGCTAGCATCATGTCGTCGCACCATTCCAGAAGATCCCATTCCTCCAGAATGCACGACCCTTTTTCCGTTCTCAGATTGCCGCGGCTGAGCAGGCGGCAAAGATTGGCCCAGCCCTTGCGATTTTGCGGATAGGCTAGAACATCCGGCGTTCCGTCGGAAAACACCAGACGCGCACCGGGATGAAACCGGCAGGGCCTGATGGCCGCCTCTTCGTTCTTCTCCTTCCCGTTTTCCTGCTGCCGCACGAAAACCTCTTCCATCCCGCGCACCTGATTATAAGCGCGCACCACGCCGGCAACTGAATTCCGATCGGCAATGCCGAGGCCTGAAAGACCAAGCACACTGGCAGACAAGACCATCTCTTCCGGTCGGGCCGCCCCTTCCAGAAACGAGAAGTTCGTCTTGGCACCGATCTCGTAGAATTCGGGTTCGTCCATCATGCGAAGAACCCATGCATGCGCCATATTGCCGGCCGGTCGATGTTGTAGCGGCCAAGCCGGAAGATCCAGAAAAGCCGGCCCGTATCGCTTTCGAGACGGAAATAGTCGCGCTCCTCGGTAGCATCATCATCGAGCCACCATTCCGGCGAGATACGTTCCGGCCCTTCTGCGCGGATGACATCATGCACGACATGCCGCCAGCGAAATCGCTGCGGCGGGCCATCGGGAATGGTCGCGGCAAAGGACTCCATCCGCTCTGGATGGCGCAGCAGCCTGAGAGGACGGTCGGAACGTGGGATAAAGGAATGAGCCTCTTTGGTCTGCTGCTTTTCACCCCCGGCCGAGATTGCCGGTATCAGCATTTCGGCACGCTCGGGAATATGGCTCTGGCGCAGCCGGAAAACCTGCAGACAGTCCGAACCGAGCCGGGCCGAGACCTTGTCGATGAAATCCGACAGCGATGTTGCATCTGTGCCTTCACCGTCGAAATCATTCTGAAGCGCATCCAGCGTATCATGCTGCAGGACATTGAGCCGGAGCAGTTCGAAACCGAAGCCCGCATCGAGCTCGTCATGGACGGCATTGAGCCGCTCGGCAAAAAGCTTCGCGATGCGCTTGGGATCCCGCACCGGCCTCGAAGTGCCAGCCGCAATTCGAAAAACCCGGCCATCGACGCGAAAAAGAACCAGCTCGAAAACCCGGCCGCCCAAGCCCCGCGCTTCCAGACTGAGCTTGAGAGAGGCGGCGATATCACCGGCCATGCTCAGAATATGCTCTTCAGCCTGGATCGGTTCGGCAAGCTGTCGCTCGGCAGACAATGCCGCGACAGGCCGCCGCGGCGAAATCGCCTCTTCGTTCATGCCGCGGGCCTGGTCGAGCCTCAAGAGCAGCTGCGCCCCGAAACGCCGAACAAGCGGCGCCCGCGGCATGGCGATGAGATCCGCGACCCGCTTCAGGCCAAGCTTGCAGAGGGATGCAATCGTGCTCTCGTCGATGCGCAGCGCATGAACGGGGAGTGCATTCAGCACATCCGCCATCTCTTCCCTTGCGACCACGCCGCTCTTGCCGAAACGGCTGACGGCCCAGGACAGCCCCGGAGAAGAGGAAATTGCGCCACGGACATCAAATCCCATATGGCGGAGCCTTGCCAGGATATCGCGAAGCATGGCCGCCTCCCCGCCGAAGAGATGGGCGCAGCCGGTGATGTCGAGAAAAAGCCCATCCTTCCCATCCAGCGCCACGAGAGGCGTATAGCGGTCGCACCAGTCGGCAACGGCTTCCAGAAGGGCATGGTCGGCTCGCTCGTCTTCGTCGAAAACGTCGACGGTTGGGAACATGGCGCGTGCCTCGGCAAGCCCCTGCCCGCGCTTCAGCCCACAGGATTCCGCCTTCTCATCGAGTGCGGTCAGCCGCAGGGCATTGTCACGCCGCCCCGCACAGACGATCGGCGGATGGTCAGGACGCTCTTTCAAACGCCACGACAGTCCCCACAGCTTGCGGGCGATCCTGTCGGTCGCCAGATGCGGGAAGCTGAGTGCCAGGATGCGCTGCCCCCGGCGGGAAAGGGCAGATGGACCTGGCTCTGCGGCGAGGTGAAATTGACGGTCATGGGGGTTCCACTCCAGAAGAAAGGAGAGAGGAGCCGGGTTTCGGCTCTTCTCCAGGATAAGCTGGAAGACGGGATGGCCAATGCTGCCGCCAAGCATCGTGCCATCGGGGAGGCGGCGCCTTAGAGCCGGCGCCGGTTTGACGAGCAGGCGGAAGGAGGCGCTGCTCGCCTCCTCCTCGCCCGCATGCCGCAACAGCAGAAGCGGCCGTCCCGCCGCTTTTGCACGTAGGCTGAGCCTGCGGCTTTCCGTCAGGCCGAAGGCTTTGGGATTGCCGTGAATTTCCAGAATGGTCGCGGCGAAAGCCCCGCTTGTCAGCGCCGCCTCCGCCAGCCAGAGAGCATCATCCAGCCTGCGCGGCGATGCATGGAAAACGGCAGTCGGATCGATACCGAACTGACCTATGCCTGAGACATAGGGAACGCCGGATTCGCAAGCGAGAAGACTGTCCGCGATCCAGAGAACAGGGCCGCTCTCATGAACCTCTACGGACGAGGCAAGCGACAGGACGAAGCCCGTGGCCGCCCCTGCATCATACATGGAGAGTGACCGTATTTCGGTGATGCCATCGAGCACGAGACCGCCCTCCAATGCTTCATCGAGCACCTGGATGCCGAATGGCAGTCGTGCCCGCTCGCCCCTCCCCCTCGAATAGCCAGATCCGTCTGCTCTGCTGCAGCCACTGCCGGCAAAGCCTTGTCTTCCAGTCTGGCGATCTGTTCACGCAGGGTAAAAAGCACGTCCTGCGCCGTGGCGTGTCCGGCCATGGCGTCAGCTCCATCTCTATATGTTCACTTTATGTTCTTATAGATTCCAGAGCTTGCCGGTAGAGTCAATCAGCCTCTGACAGGAATCTTTTCCTCATTTGCTATAGCAATGATTCTTATCTCGAAAAAAGCCGCCACTAGCCTTATATGTGAGCGATATGAGGGAGAACTTATGGCTCGCATTGATCAAACCGACGACTGGCGGGATCGCCACGCGCCTACGCTGAGCGCGTTTGAATCGCTGGCGATCGACGCTTACGGTCATCTTCCGCAGGAATTCAGGGCGCTCACCGCCAATCTCACCATCGAGATCGAGGATTTCCCGGACGACGACGTTTTTGAAGACATGGCGCTCGAAACGCCGTTCGATCTGCTAGGCCTGTTCGAAGGACGCGGCATTTCGGAGCGTTTCACCGTCGAGACGGGCGAACTGCCGAACCGGATCCGGCTCTATCGCCGGCCGATCCTGGATTATTGGGCCGAAAACGAGGAAACGCTGGGTGACATTATCACCCATGTGCTGATCCACGAAATCGGCCACCATTTTGGTCTGAGCGACGACGACATGGAGCGCATCGAGGCCAGCGCGGAGAATGCTACCCAGCGCTGACCCATATGAACTGTCGGCGTCTTACTGCTCGCCGAGCTTCATGTCGGGATGGTATTCCTTGCCTTCGACGGTCTTCGTGACGGCCTGGCCGCAATGCAATTGCCCTGTCGTCGCATTGAACGAATAGGCCGGCGCGCCATGAAGCTCCCAGCCCTTGTTGAGGGCCGCCGTGACCCTGTGGCAGAAGGCGGAATCATCGGGACCGGTGATGAAGCGATAGAGTTTCATAAGGCATTCTTTCTTTCTGCTATGATTTTGGCTTGGGCCAGAAGCTTTTCCGCCTCGGCCAGGTGAAGTCGCTCGACCATTTTCCCGTCAATGCTGATGACGTTGAGCCCTTTTGCTTCGGGCTTTTGGAATGCCGCGACAATGGCTTGCGCATCTTCGATGCTTTGGGGATCAGGACCGAAATGCCGGTTTGCCGGCTCGATCTGCGAAGGATGTATCAGCATCTTGCCGGAAAAGCCCATCGCGCGCGCCTGGGCGCATTCGGCATCGAACGCTAGCTCGTCCCTGAAATCGTTGAACACGCTGTCGATCACGTCGACGCCATGGGCACGGCCGGCCAGAACCACCTGCATCAGCCACGGAACGAGATAGGCGCGGCCTGCCTGCGGCAGAACCCCGGTTTCCTTGCGCAGGTCGTTCAGCCCGACAACAAAACAGCCCGGGCGCTTGGCGTCCGCAGCGATCGAAGCCGCGTTGAGGACGCCTTTCGGCGTCTCGATCATCGCCCATATGGCGATCGTGTCGGCCCGATCGGACGCTGCAAGGATCTCGGAAACCTCGACAATGTCGGAGACGCTCTCGACCTTGGGAACGAGCACGGCATCCGGCCTGACAGTCATGACCAGGTCCAGGTCCTGTCGCCCGAAACCGCTTGCCAGCGCATTGATGCGGATGATCCGCTCCTGCCTGGATGATCCGGCCGTCTCGAAAGCGTGAACAAGGTTGCCCCGCGCCTCCGCCTTCGCTTCCGGCGCAACGGAATCCTCCAGATCGTAGATCACCCCATCACAATCGAGACCGGGCGCCTTTTCCAGCGCACGCCTGTTGGCAGCCGGGACGCTGAGAAGGGAGCGACGAACTGTCGGGATATGATCTTTCAAGAATTCCATGCACGTCTTCTGCCAATCTTTTGATGCCGGTTCAATAAATCCCGCAGGAAAACTCTTGCAAGCCGCAATCGCCAGTCCCACATTTCCTGATGCAGAAAGGTTTGGACATGCAGAACATTCGATCCTTCTTCCTCATCATCACGGCAATTGCCGCCCTCGCCGCAGCAGCCTTGCTGACGGCCTCGCTTACGGTTGCCTTCATGGGAACGCTCGCCGTCCTCTCGCTCGGCAAGGCACTTTCCAGCCGGTTGAAGCCGGTGCCGGTGCGCGCGAAAGCGAAGCAAAGCGACATGCGCGTCTGGAACGACGGTCGCGGCACGATCATCGACATGTAAGCTCAGCCGGAATGGTTTGAAAATCGCTGAAACGCCCTAAAACCCGGGGCGTACCGATTGGTACTGAAACGGACTTCAAATCTCCCGGAAAATGCTTTATGGCAGGCTCCAACAAGTCTTTCGTGGAGGCCTATCATGGACAAATTCGATAAGCTGACGGGCGTTGCAGCCCCCTTCCGGTCGTCAATATCGACACGGATATGATCATCCCGAAGGACTACCTCAAGACGATCAAGCGCACCGGTCTTGGCAAAGGCCTGTTCGCGGAGGCCCGCTACAACGAGGACGGTTCGGAAAACCCGGATTTCGTCCTCAATAAGCCGGCCTATCGCGGCGCCAAGATCCTCGTTGCGGGTGATAATTTCGGCTGCGGTTCTTCGCGCGAACATGCCCCATGGGCGCTTCTCGATTTCGGCATCCGCTGTGTCATTTCCACCAGCTTCGCCGACATCTTCTACAACAACTGTTTCAAGAACGGCATCCTGCCGATCGTGGTCAGCCCGGAAGACCTGGAAAAGCTGCTGGATGACGCCGAGCGCGGCGCAAACGCCATCCTGACGGTCGATCTGGAAGCCCAGGAAATCACCGGCCCCGATGGCGGACGCCTGCATTTCGACATCGACGCCGGCCGCCGCCACATTCTTCTCGAAGGCCTGGACGACATCGCCTCGACCTTGAAGAGCGATGCGGCCATTTCGACCTTTGAAGCGAAGAACCGCACCGAACGTCCGTGGCTCTGAGGGCGGAGAAGCCCTCATGACCGATCGCATTTCCTTTGAAGCATGTTTTGCCGTGACGGTTATCATCGATACCGTCACGTCTTGACCCGTTCCAGCCTCGTCCTTCGGCAGGCTCGGACGAGGCTTTGCCAAGCGCTGTAAACCGCGCCGAAAAATGGTGAGCCTGTCGAACCCAAGGTGTTTACGACATGGCAAAGAACCTCTTCCTCCTTCCCGGCGACGGCATCGGCCCCGAGGCCATGGGCGAAGTCCGCAAGATCATCGCCTATATGAACGACGCCATGGGCGCGGGCTTCGCTCTCGATGAGGGCCTCGTTGGCGGTTGCGCCTATGATGCCCATGGCGCCGCGATCTCCGAGGAGGACATGGCCAAGGCCATGGCGGCCGACGCGGTTCTCTTCGGCGCCGTCGGCGGCCCGAAATGGGATGGTGTCGCCTACGAAGTCCGTCCCGAGGCGGGTCTTCTGCGCCTGCGCAAGGACATGGAACTCTTTGCCAACCTGCGCCCAGCCATCTGCTATCCGGCGCTGGCCTCCGCCTCGTCGCTGAAGCCGGAACTGGTCGACGGGCTCGATATCCTGATCATCCGCGAACTGACCGGCGGCGTCTATTTCGGCGAGCCGAAGGAGATCATCGATCTCGGCAACGGCCAGAAGCGCGGCATCGATACCCAGGTCTACGACACCTACGAGATCGAGCGCATTGCCGGCGTCGCCTTCGAACTAGCGCGCACCCGCAAGAACGCGGTCTGCTCGATGGAAAAGCGCAACGTCATGAAGTCCGGCGTGCTGTGGAACCAGGTCGTCACCGAAACCCACAAGCGCTCCTATTCCGACGTCAAGCTGGAGCACATGCTGGCTGATGCCGGCGGCATGCAGCTGGTCCGCGCCCCTAAGCAGTTCGACGTCATCGTCACCGACAACCTGTTCGGCGACATGTTGTCCGACGTTGCCGCCATGCTGACCGGATCGCTCGGTATGCTGCCTTCGGCTTCGCTCGGTGCACCGGACGGCAAGACCGGCAAGCGCAAGGCCCTTTACGAGCCGGTTCACGGTTCGGCACCGGATATCGCCGGCAAGGGCATCGCGAACCCGATCGCCATGATCGCTTCCTTCGCCATGTGCCTGCGCTATTCGTTCAACATGATCAAGGACGCCGACAACCTGGAAAAGGCGATTGCCAACGTTCTCGATCAGGGCATTCGCACCGGCGACATCATGGCCGATGGCTGCCGCCAGGTCGGCACGTCCGAAATGGGCGATACGATCCTGAAGGAATTCCGGACGCTGTCTGCCTGAACTTAAAAATGAGGACCTGCTCGAAATGGGCAGGTCCTGTTTTTCGGCTGTCATCAAGCCGGACTATGGTCGCCTCGCAATCAGCCACGACGCGCCAAGCACCGGACCGATGAAGCACACGATCAAGACCCTGCGCCGCCGCAGCGAACGCTGCCAGAAATCGAATTTTTCGCTCTGTTGCATCTGGACCTGGGCCTTCATCACGATCAACCTGATCTTGCTTGCCCTGTTCCTGCTGGATGGCCCTGTGGCTTCCTACGCACAGAACCATGCCCAGATCCTGAAGCCGATGGGCAGCACGATCACCGATTTGGGCAAGTCCGACTGGATCTTGTTCGGCAGCCTGTTCATTTTCGTCGAGGCACTGGTCGCCTACCGCCTTTCGCCGACATTGAAAGGCCGCTTCCAGGCGGCCTTCGTCAGCCATATGGCGATCTACATCTTCCTTTGCGTCAGCCTGTCCGGCATTCTGGCGAATGTATTGAAGCGGATCATCGGCCGCGCGCGCCCTAATATGTACGACGAACTTGGCTTCCTGAGCTTCGACAATTTTGCCGGTAGCGCACGCTTTGAAAGCTTTCCTCTGGCCACGCCACAACGGTCGGCGCGCTGATGATGGCGATGGCGCTGATCGCTCCGCCCTACAGGCTAGTCTTCCTCAGCATGGCCCTCTGGCTCGGTTTCTCGCGCGTCATCGTCGGCGCGCATTATCCGAGCGACGTGATTGCCGGGCTCGCGCTCGGCGCCTGGTTCTCGTTGGCGATGGCCATCGTCTTCGCCCGCCACAAGATCCTCTTCCAGCAGAACCCTGATGGCCTGCCTGTCCTGCGCCATCCGCTTCCGGTTTCGCTGAGACGGCGCGGCCTCACCAATCAGAAGCCCGACTATCGCCGGAGACTTGCAAATTATCGGCTAGGCTTCGCCAGAAGCTGAAAAAGCCCGGCACAAGTGCCGGGCTTTTCGCTTTCGGTTTAAATACGTCCGCGCATCACTCCGCGTGGATATCGCGATCCTTGGTTTCCGGCAGGAAGAGCACACCGATCACAAGGCATATCGCTGCGAAGACGATCGGGTACCAGAGACCGTAGTAGATGTTGCCGGCCGCCGCGCTCATGGCGAAAGCCGTTGCCGGCAGAAGTCCGCCGAACCAGCCGTTGCCGATGTGATAGGGCAGCGACATGCCGGTATAGCGGATGCGGGTCGGGAAGAGCTCGACCAGCAAGGCGGCGATCGGGCCATAGACCATCGTCACGTAGAGCACGAGAACGAAGAGGACCGCGATCGTGCCGACCCAGTTCACCCGCGCCGGATCTGCCGTCATCGTGAAGGTACCGCCATTAGCGATTGTGTAGACCGGCATATCGGTCACGCCAGCGGCCTCATCAGCGGTCAGCAGCTTCTGTGACACGAGGTCCGCAGCAGGCACCGTCGCCTTGTCACCGGCACGGACGGCAGCGGCATCGAGGCCTAGTTCCGGATTGGCGGCAACAAAGGCGTCGAGCTTGGAATCCGGCACCTTGGCTGCACCACGCGTCAGCGGATAGCCCGCATCGTGAAGTGCAACGTTAATGCCCTTTTCGAGCCCCGTCTGTTTGGCCTTGGCATCGGTGCCGGCAGCGATCGCATCATAGCTCGTTACCGTATTGTCGCCGATCTTGACTGTCGCAGGCTGGCCCGCAGGACCAGGCACCACTTCGTAGGGCACCGAGTTCTTGGTCAGGAACGCCGTCGCGATATCGCAGGAACTGGTGAACTTCGACGTACCGGTCGGGTTGAACTGGAATTTGCAGTCTGCCGGGTCCGACGTCACCGTCGCGCGGATCGAAGCCTGGGCTTCGGCGAGCGCCGGGTTTGCCATATGCGTCAGCGCCTTGAACAGCGGCATGTAGGTGACGGCTGCAATGAGCAAGCCGGCCATGATGATCGGCTTACGGCCGATCTTGTCGGACAGTGCACCGAAGATGACGAAGAACGGCGTAGCCAGGAACAGCGCGATCGCCACCATGATATTGGCGGCCTGCAGATCAACCTTCAGCACGTTCTGCAGGAAGAACAGCGCATAGAACTGGCCGCCATACCAGACCACGGCCTGGCCCATCGTGGCGCCGAGCAGCGCGATGATGGCGATCTTGGCATTCCTCCAGGTACCGAAGGCTTCCGTCAGCGGCGCCTTGGAACCCTTGCCCTCGGCCTTCATCTTCTGGAAGGCAGGCGACTCGTTCATCTTCACGCGGATCCAGACGGACACGCCGAGCAGGACGACCGAGACGAGGAACGGAATGCGCCATCCCCAGGCAGCGAAGGCCGCATTGCCCATGATCGACTGGACCGTGACGATGACGACCAGCGACAGGAACAGACCGAGCGTCGCCGTCGTCTGGATCCAGGATGTGAAATAGCCGCGCCGGCCATTTGGAGCGTGTTCCGCCACATAGGTCGCGGCACCACCATATTCACCGCCGAGCGCAAGGCCCTGGAGCAGGCGCAGGATGATCAGGATGATCGGAGCAGCGATGCCGATTGTCGCCGCCCCCGGCAGGATACCGACCAGGAAGGTCGAGAAGCCCATGATCAGGATGGTGACGAGAAACGTATATTTGCGGCCGACGAGATCACCCAGGCGACCGAAGACCAGCGCCCCGAACGGGCGAACCAGGAAGCCCGCAGCGAACGCCAGAAGCGTGAAGATGTTGCGCGTCGCTTCGGGATACTGCGTGAAGAATGTGGCGCCGATATAGGTGGCCAGCGATCCGTAAAGATAGAAGTCGTACCATTCGAACACGGTACCGAGAGAAGAAGCGAAGATGACCTTCTTTTCTTCCCGTGTCATGGGGCCGGCTTTCGTACCGGCCGCCGTTGCGACGTTTGCCATTGTCGTCCTCCCAACAAGGTGAAACCCACGGTGTCGCTACTTTGGCTTTTCCTCCTCCGCCAACGCAGCTTCCACGCGATTGTCGAAGATTGCCAGAATTCGAGACATCCGGTGAGCGATGCTTTGGGATTATGACTTTCGTCTAATAGCGAGCGCTGCTCGCGGGTCACCCAAGTTGCAGGCGCGACGCTTGACTCGTGCGCAAAATCTTCTAAACACCTTGCCGAACGGGAACACCACCATGCACGCTGGCGACTACATCATCGCGTCATGCAGACTGTCGGCAGCTGATGCCGGACAGCGTGTAGGCTTTTCCGCTTTCTCCAAAACCATGGCCAAAACGACGACGAAAATTATCGTCTGACGTCTCTGGCCTCCGCTCTCTCCCCGGCAGGTCCGGGGACAAGGAACACCGCGCAGCATGCCGCGGCTTCCCCTCAACCACCCGAGGAGAGACAGAAAGAGAGCATAGACATGGGTTTCAAGATCGCAATCGCCGGCGCGACCGGCAATGTCGGCAGGGAAATGCTGAACATCCTGGCCGAGCGTGGTTTTCCGGCGAGCGAAGTCGTCGCACTGGCTTCCGCCCGTTCGCAGGGCACCGAGGTTTCCTTCGGCGACAAGACGCTCAAGGTCTCGAACCTTGAGAACTATGATTTCTCCGACACCGATATCTGCCTGATGTCTGCGGGCGGCGATGCCTCCAAGAAGTGGTCGCCGAAGATCGGCGCGCAGGGCTGCGTTGTCATCGACAACTCCTCCGCCTGGCGCTACGATTCCGAAGTTCCGCTGATCGTGCCGGAAGTAAATCCGGATGCGATCGCGGGCTTTGCCAAGAAGAACATCATCGCCAACCCGAATTGCTCGACCGCCCAGCTGGTCGTGGCCCTGAAGCCGCTGCATGATTTCGCCAAGATCAAGCGCGTCGTCGTCTCCACCTACCAGTCGGTCTCCGGTGCCGGCAAGGAAGGCATGGACGAGCTCTTTACCCAGACCCGCGCCGTCTTCGTCGCCGATCCGATCGAATCCAAGAAGTTCACCAAGCGCATCGCCTTCAACGTCATTCCGCACATCGACGTCTTCATGGAAGACGGCTACACGAAGGAAGAGTGGAAGGTTCTGGCCGAAACCAAGAAGATGCTGGACCCGAAGATCAAGGTAACTTGCACCGCCGTTCGCGTGCCGGTCTTCATCGGCCATTCGGAATCCGTCAACATCGAATTCGAGAACGAGATCACCGCCGATCAGGCCCGCGATATCCTGCGCGAAGCTCCGGGCTGCCTCGTCATCGACAAGCATGAGAACGGCGGCTACATCACCCCGGTCGAATCCGCCGGCGAAGATGCGACCTACATCTCTCGTATCCGCGAGGATGCGACGGTCGAGAACGGCCTCAACCTGTGGGTCGTTTCCGACAACCTGCGCAAGGGTGCAGCACTCAACGCGGTTCAGATCGCCGAGCTTCTTGTCAATCGCGGCCTCATCAAGCCGCGTCAGGCTGCCGCCTGATCGATAGGAATTGTTAAGCATCTTAAATTAGAAAATCCCGTCGAGAGGCGGGATTTTCTTTTTCCGCTCAATGCCTTCACGAACTATTCATGGCCGTTTCACTGCTGATTGCTTGCAAGCGAAGCGCTTTACAACGAATAGTGAGCGAGAAGGTGTACAGCAATCGACTGGCAATCACGGGTTTTCGCATGAACAAGATTTTATTGGCAGGATTGGTCCTCACCGGATTGGCGGTTGCGGGCCCTGCGGCTGCGCAGCAATGCGGCAACGATTCATCCGGCTTCAATCGCTGGGTCGAAGACTTCAAGCGGGTTGCTCCGTCGAACGGCGTTAGCGCCTCGGTGGTCGAGCGGGCCTTCGCGAGCGTTTCCTACAATCGCGAAACCATCCGTGCCGACCGCGGCCAACGCAGCTTCAAGCTCTCCTTCGATGAGTTCCTGAAGAAGCGTGGTGCGACCACCATCATTGCCCGCGGCAAGAAGATGAAGTCTGCCAATGCGGCCCTCTTCGACCGCCTCGAACGCCGCTACGGCGTGCCGTCCGGCCCGATCATCGCGATCTGGGGCATGGAGACCGGCTTCGGCGGCTTCATGGGCAACCAGCACACGCTCTCGGCTGTCGCCACCCTCGCCTATGATTGCCGCCGCTCGGCCTATTTCACCGAACAGCTCTATGCCGCCCTGCAGCTCGTCGCCCGTGGCGACTTGAGCACGAGCGCAAAGGGTGCGGCTCACGGCGAAATCGGCCAGACGCAGTTCCTGCCGCTCAACGTCATTCGCTACGGTGCGGATGGCGATGGCGACGGACATATCGACATGGTTCGTTCCCGCGCTGATGCGCTGGCCTCGACGGCAAACTTCTTGAAGGGCCACGGATGGTCTGCCGGTGCAGGCTACCAGCCCGGAGAGCCGAATTTCGGCGCCATCCAGGGCTGGAATGCTGCAAGCGTGTATCAGCGGGCAATCGCCTATATGGGCGCCGAGATCGACGGTCGGTAAAAATCAGGAAGCGGGGGCCTGATCCGGTTCGGCAGGCCCCTGTTCCTCTTCGAGATCGGGGCGCATGAAATCGCCCTTCTCGTTCATAACCCACAATTCACCGCTCGAAATATCGAACCAGGCGCCATGAACGCCGAGCTCTCCCTTGTCCGTCAGCTTGCGGACGAAGGGGAAGGTCTGGAGATTGGCGATCGAATTGCGGATCGATACCCGTTCCAGCGCCGTCTGACGCTCGCTCTGGGTCATCAGATCATTGCTCTGGATCTGTGCCGCGGCGGGACGAACGAGGCCCATCCACTTGCCGATGAAGTCCCCTTCGGAGAGCGGCTTCATCGACGGATCGAGTGCTGCCTGGATGCCGCCGCAGCGACCATGGCCCATCACCACGATATTGCGGATCTCAAGCACCTGAACCGCATATTCGACGGCAGCCGACGTGCCGTGGAACTGACTGTCCGGCTCGTAGCGCGGCACCATGTTGGCGACGTTGCGCACGACGAAAAGTTCCCCGGGCCGCAGTCGAAAATCGTCTCGGGCGCGGCGCGGGAGTCACAACAGGCAATCAGAAGCGTATGCGGCTTCTGGCCGGTGTCCGCCAGTACCCGGTAACGTTCGCGTTCGTCGCTGTAGCGACCGCTCATGAAATTGCGGTAGCCCGCAAGCAGTTTGTCAGGAAAGTGCGTCATGACGGCAACGATTATTACGCCTTCATGGGAAGATCAACGGTCCATGCCGCAAGGCCAGAGAATCCCCAACCTGTGCGCAAGTCGCGATTTTGTTGTGTTTTGACAGTTGCTTTGCCACATCCTGTCAATAATGGTCGTCATAACAATGCGATTTGCTCCGAATAGAACAGATTCGAAGGTCTGTTCGGAGCATTCAGCCAAGAAAGGGAGAGGTCATGGTCTGGAAGCATAGCCCGAAGCGCAACAAGCAGATGGAGGGCGCGCGCGCTGCCGCAAGCAAGGCCGGCAAGGACTTCCTCGATCCCTCAATCCTGTTCGGACGCGCCAGCGATGACGACTTGGTCGCCTACACGCCCGACATGCTCGGCATCGCAGCCGCCCATGCCGGAGCCCGCCTGAAGCAATGGAACCGCGTCCGCGCCGATATCACCATCACCCAGATTCCAGGCGTGGAGCCTAATGGCGTGCCGGTATGGGTGCTGACGGTCATCGACCGCAACATGCCGTTCCTGTTCGATTCCATCATGGGCGAGGTCACTGCCAACCATCGTGGTATCGCGATGGCCGTACACCCGATCCTGACAATCGAGCCCGGCAAGGAACCGGTGCTTCGCAGCAATGAGGCACCCGTCGACCCGGCCCATCAGGTCAGCCTGATCCAGGTCCATATTGCGCAGCTGAACGAGGAGCAGACCAGCCATCTGATCGAGCGTATCCGCTTCATCCTCGATCAGGTCCATCTGGCGATCACAGACTGGTCGGCCATGCTGGACACGATGGACAGCGCGGCAAAGCAACTGATGAACGCCAAGCCCCGCAAGGGCGCCGATCGCGATGAGGCGCTCGCCTTCATCGACTGGCTGCGCGACGACAATTTCATGTTCCTCGGCATGCGTGAATATGTCTATTCCGGCAAGGGATCGCAGGCGAAGGTCGAGCGCGGCAAAGGCAGGGGCCTCGGCATCCTGTCGGACCCGGACGTGCTGGTCCTGCGCCAGGGCAAGGATCAGGTCACGACCACGCCGGAAATCCTCGAATTCCTCGACGGCCCGGAATTCCTGATCGTCACCAAGGCCAATGTGAAATCCGTCGTCCATCGCCGCGCCTATATGGACTATGTCGGCGTCAAGCGCTTCGACGAGAATGGCCGCGTCGTAGGCGAACTCCGGATCGTCGGTCTCTTCACCGCAACAGCCTATACCCAGTCCGTGCGCGACGTTCCGCTGCTGCGGGCGAAGGCTGCCGGCATCGAGGAGCATTTCGGCTTCGACCCCTATAGCCATTCGGGCCGCATGCTGGAAAACACGCTGGAATCCTATCCGCGCGACGATCTCTTCCAGATCGAGCCCGAGCTGCTCGCGAAATTCTGCGAACAGATCATGGAATTGAACGAGCGGCCCCGCGTTCGCGTGCTCGCGCGTATCGACCATTTCGACCGCTTCGTCTCCACCATCGTCTACGTGCCGCGCGAGGATTACAATTCGCTGGTTCGCGAAAAGGTCGGCGCCTATCTCGCGCAGGTCTTCGAGGGCCATGTATCGGCCTATTATCCGGCCTTCCCCGAGGGCGGTGTGGCCCGCGTCCACTTCATCATCGGCCGCAGCGGCGGCAAGACGCCCCGCATCCCGCAGGCAAAGCTTGAAGAGGCAATCCGCCTCATCGCCCTTCCATGGGACGAGCAGTTCGCGGCACTCGCAGGTGATGGCCCGCGCCTTTCGGTCACCAACGCCTTCCAGGAAGCCTTCACGCCCGAAGAGACTTTCGTGGACCTGCCGGACATCGCGGCCTGCGTCGCCGGCGAGACGATCCGCATCGAATTCTATCGACGCCCCACCGACGAGCCGAACGCGGTGTCGCTGAAGATCTTCCACCGCGACCATCACCTGTCGCTCTCGCGCCGCGTGCCGCTTCTGGAAAACCTCGGGTTCCGCGTCGTCAGCGAACAGACGTTTGAGATCCATGCCGGCCCGGAAGCCAAGCTCATCGTCCTGCACGACATGGAGCTGCAGCTTCGCGACAATCGTGAGATCGATCTGTCGCGCGAAGGCCCGCTGCTGGAGGAAGCCTTCCTGCTCGCCTTCGAAGGCCTGATCGACAATGACGGCTTCAACCGTCTCGTCCTGCTCTCCGGCCTTTCTGCGCGCGAGACGACGGTTCTGCGTGCCTATGCCCGCTATCTGCGGCAGACGGGCATTGTCTATTCCCAGACCTATATCGCCGACACGCTGGTCAAATATCCGCACATCTCGGCGGCGCTCTTCGAACTCTTCCGGGTCGGCTTCGACCCCGCCCTCGGAGAAAAGGCGAGAACGAAGAAGCTTACCCAGCTACACGAGACGATCGAGGAGAGCCTCGGTGCCGTCCCGAGCCTCGACGAGGACCGGACGTTGCGGCGCTTCGTCAACGCCGTCGATTCCACGCTGCGCTCCAACTACTTCCAGCGCGACGAGGCCGGAGCACCGAACCGGATGCTCGCCTTCAAGTTCGATCCCAAGCAGCTCGACGGCCTGCCCGAACCACGGCCCTTCCGCGAAATGTTCGTCTACGGCACCGAGGTGGAAGGCGTTCATCTGCGCTTCGGCAAGGTCGCCCGCGGCGGTCTGCGCTGGTCGGATCGCGGCGAGGATTACCGCACCGAGATCCTCGGTCTGGTAAAGGCCCAGCAGGTCAAGAACGCCGTCATCGTGCCGGTCGGCGCCAAGGGCGGCTTCTTCCCCAAGATGCTGCCGGCAGGCGGCACCCGCGAAGAGATCTTCAACGCGGGCAGGGAAGCCTACAAGACCTATATCCGCACGCTTCTTTCGATCACCGACAATATCGTCGAGGGCGAGATCGTCGGCCCGAAGAACACGATCCGGATCGATGGTAACGACCCCTATTTCGTCGTCGCCGCCGACAAGGGCACCGCGACCTTCTCCGACACGGCCAATGGTCTCGCGCAGGAAGCCGGCTTCTGGCTGGACGACGCCTTCGCCTCGGGTGGCTCGGCCGGTTACGACCACAAGAAAATGGGCATCACCGCCCGCGGTGCCTGGGAAGCCGTCAAGCGGCACTTCCGCGAGATGGATGTCGATATCCAGACGACGCCCTTCAATGTCATCGGCGTCGGCGACATGTCGGGCGACGTCTTCGGCAACGGCATGCTTCTGTCCGAGAAGATCAGGCTGATCGCCGCCTTCGACCACCGCGACATCTTCATCGATCCGGATCCGGATACCGAAAAATCCTTTGCCGAGCGCAACCGCATGTTCGCGCTGCCGCGCTCCAGCTGGCAGGATTATGACCGCAGCACCCTGTCGGACGGCGCGATGATCATCTCCCGCGCGGAGAAATCCGTGAAGCTGACGAAGCAGGCGGCAGCGGCGATCGGCATCGACAAGACGACCGCGACCCCACTCGAGATTATGACCGCGATCCTCAAGAGCGAGGCCGATCTTCTCTGGTTCGGCGGCATCGGCACCTATATCAAGGCAGCCTCCGAGACCGATACGGAAGTCGGCGACCGCGCCAACGACCCGATCTGCATCACCGCTGCGGAAGTACGCGCCAAGGTGATCGGCGAGGGCGCCAATCTCGGTGTCACCCAGAAGGGCCGCATCGCCTATGCGCTTGCCGGCGGGCGTTGCAATTCCGACGCGATCGACAATTCGGCCGGCGTCAATTCCTCCGACGTCGAGGTCAATATCAAGATCGCGCTCAACGCCGCCATGCAGGATGGCCGCCTCAGCCGCGCCAAGCGCAACCAGCTGCTGGCCTCTATGACGGACGAGGTGGCAGCCCTCGTTCTGCGCAACAATTACCTCCAGCCGCTTTCCATCTCGCTTGTCGAGCGCCGGGGAACGGCAAATCGCGAGCAGCTTTCCCGCCTCATGTCGGTGCTGGAAGCCCAGGGCAATCTCAACCGCAAGGTCGAGACCCTGCCGGATGATGCCGAGCTTGCAGAACGCTATGCTTCCGGCCGGCCACTGACGAGGCCGGAAATCGGCGTGCTTCTCTCCTATTCGAAGATCGTTCTCTTCGATGCATTGCTTGAAAGCGCAATCCCGGACGACCCCTATTTCGCGGCCGTCCTGAAGGCTTACTTCCCCGGCAAGATGCAGAAGCCCTATGCCGCTGACATCCAGAGCCACCGCCTGCACCGCGAAATCGTCGCCACTGCCTTGGCGAACGAAGCGGTCAACCGCGGCGGCCCCGGCTTCATCCAGCTGATGAGCGACATGACCGGTGCCACCGCCGCAAATGTCGTGAAGGCGGCGTTTCTCATCCGCGACGGGTTCGACCTGCCGGACCTCTGGGCACAGAATCGATGCGCTCGACACACAGATTCCGGGGCGCACGCAGAACGATCTCTATGCCCAGATCAACCGGATCATCATCATCGGCACCTACCTGGCCCTGCAGACGCAGATCAGCGCCGCACCGATGACCGAAGCCGTCGCCCGGCTGAAGGCGGCGATCAAGGGCCTGCGCGCAACCGTCACGGATGACGTTATTGCCGAGACAGCGCCTCTGGCAGCCGAACTGGAGGCACAGGGGCGCCGACGGATCTCATCGGTGAAATCCGCATGCTGTCCGCGCTCGTGATCGTGCCGGAGATCATGCTGATCGCCGACCGCACGGGCGAGACCATGGCCCGCGCCACGGAGAGCTATTTCGCCGTGACCGAGACCTTCCGCGTCAACCGCCTGATCGCGGCCGGCGAGCGGATCGGTACGTCGGATCACTACGAGAGCCTCGCCCTGTCACGCGGCCTGCAGCAGCTCGCCTCCGCACGCCGCGACATCGTCACGGCGGCGCTGACCGAGCATCGAAAGGAGAAGAAGCCCGTCGCTGCCTGGATCGCGGCCGACCGCGTTCGGGTCAACCGCATCGGTGCCGAACTCATGACGCTCGGCGAAAGCGGCGATCTGACTCTGCCGAAGATCTCCGTCGCCGCCGGCCTGCTGGGCGATCTGGCGCACGGACGGGCGCTTTAAAGCTGCGCCTCGAATGGGCAAACGGAGGCCGAGATGAGTGTTTCCGATCACGGTGAAGCGCCGGCAAAGGTGAGCCGGCGTGGGATATGGGGCTGGATGCTGTTCGACTGGGCAGCCCAGCCCTTCTTCACCGTCGTCACCACCTTCATCTTCGGCCCCTATTTCGTCTCGCGGCTGACGGATGATCCCGTCTCCGCGCAGACGGCCTGGAGCAACATGGCGACGGCGTCCTCCATCGTCATCGCCGTCCTCTCGCCGATCCTCGGCTCGATTGCCGATCAGTCCGGCGCGCGAAAACCGTGGATCGCGAGCTTCGCCCTCGTAAAGATCATCAGCCTGCTGATGCTCTGGTTCGCCGCGCCTGGTTCGCCGCTCGTCTGGCCGATCACCTTCATGATCCTTGCCTCGATCGCCGCGGAATTCTCGATCGTCTTCAACGATTCAATGATGCCCCGCCTCGTCTCGCGTGACGATGTCGGCAGGATTTCCAACATCGCCTGGGGCCTCGGCTACCTCGGCGGCATGATCGTCCTGATCGCCGTCGTGACCCTGCTTGCCGCAAGTCCGGAGACCGGCGTCACCCTGATCGGCATCCCGCCGCTTTTCGGGCTCGATCCGGCGCTGGGTGAGGATGCACGCATCACCGGGCCGCTGGCCGCGATCTGGTATCTGCTGTTCATCCTGCCGATGTTCTTCTTCACGCCCGACGCAAAGAAAGGCCTGCCGCTCGCTTCGGCGGTTCGCTCCGGCCTGTATGAATTGAAAGGCACGCTGCGCGAACTGCGGCAGCGCAGAGGCATCGCGAAATTCCTGATTGCCCGCATGCTCTACCAGGATGGCGTCAATGGGTTGCTCATTCTGGGCGGCGTCTTCGCGGCCGGCATGTTCGGATGGGCGACGATCGAGATCGGCATCTACGGCATCATCCTGAATGTCGTCGCGATTTTCGGCTGCATTGCCGCCGGCTGGCTGGACCGCGCCTTCGGCTCCAAGGTCGTTGTCCTGATCAGCCTCGTACTTCTGCTGATCGCAACGCTGGGGATCGCATCTACCGGTCCCGGCTTCGTCTTCTTCGGCCTATTGCCCCTGTCGATGGAAGACAGCGGCGGCCTCTTCGGCACCGCCGCGGAAAAGGCTTACATTCTCTTCGGCCTGTTGATCGGCATCGCCTTCGGACCGGTCCAGGCGTCGTCGCGATCCTATCTCGCCCGCTCGATCGATCTATCGGAAACGGGCCGTTATTTCGGCATCTATGCCCTGTCGGGGCGGGCGACGAGTTTCCTCGCCACTCTCCTGTTTTCGCTCGTCACCTATGCCAGCGGCTCCGCGCGGCTGGGCATGACGACTCTTGCCATCTTCCTGGTCACCGGGCTGGCACTGCTCATCGCAACGCCTTACCCGGCAGACAGAGCCAGAAGGACTCCGGCTAAGTAGTCGTCTCGTTAGTGCCGGAAGTGACGCATGCCGGTGAAGACCATCGCGACATTGTGCTCGTCGGCAGCGGCGATGACCTCGGCGTCACGCATGGAACCGCCCGGCTGGATCACGGCGGTGGCACCTGCCGAGATCGCCGAGAGAAGGCCGTCCGCGAACGGGAAGAAGGCTTCGGAAGCCACAGCAGATCCCTTGGTCATCGGCTCGGCCCAGCCCATTGCCTTGGCCGCATCCTCGGCCTTGAGGCCGGCGATCCGGGCGGAATCGATGCGGCTCATCTGGCCGGCACCGATACCTGCCGTCTGGCCGTCCTTGGCATAGACGATCGCATTCGACTTGACGTGCTTGGCAACCTTGTAGGCGAACTTCAGGTCTTCGAGTTCCGTCGCGGTCGGTGCGCGCTTGGTGACGACCTTGAGGTCGACATCCTCAATCACGCCGCTGTCACGGCTCTGGACCAGCAGGCCGCCGGCAACGGTCTTTGCGGTGATGCCGCGCGAGCGCGGATCAGGCAGGCCGCCGGTGACCAGCAGACGGAGATTTTTCTTGGCGGCAATGATCTGCTGCGCTTCGTCGGATACTTCCGGCGCGATGATGACTTCCGTGAACAGCTTGACGATCTCTTCCGCCGTCTCGGCATCGAGCAGCTGGTTGACCGCGATGATGCCGCCGAAGGCCGAAGTGCTGTCGCAGGCGAGAGCGCGCAGATAGGCGTCCTTCAGCGTCGAGCCGGTCGCGACGCCGCACGGGTTGGCATGCTTGATGATGGCGCAGGCCGGACCCTGGTTGGCGGCAAACTCGCCGATCAGCTCGAAGGCGCCGTCGGTATCGTTGATATTGTTGTAGGAGAGCTGCTTGCCCTGCAAGAGCTTGGCGGTCGCAACGCCCGGACGGTTTTCGCCGGTGACGTAGAAACCGGCGCTCTGATGCGGGTTTTCACCGTAACGCATGGCTTCCTTCAGCACACCGCCGATTGTGCGATAGGCCGGCGTCTCGATCTCGAGCGCTTCGGCGAACCAGTTTGAGATTGCCGTGTCATAGGCTGCCGTGCGGGCATAGGCCTTGGCGGCAAGCTTCTGGCGGAAAGCGTATTCCGTTTCGCCGCCATTGGCCTTCAGCGCCTCGATCAGCGCTGCATAATCGGCCGGATCGGTGACGATCGTCACATAGGCATGGTTCTTCGCCGAGGCGCGGATCATCGCCGGGCCACCGATATCGATATTCTCCACCGTCGTCGGATAGTCGCCGCCGGCAGCGCGCACTTCCTCGAACGGGTAGAGATTGATGACGGCAAGATCGATACCCTCAATCCCGTGTTCCTTCATCGCCGTAACATGGTCTTCATCGTCACGGATGGAGAGCAGGCCACCATGCACGTTCGGGTGAAGCGTTTTCACACGGCCATCCATGATTTCCGGAAAGCCCGTGACTTCGGAGACGTCGGTGACGTCGAGACCGGCAGCGGCAATCGCCTTATGGGTGCCGCCGGTTGACAACAGCTTGACGCCCTGTTCGGACAGAGCCTTGGCAAGCTCGATGATGCCGGACTTGTCGGATACCGACAGAAGGGCGGTGCGGATCTTGACGCGATCGGGAGCGGGGATTTTCTTGGAAACGACGGCCATCGGTCTCTCCTGAAAGAGCATGCCACAGAAGGGCGTAAAAGGGGATGGGGCCGGTTAGCACAGCTGGCGCCGGGAGGAAACGCCTATTCGCCCGATCTGCGCTATTCGCCTTGCCTGAGCATCCAGCGGATCTCCCGCAGACCTTCGACCGGAGACTCGATGACCAGCTGCTGACTCGGACGCATGCCGGAAACATCGGCAAAGAACACGTCTTCGTCGATGATCAGGTCCAAGCCGGGAGCTGCAAAAATCCAGCTGTCGCCATCGGGCGCCCGCAGCATCACGCTTTCGCCGTCACGGCGCGACAGCGTGATCGAGGGATGAATGTGGAACCGCAGTGCGACCGCCAGCTTCTGCTTCTTGTCCCGCCCCTCTTCGGGAATGAACCGGTCGCAGCCCTTTATCTTGTCGCCTGCGGCACTGAGACCGATTTCCCGCTCGTGGGTGTAGCCGAAATTGTCCTTATAGCCGTCATGCCGGGCGCGCAGCCAGTCATTGCCGTGCTTGTCGTCCCGCCGCTCGATCTCGGTTTCCGTGACACCCGGCAGAAGGATCTGGCCGGCAAAGCTGGAATTGATCACCCGGCTGGACGAGGTCTCCTGCAGTGTCGCCGTGGAATGGGCAGCGGTCGAACGCGCCAGATGCCGATAGGTGCGGTTGGCGAATTTCGGCGATCCGGCGTTGACGATGAAGCGCTGCCGCCCCGACGACATCTCGAAGGACAGGCAACCCGCATGAGCGCCATGCGAAGCCTCTATCGAATCTGGGCATCCGGTATCGACGATGATGACGGCATTGCCCGCCGCCATCCGGTGATAGTTCATCTGGGGCAGAGCCTTGAACGGCTTACCGGCGGATTCGTCGTAACGCAGGACGGACATCAGCTCGCTTGCCGGCGTCGAGCTCGCACCGTTGAAGAGCGCGAGATCGCCATCCTGGTGACGGAAGAAGCGGAGCGCCGGGTACATGCGGTCGATCGTCGGAATGAGCTTCTGCGGCAGGTCGTAGCCGAGATTGATATAGGTCTGTCGCAGCGGCAGGAGATCGATGAGAATGTCGAGGATCGCCCGCGGATTGCGCGACACATGCCCGCCATCGGCCAATATCTGCCGGTCGAGCTCGCGGTCGAGTGCCAGGCTTTCGCGACGAATGGCATTGACGCGCATCGGCAGCGCCAGCGATGCGACGGCGAGCGCCGTCCGAACCCGCAGCCGGCTTTCCGCATCCGGGCATGAGCTCGCGATCTTGCGAAGATAACCGAGCTGATAGGCAAGGCTCTTCATGAAGCGACGATAGAAACCTGCTTCGGCCGCATGAAGTATGATCGGCGAATGGGAAAGCCATGCGATCACGCGGGTCGCCACGACATTCGGATCCCAGGCAATGCCACGCCGCCGGCGCCCATGAACGCCGATCCAGTCGGACACGATATGGCGGGCATGGGCGCAAGCCTCATCGGTCTTGTCGGCGCGAATGTGGCGCAGCCAGCCAAAACCATGCAGCCGCTCGGCAAAGGCGCGCGAGGGCAACTCCACCGCGAAGGAGAATCGCCATAGGTTTCGAGAATCCGGCCAGCCAGGGGAAACCGGCCGTCGAGAATTTCCTGAGCAACGAATGGATCGACCGAACGCAGGTCCGTGGGTGCAACGATCAGCCGTTCCGGCACCGATTTCATGGACATGGCGACGCGCAGGGGCGCAATGCGGAGGCGCGTTCGCCGCCGCATTTCCCTTAAGCCGGAGAGCAGAAGCCTTCGGCGATCGGTCAGCCGCTTGGTCACTCTGGGATTCTCCGCAGGGATCGGTATATGCTCGATCAGCTGAAACAACTTTAGATAAATTAGATTTATGTGCCGGTAGGGTGAAAAATTCCTTACCGGATCTGCAATACGCTCGCGAAGAACCCGTCCATTCCTCCTGCATAACCATCCGACGAAGGCAACATGGCAGGCGTCGTGCGGAAATCACCGCGAGCGGTGATAGCCGATTCCAGGCCGGGCCAATTGGCCGGATCGACCGGTACGCGCTGGAGCGTCGGCGTATCCGCCAGAACTTTCTCGATCAGCTCCTCGCCCTCGATCGGATCAAGCGAGCAGTTGGAGAAGACGATCAATCCGCCGCTCTTCACCAGCGTCGCGGCGTGGCGGAGCATGCGTTCCTGAAGCGCCGCAAGCTTTTCGATATCCTGTATGCCCTTGGTCCAGAGCACATCCGGATGCCGGCGCGTCGTACCGGTGGAAGAGCAGGGGCATCGAGCAGGATGCCGTCGAACTTCTCTTCCGGCGCATAATTGAACAGATCGCCCGAAACCAGTTCCGCCGTCATACCCAGACGTGCGAGATTTTCCTTCAGCCGATCCAGGCGGTTCGACGACTGCTCCACGGCCGTGACGTAGGCACCGGCCGCAATCAACTGAGCCGTCTTGCCGCCAGGCGCAGCACAAAGATCAGCGACACGTTTGCCCTTCAGATCGCCGAAAAGCTTTGCCGGGATGGCGGCTGCCGCATCCTGCACCCACCATTCTCCGCGATCGAAGCCTTCGAGCCCGGTCACCGATCCCTCGAATTCGGGCAGGCGGATACTGCCGGTCGGCAGCATCTTGCCATCCAGCTTTTCCGCCCAACCGGCAGCGTCGGACTTCACCGTCAAATCGATCGCAGGCGGGGTGAGCTGGGATTCGGCGATCTGCGCTGCATCCGCTTCACCATAGGCTGCAACCAGCCGGTCACGGAACCAGTCCGGTACGGGAGATACCGAGGCTGTGGCCGCGAGAATTTCATCCTTCTCCCGCACCAGCCGGCGAAGCACGGCATTGACCAGCTTGGCGAAGCGGCGGTTGCGCGGGTCGCGATTGGCCTGCTCAACCGCAAGATCGACGGCGGCATGAGAAGGCACGTCGAGATGCAGGATCTGCGCCGCGGCCACAACGAGAACATGATGCAGCGCCCGCGCCCCTTCCGGCAGCGGCGTATCGATCATCGAGGCGATGGCCGCCTCGAGCCGAGGAAGATGGCGAAGGGCTGTGGTGAGGATCGCCCGCGTCAGGGCACGATCGGCATCGTTGAGCGCCTTGTAGGCGGGATTGCCATGGGTCAGGTCCAGCATCCCGTCAAGCGAGATCTTGCGCTCCACGACGGCCGCCAGCAGCTTTGCGGCGGTCGCCCGGACTTCAAGCCCGGGCTTTTTGGGCTCCGAACCCCGACGGGCGGGCGCCAAATTCTTTCGAACAGGCCTGTGCGGCTTCTTGTTTTTCGTGTCGTTCAAGACCAGGGACCTTTGCGCGGTTCATCCGATCCGCGGCCCCAGGGATTGTTGGCGCCGGAATTCGGCACGGAGCGAGCGGTGCGCTGCGGTCTACCAGCCGAAGACGGTCTCGTCGAGCCACCACAGCGGAACTCTCCCGCCATCTGTTGCAGGGCGGCGATGCGGTTGTCCGTATTCGGGTGGGTCGAGAACAGATTGTCCATCCGCTCGCCCGACAACGGGTTGATGATGAACATATGCGCCGTCGCCGGGTTGCGCTCTGCATCATCATTGTGGATGACCCGCGCCGAGCCGGCGATCTTGGCAAGCGCCGAGGCAAGCCACATGGGGTTGCCGCAGATTTCCGCGCCACGGCGGTCGGCGGAATATTCCCGCGTCCGGCTGATCGCCATCTGCACCAGCATCGCGGCAAGCGGCGCCACGATCATGGCGACGAGAACACCGATGAAGCCGAGCGGATTGCTGTTGTTCTCGCGGTTGCCGCCGAAGAAGAAGGCGAAGTTGCCGAGCATGGAAATCGCACCCGCAAGCGTCGCCGTGATCGTCATCGTCAGCGTGTCGCGGTTCTGCACATGGGCAAGCTCATGCGCCATCACGCCCGCAACTTCCTCATGGGTGAGGGCCTGCAGGAGACCGGTAGAGGCTGCGACCGCGGAATTTTCAGGATTGCGGCCCGTCGCAAAAGCATTCGGCTGCGGATTGTCGTAGATATAGACCTTCGGCATCGGCAGGCCGGCATTGGCCGAAAGGTCGCGGATCATGTTGTAGAATTCCGGCGCGCTGCGCGCGTCCACCTCCTGGGCGTGATAGGCGCGAAGCACCATCTTGTCGGAATTCCAGTAGGAAAACAGGTTCATGCCGGCGGCGATCACCAGCGCGATCATCATGCCGCCCTTGCCGCCGATCAGAAACCCGACGCCCATGAACAGGGCGGTCATGAAGGCCAGAAGCATGGCGGTGCGCATCACATTCATCGTCATCTCTCCGTTGCCGATTTCATCCCTCAGGTTTCGCCTGAGGGTTTTCTAGCGGTTGTGAACGGCCTATCATGTGGTCAATTCAACCTGATTTTTCAATAAACCTTGCGGTGATCCGAAAGATGCAGAGCGCGGATAACGACAATACGGAAGCCACTCTGGAAGACGGTGCGGCCAAAAAACGCTGTCACCGGCAGCAGAGCGGGCATTGAAGGAAGCGGAAGAACGGCGCCAGGCTGCCGCGAAAACCGACCTGCCCGAAGAGTTCGGCGGCCGCGGCGGAGCCGATCCGGCTCGTTTCGGCGACTGGGAAATCAACGGCCGCGCCATCGATTTCTGAAGCAGCACAACTGATATAAGATAAAATTCCTATTGACTTGGATCATGGATCGGAATTTATTCCTTTCTATGATTACGGCCCGCACACTCGCTGTCTGCTTCGCCTTCGTTCTTGCGACGGAAGCCATGGCGCGCGAGGAAATTGCCGGCCCGGTCGCCGCAGAAATCCTTCGCGTCATCGATGGCGATACGCTGCTGGTCGAAGCCCAGCCCTGGCCGCAGCAGAAGATGGAAGTCTATGTCCGCATTCGCGGCATCGATGCTCCGGAACTGAAATCGAAATGCGAGGCATCCCGCCTGGCCGGCATCGACGCGCAACACGCGCTCGAAGCACTCGCCGCCCAGTCGAACCATATCCAGCTGATCCGAATTGCCGGCGACAAATATTTCGGCCGGATCGTCGCAGATGTCATCCTGTCGGACGGAAAAAACGTGGCCGACGACCTCCTGGTCGCCGGCCTTGTTCGGGTCTATGACGGCGGCCGCAAGCCGAAAGATACCTGCGGCGGCTGATTTTACCGCTTAAGCGTCCGTCTTGTTTTGCCGGTTTTCGATCAGGTCGTCCACCACGGCAGGATCGGCCAGCGTCGACGTATCGCCGAGCGAGCCGAAATCATCCTCGGCGATCTTGCGCAGAATACGCCGCATGATCTTGCCGGACCGCGTCTTCGGCAGGCCTGGGGCGAACTGGATCTTGTCCGGTGCGGCGATCGGGCCGATCTCGTTGCGGACATGCTTGGTCAGCTCCTGCCGCAGCGCATCCGTACCCTCGTTGCCGGCCATCAGGGTCACGTAGCAATAGATGCCCTGGCCCTTGATATTGTGCGGATAACCAACGACCGCCGCTTCCGAAACGAGGTTATGTGACACGAGCGCCGACTCCACCTCGGCCGTACCGAGGCGGTGACCGGAGACGTTCAGCACGTCGTCGACGCGGCCGGTGATCCAGTAATAGCCGTCTTCGTCGCGCCGGCAGCCGTCGCCGGTGAAATACTTGCCCTTGTAGGTGGCGAAATAGGTCTGGATGAACCGCTCGTGGTCACCATAGACGCTGCGCATCTGGCCCGGCCAGCTGTCGATGATGCAGAGATTGCCGTCAGCCGCCCCCTCCAGCACCTTGCCCTCATTGTCCACGAGCTGAGGCTTGACGCCGAAGAAGGGTTTTGTCGCAGAACCCGGCTTGAGGTCGGTCGCACCCGGTAGCGGCGTGATCATGTGGCCGCCGGTCTCCGTCTGCCACCACGTATCGACGATCGGCGAGCGCTTGTCGCCGACGACGTCGTAATACCACTGCCAGGCTTCCGGGTTGATCGGCTCGCCGACAGTGCCGAGCAGTCGCAGGCTTGCGCGCGACGATCGCTTCACGAATTCGTCACCGGCGCCCATGAGAGAGCGGATCGCGGTCGGCGCGGTGTAGAAGATGTTGACCTTGTGCTTATCGACGATCTCCCAGAACCGCCCCTGGTCGGGGAAATTCGGCACGCCTTCGAACATCAGCGTCGTCGCGCAATTCGCCAACGGCCCGTAGACGAGATAGGAATGCCCGGTCACCCAGCCGACATCGGCCGTGCACCAGTAGATATCACCATCGTGATAGTCGAACGTGTATTCGTGAGTCATCGCCGCATAGACGAGATAACCGCCCGTCGTGTGCAGCACGCCCTTCGGCTTGCCCGTCGAACCGGAGGTATAGAGGATGAACAGCGGGTCTTCCGCCTTCATCTTCACAGGCTCGCAATGGCCTTTCACGGTGGCGATTTCCTGGTGGTACCAGAGATCCCGGCCCGGCGCCCAGTTGGTCTTGCCGCCGGTGCGGCGCACGACAAGCACCTTGTTGACGGTGACATACTGCTTGGCCGCGATGCGGATCGCCGTATCGGTGTTCTCCTTGAGCGGCACCGGCTTGCCGCCGCGCACGCCCTCGTCGCAGGTGATCACGAAGGTCGACTGGCAGTCGATGATGCGACCCGCCAGCGCTTCCGGCGAGAAGCCGCCGAAGACGACGGAATGAACAGCCCCGATGCGCGCGCAAGCGAGCATGGCATAAGCCGCCTCCGGAATCATCGGCATGTAGATGGTGACGCGATCGCCCTTCTTGACCCCGTGCTTCTTCAGCACGTTCGCCATGCGGCAGACCTGATCGTAGAGCTGGTTATAGGTGATCTTCTTGTCGATATAGGGGTTGTCGCCTTCCCAGATGATCGCCGTGCGCTCGCCATGGGTCTTCAGGTGACGGTCGATGCAATTATAGGAGACGTTGGTCAGGCCGTCCTCGAACCACTTGATCGACACCTTGCCCTTGAAGGACGTGTTCTTCACCTTCGTATAGGGCTTGAACCAGTCGATCCGCCGGCCATGCTTGCCCCAGAACTTATCCGGATCCTCGATGCTCTCCTCGTACCATTTCTCGTACTTGTCCTTGTCGATCAGCGCTTTCGCTTTCGTGGACTTGAGGACCGGATAGATTTTTTCGGACATGGAATTCCTCCTCATTGGCACCGTCGACTGTTTCCTCCGTCAACGGCGCGGCATCGTGGCATTCATAACAACTGGGGCGCTACCGGCAATTAGACAAACGGCGATGAGCACGTGAACATGATTGACCGATCACCCTGCTTCAAAGAATTGCATTTCCGTCCCAATTCGATTATACGGCGATCAATTCCCGGAAATAGTGGTTGATACCCACGGCCCGCGACACCGGCGCGGACGGACAGAGGAACTATACCCATGGCTCAACAATTGCTCATGCCGAAGGCGACCGCAGTCTGGCTCGTCGACAACACTGCCCTTTCCTTCGACCAGATCGCCCAGTTCTGCAAACTGCACCCGCTCGAGGTGAAGGCGATTGCCGATGGTGAAGCGGCCCAGGGCATCAAGGGCCTCGATCCGATCGCAACCGGCCAGCTCTCTCGCGATGAGATCGAGCGCGCCGAAAAGGACATCAACTACAAGCTCAAGCTTTCCGAGCCGAAGGTCCGAGTTCCGGAATCCAAACGTCGCGGCCCGCGCTACACGCCGGTCTCCAAGCGCCAGGACCGTCCGAACGCCATCCTCTGGCTGGTTCGCAACCATCCCGAACTCAAGGACGCCCAGGTTTCGCGCCTCGTCGGCACGACCAAGTCCACCATCGAACAGATCCGCGAGCGCACCCACTGGAACGCCGCCAACCTCACGCCGATGGACCCGGTAACGCTCGGCCTCTGCAGCCAGATCGACCTCGACCTCGAAGTGGAAAAGGCTTCCAAGGGCCGTCCGCTGCCGACGGCAGCCGAACTCGGCGCCTCCCTGCAGCCGGCTTCGGAAACCGAAAACCTCGGCTTCGGCGATTATCGCAGCGAGCGCGAGGAAGAGAAGGAAATCGACGCGGACGCCGTCTTCGCCAAGCTTTCCTCGCTCAAGTCCACGCGCAACGACGAGGACGAAGACGACAACTTCTAAGTTGTTCGCCAATCCATTTGAAAAGACCCGGAAATCTCCGGGGCTTTTTTCGTTATACACTAGCGCTAGGCGCGTTCTTTCTCGTGAGCGAAGCCATGGCTTCGCAGCGTGTCCCTGACGACATCCAGCGTCCCCGGATCCTCGATCGTCGCCGGCATCGTCCAGGGCAGGTCGTCGGCAATCTTCTGCATCGTGCCGCGAAGGATCTTTCCCGAGCGGGTTTTCGGCAGTTTCGGCACCACCATCACCGTCTTGAACGCGGCGACCGGACCGATCTCGTTCCGCACCATGGCAGCAACTTCGCCCGCGATTTCTTCCGTTTCCCGTGAAACATTGTTCTTCAGCACGAGAAAGCCGCAGGGGATCTGCCCCTTGATCCGATCCTTCACCCCGATGACGGCACATTCCGCCACATCGGGATGGCTGGCGCAGACCTCCTCCATCGACCCGGTCGACAACCGATGGCCGGCACAGTTGATGATATCGTCCGTGCGCGCCATGACGAAGACATAGCCGTCCTCGTCCACGATGCCCGCATCCGCCGTCTTGTAGTAACCGGGAAACTCGTCGAGGCAGGCTTCCCTGAAACGCGCATCGGCCTTCCAGAACGTCGGCAGGCAGCCCGGAGGCAGGGGCAGCCTGATGGCGAGATTGCCGAGCGTGCCGGGCGGCACCGGTTGTCCGCTATCGTCGAGCACATCGATCGCATAGCCCGGCATCGGCCGCGTCGGCGACCCGTGCTTGAACGGCATCAGGCCAAGGCCCATCGTATTGGCCGCAATCGGCCAGCCCGTTTCCGTCTGCCACCAATGATCGATGACCGGCACCTTCAGCTTCTGCTCCGCCCATTTCAGCGTCTCGGGATCCGCCCGCTCCCCGGCAAGGAAAAGTGCCCGCAACCCGAGAAGATCGTGGTTCTCGACCAGTTCCCCTTCGGGATCATCGCGGCGGATCGCCCGGAACGCCGTCGGTGCGGTGAAGAACACCTTCACATCATGCTCGGCCACAACCCGCCAGAACGCGCCGGCATCCGGCGTGCCGACCGGCTTTCCCTCGAAGATCACGCTCGTATTGCCGTTAAGAAGCGGCGCATAGACGATATAGGAATGGCCGACGACCCAGCCGATATCGGATGCGGTCCAGAACACCTCGCCGGGCGCCATGCCAAAGATGTTCGGCATGCTCCAGGCGAGCGCCACCATGTAGCCGCCATTGTCACGCACCACGCCCTTCGGCTGTCCGGTGGTTCCTGACGTATAGAGAATGTAGAGCGGATCGGTCGCCTGAACCGGCACGCACTCGACCTCCCGACCGCGCGCCTGGGTGACAGTCTCGGAGAAATCGAGTTCTCCCCGCTCGGCGCTCAGCGGCACGATGAGCTCTTGTCTCTGCAGGATCAGGCAGTGGTCGGGTTTGGCCTTGGCGAGCTCGATCGCCTTGTCGATCAGCGGCTTGTAGGCAACAACGCGCCCTGGCTCCAGCCCACAGCTTGCCGAGATAATCAGTTTCGCTTCCAGAATCGTTCAGCCTTGCGGCCAGTTCCTGCGCAGCAAACCCACCGAAAACGACGGAATGCACGGCGCCGATACGTGCACAGGCCAGCATCGAAAACACCGCTTCCGGCACCATCGGCATGTAGATGACGACCCGGTCGCCCTTGCCGATGCCGAGATCCTGCAGCACGGCGGAAATTGCCTGCACCTCGGCAAGGACCTTCGCATAGGTGAAGCTCTTGCGCTCACCGGTCATGGCGCTGTCGAAGATGAAGGCGCGCTGCTCGCCGCGTCCTGCGGCTACATGCCGATCCAGGCAGTTGAAGCAGGTGTTTGTCTCACCGCCGACGAACCATCGGCCATAGACGCCTTGGCTTTGATCGAAGGCCTTTTCCGCCGGCTTGAACCAGTCGATCGCCTCGGCTGCCTCCGCCCAAAATGCTTCCGGATCATTCTCCCACGCGTCATAGACGTCGAAATAGCGGCTTTGCATATGCACCTCCCGTTACATGAGCCTAGCCTGATGAAGGCAATCTAGGCCGGAAGGCGGGTGCCGGAAACCCCGACGAAGGGGAACGCTTACCGGCTTCCGAAAATCGCCGAGCCCACACGCACGCTGGTCGCGCCGAATTCGACAGCCGTCTCGAAATCACCGGACATGCCCATCGACAGTTTATCGACGCCGCATTCCTTGGCGAGCTTGCCGAGCAGCGCGAAATGCGGACCCGGATTCTCCTCCGCCGGCGGGATGCACATCAAGCCTTCGATCGAAAGGCCGAGTTCGCCACGGCAGAATTCCACGAAGGCCGCCGTGTCTTCCGGCGCAATTCCGGCCTTCTGGGGCTCGAGCCCCGTGTTAACCTGCACATAGAGCTTCGGCGTCCTGCCTTGCTTATTCATTTCATCGGCAAGTGCCCGGGCGATCTTCTCGCGATCCACGGTCTCGATCACGTCGAACAGCGCGACCGCATCGGCGGCCTTGTTGGATTGCAGCGGTCCGATCAGGTGCAGTTCGATGCCCGGCGTCTCGGCCTTCAGTTCCGGCCACTTCAGCTGGCTTTCCTGCACCCGGTTCTCGCCGAACACCCGCTGACCGGCCGCAATCACGGGACGGATCGCGTCGACATCGAACGTCTTGGAGACAGCCACGAGCGTCGCACTACCGGTTGGCCGCTTTGCGTAGGCCTCCGCCTTGGCGATCCGTTCCCGCACATCCTGCAACCGTTCTTCGACGCTCATCGCTTCGCCACCTTTCCGCAATTCTTGTGAGACCAGCGATTAAAGCCCATATGAGCCTCTGCCAAGGGCATTCCGCATCAAAGTTTGGTACGCGCCGAGCCTCAAAAACTTGACGCTTGCAGCCATTCATGGTGAAGGTCTGCCCGACTCTTTATCCTGATTTCCCGGAATATCATCCAAATGGCGACTGAACGTTACAACCCGCGCGATGCCGAGCCCCGTTGGCAGCAGAAATGGAACGAGGCAAAGGTTTTCGAAACCGACAATGCCGACCCGCGGGAAAAGTACTACGTCCTAGAGATGTTCCCCTATCCGTCCGGCCGCATTCACATGGGCCATGTGCGCAACTATGCGATGGGTGACGTGGTTGCCCGCTACAAGCGCGCCCGCGGTTTCAACGTCCTGCACCCGATGGGCTGGGACGCTTTCGGCATGCCGGCTGAAAACGCCGCGCGCGACAACAAGACCCATCCGAAGTCCTGGACCTACCAGAACATCGAATCCATGAAGAAGCAGCTGAAGGCCATGGGCCTGTCGCTGGATTGGTCTCGTGAATTCGCCACCTGCGACGTCGAGTATTACCAGCAGCAGCAGCATCTCTTCCTCGACATGATGGAAAAGGGCCTGGTCTACCGCAAGCAGTCCAAGGTTAACTGGGACCCGGTCGACCAGACGGTTCTGGCCAACGAGCAGGTGATCGACGGCCGCGGCTGGCGCTCCGGCGCATTGGTCGAGCAGCGCGAGTTGGTTCAGTGGTTCTTCAAGATCACCGATTTCAGCCAGGATCTGCTGGACGAGCTGGATAATCTGGATCAGTGGCCGGAAAAGGTCCGCCTGATGCAGAAGAACTGGATCGGCCGCTCCGAGGGCATGGCCGTCCGCTGGGAAATCGTCGCTTCGACGGCACCGGCCGGCGAGCGCGAGGTCACGGTCTACACGACCCGTCCGGATACGCTGTTCGGCGCCTCCTTCCTGGCAATCGCCGCCGACCACCCGCTGGCCAAGGCTGCGGCCGCCAAGAATCCGGCTATCGAGATCTTTCGCCGAGGAATGCCGCCGTCAGGGTACTTCGCTGGCGGCGCTGGAAACGGCCGAGAAAAAGGGCATCGATACCGGCATCCGCGTGAAACATCCGCTCGATCCTTCCTGGGAACTGCCGGTCTATGTCGCGAACTTCGTGCTGATGGAATACGGCACGGGCGCCATTTTCGGCTGCCCGTCCGGAGACCAGCGCGACCTGGATTTCGCCCGCAAGTATGACCTGCCGGTCGTCCCGGTCGTCATGCCGAAGGATGGCGATGCAGCAACCTTCGAGGTGGGCGAAACGGCCTATGTCGATGACGGCGTGATGATCAATTCCCGCTTCCTCGATGGCAAGACCACCGACGAAGCCTTCCATATGGTTGCCGAAAGGCTGTCTGGCCAGACGCTCGGCAACGAGCCTCAGGGCGAGCGCAAGGTCAATTTCCGCCTGCGCGACTGGGGCATTTCCCGCCAGCGCTATTGGGGTTGCCCGATCCCGGTCATCCATTGTGAAGTCTGCGGCGTCGTGCCGGTGCCGAAGAAGGACCTGCCGGTGCAACTGCCGGACGACGTCACCTTCGACCTCCCGGGCAACCCCTCGACCGTCACCCGACCTGGCGCCACGTCTCCTGCCCGCAATGCGGCCACGATGCACGTCGCGAGACGGACACGATGGATACGTTCGTCGATTCCAGCTGGTATTTCACCCGCTTCACTGCACCGTGGCTGAACCAGCCGACCGATCCGAAGGTCGCCAACCACTGGCTGCCGGTCGATCAGTATATCGGCGGCATCGAGCACGCGATCCTGCACCTGCTCTATTCCCGCTTCTTCACCCGCGCCATGCGCGAAACCGGCCATGTGGCGGTCAAGGAGCCCTTCAAGGGCCTCTTCACCCAGGGCATGGTCGTACACGAGACCTATCGCCTCGGCTCGTCCGGCCAGAACGGCGAATGGGTTTCCCCGGCCGATATCAGGATCGAGGAAATCGATGGCAAGCGCCAGGCGACCCTCATCAAGAGCGGCGAAGAGGTAACAATCGGCTCGATTGAGAAAATGTCGAAGTCGAAGAAGAACGTCGTTGACCCGGACGATATCATCGCCTCCTACGGCGCCGATACCGCCCGCTTCTTCGTCCTGTCCGACAGCCCGCCCGATCGCGATGTGATCTGGTCGGAAGCCGGCGTCGAAGGCGCCCACCGCTTCACCCAGCGCCTGTGGCGCCTGATCTCGGAAGCCGCGGAAAACCTGTCCGGCGTCCAGCCGGCGCCTGCCAAGGACGGCGAAGCGCTCGCCATCTCGCAGCTCGCGCACAAGACGCTGCAGGCCGTGCAGGGCGATCTGGACAAGCTATCCTTCAACAAGGCCGTGGCGCGCATCTATGAGCTCGTCAACGCGCTTGCGAGCCCGCTGACGGATGTTGCTGCCGGCAGGGGCGATGCAGCCTACCGCGCAGCCGTTCGCGATGCCGCCGAGATCCTGATCCAGATCGTTGCGCCGATGACGCCGCATCTGGCCGAGGAATGCTGGACCGTGCTTGGCAATGAGGGAATGGTCTCTGAGACCGCCTGGCCGGCATTCGATCAGGCGCTTGTCGTTGAAAACGATGTCACATTGCCGGTGCAGATCAACGGCAAGAAGCGCGCCGAATTGACAATCGCGCGCGACGCGGATCAAACTGCCGTCGAGAAAGCAGTTCTGGCACTGGATGTGGTGCAGGCAGCGCTTGAAGGCCGTGCGCCGAAAAAGATCATCGTCGTCCCACAGAGGATCGTGAACATTGTTGCCTGACCGCTCGTCCATTTCCCCGCGCCGTAGTCTTCTCGTCCTCGGCCTGGTTGTCTGCGCAGGCCTTGCCGGCTGCCAGGTTCGCCCGCTTTATTCCGAGGCTGGCGGCACCCGCGCCAAGCTGACCTCGGTGGGCTTCGCCGATGCAAAGAACCGCGTGGAGCAAGTCGTCCGCAATGAGCTGATTTTCCTCGCCAGCGGCGGGGCAGGGGAACCGCTGAACCCGGCCTACGATGTCACGCTCAACGTCTCCAGCACGTCTTCCAACGTGCTGGATGATGACGGTCTCGCCGAAGCCGGAATCCCGGTCCCGGGCCGCGTGCAGGTTACCGGTGCCTACACCGTTACGCGGACAAGTGACGGTCAGGTGCTGAAGCGCGGAGAACATTCTAGCGTGTCGCTGATCGACGTCTCGCGCCAGAGCTTTGCCAAGGTTCGCGCCATCCGCGATGCCGAGAACCGTGCCGCCCGCGAACTCGCAGAATTCATCCGCGCTGACATCGCCATCGTACTGGCCAAAGAGCCTCCCCAGCAGCCGACATGGCAGAAATAAAATCGCATGAGTTCGAGCGCTTCCTTGAAAAGGGCGCCGAGCTCTACCGGTTCTACGTGATTTACGGCCCGGACCGCGGGCTGGTGTCGGAACGTGCCGGCCAGCTCGCCAAGCGCAGCGGTGTCGCGCTCGATGATCCGTTCGCGCTTTTGAAGCTCGATGTCTCCGACCTGCAGGGCGATCCCGGCCGTCTTATCGACGAAGTGAATGCACTCGGCCTGTTCGGCGGCGAGAAGCTCGTCTGGCTGCGTGGGGTCAACAATGAGAAACCCGTTCTGGACGCCGTGCAGGCGATCCTGGAGCAGGGTGCACCCGCCAACAGGTTGATCATCGAAGCCGGCGACCTCAAGAAGGGCAGCGGGCTCAGGAAGATCGTCGAGCCTTCCAGGGACGTCGCCGTCGTGCCTTGCTATGCCGATGACGCACGCGCACTGAACGTTCTCATTGATACCGAACTCTCAACCGAAGGGCTCGCCATCACACCCGAGGCTAGACGCCATCTGATAGACCAGCTTGGGGAGACCGCGTCGCGTCCCGCAACGAGATCCGCAAGCTCGCGCTCTATTGCCGGGGCATGGGCAAGATCGAGGAACATCACGTCGATGAGATCATCGGCGATGCGAGCAGCATCTCGGCCGACGACGCGGTCGATGCGATCCTGACCGGCGACCTGCCGGCCTTTCATCGCGCATTCCAGAAGATCCTGAGCTCCAAGACGCCGCTCTTCCTGATCCTGCAATCCTGCCTGAAACAGTTTCAGCTGCTCGACTCGATGAAGATCGAGATGGAGGAAAAGCGCGCGCAATCGGGCCAGGTCATGATGACGCTCGGCCGCCATATCCATTTCAAGCGAAAGCCCATATTCGAACGGGCCCTGAAGTCATGGCGCCCTGAGGCGGTCACGCGTGAAGCGGAGCGGATCCAGAATGCCGTGCTGATGTCGCGTCAACGGCAGAGCCTGGAGCCGAGCATCGTATTCCATGCACTGCTCGGCGCAGCCCTGCAGGCCAAACGGCAGTAATTACCGCCGTTCCAGCAGGCGGCAGATCTCTTCCAACTGCTCAAGGCTCTTGTAGGAAATCCTGATCTGACCGGGACCGCCCTTGTGGTTGATCTTCACGTCGAGGCCGAGGAATCCGTCAGTGTGCGCTCCAGCGCCAGCGTATCGGAATCCTTGTTTGCCGACTTCGTTTCGAGCGGCGGCATGCCCTGCGTCTTGATATCGTTCTGCGCCAGCCGTTCGGCGTCGCGCACAGACATGCCTTTGGCGACGACCGCCTTTGCCAGCGCCGTGGGATCGGATGTCGGGATCAACGCACGTGCGTGGCCGGCAGACAGCGTCCCGGAAGAAAGCATGTCGCGGACAGGCGAGGGAGTTTGAGAAGACGCAGGCTGTTGGCCACATGGCTTCGGCTCTTACCGATGATGTCGCCCAGATCGTTCTGCGTATAGCCATGTTCGGCGATCAGCTGTTCGTAGCCGAGCGCCTCTTCGAGAGGATTAAGGTCCGAGCGCTGAACGTTTTCCACGATCGCGATCTCGAGCGCCGTCCTGTCGTCCACATTGCGGACGATAACAGGAACTTCGATCAACCCCGCAAGCTGCGAGGCGCGCCAGCGACGCTCGCCGGCGATGATCTCATACTGACCCTCGGCCAGCGTTCTGGTCACGATCGGCTGCACGATCCCATGCTGCCTGATGGAGCTCGCCAGATCCTGCAACTCGGCATCATCAAAGTGGCGGCGCGGGTTGCGCGGGTTGCGCGTGATGTTCTCGATCGGCACCAAGCGATCGGCGCTGACATTGGCCGGGGCAGCGCCGCTCGGCATCGGCTGATCCATCTCGCCGATCAGCGCAGCCAGTCCGCGCCCGAGGCGCCGTTTCGATACATCATCACTCATTTTACTTACCTGACGTTCTTAGGCGGCGACTTTGCGCATTCTTTCGCGCTGGATGACTTCGGATGCCAATTGCAGATAGGCCTGGCTGCCAGCGCATTTCAGATCATAAAGGATAGCCGGCTTACCATATGACGGCGCTTCCGAAACGCGAACATTCCTCGGGATCAGGGTTTGATAAACTTTTTCACCGAGGTAGGTCCTGACGTCGCTCACAACCTGCTGCGCGAGATTATTGCGGGCATCGAACATGGTCAGCACAATGCCCTGGATATCCAACCGAGGATTCACGGTACGGCGAACCTGATCAACCGTTTCAAGCAGCTGGCTAAGACCTTCCAGCGCAAAGAATTCACATTGCAACGGGACAAGCACCGAGATCCGCTGCAGCCATCGCATTCATCGTGAGAAGATTGAAGGACGGCGGGCAATCCAGAAGAATATAGGAAAACTTCTCCGCTCCCTCGGTCACAAGAGCCGTTCGCAGCCGATAAGCCCTGTCCTGCGCTTGCGAGATTTCCATCTCGAAGCCGAGCAGGTCCATCGTCGATGGCACGATGGAGAGGTTAGGCACAGCCGTCTCAACCGCTGCGTCCGCCACGGACACATCGGCGACGAGGATATCGTAGGAAGAAACCTTGCGATCCTTGCGGTCGATGCCAAGGCCCGTGCTCGCGTTCCCCTGCGGATCGAGATCCACAATCAGCACGCTTTCGCCGATGGCTGCCAATGCTGTTGCCAGATTGATGGCGGTCGTTGTCTTGCCAACGCCGCCCTTTTGATTGGCAATGGTGATGATCCGACGTCTGTCAAACATCCTGCACCCGATTCTACGGCATCTTTCGCTGAAGATGATTGATCTCCAGGATCACCGAATCCGCTTGAATTGAACTCTGGTGTTTTACCAAATCAAATTGCCAGCCGCCATGCGCTTTATCCACTTCGGCCTGATAATCCCGGCCTTTATGAAAGAAAGCGGTTGACTCGCGGTCCAGCATCCATGGTGAGGCGTAGCTGAGCAGCAGGTCAAGGTCAGCCAAAGCACGCGCGGAAATAAAATCGCATTCGGGAATTATCTTGGCCGCTTCTTCGATGCGAACCGCATGAACCTGGCCGCGCGCGCCCGTGGAAGCCAAGGCAACACGCAGAAAAGCGGCCTTCTTTTGATTACTTTCCACCAAGTGGACCCAGCCGGCTTCATGCTCCGAGAGCAAGATAGCGGTGATGATCCCGGGAAATCCACCTCCCGATCCAAGATCGACCCAGGTGCCGGGCCTTGGAGCCAGATTAAAGATCTGGGCACTGTCACCGATATGTCGGCTCCAGACATCATCCTTTGTGGAAGGCGCAACGAGGTTGATCGTCTTGGCCCATTTCAGAAACAGCTCCGCGAATGTGTCCAACTTGCTGCGCGTTTCACGTGAAACACCGGGAATCAGATTGGCACTCACGAAGCTTTCCTTACCTGTAGGTCGAATTTTCTGACAAGCGCGAGAAGCAGCGTGACTGCGGCGGGCGTCATTCCTTCGATCTTCGCCGCCTGAGCAATCGTCCGCGGCTTCAGCTTGATGAGCTTCTGCTTCAGTTCGTTTGAGAGGCCTGAAATCGATTGGAAATCGAAAGCCTCTGGTATCTCCAGAGCCTCGTCCCTCCGGGCAGAGCGAATATCGTTCGCCTGGCGCTCCATGTAAACCGCATAACCTGCCTCGATCTCGAGCGCCTCGGCAATGCGCGGAGAGATGGCGCCAAGATCGGGCCAGATAGAACGCAGTGACTCGATCGAGCTGTCAGGATAGGACAAGATCTCGTAAGCGCTGCGCCGCTGACCATCCTTGTTCAGATGAAGCCCGTGGCGTGCCGCTTCATTCGGAGTCGTCGAAAGAGCCTTGAGCTGTTTGCGGCCCATATCCAATTCGCCAAGATAAGAAGTGAACTTCTCAGCTCTTGCCGATCCGACCAGACCCAATTCGATACCCAGCTGCGTAAGTCGCATATCGGCATTGTCCGCACGCAGCGATAGGCGGAATTCCGCCCTCGACGTGAACATGCGATAGGGTTCCGTCACGCCCCGGCTGGTCAGGTCATCCACCATCACACCGATGTAGGAATCGGTCCGGCTAAAGACGTGCGCATCCAACCCCTGAACCCGGCGTGCGGCATTCAAGCCGCCGACAAGGCCCTGCGCGCCCGCTTCTTCATAACCCGTTGTCCCGTTGATCTGGCCAACGAGAAAAAGACCGCCGATAGCCTTCGTCTCCAGCGACAACTCGAGCTCTCGCGGATCGACATGGTCGTATTCGATCGCATAGCCGGGGTGAAGGATCTGCACCTTCTCCAAACCAGGGATAGTGCGGATAAATGTGTCCTGGACTTCGGCGGGCAGCGAAGTCGATATGCCGTTTGGATAAACCGTCGGGTCATCGAGACCTTCCGGCTCGAGAAAGATTTGATGGCCATCGCGCTCGCCAAAGCGTGTGATTTTATCCTCGATGGAAGGGCAGTAGCGGGGACCGACGCCTTCGATCTGGCCGGAATACATCGCGGACAGATGGATGTTGTCAGCAATAATCTTATGCGTCTCAGCCGTCGTCCTCGTCACACCACAGGCAACCTGCGGATTGCTGATCTTATCCGTCATGAATGAGAACGGTGTCAGGACGTCGTCTGCCTCCTGCTTGTCGATGGAAGCCCAATCAATCGTCCGGCCATCCAGCCGTGCCGGCGTTCCTGTCTTGAGACGGCCGAGCGCGAGGCCGTGGCGCTTCAGCGTCTCGGACAGACCGAGCGAGGGCGCCTCGCCGGTACGGCCGGCCGGAATCTTCTGCTGTCCGATATGGATAAGACCGCGAAGAAAGGTTCCCGTCGCCAGCACCACGGAGCCGCAGCTGATGCGGCGGCCATCCGCGAGAAGGAGGGCAACGACGGAGGAGTTATCGTCCAGTTCTATATCGAAGGCATCGCCTTCGATAACGGACAGATTAGGATGCTCGCTGATCTCGCGCTGCATTGCTTCGCGATAGAGGCGTCGATCGGCCTGCGTTCTCGGTCCGCGAACGGCTGGACCCTTCTTGCGATTGAGGAGACGAAACTGGATACCGGCCGCATCGGCAACCCGCCCCATCAATCCATCAAGCGCGTCGATCTCGCGAACCAGATGCCCTTTGCCAAGCCCGCCGATCGCAGGATTGCAGGACATGACGCCGATCGTGTCGCGGCGATGGGTGACGAGAGCGACCTTGGCGCCAACACGCGCAGCCGCACTCGCGGCTTCGCAACCGGCATGCCCGCCGCCGACGACCACCACATCGAAGGTCATTTCGTCCATGGAAACCTCATGTGTTTCACGTGAATCACTTGCCAATGCAGAATTTCGAGAAGATCACGTCCAGAAGATCCTCGACGTCTACACGTCCCGTGATCCTGCCCAGCATATCGCCGGCCGCTCGCAGGCTATCCGCCTTCAATTCGAGCCGCGGTTCCTGTATCGCATTCTCGATCAATTTGGAAGATGCTTGGATAAACTCCATATGCCGAGGCTTGCCCGCGAAAGCGCCCGTCTGCCAACTGCTTTTGGCCCTTTCGACAATAGCGCGATGTAGCTGATCCAGGCCAAGCCCGGTCGCGGCGGAAATACAAATGTCGAAACCATCGCGCACGCCGCGAAGATCGGCTTTTGTCCCTATCTGCAGCGCTGCTCCCGGTAAATCATATTGTTCCGGATGCGAATCGATATCCGTGAGCTGAAGCACGAGATCTGCAGATCCGGCAGCCTGTCTTGCCCGACGAATGCCTTCCTGTTCAACGAGATCGGTCGCATCTCGCAGGCCGGCCGTGTCATAGAGCTTGACGAGATATCCATCTAGATCCAGATCGACGGTCAGGACATCGCGCGTGGTGCCCGCTATGTCGGTCACGATCGCGACCTCTCGCTTTGCCATTGCATTCAGCAAGCTGGACTTGCCGGCATTAGGCGCGCCGATAATCGCAACCTTAAATCCATCGCGAACGATCTCTGCCGATTTGCCGGAGTTCACAGCATTGGCCATTTCCGCCAGAAGCTTCTCGATATCCTTTTCGATCAGCAACGTAGCAGAAGCCGGCGCATCTTCTTCGTCGGCAAAGTCCAGCTCCGCCTCGATCATCGCACGCGCATAGGTCAGGCGTTCGGCCCAGGCGTGATAAGTCGCCGAAAGCGCCCCCATACCAGTCTCCAGCGCCAGTTTGCGCTGCATTTCGGTCTCGGCGGAAACGAGATCCGACAGACCCTCGACCTCGACGAGATCCAGCCTGCCATGTTCAAAGGCGCGTCGCGCAAATTCACCCGCTTCGGCCTGGCGGAGCCCCAACTCCGTCAGTTCAGCACCGATTGCATTGACGACAGCTCGGCTGCCATGGACCTGCAGTTCCGCGCAGTCTTCCCCTGTGAAGGATTGAGGGCCAGCGAAGAAGAGAACGAGGCCCTGATCCAGCACATCACCGTTACGCCGGCGAGATCGTTCTAAGACTTGCTTGACGTAGCGAGGGAGCGAACCCAGCATCACGGTCAGCACCTCGCGCGTTGCCGGACCACTGATGCGAATAACGGCCACACCTGCCGGAAGCTGACCGCTCGAGAGCGCGAAGATGGTGGCCTGCGTCATGTCTTCACCCATGTGCTGAAACGGCAAAGGCGCCCGAAAGATCGGACGCCCTCAAGTCAATCAAGAATCCGGCTAAGGATTATGTGTTCATCGAGTCGAAGAAGTCGCCGTTGTTCTTCGTCTGCTTGAGCTTGTCGATGAGGAATTCGATCGCGTCCGTGGTTCCCATCGGCGCGAGGATACGGCGAAGAACGAAGATCTTCTGTAGATCCTGGCGCTGTACCAGCAGGTCTTCCTTACGCGTACCGGACTTGAGGATGTCCATCGCCGGGAAGATGCGCTTGTCGGCAACCTTGCGGTCGAGCACGATTTCCGAGTTGCCGGTACCCTTGAATTCTTCGAAGATGACTTCGTCCATACGGCTGCCGGTATCGATCAGCGCCGTTGCGATGATCGTCAGCGAACCGCCTTCCTCGATGTTACGGGCGGCACCGAAGAAGCGCTTCGGGCGCTGCAATGCATTGGCATCCACACCACCGGTCAGAACCTTGCCGGAAGACGGCACGACTGTGTTGTACGCACGACCGAGGCGGGTGATGGAATCGAGCAGAATGACGACATCACGACCATGCTCGACAAGACGCTTCGCCTTTTCGATGACCATTTCGGCCACCTGAACGTGGCGGATCGCCGGCTCGTCGAAGGTGGAGGAAACAACTTCACCCTTAACCGAGCGCTGCATATCCGTCACTTCTTCCGGACGTTCGTCGATCAGAAGAACGATCAGGTAGCATTCCGGATGGTTGGCAGTGATCGAGTGAGCGATGTTCTGCAAAAGAACCGTCTTACCGGTCCGTGGCGGCGCCACGATCAGACCGCGCTGGCCCTTGCCGAGCGGCGCGACGAGATCGATCACGCGGGCCGAATTGTCCTTCGACGTCGGGATGTCGAGTTCCATCTTGAACCGCTCGTTCGGATAGAGCGGGGTCAGGTTGTCGAAGTGAACCTTGTGCCTGATCTTTTCCGGATCGTCGAAATTGATCGTATTGACCTTGAGAAGGGCGAAATAACGCTCGCCTTCCTTCGGGCCACGGATCGGGCCTTCGACCGTATCGCCGGTCTTCAGTGAGAAGCGGCGGATCTGCGAGGGCGAAATGTAGATATCGTCCGGACCAGGCAGATAATTCGCATTGGCGGAGCGCAGGAAGCCGAAACCGTCCTGCAGCACTTCGACCACGCCTTCACCGATGATTTCGACGTCCTGGCTGGCAAGAACCTTCAGGATCGCGAACATCAACTCCTGCTTGCGCATGGTGCTGGCATTCTCGACCTCGAGCGACTCTGCAAAAGTCAGCAAATCGGTCGGAGATTTGCTTTTGAGTTCTTGGAGCTTCATTTCAGCCATGAAGAGGAAACCACTTGAGAAATAATTGGGGGATTGGGCGTGTCGGTGAATTTCGCTACCGCGGAAGACAATCCGGGGAAAACGTCAGGTTACACGCATGCCACGAGATGGAGGTGTCAGGAAAATAGCGACTCCCCGCCCAACCCGCAAGAGGGCTGGGCGGAAAAAGCTTGGCGCCCCTAAAACGGCTTGATAATCACGAGAATCACGATCGCGATCATGAGCACCGTCGGCACTTCGTTCCAGATCCGCCAGTATGTTGTCGACCGCCGCGGCTTGTCGGCCGCGAAATCCCGAACCGCCCGGCTGAAGAACATGTGAACGCCGGTCAGGGCCACGACCATGGCGATCTTGGCATGCAGCCACCCGCCCTGAAACTGGAAGATATCCCAGGCCAGATAGAGGCCGAGCAACCAAGTGATCATCATTGCCGGGTTCATGATGACCTTGAGCAGCCGGCGCTCCATCATCTTGAACGTTTCCGACTGTTCCGAACCGATCGGCGCGTCCGAATGGTAGATGAACAGTCGCGGCAGATAGAGCAGGCCCGCCATCCACGACATCACCGCAATCACATGGAAGGCCTTGATGTAGAGATAGAGGTCGTCCGGCTTCAACAGATAGGTCGTCGCCAGGATCAGGAGAAAGATGGCGAGTGCGATGAAGGCGCGCGCTTTCGCCTTGTTGCCGGCATTCTCGCCGCCGGGCCCATTCACCGGCGTCATCAGGCCTGTCCCCGCACGCGCTTGACCAGCTTCGTGACGTTTTCCGGGTCCGCTTCCGGCGTGATCCCGTGTCCGAGATTGAAGATCAGCGGACCGTTGCCCAGGGTCTGCAGAATGGCGTCGATACCGTCCGTCAGCGCGCTTCCGCCGGCGACTACGCGCATGGGATCGAGATTGCCCTGCACCGGCCCTTCCTTCTGCAGCTCGGCCGCGAATGACAGCGGCACGCTCCAGTCGAGACCGATAGCATCGGCGCCCGTCTTTTGGCGGTAGTGACGAAGGTTCATCCCCGCGCCCTTGGCAAATGCGATGATTTTCGCCTGCGGCCTCTTGGCACGAATGATCTCGATCATCCGCGCGACGGGCTTGATGGCAAAATCCTCGAACTCGGTCTCTCCCAGAACACCTGCCCAGGAATCGAATATCTGCACGGCATCGGCGCCGGCATCGATCTGGGAAATCAGATACTCGGCCGACATCTCCGCCAGAAATGCCAGGAGATGTTCCAGCGCCTTGCGGTTTCTGTAACCGAAGAGACGGGCAGGGGCCTGATCGGGCGTCCCGTGCCCGGCGATCATATAGGTCGCTACGGTCCAGGGAGCGCCGCAGAAGCCGAGCAGGGTGGTCTCGGCAGGCAGTTCCTGTCTCAACCGTCGAACCGTCTCCAGGACCGGGCCCAAGTGGCCAAGAGCACCCTCTGCCTTCAGAGCATAGATGCCGCTCTCGTCGATCGGGTCCATCTGCGGACCTTCGCCCGGCGTGAAGCGCACGTTCCGGTGAAGCGCATCGGGAATGACCAGAATGTCGGAAAACAGAATGGCTGCATCGAAACCATATCGCCTGATCGGCTGAAGCGTCACTTCGACGGCCAGATCAGGCGTATAACAGAGATCAAGGAACCCACCGGCCTTCGTGCGCGTTGCACGGTACTCGGGCAGATAGCGACCTGCCTGTCTCATAAGCCATAGCGGTGGTGGCGTTATCGTCTTGCCTTCCAGCACCTCGACGATCTTTCGCTTCGCAGCAGCCAATCTCTTTTCCTCATATAAAAAATCTAATTTCTAAAGGGTTTCTATTTCTTAGAGTCGGTGGGTATCAAGGATTAAAGTCAAACCACAGGTTAACCCTGCAACGAGCCTGCCCCGGTTCCGCTCGGAATAATCCTGGCCTGATTTCAGCGCCTCTGTGGACAGGCAAAAATATCGAATAAGATTCAATGACCTAGAAACCACCTGATCGGCATCCTGCTTGGGGATGGCTTGTGGACATTGAGTGGGGATGCGACAATTATCCACGCAACCCACAGAGCTGCCGTGAAGCTGTCAAAGCGATCGCTGTCTGTGGAGAACTCGCAGGTTTTCCCAAGGGCGGATCCCCTGAAACCCGGCACCCGTCGTCTGTCCCAGGTTATCAACAAACGGTAAAGTCTAACGTGGAGAACCGAAAAACTTCTTCCACCTGCACCTGGTTTCTGACTCAACAGGAGAGACTCTGATCTCGGCGGGGCGGGCTGCAGCCGCGCAATTCCAGGGCAGCTACGCCCTTGAGCATGTCTATCCCCTGATCCGGAACCGCAAGCAGCTTTCAACGGTGCTGGAAGCAGTCGACAAGGAACCGGGCATCGTCCTCTATACGATCGTCGACCAGGATCTCGCCTCGGTCATCGATCTGCGTTGCCGGGAAATGGCGGTGCCCTGCGTCAACGTTCTGGAACCGGTCATCGATGTGTTCCAGGCCTATCTCGGTGCTCCGTCCCGCCGCCGTGTCGGTGCGCAGCACGCGTTGAATGCCGATTACTTCGCCAGGATAGAAGCACTCAACTTCGCCATGGACCATGACGATGGCCAGATGCCGGAGACCTATGACGAGGCGGATGTCATCCTGATCGGCATCAGCCGGACGTCGAAGACACCGACCAGCATCTATCTGGCCAATCGCGGCATCAAGACGGCCAACATCCCGATCGTGCCCGGCGTCGATCTTCCGGATGCACTCTACCGCGCGAACCATCCGCTGATCGTCGGCCTCATCGCCACCACGGACAGGATTTCCCAGGTCCGCGAAAATCGTGAGCTCGGCAGTTCCAACGGTTTCGATCGGCATACCTACATCGACCGGGCCAGCATCAACGAAGAGCTGAAATATGCGCGCGCGCTCTGCGCGCGAAACAACTGGCCGATCATAGACGTCACGCGGCGTTCCATCGAGGAGACGGCGGCCGCGATTCTTGCACTGCGCCCCCGGCTCAGATAAGGCCGAACCGGCTTGCCCCGGAGGTGATACCGACATGCGTCTAGTTCTTGCGTCATCCAGCCCGTTCCGAAAAATGCTCCTCGATAATGCAGGTCTCGCATTTGAAGCTCGTGCGGCAGATATCGATGAGCGCGCGATCGAAGCTTCCGCTGACCACGGCGAGCCGGACGAGGTTGCCAGAGTGCTGGCAAAGGCAAAGGCGCTGGATGTTTCGGCGCATTTCCTGGGAGCACTGATCATCGGCTCCGACCAGACCATGTCTTTAGGCGAGCGCGTTTATCACAAGGCGAAGAACCGGGATGAGGCGAAGCAGACGCTTCTGTCCCTCTCCGGAAAGACCCATCAGCTGAACAGCGCCATCGCGCTTTCGCTCGATGGCAAGATCGTATGGGATCACGTTTCCCACGCACGGCTGACGGTCCGGGAGCTCAGCGAAGGTTTCATCGATCGATATCTCGACAAGGTCGGCGACAAGGCGTTGAGCAGTGTCGGCGCCTATCAGCTTGAAGGGGAGGGCATTCATCTTTTCTCGCAGATCGATGGCGACTACTTCACCATTCTCGGCCTGCCCATGCTCCCGCTTCTGCAACAACTTCGCCAGCTGGGAGCAATCGATGGCTGATTCACGTGAAACGGTTCTACCGAAGGCTTTCGTCACCGGCTGGCCGATCAAGCATTCCCGCTCCCCGATCATCCATCGCTACTGGCTGAAGCAGCATTCTCTGGCCGGGACATATGATGCCGTGGCTGTTGCTGAAAAAGATTTCGCCACCTTCATCACGTCCCTGAAGGACGGAACGAGCGGTTTTCGTGGCGGCAATGTCACGATCCCCCACAAGGAAACCGCCTTCCGCCTCTCCGACTGTCCCGACGAACTGGCGAAAGAACTGGGCGCCGCCAACACTTTGTGGGTGGAAGAAGGCCGGGTGTATGCGACGAATACCGATGGCTATGGCTTCGCGACCAATCTCGACGATATTAATGCCGGCTGGGACAGGACCGAGCGCGCGGTCATTCTCGGTGCCGGTGGCGCCAGCCGCGCCGTCGTCCAGGCGGTCCGCGATCGCGGCATCGGCGAAATCCATGTCGTCAACCGCACGCCTTCACGCGCACAGGAACTGGCCGACCGCTTCGGTCCGAAGGTTCACGCCCATGCCCTGCCGGCCTTGTCGGAGGTCATGACCGGCGCTGGCCTCTTCATCAATACAACCTCGCTTGGCATGGACGGTGAGGAATCCGCCGACTTCGATTTCTCGCCGCTGCGGTCAGGTGCCCTGGTGACCGACATCGTCTACGTTCCGCTGGAAACCCCGATCCTGAAACAGGCGCGCGAGCAGGGATTTGCCACGGCGGACGGGCTTGGCATGCTTCTGCACCAGGCCGCTCCCGGCTTCGAAAAATGGTTCGGCATTCGTCCAGCCGTAGATGAGACGCTCCGGGCGATGATCGTCAAAGATATTCAGGCCGCGCCATGATCGTCATCGGCCTCACCGGATCGATCGGCATGGGAAAATCGACCACCGCGGCCATGTTCGCGGCGGAAGGAATTCCGGTCAACGATCCCGATGCGGTCGTGCATGACCTCTATCGCTCGGACGCAGTCAAACCTGTAGGCACAGCCTTTCCCGGTGTTGTGAGAGATGGCGTTGTCGACCGGGCGGAACTGGGACGGCAATTGTCGCAGCAACCCGATGGCTTTCGTCGGCTTGAAGCGATCGTCCATCCGCTGGTGCGGGCACGGGAGAAGCAGTTTCTGGAAATGCAGAAGGCAGCCGGTGCGGATCTCGTTCTTCTCGATATCCCGCTGCTTTTTGAGACCGGCGGCGAAAATCGCGTCGATTCCGTTGTGGTCATCACCTGCGATCCACAGATACAGAGGCAGCGAGTCCTTGCCAGGCCGGGCATGACGGAGGAAAAATTCAAGCTGATCCTCGATCGTCAGGTGCCGGATCAGGAAAAGCGAGCCTGCGCCGATTTCATCATCGATACGAGCGATGGGATGGATGCGGCGAGAACACGGGTCAGACAGATCATCGAACTCCTAAGATCGGGAGTGAGGAGCGAACGCAATGCGTGAAATCATCTTCGATACGGAAACGACGGGCCTTGAATCGAAGCAGGACCGCATCATCGAAATCGGCGGCGTCGAGCTCTTCAATCACTTCCCGACGGGAAAGACCCTTCACATCTTCATAAACCCGGGTGACCGCAAGGTTCATCCGGACGCCCTGGCGATCCACGGCATCACCGATGAATTCCTGAAGGATAAGCCGGTTTTCGCCGACGTGGTGCAGGAGATCATCGACTTCTTCGACGGCGCCAAATGGGTCGCCCATAACGCGACCTTCGACATGGGCTTCATCAACGCCGAGTTCGAACGCCTGGGCATTCCCCCGGTTTCGAACGACCAGGTCATCGACACCCTGTCCATGGCGCGCCGCAAGCATCCGATGGGCCCAAATTCGCTCGATGCGCTTTGCCGTCGTTATGGCATCGACAATGCCCACCGTACCAAGCACGGCGCATTGCTCGACTCCGAACTCTTGGCGGAAGTCTATATCGAGATGAATGGCGGCCGTCAGGCCGCGCTTGGTCTCGGCAGTGTCGAACAGGCGACATCCGTTGTCGAGACGGACGAGATCGTGGTCGTCACGGATCGCGTTCGTCCGAGAGCCCTGCCGAACCGACTTAGTGCCGAAGACATGGAAACGCATGCGTCGATGATTGCATCGATGAAAGCCAAGGCGATCTGGCAGAAATATCGAGATAACTGAGGATAAAAAGAAGCCCGGGAGACCCGGGCTTTTTCATGTCTATCAGCTGTTGAGCGGCTGAACCTTGGCGCGGGCCTGTTCCTCGGCCATGCGCTGCGAAAACATCTGCGCAAAATCGATCGGGTCGATCATCAGCGGCGGGAAGCCACCGTTGCGGGTTACATCGGCGATGATCTGGCGCGCGAACGGGAAGAGTAGGCGCGGGCACTCGATGAAGAGAACCGGCAGCATGTGCTCCTGCGGGAAACCGGTGATGCGGAAGACGCCGCCATAGACGAGCTCGGCAGCGAAGACGACCTTGTCGTCGTCCTTGGCTTCTGCATTCAGCGTCAGCACGACATCGAAATCGCTTTCCGACAACGGGTTGGCGTTGACGTTCACGTTGATGTTGATGCTCGGAGCCTTGTCACGAGCCTGCAGCGAACGAGGCGCGCCCGGGTTTTCGAAGGAAAGATCCTTCGTGTACTGGGCGAGAATGTTGATCGACGGGCTCGCCGACTGCGTGTTTTCGTCTGCCATGGCATATCCTCAGGACTGATGCGTTGAGGCCGTCTAACATCTAGATAATACGCTTACAACCCGGCAGAGCCTGCAACCCGCCTTATGGCTCCTGATCCTTGTCCTTGGCCCAGGGAGAAGACGGGTTGGGATTGCCGTCTCGACGAAACTCGTCTTCGTCGAGGTCCACGACCTTGCCGACACTTTTGGAGCGATCCGGCGACGAGCTGTTCGTCGGCTGCGAAGGGCCGCTTCCGAAACCGGTGCTACCGCCGGTACGACCCTGTCTGTTGACGACGACCACGCGCTTTCCGACCAGCGACCACAGAAACTGCCGCACGATCGGAATGAACAGGGCGATACCGATGATATCCGTCAAAAAGCCCGGCAGCAGCAGCAGAATGCCGGCGACGACGATCATCGCGCCGTTCACGACGGAACTGGCGGGGATATGGCCCTGCTGGCTTTCCTGCGATAACTTCCTCAACAGATGCAGTCCCTGCTGCCTCAAAAGGAAGGCACCGAGCAATCCCGTCCCGATGACGAGACCTAGGGTCCACCATAGTCCGATTGCCCGCCCGACCACGACGAAGCCGGCGATTTCGGCCAGGGGCCAGGCGATAACGAGAAGAAGAGCGTAATGTGGGCGCATGATCCAGTTAACGATTAAAGACAGGGGTTACCAGAGCATGTCGCGCAAAAGTGTGCAGCGGTCTTGCGTAAACGACATGCGACAAAAAGATCTAAAGCGTGACGGAGCGAACCCACAGGATCGCGACACGCTTTAGTCTCACGCCTTCGCTATTTGAAGATGGCATGATGCAGACTATATGAGACTATGAATTCAACTTTTAAACGGCATCGCGGGTTAAGATGGGCTCAAACGACTTCATAACACTCTTTTTCCTTGTGGCCGCTGTGCTGATTTTTCTGCAATTGCGCAGTGTTCTGGGCCGGCGGACAGGAAACGAGAAGCCGCCATTCGATCCCTACAGCCCGCGTGATGTGATGAAGAACCCGGGCGCGGCGGATGACGGCAAGGTCGTGACCTTGCCCCGCAAGGAAGCGGGCGACGACGATCAGCGCGTGGCCGATGCGGATGCGCTCGCCCAGCCGGGCAGCGATCTGAACGGGGCGTTGAAGGACATCATCAAGGCTGATCCGGCCTTCCGTCCGAAGGAATTCCTCGACGGTGCCAAGATGGCCTATGAAATGATCGTGATGGCCTTTGCCGATGGCGATCGCAAGACGCTCAAAGGCCTCCTCTCGAAGGAAGTCTTCGACGGCTTCGATGCGGCGATACGCGATCGCGAAGCCCGTGGCGAAGTGGTCAAGTCCACCTTCGTCGGCATCGACAAGGCTGCCATCACCAATGCTTCGCTCAAGCAGTCCGAAGCCCAGGTCACGATCCGCATCGTCAGCCAGCTGATTTCCGCCACCTTCGACAAGGATGGCAAGCTGATCGATGGCGATCAGGAAGCCGTGGCCGAAGTCACCGATATCTGGACCTTCGCCCGCGACATCCGTTCCCGCGATCCGAACTGGAAGCTGATCGCGACCGAATCCGAACAATGACCGACGCGTCGCCGGGATACCGCCTGTCTGCCGTATCCTTCGGCGATCTGCCCGATTGGGACAAGGATGACCCTCGCCCGCTTTTCGAAGCGATGGCGAGGTGTCTTTTTCATATCCGCGACATCAAGCCTTACCGCACCGGCTCTCTCGGCCTATCCTCCGACGATCTTCAGCCCTTGTTGGAAGCTGCAGGCGGCGCAGTGGCCGGGACCGCTGACGACGCCCGCCGGTTCTTCGAACAGACCTGCATCCCCTTCCGCATCATTAGAGACGATGACCAGTCCGGTCTGGTGACGGCCTTCTACGAGCCGGAGGTTGAAGTCTCTGCGCATCGCGACGAAACTTGGGCCTATCCATTCTACTATCGCCCGAATGATCTGATTGATCTCGATGACACCAACCGGCCGGCAGATCTGGAATCCGGCTACATGTTCGGCCGCATGACGCCGAGCGGCATCAATGAATATCCTGACCGCAAGGCGATCGATCAGGGGTATCTGGAGGGCAGGGGCCTGGAAATTGCCTGGGCCCGCTCGAAAGTCGATGTTTTCTTCGCGCATGTCCAGGGCGCTGCCCGGCTGAAATTCCCGGATGGCACCATCCGCCGGATCACCTATGCGGCAAAGGCCGGGCATCCGTTTTCACCGATCGGCAAGCTCCTAATCGATCGCGGCGAAATCGAGCGTGAACAGATCTCCATGCAGAGCATCCGCGCATGGCTGGCGAGGAATCCGGCTAAGGTTGACGACGTGCTCTGGCACAATCGCTCCTACATCTTCTTCCGTGATGCCGATGTCTCGGACGATGTGCTGGGGCCGGTGGCCGCTGCAAAGGTGCCGCTGGTCGCCGGCCGCTCACTCGCTGTCGATCGCCAGATCCACACCTTCGGCTACCCGTTCTTCATCCACGCACCGACATTGAAGCATCTGGACGAGGGCCATTCCTTCGCCCGCCTCATGCTGGCGCTTGACACGGGATCGGCAATCGTCGGTCCGGCGCGGGGTGATATCTTCACCGGTTCCGGCTATGAGGCTGGCGAAATCGCAGGGACGGTGAAGAATGACGCGGATTTCTATATCCTGATCCCCAAGGCAGCGGCAGTCAGGTATGGCGCATGAAGGGCGGACGCAAACTCGATCCTGAAGAACGGATCCTATGGGGCAAGGTCGCCAAGTCCACCCGTGCCTTCAAGGAGCGCGAGCAGGACCTTCTGGCTTTCGTGACGGAGGAAGCTGAGCGCGTCGCAGAAGCCGAAAAGCAGGCGCCCGCATTACCGAGCGAGGTGACCGACAGGCCGGCGAAATCCGTCGCCACAGCCCGCAAGCCGAGCGGCTTCCATCACCCGCTGGAAAAGCCGACCAAGCAGAAGCTCGCCAAGGGCAAACTCGCCATCGAAGCGCGGCTCGATCTGCACGGCTTGTTTCAGGCAGAAGCCCACGACCTTCTTCTGGATTTCATTTACCGGGCTCACGATCGCGGTCTTCGCCATGTCCTGGTGATCACCGGCAAGGGCAGCTCCATGGGCAGCGAAGGCGCGCTGCGGCGTGCCGTGCCCATGTGGTTCTCCAAGCCGGAATTCCGCTTCCTGATTTCTTCCTATGAATGGGCGGCACGCCATCATGGCGGCGAGGGCGCTCTTTACGTTCGCCTTGCCCGCATCGATCGGCACGCGCCATGACGCCCTTCGGCGAAGCGATGCGAAAGCTGCGCCAGAAGAAGGGCGTCACACAGCGCGACCTGGCGCGAGCCATCGGTGTCACCCCGGCTTATCTGTCGGCGCTGGAACATGGCCGACGCGGAAAGCCGACCTTCGAGCTGCTCCAGCGCATTGCCGGCTACTTCAACATCATCTGGGATGAGGCGGAGGACCTGTTCGGTCTGGCGAACATGTCCGATCCGAAGGTCGTCGTCGACACGTCCGGATTGCCTGCGAGCTATACGATGCTGGCCAATCGGCTGGCCAAACGGATTGGCACTTTGACGCCGGATATGGTAGAAGAAATAGACAAAATCCTGAGGCGTCAGCCCTAGGGCGAGGGCCGCGACACGCTTTGGTCGCTTTTCTCGGGAACATCCACGGCTTTCCTGCCGCATCGGCTTGGCGCAACCTTTAGAAGCCGCCCGGGATTTCCTATATTCACACTAAAACCAGCGGTGATCTCGCGCATCACCGGTCCCGAACCAACTGGAAGAAATTGAATGACCGATATACCCGCCAGCGAAAATGGTGCGAGTGCAGAATATGGTGCTGATTCCATCAAGGTCCTCAAGGGTCTCGATGCGGTTCGCAAGCGCCCGGGCATGTATATCGGCGATACCGATGACGGTTCCGGTCTTCACCACATGGTCTACGAAGTCGTCGACAACGCCATCGACGAGGCGCTTGCCGGCCATGCCGATATCGTCACCGTAACGTTGAACCCCGACGGTTCCGTTTCGGTCACCGATAACGGCCGCGGCATCCCGACCGACATCCACAAGGAAGAGGGTGTCTCTGCTGCCGAGGTCATCATGACCCAGCTGCACGCCGGCGGTAAGTTCGACCAGAATTCCTACAAGGTCTCCGGCGGCCTGCACGGCGTCGGCGTCTCGGTCGTCAACGCGCTCTCCGTCTGGCTGAAGCTGAAGATCCGCCGCAACGGCAAGGTCCATGAGATCGGCTTCACCCACGGCGTTGCCGACGCACCGCTCAAGGTCATTGGCGAATACGAAGGTCGTTCGGGCACGGAAGTCACCTTCCTCGCCAGCCCGCAAACCTTCACCATGACGGAGTTCGATTACAACACGCTCGAACATCGCCTGCGCGAACTCGCCTTCCTGAATTCCGGCGTTCGAATCCGGCTCACGGACCGCCGCAAGCCGGATGTCCGGGAAGAGGAGATGGTCTATGACGGCGGCCTCGAAGCCTTCGTCGCCTATCTCGATCGCGCCAAGAAGCCGCTTGTCGAAAAACCCGTCGCCATCAAGGGCGAGAAGGACGGCATCACCGTCGAAGTGGCGATGTGGTGGAACGACAGCTACCACGAAAACGTGCTCTGCTTCACCAACAACATCCCCCAGCGCGATGGCGGCACGCATATGGCCGGTTTCCGCGGCGCGCTGACCCGGCAGATCACCTCCTATGCCGATACGTCCGGCATCATGAAGAAGGAAAAGGTCTCGCTGACCGGCGATGACTGCCGCGAAGGCCTGACCGCGGTTCTTTCGGTCAAGGTGCCGGATCCGAAATTCTCGTCCCAGACCAAGGACAAGCTCGTTTCATCGGAAGTTCGCCCGGTCGTCGAGAACCTCGTCAACGAGGCGCTCAGCACCTGGCTCGAGGAACATCCGACGGAAGCAAGGGTTCTCGTCGGCAAAGTCGTCGAGGCCGCCGTTGCCCGCGAAGCTGCCCGCAAGGCGCGCGAACTGACCCGCCGCAAGGGCGTACTCGACATCGCGTCTCTTCCGGGCAAGCTCGCCGACTGCTCGGAGCGCGATCCGTCCAAGTCCGAAGTCTTCCTCGTCGAGGGTGACTCGGCAGGTGGTTCCGCCAAGCAGGGCCGTTCGCGTGAAAACCAGGCGATCCTCCCGTTGCGCGGCAAGATCCTCAACGTCGAGCGTGCGCGCTTCGACAAGATGCTCTCCAGCCAGGAAATCGGCACGCTTATCACCGCGCTCGGCACATCGATCGGCAAGGACGAATTCAATGCCGACAAGCTGCGTTACCACAAGATCATCATCATGACGGACGCTGACGTCGACGGCGCCCACATCAGAACACTGTTGCTGACCTTCTTCTTCCGTCAAATGCCGGAGCTGATCGAACGCGGCCATATCTATATCGCCCAGCCGCCGCTCTATAAGGTCACGCGCGGCAAGTCGGTCCAGTACCTGAAGGACGAGAAGGCGCTGGAAGAATACCTGATCGGCATGGGCATCGAGGATGCAAGGCTGTCGCTCTCTTCGGGCGAGGTCCGCGTCGGCCAGGATCTGCGCGAAGTCATCCAGGATGCGCTTCGCATCCGTTCGCTGATCGACGGTCTGCATTCCCGCTATGATCGCGCCATCGTCGAGCAGGCCGCCATCGCCGGCGCTCTTAACCCGGAACTGACGGACAATCGCGAGCGCGCACAGCAAACGGCTAATGACGTCGCGCGTCGTCTGGATACCATTGCCGAGGAGACCGAACGCGGCTGGACTGGCCATGTAACGGACGAGGGCGGCCTTCGCTTCGAGCGCATGGTCCGTGGCGTCCGCGAAGTCGCCTTCATCGACACTGCCCTGATCGGCTCGGCCGACGCACGTCATATCGATCAGATGTCGACACGCCTGCATGAGATCTACGGCACGCTGCCGAACCTTGGTCGCAAGGATGGCGAGCAGGAAATTCCCGGTCCTCGCGCTCTTCTGGACGCCATCTTCGCCGCCGGCCGCAAGGGCCTGTCGATGCAGCGCTACAAGGGTCTTGGTGAAATGAATGCCGAGCAGCTCTGGGAAACGACGCTCGATCCGAATGTCCGCTCGCTTTTGCAGGTCAAGGTCAACGATGCGACCGACGCCGACGGCCTCTTCTCGCGCCTCATGGGTGACGAGGTCGAGCCGCGCCGCGAATTCATTCAGGACAATGCCCTGAGCGTCGCCAACCTCGACATCTAAGGTCGAGGCAGATCATCGATTAGAAGCGGGGCCCATCAGGCCCCGTTTTGTTATCCGGCCGGCGCTTCTGCACAGGCTTTGGATTCACGTGAAACATTTCCTTAAGCTTTGGTCAGCTCACGGCTCGCCGGTGAACTTGCCCTCGAACGCGAAATCCGACACCTGCTTGCGCTTGCTCGGAACTTCCCGCTCCTGAAGATCCTCCGGCAGCGTGCTCTTGTCGGCAATTCGGCCGATCGCCGCTGCTGCCTCGACGCGAAAGCCGTCCGGCAGGTCGAGCACGCCGATGGCTTTTTCCTTGTCGAAACCTTCCATGCCATGGGCATGATAGCCGAGCTTCATCGCCTGGCAGATCACCGAGAACCATGCGGCGCCGGTGTCATAGGAATGGGTATAGGCCTCCTTGCGCTCACCACTGCTGGAGACGCGGTAGGTCTTCGACACGATGATCATCAATGCCGCCGCGTTCTGCGCCCAGCGCTGATTGCCAGGCACGAGAAGATCGAGGATGGCCGAAAAGGCAGGCGTGCCGCGCAGGCCATAGATGAAGCGCCACGGCTGGTTGTTGCCGGAGGAGGGTGCCCAGTGCGCGGCATCCAGGATCGTCAGCATCGTCTCCCGATCCATCGTCTCGTCCGTGAATGCGCGCGGTGACCAGCGATCGAGAAAGAAGACGTCGATGGGAAATTCGGACGTGCGGGTATTGCTGCTGGTCATGGATGATCTCCTTGTTTCTCTTCATGGAAATAAGGGAAGTGCAGCCGATTGCAATCGGCGGGAAGTTTGAAGCTTGCGTGACAAGCCGATACACTTCGGTCATAGATGATGACGGGAGAGGAACGCCTGACTATCGGGCGCATTGAGGTTCGATAAGGGGAGGAGGCACCGCGATGAAAAGCAGCGCATTCATGTTCTACCAACTGTATGAGTTGAACCACGCTGCCCTTGCGCCGTTTCGCGCAGGCGCGGAAGCGCTTCGCTTCGTCTCCACCAATCCGATGAACCCGCTGTCGCAGACGGTGCTGGGCCGCACGCTCACCGCCAGCCTCGAAGTGTTCGAGCGGGCGACGCGGCGTTACGCCAAACCTGAATTCGGCATCGCGGAAACCACGGTGGAAGGGGAGAAGGTCGCCGTCACCGAAGAGGTGGTCTGGTCAAAGCCCTTCTGCAATCTTCTGCATTTCAAGCGCGATATTCCCCAGTCCCGGGCGCCGGACCAGAAGATACTCCTCGTCGCACCGATGTCCGGCCATTACGCGACGCTGCTTCGCGGCACAGTGGAATCGCTTCTGCCCTATGCCGAGGTCTACATTACCGACTGGGTGGACGCCCGCATGGTCCCCGTCACCGAAGGCAGTTTCGACCTCGATGACTATATCGACTACGTGATCGAGATGCTGCACGCCCTCGGCGCCGGCGCCCATGTCGTCGGCGTCTGCCAGCCGTCCGTACCGGTTCTCGCCGCCGTCGCCGTCATGGAAGCGAGGCAGGACCCGATGCTTCCGGCCTCGATGATCCTGATGGGTGGGCCGATCGACACGCGCATTCATCCGACGGCCGTCAACAATCTCGCCAAGGAACATCCGCTCGAGTGGTTCCGCGACAATGTCATCATGACGGTGCCGTTCCCACAGCCCGGTTTCATGCGACCCGTCTATCCCGGCTTCCTGCAGCTCTCGGGTTTTATGTCGATGAACCTCGACCGCCACGTCATGGCGCATCGGGAATTCTTCGAGCATCTCGTCAAGAACGACGGGGAATCGGCGGAGAAGCACCGCGACTTCTATGATGAATATCTGGCCGTCATGGATCTGACCGAGGAATTCTATCTCCAGACCGTCGACACGGTCTTCATCCGCCATTCGCTGCCCAAGGGCGAGATGAAACATCGCGACGTCCTCGTCGATACCAAGGCGATCCGCCATGTCGCGCTGATGACGGTGGAAGGCGAGAACGACGACATTTCCGGCGTCGGGCAAACCCAGGCGGCCCACACGATCTGCCCCAATATCCCTGACGAGATGCGGCTGCACTACATGCAGCCGGATGTCGGCCACTATGGCGTCTTCAACGGCTCGCGCTTCAGACGCGAGATCGTGCCGCGCATCCTCGACTTCACTCGACTTCACGCCAAGGCTGCTGCCGCCGAAAAGCCTTCCGCGGCACCAAAGCGCTCCGGTGTCAAAGGCGGCAAGAAGCCAAGCTAGATCGATTTTCCGGCGTTATTTCAGAGACTTCTACAATTTAATCTTCGCTCTTCTTGAAGGGCGATATGCGGCTCACCAAATCGATTCCGTCGGGCTGGCATGCGGCCACCCGCTGCAACCTCAAGGGTGTGACCCATGAACCAGTCTGCATTGATCCGTCCGGAGTGGACGCCGGCCACCATTGCTCTCATGGTGCTCGGTTTCATAGTGTTCTGGCCGCTTGGCCTTGCCATGCTCGCCTACATCATTTTCGGGGATCGGCTGCGCGGCTTCAAGCGCGACGCCAATGATCGCGCCGACAAGTGGTTCGCCGGCTGCCGCCGCGCGAGCCGTCGCTACAACAACACGCATTTCTCCACCGGCAACGTCGCCTTCGACGACTGGCGGAAGGCCGAACTCGACCGTCTGGAAGAAGAACGCCGCAAGCTCGACGAAATGCGCGAAGAGTTCGACACTTACGCGCGCGAGCTTCGCCGCGCCAAGGACCAGGAAGAGTTCGACCGCTTCATGCGCGACCGCAAAAACCGGCCGAACGGCGACCAGCAGGTCGTCGACCTGTAGCATCGCTGCAAGGAACTCGGCTGTTAAGGCCGGCGCTCAAGGGGCGCCGGCTTTTTCATGGGAAGATTTTGAGTGAATCGGCTAAGGATAGTCCATGTTCGCGCTTCTGAAAAAGCCTGTCCGCCGCCCGTCGAGACCGCTCGAAACGGTGAAGCGCACCCTTAATGTCGGCGATCGGGCCTTGCCGCTGACGATCAAGGAAAACAGCCGCGCCACCCGCATCACGCTTAGGATAGAGCCGGGCGGTCGCGCGCTGAACCTGACCGTTCCGGTGGGCCTCAAGAAATACGAGATCGACGATTTCCTCGCCCGCCACGATGGCTGGCTTCGGACCAAGCTGTCGAAATTCTCGACCGACAATCCGATCCGGCCGGGCGGCCAGATTTCCATCCGCGGCGTCATCCACCGGATCGATCACACCGGAACGCTGCGCGGCGTCACCGAAGCCATCGTCGTGGACGGCGAACCGGTGCTGAAGGTCAGCGGGCTTGAAGACCATATAGGCCGCCGCATCTCTACCTTCCTCAAGAAGGAGGCCCGCCGCGATCTGGAGGCCTTGGCCCGCCGGCATGCAGCCTCGATCCGCAAGCCGATCACCTCGGTGTCGATGAAGGATACCCGCAGCCGCTGGGGGTCATGCTCCTGGGATGGAAACCTGAGTTTTTCCTGGCGCATCGTCATGGCGCCGCCGCTCGTGATCGACTATCTGGCGGCACATGAAGTGGCGCATCTGAAGGAAATGAACCACGGCCCGAAATTCTGGGCGCTGTGCAAACAACTCTGCCCGCGGATGGAAGAGGCCCGCCGCTGGCTGAAGCTGCACGGTTCGCAGCTCCACGCAATCGATTTCAGCTGATCAGAACTATGAAGCGGCGACCGGGCTTACTGCCAGTCGCTGGTGCGCATCATCCAGTCCTGCTGGGAAAGACCGGTGGGCTGGTCGGCCATGGCCATGCCGGCGCCCGGACGCTTCTGTACCTGCGGACGCATGGTCGGAACCGGGATGTTGTCGTCGCTCGCAAGGCTTGCCGGATAGACGCGCGCCGGCGTGACCGACGAGTTCTGCGGCACCGAATAGGCGGTATCGAAAGCCTGCTCCATGCTGGCGCGCTTGATGGCGGCCGCAATGATCGGTTCGACGGAAGGCTTGGAGGCGGCGGCCAGCTGCTGCGACGCGTCGCGCGCGCCCTTGGTGGCGGCAACAGAAGCCGGCATCGTTACCGGAACCGGTGCGGATTCCAGTGCCACGGCCTGTGTCGGATTGCTTGCAGGCGCCGTTGAAGGTGCAACGGCAGCGATCGCGTTCTGCGCCGTACCGGCCGAGTTGAAGGCCAGTACGTAGGAATCCGCCGATTGCGGTTCCGCCGTCTGCAATTCGCCGTCGCGGCCGCGCTTCTCGTAGAACACGTTGCCGCCGGCGAGACGCCACGTAATGCATGTTCTTGTAGGGGAATGTCAGTCCCTTGGTGTGGAAGAACATGGCGCTCTTCACGTCAGGATGCCGGGCACCCTTGAGAACCGCGTCGGCAGCCTTGTTGAGGTCGGGCGCCGTGTCCTCGTCCATCTTGCGGGTCATCACGCCCGGCGCGAACTGGTTCTTCTGGGTAACGACGCCGCAGATCGTGGGCGGGTAGATGCCGGAGGTCAGGCGGTTCATCACCACGCTACCGACCGCAAGGAAGCCATTCTCGCTCGTGCGCCTGGATTCGAAATACATCGCGCGCTTCAGGCACTCGCGATCCTTGTTCGTGTAGCTGTAGACTGTCTTGGAGGGCGCCGCTTCCGCGGCAGCCAGCTTCGTGGGCTTCGTCTTCGCATCGACGGAAGCCGTCGTCTGCGTGCTCGTGCATGCGGAGAGCAGTCCTCCTGCAGCTAGACAAAGTGCTGCGCGCAAAGCAGCCCCAGTGATCGTCGCCATTGTATCCCCGCCAAAAAATTTCAAAAATCGTCTCGGCGGGAAATAACCTACCTCACTTTGCACATATGATCAATTATCTTTCACAAGCGTTCAAGTTATGGAAATTCCATTCCTTTTCTCATTTTGGGCAATAAAATATTTCATGAGTAAATTCTCATATATCCGCTATTTACATACCGTGAAGCGACCGCGATTCGCGTCGTAGCATTCGATCCGAAGCGCCATATTTGCGGTGCCATTCCATCCACTTATATAAAGAGCCTCGACTCACAAGGCATTTCGTGTCACTGCGCCGTCATGAAAACCGACGTCAAGATTTGCGGATTGAAGACTGCGGACGCCATCGAACGTGCGGTGGCCCGCGGCGCCACCCATATCGGCTTCATCTTCTTCGAAAAGAGCCCTCGCAATATCGATCCGGCATTGGCCGGTGAGCTCGCGGATGCGGTGCGCGGCAAGGTCAAGATCGTCGCGGTCACGGTTGACGCCAACGACGAGGATCTCGACGACATCGTCTCGCTGTTGCGGCCGGATATCCTGCAATTGCATGGTCACGAGAGCCCGGAACGCATTCTGCACATAAAAGCGCTTTACGGTCTTCCCGTCATGAAGGTCTTCTCGGTGCGCGAGGCGGCCGATCTGGACCGCGTCGATCCCTATATCGGCGTTGCCGATCGCTTCCTCTTCGATGCCAAGGCGCCGAAGGGTTCGGAACTGCCCGGCGGCAACGGGGTATCCTTCGACTGGAACCTGATGGGCTCGCTTGACGGAAGCGTCGATTACATGCTTTCCGGAGGCCTGAACAAGGAGAATGTCGCTATCGCGCTTTCCTCGACGCGGGCCACGGGCGTAGATGTCTCGTCCGGCGTGGAAAGCGAGCCGGGCGTCAAGGACCTTGGCATGATCGACGCGTTCTTCGATGCCATAAAGTCGGCCGCGAAACGCTGAAGGAGTTTGAAAGTGAACGAGACGCCAAAACCCAATTCGTTCCGGTCCGGCCCCGATGAGGATGGCCGTTTCGGTATTTTCGGCGGCCGTTTCGTCGCGGAAACCCTGATGCCGCTGATCCTGGATCTTCAGGGCGAATGGGAAAAGGCGAAGGACGATCCGGACTTCCAGAAGCAGCTGACCGATCTCGGCACCCACTATATCGGCCGCCCGAGCCCGCTCTATTTCGCCGAGCGCCTGACCGAGCATCTCGGCGGCGCCAAGATCTACTTCAAGCGCGAAGAGCTGAACCATACCGGCTCGCATAAGATCAACAATTGCATCGGCCAGATCCTGCTCGCCAAGCGCATGGGCAAGACCCGCATCATCGCCGAGACCGGCGCCGGCCAGCACGGCGTGGCTTCCGCCACCGTCGCCGCACGCTTCGGCCTTCCCTGCGTCGTCTATATGGGCGCGACCGATGTCGAGCGCCAGGCGCCCAACGTCTTCCGCATGAAGCTCCTCGGCGCCGAGGTCATCCCGGTAACGGCCGGGCAGGGCACGCTGAAGGACGCGATGAACGAAGCGCTGCGCGACTGGGTGACCAATGTCGACGACACCTATTACCTGATCGGCACGGCCGCCGGTCCGCATCCCTATCCGGAAATGGTCCGTGATTTCCAGGCCGTCATCGGCAAGGAAGCCCGCGAACAGATCCTCGAAGCCGAAGGCAAGCTGCCGGACGTCGTCATCGCGGCGGTCGGCGGTGGTTCGAACGCCATCGGCATCTTCCATCCCTTCCTCGATGACGAGGGCGTCCAGATCGTCGGCGTCGAAGCCGGCGGCCGCGGCCTCGATGGCGTCGAGCACTGCGCCTCCATCACCGCCGGTTCGCCCGGCGTGCTGCATGGCAACCGCACCTATCTCCTGCAGGACAATGACGGCCAGATCCTCGAAGGCCATTCCATTTCCGCCGGCCTCGACTATCCGGGCATCGGTCCCGAACATTCCTGGCTGAACGATATCGGCCGCGCCGAATACGTGCCGATCATGGATAATGAGGCGCTCGAAGCCTTCCAGCTTCTGACGAAGCTCGAAGGCATCATTCCGGCGCTCGAGCCCAGCCACGCGATTGCCGAGGTGATCAAGCGCGCGCCGAAAATGGGCAAGGACCAGATCATCCTGATGAACCTGTCCGGCCGCGGCGACAAGGACATCTTCACCGTCGGCAAGATTCTCGGAATGGGGCTGTAAGACATGACTGCGCGTATGGATGCACGTTTCGCCAAGGTGAAGGCCGAGGGCCGTCCGGTTCTCGTCACCTATTTCATGGGCGGCGATCCGGATTTCGACACCTCGCTCGGCATCATGAAGGCTCTGCCGGATGCCGGTGCGGACATCATCGAGCTCGGCATGCCGTTTTCCGATCCGATGGCTGACGGCCCGACGATCCAGCTTGCCGGTCAGCGCGCCCTGAAGGGCGGCCAGACGCTGGCAAAGACGCTGGAACTGGCAAGGAAATTCCGCGAGACGGATGCCCACACGCCGATCGTCATGATGGGCTATTACAATCCGATCTACATCTACGGCGTCGACAGGTTCCTCGACGATGCGATCGCCTGCGGCATCGATGGCCTTATTGTCGTCGACCTGCCGCCGGAAATGGATGACGAACTCTGCATCCCGGCGCTCGAAAAGGGCATCAACTTCATCCGCCTGGCGACGCCGACCACTGACGACAAGCGCCTGCCTGCCGTCTTGAAGAACACGTCCGGCTTCGTCTACTACGTCTCGATGAACGGCATCACCGGTTCGGCCCTGCCGGATCCGTCGCGGATCTCTGGCGCGGTCTCGCGCATCAAGGGCCATACCGATCTTCCCGTCTGCGTCGGCTTCGGCGTCAAGACGGCCGATCACGCCAAGGCAATCGGTGCGGCAGCAGATGGTGTCGTCGTCGGCACCGCGATCGTCGCCCAGATTGCCGGAAGTCTCACCAAGGACGGCGCAGCCGGCCCCGATACGATCGCGTCCGTTGCGACGCTCGTGAAGGGTCTCGCTACCGGCGTGCGTGCCGCGCGCCTTGTCGCCGCTGAATAAAGAGCCCAGATAGGGCCGAACGCTAAACTCGGAGTACGCCAAAGTGAACTGGATCACCAACTACGTCCGGCCGCGCATCAACTCCATGCTCGGCCGTCCCGACAGGGACGTTCCTGAAAACCTCTGGATCAAGTGCCCGGAAACCGGGGAAATGGTCTTCCACAAGGATCTGGAAGAGAACAAGTGGGTCATTCCCGCCTCCGGCTTCCACATGAAGATGCCGGCCAAGGCCCGCCTGAAGGACCTGTTCGACGGTGGCGAGTTTGAATCCCTGCCGCAGCCGAAGGTCGCCCAGGACCCGCTGAAATTCCGCGATTCCAAGAAATATGCTGACCGTCTCAAGGATAGCCGTCTGAAGACCGAGCAGGAGGACACGATCCTCGCCGGCCTCGGCAAGGTCCAGGGTGTCAAGCTCGTCGCCGTCGTGCATGAATTCAACTTCATCGGCGGTTCGCTCGGCATGGCCGCCGGCGAGGCGATCGTGAAGGCCTGCGAGCGCGCGCTGAAGGAAAAGTGCCCGCTGGTTATCTTCCCGGCCTCGGGTGGCGCCCGCATGCAGGAAGGCATCCTGTCCCTGATGCAGCTGCCGCGCGCCACGGTCGCCGTAGACATGCTCAAGGAAGCCGGCCTTCCCTACATCGTCGTCCTCACCAATCCGACGACAGGAGGTGTCACCGCCTCCTACGCGATGTTGGGCGACGTCCATATCGCCGAGCCGGGCGCTGAAATCGGTTTTGCCGGCAAGCGCGTTATCGAGCAGACCCTGCGCGAAAAGCTGCCGGAAGGTTTCCAGACGGCCGAATACCTCCTGGAACACGGCATGGTCGACATGGTCGTCAAGCGCCATGATTTGCCGGCCACGCTCGCCCGCATCCTGAAGATCCTGACGAAGCAGTCGGTTCAGGAAGCGCTTCCGGCGCCAGCGCCGGTACCGGTCGCCGCCAGCGCCTGATCAGACTGCCAGAGATCGGAGCTGCGGGATGAACACGAAAAACCAGCCCGTCGCAAGCGAGGCCGAACAGGAGATCGAGAAGCTGATGACCCTTCATCCGAAGGGTTTCGACCTCTCGCTCGATCGCATCTCGCGCCTGCTCGAAACGCTCGGTAATCCGCATCTCAATCTGCCGCCGGTCATCCATGTGGCCGGCACCAACGGCAAGGGCTCCTGCACCGCCTTCTGTCGCGCGCTTATGGAAGCGGGCGGCCATGCGGTTCATGTTCACACGTCTCCGCATCTCGTCCAGTGGCATGAGCGCTTCCGCATCGGCGTGAAGGGCGGTCGTGGCAGGCTTGTGGAAGACGCGCTTCTGGCCGACGCGCTCCGCCGCGTCGCTGCTGCCAATGGCGGCCAGATGATCACCGTCTTCGAGATCCTGACGGCCGCCACCTTCCTCCTCTTCGCCGAACAGCCGGCGGATGCCGTGATCCTCGAAGTCGGGCTCGGTGGGCGTTTCGACGCGACCAATGTCATTGCCAAACCGGCGGTCTCGGTCATCATGCCGATCGCGCTCGACCATCAGGCCTATCTCGGCGACAAGGTGGAACTGATCGCGGCCGAAAAGGCCGGCATCATGAAACGCGGCTGCCCGGTTGTGATCGGCCAGCAGGAATTCGATGCGGCCCGCGAGGTGCTCGTCTCCACCGCCGAACGGCTCGGTTGCCCTCATATCGTTTACGGACAGGATTTCTCCGCCCATGAGGAATTCGGCCGGCTGATCTATCAGGACGAGGAAGGCCTGCATGATCTGACGCTTCCGCGTCTTCCCGGTCGCCACCAATATGCGAATGCCGCCGCTGCGATCCGCGCCGTCAAGTCCGCCGGTTTTGCCGTCACCGACCAGATGATGGAGCGCGCGATGGCGACGGTCGAATGGCCGGCGCGCCTGCAGCGGCTGACCGAGGGTGCGCTCGTCGATATCGCCCCGGCCGGTGCCGAAATCTGGCTCGATGGCGGCCACAACCCGGCCGGCGGAGAAGTCATAGCCGAGGCCATGGCCGCCTTCGAGGAACGCCAGCCCCGGCCGCTCTATCTCGTCACCGGCATGATCAACACCAAGGACCCGGTAGGTTATTTCCGCGCCTTTGCCGATCTCGCCGAACACGTCTTCACCGTCCGCATCCGCGACAGCGAGGCGGGGCTCGATCCGGTCGTCCTCGCCAACGCCGCCTATGATGCCGGCCTCGTGGCCGAACCGGCGGGCTCGACCGAGGAAGCGCTGAAAGAAATCGCCGCCCGCCAGGTCCCCGGCAGCCCGCCCCCCGCATCCTCATCGGCGGCTCCCTCTATTTCGCCGGCAACGTGCTCTCCGACAACGGCACCCCGCCGACGTGATTGCTTGGCGGATGCGGCACGTCGGATAGTTTAATTCCGCTTCAAATGCCGGTGGTGACCTCACCCCTCTCCTGAAAAATCTAGCACTTAGCTTGTCAGCTAAGATGCTGATTTTTCTTCCTCTCCCGCATCGGGGTGAGGACTGGTCGGCGAAGCCGACGAAACGATCCAGTGAATCGTTTCGAAGGACGAACGCCTTGAGCCCAAGCGAAAGGCCGGGGACGTTCCGGCACCCCTTTTGAGCAATTTCAATCCCTTACAACAAACTTCATCCCCGTCTTTTCGAACTCTGCCTACAATCCCCCGTCCCGTCGCGGATACACCGGAAGGCGTTCCGGCGAGGCGGGGCCGGCACTGGTGGTGAAGGGACGACGTGAACCTTCCTCATCGGGGTCCGTGAGAAAATGGTTGCCCTCCGACGACCGGGAGGCGCGGGATGAAAGTCGGACCGACATCCCGCATCACTTCCCTGATGGCGCGTCGGGCGTGCCTGTGAGGCATTACAGGATGGCGGGATGGCGCCATGGGGCGTTCGCGGATGTCTTCGGATCTCCGGAAACCATGGCGCAGGTGGATGACGTGGCCCAAGGTCGTCATGGCCCGGGTCGGGTTCCGTAAAAGGGCGTGCATGACACTCGCAAATGAGACACGCCCCCGTGCCCACTGTCCCGCTCACCGCAGAGCAACCGGAGTTCACGGATAAAAACTGCCGAACGGGGCGCTGAGAGGTGTCACTTTAAACTAAACTTGCGAGGCAGCTTTCAGCGCCCCGGCCGACTTCGGATCAAGTCCGAAATGAAAATGCCAAAGATCGCCAAGGGAGGACTCCGCCTTGCAATCAGGATACGCCGAAAATCGCCAACACCACACAAACAAAAACCCGGCTGATCGCTCAACCGGACTTTTGGATTCACGTGAAACAATCAATCAGGCGGCGCTGGAAATCCAGGCGGACAGCGCGGTCTTCGGCGCGGCACCGACCTTGATATCGGCCACTTCGCCGCCCTTGAACATGGCGAGTGTCGGGATAGAGCGGACGCCGAACTGGGCGGCCAGTTCCGGATTCTCGTCGATGTTGAGCTTTGCGACCTTCACCTTGCCGGCGAGTTCGGTGGCGATTTCCTCGAGGCTCGGAGCGATCATCTTGCAGGGACCGCACCATTCGGCCCAGAAATCCACGACGACCGGCTCGGCGGAGTTCAGCACTTCGGCCTGGAAATTATTGTTGTCGACTTTCACGGTAGCCATGAGGCTCTCCTTCACGATTCGTGTTGCTGCAAATGTGAGATCGTTGTCAGCACTTTTCAAGCACCCGTCATGTCACTTTGTCTGGAGCTCCGCAAGCGAACGGGCCATCAGTTCGGGGAAAGCGCAATCACCTTGGCCGTCTCGGTATAGGCAAGCACGCAATCGACTTGCTTGCCGGGATAAAGCGGCGCGAGGATCTGACGGTAGATGGCAAGCTGCGCCCGATGGGGCAGGGGCACATCCTCGGCTGCGGCCGGGGGAATGCGATTGGTCTTGTAGTCGAGAATGATGACGCGATCCTCCGTCTCGACCAGCCGGTCGATGCGGCCCGAGATCGCAAAGTCCTGCCCCTCCAGCGACAGCGTCCCCATGATCGACACTTCCGACTGGCTGCGGGCGGAAAACACCGGCGCCAGATCCCGATGGGCCAGAACCGACATCACGCTCGCAACCAGCTTTTCGCGCTCGCCTTGGGGCCAGAAGCGGGCAGCACGCCCGGCATAGCGATGGGCGGCAGCTTCCCGCTCGCTGTCTGGAAACTCCGTCAGCATCTGCAGCATGCGGTGAACGAGCTTGCCCTTCTGCAGCGCCAGGCTGCTGGATGCCTTCTCGCCGAACAGGGGAGATGTGACGATCAGGTTGTCCGCATCGTCATCGATCATCGTGCCGGCACCGGAAGGGCTCAAGGGTCGCGGCAGAACCTTCTGCGGCGGCAGCGGGCGGAAGAGGGCAGGCGGCAGAGAAGCCGGCAACGGCGCCTTGTCGGCAGAAACCGCCGCCATATGCTCGGCCTTCTGCACCGGCTTGCCCGCAGCCTGCGGCAGGCGCCAGGAAAGCCCGTTCCATTCGCCGTCCGGCCCGTGGAACGTTGCCGGCCTGCAATGCGCCTCATCGGTCGAAAGCGCACGGCCGATCATCGCTTGCCAGCTTTCGGGATTGTCGCGGGCACCGCGATAGCCGCAGATCACCAGCCGGTCGGCGGCCCGCGTCATGCCGACATAGAGCAGCCGGCGATACTCTTCTTCCGCACCCATCTTCAGCCGTGCATCGTCGGCCGTGGTCAGGGCATTGGACAGACCCTTGCCCGGAACCCAGACCGGAACGCTCTCCGCGCCCACCTGCAGCAACCGGAATTTCGGCACATGGGAGGAAATGAAGGCCTTGGAATTGCTGTCGACGAGAAACACGACCGGCGCTTCCAGACCCTTGGAGGCATGCACGGTCATGATCCGCACCTCGTTGCGCCCGCCATCCTGCTCGCGCTTCACCTCGGGGCTTTCGATCTCCAGCGTCGAGACGAAGGCCTGCAGCCCCGGAAGACCCGAAGTTTCGTGGTCCAGCGCGAAGGTCAAAAACTCGTCGAGAATATCGCCCGCCTCGCTGCCCAGCCGCCCGAGAAATTTTTGCGCCCGCCATACTGGCCGAGAATGCGGGCAAAGAGATCATGCGGGCTGAGCAGCCGCGACAGCGTCAGCAGATGCTCCAGCCGATCGGCCGCGTCGCGGAAGCGCAGCGGCTGGTCGTCCGAAAGCCGTTTCAGCTGGCTCCAGGCGCTCTCATTGTCGCCCCGCAGCGCCGCCACCTCGAACACGTCTTCTTCCGACAGGTCGAAAAGCGGGCTCTTCAACAGCGCCGCCAGCGACAGGTCGTCCTGCGGCAAAAGCAGGAAACGCCCGAGTGCCAGAAGATCCTGTACGGCGATATGGCTCGTCAGCCGCAACCGGTCGGCGCCGGCAACGGGAATATTGTCGCGGCGCTTCAGCGCCCTCGTCAGCGCGTTGACAAAGGCATCGCGCTTGCGCACCAGAACCAGAATGTCGCCCGGCTCGATGAGCCGTTCTTCAGGTCCATTCGGTCCCTTCTCGATCACCGTCTCCCGCCCGATCATCTCGCCGATGCGGTTGGCTATGCGCGACGCGAGGATCGCCGAGGGCGCCTTGTCCGGCGTCGCATCGAAGGGCGCGGTCCAGTCCTCTTCCTGCACCGCGACATCCGGCACCACGACATCCCAGAGATCGACTTCGCCAGCATGGCCCATGCGGTTGGAGCGGTGCTGCACCGGATCGCCGGTGGCTGACAGCCCCCGCGCATTGTCTTCCAGCGCAAACACCTGGTCGACGGCCGAAAGCACATCGGCGGTGGAGCGGAAGGACAGCGGCAGTCGGATGGCGTGGAACGGCTGGCCGCTGCCGGCCACCTGGCGCTGCGTCGCCAGCCGTTCTTCGGCAAACCGCTCCGGCCGCGCGCCCTGGAAGGAATAGATCGACTGCTTCTCGTCGCCGACCGCAAACATCGTCCGGAGCGTGTCACGAGCACTCGCACCGGAATAAAAGTCTTCCGCCAGCGACTTGATCACCGTCCACTGGATCGGGCTGGTATCCTGCGCCTCGTCGACGAGAATGTGGTCGATACCTTGATCGAGCTTGTAATGCACCCAGGCGCCGACGCCGTCGCGGGTCAGAAGGTCTGCCGTGCGGGCGATCAGATCCTCGAAGTCGAGCAGGCTGCGCTTCTTCTTCAGGTCCTCGTAATCGTCGTTCAGCCGCGCCGCCAGCGTCAGCGCCGCCCTGGTGGCGGTAAACATGCTGATCAGCCGCAACCGGTCGCGGGATGTCGCAACATGCTCGCGGGCGGCGTTGACGGCATCCGCCAGTTCCGGCGCCGGCTTCAGCATCGCCTTGGCCACGAGCGAGGAATCCGCCTTCGGCTTGCCGGTGCCGGTCATGAAGATCTGGTCGAGCAGCTCGGCGCGCTTGAAGACATCCGTCTCCTTCATCGCCAGCCTCAGCCCATAGGCGACCTCGGTCACCTTGGCGCCACCAGCTAGGTCGGCAAGCGACAGATAGAGATCGAGCGTGATACCGGAAAGCCCCGGCAGCGGCCAATAGCCGGCTGCTATGCTTGCCTCGGTATCGGCCGGATCGAGCCCCAACGCCTTCTTCAGCGCCGGCCCGATGCCGCCATGCCGCTCCGCGTGAGCCGTGAACCGGCGGATCGCCGTGCGGTTGGCGATGATGTCGGACAGCAGCGCTTCGAGACCGAACTCGTCACCGAGATCCAATACATGCGCAAAAGCCTCGGCGAGATCCGGATCGTCCTCGGCTGACGTAGCAGTCAAAAGCGACCGACGAGCTTCCGCCAGTAGCGCGGTAGCGGCGCGATCGTCGAGCACGGAAAAATGCCCGGCGACATTGGCTTCCAGCGGAAACTGGTGCAGCAGCGCCTCGCAGAAGGCGTGAATCGTCTGGATCTTCAGCCCGCCCGGCGTTTCCAGCGCCTTGGCGAACAGCCGTCGCGCTTCGGCCAGCTTGTTGGAATCCGGCTCAGAACCTTCGATCCCGGCGATCCGCTTCGACAGTTCTTCATCGGAAAGCACCGTCCATTCGGCCAGCCGCTGGAAGACGCGGTTCGACATTTCGGATGCTGCAGCCTTCGTATAGGTGAGGCAGAGAATGGCCGATGGGCGGCAACCGGCGAGCAGGAGCCGGATCACCCGCTGCGTCAGCACATGGGTCTTGCCGGAACCGGCATTGGCCGAGACCCAGGCGGAACTTGCCGGATCGGACGCGCGAGACTGCTGAACCGTCGTCCAGTCGATCCATGTGATCGGGTCGTCGCCTTCCGGCAGGTCGAGATGGTCACTCATCGGCTTCCGCCTCCCCATCGTCATCGGCCGTCGACCACTCGGCAACGCGAGCAAGGTGGTCGTACTCACCGCCGAAGTCACCCTGGGCGAACGGCACCAGCCGCGACGCAAACCCGGCTTCGCCCTTGCGCAGCGTCAGCACGAAACGGGTCAGCTGCTCCAGCGATTCCTCGGCAAGATCGATCGCCGATTTGGAATCCGGCTTGCCACCCGCCTCGTTGTTCACCCGCTCGGCCTTGAACCGGTCGCCGGGACGCAGCCGCACATAGAGAAGATCGTCCGGCTGGCCGCTGATCTCCTTGAACCCGCCATGGATCAGCGCCGCCGCCTCCAGCGACAATTGCGGATCGAGCAGAGTTCGCGCCTGCTTGGTGGAGGGCGACAGGCCGGTCTTGTAGTCGACGATGTCGATCCGGCCATTGCCTTTGAGGTCGATCCGGTCGGCGATCCCGGTCACGCGGATGCCGGCGCTGACGACCTCCCAGCCGCCCCGCACTTCGGTGAACGTGGACCGCAGATCATGGGCGCGATCCGCCTCCCAGTCGAGGAAGGCGCGGGAGACCTCGACGAAGCGCGGCCGCCAGACCCGGTCGATATGCGGCGGCAACTGTTCGGCATCGAAAAGCTCTTCCGTGATCTGCCGCATCGTTTCACGTGAATCGGGCGTTCCCGGCTTGAAGCCCTGCCTGATGCTCTCCCGCGTATAGCGGTCGATGATCGCGTGATAGAGCGTGCCCCGCTCGGAAGCGCCGGGATCCTGGTTGAATGGATCGAGCGGATCGAGCTTGAGCACCCGGCGGGCATAGACGGAATAGGGGTCGCGGCGCAGGCGGCCGACCTCGCTGAAGGAATAACGCGTCGGCTGCAGATCTGCCGGCGGTTTCGGGGCAGGGCGCCTGGCCGGCTGCTGGTTCTCGCCCTCATCGATCTTCGCTGCCCAGTGGCGAAAATCCTCGCCGCGGGCCTTTAGCTCCTCGGCAAAGGCCTTGCCGCCCAGCGCCAGCAGGCGTTGCAGCCAGCGCGAGGCGACCGTCGGCGTCGAGCCCTGCCGCATCGAGCGGGTGAGGATCAGGTTGCGCGTGCCGCAGGCCATCTGGAAATCATGCGCCAGCTGGCCGATCCGCCGTTCCGGTGGCTCCAGCCCCATATCGGTCTTCATCGTGCGGGAAAGGAACGGGTTGTTGACCGTCTGGCCGGGCCACGAGCCTTCGTTCAGCCCGCCGAGGATCATCGTATCGACCGTCTGCAGCCGCGCTTCCAGCGTGCCGAAGATGAAGACCCGCGGATTGGCGAGCGAGCGCGGCTTCACCGCGCCGCCGGTCGTCAGCGCCATGACGATGTCGATCCATTGCGGACCGTCCGCCTCCATCTGCCCATCGGTCTCGATTACTTCGGCCAAAAGGTCGGCCAGCTGCTCGCCGGCTTCGCCTGACCAGAGCGCGGCAAGATCACCACGCTCGTCGATGCACAGTGCTTCCAGCGCCCGGCCGGTGCGGGCCGCCCAGTCCGACAGCAGGAGCTTTGCCGTCAGTCCCCGCCCATCCGGCCGGCGGCGCAGAAAGGCGCCGACCAGCGGCTCGACCGCGATGGTGATTTTCTTCGCAATCTCGCGGGCTTGCTCGACCGCGCCTTCCGGCAGCGAGGCGCGCCATTGCGGCATATGCGGATCGTCCATGATCGCCGCAAGCTGCGTTTCCAAGAGCGGTTCGAGCGTCGAAATATCCATCTCGCCGACACCACCTCGCAAGGCGAGCACCTCCAGCGCATCGACCGCCGCTCGCAGTTCGATAGCCGGCAGGCCGAGCCTGACCAGCGGATGCTTGATAAGCCCGACGATCGCCACCGGATCGCCCGGCCGCAGCGTCGCCTCCAGCAGCAATTGCGTCAGCGTCCCCTGCGGCGTGCCGGACAGCGCCGAACCGGCGGAATCATCGGCGAGAATGCCGAACCGGGCAAGTTCCGCGGTCACGCGCCGGCCAAGCGCACGGTCGGGGGTGATCAGCGCCGCGACGGCCTGCCCGCCGTTGCGGCCGGGTTTTTCCAGCGCCAGCCGGAGTGCGATGGCGATCGCCACCGCTTCCTCACGCTCATTGCCGGCCTCGACCAGCGTCACGTCCTTGAAGGCTGCTGCCAGCTCGTCCGGTGCCGCCTCGTTGCGCCAGCGGCTCCAGTGATCGGTTGCCTTGGCTGGCACCAGAGCCTGCGAGATCGCCTCGGCCCGAAATGCCAGATCCGGCCCGATCGTGCCCAGCGTCTCGACATCCCGTCGCGTGGCGCCGATCTTCTTCAACAGCCGGGATAGTCCGAATTGCGGATGGCTGCGGCTTGCCGGCTCCGGGCGTCCGTCAATCTGATCTTCGCCGACGATCGCCCACTGGTCGTCCGGCATGGTCATGTCGAGGCCGGGCAGGACGACGGTGCCGTTCGGCAGGCGCGAGATTGCAGCGATGAGTTCGGCCGCTGCCGGCACCGAACCGGTGGAGCCGGCGACGATGACAGGCCCTTTATGCTCCCGCTCCCCGATCCGCTCGGCCTCGCCGCGCAGAATGGCGGCGCGATGCTTTGCCGGCGAAGAGCGTTTCAGTTCCTCCAGCCGCGCCGGCCAGAAGGCGCTGGCAATCGACAGAAATTCGGCGGTCAGCTGCCACCAGAGCGCATGCTCGCCGGTCTGGAGGTTCTTCAGGTCGCTCCAGTCGCGCTCCTCTGTCTCGATCGCGTCGATCAGCTCGGCAAGCGCCCGGGCAAGCCAGATCGCGTCCGCCGGGCTCGCCGGTGCGACGAGCGGCGATTCCGAATGCAGGTCGAGCACGATCTTCGGCAACTGGTTTCGCCAGGCAAGGATCAGCCGGCCGAGTTCGAGCAGCCGTGCCGTGCCGCCGATCGGCAGCGCGAGATCCATCTCCTCGGGTGCGACGAGATCGAAGAAGCCGCTATCGTCGTCTGTCTCGCCGAGCGGCCGGATGACCGGGAGAATGGCGGCGCGTCCGCCGAGCAGGTCGACGAACTCGGAGCGCAGCACACGGGCCGAACGCCGCGTCGGCACGTAGATCGTCACATCGGCAAGGGAAAGCGGATCGTTGGGATCATACTGGAACGTCTCGTTCAGCCGGCCGTCACACAGCGCCGCTGCCAGCGTCCTCAGAAATGGCGCTGCGGGCGGGATGGTGAACAGGCGGCTCGAACGGTCGGCCGGCATGGGTCAGGCCTTCTCGCTATGGCGGGCGATCACCGCCTCGGCCGCAGGAAGAGCATCGGGCGTGCCGACGGTGATCCACTCGCCGTCCATGACCAGTCCGTAGAGCCGGCCTTTCTCGATCGCCTTGTCGAAATAGATGTTGAGGTTGAACGCGTCATCAGGGGCATCGTCGAGCAGCGAGGACTGCATCACGATCGCGCCGGCATAAACGACCGGATTGTCGCCATCGACATAGCGCGACAGCCGCCCATCCGGATCCAGCTGAAAATCCTTCTTGCCATTATGCCCGGTCGTGCGCTCCAGCGGCACGCAGAGCAGTGCCATGTCCATCGTCGCCGGATCGAAGAATCCGGCTAACCGTTCGAGATTGGTCGGCTTGCCGTATGTCTCGCCGATCCAGAAGAGATCGGCATTCATGACGAAAACGATGCCGGGAGAAAGCAGGGCGAGGCCTTTCTTCAGCCCACCGCCGGAATTCATCAGCTGATCGCGCTCGTCGGAGACGATGATGTCGAGACGCGGATAGGCGTTAAGATGAGCCTCCATCCGGTCGGCAAAATGATGCACATTGACGGCCGCGCGAGTAACACCGGCATCGGCGAGCGCGTCCAGCCCATAGTCGATCATCGGCTTGCCGGCGACCGGCACCAGCGGCTTCGGCATCGTGTCGGTGATGGGCCTGAGACGGGTACCAAGCCCCGCGGCAAGCACCATCGCCTGGGTGATGGGAGCTTTCGTCGTCATGTCAGGCCTAATTTATGATTCGGGAAGTTCTATTCCAGCCCGTCGGCACCAATCGCGCAAGGGGGCGAGCGCCTCATGGGCAAGTGCCGTCGAGAGATGCCTCAGCGTACGCGGCATGTGCTTCATGTATTGCGGCTTGCCGTCGCGCTCTTTCAGCCGCACCCAGAGGCCGGCGAGCTTGCAATTGCGCTGCGCTGCCATGATCGCCCAGGCTTTCAGGAAGCCGGCTTCGTCGAAATGTCCCTGCGCATGGCGAAGCGCCAGATAGTCGGTCATCATCCGGTCAGCGAGCGGCTTCGGAATATCGACGCGGGCATCCTGTACCAGCGAGGCGACGTCATAGGCTGTCGGCCCGATCATCGCATCCTGGAAATCGATCAGGCCGACGCGACGGACACCGATCTCTTCCGGACGCCAGATGATATTGGGCGAGTGCATGTCGCGCAGCAGAAGGTTCTTCTCGGCATCGCCCAGTTGGCCGATCAGCCCGTCCCAGATTGCCAGATAGTCCTGCCGCTCCGCGTCGCTCGGCTGCTCGCCCCGCTTCCACGGCAGGTACCAGTCGAGAATCAGCCGGGCTTCCATCTTCATCGCGGTCGGATCGAAATCCGGGATGTGATGCACATGGCCTTCCGCCATGGCGAGATCCTGCCGGGCGGGATGGGCGTGCAGGGCGGCAAGGCAGGCGACGCTTTCCCGGTAGCGATCCTCGATCGGCTGTCCGTCCTCGGTCAGTACGCCGTCAGTGCCGAGATTTTCGATCAGCAGGATGCCTTGGTCGTAATCGACCGCCAACACGTCCGGTGCCACCAGCCCGATCTCGCGCAGGTAGTCGGAGATCGCCACGAAGGGATAGGCATCTTCGGCCAGATGGGCGACTTTGGGATAAGGCTTGCCGTCGAGAACCGGCGGCCCGCCCGGCCGCTTCGGCCAGTCCATCAGGATCAGTGTTTCGCCGGCTTCCGTCGTGATGCTCTCGTAAGCGCGCATCGAAGCGTCACCCGTCAGAAAACGGCGACGGGCATCGGCATGGCCGTGTTTTTGCAGAAATTCGCGAATGGAGATGACGCGGCGGATGCGGGCAAGCGTGTCCTCAGGGCCCGTGATCGTCGCCTTGCGGCCCTGGCCATCATGCTCCAGCGTCAGGCGAATGCGATCGGCCGGCAGCAGATCCTCTGCCATTTCCGGCCATTCCACCAGGCAGATGCCGGAGGCCAGCGCCTCGTCGAAGCCGAGCTCGTCCAGTTCCGACGCATCGCCCAGCCGGTAGAGATCGAAATGCGCTACGGGGATGCGCAGGTCATAGGCCTGTACCAGCGTGAAGGTCGGGCTCGGGACCTCCAGCTCGTCATCGTCCGCAATCGCCCGCAAAAAGGCGCGGGCGAGCGTCGATTTGCCGGCGCCGAGATCGCCGGACAGCGCCAGACAATCGCCGGGCTTCAGCGCCAGTGCAAGGTCTTCGCCGAACAGGATCGTGTCGCGCTCGCCCGAAAGCGTCTGCGTGACCGCGCCGCCATCGCTCATTCGGCCGCGACCGAATGGGCCGGTGAACGGGCCGGGATGCGGCAGGTGACGGTGGTGCCTTCACCGGCGCGGCTGTCGATGCTGACATCGCCGTGATGCAGGTGAACGAAGCTCTCGACGATGGAAAGGCCGAGGCCCGCGCCGCTGCGCTTGCCGTCCTTGGCCTGCGCCTTGAACCGGTCGAAGACGGTGCGCAGCATGTCGGGCGGAATGCCCGGGCCGCGATCGCGCACCGAGAAGAAGACGTTGCCCGGATCGCGCCAGCAGTTCAGCGTGATTGTCGAGTTTTCCGGCGCGAAATTCGTCGCATTGGTCAGGAGCTTGAGCAGGATCTGCTTCAGGCGCTGCTGGTCGGCGGTGATCGTGCCCATGCCGGTCGGCGCGACGATCTCCAGCGTCATGTTGTTTTCCTGCAGCCGGTCGGCCACCTGCATCGCGACGTCGTCCAGCAAATCCTCGATCGCCAGTTCCGAATAGTTCAGCTCCATGATCCCGGCATCGAGCGTGGCCAGATCCAGAATGTCGTTGACGATGGTCAGCAGCACGGACGAGGAAGTCGAGATATGATCGATATATTCGGCCTGACGCTCGCTCAATGGGCCGACGCCCGGTGTCTTCAGAAGATCGGTGAAGCCGATGATGTTGGTCAGCGGCGAGCGCAGCTCGTAGGAGACGTGCTGGACGAAATCGTTCTTCAGCTCGTCTGCCTTGCGCAGCGCTTCGTTCTTTTCCTTCAGGGCCTTTTCCGCCCTGGCACTTGCCGTCATGTCGACGAAGGTCAGCATGGTCTGGGCATTCGGCAGCGGCGTGACGGCGTAGTCGAGGATCAGACCCGAATAGAGTTCGAACGTGCCGTCCAGCGATTGCCGCTCGTCGTCGAAATTGGTGAGCGCCTGGGCAAACCGGCGCCAGCCGTCCGGCTCTTCATAGGAGCTCGCGCAGGCGGCCTCGATCGTCTTGATATGCGTGCCGGGCTCTGCCTGCTCGGCTGTAATGCCCCAGAGCGCGCGGAAGGCGGGGTTGGACAGGCGGATGCGCCCGTCCGGGCCGAACACCGCGACGCCTTCGGTCAGGTGGTCGATGGTTTCGCCCTGAACCTGCACCAGCGTGTTGTAACGGGCTTCGAGGTCCACCTGTTCGGTGAGGTTCTCGAACACCCAGGTCGCGCCGCCCTGCGGATGGGCAGTGGCGATGACGCGCAGCGTCTGGCCGTTCGGCAGGTGCCAGGTATCGGTCTTCGTGTCGAGCGACTGGTAGACGGCAAGTGCCGTGTCCTTCCAGTTGCGCCAGTTCAAGGGCTCGGGAAGCTTGCCGTTGGTGCGCAACCTGTCGAGAAGCTCGCTATTGTCCGGCTTGGATTCCAGGAAGGGCAGATCCAGGCTCCAAAGCTGCATGAAAGCCTGATTGTAGAACTGCAGCCGTCGCTGGCTGTCGAAGATCGCGACCGGCGTTGCCAGATGGTCGAGCGTCTCGGCATGGCTCTTCAGCGTGCGCTTCAGTTCCTCACGCACCGTCTCGGCTTCCGACACGTCGATCGCCATGCCGGCTGAGCCATCTGTGGAGACGACGTCGGTGACGTCGAGAATGGTCCGGTTGCCGTGCACCACGGTCGAGACGCGGTCGTGGAAGGGGAAAGCGTGGTTGAAGTCGCCTTGATCATTTCCCGGCTGATCGTGCCGAGCAGCTCACGGCCTTCGGCCACGGCGTGAGCCGGGCTCGTCGCATCGACGGCGTCGCCATAGGCGTGATTGACCCAGGCGAGCTTGCCCTGGGTATCGCGGCGCCAGACTGGCTGCTCGATCGTATCAAGCAGCGACTGGAAGACGGAAATCGAATTGGTCAGGCGCTCGCGCTCGATCTTGAGCTCGGCGAGTTCCGCCCGAAGATTGTTGAGCGCCAGGAAGCGCACGAAAGCCTTGCCGCCGGAAACGCGGCCCTGGACTTCCAGCACCTCGTCGCGATTGGTCTCGACCACCATGTCGAAACTGCGCGCCTGGCTGCGCAGCTGGTCGATTGCCTTGTCCAGTTCGGCGGCGGAATTGCTGCGCAGCCAGCGGCCGAAGGCGAGGAAGTCGCGATCCGCCTGCGGTGCACCGGTCTCGACGGGCAGCTGCCCGAGAAGTTCAGCCTTGGACGGACCTTCCCAGACCACGATGCGGCGGTTCTTGTCGGCGATCAGCGCCTCGTATTTGGAAATCCGCTGCTGTGCGTCGGAAAGCGCGCTGCGCATCTCTTCCGTCTCGGCTTCCATATTGCCGCGCTGGCGAACCAGCCAGAGGGCAGAAAGCAGGGCGGCACCCAGTGCGCCAAGCACGAGCGAGGAAACGACGACTTCGGCGGAGGTGAAGAGGCGGCTTGCGCCGGCATCCTGCGCGAAAGCAGCCGTCGGAAACGCGATCAGCGCGGTTCCCGAAAGAAGCGAACGGCCAAATCGAGCGAGCCGCATAAGGCTCATGCCGCCGCATTTGCCTGTGGCAAAGCAGGGTCGGGAGCCAGAGCGCGCGCCTGGGCCAGAATCTGGATCGGTCCGCTTAAGCAGACTCGTTTTTTTACCGCCATAACGGGTCTGTCTCCGTCCAATTGCCGCTCATCGACAAGACATACCACTTCGACCTTGCCCCAAGCCGATGGCTCGGCGGAGTTCAGAATCAAGTCTGAAAACAATACTTGCTCAGGCAAAAGGCGGGAAGGGACGGGGGCAAAAGAAGCCGCAGCCTTTGTCAAGGCTGCGGCCACAAGATGTTGTGGATTAACCGGCTAGTGATTAGTAGCGGTAGTGTTCTGCCTTGAACGGGCCCTGGGCAGATACGCCGATATAGGCGGCCTGTTCTGCAGAAAGTTCGGAAAGCTTCACGCCGAGCTTGGCGAGATGCAGGCGTGCGACCTTCTCGTCGAGCTGCTTCGGCAGGATGTAGACCTCGTTCTTGTACTCGCCCTGCTTGGTGAAGAGTTCGATCTGGGCCAGCGTCTGGTTGGTGAACGACGCAGACATCACGAAGGACGGGTGGCCGGTGGCGTTGCCGAGGTTCAACAGACGGCCTTCCGACAGAAGGATCATGCGGTTGCCCTTCGGGAACTCGATCATGTCAACCTGCGGCTTGACGTTGGTCCACTTGAGGTTCTTCAGCGCTGCGACCTGAATTTCGTTGTCGAAGTGGCCGATATTGCCGACGATCGCCATGTCCTTCATCTCGCGCATGTGCTCGATGCGGATGACGTCCTTGTTGCCGGTCGTGGTGATGAAGATGTCGGCGCTGGAGACGACGTCTTCGAGCTGGACGACTTCGAAACCGTCCATGGCAGCCTGCAGGGCGCAGATCGGGTCGATTTCGGTGACCTTGACGCGGGCGCCGGCGCCGGCGAGCGAAGCAGCCGAACCCTTGCCGACGTCACCGTAACCGCAGACGACGGCAACCTTGCCGGCCATCATCACGTCGGTGCCGCGGCGGATACCGTCAACCAGCGATTCCTTGCAGCCATACTTGTTGTCGAACTTGGACTTGGTGACCGAGTCGTTGACGTTGATGGCCGGGAAGGGCAGCAGTCCCTTCTTGGACAGTTCGTAGAGGCGGTGAACGCCTGTCGTGGTCTCTTCGGTAACACCCTTGATCGCGTCGCGCTGCTTGGTGAACCAGCCCGGGGTGGCTGCAAGGCGCTTCTTGATCTGTGCGAACAGGATCTCTTCTTCTTCCGAACCGGGGTTCGACAGCACGTCTTCGCCGGCTTCGGCGCGGGCGCCGAGCAGGATGTACATGGTGGCGTCGCCGCCATCATCGAGGATCATGTTGGAGAAGCCGCCATCGGCCCATTGGAAGATCTGGTCGGTATATTCCCAGTATTCGGTGAGGCTCTCACCCTTGACGGCGAAGACCGGGATGCCGGCGGCGGCGATTGCCGCTGCAGCGTGATCCTGGGTGGAGAAGATGTTGCAGGATGCCCAGCGGATATCCGCACCGAGTTCCTTCAGGGTCTCGATCAGGACCGCGGTCTGGATCGTCATGTGCAGCGAACCGGAAATGCGTGCGCCCTTGAGCGGCTTGGACGTGCCGAATTCTTCGCGGCAGGACATCAGGCCCGGCATTTCGGTTTCGGCGATGTCCAGCTCCTTGCGGCCGTAGGCGGCAAGGTTGATGTCCGCGACGACGTAATCTTTTTCGGCGCTCATGAATCTCTCCAGATCTCGTTGCTCGAATAAGCCGCCGGTCGCAAAAATACTGGCACCGGCAGCACAAAACTCGCTGGCGGTTTAGCAGGCTTTCCGGCTTGTTGCAACGGTCATATAAAGAGGTCTTTATATGTTTATGTCCGGTGGATCAGGCTTCCTCGCCGAACTTGTTTGCGATCAGACCTTGAAGCGCATCGAGTGCTTCCGTCGCCTGCGGGCCTTCCGCGACGACGTCGATGCAACAGCCCGTGCTGGCGGCCAGCATCATCAGGCCCATGATCGATGTGCCGCCGACGCTCGAGCCGTCCTTGGAGACGGTGATCGTGGCATCGAAGCTCTCCACCATCTGGACGAACTTTGCCGATGCCCGGGCATGCAGCCCGCGCTTGTTGACGATTTGGAACTGGCGGGAGAGGGGGACATTCTTATTCTTCTTGTCTCACTTGCCGCTGAGAACGCGGCTGGCCACGTTGATGTATTTGCGACCGGCATCGGAGGCCTCGGCCAAGGCTCTTTCCATGTCGTTCTCGCCGCGCACCCCGGCAAGCTTGATCAGCATGGGCAGGTTCATGCCCGCGATCACTTCGGTCGTGCCGCTGTCCATCACGGAGATGGACAGGTTGGAGGGCGTTCCGCCGAACATGTCGGTCAGGATGATCACGCCATGGCCGGCATTCGCCCGCCCCACTGCGTCGAGAATATCCTGCCGTCTCTGATCCATGTCGTCTTCGGGACCAATACACACGGTCTCTATGAATTTCTGAGGTCCAACGACATGCTCCACGGCGTGCCGGAATTCCTCAGCCAGCTTGCCATGAGTGACAAGCACCAGTCCGATCATGAAAATACGCCCCCTGATTTCAAAACTCGCGGCCCTTATCGCAACGCAATAGTGCCGTCCAGCGGCGGGATGCCATCTTCGCCAACTAGAGTTGAAGTTCAAGTCAAAAATCGGGCGCACAACTCACCAGAACGGCTGCTCCCTCCGCCAAGAGGGAACAAGCGCGCCGATCACGGCAAGCGGATCCGGTACGGTGTTTGCTATCCGGACCAGCGGCAAGGCCCCGATATTCTCCAGTTGGAACTCTTCATTCTCCGGCGGCAGGCGCTCGCAATCAGCGAGCGAAACCACCTGGATCGCAAGATCCATCGGTGCCGTGGTCATATGGTCTACCGCGACGATACCGCTGCCACGCAGTTCGATCATACCGGCGATGGCCGGTGGGCAGGTTGCAACGATCCGGCTGCCGTCGCGGCTCACTAAGACCTGATCGTCGGCAACGAGCAGCGAGCGGACATTTTGGCGGCGGGCGATGGAAAGACAATTGAAGGCCATCATCGATTTGCCGATGCCGGAAGGGCCAACGAAGAGAAGGCCGCGGTCACCGACCACGATCGCGGTGGCATGAATGTTGTGCGGTGAGGCCGTCACGCCGCGCCGCCGGCTGGCAGTGACAGGGTGAAGCGTGCGCCCGTCACGTCCTGGCCCTTGCCATGCAGGTTCTCGGCTTTCAGCGAACCGCCGTGAGCCTCCGCGATCTGTCGGCTGATCGAAAGGCCGAGACCGGAATTCTGGCCGAAGCTCTCGCCATCCGGACGGTCGGTGTAGAAGCGCTCGAAGATGCGGTCGATGTTTTCCGCCTGGATGCCCGGGCCGTTGTCATCGACCGTGATGACCACTTTCTCCTTGTTGCGCGACAGGCGGATGGTCAGCTTTCCGCCTTTCTCCGGCACGAAGGAGCGGGCGTTTTCGATCAGGTTGGTGATGATCTGGCCAAGCCGCAGGTCATGGCCATTCACCACATAGGCGTGGCGGTCGGCTCCCTTGCTGTCGATCGAAAGATCGATTTCGACCGGTTTGCGTCCGGAACGGATCTGCCGGGAGATATCGACGAGATTGGTCAGCAGCGTTTCCATGTCGATCGGCGCGGAATCGGTGCGGGCAAGCTCGGCGTCGAGGCGCGAGGCATCGGAAATATCGCTGATCAGGCGGTCCAGGCGGCGCACGTCATGGAAGATGATTTCCGTCAGCCGCTGCTTGGATTCCTCCGACTTGGCAAGCGGCAGGGTTTCCACCGCGCTGCGCAGCGATGTCAGCGGGTTCTTCAGCTCGTGGCTGACGTCGGCTGCAAAGCTCTCGATCGCATCGATACGGTCATAGAGCGCGTTGGTCATGTCGCGTACGGCGATCGACAGATTGCCGATTTCGTCCTGGCGATAGGAGAAGTCCGGAATTTCCTCGCGCTGCTTGGCACCCCGGCGCACACGGATCGCCGCAGCAGACAGGCGGCGCAGCGGGTTGGCGATGGTCGATGACAGAAGCAACGACAGCACGATATTGACCAGCGTTGCCACACCGAAGACGCGCATGATCGCAAGCCGTTCCGCATGAACGATCTTGTCGATATCGCCGGCCTGGGTGGATAGAAGGAGAACGCCAAGCACTGCGCGGTAGCGCTGCACCGGCACGGCAACGGAAACGATCAGTTCGCCCCGGTCGGTAATACGCACGAGCGCGCCGCGAACGCCCGTCAGAGCATTCATCACTTCAGGATAGATCGAGCCGTCACCGCCGGGCGCTTCCTTGTAGATCGGCAGGTTGCCGGGCTGGAGCAGCCGGTTGAACAGCCCAGCCATCCAGTCGCTCCAGGTCTGCGTCTCGTTTTCGACCGGCGGCAGGTCGTAGCGCAGCACCTGGCCGCGCGAATAGAGATGGCGGCTGTCGAGCAGCAGGTTCGCATCCGCATCGAAGAGGCGGGCTCGCGTCCGGGTGGGAGAGATCAGCCGCCTCAGAACCGGCGCCACGCGCTCCGGATCGATCGGGAAATCGAGATCCTCGTCATTCGGCACGGGCGTGATGCTCTGCCCGGCCTGCAGTTCGAGCAGCTTTTCGGGATCGATGGTGATCGAGTTGGTGTCGACCGAAGCGGAGGCCGAGACGGCGGCAGAAATAATTTCGCCCTGCGTCAGAAGGCTTTCGACGCGGGCATCGATCAGCCCCTCGCGAAACTGGTTGAGATAGAGAATGCCGGCGACGAGGACGACGGTGGCCGCAATGTTGAAGAACAGGATGCGGCGCGTCAGGCTTGAAAACACCGCGTGACCGAACAGCCGCCGGATCAGCGTGAACGACCGCGGCCACAGCCGACGCCCGCTACGCCGTGCCGGTGCGCTCTCTATCGCTGGATTTTCAAGCAGTCTGTCTGCCACGTTCAGTCCTTCCACCGGGCCAGTCTATCGCCGACCCGGTCGTGGCTTCAAGTTAAGCGGTTGTAATCCGACCGCTTCAGGCCGCTTCGCGGAAGCGGTAGCCGACGCCATAGAGGGTTTCGATCATGTCGAAATCCGTGTCAACCATCTTGAACTTCTTGCGAAGGCGCTTGATGTGGCTGTCGATCGTGCGGTCATCGACATAGACCTGCTCGTCATAGGCCGCATCCATCAGCGCATCGCGGCTCTTCACGACGCCGGGACGCTGCGCCAGCGAATGCAGGATGAGGAATTCCGTGACGGTCAGCGTCACGGCTTCGCCCTTCCAGGTGCAGGTATGCCGCTCCTGGTCCATCAGAAGCTGGCCGCGCTCCAGCGTACGCGCCGCCTGCTGGTCGGGTGTCGGCTTCACGCCGGCCGCCTGCAGTTCGCGATTGCCTGCACGGCGCAGGATCGCCTTGACCCGCTCGACCAGAAGGCGCTGCGAGAACGGCTTGGTGATGAAGTCGTCCGCGCCCATCTTGAGGCCGAACAATTCGTCGATTTCCTCGTCCTTGGACGTCAGGAAAATGACCGGCAGATCCGATTTCTGGCGCAGACGGCGCAGCAGTTCCATACCGTCCATGCGGGGCATCTTGATATCGAAGATGGCGAGCTGCGGCGGGCGTGCGACCAGGCCGTCCAGCGCCGATGCGCCGTCCGTATAGGTCTCGACCTTGTAGCCCTCCGCCTCGAGCGCGATCGATACCGAGGTCAGAATATTTCGGTCGTCGTCTACGAGCGCGATTGTCTGCATGCCGTCCGTCTCCATTGCCATTTTGTGCGCATCTCCTGGAATCACTGTTTGACAGTTCCCAGCCCTCGCCATGCGCTTCATGAGGAGAAAGGTGGAACAAATTGTGGCAAAGTCAAAGAGGCCGCAATCCGGTCCTCTGCCGCAGCTCGTCGTTTTTCGCCGCAATCACGACGTTTTTGCAGCGCACTAAAACGCTCAGTAAAACGATTTAAAACGAAATAGATTTCTTTAAATCGATTAATTTATTGATTTCGTTGATCTATTCCGAAATCGTAGCTTGCCGTTTTAAAAAACAGCAACTAGTTTCCTCCCCACGGCCAATCGTAAAACGTAGACGGAGGTAGGCGCGTATGCAGCAGCTTGGACAATTTAACCCGGCAAATGGTGTGGCGGCGATCGGCCTCGATAAGGTCTCGCGCGTCAACTACAATCTGTCCGAGGTCGAGCTTTATGAAGAAGCCCTGCGCAAGGGCGAGGCTGATCTCACCATCGACGGCGCGCTGCGTGCCGTGACCGGCCAGCACACCGGCCGATCCCCCAAGGACAAGTTCGTGGTGCGCGACGCGACCACCGAGGACAAGATCTGGTGGGACAACAACAAGCCGATGTCTCCCGAGCATTTTGCGGTGCTGAAGGCCGACATGCTGGCCCATGCCGCCGGCAAGGAGCTTTATGTTCAGGATCTGGTTGGCGGCGCCGACCAGGATAATGCCCTGCCGACCCGCGTCGTGACCGAGCTTGCCTGGCATGCACTGTTCATCCGTAACCTTCTGATCCGTCCGAAGCGCGATACGCTTGCGACGTTCGAGCAGAAGCTGACCATCATCAACCTTCCGAGCTTCAAGGCCGATCCGGAGCGCCATGGCTGCCGGTCGGAAACCGTGATCGCCTGCGATCTGGCCAATGGTCTCGTCCTCATCGGCGGTACCTCCTATGCCGGCGAAAACAAGAAGTCGGTCTTCACCGTTCTGAATTACCTCCTGCCGGCCAAGGGCGTGATGCCGATGCATTGCTCGGCCAATGTCGGAGCGGAAGGCGATACCGCTGTCTTCTTCGGCCTGTCCGGCACCGGCAAGACCACGCTCTCGGCCGATCCGGCCCGAACGCTGATCGGCGACGACGAGCATGGTTGGGGCGAAAACGGCGTCTTCAACTTCGAAGGCGGCTGCTACGCCAAGGCGATCAAGCTTTCCGCCGAAGCCGAGCCGGAAATCTACGCCGCGACCCGCCGCTTCGGCACGGTGCTGGAAAACGTCGTGCTCGACGAGAACCGCGTCCCGGATTTCGACGACAATTCGCTGACGGAAAACACCCGCAGCGCCTATCCGCTGCATTTCATTCCGAACGCATCGGAAACCGGCCTCGCGCCGCATCCGAAGACGATCATCATGCTGACGGCCGACGCCTTCGGCGTCATGCCGCCGATCGCCAAGCTGACGCCCGAACAGGCCATGTACCACTTCCTGTCCGGCTACACCGCCAAGGTTGCCGGCACGGAAAAGGGCGTGACCGAGCCGGAAGCGACCTTCTCGACCTGCTTCGGCGCACCCTTCATGCCGCGTCACCCGGCCGAATACGGTAACCTCTTGAAGGAACTGATCGCCAAGCACGGCGTCGATTGCTGGCTGGTCAATACCGGCTGGACCGGTGGCGCCTACGGCACCGGCCGCCGCATGCCGATCAAGGCGACCCGCGCGCTTTTGACGTCTGCCCTCAACGGCAGCCTGAAGAATGCCGAATTCCGCACCGACGCCAATTTCGGCTTCGCCGTTCCGGTCTCGGTCGACGGTGTCGAGAACGCGATCCTCGATCCGCGCTCGACCTGGGCCGATGGTCTTGCCTACGACAACCAGGCTTCCAAGCTGGTCTCGATGTTCATCAAGAACTTCGAGAAGTTCGAAGCCCATGTCGACGCCAAGGTCAAGGATGCAGCGCCTGGATTGCTGATCGCAGCCGAATAATCGCAAAGCGTGTGATTCACGTGGAACCGTCGGTGATTTTCACCGGCGGTTTTCTTTGCCCGGCTTTATGGGAAAGATGCGCGCCAGTCGCTAGAGCCTTTCCTTGTTAAATTGAAACGTTCTGTTGGCTCAAACGGAGTCGGATGGTCGACCGGCCGGCGCAGGCGGTAGCCGCGCCCTACAGCCAAGCCGGCCGGTCGACCAGGCGGCCCGTTTCAGCCAACCCCGGTGGTTCGCTTGCGAACCAGCTTGGGCCGGGCATCTTTCCGCCAGGATCAAAGGCGATCGGCTCGGACGTACCTTTGGGTATGCCCTTCGCCAATCGCCTTTGCCCTGCCGAAAACCTGCTCCGGCAGAACGCTTCAATTTAACAAGGAAAGGCTCTAGAACCAGAGACCCATGGCCAGCAATCCCCTTACCATCAACAGCCGCATCACCATCGCAGCATGGGAGCTGACGGAACAGTTCGTTCTGGCGGGCGGCCCTGGCGGGCAGAACGTCAACAAGGTTTCGACGGCTGTCCAGCTGTTCTTCGACATCGTCAATTCCCCTCGCTGCCCGAGCGGGTGAAGACGAACGCCGTGAAGCTCGCGGGCAGGCGGGTGTCGAAGGACGGCGTGCTGATGATCGAGGCCAGCAAGTCCCGCAGCCAGGAGCGCAATCGCGAGGAGGCGCGCGAGCGGCTGAAGGAACTGATCCTGGAAGCCGCCAAGCCGCCGCCGCCGGTACGCAAGGCCACCAAGCCAACCAAGGGCTCGGTCGAGCGGCGGCTCAAGGCGAAATCGGGACGATCCGACGTGAAGAAAATGCGTGGCAAGCCGACCGGCGACTGACCGGAGGAGGATCTACATGGCGACCTTGCCGAACGGAATTCGCCACCTGCCGGGCTATCTCGATCGCGCGGCGCAGGAACATCTGGTGGAAGCCATCCGCCGGATCGTGGCCGAGGCGCCGCTTTATGTTCCCGCCATGCCCGGCACCGGCAAGCCGATGTCGGTCCGGATGACCAATTGCGGCCCGCTGGGCTGGGTGACGGACAAGGAACGGGGTTACCGCTATCAGCCGACCCACCCGGCGACCGGGAAACCGTGGCCGGCCATTCCGCCTGAGCTGATTGGTCTGTGGGAGAAACTGGCGGACTATCCCAAACCGCCCGAAGCCTGCCTGGTAAATTTCTATTCCGACGACGCGAAGATGGGGCTGCATCAGGACAAGGATGAGACGGAGGTTTCCGCGCCGGTCCTGTCGATCTCGCTCGGCAATACCTGCCTGTTCCGTGTCGGCGGTCTCGACCGCAAGGATCCGACCGGTTCCTTCAAGTTGTCGAGCGGCGATATCGTGTTGCTCGGCGGGGAGGGACGTCTCGCCTTCCATGGCGTCGACCGCATCTATCCCGGCACGTCGACGCTGCTGAAAAACGGCGGGCGCATCAATCTGACGCTGCGCCGGGTCAACCCTTAACGCAGGGATTAGCCGCTCAGAGTTTTCTGAGCGACACCGTTTCGATGAAGTGGTCGCGGCCCTTGCGCAGGATGATGTCGGCGCGCGGTCGCGTCGGCAGGATGTTCTGGCGCAGGTTCTTCAGGTTGATGTTTTCCCACAGACCCTCCGCCACCGCCTTGGCGGCATCGGCGTCGATCGCGGCATATTTCTTGAAGAACGAGGTCGGATCGCGGAAGGCGGTCTCGCGCAGCTTCATGAACCGCTGCACATACCACTGGTGGATCTGCTCTTCCTCGGCATCGATATAGATCGAGAAGTCGAAGAAGTCGGAAACGATCGGCACGATCTTGCCGTCCGACGGCAGCGCGCGCGACTGCAGGACGTTGATGCCTTCGAAGATCAGGATATCCGGCCGGTCGACGAGGGTGAACTCATCGGGCAGCACGTCATAGGTCAGGTGCGAATAGCGCGGTGCCTTGACGTTCGGCTCGCCCGCCTTGATGGCGGAGAGAAAGCGCAGGATCTGGCCGATATCGTAGCTTTCCGGAAAACCCTTGCGCTCCATCAGGTTTTCGCGGTTCAGCACGGCGTTCGGATAGAGAAATCCGTCTGTGGTGATGAGGTCGACCTTCGGGCTCGAAGGCCAGCGGGCCAGCAACTCCTTCAGCACGCGGGCCGTCGTCGACTTGCCCACGGCGACCGAGCCGGCAATGCCGATAATGAAGGGCGTCTTTGAAGCGTCCGGCAGGCTGAGGAACCGGTTGCGCTGACGAAACAGCCGCTGCGAGGCCTCGACATGGGTCGAAAGGAGGCGCGACAGCGACAGATAGATGCGCCGGACCTCATCGATATTGATCGGATCGTCGAGCGAACGCAGGCGGGAGATCTCTTCCGCCTTCAGCGTCAGTGGCGTATCGGCGCGGAATTTTGCCCATTCTTCGGCACTGAAGTGATGGTAGGGCGAGTAATATTCCGTGCTCATGCCGCTATCCATGGGTTCGGCAGGCTGGGGAACGATGTTCATGACGCGGGCCGGCTCGCCTTTTCCTGCAGTCCGGACTGGCCGGTCCTGCGGTGAAGTTCATCGACCACATCCTGCAACGGGATGCCTGCAATCTTCAATACGACCAAGAGATGATAGACGAGGTCGGCGCTTTCCGACACCAGCTCCTTGCGCTCCTGCGCCACGGCGGCAATCACGGTCTCGACCGCTTCTTCGCCAAGTTTCTTGGCGGCCTTGGTCTGGCCGGCGGCCACGAGCTTCGCCGTCCAGGATTCCTCCGGCGATGCTGCGGCACGCTGCGCCACGATCTTTTCCAGATCGTTCAGGGTGAATTCACTCAAAACTGTCTCCTCCAGTCCCGCCCGTCATATCCGAAAAGATCAGTCGAGCCGCATGGCGATGCCATGCTCGGACATATAGCGCTTCGCCTCACCAATCGAATAGGTGCCGAAGTGGAAAATAGATGCGGCCAGGACCGCGGTCGCGTGGCCTTCCTTAACGCCGGCAACGAGATCGTCGAGCGTGCCGACGCCGCCCGAAGCGATGACCGGGACACGTACCGAGTCGGCGATCGTCCGCGTCAGTTCCAGATCGTAGCCGATCTTGGTTCCGTCGCGGTCCATCGAGGTGACAAGCAACTCGCCGGCACCGCGCTCGACCATCTTCTGGGCGAACTCGATCGCGTCGATCCCCGTCGCGGTACGCCCGCCATGGGTGAAGATCTCCCAGCGATCGGCTTCACCGGCAACGGAAACCCTCTTGGCATCGATCGACACGACGATGCACTGGTTGCCGAACTTATCGGCCGCCTCGGCGACGAAATCGGGATTGTTCACGGCGGCCGAGTTGATCGACACCTTGTCTGCACCGGCCAAGAGCAGCTTGCGGATATCGGCAACCTGCCGCACGCCGCCGCCGACGGTGAGCGGCATGAAGCAATGCTCGGCGGTCCTTGCGACGACGTCGAAGATCGTCTCGCGATTGTCGGAGGACGCAGTGATGTCGAGAAAGCAGAGCTCGTCGGCACCGGCAGCATCATAGGCCTTGGCAGCCTCGACCGGATCACCGGCGTCGATCAGATCGACGAAGTTGACGCCCTTGACGACGCGACCATCTTTCACGTCCAGGCAGGGGATGACGCGGGCCTTGAGGGTCATGCGGCTTCTCCTTCGCGGCACGAATAAGCGAAAGTGCTTCGGCCGGATCGATGCGGCCATCATAAAGCGCCCGGCCGGAAATCGCGCCTTCGAGGCGGTTGGCGTCGGGCTGCAGCATCCGTCTTACATCGTCGAGTGAGGCAAGACCGCCCGAAGCGATGACCGGGATGGACACGGCATCCGCCAGTTCCAGCGTCGAGGCCCAGTTGATGCCGGCCAGAATGCCGTCGCGGTCGATGTCGGTATAGATGATCGCCGAGACGCCGGCGCCCTCGAACTTCTTGGCAAGCTCGATCACGCCGAGTTCGGACGCTTCCGCCCAGCCTTCGACCGCGACCTTGCCGCCCTTGGCATCGATACCGACGGCGACCTTGCCCGGAAACTGCTTGCAGGCCTCGATGACCAGCGCCGGATCGCGTACGGCAACGGTGCCGAGGATCACGCGTGCCAGTCCGCGGCTGAGCCAGTTTTCGATATGATCGAGCGTGCGAATACCGCCGCCGAGCTGAACCGGGTTCTTCGTTGCTTTCAGGATTGCATCGACGGCAGCGCCATTGACGCTCTCGCCGGCAAAGGCGCCGTTGAGGTCAACCACATGCAGCCACTCGAAGCCTTGGTCTTCAAAAGCCTTGGCCTGGGCGCCGGGGTCCGGATTGTAGACGGTTGCCTGATCCATGTCGCCGAGTTTGAGACGCACGCACTGGCCGTCCTTGAGATCGATAGCCGGAAAAAGGATCATTCTTTCTGGTCCTGTAGATGGGCGCGAGCCTTACGGCTTCCAGCGCAGGAAATTGGCGATGAGGGCGAGGCCGAGGGTCTGGCTCTTTTCCGGATGGAACTGCGAGCCTGCCATGTTGTCGCGCCCGACAAAGGCGGTCATCGCGCCACCATAGTCGGTCGTGGCAATCACTTCGGCCGGATTGGTCGCCGCCATGTGGTAGGAATGCACGAAATAGGCGTGCAGGCCGTCCGGTCCGGTCGGAATGCCGTCGAACAGCGGGTGAGGGCTGTTGAGCGTCAGCGTGTTCCAGCCGATCTGCGGGATCTTCAGCTCGGTATCGGACGGCGTCATCTCGACGACATCGCCCTTGATCCAGCCGAAACCTTCGGTCGTGGTCTTTTCAAGACCGCGCGAGGACATGAGCTGCATGCCGACACAGATGCCGAGGAAGGGGCGTGCCTTTTTCTCGACGGTCTCGATCAGCGCTTCATGCATGCCGGAGACGGCATTGAGGCCAGCTCGGCAATCGGCATAGGCGCCGACACCCGGCAGCACGACACGGTCGGCAGTGGCGACTGCATCCGGACTGTCGGTCAGATCGATCGTGGCATCGATGCCGGCCTCGCGTGCAGCCCGTTCGAATGCCTTGGTGGCCGAGCGCAGGTTGCCCGAGCCGTAGTCTATGATTGCGACGCGCATCAGCGTCCTCCGTGATCGAAGAGCCCGAGAGCCGGACCCTGCCAGCCCGAAGCCGGCGGTGTTTTTGCTTGCTTGGCCCATTCGACCGATTGCGGCAGTGGTTGCTGCACCGGCTTAGGCAGGCTGGAAAAATAGATGTCTTCCGCAGCCCGGAGATCCGGCGCGCTGATGACGCGCTCCAGCACCCAGCCGCGGCGGATCAGCGAATTGCCGTAGTGATTGCGGCCTTCCAGCGCAACGAGAAGGCTCGTTGCAAGGCCAAGCAGGACACCTGCCAGAGCGAAGCCCGGCACTGCAAGGAGAGCGATGGCTGCACCCTGGACCAGAAAAATAATGATCCCCGAAATCCAGAGCCTGTGCCAGATCAGCCAGATCCATGGAAACAGCAGGGCCGTCCATGAGAACCCGTCGGGCAGGATCAGGGTCGAGCGGTGGTCCTTGTCGGGACCACCCGGTGGGGTCAGAACGAGATAGCTTCTCAAGGATCAACTCCTGGAAGCGTCAGGCAAGCGTACCCTTGGTCGAAGGAACGCGATTGGCCTGCCGCGGATCGATTTCAGTCGCAGTGCGCAAAACGCGCGCTACGGATTTGAAGCAGGTCTCGGCGATATGATGGTTGTTGGCGCCGTAATGGTTCAGGATATGCAGCGTGACGCCTGCATTCTGCGCCAGCGCCTGGAAGAATTCCTGACCAGTTCCGTATCGAACGTACCGATCTTCGGCGAACTGAAGGCGACGTTCCATACCAGGAACGGACGTCCTGAGACGTCGATCGCAGCCTTGGTCATCGTCTCGTCCATGGCGAGGTCGAGCGACGCATAGCGGGTGATCCCGCGGCGGTCGCCGAGTGCCTGGGAAATCGCCTGGCCGATCGCAATGCCGGTATCTTCGACCGTGTGATGGTCGTCGACGTGAAGGTCGCCCTTCACCTCGATCTCCATGTCGATCAGCGAATGGCGCGAAAGCTGGTCCAGCATATGGTCGAAAAAGCCGACGCCCGTGGAAATCTTCGACGTCCCGGTGCCGTCCAGATTGACGGAAACCGAGACGGAGGTCTCGTTGGTCTTGCGGGAAACGCTTCCCGTGCGTGTGGCTGCTGTCTCGCCCATTCGGGTCTGCTCCATGCTTGTCTGCGGGCTCCTTACCAGCCGTCCGGTGAAATATCCAGCAAAAGCGCGGGCTTCTGCGGGCGGCATATCGATTGGAGCTGGCGAGATTGTATTCGGGCTTGAGCAACATACATAGGTGTCAACGTGATCCCGGCAAAGCCTGAGCGGTTTGGCGGGATGTCTTGAGGTCCAAGAGCCCGCTTTTAAAGGGGCAGACAGGTGTATTGATGACAACGATTATTACGGTTCGGAAGGGCGGCAAGGTCGTCATGGCCGGCGACGGTCAGGTGAGCCTCGGCCAGACGGTGATGAAGGGCAATGCGCGAAAAGTGCGCCGCATCGGCAAGGGCGGTGAAGTGATCGCCGGTTTCGCCGGCGCCACGGCCGACGCCTTCACTTTGCTCGACCGGCTTGAGAAGAAGCTCGAACAATATCCCGGCCAGCTGATGCGTGCCGCCGTCGAACTCGCCAAGGACTGGCGCACCGACAAGTATCTACGCAATCTCGAGGCCATGATGCTGGTTGCCGACAAGTCGACGACGCTTGCCATTACCGGCAACGGCGACGTCCTTGAGCCCGAGCATGGCACGATCGCCATCGGCTCCGGCGGCAACTACGCTTTCGCCGCAGCCCGCGCGATGATGGATACGGAAAAGTCAGCCGAGGATGTCGCCCGCCAGGCGCTCGATATCGCAGCCGATATCTGCGTCTACACCAATCACAATCTCGTCGTCGAAACGCTCGACGCCGAATAATCATACACTCCCACAAGGGTCCCGCGGACCGGGCCGTTATGGCCGGCCGCAACGGGAAAGCCGAGAGGATACAATGACGAACTTTTCTCCCCGCGAAATCGTTTCCGAACTCGATCGCCACATCATTGGCCAGCACGATGCCAAGCGTGCTGTCGCGATCGCCCTTCGCAACCGCTGGCGCCGCCATCAACTCGAAGAAAACCTGCGCGACGAAGTGATGCCGAAGAACATCCTGATGATCGGCCCGACCGGCGTCGGCAAGACGGAAATCTCCCGTCGCCTCGCCAAGCTGGCCGGCGCCCCCTTCATCAAGGTCGAGGCCACCAAATTCACCGAGGTCGGCTATGTCGGCCGTGACGTCGAACAGATCATCCGCGATCTCGTAGAGGTCGGCATCGGCCTGGTGCGCGAAAAGAAGCGCACGGAAGTGCAGGCCAAGGCGCATCAGAGCGCCGAGGAACGCGTGCTGGATGCGCTGGTCGGATCGACCGCGTCGCCCGCCACCCGCGACAGCTTCCGCAAGAAGCTCCGTTCCGGCGAACTGGACGACAAGGAAATCGAGATCGAAGTGGCCGACACCGGCTCGGGCATGCCCGGCTTCGACATTCCCGGCATGCCGGGTGCCAATATCGGCGTGCTGAACCTGTCGGAAATGTTCGGCAAGGCGATGGGTGGCCGCACCAAGAAGGTCAAGACGACCGTCTCCAAGTCCTATGGCGAGCTGATCCGTGACGAATCCGACAAGCTGATCGACAACGAGGTTATCCAGCGCGAGGCAGTCCGCTCGGTCGAGAATGACGGCATCGTCTTCCTTGACGAGATCGACAAGATCGCCGCCCGTGACGGCGGCATGGGCGCCGGTGTCTCCCGCGAAGGCGTGCAGCGCGACCTGCTGCCGCTCGTCGAAGGCACGACCGTTTCGACCAAGTATGGACCGGTGAAGACCGATCACATCCTCTTCATCGCATCCGGCGCCTTCCATGTGGCAAAGCCGTCTGATCTGCTGCCGGAACTTCAGGGCCGACTGCCGATCCGCGTCGAGCTTCGCCCGCTGACCAAGGAGGATTTCCGCCGCATCCTGACGGAAACCGAGGCGAGCCTCATCCGCCAGTACAAGGCGCTTATGGGCACGGAAGATTTGACGCTTGAGTTCACGGAGGATGCGATCGATGCGCTGGCGGATGTCGCCGTGCACCTGAACTCCTCGGTCGAGAACATCGGTGCCCGCCGCCTGCAGACGGTGATGGAACGCGTGCTGGACGAAATCTCCTTCACGGCACCGGATCAGGGCGGCACGTCGGTCAAGATCGACGCCGAATATGTTCGCAAGCATGTCGGCGATCTGGCCAACGATACCGATCTCTCGCGCTATATCCTGTAACGGGATGGAGTGGCAGCCGGGCAACGTCCGGCTGCCACATCTCGTCGCCCTGACGCTATTTTGAACGTCTTTCTCTCGACATTGCCACATGTCTTAACGTATGGGTGGCGCGCTCTCGTGAAAGCGCGCGCTGCTCCATGATTTGACTTGTCACTGCCTCTGGAGCCGCAACTGGCGCAGATGAAATGCTGGGACACGGAAAATCTTGAAACGCATCCTGATCGCATTGCTGTTCACCGTCGCTTGGACGGCATCGTCGGCCGGCCCTGCAATGGCCATGACCATCGTGCCCGAAGGCAATCGCAATACCGTGCAGCCCAAGGTGCCTGGCGCATCCGTGCGCAGGACACGCGCCGGCAAGACCACTTTCGACGACAAATACGAAAAGATCCGCGATCTGCTGGCGACCGACAGAAGCCTGATCGGCAAGATCAAGTCGACGGCCGCCTCCTACGGCATCGATCCGATCCATATCGTCGGCGCGATCGTCGGCGAGCACACCTATAATGTCGATGCCTACGACCGGCTGCAGAGCTATTACGTCAAGGCCGCCGCCTATGCCGGCAACGCCTTCCGCTTCGCCTATGACGGCGAGACGATCGAAGATTTCCTCAAGCGTCCGCAGCTTGCGACCTGCGACGCCAAGCGGGATTCCTATAGCCTCTGGACCTGCCGCGAGAATGTCTGGGAAAAGAGTTTTCGCGGCCGCAGGGTCGATGGCAAGGCGTTTCCGGACAATCGCTTCAGCGCCGTCTTCTTCCAGCCCTTCTATGCCGGCCAGACATTCGGGCTCGGACAGGTCAATCCGCTGACGGCGCTGATGCTGTCGGACATGGTGGCGCGGACCTCCGGCTATCCCAAGCTCGACGAGAACAAGGCCGCCGACGTCTATGATGCGATCATGGATCCCGACAAGTCGCTCGCCTATATGGCGGCCAACATCCGCCGCTCGATCGATGACTACAAGTCGATCGCCGATGTCGATATTTCCCGCAATCCCGGCATCACCTCGACGCTCTACAATACCGGCGGCTCTGCCCAGCGCGCCGCGGCTCTCAAGGCGCGCGGCGGACTGCCGGAAGAGAATTATTACGGCTGGCTCGTCAACGATAAGATCGCCGAGTTGAAATCGCTGCTCTGAGGCCTGATATATCTTTTAGATCAGGAATATGAAGAGGAGGGTGTTGATGGACATGCGCCCCGAGCCTTTCGTGCCGCCGGCCCCGATCCCGCACACGCGCCCCTCTCCCGCTGGGGCGTGATCTCGACGGCGCTGCGCAACCCGCTGGAATTGTGGGGCGAACTGTCCTTCACCCGGCCTTGGCTCGACACCCGATTTTTCAAGGAACGCACCCTGATCGTCAACGATCCGGGCCTTATCCGCCATGTCCTGGTCGACAATGCCGCCAATTATGAAATGGCCGAGGTGCGCCAGCTCATCCTGCGGCCGATCCTGCGTGACGGGCTGCTGACGGCCGAAGGGCCGGTCTGGAAGCGGTCTCGCAAGGCGATGGCGCCCGTCTTCACGCCGCGCCATTCCCGCGGTTTCGCCGGCCAGATGCTGGCGAAGTCCGAGGAATATGCCGAGAAGTATGAGGCTGGTGCCGCAGAGGGCACGGTCCACGACATTTCCGTCGACATGACGGAGCTGACTTACGCGCTTCTGTCGGAGACGCTTTTTCCGGCGAAATCGCCGGCGAGAAGAACAGCGTCGCGGATGATGTCGACAGCCTGCTGCACCGCATGGGTCGCGTCGATCCGATGGATCTGATGCGCGCGCCGCCCTGGGTGCCGCGCCTGACCCGCATCGGCGGCCGCAAGGTGCTCGACAAGTTCCGCCACATCGTCTCGGAGACTATGCGGATGCGCAAGGATCGGATGCGCGCGACGCCGGACGACGTGCCGCAGGATTTCCTGACACTGCTCCTGCAGCTCGAGGGTCCGAACGGGCTTTCGCTGGATGAGATCGAGGATAATATCCTGACCTTCATCGGCGCCGGCCACGAAACGACGGCCCGCGCACTTGCCTGGACGCTCTATTGCGTCGCCCAGTCCCCCCATGTCCGCGAGGCGATGGAGACGGAGATCGACCAGGTTCTTGCGACCGGTGCCGAACCGGTGGAATGGCTGGAACTCATGCCTTGGGTTCGGGCGTCATTCGAAGAAGCGCTGCGGCTCTATCCGCCGGCGCCGTCGCTCAACCGCGCGGCGATTGCCGCCGACAGATGGACGAGCCCGAGCGGGGAAAGCGTCGAGATCGACGCAGGCGTCACCATCCTCGTCATGCCCTGGACGCTGCATCGCCACGAACTCTATTGGGAAAAGCCGCGCGCCTTCATGCCGGAGCGTTTCCTGCCGGAAAATCGCGGCAAGATCGGTCGCTTCCAGTATCTGCCCTTTGGTGCCGGGCCGCGCACCTGCATCGGCGCGACATTTGCCATGCAGGAAGCTGTCATTGCGCTCGCCGTGCTGATGAAGCGCTATCGCTTCGATATGCTGCCGGGCACGGAAGTTTGGCCGGTGCAGAAGCTGACGACCCAGCCGCGTGACGGCATGCCGATGCGGGTGAGCTTCCGACAGCCGGCGTCTTCATCGGGCAATTGATCGGCGGGCAATTGATCGGCGCCGGCCATGCGTTATTGATTGCTGGATCGGCATTCAGGATTCCCGCGTGGCTTCACCTCTTCTTCTCGGCATCGATACCGGCGGCACCTATACCGACGCCGTTGTTTTTCGCGAAGACGAGGGCGTGATCGCCAAGGCGAAATCGCTGACCACCCGGCATGATCTTTCAAAGGGCGTCTCCGGTGCCGTCGAGGCGGCGCTTGCCGGGAGCGGGGTTTCCGGCTCCGACATCGCCATGGTCTCGCTCTCCACGACGCTTGCCACCAATGCGCTGGTGGAAGGGCAGGGCGGTCGCGCGGCGCTCGTCATGATCGGCTTCGGTCCCGATGATATCTCCCGCGGCGGCCTGTCGGAAGCGCTTGGCACGGATCCGGTGATCTTTCTGCCCGGCGGGCATGATGTCCACGGCAACGAGACGCCGCTGGACATGACGGCGCTGGAAGATGCCTTGCCGGTGCTCGGTGCCACCGTTTCCTCCTTCGCCGTCGCCGGCTATTTCGCCGTGCGGAATCCGGCTCATGAAATCAGGGTGAGGGACCGTATTCGCGAACTCAGCCACAAGCCGGTGACCTGCAGCCACGAACTGTCGTCGAAGCTCGGCGGCCCGCGCCGTGCGCTGACGACGCTGCTGAATGCCCGGCTGGTTTCCATCATCGATCGCCTGATCGGCTCGACCGAGGAGTTTCTCGAGAGATCCGGCATTGCCGCGCCGCTGATGGTCGTTCGTGGTGATGGTGCCCTGATGTCGGCGGCTGAAGCGCGGTTGCGGCCGATCGAAACCATTCTCTCCGGCCCCGCGGCAAGCCTTGTCGGCGCTCGCTATCTCACGGGGTTGGACGAGGCAGTGGTGTCCGATATCGGCGGCACCACGACCGATGTCGCGGTTCTGCAGGGCGGGCGGCCAAGGCTTGCACCGGATGGGGCCAATGTCGGCGGCCACAATACGATGGTCGAGGCGGTCGCGCTGCGCACCTACGGCCTCGGCGGCGATTCCGAGGTCCATATCGACGATCGCGGGCTGGAAGCCAAGATAACGCTTGGCCCGCGGCGCCTTCTCCCGTTGAGCCTGTTGGCGGCAACCCACGGCGAAAGCGTCGTTACAGCGCTGGATGCCCAGTTTCGCGCCACCCATGCCGGCCGGCATGATGGCCGCTTTGCCGTACGGATCCATGTAGAGGTCGGGGGCGAAGGGCTGCAGCCGCAGGAGCAGGCGCTTCTCGCCCGCATCGGCCAGGCGCCCGTGCCGCTGAACACGCTGCTGACCATGAATTCGCAGAAGGCAGTTCTCGACAGGTTGGTTGGCCGGGGATTGGTGCATCTGAGCGGCATCACCCCTTCGGATGCGCTGCATGTTCTTGGGCGCCAGAACCAGTGGAGTGCAGAGGCGGCCCGGCTCGGGCTGCAGATCGCGGCTCGCAGGAAAAGTGGGGCAGGGCGCGAGATCGCGGCCTCGGCGGAAGACCTTGCGGACAAGATCGTCGCACGGCTGACCCGGCAGTCTTCCGAGGTGGTTCTGTCCGCATGCCTTGCAGAGGATGGAGCCGAGGCCATCGATCCGGCTGTATCGCTGGCCGTCGATCGCGCGCTGAAGCGGATGCCGGGCATAGCGCGTTTTGCCGTGGCGCTTGATCGCCCGCTCGTGGGTCTCGGGGCCTCGGCTCCCGTCTATTACCCGGCAATCGCCGAAATGCTCGGCGCGCAATCCATCATCCCCACCGATGCCGACGTGGCCAACGCGATCGGCGCCGTCGTCGGCCAGATCCGGGTCGTGGTGGTGGTGACGGTCACGTCGCCGGAAGAAGGGCTCTATGTCATTGCCGGTGCCGGCGACACGATATCCGTCGTGGGCGAGGCCAAGGCACTCGATCTGGCAAGGGATCGGGCCGCCGTCGCCGCGCGCGCAAAGGCGGGACAGGAAGGTGCGGACGATATTCTCCTCTTCCAGGAAGAGGAGATTTCGGCGCCCGAGATCGAAGGCAGCCGAAAACTCGTCGAGGCAAGGGTCATCGCCACTGCAACAGGGCGCCCGAGGGTGGCCCGCGAGGAATGAGCCGGCTGAGCCCGTGCGGCCGGCCTTCGGCTTTCGGCGCATTGACACCCGTCATGTCACGCGCAATGTGACGGCACGGAGAACAAAAGGCATTTGAGGAGGAGCCGCATGGCACGCAAGGATATCGCCGGTCTGCAGGTAGACGATGAGCTTCACCGGTTCCTGGTGGAGAAAGCCCTGCCGGGCACGGGTGTGGACGCGGACCGTTTCTTTGCCGAATTCTCCAGGATCGTCCATGACCTTGCGCCGAAGAATCGCGAGCTTCTGGCCAAGCGCGACGCATTTCAGGTGAAACTCGACGACTGGTACCGGCAGAATGGTGCCCCCAGCGATCTCGCCGCCTACGAAACGTTTCTGCGCGAGATCGGATACTTGCTGCCCGAAGGTCCCGACTTTTCGGTCTCGACCGAGAACGTCGATCCGGAAATTGCCGCGATCGCCGGGCCGCAGCTCGTCGTGCCGGTCATGAATGCGCGCTACGCGCTGAACGCTGCCAATGCCCGCTGGGGTTCGCTTTACGATGCTCTCTACGGCACGGATGCGATTCCGGAAACAGACGGAGCGCAAAAGGGCAAGGGGTACAATCCGGTCCGCGGCGCCAAGGTCATTGCCTGGGTTCGCGATTTCCTCGATCAGTCCGCCCCGCTCTCCGGCACCAGCTGGAAGGATACGGCTTCATTCAAGGTCGAGCATGCCGCCCTGTTTGTGACGCTGACAAGCGGCCAGGTGACCGGTCTCAGCGATCCATCACAATTCGCCGGCTATCTGGGGGATGCGGCCGCGCCGACGCAGATCCTGTTGAGGAAGAACAACCTCCATGTCGAGATCCTCGTCGATGCGACGACCGCTATCGGCAAGGATGACCCGGCGAACATCTCCGATGTCTGGGCCGAATCGGCGATCACCACGATCATGGACTGCGAGGATTCGGTTGCTGCCGTCGATGCCGAAGACAAGGTCGTCGTCTATCGCAACTGGCTCGGCTTGATGAAGGGCGATCTGACGGAAGAGGTCTCCAAGGGCGGCAAGACTTTTACCCGCAAGCTCAATCCGGATCTAGACTACACCGGGCCGGACGGATCGACCTTTGAGCTGAAATGCCGCTCGCTGATGCTGATCCGCAATGTCGGCCACCTGATGACCAATCCGGCGATCCTCGATCGCGACGGCAACGAGGTGCCGGAAGGCATTATGGATGCGATGGTCACCGCGCTGATCGCCATTCATGACATTGGCGCCAATGGCCGGAAAAAGAATTCTCGCCTCGGCTCCATGTATGTGGTGAAGCCTAAGATGCACGGGCCGGAGGAAGTGGCCTTTGCCGCCGAAATCTTTTCCCGCGTTGAACAGGCGCTCGGCCTGCCGGCGAACGCCATGAAGATGGGTATCATGGACGAGGAGCGCCGCACGACGGTCAACCTCAAGGAGGCCATCCGCGCCGCCAAGGACCGCGTCGTGTTCATCAATACCGGCTTCCTCGACCGCACCGGCGACGAGATCCACACCTCGATGGAAGCAGGCCCGATGATCCGCAAGGGTGACATGAAGCAGGCTTCATGGATCGCGGCCTATGAGAACTGGAATGTCGATATCGGCCTGGAATGCGGCTTGTCCGGCCATGCGCAGATCGGCAAGGGCATGTGGGCCATGCCGGACCTGATGGCGGCGATGCTGGAGCAGAAGATCGGTCACCCGAAGGCCGGCGCCAATACGGCCTGGGTCCCGTCGCCGACGGCGGCGACGCTGCACGCGACCCATTATCACAAGGTCGATGTGGCGGAAGTCCAGAAGACCCTCAAAAGCCGTGCCCGCGCCAAGCTTTCGGATATCCTGTCGGTGCCGGTCGCGCCGCGGCCCAACTGGACGCCGGAGGAAATCCAGCGCGAACTCGACAACAATGCGCAGGGCATTCTCGGCTATGTCGTGCGCTGGATCGACCAGGGCGTCGGTTGCTCCAAGGTGCCGGACATCAACAATGTCGGGCTGATGGAAGACCGCGCGACGTTGCGCATCTCGGCCCAGCACATGGCGAACTGGCTCCACCACAAGGTGGTGACCGAGGACCAGATCGTCGAGACGATGAAACGCATGGCGAAAGTGGTCGACGGCCAGAATGCCGGCGATCCGCTCTACGTGGCCATGGCCGCTGATTTCGACGGCTCGATCGCCTTCCAGGCAGCACTCGACCTGGTCCTCAACGGGCGAGAACAGCCGAACGGCTATACCGAACCCGTCCTGCACCGCCGCCGCCTGGAATTGAAGGCCAAAGCCGGCTGACCGCCATTGCCCGACCAACAAAAAAGCCGCCGAAGATCTTCGGCGGCTTTTTTATTTCTGGCTCGTCCAGCAGGCTTACTGGATGACGACGACCTTGGTGTTGCGGCCCGGACGGACGCGGCTATAGAGGTCGATGACGTCCTGGTTCATCAGGCGGATGCAGCCCGAAGAGGCCGCGGTGCCGATCGATGCCCATTCCGGCGTGCCGTGCAGGCGGAACAGCGTGTCCTGGCCCTTTTCATTGAACAGATACATGGCGCGTGCACCGAGCGGGTTGTTCAAGCCCGGGCCCATGCCGTCCTCGACATAGCGGGCGATTTCCGGGCGGCGTGCAGCCATTTCCTTCGGCGGATGCCAGTTCGGCCATTCCTGCTTCCAGGCGACATAGGCAGTGCCCGACCATGCAAAGCCAGCTTTGCCGACGCCGATGCCGTAACGCATCGCGCGGCCGCGCGGCATGATGTAATAGAGATGGCGCTCGCGGGTATTGACGATGACCGTTCCCGGCTTTTCCGTCGTCTCGTAGTTGACGATCTGGCGCACGAACTCAGACTTCACCCGGTTGATCGGGATCGCCGGCAAGGTGTACCCTGCATCGGTCATCGAGCCATACGAGTCGGTGAAGATCTGCGCGGTCTCGACGCGAACCGGTGCGTCTGACTGGGCGGTTTCGGACGTGGTCGAGCAGCCGGCCAGGGCAGCGGTTGCCAACAGGCCGAGTGCGAGCATGCTGTTGCGGAAGCGCATGGATGTCTCTTGATGAACGAATCGATTGAAATGGGCGTCTTCCGCCCGTCGGAATGGTTATTTTCCATTCGATTATGCTTGGCAAGCCGCCTTGATGCACTGCGGGAAGTCGAGCGATGAATTGGGAAAAGACATTGCCTTTTTGCAACATCTGCAAGGGCGGCAAGGAACCGAAATGACGATACTGAGCGTTGTGAATGACAATCCGCTGATCGATGGCCGGCAGTCGGCACGGGCCATGATGGTGCGCAAGGGTGCGCAGATCCTGCTTCACGACATGCGCCACGCGGTCCTGCCGGAACTCGTGCTGCGCAGCGGGCGTCGCGCCGACCTCGTCACGGTGTCGGACAAGGGGAGATCTGGATCGTCGAGATCAAGACCTCGATCGAGGATTTCCGCGTCGATCGCAAATGGCCGGAATACCGGGCGTTCTGCGATCGCCTGATCTTCGCCACCCACAAGGATGTTCCGCTCGACATCTTCCCGGAGGATTGCGGCCTGCTGCTGTCGGACGGCTATGGCGCCCATCTGCTGCGCGAGGCACCGCTCCACAAGCTTGCGCCGGCCAGCCGCAAGACGCTGATGTTGGATTTCGCACGTGCCTCCGCCCATCGCCTGATGATGGCGGAATGGTCGACCGGCAGGAATTTTGACGACGTTTAGAGCAGCTCCAGCAAAAGTGCGAAGCGGTTTTGCGTCCGGAACTGCGTCAAATCAAAGAGATAGAGCGGTGTCGCCATTCGAAGAAGAGCGGAACTACTCTAGGGCTTATTTCGGAGCCCGCTTGGCGAGGATCCGCTGCAATGTGCGGCGATGCATGTTGAGCCGGCGCGCCGTCTCCGAAACATTGCGGTCGCACATCTCATAGACCCGCTGGATATGCTCCCAGCGCACGCGATCCGCCGACATCGGGTTTTCCGGCAGGTCCGCCTTTTCGCCCACCCTCTGGGTCAGCGCATTGAAGACGTCGTCGGCATCGGCAGGCTTGGACAGATAGTCGACTGCGCCAAGCTTCACGGCCGTCACCGCCGTCGCGATGTTGCCGTATCCCGTGAGCACGATGACGCGGGTATCGGTGCGGCTTTCGCGAATTGCTTCGATCACGTCCAGTCCGTTGCCGTCTCCCAGACGCAGATCGAGCACGGCGTATTTCGGCGCCTTCTGGCGTGCCTTGATGATGCCTTCAGCCACCGTTTCTGCGATATCCACGACGAAGCCGCGCATCTCCATGGCCCGAGCGAGCCTGCGCAGGAAGGGGCCGTCGTCATCGACGATCAGAAGGGACGGGTCTGGACCGATAAAATCCTCGGTCGGCTGGGTTGATTGCTGCACTGTCGTTTCCATCTGTGTTCTCCGGGGTCGAAGGACCCGCATATCATTATCGAACGGCTCGAAATCGAAGCCAAATCAAATTGGCCGGTCCATAATTGCCCGCGGCCATTCGACATGGATGCGCGCCCCCGCCTGGCCGTTTTCACGGTTGCCAAAGCGGATCTCCGCCCCCGATCTCTCAAGCAGCGTCTTGGCGATGAATAGTCCGAGCCCCAGTCCGCCTGCCTGGTCTTCACGCGTCCTCGTCGTCATATACGGTTCACCGATCCGCGAGAGGATGTCGGGCGCATAGCCGGGCCCGTCGTCCTCGATCCCGATCCTGACACGCTGGGCATCGAATTCCACCGAAATCGTCACCTGCTTCTTTGCGTAGTCGACAGCATTCTCTATCAGATTGCCGAGGCCGTAAAGAATGCCGGCATTTCTGTTGCCGACCGGCTCCGGACGGCCATCCGTCTTTTCGATGAGCTTGATGTCGATGCCGAACTGTCGGTGGGGTGCGATGACCTCCTCTATCATCGAGGACAGCGGCAGCCGGCTCAGATGCGCGTCACCCTCGGCCGACATGGAGGTCAGGCGCCGCAGGATATCGCGGCAGCGTTCGCTCTGGCTGCGCAGCAGCTGGACATCTTCCCTGAACCGCTCGTCGCCTGCCAGTTCCCGCTCCATCTCCTTCGCCACCACGCTGATCGTGGCAAGCGGAGTGCCGAGTTCGTGCGCGGCCGCAGCGGCCAGACCGTCGAGCTGAGACAGATGCTTTTCCCGCTCCAGCACCAGCTCGGTTGCCGCCAGCGCATCCGCGAGCTGGCTCGCTTCATGGGACACGCGATAGATATAGAAGGCGGCAAAGGCCATCATCGAGGCGATCGCGAACCAGACCCCGAGCTGGATCACTGGCTGGATGCGCAGATGCTCCCTTCGTACCAGGGCACGTCATAGGGAGAAAAGGGGAGGGCCGTCGTGCAGACGAGCGCCAGCGCGATCAGGAAGAGCGACGGGCGAAGCGGCTGCGAGGCAAAGGCGATGATCACCGGCACGCAGATCAGCGGCGCAAACGGGTTGCCGAGTCCGCCGGTGATGAAAAGCAGCGCCGCCATCTGCAGAAGATCGAAGGAGAGCAACGCCAGAGCCGATTTCGGTCCCAGCCGGTAGGTCGCCGGAAACCAGGCAGACAGGATGAGATTGGCCACCGCCAGCGCACCGATCAGGATCGCAGCTTCAACGACCGGGATGGGAAAGCGGAAAACTGCCCAGACCGCGAACACGGTCACGGTCTGGCCGGCCACGGCCAGCCAGCGAAGCCAGATCAAGGTCTGCAATCTTATGCGCCGGCTGTTATGGCCGAACTGGACGTCTCTGAGCGAAGATGTATCTTCGGCATGAGCCATGGGTTTTACTTTCAATCTTTGTCGAAGACCTCATAGAACCATGGGCCGCGCCCGAAGACGTGGCATTCTGTCACGTCCCTTCGTCTTTCGCCCCTGGCCTTGCTGTCATGTACCACGCGGTTTCGCCCTATGGGTCGGCAGTGCCTCGGCCGGGTTTTCCGGCCACGGGTGCTTCGGATAGCGGCCCCGCATGTCAGCCCGCACGTCCTTCCATGATCCCGACCAGAAGCCGGGCAGGTCACGGGTCGTCTGGATTGGCCGGTGCGCCGGCGAGGTGAGCTCCAGAAGCAGCGGCAGCCTGCCGCCGGCGATTGCGGGATGGGTCTTCAGCCCGAACAGTTCCTGCACCCTGATCGTCAGCATGGGTTCTTCGCCGTCATATTGAATGGGATGGCGCTGGCCCGTCGGCGCATCGAAATGGGTCGGTGCCAGCCGGGTGAGATCCTGCTGCAATTCATAGGGCACGAGTGAGCGCAGCCCGTCCGACAGGCTGGCGGCCGAAATCTGGTCGAGGCCCGAAGCCGCGCCCTGGAAGGGAACGAACCAGTCTTCAAGGCTATTCAGCAAGGCGTCGTCGCTGACATCGGGCCATGGCGGGCCGATAGTGCGATGGAGAAAACCCAGCCTTTCCCTCAACTGCAATGCTTCCTTGGAGAAGGGAAGGCTCTGCAGACCGAACTGCTTCACGCCGCCGGCAAGTGCCCGCGCGGCCATCTCGCCCTTCGGCTTCGGCAGAGGTTTTTCGGAAAAGATGATCGCACCGAGCCGCGTCACCTGCCGCGCCCGCACCTGTCGGCTCGCCGGATCGAAAAAGCTTTCGTCCGCCGTCTTGATCGCGTCGCCGAGTTCCGCGTCGATATCGGATCTGTTGATCTCGGCTGCTGCGAGAATGCGGGCCTGCGCCGCCCGTCCCGCAAGATCCGCGATCACCAGCATCGAAGCTGCAGAAAGCCTCTCCGTCTCCGGCAATTCGGCACCACGACCATTGACCATGACGAAACGCCCGCGCCCGCCACGCTGCAGGGCGATGCGATCCGGATAGGCATGGATGAGAAGGCGTCCGGCGGTGGTGACCTCCTCGAGCCGGATTTGCCGGGTGAATCAGATTTGCCAGGCAGGCCTGCCGCGATCCTGTCCGCCAGTCGCCGGCTTGCTTGTGCCCGTTCTCCGCGATCGTTGCGAAAACGGCGCAGCCGGTCGTCGAGATCGACATCGCTTCCGCCGAGCCCCTGTTCGGTCAAAAGGACGGCAAGCTGGCTTGCCTCTCGTCCGAACCCGGCCTCTGTCGCACGGATTACCATCGCTGCCAGCCGCGGCGGCAGCGCCAGTTCGCGCATCAGCCTCCCCTGCGCGGTGAGGGCGCCCGCGCCGTCGAGCGCGCCGAGTTGTTGAAGCAGTGTCTTTGCCTCGGCAAAGGCCGGGCCGGGCGGCTGGTCGAGAAAGGCGAGCGTGGCGGGATCGGTCACGCCCCAATGGGCAAGATCGAGCACGAGGCCGGAAAGATCGCTTGCGAGAATCTGCGGCGGGGAGAAGGCGGGCAGTGCAGCCGTCTGACCCGCATGCCACAGCCGGATCGCGATGCCCGCCGCCGTTCGCCCCGCACGCCCGGCCCGCTGGTCGGCGGATGCCTGGGAAACGCGCACGGTCTCGAGCCGCGTGACGCCGGTGGCGGGCTCGAAGACGGGCAGGCGCTGCAGCCCGCTGTCGATGACGATGCGCACGCCGTCTATCGTAATCGAGGTCTCGGCGATCGATGTCGCGAGCACGATCTTCCTGAGGCCGGGCGCTGCCGGCTTGATCGCCAGGTCCTGCTCCTGCTGCGACAGGTTGCCGAACAGCGGTGCGATCACCGTCTCCGGGCCGAAGCGGGTGGCAAGGCGTTCCGCCGTCCGCTGGATTTCGCCTTGTCCCGGCAGAAAGGCGAGGATCGAGCCATCTTCAGCGCGATGCGCTTCGGCGATCGTGCGCGTCATCGCGTCTTCGATCCGTTCCTGCGCATTGCGATCCTGATGGCGGATCTCGACGGGAAATGTCCGCCCCTCGCTCTTGATGACCGGCGGCCCGTCGAGCAACGTCGCGATCCTGTCCGTATCCAATGTCGCCGACATGACGAGAATGCGCAGGTCCTCGCGCAGCGCCGACTGCGCGTCGAGCGCCAGCGCCAGGCCGAAATCGGCGTCGAGCGAGCGCTCGTGGAATTCGTCGAAGATTACCGCCGAAATCCCGGCGAGCTCCGGGTCCTCCAGGATCATCCGCGAGAAGACGCCTTCCGTGACCACTTCGATCCGTGTCGCGGCGGATATTTTCGTATCGAGCCGCATCCTGTAGCCCACCGTCCGGCCGACCGCTTCTCCGAGCAGGGCCGCCATGCGCGATGCCGCCGCGCGCGCTGCAAGCCGGCGCGGCTCGAGCAGGATGACTTTTCCTGAACACCAGTCCTCGTCGATCAGCGCCAGCGGCACCATCGTCGTCTTGCCGGCGCCGGGCGGGGCGGAAAGAACGGTCCGAGTGTGATGGCGCAGAGCTGCCATAAGCTCTTCGAGCACATCCATGATGGGAAGTGCTGCTTTTCGCTGCTCCTCCGCCCCGCGGAATATGTCTTGGTTGGTGTGTGCCATATGCGTACTCTAGGGGCCGGAGCTTAACAGTCGGCCCTCCCTATATAAGGAGCTCTTTTCTCCGGTTCGAATGCCACAACGGCGCGTCTTCCTCTAGTGGCGGGCGCGGACAGGGTAATTGCCAAAAATATAAGCCTGCCCGTGAATTAGGCGATATCCGCGGGCTTTCATGAGTTTCGAGAAAAATGACATTTTTTTAAAAACGGCTGTTGACTCCATCCGGGCCTTCCCTCTATAAGCCACCTCACTGACGAGGGCGGCGGCGCTGCTGGCGACGACGACCTTCGTTCTAGAGAAAACCGGTTGAGGCCGGGGCGATCTGGAGACAATCACAGAGAAGTTGGCGCATGCTGCTGGAGCCGGGTTTACGGTTTGGCTCTGGGATTGATGACGTTTCTGTCTATTAGGTTAGACGGTAGTGTCGGTTTTTTGACAATTGAATATGGAAGAAAGAGAAACGTGGTCGGCGGGTTTTCGCGGACGGTCTCGAGGGGCTTTAGGGCTTTAGGGATTGTCTGTTTAGAAGACAAAATGACGGTCACGTTTTGATATGAGAACCATGGAAATTGGCGCTGAGAAGCGCTCAAGTGTACATATGAAGTTCTCGTCGATTCAGAACATAGTGATCAGTCATGATTGAATTCTCAACTTGAGAGTTTGATCCTGGCTCAGAACGAACGCTGGCGGCAGGCTTAACACATGCAAGTCGAGCGCCCCGCAAGGGGAGCGGCAGACGGGTGAGTAACACGTGGGAATCTACCCATCCCTACGGAACAACTCCGGGAAACTGGAGCTAATACCGTATACGCCCTTCGGGGGAAAGATTTATCGGGGATGGATGAGCCCGCGTTGGATTAGCTAGTTGGTGGGGTAAAGGCCTACCAAGGCGACGATCCATAGCTGGTCTGAGAGGATGATCAGCCACATTGGGACTGAGACACGGCCCAAACTCCTACGGGAGGCAGCAGTGGGGAATATTGGACAATGGGCGCAAGCCTGATCCAGCCATGCCGCGTGAATGATGAAGGCCTTAGGGTTGTAAAGTTCTTTCACCGATGAAGATAATGACGGTAGTCGGAGAAGAAGCCCCGGCTAACTTCGTGCCAGCAGCCGCGGTAATACGAAGGGGGCTAGCGTTGTTCGGAATTACTGGGCGTAAAGCGCACGTAGGCGGATATTTAAGTCAGGGGTGAAATCCCAGAGCTCAACTCTGGAACTGCCTTTGATACTGGGTATCTTGAGTATGGAAGAGGTTAGTGGAATTGCGAGTGTAGAGGTGAAATTCGTAGATATTC
>NZ_CP104992.1:1587500-4302588 GCF_030323265.1 Terrirhizobium terrae
GGATGCCTACAAGCAGTCGGAGGGCGCAAGCCTGACGGCGTACCTTTTGTATAATGGGTCAACGACTTAGTGTAACTAGCAAGCTTAAGCCGGTAGGTGTAGGCGCAGCGAAAGCGAGTCTGAACAGGGCGTTCAGTTAGTTGCATTAGACCCGAAACCGAGTGATCTAGCCATGAGCAGGTTGAAGGTTGGGTAACACCAACTGGAGGACCGAACCCGCATCTGTTGCAATAGATTGGGATGACTTGTGGCTAGGGGTGAAAGGCCAATCAAACTCGGAGATAGCTGGTTCTCCGCGAAATCTATTTAGGTAGAGCGTCGACCGAATACCCCAGGGGGTAGAGCACTGGATGGGCTATGGGGACTCACCGTCTTACTGATCCTAACCAAACTCCGAATACCTGGGAGTACTAGTCGGCAGACACACGGCGGGTGCTAACGTCCGTCGTGAAGAGGGCAACAACCCTGACCTCCAGCTAAGGTCCCCAAGTCATGGCTAAGTGGGAAAGGATGTGAGGATCCCAAAACAACCAGGATGTTGGCTTAGAAGCAGCCATCATTTAAAGAAAGCGTAACAGCTCACTGGTCTAAATAAGGGTCTTTGCGCCGAAAATGTAACGGGGCTAAAGCCATGCACCGAAGCTGAGGATGTGGATTTATCCACGTGGTAGCGGAGCGTTCCGTAAGTCTGTGAAGGGGACCCGTGAGGGCCCCTGGAGATATCGGAAGTGCGAATGTTGACATGAGTAACGACAAAGAGGGTGAGAGACCCTCTCGCCGAAAGACCAAGGGTTCCTGCTTAAAGTTAATCTGAGCAGGGTTAGCCGGCCCCTAAGGCGAGGCAGAAATGCGTAGTCGATGGGAACCACGTTAATATTCGTGGGCCTGGTGGTAGTGACGGATCGCGTAGCTTGTTCAGACTTATTGGATTGTCTGGGCAGGGAAGCGGTTCCAGGAAATAGCTCCACCGTATAGACCGTACCCGAAACCGACACAGGTGGTCAGGTAGAGTATACCAAGGCGCTTGAGAGAACTATGCTGAAGGAACTCGGCAAATTGCACGCGTAACTTCGGAAGAAGCGTGACCCCTTTTACGCAAGTGGATTGGGGTGGCACAGACCAGGGGGTAGCGACTGTTTATCAAAAACACAGGGCTCTGCGAAGTCGAAAGACGACGTATAGGGTCTGACGCCTGCCCGGTGCTGGAAGGTTAAGAGGAGGGGTGCAAGCTCTGAATCGAAGCCCCAGTAAACGGCGGCCGTAACTATAACGGTCCTAAGGTAGCGAAATTCCTTGTCGGGTAAGTTCCGACCTGCACGAATGGCGTAACGACTTCCCCGCTGTCTCCAGCATAGACTCAGTGAAATTGAATTCCCCGTGAAGATGCGGGGTTCCTGCGGTTAGACGGAAAGACCCCGTGCACCTTTACTATAGCTTTACACTGGCATTCGTGTCGGCATGTGTAGGATAGGTGGTAGGCTTTGAAGCGGGGACGCCAGTCTTCGTGGAGCCATCCTTGAAATACCACCCTTATCGTCATGGATGTCTAACCGCGGTCCGTCATCCGGATCCGGGACAGTGTATGGTGGGTAGTTTGACTGGGGCGGTCGCCTCCGAAAGAGTAACGGAGGCGCGCGATGGTGGGCTCAGACCGGTCGGAAATCGGTCGTCGAGTGCAATGGCATAAGCCCGCCTGACTGCGAGACTGACAAGTCGAGCAGAGACGAAAGTCGGTCATAGTGATCCGGTGGTCCCGCGTGGAAGGGCCATCGCTCAACGGATAAAAGGTACGCCGGGGATAACAGGCTGATGACCCCCAAGAGTCCATATCGACGGGGTTGTTTGGCACCTCGATGTCGGCTCATCGCATCCTGGGGCTGGAGCAGGTCCCAAGGGTTTGGCTGTTCGCCAATTAAAGCGGTACGTGAGCTGGGTTCAGAACGTCGTGAGACAGTTCGGTCCCTATCTGCCGTGGGTGTAGGAATATTGACAGGATCTGTCCCTAGTACGAGAGGACCGGGATGGACATATCTCTGGTGGACCTGTTGTCGTGCCAACGGCATAGCAGGGTAGCTATATATGGAAGGGATAACCGCTGAAGGCATCTAAGCGGGAAACCCACCTGAAAACGAGTATTCCCTATCAGGGCCGTGGAAGACGACCACGTTGATAGGAGGCGTGTGGACGTGCAGCAATGCATGAAGCTTAGCCTTACTAATAGCCCGATTGGCTTAATCGTTCTCATTGACCATGCTCATCGAGCGCCGTAAGGCGCGAAGATGAAGCCATGACGTGTTCTAAAGACCATCGCCAGTTCGTCTGGCTCCCTTGCTCGAGGTCGAGCGGGGCAGCCATACAGAACGACAGTTCGTCGCCAATCGTTTGGCGGCCCGTCCGGAGCGCTACGCGCGTCAGGACAAAACAAAGGCGATGTTCCGAAAATCCAGCTTCTCATCACATTCCGACGTCGCCGTCGGAACATTGCCCTTAAACGACCTGGTGGTCATGGCGGGGCGGCCGCACCCGTTCCCATTCCGAACACGGCCGTGAAACGCCCCAGCGCCAATGGTACTCCGTCTTAAGACGCGGGAGAGTAGGTCGCTGCCAGGTCTTTTAAAGGCAATGCACGCACAAGCGTGAAAACAATCTTCTCGACACTCCTCGGCCCAAGCCGAATACCGATTGGGCCGCAATAGCGGCCCTTCGTCGTTTGCAGAACATTACGAAATAAGGATGGATCGCAGGCTTTAGCCGGTGCCCGCCTTACAGGAGACAACGAGCTTCGCTCGTTGCTCCGGCAGTGCCCGTCACAGCTTCGCTGTGACACACTCGCGCAAGCCAAAGGCTTGCGCTCGTCGCGGGGTGGAGCAGCCCGGTAGCTCGTCAGGCTCATAACCTGAAGGCCGCAGGTTCAAATCCTGCCCCCGCAACCAATATCCCTTCTCCCCAACACGTCGACAGAACAACTACCGCTGCCGCCAAAACATCAGCTGCAACGGCGATCATCAACATCCCCCGCGACATGAACTACGAATAAACGCCGTGAATGGCAGACATCGCCGCAGTGCGCGGTGGCGTCCCGGCAAGGAACGCGCGCAGCACGCAAGCCCCAAACGAAAACGGCGGCCAGCAGAAAGCCAGCCGCCACTCCAGATCAGCGGGCGTGGTACTTGCCGTCAACTTGGTTGATCGCCTCGACGTTGCCAGCCGAACGGTTTGACGAGCCGACTTCGGGGATTGATCCGGAGATGGTCGAGAATGTCCAAAATATAACGGCGTCGTTGGTCGAGGAGGGAATGACGGTGACCGTCGTCAAAATCGTCGAGACCAACGTGCGTGACCTGTTCTTTGATGCGCCAAGCAATGAGCGCACCAGAATTTCCCGTGCCAGATCGTTCACTAGCGGGAGGCGAGATTCGAGCTTGGTACCTGCCACGGGCCAAGCGCGTGCAATTAGCGACATATAGTCTAGGAGGGGCCGCGATACAGTCGGCCGGGCGGCATGGCCTGGTGCCGCCGAGCCGCCATCAGCAAGATATTGGCAAGGGAATAAAGTACTGCTCGTCAGACAGTTTTTCTGAAATCACCTCGGTTCATGGGATGATCCTTGGCGCTGCCTCCGGGCTATGATCCGAGAAGGCTCGCTCGGATACGCTTTACTGCCTCATCTTCAGGCTCGCCGTAGGGAAGCAGACCTTTCAGCCGTCCGTCTGCGCCGATCATCAGCAGGGAGGTCGTGTGGCTCATGTGATAGTTGGGATTGCTGCCTTCCTGCCGCGCAGCATGGATCATCATCCCATCGGTGACCTTCTTCATTTCCTCCGGCTTGCCGGTGACGCCCCTGATACGGTTGCTGAAGGCCGTGACATAGGCGTGCATGACCGAAGGCGTATCGCGTTCCGGATCGATTGTGAAGAAATAGGTCTTGAGCGATTTGCCCTCGTCACCGAGTGCCTGCAGATAACCAGCGACCTCGAACAGGGTCGTGGGGCACACTTCGGGGCAGTTCGTATAGCCGAAGTAGACGAGCGACGGGCTGCCCTTGAAGAGGGACTTGTCGACCGCTTCTCCCCGGTCGTCGACCAGGGAGAAATCGGCGTCGAATGCCGCATAACGCGGCTCATCCTTGAACGTAAGCGCAAGGATGCCGATGAGTACGGTCACGAAAATCGCCGAGATGGTGGTGGCGACCAGCATGAACGGATTGCGCTTCATTGGCCGTGTCCTTCATGGCCGCCATGGGAGGCTTCCGGCTTCTTGCCGCCGGCGACGGGCCCGACGGCCAGTTCGACATCCAGGGAGCCGGCCTTTTCGAAAACCAGCGTTGCCTTGACCATCTCACCCTCCTTGAAAGGCCTGTCGACCCCCATGAACATCAGGTGATAGCTGCCGGGCTTCATTTCAAGCGAGGCGTGAGCCGGGACGGCGACACCATCCTTGAGCTCGCGCATTTCCATGACGCCGCCGTCCATCTTCATCTCGTGAATTTGTACCTCGCCGGCCCGATCGGATGAGGCGCTGACGAGGCGGTCTGCTGCGCCACTGTTGACGATCGTCAGATAACCGCCGCCGACCTTGGCCACGGGCAGCATGGCGCGGGAATAGGCGGACTCGACCTTGATGTCACCCTTGACGTGACCACCCATGTCATGGGCGAAAGCTGCGACCGGAAGCGACAACGCGAGAGCCGTGGTGATGATCTTGATGCGGATACGCGACATGAAAAATCCTCCTTGGATTGATTTCGGCATTTCGGTCTGCCTCATGCATGCATTTGAGGCGTTTGATATGGTGGATGACGAGAAGGTCAAGTGACAAGACCGCGATGAGCACGTCTGCCTCATTTAGCAACTTCCCGAAGATGGGGTGACAAGGGAGCAACGACCGGCGTGCCGGCGGATGTCGTGAGGATTTCCGCCTCGACACCATAGACGGTACGCAGCACGGTCTCGTCCAGCACGTCCGAAGGCGGTCCAAAACAGGCCGTCCTGCCTTCGTGCAAGAGCAGCAGCCTGTCCCCGTAACGGGCGGCAAGCGAAAGGTCGTGCAGGACGATGGCGACCACCGCTTTGGCCTCTCGCGCATAGGATTGCAGAATGTCGAGCACCAGCAATTGCCGGCGCAGGTCGAGCGCACTCGTCGGCTCGTCGAGAAGCAGGATCTGCGGCTTGCGGATCAATCGCTGGGCGAGAAGCACGAGCTGCTGCTGGCCACCGGACAGGGTATCGATCCTTCGCTCTGCCAGTTCGCTGATGCCGACGGCCTGCATGGCGGTGTCCGCGGCATCGATATCGGACGCGCTCAACGACCATGACAACCGTTCCAGCCGACCGAGTAGCACCACTTCAAGCACGGAGAGTTGTGCGCGAATGCCGAGCGCCTGCGGCATGAAGGAAAGGTCGCGCTCGTTGGGACGGCGATCCTGCCAGCCCCTGTGCGGCAGAAGATTGGCGATGGCCGCCATGAGGGTGGATTTTCCCGCGCCATTCGGGCCGCAGACGGCGGTGATGCCGCCACAAGGCAGAAGCGCGCTGACGCCCTTGACGATGGCGTTGCCGCCACGGGCGACATGGATATCGCGCAGTTCAAGCGCAGCTTGTCCGGCCATGTGTGAGTTGGTCATCGCATGCCTCCAGCACTTTTGCGCATGATCAACGCGAAGAGGACCGGCACGCCGACGACAGCGGTGACGATGCCCACCGGAATGACCGCGCCATGCGACAGCAGTTTCGAAACGATCGAGGCGCTGGCGAGCAGCATGGCGCCTGTGAGAGCCGACATCGGCAATAGAGCGCGCTGGTCTTCTCCGACCATGGCGCGTGCCGCATGGGGGCGATGAGGCCGATGAAGCCGATCGTGCCGACAAAGGCGACGGAGGCAGCAGTCAGAAGTGCGATGAGCACGAAGGTGCGGCGGCGCAGCGCATTTATATCCGTGCCGAGGCTGGTCGCATGGGCGTCGCCCAGCCGCATGGCCGTCAGCCGCCAGCTATCGCGGGCGAGAAGCGGAACGGAGAAAACGAGCACGACGGAGATGACCGCAACGCTGGTCCAGTTGGCTTTCAGCAGGCTGCCGAACAGCCAGAAGACGATCTGCTGCAACACTTCCGGCTCGGCCAGATATTGCAGAAGCGACTGGCAAGCCTGGAACATGAACATGACCGCGATGCCGGCAAGAACCAGGATTTCCGCATTGCTGCCGCGCAGCCTGGCAATCGCATAGACGAGCGCGCAGGCAACCAGCGTCATGGCAAAGGCGGAAAGCGGTGCGATCAGCCATGCTGCGATCGGCAAAATTCCGCCGAACATGATCGCGACGGCCGCGCCGAACCCGGCCGCCGCAGAAAAGCCGAGCGTGAAGGGGCTTGCGAGCGGGTTGTCGAGAATGGTCTGCATCTGCAGCCCGGCAATGCCGAGACCCATGCCGACCAGAGCACCCGTCAGCGTCATCGGCAGGCGGATCGACCAGATGATGGCGGCCGCCGTGCGATCATCGCCCGCCGGACCGGCGGCCAAGGCTGCAAAGGCCTCGGGGATCGTCAGCGGCGAGGGTCCGGTGACGAGATCGAGCGCCAGCAGAAAGAGAAGGATGGCTCCGCATAGGAAAAGCAGGGTGAGGCGTTTCTGCACGCTCTTTCGGTAAAGAGCGTGCAGATCGCGCCTGCCTGCATGGGGCCCGGAAGCGGCCCCTGTGACAGGCGCTCGCGTCATGTCTTGTTGCCGATCTTCAGCATGAATGTGCCGTCCAGCCTGATCGGCAGATAGGCGTCGTAATAGGCCTTCAGTTCGGCCTGCGGATCGACATCGGCAAAGGCATCCGGGTAAAGCGCCTTGGCCATGTAGCGCAGATAGGCATAGTCGTAGATTGTGCGGTTGCCGCCGTGATAGATGACATAAACCTCACCGTTCCTGACGGCGGGAAGATCCTGCCAGCCGGCGCGCTGCAGATAGGGCGCTGCGCGCTCGCGGGTTGTTTCCTCCGGAATGCCGAAGCCGGCAAGGATGGAGTTTGGCAGGCTCACCCATTCAGATGCCGACAGAAAGATCGCATCCGGCTTGGACGAGATGACATATTCCGGATTGAGCGGACCCCAGCTTGCCACCTGTCCGGCTGCGATGTTCTGGCCACCGGCAAGATCGATCGTGCCTGCCCACATGCCCGAACCATAGGTGTTGCCGTATTCCGCGGCACCCTTCTGGCCGAGCTCCACATAAACCTTCGGCTTGATCGCCTTCGACGCCTTTTCGACGCGGGCAATCGTGTCGGCAATCTTGTCCTTGTACTGGTCAGCCAGTTTTTGCGCGCGATCTTCCGTCCCCATGACCTGACCGATGATCAAAGTGCTGGCGACGTGCTTTTCGACCGTCTGGGCGTTGTAGTCGACCACGACAAGCGGAATACCGACCTGCTCGATCGTCTGGGCCGCAGCTCCGAGATACTTGTACTGACCGGCTGAGAGAATGACGACATCTGGCCGAGCGGCGATGATCTTTTCCGCTGACAGTGTGCCGGCATCCGCATCACCGACATCGACAAGATCGGCGATCTTCGGGAACGCCTTTAGATACGCGTCGTATTGGGCAGGCCGGTACCCCTTCCAGTAATTGAGTGAAACGGCCTTGAGGCGGTCGATCGCACTCGGGCCGGTGATCGCGATATAATCCTCGAAATAGAAGCCGAGCATGACCTTTTCAGCCGGCTTTTCGAGCGTAACGTGGCGACCGAGCACGTCGGTAATGTCGATCTGTGCCTGCGCGGAAGAGGCCGCAGCGAAGGTGAGGGCCGCGGCAGCAATAGCGGCTTGGGCCCAGCCAAGCGCGCGGTGAACGATGGAGTTCATGATGATGATCCAGAATGAGATGAGGATACGCCTGCCGTCAGCCCGGCGTTCGATGGCACGGGCAGGGGCAGTCGATGCTGGCACAGCGCGTGAAAGCGCCGGTGCTTATGCGCTCATCTCAGTCGGTGGTGCGCGTGGCCCCTGATTTGGGGGCAGAATGCGGTGCAGGCTAGGCTGCGCATAGGCTGGAATGGCGACAGCCGTAAAGCTGCGGACAATCCCGGCATGCGCGTGGTCCGACGGGCTCGGCAAAGCCGCGGCCGCGGCGATGCGGCAGGCCTCGCAACCCTTCGCCAGGTGCCCGTCATGCTGGTGATGATCCGTGTGGTCGTCGTCCGTCACCGTAATGCACAGCGTCGGGATCGTGCCGTCGGGCAGCGTGTAGGCGGCAAGTTCGGCGAGGTTGAAGACGGGATGGTTCGAGGCGGGCGGCTTGTGGGCAAAACCGATCATGATGAGAGCGAGTGCGCAGATCAGGCGCACGCCCCATGCCAAACCCCATCTTGGGGGAACGGTCGGCTTCGAATGTGTCACGTCTTATGTCCGTGAATGCGATTGACATCTGTTACCGCGGCCAATCCGCACAACCAATGCGGCATTTTGGTCCGTCTATCAATGTTTCATGTCGGAAGACTTTGATTGAAATCAAACGCGCAGTGCAGCGACACGGCTCCGCGTGAGGCATGGCACAAGCATCACCATCACAGCTGGACGAGGCACAACCTTGTAAGGACGCCCGAACTGCCGTCGATATCGGCTGCGGCACGGGCGCCTGCGCATTGTTGCTCGCAAAGATCGGGCTTCGGGTCACCGCCGTGGATGGTGCCGAAAGCATGCTCTCTCAAGCCCGTCAGAATTGCCGAAGGTCGCCGCCTGGATGCTGTGAGCGACGACCTGACAGATGGTCCCGGCTGGCGGAAGGCATCAATGGTGGTGCTCACCGCTGTGCAGGCATGGCGGGTTCTTCGAGGCGTCGTGGATAAGCTCACGCCGCCTGCCGGTTCCAGCTCGCGAACGGATCTGGGAGATTACGCCATAGATCCGGCACGAATACCGGGCTGTCGATCAGGCAGGCATCCAGTTCGCTGCGGATTTTTGCCTCGTTCATCGGGTCGGCGCCTATGAAGACGATTTCCTGGCGACGATCGCCCCAGACCGGATCGAGATAGGGCTTCATCATGTCGAGAAAGCCCGGATCACGCGGCCACTGTTCCTTCGGAACCGACGTCCACCAAAGGCCCATCTTCTGGGTGCGCACGAGTGCGCCTGCCTGGCTGATCTCGCCGACATGGTTTGGGCGCGTTGCCAACCAGAAGAAACCCTTGGCGCGCACAACACCCGGCCATGAGCGGTCGATGAAGGCCTGGAACTTCATCGGATCGAACGGCTTCTTGGCTCGGTAGACGAAGGATCGGATGCCGTATTCCTCGGTCTCCGGTACGTGGTCGGCAAAACCGTGCAGTTCCTTGAACCAGAGCGGGTGGGTTTCGGCCTTGGCGAAATCGAACCGGCCCGTGCCGAGAACCTCCTTCAGCTCCACCTGTCCGAAATCCGCTTCGATCACCTTTGCATCCGGGTTCAGGCCGGCGATGATCGTGCGTGCCGCCTCACGCTCCTGGGGGAGGCTGTGCTGATCTTGTTGAGCACGACGACATCGGCAAATTCGATCTGCTCGACCAAAAGATCGACAAGCGTGCGATTGTCGCCGTCACCTGCCGTTTCGCCGCGATCGGCAAGGAAATCCGCGGAGCTGTAGTCCTTCAGGAGGTTGGCAGCATCGACAACGGTGACCATGGTGTCGAGCTTCGAGACATCCGCCAGGCTCTGGCCGTCCTCATCGCGAAAATCGAAGGTGGCCGCGACGGGCAGGGGCTCCGCAATCCCGGTGGATTCGATCAGCAGATAGTCGAATCGGTCCTGCTCGGCCAAGGCCCTGACCTCCTTCAGGAGATCGTCGCGCAGCGTGCAACAGATGCAGCCATTGGTCATCTCGACCAGTTGTTCCTGCGTGCGCGAAAGATTGGCACCACCGTCACGAACCAATGCGGCATCGATATTGACCTCGCTCATATCGTTGACGATGAGCGCCACGCGCATGCCCTCACGATTGGCAAGGATGTGATTGAGAAGCGTCGTCTTGCCCGCGCCAAGAAAGCCGGACAGGACGGTGACGGGTAGTTTTCGGACCATTGCCATCTCCAGAAGAGTTTTGAAATGAAGTTATGTAACGTTATATAGTAACAAATAACGATGCAAGACCGCTGGCCGACATTTGTCTGGCCGGACATCCGCCGGATGAATTAGTAGCGTGAGGGGCTGTCTTTCCGCCCACGACGTCGTGAGCCTGACCGTCATGGCGACTTCGTGAAATTCGACGACCTTGTCGTAGTTCTCGCAGGTCGAAAAATCGAAACCCCGATTGACGAATGTAATAACATAACATACGCAGCCTCTATCAATCTTAGCGATTGCAGAACCAGGTATTGGCACGTCGCGCTATGAACCTTCGTCGTCCAAGAGATGAGGCCATGCAATATGTTAGCACGCCTGTTCAGGAAGGACCGGCCCTCGAATGCGGCCACGGATATCGATGTGAATGGATATTATGATCCCGTCCCCGTCACGCTGCTGACCGGCTTTCTGGGCTCCGGCAAGACGACGTTGCTCAACGACATTCTCGGTAATGGCCGAATGGCTGGCACCGCAGTCATCGTCAACGAGTTCGGCACTGTTCCGATTGATCACGGCCTCGTTCGAACCGGTTCCGAAACCTATTTTCAGACGACAACGGGCTGCATCTGCTGCACGGCAACGAGCGATATCCGGGTCTCGCTCCACGAACTCCATGATGCTCTCATCAAGGGCCAAGTGCCGGCCATCGAGCGCGTGATCATTGAGACCACTGGGCTTGCCGACCCCGCTCCGATCATCAATAGCCTCATCCCGGGCGGCGCGCCGGCTCTGGGTCTCAGGGACCACATCGTCGCGCGCCATTTCCACCTCTCCCGTGTGGTCACGACATTCGACGTTCTGAGCGGCCGGGCCACACTCGACAGTCTCATCGAGGGTTGGAAGCAACTTGCATTTGCCGATGATGTCGTGCTGACGAAGACGGATCTGGCGGACGCGGTGCAGGACTGGCCCTCCGAACTCGCCTTGCTCAATCCGGGAGCCCGTTTCCACGATCGGCATGCCGGGACATTCGAGCTCGGTCAACTTTTCGACGACGCCCGCTATTCCATCTCCGGAAAGGCCGAGGACGTTCGGGGCTGGCTTGCCATGGAGGCTCTGGCCGAACGCCGCGACCATGCCCATGATCTCAACCGGCATGGCGACGAGATCGAGGCGGTCTGTCTGACGCATGACGTGCCACTCGACCCGCAGGCGCTGCAGACGTTTCTGCATATCGTCACGACCAATATCCAGTCCGGACTTCTGCGGCTCAAGGGCATCTTTGCCGTCAGCGACGATCCTGATCGACCGGTCGTTGCCCATGCCGTCCAGCATCGGCTCTACCCGCTGCAGCGGCTTGATGCCTGGCCGGATGGCGATCGCTCCAGCCGCGTCGTGCTGATCGGTCAGGACATGCCGCTCAAACAGATCAGAGACCTTTTCGAGGTGCTGGCTCCAAAGTCCGCCCGAAGGAAGCGGGCCCTGTCATGACCGGCGCATTCAGCAATCCCCTGGCCCGCGGGTCGTCCAGCATCATCGCCAAGACCCGCACCATCAAGGAGTGGGTGCGCGCAAGGCTGGATCTCACCCATGCCGCGATCGTTTCCGTCAATGAACTCGCCTGCACCTTGCCTGGTTGTCCTCCGAAGGAGACGGTCATTCTTGTAATGCGCGACAGCCGGACCGATCAAGTTTCCATCCACAAGGCGATCAGCGAGGTGACGGAAGGGGAGGTTGGCCAGGCGCTTGCCCACCTGATCGTGACCGGAGGAACGCCCATGCGCTGACGGCATGGGCGTGGCCGGCGTTTTCGATCTAATACCGTTTCCTTGAAAAATTCGATTGGCGCCAAAAACCTCATTGCACTCCGGGCAAACGATGATAAACGTAATAACATTACATGGGTCGGCGTATTGAGTAGCCTGCCATCCGAAACGGGAAGCAAGCACGTCGATGTCTCAAGCCTGCCTGACATTCAGCGATCTGACGCTGGGCTATAATCGACATCCGGCCGTGCATCATCTGAACGGTGTGGTGCGCAAGGGCAGTCTTGTAGCTGTTGTCGGCGGCAATGGTTCGGGCAAGTCGACCCTGATGAAAGGCATTGTCGGGCTGTTGCGGCCGATGGGTGGCACCTGCTCTGTGGCTGCGGGTACGCGGCTCGCCTATCTGCCGCAGCAGTCGGAGTTGGATCGCTCCTTTCCGGCCCGGGTTATTGATCTCGTGTCGCTTGGTCTGTGGCCGCGCCGCGGTCTTCTGGGGCGTTATCGGGCGGAAGACCGGCAAGCTGTCGCCGAGGCGCTGAAGGCCGTCGGGCTGGAAGGTTTCGAAAAGCGCTCGATCGACACACTTTCCGGCGGGCAGATGCAGCGGGCGCTGTTTGCCCGTGTTCTGGTTCAGGATGCCGATCTGATCCTTCTCGACGAACCGTTCAATGCCGTCGATGCTCGCACGATCATCGATCTCGTGGCACTGATCAAAAGCTGGCATGGAGAGAACCGCACGGTGATGGTCGTCGTGCATGACCTCGATCTGGTGCGCGAGCATTTTCCGGAAGCCCTGCTTCTGGCGCGACAGCCGGTTGCCTGGGGCGAGGTGCATCAGACGCTGTCTGCGGAGAACCTTCTGCGGGCGCGGCACTATCATGAAGCCTGGGACGAAAATGCCCCATGGTGCGCACCGGTTGGGCATGGCCACGATCATCATCATGAGCATGCACACACTGAGATGCCGGCTATTGCCGGTCAGCGCATGGCGGCTGGGGCAAAGTCATGACCATGCTCTACGACGCCCTGATCCTCCCCTTCATCGAATTCGCCTTCATGCAAAGGGCGCTTGGCGGCGCGCTGATGCTGTCGCTCAGCGCCTGCCCGGTCGGCGTATTCCTGATGCTGCGGCGTATGAGCCTGACCGGCGATGCGATGGCGCATGCCATCCTGCCCGGTGCTGCCGCCGGCTTTCTCATGTATGGGCTGCAGATTGTACCGATGACGATCGGCGGTCTGATCGCCGGTATTTTCGTGGCGCTTGGGGCGGGGGCGGTTTCCCGTCTGACGGTGCAGAAGGAAGATGCCTCCATGGCAGCCTTCTATCTGATCTCGCTGTCATTGGGCGTGTTGATGGTGTCGCTGCGCGGATCGAGCGTCGATCTGATGCATGTCCTGTTCGGGACCGTGCTGGCGCTCAACAATGATGCGTTGACGCTGATCGCACTTGTGGCTGCCACCACCTTGCTCCTGCTCGGCCTGTTCTGGCGCGCGCTGGTGGCAGAATGCATGGATCCGCTGTTCCTGCGCTCGGTTTCCCGCCTCGGTTCACCTGTGCATTTCATCTTTCTCGGCCTTGTCGTCATCAATCTGGTGGCCGGTTTCCAAGCGCTCGGAACGCTGCTGTCGGTCGGCTTGATGGTTCTACCAGCGGCGTCTGCCCGCTTCTGGTCGCAGCATGTTCTGACCATGTGCCTGCTGGCGATTGCCATCGGTCTGGTCTCATCGATGTCGGGCCTGCTGTTGTCCTATCACGCATCGCTGCCATCGGGCCCGGCCATCATCCTGTCTGCCGGCGCCATCTATTTCATCTCCGTGATTGCCAGTCCGCGCGGACTGCTTCTGTCTCGACTGCCGCGATCCGTTCACCGGACCGCCTGATCTCAAACTGCCATTGGAAACACCCATGAAGAAACGGACGCTCCTCCTCACCGGTCTCATCGCCGCTTCGCTCGGCGCCCTCGGTACGCCGGCCTTTGCGCAGGACAAAAAACTGTCGGTCGTTGCCAGCTTCTCGATCATCGGAGATCTGGCAAAACAGGTCGGCGGCGATCACATCGAGCTCAGAACACTCGTCGGCCCGGATGGCGACGCGCATGTCTATGAACCACGCCCCGCCGATGCCATGGCTTTGGCGCGCGCCGACGTCATCCTCGTCAACGGTCTCTTGCTTGAGGGCTTCATGGAGCGCCTGATCGAGGCAAGCCAGGCAGAGGCACCGGTCACCACCGTCACCGATGGTGCCAACATTCTGAACGACCCCAAGGGCGGTCACTACCACTTCGTCGATGGCAAGGCGATTTTCCATGCCATGCCGAACGACCCGCACGCATGGCAATCGGTCGCCAATGCCAAAACCTATGTCCAGAATATCGAGAAGGCATTTTGTGCCGCCGATGCTGATGACTGCGCGACTTACAAGACCAATGCCGCCGCTTATATCGAAAAGCTGACGGCCCTCGATGCAGACATCAAGGCCGAGGTTGGTGCGATCCCGCAGGATCACCGCGTCGCTGTCGTTGCGCACAATGCCTTCCGTTATTTTGAGCGGGACTACGGCATTTCCTTCCTGTCGCCGCAGGGCGTCTCGACCGAATCCGAGGCATCGGCCGCCGATGTGGCCTCGCTGATCCGTGAGATCCGCGAAAAGCGCGCCGCCGCGGTCTTTGCCGAAAACATTGCCGATAGCCGCCTTGTCGAGCAGATCGCTTCGGAAGCCGGGCTTGCGCTCGGAGGCACGCTTTATTCGGACGCGCTGTCGCCCGCCGATGGTCCCGCGCCGACCTATATCGACATGATGCGCTACAACGTCAAAACCCTCGTTTCGGCGATCACCAAGAGCTGAGCAAACCCATTCAGGCCGGGAAAACAGGGCCTATGGATGTTACGTAATATCATTAAGGAGAGATGGATATGAAACACTGGATACTGGGAGCATCTGCCCTGGCGATCGCCGTCAGCCTCAGCGGCCCGGCCGCCTTTTCCCATGACGATGAGGAAGACGTCACGCTGTACCGCGTCTTCGTCGGCGATCACAAGGATGCCAAGGTCACGGCCTTCGATCTCGAAAAGCCGGAAAACCGCTGGGACTTCAAGACGACCGGCCAGAACAAGCTCTACAGCGTCAATGAAGGTGCCGCGATCGTTGCCGTCGAATCCGACAACGACGCCGTTCATTTCATCAACAGCGGCATCTCGCTGCATTCGCATGGCGATCATTCGGATATCGAGATCGAAAACCCGTCGGCCGTCGACAAGCCGCTGACCGGTCCGCGTCCGTTCCACGTCATCGATCACGACGGCAAGATCGTCATCAATTTCGACAAGGGCGGTTATGCCGAAATCGTCGAGGCGCATGAACTTGCCCATAACGAGATCGAATCCAAGCAGTTGAAGCAGGCCCGCGCCCATCACGGCTTTGCCGCACCTGTCGGCAATGGCTGGGTGACGACGGTTGCTTCCGATGCCCCGGTCGAAGGCGATGCCGCTCCGACGCGCGTCGGTCTGCGCGCCGTCAAGGAAGACGGTACGGTGGCTGGTGACGTCGCCACCTGCACCGGCATCCATGGTGAGGCATTCTCCGGTGCCTATCTGGCCGCCGGTTGCAAGGAAGGCATTCTTACGGTGACCGCCAGCGCGGACGGTCCGGTCACAAAAATGCTGACTTATCCGGCCGATCTTCCGGCTGGCCAAACGACGGGCACGCTGCTCGGCGCCAAGAGCATGCAGGTTTTTCTCGGCAATTACGGCGCCAAGGGCCTCGTCGTTGTCGATCCGGTCGATGAGCCGCATTTTCAGTATATCGACCTGCCGTTCCGTCGCGTCGATTTCGTGCTCGATCCGGCCAATGCCCGTTTCGGTTACGTGCTGACGGAAGACGGGACGCTGCACCAGATCGACGTGCTCGCAGGCAAGCTTTCCAAGAGCGCCAAGGTCACCGAACCCTATTCCATGGATGGTCACTGGAACGATCCGCGTCCGCGCATCGCCATGGCCGGTGATGAAGTGGTGATGACCGATCCGAATGCAGGTGTGGTTCGTCGCATCTCGAAAACCGAACTGAAGGAAGTCGGCACGGTCAAGGTTGAGGGCAAGCCGTATAACATTGCTGTCGCCGGCGGCAGCGGCAAGGTTCACGAAGGCGAAGGACATGATCACGATCATGCCGGTCATGACCACGATCACGCCCACAGCCATGGCGATCCAAAAATCTATGCCGGCTATTTTGAAGACAGCCAGGTCAAGGATCGTCCGCTTTCGGACTACGCCGGTGACTGGCAGTCGGTCTACCCCTACCTCAAGGACGGCACGCTTGAGCCGGTCTGGGAACACAAGGCTGAAAAGGGCACGGCAAAGGTCGAGGACATTCGCGCCGAATATGAAGTCGGTTACAAGACCGATGTCGACCGGATCACCATCGAAGGCGACGTGGTAACCTTCTATGAAAAGGGCAAGCCGCTGGCCGGTCACTATGCCTATGACGGTAAGGAAATCCTGACCTATAAGAAGGGCAATCGTGGCGTCCGCTTCATCTTCAAGAAGACCGAAGGCGATGCGACGGCTCCGCAATTCATCCAGTTCAGCGACCACGGCATCGCGCCGAACAAGGCAGGTCACTACCATCTCTATTGGGGCAATGACCGCGCAGCCCTTCTGAATGAAGTGACCAACTGGCCGACCTACTATCCGTCCTTCATGGACGCGAAAGAGATCGTCAGCGAGATGAAAGCGCACTAATACGGTGATTGAAAAAACGCACCCGGCTTTTGAGCCGGGTGCGATCTTAAGGGTTGGCTCGAAGTCGGGCGAACTCCATTGCCAGAGGTTGATCATGAAAGCTGCGCCAAACACCGCCAAAGCCATGTCCAAACATTGGAATGGGCGGGCACACCGCTTCAACGGTGCGGCATCGCACAAGCGTAACCATGACGACTGGAAGAGCGTGTTTTCAGCGGCGCTCGGCGAGGATGCCAGGACTGCTGTCGATCTTGGCTGCGGCACGGGTGCCTGCGCGCTGATGCTTGCTGAGCTCGGCCACCGGGTCACAGCAGTAGATGGTTCCGAAGGTATGCTGTCCCATGCGCGCCAGGATGCCGAGGACCGCGGGCTCACCGTAGATTTCGTGCATTCCTCGATGGACGATGCCGATCTTGCTGACGAAAGCGCGGACATCGTTACCCTCCGAAATGTTCTCTGGACATTGGAGAGCCCGACCGATGCATTGGCTCTGGCTGAGCGTATTCTTCGTCCGGGCGGACAGGTGTTCGTCTCGGATGGCTTGTGGTTTTTGCATCGGGAGAACGACAGTGCCGAAGAATTCGGTGGGCATCTTCCGTTCTTCAACGGCCTGACGGAAAGCGATGCCAGGTCCATGCTGAACGAGGCCGGGTTCCAGGATGTCCAGTCCTGGGGCCATCTTTTTCAGAACCATCCATACGGTGCCGTCTACGATGATAGCACACGGCAAATCGAATATTTCGTGCTGACAGCGACAAAGCCGCGCTGACGCAGCTCCAACGCTTGCGTGGCAATCCCAAGCCTGTATAGCTCTCAACCGTCGGTTCCCGTAAGGGACGAACAGGGAATTCGGGACGGAGCGATCCGTCAAACGAAACTGCCCCCGCAACTGTAGGCGGCGAGCATCCTTTCATCGGCCACTGAGCGATTGGCTCGGGAAGGCGAGAGGATGCAGCGACCCGCCAGTCAGGAGACCTGCCGACACCTGGATAAACTAATGCCGGCGGGGTGCCCGGAGGAGGAAACGGATGTTTGCAGCGTTCTTGCGTGCTGTTCCGAATGACGGTGAAAACCGGCAGGCGGGTTTCCGTGCCATCTCGATGATCCCCGATCGGGCCATTTTCACTGACCGGAGATTGATCATGACGAAACTCAAGGCTGCTCTTGCCTTTTCGACCCTTCTGTTCGCCAGTTCCGGCGCTTATGCCGCCTCGACGACCTATCCGCTGACGATCAGCAATTGCGGTCAGGACGTAACCTTCAATTCGGCGCCAAAAAGCGTTGCCGCCGTCGGCCAGTCGACGACGGAAATGCTTTACGCCCTTGGCCTCGGCGACAAAGTTGTCGGTACGTCGGTTTGGTTCAACGAGGTTCTGCCGGAGTTCAAGGACGTCAATGCCAAGGTGCCGCTTCTGGCGGACAACCATCCCGGTTTCGAAGCCGTGGCCGCCAAGAAGCCGGAACTGGTGACGACCCAGTTCGAGGTCCATGTCGGCCCGCAGGGTGTGGTCGGCACGCGCCAGCAGTTCAATGAGCTCGGCATCAACGTCTATGCCATGCCCGCCGATTGCGTCGGCAAGGATAACCTCTCGGGCGGCGACGGTTCCCGCAAGGTGCCTTTCTCGATCGATACCGTCTATCGCGCAGTGGACGAACTCTCGACCATTTTCGACGTGCAGGATCGGGGCGACAAGCTCGAGGAACAGCTTCGCTCACGCGTGTCTGTCGCTGCCGCAAAGGCAAAGTCGCTCGACCTGAAGGACGTCTCCGCCGTCTTCTGGTTCTCCAGTGCCGACATAGAGCTCGATCCCTTCGTCGCCGGCCAGAAGGGTATTCCCGGCTTCATCATGAACACGCTCGGTGTGAAGAACGTGGTCGAGAGTGATGAGGAATATCCATCCGTCGGTTGGGAAACGATCGCCAAGGCCAATCCGGATGTCATCATCATCGCGCGCATGGACCGCCGCCGTTATCCGGCCGACGACTATCAGGTGAAACTCGACTACCTGAAGAGCGATCCGGTGACCCGTGAGATGAAGGCCGTCAAAAACGGCAATATCGTTGTGGTGGATGCCCACGCCGTCCATGCCGGTATTCGCATTCCGACCGGCATCGAAGCTGTCGCCGACGCACTTGAAGACATCAAGGGCAAGCAGTGACCGATATCGCAGTGGAGCGGGACGGGGGATCGCCACACGCCGGATCGGTTATCTGGCTGGATCCGTCCTCCTGCTCCTCATTGCCATTGCGCTGGGCGTCTCCGTCGGGGAGACGTCCATGCCACTCCATCTTGTCGGCCAGACGCTGGCCAACAAGATGTTCGGCGCGTCCTATGCCATCGATCCGATCGACGCGGGTATCATCTGGAACTATCGGCTCACACGCGCCATCGTGGCGGCCTGCTGCGGTGCGTCGCTCGCCGTCTCCGGCGTCGTCTTGCAGGCCATGCTCCGCAATGCGCTGGCCGATCCCTACATCCTCGGCATTTCCGCCGGCGCATCGACGGGCGCGGTTACCATTCTGATCCTTGGGATTGGGGGCGGGCTTCTCTCGCTCTCGCTTGGCGCCTTTGCCGGTTCGCTCATCGCCTTTCTTCTGGTGGTCATCCTGGCGCGCGCTGCAGGAGGCGGTGTCGGCATCCAGGCGACCGGGCTCATCATCCTCGCCGGCATCGCCGGCTCACAGCTTTTCAACGCCCTGACTTCCTTCATCATCACCCGATCCGCCAATGCCGAGCAGGTGCGTGGTGTCATGTTCTGGCTGATGGGGAACCTCAGCGGTGTACGCTGGAACGATGTGTTCCTCGCCGTCCCGATCGCCATTCTGGGTGTCTGTATTTGCATGTGGCATCGTCGGGCACTCGATGCCTTTACTTTCGGTGCGGACTCCGCGGCCTCACTCGGAGTGCCCGTCCGAAAGATCCAGGCGATCGTTATCGGAACGGCGGCGATGATGACCGCCGTCATGGTCAGCATCGTCGGGTCGATCGGTTTCGTCGGCATCGTCATTCCCCATGCCGCGCGCTTTCTCGTCGGGCCGCGTCACGCCCGCCTTCTGCCCGTGTCGGCGCTGATGGGAGCGGTTTTTCTCGTGCTTGCCGATATCGGCTCGCGGGTGCTCGTGCCCAATCAGGTCCTGCCGATCGGTGTCATCACCGCCCTTGTCGGCGCACCGGGATTCGCCATCATCCTCATTCGCGGAAGGCGCATTCGATGATCCTCACCGCCAAGGGTATCGGTTGGAGCGTTCGCAGCACCAGCATCGTTGAAGATGTTTGTCTTGAGGTGCAGGCCGGAGAAACGCTCGGATTGATCGGTCCCAACGGTTCCGGCAAGTCGACGCTGCTGAAACTGCTGGCCGGCATCCTTACACCCTCTTCCGGGACAGTCATGCTGCAGGATCAGCCCATGGCGCGGATGAACCGGCGGCAGGTTGGCCAGACCCTGGCCTTTGTCGAGCAGCAGAGCGATACATTCGAGCGCCTAACCGTCAAAGACGCTGTCGAACTTGGTCGAACGGCATGGTTGTCGGCACTGCAACCCTGGTCGGCGGGCGATGACCGTATCATGGCCGAGGCCTTGCGGCAGGTCGATATGGCCGGCATGGAAAAACGGTTTTGGCACACGCTGTCAGGTGGCGAAAAACAGCGCGTCCATATCGCTCGCGCTCTCGCGCAGCATCCGAAAATCCTGCTGCTCGATGAGCCGACCAACCATCTGGATATCCAGCATCAGCTCTCCATCCTCGGCCTCGTCAAGGCGCTTCCCATCACCTCGGTGATCGCGCTTCACGATCTCAATCAGGCGATGACCTGCGACCGGATCGGCGTGATGTCGAAAGGCTCGCTTCTGGCGGTTGGCACTCCAGCCGAGATTTTGACACTCGATCTCATCCGCGATGTTTTTGGCGTCACGGCCCGTTTTATCGAAGATACGGACGGCACAAGCCTGATCCGGTTCCAGTCCATTCAGTGAGGTATCCATGCGCTCCGTTTTCCTTGCCGCTCTCCTGGTCTTGCTGCCGATCTCCGTCCATGCCGAGACCTTCGAAGTGAAGATGCTGAACGGCAACGCCACAGGCGGCATGGCTTTCGAGCCGGATTTCCTGTCACTGAAGCCGGGCGACACGGTGAAGTTTCTCGCCACCCAGCGCGGACACAACGCAGCGACGATCAAGGATTTCCTCCCGGAAGGAGCCACTCCGTTCAAGGGCAAGATCAACCAGGAAATCGAGATCACCTTCACCGAGGAAGGTTTCTACGGGATCATGTGCACGCCGCATTACGACATGGGCATGGTGATGGTCGTCCGGGTCGGCGACGCGCCGCTGTCTGAGATGAAACTGCCGGGCGATGTGCGGCCGGGGGCAGTGAAGCGTATCGGTCAGATCGTCGAGAGAAACCGGTAGCATTTGTCGGGCAACAACGGGCTGGCCAAGCGCCGATATGATCCGCCAGCGGTTCTCATCTCGTGTTCCCCATTGCCTGGTTTCTCACCTCTGTTGTCCAGGATCGAACGGAGGGGAGCCCGAGGGCTTCGTCCGACCCTGCTCCAGATCAATCGTATCGATGTCGGTCCGCAACTCGTCGCAGGCCGGAGAACGCGATTGATTGGCAGCGTCTTCCGGCGTCTGCGATGCAGCATGATGTTCGCGGCCGATGATGTAAGGATTTAAGCAGAGATAGCACATTGATCGTTATCCATCGGGTAAAGACATTGAGCGGCCCGGAATTTACCCGAGACGGGTCGGCGTATTTCTCGGCGAGCTTCCTTCAAGCGTGCCGACCGGGATGTTGGCGCATTAGGCCGATGTCTGGCGCGATGTCGAAAGAAATCCGGCGATGTAATCGACGGCCTCATCGCCGCTTCTCAAGCCGAGATGGATGCTCTTCCGGATACCGTGCTGGCCGATGCGGACGGGACGGACACCGAGCACTGCCGCTTCCCGTCGCACCAGCCAGTCCGGAATGGCGCTGACGCCGCGACCGGCGGCCACGAGCTGAAGCATCATTTCCGTCGTCTCGACATTACGGTGGTGGAGCGGCCGACTATGGGCAGGCACCAGGAACTGCGTGAACACATCCAGCCGCTCAGGCGGGACCGGGTAGGTGAACAGCGTTTCCTCCAAGAGGTCGGCAGGCCCGGCATGGCTTTTAAGCGCCAGCGGGTGATCGACTGGCACGGCAAGCACCAGTTCATAATCGAACACGGGCAGATAATGGATGCCCGGCGCCTCGATCGGGTCCGGTGTGATCAGGATGTCGATTTCATACCCCGTCAACGCCGCCATGCCACCGAAGGCAAAGGATGTCGTCAGCTCCAGGTCCACATCCGGCCAATCGACCAGATAGGGTTTTGTGACACTCATCAGCCATTGATGGCAGGGATGGCATTCCATGCCGATCTTGAGAGACCCCCGCTGGCCATAGCGATAGTCCGACAGGACGTCTTCGGCCCTTTCGATCTGCGGCAGAACGCGCTGCGCCAGTGCCACGATATAACGACCGGCTTCGGTGAGCCTAAGATTGCGCCCATCCTTTTCCCATATGGCGACGCCGTAGCGCTCTTCGAGCTTACGGATCGTGTGGCTGAGCGCGGACTGGGAGACGTTGAGCCGCTCCGCCGCCGCCGTCAGGCTGCCGAGCCGATCGACTTCACGCAGGATCGACAGATGTTGCTTGTCCAGCATGGTCATGCCTCCGCTTCTTGGGCGGGACCGACCTCGGCCGGGCTCGGATCGCGAACGGGAACCGGCCGGTGGTCAGCGCCGACCGCCACCATAGTGAAATGTCCGGTCGCCGTTATGTACCTTTCGCCCGTCAGCAGATTTTCCGACCAGAGTTTCGTTTCAATCGACATGGAACTGCGGCCGACGCGTTCGACGCGCGCCTGCGCCTCGACAATCTCGCCGATCTCAATGGCTCTCGTGAAATCGATCCGCTCCGATGACGCCAGAACGACAAGCTTGCCGGAATATCGCGATGCCGCCACGAATGCAGCCTTGGTCATGTAGGCGATCGCTTCGCCACCAAACATCCGGCCGACACTGTTTGCCTGATCCGGGAAGACGATCTCGACCATGGAAACGGCATCGCTCGTGTCTGACCCGGTGTCGGGAGCCAGTTCAGGTAACTTATAGTTCGCGGCATTCTCCTCCTCCGGTATCGCGACCATGTTGAAGATGCCGCGCGTGCAGATGTGCCGCTGGCGGCCGACAATGGTTTCCGCCGCCATCTCGACCTCGACCGTCAGGGAGCGGCGTCCGGCCTTGACCGGCTTCGCCGTGAACTCGACGATATGCCCGATACGGGCGGGCTGCCTGAAATCGATCCGCTCGCAGGATGCGGTCACGAACGGCATTCTCCCGAACCGGGTCGCCGCGATGAAGGCAACGCGATCCATCAGCGTCAGGCCTGTTCCCCCGAAGAGGGTGCCATGATGGTTGGTGTCGCCGGGAAAGACGATATCAATGAGACGGGTTGTCGAGCCGTGCTGGGCTGGCCTTGTTGGTTTTGCGGTCTCTGTCATCGGCTCTGCCATCAGGTTGCGGCAGGGCGGCGGCATGACGCAGAGACGAAGGCATGGGAATGCCGATCGCGAAAGCGGCACTCCGGGACACCCCGCCCGTGGACGTTATCTATCGCGGCAGGTCTCCTGGCTTGCGGGTCATAGCTCAGGTCCGTCTTCCCGAGGCAGGCCTCAGTGACTGGTAAGGACTTTCGCTCGCCGCTTACAGTTGCGGGGGCAGCTTCGGTCTTGGGTCAAAGCCCGCACCGAATTCCCTCTTAGCTCCGGACCTTCATCCGCAGAACCACGATGAGGAAGCAATGTCGCATGTCGCTGACATGGTCAAGGAGTGGATGATGGCTGCGCGCCTGCGCCGCGTCGCCGGAAGCCGGCCAACTGGGGTCGCAGGCCAATTGCGGCCGGTCCGATGGAGGCGGAAAATCATGAACGCGGCTCATCATTCGATGAGATAATACCATTTTTCTCGATTACCGCCTCGGGCATAAAGCACTCAACACGCTTGAAAACAAACAATCGAAAATGGTGGCCGAGAAATCGTATCAGGATGCTTCTCAATACTGAAAGCGAGCATTCGGTGCGGATTTAGATCGGAAATTAGGAAAGACGGATCGCCATGAGCGAAGATTTCAAATTTTCTATCAAAAGCACTCGCTTCGATACGGATTATCGTCCCTCGGACAATACCCGAGTGACGACGAATTTTGCCAATCTGGCCAGAGGTGAAAACCGCGAGGAAAACCTCCGCAACGCCTTGAAGATGATCGATAATCGCTTCAATGCGCTGGCGCATTGGGATAACCCCGAGAATAATCGTTATTCTGTCGAACTCGAGATTATCTCCGTCGAGATGAATCTCGGTGCAGACGGCAGCAACGATGCCTTCCCGCTGATCGAGATCCTGAAAACGAATATTGTCGATCGAAAGACCGGGGAGCGCATTGACGGCATCGTCGGCAATAATTTCTCGTCCTACGTACGCGATTATGACTTCAGCGTCGTGCTTCCGGAATACAACAAGGATCGCCCTGCATTCAGTGCTCCGAGCGACTTTGGCGATCTGCATGGCAACCTGTTCAAGAGCTTCCTGAACTCGGATGCCTACAAAGCGCATTTCCATAAACCCCCAGTCATTTGCCTGAGTGCTTCGAGCAGCAAGACCTATCGCCGGACTGAAAACCGGCATCCGATCCTGGGCGCCGAGTACGTCCAGAATGAATTCTCGTCCACCGACGAGTACTTCAGAAAAATGGGGTTGCAGGTCCGCTATTTCATGCCGCCGAATAGCGTAGCACCCTTCGCCTTCTATTTCCTCGGAGACCTGCTTGGTGATTACACCAATCTCGAGCTGATCAGCACGATCAGCACGATGGAGACGTTCCAGAAGATCTATCGGCCGGAGATTTACAACGCCAATTCAGTCGCAGGGGCTGTGTACCAGCCGAGCCTGAAACACCAGGATTATTCGCTGACCCGGATTGTCTACGACCGTGAAGAACGCAGCCGCCTGGCTGTCGAGCAGGGGCGGTTTGCCGAGGAGCATTTCATCAAGCCATACAAGACCGTTCTTGAGCAATGGTCTGCCAGATACGCCGCCTGATCAACGCAGAACACAAGGTAATCTATTTTGAAAACACTGTTGCCCACGTCAACCGCCGGCAGCTTGCCGAAACCCTCATGGCTTGCAGAACCCGAAAAGCTCTGGTCACCTTGGAAACTGGACGGTGAGGAGTTGATTGCAGGCAAGCAGGATGCTCTGCGCCTTTCGCTTGACGACCAACAAAAGGCCGGCATCGATATCGTCAGCGATGGCGAGCAGACGCGCCAGCATTTCGTCACGACCTTTATCGAGCACCTCGACGGCGTTGATTTCGAGAAGCGCGAGACGGTCAGAATCCGCAATCGTTATGATGCGAGTGTGCCGACCGTCGTTGGCGCTATTTCCCGTCCCAAGCCGGTTTTTGTCGAAGACGCGAAATTCCTCCGCCAGCAGACCAGGCAGCCCATCAAATGGGCCCTGCCGGGTCCCATGACGATGATCGATACGCTTTACGATGCCCACTATAAGAGCCGTGAAAAACTGGCCTGGGAATTTGCCAAGGTTCTGAATGAGGAAGCCAGGGAACTGGAAGCTGCCGGTGTCGATATCATCCAGTTCGACGAGCCCGCATTCAACGTCTTCTTCGACGAGGTGAACGACTGGGGAATTGCCACCCTCGAAAAGGCGATGGAGGGACTGAAGTGCGAGAAAGCCGTCCATATCTGCTATGGCTACGGCATCAAGGCCAATACGGACTGGAAGAAAACCCTGGGAGAAGAATGGCGGCAGTATGAGCAAACCTTCCCCAAGCTGCAGAAATCCAGCGTCGATCTGATCTCGCTGGAATGCCACAACTCCCATGTCCCGATCGATCTGATTGAGCTCATCCGCGGCAAGAAGGTGATGGTGGGTGCCATCGACGTGGCCTCCAACACCATCGAGACCCCGGAGGAAGTTGCCGGCACTCTGCGAAAGGCGCTTCAGTTCGTGGACGCCGACAAGCTCTATCCCTGCACCAATTGCGGCATGGCGCCTTTGTCTCGCCAGGTCGCGACAGGCAAACTGAAGGCTCTGGCGGCAGGCGCGGAGATCGTCCGGAAAGAACTTTCGTCTTAATTCTGGCTGAGCCACGGGAGGCCGACATGAACATGGTGGAACATCGCTTCGACATCGTCGACAAAGCCGCGTTTCGCAACGGCATGTCGCGCCTCGGCTCGGCAGTCAACGTCGTAACGGCCAGATATGGCGGCAGGCGTTACGGCTTTACCGCGTCGGCGGTCTGCAGTGTCAGTGATACGCCGGCAACGCTTCTCGTCTGCCTCAATCGCGCGAGCTCGTGTTTTCAAGCCTTCGAAAACACGCGCCATTTTTGCGTCAATACGCTGATGCCGGACCAGGAAGACATCTCCAATCACTTCGGCGGAAAAACGTCGACCGACGACCGCTTTGCGATTGGCGACTGGAGAGACGGCATCACGGGCGCACCGGTACTTGCCAACGCGTCGGTCAGCTTTGAATGCGAAACCACCAATTTCATTGACGAGGCAACCCACCGCATCTTCTTCGGGCGGGTCATCGATATTCGCGAGAACGAAGAACAGGCAGCGCTACTATACTGCATGCGCCGCTATCTTAACGGCTAGAGCGTCTGACTAGCTAGTTCCGACTACCCACCGGACATGTAGGCATCGCCCAGGTTCTCCGCTGCTAATCGTCGCGAACGACCGCATCCTTGAAGCGCATGGATGCCAGCAATTGATGGGTTGGGGTACAGAATCTCCATTTTTCGACGGGATATATCCCGGCCGTAGGCAATCGCGTCCGCCATGATTTTACGGATGTGGGTTTTCGCCTCGGCCTTTGCAGCTTCCAGTCCGGGCAGTTGCTTGCCGCCAAGTTCGAGGACTGCGCCAGATTTCGAACAGGAGTAGAAGACGTATCTCGGCATGATGGTTGACCTGTAACTTTCATCCAGTGAAGGAAACAGTCGTATACTTGCCGATCACCCCATAGTGGTTCCAGACTACTCCGAAGGCAACGTTATAGGAATTTTATAAATGCGCTACGAGCAGCCTTCTTTGAAGCAGGGCCCGGCATGGACCGAAGCGCAAAGCCAGGTGTAACAGGCGCAGGCATGTAGGGATCACAGCCGCTCGGCCTCGGGATTCTGCTCATGAACTTCATTTAAAATGCCCTCCCGGCGTCACGGCCGGGAGGGCATCTCTTCGTGGCATGTTCTATGACTAGTTCTTGGCGTCGGCCCAGCTCTTCACCAGTTCGTCGTAGTTGACGGTGATCGGCTTTTCCTTCTCGTTCTCGATCTTCAGCTGCGGCGCGAGGTTGCCCTTCGAAACCGCATCCTTGTTCCAGTATTCGAGGTCATGCTCTTCCGCGAGTTTCGGGCCCATGTCCTTCTGGACACCGGCGCGTTCGAGGCGCTGCATCACCTTTTCCTGCTCGGCGCAGAGCGAGTCCATCGCCTCCTGCGGAGTTTTTGCACCTGAAGCGGCATCGCCGATCGCCTGCCACCACAGCTGCGCCAGCTTCGGATAGTCCGGCACGTTGGTGCCGGTCGGCGACCACTGCACGCGGGCCGGCGAGCGATAGAATTCGATCAGGCCGCCGAGCTGCGGTGCGCGATCGGTAAAACTCTTGTGGCGGATCGAGCTTTCGCGGATCAGCGTCAGGCCGACATGGCTCTTCTTCACGTCGACCGTCTTCGAGGTGACGAACTGGGCATAGAGCCAGGCCGCCTTGGCGCGGTCGTCCGGCGTGGATTTGAGCAGCGTCCAGGAACCGACGTCCTGATAGCCGAGCTTCATCCCGTCCTTCCAGTAGACGCCATGCGGCGAGGGGGCAAAACGCCATTTAGGCGTGCCGTCCTCGTTCATGACCGGCAGGCCGGGCTTGACCATGTCGGCGGTAAACGCGGTGTACATGAACATCTGCTGGGCGATTTCGCCCTGGGCCGGAACCGGTCCGGATTCCGAGAAGGTCATGCCGTTCGCCGCAGCCGGGGCATAGGCCTTCATCCAGTCGAGATATTTCTGGATCGAATAGACCGCCGCCGGTCCGTTGGTGTCGCCGCCGCGCGCGACGCAGGAGCCGACCGGCCGCGAATTCTCGTCGACCTTGATGCCCCATTCGTCGACGGGAAGGCCGTTCGGCAGGCCCTTGTCGCCGTTGCCGGCCATCGAAAGCCAGGCGTCGGTGAAGCGCCAGCCGAGCGACGGATCCTTCTTGCCGTAGTCCATGTGGCCATAGACCTTCTTGCCGTCCACGTCGCGGCCGGTGAAGAATTCGGCAATGTCCTCATAGGCAGACCAGTTGACCGGAACGCCGAGGTCGTAGCCGTATTTGGCCTTGAAATCGGCCTTGTTCTTTTCGTCATTGAACCAGTCGTAGCGGAACCAGTAGAGGTTGGCGAATTGCTGGTCGGGCAGCTGGTAGAGCTTCTTGTCCGGCGCGGTGGTGAATTTCAGGCCGATGAAGTCTTCGAGATCGAGGCCCGGATTGGTGACGTCCTTGCCTTCATTGGCCATCCAGTCGGTCAGCGAACGGGCCTGCTGGTAGCGCCAATGGGTGCCGATCAGGTCGGAATCGTTGACATAGGCGTCATAGACATTCTCCCCCGACTGCATCTGTGTCTGCAGCTTTTCGACGACGTCGCCTTCGCCGATCAGGTCATGCGTCAGCTTGATGCCCGTGATTTCACTGAAGGCCTTCGCAAGCACCTTGGATTCATATTCATGGGTGGTGATGGTTTCCGAAACGACCTTGATATCCATGCCGGCAAAGGGCTTTGCCGCATCGATGAACCATTGCATTTCGGCTTCCTGCTCGGCGCGAGAAAGCGCCGACATATCCTTGATTTCAGCATCGAGGAATTTCTTGGCTGCGTCCATGTCGGCGGTGGCCGTGCCCGCCAGTGCCAGTAATATGACTGCGGTCGATGTCAGAAGATGCCGTCGCATGATGTCCTCCCAGAGTTGCGATTGCAATTTCAGTCCCGGCGCCGGTCCTCCCGCGCGCCGTATCACGCTTGCTCCTGCCTAGACGAAGCGGAAGACGCAGATCGCGTAGACCACTGCGATGCCAAGAGCCCACCACAGGTTGGGGCCGACGAGCCCCAGCCAGGCGAGATTGATGAATGCCGCGCCGAGCAGCGAGATGAACAGCCGGTCGCCGCGCGTCGTCTCGAAGCGCAGGATGCCGACCCGCGGGCTGCCACCCGGCGAAAAATATTCCCACACGCCCATCGCCGCGATCAGCAGGAAGATGGTGATGAAGAACAGCGCCGTCGGTAGCGTCCAGGCCATCCAGGCAAAGTTCATGGGTTCCTCCCCTCTGAGACATCGGCATGCTACACCCTCCCCAGCGCAAAACCCTTGGCGATGTAGTTGCGAACGAAATAGATGACGAGCGCGCCGGGCACGATCGTCAGCACGCCGGCGGCCGCCAGCACGCCCCAGTCCATGCCGGATGCCGAGACTGTCCGCGTCATGATCGCCGAGATCGGCTTGGCGGCAGTCGTCGTCAGCGTTCGGGCAAGCAGCAGTTCCACCCACGAGAACATGAAGCAGAAGAAGGCGGCCACCCCAATGCCCGACGCAATCAGCGGCATGAAGATCTTCACGAAGAAGCGCGGGAAGGAATAACCGTCGATATAGGCGGTCTCGTCGATCTCCTTCGGCACGCCCGACATGAAGCCTTCGAGGATCCAGACCGCCAGCGGCACGTTGAACAGGCAATGGGCCAGCGCCACGGCGATATGGGTGTCGATCAGCCCGAAGGCCGAATAGAGCTGGAAGAAGGGCAAAGCAAACACCGCCGGCGGTGCCATGCGGTTGGTGAGCAGCCAGAAGAACAGGTGCTTGTCGCCGAGGAACCGGTAGCGCGAGAAGGCATAGGCCGCCGGCAACGCAGCTGCGACCGAGATCAGCGTGTTCAGCCCCACATAGATGATCGAGTTGATATAGCCGTTATACCAGGACGGATCGGTGAAGATCACCGCGTAGTTTCGAAGCGTCGGATTGTGCGGGAAGAGCGAGAAGGTGCCGGTGATCTCGGCATTCTCCTTGAAGCTCATATTGACCAGCCAGTAGATCGGCAACAGCAGGAAGACGATGTAGAGCGTTGAGACGAGCCAGGAGAAGCGACCGGCAGGTTTGTACTTTTTGACGTCAGCCATGGTGCCCTCCTTCAGCTTTCCGCGTCGCTGCTGGTCATCACGGTGTAGAAGATCCATGAGAGCAGCAGGATGATGAGGAAGTAGACGAGAGACATCGCGGCAGCCGGCCCGAGGTCGAACTGGCCGACGGCCATCTTCACGAGGTCGATCGACAGGAAGGTCGTCGAATTGCCCGGCCCGCCGCCGGTGACGACGAAGGGTTCGGTATAGATCATGAAACTGTCCATGAAGCGCAGGAGCACCGCGATCAGCAGAACCCGCTTCATCTTCGGCAGCTGGATGTAGCGGAAGACGGACCAGCGCGAGGCGCCGTCGATCTTGGCCGCCTGGTAATAGGCGTCGGGGATCGACACGAGACCTGCATAGCAGAGCAGCACCACAAGGCTCGTCCAGTGCCACACATCCATGACGATGACGGTGATCCAGGCATCGAGCGGGTTGCGGACATAGTTGTAATCGATGCCGAGCATGGCGAGTGTGCGGCCGAGCAGGCCGATATCGACGCGGCCGAAAACCTGCCAGATCGTACCGACGACATTCCACGGGATGAGCAGCGGCAGCGCCATCAGAACGAGGCAGACCGGCACGCCGATCCCCTTTTTCGGCATGTTGAGCGCGATGAAGATTCCGAGCGGTATCTCCAGCGCCAGGATGATGAATGAGAAGAGCAGGTTGCGCTGCAGTGCTTCCCAGAAGCGGGCGGAATTCAGGATCTCATCGAACCAGTCCGTCCCGGCCCAGAAGAATTCGTTGTTTCCGAACGTATCCTGTACCGAATAATTGACCACCGTCATCAGCGGAATGGCGGCCGAAAACAGCACGAGCACCAGCACCGGCAGGACGAAGAACCAGGCCTTGTTGTTATAGGTCTTTTCCATGTCAGGCCTCTCCACCGATGCGCCAGGAATTGGCATAGATGTTGATGCCGGCCGGATCGAAGGCCACGCGTGCTTCCGCTGGAATTTCCGTATCCTCGTCGGCGACGATCGCGATCGGCTGGCCTTCGAAATCGGCGCGGACGATCTTGCGGCGGCCGATATCCTCGATCCGGCGGACCGTCACCGGCATGCCTTCGCGTCCGAGCCGGATGAATTCCGGCCGGATCCCGAGTTCGATCCGGTCGCCCTGTGCTGCAGCCGGTGCCGAGGCTAGATCGAGCCGCTGGCTGCCCAGCGTCACCGAACTTCCATCAAGCCTGGCGGGGATGACGTTCATGCCAGGCGAGCCGATGAAATAGCCGACGAATGTGTGGCGCGGCGTCTCGAATAGTTCGGCCGGCGTGCCGATCTGCACGATCTGCCCCTCATACATGACGACCACCTTGTCGGCGAAGGTCAGCGCCTCCGTCTGGTCGTGGGTGACATAGACCATGGTGAAGCCGAACTGCTTGTGCAGCCGCTTCAGCTGCGAGCGCAGCACCCATTTCATATGCGGGTCGATGACGGTCAGCGGTTCGTCGAACAGGATCGCGTTGACGTCGTTGCGTACCAGCCCGCGGCCGAGCGAGATCTTCTGCTTCTGGTCGGCCGTCAGTCCGCGCGCCTTGCGCTTTGCCCAGTCGGCAAGGTCGATGATGTCAAGCATGTCGCGCACGCGCCGGTCCACCTCTGCCTCCGCTACGCCGCGATTGCGCAGCGGGAAGGCGAGATTGTCGTAGACCGTCATCGTGTCGTAGATGACCGGGAACTGGAAGACCTGAGCGATATTGCGGCCCTGCGTCGAAACATCGGTCACATCCTTGCCGTCGAACAGGATGCGCCCGTGCGACGGCTGCAGCAGCCCGGAAATGATGTTGAGCAGGGTCGTCTTGCCGCAGCCCGACGGACCGAGCAGCGCATAGGCACCGCCATCCTTCCATTCGTGATGAACTTCCCTGAGCGCATAATCGCTGTCGGAGACAGGGTTGGGGCCGTAGGCGTGGCGGATATGATCGAGCGTGATACGTGCCATCAGGTGCTCCTCACGCCGCTGCCGCGGCAATGGCCCGGCCATCGCTGCCGAATGCCATCAGATGCCGCGTATCGAGAAACACATCGACAGGGGTATCGGGATCGATGTCGTGGATGCCGGGCGACAGCATCACCCATTTGACCCCGTCATAATCCAGATGCACAAAACTCTCCGAACCGGTAATCTCGGAAATCTGTGTGCGGGCGGAAAGCCGCGCCGCATTGGCGGTCTGCTGGCTGAGGCCCAGATGATGGGGGTGGAAGGCGACCGTCACCGGTCCGTCGCCGATGGCTCTGAGATGCGTCGGTACCGGCAGGGTGCCGGCGTCGCGGTGCCGCAGGACATCGCCCGACTTGATGACCTCGATGAAATTGAGCGGCGGGTCGGCGAATGTCTTGGCGGTAGTAAGATCGGCCGGTCGGCGATAGACCTCGATCGTCGGCCCGAACTGGGTGATACGTCCTTCCGAAAGCGTGGCGGTATTCCCGCCCAGCATCAGTGCCTCGGAAGGCTCGGTCGTCGCATAGACGAAGATCGCGCCCGATTGGGCGAATATCTTCGGCAATTCCTCACGAAGCTCCTCGCGCAGCTTGTAGTCCAGGTTGGCGAGCGGCTCGTCCATCAGCACGAGGCTGGCATTCTTCACCAGCGCGCGGGCAAGTGCGGTACGCTGCTGCTGGCCGCCGGAAAGATTGAGCGGCGTGCGGTCGAGATAAGGTGTCAGCCGCATGAGTTCGGCCGCCTTTTTCACCTCTCGGTCGATCGTCGTCGCATCCTTGCCGGAAATCCGCATCGGCGAGGCGATGTTCTCATAGACCGTCAGCAGCGGGTAGTTGATGAACTGCTGGTAGACCATGGCGACATTGCGCTTCTGCACGGGCATACCGGTCACGTCGGCGCCGTCGAATTGCACCGAACCCTCGGTCGGCTTGTCCAGGCCGGCCATCAGCCGCATCAGCGATGTCTTGCCCGACAATGTCGGGCCAAGCAGCACGTTCAGGCTGCCCCGTTGAAGCACGAGGTCGCTCGGGTGAATGTGATATTCACCGGCCACCATCTTTGCTGCTTTACGCAATTCGAGCATTCCTGTTCCCCTGCCTCCTCACAGCGGGAACACACGGCCCTTATCCGGCAATCCTTTCCGGTTTTGCGGCCATGTACTCCTCCAAAAGCCTTTTCTCGTCCGCAGTCAGGCGAAGCCCGTCCTTGGTTCTCCTCCAAAGGACGTCATCGGCGCTCATTGCCCATTCATTGTCTGCCAGATAGCGGACCTCCGCCTCATAGAGATCGCCGCCGAAATGACGACCAAGATCCTCCGTTTTGGCGGCCTTGCCAAGCAGTATCGCAGCGCGGGTGCCGTAGCGCCGCACCAACCGGCGCGCGTGGCGCTCGGCAAGAAACGGATAGCCCGCTTTCAGCTTGCGGACTTCGCTCTCATAGCCCTGCGCCGCAAAATCGCCGCCCGGCAGATGGCTCTGCCCGGTCCAGGGCTTGCCCTTGCCGCCGATCGCCTCGCCGATCTTTTCCAGCGCATGCTCCGAAAGCCGCCGATAGGTCGTCAGCTTGCCGCCGAAGACATTGAGCAAAGGCGCACCGCCTTCGGCCTCGAGTTTCAGCACGTAATCGCGGGTCGCCTCCTGCGCCTTTGAGGCGCCGTCGTCGAACAACGGGCGCACGGCCGAATAGGTCCAGACGATATCCTCCGCCCGGACCGGCTCCCTGAAATACTCGCTCGCCGCATTGCAGAGATAGGCGGTCTCTTCGTCGGAGATCCGGACATCCTTCGGGTCATCCTTGAAGTCACGGTCGGTCGTGCCGATCAGCGTGAAGTCTTCTTCATAGGGAATGGCGAAGATGATGCGGTTGTCCGGGTTCTGGAAGAAATAGGCGCGCGGCCCTTCGAATTTTTTCGGACAATGATGTGGCTGCCCTGCACAAGGCGGACATGCCGTGCCTCGTTCTGGCCGAAGGCGGAGCGGATCACCTGATCCACCCAGGGGCCTGCGGCATTAATCAGCATGCGCGCCCGATGGGTTTCGTTTGCACCGGTGACCGTATTGCGGGTCTCGATGATCCAGAGGTCGCCCTCCCGCCTTGCCGAAATCACCCTGGTGCGCGGCATGATCAGCGCACCCTTGTCAGCCGCGTCGCGAGCGTTCAGCACCACCATGCGGGCGTCGTCCACCCAGCCGTCGGAATATTCGAAGGCCTTGGTGAACAGCGCCTTCAGCGGCTTGCCGGCCGGATCCTTGCGCATGTCGAGAACGGAGGTGGGCGGCAAAAGCTTGCGGCCGCCGAGATGGTCATAGAGGAAGAGGCCAAGCCGGATCAGCCAGGCTGGGCGGATGCCGCCCTTGTGGTAGGGCAGGACGAAGCGCATCGGCCAGATGATATGCGGCGCCATGGCCCACAGCACCTCGCGCTCCATCAGGGATTCGCGAACGAGACGAAACTCGTAATGTTCGAGATAGCGCAGGCCGCCATGGATCAGCTTCGTCGCGCCGGAAGATGTGCCGGAGGCAAAATCGTTCATCTCGGCAAGCGCGACAGTATAGCCGCGACCGACCGCATCCCGCGCAATGCCGCAGCCGTTTATGCCGCCGCCGATAACGAAGATGTCGTGAACTGTCTGGCTCATCGCTCCCCACCGAGCCGGAATATACGGATCATGCGCTGAAATTACGAAACTGCTGGCGATTAAATCGAAAATATTTCGAATGTCAAACGAAAGTTCAGGGCGGAAAAATCAGCGGCCGGTCTCGATCAGCGACACATTGTTTTCCCGGCAGACATCGCGAAATTCAGGGAATTCGCAGTGGTCCGTAATGAACGTATGAACCTGCGAAATCTGTCCGATCCTGACCGGCGCGGTCCGCTCGAACTTGGTCGAGATCCGCGACCAGGATGACATGCCGCGCATTGGCGATGATTGCCTGCGCCACCTTCACCTCGCGAAAATCATAGTCGAAGATCGCGCCGTCCGGATCGATCGCCGATGCGCCGATCACCGCATAATCCACCTTGAACTGGCGGATGAAATCGACCGCTGCCTCACCCACGATCCCGCCATCGGATTGCCGCACCACGCCGCCCGCGATCACCACGTCGATATGATCGATAAGCCGCAACGTATTGGCAACATTGATATTGTTCGTAACGACCATCAGGTCGCGATGGTCGATCAGCGCCTCGCCGACAGCTTCCGTCGTTGTCCCGATATTGATGAACAGCGAGCTGCTGTTCGGGATCAGCCTGGCTGCGGCAAGCCCGATCGCCTGTTTCTCCGAGGCCGCGATCTGGCGGCGCGCGTCGTAGCGAACATTCTCGGTTCCGGTCGGAAAGGTGGCGCCGCCATGGATGCGGGTCAGAAGCCGCCCGTTGCAGAGATCATTCAGGTCCTTGCGGATCGTCTGGGGGTCACGGCAAACTGTTCGGCCAGATCATCCACCAGCACGCGGCCGGCGGATCTCGCAATCTCGACGATCTTTGCCTGACGGTCGGACAGGAACATGAAATCCCCCTTTCGTTTTTCTTTCGTTTCTAATCCAAATGGGAAGAGACGAAAAGGGGAATGGTCAGCCCAAGCGCCTTTCGCAAGAAAAAGGCCGCAACCGTGCACGCCCAAATTCATTGACCGTCAACCTTGTTGCCCAATCAGGGGTTTTGCATTGAAGACATCTTCGTTCTATTAGTTAAGTCTAACGCATCCTTGGGTAAGGGAGCATTCGATGGGCAATCTGCATGGCGTACCCTGCGATCCGATTTATCCGGAAGAGCTGGAGCGGCTGAAAATCATTTATGAGACGGCGCGCTACGGCGCGTGCCTGTCGCGCCACGATCCGGCGGCAGAGAGGTTGGCGGCACTGGCGATCCATTTCTACCAGCTCGGCATCCGTGACGACGACGCGCTGACAAGGCGCATCGTCGAGGCTGGCCGGTCCCTTCGCCAGTCCTGAAAGCTGCTACTTCCAGTAGCGCTTAAGCATTTGCGACATTTGACGAATCACCTATATTAGGCCCCGCTAAGTGTCGAGGGGGCACTTCCAGTCGTTGGTATTTCGTAGACCGGTCAAAGCACTTTATCGCCGGTCTATGGAGCCTAGATGCGTTCAGGTCGCTGCCCAATCAAAGCCAGCCTCATCGGTTTGGCCGTCATCGTCCAGGCCTCCTGCAGCCAGACCGCTCCCAAGAGCTCTATCCCGCCGGCACAAGCTGCCGCCGTCAACCTGCAGTCGCAACCGAAAACAGCAGAAACGCCTGCGTCGAAGAAGGCCGCGCCCCCGGCCGTACGTGACACGGAAAGCGCGGTGAAGCGGGTCGTCAGCTGGCACCCTGCCATCCAGGAAGCGGCCGGCCGTATCCAGCAGCAGAACTGGCTCATCCAGGACGCCCGATCCGGTTACCTTCCTTCCGTCGGCGGCGGGCTGGACCTCGGGGCCGAAAACGGTCAGCGCGGCGAATGGGCACCGAAGTTCAACGTCTCCGCCTCCCAGATGATCTACGATTTCGGCAAGGTCTCAGGCCGCGTCGAGGCCGAGACGGCTATCCACGACGTCCGCCAGGCGGAATTCCTCGCGACCGTCGATGACATCATCCGCGAGACAGCGCTTGCCTCCGTAGAGATCCTTCGCAACGAGCGCCTTGCGGTCGTCGCCAAGGAACAGGTCGATGATGTGGAAGCGATCGGCACGCTCGTGGAATTGCGCACGGATCGCGGCGCCAGTACCCGTTCCGACAAGCTGCAGGCGCAGGCGCGCGTCCAGGCGGCGCAATCGACTGCGCTCGAGATCAGCGCGGAGCGGCAGCGTTGGGAAGGCACGCTGAATGCGCTGCTTGGTCAGACGGGACGCGTCCGGCTCAAGGGCACTTTTCCGCCCGGCCTCGGTCGTGCCTGCGCTGGTGCCGTGCCCGATTGGGATACGGTTCCCAACGTGCTGGCGGCAAAATCGAGAAAACGGGAAGCCGATGCACGCGTTGGCCTGGCACGCGCCGACATGCTGCCGACCATCGCCATGGAGGCGACGAGCCGGGTAAAGACCTGGGGTAGCGACACCGATCCGGACTACGTGGTCGGCATCACGGTCAAAGGTGATCTCTATAACGGCGGCTCGTTCCGGGCCAAGCAGAATGCCGCCCGCTACGCCGCGCAGGCATCGGAAGCGGCAATCGCCACCGGACGGTTCGACAGCCAGAAGACCTGGATCGAGATCCGCCGCGCAGGTCGGCAGCCTCAGCACCCTGTTGAAGTCGCTGAGCTCGCGCCAGACGATGATGCGAGAGACCCGAAATCTCTATCAGCGGCAGTTCCTCGATCTCGGAACGCGCACGCTCCTTGACGTGCTCAACGCCGACCAGGAACTGCATGCCGCACGTTTCGACGAGATCAATACGCGCTACGATATCTACAAGCTGAATGTCGAATGCGCCTATGCCTCGGGTAGGCTGCGCGACGTCTTCGAGCTTACTCCGCCTGCGGGCAAGGTTACGGCCTCCACGCAGCAGCCTGCACGAACCGCGCCAAAAATCTGATTAACTATTTGTTTTCCATCTCTTGGAGCGCGATTGGCTTGAAGCGGGGCAATCGCGACGGCAATCGCATGCGATTGATGCAACTGTGCCGATATAATCCCATTGCTTACACCTTTTGTTAATCATATCCTCCAAACTTTAGGTGTAGCTAATTGAAGATTGCCTCAAGTAAGGCAACTTCGTGAAGACGTGTTTTGGCCCGCAATGAATGTGGTGCCGCGGCTGGCACTCGAGCTCGCTCGGGTGAGGGATCAATCGCCGCGTCCCGCATGGTCAAAATGCTCAACCAGAAAAAGCCTAGCCGGGCATGGAGGAGAGCAAGATGGTCGCTGTGGTATTGGACAAGGTTAGTGGGCAATCCACGACTGTCTCGAGTAACGATATTATCCTTTCCGATCCCAGCACCGTCAGGCTGCAGCTCTCTCCCAACGATATCGGTTCGATCGCGCGCTCCGGCAACGATCTCGTCATTGACGTTCGCAATGGCGCGGATGTCCGGATCGAAAATTTCTATGGCGGTGAAGGCGATCAGCGCAGCGACCTCATTCTTGAGGACACCGCCGGCAACGCCTGGCAGGGCGAATACACCGATGGCCTCGCCGATTTCCAGTTCGTCGATGCCGGCCCGGTCGACCAGCTTGCAGCCGCCGGGGGCGCGGCCGGCGCTGGTGCCGGCGGTTCGATCCTCGGCCTTGCCGCGGCACTCGGTCTTGGTGCTGCAGCGATCGGCATAGGCGCGAGCGGATCCAGCGGCGGTGGTGGATCGGACGACACGGATTCCGACGCTGACTCCGATGCCGATGCCGATGCCGATGCCGATGCTGATGCTGACGCCGATGCGGATGCAGATGCCGACGCCGATGCAGATGCGGACGCCGACTCGGATTCCGATTCCGATACGGAAGCGCCCGCGGCACCGAGCAATCTCTCCGTCAATGATGCCGGAACAGTTCTGACCGGACGCGGCGAACCTGGCGCCATCGTCACGGTCACCAATGCCGCCGGGGAGATCATCGGAAGCGGCACTGTCGGCCCCAACGGCTCCTTCAGCATTGATCTAGACCCCGCCCAGACGGATGGCGGCGAGCTCGAAGTCGTGCTCGAAGACGCCTCCGGCAATGTTTCCGATCCTGGCGCGGTCGACGCACCGGATCTTCTGGCACCGGATGCGCCGACCGATCTTGCAGTCGGTGATGGCGGCGTCGTTCTCACTGGCCGCGGCGAACCGGGAACGACGGTCACCGTCACCGACGCCGATGGCGTCACGGTCGGCACCGGCACGGTCGCCGCGGACGGTACGTTCCAGATCGATCTGGATCCCGCGCAGAACAATGGCGGTGACCTTCAGGTCGTGCTCGAAGACGCGGCCGGCAATGTCTCCGAACCCGGTACGGTGGAGATCGGCGACGTCACGCCGCCGGCGCAGCCCACCAATCTCGGTGTCAACGATGATGGAACCATTCTCACCGGCCGTGGAGAACCCGGCGCCACGGTGACCGTCACCAATGCGGCCGGTGCCGAGGTCGGCACCACAATCGTTGCAGATGACGGTACGTTCAGTGTCCCCCTCAGCCCCGCCCAGTTCGATGGCGGCGAACTTGAGGTCGTGTTGACCGACCCGGCAGGCAACGATTCCGCTCCCGGTTCTGTCCTGGCGCCCGATCCCGACGCCTTGCCGGCACCGACGGATCTCGCAATCAATGCCGGCGGTACCATCCTGACCGGCGACGGCGAGCCTGGTGCTCAGGTTCGGGTAACCAATGCCAACGGTGTCGTCGTCGGCACGGCAACGGTTGCGGGTGACGGCTCCTTCAGCGTTGTCCTCGCCCCCGCGCAGATCGATGGCGGGGAGCTTCGCGTTACGCAGGCCGATGCCAATGGCACGTCGCAGCCGGGCATCATCGATTCCCCTGATCTGATCGATCCGGCCGCCGCAACCAATCTCGGCGTCAATGATGAAGGCACGGTCCTGACCGGCCGTGGCGAGCCCGGCACGACGGTAACGGTGACCAATGCCGATGGAGACGAAGTCGGCACGGCAGTCGTGCGTCCGAACGGCTCGTTCTCGGTGACTTTAAGCCCAGCCCAGACGGATGGCGGCGACCTGCAGGTCGTGCTGGAAGACGCAGCCGGCAACACCTCGCCTCCGGCAACCACGCCGGCACCGGACCTTGCCGGCCCCGAAGCCCCGACAAACCTCGACATCAACGACGACGGCACGGTTCTGACCGGCCGCGGCGAACCCGGCACGACGGTAACCGTGACCGATGCCGACGGCGTCGTCGTCGGAACCGCACTGGTCGGAGCGGGCGGCTCATTCTCGGTTACGCTCGACCCGGCCCAGACGGACGGCAGGGAACTCGATGTCGTGCTGGAAGATGCTGCCGGCAACGATTCCCCGCCGGTAACCGTCACCGCGCCGGATTTCGTCGCACCTGACGCTCCGACCGAGCTTGCCGTGGACGATGCTGGCGCGGTTCTCACCGGCCGCGGTGAAGTCGGTGCAACGGTGACGGTCCTTGATGCGGATGGCGTGACCATCGGTACCGGCACCGTAGCCGCCGACGGCACCTTCTCTGTCGACCTCGATCCCACGCAGACGAATGGCGGCGAATTGCAGGTTGTGCTGGAAGATGCCGCCGGCAATATCTCGGCGCCGGGTACGATCGCCGTCGACGACATCACGCCGCCGGCCCCGCCCACCAACCTTCTGATCGATGATACCGGTGTCACCCTCACCGGCCGCGGCGAACCCGGTACGACGGTAACCGTCACCAATGCCGCAGGCGAGGCGATCGGTCAGGATACAGTCGATCCCGACGGTACTTTCAGCGTCACTCTTGAGCCGGCTCAGCTTGATGGCGGCGAATTGGACGTGGTGTTGACGGATGCCGCCGGCAATGCCTCCACGCCCGGCAGCGTTCTGGCTCCTGATCCCGATGCACCTCCGGCTCCGACAGATCTCGAAGTCAATGCCGGTGGAACGATCTTGACCGGTACAGGCTTGGCCGGTGCCGAAGTCAGCGTGAAAAATGCCGCCGGCGCAATTGTCGGCACTGCGACTGTCGCCGGTGACGGCAGCTTCACGGTCACGCTTGCGCCCGCCCAGATCGATGGCGGCGAGTTGCAGGTGGTGCAGGAAAACGCGAACGGCATCTCGCAGCCGGGCCTGGTCGACACGCCGGATCTCCTCATTCCGGACGCTGCGACAAACTTGGACGTCAATGATGCCGGGACGATCCTCACAGGTCTGGGCGAACCTGGCACGACCGTGACTGTCACCAATGCCGATGGCGATACCGTCGGAACCGGCACCGTCTCGCCCGGCGGCTCCTTCACCATCACGCTTGATCCGGCCCAGATCGATGGTGGCGATCTGGACGTCGTTCTGTCTGACGGCACCAACGTGTCTCTGCCGGCGACGATCCCGTCACCGGACCTGACGCCGCCCGCCGCCATCACGGCACCCGTCGTCAGCCCTGACGGCACCGAGCTGACCGGCACGGGTGAGCCCGACGCCACCATCACGGTGCGTGATGCGAACGGCGTCGTCGTCGGCACCGCGACGGCTGCCGCCGACGGCAGTTTCAGTGTGACGCTCGACCCGGCTCAGGATAATGGTGGCCAGCTTCAGATCGTCCAGGCGGATACGGCCGGCAATGTTTCGCCCCCGGTGACCGTCGATGCACCTGACCTGACCGCCCCGCCATCACCGGAAGATGTCCAGATCAACGCCACGGGTACGCTCATCACCGGGCGCGGTGAGCCGGGTACGACGGTGACCATCACCAATGAGGCCGGCGACACCGTCGGGACCGGGGTGGTTGCGGCCGGCGGTACGTTCAGCATCGGCCTGACACCGGCGCAGACCGATGGCGGCGATCTCGATGTCGTCCTGTCGGATGCGGAGGGCAATGATTCACCCGCCGTCACCATTCCCTCTCCCGATTTCATCGCACCGGATGCGCCGACGGGGCTCGTGGTCGAAGCCGATGGCTCGGCGCTGACCGGCTCGGGCGAACCCGGCGCTACGGTTACCGTCACGGATGCAGAAGGTAATGTCGTGGGCACCGGCCAGGTCGGGCCGACCGGCGATTTCAGCATTCCTCTCGATCCTGCCCAGAACAATGGCGGCGAACTCGACGTCGTTCTCGCCGACGCGGCCGGAAACGCTTCGCCGCCCGCTGTCGTCGAAGCGCCCGACACGGTCGATCCGGCCCCGCCGACCGGCCTTGAAGTCAACCTCACCGGCACGGTTCTGACCGGCCTCGGAGAAGCGGGCACGACGGTTACCGTAACCAATGCCCTCGGTGTCCCCGTCGGCACCGGCACGGTCGCCGCCGATGGGACGTTCACCATCGGCCTCAGCCCGACCCAGGCCGACGGCGCCGAGCTCGACGTCACCTTGACCGATGGTGGCGGCAATATTTCCGACCCGGTCTCGGTCTTGACGCCGGACCTGCTCGGCCCGGATACCCCGATAAATCTCGTGCTCGCAGCGGACGGTTTGCTGCTGACCGGTACGGGCGAACCGAATGCGACAGCCACCGTCACCAATGCGGCCGGTGACGTGGTCGGCGAGGGTACTGTCGATGGACTTGGAAATATCAGCATCGTCCTCGATCTCGCCTCAGATCGATGGTGGTGATCTGGAAGTCGTGCTTGAAGATCTCGCCGGCAATGAATCTCTGCCGGCCATTGTGCCCACGGTGGATCTCACGGACCCGGTCCTTGCCGATCTCGCCATCAATGCCACCGGAACACTGCTCACCGGTACCGGAGAGCCCGATGCCACGGTGACAGTCACCAACGGGATCGATAGCTGGACGGCTATCGTGGCCGCCAACGGCACCTTCGCCGTCACACTGACGCCGGCGCAGGCAACCGGTGCCGATCTCGAGGTGACCGCCACGGATGCAGCGGGCAACGAAACCGACATCGTCCTGGTGACGACACCGGATCTCCTCGCCCCCGATGCCCCGACGGTAACGGGAGTCAATGTCGGACAAACGATCCTGACCGGCACGGGTGAAGTGGGTGCGACCATAACGGTCAGAGACGCCAACGGTCTCGTCATCGGTACGGGGATCGTCGCCGATGGCGGAACCTTCGCCGTCACCTTCACCTCTCCGCAGCTGGCGGGCGGTGACATCACCATCGAGCAGACGGATGTCGCCGGCAACGTGTCCGACACTGCCGATTTCGAGCTGGATGACATCCTGCCCCCTGCAGCGCCCGTCGAACTTGCGGTTAACGCCACAGGCACGATCCTGACCGGCGAAGGCGAGCCGGGTACTGACGTTATCGTCACCAACCTTCTCGGAGATACGATCGGCATCGGCACGGTAGAAGCTGACGGTACGTTCGAGATCGGTCTCGATCCTGCTCAGCTTGATGGCGGACAGCTGTCGGTCACGCTGACGGATGCAGGCGACAACGTGTCCCCGCCGAGCGTGGTGCTCTCGCCTAATCCGGGAGCGCCGGATGCTCCGACAGACCTTCTCGTCAGCGCAGATGGCGACGAGTTGACGGGTACGGGCGAAGTTGGAGCGACAATTACCGTCAGAAATGCGGCGGGCACGGTCGTCGGTACGGTCGTAGTTGTCTCTGCGGACGGCTCGTTCACGGTTGACCTCAGCCCGGTCCAGATCGACGGCGGCAATCTGCGCGTCACGCAGACCGAACTTGGCCTCACATCGCAGCCCGGCCTCGCCGTTGCGCCGGACCTGATCGATCCGCTGGCGCCGACCGATCTCGTGGTGGACGATACCGGAACTCTGCTCACCGGCAGGGGCGAGGCGGGCACATCGGTGACAGTGACCAATGCCGCCGGCATTGAGGTCGGCACGGCAACCGTCGGCCCGAACGGAACCTTCTCGGTGACGCTTGATCCGGCCCAGACGGACGGCGGCGATCTGGAGGTCGTGTTGTCGGATGGTTTCAATGAATCCTTGCCGGGCACCGTCGCCGCTCCCGATACGATCCCCCTGACGCACCGCTTGCCCTCGTGGTCAGCGCTGACGGCACGGAGCTTACCGGCACTGGCGAGATCGGCACGACGGTTACCGTCACCGATGCCGATGGCTTCATCGTCGGCACCGGCACGGTCGGTGCGGGCGGAACCTTTGCCATCGACCTCGATCCGCCCCAGGCGGATGGCGCTTCGCTTTCCGTGGTGCTCGAAGACGCGGCGGGCAACGTGTCCCAGCCCGGCACGGCCACCACGACGGACGGTACCCCGCCGGATGCGCCGACCAATCTTGTTCTCACCGCTGGTGGTACGATCCTCACCGGTGCTGGCGAAATCGGAGCGACCGTTACGGTCACCAATGCGGCCGGTGATACGGTCGGCACCGGCACGGTCGGGGCAGGCGGAACCTTCTCGATCACCTTTGCCGAACCGCAGAACGACGGCGGCGACCTGTCGGTCGTTCTGTCGGATGCGGCGGGCAATGATTCTCTGCCCGGCACGGTCGGCACGGTGGACCTCACAGGCCCGACCCCGCCGACCGACCTTGAAGTCAATGCCTCCGGCACCCTGATCGGCGGCGGCGGCGAGCCCGGCGCCACGGTCACGGTCACCAATGCGGCCGGCGATGTCATCGGCACCGGCACGGTCGCGGCCGATGGCACGTTCGAGATCGGCCTTTCGCCGGCCCAGGTCGATGGCGGAGAACTCGATGTCGTGCTGACCGACGGTTCCGGCAACGATTCTCCCACCGCGACGGTGGATGCACCTGATCTGGTCGCTCCGCTTGCGCCGACCGACCTGCTGGTCAATGCGGCAGGTACCATCCTGACCGGCGAGGGGAGGCGGGAACCACCGTGCGCGTCACCACGGCAGCAGGCGCCGTGGTCGGCACGGGCTTGGTCGCCGGCGACGGCACCTTCTCCATCACGCTCACCTCGCCGCAGGTGACCGGCGCCGACCTGACCGTCGTGCTCCTGGATGCCGGGGACAATATCTCTCCTCCGGGTCTTGCCGATACGCCGGACCTCGTCGATCCGCTGCCATTGACCGGTCTTGTGGTCAATGCATCGGGCACGGAACTGACCGGTCTCGGTGAAGCCGGTGCCACTGTGACCGTCACAAACGCTGCGGGCGATCCCGTCGGCACCGGTATCGTAGCAGCCAACGGCACCTTCAGCATCGGTCTTGCCCCGGCACAGGTCGACGGTGGTCTGCTCACCGCCGTTCAGGTCGATGCGGCAGGAAACGACTCGCCTCCGGCAACGGTGCTGGCGCCCGGCCTCGACTTCGCGCTGGCGGATGCGTCCGACACCGCGATCCTGGATGTCAACGTGACGCGTACAAACGAGCCGACGCCGTTCACGGATTCGGAATCGGTTCGGGCGCTCATCGGGCTGTCGATCGGCAACCTCGCCACCGTCAATCTCGGCGCCTCCACCAATCCGGTGGTCAACTTCACTCTTGCCGAAGATACAAACACGGTAGCGCTGAACCTCGGGATCGGCGGTATTCTCAACGTCGGCCTGCTCAGCAACTACTCGGTCATCGTCGAGCGCTGGAACGGCACGACGTGGGTGCGCGAGGACTATGGCACCAACAATGTCGATGACGGCATCCTGCGGCTGAACCTGCTCGGCGCGCCGACGGGAACCGTGACGCTGACCGATCTCGATGCCGGCGAATATCGCGCCACCCTCGTTCCAAACCCGGGCATCACGCTCGGCATCGGCACCGTCCGGACGATTTCGGTGACTGCGACCGACCAGACCGAAATCGTCAATGTCACGGTCGGCGAGACGGCGGCCGGCAACTTCATCGATACGGCGGCCTCGGGCCCGGGCGTCGATGACCTGCAGGTGGGCTCCGTCGTCCACGAGGGCATCTCCTACGCGGTGGGAGCGGCCGGCGTGACGATCGTCGGCGATTTCGGCTCGCTCGTCATGCAGGCCGATGGCTCCTACGTCTACACGCCGGATACGGGCTCGGCGGCGGGTGGCACGGATGTCTTCACCGTCACCGTCTTCGATCCCGATACCGGCAATGCGCTGACGGCGGATCTGTCGATCGACGTCCAGGCCGATGACGGTTCGCTGATGATGGCTTCCTCGGACGATGTCGTCAGCCTCGCCTTTGCCGATGACGGTGGGGGCGACGATGGCGGCGGAGCCGCGGCGGATGACGACAATCGTCTTGCTCTGGCGGATGACCAGTCACCCGATGCCGATCCGGACGCCACCGACGCGACAGCCGACGGAACCGGAGCCGATGCCACCGGCGACGGTACCGATGCGGTCGTCGATCGGCCGGATGCCGTCGAGACCGCCTCCGCCGACGATGGCGGCAATCCGCTCATCGACGTCTCGATCGATGCCGGCGGCGAGGAGATCGACCTTACGGCGCTTGACGGCCTGTCCGACGATCCGGCCCTCACCGTCGATGCGGATGTCTCGCTCGATCAGGGCGTCAATGCGGATGTCGATGTCCCGGCTGTGACCGAAACCGTCACCGAGGTCGTGGATGCGCCGCCGCTCGATCCGTTCGAGCCGCTCAACCAGGATGATGATCTGGCAAACCAGAGACTTCCTGTCGTGTGAAAGAAAAGACTGCCCGTCGTGTATTGAGGAGGGGATAAGGAATGGATGAAGAAGGCACGAGGAACAGGCCTGACGACATCCGAAAGGGTGAAGGAGAGGAGCTGGCGCCGATGCGGAAAAAGGCGCCGCTCCCCGAAGGATCCCAATTCCCAGGAATGGATCGAGATCATGGGGCTCCTGGCACAGCACTATGGCATCGCCCACTCCAAATTCGCGACGAGCTATTTCTCGATCATGCAGGAGGCCATCCCGCCGGTGCAGCGCATCGGCAAGCTGGCCCGCCGTTTCGGCCTGGAGGTAAAGCCGGTCGAACCGGTGGCGAGCGGCATAACCGCTCGCCGTCTGCCCATGCTGGTCGAACTTTCCTATGGCGATATCGGCCTGGTGACGGAAATCAGCGGCGAAGAGGTCAAGATCATCTTCGCCGGAGACAATGGTCACTGGACCTGGATCCCGAGAGCTGAACTGGACGGCAATGTCGTCTATCTCCTGATCGCCCGGGATGCCCGCACCCGGCCGGATGAGCGGATCGACGCCTATATCGCGCCCGACACCCACGGTTGGTTCCGCAAGATCGCCATGAGCGACCTGCGCCCCTATGCCTACGTGCTCCTCGCCTCGCTCGTCGCCAATGCACTTTCCATAGCTGGCGTCATATTCTCCATGCAGGTCTATGACCGCGTCGTGCCCGCCAATTCCATGAGCACGCTCGTCGTCCTGTTCATCGGCGTCGGCGTGGCGATCGTTTTCGATTTCGTTATGAGAAAGGTCAGGACGGCGATCATCGACGTGGTCGGCAAGCGGGCGGATATCCGCGTGTCCGACGTGGTCTTCGGCCACGCGCTCCGGGTCAAGAATTCCCACCGCCCCAAGGCGACAGGCACCTTCATCGCGCAGTTGCGGGATCTCGAGCAGGTACGGGATCTCCTGACCTCCACCACCGTCTCGGCCATCGCCGATCTTCCGTTCTTCTTCCTCTTCCTCGGCCTCTTTGCATATATCGGCGGCTGGCTCGCGGTCATCCCGGCTGCAGCCCTGGTCTTGCTCGTGACACCTGGCCTTCTAGCGCAGAGCAAGCTGAAGCGCAGCGCCGGTCTCGCCATGCGGGAATCCTCCCTGCGCAACGCCATGCTGGTCGAGGCCGTCCAGGGCATCGAGGATATCAAGGCATTGCAGGCGGAAGGCGTCTTCCAGCAGAAGTGGAACACGTTCAATGCGGCGAGTGCCGATGCGCAGGTCCAGCTGCGCTCCATCACCAGCACGCTGACCGGCTGGGGCCACAGCATCCAGACCAGCGTCTTCGCCGTCATCGTCTTCTGCGGCGCGCCGATCGTCATGGCCGGCGACATGACCACGGGGTCGCTCGTCGCCTGCTCCATCCTCGGCTCGCGCATGATGGCGCCGATGGCGCAGCTCACCCAGGTCTTGAGCCGCTACCAGCACGCCAAGATCGGCCTCCAGAGCCTCAACACGATCATGAAGATGCCGGTCGACCATCCACCGGCCGAAACGCGGCTTTCCGTCGGCTCGCTGCTTGGGGACTACCGTTTCCGCAGCGCCAAGTTCTATTATGGCGAACCGGTCGGGCGCCCAGCACTTTCCTTCCCGAATTCGGCATCAAGGCGGGCGAGACCGTCGCCCTGCTCGGCAAGAACGGCGCCGGCAAGTCGACGCTTCTTCAGGCCCTGTCCGGCCAGATCGAACCGGTCTCGGGCGAGGCGCTGCTCGACAATCTCGCGATCGATCACATCGACCCGTCCGACCTGCGCCGCGAGGTGGCGCTGCTCACCCAGAACTCGCGCCTCTTCCACGGCACCATCCGCGAAAACATCCTGCTCGGCGCCCAGAACGCCTCGCAGCACGCTTTGCTCGATGCCCTGCAGATGACAGGTGCCGATGACTTCATCCGTCTCCTGCCGAAGGGCGTCGATCACCTGATCGACGAGGGCGGCCGCGGGCTTTCGGGTGGTCAGCAGCAGGCGCTTCTCCTGTCGCGCACCCTGATCCGCAATCCCTCCGTCGTACTGCTCGATGAACCGACGGCGTCGATGGACGAGGGCAGCGAGCGGCTGTTCATCCGGCGGTTCTCGGCCTGGAGCAAGAACAAGACGGTGATCATCGCCACGCACCGCATGCGGGTGCTCGATCTCGTCGAGCGTGTCGTCGCACTCGATAACGGCCGCGTCGTGCTCGATGCTCCCAAGGAAGAGGCCCTGCGTGTCCTCAAGGGCGAAACGCGCGATGACAATGCGGGCGCTGCCTCGGCCAACAAAGCCCGCCGCCCGTCCCATCTCAAGTCCGTTCCGCGGAAGGAGGGCTAAGCCATGGCCATGAGCTTTTCCCGTGCGATTGCCGACAGCTGGCAATATGGCGGCGAAGACGAGGTACGCCTCTCCCGCGCCACCACGGTGGTGAAAATCTTCATCCTGCTGATCGTGATCGCTCTCGTCTGGGCTTATTTCGCCATCCTCGACGAGGTTTCGACCGGTGACGGCAAGGTGGTGCCGATCAGCCGCGAACAGGTCATCCAGTCGCTCGAAGGCGGCATCGTCTCCAAGCTGATGGTCCAGGAGAACCAGGTGGTCGAGCGCGGCCAGCTGATCGCCCAGCTCGACCCGACGATCACCGAATCCGATGTCGGCGAATCCACCGCCAAATACCGGGCAGCGCTCGCAAGTGCTGCGCGTCTGACCTCCGAAGTGAACCAGACCCCGCTGTCCTTCCCGGATGAACTCAATGCCTTCCCAGACCTGATCACGACGGAAACCAAGCTCTATGAGGCTCGCCAGCGCAATCTCAACGAAACCCTGCAATGGATCGAGCAGTCCCTGACGCTCGTCCGCCAGGAACTCGGCGTCAGCGAGGGCCTGAACTCCATGGGCGCGGCGAGCAGTGTCGAGATCATCCGGCTGAAGCGGGAAGAGGTGGAACTGGAACTGAAGAAGGTCGAGACCAGCACGCAATATGTGGTCGAGGCGCGCGAGGAACTGGCCAAGGCCAATGCCGAGGTCACATCGCTTCTCTCCGTCATCAAGGGTCGGTCGGACAGTCTTTCCCGCCTGACGCTTCGCTCTCCCGTGCGCGGTATCGTCAAGAATATCGAGGTCTCCACCATCGGCGGCGTCGTACCGCCCAATGGCAAGCTGATGGACATCATCCCGCTCGGCGACCAGCTGATGATCGAGGCCCGCATCCTGCCGCGCGACATCGCCTTCATCCACCCGGACCAGCGCGCGACGGTGAAGATCACTGCCTATGATTATGCGATCTATGGCGGGCTGGACGGCAAGGTCGTCACCATCTCGCCGGATACGATCCAGGACGAGGTAGACCCTGAGATCTACTACTACCGGGTCTTCGTGAAGACGGAAAAGGACGCCCTGAGCAACGATGCCGGCAAGGAATTTCCGATCTCGCCAGGCATGGTCGCGACGGTCGACATCCATACCGGCCAGAAGAGCGTGCTCGACTATCTGATCAAGCCGTTCAACAAGGCCCGCGAGGCGATGAGGGAGCGCTAGAATGGTCATGCCTGACAGTTTTTCGCCATCCCGCCTCGACGAGTTGCAAAGGCATGTCCGCGCCGCCACCCAGGCGCTGCCCGCCCCTATCCCGCCTTCGTCCTGTTCTTCTCCTGCTGCGATGGAGAAGAACGGGCGGAGGTGACGATCGCCACCGGGCATTCCTTCGACACCGCCTGGAACAAGGGCATCGAAGCCGTCAGGACTATGCAGCAGCGCCAGGCCGGCAGGCATCGCTGGCTCAGGGTCGACTGGCCGTCCGCCGTCGAGGCCTCCACCTGGGGTGAGCTGCGCACCGTTTTGGCCAGCACCAAGCGCAATTATTTCCGGCTCGGGCTGGCACTGGACGAGCGCTTCGACTGCGCCTTTCTCGAGCAGGAATTGAACGGCAATGCCATGCTTTATGGCGGCAACCAGATTGCCGCGGCGGAACTCAACGAGAGAAATTTTCTCATCTACTTCCGCAACCGCTTCAAGGGCCGGCCGGCACCGGGTTTTCGCGATGAGCAGAAGGTCTTTCTCTTCGCCGGTTCGGGCGTCTTCTTCGACGGCACGTCCATTCACCCTCTCCATCCAAGCGGGCTCGATGCCGGCCGCCGCGTGGTCGATCGGCTGGATGTCGATCTGGTGACCTCGCTGATCACCGACGGATCCGAATTCCTGGCCCGTCAGGTCAGTTTCGAAGGCCGCTTCGTCTACGGTTATCATCCCTGCTTCGACCGGCCGATCGGCGCCTACAACACGCTCCGTCACGCCAGCACCACCTATGCGATGATCGAGGCCTATGAGGTCACGCGCAGCAATATATTGGGGGATGCGATCGAGCGCTCCATCGAATGCCTCACCCGGCATCTTATCTCCCATGCGCTGCTGCCGGACGGGCAGGTGGCGGCCTTCCTGCTGGAAGCCAGCAACGAGATAAAGCTCGGCGGCAATGCGGTTGCGATCCTGGCGCTTGCCAAATATGCCGCCGTCTTCGGCGACGACACCCATGACGAGCTGATGGAGAAGCTCGCGCTCGGCATCTGCTTCATGCAGGACAAGGAGACGGGCGCCTTCCGGCATGTGCTGAAATTCCCGAGCCTCCAGACCCAGGAAGAGTTTCGCACCATCTATTACGAGGGCGAAGCGGCCTTTGCCCTCATGCGGCTCTACGACCTGACCGGCGACGACCGCTGGCTTGACGCCGTCGAACGCGCCTTCCGTCATTTCATCCGCAGTGGTCATGCCCGACACCACGATCACTGGCTGGCCTATTGCGTCAACGAGCTGACCCATAATCGCCCGAGGGAAGAGTATTTCCGCTTTGCCGTCGACAATGTCGCCGACCATCTGGACTTCGTGGCGAACCGCATCACCACCTTTCCGACGCTTCTCGAACTGATGATGGCGACGCGGGAGGTGCTATGCCGTTTGGAAGCGGATGGTCGCTATCCGCACCTGCTTGATCGTATCGATCCGGCCCGTTTCGAACAGGCGCTGGAAAAGCGAGCCCGCTATCTTCTCAATGGCCATTTCTGGCCGGAAACGGCCATGTTCATGCGCAATCCGCGCCGCATCGTCGGCTCCTTCTTCATCCGCCACCACGCCTTCCGCACCCGCATCGACGACGTCGAACACTATCTTTCCGGCTTCGTGGCCTACCGCGCCTATCTCGAGCGCTACGGGGCATCGGCGCGTCAGGTGAAAAATTCGACCGGCAGCCTGCGCTGACGCGGCGAGCGGGCTTCAAGCGAGTGTATTGATCCCGACGCCCCCGCCATGTGAGGCTACCCACCGGGAGCGAATCGTCATCCCGTCAATCATCTGAGCCGGGAGAAGGCATGTCCGATCAGACTACCATCATCATCGGCAGCTATACCGAGCCCATGCCCCATGTGATGGGCCGGGGCGAGGGCATCTCGGTCCAGCGTATCGATGCATATACCGGATCGATCACCCCGGTCAGCACCTGCCGCGAGTTACACAACCCAACCTATCTGGCGTTCTCACGCGACGGAAACATGCTCTATGCTGTCGAGGAACTGGATGAGAAGGACGGCGCCGGTGCCGCCGTTCTCCGCTTCGATGCAGCGACCGGCGAGCTGTCGGTGGAAGCAAAAGTGGCGGTGTATGGTGACGCACCCTGCCACATCTCTCTCGACAATCAGGACAGCCGCCTCTTCATCGGCAATTACGGAAGCGGTAATTTCGTCACCTATCCGCTCGGTTCCAACGGTCTCCCGGCAGGAGACTGCGTCGATATCCGCCGCAGCGGTTCCGGCCCGAACCCGGACCGGCAGGAAGGCCCGCACGTGCATCAGGTCGTAGCAAGCCCGGACGGCCTCCATGTCCTCGTCTGCGATGCCGGAACCGACGAAATCACCCGCCACTCCATAGCCAATGGCCTTATCGATCCGGTGCCGGATCATGTCACCAGAACAACGGCCGGCTCTCTGCCCAGGCACCTCGTCTTCTCCCTGGACGGCGACAAGGTCTTTGTCCTGCACGAACTGGCAAATACCATTTCAACCTATGCCTATGGCAAGGAGGGGCTGACCCTGCTGTCGCAACAGTCGACCCTGCCGCAAGACTATCACGGCCCGTCCTATGGGGCAGCAATCCACATCCATCCCAATGGCCGATTTCTCTACGCGTCCAACCGAGGCCATGACAGCATAATCGCCTATGACATTGATGATGGTGGTCAACTCAAGCCAATCGGCTGGTACGGCACGCGTGGCAAAACACCTCGCGATTTCGCCATCGATCCGCTAGGTCGCGTTCTCGTCGTCGCCAATCAGGATAGCCACTCGCTGGCCGTCTTCATGATCGATCGACGCACCGGCGCATTGAAGCCGATCGGCGAGCTCTACGAGATCGGAAGCCCTGTCTGCGTCCTGTTTGCCGCCCGGTAATGGGCCGGCTGCCTGAGTCCCTTCACTCAAGCAGCCGCGCGAGCTTTAGTCGACGATCTTCTCGTGCGCGTCGGCCTTGCCCTTCACCCAATAACCGGCGGCCTTGATCCAGGTCAGCGGATGACCGCGCTCATTGACCAGATGCATCTTGATCGCCCGGGCGACCGAAGCTTCCGCTGCGATCCACACGAACGTATCCGGCGTCAGTTCGACCCGGCCGAGAGCCGCGATCATGCCCGACGCATCGGTGGCATCTGACAGCGGTCGATGCACCCAGAGCGTCGTGAGCGACGCCGCCGTGCTGAAGCGCTGCTCCTCCTCGGGCCCGGCCACGGCGCCGATGGCGGTGATCGTCTCGCCCGGTCCGGCCTCCTCGATCCGGCGGCCGATTGCCGGCAGCGCGGTCTCGTCGCCGATCAGCACCCAGCGTTTGACATTGCTGATGACGGCCGAGCCACGCGGCCCTCCGATCTCGAGCACCGTGCCGGGCTTGGCCTCGAGCGCCCAGCGTGTTGCCGGGCCGGCCTCGTGGACGGCGAAATCGAGCACGAGTTCGCCCGTCAGGTTGTTGTAGGAGCGTGGCGTGTAATCCCGCATCTCCATCTCGCCACCCGCGCCCGGCACGAAGATCTTCACATGGTCGTCGGCGCCGAGGCTGATGAAATCGGCGAGCGTTTCGCCGGTCAGCGTGATGCGCAGCATCTGCGGCGTGACATAGGTTATGTCGCTGACGGTCAGTTCGCGCCGCTTGAGCTCATGCCGCACGCGCTCGATGGTGGGAAGGGAGGCCTGTACCTGTAAGCTGTCCATCATGGTCCTTTCGAGGGACTTGGCCGACTGCCGGACACACCCGCGCAGCCCGACGGAAATCCCCTGTCGATCCTGCGCGTTGATTGACGTTAACGCTTACGTGCCGACCGAATGACCGACAGTGAACCTGTTCCTATCCCCGCCGATCCGGTGGCACAAGACCGCGAGCGAAAAAACCTTCATAAAATACTCTTCTTATCCTGAGGAGACGGGGGATCGCCTTATCGCTGGCCCGAATGCTGTTCCAAACGATGAAACTTTGTCCCGCCTGCCGGGTTATGCCTTCAGTGACCTTTCGAAAACCGAGGAAGCCATGACCCAATCACGCGAACTCGCTGACGAATATCTGCGCCTTGGCGGACAACGGAAAGCCAAGGTGGACGACAATATCGTCAATGTTCGGCAATGGGAGGATGAGCCCGCCGAAGCCGAGCAGTTCTGGAGCGAAAATATCGCGCCGCTCGATGACAAGCGTCGCCGCGAGGTGGAGCTTCTGCTGCCTTCCATCAACGCGCTCTGAGCGGCGGCGCTAACCCAATTCCAGCGTCGTTACGCCGAATACGCCATCGAGCGCGAAGGGTGGTGCCGGCCCCCGATACATCCGGGTCGTCTGGAAGCCCCGGCCGAACCCGTGTTCGGCCAGAAGGCCGGAGAATTCGATCTGGCCGGCGGGCACGTCAATTTGGATGTCCTGTCCTGCAATCTCAGCGGCGCAGGTGTGGAGTAACGCCATCGCATCCGCAGGGGTTTCGGCAAACAATGGGCCGATCTTGCAGCCTTCGTGGCATTGGCGCGTAACCGCATAGCCCGCTGTTGAGCCGCCGCGAACCAGCACTTTCGCCAGTCGCGGAGACTTCAGCCAAGGCCGAAGAAACCTCTCACGTTTCGCCGGAAAATAGCGGCTGTCGAAATCGACGAGCGCCGAAAGCATGGCGTCGTCCAGTGTCCGGATATCCGCATCAGACCTGCCGTCGATCCGGCCGCTCCAGCGATACGTGTCGTAGTCTGGCAGAAATCCCATCGATCGATAATTGGCCTGCTGCTCCGGCACGCCATCGAGCCCGATCGTGCGGCCGGCAAGATGCGCCATCCCCGCATCCCACACTCGCCGCGCATAGCCGCGTCCGCGAAAATCCGGGTGAGCGATGTAGAGGCCGATGAAGCCAAAGTCATTGCCGTAGCGCACGGCGGAAATCCCCGCCGCCATCACGCCATCGACGAAGCAGCCGATGAACCCCTCGGGATCGGCCGCATGAAACGGCGCGGCATCGGCAAGTCCCGGATTCCAGCCTTCCGCTTTCGCCCAGCCGATCAGTGTCACGACCTCTGCCAGATCGAGCGGACGGATCGTGACCTCGGTCATCTTGCCGGGCTCGAAGGCTTCCAGCAATCCGCGATAGGGTTTCGAGATCGGCGTCGCATAGGCGCCGCGCTTGGCGGTCGTCAGCGCCATGGTGACAAGCGATTCCGCCTGTTTCACCGCCGCCGCCACGCCATCCACCACCGGCACGCCGAATTCGGCCCTCAGTTCGGTCGTCAGGTCCGCCATGCCGGCGCAGCCGAGCACGATCGCCTCGGCCCGGTCCTCTTTCAGCGCCAGCGCGATCTCGCTGCGCAACCGGTCGCGGGCATTGGAATTCGGGTCCTCCAGTGAAAGCACGGGAATGTCGGCCGCCCGCACCTTGCAGCGCGAGGCCATGCCGTAGCGATGCACCAGATGTTCGAGCGGCAGCCGCGAGCGCTCCATCGTCGTCACCACGGTGAACTTTTGGGCAATGAAGGCGGTGGCGGAGACGGCCGCCTCGCAGATGCCGATCACCGGTACGTCTGCCAGCGCCCGCGCCGCGTCCAGCCCTGTATCGTCGAAACAGGCGATCACGACGGCATCCACGCCCGTCTTCTCACCCTCGGCAATCGCCTTCAGCAGGCCGGGAATGGCGAAGACTTCGTCATAATAGCCTTCGATCGAAACCGGCCCCATGGATGAGGTGACGGGCACGATTTCGGTGCCGCTGGCGGCAACGCGCCGCGCCGAGTCGGCGATCGTGGCGGTCATGCTGGCGGTGGTGTTGGGATTGATGACGAGAATGCGCATGGCTGGCTTTACGACTTCAGGCGGCGGCGGTTGAGATGGACGATCAGGCCGAGCGTGCCGGCAATCACGAGGAAGGAGAAGACGGTCGTGACCGTGCCGAGCGCATAGAGAACCGGCGTCGTCACATTGGTCGTCATGCCGTAGATCTCGAGCGGCAGCGTGTTGAACGAGCCTGCCGTCATCAGCGTGCGGGCAAATTCGTCATAGGAGAGCGTGAAGCCGAACAGGCCGACGCCGATCAGGCTCGGCGCGATCATCGGCAGCACGACATTGGAAAACGTCTGCCAGGACGACGCGCCGAGGTCCCGTGCCGCCTCCTCATAGGCCGGCGAGAAGCGGTTGAACACGGCGAACATGATCAGCACGCCGAAGGGCAGGGTCCATGTCAGATGCGCCCCGAAGGCCGACGAATACCATGCAGGCTGCAGGCCGAGCTGGTTGAACAGCACGCCGATGCCGAGCGAGACGATGATCGAAGGCACGACGAGGCTCGCGACCGCCAGATAGAAGAGGGCCGTCGCACCGATGAATTTGCGGCGGAAGGCTAGGCCGGCCAGGAGCGACACGACAACCGTCACCAACATCACCATGATGCCGAGCATTGCCGAGCGGCGGAACGAGCCGCCGAAATCGCCCACCGCCTGGGTTTCGAACAGGTTGGCGAACCAGCGCAGCGATACGCCGTTGAGCGGGAAGGTGAGGCCTCCGTTGGGTCCCTGGAAGGAGAGGATCAGGATCGCCGAGAGCGGGCCATAGAGAAAGAGCACGAAGACGGCGAAGAAGATCGCTAGGATGTAGAATTCGCGGGAGCGCTTTTCACGGTGCATCTCAGAGCTCCTTCCTGATATCGACGATGCGCAGGATGCCCGCGACCATCAGCAGGACGAGGACCAGCAGCACGACCGCATTGGCGGCGGCGGCCAGGTATTGCAGCAGCGACATCTGGTTCTTCATCATCAGCGCCACCGAAGCGCTCTGCCCGCCGGACATGACCTGCACGGTGGAGAAATCCGCCATCACCAGCGTCACGACAAAGATCGTGCCGATCGCCATGCCGGGCTTGGCGAGCGGTATGATGACGTTTGTCAGGATCTGCCAGCTCGTTGCACCGGCATCGCGCGCCGCTTCCACCAGCGACTTGTCGATACGCATCAGCGTGTTGAAGATCGGCGTCACCATGAACAGTGTGTAGAGATGCACCATGGCGAGCACGACGGCGAAATCCGAATAGAGCAGCCATTCGATCGGCTCTGAAATGATGCCGGAATTGATCAGTCCCGAATTGATCAACCCGTTGCGCCCCAGAACCGGGATCCACGAGATCATCCGGATGATGTTCGACGTCAGGAAGGGCACGGTGCAAACGAGGAACAGCACCATCTGCATCGAGGTGGTGCGGATGTGGAAGGCAAGGAAATAGGCGACCCAGAAGCCGATCACCAGCGTGATCGCCCAGACCAGAACGGCGAATTTCAGGGTGTTGAGATAGGTCTTCCAGGTGACCCACGACCCGAGCGTTTCCTCGTAATTCATGGTGAGGAAGTCGGGATACATCTGGGCGAAGTCATAATCCCAGAAGCTGACGACCGCGATCATGAGGATCGGCAGGAGCAGGAAGAAGCCGAGGATCAGCGTCAGCGGCACGGCCTGCAGATAGGAGATGACGGCTAGCGGCAGGCGAAAGCCCTTGGAGCGGACCCTGCCGGTCTCTTCCGTCGCCGATGATGTGATCGTCGCCATTGTCGCCTCTCTCTTGGGGCGAAGCCCCTCATCCGGTCCTTCGGACCACCTTCTCCCCGAGGGGAGAAGGGGATTTGCCGCGACGTTACGGATCTTCCTCTCCCCTTGGGGAGAGGTTCGCCGAGCGAAGCGGAGGCGGGTGAGGGGGCAACCCGAGATGCCCCCGCCCTGTCCAGCCGCAGCCCTTAAGCCGCAATGAACTCGTTCCAGCGGCGGACCATGTAGCGGTCCTCGTCCATCACGGAGTTCCAGCACGCGACATGGCCCATGCGTTCGGTAAACGAGCCGCCGTCGCGGATGGCGCCGGCCTTTTCCATGACCTTGCCGTCCGGGGCGACGATATCGCCCTGGGCGGCCTTGCCCTCGATCCAGTAGCCCCATTCGTCGGCCGACATGTGTTCCTTGGCGGTGTCCATGCAGGCAGAGTAGTAGCCTTGGCGGTTGAGGTACGCGCCGACCCAGCCGGACGTGTACCAGTTGATATACTCATAAGCCGCGTCGAGTTGCGCGCCGGTGAGATGTGCGGCGAGACCCAGACCGCCGCCCCAGGAGCGATAGCCTTCCTTCAGCGGCTGGTATTTGCAGGCGATGCCCTTGGAGCGGACGGCGGCAACCGCCGGCGACCACATGGACTGGATGATCACTTCGCCGGACGCCATCAGGTTCACCGACTCGTCGAAGGACTTCCAGAAGGCGCGGAACTGGCCGTCCTGCTTGGCCTTGATCAGGAAGTCGATCGTCTTGTCGATCTCTTCCTTGGTCATGTTGCCCTTGTCGGCATATTTCAGGTTGCCCATGGCTTCCATGATCATCGCCGCATCCATGATGCCGATCGACGGGATGTTCAGGATCGAGGTCTTGCCCTTGAACTTCGGGTCCATGATGTCGGCCCAGGTGGAGATCTCGCGGCCGACGAGGTCGGGACGAATGCCGAGCGTATCGGCATTGTAGATTGTCGGCATCATGGTGAAATACTGGGTTTCTTCCTTGGCGAATGTCTTGTCGCCCGGCTTTTCGACGAAACCGACCGTGTGCGGCGCCGTCCCTTGAGCGATCACGCTGTCGGGCGTCAGCTTGCCGTTTTTGAACAGCGGCACGACCTTGTCGTAATATTTCAGCTTCTTGGTATCCATCGGCTGGATCACGCCGGCGGCATAGACCTTCTTCAGGATCCAGTATTCGATATCGGCAATGTCGTAGGACTTCGGCTGGGTGACGGCGCGCTGCGCGGCGGCGTCGGAATCGGTCGCCGTCATTTCCAGCGTGATGCCGAGGTCGGCTTTGCACTTTTCGGCAATCGCATTGAGGTTCGACACGCCGGTGCCGAACTGGCGAAGCGTGATCGGGTTCTGCGCCCAGATGGTCGGGAAGCCGGTAATCGCGCCCGAACCGGCGGCGAGGCCGGCAGCGGCAGACGCCGTCTTCAGCAGCGAGCGGCGGGAAATGCCGGTCTTGGTTTTCGTCGTCTCGGTCATGCCAGTTCTCCTCTTGAGGTTTTATCGTTGTATTTTCAGTGCTTCAGCCGCCCCAGCACGAGCGCGTCCTCGCGCTCCCAGGAAAGCGGAATGGCATCGCCCACCCTCACCGGGTTGGCGAAGAACGCCTTGTCGCTGAGGATGGCGGTAAAATCCTCGACGCCGGCGCCGTTGACCGTCAGCTTCACCGACGAGCCGCGGTATTCGACATTGGACACCGAGCCGGTGAAACCGAGGCCCTTTTCCGCAGCCTCGCCGACGCGGACGTGATCGGTGCGGATCGCGATATCCGCCGTATCGGTCAGGCCGGCGGTCGCGGCACCCGTGGCCAGAAAATCGCCGCCGGCCGGCACCGAGATCATCAGCTCGTCGCCCGCGCTCTTCGTCACGCGGCCGGAAATCACGTTATGGTCGCCCATGAATTTGGCGACGAAGGCGGTGGCCGGCCGTTCGAACACGGTGCGCGGATGGGCCGCCTGTTCGATGCGCCCGTCATTCATGATGACGATGATATCGGCCAGCGCCATCGCCTCTTCCTGGCTGTGGGTCACATGCACGAAAGTAATGCCGAGCGAGGTCTGCAGCTTCTTCAACTCCGCCCGCATGCGGATTTTCAGGAACGGGTCGAGCGCCGAAAGCGGTTCGTCGAGCAGCAGCGCTTCCGGGTCGGTGATCAGCGCACGCGCCAGCGCCACGCGCTGCTGCTGGCCGCCGGAAAGCTGGGCCGGGCGGCGCGTCGCATAGGCTTCGAGCTGCATCAGCCGCAGCATGTCGAGCGCTTTCGCCCGGCGCTCGTCCTTCTCGACGCCCTTCATCTTCAAGGAGAAGGCGACATTGTCGACGAGATCGAGATGCGGAAAGAGCGCATAGGACTGGAACATCATCGCCGTGCCGCGTTTCGCCGGCGGCAGGTCGGTCACGACGGCATTGCCGAGGCGGATATCGCCCGTCGAGATGCTCTCGTGGCCGGCGATCATCCGAAGTGTCGATGTCTTGCCGCAGCCCGAGGGGCCGAGCAGGCAGCAATAGGTGCCGGCCGGTATCTTCAGGCTGATCTCATGGACCGCCGTGGTGGCGCCATAGATCTTGGAGACGGATACGATGTCTATTTCAGCGGCTTTGCTCATAGGCATTCTCCTGCGACATCATGGTCATGCAGGAGGCGTGCCAGTTCGCTTTGCCGTTGAACTGTCAGGAGATTTCCCAGCACCGCGAAAATCGGTCTTGTGCGCTGCGCAAATTTGCAGCGATCGTTTTCGATCGCATGTTCAAATTGTATGCAATCCGAATATTGGATTGCAAAACATCCTACTAGGCAGAGACGCCGTCCGCGGGTTAGAAGGGGATATGCCGGACGAAAACCCATGACCCTGCTCGAAAACACCCCGCCTTCCATCGATGCCATTGCCGAGGACCGGTCGCTTGCGATCCGCGAGTCCCTGCGCAACGCCATTATAGATCGGCGTCTGGCACCGGGGACGAAGCTGTCGGAAGCGGAAGTCGGCGCGCTGTTCGATGTCAGCCGCACCGTGGCCCGTGCCGCTTTGCAGATGCTGACCTTCGAGGGCCTGGTGAAGACCGAGCGCAACCGTGGCGCCTTCGTCTCCAATCCTTCGCCGGAGGAAGCGCGGCAGATTTTTGCCTCCCGTCGCCTGATCGAGCCCGGCATCATCGCCGCCGCAGTCGATCGCATCACGGCCGAGGATATCGCCCGCTTCCGCGAGCAGCTTCTGGAAGAGGAGCGCTACATGAACGAGCGCGGCCCGGCGGCGCGCAGGGCGGAGATCAAGGCCTCCGGCGATTTCCATCTCATGCTCGCCTCGGTTGCCGGCAACGCCATCCTGCAGCGCTTCATGGATGAACTCGTTGCCCGTTCCTCGCTGGTGATAGCGCTTTACGGCCGCACCGGCGTATCGAGCTGCGGCCATAGCGAACATTTCGCCATCCTCGATCTGATCGAAAAGGGCGATGCCAGACGCGCGGCGGACCTGATGCTGCACCATATCGACCATATCGAAGCCGATCTCGATCTGGAGCCGAAGCAGGGCGTAGGGCTGAAGGACGCGCTCGCGATCCGCTGAACATCGCATCGGACCGAAAAGCGTCCATCCTCCACTTTCTGACGGACTGTCATGCCACTGTAAATGTAGCGGTTTAATACATTTCACGCGGATTGCACGGCTGTGCAAGAGATGGGCGTGAAATGTGATATGAGAGACGAGAAAAGAATGCGCTTCGTCAGCGCCGAACAGGTGGCACAGCTGGCGGGGGTCTCCCGTTCTGCCGTGTCGCGAACCTTCACCCCCGGCGCCAGCGTTTCCGCGGCGACGCGGGAAAAGGTGATGAAGGCGGCCGACGAACTCGGCTATCACGTCAACGATCTCGCCCGCGGGGTGCTTGCCAACCAAAGCCGTCTCGTCGGCGTCGTGGCGACCAGGCCGGAGATCGGCTTTCGCGCCCACCTGACGGCGGCGCTGACCAAGGCTTTGATCCGCCGCGGCTCCATTCCCGTCCTCATCAATACCGGCGAGACCGAAGAAGAGCTGCTCGCCGCGCAAAAAATGCTGATCGGTCATCGCGCCGAGGCGACGATCATCCTCTCCGGCTCGCCGCCGGCGAGCTTTTCGAACTCGCCCAACGCAACGGCCAGCCGCTCGTCGTCATCGGCCGTTCCGAACCGGATGCCGATCATGTGCTTGCCGGCAATGCCGAGGCTTCGCAGGAAGCGGCTGCGGCCTTTATCGCTGCCGGCCGCTGTCGGCTGGCGGTGATCGGCTCGCATTCCGCGACGCCGAGCATTGCCGAGCGGGAGCAGGCTTTGTTGCTGCCGTCCGCGCCCAAGGCTTCGAAGCACGGATCGCCCATGGTCGCGATTCCGATTACGACAGCGGCATTTCCGCTGCCCGGGCGCTGCTCGGCGAGGGCGACTTTCCGGATGCGATCTTCTGCGCCAATGACCTTCTGGCCTTCGGCGCAATGGATGCGATCCGCCAGGAATTCGGCCTCATCGTGCCGGATGACGTCGCGCTGATCGGTTTCGACGACGTGCCGGAAGCGGCCTGGCTGAGCTATGGGCTGACGACGTTCCGGCAGGATCCGGCAACGATCGCGGCGCGGGCCGTCATGCTTCTCGACCGCCGCCTGCAGCATCCGGAGGAGCCGCGCGCCTGGGAGAGGGTCGTGCCGCAGCTCGTCACGCGCAAAAGCTTCGTTCCCGCGTAATTCCCAGCCGTTCAGGCGAGAATATTCCGCCGCTTTCCTCCAGCAGATCGATGATCGCATTCGCCGCGTCGAGCACATTGGTGCCGGGGCCGAAGACGGCTGCGACGCCGTTTTCCAGGAGGTAGTCGTAATCCTGCCGGGGGATGACGCCGCCGACCACGACGATCACGTCCTTCGCTCCTTTGCCTTCAGCGCCTCGACCAGTTGCGGCGCAAGCGTGCGGTGCCCGGCGGCGAGCGACGACATGCCGACCACCTGCACCTTTTTCTCGGCCGCCAAATCGGCTGCCTCCTCCGGCGTCTGGAACAGCGGACCGGCAAGAACCTCGAAGCCGATATCGCCGAAGGCGGAGGCGATCACCTTGGCGCCGCGGTCATGCCCGTCCTGTCCTAACTTGGCGACGAGGATCTTTGGCCTGCCCTTGCCGGAGGATTTGCCGTAATCCGATAGCCGGCTTACGATCGTCCGGTATTCCGGGTCGTCCGCATAGGCCGGGCCATAGATGTCGCCGACCACTTCAGGCACGGCGGCATGGTCGCCGAAGGACTGGCGCATTGCATCGGAAATCTCGCCGACGGTGGCACGGGCACGGGCGGCCTCGACGGCGGCTTCCAGCAGGTTGCCGGTGCCGGATTTTGCGACTTCGGACAGGGCGGCAAGCGTTTCCTCGACGCGTTTCGGATCGCGCTGGCGGCGCACTTCTTCCAGCCGCCCGATCTGGGCCTTGCGGACGGCGGAATTGTCGATGGCGAGAATGTCGATATCGTCCTCGTTCTCGAGCCGGTACTTGTTGACGCCGACGATGATTTCCTCCGAGCGGTCGACCTTGGCCTGGCGCAGCGTAGCCGCCTCCTCGATCAGCCGCTTGGGCAGACCGTCGGCCACCGCCTTGGTCATGCCGCCCAGCGCCTCGACCTCCTCGATCAGCGCCCAGGCCTTTTCCGCCAGCTCGTTCGTCAGGCTCTCGACATAATAGGAGCCGGCGAGCGGATCAACGACCTTTGTGACGCCGGTCTCGTGCTGCAGGATGAGCTGGGTATTGCGGGCAATGCGGGCCGAAAAATCCGTCGGCAGCGCCATCGCTTCGTCCAGCGCATTGGTATGCAGCGACTGGGTGCCGCCGAGCACGGCCGACAGCGCCTCATAGGCGGTGCGGATGACGTTATTGTAGGGGTCCTGTTCCTGCAGGGAGACGCCGGATGTCTGGCAATGGGTTCTGAGCATCAGCGAACCGGGTTTCTTCGGCTCGAATTCCTCCATGATCTTCGACCAGAGCAGGCGGGCGGCGCGCAGCTTTGCCGCCTCCATGAAGAAATTCATGCCGATGGCAAAGAAGAACGAGAGCCGGCCGGCGAAGTCGTCGACATTCAGCCCCTTGGCGAGCGCCGCGCGAACATATTCGCGGCCATCGGCGAGCGTGAAGGCGAGCTCCTGCACCAGCGTCGCGCCGGCCTCCTGCATGTGATAGCCGGAGATCGAGATGGAGTTGAAGCGCGGCATCTCCTTTGCCGTATATTCGATGATGTCGGCAACGATCCGCATCGAGGGTTCCGGCGGGTAGATATAGGTGTTGCGGACCATGAACTCCTTGAGGATGTCGTTCTGGATGGTCCCGGAAAGCTCGGCCTTCGAACAGCCCTGCTCCTCGCCGGCAACGATGAAGGAGGCGAGGATCGGGATGACCGCGCCGTTCATCGTCATGGAGACCGACATGTCCTTCAGCGGAATGCCGTCGAACAGGATCTTCATGTCCTCGACACTGTCGATCGCCACGCCCGCCTTGCCGACATCGCCCTCGACGCGGGGATGATCGGAATCGTAACCGCGATGGGTGGCGAGGTCGAAGGCGACGGACAGGCCCTTCTGGCCGGCAGCGAGATTGCGGCGATAGAAGGCGTTGCTCTCCTGCGCGGTCGAAAAGCCCGCATATTGGCGGATCGTCCACGGTCGGCCGGCATACATGGTGGCGCGCGGCCCGCGGACGAAGGGTTTCAGGCCCGGCATCGTGTCGAGATGGTCGATGCCCTGGAGATCCTCGGCCGTATAGAGCGGCTTGATGTCGATGCCCTCGGCCGTCTGCCAGGTCAGCGTTTCGGGCGAGGCTTTCAGTTCCTTTTCCGCAAGCGTTTCCCAGTCCTGTCTATTGGCCTTAGAGCTTTTGTCCGACACCGATTTCCTCCTGATCATGCGGTTTCGTTCACGCGCGTCATCGACGCCGTGCTGATGAATATAGAACGCGGACGCGGCGCTGAAAGCTGCCTCGTAAAGTTAGTTTAAAGTGACACCTCTCAGCGCCCCGTTCGGCAGTTTTTATCCGTGAACTCCGGTTGCTCTGCGGTGGACGGGACAGTGGGCACGGGGGCGTGTCTCATTCGCGAGTGTCATGCACGCCCTTTTACGGAACCCGGCCCGGGCCATGACGACCTTGAGCCACGTCATCCACCTGCGCCACGGTTTCCGAACATCCGAGAATGTTCGCGAACGCCCCATGGCGCCATCCCGCCACCCTCTAATGCCTCACAGGCACGCCCGACGCGCCATAAGGGAAGTGATGCGGGATGTCGGTCCGACTTTCATCCCGCGCCTCCCGGTCGTCGGAGGGCAACCATTTTCTCACGGACCCCGATGAGGAAGGTTCACGTCGTCCCTTCATCACCGATGCCGGCCCCGCCTCGCCGGAACGCCTTCCGGTGTATCCGCGACGGGACGGGGAGATTGTAGGCATGGGGAAAAGGAGCGTGGATGAAGTGGGGTGAGATTTTGTGCGGGCCTGCCTCTCCCCTGCGGGAGAGGAAGAAAAATCAGCATCTTAGCTGACAAGCTAAGTGCTAGATTTTTCAGGAGAGGGGCAAGATCGTCCCCCGGCATTGAGCCCCTCTCTTGCGATTTCTAAGACTTAGCCTGCGGCTAAGATCTTGAAATCGCTTTCTCTCCCGCAAGGGGAGAGATAACAATGCCGCGCCCTCGGCGCTTTACCTTTCCCTTGGCGGGAGAGGTTACAAAATCTAAGACTTAGCCAAAGGCTAAGTCTTAGATTTTGTTGGTGAGGGATCGGCAACGAGGAGCACTAGGCAGTGTCGTCCGGACTTGCCGGCGCCAACATTTCCACCGCTTTCGCGCCGACCTCGCTCAACCCATAGACGCCCTTGTCGATCTTCTCGAACCAGCCATAGTAATTGTCGCGCAGCATCTGGCCGGCCTTTGGCGTAATCGCCTTCAAGTCCCGCGGCCTCAAGGGGCCGTCGACGAGTGCCGCAGCGCAAGCCAGCGCCTGCTGGCGATAGGCGGTCATGATCGGCACCTTGGTCGAACCGCCGAGCGCCGGATCGCCCTGGCGCTTGCGGTGTTCCCTGATCAGCCGGGTACGCCGCTTCGGATTGGTGCGCGGCATTGGCGAGACGGAGCTGACGAGGATGCTGACCTCGCCCGTATCCGAAACGCCGAGCATGCCGATGCCGAGACGGCGGCAGAGGTCGCGGTAGCGCTTGTCGGCCTCGCGGCCCCGGCCCCTGGCCGAGACACGGGCGGCGATCCAGACCTCGTCGGCTGCCGTGGCCCGATCGACCGCCTGCAGGATCAGTTCCAGATTGAAGGTGAGCTTCAGCTCGCAGACGACCATCACGGTCGGGTCGCCGTCGCTTAAGCCCAGCATATCGCAGCCGCCGATCTCGCCCTTGACCGAATAGCCAGCGGCTTCGAGGAACTGTTTGACGGGGAGATAGAGCGAGGTTTCCATGCTGGGTCCGAGGCGGTGATCGGCGGGACGGATAGCATGATTCTTTTGTTCGTGAGGTGATGAGTGGGCTGCTCCTCTTCTCCCCATCGGGGAGAAGGTGGCCCGAAGGGTCGGATGAGGGGAGCCTATGGCTAGAATTCTGCCGCGTGGCCCCCTCACCGCCTCGCTGGCGCTCCGGCACTTCTCCCCGACGGGGAGAAGACGATAGCCTCACCGTCGCTATCCTGCATTCGAGAACCTTGTTCTTTCAACCAGTGCTTCCACATGATCACGCGGCCGAGCAAATCGCCTTTTCTACCTATTCGAACTCCAGGATCAGTTCGTCCACCGCAAGGCTCTGGCCCGCTTCGGCCGAGACGCGCTTGACGACGCCGTGGCGCTCGGCCTTCAGCACGTTTTCCATCTTCATCGCCTCCACCGTGGCGAGCGTCTGGCCGGCCTCGACACGCTCGCCTGCCTTCACCGAAATCGCGGTAACGACGCCGGGCATGGGGCAGAGCAGCATTTTCGACGTATCGGGCGGAAGCTTGACCGGCATAAGCCTTGCGAGCTCGGCGATGCGCGGCGAGCGTACCCGGGCGGTCACGTCCATGCCGCGCCAGCGCAGCCGGATCGCCGATCCGATGCGATCGACCTTGACCATCATGGCATCTGCACCGACATGGAATTCGGCCAAACGCTGGCCCGGAAGCCAGCCGCTGGCGACCGTGATCTTCTCGCCATCGGCAAAACGGACGAAGTCGCCATCACCAGCCGTGCCGACGGTGATATCCTCCTCGAACGATGAGCCGGCGGCGGAAAGCGTGGCGATCCATTCCTTGCCGACGGTGCGGCGGCGCCTGGACAGCGTGCCGGAAATCCAGGTGGTGCGCTCTTCCAGCGACTGGTTGATCAGCACGGCGATCGCCGCAAGTTTGCGGGCATCGGCGGCATCCGGCGTGACGCCGGCAAAGCCCTCGGGGAATTCCTCGGCGATATAGGCGGTGGTCAGCTTGCCCGAGCAAAAACGCTCCTGCGCCATCACGGCCGACAGGAAGGGCAGGTTATGGCCGATGCCTTCCACCTCAAAGGCATCCAGCGCCTCGCCCATCGCATCGATCGCGGCCGTGCGGTCCTCGGCCCACGAGCAGAGTTTGGCGATCATCGGATCGTAATACATCGAGATCTCGCCGCCCTCGAAGACGCCGGTATCGTTGCGCAGGATGGCACCGCTCTCCTGCAGGCCTTCCACCGGCGGGCGATAGCGGGTGAGCCTGCCGATCGAAGGCAGGAAGTTGCGATAGGGATCTTCCGCATAAAGCCGGCTTTCGATCGCCCAGCCGGTCAGCGTCACGTCGTCCTGGCCGAAGGACAGCTTTTCGCCGGCGGCGACGCGGATCATCTGCTCGACGAGATCGACGCCGGTGATGAGTTCGGTGACCGGATGCTCCACCTGAAGCCGGGTGTTCATCTCGAGAAAATAGAAATTCCGGTCGCCATCGACGATGAATTCCACCGTACCGGCGGAGAAATAGCCGACGGCTTTTGCGAGAGCCACGGCCTGTTCGCCCATCGCCTTGCGGGTGGCCTCGTCAAGGAAGGATGAAGGAGCCTCCTCGATGACCTTCTGGTTTCGACGCTGGATCGAGCATTCGCGCTCGCCTAGATAGAGCGTCGTGCCGTGCTGGTCGCCGAGCACTTGGATCTCGATATGGCGCGGCTGGGTGACGAATTTCTCGATGAATATGCGGTCGTCGCCGAAGGAGGCCTTCGCCTCGTTCTTGGATGACTGGAAGCCTTCGCGGGCTTCCTGATCGTTCCAGGCGATCCGCATACCCTTGCCGCCGCCGCCGGCGGATGCCTTGATCATGACGGGATAGCCGATCGCCGACGCGATCTTCACCGCCTCGTCGGCATCCTCGATCAGGTCCATATGGCCGGGCACGGTGGAGACGCCGGCTTGCGCCGCGATCTTCTTGGAGGTGATCTTGTCGCCCATCGCCTCGATCGCTTTTACCGGCGGGCCGATAAAGGCGACGCCGGCTTTTTCGAGCGCTGCGGCAAAGACTGCGTTTTCCGACAGGAAGCCATAGCCCGGATGGACGGCATCGGCGCCGGTCTTGGCGATGGCTTCGAGAATATTGTCGATGACGATATAGGACTGGTTGGACGGCGCCGGGCCGATATGCACGGCCTCGTCGGCCATCTTCACATGCAGCGCATTCGCATCGGCATCCGAATAGACTGCGACCGTGGCGATGCCCATCTTGGCTGCCGTCTTGATGACGCGGCAGGCGATTTCACCACGGTTGGCGATCAGGATTTTCTTGAACATGCGGGCTCCCTCCCATGGGGCTCTGTCTTTGTCTCAGCGCTCGTTTTTAGGGCTGGTCTTCGTCTTCGTCGCGATATTTTCTGTCATAGGGCAGCGTGAGGATTGCCGTTGCCGTGGCTGCTCCGCCGAACAGCGAGGCGAAAGGCACGATCACCAGGATGAGCGGCACAGCGGGGTTCGAGGCACGCGCAAAAAGCCGACCGAGGCCGCCGATATCGAGCACGATCAGCGAAAGGCCGACGGCGGTGCCGATCAGTGCCCCGACCGCGGCATGGAGGCCGAGAAAGCGCAGCATCTGAGAGTGGTCGCGGCGCGCCTCCTCCGGCGTCATTCTCGGCTTGCGGGAATTGTGCAGGAAGGCGGATCGGGCGCGCTGCCGGCCTGCCCGGCGCTTCAGCCAGCCTTCGGGGTCAGGCAGCTTGATCATGGGAAGGGAAAGGCCGCGCATCCGCTTGGTTCACTCTGCGGCTTCGGCCGGAGGGACGGCACCGGGATATTTCAATCCCTTGAGCATTCCCTCGATACTGAGGTCTTCGTCGAGATCGGGCCAATGCACGCCATATGGTGACAGTTCGATCCTGTTGCGCTGTTCCGGCGTTGCGGCGAGCAGAGGCGGATACCACCAGAGCGGGGTCGTCAGAGTTGCCCCATCTGCAAGCTCGACCACAAGAGACACGTCGGTGCAGTGAGCAGCAATCGGCTCGAGCAGGTCATCGTCAATTTCCAAAGTGCTCATGCCATTTCTCCAGAAATTCCTGCCGATGAGCCTTCACAACGTCGAGAAGCTCATTGAGCTCCTTTTCCGTGCATCGCTTGTTGCGGGCGATCGCCAATTGCTCGAGCCAGATCTTGGTTTCCTTGCGATCCTTGCGGGCATGGATGTGCGGAGGCTCGGAGCGATCGAGGCTGTAGAATTCGAAACGCCAGCCTTTCCATTCGAAGACTTTCGGCACTCTTCACCTCGATCATCCCTCCGGGCCGCGTCGACACTATCACACCTCGAAAATATCGTCGAAGCTCTCGGGAAAATTCTGCCGCGCCACCTTCTCGTTGATGATCAGCATGGCCTCATAGGAGAGCGGATCGAAATCCTTGTCGGCGGGGAGTACTTCGCGGCCGAACAGCAGGCTGAGCCGCGCGGCATCGAGATTGCCGCGCTCGAAGGGTTCGGTGCCGAAATGGTGCCAGAGTGCATGCAGGAAGGCCGCGTCGATGCGGTGTTCCTTGGTGCCCGGCCGCGCCTTGCGCGGCAGGGGTTTCAGCGGGGTCACGCCTTTCGGGTTGGCGCGACGGATAGTGAACTGGATGCCCGTGCCTGGCATGCCGCCCGGAAAGCCGCGGTGTTTGGTCATATCAGGCAGGTTGGCCATTCTCTCTTAATCCTTAGGCTGTTGCGACCTTGTCGGCCGTCTTGGTGTCGAAATCGGAGGCATCATGCCGCTCGCGCAACTGCTCGGACGGATCTCCCGATGTGCGGTTGACCATGCGGCCGCGCTTCACCGCCGGGCGAGCGAAGATTTCCGCCGTCCAGCGCTGCAGGTTCTTGTAGCCCTGAACTTCGAGGAAGTCACCGGCATCACCATAGGCCTGGCCCATGGCAAGATTGCCGTACCAGGGCCAGATCGCCATGTCGGCGACGGTGTATTCCTTGCCGGCCATGAACTGGTTGTCGGCGAGATGCCGGTCGAGCACGTCGAGCTGGCGCTTCGTTTCCATCGCATAGCGGTCGATCGCATATTTGATCTTCATCGGCGCATAGGCATAGAAATGGCCGAAGCCACCGCCGAGGAACGGGGCCGAGCCCATCTGCCAGAACAGCCAGTTCATCGCTTCGGTGCGGGCACGCAGCTCGGTCGGCAGGAAGGCGCCGAACTTTTCCGCCAGATAAATGAGGATCGAGGCGGATTCGAAGACCCGCAGCGGCTTAGCCCCATCCTTGGGCGCATGGTCCAGAAGCGCCGGGATCTTCGAATTCGGGTTGACGCCGACGAAGCCGGAGCCGAACTGGTCGCCCTGGCCGATATTGATCAGCCATGCGTCGTATTCCGCGCCGGAATGGCCTGCCGCGAGCAGCTCTTCCAGCATGATCGTCACCTTCACGCCGTTCGGAGTGCCGAGTGAATAGAGCTGCAGCGGATGCTTGCCGACTGGCAATTCCTTGTCATGGGTCGGACCGGCGATCGGTCGGTTGATGCTGGCGAATTCGCCGCCATTGCCCTTGTCCCAGGTCCACGTCTTGCCCGGTTCGTAGCCTGCAGGAAAATTGTCGGCGGGGGATTTGTCGGTCATGAAATCGTGTCCTTGCTCAACGCGTCATGGAAAGGCATGCGCCAGGAGGCGGCGCGCGTCAGACGAATATAGGAAACCGACGGGCGGCTGCTACAGACGAATTTCACAAAGATTACAGCTTTGGGAGAAGATTATTACAACGGTATCGTATCGTGCTTCTTCCAGTGGGTCGTCACCTGCTTGTTCTTCAGGGAGGCAAACGCCCGTGCAATGCGGCGGCGCGAAGAGTGGGGCATGATCACCTCGTCGATGAAGCCGCGCTCGGCGGCGACGAAGGGATTGGCGAAACGCTCCTCGTATTCCTTCGTCCGCGCGGCGATCTTTTCGGCATCGCCAAGCTCCGAGCGGTAGAGGATTTCGGTCGCTCCCTTGGCCCCCATGACGGCGATCTCGGCCGTCGGCCAGGCATAGTTGATGTCGGCGCCGATATGTTTCGATGCCATCACGTCATAGGCGCCGCCATAGGCTTTTCGCGTGATCAGCGTCACCATCGGCACGGTCGCTTCGGAATAGGCGAAGAGCAGCTTGGCGCCGTGCTTGATGACGCCGCCATATTCCTGCGCGGTGCCGGGCAGGAAGCCCGGGACGTCGACAAGCGTCAGGATCGGGATCGAGAAGGCATCGCAGAAGCGGACGAAACGGGCGGCCTTGCGTGACGAATCGATATCGAGGCAGCCGGCGAGCACCATCGGCTGGTTGGCGACGACGCCGACGGTCTGGCCCTCGATGCGGATATAGCCGGTGATGATGTTTCTGGCGAAGGCTTCCTGGATCTCGAAGAAATCGCCCTCGTCGGCGATCGCCGCGATCAGCTCCTTCATGTCATAGGGCTTGGTCGCGCTGTCGGGGATCAGCGTGTCGAGCTTGTCCTCGACGCGGGCGGGATCGTCATGGAACGGCCGGCTCGGCACCTTGTCGCGATTGTTGAGCGGCAGGAAATCGAACAGCTGTCGCACCGCCTCCAGCGCCTCGATGTCGTTTTCGAAGGCGGCATCGGCGACGGAGGATTTTTGTGTATGGGTACGCGCGCCGCCGAGTTCTTCCGCCGTGACGATCTCGTTGGTGACGGTCTTCACCACGTCCGGGCCGGTGACGAACATGTAGGATGTGTCGCGCACCATGAAGATGAAGTCGGTCATGGCCGGCGAATAGACGGCGCCGCCTGCGCAAGGGCCCATGATGACGGAAATCTGCGGGATGACGCCGGAGGCCTCGGCATTGCGGCGAAACACCTCGGCATAACCGGCAAGCGAGGCGACGCCTTCCTGGATGCGGGCGCCGCCGGAATCGTTGAGGCCGATGACGGGAGCTCCGACCTTTACCGCCATGTCCATGATCTTGCAGATTTTTTGCGCATGGGTCTCTGAAAGCGAGCCGCCGAGCACGGTGAAATCCTGGGAGAAGACATAGACCTGGCGGCCGTTGATCGTGCCCCAGCCGGTCACCACGCCGTCACCCGCGACCTTGTTGTCGGCCATGTCGAAATCCACCGCGCGGTGGGTGACATACATGTCGAACTCTTCGAACGAGCCTTCGTCGAGCAGGACCTCGATCCGCTCGCGGGCGGTGAGCTTGCCCTTGGCATGTTGCGCATCGATGCGTCTGGTGCCGCCGCCCAGCCGTGCTTCCGCGCGGCGTTTCTCCACCTCGTTCAGGATCTGGCGCATGCTTCCTCCCCGGATTGCGCTTCTGTTGTAATGCCTTGTCGGCATCGCGCAACTGCCTGGCGAAGGTATGTATGTCAGCAGGTGATAAAAAAGCAGCCCTACCGCCAACGGGAAACGGGCGGAGGGGCTGCGCTATGTGTCAGACGATGGATGGGATCAGGCGGCGCGCCAAGTCTTTGCCGGCGCCGGTGCCGATGCTGTGGAACCGGATGCCGAGATCGGCATCGTGCCCGTAAGCGGTACGTGGCGCAGCATTTCCAGCGCGAAGGCACTGGCATTCTGCCGGGCTTTGTCGAGATTGCTGACGCGGGTCTCGTCCATCATGTGCAGCGTGCCGCCGAGATCGAAGATGTCGCGGAAGGCCGCGCGCTCGATGATCGGAGTGCCGAGCACCTCGACGCCGCGTTCCAGAAGCAGCATTTTCACCGTTAAGAGCGCACGGGTGGTGACCATCGAATTGACGCGGGTCAGCACGACGGAATGGGGCACCTTGATGCCACCCTTCTCATCGAGGAAGCGTAGCAGTTCCAGAACGTTGGCGCCGCCCTGGGCATCCATGGCGCAGCCCTGGATCGGGATCAGCACATGGTCGGACAGGCCGATCGCCTTGGCGAGCAGAGGGCTCTGGGCGCCGGGAAGGTCGACGATGAAATAGTCGGTCGTATAGCGGTTATTGTTGATATGCCGGTCGATCGAGGACTGGGTCACGTAGGAAATGACGTTCAGCCGCGGCACGGCCGGCGAGATCATATGCCAGCGGGAAATCCAGCGCTGCGGATCGGCGTCGAGCACGGTCACGCGATAGCCCTGCTGCGCAAGCTCGGTGGCGAGCAGCAGCACGGCCGTCGTCTTGCCGGCGCCGCCCTTGGTATTGGCGAAAGTGATGACGGGCATACGGAGGGTACCTGTTCGACTGCGAGCCTTAGATGGCTCCGACCGCACCCTCATGATGCGCCGCTCCATTGTCGGCGGATATGGTTAATGGTGGGTGAAAAAGGTGGCGAAGCCCGTCCTCGCTTCAGCTTCGTTCAGAGAGCATGTCTGCCGCGCTCAGCGTTGAAATTTTCATGAAAGCGGCTCTCTCGAGGCCGGGAGCATTGATGCAGCCCATCGGAAGCCAAGCAATTTTTCGCCGTTTCGATCCACTACCTTGCAATAACAGGTAGCATGTTATATATAGTCTATAAATGTGGGAAATTGGATGGCCGACTCGATACAAGTTCAGTTGAGAAAAGGCGCTCTCGATCTCTGTGTCCTGGCGGTGCTGTCGCGGGGGAGAGCTACGGTTATGAAATCGCCAGCACTCTGGTCGCGGCCGTCGGAATGGGCGAAGGCACGATCTACCCGCTGATGCGTCGCATGCAGAATGACGGTCTCGTGGCCACCCGTCTTGTCGAATCGAGCAGCGGACCGCCCCGCAAATATTACCGGCTGACGCCGCTTGGCCAGACGGTGTTCGAAGCACATCGCAGCGACTGGCGCTCCTTTGCCACCGCCGTCGATACCCTTCTGAAGGATATAGGATGAGCAGGGATGCATTCATGCGCAGGCTCAAACAGGGGCTTGCCGGTCTTCCGCCCGATGAGGTCGAGGAGATCATGGCCGACTACGCGGCCCATTTCGCCGAATCCAATGCGGATGGCCGCAGCGAGGCGGAGGTTGCTGCGGCTTTGGGAGACCCGGCGAGGATTGCGCGGGAACTGCGCGCCGACATAGGGCTGCGACGTTTCGAAACCCATTGGAGCCTGTCCAATCTGATCGCCGCGACCATGGCGCTGGCAGGGCTGGCGATCGTCGATCTCATGCTGTTTCTGCCATTGCTGATCGTGGCGATCGTGCTGGCCGTGGCTCTCGGCATCGTGTTGGTGGCGATTGGCGCTGTCGGGTTGAAAATCCTGTTCATGGCGCTGTTCTTCGATCCAGACGGAGCCCTGACGGACCTTCTGGCGCGGCTGTTCATCGGCGCCGGACTTCTGAGCGGCTTTGTCGGAGGCGGCGCGCTGCTTCTGATGGGAGTGAGCGCCGGCATCCGTATGTTCGGCCACTATGCCCGCTTGCATTTCCGTGTGGCCCAGCCGGACCGGCACGGCGCATGAGAATTCGATATATTTCTCGGAGGTATCGAAATGACCCGGAAATTGGCATTTGTTGCGACGACGGGCCTGATCGGCTCGGCTGTTTTCCTGATGCTCGGAACGGCGCTCGCCGGGTCGAGCTGGACCGATACGGCGCGTTTGTGGGGTGTGGGGCAATCGACCTGCACCCAGGCGGCCTCGACGCGAAACGAGATCACTCTGCCCTTTGCAGCAAGCGACAGTCTGGCGATCCGGCTGCCGGCTTCGGTCCAGTATCAACCGGGCGCCAGGGCGGAGGCCGTTGTCAGAGGAGATTCAGCACTTCTCGATCATGTCAGGTTCGAAGCCGGCGAACTGAACCTGGATTGCGATCCCGGCTGGTTTGCCTCGCGGCTCGAGATCACGCTTTCAGGCCCGCCGATCGCCCGATGGGAGATACGCGGCAGCGGCGATCTTACGCTCTCGCAAATCAGCCAGCCAAAACTCCAGGTGATCATCAAAGGCAGTGGCGATGTGAAAGCCACGGGATCGGTCGACACGGTGGATCTCAGCATCTCCGGCTCCGGCGAGGCGCAGCTGGACGATCTCATCGCAAAATCTGTAAAGGTGGACATTCGCGGCAGCGGTGACGCCACGCTGACCGCTCAGATCGATGCCGACGTTTCGATCTCGGGAAGCGGTGATGTCGCATTGTTCGGCAATCCCGCGATGCGGCGCTCGCAGGTCAAGGGCAGCGGCAGTATCAAGCAAATGCCGTGAGCCGACGGGCGATACCTAAGTTTTTCCCGCCGTTACCGCCGCCGGTCCGCCGCCAGGATCTCGCGCGCGATCTGGTCGAGCGGCACGACGCGGTCGACGCCGCCGTGGGCGATGGCTTCCTTGGGCATGCCGAAGACGACCGAGCTTGCCTCGTCCTGGGCCACCGTGAAGGCGCCCGCCTGATGCATTTCGTTCATGCCGCGGGCGCCGTCGTCACCCATGCCGGTCATGATCACGCCCATTGCATTGGCGCCGGCCGAGCGGGCGGCGGAGCGGAACAGGACATCGACGGACGGCCGGTGCCGGCTGACCAGCGGGCCCGACCGGACCGAGACTTCGTAACGGGCGCCCTTGCGTTCGAGCAGCATGTGTTTGTCGCCCGGCGCGATCAGCACATGGCCGCGCAGCACCGGATCGCCGTCCTGCGCTTCCTTGACCTCGACCTCGCAAAGCCCGTTCAGGCGGTTGGCGAAGGCGGCTGTGAATTTTTCCGGCATATGCTGGACGATGACCATGCCTGGCGAATTGGCCGGAAGCGCTTCGAGCAGTTCGCGCAGGGCCTCGGTGCCGCCGGTGGACGCGCCGACGCAGACGACCATTTCCGTCGTCTTCGCCATCGCACCGACCCTTGGCGGGGGCAGCACGGCGTCGGCCGTCAGCTTGCCCTGGACGCGCTCGGTCAGCCGTCCGGCACGCAGCTTCGAGACGCGAGCGCGGGCGGCGCCCTTGACGGCGGTGCGGATCTGCTCGGCATGTTCGGCGAGATGATCGGCAGCCCCGATCCGCGGCTTCAGGATGATGTCGACGGCGCCCGCCTCCAGCGCCTGCATCAGCGTTTCGGAGCCGGTTTCGGTGAGCGACGAGCACATCACGACCGGGATCGGATGCTGGGCCATCAGCTTGCGCAGGAAGGTGATGCCGTCCATCTGCGGCATTTCCACATCGAGCGTGATGACGTCGGGTATCTCGTCGCGGATCTTGCGCGCTGCCATGAACGGGTCGTTGGCGACGCCCATGATCTCGATATCGGGATCTTCCGACAGCACGGCCGAAAGCGTCTGCCTGACGCTGGCGGAATCATCGATGATCAGCACCCGGATTTTCTCGCCCATGTCTCAGTCTAAACCCGCTTGAACACCGTGTTGGCCACCTGCTTGATCGGCAGGTTGAAGCCGGTCACCGTTTCCGAATGGCCGATGAACAGGTAACCGCCCGGCATCAGGCAGTCGCAGAGCCTCGACAGAACCTGCAACTGGGTCGGTTTGTCGAAATAGATCAGCACATTGCGGCAGAAGATGATGTGCATCGGATCGCCGACCGGGTAGCTCGCATCCATGAGGTTGAGCCGGGCAAAGCCCACCTTCTGGCGCAGCCTGGGGGTGATCCGCATTTCACCGCGGTGCTTGTTGGCCGGCTGCATGACGTAACGGCGCAGCACGTCGGGCGGAACCGGCGCCATCAGATCGGAGGCATAGATGCCTTTCTGCGCCTTCTGCAGAACGTCGGTCGACAGATCGGTCGCAAGAACGAAATAGTCCCGGTCTGGCGCCTGCGCCTTCATGTAATCCGACAGCACCATGGCGAGCGTATAAGGTTCGGCACCCGTCGAGCAGGCAGAGCTCCAGACGCGCAGGCGGCGTTCGGAGAAATTCTGGACGATTTCCGGCAGGGCGTGCGTCTGCATGTAGTCGAAATGCTTCGGCTCGCGGAAGAAGTCGGTCTTGTTGGTGGTGACGACGTCGATGAGGTAGATCGTTTCGCTTTCGATCCCGCCGTGATTGAACAGGTAGTCGCAATAGGCGTCGAAGGAGGAAATGCCGGTGACGCGCAGCCGGCGGCGCAGCCGGCCTTCGAGCATGGTGGCCTTGTTCAGTGGCATCTTGATGCCGCTATAGCTGTAGATGAATTTCGCCAGCGCATCGAAATTGCGCTTGCTGAGCCGGTCATCCAGCGGCTGGGTTTTTGCTGCTATGCTCACGATGCTGCCGTCATGCCACCTGCGCCGAGGGCGCGACGCCGGCAAGCGCCGGTCCGGCATCGGAGAAGAGGCGGGCGAGGTCGATGATGACGACGAAGCCGCCATCCCGGCGCACGACGCCGGCGATATAGTCGGACCGCCAGCGGATGCCGATATCCGGCGCGCTCTCGATCTGCGCCTTGGCGAACGGAACGACCTCGTAGACCCGGTCGGCGACGAGGCCGAGCGCCAGCACCTTGTCGGCGATCGGCACGTCGAGGACGAGCATGCGCGTATGCGGCGTCCTGGCGGTCGGGCTCATGCCGAGCCGGATCCTTAGATCGATGATCGGCACGCCCTGGCCGCGCACGTCGCGCAGGCCGAGCAGATAGTCCGGCCCGTGCGGGATCCTGAAGGCATCCTCGTGATCGAGGATTTCACGCACCACCTCGACCGGCACGGCGAAGAGCTCCTCGCCGAGGCTGAAGGTGACGAACTGGGATCTCGGATGATGAAGCCATGGTTCAAGCGCTTTCCCTGAAGTCGTCGTCGTCACGGTCTGGACCACCCATCGACATGTCCAGTGCAAAACCCTTGGCGCGGGCCTGTTGCTGGGCGATGGACTGATCCTGCGATGGGCGTGCCCGAGCCGGCGCCTGCGGCCGTGCTGCTGCCTGGGCAGGACGCGCGGCCGGTGCGTTATGAGAAGCGACGACCGCCTTGCGCTCGACACGGAAGAAGGCGATCGAGGCCTGCAGCTCTTCCGCCTGGGCGGCGAGTTCCTCGGAGGTCGAGGACATTTCCTCGGACGCGCCGGCATTCTGCTGGATCACCTTGTCGAGCTGCTGGATCGCCTCGTTGATCTGGGCGGCACCGATATCCTGCTCGCGGCAGGCGGCGGAGATTTCCGAGACCAGCTCGGCGGTCTTCTGGATGTCAGGCACCAGCTTGTTCAGCATCTCGCCGGCCTGGGTCGCCGTCTGCACCGTGGTGCCGGAGAGGGCGCTGATCTCGGCTGCGGCCGCCTGTGAGCGTTCGGCAAGCTTGCGCACTTCCGAAGCGACGACGGCAAAACCCTTGCCGTGCTCGCCTGCACGGGCGGCCTCGACGGCGGCGTTCAGCGCGAGAAGATCGGTCTGGCGGGCGATTTCCTGCACGATCGAGATCTTCTCCGCGATCGTGCGCATGGCGGCGACCGCCTGGGCAACGGCCTGGCCGGAAGCTTCCGCATCCTTCGAAGACTGGCGGGCGATCTTTTCCGTCTGGGCGGCGTTGTCGGCGTTCTGCTTGATGTTGGCGGCCATCTCTTCCATCGAGGCGGACGCCTCCTCGGCGGCGGCGGCCTGTTCGGTGGCACCTTCCGACAGCTGCTCGGAGCCGGCCGACAGTTCCTGGCTGCCCGAGGAGACGTTGTCGGAGGCCGACAGCGCGTCGGCCACGACGCCGCGCAGGCGCTCGACCATGCTTTCCAGCGCAATGCCGAGCGTGTCGCGATCCGACAGCGGCTTCGGCGTCACGGTCAGGTTGCCGTTGGAAATCTGGTCGGCAATGCTCGCGGTGTTTCGCAGGTTGGCGGTCATGACGTTGACCTTGGTGACGAGGTCCCTGATCTCGTCGTTCGACTTGATCTCGACCGTCTGGTTGAGGTCGCCGATCGAAACCGCTTCTGCAACGACCATCACCTTGTTGAGGCCGCGGCTGATGCCGAGCGCGATCCAGGTGGCGGCGCCGGCAGCGATCACCAGGGCGGCTGCGGCAAAGGAGATCATCACCAGGCGGGTATGTTCATAGACGTCGTGGGCGGTGACGCTTGCCTGTTCCAGATGGGTCTTTTCGTAGGCGATCAGCTGCTTGAACAGGTCGTCCATCGACCCGGCAATGCCGCGTGCTTCATTGTCGGAAATGCGCAAGGCCGTTGCGGTGTCGCCGACCGCGATCGCGGCGCGTACGCGGTCGTCCTCGCGGCGGAAGTCGCCGGATAATTTCGCCAGCTTTTCCCAGATCGGCCTGCTCTGCTCAGTCGATTTGTCGATGCCCTGCTGCATGGTGTCGTCGAAATACTTCCGGGCTTCGTCAGCGGCGGTGATATATGCCTGCGCTTCGGAGGAGCTGTCGGCATTCAGCAGGTTCTTCTGCTGGCGGATCTGCTGGAGCTGCTGGATGTCCAGTTCCTGCGCCATCTCGAGCCGGGCCGCCGGTCCTTCGAGAACACCTTCGAGATTGTCGTTGAGGTTCCCGAGGCTGAGCATGGCATAGCCCGCGGTTCCCACAAGCATGAGAATGATGAGCCCGAAGGCGAGAGCCAGTTTCAGTTTGATGGTGAACCGCATCAACGTGTCCTTTGAAAACAACTTCGTAAAACGAGAGCCCTGGGAGGAGGCTCCTGTGCGAAGACTGATGCATTCACTCTTGCGCTTGAGGTGATCCGCCCGCGTCATGCGGCCGGAAAAGCCGGGTCACCGTGGACCCTGGATGGGAAACCCGGCCCTCGAGAGGGCCGGGGAATATTTGTCAGGCGCTTTCGCGGAAATGATCGTCGTCGGCGTCGGGGCCGCCCATCGACATGTCGAGCGCAAAGCCCTTGGCGCGGGCCTGCTGGCTGTGAACGGCGTGGGCAGCAGGGCGGGAGGCGGGAGCCGTCGCGCGCTGAGCGGGCTTTGCGGAGGCGCGCGGTGCAGGTGCGCTCATCCGGGCCGCCGGAGCCTTGGCGCCTGACTGCTCGACGCGGAAGAAGGCGATCGAGGCCTGCAGTTCCTCAGCCTGCGAGGCAAGCTCTTCCGAGGTGGCTGACATTTCTTCCGAGGCGCCGGCATTCTGCTGGGTGACCTTGTCGAGCTGCTGGATCGCTTCGTTGATCTGGGCTGCACCGATATCCTGCTCGCGGCAGGCGGCGGAGATTTCCGAAACCAGTTCGGCGGTCTTCTGGATGTCCGGAACGAGGCGGTTCAGCATTTCGCCGGCTTCGGTCGCGACCTGCACCGTCTCACCCGAAAGCGAGCTGATTTCGGCAGCGGCAGCCTGCGAGCGTTCGGCGAGCTTGCGCACTTCCGAAGCGACGACGGCAAAGCCCTTGCCATGTTCGCCGGCGCGCGCTGCCTCGACGGCGGCGTTCAGTGCGAGCAGATCGGTCTGGCGGGCGATTTCCTGGACGATCGAGATTTTCTCGGCAATCGTGCGCATGGCGCCGACGGCGCGGTTGACGGCCTGGCCGGAAATTTCCGCATCACGCGACGACTGGCGGGCAATCTTTTCCGTCTGGGCGGCGTTGTCGGCGTTCTGCTTGATGTTGGCGGCCATCTCTTCCATCGAGGCGGAGGCCTCTTCGGCCGAAGAGGCCTGTTCGGTCGCGCCCTGGGAGAGCTGTTCGGAGCTGGCCGACAGTTCCTGGCTGCCCGAGGAGACATTGTCGGAAGCCGACAGCGCGTCGCCGACGACGCCGCGCAGGCGCTCGATCATGGTGTTGACGTAACCGAGCAGGTCGCCGATTTCGTCCTTGCTGGTGATCGTTGCAAAGCGGGTGAGATCGCCCTCGGCCACATTCTGCACGGCGCCGACGGCATTGCGCAGACCCTTGTTGATGCTCATCGCGATCCAGAAGGCGGCGAGAACGGCGACGAGCAGGGCCACAGCCGCGACCGAGATCATCACCAGGCGGGTCTGGACGTAGTCGGCATCGGCCTGTTCGTCGGCTGCCAGAAGGCGGCCTTCTTCAAGCTTGACCACTTCCGCCAGCAGCGCGTCGATCTCGTTTGTGACGGCGCGTGCCTCGTTGGCGGAAATCCGGTTGGCGCCGATCGTGTCGCCGGCGAGCATCAGGGCGCGGATCTGGTCGTCCTGCTTGCGGAACTCAGCGGTAAAGCCGGAAAGCTTGTTCCAGTAAGCCATGCCCTGCTCGGTAGCGCGGTCTTGGATCTGCTTGAACGTGTTGTCGAAATCGGCGCGCGCATTGTCGCCGCGGCCGATATAGGTCTTCATCTCCTCGGTGCCCGAGGCGAGCAGCAGGTTCTTCTGCTGGCGGATCTGCTGCAGCTGTTCGTTGCTCAGCGCCTGGGTCAGCTTGAGGCGGGTGGCCGGTCCCTGCAGCACGTTTTCCAGCGTGTCGTTGAGATTGCCGAGGCTGTAGACACCGTAGCCGGCGGTAACCATCAGCATCACGATGATGAAGCCGAAGGCGGAAGCGAGCTTGAGCTTGATGGACGCACGCATGTGTTTGTCTCCGTCAGAGTGGGACTGACATTAGGCCGCCGTGGCGGAACGATCGTGTTGAGCTGAAAAGATGACCTGGAGGTTCGGAAGGATGATGAATTCGCTTCCGCGCTTGACCAGGCAGTCGATGAAATCGGGGCGCCATCGCATGCCGACGCTCGGTGGCGGTTCGCTTGTCGAACGCGAGAGCGTCGTAACCTCATGCACCTTGTCGGTACGGATGCCGGCGAGCACCGGTTCGTCGCCGATCTCGATTTCGATGACGATGATGCGGCTGTCGATGGTCGGGCGCGTCGCCTCCATGCCGAAAGCGAGGCGAATGTCGGCGAGCGGAATGACCTTGCCGCGGAAATTGATGACGCTGCCGACAAAGGCTTTCGCGCCCGGAACATTGGTTTCCGGCAGGAGATCGAGGATTTCCTGAACGATGAAGGCTTCCAGCGCGAAGGTCTCGCCGGCGATCTCGAAGGTCAGCACCTCCAGCTCGTCGCGGCCGTTCCACAGGTCTTCGGAGAGGTTTCTGGCTGTCTGGTTCATCCGGCTGCGCGCAGATGCGCCTCCTGCTGTTGCCCCTCGGCGACGAGATGGCCGACGTCGAGGATGAGGGCGACGCCGCCGTCGCCGAGAATGGTGGCGCCGGAAAACATCGCGACGTCATGGTGAAGCTTCGACATGCCCTTGATCACCGTCTGGTGGTCGCCGATGATCTGGTCGACGACGAGGCCGACGCGCTCGGCGCCGGTCGAGATGACGACCACCTTCTGGAACTGATCGGGCTTGGTGCCGGTGCGGAAGAGATCGCGCAGGCGCAGGAAGGGCACGAGGCCGTCGCGCAGCGAGATGAAGCTGCGGCCGCGCGAGCGCATGTCTTCCTCGACCGAAAGCTCGAGGCATTCCTCGACCGCCGACAGCGGAATGACGTAGCGGGCGTTGCCGACCCGCACGAGCAGGCCGTCGATAATGGCGAGCGTGAGCGGGATGGCGAGCGAGATTTCCGAACCTTCGCCCGGGTGGCTTACGACATTGATCGTGCCGCGCAGCGCATCGATCGTGCGCTTGACGACGTCCATGCCGACGCCGCGGCCGGACAGGTTGGTGACAGCCTGTGCCGTCGAGAAGCCCGGCTGGAAGATCAGCTGGTAGAGTTCCTGGTCGGTCAGGCTCGCGTTCGCTGCGATCAGGCCGGAGGATCTCGGCCTTGGCGCGGACGCGGTCCTTGTTGATGCCGCGGCCGTCGTCCTTGATGGTGATGATCACCTCGCCGGCCTGCTGTCGGGCGGAAAGATGGATCCGGCCCGCTTCCGGCTTGCCGGCGGCGCGGCGTTCTTCCGCCGTCTCCAGCCCGTGGTCGCAGGAGTTGCGCACAAGGTGAACCATCGGATCGGCCAGCCGTTCGATGACGCTCTTGTCGACTTCCGTCGTTTCACCCTCGGTGACGAGCTCGATCCGCTTGCCGGTCTCGTTGGCGAGATCGTGTACCAGTCGGCGGAAGCGGCCGAACAGCTGGGTGACCGGCACCATGCGCAGGACCATCATCGTATCGCGCAGCTCGCCCGACAGGCGCTCGACGTCTTCCGAGACGGCACGCAGCTGAAGATCGCCGCTGCCGCCCGCAAGCTGCGACAGCCGCGACTGGGCAATCACGAGTTCGCCGACACGGTCCATCAGTTCGTCGAGCCGTTCCGCCGGAACGCGGACATTTTCGGCGGTTTTTGCCGATTTTGCGTCGGCCGGGGCGTTCGTTGCGGATGAGGCAATGGCTGCTGGAGCGGCGACGGACGGAGAAGCCGTGGCTTCAACGGTCGGGGCAGAGGCTTCGATCCTGGTTGCCGGCGCTTCCGGCTGAACCGGTGCTGCGATCTCCTCGACCACAAGCTCCATATCGTCCATGATGAAGATGAAGACGTCGTCGATGGCCGAGCGCGGCTGGTCGGTCAGAAGTTCGACATCCCAGGCGATATGGAGATCGGTCGGGGCAAGTTCGCCGAGCGAGGGGATCTTCGAACGGTCGGCGACGATGCGGCAGGTGCCGAGATCGCGCAGCTCGTCGAGCAGCGGCAGTGGATTGGTGCCGTTTGCCATCGCGTTCTGCGGCAGGCTGAAACGGATCTTGTAGAGCGTCTGGGCGGGACTTGCCGCGGGATCAACCGCATCGCCGCTATCGGCGCCGTCCACGGCGCGGCGCAGGTTGTCGAGCAGCGTCTCGCTCATCGCCTCGTGGTCGCCCATGGGCGTTTCAACCAGTGCCCGCATATGGTCCCTGGCGCCGAGGACGGCGGTGACCAATGCGTGAGTGGCGGGAACCTCACCCTTGCGGACGCGGTCGAAGGCGGTTTCGCAATGGTGGGTAAAGGCAGCGAGCGCCTCGAAGCCGAACATGGCGCCGGAGCCCTTCAGCGTATGGAGGCCGCGGAAGACCGCGTCGACCTGATCCTTGTCGCCGAGATTCACATTGAGATCGAGAAGACCTGCCTCGATCTGTTCCAGAAGCTCGGCCGCTTCTGTCCTGAATACCGCGATAGGATCAGGAAAGCTCATTTGCCGAGGACCTTCCTGGTGATCTTCACGAGGCTCTCGGGATCGAACGGCTTGGTCAGCCAGCCGGTCGCGCCGGCAGCCTTTGCCTCGGCCTTCAGCTCGGCGTCGGATTCCGTGGTGAGGAAGATGACCGGAACGCCCATATGGGCCGGCAGCTTGCGCAGCTCGCGGATCATCGTCAGGCCATCCATGTTCGGCATGTTGAGGTCTGTGACGATGAGATCGAACTGTCCTGCATTGAGCTTGGCAAGGCCGTCGAGGCCATCGACGGCCTCGGTTACCTGGTAGCCGGCATTGGTCAGCGCGACCCTCGTCGTCAGTCGGATACTCGCCGAATCGTCGACGGTGAGGATGGTGGCGCTCATTGATTTACCCCTTGATGAAGCCAGAATTTCGCGTCTTCGGCCGACATGCCTTCCAGGAAGCCGCTGCGACGCAGCGTTTCGAGCAGCGCGCCGTTAGCCGGCTGCGAAAGCGCGATGCTCTTGCCGGCGGTCCCGGCATGGATCCTTGCCGCCTCGATCATCTGGATGAAGCTGATGTCGACCTGCACATCGTCCGCCAGCATGATCGTGGCGGCCTCGTGTGCGTCCATGAATGTCAGCAGATCTTCGCGTGCAGACGTAATCGCCCGAACGGTCAGGTTGGCGGGCAGCGAGAGGCTCGCCTCGCTTCGACCGGAAGTATTCATACGTGCTCCAAACATCTTCGAATATGCTGAAATGGCCTGCCAAAGTTGCGCCTTCATGCTTAACGGGGCCTTAATCCGCTCCAGTGAGTTTTCGTGCAGGATTAGTAATAAGCGGCGTTTGGACCCTGTTCATATCTGCCGAAAATTAACCACGCGCGCCGAATCCGCCGCCGCGTTTCAGCCCGGTTAACCCTCGCTCCCGCAGATTGCCGCCATGCGAAGACAGCCCGTGCCTCGCCGATCGCCAAGCTCTCTTAGCCGGCGACGAAAAGGCGGAGAGCTGTCCCAGGATGAACAGGGTGAAGTCTCTGCCGATCGGGCCTTAAAGAGTCGACGGCAGTCATGAAGGGTGATGCGCGTGGCAGTCGCAGCAGTATTGTTGAACACGACCGAGTTTTCTTCGGCTCCGATCAATCGGGTAGCCCATGGCGCCGATCTCGTCGCCAGGATGGAGATCGCCCGCTCCCGGATTGAGGAGCGCTTCCTTGAAGGGGCGCGGCGCTGCTCTCCATTCTCGACGTTCTCAACAGACTGATCACCTCGCTCGACCAGCTCACCGGTTCGCTCGATGAAGAAACCGCGAATGCCACCATGGCCGAGCTTCAGCAGACGGTGGGCAAGCTTGCCGACCTGAGCAAGCTAGAGGCTGCTCGCCAGGCCGGTTTCTGCGAAATTTCAGGCGCCCAGAAGAACCTGCGCCCACATGTGGAAAGCATGCAGGAAACCATGCGCTACCTGCGAACCTTTGCCGTCACCGCCAAGATTACCGGTGCAGGCATCGAGGACTTTGCCGGTTTCGCCGAGGAAATCCTCGAGCGCATCCACACCGGGACGCGGCAGGTCAACGAATTCGGCGACAAGCTGCAGCATCTCGGCGCGGGTCTCGGCTCCGTCATGGCGCGCGGCGAAAAGACCATCGCACGCTATGAGACGGCGATCCCGGCCATCGTCTCGGATCTCTCCAGGGGTGGGATCGAAATCGGCGGCCATCGCAAGGTTCTGGTCGAGCGCGCCGAGCGCGTCCGCAAGATTGCATCCGGCATCCAGACCAAGCTTGCATCGACGCTTTCGGCCATGCAGATCGGCGACATTACCCGCCAGCGCATCGAGCACTGCCAGGCTTCGCTGACCATGCTCGACGAGTATCTCGCCGCCGAGACCGCCGGCCTTGGCGAAGAAGATCGCGACAACCTGTCGTCGATCGTTACCAATCTCGTCGCTGCCCAGCTCGGCCAGTCGATCGACGATTTCGATCGCGATACGGCAAAGATCGTCGCGACGGTCGCGAGTTTCCGCTCAGATCTGGCGGAGATCGACGACCTGCGCCGGATGATGACCCACGAAGGCGAAAGCGATGGCGACAACGCCATGCGCCGGCTGGAAGGCAGTGTCGGCACGGCCCGCGGGGCAGTGCGCGAGATCGAGGCCGTCGCGGCGGAAGCGGGCGAACTCAGCCGCTCCACGGGCGCCACGGTCCGCGAACTGATCGACGGCGTCGGCCTGCTGCAGCTGGTGCGCACCGACATTCACTACATGGCGCTCAACACCAATCTGCGCTGCGGCAAGATCGGCGAGCATGGCAAGGCGCTCAACGTCGTCACCGCCGAGCTGCGCAATTTTGCCGGCGCGCTGGATGAGACCGCCGAGAAGGTTCTGGTCGAGCTGACGACGCTGGAAACGGCAGCAGACAAGCTCAACGGCACGCAGGACGACGATGCGGCCGAGACGCTGGATGCCCGTCTTGAGCGCGCCATGGACAATATCCGCGCCGTCGGCGATCGGATGGACGGAGAGGCCGAGGCGCTGGGCGAGCAGAGCCGCGTGGCGATCGACGAGATGGACCGCTCGCTGTCGCGGCTCGATTTCAAGGCCGAACTCGGGGAAGTCCTGCGCGCCTGCGCCGACGAGATTTCGCTGGTCGGGAGTGCTGCTCCTCCGCCATGCTGGCGCCGGTGCTCTCCGATCTGTCCGGCCGTATCGCCCGGCTCTATACGATGGTCTCCGAGCGGGAGGTTCATGCCGCCGTCCTCGGCGAAGCGCCGCCGGTCGCTGCGCCGGCCGTTGCCGCCGTGATGAGCGACGACGATATCGACGACGCGCTGTTCTGATCGGCGATATCGCCTGATTTTCAGTCATCCTTGGCCGCGTGGCGGAAGCTGCGCGGCCGAATTATTCGGGGCCTGCGCCTTGACCTTTGCGGTCCGCTGGGTCATTTGACGCCCCTTGATTGAAGAAGCGCCTTTACGGGACGAACCCCGGTGGCGCTGGCAAAGAGATTAAACAATGGCCAAGGCTACATCTTCGGCGCCCTCCCAGCGCATGCTTCGCGTTGGCGAACAGGTTCGCGCCGCCATCACCCAGGTCCTGCAGCGCGGCGAAGTGCGCGACGACCTGATCGAGAAGACGGTGATCTCCGTGTCGGAAGTGCGCATGTCGCCCGACCTGAAGATCGCGACCGCCTATGTGACGCCGCTCGGCGTTGCCGACCACCAGACGGTGATCGACACGCTGAACCGCCATGCGAAATTCATCCGCGGCCGCCTCGGCGGCCAGCTGCGGCAGATGAAATACATGCCGGAAGTGCGCTTCCGCGACGACACGAGCTTCGACAATTACAAGAAGATCGATGAGCTGCTCCGTTCGCCCGAAGTCCAGCGGGACCTCGGCGAAGACGGCGACGACAACGCTTAAATCTGAAGAGAACGCATGTCCAAACCACGCAAACCCAAGGGCCGGGCCGTTTCCGGCTGGCTGATCCTCGACAAGCCGGTCGATTTCGGCTCGACCGAAGCCGTGTCCAAGATCAAGTGGCTGCTCAATGCCCAGAAGGCGGGACACGCCGGCACGCTCGATCCGCTCGCCTCCGGCATGCTGCCGATCGCGCTGGGTGACGCGACGAAGACCGTTCCCTATGTCATGGACGGCCGCAAGATCTACGAATTCACCGTGACCTGGGGCGAGGAACGCTCGACCGACGACCTCGAGGGCGAGGTTACGCAGAGCTCGGACACGCGCCCGGCCGAACAGGCGATCCGTGATCTCCTGCCGAATTATACCGGCACCATCCAGCAGATCCCGCCGCAGTTCTCCGCGATCAAGATCGCCGGCGAGCGCGCCTATGATCTCGCCCGTGATGGCGAGACGGTCGAGATCCCGTCCCGCGAGGTCGAGGTGTTTCGCCTGACGCTGCTCGGTGTCGAGGCCGACAAGGCGCATTTCGAGGTCGAATGCGGCAAGGGCACCTATGTGCGCTCGCTCGCCCGTGATTTTGGCCGCGACCTCGGCTGCTACGGGCACATTTCCAATCTCCGCCGCACCTTCGTTGCCCCCTTCGGCGAGGATAAGATGGTGCCGCTCGCCGATCTCGTGGCGCTGGAAAAGATCGAGGACCGCGACGAGCGTCTTGCCGCGCTCGATGCCTATCTGATCGATACGGCGGAAGCGCTGTCGAGCCTGCCGCATCTGCCGGTGACGGATGACCAGGCGCACCGCATCAAGATGGGCAACGCGATCATCCTGCGCGGCCGCGATGTGCCGGTCGAAGAGCCGGAAGCCTATGCGACCGCCCGCGGCCGCCTGATCGCCATCGGCGAGATCGGCCAGGGCGAATTCCGGCCGAAGCGCGTCTTCGGCTGAACCTCTTCCATTCCCCCGGTGAATGGTTTATAGGCACCGCCAGCAAAGGCAGGCTTTTCGGCCTGTTTTGCAATTCATGGCCAAGGCTGGACGACATCCCGGCCTCTGGCGACCCTAATCCTCAGTTCAGAAAGGATCACACGATGTCGATCACTGCAGAGCGCAAGACCGCCCTCATCAAGGAATACGCAACCTTCGAAGGCGACACCGGTTCTCCGGAAGTCCAGGTTGCCATCCTGACCGAGCGGATCAACAACCTGACCGAACACTTCAAGGGTCACAAGAAGGACAACCACTCCCGTCGTGGCCTTCTGACCATGGTTTCCAGCCGCCGTTCGCTTCTTGACTATCTCAAGAAGAAGGACGAAGGCCGTTACACCAAGCTGATCGGCAGCCTCGGTATCCGCCGCTAATGAATTGCAGGTGGGCGCTTCCTGAAACGCCCACCGCATCTTTTTTACGGGTGCTTCGGTACTCTCTACCGGTCCTGCGCTCCTTGCGCATGACCAACCAAGGCGGACCCGGATGGGCCGGTTTCGCCACCAAAACCAGACCTGTCATGGGGCAGGATTGCCGGATGCTTTTGATCGGAGCCGCTTGGCGGCTTCGGTCAGTTTGAAAGCTTCTCGTTGTCTTGCCCGTGATGTGTCGCATTGTTCGCGGCTGATGCGCTGCCGCCCGTTACGGATATTCCTTTAAAAAGGGATCCAGGGGCGAGGCGCCGTCTTCCGCGTTGAAGGACAAGACATGTTCAATACGCATTCTGTCGAAATCGAATGGGCAGGCCGCCCGCTGAAGCTGGAAACGGGCAAGATCGCCCGCCAGGCTGACGGCGCCGTTCTCGCCACCTACGGCGAAACCGTCGTTCTCGCCACCGTCGTTTCGGCCAAGGCGCCGAAGCCGGGCCAGGACTTCTTCCCGCTCACCGTCAACTACCAGGAAAAGACCTACGCCGCCGGCAAGATCCCGGGTGGCTACTTCAAGCGCGAAGGTCGTCCGTCGGAAAACGAAACCCTGGTTTCGCGCCTGATCGACCGTCCGATCCGCCCGCTCTTCCCGGAAGGCTACAAGAACGACACCCAGGTCGTCGTCACCGTCATCCAGCATGACCTCGAGAACAACCCGGACATCCTGTCCATGGTTGCCACCTCGGCAGCGCTGACGCTCTCCGGCGTACCGTTCATGGGCCCGATCGGCGGCGCACGCGTCGGCTACATCAACGGCGAATACGTCCTCAACCCGCATCTCGACGAAATGGATGAGTCGGTTCTCGACCTCGTCGTCGCCGGTACCCAGGACGCCGTCCTGATGGTTGAATCGGAAGCCAAGGAACTCAACGAAGAAGTCATGCTCGGCGCCGTCATGTTCGGCCACCGTGGCTTCCAGCCGGTCATCGACGCGATCATCAAGCTCGCCGAAGTGGCTGCCAAGGAACCGCGCGACTTCCAGCCGGAAGACTATTCCGAACTCGAAGCCGAAATGCTGAAGCTGTTCGAAGCCGAACTGCGCGAAGGCTACAAGATCACCCAGAAGGCTGATCGCTACGCAGCCATCGACGCCGTCAAGGCCAAGGTCAAGGCTCACTTCTTCCCGGAAGGCGTAGAGCCGAAGTACACGGCCGAAGTCATCGGCTCCGTCTTCAAGCACCTGCAGGCCAAGATCGTTCGCTGGAACATCCTCGACACCAAGAGCCGCATCGACGGCCGCGACCTGTCGACCGTTCGTGCGATCACGTCGGAAGTCGGTATCCTGCCGCGCACCCACGGTTCGTCGCTCTTCACCCGCGGTGAAACGCAGGCGATCGTCGTTGCCACGCTCGGCACCGGCGAAGACGAGCAGTATGTCGACAGCCTCACGGGCATGTACAAGGAGCGCTTCCTGCTCCATTACAACTTCCCGCCTTACTCCGTTGGCGAAACCGGCCGCATGGGTTCCCCGGGCCGCCGCGAAATCGGTCACGGCAAGCTCGCATGGCGCGCTATCCGTCCGATGCTGCCTTCGGCCGAGCAGTTCCCCTACACGCTGCGCGTCGTCTCGGAAATCACCGAGTCCAACGGCTCGTCCTCGATGGCAACCGTCTGCGGCACCTCGCTCGCTCTGATGGACGCCGGCGTTCCGCTCGCAAAGCCGGTTGCCGGTATCGCCATGGGCCTCATCCTCGAAGGTGAGCGCTTTGCGGTTCTCTCCGACATCCTCGGCGACGAAGACCACCTCGGCGACATGGACTTCAAGGTTGCAGGTACGGCCGACGGCATCACCTCGCTGCAGATGGACATCAAGATCGCAGGCATCACCGAAGAGATCATGAAGGTCGCGCTTGCCCAGGCACAGGGTGGCCGCAAGCACATCCTCGGCGAGATGTCGAACGCCATCTCCGAAGGCCGTGCACAGCTCGGCGAATTCGCTCCGCGCATCGAAGTCATGAACATCCCGGTCGACAAGATCCGTGAAGTCATCGGTTCGGGCGGCAAGGTCATCCGCGAAATCGTCGAAAAGACCGGCGCCAAGATCAACATCGAAGACGACGGCACCGTCAAGATCGCCTCGTCCTCGGGCAAGGAAATCGAAGCGGCCCGCAAGTGGATCCACTCGATCGTTGCCGAGCCGGAAGTCGGCGTGATCTACGAAGGCACCGTTGTGAAGACCGCCGATTTCGGCGCCTTCGTCAACTTCTTCGGCGCTCGTGACGGTCTGGTCCATATCTCGCAGCTCGCTTCCGAGCGCGTTGCCAAGACCTCCGACGTCGTCAAGGAAGGCGACAAGGTCTGGGTCAAGCTGATGGGCTTCGACGAGCGCGGCAAGGTTCGCCTGTCGATGAAGGTCGTCGACCAGGCCACTGGCCAGGAAATCAAGAAGGCCGACGGCGACGCAGCCGCCGAATAAGCTTTCGAATGATTGAAATGAAGGGCGCGGAAGTTTCCTCTTCCGCGCCTTTTCTTTATTGATAGATGACAAACACGAACCGCCAAGGTCCGCACCCATGAGCCGCGACGCGCTGAAAACCCTGTTCCACCCCTTCGTCACTGACGCCGTGCCCATGCCCGGCGAAGGCGAGCGGGTGATCTTTCTCGGCGCCGAGGCTGGCAATGCGAGGCCGGAAGGTTTTGATGCTGAGATCACCTATGCTCAACCCTTCCGCCCGCTCTTCCGCGGCCTGCGCGACAATGCTTTCCCGGAAGCCGAGGGTGACGATTACGATGGCGCGCTGATCCTTTGCGGCAAGCATCGCGGCGACAACGAGAACCGCGTCGCCGAGGCGCTGGCACGCGTCAAGGTCGGCGGCCTGATCGTCGTTGCCGGCGGCAAGGAAGACGGCATCCAGGCGCTGCGCACGATGCTTCTTAAGCTCAACATCCCGCTCGACTACACGCCGAAATATCATGGTGTCGCCATCTGGTTCGGCCGGCCGGAAGATGCGGGCGATGCGATCAAGGCGCTCAAGAAGACCGCTGTAACGGTCGAGGGACGCTTCCAGGCGGCTCCGGGCATGTTCAGCCATGACCGCATCGATGCGGGCTCGGAGCTTCTCGCAGGCCGCTTCCCGACCGATTTCGACGGCAATGTCGCGGATTTCGGCGCCGGCTGGGGCTATCTCTCCGTCATGCTGGCCGAGAAGTCGCCGCGCGTACACCGGATCGACCTGTTCGAGGCCGATTACCGGGCGCTGGAATTCGCCAAGCAGAATCTGGCGCATAACTGCCCGGACCTCGAGGCACGCTTCTTCTGGCAGGATCTCGGAGCCGAGCCGCCGAAGGAAAAATACGACATGGTCATCATGAACCCACCCTTCCACGAGGCGCAGGCCGCTGATCCGGAATTGGGCCGCACGATGATCCGCACCGCCGCCGGCGCGCTGAAGCAGGGCGGGCGCCTGATGATGGTCGCCAATCGCGGCCTTCCCTACGAGCCGGTGCTCGACGAAGCGTTCCGCGAATACGGCGAAACCTGCCGTAACGCCAAGTTCAAGGTTCTCTGGGCGAAGAAGTAACACGCCCGCACCCGAGCGATTTCATGGCTTGCCTGATAGCGTCGATGCAAACTAAGGTTGCGTCTGGTGGTGTCGGGGGACAACTGCATGAGATGGCCGGGCTTGGGTTTGGCTCTATGGCTGACCGCTGCAGGCGCGGCGTCGGCCGAGCCAGCGCGTATTACCTGGGAATGGTATAACGCAGCCGAAATCCATCAGGGCGACAGAGGGCGGGGCGCAGAGAATCCGAGGCTCGCCGCGCATTACTTCCGGCTCGCCGCCGAAAAGGGCAATGCGGCTGCCGCCTACAAGCTCGGCGAGATCTACGAGAGCGGAAAGGCACTGCCCGCAGATCCGCTGCAGGCCTTCTACTGGTACATGCGCGCCGCGGCCAAGAATGACAAGCACGGACAGCTCAAGATCGGCTGGTGCTACCAGAAGGGCATCGGCGTGCAGCCCGACCCGAGGATCGCTGCGATCTGGTATCGGCTCGCTGCCGAGAACGACAATATCTGGGGCTACCACATGCTTGCCTTCATGCTGGCAGACGGCGAGGGCGTGGCGAAGGATGTTGCGCAGGCACGGCGCTATCTCGAGCTCAGCCTGCCGAAGACGAAGGATCACTGGGCCAAGTGGAAGCTCGCCCACCTGATCGCGCAGGAGAACCCGAAGAAAGCCAAGGCTCTGCTTAAGGAGGCTGCCGCCGCCGGGAATGCCCAGGCGATGGATGATCTAGAGAAACTGCCTTGATCATGCCTCTATCAAGGGAACAGTGATGAGGAACGCGCCATTCGCGAGATCCGTGGCTATGTCGCCACAAGACATAAGCTGGTCCAACTTGGTTGGGTCAGGCAATACTTCGTCCTCCGCCCAGAGCTGCAGGGCCTCGATCGCATTGATCCCTAGATCCTCCTCACGATCCGCAGCCGAAAAGACTGACGGAAGATCAGGAAGCTGACGCCGTATGCGCTATCGTCATCCTTGTGTACGACCGCGATGAAATGCTTCATGTGCCGGCTCCCAGTTTAGCCTGAGCCGATGCTACACGATGCCATGGTAAACGAAAGGGCCCGCGCATCGGGATGCACGAGCCCTTCTTCAATTCATGCAGCCAGTGCTTACTCGACGTCGGCCTTGCGCAGCTTGTCGAGGGTCGGCAGAGAGGTGATGCTGTAGCCGGCGTCGACATAATGCACTTCGCCGGTCACGCCGCGGGAGAGATCCGACAGAAGATAGAGGGCGGAGCCGCCGATATCTTCGATGGTCGCAGTGCGGCGAAGCGGGGCGTTTTCCTTGTTCCAGGAATAGATCGCCCGGGCGTCCGAAATGCCGGCGCCTGCAAGCGTGCGGACCGGGCCTGCCGAGATCGTGTTGACGCGGATGTCCTGCGGGCCGTAGTCGGCCGCCAGATAGCGCACGGAGGCTTCCAGCGCGGCCTTGGCGACACCCATGACGTTGTAGTTCGGGATGACGCGCTGGGAGCCGTTATAGGTAAGCGTCAGCATCGAGCCGCCATTGGTCATCAGCGGCGCTGCGCGCCTGGCGATCTCAGTGAAGGAGAAACAGGAAATCACCATCGTGCGCGAGAAGTTTTCCCGCGTCGTGTTGGCATAAAGGCCTTTCAACTCGTTCTTGTCGGAAAAACCGATGGCATGAACGAGGAAGTCGAAACTGCCCCAGCGTTCCTTGATCGCGTCGAAGGTCGCGTCCACGGATGCGATGTCTTCCACGTCGCAGGGGATGACGAAGTCCGAATTCACCTCGGCGGCGAGCGGCTTGACGCGCTTGCCGAGAGCTTCACCCTGATAGGTGAAGGCGAGTTCCGCGCCCTGTGCGGCCACCGCCTTGGCAATGCCCCAGGCGATGGAATGGTTGTTGGCGACCCCCATGATCAGGCCGCGTTTACCCTGCATGATTCCTGTCATGGAATTATCCGTTATAGCGCTGGAAGACGAGCGTTGCATTGGTGCCGCCGAAACCGAACGAGTTGGAAAGGACGGTGTCGATCTTGGCATTATCGATGCGGCTGCGGACGATCGGAACGCCGTCGAATTCCGGGTCGAGGTTTTCGATATGCGCGCTTTCGCCGATGAAGCCGTTCTGCATCATCAGCAGGCCGTAGATCGATTCCTGCACACCGGCAGCACCCAGCGAATGGCCGGTCAGCGACTTGGTGGACTGGATATGCGGGATCTTGTCCTTGAAGACTTCGCGGATCGCGCCGATTTCCTTCGAGTCACCCACCGGCGTCGAGGTGCCGTGGGTGTTGATGTAATCGACTTCGCCCTTCACGGTCGCAAGCGCCTGGCGCATGCAGCGGATCGCGCCTTCGCCAGACGGAGCGACCATGTCGTAACCGTCGGAGGTCGCGCCGTAGCCGGTGATTTCGGCATAGATCTTGGCGCCGCGGGCCTTGGCATGTTCCAGCTCTTCGAGCACGAGAACGCCCGCGCCACCGGCGATGACGAAACCGTCGCGGTCGACGTCATAGGCGCGCGAGGCGACTTCCGGCTGGTTGTTGCGCTTCGACGACATGGCGCCCATGGCGTCGAACAGGTTCGACATGGTCCAGTCGAGATCTTCGTGGCCGCCAGCGAACATGATGTCCTGCTTGCCCCACTGGATCATTTCAGCGGCATTGCCGATGCAGTGCGCCGAGGTCGAGCAGGCCGACGAGATCGAGTAGTTGACGCCGTGGATCTTGAACCAGGTGGCAAGCGTCGCGGATGCCGTGGAAGACATGGCCTTCGGCACGGCGAACGGGCCGATGCGCTTCGGGCTGTTGTTCTTGATGGTGATGTCGGCCGCTTCGATCAGCGTGCGGGTGGAAGGACCGCCCGAACCCATGATGATACCGGCACGCTCGTTTTCAGCGTAGTCCTTTTCCTCAAGGCCGCTGTCGGCCAGCGCCTGCTTCATCGCGACGTGGTTCCACGATCCGCCCTGGGAGAGGAAGCGCATGGCGCGACGGTCTACCAGATCCGTCACGTCGATATTCGGCTTTCCCCAGACCTGGCACTTGAAGCCATGCTCCGCAAAGTCGGGAGAAAAGGAAATGCCGGACTTTGCCTGCCGCAGGGATTCGGTGACTTCGCCAGCGTCGTTACCGATCGAGGACACGATACCGAGGCCCGTGACAACTACCCGTCTCATCTCATCTACCTTTGTTGTTTCGTCAGTCGCCTATGTTGATCCATTACCGGATCTCAGGCGGTCTTTTCCTTGGACAGACCGACGCGCAGGTCGGATGCCTGATAAATGGTTTCGCCATCGGCCTTCAGCCAGCCGTCGGCAGTGCCGAGCACGAGGCGGCCCTTCATGACGCGCTTGAAGTCGATGCCGTATTCGAGAAGCTTGGTGGTCGGGCGGATCATGCCCTTGAATTTCACTTCGCCGGTCGAAAGCGCCATGCCGCGGCCTTCTTCGCCCAGCCAGCCGAGGAAGAAGCCGGTCAGCTGCCACATGCCGTCAAGGCCGAGGCAGCCCGGCATGATCGGGTTGCCCTCGAAATGGCAGGGGAAATACCAGTCGTCGGGTTTGACGTCGTATTCGGCGCGCAGATAGCCCTTGTCGAAGGCGCCGCCGGTTTCCGAAATTTCGGTGATACGGTGGACCATCAGCATGGGCGGCAGCGGCAGCTGCGCGTTACCGGGCCCGAAGAGTTCGCCATGGGCGCAGGCGATGAGTTCTTCGTAGCTGAAGCTGGACTGTCTGGTTGCCATCGAGTTTCCGTTTTCCCCTGTGGTCACAATTTCCGGCCGCAGCTTTAGAGCAAGACCGGATGAATTTGAAGTCTGCGATGTTCCCGGCGCCTTCGGCTGCCACCGCCAGGCTCAAGGCCCGGACTTGCGTTTCAAGGGCCCTGGAACATCATTTGTCACGTCCGCATATAGGAAGCGGGGCACGCAAACCAGAGGTATCAGCACAAATTCCGTCGATTTGAGAGGAGGCCGGCACCGCTCAACGTTAGAAATGGTTGAATCTATGCGCGCCAAAAGTTATATCGAAAACTCAAGATACTATCGCGACTTGTTGGAGCGTCGGGAACATATGGCAGAAGCCATGACGAACATTGAGGTGAAACTGCGCCATCACGGCCTGCGGCCCACGCGGCAAAGGGTCGCCTTGGGAGATCTTCTGTTCGCCAAGGGCGACCGTCACCTGACGGTCGAGGAGCTGCATGACGAAGCTGTGATCGCCGGCGTGCCGGTGTCGCTGGCAACCGTCTACAACACGCTGCACCAGTTCACCGAGGCAGGACTGATCCGTGTTCTTGCCGTCGAGGGTGCCAAGACCTATTTCGATACCAATACGTCGGATCACCATCACTTCTTCGTCGAAGGGCGCAACGAAGTGCTCGACGTGCCGGTCAACAATCTTCAGATCGGCAATATTCCCGAGCCGCCGGAAGGCATGGAAATCGCCCACGTGGATGTGATCATCCGCCTGCGCGAGAAGCGTTCCTAAGACTTTTTCCGTTTTTTCCTGACCGATTTCATCGCCTCTTCTGGGGGACGGCCCGGCCGTGGCATATACCGCGGCAGGGTCCAACCATAATGGATAGCGCCACCGCGCAGCGCAAAGGCGATCGCGACACCGACGCTGGCGCTGACGATCAGCGGTTGCCCCATCGCGTGCACTGCCGTGAAGGCGCCTGATCCTGCCAGTGCTGCTGTGATGTAGATCTCCGGCCTGAGAAGCACGGAGGGTTCATTGGCGAGAATATCGCGCAGGATGCCGCCGAGCGTCGCGGTCATGATGCCGGTGACGATGGCGATGGTGGGCGATCCCGTCGCTGCCATGCCCTTGGCCGCGCCGAGCACGCAATAGGCGGCAAGGCCGATCGCATCCAGCCAGATCAGCAGCCGATAGCGCCATTCCACCCGATGCGCGGTGAAATAGACGACGGCGCCGGTGATCACGCAGATGAGAATATAGCCTGGGTCTATCACCCAGAAGACCGGCCGGCCGAGAATGATGTCGCGCACCGTTCCTCCACCCATGCCCGTCACCGCGGCAAAGAACAGGAAGCCGATGAGATCGAGTTCCTTGCGGGAGGCGGCAAGCGCGCCGGTTGCGGCAAACACGGCGACGCCCGCATAGTCGAGGATCATCATGAGGGACATTTCATTCTCCAGCGTCGCGCAAGTGCTCGCCCTTAAGGATAGCCGCTGTCGCCCGCGCCCGTCATCCGTGGCCGGGCGCCATGAACAGATGATTTTGAACCAAGACGATGTGCCGATGGTGGGAAAGTTGAAGAAGCGACTGGTCACGATAGTTCAAGCGATCGCCCTGTCGGTCACGCTCCTTGCGGTGCCGACCATGGCTGCCGCCCAGCAGGAACTGGTCAGCGATCCGGAAATCTTCGAGAAGACGCATTTCAACGAGACCTGCAAGACGGTCGAATACGGTCCCGATTTCGTCAAGCGCTTCGACATCAACAATGACGGGATTATCGATGCGGTCATCAATCATGGCGAACTGACCTGCGACGGTGTGCGCGGCCCGAAATGCTCGGCTGACGGCTGCCCGAACAATTTCTACGTTCAGGTGAAGGAAGGCGGCTACATCATGATCGCCACCGCCCAGGTCTATGGCTACGACTTCGTCCAGTATTTCGGCAACATGGTCTTCATGTTCAAAATGCATCCGCGCTTCTGCGAGCGCACCGATGCAAAACCCTGCGAGATGCGCGTGCGCGCCCGCGGCGTGCGCTTCGTCACCATCTCGAAGAAATAGCCTCCAGGTTTAGAAACCGTCGATCCGCCCTGCGATCCGGTAGCCGATCAGCGCCATCCATTCCCTCACGGCGGTCGCCGTCAGTTGGGCATTGAGCGACGGCTGGGTGAAGTCGAGGCCGAGCGTGACCTTGCCGCTGGTGCGGAAATCGACCGGCCAGGGCGTGACGGATATGCCGGCCTTTTTGAACAGCGCGACCGAGCGTGGCATGTGGAAGGCCGAGGTGATCAGCGCGCAGTTATTGAGGCCGGCCGCCTCCAGCAATTGGGTGGTGTTGACCGTGTTCTCGAAGGTGGTGCGCGATGTATTGTCCTTCACCATGCGGTAAGAGGGCACACCGAAGGCGGTGAAGAAGCGTTCGGAAGCCTGCGCCTCACCCTCATAGACGCCGCTGAACGAGCCGTCGCCGCCCGAAATCAGGATGCGCGACTGCGGATATTTGAGCGCCAGCCTCAAGGCCTCGACAAACCGGTCGGCGGCCTGGTTGAACTCAATGCCGCCGCGCGCGGTGGTCACCTCACTCTCGAAGACGCCGCCGAGCACGATCATGCAGGAAAGTGCTTCCGGATCGGCCGGCTTCGCGGTGCGGTCCTCGAGGTGCTGCAGGGCAAGCGAGCCGATGGTCGTGTAAAGCGTCACGAACAGCACGAGCGCTGAGATGAGGGCAGAAAGATCGCCGAGCTTTCTGAAGCCCAAAAGGCCGAGAAGTGCCGCAAGTGCTGCGAACAGGAAGGCGATGGAAAGCGGCTGGGCGACCAGCCAGATCAGCTTGGAAATGAGGAACATGAACTGCCGCGCGATTGATTCTTGGCGGCAAGCTTACAGGGCGCGGCGCCGGGCGGAAACGATCGGCTGCTGAAAATGCAACTGCAGCGAACGCGGCAGGAGTGCGGTGACGAAGGCGAGCGCGAGCGTTGCGACCGAAACGATCCACAGTGCATGGCTGCCGGCATAATGGGTGAGGAAGGCGCCGGTGACGGCGCCGCCGGCCATGCCCGTCCATGGCACGCACTGGATCAGCCAACCGGTCGGGTTGCGGTCTCCGACCAGCCAGCGACCGATCCCGCGGCCAAAGCGGGACAGCGCTCCCGTTACATAGGTGAGGCCGATCGGCAGGCCTTCGATATGTTCGACTGTCGCGTTGATCATGCCCATGGACAGGACGACGAGATAGAATTGCAGCCTCAGCTGATCGGCCGGGACGATGGAGGCAAAGGCGAGCAGGATTGCCACGCCCGACAGAACGACGAAGGCACGACGGGCCGACAGCGTATGGGCAAGCACGATGCCGAGCGCGTTGCCGAGGATGAAGACCCAGAGCGCGAAGAACAGGATGAGCGCGTGGCCATAATCGCCATCGGCGAACGATAGCGCCGCGCGCGTCGTGTTGCCCGTCATGAAGGAAACGAAGTCGCCGGAGAGCAGCAGGCCCACCGCATCCGTCATGCCCGCAATGAAGGAAATGGCCGCAACCAGCGCCAGCCCGGTCGCGGTTCTGCGCCTGTGAATGATATGCCGACGTCTCTGCCGTGTCATGAAGCCCTCGCAGCCACCAATGCTGCCGGGGATTCTGCATCCGGCATTGATCCAGGACAATGCACGACTGCAAACATGCCGTCTGGCCGGATTTAACGGTCTTTCATCCAGTTGATCATGCCCCGTGCGGCGGCACGGCCGGTGGCGAAACAGGCGGTCAGCAGATAGCCGCCTGTCGGGGCCTCCCAGTCCAGCATCTCGCCGGCGGCAAAGAGGCCGGGTTTTGTCTTCAACATATAGCCTTGGTCGATTGCGTCCCAGGCGATGCCGCCGGCTGACGAGATAGCCTCGGCGATCGGGCGCGGACGCAGCAGCGGGATGGGCAGGGCCTTGATCAATGCCGCCAGTTGTTCCGGCGCCATGCGATTGGCATCCGGCGCGAGTTCGCGAATGAGCGCTGCCTTGACGCCGTCGATCCCGGCACCCTTGCGCAGCCGGTTGGAAAAGCTCGCCTTGGCATCCTGGCGGGAGAGGTCACGGACGAGACGCTCAACGCTTCGGCCGGGCATCAGGTCGACGACCAGTGCCGCTTGACCGGTGGCGGAAAGCCGGTCGCGCAGGGCGGCGGAATGGGCATAGACGAGACTGCCCTCGATCCCGTGTTTCGAGATCACGAACTCGCCCTGATGGCTGCCGGCGTCGGAGGTCGTCACGACCGACTTCAGCGGCGCGCCGGCGAAACGCTCGACGAAGACGTCGCTCCAGGCGACGTCAAAACCGCAATTGGCCGGGATCAGGGCGTTGACGTTGACGCCCTGATCCCGAAGCCACGGCACCCAGGCGGCATCCGAACCGAGCCGTGGCCAGCTTGCGCCGCCGAGCGCGAGGAGAGCGGCATCCGGCCGGACGGTGATTGCGCCGTCCGGCGTTTCAAAGCGATATCCATTGTCATCGAAGCCGATCCAGCGGTGCCGGGTCTTGAGCGTCACACTTTGGGCTTCAAGCCGCTTCAGCCAGGCACGCAACAGCGGTGATGCCTTCATCGCGGTCGGGAAGACACGGCCGGACGTGCCGGTGAATGTTTCAGTGCCGAGGTCGGCTGCCCATTGGCGCACGTCTTCCGGCGTGAAGGCATCGAGCGCCGGCCGCAATCGCGATGAGGCCATGCCGAAGCGTTCGGCAAAGCGTGAAAACTCTTCCGAATGGGTGATGTTCAGCCCGGATTTTCCGGCAAGCAGAAATTTGCGCGCGAAGGTCGGCATCGCGTCGTAGACGGTCGCGGCATGACCTGCGGCGGAAAGTACCTCCGCCGCCATCAGTCCCGCCGGCCCGCCGCCGATGATCGCAACCTGTTTCGTCATGATCTCCGGTTAAGGCAGATCACTCCTCTTTTCCATAGCCTCCGGCCGTCGGTGTGACGACGGTCACCGCTTCGCCCGCGTGGATGACGGTCTGATCGCAGCCTTTGAGTTCTTCGATGGTGCCGTCGACTCGGCGCACGGTGGTGAGGCCGAGCTGGCCTTCCTCGCCGCCGTCGAGCCCGTGAGGCTTGATCGTCCGGTGCGACGAGAGGATGGCGCAATCCATCTTTTCGAGGAAACGGATCGTCCGCTTGGTGCCGTCTCCGGCCGAAAACGCGCCCTTGCCGCCGGAGTTCTCGCGGATGTGGAAATCTTCCAGCAGGACCGGATAGCGCGTTTCCAGGATTTCCGGGTCGGTGAGGCGCGAGTTCGTCATGTGGACATGCACCGCATCCGTGCCGGCAAAGCCGGTGCCGTCGTTGAACCGGCCGGCCGGTGAGCCGGAGCATAGCGTCTCGTAATACTGGTAGGTGGCATTGCCGAAGGTGAGATTGTTCATCGTGCCCTGGCTCGCCGCAATCGCGCCGAGCGCCCCGAACAGCGCATTGGTCACATGCTGTGACGTCTCGACATTGCCGGCAACAACTGCCGCCGGATATTGCGGCTTCAGCATCGAGCCCTCCGGCACGATGATCTTGATCGGCTTGAGGCAGCCGGCATTCATCGGGATGGAGCTTTCCACCATGACGCGGAAGACATAAAGCACGGCGGCACGGGTGACCGGTTCGGGAGCGTTGAAATTGTTCTTTTTCTGCTCGCTGGTGCCGGTGAAATCGACGGTCGCCTCGCGTTTCTGCTTGTCGACGGTGATCTTCACCTTGATCGTACTGCCTTGGTCTGTCGTGTAGGCGAATTCCGCGTCGTTCAGCTTTTCCAGCACGCGGCGGACGCTTTCCTCCGCATTGTCCTGCACATGGCCCATATAGGCTTGCACGACGTCTAGGCCGAACTGGCCGATCATCTTGCGCATCTCGTGCACGCCCTTTTCGTTGGCGGCAATCTGGGCGCGAAGGTCGGCGACGTTCTGGGCGACGTTACGGGCAGGGTAGGGATGGTCGGAGAGCAGGTTCGTGATGCCCGCCTCGTCGAACCGGCCACGATCGACCAGCAGCACGTTGTCGAACAGCACGCCTTCCTCGTTCACCGTGGTGGCCAGCGGCGTCATGGAACCGGGCGCGGTGCCGCCGACATCGGCATGGTGGCCGCGCGAGGCGACGTAGAACAAAATGTTCTTGCCCGCGTCATCGAAAACGGGCGTGACGACCGTGATATCCGGCAGATGCGTGCCGCCATTATAGGGAGCGTTGAGGGCGAACACGTCGCCGGGGCGGATCTTGCCCTTGTTCTGCGCAATCACGCTTTCCACCGAACGGTCCATCGAGCCGAGATGCACTGGCATATGCGGGGCATTGGCAACGAGGGCGCCGTTTTCGTCGAACACGGCGCAGGAGAAGTCGAGGCGTTCCTTGATGTTCACCGAGGAGGCGGTGTTCTGCAGCGTCACGCCCATCTGTTCGGCGATCGACATGAACAGGTTGTTGAACACTTCCAGCAGAACCGGATCGGCCTGCGTGCCGACGGCCCTGGCGCGGGAAGGCTCGGCGACGCGCTTCAGGACGACATGGTTCAGCCTGGTGATCTCGAAGGCCCAGCCGTCTTCGACCACGATCGTCTGGTGCGGCTCGACGATCAGGCAGGGACCGTTGGCGCGTGCACCGGGTGCGATATCGGAACGACGATAGATCGGTGCCTCTCGCCATGCGCCGCCGGAGAAGAATTTCGAGCTTTCCGCCGACTTCGGAGCGGCGGCATCGAGCGCAAATTCGGGTTCTGACGAATCCGCGCCGCCGCCGATGGCTTCGACCTCATAGGCCTCGAAGATGATCTCGCGGTTTTCGAAGATGAAGCCGAACTGCTTCTTGTGTGCCGTCTCGAAGGCGGCGGTCATCTCGGCCGCATCGGTCACGGTTACGGACAAAGTCGTATCCGTGCCCTGATAGCGTAGATGCGCACGATGCAGGACTTCCGTATCCGCCTCCGCCACGCCCTGGCTCCTCATTTCGCCAAGCACAGCCGCCGTCAGTTCGTCGCGGATCGGGCCGAGCGAGGAGAGTGCGGCTGCAAGACCTTCCGAGACCGTGCGCTGCCGGGTGGCGCGGATATCGGCGAGGCCCATGCCATAGGCCGACAGAATGCCGGAAAAGGGATGGATGAGTACGGTCGAGATGCCGAGCGCATCGGCGGTGAGGCAGGCATGCTGGCCGCCTGCACCGCCGAAGCAGGTGAGCGCGTAATGGGTGACGTCATAGCCGCGCTGGACGCTGATCTTCTTCACCGCATTGGCCATGTTTTCGACCGCAATCGCAAGAAAGCCGTCGGCCACCTGTTCCGGCGTACGGCCGTCGCCGACCACCTTTGCCATGTCCTCGAAGGCCGCGCGCACCGCATCCGCATCGAGCGGCTGGTCACGGTTCGGGCCAAAAATCTTCGGGAAAAGGTCGGGCGACAGCTTGCCGAGCATGACATTGGCGTCGGTCACGGTCAGCGGCCCGCCGCGGCGATAGGCCTTGGGGCCTGGATTGGCGCCGGCGGAATCCGGCCCGGCGCGAAAGCGGCCGTTCTCGAAATGCAGGATCGAGCCGCCGCCGGCCGCCACCGTGTGGATCGACATCATCGGCGCGCGCATCCTGACGCCGGCAACTTCGGTTTCGAAGGAACGCTCAAGCTCGCCATCATAGTGGGAGACGTCGGTGGAGGTGCCGCCCATGTCGAAACCGACCATCTTGTCGAAACCGGCAAGCCGCGAGGTTTCGACCGCGCCGACCACGCCACCGGCAGGACCGGAGAGGATCGCATCCTTGCCCTGGAACAGTCTTGCTGCGGTAAGTCCGCCAGAGGATTGCATGAACATCAGCTGCGGGCCGTCATCGCCGGTGCCGTTGGCATCCGCGCCGAGCTCTTCCGCCACCTGCTCCACGTAGCGGCGCAGAATCGGCGAGAGATAGGCGTCGACCACGGTCGTGTCGCCCCGGCCGACCAGTTTGATCAGCGGCGAAACCTCGTGGCTGACGGAGATCTGGGTGAAACCGATCTCGCGGGCGATCCCGGCGGCGAGCTCTTCGTGAGCCGGGTAACGATAGGCGTGCATGAAGACGATGGCGATGGCGCGATAACCGGCGTCGAACTGGGCCTGCAGATCAGTGCGGACGGTCGCTTCATCCGGTGCCTCCTCGACCTCGCCATCGGCGCGGACGCGCTCGTCCACCTCGACCACGACGCTGTAGAGCAGTTCCGGCTTGATGATCCTCTTGGCAAAGATGTCGGCGCGGGCCTGGTAGCCGATCGCCAGCGCATCGCGGAAGCCACGGGTGGTGACGAGCAAAGTCTTTTCGCCCTTGCGCTCGAGCAGCGCATTGGTGGCAACTGTCGTGCCCATCTTCACCGCGCCAATCAGGCCCGACGGGATCGGTTCGCCCGCGGCACAACCCAAGAGCTCACGAATGCCCTGCACCGCAGCATCGCGATAGGCTTCGGGATTTTCCGACAGGACCTTGTGGGCGACCAGCGTTCCGTCCGGCTTGCGGCCGACGATATCGGTAAACGTGCCGCCACGATCAATCCAGAAATCCCACTTCGCGCCAGTCACCGCCTGTGTGTCGCCAGCCATTTTGCGCCCCTCTCAAAGCTCGTTTTGGCCTAACGAAAACAGTTCGTCGATAAAACGTCAATGATTGATTGACAGGAAAATGCTCAATGCTGCATCATGCCTATCGAACGGGCAAGGCGGCCGAAAGAGCCGCGTCCGCAACGGCAACCGAGGGGAAGCCACATGAGCGATTTCCGCATTTTTGAGCGGAGGGCATGCCATGTCCACCGCTGATCCACGCCATAGCATTTTTCCCGAACCCCTGCGCAAAATGCTGGATGGTCTCTATCTCGGCGCCAGCTATCTTGGCGGCGTATTTCTCGTCGCAATCTTCGTCCTCATGCTCTCGCTTTCGGCCGGCCGTCCGCTGGGCATCGATATTCCGGCGGGCGACGATTTCACCGCCTGGTGCATGGCCGCCTGCGCCTTCCTGGCGCTTGCCCATACGTTCCGCTCGGCAGAACTCATCCGCATGGGCCTCGTCATCGACCGCATCAGCGGCAAGCCACGGCATGTGATCGAGATCGTCTGCACGCTGATCGGCACGCTGGCGGTGCTCTATTTCGCCTGGTACGCGGTCGACATGACCTGGATGTCCTGGGTCTTCAACGATGTTTCGCAGGGCGTCATCGCCGTGCCGCTCTGGATCCCGCAGCTCGGCATGTCGGTCGGCCTCGTCGTCCTTGCCATCGCCTTCGTCGACGAGCTGCTGCACGTCATCTTCGGCGGTAGCCCGCGCTATGAGAAGCCTGCCGCCAAGACGGACGAGGAAATCATCGAGCGCGTCATGGAAAGCGGGGTGTGACGATGGATGCCAGCTATCTCGTCGAAATATCCGGTCTCATTCTCGGCGCCATGCTGCTGCTGCTCATCGGCGGTGTCTGGATCGGCCTGGCGCTGCTGATCTGCGGCTTCATCGCCATGCAGTTCGCCCCTGCCGGCATTCAGCTCGGGGCGGCGCTTGCCACCAATGCCTGGAGCGGTTCCGCCTCCTGGAGCCTTGCCGCCCTGCCGCTCTTCATCTGGATGGGCGAAATTCTCTATCGCACAAGGTTGTCGGACGAAATGTTCCGCGGTCTGTCGCCCTGGCTGAACTGGGTGCCGGGCCGGCTCGTTCATGTCAACGTTCTCGGTTGCGGCCTGTTCGGCGCCGTGTCGGGCTCGTCTGCCGCGACGACGGCGATGGTCGCCAAGATCACCCTGCCGGAACTGAAGAAGCGCGGCTATAACGAGAAGATCGCCCTCGGTTCGCTGGCCGGTGCAGGCACGCTCGGCTTCCTCGTGCCGCCGTCGATCCCGATGATCGTTTATGCGGTAGCGGCCAATGTCTCGATCATCCAGATGTTCATGGCTGGTCTCGTGCCCGCCGTCATCGTCATGGCACTTTACATGGGCGCCATCATCGTCTGGCATCTTGCCAATCCCGACCAGAGCCCGGCGCCGGAGCCGAAAATGCCGCTCAGTGAAAAGCTGAAGCAGACGCTGAACCTCATTCCACTTGCGGCACTGATCCTGACAGTCTTCGGTGCCTTGATGCTGGGCTGGGCAACGGCGACGGAATGCGCCGCCTGGGGCGTGCTCGGCGCGCTGGTCATCGCGTTTTTCCAGAAGGCGCTCACCTGGAAGAGCTTTGTGGAAAGCGTCATGGGTGCCACGCGCATGACCTCGATGATCATGCTGATCCTTGTCGGTGCCGGCTACATGTCGATCGCCATGGGCTATACCGGCATCCCGAATGCGCTCGCCACCTGGGTCGACAGCTTCCAGCTCAGCCCCTTCGCGCTGATTGCCGTCTTGACGCTGATGTATGTCCTGCTCGGCTGCGCCATCGATGGCCTGTCGATGATCGTGCTGACGACCGTCGTCGTGCTGCCGATGATCCAGCAGGCCGGCTTCGACCTCGTCTGGTTCGGCATCTTCCTGGTGCTGATGGTGGAGATGGCGCAGATCACCCCGCCGGTCGGTTTTAACCTCTTCGTCCTGCAGACGATGAGCGGACGCGATAGCCTGACAGTTGCGAAAGCCGCGCTGCCCTTCTTCTTCCTGCTTCTGGCGACGGTCGCCATCCTCACGATTTTCCCGGAAATCGTGCTGGTCCTGCCACGAATGGTTTATCCGGGATAAAGCTCAAAAAGGGGAATGAAAACATGACCATGCATTTCAAGACGCTGAAAAGCCTCAGCCTCACCGCTGCGGCCTTCATCGCCGGCGCGGGTGCGGCGCTGGCGCAGACCGCCTGGGTCCTGCCATCCGCCTATCCACCGGCAAACTATCATGTCGAAAACTTGAACCAATTCGCCAAGGACGTCGATACCGCGACCAGCGGTGCGCTGAAGATCACCGTCCACCCGAATGCCTCGCTGTTCAAGGCGCCGGAAATCAAGCGCGCGGTCCAGACAGGCCAGGCGCAGGCCGGCGAAGTGCTCCTGTCGCTGCATGAGAACGAGAACCCGGTCTACGGCATTGACGTCGTGCCCTTCCTCGCGACCAGTTTCGAACAGTCAAAGAAGCTTTACGATGCTTCCAAGCCGGCAATCGAACAGGCGCTCGACAAACAGGGCCTGAAGCTTCTCTACACCACGCCCTGGCCGCCGCAGGGTGTCTATACCAAGAAGGACATCAACAGCGTCGCCGACCTGAAGGGCCTGAAGTGGCGCGCCTATAATGTCGGCACGTCGCGCATTGCCGAACTGGTTGGTGCCCAGCCGGTCACCGTCCAGGCAGCGGAACTGCCGCAGGCGCTTGCGACAGGCGTCGTCGACGGCCTGATGACCTCGTCGGCGACGGGCGTCGACAGCAAGATCTGGGAATCTTTGACCCACTATTACGACACCCAAGCCTGGATCCCGAAGAACGCCATCTTCGTCAACAAGGCGGCCTTCGCCGCGCTCGATCCAGCCGTCCAGAAGGCCGTGACGGATGCGGCCGCTGCCGCCGAAACCCGTGGCTGGGCGCTCGCTGCCGAAAAGACCAAGTCCTACATGGACACGCTGAAACAGAACGGCATGCAGGTTCTGGAACCCTCCGCAGAGCTGAAGAGCGGCCTGTCGGAAGTCGGTGCGAAGCTGACCGAAGACTGGTCGAAAAAGGCCGGTGCCGAAGGTCAGGCCATTCTCGACGCCTACAAGAAGTGATCGAAGGGCGCCGCGGCAATCCTGCCGCGGCGCTTCTCTTTGTGGGAGAGGCGCATGTCACAAGAGAACGAGCCCGTGGCGAAGGACAGTCTCGGCCCGATCGTGTCTTCCGAACATCTGGCGAGCGGCGCGCTGCCGGCGCTGTCGGAGATCGAATTCGGCCTCGTCATGCTCAACCACGCCTTCAGCCGCTGGATGGTTCGCTGCATGGCCGCCGCCGGCGTCCCGGATCTCTCGCCGGTCGACATTCTCGTGCTGCACAACATCAACAGCCGCAACAAGCCAAAGACGCTGGCCGATATCGCCCTCGTGCTGAATATCGAGGACACCCATGTCGTGACCTACGCACTGAAGAAGCTGGAGCGGCTGAAATTGATCAAGTCCGGCCGCCGCGGCAAGGAAAAGCTGGTCATGGTGACGGAAGCCGGTGCCGACGCGTGCGCCCGTTACAAGGCGACGCGCGAAAGCCTTCTGGTGAAGTCGGTGCTGTCGACCGAGGTCTCGACGGAAAGCCTGTCGCAGGTGGCGGCAAGGCTGCGGGCGCTTTCCGGCCATTACGACCAGGCAGCCCGCGCCGCGGCATCTCTATAGGCGGGGCTTCACGGATCGGCGTCGCCGCGTTAGAGCGGTATGGCATATATGCCCACACGAAGATCACGCCCGGAGACGCGATGACAGACCTGCAGGCAATCGTCGATGAAATCCATTCTAAGCTGCAGGGGCGGCTGGGCGAAGGCAAGGTGGCGGATTACATTCCCCAGCTCGCCTATGTCGATCCTAAAAGCTTCGGCATGGCGGTGGTGACCGTCGACGGCCAGATACACAAGGCCGGCGACTGCGACGAGCCTTTCTCCATCCAGAGCATATCCAAGGTCTTCACCCTGACGCTGGCGCTCGGCAAGCATGGCGAAACGACGTGGAACCGCGTCGGCCGCGAGCCGTCGGGTTCGGCCTTCAACTCCATCGTCCAGCTGGAGCATGAGGAAGGCAAGCCGCGCAATCCCTTCATCAATGCCGGTGCGATCGCCGTCAGCGATCTGGTGCTGGCCGGCCATACGCCGGCGGAGGCGATCGGCGAAATTCTCCGCTTCGTCCGTTACCTCGCCGAGGACGAGACGATTGCGATCGATCCGTCCGTGGCGAAATCGGAAGAGGCGACGGGTTTCCGCAATTTCGCGCTCGCCAATTTCATGCGCTCCTTCGGCAAGATCACTCATCCGGTCGAGCATGTGCTCGGCGTCTATTTTCACCATTGCGCCATTGCCATGACCTGCACCCAGCTTGCGCGGTCGGGGCTTTTCCTCGCCGCGAACGGCCGCAATCCGATGACCGGCCACACGGTCGTCTCCAGCCAGCGGGCGCGGCGCATCAACGCGCTGATGCTGACCTGCGGCCATTATGACGGTTCGGGCGAATTCGCCTATCGCGTCGGCCTGCCGGGCAAGAGCGGTGTCGGTGGCGGCATCCTGGCCGTGGCGCCCGGCAAGGCCTCGATCGCCGTCTGGTCGCCCGGCCTCAATCACAATGGCAATTCGCTGATCGGCTCGCTGGCACTGGAAATGTTCGCGGACATGACCGGCTGGTCGGTGTTTGGGCATTAAGCTTCGCCCTTCGACCCAGGCGAATGCCCTGTTCGTCATGCTCGGGCTTGTCCCGAGCATCTGTCCACGTTTCGGTTTTGGAGGCGTGATTAGATCCTCGGCACAAGGCCGAGGATGACAGTGTGGTTGTTGCAGCAAAAAGCCCGGCCTCCATCTGGAGCGCCGGGCTTTTTTCGTCTTGGGAGGACGGGTTCTCAGTCTTCGCTGGCAGCCATCTGCGTCAGCACGTCGCCGCGGCCGCGCAGGCGAAGCACGAGCGGCAGGATCAGCGCGATGGCCGCGATGATCAGCAGAACGGCCGCGATCGGCGAGGTGAACAGCACCGTCACGTCGCCCTGGCTGATCGACAGCGCGCGGCGCAGCTGCTGCTCGGCGAGCGGGCCGAGGATCAGGCCGACGATCACGGGCGCGATCGGATAGTCGAACACGCGCATGACATAGGCGATCAGACCGAAGACGAGCAGCATGCCGAGCTCGAAGACCGACGGGTTGGCGCCGATCGTGCCGAGCGTCGCAAACACGAGAATGCCGGCATAGAGCCACGGCTTCGGGATGGCGAGCAGCTTCACCCAAAGGCCGATCATCGGCAGGTTCAGGACCAGCAGCATCAGGTTGGCGATCAAGAGCGAGGCGATGAGGCCCCAGACGAGCTGCGGATTGGTCGCAAACAGCAGCGGGCCAGGCTGCAGGCCGTATTGCTGGAAGCCGGCGAGCATGATCGCGGCCGTCGCAGACGTCGGCAGGCCGAGTGTCAGGAGCGGCACCAACGTGCCGGCAGCGGACGCATTGTTGGCGGCTTCCGGTCCGGCGACGCCTTCGATCGCGCCATTGCCGAATTCTTCCGGATGCTTCGACAGCTTCTTTTCCGTTGCGTAGGACAGGAAGGTGCCGATTTCTGCACCACCGGCAGGCATGGCGCCGATCGGGAAGCCGATCACGGTGCCGCGCAGCCACGCCTTCCACGAGCGACCCCAGTCCTGCGCCGTCATCCAGACCGAACCCTTGATGGCTTCGATCTTGTCAGGCGCCTGGGCGCCCTGGGCGGCGATATAAAGCGTCTCACCGATCGCGAACATGGCGACCGCCATAGTCGTCACCTCGATGCCGTCGAGCAGGTCGGGAACGCCGAAGGAGAGGCGGTTCTGGCCGGTCAGCTGGTCGATGCCGACGAGCGACAGCGAGAGACCGATGAACAGCGAGGTGAGACCGCGCAGCGTCGAGTTGCCGAAGGCGGACGACACGGTGACGAAGGCGAGCACCATCAGCGCAAAATATTCGCGCGGGCCGAAGACAAGCGCCAGCTTGACGATATAGGGCGCGACGAAGGCGAGCGCGAGCGTCGCGATCAGGCCGGCGACGAAAGAGCCGATGGCGGCCGTCGCAAGTGCCGGACCGCCGCGGCCGGCGCGGGCCATCTTGTTGCCCTCGAGCGCGGTGACGATCGAGGCGCTTTCGCCGGGTGTGTTGAGAAGGATCGACGTGGTCGAACCGCCATACATGCCGCCGTAATAGATGCCGGCGAACATGATCAGCGAGCCGGTCGCGTCGAGCTGGTAGGTGACCGGCAGCAGGAGCGCCACGGTGGTCGCCGGGCCGATGCCGGGAAGGACGCCGACCATGGTGCCGAGCGTCACGCCGATCAGCGCGTAGAGCAGGTTCATCGGCTCTGCGGCAGAGACCAGGCCCTGGAGGAGGAATTCGAATGTGCTCATGGTGTTACTCCCTGTTCCCGTCAAAGGAACAGGTTTTCAATCGGGCCGGCGGGAAGCGAGAGCTGCAGAACGATCGCAAAGAGCCACCAGATGGCAAAACAGATGACGATTCCGACCGGAATGCTCATCCACAGCTTGCGGGCGCCGAAGCCCCGGGCCGCGAGAGCGAACATAAGGCCGGTGGCAATGGAGAAGCCGGCGTAGCGGATCAGGATCATCTGGGCGAGAAGACCGGCGACGACCCAAAGGACCGGGCTGACTTCCTGGCGCTCGCGCTCGGGAAAGTCCCGGCGAAAGGCGGCGAAGACGGTCCAGATGGCAAGGCCGATGAGGCCGAAGGCGATCCAGTAGGGGACCGAGGCCGGACCCACCGGCGAATAGCCGGTCGTGCTCGTCAGGCGGGATACGTCGACGAAGATGACGGCGGCAACGGCGATAAGAACGGCGGCAATGACAAGCGCCGCCCAATCAGGGCGGCGCTCTTTGCTGGTCTTGTTGGTCTCGAGGCTCATTTAACCAGTCCGATTTCTTTCAGGATCGTCTCGGTGGAGGCGATGTCCTTAGCAAGCTGCTCATCGAAGGCAGCGCCGGAAAGATAGGTGTCCATCCAGCCCTTGGTCTTCAGGTTTTCCTGCCAGGTTTCGGACTTCACCAGCTTTTCGATGTCAGCGGTGATGGCCTGCTTCTGCTCGTCGGTGATGCCGGGAGCGGCAGCAACCATGCGCCAGTTCTGCAGCACGACGTCGAGGCCGGATTCCTTGAGCGTCGGGGCGTCGATGCCTTCGACCTTTTCTTCCGACGAGATCGCGAGCAGGCGCAGAGAACCCGCCTTGATCTGGCTTTCGAACTCGCCGTAGGACGAGATGCCGGCCGTCACCTGGCTGCCGAGGATTGCTGCCAGTGCTTCGCCGCCGCCGGAGAAGGCGATGTAGTTGATCTTGGTCGGATCGACGCCGGCAGCCTTGGCGATCAGGCCTGCGCCGATATGGTCGGTGCCGCCGGCCGAGCCGCCGCCCCAGGAGACCGAACCCGGATCAGCCTTGAGCTTTTCGACGAGGTCGCCGATCGACTGGATGTCGGAAGAGGCCGGAACGACGACGACTTCGTATTCGCCGGTGAGGCGCGCGATCGGCGTGACGTCCTTCAGGGTGACGGGCGACTTGTTGGTGAGGATCGCGCCGACCATGACGTAACCACCGACGAGCAGTGCGTTCGCATTGCCCTTCTGCTGGCTGGCGAACTGGGCAATACCGATCGTGCCGCCGGCGCCCGGTACGTTCATCACCTGCACGCGGTTGGAGATCTTCTCCTTCTGCATGACGGTCTGCATCGTGCGGGCGGTCTGGTCCCAGCCGCCGCCCGGTGCTGCCGGGGCGATGATCGAATAGTCGGCCGCAGCCGCCGGAAGGGCGATTGCACCCGCGAGGAAGGAAGCGAGCAGGAAATGTTTCAAGGGTATATCCTCCGTTGACGTCCTTTGGACGAAAGTGTTGTGCGCAACGAAAGGATTAATGGCAGGCGCACTACGCCCGCAGACCTCCTCCCGTTTCCAGTCGATCCCGCCTCCGAACGGGTCTCGAATAGTTCTAAGCCAGCATATCAAGCTGACATCTACCTGACATTTCCCCTGCTCTTGCTGTTTGGCAAGGGTGTTTGCCACGAAATCGCCCGAATTCCTTACTGATGGCGCAACTCGTCATTCCATTTCGAGATCAGCCGCGCGCGCTTGACTTGGTCGAGATAGACCATCAGGCCGAGACTGACGGGGACGGGCTTCAATTGCCCGCCCAGCATTTCGCGCATCGTCGTCGCCGTATTGTTGCCGGCGACTTCGGGGCTGACAGCCGGGATCTGCAGCTCGCGCGCCATGATCGTCTGGCCCTCCTTCGACATGAAGAATTCCAGGTAGCGCTTGCCGAGATCCGCATTGCCGGCCGCCTGCGGCACGAGCCCGATGCGCGACATGACGACGGTATAGTCCTTCGGCAGAACGATGCCGACATTCGGGCTGCGCGAGGCCCAGTCCGCGGCATAGGAGCCGACGATATTGTAGCCGAGCAGGAAGCGGCCGTCGGCGACCCGTTCGAGAATGGCGCCGCTCGTCGAATAGAGTTTGACACCGGCCGCACCCATCGCCCTCACCACCGACCAGATATCGCCAAACTGTTCCTGGTCGCGCGACATGAACAGGAAGCCGACGCCGGAGCGTTCGATATCGTAAGTGCCGATCCGGCCGTGGACTTCCTCGGCATGGCTCTGCAGGAACTCGATGAACTCGGCCCGGGTCGAAGGCGGCGGCGCATTCTTGAAGCTCGGCTTGTTGTAGACGAAGACGGCGGGCTCGAAGGTGAGCGCATAGACGGTGTTGCGCCAGTTCGCCCATTCCGGCCAGCGCTCTCTCATCGGCAGGTCGCTGCGCTGGGCGTATCCGTCATTGGCAAGTTTCACCTGCAGGTCCATCGCCGAGGAGAAGGCGAAGTCGGCGGTCTTCTGTCCGGCGTCGGTCTCGCGCACGATCCGGTCGTAGATCTCGCCAGTCAGCATGTCTTCGTAGGAGACCGCGACATCCGGATTGGCGGCCTGGAAACCGGTTATCATCGGCTTCGCCAGAGGTTCGTCCAGCGACGAATAGACGGTGAGCACGGGTGCGTCCTTGTTGCCGGACAGAGCCGGAAACATCAGCACTTCCGCCGCGGCCGTGCCGGGCAGGGCGATAAGACAGAGACAGAGGATAGGAAAAATGCGCATCATGGTTGCCAAGAATGCCCGAGCGGGAAGCCTGCGGCAAGCTGCCGCACGCCGTTGCCGATCGGGCACAGGTCCGGGCGCTGATTTCACCCATCTTGTTTGCCGGTTTTTCCTGCCTACCTGAGGGCGGCTTTTCCCGCTCGCCAATGAGGTCAGATCCCCATGTCGCTTTCGCTCTATGACGTTTCCGTCCCCGCCTTCTTGCGTGGCTTTGCCAATCTCACCGATATCCTGAAAAAGGGCGAAGCCTTTGCCGACGAGAAAGGCCTTGCGCACAAGGAGCTTCTCGAATCCCGCCTGTTCGAAGACATGCTGCCGCTGACGGGCCAGATCCAGCGGGCGAGCGACAGCGCAAAATTCGTCGCGGTGCGCGTCGGCCAGGTGGAGAACTTGGCCATGGCCGACGAGGAGGTCACCTTTGCCGATCTGCATGCGCGCATCGACAAGACCTTCGCCTTTCTGAAATCCGTCGATCCGGCCAGCATGATCGGCCGGGAGGATGCCGAAGTCACGGTGAAGACCCGCTCGGGCGAAACGCGCTTCACAGCCACGGGCTATGTGCTGGGCTTCGCCATTCCCAACTTCTATTTCCACGTCTCGACGGCCTATGCGATCCTGCGCCACAAGGGCGTGCCGATCGGCAAGATGGATTATCTCGGCAAGCCGTGACCATCGGCTACGCGCGATCGTGACATCTGCGCCTCGCGACGATAATAATCCCCGCCAAAGCGGGGATTTTTCGTGCGCATACTTCTGGTCGAGGACAATCAGGCTCTGGCCGAGGGCCTGTCCGCCATTCTGAAAGGAAGCGGCTATGTCGTCGATCTCGTCGGAGACGGCGCATCCGCCGAGGCCGCGACCGCGGCACAGGGCTATGATCTCGTCATCCTCGACCTGAACCTGCCGGAAATGGACGGGCTTGATGTGCTGAGGGCAATGCGGGCGAGGCAGAACCGCTCGGCGGTGATGATCCTGACCGCGCGCGGCCTGCCCGAGGAGCGCGTGCGCGGTCTCGATCTCGGCGCCGACGACTACATGACGAAACCCTTCGATGTGCCGGAATTCGAGGCGCGTATCCGCGTACTTCTCCGCCGCCAGGCAAGCATGCGCAGCTCGGTCGTCAGCCATGGCGGCGTCACCTTCGATCTCACCTCGCGCAGCTTTTCCTGCAACGGCACGCCGCTGGATATTCCCGCCCGCGAAGTGGCGCTGCTGGAGCTGCTCTTCCTGCGCATGGGTAAGGTCGTGTCCAAGGATGCCATCGTCGCCTCCCTGACGGGCTTCGACGACGACCTGTCGGCCAATGCGATCGAGCAATATGTGAGCCGGCTCAGAAAGCGGCTGATGCCCCATGGCCTGACGGTGAAGACGGCGCGGGGGATCGGTTATTATCTCGAAGCTGTGAGCGCCGCATCATGACGGCAGCGCTCCGAGGCGCCTATTCGCTCCGCCGCCGCCTGCTGGCATGGCTGCTCGTCTCCACCGCCGTCATCGGCGCCATCGCCATGGTCGACACCTGGGACGAGGCGATCGATACGGCGAACGAGGTGTCCGACCGGGTTCTGGCCGGCTCGGCGCTGGCGATCGCCGAGCGGGTCATCGTCTCGGAGGATGGATCGCTCGAGGTCGACATTCCCTATGTCGCGCTGGAAATGCTGACATCGGCCGCCCAGGATCGGGTTTTTTACCGGGTCGACGGACCGCCCGGCACCTTTATCACCGGCTATCAGTCGCTGCCGTCGATTGCCCGGCGTGAAGGCCAGGCAGCGGCCTTCGGCGATTCCACGTTTCGCGGCGAGCCGATCCGCGTCGCAGCACTGACGAGATCCGCCTCGACGGGCATCAATTCCGTCCCCTTTACCGTCACGGTCGCCGAAACGACGATTGCCCGCCAGCAGTTGACTCGCGCCATCCTGCTGCGTTCGGCGCTGCGCATCCTGTTCATGATCCTCGGCGCCGCCGTCATCGTCTGGGTGGCGGTGACGCTGTCGCTGCGACCGCTCTACCGGTTCAGCGAGGCGCTTGCCGAACGCAGTCCGGATGATCTTGCGCCGATCACCGAGCGGGTGCCGAGCGAGGTCCAGGGGCTGGTCGATACGGTCAATTCCTTCATGGTGCGGCTGGAAGGTGCGCTCGATGCCCTGCGCCATTTCACCGGCAATGCCGGCCATCAGTTGCGCACGCCGCTTGCCATCGTCCGCACCCATCTGGCGCTGGCCGGCCGGGCAACGGATCTCGCCGAGATACGGAAGGCGACGGAACGGGCCGACGAGGCGGTCGGCGGCGCCGAACACATCCTCGCGCAGCTCCTGCTGATGGCCCGCATCGATTCCGCCAGCCGATCCTCCACCATGCGCGAAGTCGATCTGGTCGATCTCGTCCGTAGCGTCACAGCGGATCATGTGCCCCCGGCTGCCGAGGCCGGCATCGATCTCGGCTTCGAGGGGAGGGCGAGGTGCGCGCCGTGGTAGAGCCGATCCTGATCGGCGAACTGGTGAAGAACCTTGTCTCCAATGCGCTCCTCTATGCCGGAAGCGGCGCCGAGGTGACGGTTCGTGTCAATGCGGAAGATGGCAATCCGGTCGCGGAGGTCGAGGACAACGGTCCCGGCATTCCGCCTGCACGTCGCGAGACGGTTCTCAAGCGCTTCGAGCGTGGTGAGCCAGGCGAGCGAGCGGGCACGGGTCTCGGATTGCCGATCGTCGAGGAGATCGCAAGACTGCATGGTGCAAGCCTTGTTCTCTCCGAGGGACGTGAAGGCAAAGGGCTGAAGGTCCGCGTCAGTTTTGCCGCGGCGTGATCAACCGCGGTAAACGCATTCTCCACCAATCCAGGTGCTTTGCGCCTCGACATTGCCGTTCAGCACGACGAAATCGGCATCGAAGCCGGGGGCAATCCTGCCTTTGGATTCCGAAACCTGCGCTGCTTCCGCCGAATAGAGCGAGGCCATGCGCAGGGCCTCCTCAAGCGGCAGGCCGAGTGTCTGGTGAACCAGCCGCACCGACGAGGCCATGTCGATATCGGCGCCTGCCAGCGTGCCGTCGGAAAGCGTCAGCTTGCCGTCGCGGCGCAGGATCTCGCGGCCGTTGAGGGTGAAGGATGTCATATCGGTGCCGATCGGCGACATCGCGTCGGTGACGAGAAAAATCCGCCCCGGCCCCCGCTTGGCGCGCAAGGCGGCCGCCATCGCAGCAGGATGCACATGGATGCCGTCGGCGATCAACCCGGCATTGAGCCCGCCGATATCGAGCGCAGCTCCGACGAGGCCTGGTTCGCGATGTCCGAGCGGGCTCATCGCATTGAAGAGATGGGTCACGGTACGGACGCCCGCCTGCGCATAAAGGCAGGCGATCTCGTAACTCGCTTCGGTATGGCCGAGGCTGACCGTGATGCCGGCCCGGGCAAGCGTCGCCACCTGTTCCGGCGATACGCTTTCCGGCGCGATCGTCACCATCAGCGCATCGAGTGCGGCACCGCAGGAGAGAATGAGATCGAGGTCGGCATCCTCCATCGGCCGGATCAGCGTCGGATCATGCGCGCCTTTACGGGCGATCGACAGATGCGGGCCTTCCAGATGCAGGCCGAGAAAGCCCGGAATGCCCCGGTTTTTCGCCTCTATCCCGGCCGCAACGGTGCGCGACGTGATCTCGAACGTATCGGTGATCAGCGTCGGCAGGAGCGCCGTCGTGCCGAACTTGGCATGGGCCGCGCAGATCGTCGCGAGCCCCTCGACCGTCGGTTCTTCGTTGAGCAGCACGCCGCCGCCGCCATTGACCTGCAGGTCGATGAAACCCGGCGCGATGATCTCGCCGCCCTCGATCCGCTCGATATCGGAGCCGAGCGAGGAGACCGGCTCGATGCTCGTGATCTTGCCGTTCTGGAGGACCACGGCGGAATCGTCATGCCATGTCGTGCCGTCAAAGATGCGATTGCCGATCAGTGCCTTTGCTTGCGTCATAGGGTTTCAGTGACCTTCTTCAGCGCTGCCGGCTGGTCTGGATTGAAACCCTTCGAGCGTGACCAGGCTTCGACGAAACCGTAGAACGGCACGATCAGCGCCAGCGCATCGGTGAGCGGATGGCCGGTCGCGACGAAGGGCAGCGAACGCGCGGTCTTGAGCCTGTCGGATGTCGCAAAGGCGAGCGCGCCCTTGCCTGCAAGGCTGTCGGCAATCTCGATGGCGGAAGCCTCCGCCGCATCGCGGGCCGCGAAGGTCAGCACCGGGAACCGCTTTTCCACCAGTGCGACCGGTCCATGCAGCACTTCGGCCGCCGAATAGGCTTCCGCGTGCATGTTGGAGGTTTCCTTGAATTTGAGTGCCGCCTCGCTGGCGATCGCCAGCGCCGGGCCACGCCCTAGCATGTAGAGAGATTCCGCCTCGCCGAGTTCGTCGGCAAATGCCCCCAGTCCAGTTCGACAGCCTTTTCCAGATGGCCGGGCAAGGCGCGAACAGCAGCCTTCAGCGCTTCGTCGCCAGCCCATTCGGAAAGCAGGGCCAAGCCCGCGACGATGGAATTGACGAAGGATTTTGTCGCCGCGACCGCGAGCTCCGGGCCGGCGCTGATATCGACGGCATGCAGCGAGGCCTCGGCGATCGGCGAGGGTAGCGTGTTGGTGAGCGCGATCGTCACCGCGCCGCCCTTGGTTGCCGCATCGGCCATGGCGACGATGTCGGGGCTCTTGCCCGATTGCGAAATCGCGATCGCCGCACCGCCGGCAAGCTGCAGCTTCGCGCCGTAGATGGAGGCGAGCGATGGCCCGAGCGATGCAACCGGCCGTCCGGCGGTCAGTTCGACGGCATATTTGATGAAGGTCGCGGCGTGGTCGGAAGAGCCGCGGGCGATGGTGACGAGGAAAGCCGGGTTCCTGTCGCGCAATGCCTGACCGGCCTCTGTGAGATCCGCAGCCGATCGGTCGAGCAGGCGCGCGACGGCTTCCGGTATCTCGTTGATCTCCTGGCGCATATGGGTCTGCATCGTGCGGTCCTCGAACTGTCAATTTTCGCCGAGCGAGAGCTCGGCCACGAAATCGTATGCATCGCCGCGATAGAGCGAGCGGGTGAGTTCCACCACGCGGCCGGACGCGAGATAGGAAACGCGCTCGATCGAAAGCCCCGCTGCCTCGACCGGCACTTCCAGAAGCCCGGCATCGATCTTCTTCATGTTGGTCGCCGAAATCCGCTGGATGGCACGCACCGGCCGCGCATCTTTCTTTTCCAGTTCGGCATAGAGCGAACCGGAAAGCGAGGCCGGATCGGGCAGGAATTCGGCGGAAATGCTGGCCCGTTCGATCGCAAGCGGCATGTCGTTGCCGAAGCGCAGGCGGCCGATCCGCGCCACCATCGTGCCGGGCGCCAGGCCCAGCATCATCATCTCTTCCGGCGAGGGTGGAACAGCCCGCGTTCCAGCCATTCCGAGCGAGAAACGAGCCCGCGTCGCGCCATATCCTCGGTGAACGAGGTGAGCTTGGTGAGCGGCTGCTCGACCCGCGACAGCGGCTTGACCACGAATGTGCCGGACCCGTGCCGGCGGGTAAGAAGCCCGTCACGCACGAGATCGTCGACCGCCTTGCGCACGGTGACGCGGCTGACATTGGCATAGTCCGCGAGGTCGCGCTCGGCCGGCAGCGCATCGCCATGGCCAAGCTTACCGGTGCGGATCGCATCTTCCAGGCTCTGCCGGAGCTTGAGATAAAGCGGGCCGGAGCCCGCCGATTGCAGGCCGTCGAGCGGCAGGATGGCGGTCAGCGTCTCGCTCATGCGCTGGCCTCCACCTTTGTCGCATAGGCTTTCACCGCCAGTTCCACCGCGCCGGTCAGCGCATCGGCACGCGGTGCGGATAGCCGTGTCCTGTGCCGCTCCGCCAGATAGGGCGGATAAAGATTTGCCAGCCCGCCGAGCAGGCAGAGCTTGCCCTTGGCTCCGGTAACGGCATTCACCGCGTCGAGCGCTTCATCGATGCCGGCTGCTCCGATGCCCAGAATGCGCAATGCCGTCGCGTCGTCGCGGGCAGAAAATTCGAAGACTTTTGGCGTGTAGCGGCCGAATTCGCCGGGTTTCGCCAGCCGGGCGAAATCGACGATCAGCTCGGGATTGCCGTCGAACTCGGCGAGAATTGCCTCGCAGAGCGGCGTCATTGGACGAGATCCGGTCGAAGGCGAGCAGGGTCTCCTGCAGCGCGAGCTGACCGAGCCTCGCGCCGCTTCCGAGATCGCTGACCTGGAAACCCCAGCCTGCTATGGACCTGAATTCGCGCTTCTCGCGGATGATATAGACGGTGCCGGTGCCGACGATGCCGATCGCGCCGTCCTCGTCGCCGATCGCGCCCTGCAGCGCGATCACACCGTCGGAGACGATCTCGGATGTCTTGAAGGGCAGGCGGGCTCTCACATAGCCGACCGCATCGCCGACATTGTTGCCGGCAAGCCCGAGAATGGCCGATGTCGCGCCGAGATCGGGCGCGATACCCGCATCCTCGAAAGCCAGCTCTGCCGCCTCGACAATATGCTTGAGGGCGGTATCGGGATCGGTCAGGATATTGGAGGCTCCGCTCTTACCGCGGCCGAGCACGCCGCCGTTCGCGTCGGCCAGTGCCGCCCGGCAACTCGTCCCGCCGCCATCTATGCCGATAACATAACCCGTCATGGATACCTCCACGAAGATGATACCAAAAAATACCATTTACCAAGCGCGAAATGTGAAGGCCGGAAATTTCGGCCGTAATCGCTTATTTTAATTGATTTTTCGCGTTGAACCGAGCTCTCGTCAATTTAAGCGGGTAACAATTCTTAATTTGTCGCTGGACAATTGGTATTTTTTGGCATCATTTTGGAGTGAGGGAGAAACGGATGAGCCAAAAAGCCACCGAAGCCAGGCATGGGAAAGCGGAAGGGCTCGATACGCGGGCGCCTGCCGATATCCTTGCGCTTCTGGCCTCGGGCCAGCAGGAGGCGGCGAACGCCGTCGATGCGGCCATTCCGGCACTCGCCGATGCCGCTCTACTCGTGGCGGACGCCCTGCGCAATGGTCGCAAGCTCGTCTATGCCGCTGCCGGCAGTTCCGGCCTGATGGCCATGGCCGACGCGCTCGAACTTCCCGGCACCTACGGCATTGCCCGCGAGCAGATCGCGCTTCTGCTTGCCGGTGGCATATCGAACTTCGCCGATATGGAAGGCGCGCCGGAAGATGACGTTGCGCTCGCCGAGAAGGATGCCGGCGTGATTGCGGCAGGCGACTGTGTTCTCGCCGTTTCCGCCAGCGGCTCCACCCCTTACGTCCTGAAGATTGCAGAAATCGCGCGGGAGCGCGGCGCCAAGGTCGTGGCCATCGCCAACAACCCGGGTGCGCGCCTGTTCGTTGGAGCCGACGTTTCGATCCTCCTGCAGACGCCGCCGGAAGTCGTCGCGGGCTCGACGCGCATGGGTGCCGGCACGGCCCAGAAGCTCGCCTTCAACATGCTGTCGACGCTCGCCGCCATCAGGCTCGGCCATGTGCATGATGGCCACATGGTCAATCTGCGCGCCGACAACGAAAAACTGCGCGTCCGCGCCGCCGGCATGGTCGCGGAGATCGCCGGCATCGGCTTCGACGACGCGCGTGAATGGCTGAAGACGGCCGGCGGATCGGTGAAGATCGCCGTCCTGCTTGCGAGCGGCGCCCAGGATGTTGATGCCGCAAGGGATTTGCTTATTCGTTCCGACCAGATGTTGAGGAAAGCACTGGCGGAACTGAAGATGACGGAAACGACCGTGAAACGCGCCGCAAAGCGCTAACCAATGAGGGAGAACGACATGACCCGTCTACTGAAAGGCATGCTTTTCGCCACGACCGTGCTCGCGTCCGCGGGTGCTGCGTCTGCGGCGGACGTCACGCTCAACATCGAGAGCTGGCGCAATGACGACTTGGCCATCTGGCAGGAAAAGCTGATCCCGGCCTTCGAAGCGAAGAACCCGGGCATCAAGCTTACCTTCTCGCCGACCGCGCCGACCGAATACAATGCGTCGCTGAACGCCAAGCTCGATGCGGGTTCCGCCGGTGACATCATCACCTGCCGTCCGTTCGACGCCTCGCTCGAACTGTTCAACAAGAAGCAGCTCGCCGACCTGACCGGCCTCTCCGGCATGGACAATTTCTCGCCCGTCGCCAAGGCCGCATGGTCGACCGACGACGGCAAGTCCACCTTCTGCGTGCCGATGGCATCGGTCATCCACGGCTTCATCTACAACAAGGACGCCTTCGACCAGCTGAAGATCGAAGTGCCGAAGACCACCGACGAGTTCTTCGCCGCACTGGAAAAGATCAAGGCCGACGGCAACTACATCCCGCTCGCCATGGGCACCAAGGATCTCTGGGAAGCCGCCACCATGGGTTACCAGAATATCGGCCCGAACTACTGGAAGGGCGAGGAAGGCCGCAAGGCACTGATCGAGGGCAAGCAGAAGCTGACCGACCCGGAATGGGTCAAGCCCTATGAAGAACTCGCCAAGTGGAAGCCTTATCTCGGCGACGGTTTCGAAGCCCAGACCTATGCCGACAGCCAGAACCTCTTCACGCTCGGCCGCGCTGCCATCTTCCCGGCCGGCTCCTGGGAAATCGGTCTCTTCAACACCCAGGCGCAGTTCAAGATGGGCGCCTTCCCGCCGCCGGTGCCGAAGGCCGGCGACACGGGCTACATTTCCGACCATCCGGATATCGGCGTCGGCCTAAACGCCAAGAGCAAGCATCCGGAAGAAGCCAAGAAGTTCCTGACCTGGGTTGCCTCGCCGGAATTTGCCGAAATCTATGCCAACGCGCTGCCGGGCTTCTTCAGCTTGAATTCGTCGCCGGTGAAGATGGCCGATCCTCTGGCCCAGGAATTCGTCTCCTGGCGCGAAAGCTTCAAGCCGACCGTCCGCTCGACCTATCAGATCCTGTCGCGCGGCACGCCGAACCTCGAAAACGAGACCTGGGTCGAGATCGGCCAACGTCATCAACGGCACGGATACTCCGGCCGTTGCTGCCGAAAAGCTGCAGAAGGGCCTCGACAGCTGGTACAAGCCGGGCAAGTAAGCCTCCGATAGGACGCTGCCTTATGGCGGAGAGTGGCTTGTCGCTCTCCGCCTCTCCCCGCGCATCGGGCGAGGGCGCGCGCCCAGGCTGCGTCACTTATCAGAGCAATGCTTGCGGCATAGCGTTTCTGCCTCGTCGCCGATCACAGGCTTGAGTTTCAAGTCGGCCAAGGCATATGCCGCAAGTCTCCTTTGCCCCGCTTGTGGGGGGCGGAGGACGGGGACGGGGCAAGCGACCCATCCCCGGCTGGTGCTCGGCAGGGCGGATAAGGGGCGACCCTTGCCCAACGATCGAAATTCATCAAAAGCTGCTCAGACAGCCAATAACAAGACGACGGGAACCAATGAGCGAAGCCGACACCCCACTCGAAGCGGCCACGATCAGGCGGCCATTCCGCTGGCATATCGTCGTCTTCCTGGCGCCGGCCTTCCTCGTCTATACGGCGATTATGATCCTGCCGCTGATCGAGACGCTACGGCTGTCCTTCTACAACAATGTCGACGGTGCCCCGGCCTTTGTCGGCCTGGCCAATTACCAGGTTCTTTTCGGCGATGCCCGCTGGGCGCGCGACTTCTGGAATGCGCTGACCAACAATCTGATCTTCTTCGCCATCCATATGTGCGTGCAGAACCCGATCGGCATTGCGCTCGCCGCCCTCCTGTCGATCCCGAAACTGCGCTTCGCAGCCTTCTACCGCACGGCGATCTTCCTGCCGACGCTTCTGTCCTTCGTCATCGTCGGCTTCATCTGGAAGCTGATCCTGTCGCCGATCTGGGGCGTCGCGCCCTGGCTGATGAGCCTCGCCGGTGCCAAGTGGATGTTCGCTCCCTGGCTCGGCCAGTCCGGTCCGGCGCTGATCGCGGTGTCGTTGATCTCCGTCTGGCAATATGTCGGCATCCCGATGATGCTGATCTACGCGGCGCTGCTATCCATCCCCGACGAGGTGATCGAGGCGGCCGAATGCGACGGCGTGACCGGCTGGAGCCAGTTCTGGAAAATCAAGCTGCCGCTCATCCTGCCGGCGATCGGCATCATCTCGATCCTCACCTTCGTCGGCAATTTCAATGCTTTCGACCTGGTCTACACCGTGCAGGGCGCGCTTGCCGGCCCCGACATGTCGACCGACATTTTGGGCACGCTTCTCTACCGCACCTTCTTCGGCTTCCAGCTGCAGCTCGATGACCGGTCCATGGGCGCGACGATCGCGGCGGTGATGTTCCTCATCATCCTGGCCGGCGTGTCCTTCTATCTCTTTGCCATCCAGCGGCGCATGCGCCGTTACCAGTTCTAAGGGAGAGCCAGATATGTCCAACAAGGCGCGCTCCTCCCCGATCCGCTCCAGCCTCGTGCATCTGGCACTGATCGCCTACACGCTGATCGCTCTCTTCCCGGTCTTCCTGACGATCATCAACTCGTTCAAGGACCGCAATTCGATCTTTCGCAACCCGATGCAGATACCGCTGCCATCGAGCTTCAGCCTGATCGGCTACCAGACCGTGCTCGGCCAGGCGGATTTCACCGGCTATTTCCAGAACAGCCTGATCGTAACCGTCGTTTCGATCGCGCTCGTGTTGCTCTTCGGCGCCATGGCGGCCTTCGCGCTCTCCGAATACCGGTTTCGCGGCAACACGCTGGTCGGCCTCTACATGGCGATCGGCATCATGATCCCGATCCGGCTCGGCACGGTCGCGATCCTGCAGGGCATGGTCGCCTCCGGCCTCGTCAACACGCTGACGGCGTTGATCCTGGTCTATACGGCGCAGGGCATACCGCTCGCCATCTTCATCCTGTCGGAATTCATGCGCTCGGTCTCCGATGACCTGAAGAATGCCGGGCGCATCGATGGGCTGTCGGAATACGCGATCTTCTTCCGCCTCGTCCTGCCATTGGTCAGGCCCGCCATGGCGACGGTTGCCGTCTTCACCATGATCCCGATCTGGAACGACCTCTGGTTCCCGCTCATCCTGGCGCCGTCGGAGGCGACGAAGACGGTGACGCTCGGCAGCCAGATTTTCATCGGCCAGTTCGTCACCAACTGGAACGCGGTCCTGGCGGCCCTGTCGCTCGCCATCCTGCCGATCCTCGTCCTTTATGTCATCTTCTCGCGGCAGCTGATCCGCGGCATCACGTCTGGAGCAGTCAAGTGAGTGGAGAAAAGCCGATCCGTGTCCTCGTCGCAGGCCTCGGCAATATGGGCCGCAGCCATGCGCTCGCCTATCACAATGATCCTGGCTTCGAGATCGTCGGCCTCGTCAACCGCTCGACGCCGAAGCTCGATCCGGCGCTGTCGGGCTACGAGATCCATCCGGATTTCTTCGAGGCACTCGCCGAGCTCAAGCCGGATCTCTGCGCCATCTGCACCTATTCCGACAGCCATGCGGACTATGCCGTTGCCGCCTTCGAGGCCGGCTGCCATGTCTTCGTGGAAAAGCCGCTGGCAACCACGGTCGCCGATGCCGAACGCGTCGTGGCGGCCGCCAAGGCGGCGGGCAAGAAACTGGTGATCGGCTACATCCTGCGCCACCACCCGTCCTGGATCAAACTGATCGAGGAAGCGCGCAAGCTCGGCCCGCCCTTCGTCTTCCGCATGAACCTCAACCAGCAGTCTTCCGGCCCCACCTGGGACGTGCATAAGGCGCTGATGAACACGACACCGCCGATCGTCGATTGCGGTGTGCATTATGTCGATGTCATGTGCCAGATCACCGATGCGAAGCCGGTGGAAGTGCGCGGCATGGGCCTGCGCCTCTCCGACGAGATCGCACCGGACATGTATAATTACGGCCATCTGCAGGTGATCTTCGACGACAAGTCCGTCGGCTGGTACGAGGCCGGCTGGGGTCCGATGATCTCAGAAACCGCCTTCTTCGTGAAGGACGTCATGTCGCCGAAGGGCTCGGTCTCGATCGTCATGGATCCGAATGCCAAGTCCGACGATATCGACACGCATACGAAAACCTCGGTGATCCGCCTGCACAGCGCCGAGACCGGCCCGGACGGAAAGTTCATCCGACCGGACGAGGACATGACGATGGCGGGCGAGCCGGGTCATCAGGAACTCTGCGATCTGGAACAGGCCTATATGTTGAAGGCGATCCGCGAGGACATCGATCTTGCGCGGCACATGGATGACGCGGTGCAGTCTCTGCGCATCTGCCTCGCCGCAGATGAAAGCGCCCGCACGGGCAAGCCGATCTATCTATAAGGGGAATACGAGTTTGGGTTCGCTGCAACTGACATCCATCCGGTAGGCCTTCGGCGATCATGAAGTGCTGAAGGGCATCGATCTCGACGTCAAGGAAGGCGAATTCGTCATCTTCGTCGGCCCCTCCGGCTGTGGCAAGTCCACGCTTCTGAGGGTCATCGCCGGGCTTGAGGATGCGACTTCCGGTTCGATCCGCATCGACGGCAAGGAAGTGGCGACCGTGCCGCCGGCTAAGCGCGGCATCGCCATGGTCTTCCAGTCCTATGCGCTCTATCCGCACCTGACGGTGAAGGACAATATGGGGCTCGGCCTCAAACAGGCCGGCACGCCGAAGGCCGAGATCGAGGATCGCGTCTCCAAGGCATCGGCCATGCTGTCGCTCGAGCCCTATCTCGCCCGTCGCCCGGCTGAACTCTCCGGCGGTCAACGTCAGCGCGTGGCGATCGGTCGTGCCATCGTGCGCGAACCGAGCCTGTTTCTCTTCGATGAGCCCTTATCCAACCTCGATGCGGCGCTGCGCGTCCAGACGCGGCTCGAAATCGCCCGCCTGCATCGCCGGCTGAAGGCGACGATGATCTACGTCACGCACGACCAGGTCGAGGCGATGACGCTGGCCGACAAGATTGTCGTCTTAAGCGCCGGTGCGATCGAGCAGGTCGGCTCGCCGATGGAGCTTTACAACAAGCCTGCCAACATCTTCGTCGCAGGCTTCATCGGCTCACCGCAGATGAACTTCATCCCAGCGGAGCAGTTGGGAGAAACGGGCTGCAAGACGATCGGCATCCGGCCCGAGCATATCGCGCTCTCGCGCGAAAGCGGCGAATGGAAGGGCAAGGTCGTCCATGCCGAACATCTCGGCGCCGACACGATCCTCTATCTCGAAACGGAAACGGCCGGTCTCGTCACCGTCCGCCTGTTCGGCGAGCATCGCTACGGCCCCGATGACGTGGTCTTCGCCACGCCGGACAAGGCGAGCGTCCACCGCTTCGACGCAAACGACCAGGCAATCCGCTAGAGCTTCGGCGCGAAAATCGCTTTCGACATTGCGTAACACGAATCCCTACTGCCGCCGGTGATCGCACTGCTGGTCCGGCGCGTTCACCGCTTCGTGTGGAGCTGTCCGTCCCGATGCGCGAACCTAATCGCTTCATCTGCGTTATGCCTGCAGAGGAAGCATCATGGTTATAACAATCATACTGGTTTCGGCTGTCGCGCTCGTCGCAGCCACGCTCGCCACCATCATCCGTCAGAAGGCATTGGCCTATCAGGCCTACCGCTGCGACGAGGACGCGCTGGGTAAACTGCCGCTGCGTCCTGCAGCCCGTGCGAGGCAGGTGGCTTTACGACAGTCCACGCGTCTCAGAACTGCTGCGCTTGCTCGCCGCAAGGCCTCGCATGCATGTGGGCATCACGCATATTCGTGAAGCCACGGAAACAGTCTAATCCTGGAAAAGAAAGATTGGTGGAGCTAAGCGGGATCGAACCGCTGACCTCTTGCATGCCATGCAAGCGCTCTCCCAGCTGAGCTATAGCCCCATCAGGGTGGTCCGGTATTTCCGGTCCTGGGAAACTCCGAAGCGATGTTCGCGTCGGGGTGGCGGCTTATTACTTCCGGTTTTTTCGAAGTGCAAGCCGAAATTTCAAAGCCCGGCAATTTTTCTGAAATTGCCGGGCTTTAGCGTCAATTACTGTTCGTCGTCGTCGCCGCCGACGCCGATGATGCCCGACATGTCGTCATCATCGTCTTCTTCTTCCTCGAGGAAGGTATCGTCGTCATCGTCGCCCATGTCGACATCGTCGTCATCGCCCATGTCCGGGATGTCGTCGCCGCTGTTCTCGTTATCAGCGTCCTCGAGCGATACGACTTCGGCTTCCTGGCTCTCGCTGTCGACTTCCTTGACGTCGTCCTCGTCTTCCGCAGCCTGTTCCATCTTGGCGGCGGCGCTGTTCTCTTCAAAGAAGGACAGCGGCCAGGCCTTGCCGGTATAGGGGAAACGACCGGATCACGGTTCAGGTCGTAGAACTTCTTTCCGGTATCCGGGTCGGTACGCTTTGTTCCGAGTTCCGCTTTTGCCACTGTTAAGCCTCATGAGCCAGCCGATCGGATCGGCGCGCCGCGATTGCGGCGATGGATGAAAGGGTGAAAAATCTAAGCCGGTCCCCATAAGGCCAACAGCCCTTTATGTCAAAGCCAAACTTTCCTTGCTCTTCAAGGCAACAAGCGGATGACCACCCAATGGCTTTGTGCTAACCACGGCGCCACATTCGAGACAGCTCAGAAAGTAAGGACAGGCCATGTCGCATGGTACCGCGTTGAAGCCGGCGAAATCGACACGATCGGACGCATTGAACGGGACGATCAAGATCCCCGGTGACAAGTCGATCTCGCACCGATCCTTCATGTTCGGTGGCCTCGCCTCGGGCGAGACCCGCATTACCGGCCTGCTGGAAGGCGAAGACGTCATCAATACCGGCAAGGCGATGCGCGCCATGGGCGCGACGATCGAGAAGGTCGGCGCGGAATGGGTGATCCAGGGCACCGGCAACGGTGCGCTGCTTGCGCCCCAGGCTCCGCTCGATTTCGGCAATGCCGGCACCGGTTGCCGCCTGACCATGGGCCTTGTGGGCGTCTATGACTTCGACAGCACCTTCATCGGCGACGCTTCGCTCACTAAGCGCCCGATGGGCCGCGTCCTTAATCCGTTGCGCGAAATGGGTGTTCAGGTGACGTCGACCGAAGGCGATCGCCTGCCGGTCACGCTGCGTGGCCCGAAGACGCCGAACCCGATCACCTACCGCGTGCCCATGGCATCGGCTCAGGTCAAGTCGGCCGTGCTTCTCGCCGGCCTCAACACCCCTGGCGTCACGACCGTCATCGAACCGGTCATGACCCGCGACCATACCGAAAAGATGCTGCAGGGCTTCGGCGCCGACCTCTCCGTCGAAACCGATGCCGAAGGTGTCCGCACCATTCGTCTCGTCGGCCGTGGACAGTTGAAGGGCCAGGTCATCGACGTGCCCGGCGACCCGTCCTCGACGGCATTCCCGCTTGTGGCTGCTCTCCTCGTTCCGGGCTCGGACGTCACCATCCTCAACGTGCTGATGAACCCGACCCGCACCGGCCTGATCCTGACGCTGCAGGAAATGGGCGCCGATATTGAGATCATAAACCCGCGTCTGGCCGGCGGCGAGGATGTTGCAGACCTGCGCATCCGTGCATCCGAGCTGAGGGGGTAACGGTTCCGGCCGATCGTGCGCCCTCGATGATAGATGAATATCCGGTTCTCGCCGTTGCGGCTGCCTATGCCACCGGCACCACGACGATGCTCGGCCTGGAAGAGCTGCGGGTGAAGGAATCCGACCGTCTTTCGGCCGTCGCCGAAGGCCTTAAGCTCAACGGCGTCGATTGCGACGAAGGCAAGGAGACGCTCGTCGTGCGCGGCCGTCCGGGCGGCAAGGGCTATGGCAACGCGGCAGGCGCTGCGGTTGTTACCCATCTCGATCACCGCATCGCCATGAGCTTCCTCGTGCTGGGCCTTGTCTCCGAACATGCCGTGACGGTCGACGATGCGTCGATCATCGCAACGAGCTTCCCGGAATTCATGGATCTCATGACCGGCCTCGGCGCTAGGATCGACCTGGTCGAAGAGGCGGCCTGATGGGCTTCATCATCGCCATCGATGGACCGGCCGCGGCCGGCAAGGGAACCCTGTCTCGCCAGATTGCCGAGGAATATGGCTTCCACCACCTGGACACCGGCCTGACCTATCGCGCGACGGCCAAGGCGCTGCTGGATGCCGGCCTTGCCCTTGATGACGAGGCTGTCGCCGAGAAGATGGCGCGTGAAGTTGAACTGGCAGGGCTCGACCGCGATATCCTGTCCGCCCATGCGATCGGCGAGGCGGCGTCGAAGATCGCCGTGATGCCAAAGGTCAGACGCGCGCTCGTCGATGCCCAGCAGGCCTTTTCGACAAGGGAGCCGGGCACGGTTCTCGACGGCCGCGATATCGGTACCGTCGTGTGCCCGAATGCGCCGGTGAAGCTCTACGTCACGGCCTCGGCTGAAGTTCGCGCCAGACGCCGCCACGATGAGATCATCGGCAAGGGCGGCGAGGCAAGCTATGACGAGATTTTCGCCGACGTGAAGAAGCGCGATGCCCGCGACATGGGCCGCGCCGACAGCCCGTTGAAGCCGGCTGACGACGCGCACTTGCTTGATACGTCGGAAATGAGTATAGAGGCGGCGTTTCGGGCAGCGAAGTCGTTCATCGATGCCGCCCTGAAGAAGAATTGACGGACTGCCGGGAAGCCGGCCTTTCGTCCTCAGAGATCCCGCAGTTCAGTCCCAGCGCCGGATAGCCTCCCACGCACAGTCGTAGAGAGAGGCGGGCCTGGACTTCGGGCGTGTTTAACACGAACCACCGGCGCATGCGTGTCCTTGATAGGATACGATCAGGAGATTTCATGGCAGTAACTAACCCCACGCGCGAAGACTTTGCAGCTCTTCTCGAGGAATCCTTCGCGTCCAACGATCTGGCCGAAGGCTACGTTACCAAAGGTCTGGTAACGGCGATCGAAAAGGACATGGCAGTTGTCGACGTCGGCCTGAAGGTCGAAGGTCGCATCGCGCTTAAGGAATTCGGCGCCAAGGGCAAGGACGGTTCGCTGAAGGTCGGCGACGAAGTCGAAGTCTACGTTGAGCGCATCGAAAACGCTCTCGGCGAAGCCGTTCTGTCGCGCGAAAAGGCTCGTCGCGAAGAAAGCTGGGTCAAGCTCGAAGCCAAGTTCGAAGCTGGCGAGCGCGTTGAAGGCATCATCTTCAACCAGGTCAAGGGTGGCTTCACCGTCGATCTCGACGGCGCCGTTGCCTTCCTGCCGCGTTCGCAGGTCGACATCCGTCCGATCCGCGACGTCACCCCGCTCATGCATAACCCGCAGCCCTTCGAAATCCTCAAGATGGACAAGCGTCGCGGCAACATCGTTGTTTCGCGCCGTACGGTTCTCGAAGAGTCCCGTGCCGAGCAGCGTTCTGAAATCGTTCAGAACCTCGAAGAAGGCCAGGTTGTTGACGGCGTCGTCAAGAACATCACCGATTACGGTGCGTTCGTTGACCTCGGCGGCATCGACGGCCTGCTGCACGTCACCGACATGGCATGGCGCCGTGTGAACCATCCGTCGGAAATCCTGTCCATTGGCCAGTCGGTCAAGGTTCAGATCATCCGCATCAACCAGGAAACCCACCGCATCTCGCTCGGCATGAAGCAGCTCGAGTCGGATCCGTGGGATGGCATCGCGGCCAAGTACCCGATCGGCAAGAAGATCTCCGGTACCGTCACGAACATCACCGACTACGGTGCATTCGTAGAGCTGGAGCCGGGCATCGAAGGCCTGATCCACATCTCCGAAATGTCCTGGACCAAGAAGAACGTACATCCCGGCAAGATCCTGTCCACGAGCCAGGAAGTCGACGTTGTCGTTCTCGAAGTCGATCCGTCCAAGCGTCGTATCTCGCTCGGTCTCAAGCAGACCCTCGAGAACCCGTGGCAGGCATTCGCCTTCTCGCATCCGGCTGGCACTGAAGTCGAAGGCGAAGTCAAGAACAAGACCGAGTTCGGCCTGTTCATCGGCCTCGAAGGCGACGTTGACGGCATGGTTCACCTGTCCGATCTGGACTGGAACCGTCCGGGCGAACAGGTCATCGAAGAGTTCAACAAGGGCGACGTCGTCAAGGCAGTCGTTCTCGATGTTGACGTCGAGAAGGAGCGTATCTCGCTCGGCATCAAGCAGCTCGGCAAGGATGCCGTTGGTGATGCAGCCGCTTCCGGCGACCTGCGCAAGAACGCTGTCGTTTCGGCTGAAGTCATCGCCGTCAACGACGGTGGCATCGAAGTGAAGCTCGTCAACCACGAAGACCTCACCTCGTTCATCCGCCGCGCAGACCTCGCTCGCGATCGTGACGACCAGCGTCCGGAGCGTTTCTCGGTCGGTCAGACCCTCGACGCACGCGTTGTCAACTTCTCCAAGAAGGACCGCAAGGTCATGCTGTCGATCAAGGCTCTCGAGATCGCAGAAGAGAAGGAAGCCGTTGCTCAGTTCGGTTCGTCCGACAGTGGCGCATCGCTCGGCGACATTCTCGGCGCAGCTCTGAAGAACCGCGGCAACAACGAGTAATCGTCATTGCCCTGACATGAAGAAGCCGCCGGATCGAAAGGTCCGGCGGCTTTTTCATGTCCATTCTGGTGAGGGTCCCGCCGTTGCCGGCGCGGCCCGATATATGTCAGCTCCAGCCGGCCATCCGCCAGTAAAGATCGTTGGGGCGGCCCTCATCCTCGTCGGAGCGTGCTTCGCCTGCGCTTTCCGCCTTGTCTTTCCGGCCCTCGCCATCCTGTGACGATTCTTGCTCGGCCTCTTCGCCTTGCTGCTCGCCGTGGAAGCCATGATCCTGCGCCGGCGCCTCATCCTCTTCGTCGCCGATTTCCGCGATTGCACGCGCCTTGCGCTCCTCGCGTTCGGGCTCCTGCTCTCCCGGCGGGTAGGCGACATAGGGCCACGGCACGCCTTCGCGTGTTGCCTGCGGCCAGCTACCGGCAAGCATTGCCATTTGTTTGTCCAACGGCTCGCCGCCATCGGGTTGGGCTGCTGCCGCCGCCTCCGAAGGCGGCGGTTCGCTCGGTCTGGCAGCCGAAGGCGAATCGGTCGCTCCGGCGTTGCGCGCGGTGCCCGCAGCCTGCTTAGCTGCACCATCTGCAGCAGTCGGCTCGTCCTGGCCTGCCGGTTGCTCCGTCGGGGCGGCAAGGAATTCTGGACGTCGCACTGTCGAACCGGCTGTAGGCGATGCTTCTCCCGTCGCGACAAGGCCGGTCATCCAGTTCGCCAGTTCGGCAAGCATCAATCTTGCGTTCGAAAGGCCGGCGCGCCCGTCGGTCGATGGCGCACGCATCCCGGTCTCGGCAAGGCGAGGGCTCTTCGCCTTGGTTTCGGCAACCCTCGGATCGGCGGCGGCCTCGTCCTGTATGCGCGCGGCAGGTGCCGCACCCGTATCGCCATCGGCTGCCGCTATGCCGAGACCTGCGGGAGAGTTCGGCGAGGCTCCAGCAATGGCAGCTTGTCCGGGGATGATTTGCGCGGCCGCCTGCTGCTGTGCCGTCTGGCCGCTTGCGGGGCCGCTCATCGTCGGGTTGGCGGTATGGGAGGCTGGTGTCGTCGGGCGCTCGAGACGGTTGCCCTGCCGGTCCGCCAGCGCGTTTCCTGTATTCTGCGTCGGCTGTTGGCCATCGGGACGAGCCGGTGAGCTCTCCGGGGTGTCCTGCAATGAGCCCTGCTGTGACGCCGACGCGACAGGGGCGGCCTGTGATTGAGGCGTCGAAGCCGCTGGTGCAGCGCCCGCAGCGGTGGCCGCGCCCTGGGCTCCCGCCGGTGCGCCAGCCGGCATGCCGCCTTGGGCAGCAGGCGCCGGCCGCGAAACATTGCCGTTTGCAGCCGGCTCGGCGCTTCCGTTCTGGCGATAGGAGCTCACCACGGCCTTGGCCGCAAGGTCGCGCTCGCTGGCGCTTGCTGTCTCGATATAGGCAGCCAGCCGAGCCGCATCGGGGCCGGCTGGATCGTTGAGGATCTCGGCGAGGAGCCGCAAGGTCACGCCCTTGACGATCTGGTTCAAGAGGCGCTCGATCGACATCCGCTCGGCAGGGTTGAGAGCCCGCACGGCTTCGGAAAGGCGCGTCGCATAGTCGACCAGCGCTTCGTTCTCGCCGCGCGGCATGTTGAGCACCTTGCCGATCGTCTCGGCAAAGATCGAGAAGCTTTGGGCGAGCTTCAACTGGGCGGAAAGCGAAAGCGCATCCATGCGCCCACCGGAGATCGGCACGGACTTGTCGTTGTCGGCTGCCACAGTTGTCGTGGCGGCAGCAAGGCTCATGCGGGCGGCGGCAGCAGGCGCTTGGCTCTGGAAGTCGGAATGCGAACTCAACGCGGCACGAACAGGTGGCAGCATCGCATGCTCCATCAGTTGTCTGCGACGGTGGGGACATGCCGGCCAAATCATGCAGCGACATGGCGCTGCGACGCCTCATGGCGCATTCTTGCCGAATGACAGGAGATGATAGGGGTGAATGGTTAACGCACCGCTAATCCGGCGCGGACTGGTCGCAGAGTAGACGGTGCAAACGGCAGGGTTGCTGAGTTAAGCGGCCTTCTTGCGAAGTTCGTAGAGTCCAATCTCGTCAGTAACGACGGGGAGGATGCCAGTGTCGTCTTCCCCTGCGTCTTCCGCTTTCTCGGCGTCTGCTGCGAGAATGGCCAGCGCTGAGGCGGCTTCGGTAGCGTCGGCGCCATCATCAGTCGGCTTTGCCCCGAGCTCGTCATTCTTTTCTTCGACTTCGTCCTGGTTTTCCTGGACGTCTTCGAGCTTCTGGCCGGCTTCCGCGGCCTGTATGTCTTCCAGGCGCTCGGCGCGCGTCTCGGCGTCTTCCACGCGCGTCGGGTCATAGCCCTGCGGGCCGAGCTTCAGTTCCTCAAGCGATTTCGGATCGGCCGTGTCTTCCATACGCTGGACGACGCGCTCGACTTCCGTACCCAGCTTGCCGCCATTGGCTTTTTTGATCAGGGCTTCGCTCAGCCGCTCATTGTCGTCGCCATAGGGGTTCTTGATGGCGTTGAGCAGGGTGTCCATCGAAATGCCGAGATCGGCGAATCCGATCTTCTCGGACAAGTCACGGACATCGTTCGGCGCCATGCCCTTCAGCGCTTCTTCGAGTGCACGGCCAAGCTTGTAGGAGGAGCGGGCTTCGTCGGTATCGAGCCCAAGCTCGTCAGCCAGCCTCTCGACGAGATCCATTTTCAGCGCGGCGGGGTCGGCATTCCCGGTTCCGAAAAGTGCTGTGGCGATCTTCTCGCGGGCACGCTTGGCGTCCTCGCTGGCGCTGAGGCGAGCCTCGGTCAGCTTGTCGCGTTCCTTGCCGGTGCGCTGCTCCTCATTCTGCTTGCGCTGCTCCTCGATGCCGTCGAGCATCGACTGCATCGTGTTGGTCGCGGCAAGTCCGTAGCTTTGCTGAGTAGGAAGCAGCATCGTGAGGTCCGGTGTTCGAGATATCTTTGCCCGCATGCAACGTAAGGTTTCACTGGTTAACAAAACCTTTACGGGGCATTGGCACTTATCTCACCCAGAGACGGGTGCCTCAGCTATGGGCAAAAATGTCGGTTTCTTCCCAGCCGAGCAGATCGAGCTTGGCCCGCGTCGGCAGGAATTCGAAGCAGGCGGTGGCGAGCTCCGCGCGGCCATCCCGCATCAGGCGGTAGGTGAGCTTGTCGCGCAGCGCATGCAGATGCAGCACGTCGGAAGCCGCATATTCGAGCTGAGCCTGCGACAGCGTTTCGGCAGCCCAGTCCGTCTGCTGTTGCGCCTTGGAGATATCGACCTCGAGGAGTTCCCGCAGATTTTCCTTCAGACCATGCCGGTCCGTATAGGTGCGCACCAGGCGCGAGGCGATCTTGGTGCAGAAGACCGGGGTCGTGGTCACGCCGAACGTGTGGAACAGAACCGCGATGTCGAAACGACCGTAGTGGAAGATCTTCTGGCGGGTCGGATCGCCCAGCAGCGCCACGAGGTTCGGCGCCTGCGTTTGGCCAGCCGCGATGCGGATTACGTCCGCCGTCCCGTCTCCGGGCGACAGTTGCACGACGCACAACCGGTCGCGGCGCGGTATCAGACCGAGCGTTTCGGTGTCGATGGCGATGGCGCCGGAATAGCGTGCCGCGTCCTGTGCCGGAATGTCGCCTTCATGATAGCGTATCTCAGCCATGTGATTTCACCCGCATTGTATCAATATCGTCGTGGCTATCATATCATCCAGAGTGAGGCGATACTGTAGGTGCCCGGTATAGGGGCATTGTCTTGATGAGCAAATGCTCAGCCTTGCGTCTAATGCATTGCTGCATTGCAGCGAACCCGCTTGGCGGCCGACAACGAGTCGGATTATAACCTGCTCATCGAACGACGCACTCCTCCTCCCAGTGTCGTTCGATAGCGGATCGACAACATCCTCCTCCTCCCAGTTGTCGATCAAGTTTAAAGCCTGGCGCATCCTCCTCCCGCGCCAGGCTTTTCGCTTTTCTGGAGGTCTTTCCCCGCATCAGACGCCAATTCACGACGCAGTCACGTAAGTGTCATCTGCGATCGATAAGACAACCTCGTTCCGCCCTAGATCATGAGGTTTTCCATGCGCAAGATCCTTGCTGCCCTGGTCGTTTCGACCACTCTGGCAGGCGCCGCCCAGGCCGCCACCGTTTACCCGCTCGACCGCGCCACCATCCTCGCCGGCTCGCCCTTCGATTTCAAGGTCGAGTTCAAGTCCGTTGTTAAGCCGGAAGACGTGAAGATCACCGTCAATGGCCAGGACTACAAGGCAACGCTCGGCAAGGAAGTCGAGTTCGTCGCCGAAGAAAAGTCCAAGGACAAGGTTCTCGGTTCCGCCGTCATCCTGCGTGGCCTGACGATCGCCAATGCCGGCGACTACAAGGTCGAAGTCACCGCTGGTTCCGAGACCAAGAGCGTGACCTGGAACGTTTACGGCACGGATGCCCAGCCGAAGGCGAAGAACGTCATCTTCCTCATCGCCGACGGCCTGTCCGTCGCCCACCGCACGGCCGCCCGCATCATGTCCAAGGGCATGACCGAGGGCAAGGCCGACGGCCGTCTCAACATGGACGAGATCCCACCGGCAGCCTTCATCGGCACTTCCGCCACCGATGCCGTCGCAACCGATTCGGCGAACACCATGTCGGCCTACATGACCGGCCACAAGACCGCCGTGAACGCCATCGGCGTCTATGCCGACCGCACGTCGGACTCGATGGATGACCCGAAGGTCGAAAACATCGCCGAAGCGCTTCGCCGCCAGACCAAAAAGTCGATCGGCATCATCTCGACCGCCGAGCTGCAGGATGCGACGCCTGCCGCCGTCGTTGCCCACACGCGCAAGCGTGGCGACAAGGCCGAGATCAACGGCATGCTGTTCGACGTGAAGCCGGATGTCGTCCTCGGCGGCGGTTCGGCTTACTTCCTGCCGCAGGCGACCCCCGGCTCCAAGCGCAAGGACGACAAGGACTACGTCAAGATGTTCCAGGACGCCGGCTACACGCTGGCGACCAGCAAGTCGGAACTGGCGACGGCTGCAGGCACCAACACCGGCAAGATCCTCGGCCTGTTCCACACCGGCAACATGGACACGACGCTTGACCGCGAGTTCCTCAAGAAGGGCACGACGGGCAAGTTCCCGGATCAGCCGGGCCTCGTCGAGATGACCAAGGTCGCGCTCGATACCCTGTCGAAGAACCCGGAAGGCTTCTTCCTCATGGTCGAAGCCGCCAATGTCGACAAGATGTCTCACCCGCTCGACTGGGACCGTGCCGTCGTCGACACGATCGAGTTCGACCAGGCGATCGGCGCTGCCCGCGAATTCGCCGCCAAGAACCCCGACACGCTGATCGTCGTCACCGGCGACCACACCCATGGCGTCTCCATCATCGGCACTGTCGATGACGAGAAGGAAGGCACCGACATGCGCGAGAAGGTCGGCACCTATGCGGAAGCCGGCTTCCCGAACTACGAAGACAAGAATGGCGATGGCTATCCGGACAAGGTCGACGTATCTCGCCGCCTCTTCCTCAATGCCAATAACGGCCCCGACCACTACGAGACCTTCCGTCCGAAGCTCGATGGTCCCTTCGTTCCGGCGATCCAGAACGAGAAGAAGGAATATGTCGCCAACGAGCAGTACAAGGATGTTCCCGGTGCTGTCCTCGTCACCGGCATCATCCCGAAGAGCGCCGACAGCGGTGTCCATGCCGTAGACGACGTCGTGCTCCAGGCCGCTGGCCCCGGTGCCGAAGGCTTCCGTGGCTACATGGAACAGAGCGACGTCTACAGGGCACTTGCCGAAGCTTTCGCGCTCGGTGCCAAGCAGACCAACTAAGCAGCAGATCAGGATGGGCGGGCCAGATGGTCCGCCCATCCGTGCATTTCTGACGACTTGAATTGCCGTCTCCTCTGCGGGAGGATGGCAGCATGCTTCCATGAAGGAGAATGGTGATGGAAAAGCCCCGCGAGGTGCCGTTCAATCGCCGCCAGATGCTCAGCCTGTCGCTGGGTTTCGTGGCCGCTCTGCCCCTGCTTTCAGTGGCGGGTCGTGCACGCGCCGATAGCGACATCACCTTCGATGAGCTCTACGGCAAAATCAGCGTGCTCGGGCTGGAATTCTCCGACAAGGTCAAGCAGCTGAACGGCAAGGACATCGCCATGAAGGGCTTCATGGCGCCGCCGCTGAAAGCCGAGGCCGCATTCTTCGTATTGACCGAAATCCCCATGTCGATCTGCCCCTTCTGCTCGACCGATGCCGACTGGCCGGACAATATCGTCGTCGTCTATCTCTCCGAAAAACAGACCTTCACCCAGCCCAGCCAGACGATCGAAGTGCGCGGCACGTTGGAAATGGGCTCCTGGACCGATCCGGATACCGGCTTTGTCAGCCTGCTGCGCATCCGCCAGGCCGAATACGCGACGGTTTGACAGCATGCTGCCGCTGAAAATCGAAAAACTCGCCGTGTCCTTTGCCGGACTCGTGGCGCCGGTTCTCGCCATAGATAGCCTCGATATCGCCGCCGGCAGCCGTGTGGCGCTGACGGGCGGGTCCGGCTCGGGCAAGAGCACGCTTCTCAACATCATCTCCGGGCTCGAGCGCATCCGCGCCGGTCGTGTTGTCTGGGGCGGGGAGGATCTCGCCCAGCTCTCCGAAGGGCGCCGTGACCGTTGGCGCGCCGCCAATATCGGCCTCGTCATGCAGGATTTTCATTTGTTTCCGGGCCTTTCGGCGCTCGACAATATCCTTCTGCCGGCCCGCCTCTCCCGTGTCGCGAATGCCGACCTTAAGAAGCGGGCCCACACACTGCTCGAGACCGTTGGCCTCAAGCGTCCCGACCAGCATGTCGAGACCATGTCGCGCGGCGAGATGCAGCGCGTGGCAATCGCCCGTGCCCTCCTGCGCAGCCCCGGCGTCATCATCGCCGACGAACCGACCGCGAGCCTTGATCTCGAAAGCGGAGATGCGGTCGGCGACCTGCTTCTCTCCGTCGCCGAAGCTGCCGGCTCGACATTGATCCTTGCGACCCATGACCAGCGTCTCGTGGAACGGCTCGATCGCCGCCTGACGCTGAAGGCCGGCCGCATCGTGGCCGATACGGATGCCAGGGAGATCGCGGCATGATCGGCTTCATCCTTGCCGATCTCCGCCGCCTCTGGCTCGGTGGCGCCGTCGTCGTGCTTCTGGTGGCGCTGGCGACCGCGCTCGGCGTCGCAGTCACCCTGCAGGAACGCGCGCTTCGCCTTGGCAGCGCGCGTGCGGCCGACAAGTTCGACGTCGTGGTCGGTGCCGCCGGCAGCGAGACGCAACTCGTCCTTTCCTCCGTCTTCCTCCAGGCAGCCCCTGCCTCTGGTCAACGGCCATGTCCTGGCCAAGCTCGCGGCCGATCCCCGGGTTGCCTGGGCGGCCCCGGTTGGTTTCGGCGACAGTTTTTCCGGCTATCCGATCGTCGGCACCACGACGAGCCTGATCGACAGCACGACCTCTGGCTTCACCGAAGGTAAAATGTTCGCTCTGGAAGGCGAAGCGGTTCTCGGCGCGGCCGTCAGGCTGCCGCTCGGCGCAGATATAAAGCCCATGCACGGCACCGCAGAGACCGGCGGCCATACCCACGCGGGCTCCGCTTATAAGGTCGTCGGCCGGCTGAAGCCCACCGGCACGCCTTGGGATCGCGCCATTCTCGTGCCGATCCAGGCCGTCTGGCATGTCCACGGCCTCGGCCACGGACATGGCGAGGAGGGGCATGACGAAGAAGAGCACGAGGATGGTGGCCACGCCCATGAAAAGGGTAAGGAGCACGCCGAGATCGAGGCGGCTGGTCAGGAGACCGCTGCCGTTGTCGAGCGGAGCCAGGGCCAGCGACACGCTTTCGCGCTAGGCGCCGCCTCTGCCTCCCATGTCGAGGAAGAGCATCACGGCAGCATCGATCCGAATGCACCCGTCGTGGAAAGCTTCGGCGAGCACACGCCGGGCCTGCCGGCGATCCTGGTGAAGCCGAAGACGATCGCCGATGCCTATCGGCTGCGTCAGGAATATCGAACCGGCAGCACGCTGGCGGTGTTTCCAGGCGAGGTGCTGACAGGCCTCTATGCCACGCTCGGCGATGCCAAGACGGTGCTGAGCGCTGTCGCTGCTGGCTCACAGGGGCTGGTGGCCGCTGCGCTGGTTCTGGTCACGGTTATCCATGTGGGGCAGAGACGCCGCCAGATCGGCGCCCTGCGTGCCTTCGGCGCGCCAAGGGGATCGGTCTTCCTCATCGTCTGGCTGGAGCTGTTCCTGCTGGTCGCGCTCGGCGTCGGCATCGGCTTTTTGTTTGGCCTCGGCGCGGCGCATATCGGTGCGCAGCTTTTCACCGAAAAGAGCGGCGTCATCCTGCCGGTCGATTTCACCCGCGAGGATCTGCGCCTCGCGTTGATCCTCCTTGGCTTTGCTGCACTGCTTGCCGCCGTACCGGCGCTGCTTGCTTACAGGCAGTCACCGGCTCAGGCTCTCAGAGCCTGAGCCGGCAAGTCTCGAAGTTTAAGCGCTTAGCTTGTGGATCGCGGCGATCACGTCGTCCTCGATCTCTATGCCATTGGCGAGCGCCTGGGCACGCAGGCTGCGGCCGCGGCGGCCGGGGAGGCGCACGCCTTCCTGCTTTGCCATCTCGCCGGCAAGGCCCGCCATGCGCTCTGCCGTTCCGCCACCATTGGCGGCATCGGGATCGATCAGCATGATCGAGTGGCCAAGCTCCGGCGGCGGGCCGTCCGCGTCAAACAGCGAGCTCGCCTGATAGGAGAAGTTGGCGCCTGCAAGGCCGGCCGACAGCACTTCCACCATCAGCGCCAGCGCAGCACCCTTGGCGCCACCCGACGGCGCCATCGTGCCCTTCATCGCGGCATGGGCATCGGTGGTCGGGTTGCCGTCCACGTCGAAGGCCCAGTCGTCGGGAATGCTGACGCCCTTCTGCGTCGCCTCCATCACCTTGCCGCGCGCCACCTTGGAAAGCGCGAGGTCTATGACCAGCGGATCGGAACCGGCCACCGGCACGGCAAAAGCGATCGGGTTGGTGCCGTAAAGTGGCACCTTGCCGCCCCAGGGTGCCATGGCGGCCGGAGCATTTGCAAACATCATCGCGACGAGACCAAGCTCGGCAAAGCGCTCGACGGTAAGCGCCATCACGCCCGCATGGTGGGAGCGGCCGATCGCGGCGAAGGCAATCCCCTGCTCGCGCGCGATGGCGGGCAGTTCGGCGATGGCAAGGTCGAGGGCAGGGTAGGCGAAGCCGTGGGCGGCATCGATCGCAAGCACGGCAGGCTTCGGCCGGGCGAGTTGCGGCACGGCCGCGCCATCCACCTTGCCGGATCGTACCTGCTTCACATAGGCGGGCACGCGGCGCAGCCCGTGGCCCGATTGGCCGGCGGCTTCCGACTGGACGAGAGCGCGGGCGACGGAAAGGGCGGTAGACGGCAGGACGCGATTGTCTTCGAAGACACTGTGAACCAGCGTCTCGGCTTCGGTAAGGCTCATATGCATGCGGGGAGGTTCCGGCTAAAACAGGAGGGGTACGGTCCTGCAGTGTTAAAGCAATTCCAGCCGAAGTGGGAATCGGTTTGTGCCCGGAACTGCGCAAAAACCGGAAAATGGAGCGCCTCGGGTTTTGCGGGAGGGCTAGCCTCCTCAAAGAGAGGCGCACCGACCGTCCTCGGGTCGATGCGCCTGATATCAGCCGCCTATTCGCATTTCACCGGCTGGCTGAGCGAACTTGCAACACCGGCTGGCGGTGCAGGGATCGGCGAAGCGCGGCGGACGGCAGATGTGACATAGCTGTCGATGGCGGGATCACCCGAAGATCGGGCGACCGACACGCTGCCGATATTGCCGCTTCCGTCGAAGCTGAACCGGACCGTGACGATACCTGTCGAGTTACCCGGGCAGCGGCGGGCATTGCGGGCGATCTTCGAGCGGACGCGGGTCATCCAGCGTGCCGGCGAGATATTGGCGGAGAAGGTCTGCCCGCTCGAACTCTGGCTCGCCGCGTTACGGTTGGACTGCGTCACCTGAGCCTTGGCCTGCGCCTGTTCGCGCTGGGCCTGTCGCTGCTGGCGGCGCTCGACCTTCTTCACCGGCTCCTTCTTCGGTTCCGGCTTTTCGGCCACTTCAGGCGGCGGTGGAGGCGGGCGCATGGTCGGCAGCGGCACTTCCACGTTTTCCAGCGCAGCCGTCATCTGCTCCTCGATCGGGTCCGGCTCCTCGATAGGTTCCGGCGGCGGCTCGGGCAGGGGCTCGGCAATCTCCGGTTCCGGCGGTGGCGGTGGCGGTTCCTCGGCGACTTCCGGTGGGGGCTCGACAGGCTCCGGTGTCGGCTCGACCTGAGGTTCCTCGACCGGCTCCATCTGCTCGGTCTCGACCTTTTCCACGTCCGTCATATCGGGGGCGATCTGCTCTGCCTCCGTATTGACGGCTTCGGGCTCGGGCGCGAGTTCGATCATGATCGCTGCCGGCGGCGCGCTTTCGGCCTCGGCGACAGGCTCTTCCTGCATCAGAAGGGCGGCTGCGGCGATATGCGCGCTCAACACCAGCACGCTGGCGCCGGTCCAGAGCGAGAATTCACCAAACTTCCCCGCCTTGCTGCGATAGGGCGCGGCTGGGTTCATGGAGCAGCTCCGGGAGCAGGCTGGGGAGCTGCGGCCGGTGCCGCCGGCTGTCCCGCTGCAGGCGCAGGTGCTGCGGCACCTGGCAGGGTCTCAAGGCCGACCAGTGCGATCTTCAGGTAACCGGCGTCACGCAGGAGGTTCATCACTTCCATGAACTGGCCGTAGTCGACGGCCTTGTCGGCACGCAGGAAGATGCGCGTATCCTTGTTGCCGCCGGTCAGCGTGGTCAGCCGCTCAGTGAGCTGTTCCCGCGCCACCTGGTCATTGCCGAGGTTGAGCGTCAGGTCTTCCTGAACCGTCAGGTAAAGCGGCTCGTCGGGACGTTCGGCAGGCTTGGCGCTGGAGGCCGGCAGGTCGACATTGACGTCGACCGTCGAAAGCGGCGCAGCGACCATGAAGATGATCAGCAGAACCAGCATGACGTCGATGAACGGCGTCACATTGATCTCGTGGTTTTCGGGAAGCTCTTCGCCGTGATGTTCGCGAATACCGCCAGCCATGACTTACTCCCCTGCAACGAGAGAGACGGGACGGGTGCGGCCGCCCGGCGGGATCTTGCGGAAGTCGAGGTCGCGGCTGACCAGACGCTCGACGCCGGCGGCCGCATCGGCCAGAAGCTGGCGATAACCGGTCACGGAGCGGGCGAACATGTTGTAGATGATGACGGCGGGAATGGCGGCCACGAGGCCGATCGCGGTCGCAAGCAGCGCTTCGGCGATGCCAGGCGCGACGACGGCGAGGTTGGTCGTCTGGGTTTCGGAAATGCCGATGAACGAGTTCATGATGCCCCAGACCGTGCCGAAGAGGCCGACAAACGGGGCAACCGAACCGATCGATGCCAGGATGCCGGTGCCGCGGGCAATGCGGCGGCCAGCGAATGCCTCGATGCGCGACAGTGACGAGCCAACGCGTTCCTTGACGCCGTCACCATCCGCGTGGTCGAGCGCGGCTTCCGACATCTCGACTTCCTCGGCAGCAGCTTTGAGCATGTAGGCGGCAGGCCCGCCGCGGCCGGATGAAGCCTCGACGGCTTCGGCAAGCGTGCGCGAGCTGCGGATGATCTTGATGATACGGCCGGCACGGGCGCGGGCGCCGGCAAGCTCGAGCGTCTTGACCAGCCATACGGTCCAGGTGGCGAGCGATGCGATGGCGAGGCCGATCATCACCGACTTCACCACCCAGTCGGCGGCCATGAACATGCCCCAGGGCGAAAGGTCGTGGGGAATTGTCAGGGCTTCGGCTTCTTCCACCGGTGCCAGGTCCGTCACGCTCTCCTGCGGGGCCGGAGCTGGCGATTGTGCCGCAGGGGCAGCCGGGTTTCCGTCGGAAGGAGCGGCGGGCTGGGAAGCCGTCGGTGCCGTTGCCTCGGGTGCGGTCGGCGACGCCGCCGGTGCCGGCGGCTGGTTGTTCGTCGCGGGAGCCGGCTGGCCTGCCGCAGGCGCCTGAGTTGCCGGGGCAGCATTGTCGGCCGGAGCCTGCGTTGTCGGAGGCGTCACAGGTGCGGCCGGGGCCGATGGCTGGGCCTCGGACTGCGCCTGGGTCGGCGTGGAAGGCTGTGCAGGAGTGGCCGGCGCGGGTGTCGCAGGCGCGGTCCGTCCGGTTGTCGGAGCCGCCGGAGTGGTCGTTGCCGACGGCTGGGGCGCGGCGGGCGCGCTTTGCGGAGGTGTTGCCTGCGTCGTCGTGCTCGGCTCGGATGTCTGTGCCACGGCGACGGCGCTGAAAAGCGCAAGCGCAGCTATCGTCGTCCCAAGCTGTTTGGCGGTGCTCGCGAGGCGGCGGTTTCCGGCAACGGCAGGGGCGATGGGTGCAGACATGGCAGACGATACTCCGACTATTGCCGAAAGGCGCTTTCACCGGATCGGCATACAATGTGATCAGTCGCGGGCCGGTTTGTTCCGGCGGCAAACTTTGCTGCTATGCGATAATAAACATGACTTGAAATGGCAACTAATAAATCTTGAGTATCAGAGTCAAAATCGTACCAAATTTTCACGTTTTCGCCAGTCAGCGTAATATTGGCGCCGTTTCGATTGAAGACTTCGATCGGAGGTGGTGCCGGGAGGCCGCGTCTAGCGGGCGAGCCAGCCGCCATCGACGGGAAGCACGGTCCCGTGCACATAGTCGGAGGCGGGAGAGGCAAGAAACACGGCAGCGCCGCCGATCTCCTCTGGCTTTCCCCAATGACCCGCCGGAATACGCGCCAGGATGGCGGCATTCCGGTCAGGGTCGTCGCGCAACGCCTCGGTATTGTTGGTGGAGAGGTAGCCGGGGGCGATGGCATTCACGTTGATGCCTTTCGCCGCCCATTCGCAGGCCAGCAGGCGCGTCAGGCCCGCAAGCCCGCTCTTCGACGCCGTATAGGAAGGAATACGGATCCCGCCCTGAAAGGACAGGAGTGAGGCAATGTTGATGATCTTTCCCATCATGTCCGATGCGACAAGCCGGCGGGCAAACGCCTGGGACAGGAAGAAGACGCTCTTCAGATTGATATCCATCACCGCATCCCAGTCTTCCTCGGTAAAGTCGAGCGCGTCCGCGCGGCGGATGATCCCGGCATTGTTGATGAGGATATCGGCTTGGCTTGCCCATGAGGTTGTCTCGTCGAGAATGCGCTCGATCGGCTCGAGCGTGGAAAGATCGGCTGAAATCGAAAGGCTCAGCCCGCCTGCCTCGCTGATCAGGGCCTCAGTCTCCGCCATGGAAGAGCGGCCCACCAGGGCAACCTTCGCTCCTGCGCTGGAAAGTGCGAGGGCGATTGCCTGTCCAAGCCCGGTATTGGCGCCGGTGACGATTGCCGTCTTGCCGGTCAGGTCGAACGAAACAGGCATGCACATCTCCTCCCAAACGAAAACCGCCGGGCACTGGGCCCGGCGGTTTCGTAACATTCCTGACGCGATGCTTAAAGCGTACGCGTGATGTGTTCGACGCGGAAGCACTCGATCGTGTCTCCGGCGCGGATGTCTTCGTAGTTCTCGAAGGCCATGCCGCATTCCTGACCCATCGGCACTTCGGAGACTTCGTCCTTGAAGCGCTTGAGCGTCTTGAGCTTGCCTTCGTGGATGACGACGTTGTCGCGAACGAGACGTACGCCTGCACCACGTTCGACCTTGCCTTCGACGACACGGCAACCGGCAACCTTGCCGACCTTGGTGATGTTGAACACCTCCAGGATCTCGGCATTGCCGAGGAAGGTTTCGCGGCGTTCCGGCGACAGCAGGCCCGACATCGCCGCCTTCACGTCATCCACCAGATCGTAGATGATGTTGTAGTAGCGGATGTCGATGCCGTTGCGCTCGGCAACGGTACGAGCCTGTGCGTTGGCACGGACGTTGAAGCCGATGATCGCGGCGTCAGATGCCTCGGCAAGCGAGATATCCGATTCCGTGATCGCGCCTGCACCCGAATGAACGATGCGGGCACGCACCTCGTCGGTGCCGAGCTTGTCGAGCGACGCGATGATCGCTTCGACCGAACCCTGCACGTCACCCTTGATGACCAGCGGGAATTCCTTGAAGCCGGTATCCTGCAGCTTGCTCATCATCTGCTCAAGCGAACCGCGCTGGCCGGACTGGCGTGCAACGGCCTTGTCGCGTGCCAGACGCTGGCGATATTCGGAAATCTCGCGGGCGCGGGCTTCGTTTTCGACGACGGCGAAGCGGTCACCCGCAGCCGGCGTGCCGGAAAGACCGAGGACCTCGACCGGGGTAGCCGGACCGGCTTCCTTGACGTGATCACCCTTGTCGGTGACGAGGGCGCGAACGCGGCCCCACTGGTCGCCGGCAACGATGATCTGACCCGGCTTCAGCGTACCCTTTTGAACGAGCACGGTCGCTACCGCACCGCGGCCACGGTCGAGCTGGGCTTCGATCACGGTACCTTCGGCGGTACGGGTCGGATCGGCCTTCAAGTCGAGGATTTCGGCCTGCAGCAGGACGGCTTCGAGCAGTTTGTCGAGGTTCGTCTTGTTCTTGGCCGACACTTCGACGTCGAGCACTTCACCGCCGAGCGATTCAACGAAGACTTCGTGCTGCAGAAGCTGCTGACGGACCTTGTCCGGCTTGGCTTCGTGCTTGTCGATCTTGTTGATCGCCACGATGATCGGAACACCGGCCGCCTTGGCGTGGTTGATCGATTCGATCGTCTGCGGCATCACGCTGTCGTCGGCCGCAACCACCAGGATCGCGATATCCGTCGCCTGCGCACCACGGGCACGCATGGCCGTGAAGGCGGCGTGGCCGGGGGTGTCGATGAAGGTGATCTTCTGGCCGTTCTGCTCGACCTGATAGGCACCGATATGCTGGGTAATGCCACCGGCTTCGCCAGAGACGACATTCGCCTGACGGATGGCGTCGAGCAGCGATGTCTTGCCGTGGTCGACGTGACCCATGATCGTGACGACCGGAGGACGGGATACCATTTCGCCGGCATCGTCGGCCTTGTCGAAGATGCCTTCTTCGACGTCGGATTCAGAGACGCGCTTGACGGTATGGCCGAATTCGGATGCGATGAGTTCTGCAAGGTCGGCGTCGATGACGTCGCCCGGCTTCATCATCTGGCCTTCCTTCATCAGGTACTTGATGACGTCGACGGCGCGTTCGGACATACGCTGCGACAGTTCCTGAATGGTGATGGTTTCCGGCAGGATGACTTCGCGGATGACCTTTTCACGGGTTTCCTGAACCTGGCTGCGGCGGAACTTTTCCTGGCGACGGCGCATGGCGGCCATCGAGCGGCCACGGTTGTTACCGTCGTCGTCCGTGCTGGCAGCGGTGATCGTCAGCTTGCCCTGGCGGCGGCCCTCATCGCCCTTCGGGCGTGCCGGCGGCTTGGCAGGGGTGGGGGCGGCCACGCGGCCACGGCCCGGCGCACCGGGACCACCACTGCGGGACGGTCCGCGATCGTCGTCATCGTCACCGCGACGGCCGCGAGCGGCACCCGGCTGTGCAGCAGGTGCTGCGGCGCCCGGACGGGGAGACTGCGGACGGGCATCCTGCGGGCGTCCAGCCGGAGCAGGCGCACGGTCGACGGTCCGCTCGGCGGCGGCCGGAGCGGCTTCTGCGACAACCGGTTCGGGTTCCGGCTCGGGAGCGGGCTCGGCGGCGCGGCGCGCGGCTTCTGCCGCTTCCTCGGCCTTGCGGCGCTCTTCTTCTGCCTGGCGGCGCGCTTCATCTTCGGCGCGCTGCTTGGCTTCGATCACGTCACGGGCCTGGGCTTCCATCAGCGCACGGCGACGGGCTTCCATTTCTCCTGCGGAGAGGTCGTGGAGCACGTTCGGACGCTGTGGCTGGCGGTTCTGCGGCGACTGCTGCGGACGCTGACCCTGCGGGGATCCCGGACGCTGGCCCTGCTGCGGAGCGGGGCGCTGGCCCTGCGGCGCAGGTTGGTGAACGCGCGGTTGTGGAGCTGCGGCCTGCGGGCGCGGCTGCTGCGGCGCTGCGGCTGGCTGGGCAGCCTCTACGGGGCGCGGAGCCGCCGGGGCGGCAGCTGCGGGCGTGGCAATCGGCGTAATCGGCTTTTCATCCTGGGGTCGCGTCGGGCGGCGCTTCACCGTCTCGACGACGACCGCCTTGGTGCGGCCGCGACCCATGTCCTGGCGTACGGTACCCTGGGTCACGCCTGATGGTCTCAGGGAGAGGGTTTTCTTTACGCCCAGTGTCTTGTCGTCGTTATTATCGGTCATTCCGTTCCTGTTCCTTCGTACAGGAACAGATGGAAGCCATCAGAACCTGTCGTTCACTACGTACAAATCGATCTGCGTCCGGCTAGAGCCGGTGACCGCGTCATTGTTTCGGCATGTCAGCGACACCCTTTGTCTGGGACAGACCGCCCTTGCGGTACTGTTCAAGTAGGTTTGCGCGCTTCACTACACCCTCACCCGCCTGCCCTGCAAGCGCGCAAGCATGGATAAAAGCATTCTCGCCCATCACTTCGTCCAATTCTGCCCCCGTGAGGAGCAAAAAGGCCGGAATGTCTTCTTCGAGCTCGTTGCCGAGCTTCCAGGCCTTGCGGGCCTGGTCTATCTTTCTCACGCTGTCCGCTGCAGCGTCCGAGGCATGGAAGACGCCGATGGCGGCTCCCGACCGGACGGCTGCATCCACTTTCATCGCGCCCGACACGAACTGGCCCGCTTTACGCGCCATGTTCATCATGCCGGCGAGATCTGCCACCAGCAGGCGGTCGACGAGAGCGCCGAGATCATCTGCCGGTTTCGTCTCGCTTTTGAAGGCGCGCGAAAACAGCTTCTTCTTGACCGCCCGGTCGACGAGTTCTCGCTCGGCGCGTATCCAGCATCCCCTTCCGGGAAGCTGCCGCTTCAAATCCGGTGCCACGCTCCCATCGGGAGCGCGGACGAACCGGATCAGCGCCTCGGGGCTGGTCGCCTCGCGGGTGACGATGCAGGTGCGGTCGTTCACGACAAAATCGTCCGGCCACTGATCATCTGCATCATCCACCTGGTTGCCGTCCGCGATCATTCCTGATCGGCGGCGACGGCCTCCTCTTCGGCCTCAGCCTGTTCCTTCGCGAGGTCTTCCTCAGTGATCCAGCCTGCCAGCAGGCGGGCCTGAACGATCATGTTCTCGGCTTCGACGCGGGAAACGTCGAACTTCGAGAACGTGCCCTCGAACTTCTTGGTCTCGCCGTCCTTGCGCTCCGACCAGCCGACGAGATCGTCGGCTGCGCAGCCGGCGAAGTCTTCGACCGTCTTGATGCCTTCTTCGCCGAGCGCGACCAGCATCTGGGCGGTCAGGCCGTCGATCTGCTTCAGCTCGTCCTGAACGCCGAGCTCGATGCGCTTGGCGTCGTTCTCGGCTTCGATCCGCTCCAGGTATTCGCGGGCGCGTGTCTGGATCTCGTTGGCCGTATCTTCGTCGAAGCCCTCGATCGAGGAGATTTCGTCGAGATCGGTATAGGCGAGTTCCTCAACCTGGGCGAAGCCTTCCGAGGCAAGCACCTGGCCGATCATCTCGTCGACGTCGAGCGCTTCCATGAACAGGTTGGTGCGCTCGTTGAATTCCTTCTGACGGCGTTCCGACTCTTCGGCTTCCGTCATGATGTCGATATCCCAGCCGGTCAGCTGCGAAGCGAGGCGAACGTTCTGACCGCGGCGGCCGATGGCGAGCGAAAGCTGCTCGTCCGGAACCACGACTTCGATGCGTTCCGCGTCTTCGTCGAGAACGACCTTGGCGACTTCAGCCGGCTGCAGGGCGTTGACGATGAACGATGCCGGATCTTGGCTCCACGGAATGATGTCGATCTTTTCGCCCTGAAGCTCGCCGACAACCGCCTGAACGCGCGAACCACGCATACCGACGCAGGCACCGACCGGATCGATCGACGAGATCGTTCGAGATGACGGCGATCTTGGCGCGCGAACCCGGGTCACGGGCAACCGACTTGATCTGGATGATGCCGTCGTAGATTTCCGGAACTTCCATGGTGAACAGCTTCACCATGAACTGCGGATGGGTACGCGACAGGAAGATTTGCGGGCCGCGCTGTTCGCGACGGACATCATATACGTATGCACGGACGCGATCGCCATAGCGCATGTTCTCGCGCGGGATCATTTCGTCGCGACGGATGATGCCTTCGCCACGGCCAAGGTCGACGATGACGTTGCCGTATTCGACGCGCTTGACGGTACCGTTGACGATTTCGCCGACGCGGTCCTTGAATTCGTCGAACTGGCGGTCACGCTCGGCTTCGCGCACCTTCTGCACGATGACCTGCTTGGCGGACTGGGCGGCGATACGACCGAAATCCATCGGCGGCAACGGATCGGCTATGAAGTCACCGATCTTGGCGTCGACATTGCGGTCGCGGGCAAGAGCCAGCGGGATCTGCGTGCCGTAATCCTCGGCATGCTCGACGACTTCCAGAAGACGCTGCAGGCGGATTTCGCCGGTCTTGGAATTGATGTCGGCGCGGATGTTGGTTTCCGAGCCGTAGCGCGAGCGGGCGGCCTTCTGGATGGCGTCGGCCATCGCAGCCAGCACGATCTCGCGGTCGATGACCTTTTCGCGGGCTACAGCATCTGCGATCTGCAGAAGTTCAAGCCGGTTTGCGCTCACTGCCATTGTCGTAGGTCTCCGTCATTCGCATGATTGCGAGGGGTGCGTCTCGGCACCGGGTTTGTCTTGTTACTCTTCGGTTTCGTCTTCGTCGTTCTGGTTCGCGGCCTGCTGCTTGGCCATCTTGTCGGCCTTCAGCGCGTCGCGGATCAGATCGTCGGTCAGGATCAGCTTGCCCTCGGAAAGCGCCGAGAACGGGATCGTCACGCGCGGTTCCTCGCCATAGGCGACCTGATCGCGCTCGAGGGTGAAACCTTCTTCGTTGACGTCGGCGATCTTGCCGCGGAACCGCTTGCGGTTGTCGATCATGATCGACGTCTCGCATTTTACCAGATGGCCGGTCCAGCGGGCAAAATCCGACTTGCGCACCATAGGCCGGTCGATGCCGGGCGACGACACTTCGAGATGATACTCGCGATCGATCGGATCTTCCACATCAAGAACCGGTGAGATGGCGACCGACACGGCCTCGCAGCCTTCGACATCCATCGTGCCGTCGTTGCGCTCGGCCATGATCTGCAGGGTCATGCCGTTCTGGTTCAGCATGCGTACACGGACCAGCCGGTAGTCCATTGCGGTCAATACCGGCTCGATGATCTCGGCGATCCTCAGGTCGAGTCCAGTCTCGACGATGAGACGCGGCTCGTGGTCTGTCTGCTGCATAAGCTCTCCGGTTCATTTCCCGCCAAAGGGCGCGGGATGAAGCGATCGCCTAACAAAAAAGAGCGGGTCCGGGAGGGCCCACTCTTCATCGGACGATCAAGAATATGGGCTCCATATACGCCCTCGGACCTGCAATTGCAAGACTGGACCATTTCTGCCCCATCTGCGCTGGATTTACCCATCCCGGGGTCTATAACCGATCGGGAAGACAAGAATAAGAAACGAGGGAGAGATCGTGCCGGAAAGAATAGCAACACTCGCGCCGTTCAAGAACGAGACCTTCCGCACGATATGGATCGCGAGCCTTGCATCGAATTTCGGCGGCCTCATCCAGGCCGTCGGCGCCGCCTGGATGATGACCTCGATCTCGAGCTCCCAGGACATGGTGGCCCTGGTCCAGGCGTCGACCGCGCTGCCGATCATGCTGTTCTCTCTGATCGCCGGCGCGCTCGCCGACAATTTCAACCGCCGCAGCCTGATGCTCGCTGCCCAGGCCTTCATGCTGGTCGTCTCGATCACGCTGACGGTCTTTGCCTATCTGGGCCTGCTGACGCCCTGGCTGCTTCTGCTTTTCACCTTTCTGATCGGCTGTGGTGTGGCGCTCAACAACCCGTCCTGGCAGGCCTCGGTCGGCGATATCGTCTCTCGCGAGATGCTGCCGCAGGCGGTGACGCTGAACAGCGTCGGCTTCAACATCACCCGAAGCGTCGGCCCGGCCATTGGTGGCGCGATCGTCGCTGCTGCCGGAGCGGCTGCCGCCTTTGCCGTCAATGCCGCAAGCTATGTGGCTCTCATGTACGCGCTCCTGCGCTGGAAGCCGGAGCGCCGGGACGACACCCTGCCGCGTGAAACCCTGCTCAGAGCGCTCTCCGCCGGCCTCGGCTATGTCTCCATGTCGCCGAATATTCTGAACGTGCTCTGTCGCGGCCTGCTTTTCGGCCTGTCGGCAAGTGCGATCCTTGCGTTGCTGCCGATCGTGGCACGCGATCTCGTCGTCGGCGGGCCGCTGACCTATGGTGTCATGCTCGGAGCCTTCGGGATCGGAGCAGTCGGCGGGGCGATGGCCAATGCCAGGCTGCGCGAGGCATTGTCGAGCGAAGGGGTGGTGCGGCTCTCCTTCATCGGCTTTGCGGCAAGCGCTGCCGTGATCGCACTCAGCCGCGACACGGCGCTGACCGCCCTCGTTCTTCTCATCCCGGGTGCCTGTTGGGTTCTGGCGCTTTCACTGTTCAATACGACAGTACAGCTTTCCGCGCCTCGCTGGGTCGTCGGGCGCGCTCTGTCCTTCTACCAGACGGCGGTCTTCGGCGGCATCGCCGTCGGCAGCTGGATCTGGGGCGTAGCGGCCGAGACATTCGGCGTTTCTGTCTCCTCAGTCTTGCAAGCCTCGCGATGCTCGTCGGCGCTGCCGCCGGCCTTCGCGCGCCGCTGCCGCAATTCGCCGATGTGGATCTCAGCCCCTCAACCGCTTCAACGAGCCTATGTTGCGTTTGGATCTCCAGCCGCGAAGCGGACCGATCGTGCTGCAGATCGACTACGAGATCGGCGAGGCGGATATTCCCGAATTCCTGGCGCTGATGTCCCGTCGTCGCCGGGTGAGGATCCGCGACGGCGCCCGCCAATGGGCTTTGATGCGCGATTTAGAACATCCCGATATCTGGACTGAGAGTTACCACACCGCCACCTGGGCCGATTACGTCCGGCATAACCGGCGGCGTCTACAGATCGATGCCGAGATCTGGGACGCGATCCGCAAGCTTCATAGGGGCGAGGAGGGGCCGCGTGTTCACCGCATGATCGAACGCCAGACGATTCCTCCAAAGAGCGACATCTTTCACAAGCATCATGTGGATCTGCATTGAGGGTGGGTGACGTGAAAGCTCTCTCTTGTAATTTCTGACACTTAGCTGCGCTAAGATGTCGAAATTGCTTTCTCTCCGCAAGGGGAGAGATGGGCGTGCCGCTAGCTCGGCGCCTTACCTCCCCTTGGCGGGGAGGAGGAAAATCAGCATCTCAGCTGAAAGCTAAGTGCTGGATTTTTCAGGTGAGGGGGTATCTCGGGTGCCGCAAACCCTACCGCAGCTTCGCCTTCAACGAAGCATCCGGATAACATGTCGGCGAAATCCCGGCCTTCGCCTGCCAGTCGCCGAGTGAGCGGCGGGTCTTGAAGCCCGGCAACCCGTCGACATTGCCGACATCGTAGCCTTTCGCCACCAGAGCCTTCTGCATGGCAAGTACGTCGGAGCGCAGCATTTTGCCGACATCGCCCCACTTTGCCTGAAACGGGCCTGCCCCATAGGCGATGCGGTCGGCGAGATTGCCGATGAACAGCGCGTAGAGGTCGGAATTGTTATATTCCTTGAGCACGTAGAAATTCGGCGTGACGATGAATTCCGGCCCGTTGCGTCCGGCGGGAAGCAGCATCATGCCATCGGCCCTCAGTTCCGAAGACGGAAAATCCTTGCCGGAAATGCGCGTGATGCCCGTCGATGCCCAGGCGGAAATCGGCTTGGCGAGATCCGGCCCTTCCTGGGCGCAGCTGACGTTGGCGGGAATCGATGCTTCGAAGCCCCAATCGCGGCCGCGCTGCCAACCTTCCTTCTGAAGATAGTGGGCGATGGACGCGAGCAGAATCCGGCACGGAATTCCAGATGTCCGGATGCCCGTCCTTGTCGAAGTCGACGGCATATTTGAGATAGCTCGTCGGCATGAATTGCGGCTGGCCGAGCGCGCCGGCCCAGGAGCCTTTCATCGCCGAAGCGCTGACATCGCCGCGCTCGATCATGGTGAGCGCCGCGATCAGCTCCTCACGGAACATCGGCTTGCGGGTCGACATGAAGGCCTTGGTCGCCAGCACTTCGATCGCGGAATAAGGCAGCCGCGCCTTGCCGAAGCCGGATTCTCGGCCCCAGATGGCGACGATGATTTCGCCCGGCACGCCATAGGCCGCCTCGATGCGCTTCAGCGTTGCGGCATGGGTGGAAGCGAGACCGCGGCCGGTGGCGGCAAGGCCCTGCAGCCGCTTCTCGGAAAAATAGGCGCCGGGGAGGAGAATTCCGCCTGGCTCTGGTCCTGCTGCTTCGGCGGCTTGGAACCCGGCGGCACAAGATCAGGCAGGTCCCAGTTCAGCGTCACACCCTTGAAGGCAGCGTCGATCGTGCGGGCCGAGACACCCGCCTTGCGGGCTTCCGCAGAAAGATCGCTGGCGATCCACCGCTGGAACTGCCGCTCGACGTCCGGCTTGTTCTGGGCGAGTGCGGGGATGGGGAGGAGGGCGAGGAGTACAGCGAACAGGACTTTTGCTGTTTGCGCAGGCAAGCCCCCATCTGCCCTGCCGGGCATCTCCCCCACAGGTGGGGAGATCACAAGTGGCCGAACCTTCGTCCTCCAAGATCCCTTATCATTGGCAGACACGCTGCATTGGATCGGTGAGCCCGCGCCCAGCTGATCTCCCTCCTTGTGGGGGAGATGGCCGGCAGGCCAGAGGGGGTGAACTTGCGCATCCGTTGCCTCCTGAGATCAGATCGCCGTCCGCGCTCGCAGCGCCGCCGTTAGCGTGCCCTCGTCGAGATAATCGAGTTCGCCGCCTACCGGCACGCCATGGGCGAGGCGGGTGATCTTGACGTCGAAATCGGAGAGCTGGTCGGTGATGTAATGGGCCGTGGTCTGGCCCTCGACGGTGGCGTTGACTGCGATGATGATTTCCTTGACGGTCCCCTCGTTCACCCGGTCGATCAGCGAGCGGATGTTGAGGTCGTCCGGTCCGACGCCATCGAGCGGCGACAGCGTGCCGCCGAGAACGTGATAGGCGGCGTTCATCGCGCCGGCACGCTCCAGCGCCCAGAGGTCGGAAACATCCTCGCAGATGATCAGCATGGAATGGTCGCGGCGGATATCGGTACAGACGGTGCAGGGATCGGACGTATCGACATTGCCGCAGCGCGAGCAGATCTTCACCTTGTCATAGGCCTCGCCCATCGCATGCGACAGCGGGCCGAGCAGCTGATCCTTCTTCTTGATCAGATGCAGTGCCGCCCGCCGCGCGGATCGCGGCCCGAGGCCCGGGACCTTTGCCAGGAGCTGGATGAGTTTTTCGATTTCGGGGCCGGTGACTCGCTTTGCCATGTTCTCCCTTTAGCCCATATGTCGGGCAAACGGAAACGCCGCAGGACACTTGGCCGATGAAACTTCTCGCGATCTGCACGGGCAGCCCGGAACGCCTGCCGGGCAAGGGTTTTAAGACCGGCATCTATAAGACGTCGGTCAATGCCGGCATGATGATCGACGAGCTCGGCCTTGTCGGCGATGCTGTCTGCAACAAAAAACACCATGGCGGACCCGACCAGGCAATCCTGCTCGAAGGCGCGCTGACACTGGATTGGTGGGCTGCCGAGCTAGCTCGCGACGTTCCTTTCGGCACCTTCGGCGAAAACCTCGTGATCGACGGGCTCGACAACCGGGATGTCGCGGTGGGCGACCGCTTTCACATCGGCGAGGTGATCCTGGAGGCGACCTGTCCGCGGTCGCCTTGCAATACGCTCGCGACCCGTATGGACGACCGGCAATTCGCCAAGCGCTTTCTCAGGGCCGCGCGTCCTGGCATCTATTGCCGGGTCATTCGGCAGGGGATGGTTTCGCCGGGGGATCCCGTCGACCACGAGCCCTATGCCGGTGAACGCCTCCTGCTTCCCGAACTTTTGTCGACGCTGGAGCGAAGACCGTCCGATCGCGAAAGGGCTCGCTTTCTCGCTGCGCCGATCGCGACGCGTTGGCGGGCGAACTTCGAAGGGGTCACGCAACCGGAGCGCTAAAGCGTGACGTAGGCGGCACATATAGGTCTAAAAAGGAAATCGTAACGAAAGCGTGAGACTTGATGATATTGTCTGTTCTCGATCAGGCCATATACCGCATAGCGTGATGTGGAGACGGAGTATTTGATGAGTATTGTGAAGCGCTTTCCTGTTGGTCTTTACTCCGGCGTGCTGTTGCTTCACGTGACCACGGCAACCGCAGTCTTTGCCCAGGAACCCAGTGCCGATCAATCGGTCTTCGGTTTCGGTGGCGCCATGGTCGATGGCGACATGGCGGAGGCGGCCAATCCTTTCGGCGTCGGCTACGAGAACCATCCGATCTTCGGTATCGGCTACCAGTTCTTCCCTTACAGCGTCGGTGATTTCAAGTTTGGCCTCGAAGCCGGTCTCGCCGGTCGATTCCACGGCAACACCAATGCCGAGATATGGGGCGGCGTGGTCGGCAGATATGAGGGCATCGAGATCGCCAACACGATCCGCATCATTCCCTCCTTCACCTTCGGCATCAGCCACGTCACCGAGACAATGGACGGCCGCGAGAAGAAGAACGAGCAGGAGCGCGACGGCGATGCCAGCACGCTCTTCTATCTCGGTCCCGAACTGAGCTTCAGCTCGGTTTCGCGCCCGGAACTGGAAGTCTTCTGGCGCCTGCACCACCGCTCCGGCGCCTGGGGCACGCTCGGCGACATGCATGGCGGATCGAACGCCAACGTCATCGGCATTCGCTACAACTTCTAAAGCTGGATTTATCGCGCCGCGATTGCCGCGGCAGCACCCGCCATGGTGCCGGCGGAAATCCGGTTGGCCATCCTCACCGCACGCGGGCTTTTCAGGAATTGCCGCGCCTTGGCCGCAAGCGTCATCCAGACGATGTCGACGGCGGCAAGCACGATGAGCATCGCGGCGATCAGTTCCAGCCAGCCAGTCAGCGTCACGCCGTTGAGATCGATGATCGACGGCAGCAGCGCCACATAGAACATCATGATCTTCGGATTGCCGAGCGTCACCGTCAGGCCGGCGAAGAACATTTTTACCGCTGATCGGCTCTCCGGCAGGTCGCCGTCGGTGCCGCCCGGCTCGGCGAACCACATCTTCCAGGCGAGATAGAGCAGATAGGCGACGCCTGCCCACTTGATGGCAACGAAGATGACATGGAAGCTTTCTGCAATCGCCGAAAGACCGGCGACGGCAAACGAAAGCCAAACGGCCTCGCCCACCCACATTGCGAGAACGAAAGGCATCACGTCACGATAGCCCTTGGACAAAACGCGTGAGACGAGCGCGGCGATGCTGGGACCGGGCGATCCGGCCGCCACGAAAAGTGCTGCGGCGAATACCAGTACGGATGTCAACGTCACCGGAACCTCCCGTTCCTCTTTGCGGCCCGCGCTCTCCGCAGGTCTCGCTACCCCCTCTGGCCTGCCGGCCATCTCCCCCACAAGGGGAGAACACTTGTGGCTCCCGCTCGGTCAACCACACCTCGGCGGTCCGGCCAGGTTAAGCCCCTCCCCTTGTGGGGAGGGGACTTGCCAACGCGGCCTGATATAATTCCGACCGTTGAAATGTAAAACTCAGAACGGCAGCTTCATGCCGGGCGGAATCGGCAGGCCGGCGGTGAGCTCCTTGGTCTTTTCGGCGGTGATCTGTTCGGCCCGGTCCTTGGCCGACTTGTGGGCGGCGACGATCAGGTCTTCGAGGATCTCGACATCGTCTTCCTTGAACAGCGACGGATCGAGCTTCAGGCCGAGCATCTCGCCCTTGCCGTTCAGCTTGACGGTCACGAGGCCGCCGCCGGCCGTGCCTTCGACTTCGAGAGCGGCGATCTCCGCCTGCATCGTCTCCATCTTGGCCTGCATTTCCTTGACCTTGCCCATCATGCCCATGATGTCGCGCATCGGTATGTCCTCTCTATTGCCTTATATCTCTATGTCGTCGCCGGGCAGGATATCGCCCTCGTCGGATTCCGCGATCGCCGGTGCCGGCGCGTCCTCGGCGTCATTGTCGTCCTCTTCCGTCGCGCGGATGCGGACGTCGGTGATCTTGGCACCGGGAAACTGCGCCAGGATCGCCATGATATCGGGATCGGAGCGGGCATCGGTCAGCCGCGCCTCGCGGGCGCTGGCATCGGCCTCCACCAGTGTCGGCTCGCCTTCTTCCTTGCTGAGCGAGACGACCCAGTGAATTCCCGTCCATTCTTTCAGCTTGACGCCGAGCTCGCCGGGCAGCGTGCCCGGTCCGCCTTCGGTCATGCGGATGTCGAGGCGGCCCACCTCGATCTTCACCAGCCGGACGAAATTGCGCACCAGCGCCTTCAGCCTCGGATCGCGGTTCTTGGTGCAGAGATCGACGATATCGTGCATGGAGCGCACGGCAACTGTCGGCTCGGGCTTCTCGGCGGCGCGTTGTTCGATACGGCCGACCGGCATTTCGCGCGGCGCCGCGTCGGGCACGGCTCTCAGCATCGCAGTCGGCCCGCCGGACGGCATGCGCTGTCCGCCCATCTCGATGCCGCGGGCGCTGACGGCGCTCGGGCCCTGACCCATCGGCGCGCCGCGTCCGTTGCCGCTGCCGTTCGGCATGCCATTCGGTGCGCCGTCGCCATTGGCGAAATCGGCTAGCCTGCGGGCCGCATCTTCCGGCGAGGGAAGCGAAGCGGCATGGGCAAGCCGGATCAGAACCATTTCGGCAGCCCCGGCGGGCCGCGACGAGGCTTCCGCTTCCGGAATGCCCTTGAGCAGCATCTGCCAGATGCGCGACAGCGCGCTGACCGCAACGTTTTCGGAAAACTCCTGGCCGCGTACCCGCTCTACTTCGCTCAGCGAAGGATCGTTGGCGGCGTCGGGAATGAACTTGAAGCGGGTGACGAGATGGGTGAAGTCGGCAAGATCGGTCAGCACCACGACCGGATTGGCACCGGCCTCGTATTGCGCGGTAAATTCGGAAAGTGCCGCCGTCACGTCGCCCTTTACCACATGCTCGAACAGGTCGACGATGCGGGCGCGGTCGGCAAGGCCCAGCATGCCGCGCACGGTTTCGGCGAGCACGCTGCCGCCGCCATGGGCAATCGATTGGTCGAGCAGCGACAGGCCGTCACGCGCCGAACCTTCCGCGGCACGCGCGATCATCGCCAGCGCTTCCGATTCGGCCGGAATGCCCTCCTTTTCCAGAATGGTGGAAAACAGGCCGACGAGGTCGGCGGCGCTGATCCGGCGCAGGTCGAAGCGCTGGCAGCGGGAGAGGACGGTGATCGGAACCTTGCGGATTTCGGTCGTCGCGAAGATGAATTTCACATGCTCCGGCGGCTCTTCGAGCGTCTTCAACAGGCCGTTGAAGGCCTGTGTCGAGAGCATGTGCACTTCGTCGATGATATAGACCTTGTAGCGCGCCGAAACCGGGCGGTAGCGCACCTGCTCGATGATCTCTCTTATATCGTCGATACCGGTATGGGAGGCGGCGTCCATCTCGATCACGTCGACATGGCGACCTTCCATGATCGCCTGGCAATGTTCGCCGGGGATGCGAAGGTCGATTGTCGGACGGTCGATCTCGGGTGTCTTGTAGTTCAGCGCGCGGGCAAGAATGCGGGCGGTCGTCGTCTTGCCCACCCCGCGCACGCCGGTCAGCATATAGGCCTGGGCGATACGACCCGTCTCGAACGCGTTTGTCAGCGTGCGGACCATCGGCTCCTGGCCGACCATCAGGTCGGAGAAATCCTTCGGACGATATTTGCGGGCGAGCACCCGGTAGGCGCTGCCGGCCGAAGCCGACGAGGAAGGAGTGGAGGATGTCGGCCCGCTGTCGCTCATAAGGTCCTGACTATAGGCCGTCCGGCCGCCTGTACGGGCCATTCCGGCGGCCGAGGCGATCTTGACCGGTCCGGGTGTTGACCAAGATGAGAAGGTGGGAGGCTGGCACGGCGACCCGTGCCTGGCTCGTTAGGGCTGCTTCCTTCCGGACCTGACCCGGTTGGCGAGTGGCTCGTCCACCACCAACCTCCCGCCGCACATATCGGCAATAATGCTTCCAAATGCAAGCCAACACTGTAAAAAACTATCATTAGAAAAATGACAGCAAACGAAAATGCCGGGAGGAACACTTGAGTGAATTTGAAATGGACGCCCGGCTCGCCAGGGATACCGAACTGGTGGCAAGCCTTGGCCTCTGCCAGCTTCGGATCATGAAGGACGCCCGCTGGCCCTGGTTCATGCTGGTGCCGCAGCGCAATGCCGTGAGCGAGGTCTTCGAGCTGAAGCCGCTCGACCAGGCGCTTTTGACCTTCGAGACCAACATGGTCGCCGAGGCGCTCAAGAAGACGACGGGTGCGGAAAAGATCAACGTCGCCGCCATCGGCAACATCGTCCGTCAGTTGCATGTACATATCGTCGCCCGCTCCGAAGGCGATCCGAACTGGCCCGGACCGATCTGGGGCTTCGGCCAGTCCGAAGCCTATGACGACGCGCAAAAGCAGGCCCTCATCAACCGGCTGACGGAAAATCTAGCATCATGACAAAAGACCTTTTCGCATCGGATGTGCCCCATCCGGAACCGAGCAGCCTGACCGCATTCGCCGGCAACATGCTCGATCGGCGGGCCGAATACCGGGCAGATGACTGCGTCGAGAAGGCGCTCGCGGTGGAAGGCACCCATATCCTCGCCTTTGCCGGTGCAAAGCTCATCCTCAAGCATGACGGCCAGATCCTCGATCCACTGTTTGCGGCCTACGAACTGGCCGAGCTGCAGCCGGATTTCGACAATGCGGTGCTCCTCGGCTACCGCGACAATGGCGAACCACGGATCGCCGTGCCGGTCATAGTCCCGGCCGAGGAATTGGCGAGCCACTACAAGCCGACCGATGCCCGCGCGCTCTACCGCGAGGCTCTGATCGATGCCGAGCTGCAGGGCGAGGTGGCGCAGGCCGTTTCGCTCCTGACCTGGAACGCCGCCAACCGCTTCTGCGGCAAGTGCGGCTCAACGACGGAAATGCATATCGGCGGCTACAAGCGCGTCTGCACGAAGTGCCAGCACATGATGTTTCCGCGCACCGATCCGGTGGTGATCATGCTGACGGTGGATGTCGAAACCGACCGCTGCCTGCTCGGCCGCAGCCATCATTTCCAGGAGGGCATGTATTCCTGCCTTGCCGGCTTCGTCGAGCCTGGCGAAACGATCGAAAGTGCGGTCCGCCGCGAGACGGTCGAGGAATCCGGCATCGAGATCGGCCGGGTGCGCTATCACGCGTCCCAGCCGTGGCCGATGCCCCATTCGCTAATGATCGGCTGCTATTCGGAAGCGACATCGACCGAGATCACCATCGACCCCCAGGAAATGTCCGATGTCCGCTGGTTTTCCCGCGACGAGGTCCGCGCCATGCTGGACGCCGGCCCGGAGGTAAAACCGTTCGGCCCGGCCAAGGGCGCGATCGCCTATAGGCTGATGAGGGATTGGCTGGATTGGCAGCGCTGAGCGCTGCCAGATCTGCATTTAGCCGTTCTGCAGCGTCCCGCGCATCGGATGGCCCTTGTAGCTGCCGAGGATACGGACCTTTTCGGAGAAGAAGCGCAGTTCCTCCAGCGCCCGGCGCACCGGCGCGTCGTCGGGATGGCCTTCGATATCGGCATAGAACTGCGTCGCGATGAACTTGCCGCCGAGCTGGTAGCTTTCGAGCTTGGTCATGTTGATGCCGTTGGTCGCAAAGCCGCCCATCGCCTTGTAGAGCGCGGCGGGAATGTTGCGGACGTTGAACACGAAGGTCGTGACGATGACGTCGTCGGGATTGTTCCGCTGCACCCATTTCTCGTCGCGCGACAGCACGACGAAACGGGTCACGTTGTTTTCCGTGTCCTCGACATTCTCGGCCAGGATGTCGAGCTTGTAGAGATCGGCGGCAAGGCGCGGCGCAAGCGCCGCCATCGAGCGGTCGCCCTTTTCCGCCACCATCTTGGCCGCCCCCGCCGTATCGCCGGCAACGACTGCCTTCCAGCCGTTCGAACGAATGATCTTGCGGCACTGGCCGAGCGCGTGGATGTGGCTGTGCACGGTGCGGATCTCGTCATGGGTGACGCCCGGCAGCACCATCAGCTGGAAACGGATCGGCATGAAATATTCGCCGATGATGTGCAGCCGCGATTCCGGCAGCAGGTAGTGAATGTCGGCGACACGGCCCGCGATCGTGTTCTCGATCGGGATCATCGCCAGGTCTGCTTCGCCGCTTTCCAGCGCCTGGAAGGCGTCCTCGAAGGTCGGGCAGGGCAGGGGCTCCATGTCCGGAAACATGTCGCGGCACGCCATGTCGGAATTTGCACCATAGTCGCCCTGGAAAGCGATGCGATTGGTCAGCGTGGTCATGGAACTACCTGTTACGACTGGCGTGAAGAAAGGATGGCGCGGGCCTTTTCAAGATCGGCCGGCGTGTCGACGCCGAGCGGCACCGAATTGACGATCTCCGCGTCGATCCGCATGCCCGCCTCAAGCGCTCTCAACTGCTCGAGGCTTTCGCGCCTTTCGAGCACGGAAGGACCGAGCGTGACGAATTTTTCGAGCGCCGCGCGGCGATAGGCGTAAAGACCGATATGATGATAGAGCGGGCCGTTGCCGTAAGGCGCGGTGGCGCGGGTGAAATAGAGCGCCTTCAGGCGCGTGTCGGACATCGGCGAACCGACGATCTTGACCACATTCGGATTGGTCTTCTCGTGCTCGTCGGTGATCTCGACGGTCAGCGTGGCGATGTCGGTCGAGGCGCTGTCGAGAAGCGGGCGCAGCGACGCGCGAACCGCCTCGGGCTCGATCGTCGGCAGGTCGCCCTGGACGTTGATCACATACTCCGCCTTCGCGTCAGGGTCGGCCTTGGTCAGCGCCTCGAAAATGCGGTCGGAGCCGGACTGGTGGTCGACCCGCGTCATGACGACATCGAAGCCGGCGGCCTCGACGACATCGAAGACCTCTTGATCGTCGACGGCGACGACGACACGGCCGACCTTGGCCTCCTCGGCGCGCTTCGCCACCTGAACGATCATCGGCAGGCCGGCAATATCCGCGAGCGGCTTACCGGGCAGGCGGGTCGAGGCCATGCGCGCGGGGATCATCACCAAAGTTTTCTCGAGGGTGGAGGCAGTCATCGCAGGCCTTCTATTCCAGCGCGAGCAGTGTCAAAACGTCTCACGCATAGCATTTGGTTACGTGTTGCAAGGACCCTGCAAAAGACATAGCTTTTGCGCGATTGCAAGATGGTCGCCTGAACCAATGGTTGGTGCGGCGGGTTGGGAGGAGCCCTGGAATGAACCCTTATGTCAACATGACGGTAGGCGCGTTGCTTGCCACGGTTTTCGTGATGATGTCCGTCTCGATTGCCTCGGAAGGCATTTTTCATTCGCCTGCTCCTGAAAAGGAAGGGTTCGCCATCGTCGCCGCTGAGGAGCCGGCCGGTGGGGAAGCCGGGGCGGAAGCGGCTCCCGCTGCCGTTCCGGTCGGTCAGCTGATGGCCGGTGCCGATGCCGCGGCCGGCGCAACTGTCTTCAAGAAGTGTCAAAGCTGTCATTCGATCGAGAAGGAGGGCCCAACAAGGTCGGGCCTGACCTCTGGGGTCTCGTCAACCGTCCGATCGCCACCCATGAGGGCTTTTCCTATTCCGCCGCCATGAAGGACTTTTCCAAGGGTGGCCAGGAAACCTGGACCTTCGATCACCTGAACCACTTCCTGGCCGGTCCGAAGGCCTATGTGAAGGGAACGGCGATGGGCTTTGCCGGTATCAAAAACGACAAGGAGCGCGCCAACCTTCTCGCCTATATCCGCGAACAGGCCGACAGCCCGGCTCCGCTGCCGGATCCGAACGCGCCGGCACCGGCGACGAACTGATTGACGGCCACAAGGCCTGAATGAAAACGCCCGGCTTTGCCGGGCGTTTTTCGTTTTCAGTTTCTATGTAAATACCCAGGCCCAGAAGCTGACCGAGGCCACGCCGAAGGCGGTGGTGATGCTGATCACCGAGGCGGCAAGGCTCTGGCCGGAGCGGAAGCGCTGGGCGATCAGCCAGGCATTGATGCCGGTCGGAACGGATGAGGTGAGAACCAGCGCCGCGGCCCAGTCGCGCGGCAGATCAAGCGCCCAGCTCGCGGCAAAGACGGCGGCGGGCATCAGCAGGAGCTTCAGCACGGTCACGCTCGAGGATAGGCCCAGATCGCCCTTGATCGGATAGCGGGTCAGCGCCATGCCGATCGAGACCAGCGCGGCAGGGCTGGCCGAGGCCGCGATCTGGTCGACGACCATGCCGACCGGCGCGTTCATCGTCAGGCCGGAAAGGTTGAAGACGAGGCCGGCGGTCAGGGCAATGACGAGCGGGTTGCGCAAGAGGTTGGATCCGACCTGCTTCAATACGGCGCCAACCGAGCGCGCCGCCGTACCGTCGACTTTGGCGGACGCGCCTTCCATCAGGACTGTGCCGACGATCATCATGATCGGCAGGTGGATCGCCAGCAGGATCGAGATTGCAACGAGGCCTTCCTGTCCCACGATGTGGGAGACGAGCGGCAGGCCGATGAAGACGTTGTTGGCGAAGCTGCCGGACATGCCGGCAATGACGGCGATCTTGGCGTCGCGCTTGAAGATGTGGCGAGCGACGAGATGCCCGGCCGTCCAGGTGATGGCGACGCCGATGAAATAGGCCGACCACAGGCGAAAGGGCGAAACGCCCTCGAAATGAGCCGTCGCCAGCGTTCGGAAGATCAGCATCGGAACGGCGATCTTGAACACAAATTCTCCCAGCGCATCGCCCGTCTCCGCTTTCAGCAGGCCGGACTTGGCGGCAAGCCAGCCGACGAGAATGAGAATGAAGACGGGAAGGACGTTTGCGAGAACTGTAGACACGGGGAGACCTTGGGCGAGGGGGTTCCCATGCGTTTAGCGCATAAGTTCCCTTGCAACAAATGCGCCCTGCGCAACTGTGCCGTGAACTATGTTATTGCGGGGGAGATTTTCTGATAGACACCCGGCGGTCAGCCGCCAGTACATCCGTGACAGCCAACCAAACCGGATGGCGGTAGATATATTGGCTTGTCATGACGTCCGCGTGACATCCTACCCCATAAGGTCGCTTTTCTGCGCAATCGATATTTTCCCTTCCATTGCAAGGAAAACGTCACTACCGATGACGCAATTGCGAAATAAAAGGATGAAGCCTGAATGCCAAAGTTCGACGTGCTCGCGATCGGCAATGCGATTGTCGATATTCTCGCCCGCTGTGATGACAAGTTCCTTGAGGACAATGCGATCATAAAAGGGGCGATGAACCTCATCGATGCCGAGCGCGCCGAACTACTTTATTCGAAGATGGGCCCGGCGGTGGAAGCTTCCGGCGGATCGGCCGGCAATACCGCGGCCGGCATTGCCGGCTTCGGCGGCAAGGCAGCCTATTTCGGCAAGGTCGCCGAAGATCAGCTGGGCGGCATCTTCCAGCACGATATCCGCGCCCAGGGCGTCCATTACCAGACCAAGCCCGAGGGCCAGAACCCGCCGACCGCCCGCTCGATGATCTTCGTCACGCCGGATGGCGAGCGTTCGATGAACACCTATCTCGGTGCCTGCGTCGAACTCGGTCCCGAGCATGTCGAGCCTGAAGTCGTCGCCGAAGCAAAGGTCACCTATTTCGAAGGCTATCTGTGGGATCCGCCGCGTGCCAAGGAAGCGATCCGCGAGGCCGCCCGCATCGCCCATGAAAACGGCCGCGAAGTGTCCATGACGCTCTCCGACCCGTTCTGCGTCGGCCGCTACCGCGCCGAATTTCTCGACCTGATGCGCTCAGGCACGGTCGACATCGTCTTCGCCAACAAGCAGGAACTGCTGTCGCTCTACGAGACGGAAGATTTCGAACTGGCACTCGGCAAGATCGCGGTCGATTGCAAGCTGGCTGCCGTCACGCTTTCGGAAGAGGGCGCGATGATCGTTCGCGGCAAGGAGCGGGTGAAGATCGATGCGTCCCCGATCGAGGAGCTGGTCGACACGACCGGTGCCGGCGATCTTTTCGCCTCGGGCTTCCTCTTCGGCTACACGCAGGATCGTTCGCTGGAAGATTGCGGCAAGCTCGGCTGCTTGGCAGCCGGGATCGTGATCCAGCAGATCGGCCCGCGTCCTATGGCGTCGCTGAAGGAAGCGGCTGCCGAAGCCGGCCTTATTTAAAGGCTTCGCCCGGGTAGACGCCCCAGACCTCTGCCTGGGCGACCCAGCCCTCGGTGCCATTCGTCTCCGCATGGCACCAGTCGCCGTTGCATTCCTGGATATTGAGCTGAACGCCGGGCTGCAGCTTGGCGATGACGTTGCTGGAGCTCTGTGGGTCCCGGCGCATACTGACGTAGACGTCGTCGCCCTTGCCGCGCATCCACGGAGCGGCGACGGCGGTTCTTTCGCCGGAAAGTAGGGCCTGGTTCACCCAGCCTTCGGTGCCTTCCGCATCGCGAACCCGGCGCCAGTTGTCATATTCCTGGATGATTTCCATCGGCGTCCCGGACTTCATGTACATCCAGGAAACCGCATAGTCCGTGCTCGGGCCGATGCGGATATTGACCTTTTTCGATTTCAGGCTGACGAATCGCGGCAGCGGCAGGCCACTCGGTCCCTTGGCCGCGCCCTGTGCATAGACAGGTGCGATAGCCGAGAGCGCGGCAATGGCCGGGAAGCAGATGATGGTGAGAATGATGATGGCGAGGCGGCGCATGGGCGAAGATCCGGGCTGATATTCCTGAAGCCGTGCCGCCAGATCTCCGCGAGGTTTTAATTGTCTTCGCCGATTGGTCTGGTAGAACGCCCAAGGGATAGATCGACTATCGCGCGACTTGGTTAACGACTTGCTAAAAGCTCCGGTTCGGATTGATGACGGCGAAGAAAAGACCCAAGGTTTACATTACCCGCAAACTGCCCGATGCCGTCGAGACACGCATGCGGGAGCTGTTCGATGCCGAGCTCAATATCGATGATCGGCCGCGTTCGCGCGAGGAACTGGCAGCCGCCATGGCCACGGCCGACGTCCTCGTGCCGACCGTCACCGACCGCATCGACGCGACGCTGATCGCCGGGGCCGGGCCGCAGCTCAAACTGATCGCCTGCTTCTCCAACGGAACCGATCATGTCGATATCGATGCGGCGGCGGAGAAAGGCATCACGGTCACCAATACGCCGAACGTGCTGACCGAGGACACGGCCGACATGACGATGGCGCTGATCCTTGCCGTCAACCGTCGGCTGGCGGAGGGCTCGCGTATCCTCACCGACAATCCCGGCGAATGGGCCGGATGGGCCCCGACCTGGATGCTCGGGCGGCGCATATGGGGCAAGCGCATTGGCATTGTCGGCATGGGTCGCATCGGCACGGCGGTCGCGCGGCGCGCCAAGGCTTTCGGCCTGTCGATCCACTATCACAACCGCAAGCGCGCCAATCCGGCGACCGAAGAAGAGCTTGAGGCCACCTATTGGGACAGTCTGGACCAGATGCTGGCGCGGGTCGACGTCGTCTCGGTCAACTGCCCGTCGACGCCCGCGACCTATCATCTTCTCTCGGCCCGAAGGCTGGCTCTGATGCAGCCGACATCGATCATCGTCAACACGTCTCGCGGCGACATCATCGACGAGGCAGCGATGATCAAGCTGCTGCAGGAAGACAAGATCGCCGGCGCCGGCCTCGACGTCTATCAGAACGAGCCGGCAGTCAATCCGAAGCTCATCAAGCTCGCCAATCAGGGCCGGGTGGTGCTTTTGCCGCATATGGGCTCGGCGACGATCGAAGGCCGTATCGACATGGGTGACAAGGTGATCATCAACATCCGCACTCTTTTTGACGGTCACCGCCCGCCGAACCGCGTTCTTCCGGGCCGCAACTGACCGCAATCGCGGTCAAGCGATGTCCTTACGCATCTCGATGAAGGTTTTGCGGTTGAAACCTGAATGGGATTTTTCAGCGGACTTGAAGAAGCCCCAGCGGCTGAAAGTCGTATGGTTGCCGACGAGTTCGATGCGGGTTTCCAGTCGCAGCGCCGGCAATTGAAGGGATTTGGCAATCTCTTCCGCGACGTCCAGCAATTTACGGCCGAGGCCCTTGCCCTGCGCGCTCGGTGCGACCGCCAGCTTGCCGACATAGAGGGTCTTGTCTTCCGGCTTCAGGAACATGCAGCCGACGATCTTGCCTTCGGAAAGCGCGACGAAACCGATCTCATCCTTGGCCTTCTGCGCCAGCGAGGCAAGTGTCAGCCGATGCGCGGAAGAGGGCGGGTCGATGACCCCGTCCATATAGGCGAAGGAAGTGAGGATGAGGGCGAGAAGCTCGTCCCAGCGGCTGAAATTGCTGTCGATCCTGACGATCTCCATCACTCGGCCGCCGCTTTCTGTACCCGCTTGTACTTGATCACGTCGAACCGGGCGGACAGGGATCGTAGAGCATCAGCCTGCCGACAAGCGGCTCGCCGATGCCGGTGACGAGCTTGATCACCTCCATCGCCATCAACGTGCCGATCACGCCCGTCAGAGCGCCGACCACGCCGGTTTCGGCGCAGGCGGGTATCAGGCCCTCCGGCGGCTTTTCGGGAAACAGATCGCGATAGCCCGGATTGAGCACGCCATTGGCGCCGGTCTCATAGGGTTTCAAGACGGTGAGCGATCCGTCGAAACGCCCGACGGCACCAGTCACGAGAGGAATACCGGCTTCCTCCGCCGCGTCCGCCGCTGCATAGCGCGTGTCGAAATTGTCGGATCCGTCGACGAGAAGATCGAAACGGTGCAGGTGATACCGCGCCCATTCGGCGGAAAAGCGTTCCTCGAAATTGACGGTTCGGACATGCGGGTTGAGGCGGGCGATCTTTTCGCGGGCGCTGATTGTCTTCATCTCGCCGATCGTGCCCGTGTCGTGGATGACCTGACGCTGCAGGTTGGAGAGCGAGACGCGGTCGTCATCGACGATGCCGATCGTGCCGATGCCGGCGGCCGCCAGATATTCGAGAATCGGAGCGCCGAGACCGCCGGCGCCGATCACCAGCACGCGGGCATTCTTCAGCTTCTGCTGACCGGTGCCGCCGATTTCCGGCAAGAGGATATGGCGGCGATAGCGCTCGATCTCATCTTTCGTGAGCGGGTCGGCTGTCGATTTTGGGGGCTGATTTTCCATGGACACGATCATAGCATTGCCGGACATTGCGGGTAAGCTGCCTGAATTGATGGGTATCGGCCTTATTAGGTATCCGCGGTCACACTGCCGTGGCTGACGGTGAAGAACTGCGCCCGATCGCCGAGCGCCGAGAACATCGACCGGTCGGTGCCGGTCATGAAGGATTGTCCGCCGAGACCATCGACGAGGTCGAACAGGGTCGCCCGCCGGCCCTCGTCCAGATGGGCGGCGATCTCGTCGAGCAGCAGGATCGGGGCATAGCCGGTCATGTCCGCGGTCAGCCGGGCATGGGCGAGGATGAGGCCGATCAGCAGGGCCTTCTGCTCACCGGTCGAACAGCGCGCCGCCTCGATGTCCTTCTGCCCATGACGGACGAGCAGGTCGACACGATGCGGGCCTTCGAGCGTGCGGCCGGCGGCGGCGTCGCGGCCACGGCCGTTGCGCAGCATCTCGAGATAGTGGTCCTCCAGATCGGCGGCCGGTCGATCCATGCTGCCGTCCATGAACCCTTCAAGCGCGAGCACCGGGGTCGGGAAGGGCGTTTCGTCCGAATTTGCCGATAGTGTCTGCAAGAGGCCGAGCATTTCATGCCGCGCAGCGGCCATGGCGATACCGAGTTCGGCCATCTGCGCCTCGATCGCGGTCAGCCAGGCCGGGTCGAAACGGCCCTCGGAGAGAAGCTTGTTGCGGCTGCGCATGGCGCGTTCGAAATCGCTGGCGCGCCTGCCATGAGCCGGATCGAGCGACAGGACGAGCCGGTCGAGGAAGCGCCGCCGATCAGAGGACGAACCGGTAAAGAGCCCGTCCATGGAAGGCGTCAGCCAGAGCACGTTGAGATGATCGGACAGCTCTTCCGTCGATTTAGCCGGCGTGCCGTTGAGGCGGACCTTGCGGCTAACGCTCTCACCATCGCCGGGCTCGATCCCGGTGCCGATCGCCACTTCGCCATCCATGCCGTCGACATCGGCGAAGATGGTGAAGCCGGCATCGGCCCCGACCTTGGTGACGTCGGTCAGCACGGCGCGGCGAAAACCGCGGCCTGGCGACAGGAAGGAGACGGCCTCGAGCAGGTTGGTCTTACCGGCACCGTTCTCGCCCGTCAGCACCACATGCCGGCCGTCGAGCGTAAGCGAGATCGCCGCATAATTGCGGAAATCCGTGAGCTTCAGCCGGGTAAGGGAAGTTTTCTGCGCCATCGGGGCCTGCGGTTTGTCGTTGGCCAAGGAGCTAAGGATTATGGAGGGCGATGGCAAGGCTTGTGTTGAAGTGGGGAGGGTTTGTGGGGTGCCGTACCCTCGCCAACAAAATCGGCACTTAGCTTTAGCTAGGTGGCTCGTGATATTATCCCCCTCTCAGAGAGCCGGAAGGAGGTTCCTATGACAGACCCGCAGCGCCCGGACTTCATTCGCCACTGGAGCGAGTTGGAAAATCAGACGGAAAGGCATTATAGCGGCGATGACGAGCCGATGGGCTTCAGTGCGTCGCTTGCCCGGCGTTTCGGCCTGACCAAGCTCGGCATCCATCACCATCGTCTGCCACCTGGCCGTCGTTCATCCTTTCCCCATGCGGAAAGCCACGAAGAGGAATTCGTCTACGTGATCGAAGGAAGGCCTGATGTCTGGCTGGATGGCGTGTTGCACCCGCTGAAGCCCGGCGATTCCGTCGGCTTTCCGGCCGGCACCGGCATCGCCCACAGCTTCATCAACAATAGCGACGGGGATGTGTGCCTGCTGGTGGTGGGCGAAGCCAACAAGGACGAAAACCGCATAGTTTACCCGAAGAACCCTGCGCAGAAGGCGGGCCGTCCGGATTACTGGGATGACGCGCCGCTGCGTCCTCTCGGAGATCACGACGGGTTGCCGGACGTAGTGCGGCAATGGAAGACGGCCAAGGAGCATGAGAATGACTGACGAGACGAGACTGGTGCAGCTGGAAGAGCTTGCTGCCCACCAGGCCAAGGTGATCGAGGAGTTGTCCGATCAGTTGGCCGAGCAGTGGAAGGTGGTGGAGCAGACCCGCGCCAAGCTGGATCGGCTGACCGAGCGTTTTCTCACGCTGGAGGAAAGCTCCCTGGACGCCCCTGCGATCACCCGGCCGCCGCATTACTGATCAGGCCGCATCCCGCCGGAAGTGGCGCAGCGCCACATATTCCCACAGCGCGACGGTGAAGAGAATGGCGACGGCGAGGAATTGGATGGTCACGTTCTCGGCATGGGGAACGACCAGGAAACAGCCGGCGGCGAGCGCGATGCCGACGGCGTGCGACCATGGTACCATGCGCGACGCGACGATCTTCATCCACATCGTGCCGGCCAGGAACAGGATCGGCCCTCCGAGAATGGCGAGCGCGTGGTTGAAGGCGCCCTTTTCATGGGGGTGGGTAATCGAAAAATCCTCGCCGACGGCGGCCAGAATGATGCCGGCGACGATCGGCAGATGGCCGTAGGTGAAGAGATGGTGGGCGGTGGTCTGCGGCTCGCTCGTCTCCTCCGCCGTTTCCGAGGCCTTCTCCTGGCCCTCGTGGAAATAGATCCACCACATCAACACGGTGGCTAGAAAAGCGCCGACCAGCACGATGAAGACGATGGCCCCGCCATCTGCGTGGCTGGAGACGGTCTTGCCCGTCGTGAGGATCGTCTCGCCGAGCGCGATGATGACGAAAAGCGCACAGCGTTCGGCCAGATGCTCGCCATTGACGTCGAGCGTTTCCGGTGGTGATGCGCCGATGCCGGGAAGCCAGTAGCGGAGTATCGGCGCCGCATATTCGATGGCGAGCGCGATGATCCAGAACAGCGCCCGGCTTTCCGGGCCGACCAGGCCGCCGCCGATCCAGAAGGCGCCCGACACGAGCAGCCAGACGGTGATGCGCACGAAGGTCATGAAGGAGGCGTCATCGGTGCCCTTGAAGGCATAGAGCGCAAAGAGCGAGCGGCTGAGCTGCATCAAGGCATAGGCGAGCGCAAAGACGATGCCCGCCTCCTCGAAGGCCTTGGGCAGCGCGATCGCCATGACGACGCCGAGGAACATCAGCCCGAACAGCAGGAGCCGCACCGGCACGATCTCGGCATTGAGCAGGTTGGTCACCCATGTCGTGTGGATCCACACCCACCAGAGCGCGAAGATGAAGATCAGCGCGTCGAAAGCGATGCCGAAGGAGAAGTCGGCAGCTAGCGTTTGGGAGAGCTGGATCAGCGCGAAGACGAAGACGAGGTCGAAGAACAGCTCCGGGAAGCTTGCCTTCGTCGATTCTGTGGTCATCCCGGCGAAGCCAGTGATGCTTGCTGTCCGTGTCCGTCGCGGCCATTCATATCCCTCTGCCCTGCCGGCGTAATGTCCGGTGATCCGGCATCTATGTAGGGCGCAGTTATGAAAGGAGGGGAGGGCGGTTTGCGATTGTTTCGCCCGTGCCGGATTGACCGACGTCAAGTCAGCCTCGGGCGAAGCTGCTAGCGCTTGACGGTCGGATTTTGCCGATATCGCCAAAGGGGATATTTCGATCGTGACAGTTCTGCAGTTCGCCCTCGCGATCCTTCTTCTCCTCTGCACGCCGGGACCGACCAATACGCTGATGGCGCTTGGCGGTTATGCGCGTGGCTGGCTGCGGGCGCTGCCCCTGATCGGCGGCGAACTCGCGGGCTATCTGGCGGTGATCGTGCCGGTCGCGACGCTTGCGGCGCCTTTCTTCCAGGCCTATCCGCAGGCCTCGCTTGCCGCAAAGGGCGCGGCGGTCGCCTGGGTTCTGTATCTCAGTGTCCGGCTGTGGACTTCGGCGAAAAAGCCGGCGGAGGAGGCGCAGGAGATTTCCGTCCGCCAGGTCTTCGTCACGACGGTGCTCAATCCCAAGGCGCTGATCATCGCGCTGGTGATCATTCCCGATGGTGATCCGTTCGCGCTGCTGCGTTGGCTCATCCTGTTTGCCGGTCTCGTGCTTTGCGCTGCCAATGGCTGGATCCTGTTCGGTCAACTGATGCGCGGCACGGGTGGGTTTGCGCTCAAGCCGGTTGTGATCCGGAGGGTAGCGGCCGCCTGCCTGCTGCTTTTCGCGATGGTACTTGCGAGCTCCTCGCTTCAGGCGCTGGCTTGAGGCGAGCTTCCGCTACTTTCTCGTCTTAAAGCCCATGCAGATCAGCCGGACGGCTTCTTCGAGCTGACCGGGATCCTCGTCCAGCCGGTCGGTCAGCAGCCGCTGCCAGGCAAAGCTCGTGACGACCTCCATGGCGAGTTTCGGTTCCACCCAGCCGGCCACCTCGCCGCGCGCCTTGGCGCGGCGGAACATCTCGCCGCCCTGGTCGTAGCGGTCCTCCATATAGGCGGCGAGCGCCTGACGGGTGGTCGGGTCCGACTGCGCTTCGGCGATGACCGAGCGAAACACGTCGCCAGCATGGCCGGTGTACCAGTAATTGAACAGCCCGCTCAGCAGCGTAAAGACATCGCCTTCGATACTGCCGGTATCGGGCGCGATCGTGTTGGTGCCAGACGCATCGTATTTCTGCCGCTGATAGACGTCGAGCAGCAGGGCGGCACGGCTCGGCCACCAGCGATAGATTGTCGGCTTGCCCGCATGGGCCCGCCGTGCCACCGCCTCGATCGAGAAGGCGCCGAAGCCGCCCTCGACCAGGATGTCTTCGGCCGCCTGTAGGATGGCTTCCTGGCTTGCCGGATTGCGCTGCGAGCCGATCGAGGTGCGCCGCATCTCAGCCGTGTTGCCGGTCATGTCATCCTCCCATCAGTCTTCGGCAGCAATCATAGCAAATTTATCGCTTGAACGAAACGGCGCGTTTCGTTATATCGATCATGTGAACGAAACGATCCGTTTCTATGGAGGCCTGCATGAGCAATTCCCCGAAACATGTGGCAACCGAGGAAGAAGAACTCGTCGAAATGTTGGAAGAGGCGGAACTGGAACTGCCGCCGAGCCCCGCACCGCGCCCGAACCCGTCAAAGCTGAGATCTCGCGCTGCTGATGGTGGTCGCGGTCTACCCGATCATCACCCTGCTGCTCTATGTGGTCATGCCGCTGACGGCGAACTGGGCGATCTGGCACCGGACGCTGGTGATCGCGCCGATCATGGTGTTCTCGATCGTCTTTTTCGTCTCGCCCACGGTCAACCGCCATTTCGGCTGGTTCGTCGCGGGCCTGCCCATGCCGCGCCGACAACGGGCGTGAACCCCGGCATTCCGCAATCCTGCGCATGAAAAAGCCGCCCGTTAGGATGTCTCATCGGACGGCTTTCAATTTCGCAGCGATGTCGCGCTGATCAGGTGTCGAAGAATTCCTTCATCCGAGCGAAGAAGCCGGTCGATTCCGGATTGTTCTCCTTGGACGAGATTTCCTCGAATTCCTGCAAAAGCTCACGCTGACGCTTGGTCAGCTTCTGCGGCGTCTCAATACCGATCTGGATATAGAGGTCGCCCGTTTGCGACGAACGCAGAACCGGCATGCCCTTGCCCTTGAGGCGGAACTGCTTGCCGGCCTGGGTGCCTTCCGGCACCGACACGCGCGACTTGGAACCGTCCAGGGTCCCGACATCGAACGTGCCGCCGAGCGCTGCCGTCGTCATCGAGATCGGCACGGCGCAATAGAGATCGGCGCCGTCGCGCTGGAAGAACTCGTGCGGCGTAACCGACAGGAAGATGTAGAGATCGCCAGCCGGGCCGCCACGGGCGCCGGCTTCGCCTTCGCCCTGCAGGCGGATGCGGGTGCCGTCCTCGATGCCGGCCGGGATGTTGACCGAAAGCGAACGCTCCTCGGTCACGCGGCCTTGGCCGTGGCACTTCGTGCAGGGATCGGTGATCGTCTGGCCGCGGCCATGACAGGTCGGGCAGGTGCGCTCAACCGAGAAGAAGCCCTGGGAGGCGCGTACGCGGCCCGAGCCCTGACAGGTGCCGCAGGTCTTCGGCTGCGTGCCGGGCTTGGCGCCCGAGCCGGAACACACGTCGCAGGTGATCGAGGTCGGGACCCGGATCTGCGCCGTCTTGCCCGTATAGGCTTCTTCCAGCGAAATTTCCATGTTGTAGCGAAGATCGGCACCGCGTTCGCGGCCGCCTGCGGAACGACGCGCACGGCCGCCCCCATCATCTCGCCGAATATGTCTTCGAAAATGTCGGAGAAGCCGCCCTGGGCTCCGCCGAAGCCGCCGCCGCCGAAACCGCCGCCCATGCCGCCCTGTTCGAAGGCCGCGTGGCCGTAACGATCATAGGCCGCACGCTTTTGCGGGTCCTTTAGGGTCTCATAGGCTTCGTTGAGTTCCTTGAACTTCTTCTCGGCCTCGGCATCACCCGGATTCTTGTCCGGATGGTACTTCATGGCCATCTTGCGGAAGGCGCTCTTCAGCTCCTTCTCGTCAGCGGTTTTGCCGACACCCAGGGTTTCGTAAAAGTCTGCTTTGGCCATTCAGGTAACCGGCTCCGGAAACGTAGTCCGGCTGCACAAGGCAGCCGGATTTCTTAGTCGACTATCTTGGGGCGTCCGTCAACGGACCCCGTTCAAGCGGACTTCTTGTCGTCCTTGATTTCCTCATAGTCGGCATCGACGACGCCATCGTCGTTCTTGCCGCCTTCTTCGGAAGCACCTTCAGCCTGCTGGGCCTCGTAGATGGCCTGGCCGAGCTTCATGGAGACTTCCATGAGGGTCTGGGTCTTGGCCTGGATGTCGTCTGCATCCGGCTCGGAAGCTTCGACGGAGGCCTTCAGGGCTGCGATGGCATCCTCGATCGCCTTGCGGTCGGTCTCGGTAACCTTGTCGCCATACTCAGCAAGCGACTTCTCGCTGGAGTGGATCAGGCTTTCGGCCTGGTTCTTGGCTTCAACGCCCGCACGACGCTTCTTGTCGGCTTCCGCATTGGCTTCGGCGTCCTTGACCATCTTCTCGATGTCGGCGTCGGAGAGACCACCAGAGGCCTGGATGCGGATCTGCTGTTCCTTGCCGGTGCCCTTGTCCTTGGCCGAAACCTGGACGATGCCGTTGGCGTCGATGTCGAAGGTGACTTCGATCTGCGGCATGCCGCGCGGTGCCGGCGGCAGGCCGACGAGGTCGAACTGGCCGAGCAGCTTGTTGTCTGCAGCCATTTCGCGCTCGCCCTGCGACACGCGGATCGTCACGGCCGACTGGTTGTCGTCCGCGGTCGAGAAGACCTGGGACTTCTTGGTCGGGATCGTGGTGTTGCGGTCGATCAGACGGGTGAAGACGCCACCCAGCGTCTCGATGCCGAGCGACAGCGGGGTCACGTCGAGCAGCAGAACGTCCTTGACGTCGCCCTGCAGAACGCCGCCCTGGATGGCGGCGCCGAGTGCGACGACTTCATCCGGGTTGACGCCCTTGTGCGGCTCCTTGCCGAACAGCTGCTTGACGACTTCCTGTACCTTCGGCATGCGGCTCATGCCGCCGACGAGAACGACTTCGTCGATTTCGGCAGCGGTGACGCCAGCATCCTTGAGCGCTGCCTTGCACGGTGCGACGGTGCGCTGGACGAGATCGTCGACCAGGCTTTCGAACTTGGCGCGGGTCAGCTTCAAGGTCAGGTGCTTCGGACCGGAAGCGTCGGCCGTGATGAACGGCAGGTTGATTTCGGTCTGCTGCGAGGACGACAGTTCGATCTTGGCCTTTTCGGCAGCTTCCTTGAGGCGCTGCAGGGCAAGCTTGTCGTTCTTCAGGTCGATGCCCTGGTCCTTCTTGAACTCGGCTGCGAGATATTCGACGAGACGCATGTCGAAGTCTTCACCGCCGAGGAAGGTGTCGCCGTTGGTCGACTTCACTTCGAAGACGCCGTCGCCGATTTCCAGAACCGAGATATCGAAAGTACCGCCACCAAGGTCGTAGACGGCGATCGTCTTGCCGTCCTTCTTGTCCATGCCATAGGCAAGGGCAGCAGCGGTCGGCTCGTTGATGATGCGCAGAACTTCAAGACCCGCGATGCGGCCGGCATCCTTGGTTGCCTGGCGCTGGGCGTCGTTGAAGTAGGCCGGAACGGTGATGACGGCCTTTTCGACCTTTTCGCCAAGGTAGGATTCAGCGGTTTCCTTCATCTTCTGAAGGATCATCGCGGAAACCTGGGCGGGGGAATAGGACTTGTCGTGAGCCTTGACCCAAGCGTCGCCATTGTCGCCCTTGACGATGTCGAAGGGGACGAGGCCCTTATCCTTTTCGACCGTCGGGTCTTCGAAGCGGCGGCCGATCAGGCGCTTGACTGCAAAGAGCGTGTTGGTCGGGTTGGTCACAGCCTGGCGCTTGGCCGGCTGACCGACGAGGCGTTCGCCGTCTTCAGTGAATGCGACCATGGAGGGCGTGGTGCGCGCGCCTTCGGCGTTCTCGATCACCTTTGCGTCCTTGCCATCCATGATGGCGACGCAGGAGTTGGTGGTTCCGAGGTCGATGCCAATTACTTTTGCCATTTCTTCTCTCTCCTTTAAGCGAACCGTCTGGACCCCGAGAGGCGTTCCGGTGACAGTTCCTCGACTGGGATGGTCTTTGCATTGTCGCAGCATCGGCTGCGGTCATGCGGCGTATATAAGGACGGGTTTTTCGGACTGCAAGGCAGGAAATCGCCTGCCTTCCAGCAAAAAATAGCGTTTTTTCGATTGCCTCTTTCGGTGGGCTACTGGCCCATGATGACGTCGAGAAGCGTCGTGCGACGCGTCTGCTGTGGTTGGTAGACATGGCCGCCGTCCGGACCGACGTCCGCGGGAGGCATCATACCGCCGCCGACATCACCCGGAGGCACCGGTCCGCCTGCATCGTACGGGCCGCGATACTGGCGATAATCACGATATCCGCTGCCCTGCTCCTCACGCACATTGCCGCCGCCGTAACCGCCGTCACGGTAGTCGCGCGGTGGGCGGTTGTCATAGCGGGCAGTGTCGCCACCGTTATTGCAGACCGCGTTGTCGCCATAGGGGCAGGGGATTGCGCGAGCGGGTTCGGGGTAGGGTTGCTGGTTGCCGCGCCGCTGCGTCGGCTGTTCCAGCGCGGCCTCCGATCTGTCGGGGATCCGGCCCGGAACCTGTGGCTGTGGGGATGCCTGCTGAGAGGGTGCTGCCGGCGCCGGCGGGAACGCGTCCTGGGACGGATAGCCCTGCTGCTGGCCAGAGCCTGGGATGATGCCGGAAATGATGTCGCCGATCGAAGTGGAGGGCGACTGTTCCTGCTCCGTCGCCGGCGGCAGCGCCAGGCCGTCGCTGAAGCCGAAAAGCGGCGTCGGGCTGTAGCCGTGCATCGCCGTTGTCATATATTCCTTCCAGGCCTTGGCCGGCAGGCCGCCGCCCGTCACCTTCTTCATGTAGGTGCCGTCGTCATTGCCGAACCAGATGCCGGTCGTCATGATGCTCGTGTACCCGACGAAAAGCGCATCGCGGAAGGATTGCGTCGTGCCGGACTTGCCGGCCACCTGCCAGCCGTCGAGGCGTGCGGCGCGGCTGGTGCCGCTGTTAACGACGCCATTCATCATGCTGTTCATCGCCGCCGCCACCGGTTCGCTGAGAACGCGCGGTGGGTTGCTGTAGTCGGCTTCGTAGAGAACCTTGCCGTCCGGATCGGTGATCCGTTTCACGATATGCGGCGTCGCCTTGTAGCCACCGTTCATGAAGGAGGCGTAGGAAGAAGTCAGCTCGACCAGCGAGACTTCCGACGTGCCGAGCGCGATCGAGGCATTCGGTTGAATATCGGAATCGACACCGAGGCGATGGGCGAGCGAAATGACCTTTTCGGGTGTCTCAGCCATGACGAGCTGCGCTGCGACCGTGTTCAGCGAATGCGCCATCGCATAGGACAGCGGCACGGGCCCCTTGTATTCCTTCTCGTAATTTTCCGGCGTCCAGTTGCCGATCCGAACCGGCGCGTCGTTGACGATCGTGTCCGGCGTGTAGCCGCCTTCCAGCGCTGCTGCGTAGACGAAAGGCTTGAAGGCCGAGCCCGGCTGGCGCTTGGCCTTGGCCGCACGGTTGAACTGGCTTTCGGCATAGTCGCGCCCGCCGACGACGGCGCGGATCGCGCCGGTTGCGTCGACGGAGACCAGCGCTGCCTGCGAGGCGTTGAGCTTCTTGCCTTCCTTGTCGAGAATGTCGTTCAGCGACTTGCTGGCCGCGTCTTCGAGCCGCGTGTCGATCGTCGTCTCGACGGTCACGTCGACCTTCGGCTCGCCGATCAGGCTTTTCACCTCATCGACCACCATGTCGGCGGCATAGTGCTGCGGGCCGGACCAGTAGCTCTTGGCCTTGGCCGGCGGCTGCGCCATCGCGGTATTGTAGTCGCTGTCGGTGATGTAGCCTTCTTCGCGCATCGTGCCGAGCACGACCTTGGCGCGCTCTTTCGCAGCTTCCGGGTCGCGCGCCGGGGACAGGCGCGACGGCGCCTTCAGAAGGCCCGCAAGCGTGGCGGCTTCACCGAGACTGATCTCCTGCGCAGACTTGTTGAAATAGCGCCGCGATGCTGCTTCCACGCCATAGGCGCTGGAACCGAAGAACACCCGGTTCAGGTACATGGCAAGGATCTGGTCCTTGCTGAATTTGTGTTCCAGCCAGAAGGAGAGCAGCACTTCCTGGATCTTGCGCTCGAAGGTGCGGTCGGGCGACAGGAACAGGTTTTTCGCCAGCTGCTGGGTGATCGTCGAGCCGCCCTGGATCGGCTGGCCTGTCAGGTTGTTGACGAAGGCGCGGGCAAGGCCGAACGGATCGACGCCGAAATGCGAATAAAAACGCCGGTCCTCGATCGAGATGACCGCCTGCGGCAGGTAGGGCGACATCTGTTCCAGTGACAGAGCCTCGCCGCCGGTCGTGCCGCGATTGGCGATGACCGAGCCGTCGATCGCGGTGATCTTCATGTTCGGCGGGCGATCGGGAATGGACCATGTGCTCGCGGCAGGCATCTGCGCGCCGTAATAGAGCACCAGACCGCCGACGCCGATCGCGGCCCATATGCCGAGCACGACGCACCAGTAGATGAGCCTACGCAATGGCGCGAACAGTCCGCCGCCGCCGTCATCGCGACGATCCTTGCGCTTGGAAGCCTTGGCCGGCTTGCCGCGGTCGCGCCGGCTGTTTTCGGAGCGGGATTGGGATTTGGGTTCGGACCGCGCGCGCTTCGACGTCTTCCGCTGGCCGCCGATACGATCGTCGGAATCCAGGCGAAATTCTTCGTCGTCTTCCACTTCATCTTCGAAGGAAGGTTCGACGCGTCTGTCTGATCTGCCCTTGGCTGCCATATGGGCCGGCGGTCCCCGTAATATTCGCGTGTCGGGAAACAATCCCGACAACAGTCTGTGGCCCTCTGCTCCCAGAAGCCCTCGCTGGACTCTAAATGCGGCGATTTAAGGAGGTGTAAAAGGCAAACGGTTGGTAAAGGGTGGAAGGGACTATCGAATGAACTGTTTTGTAAGGAAGCGGAAACCCTGCGAATACGGGCCTTTTCAAGGGTTTCCGGGTTTGGTAATATGAGTAAATACTGAAATAAAGAAGACGTGAGACTTGGCATCCGATGCTGCGCGAGAGAGGAGCTTGCGCAGCTTTTGCATGGAGGCCCTGAGGGAGGGAGCAATGCATAAGATCGTCGAAGCTGTGGTGCGTAATGGCGACCGGCGCACCCCGATCGGCCTGATGACCATCAAGCAGGCACTGGAGATGGTCGAGAGGTCGAATTTCGAATTCAGCCATCCGGAACATGAAGCGGGCAGGACGGATATATTCGTCAGTCGAGACGTTCTTGCCAAAATGATCTGAGCCAATGGCATGGCCGGATCCCGTCGATGAGAGAATGCAACCCGGCCGCGAACGCGCATTCGTGATTTGGGCGATCCGCCGCGGCATGCCATTGTTTTTCACGCAACAAGCGAAAGGAGAATGACATGAAGACAGTTCTCATCGTCGCTGCCGTGCTCGGCCTGACGTCATCCGCAGCCCTTGCGGAATGCGCCGGTCACAAGGTCACGGCCTCGAACGAGGTGGACAAGGAGTTCACCACCGCAAGCATTGCGACAACTCCGGCCCAAGCGGAGTTGAAACAGGCGGGCCAGCAGGCTGAAACCGCCAAGGAAGGCCAGAAGGCAACGGAATAATCGATATTTCCGCGTCGGGCTTTTCGTCCGGCGCGGATCAGCGGGCTGTGTGGAACATCTCACGCCGCGCGGGATTGTCTTCTCCAGACCGAGGAGAAGAACATGGCCAAGAAATCCCTGACAGCAGGTTTTACCGGCGACGTGGACGAAGACGAACGAGTCTCGACCAGGACGAGAACGGCGATCGCCAGGGCCAAGGACGAGGCCGGCATGGTTGCCGCCCACGCGGCCGATCATCCAACAGCAACCGGTTCCGCGGTCGTTGCCGTGGGACTTGTGGGACTGGCGATCGGCTATCTACTTGGCGCCACCTCCGCATCGCGCTCAGGCCGCTGGCGCTAATGGTCAAGCAACCGACGCCCGGCTCGGCTGGATTTTCGGCCGGTCAATTCCGGGAACCAAGCGCCGGGATCGCCGTTGGACTTTCAGGAACCTGAAAGGAGGCGAACATGCCGAACAGAGATCCTATTCCGACGCCCACATCCGATACGCCGAGAGGCCCAGTTCCCTCAGGTGGCGTCCCCGACAGGACCCAGGAAAAGCCGCCTTTGACGCCGGCGCAGGACAAGGGTGACAGTAAGAACCCCCAGGATCCTACGCTCAATCCGGCACTTCTGCCGGTCGGCGATCCCGCGGGAATGGCGTAGCGTTAAGCGCTATTACAAAATCTCTATAGATCCTATGGCGGGCAGGCATCGTGCCCGCCATAGGCGCGTTCACGTAGGCGTTAAGCCCCAAGATTGTACCCGCGTTAACTTGTTGTTGATCTTTAGGCAGCCCGTCGCCAAATTGGCGCCGCTGTGGTTGGGGTTAAGTCAGACGTGGACATGGGTCGGGTTATTTGAAGCCGCCTCCGTTCATCGTCTTTTTCGAGCTGCCCGTTCTGCCGACATGAAAGTCTGCGATGGGCTTTAGATCGGGAGGATTTTGATGCCGACGCCTTTGATCCGCAATCCAGTTAATCCGGAACAGCTTACCCTTCTGCAGGAAGTATTCGATACGACCTGCTCGGAACACGAGATCGAGAAAGATAGCCCGGACGCGGAAGCGCTGGCGCTGATCCTGGTCAACTCTCTCCAGAAGGGTTCGAGCGAAAAGGACCAGCTGGAGGCATTGGCCGAAGCTCTGGTGCAGAGCCGCTGACGATCCCAGCGCATTTCCATATCTTTGCCATACCGGGGAACCGAACGCGGACCTGAGAAGTTGAACGGTCTCTCGATCAACCTCATGGAGGCCAGCATGGCAGACACAGTCAAGAGCTTCACCCCGAGCACCAAGACCCCGTCTTTCGATCATCAGCCGAGCGAGATTTCCGACGAGATCCAGGGCCTGCGCTCGCAGATCGCCGAGCTGAGCTCGCTTCTCTCGGAAAAGACCGGCGTCGTATATGAGCGCGTCGCCGATCGCGCCAGCAGTGCGGCGAACTACGTGTCATCCGAAGCCAGTTCTGTCGCGGGGACGATCAAGGAGCACCCGGCGGCAACCACGACGCTGTTCACACTGATCGGGGCAGTCGGTTTTGCATTGGGCTATGCGGTTGCGACCGCAACGGCCGAAAGCAAGCAAGCCTGGTATCAGCGTTATCTCGGCGATCGCTTCTGATCGCCCTTAGAGCGTGTCCGGTGCGCCGGCTTCCTCAGGGTGTGGTTCCTGGGCGACGTCTATCCAGATGCCGCCCGTCAGTTCCGCCATGCGCAAGGGGCTGATGCGAACCGCGGCGTTGATCGCACCGGCAGCCGGTACGACTTCTTCGAACCGCTTCAAGGATATGTCGCAATAGACTTGTAGCGGTGTTTCGAGCCCGAACGGGCAGACGCCGCCGACCGGATGGCCGGTGATCTCGACCACGGTCTCGGCATCCAGCATTCGCGGCTTGGATCCGAACTGCGTGCGGAATTTGCGATTGTCGAGCCGCGCGGTGCCGGCCATGACGACGACCATCGTCTCCTCGCCGGCGCGCAGGCAGATGCTCTTGGCAATCTGATCCGCTTCGACACCATGGGCTTCGGCGGCGAGTGCTACCGTTGCAGAACTTTGCTCGGTGACAATCACTTCGATATCCGGGGAATGCTGGGCGAAGAAAGCGCGGACGGACTGGAGGCTCATGGGCTCACCATCGCTCATGAGCCGATTTTGAGCAAGCTTTTCAAGAGCTATGCGTTCGACGCATTACTGCGGTGCGAAATCGTGTCTGTTTTTTAAGCGCGCCTCCTGTATATTCAAATCATCGAAGGACGCACTCCTCCTCCCAGTGTCCTTCGTGGGGCCGACAACACCTCCTCCTCCCGGTTGTTGGCCAGTTTCAGAAGCCCGACGCACCTCCTCCCGCGTCGGGCTTTTCTGCATTTAAAGCACGGTTGGGAAATTTGGCCACGCGTCGTCAATCTTGACGCGCATGTGAGCAAGCCCTAAGTGCCTTGCATCGAAATTTGTTTGATGGCCAGCACTTGGCTCCTGCCTCGCCTGCGACGTTCTACTCTGCAAAGTTCGAAATTAAGTTTGTTCCGCTCCGCAAGGGGCGGGACGGTCGGTCATTGCACTAGAAAGGCATGGATATGGCGACGGGTACGGTTAAGTGGTTCAACGCAACCAAGGGTTATGGTTTTATTTCGCCGGACGACGGCGGTGCGGACGTTTTCGTTCACATCTCTGCTGTTGAGCGCGCTGGCCTCGGCCAGCTCAACGACGGTCAGAAGCTCTCCTACGAGCTGACGACGGACCGCCGTTCGGGCAAGGTTGCTGCAGATCAGCTGCAGTCTGCCTAATCAGCTTCAGGCAACTGCCTGAGTGATGAATTCGCGGTAGCCCTGCTGCCGCGAATTTTTATGGGTGCTTTCGCGGTGCCGACACGCAGATCAAGCGAACGGCGGCAGGTTCGCAGGGCCGGGTCTTGAAACCGCCACAGTCATCCACCATCTACGGCTCAACAGCGTCCCGACGCATGCCTCGATGATCGGCCGGATGGGCCGAGCGTGGCGAAATGGCAAATACGGGAAACCGTGCCGCCTCGGAACAGGCTGAGATCTGCGTTAACGCCGTCTTTACCTGTTTTAGAGATGATGAATGCTATAGCCGCTGGGGCCGAAAGGCCCGAAAATGCGGCGGCGTCGGAATGCTTGCCCCGTTTGAAGTGACCACGGATGTACTGGCACAAGGAACGGGAGTGGAAAGGTCGGGCTTGCCCGGCCTTTTTGTTTTTCAGGCTCTTGTCCTAGATCGCGCGGCCGCCCGCAAACAGGGCTGCCGCGCGAAGGTATATTAAGACGCCAGAGCCGTCATGATCCGCGCCCAGGAGCGGATGCCCTTGTGGAAGGACTTGAGGTCGTATTTCTCGTTTGGCGAATGGATGCGGTCGTCAACGAGGCCGAAGCCCACCAGCAGCGAATCCATGCCGAGCATCTTCTGGAAATCACCGACGATCGGGATCGATCCACCCATGCCGATGATGACGGCCGGGTTCTTCCACTCATCCGACAGCGCGCCCTTGGCCTTGGTAAGTGCCGGCAGATCGTAGGACAGCTGGATCGCCGGTGAGCCGCCATGCTCATGGAACTCCACTGTGCAATCGTCAGGGATCTTCGAGCGGACATAGGCGCGGAAGGCTTCGCGGATCTTGGCCGGATCCTGCTGGCCGACGAGGCGGAAGGAGACCTTTGCCGACGCCTGGGCGGCAATCACGGTCTTGAAGCCTTCGCCGGTATAGCCGCCGGTAATGCCGTTGATCTCGGCGGTCGGACGCGCCCAGGTGAGTTCCAGAACCGAGCGGCCCTTTTCACCGGATGGAATGGACAGGCCGACGCCGCCAAGGAAGCTCTCCGAGCTGCGGCCGAGCTGTTCCCAGCCTTCCTTGATATTGGTCGGGGTTTCCTCGACGCCTTCATAGAAGCCTTCGAGCGTCACGCGGCCGGTCTCGTCATGCAGGCCGGCAAGGATGTCGGTGAGAATATGGATCGGGTTGGCCGCAGCGCCACCGAAAAGACCTGAATGCAGGTCGCGATCGGCCGCCTTGACGGTGATTTCCTCGCCGACGAGGCCGCGCAGGGCCGCCGCAATCGCCGGCGTATCGCCGTCCCACATGCCTGTATCGCAGACCAGCGCGTATTCGGCCTTCAGCTCGTCCGCATTGGCCTGGAGGAAGGGCTTGAGCGACGGAGAGCCGGATTCCTCCTCGCCCTCGAACAGGATCGTCACCTTGATCGGCAGCTTGCCATGCGTTTCCTTATAGGCGCGGCAGGCTTCTACGAAGGTCAGCAACTGGCCCTTGTCGTCGGCCGTACCGCGGCCGGTCAGCACCTTGCGGCCGGGCGACAGTTCCTTGATCTTCGGGTCGAAGGGCAGAATCTTCCCAGAGTTCGATCGGATCGACCGGCTGCACGTCGTAATGGCCGTAGAAGAGAACATGCGGCGCGTCGGCGGTGGCGCCGTCGTGATGAGCAACGACCATCGGATGGCCGGCCGTGTCGCGAACGGAGGCCTCGAAACCGATGCCTTTCAGTTCGGCCACCAGCCATTCGGCAGCCTTGCGGCAGTCGTCCTTGTAGGCCGGATCGGTCGAGATCGACTTGATGCGCACCAGCGAGAAGAGACGCTCGATGCTGGCATCCAGGTTCTGGTCGGCGCGATCGAGAACGGCGGAAATATCGGTCATGGAAATCACCCTGTCTTTGAGCGGGCGGTCGCAACGAAGGGCGGCCGGCTTCCGCGCCCCGAGTGTTAGCAAGCAAGCGTGGCGCGGCACAATGGCAAATCCCGCCTCACGCTCTTCTCCGCAACCTCTCGTATCGGCCGTATGCAACTTTGGTCGTGGCCTGCAACTCTGGACTGTCTCATCCATCGGGATGTATGTTTCAGGATCGGACATTATTTCGTCCGGCCTTGGGAGGGGCTTTCAATGTGGAATCAAGTCTATGACCCCATGGGCAGTGCTGTTCTGTCCACCATTCTTGCTGCAATCCCTGTTCTCATCCTTCTCGGCCTCATCGCCACCAATGTCGTCAAGGCGCATGTGGCCGCCATCATCGCGCTGATCATCGCCAATCTCATCGCGATCTTCATCTTCACCATGCCGGTCGGCATGTCGCTTTCCGCAACCGTTCTGGGTGCGGTCACCGGCTTTTTCCCGATCGGCTGGATCGTCTTGAACGTCATCTTCCTCTACCGGCTGACGGTGGAGAAGGGACAGTTCGAGAAACTGCAGCAGACGATCGGCAGCGTCACGGATGATCGCCGCATCCAGCTTTTGCTGATCGCCTTCGCCTTCGGCGCCTTCTTCGAGGGCGCTTCCGGCTTCGGCACGCCGGTGGCCGTCACCGGTGCGATCCTGATCGGCCTCGGCTTCTCGCCGCTTGCGGCCTCCGGTCTATCGCTGATCGCCAATACGGCGCCGGTTGCCTACGGCGCGCTCGGCACGCCGATCCAGGGCCTGTCCCAGGTCACCGGTATTGATCCCTATCTGCTCGGCGCCATGGTGGGCCGGCAGTTGCCGTTCTTCTCCGTGCTCGTGCCGTTCTGGCTGATCTGGGTGTTTGCCGGCAGGAAGGGCATGATGCAGATCTGGCCGGCCATCCTGGTCACCGGCGCATCCTTCGCCATCTCGCAATTCGCGATCTCCAACTATATCAACCCCTGGATCGTCGACATCGGCGCCTCGCTGATCTCGATGGCCTGCCTGATCGGCTTCCTGCGCGTCTGGCAGCCGAAGGAGGTCTGGACCTCGCCCAAGCTGCGCGGCCATGACATTTCCGATGACGGCACGCTCAAGCAGGCGAAACCGGCGGTACGACCGTCGCCGAAGGAGATCCGTGCAGCACTCACACCCTGGGTGATCGTCTGCGTCGTGCTCCTCATCTGGGGTACGGGCTTCTTCAAGTCGGCGGTCAATTCCTGGGCAGTGTGGAACTACCCGGTCCCCGGCCTCGACAAGATGATCGCCAAGATGCCGCCGGTGGCGCCGGGACCGACGCCTGAAGCGGCGACCTTCTCCTTCACATGGCTGTCCTATACGGGCACGGGCATGTTCATCGCGGCGGTGCTCTCCGGCTTCGCCATGGGCTTCACGCCAATCGGGATGCTTAAAACCTACGGCCAGACGATTAAGCTCTGCGCCTATTCGCTGATCACCATCGCGGCCATGCTGGCGCTCGGCACGCTGACGCGCCTGTCGGGGATCGATCTCGACGCTCGGCCTGGCATTCGCCGCGACGGGCGTGTTCTATCCCTTCTTCGGCACGTTGCTAGGCTGGCTTGGCGTGGCATTGACCGGCTCTGACACAGCGTCGAACATCCTGTTCGGCAATCTGCAGAAGGTGACATCCGAACAGCTGGGGCTTTCGCCGATCCTGATGGGCGCGGCGAACTCGTCCGGCGGCGTCATGGGCAAGATGATCGATGCCCAGTCGATTGTCGTTGCCTCGACCGCGACCGGGTGGTTCGGACACGAAGGCAGCATCCTGCGCTTCGTTTTCTGGCATTCCATCGTGCTCGCCTGCCTTGTCGGCGTATTGGTAACACTGCAGGCCTATGTCTGGCCGTTCACGGCCATGGTCGTCCAGCCATAAGGCGGAAAGGAACCGATACGAAAACGGCGTCCGGATCGCTCCGGGCGCTGTTTGTGTTTTGGAAGATGTCAGGCCTTGCGGCTGTTGCCGATGATGAGGCGCATATATTCCATCATCAACTCCCGCTCGAATGTGCGGAATCCGGCAAAAAGCGCGCTGTCGGCTTCGGCGGCAGCCTCAAGCGCGTTCGCCTCCAGTGATCGGCCAAGGTCCGTCAGGCTGATGATCTGCGCGCGCTTGTCGCTCGGATGGGGTGTGCGGGCAATCAGTCCGTCCCGCTCCATGCGGGCGAGTGTATTGGCAAGCGTTGCCTGCTCCACCTCCAGCTTGTCGAGCAGTTGTTTCTGGGTCAGTCCGTCCTGCTGCCAGAGCTCCAGCAGAACCGGAAACTGACCGGGCGAGAAGCCAAGCACGGTGGCGCGCTTCTGCAATGATCGCGAAAAGACCCTGGCAAGCTGGCCAGCCAGATAGGTGGCCGACTGAGAACGATCAAATCCCATGGCCTCGGTCCTTACCCTCCCCACGGGTTGCTGGCAGGCGATGATTTGGAACACTGTGATAGCCGCTTGGAATTGGCAAGATGGGTGCTGGACGAGACACAAAAAAACGCCACGGCCGGGAGGGGAACGGCCGTGGCGTCGGATGGGAGGACAAAGGCCCGGAGAGGGGGATAGGCCTTTGCCCGGTCTGAAGAGGCGGGGGACGAGCCTTCTTCTAGACTGCGGCGTGATCAATCGCCGGTGACCTTGAAATGTGAGGCGGAATGCGGCTTTTCAAGGGAAGTGTGGATTACAATTCGGTAACGTTGGCGGGAGCTGGGGGAGCCTTTCGATCACAAGTTTTCATGGACGCCGCGCATGGGTCACGCTATGCCATGCCCATGAAAAAAGGCGATCACCTCTTCCTCGTCGACGGGTCCGGATTCATCTTCCGCGCCTTCCATGCATTGCCGCCGCTGACGCGCAAGTCGGACGGTCTTCCGATCGGTGCTGTTTCCGGTTTCTGCAACATGCTGTGGAAGCTTTTGACCGATGCGCGCGACACTTCGGTCGGGGTCACGCCGACGCATTTCGCGGTCATCTTCGACTACTCGTCGAAGACTTTCCGCAAGGAAATCTATGACGCCTACAAGGCGAACCGGTCCGCGCCGCCGGAAGAGCTGGTGCCGCAGTTCGGCCTCATCCGCCAGGCGACGCGCGCCTTCAACCTGCCCTGTATCGAGACGGAAGGTTTCGAGGCGGATGACATCATTGCGACCTATGCCCGCCAGGCGGAAGCCGCAGGCGCGGACGTTACGATCGTTTCGTCCGACAAGGACCTGATGCAGCTCGTGACACCGACGGTCCACATGTATGACAGCATGAAGGACAAGCAGATCAGCATTCCCGACGTCATCGAGAAATGGGGCGTGCCGCCGGAGAAGATGATCGATCTGCAGGCTATGGTCGGCGATTCGGTCGACAACGTGCCGGGCATTCCGGGCATCGGCCCGAAGACGGCAGCGCAGCTTCTCGAAGAATTCGGCGATCTTGAAACGCTTCTCGCGCGCGCCGGCGAGATCAAGCAGGTCAAGCGCCGCGAGAACATCCAGGCCTATGCCGATCAGGCGCGGCTCTCCCGTCAGCTGGTGGAGCTCAGGACGGACGTACCGCTGGAGCTCGATCTCAGTGCACTGGTTCTGGAGCCGCAGGACGGGCCGAAGCTGATCGGTTTCCTGAAGGCAATGGAATTCGGCACGCTGACGCGCCGTGTCGCGACGGCCTGTGACTGCGATGCCAACGCTATCGAGCCCGCGACGATCGAGGTGGAGTGGGGCGCGGACGCCCGCGGACCCGATCTCGACGCCGGCGCAGCGACCGGCGATACCGGAGAGGCTGCCGCCGACGCGCCGGCGCATCCCGCCAAAGCCGCCGTTGCCAAGGGTGTCGAAGGCTCAACACCAACCGATCTTGCCGAGATGCGTATCGCCGCCTTCGCCAATGCCAAGATCGATACGGCGAATTATGTGACGGCGCGGGATATCGAAGTGCTTGACGACTGGATCCGCGCCGCCCGCGAAACCGGCCTCGTCGGTTTCGACACGGAAACGAATTCGCTCGATCCGATGCAGGCCGAGCTGGTCGGTTTCTCGCTGGCCATCGCCGACAATATCGACAATCCGTCGGGCCTCGAAGTGCGCGCCTGCTACGTGCCGCTCACCCACAAGACCGGCGTCGGTGATCTTCTCGGCGGCGGCATGGCGGAAAACCAGATCCCGACCCGCGATGCGCTCGACCGCCTGAAGCCGCTGCTGGAAGATCCGTCGGTGCTGAAGGTCGCGCAGAACCTGAAATTCGACTACCTCGTCATGAAGCGCCACGGCATCACCGTCGAGAGCTATGACGATACGATGCTGATGTCCTATGTGCTGGATGCCGGCAAGGGCAATCACGGCATGGACGGCCTGTCGGAGCGCTGGCTCAATCACAAGCCGATCGCCTTCAAGGATGTCGCCGGTTCCGGCAAGAGCGGCGTCACCTTCGATTTCGTCGATATCGACCGGGCAACGACCTATGCGGCGGAAGATGCCGATGTTACCCTGCGCCTCTGGATGGTGCTGAAGCCGCAGCTGGCTTCCATGGGCCTGACCCGTATCTATGAACGGCTGGAACGCCCGCTGGTGGAGGTTCTGGCGCGCATGGAAGAGCGCGGCATTTCCATCGACCGGCAGATCCTGTCGCGGCTTTCCGGCGAACTGGCGCAGAAGGCTGCCGCCTTCGAGGACGAGATCTACGAACTTGCCGGCGAGCGCTTCACCATCGGTTCGCCGAAGCAGCTTGGCGACATCCTGTTCGGCAAGATGGGTCTGCCGGGCGGCGCAAAGACCAAGACCGGCCAGTGGTCCACCTCGGCAAGCGTGCTGGAGGACCTTGCGGTCGAGGGGCATCCGCTGCCGCGCAAGATCGTCGATTGGCGCCAACTGACCAAGCTGAAATCCACCTATACGGATGCGCTGCCGGGCTATGTCCACCCTGAGACGAAGCGGGTGCACACGTCCTATTCGCTGGCCTCGACTACGACGGGCCGCCTGTCATCGTCGGAACCGAACCTGCAGAATATTCCGGTGCGCAATGCCGAAGGCCGCAAGATCCGCACGGCCTTCATCGCATCGTCCGGCCACAAGCTTCTCTCGGCCGATTACAGCCAGATCGAACTGCGCGTGCTCGCCCATGTGGCCGATATCCCGCAGCTTCGCCAGGCTTTCGAGGATGGTATCGACATTCATGCGATGACGGCCTCGGAAATGTTCGGTGTGCCCGTCGAAGGGATGCCGAGCGAGATCCGCCGCCGAGCCAAGGCGATCAACTTCGGCATCATCTACGGCATCTCGGCCTTTGGCCTCGCCAATCAGCTGTCGATCGAGCGCTCAGAAGCGGGCGACTACATCAAGAAATATTTCGAGCGCTTTCCTGGCATCCGCGACTATATGGATCTGACCAAGGCGTTTGCGCGCGAGCACGGCTATGTCGAGACGATCTTCGGCCGCCGGGCGCATTACCCCGAGATCAAATCCTCCAACCCCTCCATGCGTGCCTTCAACGAGCGCGCGGCGATCAATGCGCCGATCCAGGGATCGGCCGCCGACATCATCCGTCGTGCAATGGTGAAGATGGAGCCGGCGCTTGCCGATGCAGGGCTTGGCGATCGTGTGCGCATGCTGCTGCAGGTGCATGACGAACTGATCTTCGAGGTTGAAGACGCGGATGTCGAAAAGGCGATGCCGATCATCGTTTCGACGATGGAACAGGCGGCCATGCCGGCGATTTCGATGAAGGTTCCGCTGAAGGTGGATGCGCGTGCCGCGTCCAACTGGGACGAGGCTCACTGATCAGGTGAGCTTCGTGCAATCTCGGGTTCAGTCGGGATAGAGCGAAACGAGTGCCGTCGAAAGAAGCTCGTCGGCATAGGCATTGGCGGATTTCTGATCCTTGTCGTTCAGTCCGACTTCGCGACACCGCTGGCGCACTGTGTCCTGAATCAGCGCCGCGATCCCCCGCGCCTGTTCCGGACTGCCGTTTTCCGATGTGTCAAGCGCCAGAGCCAGTGCCGTCATCGATATGATCTCGAGCACGACCATGCGCGCCTCAAGATCGGTTCTAATTAATCCGTCGGCATCCACGCCGTCCCGCTTGGAAGTTTCGCCCACCGCCCCGACTCCATTAGACATTCGGAATAGATGAACTAGGGGAGAGATTGAAACTTTAAAGCGTATAGTGCTAATTTTGCTGCCGATCATACTTCCTGAGGCAAGTACGCCGAAAGTGCCTCAATCATGGCCTTTCCGGCAGATTCGATCGTATCGCTGTTATCGATCGTAACGACGTTATAGTCGCCCGTCACGCCGAGAGAACTGCGCTGCAGTCGTCGGAGAATGTCCTCCTTGCTCTCCCGCCCGCGGGCTTCGAGCCGCGCAGCCAGCACTTCCGGACGGGCCGTCACGTTGATGACGACGAGGCAGGAATAGGCTTCGGCGAAGGCGGCGAGCGCCGATCGCGATCCATTGGCGATGACGAGCGCGCCGGCGGCAACGGCATCCCGGGTTTCGGCAGGTATGCCGTAATGCAGGCCGTGCGCTGCCCAGGAGACGGCAAAACGGCCTTCCGCCTCCAGCTTTTCGAAATCTGCCTCGCAGACACCGTCATGGTCCTCGCCGCCAGCAGCCGCATCCCGGGTGATGATGCGCCGGGCGAAGATGACGTCCTCGCGGTCTGCGAAGATGTGGGCCGCATGGGCCATCAGCGTATCCTTGCCAGCACCGCTCGGGCCGACCACCACGGCCATGCAGCCGGAACGTCTTTCCTCGGGACTTTGTGGCCGGGCGTCCATCACGCCACCCGTCGACCCTGCCGCCAGACGGCGCGCGACACCGGCACGCCTTCCTGACGGTGAACACGGACCATGTCGGCGCGCAGGCCGGTCGCGATCCGGCCGCGGTCGTCGAGGCCGGCAGTTCGCGCAGGGGTGGCGGTGACCATGGCGATCGCCTTGGGCAGCGTGATGCCGTTCACGTCGTCGGCCAGGATGAACGGCGCATAGAGCAGGCTGAGCGGCACGTAATCCGATGAAAGCACGTCGAGCACGCCCTTTGCCGCGAGGTCACGCGCGGCGATATTGCCGGAATGAGACTTGCCGCGCACGACGTTGGGAGCGCCCATGAGAACGCTCATACCATGCTCGTGCGACGCCTTTGCAGCCTCGAAGCTCGTTGGGAATTCGGCAAGCTTGACGCCGTTCTCGATCGCCTCGTCGACATGGGCGAGCGTCGCATCGTCATGGCTGGCGACCGTGATGCCGCGCTCGGCGCAGTGTCTGGCAATCGCGATCCGGTGCGGCGTCGAATTGCGCTGCGATTCCTCGATCCGCTTGTCGACGAAGATCTTGAAGGCCTCGTCGGTAAGGCCGCGCTTCTTCTGGTAGTAGAAGATGTACTGGTCCATGGTCTGGAACTGGCGCTGGCCGGGCGCATGGTCCATCAGCGAGACGAGCCGCACATGGCTGTCATTCTCGAAATCGGCGAAGTGCTGCAGCACGTTGTCGGCCGAGACTTCGCAGCGAAGGTGGATCAGGTGCTCGGAGCGCAGGCGCCCATCGCGCTCGGCGGCCTGGATGGCATCGGCCATCTCGCGCATCTCGCCGTGCTCGAAACCGCCATCCTCGTCGGAACCCATGCGCAGGCAGTCGAACACGGTGGTGATGCCGGAGGAGGCGATCTGCGCGTCATGGGCCTGGATCGCCGCCGTCGCGTTCCAGCGCACGCCGGGACGCGGCGAATAGTGCTGTTCAAGGTGGTCGGTGTGAAGCTCGACTAGGCCCGGGATCAGGTAATCGCCCTCGAAATCTTCACCGGTATGGACGTTGCCCTCGGAAATATCGGCAATCTTGCCGTCGCGGATCTGCACGGAGCCGGAGATCATGCTGTCCTCCAGCACGATACGGGCATTGGTGATGACGAGTTCGGCGGTCATGGTGCGGTCTTTCTGAGGTCGGAAACGGATGCCAGCGGAATATGGCGAAGGGCGGTGAAGGGGGCGCCGCGCTCGGGCTCGACGAAAATGGCCAGTCCGTCGATGGCAAGCGGCCTGTTGATGAAGTCGGCAAAGCGGGCTTCGAGCGCTGCGCGCATGGCCGGCGCCTGTTCTGGGGGAACCTGGCCGGACAGCGTCATGTGAAAGCGGAACTCGTCCATGACGTAAGGGTAACCCCAGCGCATCAGATTTGCACGGTGTTCGGGCGACAGACTGTCCGGCTTGCGGCGGGCGATATCGGCATCAGAAAGCGGTGCCCGAAAAGGCTCGAAATCCTCGACGATCTCGGCGGCGAAATCCTGCAGTACGGGATAGACACGGTCCGGCACCAGCGCAAAGAAGCGGCCGAGCTGGCCGATCACGACATTCGGAATGTCGAAGGCAGGCGTCGAGGCAGCAAAGTCCTCAAAGGCTTCGAGCAGCTCTTCCTCCGTATGTCCCTCTGCCAGTTCGAACGGTGCCTTAAGCGTCGCGTGAAAGGCGTAACGGCGCGGATCGGCGGTCAGGGCATAGACGTCGTCGGTGGAAATGCCAGCGACATCCGGCGTCGGAAATGTCTCGCCCGTGAAGGCATCGCGGCCGAGCCAACGGGATGCGGTCGTCGTCAGCGGGTGGCCCGCGGCGGGGAAAAATAGATCGCGTAGCGCAAGGTATCGGTCCGGAATCAGGAACAGGGCGGCGGCAGGAGACTAGCCCTCTGCCGCGCTCGAAGACAGGCCCTGCGCCTAAAAGATTTCCATGACAGAATGATGATGTCCGGCGGTTTTTCTGCGGGCCCCTAATGGGTAGGCCCGCCGATCAGTCGCGAGCGGATCGCGTTGGAGACATTGTCGAACAGGAAGACGACGAACAGGATGAGCAGCACCATATAGGCGACCTTGTCCCAGTCGGCATTGGTGCCCATCGCTTCGAGCAGCTTGAGGCCGATGCCGCCGGCGCCGACGGCACCGATGACGGTCGCCGAGCGGGTGTTGGATTCCCAGAAATACAGGGACTGGGAAATGAACACCGGCAGGACCTGCGGCACGACGCCGAAGCGGTTGACGATCACCGGGGGGCGCCGACTGACTTCACGCCCTCGCGCTGCTTGTCGTCGACATTCTCGACAGCTTCCGCATAGACCTTTCCGAGTGCGCCGGCATCGGTGAAGAAGATCGCCGCGATGCCGGGGATCGGTCCGGGGCCGAAGGAGCGGGTGAAGAACAGCGCCCAGATCAGCATGTCGACCGAACGCAGGAAATCGAAGAGCCGCTTCATGCCCCAGTTGGCGGCGCGGTTTCGGGTAATGTTGCGCGCGGCAATGAAGGCGAGCGGGAAGGCGAAGATCGTGCCGAGCAGCGTGCCGACAAAGGCCATGACCAGCGTCTGGAGAAGCTTCGACAGGATGTCGGCGTGTTGCCAGACATTGTTGCCGAGGAAATCATCGACCATGTGGCCGATATTCGAGCGGGCCGGGTCGAGACGCTCACCGAACGTCGCCAGGTGGGCGAGCTGACCCCAGCTCTTGCCCCAGAATTCAGACTTGGTGTCGAACAGGAAGTTCGCCCAGCCGAGGAAGCGGCGCTGAACGTAGACCTGGCTGGTGCGGATTTCCGCCTGGCCCTCGAAGCCGTAACTGACGATGACCTTGGAGCCGTCCTGCTGGATGGCGGCAGGGGCGCCGGCAGGCGCGGTCGCGGCATCCTCGGTGATCATGACCGGATAGGCGGTGCCGTTTACATAGACATCGACGCGGCTGGTGGTCACGTCGAGACGGTCGGCTTCGCTGCCATAGGTGACCGAATAGCCGCCGTTTTGCGTCGGCTGCAGCCAGAAGATGTCGGCGCCTTCCGCATATTGCCCGCGGCTCGACCATTGCGGCTTGACCGTGCCGTCATCCTGAAAGCGAAGGCGCGGCTGGGCGCGCCAGGAATACCAGTCCTGGATGTAGGAGGAAGCGCGATCCCACTGACCGTTCATGAAGGCGGGGCCGACATTGAAGGCGAAGAAGCAGATCACGAGATAGGCAAAAACCATGCCCGAGCTGACGAGCAGGCCGTAGCGCCGCATGAAGGATCGGTGAAAGACTTCCGGATAGGCGGCGCGCAGGCGCTCGCGGTCGGAGGCGTTGATGCTAGGAACCGAGGACGTCAACAGGCTGCTCCCCTGCCGAGTTCGAAGGACTGCTGGCCGATCAGCCGGCGGCGAAGCCAGCTCGAAAACTGATCGATCGCGATGACGCTGACAAGCAGAAGGATGATGATCGCATAGGTCTTGGCGGCGTGATCGCGACCGATTGCGAGACGGAACACTTCGCCGATGCCGCCGCCACCGACAGCGCCGATAATGGTCGAGGCGCGTACATTGATCTCGGCGCGCAGCAGCGTATAGGAGACGAAATTCGGCAGGACCTGGGGAACGATGGCGAAGCGCACGCGCTCGACCCAGGAGGCACCGGCGGCCCGCAGGCCCTCGTCCGGCTTCATGTCGGAATTCTCGACCACTTCGAAGAACAGCTTTCCGAGCGCGCCGATCGTATGGACGGTGATGGCGATGATCGCGGCGATCGGGCCGATCGACAGGATTGCGGTCAAGAGGCCGGCGATGACGATTTCCGGGAAGGCGCGCATGATCTCCATGATACGACGCACGACGAAGCGCGTGGCGCCCGCACCGACGAGGTTGGTCGAGGCGAAGAAGCAGAGCAGGAATGCCAGAGCCGCGCCGATGATGGTCGAAACCAGCGCGATATTGATGGTGATGATCAGCTGGTAGAAGAAATTCGGAATGTAGAACGTGTCGGTGATGTAGTGGCGGTCGGCCGTGTAGTCGTATTTCAGCGAGCCGTCGGCATAGGGCGAGGGCAGGTCGAACATCGCCCGGAAAATTTCCATCGGACTGTCCGGCACGAAGCTGCGGATGAAATCGAAGAAATAGGGCAGGCGTTCGAAGAACTTGCCGGCATTCGCATCATTGGCGAATTGCAGCGAGGCGAAGAGCGCGATGAGGAAGACACCGATCGAGATCGCGGTATAGACGCGGCGAGTCTTAAGCTGCTGCCGGTAGTGCTGCATCATCAGGGATGCCGAAGGGCCGAGGCCGCCAGTGGTATTTTCGCTGATGGTCGCCATGATCCGCGCTCTTGGTTTGCAAACGGCGGCGCTCGGGGAGCGCCGCCGCAGGAGGATGGAAAGGAAGATCAGCCGCCGATGACGGACTTACGAGCGTCGATGATCGTCTGGTAGAAGGACGGATCGACCTTGATGTATTCCTTGTTGTCGCCCTGGGTGTAGGCCTTGAAGCAATCGTGGTCCTTCTTCGGCAGTTCGAGGAAGTAGGCTTCGACCTTGGCGCGCATGTCTTCCGGCAGCTTGTTGTTGACCATCAGCGGGCCGTTCGGGATCAGCGGGGACTTCCAGACTTCGACGATGTCGTCCATGTCCAGATTGCCCTTGTTGACCATCTGGTGCAGGTTGCCGCCGGTGTAGCCGTCTTCCCACTTGCCGACGCCCGAACCGAAGGTTGTGCCGACGTCGAACTTCTTGTCGAGAACGGCGAGAACGAGGTTCTCATGGCCGCCGCCGAAGCCGCTTTCAGAGAAGTATTCCTTGACCGGTGCGCCGATTTCCTTCGGCAGGGCAACGTTCGGGACGAGGTAGCCGGAGGTCGAGATCCGGATCGGCGAAGCCGATCTTCTTGCCCTTGGCGTCGGCGAGCGTCTTGATGCCGCTGTCCTTGCGGGCAACCATGATGGAGTAGTAACCGGAAGAACCGTCCGACTGGGTGTAGGTCAGGATCGGGTCGACAGCCTTCGGGTCCTTCAGCGCGATCGCGGCGTAGGAGGAAGCGCCCATCGAAGCGATGTCGATCGTGCCGCCGAGCAGGCCCTGGATGACGCCGTTATAGTCCGGCGACGGGAAAATCTGGACTTCCGGAACGCCGGTGAAGGCCTTCAGGCCGTCAGCGACACACTGCGTGTTGCGGATCTGGTCGGCTTCGTTTTCCGAGCCGTCGAGACCGATGCGCAGAACCTTGACGTCCTGGGCCATTGCGGAGCCGGCGAGCACGCTAAGTGCAACGGCAGCGAGAAGAGCTTGTCTCAGCATGGTGATCTCCTGTTTCCGGGTGTTCCGGAGTTGGGTCATGAAAAATTGCGCCCTTGACGCGGGCAGACGATCGTCATGTGCGGGCTCAGGCCCTGGCGCTTGCCAGTGTGCTGATGCCGCCCGATTCCTTGGCCGTGCTCACCTGAGCAGCGGGGATGTTGATGCTGGTCGAGGTCATCGTCTCGTCGATGCCTGCGCCGTCCCTGTCGGAGCCGTAGATCTCCTGGACCGCGTCCGCGTTCAGCTGCGACGGTGTGCCGTCGAAAACGACACGGCCGGCCGCCATGCCGATGATCCGCTCGCAATAGCTGCGGGCGGTATCGAGCGTATGCAGGTTGGTGATGACGGTGATGCCTTCGCGCTCGTTGATGTCGCGCAGCGCATCCATCACGATCTTGGCGTTGAGCGGATCGAGCGAGGCAATCGGCTCGTCGGCGAGCAGCATTTTCGGCGCCTGCATGAGGGCGCGGGCAATCGCCACGCGCTGCTGCTGGCCGCCCGAAAGCGTGCCGGCGCGCTGCATCGCGGTCTGCTCGATGCCGAGGCGCTCAAGCGCCGCGATCGCGGCAAGACGCTCGTCGTCGGAGAAAATGTTGAGAAGGCTCATCATCGTCGAGCGGTGGTTCAGTCGGCCAAGCATGACGTTGGTCAGAACGTCGAGGCGCGGCACGAGGTTGAACTGCTGGAAGATCATCGCGCAGTCGCGCTGCCAGTTGCGCAGGCCGGCACCCTTGAGTGCCGACACTTCGGTGCCGCCGAAATGGATCGAGCCCGAGCTCGGCTCCTGCAGGCGGTTGATCATGCGCAGGAGTGTGGACTTGCCGGCGCCGGAACGACCGATGATGCCGACCATCTGGCCCTGGGGAATCTCGACATTGACGGCATTGACCGCGATACGGTCGCCGAAACGCCTGGTTACATTCCTCAGTTCAAACGTCATGTCTTAAGTCCGCCTTAACCCCTAATGGGCATCGGCTTAGACCGGCTTGATGAATGCTGAATGTCGGTTTGATGTCTGTTTTGTAACAAGCCTGAGTGGCTTGTCACAGTTTCGTTATGCGCTGTAACGGGACAGGAAATCTTCTGCCGACAGCGCACGGAAATCATCGAGCGCCTTGCGCAGCCTGAGATGATCCCAGTCCCACCAGGCGAGCCGGTCCATGCCCTCGCCGATCTCCTTGGTGAAGCGCTCGCGGATCAGCTTCGCCGGCACACCGCCGACGATCGTATAGGGCGCGACGTCCTTGGAGACGACGGCGCCCGCGCCGATCACAGCGCCATTGCCGACGGTGACGCCGGGCAACACAGTGGCGCCATGGCCGATCCAGACGTCATGGCCGATGGTGACGCGGTTCTCGCGCCGCCACTCGAAGAAATCCTTCTCGTTTTCGGCATCGTCCCAGTAATTGGCAGCACGATAGGTGAAGTGGTGCAGTGTCGCCCGCCATGTCGGGTGGTTGGTGGCGTTGATGCGCACCGAGGCGGCCATGTTAACGAACTTTCCGATCGTCGCGCACCAGATCGAGCCGTCCTGCATGATGTAGGAATAGTCACCGATCTCAGCCTCGTCGATGCGACAGCGCTCGGCGATTTCCGTATAGCGGCCGATCTTCGAATTGCTCACGCTGGCCGTCTCGTGGATGACGGGCTCCAGCCCGACTTTGGCACTCATGCTGCAATGGCCTTCCGGGGAGAGAATGCACTGACGTCGAGAATGCGATCGGCGACGGCCTCGCGCACTTCCTCGTCGTGGAAGATGCCGAGCATGGCCACACCCTCTTCCTTCTTGGCGGCGATCATTTCCACCACGACGCGGCGATTGGCGGCGTCGAGCGAGGCTGTCGGTTCGTCGAGAAGCAGCACACGGTGGCTGGTGATGAAGCCACGGGCGATGTTGACGCGTTGCTGTTCGCCGCCGGAAAAGGTGGCGGGCGGCAGCGACCAGAGTTCGCGAGGCAGGTTGAGCCGGGCGAGCAGCTCAGCCGCCTTTTCCTTGGCGATTGCCGCCTCGATGCCACGGGCCACCAGCGGTTCGGCGACGACATCGATCGCCGCAACGCGCGGCACGGTGCGCAGGAACTGGCTGACATAGCCCATCGTATGGCGGCGCACGTCTATGATCGTACGCGGATCTGCTTTTGCGATATCGACGATACGGTCGTTGTGATCCACCAGGATCTGGCCGGCATCGACGGCATAGTTGCCGTAGAGCATTTTCAGGATCGAGCTCTTGCCGATACCCGACGGGCCGCCGAGGACGACGCATTCGCCGCTGGCAACGGAGAAATTCACATCGTTGACGACCGGCAGCTTGATGCCGTCGCGCAGATGCATGGTGAAGCTCTTGAAGACTTCCGAGACGACGAGGGAGTGGCCATCGGGATCTCCTTTATACTTGCAGGATGGAGGAAACGAGAAGCTGGGTATAGGGCTCGCGCGGATCGTCGAGCACCCGGTCGGTCAGACCGTGTTCGATGACGTGGCCGTCCTTCATCACCATCATCCGGTGGGAGAGAAGCCGTGCGACCGCGAGGTCATGGGTAACGACGATCGCGGCAAGGCCCAGATCGTTGACGAGGCCGCGCACGAGATCGAGCAGGCGGGCCTGTACCGAGACGTCGAGACCGCCGGTCGGCTCGTCCATGAAGACGAGGCGCGGGCCGGTGACGAGATTACGGGCGATCTGCAGGCGCTGGCGCATGCCGCCGGAAAAGGCGCGCGGCTGGTCGTCGATGCGGTCGGCCGAGATTTCGACGCGACCGAGCCAGTCGGTCGCCGTCTCGCGGATCTTGCCGTAATGCCGGTCGCCGACTGCCATCAAGCGTTCGCCGACATTGGCGCCGGCAGACACCGTCATGCGCAGCCCGTCAGCCGGGTTCTGGTGGACGAAACCCCAGTCGGTGCGCATCAGGAAGCGGCGCTCCGCCTCGCTCATATGGTAGAGATCACGGAAATTGCCGTCGCGCATCCGGTATTCGACGCCGCCGGCGGTCGGCATCAGCCGGGTCGACAGGCAGTTGAGAAGCGTTGTCTTGCCCGAGCCGGATTCGCCGACGATGGCGAGCACTTCGCCTGGCCACAGTTCGAAATTGACGTCCTTGCAGCCGATGCGGCTGCCGTAGAATTTCGAGACGCCGCTGACTTTGAGAAGGGAGTGTCGGTCATTCTGCGGCTTCCTGCTTGGGGGATCCATCCTGGGCCAGCATCGCGCCGACATGGCCGTGTTCGCGGCGGTCTTCGCAATGGTCGGTATCGGAGCAGACGAACATCCGCTCGCCCTTGTCGTCGAGTACCACTTCATCCAGATAGACGCCGTGGGCGCCGCAGAGCGCGCAGTCCTGCTCGAACTTCTGGATCTCGAACGGGTAATCCTCGAAATCGAGGCTGACGACTTCGGTATGCGGCGGAACGGCGTAGATGCGTTTTTCACGACCGGCGCCGAAGAGTTGAAGCGCTTCCGACATGTGCATTTTCGGATTGTCGAATTTCGGCGTCGGCGAGGGGTCCATCACGTAGCGGCCATCCACCTTGACCGGATAGGCATAGGTCTTGGAAATGCGGCCGTTGATGGCGATGTCTTCGTAGAGCTTCACATGCATGAGGCCGTATTCTTCCAGCGCATGCATTTTCCGCGTCTCGGTCTCGCGCGGCTCGAGGAAGCGCAGCGGCTCGGGGATCGGCACCTGGTAGACGAGAACCTGGCCCTCCGTGAGTTTCGCTTCAGGAATGCGGTGGCGGGTCTGGATGATCGTCGCATCCTTGGTATGCGTCGTCACAGCCACGTCGGCGACCTTCTGGAAGAAGGCGCGGATCGAGACGGCATTGGTCGTGTCGTCGGCGCCCTGATCGATGACCTTCAGCACGTCTTCCGGGCCGATGATCGAGGCGGTCACCTGAACGCCGCCGGTGCCCCAGCCATAGGGCATCGGCATTTCGCGCGAGGCGAACGGCACCTGATAGCCGGGAATGGCGATCGCTTTCAGGATCGCGCGGCGGATCATCCGCTTCGTCTGCTCGTCCAGATAGGCGAAGTTGTAGGTGGCGAGATCGGCAGTCATTCGGCAGCGTCCTTCATCTCGGTTTCGCCGTTCCGCGCAGCTTCGATATCGGCGCGCATCTTGCGTACCATCGCGAGCTCGGCCTGGAAGTCGACGTAATGCGGCAGTTTCAGGTGCTCGACGAAGCCGGTCGCCTGCACGTTGTCGGAATGGGAAATGACGAATTCCTCGTCCTGCGCCGGTGCGGTGATGTCTTCGCCGAGTTCTTCCGCACGCAGCGCGCGGTCGACGAGTGACATGGACATCGCCTTACGCTCGTTCTGGCCGAAGACGAGGCCGTAACCGCGGGTGAACTGCGGCGGTGCCTTGGACGAGCCTTTGAACTGGTTGACCATCTGGCATTCGGTGACGCGGATGCGTCCGAGCGAGACGGAAAAACCGAGTTCCGGCACGTCCATCTCCACCTCGACCTCGCCGATGCGGACTTCGCCGACGAACGGGTGGTTACGGCCGTAGCCACGCTGGGTGGAATAGCCGAGTGCCAGAAGAAAGCCTTCGTCTCCGCGGGCAAGCGCCTGGAGGCGAAGATCGCGGCTCATCGGGAATTCCAACGGCTCGCGCGTCAGGTCGCCGGCCGGCTGGTCCTGCGGCAGGTCGCCATCGGCCTCGATCAGGCCTTCATGGGCGAGAATATCGGAGACGCGCATGATCGCCTCCTCGCCGGCTTCCCGGCGGGCGGGTTCCTCGACCGCTTCGTCGGACAGAAGCGACGGGTCGAGCAGGCGATGGGTATAGTCGAAGGTCGGGCCGAGCAGCTGGCCGCCAGGCAGGTCCTTGTAGGTGGCCGAGACGCGGCGCTCGACCTGCATGTCGGCCGTGTCGAGCGGCACGGAACTGCCGAAGCGCGGCAGCGTCGTGCGATAGGCGCGCAAGAGGAAGATCGCCTCGATCAGGTCGCCGCGCGACTGGCGAACGGCAAGCGCTGCGAGCGACCGGTCATAGAGCGAGGCTTCCGCCATGACGCGATCGACGGCGAGACCGAGCTGCTCGACGACTTGATCAATCGTAACGGATGGCAGCGAACGGTCGCCCCGGCGCCGGTCGGCGAGCAGCCGGTGGGCATTGGTGATGGCGGCCTCGCCACCCTTGACGGCAACATACATGGTTCATTCTCCTGCCCGTCTCGCGCCTTTATTGGTGCGATCGGAGCCTTGTCGTTGCGTTATGGCGTCAGCCGTTGATCCGGGTGGTGCGTGGCAGGCACAGGAAATGCCGTCCGGCCGTCAGGATCACGTCGATGCCGCGCGGGAAGAGCGTGCGGTTGTCGGCCCAGAGCCTGAGGAATGTCTCGGGCAGACCAGCGACCTTGGCGGTCGTGCTGTGCAGGATGCCCGGGCCGGCAAGCGTCAGTTCCTGGCCTTCGCCAAGCGCTTCCACCTCTATGACCAAAGTCGTCGAGCGGTCGGGATATTCCTGGGTGCCGGCGGAGAAGAGGCCGAAGGAGGAAAGCGGCGAGGATGCTTCCTTGAAGGCGAAACGGGCCTCGGCCTTTTCGCGGGTGATCGGCGCGCCGGAGTGAAAGCCGATCCATTCGGCGACGGCCGATTGCGAGAAGCCAGCGCTCAACCAGACGGGGGTGTCGTGATCGCAGAGCGTCAGCGCGATGGCGCCGGCGGCCGGTCCGAGCGGTTCCGGCTGCCCGGCATCCTGCTCGACGGTGCCGATCGTACCGGGACGAGCCATGCCGTCCATCACCATGCGGAACACGCTCTGGGATTCGAAGACGGGATTGGAAAAACCGCCGGTGAAAGCTTCTGTATTGGCGGCCATCAGTCGTCTCCCCGTACCATGGTGAAAAAGTCTACGCGGGTTGCGGCGGTCTCTTCGGCCTTCTGAGCTTCTTCCGCGGCGAGCCGCGTTTCGACCGGCGCAAGAATGACGGTCTCGACGAAGTCGCGGCTTGCCTCTTCCTGCCAGAGCGCATCGAAGATCGCCGAAAGTCGGGCCTTTTCCTCTCGGTACCGAGTGCCTGGGCATGGCCGACAGTGCCGGAAGCGAGCGCTACCGTGGCGCGCGTGACGGTGGCTTCCCCGAGGTTGAATGGGCTGCCGCCGCCGCCGATGCGGCCGCGAACCATGACGAGCCCGGTCTCGGGGCCGCGGACCGGTCTGGCCTCCGGCTTTTCCGCCAAGGCATCCCAGGCAGCGCGAATTTCATTGAGGGTTGCGCCGGCAAGAAGGCCGGCGCAACGGCGGCGCCCGGCTAAGTCCGTATCCGGCACGGTCTGCTGTGCAACATCCATGGCCAATCTCCAAAATGTCTATTGATATAGACAACCATACAAGATAACTTAGCCATAACTTTCAGATATAACAAGCGTGTGACATGGATATGCAGGAAGCGGCGGTTCGCCGGCGAAACGGGGTGGCGCTTTGGCGGCAGATCGCGGATCGAATTCGGTCCGCCATTGCCAGCGGTGAATATGATGAGGCTGGAAAAGTGGCGCCGGAAATGGTGCTGGCGGCCCAGTTCGGCGTCAATCGCCATACCGTACGCAGTGCGCTCGCAGCGCTTGCGCAGGAAGGCATCGTCCAGGCGGTACAGGGTCGCGGCACACTGATCCTGCGCAAGGAGCGGATCAATTTCCCGATCTCGAAGCGAACCCGCTTCAACCAGGGCGTCGGCGATCAGGCACGGGAAAAGGAAGGCATTCTCCTGGCCTCCTCGGAAGAAGCTGCGTCCGCAGAGCTAGCTGCCCGACTGCAGTTGCCGACAGGCGCGCGTGTGATCCGCCTCGAAACCTTGAGGAAGGCCGATCGCCGCCCCGTCTCGCGGGCTACAGCCTGGTTTCCCGCAGAGCGCTTCGCAGGCATTGCCGATGCCTATCGCGACAGCGGTTCCATCACCGCAGCCTTTTCGGCGGTCGGCCTGACCGACTATGTGCGCGTCTCGACGGAAATCACCGCCGTGCATGCGGATACCGACGATCTCTCGTCGCTGGCACTGTCACCCGGTGCGATCGTACTGGTGACCCGCGCGCTGAACGCCGATCCGAACGGCGTGCCGGTCCAATACGCCGTTAGTCGCTTTCCGGCCGACGCGGTGCAGTTCACGATCGAGAATTGAGCGCTACTCCGCCGGCCACTGGCGCGCTGTGTGGATGACTGCGAGGATACGCACCGTGTCCTCGATCAAATCATAAACGATGAAGTAGCTTGGATGGACGAGCAGTTGTCTTGTGCCGGCGGCACGCCCCGATCGGCCTGATCGGGGAAGTGCGATAGTTGCTGTGAAGCCTTGGCGAAGACGTCATCCATGTCCGCCGCTGCGCCCGGATTGTCCTGACGGATATGGTCAAAGATGGTTCTGCGATCGCGCCGTGCGGGAAGCGTCCAGACAAGTCTCATCGCGCGGAGGATTTTCGGGCATTGTCTCGTAGCGTCGAAAACTCTGCCTCGATCTCGTCGCTGGAGATTACCTCTCCGGCATTCGCCGCATCGATACCGGCTTGAACTTTACGACGAAACCATGCGTCGTAATCCGCAGCACCCTTTTGCTTTTCTATGTATCCACGCATAAGGTCGCGGAGCACATCCGCGTCATCTTTATGCTGCGCCCCGGTCGCTTCGCTGAAGGCCTTCTTCAGTTCTTCTTCGACCTGAAACGTAAATGTCGTCACATCGGCCATAGCTGCAATCCATGTGTCACGCTTCTCCAAGCTAACACATGGATTGTCGAACGCTAAGCTTCAATGCGCGCCGGACATGTCGCCGAGGACTTCCTTCGATGCGACAGTGGAATCGGCGTTGAGAACGTAGACCATCGGCACGCCGGTCGCGAGGTTGAGCTTCAGGATCTCTTCCTTGGTCAGCCGGTCGAGCACCATGACCAGCGAACGCAGCGAGTTGCCATGCGCGGCGACCAGAACCTTTTCGCCGCGCAGCACGCGGGGCAGGATTTCCGTCAGGTAATAGGGCCAGACGCGGGCGCCGGTGTCGCGCAGGCTTTCGCCGCCCGGAGGCGGAACGTCATAGGATCGGCGCCAGATATGCACCTGCTCCTCGCCCCACTTGGCGCGGGCATCGTCCTTGTTGAGACCGGAGAGATCGCCATAGTCGCGTTCGTTGAGCGCCTGGTCACGGATCGTCTCCAGACCTTCCTGGCCGAGCTTGCCAAGCACGATCTTCAGCGTGTCCTGGGCGCGCTTCAGGTCGGATGTGAAGGCGATGTCGAACTTGATGCCGGTATCGGCGAGCGCCTGACCGCCGGTCTCTGCTTCCTGGATGCCGAGCGGGGTCAGCTCCGGGTCCTTCCAGCCGGTGAACAGGTTTTTGAGGTTCCAGTCGCTCTGGCCGTGGCGAACGAGGACGAGGGTACCGCTCATTGAAAATTCCTCCAGGATTTTAAGAGAGCCCGAGCACGTCGAGCATGGAATAGAAACCGGGCTTCTTGTCGCGCGCCCAAAGCGCCGCGACAACCGCACCGCGGGCGAAGATCGTGCGGTCGCGGGCGCTGTGGGACAGCGTCACGAGCTCGCCTTCACCGGCGAGAATGACCGAGTGGTCGCCGACGACAGAGCCGCCGCGCAGCGTCGCAAAGCCGATCGTCCCGCCGGGACGGGGGCCGGTATGGCCGTCACGCACGCGCACAGACTGGGCGGCAAGATCGACGCCTCGACCCTGCGCCGCCGCCTCTCCAAGCAAAAGCGCGGTGCCCGAAGGTGCATCGACCTTGTGCTTGTGATGCATCTCGACGACTTCGATATCCCAGCCGTCTGCCGGCAACGCACGCGCCGCCTGCTTCGTCAGAACGCTGAGCAGATTTACGCCGAGGCTCATATTGCCGGACTTGACGACACGAGCATGGCGGCCTGCGGCTGAAAACTTCTCTTCGTCGCCCGCCGAGCAGCCGGTCGTACCGATCACATGCACGATCCGCGCCTGGGCGGCGAGGCCGGCAAAGGTAACGCTTGCGGCCGGCGCCGTGAAATCGACCACGCCTTCGGCATTCAGGAAGGCTTCGAGCGGATCACTGGTGACGGCCACGCCGATCGGTCCCAGACCGGCAAGCTCGCCTGCATCCTTGCCGACGAAGGGCGAGCCTTCGCGCTCGATGGCCGCATGCAGCGTGACGCCGGTTGTCTCGTGAATGACGCGGATCAGGGCCTGGCCCATTCTTCCGCCGGCGCCAACCACTACCAGCTTCATGTCACTGCTACTCATGTCCGGCCTGTCCTGCTCTATGCTTCAAGTATGTTCGGGTGCCTGCAGATTGTTGAGGCGAGCGTAAAGACCCTGTTTGCGCCGCGCAAGGTCCTCGTGGGTGCCTTCCTCGACGACCCGTCCGTCCTGCATCACGACGATCTTGTCCGCGTTGACGACGGTCGACAGCCTGTGTGCGATGACGATCACGGTGCGACCGCGCATGGCTGTATCGAGCGCCTTTTGCACCGCTGCTTCCGACTCGTTGTCGAGTGCGGAGGTCGCCTCGTCGAGCAGCAGGATCGGAGCATTTCGAACCAGCGCGCGGGCGATCGAGAGCCGCTGGCGCTGGCCGCCCGAAAGGGTCACGCCATTTTCGCCGACCGGGGTGTCATAGCCTTCCGGCTGCGACAGGATGAAGTCGTGGGCGTAAGCCAGCTTCGCCGCTTCTTCGACTTCTGCGTCGGTCGCATCAGGCCGTCCGTAGCGGATATTGTCGCGGATCGAGCCTTCGAAAAGGTACGGCTGCTGCGACACGTAGGCGAGCTGGTGGCGCACGGACTTCTTGGTGACGTCGGCAATGTTCTGTCCGTCGACCAGGATCTCGCCTTCCGACGGATCATAGAAGCGCGGGATGAGATTGATGATCGTGGACTTGCCCGCACCTGAGGGACCGACGAGCGCAGTCGTCTTTCCGCCCTCGGCAACGAGGTTCACGCCACGCAGGATCGGCGCGCCGGTGGAATAGGAGAACACGACGTCCTTCAACTCGACCTTCGCCTCGCTGATGACGAGATCGCCGGCGCCGGGCTTTTCGCGCTGCTGCGGCTGCATGTCGAGAAGCGCGTAGATCATCTGCGCGTTGACAACGGCGCGATCCATCTGCACCTGCAGCTTGGCAAGGCGGCGGGCCGGGTCGTAGGCCATCAGCAAAGCGGTGACGAAGGCGAAGAACGCGCCTGGCGGAACGCCGTGATTGATCGACCGGAATGCCGCATAGGCGAGCACACTGGAGATCGCGAAGCCCGCGAATGTTTCCGTCAGCGGTGAAGTGCGTTCCGAAAGGCGCGCGATGCGGTTGGAGCGTGCCTCGGCTGTGCGAATGATCTTCTCGACCTTGCGCTCCAGTTCCTGCTCCATGGTGAAGGCCTTTACCACGGCAATGCCCTGGACGGTTTCCTGCATGGCGCCGAGAACGCGGCTGTTGATCTCGACGGATTCGCGGGTGGCAAGCCGCAGCCGGCGCGACACGTAGCGCAGCGCGTATAGAAGAGGCGGCGCAACGGCAAACACGATCAGCGTCAGCACCCAGTCCTTGGAAATCATCACGCCGATCAGCGATACGAGCGTCAGCAGATCGCGGGCGGTCGAGGTGACCGTGAGGTTCATAACATCGCGAATGCCCGCGATATTCTGGCTGACTTGGGCCGCCAGATGGGAGGAGCGCGCTTCGGAGAAGAAGCCGACCGACAGCGTCATCAGGTGGCTGTAGAGCCTCCGCTGATAGCGCGCCACGATGTTGTTGCTGATCTTCGACAGCGCAACCGCCTGGCCGTAAGTGGCAAAGCCCCTGAGGATGAAAGCGGCGAGGATCGCGCCACAGATCAGCCAGACCATGTCCGCCCGCCGGTTTGCGAACGCCTCGTTGACGACGGATTCCATGATCCACGCAGTAAACGCGGTGGACAGCGCCACCACGATCAGACAGGCAATCGCAAACACGTAGCCGCGGACGTGATCTCGGCCGTTTTCCGAGATGATCCGCTTCAAGACGCTGACGACCGTGCCGGAATCGACATGGCGTTTTTTTCTTTTTCAGCCTTCAATAGAAAGTCCCGTTTCGGCGTCATGCCGCACTATATTCGAAGGGGCTTGTTACCCCCTCGGGCGGAGTTTTTCCAGACGATCCCGCCCAATTCGTTAATGCTGTTGCATTCCGGCATTCACCGGCGCCAGCAGCGACCCTCGGTTGCGATACCATAGGCGGAGGGCGTGCGGGCATAGCTGGCAAGGCCGGCAAGTGCTGCCTGGGGGTGTGTGACGACGAAGGTCGGGATGGTCTTCATCAGATCCTGATGCGGCGCTTTGTCCTCGAACTCGGCACGGAATTTCGGCTTCTTGAGCTCCGAAAGGATTTTTGGCGAGATACCACCGCCGAGAAACACACCGCCGCGCGCCATGAAGATCAGCGCCAGATCGCCGGCAAGGCGGCCCAGATAAGACACGAAAAGTTCGATCGTTTCGGCGGCCTGACCGTTCTTGCCGGCAAGACCTTCCTCGGTGACCTCTGGCGGGCTGTCGAGGCTGGGCGTGACGCCGTCGGCGGCGCAAACGGCACGGTAGATGTTGAGAAGACCGCGACCCGAAATGATCTCTTCTGCCGAGACACGACCTTCGATCCTGGCCAGATGCGGGAAGATCTGGTGATCGCGCTCCGAGCGAGGGCCGATATCCACATGGCCGCCTTCGCCCGGCACGGGAAACCAGGTGTCGCGCGCATGCAGAAGCCCGGCGACGCCGAGCCCGGTGCCGGGGCCAAGTACGACGCGGGTGGCGTCGATCGCCGGGGCATCCGGCCCAATCACTTCCCGATCCTTCTCGGTAAGCGAGGCCACAGCGAGCGCCTGCGCCTCGAAATCGTTGAGCACGAGCACGGCGTCGAAGCCGAGTTCGCCGATCATCTTCTTCGGCCGCACGATCCAGTCGCAATTGGTGAGATCGATCTCGTCGCCGTCGATCGGGCCGGCCACCGCCAGGATCGCCGAGCGCGGCTTCGGCAGGTCGGAGCCGAACACCTTGTCGATGATCGCGTCGTCGATCGTCTCATAATCCGCCGTCTGCACATGGATGAAATCCGTGGCCTTGGTTTCGGCATCGACGAGCAAAGAGAAACGCGCATTGGTACCGCCGATATCGCCGATCAGGATCGGAAAGGGCAGGGTGTCGGAATGAATGTCGGCCATGATGGACGGATCTCGCGGATTATTGAAAGGCAATAAAGTTTTCGGCGGTGGCGCGGTTGAGCGCCATCGGAATGTCGTAGACTGTGGCAAGCCGGGTCAGCGCCTTGACGTCGACGTCGTGGGGAAGTGCACTCAAGGGATCGATGAAGAAGATCAGCATGCTGACATCGCCGGTGGCGATCATCGCGCCGATCTGCTGGTCGCCGCCGAGAGGTCCGCTCTTCAGTCGGGTGACATCCAGCCCGGGGCAGGCTTCCTGCACGCGGCCGCCGGTCGTGCCGGTCGCGACAATACGATATTTCGACAATGCGGCCTGATGGGCGCGGGCGAAATCCGCCATGTCGTCCTTTTTCTCGTCATGCGCGATCAGCGCAATACAAGGCTGGACAGAATCCAAGGGCACTCCTCCACAAGGCCGAATTGATTGTCCGGCGCGCACGTCGAAGGGATGTAACTAGGGCGCGCCGACCTCGATGAACAACGTCCCGCAGCAGAAATCTTCTCCAATCTTCGCTGCGAAGCGTAGGCGTTCTAGCCTGCCGGGATGGATATGGGAAGGCTGGCGATCATGATGGCGTTCCGATCAACGCCAAGTGGTGGTGTGACCGTTAGCGCAGGGGTCGCTCGCGTGGCACTGGAACGTCAGCCGGCACATCCGTCGGATCGGCGGCGATGGCGTTGAGTTCGCCGACGGCTGCCGGTGCTGCCGTCTGGCTGGAATAGGCCATGGCCGGGCCGCCATAGGTGGCGTCTTCTTCCGAACGGGACCTTCCGGCAAGCACAGCCGAGCAGGCTTTGGGCAGGTCGGACAGCATGACTTGGCGCGGCTTGACCGGTTTCTTGTTCGGGTCGGCCGGTTTCGGCTTGGCCCAGGGCTCTTTGGTAAACCACCAGGCGAGCGCCTTGCTGTCGCAGTCGTCGGTGCTCGGCGTGGCCGCCTGTCGCTCGCAACCGGCCGCGCCCGGCGGGCAGTTCATGCGGATATGGAAATGCTCGTCATGCCCATAGATCGGTCGCACCTTGCCGAGCAGGCTGCGGTCGCCGGTCCAGGTCTCGCAGAGTTTCTTCTTGATCGCCGGATTGACGAAGACACGCTGCACCTGCGGATAGCTTGCCGCCTGCATGACGAGGCGCGCATGGGTACTGGTCCAGCGGCGGTTGTCGACGGTCAGGAACTTGCTCTTGTCGAGCATGGAGGTGAAGGGCATGTCCTCGCGCTGCTGCGCGCTCATGGCCTGCGCCGGCTTCGGTGTGAACCAGACATCCGCATCGAGACCGATCTGGTGCGAGGCGTGGCCGTTCAGCATCGGCCCGCCGCGAGGCTGAGAGATATCGCCGACCAGAATGCCGCTGCCCCAGCCGATTTGCGCCGCATCGCGCGAAAATTGTTCCAGAAGCTCGATCATCGCCGGATTGCCCCAGCGTCGGTTGCGTGACAGGCGCATTGCCTGCCAGGTCGGGCCATCGGTCGGCAGCGCGACCGCGCCGGACATGCAGCCCTTGGCGTAGAAACCCAGAGGCGCGGGCGATGCCGCATTCGGCAGTTTGACGCCGCCGAACAACTGCTTGGCAGTTTTCGCCTCCTGGGCGGACGAAGTCTCGGCCATGCCGCCGCAGAGCATTGCCGCCGCCGTTAGTCCCAGGACGATTTTCGAGATCGATTTCATATGTGTCTGCCGCAAATCACTTCACCCTTGAGCTTACCGTGAAATGCGAATTTGGTGAAATGGAGATATATCCGTCGCGAGGAACGCGCGATAAATCGCTTGTGAGCGGGCGCTCCTGTTTTTTGCCGTCATTTACCCTATGCTTCGCTGCAACGCGAAAGACACAAAGGGAAATGGAATGGGTTTGGCTCAACGGTCCGCGGCACTTCTTCTCTCCATCGCATTGGGCGTCACCGCTCTCGGCTCTTCGGCCGGTGCACAGGATGGCGGGGAATGGAGAAACGGGATCGCAACCATCGGTGAGCTGAAATACAAGCCAGGCTTCACCCATTTCGACTACGTCAACGCCGAGGCGCCGAAAGGCGGTGCGTTGCGGCTCTCTGCTGAGGGCGCCTTTGACACGTTGAACCCGGCGCTTGCCAGGGGTGAGGCGGTTTCCGGTCTCGGCGGTGTCTTCGAAAGCCTGATGGTGGCATCAGACGACGAGCTGTCTTCCATGTACGGCCTGCTCGCAGAATCCGTGAAATACCCGCCGGATTATTCATCGGTAACCTTCAGGCTGCGGGCCGAAGCCAAATGGGCCGATGGCCAGCCGGTAACCCCCGAAGACGTGATCTTCAGCCTTGAGAGCGCCAAGAAGGGCGATCCGCAGATGGAGTTCTACTACCGCCACGTCACCAAGGCGGAAAAGACCGGCGAGCGCGAGATCACTTTCACCTTCGATGAACCGAATAATCGTGAACTGCCGCAGATCGTCGGCCAGCTTGTGGTCGTTCCGAAGCATTGGTGGGAGGCAAATGGCGCCGATGGAAAGCCGCGCGATATCAGCCGTACCAGTCTCGAAATCCCGATGGGCTCCGGCCCCTACAAAGTGGCTTCGGTCTCGCCGGGCTCAGCGATCAATTACGAGCTTCGCGACGACTATTGGGGCAAGGATCTCAATGTGAATGTCGGCCAGCACAATTTCCGCACCGTCATCTATCGCTATTACGCCGACCGCGAAGTGATGTTCGAGTCCTTCCGCTCCGGCAACGAGGACTACTGGTGGGAAAACCGCGCTCAGCGCTGGGCGACGGGCTACAACTTCCCGGCCGTGCAGCAGGGCCGCATCAAGCGCGATGAGGTGGAGAACGAATACCGCAAGGCCGGTGTCATGGTCGGCTTCATCTTCAACCTGCGCCGCGAGAAATTCGCCGATCCGAAGGTGCGTGAAGCCCTGAACTATGCCTTCGATTTCGAGGAATTGAAGCGCACCATCTTCTACAATTCCTATGACCGTATCGACAGCTTCTTCTATCGCACAGACCTTGCCTCATCTGGCCTGCCGGAAGGCCGGGAGCTGGAAATTCTCAATGAGGTGAAGGACAAGGTCCCGGCCGATGTCTTCACCAAGCCCTATGTCAATCCGGTCAACGGCGATCCGACCAAGCTGCGTGAGAACCTGCGCAAGGCCGTCGGCCTGCTGCGCGAAGCCGGTTACGATCTGAAGGGCAACCGTATGGTCAATGCCAAGACCGGCCAGCCGTTGTCCTTCGAGATCATGCTCGGCGGCCCGACGATCGAGCCGGTCGCACTGGCCTTTGCCCGCAACCTGAAAATGATCGGTGTCGAGGCGACTGTGCGCAGCGTCGAACAGTCCCAGTTCACCAACCGCTGGCGCGCCCGCGATTTCGACGTCATGTATAACGGCTGGGCTGAGACGATCAATCCGGGCAACGAACAGGCGGAATTCTGGGGGTCGGATGCCGCCAAGCGCGAAGGTTCGCAGAACTACAGCGGCATCAGCGATCCCGGCGTCGATGCCCTGATCCGCAAAGTAATCTTCTCCAAGGACCGCGATGACCAAGTGGCAGCGGTCAAGGCGCTGGACCGCGTCCTGCTCGCCCATCACATCATCGTGCCGACCTATTCGTCGAAGACATCGCGCATCGCCTTCTGGGATACTGTCGCCCATCCAGATCCGCTGCCGGAATATTCGCTTGGACTGCCGAGCACCTGGTGGTCGACCAAGGCCGGCAAGTAAGGGCCGCGAATAAGGGCGAAGTCTTGCGCGGACCGGCCCGAACTGTTCCATATGGCGGATCGGCTGATCTCGCTGGAGCGGCGAGGCAACGAACCAAGAGAATGAGGAAAGTCCGTTTGATACTTGCGCAGATCCGCGGTGAGGCAAAGCCTGCTCATCTTGATGGTGGGTTCTGATGGGCGCCTATATTCTACGCCGTCTGCTGCTGATGATCCCGACTATCGTCGGCATCATGGCGATCTCTTTCCTCGTCGTGCAGTTCGCGCCGGGCGGCCCGGTCGAGCAGGTTATTGCCCAGATCCAGGGCCAGGGCGACAGTGCGGCCGACCGCCTGAGTGGTTCTGGCGGCGATCTATTCGGCCAGCAGGGCGGCAATGACGGCAATTATCGTGGCGCGCAGGGCCTCGATCCGGCCTTCATCGAGCAGCTGGAAAAGCAGTTCGGTTTCGACAAGCCACCGCTTACCCGCTTCCTCGACATGATGTGGAACTATATCCGCTTCGATTTCGGCGAGAGCTTCTTCCGCAACACCGCGGTCATCGACCTCATCATCGACAAGCTGCCGGTGTCGATCTCGCTCGGCTTCTGGATCCTGATCGTCTCCTACATGATCTCCATCCCGCTCGGCATCCGCAAGGCGGTGAAGGATGGCTCGGCTTTCGACGTCTGGACGTCGGGCATCGTCATCGTCGGTTATGCCGTGCCGGGCTTCCTCTTCGGCATTCTGCTGATCGTGCTCTTCGCCGGCGGGTCCTTCTTCGACTGGTTCCCGCTGCGCGGTTTGACCTCGGACAATTTCGATCAGCTTTCCTGGTGGCAGAAGATCATCGACTATTTCTGGCATCTCGCCCTGCCGCTGATCGCGCTGTCGCTTTCGGCCTTCGCGACGACGACGCTGTTGACCAAAAACTCGTTCATCGACGAGATCAAGAAGCAGTATGTCACGACCGCCCGCGCCAAGGGCCTGAACGAGCGGCAGGTGCTTTACGGCCACGTCTTCCGTAACGCCATGCTGATCGTCATCGCCGGCTTCCCCGGCGCCTTCATCTCGGCCTTCTTCACCGGCTCGCTTCTAATCGAGAACATCTTCTCGCTCGATGGCCTTGGCCGTCTCGGCTACCTGTCGATCATCAACCGCGATTATCCGATTGTCTTCGGCACGCTCTACATCTTCTCGCTGATCGGGCTTTTCGTCAGCCTGATCTCCGACCTCATCTACACCTGGATCGACCCGCGCATCGATTTCGAGCGGAGGGACGTCTGATGGAAGCCTCAGCCGTGACCGCCGCAAACGCGCCCGTTGCAGCGCCGAAACGCCCGTGGATCTCGCCGGCCAACCAGCGTCGCCTGGCGAATTTCCGCGCCAACAGGCGCGGCTACTGGTCGTTCTGGATTTTTCTGGTCCTGTTCTTCGCCAGCCTTTGCGCCGAATTTATTGCCAATGACCGGCCGATCATCGCCTCCTACAAGGGCGAAATTCTCTATCCGGTCTTCGTCGACTATCCGGAAGAGAAGTTTGGCGGCTTCCTGGCGACGACGGACTACCGCTCCGACTTCATCAGCCAGGAGATCGAGGCCAATGGCTGGATGGTCTGGCCGCCGATCCGTTATTCCTACCAGACGGTCAATTCGAACATCCCTCATTCGGCGCCGACGGAGCCCTTCTGGCTGATGGCGAAGGAAGACCGTTGCAAGGCCTATCCGCAGGGTGACCAGGACCCGAACTGCAACTGGAGCAACCTCAACTGGCTCGGCACGGATGACCAGGCGCGCGATGTGACGGCGCGGATGATCTATGGCTTCCGTATCTCGGTCCTGTTCGGCCTGGCGCTGACCATCGCGTCTGCCGTCATCGGCGTCACCGCCGGTGCCGTGCAGGGCTATTTCGGCGGTTGGACCGATCTCCTGATGCAGCGTTTCATCGAGATCTGGTCGTCGATGCCGGTCCTCTACATTCTGCTAATCATTGCCGCGATCCTGCCGCCGGGTTTCTTCGTCCTCCTCGGCATCATGCTTCTCTTCTCCTGGGTCGGCTTTGTCGGCGTGGTGCGGGCGGAGTTCCTGCGCGCCCGCAATTTCGAATATGTCCGGGCGGCCCGTGCGCTCGGCGTCGGCAACTGGACGATTATGTATCGTCACCTCCTGCCCAATGCGATGGTGGCGACTCTGACCTTCCTGCCCTTCATCCTGTCGGGATCGATCGCGACGCTCACCTCGCTCGACTTCCTCGGCGTCGGCATGCCGCCTGGCTCGCCGTCGCTCGGTGAGATGATCGCTCAGGGCAAGAACAACCTGCAGGCACCGTGGCTCGGACTGACCGCCTTCTTCACCATGTCGATCATGATGTCGCTCCTGATCTTCATCGGCGAGGCCGTGCGCGATGCCTTCGACCCGAGAAAGACGTTCCGGTGATCAAGGTTCGTCTTCGACCACGATTTGCGCTAGATTGCCGCGAGAACCTTTGGGGTTGCGAGCTATGAACAAGATCGTGCGTGAACATTATCCGGTCGCCAACCTTCCCGAGGATCTTCGGGAGGGGTTGGCGGATGGGGCAACCGTCAGGATCGTTGTCGAGGTTGAGGAGAAACCGGTGGATTTCGACGCGCTTCTTTCACTCGCGATGGCTGCAAAACCAGTTAAGCCCGAGGAGATCATGGAAATGCGCCGAAAAATTCTGGCGGATGGTCGCCCCTCTGTTACCATGGAAGATGCGGTCGCCAGAATACGTGAGCTGCGCGATGAATGGGACTATTGATGCAGGGCGTCGGTAGGCTTTATCTCGATACCAACGTCTTCATTGCCGCGTTCGAAGCAGAAGGCGTTGTAGCGGAAAAAGCAGCCAAGCTGATTTCGGAGGCGAAGGCTAAGCCGCAGAAGAGCCTTGTCACATCCGAAATGACATTGGCCGAGCTTCTTGTGCTGCCGTTTCGGCGCAGCGACCTTTCTCTTGTTGAATTTTATTCTGGGCTGCTGTCATCAGGTGGCACCGTCGATCTGCGTCCGGCTGATCGCGACATCTTTTTGTTGTCAGCGAGATTGAGATCGGAAATCTCGGCGCTCAAACTGCCGGATGCAGTTCATTTGGCAACAGCCATGCTATCCGGCTGCACCCACATACTCACCGCGGATAAAGGCATCAGGCCTGTGGGCAGGCTGGACTATCCCATCATATTGCGCCCGGACGAGCCTACGCTCATCTCTCTCATCGAAAGCTTTGCTCCGTGACCGAACCGCTTCTCTCCGTCCGTGACCTGTCCGTCGCCTTCCATCAAAGTGGCACGGAGACGCTTGCCGTCGACCGGGTGTCCTTCGACATCAAGCCGGGCGAGGTGCTGGCGCTGGTCGGCGAATCCGGTTCCGGCAAGTCGGTCTCGGCCAATTCCATCCTGAAGCTCCTGCCTTATCCGGCAGCCAGCCATCCTTCGGGCGAGATCCTGTTCAGCGGCAAGGATCTACTAAAGGCATCGGATGCAGAACTGCGCCAGGTTCGCGGCAACGACATCACGATGATCTTCCAGGAGCCGATGACCTCCCTCAATCCGCTTCATTCGATCGAGAAGCAGATCGGCGAGATCCTCGAAATGCACCAGGGCATCAGCGGCAATGCGGCCCGCACCCGCACGCTCGAACTGTTGAACCAGGTCGGCATCCGCGAGCCGGAAAAGCGCCTGACCGCCTATCCGCATGAACTTTCCGGCGGCCAGCGCCAGCGTGTGATGATCGCGATGGCGCTCGCCAACCGGCCGAAACTGCTGATCGCCGACGAGCCGACGACGGCGCTGGACGTGACCGTGCAGGCGCAGATCCTCGATTTGTTGCGCTCGCTGAAGGGTGAGCATGGCATGTCCATGCTGTTCATCACCCACGACCTCGGCATCGTGCGCAAATTCGCCGACCGGGTCTGCGTCATGACAAAGGGAAAGATCGTCGAGGAAGGCACGGTCGCCGACGTCTTCGAACGGCCGCAGCATGCCTATACCCAGCATCTGCTCGCCTCCGAACCGCGTGGCGAACCGCCGCTCGCCGACCCACAGCGCCCGGTGGTGATGGAAGCAAAAGACCTGCGCGTCTGGTTCCCGATCAAGGCGGGCTTCCTGCGCAAGGTGGTCGACCATGTGAAGGCGGTGGACGGCATCGACCTGACGCTGAGGGCGGGCGAAACGCTCGGCATCGTCGGCGAGATCCGGCTCCGGCAAGACGACGCTCGGCCTCGCCCTGACGAGACTGATCGCATCGGAAGGACGGATCGTCTTCATCGGTAATGCCATCGACGGCTACTCCTTCAAGCAGATGCTGCCCTATCGAAACCGCCTGCAGGTGGTCTTCCAGGACCCTTTCGGCTCGCTCAGCCCGCGCATGCCGGTGGGCGAGATCATCGCCGAAGGCTTGAAAGTACATGAGCGCGGCCTCTCCGCCGACGAGCGTGACGAACGGGTCTCCTGGGCACTGAAGGAAGTCGGTCTCGATCCCGAAACCCGTTGGCGTTACCCGCACGAATTTTCCGGCGGCCAGCGGCAGCGCATAGCGATCGCCCGCGCCATGGTTTTGAAACCACGCTTCGTCATGCTGGATGAGCCGACCTCGGCCCTGGACATGACGGTGCAGGCGCAGGTCGTGGATCTGCTGCGCGACCTGCAGGCCAAGCATGATCTCGCCTATCTCTTCATTAGCCACGACCTCAAGGTCGTGAAGGCACTGGCGAACCATGTTATCGTCATGCGCATGGGCAAGGTGGTGGAGGAAGGCCCGTCGGAGGAAATCTTCCGCGCGCCGAAAGAGGACTATACCCGAGCGCTGATGGCCGCCGCCTTCAACATGGAAGCGGTTCAGAATGGCGCCGTCGGTCAGTAACGCATCGAGTAACAACACGTGAGGGAATAGCAGTGTCTGACAAGGGCGCGGTCGTCATCGACCTGAAATTCGAACGTCGGGAGATCGACAGGGCACTGTCGAATGCCTTTGAGGGGCGAAAGGTGCTGCACGCCTCCGATAAGTCCGCCGATCTTTCCGATGCGCGCTATGCCGTGCTCTGGAAGCCGGATCTCGATCTCTTCCAGCGCGCTCCGAACCTGAAGGTCCTGTTTTCCGGTGGCGCCGGCGTCGATTCCATCCTTACGGTTCCCGGCCTTCCCGATCTGCCGATCGTCCGTTTCGTCGACGAAAGCCTCACTACGCGGATGAGCGAATGGGTCGTGCTGCAGTGCCTCAGCCATTTGCGGCAGGCACCGGCCTATCTCGCCCAGCAGCGCTCGCGCGTCTGGCGTGAACTGTCCCAGCCGGAAGCGAAGGAGCTGACAGTCGGCATCATGGGCCTCGGCGTGCTCGGTCAGGATTCGGCCCGCAAGCTGAAGATCATGGGCTTCGACGTTGTCGGCTGGTCGCGTACGCGAAAGACGATCGAGGGTATAGAGACTTTCGATGCCGGCGAACTCGATGCCTTCCTCGCCCGCACCGACATCCTTGTCGGCCTGCTGCCGCTGACAGCCGAAACTCGCGGCATCTTCAACACATCGCTGTTTTCGAAACTGCGACAGGGCGGTGCGCTCGCAAAGCCCGTCTTCATCAATGCCGGGCGGGGTGGAAGCCAGGTCGAGGCGGATCTTCTTGCGGCGCTCGAAAGCGGCGTCCTTGGCGGTGCATCGCTTGATGTCTTCAATCAGGAACCGCTGCCGGCCGACAGTGCCTTCTGGGCGATGGATAACGTCATCATCACACCCCATGCAGCCTCGGCCTCCGATGTGCGGGCCTTGTTCCGCAATGCCGAAGCCCAGATGGAACGCTTCGAGCGCAATGAGGCGTTGCAGCACGTCGTCGACCGGACGACCGGTTACTAGCCGAGGTTTCGGCGCTCTGACGACAGTTCGGTCGGCACCCCCTGCGGGAACGATGCCGCCGACTATTCGTTTCTTCGGCATGGTCCGGCATCGCGGGCCGAAGGAGGAGCGCAGCAATGGAACCAGAGAAGGGCACGACCCGTCACCCGAACCCGATCGGTTCGCCAGTCGAGGAGACGGCAACCGAAGCCCGCCAAGGCCGTAAGGGCACGCCGGTGCTCAAGGTTCTGGTCGCCGCGCTGATCCTCGCCGCACTCGCCTGGGGTGGCGCCGAATGGTGGGGCGAGATCCACCGACCCGCCAGCCGAACAGACCGCAACGCCGCCTGCCGGAGAGGCTGCACCAGGCAATTCCGGAGCCGGACAAAGCGCAACACCGGGCAATGAGCCGGTGACGCAGCCGAATGCACCCACGACCAATGATCGGCCGAGCGGAAATCCTTAAGGACTTTCCGAGAGCTGACATGCGCCGCAGCGCGCTGGTCCCGATTTGCGTTCTGGACTTGGCCCTGCTTTTGCCGATAGAACTTGCGCCCGGGTTTCGGCACGCGGCCGATCCCGAATGCACTGAAGCGGTGGAGCCGGTCGGATGGCCGGGCAGAGGCAGGCATGACCAAGACCGATATCGCGACCAGGGTGTATAATCACAGCTGGAAACTCGATCCGATCATTCGCAGTCTGATCGATACCGATTTCTACAAGCTTCTGATGCTGCAGATGATCTGGAAACTGTACCCGGATGTCGATGCGGCCTTTTCCGTCATCAACCGGACGACTAGCGTCAAGCTGGCGGAGGAGATCGACGAGGGCGCGCTGCGTGAACAACTAGACCACGCCCGCACGCTGACCCTGTCGAAGAAGGAAATGATCTGGCTGGCCGGTAACACTTTCTACGGCCGCAAGCAGATCTTCGAGCCGGAATTCCTGAACTGGCTCTCGACCTACAGGCTGCCGGAATACGATCTGTCCAAGCGCGATGGCCAGTATGAACTGACCTTCCACGGCCGCTGGATGGATACGACCATGTGGGAGATCCCGGCGCTCGCGATCATCAACGAGATGCGCTCGCGCTCTGCCATGCGCTCGCTCGGTTATTTCACGCATGATGTTCTATATGCCCGCGCCAAGGCCCGCATGTGGGAGAAGGTCGAACGCCTTCGGGCGCTTCCGGGCCTTCGGATTTCCGATTTCGGCACTCGCCGCCGCCACTCGTTCCTTTGGCAGCGCTGGTGCGTGGAAGCGTTGAAGGAAGGCATCGGCAGCGGCTTTACCGGCACCAGCAACGTGTTGCTCGCTATGGATTCCGATCTCGAAGCGGTCGGCACCAACGCGCATGAGCTGCCGATGGTGGCTGCGGCTCTTGCGCGTACCGACGAGGAACTTGCCAATGCGCCCTATCAGGTGCTGAAGGACTGGAACCGGCTCTACCACGGAAACCTTCTGATCGTGCTGCCGGACGCCTTCGGCACGGCAGCCTTCCTGCGCAACGCACCGGACTGGGTGGCCGACTGGACCGGTTTCAGGCCGGACAGCGCTCCGCCGATCGAAGGCGGCGAGAAGATCATCGACTGGTGGAAGAAGATGGGGCGGGACCCCAAGAGCAAGCTGCTGATCTTTTCCGATGGTCTGGATGTCGATGCCATCATCGACACCTATCGCCATTTCGAGGGAAGGGTCAGAATGAGCTTCGGTTGGGGCACCAACCTGACCAACGACTTTACCGGCTGCGCGCCGATCCAGATTGACGGTCTCAAGCCGATCTCCGTCGTCTGTAAGGTGACTGATGCGAACGGTTATCCGGCGGTCAAGCTTTCCGACAATCCGCAGAAGGCAACGGGCGAGCCTGCGGAGGTGCAGCGCTATATCCGTTTCTTCGGCGAAGAAGACCGTGTCGAGCAGGCTGTTCTCGTCTGAGCCGACTATCGGATCGCAGATGCGAAAACCCCGCCGCATGATTGCTTCTGCGGCGGGGTTTCGATCTTCAAATGGTCATTCGATGATCTGAACCACGGTATGCGTCTGCGGGTCGACGATGACGCGCTGATTGTTCACTACTGTGTAGGCATAGCGCTCATTGCTCGGTACCGGCGTCAGCACGACGGTATCCGGAACCGGTTTGCCGATCACGATCGGCTGCTCCACGGTGACCGCGGTCGTCGGTGCCGGCTGCTGTTCGACATAGGTGACGACTTCACGCGGCGGCGGATCGATCGCCGAGCCGGCGATTGCGCCTGCGACACCGCCCACGGCAGCACCGACAGGGCCACCGACAATGGCGCCGGTCACCGCACCGCCGGCTGCGCCGTTCACGGTGCTCTGTTGTGCGCTGGCCTGGCCGGCGATAGTTGCGGCAAGAATTGCGCAGGAAGCGAGAATGATGCGTTTCATTGTTCTTCTCCTGTTATCACGCCCGGCCAAAGAACCATTCAGACACGTGAAGCGTTCCGCATTTGAGTTCACCTTCAGTGATGCCTTGAAACGTTTGGAGAGCGCCCGCGCTACTTCGAGCACCAGAAATATACTCTCTATCGGAGACACTTTATCGGCACTTAGCTTCCCGCAGGTGATGGAAACCGGAAGATACGATCCGGCTAAAGTGCGGTATCGACTACGAAAAATAAAGCTTGATACAGGCCAGCCTATTGCCAAGCCGGTCCGCCAAGCTATTTGCCGCCTGAGTGATGTAAGGAGACGCTCGTGGAATACCGCTTTCTGATCGTCGAAGACAGCCTGCTTGTCGCAATGGATATCGAAGACGCCGTCCAGCGCAGCGGGCATGATGTGGTCGGCATTGCTCCGGACATGAAAGTGGCACTGAACTACACCCGAGAAACGGACATAGCCTTCGTCGACGTGCGTCTGGCAGACGGCGAAACCGGGCCGGAGATTGCCCGTGTGCTTGCCGAATACGGCATCGTCGTCATCATGATCACCGGCAATCCGGGCGTGGTCGCCTCAGGCGTCAACGGCGTGGTAGGCGTGATGGCGAAGCCGCTGACCGATCAGGCCTCTATGGATCTCATCCAGTTCGCCGTCGACCGCAAGAACGGCAAGCCCGGCGTCCCGCCGGCCAGGCTTCGGCTTTTCCACTAACTCCCTTAACGGTCGTTGCTTCGATCCTTCCGATTGATTAAGTGATCCTGATCAGACGGCGGAAGCACATATGCGTTTTTTCATCACGGGTACGGCGGGTTTCATCGGTTTTCATCTCGCCCGCAAGCTGTTGCAGGAAGGTCATGAGGTTGTCGGCTACGACGGCATGACGCCCTATTACAGCCTCCGCCTCAAGGAAGCCCGCAATGCAGGCCTCGTCCAGTTTCCATCCTTCCGCTTCGTTGAGGGCATGCTGGAGGACAAGGCGCTCCTGAACGAGACGGTAAGGTCGTTCAAACCCGACGTCATCGTTCATCTCGCCGCCCAGGCGGGTGTCCGCTACAGCCTGGAAAATCCCAAGGCCTATCTGGATTCCAACCTCATCGGCTCCTGGAACATTCTGGAGATCGCGCGTGAAGCCGGTGTCGGCCATCTGATGCTGGCCTCTACCTCTTCGGTCTATGGCGCAAACCCGGGTATTCCGTTCCGCGAGATCGACAAGGCGGATGAGCCGCTGACCTTCTATGCCGCCAGCAAGAAGGCGATGGAGGTCATGGCCCACAGCTATGCCCATCTCTATAAGGTGCCGACGACTGCCTTCCGCTTTTTCACGGTTTACGGCCCCTGGGGCCGGCCCGACATGGCGCTCTTCAAATTCGTCAAGGCGATGATCGACGACCAGGAGATTGAGGTCTATGGCGAAGGCAAGATGAGCCGGGACTTCACCTATATCGACGATCTGGTCGATTCCATCATCGACCTCGCAAAGGTGCCGCCGGCTGAGACAAACCGCGTCGCCGATATTGATACGCTGTCGGCGCAGGGTCCCTTTCGCACTGTAAACCTCGGTGGCGGTCAGCCGGTCGGCCTGCTCGATTTCATCGACGTGATCGAGCGTGTGATGGGCAAGCCGGCCCGCCGCAAGATGCTGCCGATGCAGCAGGGCGACGTGCCACGCACCTTCGCCAGCCCTGACCTTCTCCTCGCTCTTACAGGCCGCAAGCCTGAAACCACGCTGGACGTCGGCGTCGAGGCATTCGTTCGCTGGTATCTCGACCATCGCTCGGAGATTGACTGAGCGCCAAAAGAAGTTGAGCTTCGGGTAACGATGGCATCACGTTTGTAACAGGAAGCTTGCCGCATCGACCTTCGCGTCCCAATTCTTCGCGACGGGCAAACCGCGACTGCAGGATTGTCCAAGACGTCATGATGCATCCGTTTCAGCCTGCAAACGGTTGTCTTGGATTCATTTTTGAAAGAATTTATGTTGCCCCGAAAGGCAGATCCGATGTTACCAAAGGTTAAGGGCATGTCAGAGGGTTTCAGAGATGCCCGCATCCTTATGTACAGCCACGACACCTTTGGTCTTGGCCACATTCGTCGCTGCATGACAATCGCCAACCATCTGGTTGAAAATTTCCATGGCGCCCATGTGCTGATCATCTCGGGCGCGACGATCGCCGGCGCTTTCGACTACCGCTCGCGCGTCGATTACGTAAAAATCCCGAGTGTCATCAAGCTGCGCAACGGCGATTACACGTCGATGGACGAGCATATCAATCTGGAAGAGACGCTGGAAATGCGCCAGGCGATCATTCGCCAGACAGCCGAATCCTTCCAGCCTGACATCTTTATCGTCGACAAGGAGCCGCTCGGGCTGAGGCGGGAGGTGGAAGACACGCTCTGCTATCTGAAAAGCCGCGGCACGCTTCTCGTTCTCGGCCTGCGGGATGTCATGGATGCCCCTCATTTGCTCGATGCGGAATGGCGGCGCAATGACGTCATGGCGAAGATCGACCAGCTTTACGACCACGTTTGGGTCTATGGTCCGCCGGATTTCCACGATCCTCTCGTCGGTCTGGACGTGCCCACCTCGCTGCGGCGAAAGATGACATTCGTCGGGTTCCTGCAGCGCAAGGCCTGGGCACGCCCGCTGCCATCGGCCAATCGGCGAGGCGACTACATTCTTGTGACGACCGGTGGAGGCGGCGACGGGTTCGAACTTGTCCGGGACGTCATCAACGCCTACCGCGTCGATCCGACACTGACCGAAAAGGCACTGATCGTCCTTGGCCCCTATATGCCGGGCGAGCAGCGCCAGGCGCTGAAACAGGCGGCACAGGAGCATAGCTGTCTTGAGGTCATCGAATTCGACAATCGCATGGAACACCTGATCGCCAATGCCAAGGCGATCGTCGCCATGGGCGGCTACAACACCTATTGCGAGATCCTGTCCTTCGACAAGCCGGCGCTTATCATTCCGCGCATGGTACCGCGCCAGGAGCAGCTGATCCGCGCCATGCGCGCCACCGAGCTTGAACTCGTCGCCATGCTGCATCCGGATGATTCAACCGATGGGATGCGGCTGTCGCAGGCAATCAAGTCGCTACTGGTTCGACAGCCGCCATCGGTCACGGCGCCGCATTTCCGGCTGGAAGGACTGCCCAATCTGTCGGCCATCGTTCAGGAATGGCTTGAAGGCAAAAGTCCGGGCTATCTGTCTGTCGTCGAGAACTAGGACAGGGGATCTGCCTTAGCCGGTTTGGTCAAGCTGTTCGCGAAGCAGCCGCGCCGTTTCCCGCGCACCGTCCATCTGCAAGTCCAGCTTTGCCGAGCCTCGCTGCGTGAGCGCCGCCTCGATGCCTGCCGCGATCGAATGCGGCGTGATCGGTGCTTCGTCCACCGTCTGCGCCAGACCGAGTTCCTGCAGTTTGGTGGCGCGCACGGTCTGCTCCGTTTCGCCGCCTGCCGCAAACGGCACCAGCAGCGCGCCGCAGCCCGCTCTCAATATATCGCAGACGGTATTGTAGCCGGCCTGCGAGATCGATAGTTCGGCGCTCGCAAGCAACTGCCGGAAATCGCTCCTGAAGCGGAAGACATCCATGTCTTCATCGCTCTGCGCGGCCAGCGCTTCGAAGCTTTCCGCATCGAGATTGGGACCGGTGATGACGCACCAGCGGCCCGGATCGGGCAGCAGCCCGCGAGCCGCAACAGCCGCATTCAAGAGCTTGTGCCCGACTGCGCCGCCCCCGCCGAGACGATCACGCGGTACTTTTCAGGCGAGGCGGTCGGCGCCGGCGGAGCGACAAGGCCCGTATAGGCAATCTTGTCGGCAATCTGGTCCGCCAGCGGAAAGGTGTCTTCGATCTGTGTCAGGTTCCGGTCGCCATGGACCAGCACGCGATGGAAATGTTCCTTCACCAGCGCCACCGTCTCTTCGTCGCGGCCGGGCTTCTTGTTGGTCTGCAGGATGTCGCGGATCGAGGCGAAGAGAAGCGGTTTCGGCCGCATCGCCTTGATCGCCTCTACGAGCGGCAGAAGCTCGAAGCGCATCTGCCGGCGCCCGAAGGGAAAGCTTCGGTGATGACGATATCGGGCCGGGTGTCGGCAAGGATCGCCAGCAACTGTTCGACGCGGCGACGTTCTCCGTCGGCGTCCAGCGTGTTGCCGTCGGCATCCTGTAGTCCCGAAAAGCCCTCGCGGGACGTCACTTCTGGAATGAGCGGAATATGCCTCGCACCAGGACCGGGAAAGCCCGGCACGGGGAGGCCGCCTGTGACCATGGTCACATCGAACCCGTCCTCGGCGAGGGCAGAGGCGACAAGGCTCGCCCGGGCGATATGGCCGATGCCGAGCAGGTGCTGGACGTAGAAAAGTACGCGTGGCGATGTCATGGACGCGGAGCCTCCGTCTTGTTCTGACTACCGTAGGCCGAGGAGAACAGCATTTCGAGATCGCTAATGCTGGTCCGGTGGTCGAAATGACCGCGCACCTTCGCCTCCGCATTGCCCGCCATCCTGTCCCGTTCGAATGGATTGCGGATCGCTCTTTCAAGTTCGGCAGCGAAAGCCTGCGGATTTTCTGGCTCGACGAGCAGGCCGTTTTCGCCGGTGACGAAGAGTTCCGGAATGCCGGAAATCGTCGTCGAGATGCAGAGGATGCGCTGGCTCGCCGCCTCGACGAGCACGTTGGGCAGCCCATCACGGTCGCCGTCCTTGCCGATCCGGCAGGGTAGGGCAAAGATATCGGCCTCGCCATAGCGCTGAAGCACTTCCTGCTGCGACATCGATCCATGCCAGCGGATGCGATCCGAAAGACCGAGCTCCTCGGCGAGCGGCTTCAATGTCTTGAGTTCGTCACCGCCGCCGACATGGTCCAGCCGCCAAGAAATATTTTCGGGAAGCAACGCCAGCGCGCGCAGCAGAATGTCGAAACCCTTCTTCGGCACGGCGCGCCCGACGGCGAGAATGGCGATCGGGTCGTTCGGGTCGGAACCATCGCGCGTCGCTGGTGCCCGGTTGGGCGGCGGGAAGCGGTCGAGGTTGAGGCCATGATAGCTGAGATGAACCTTGTCCCGGTTTTCGGACAGCGTCCGCAGATGCTCGGCACCGCCGCGCGTGCAGGTCACTGTCCAGCGGGCGTCGGTGAGCTTGTCGGTAAGCTCCCAGTCGGGGCTCGTCCAGATGTCCTTGGCATGGGCGGAAACACTGAACGGCATGCCGAGAAGCTGTGACGCATAACGCGCAACCGCGGCAGGGGTGTGAATGAAATGGACATGCAGCCAGTCTGCTCCTTCCGGCCACTCGCGCGCCAGCACGAGAGCCTGCCCGAAGCGGCGGAAGCGGTTGCGGCTGATATCGCGCGGCAGGTCCTTCAGGAAGGCCGAGAGCGCTTTGCGAAACGTAGGCTTGCCGATGCAGTGCGCGAGAGCTTTCGCGACCCGCAACGGCTCCTCGTGAAGATATTCCGGCAGGTAGTGGACGGGCGCCTCGATCTCGTCATGCACGGGGTGCCGCTTCTTGTCGGTCGGACGGCGCATGGATACGAGCTCGAGCCGAAAGCCGGCGAGTTCGAGGCCGCGCAGTTCCTGGGCGATGAAGGTTTCCGAAAGGCGCGGATAGCCCTTCAGCAGCACGACCATCTTCTTGGGTATGTTCAAAGTCGATCCTATGCGGTCTTACGCAACCGGCCCTGAAAACCAGACCGGCCGCAAAGCACTATCCGCCGATCACCGTGTCGGCAAGATCAGTGATAAGGGTCGGCCGCGTCCCGCAACCCGTCTCCCAGGAAGTTGAAGGCGAGAATGACGAGAATTACCGGAATGACCGGTATGAGTAGCCATGGATAGAGCGCCACGACATTCACCGTACGCGCCTCGGTCAGAAGCACGCCCCAACTCGTCACCGGCGGCCGCAGGCCGAGCCCGAGGAAGCTGAGCGTCGTCTCGCCGAGGATCATGCCGGGAATGGTCAGTGTCGCGCTGGCGATCAGATGCGACATGAAGCCGGGGATCAGATGCCGCCCGATAATGCGCCAGTGACCGGCGCCCATCAGCTGCGCGGCGAGTACATAATCTTCCTCGCGCAGCGACAGCAGTTTTGAACGCACGGCGCGCGCCAGCCCGTCCAGTCGAGCAGCCCGAGAATGAAGGTGATCCCGAGATAGATGACGAACGGGCTCCAGTCGGCCGGCATGATCGCCGCAAGCGCTAGCCAGAGCGGAATGCTCGGAATGGACTGCAGGACCTCGATGATGCGCTGGACGACCAGATCGAATTTGCCGCCCCAGTAACCGGCAAGCCCGCCGATCAGGATGCCGAGCACGAAGCTGGTGGTGATGCCGAGCAGGCCGATCGTCAGCGAGATGCGTGCGCCGTAGATAACGCGGGACATCACGTCGCGGCCGAGCCGGTCGGTGCCGAACAGGAACATCTGGCCGCCTTCCGCCGGGCAGACGAGATGGTGGTTCGCGGGAATGAAACCCCAGAACTGGTAGCTGTCGCCCTTGCAGAAGAAACGCAGCGGCTGCACCTGGCTCGGATCGTCGCGATAAACCCGCTTCAGGTTCTCCATGTCGAGTTCCATCGTCCGGCCATAGACGAACGGGCCGATGAAGGAGCCTTCATGGAACAGGTGCACCGATTGCGGCGGCGCGTAGATATTGTTCATGTCGCGGGTATGCAGGTTATAGGGCGCCAGAAATTCCGCGATGATGATGGAAATATAAGCGACGAGCAGGAATATGCCGGAGATCAGTGCCAGTCGGTGACGCCGGAAGCGCCACCACATCAGTTGAAACTGAGATGCCTGCTTAGCAATGGCCGCGCCTTCCACACCCTTGTCAAAGGCATAGGGGTCGAATGGCGCGGTCGAGACATAATGCGGCAGCGGTTGGCCGTCGGGGGCAATTGCATGCTCATCGCGTCTTGCCTCCGTAGAGCCTGATGCGCGGATCGAAAAGCGCAAGCGCGATGTCAGAGATCAGAACGCCGACCACGGTCAGCACCGCGAGGAACATCAGGAACGATCCGGCGAGATACATGTCCTGAGTCTGCAGCGCCCTGATCAGCATCGGCCCGGTCGTCTCGAGCGACAACACGACGGCGGTGATTTCCGCGCCCGAGATGATCTGCGGCAGGATCGAGCCAATATCGGAGATGAAGAAGTTGAGTGACATGCGCAGCGGATATTTGGTCAGCACCTTGAACGGGTGAAGTCCCTTGGCCCGCGCAGTCATCACATATTGCTTGCGCAACTCGTCGAGCAGGTTGGCGCGCAGCCTGCGTACCATGCCGGCGGTGCCGGCAGTGCCGATGATGATGACCGGGATCCAGAGATGTTCGAGGATCGACAAGGCCTTGTCCCAACTCATCGGCTGGTTCAGATATTTCTGGTCCATCAGGTGGCCGATCGACGTACCGAACCAGACATTGGCGAAATACATCAGGATCAGCGCCAGCACGAAATTCGGAACCGCAAGCCCGATCAGGCCGAGCAGCGTCAGTCCGTAGTCACCCCAGCTGTACTGATGGGTGGCGGAGTAAATACCGATCGGGAAGGCGAGCAGCCAGGTGACGATGATGGTCACGACCGAGACAAGGACGGTAAGCCACAGCCGGTCGCCGACAACGTCGGAAACCGGGAGCCGGTATTCGAACGAATAGCCGAAATCGCCAACCAGCATGCCGCCGACCCAGTGCAGGTAGCGGATCGGTATGGGCTTGTCGAAGCCATAGCGGGCGCGGAGCTCCTCGATTTCCTGCATGTCGGCGCCTTCGCCGATAGCCCGCATTTCCGCGACATAGCTCTCGAAATAGTCGCCCGGCGGCAGCTCGATAATGGTGAAGACCAGCATCGAGATCAGCACAAGCGTCGGAATCATTACCAGGATCCGCCAGAGTATGTAACGGATCATGCCTGGTTCTCCTCGTACCAGAAGGTGTCGGGCATATAGACGCCCAGATACGAAGTCGGGTCGAAGCCGTAGAGGGCTTTTTCAGGGATGTTGCGCAGCCTGGACGATTTTACCACGGGCTGCAGCGCCTGATTGACGATGCCGATGGTGAAGACGTTCTGGGTGAAGATATCAAGCATCGAATGCCAGATCGCTTCGCGCTCTGCATGGGTGCCGGCGGTCTTCCATTCCTTCATCAGTTCGAGAAGCTGCATCGCTTCCGGCAGATCCGGCGGGTGTCCATCGCCTCCGCCGGAGAGGAAGTGAAGACCCCATACCGGCCATTGCAGCTGGTCATCGGCCGTCGGGGCAAGCTCCTTCGGAGACATTTCTGCCGTCGGCACGCCATTATCCATCCCCATCCAGACACCCATAAGGGTCTCGCCGCCGATCACGCGCTTGCGGAAAATTTCCCGCTGCGACACGCGGGTGAAGATGGCAATGCCGATCTTCGACCAATGATCCGTAATCAGCTCCAGCACGTCGCTCTCGAACGTGCTTTCGCCTGCGCTTTCGATGATGATCTTTGCCTGGCGGCCATCGGGAAGCAGCCGCCACCCGTCCTCGTTACGTTTGTCGAGGCCGGCTTCGTCCAGCAGACGGTTGGCTTGATCGATATCGTGGCTGGCCCAGGCCTGCTCATATTCTGGCTTGAAGAGCGGGCTGTCCGGCAGGACGGAATTGCCCGCTTCGTGCGCGAGCCCGAAGAACACGGCCTTGTTGATCTCCTCGCGGTCGATCGCAAGCGACAGCGCCCGCCTGACGCGGACATCCTGAAACGCCTTGCGCCAGCCATCGTCCTTGCAGTTCAGGTTGGGGATCAGCGCCACGCGTGACCCTTGCGTCCGTTTCCACAGGTCGACCTTCAGCGGGAAGCGTTTCTCGGCTGCCTTGAGGAAGGTATAATCGGCAAAATCGACATTGGCAGGCTGCAGGTCGCTGTCGCCCGATCCGGTCTTGGCGGCGATCAGGTCGGCACCGCTGACGTTGAGCACGAACTTGTCGATATAGGGCAGCTGCAGCCCGTTTTCGTCGACGCGGTGAAAATACGGATTGCGCTTGAAGACGAATTGCTGTGCCGGCGGTTCGGTGCTGTTGAACCAGGGATCGAGCGTCGGCAATTCAGGATTTTCCGGCCGAACGGTACGCGACATCTTCTTGTGAAGGTCGCCCCATTCCTCGGCCTTGTATTTCTTCATCAGCTTGGCAAGCGTGTCGGCGTCCTGATAGCGCGGATGGAACTGTTTCAGATAGCCCGAAGGCATCATGATCACGAGTGGGGACGGGCTGGCGAGCAGCGCCAGGAAGTCCGGATTGGGTTCGTCCCAGGTATAGCGCACCGTCCACTGGTCGATCAGTTCGAACTGCGGACCCTTGCCGTTGACCCTCAGATCCACCGGGATGCCGCCCTTATGGAGGTCCCGGTTGTTCATCACGTCTTCCCAGCTGTAACGGAAATCCTCCGTCGTCAGCGGCGAGCCGTCGGACCACTTGTGGCCTTCGCGCAGCTTGAAGGTGAAGATCCGGTCTTCCTCCGCCGTGTAGCTTTCGAGAATATCCGGCTGCAGGTTGAGTTTCTCGTCGTAGCCGACGAGCCTTGAATACCCGTTGATGGGCATCAGGCGAATGTCGCGCTGGCCGCCGATCAGCATGCGCACGACCCCGCCGTGCCGGCCCGGCTGTTTGTTTGCCGCAGACAGGTTGACGACCCGGGGATTGCGCGGCAGTCGCGCCGCTACATCCGGCATCGAGCCATCCTTGACCGCATCGTCGAGTATCCCGGAACCGGTGAATGCGGCCTTGGCGCTGAATGGGCTGAATGCCGCCGCCATCAGCGCGAGCATTGTTCTTCGCAAGATCATGGGCGTAGCTCCCGCATGTCTGCCTGGGGTTTTGCGAGTACCAGATGGCCCTCGCCGAGATCGAGATGGGTCAGATGCGCGCCACCCTCGTCCTGGACAAAGACCGGATTCCAGTTCTGCGTCGGCTTCTTGGGAATTTCCAGCGTGTCGAGGTTGAGAGGACGGTCGAGATCTGGGATCGGCACGGCGGCAATCAGTCGGCGCGTATAGGGATGGATCGGATTGCGCATGATGACTTCGCAGGGGCCTATCTCGACGATCTGCCCTGCATACATGACGGCGACACGGTCGGCCATGTAGTTCACCACGGCGAGGTTATGGGAGATGAAGAGGTAGGTAAGGCCGAGGTCCTTCTTCAGGTCCTTGAGCAGGTTGAGAATCTGCGCCTGGATGGAGACGTCCAGGGCCGACACAGGCTCGTCGCAGATCATGAGCTCGGGGCCGAGTGCCAGTGCGCGCGCAATACCGATGCGCTGTCGCTGCCCGCCGGAGAAGCTGTGCGGGTACCGGTTCATCGCGCTGTCGTCGAGACCGATCGTGCGCAATAGCCGGCTAACAGCCTTGAGGCGCGTCTGTCTGTCACCGCGCCCGTGGATCTCCAGGCCCTCCGCAATGATCTCGCGAACGGTCATGCGTGGCGACAGCGACGAGATCGGGTCCTGGAACACCATCTGCACCCGCTTGCGCAGCAGTTCCAGATCGTCGCCTTTGGCCGAAAGGACGTCGATCGGGCCTCTTTCGCTGTTGAAGGTGACGGAGCCATTATCCGCCGTCAGGCCGCGCATCAGGATCTTGCTGAGCGTAGTCTTGCCGCAGCCGCTTTCGCCAACGAGGCCGAGGCTTTCGCCCCGCCGGATGTCAAAGCTGACATCGTTGACCGCCACGGTCACGCTGCTTTCGCTGCTGCCGATTTTCTTCTTTTTCGCCTTGAAGGTCTTGCTGACATTGCGCACGGAAAGAATGACCGGATCGCCACCTTCGGTCTTCTTCGACTTGCCCATCAGGTCGGCGGTGTCGACGGCGATTTCTCGCAACGGCTTAAGGCGCTGGTCGCGGGACATTTCAAATGTCGGTATCGCCGAAATCAGCCCCTTCGGGTAGGGATGGGCAGGGCGGCGGAAGATATCGTCCACCGAGCCGGCCTCCATCACCTCTCCACGATAGACGACCACCACCTCGTCGGCGAGATTGGTCACGATCCCAAGGTCATGGGTGATGAGCAGCATCGCCATGTTGAAGCGCGACTGCAGGTCTCGGAGCAGCTTCAGGATCTGCGCCTGAATGGTGACGTCGAGCGCCGTCGTCGGCTCGTCGGCGATCAATAGGGCAGGACGGCAGACAAGCGCCATGGCGATCATGGCGCGCTGGCGCATGCCGCCGGAAAGCTCGAACGGATACATCCGGTGCACCTTGGCCGGGTCCTTGAACCCGACAAGCGACAACGTCTCCTCCACTCGCTCGCGCTGTTCGGCAGCCGACGATGCATCATGGATGCGAAGCGCCTCGTCGATCTGGTTGCCGACCGTGTGAAGCGGCGAGAGCGACGTCATCGGCTCCTGGAAGATCATGCCGATCCGGTTGCCACGGATCGCACGGATCTGGCGCCCGTCCTGCGGCAGCCTCAGCAGGTCGACCGGACCTTCCGTCGTCAGCGGATCATTGAACAGGACGCGCCCCTGCGTGGTGGCGAGCGGGCTTTCTATACCGACGATGGTGCGGCCGATCACGGACTTTCCCGATCCCGACTCTCCCACCAGCGCGGTCACCTTGCCGGGCTGGATCCGCATGTTCAGGTTCTTGACGGCCTGAATGGTGCCTCCGAAGACGGAAAAGCCGACACTGAGGTTTTCGATACGCAGAAGGTCGGGCACGATCGTCATCAAACGCCTTTCGATGGCTGAGACATGTGATTACCTGTTCGGGTTGACGCCAAAACGATAAAGAGCGTAGCGCAGAGCGGTGAAGTTAGTCCATGGCACGAGAAGGTTGCTGTAACGCTACCGATGATAAACGACGCAGACTACAAAAAGATGCTTGCAGAGGCCAGGAAGCTGATTCTGGCGGGTGAATTGGACGCGGCGCGCGATCTTCTGCGGCAGATCGAGGCGAAAAACCTCGGAAACGCCGATCCGGCGACGTCTCTCGGCCTGCCTCGACGGCTGCAGTCCGCCAGGCTGAAGCTCGCCAAGGCCGAAGGCGATGCCATAAGCCGGATTGCCTATCAGTTTCACCTCGTACCGCCGTCGGAAAGGCTAGCGCATCATGCCGTGTTCTCGGCTGAAGAGCGAAGAACGATGGTCGAGCTGTCACGAACGCCCGTTCCCCATTACATTCACCAGATATGGCTCGGTTCAAGACCCGTCCCTCCGACCGTCGATGCCTGGGCGGCCCATGCCGCCGCCCACGGATATCGGCATAGGCTGTGGCGTGAAGCCGATCTTGCTCAATCCGGTTATGACGATCATCCAGCCCTGCGGCATATGCTCGACGAAGGCGATTTTCCGGGCGCGGTCGATGCCGCGCGCTACATGATCCTGCGCGATCTTGGCGGCGTCTATCTCGATTGTGACTGGTTTCCCGCACGTTCGGACGTCAGCTTCCACGATTTCCTGCCGATGACCGGCCTATGCGCCTTCGCCGAAGAAACGCCGCGCAATACGGGGAGGGGCAGCACGCTATTGGCCAACTCCTTCATCGCGACCCCGCCGGGCAACCCTGTCCTCGCAAGGCTCTGCGATGCGCTGACATCGGTCGTCGAAGATCTCGGCGATGTGCCGGCCTGGTGGTCGACGGGGCCGCTGATCTTCACCGTTGTCGCGCGCTCGGGTCCGGTCACTCTCGCTGATGCTGATTTCGTGGCGCCTGCGCCGCCGAAGGGAGCTCTGCTGGCAGACCTGGAAAAGCTGGCCGCGGATAACGAAGCGAAGGGCGGCGGCCTCCTGATCCCTTGGAAACCCTGGTAGTTTTAGTCGCGACCCATCAACTCGCCGACTGAAACCCAGCGGCAGGCTGGATGGTTGGCCGTAGTCGCGAACAGGTCGTCGAGAAACTCCCAGGCCGCCGCGTTATGCACGAGATGGTGGGTGAGGATGCCGAGCGGCACCTGAGATGTCTTCGCTGTCTGCAGATGCGCTGAAGCCTCGGCATAGAGTACATACATCGATCGCCCGCCGCGGCTCCTTTCCAGTCGATGATATCGACATGGGTATTGACAAGCGGCAGCGGGCTTTCGCCCCGCTCAGGCCCGAAGACTGAGAGCGCCTTGTATCCGAGACCCGGCAGATGCTGGATGAGATCGGTCGCAATGCGGTTCCACGGCGGCACGAGAAGCGGAACGGCCCTGCCGTCGAAAAGAGCATTGATGCGCGTCAGCCCGTCGGCGAGCCGGGCGAGCACGGTTTCCTCGCCGCGATGAAGGCCGAGTTCCTGTTTTTTCGGAAGCAGGCGCATGGTTGACGTGATCCCAGCCGTGAACGGCAACGGAGATCGCCGGCAGAGGCTTCAAGAGATCGGCAAGGGCATCGGTCGCATTGGCCGGAATTGCTGCGATCGTCATCGGCGCATTCCACCGTGCCGAAAGATCGAGAAGGCGGGACAGCGGTTCCGTCGGTTCGATCGCGTCATCGTCACGCAACCATAGCTGCGTGGTCCGGCCGTCGCGGGAATAGGCATCAAGCATCTGCAGGAACTGGTCGCGGCTCATAGGCTATCTCACATATCGATCGAGAATCTGGCGCATGGCTTCCGCCGCGCCGACGATGGATCTTTCTTCCGTCGCAAAATGCCGCGCCTGCTGCCCGAGGCGGGACCTGAGCGGTTCATCGGTCAGCAGGGATGCGATGGCTTCCGCGAAGGCGTCCCGGTCGCCTGCTGGCGTCAGCAGGCCCGTGCGATCGTGCTCCACGACCTCCGGCACGCCAGCAATGGCCTCGGCCACGACCGGCAACCCCATGGCTTGGGCCTCCAGGTAGGCAAGACCATAGGCCTCGCCGTGACCCGGCCAAACGAAAACGGAGCCGCGTGAGAGCAGGTCCCCGACCGCATCCTCCGAAAGAGCGCCCAGCCATTCGATCCTGCCGGGACCGAACGATGCGAAGGCTGCCTCGACTTCCGGCCGGCATTCGCCATCGCCGCCGATCGACAGCGTCCAGGGCAGGTCGGCGATCAGCTTCAGGCTGTCGGCGAGCGCCTTGTAGCTGCTCAGCTTGTCGCCGGGCCGCATCATCGCGACGGTGACGAGGCGCATCGGCTCTGGTGAGCGGGAGCGCGCGCGATAGGGCGCACTGTCTATGAAGGGCTGGATCAGTTCGAGGCGGGCGCCAGATGCGGCGGCCTGCAGGCCATCCAGATCGCGACGGGTAAAACAGAGATTAACGGCCGCGGTTTCGAGACTTTGCAGCAGCATGTCCTGGGACTGCTGCCATGTGCCGATATTGCGGCGGGTGGAATAGGACGCCTCGGCATTGATCAGCGGAATACCGAAACGCCGGGCCATCTTTGGCCCCAGCAGATCCGGTGCCTTGTAATAGGGATGATAGGTGAACCAGAGATCCGGCCTGCCCGAAACCTCGCTCTCCGCCGCGATGCGCTCGATTTCCTCATCTGCCGCAGTCATGTTTTCGATGAGCAGGCCATCCATGTCGGATGATCGCATGAAGCTACGCATTTCCGATGCCACTGCGACATTATGGCCAAGCAGTCCAAGCGCCCTGATGATGAGCCGCGCCATCAGCCTGTCGCCCGAAGGGATGGGATGATTGGGGGACTTGAGAGGCGAATAGAACAGGATTTTCATAGACCTGGCATCGTGCGGCGGGATCATGTCCCCGTGACCCACTCTTGACACGTCGGCGCTTCCATCACAACTGTCGCCTATTGCCTACCGCAAGGAACTCTCCCGCCATGACCGATACCTCCCTTTCCTCCGCGCTTCAGGCGATGATCGATGCACGCACGGCCAAGGCGGGCGTCGTGGGTCTCGGCTATGTCGGCCTGCCGCTCGCAATGGCCTTTGCAACGGCGGGATTTACGGTCACCGGTTTCGATATCGATCCGTCGAAGATAGAGCACATCGAACGCCGCGAGAGCTATATCGAGGCGGTGCCGGAAGAGGTTCTCAAGGCTGAATGCGAGGCTGGCCGCTTTTCTGCGACCTGCGATTTCGATGCGCTGCGCGAGTGCGATATCATCGCAATCTGCGTGCCGACGCCACTCACCGCCCATCGCGACCCCGACCTGTCCTTCGTGGCGAAGACCGCCGAGGCGATCGCGAAAACCCTGCGGCCGGGCCAACTCATCGTGCTGGAATCGACCACCTATCCCGGCACGACCGACGAGATCGTCAAGCCGATCCTGGAGAAGACCGGCCTGAAATCCGGCGTCGATTTCTTCCTCGGCTATTCGCCGGAACGCGAAGACCCCGGTAATCGCCAGTTCCAGACTGCCACCATCCCGAAGGTCGTTGCCGGCGACGGCGAGGCCGCCGCTTCCATGATGCAGGCTTTCTATGGCGCGACCGTCTCCTCCGTCGTACCGGTCTCGACCACGGCGACCGCTGAGGCCGTGAAGCTGACCGAAAACATCTTTCGCGCCGTCAACATCGCCCTCGTCAACGAGCTGAAGCTTGTCTACGACGCCATGGGCATCGATGTATGGGAAGTCATCGACGCAGCCAAATCCAAGCCCTTCGGCTACATGCCCTTTATCCCGGCCCGGGTCTCGGTGGCCATTGCATCCCGATTGACCCCTTCTACCTGACCTGGAAGTCCCGCGAGTTCGAAGTGCCGACGCGATTCATCGAGCTGGCTGGCGAAATCAACACTGCCATGCCGCACCATATCGTCACGCGGTTGGCCGAGGCGCTCGACATTCGTTCCGGCAAGGCGCTTAGCCGCTCGAAAGTGCTGCTGATCGGGTTGGCCTACAAGAAGAACGTGCCGGATATCCGCGAAAGCCCTCGCTGAGGTTGATGGAACTGATCGAGCGTCGCGGCGGATCCGCCACCTATTTCGACCCCTACGTGCCGGAAATTCCATCGACGCGGGAATATGCCGAACTGAAGGGTCGACGCTCGCTCGCCTGGGATCTGGAAACGATCAGCTCTTTCGACGCGGTCGTGATCGCCACGGATCACGACAATGTCGACTACGAGGCTATCGCCCGCGTCGCGCCCCTGATCGTCGATACCCGCAACGTCTTTGCCCGTAAGGGCATTGAATCCGATGCTATTGTCAAAGCCTGAGGAACCGGAAAAGTAATGAGCCGTCTCGACACTTTCATTAGCCGTATGTCCGCCCAACGGGATATCCTGAACCACGTCGCCCACGATTTGGGATTGCCGCCTGAAGGTGCGATCCTGGAGGTAGGGCTTGGTAACGGTCGCACTTACAGCCATCTGCTGCAGCTTTTCCCTGATCGCCGCGTGGTCGCCTTTGACCGGGCTCTCAACGCGCACCGCACCATCCTTCCGGAAGGCGAGGATTTCGTCCTCGGCGAGATCAGCGAGACCGGCAAGGGATTTGCCGGCGCCAATGCGGCATTGGTTCACGCCGACATCGGCACTGGCTATCCCGACAGTGAGGCGATCATCAAGTCGTGGTTGCCGCAGATCGTGGCTGACATGCTTCGGCAAGGAGGTTACGCGGTCAGCGGATTACCTCTCGCGCACGCAAATCTCAGTGAGCTTCCCCGTCTGCCCACAGTCGAGGAAGGTCGCTACTTCATGTATCAGAAAATCTGAGCCTGATGCGCCCTGTCAGGCCTTCTGCAGGGCGCGGACTTTGTCCAGTTCGGAGGATGTAAGGCGAAGTCGCTCCGCCAGCGCGCGGGTTACCTTCATGGTCATTCCGGGACAATCATCCATGATCCGGAACAGGTAATCCTTGTTGATCTTGAGAGCTTCCACCGGCGAAGCCGCCTGTACTGTGGAACTGCGAGGGCCGTCGCACAGAATGGAAATGTCGCCCACGATCGAATTGGCGCCCCGCTCGCTGACCTTGACCGGGCCTTCCTGCGTGGTGACCATGAATTCCACTGTGCCGCTCAGAATGAAGAAAGCGAAATCGCCACTCTCACCCTGATTGAAGAGGCGCTGACCGGCCTTGAACGACACGCGTTCCGACGCGAATGCGAGGAGCTTCAGCTTGCACGTGTCGACTTCCGCAAAGTACGGAAGCTTCCGTAGCAGTTGGACTTCATCACATAGCAACATTGCTCTTACCGCCTTTCCTTTCCCGTCGGATCGATCGCTAAGCTACCAGAGCTTTGAAAGTACCGCTCTCCTGTTCGAGGGTCTCGTAAGACCCTTCTTCCAGTATAGCACCACTATCAAACATCACCACCCTATCAAACAAACGTGACAAAGAGATGTTTGACAAAACCCAGATCACCGCGGGATCATTCTCCTGTTGCCGCAGAAATGCAAGTACGTTTTGAACGATTTCTTCCTGTGCGTGTCGCTCAAGTCCCGGTAAAGGCTTGTTGAACACGTAGTAGTCTGAGCGGCGCAGCAACGCACGGGCCAAATTGAGCTTACGGCGCTGGATGGGCGTCAGGCGCCGCCCTCCTGCACCTATATCGTAGTCCAGCCCGGCTCTTACAAGCTGATCGCTGAAACCAAGCTCCTGGGACACCTTTGCCGCCAGAGCGCGCAGTTCGGCTACGCCGTCGGCGTTGCGATTGCTGAGCTTGCCGAACACGATGTTTTCCCGCAGCGTTGCAACCGACACATACCTGTCGGGATCATAGCGCTCGACGAGTTCGCGCAGATGCGAGGGCAGTTCCGTGTAGAAAAGCTCTCTCGCGCCGACGATTTTGTCCTGCAACTCGCTCGTCAGGATGCCGAGACGGAAACGAGGCTCGATATATTCGAGGGTCAGGCGGATGAATGCCTTGTCGGGATCCGAGAGGCGGAAATTGGCCGGCTTCGGCTCCGTCCGGCGTTGCAGCAGGCTTTGATAATAGGTGATGTCCTCGGCCGACAGCGATGTAACTTGCCGGAAGAACGGGTGGTCCGCCGGCAGACCGCCGAAGATCTCGACGAGGTTCTTTGCCACCGTTCTGCCGATTTCGATGAACGACCGCTGCAGGCCGACCTTGCGCAGTGCCGCGTAGAAATGTTCGCTGGAGAGGAGTTCGCTTTCCGGCGTCAGTGGCTCAAGGGTCGCGCCGAACAACAGGTTCTCGGCGACGGTCGCTTCCGCATTGTAGGCATTGGGCTCGAACGGGACGACGAGCGTTTCCATTCCCAGTTCCTGCATGCGCTCTCTCAAAGCGTGTCGCATTTCAACGACCCTCGCTGCGAATTTCGGATCTTCCTTCGGATTAATGGTTGAGTGGAGTGCAAGTTCCAAAATATCGTCTGTAAGTTGCACGACGTCCAACGCCGCGAGCAGGGACTTTTTCAGATCTTCCTTGGTTCCGCCGCCAAGCGCAGCGGAACTGTAGTCCACCCAGCTGGCGCGGATATCGAGATGGGGGTTGCCGGCCATCTTGGCCTCGCGGACCTCCCAGTTTCGCTGCCGCGCATCCTTGCCGGTATATTCGACCTTGTTCACCGGCGCATGCTTGAGGCCGTAGATAAGGTTGTCGAGCAGCGTGCCATGGAAGAAATAGCTGTCGGTCGAGACGTAGGAAATATGGCGCCCGGTGACGGATTCTGGAAGTTCCCGTATGTCGGTGTCGCCGAGACAAACGCGTCCGCTCGAAGGCCAGGTTACGCGGCCTAGGGCTTCCGCCATGGCCTCGGCGCCGCGACCGGTATGGTCGATCATGGCGACTGACTCGCCACGTTCCACCTTCATGGTCACGTGGTCGACAACCTTGGCGCCGCTATCGTCGTTGACTGAAATCGCCGCAGCCTGCAGCACTTCGCCCTTGGGATGGGCGCTCTCTCGGGTGAGCGCATGCAGTCCGACCGGGATCATGTCCTCGATCTCGAAATTCTCGACCACCTGTTCGTATTTGACCTGCACGTCCTGGCGCGCCTGGTCCCAGTCGATCAGTTCCTTCAGCGGCCCCGGAAGGTCCTTGTAGGCGTTGATCACGGCGACGAGCTGACCGACGTCGAGCGTGCCGCGCAGCGTCAGGTAACCACCGATGAGATAGAAAAGGAAGGGCGTCAGCTGCGACAGGAAGTTGTTGAGGAACTTGACCAGGAATTTCCACTGATAGAGGTCGTAGCGGATGCGGAAGATCTCGCCGAGCCGGCTCGCCACGTCGGCGCGCTCGTAATTGGACGTATCATAGGCGTGAATGGTGCCGAGGCCTTCAACGACTTCGCTGACCTTGCCGGCGAGCCGGCGGGCGGTGATCTGCCGCTGGCGGCCGAGCTCGATCAGCCGGCGGCGCATCTTCGGGATAATGATCACCTGGATCGCCACCATGAAGGCGGCCACCATGCCGAGCCAGAAGTTCTGCAGGATGATGAACACGAGAGCTGCGAGCGCCTGGCCGCCAAGCAGTGCCGGCTGGACGAAGGCATCGCCGGTAAAGCCGCCGAACGGCTCCACCTCGTCCTTGACCATGCTGGCGATTTCTGCGCCGTTCAGGCTCTTTACATAGCGAGGCGGAAAGCGCAGGACGCGGTCGAAGAGCTCGAAGCGGATGCGTCGGAGCAGGCGTTCGCCGAGTCGACCCTTGTAGGTGTTGATGTAATACTTGAAGCCGCCATTGATGATGACCAGCAGCAGGAACACGCCGCTGAGGGCGACGAGCGTTTGCATACGGTCAAGCGGGAAGCCGTCAAAGGCCAGGGTCTGGTTGATCAGCGGAATGTTGAAGGAGAAGTCCAGAAAATTCTGGGTCGCATTCAGGTCTTCGAAGCCTTCACCCTGGATAGGGCCGTTGATGATCTGCTTGGGCAGATCGAAGGCCAAGAAGTAAGGTATCATCGATAACGCTACGATGAAGAGAATCCAGCTCTGCTGGGGCGCGTATGCGTCCAGATGTAGCGTAGCAAAGTCTTCTGCATTAGACCTTCACCAAAGCGACAGCGTTATCAACTCCGTGTCGGATAAGCTGCATCCGGCAATGTATAGCGCGTCTTAACAGTTTTAACGAGTATTCTTGGTATCCGCAGTTCGCTTTCCTGCTTTTCTGGAAACGGAAGCTCGGTGAGCGTCTGCGTCAGACAGTCGATACGGCGCAGCTGCTCGCCAAATTTTCGGTAATCCCCTTGAGCCCCGGCGGCAACCACCCCTCGCAGCCTACCCGAGTCGCATGTATCGGCAACTTCGTGTCGAAGATGCGCCGGTTCAAGACAAGCGCTGAATTATTCCCCGCATGTTGCAGGTTCGCCCAGTCGGGATGCAATCGTAACTGATCAGGATTAGGATCAGGGGTCGCGGGTCAGCAGTCTCGGGATCATGGCCGCGAGCACCAGCGACATGATCGCCAGCGTGAACCAGGTCAAAGCGTAGACAAGGTGACTGTTGCGGAACTGGACGACGGTCAGGCCGCCGACGGGCAGGCCGCCTGGATTGGCAGTTGCATCCGCATCGACAAAATAAGGAGCGGCATTGGAAATCCGCTTTTCTTCCGCGATTGCGACGACATCGCGGGAATACCAATTGCCCTTGGCAGGGTCATTGCTGCGCAGAAAGGCGCCGCCCGGCTCGTTGAGGCGCAACAGGCCGCTGACGCTGACCTCACCGCCGATCTGGCCTTCAGTGCGCGTCTGCGGATCACGGCGGTCTTGCGGAACGAAGCCGCGATTAACGATGACGGTGACGCCATCCGCCTGCGTAAGGGGGTCAGAATCCAGAAGCCTGCGCCGCGTTCGGTTACCGCCTGAACCAGCGTTTCCCGGCTGTGATCGAATACGCCCTTGAGCGCGACATGCCGATACTCGATTTCGCTCGGCTGCAGCGAACTCCATTCTGCCTGCGCCGGCGGAGCAACGGCCTCCGCATGGACGCGTGCGTCAACGCGGGCAATCAGGTCCAGCTTCCAGAACAGCCGCTGTATCTGCCATGAGCCGAGCGCGATGAACACGAGCGCTGCAAAAGCAGAAAAGCCCGCAATGCGAGGTGCGATTTTGCGGGCTTTTCCATTGTCTATAGGCCTTGTCAGTTAGTTCGTTCGCCTCGGAGCCGCGATTGGCGCGGCCCCTGGCTGGCTTAAGGCATGTTCTTCATCATCTCGGGCGACATCACCATCATGTTCGCATTCAGGTGATGCATGACCCAGAGCGAGCCGACCAGCGCGATGGCGACGATGACGATCGTGAAGATCAGTGCCATCATGGTCCAGCCGCCTTCCGAACGGGTGTTCATGTGAAGGAAGTAGATCATGTGAACGACGATCTGGACGACGCCGAGGATCATGATTGCGGCAACGGTCGCAACCTTGCTGTCGAGAACGTCACCCATGACCAGCCAGAACGGAATGGCCGTCAGGATTACCGACAGGACGAAACCTGTCACATAGCTCTTCAACGTGCCGTGGCCGGCTTCGTGACCATGGCTGTGGCCGTGATGCGCTTCGTGCGCATCTTCATGCGATGGGGTTTTAGCGGTCATCCGACAACTCCCATGAGATAGACAACAGAGAAGACACCGATCCAGATGACGTCGAGGAAGTGCCAGAACATCGAAAGGCACATCAGGCGACGGCGGTTTTCCGGGATCAGGCCGTGCATCTTGACCTGCGCCATCAGAACGACGAGCCAGATGATGCCGAAGGTGACGTGCAGACCGTGGGTGCCGACCAGCGTGAAGAAGGCCGACAGGAAGGCCGAGCGCTGCGGCGTCGCGCCTTCGTGGATCAGGTGATAGAACTCATAGAGTTCGATACCCAGGAAGGCGAGGCCGAACAGGCCGGTGATCGCAAGCCAGAAGAGCGTTTCCGCCTTGGCGTTGCGTTCCATCTGCAGCATCGCGAGGCCGTAGGTGATCGACGAGAAGAGCAGCATCGCGGTGTTGATCGCAACGAGCTTCAGGTCGAACAGGTCAGCCGGCGAAGGGCCGGCCGCATAGTTGCGGCCGACGACGGCATAGGTGGCGAACAGCATTGCGAAGATAAGGCAGTCGCTCATCAGGTACAGCCAGAACCCGAGGTTCGTGCTGCTCTCTACGTGAGGCTCTTCATCGACGTAGAATTGCGGGTTTTCCGCGGTTTGGGCTTCAATCTTGCTCATTGTTACACCTGCTTCGCCAGCAGTTCGGTGCGCCGGGTTTCCTCGGCTTCCACCGCATCCGCGGGAATGTAGTAGTCACGCTTGTAGTTGAAGGTGTGGCCGATCGCGACCGCCAGGATGGCGATGAACGACAGGGCTGCCAGCCACCACATGTACCAGATCAGACCGAAGGCGAGCGCGACGCTGAGACCCGAGATGATGACGCCGGTGCCGGTGTTCTTCGGCATGTGGATCGGCTTGTAGCCTCCCACCTTGCGGGCGTGACCGCGGTTCTTCATGTCGTACCAGCCGTCATGGTCGTAGACGATCGGCGTGAAGGCGAAGTTGTATTCCGGCGGCGGCGACGAGGTCGACCACTCCAGCGTACGGCCGTTCCACGGGTCGCCCGTCTCGTCCTTCAGCTGTTCGCGCTTGAAGTAGCTGACGACGAGCTGGATGATGAACGACGCAATACCGATCGCGATCATCCCGGCGCCACAGGCGGCGATGATGAACCAGATCTGCAGCGACGGATCTTCGAACTGCGACACGCGGCGGGTGACGCCCATCAGGCCGAGCACGTAGAGCGGCATGAAGGCGAAGTAGAAGCCGACGAACCAGAACCAGAAGCTCATCTTGCCCCAGAAAGGATCGAGCTTGTAGCCGAAGGCCTTCGGGAACCAGTAGGTGACGCCGGCCATCAGGCCGAACAGCACGCCGCCGATGATCACGTTGTGGAAGTGGGCGATCAGGAACAGCGAGTTGTGCAGCACGAAGTCGGCCGGCGGAACCGCCAGCATGACGCCGGTCATACCACCGATGACGAAGGTGATCATGAAGCCGATCGTCCACAGCATCGGTACTTCGTAACGGATACGACCGCGATACATTGTGAACAGCCAGTTGAAGATCTTCGCCCCTGTCGGGATGGAGATGATCATCGTGGTGATGCCGAAGAAGGCATTGACCGAAGCGCCCGAGCCCATCGTGAAGAAGTGGTGCAGCCATACGAGGTACGACAGGACCATGATCACACAGGTTGCGTAGACCATCGAGGCATAGCCGAACAGGCGTTTGCCGGAGAAGGTCGCGACGACTTCCGAGAAGATGCCGAATGCCGGCAGGATCAGGATGTAGACTTCCGGGTGGCCCCAGATCCAGATCAGGTTCACGTACATCATCGGGTTGCCGCCGAGGTCGTTCGTGAAGAAGTTCGTGCCGACGTAACGGTCGAGCGACAGCAGCGCGAGCGTTGCGGTCAGGATCGGGAAGGTGGCGACGATCAGGATGTTGGTGCAGAGCGAGGTCCAGGTGAAGACAGGCATCTTCATGAAGGACATGCCGGGCGCGCGCATCTTAACGATCGTGGCAATCAGGTTGATGCCCGACAATGTCGTTCCCACACCCGCGACCTGCAGGCCCCAGATGTAATAGTCGACACCGACGCCGGGGCTGTAGTCCGCGCCGGAAAGCGGCGGATAGGCGAGCCAGCCGGTCCGGGCGAATTCGCCGACGAAGAGCGAGATCATGATGATGATCGCGCCGGCAGTCGTCATCCAGAACGAGAAGTTGTTCAGGAACGGGAAGGAAACGTCGCGCGCGCCGATCTGCAGCGGCACGACATAGTTCATGAAGCCGGTCACGAAAGGCATCGCGACGAAGAAGATCATGATCACGCCATGGGCGGTGAAGACCTGGTCGTAGTGATGCGGGTTGAGGTAACCCTCGTTGCCGTTGAAGGCGATGGCCTGCTGGATACGCATCATGATCGCGTCGGCAAAGCCGCGCAGCAGCATGATGATCGCCAGGATGATGTACATGATACCGATCTTCTTGTGATCGATACTGGTGATCCAGTCCTTCCAGAGCGGAACCCACCACTTCATGTAGGTGATGAGACCGAGCACGGCGATGCCGCCGAGCACGACGGCACAGAAGGTCACGACCAGGATTGGCTCGTGATAGGGGAAGGACTCGAGTGTCAACCGACCGAAGATGAACTTCAGGAGGTCAGGATTGGAAAACATGGGACAACCCGTTCATTGATGTCGTACGACGCAAAGCGCCAGGTTCAATTGTTGAGCTGGGCCGGCGCGGCCCCTTCGCTACCAGTTCCAGCGCCGGGGGCCGAATTCCCCTCATGCGCGTTGCCTTCGTGCGGAGCGACGTCGCTCTTGGCCGGTTCGCCGGTGGCCGGAACCGTTGCGCCCGGAGCGTCACTATGGGCGTTGCTCAGGTCCGCATGGCGATCGTCATGCGTCAGACGCTCGACGTTCTCATGGCTTTCCACGCCGGCGCCGCCCATCATGTCGATATGCATCATCTCGTCCATGCACATCTTGCCTTCGGCGACGCACATATTGAGAACGCGGCGGTAAAGGCCATCCTCAACGGTAGCGAAGTAACGAACTGGCTCACGCTCGCTCGGCTTTTCAAGTGTCAGATAGGCGTTGCGGTTCAGCGCGGTGCCGTTCTGCTTGACGCGTGCGACCCAGCCGTCGAAGCCTTCGTTGTTCAGCGCGTGGAACTTGAAGCGCATGTGCGAGAAGCCGGCGCCCGAATAGTTCGAGGACAGGCCGTCGAAGACGCCTTCCTTGTTGATCACGGCGTGAAGCTTCGTCTCCATGCCCGGCATGGTGTAGATCATGCCTGCCAGAGCCGGAACGTAGAAGGAGTTCATCACCGACGATGCCGTCAGCTTGAAGGTGATCGGACGATCCACCGGAGCGGCCATTTCATTGACCGTGGCAATGCCATATTCCGGGTAGAAGAAGAGCCACTTCCAGTCGAGTGCGACAACTTCGACTTCGAGAGGCTGCGTGTTTTCCGGGATCGAGCGCTCTGCATCGATGCGATCGAGCGGCCGGTAGGGGTCGAGCCTGTGGGTGCTCACCCAGGTGATGGCACCGAGAGCGATGATGATCGCAAGAGGCGCCGCCCAGATAACGACTTCGAGGCGGGTTGAATGATGCCATTCGGGATCATATTTGGCCGCCGTGTTCGACTGGCGATAGTGCCAGGCGAAATAGAGGGTGAGACACAGCACCGGCACGATGATCAGCAGCATCAGTACCACTGATATGACGATGAGATCGGCCTGCTGCTGGGCAATATCGCCGGAAGGCGACATCACGACGAGGTCGCAGCCCGACATAAGCGGAAGGATCAGTAGGAGGGAAAGTTGGCAAAGACGCCGTAAAATTGGGGACATTGGTCTGCTCAAACTTGCTTTTTGTTCAGTTCGCCTATCGGAGCGCCAGCAGCTTCTCCATGAGGTGTATCGTCGCAGTGCAGCATTTTTGTTGGCATTGCAATGGCAGACTGTGCCCCGCAAAAAATCGGATATCCGAGCCGAGGCCAATTTAACCCATTAATTCAATCGCCGACAGATGCAGGTTAGAAAACGCTAAAATTAACGGCGAAAATCTGCAGCATGATTATCAAAAACTCTCGAAATCATATTTTGCAGGTCCAAAGTCTTGATTGACAGCGAGCCGCGCCAACATTCTCATGATGCAGTGACGCGAAGGAGGACGTTAGTCATGGCAGAAGCAGCAATTCACCCGTCGTCGGCAGCGCTGGAACGAGACGCCCGGCATATGCATGACGACAAGCCGGTATCGGCAGGTAACATCGCGATCGGCGTCATTATTGGACGAACATCCGAATTTTTCGATTTCTTCGTCTTCGGCCTTGGTTGCGTACTTGTCTTCCCCAGGCTCTTTTTCCTTTTGCGCCCGACCCGGTGACCGGGACACTTTATTCCTTTGCCATCTTCTCTCTTGCCTTTCTGGCGCGCCCGGTCGGCTCTTTCGTCTTCATGTGGATCGACCGCAATTATGGTCGCGGCACGAAGCTGACAACGGCATTGCTGATTCTCGGCGGTTCGACCGCATCCATCGCCTTCCTTCCTGGCTATGAGTCGATCGGCATGTGGGCGGTAGCACTTCTGGCTCTCTTTCGGCTGGGCCAAGGCTTCGCGCTCGGCGGCGCCTGGGACGGACTCGCCTCGCTCCTGGCTATGAGTGCACCGCAGAACCGTCGCGGCTTTTACGCGATGATCCCGCAATTGGGCGCCCCGATCGGTTTTGCGCTCGCCAGCATCCTGTTCGGCTATTTCGTCTACAGCCTCTCGGATGCCGACTTCCTGAGCTGGGGCTGGCGCTATCCGTTCTTCGTCGCCTTCGCGATCAATGTCGTGGCGCTCTTTGCCCGTCTGCGCATCGTCGCCTCGCATGAATTCGGGGAAGCGCTGGAAAATCATGAATTGGAAGCTCAGCCGATCACCAAGATGCTGCGCGTCCATGGTGTCGATGTTGTCATCGGTGCCTTCGCCCCGCTTGCGAGCTTCGCCATGTTCCATCTGGTGACGATCTTCCCGCTGAGCTGGGTGACGCTCTATGGCGGACAGTCGCCCGCGGCCTTCCTGTTCGTGCAGGTGCTCGGTGCGCTCGTCGGTTTTGCCACCATCGTCCTGTCGGGCTTTCTTGCAGATCGCTTCGGACGCCGGCAGCAGCTGCTGATCGGAGCCATCATCATTGCCATCTTCAGCTTCTCGGCACCATTCCTGCTTGATGCAGGCAGCGCGGGGCAGGCGGCATTCATCATCCTCGGCTTTGCGATCCTCGGCCTTTCCTTCGGCCAGGCTTCCGGTTCGGTCTCGTCGCGCTTCACCCAGACCTATCGCTATACCGGCTCGGCTCTGACATCCGACCTTGCCTGGCTGATCGGTGCTGGTTTCGCGCCGCTGGTTGCCCTGGGTCTCGCCAGCAATTTCGGCATCATCTTCATCGGCGGTTATCTGATTTCGGGCGCGATCTGTACGATCCTTGCTCTGGTTCTGAGCCGCACGATCGACACGGTGGAAGTGCCGGCAAAGCGCTAGGCAAGCTTCTTTGCGGGGCGGTCACGACTGCCCCGCGATTTGTAATTTGTAATTATATTCCTTGCAGGATCGACCAAAAAGCCGTTCTATGGCCGCGATGAAGCATGCTTTCTTGCATGCCGATTTCAATGCGAATGTCTTTCAGAGGCTGCCGGCCGATGCCGTTCTCGCCTCGAAACCGGATGGTGCGGCCATCTTCACGAAGGATTTGGGTTTCATGTGAGCCCAGGGAGAGGTTCGGAGCGATTCCGTGCCTTCACTCTGCTCACCTTGTTTAAACACCTGTTCGAGAGTTGATGAATGGGCGATACCGGCGTGAGTTCTGCCGAGCATCCGCAAAGAGATCTTGCGCAGGATGCCATGAAGCGTAGTCGTGCGGGATTTCTCTCCGTCGGGCTGGCGAGTGCCCTGATCAATCTTCTCTACCTGACCAGCTCCTTCTTCATGCTGCAGATATATGACCGGATCATTCCGAGCCGCAGCATCCCGTCGCTCGTCGCGCTGAGCCTCCTGGCGCTCATGCTCTATCTCTTTCAAGGGGCGTTCGAGTTTGCGCGCAGCCGCATGCTGGCCCGCATATCCGGAATATTCGACGAGGTGATGAGCAAGCGCGTGTTCAAGGCGGTTCTCAAGGCCCCGCTCAGGTCCAGCGGAACAACGGATGGCCTGGCGATGATGCGGGACTTCGATCAGGTCCGCACGTTTCTCTCAAGTCCCGGCCCGGCCGCCTTTTTCGATCTGCCCTGGCTCCCGCTCTACATCGCGATCTGCTTCCTCATCCATCCCGTCATCGGTCTTATCGCGGTCGGTGGCGCTCTGATCCTTGTCCTCCTGACCTATCTGACGAACCGCAGCACCAGGAATACGACACGGCAGATCTATGAGATCGGCAATGAACGCCACGATCGCCTCAACGCGGCCTATCGCAATGCCGAGGTTGTCGAGGCGATGGGCATGGGAGACGACCTCGCCCGCTCATGGTCGGAGGTCAATGACACGTATCGTACCGCCTATCGCGCCAATTCCGACACCGCGAGCGGCTATTCGACCGTCTCGAAGATCTTCCGCATAGCTCTTCAGTCGGGCGTGCTCGCGGCCGGCGCGGTGCTCGTCATCGAGAACCAGGCCACCGGCGGCATCATTATCGCGGCATCCATTCTGATATCGCGCGCATTGGCCCCCGTCGAACAGGCAATCGCCAACTGGCGCGGCTTCGTCTCGACGCGCCAATCCTGGGGGCGCCTCAAGCAGGCCCTGGATAGCTTGAAAGAGGCGCCGGCATCGCTGGCTCTGCCCGCACCGAAAGAGCGGCTTGCGGTCGATTCTGTGGCGAGCGGTCCTCCCGGCAGGCAGGAAATAATCATCTCCAATGTCAGCTTCACCGCGCAATCCGGTAGTGCCGTCGGCGTCGTGGGCCCGAGCGCGTCCGGAAAATCCTCGCTGGCGAGAGCGTTGAGCGGCATCTGGCCGATCCATCGCGGCTCGGTGCGCATGGATGGCGCAACGCTCGACCAGTGGAGCGACGCCGAGCGCGGCAGCCACGTCGGCTATCTGCCCCAGGATATCGAGCTGTTTTCCGGCTCGGTCGCGCAGAACATCGCGCGCTTCAGGGCGGACGCCAATGCCGAGACGATCATAGAGGCCGCTCGTGATGCCGGCGTCCACGAGCTGATCCTGAAGTTGCCGAACGGTTACGAGACGGAAATCGGGCCGGGCGGCTCGATGCTCTCGGCGGGCCAGCGGCAGCGTATCGCGCTGGCCCGGGCGCTCTACGGCAATCCTTTCCTGGTCATCCTCGATGAACCGAATTCCAATCTCGACGCCGAAGGGGAAGTGGCGCTCAGCGAGGCGATCATCAGCGTGCGCAAACGCGGCGGGATCGCGATTGTCGTGGCCCATCGCCCGAGCGCGCTGGCGAGTGTCGATCTGATCATGATGATGACCGAAGGCCGCATGGCCGCCTTCGGCCCGAGAGACGAGATCCTGCCGAGGATCATTCGCCGGGATGCGCCGACAGCGCCGGCGGCCGAGCCGCGTTCCGCCCCTCTCAAGGTGGTCCGCGAGAAGAAGGAGTAGATCATGACGGCCCTGCCATCTGAACGATCCTTGCGCCGTCATATGCTCTTCGTAGGCGTGCTTGGCGCCTGCCTCGTCGGCGGGGTCGGCGGCTGGGCTGCGACCACCACGCTCTCCAATGCCGTGGTCGGTGAGGGGACCGTCATCATCGACGAGAACGTCAAGAAGATACAGCATCTGACCGGCGGCATCGTTTCCGAACTGAATGTTAGGGAAGGATCGCATGTAAAAGCGGGCGATGTCCTGCTTCGGCTGGATGGCACCATGATGCGCGCCAACCTCGCCATCGTCGACAGCACGCTCGCGCAGCTTTACGCCCGTCGCGCCAGGCTTCAGGCCGAGCGGCTGGGGCGGGAGAGTTTTTCCGTCGCCGATCTCGCCGATAGCGGCATCGATGTCGAGGCGAACCGCAAGCTTGTCGATGGCGAGATCCATTTCTTCACGACCCGAAAATCCTCGATCGCCGGCATGAAGAAGCAACTGGAGGAGCGCAAGAGCCAGCTCATCGAGGAGATTGCCGGCAACACGCTGCAAATCCAGGCGACCGACGAGGCGATCAAGCTGATCGACGAGGAGTTTCGGTCGATCAACTCGCTCTACCAGCAGCAATTGACCACAATGCAGCGTGTCAACGCCTTGAAGCGCCAAAGGGTGGAACTTGACGGCAATCGCGGCGAGCGCATGTCCGCCCGTGCCCAGGCCGAAGGACGGATCAACGAGATCAACCTCCAGATCCTGCAGCTCGACGAGGATCGCCGTAACGAGAATGCCAAGGACCTGACCGATGTCGAAGCGCGTATCGCCGAAATGGCGGAACGCCGCATCGCCGCACTCGACCAGTTGAGCCGACTTGATCTACGTGCCCCGATGGATGGCCGCATCTACCAGCTTGCGGTTCACACCGTCGGTGGCGTGGCCGATGCCCGCGAACCGCTGATGCTGCTTGCGCCTGATTCACGGGATCTGACGGTGGAAGCGAAGATCGCCACTCGCAATATCGACCAGGTGCAGCCGGGCCAGTCGGTGGACATCCGTTTCAGCGCCTTCGATCAGCGCACGACGCCGGAAGTCACGGGCGAGGTCGTATCCATGTCACCTGATATTGTCGCCGACGAGCGCACCGGCGTCAGCTATTATCCGGTTCGGATCAAGCCGGATGCCGACAGCTTTTCGAAGCTCGGCAACCTGGCGCTCTATCCGGGCATGCCGGCGGATGTCTTCATCAGGGTCGCCGACCGCTCGGCGATCTCCTATTTCGTCAAGCCCTTCACTGACCAACTGGCCCAGACGTTCCGCGAGGAATGAGACCGCGTCAGTGGGAGCCGAACGCTTCCTTGAGATCGCGTTCCGCCCTCTCGATCGCACTGGCATTCAGCACCCGGCGGGACAGCGCAACGGCGACCGCGCGGGTGCGCAGGTTGAACCAGCCCTCGTTGCCATGGCCTGACGTTTCGTAAATGCCTAGCTTCTCATAGAGCTGCTGCAGCCGGTTCTGCACGCTGCGCAAGGACAAATGCTTGCGCTGCGCAATCGCCTTGTCGGTAAGGCCCAGCGCCACGTCGACGAGGATCTCGTATTCGACATCCGACAAGCCCAGAGAATTGCCGAGGCTCTTCTGCTGGATCCCGCGCACCTCGCGGTCGATGACGCATTGGGATAAGATGAAGACGCTGCGTAGCGCGAGCTTCAGCCGCTCCTCGGAAGCGGATTTCAGCACATAGCCATAGGTCGCGCCCTCGGGCACGATCCGCGCCACGCCGCGCACATAGGCCTCGTCGGAATAGTTCGACCAGAACAGGATTTTTGTATCCGGCCGCTCGCGCCAGATGGTGCGCGCCGCCTCGATGCCGTTGCGCTCATGCATCTGCAGGTCCATGACGACATTTTCGATACGCGCCGAACGCGCCTGCACCTCGCCGCTTGCGCCATTCTCCGCCTCGATCACATGGCCGCATTCCGGCAGCGCGGCACGCACCGCCTCCTGCAGGAAAGAGCGGTGAAGCGCGTCATCCTCGACTATCAGGACGTCCATTCCATCGCCTCCGCAGGCTTGAGATGTTCAATCGGTAATACGACGCGGACCCGCGTCCCGACGCTTCCGGGGGATGGTCGCCCGATCTCGAAACGGGCCGAAATCAGCCGGGCGCGGGTCTTCATGTTATCGATGCCATGTCCCGACCAGCCGCCATTTCCACCATCGATACCCCGGCCATCGTCTTCAACTTCGATGGAAAGGGCATCGCCGGCCTGCCCGAGCCGAACCGCTATTCTCTCCGATTGCCCGTGGCGAATGGCGTTGTTGATCGCTTCCTGGGCGATCCGGAACAACGCGACGGAGACCGTCGGATCGAGGTTGCCAAGTGCACCATCGCTTTCGTCGGTCATCTGCCAGTCGATCGCCTGGCCGCTTTCGCGCACCGATCGCTCCAGATGCGTTTCGATCGCCTCCGCCACGCCGAAAAGCTGCAGCACCGTCGGCTTGGCTTCCTCGATGATCTGGCGAAGATCGTGCATGCATTGCTGTAGGGCGCGGCAGAAGGGCTCCAGCGCATTGCCGGAAACGGCCGGCCCGTCCCGCAGTTTTTCCATTCGGCGCGTCAGGCGTGTGAGGTCGGCCAGCGTCTGGTCGTGCAGGTCCATGCCGATCCGTTGGCGCTCCGCCTCCAGTGCCTCGGTGAGTTTGAGGGCGCCGAGGCGAAGCCCTTCCTCGCGCGCGCTCGCCTCGGTCTCGATCACGGCCGAGCGCTTGGCTTGTTCGGCGGCACGCAGCGCGAAGAAGTAAGGCGCGAGCAGGTCCGCCACCGCCCGGGCATTTTCAACATCCTCCAATGTGTAGCAGTCCAGCTCGCGGCTGGAACAGCTCAACGCGCCAATGACATTGCCTTGAACCCGGAGCGGCACATGCACGCGGCTATGCAGCGAAAGCTCGATGATCGGGCTCGAAAAGGCGCCGTCGAAGTGAAAGCGCGGATCGGCACAGGCGTCGGCCGACAGAAGATAATCGACCTCGCCGGCAAGCAGCGTACGGATCGGGCTTCCCGTCAGAAGCGCCGGCGGGTGTTTGCTCCAGGCCGTTTCCAGTCCGCTCTCATAGGCGATATGGTATTTCCCATCGACCATCTTGATGCAGACATCCAGATGGTCGTGCGGAATGATGTGGCTGACCTCTTCGGCCACCGCCTTGATGATCGAATTGAAATCGAGCTGGCCCGCCAGCAGACGGGAGATCCCGAGATAGCGGTCGAACAGCGCGTTGCGCGCCGGGTTGAGCATGCGAAGACCTCCTCCAAGTCCTCAAGGCTTCATCTAAGCGTTTCGTCTGCCTCGCTGTCCTGCGGGAACCCGCAGATCTTGCGCGGAAGCCCGCAGAAAGCGTGCTTGGATGCGCCTGTACAACATCTGAAATCTCCTCCATTCTCGATTTACTGAGCAAAAGGGGCTCAGGGCAATCATTATCTCCGGATCACCGTTGAGGAGCGGCCCGGACGATATGCAGGGAGCTTTTGGGAGGAAATCATGACCATCAGGATGATGCTTGCGGCATCCGTGGCACTCGCGTGCCTTGGCGGTTCCGCGCAGGCCGATACGGCCGACAAGAAGATCGCGCTTTCCAACAATTACGCAGGCAATTCCTGGCGACAGGCGATGCTGACCAGCTGGGACAAGATCACCAAGGAGGCGGTCTCCAAGGGCGTGGTCGCCGCTGCCGATCCGTTCACCACGGCCGAGAACCAGGCGACCGAACAGGCTGCCCAGATCCAGAACATGATCCTGCAGGGCTATGACGCGATCGTCATCAACGCCGCCTCTCCGACGGCACTGAACGGCGCGATCAAGGAGGCCTGCGACGCCGGCATCACGGTCGTCTCCTTCGACGGCATCGTCACCGAACCCTGCGCCTGGCGCATCGCGGTCGACTTCAAGGCGATGGGGGAAAGCCAGGTCGATTATCTTGCGAAGAAAATGCCGAATGGCGGCAACCTGCTGGAAATCCGCGGCCTTGCCGGCGTCTCCGTCGATGACGAGATCCATGCCGGCATCGAGGCGGGCGTGAAGAAAAACCCGCAGTTCAAGATCGTCGGCTCGGTCAATGGTGACTGGGCGCAGGACGTCGCCCAGCGCGCCGTCGCCGGCATCCTGCCGAGCCTGCCGGAAGTGGCGGCCGTCGTCACCCAGGGCGGTGACGGTTATGGTGCCGCCCAGGCCTTCGCCGCCGCCAAGCGCCCGACGCCCACCATCGTCATGGGCAACCGCGAGGATGAGCTCGTCTGGTGGAAACAACAGAAGGACAAGGATGGCTACGAGACCATGTCGGTCTCGATCGCCCCCGGCGTCTCGACGCTCGCCTTCTGGGTGGCCCAGCAGATCCTCGACGGCAAGGAGGTACAGAAGGACCTCGTCGTGCCGTTCCTCAGGATCGATCAGGCCAATCTGGAGCAGAACCTCGAAACCACCGAAAAGGGTGGCGTGGCGAATGTCGAATATTCGCTGGAAGACGCTCAGAAGGTGATCGCCGCCAAGTGACGGCGCCTCCCGAGTGCCGGAACGCAGAGACCCAACCCCTGCGTTCCGGCATGTTTTTCAGCTCACCATTCAACTCGACAGCGATTGCATGACCGAAACCTTGAAGCGACAAAAGGTGGTAGCCGCGCGCGGCATCCGGGTGACCTTCGGTGCCGTCAAGGCGCTGGATGGCGCCGATCTCGTCATCCATGCCGGCGAATGCGTCGGGCTGGTCGGCCATAACGGCGCCGGCAAATCCACCATCGTCAACGTCATCAATGGCGGGCTGACCCCGCATGACGGGTCGCTCACCTATTGCGACAGCGAAGGCCATGGCATTTCGGCCGCCCGCGCCAGCGGCGTGCGCTGCGTTTTTCAGGAACTGTCGCTCTGCCCCAATCTGACGGTTGGTGAGAACGCCCGCATCATGCATGCGGAACTGAAGGGGTGGAACTGGCGCAGCCGCGCGCTGAAACTGGTGGAAGCCCAGCTCAAGGCGATCTTTCCCGGCCATGCGATCGACTGCGATTCAAGCGTCGATGACCTCTCCATCGCCGAGCGTCAGATGGTCGAGATCGCCATCAGCTTCGCCGGCATCGAGGCCCGGCCGAAGCTCGTAATTCTCGACGAGCCGACCTCGTCGCTCGATGCCGGCCTTGCGGCGCAGCTCATGGCCTATATCCGCAAGTTTGTCGGGGAGGGCGGCTCGGTCCTGCTGATCTCGCACATTCTCGGCGAAATCCTCTCCACCTCCGACCGCATCGTGGTGATGAAGGACGGCCGGGTGGTGGCCGATCGCGGTGCCACGGACTTCACCACCCGCAGCCTTGTCGAAGCGATGGGCAATGTCGTGCGCGAACAGGAGTTTTCGCGCGCCTCGACTGTAGGGATCGGCCAGCCGGTTCTCTCCATGCCGCCCCGCCGTGGCCACGGCTTAGCCTTCGAGGCCTTTCGCGGCGAGATGATCGGCCTTGCCGGCCTCGGCGGCCATGGTCAGACCGAAGCGCTGCTCGACCTCTATCTCGATCGCAACAGCAACTGGTGGCCGACAAGAAAACGCGAGATCGCCTTCGTTGCCGGTGACCGCAGCCTCAACGGCACGTTTCCGCTCTGGAGCATCCTGAAAAACCTCTCCATCGCCTCGCTCGGTCAGCTGTCGACAAACCGCATGGTCGATAGGGCGCGGGAGGAGACGCTCGGCCAAAGCTGGAAACAGCGCATCGAGATCCGCACGCCCGACATGGACAACCGCATCCTGTCGCTCTCCGGCGGCAACCAGCAGAAGGTACTTTTCGCCCGTGCGCTGGCGACCACCGCCGGCACGGTTCTGATGGACGACCCGATGCGTGGCGTCGATATCGGCACCAAGCAGGAGGTTTATGAAATCCTCCGCTCGGAGGCGGCCAATGGCCGGACCTTTGTCTGGTACTCGACCGAAATGGACGAGATCCGCCTCTGCGACCGGGTCTATGTCTTTCGCGAAGGTGCGATCGTCGCCGAACTTAAAGGCGAGGAGATCAGCGAGAAGAATGTGCTCGCCGCATCCTTCAGCGAAGGGGAGGCGGCATGAAGCTCTCCTCCGGCGCGATCCGCCTGATCATTCCTGCAGCCTCGCTCGTCCTCCTGCTCGCCGCCGTCTTCTACATGCAGCCGCGCGCGATGAGCTATACGGGGCTGAACCTGCTGTTCAATCTGGCCGTCCCGATCGCGCTCGCCACCATCGCCCAGATGCTGATCATGTCGGTCAACGATCTCGATCTGTCGATGGGCACCTTCGTCAGCTTCTGCGCCTGCGTCACCGCCACCTTCCTGCAGGCGCAGCCGGCGCTGGGCATCCTCATCTTTCTCGGCGCGATCACCACCTACGCAGTAATCGGCGTCGTCATCCACCTGCGCGAACTGCCCTCGATCGTCGTCACCCTCGGCATGAGCTTTGTCTGGGGCGGGCTCGCTGTTCTCATCTTGCCGTCCCCCGGCGGTACGGCGCCCACCTGGGCGCGCTGGCTGATGACGGCCAAGCCGCCGCTCGTGCCGATGGCGATCGTCGCCAGCGTGCTGATCGCAACTGTTACCCATTACATCGTCATGCGCTCCTCCTTCGGCGTCGTCATGCGCGGCGTCGGCGGCAATGATCGTTCGGTCGAACGCGCCGGCTGGTCTGTGATCGGCATCCGCGCCGCGACCTATGCTCTGGCCGGCCTTTTCGCCGTCCTTGCCGGGATCGCGCTGGTCGGCCTCACCACCTCGGCAGATGCCAATATCGCGCTGCGCTACACGCTTCTGTCGATCGCCGGCGTCATTCTCGGCGGCGGCCAGTTCGTCGGCGGCAAGGTCTCGCCCATCGGCGCGGTCATCGGCGCGCTGACCCTGACGCTCGCCGGTTCCTTCCTGTCCTTCATGCGCATCTCGCCGGACTGGCAGATCGGCGCCCAGGGCGCTATCCTGATCGTGGTCCTTGCCCTGCGCCTCGCGCTCAACCGTCTGGAAAAGCGGGAGAAGAGCCAATGACCCTGCACCGGCTTCTGATGGCAAAACCCTGGATCTGGTCCTTTGCCGCAACCATCGTCGTCTGGGTCGTCACCGTTCTCTTTACCGGCGGCGCCAGTTCCTTCGGCCTGTCCCAGGCCGCACTTACCTTCGCCGCCTTCTCCGTCATCGTCGGCATCGGCCAGATGTTCGTCATCACGCTCGGGCCGGGCAATATCGATCTCTCCGTGCCGGCGACCATGACGCTCTCCGGCACGCTGGCTCTCAAGCTGATGGATGTGCAGGACGGCATGATCGTCATCGGGCTTCTGGCCTCGATCGGCATCGGCCTCGTCATCGGGCTCGGCAATTACATCCTGATCAAGCTGCTGCGCATCCCGCCGATCATCGCCACCCTGTCGATGAGCTTCATCGTCCAGTCGGTGGCGATCTGGAGCAATCGCGGCCTGCGCATCAAGCCGCCGGAAACGCTGGCGAATTTCGCCACATCCGGCCTGTTCGGCATCCCCAACGTGGCGCTCGTGGCGCTGGTGCTTTCGATTGTCGCCTGGGTGCTGCTCGAAAAGTCCATCTACGGACGCTGGATCTCGGCGATCGGCCAGAGCACGTTTGCCGCCCGCATGACCGGCATCCCGGTCGATGGCACGCGTCTTGTCACCTACATGCTCTGCGCCGTGCTGGCCTCCGTCTGCGGCTATCTTCTGGCAAGCTTCTCCGGCGGTGCGGCGCTCAACATGGGCTCCGAATATCTCCTGATGTCGATCGCCGTCGTCGTCATCGGCGGCACGGCGGTGGCCGGCGGCAACTCCAACATACCGGGCATATGGGGCGCCTCGCTCTTCATGTTCCTCGTCGTGTCGATGCTTAACACCTACGGCTTCGGCGCCGGTTTCCGCCTCATCCTGACCGGCCTCATCATCATCGCCGTCATCCTTCTCGCCGGTGGCCGACAGGCCACGCGATAGTCCTTCAATTTTCGACGCAAACCAAGCGGACGCAATGCCATGACCGAGACACCATCCATCTACGAAATCCACGACGACCGCTTCCGGTATCTGATCGTCCCGACATCGCCGCTCGACGAACTCTATTCCGAGTGCCGCTGGGCGGAAGGGCCGGTCTGGTTCTCCGATCTTGGCTGCCTGATCTGGAGCGACAATCCCAACGAGCGGATGCTGCGCTGGGTCGAAGGCGGCGGCGTTTCCACCTTCCGCAGCCCCTCCAATTTCTCCAACGGCAACACGCGGGACCGGCAGGGCCGGCTGATCACCTGCGAGCACGGCACGCGCCGGGTGACCCGCACCGAGATCGACGGCTCGATCACCGTGCTCGCCGACAGTTTCGAGGGCAAGCGGCTGAATTCGCCCAATGACGTCGTGGTGCGCTCCGACGGCAGCATCTGGTTCACCGACCCGACCTACGGCATCATGTCGAACTACGAAGGTTTTCGCGCCGATCCCGAGCAGAAGACCCGTAACGTCTACCGGCTCGATCCCGAGACCGGCGAAATCGAGGCCGTCGTCACCGATTTGGGGCAGCCCAACGGGCTTGCCTTTTCGCCGGACGAGAAGATCCTCTATGTCGCGGATTCCTCTTCCAGCCATGATCCGAACGCACCACGCCATATCCGCGCCTTCGATGTCGTGGATGGCCGGAGGCTCGCCAAAAGCCGCGAATTCTGCACTATCGACAAGGGTCTGCCGGACGGTTTTCGCGTCGATGTCGACGGCAATGTCTGGTCGAGTGCCGGTGACGGCGTCCATTGCTTCGCGCCGGATGGCAAGCTGATCGGCAAGATCCTCATTCCCCAGACGGTGGCGAATGTCACCTTCGGCGGCCCGCGCCGCAACCGGCTGTTCATCACTGCCACCCGCTCGCTCTACGCCGTCTATACGGCCGCGATCGGCGCCGGCATCGGCTAAAGCAATTCCAGCAAAAGTGGGAACCGGTTTTGTGTCCGGAATTGCGCGGAAACAAGGAGATAGAGCGGTTTCGCGTTTCGAAGAAAGGCGGAAAATGCTCTAACTCTCGAAGCTGAAGCTCAGTCTTCCATAGAGTTCGGGGTGCTGCTGCCGGGTTCGGATCAGCTGTGTCTCGAACACCTGCCGGGCGCTCTGCTGGATGAGATCGGTCAGCGCCCCCAACTCGTATTGGCGGGTGGCGAGCGTGATCCGGCGGGAAATCGCCGATTTGTCCAGCGGCCTGATATTGACCTGGTGCCGCTCCGGCGTCTCGCGCAGCAGAAGCAGCGACGGCACCAGCGCCCAGCCGAACCCGTGCGCCACCATCATCAGCACGGAATCGAGAATGTCGAAGGTCGCCGCCGGAGTGACGTCGATCTTGAGACGCGACAGATAGGCGGCCGTCAGGCGGCCGAAGCCTGAATCCTTGTGGGCGCCGACCATCGGCACGCCGGCCGCGAGCTCCGCCAGCGAAAGATGGCTCAGAAGCGGCGGCGTGATCAGTACCACCGACTCCGTCAAAAGGTTCAATTTGGTCGCCCCGTCGCGCCGCTCGTCGTCGTCCAGCACGATGAGCGCGGAAAGTTCGCGCGCATAGAAACGCTCCCAAAGCTTCGCGTTACTGCCGCTGACGACGTTCCATGAGCGCGAATTGGCGGCAAGTTGTTCTATCAGGTTCGTCGCGAACCAGGTGCCAAGCGTCTCGATCAGGCCGATGCCGAGATGGGCGTGCTTCACTCGCCCCTTGGTCCTGAGCTCCTGATTTATGCCGGTGGCATCCTGCAGCAATTGCTGTCCGCGGCTGAAGAGCTGCGTGCCGATCACCGTCGGTTTCAGCGGCCGGAAAGAGCGGTCGAACAGCATCACACCCATCCGCTTTTCCATGCGCCGAATGAGGTGTGAGACCGCGGATTCCGTCAGGCCCAGCCGCCGCGCGGCTTCCGTCATGCTGCCGGTCTCGCAGACGGCGATGAAGGCATCGAGATCCGCAAGGTCGAAATCGCGTGTTGTTTGCATGGAAGTAAGCGTCCTAAAAAATAGGCAGATGCAGTGGCACTATGCAGGTAGAATGAATTTATTTCAAGATAACCCGTTATTTTGGCCATCCGGATGTATCGTCTCGGGGCGCGGTGATCCGCCGCATCCTTAGAAAGTCCTTTGTTTTCCGGCGTTTGTGGACTCAGAGCGAAGGAAGTGCTGTATTTGCTCTAGTAGCAAAGCCTGAAATGGGATTGTTGCAACTTCGTTCATTCTCCTCATGCTGGAGCCACTTTCGAGAAGGAGAATGCCTTGCCTACCGTAAAACCCGCACCGACCCACGACACGCTGCTCTATTCCACCCCGTGCTACGATCTCGATCAGCTCGATGCTGACATCGCGTTCCTCGGCATTCCTTATGGTGCGGCCTACGACCAGTTCGCAGTCTCCAGCGAACAGTCGAAATTCCCGGATGCCATGCGCAAGGCAACCGACCGCATCGTGCGCGGCCTCGATCATTATGACTTCGACATCGGCGGTACGCTGCTCGACAACAAGCCGATCAAGATGGTCGATTGCGGCAATGTCGCAGGCCACCCGGCCGACCCGACCGTTCACCAGAAGAATGCCGAACTTGCCGTTCGCAAGATCCTCAAGGCCGGCGCCATGCCGATCGTCATGGGCGGCGATCACTCTACGCCGATTCCTGATCTTCAAGGCGCTTGAGGAACTCGGCAAGCCGATCACGCTGATCCAGGTCGATGCCCATCTCGACTGGCGCATGGAAATCAACGGCGTCGATGAAGGTCTGTCGAGCCCGATCCGCCGCGCGTCTGAAATGGATCATTTCGGCGACATCTTCCAGATCGGCCTACGCGCTTCCGGCAGCGGCCGTACCGAGGAATACGAGGCGGCTGTTGCCTACGGTGCCAACCTGATCACCGCCCAGGAAGTGCACGACGTCGGCATGCAGGCGATCCTCGATCGCATCCCCGATGGCGGCAACTACTACCTGACCATCGATGCCGACGGCATGGATCCGTCGCTGATGCCGGCGGTTCTCGGCCCGGCCTTCGGCGGTCTGCTCTATCCGCAGATGCTGACGCTGATCCGCGGTCTGGTTAAGAAGGGCAGCGTGGTCGGCATGGATGTCGTCGAGATCGCTCCGGATCGCGACCATAACCGCCGCACGCTGATTGCCGCCGGTCGCTTCTACTTCAACATGATCGGCGCCGCCGTGCGGGCCGGATACTTCGATAAGAAACAATAAGATAAACCCCACAGGAGAACACGATGGCATTCCCGAATTTCATCAAGGCAGCCGGTGTCGCGGCTGCTCTCTTCGCCCTCCCGGTCGCCGCACTCGCCGGCCCGGTCATGGACAAGGTCAAGGAGACCGGCAAGCTGACGGTCGCCACCGAGGCATCCTACCCTCCCTTCGAATTCACGAAGGACGGCAAGATCGTCGGTTACGGCAAGGACCTGCTCGACCTCCTGATGGCGGCCCTGTCCAAGGAAGTCGGCAAGGAAGTCACGCTTGAGCAGCTTGACCTGCCGTTCCAGGGCATCCTGCCGGGCCTCAGCGCCGGTCAGTTCGACTTCGTCGCCACCTCGGTCGGCATCAATGCCGATCGCGCCAAGCGCTACGCCTATACCCGCCCGATCGCCGTCTCGGCCCAGACCGTCATGATCCGCGCCGGTGATGCCGAAACGCTGAAGACGCCGGAAGACCTGAACGGCAAGATCATCGGCACCCAGATGGCATCGGCCAGCGAGCCGGTCGCCCGCGGTTTCGACGAGAAGATGAAGGCCGCAGGCAAGCCGGGTCTCGGCGAACTGAAGCTCTTCACATCCTATCCGGAAACCTATGTGGCGCTCGCCAACGGCTCCGTCGATGCCGTCGTCCAGTCCGGTCCGGCACTTGCCGTTCTCGTCAAGGAACGCGCAGGCGTGTTCAAGCTGATGGGCCCGCTCACCGACCAGAAGAGCTTCCTCGCCTGGGTTGCCCGTCCTGAAGACGGCGATTTCCGCGATTTCGTCAGCAAGTTCTTCACCGAGCTCAACAAGAGCGGCGAAATGGGCAAGCTGCAGGAGAAGTGGTTCGGCTTCAAGATGGATACGCCGGACAGCGGCTATCTCCCCGAAGGCGCCCTCTAAGATAACCGACGCAAGGCGGGGGCGGGCTCATGAGCCCGCCCTTCGCGCGAACTTGCCGACTGCGGAGCAACACCATGGAATTCAGCTTTGAGTTCATGTTTTCAACCATACCGGCGTTGCTCTCGGCAGCAGGCGTAACGATCCGTGTGGCGGCGATCACAATCGTCCTGTCGATCACCGTCGGCACGCTTCTCACCATTATCCGGGCCTTCAAGATCAGGCCCGTCAACATGGCGATCGAGCTTTACATCAGCTTCATTCGCGGCACCCCGCTTCTGGTGCAGATCTTCCTCGCCTTCTACGCGCTGCCTGCGATCGGCATCAAGCTCGGCCCGGTCACCGCCGGCGTTCTGGCGATCACCGCCAACAACGCGGCCTTCATGACGGAAATCTTCCGCGGCGCGCTTGCCAGCATCCCGCCCGGCCAGATCGAGGCTTCCGCCTCTCTCGGCCTCAAGTCGCGGGCGATCTGGCTGAAGGTGATCCTGCCACAGCTCTACATGCGCTCGCTTCCGGCGATCATCAACGAATGCACGATCGTCGTGAAGGGCACCGCTCTGCTCGCCGTCATCACCGTGGTGGAAGTATTCCGCACTGCCCAGCAGATCGGCTCCAGCAGCTTCCGCCCGTTCGAGACGTTCGTTGCCGCCGGCCTGGTCTTCCTTTGCATGAGCCTCGTCATCAGCCAGTTCGGGCTCTGGCTCGAGCGCCGCTTCGCGCTGCGTCGCGGCGTCTGAGGAAGGCTCTGAGGGAAAAGATATGGATTATACCGTCGTCACCAACAACTGGCCGCTCTTCGCCAAGGGCATCTGGATGACCATCCAGGTGTCGCTCGCGGCGATCGTCCTCGGCTTCTGCATCGCCTTCTGCATCGCTCTCATCCGCACCAGCCGCTTCCGCGTGCTGCGCATCGCGGCAAGCGTCTATGTCGAAGTGCTGCGCAACATCCCCTTCGTCATTTTGCTGTTCATCTTCTTCTACGGCCTGCCCTTTGCCGGCATCCGCCTGCCGGGCCAGGTGGCCGGCACGATCGCGCTGGCGATGTTCGCGTCTGCCTATTACGGCGAGATCATCCGCGGTGCCATGGCCGCCGTGCCGCGCGGTCAGGTCGAGGCGGCCCGCGCCATGGGCTTCACCTTCCCGCAGACCCTGAGGGACGTCATCATTCCGCAGATGTGGAAATTCGCCCTGCCGCCGATGGCCGGCACGACGACCATGACGGTGAAGGAATCCTCCATTCTCAGCACCATCACGGTTGCCGAACTCACCTATCAGGGCCTCATCGTTCAGGGCATGACCTTTGCGCCTTTCGAGGTCTTCTTCGCTGTCGCCGCTCTCTATTGGATCTATACGGCCATCCTCTCCCACCTCTTCAAGCGGGCCGAAAAGCATCTCGGCTCGTCCGAACTGGCTGCCGTCTACCGCAGCCCGATCGCCCGCAAATATCTGACGCTCGATGCCGGGAGGCGCGCATGAAGGCCCCGATCCTGACGATCGACAATCTGGTCAAGTCCTACGGTCCGACCCGTGTCCTCAACGGCGTCAGCCTGGAAGTCCGCTCCGGCGACGTTGTCGGCATTATCGGCCGCAGCGGTTGCGGCAAGAGTTCGCTGCTTCGCTGCATCAACGGTCTGGAAAAGATCGACGACGGCTCGGTCAATCTGCGTGGCGAGTTCATCGGCCGCGTGCCGCAGGAAGAGGGTCGCTGGCGCTACCAGTCGGAGCGGGAACTGACCCAGTTCCGCGCCCGCATCGGCTTCGTCTTCCAGCAGTTCAACCTCTGGGCCAACAAGACCGCGCTCGACAATGTCGCGCTCCCATTGGTCCGCGTTCAAAAGAAGTCCTGGGCGGAAGCGCGCCAGAGCGCTTCGGACATGCTGACCAAGCTCGGGCTCGGGACAAAGACCGGTTCCTATCCGAGCGAACTTTCCGGTGGCCAGCAGCAGCGCGTCTCGATCGCCCGCGCGCTGGTGATGAAGCCTGAACTGATGCTGCTCGACGAGCCGACCTCGGCGCTCGATCCTGAACTGGTGCGCGAAGTGCTCGGCGTGCTGCAGGATCTCGTGGCCGACGGCATGACCATGATCTGCGTGACCCACGAAATGGGCTTCATCCGCAATTTCGGCAATCACCTCATCTTCATGGACAAGGGCAAGATCGTCGAAGCCGGCCCGCCCAAGGACGTGATGAGCGCACCGAAGACCGAGCAGCTGCAGAGCCTGCTCGGCATGATGGCCCATTGATGACGACAGACTGCAGGAGAGCGAAATGAACATGCTGGGCGAAGACGGCCGTCTCAATCGTGGCTATGTCGGAATTCCCACCTTCCTGCGCAGCAATTACTGCGCGGATATCGGGGCACTCGATGCGAAATACGCCGTCTTCGGCGTTCCCTATGACGAAGGCTCTCCTTCCTGCCCGGCTCGCGTTTCGGGCCGCGCGCCATCCGCGAGCATTCACTGCGCTTCAGCCCCGATGGCATCTTCGATCCGGCGACCGAAACGTCCTATCTCACCGACGTCATCCGTCAGGGAAAGCTGGTCGATATCGGCGATATCGATATCGTCCCGAGCAGCCCGGCGAGAACCTTCGCAGGCCTGACCGAAACGGTGAAGAAGCTCCGCGCAAAAGGCGCCATCCCGGTCATGCTCGGCGGTGACCATGCCGTCAGCTTCCCGGCTGTACGCGCCTTTGAGGAGGACATCCATGTCATCCAGCTCGATTCCCACATCGACTACGGCGTTTATGATAACGAGTTCCGCTACGGCAACGGCCAGGGCTTTCGCCAGATCAACGAGCAGCCCAACGTGAAGAGCCTCACCCAGATCGGCATCCGCAGCTATCGCACCAATCCGGCCGATTTCTACAAGGCCAAGGCCGATGGCAGTCGCATCGTCACCATGCCCGAATTGCGCGAACGCGGCCCGATCTCCGCCGTGTCCCATATTCCGGAAGGGGCATCCGTCTATTTGAGCATCGATATCGATGCCTATGACGCACCGCTCGTGCCCGGCTGCGTTTCCGCAGAGCCGGACGGCCCGTCCTTCACCGAAATGCGGTCGATCCTCGAAGTCATCGCCGGCAATTTCAAAGTCGTCGGCTGTGATCTCGTCGAGGTCAATCCGCCGCTCGACGTCAAGACCGGCGCCACCTCCTATCTGGCGGCGCTGACCGTCGCCATGCTGATCGGCTATATCGAGGCGAACTGAGCCGGCTCGCTCGGCTTGCGCGACCCGTCTCTCTACTGGTCGCGCAATGTCCGAATGATGGCTGAAAAGTCTTCCCCACCGTGACCGGCATTCTCGAATGCCGCATAAAGCTCGGCCGCGTGCGCCCCCAGTGGTGTTGCCGCTCCCGATTGCTTCGCGGCCTCCTGTGACAGCATCAGATCCTTCAGCATCAGCGCCGCAGCGAAACCCGGCTTGTACTCTTTATTGGCCGGCGAGGTCGGAACCGGGCCGGGCACCGGGCAATATGTGGTCAGCGACCAGCACTGGCCGGAAGAGGTCGAGGCGACATCGAACAGCGCCTGGTGCGACAGACCGAGCTTTTCCGCCAGCACGAAGGCCTCGCAGACGCCGATCATTGAAATGCCAAGGATCATGTTGTTGCAGATCTTGGCCGACTGCCCCGCGCCATCGCCACCGCAATGGACGATCTTCTGACCCATCGCCTCAAGGATCGTGCGTCCGGCGGCAAAGGCATCATCCGATCCTCCCACCATGAAGGTCAGTGTTCCTGCCGCAGCACCTGAAGTGCCGCCGGAGACGGGAGCATCGAGCGAGAGGCAGTTCACTTCATCCGCCAGCTCGTGAGCCCGCCTGGCGCTTTCCACATCGATGGTCGAGCAGTCGATCAGCAGCGTATTTTCTGGAATAAGCGCGATCAGCGCGGACCAGACGGAGACGACATGCTGTCCTTTCGGCAACATGGTGATGACGCATTCCGCATCTCGCAACGCGTCGGCAAGCGTTGTCGCCGGCCTCACGCCAGTCTTTGCGGCCGCTTTCACGGAGGTCTCGGAAAGGTCGAAGCCGGACACGGTGTGTCCCGCCTTCACCAGATTGGCTGCCATCGGCCCGCCCATGTTTCCAAGACCGATGAAAGCGATGCTGGCCATGTCGTTTCTCCTCATCTGTTGTCGGCGAGGATCATTTCAGCTGCCTTCTCGGCAATCATGATCGTCGGCGAATTGGTGTTGCCGGAGGTAATGGTCGGCATGATCGAGGCGTCGGCGATGCGCAGCCGCCCGAGCGCCCTGAGCTTCAGCCGCGGATCGACGACGCTGTCGGCGTCAGCGCCCATACGAGCGGTGCCGACGGGGTGAAAGATCGTCGTGCCGATCTCGCCGGCCGCACGCTCCAGATCGGCGTCGGTCTCGTAGCCCGGACCCGGCTTGTATTCCTCCGGATGATATCGGGCAAAGGCAGGCTTTGTCACGATCTCTCGCGTCAACCGGATTGATCGTACCGCCACATCCCGGTCTGCAGCCGTCGACAGATAATTCGGGTGGATTGCCGGCGCGGCCGCGAAATCCGGGCCTTTCAGATGCACGGAGCCACGGCTTTCGGGCCTCAGGTTACAGACGCTCGCGGTCATTGCCGGAAATGCATGAACCGGTTCGCCGAACCGGTCGAGCGACACCGGCTGGACGTGATATTCGAGGTCGGCAGTATCCTTGTCCGGCCCTGATTTCGTGAAGATACCGAGCTGGCTCGGTGCCATGGACATCGGACCGGAGCGCTTCAGCGCATATTCCAGCCCGATCGCCGCCTTGCCGAGCAGCCGCGATGCTTTCTCATTCAGCGTCGGCACGCCGGTGACCTTGTAGACGAGGCGAAGCTGCAGATGGTCCTGCAGGTTCTCGCCGACGCCCTTGACCTCTTTCACCACCTCGACACCCGCGCCTGAGAGCACGTCTCCGCGGCCGATACCCGATAGTTCGAGCACATGCGGCGTGCCGATCGCGCCAGCCGATAGGACCGTCTCGCGTCGCGCATGGGCGATCTTCGTCACGCCGTCATGCTGGAACTCGACGCCTTTCACCTCGCCATTCTCGACGAGCAGCCGCCTGACATGGGCCTTGGTGAGCACATTGAGGTTCGCCCGCTTCATTGCGGGGCGGAGAAATGCCTTGGACGTGTTCCATCGAATGCCGGAGCGCTGGTTGACGTCGAAATAGCTGGAGCCCTCGTTGTCGCCACGGTTGAAATCATCGATCGGCGAAATTCCGGCCTCTTCCGCAGCCTTCTGAAAGGCGTCCAGCACGGCCCAGCGCACGCGCGCCTTTTCCACCCGCCACTCCCCGCCGGCGCCATGCATGTCGTCGGCGCCCTTGTAGAAATCCTGGCTCTTGCGAAAGAAGGGCAGCACGTCGTCCCAGGCCCAGCCGGCGCAGCCCATCTGGCGCCAGAGATCATAGTCACGCGCCTGGCCGCGCATGTAGATCATGCCGTTGATCGATGAGCAGCCGCCGAGCAGCTTGCCGCGCGGATAGGAAAGCGATCGGCCATTCAACCCCTCTTCCTTCTCGGTCGTAAAGCACCAGTCGGTGCGCGGGTTGTTGATGCAGTAGAGATAACCGACCGGAATATGCACCCAATGGTAATTGTCGTTGCCGCCGGCTTCCAGCAGCAGGACACGGTTGCGAGGATCGGCCGACAGGCGGTTGGCAAGCACGCAGCCGGCGCTGCCGGCACCGATGATGATGTAGTCGTAGGTTTCCATGATGCTCGCCGATCAGCGCCTGTGCTCGAAGCCCAATTTTCGTCCGAGCCTGGAGGCATAGAATTCGCCGATGATGCCGCGCCGGAAGACCAGAACGCAGACCATGAAGACGACGCCGGTGATGATCGTGACCGGGAATTGCGAAGTCGCCAGATAGTTTTGCAGTGTGACGACGAGGCCCGCGCCGAAGATCGGCCCGATCAGCGTGCCGATCCCGCCGAGCAGCGTCATCAGGATGACTTCGCCGGACATCTGCCAGCCGACATCCGTCAGCGTCGCGAACTGGAAGACCAGCGCCTTCGTGCCGCCGGCAAGACCCGCAAGTGCCGCCGACATGACGAAGGCGCCGAGCTTGTAGCGTGCCACCGAATAACCCAGCGAAATGGCGCGCTGCTCGTTTTCGCGGATCGATTTCAGGATCATGCCGAAGGGCGAGTTGATGAAGCGCCAGATGACGATCATGCCGATCAGGAATACGGCCAGCACGAAATAATATATGCTGGTTGTATCGTTGAGATCGACGAGACCGAAAAGATGTCCGCGCGGTACGGACTGGATGCCGTCCTCGCCATGGGTGAACTCCGCCTGCAGGCAGAAGAAGAAAACATCTGCGCCAGCGCCAGCGTGATCATGGCGAAATAGATGCCCTGCCGGCGGATGGCGAAGAAGCCCATGATCAGGCCGAGCGCCGCGGCACCCGCGACGCCGACGAGAATGCCGATCTCCGGCGTCACGCCCCATTCCTTGACGGCATGGGCGGTGAAGTAGGCCGCCCCGCCGAAGAAGGTCGCGTGACCGAAGGACAGCAGCCCGGTATAGCCGAGCAGCAGGTTGAAGGCGCAGGCGAAAAGCGCGAAGCAGAGCAGCTTCATCAGGAAGATTGGGTAGAAAAAGTGGGGCGACGACCAGCAATACGAGCCCGATGCCAAGGAAGGCCGCATAGGTTCTCGATGCCGTGGCGGAACGTCCGGTTCGCGCGGTGGAGGTGGTCTGGATCACGTCACTCATGGGGCATCCTCCTTACGCATCCCGGCCGAACAGGCCGGCTGGCCGGATGAGAAGCACGATCGCCATGATCACGAAGATCACGATGCTCGACGCTTCCGGATAGAACACCTTGGTCAGGCCCTCGGCGATGCCCAGCATGTAGCCGGTGATAATTGCGCCCATGATCGAGCCCATGCCGCCGACCACGACGACCGCGAAGACCACGATGATGATGTTCGAGCCCATCAGCGGTGACACCTGATAGACGGGTGCGGCCAGCACGCCGGCGAAGGCTGCAAGTCCGGCACCGAGCGCGTAGGTCAGCGTCAGAAGCATTGGCACGTTGACGCCGAAGGCCTGCACCAGGGTCGGGTTTTCGGTCGCCGCCCGCAGATAGGCGCCGAGCTTGGTCTTTTCGATCAGCAGCCACGTGCCGATGCAGACGACCAGCGAGGCGACGACCACCCAGCCGCGGTAATTGGGCAGGAACATGAAGCCGAGATTGGTGGCCCCCGTCAGTTGCGGCGGCGGCGCATAGGGCTGGCCGGACGAGCCGTAGAGATACCGGAACGTGCCCTCGATGGTCAGCGCCAGGCCGAAGGTGAAGAGCAGGCCATAAAGGTGATCGAGCTTGTAGAGCCGCGACAGGAGCAGCCGCTCGATCACCGCGCCGAACAGTCCGACGACGATCGGCGCCAGCAGCAGCGCAAACCAATAATTGATGCCGAAATACTGCAGCATCAGCATCGCAACGAAAGCGCCGAGCATATACTGCGCGCCATGGGCGAAATTGATGACGCGCAGCAGGCCGAAGATGACTGCGAGACCGAGGCTCAAGAGCGCGTAGAAGGAACCGTTGATAAGGCCGATCAGAAGCTGGCCCATGAAGGCCTGCAGCGGAATGCCGAAGATCATCGTCATTTTTTCTCCCCTCATTCCTGTGCTTGTCACAGGAATCCAGCCGGCCCAGGTCTTTGGGCCGAGAAAGCTCCCTTGCGCCGCTGACACGACGCTCCTGGATTCCTGTGAGAAGAACAGGAATGAGGAAGGGGTTGGCGATCGTAATACTCATGCTCAAACCCCCAATACCTTGTGCAGCGTTTCCATGCGCTGCGGCAGTTCGCCGACCGGGAAATCGGCAACCATCTTGCCGTGATCCATCAGATAGAAGCGATCCGCCACGCGGCTGGCGAAGCGGAAATTCTGCTCCACCATCAACACGGTCATGCCGCGCTCCTTCAGCGTCTTCAGAACCTCGCCAATGCGCTGGACGATCACGGGCGCCAGGCCCTCCGTCGGCTCGTCGAGGATGAGAAGCTTCACGCCGGTGCGCAGGATGCGGGCGATCGCCAGCATCTGCTGCTCGCCGCCGGAGAGTTTCGTGCCGGGGCTGGAGCGGCGTTCGTAGAGGTTCGGAAAAAGCTCGTAGATCTCGCCGATCGCCATGCCGCCCTTTGAGACGACGGGCGGGAGCATCAGATTCTCTTCCACCGTCAGCGTCGAGAAGATGCCGCGCTCTTCCGGCACGAAGCCGAGGCCCGCATGAGCCGTCCTGTGCAGCGGCACCGACAGCATGTCCTTATCCGCAAAGCGGATCTCGCCCTTGCGCTCGCGGATGATGCCCATGATCGTGCGCAGCGTCGTGGTCTTGCCGACGCCGTTGCGGCCGAGAATGGTGATCGTTTCGCCTTCCCTGACCGTCATGTTGACGCCGTGAAGGACATGGCTTTCGCCATACCAGGCATTGAGATTGAAGACCTGCAGAAGCGGCTGAGCCATCACGCGTCCTCCGTGCCCATATAGGCGAGGCGAACGCGCTCGTCCTTTGCAACCGTCTCGTAGTCGCCTTCCGCCAGGATCTCGCCGCGCTGGAGCACCGTCACCTGGTGGCAGATGTCGGATACGACCGAGAGATTGTGTTCCACCATCAGCACGGCGCGGGTCTTGGCGACCTCGCGGATGATGTTGGAGACTGCGCCGATATCCTCCTGGCCCATGCCGGCCATAGGCTCGTCGAGCAGAAGAACCATCGGATCGAGCGCCAGTGTCGTCGCTATTTCAAGCACCCGTTTGCGCCCATAGGAAAGATCGGCCGCCACGGCGTCACGCTCGCGTTTGAGGCCTACCGTCTCGATCAGTGCATCGGCCTGTTCATTCAGCCGATCGAGCGAGGAGGAGGGCAGCCAGAACTGCGTCGAGAGCCCGTTCGGGCGCTGTAGTGCTACGCGCACGTTGTCGAGAACCGAAAGATGCGGAAACACCGCCGAGATCTGGAACGATCGCACCAGCCCCATGCGGGCGACCTTGTCCGGCGGGGTCTTGGTGATATCCGTGCCGAGCAAGGTGATCGAACCCGCCGTCGGTTGCAGAAATTTTGTGAGGAGATTGAAGACCGTCGTCTTGCCGGCGCCGTTCGGGCCGATCAGCGCATGGACGCGGGCATGGTGGATGTCCAGATCGACATTTCTCACTGCCGAAAAGGCGCCGAAACTCTTGGAGAGACCGCGGGCGGACAAGACCACCCGCGGCTCCTCGTGCAGTGCTGATGAGGCGACTGCCATTATTTCACCAGCTCGCAGCCGGCCTTGGCCGGGTCGAGATAGGCGTCCTTGCCGGGGATCGTGGCGAGCACGTTGTAATAGTCCCACGGCTCCTTGCTTTCATCCGGCTTCTTGACCTGCAGGAGATACATGTCGTGGATCATGCGACCGTTTGCGGCGACCGTTCCACCGCGGCCGAAGAAATCGTCGACCGGAATTTCGCGCATCGCCTTCGCTACCGCGTCGGCGTCATCCGAACCGGCCTTCTCGACCGCCTTCAGATAATGGGTGACGGCGGAATAGGTGCCGGCATGAACCATGTTCGGCATCTTGTTGGTGCGGGCAAAGAACTTCTTGCCAAACTCGCGGCTCTGGTCGTCGAGGTTCCAGTAATAGCCTTCAGTCAGCGTCAGGCCCTGGGCCGCTTCCAGGCCAAGACCATGCACTTCGGCGAGGGTGAAGAGCAGCGCGGCAAGGCTCTGGCCGCCCTGCACGATGCCGAATTCGGCGGCCTGTTTGATCGCGTTCGCCGTATCGAGGCCGGCATTGGCAAGACCGATAACCTTGGCGCCGGAAGACTGGGCCTGCAGCAGGAAGGACGAGAAATCCTGGGTCGACAGCGGATGGCGCACCGAGCCCAGCACCTGGCCACCGTTTGCCTTCACATAGTCGCCGGTCTGCTGTTCCAGCGAATAGCCGAAGGCATAGTCTGCCGTCAGGAAGTACCAGCTGTCGCCGCCCTGCTTGACCATGGCGCCACCGGTACCGACGGCGAGCGCATGGGTGTCGTATGCCCAATGGAAACCATAGGGCGTGCATGCCTTGCCGGTCAGGTCGACCGTGGCGGCACCGGTATTGATGGTGATCCTCTTCTTGTCCTTGGACAACGCCTGCACGGCGAGACCGACCGACGAGGTGGTGAGGTCCATGATCGCATCGACCTGCTGCGTGTCGTACCACTGGCGGGCGATGTTGGAGGCAACGTCCGGCTTGTTCTGGTGGTCGGCATCGACGATCTCGACCGGCACGCCGAGCACCTTGCCGCCGAAATCCTCCACCGCCATCTTGGCGGCCTCGACCGACGACTTGCCGCCAAAGTCGGCATAGACGCCCGACTGGTCGTTCAGGATGCCGATCTTCACCTTGCCGTCGGATGCAGATTGGGCAAATGCGGTGCCACTCGCCAGCATCAGGGCAAGCGACGTCAAAATCGTCTTTCGCATAAGTTCTCCTCCCAGAGATTGCAGGCTGCAGAATCTGTTCAAAATTGGCGGGTCGCCCTCCTCAAAGCAGCCCTTCCATGCGGCATGGTTCAGTAAAACGGCCGTTGACGCAAGCAGTGTCGCATTATTAATTGCGGACAGCATCTGTTCATTTCTGAACAGATCGGTGGAGGGATCGAACGGGTGAGCGAGTGACGGGCAATTCCAGTTTCGGCCATCCCGGTTTTACCTGGGATGATCTGCAGTATTTCCTGGCGGTAGCCCGTACCGGCCAGCTTTCGGTCGCCGCAAGGCATCTGCGCACCAGCCATGCCACCGTTTCCCGCCGCATCGATCGCCTTGAATTCACGCTCAAGGTGAAGCTCTTCGAGCGCAACCCGCGCGGTTACGTGCTGACCGGCGTCGGCCAGCGGTTCATTGATGCGGCAGAGCGCATGGAGGCGGAAGCCGACCGGCTGCAACTGGATATCGCGTCGGGCAGCGCAGCCCATCAGGGCGTCGTGCGGCTGAGCGCGCCGGAAGGCATTGCGAACTATTTTCTCGCCCACCAGATCGGCGACTTCACCGCCCAGCACCCCAATCTCGCGCTCGAACTGGTAACGATCCAGCAGATCATGTCGCTGTCCCGCAAGGAGGCGGACATCGCGATCTCGCTGGACCCGCCCAAGGGCGGGCCCTACGAGATCGAGAAGATCACCGACTATCGTCTCAGCATCTATGGCGCAAAATCCTATCTCGCCGAGCGGCCGGAGATCAGAAGGCGGGACGATCTGCTTCTCCATCCCTTCATCGGCTACATTCAGGACATGATCTTCGCGCCGGGGCTGGATTATCTCGGCGACGTGCATCCCGGCATCAAGCCGCGCTTCCAGAGCTCCAGTATTTCCGCGCAGATGACAGCGACGCTCCAGCGCCAGGGCCTGTGCATCCTTCCGCATTTCATTGCCTGCCGGCAGCCGGAATTGGAGATGGTCCTGGCCGATGACGTGCAGCTGACACGGCATTATTACCTCGTCAGGCACCGGGACATGAGCCGAATCCCGCGGGTGAGAGCCGTCGCAGATTACCTGACCGCAGTCGTCCACGAGAACAGGAGCGCCTTTCTCGGCGGCTGATCTGGAAGACCTTGGTTCTCCCCAAATCCTTGAAACAGAAATTGGCGGAAACTGTGCATCCGGACGTCAGGGATCAGTGAATAAGCTGCATGGGCGAGCGGCATATGGCTGGACAAGACGGCCCGCGTTCATCCAGACAGCACCGGGGTCGGTTGATGAATGCCGGCGCCAGCGTCTTCCGGACTGATAACCGGAACCGCTCCAGACCTATATCGAAGGACGCCGTGCATGAAGACCGTCAGCGACGAACTGCTCAATGCCCTGATGGCCGACATGCGCGAGGCGGCGGAGAACGAGATTCTGCCGCGCTTCCGCTCCGTCACTTCGGACACGATCCGCGCCAAGACCATGGCCGACGACATCGTCACCGATGCCGATATCGCCGCCGAACAGGTCATCAGCGAGAAACTGAATGCGCGCCTGCCGGGCATCACCATCATCGGCGAGGAAGCGGTCTCGGACGATGCCTCCATCCTGACGCGTCTTGCAGAAGCGGAACTTGCCGCCGTCATCGATCCGGTCGACGGCACCTGGCATTTCGCCCACGGCACGCCGATGTTCGGCAGCATTCTGGCGATCGTCTCCGGCGGCCAGACCATCGCCGGCCTGATCCATTACCCGGTTCTCGGTGACTTCCTTGTCGCGAGACCCGGGCAGGGCGCCTGGCATGTCGCTGCCGACGGCACGCAGACGCGGCTTTCCGTGGCGGAACCGACACCGGTCGATGAGATGCACGGTTTCATCCCGCTGCATATGTTCGAGCCGGAACTACGGGAAAAGCTCGCGCCGCGCCTGTTGCGCTTCCTGCGCATCACCACCTGGCGCTGCTCGGCCTGGGAATATCGCATGCTGGCCACCGGCGCCATGAGCTTCTGCCTTAACGAAAGCCTCAAGCCCTGGGACCATGCGGCCGGTGTGCTCATTCATGCCGAAGCGGGCGGTCACGCGGCCACGATGGCGGGCGAGGTCTACCGGCCGACCATGACCGATGGCCACCTTCTGACGGCGCCGGACAAGGCGTCCTGGCAGGCGATCAGGGCCGCGCTGCAGGACTAGGCTGTCGCCTAAACCCGCGGCGGTTTCCGAAAGTCCGCATTCCTTCGCATATACGCTCGATGATCTCCTAGTTTCTGACGTCTTGGGCGGATAGCCTGTCGCCTGATTCGTCGCCCCGCAGCGAGGGCGATCAGAGACAGTCGAAGGAGACGAAGATGGCGGAGTTTGGAAGCGGTCTGGTCGAGCTGAAGCCGCAGATTACCGTGATCGGCGTCGGCGGCGGCGGCGGCAATGCGATCAACAACATGATCGACGAGAACCTGAGAGGCGTGGAATTCGTCGCGGCCAACACGGACGCGCAGGTTCTCGCTACCTCAAAGGCCTCGCGCCGCATCCAGCTCGGCGCCCAGGTGACGGAAGGTCTCGGCGCCGGCTCCCTGCCGGATGTCGGGCGCGCGGCGGCGGAAGAATCGATCGACGAGATCATGGATCATCTCGCCGGTTCGCATATGTGTTTCGTCACCGCCGGCATGGGCGGCGGCACCGGCACGGGTGCGGCACCCGCGATCGCCCGTGCCGCCCGTGCAGCCGGCATTCTCACTGTCGCCGTCGTCACCAAGCCGTTCACCTTCGAAGGTCAGCGCCGCATGAAAACGGCAGAGGCGGGTATCGAGGAACTGCGTGATGCAGCCGACACCGTCATCGTCATTCCCAACCAGAACCTGTTCCGCATCGCCGATGCCAAGACCAGCTTTGCCGATGCCTTCATGATCGCCGACCGCGTTCTTTTCTCCGGCGTCGGCTGCATCACCGACCTGATCGTCAAGGAAGGCCTGATCAATCTCGATTTCGCCGACGTGAAATCGGTCATGCGTGGCATGGGTCGGGCGATGATGGGCACCGGCGAAGCCTCGGGCGACGGCCGCGCCATGGCAGCGGCGGAAGCCGCGATCGCCAACCCGCTGCTCGACGACATTTCGATGCGAGGCGCCAAGGGCGTTTTGATCTCGATTTCCGGCGGTTCTGACATGACCCTGTTCGAGGTCGATGAGGCCGCGAGCCGTATTCGTGACGAAGTGGAAGCCGAAGCCGACATCGTCGTCGGCGCGATCTTCGACCGCAATCTCGACGGCAAGTTCCGCGTCTCCGTCGTCGCGACCGGCCTCGACAAGTAACGGACGTCGACTGAGATCAGTCGACGATCGTTTTCAGATGCTCCTTGAGACGCGGGATGTCGGCTGGCGAGACATCCCGCGGATCTGTCAGCGGAATCCACGCATCGATATAGTGCTCAGGCGCGTAGACGTGGCCATATCCCACCGGCGAGCTGGTCGCGATCGCCATGTCGACCACGAGCTGCAGTGCCGTCACGATCGGCAGCCATGTGAAATCGGGCGATACGTCCGGACCGCGTTCGCCCTTCAGCCATTGCGGCTCGCGGAAAAACGACGACGGGTCGAAAAACACGACGGGATCGCTCGCGTACTGTAGGTAGACGATCCTCATCGCTCCCCAAGGGGCAAAGTCGCCGCTCGCGGTGGTGTTCTGGTTCGCGAAGCGGACGACGGACCCGTCTCTGAAACGCGGCAGCCATGCCGGAGAGCCCGGTTCCCGCGCCGCGGTTATGTAATTCCACGTCTGGCTTCGAAACGGCGGCCCGCTCCAGAGAGCGCCGTTGAACGGATCGCCGACGATGTCGTAAATATCGGTCGAGAGCTGGGAGTTCAGCGCCCCGAGACTTAGGCCATGGAGGTAGAGCCGGGGGCGCTTATCGGCCGGCAGTGTCTTCCAGTATTTGTAGACCTCCTGGAACATGGCTTTTGCCGCGTCCTGGCCGCTTTCCGGCTCGATCAGCAGGGAAAGCCAGCTGGTGAGATAGGAATATTGCAGAGCGACGCTCGCGACATCGCCCCTGTGGAGATATTCGAGCGTATCGATCGCGGCAGGATCGACCCAGCCGGTTCCCGTGGGCGCGATCACCACGAGCAGCGATCGTTCGAACCCTCCCTGCCGCTGCAGTTCTTTCAGCGCCAGCTTCGCACGATCCTCGACCGTCTCGGCATTGTTGAGCCCGACGTAAACGCGGATCGGATTAAGTGCCCGCGTCTTCCAGAAGTCGCCGATTGCCCGGGCGCGTGGCCCGCTGGAGACGAATGACCGCCCCTGCCTGCCGAGATCGTCCCAGGCGACGAGCGATTGATCTCCACCGGTAACATCGACGCCCGCGGGAGGCTTCTCGTCCGGCACGATCATTTCGTCCGCCTTCTGGAACGACGCGTCGGCGGCATTCAGGCCCCATCTCAGCAATAGGCCCTGACCGATGGACCAGAACAGGATGATCGCCAGCGCAAATGCGATCACGTTGGACACCCTGCGCGGCATGATCGCATCCAGCCGGTCGGAGAGCCGGTTGGCGGAAAGACGGAACAGCCGGCCGATGGCAAACAGCAGCGCAAACGTGGCAGCTGCGATGGCGGCCAGACGCACCGGATCGGCACTGTCGAGCTGCTCCATGCCCCATAGCGAGCGGATCGAGTTCTGCCATCCAACCGCATGCCAGAGAAAGATGCTGGCGATGATGATGGCCGCCACCAGCGTAAAGGCACGCATCGGCAGGGCATGTCGCGATAGCCAGGGCAGTTCGAGATAGCGCCATAGCCAGCTGAGAAAGACGCCGATCGCATATCCGGCGGCCGCACAGACCCCCGACAGCAGCCCTTGGACGAGATAGGAGCGCGGCATCAGGCTCGGCGTCAGCGAGCCCGCGAAAAGAGAAGTGCCAAGAGTGTGCCCGTTGCACACAATGATCCCAGAAGCCGTAATATCAATCCAAACCCTCGCAATCGGCTCACATCGAATTCTGCCGGACCGGCAGGGTATCGTCCCGACCCGAAGATAGTGTGCGGCGCCTCAGGGTCCATGGCATGCCATAAGCGGAGTATCCTGCGGCCGCACGACAATTGTAACGAATGCCTCCTGCCCGGAAACGAACCTGTCATCGATACCGAGGAGCTTTCCCCGCGACGATCGGATTTGCGCAGAGAGGCATCTTGGACAAGTTGAAGATAGAGAACTGGAATGTGCTCGGCACTTTCGTACGCATCGTCCGGGATGCCGGGTCGACCCAGGAAGTGATCTCTTCGATGTCACCGTGCCGCCTGGTGGCGGTACTCCGCGACACGTTCATTCGGTCGAGACCGAATCTTTCTATGTCATTGACGGTGTGGTCACCTTCAATCTGGGGAGGAGACGATCCATGCGCATCCGGGCACCTTCGTGATCGGCATACCCGGCGTGCCGCATGCTTTTCGCAACGAGACATCAACATGTGTACGAATGATCTGCACATCGGTACCGGGTGGCCGGCATGTGAAATTCCTGCGTGAGCTCGGTGAGCGGCTGCCGGATACGGCAACCGAAGCCAGACCGGTTAATGTCACCCAGGACTTGATGCAGAGGGTAGAGGCTGCATCAGAGAGAGTGGGCATCCAGCTTCTGGATTAGCTCACGCCTTCGCAGTGATGGCATTGCGGCGCTGCGCACGATTTTCACCACCGTCCGATCCATCGGCATTCAGAAAACAGGCAGGGAAAAATCTTGAGAAGAGGATATGTATGGGCCGTTATTTCAGCCTCGCTGTCGGTTGTTCTGGCCGCCTTCATCGCATGGATGATATTCGGTTCCACCATCTTCAATCTCGAATCGAATGCGCTGTGGCGGATCGAGCAGGCATGTCTCGCAAGTCCAGCCGGAACGGCCGATCCTCCCTGCATACTGGCCGACCCGTTCGAAGGTTACGTCCTGATCAAGGACCGCAAGGGCAGCAGCCACTATCTGCTGCTTCCGACAAAACGCGTCTCCGGCATCGAGAATGACGAACTCCTGTCGGGCACGCTTCCCAACTATTTCGAGCTTGCCTGGTCCACCAGGAAGGTGCTCTCCATCGGACGTGCTGCCCCGCTGCCCGATCAGGATGTGCTCCTGGCGATAAACTCCAAATTCGGCAGGTCGCAGGGCCAGCTTCACATTCATATTTCCTGCGCCAAGCCGCAGGTCGGGCAGCTTCTCGCGCGATTTGACGGCAACATCAGCGAAACCTGGACGCCATTCCCGGTGGATCTGGAAGGGCATCAATATTTCGTCCGCCGCATCAGCCTCACCCAGTTCGAGGAAGTCGGAGCCTTTCGTGTCGTAGCGCTGGGAATGCCGCGCGCCGCCATGGCGATGGATCGCATGTCCATCGCCATGGCGGCGGCCACAAACGGAGAGGTGATCCTGCTGGCAACCGAACGGGATCTGTTCGACCTCAATCTGGCATCTGCCGAAGAGTTGCAGGATCATGATTGCACGGGGCGATGAGGGTGCGCCTGCGATGGCATAAGATAATCGCGGATCTTTCGGTCCGTCAGCCTATAGGCTTCTTCGACCGAGAACCCGCGGAAATGCACGCTCCACGTGTTTTTGGATGGAACGTACAAGCGGCTCATTTCTGAGCCGGTAAGCTCTCCCTATCAGCGCACCCCAGCAACCCGGTTTGCCCAATTCGATCTGCCAGGATCGCATCGCTCTCGAACAGCTTTGCGGCTTGGAGATCCGTTGCGCTGCAACGTTTCTATCACCAGGGAGATTTGCAAATGTCCATTCATTCTCAAGGAATTCTTCGTCGCAATTTCTGCCTCTGCTGCGTCGGTATGGGCGCGCTGGCGGCGAGCGGCGTTTCACTGTCACCCAGCCAGGTTTTTGCCAAGGCCCAAGGCATCGTCGACAAGATGCGCGGCGCGGCCGCTACGGCGGAGATCACCACGCACAAGATCCGCGGCGGCTTCGCCGTGCTGGAGGGCTCGGGAGGCAATATTCTCGCACTGCCGGGCGCCGACGGTACATTGCTGGTGGATGCCGGTATCACCGCCTCTGAACCCCGCATCAAACAATCGCTTGCCGACTTTAAAGCCGCGCCGGTTCGCCAGCTCATCAATACTCACTGGCATTTCGACCACGCAGACGGCAACGAATGGATGGGGCGTGACGGTGCCCATATCATCGCTCAGCAGAACACTCTTCGGCACCTGCACGAAGCGCAGCGCGTTGAAGACTGGGATTTCGATTTTCCTCCCGCGCCGCCCAAGGCCCTGCCGACAGAGGTTTTCGGCGCCAGCCATGACATGGCGATGAATGGCGAAACCCTGAAGCTGGTCCACTATGAGGGCGGCGCCCATACCGACAGCGACATCTATGTTCTCTTCGAGAAGAACAACGTGCTGCATGTAGGCGACACCTACTGGAACGGAATCTACCCCTTCATCGATTATTCGACCGGCGGCAGCATCGACGGTACGATCCGCGCGCTGGAGAAGAACCTGGCTTTGGCCGACCGGGATACGATCATCATTCCAGGCCACGGCATGCCGGTCAGCAACAGGGCTGAAATGCTGGAGTTTCACGACATGCTCGTTGCGATCCGCGATAATGTTGCGAGGCTGAAGGCGAAAGGCATGACGCTGGCTCAAACTCAGGCGGAGAAGCCGACAAAGGCTTTCGACGCGAAATGGGGCCAGTTCGTCATCGGGCCCGATTTCTTCACCAAGCTCGTTTATGAAGGCGTCTGACGTCCACTGGCTGGGCTGAAGACCGCGGCATCAATTTATCAGCCCGATCATGCAAGCGTTCGGGCGTTCCTGCGGATATTCAAGCTAGCAAGAGCGGTAGGATCTGCCACGCCGCCACGTTATCCGAGGAACAGGTCATGGTGTCAGATAGCAGTTCTCAGCCCGCTTCCGCTTCCGTTGGTATGCGGCTGCCGGTGGTACCGGCTGCCGCATTCGGCTTGGTGCTTGGCGTTGTCGGTCTTTCGGGAAGCTGGCGGGCCGCAACCGCCTATTGGGGCGTCTCCGCTGTGGTCGGTGAAGTCATCGGGATGATCGGCGCCGCCATATGGCTGCTTCTGGTCCTCTGCTATGCCTTGAAATGGATAGTCTTTCGCCAGGATGCAGTTCAGGAGCTGGAGCATCCGGTCCAATGCTGTTTCGTCGGCCTTGTCGGCGTCGCGACCATGCTGGTGGCCAACGTGATGTTGCCGTCCTCCTATGTGCTGGCCGCTATCGTCTTCTGGCTGGGTTTCTCCTGGACCGCGCTCTTCGCACTGTGGCGCACCGGTGCATTGTGGCGCGGTGGCCGCGACCCCTCGACCACCACTGCGGTCCTCTACCTCCCAACAGTCGCGGGCTCCTATGTCACGGGCATCGTGGGAAGCGCGCTGGGCTATCAGGGGCTTAGCCAGCTCGCTTTCGGTGCCGGCTTCTTTTCATGGCTTGCCATTGAATCGGTGCTGCTCAACCGCCTCCTGACAGCGGGCGAGATGAACGAGCCGATCCGCCCGACAATGGGCATTCAGCTCGCGCCGCCAACCGTCGGCACCGTCGCCTATCTGAGCGCGACCACCGGCATGCCGGACATGCTGGCGCATGCCATGCTGGGCTATGGCCTGCTGCAGGCGCTGTTGATGATCCGCATCCTGCCCTGGCTTTTGAAACAGCCCTTCACCGCGGGCTACTGGGCCTTTTCCTTCGGCCTGACCGCTCTTGCTACCGCCGTCGTGCGAATGTCCGAGCGCGGCGATGCCGGGCTTGTCCCCGCCCTTGCCGTGCCGGTTTTTGTGATCGTCAACGCGCTGATTGCGCTTCTCGTGGTAATGACGCTCGGCCTCTTGCTGCGCGGCAAGCTCTTCCCGCTCCGCCCGGTCGGCGGTTGAGCCAGAAGGCTCCTGGCAGAATCTTGCTCTTTTCCGCTGCCGAGAGGCAGGCCGAATATTGCAATATCTGGTTTGGAGAAATGGCGGACAAGGTGGGATTCGAACCCACGGTACGCTTTCACGCACACACGCGTTCCAGGCGTGCGCCTTAAACCACTCGGCCACCTGTCCTTTAGGATGTCTTGCGCCCTATTCGAGGCAAAACGTTGGAACGGCCGCGATATATACCGATCATTGCTGAAGGATCAACCCGATTCTGAAGGATTTTTGACATCTCCACGAAATGCCGTCCGCGCGTTGCAAAGCAGGGGTGCCAAAGCTATTCTTTTTCCGAACAAGGCAGTCTACGCGAAGAAGGAAGATCGGCGCGATGAGCGGTTTGCGGGCGGTTTTCCACTTTCTGAGCTTCCTGGCTCTGGCCGCCGCCATTCTTGTCGGCACGATCGATTCGATTCAGTCGGTCTCGACCTCGGAAATCGTGCTCACCAGCCTCGGCAATGCCTGGCTCAATCTCGATGCCGAAAGCCTGACACTGGCAGAATTCGCAGCGAATGACTATATCAGCGCCGATATATGGCGACCCTTCGTGGCACCGGTCCTGGCTCAGCCCGCCGTTGCCGTGTTTCTGTTGCTGGCGCTCGTTTTCTGGATCATCGGCTACAAGAGAACATCCTTTGCCGGACGGTTCTCGGCCTGATCCGTCAGTCGACGTGACCGGGCCGCAGGCGAGGGCGAACCCGCCGGATTTGGAGGCAAGACATGAACCTGATCGACATCTTCTCCAAGAAGACGGCCATGCCGTCCGTTGAAACTGCCCTGCCGGGACGCCCCGAAGCAATCCCGACATCGGATATCCATTTCGTCAACGGCCGCCCGTTGATGGAGCCCTACCCGGAAGGCCTCGAAGTCGCCTATTTCGGCATGGGCTGCTTCTGGGGCGCCGAACGCCTGTTCTGGAAGACGCCCGGCGTCTACGTGACGGCGGTCGGCTATGCCGGCGGCATCACGCCGAACCCGACTTATCATGAAACGACGACGGGCCAGACCGGCCATGCCGAGATCGTCAAGGTCGTCTTCGATCCGACGGTCGTGTCCTACCGGCAGTTGCTGAAGATCTTCTTCGAGGAACATGATCCGACCCAGGGCATGCGCCAGGGTAACGACATCGGCACGACCTACCGCTCGGCCATCTACACGACCAGCGATGCCCAGGCGACGGAAGCTCGCGAAGCACTGGGCGCGTTCCAGGACGCGCTGACCAAGGCCGGCCGCGATACGGCAATCACGACCGAGCTCATCCCGGTTCCGGACTTCTATTACGCCGAGGACTATCATCAGCAATATCTCGCCAAGAATCCCGGCGGCTATTGCGGCCTGAAGGGCACTGGCGTGTCCTGCCCGGTGGGCTAAACACCCCTCGAAAGTAGTCTGAGCAAATGAATAGCGCCGCGGATTTATGCAAAGTCCGCGGCGAATTCATGCAGGCTGCCAAAGGGATAGGCGTTTTTACCAGTTGAAAAAAATCTGGTGAATTTTTCAGCGGCGCATGCAAGAGTAGAGGCAGCCAAGCCTTCTAAGAGGGGGCAGGTGACCGCATGGTGTCCTCTGGATGGACCCGCGGGAGGACCTAAACACTAAAAAACAGGGCTGCATGATGAAGAAAACCCTTTTGAGCCTTCTTGCCGTGGCTGCGATGTCGACGACCGCTCTGGCCGCCGAGATCAAGCCGGCACTGGTCTATGGCACCGGCGGCAAGTTCGACAAATCCTTCAACGAAGCCGCCTATGCCGGCGCCGAGGCCTACAAGAAGGAAACCGGCACCGAGTACCGCGATTTCGAGCCGACCAGCGACACGCAGGGCGAGCAGGCGATCCGCAACTTCGCAAGCCGCGGCTACAACCCGGTCGTCGCCGTCTCCTTCGCCTGGACGTCCGCGATGGAAAAGGTTGCAGCCGAATTCCCGGACACCAAGTTCGTCATCGTCGATTCCGTCGTCGATCTGCCGAATGTCCGCTCGGTCGTCTACAAGGAAGAGGAAGGCTCCTACCTCACCGGCATCCTCGCCGGCATGGCGTCCAAGACCGGCAAGGTCGGTTTCGTCGGTGGCATGGATATCCCGCTGATCCGCAAGTTCGCCTGCGGCTACGCCCAGGGCGTCAAGGCGGTGAAGTCTGACGCTGAGGTCTTCCAGAACATGGTCGGCACCACCGGTGCAGCCTGGAACGACCCGGTTCGCGGCGGCGAACTTGCCAAGAACCAGATCGATCAGGGCGCGGATGTCGTCTATGCGGCTGCCGGCGCCTCCGGCCTCGGCGTGCTGCAGACCGCAGCCGACAACAAGAAGTTCTCGATCGGCGTCGATCTCGAACCAGAACCACCTGCATCCCGGTTCAGTGCTGACTTCGATGGTCAAGCGCGTCGACCTCGCCGTCTACAACGCTTACAAGGACACCGCCGAAGACAAGTTCACCGCCGGCGTCCAGGCGAACGGCATCAAGGAAGATGGCGTCACCGCTGCGATCGACGACAACAACAAGTCGCTGATCACGCCGGAAATGCAGGCGGCAGTCGAAAAGGCCAAGGCTGACATCATCGCAGGCACCGTCAAGGTACACGACTACATGTCGGACAACGCCTGCCCGAACTAAGCCTATTATCGAAGGGGCGCGTGGCGGTTTCCGCCATGCGCCCTTTTGCGTATCAGGCGAAAGGTCGACCATTGAGCCTCCAATCTTCCCATGAGCCCGCGAAAGAGCCGGCCATCGAACTAGTCGGGATCGACAAGAAGTTCGGCGCCGTCCACGCGAACAAGAACATCAACCTCTCTGTCGCCAAGGGCTCGATCCATGGCATTATCGGCGAAAATGGTGCCGGCAAGTCGACGCTGATGTCGATCCTCTACGGCTTTTATCACGCCGACGAGGGCGAAATCCGCATCCAGGGCAGGCCGGTGACGATCAAGGACAGCCAGGCGGCGATCGCGGCCGGCATCGGCATGGTCCACCAGCACTTCATGCTGGTCGAGAATTTCACCGTGCTGGAAAACGTCATGCTCGGCGCCGAAGGCGGCCAGCTTCTGGCGAAGGGCGTGGCCGGTGCCCGCAAGGAATTGAAGCGGCTGGAAACCGATTACGGCCTGGAAGTCGATCCGGATGCGCTGATCGAGGAATTGCCGGTCGGCAGCCAGCAGCGCGTCGAGATCCTGAAAGCTCTCTATCGCGGGGCCGATATCCTCATCCTCGACGAGCCGACGGGCGTGCTGACGCCGGCCGAGGCGGATCATCTCTTCCGCATCCTCGAAGTCCTGCGCGACCAGGGCAAGACGATCATTCTCATCACCCACAAGCTGCGCGAGATAATGGCGATCACCGATGAAGTATCGGTCATGCGCCGCGGCGAGATGGTGGCGACCCGCAAGACGTCGGAGACGAGCGCTGCCGAACTTGCCGAACTCATGGTCGGCCGCCGCGTGCTTCTGCGCGTCGAAAAGGGCGATGCCAATCCCGGCCCGGTTCTCCTGTCGGTAAAAAACCTGACGGTGAAGGACGGCCGTGGCGTCACCATGGTCGACGACGTCTCCTTCGATGTCCGCGCCGGCGAGATCGTCGGCATTGCAGGCGTTGCCGGCAACGGACAGTCGGAGCTTCTGGAAGCGCTGGCCGGCATCCGCAAACCGGTATCGGGCCAGATCCTCGTCGACGGCAAGGTCGTCGAGGCCGCCGATCCGGCGCTGCTGCGCCAGCTCGGCCTAGCCCATATCCCGGAAGACCGGCATCACATGGGTCTGGTACTGAAATTCGAGGAATACGAAAACTCGATCCTCGGTTATCACCACGACCCGCGCTATGGCCGCGGCGCCATGCTGGATCTCGACGCCGTCCGAAAAAGCGCCGAGGAACAGATCGCGAAATACGACATACGCCCGCCGAATCCGCGGCTGAAGACCGCCAATTTCTCCGGCGGCAACCAGCAGAAGATCGTCGTCGCCCGCGAGATCGAGCGTGACCCGAAAATGCTGCTGATCGGCCAGCCGACCCGCGGCGTCGATATCGGCGCGATCGAATTCATCCACCGGCGCATCATCGAGATGCGCGATGCCGGCAAGGCGGTGCTTCTCGTTTCGGTCGAACTCGACGAGATCCGTTCGCTCTCGGACCGCATCCTGGTGATGTTTGCCGGCAAGGTGGTTGGCGAAAAGCCGTCCGATGCCGATGAGCAGTCGCTCGGCCTGATGATGGCGGGGATCGCGGCATGAGCCTAGCCGCCGTCACCTTTAGAGTTTTGGAGTTTGGAATGACTGACGGACGAATGGTTGTCGGATCGGCGGGGAGGGACGCATGAGCACGGCTTCCGTTCCACTGCCCGGCTGGATTTCCTATGGCGTCATCCCGCTCCTCAACCTCGTCCTTGCCTTCTTCTTCTCCGGCCTCGTCGTCTGGGCGATCGGCGAGAACCCGTTCGAGGCGCTGAAATTCCTCATCCAGGGCGCGCTCGGCCGCGGTGACGCGATCGGCTTCACGCTCTTTTATGCCACCAGCTTCATCTTCACCGGCCTTTCCGTCGCGGTCGCCTTCCATGCCGGCCTGTTCAACATCGGCTCGGAAGGCCAGGCCTATGTCGGCGGCCTCGGCGCGGCTCTGGTGGCGCTTTCGCTCGATCATTACGTGCCGTGGTACGTGACCATGCCGTTTGCCATCGTCGGCGCGGCCGTCTTCGGCGCAGCCTGGGCCTTCATTCCGGCCTGGCTGCAGGCCAAGCGCGGTAGCCACATCGTCATCACCACCATCATGTTCAACTTCATCGGCGCGGCGCTGATGGTTTATCTGCTCGTGCATGTGCTGATCGTGCCGGGCAAGATGGCACCGGAAACCCGCACCTTCCTGCCGGGCGGCCAGCTGCCGAAGCTCGACTGGCTGATGGCGCTGTTCGGCCTGAAGCTCGGTCCGGCGCCGTTCAACGTGTCGTTCATCATCGCGCTCGTCATGTGCTACCTCGTCTGGCTGCTGATCTGGCGCACCAAGCTCGGCTACGAGATGCGCACGCTCGGCATCAGCCCGACGGCTGCCGTCTATGCCGGCATCCCTTACGTCCGCACGGTCATCATCGCCATGCTCATTTCCGGCGGTCTCGCCGGCATGATGTCGCTCAATGCCGTCATGGGCGCCTCGGCCCGCCTGCAGGTGGAATTCGTCGCCGGTGCCGGCTTTGTCGGCATTGCCGTGTCGCTGATGGGACGAAGCCACCCGGTCGGCATCATCTTCGCCGCACTCCTGTTCGGCATCCTTTACCAGGGTGGCGCCGACCTTTCCTTCGAAATGCCGAGCATCACCCGCGACATGATCGTCGTCATCCAGGGCCTCGTCATCTTCTTTGCCGGCGCGCTGGAATACATGCTGCGTCCGGCCATGGTCAGGCTCTACCAGACGGCGAAGGGGAGATAAGCCATGGAATATTTCGATACATTCGTCAGCATCCTCGGCTCGGCGATCCGCCTCTCCATCCCGTTGCTGTTCACGGCACTCGCCGGTCTCTTTTCCGAACGCGCCGGCATTTTCGATATCGGGCTCGAAGGCAAGATGCTGGCATCCGCCTTTGCCGCGGCCTGCGTCGCCTACTGGACCGGCAATGCCTGGGCGGGTCTCGGCGCCGGCATCGTGGTTTCGATCATCTTCTCCATGCTGCACGGCTTTGCCTCGATTACCAATCGCGGCAACCAGATCGTCTCCGGCGTGGCGCTCAATTTCGTCGCAGCGGGCCTGACGATCGTGCTCGGCCAGGCCTGGTTCAACCAGGGCGGCCGTACCGGCCAGGTGCCGCCGGAGGGCCGCTTCTCCGGCATCGTCCTGCCCGGCGCCGACATGATGCGCGAGGTGCCGATCATCGGACCGCTCTATGCCAATGTCATCTCCGGCAACAACATCCTCACCTATATCGCCTTCCTCATGGTGCCGATTTCCTGGTGGGTGCTCTACCGCACCCGCTTCGGCCTGCGCCTGCGTGCAGTGGGTGAAAATCCGGGTGCAGTCGATACCGCCGGCATTTCGGTCACCTGGCTGCGCTACCGCGCCCTGATCGTCACGGGCTTCTTGGCCGGTTTCGCCGGCACCTATCTGGCGATCGCCCAGTCCGCCGCCTTCATCAACAACATGTCGGCCGGCAAGGGCTATATCGCGCTAGCAGCACTGATCTTCGCCAAGTGGAAGCCGGTGCCGGTCATGTTCGCCTGCCTTCTGTTCGGCTTCCTCGATGCCTTCGCCAACTTCATGCAGGGCAAGTCCCTGCCGCTGATCGGCGAAGTGCCGGTGCAGATCTTCCAGGCGCTGCCCTATATCCTCACCTGCGTCCTGCTTGCGGGCTTCATCGGCGTCGCCCGCCCGCCCAAGGCCGGCGGTGTCGCCTATTCGAAGGAACGTTGAACCAATGTCCCATGAGCTGTTCGAAGCCGCCCGCGAGGCCATGACCAAGGCCTACGCACCCTATTCGAAATTCCCGGTCGGCGTCGCCCTGAAGGCGGATGACGGCAAGGTCTATCTCGGCGCCAATATCGAGAACCTCTCGTTTCCCCAAGGGTGGTGCGCCGAACCGACGGCGATCGGCGCCATGGTCATGGGTGGCGGAAAGAAGATCGTCGAACTGGCGGTGATCGCCGAAAAGCTGCCGCTCTGCACTCCCTGCGGCGGCTGCCGGCAGAAGATTTCCGAATTCGCCTCGGCCGACACCCGCATCTATCTCTGCGACGAGACCGGCGTGGCAAAGACCGTCACCATGGCGGAACTGCTGCCCTACGCCTTTGAGACGGATGTCATCGGATGAGCGCGGTCACCGACCACCTCGTAGAGCGTCTGGGCGTCCTCGTGCCACGGGTTGCGATCGTACTCGGCTCCGGCCTCGGCTCGCTTGTCGATGGCATCACCGATCAGGTGCGCATCTCCTACAGCGAACTCGATGGTTTCCCCGTCAGCGGCGTCACCGGTCATGCGGGCGAGCTGGTGGCCGGCTATCTCGGCAGCCAGCCGGTGATCATGCTCTCCGGCCGGGCGCATTATTATGAAAAGGGTGACGCGCGGGCCATGCGCTTCCCGCTCGAGGTGCTGAAGGGCATCGGCGTCCAGTCGCTGATCCTCACCAATTCCGCCGGTTCGGTGCGCGAAGACATGCCGCCCGGCTCCGTCATGCAGATCACCGACCATATCAACTATTCCGGCATGAACCCTTTGATCGGCGAGCATGGCGACGGCCGCTTCGTCGGCATGACCAGCGCCTATGACGCCGATCTGGCGCTGAAGATGCGCAATGCCGCGATCCGCGCCGGCGTGCCGCTCTTCGACGGCGTCTATATGTGGTTCTCCGGCCCGAGCTTCGAAACGCCGGCGGAGATCCGCATGGCGCGCACGCTGGGCGCCGATGCCGTCGGCATGTCGACGGTGCCGGAAGTCATCCTCGCCCGCTATTTCGGGCTGAAGGTTGCAGCCGCCTCCGTCATCACCAATTACGGGGCAGGCATGACCGGCGCAGAACTCAGCCATGAGGAAACCAAGGACATGGCGCCCATCGGCGGCGCCCGCCTGGCCGGTGTTTTGTACGAAATGATTGCAAACAACGGCTGATTTATCAAAACCGTAGCGACAATCGGCCCCATACCCTCGAATGCGTGGGTTGCATCAAATCGGTTGAACGCTAAAGATGAGCCCTCAATCAGAAGCGGAGGACGCAATGGAACTCCAGAGCCCGCGCGAGGCGGCGGCTTTTGCCCTGTCTCTTCTCGACCTGACCAACCTGCGTGATGATTGCGACAATGCCGCGATCGACAACCTGTGCCTGCGCGCGCAGACGCCTTACGGCAACACCGCCGCGATCTGCATCTGGCCGCGCTTCGTCGCCCATGCCCGCCAGATCCTCGGCGAAGGTCATCCGGTGCGGATCGCCACCGTCGTCAACTTCCCGTCCGGCGAACTTCCCGTCGCCGAAGTCGTCGCGGAAACCCGCAAGGCGGTTGAAGACGGCGCCGACGAGATCGATCTCGTCATTCCCTACAAGGCCTTCATCGCCGGTGATGAAAGTGTCGTGACCACCATGGTGGAGGCAGTCCGCGCCGCCTGCCCGAATTCCTGCCTCAAGGTGATCCTCGAAACCGGCGAGATCAGAAGCCGGGAGCTTGTGCGTCTCGCATCCGAGCTTGCGATCGCGGCCGGTGCCGATTTCATAAAAACCTCGACCGGCAAGGTTCAGGTCAATGCGACGCTGGAAGCCGCTGACATCATGCTGACGGCCATCCGCCAGTCCAAAGGCAAGGTCGGCTTCAAGCCGGCCGGCGGCATCTCCACCGTCGCCGATGCGGACCTTTATCTGCGGCTGGCCGAAACCATCATGGGTCCCAACTGGATCATGCCCTCGACCTTCCGCTTTGGCGCGTCCAGCCTGCTGGACGATATCCTGGCGGTTCTCGGCGGCACCACTGCGCCGCGCGCCGCTGCCGGCAATTACTGAATGGTGCTCCCGCAGGAGATCATCCGCCGAAAGCGGGACGGACAGTCCCTGTCGCGGGATGAGATCGCGACCTTTATCGAGGGCGTGACCGGCGAGGGGATATCAGAAGCCCAGGTTGCAGCCTTCGCGATGGCAGTGTTCTTCCGCGGCATGTCCCGTGACGAGACGGTGGCTCTGACACTTGCCATGCGCGATTCCGGCTCCGTCCTGCGATGGTCCGGTATCGATCGCCCGATCGCCGACAAGCATTCGACCGGCGGCGTAGGCGACAATGTCTCGCTGATGCTGGCGCCGATTGCAGCCGCCTGCGGCCTTGCCGTCCCGATGATTTCCGGCCGCGGCCTCGGCCATACCGGCGGCACGCTGGACAAGCTGCAGTCCATCCCCGGCTACGACATCGCGCCGGATGAAGCGCGCTTCGTCAGGACGGTCAGGGATGTCGGCTGCGCCATCGTCGGCCAGACGGCAGATCTCGCTCCCGCCGACCGCCGCCTTTATGCGATCCGCGACGTCACCGCGACGGTCGAATCCGTGCCGCTGATCACCGCCTCCATCCTGTCGAAGAAGCTGGCGGCAGGCCTCCGGACCCTGCTGATGGACGTGAAGGTCGGCACCGGCGCCTTCATGCAGGATATCGGGGAAGCCCGTGTACTTGCCCGTTCGCTGGTCGAAGTTGCCGGTGGGGCAGGGGTGCCTACGGCCGCTTTGATCACCGACATGAACGAGCCGCTGGCCGATGCCGCAGGCAATACACTCGAGATCGCCAACTGCGTCGGTTTCCTCGCCGGCCAGAAGTCCGGCACGCGGCTGGAAACCGTGGTTCTCGCCGAGGCCGCAGAAATGCTCCTCCAGGCAAGGCTGGTCTCAAGTGCATCCGCGGGCGAATGCCTCGCACGCCAGGCTCTGACATCCGGCCGGGCGATGGAAACCTTTGCCCGCATGGTCCACGCCCTCGGCGGCCCCACGGATTTCTGCGATCGCCCTGAAGCCTATCTGCCATCGGCGCCGATCGTTCTGGATGTACTGGCCCCTCAGGATGGCTATCTCGCCGCCTGCGATGCCCGCGCCCTCGGTCTCGCAGTCGTGGATCTCGGCGGCGGTCGCCGCAAGGTGTCGGACCCGATCGACCACCGCGTCGGCCTGAACGCGCTCCTGCCGCTTGGTTCACCGGTCTCGAAAGGCCAGCCGATCGCCCGCGTGCATGCCGCCTCGCAGGAGCAGGCCGAACAGACGGTGAAAACGGTGCTGGCCAGCTACCGCATCGATGCGCAAGCACCGGAACCTTCGCCGGTCATCATCGAGCGGATCGGCTGAGAAAATGGATGATCAGTTGGCGAGCGTCAGGCTCTCGCCCTTTACCTGATAGGATTTGAGTTTCTTCAGAAAACTCATGCCGACCAGCGTGTCGGCCAGCGCCTTGTCGCGCAGCACGAAGGCTTCGACGTCCCGCACCCGCACATTGCCGATCTCGACCCGGTCTAGCACGATCAGCGCTGCATCTGTCTTGCCGTTGGCGGTATTCACTTCATAGCGGAAATCGAGCCCGTTCACGCCATAGCCCAGCTTGCGGGCCGTGCTTTCGTTGATCGCCACCAGCGAGGCGCCGGTATCGACCATGCCCGGCACCGACTTGCCGTTGAGACGGAACGTGCCGGTAAAGTGGCCGCGTCCGTCCGCAGCGAGAACCGTACTGCCCGGAGTGAGGGCCGCGACCTGCGGCGCGGTCGCCTGCGGCGCCTGTGGCGTCCGCTGAGCCTGCCGTGTCGCCTCGGGTGAGGTTCCGCCATCCTCCTGATGCAGCAGGGCAGGGATCTGCGTTGCCAGCACGGCGACGATGGCCGCAAAGATCGCGGTTCTGAGAAGCATGGTCGGTCCTCGGGTTCAGGACATCCATGCTAGCGACAATGGTTTACGAAAAAAGCGGCCCAACCTTTCGGTCGGCCGCCTTCTTCAGTCTTGGTAAGGAATTGCTAAAGGCAATTCCAGCAGAAGTAGGAACCGGTTTTGCGTCCGGAAATGCTCCGGATTGCCTATTTCGTGCCGTACATCCGGTCGCCGGCATCGCCGAGGCCGGGCACGATATAGCCCTTCTCGTTGAGATGGCTGTCGATCGACGCAGTGTAGATCTTCACATCCGGATGAGCTTCCTGAAAATTCTTGATGCCTTCCGGGGCGGCCAGCAGGCAGAGGAAGCGGATGTTGTTGGCGCCGCGTTCCTTCAGCTTCTGGATTGCGGCGATCGCCGAATTGCCGGTTGCCAGCATCGGATCGACGACGATCATCAGGCGCTCGTCCAGATCATCCGGCGCCTTGAAGTAATATTCCACCGGCTGCAGCGTGTCGTGGTCACGGTAGAGGCCGATATGCGAGACGCGGGCCGAAGGCACCAGTTCCAGCATGCCTTCCAGAAGGCCGTTGCCGGCGCGCAGGATGGAGACGAAGACGAGCTTCTTGCCTTCCACGATCGGCGCCTGCATCTGCGTGATCGGCGTTTCGATCGTCTCCAGCGTCAGGTCCAGATCGCGCGTCACCTCGTAGCAGAGCAGCATCGAGATTTCGCGCAAAAGCCTCCGGAAGCCCGCGGTCGACGTCTCCTTCTTGCGCATGATCGTCAGCTTGTGCTGCACCAGCGGGTGTTCGATGACTGTGACGCCGTTCATGGCTTTTTCCTTTTTCGTTGCTTGCTTCTTCTTCCCGAAAAACGGCCGCTTTCGCAAGTCTTCACATCGTCGCCGGCCCGTGATCCCCAATCTGGCCCTCGAAGCGTTTGAGAAGCGCGGCCTTGGTTGCCTCGTCCAGAAAGGCCGCCTCGAGCGCGGTGCGGGTCATCGCATTGATCTCGGCATCGCTCATGCCCATCGTCTTGGAGGCGATCTCGTATTCGCGGGCAAGCGACGTGTCGAAGAAGGGAGGATCGTCGGAATTGATGCAGACTTTTACACCCGCCGCCTTGAGCTTCTTCAGCGGATGGCTGTCGAAATCGGGAAACACGTTAAGCGCGATATTCGAACCGGGGCAGACTTCGAGCACGGTGCCGAGCTCGGCCAGCCGCTCGACGAGAGCCGCATCCTCGATCGCCCGCACCCCGTGGCCGATCCTGGCCGGCTTCACCAGATCGAGCGCGTCGGCCACGCTGAACGCACCGCAGACTTCGCCGGCATGGATCGTCAGGCCCAGGCCCGCATCACGGGCGATGTCGAAGGCGCGGGCATAGTCCGCAACCCGCCCCATGCGCTCCTCACCCGCCATGTTGAAGCCGGTCACCAGAGGGTTTTTCGCCCGCGCCGCGTATTCCGCCGCAGCAATCACGCTGTCCGGCCCGAAATGCCGCTCGCCGGTCACGATGATCCGCGCCTCGATGCCGGTCTTCTCCTTGGCCGCCGCGATACCGTCGCAGATGCCGGCGAGATAGGCGTCGGCACCGAGCCCGATCCGGTCGCCATGGTCGGGTGAAACGATGATCTCGCTATAGATCGTGTTGATAGCTGCAAGTTCGGTAAGATAGGTCTCGGTCAGCAGCGCATAGTCGCCCGCCGTCTGGAACAGGCTCGCCACCGCATCGTAGGCCACGAGGAATTCTGCGAAGTCGCGCCAGACATAAGCGCCGTCGCGCAGGATCGCGCTGGTGTCGACGCGGTATTTCTCCGCCTGCGACTTCGTCAGAGCGGGTGGCGCTGCACCCTCGATATGACAATGGATCTCGGCTTTCAGGAGATGCTGGGTCACAGGAAACTCCATCCATGGCGGCCGGAAGGTATGGAAAGATGCGCGGCGATCGTCTCGCCGATATCCGCATAGGAGGATCTGACGCCGACCGAGCGGGTGCGGATGCCGGGGCCGAAGGCCATAATCGGCACGCGCTCGCGTGTATGGTCGGTGCCGCGCCATGTCGGGTCGCAGCCATGATCGGCGGTCAGTATCACGAGGTCGCCCGGCTTCAGGCGGCGATGCACATCGGGAAGCCGCATGTCGAAAGCTTCGAGCGCCGCCGCGTAACCCGGCACGTCCCGGCGATGGCCGTAGATCATGTCGAAATCGACGAAATTGGTGAAGACCAGATCGCCATCCGCCGCCTCATCCATGGCGGCAAGTGTCGCGTCCATCAGCGCGTTGTTGCCATTCGCCTTGATGACACGCGAAATGCCCTGATGGGCGAAGATATCGCCCACCTTGCCGACGGCATGGACGGAGCGCCCGGCCTCGACCAGCCGGTCGAGCAGCGTCGGCTCCGGCGGCAGGACGGAAAAGTCGCGGCGGTTGCCCGTCCGCTCGAATGTTTCCGGCGTCTCGCCGACGAAGGGGCGGGCTATGACGCGGCCGATATTGAGCGGATCGATCAGCCGGCGCACCACTTGGCAGAGCACGATCAGCCGCTCGAGGCCGAAATGGCTCTCATGCGCCGCGATCTGAAAGACGCTGTCGCTCGACGTGTAGCAGATCGGTTTTCCGGTCCGGATATGCTCCTCGCCAAGCTGCGCGATGATGTCCGTACCGGAGGCATGGCAATTGCCGAGAATGCCCGGAATGTCGCCCTCGCTGCAGATCGCCTCGACAAGTTCCGGAGAGAAGGCGTCGCCTTCTGTCGGAAAATACCCCCAGTCGAACATGACCGGCGTTCCGGCGATCTCCCAATGCCCCGATGGCGTATCCTTGCCGTTCGACAATTCGTTCGCCGCGCCATAGAGGCCGAAGAGGCGTTCCGGAAGCGACATTCCCACCGGATAGTTGCCGCTTGAGAGCTTGGCAATTTCCAGCAACCCCAGCGAGGACATGTTGGGCAGCTTCAGCGGCCCTTGCCGCAATCCGGTTCTGTCTGCCGCACCCGCAGCGCAGAACTCGGCGATATGACCGAGCGTATTCGACCCGAGGTCGCCGTAATCTGCCGCATCACGGGCGCCGCCGACGCCGAAGGAATCAAGTACGAAGAGGAAGGCACGCGCCATCTGCAACCGCTATCTCATTGCCCGATCTGATGATCGAATTGAATCGCGATACATATAGCTCCGCGACGCGCTTGGCAAAGGTGGCGTGTTGCTCAGCAACCCTCGCAGATGATGTTGGAGCCGACGCGCTGGCGATAGTAGAATTCGCGTCTCAACGTGATCGTCTGAAGATTGGCGGGAAGGAGGCCTGGCATGAACATCAGCAACTGGTGGCTGACCGATACTTCCGCGCGTACCAGAAAGGTGCTCGGGGAGCGCATGTCGGTCGGCACGTTCACGGCGGAACCGTTGCTGTAGGGGCGGGACCCATTCTGGGCCCATGACCATGCGACGGTCGGATTGCCGGAGGTGTCGAGTGCAACGCCGGTGATCTTCAGTGACAGGTTCTTCGGCGTATAGGGCGTGAAGATCCCGTTGGTGACGTTGATCATCTGCTGCAGGTCGCTCGGCGTCACCTTTGACGACTGCGTCACGAGGTCGGCAATCGTGCTTGCCGTGCGCGTCACCCGCTTGGAGACGCTGAGGCCGATCGTCAGTTCGAAGGAGGTGATGTAGAGGCTGAGCAGCAGTGGCGCGATCAGGGCGAATTCCACGCCGCCCACACCACGGACGTCATCTCGCAGGCGCCGGATCCTGGCGAACAGGGTTTTGGGAGCAGCCTCGGTCATGGATATTCCTCGTTCTTGAAGACGGAGGTTTCCACGATCAGGAAGTAGTTCGGCCGGGAACTGTCTGTGGGCTTGATATTGGTGATGTAGGGGCGCAGCAGATCGGTGATGATCTCCCACTTGTAGTAGACCCGCAGCATGTTCTTCGTGTTCGGCCCACCGGGGGAATATGCCAGGGAGGTCGTGTCGAGATCTCCGTTTGCCTTGATCGGAACGGTCGCCGGCATGTCGGAGAAATTCGAATAGCTCTTCACATCGATCCAGAGTTTGTTCGGCGTGGTGATTTCCGCAGTCCCGCACTGGATGAGAATGGATATCTCGCCGCAGAAGGCGGTACGGAACTCGGCCGCGCTCTTGTCGGTGCTGCTGTTGCCGTGGGCGTAGGTGATATTGCCGGTGCGCAGCTTGCGTCCCATGGTATCGACCGCGTTGGCGACGAGCTGCTCGGCCGTATAGGCCACGAAGGTCTCGATAATGGCGAAGACGATCAGGAAGTAGGGGATGGCGAGCAGCGCGAATTCGATCGCCGCCGCGCCGTCTTTCGAACGGAACAGGCGCCGGAGCCCGGTTCTCGAGCCGCTTTTCCTGGAAAGACCGCCGGCCGTTCCCTTATGATCCTGCTGCATATCTTCCTTCCGGCGAACGGCGGGAGTAGCCATGGACCATACTCAACGAATATTGAAAATCCGTTTCCCGACTGATGCAAATTGGTGCAAAATCAATGCTCAAAGCATGTCGCGCAAACGTATCCAGCGGTTCTGCGGCGACGACATGCGATAATGCAACGATGCTCTAAGGCGTACCGCTCTTGGCTTCCACGTGCTGCTCGCAGTTCGGGGTACAGGAGAGCACCGTCCGCTGCGTCTGCTTGAACATGCGCACCGTATTGCCCTCGTCGATGGAGACGAGCACGCGCTCGTCCGCAATGGCATTGCCGTCGATATCGAGCAGGACCAGGTTGGTGGTGCCGAAGCTGCGGCCCGTCACCACGATGGTGGTCGGATCGGCCACGGTCGCATCCGCCACGTCCGCATTGCCTACAATCACCTTGGCGACCGGTCGATCGAGCTTGAGTACGCGCGCGTGATTCATGAATACGCGTAGCAGATCCTGTTCCTCGGCGGCATAGGCGGTCGAGATGGCACAGGTAGCAGCGATAAAGGCGGTCAGCATGCGACGGAGCGCCATGAAAAGTCCTTAGACGATATTCTTTGATTAACGAGGATGACGCGCAATGGTGAATGAAGCTTTAAGTCCGCCGGACTGTCCCGAAATCGTTTGATTTTAATATATTAGATACATCTAATACTATGGCTTCTTGTGCATGCCGGCGCGTCAAAAATCGTGATAAAATATCGCGTTTACAGCGACTAAACGGTGTTTGGCACACGCAACGCATTTGATCTATTTCGATGATGAATCGTTCACCATGCAAAGTGACTTGGTTCACTTAAGGCATTGTTAAGCCTGTTCTTTAAGTGGATCGCAATCGTCCTAATGTAGTTCTCCGTCATCCGAGCAACGGCAACAGTTGTCGGGAAGTGCTGAACAACAAGTTTGGAAATAGGAGAACCTCATGTCCAAGATTTTCGCTCGTTTTCGTAAGGATGAATCTGGTGCGACCGCCATCGAGTATGGCCTGATCGCCGCTCTGATCTCGGTCGCCCTCATCGCCGGTGCAAGCGCACTCGGCAACAACATCAGCGGCACATTCAACACCATCTCTGGTAAGATGGGTGCTGCAAACACTGCCGGTGCTGCCCGCAATCCTTGATTTGCCGTCGGTTCGGCACATGACAACGGTGAAAGCCGCCTTAAGGGGCGGCTTATCCGCTTTATGACCCACGCCACGTTTCAGAAAGATCCGTCCATGGGTGAATTGGTAGCCATAGCCGCACTGATCTCCCTTCCCGCCGCGCTCCTCTGGGCCGCGACGACAGATTTTCTGACTATGACCATTTCCAATCGCATCTCGATCGGGCTGGCCGTCGCCTTCCTCATCCTCGCGCTGCCTCTCGGCCTTTCCCTCAGTGAAATCGGCTTGAGCCTTGCGGCTGCAGCTTGCGTGTTTCTGGTTTGCTTCGGCCTCTTCGCAGCCAACGTCATGGGTGGCGGTGACGCCAAGATCCTGACCGCGGCGAGCCTCTGGTTCGGCCTGACGCCTGCCCTCATCAGCTTCCTCGTCTATGTCGCCTATACCGGCGGTGTGGTGACGCTGCTTTTCCTTCTTCTGCGCTGGCGCGCGCCTTCCGTACTCGCCATGGGCATTCCGCTGCCTATGTCTGTCGTCGAGGCGAAGAAGATCCCTTACGGCATCGCCATCGCAATCGGGGGCATTCTGGCATTTCCCAACGCACCTACCACGCTCATGGCTCTTCAGTCATTCTGAAGGTAAAGCTCTAGCAATACTGCGTTAACCAGAATTGTAAGCGTCCCATTAACCATAATTACACCATTGCGGCCCATCCTGCGGGGAAGTTCAAGATTCTCCCAGGAAAAGGCAATGAAGCCCGCTCGCATCATCATCCTCGCGGTGGCCGTCGTGGCTGCAGGCCTCGCTGGCCTGCTGGCCATGAGCCTTACGGGTAACCGGCCTGAACAGCTGGTGGAAACGGTCGTCGAAAGGGCGCCGACCGTGCGGGTCCTCGTTTCAGCAGACAACCTTCCCGTCGGCAGCCGGCTTAACGAAAATACCCTTGAGTGGCTCGACTGGCCGAAGGACGGCATTACCGAAGGTTTCATCACCAGCGAAGCCCGTCCGGACGCGGTGAAGGAACTCGAAGGCTCCGTCGTCCGCCTTCCGATCTTCAAGGGCGAACCGGTTCGCGCCGAAAAGGTCGCGGACTCCTCAAGCCGCATCATGTCGTCGCTGCTTCCCTCCGGCAAGCGTGCCGTGGCCACCGAAATCTCGGTGGCAACCGGTGCGGGCGGTTTCGTCCTGCCGAACGACCGGGTCGACGTGATCATGGTCCGCTCCAGCAAGGACGGCAGCGGCAATTACATTACCGAAAACGTGCTGAACAATGTCCGCGTTCTGGCGATCGACCAGAACATCCAGGAAGCGCCCGACGGCAGCAAGTCGGTCGTCGGCACCACGGCCACGCTGGAGCTGACGCCGGATCAGACGAAGGTGATCGTGGTGGCCCAGCAGATGGCCGAGCGTCTGACATTGGCGCTGCGCTCGGTCGCCGACGCCCAGGAAGCGGATACGCAAGGGGCGGATTACCTTCTGCATGGCGGGGGCAAGTCGGACATTCAGGTCATCAAGTCGGGATCGATCATCACCGGCTCGACGCAGCAGGCGAAGTGAACGGAGTGGTCAGGTGGGTAGCTTGAAAAACAGAACTCGTGGAACCGTATCAGTGGGGCTGGCGCTCTGCCTGGCCCTATCTGGCGTTCCAGGAGGTTTCGCTCCGGGGTTCCTCGACGAAGTCGTTGCTGTTCGCGATGTGGCGGCAGCCGATAGCGGTGTGATCCGCATCGCCCAGGGCGGCGCGGGGACCAAGCGCCGCTTGGCGCTCGGTTTGAACAAGGCTCTTGTCATCGACCTTCCCTCCGATGCGCACGACATTCTGGTGGCCGACCCATCGATGGCGGATGCCGTCACCCGTACGTCGCGCCGCATCTATCTGTTCGGCAAGACCGTCGGCCAGACCAATATCTTCGTCTTCGGCCCGAACGGTGAGGAAATCGTCACCCTCGATGTACAGATCGAACGCGACATTTCCGGCCTGGAAGAAAATCTGCGCCGCTTCCTGCCCGGCTCCGACATCAAGGTCGAGATCATCTCCGACAACATCGTCCTGACCGGCACCGTCAGGACCCCGCAGGATGCGGCCAAGGCTGAACAGCTCGCCTCGGTCTTCCTCAAGGGTGGTGAGGCCACGACCCGCACAGAGACCGCCACGGGCAGCAATGGCGGGGGCGCCGCGATTTTCGCCGAGCGCCGCCAGGAATCGCAGATCCAGAACATGCTGACCGTCGAGGGCGAGGACCAGGTCACGCTGAAGGTCACCGTCGCTGAAGTGCGCCGCGAGATCATCAAACAGCTCGGCTTCGACAACAATTTCGCCCGCAACAGCACGTCCCGACACGCGCTCGACGTCCTGAATTTCGCCACCGGTGCCGGTGGCGTCACCGGCACCATCTCGGCCGATATCGGCAAGCTCGGCATCGACACCGTCTTGAGCGCGCTGGAACAGGCCAATGCCATCCGCACGCTGGCGGAACCGACCCTGACGGCGATTTCCGGCCAGGCCGCTACCTTCAATTCCGGCGGCGAACGCCTCTATACGACAACCGGCGTCGATGGTGTGACCACGGTCACGACCTACGAATACGGCATCTCGCTCGGCTTCACGCCGACCGTCCTTTCTTCCGGCCGTATCAGCCTCAAGATCCAGACCCGCGTATCCGAGCCGGTCGCCAGCACCACCAGCGTCGAGTATCGCAAGCGCGATGCGGAAACGACGGTCGAATTGCCCTCGGGCGGCTCGATCGCGCTCGCCGGCCTCATCCGTGACGACATCCAGCAAACCATGAACGGTACGCCGGTCGCGTCCAAGGTCCCGCTGCTCGGCGCTCTCTTCCGCGAGAAGCGTTACGAGCGCAACGAGACCGAGCTGGTCATCATCGCGACGCCCTATCTGGTTCGCCCGGTGGCGCGTAACGAACTGTCCCGCCCGGACGACAATTTCCAGCCGGCCTCCGACGCTGAAAGCGTCTTCCTCGGCCGCGTCAACAAGATCTACGGCCGCAAGGAGGCGCCGCCGCCGGCTCCTTACCAGGGCAATGTCGGGTTCATCTACAAATGACCAGAAACCTCAAGCCTTACCCGTTCGGCGACGTTTACCCGCAGGAGAGGCATCCTTCCATGGATCCGCGAGACAGAAAGACCATATCCGGAAGCCGCGCCTTCCCCGTTGCCGTCGTCATCGGCCTTGCCGCAGCGCTCTCCGGCTGCGCGGGCAAGGACAGCCTGACCACCGGTTCCCTGCCGGATGATTACCGCACACGCCACCCGATCGTCGTCGGCGAAGCCGAAAGACGATGGATATCCCCATCGCGACCGGTGATTCCAGGCTGACCCGCGGCCAGGAAGAGGTAATCGCAGGCTTCGTGGCCGAATATCGTCGCTCCTCCAGCGGCATCATCCAGATCGTCACGCCGCGTGGTTCTGCAAATGAAGGCGCTGCCTCCGCCGCTGCCTCGTCCATGCGCCGTCTGATGGTGAAGATGGGCGTCCCGAAGCACAAGATCCTGCAGTCCGGCTTCCAGGCCGAGTTCGGTGAATCGGCTCCGATCCGTCTCAGCTACGTGGCGATTGCCGCCAAGGCGGGCCCCTGCGGCGAATGGCCGGCGGACATGACGCTGAACACGTTCAGCAACAAGAACTATTACAATTTCGGCTGTGCCAGCCAGAGCAACCTCGCGGCCCAAATGGCCAATCCGAGCGACATGCTCGGCCCCCGTGTCATGACGCCGCCGGATGGCGAGCAGCGCGGTCAGGTCATCGAGAACTATCGCGAGTCCTTCAGCGATCTGGGGGTAATTGATGAACCGGCTTAGCGGTTGGAAAGCGTGACGCGATGATCAGCACCGTCAATTACGATATGAAGAGCGAAGGCGATCTTGGCGACGATCACCCGTCGGGTATCGAGCTGGAAGCAGTTCGCCCGCTGCCGCGCATCTCCATCCATGCCTTCTGCGAAAGCGAACAGGTCCAGCGCACCATCGACAAGATGGGCCGCGATCGCCGCATGGCCAAGGTCAACCTGCGGGTCACCAACGGAAACATCGCGGCTGCCGCAAACATGTTTGCCTCGTCGCCGACGCCGAACCTCATCGTCCTTGAAACGGCTGCCGAACCGCGCAACCTTTTGTCGGAACTGGCGCCGCTGGCCGAGGTCTGCGATCCGTCGACGCGCGTCATCATCATCGGTCGCTACAACGATATCGGGCTTTACCGCGATCTCGTCCGCAACGGCATTTCCGAATATCTCGTCGCACCGGTCGCCATGGCGGACATGATGGCGGCGATATCGTCGATCTTCGTGGATCCGGATGCCGAGCCGCTCGGCAAGTCGATCGCCTTCATCGGTGCCAAGGGCGGCGTCGGCTCCTCGACGATCGCCCACAACTGCGCCTTCGGCATATCGAGCCTGTTCTCGACGGAAACGATCCTTGCCGATCTCGATCTGCCCTTCGGCACGGCCAATATCGATTTCGATCAGGACCCGACCCAGGGCATCGCCGAGGCCGTGTTCGCGCCTGACCGGCTGGACGAGGTTTTCCTCGACCGCCTGCTCACGAAATGTTCCGACCATCTGTCGCTGCTCGCGGCTCCCTCGCTTCTCGATCGCGCCTATGACTTCGAAAACGGCGCCTTTCAGCCGGTGATCGAAATTCTCCAGCGCAGCGCGCCGATGGCGGTTCTCGACATTCCTCATGCGTGGAACGAATGGACCCGGGCGGTCCTCGCCGATGCTGACGAAGTGGTGATCTGTGCCGCACCGGATCTCGCCAATCTGCGCAACACCAAGAACATGCTCGATGCGTTGAAGAAGCTTCGCCCGAACGATCGCTCCCCGCATCTGATCCTCAACCAGGTCGGCATGCCCAAGCGCCCGGAAATCAATCCGTCCGATTTCATCGAGCCGCTGGAGATCGAACCGATCGCCATCATTCCCTTCGATGCCGGCCTGTTCGGCAATGCGTCAAATAGCGGTCGGATGATCGCGGAAATCGACGGCAAGTCGCCGATTGCCGAAACCTTCTCGCAGATATCCCACGTCGTCACCGGCCGCATCGCGGTCAAGAAGGCGAAGAAGGGCGGTCTCGGCAAGGTCCTCGGCATGCTGGGTCGCAAGTAGATTTAAGCCAGAAAAGAATTAGGTCGTAAAATGTTCGGAAAGCGCGGAAACGAAGGGTTCGGAAAGGGTGGGACAATCACGTCGCCGCCCGCTGCGGCGCATTCGCCGGCCGCGCCCGCCGCGATGCGCCCGGAAGCACCTGCGTCGGCTGCGCCTATCGAGCCGGCAGCGCCACGCCAGCCGGCCACGCCGCCGCCGCTCGCTCCTTCGGCCGCCGCCCGCAAGCGCCCGGCGCGAACCGAACAGTATTACGATACCAAGGGCCAGGTCTTTTCCGCGCTCATCGACACGATCGACCTCTCCCAGCTCGCCAAGCTCGACACTGAGAGCGCGCGCGAGGAAATCCGCGACATCGTCAACGACATCATCACGATCAAGAATTTCGCGATGTCGATCTCCGAGCAGGAGGAACTGCTCGACGATATCTGCAACGACGTTCTCGGCTACGGCCCGCTGGAACCGCTTCTCGCCCGCGACGATATCGCCGACATCATGGTCAACGGTGCCGGCCAGACCTTCATCGAAGTCGCCGGCAAGACGATCGAATCCGAAATCCGTTTCCGCGACAATGCGCAGCTTCTCTCCATCTGCCAGCGCATCGTCAGCCAGGTCGGCCGCCGTGTCGATGAGAGCTCGCCCATCTGCGACGCCCGCCTGCCGGATGGTTCGCGTGTCAACGTCATCGCCCCGCCGCTGTCGCTGGACGGTCCGGCGCTGACGATCCGTAAGTTCAAGAAGGACAAGCTGACGCTCGACCAGCTGGTCCGGTTCGGCGCGATCACGCCGGAAGGCGCCGTCCTTCTCCAGATCATCGGCCGCGTCCGCTGCAACGTCGTCATCTCCGGCGGTACCGGCTCGGGCAAGACGACGCTCCTGAACTGCCTTACCCGCTATATCGATACCGACGAGCGCGTCATCACCTGCGAGGACACGGCCGAACTGCAATTGCAGCAGCCGCATGTCGTGCGCCTGGAAACCCGACCGCCGAACATCGAGGGCGAGGGCGAGATCACCATGCGCGATCTGGTCAAGAACTGCCTGCGTATGCGCCCCGAACGCATCATCGTCGGCGAAGTGCGCGGACCTGAGGTCTTCGACCTGCTGCAGGCGATGAACACCGGCCACGACGGCTCGATGGGAACGATCCACTCCAACTCCCCGCGCGAATGCTTGAGCCGTATGGAATCGATGATCGCCATGGGCGGCTATACGCTGCCGGCCAAGACGGTGCGCGAGATCATCTCGGGCTCGATCGACGTCATCGTCCAGGCAGCCCGCCTGCGCGACGGCTCGCGCCGCATCACCCAGATCACCGAGGTGATCGGCATGGAAGGCGACGTCATCATCACCCAGGATCTGATGCGCTACGAGATGGACGGCGAGGATGCCAATGGCCGGATCATCGGCAAGCATGTCTCGACCGGCATCGCCAAGCCGCATTTCCATGACCGGGTGAGATATTTCGGCGAAGAGCGGCGTCTGGCTGCCGCCCTCGACGCAATGGAAATGGCCAGGGACTAAGGGACAGTTCGCATGTTCGGGCTTGATATGACCATGCTGGCAATCGTGCTGCTGGTCGCCGTGGCGGCGGCCGCGGTCTGCTATGCCCTCATGTTCTCCCGCATCGAGACGGAGAAGAAGGCCGATGCGCGGCTGACGCGCGTGAAGGCCGCCGAGACCGACATCAACAAGGCTAAAGCGAGCCGCGACCGCGTGCAGGAACTGTCGAAGCGCCGCAAGTCGCTGCAGGATTCGCTGAAGGATCTCGAGAAGAAGCAGCAGGAAAAGAACAAGCATATCGGCGACAAGAGCCTGAAATCGCGGCTGGCCCAGACGGGGCTGCCGCTGACCATTGGCCGCTTCTACGCCTTCTCCATCGGCTTCGGCCTGTTCGTCTTCATCATTGCCTTCATCGCAGGCCTCGCGCCGCTGCCGGCCCTGGGCATTGGCTTCGTCTTTGCCTTCGGGCTGCCGCGCTGGGTTATCGGCTTTCTGGTCAAGCGCCGTCAGAACAAGTTTCTGGAGGAGTTTCCGAACGCGCTCGACGTCATGGTCCGCTCGATCAAGTCGGGCCTGCCGCTCAACGATGCCATCCGCCTGATCGCATCCGATGGGCAGGAGCCGGTGAAGCGCGAGTTCCAGCGCGTCGTTGAATCCCAGCAGATCGGCCTCAGCATACCGGAAGGCTGCGCGCGCATGCTACAGACCATGCCGCTCTCCGAGGTCAACTTCTTCTCGATTGTCATCACCATCCAGAGCCAGGCGGGCGGCAACCTGTCCGAGGCGCTCGGCAACCTGTCCAAGGTCCTGCGTGAGCGCCGCAAGATGAAGGCCAAGGTGAGTGCGCTGTCGATGGAAGCCAAGGCTTCGGCCGTCATCATCGGCGCCTTGCCTTTCATCGTCTCGCTGCTCGTCTACCTGACGTCGCCGGAATATATCTCGATCATCTTCACCGATCCGCGTGGCCATTTCATTCTGCTCGTGTCCGGCATCTGGATGTCGATCGGCATCCTGGTGATGCGCAACATGATCAGCTTCGACATCTGAGGGGGCGTTGATGAAAGATCTGGCAGCAACCATCACCGATCCCGCAACCCTGCTGGCGATCCTCGTCGCAGTCGCCGTCTTCGCGACATTCTATTCGCTCGCCGTGCCCTACATGGAGCGGGGAGATCTCGGAAAGCGCATGAAGGCCGTGTCGACTGAGCGGGAAGAACTGCGTGCCCGCGAGCGGGCCCGCATGAGCGCCGATAGTTCCAAAGGTACGCTGCGCACGCAGAACAACCGCTCGGCCCGCAAGATCGTCGAACGCTTCAATCTACGCGAGGCCCTGGTCGATCAGGGTACGATCAACAGGCTGCGGGCTGCGGGCCTCAGAAGCCAGAATGCGCTCAATATTTTTCTCACTGCGCGCTTCCTCTTGCCCTTCCTGTTCCTGATCGCCGCCGCGATATGGGTTTTCGCGCTCGGAAATCTCGCGTCCAGGCCCATGGGCATCCGCATCATCGCGGTCGTCGGCTTCGCCTATCTCGGTTTCTACGCACCGAATATCTACGTCTCCAACAGGATGAACAAGCGTCAGGCCTCGATCAAGCGCGCCTGGCCCGATGCACTCGACCTGATGCTGATCTGCGTTGAATCCGGGATCTCGATCGAGGCCGCCATGCGTCGCGCGGCCGAGGAAATCGGCACGCAGTCGCCGGAACTTGCCGAAGAACTCGCGCTGACGACGGCCGAGCTGTCCTTCCTCCAGGATCGCCGCACGGCGCTGGAAAATCTCGGCAACCGAACCCAGCTCGATATCGTCCGCGCCGTCGCTCAGGCGCTCATCCAGGCTGATCGCTACGGAACGCCCGTTTCCCAAGCCTTGCGCGTTCTTGCCCAGGAAGGCCGAGACGAGCGGATGAACGAGGCGGAGAAGAAGGCCGCGGCGCTGCCGCCGAAGCTGACCGTACCGATGATCCTGTTCTTCCTCCCGGTCCTCGTCGCCGTCATTCTCGGCCCGGCCGGCATCCAGGTCGCCGACCGCTTCTGATCCGCCTGAACAGGCAACTCAGTTCCGTCAGCTGGGAAGCCCGATCACTTTCTCCAGCGCTTCCCAGGTCTCGTCCATCGCCCACGCGTTAAAAAAGGGCAGGGCGACGTGCCCGTAAAGTGGCGAGAGCTGCCACTCGGCCGTCTCCTCGTCGACATTCGCAACCTGTTGGAGATAGACGACGGAGGCAAGCCCCGTCCGATCGGCGCCGGCCATACAGTGTATGAGCAGAGGTTTCGGCGCAGAGCGCAACAACGCGATCAACTGCTGGCTTTCCGCTGCCGTCAACTGACGGCCCGCAGACATCTGGAAGTCGAAATGCCGGGCGCCCAAGGCAGAGGTGACCGCGACTTCCTGCTTGTACCAGTCCCGATTGCTTGGGCCGCGCAGATTTATGACCGTCTTGATCCCGTAGCGGGAAATATAAGCCGAGAGTTGGCTGGCGGAGGGCTGGGCGGAGCGATAGAGCTCGCCGGGTATGACCTCGTGGAAGTTGCCGCTGGCGTGCAGATAGCCCAGATAGAGGCCGAGGCTGAGCAACGATCCGCCTGCCACCATTGCAGACCGCTTCAGAAATGTTCGCATCTCTTGTGTTCCCGCTTGTCTGGCGGATCGTTCTGCTGCGATTGTGGCCCTTTTACAGTCGTGGCTAGGCGGAGATTTCCGCCTGTCAGTTCGTCGCCGACTTGGCCTTGTCGTTGGCGGCAAGCTTCTGCCAGGAATTCTGCTGGCTCATCATCGAGCGAAGATAGGTGACGTTGGCATCCGCCTGCTGCTGAGACAGTTCCTGCCGGGCGATCTGCTCGGCTTCCGAGAAGCGCCCCTGCAGGCCGATGACGAGTGCAAGGTTCTGCCGCACGCGGCTGTCGGCCGCCGGCTGTTTTGCCGCGTCGCGCATGTAGGTTTCCGCCGTCTTCAGGTCGCCGGAAAGCACATAGGACATGCCGAGGTTCGACATGATGCTTGGCTCGTTGGGCTGGGTCTGCAGCGCCATGCGGTATTTTTGCCGGGCCTCGTCGGAGCGGCCGAGCTGGTCGAGCACGGCACCTTCCGCCGAAATCAGCCGCCAGTCCGGGTGGTCCGGGGTCTGGGCGCGGCCGATCGTGGCAAGCGCCTGTTCCAGTTGTCCCGCACCCGCCTGGGCCTTGCCATAGGCCGCGAGCACCGTGCGATCCGTCGGATTGGCGATCGCCACCTGCTGCATCACGGCAAGCGCCCGGGCGTGCTTGTCGGTCATGCCCAGAATGGTGACATAGCGAACGCGCTCAACATCTTTCTCACCGCGCTTCCCGTTCTTGATCGCTGCCGCGATCTATTCGACCGGCGTGTGAGCGCGGACAAGCTGCCAGAGCCTCTCGCCGTCATCGGCTGAAAACGCGCTGAATGGCGCAAAGCGAAAAGCGCCCGGCTTCGTTTCCATCAATATATAGCGGCTCGTCCGCCTCGATTTCCTGACCATCGACCACGGCACGTGGATCGAAGCTCCGGCAGCATCCGTCGTGGTCATGCCAAGCTCGGTGGCAGTGTATGTGATGATCTTGTTCTGCTCGGGAAAGCGGTTCCATTTGAGCATACTGGTGATCAGCATGATGAAAAGGCCGAAGAAGAAGCTGCCGGTCGCAAAGGGCCAGAGCTGCCGAAATGCAAAGCTTATCGCTTCGAACGGCGCTTCGGTGAAAGAGAGGCGGTTATCAAAGGCGATTGCGGCCGCTCCCACGAGCCCGAAGATGATGATGATCAAGATCATCAGTCTCAGCGACAGGCGAGGAAGCTGGAGCAGCAGAATGCGCAAGTTGTCGGCCGAATTGAGGGTGACGGTGCCGGAGATCGGCGTCGTTTCGGTATCGGCCATGAGGGCTCCGCATCGTGATTGGTGCATAAGGCGGGCCACGGCGCTCACGACGAGAACCGTGGTGTCTTCCGACTATGCGCGATGCGGTGGTTCAGCTCAACCCCGGGCGGGGAGGGCCTGAGGAGGACGGGAAGGGCAGGCCTAGTTCGTCGCCGACTTGGCCTTGTCGTTTGCGGCAAGCTTCTGCCAGGAATTCTGCTGGCTCATCATCGAGCGAAGATAGGTGACATTTGCGTCGGCCTGTTGCTGCGATAGTTCCTGTCGGGCGATCTGCTCGGCTTCCGAGAAGCGGCCCTGCAGGCCGATGACGAGTGCAAGGTTCTGCCGCACGCGGCTGTCGGCCGCCGGTTGCTTTGCCGCGTCGCGCATATAGGTTTCCGCCGTCTTCAGGTCGCCGGAAAGCACATAGGACATGCCGAGGTTCGACATGATGCTTGGCTCGTTGGGCTGGGTCTGCAGCGCCATGCGGTATTTCTGCCGGGCCTCGTCGGAGCGGCCGAGCTGGTCGAGCACGGCACCTTCCGCCGAAATCAGCCGCCAGTCCGGGTGGTCCGGGGTCTGGGCGCGGCCGATTGTCGAAAGCGCCTGTTCCAGCTGTCCGGCACCCGCCTGGGCCTTGCCGTAGGCGGCGAGCACCGTGCGGTCCGTCGGATGGGCGATCGCCACCTGCTGCATCACGGCAAGCGCCTGGGCATGCTTGCCGGTCATGCCGAGAATGGTGGCATAGCGCAGGCCGACATCCCGGTTCTTCGGATCCTTCACATAGGCGCCGCCGACCGCCTTTTCGGTGGCTGCAAGCTCCGCCGCATTCATGCCGTCTAGCGGCGCCGAGGAGACTTTCGGGATAGAGCCGGTCGTCAGGTTGTCATTGTCGCGCTTGGTCGAGGCGCAGCCAGTCACGGCGACCGCCAGGCAGAGGAAGATCGCGGCGCGTGCCATGGTGGTAAGCGGGGTCTTTGCAGCTGCGGTCATCGGGGTCTCGTCGATCCAATGTCGGTGCCGTCTTGTGACGACAGTAACGGGTGGCGCATTTCACCTTCAGCAATAAACTGTTAACCCTAACGGACCGTTAAGATCAGTGATTCCGGACATGCGTACCGGACACCAGTGAAAGCCCAGAGCAACCCGCCATGACCCCTTTCCAGCACATCTCCCGCCCGTCCGTCTTCAGCCCAGCCGGTGTCGCCACGAGGCCGGTCACGGCGGTAACGCCCGCCGATCTCGACGGCGGCGCGGTCCCGTCCGGCTCTGTTGAATGGGCGAGGGCCGCGGGCTTCAAGGCGGATGCCGGAGCCCTGCTCGCTATCCCGGGCGAGGGCGGCAGCGTCGCCGGCGCGCTCTTCGGTCTCGGCAGCGATGCGCGGGACATGCCTTTTCTCTCCGGCAAGCTCTTCAAGCAGTTGCCGTCCGGTGACTGGTCGGTAACGGCCAGCGGCGTCGATGCCGAACATCTCGCACTCGGCTTCGGTCTCGGCTCCTATTCGTTTGCGAAATACAAGTCGGAAAAGCCGAAGGATGTCCGCCTCGCCATGCCTGAGGGCGTCGATGCCGCCGATATCGAGCGACAGCTCGCCGGCATCTTCCTGGCACGCGATCTCATCAACACGCCGACCAACGACATGGGCCCGGCCGAACTGGAGGCAGCCTTCCGCGCGCTCGGCGAACATTACGGCGCGACCGTCACCTCCACCGTCGGCGATGATCTGCTGGAACGCAATTTCCCGCTCGTCCACACGGTCGGCCGCGCCAGCGTCTCCGCGCCCCGCCTGCTCGAAATGCGCTGGGGCAAGAAGGGCGATCCGCGGGTGACGCTGGTCGGCAAGGGCGTCTGCTTTGATACCGGCGGTCTCGACCTCAAGGGCGCCGCCAATATGGCGCTGATGAAGAAGGACATGGGCGGTGCTGCCAATGTCCTCGGCCTTGCCTTGATGATCATGGATGCCGGCCTCGCGGTCGATCTGCAGGTCTTGGTGCCGGCGGTCGAAAACTCCGTCTCCGGCAATGCCTTCCGTCCGGGTGATATCTACAAGAGCCGCAAGGGCATTACTGTCCAGATCGACAATACCGATGCCGAAGGCCGCCTCGTGCTTGCCGATGCACTTGCCTATGCCGACGAGACACCGCCGGATCTCTTAATCGACATGGCAACGCTGACCGGCGCTGCCCGCACCGCGCTCGGCCCCGAACTTGCGCCCTTCTTCACCGATGACGAGACGCTCGCCGGCAAGCTGCAGGTTGCGGCGCGCGATGCGGCCGACCCCGTCTGGCGCATGCCGCTCTGGATGGGCTACGACAAGGATATCCGCTCCCGCGCAGCCGACATTACCAATTCGCCTTCCGGCGGCATGGCCGGCTCGATCACTGCGGCCCTCTTCCTCAAGCGCTTCGTCACGGCGGCCCAGAGCTGGATCCATTTCGACATCTACGGCTGGAACCTTGCGGAAAAGCCCCATGCACCCGTCGGTGGCGAGGCTTTCGCCATCCGCGCACTCTACCGCGTCATCCGCGACATGGCCGGCAAGAAGGGTTGAAAACGCACCGGTAACAGTTTGGCTCTAGGATCGGCATCGGTATGGAGTATCGAAATGTCGGTTGAGCTGTCGGCGACGGAAGCCCTGGGGCTCTGGTATCGCGTATCGCTGCAACAGGTCAGGGGCGAGGCCCATGACCTGACCCTTCGGCAGATGGCGATCCTGCTGCATATCTACATGGTTCCGCCGCCCCACACCGTTCGTGGCCTGGCCTCGACACTCGGCGTCACCAAGCCGGTCATCACCCGTGCGCTCGACACGATGGGCGAGATGGGCCTTGTCACCCGCGAGCGGGATGATCGCGATCGCCGCAATGTCGTGATAAAACGAACCGTCGGTGGCGCCCTCTATCTCGAACGGCTCGGCGACCTGATCATGCGCGAAGGAAGAAGCATCGCTTCTTGAAGGATTGCACCATGGAACTGGACAGACGCCTCAATGCCTTCCGGCCGGACCTCGCAGCCGAAACGCTGAAGGGCAGGGTCGAGGCGGCCCGCTTCGTCAAGGGCGAGCCCGCATCGGTCGTGTGGCCGGTCGCGCCCTTCGCCCCCATGCCGATCTCGCCCGCGGTATCGATACCGAGCTTTTGCGCGGCGAAAGCCTGCGCGTCTTCGACCGGGCGAACGGCTTCGCCTGGGTCCAGGCTGATTTCGACGGCTATGTCGGCTATCTGCCGGAAGAGATGATCGGCGCGCCGGTCGAACCGACCCATCGCATCGCCGCACCGCGCACCTTTGTCTATCCCGAAGCGGAACTGCGCAAGCCGGTGACGAAGGCCCTCTCCATGGGAAGCCTCGTCACCGTGGTCGGCGAGGCGGAAACCCGCGGCACCCGCTATTTCCTGCTGGCCGATGGCGGCGCCGTCATCGCCGCCCACTGCATCCCGGTCAGCGAAACGGCCGGCGAAGACTACGTCGCCGTCGCCGCCCGCTTCGTCGAGACGCCCTATCTCTGGGGCGGCCGCTCGGGCTTCGGCATCGACTGCTCCGGCCTCGTGCAGCTTTCCCTGATGATGGTCGGGCGAAAGGCGCCGCGCGACAGCGACATGCAGGCTTCCTTCGGCGAGCAGATCGACAGGGGCGACCTGCGCCGCGGCGATCTGGTCTTCTGGAAGGGCCATGTCGGCATCATGGAAGACGAGGCGACGCTTCTGCATGCCAATGGTCACACCATGACGGTCTCGCGGGAGAATTTCGAGGCGGCGGTCAAACGCATCGGCTGGCTCTATGAGCAGCCGACAGGCTATCGTCGCGTCACCTGACGCCATACGGCCACACTGCCGCGGTCAAGGACCGGCCTTCACGAGAATGTTGGCTTGGCCTTCATGGCATCCGCCACATCTTGCCCCTATCTCTATGATGAGACGCAGGGCCGGATCACAGGGTCCCCGGGTCACAGGGTCATTGATCGCAGATCAGGTCATGGAGTTCAGTCATATGCTCAAAGGTGCTTGGATATTGCCCGCCGTGATGTTCGTCGTGCTGATCCTGGCGGCCGTCCCCTCGGTGGTCTTCGCCGCGGACGGCAATCCCTTCGGCCGGTCGATGGGCCCCTATTTCGAAAGTCTGCCCGGCGTCGTGCCGCAAGGGCAGCAGGTGAAGCCTGACGACTACAAATGCACCAGCAGCATAGGATACACGTCCCGCACGCGCAGCCGGAACGATCCTTTCCGCTGGGACAACGTTCCGACACGGCTCTATCACTGCAAGGCCGCCAATGGCACGACCTATACCGGCACCCAGATGCCCAGCACCGAATGGGTCCCCGGCATCAGCCCCCATTTCCTGCCCCGCTGAGCGATCGCGCTAAAGCTCCATATCCGCCAAGAACGTCCCCGTCATAGGCACCGACAGATAGCTGCTGTTGATATCTGCCAGCGTGCGGGCGGGGTCGATATCAGCAAACAGCTCCGGGTGAAACCACTTCGCCATTGCCTCGACGGCGACGACGTAGGTCGGTGACTGGAAGAAGAACAGCCACAGCGCATGGGCCTTACCCTTCGTCACTGCAGTAAGCGTCCCGAGCGCCGGCTCGCTGCGGATGGCCTGCAGCGCCGCCTGCACATCAGCTTCCGCCACGCCCTGCCCGATCGGAAAGTCCCCCGGCCGGCTGGCTCCCGAGCTTGCTGCGGCGATATAGACATCCGGGTCGGCGCCTAGCACGAATTCCAGGCTGAGCTGCCCGGTCTGCCCACCCATCATCCCGCTGGCAATATTGTCGCCGCCGGCAAAGGCAATGATCTCGCCCACCTTTCCGGTCGCAGACCAGCAGCAATCCCAGTCCGCCGAGCGGGCATGCAGGAAGACTTTCGGCCTCTTCGGAGCGGCATCCGCCAGCCGTTGACGGATCGTCGCCATATGCTGCTCGACAAAGGCGAGATAGGCCTCCGCCTGCTCCCGTCGCTCCAGCACCGCTCCGATGATGCGCAGGGCTTTGGGCAATCCGGCCACCGGATCGGAGAAGAAGTCGACATAGGCAACCGGCACCCCGGCTGCCGCCAGCGTCTCCTCGATATTCCGGTCGCTATGCAGCCAGAGCGGCAGCAGCACAAGATCCGGCGCCACCGACAGCAGCCCCTCTGCGGAAAGATCGGTCGATGGCGGGCCGAGATCGGTCACATCTGCGAGTGCGGGAAACTTTGAGAGATAGGCGTCGTAAGTCGCAGGGTCGTACCGCCTCAGATTGTCGGTCGAAGCAATCACCCGGGCGACCGGTTCCGGCGTGATGAGCGCAAAGGCCGTCAGCAGCCGCCCGTCGCCGAGCGCAATCCGCTTCGGGGCGTCCGTGAGCCTGACCTGCCGCCCGGCCATATCGGTGAACTCGACAGGTGCGGCAAGCGCATCGCCCGCCCCGAGAAGACAGAGAAACAGGTAGAGGAGGGCGCGGATCGCTCCGCATCCTCCCGGTCCTTGTCTTCCTAGTCTGCTGGCGATACCTCTCACCAGCGAACCTTCAGGCTGGCCGTGATCGTCCGGCCGTTGCCGTAGAAGCACGAGGTCTGGTTCCAGCACGATGCGACATATTCCTTGTCGAACAGGTTGGCCGCGTTGAGCGACAGCGTCGTGCCCTTGTATTTCGGGTCCAGCGCGCCGAAGTCGTAGCGCAGCGCCGCGTCGACCAGCGTGTAGGAGGGCACCTCGATCACATTGGTCGGGTCACCCTGCGACGAGCCGACATAACGCACGCCGGCGCCAAAACTCAGCCCTTCCAGCGCCCCGGTCGGCACGACATAATTCGTCCACAGCGAAGCGAGATGGCTCGGCGCCCCGATCGGCGTCTTGCCCTGATAGGTCGAGTCCTTCGTCACCTCGATGTCGATATAGGAATAGCTGGCAATCATGCTGAGATCGTCGGTGATGTTCGCATGTGCCTCGAGTTCGAGGCCGCGCGAGCGCACCTCGCCGGTCTGGATCGTATTCATCGGGTCTCTCGGATCGGCGGTGCGCATGTTCGTCTGCGTCACGTCGAACAGCGAAGCCTGCAGGAAGCCCGACCATCCCGTCGGCTGATATTTGACGCCGATTTCGAACTGCTCGCCTTCCGTCGGCTTGAACGGCCGGCCTTCCAGGTCGACACCGCTGACCGGCTCGAAGGATGTCGCATAGCTCGCATAGGGCGCGATGCCGTTGTCGAACTGGTAGACGAGGCCCGTACGCCAGGTCCAGACATTGTCCGATTGAGACATGCCGCTCGAACCACCGCCAACGGTGCCCGAATTGGTGTCCATGTCGACGCTGTCCCAGCGCAGGCCGGCCAGCCATGTCAGGTTGCCGATCTTGATCTGGTCCTGAGCATAGAGCCCGACCTGCTCGATCCTCTGATCGCTGGTATAGATGAGATCGAGGGCAGGGATGTCCACGCCGTAGACGGGATTGCGAACGTTCAGGTTCGGTGCCCCGCCCATGCCGACCAGATAATCCGCCTTGTTGTGGCGATAGTCGATGCCGAAGAGAGCGGTATGGTGCAGAGCTCCGGTGTCGAACTCCGCCTGGGCATTGGTATCGACGGTAAAGCCCGATGCGTTCTCGACAGATTCGATCGTCGCGCGCGTTAATTCGCTGTAATCGGCATTCCAGCCGGTCTCGTAGACCGAGCGGTAATGGTAGTCGAGATCCATGTAGCGAAGGTTCTGCCGCACGGTCCAGACATCGTTGAAGCGGTGCTCGAACTCGTAGCCGATCGATTTCTGCTCGCGATGCGACTTGTCGAAATCCGGATCGCCCTCGTAGAAGTCGCGGTCGAAGCGGAACCCGTCCGGCGTCGAAACGACGGTGCCCTCGTAGGGAAGATAGGTGAAGGCGCCCGAGCTCGGATCGTTCTGGATATGGCCGAGCACGGTCAGGCTCGTATCCTCGTCCGGCTTCCAGGTCACGGCCGGGGCGATCGTGTAGCGCTCGTCCTCGGTAAAGTCGATCTGCGTGTCGGCATGCCGCGCGACGCCGGTCAGGCGGTAGAGCAGGCTTCCGTCCTCCGTCACCGGCCCGCTGAAATCGAAACCCGCCTGCTTGCGGTCGAATGTGCTGTATTGCAGTTCAACTTCGCGCAGCGGCTCCTCGGTCGGCCGCTTGCTCCACAGGTTGACCACACCGCCGGGATTGATCGCGCCGTAGAGAACGGAGGAGGGCCGCGCAGCAGTTCCACCCGTTCCAGCAGATAGGGATCGATCGACGGCGCGATGTAATACAGTCCCTTCGGCAGGCGCATGCCATCCAGCAGGCCGACGAAATTGGCATCCGAACCGCCGGGCGCGCCAAAGCCGCGAATGTTCGGATAGTCGTAGCGTCCGGCGCGCGATTCCGGCGTGACGCCGGCCGTGTAGCGCAGTGCCTGTGACACGGTCTGGACATTCTGGTCGTCGAGCTGCTTGCGGGTGACGACGGAAATCGATTGCGGCGTCTCGATCAGCGCTGCACCGGTCTTGGTCGCGGTCAGCGACTGTTCGGCGACATAGCCGTCCGTCGCGCCGAATTTCCGGTCGGTCTGGATGACGATCGGCTGCAGCTGGTTGGTCGCGTCACCGCCTGCCGTATCCGCCGCCTGCCCGGGCGTTCCGATGGTAAAGGCATTGCCGGTGAAGCTGTAGGAAAGCCCGGTACCGGCCAGCAGGCGCGAAAGCCCTTCCGCCGCCGTATAAGTCCCGTTGATGCCCTGACTCCTGAGGCCGCGCACCCGCACCGTGTCGTAGAACACCTGCACGCCGGCCCGGTCCGCGAAGGAGAGGAGCGCACCGTTGAGATCCTGCGCCGGAATATTGAGCGACACCATCGCCGCCGCGACCCGCCCCGTCGTCCCTTGGGCCTCTGCCGGCGCCGGCGCAAGCACTACGCCTGTCGTCAATGCCAGTATGCTGGCCGTCCCCAACAGCCGCAACATGGCCGGAACCTGCGCCCGGCCTTCCCCGAAAATGCCCATCTGAAATGCCCCTGGTACTCGAATATCCCCTGCGACCCCTTCAATTCTGAGGTGCGCTGAAAATAAGACGAATCCAGTCATCTTTTTCAGTAAAGATTTTTTCGGAAAAATTTCCGAGGCCTGGTTATCGGCACTCGTCAATAGATCACGGTGACGAGCGGCGGCACGGAAGACATGCTGAGATCAAGCTCGCGGACGATGCGGCCGAGCGCGTTTGGCAGATCGTTGGTGTCGAACACGCCGCTCACCTTCAGGCTCGCCAGCCTGTCGGAGGCGATGACGATCCGGCCGCGCCGGTAGCGGTTGAGCTCGGCGATGACGCGCGACAGCGGCACGTCGCTGAAGATGATCTTGCCGCGTCGCCAGGCCGTCGCCTGGTCCATGTTCTTCGTTTCCACCACGCCGAGGCCGCTTTCCGGCGCATAGCGCACCGACTGTCCCTCGTTGAGCATCACGCTCACCTTCGTGCCGTCGTCGAGACCGACCGAAACGCTGTGCTCGGCAACCGCCACCTCGACGGCCTCGTCGATCCGGTCGACGGAAAACTGCGTGCCGATGGCCGTCGCCGTGCCGATCGAGCTTGCGACGACGAAGGGCCGGACTTCGGGGCCCGCCTTTGGCGCGGCCGTGAAATAGGCGCGGCCGGACAGAAGCTCGACGCGCCGCTCCCGGTCGGAAAAGTCGACGGCAAGTGCGCTGTCCGAACCAAGGTCTACGATCGAGCCGTCCGACAGGGTAATCGTCCGGCTCTCGCCCGGCGCCGTCCTGTAATTGGCGGTCAGCAGCACGGTAGGATTGCCGTACCAGAAGACGGTCGCCGTCACCGCGACTACGAGACAGGCCGCCAGCGCCAAGGCATGTTTGAGCATCGCAGGTTTCCGACGTTGCGGCGCTCCCGCCGCAACGGAGCGAGGCGCAGGCGGAATGTGTCGCACCGGCCGCTCGGCCCGCTGATACGTTGGTTTATGGTTCGGCTGAGGGATGGAGCCAAGCTGTCCCATCAGCCCGAGTTCCTGCCAGGTCCCGCTCACTTCAGCAAAGGCGGCCTTATGGCGCGGGTCGGCGTCCAGCCATTGCTGCAGGGCGCGCCGGTCCGTATCGGGCACGGTTTCGCCGCCGAGAAGCACGACCCAGCGGGCGGCCTCCTCGTCGATCATCTCCTGCCGGTCTTCGCTCTGCCCCACTTTGTCGTCCTGCATGTCGTCTTGGTCCGGTGATGAGCCTCTTCCGGCAATAGGACGTCTGACGCCCGCTGATCCGGTAAAGGGAAAGCCGCCCGGCCCCGTTATCTTGAATTTGTGTCGCGCAAGCGCCTGGTGATGTGGGCAAGCGCCTTGGCGAGATGCTTCTGCACGCTGCTGTCTGAGATGCAAAGCCGCTCGGCGACCTGCGCATAGGTCAGGCCATCCACCCGGTTCAGGATGAAGATCCTTTGCGTCAGCTCCGGCAGTTCGGCCAGCGTGGCAGAAATCTGCGCCAGCCTCTGACGTGCCGCCGTTTCTTCTTCCAGGTTCGGCCGGTCGTCGGCGATATCGGAAAACGCTTCCCCCGCTGTCAGGTCGGTCCGGCGACGGGATTGCTGGCGCACATAATCGACGGCAAGGTTATGGGCCGTGCGGTAGAGATAGGAGCGCTCGTTGGCGATCGATGCGACGGCGGCCGGCGCACGTTCCGCGTAGCGCAGGAACGTCTCCTGCGTCAGGTCCGCGGCGGCTTCCGCATTCCGCAACTGTTTCATCAGATAGGCCTGGAGTTCGCCCTGGTGCGCGAGAAAGAGGCCCTTGAGCGTCTCGTTGGTCACAACCGTCTGCCCCTGATCGATCGGTTCTTCACCCTATCCATGACGTCATTCCGGGGAATTTGCAAGATGTGCCGTGTGACGCGCGAGGGCTGCTTCCGGGGCTGGAAATGGCGCTCATGCCAAGCCTGAGCCAGAAATAGCAAAGGCCCGCAAGCGGGCCAATTACTAAGCATTATCAATGGGAATGGTGCCCAGAAGAGGACTCGAACCTCCACATCCTTTCGGATACCAGCACCTGAAGCTGGCGCGTCTACCAATTCCGCCATCTGGGCGACGGAGAGCGATGTACGGGGGCTGCCCGTCGCTGTCAACCGGGTTTTTGAAGTTTCTGTGTCAGTTGTCGAAAAACTTTTCGGACCGCTTCTCAGAGACCGCTGCCGGCCTCGATTTTGGCGGCATGCCGGTCCAGGTGGCCGAGGTCGCGGTCGGGGTCGATCACGTCGCGCACCCGCTGTTTCAGCTCCTTCGGACCGGGGAAACCGCCATCGCGTTTGCGCTCCCATATGAGCGCGCCGTCGATCTCGGATCTCGAACACCCCGCCGGTTCCCGGAATGAGCCCGACTTGGCCCAGCTGATCGCCGAATGTCTGCAGCAGTTCCTGCGCCATCCATCCGGCGCGCAGCAGCCAGTTGCACTGGGTGCAGTAGAGAATGGTGATGCGCGACTTGTCGCTTGCGGCATTTGCCGCGGGTGCCTTGGCACCCGACGCTGCGCCATCGAACGCAAGCTTTACCATGGTCGCCAGATCCGCATCGGCAAAGCCTGCCGCGGCAGCACCCTCGAAACTTGCGAGCGCCGCCTTCATTGCCGGAATGGCCACATCGATCTCGGCGGCGAAATCGCGCACCACGCTGACATCCTTGATCACGCCGGAGACGGGGAAGCCGACGGCATCGGTCTCACCCAGCACGACGGGCAGCCGGCCCTTCATCGCCGGGCTTGCGGCCGGGCTGCCGGAGAGAACGTCGATCATCCTGGCGCGGTCGAGCCCTGCCTTGCCGCCGAGCAGCAGGGCTTCCTTGAGGCTCTCCCACATGCCGCTCAGCATCATGTTGTTCATCAGCTTCGCCACCGCGCCATGGCCGAGCGCGCCGACATGGTGGATGCGGTCGGAGAGAATCTCGACGACCGGCAGGAAGCGGCGAAAATCTTCGTCCGCGCCGCCGATATAGAAACCGGCCTTGCCGGCAAGCAGCATTTCCGGCCCGCCGGAAATTGGCGCATCGAGTAGGCGACCACCCGCCTTCTCCATCGCCGGCCGGTGGGCGGCGAGGGTGAGGGGCTGACGGTGCTGGTGTCGACGATCAGTTTTCCGGCCAGATCGAATGTTTCCAGCGTGCCGACGACTGCATCGACGGCGGCATCATCCAGCAATGCGAGGATGATAATGTCGGATCGTTCGGCGAGGGTGTTGAGGTCATTCGCGTCGGCAACGCCGCTGTCAACAAGGTCCGCCGGCATGCCGCTGCGGCTCCAGCCCGTAACCGGAAGACCCTGGGATGCGAGACGGGTCGCCATGGCGCGGCCCATGCGTCCGAGGCCGATGATACCGATACGAATGGGCTCCATGCGACACGACTCCTCTGCAGATTGGGGACCGGAAACGTCCTATTCGCTTTGGCCGCCAAAGGCCATTCCCATGATCCTACAACCGAAAGAAATGGGTCAGCTTGGAACAATCTCGCGTCACGAGCATTTTACCTGCCGGAAATGGAGGAAACGAAATGGCTTATGATCCTAATCCGAATGACAACCGTCCTGACCTGCGTACCCCGGTAGAGCCGCGCAAGAGCAGCTCTTCCTGGATGGGCTGGGTCGCAGTCCTCGCGGTCATCGTCGTGGGCGCTTTCGTCTGGTCTCAGATGGGTGGCTCTTCGACCGATCCGACCACGACCTCATCGACGACCGCGCCGGCCGCTGAGCCTGCTCCGGCCCCGGCAGCACCTGCCGCACCGGCAAGCCCGGCTCCGGCGACACCTGCTGCTCCGGCCGCCCCGGCTACGGGTGGTGGCAACAGCGCCCCGCAGCAGTAAGTCACTGCATTGAACTGAACAAAAAGGCCGTCCGCATTGCTGCGGGCGGCCTTTTCTCGTGACGGATCCTGTGTTCCTAATCGACAGGCCGGATCAGAAATCTTCCCAGCCCGGGTCGACGTCAAGCGCTGCGGATCCGGATGTCCGCAACGGTGCGGCAGTTCGCGATGGAGCACTTGATGTGGCGGTACGTGCCGTCTGTCTGGCTGCGAAGGGAATGGACGCGGGCGCTGACTGCGGCGCAGCTTCGAGGTCATGGCCGACCGCCTGACCGAAACGGAACTGGTCGAGCAATGCGAACAGTGCCTGCGATTCCTGGGCGAGGCTGCGGCTTGCGGCCGTTTGCTGCTCCACCATCGCGGCGTTCTGCTGGGTGCCCTGGTCCACCTGGTTCACCGCCTTGTTGATCTCCCCGAGCGCCACCGACTGCTCGCGCGAGGCGTCGATGATGGCGAGAATGTCGGAGTTGATCTGATGGACATGGCCACCGATCTCCTGCAGGGCGGAACCCGCCTTGCTGACCAGTTGTACGCCGTTCGCGACATGATCGCTCGAAGCGTTGATCAGCGTCTTGATCTCCTTGGCGGCAGCCGCGGAGCGCTGGGCGAGTTCGCGCACTTCCTGGGCGACGACGGCAAAGCCCTTGCCGGCCTCGCCGGCGCGTGCCGCTTCGACGCCTGCATTCAGCGCCAGGAGGTTTGTCTGGAAGGCGATCTCGTCGATCACGCCGATGATGTTGGAAATCTCGCGCGACGAAGTCTCGATGGAATCCATCGCCTGGATGGCCTGACGCACGATCTCGCCCGACTTTTCGGCATCGCTCTTCGCGCGATTGACCAACGCGCCTGATTCTTCCGCGCGGTGGCTTGAATCCTTCACGGTCGTGGTGATTTCCTCAAGCGCTGCGGCTGTCTCCTCGACCGAGGCTGCCTGCTGTTCGGTTCGCTGCGAGAGGTCGTCGGCGGCGTTACGGATTTCGCGCGATCCCGATGCGATGGCCTTGGCGTTCCGTGCCACGTCAGCCATGGCTGCGCGCAGTCTGGCGGATGCCGTGTTGAAGTCGACGCGCAGTTTTTCCAGCGAGGTAATGAACGGCTGGTCGATGACCTGCGACAGGTCACCATGTGCCATGTTGGTCAGGCAGGCAGCGAGGCGTTCGACATTTTCAACCCGGCTCGTCACATCGGTCGCAAATTTCACGATCTTGAGCACCCGGCCATCCGCACCGAAGACCGGATTGTAGGATGCCTGGATGAAGACAGGGCGCCCGCCCTTGCCGACGCGGGTGAATTCACCGGCGACGAATTCGCCCGAGAGCAGGCGCTCCCAGAACCTTGCATAATCGGTCGATGCCGCATGGTTCGCATCGACGAAAAGACGATGGTGGCGGCCGACGATCTCGTTGAGCGAATAGCCGAGCGTCGACAGAAAATTCTCATTAGCGGTGATGATCGTGCCGTCGGTATTGAATTCGATCGTCGCCTGGGCACGGGAAATCGCCTCTATCTTGGCGTCGGTATCGATCGCATGCAGCCTGCTCTCGGTAATGTCATTGGCGAATTTGACGACCTTCAGCACTTTGCCGCTGCTGCTCTTCACCGGATTGTAATTGCCGCGGATGAAGACGTCCTCGCCACCTTTGGCAACGCGCTTGAACTCGCTGGAGAAGAATTGTCCCTTCCTGAGGTCGTTCCAGAAGGCTGCGTATTCCGGTGACCTGGCGTAGGCAGGGTCGACGAACAGGCTGTGGTGCTTTCCGACGATCTCGGCGGGCTGGTAGCCCATCAGGTCGCAGAAATTCTTGTTTGCCTTAAGGATGCGGCCCTCGATATCGAACTCGATGATGGCCATCGACAGATCAAGCGCGGTCAATACCTGGTCTGAACTGGATGAAAACAGCGACATATGACAAAACCCTGGAGTAGAGACGCAAAAGATACTTCGTGCATATGTTGAGAGCTTAGATCGACTCCGTTAATATACATATAATCCAATGGGTTAGGTTTTTCGACTTGCGGTTTATGACAATTGTCAAGTCTGCGCGCAGGGGCTGTATCTAGCCTCGATTGTTAACCTTTTGTTAACCCTGTTGGCCGACCCTCCTGCCTTGGCCATGTCTTCCAGAAACCCATTGGCAAGGAGCAGAGCATGACGCTTGTGACGCTGCCCGGACGGATTATCGAGACCGCCCATCATACACTCGTCCTGATGCAGGAGGACGTTTCGCGACATGCGATTTGTGTCGTCAATGATTGCCTGATCGGTGATGTCCGATCCAAGCTCGGCCTGATCGAGACGATTGCCAGCCGCAAGCTCGACCATGGCGAGATCGCCTTCGACGGCAGGGTATGGATCACCCCGTCCGACCTGCCTCATCCCACCGCGCAATAGCCGGTCTTTAGAGTTTGGCGATAACCTCGTCCAGCGCCGTGGCGATATCCTGCTCCGCATAGGGCTTTCGCAGCAGCCCGGCATCCGGCGGCGAACCTTCCGGCTTGCGATTCTCTCCGGTGGCGAAGATGACGCCGAGGCCAGGCTTCAGGGCAACGGCCTGGCGGGCCAGTTCGCCGCCGTCAATATCGGGAAGTCCGACATCGGTGATCAGCACGTCGATCTCGGCAGACGTCAGTTCAGCTAGTGCTTCGCGCCCGTTGCCTGCCTCGATCACCTCATGGCCGAATTCGGCCAGCATCTCGGCGGTATTGGTGCGGATCAGGAAATCGTCCTCGACCAGCAGGATTTTCAGTTTTCTTGCTTCATCCGATGCAGCGGCGACGGGTGTGGTGCCTTCCGCTTTCGGCGCCGTGGCCTGCTCGACCTGCTTCTGGTTGCCGATCACATGGCGGATGCGCCGGGCAAGCGCTTCCCGCGTATAGGGTTTTGACAGAAGCTCGACGCCGGCATCGAGAATGCCGCCATGGACGATGGAATTCTCGGTATAGCCCGAGGTGAACAGCACGGCGAGATTGGGCAGCCGCTCTTTGGCGCGGCGGGCCATTTCACGGCTCTTCAACGGCCCCGGCATGACGACGTCGGTGAAGATGACGTCGATCGGGATGCCGCTGTCGACCACGTTGAGGCCGGCCATCGCATCCTTGGCGGAGAGCACCCGGTAGCCGAGATCCGTCAGCGTTTCGATGACGGTGGTGCGGACCTCCTCGTCGTCTTCGACCACGAGCACCGTTTCATTGCCACCAACGACCGGTCCGGCCTGGACCAGAACTTCGCGATCCTCGTCTGCCACCGAGCGGGGCAGGTAGACCTTGACCGTCGTGCCCTGACCGACTTCGCTATAGATCTTCACATGGCCGCCCGACTGTTTGACGAAGCCATAGACCATCGACAGGCCGAGCCCGGTTCCCTTGCCTTCCGGCTTGGTCGAGAAGAAGGGCTCGAACACTTTCTCCAGTACATCCGACGTCATGCCGGCGCCGGTATCTGTGACGGCAAGCAGAACATATTGGCCCGGCATCACTTCCGCATGGGTGCGGGCGTAATCCTGGTCGAGGAAGGCATTGCCGACTTCGATCGTCAGTTTGCCCGAGCCGGCCATCGCATCGCGGGCATTGATGGCGAGGTTCAGGAGCGCGTTCTCGACCTGGTTCGGGTCGGCATAGGTGTTCCACAGTCCGCCGCTGGCGATGACCTCGACCTCGACCGCCTCGCCGAGCGAGCGGCGCAGGAGATCGTCCATGCCGGCGATGAAACGTCCGATATTGATGACGCGCGGTTCCAGCGCCTGGCGACGACCGAAAGCGAGCAACTGGCTGGCGAGCTTGGCGCCGCGATTGACGCCGGCGAGTGCATTGGCGACGCGCCTTTCCGCCTGCTCGTTGCCGGCAATGTCCTTGGCGAGAAGTTGCAGGTTGCCGGCGACGACCTGAAGCAGATTGTTGAAGTCATGGGCGACGCCGCCGGTCAGCTGACCGATCGATTCCATCTTCTGGGCCTGCTGCAATGCCCGCTCTGCCTGACGGCGTTCGGCCATCTCGGCCTCGACCCGAGCCTCAAGGCTCTCGTTCAGCTGTCGCAACTGCTCTTCGGCGCGCAGGCGATGGCGAACCTGGCGCTCCAGGTCGCTCGCATGTTCCTGCAGGCTCGCTTCCGCCTCGCGCTGCACGGTGATGTCGGTATGGACACCGACCCATTCCTCGATCTCGCCGGTCGCATTGATGATCGGCACGCCCCGGATCGCGAAGGTGCGATAGGCGCCGTCATGGCGGCGAACCCGGTGTTCCCAGATATAGGTCGACTTGGACGCGACGGCGGCCTGCCAGCTGGCGACCGAACCTGCCCGATCTTCGGGGTGGACGGCATTTGCCCAGCCGTAATTCTGGTACTCGTCGGCATTCTGGCCGGTCAGTGCGGCCCAGCCCGGCTGATCGCCGACCATGCGACCGTCCGGCGTATTGGTCCAGAGCACGCCGTGAATTGCATTGACCGCGGCGCGGAAGCGCTCGTTGCTGCGAAGAAGCGCGATCTCGGAGCGCTTGCGATCCTCGATATCGATGATCAGCACATAGATGCCGTCGATCTCGCCCTTGGCAGTATGGCGCGGCAGGTAACGGACCTCGGCCATGCGATCGACCCCATCGGGGCGGCGGATCATGGTGTCGGTAATGATGCGTTCGCCGGCCATGGCCTGGTCGAGCAAAGGCTTGCGGGCATCGTAATAGCGCTGTCCGATGACATCATGCGCATGTTTGCCGATCACCTCGCTCGCCGTCAGGCCGAACCATTCGGAATAGCCTTCATTGGCGAAACGGTAGACATGGTCGCGGTCGAGAAAGCCGACGAGGATCGGCAGCGCATTGGTCAGTCGGTTCAATTCCTCGCGGCTTTGGGCGAGTTCGCCCACGGCCTTCACCTTCTCGGTATTCTCGAGCACCGTACAGAGCACGCCATCGACCTTGCCGCTCTCGTCATAGATCGGGGTATAGAAGAGATCGAAGACCACGTCTTCCGGTGTGCCGTGGCGATGCAGGGTCATCACCTGGTCGCGAAACGCCTGCACTTCGCCGCGGAAGCCGGCCTGCAGGATTTTCTTGTTCCAGTCCCAGATCTCCGGCCAGATGCCGGGGACTGTGTCGCCGAGTGCGCGGGGATGGTAGTTGCCGGCGATCTCTATATAGCCGTCATTATAGATCATAACATGGTCGTCACCCCACATCAGCACCTGCGGAATGGGTGAGTTGACGATGGAATTGACCTTGATCCTCAGGTTCTGCGGCCATGCATCGATCGGCCCGAGCGAGGTCTTCGACCAGTCGAACTGCCGCACGAGATCCCCTGCCTCGCCTCCGCCAATCGGCCAATGGGCGGATACGACCTGATGGTTCATGAAGTCCCCAAACGCATGAGAATGCAATAAGCCGCGCTTATATGGATCAGAAGCGCTTTTTTCCAAGGGGTTTCAAGTCCAAAATCTAGGGTGGTCGGCTGGGTGGTCGTCATAGGTTTGCTTCCGATGTGTTCAGTGAACGCGGGACGGAGTCCGCCCTTGGCGATCTCTGGCATTTTTTGATCCTCGGGTTTAACCCGAAGTCGGCCGGGGCGCTGAAAGCTGCCTCGTAAAGTTAGTTTAAAGTGACACCTCTCAGCGCCCCGTTCGGCAGTTTTTATCCGTGAACTCCGGTTGCTCTGCGGTGAGCGGGACAGTGGGCATGGGGGCGTGTCTCATGTGCGAGTGTCATGCACGCCCTTTTACGGAACCCGACCCGGGCCATGACGACCTTGGGCCACGTCATCCACCTGCGCCACGGTTTCCGAACATCCGAGAATGTTCGCGAACGCCCCATGGCGCCATCCCGCCACCCTCTAATGCCTCACAGGCACGCCCGACGCGCCATAAGGGAAGTGATGCGGAATGTCGGTCCGACTTTCATCCCGCGCCTCCCGGTCGTCGGAGGGCAACCATTTTCTCAACGGACCCCGATGAGGAAGGTTCACGTCGTCCCTTCATCACCAGTGCCGGCCCCGCCTCGCCGGAACGCCTTCCGGTGTATCCGCGACGGGACGGGGGGATTGTAGGCACGGCAAAAAGGGGCGTGGATGAAGTGGGATGAGATTTTGTGCGGGCCTGCCTCTCCCCCTGCGGGAGAGGAAGAAAAATCAGCATCTTAGCTGACGAGCTAAGTGCTAGATTTTTCAGGAGAGGGGCAAGATCGTCCCCGCCGGCATTGAGCCCCTCTCTTGCGATTTCTAAGACTTAGCCTGCGGCTAAGATCTTGAAATCCCATTCTCTCCCGCAAGGGGAGAGAAAACGTGTGGCACTCTCAGCGCTCACCTCTTCCCTTGTGCTAGATTTTGTTGGTGAGGGGGATAGGTCTGCACGCGGAGATCATGCCTCACACCGCAATTCTGTTGCGGCCCGTCTTCTTGGCAGCTCTATCTCCCGCCGCCTGGCGAACAGGGTGAGGTGTTTAAGAATTTGACGACATGCCGAAGAACCTACGCCATTCGGCTGATGACCGGAGCGTGTAAGTCCACGGTTTGATTTGCCGGATCGGCGGCAAGGGCGTAAACTGCCATTATCTCATCATGTGCCGGGGAGGCGTCCATGCGTGAGCCTGATATGCAGAAACTCGATGAACTTGTGGGACGGCTGGTCAATGATGTCGGCGCCGCGATGTCCGGTGCGCTCGTGGTGCTCGGCGATCAGGTCGGTCTCTACAAGGCGATGGCGGACGGCGAGCCGCGCACTGTGGCGGAACTTTCCGCCAGAACCGATGTGCGCGAGCGCTACCTGCAGGAATGGCTGAGCGCCCAGGCGGCGGCGGGCTATGTCACCTTCGACGACAGCACCCAAAAATTCAGCCTGACGCCGGAACAGGCGATGATCTTTGCCGACGAGAACAGCCCGGCCTATTTCGTCGGCGCCTTCGATATCGTGCAATCCATGTGGATGGACGAACCGAAGCTGGCGGAGGCTTTCAAAAGCGGCAAGGGCGTCGGCTGGCACGAACACAGCAACTGCCTGTTTCGCGGCACCGAGCGGTTTTTCCGCACCGGCTATAACACCCATCTCGTCAACGAGTGGATCCCATCGCTTGCCGGCGTGAAGGAGAGGCTGGAACAGGGCGGCCATGTGGCCGATGTCGGTTGTGGCCATGGCGCCTCGACCATTCTGATGGCCAAGGCCTTTCCCGCAGCCCGCTTTACCGGTTTCGACTATCATGGGCCGTCGATCGACCGGGCCAACGCGGCAGCCGAGGAGGCGGGCGTCGCCGACCGGGTGACCTTCCGGCAGAGTTCGGCCGCTGATTATTCGAAGAGCGACGGCAATGGCGGCTATGATCTCGTCACCATGTTCGACTGCCTGCATGACATGGGCGATCCGGTGGGCGCCGCGCGGCATGTGCGCGACACGCTGGCGGATGGAGGCACCTGGATGATCGTCGAACCCTTTGCCCATGACCGGCTGAAGGACAATCTCAACCCGGTCGGCCGGGTCTATTACGGCGCTTCGACGATGATCTGCACCCCGGCCTCGCTGTCGCAGGATGTGGGGCTGGGGCTCGGCGCCCAGGCCGGCGAGATGAAATTGCGCAAGGTGGCGATGGATGCCGGTTTCCAGCATTTCCGCCGCACGACGGAAACGCCGTTCAACATGGTCTTCGAGGCGCGCTCGGCACGCGCCCAGACGCATTGAAGTAGGGCCCATCAAAGACGGGCGCTTTGATCTATAGCGGTTACCCCCGGAAAGCCGGCGCGCAGGCGGCACGAGGCAAGGCGGACCGGGAGCGGCGGCGGCAGTCCATAACGGGTTGCCGCCGCTGGGAGGGCCGAACGGGCTCAGGAAAAAGCGCAGGGAGGCGCATCATGGCAAGCGGATCGTTGAAGGCGCTCTTGGCGGTTCTGGCCGTCGCCGGCTACCAGAACCGGGACAAGATCGGCGAATTCATCAAACGAGCGACCGAAGGCGGCATGCCGCAGCCGAATGGAGGCGGCGGGCAGGCCGCATCTCCGGGATCGCCTTTTCCGGGGCAGACTTCGTCCGCTTCGACAGGCCAATCCACATCCGGTTCAGGCATGCCCGGGCTGGATGACATTCTCGGTGGCCTGACGGGTGGCTTGGGCGGCTTGGGCGGCAGCTCGAGCGGCGGGCTCGGCGGGCTCGGCAGCATTCTCGGAGGCGCGGGCCTCGGCTCGATCCTCAACGGTGGGCTGACCGATCTCGTCGATCAGTTCCGCCAGGCAGGGCAGGGGCAAAAGGCCGACAGCTGGGTGAATACCGGCGCCAACGAGCCGATCGAGGACAGCGATCTGCAGCAGGCGCTGGGACCGGACGTTTTGCGCGAAATAGCCGAAAAGACCGGACTTTCCGAAGACGAGGTGCTGCAGCGGCTGGCAAAAAGCCTGCCGGATGCGGTGGACGGGCTGACGCCCAACGGCATGATCCCGCCGGAGCGCCGCGCGCTTTGATGTCCGGAGCAGGCCTGAACCGTTCTCCGATGCGGTGCAGCCATGTACCGAGAGTGAGCTGGCCAAATGATTTGGCGATCCTCCCCTAGGGGCCTGCCTGCATGGGGGAGGCGGTTTCCTCGAAACATTCCAGCAGCATTTCGGTGAGAACCCGGATCTTTCGCGCCGGATGCTGCCCCGGCGGACGGATGACATAGATGCCGGCCGGCGGAGGCGGATAGCGGGTCATGACCGCAACGAGAGCGCCGGATGCGATATGCTCTTGCGTCACGCCGTCCGGGATCCAGGCGATGCCCACTCCCGCCAATGCGGCGGCGGCGAGCGCCATGGCATTGTCCGCCTTGAAACGACCGCGCGGATAGACGGTGATAGTCTTCTCGCCATCCATGAACTGCCAGGCCTCCATACCCTGCATCAGGGCCTGATGGGCAGAAAGTTCATCCGGTGTCTCGGGTGCGCCATGCGCCCGGATATAGTCGGGGCTTGCTACAAGCTTGCCGTAAAGCGGGCCGACGCGCCGGACGATCATGTTTGAATCCGGCAGGTATCCGACCCGGATTGCGCAATCGAAACCCTCCGCGATGAGGTCGACGAAGCGGTCGCTATAGGCCGCATCGATATGCAGTTGCGGATGTCGCAGCGCCATCTGCGCGAACACCGCGGCAAAGTAGTTCGGACCGAAGGACAGCGGCGCGGCGATCCTCAGCCGGCCGCAGAGATCGCCGGCGGGCAGGATCGTTTCCCGGGCGAGATCGATCTCGGCGCAGGCTTTTGCCGCGTGTTCGCGAAACGCCGTCCCCGCCTCGGTAAGGGCGGCACCGCGCGTTGTGCGGGCAACAAGTTGAATACCGAGATCCGCTTCGAGCCGGGCCAGCCGCCGGCTGACCATGGATTTCGAGATGCCGAGCCGCCGGGCGGCGGGCGTGACACCGCCCGCATCGGCAAGCTCGACGAATGTCCTTAGATCTTCGATATCCATCCGGTGTTCCTCATTCTGCAACACAGCTTGTCAGAATTGGAGGCTACCGTATCGAAAGCCGGAATGACAGTGTCCGCCTCGCAGGCGGCGCCGCTGTCAGCGCAGACCTGCCGACAGAACGATCACACCCGTAAATCGACAGTGGAGGATATATTCATGACCTTTCGCAACGGCCTGGCTTCGCTTCTTCGTCCCGAAGATTCCGTCCTCGTCCTGATCGACCACCAGCCATACCAGCTGACCAATGTGAACAGTCACGATCCGCATATGGTCGTCAACAATGCGACGGCGCTGGCGAAGTCGGCCAAGGCCTTCGGCGTTCCCACCATCGTCACCAGCGTCATCGCCGATCGCGGCGGCCTCATCTTCCCGCAGATCACCGACGTGTTTCCGGGCGAGGAGGTGATCGACCGAACCTTCATCAACACCTGGGAAGACAAGAAGGTGGTGGATGTCGTGAAGGCGACGGGCCGCAAGCAGCTGATCATTGCCGGGCTGTGGACGGAAATCTGCGTCGCCATGCCGGCAATCCAGGCCGCCGGTGAGGGCTGGGATGTGACCGTCATCACCGATGCATCGGGCGCGGTTTCGACCGAGGCTCATGAGGTTGCCATCCAGCGCATGATCCGGGCGGGCGTGAACATGATGACATGGCTGGCGCTGGCCGCAGAATGGCAGCGCGACTGGGCACGCCTCGGCACGGCCGGAGAGATGACGGAAATCCTGAAACAGCACGCCGCCGGCAGCGGCATCGCCTATCTCTGGGAGCAGCAGCTGCTCAACACCCCGGTGCCGACCGCGGGTTGATGTGAGGCCGATGAACAACCTGGGCTATGCGATGCGCGAGCGCTAAGCGCCTGGCCAAACTTGTTGTGCCATTTCCCAGGTAGAGGCGCTTTGCGTCCCGTATGAACGACAAGGCAGACGGCGGTATCCGCCGTCTGCCTTTGGTCGCCTCAATCGTCCTTCATCTTCAGTGCCGCGATGAACGCTTCCTGCGGGATGTCGACCTTGCCGAACTGGCGCATGCGCTTCTTGCCTTCCTTCTGCTTGTCCAGAAGTTTGCGCTTGCGGGTGGCGTCGCCGCCGTAGCACTTGGCGGTCACGTCCTTGCGCATGGCGGAGATCGTTTCGCGGGCGATCACGTTGCCGCCGATCGCGGCCTGGATCGGGATCTTGAACATGTGCCGCGGGATCAGGTCCTTGAGTTTTTCGCACATGTCGCGGCCACGCTTTTCGGCGGCCGAGCGGTGGACCAGCATGGAGAGCGCATCGACCGGTTCGCCGTTCACCATGATCGACATCTTCACGAGGTTGCCCTCCTGATAGCCGTGCAGGTGATAGTCAAACGAGGCATAGCCCTTGGAGATGGATTTCAGGCGGTCGTAGAAATCGAACACCACTTCGTTGAGCGGCAGCTCATAGGTGAGCATGGCGCGCTTGCCGACATAGGTGAGTTCCGTCTGGATGCCGCGACGGTCCTGGCAGAGTTTCAGGATGCCGCCGAGATAATCGTCCGGCGTCAGGATCGTCGCCTTGATCCACGGCTCCTCGATCGAAGAAATCTTGACCACGTCCGGCATGTCGGCCGGGTTGTGCAACTCCTTCATCGTGCCATCGGTCATGTGGAGATGGTAGACGACGGAAGGGGCGGTCGCGATGAGGTCGAGGTTGAACTCGCGCTCAAGGCGCTCCTGGATGATTTCCAGATGCAGCAGGCCGAGGAAGCCGCAGCGGAAGCCGAAGCCGAGCGCGGCGGACGATTCCATTTCGAAGGAGAAGGACGCGTCGTTGAGGCGAAGCTTGCCCATCGCCGCACGCAGGTCTTCGAAATCGGCCGCATCGACCGGGAAGAGGCCGCAGAAGACGACCGGCTGGGCCGGCTTGAAGCCCGGCAGCGCGGTTGCCGTCGGGCGCTTGTCTTCGGTGATCGTATCGCCGACGCGGGTATCGGCCACTTCCTTGATCGAGCCGGTGATGAAGCCGATCTCGCCAGGGCCGAGTGAATCCACCGCCAGCATCTTAGGCGTCAGCACGCCGACGCGCTCGACCTGATATTTGGCGTCCGTGCCCATCATGCGGATGGTCATGCCCTTGGTCAGCACGCCGTCGATGATGCGCACCAGAACCATGACGCCGAGATAGGTGTCGTACCAGCTGTCGACGAGCAGCGCCTTGAGCGGGCCCTTTTCGCCGAACTCGCTCTTCGGCGGTGGCAACTGGTGGACGATTGCTTCCAGCACGTCGGGAATGCCGAGGCCGGTCTTGGCCGAGATGAGTACCGCCTGGGAGGCGTCGATGCCGATCACTTCCTCGATCTGGTCCTTGATCCGGTCTGGCTCGGCCGCCGGCAGGTCGATCTTGTTGAGGACGGTGACGATCTCGTGGTTGTTGTCGATCGCCTGGTAGACGTTGGCGAGCGTCTGGGCTTCGACGCCCTGGGAGGCGTCGACGACGAGAAGCGAGCCTTCGCAGGCCGACAGCGAGCGCGAGACTTCGTAGGCGAAGTCGACATGGCCGGGCGTGTCGATGAGGTTAAGGATGTAGGTCTCGCCGTCGTTCGCCTTGTAATGCAGGCGAACCGTCTGGGCCTTAATGGTGATGCCGCGCTCGCGCTCGATATCCATCGAGTCGAGGACCTGCTCCGACATGTCGCGTTCGGCAAGGCCGCCGGTCGTCTGGATCAGACGGTCGGCCAGCGTCGACTTGCCGTGGTCGATATGGGCCACGATCGAGAAGTTGCGGATATGGTCAAGGGGCGTGCGGGACGAGGTGCTCATGGCTCGCGCATATAGCAGTGCGAGATCCCTGCCGCAAAGGGGAAAGATAACGCTTTGTTGACGATGCCGCCCGGGCAGAGGGGTGGCTCAGCTGTCGCGGGCTTCCGCCTGAGCCTCCGTTTGTGCCTGTGTCTCTATCTGGGCCTCTGCCTGGGCTTGCGCTTCCGCCTGCGCCTGGGCGGCACCCGGCTCGGTCAGGATGGCGGCATTTGGCAGCTGCGCGCTGCGCACCTCGTGGCTTTCGCGCTCTTCTTCGGGCGCCGGCCCGCGTTCCGTCAGGCGCTGCAGAATGAAGGCGGCATAGGCAATTGCCACCAGGATGGCGGCGACGATGAAGGTGCGGTCGCCGAGCACCGGCGTCAGCATGGTAACGGCGAGCGGGACGATCGTCGCAGCCGTCGACCACGCGACGAGCAGGGTCGAGGAGAGCGGCACGAAATCGCCGGGATCGGCGCGGTCATTGGCATGCGCGTTGCCGACCGAATAGACAGTCTCCACAGCGCCGCCGAAGATCAGGAAGACGATCATCAGCAGATAGAGATGCGAGAACGAGGAGAGGAAGGCGCCGCAGCCGGCAATCACGATCAATATGCAGGTGATCAGAAGCACATAGCGTCGGTCCATCCGGTCCGAGAGCATGCCGAGCGGATATTGCACGAAGAGCAGGCCGGTCTGCATGACGAACATCAGCAGCGCGACATCGGTCTGCGAAACGCCGTTGGTCGAGGCGTAGATCGGCACATAGCCCTGGACCACCATGGAAAGACCGCCCGAGGCCAGAACGCCGACGAGGCCGACCGGCGAGATCTTCCAGGCCATCGGGATGTCGACATTGACACGCGCCGGCGCCGGCGGGTTGGGCAGGCGGGTGAGCCCGATCGGCAGGATGGCGATGGCGGTGAAGAACACGACCGCAAGCGGCGCCAGATTGCCGTCAGTCGGGATCTGGCCGAACAGCCAGGCGCCGCAGCCGAGGCCGAGGACGTAAGCCATGTAGAAGAAGGACATGGCCTTGCCACGCCATTCATTCGACGCGGCATGGTTGAGCCAGCTCTGGGCGATGATGAAATTGACGTTGGCGGCAGCGCCATAGATGCCGCGGGCGAAGATCCAGGCATAGGCGGGCAGATCTGCGGCGATCAGTACGGCGGCGATGATGACCATGGCCATCGAGCAGGAAAACAGCCGCGCATGGCCGACGCGCTTGATCAGCGGTCCGCCGACGACACAGCCCACCAGTCCGCCGAAAGCGACCGCGGTGACGGCCGCGCCCGCCGCCCAGGACGTATCCGTGCGGGTCAGCATGAAGGGCACATAGGCGAACATGATGCCGCTGCCGATCGCGGCGATCGTCATGGAAATGACGATGCTGGCAATCGACAAGGGCGAAACTCTGACCTGGGCCTGACCCGTCATGCGATACTCTCCGGAGGACCGCTTCATGAGAGCGGTTCGTTCCGCCTCCTTAGCTCAACAATATGTCCATGAGCTATCGCACAAACGCCACCGGCGATAATTTTCAGACGCTAAGTCCAAAGCGCCAAACCCGAGGACTTGACTCCATCATATGAGAATGAAAATCTCAGATCATGGAAAATCAGGATCGGGACATTGCCGAGGCGATCAGCGCTCGCGTGAAGCAGCTGAGGGAAAAGGCGGGGCTGACGCTGGACCAGCTCGCCGAGCGCTCTGGCGTCAGCCGCGCAATGATCTCGCGGATCGAACGGGCGGAAACGAGCCCGACGGCGGCGCTGTTGGCCCGGCTTTCGGAAGCGCTGGGCCTGACGCTGTCGGCCTTCTTCGCCGATGACGACCGGCCGGCCTCGCGGCTTTCCCGGCGCGAGGCACAGCAGCTGTGGCGCGATCCGGCAACCGGCTACCTACGCCGCTCGGTATCCCCCGCCGGCATGCCGAGCCCGGTGGATATCGTCGAGGTGGATTTTCCGGCTGGCAGCCGCGTCAGCTTTCCGCCGCGTGAGGAGAGCCGGGTGATGACCCAGCATATCTGGGTCTTCGAAGGCCGGCTCGACATGGTGCTGCCTGAGGCGACCTATCATCTCGAAGCCGGCGATTGCCTGTTCATGGATATCGGCGACGCTTTCGACTTCCACAATCCATCCGACAAGCCTGCCCGCTACGCGGTGATTTTGAATCGCGGACGCTGAGACAAAGACAAGGGAACCCCGCATGACCGCCATCATCCGCATTCTCGACGCGACAGGCGCGCGCGCCGCCATTCCGGATCTCTGCGAAGTCCTGTCCGACTGCATCAATGGCGGTTCGTCGCTCGGTTTCATGCTGCCCTTCGAGCCGAAGGATGGGGTGGCCTACTGGCAGGATATAGCCGGCCAGGTGGAGAAGGGCGGCATCATTCTCGGCGTGGCGGAGGTCGATGGTCGCATCGTCGGCACGGTGCAGATTGGGCTCGCGTCGAAGCCGAACCAGCCCCATCGCGGCGATCTGATGAAGCTGATGGTCCACAGTTCCGCCCGCGGTCTCGGCCTGTCGCGCAAGCTGACGGAAGCGGTGGAGAAAGAGGCGGCCGGCCGCGGTCGCACGCTGCTGGTGCTGGATACCGCGACCGGCAGCGATGCGGAAGGCATCTACCCGCGCCTCGGCTGGGAGCGCGTCGGCGTTATTCCCGATTACGCGCTCTGGCCGCAGGGTGGTCTCTGTGGCACGACGCTGTTCTACAAGCGGATTGGATGAGCAAGGCGGGCAGCCCGCCTCGTTCGTCAATCAATTGTCTGCCTGCAGCGTTTTCCTGAAGGCGTCGACAATCAGCCGGCTGAGTTCCGCGTGAATATCCGTGCGGGGACGTGCCGTCTCATCGCAGATCGGATCCACCTCGCCGACCGACTTCAAGAATGCCGGGGCAGCCGGCTTGCAGACTGGCAGGAAGCTGAAGTGATCCGCGCCGTCAACCTGCGCATAGGACGCCCCGGGTATCGCTGTCGCCAACCGGTCGGAGCGCACACCGAGCGGGATTTGCCCCGGACCACCGAGATTGATCAGCGTGACCGGCACGTCGATCGCCGCCACGCTGTCCTTTTGAAACGTGGTGGCAAGGCCGGGATCCACCGCGACGACGGAGACGATGCGTGCGTCACGGTTCTGCTGCTCGAAGCGGGTCTTGTCGATGCCTGAAAGCTGCAACGGTTCGACATCCACCCGTTCACCGGCCGCATAACCATGGCCGCCGGCAAACCAGCTGCAATCCATCATCTCGGGGTTTTTGTCGCAGTAACGGACATAGGCAGGAAGATAGCCGCGAGCACCGGCAAGTTCCATCGCCGTGGAGCCGCCGAGCGAGAAGCCCAGAAGACCTATGCGAGCCGGATTGATTGCTGCCCCCACCGAGAACTTTCGGACAGAGCCGTTATGGTCTTCGAGATATCTTGGGCACGCTCCCAGATCTTAGGCGTGGCGGCGGGCGTGGAATCGCCGCTGGTTGTGCCTGGGTGGTTGGGGCCGGCGACGATGAAGCCGGCCTCCGCGAGTTTCACGGCAATCCACGCCATGCCGTCAACTCGTGAACCGGAGCCGTGTGAAAGGAGCACGAGCGGAAAACGACCGTTCGCAACGGCTGCATCTTTCTGCGCGGAAGAGCTTTCGAAGATAGGATTGTCGTCGGCGGGGATCTGTTCGCCACCCGCCTTCGCCGGGTACCAGACGGTGACGGCCAGCGGCCTCGGATAATCCTGGGTGACGACGCTGATCTTGCGCACACCGATGGGATCGGCGGCAGGGGCTGTGACCGCCGAGGCGCAGAGCGCCAGGGCAAAGATAGGGACTGTCAGTTTCATGGGAGCCTCGCCTTGTTGGAGAACGGCTGCGACCATGAGAGAGGCTGAAAGGATAAACGACCTCGAACGCAATCGAGGTCGTTTAATTATTGGCAGGGTTTTGTCAGGCCTTGTGCCGGCGGGGCTTCCGCTCGCCGAGGAAATAGGCGAGTGCGACGACCGGCAGCGCGATGCCGATGGTGGAGGCGAAGAGCCAGCCGCCTTCCGCAAAGGCCCAGGCGCCGACAGCCGAGCCGAGCGCGCCGCCCACGAAGAAAGTCGCCATGAACAGGCCGTTCAGCCGCGAGCGAAGCTCGGCGCCGAGCGAATAGATCGCCCGCTGGCTGATGACGAGCGTCATCGCTACGCCGAAATCCAGGAGCACGGCGGCAAATCCGAGAAGCAGCAGGGCAACGGTCGAGCCTTCCGGGGCGATATGGGTGATCAGGAAGGCGATCGCGACGGAGAGGATGCCGAGCGCCGTGGCCGGCTTGCCGAGATCACGGTCGGCCAGGCGTCCGGCGATCGGCGAGGCGATGGCGCCGGCAACACCGACCAGCGCGAAGATGGCGATGCCCGCCTGGCTCAGGTGGAAGGCCGGTCCGGCGAGCACGAGCGGCGTCACCGTCCAGAACAGGCTGAAGGCGGCGAACTGGCAGAACTGGTAGAAGGAGCGGCGGCGCAGCACCGGCTGCGTGGCATAGAGCGTGCCGAGCGAGGCGATCAGGCCGCCATAGGACATTTTCGTATGGGGTACGCGCTTCGGCAGGCGGGTGGCGAGGATGAAGCCGAGAGCGATCATCACCGCGGCCGACAGGTAGAAGATCGTATGCCAGGAGGAGAGGCCGGTGACGAAGCTTGCGACCGGTCGCGCCATCATGATGCCGATCATCAGGCCGCTGACGACGTTGCCGACCACCCGGCCGCGATGCTCCTCGGGCGCGAGGCTTGCGGCAAAGGGCACGATCATCTGCACGGCGCTGGAGGCAAGGCCTATTGCCAGCGAGGCGAGAAGAAAGGGAATGGCGGCCGTGGAAAGGCCGGCGGCGATCAGCGCGATCGTGGCGGCGCCGATCATGGTGATGATCAGCCGGCGGTTTTCCACGAGATCGCCAAGCGGCACGATGAACAGCAGGCCGATGCCGTAGCCGATCTGGGTGAGCGTGACGATGAGTCCGGTCAGGTGCGGGGGCAGGCCGATGGCGGCGGCGATCGGGCCGGCCAGAGGCTGGGCATAATAGAGATTGGCGACGATCAGGCCGCAGGCTGCGGCCATGATGAAGGTGAGCGCGGCGCTCATCTGCGAATGTCTTGCCGGCGCATCGAGCGCTACGGACGGGCTGGTCATGGAGGGTGTCCTTGCATGCAATGGAAATGGGTTCAGTCGAGCAGCTTCATCGCCACATCGACCACGGAAAAGGTCTCCTCCCGACTGGGACTCGTCTTGCCGAGCACGCGAAGGCCCTGCACGACGGAAAGATAAAGCCGCGCCGTCGCTTTCGGTTCGATCGATCGGCTGACCGAACCATCCTCCTGCCCGCGACGGATCAGCGCTTCGAACGTCTCTTCGAAGCGATCCATGGAGCGTCCGACCCTGGCTGCGGCCTCGTCGTCGAACACCGCCATTTCGACCGCGACGCCGACCGCCATGCAACCGTGGCGGCCCGATTTTCCATGGGCGTTCTCGGCATAGAAGCAAAGCATGCGATAGACGGCGTCGCGCCCGTCCGATGCCCTCGCCAGCTCCTCGTCGAGTGCGGCGTTGCGCACCTGCTTGTAGCGGTCGAAGGCAGCAAGGAAGATGGCACGCTTGTCCTTGAAGGCCTTGTACAAACTCCCGGCTGTCAGCCCCATCGCGTCGCGCAGGTCCGAGATCGAGGTGCCGTGATAGCCGCGTTCGGTGAAGACCGAGATCGCCTTGTCGAGCGCGGTGTCTATGTCAAATTCGCGCGGGCGGCCGGCGGAACGGGCAGTCGTGCCGATATCGATGCCAAGGCTCATAGGCGTAAACTCAATTTGGAAATGATCGTTTCCAAATAGGCCGCATGATGGTGCCGGTCAAGCGGGGGCGAGGCGCAAAAGGCCAGAAAAATTCGGAACAGTTCTGGATGTGAAGGGTTGGACCAGTGTCACCAACCTTAAAGCTGGAGGACAGATATGAGTAAAAGTGACGTACAGACAGCCGTAAAACGCGCCAAGCGCCAGGTGGAAAACACCAGTGCCGGCGGCCACTTGGGTGGTACCTATTACGGCCAGAACCCGGACGGTAAGACGTCGTCGATGAACCACAACGTCGGCAGCAACCGGACCAATAGCGGTAGTTGACGTCATGTCTCATTGAGTTTCGAAGGGCCCCGCCGCGTGCGGGGCCTTTTCGTTGGATGGCCCTTGCTCCCCAAGGTCGTCATCCTCGGGCTTGTCCCGAGGATCTACCGATGTTGCAGCGGCCGAGACGTAGCAGATGCTCGGCACAAGGCCGAGCATGACGGAGGAGGAGGTGGCGGCGCTGCGACCATAGCAAGCTGCTTCAAAAATTATCTCGTCCCCTGTCGGCAGCCCTGCCGCTCACCCGTCCTTGGTGTATCGTGGCGAGATCGCTCGCCTTGAAGATGGCGAAACGGGAGGCAGAAAATGGGCAGCAGCTATCGTTGGGTGATCGTGTTTGCCGGCGGCCTGATGGGCTGCGTGGCGGTTGGGGTGATGTTCTCGCTTGCGGTGTTTCTGGAGCCGATCGCGCGCCAGACCGGCTGGTCCCATGCGGCGATTTCGAGCGCGATGACGGTGAACTTTATCGTCATGGGCCTCGGGAGTTTTCTCTGGGGTGCTGCGAGCGATCGTTACGGCACGCGGATCGTCGTGTTGATCGGGTCGCTGCTGGCCGGGCTGTCGCTGGTTCTGGCAAGCCGGGTCGAGAGCCTGCTTGCATTCCAGTTCACCTATGGCTGCCTTGTCGGCCTCTCCGCCAGTGCCTTCATGGCGCCGATGATCTCGCTCACCATGCGATGGTTCGATACGCAGCGAAGCCTTGCCGTCTCGCTCGTCTCGGCCGGCATGGGCATGGCGCCGATGACGATCTCGCCCCTGGCGCGCCTGCTGATCACCGAATTCGGCGATTGGCGCACCGCCATGCTGGTCATCGGCATCGGCGCCTGGGTGATCCTTCTGCCGACCGTGCTTCTGGTGCGCAATCCGCCGGCGGAGGCTGAGGTCGCCGATGGTCCGCAGGCTGAAGGCGCCGGCATGCCGCTCGGCAAGGTGTTCCGTTCGCCGCAATTCCTGGCGCTCGCCTTCACCTTCTTTGCCTGCTGCACCGCCCATTCCGGGCCGATTTTTCATATGGTGAGCTATGCCATGTTCTGCGGCGTCACGCCGATGGCGGCCGTGTCGATCTACAGCGTCGAGGGCGCGGCGGGTCTTGGCGGGCGCATCGTTTACGGGGTGCTTGCCGACCGGCTGGGCGTGAAGCCCGTGTTGATGGCGGGGCTGCTGATCCAGGCGCTTGTCATCGCCGCCTATACGCTGGCGACCGATCTCACCCATTTCTACCTGCTGGCAATCATCTTCGGTGGCACCTATGGCGGCGTCATGCCGCTCTATGCGGTGCTGGCGCGGGAATATTTCGGCGCGAAGATCCTCGGCACTGTGCTTGGCGCCGCTTCGATGCTGTCGAGCATCGGCATGGCCTTCGGACCGCTCGCCGGCGGCTGGGCCTTCGATGCCTTCAACAATTACAACTGGCTGTTCTGGGGCTCGGCGCTGGTCGGCCTCGCTGCGGTGGTGATCGCGCTTGCCTTCCCGCCTCTGCCGGGCCGTGAGGACCGGAAGCTGCAGCCCGCCCAGGGCTGACGACCAAGGTGCCGAAAAAGCAAAAGGCCCGGCATTGCCGGGCCTTTTGGGATGAGGATCAGTGATCCTTCGGATTGCGCGCCTTGCGCTTTGGAGGTGCGCTTTCCGCTTCTGCCGCCTCGCGCTGGAGACGAAGCAGCCTCAGCCTTTCGGTCTTTTCCTCGCGTGAATTGACCTCGGCAGCGATGATGGCGCGCGCGGTCTCGTCCGTCACCGCAGCCTTTTCCCGAGAGGAAAGCTTGACGGGAGTAGCGAGTTCTTCCTTGATGGCGGTCATGATCTCTTCCTTCCTGAAGGCTTGGCGGACAATAGGGAATTAAGCGTCAGCGCGTGCGGGCGGCCTTTTTCGGCGCGGGCAGAAGGCCCTCGCGCTGCATCTTCTTGCGTGCGAGCTTGCGGATGCGGCGAACGGCCTCGGCCTTTTCGCGGACGCGCTTCTCGGACGGCTTTTCATAGGCGCTGCGCGCCTTCATTTCACGGAACACGCCTTCGCGCTGCAGTTTCTTCTTCAGCGCCCGAAGGGCCTGATCGACATTGTTGTCCCTGACGATTACCTGCAAAATATATCCTTTCCGGTCTGAAACGGCCCGGTGAAAAACAAAAAGGCCGGGCTGACCCGACCTTTCCGGGACCACTCGCTTGTTCTCACTGCCGGTACATCCGCGGTCAGGAGAAGCGAGTGGTATTCAACGATGCCGGCTGAAGATGCGCCGAAGATCGGCGCAGCGGCCCGTTGAAATCTCGTTGAAGCTAATATGGGGTGCCGCCCGGAAATATCAATGAAATAGCGGAATTAATTCCTCCGCGACGGGAATAGGTAAGCGAAACGAATAAAGCCCGGCGAGGTGCGCCGGGCTTTATTCGTAAAAGAGAGGATGGTCAGAGTGCGCCGTTGCGCTGCTGCATCATCATGAACGTGTCGTAGCTGTATTCCGCCACCTGGGACCAGAGATAGGCGTCCTTCTTGAAGGCCTGCTGGTGGTCGTAGATCTTCTTGAAGGCCGGGCTCTTCTCGGAGAGATCCGCATAGACTTCCATCGCCGCCTTGAAGCAGGTTTCCATGATATCGCGGCTGAACGGCTTCAGGACCGCGCCTTCGGCGACGAGCCTGCGCAGTGCGGTGGCGTTCTGCGCATCGTAATTGGCAAGCATGCTCGTATTGGCAGCGGCACAGGCGGCCTTCAGGATCGCCTGGTAGCCTTTCGGCAGGGCGTTGAACTTTTCCAGATTGAAGAAGGCATGCATGGCCGGGCCGCCTTCCCACCATGCCGGGTAGTAATAATACTTGGCGACCTTGACGAAGCCGAGCTTCTGGTCGTCATAGGGGCCGACGAATTCCGTGGCGTCGATCGTGCCCTTTTCGAGCGCCGCATAGACGTCGCCGCCGGCGATCTGCTGCGGTGTGACGCCGACCTTCGAGAGAACCTGTCCGGCGAGACCGGCAATGCGCATCTTGAGGCCCTTGAGGTCGTCGATCGTGACGATTTCCTTGCGGAACCAGCCGCCCATCTGCGTGCCGCTATTGCCGGCCGGCAGCGCATAAAGGCCGCGCGGCGCCAGAAATTCGTTGATCAGGTCGTTGCCGCCGTTTTCGAACCAGGCATTGGTCATGCGGGCATTGAGCCCGAAGGGAATGGCGGTGCCGAGCGCAAAGGCCGGGTCCTGGCCGATATAGTAATAGGAGCAGGTATGGGCCATTTCGACCGTGCCGTTGGCCACTGCATCGGCGGCCTGCAGGCCGGGCACGAGCTCGCCGGCGGCATAGGTCTGGATGTTGAAATTGCCGTCGGTCGCATCACGGACGATCTGCGCCAGTTCGTTGCCGGCGCCGAAGATGATGTCGAGGCTTTTCGGGAAGGACGAGGTCATCCGCCAGGTGATCTTCGGGTTCTCCTGAGCGATCGCGGGAGCCGCCAAGGGGGCAACAAGCGCGGTCGATGCCGCGGCGCCGATGCCGGCCGTCGTCGCCCGCTTGATGAAGTGCCTGCGATCCATGGATGTCTTCCTCCCGTGCGTGGTGAAAAGCCTTTGAGATTATGGCCGTCTGTTAATCGCATAGGTTTGGCGAGAACAAGCCGAAACCCCGTTGAAAATAGGGATTTACCGCCAAAGGCTTAAAAACACGAAGCCCGGAGCGATGTCCGGGCTTCGCAGTCAGAAAAGACCGTATTCAGATATCACAGCGTGCCCTTGCGCTGCTGCGTCATCATGAAGGTGTCGTAGCTGTATTCTGCGATCTGGTTCCACAGATAGCCGTCCTTCTTGAAGGCCTGCTGGCTGTCGTAGATCTTCTTGAAGGCAGCATTCTTGCCGTTGATGTCGGCATAGACTTCCTGGGCGGCCTTGTAGCTGGCTTCCAGGATTTCCGACGTGAACGGCTTCAGCACCGCGCCTTCGGAGACGAGCTGGCGCAGCGCCTTGGCGTTATGCGCGTCGTAGCGGGCCAGCATGTTCTGGTTGGCGTTGGCGCAGGCATCCTTGAGCATGCGCTGGTAGCTCTTCGGCAGGGCGTTGAATTTTTCCAGGTTGAAGAAGGCGTGGACGGCTGGGCCGCCTTCCCACCATGCCGGGTAATAGTAATATTTGGCGACCTTGACGAAGCCGAGCTTCTGGTCGTCATAGGGACCGACGAATTCGGTGGCGTCGATCGTGCCCTTTTCGAGCGCTGCATAGACATCGCCGCCGGCGATCTGCTGCGGGGTCACGCCGAGCTTCTGCATCACCTGGCCGGCAAGGCCTGCAATGCGCATCTTGAGGCCGTTGAGGTCGGCGACCGTGTTGATCTCGCGGCGGTACCAGCCGCCCATCTGCGCGCCGGTATTGCCGGCAGGCAGGGCGTAAAGGCCGTGGCCGGCGAGGAATTCGTTGAGCAGGTCGTTGCCGCCGCCGATCGTGAACCAGGAATTGGTCTGGCGGGCATTGAGGCCGAAGGAACGGCTGTGCCGAGCGCGAAGGTCGGATCCTTGCCGATATAGTAGTAGGAGCAGGTGTGGGCCATTTCGACCGTGCCGTTGGACACGGCATCGGCAGCCTGCAGGCCGGGCACGATTTCACCGGCCGCAAAGGTGTTGATGGTGAAATTTCCGTCGGAGGCTTCCTTGACGCTCTGGGCGATGTCCGTGCTCGCCGACCAGAGAATATCGGTATTCTTGGTGAAGGACGAGGTCATGCGCCAGGTGAGCTTCGGGCTTTCCTGGGCAATTGCCGGTGCAGCCAGAGCTGTTGCGGCGGCGGCGCCGACACCTGCAGTCGCGGCTTGGCGGAAGAAATGTCTGCGGTTCATGAAATAAAATGCCTCCCCATGAATGCGTGCGCCCCATCCCGGCGCATCGGATTTGCTCATAAGCTGTTTGTTTCTTCGGGAGCAAGTAGAAATTCTCATATATTACTTCACCGGGCGAAATTCTTTCGGGAAGTTGCGCGGCAGGCATAGCCTCTGAATGATCAGAACGATGGCGACCTCGCTCAATACAGGATGGTTGAAATATCCGCTCGATCGGCTTAGTTTAGAATTATTCTAAGTGGAGTCATTCATGTTGAGCCGCATCCTGCCGTCCTCCCGCCGGCCGTTCGATAGCCTGTCCGAACCGGAAATCCTCGCCCTTGCCATCGCATCCGAAGAAGAGGATGCGCGCATCTATCTCGGCTATGCGGATGGGTTGAAGGACGAGTATCCGGCTTCCGCGCAAGTCTTCGAGGACATGGCCGAGGTCGAGCAGACTCACAAGAACATGCTGATCGAGATGTTCCGGTCGCGTTTCGGCGAGCGCATCCCGCTGATCCGGCGCGAGCATGTTCAGGGCTTCTACACCCGCAAGCCGACCTGGCTGCGCAAGAATTTGGCCCTCGATACGGTGAGGGCGGAGGCCGAGGCGATGGAGGAGCAGGCGGCACGCTTCTATCGCGAGGCGACGAAACGCGTTTCCGACGCTTCTACCCGCAAGCTGCTCGGCGATCTGGCGCTGGCCGAAGAGGGGCATGAGGACATTGCCCGCATGCTGGCCGAGAAGCACGTCTCCGACGAGACCCGCAGCGAGGAGGATGAAGGCGCGCGCCGCCAGTTCATCCTCACTTATGTTCAACCGGGCCTTGCCGGATTGATGGACGGCTCGGTCTCGACCCTGGCACCGATCTTCGCGGCAGCCTTCGCGACGGGTGATACGTGGTCCACCTTCCTGATCGGCCTGTCGGCTTCGGTCGGTGCCGGCATTTCGATGGGCTTTACCGAGGCGGCTCATGACGACGGCAAAATTTCCGGTCGCGGCTCACCGATCAAGCGTGGCCTCGCCTCGGGCATCATGACGGCGCTCGGCGGTCTCGGCCATGCGCTGCCCTATCTCATCCCGCACTTCTGGACGGCGACGATCGTAGCGGCGATCGTGGTCTTCTTCGAACTCTGGGCGATCGCCTTCATCCAGAACCGCTACATGGAAACCCCGTTCATGCGGGCGGTCTTCCAGGTCGTCTTCGGCGGTTCACTGGTACTGGCGGCCGGCATCTTCATCGGCAACGCGTAAGGCAAAGGACGCTCAGGCGGCGTCCTTCTCGGCGACATCGCCAAGCGGCGCGGTCAATGTGAAGACGGCGCCACCGTCGTTCTCCATCGACGACTGCCCGCCGAGCTGGCGCACGAAGCTGGTGATCAGCTTGGTGCCCATGCCATTGGTGCGGGCATCCTCGGCGACACCAGGCCCGTCGTCACGGATGGTCAGCCGAAGCTGGTTTTCCTCGCGTCGGAGGTGGACGGTCAGCTTGCCGGCGTTGCGACCGTCAAAGGCGTATTTGAAGGCGTTGGACACGACCTCGTTGATAATCATGCCGAGCGGCAGCGCCTGTTCGCGGTCGAGTGCGATCGGCTCGAGGTCGAGATCGAGCTCCACCGGCATGTCGTAGCCGGAGGCGATGTCGGAGATCAGCCGCGTCGCATAGGGCGCCACCTCGACCTCCTCGAACTGGTCGGTCGTATAGATCTGCTCGTGGACGGCAATCATCGCGCCGATGCGCCGCGACATATCCTCCCGCGCTTCGACCGGTAGCTTCTGCAGCCGCAGAAGCGCCAGAACGGCCTGCAGATTGTTCTTCACCCGATGATGGATTTCGCGCAGCAGGAAGCGGTTTCGTTCCAGCGCCTGCTCCAGTTCGTCGTTGCGCGTCGCGGTCTTGTAGAGCAGCACATAGATCCAGAAGGACGCCCCGACGAGGATCGCCATCAGCGGCACGACAAGTAGGGCATCGGAGAAGAGATTGCTCCAGAACTGGTCCAGCACTTCCTGCCGCTCGATCGCCGCAAGCGCGATCAGCGGCCAGTCCGGCACCTTCCAGAAGGCGACGATGCGGGAGAAGCCGTCGATCTGCGATACCGGGTTGTGGTAGAATCCGGTCGATTTCTCGCGGGTCAGCGGATACCACTCGGTCTTGCTGAGGTCGACCGGCTGCATCGCCGGCGGGCGCCGCGCGATCAGCCAGCCATCGTCGCGGATGACGGAGATCGTCGAGTTCGGACCGAGATTCATCGAGGCCCAGAAACGGTCGAGATTGTCGTTCGGGATGGTGATCGAGGCGACGCCGCTGAATTCGGGACCGTTGCTGATCCGCCGGGCGATGATGAAGGAGGGCTTTCCGGCGCGCTCGTTGTCGAGCAGGCGGCTGAAGGTGAGGGCTCCTGCCCTTCCTTGAGCCGGCGGAAATAGGCTCGCTCGCCATGATCGGGCAGGCTGGAATCGGCAGCACTCGAATAGCGCATCTGCCCGTCCTGATCGAGAAGCGCATATTGGAAGCCGGCCGGAAGCTCGCCGACCGCCCGTTCCAGGTCGGTGATCAGGTCAGCGGAACTGTCGATCGGCCGCCCGCCAATGGCGACTTCGATGCGGCGCAACGCAAGGTCGCTCGCCTCCATCATCCATTCCATATGGGCCGCGACGACATGGGCGGAGGAGACGGCGCGGGCCTCGCCCTCCCGGATCGCACTGTTGTAATTCTCAAAGACGGTAAACGCCCCGACGCAGAGCACGGCGGCAACCAGCACGCCGGCCAGCCATAGGGGAAGCGACGGTCGGGCGGTCCCGTGCGGGCGTATCGGGGGACGTATCAAGCCTGTAACCGATCTTTGCGGCCCATAGACCTAAAGGCTTATGGGGATAATGTCTTTTTTGACTCGCGGGAGAGTAGAGAGAAGAGCCCGCCGCTGCAAGCAGGGCGGGTTCTATGCTTAACAAATTGGGCCTATGTCAGCGAAGGGCGCCGACCAGAACGTCGCGGCCGTTCTCGATCGTGACCCAGCGGCCTGTGTTGAAGGTCGCCTGGCGCTTCAGGAACGTGTAGGGCGTTTCATACCAGACCATCACCTCGTTATCGAGGTTGTCGAGAATGAAGTCGCCTTCCGTCGTGCGCAGCGTCAGCACCGCATGGCCTTCGCCATCCGGCTTGCGGACGACGGTGATCAGGAGGTCGGACAGGGCAAAGCCGAGAGCGGCGAGTTCCTTGCGCTTCTCAAGCGCATAGTCCTCGCAATCGGCGAACACGGTCGGGTAGGTCCAGAACTCTTCGCGGCCATAGGCTTCAATATCGGTCTTGGCGATATAGCGGGCATTGACGGCGCGGTTGACGTCGCGAACGGCCTGCCATGCCTTTTCGTCGAGGCGGGCTGCCGGTGCGGAACGGCTCTTTACATTGCATTCGACCGGCAGGCGCTGGCAGAACTCGTAATGGCCTATCGGCTGTGATGTCACGGCACCCGTCATCATCGACGTTGCTGCCTGCGGTGCCGGTATCGCCACGCTAACAGGCGCAAGCACAGCTGCGAGGATCACGGCTGCACGCCGTGCCATCAGGGCTACATTCATGGACCCGTCCCTTAAATTCCTAACGAAAAGTTAAGAGGGGACGGGTGGGTAAGTCAATTGTTCAGCTTTTGTTAATCTGGAGGTCTTTACGAATATGGTTAAGACTGCGGCATTTGTGTCTCAGCCCAGTTTTTGATCATCGATAATTAAGCCGGCGACCGCCGCCTCCATTTTCTCCAGGTCCTGTGGGCGCGACAGGCGGTGATCGCCATCTCGGATCAGCGTCAGAACCACGTCGTCGGCGGGCAGGAATTCCACGAGTTTGAGCGCGTGGCTGTACGGCACGTCCGGATCGGCCATGCCCTGCAGGATATGGACCGGGCAGCCGGTTTCGATGATCCCGGTCATCACGCTGTTGCGCTTTCCGTCTTCCATCAGATCACGCGTGTAGATGTTCGGCTCCGGGCTGTATTCCGAAAATTCCTCGAAATAGCCGCGCTCCTGAAGCGACTGGCGCTCCGTGTCGGTCAGGTGGGGTTCGATCAGTTCGGCGGTGAAATCCGGTGCCGGCGCGATCAGCACCATGCCTTCTACCGCAGGTCCCGTAGTGCGTTTCTTCAGCTCCTGCACCAGTCGCAGCGCAATCCATCCGCCCATGGAGGAGCCGACGAGCACCACCTTCTCCGGCTTCAATGCCGCGAGAACCGCGATCGATTCCTCCAGCCAGCGCGAGATCGTTCCGTCACGGAATTCGCCGCCCGAGGCGCCGTGGCCGGAATAGTCGAAGCGGATGCAGGCAACGCCATGGCTTTCCGCCAGAGCATCGAGCGCAACGGCCTTGGTGCCGGTCATGTCGGAACGATAGCCGCCGAGCCAGACGAATGCCGGCTTGTCCGGGCGCGTCGTGGCCGGCCGGTGAAGAATGGCGATCTCGCGGCTGTCGGAACCGGTTCCGATGGTGATGGTGGTGGGGTTCGGGGCTGTGACCTGGGTCATGAACTTCACTCCTGCAAACTGCTGGAGCTATAAATCAGATATAAACCAGTTGTCAGGAGGTGATTTTTTCGCGTCGATATGCTATTGACTTCGCCTCGGCGATCACGACATTCCGCTCGGCCCCGGGCCGCGCGCAGATTTTGTCGTCGCCGGAGCCCGAAACAATCTAGGAGAATACGACCATTCGCAGACCATTCAAAGCCGATGCCCCCGTCAAGGAAGGCCCGCGCTCCAACCGGGAAATTCGCGTTCCCAAGGTCCAGCTTATCGATGCCGAAGGCCAGAATCTCGGTGCAGTACCCACCGACCAGGCCCTTCGCATGGCCGAGGAAGCGGGACTGGATCTGGTAGAAATCTCGCCGAACAATGATCCGCCGGTGTGCAAGATCCTCGACCTCGGCAAGCTGAAATACGCGAACCAGAAGAAGGCGGCCGAAGCTCGCAAGAAGCAGAAGATCGTCGAAGTCAAAGAAATCAAGATGCGCCCGAACATCGACACGCACGATTACGACGTGAAGATGAAGGCCATGAACCGCTTCTTCGAAGAGGGTGACAAGGTCAAGGTGACGCTCAAGTTCCGCGGCCGCGAAATGGCGCACCAGGAACTCGGCATGAAGCTCCTGCTTCAGGTCAAGGAAGACACCCTGGAGATCGCCAAGGTCGAGGCCGAGCCGAAGCTCGAAGGCCGTCAGATGATGATGGTGCTGGCGCCGCGTTAAGCGCCACACCTTCCGCCCGCGTGTCGGGCGGTTTGCCGGCATCTGGCCGGTTTTCTGAGGAGGATTTCCCCATTGCGCTTTTGACCGACTGCGGTTATAAGCGCGCGTCCGAACGGTCCGGCAGGGCATGCCGTGGCCGTTCTAAATGCTTGAAGCAGACCTCGTCAGTTTGCTTCGATACAACATATATGGAGTAGCAAAATGCCCAAGATGAAGACGAAATCGGCTGCCAAGAAGCGGTTCAAGGTAACCGCCACCGGTAAGGTCGTTGCAGCCGCCGCTGGCAAGCGCCACGGCATGATCAAGCGTTCCAACAAGTTCATCCGCGATGCACGCGGCACGATGATCCTCGCTGAGCCGGATGGCAAGAAGGTCATCAAGAACTACCTGCCCAACGGTCTCTGAGACTAATCGGCTTTCTGGAACAGTTTAAGGAGATCATGACATGGCACGCGTAAAACGTGGCGTAACTTCCCGCGCCAAGCACACCAAGACCCTCAAGGCAGCCAAGGGCTTCTACGGCCGCCGCAAGAACACGATCCGCGCCGCTAAGGCCGCTGTTGATCGTTCGCGTCAGTTCGCGACCCGCGACCGTCGCGTCAAGAAGCGCAACTTCCGCGCTCTGTGGATCCAGCGTATCAACGCTGCCGTCCGCGAATCCGGCCTGACCTACGGCCGCTTCATCGACGGCCTCAACAAGGCTGGCATCGAAGTAGACCGCAAGGTTCTGTCCGACATGGCAATCCATGAGCCGGCAGCATTCGGCGCGCTCGTCGAAGCCGCCAAGAAGGCTCTGTCCTACCTCAAGGACGCAGGCACCAAGAACGAGTTTGAAAGCGCGGTTCGTTAACCAGCGCTTCCCAGGCTTGTAAGCTTATCGATTTTGGGAAACCCGCGCTGGCATGGGCTGGCGCGGGTTTTCCATTTGTCCGTCACGACGCCCGAATACATCTCTCCGATCATCAAACGGAAGACACCATGTCCGATCTGGAAAATCTGAAAACCTCTCTTCTGGCGGAGATCGCCGCAGCCAGTGACGAGGCGGCAATTGAAGCCGTTCGCGTCAACGCCATGGGCAAGAAGGGCTCCGTGTCCGAGCTTCTGAAGACGCTCGGCGCCATGTCGCCGGAAGAGCGTCAGACCCGCGGTGCCGCGATCAATGCGCTGAAGAATGAGATCACCGAGGCGATCACCACCCGCAAGACTGTCCTCAAGGACGCCGCGATCGACGCGCGCCTGAAGGCCGAGACGCTCGACGTGTCGCTGCCGGTCCGCTCCTCGCCGGCCGAGCGCGGTCGTATCCATCCGATCAGCCAGATCATCGACGAGATCACCGCCGTTTTCGCCGACATGGGTTTCTCGATCGCCGAAGGCCCGGATGTCGAGACCGACTACTATAACTTCACGGCGCTGAATTTTCCCGAAGGCCACCCGGCCCGCGAGATGCACGACACCTTCTTCTTCCAGGCGGATGAAAAGGGTGAGCGCAAGGTGCTGCGCACCCACACTTCGCCGGTTCAGGTCCGCACCATGGAAGCGCAGGATCCGCCGATCCGCATCGTCATTCCGGGCAAGACCTACCGTCAGGATTCGGACGCCACCCATTCGCCGATGTTCCATCAGGTCGAGGGCCTCGTCATCGACAAGAAGTCCAATGTCGCCAACATGCGATGGGTGCTAGAGGAGTTCTGCAAGACCTTCTTCGAAGTGCCGTCGGTGACGATGCGCTTTCGCCCGTCCTTCTTCCCCTTCACCGAGCCCTCCTTCGAGGTCGACATCCAGTGCGACCGTTCCGGCCCGATCGTGAAGTTCGGCGAAGGCACCGACTGGATGGAAATCCTAGGCTGCGGCATGGTCCACCCGAACGTGCTGCGCTCCGGTGGGCTCGATCCGGACGAATACCAGGGGTTTGCCTGGGGCATGGGGCTGGACCGTATCGCCATGCTGAAATACGGCATGCCGGACCTGCGCGACTTCTTCAACGCCGATGTCCGCTGGATGAACCACTACGGCTTCCGCCCGCTCGACATGCCAACGCTGTTTGGAGGCTTGAGCCAGTAAAACGATGCCAACCGTCCTTCGCAAATACGGTTTCCGTTTTCACTTCTACTCCGGAGAGAAATATGAACCGCCTCACATCCATGTGGATGGAAACGGCGGAGAAGCGAAGGTTTGGTTAAACGAGGTAAGATTGGCTGAGGCCGGGGGCTTTAGCCAAAGAGACCTTAGACGTATATTGGACGTGGTCGAGGAGCACAGGCAGCAGATGTTGGAGGCATGGAATGACTATTTCGCATGATCCATATCCCGAAGCTGAGCGCCCTATTGAGGCGTGGTGCGATCTGCATGATGTGCATGTGCGCCTCGCCGATGGGCGCCATGTATCGACGCCGTTGTGGTGGTATCCACGCCTGCTAAATGCGTCGCCCGCCCAACGCAACAACGTGCATCTCATGCTTGCCGGGGTTCATTGGCCGGATGTGGATGAGGATCTGTCCGTTCGCGGGATGTTGGCCGGCTGGAAAGCGCCGGGCGCCAAGGCTCCGGAAAAGGCAGCATGACATAAATGCCGACTCTGTTGATCTGGCACGGATACAAGTTCCGCTTCTATGCGCTGGACATTGGTGAACCGCCGCACGTGCATATCGTCAAGGATGGCAGGTCGCTGAAGGTCTGGTTGAAGAATTTGGAAGTCGCGCGGAACAACGGTTATAACGAACAGGAGATCGGCAGGCTCTTGGAGGTTGCTGCCGAACATCGAAATGAATGGATAGGCGCTTGGGATGACTTCTTTGGTCTTTGAAACCGACGAAATGCGACCCGTTAGGGCTTGGTGCGACGATGGTGAGGTTCACGTCGCGCTTGCCGATGGCCGTGTCATTGCCACGCCTCTCTGGTGGTATCCTTTTCTTGCGAAACTCGATGATCGCGCACTCAATGACATCGAACTGATGTACGAGGGCATCTGGTGGACTGCGATCGACGAAGGCATTTCGGTCAAGAGCATGTTTCTCGGTGTGAAAGCCCCGGGCGCCAAGGCTCCGGAAAAGGCGGCATGAGCTCATGAGCATTGAGACGACAGCCAGCCACACCGGTGGATGCCGATGTGGTGCCATCCGCTTTGAGGCCAAAGCCGAGCCGATCTATGCGAGCTACTGCCACTGCAGCGATTGCCGGCGGGCGAGTGGTGCGCCGGCTGCAGCCTTTGTCGGTTTCCATACCGAAGACGTAACCTTCGAGGGCGAGACCGGCTCGACCTATGGCAAGGCGCCGGTGAGCCGCAGTTTCTGCGGCACCTGTGGTGCGCCGATCGCCTATCGTGACGAGCGTATCGGCGACCAGATCTTCTTCATGCTCGGCGCCATGGATGCGCCGGAGAATTATCCGCCGCGCGTGCACGGCTATGTGCGCGAGCAGCTTCCTTTCTTCCATATCGATGACGGCCTGCCACGGATGGAAACCATGACCGCGCCGAGGCCTTCAGGAGACAACCGATGAAGTTCACCCTTTCCTGGCTCAAGGATCACCTTGAAACCGATGCTACCCTCGATCAGATCTGCGAGCGCCTGACGGCGATCGGCCTCGAGGTCGAGGATGTCGACGACAAGGCGGCCTACAAACCCTTCGTCATCGCCAAGGTTCTGTCGGCCGAACAGCATCCGGAAGCGGATCGCCTCAAGGTTCTGTCGGTCGATGCCGGTCCCGACGTCAATGGCGGTAAGCCGCTGCAGATCGTCTGCGGCGCGCCGAATGCCCGCGCCGGTCTGGTTGGGGCCCTGGCGCGTCCGGGCGATTACGTCCCCGGTCTCGACGTGACGCTCGGTGTGGGAAAAATCCGCGGTGTCGAAAGCCACGGCATGATGTGCTCGGAAAAAGAGCTCAACATGTCCGACAGCCATGACGGCATCATCGACCTGCCCGAAGATGCGCCGGTTGGCACGTCCTTCGCGACCTATGCAGGTCTCGACGATCCGATGATCGAGATCAACCTGACGCCAAACCGTCCGGACTGCACCTCGATCTACGGCATTGCCCGCGATCTCGCAGCCTCTGGCCTCGGCACGCTGAAGGCTCCGGCAGCGCCTGCGCTGAAGCTCGAAGGCGAGACTTCTGTAGGTCTTACGATCGATCTCGACGATGAAAAGCTCTGCCCCGGCTTCGGCCTGCGCCTCGTGCGCGGCGTCAAGAACGGCCCGAGCCCGGCCTGGATGCAGACGCGCCTCAAGGCGATCGGTCTTCGTCCGATCAACGCGCTGGTCGACATCACCAATTACATGACCTTCGACCAGGGCCGCCCGATGCACGTCTTCGATGCGGCCAAGGTGAAGGGCGACCTCACTGTTCGCCGCGCCAAGGAAGGCGAGTCGGTGCTGGCGCTCGATACGCGCGAATACAAGCTTGGTCCGAACAACGTCGTCATCGCGGACGACAACGGCGTCGAGTCGATCGGCGGCATCATGGGCGGCGAGCATTCCGGTTGCGACGAAAACACGGTCGACGTGCTGATCGAGAGCGCACTCTGGGATCCGATCAACATCGCCAAGTCGGGCCGCACGCTCGGCATCATCACCGATGCCCGCTACCGTTTCGAGCGCGGCGTCGATCCGGAATACATGGTTCCGGGTCTCGACCGTACGACACAACTGGTTCTCGACCTCTGCGGTGGCACGCCTGCAAAGGAAAAGATCGTCGGCTACAAGGGCTATGCGGCAAAGACCGTCGAGTTCCCGTTCGCTGAAGTCAAGCGCCTGACCGGGCTTGAAATCTCTGCCGATGAAAGCCGTGAAATCCTGACCCGCCTCGGCTTCACCGTCGAAGGCTCGGGTGAGAAGGTTTCCGTCAAAGTGCCGTCCTGGCGCCCGGATGTCGATGGCAAGGCCGATCTCGTTGAAGAGGTCATGCGCATCCACGGCGTTGACCAGATCAAGCCGGAGCCGCTCGAAAAGCTGTCGGCCGTCAACGGCCGCATCCTGACCACGCTGCAGATCCGCACCCGCACCGCCAAGCGCGCGCTCGCCTCGCGCGGCATGCTGGAAGCCGTCACCTGGTCCTTCATCCCGGAAGACCAGGCAAAGCTCTTCGGCGGAGGTTCGGCGGCATTGAAGCTCGCCAACCCGATCGCGGCCGACATGTCCGACATGCGCCCGTCGCTTCTGCCGGGCCTCCTGACCGCTGCCCAGCGCAATGCCGACAAGGGCTTTGGCGACGTGGCGATCTTCGAAGTGTCGGGCACCTATGAGACCGACACGCCGGAAGGCCAGCGTCGCGTTGCCGGCGGCATCCGTCGCGGCACGGCCTCGATCAACGGCGCCGGCCGCATGTGGTCGAATGCGGCCAAGGGCGGCGGCAAGCCGGTCGACGTCTATGACGCCAAGGCCGATGCGCTGGCCGTGATCGAAGCCTGCGGCCTGCCCATGGCCAATGTCCAGATCGAGCAGGGCGGACCGTCGTGGTATCATCCGGGCCGTTCCGGCACGATCAAGATGGGTCCGAAAGTCGTGCTCGGCACGTTCGGCGAATTCCATCCGAAGACGCTCGGCGCGCTCGATGTTTCCGGCGCGCTCTGCGGCTTCGAGATCTATCTCGACGCCATGCCTGAGCCGAAGAAGAAGGCTACCCGCACCAAGCCGGGTCTCGAGCTTTCGCCTTTCCAGGCCGTCAAGCGCGACTTCGCCTTCGTTGTTGGTTCCGAAGTGGAAGCCGGTGCGATCATCAAGGCGGCGACCAGCGCCGACCGCAAGCTGATCGCCGGCGTCAATGTCTTCGACGTGTTCGAGGGCGCGTCGCTCGGCGAGGGCAGGAAGTCGGTTGCGATCGAGGTGCTCATCCAGCCGGTCGACAAGACCCTGACGGACGAGGATTTCGAAGCGCTCACCGGCAAGATCGTCGCCAATGTCGAGAAGACCACAGGCGGCGTCCTGCGCGCCTGAATGTTGAAATACGGCTGCCCCGACTGGTTTCGGGGCGGCCGTCTATGGCCTCAGTGCGCCAGTCGCTCGACCACGAGGTCCAGCAGTGCACGCAGGCGCGGCATCCGCCGCATGTCGCGGTGATAGCCGACCCATGTGTCGCGTCCTGGTGGCGGCTCGCCGAGATCGACCAGTTCCAGCCCCTCCGTACTGTCTCCCAATGGCCTTGGGAGCACGGCAAGGCCGACGCCCGCGGCGCAGAGACGGGCCTGTACTTCCCGATTGTTGCTGCGGTTGATGACCGTGGCGTTTGGCAGCCTGGCTTCGATCCACACGACATCCGGCATGCCGCCGAATGCGGTATCCATGAGAACAAGGCGCGAGCCTTTACCATCGCCGGCGACGGGGTGTCGCGTGCCGGCCCTGCAATAGACCCCGTAGGGAATGTGCAGCAGTCGCCGTGAAACGACTTCCGCCTCGTCGAAGGGCGTGATGCGGAAGACGAGATCCGCCTCGCGGCGCGGCAGGCTGTAAAGCCGCGGATCGGTAAGAAGCTCGACGACGACATTCGGATGCAGCTTGGCGAAGTCCGCAAGGATGGGGGCCAGCATGAAGACCCCGAACCAGTCCGAGCACGAGACCCGGAGAAGGCCGCTCAAGCGAGCCTGCGATCCCGCCAGTTCCCGCTCCAGCGCGATTGCCTCGTATTCCATGCGCTCCGCATGGGCGAGCACGGACTGACCTTCATCGGTCAGGACAAAGCCGTCATTGGTGCGCTGGAACAGCGTCTGGCCGATCGACGCCTCGAGCGCACGCAGGCGCCGGCCCATTGTCGGCTGCGTCTGCCCGATGGCGCGCGCCGCACCGCCGAGGGTCCCCTCCCGGGCAATGGCCAGAAAGACGCGCAAATCGCACCACTCCATCATCACCATCCAAACAAAAATGCATGATCGTCAAACAGTATCTACGATGTCCATGCAGATGAAAAAGGGTCAAGTTCCGCGCCCAGGAAAAAGGAGCTTGAAGACATGAAAGCATTGATCGTCGAGGCCGAAAACGGCCCGTTTCAACTCAGGGAAATTGAGAGGCCCGTGGCGGGCGCCGGCGAGGTGCTGGTCAGGGTCCATGCAAGCGGCGTAAATCCGCTTGATCTCAAGATCAGGGCAGGTACCGCGGCTCATGCCAGGCATCCGCTGCCCGGCATACTCGGTATCGATCTCGCCGGCGTGGTCGAGGCTATCGGCGAAGGGGTCGAGGCTTTCCAGGTCGGCGACGAGGTTTATGGCATGACCGGTGGAGTGGGGGCGTGCAGGGATCGCTCGCGGAATATGCGGTGGTCGATGCGAGGCTGATCGCGAGAAAGCCGGCCAATCTGTCGATGCGCCAAGCCGCGGCTTTGCCGCTCGTCGTTATTACGGCCTGGGAAGGTCTGATGGATCGCGTTGATGTCGGGCGCGGCGAGACTGCGCTCGTCATCGGTGCGGCGGGCGGCGTCGGGCATGTCGCGGTGCAGATTGCCCGTGCTCGTGGCGCGATCGTCTTCGGTGTCGATCGGGAGGACGCGGCGGACTATCTGCAATCGCTGGGGGCGACGCCGATCGACCGGCGCAAACCGGTTGCGGAATACGTTGCCGAACTGACCGGCGGCAAGGGGTTCGATGTCGTCTATGATTGCGTCGGCGCGCTGGATGACGCTTTTCAGGCGGTGGGTCGGTTCGGTCATGTCACGAGTTCGCTTGGCTGGGGCAGCCATTCGCTGGCGCCGCTCTCCTTCAAGGCGGCGAGCTATAGCGGCGTGTTCGCGCTCCTGCCGCTGCTGACCGGTGAGGGGCGTGAGGCGCATGGGCGCATCCTGGCGGAAGCGGCACGGCTGGCCGAAGCCGGCAAGCTCATGCCGCGCCTGGACGATCGCCGCTTTTCGCTGCAACAGGCCGACGACGCCCATGCCCTCATTCGTGACAAGGTGGCTAGGGGCAAGATCGTCATCGACGTCATCAGCCCGTGATATCCGAGCGGGCTCACGAGGCCCGCTGGTAGCGCCATTCCTGCGTCCGCCCGCCGTAGCCGTAGGAGGCGGCGCGGGCGTCCTCGACATAGATGTAGCTTTCCTCGTGCAGATTGCCGAGGAGGCGCTCGAAACCTTCGAAGGCGGCCTGGATATAGGCGGCCTTCTCGGTTTTCGTATTGGTCTCGTCGGTGATCTTGATATCGAAATAGACGCTCGACTTGCCCTGCTCGGCAAGCGTCCTGCCGCCGGCAATCCAGTCGCGCGGATCGACATAGTCGATGGCGATCGCGGTGACCGCCGGATCCTTGCCGAGGATGCGCTCAGTCAGCTCGGTCAGCATGGTGGCGATGGCGCGGGTTTTCTCGTCGGAGCGTTCGCCGCTTACTTTCACATTCAGGATAGGCATGTCTCTCTCCATTGGTTAGCTATGCAACTATATGGGTTTGGCTCAGGGTAGATGGCCGCCGATCGCGCGGGCCTGCAGGACGAAATCGGCAAACACGCCGTCGCCGAGTTCCTGCTTCAGCCGGGCGGTCACCGCGCCGCTGGCGTTGTTCAGCGCGTCCTTCAATTCGGCGGCGGATGGCGTGGGGTGGATTTCCCATTCCCGTCCGTCCCGTTTTGTCGCGCGCCGTTCGAGAAGACCGCGCGCGACGAGACCGTCGACGGCGCGTGTCGCCGTGGCGCGGGCGATCTTCAAGGTGCCCGCCAGTTCGCTATGCAGCATGCCCGGCTTCGCCAGAACCGCCCGCAGGGTGAAGGCCTGGGAGGGGGTCAGGTCGTAAGGCTTGAACGCTTCCGTCCAGACCCGCTCGAGCTGGCGGGCAAGTGCTGTCGTGTTGAAGTAGAGGCAGTGGTCGAACATGAGGACAGCCTAGCACACATAATTGCATATGCAATTATAATTTCGATTTGCTGGACGGATGAAACCGGGTGGTGCGTGGTGGTGGCGAGAGTTAGCCTCGGATTTGGACTTGGGCTTCGTAGTGCTGGAAGGGTCAACCCAAACGCGTCGTCATCCTCGGGCTCGTCCCGAGGATCTGCTACCGTTGAGAGAATGGACCGTCGGCAGATGCTCGGGACGAGCCCGAGCATGACGGAGGAGGGGAGAGGAAATGCGCAAGCCGAACTCGATGAAGGGACTGGAAAATCTGGGGCGTGTCCGGTTGTCGAAAAATTTCCTCCTGCGCGATTTCCTTCATTCGGAGATCGCGGATTTCTATCGCATCCCGAACATTCCCGGTGACCCGGATCTGGCGGTCGAGGCCGGAAAACGTCTTTGCGAGGAACTGCTGGAGCCGCTGCAGGCGACGTTCGGGCGGCTGCATATCCGCTCCGGTTACCGGTCGTCAGAGGTCAACGAATTCGGCAATCGCAACAATCTCAACTGCTCGACCAATGCCGCGACGGCTGCCGACCATATCTGGGACCGGCGGGATGCGGATGGCTGCATGGGCGCGACGGCCTGTGTCGTCGTGCCGTGGCTGATCGACAATTGCGATCGGGAAGGCGACTGGCAGAGGATGGCATGGTGGATCCACGACCATATGCCCTATGCCTCGCTCTGCTTCTTTCCGAAACTCTGGGCTTTCAACATCCAGTGGCACGAGCGGCCGGTGCGGCGGATCATGAGCTATGTCGCCCCGCGCGGTGTCTTGACCAAGCCCGGCATGGAGAACCACGAGGGTGACCATTCGCGATGGTACGAGGGCTTTCCGAAGCCGGCGCGCTGACCGGTCTGGCAGCCGCGTTTCAGGAATGCAGGTGATAGACCTTGTGGACGATCACCCAGCGGCCGTCGACCTTGAGCAGTGACAGGTAATCGGAAAAGCGCATGCCCGCATAGTCGTCGACGATCTTCACCGAGGCGGCATCGCCCGTCACGTCGAGCGTCTCGATCTGGATGAGCGGCTGGGTTCCGGCTGGCGGCACGCCTTGGGACATCACCTCGGCGACGAAATCGTCGAGGGAAAGCCATTCGACCTTTCCCTCGTAATTGCCGACGATGGATGCCTTGGCGTGGAAGGCCTTTCGCAGGGCGCCCTCATGGGCATGGGCCATGCCTTCCACATAGAGATGCACGACGGATTCGACCGATTTTTCTTCCGACATCGCGAGGTTCCTCCCTGTCGGAACTATAGCAGAGGCGTAATCCCGGACCTACAGCGCGCGGAGGTGTTTCGACAATTTACCGCCTCGGCGTCCAGGCTGCAGCGGCGCCATAGCGCGCCCCGGCAATCTTCTCCGGGGACAGCATGTCGTCCAGCCGCTGCACCTCTTCGGCACTCAGCGTCACGTCGGCCGCCGCCGCGTTCTGTTCCAGATTCGGGATCTTGCGGGCGCCGGGAATGGGGACGATGAAATCACCCTTGGCCAGCACCCAGGCGAGCGCGAGCTGCGCCGCGGTTACACCTTTGGCCTCGGCCATTTCCTCGACCAGTGTCACGAGCGCGAGGTTCGCCGCCATGTTGTCCGCCTCGAAGCGTGGCATGTTGCGGCGAAGATCGCCGTCGCCGAAATCGGCCGCGCTCCGTATCTTGCCGGTCAGGAAACCGCGGCCGAGCGGGCTGAAGGGCACGAAGCCTATGCCGAGTTCGCGGCAGGTATCGAGGATTTCGCCTTCGGGATCGCGGGTCCAGAGCGAGTATTCGCTCTGCAGCGCGGAAATCGGATGGACGGCATGGGCGCGGCGGATGATGCCGGCTCCGGTCTCCGAAAGGCCGAGCGCCCTGACCTTGCCCTCCTTCACCAGTTCAGCCATCGCGCCGACGATATCTTCGATCGGAACTTCCGGGTCGTGGCGATGCAGATAGAAAAGATCGATGACGTCGACACCGAGCCGCTTAAGCGAGGCTTCGGCGACCTCCCGGCCGTGGTCCGGCCGGTTGTCGAGGCCGGACATGGCGGCGGAATCCGTCTTCGACGGGTCGATCTTGAAGCCGAACTTGGTGGCGATCACCACATTGTCGCGATAGGGCTTCAGTGCCTTGCCGACCAGTTCCTCGTTGACAAACGGACCGTAGACCTCGGCCGTATCGAAGAAGGTCACGCCGATTTCGACGGCTCGGTGAAGGGTTGCGATCGAGCTTGCTTCGTCCTGGCCGCCATAGGCGTGGCTCATGCCCATGCAGCCGAGGCCGATGGCCGAAACGGTGAGGTCTTTTCCAAGCTTGCGTGTCTGCATGGTGAGCTCTCCATGATCCAGGCTGACAGGCGGGCCGCATGGCGCGGCCCGTCAGGAATATGGCTCAGGCGCTGGCGTCGTCCAGCTGCCGCATCTGATCGCGCGAAAGTTTCAGGTTTCCGGCTGCAATCATCGTCTCGAGCTGGCGGGGACTGGTGGCGCTGGCAATCGGGGCTGTGATCGCCGGCCGCTGGGCGATCCAGGCAAGCGCGACCGATGCCGGCTGGGCACCGGTTTCCGCCGCGACCTCGTCGAGTGCGGCCAGGATGCGCGTGCCGCGCTCGTCGAAATATCCGGCCACCTTGCCGCCGCGGTTCCTGTTGGCTTCAGCCTCGGCCTTGCTCTTGTACTTGCCGGTCAGGAAACCGGCGGCCAGGCTGAAATAGGTTATGACGCCGATATCCTGCTTGCGGCAAAGCTCGGCGAGCGGGCCGTCGAAGCCGGCGCGATCGTAGAGATTATATTCCGGCTCCAGCACGTCATAACGCGGCAGTCCGGCCTTGTCCGCGGCGTCGAGAGATGCCTGCAGCTGGCTCGCATCGAAATTGGAGCAGCCGATAGCGCGGATCTTGCCCTGTTCCTTCAGCGTCGCGAAGGCCGACAGCGTCTCTTCATGCGGTGTCTGCGGATCCGGCCAATGGGAGAGATAGAGGTCGATATAGTCGGTCTGCAGCCGCTTCAGCGATCCTTCGACCGCTTCCATGACGCGGGCCTTGTCTAGGCCCTTTTCGGCGGCCGAACCTTGCATGTTTGAGCCGACCTTGGTGATGATGACGGCCTTGTCGCGCGAGCGGCCGGACTGCTTCAACCACTTGCCGATGATCGTCTCGCTCTCGCCGCCGCCATTGCCGTCGACCCAGCCGGAATAGCAGTCGGCAGTATCGATCGTGTCGAAACCGGCATCGAAGAACTTGTCGAGGAGATCGAAGGAGGTCTTCTCGTCTGCCGTCCAGCCGAACACGTTGCCGCCAAAGACGACGGGCGAGATGGAAAGGCCGGTCCGGCCGAGTACGCGCAGATCCATTATATGCTCCAATATCGATTGCCTGAAGAAGGCCGACGAGCGACGGCCAGCTCTTCTCCATCTAGGTCGGGCGGCCGGGTGATCACACCGGGCCGCCAGTCACGAAGTTGTTAGGGCTCGCTTATTTAGTGGGCTTCGTTGAGCAGCTTCATCTGCGCATCGGTCAGCTTGAGATTGCCGGCGGCGATCATCGCATCGAGCTGCTTCAGGCTGGTGGCGCTGGCGATCGGCGCGGTGATGCCTGGCCGTGCCGCGACCCAGGCGATGGCGATCGAGGCGAGGCTTGCGCCCGTTTCGGCGGCCACCTGATCGAGTGCCGCGAGCACGCGCGTGCCCTTGTCGTTGAGATAGTCCGGGATGCGGTAGCCGCGGGCGCAGCCCTCAGCGTCTTCCGGCTTGCGGTATTTGCCGGTGAGGAAGCCGGCGGCCAGCGCATAGAAGCTGATCACGCCGATGTCTTCGGCAATGCAGAGATCGGCAATCGCGCCTTCGAACTTGTCGCGGGTGTAGAGATTGTATTCGGGTTGTAGCACGTCATAGCGCGGCAGGCCGTCCCGGGCGGAGACATCGAGTGCGGCCTTCAACTGCTCGGCCGAGAAATTGGAGCAGCCGATCGACCGCACCTTGCCGGCTTCCTTCAGCTTCGCCATGGCGCCGAGCGTTTCCTCATGCGGCGTGCCGTCATCGGGAAAATGCGAGAGATAAAGGTCGATATAGTCGGTCTGCAGGCGCTTCAGCGACAGGTCGACGGCCTCCGTGATCCAGCTTGCCTTCAGCTTCTTGTCGTCGCCCATCGAGGGGTGACCGACCTTGGTGACGATGATCGCCTTGTCGCGGGCAACGCTGCCGCGTTTCAGCCAGTTGCCGATCACGGTCTCGCTCTCGCCGCCCGTATGGCCTTCCGCCCAGCGGGAATAGACGTCGGCCGTGTCGATCGTGTTGAAGCCCGCGTCGAAGAACCGGTCCAGCAGGTCGAAGGAGGTCTTTTCGTCGGCGGTCCAGCCGAACACGTTGCCGCCGAAGACGACAGGCGAAATGGAAAGGCCGGTGCGGCCGAGCTTGCGCGGGTCCATGGTATTCTCCGAATTTTCTGGTCTGAGGGCAGTCTGGGTGGGAAATGACAGGCTAGACCAATATCGGGAGATCACAATCTCCTAATTCGGGGCAGCGTGATTTTTCGAGGATTGAAGCGAACGGTCGCCGACCCTAAGCTTCCTGGAACATTTGTAAGGGAGGCTACGATGCTGCGTTTCGGGATAATATCCACCGCTAAGATTGCCAGGGATGCCGTGATGCCGGCGATCCAGGATGCGGAGAACTGCGTCGTGACGGCAGTCGCGAGCCGTGACGTGACGAAGGCGCGGGCACTGGCCGACCGGTTCGGCGCCCCCATGCTTTCGGCTCCTACGAGGAGATGCTCGCGTCAGACGTCATCGACGCGGTCTATATCCCGTTGCCGACCAGCCAGCATGTCGAATGGGCAATCAAGGCGGCCAATGCCGGCAAGCATGTCCTGGTGGAAAAGCCGCTCGCCCTGAAGGCGTCGGAGATCGATGCGCTGATCGAGGCACGCGACCGCAACAAGGTCGTCGTCTCGGAAGCCTATATGGTCACCTATGCGCCCGTCTGGCTGAAGGTGCGCGAATTGCTGAGCGAAGGTACGATCGGCGAGCTGAAACACGTCCAGGGCGCCTTCAGCTATTTCAACCGCGATGCCGGCAATATGCGCAACATTCCCGAACTCGGCGGTGGTGCCCTGCCGGATATCGGCTGCTACCCGACGATCGCGACCCGCTTCGCGACAGGGTCGGAACCGCAGCGCGTCCAGGCGGTGGTGCGTCGCGACCCGGATTTCGGCACCGACATCTATGCGAGCGTGAAGGCGGATTTCGGCGCGTTCGAGCTGAGCTTCTACATCGCCACCCAGATGGCCAACCGGCAGGTCATGGTCTTCCACGGCACCGAAGGTTTTATCGAGGTGAAGTCACCCTTCAATGCCGACCGCTATGGGGCCGAGGAAATCGAGCTCACCAACCAGAAGCACACTGTCTCGCAGATCTTCCGCTTCCCCGACAGCCGGCAATATCGTCGCCAGGCGGAGGCCTTTGCCAGGGCGATTGCCGGCGAGCAGGCCGAGATCGTGTCGCTGGAAAGCTCCGCGAAGAGCCAGCGTTTCATCGACGCGATCTACCGCGCCGGGGAGCATGACGGTTGGGAGACGGTTTGAGGAAGAGCGACCGCTACTGCTTGTGGCGGAACACGAAGCGCGAATAGCCGAAGAAGCTGTAGGCGGTCGCCGATGCCGAGGCGAAGACGATCGCCGCCACCGGCTGCAGCTCAGGGATGCGCGCGATCAGCGCCGAATAGATGCCGTAGTTTAGCAGTGCCGAGGTTATGCCGACAGCCCAGTAGCGGAACCCTTCCTTGGCAAGCGAATGCGGCGAGGGATCGAAGGTCACGCTGCGGTTCACCAGCCAGGTAAAGCACATTGCGCCCATGATCGCCGGGATGCGGGAGAAGAAGGGGCCGATCGGCGTTAGCGTCAAAAGCGCGTGCGTTACGCCGATATCGATCAGGAAGCCGCCGCCGCCTGCAGCCAGGAACCAGAAGATACGTTTCATGCGGCGCTTTGTGCACCGCGCCGGGTGCTTTTGCCAGGATCTTTGTCGCGGCCTGCGGTTTCATCGGCAACCGACGACCGCCCTTGCAAAGGCAGGCTCATATAGTGGATGCGCAGCTGCTCGGCGCGCGCCCGTGAGACGGAATCGAGGATCAGGCCGGCGGTGAACATCAGGAACGACAAAACCATCAGCACCAGCGAGAAGACCCAGGTCGGCATGCGGTCGACGAGCCCTGTCTGGAAGTATTCGATCAGCACGGGCGTCATGAAGGTGAGGCTCGCCAGCATGAAGGCGCTGCTGATCGCGCCGAAAAAGGCGAAGGGCCGCGTCTCCTTCATCAGCATGGCAAACATCCAGAGGATCTTCGCGCCATCCTTGAAGGTGGAAAGCTTGGAATGCGAGCCTTCCGGCCGGCGGCCGTAATCGAGTTCGATCTCGGTAATGGGAAGCTTCAGCCGCGAGGCATGGACCGACATTTCGGTTTCGATCTCGAAGCCGCCGGAAACCGCCGGGAAGCTTTTGACGAAACGGCGCGAGAATGCGCGGTAGCCGGAGAAGATATCGGTAAAGTCGCGGCCGAAGATTGTCCGGTAGAGGATGTTGAATAGGCGATTGCCGGCAGCATGGCCGTTACGCCCGGCATCGTCATGCACGCCGCGGCGGGTGCCGACCACCATGTCGGCGCGCTCGGTCAGAAGCGTGCGGATAAGGTCCTCGGCATCCCTGGGCGAATAGGTGCCGTCGCCATCGGCCATAAGATAGATATCGGCCTCGATATCGGCAAACATGCGGCGCACCACATGGCCCTTGCCCTGGCGTCGCTCGCGCATCACCTCGGCACCGGCGAGCATCGCCTTAAGCGCCGTGCCATCCGTCGAATTGTTGTCGTAGACATAGATGCGTGCACCGGGCAGCGCCTCGCGGAAACCGCGCACCACCCCTTCGATCGTCGACGCCTCGTTATAGCAAGGCAGCAGCACGGCAACCGAGAGATCGCCGGTAAGGGTGCCGGAACGGGATGCGGCTGTGGGGTCAACGGGGGCGTCGATCATGATTTTCACTCGGTACACGGAAAACCCAGGGCAATAACGGCCCGCCCTGACCGCTTTACTATTTCTTGGGAAGGTTAAGTTTAGGTTTGCGACACATCCAGCCGGCACAAAACGAACAGCCAGCACAAACGAACAGAATGACAGACATGATGGCAGAGCAAGTGTCCCGGCCGGAACAGGAGACCTCCAGCCATCCGCGCCTGTCCAGGCTACTGCCTGCGTCGATGCTTTACTGGCTGGTTACGGCCCTGGCACTGGCCGCGTTCAATCTGCCGAATACGAAGGATTATATCGGCCCCGACAATGACGACGTCATGCGTCTCGTCGAGGTTCGCGACTGGCTGGCGGGCCAGGGCTGGTTCGACATGATGCAGTACCGGCTGGGTCTCGATGGCGGCACCCTGATGCATTGGTCGCGTTTCATCGATGCGCCGATCGGCCTTCTCGTCCGGTTCTTTTCGCTGTTCCTACCGATAGAGACGGCGGAAAATGTTGCGGCCACGCTCTGGCCGCTGATCACGGCCGGCCCGCTCTTTGTCGCGCTCGGTCTGGCGGGACTGCGCTTCGGCGGCTCCCGGGTCATGCATATCGCCATGGGGCTCGGCGCGCTCTTCATCTTCACCTGCGGAAAATTCTCTCCCGGCGCGCTTGATCATCACAATGTCCAGTTGGCGCTCGCCATGCTGATCGCGGCCTTTCTTGCCGATCGTGAAGGCAGGGCACGGGACCATGCGGGCGCCGGCATCGGCGCAGCGCTGGCGATCGCGATCGGCGCGGAGACCGTGCCCTTCGTCGCCGTCGCATGTTTCTGCGTCGCGGCACGCTGGCTCTGGCAGGGGAGGCGTTCGCCCGCGGGGCGCGCGCCTTCGGTCTGTCGCTGGCGCTCGCCATCAGCGCGGCCTTTTTCGCCACCGTGCCTCCGCAAGCCTATGCGGCCGTGACCTGCGACAATCTCTCGTTCGGCTTCTATTCGCTCGCAGCGATCGGCGGGGCCGGGCTTTTCGGGCTGACCTATATCCCCGCCGGCGTCGGCATTGCCGGTCGCGTGGCTGCATCCGTTGTGCTGGGTGCGATCCTCGCCGCCGTGGCGGTTATCGTTGCCCCGCAATGCCTCGGCTCGCCGCTGGCCAGCCTCGATCCGATGCTTGTCGAGCTCTGGCTGCGCCAGGTCAGCGAAGCTCGTTCCATCGTCGGCGAGTTCAGGACGGAGCCTTATATGCTCGGCGGCTTCTACGCGGTGGGCCTTTTCGCCATCGTCGTTTGCGTCGTCCGTATCTCGCAGGGCAGAAAGCGTGGGCTTCATCTCCTTTTCCTGGCGCTTGTCGGGGCAAGCTGGGCGATCTCGCTCGTTCAGCTCCGCGGATCCTTTTTGCCAACCTGATGAGCATTCCGCCGCTTGCCCTGTTGATCGCCGATCTTCAGCAGCGGGTACGAGACAATGCCAAGGACATTCCAGCGTCCATCGGTTTCGTCGCCGCAACCCTCGCTTCCGTTCCGGCCGTCTGGGGTCTCTCCGGCGCGGTATGGGATCTCGGGATAAGTTCCGTCGATATCAGGACGGTTTCCGGCATCAACGCGGGGGAAGACGGCGAATGCGATATCGCGCAGAGCGCCGAGGCCTTGCGTGCTCTGCCGCCCGGTATCGTGGTCTCGCCTTCAAACAGCGGTGCCGAAATATTGCGCTTTACCGCGCATCGGGTTCTTGCTGCCCCCTACCACCGCAACCAGGGTGGCATGCTCACCGAGCTTCATATCGGCATGGCGAAGCCGGATGAAGCTCTGGCATTCATCAAGGGCGCGGGAGTTACGATCGTCGCCTTCTGCAAGGGCGATCCGAGCACGTCGCAACTGATAGGGCTGAAAAAGGACGGCCTCTATGCCGCCTTGGTGAGGGGCGAAGTCCCTGCCTATCTTGTACCAGTCGGCGACGAGCGCGCGGGCCTGCGGCTCTATCGCGTTAACGCCGATGCGTCGAATTAGGTCAGGCGTGCCGAGCCCGGTCAACAAACGCGGTGGCGATGACAAGGTTGATAAGGCCCGCGTTAAAGCCCAGGATCGCAAAAACAAGATCCATGTAGGATGCGGAGCCGCTGAAAAGGGATGCTCCGACAAACGTCGCAAAAATGAGAATTCCGGCCGTGATCACCGTTACGATGTTGCGGCTCAGGCCTGCCAGTAAACCGATTGCTGCTGCCGTCAAGATTATCACGGCTTGTCTCCTTCCTTTGCGACGGAGACCGTATATCCCGACACCCTCTAAAGAATGCTTGAGCAGCATGCCTAACGGCGGGTGAGCAAAATCGCTACGATTTTCCATTCGCTGTTAAGACTTAAGCCCGGTCGTTTCGGACCTAAGTCTTATCCTCCACGGGGAAGGGAACGTGGCGACCTTTCGTTCGGTTCCACGTTTTGTGACGAATTGAAAGAATTCGTTAGAATAGCGCCACGATATTGCGGGCCGTCGTGCCTGTCGCAAAAACCTGGGTAACTCTGAGGGGCAGCAGGGCGCCGGTCGGAACGCTCGTAAAATCAAGGGTTTCGCCCGAAAGCATTTGCACGCGCAGCGAACCGCCCGCGCCGACGTAAAGGGCTCGGCTTGTTTCAGGCAACAGATTGTCGTCATCCGGTAGAACAGCGGTACCACCGGAGGCCGGGCTGGAAAGGGAAGACTGGGTATTGGCAAAACGGTCGGTCATGGCGTGGTCTCCTGGTTGTGACTGGCCGGAATTATTTCGCGCCTTCTGAAGAGGGGGACGAATCCGGCCATCATCCCTTGATGCGACTTGGCTTTTCGCGCTGACCGTCCACATCAATCGCGGTACTGCCGGGTGAAATCCGCTTGTCGATGGGTTAGAAGGAAGCATGGCCAGCATGTTCGACACCGACACGCCCAGCAACCTGACCGAATTTTCGGTGTCGGAGCTTTCCGGCTCGATCAAACGTACCGTCGAGAACGCCTTCGACCATGTGCGGGTGAGGGGCGAAATTTCCGGTTATCGCGGTCCGCATTCCTCCGGCCACGCCTATTTCAGCCTCAAGGACGACCGGGCGCGCATCGATGCCGTGGTCTGGAAGGGCACGTTTTCGCGCCTCAGATTCCGGCCGGAAGAGGGCATGGAGGTTATCGCCACCGGCAAGGTGACGACCTTCCCGGGCTCATCCAAATACCAGATCGTCATCGAAAACCTCGAGCCGGCCGGTGCCGGCGCGCTGATGGCGCTTCTGGAAGAGCGCCGCCGCAAGCTGGCCGCCGAAGGGCTGTTCGACCAGGAGCGCAAGCGCCCGCTGCCCTATCTGCCGCGCGTCATTGGCGTCGTGACCTCGCCGACCGGTGCCGTCATCCGCGATATCCTGCACCGCATCACCGATCGTTTTCCCGTCCATGTCATCGTCTGGCCGGTCAAGGTTCAGGGTGAGGGCTCGGGTGAGGAGGTCGCGGCAGCAATTCGCGGGTTCAATGCTTTTGCGCCGGATGGCCCGGCGCCGCGACCGGACGTGCTGATCGTCGCCCGCGGCGGCGGCAGTCTCGAAGACCTCTGGAGCTTCAACGACGAGATCGTCGTGCGTGCCGCAGCCGAAAGCGCGATCCCGCTGATCTCGGCTGTCGGCCACGAGACCGACTGGACGCTGATCGACCATGCCGCCGACATGCGCGCGCCGACACCGACCGGAGCCGCCGAAATGGCGGTGCCGGTCAAGGCCGATCTCGATGCCCAGATCGCCGGCCTTGCAGCGCGCCTGCGCGGCAGCGCCTCGCGCCAGATGGACCATCGCCGCCAGGCCGTGCGGGCGCTTGTCCGCGCGCTTCCGTCGCTCGATCAGCTGCTCGCCCTGCCGCGCCGCCGTTTCGACGAGGCGGCACTAGGGCTCGGCCGCGGTCTGGAACGCACGACCATCGTCAAGCGCCGCTCCTTCGAGCGTGCGTCAGCCGGTTTGCGGCTCGATCTACTGACCAACCGTCTCGGCCAGCAGCGTCAGGCGCTCACCGATCGTCTGTCACGCGCCGACCGTTGCGTGGAACGGCAATTGCTGAGCGAGCGCGGGCGGGTCGCTCGTCTGGACGCATCGCTGAAAACGCTGCCGGCGCGGCTGACGAGCCAGTTGCAGCGGGAAGGCCAGCATCTCGCGTCACTCATGCGCCACGCGGATACAGCGATAAGCCACACACTGTCGCGCAGCCGTTCGGCGCTTGCGGGCCAGGATCGCGTGCTGCAGTCCCTGTCCTACATGAATGTTCTGAAGCGTGGTTATGCCGTGGTGCGCGACGCCAATGAGCGCCCTCTGACCCGCGCGGCCGGTGTGGCCGAGGGCAGTGCCCTGTCGATCCAGTTCGCCGATGGCCGCGTTTCGGCCGTGGCGGGTGAGGGCGGCGCTCCGACCGATCCCGCGCCTGTCCCCGTTTCCGCTCCGGTCTCCGGGCCGACGCCCGCCTCGCCGAAACGGAAGGCGCCGAAGCCGGAAGTCTCGTCCGAGCCACCGAAACAGGGCAGCCTGTTCTAGCGCCTGTTCCGGTATTCGGGCGTAGAGGCCGGAGCCCGAAGGCTCCAGCCGGCTTCGTCTGATCAGGCCGCCTTCTTCGTGGCGACCTTGCGCGGCGCCGCTGCCTTGGCAGCCGGTGCTTTTGCGCGGGGTACCTTGACCGCAACCGGCACCAGCCGGGCGATTTCATCGACCAGCAGGCGGGCGTTCTCCTGCGCCTTGGCAAGATTGCTGACGGCTTCCGGATCGAGCGCATCGATCAGCGTACCGGCGTCGAACATGTCGCGATAGGCGGCGCGCTCGATCAGCGGCACATTCAGCACATCGACGCCCTGCTGTGCGAGCATGCCCTTGACGGCGAGAAGCGCCCGCGTGGTGATGATCGAGCTGACCCGCGTCAGCGCCACGGAATGCGGAATGCGGATGTCGCACTCGCTGTCGAGCTTCTTCAGGATATCGAGAACCTGGGCGCCGCCTGCGGCATCCAGCGCGCAGCCCTGGACCGGAACGAAGACATGATCCGACAGGCCAAGGCCCTTGGCAAGCAACGCGCCGAGACCACAGGGCAGGTCGACAACAATATAGTCGGTCTTCTTCTTCAGATCCTTGATCGTCTGCTCGATATTCTCGGCATCGACATTGGCGACGATCGAGAATTTCGGCATTTTCGCCATCCGTGTCATCCAGCGGGAAACCCACTGCTGCGGATCGGCGTCGAGCATGGCGACGCGAAAGCCTCTTTTGGCTAATTCTCCGGCCGTGACAAGCGCCATCGTCGTCTTGCCTGCGCCGCCCTTCGTATTCGCAAATGTAATAACTGGCATGGAAACCTCCGTTCGAGAATAAGCATCACGGAGGAAAGCCGTTTAACTTGGCTTTTTCTTATCCGCTTCCATCATGATGATTTGCGGATGCTTGACGAACAAGCTTGCGCCGCGCTTGCCGGGGCGAGCGCGGCCTGTATATTTCGATAGATTAGCGAACGCGCATGCCGGCCTGTTCATCGAAATGCAGGGGCTTGTCGAACTTCTGCAGCGGCGCTTCGGGGATCGAGCCGATCGCCACGCCATGCTGCCAGTCCGGCGGGCATATGGCGATGTAGCGCGCATAACCGCCCACGCCACCGCCGAATTTCGGATAGCCGATCGCCACCAGCGCGCCGGTTTCCGGCACCTTGTCCAGATTGGCGACGCCTTCCGCCTGGGCATAGCCGTTGTGCATCAGCCAGTGTTCGCCCTCCAGCGTCGGCGTTGTATCGGTGTCGAGGGGCTCATGGCCATGGAACAGGATTTTGCGCTCCAAATGCAGGAATTTCAGCGCTTCCAGGCCGACGCCCGGAAAGGACCTCGTTGTGGCAAGCGCCGGGTCGGGCCAAGTCTTCGACCAGCCGGAGCGGACGAAGACGACCGAGCCTTCCGGTATCCGGCCATGTCTGGCCTCGAATTCGGTGATATCGGCGACCTGCAGGTGATAGCCGGCATCGGACTTCACCTTGTCCTCGATATTGATGACCACCAGCGGTCGCACCGCATAGGTCGCCGGCAGTTCGTCGATCGCCGGATATTCAGGCGCCCAATGGGCCGGCGGATCGAGCTGCGTGCCGAGCTGGTCGGTGGTGAGGTTGTAGGTCGAGGCCGCAACGCCATGGGTCTCGTAGGTAAAGGTATCGCCTTTCTTGGCAAAACCCTCGAGATCGCGGGCGGCGGAAGACTGACCGAAGGTCGGGCTGGCAAAACCGGCCCAGACCGGGATGTTCGGCGTGATCGTATGGGTGAGGTCGACATATTTGGCGCCCTTGAGGCTGTCATTATAGACGCTCCAGAGGCCGGGCTCTTCGGCTGCGGCCGGAGCTGCTGCGGCGATTGCGAGAAATGCGGAAAGTATCGTTATGCGCGGAATAGCAAGCATGCTGTATCCCTTCTTGAAATGGATGGGTCGGCATTAGCCGGCAAATTAACTTGCCGAAGCGCGCAGTCTCCGTTCTCCGCGGCAGGCGGTCAATCTTGATAACGCTTACCGCTGTAAGGCGTTTAAAGCTGCCGCCGGATGCCTATGTAATAGGTAAGGCGCATTGAAAGAGGCTGAGACAGGATCTTTTGCACTGCGCGCAACGGAGAACAGAACAATGAAAAAGGCTCTTGCCACTTCGCTTGCCATTCTTGCAGCAACCGTCGCGGGTTCAGGCGCTGCCCTCGCAGAGCAGTCGCGCGCTTCGGAAATCATCTTCGGCAAGGCCTATGACGACAACGTCATCGCCATTCAGGTCGCGCCGATCTACGGCCAGGGCGACGGCTATCAGCGCACGCCGCGCTCGGCCAACAGTGTGACGATACGCGCCGCGCAGGCTGAGGCGAGCCGTAGCCCGCAGCTCCAGCAGGCGCTCGCCATTCGCGGCATCGCGCTCCACAATGTCCTTCGCGTCGAAACCGCCGGCAATGGCGGCAAGGTCGTCTATTACCGCTGAAAAAAGCGGACTGAGTGAGTCTGGAGCATTCCCCTTCTTCGAAAAGCGGGAATGCTCCATTTATTTGTTTCTACGCGATTCCGGACGCAAAACCGGTTCCCACTTTTGCTGGAATTGCTTTAAGCCCACTCGCCCTTGCGCATGACCGGCACCTTGCTGCCGTCGGCGCGCACGCCGTCGATATCGACCTGGTTGGAGCCGATCATCCAGTCGATATGGATGAGCGAGGAATTGCCGCCCTGCGCCTTGATCTGCTCCGGCGACAGCGAAGCGCCATCGAGGAAGCATTTCGAATAGCACTGGCCGAGCGCGATGTGGCAGGAGGCGTTTTCGTCGAACAGCGTGTTGTAGAACAGGATGCCGCTTGCCGAGATCGGCGAGGAATGCGGCACCAGCGCCACTTCGCCGAGGCGGCGCGCGCCTTCGTCCGTATCCAGCACCTTGTTCAAGACTTCCTCGCCCTTCGAAGCCTTCGCCTCGACGATCCGGCCGCCCTCGAAACGCACCTGGATATTGTCGATCAGTGTGCCCTGGTGTGACAGCGGCTTGGTGCTCGACACATGGCCTTCGACCTTCAGCGCATGCGGCGTGGTGAAGACTTCCTCGGTCGGGATATTGGGATTGCAGGTAATGCCGTTCTTCGCCGTCGAGGCGCCGCCATGCCATTCGTGCCCGTCGGCAAGCCCGACCGTCAGGTCGGTGCCGGGACCAGTGAAATGCAGCGCAGAAAAACGCTCGCCGTTCAGCCAGGTCGAGCGCTTCTTCAGGTTGGCATTGTGTTCAGCCCAGGCCGCGACCGGATCGGCGACATCGACGCGTGAGGCGGCGAAGATCGCTTCCGCCAGCTTAGCGACAGCCGCCTCTTCCGGCAGGTCGGGGAAGACCTGTCTTGCCCAGGACGGGTTGGGATAGGAGACGATGTTCCAGTTGATGTCGAAATTGGCGATCTTTTCGAGCGCCGGCTTGTAGGCCATCGAATTGGCCTTATTGGCGCGGGCGACCTTGGCCGGGTCCTGCTCGGCGAGCAGCATCGGGTTGTCACCGGCGATCGCCAGGCGCGCGGCGCCATTCTCATACGCCTTCGCCATGCCCTCGTAGAGCCAGTTCGAAGCCTTGTCGAAGCTCGCATCCGGCGCATGCCGGTAGCGCGCGAGCGTCGTTTCCTCGTCCGAATAGAAGGCCGAGACGAGGCCGGCACCCGCCATATAGGCGTGCTTGGTGATGAAGCGGACGAGCGGCAGGGCAGCGACCGGAGCGGTGATCACGAGGTCCTGGCCCTTTTCCAGCCCGAGCCCCACCTTCACCGCGACTTCTCCCAGCTTCTCGAGCTTGGCGGGATCTATGGCGGTCTGGAAATTCGGAACGATGGTCATGGGCTTGCCTCTCTGATGTCGTGCGTGAACCAGACTTAGAGAGCTTTTGGGCGAAATTGAAGTGCGGCCGTATTGTTTCGTCAGGCAACCAGCGGTGCAGCCACTGCTTTCAGCGCATCCTTCGCATCCATGGGCGCCAGCCGGATTTGCAATCCGCGCTGCCCGCCATTGATGAAGACATGGCTCTCGTCGAGTGCGGTGATCTCGATTGCGGTCGGCACCAGCTTCTTCTGACCGAACGGGCTGATGCCGCCGACATGGTATCCCGTCAGCCGCTCGGCATCGGCAGGCTTCATCATGCTGGCCGATTTGCCGCCGAACGCCGAGGCGAGCTTTTTCATCGACACTTCCCGGTCGGACGGCACCACGACGCAGACCGGCTTACCATCCACCTCGGCCATCAGCGTCTTCAGCACCCGCCGAGGATCTTCGCCGATCGCCTCCGCCGCCTGCAGCCCGATCCGGTCCGCATTCGGATCGTATTCATAGGTGACGGTGGTGAAGGCGATTTTCAGCCGGTCGAGCGTCTGCGTGGCGCGGGTGGTCTTCGACATGGTTCAGGCAACCGAAAACGCGGCTTCATAGAGTTCCGGCTTGAAGCCGATGACCAGCGCGCCGTTTGCCTCAAGCACCGGGCGCTTGATCATCGACGGCTGGGCGAGCATCAGCTCGATTGCCTTCGCACGATCGACATTTGCGCGGTCCGCCTCGTCGAGTTTCTTGAAGGTGGTTCCAGCACGGTTGAGAACGGTCTCCCAGCCCATCTCCTCGGTCCAGGCTTCCAGGTGGGCGCGATCGATGCCCGAAGCCTTGTAGTCGTGGAACGTGTAATCGATGCCCTTCTGGTCCAGCCAGGTGCGGGCTTTCTTCATCGTGTCGCAGTTCTTGATGCCGTAGATGGTGATCGCCATTCCGTGGTCCTCAGGGTTTCTCTCGTGTGGCGAAGCGATAGCAATAGCACATCCCGTCTGGCAACAATTTGTGCAGGGTCAAATCATGGCGTGCCAAAACTGCATGGCTGCCCTGTCGGCTTATGCGTTGTGCAAGGGGCGGCTCTAAATCATATATCAGTCAACAACAAAGGAGTTGATCATGTCCGTCCAGAACAGCAACCGTGGTAACCGTTTCAGCCGCGCATTCGCCATTTTCGGCGCCGCTGTTTCCGCATCCGCAGCCGTTGAAAACGGCCGTCGCCCGCGCAACCGCGACCTCAACACGCTCGGCATCGACCCGAAGGCTTTCGAGCGCATCGGCTAATCGGCTTGAGACTTTCCCGCATGCCCGGCCGCCGTTATCGAATGGCAGCCTTGGGTTGAGGCGGGAAGCCGTCGGATATTGTAGCGTCATTTGAAAAGACGCAATTGCTCCGGCGGCAAGGGATAGGGGACGGCGTCGACATCAAGGCGCCACCGGCCCAATTCCTCATGGTGGGTTTCACCATTATGGCTGTAGATGAGCGAGAAATCGCGCGACAGCCAGATGTAATTCTTCTCCATAGTCAGCAGTTCTTTCGCGCGATACCCGTAGATCAGCGTGACATGCGGTGAGACGGATTTGAGCGGAGCGCGCGGCAGGTTGTGCCTCGTCAGCGTGATGTGCAGTTTCCGCACGAATGCCTGAAGATCCGGATTTTTCCGGCTGCTCGCCAGCACCAGATGCTGGTTGTTTCCATAGAGCGCGCTGCGATCCAGCGTCACATGCACCGGGCGAGCTGCAAGGCTGTCGACGGCATCCCTTATTTGCGTCGCCAGCGCATAAGGCGGCTCATCGTAATATCCGACATTCAGCAGGCTGACATGCAGCAGATGCGGCGGATGAGGCTCGCCTTTGCCGTAGCTCTGCGCATGGCTTGATGCCGCGTCATGCATGGCATGGGAGAGCTGGGGATCGGGCTTCAGCGCGAAAAACAGCTCGCTCGGGCGTCTGCCTCGTTGGTTGCGGTGTCTCGATATTCTTCGTTCGTCTTCCGACAAGGGGAATGATGTTTGCCGGTACTCCAACATCTCGGACTCCCATGGATGCAGATTTCCAATGGTCTGGCCGGGGAGTGTACTCCTGGCATGGGAAATGATAAAGAACAAAAAGTGAACGAAAATCTTGCTTGTGCAACCGATCGCACTCGCAAGAAACGGGTTGATTGTGCCCACGCGAAGCGCGATTTTCGGATCATCTCATTTGCGGAGGCACATCATGGCTGAGCATCGTTACACCGTGTTCGAAACAGATGGCGGCTTTTGCGGCATCGCCTGGAGCGAGGCCGGCATCGTCCGCTTCCAGCTGCCCACAGGCAGTGCCCATTCCACCGAAAACCTTCTTCTCCGCCGCGTGCCGGACGCTGTAAAGGCTACTCCTCCTGCCGGGATCCAGCAGGTTATCGATCGCGTGAAACGCTACTTTGCGGGGAACAGATCGATTTTTCCGACATCCGCCTCGATCTCGCCGACCAGGACGATTTCTTCCGGAATATTTACACGGCCGCCCGGCGCATCGGCTGGGGGCATACGACGACCTATGGAACGATCGCCAAGGAACTCGGCGCCGGACCGGAGGCGGCGCGCGATGTCGGCCAGGCGATGGCGAAGAACCCCGTGGCACTGATCATTCCCTGCCACCGGGTACTGGCAGCAGGCGGCAAGATCGGCGGCTTTTCGGCACCCGGCGGTTCGACATCCAAGGCCCGGATGCTGGAACTGGAAGGTGTCGTGCTCGCTGCTGCCGAGCCGGCGCAACAGTCGTTGTTCTAAGAACTAGTGCAGAACGAGCTTATAGATCGCATAGGCCGCAATCACCACGACCGCGCCGATCATCGCAAGCTTGCCGAGTCGCTTCTCGATGAAATGACGAATATCCTCGCCGTAGCGGCGCAACAGCCATGCGAGCAGCAGGAAGCGCGCGCCGCGCGTCACCAGTGCTGAGACGGCGAAGAGCCAGAGGTTTACATGCACGGCGCCCGACAGGATGGTGACGACCTTGATCGGCGGCAGATGCGCGAAGCCCGAGGTCACCAGCATCAGCAGGATCGTCTCGTAGGTGATGCCGTCCTTGAGTTCGTTGAACGTGTCGAGCTTGCCCCAGAATTCCAGGATGGGCACTGCCACCGCATCGAAGGCGAAGGAGCCTATCCACCAGCCGGCAATGCCGCCCAGCACGGAAAAGGTTGTTGCGATAATCGCATAACGCCAGGCCCGTTCCGGTTTTGCCAGCGCCATCGGCAGAAACAGCACGTCGGCGGGAATCAGGAAGATCGAGCTTTCCACGAAGGCGATGACGGCGAGCCAGATTTCCGCAGATTTGCGGGCGCTGAGCGCCATGGTCCAGTTGTAGAGGCTACGATGCATGGAGAGTTTATCCGAACAATATCAATGGCTGGCGCGATCGTCTTGCACAGCGCCACGCATTCCTGTCTCCGTTTATGGCGGCAATGAGATCGACGTCATCGTTCGTGGGAGGAAAGAAAGCGGATCGGCGTAAACTGTGTCTCAGATGTTGCGCTGTCCGCAGCCTCGGCGCTACTTCGGCCGGCTACCAGGACAACAGCCGGCCGCCAACCATGGCGCCGATCGCGGAGACGATGGCAACCGCCAGCGTGTACCAGATCGCCACGAAGGCTGCGCCGTCATTGACGCAGGCGATCGTATAGGCGAGCCCTCCGAGCGAGCCTGCAAGCAGTCCTACCAGCGCTCCGGCGCGGATCGGCCGTGTGGGAGCGCCGCGACGGATCGCGGAAAGCAGCAGCAACAGCGCGGGCAGGGATGCAAGCACGATCGCAGACACGCAATTGGGGATGGACAGTGTTCTTGCGCCGGTGAGCGGAAATCCTGAAGGATCGAAGGCGAGGCCGACCAGCAGGAAGAGCGTGGCCGGCAAAAGCGCCTTGACCGGTGCGGTAGACAGTCCGGGTATGGCGGCATTCCGGACAAGAAGGCCTGCGCCGCCGGCCAGAAGCAGCATGGCCAGCACCTTGAACTGGAAGGTCCAGGTGAGGGCCATGTCGATGAGTTCCGGGCGCGGGCCGATCACCAGCGCCACGACGGCAAATGCGCAGAGCAGGGCGATCACGATGCTGACGGGCAGGGCCAGGCGGAATGACAGGCGCTCGAACAGCCCACGGGCAATAGGAGTTCCGCCGGCTTCGTCGGCCAGTGTGCGGATCAGGTCGTCTGTGGTCGGATTGATCAGATTGGAGGCAGTGGCGGTTTTCATCTGTGTCATCCTTCAAATCTCTTATGGGCGGCGGCCATCAATGTCTTGAGCGACCGATGGAATGCGACCCGTACGGCACCCTCGCTCATGCCCAGCTGTGACGCCGCTTCCCGAGGCGATGCGCCATCAAGGCCGATTGCCCGCACCACCGACTGCTGGCCCGAGGGAGAGCCGAAATCATCCGTTCGACATCGGCAGCGTTGTGCACGGGATCGGTGCCGTCCGATCCTGACAGGTCGGACCATTCATCGTCGGTCAGTTCGATCCGCAGGCGCACGTCCCGTCGCAGCCGTCGGGCCGTGTCGATCATCTTGTAGCGCGTAATGGCGTTCAGCCACGGCATCAGCGGACGTGAAGGGTCCCATTGGTCACGCTTGGAGTGCACGGCAATCAGCACGTCCTGCACCACATCCTCCGCCTCGGCGGCGCTGAGATGCAGGCGGGCGAGCCGCGCTCGGGCGATGTGGCGCAAAGAGACGGCGAATTCCCGCAGGAATGTTTCGTAGACAAGACGTTCGCCCCTGCGTTCGGCACACATCGCCTTCGCCCATGATTGCTCGCGCGTATTCATGATGTCTCATTCGATTGGAGAAGGGAGGATGTTACGCGGCGACGGAAAAAATCTTGTCCGTTTCATCCGGCGAAGAAAACGGCACGGCGTGCGGCGGCCATGTAACATCGGCCCGCATCGGTTCGAAAGACTCCGGTGAAGCGCGTGCTTCATCACGAAAAGGAGCTAAGACGATGAAGAATTTCGTTGCCACCATCCTGCTTGCAGCCGGCACAATGGTTGCCGCCACCGCCGCACCGGCCTTCGCCCAAACCTCGGACCAGAAGGCGCCGGTCGAGCAGGCCAAAAATGTGGTTCTCGTTCACGGCGCATGGGCCGATGGGTCCAGCTGGTCGGAAGTCATTCCTTATCTCCAGGCCGCGGGCCTGAAGGTCACGTCGGTGCAGAACCCGCTCACCTCGGTCGAAGACGACGTCGCCGCCACCAAGCGGGCGCTTGCGCTTCAGGACGGCCCGACCGTGCTTGTCGGTCATTCCTATGCCGGCACCGTCATCAGTGAGGCGGGCGTCGATCCGAAGGTCAGCGCGTTGGTCTATGTCGCCGCCCGCGCGCCGGATGCGGGCGAGGATTTCACCGAACTGTCGAAGAAGTTTCCGACCATGCCGGTGCGTGCCGGCGTCGAAACCCATGATGGATACCAGGTGATCGGCGAAAAGGCCTTCATCGATCATTTCGCCAATGGCGTGCCGAAGAAGAAGGCGGAAGTCCTCTATGCCGTGCAGCAGCCGATCGCCTCGACGCTGTTTGCCGGCAAGACCACGGCAGCTGCCTGGCACGACAAGCCGTCCTTCTATGCCGTCTCCAAGAACGACCAGACGACGTCACCCGATCTGGAGCGGTTTCTCGCCAAGCGCATGGATGCCAAGACCGTCGAGCTCGATTCTGGCCACCTGTCGCTGGTCTCCCATCCGAAGAAGATCGCTGATCTGATTCTGGAAGCTGCCGGCAAGAAGAAGTAAGGGCAATCATTGCCCTGAAACGAAAAATGCGGCGGAGCATAAGTCCCGCCGCACTTCAATGTGGATCAGCCCGTCAGGCGATGTCGGGGATCATTCCCACTCGATCGTGCCGGGCGGCTTCGACGTGACGTCGTAGACGACGCGGTTGATGCCGCGGACCTCGTTGATGATGCGGGTCGCCGCACGGCCGAGGAAGTTCATGTCGTAAGGATAGAAATCCGCCGTCATGCCGTCGACCGAGGTGACGGCGCGCAATGCGCAGACGAAGTCATAGGTGCGGTAATCGCCCATCACGCCTACGGTCTGGACCGGCAGAAGCACGGCGAAAGCCTGCCAGATCGTATCGTAGAGACCGGCCTTGCGGATTTCGTCGAGATAGATTGCATCCGCCTTGCGCAGGATGTCGAGCTTTTCGCGGGTGACGCCGCCCGGGCAGCGGATGGCGAGGCCCGGACCCGGGAAGGGTGGCGGCCGATGAAGCTCTCCGGCAGGCCGAGTTCGCGGCCGAGCGCGCGGACTTCGTCCTTGAACAGTTCGCGCAGCGGCTCGACGAGCTGCATGTTCATGCGCTCGGGCAGGCCGCCGACATTGTGGTGGCTCTTGATCGTCACCGACGGGCCGCCGGAGAAGGAGACGCTTTCGATGACGTCCGGATAGAGCGTGCCCTGCGCAAGGAAGCGCGGAGCGCCCTTGCCGTCGGCGGCGATCTTTGCCGCTTCCGCCTCGAACACTTCGATGAACAGGCGGCCGATCGTCTTGCGTTTCACTTCCGGGTCGCTTTCGCCGGCAAGCTGGGTCAGGAACAGGTCGGACGCGTCAACGGCCACGAGCGGGATGTTGTAGTGGTCTCGGAACATGCCGACGACCTGTTCGGTCTCGCCCTGGCGCATCAGGCCGTGGTCGACATAGATGCAGGTCAGCTGGTCGCCGATCGCCTCATGGATGAGGATCGCCGCGACGGAGCTATCGACGCCGCCCGACAGGCCGCAGATGACGCGCTCGTCGCCGACCTGATCCTTGATCTTGCGGATCATTTCGGCGCGGTAGGCAGCCATGGTCCAGTCGGATTTCAGGCCGACGATCTTGTGCACGAAATTGGAAAGCAGCTTGGCGCCATCCGGCGTATGCACCACTTCCGGGTGGAACATCGTCGTGTAGTAGTGGCGGCTTTCGTCGGCTGCGATCGCGAAGGGTGCGTTTTCCGAGGTCGCGATGACTTCGAAGCCTTCGGGAAGCTTCGTGACGCGGTCGCCGTGGCTCATCCAGACGGGGTAACGTCCGCCCTGTTCCCAGAACCCGTCGAACAGCGGGCTCGCCTTCTTCACTTCCACATCGGCACGGCCGAATTCGGCTGCATGGCCACCTTCGACGACACCGCCGAGCTGGGTGCAGAGCGTCTGCTGGCCGTAGCAGATGCCGAGGATCGGCACGCCGCTATCGAAAACCGCCTGCGGAGCGCGGGGGCTGCCTTCGGTCGTGACCGAAGCCGGACCGCCGGAGAAGATCACGCCCTTGGGCTGCAGCTTGTCAAAAGCTTCGGCAGCGCTCTGGAACGGATGGATTTCGCAATAGACCCCGGCCTCGCGGATACGGCGCGCAATCAGCTGCGTCACCTGGCTGCCGAAATCGATGATGAGGATGCTGTCGGGATGAGCTATCTGGGTCATGGCGAGCCTTTAATGAAGCTTCGCGTTTTTTGCAACTGCTCAGAGGCCCAAATCGCCGCTTTCAAGGGACTTCTCGAGTCTGTCGACCACGCCTGCCAGCTTCTCGTCGATCACATGCAGATATTCGGTCCAGTTCTCGACGTGCTTCAGCTCTTCCTTGCCGTCGGAAATGCCGCGCAGGCCGATCAGGGGAATGCCAAAAAGCTGGCAGCAACGCATCACCGCGAAGGTCTCCATGTCGACCATGTCAGCTTCGATCAGGTCATAGGCGGCGCCCGAGATGATGTTTCCCCCAGTAGACAGAGACGCTTCCGGCACGCCGGGTATGGTGAAGGGCAGGGGCATGGTGGCCGGATGGTCGAGGAAAGGCGTGACGCCCTTCTCGAAGCCGAGCGGCGAGACGTCCATGTCGCGATAGGAAACCGAGGAGACCTGATAGACTTCGGTCTGCTCCAGGCCGCGCGAGCCGGCCGAGCCGAGGACACGACGAGACCCGGCAACCGGTTTTCCGCCTGCAGCTTGGTGAGCGCGCGCGACAGCACGATCGCCGCTTCCACCGGGCCGATGCCGGTCATCAGCGGAATGATGCGGGATTTCAGGTGCGGGCCGTATTCGGCATCGACGGCCATGACGAACAGCACCGAGCGTCCGGCAATCGTCTTCAGTTCAAAGCTCATTCGACGACATCCTGTCGGTTGCGGATGACCATCATTGATGAGGTCATCGAGGCGATCAGCTTGGCCGGCCCGTCGCCGACCGCATAGCCGCGGCCATCGGCGACGATGATCGTCGAACCCGGCTTGGTGATCTCGCCCCGAAACAGGAAACGCTCGCCGCGGCCGGGCGACATCAGGTTGACCTTGAACTCGATCGTCAGGATCGAGACTTCGGGCGCGATCACCGTATAGGCGGAATAGGTGCAGGCGGTTTCTAGCGCCGCGGAGATCACGCCGGAATGCAGAAAACCATGCTGCTGGGTGAGCTTCGGATCGAAGGGAAGCTCGATCTCCACCATGCCCTGCTGGATGCGGGAAAGTTCCGCGCCGAGCATGCTCATCGCGTTCTGGTTCTGGAAGCTTCGGCGGATGCGTTGGTGAAAATCGCCCGGATCGGTAATCGTCATGGCCTGCCCTTGTTCGGCGCCGAAAGTGGCATGGCACCGGACGATGGGCAAGCGGCGAAGAATGACATTTGTCAGTTGAGCATGACGATCGAAAGATTGAGCAGCGTGGCGAAGGCGACCCACAGCGCATAGGGCACGAAGAGCAGCGCCGCCTTGCGATCCGGCTGCCAGCTGATCGCGATGAACACAAGAATGGAGACCAGAAGTGGAACGATGACGAGAAGAGCAAGGACCGGCATCTGCATGCCGAAGAAGCTTGGCGACCAGAGAAGATTCAGCACCGCCTGTATGCCGAAGACGAAGAGCCGGCGATTGCGGCCGTTATCCTCATCGAACCATGTCTCGGCGAGCGCCAGGCCGATCAGGATATAGATGCCTGCCCATACGGGGGCAAAGAGCCAGTCGGGCGGGTTGAAGAATGGCTTTTCCAGGGACTGGTACCATTCGCCCGGTGTATTGGCGAGGCCGCTGAGCGCACCGATGGTGACGCATGCGACAACGAAGAAAATCGCACTGAGAACCTTACGCATGCCGTGTGACTTAGGACGCTACGCAACCTGAGTAAAGATCATTTTAGCGAAATGATATGTTGATCCCAGGCAACATCGCTGCGGGTGCCGTTGAAACGACCGTCATAGGAGGAGACGGCGATGCCATGGGGAGCCGCCGCCACGCCGGCCGCCTCGCGTACCGTTTCCTCCTTCAGCACCAGGCCTGACCGTGCATCGAGAATGACGGATGTGCCGCCGATCGGCGAAGTGAGGCCGACAATGTTGTCGCGCCGGTTGACGGCGATCGCGCCGACATAATTTGCAAGCTTCGCCGTCGTCTCTTCCGGCAGCGAGAGGAGCGCGATGTCTTCGCCCTTGGAAAACCAGCCCGCGAGCGGAGGTGTCTCGTTGCGCGCGCCTTCCCACTGACAGGCAAACCAGACGCGACCGTTCTCGGCAATATCGAGATGCCGCGTCGAGAGCTGGCGGAGCGAGGCGGGAAGGGTATGTTTCTGGATAACCGCCCCGCTCTTTGCGTCGAGCATGACCAGCGACGGTTCCATATGGTCGAGATTGAGCTTCGTGCGGCCGAAATCCGGATGGGTTTCGATGCCGCCATTGGCGATGACGAGCAGCGAGCCGTCATCCGAGACGGTCATGTCATGGGTGCCGATGCCATGCGCCTCGAATTCGCCGATGCGGCGAAACCGGTCGCGCGCATCATAGAGCCCGATCATGCCGCGATTGCCGTCGAAATCGTTCTCGCTGGCATAGAGTGTCATGCCGTCAGGGAGAAATGCCCATGGCCGTAGAAATGCCGGCCCTCGGGCGCGGTGATCATGACGGGCTCAGCCTGGCGCGACGGATCGAAGACCATGGCGAACGTGCCGGGTCGCCTTGCAAAGGCTACGGCGCGGCCGGTGGCGGCGCTATAGGCCATGCCATGGGCGCGGGCGGGCAGAGCGACGCGGTCGATGATCTCGCCGCGCTCGGACACGGTGGCGATGCCAAAAGACCCGTCGGCGGCGCGAAAGCCGGAGGCATAGACGGCGTCGGCCCGCTCCAGCGCCATGAGCTGGCCAGGCGCAAGTGCAGCGGCAAAGCCGATGCCGGCGGCTTTCAGGAATGCCCGGCGGTCGATCGCCTCGCCGTTCCATACCATGGGATTAGTCCCCGTCGGCGAACGAGAAGCCGGAGGAGAGGCCGATCGCACCGCCATAACCGTCGTTCAGCTTGGAGATCACGTCCTTGCCGTCGGCCAGCAGCGTATCGAGCCTCCTGCGCTCAGCCTCATCCGCCACGGCCTTTTCGAGATCGGGCGTCACCTCGGTGGCGAGCTTCGCCATCGCCTTGAACTGCGCCTCGGCGGCGGTAACGATCGGTCTGTCCTTTTCCGGCAGTAGCTCGACCATGCCGGAGGTGACAAGCAGTTCGGACAGCCCGTCGAGATTGGCCTTGATCGTCGGCCATGTATTTTCCGAGCGCCAGAACAGAGCCTGCTTGGGGAACTTCGCCTTGTCGGCCCCCTTGTAGAATGTCTCGATCCGCTGGTCGCGTACGGCCTCCGCGCCATGAACGAGAATGCCGAGCAGCCCGGTGATCGCCTCGCCGCCGGTGCGGAAGACTGGATTGTCCGGGCCGGGCTGCTCCCAAGCCTTTTGAATGCCGTCCGGTGCATCCCATATGCCGGCGACCTCTGCGGCGACATTGCCGACATTCTGCGCCACGGCCGCGCTGTAACGGCAACGGAAGGCATTTCCGGAAGAAAGCGTATCTGATCCGGTGCCGAAGAGCAGATATTCCAGCGCGCCAAGTCCCTGCGTCGCGACGCTCTTGGTGGCGAGCGTCTTCGGATCTGTCGCCGTCTCGTCGGATTTGGCAAGCACCGCCTGCACCTGTTTCAGCCCCGTGCTCTTGCGGTCGGGATAGAAGAGGATGCGTTCGAACCGGTTCTGCTCGATGATCGGGCCAGTACGGACGATTTCGATACGCGCCCAGCTCGCCGCGAGTTTGCCGAAGCCGGTCTTTGCAGCATCGTAATTGGCCTGCGATGGCTCTTCGCAGAGCGTCTTCATCGTCGCGGCCATATCTTCCGCGGACTTTTGGAAGGCATCGTAGCCCGGCCGGATATAACCATCGACCGCGGCGGTCATCACCTTGGTGACGACGGCTTCCGGCAGTTCCACCGCCAGTGTCGGATCGGCTTCCTGTGCCTGGACATTGTGGGCGAAGGCTGCGGGCAGCAGCGCGACCAGGCCGGCGGCGATGATGTTGCGCATCAGAGAGACTCCAGGAAGGTGAGAAGGGCGGTGCGATCATCCTTCGCCATGGCCGCAAATGCGTTGCGGGCCTTGTCCGCCTCGCCGCCATGCCAGAGGATCGCTTCGGTGAGATTGCGGGCGCGCCCGTCATGCAGGAAGAAGGTGTGGTTGTTGACGGTCTTCGTCAGGCCGATGCCCCAGAGCGGCTGGGTGCGCCATTCCTGGCCGTTGGCGACGCCCACCTGCTGTCCATCTGCGAGGCCTTCGCCCATGTCATGCAGCAGGAAATCCGAATAGGGCCAGATCAGCTGAAAGGCATGCGCCTTGTTGCCGGCGTCCCGGCGGGTGACGAATTTCGGTGTGTGGCAGCCGGTGCAGCCGGCCGCGTAGAACATTTCCTTGCCCTTCAGCACGGCCGGGTCGTCGATGTCGCGGCGGGCCGGCACGGCAAGGTTTTCCGAATAGAAAGTGACGAGCGGCAGAACCGGATCCGGCGCCTCGACGGGGCCGAGCCTCTCCTGCACGCCGGTCGGCATGGCGAGACAGTCGGCTTGCGCCTTGGTGCAGTCGCCATGGGAAAACGGATCGTCGGGTGTCGAGATGCCGAGGTCGCCGGCAAAGGCCGACGAGGTCTGGTCGCGGACCGAGGCGTTCTGCGCCTTGAAGCCGAAACGGCCGAGTTTCACCTCGCCGCTCAGGTGATCGCGCACGAGTGCCGGTTTTCCCGAAATGCCGTCGCCATCCTTGTCGTCCGGGTCGGCCTTGGCGAGGATGTCCGCCGGATGGATCGCCTGGATCAGGCCCATGCCAAGCATTGGTGGCGCGATGCGGGGTGAGAGCGTCACGTCGCCCTCCAGCGGACCATAGCCGAGATTGGCGACGGAATAGGCTGGTTTACGGAGATTGACCGTTTCTCCGCCAGAAAGCGTTACTGAGGTTTCCTCATAGGATATCTCCAGCTTGCCCTCGGACTTCAGGCCCGGCACGGCGAGATCCTGCAGCTGCTCGCCATAGACGGCATCGGGAAAATTGATCTTGCGATAGTCGGCAACCGCCTCGCGCTCCTCGTCGGTGCGGGCGGGGCGGGCAAGCCGCAGGAACATCGAGGTCGCATCGGCCGCGCCTTCCGGCGGATGCCCGCGCCCGTCTTTCAGGTGACAGCTCTGGCAGGCGCGCGCATTGAACAGCGGTCCGAGACCGTCCGAGGCCTGGGTGGAGGAGGGGCCGACACCCAGAGCTTCGTGAACAGCGCATTGCCGAGCTTGAAATTCTGCTCTTCCTCGAAGGTGATGTTGGGCGAGAAATGCGAGAAAGCATCGCCATTGACGATCGCCTTCGTCGTCGCCGCACCGCCGGACATGGTCTCGAACTGCTCGGCCTTGGAAAAATCCGCCGTCGGCCTTGTCACGCGCTCGACGCGTTTCAGGTCTTTCGGGTTAAGGTCGGTGCGGGCCTGCGGCGAAAGGCTGTCGCTGCCCGTGGCGATCAGCGGCACGAGGACGAGGGCGCCGGAGAGAAGCGGAAGGAGGATATGGAGGCCGATGCGCTTCATAGCCCCATCTCCGCCTTGGCGTAGTCGATGTCACGTCGGACGGTGCGGCGTATGCCCGATAATCTCCCCCTTGTGGGGGAGATGTCACGAAAGTGACAGAGGGGGTAGCGCCGCGAACTCAATGGAAGAGGAGTGTGTGGAGACACCCCCTCTGCCCTGCCGGGCATCTCCCCCACAAGGGGGAGATCGGCAAGAGGCGCTCTCCCCAATTCACAGCGGATAGCCCGCGAGGATTGTACCCACAGATCACCCGCTCACCGCCCGGAAATGCCAGGCGATGAGGGGGCGTCATGTTAAGCCCCTCCCCCTTGTGGGGAGGGGTTGGGAGGGGTCTTTTGTCATTGGAGTGGCGTTATCGCCTTCTCATTCACTCACTGAAAAACAGCGTCAGGATTATCGAGGCTGTCGGAACCTTCAAGCTCGATCTTGCCGAGATCCAGCGACGCGATGACGCGCTCGATGGTCTTGGTCTGGTCGATCAGGCCGTCGATCGCCTTCTGGACGACCTCGTTGCCCTTGACGTTGTTCTCGCCGATCATCTGGTCATAGGCCTCGACCTTCTGGGCGCGGTCCTTCATCACCGTCATGGCGGTCAGCGTCGTGTCGAGCTTGCCCTTCATCTCGGTATCGAGCGCCTTGTCCTTGGCGGTGACGAGATCGGACAGCGACGGGCCGGTCATCTTGGTGCCGTCGGTGCGCGTGTACTGGCCGGTATAGGCGGACTTGATCCCGACCGCATCGTTGAGATGCGAGGCATAGGTGTTGTCGGAGAAGCAGTCATGCTCCTCTTCCGGATCGTGCAGCAGAAGCCCGAGCTTCATGCGCTCGCCGGCAAGTTCGCCATAGGAGAGCGATCCCATCCCGGTCAGGATGGCGGTGAGACCCGCCTTCGGATCCGCTTCGACATTCTTCGTTGCATCGCCATCCGGGGCCCAGGCCGTCACCATGTCCTTCAGGTCGGAGATCAGAAGGGTGGATGCGGCCTTCAGATAGGCGGCGCGGCGGTCGCAATTGCCGCCGGTGCAGTTCGCCTTGTCATAGTCTGTAAAGGGGCGGTCACCGGCGCCGGCTTCCGTGCCGTGCAGGTCCTGGCCCCAGAGCAGGAATTCGATGGCGTGATAGCCGGTCGCGACATTGGCCTCGATCTCGCCGGCCTCGTTGAGGCTGCGGATCGTCTCCGGCGTGATCTCGGTCAGGTCGATCGCCTCGCCGTTGATCTCGATCTTCGGATTGGCGATGACATTGGCGGTATAAAGAGCGTTCTCGTCGCTCTCGGTGCCGTAGGAGGCGTCGACATAATCAATCAGGCCTTCATCCAGCGGCCAGGCATTGACCTTGCCTTCCCACTCGTCGACGAGCGGGTTGCCGAAGCGATAGACTTCCGACTGCTGGTAAGGCACGCGGGCAGCGATCCAGGCAGCTTTGGCCGCCTTCAGCGTCTTCTCGCTCGGCGTTGCGATCAGCGCGTCGATCGCCGTGTCGAGTTTCTCCGCCGTCGTCAGCAGATCCTCGTATTTCGCATGCGCCAGCTCGGCATAATGTTTGAGAACGGCCTCGGGCGTCGTCTCTGCGCGGGCCGGAAGTGCGGTAAAGGCCGTCGAAGCGGCAAACAGCGCCAGGGCGGCGCCGATCAGGGTTTTGCGGGTCATGTCCCTCTCCTTCGCAGCGTCGATCCCACGACGCCGCCAGAGAGATGTCTTTGCGCGAAACAAAACTAGTGTCAAATGTTCTAGTTTAGAACGATTTGAAGCTCTAGTTGATCAAGAAGACGCAAAATCAAACCTTGCGTTGCATGCGGCAGAAAAAGAATCCGTCCGTATCGGTACTTGCGGGCGTCAGTGTAACCGTGCCTGCATCCGTGGCGCGTGGAGCCGGCGCGTCCTTGCCGAAGATTTTCTGCCAGTCCGAGGCAGCTGACGTGATGGAGAAGGCCGGATTGTCGGCGCAGAAGCGCTCCGCCTGACGGTCGTTCTCTTCCGGCAGCACGGAACAGGTGACGTAGAGCAGGTGGCCGCCAGGCTTGACGAAACGGGACGCCTCGGTCAGCGCGTCCTGCTGCTGCGCGATGCGTTCATCGAGGTTCTTTTGTGTCAGTCGCCACTTGGTATCCGGGCGACGGCGCCAGGTGCCGGTGCCGGTGCAGGGGCGTCGACCAGAACCGCGTCGAGCTTGTCCTTCAGGGCATCGAGCTGGCGCGGGTCGTCATGGACCTGGACATTGCGGGTGCCGGCGCGGCGCAGGCGCTCGATGATCGGCGCCAGACGTTTGCGGTCGGCGTCATAGGCGTGAACCTGGCCCTTGTTGTTCATCGCAGCCGACATGGCGAGCGTCTTGCCGCCACCACCGGCGCAGAAATCCAGCACCTGATCGTGCTCGCCGGGCTGCACCAGATCGGCGACGATCTGCGAACCCTCGTCCTGCACTTCGAACCAGCCCTTCTGGAAGGAAAGTTCGGCCGTGACGTTGGGCAGGCGCGAAGGACCTTCACCGGCGGCAACACGAATGCCGTTGCGGGCAATCTTCGCGGGCTTGGCGCCGGCACGTTCCAGCGCCTTCACCACCTTGTCACGATTGGCCTTCAGCGTGTTGGCGCGCAGATCGAGCGTTGGGCGATCGGCAAGCGCCTTCGCCTCGGCCAGCCAGTCGTCGCCGAAATTGGCTTCGAACGAGGCCTGCACCCAATCCGGAATATCGCCCTGCACATGAAGGGGTGCGTCGTCGAGATTGCGGCTGGAAAAGGCGGCGAGATTGGCCTCGGTCAGAGCCGGAGGTGCAAACTTGTCATCGGCGAATTCTGCGTCGAGCGCGTCCTTGGAGAAACCCCATTGGCGCAGGAGAACCGCATAGGCGAGAGCCGTCGGGCTGTCGTCATCCATCAGGAATGCGTGGGAAAGCCGCATGCGCAAGGCATCGTAGACGATGTTGCCGATGGCCGCCCGGTCGCCGGAGCCGGCGAAACGATGGGCAAGGCCCCAGTCCTTCAGTGCATCCGCCACCGGGCGTTTGCGCGCTTCGATATCCGCCAGAACCTCGATTGCTCCGGCTACTCGCCCGCCCAGTCGCATGTCACTCTCCGTCTCGGTTGAACCCGTATGGGGCCGGTCCTAACCGTGATTGTCCCGGAGAGCAAGGGGCAGGCCGTCAGGCCTGCGCCTTGAACTTCTGTCGTCAGAAGGCCTTAGCCGTCCTTCAGGCCCTTGCCGGCAACCTTCTGGCTATCGGCGGTGATGATCTGATAACAGACCTGCGCCGTGCCGGAGCGTACCATGCCGATATTGGCGGCGGCAGCCTTGGAAACATCGATGACCCGGCCGCGGATGAACGGGCCGCGATCGTTGATACGAACAACGACGCTCTTGCCGTTACGCTTGTTGGTCACCAGCACCTTGGTGCCGAAAGGCAGCGAGCGATGGGCAGCCGTCAGCTTGGCCGGGTTCATCCGTTCACCGGATGCGGTCTTGGAAGTGAGAGCATACCAGGATGCGTGTCCGCATCCGGGCGCAGCATTGGCCTGCGCGGAGCCGAGGAGTGCAAAAGCAGCAATGGCGGCCGCGGCGGCAGTCGAGCGTCGAATTTTTTCACGTCGGTCGTCCCCGTCGAATTGTCCCTGCACGTTGCGTGCACTTGGCTTAGGCGAGGCGAAAAGTGGCGGAAAAGTGGGATTTGACATCACGTAATATTAATGAATGTAATATTCGTGATTACATTGCTATCGATATTTTTAACGAGCCGGCTAATCGAAGCTGGAATAAAACCTTAGGAATCAGCCGTTAAGTGAAATTCAGTTTCTGCTGAATCGTACACGGGCATCCGCTCACGAAAATGCACGAAAAAATTTATCGCCGCGCGAGGGTTTCTGCCCAAATTGGACAATTTCTGTGGCGGAAAGCCTCATATCTTAAGAAATATTAACCTGAGGATGGCCTCAGGATGGAAATTTCAACCGTTTCAAAACGGAAATTTCAGCCGCGCCAAACGTCGTCCGCCCACATTTGGGCGAGCGATTTCCTGTAATTCGGGAAGGCGAATGCGAAGCCGAGAGCACGCATCTTTTCGTTCGAGACGCGCTTGTTGGCGCCATAGAAGGAGCGTGCCATCAGCGTCATCTCGGCGGTGTCGAAATCGAGTTCGGGCGGCGGTTCTACGCCCATAAGCCGGGCGGCTTCGACGATGACATCCTGGGGCGGGCAGGGCTCGTCGTCGGTGACATTATATATGCCGGCGAGCTGGCGTTGCGCGAGGAACAGGGTGGCCGCGCCGATATCCTCGACACGGATGCGGTTGAACACCTGATCTCTCTTTATAATGCGGCGCGCCGTGCCGCGATCGAGATTGACGAAGGCATTGCGGCCCGGACCATAGATGCCGGAAAGCCGTAGCGCCGCAACCGGCACGCCGGCGGCGCGACCTTGCTCCGCCCAGGCCTCCTCAGTATCGACCCGCTCGATCGACCGGCCAAGGATCGGGCTGCCGGGCGTCTCCTCGGTCACCCAGCCGCCGCCGTGATCGCCATAGACACCGACGGTCGACAGATAGCCGATCCATTGCAGCTTCGGGCAAAGCGACTTGAGCCGCCTGGAGACGAGTTTCAGCAGCGGATCGTGATCCTTGCCGGGCGGGATCGACTGGACGAGATGGGTGACCTCTCTCAGCGCCGCCTCCAGCTCGGAACCAAAGCCGCTGCCGTCGAAGATGAATGGCCTTATATCAAGGGCGGCGAGTGCCTCGGCGCTTTCCGGGCTGCGCACCGTGCCGGCGACGGAAAAGCCTTCTGCCGCGAAGGCCTTGGCGATCGCCTTGCCCGAATAGCCGCATCCGAAGATCATCACCGTCATCAATCCACTCCTGCCATCTGCCATTCGCGCCGAACCTCGGCATCGTCTTCGGCGCTTCGCGCCTGCGCAAAGTCGCTGAAGGCATCATCGTCCATTAGCCGCCTCAATGCCCATATGGCCATTCCGCGCACGACGGGCGAGGCATCACCGGCCAGAATACGACATTGGGGAATGAGCAGCGGATCGGCGGAGTTGCCGGCGGCAATCAGCACGTTGCGCACGAACCTGTCACGCCCGATACGCTTAACCGGGGAACCGGAAAAGAAGCTGCGGAAGCTTGGGTCATCCAGCGTCAGCAGGAAGGCTATCGACGGTTCCTTCAGGTCCTCGCGCGCCTTAAGCTTCATCTCGGATGAGCTCTCGGCGAACTTGTTCCACGGACAGGCGGACAGGCAATCGTCGCAGCCATAGATGCGGTTGCCGATCAGCGGCCGGAATTCGAGGTCGATCGGCCCCTTGTGCTCGATCGTCAGGTAGGAAATGCAGCGGCGCGCATCCAGCCGGTAGGGCGCCGGAAAGGCAGCGGTCGGGCAGGCGTCGAGACAGGCGCGGCACTTGCCGCAGTGATCCTTCTCAGGCTCGTCGATCAGAAGATCGGCCGTGGTGAACAGACTGCCGAGGAAGAGCCAGGATCCAAGCGTGCGGCTGACGAGATTGGTATGCTTGCCCTGCCAGCCGAGCCCGGCGGCTTCTGCCAGCGGTTTTTCCATGACAGGCGCAGTATCGACAAACACCTTGACGTCCTCGCCTGCGCGGGCGGCGAAGCGCGTGGCGATTTCCTTCAGTCGTCCCTTGATGACATCGTGATAGTCGCGATTGCGAGCATAGACGGAAATCGCTGCCTTGTCCGTCATCGACTGGAGGTAGCGCGGATCGTCGTCCGGCCCGTAGTTGAGACCGAACATCACGATCGAGCGCACGTCGCTCCACAGCACTTTCGGGTCGGCGCGACGCTCCTGCGTCTCCGCCATCCACTCCATCGTGCCGTGATGGCTGTCGTCGAGAAAGGTCGCGAGCCGCTCCGGAGCGCGCGGAATGCTGCCGGGCAGGGTGATGCGACAGAGATCGAAGCCCTGCGCTGCCGCCTCTTCGCGAATGAAGGCGGTCAGCTTCTGCCGCCGGCGAAGCGCCTTGTCGTCGACAGCTGAAGCGGGGCTAGAAATCGAGGTCCGCATAATGGGAGACCGGGGTGACGCCGCGAATGCGCTCCGCGAGCATGGGGCGGAAGGACGGACGCGACTTCAGCCGCTGGTACCAGTCCTTGGCGATGGGGAATTCCGACCACTCGATCTCGCCGAGATAGTCGAGGACGGAAATCGAGGCGGCAGCCGCAAGATCGGCATAGCTCAACCGCTCACCGGCCAGCCACTGGCGGGAGCCGGCAAGCCAGGAAAGATATTTCATATGCTGGCGGATATTGGCGCGCGATGTGCGCAGCACCTTGGAATCCGGGGCACCGCCGCCCTGCGCGGCCGTCATCTGCAGCTTGTAGACGCGCTCGCGGGTCAGCGGCCGGGTGACGTCCTGCTCCATCTTCTGCAGGAACCATTCGGTCAGGCGCCGGATTTCGGCTCGCTGCCAAGGATCCTCGGCCAGTAGTCGGCGGTCGCGCTTCAGGACGCCATGGGTCTCGTCGAGAAATTCCATCAGGATCGAAGGGCCGCAAAGCGCGCGCATGCTGTCGTCGACATAGACGGGAAGTGTGGCCGCCGGGTTAATGCTCAGGAACTCCCGACGCTTTTCCCAGGGTTGCTCCTCGACCAATTCGGCCTGGAATCCATATTCCGCCAAAATCAGGCGTACAAATCGCGAGGCGGACGACATGGGGTGATGATAAAGGGTGGGCATCGTGGCTTAAGCTTCGGTCGAATTGTAAAGGAGTGACATGGCTGCGTCGCGCGCCCGCCTGACATAAGTCAGCTATATGGATTTGGTAGGGCCAACACAAGCAAGGGGTCGTAATCTCCCGAACCTGCATCTCCCAAGTCTTTATCTCGCAAGTCTGCTGCAAACTGCCGTTATTTTCTCAGCAAAGGATTAAGAAGAGTGGATCAACCGATCATCAGCGCCCTCGTGCTTGGCATCATCGAGGGGCTCACGGAATTCTTGCCCGTCTCCTCGACCGCGCATGTTCTCCTCGCCGGTCACTTTCTCGGCTTCAATTCCCCGGGCAACACCTTCGCCGTGTTGATCCAGCTTGGCGCCATCCTGGCGATCCTTCTCGTCTACGCCCAAAAGCTCATCTCGATTGCCCTGACGATCCCGACAAGTGCGGAGTCCCGCCGCTTCGTTCTCGTCATTCTCGCGGGCTTCCTGCCGGCGGCCATCATCGGCGCGCTGGCCCATGACTTCATCAAGACGGTCCTGTTCGAGACGCCGATCCTGATCTGCGTCATGCTGATCGTCGGTGGTTTCATCCTGCTCGCCGTCGATCGGATGAAGCTTGAGCCCAAATATCACGACGTGATGGAATACCCGCTGTCGCTCGCCATCAAGATCGGCTTCTGCCAGTGCGTGGCGATGATCCCCGGCACGTCCCGCTCGGGCGCGACGATCGTCGGTGCGCTGCTGCTCGGTGCCGACAAACGCTCGGCGGCGGAATTTTCCTTCTTCCTCGCCATGCCGACCATGGTCGGCGCCTTCACGCTCGATTTGATCAAGAACCGCGATCTGCTGACCTTCGATGATGGTGCGCTGATCGCCATCGGCTTCATCGCATCCTTCGTCACGGCGGTATTCGTCGTCCGCTCGCTTCTCGATTTCATCTCGAGCCGCGGTTATGCGCCCTTTGCCTACTGGCGGATCGTTGTCGGCGTTATCGGTCTGGTCGCCCTGATGGCCGGCGCCTGAGGCGGGACAACGAACAGGACAAAGAAAAAGGCGGCTCAAAAGGCCGCCTTATTTTTTAGTGTGGGATTGCAGCCGTGCTGCAGGGGTCCACACCATAGGCCGGTGCGCAATCCGACTTGCCGCCTGCGGCAGTCTGCGGAGCCATGAACGAGCCTGCCAGAATAACGAGTGCCGCACACGCAAAGAAAAGGGCGATAGGCTTGCCCATGAAGACGCCTTTCGAAACAAAATGATGGTCGAGACGAACCAATCTCGTGCGATCGATTTATTGGGCGCCTCCACCGAATTCAATATCGGTTTTTGCTAAACCCCCGGTTAACGGAGATAGCTCGCAGAGTGCGTTCTTTGTGCCACATCGACCGGCATCGGAATGCACAATCCCGATGCGATGGCGAAGCCTGCCCAACGACTGGGCAGGAAAACGAAGCCGAAAAAACTGTTGCTCAGGCGGCCTTGCCGCTGCCGGTGAACTGGCCCTGCGGACGGAAGCGCACGAGATAGGATGCAAGGACGGAGCTTGCGATCACCGGGCGAATGCCGAGGCCCGCCAGCGTGCGGCCTTCCTTCGTCGCGGCGTCCGAGACGATATTGTCGGTCTTCAGCATCTCGACCTGATCGGCGGTGATCGGCGGAGCGATGAACGGAACGAGCGAGGCAATGCTGCCGATCATCGAGGCGATGCCGAAGGGCAGGGAGACAAGCGCGCGCTCGCGGTTGGTGACGCGCAGAACCGTCTCGAGACAGTCCTTGAAGCTCATGACTTCCGATCCGCCGAGTTCGTAGATCGTGCCGGCCTTGAGCGTGCCATCGACGGAACGGCCGACGACTTCGGCGACATCCTCGACATAGACCGGCTGCAGCTTGGTCTTGCCGCCGCCGATCAGCGGCAGGGCCGGGAACTGGCGGGCCATGCCGGCGAACTTGTTGAAGAAATTGTCGTCCGGTCCGAAGACGATCGACGGACGCAGGATCACGGCATCGGAAACCAGCGACAGGACGCTTTCCTCGGCGCGGCCCTTGCTGCGCGCGTAGGACGAGCCCGAATTCACGTTGGCGCCGATCGCTGAAATATGGGTGAGCTTTGCGCCGGCATCACGCGCGGCTTCCGCCACAGCGCGGGCGCCGAAATCCTGGATGGCGTCGAATGTGTTGCGGCCGCTTTCAAACAGGATGCCGACGCAATTGACGACATGCGACGCGCCCTTGACGGCACGGTCGATCGACGGGCGATTGCGCAGGTTGGCCTGAACGAGCGAGATCTGACCGACATAACCGGCCGGCAGCAGGAAGCCTGCGAGATCGGGACGGCGTACCGCCACACGGACGCGATAGCCGCGCTTGGCAAGCGTGCGAACGACCTGGCGCCCCACGAAACCGGAGCCTCCGAACACGGTGACGAGCGGCGGAAGGTTATTCACGGTCATGGCATGCTCCGGAGTGGGCCTGTGGCGGGTTGTCGCAACCTATTAGCCGAAACACAGTCCCGCGTGAAGTGCGCGGGAAATGATTGTGCACCGCCTTGGGCTGCAATTCAAAGCGCAGGTTATCATAGCGTTTATCGGTCGCAACGATTTGATCCTGCGCAAGCGCGAACAAATGTGTCATCGGGATCGATGTCGTTGCGAGAGGCGTCAGATGCCTTCGACGACCACCATTTCCGCATCCGCCGCTTCCTGGCGGATCTTCGCGGCGATCTGGTATTCCGGCGAATTGTAGCAGTCGACCGCGACCTGCATCGAGGGAAATTCGATCACCACATTGCGACCACGCGCCTTGCCCTCAAGCTCGGTAATTGCGCCACCACGGGCGAGAAAGTTCGCGCCGTATTTGTCGAAGGCCACCTTGGCCGCCGCGACGTAATCCTTATAGCGCTCCGCATCGCGAACATCGACGCGGGCGATCCAGTATCCCTTTGCCATGAGACTTCTTCCTCCTTGCCTTGTGATGTCGCCAGGAGTTCGGTCGCATCGGTCCACAAGTCAAGACCAGACGGTCCGCATCCAATCCGGTCGTCGACATGGATGGCACTCGGGTTGCGTAACACTGGGTCGTTATACGTCAAATTTACTGTTGCGTACTTCCCCGCTCGGTCGCCACGCATGATCCTGTTGTGCTGATAAGGCAGGGAGCGAAGGCGTTGCGGCTCGCGCATTCCCTGCCCGCGTCGCGACAGCCCGGCAATCACACCAATCGGCGGGAGGCCGGGTACCGGCCGACATGGAGGGGATACTGATGGAGCAGTCCTATCACGCCGCGCTTACCGACCATGTGCCCGGATTCATCGCAGGGCCGGGGAGACCGACTATCTGTTCACCGCGGTCGTCGTGCTTCTCGTCCTGATCGTTCTGGTTATAGGAAACCTCTACTTCCAACTGCACGCGGTGCCGGAACGCATAGCTCATCGGACGAACAAAATGCAGATGGAGATCGTCGCGGTCCTCGCGCTGATCTCGCTCTTCACCCACAATCATCTCTACTGGATCCTGGGCCTGCTGCTCGCCTTCATCCGTATCCCCGATTTCGCAACGCCGCTTTATTCGATCGCGCGTTCGCTGGTCAGGCTTTCCAGCCGCGAACCGGTCAAGATCGACGAGCAGGTGGCGGCTGCAGCACGTCGTGCCGAGCCTACCGTCGGTACGCCCGCCGTGACGGATCGCGCAGCATCCCCTGGGATGCCTTCGCAGGCGAAGAGCAACCTAAAGCAAGAGGGGGCTGATCGTGCTCGAACTGCTGCTCTGTTCATTGGTGACCATTTTTCCGGACTATCTCTATCGCCGCTACCGGCAAGACAAGCGGATCGGTCGCGAGATCACTCTCTACAGCGTCTGGTACGAGCTGCGTTGTGGCATTTCCGCCTGTCTGGTCCTCACCATCGCGCTGATCACGATGATCTTCTATTTCCATCCATCGACGAAAAGTGTCACGGCCGTCTTTCGCACGGTCACCGTCCTGCCGGAGACGTCCGGGCGCGTTGCTGATGTTTATGTCGGTATAAACGACAGGGTCGAAGCCGGAGCACCGCTCTTCCGGCTAGACGATGCCGAGCAGAAGGCCGCGTTGGAAACTGCCCGCCGGCAGATCGCCGAAGCCGATGCGGAGGCGAGAGTGGCCGAGACGGAACTGGCAAGCGCCGACGGTCAGATCCAGGAGGCCGAGGGTGCTCTCCAGGTGGCTGTCGACGAATTGGCAATGAAAACGCAGCTTCTGAAGAACGACGCCGTGGCCCGCAGAGAGGTCGACCGCCTGACCAACACGGTCGAAAGCAGAAAGGGGCAGTGAGCGCTGCCCTTGCCATGAAGCAGACGCTGGAGGCCAAACTGAACCTTCTTCTGCCGGCCCAGAGGGCGAGCGCCCGTGCCGCGGAAGCGCAGGCTCAGGTAGAACTGGACAAGACCATGGTAAGGGCAGGCGTGGCCGGCACGCTGCAGCAGTTCACTTTACGCCCGGGAGACGTACTGAACACGATGCTGCGCCCGGCCGGCATTCTTGTGCCCATCGAGGCAGGCCGGGGAACATTGATCGCCGGGTTCGGGCAGATCGAGGCGCAGGTCGTAAAGCCCGGCATGGTCGCCGAAGCGACCTGCGTCGGAAAGCCGTTCGAAATCATTCCGCTCGTCATCACCGAAGTGCAGGACGTGATAGCGGCCGGGCAATTGCGGCCGACGGACCAGTTGCTCGACGTGCAGCAGATGGCTAGGCCCGGAACGCTGACGGTGTTTCTGCAGCCGCTTTTTCCTGGTGGACTGGATGGCGTTCCGCCAGGCAGCAGCTGTATCGCCAATGCCTATACAAGCAACCACGAGGCGCTATCCGATCCCGATATCGGCATGATGCGCTGGCTTTTTCTGCACGCGGTCGATGCGGTTGCGATCGTGCATGCGATGATCCTGCGCATGCAGGCGATGCTGCAGCCGGTTCAAACGCTGGTCTTTGGCGGCCATTGAGCCGAAGGTGTCGTCTTTGCCGACACGCCCTTCGGCAGCAGCGTGCTCCCGATACCCGGCACCGCTCTGTTCAGAGTGCGCCTTGCATTTCCTTCAGGATCGCCTCGGCCGATGCTTTCGGATCGGAGGCTGCGACGATCGGGCGGCCGACGACGAGATGGGTCGAGCCGTTGCGCAGGGCGTCACCCGGCGTCACGACGCGCTTCTGGTCGCCGGCATCGGCGCCGACCGGGCGAATGCCTGGAGTGACGACTGCCATGCCCGAGCCGACAATCTCGCGCACGGCGCGCGATTCTTCCGCCGAGCAGACGATGCCGCCCATGCCGGCTTCGCGGGCCTGGGCCGCACGGGTGCGGACAAGCTGGTCCGGTGTCTGCGCATAACCGGCCTCGGTCACGTCGGCAGCATCCATCGAGGTGAGGACAGTGACGCCCAGGAGGCAGAGATCGGAGCCCTTGGCAGCTTCGACGGCGGCGCGCATCGCCTTCGGATAGGCGTGCAGCGTCAGCATGGTCATGCCCATCTTTGCGATGTTCTCGACGCCCTTCGCCACCGTGTTGTCGATGTCGAGCAGTTTCATGTCGAGAAAGACCTGCTTACCGTCCTTTGCCAGGTCACGGGCGAATTCCAGCCCGCCGGCAAAGACGAGCTGATAGCCGATCTTGTAGAAGGAGACGGTATCGCCCAGGCTGGCGACCATCTTTTCGGCCTCTGCAATGGTTGGGATGTCGAGGCCCACGATCAGTCGGTCACGCGCTTGCATGTGCTTCAGTCTCCCTGCCATGTTTCGATAGGGGTCCAGTCGCACGAGACGGCCTGATCCGCAAGGGTGAAGCGATAGAGATTTCCGCCGCCGCCCTTCTGGTCTTCGGCGCGCGAGATCGGGATCTGACGCAGGTGGCATTTCAGGAGGGTGCCGACACCGCCATGGCCGACAAAGGCGATCGGCACGGTCGGGTCGTGGTCGGCAAGAATGGCGTCGACCGCCGCAACGATCCGGGCCTGCGCGTCGGCGGCGCGTTCCCAGCCCTTGAAGCTTTCGCTCGGGTTGGCGAAGAACCAGTCAGCCGCCGCTTCGAATTCCGGCGGCGGCAGGAAGCCGGTCGCGGAGCGATCGTTCTCGTGCATGCCCTCGATAATCTCGATCGGCACGCCCGCCGCCTCTGCCAGGATATCGGCCGTCTCGATCGCCTTGGTCTCGTCGCTGGAAATGACGCGGCCGATCTGCTTCGCCCATCCCAGTGCAGCAGCCCTCTCGGTGCGTTCCCGACCGAGATCGGACAGGCCCCATTGCGGCACCGGCACGTCAGGGTCGATGCGGACTTGCGGGTGGGTAATGTAGAGGCCGAAGGTCATGTCGCGAGAAGTCTCCGTCTGCAGCAGATCCTGTCCGACTAAGGCACTCGATTGACGCTGGTGTGAAGGACGGTCTCTCTCCCGAAAAATGCTCAGCGATCTCGGGAGAAAGACACGCGCGGCATCAAGAAGTTAGCCCCGCGTATAGGTCCAGAGCTGCGCCGGCGGGATGTTGCGCACGACGAAGTCGTAATGCTTGATCTTGTAGCGGTCCGGGTTGGCGATGATCGGCGAGACCGGGCCATAGGTGATCTGCATCACCGGCCGTCCGGCAGGCATGCGGTCGAGCAGGTCTTCCAGAAGCTCGATACGCTTCTCCATCGGGAAGCTCAGCATCGGGATTGCAGAGATCACACTGTCGAATTTGCGATCCTTGAAGGCCCCGAGGGTCCGGTCGAGATCGAAGGCGTCGCCGTTGATGAAGTTGACGCCGTGGAATTCCTTCAGCAGGTGCTGGTAGAAATCCGTCGAATATTCGATCGATACCAGATCCTGCGGCTTCGTTCCGCCCGTCAAAATCGCCTTGGTAATCACGCCGGTGCCGGGACCGAGTTCCAGAACCGGCAGCCCCGACGTCGTGTCGATGACGCTCGCCATCCGCTTGGCGGTGACGGAGGATGTGGGAATGATCGCTCCGACCTGTTTCGGTCCGTCGATCCAGCCTTTGAAGAAACGGATTTCCTCGTCGAACTTACGGCCGAGCCGTTCCTTCAGGCGCAATTCCATCTAGTGATCCTCTCCCAGTTCTTAATGCCTATCTTGCCTTCTATCCCGCAAAGGCAAGATGGATGGCGCAAATGCAATTCAGAATGTCGCATTCGGAAGGTGGCACAAAAAAGGCGGCTCGGAACTTCCGGCCGCCTCGATTGTTCTAAACGCGCATCGGCATCAGCACGTAAAGGGCGTCGTCGCCGGCCATGTCCCTGACCAGCGTCGGCGAGCCGGCATCGGCCAGCATGAAGACCGCGTCGTCACCGGAAAGCTGCGCGGTGATGTCGAGCAGGTACTTGGCGTTGAAGCCGATTTCCATCGGGTCGTTGTCGTATCCGACGGCGACTTCTTCCGTAGCACTACCCGAATCCGGGTTGTTGACCGTAAGCATCAGCTGGCCGTCGGTCAGCGAGAGCTTTACCGCGCGGCCACGCTCCGACGAGATGGTCGAGACGCGGTCGACGGCCTTGGCGAAGGTCTGGCAATCGACGCGCATTTCCTTGTCGTTGCCCGTCGGGATGACGCGCTGGTAGTCCGGGAATGTGCCGTCGATCAGCTTCGACGTCATGATGATGTCGGCGATCGTCAGGCGGATCTTGGCGTCGGAAACCTCGACGGTGACCTGTGCTTCCGGATCATCGACCAGCTTCTGCAGCTCGCCCACCGTCTTGCGCGGGATGATGATGCCCGGCATGCCTTCGGAGCCCGAGGGGCTTCGACATCGGCGCGGGCGAGGCGGTGGCCGTCGGTCGCGACGGCGCGCAGCTTCAGGTCGCCGCCGGCTTCGATCGTGTGGAAGAAGATACCGTTCAGGTAATAGCGGGTTTCCTCGGTCGAGATCGCGAACTGGGTGCGATCGATCAGCATCTTGAGGTCGGTCGCCTTGAGCTTGAACGTGTGGCTGAACGAGCCGGCGGTCAGATCCGGGAAGTCCGTCTCCGGCAGGCATTGCAGCGAGAATTTCGAGCGGCCGGACTGGACCGTCATCGAGCCGCCATCCGGATTGGTGGCGAGCAGCACTTCCGAACCGTCCGGCAGCTTGCGGACGATTTCGTAGAGCAGATGCGCGGGAACCGTCGTCGCACCTGCCGTCTCGACCATGGCCGGCACGGACTCGGTGATCTCCAGGTCGAGGTCGGTCGCCTTCAGCTCGACATTGGCGCCAGAGGCGCGCATCAGGACGTTGGAGAGGATCGGAATGGTGTTGCGGCGTTCGACCACGCGATGGACGTGGTTCAACGATTTCAGAAGATTGGAACGCTCAAGAGTAATACGCATGGACTCAATCGCTTTCGACCTTGGCGTCCCGGGAGGCAGGCCGCCGGATATTCTTCGGCTTTTTGCAAGCCGTATGATGTGGACGGGCAAAATGGCAGCAATCGGCCTTTGAAAGCAAGAGGCGAACGGGAGGCGGCTGCGTCATTTCAATGCTCTCCGGCGCGCTTCTCACAGAAAACTTGGGCTTTCGCCGCTTGCGGGCCCGGCTGGGCTTGACCATAAAGGGGCATGATCACTCAATTGAGCATGTATGCCCTTGGCCGGACAATCTGAGGCGCCGCGCGGCTATCGCGTGGCCAACACTTTCGTACCATCGCGCCCGCTCGAGCCTGCGCTCTATCTGGTCGCGACGCCGATCGGCAATCTCGGCGATATCACTTTGCGCGCGCTGGAAACGCTCGGCGGGGCGGATGTGCTCGCCTGTGAGGATACCCGCGTCACCCGTGTGCTGCTCGATCGTTACGGCATCGCCAACAAGCCCTATGCCTATCACGAGCACAATGCCGACGAGATGGGGCCGAGGCTGCTTGCGGCGCTGGAGGAGGGCAAGTCGGTGGCCCTGGTCTCCGATGCCGGCACGCCGCTCGTCTCCGATCCCGGTTACCGCCTCGGCCAGCTGGCGATCGAAGCCGGCCATCGCGTCGTGCCCATTCCCGGCGCCTCGGCGCCGCTCGCGGCACTCGTCGCGTCCGGCCTGCCGAACGATGCCTTCCTCTTTGCCGGTTTCTTGCCGGTCAAGGACAAGGCGCGCCGCGACCGGCTGACGGAACTGTCGAAGATCCCGGCAACGCTGATCTTCTTTGAAAGCCCCCATCGTATCGCCGCGACACTTTCAGCTGCTGCCGATGTTCTGGGGCCGGCCCGTGCGGCCTGCGTCGGGCGCGAACTCACCAAGGCCTTCGAGGAGGTCAGCCGCGCTTCCTCGGCGAACTGGCCGCAGCCTTTGACGAGCGCACGGTCAAAGGCGAGATCGTCTTCCTTGTCGGCCCGCCGGCTGCGGATGAGATCTCGACGGCGATCGACGTGGATGCGCTTCTCGCCGAGCTTTCGGAATCCATGCCGGCGGCCAAGGCCGCGGCGGAGGCTGCCCGCCTGACCGGCCTTGCCAAGCGGGATCTCTACCAGCGGCTCACCGACATGAAGGGCAGGGATGGCGGCTAGCGGCTCCATGCCGGAAGGCAGGCAGCAGAAGCGGCGGCGCGCGGAGCGTCGCGGCCATCTTTCCGAATATTGGGCGGCACTTTAACTGGTCATGAAGGGCTATCGCATTCTCGCGATCCGCTATCGTACACGGGTCGGCGAGGTGGATATCGTTGCCCGCAGGAAGGCTCTGGTCGTCTTCGTCGAAGTGAAGGCGCGTGTTCGCGAAGGCGATGCGATCGACGCCGTCGGCTTCGATGCGCAAAGGCGCATAAGAGCAGCGAGCGAGATCTGGATTTCCAGGCGCCGCGACGCGCATCTTCTGTCTTTCCGCTATGATATCATCGCCATGCTTCCCCGCCGTCTTCCGCGCCATTTTCCCGATGCTTTCTGACGAGCTTGTGAAGTTTTTGCAAAGCTGTGCACGCGTCACAAATCTGAAACAGAACTGTTAAGAGCCTGTCACGGGCAGGCCCTATTTCGATCCTCGATCCAACCAAGGCGGAGAGGACGAAACCATGATCAAGAAGATTTCGATGGCCGCGATGGCAGTTGCTATGTCTGCAACGTCCTCGCTCGCAGCAACCAACATCACCTGGTGGCACGGCATGGGCGGCCGCAACGGTGAAGTCATCAACGAAGTGTCGCAGAAGTTCAACGCCGCGCAGACGGCTTGCGCCCTGACGCCGATCTCCAAGGGCACCTACGAAGAAGCGCTTGCCAGCGGCATCGCCGCCTTCCGTTCGGGCGAACAGCCGAACATCCTGCAGGTCTTCGACGCCGGCGCCGCGACCATCATCAACGCCAAGGGCGCGACCGTTGCCGCTGAAGATCTGATCAACAACGCAGGTTACAAGTTCGACCGCGAAGCCTTCATCGAAGGCGTCCGTTACTTCTACGCCGATCCGACCGGCAAGTTCATCGGCATGCCGTTCAACTCTTCGGCTCCGATCGCCTACATCAACACGCAGGCCTTCGAAAAGGCTGGCGTCGCCGTGCCGAAGACCTGGGAAGAATTCGAAGCTGCTGCTCCGAAGCTCAAGGAAGCCGGCTACATCGCCATGACCGCTTCGCAGCTGACCTGGCAGTTCACCGAGAACTTCTTCTCGCGTCACAACATCCAGTTCGCCACCAACAACAACGGCTACGACACAGTTGTCGACACCAAGATGAACCTGACCGACAAGAACCTGGTCATGATGTTCGAAAAGCTGAAGTCCTGGTCGGACAACGGCTACTTCAAATATTACGGCGCCGGCTGGAACGACAACCAGAAGCCGTTCGAAGAAGGCAAGGTTGCCATGTGGATCGGCTCGTCCGGTTCGTTCGGCGGCCTGCAGAAGACCGCGACCATGCCTTTCTCGGCTGACTTCCTGCCTTACTGGTCGGGCATCAAGGGCGCCGGCACCAACACTTTCATCGGTGGTGCAGCTCTCTTCGCCATGGCCGGCAAGCCGGAAGCCGAAAACAAGTGCGTCGCCGACTTCTTCCAGTTCCTGACCTCGCCGGAAATCCAGAAGTTCTACCACCAGGCCACCGGCTACGTCGCCATCACCGAGGCCGCCTACGAGCTGGCCAAGAAGGAAGGCTACTACGAGAAGCAGCCGGTTGCCGAAGTCGGCATCAAGCAGCTGATGCTGCCGTCGGGCGAATGGTCCAAGGGCTACCGCCTCGGCTTCTACCCGCAGATCCGCTCCATCATGGAACGCGAATACAACAAGATCTTCGCGGGTGAGACCACGGTCCAGAAGGCATTCGAAACCATCGAGAAGGAAGGCAACGACCTCCTCGCCCGTTTCGCCAAGACCGCCGGCTGATAACGCCTCCTGTAACGGTCCGTCCGCCTTTCGAAGGCGGGCGGGCCTTTTGCACAAATAAGAAAAGGGGAGTGTCGTGGCCTATACGACGTCGCAGCCGCAGACCGGCGGCTTCCTGTCCCGTCTCGGGTTCGGCGCCAAGGCGCGCAAGCCTGCCGCCCAGGCAGAAGAGATGAAGCGCGTGCAGTTCACGTCGCCGATCCTCCCTTATGTCTTCCTGTTTCCGCAGCTCGCGGTGATTTTCGTCTTCTTCTACTGGCCCTCGGTCCAGGCCTTGAGCTCGTCCTTCTATATCGAGGACCCGTTCGGCTTCGGCTCGACCTTTGTCGGCATGAGCAACTATACCGACGCGCTGTTCAGCTCCGAATACCAGTCGATCGCGCTGTTCACGGCAGTATTCACCCTGCTCGTCACGTTCTTCTCGCTGGCGATCGGCATGCTGCTTGCGGTCAAGGCCGACCGGATCATCAAGGGCAGCTCGACCTACAAGACGCTGCTGATTGCCGTCTATGCTATCGCCGCACCTGTCGCGGGCCTGATCGGCATGATGTTCTTCGACCAGCATATCGGCACCTTCGTCAAGATGATGTCCTATGTCGGCTGGAACATGCAGGTGGGCCTGAACTACTACGACACGGCCTTCGCCATGGTCGTCGTTGCGGTCTGGAAACAGATCCCCTACAACTTCATCTTTCTGCTGTCGGGCCTGCAGAATGTGCCGGTCTCGGTGCGCGAGGCGGCAACGATCGACTGCAGTTCCGGCTTGCGTCGTTTCTGGACCGTCACTCTGCCGCTGCTCGCCCCGACCGCCTTCTTCCTCCTGATCATCAACGTCACCTATGCGCTGTTCGATACGTTCGGCCTGATCGACGTGATGGTGAAGGACAAGCCGGCCAACAACCCGATCACGCTGGTCTACAAGGTCTACAATGACGGTTTCCGCGGCAACGATCTCGGCGGCTCCTCGGCCCAGTCCGTCATCCTGATGATCGTCGTCTTCGTTCTCACCATCTTCCAGTTCCGCTTCATCGAGAAGCGCGTCCATTACAATTGAGAGGGGATGGCCATGTATCGCACCCGGTTTTCCGATCACCTCGTCCTCATCCTCGGCGCACTGTTTCTCTGCACGCCGGTCGTGGTGGCCTTCATGACCTCCACCCATACGGCGGCCGACATTCACAGTAACGGCCTGTCGCTCTCCTGGGGTGGCCATTTCGTCGAAACCTATGAGAAGGTGCTGACCCAGCGCGGCGGCTTTACCGGTGAGATCACCGGCGCCCGCATGGTGATGAATTCGCTGATCCTCGGCGTCGGCTTCGCGCTCGGCAAGATCGTGCTGTCGATGATGGCCGCCTATGCCATCGTCTATTTCCGCTTCCCGATGGCGACGCTTTCCTTCTGGGTGATCTTCACCACGCTGCTCCTGCCGCTCGAAGTGCGCATCATGCCCTCCTACCAGGTCATGTCGGATCTCGGCCTCCTGAACAGCTATACGGGCCTCATCGTGCCGCTTCTCGCCTCGGCGACTGGCACCTTCTATTTCCGCCAGTTCTTCAAGTCGGTACCGGAAGAGCTGCTGGAGGCCGCGCGCATCGATGGCGCCGGCCCGTTCAAGTTCTTCATCGACATCCTGATCCCGATCTCCCGCACCATGATCGCGGCGATCTTCATCATCATGTTCGTCTACGGCTGGAACCAGTATCTCTGGCCGATGCTGATGACGACCGATGAGCGCTTCTTCACCCTGATGCGCGGCATCAAATCCATCCTGCAGGTCTGGGTCGGCTCGCAGATCCCCGATTACAACGAGGCTTTCGCGCTGGCGGTTCTCGCCATGCTTCCGCCCGTGGCTATCGTGGTGCTCTTCCAGAGCTGGTTCATCAAGGGCCTGACCGAAAGCGACAAGTAAGGAACAAGACAATGGCCGCGATCGACATCAGCAGCGTTGGCAAGATCTATAATGGCGGCGTCCGTGCCGTATCCGACATCAATCTCGATATTCGGGATGGCGAGTTCATCGTCCTCGTCGGCCCCTCCGGCTGCGGCAAGTCCACGCTTCTGCGCATGGTGGCCGGCCTCGAGGCGATTTCCGAAGGCAAGGTGAAGATCGGCGACCGCGTGGTCAACGAGGTGGAGCCGGCCGATCGCGATATCGCCATGGTCTTCCAGAACTACGCGCTCTATCCGCATATGTCGGTGCGGCAGAACCTGGAATATGGCCTGAAGAACCGCAAGACGCCGAAGGCCGAGATCGACGAGCGCGTGGCGGAAGCCGCTCGCATGCTGGAGATCGCCCAGTATCTCGATCGCAAGCCGCGCGCGCTTTCCGGCGGTCAGCGCCAGCGTGTCGCCATGGGCCGCGCCATCGTCCGCAAGCCGGCCGTCTTCCTGTTCGACGAGCCTCTGTCCAACCTCGATGCCAAGCTGCGTGTTTCCATGCGCGGCGAGATCAAGCGCCTGCAGCGCCGCCTCGGCACAACCTCAATCTACGTCACCCACGACCAGCTGGAGGCGATGACGCTCGCCGATCGTCTCGTCGTTTTGAACGGCGGGAAGATCGAGCAGGTCGGCGCGCCGCTCGACGTCTATCACACCCCGGCCTCCACCTTCGTCGCAAGCTTCATCGGCTCGCCGGCCATGAACCTCGTCAAGGGCGAGGTCCACGGCGATCGCCTGGCAATCGGCCCCGGCCTGCTCGGCCTCAACGGCTTTGCTCCGGCCTCCGGCGCCGTCACGGTCGGCCTGCGTGCCGAAGACATCCGTCTCGCACCGGCCGGCGAGAACAGCCTGCCGTTCAAGGTGGAATATGCCGAGGAACTCGGCTCCCAGCGGCTCGTCCATGGTCTGATCGGGGATCAGCCCGTCACGGTGGCGGTTTCTTCCGAGGCCGAACTTGGCCCGGAACTGCATCTGTCGATCGATGCCTCGCGCCTGCATTTCTTTAACGCCGAGACCGGCAAGCGGCTGGAAGGCCGCGCCTCGACAGCGGCAGCTCCTGTGGCTGGAAAGATACAGCCGGTGGCTTGATTGCCGTCATTGGCCGATCGCTAATATTTTAACGATCGCTTGAATGCACTGGTGATTTCTTTCTGCTACATCCCGGCGAAACTGGACTTGTTTCTCTTGAGGATAGTATGAGCTGGCACATGATCGTCGCGGCGGCAGCCATGGCAGTGGGATATCGCGCGCGTGCACAGCACGTCATGCCTGCGCCTCAGCCTGCGCCGGTATTCGTCGGCGCCTGTCCGGACAGTATCGTGATGGAGCCACTTCCCATCGAACCGAGCTGGATCCTGTCCGGTGATCCCCAGGCACGCTCCGGCGCCCATTCCAAGGCGGAGGATGGATGTGCTGTGACCGGCGTATGGGACTGCACCGCCGGCAGCTTTCGCTGGTATTTTGGCTGGGACGAGACGGTCGTCATCCTGGAAGGCGAGGTCCATGTGACCGCCGAGGACGGCACCGAGCGCGTATTGCGCAAGGGTGACATCGGCTATTTCAAAGGCGGCACCTGGGCCACCTGGCATGTCGAAACCTATGTGCGCAAGATCGCCTTCCTGCGCAAGCCTTTCCCGTCGCCGATTGTCGCCATGTTCCGCTTCAAGAAGGCGCTTCGACCGAAGCCCGCACTCGGCCTCGCCGCCTGATCCGGCAGCGGCCTCGATTGCGGCTCTGATTGCGCCGCCCGCATTGCTTTCGGCCGGCCCCTATCCTACATCAGGCGGGCATTTTTCCCCGGGGGCATAAAACATGGCGCATGTTCGCAAGGTCGCAATTCAGATGGACCATATTTCCGGCATCAACATTGCCGGCGATTCCACCTTCGCAATGACCTTGGAGGCGCAGTCCCGCGGCTACGAGCTCTTCCACTATACGCCCGATCGCCTGACCATGCGCGACGGCAAGATCTTCGCGGCGGTCGAGCCGCTGCAGGTCCGCGACATCAAGGGCGACCATTACACGCTCGGGGAAAAGCAGCGTGTCGATCTCTCGCAGATGGATGTCGTGCTGCTCCGCCAGGATCCGCCATTCGACATGGGCTACATCACCTCGACCCATCTTCTCGAGCGCATCCATCCGAAGACGCTGGTCGTCAATGATCCGGCCTGGGTGCGCAATTCGCCGGAAAAGATCTTCGTCACCGAATTCGCCGACCTGATGCCGGCCACGCTGATCTCCCGTGACGTCACCGAGATCGCCGCCTTCCGCCAGGAAATGGGTGACATCATCCTGAAGCCGCTTTACGGCAATGGCGGCGCCGGCGTTTTCCACTCCACTCGCGACGACCGCAACTTCACCTCGCTGATCGAGATGTTCAGCCAGATGTATCGCGGCGAGCCCTTCATCGCGCAGGCCTATCTGCCGGCGGTGCGCAAGGGCGACAAGCGCATCCTGCTGGTCAACGGCGAGCCGGTCGGCGCAATCAACCGCGTGCCGGCTGAAACCGACAGCCGCTCCAACATGCATGTAGGCGGTCGCGCCGAGCCGACCGAACTGACGACACGCGAAAAGGAAATCTGCGCCCGCATCGGACCTGCGCTGCGCGAGCGCGGCTTCATTTTCGTCGGCATCGACGTCATCGGCGACTATATGACGGAGATCAACGTCACCTCGCCGACCGGCATCCGCGAGGTGCAGAAATTCGGCGGCGCCGATGTCGCAAGCCTTATGTGGGATGCGATCGAGGCCAGGAACTAAGGTTTCGCGTATCAAGGAATAGACAGTGGGCGCTCCGGGCGCCCATTTTTTTATTCCGTATGTTCGATTTTTGTTCTTGTTAAAAATATGGCACTATGTCAGCTTATGGTTGTGCTGGCGCGAAGGCAGGCCAAGGGGGCAAGGCTGCGTTCCGGACATGATGTTTGGGAGCGGTTCGCATGGTTTCACGCGTCAGTACCGTTGCATTCCAGGGGATAGAAGGTGTCTCCGTCGACGTCCAGGTCATGGTCGGGCCGGGCAAGATGGGCATGCATATCGTCGGCCTGCCGGACAAGGCGGTGGCCGAGAGCCGCGAGCGGGTGCAGGCGGCCCTCCATGCCTCGGGTCTCGCCATGCCGCCGAAGAAGGTGACGGTCAATCTGGCCCCCGCTGACCTCCCCAAGGAGGGCTCGCATTTCGATCTTGCGATTGCGCTCGGCCTCATGGCAGCCCTCGGCGCCATCCCGGCGGATGCGATCGCAGACTATGTGGTGATCGGCGAACTGAACCTCGACGGCACGCTGGCGGCCGTGGCCGGCGCGCTTCCGGCGGCGATCAGCGCCAATGCGCTCGGCAAGGGACTGATCTGCCCGGCCGACAGCGGTCCGGAAGCGGCCTGGGCCGGGCCGGATATCGATCTTCTGGCACCCCGCAGCCTGATCGGTCTTGCCAATCATTTTCGCGGCACGCAGGTCATGTCCCGGCCGCAGCCGGCGATCCGCGCTCTGCCCGCCAATCTGCCGGATCTCGCCGAGATAAAGGGCCAGGAAAGCGCGAAGCGGGCGCTGGAAGTGGCGGCCGCCGGCGGTCATAACCTCCTGATGGTCGGCCCGCCGGGCTCCGGAAAATCAATGCTGGCGGCGCGGCTGCCGTCCATCCTCCCGCCGCTCTCGGCTGCCGAGTTGCTGGAAGTCTCGATGATCCATTCGATCGCCGGACAATTGTCGGGCGGCAAGCTCTCGGATCGTCGGCCCTATCGCGCGCCGCACCATTCAGCCACCATGGCGGCCCTTGTCGGCGGTGGCCTGCGCGCGCGGCCGGGCGAAGCCTCGCTCTCGCATCACGGCGTGCTGTTTCTCGACGAGTTTCCCGAATTTTCGCCGCAGGTGCTGGATGCATTGCGCCAGCCGCTGGAAACCGGCGAATGCGTCATCGCCCGCGCCAACCATCGTGTTTCCTATCCGGCCAATATTCAGCTCGTCGCGGCCATGAACCCCTGCCGCTGCGGCATGGCAGGCGAGCCGGGCCACGCCTGTGCCCGCGGCCCGCGCTGCGCCGCCGACTATCAGGGCCGCATCTCTGCGCCGCTGATGGACCGTATCGATATCCGCATCGACGTGCCGGCGGTATCGGCGAGCGACCTCATTCGCCCGGCTCCGGCCGAAAGCAGTGCCGACGTCGCCCGCCGGGTCTTTGCGGCGCGAGAGTTGCAGCGGGATCGCTATGAGACGGCAGAAGCGCGTGGCCCACTCACCAATGCGCGGTGTTCGACGGCGATGATCGAGCGCTTTGCCGAGCCCGATCCATCCGGCCTGCAATTGCTGCGGGATGCGGCGGAAAAGCTGAAATTTTCCGCCCGCGGCTATCATCGCGTCCTGAAAGTCGCGCGGACGCTCGCGGATCTCGACGGCAAGCCGACAGTCGGGCGCCTGCATCTGGCCGAGGCGATCTCCTATCGCATGGCGAGCGAACGGCTTGCGATTGCCGCAGCGTAAGGGGAGTGGGGTCCGGTCGGCGTGGTGGGTTCCAGTTGGTGAGGCATTCCAACTGAGCGGCAATGCTGGCTGCTGGAAAGGCGGATGTCGCATGGAGGAAGCGCGCCGCTTTTGGATGAAGGGCGCGCTTGGGGATCACAAGCCGCTGCTGCGGCGTATCCGGGGGCTACTCGCCCAGGCCGTCGAACAGCGCAGTCGAAAGATAGCGCTCGGCGAACGAGGGGATGATGACGACGATGGTCTTGCCGGCGTTTTCCGGGCGGCTGCCCACTTCGATCGCGGCGGTGAGTGCGGCGCCGGAAGAGATGCCCACCGGCACGCCTTCGAGCCGGGCGACGAGCCGTGCCATATCCATGGACTCAGGCGCGCTGACGGTGACGACCTCGTCATAGACATGCGTGTCGAGAATTTTGGCGCAAAGCCCGCACCGATGCCCTGGATCTTGTGCGGGCCGGGTTCGCCACCGGAAAGAACGGGCGATTCTTCCGGCTCGACGGCGATCACCTTGAGGCCGGGCTTGCGGGCCTTGAGCACCTGTCCGGCGCCGGTAATCGTACCGCCCGTGCCGATCCCGGCAACGAGAATGTCGATCGCGCCGTCCGTATCGTTCCAGATCTCCTCCGCCGTCGTCTTGCGGTGGATTTCTGGATTGGCCGGGTTTTCGAACTGCTGCGGAATGATGGCGTCGGGCAGCGAGGCGGCAAGTTCCTCGGCCTTGGCGATCGCACCCTTCATCCCCTTCGGGCCTTCGGTAAGCACCAGTTCCGCGCCGAGCAGGGCCAGCATCTTGCGGCGCTCGACAGACATCGTCTCCGGCATGGTCAAGATCAGCTTGTAGCCCTTGGCGGCGGCGGCAAAGGCAAGCGCGATCCCGGTATTGCCGGATGTCGGCTCGACCAGCGTCGACTTGCCGGGCGTGATCTTGCCCTGTGCTTCCAGGCTTTCGATCATGGCGACGCCGATGCGGTCCTTCACCGAAGCGATCGGATTGAAGAATTCGAGCTTGGCCAGAAGATTGGCCTTCACACCCTTTTCCTTCGCCAGCTTGTCGAGCCGCACGATCGGCGTATCGCCGATCGTCTCCGTGATCGACGCATAGACCTTGCCGCGTCCGGGTTTCTTCGTGTCCGTCATGACCGTCTCCCTTAGAATGCCTTCGTTCTTGTCGGGAGAATAGGGCTGCGATCACTCTATGACCAGAGCGTCATCATTGCGCGGGCACCCGGGATTTGGCGAAAACAGTTGCAAGGAAACTGCCCGGCCTGGTCGCGGCGGTTCAGCTGGCTCAAGCCGTTTTCGGCAGCGGGAAAGCAGGATGGAGGACGGCGTCAGACGCCGGTTGAGCCGAAGCCGCCGGCACCGCGGGTTGTTTCGGTCGTCTCGCTGATCTCCGCCACCTGCACCTGGGTCACGGGCGCCACCACCATCTGGGCGATCCGCATGCCGCGCGTGATGACGAAATCCTCATCACCCAGATTGACCAGCAGCACCTTCACTTCGCCGCGGTAATCGCTGTCGATCGTGCCGGGCGTGTTGAGGCAGGTAATGCCGTTCTTGAAGGCAAGGCCGGAGCGCGGACGGATCTGCGCCTCGAAACCGGCGGGGATCTCGAAGATGAAGCCGGTCGGCACCAGCGCCCGCTTGCCTGGCGCGATCGTCAGGGGCTCGCCCTCGGCCACGGCGGCGCGCATATCCATGCCCGCAGCGCCGGAAGTCTCGTAAGCGGGAAGGTCGAGGCCGTCGCCATTGGCAAGGCGGATGAGGTTGAGCAGGGGAGCGGAGGCGGAGTGAACGTTCATGGGCGCATTAGCCCGTCCTGTGCCTTGGGGGTCAAACACGAATTGAAAGTTATCCACTAAGTCGTTAGATACGCGGCAACTCGAAGGATTGTTGCTCCCATGGCCGAAACACTGGCAGAGGCGGTTTCCCGCCGCCGCACATTTGCGATCATTGCCCACCCCGATGCAGGTAAGACCACACTCACCGAAAAACTGCTGCTGTTCGGCGGTGCCATTCAGCTCGCCGGTGAGGTCAAGGCCAAGAAGGATCGCATCCAGACCCGGTCGGACTGGATGAAGATCGAGCGTGAGCGCGGCATCTCCGTCGTCACCTCGGTCATGACCTTCGAATATGAAGGCAATGTCTTCAACATCTTGGATACGCCCGGTCACGAAGACTTCGCCGACGATACCTATCGCACGCTGACGGCGGTGGATGCGGCCGTCATGGTCATCGATGCTGCCAAGGGTATCGAGCCGCGGACGCTGAAGCTGTTCGAAGTCTGCCGCATGCGCGACATCCCGATCATCACCTTCGTCAACAAGATGGACCGCGAAAGCCGCGACATCTTCGAGATCCTCGACGAGGTCGAGGAGAAGCTGGCGCTCGACACCGCTCCGATCACCTGGCCGATCGGTCGCTCCAAGAGCTTCTGCGGTTCCTACAATCTGGCCGACAACACCGTGCGAGGGTCGGATACGGAAGTGGTGCCGACCAAGGTCAACGGGCCGCAGGCCGTCGCCGACCGACTGCCGGAAAACGAGCGCAGCGCTTTTGTCGACGAAGTGGAGCTCGCCATCGAGGCCTGCCGCCCATTCGATCGTCAGGCCTTCCTCGAAGGTCATATGACGCCGGTCTTCTTCGGCTCGGCCTTGAGGAATTTCGGCGTCCGCGATCTCATCAACGCGCTCGGCGATTTCGCCCCGCCGCCGCGCGACCAGGTTGCCGATATCCGCACGGTTCATGCCGCCGAAGACAAGATGACGGCCTTCGTCTTCAAGATCCAGGCGAACATGGACCCCAACCATCGCGACCGCATCGCCTTTGCCCGCATCTGCTCCGGCAAGCTGGAGCGCGGCATGAAGGCGCGGCTGGCGCGTACCGGCAAGCAGCTCGGCCTCACCGCGCCGCAATTCTTCTTTGCCTCGCAGCGCCAGCTGGCCGATACCGCCTTTGCCGGCGATGTCGTCGGCATTCCGAACCACGGCACGCTCCGGATCGGCGATACGCTGACCGAAGGCGAGGCGCTGGTCTTCCAGGGGTCCCGAACTTCTCGCCGGAAATCCTGCGCCGCGTGCGCCTCGGTATGGCGGAAGAAGGCGTCGTACAGCTCTTCCAGCCGGAAGACGGTTCGCCCGCCATCGTCGGCGTCGTCGGCGCGCTGCAGCTCGACGTGTTGAAGGAGCGTCTGTCAGCGGAATACTCGCTGCCGGTCACCTTCGAAATGTCGCGCTTCTCGGTCTGCCGCTGGGTCTCGTCGGACAACAAGGCGGATCTGGAAAAGTTCGTCACCGTCAAGCGCGGCGATATCGCCCGGGATCTCGACGGCGATCCGGTCTTCCTGGCGCAGGATGCGTTTTCGCTGCGTTACGAGGCGGAACGCTACCCGTCGATCAAGATGGCCGCAATCAAGGAATATCACGTCGCCAAGGCGGCGTGATTGACCTCAGTCGATAACCAATTCGGCTCGACCGCTCGTAAGATCGGTCACCAGTTGCGACACCGTACCGACTTCCGCCTCCGGTATGTGGAGCATCAGGTCGGCGCCGGTCGCGGTAAACGCTTCTTCGGCAATCGTCAGATCGGGGACGGACAGAAGCCTGGCCTTCATCCGCGCAAGGTCGGAAAACTCCAAGCTTACCATGCCCTCGATGGTCGGCTTCAGTTCCACCATCGGTGCGACCTTGAGACAGGCGGCCGCCGTGCCGCCATAGGCGCGCACCAGCCCGCCGCTGCCCAGCAATATGCCGCCGAACCAGCGGGTGACGATGACGACGACATGGTCGAGCGACTGGCCGTCGATCGCGGCGAGGATTGGCTTGCCCGCCGTGCCGCTCGGCTCTCCGTCATCGGAAAAGCGATAGGCCGCGCCGATCCGCCATGCCCAGCAATTGTGGTTGGCGCCGGCATCGCCATGCGCCGCCAGTGCCGCCTTCGCCTCCTCTTCGGTTGCGACGGGAAGCGCGATCGCCAAAAAGCGGCTCTTCTTGACGATCTGCTCGAATGTGGCGGCTTGCGTGAGCTGGAACATGGTGGAGCCTTACCGCCCGAAAAGCGACGAGGAAGCGGTCTCAGCCGAAGTTGACGGCGGTCGTGTTCGATCCACAGACCAGCACGCAGACCCGCTCGCCGGGCTTCGGAACATATTTGCCGGAAAGCAGCGCGGCGAAGGCGGCGGCTCCGCCCGGCTCGGCCACCAGCCGCGCGCCGGACCACAATGCCTTCTGGGCGTTCAGGATGTCGGCGTCGGTTACGAGAACCGGCGGCTCGACGAATTCCTGCGCCACCGGAAACATCAGCCGGCCCACCTTTTTCGGCGCAAGAGAATCCGCCGCGATACCGCCCGCAGGCGCATCCACCGGGTGGCCTGCCTTGAACGCTTCATAAAGCGTCGGGGCGCCGTCGGATTCCACCGCGACGATCTTCACCCGTCCGCGCAGCCAGGATGCAATGCCGCCGATCAGGCCGCCGCCGCCGACGGCCACGAGAAGCGTGGTCATATGCGGCAGGTCTTCCTCGATCTCCTTGCCGAGCGTGCCCTGACCGGCCAGCGTCTCGGGCTGGTCGAAGGCGTGGATAGCGAGCGCTCCGGTCTTTTCGACATAGGCCTCGCTGGCGGCCAGCGCGTCCGCGTAGCGGTCACCTCCGACGACGAGTTCTGCCCCGTAGGAGCGGATCAGGTCGATCTTCGCCTTGGACGAAACGCTGGGCACGAAAATATGCGCCGGCACGCCCAGCTTATGGGCGGCATAGGCGACGGCTGCGCCATGATTGCCGCCGGAGGCCGCGACCACGCCGGTTTCCGGTACGTCGCGTGTCAGAAGGTTGGTGAAGGCGCCGCGCGCCTTGAACGAACCGGAATGCTGCAGCAGTTCGAGCTTCAGGTCGACCGGCATCGGCTGGCCGCCGAAGGCCTGCATGTCGACCCGCATCACCGGCGTGTGGCGTATATGCGGTCGGATGACCGCCTCCGCATGGGCAATGTGCTCTGCAGTGACGGGGGCGGTGATCAGCATGGCGGCTCCTCAAATCATGTTCCCAATGGGTACCGGCTGATCGTCGTCATGGGAAGATCATGGAGGGAAGAACCTTCCATGCGGCGATCACGAGAAACGGCGCGTGGTGCCGAGGCGACATATTCCATCGGATATCTCGTCATGCCATACTGCGCTTCAATTCACCTGGAGGCTCCTCATGCTGAAGCTGGTCAGCGCCGTCGCGATCGCCTTCCTGTCCTTCTGCTCCGCCACCGTATTTGCCCGGCCTTTCACCGATGCCGGCGGGCGGATAGTGGAAATCCCGGACAATGTCACCCGTGTGCTGACGGCCGGGCCGCCTGCCTCGGTTCTGGTTTATGTGCTGGCACCGGACAAGCTGACGGGCTGGGTGCGCGAGCCGGGCGCGGCCGAGAAGGAGTTTCTCGCGCCCTCCGTCCGTGACCTGCCGACCTTCGGCCGGCTGACCGGACAGGGCGGCACGGCAAATATGGAGGCGGTGATCGCGGCTAAGCCCGATCTCATCATCGATGTCGGCAGCGTCAACCCGACCTATATCTCGCTTGCCGACAAGGTGCAGCAGCAGACCGGCATTCCCTATGTGCTGATCGACGGCAGTTTCAAAAACTCGGCTGAGACTTTGCGGCAGGTGGGTGATCTGCTGGGCGTCAAGCCGCGTGCCGAGGAACTGGCCACCTATGCGGAAAACACCTTGAAATCCCTCGATGAAGGACTGGCGAAAGTACCGGCCGGCGAACGCGCCAAGGTCTATTACGGACGTGGGCCGGAAGGACTGGAGACCGGGCTTGCCGGCTCCATCAATCTGGAAATCCTGGAAGCGGCCGGTGCCACCAATGTCGCGGCGTCCGCCGGCAAGGGCGGGCTCACCAATGTCTCGCTCGAACAGGTGCTCGGCTGGAACCCGCAGGTCATTCTCGCCGCGAGCCCCAAATTTGCATCCAGCGTGAGAAGCGATCCGTCCTGGGCCAGCGTCACAGCGGTGAAGGATGGCAAGGTGTTTGCCACGCCGTCGCTGCCCTTCGGCTGGTTCGATGCGCCTCCTGGCATCAATCGCCTGATCGGCATTCGCTGGCTGGAAGCGCTGCTCTATCCAAAGGCCTTTCCGGGCGATCTCAGGGCGGATGTCAAAACCTTCTTCAAGCTCTTCTATCAGGTCGACGTGACCGACGCCCAGCTTGACACGCTGCTCAAGGGCGCCACAGCTAATCCCGGATGAGACCTGAAGCGGATATGGAGCGCGCAAACTGGAAGCTGATCGCCCTTGGCGTTACCGGCCTGGTGCTGCTGACGCTGGGGTCCCTGGCGATCGGCAAATACTGGGTGCCGCCCGGCACCATCCTGCGGGCACTGGCCGCAGGTCTTACGGGCGGCGAGGGAAATATCGATCCGATCCAGCAGACGGTGATCTGGAACGTCCGGCTGCCGCGCGTCATGGCTGGTCTGCTGATCGGCGCGGCACTGGCGGCGGCCGGCGCCACCTATCAGGGCCTGTTCCGCAATCCGCTCGTCTCGCCGGATATTCTCGGCGTCTCCGCCGGCGCAAGCCTCGGCGCGGTTCTGGCGATCTTTCTACGCATGCCGGTGCCGGTGATCCAGGCCATGAGCTTTTGCGGCGGGCTTCTGGCCGTCGGCGCGGTTTATGCGGTGGGCGCAGCGGTGCGCGGGCGTGATCCGGTGCTGACGCTGGTGCTGGCAGGCGTGGCGATCGGGGCGGTCGTCGGTGCCGGCATCTCGCTGATAAAAATCCTTGCCGATCCCTATGACCAGCTCCCGGCGATCACCTATTGGCTGCTCGGCAGCCTGACGGCGGTCAACCGTGCCGATGTCGCCTCCATCCTGCCCGCCATGGTCCTCGGCCTTCTGCCGCTCTTTCTGTTGCGCTGGCGCATGAACGTGATGACGCTGGGTGACGAGGAAGCGCAGACGCTGGGCGTCGATACGCGCGTGACGCGGCTGGCGCTGATCGTCGGCGCAACGCTGATCACCGCCGCCTCTGTCTCGATCGCCGGCATCGTCGGCTGGGTCGGGCTCGTCATCCCCCATATCGCCCGGCTGCTCGTCGGGCCGGATTTCCGTCGCCTTCTGCCTGCCTCCATCGTGCTCGGCGGCGGCTATATGCTGATCGTCGATACGCTCGCCCGCAGCATCGCCCTCACGGAAATTCCGCTCGGTATTCTCACCGCCGTCGTCGGCGCGCCCTTCTTCCTCTGGCTGCTGGCATCGGGAAAGCGGGGCTGATCCTGATGCTGGAGCTGCGAGACCTCTCCTTCGGCTATGGCGCCCGCACCATCGGCAGCAGCGTTTCGCTGACGCTCGGTCCCGGCGAGGTTCTGGCGCTGCTCGGGCCGAACGGTGCTGGCAAGACGACGCTGTTCAAGACCATGCTCGGGCTTCTGCCGCCCCAGGCGGGCGATGTGCTGTTCGATGGCGCCTCCCTCGCGACGCTCAGCCGCGCGGAGCGGGCGAAACGGATCGCCTATGTTCCACAGGCCCATGCGGCTCTCTTTCCCTTCACTGTGCGTGACGTTGTGCTGATGGGCCGGGCGGCAAGGGTGGCGCCCTTTTCCGCGCCGGGCAGGCGGGATCGCGAGATCGCCGCGGATGCGCTCGACCGGCTCGGCATGTCCCATCTGGCTGATCGTCCCTATACGGAAATCTCCGGCGGCGAGCGGCAGATGACGCTGATTGCCCGCGCGCTGGCGCAGGAGCCGAAGGTTCTCGTCATGGACGAGCCGACCGCCAGCCTCGATTACGGCAACCAGATGCGGGTGCTCTCCCATGTCCGCCGACTGGCGGCGGAGGGCATGGCGATCGTGCTCTCCACCCACAATCCCGACCATGTCTTCATGGTCGCCGATCAGGTGGCGCTGCTGCACGAGGGGAGGCTTGCGGGATTGGGACCACCGGCCGAGGTGCTGACGCCTGCGACGGTCAAACGGCTTTATGATATCGATGTGGTGATGGGCGTGCTGCCGGGCGGCAGTTTCCAGGTCTCATCGCCGCGTCTCAACACGGGAGAATGATGATGGTGCGCGAAAACGAAGTCCGCGAGAACGAGGTTCAGGTCTCGGCGCCAGAACCGACCGATGCCGGTCTCACTTTTATCGGCCGCATCTCCACCCCTTGGACATCGCGCATGGAAACGCCGCGCCAGGGCCGTCATGACGGGCCGATCTGCCGCATCGAGATCTACGAGCCATGGGTGCCGGCCCTGAAGGGTGTGGAGGTCTTCGAGCGGCTGGAAATCCTCTACTGGCTGCATCAGTCCCGCCGCGATCTCGTGCTGCAGAGCCCGGCGAGCAATGGCAAGGTGCATGGCACGTTTTCGCTCCGCTCCCCGGTCAGGCCGAACCCGATCGGCACCTCGATCGTGAAGTTAGAGGGTGTTGAGGGCAATGTGCTGCTGGTGCGCGGGCTGGATTGCCTCGACGGCACGCCGCTTCTCGATCTGAAACCGGATCGCACCCTGTTCAAGCCCATCGCGCCGCCCCAGCCCGGCGATTTCCAGACGGATGAGACTGCGCCGACTGCCCATTACTGCCAGAAGGCGTGAGCGCGGCGCCAAGGCCTGATGACCAGAGGCGATTTGCAACCTCCCGTCCCTTGAATGCGCCGGATAATTTGGCTCCCATCGATGGCGCGACACTGTCGTCCCGCCTCTTGGCCCCATATCCCCAGGGCCAATATTTTATCGATCAGGAGCCATCACATGATTGAAGCCATTTTCGCCTTCCGCGCCAAGCCGGGCAAGGAAGACCAGTTGCGCGAGGCAACGCTTGCGATCGTAGAGCCGACCCGCCGGGAGGAAGGCTGCATCCAGTTTGTCGTGCTGGAAGATGTCGATGCGCCGGGCACCTTCTTCATCCGCGAAACCTGGCGGGATCAGGCGGCGCTCGACGCCCATTTCGCCCAGCCCTATCTGCAGGAACTGGCCGAGATCCATAGGCAAATCCTCGCCGAGCCGCTCAAGCAGCACACACTCAAGGTCTATGCCTGATTTTCAGACTCTATAGGCGAACGATGGGGGCGGACACACTCCGCCCCGTCTGCAATCTCAGTCGACGGCTACCATGACATCGGATGCCTTGATGACCGCATAGGCGTCGCCACCGACGGCGAGGCCGAGCTCGTCCACAGCCTCGTTGGTGATCGAGGATGTGACGATCAGGCCGTTGCCGAGGTCGATACGGACATGGGCCGTGGTCGCGCCCTTCTTGACGTCGACGACCTTGCCCTTGAAGCGGTTGCGCGCGCTGATCTTCATGATGGCTCTCCGGTTTGAACAGGCTGCTGAGAAGCCGCCAACCAACCCGGTCCGCGGCTGTCACTCAAGTAATATGACGCGCCTCAGTCCGATGTCAGATCCTTGAGAAAATCGTCGCACCAGCGATTGATGTCGTATTCGGTAAGATGGTCCATCATCGCCTGCCAGCGCTGCTTGCGCTCTTCCAGCGACATGCTGAGGCCGCGGGCGATCGCATGGGCCGTTCCCTCGATATCGTAGGGATTGACCAGCAGCGCGCCCTGCAGTTCGCGGGCAGCACCGGCAAAGCGGGAGAGCACCAGAACGCCCGGATCCTCCGGATCCTGCGCCGCCACATATTCCTTGGCGACAAGGTTCATCCCGTCGCGCAGAGGCGTGACGAGCCCGATCTTGGCCAGCCGGTAAAGACCGGCAAGCAGCGGCCGTGCGATCGACCGGTTGACGTAGCGGATCGGCGTCCAGTCGACCTGGCCGAGCGCTCCGTTCACCCGGCCCGCCTGTTCGGCGACCGTCCGCTGCATCTGCTCGTATTCCGGCACTTCCGAGCGGGATTTCGGGGTGATCTGCAGATAGGTCACCTGGTTCTGATAGGCGGGATTCAGGCGCACGAATTGCTCGAACGCGTCGATGCGCTGGGTAATGCCCTTGGAATAGTCGAGCCGGTCGACACCTATGATGAGATCCCGGCCCTCGATACTCTCGCGGGCCTTCTTCACCATCGGATTGCGCGCAGCCTTCACCGCATACTGCGCGAAAGGCTTGGTCTCGATCGAGATCGAATAGGCGCCGCCCTTGAAGGTGCGGCCGTAGGTGGAAAATTTCTTGCCGCCTTCGAGCCGCTCGCCGATCCCCTCACGCACCAGACCGCCGCCGAAATTGTCGAGGTCGTAATCGGTCTGGAAGCCGACGAGGTCATATTGCGACAGCCCGCGCATGATCTGCTCGTGCACCGGCATGGCAAACAGCACGTCGGCCGGCGGCCAGGGGATGTGCAGGAAGAAACCGATCTTGTTCTTGAAACCCATCTGCCTGAGTTCTGCGGCGAGCGGGATCAGGTGATAGTCATGCACCCAGATGATGTCGTCTTCTTTGAGAAGCGGCGCCAGCTTGTGGGCGAAGAAGCGGTTGACGCGGAAATAGCCGGCCATTTCCTTGCGGCCGTATTCGGCGAGATCCAGTCGGTAGTGACAGATAGGCCAGAGCACCCGGTTGGCAAAACCGTGGTAATATTCCTCGATATCGCTGTCCGTCAGGTCGGTCAGTGCATAGGTGATGTTGCCGTGTTCGCGGATATCCATTTTTTCCGGATCCCGCTCGCCACTGGTATTGCCCGACCAACCCATCCAGATGCCGCCGCGCTCTTCGAGAGCGGCCTGCAGGGCGACGGCGAGCCCGCCTGCGGGGGCGTCACCGACCTTTTTCGGGACGGTGACACGGTTCGAAACGACCACGAGGCGGCTCAAGGCAAATTCCTTTCAGGTATCAATAGTGCGGCTGTACCCGTTGCTGGGCCCTTGTCGGGCCCCGTCAACGGGAGAGACCGGCCAGAATGTCACGCAACTCGGCACTGGAGGAGAGAAGCATGGTTGCCTCCGTCGGGCTTCCATCGGGAAGGCTGGCCTCACCGATCCGCACCGAGCGACCGCCAAGCGCATTGGCCGCCTTGAACATCGCCTCGTCCGTCAGGTCGTCGCCGATCGCGATCGGCAGGCGGCCCGCAAAGGCGTCTCGCTCAGAAAGGCTTTCAGCGCCTCCCCTTGCTGGCGCGGGCGGGGCGAAGCTCGATCACCATCTTGCCGCGCTGCAGCTTGAATTCGTCGCCGGCCTCAGTCGCCGCCTTTTCCATCAGGCGCTCGAGATCCGCCTGACGCTCCGGCGCCTGCCGGTAATGGGCGCCGACGGCCGCACCCTTGTCCTCGATCAGCACACCGTCCCATCCGGCGGTCTCAGTCGCGAGACGTGTTTTCAGAGCTTCGAATTCGGGCGTGACGCTGACGCGATCGATTGTGCCATCCGCCATCCGGCGCTCGGCGCCGTGAAGGCCGGCGATCGGAAACTCGAACGGTTTGAACAGCTTGTCGGCATAGGGCAGGGCACGTCCCGTCACCAGCGCCAGCGCGCCGCCGAGCTTTTTCGAAACGGCGTCGAGATGGCCGGGCAGATCAGGCGGCACCACAATGCCATCAGGCGTCTCCGCAAGGTCGATCAGCGTTCCGTCGATATCAAGAAAGAGGGCCCAGCGATCGGTATCGTTGAGAAGGTCCGAAAGCGATGTTTCGGACGATGTGAGGCCGGCCGAGGTCGGGCCTGGCCTGGACTGTGCTTGCTGCGACATGACAGGGTATCTAGTCCGCGCTAGGCCGCCGGCAACCCTCGCCGCCACGGAATGGCCGCAAATCGGGCCTTCTGTACGGTTTCGTCCCAACGCGATGCAGCCGTTGCGGATGCGCCACAGTTTACTATGCGTTGCAAAATGTGGGGTCATGACCGTCGCAATTTTGTCGCGAATACTGATAGCTTAACCATTCATTAGCCGAATAATTCCACCCTTCCTTAACAGCCGGCTTCGTTGCGCCGGCATCGTTCGGAGAAACTGGACCGATGTGCCGTTGGGCAGCCTATCGCGGTGAGCCGCTTTATCTGGAAGAGCTTGTCTCGTCTCCTGCCCATTCGCTCATAGAGCAATCCCATTGCGCCACCCGCGCCAAGACGGCGACCAACGGCGACGGCTTCGGCATCGCCTGGTATGGCGACCGGCCGGAGCCGGGCCGCTACCGCGATGTTCTCCCCGCCTGGTCCGACTGCAATCTGAGAAGCATCGCCCGGCAGATCCGCTCGCCGCTGTTTCTCGCCCATGTCCGCGCCGCCACGACGGGTGCCACGCGCCGCGACAATTGCCATCCCTTCGTGCACGGCCACTGGTCCTTCATGCACAACGGCCAGATCGCCAATTTCGAGCGCATCCGCCGCCCTCTCGAAAGCCTCCTGTCGGACGAGCTTTTCGGCTCCCGCACGGGAACGACGGATAGCGAGCTGATCTTCATGCTTGCCCTGCAATTCGGCCTCGATGCCGACCCCTCAGCGCGATGGAACAGGCGATCGCGACGGTCGAGGTGCTGTCGATGGAAAAATCCGGCGAGGCTCTGGTGCGGTTCACCGCCTGTTTCTCCGACGGCAAGCGGCTCTATGCAGTGCGCTATGCGACCGATCACAAGCCGCCGACGCTTTATGCCGCGCCGATGGGCGGCACGGCGGGCGCCAAGAGCGGCTATTGTCTGGTCTCCGAGCCATTGAACGATGAGGCCGATACCTGGGTGGAAATCCCCGACGGCAGCGCAGTTCGCGTCTGCCCCGACGGCATGCAGGCACTGCTGTTCCAGCCGAAGCTTCTGTCGCAAGCAGCATAAAGCGAACGGCCGTCATTTCGCCGGAAGCGTAATCCCGAATTCCTGCCGCAATTTTTTCGTCAACCCGGCCGCGACCAGTTCGTAGGACCGGGTGAGATAATGCGCCACTTCGTCCTGCGACAGCGGTGCGCTCGCATGGATCTCCACCCATTTGCGCTTGGCGAAATAGGGCGCCTGGTTGATCCCTTCGAGCGCGGTCAGATTTCAAAACTCTCCTCCGTGCATTTTGCGACGACGCGGGCATCACCGCCTTCATTGAGCAGGGTGAAAACCTTCTCGCCGACCTTGGCGACATGCGAGCCCCACTGATCGACAAGGAATGTGCCGGGCAGCGCCGTCACGAAGGCATCAAACCCTTTCCGCGTGAACAGGCTCATCCCATGCCTCCTCCGTCAGTTAGAAAGCTTGGCCGCAATCAGCGCCGCCAGCCGGTCGGCCACTTCATCCTTGGAAAGATCCGGCCATTCATCGATGCCGTCGGTGGAGATGATCTTCACGCGGTTGCGGTCACCGCCCATGATGCCGGTCTGCGGCGAAACGTCATTGGCGACGATCATGTCGGCGCCCTTGCGCTCCAGCTTGGCCTGGCCGTTCGCCTCGACATTCTCCGTCTCGGCGGCAAAGCCGACGACCAGCGCGGGGCGCTTATCATGGTGCCCGACCGTTTTCAGGATATCCGGGTTCTCGGTGAGCTGCAGCGGAGCGGGAGCCTCGCCCGGCTGTTTCTTGATCTTCTGCCCGGCCTCGCTCGCAACCCGCCAATCGGCGACTGCCGCCACCATCACGGCGATATCGGCGGGAAGGCGAGAGGCGACGGCATCCAGCATTTCGCTTGCCGTTTCTACACGCACGGTCGTCACACCGGCCGGACCGGGGATCGTCACCGGGCCGGAGACCAGTGTCACCTCGGCGCCGAGCTTCGCCAGCGCGGCGGCAATCGCATGTCCCTGCTTGCCGGAGGAGCGGTTGGCGATATAGCGCACCGGGTCGATCGGCTCATGGGTCGGGCCGGAGGTCACGATCGCCGTGCGGCCCTTGAGCGGCTTCGGCGCGCTGTCGAACAGAGCGATCACCGCATCGACGATCTGCAGTGGCTCGGCCATGCGTCCGATACCCGCTTCCCTGCTTTCGGCCATCTCGCCGACCATCGGGCCGATGAAGGCTATGCCGTCGCCCTTGAGCATCTCGGCATTGCGCTTCGTCGGCGCGGCATTCCACATTTTCGGGTTCATCGCAGGCGCGATCAGCACCGGCCGGTCGGTGGCCAGAAGCACGGCGCTCGCCAGATCGTCCGCCAGCCCATGGGCCATCTTCGCCATCAGGTCCGCCGTCGCCGGCGCCACAAGCACGAGGTCGCAGTCGCGCGCCAGCCTGATATGGCCGACATCCTGCTCGTCCTCGCGCGAGAAGAGATCGGTATAGACATGCCCGCCGGACAGCGCGCCGACGGCAAGCGGCGTCACGAATTCCTGCGCGCCCGTGGTCATGACGGACCGGACCTCGGCGCCGCGCTCGCGCAGCCGGCGGATCAGGTCGAGGCTCTTGTAGGCCGCGATGCCGCCGGAAATGATCAGAAGAATGCGCTTGCCGTTCAGTTCCATGACTTTGCTCAGATGACTTTGCTCACTTGCGAAACTGGCCGGAAGCTAAGGTTTCACCCTTCAACTTGCAATCGCCTTTCCGCCCGCGTGGTGAACGAGGAGGGCGCTTGCGCGGCTCCCGGCGCTGCGCTAGCATTCGCCCATGGCCGGATGCGGCCAGCCGCCCGCAGCGCGCAAGCGCCATGGTGAATGCATCCACCCGACCTTCATCGCAAGCCATCCGGCCAATGATGACGAACGGATCAGCAATGCGGGCCCTGATCGGGTTGAGACCCTTTATCGTTCGTCCATTGAAAGGATGATGTCATGCGCGATTTCCGCGATGCGAAACTGATGGCCAAGAGCCTGCGCGAAGCGCTGGCCGAACAGGCGATTGAAATCCCCCACAGCAAGGCTCTCGAAGTCGTCGCGGCCCAGTTCGGTTATGACGACTGGAATATTCTGGCTGCAAAGATCGAGGCGGCGGATCCGGCCGAACGGAAAGATCAGATCTCCATCCAGCCGCCCATTCCGATCTTCCGAATCTTCGATGTGGCGAAAGCAATGGAATTCTACCGGGATTTCCTCGGTTTCACGGTGGATTGGGAACACCGCTTCGGCCCAAACGCTCCCTCTATTGCCAGGTGTCGCGCAGCGGCATGCTGCTGCATCTCTCGGAGCATGCGGGCGACGCCTCGCCCGGTGCCCGCGCCTTCGTACCGATCACGGGTGCCGCAGCCTTCCAGAAAGAGCTGATCGGCAAGAACTACTCCTATATGCGGCCGGGTCTCGAACAGGCGCCCTGGGGCCTTGAAGTGACGGTCATCGACCCGTTCAACAACCGCATCACCTTCTGCGAGCGGGAAATCAAGGGCTGATCAGGCCAGTGCCACCATGTTGAGCGCGACCGGGGACCGCTGGCTTTTCAGCATGGCGATCCCCAACCGCGCGATCAGCGGCGGCCCGTCGATCGGCTTGAAGACGACGCCTTCGATAGCGATCTTGGCGATCGAAGCCGGTACGATCGACACCCCGAACCCGGCGGCAACGAGATTGACGACGGAAGGGATCTGCGGCGCTTCCTGGGAGACGGAAAGCTCGAACCCCGCCTCTCGGCAGGCCTTGGCGATATCGTCATAGAGGCTGAGACCGACGAAGCGCGGGAACAGCACGAACGGGTCTTCAGCAAGTTCGGCAAGCCGGATGCTGGCGGAAGCGGCAAGTGGGTGGTTGGCGGGCAGCGCCACCAGCATCGGCTCGTCCTCCATGCGCTTCAGCCGCATTTCCTGCGGGTCCTCCAGCCCGGGCCGGATAAAGGCGGCGTCGATCTCGCCGCGTGCCAGTTTTTCCACCAGAAGCTTGCTATTCATCTCGAAGAGCGAGAGCGACACGCCCGGCCACTCGGCGCGGAACCGGCGGATCGTACCGGTAACCGCCGGGTTGAACGCGGCTGATGCCGTGAAGCCGAGCGCCAGCCTGCCCGTCTCGCCACGAGCGGCGCGCTGGGCGGCGAGCTTGGCATTCTCTGCTGCAGCAAGCGCTATCCGGGCATCGATCATGAAGGCCTGGCCCGCTTCCGTCAGCTCCGCGCCATGGGGCACCCGGTGGAACAGCTGCGCGCCGACCTCCGTCTCAAGATCGCGGATCTGCTGGCTGAGCGGCGGCTGGCCGATGCCAAGTTTCTCCGCCGCCCGGGTAAAATTATGCGCCTCGGCGACGGCGAGGAAGTAGCGGATGTGCCTAAGTTCCATCGGTATCTGTAGAACCTATCAGGAAAGCCTGCCCCATATATTGGACTGATATGCACCGATTGGCTACCTTTCTCGTATCGAAAGGTTTTCAAGACATGCCCTCCACCGCCTCGCTGAAGGTCGCCACCGCGTCCTCAAATCCCTCCGTTCAAGTGCAACAGCCGGAACCGGAGGAGAGGCAGTTTCTGGTCAAGGGCACGCCGGCCTATAAGCGCGCCAGCCTCGCCTTCTTCATGTCCGGCTTCTCCACCTTCGCGCTTCTCTATTGCGTCCAGCCGCTGATGCCGATCTTCGCGGAAGAGTTTTCGGTCAGCCCGGCGGCAAGCTCGCTCTCGCTCTCCCTGTCGACCGGCTTCCTCGCGGTCGCGATCTTCTGCGCCGCCGCCGTCTCGGAGCGTTTTGGCCGCAAGAGCCTGATGTTCGTCTCGCTGCTCGGCGCTTCCTCTGCACCATTGCCTGCGCCCTCGTTCCGGGCTGGAACGCGCTCCTGGCCATCCGCGCGCTGGAAGGCCTGCTGCTCGGCGGCGTGCCGGCCGTCGCCATGGCCTATCTGTCGGAAGAGATCGATCCGAAGGGGCTCGGCGCCGCGATGGGGCTCTATATCGCCGGCAATGCCTTCGGCGGCATGTCGGGCCGCGTCATCGTCGGCATGCTGACGGAATATGTTTCATGGCGCGGCGCCATGGCCGGCATGGGGCTTATGGGCATTGCCGCAGCCATCGCGTTCCTCGTGCTTTTGCCGCCATCGCGCAATTTCACGCCGCGGCGCTCGACCGCCCGCTACCATGTCACGGCCTGGAGCGGGCATGTCAGGCATCCGGCGCTGGCGCTTCTGTTTGCCGTCAGCTTCCTGCTGATGGGCTCCTTCGTCACCATCTACAACTATATCGGCTTCCGCCTCTTGAACGAGCCCTATCACCTGAACCAGACCCAGCTCGGCCTGATCTTCACGGTCTATCTCTTCGGCGTCGCGGCCTCTTGGATCGCGGGACAGGCGGGCGACCGCTTCGGCCATTTCCTTGTCATGCCGGCAGGGGTGCTGTTGGCATTGCTCGGCGTCATCGCAACGATCTTTGCACCGCTGCCGATTATCATATTCGGCATCGTGCTGATCACGATAGGCTTCTTCATCGCCCATTCGGTGGCGAGCGCGCTGGTCGGACGTCTTGCCCGCGGCACCAAGGGCCATGCCTCATCGCTCTACCTGCTCGGCTATTATCTGGGCTCCAGCGTCGCCGGCTCCCTCGGCGGCCATTTCTGGAGCGCCGATGGCTGGTGGGCTGTCGCGGCCTTCACCGGAGGCATGCTGCTTCTGGCACTGCTTGCCGCACTCGGCTCGCGCAGGCTGGCTAGGATCTGACGATTAGCTCCCGGCCTTCTGCTGTGCCGGCGAGATAGGCTTGGTGACAAGCCTGAAATCCGTCATCTCCTTCTCCGTCAGGTAATAGAGCCGGTCGGGCGGCGTCTCCAGCGCATGCAGCCACAGACCCGATCCGATGCCCATTTCCTCCAGATGCCGCGCCACGCGTGCGGTGGTCGATTGGGCCGATGACATGGCCTGTTCCGCCGACGGCCGCTCGCGGCTGCCGTTGAACACCTGATGCACGCCGATCACGGCATCCTTTTCCGCCACGCGCTCGGCCCCTCCGGCAAACACGATCGGGCAGGACGAGGCGCAAAGCGCCCGCGCTGCAATCTTGGTCTCAAGCTTCTTCTCGCGGATCAGCTTCGACATGGCGATCGCATCGTCAACAGAGCCACCCGGCGAGTTGAGGTCGATGCGCTTCACATATTCCCCACGCGCCTCGATCTCCTCAGCGAAGCGAGCAGCGGCACCGGGATCGATCGTCCCTTCCGCCATCATCACGCCGCCGGGCTTCAGTTCGAACTTGATCGGCTGGCGCAGCACTTCGCTCGGGCTCGCCGGCTCGACGGGAGGTGCCGCGGGCCGTCCGTCGGTCAGGGCAGGCGGCAGCACGGGCTGGTCTTCGTGCATAGGGTCGAAGCCCGGCAGTTCGGCATTCGTTGCCACCATCTCGCGGACATCGACCACCAGAAACGTCGCCGATGCCGCAAGCAGGGTGTAGAAGGCACAGCGCATCACCATGCCGTCGTCGATGCGGCGCAACGCGTCACCGATCTTCATGCAGCCGGTCCCTGCCGCGCGATCGGGCGTCGAGATTGGTGATGTTGTTCGGCTCGTCCGAGCTGTCGGTTTCCTCGGCCTTCACTTTGTCGGCCTTGGTGTCGCCGATCTCCGGTTTGGTGACCGCTGCGGCCTCCTTTTTCTCGGCGTCGGCTAGGGCCTTCTCCAGATCCACGCCATTGGCGGCGAGCGCCCGCTGGACTTCCAGTGCCCGCAGCAATTCGCCGGCGGTGATGCGGTCGGCGAAGGGCAATCTCTCCTCCTGCCTGCGGATGGCGCCGTGAACGACGGCGAGGATGAAGACGAGCACGCCCGGCAGAAGGTCGATCGAGATCGCACCGGCCCAGGCGGGAATGAAATCCTGCGCGTAAGTCAGCACGGCTTCAGCTGAGGAGAGAGGCACGAAGCGGCGCTCCCCGACAGGCGGATTGGCAAGGATTTCGTCAGCCGCCTTGGCCAGCGCCTTCGATTGGGCGGCGACCGAGGTGCGGATCGTCTCCATCACCTGTTCCTGGCGATTGACCAGATTGGCGTCGCTGCCATCGGCAACCGGCGCAATGAAGCCGAGCGACAGGTCGTCGGCGGCGCGGCGGATGGACGGCGCGATCGAGGTCTGTGCCAGCGACGTCATGATGCCGGTCAGCGCGACGGCTTCGTTGCCGAACTGGTCGGAACGCGGCGAGATCAGGCCGGGTGCCGAGACGAGCGATCGCATCGTCTCCAGCCGCTTTTGTCCCTGTTCGAAAAGTTCGCTCACCTGTTCGCGCGAGCCGTTGATGCTGGCCTCGAGCGAACGCATCTGGCCCGACATCTGGGTGAGCAGCTGCACGACGCTGCCGGAGCCGGTCGTGCCGGTCAGCGAACCCGACTGCCGCTCGACGGCGGCAAGCTGGGAGAAGCGTTCTGCGGCCCGCTGGATGTCCGGCAACAGGCTCTGGGCGGAGAGCGCGTTCTGATGCGCCCGGTCTAGATCGGCCGTGTACTCCTCGACCGTTTCCGCCAGATGCTGTTCGACCGCCGCCGAACCTGCAAGGGCGGCGGCATTGAGCCAGCTCGACATGGCGATGATCATCGCCGAACCCGCCGCCATGACGCAGAGCATCGCCGCGCGCCCGGTATGGGATGTCACATGCGGATAGAAGCGCGCCATATAGGACCAGAAGGCATAGATGCCGACCGAGACCGAGGCGGAGTAGATGATTGCGGCGAAGAAGACTGCGGTCGGCGAGCCGTCAAGGATCGAACGCACACCCAGATAGGTATAGACGCCGGATGCCAATGCCAGCACGGCAAGCGCGAACCGGGTCATCGTCTCGACGGCAGTAACGCCGTCATTCAGCCGCTGCGAAGCGCCAAGCGCCATGGGCAATCTCCCCGAAAGAGACGAGTAAAGGAAAGTATTCCTTCAAGAAGGAAGGAAGAAGCTGGCGGAATCAAGGCCCGGTTGCGTTGCCGCTGTGGCGAAAGCGCTGGAAAACCGGCGCTTTCGATCAAAACGGAGTTATGCCTCGACACCCTGCAGGCCGTAACCTCCGAGCGCGAAGAAGTCGTCGATCGCATGGATCGGCGAAATCGCGATCAGTCGTTCGAGGAATTCGTCGGAAGCGAGTTCTTCCTCGATCGCCTCTACTTCGGCCGAAAGCGCCCGATCGAGCGTGTAGAAGGCCGCATGCTTGCGCACCACTTCGTAGATCAGTCCCACCGCGCCGCCCGGCTGGTCGCCATGGATGTCCATGGCCTGCGCGGCAAGCAGCGCCTCGAGGCCGGCGAGGCGCCGGATCGCACGGACCTGACGCTCGAAGCGTTCGATGACAAGTGGCAGGAAGGCCGCCTCGTCCTCCATGCCGCCGGCGACGACGAGCGACTGCGCCGAGACGGGATTGCTCATCGACAGAACCCGGGAAAAGATCTCGCCGGCCAACTTGATGATCGGGCCGAAGCCGGTGGCGATCGCGCCATAGGGCACGAGATTGACCGGCAGGTCGCGCCGCTGGCCGTTGCCGAGCAGGACGCAGCGATTGAACGAATTGCGCGCCGCATGGGCCATGCACAGCACGGCCGATTCCATCAGCACGGTGACATCGAGCGGAAGCGATCCGCCGGAGGTCAGCACGCGGCCTTCCGCGATCACCGGGTTGTCGTCGGAGCGTCCCGTCGCCGCCAGGATCTTGTGACCGGAAGTGAGCACGCTTTCGAAGACCGCGCCAAAAACCTGCGGGATCATGCGCAGGCTGAGCGGATCCTGCACATGGGTGCCGCTCGGCCAGTCCCATCCCTGGGACGCGTTGAGCAGCCAGGAACCGATCATCGCCTCGCGCGCCGTGCCCACATGGGTGACGGCGAGCCAGGGATCGCGGGAAGCACCCATCGCACCCGCCGCTGAAAGTCCGGTGGCGAGAAGCACGCGCAGCGCCCCCGCCGCCGCACGCATGGTGCGTGCCGCAGCGGCGAAGCTGACGGAATTGACGCTGAGTGAGGCGAGGCTGTCGCGTGGCGCCATTTTCTGCGGCGAGATCCCGGCTGCGGCGAAGGCTTGCGCCGCAGGCATCCGCTTGCCTTGATAGACCGCTTCACCGACGCCGGTCAGCACGGCGCCGATCTGGCCCATCAGGCCGATATCGGCACAGCCGATCGAGCCGGTACGCCGCACGATCGGGATCACGTCAGCGGCGAGAAGCTCCAGATAGCTGTCCACCAGTTCCGTCGTGCAGCCGACGTAGCCGGTCAGGGCCGTATTGACCCGAAGCGCGATGGCGCTGCGCACGACCGAGGTGGGGAAGGGCTCGCCCGTGCCGAAATGGTGAGCGCGTACGAGGCCGAGATTGAACTGGTCGAGTTCCTCGTTCGACCAGGCGATGTCCTTCATCGCGCCAACCCCGGTGGTCGCGCCATAGACGGGCATGCCGTCGGCAATCGCCTGCTCCAGCACAGCGCGGGCCGCCCGCACACGACCCATGCCGTCAGGGTCTGCGCTAACCTTCGCCCGGCCCTCGCCGATGACGAGAAGCTCAGCAAAACCCAGCGGTTGGCCATTCAGTTCGATATGGATTTTCGGATCGGATATGTGTGTTCCCATGCGGCTCACACTATTGCAGGAGAACGGTTTCACAATGCCTGAAATGCGTCGCGTCAGGCATTATTCGGGACATGATCAGACCGTGAGCGCGATATAGACGAGCGCGATCGCGATAATCCACAGCGCCACACGGCCGCTGCGGCTGTGGCGTGCCTCCGACCTGCCGATCGCTTCGGCCGTGTCGGCATCGAAACGCAGTCCGTTCTCGCTCATATTCACGAGTTCGCGATGCAGCGTCTCGGTCTTGGCGGCGATCTCCGGCAGCGCTTCGGCAAGCTTCACCGCGGCCTTGGCGCCATCCTTCAGGTCGGAGAGAACACGCTTCGGGCCAAGATTGTCGCGGATCCAGTCGCCGACGACCGGCTCCGACGCCTTCCACATGTTGAAGCGCGGGTTGAGCATGCGCGACACGCCTTCGACGACGACCATGGTCTTCTGCAAGAGGATCAGCTGCGGCTGCGTCTGCATCTCGAAAAGGTCGGTCACTTCGAAGAGCAGGGCAAGCAGGCGCGCCATCGAGATCGTCTCGGCCGGCTGACCGTGGATCGGCTCGCCGATTGCGCGGATCGCCTGGGCGAAGGCGGAGACGTCATGATGGCCGGGCACATAGCCGGCCTCGAAATGAACCTCGGCGACGCGCATGTAGTCGCGGGTGATGAAGCCGAACAGGATCTCGGCAAGGAACCGCCGCTCCTTCTTTCCGAGCCGTCCGGTAATGCCCATGTCGACGGCGACGATCGTGCCGTCCCGCTCTACGAACAGATTGCCCGGATGCATGTCGGCATGGAAGAAGCCATCGCGCAGCGTGTGGCGCAGGAAGGACTGGATCAGGACCTCGGCGAGCTTTTCCAGGTTATGTCCGGCAGCGCGCAACGCCTCGATGTCGTTCATCTTAACGCCGTCGATCCACTCCATGGTGATGACGTCGCGGCCGGTGCGCTCCCAATCGACGGTCGGCACGCGGAAGCCCGGGTCGTCCTTGGTGTTCTCGGCGATCTCGGAAAGGGCGGCCGCTTCCAGCCGTAGGTCCATTTCCATCTTGGTCGTCTGTTCCAGCGTGCGCGTCACTTCCACCGGCCGCAGACGACGGCTGGAGGGCATCAGGCGTTCCTGCATGCGGGCGATCACATACATGCCCTCGATGTCATGGGCGAAACGCTGACGTACACCCGGACGCACGACCTTCACGGCAACCTTTTTACCGTTGACGATTGCCGGATGAACCTGCGCGATGGAGGCGGCCGCGATCGGCTCCTCGAAGGATGTGTAGAGATCCTCGATCGGCCGACCGAGCGAGGTCTGGATCGCGGATTTCGCAGCCGCCGTCGGGAAAAAGGCCATCCGGTCCTGCAGCATGGCAAGATCGACGGCCCAGTCGACGCCGACGACATCCGGACGGGTGGCAAGGAACTGGCCGATCTTCACATAGGAAGGGCCGAGCCGGTCGACCGCACGGGTCAGCCGCTCGCTGCGGGCCTGTTTCTTGGCCCGAAAGCGGGTCAGCGGCGCAACCAGCGATTTGACGAAGCCGACGGCAGGCGGCATGTCCTCGGTCGGCAGGGCCGAGACCACGCCTTCGCGAACAAGGACCCAGCCGACACGGGCGAGCCGGAAATAGGCGCCGATCGTGCTCATGCGGTCAGAGTTTCCAGCCGGAATGCAGGGCAGCGATGCCGCCGGTATAGTTGGTATAAGTCACGCGGGAGAAGCCTGCGGTGCGGATCATCGCGGCAAAATTCTCCTGGTTGGGGAATTTGCGGATCGATTCCACCAGATACTGATAGGGCTCGGCATCGCCGGTGATCATCTTGCCGAACTGAGGAATGGCCTTGAACGACCATTCTTCATAGAAACGCTCGAGAAGCGGCATCTCGACCTCGGAAAATTCCAAGACCAGCAGGCGGCCGCCGCGCTTCAGCACGCGATAGGCTTCAGACAGCGCGACATCGATGCGCGGCACGTTGCGGATGCCGAAGGCGACCGTATAGGCGTCGAAGGAATTGTCCTCGAAGGGCAGGGATTCCGCATTGGCCTCGACAAAATCGAGATTGCCGGACAGCTTCTTCTTCTCCGCGCGCTCGGCGCCGACGGCGAGCATTGAGCCGTTGATGTCGAGCACGGTCGTATGCGCCTTGCGGCCGGATGCCTCGACGATGCGAAACGCGATGTCGCCGGTGCCGCCGGCCACGTCGAGTGTCTTGTAGCCCTCATCCTTGCGCGGGTTCAGCGCGGCGATCATCGCATCCTTCCAGACGCGGTGCATGCCGGCCGACATCACGTCGTTCATGATGTCGTAGCGCTTGGCCACCTTGTGGAAGACGTCGTTGACGAGACCCTGCTTTTCGCCATCCGCGACCTGGCGAAAACCATAGGAGGTTTCCATTCCGCCGTCGGCTCCGGTTCGGGCTTCGGTCATCGAGTACTCCTTAAAGTCTGTCCTCAGGCCCGGACCATAGCGAAACCAGTGCCGGATCGCTATGTGGTGCATGGTCCCGATTGTGATGGCCCCGCGGTTGATGGTCCGAGGGTGATATTTGTCTGCCCGGTCTATAGAACAATGGCGGCGTTGTTGAAACAGGAAGTTAGGTACCCATGCCCGAATTGCCAGAGGTCGAAACGGTCAGACGCGGGCTTGCCCCGGTCATGGAGGGCGCCCGGCTCGAAAGGCTCGATCTCAACCGCCCCGACCTGCGCTTTCCCTTCCCGCAGGACTTCGCCGATCGTGTCGCCGGCCGCCGCATTGTCTCGCTCGGCCGACGGGCAAAATACCTTCTTATAGACCTGGAAGACGACCTGACCGTCATCAGCCATCTCGGCATGTCCGGCTCCTTCCGCATCGAGGAAGAAGTGCAGGGCGATTTCCATCATCCTCGCTCGAAGGATGAGAAGCACGACCATGTCGTCTTTAATCTCACCGGCGAGGCCGGGCCGCGCAAGGTGATCTACAATGACCCGCGCCGTTTCGGTTTCATGCATCTGTGGAAGCGCAGCGAGCTCGATCTCTACCCGGCCTTTGCCGAACTCGGGCCGGAGCCGACCGGCAATGCGCTCGACGCCGACTATCTGGCGACAAGGCTTGCAGGCAAGAACCAGCCGCTCAAGGGCGCGCTGCTCGACCAGACGGTGATCGCGGGCCTCGGCAATATCTATGTCTGCGAGGCGCTGTGGCGCTCGCATCTGTCGCCCAAGCGCCAGTCCGGCACGCTGGTCACGCCGACCGGAAGGCCGAAGAAGGAACTTCTGGCGCTGACAGATGCCATCCGGGCCGTCATCGCCGATGCGATTGCCGCCGGCGGCTCCTCGCTGCGCGACCATATCCAGACCGACGGTTCGCTCGGTTATTTCCAGCATTCCTTTTCCGTCTACGATCGCGAGGGCGAGGCTTGCCGCACGCCGGGATGCGGCGGTACGGTTTCGCGCATTACCCAGTCCGGCAGGTCGACCTTCTATTGTGCCGCCTGCCAGAAATAACGGCCGGACACGTCCCGGCGACAATCATATGAGGAGGAACACCCGGTGAGCTATGAAACGATCCTGACCGAAACGCGCGGCGCCGTCGCCATCGTCACGCTGAACCGCCCGCAGGCGCTGAACGCCCTGAACTCGACGGTCATGGCCGAACTGACCGCTGCACTGGCAGCCTATGACAAGGATCCGGCGATTGCCGCCGTCGTGCTCACCGGCTCGGAAAAGGCATTCGCCGCCGGTGCCGATATCAAGGAAATGCAGTCGATCTCGTTCGTCGATGCCTATGTCGGCGACTTCATCTCCGGCTGGGATGCGGTTGCCGCCTTCCGCAAGCCGCTGATCGCCGCCGTCTCCGGCTTTGCGCTCGGCGGCGGCTGCGAGCTTGCCATGATGTGCGACTTCATCATCGCGTCCGACACCGCGAAATTCGGCCAGCCAGAGATTACGCTCGGTGTCATCCCCGGCCTCGGCGGCTCGCAGCGGCTGACGCGCGCCGTCGGCAAGGCCAAGGCCATGGATCTCGTGCTCACCGGCCGGATGATGGATGCGGCGGAGGCAGAGCGTGCGGGACTCGTATCGCGTGTGGTCGAGAGCGGAAAGCTGATGGACGAGGCGGTCACCGCAGCAGAGAAGATCGCGGCCTTCCCGCGGGCGGCGGTGTTGATGGCCAAGGAGGCGGTCAATCGCTCTTTCGAGACGACGCTTGCCGAAGGCCTGCGCTTCGAGCGGCGCCTGTTTCACTCGCTTTTTGCCACCGCCGACCAGAAGGAAGGCATGGCCGCCTTTGTGGAGAAGCGCAAACCCAGCTTCTCCAACAGATAATGCCCAAAAAGCGCGTTGACTGGTGCGGGTATTCCCGCTATATGCCCGGCCACAGTTGGGAAAGCCTCTTCACGGCTTCCTCTATTGCTCCCGAATTGCTGGATAAAGGGTCGCATGACCGGCGGCAACGGTGGAGTGTTGGTTCGAATTCGTAGAGAGGCATGAAATGGCCAATACAACTTCGGCGAAAAAGGCGACCCGCAAGATCGCTCGCCGTACCGCAGTCAACAAGGCTCGCCGTTCGCGCGTCCGTGGCTTCATCCGTAAGGTTGAGGAAGCGATCGCAACCGGTGATCTGACGGTTGCTGCAGCAGCACTGAAGGCCGCGCAGCCGGAGATCGCTCGCGCTGCTACCAAGGGCGTCCTCCACAGCAACACGGCATCCCGCAAGGTGTCCCGTCTGGCTGCTCGTGTGAAGGCCCTGTCGGCCTAATCCGGCTAACGAAATTTTGATCTGCAAAAAGCCTGGTCTCACGACCGGGCTTTTCGTGATTCTGCCTTATTCATAGATCGTTGCCCGGCTTATTAACAATTTCATGTCGAGTGCGTGACATGGAATATTCAACCTAATCAGTTGCTTATGGGCCATTTTTGAATCTTTTTCGGAATTTTGGCCGGCGCCCGGTAGCCGGATTCGAGTCAAGCGAATTTTTATTTTTCCTGTGAATCATGCTCGCCAGAGATGGCCAAATTTGAATCCCATTGATTCAACTACGATTCTTTATGACAGCTTTCGCCGCATTCAAATCGCGCCGCAAGAGTCAACGGCCGTGCCTTAAGTTTGGGTAAAAACGCTGTTGATCTTGCCAAGTGATCCTGCCTAAATGGCCTCCAGCAAGGGGCGCGGGGACATCTTCAAAAGCTTCCGCAGAACGCTTTTCCAAGAAGGCGTGAACGGTGCTTTATGCCCCTTGCGGCGGGATCGCAATTCCCGTTCTCCATAAACTGCAGGTTGTATACCGAAAAATCCTGTTTTTCGGATGCAGCCGTTTTGCGCCCAGCTGGCTGGTAACGGCAAGCGAGGGGACATTGGAATAAGGCGGCTCATGACGAGGATGAGGCGCCATGGTGGGGTCACCCGCACCTGTCGGCCGTTCACGAGGCGGCCCGGCACAGTTCGGCTTCATTCTGGCGGATGGAGCCGGACACGGGGAACATTTATTTAGGGCGCTTGTCGGTGAGGAACGACAGGCGGGACATTGAACAAGGTTTGTCTGGCGGAAGAACTTCGCCAGGCTTTTTCGAAAAAGGCGGCAAATAATGCATATGAATACCGTATCGGCGCGTGCAGTTGGTAACGAAGACCACGCGCGGCAGGGATCTCGATTCAGTTTGCTCCCAAGCGGCAGGGGAAACAGCGGAAATGAAGCATGATGCTCTTTTCGAGCGGTTCAGTGCGCGATTGAAGGCACAGGTAGGTCAGGATGTTTATGCAAGCTGGTTTGCTCGACTGAAGCTCCATTCGGTTTCCAAGAGCGTCGTTCGGCTCACGGTTCCGACCACGTTCCTTAAGTCCTGGATCAACAACCGCTATCTCGACCTGATCACGTCGATCCTGCAGGCGGAAGACAAGGAAATCCTCAAGGTAGAGATCCTGGTGCGCAGCGCGAGCCGCAACGTTCGCCCGGCCGGGCTCGTCGAGGAACGCCCGGCGGCAGCCGAAACCAATGTCGCGGCCAACGTCAATCGCAGCCAGCCGGCCCGCGAAATCGGCAAGATCGCCGCGTTTCCGGCACCTGCCGCAGCTGTGGCGCGCAGCACCGCCCAGTCCGGTCCGCTTTTCGGCTCGCCGCTCGACAGCCGTTACACGTTCGACACCTTTATCGAGGGATCGTCCAACCGTGTGGCGCTTGCTGCTGCAAAGACGATCGCTGAAGCCGGCGCCGGCGCCGTGCGCTTCAACCCGCTCTTCATCCATTCCAATGTCGGTCTCGGCAAGACCCATCTTCTGCAGGCGATCGCCAATGCCGCCGTTGGCAGCAGCCGTTCGCCACGCGTCGTCTATCTGACGGCAGAATATTTCATGTGGCGTTTCGCCACCGCGATCCGCGACAATGATGCGCTGACGCTGAAGGATTCACTGCGCAATATCGATCTCCTGATCATCGACGACATGCAGTTCCTGCAGGGCAAGATGATCCAGAACGAGTTCTGCCACCTCCTGAACACGCTGCTCGACAGCGCCAAGCAGGTCGTGGTCGCCGCCGACCGTGCACCGTGGGAACTGGAATCGCTCGATCCGCGCGTCCGTTCGCGCCTGCAGGGCGGTGTGGCGATCGAACTGGAATCGCCGGAATACGAAATGCGTCTCGAGATGCTCAAGGGCCGTCTCCGTGCTGCCAAGCAGGACGATCCGTCGCTCGACATCCCGGCCGAAATCCTGTCTCACGTCGCCCGCAACGTTGCGAGCAGTGGTCGTGAACTGGAAGGCGCATTCAACCAGCTTCTGTTCCGTCGCTCCTTCGAGCCGTCGCTGTCGATCGACCGCGTCGACGAGCTTCTGGCCCATCTGGTCGGTGCCGGCGAGGCAAGGCGTGTCCGCATCGAGGACATCCAGCGCATCGTCGCGCGCCACTACAATGTCTCGCGCCAGGAACTGGTGTCGAACCGCCGCACCCGCGTGATCGTCAAGCCGCGCCAGATTGCCATGTATCTGGCCAAGACCATGACGCCGCGTTCCTTCCCGGAAATCGGCCGTCGCTTCGGCGGACGCGACCACACGACGGTCCTGCACGCCGTCCGCAAGATCGAGGAACTGATCGGCGACGACACGAAGCTCGGCCACGAGGTCGAACTCCTGAAGCGCCTGATCAACGAAAACAACGCCTGATATCGTCGGATACTAGGTTGAAGGCCGTCCTGCTTGCGGGGCGGCCTTTTCGTATCGGCTCTCTCTCCGTAGATCTTTCGTAATTCTGTCGCGGCGTCTTGACGCAAGCCGCCGGCAAGGCGCATTCCTTCATGGCTATCGCATGAGGGCTTTCATGTTTCTTCTCTCCGTCGCCACCATCTGGGCGGTGGCCTGCGTCACGCCAGGGCCGAATACGCTTCTCGTCATCCGCTATTGCCTGACGGCACCGCGCAAGGTGGCGATCGTCGCGGCCATGGGCACGATCACCGGCACGTTCTGCTGGGGTGTTGCCGGCTGGCTCGGCATCAACGTGCTTTTTCAGGCGGCACCCTTCGCCTATGTGGCGCTGAAGATCGCCGGCGGGCTTTATCTCGTCGGGCTTGGTCTGCGGGTGTTCATGGATATCCGAAAGGCGCGAAAGACGCCGGATCTCGTGCCGGCAAAGGTCGATATCCCGCTGGGCACTGCTTATCGCATGGGCCTTGCCACCAATCTCGCCAATCCGAAATCGGCGCTCTTCGTCGCCTCGCTGTTTGCCGTTACCATGCCGGCCGGAACGCCGTTTCTCTACGGCGCGGCGGCAATCGGCGTCATGGTGGTCGTCTCGACCATCTATTACACCTGCCTCGTCTCGCTGATCACCCATCCACGCGTTGCGGCGGGTTATCTGAAGGCCAAGCAGAAGATCGATCTCGGTGTAGCAACCGTCTTCGTCGGCTTCGGCACCAAGCTGCTTCTCTCGCAGAAATAGGCGGGTGGGGATGGAAGGTGACGACGACCCGACCATCCGCTTCTATGCCGAGAATGCCGTAACCTATGCGGATTACTGGCTGACGCCGAGCGCCCGGCGTCTGGGCGATTTTCTTGGCCTGCTGCCGGAAAATGCCGAAATCTTGGAGCTCGGCTGCGGCAATGGCCGCGACAGCGGCGTCATGCTCGAACGCGGCTATCGCGTCACGCCGACGGACGGCACGCCGGAACTGGCCGCCGTGGCGGCCAAGCGGCTTGGTATCGACGTCCCGGTGCTACTGTTCGAGGATATCAACCATGTCGGGGCCTTCGACGGCATATGGGCTCATGCCTGCCTGCTGCATGTGCCGCGCGCTCAACTTCCCGATATCCTCGCCCGCATCCACCGGGCTCTCAGGCCGGGCGGTATCTTCTATGCGAGCTACAAGGGCGGCGTCGCCGAAGGACATGACAGATTGGGTCGCTATTACAATTATCCGTCAGAGGCGTGGCTGCGCGCCGCTTATGAAACGTTGCCATGGAGCTCGATCGCGGTGCAGGGCGGCAAGGGAGGCGGCTATGACGATCAGCCGATCAACTGGCTGCATGTCACGGCGGTGAAACCATAGTCAGCACGCCAGATCGGCAACCACCGCGTCGAGGATCAGCATGCCTTTCGGCGTGCAGCGCAGGCGCGAATTGCCGAGGCGTTCGATAAACCCGTGTTCCAGTAAAGTCTGCTCGCGCACCGGATCGGGATCGCGGCCGGAAAGTTCCTGCCAGCGGGCGAGATCGACGCCTTCGGTAAGGCGAAGGCCCATCAGCAGCAGCTCGTCGGCCTGTTCGTCATAGCCCAGCACTTCCTGGTCGATCATGCCGTGGCCCTGAGCCTCGACCTGTTCCAGCCAGGTTTCAGGCCGCCGCTCGGTGGAGGTCGCGATCTTGTTGCGGCCACGGGTAAGCCTTCCATGGGCGCCGGGGCCGATGCCGGCATAGTCGCCATAGCGCCAGTAGGTGAGGTTATGACGGCTCTCGGCGCCGGGCCGCGCGTGGTTGGAAACCTCGTAGGCCGGCATGCCGTGGGCGGCGGTGATCTCCTGCGTCGCCTCGTAGAGCGAGGCCGACTGGTCGTCGTCGGGCACGATCAGCTTGCCCGCCTTGTGCAGGCCGTAGAAGGGCGTGCCTTCCTCGATCGTCAGCTGATAGAGCGACAAATGATCGACCGCATAGGAGATCGCCTGCTTGAGTTCGGCTTCCCACGCCTCGACGGTCTGTTTCGGCCGGGCATAGATGAGATCGAAGGACATGCGCGGAAAGATCTCGCGCGCCAGCTTGATCGCCTTCAGCGCATCGGCCACGTCATGCAGACGGCCTAGGAATTTCAGGTCCGCATCGTTGAGCGCCTGCACGCCCATCGACACACGGTTGACGCCCGCCGCGCGATAGCCGCGAAAACGCTCCGCCTCGACGCTGGAGGGGTTGGCCTCCATGGTGATCTCGATGCCGTCGGGCACATGCCAAGTGTTGGCGATGCCGTTCAGGATCGCCTCGACCGTCGCCGGGTCCATCAGCGATGGCGTGCCGCCGCCGAGAAAGATGCTGGTCACCGTCTTCGGACCGCTCATCTTCCGCATCGTCTCCATCTCTTTCAGGAAGGAGGCGGTGAAACGGGCCTGATCCACCGGCTGGTGGCGGACATGGCTGTTGAAGTCGCAATAGGGACACTTGGCCGCACAGAAGGGCCAGTGCACATAGATCCCGAAACCGGGTTCACCGGTATCGGGAAGCAGCGTATCGCGCGAAAGGTTGACGACGGCGTTCAAGGAAGGTCAGGCCTCGAGGCAGGTTTCGACGAACAGCTTGAAGGCGCGGGCGCGATGCGACAGCGCCTCGGCGTCGCCCGGCTTCCATCCGTGCTTCTCCTCGCCGGACATCTCGCCGAAGGTGACGTCGTAACCTTGCGGTTGGAAGATCGGGTCATAGCCGAAGCCGGCGGTACCGCGCGGCGGCCATGCCACCGTGCCTTCCACTTCGCCACGGAACATCTCGGTATGCCCATCCGGCCAGGCGAGGCACAGCACGCTGACGAAGCGGCAGGTCCGCTTGTCGGGCGTCGTCGCACCTTTCTCCTGAAGCGCGTCTTCCACCTTCTGCATCGCCATCTGGAAATCGCGGGAACCGTCCTCGCGCTCGGCCCAGTTGGCGGTATAGACGCCCGGCGCACCGTCCAGCGCATCGATGACGATGCCGCTATCATCGGAAAGTGCCGGCAGGCCGGATGCCTTTGCGGAGGCGAGCGCCTTGATCGCCGCATTTTCCTCGAAGGTCGTGCCCGTCTCGTCCGGCTCCTCGAACTTCAGCTCGGCCGCCGACTTGGCGGAAAAGCCGAACGGGCCGATCAGTTCGGCGATCTCGCGGATCTTGCCGGCATTGTGGCTGGCGACGACGATCGTCTTTGTGTCGAGCTTGCGCATGAAATTCCTATTCGATGTTCCAGAGTTTCGGCTCTGCGCATTCCAGGCTGTTGCCGGCCGGATCGCGGAAATAGATCGAGCGGGCGCCGTTCGGCCAGCGGAAATCGCTCTCGATCACAATCCCTGCCTTGTTGAGCTTTTCCACCGTCCTGTCAATCGCCTCGCCATCCATGCGGAAGCAGACATGGCCGGGTCCGGTCGCACCATGCGGCGGAACCGGCAAGGCATCGTCGGACGGCGGCTTGACTGTCTCGGCAGGATTGAAGATCAACAGTATCCCCGGCCCGCAGCGGAAGAACACATGCCGATCACCGGCGCGAAGCACTTTTTCCAACCCGAGCAGCCCGCCATAGAAGGCTTCCGCTGCATCGATGTCGTCGGCATAGACGGCCGTTTCGAGAATTCCGTCGATCATGACCAGCCCTTCTGTTAGGATTGGTTGCGTCGCTCACTGGAGGTTCGCCCATGGCAGCTTGGATATCTGTCGCCATAGGCCTGGTTGTCGCACTGGTGATGATCGCCGCGAGCATCTGGTGGTCGTTCCGGCCGCGGCCTAAAGGCAGTCGGTCATTCCTTCCGGATGCGCTCGACAACAGAAACGAACCGAATAACACGATCGTCACCGGTACCGGCAACGATTTTCCGTAAGGTCCGCCGGGCTTCGGTCAGCCCGAAATCGCCGCCTTCTGCATTTCCACCAGTTCCTTGATCCCGTCATTCGCAAGGCCGAGCAGCGTCAGCAGTTCCTCCTGGGTGAACGGCTTACCTTCCGCCGTACCCTGAACCTCGACGATGCCGCCGGTGCCGGTCATGACGAAATTGGCGTCGGTCTCGGCGGCCGAGTCTTCCAGATAATCGAGATCGATCACCGGCTGGTTGGCGAAGATGCCGCAGGAGATCGCCGCGACATGGTCCTTCAGAACTTTGTCGAGCTTGATCATTGAGCGGGTTTCCATCCATTTCAGGCAGTCATGCAGCGCGATCCAGCCGCCGGTGACGGAGGCCGTGCGCGTGCCGCCATCCGCCTGGATGACGTCGCAGTCGATGGTGATCTGCTTTTCGCCGAGCGCTTCGAGATCGACGACAGCTCTAAGAGAACGCCCGATCAGGCGCTGGATCTCCAGCGTGCGGCCGCCCTGCTTGCCGGAAGCGGCTTCGCGCCGCATCCGGTCGCCGGTGGCGCGCGGCAGCATGCCGTATTCGGCCGTTACCCAGCCCTTGCCGGTATTGCGCAGCCACGGTGGCGTCTTCTCTTCGAGGCTCGCCGTGCACAGCACATGCGTATCGCCGAACTTGACGAGACAGGAGCCTTCCGCGTGCTTGGAGAAATTGCGCTCAAACGAGACCTTGCGCATCTGGTTTGTCTGTCTGCCTGAAGGCCGCATGGAATACTCCCTGAATTTCAAGTTCATGCCTTCTAAGGCGCAGGGGCGCCTTTTGCAAAGATTTTCCCTTTTGCGAAGGCTGATGCGACTGACTATATTTCGGCAAGGCATCAAGACTGTGGTGAAGAATAGATGGCAATTTCGGGATCGGCCGGCAGGGATGGCATTTCGATGCTCGACGAGCGTTCGCGCGAAATCTTCCGGCGCATCGTCGAAAGCTATCTGGAAAGCGGCGAGCCGCTCGGCTCCCGCAACCTGTCGCGGCTGCTTGCCACCTCACTTTCGCCGGCCTCCGTCCGCAATGTCATGAGCGACCTGGAACAGCTCGGGCTCATCTATTCCCCGCATATCAGCGCCGGGCGTCTGCCGACCCAGACGGGTCTGCGCTTCTTCGTCGACGCCTTCATGCAGACGGGCAGCCTGTCGCCGGAGGATCGCGCCAGCATCGACCGCCAGATCCGACCGGCCGATCGCGACCAGCCTCTCGAAAACCTGATGGCGGATGCGAGCCTGATGCTGTCTGGCCTCTCCCGCGGTGCGGGCCTTGTGATCACGACGAAAAGCGATCCGGTGCTCAAGCATGTGGAATTTATCCGGCTGGAGCCGACCAAGGCGCTTGCTGTGCTGGTCGGTGAGCACAATCAGGTCGAAAACCGCATCATCGAGCTTCCGGCGGGCGTTACCTCTTCCCAGCTGACGGAGGCCGCGAATTTCCTCAACGCCCATCTGACCGGCAAGACCCTGCTGGAACTGCGGGGCCAGCTGAAGGAGCTGAAGCAAGAGGTTCAGACGGAACTCGACGCGCTGGCGCAGGATCTGATCGAGCGCGGCCTTGCCGTCTGGTCGGGCGATAACGAAGAGGGCAAGCCGACGCAGCTCATCGTCCGCGGCCGTGCCAACCTTCTCGAAGGTCTCGGCGAAATCGGCGATCTCGATCGCCTGCGGCTGCTCTTTGACGACCTGGAAAAGAAGGACAGCCTGATCGAGATCCTGGAACTCGCCGAGGCGGGGCCGGGGGTCCGGATCTTCATCGGTTCGGAAAACAAGCTGTTTTCGCTCTCTGGTTCCTCGCTCATCGTCGCGCCCTATCGTGACGGAGAGGACCGCATCGTCGGCGCCGTCGGCGTGATCGGTCCGACGAGGCTCAACTATTCCCGCGTCGTGCCGATGGTGGACTATACCGCCCAACTGCTCGCCCGCCTATCACGCAGTTGAACCTAATCGCAGCGGAATACGCGCTTAGCCTTGATTTTTCGGTGGCAAACATCGATATCGAGCCCAACTTCCAGACAAGACCAATCGGAGAACGTCATGACCGACGAAACCAAGAAGAATGGACCCGACGCAGCCTCCGCCGAAACCTCGGCAGAAGCAGTGGCATCCGCTCTTGATGACGCGGCCAATCAGAATGCCGAAGAGGCGGTGGCCGCAGAGCCGGATCCGCTGGACGTATTGAAGGCCGAAAATGCCGAGCTGCGCGACCGCTTCCTGCGGCTCGCGGCCGAAATGGACAATCTGCGCCGCCGCACCGAGCGCGATGTGAAGGATGCCAAGTCCTATTCCGTATCAGGCTTCGCGCGTGACATGCTGGCCGTGTCCGACAACCTGCGCCGTGCCATCGATGCCGTGCCTGTCGAAACCCGCACTGCGGCCGACGCCACGCTGACGAGCTTGCTCGAAGGGGTCGAGATGACCGAGCGCTCGATGCTTTCGGCCCTGGAGCGCCACGGGGTGAAGAAGATCGAGCCCGAGGGCGAGAAGTTCGATCCGAACTTCCATCAGGCCATGTTCGAGGTTCCGAACCCGAACGTGCCGAACAACACGGTCATCCAGGTCGTTCAGGCGGGCTTTACCATCGGTGACCGCGTCCTGCGTCCGGCCATGGTCGGCGTCGCCAAGGAGGCCCGAAGACCGATGCCGCCCCGGCCGCGAACGAAGACAGCGCGGCGGGTAACTAACGTCTTACCCGCAACGCGCGTAGGGCAATGATCTAAAGCGTGAGCCGCGACCCACCGGTTCGCGGCTCACGCTTTAAGGCGCCCGTCCAATATTCAATGAGCTTCATCCAGCAGGAATTCAGTGAGCGGTTTCGAGAGCCGAACTCGCCAGTGAACGGATGAATTCGAGTTCCTGCTTCAGCTGCAGCCGCGTTCGTCGGTCTGCATCGGCAAGACTATGTCCTTCGTCGGCCGCAAGGGCGAAGATCGTGTCCAGCTCGTCGAGCAGGTCAGGGTCCTTGATCGCCAGAAGGGTGATCACGGCTTTCAGCAGTTTGTCATTGGCGGCTATTCGGATGCGCGCTTCTTCGTTCATGTTTTGCCTCCACGCATCCGGAAGACATGTGGCGCCATTTCAGAAAGCAAAGGGGCGGAACGCGCCCGAAAGCGGATATATTCTCGAATAGTGATATGACGAGGGCATATCGCACCCGGAGCGAGGGTGCGATGAAATCCGCTTAAACCATCGCGTGCCGGTCAGGCGGCGTGGTTGGCCTGTTCTTCGTTGAGAAAAGCATAGATCGCCGAGGCGGAATCCGTCTGTCGCAGCTTGGCGACAAGATCCTGGTCGCGCAGCACGCGTGCGATGCGCGACAGCGCCTTCAGGTGGTCGGCGCCGGCGCCTTCCGGGGCCAGCAAAAGAAACACGAGATCGACTGGCTCGTCGTCCAGCGCCTCGAAATCGACTGGGCTTTCAAGGCGCGCAAACACGCCGTTGATGGAGGAAATGCTGCTGAGCTTGCCGTGCGGGATGGCGATGCCGTGCCCGACGCCGGTGGAGCCCAGGCGTTCTCGCTGCAGGATGACGTCGAAAATCTCGCGCTCGGAAACACCCGTCAGTTTGGATGCCTTCGCGGCCAATTCCTGCAACAGCTGCTTCTTGGAATTCACTTTAAGGGCAGGGATAATCGCATCTTGGTGCAGCAGATCTGCCAACGCCATTCTCTTGATCCTTTGTGCCGCAGGGCAGGGGAAGCGCCGTTTCCGACGCTTCCCGAAGTTGTTAGTTCTTCATATTGGTGGAGTCGATCCAGCCAATATTGCCGTCACGGCGTCTGTAGACGATGTTCAGCTTCTCGTCGCCGGGGCTCCGGAAGAGAAACACAGGTTCGTCAGTCATATCGAGGGCCATCACGGCCGTTGCCACCGACATGGTCTTCAATGGCTTCGTGCTTTCGGCGACGATCGTCGGTGCAAAATCCTCCGGCACCTCGTCACCTTCATCCGGTACTGCATCCATCACCGTGTAGGCAACCTCGTCAAACCCATTGGTCTGATTGCCTGCGTGGTGATCCTTCAGGCGCCGCTTGTAACGGCGCAGGCGCTTCTCGATCCGCTCTGCTGCCGCATCGAAGCTGACCTGAGGGTCGTTCGCTTCGCCAGCTGCATGCAAAACGATCCCGGTATCGAGATGCACCTTGCAATCAGCGGAAAACCTCGGTCCGGATTTCTCCACGATCACCTGGCTTGAATAGCCTCCGTCGAAATATTTGGTGACCGCCGCACCGATGTTGTCCTCGATCCTTTGGCGGAAAGAATCGCCGATTTCCATATGTTTACCGGAAACACGAACACTCATGGATTTATTCCTTCTTGTCGTGACTTGCATGTTCCAGTCTACGCCAAGCCGCTCCAGCATCCAAGCCGTTCGAGCCCGCTGAGGCAAAATTGCGCTTTTGTCCCGTGTGCGCGGAGTTTCCGGTCGCATCCTTCCGGTCGAGGCGGGCTTCTATAGGCCCTCGTATGGGATGTCAACGCGCCGAACCGTAGATATTTCTAATTGCTAATTCACGCTGCCGCGACTTTGGCGAGTGCGCGTTTTTCCCGGCGTCGCTGCACCGAGGACGGGATGTTCATCGCCTCGCGATACTTCGCGACGGTGCGCCTTGCCAGCTCGACGCCACCCTGTTTCAAACTGATCACGATGTCGTCGTCGGACAGAACCGCGTCGGGAGCTTCCTGCGCGATCAATGCCTTGATCCGATGACGAACTGCTTCCGCGGAATGGCTGTCGCCACCTTCCTCGGCCGAGCCGATCGATACCGTGAAGAAGTATTTCAGCTCGAAAAGACCACGCGGCGTCAGCATGTATTTGTTCGACGTCACCCGGCTGACCGTCGATTCATGCATCTTGATTGCTTCGGCGACGGTCTTCAGGTTGAGCGGCCGCAGGTGGTCGACCCCGTGCATCAGGAACGCGTCCTGCTGGCGAACGATCTCGGTGGCGACCTTCATGATCGTCTTTGCCCGCTGGTCGAGGCTGCGCGTCAGCCAGTTGGCGTTCTGCAGACAATCCGAAAGGAAGGCGTAATCCTCGCCATTCTTCGGGCATCCCTTCGAAACCTGCTGGAAGTAGGTCTGGTTGACCAATACCCGCGGCAGCGTATCGGGGTTGAGTTCCACAACCCATCCGCCGCTCAAGGCGGGACGCACGACGATATCGGGCGCCACGACATCGGCGACGTGGCCACCGAAATCGGCGCCCGGCTTGGGGTTGAGCTTGCGGATTTCCGCCAACATGTCGATGAGGTCTTCGTCATCGACACCGCAGATCTTGCGAAGCGTGACAAAGTCGCGCTTGGCCAACAGGTCCAGATGCCGGACGAGGGCTTCCATTGCGGGATCGAGGCGGTTCTTGTGGCGAAGCTGGATCGCCAGGCATTCGCTCAGCGTGCGGGCGAAGATGCCGGGTGGATCGAGCGTCTGCAATGAAGACAGCACGCACTCGACATGCACAGCATCGGTGCCGAGCCTTTCGGCGAATTCGGTCAGGTCTGCCTGCAGATAACCCGCATCGTCCAGCTGATCTGCCAGCTGCTGCGCGATCAGACGGTCCTGCGCATCCTTGAAAAGAAATGGAATCTGCTGGTGGATGAGATCGCGTAGCCCGACGTCCCCGGCGATGAAATCCTCAAGGTCGTAATCCTCGCCGGCATCTCCTCCCGGCATCGACTTCCATTGACCGAGAAGTTCCGGCGCATCGGCGCGGCGATCCGTGATGTCGTCGGGAAATACGTTCTCGAAACCGCTGTCCAGGCCTTCGCCGAAGGTTTCGTTGATCACGAGGCCCGTATCTTCGTTCCACTCGCCGGCTCCGGCAGAGCTATCGAGTTCGGCAGCGGAGTTGTCGGCTGCATCAGGGCTGGGTGAATGGCCTAAATCCTGGCCATTCTCGCCGTCGCTTGGCGCGATTTCAAGCAGGGGGTTCTTTTCCAGTTCCTGGGCGATGAACTGGTTCAGTTCGAAATGCGTCATCTGCAGCAGCTGGATGGACTGCATCAGCTGCGGCGTCATAACGAGCGATTGGGTTTGTCGCAGGAAAAGGCTGGCGGATAAACCCATGGTGGACGCTAAACTCCCGAAATCCCAAGAGCGCTGCGATCATGGCAGCACTTTTTTGCATTTTCCAGGCGGGATCGGCCGGCCAGAACTGCATCTGGCACAAGAATTGCTTTTTTATTGGGTTTGGTCAAGCGGCGCGAAAGGGATTTTGCGATGGCGCCGCTTTGCTTGGATCGGCGCCTAGAGGCTGAACTTGTCGCCCAGATAAAGGCGACGGACATCGGAATTGTTGACGATGTCAGAGGCCCGGCCATGCGTCAGCACTTCGCCGGCATGGATGATGTAGGCCCTGTCGATCAGCCCGAGCGTTTCTCGAACATTATGGTCCGTAATCAGTACCCCGATACCGCGTGCCGTCAAGTGACGAACGAGATTTTGAATGTCGGAAACCGAAATCGGATCGACGCCGGCAAATGGCTCGTCGAGCAGCATGAAGGCCGGATCAGTTGCGAGAGCGCGAGCGATTTCCAGGCGCCGGCGCTCGCCGCCGGAAAGTGCCACCGCCGCTGACTTGCGCAGCTGGCTGATGTGGAATTCCTCCAGCAACTCGTCGAGCTTCGCCTCGCGCTTGTCCCGATTGGGTTCGTGCACTTCGAGAACGGCGCGGATGTTTTCCTCCACCGTCAGTCCTCGGAAGATCGAGGCTTCCTGCGGCAGATAGCCGACCCCGAGCCGGGCGCGGCGATACATTGGCATACGGGTGACTTCGTTGCCGTTGATCGCGATCATGCCCTCGTCGACCGGCACGAGGCCGGTGATCATATAGAAGCAGGTCGTCTTGCCGGCGCCGTTCGGTCCGAGCAGGCCGACAGCCTCGCCACGGCGGACGACGAGCGAAACGCCGTTCACCACACGCCGCGTGTCATAGGTCTTGGAAAGGCCATGCGCCACGAGTGTCCCTTCATAGCGCGCCTTGTCGCGTGCCATGAACGGTTCGGGCGCGGGCGTTTTCCCGGCCGAGGAGGGGAGAAAAGGAAGCTTCACGTGTCAGTTCTGTTGCTGTTTGCGCGAGTTCGGGTCGAGCATGATCTCGACGCGTCCGCCGCAGCTGTCGAGCTTGGCCTGGCCGGTCGCCATCTGCACCGTCAGCTTGCAGCCCTTGAAGACGTTTTGACCTTCCGACAGCACGACCTGCTTGCCGGAGAGCATGAAGGTCTGGCTTGCCATGTCGAACTCGCCCTTTTCGGCGGTCGCCTGCTGGGTGCCCGAGCTCAGGAAGACGGTGTCTTCGAGAAAGATCTTGTCGATATCGGCATTGCCAGCCGTCACGGCGCCGCCGTCACCCTTGTAGAGAACGGTCATCTTGCCGGCCTTCAGCGTCGTCGTGCCCTGCACGACGTTCACGTTGCCGGTAAAATATGCCTTCTTCTCCTGATCCTTGATTTCAAGCTGATCGCTCTGGATCTGGATCGGCTCGTCGCCGGAAAGCTTGAGGCCTTCCACCTGGCTGGTCGTGGTCTGGGCGTGGGCGGAGAAGCTTAAACAGGAAATAAATACAGCCGCGGTCACGACGGACATGCGGGGGAAAAAGCAGCGATGCGTCATGACAACCGGGCTCTACTTGCCTTTGTTGCGGATGGCGGTGGGTTCGACATGCACTCGAACCTTGCCGGTGAAATTGAGAGTATGCCCCTTATCGGTGATCTTCATGGAATCTGCAACAATGGAGCCTTCGGTCATCGAAATATTCACTGGATCGGCCGTATTCATCGTACCGCCAGGGATATCCAGCTGGGCCGACTGGAACCGGGCGGTGATGCCGTTGCTCATGTTGACGTCGAAAGGTGCGGTCAGTTTGAGCGCGTCCGCGCCGCGATTGAAGTCGGCGCTCTTTGCGGTCACGCGCGCAATCAGTTCGTCATTGATGGGAACGGCAGCCGTGACATCCTGAAGCGTGATGAGATTGGGGTCCTCGATATCCTGCAGCGCCTTCTGGGCCAGCATGGAATAGCTGATGCCGTCGCTGTTGCGGCCCGAGATTGCCGGTCTCTCCATGACGATCTTGCCGTCTTCGATCCTGGCGCTCTCAATCGAGACATTCTCAGGCAGGTATGTGCGGATAATGGCGACACCGATAAACAGCAGCGAAATCACAGCCGCCACCACGGGCAGCAGAACCCTGAGCCTGCCGACGCGAGATGAATGAGCCAGCGCCGCATCGTAGGCGCTGGCGGGCGCCTGCATCGATGCGAGGAAGCCGCCTGTATTTCGGATATGCTGCAACATTGAAGTTCGTTCGGTCCTTTCCGACACCCGTCCGGGCTCGCGCAATAGGGCGAGCGGCCGTGGTCGTCGGCCTCAAATATGGTTTTTATCCTTCAACAAACAATAATGGACAACATAAAAACGTGATAAGAGCCGCTGCAATCGGTTCGGCGGTTACTATTTAAAGCGAAAAAGACATTCGAAGGAACGTTCATGGACCCTATGGCAATCGCGGATCGGCGTCAGTTGCGCCGCAAGCTCAGCTTCTGGCGCATCGCGGCACTCATCTTTCTGGTTGCCATCGGTTTTGTGTCCTACGCCTTTTTGATGAGCGACCAGACGGGTTCGGCTGCGCCTCACATCGCTCGCGTGCGCATCGCCGGCATGATCACGGATGACCGTGAATTGCTGGAAAGACTGGATCGCATCGCCGAGAGCAGCCAGGCCAAGGCACTGATCGTCTCGATCTCCTCACCCGGTGGCACGACCTATGGCGGCGAGCGCATCTTCAAGGCGATCCGCAAGGTCGCTGAAAAGAAGCCGGTCGTCTCCGACATCCGCACACTGGCTGCCTCTGCCGGCTACATGATCGCCACCGCAGGCGACACGATCGTCGCGGGCGAAAGCTCGATCACCGGCTCGATCGGCGTCATCTTCCAGTATCCGCAGATTGAAGAGGTGATGAAGAAGGTCGGTATCTCATTGGAAGAGATAAAGTCTTCGCCCCTGAAGGCCGAGCCGTCGCCCTTCCATCCGGCCAGCGAGGAGGCAAAGACCATGATCCGCAACATGATCATGGACAGCTACGGCTGGTTCGTCGATCTGGTCGCTGATCGCCGCAAGCTGCCGCGCGACGAAGTTCTGAAGCTCGCCGATGGCACGATCTTTACCGGCCGCCAGGCGCTCGGCGTCAAGCTGGTAGACACGCTCGGCGGCGACGACGAGATTCTTGATTATCTCGAGACGCGCGATGTGTCGCGCAATCTGCCGATCGTCGAATGGAAGGATACCGAAAGCTCGTCATCGCTCTGGTTTGCCCATGCGCTGGCCGGCGTCTTCCGCTATGCAGGCATAACGCTGCCCATCAGCCCGGATGCGATCGAGGCTTGGGGGCCGAGCAAGTTGTTCCTTGACGGTCTTGTCTCCGTTTGGCAGGTTGGGGAACGGTGAAAATCTAATTTTTTCAGGGGGCAAACGTGATCAAGTCAGAATTGGTACAGATCGTTGCAGCACGCAATCCGCATCTCTACCATCGAGACGTCGAGAACATCGTCAACGCGGTGCTTGACGAGATCACGGATGCACTTGCGGGCGGAAATCGCGTCGAGCTGCGCGGTTTCGGCGCCTTCTCGGTCAAGAACCGTCCGTCCCGCTCGGGTCGCAATCCGCGCACCGGGGAAAGCGTATTCGTCGAAGAGAAGTGGGTTCCCTTCTTCAAGACGGGCAAGGAGCTGCGCGAGCGGCTGAACCCGGGAATGGCGGACGAAGAGGATTGATAAGGCCTGAGGCCTTGAAAGGCTCGCATCCGGCCCGATCTGTCACCCGAGAATGATACTGCCGGAGAAAACCATGGCAAAGCTGAAGCGCATTGTGTCGCTCGTCGTTTTTGTGCCGCTTGGCATCATCCTGATCGTGCTCGCGGTCGCCAATCGCCAGCCGATCACGCTCGCACTCAACCCGTTTGCGCCGCAGGACAGCGTGCTGTCGGTCACCGCACCGTTCTTCCTGTTCATCTTCGTCACGCTGATCGTCGGCATGGGCATCGGCGCGGGCGTGACCTGGTGGAAGCAGGGGCGCTATCGCCGCCAGGCCCGTGTCGAGGCCAAGGAAGCGGTGAAGTGGCAGAACGAGCACAAGGCAATCGCCGCACCAAGGGGCTGACCTGGGCCTGAGCCGTTGCAATCGGCCTATGGCTGTCGGATCTTCTGCTGCACCACCTCATTGAGATGCGAGAAGAACCGCGCCGCGAGTTTCTGCGCGGCCGATCCGATGAAACGCGACCCCATCTGCGCCACCCGACCGCCGATCTCCGCGCCGGTGCGATAGTGCAGGATCGTCGCGTCGCCATCTTCGACCAGCGTGATATCCGCCGATGCCTTGCCGAAACCGGCAACGCCGCCCTTGCCTACGGCATGGATCGTATAGTGTTCCGGTGGCCGGATATCCGAGAGGGCGATTTCGACCGTGAGCCCCACCGACAATATGCCGAGCTTCAGCTTGATCTGCGCCAGGAGCTCGGTCGGCGACGTCCATTCCAGCGACTGGCAGCCGGGAACGCAGCGTTTCAGCACCTCGGTGTCATTGAGCGCGGCCCACACGGCCTCGCGGGGCGCTTCGATCCGTTCTTCGCCGACGATTTCCATGCTTCTCCCTTGGCCGGCCTTCTGGCCGATCGAACTCAGATAGGACGATAACGCGCTCTTAGCCAGCACGGGCTTTGCCGAAGCCGCGTCAGGTGCTATCTGGCTCGTCATGAAAGCCAAGGATCAGCCTTTGAAGAATAGAGACAAGCGGAGCGGGCAGAAGCCCCCGCGCGGGGCGCCCCATGCCGGCGACCGAAAGGCCACGCCAGGCAAGCCCAAAACCGCCGGCGGCCCGCAGCAGGCGAGGGCGGCCGAACAGGCCAGGGTTAAGGAGACCCGGAGCAGGGAACAGAAGCCGGCACCTGAGCAGGCCTCGCCCACACGCCCGCTGATGGCGCGCACCGGCGATCTTCCGAAGGAAAACGTCCCGCTCATCCTGGAATCGAAAAATGCCGGCGATTTTCATCTCGTAGACAGCGGCAACGGGCTGAAGCTCGAAAAATACGGTCCCTATCACGTCGTCCGCCCCGAGGCGCAGGCGCTGTGGCAGCCGTCGCTCTCGCCCGAGATCTGGCAGCGGGCCGAGGCGGTCTTCACCGGCAATACCGATGAGGACGGCATGGGCCGCTGGAAATTTCCGCGCGAGGCGCTGGGCGAAACCTGGCCGCTGACGCTGCTCGACATCGATTTTCTCGGCCGCTTCACCGCCTTTCGCCACATGGGTTTCTTCCCCGAGCAGATCGTCCACTGGCTGTGGGTGAAGGACCGCGTCGAAGAAGCGAAGGCCAAAGGCCGCACCCTCAAGGTCCTCAACCTGTTCGGCTATACCGGCGTCGCCTCGCTGGTTGCCGCTGCTGCAGGTGCGGAAGTCACCCATGTCGATGCCTCCAAGAAGGCGATCGGCTGGGCGCGCGAGAACCAGGCACTGTCCCGGCTCGACAAGGCGCCGATCCGCTGGATCTGCGAGGACGCGATGAAATTCATCCTGCGCGAGGAACGGCGCGGATCGACCTATGACATCATCCTCACCGACCCGCCGAAATTCGGCCGCGGCCCGAATGGCGAGGTCTGGGAGCTTTTCGAACACCTGCCGCTCATGCTCGATGTCTGCCGCGAGCTTCTGTCGAAGAATTCGGTCGGCCTCGTGCTGACGGCCTATTCGATCCGCGCAAGCTTCTATTCCATTCACGAGCTGATGCGCGAGACCATGCGCGGCGCCGGCGGAACCATCGAATCGGGTGAACTCGTGCTGCGCGAGACGGGCCTGGACGGCCAGGGCCGAGGTCGCGCTCTTTCCACATCTCTCTTCAGCCGCTGGGTTTCAGAATGACAGACGATTACAGAAAGCCCGGTGCACGTAAGGTCGGCCAGGTGAAGGAAGTCACCTCGCTCGCCAACCCGATCATCAAGGACATCAAGTCCCTCACCAACAAGAAGGACCGCGAGGCCGCCGGCATCTTCATGGCGGAAGGCTTGAAGCTGGTCATCGACGCGCTGGAACTCGGCTGGGAAATCCGCACTCTGATCTATGCCAAGGCTGCCAAGGGCAAGCCGCTGGTCGAGCAGGCTGCGACCCGCACCGTCGCCAATGGCGGCCTGGTTCTCGAAGTCAGCGAAAAGGTGCTCTCGTCCGTCACCCGCCGCGACAATCCGCAGATGGTCGTAGGCATTTTCGAGCAGCGCTGGAAGCGGCTCGATGAACTTGCGCCGGAAAAGGGCGAGACCATCGTCGCCCTCGACCGCGTGCGCGATCCCGGCAATCTCGGCACGATCATTCGTACCGCCGATGCGGCCGGCGCCTCGGCAGTCATCCTCGTCGGCGATTGCACCGATCCCTTCTCGCTGGAAACCGTCCGCGCCACCATGGGCTCGGTTTTCGCCCTGCCTGTCGTCAAATGCTCTGCCGATGAATTCCAGGCCTGGCAGAAGCGCTCCGGCGTCGAGGTTGTGGCGACCCATCTCGCCGGTGCCGTCGACTACCGAACCGTCGATTATGCCAGGAAGCCGGTCGTTATCCTGATGGGCAACGAACAGTCCGGCCTGCCGGATGATCTGGCGAAGGCTGCCAACCGCACCGTCCGCATTCCCCAGCAGGGCAGGGCAGACAGCCTCAACCTTGCCGTCGCCACCGCCGTGATGCTGTTTGAGGCTCGCCGCCATCTCCTGACCCTGGACGAGAAGAAATGACAGAACGCGTGGCCTATCTCTCGCGGCCGCTGACGGCCGTGGTCGTCATCATCATTGCCGTCATCCTGGATCAGGCGATCAAGATTGCGGTCGAAAACTATCTGCCGATGCATGAGGCGGTGCCGGTCATGCCGTTCCTGGCGCTGTTTCGCACCTATAATCTCGGCGTCGCCTTCTCGCTTCTCTCAGGCATGGAGCGCGAATTCATCATCGGCATGCGCATCGTCATCGTCGCCTTCGTCATCTGGCTGTGGCGCCGCACACCGACATCGCGGACCTTCGCCCATACCGGGTTTGCATTGATCATCGCCGGCGCCATTGGCAACCTGATCGATGGCCTCGTCTATGGACACGTCATCGACTACATCCTCTTCCATACCGAGAGCTGGTCGTTTGCCGTCTTCAATCTGGCGGACAGTTTCATCACCATCGGCGCTGGACTTGTGATTCTCGATGAACTGGTTGGTGCCCGAAAGCCCGATTAAGACATTGTTAGGGGCGTGACCTAAGGATTGCGAAGGAAAGGCCATGTAGTCTTTCCCCATGCGCACCATCGCCGATCTGCAGGATATCATCGCAAAGGCATTCGCGCAGCCTGCCTCGAAAGAGCCGGCAGAGCTGCTGCGCGAAACCGTGGTCGCGCCGCCGCAAATCCTTGATGACAAGGGATCCAGTCCTCTTCGCAACCTGCTCGTCGGCCTGAAGCGCTGGCCGCGTTCGTCACTGAGGGATCGGCTTTCCGCTTCGGAAGCCGCCAGTGCCGCCAAGTCGCGCCGCATTGCCACTGTCGTTCATGAAGTTCGCACGCCACTGAATGGCATTCTCGGTATGACACACCTGCTCAGCCAGACGAAGCTCACGGCCGAGCAGCAGAATTACCTGAGCGGTATTCGCCAGTCCGGCCATATGCTGGCGCAGCTGGTCGATGACATCCTTGACCTCTCAACCATGGAGGCCGGACGTTTCAGGCTGAATACCCGTGCCGAAAACCTGCGGCAGCTGCTCGAAAGCGTCGTCGAGATGCTCTCTCCGCGGGCCCACGAAAAACGCATCGAGATCGCCGCGACCTTCACCGCCGATCTTCCGGAACTGCTCGATTTCGATCCCGCCCGCCTGCGCCAGGTCCTTTTCAATGTCATTGGCAATGCGGTCAAGTTCACTGTCGAGGGCGGCGTTCTCGTCCGTGGCTTGATTGTCGAGGGCAATGTAGAGATTGCCGTCAGCGACACCGGCCCGGGTATGACCGAGGAAGATCAGGTCCGCATCTTCGGCGAGTTCGAACAGTTCGGCTCGTCCGACAGCCGCAGCGGCGGGACGGGGCTGGGTTTGAGCATCACCGCGCGCATCCTTGCCGAATTCGGTGGCTCGCTGTCGGTCAGGAGCCGCGTTGGCGAAGGCAGTGTCTTCACCATCCGCTTCCCGGTTCAGCGCGCGGAGGATGCTCCTGCCGGCGAAACCGATCGCAGCATTCTGCTCCGCCGTTCGCGCGTCCTGCTTCTTGCTCCTCACGGACCGGCGGCCCAGGCGACGATTGCGACCATCGAAGCTCTGGGCGGCCGCTGCCGGCATCTCGCCACATCCGAGGAACTGCATTCGCTGATCGACCGTTCGACGGCCGGTCCGATGCCGTTCACCGACCTGATCGTCGACCACCGCCTTGCCGCAAGCTATGCCTGCGAACCACTGCACAAGCCGCTTCACCGCATCCTCCTCGTCAATCCTGAGGAGAGGGCATCGCAGCCGCAGGAGCTGTTCGATGCCTGGCTGATCCGCCCGTTGAGGGAGAAATCACTGGTCGATGTCTTGAGTGGGCGGCTGCGAGGGTTCGGCAATGTGGCGCCGCGGGATCAAACCGACAGAGAGACTGGCCGCGCGCAAGTGGCTTCCGAAACGGTTGGGGAGGATCTGGACAGGCAGACGCTCGACATCGTGCTTGCAGAGGATGATCCGGTCAGCGCGATGCTCGTCCGGGCGATGCTGCAAAGGGAAGGCCACCGGGTTCGTTGGGTGGCCGATGTTCCGGGTTTCAGCGACGCGCTGCATCAGGCGGATGCGCGTACCGACCTTATTATCACCGATATGAACATGCCAGGCGGCGACCCATTGGACATTCTTGCTGCATTCCGCGTCCAGGAAAATGGTGCCGGTGGCCCGTCGCGGCCCTTTATCGTGCTGACAGGCGACAGCCGGGAAGAGTCGACACGCCTTGCATTGCAGGCCGGTGCGCGCAAAATCCTTCAGAAGCCGGTGAACCCGGCACTGCTCTCCGAGGAAATCAGGGCCATACTCCTTGATCGGCATATGCGGCGTCAGGCCCGTTGACGGCTCGGGAACACGCTCCTATTGTGACAGCTGACGTCACGTTACTGTCGTAGAAGCGTGATTATAGACGGTGATCCAACGGGACGGGTGAATCACCATGGCAATCGAACTCCTGAACCGCAATTTGACACTCGAAACTCCCTCGAAGACGGCGCCTTCGACCACCAGTGGCGACGTATTTGGTCGCATCGGCTCGCTTGAGACACGGCTCGCGCGCAACGCACGCGAGATCGTTGCTGCGCAGTCCGTGCGCTACCGCGTGTTCGTCGAGGAAATGGGTGCAAGACTGCCTCAGGAAGCCATGCGCCTGCAGCGGGATTTCGATAGCTACGATGCGATCTGTGACCATCTTCTCGTCGTCGACAATGCGATCGAGGGCGAGATCGAGGAGCAGATCGTCGGCACCTACCGCCTGCTGCGGCAGGAAGTCGCGATGGCGAATGGCGGTTTTTATTCAGCCTCGGAATTCGACATCAAGCCGCTCCTCGAGCGTCATCCCGACAAGCAGTTCATGGAGCTTGGCCGCTCCTGCGTGCTGCCCGATTATCGCACCAAGCGGACGGTCGAGCTTCTCTGGCAGGGCAACTGGCTCTATTCCGTCAAGCACGGCATGAACGCCATGTTTGGCTGCGCCTCTTTCCCCGGCGTTCGGCCGGAAGAACATGCGCTTGCCCTGTCCTTCCTGCACCACAATTCGCTGGTCAAGCAGGACTGGATGGTTTCGGCCCGGCCGGAGCTCTATCGCCAGATGGACCTCATGCCGTCGGAAGGCATCAATGCGCGTCAGGCGCTGTCGGCCATGCCGCCGCTGGTCAAGGGCTATCTGCGCCTCGGCGCGATGATCGGCGACGGCGCCGTCGTCGACCAGGCCTTCAACACCACCGATGTCCTGATCGTTCTGCCGATCTCCTCGATCGCCGGCCGCTACATCAACCACTTCGGCACGGACTTTGACCGCTTCTCGAACTAACGGACCAGCCTGATCGGGCCGTCGTACTGGGCGATCGTTTCGTCCGAGGTGATGAGCAGCATGCCTTCGCTCATTGCTTGCGCAATAAGGATACGGTCGAAGGGATCTTTATGAAGTGGCGGCAATAGACCCACTGTTAGCCCGTGTTCCGACGTGATCGGCAATTCTTGAAATCCGTTGCCGATAAGAGCCTCACGTAGGATTGCCGGCGGAAATGTGTAGTCCGATCTTCCCGATGCGTATTTTATCGTCAGCTCCCAAATGCTCGCGGCACTAAAGAATAGCTGGTTTTCCGAGATCTTCGATCAGTAGCCGAGCCGCATTCGGAAGCTTCGCGGATACGCCAACCAGCCAGACGAGCAGATGAGAATCCGGAAGGAGCTTCATTTGCCGTAGAACATCTCCTCGATTTCTTTGGCCATCATCGTGTCCAGATCGTCCGGCACCGAGAACTGCCCATCGAGAAAGCCGATGCGACGTTTCTGCTTCGGCGCCTCGTCCAAAGGCACCACCTTCACCATCGGCTTGCCGGCCTTGGCGATGACAAAGCCTTCGCCATTAGCCGCCTCTTCGACAAGGCGGGACAGATGGGTCTTCGCTTCGTGAATATTGACAGTCTTCATGGCAAATCCCCAAGTGGACTTAGTTCACTGAACTTAGTCCACTTGGGGATTGCATTCAAGCGAGCTTACGATCCGGCATTGTAGGCGGCGATCGCCGCCATGTTGACGATTTCCGAATCCTTGGCGCCCATCTGTGTGATCTGCACCGACTTGTCGAGACCGACGAGCAGCGGGCCGATCACGGTCGAAGCGCCGATTTCCTGCAGCATGCGGGTCGCGATCGAGGCCGAATGGATCGCCGGCATGACGAGCACGTTGGCGGTGCCCGAAAGGCGGCAGAACGGATACTGCTCCATGCGGCTCGGGTTGAGAGCCACGTCGGCGGCCATCTCGCCGTCATACTCGAAATCGACCCGACGGCCGTCGAGGATCTTCACCGCTTCCCGCACCCGTTCCGAGCGCTCGCCGACTGGCTGGCCGAAGGTGGAATAGGCAAGCATGGCAACGCGTGGCTCATAGCCCATGCGGCGGGCAACACGCGCTGCCTCTACCGCGATATCGGCCAGATCCTGTGCATTCGGCATGTCGTGGACCGCGGTATCGGCGACGAAGATCGTCCGGCCGCGGGCGACCACGATCGAAACGCCGATGACGCGATGCCCCGGCTTGGCATCGATGCAGCGGCGGACGTCGGAAAGCGCCGTGGCGTAGTTGCGGGTCGTGCCCGTCACCATCGCATCGGCGTCACCCGTTGCCACCATTGTCGCGGCGAAGTGGTTGCGGTCGTTGTGGATCAGGCGCTGCACGTCGCGCAGCAGCAGGCCCTGGCGCTGGAGACGGCCGTAGAGATGGTCGACATAGGCATCGACGCGGTTGGAAATACGCGCGTTGACGACTTCGATGCCGGGACGGTCGAGATCGATGCCGGCCTTTTCCGCCGTCGCGCGGATCACGTCGTCGCGGCCGAGCAGGATCGCCGTGCCGAGGCCCTGGTTGCAGAAGGAGATCGCGGCGCGCATGACCTGCTCTTCTTCGGCTTCCGCAAACACGACCCGCTTCGGGAAGCGGCGGACGCGCTCGTAGATGCCCTGCGTCGTTGCCGCGATCGGGTCGCGGCGGGCAGAAAGCTCGTGCCCGTAGGCGGCAAGGTCGGTAATGTCACGACGCGCGACGCCGCTTTCCATCGCGGCCTTGGCGACGGCAACCGGAATGGCCGAAATCAATCGCGGATCGAATGGAACCGGAATGATGTACTGAGCGCCGAAGCGCGGGCGGTTACCCTGATAGGCAGCGGCGACGTCGTCCGGCACGTCCTCGCGGGCGAGATCGGCCAGCGCCTGGGCGGCGGCGATCTTCATCGCATCGTTGATCTGCCGGGCCCGCACGTCCAGCGCACCGCGGAAGATGTAGGGGAAACCGAGCACGTTGTTGACCTGGTTCGGATAATCCGAACGCCCGGTCGCCATGATCGCGTCGTCACGGATGCGGGCGACTTCCTCCGGCGTGATTTCCGGATCCGGGTTCGCCATGGCGAAGATGATCGGCTTGTCGGCCATCGAGCGGATCATGTCTTCCGTAAACGCGCCCTTCTGCGACAGACCGAACACCACGTCGGCACCCTTCATCGCCTCTTCCAGCGTGCGGCTGTCGCTCTTCACCGCATGCGCGCTCTTCCACTGGTTCATGCCCTCGGTGCGGCCCTGGTAGATGACGCCCTTGGTGTCGCAGAGGATGATGTTTGCCGGGTTGAAGCCCATCGCCTTGATCAGCTCGATGCAGGCGATCGCCGCCGCACCGGCGCCGTTACAGACGAGCTTGGTGGTCTTCAGGTCACGGCCGGTCAGTTCCAGCGCGTTGATCAGGCCGGCTGCGGCAATGATCGCGGTCCCGTGCTGGTCGTCATGGAAGACCGGGATGTCCATCAGCTCGCGCAGGCGGCTTTCGATGATGAAACATTCCGGCGCCTTGATGTCTTCCAGGTTGATGCCGCCGAAGGACGGTCCGAGATAGCGCACGCAGTTGATAAACTCGTCGACATTTTCGGTGTCGACTTCAAGGTCGATGGAATCGACATCGGCGAAGCGCTTGAACAGAACCGACTTGCCCTCCATGACCGGCTTCGACGCCAATGCGCCGAGATTACCGAGGCCGAGGATGGCGGTGCCGTTGGAAATGACGGCCACCATGTTGCCGCGCGTCGTGTAGTCGTAGGCCTTGGCAGGATCGGCAGCGATCGCCAGCACCGGCACGGCAACGCCCGGCGAATAGGCGAGCGACAGATCGCGCTGGGTCGCCATCGGCTTGGTCGGCGTGATCTCCAGCTTGCCGGGACGGCCGTCGGCGTGAAAATCGAGGGCCTCCTGTTCGGTTACCGATGTGCGCGTGCGGCCTGTCTTGTCGTTCACGGGCGTGTCCTCTCCAGCTTCTTGTGGGCAGCCTTCTGCGAGGCCGCTGCGGATGTTGTCTTCAAAGGGTCATCACCGATAGTGTCGCGACTTTCCATGCGCAACAAAAATCGGTTCCGTGACCCAGTTCGAAAGATTCTCCATCCAAGCCCTGACAACCGACCAGCTGGCCTCGGAAGAGAGCCGCGCGTCGGCCACGCCGATGATGGAACAGTTCATCGAGATCAAGGCCAACAACCCTGGATCGATCCTGTTCTATCGCATGGGCGACTTCTACGAGCTGTTCTTCCAGGATGCGATCGAGGCGTCGCGCGCCCTCGGCATCACGCTGACGCGGCGCGGCCAGCACATGGGCCAGGATATCCCGATGTGCGGCGTGCCGGTCCATGCGGCCGACGACTATCTGCAAAAACTGATCGCCCTTGGCTTCCGCGTCGCCGTCTGCGAACAGGTGGAAGACCCTGCGGAAGCGAAGAAACGCGGCGGAAAGTCGGTGGTGAAGCGCGATGTCGTGCGCCTTGTCACGCCCGGCACGATCACCGAGGAAAAGCTGCTCGTCGCCTCGGAATCGAACTACCTGATGACGCTTGCCCGCATCAAGGGTGCGGCCGAGCCGCTGATGGCACTCGCCTGGATCGACATTTCCACCGGCGTCTTCCGGGTGGCAGAGACGGAGCAGTCGCGCCTGCTTGCCGACATCCTGCGCATCGAGCCGCGCGAACTGATCATGCCGGACACGCTCTTCCATGATGCTGAGCTGAAACCGGTCTTCGACGTGCTCGGCCGCGTCGCTGTGCCGCAGCCTTCGGTTCTGTTCGACAGCGCCACGTCGGAGGGCCGCATCGCCCGTTATTTCGGCGTCGGCACGCTGGATGGCTTCGGCACATTTTCCCGCGCCGAGCTTGCGGCGGCATCGGCGGCCATTTCCTATGTCGAAAAGACGCAGATTGCCGAGCGCCCGCCGCTCGGCCGGCCGGAGCGCGAGAGCGGCGCTTCGACGCTGTTCATCGACCCCGCCACCCGCGGCAACCTCGAACTGACGAAAACGCTGTCGGGCGAGCGCGAAGGCACGCTTCTGAAGGCGATCGACCGCACCGTCACCGGCGGCGGCGCCCGCCTGCTCGCTGAACGGCTGATGTCGCCGCTGACCGATCCCGACCGCATCAACGGCCGGCTCGATTCCATCTCCTTCCTGCGCGACGAGCCGTCGCTCTGCTCGGATCTCCGCTCCTCGCTCAAGCATGTGCCGGACATGCCGCGCGCGCTTTCCAGGCTGGCGCTGGACCGCGGCGGCCCGCGCGATCTCGGCGCCATCCTCGCCGGCCTCGAAGCCGCCCGCGGCGTCGTCAGCTTCCTCGAGCGCTCCATGCTGCCGGACGAGCTTTCTGCAGCGCTGACAGACCTCAAGGCTCTGCCGGTCACGGTCAGATCCCTGCTCGGCAAAATGCTGGCCGAAGACCTGCCGCTGCTGAAGCGTGACGGCGGTTTCCTCGCCGATGGCGCTCATGCCGAACTGGACGAGGTCCGCGCGCTGCGCGACCAGTCCCGCAAGGTGATCGCCGGCCTGCAGCTGCAATATGCCGACGAGACCGGCATCAAGTCGCTCAAGATCAAGCACAACAACGTGCTCGGCTATTTCATAGAGGTAACGGCCGGCAATGCCGGGCCGATGACCGATACGCCGGAAGCCAAGGCCCGCTTCATCCATCGCCAGACCATGGCGAATGCCATGCGCTTCACCACCACCGAACTTGCCGATCTCGAAAGCCGCATCGCCAACGCCGCCGACAAGGCGCTGACCATCGAACTCGAAGCCTTCGATCGCATGGTTGCGGCTGTCACTGCCGAAGGCGAAGCGATCAAGGCCGGTGCCCGCGCGCTGTCGGTGGTCGATGTCGCAGCCGGCCTCGCCATGCTGTCGGAGGAATGGGACTACCGCCGCCCGACGGTCGATGCGTCGCGCATGTTCGCCATCGAAGGCGGCCGCCATCCGGTGGTCGAGCAGGCGCTGCGCCGCCAGTCCTCCGGCCCGTTCATCGCCAACGAATGCGATCTGTCGCCGAAAGACGGCGGCGAGTTCGGTGCGCTCTGGCTGCTCACCGGCCCGAACATGGGCGGTAAATCGACCTTCCTGCGCCAGAACGCGCTGATTGCCATCCTTGCCCAGATGGGCTCCTTCGTCCCGGCCGCATCCGCCCATATCGGCATCGTCGACCGGCTTTTCTCCCGCGTCGGCGCGTCGGATGATCTCGCCCGCGGCCGTTCCACCTTCATGGTCGAAATGGTCGAGACGGCGGCAATTCTCAATCAGGCGACCGACCGTTCGCTGGTCATCCTGGATGAAATCGGTCGCGGTACCGCCACCTTCGACGGCCTCTCCATCGCCTGGGCGGCGGTCGAGCATCTGCATGAAGGCAATCGCTGCCGTGGCCTCTTCGCCACCCACTTCCACGAACTCACCGTGCTGTCGGAAAAGCTGAACCGGCTTTCCAACGCCACGATGAAGGTGAAGGAATGGGACGGCGAGGTGATCTTCCTGCACGAGGTTGGCCCCGGTGCCGCCGATCGCTCCTACGGCATCCAGGTCGCTCGTCTCGCCGGGCTTCCCGATAGCGTCGTCGCCCGCGCCCGCGACGTCCTGACCAAGCTGGAGGATTCCGACCGCAAGAACCCTGCAAGCCAGCTGATCGACGACCTGCCGCTCTTCCAGGTCGCCGTGCGCAAGGATGACGTCAAGCGCGGCCCGTCGAAGGTCGAGGAAGCCCTGAAGGTCATCAACCCCGACGACATGAGCCCGCGCGAAGCACTCGATGCGCTCTATGCGCTGAAGAAGCAGCTTACGGCGAAATAGCGGATCGGGGGAAATCCGTATCTTATGGATTTGCCGCCTCCGTCTTCAGCGCCTGAGCGAAGGCCGCCACGGTAATATCGATCATCTGGGTGTGAAGCTCATGCCGTGACCGCCCGCCGCCATCCATGCAGATCGGATCGCCGATCTGCTCCGCGGCAGCCATTTCGGCAGCGCCCGGCTTGCATTCCGCAAACAGGCTGTAATGGCTGGCGTCGTCGATCGTCGTATAGCTCGACGTCGGAATGGTTTTGGCCAGCCCGAACGCATCCGCAGTCGCCGGAATTTCTCCGGGTGCGCCGAGGTTGATGATCGAGACCGGGATCGCGATCCCTGCAAAGCTTTCGGCATCGAACACATCGACCGGCGCCGGATCGATCGTCATGGCAAAGCTGATCCGATCGTCCCTGTTGTCGCGGCCGGCAGATTGCATGTCCATCTCATGAAGGTCAACACCACTTTGCTTCACCCAGTCGCAAAGCGAGGCGTTGCGCATATCGGTATCGCAATAACCAGCCAGAAGCCCCGGATCTATCCGGGCACCCGCGATCGCCAGCGCCGTGCCGCCACCCATGGAAAGGCCAAAGGTTCCAATCCGGCCCAGATCAATGTGGGCGCTGAAAGTCGGGTCTTTCCCGATCGCATCGAGCGTGTCGCTCAGATCGCCGGGCCGCAACCAGATTTTCATCGTCTCCGCCGCCGATCTTTTCTTTCCGGAATTCCCCGGATGCGTGGGAGTGGCCACGACAAAGCCTCTGCTCGCCAGCGGAGCGGCGATCCAGCTCATGGCCAGCGGGTTTCCCGCGAGGCCCGCGCCGTGGGAGAGCAGGATGATCGGAAATTTCCCTCTGCCATCGGGGCGTTGCGCTGTGCCGACGTTCCTTCAAAGAATACGCTCTCGCCAAGCACAACTGGCTCTCCGCCGGTTCGGGCGGTATACCAGACCGTCACCTCGATATCTTCGCCACGTTCCTCCGAGGGAGCCAGGATTCGGCGGACACCCACCTTGTCTGCGGCTTCGGCAGCGGAAGGCGTCATCTCGGCAGAGATCTTGATCGACGGTGCTCCCGCCTCGAAAGGAAACATGGCGGAAGGGATCAGGGAAAGTCCCATGGCCGCAAGTGCCAGGACGGGCGAGACGAGGGGAATGAGCAAGGGAAATGGCATGTCGATCGGTCTCCAGCCGTGTTGAGAATGGAGCGGATGAGAGCGCCAATCCGTCTGCCCTTCGACCTCGAACATGATATAGTCCGTTCCGAAACATGATTTAGGCCTTTTGCCGCATCCGGCGGGATCTCCATTGCTGACCGTTCCCTTGCCCCTTCTTGCGGGCCTGATCTTTGTGCTGGTTCTTCACAACAGCCTGAAGGGCGTGGAAGCGCCCGGAAGCCGCCGCTATTTCGCGGCCTTCCTCATCCTCTATGCGCTGCAGGGGCTGATCGTCGGCCTGCATTTCGGCTATGGCGTCACCGGCCTTGCCTTCGTCCAGCCGGTCACGGCTTCCGTCATGCCGCCGCTCGCCTTTCTGGCGTTCCGGGAACTGGCGGGCTTTCCACCGTCCCGTCCCTGGCTCCATCTCTGGGCGCCGCTCGCGGTCGCCATCGCCGTGGCTTTCGTGCAGGATCTCATCGATCCGCTGCTGCTCGTGATCTTCCTCGTCTACGGTCTGGTCCTGTTGCAGTTGACGCGGACGGGAGGCGCCGAACTCATGGCGGAGGCGAGCCTCCAGCGCATGCGACCGGCCCTTCGCGCGGCAAGACTGACTGCCGGTCTGATGTTCCTCTTCGCCGCTACCGACGCTGTGCTCGCCATCTATACCCGGCTCCACGGTGCCGGCAGCGTGCCCTCGTCGTCACGGTGATGAATATTGCCGCACTCGCCGTCGTCGCGGTCTATTACTTCTGGCCGCAAGCCGATGCTGCGCCCACACGCATTGCCGAGACAACAGAACCCGATCCTCGCGACGACGACCTCGTGGCCCGCGCCACTGCAGCGCTGAACGAGAAAGACCTGTTCAGCGACGAAAACCTCAGCCTCGCAAAGATCGCCCGCAAGGCCGGCATCCCGGCCCGCGACCTCTCATCGGCCATCAATCGGGCAACGGGGCAGAACGTCTCGCAATTCGTCAACAACCGCCGCGTCACTGAAGCCTGCCGCCTGCTAGACGAGACCAAGCAGTCCGCCACCTCGATCATGCTCGACGTCGGCTTCTCGACCAAATCCAACTTCAACCGAGAATTCCGCCGCGTCACCGGCATGAGCCCCCGCCAATGGCGTGGGCGCGCTCAGGGTAGTGTGCCGGAGCTCACCGCGTCAGCCGACGCTCTTGACCTCAAAGCCGCGCGGCAACAACTTTGAAACACCCGATCGTCATAATCGGTGGCAAAGGTGCCCCAAATTCGCTAAAGCCTCCCCGGCAAACTGGCACCGGCAGGAACACATGGCCAGACACGAAATTGATTTCTCCGAACTTCTCGACATCGATGCCCTGAAGGCCGAGTGCCGCGCGCTGATGAAGAAGGACCGGCCGCATCTGGAATTGCGGGCCGCGATCCTGCCCGTCATGCGCCGCGCAAGCACGCAGGGACGCGAAAAGGCGCGCGAGCTGCTCAACCGCGATGGCAGCGGCCTCAACTGCGCCGAACGCATTTCCTGGCTGCAGGACCAGATCATCTCCATCCTGCACGAGACGGTCGTCTCCGCCGTGCATCCCGAAGGCCGCGACATCGCGGTTGCCGCCGTCGGCGGCTATGGCCGCGCCACGCTGGCGCCGGGTTCTGATATCGACCTTCTCTTCCTCCTGCCGGAAAAGAATTCGGACGCCATGCGCAAGGCGGTGGAATTCCTGCTCTATGTCCTGTGGGACATGGGCTTCAAGGTCGGCCACGCGACCCGCACCATCGAGGAATGCATCCGCCTGTCGCGCACGGACATGACCATCCGCACCGCGATCCTCGAAAGCCGCCACATCTGCGGTTCCGAGCATCTGGTCGGCCAGCTGGAGACCCGCTTCGACCGGGATATCGTTGCCGATACCGGTGCGGAATTCGTCGCCGCCAAGCTCGCCGAACGCGACTTCCGCCACCAGAAGGCGGGCGACACGCGCTATCTGGTCGAGCCCAATGTCAAGGAAGGCAAGGGCGGCCTGCGCGATCTGCAGACCCTGTTCTGGATTTCCAAATATTATTATCGGGTCAAGGATACGGCCGAACTCGTCAAGCTCGGCGTCTTCTCCCGCACCGAATTGCGGCAGTTCGAAAAGGCCGACGATTTCCTCTGGGCCGTGCGCTGCCACATGCATTTCCTCACCGGCAAGGCGGAGGAGCGTCTGTCCTTCGATATCCAGCGCGAGATCGCGGCGAACCTCGGATACCATTCCCGCCCGGGCCTGTCGGCCGTCGAGCGCTTCATGAAGCACTACTTCCTGGTCGCCAAGGATGTCGGCGACCTGACGCGCATCTTCTGCGCGGCACTGGAGGAACAGCAGGCCAAGGCAGCACCCGGTCTCGCCAACCGCGTCATGTCACGCTTCACCAAGCGCCTGCACAAGATCCCCGGCACGGTCGATTTCGTCACCGATCGCGGCCGCATTACGCTTGCCGCACCGGATGTCTTCACCCGCGACCCGATCAACATCATCCGCTTCTTCCATGTCGCGGATATCCACGGGCTCGAACTTCACCCGGACGCCTTGAAGCGCATGACCCGGTCGCTGTCGCTGATCAATGCCGAGGTGCGCGAGAACGAGGAGGCAAACCGCCTGTTCCTCTCCATGCTGACATCCCGCCGCGATCCGGCCCTGATGCTTCGGCGGATGAACGAGGCCGGCGTGCTTGGCCGCTTCATCCTTGAATTCGGCAAGGTCGTCGCGATGATGCAGTTCAACATGTATCATCACTATACGGTCGACGAGCACCTGATCCGCTCGGTCGAGGCCCTGTCGGAGATCGACAAGGGCGAGGCGAGCGAGGTCCATCCGCTCGCCAACAAGATCATGCCCGGCATCGAGGAGCGCGACGCGCTCTATGTCGCGGTCCTCATCCACGACATCGCCAAGGGCCGGCAGGAGGATCACTCGACCGCCGGCGCCCGCATCGCCAAGAAGCTGTGCCCGAGGCTCGGGTTGAATGCCAAGCAGACCGAGCTCGTCACCTGGCTGGTCGAACAGCATCTCATCATGTCGATGACCGCCCAGACGCGCGACCTGCATGACCGCAAGACGATTACAGATTTTGCCGACGCCGTGCGCTCGATGGACAGGCTCAAGCTGCTGCTGGTGCTGACGATCTGCGATATCCGCGCCGTCGGCCCGGGCGTGTGGAACGGCTGGAAGGGCCAGCTGCTGCGCACGCTCTATTACGAGACCGAACTGCTTCTCTCCGGCGGCTTTTCCGAAGCGCCGCGCCGCGAACGCGCCACCGCCGCAGCGCGTGAACTCGCCACAGCCCTGTCGGACTGGGACGAGGCGGACGCCAAGACCTATTCGGAGCTGCACTACCAGCCCTATCTGCTGGCGGTCTCGCTGGAAGATCAGGTCCGCCACGCGGGCTTCATCCGCGATACCGACCGTGCCGGCCATGTGCTTGCCACCATGGTGCGCACCGAAGCTTTCCGCGCGATCACCGAGATTACGGTGCTTGCGCCCGACCATCCGCGCCTCCTGTCGATCATCACCGGCGCCTGCGCCGCGGCCGGCGCCAACATCGCCGATGCCCAGGTCTATACGACGACCGACGGCCGCGCGCTCGACACCATTCTCATCAACCGCGAATTTGCAGTCGACGAGGACGAGCTTCGCCGTGCCGGTACGATCGGCCGCATGATCGAGGACGTGCTCTCCGGCAAGCGCCGCCTGCCGGAAGTCATCGCGACCCGCGCCAAGGCGAAGAAGAAGACCAAGGCCTTCGACATCCCGCCCTCGGTCATCATCTCCAACGGCCTGTCCAACAAGTTCACCGTCATCGAGATCGAGTGCCTCGACCGCACCGGCCTCCTGGCGGATGTTACGGCAGGTTTGGCCGACCTCTCGCTCGACATCCAGTCGGCGCGCATCACCACGTTCGGCGAGAAGGTCATCGATACCTTCTACGTCACCGATCTCGTCGGCCAGAAGATCACCAACGAAAACCGCCAGAACAGCATCGCTGCGCGCCTCAAGGCAGTGATGTCGGACGACGAGTTCGAGACGCTGGACGGCATGCGGGCGAGCATCGTCCCGACAGGCTCGGAACCGCCGGCACCCCGCAAAAGCAAGGCAAGCGCATGATCATGGACCTGGGTGGCAACCGATGAGCCTCGTCAAGAAGTTCGCGACCGTCGGCGGGGCCACGCTCGGCAGTCGCATCTTCGGCTTTGCCCGTGAGACCGCCATGGCGGCAGCGCTCGGCACCGGGCCGATGGCTGACGTCTTCTATGCCGCCTTCCGCTTTCCCAACCTGTTCCGTCGTCTGTTTGCCGAAGGCGCCTTCAACGCCGCCTTCGTGCCGCTCTTTTCGAAGGAGATCGAGGCGAACGGCGTCGCGGGCGCAAAACGCTTTTCCGAGGAAGTCTTCGGCGTCCTGTTTTCGGCGCTTCTGATCATCACGATCGTCATGGAACTGATGATGCCGTGGCTGGTCCGCTGGATCATCGCCCCCGGCTTTGCCGACGATGCGGAAAAGACTTCGCTGACCATCCGCATGGCGGCTGTCATGTTCCCCTATCTCATGTGCATGTCGCTGACGGCGATGATGAGCGGCATGCTCAATTCGCTGCATCATTTCTTCGCCGCCGCCATCGCCCCAGTTTTCCTCAACGTGGTAATGATCGCAGCGCTCCTATACGGCCTGTGGGTCGGCGCCGATCCGCGGGATATCGCCTGGTACCTGTCCTGGAGCGTGCTGGTCGCCGGCGTGCTGCAGCTTGCCGTCGTCTATATCGGCGTGCGCCATGCCGGCATCAATATCGGCTTCCGCCGCCCGCGCATGACGCCCAACGTCAAGCGCCTGCTCTGGCTTGCTGTGCCGGCCGCCGTCACCGGCGGCGTCACCCAGATCAACCAGATCATCGGCCAGGCAATCGCGTCCGGCAAGGAAGGCGCGATCGCGGCGCTTCAATATGCCGACCGCATCTACCAGCTACCGCTCGGCGTCGTCGGCGTGGCCGTCGGTGTCGTGCTCTTGCCGGAACTGTCTCGGGCGCTGAAGGGCGGACAGTTGAAGGAGGCGGCCAATATCCAGAACCGCTCGATCGAATTCGTCCTGTTCCTGACGCTGCCGGCCGCCGCCGGCCTCTGGGTCCTGTCGGATGCGATCATTCGCGTGCTCTATGAGCGCGGCGCGTTCTCGGCGGAAAATACGGCGGTCGTCGCCGGCATTCTGGCCATCTACGGCCTCGGTCTCCCGGGCTTCGTTATGATCAAGGCGCTGCAGCCGGGCTTCTACGCCCGCGAGGACACCAGGACGCCGATGCGCTTCACCATGCTCGCGGTCGTCGTCAATTCTGGCCTCGCCATTTCGCTCTTCCCGCTTCTGGCCGAACGCGGCATCGCGACCGCCGAGGCGACCGCCGGCTGGATCAATACCGTTCTTCTGTTCACCACGCTCGTCTGGCGTGGCCATCTCGCCTGGGAATGGCAGCTTGCAAAGCGCACGGTGCTGCTGATTGTCTCGGCCGGTATCATGGCCGCGGCGCTGATCTACGCTCTGCCCTATGCCGGCCCCTGGCTGTCACCCGGCTCGCATCTCTTGAGCCAGGTTGCCGCACTCGGCGTGCTCATCGCCATTGCGATGGTCGTCTATTTCAGCGTGGCATTCCTGATCGGCGGCGCCGATCTCGGCATGATCCGCCGCAATCTCAAGCGCAAGCCGAAGGCCTCGGCATAAGGGCGAAGGCGGCTTAACGCCGCCTTGATCAGCTCTCGCCGCCCTTGCTCTTGTTCCTGCGCTTCAGGTTCGCAAGGCTTCCCTTGCCCTTCTTGCCGCAATGGGCCCAGGTCCGGCTTGGGCCGATATCCACATGCACGATGCCGTTACAGTAGCGGCCGATGCCGCCGATGCCCGGCGCGGTGCGGGCGGCCGCCAGGATGCGTTTTTCTGAGACACCCGGCACGCGGATGTCTGCGGCGTAACAGCGGCTATGTTGTGACGTGCCGGAGCGCGGGCGGTGGCCGGATGTCACCATCGGCTTGTGGCCGGTCTGCTTGGCGATATGGGCAAGGATCGCCTCCAGCTTTTCGGGAAAACAGCCGGTGCGAACGCTGACGCGCTGGACGGTATAGAAGGCGGAATAGTCGTGCTTGAAGCTGGTGCCGCGGCGTTTGTCGTTCTTGCCTGCGGCCTCGGCGTTGACGTTCAAACTGAATGCCAAAAGGCAGGCCAGCGCGACGCGAAAAAGATGCGCATGGAAATCCCCTGGGAAAGGACCTGTCCTCAAAACAGGTCGACTTGTGTGTCGGGGTATTTCTTTCTGAAAAGTGACGTGAATAAGGAGCAATTTACTCTAAATTGGGATTTCTTGATCTTAAGTCTTAATAGTCGTTAACCAAGTCTGTGGCGGGTAACGCTTCTATTTGGCGTATACCGCCGTTTTTCTTTGTTAGAAAATTGTTGCAAAACTCAAGGTTGACGCACCTTCGGAGGCTGGCCATAGTTCAGCGGTACATCAGATGATTTCATACGGATGTGGCACTGCCCGACTGGTGCCAGCTCCTCCATAAGAGGCTGTTACCATGTTTGGATTTTCCAAGGACATTTCCCTCTCCAATCCCTTTTCGCGCGCTTCAAGTTCGCGGGGCCAGGACGCCGTCGCGGCGGCTGCGGACAAGAAGGGCAAGTACGACAAGAAGGATGCGCCGCTCGCCATCACCGACATCGTCATGACCTGCCTCGACGTCGCCTTCGGCACGGCGAACGGCGGCCAGAGCGTCGGTTATGCCGGGCTTGCTCAGCATGCAGCCCAAGGCGCACAAAACGGCTACAAGGCCAAGGGCAATGCCAAGATCGAGGTTCCCCCAATCCCCGTTTCGTTGCTCATGGGCACAGCAAGGGCGACATCACGACGGAAAGCCCGGCAACGCTGAAATACCTGCAGCGCCGGCGGATCAAGGAAGTCGGCGGCAACGGCGTCGGCATTGCCGGCTCGGTGGCGGTCGCCGCCTCCATGGGCCATCTCCCGGTCAACGCGCTTTCGATCGCCAAGCAGGCCAACACGACCGGGTCGACAGCCGCGCATCTCACCCAGCTGAAAATCCTGGCGAAAGAAATCGATGCCTTGGATCCCGGTCCGCAGACCGGCGTCTCACTGTCGGAGCTGGTCAGGGAAGTCATCAAGGTAAAAGTCCACAAGTCGGGCATCGAGGGCACCAAGCTTGTGACGGGCTCGATCCCGGTGCTTGGCGAAATCATCACTTCGGCCGTCACCGGTGCCGTAAATGGTGCGACGTCTGCGGCAAAGACCTTCGACAAAGCTTTCCATGCCCGCGATTGCGCCAGTCTTGCGCTGGAGATCCACTGGCTCGCCTACCAGGAGCAGTTCCGGGCCTGGTGCCGCATGCACCGGCTCGATCCCGAAGAATTTCTCGACCGCGACAACTATCTCGCCCGCCGCAAGCCGCCGCGCCTAACCGGCAAGAATCTACGGCAGGCCAATGAGATGCTGCGCGAACACGACCGCCCCCGCGCCTGAAAGGCAAGGGCCTGTCCGCCGCCCGTGAAGCGCTCGAAGCCCATAACCCGCCGGCCAGCCGCCTGCCATCGGCCGAACTCGACCGGGTGGTGCACGAAGCCCGCCAGAGCTTTTATTTCCACCGCGACGCCGGCCCGGCGACGAAACTTGTCGCCGAACTCTTCACCCGCCGCTCGGCACTCGCGGTCCTCGGCAGATACGACGTCGCCGCCCTGATCATGGAACCCGGCGGCTGGGTCGCCCTGACAGACAAGATCTCGTCCTTGTAAGGGGTGTACGGTAGGGCCGGCTCTTTCTCCCCTTGGCGGGGGAGAATGGAATTTCAGCATCTTAGCTTCAGCTAAGTGCTAGAAATTCCAAGAGAGGGGCCTGGTTGCAGAGGACGAACTTGCCCCTCTCCTGAAAAATCTAGCACTTACCTCTTCGAGCTAAGATGCTGATTTTTCTTCCTCTCCCGCAGGAGGGAGAGGAAGGCGCCGCAGAAAATCTTCCCCCACTTCATCCCCGCCCTTTTGCCCCATGCCTACAATCCTCCCGTTCCGCTTCGGCTACACCGGTCAGCATTGCCGGCGAGGTGGGATCGGTGATCGGATGGACCGCAGTGATGCAAGCGGGACACCCGGGGCTGCGCAGAAAATGGTCTGCCTCTCCTTTTATGAGGAGGCGTGCGTGTGTCGCACACAAACCGGCCGGCAGTCCGCAAGGACATAAGACCTGCCGCCCTAGACGGACCGGAGTTGCGTGGAAAAACACACCGAACGGGACACGCCGAGTGTCACATATAAAAATTCAATTCGAGGCACCCGACGTGTCCCGGCCGAAATTCGAAATGCCAAGATCGCCAAGGGCGGACTCTGCCCAATATTCCGCATCTCGTATCACTACCGTTCAGACTCTTTGAAGCCCCGGAGTTTTCATGTCCAGCAATTCGATCTTTCTCGTCACCCTCATCGTCGATGACTACGACCGCGCCAAGGCCTTCTATTGCGACGTGCTGGGCTTCGACTGCACCTTCGACGGGCCGCTGCCGGAGGGCAAGCGCTGGGTCGTGGTCAGGCCGAAAGGCGGGCAGGGTGCTGCACTCCTGCTCGCCCGCGCCGATGGCGACGAGGAGGTGGCCGCGATCGGTAACCAGACGGCCGGTCGCGTCGGCTTCTTCCTGAAGACCGATGATTTTTCCCGCGATCACGGCGCGTTCCAGGCAAAGGGCGTCCGCTTCATCGAGGAGCCGCGGCACGAAGCCTATGGCACGGTCGCCGTGTTTGCCGATCTCTATGGCAATCTCTGGGATCTCATCCAGCATGCCGATGAAACTGCCACTTGATTCCGCCCCGCCGGCTGTGCTTAGAGCGCGGCGTTAGCTACATGGCCCGCGGGCCGCGGCCGCCGGAGATCATCACACCTCTCGGTATCGCGGAATCCAGGGCCTGGGGCCTTCCAACCGCCTGTTCGAGGACATTATGAATAGCTTCAAGCCGCTCGTCTTTTCCGGAGTGCAGCCCACCGGCAATCTCCATCTCGGCAATTATCTCGGCGCGATCCGCAAGTTCGTCGCCCTGCAGGAAAACAACGACTGCATCTACTGCGTCGTCGACCTGCATGCCATCACTGCCCAACTCGTGCATGACGACCTGCGCGGCCAGATCCGTTCGATCGCCGCCGCATTCATCGCCTCCGGCATCGACCCGGTAAAACACATCGTATTCAACCAGTCGGCCGTGCCGCAGCATGCCGAACTTGCCTGGGTGTTCAACTGCGTCGCCCGCATCGGCTGGATGAACCGCATGACCCAGTTCAAGGACAAGGCCGGCAAGGACCGCGAAAACGCCTCGCTCGGCCTGCTCGCCTATCCGAGCCTGATGGCCGCCGACATCCTCGTCTATCGCGCGACCCACGTTCCGGTCGGCGACGACCAGAAGCAGCATCTCGAACTTGCCCGCGACATCGCCCAGAAGTTCAATATCGACTTCCAGGAGAAGATCCGCACGACCGGCACCGGCGTCGACATGGTCGTCGGCGAAGAGCCTATCCACGGTTATTTCCCGCTGGTCGAGCCGCTGATCGGTGGCCCGGCGCCGCGCGTCATGTCGCTGCGCGACGGCACCAAGAAGATGTCGAAATCCGACCCGTCGGACCTGTCGCGCATCAACCTGATGGACGAGCCGGAAGAGATCGCCAAGAAGATCCGCAAGGCCAAGACCGATCCGGAGGGCCTGCCGAGCGAACTGGAAGGCCTGGCCGGTCGCCCGGAAGCCGACAACCTCGTCGGCATCTATGCGGCTCTGGCCGACAAGACCAAGGCGGACGTCCTTGCCGAATTCGGCGGCCAGCAGTTCTCGGTCTTCAAGCCGGCGCTTGCCGATCTCGCCGTCGAGGTCCTGGCCCCGATCAGCGCTGAAATGCGCCGTCTTCTCGACGACACGACCCATATCGACGCGATCCTCAAGGATGGCGGTGAACGGGCCGGCGCCCGTGCCCGCAAGGTCATGGACGAAGTCTTCGACATCATCGGCTTCCTGCGCTGAGCGATCGGTGAAAAGCCGGATCTTCAGTTGAAATGCCGCATCTTCAATTGAAATGAATGTGAGACCCGCCGCCCGGTGCGGCGGGTTTTCATTTTTGCGGGTTGGTATAAGGTCCGCGACGCGACCGCTTCGGTCGGGCATATGGGCCGAAAATACGGGCAATGAGGGGACGCCATGGTTTCCAAGAGACTTTCGCGGCTGGAAGGACACAGGCGCAAATTCATGGCCGTCATCGACGGCACGCCCGAATGCGAGAAGGCGGTCCACTATGCCGGTCGCCGCGCCAAGAATTCCAATGGCGGCCTCGTGCTTCTCTACATCATCCCGGAAGGCGACTTTCAGCAATGGCTCGGCGTCGAGCAGATCATGCGCGCCGAGGCCATGGAACAGGCCGAAGCCGTGATGGCCAAGTCCGCCCAGAAGGTGCGTGAGGCGATCGGTATCGATCCCGAAATCGTGATCCGTGAAGGCAGCGCCACCGAGCAGATCAATGCGCTGGTGGAGGAGGATCGCGACATCGCCGTCCTCGTTCTCGCCGCCGGTTCGGCCAAGGAAGGCCCGGGTCCGCTCGTTTCCGCCATCGGCGGTCGCGGCACGGCTTTCCCCATCCCCGTCACCGTTCTGCCTGATACACTGTCCGACGAGGAAATCGACGCACTGGCATGATCTCGCTATTGACCGGGAGATTGCAAAGGCGCACTTGAACCCAAAGATGAGAAAGTTTATCTTCTTTGGAAGAATTCTAAACTTAGTGCCGCTCGCCGGCCAGGAGCACGACCCATGTTCATTCAGACGGAAACCACGCCGAACCCGGCGACGCTGAAGTTCCTCCCCGGCAAGGTGGTTCTCGAAAAAGGCACGGCTGAGTTCCGCAATGCCGACGAAGCCGACGCTTCGCCGCTCGCCGCGCGCCTGTTCAACGTGCCTGGCGTCACCGGCGTCTATTTCGGCTATGACTTCATCACCGTCACCAAGTCCAATTCGGAATGGCAGCATCTGAAGCCGGCGGTCCTCGGATCGATCATGGAACACTTCATGTCCGGCCAGCCGATCATGGGCGGTGGCTCGTCCATGGCGGAAGATCTGGATGAGGAAGGCGAGTTCTTCGAGGAAGGTGACGAAACCCTCGTCGCCACGATCAAGGAACTCTTGGAGACCCGCGTTCGTCCGGCCGTTGCGCAGGATGGCGGCGACATCACCTTCAAGGGCTTCAAGGACGGCACCGTCTATCTCAACATGAAGGGCGCCTGCTCCGGCTGCCCGTCGTCGACGGCGACGCTGAAGCACGGCGTGCAGAACCTGCTCAAGCACTTCGTTCCCGAAGTGCAGGCCGTCGAGGCGCTCTGACGTCCGGCGAATGCATCCATGATCACCCTGGCCATCGACACCGCGGGAATTGACTGTTCTGCGGCTGTCTACGACGGTTCGTCGAACAAGTTGCTCTCCGCCGTTTCCGAGGAGATCGGCAAGGGCCATGCCGAACGCCTGATGGCCGTCATCGACCACGCGTTGGAAGAGGCCTCGGTCGATCTCCATGGCGTTGGCCGCATCGCGGTGGTCATCGGCCCCGGATCGTTTACCGGCATCCGTGTCGGCGTGGCGGCGGCCCGAGGCTTTGCCCTGTCGCTCGGCATCGAATGCGTCGGCGTCACCACGCTGGAAACGCTTGCGGGCAGCTATCTGGCAGGCAATCCCGGCAACCCTGTCGTCGTGACCATGGATGCCAAGCGCGAGGAAATCTACGCTCAGGCTTTCTCGCCGGAAGGCCTGGCGCTCAACGAAGCGGCGGCACTTTCTGCCGATGGTGTCCGTCAGCTCGTGGCATCCATCTCGGCGCAGGCGACAGGCTCGTGGAGCGGTAACATCTCCGGCGAGGCCTCCGACAAGCCGGCAACGCCGGACCGTTTCGATATCGGCACCGTGGCACGCATTGGAGCGGCCAAGGATGCGGGCGAGGGCAGGCCGAAGCCGCTTTATCTGCGCGGACCGGATGCCAAGCCGCAGACCGGATTTGCGCTGGCAAGAGTGTAGGCGATGTTCGACGACTATCTGAGCTGGAAGCCGTTCTTCGAGGTCGTGCCCATGGAAGGGGCCGATTGCCGCGAGATTTCGGAACTGCACGGGTTCCGCTTCCCGCGCCAGTGGAGCGACGGCGAGTTCCAGAACCTCCTGATGCAGGAAACCGTCTTCGGCTTTGTCGCCCGCCAGACCAATGCCTTCTTTTCGAGGCCCATGGCCGGATTCTGTCCTGAGCCGCGAGGCGGCGGGGAAGCGGAAATTCTGACGGTCGCGGTCTCCGAAAAATTCGGTCGCCAGGGTCTCGGCTGGCGGTTGATGCAGGCGGCATTGCGTGAGGCTTCGTCGCGCGGGGCAGACAGCATGTTTCTCGAAGTCGAGGCGGAAAATGCGGCGGCGGTGGCGCTCTATGGCAAGCTCGGTTTTGCCCGGATCGCCGAGCGGCCGGCCTATTACACAGGGGCCGATGGCAGGCGGACGGCGGCGCTTGTCATGAGCCGAGTTCTTCGCTAGTCCCTACTTTCAACGAACATTCAAGGGGGCCGGGACGTCATGACGGACCTTTCCAAGACACTGGAAGAATTGTGTGCCGAGAAGGGCATGCGCATGACGGAGCAGCGCCGGGTGATTGCCCGGATCCTGCAGGATTCCGACGACCATCCGGACGTCGAGGAGCTGTATCGCCGCTCGTCCAAGGTTGATCCGCGCATCTCCATCTCGACCGTCTACCGAACGGTAAAACTGTTCGAGGACGAGGGAATCATCGAGCGTCACGATTTTCGTGACGGCCGGTCCCGCTACGAGACCGTGCCGGAAGAGCATCACGATCACATGATCGACTTGAACACCGGCCATGTCATCGAGTTCAACTCGCCGGAAATCGAGGCGCTGCAGGAGCGGATCGCCCGCGAACACGGCTTTCGTCTGGTCGGACATCGGTTGGAGCTTTACGGCATCCCGCTCGACAAGGACGACGAGTAGGAACGACCTGCGGTGATCACCAACATCCGGATCGGCCTGATCATCGTCTGTCTCGTGGCGGTCACGCTGGTCCTCTTGCCGTTCCAGCTCGTGGGGCTTGCCTTCGATCTCAAGATCCGCCGCTACGTGCCGCGGCTCTGGCATCGTTCGGCCTGCTGGCTGCTCGGCATCCGCATCCGCACCCACGGCCATCTAGAGCGGCGCCGCCCGCTGATGCTCGCCGCCAACCATGTGTCGTGGAAGGACATTCTCGTCCTCGGCGCTGTCGCCGACGTGATTTTCATCGCCAAGGCGGAGGTGGCGGATTGGCCGATTTTTGGCACCCTCGCCAAGCTGCAGAAATGCATCTTTGTGGTGCGCGAGGAAAAGCGCCGCACCGGTGATCAGGTCAACGAGATTGCCGCTCGCATGAATGCCGGCGAAATTGTCGTCCTCTTTCCGGAGGGCACGACGTCCGACGGCAACCGCCTGATGGAGGTGAAGTCGTCGCTGTTCGGCGCTGCTGCGGCGGCTGCACCCGCAACGCCTGGCAATCTGGTGCATGTCCAGCCCGTGACGCTCGCCTATACCCGCGTTCACGGCATGGCGATGGGGCGCTTCCACCGCCCGCTTGCCGCGTGGCCGGGGGATATCGAGCTTGCCCCGCATCTTCTCGGCGTGATGAAGGAAGGCGCACTCGACGTTGACGTCGCCTTCGGCGATACGATCGATTTCAAGGCGGGCGACAACCGCAAGCATCTGAGCCAGAACGTCACCGCCCAGCTGCGCCGCATGCTGATCCGCCATCTGCGTCAGCGCGAATACGACGCGAATGACGGGGACGCCGATGGCGCCAGCATAAAGTGAACCTATATTGAGTGAGAGGTGTCGTTCGCCATTTGCGGCTGAGCGGCTTTCCTCAAGGCAGCCGGGCCTGAAGTCCAGCCATGGCAGCATCTCAAGCATTTGACGGCATCTGGAAGCATCATGGATCCACTTGGACAGCTGATACACTGGTCGGCGGAATACGGCCTGTTCGGGGTCTTTCTCATCGTTTTTCGGAACGTATCATCCCGATCTTTCCCTCCTACGCCATCATGGCGGCCGTCGGCATCGGCGCGGAATCGGGCGCATGGTCGCCCGCCGCCGCCCTGATCGCCGCGATCGCCGGCAGCTATATCGGCGGGTCTATCTATTATTTCTGCGCCGCGAGCGTGTCCGAAGAGCGCTCGTTCCGCTTCCTCACGCGCTTTGCGCTCCTGTTCGGAACCTCGTCGGACAAGGTGCAGAAGATGATCTCCTATTTCCGTACCAATCAGGCAGCACTGTCCTTCACCGCCCAGCTCGTGCCGACCGTCAGGCTGGTCGCTCCGGCCATTGCGGGTCTCCTCAAGGTAAAGCCCGGTCCGTTTGCGCTGGCGGCTGGTCTCGGCGTCGCCGTCTGGAACTCGCTCTTCTTCTTCATCGGCTATGTCTGCGCGCGCTTTTCCTTCGACGGCAATGTCTCGGAGCTGGCGCTTGAACTGCTGATCGTGTTGATGATCGTGGAAAGCTTGGCCTTCGTGGTCTGGCGCCGGTGGCGCAGACGAAAGATGCCTGCGAGCGGCTGAACCAGGCACGATGCTTCGCACGACAGCTGTGACCGCTCAGGCTATTCGGCCTCATATGAAATGCTTCAACTCGCGCCCGTCTTGCTGTATGAGCCAGCCATGAACGAACACGTCTCCTTTCCGCACCGACCGAAGAGCCGGTCAACTGTCCCGACACGCGCAGCAATGCGCGCAAGGTCTTCATCAAGACCTACGGCTGTCAGATGAACGTCTACGATTCCACCCGCATGGGCGATGCCCTGGCGGGCGAGGGATACGTGACGACGGAAGACATGGATGAGGCGGATCTCGTTCTGCTCAACACCTGTCACATCCGCGAAAAGGCGGCGGAGAAGGTTTATTCCGCACTCGGCCGCTTGCGCGAGATGAAGAAGACCCGTGCCGCCGAGGGCCGCGAATTCATGATCGGCGTCGCAGGCTGCGTCGCCCAGGCCGAAGGCGAGGAGATCATCCGCCGCGCGCCGGCCGTCGACGTGGTCATCGGCCCGCAGACCTATCACCGCCTGCCGGATGCGCTGAAAAAAGCCCGCGCCGGTGAGCGCGTCGTCGATACCGAATATGCGGTCGAGGACAAGTTCGCCCATCTTCCCGCAACCGAAAAGAAGGTCATCCGCTCGCGCGGCGTCACCTCCTTCCTCACCGTGCAGGAAGGCTGCGACAAGTTCTGCACCTTCTGTGTCGTGCCCTATACGCGCGGCTCCGAAGTGTCCCGTCCGGTCAGCCAGATCATCGATGAGGCCAAGCGCTTGGTCGATGCCGGTGTCCGTGAGATCACGCTGCTCGGCCAGAACGTCAATGCTTGGCGCTCTGCAGACGAAAAGGGTAGGGAGCTCGGGCTTGCCGATCTTCTCTACCGTCTGGCCGATGTCCCGGGTCTTGCCCGGCTTCGCTACACGACCAGCCATCCGCGCGACATGGATGATCGCCTGATCGAGGCCCATCGCGATCTGCGCAATCTCATGCCCTATCTGCATCTGCCGGTGCAGGCAGGCTCCGACCGCATCCTGAAAGCCATGAACCGCCGCCACACCGGCGCGGAATATCTGCGCCTGATCGAGCGCATCCGCGCGGCCCGGCCGGATATCGCCATGTCGGGCGATTTCATCGTCGGCTTCCCCGGCGAGACGGATCGGGATTTCGAGGACACGCTGAAGATCGTCGAAGATGTGAATTACGCCTCGGCCTTCTCCTTCAAATATTCGAGCCGCCCCGGCACACCGGGCGCGGATCTGCCGGATCATGTGGCCGAGGAGGTGAAGACCGAACGTCTGGAGCGATTGCAGGCGCTGCTCTTGAAACAGCAGGCCGAATTCGCCACATCCTGCGTTGGAAAGACCATCGATCTGCTGCTGGAAAAGCCGGGCCGCATGCCGGGACAGGTGATCGGACGCTCGCCTTGGCTCCAGTCTGTGAATGTTGATGCAAAAACATCGCAAATCGGTGAGATTATCAGTGTACGAATCACCGGAACTGGCCCGAACAGCTTGTTTGCCGAACCGGCAGAGAGTTTAATCAGGGTCTGATCAGCAAGTGAGGAGCTTGTTTACTTGAACGCACAAGAATTGGTTTCTTCCACAGCGCGTCAACCCCGATCCGCAGCGACCGATGCCAACCACTTCGTCTTGACGTTCGAGAATAACAGGTTAGCCAGCGAGCTCTTTGGTCAGTTCGACCAGAACCTCAAGCTTCTTGAACAGCGTCTCGGCATTGACGCTCGCCCACGAGGCAATTCCGTTTCCATCTCCGGTGATGTCGTTGCCACCAATCAGGCAAGACGCGCACTCGATTTCCTTTATGAGCGACTGCAGAAGGGCGGTTCCGTGGAAGCATCCGATGTCGAAGGCGCAATCCGCATGGCGCAGGCCGCAGACGACCAGCTGACGCTTCCGACCTTGGAGCGCAAGGCAAAACTATCCATGGCGCAGATTTCCACCCGCAAGAAGACCATCCAGGCCCGCACACCCACCCAGGACGCCTATATGCGCGCCCTGGAACGCGCCGAACTTGTCTTCGGCGTCGGCCCGGCCGGTACCGGCAAGACCTATCTCGCCTGCGCCCACGCTGCCCAGCTTCTCGAGCGCGGTGCCGTCGACAAGATCATCCTGACTCGCCCCGCCGTCGAAGCGGGCGAACGCCTCGGCTTCCTGCCGGGTGACATGAAGGAAAAGGTCGATCCCTATCTGCGGCCGCTCTATGACGCGCTCTACGACATGATCCCCGCCGACAAGGTCGATCGGGCGATCACCGCCGGCGTCATCGAGATCGCGCCGCTCGCCTTCATGCGCGGTCGCACGCTCTCCAATGCCGCGATCATCCTCGACGAGGCGCAGAACACGACATCGATGCAGATGAAGATGTTCCTGACGCGTCTGGGCGAAAACGGCCGCATGATCATCACCGGCGACCCGAGCCAGGTCGATCTTCCGCGCGGTGTGAAGTCTGGCCTTGTCGAGGCGCTGCAGATCCTCAAGGGCGTCGAAGGCCTTTCGGTCGTGCGCTTCAAGGACACCGATGTCGTGCGCCATCCGCTGGTCGGTCGCATCGTCAAGGCCTATGACGCGCAATATGCCGTCCACGAGGAAAGCGAGGAAGCTTCCGACCGGTAATCTGGTCGGAAACAGAACTCATGCCCGAGCTAGACATACAGATCAGCGTGGAAGACGACGGCTGGCCGGATGAGGCCGTGCTGGAGGCTTTGAGCGGCAGGGTGCTGGGTGCCGCCGCCGATTTTCTTGCCCGCGAGGAAGCCCAGCCCTTTCCCGACATGGCTCCGGAACTGTCGCTCGTCTTTACCGACGACGATTCCATCCGGGAAATCAACGCCGAGTGGCGCGGCAAGGACAAGCCGACCAACGTCTTGTCTTTCCCCGCTTTTCCGCTCGAACCCGGCGGCATGCCAGGCCCGATGCTGGGCGATATCGTCATCGCCAGACAAACTGTCGAGCGCGAGGCGGTTGATCTCGACAAGAGTTTCGACGATCATCTGACCCATCTTCTGGTCCACGGCTTTCTCCATCTCTTCGGTTACGACCACATGGAGAAGGACGAGGCGGAGGAGATGGAAGCACTTGAGACTCGTATTTTGGCCGTGCTTGGCCTATCTGACCCCTATGCGGGGCAGGACCCGATAATGTAGTTTGGAACAATGAACGATTATTCGAGCAATGTCGCCCGAGAGGGCAAGGACAGTTCGGACTCACCCTCGTCGGACGAGGGCAGTAGTTCGGCGAGATCCGAACACTCATCCAGATCCGGCAATTCCTTCTGGTCGCGGGCGCTGCGCCTGCTGCGACCGTCGCAAGGCGAACAGCTCCGCGAGGACCTCGCCGACGCGCTGATGGCCGATACCAATATCAGCAATGCCTTCTCGCCGGACGAGCGCGCGATGTTGCACAACATCCTGCGCTTCCGCGAAGTCCGCGTCGAGGACATCATGGTGCCCCGCGCCGACATCGAAGCGGTGGACATGAACATGACCATCGGCGAGTTGATGATCCATTTCGAGGAAACCGGGCGCTCCCGCATGCCCGTATACGTTGATAATCTCGATGATGCTCGCGGTTTTGTACATATCCGCGACCTTTTGTCCTACCTCGCCAAGCAGGCGCGCAACAAACGCCGGACCAGCTCCAGGGCCAATTCACCAGCGCAGGTTGCAAATACTATAGAGAAATCCGAAAAACCTGCCCGGACGCCGAAAGCGGCCTTCGATCTCGGTCGTGTGAACCTGGAACAGACGGTCGCGGAAGCCGGGCTGATCCGCAAATTGCTCTTCGTTCCGCCGTCCATGCTGGCATCTGATCTTTTGCGCAGCATGCAGGCGGCGCGCACCCAGCTTGCCCTCGTGATCGACGAATATGGCGGCACCGACGGCCTCGTGTCCCACGAGGACATCGTGGAAATGGTCATCGGCGATGTCGAGGACGAACACGATTCCGACGAGGTCATGTTCTCCAAGACCGGTGACGACATCTTTGTCGCCGATGCGCGCGTCGAGCTCGAGGAGATCGCCAAGGCGATCGGGTCGGACTTCGACATTCGCGATCGTCTCGAAGACGTCGACACGCTCGGCGGACTGATCTTCTCCGCATTGGGACGCATCCCCGTGCGGGGCGAGGTCGTCCAGGCCGTCCCAGGCTTCGAATTCCAGATCCTCGAGGCTGATCCCCGTCGTATCAAGCGCGTGCGGATACTCCGCAAGCGTGCACTCGCCCGTCGCCGTCAGGTGAAGGGCGAGGAGGCGTTGCCGGCTCCGGCCGTCCCTGCCGGGCTGCTTCCGGCGCCCTCGGAAGACCGGGGAGCAAGGCCGGAAGGCTGATCGGATCCTGCAAAGCCCGCGACATCGCGGGCTTTTTTGAAACACTCCCCTGCTGATTCGGGACAAAAGGGGGCATCCATGGAGCGGCTGGCGGGTAGGGTCATGCTACTGTCGGGCATGCCCCGGGTGGCCCTTGCATTCATTGCCGGAGCGGTAGGCGCATTCGCCCTGCCGCCTTTCGGCTTTTTCGCGGCGCTTTTCGTGTCGTTCACGCTGCTGGTCTGGCTGATCGATGGATCGACCGGCAATCCTGGCGGCGGCGTCCTGAGCCGCCTGCGCTCGGCCTTCTTCATCGGCTGGCTCTTCGGTTTCGGTTATTTCGTCGCGAGCCTCTGGTGGCTGGGCAATGCGCTGCTCGTCGAGGCAGACGATTTCGCCTGGGCGTTGCCTCTGGCGGTGCTGGGCCTGCCCGCAGTTCTCGCGCTTTTCTACGGGCTTGCGGCGGCACTGGCGCGCATTCTCTGGTCCGATGGCCTGGGACGCATCGCGGCCCTGGCGGCTGCCTTCGGTCTCGCCGAGTGGCTCCGCGGCTTCGTGCTGACCGGTTTTCCCTGGAATGCCGTCGGCTACGGAGCGATGCCGACACCTCTCATGATGCAGTCGGCGGCGGCGATCGGCATATTCGGTGTCAGCGTTCTCGCCGTTTTCGTCTTCTCGGCGCCGGCTCTCATCGGAACGGGCAAGGGCAAGGTCGCCGGCCTCGGTCTCGCGGCGCTTCTGCTGCTGGCCCATTTCTCCTACGGTGCCTGGCGTCTGCACGGCGCCGATGCGGCCCTTGCGGCGGCCGTGGGAGAACGCAAGACGGTCCGGCTCGTTCAGCCGTTGATCGACCAAGCCGAAAAACTCGACAATACTAACCGCGCCGAGATTTTCGAGGAGCATCTGCGGCTGTCGGCATTGCCGCCGCAAGGGAAGGGGCAGGAGCAGGGAGAAGGCGAGGGCAAGCGCCCCGATATCATCGTCTGGCCGGAAACCTCAGTTCCCTTCATCCTCACCGAAAATCCGGATGCCCTGGCGCGCATTGCCGACGTGCTGCAGGACGGCCAGGTGCTGATCGTCGGTGCCGTGCGTTCGGAAAACGCGGGCGCCGGCATGGCGCCGCGCTTCTATAATTCCATCTATGTCATCGACAGCGACGGCCAGATCATATCCGCGGCCGACAAGGTCCATCTCGTGCCGTTCGGCGAATATGTTCCCTATGAGAACCTGCTGAAGAGCATGGGCGTGACCGACGCAATCGCCATGCCGGGAGGTTTCACCGCCGCTCCTAGCCGCTCATTGCTGACGCTGCCCGGCGGCGCCCTGTTCTATCCGCTGGTCTGCTACGAGGCTATCTTCCCGAACGAGATCGGCCGCGATGTAGAGCGCGCCGCAGCGCTGCTTAATGTGACGAATGATGGCTGGTTCGGCGCCACCCCAGGGCCCTACCAGCACTTTCAGCAGGCAAGGCTCCGTGCCGTGGAAACGGGGCTGTTTCTGATTCTGTGGCGCCAATACAGGCATTTCCGCCGTCGTGGACCCATTCGGCAGGGTAGTAAGCGGCTTGAACTACAATCAAAAGGGCGTGATTGATGCTACCATAGGAGGTGGTGTTCCTGGGGTTTCAGCAGGTGAAACGAAACAGCGTAACTTCTGGTTGTTGTTTATAGTAATGTCGGCAATTGGGGCAATTTCGCGCTTAAGTTTTAAAACGCGCAAGAATTGACCAAAAACCCCCAAAATTGCATAGTGAGAATGCCTACTGTCTCGCCATATGCTTCATGTTTTGGTTCTGTCGTCCCTGAGCGTGAAGCGTATTCTCCATACGCAGACCGGGTTGAGAATTGAAACAACAACTTCGTCAGGACCCCCATTATGATTGAAAATAAGAAGAAACCGAACCCGATCGATATTCACGTCGGGAGTCGGATCCGGTTGCGCCGTACCATGCTTGGCATGAGCCAGGAAAAGCTCGGAGAAAGCTTGGGAATTACCTTCCAGCAGATCCAGAAATACGAGAAGGGCACGAACCGCGTCGGCGCCAGCCGCCTGCAGAATATTTCGAGCATTCTCAACGTACCGGTGTCCTTCTTCTTCGAGGATGCGCCGGGCGACCAGTCCGGAAACGGTGCGGGTGTGGCGGAAGCCTCGAGCTCGAACTATGTCGTCGACTTCCTTTCGTCGTCGGAAGGTCTCCAGCTCAACCGCGCATTCGTCAAGATCGCTGATCCGAAGGTTCGCCGCCGGCTCGTTGATCTCGTGAAGGCGTTGGCCGCAGAAGCCGAGGTCGAGTAGGCGGGAGCTCGATCTGGGGAGGAGTAGGAGGCGGCCTCATCGAGGCCGCTTTTTTTATGCGCAAAAGGCGCAAAAGACGGCCGATTTTACGTATAAAGATATATTTATGTCGTTGTACGCTTGTCTTTGACGTGGGAAGCCACTAAAGAATTGTCGTCTATTCTTTGAGAGGAATCCCGCATGCACGCCAATTACCTGTTCACCAGCGAGTCTGTGGCGGAAGGCCATCCGGACAAGGTTTGTGACCGTATTTCCGATGAAATCGTCGATCTCGTCTACCGCGAAGCCGCCAAGACCGGCGTCGATCCGTGGACGGTTCGCATCGCCTGCGAAACGCTCGCGACCACCAACCGCGTCGTGATCGCCGGCGAAGTCCGTTTGCCGCCGAGCCTGATGAAGAAAGACAAGAACGGCAACGACGTCATCAACCCGTCGAAGTTCAAGTCCGCCGCCCGCAAGGCGATCCGTGACATCGGCTACGAGCAGGACGGCTTCCACTGGAAGACGGCAAAGATCGACGTGCTCCTGCACTCGCAGTCCGCCGACATCGCCCAGGGCGTCGACAGCGCTGCCGACAAGCAGGGCGACGAGGGTGCCGGCGACCAGGGCATCATGTTCGGCTACGCCTGCAAGGAAACGCCGGACCTCATGCCGGCTCCGATCTATTATTCCCACAAGATCCTGCAGCTGCTCGCTGCCGCCCGCAAGAAGGGCGAGGGCGATGCCGGCAAGCTCGGCCCCGATGCCAAGAGCCAGGTGACTGTCCGTTACGAAAACGGCAAGCCAGTCGAGGTCGACTCGATCGTTCTTTCCACCCAGCACATCGATGCCAGCTGGGATTCAAAGAAGGTTCGCCAGGTCGTCGAGCCCTATATCCGCGAAGCGCTGGGCGATCTGCCGATCGCCAAGGACTGCAAGTGGTACATCAACCCGACCGGCAAGTTCGTCATCGGCGGCCCGGATGGTGACGCGGGCCTGACCGGCCGCAAGATCATCGTCGACACCTATGGCGGTGCGGCTCCCCACGGTGGTGGCGCATTCTCCGGCAAGGACACGACCAAGGTTGACCGTTCGGCCGCCTATGCTGCCCGCTACCTCGCCAAAAACGTCGTTGCCGCCGGCTTTGCCGATCGCTGCACGATCCAGATCTCCTACGCGATCGGTATCGCCCAGCCGCTGTCGATCTATGTCGATCTGCACCAGACCGGCAAGAACGTGACGGAAGGCCAGATCGAGAACGCGATCCGCAAGGTCATGGACCTTTCGCCGACCGGCATTCGTCGTCACCTCGACCTCAACAAGCCGATCTATGCCAAGACCTCTGCCTATGGCCATTTCGGTCGCAAGGCGGGCCGCGATGGTTCCTTCTCCTGGGAAAAGACCGATCTGGTCAAGCCGATGAAGGACGCCATGAAGGAAGACCTCCTGGCGGCTGCCGAGTAAGGCTTTTCGGATCGGGGCTTTACCGATCCGGTTCTGACGCGTTAAAGCGGGTGCCTTTCGCAGGCGCCCGCTTTTGTTTTGCCTGCCATTCTGTACGGAAGACTTGGATGAGCAACGATCAGCACCCGACCCGGGCAACCGAAGCCTTTTACGGGCGCCGCAAGGGGAAGCCGCTGCGGGAGCGTCAGGCCGAGGGACTGGCTTCGCTGCTGCCGGTTCTGAAGCTTGATCTTGCCTCGGCACCACCTGCCGATCTGCGCGAGCTTTTCCCCATCCCGGTCGAACGCCTGCGCCTGGAGATCGGTTTCGGCGGCGGTGAGCATCTCGTCCATCGCGCGAAGGAGGATAGTGCGACCGGCTTCATCGGCGTCGAACCCTTCGTCAATTCCATGGCGAAGCTGCTTGGCCAGGTCGAAGAGCACGACCTGAAGAACATCCGTCTTTATGACGACGATGCGACGCAGGTGCTGGACTGGCTGCCGGACGGCTCGATCGATCAGATCGATCTGCTCTACGCCGATCCCTGGCCGAAGCGGAAGCACTGGAAGCGCCGCTTCGTCTCGCAGGTCAACCTGGAGCGGTTCCATCGCGTGCTGAAGCCGGCAGGGCTTTTCTGCTTCGCGTCGGACATCGATACCTATGTGAACTGGACGCTGATCCATTGCCGCGACCATGGCGGTTTCGAATGGACCGCGCGGCAATCGTCTGACTGGCTGACGCCCTATGCGGGCTGGCCGGGGACGCGCTACGAGAACAAGGCGCGTCGCGAAGGGCGGTCTTCTGCCTACCTGACCTTCAGAAAGGTCTAGATCGATCGGCGGTCAGTGCAGGCTGACCGTTTTCAGATCGTCTTCCTGAGCCTTGAAGAAGGTGCTCGAACGATTGTCGGTGAGGAGGATCGGCGTGCCGTCGGCGCCGAACAGGGCCCATAGGTCGAGGCTTGGATCGATATCGGGAGCTTCCGGGAAACAGCGGGTGACTTCTTCAGACCGCATCTTGCGAATGTATCCGACTTCGCCACTGCCGAGATGGGCAAGTTCCGACTGCGTCAAATGAGTATTCGCTTCTTTCAGTAGCATTCCAGCCTCCGGAATTGAGGGCATCAGCGTTGATGCTGATGGTCTACTCTGAGACGGAAATGTTAATTTTTCGCACTATGCGCTGGGGTTCCGGGCGGGTGAGATCGACGGAAAGGAGACCGTTCCTTAACGATGCGGTGCCCACTTCCATACCGTCAGCGAGCACGAAAACCCTTTGAAACTGCCGTGCTGCGATACCCCGATAGAGATAGTTGCGCTCCGGCTGGTCGATCTGCCGTCCACGGATGATCAATTGATTTTCTTCGGTCGTGACATCGAGTTCGGCCTCCGAAAAGCCGGCTACCGCAAGGGTGATCTCGCAGCTTTTCCTCGCCATCCGGCACGTCCGCGCGGATTCTGCTCTATGTTGTAGGGGGATAACCCTCGTTCGCCTTGGCGAGGCGCTCCAGCGTCTTTTCCATCGCGTCGAAGCCCAGCAATAGCGGGCTCGCGAACGGCGTCATTCTGCTCATCGTTCAGTCCTTGCATCAAGCGACCAACCCGATGCCCTGGCGGCACATCGGAACGAGCCATTCATATGGGGGCTGCCTGTCTTGATCGCAAGGCAATCCGGATGACCGCGACGCGCCATCCGGACTGCAATGTCGGCGGCTTGACAAAAAGACGCCGTAGCTACACCACTCCGGTAAAGTTGAGGGAGACGTCATGGCACCGCGCAAGATCATCATAGACACGGACCCGGGCCAGGACGATGCCGCCGCCATCATGCTGGCATTTGCAAGCCCGGAGCAGCTGGAGGTCCTCGGCCTCTGCGCCGTTGCCGGCAACGTGCCGCTCTCTTTCACCAGCCGCAATCTGCGTATTGTCTGCGAACTCTGCGGCAAGCCGGATGCCAAGGTCTACGAGGGCGCGCTGAAGCCGCTGAACCGCCCGCAGGTAACGGCAGAGCACGTCCATGGCCGCACAGGGCTGGACGGCGCCGAGCTGCCGGAGCCCACAATGGCGGCACAGCCCGCCCACGCAGTGGATTTCATCATCGAGACGATGCGTAGCGAACCGGCCGGCACGGTGACGATCTGCACGCTCGGGCCGCTGACCAATCTCGCGCTTGCGCTCACCAAGGCGCCGGATATCGCCGGTCGTATCCAGGAGCTGGTGATGATGGGCGGCGGCCTTTTCGAGGGCGGCAACATCACGCCTGCGGCCGAGTTCAACATCTATGTCGATCCGGAAGCCGCCAAGATCGTTTTCGACGCCGGCATCCCGACCGTGATGATGCCGCTCGACGTGACCCATCAACTGCTGACGACAAAGGCGCGCGTGGCGAAGATCGCCGCGATCGGCACGCGCCCGGCGCAAGTCCTTGTCGAATGGCTCGCCTTCTTCGAACGATTCGATATCGAAAAATACGGCTCGGATGGCGGACCGCTGCATGATCCGACCGTCATCGCCTACCTGCTCAAGCCGGACCTGTTTTCCGGCCGTCATTGCAATGTCGAGATCGAGACCCAGTCCGAATTGACCGTCGGCATGACGGTTGCCGATTGGTGGGGCGTGACGGACCGCAAGCCGAACGCAACCTTCATGCGCAATGTCGACGCCGATGGTTTCTTCGAGCTGCTGACGGAACGGGTGGGCCGCCTTTAACGGCCTGCTGCGTCCCGGCGGTGGAATCGGGTCTTTTGAGGGTATGTCTCAGATCGCTTGGTCGACATCCGAAGCAAGCGGGATCGAAGGCTGTGCGCCGCGCTTGAGGCAGGCGAGTGAGCCGGCCACGGCAGCTCTCTTGAGTGCCTCGGCGAAATTTCGTCCCTGATCAAGGCCGGCGGCCAGATAGCCGCAGAACGTATCGCCCGCGCCAACAGTGTCGACCGGTTCGATCTTAAGGCCCTGCGCCGTGATGATCTCACCATTGTGGATGGCGACCACCCCGTCGCCGCCAAGCGTTACGACAAAGGTCTGCTTTCGCTCACCGTGGAATTTGCGCAGCGCCTCGATGCGATCTTGCGCCGTTGCAGACGGCGTACCGACAAGCAGGTCGAATTCCGTCTCGTTGGCAACGACGATGTCGGCGAGGCTCGCAAGCCGCGCCGCATCGGATGTGAAGGGCGCGGTGTTGAGCAAGGTGACGACGCCTTTTTCCCGTGCCGCCTTCAAAGCCGTTTCGACCGCTGCGACCGGCGTTTCGATCTGCAGCATCAGAATATCGCCGGAGGACATGGCAGCGACGGTCTTCGTCGCGTCGTCAGCTGTTATGGTGCCGTTCGCGCCCGGAACCACGGCAATCATGTTCTCGCCGTCGCCGCCCACGAGGATCAGCGCCGTGCCGGTCGGTTCCGAAACCGTCTGGACGAGCGAGAGATCGGTGCCGGCGTCCTTCAGCAATTGCAGCGCCGGTTCCGCGAAACCGTCGCCACCGACGGCGCCGGACATTTTTACCTCACTGCCCGCGCGGCGTGCTGCAAGCGCCTGGTTTGCGCCCTTGCCGCCGGCGGCAGTGGCAAAGCTCGTACCGGGCACCGTCTCGCCGGGTTTCGGCAGGACTGCCGTATTGGCGATGAGATCCATGTTGATGGAGCCGAAGACAGTGATCATGTGCAGCCTGCCGTTTGATGAAATGAAGCTGCGGGACACTGCCCGACAGCATTACTCTTCGTCAACCACCCGCAGTCGCAGAAGACCGGTGCGGCTTTCGACCGACTTCTGTGCAGGCGCCTCCGCTGCCGGATCCGGGCTGGTCGGCGCTTCCAGTTCCATCGAGGTGATCCGGTTGCCGCGGCGCGTCAGCTTCTCCGTTGACGTCAGGATCTGCTCGACATCCTTTTCTGCGGCCAGGAAATGCGATTGCAGCTTGCGTGTCCGGTCATCGAGGCGTCCGAGATCTTCCATCAGCAGGCCGACTTCACCCTGGATGAGATGCGCCTGCTCGCGCATCCGCTGGTCGCGCAGCACCGCCTGGATGACCTGGATAGATAGTAGCAGCAGCGACGGCGAAACGATGACGACGCGGGCGCGTTGCGCCTTCTGCACCACGGCGTCAAAATGCTCGTGGATCTCGGCGAAAATCGATTCCGACGGCACGAAGAGAAGGACGGTGTCCTGCGTTTCTCCTGCGATCAGGTATTTCTCCGCCACGTCCTTGATGTGGACTTCCATGTCGCGGCGAAACTGCTGGCCGGCTGCGCGGCGTGCTTCGGGCGAGGCTGCCTCGCGAAACGCATTCCACGCTTCCAGCGGAAACTTGGCGTCGATGACGAGCGGCGGCGCGCCATTCGGCATGCGGATCACGCAGTCGGGGCGGGTGCCGTTGGACAGCGGCGATTGGAAGGAATAGGCGCCCTGGGGCAGCCCGTCGGCGACGATCGCTTCCATCCGCCCCTGGCCGAAGGCGCCGCGGGTCTGCTTGTTGGAGAGGATCGCCTGTAGTCCGACGACATCCTTGGCCAGCGTCTGGATATTGTTCTGCGCCGCGTCGATGACGGCTAGCCGCTCCTGCAGCTTGCGCAGGTTCTCATGGGTCGATTTCGTCTGCTCGGTGATCGTCGAGCCCAGCCGGTGCGTCATGCCGTCGAGCCGCTGGTTGACGGCCTGGTTCAGCTCGCTCTGGCGGGTGGTGATGGTCTCCGCCATGGCGGCGACGCGGCCGTGCATCTCGCCCTGCATGCGCACCAGCTCGGCGAGACGCGCTTCGGCGTCGGCCGTGCGCCGCATCATCTCGTCCCTCTGCCCGCCGCCCAGGCGCAGCACGAGGATCGCGACAAGGAGCAGAAACAGGACCGCGGCGCCGGCCAGGATCAGGGTTTGCGACGGGTCACCGGACGGGAAAAGGGCGGTCAAAGGCTCTATCATGCGGGCAATCTAGCAGAACGTGAGCGGATGGAAAGATCAAAACGTGAACATATGTCGGCAAAGCTATGTCTTGCCTGTTTTCATGCCGCAAAAGATGCGCTATGGGGGCGGAATGACGATCAAGCCGCTTATCATTCTTCCCGACCCGCTTCTGCGCCAGGTTTCGACCCCGATCGAGACCGTCGACGCGGATGTTCTAAAGCTTGCCGACGACATGCTGGAAACCATGTATGATGCGCCGGGCATCGGCCTTGCCGCAATCCAGATCGGCATAGCCAAGCGCATGCTCGTGATCGATGTGTCGCGCGAGGACGAAGAGAAAATCCTCAGGTCATCATCAACCCGGAAATCCTGAAATTCTCGGACGAGCCTTCGGTCTATGAGGAAGGCTGCCTTTCGATCCCGGAATATTACGCCGAAGTCGAGCGTCCGGCGATCGTCAACGTCAAATATGTCGGTCGCGACGGCAAGGAACACATGATGGAGGCCGACGGCCTTCTCGCAACCTGCGTGCAGCACGAGATCGACCACCTGAACGGCGTGCTCTTCATCGACCACATCTCGCGCCTGAAGCGCGAGATGGTGATCAAGAAGTTCACCAAGGCTGCCAAGGGCAAGGCGATCTAACACGGCGCTGCGGCGATCCGAAACCGGAAGGCGCGCTTTTGAAGCGTGGAAGGTCCATGTCTCTTCGCATCATCTTCATGGGCACGCCGGAATTTTCCGTGCCGACGCTGCAGAACCTGAAGCAGGCGGGCCATGAGATCGTTGCGGCCTACACCCAGCCGCCGCGCCCGGCCGGTCGCCGCGGTCTCGACCTCACCAAGTCGCCCGTGCATCAGGCTGCCGAGCTGCTGGGGATCCCGGTGCTGACGCCGCTCAACTTCAAGGCCGAGGAAGATCGGGAGACGTTTCGTGCATTCAACGCGGATGTCGCGGTGGTCGTCGCCTATGGCCTGCTGCTGCCGGTCGCCATCCTCGAAGGCACGCGTTTCGGCTGCTATAATGGCCATGCTTCGCTCCTGCCGCGCTGGCGGGGTGCCGCGCCGATTCAGCGGGCGATCATGGCGGGTGACGAAAAGACCGGCATGATCGTCATGAAGATGGAAAAGGGCTCGACACCGGCCCGATGGCGCTGACGAGAGAAGTCGCGATTTCCGAACAGATGACGGCCGGTGAGCTGCACGACAAGCTCATGCTCGTCGGTGCGCGCGCCATGGTCGAGGCGATGGAAAAGCTTGAGGCCGATGATCTGCCGCTGACGCCGCAGCCGGAAGAGGGTGTGCTCTACGCCGCCAAGATCGACAAGGCGGAAACCCGCATCGATTTTTCCAGACCCGCGCGGGACGTGCACAATCACATCCGCGGCCTGTCGCCCTTCCCGGGCGCGTGGTTCGAGGCAGAGATCAACGGCAAGCCGGAACGCATCAAGGTGCTGTCTTCGACGATGGGCGAAGGGCATGGCGAAGCCGGCGAGTTTCTCGACGATGCGCTGACGGCCGCCTGCGGCGATGGTGCGGTGAAGCTGACACGCCTGCAGAAGGCGGGCGGCAAGCCGCTGGATGCTGCCGAGTTCCTGCGCGGAACATCGCTGCCGAAAGGCACGAAACTGCCGCTCGGATCCGCCTGATGCCGCGCTTCCGCATGACCGTCGAATATGACGGCACCGCCTATGTCGGCTGGCAGATGCAGGAAAACGGCCACTCGGTGCAGGCCGCATTGCAGAACGGCATCCTGTCGCTCACCGGCGAGACGGTGACGATCCGTGGTGCTGGCAGAACGGATTCCGGCGTGCATGCCTTCGGCCAGGTCATCCATGCCGATCTTTCGCGCGACTGGCAGCCTTTCAAGCTGCGCAATGCGCTGAACGCCCATCTGATGATGGCGAACGAGCGTGTCTCGGTCATCGACGTGCAGCAGGTGGACGGCACATTCGACGCGCGCTTTTCAGCGGTGAAGCGGCACTATCTCTATCGCATCATCAACCGTCCGTCGCCGCTGGCGGTCGAGGCTGGCCATGCGTGGTGGGTGCCGAAGCCGCTCGATCATGAGGCGATGCATGCGGCAGCCCAGATGCTGGTCGGCCATCACGACTTCACCACCTTCCGCTCGGCCCATTGCCAGGCCACGAGCCCGGTCCGCACGCTCGATCGCCTGGATGTGAGCCGGACGGGTGACCTGATCGAGATCCGCGCCAGCGCCCAGAGCTTTCTGCACAACCAGATCCGCTCCTTCGCCGGCACGCTGAAACTCGCCGGTGACGGCAAGATGACGCCGGACGACGTGCGGGCGGCGCTCGAAGCGCGCGACCGCAAGGAATGCGGCCCGGTGGCGCCGCCGGAAGGGCTATACTTCCTGAAGGTCGACTATCCGGGCGACGCTCAGTAGGGCGAGACCTCGAGATAGGATCTGAGCAGATCCGAAATGATCAGGCTCGGGATCATCAGCACCAGCATGAAGGCGGTCAGAACCAGCGCCTGCGGACCGCAGATATGGCGCAGGATGCGCGAAACGGCAAAGATCGTCGAGGCCAGAAGTATGATCTGCAGCAGGGCGATGAAGCCTGCAGCGCCGGGCAGCAGGAACAGCAGCGCCGTCAGCACCGCATAGGCATAGGCGACCGGAACCGACAGCCAGTTTGTCGATGCGACGATCGCCGTGAACTTGCGTTCGGCGTTGAGCAGCAGGCATAGCCCGCCGACAAGGACCAGCGGCAGGACCCAGTTGACCGCCTCGATGAGAAACAGCCGGAGGAAGAACGGTGCTCCGGCCTTGGCGCCCTCGGGGCCGGCGGCGAGGAAGGCGAAGCGCATCCCGGCCCAGTAGACGAACATGGCCGGCAGGCACCAGACGAAGGCCCAGAACGACCGCATCATGCCACGATCGGTCAGGTCGAGTAGGCGGAGTCCCTGCGGATCGCCTTTGACCATCAGCCAGAGGCCGGAAATGTAGAGCTTTATCTCGGCAAATGAAGGCAATTGAGATCTCGCGGACTATCTTGGGGCGTGTTCAGATTATGTATGATCAGGGCACATAGATGCCGAGTTGTTTTTCGATCGGTTCCAGCAGCGCCCAGGCAAGGCTCATGGCGACGATGATCGTCAGCCGTCCCAACGGGTTGCCACCGACGACAATACGCAAAATGCGCCAGGTCGCGATGAACAGGACTGCAATGTACAGCACAAGCAACGCATAAAGACTGTAGGCACTGACCACCCACCATCGGTCGTCGGTTGCGTCCGGTGCGAAAATGATGGCGAGAAGCACCGCGGCTCCTATATAGACCGCCGCCACCGAGCCCCAGTTGCAGATCACCACCAGCGTACGAAACAGGGCACGTTTGCGCAGAAGCGCAAGCGCCACGAACACGCCGGCGAGCGGCAGCAACCAGTCGGCAATGCCTGCGACGAGAGACTTGGCGAGAAAGCTCGCGGTCGTTTCCCGGCTATCCGGAAAGGCCGCCAGATGCTCGTTTCGCTGGTCGAGCCACAGTAACAGGAGTGCCGGCAGGCACCAGACGAAGGCCCAGAAGGAGCGCAGCACTCCACGGTCGGAAATGTCGAAGGCGCTCAGGCCCCGCGCATCGCCTTTGAAGAGCAGCCAGATGCCGCCGAGAGAATGTTTTAGCTCATGAAGGGATGGCATCGCCGAACCAGCGGGAAATGAAGGTTCCGTAGATCTGGGTCAGGGTTTCGAGGTCGGCAAGGGCGACGCGCTCGTCCACCATGTGCATGGTCTGGCCGACAAGGCCGAATTCCACCACCGGGCAATAATCCTTGATGAAGCGTGCGTCCGACGTGCCGCCGGTCGTCGAAAGCTTCGGCTGCTTGCCGGTCACCGCCTCGACGGCGGAAGACAGCGAGCCGATCAGGGCATTGTTGCGGGTGAGGAAGACATGGCTCGGACGCTCGGCCCAGGTGATTTCGTAGCGGGTCGGATCGCGATCGGGCCGCAGTGCCTCATCGCCGGCAGCTGCGTCGAGACGGCGGATGATCTCGGCCTTCACGGTCTCGGCGGTCCAGGTGTCGTTGAAGCGGATGTTGAACGAGAAGGTTGCCTTGGCCGGAATGACATTGGTCGCCGGATTGCCGACATCGACCGAGGTCACTTCCAGATTGGAGGCCGGGAATTCCGGCGTACCGGCATCGAAGGGCGGGTCCATCAGGGAGCCTGCCAGCGGCAGCAGTCCGCGCACCGGATTGTCGGCGAGATGCGGATAGGCGGCATGGCCCTGCACGCCAAGGACGGTGACCTTTCCCGAGACCGAGCCGCGACGGCCGATCTTGATCATGTCGCCGAGCACATCCGGGTTGGTCGGCTCGCCGACGAGGCAGGCATCCCAGCGCTCGCCCTTTTCGGCGGCCCATTTCAGAAGCTTTTCCGTGCCGTTGACGGAGGGGCCTTCCTCGTCGCCGGTGATCAGGAAGGAAATCGATCCCTCTGGCGCACCATGCGTCTCGATGTGGCGAGCGACGGCGGCGATGAAGCAGGCGATTCCGCCCTTCATGTCGACAGCACCGCGGCCGAACATTTCGCCATCGGCGATCTCGGCGGCAAAGGGCGGATGGCTCCAGGAAGCCTCGTCGCCGACGGGCACGACATCCGTATGGCCGGCGAACATGAGATGCGGCCCGTCGGTGCCGATCCGCGCATAGAGGTTCTCGATGTCCGGCAGGCCCGGCTCCGTGGCGATCATCCGCTCGACCGTAAAGCCGAGCGGGGTGAGCATGGCCTCGAGTGCGCTAAGCGCGCCGCCTTCCGCCGGGGTGACGGAAGGGCAGCGGATCAGCGTTTGCAGGTTCGCAATCGGATCGACAACAGACATCGAACAGGGCCTCGCTTAGTCGCGCAGCAGTTCGTTGATGCCAGTCTTGGAACGCGTCTTCTCGTCGACCGTCTTTACGATGACGGCGCAATAGAGATGCGGCGCGGCAAGGCCATTCGGCATCGTGGCATTGCCGGAAGGCATCGAGCCGGCGACGACGACCGAGTAAGGAGGCACTTCGCCGAAGGTCACTTCGCCGGTGGCGCGATTGACGATCTTGGTCGACTTGCCGATGTAGACGCCCATGCCGAGCACGGAACCTTCGCGGATGATGCAGCCTTCAACGACTTCCGAGCGGGCGCCGATAAAACAATTGTCTTCGATGATGGTAGGGCCGGCCTGCATCGGCTCCAAGACGCCGCCGATGCCGACGCCGCCGGAGAGATGCACGTGCTTGCCGATCTGGGCGCAGGAGCCGACGGTGGCCCAGGTATCGACCATCGTGCCTTCATCGACATAGGCGCCGAGATTGACGAAGGATGGCATCAGCACGACGTTCTTGGCGATATAGGCCGAGCGGCGCACGACGGCATTGGGCACGGCGCGGAAACCGGCGGAGCGGAACTGGTTTTCGCCCCAGCCTTCGAACTTCGACGGAACCTTGTCCCACCAGGTGGAGGCGCCCGGGCCGCCCTTGACGACTTCCATATCGTTCAGGCGGAAGGAGAGCAGAACAGCCTTCTTGAGCCACTGGTTGACGGTCCATGTACCGTCTTCGCCGCGAACCGCGACGCGGGCTTGGCCACCGTCGAGCAGGTTCAGCGATTCTTCGACGGCATCGCGAACCTCGCCCTTGGTCGAGACGTTGACGCTGTCGCGGTTGTCGAAAGCGGTCTCGATGGTCTTTTCGAGGGCGGCGAAGTCGAAGCTGCTCATGGAATATCCTTAAACGTCACGCGGTATCGTGATGGCTGGGGAGGTGGTCAATCGGTTCCATTTGCTCTAAGCGACCGCCACTCAAGCGTCAATGTGCATTGGCGTCGACAACAGTCGGCGCGGGAAGGAAGCAAGGCATGGCAAAGAGTAAATCCGCTGTTCGCGGCCAAGGGCAGGTACAGGAGAAGCGAGGCTGGGACCCGCTGAAGGACAGCACCGCGGACAAGCATGCGGCCGCCGCCCAGCCCAAGACGCCACAGACGCAGTCGCCCTCCTACCGTCTTGCCTTTGCCGACGAGGATTTTCTCTGCAGCAAGGAACTGCGCCCGCTCAGGCTGCAGCTGGAGCTCGCCAAGGCCGAGATGATCCTGTCGGAAATGGGCATCAATTCCACCGTCGTCCTTTTCGGCGGCGCGCGTATTCCAGCCCCCGGGCAGGCGCCTTGGGCGGCCAAGAACGAGACCCAGCGCAACAGCTTGCAGGCGGCCTCGGTCTATTACGAGGAAGCACGCAAGTTCGCGGCACTCTGCGGAGAGTATTCGGCAAAGTTCGACCACAAGGAATATGTGGTCGTGACCGGCGGTGGCCCCGGCGTCATGGAAGCGGGCAATCGCGGCGCGACCGAAGTGGGGGCGCCGACGATCGGCCTCAACATCATGCTGCCGCACGAGCAGGCGCCCAATCCCTATGTGACGCCGGAACTGTCGTTCAACTTCCACTACTTCGCCATCCGCAAGATGCATTTCATGATGCGTGCGAAGGCGGTTGCGGTGTTTCCGGGCGGCTTCGGTACGCTGGATGAGATGTTCGAGGCGCTGACCCTGATCCAGACCAAGCGCATGGAGCCCATTCCGCTCATCCTGTTTGCCGAAAAGTTCTGGCGCAGCATCATCAATTTCGAGGCGCTTGCCGATTTCGGCACGATCGCGCCGGAGGATATCGGCCTCATCAACTTCGTCGAAACGGCGGACGAGGCCTGGAAGGTCATCCAGGATTTCTACGAGAAATAAGCGCTGCTGAAAATGAAAGGACCCGCTCCCTGAAATCCAGGAAGCGGGCCCTTTTCCGACGACGGCCGGTACTAGTTCCGTAATGGGGGGCGAGGAACTAGAGGGGCGGTCCGGCAAGTCGTCGATGGAAATCGTGTTGTCCTTGTTGGTATCCATGCGGGCAAACAGCTTGTCGCCGGCGGCGGATGCTTCGGCCTTGGTGATCTTGCCGTCACGATCCTCGTCGATCATGCGGAAGAACCGTCCACCACCCATGCGCGGGCCGTCGCCATGACGTTCGAAGCGGGCCTTGTGGCGGAAACCGTCGCGGCGATCGTCACGGTCTGCGCGTTCATGGCGCGGACCATCCCGGTCGGGACGCTCGGCACGCGGGCCATCACTGTCTGGACCATCATCGTCGTTCTCGGCCATTTCCGGACGGGGATTGTTCTTGCGGAACTCCTCGCGCTTGGCGATGCGATAGTCGAGAAGCTCGCCGCGGGTGATATTGCCGTCCTTGTTGCCGTCGATCTCGCCGAAGAGGGCTTCCTGGCGGGCCGCCATCTCTTCCTTGGAGATCTTGCCGTCCTTGTTGGTATCGGCGGTCTTCAGCAGGCGTACGAAGGTGACGTCCTGCATGATCGCACCACGCATCATGCCGTGGGGGCCACGACCCGGGCCGCGATCAGGCCGTTCCGGTGCGGCGAATGCCGGGATGGCTGCTCCTGCGACCAAAACGGCACCGAGGGTCGCCAAAACGATCTTCTTTGCGGTCATCGACGGGTTCCTTTCCCTTGTTGCGATGACATCAAGGTATGGCCGCCAAGCCCCGGCGACCACTTAAACTCCCGTAATGTGGATGAATTCTTTGTAATGCGGCGGGACTACGTGCTGAGAAACAAGACCCCTCCCAACCGACCTGGGTCGAGCCACTGGTCTCGACCCGTCCTTGCGGACCCCCACAAGGGGAGGGCTTAACCCAGCCTAGCCAACTGCGATTAGTTGGGTGAGAGGTTGCCGCGGGTTATCTCCCCCTTGTGGGGGAGATGGCCGGCAGGCCAGAGGGGGACTTTTCCGGAAGCAGGAGATGAGCGCGCTTAGGCGACGCGCAGGCCCTTGAGGAAACCGGCGAGATCATCCGTCATATAGTCGATGTGATCGTCCTCATCGGACAGCGTTTCCCAGCGCTCGATCAGCACCTCGTCGAGATTGCGCGGGGTGAGCAGCACGGTGCGCATGCCAAGCGTCTTCGGGACGACGAGGTTGCGCGGCAGGTCTTCGAACATCGCGGCATGGGCCGTATCGACCCGGTGCAGGCTGGCGAATTTGTCATAGGTCTCGCCTGCCGGCTTCGGCACATAACCTGCAGCGACGATGTCGAAGATGTCGTCGAAATTGTCGAGGATGCCGAGCGCGCGGGCGGCCGCTTCCGCATGGGGAACGCTGCCATTGGTGAAGATGAACTTGCGGCCGGGCAGGGCCTTGATCGCCTCGCCGAGTTCCGGGTTCGGCAGCAGCGCGGAATAGTCGATCGCATGCGCCCGCTCGAGAAATCCGTCCGGATCGATGCCGTGGTTCAGCATCAGCCCCTGCAGCGTCGTGCCGTGCTTGTGATAGTAGCTCTTCTGCAGGACGCGCGCCTCTTCCCGGTCAAGCTGTAGCAGCTCTTCCACATAGGATGTCATGTTCGCATCGATCTGGGCGAAGAGATTGACGTGATGCGGATAGAGCGTGTTGTCGAGGTCGAAGACCCAGTCGCGGATATGGGAAAAATCGGCGGCGTCGGGAGCGGTCTTGGGTTTCTTGTCCATGCCCTGCTTATGCACCGGCTGGCGGCCAAAGAAAACGGAAAAAGGCGACGGCTCGGCACCTGATCTGGCTTGGCGGACGATCGGCGTGCATGATACCGCCGTTGATCATGGAACTATGGATCCCGATCACGATTGCCGCCGCCTTTCTGCAGAACTTACGGTCTGCGCTGCAAAAGCACCTGCAGGGCGCCCTCGGCACGCGCGGCGCGAGCTTCGTGCGCTTCGGCTACGGCTTTCCGGTCGCCATCCTTTATGTCGTGCTGCTCAACCGGATCGGCGGCTTCGCCCTCCCGGCATTGAACTGGACTTTTGCCTTCTGGGCCGTGCTCGGTGGCCTTGCGCAGATCTTCGCCACGATCATGCTGGTCCACCTCTTCTCGCTAAGGAATTTCGCCGTCGGCACGGCCTATTCCAAGACCGAGCCGGTACAGGCGGCGATCTTCGGACTGATCCTGCTCGGCGAGAAGCTGACGATCGGCGCGGTCGGCGCGATCATCGTCGGCGTTTTCGGCGTGATGCTGATCTCCATGGCACGCATGCCTCTGTCCTGGAAAAACACCGTTTCGGCGCTCGCCAGCCGGACGGCGCTTATCGGCATAGCCTCCGGCGCTGTCTTCGGCATTTCAGCCGTCGCCTATCGCAGCGCTTCCTTGTCTCTCAACGGCCCGAACCCGATCATACAGGCGGCAACGACGCTTGCCTGCGTCACCACCTTCCAGACGGTCTTCATGCTGATCTGGATGGTCTGGAAGGACAAGAACGAGATCGTCCAGGTGATCAGGACCTGGCGCACGTCGTCGCTGGTGGGGCTCGCCAGCGTCTTCGGCTCGGCGTGCTGGTTCACCGCCATGGCGCTGCAGCCGGTGGCCTATGTGCGGGCGCTGGGCCAGATCGAACTGATCTTCACCTTCATGGCCTCCTATTTCCTGTTCCACGAGCGGATCAACAGGATGGAAGTGGCCGGCTGCCTGCTGATCGTCTGCGGCATCTTCGGTCTGCTATTTTCCTGAACTCGAATTAGTCGACGTCGGCGCCGGATTTTTCGGCGACGTGACGGCAAAAGTCCGAATAGACTGACAACACAGCAACGGGAGGACACAGCATGTCTCAGAAGGACCAGGCGGCGGCATTCGCCGCGATGCATCAGAAGGGCAATCCGGTCATCATCTACAATATCTGGGATGCCGGAACCGCGAAGGCCGTGGCGGGAGCGGGCGCCAAGGCATTGGGGACTGGAAGCTGGTCGGTTGCTGCTGCGCAAGGCTATGCGGATGGCGAAAACCTGCCGATGGAAGTGTTGCTTGCCACGGTGAGATCGATCACCGCTGCGGTCGAACTGCCCTTCACTGTGGACTTCGAAGGCGGTTATGCGGAAGAGGCTGCCGACGTTGCAAAGAATGTCGCGCAGGTCATGGATGCGGGTGCCATCGGCATCAATTTCGAGGACCAAATTGTGGGCGGTGACGGCGTCTATCCGATTGAGAAACAGGCCGAACGCATCCGGGCTATAACAGCGTTGGCGGATAGCCGCGACATCCCTTTCTTCATCAATGCCCGCACCGATCTGTTCCTGCAGGAGAGTGACAGGGAAAAGCACGCGGGGCTGATCGAGAAGGCAATCGAACGGGCCGAGGCTTATGCGGCGGCCGGCGCCAGAGGCTTCTTTGCGCCGGGCCTGGCGGACGAGCGGCTTATCGAAAGGCTCTGCAAGGCTTCGTCGCTGCCGGTCAACATCATGATGTTTGCCGGCGTTCCTTCGCCGAAGCGGCTGGCCGAACTCGGCGTCGGCCGGGTCAGCTACGGCCCGGGTCCCTATCGCGCAATGATCGACAAGCTGAAGGAGGATGCCGCGGCGGTGTTTTCCGCCGCGGGCTGAAGTCTGATCAGGGCACGATCAGCGTGCCGGCGCCGTGCTCGGTGAAGATTTCGAGCAGGACCGAATGGGCGGTCTTGCCGTTCAGGATGACGACGCCCTGGACGCCGGCCTTGATCGCGTCGATGCAGGTCTCGACCTTGGGGATCATGCCGCCGGAAATCGTGCCGTCCTTGATCAGCGCCTGGGCCTGGGCGACCGTCAGTTCCTTGATCAGGTTCTTGTCGCGGTCGAGGACGCCCGGAACGTCGGTCAGGAACAGCAGGCGGGTCGCATGCAGCGCGCCTGCGATCGCGCCGGCAAAGGTGTCGGCATTGATATTGTAGGTCGCGCCGTCGCGGCCGGGGGCGACCGGTGCGATGACCGGGATCATTTCCGACTTGGCGAGCAGGTCGAGCAGGGTGCGGTCGACTTCGACCACTTCACCGACGAAACCAAGGTCGAGAACACGCTCGATATTGCTGTCGGGATCGACGATGGTCTTCTTCGCTTTTTCGGCGAAGACCATGTTGCCGTCCTTGCCGCAAAGGCCGATCGCCCATTCGCCGGTCTGGTTGATCAGCGCGACGATTTCCTTGTTGATCGAGCCGGCGAGAACCATCTCGACGATCTCGACCGTCTTGGCGTCGGTGACGCGAAGACCGCCTTCGAATTTCGATTCGATGCCCATCTTGGTCAGCATAGCGCCGATCTGCGGGCCGCCGCCATGGACGACGATCGGGTTGACGCCGGACTGCTTCAGAAGCGCGATATCGGCGGCAAAAGCCTTGCCGAGGGTCGAATCGCCCATCGCGTGGCCGCCGTATTTCACCACGATCGTCTTGTTCTCGTAGCGCTGCATGTAAGGCAGAGCCTGGGCGAGGAGTTGGGCCTGGAGTTCGCTGTCTGACATGGTCATGGAATTTCCCTGCATCAAAGGTGGGGCCTTTTAACGTATCTTTTTGACAGATCAAACAATCCGGTGGCAAGTTTCGAACGTAACTGGTTCGATCGCTGCGTGCATGCCATCGGTCGACTGGTCGGGAGGGTCACTTGGCAACAGATCGCGACATCGCCGCCCTGATCGGGCGGGTGGCACTTCGTGACCGCGCCGCGTTCGCGCAGCTTTATTCTCATGTCGCGCCGAAACTTTTTTCCGTCTGCCTTCGTATCCTCAAGGATCGCGGCGAGGCCGAAGATGCGTTGCAGGACGTCTTCGTCAAGATCTGGCAGCGTGCCGATCGCTTTGCCGCCACGGGCACCAGCCCGATCGGCTGGCTGGTGGCGGTCGCCCGCTACCACTCGATCGATGTGCTGCGCGCGCGCCGGCCGTTTGCCGATCCTCTGGATGAGGATTGGCAGATAGAGGATCCGTCCGCCGATCCGGAAAAAGACGCGGTGCTGACGGGAGAGGGCAAGCGCATTGACAGGTGCATGGAGGAGTTGGATTCTGATCGGGCCGCCGCAGTTCGCAGTGCCTATGTCGAAGGACTGACATACCAGGAATTGGCCGAGCGTCACGGCGTGCCGATCAATACGATGCGTACATGGCTGCGCCGCAGCCTTCTGAAACTGAGAGAGTGCCTGGACAGATGAGCAACCCGGATCAAAGCGAAGGAGATCGCTCCCGCGACCAGCTTCTGGCCGGCGAATACGTGCTGGGTGTTCTGTCGGAGGCCGATCGGCGCCGCGTCGAGGAGCGTATGTTGCGGGACAAGCCATTCGCGGCGATGGTTGCGAACTGGTCGGATAATCTCTCCGGATTCAACGGAGATTATACGGATGAGGCGCCGCCGCCCCAGGCATTCGGCAGGATAGAGGCGAGGCTTTTCCCCACCAGAAGTTTTGGCCAGGAGCTGGCGTCAGCTGGTCGCTGGTGGAATTCTCTTCTCCTGTGGCGCGGGCTGGCATTCGCGTCGCTGGCGGCGCTGATCACCTATGCATCGCTTCAATCGGGATGGATCGGTGGCCAGCCGCCATCTCGGGTGCTTGTCGCGCAGATGAGCGGCGGCGATAGTTCACCTGTCGGTCTCATGGCGCGTTACGATACGGGAAGCGGCAGGATGCAGGTCATTCCCGTCGCAGCCTCTGCCGATGCGGCCCGTTCCCTTGAACTCTGGCTCGTCCCCGATGGCGGTCAGCCGCCGATCTCGCTCGGCATTCTGCCGCAGGCGGGGGAGGGCGCCGTCGATATTCCCGCCGACATGCGTCCACGCCTCAGGGAGGGCGTCACCTTTGCCGTCAGTGTCGAGCCTTTTGGCGGGTCTCCCACCGGCCAGCCGACAGGCCCGGTCATCGCTTCAGGTAAGGCGCAGGATATTTAGTCGAAATATCTGAGTGAAATCAGCAGCCTGCTATTTCTTCCGCAATGTCCTGAAACTCTTTCTCTCCGCGCTCCGTCCCTTGCTGTGTTCCCGATTGACGGGGAGGAGTGGTGCCTTGGGAGGCGCGCAACCGCGCCGGGGTGATCCACATCCTGAAGAGGAAGAGGACAGATCGATGTTGAAATCAGCACTTCGCACGCTCGCCATCGCAGCCGCCGTATCCGGTGTCGCCGTCGCAGCCCACGCGGCCAATCCGAAGGTCGGCGGTGCCGCCATGTTTGAAGACAAGAACATTGTCGAGAACGCGATGAACTCCAAGGACCACACGACGCTGGTTGCCGCCGTCAAGGCGGCCGGCCTGGTCGAAACACTTCAGGGCAAGGGACCGTTCACGGTCTTTGCGCCGACCAACGAAGCCTTTGCGGCGCTGCCGAAGGGCACCGTCGAAACCCTGCTGAAGCCGGAAAACAAGGCGCAGCTGACCAAGGTACTGACCTGCCACGTCGTGGCTGCCGACGCGATGTCCAAGACCATCGAGAAGATGATCAAGGACGACAAGGGCACCCATGACGTCAAGACTGTCGGTGGCTGCATCCTCAAGGCCAAGGAAAGCATGGGCAAGATCACGCTCACTGACGAGATGGGCGGCGTGGCGCATGTGACGATCGCCGACGTCAAGCAGTCGAATGGCGTCATTCATGTCGTCGACAAGGTTCTGCTTCCCAAGATGTAAGCTCTGGTTGTCCGCCCGACCATCCGGCTTGCATCTGGTCCGGCCACTCCCCGTGGGTGGCCGGATTTTTATTGCCGCGGATCAGCTTTCGAAGACCGCTCTCGCTATCGCTTCGCGCAGGTCGTCGAGACCCTTGCCCTTCTCGGACGACGTGGAGATGACCTCCGGGAAGGCGGCCGGGCGCTTGCGGATCTTTTCGAGCGTCTCGGCAATTAGCTTCGGCACCGCCGGTTCCTTGATCTTGTCCGTCTTGGTGAGCACGATCTGGTAGGAGACGGCTGCCTTGTCGAGCAGGTCCAGAACGTCGTCGTCATTCTTCTTGATGCCGTGGCGGCTGTCGATCAGCACATAGACGCGCTTCAGCGTTGCGCGGCCGCGCAGATAGTCGAAGACCAGCTTCGTCCACGCGTCGACATGCTCCTTGGGCGCCTGGGCATAGCCATAGCCCGGCATATCCACCATCGCCATCGGCGGCAGGTCGCCTTCTGCGCCGGAATAGCCGTCCGGCACGAAATAGTTGAGTTCCTGCGTGCGCCCCGGAGTGTTGGACGTACGCGCCAGACCTTTCTGGGCGACAAGCGCGTTGATCAGCGATGACTTGCCGACATTCGACCGGCCGGCAAAGGCGATCTCAGTCGGGCCTTCCGGCGGCAGGAATTTCATCGAGGGCACGCCGCGGATGAAGATCCAGGGGTTGCCGAATAGTGGCTTCGGGTTGAGGGTCATCGGCTCTTTTTGTCTTCACGTCCTGATCAAGCCAACCGAATCCGGGTTTTGGGCGGCAATGTCAAGTTTTCGTCGGTGCCTCCCCGGGCAAGTGGCAACTGGGAGCAGGATTGGATCGCAGCCAAAGAAAACCCCGGACAATGCCGGGGTTCTCGATAAACTATTTTGTCGCCGCGGGTTTTCGCTTGAACAGGCCCTTGAGGTTGTCGAAGAGCTCGATCTTGGCGCCGTGTCGCTTCATGATCAGCGCCTGCTGCGAAACCGACAGGGTGTTGTTCCAAGCCCAGTAGATGACGAGACCGGACGGGAACGATGCCAGCATGAAGGTGAAGACGAGTGGCATCCAGGTGAAGATCATCGCCTGGGTCGGATCCGGCGGCGTCGGGTTCATGCGCATCTGCAGGAACATCGTGATGCCCATGACGATCGGCCATACGCCGATCATCAGCGCATGCGGGACGTCGTAGGGCAGCAGACCGAACAGGTTGAACAGCGAGGTTGGATCCGGCGCGGAAAGGTCCTGGATCCAGCCGAAGAACGGCGCATGGCGCATTTCGATCGTGACGTAGATGACCTTGTAGAGCGCGAAGAAGACCGGGATCTGCAACAGCACCGGCCAGCAGCCGGCGATCGGGTTGATCTTCTCTTCCTTGTAGAGCGCCATCATGGCCTGCTGCATGGCCATGCGGTCGTCGCCGTGCTTGGCCTTCAGCTCTTCCATCTTCGGCTGCATGCGCTTCATGTTGGCCATGGATGCATACTGCTTGCTGGCCAGCGGGAAGAAGATCAGCTTGACGACGACGGTGGTCAGAAGGATGGCGACACCGAAATTGCCGACGTGACGGAAGAAGAAGTCCATCAGCTGGAACATCGGCTTGGTGATGAAGTAGAACCAGCCCCAGTCGATCAAGAGGTCGAAATGCGGGATCGCATTGTTCTCAGCATAGGCATCGACGAGCGGCACTTCCTTGGCGCCGGCGAAGACGAGGTTCTTCAGCTCGGTCGACTGGCCGGGCTGGATGGTCACTGCATCGCCCTTGTAGTCGGCCTGATAGCGCGGCTGGCCATCTGTGAAATGGGTGAAGCGGGATTCGAACGGCGTCGCCTGCGGCGGCACGATCGTCGCGGCCCAGTACTTGTCGGTGATGCCGAGCCAGCCGCCGGTCGCCTTCGGATTGGTGAGCGCCTCTTCCTCGATGTTGGAATAGGTGTGCTCGCTGAGGCTGCCGTCGGCGCCGAGAACGCCAAGGAAGCCTTCATGGATAACCCATACGGAAGGTGTTGCCGGCTTGTTGTTGCGGGTCACGCGGCCGTAGGAGGAAAGCGTGATCGCTTCCGTGCCCGGGTTCTCAACCTTGTCCGTCACGGTGAGCATGTAGTGATCGTCGATCGAGATCGTGCGGTTGAACACCACGCCCTTGTCATTGGTGAAGGTCAGCGTAACCGGCGTCTGGGCGGTCAGTTTGTCGCCGCTTGCGAGCGTCCACTTGGTGCCGGGGCCCGGCGCCTGGCCGCTGGTCTCGCTGCCGACGTAACCGAGTTCGGTGAAGTAGCCGTCCTTGGTGTCGGAGGGCGAGAAGAGCGTGATGATCGGGCTCGAGTCGTCGACGGTCTCGTGATACTCGCGAAGCTTGAGGTCATCGAAGCGTGCGCCGGTCAGGTTGATCGAGCCGAGGACGGCGGGCGTGTCGATCTGGACACGTTCGGATTTGGCCAGCGCCTGTTCGCGGGTGGCGGTTGCCTGTGCCTGGTTCGCGCCGGGCAGGTTTCCGCTCGTCGTCGCGGCACCGGGGCTTTCCGGCGTAAATTGCTGGTTCTGCGCCTGCTGCTGCTCAAGCGCCTGCTGGGCTTCGGCGGCACGCTGCTGCGCTTCCATGCGCGGGTTCATATAAAGGAACTGCCAGGCAAGGACGATCAATACCGATAGGCCGATCGCGATGAAGTAATTGCGGTTCTTTTCCATCATGCTTTCCTGGAGGGTGTTCCTGAGGCTGGCCTGGGTTTCTGCCTGCCTTCGATGCGCTCGACAAGCCGTTCCGTAAGTTCCGGGAAGGAAATTGTGAGAACGTCCCTGCGCGCGACAATCACATAGTCGTGTCCGTCCTTCATTGCAAACCCGGCGGAGGTGCGGACGGCTTCGCGGAGGCGCCGGCGCATTCTGTTGCGCTCGACTGAGTTGCCGTGCTTCTTGGTGACGGTGAAGCCGACACGCGGCGGTTCATCCGGCTGCTTCCTGTCGAGCACCTCGAGAAGAAACGCTTTGCCGCGGCGGGCTTCTCCCGCCCTAACGGCCAGAAACTGCGGCCGGCTTTTCAGCCGCCCGACAGTATTTCGCTTTGTATCAGTCGTCGTCATGCCCCGGTCGGGCAATTCGGCCGTTAGGCCGACAGACGAGCGCGGCCGCGTGCGCGACGAGCAGCAAGAACCTTCTGACCACCCTTGGTGGCCATGCGGGCACGGAAGCCATGACGACGCTTGCGAACAAGCTTGGACGGCTGGTAGGTACGCTTCATTTATTTAATACCGCGGTGTGCGGCCCTTCTTGGGTATGCCTCTTCCGAGGCAAAGCGTTTCGGAAAATGCGCGGCGTGCGGGAATGCAAAGGCAACCTGCCGCTTGAGCGCGCGGGCATATAGGTCAGGTTCAGGCCGAAAGTCAATCTCCTGACCGTTTTCGCGGCGCTCGTGCCCAATCGGCATTCGTATTTAAGAAAAATCGAATGCAATTATTAATAATAATAATCTGATCGAGAAATCCATTGGTTGCGTTCGCGGGGAAGGAATTTCTCGGGTAGCTGCCGTTGAGGCCAGGATCCTGAAAAATCTCTGAGGTATTCTTGCTGGTGGCGCAACGTCGTTGCTTTCTTGCGCAAGCGCTTATGCGCGGGTTGTGCTCAGGGGTTGTTAACAACTTCATGCTAATTTTCACGATAGCCAAAGAATAAGCGCAAGTTTTTATGTTCGATGGCTGCGTCTTCGGAGGGGAATAGTCGTGAAAATTGGAGCAAAGATCAACCTTCTCGTAGGGTTGATGAGCCTTGTTGCGTGCGTAATTGCCGGTTTGTCTGTATTTACTGTCGCGCAGTACCATGACAAGCAGACCGCTTACGCGGATATCGCGGATCGAGTCTATAAAGGCGAGCGACTGAACAGGCTCGTTACTGCGGTCGTCATGGATGCACGCGGCATATATGCCGCCAAGGATGTGGCTTCAGCCAAGCCTTTCGGTGATGGCGTCACGAAGAGCCTCGGCGAAATGGAGAAACTGATTGCCGACTGGTCGGCGGTCGTGCCTCCGGCGCAGCGGGCGCAGTTCGACAAGCTGACGGCCGGCTTTAAAGATTTCAAGGTTTTCCGCAGCGAGACCGTTCGCCTCGGCGCGAATGAAGGCCCACAGGCCGCCAATGTCCAGGGCAACAACGAGGCCAATCGCGCCAACCGCAAGGCCTACCAGGCGGATATCGATGCCGTCGTGGCCGCCGACCGCGCCGATCTCGACAGGATCAGCGCCGAGATGGTGTCCTTCGAGAACATGATCTTCTACTCCGTTCTTGCCGTCGCAATCCTCGGCGTGGGCGGCGGGCTCGCCTTCGGCCTTTATCTCGGGCGTAGTCAAGTCAGCCAGCCGATCCTGAAGCTGACATCCTCCATGGGACGCCTTGCCCAGGGTGACTACGATGCCGAAGTCCCCTTCGCCGGCCGCAAGGACGAAATCGGCGACATGGCGGCCGCAGTCGAAGTGTTCAAGATCAACGGCCAGGAAGTGGCGCGCATGACAGGTGTCGAGGCCGGCATGAAGGCGAAGAACGACGATCTGCAGACCCGCATGTCCGCTGTCGTCTCCGCCGCTGCCGAGGGTGATTTCACCCGCCGGATCGACAAGCAATGGGGCGTCGAGAGCCTGGACCGCGTCGCCCGCAACATCGACCAATTGGTCGCAAGCGTCGATGCGGGCGTCTCCGAGACGCGGCGTGTCGTGCGCAGCCTGTCCGACGGTGACCTAACCGACAGCATGCGCGGCAACTTCAAGGGCGCGTTCGGCGAACTCCAGCAGAACGTCAACGGCACGATGGAAACGCTGCGCACCACCATGGGCCAGGTCCGTAATGCGACCGGCGCGATGAATGACGGCTCCGCCGAACTGAGCAGCGCCTCCAACGACCTGTCGAAGCGTACCGAACAGCAGGCGGCCGCGCTGGAAGAAACCTCCGCCGCACTCGACGAGATCACCTCTGTCGTGAAGACGTCGACGGAACGAGCCAACGAGGCGACCGTGATGGTTGGCGAGGCGAAGGAGAGTGCGGTTCAGTCCGGCGCTGTCGTTCGCAATGCGATCGAGGCGATGGGTCGTATCGAGCAGGCGTCCCGCGAGATCGCGCAGATCACCAACGTCATCGACGAGATCGCTTTCCAGACCAACCTCCTGGCGCTCAATGCCGGTGTCGAGGCGGCCCGCGCGGGCGAAGCCGGCAAGGGTTTTGCGGTCGTCGCTCAGGAAGTGCGCGAACTTGCCCAGCGTTCGGCCAGCGCCGCGAAAGACATCAAGGGCCTGATCGCCAAGTCCGGCCAGGAGGTTGCCGGCGGGGTGGAGCTGGTTCAGAAGACGGGCGCCGCACTTTCGGAAATCGAATCCCGTGTCAGCCGCATCAACGATCACATCCATTCGATCGCCGTTGCCTCACGGGAGCAGGCGACGGGCCTGGCCGAAGTCAATACGGCGGTCAACCAGATGGATCAGGTGACGCAGCAGAACGCGGCGATGGTCGAGGAAAGCTCGGCGGCCACCAGCAAGCTGTCTTCCGAGGCCGACGCCCTCTATCGTCTCGTTGCGCATTTCAGGATCGGCGATGATGCTGGTCGCGGGGTGCGGCCTGTCGCGGTCAATGTCGTGCATCGCCCCCAGCCGTCCCCGGCGAGAAAGATGACGGCGGCTCTCGGTCGGGCGTTCGGTGGCAGCGCGGCCGTCGCGGAAAAAAATGCGTCCGATTGGGAAGAATTCTGATCCAAAGCCCCAACATTAACGAAATTTAAGGCGGAGACCCCAGGTTTCCGCCTTTTTGCGTGGTCTCCTGGACTGTTCATATTTTGGTGACGCGCTAAAATGTGCGCTGCACACGGGATTTCGTGAAGTCCTTGGCATGGAAGTGGAGATCCTAATGGATAGCGAGGTTCACACCTCGGACCGCCAGGGAAGCTGGCCGGACGCGACGGGACCGGAACCGATGCCGACGCTGTTCCGCGGCCTGTCCGGGCGCCTGCTATGGCTGACGGTCATCTTCGTCATGCTGGCGGAAATCCTGATCTTCATGCCCTCGATCGCCAGCATGCGAATGAACTGGCTGCGCGACCGTCTCGACACGGCCGCCGCCGCCGGCATCGTCATCGATGGCCTGCAGCCCGCGGAACTGCCGCGCGCCGTGCAGAACGATACTCTGCTTGCCACCGGAACCAAGGTCATCGCCCTGCGCAAGGACGGCACCTCGCGCCTGCTCGCCGCGACCGAGGTCCCGCCTGAGATCGATGCCCAATACGATCTGGCAAACACGTCCTTCGTCAGCTCCATGCGCGACGCGCTGGACACGATGGTCCTAGGTGGTGGCCGGGTCATGCGTGTCTTCGGGCCGATCGGCGAAAGCGACATGATCATCGAGCTGGTCATGACCGACGACGCGCTGCGCAAGGACATGCTCAAGTATTCGAAGATGATGTTCCTCATCTCTCTCCTGATCTCGCTGATCACGGCGGTGCTCATCTTCGTCGCCATCAACCGCATGATGATCCTGCCGATCCGGCGTCTGACCCACAGTATGCAGCTCTTTTCCGAACAGCCGGACGATCCGGCGCGTGTGTTCACCGCCGACCGCTCGCGCGGCGAGCTTGCGGTTGCGGGTCGCCACCTTGCGGCGATGCAGATAGAACTCCAGCGGACGCTGAAGCAGCAGAAGAACCTTGCCGATCTCGGGCTGGCCGTCTCCAAGATCAACCACGACATGCGCAACATTCTCGCCTCCGCCCAGCTCATGTCCGACCGCCTGACGGATGTCGAGGATCCGATGGTCCGCAGCTTCGCCCCGAAGCTGTTGCGCACCATCGATCGCGCGGTGGGTTATACGAGCGAAGTGCTGGCCTATGGTCAGGCATCGGAAGCGGCACCTCGTCGCCGGCGCATCAATCTTTCCGAGCTGACGCAGGAAGTGAAGGACATGCTGGCGATCGATCCCGATCTCGGGCGTCGAGTTTGCAGATCAGATTTCCACGGACCTGGAAGTCGACTGTGACGGCGAGCAGATCTTTCGCGTGGTCCACAATCTCTGCCGCAATGCCGTCCAGGCTTTGCTGGCCCATGATCCCGACGACCCGCAGGCCTTGCGCCGGGTCACAGTCTCGGGCCACCGGCTCGGCAGCGTCGTCAGCATCACGATCGATGACACCGGTCCGGGCATGCCGCGCAAGGCACGAGAGAACCTGTTCTCTGCCTTCCGTGGCTCGGCGCGCTCCGGTGGCACCGGCCTTGGCCTCGTGATCGCCCGCGAGCTCGTGCTTGCCCATGGCGGCACGATCGCGCTGGTCGAAAAGCCGGGCCCCGGCACCCAGTTCCGCATCGAAATTCCTGACCGTCCGGTAGCGCTGGACGATTACCGCGTCAGAGCATGATGGAAAAATTATAAATAAAACAGTCTCTTGATGTCTGCGTGACAGCAAAATGACATGAGACAGCGGAAAAGCGCTTGCAATCTTTCCCGGCAGCCTTTAGAGGATCGCCACGCAAGCGGAACACACCGTTGCAGACGCACCCGTAGCTCAGCTGGATAGAGCACCAGACTACGAATCTGGGGGTCAGGAGTTCGAATCTCTTCGGGTGCGCCATTCTTTCCTTTCATCTAAAATGATGTCGTCCGGCGCCTTGCGTTCCCGCGTGCTGTGGCCTGTGTCACCGACGCCAGCACATCGATCAAGCCTTGGAATAAATCGGCACTCGTAGATGCGTTATCGGATCGACAACTATCTCTGTCGGGCCGATAGGCAGGATGACATGCTTGCGCTATCCAGAAGACAGATTGAGTCATTCTGATTGCGGCCTCGTGTGGTCGCGTCTTCAAGCATGTGGAGTCCCGGCAGATGAGATGGAAACGCACGATCCAGCTTTTGGATGTCCATGCGGAAGGCGAGATCGGCCGCGTGGCGATTGGCGGCGTTCCGAAAATCCCGGGCGATACGGTCGCCGACCAGCTGGCCTGGATGAATTCGGATCCCAAGGGGCAGGAGCTGCGCCGTTTTCTCTGCCTTGAGCCACGCGGAACCCCGATCGGCTCGGTCAACCTTCTCCTGCCGGCCAAGCACCCGGAGGCGGATGCTGCCTTCATCATCCTTCAGCCCGATCAGGCGCATGCGAGCTCCGGATCGAATTCGATCTGCGCCACCACCGCATTGCTTGAGGCTGGCATCGTCGAGATGAAGCAACCGGAAACGGTCGTGACGCTGGAAACTGCGGCCGGTCTCGTGAGGGCGGTTGCCACCTGCCGCGACGGGCGTTGCGAGAAAGTCAAGCTCACCATGGTGCCGTCCTTCGTCCATCAGCTGGACGTGAAGCTGCAGACGCCGGAATGGGGTGAGATCACGCTCGACATTTCCTATGGCGGCATTTTCTACGGCCTCGTCGATGTCTCGCAGATCGGCTTGACCATCGAGAAGAAGAATGCGGCGGCGCTCGTGCAGGCGGGAATGGTGCTGAAGGATCTGATCAATCGGCAGATCGGGGTCGTCCATCCGGAAATTCCGGCAATCTTCGGCGTCGCCTATGTGATGTTCCGCGACACGGAGGCAGACGGTACCGTTCGCACCTGCACCACCATGTGGCCGGGCAGGGCGGATCGCTCTCCCTGTGGCACCGGAAATTCCGCCAACCTCGCGGCGCTGCATGCGCGCGGCAAGGTGAAGGTCGGCGACACATTTCTGTCCCGCTCGATCATAGGCACGCAGTTCGAAGTGGGACTTGCCGGCGAAACGCAGGTCGCAGGAAAGCCGGCAATCGTTCCAACGATCGCCGGCCGTGGCTTTACATTCGGGCTTCATCAGGTGGCGCTAGACCCATTCGATCCACTGGCGGATGGTTTTGCCATGACGGATGTCTGGGGCCCGTCGGCAGGCGACATCATTTAAAGTCGCCTGCTTCGACCAGGGCTTAGATTTCGCGGCCGACCTTGGCCGGATTTTCCATGTCGCCCTGCTTGAGGACCAGAGAGTTCACGCCTTCGATGCCTTCCTGCGACGGAGCAGGGACGACGCCCATATCCTGGAACTGCATGAACTTGTAGGCGCCGAAAACATCGCCCTTCATGGCGGCCTGACGATACATGTCGGCAGCCTTCTCGGCATTGGCCGGTACACCTTCGCCGGTCTCGTACATGATGCCGAGATTGATCATGGCGTCGGTATTGCCGCGCTGGGCTGCGAGATCGTACCACGCGACGGCCGTCTGGTCGTCGGCCGGCAGAAGCTGGCCTTCATCATAGATGGCGCCGATGTTGAAGGCGGCGGTGTCATCACCTTCGGCCGCAGCCTTCTCGAACCAGTTCAGCGCCTTGTTGACATCGGGCTGGGTGCCGAGGCCGTCGCGATAGGCAACGCCGAGATTATAGGCGGCGAGAACATTGCCGTTGGTGGCTGCCTGTTGATAGAGGCCGAACTCTGCGGTCTCGTCACCGAGGCGACCCATCAGCATGCCATAATTCACCATGGCGGCGGCATAACCATCCTTGACGGCAGCATCGTACGCGCTCATCGCCTGATCCGGCTGGTCGTCTTTATTAAGCGCGCGGCCGAGCTGGTAGGCGAAGCGAGGATTGCCTGTCGCCTCGAAAGCCATGCGGCATGCATCCGCGGCGCCACCGCCGATTTCAGCGATATTGACCGGCGAAAACTCGCCGTTGCGCTGCTGATCGAAGGGGCTACCGGCAAGGCGATCGCATTCGCTCTGCATTGCCGTAGCGACGTTGATGGTCATGCGCTCCTCGGCACCCGGGGAAACTGTCAGCGCGCAAAGCACGACAGCGGCGCCTGTGGTAATCGCAAAACCCCTGTTGACTTTCGATGTCCGGGATTTCATGGTGTGCTCCGTCCGACTCAAAATCTCTTTCAGATTGTTTAACGAACGCCCGATCTCGGCGCTGGTTCCGCAGAATCTTTTCGCGGAGCCCATTTGGCATCACGAAATGCCTGCACGATTTCGTGAGCTTGCGCCCTCCTGAATTCCCTTGATTGGATGTTTCTGCGTTCCGCAATTGTCTCCGCGCGCGCTTTGGTGATAAGCCGAATAAAAGTCTCATCGGAACAGCTGCATGAAAACGCTTACAATTCGCCGCCCGGACGATTGGCACCTCCATCTGCGCGATGGCGCGGTTCTCTCGGGCGTCATCGCAGACACAAGCCGGCACTTCGCCCGCGCCATCATCATGCCGAACCTCGTACCGCCGGTCGTCACGACTGCGGATGCCGCGGCCTATCGCGAGCGGATCATGGCGGCACTCCCGGCGGGACACAGCTTTGAGCCGCTGATGACGCTCTATCTCACCGAGCACACCAGCGCGGATGATGTGGAAGCCGGCAAGGCGAGCGGCCTGATCACGGCGGTCAAGCTTTACCTCGCGGGCGCCACCACCAATTCCCATGGCGGTGTGCGCGATATGGAAAAGGCGATGCCGGTTCTGGAGCGCATGGCGAAGATCGGCCTGCCGCTTTGCGTCCATGGCGAAGTGACGACGCCGTCGGTCGATATCTTCGATCGCGAAGCCGTCTTTATCGAAACCGTGCTCGATCCGCTGCGCCGCCGCCTGCCGGAGCTCAAGATCACGATGGAGCATGTCACGACGTCGGACGGCATCGACTATATCAAGTCGGCCGACAAGAACCTCGCCGGCTCTATCACCACCCATCACCTGATCATAAACCGCAACGACATCCTCGTCGGCGGTATCCGCCCGCATTATTATTGCCTGCCGGTCGCCAAGCGCGAGAGCCACCGCCTGGCGCTGCGTGCTGCAGCAACTTCCGGCGACGGCCGTTTCTTCCTCGGTACTGATTCCGCCCCGCATGTCGACCCGTTGAAGGAATGCTCCTGCGGCTGCGCCGGCATCTATACCTCGATCAACACGATGAACTGCCTCGCCCATGTGTTCGAGGACGACGGTGCGCTGGACAAGCTGGAGGCCTTCACCTCGCTGAACGGCCCGGCCTGGTATGGCGTCGCGCCGAACGCCGAGACGATCACGCTCGAAAAGCGGGAGAGCAAGGTCGAATTCCCGGCTAAGCGTGACACCGGTGCGGGATTGATTACGGTCTTCGATCCGGGCTTCCCGATCCACTGGGAAGTCGTCGATACGCTTAAAGGCTGATTTACTCTCAAATATAATTTCGACTACTATGGGATCTCTCCGATGCTAAAACTTTGGAGAGATTTCGTTCTTATTTTCTGATTGCCCTTTTTAAAAATAAATCACTGAAGAGAATTTCAGGCATGATGCTGGATTATCAGTCTCTTCTGCTTGCCCTCGGTGTGTCGGCCGCGTGCCTGATGGTGACGTTGCTCGGGACCTGGCTTTCCCGTCGCACGGATTCCTTCCTGCTGACGCTGGTAGCGTCACTGTGCCTCGTCGTTGCTGGCATCGTGGCATACAGTTCCTATACCGCCCGGTCCGGCATCGTTCCTGCAATCATCGCCTATACTTTCCTGATGGCTGGCTTCTCGACCATCTATGCGGCATCGGTCCAGTTCCGCACGGGCGAGAAACCGTGGCGTCTGGCCGGTGGGATATTCGTCTCCTGCCTGGCGCTCGGTCTGCCGTTGTTCTTGGCGGGCCTGGATGGCCTCGGCCTGATCATGATGAACATCCTGACTGCGCTCCTCTTGATCGGCACCGCCGGCCAGTACTGGACGGCGCGCGCCGAAGCCCCCGGTCCGCTCGGCGGCATGGTGCTGCTTTACGCGGTAAGCGGCCTTTCGTTTGCACTATGCGCTTCCGTCCTGCTCGCCGAGGGTGAGATGACCCTCGGCCGCGCGCCAGCCAACTGGGCGGAAAATCTCAATATCGGCATCTGTATTGCCGGCATGACCGGTATCGGTGCCCTGTCGCTCGCCCTGCACCAGTGGCGGATGGCAGCCCTTCATCGGCGCGAGGCGATGACGGATGCCCTGACCGGCCTGCTCAATCGACGGGCTCTCTTCGCCCAATATGGCGAGAGGCGTTTCGGCGCCTCCACGGCGGTGATCGTTTTCGACATCGACCGGTTCAAGACGATCAACGATGAATACGGCCACTCCACCGGCGATGAGGTCCTGCGGCTCTTCGCCAGGGACATGCTGGCCGAGGTGACGCCGGCCGCCTGCGTCGCAAGGCTCGGTGGCGAGGAATTCGCCATGATCGTCAGCGAGATCATGCCTGGTAGGGCAGAGCGCATCGCCAACGAAATCCGGAAGCGTTTCGCCGCCCGCGACATCGTGGCGGCTGGCGCTGTCCTGCGCTGCACGGTCAGTGCCGGCGTTGCCGTCGGCCTGCCGGAAGGCCAGCCCTTCGAGACGGTGCTGAGCCTTGCCGACAGTGCGCTCTATGAGGCCAAGCGGTCGGGGCGCGATCGGGTGGAACTTGCGTCCTATCTAAGATCCATTCCCGCCGTTCCCGAGACGCGCACATCCGCTTGAGGCCTTGGCCCGCGAAAACTTTGGGCGGCCTTGCTCTTTCTCTGGCTAAGCCCCTGCCATGCTGCTATTGCGGCGCGTGGTTTAAAGCAATGTCCAGCAAAAGTGCGTAGCGGTTTTGCGTCCGGACTTGCGTTGAAAAAGAGCGAGCAAGGAGCGGGCGCATGATTCAGACCACATTTCCGGACCGTAACGTAATGGCCGAACTGATGGCCAAGATGCTGTGGGAAATCGGTGCGGTGCATTTCAATGCCGAGAAGCACTATAAGTTTGCCTCAGGCATGATGAGCCCGGTCTATATCGACTGCCGCAAGCTTCTCTCCTATCCGCGCGTCCGTTCGACGATCATGGATTTCGCCGCCTCGACCCTGCTGCGTGACGCGGGCTTCGAGAAGTTCGACTGCATCGCCGGTGGCGAGACCGCGGGCATTCCCTTCGCCGCTCTGTTGGCCGACCGTCTGTCGCTGCCGATGATCTACGTACGCAAGCAGCCGAAGGGGCATGGCCGCAATGCGCAGATCGAAGGCAACATGCCGGAAGGGTCGCGCGTACTGGTCATCGAGGACCTGACGACGGCAGGCGGCTCGATGTTCAAGTTCATCGACGCGATCCGTGCGGCCGGCGGTGTCGTCGATCACGGCATGGCGCTGTTCTACTACGGGATCTTCGATGAAGGCGCGCTGCGCTTTGCCGATGGCAAGGTCCAGTTCCACCACATTGCCACCTGGCGCAACGTTCTGGCCGTCGCCCGCGACCAGAAACTGTTCGACGAGAAGACCCTGTCGGAAGTCGAGGCCTTCCTCGATGCGCCGCTTGCATGGTCGGCCCGCAACGGCGGCATCAGCGAATTGCCGAAGTAAGCGATAAAAGAAGCGGGCTTTTGCTCTGGTCAACGGACAAAAGCTCGCTTATTCCTGTTTAAAACAGGCAAAATTCCTTGGGAGGAAATCCATGATCCTGTGCTGCGGCGAAGCCCTTATCGACATGCTTCCGCGTGAGACGACCCTCGGTGAAACGGGCTTTGCGCCCTATGCCGGCGGTGCCGTCTTCAACACGGCGATAGCCCTTGGCCGCCTTGGGGTAGACACCGGCTTCTTCACCGGCCTTGCCGACGACATGATGGGCGATATCCTGCGCGACACGCTGCGCAAGAGCAATGTCGACTTCAGCTATTGCGCACTGGCATCCCGCCCTTGCACGATCGCCTTTGTCAAGCTGGTCGACGGCCACGCCACTTACGCCTTCTACGACGAAGGCACCGCCGGCCGGATGATCACCGAGGCGGACCTTCCGGCACTCGGCGACGATTGCGAGGCTTTGCATTTCGGCGCGATCAGCCTGATCCCGGAGCCCTGCGGTTCGACCTACGAGGCGCTGATGGCGCGCGAGCATGCAAAGCGTGTGATCTCGCTCGACCCGAATATCCGTCCGGGCTTCATCAAGGACAAGGCGGCTCATCTCGCCCGCATCCGCCGCATGGCGGCAATGTCGGATATCGTCAAATTCTCGGATGAAGATCTCGCCTGGTTCGGGCTGGAAGGTGACGAAGATACGCTTGCCCGCCACTGGCTGCATCACGGCGCCAAGCTCGTCGTCGTTACCCGCGGAGCGGAAGGCGCCGTCGGCTATACCGCCAATCACAAGGTCACGGTGCCGAGCGAAAAGGTAACGGTGGTCGATACGGTCGGTGCCGGTGACACGTTCGATGCCGGCATTCTTGCGTCGCTGAAAATGCAGAACCTGCTGACCAAGGCGCAGGTGGGGAGCCTAACCGAAGACCAGATCGCCAAGGCACTGGCGCTGGGCGCCAAGGCTGCGGCGGTGACAGTGTCCAGGGCGGGGGCGAACCCGCCGTTTGCGAACGAGATCGGACTCTAGTCCGATCCAGCCCATAATAAAAAAGCCCTCGGGAACGTCGTTCCCGAGGGCTTTTTCTTCGGTTCGGTTATGAGCCTTACTTCTTCAGCCCGGCCAGCGTCTTCACCAGACCCTGCGTGGAAGAATCGTGGCCTTCGGCGCTTTCCTTGCCTTCGACGACCGGCAGCAGGCCGGTGGCCAGTTCCTTGCCGAGCTCAACACCCCATTGGTCGAAGGAGTTGATGCGGAAGAGCACGCCTTCGACGAAGACGCGGTGCTCATAGAGAGCCACGAGACGGCCAAAGGCGAAGGGCGTCAGCTTGTCATGCACGAAAGTGATCGACGGGCGGTTGCCGGTGAACACGCGATGCGGCGCGATAAAGTCCGCCTTTTTGTCGTCCATACCCTTGGAGGTGAGCTGTGCCTTGGCCTCTTCGAAGGTGCGGCCCTTCATCAGCGCTTCCGACTGCGCCAGGCAATTGGCGATCAGCAGATCGTGCTGGTGGCGAAGCTCGGGCTCGAAACCGTTGGCGGCGATCATGAACTCGGCCGGGATGATGCTCGTGCCCTGGTGGATCAACTGGTAGAAGGCGTGCTGGCCATTGGTGCCGGGCTCGCCCCAGACGACCGGGCCGGAATTGCCCTCGACCGGCGTGCCGTCGATGGTGACACCCTTGCCGTTCGATTCCATATCGAGCTGCTGCAGATAGGCCGGGAAGCGAAGCAGGCGCTGGTCATAGGGCAGGATGGCGCGGGTCGGATAGCCCAGAACGTTGCGATGGTAGAAGCCGATCAGGCCGAGCAGCATCGGCAGGTTTTCGCGCACCGGGGCCGTGCGGAAATGGTTGTCCATCGCATGGGCGCCATCGAGGAAATGGCCGAAATTCTGCGGTCCGACGGCGATCATCAAGGGCAGGCCGATCGCCGACCAGATCGAATAGCGACCCCCGACCCAATCCCAGAAGCCGAAGACGCGTTCGGCGTCGATGCCGAAGGCGGCAACCTTGTCGAGCGCGGTGGAAACGGCGCAGAAGTGATGCTGTACGGCCGCATCGCCCAGCTTGTCGGCAATGAACTTGCGGGCGGAAGCCGCGTTCGTCATCGTCTCGATCGTGGTGAAGGTCTTCGACGCAATGATGAACAAGGTGGTTTCGGGGTCGAGCGTCTTCAGCGTATCAGCAATATGGGCGCCGTCGACATTGGAGACGAAATGCGCACGCGGGCCGTCATGGAAGGGGGCGAGCGCCAGTGTCGCCATGACCGGGCCGAGGTCGGAGCCGCCGATGCCGATATTGACGACGTCGGTAATCCTCTTGCCGGTCGCGCCCTTCAGGCTGCCGGAGCGGATGCCGTCGGCGAACTTGCCCATCGCAGCCAGAACCGCGTTCACATCGGGCATCACATCCTTGCCGTCGACCAGAACCGGCGTATTGGACCGGTTGCGCAGCGCGGTATGCAGGACCGCGCGGTCCTCGGTGAAGTTGATGGCAACGCCGGAGAACATCTCCTCACGCTTCTTTGCCACACCGCCCGCATCGGCCAGCTTTTCGAAGAGGGCGAGGATGTCCTCATTCACTGCCGTCTTCGAATAATCCATCGTCAGATCATCGAAGCGGGCGCTGAATTTCTCGAAGCGGCTGCCATCCTTGGCAAAGGCGGCACGGATGTCGGTCGCCTTGGTTGCGTCTGCGGTGGACTTGAGCTCTTGAACGATGGTCTGCATGATTTCCTCGCATTCTGCAGAATGATGAACGGAAACCTATTCGCTTTCTTGTCCAAATCAAGCGCTGGTCATGCGTCTTTTGCGTAATCGGCCAGCCAATTGTTCGCGCTACTGTCCGACTGCCGTCTCTGCCGTATTGCCGATCGCCTGGCCGAGCCGGCCGACCTGGTCGTTATAACTGCGGCGTGTCGCCGGGTCGAATATGGCGATTGGTGTGCTGACCGCGACACTCGCAGCTCCGCCCACGGTTTGCGCAGTACCCAGTGCTACCGCTCCGATCCGCTCACCGAGCCCGACATCGCTGTCAGTCACGGTTTGTCCGGCAATCAGGCGGTTGCCGATCAGTTTCACGACTTCCGGGCTTTCCGCGAACTTGCCGTGGTTCAATCGGTCGCCACCCTGCAGCTTGGTCAGGTCAAGGACCACGATCCCGGCCTTTTCGAACTCGGTTCGATAGGGCTCGACGGTCGGATCCACCTGGCCCAGCCGATCGATATTGCCGGAGATCCGACGGGACAGGCTGAGCGCCCGGTCGTCCTGTGATACGAACAGCGTAAAGTGCGGCCGCTTGGCCCCGAGTTCCGCGAGTTGCCGACCGAAGACGTCGACGTCGAGATCGGGAGAAGCGAGGATGACGTTCTGGATCTTCGGCGCGACGCGTCCGTCGCGGATCGCCATCTGGCGCAAGGCCTCGACCGTCAGCCAGGATCCCATGGAATGCGCCATGATCGTCACTTCGCCGACAGCCGGGTCCTTCGCCAGCCGGTGCAGCATGGTTTCCAGCGCATCGCGGGAATAGTTGGTGCTTTCCTTGTCGTAGTTATAGGCGAAAATGCTCCCACGCGACGGCCATGTGAAAAGCACCGGCGCTACGTCGGCGCCGGAATCATGGACGATCTGCGCAAAGCGGTAGACAGCGTCTTCATAGCGATTGTTGAACCCGTGGACGAAGACCATCACTCGCCTGCTTTTGGTCAGATGACCTTTCAGCCAGCTTTTTGATGTCTGCGGCGTCATCGGCGTGACGGAAAGCGTGGCAAATTCCTTCGCCGGATCGGCGGGCAGTTTTTTCGGCCACTGAACCTGACCGACCTCGCGAACGCTGTCGGGCGGGATCGACACGGCAATCTCGGTAAGCGTAGGCTCCTTGCCGCGCTCGCCGGAAAACAGCACGCCGGGTGCCTCGCTCGTCTTGCGGGTCGTGGCAACGAGGACGTCGACCTTCGAGGTGCCGGCGACGGTTGCGCCCGTCGTCGGAATCAAGACGCCTTCCGGCCGTCCGGCGCAACTCGAAAGCGCGGCCAGCAGGGTTACGACGGCGATGAGGCGAAACGAAAATCCGGCACGGTCTTGCAAGCGAACTCCAACAGCTTTCCCCGGCTCCGATCTGATCGCTAACGGAGCATGGTGGCGGCGTCCACCTTTAATGGCGCCGCTCGCCCGGGATCAGCCGCGCTTGCTGCCGACCTGTCGCCACGATGCAACGCTTACCGAAGCTCGCGCCGCAGGATCTTGCCGACATTGGATTTCGGCAGCTGATCGCGAAACTCGATGAAACGGGGGCGCTTGTAGTTCGTCAGGTTGGCAATGCAATGGGCCTTCAGATCGGCTTCGGTCAGGCCTGCATCCTTCTTGACGACGAACAGTTTTACCGCCTCGCCGGAATGCTGGTCCGGAACGCCGATCGCGGCGCATTCAAGCACGCCCGGATGCATGGCCGCCACTTCCTCTACCTCGTTCGGATAGACGTTGAAGCCGGAGACGAGGATCATGTCCTTCTTGCGGTCAACGATCTTGATATGGCCTTGGCTATCCATGTAGCCCATGTCGCCGGTACGGAAGAAACCATCCGCGGTCATCACCTTGGCCGTCTCGTCCGGGCGCTTCCAATAACCGGCCATGACCTGCGGACCACGGATGCAGATTTCGCCGACATCGCCCTGATCGAGGTCGACCCCGTCATCATCGCGGATCGTGATATCCGTCGAGGAGATCGGCATGCCGATCATGCCCGAGAAGTCGAGCCTGTTGCAGCGGTTTGCGGTCGCAACGGGGGAGGTCTCTGAAAGCCCGTAGCCTTCCGTGATCGGGCAGCCGGTCATGGCAAGCCAACGCTCGGCCACCGGCCGCTGCACGGACATCCCGCCGCCAAAAACGAGTGTAAGCGACGAGAAGTCGAGCTTCTGGAATTCCGCATTGTTCATCAGCGCGTTGAACAGGGTGTTGAGACCGGGGAATATGTTGATCCGGTACTTGCCCAGATCCTTGACGAGGGCCGGGATGTCGCGAGGGTTTGCGATGAGAATATTGTTGCTACCGGTCGCGACACCCATCAGCGAATTCACCGTTAGCGCGAAGATGTGGTAGAGCGGCAGGGCGCAGAGGAACTGCAGCTGTTCGGGCCGCGGCTTTTCGAGGAAGGCCGAGTCGAGCCAGACCGCCATCTGCTCCTTGTTGGACAGCAGGTTGGCATGGGTCAGCATTGCGCCCTTGGAGACGCCCGTTGTCCCGCCCGTATATTGCAGAAAGGCGATGTCGTCCGGCTTCACATCCGGGGCCGAAAGCGGTTGCCGCGCGCCTTCTGATATCACCTTGCGGAAGCTTTCGGCCCCGGGCAACGACCAATCCGGCACGAGCTTCTTGACCCGGCGGACGACCAGATTGACGATATGGCCCTTGAGACCAAGCATGTCGCCCATCGTTGCTACGATGACCTTGGTGACGTCGGTCTCAGGCAGTGCCTGCTGCGCGGTATGGGCGAAGTTTTCGAGGACGAACAGCACTTTCGCGCCGGAATCCTTTAGCTGGTATGCGAGTTCACGCGGCGTGTAGAGCGGGTTGACGTTGACCACGACGAAGCCCGCGCGAAGGATCCCGTAGACGATCACCGGGTTTTGCAGGATGTTCGGCAGCATGACGGCAACGCGGTCGCCTTTTGAAAGGCCTTGAGCCTGCAGCCATGCTGCGACCTTGCGGCTTTCTGCTTCCAGATCCTTGAAGGTAAGGCTCTTGCCCATGCTGGTGAAGGCAGGACGGTTCGCGTAACGCGCGCAGCTGTCCTCGAAAAGGTGCCCGAGCGAATGATGGACAAGCGGCGGGATCATCTCCGGAACGCCGGGTGGATAGGATGCAAGCCAGATCTTTGCCGGGCTGCTGATGGCTTTCGCCGCCGTTTCCTTCATGAGAGCGCTCTCCTCCTTGCTCGCACGTATCTACCGCAATGCCATGGCGAAGTCCTCCCTCCACCATGGTCGCAGTCTAAGTCATCCACAGGTCGCCGAAAAGCGGCTGTTTCATAGATGGGTTATATAACCTTGACGTAAACGTCAATATAACGCCTTGGGAACGATCGTCGCTGCGAAGAGTTTTTACATGTGACAGAACGACTAACCCAAAGGAGGTGCGTCATGTTGCATCAGGAACCGCGTGCGGGGCAGGACCCCTATGTCAAGGAAACTCAGTCGCTGATCGCCAGTGACAAGGTGGATGGTACGGCAGTCTACGGTGCCGACGGTAAGCGCATCGGCTCTATCGAGCGCATGCTGCTTGAGAAGCGCGGCGGTCGTGTCGCCTACGCCGTTCTGAGCTTCGGTGGCTTCCTGGGTATCGGCGACGACTATTATCCGTTGCCCTGGGAAAAGCTTCGCTATGACGAAGAGCTGGACGGCTATCGCATCGACCTTACCAAGGACCAGATTACCGGTGCGCCGAAATACCACGATCTCGAGGACGATAGCTTCTACCGCGCCAAGGACCGGACGATCTATGACTACTACGGCGTCCCGCCTTACTGGATGTAGTTACATCTGCTTAGATCGAGAGAGGCCCGCGAGGGCCTCTTTTCGTTTGATTAAGTCCTTTCTGGCAGGCTCGCCGGACGGCAAGGATTGCCGAAAGGATGAATGATCATGGTGCAGAAGGCGGGCGGAGTACGCGATCTCGAACCGGAAGATCTGCCTTCGGTCGTGCATCTCTTCCAGAAGACCTTTCGCCGTTCTCAGCCCACCCGACCATCGATGGTCAGCTATTTCCGCGAAATCTTCTTTGATCACCCCTGGTACGACGAAGAGATCCGGTCCAAGGTTTTCGTCAGAGCCGATGGCGAGATCGAGGGGTTCATCGGCGTCTTTCCATCGCGCCTGGAACTCGATGGTCGTCCGCTACGCGCAGCCTTTGCCGGCTCCATGATGGTCGACCAGCCGGAGCAGAACCCGCTTGCCGGTGCAAGGTTACTTCGCTCTTTTCTCGCAGGCCCTCAGGACATTTCGCTTACCGAGACCGCAAATTCGCTGGCGCTCGGCATGTGGCAGAAGCTCGCTTTGCCGCTCGACATTGCCTACAGCCTCAATTGGATCCGCATCCTGCGCCCGGCCGGTACCGCGATCCAGGTCGCCGAACGCGGGCTCAAGGCCGCACGGTTTATCCGCCCTGTGGCATCACTCACCGACAGCATCATCGAGCGGGCAGGGCTGAAGGCCTTCCGTGCGCCAGCGGCGTCAGGCCCGGGACGGGTAAATTTCTGGGATGCGTCGCGCGACGATTTTGCCGAGGCGGTATTGAAGCTCGGCGACCGCTTTCCCCTTCGTCCGCAATGGGACCGCGAAACGCTGGATTGGTTCATGGATCAGGCCCAGGCCAAGCGCCAGTTCGGCGATCCCTGCTGGCGGATCGCAGAAACCCGCAGCGGCGAACTGGTGGGCTGCTACGCCTATTACGGCCGGCCGGGCGGTATCGGCTGGCTGCTGCAGGCGCTTTGCGCGCCGAACGTGGCGGGCGAGATGGTCGAGGATCTGTTTGCCCGTGCGGATGCCGCCGGCTGCGTCGCGATCCGCGGCGCCGGCCATCCCTGGCTGACACCGGAACTCATCAGCCGCAAGACGCTCTTCTATGGCCGCGCCTTCTTCGTCGCCCACGCCAAGGACAAGAGCCTTCTCGAACCGATCAAGGCCGGCCAGGGGCTGATCAGCGGCCTGGCCGGAGAAAACTGGACGCGCCTGATCGGCGACGATTTCGACTGAGGTTTCCGGTTCAGTCAGCCATCGCCACCGGCTGGGCGTGCAGGTATTCAGCAACCTTCCGCTTCGAAGCGATGTTGCGCCACACAGCGTCCACTTGGTCGGGCGTCAGATCGACCGCCTTGGCCGTGTCCTCGCGGGAAATGCCGTTGTTCAGCGCATAGAGGCAGATATCCATCCGATCGTAGGGCAGGGAGAAGTAATACTCGTCCTGGCCCTGCGGCAGCGACCAGGTGTCGGTGGTCGGCGGGCGGCGGCGGATTTCTTCCGGCACGCCGAGCGCCTCCGCAAGCTGATAGACCTGCGTCTTGTAGAGATGCGCGATCGGCTTGAAGTCGGCCGCGCCATCGCCGTTCTTGACGAAGAAACCCTGGTCGTATTCCAGCCGGTTCGGCGTGCCGGCAACCGCGAAGTTCAGCCGGTCGGCATGGTAATATTCCATCTGCTTGCGCGTCCGCTGCTTCATGTTGGCGGCGGCGATCATGCCGAGATAGACGTCGAGCGGCATGCGGTGGCGGCTCTGGCTGCCGTCCGGATCGGCGACGACCAGCCAGGAAATGTTGTAGCCGCGGTTGGAGAGCGCATCTTCCAATACCACCTTGCAGCCCCATCCTTCGCCGAATTCCGGCACAATCTGGCGGATGAAGCCGTCGCGGCGCGTGTAGCATCCCTGTGCGGCAAGCGACGGACCGATGTCTTCCAGCACCGTCTCGACCCCGACGGCCTCGGCCAAGGCGCGGCCGAGCCTCAGGCTGTCCGGATCGCTGTCATGCTCGGGCATGAACACGCCGGTGACCTTGCCGGTGCCGAGCGCGCGGGCGCAAAGCGCCGCCGTGACACTGGAATCGATGCCGCCGGAAAGGCCCAGAACGGCGCCGCGCTTGCGCAGGTCCTTCAGCACGGTCAGGCGCAGCCATTCGCAGATCCGTTCGATCTCAGCCTCGGCATCGAGAACCAGCGCTCGGGCGGAAAACGGTTCGGTCTTGTTCGCGGCGGGAGCGTTCGTCATGCAGCGGTTTCCTTGCTTTTTGGGCCGGATGGTTTGGGAGCCGGTGTTTCTGCGGTCAGTCTGATCTTGCCGGTGCTGGTCTTCGGCAACGCGTCGCGGAACTCGACGCTCTTCGGCACCATGTAGTCTTCGAGGTGCTGGGCGCAGTAGCGAATGATTTCTTTCTCCGTCAGTTCTGCGGACGGCTCCAGTGCAATATAGGCGCGGATCAGCTGCCCGAAGATGGGATCGTCCACGCCTGCGACAGCCGCCTCACGGATGCCGGGCATGGCGTAGAGAACCGCCTCGACTTCCTGGGGGCTGACCTTCTCACCACGCGTTTTGATAATGTCGTCGCGGCGGCTGACGAAATAGAGAAAGCCGTCCTCGTCGGTTCTGAACAGGTCGCCGGTCTGCAGCCGTCGGCCGCCGTCGACGGGCGTGACCTTTTCAGGTGTCGCGGCCTCGTCCCGCCAGTAGCCGAGCATCACATGCGGCCCTTCGATGACGAGTTCGCCGGTCACGCCGGCTGGTGCCGGATTGCCCGCCTCGTCGACCACATAGGCCTGGGTTCCCGGAATTGCACGTCCGACCGAAAGCGGCCGACGATCTGCTTCCTGAGGCGGCAGATAGGTCGCCCTGATACATTCCGTCTGGCCATACATCAGGAAAAGCTGCGTCTCCGACAAGAGTTCGCGCAGGCGCTGGGCGACCGAAGGCGGCATGGCGGAGGCGGCATTGGTCATGTAGCGCAGGTCGGGCAGGAAGGCGGGCTGCAGATCCTGCATGCCGGCAATCAGCGCCGCCATGGCAGGCACGAGCGGAAAACCCGTCGCCCGCGTCTCAACGAGACGGGCAAGGATCTTGCGCGGAAAGGCGAAGCTCTTTTCCAGAACCACGGTGCCGCCGGCCATGACCATGGTGACGACCTGGGTAATGCCATAGCCGAAGGAAAGCGGCAGCACGCTCAGCACCACATCCTTCTGCGTATTCTCCAGATAAGCAACGATCGAGCCGCAGGCCGCCAGAAGGCTGGCATGGCTGTGCATCACGCCCTTCGGCAAGCCGGTCGAGCCCGAGGTGTGGATCAGCAGCGCGAGGGAGCTGTCGTCGCCACGGGGCAAAGGCGCGAGCTGCTCACACGACGTGACCATCTGTTCGTAGCGGCACCAGTCTCGTTCGGAATTCACGGATGCAGCACCGAACGCGATTGTCCGGACGCCATCCCCTGACCCTTCGAGAGCCTTGTCGATCACCGGTACGAAGCGTGCCTGGGCGAGAATGACCTTGGGCCCGGTATTGGCGATGGTCGCCTTTAGCTTATCGGCCTTGATCGACGAATAGAGAGGGCAGGGCACCGCGCCGGCCTTCCAGGCGGCGAAGAAGCAGACGACGACCTCGGCCGAGTTTTCGGCAACGATCAGCAGTCGGTCGCCTTCGCCGAGACCGGTCTGGGCGAGGCGCCCCGCAAGGCGATCCGACAGGCGGTCGAGTTCTTGGTATGTCAGCTGTGTCTCGGCCGTGATCAGGGCCGTCTTCGTGCCGAAGCGCCTGGCGCTGTCGCGAAGATGGTCCTCCAGTCGCATGGCCCAGCGCCGCCCTCTAAGCGGACGCTGCGGGCAGCTTCGCCGCCAGATAACGCGTCATGTTGTTGATGCTGTCGAGATTTTCCGGAACGATTTCTTCGTCTGCAACAGAGATGCCGTAAGTCTGCTCCAGAAATGCGATGACTTCGAGCACGCCGGTGGAATCGATGACGCCGCTTTCGAGCAGAGATTGGTCATTGTCGAGTTCCGCATCGGCGCGAAAAAGAAAATTCTCTGAAATGAACTCGCGAATTTCTGCGTTAAACCGTTCAGCCATCAAACAAAGCCTCCCCCATCAAGACAGCGCTTCAGGATCACGCGAGAAGCGTTCAGCCATCGTCGCGAGTTTGACCTTGGTGTAAAGACCTGAATGTTTCGCTAAGTTCAAATTTTGCTTTTGAAAAGCTCCCGAATGTGTCCACAGAGATCCGCTTGCGCGCCCACGGGCGAGTGCCGAGGTTCGGCTCCACGGCACAGCCTTGCATTCATGACCAGGGTGGTGAACACAATCGAAGCCTGACCGATGCGCAAAGGGTACGGGGATCGCATGGATGATTTGATCGAGCTCAATTGTGTGGTGATCGGCGGAGGTGTCGTGGGCCTCGCCATCGCGCGCCGGCTCGCCATCGCCGGGCGGGATGTCGTGCTTCTCGAAAGCGAACCGTTGACGGGAAGCATCACGTCCTCACGCAACAGCGAAGTGATCCATGCCGGGCTCTACTATCCGACCGGCAGCCGCAAGGCCGAGCTGTGCGTCCGCGGCAAGCACGATCTCTACGCCTATTGCCGCGAGCGCCATGTGGCGCATCGGCAATGCGGCAAGCTCGTCGTTGCCTCCAGCCTCGAGGAGGTTGCCTATCTGGAAAAGCTGCTCGCCCAAGCCTCCGCCAACGGCGTCGAAGACTGCCGCCTGATCGACGCGGGCGAGATGAGAACGCTGGAGCCGCAGATCGAGGGCTATGCGGCACTGCTGTCGCCGTCTACCGGCATCATCGACAGTCACGGTCTGATGGAAGCCTATATCACCGATATCGAAGCCCATGGCGGCACGGTCGTGGTCAACTCTCCCGTCCTGGAAGGCGAGCTGGCCGGGGATGAAATTCTGCTTTCCGTCGGCGGCAGCGATCCCTTTCGGGCCAAGGCCAGCGTGGTCGTCAATGCGGCCGGTCTCGGCGCCTGGTCCGTGTCCATGGGTCTGCATGGGCTGGATCCCGCAACGATGCCGCAAAGGCATCTTGCCAAGGGCAGCTATTTCTCGCTTTCGGGCAGGTCTCCGGCCAGTCGGCTGATCTATCCGGTGCCGGAACAGGGTGGTCTCGGCGTGCATCTGACGCTCGATCTCGCCGGTCAGGCGCGTTTTGGCCCGGATGTCGAATGGGCCGAGGCGCTGGACTATGACGTCGACCCTGCGCGCGCCGAAAAATTCTACGCGGCGATCTCGCCGTTATTGGCCGTATCTGAAGAACGATGCGCTCCAGCCCGCCTATGCCGGGATCCGCCCGAAGACAGTCGGACCGGACGGCGGCGGTGGTGGCGACTTTGTCATCCAGGGGCCGCTTGAGACCGGCCATGGAGGATACGTCGCACTCTATGGCATTGAATCTCCAGGGCTTACCGCTTCCCTCGCCATCGCCGACGAGGTTTGGCGCCTGATCTCGGACTAGGCACGCGGAGGGTTACGCCCCATCGGGGCTAGCCCGCCTTTCGCCTGTCATCCGGCTGACACGTCTGCATGGTGTCCTCCTGCGCCAAGCCCGACGATCCGCGCTACGTGAAAGCGATTCTCAATCTTTGCGTCGAGGCGAAAGGACGTTCGCTTATGTCGTTGTCGCTTATTTTCGGCCTTGCTGCATGCGCGCTCATCCTCGCCAACGGCATCAGTATCGGCATTGCGATGTGGCGCCTGTCACGCAACGGCCATCCGGCGCCAGAATTTGCCGAAAAGCCGCCGGTCTCGCTTGTCATACCCGCCTGCGGCATCGAGAACTTCACACCTCTGACGCTGGAACGGGCCTTCGTCCTCGACTGGCCGGACTATGAGCTGATCTTCTGCGTCGCCGACGCCAGGGACCCGGTCATCTCCGCGATCCGCAAGGCGATGGAAAGCCACCCCCATGTCGTCGCGCAGATCCTGGTCGGAGATGATCGCGTTAGCGCCAATCCCAAACTCAACAATTGCGTCAAGGGTTGGCAGGCGGCGCGGCACGACTGGGTCGTGCTGGCCGATTCCAACGTCCTGATGCCATGTGACTACATCGCCCACCTGATGGCGGCCCGCCGTCCCGATACCGGCCTTGTCTGCTCGACGCCGCTCGGCTCGCGGCCCGACGGCTTCTGGGCCGAGGTGGAATGCGCCTTCCTCAATTCCCAGCAGGCCCGTTGGCAATATGTCGGCGAGGCGCTGGGTCTCGGCTTTGCCCAGGGCAAGAGCATGCTCTGGTATAAGCCCATGCTCGATGCCGAAGGCGGCATTGCCGCACTCGGCGCCGAGATCGCCGAAGATGCCGCCGCGACCAAGCTTGTCCGCCGTCTCGGCCGCCGCGTGCATCTCGTTGCCTCGCCGTTCGAACAGCCGCTCGGCCGGCGCAAGCTCAGCCAAATCTGGTCGCGCCAGGCGCGCTGGGCAAGGCTTCGGCGCGTGACCTTCCCGGCCTTCTTCACGCCGGAAATCCTGCTCGGCGTCATGCCGCCTCTCACGCTTGCGCTCGCCTCCGTGGCAACATCGGCCACGGATGTCTCCCTCGGCATCGTAACCGCCGCGGTTTTCGCTGCCGTCTATACGCCGGAACTGGCCCTGATCCTCGCCAAGAACTGGCAGCTCTCCGTCTGGACCCTGCCGGCCATGATCGCCCGCGACACGCTCGGCCCTGCCATCTGGATCCGAAGCTGGCTCAGCGGGTCCTTCGACTGGCGCGGCAATATGATGACGATAGGCACCGAGACGAGTGAACTGAGCTCCGCAACGGCTTCGAGATGACAACCCGATCTGCGGCTACTCGCGCCTAATAAACTTATCTGTCTTGAAGAGGAAAAATGGTGCCGCTTGCAGGACTCGAACCTGCGACCCCATCATTACGAATGATGTGCTCTACCACCTGAGCTAAAGCGGCCCGTCAGCAACGGCGAAGCGCCCGCTGCGAGTGATGCGCTGATACAGGCAACGAATGGCGATTTCAAGCCGGTTTTGAAAGATGGTCTCGTTTTTCCTGCAGAGCTCGCCGCTCGGCTTTAAATGGCGAGCCGCTGCCGTGCTTCATCATATTCCCGCTCCATGCGCGAAACGAGATCCTCCACGCTGCCGACGGCCTTGATCGCGCCGACACCCTGACCCGCTCCCCAGATTTCCTTCCACGCCTTCGGGCCGGAGACGGCTGCGTCGAAATCCATCTTCGTCGGATCGGCGACAGGCAGCTTGTCTGGGTCCATGCCCATGGCCGAGATCGAGCCTTTCAGATAGTTGCCGTGCACGCCGGTGAAATAGTTGGAATAGACGATGTCGGCTGCATTGGACCCGACGATCATCTCCTTGTAACCCTCGGTGGCACGCGCCTCACGCGTGGCGATGAACGGAGTGCCGATGTAGGCCATGTCGGCGCCCATGGCCTGTGCGGCTAAAACTCCTCCGCCCGTCGCGATTGCGCCCGCGAGAAGCAGCGGGCCATCGAACCATTCGCGGATTTCCTGCACCAGCGCGAAGGGTGAAAGTGTGCCGGCATGGCCGCCGGCGCCTGCTGCAACGGCGATCAGGCCGTCCGCCCCTTGCGGATGGCGGAATTGGCGTGGCGATTGTTGATCACGTCATGCAGCACGATGCCGCCGTAGGAATGTATCGCATCATTGACCTCCGGCACGGCGCCGAGCGAGGAGATGACGACCGGAACCTTGTATTTCACGCACATCATCAGGTCGTGCTCAAGGCGACGATTTGAGGTGTGGACGATCTGATTGACGGCAAAGGGTGCTGCCGGTCTTTCGGGATGGGCCGTATTATGCCTGGCCAGCTCTTCCGTAATCTCGGCCAGCCACTCGTCCAGTTGGCTTTCGGGCCTGGCGTTGAGCGCCGGAAAGGCGCCGATCACGCCTGCCTTGCATTGGGCGAGCGTCAGTTCCGGATGCGAAATGATGAACAGCGGCGAGCCTATGACAGGCAGCCGCAACCCGTTCTTCAGAACGGCTGGCAGCATGAAGGAAACCTCCCGAATTACCTTTACGTAAGATGGAGTAACAGATCGTGGCTTGCGTGGAAAGGCGTCTTTTCGGCTTGTCCACCTGCCGGATGACGGACATATTTCGGCCAATTCAACGCGGGACGAGGGGTTTCGCCTTCTTGCAGTTCGGCGATTGAGACGTTACCGAGAAATTAATTCGCGCTGAAAAGTCATGAGAAACCGGAAGGACCGGCAGTGAGCGGCTTGGAGACAGCCATCAGGAATGCGTTGGATCGCTCGGAGCGGGGCGACGGTCAGGTGCGCGCGCGCATCTACCAGTCCGCCCGCCAGGCACTGGATGCCGGGCTGCGCAAGCAGGGCGTCACCGACAATCTGGTGATCATGCAGCAGCGCAAGCGGCTGGAAGACAAGATCAGCGAAATCGAAAACGAGGAAATCGATCGCCTTGCCCAGTCAGCTCAGCCGGCGGTGAGGAAGCCGCTTGGCCGCAGCCAGATCTGGATGCGCCGCGCCAGGCTGCCGGTGGTCCTGCGCCGAGCGTCGACGTTCCTTCTGATGCGCCTGTTGCCGGCGCTCGGGACGTACATGCCGATCGCGGTGTCGCTCCCGAGCCAGTCGCGCCTGCTCCTGCCGTGATGGTCGATGCGCCTCGGCAGGCTGATGCACGTCCCGCCGCCGTCGATGCCGGTGCCCTCGGAGGCGTGACCCGGTCCGAAGCTCAGGCCTCGCAGGCCCAAGCCGTCCCTTTCAGCGTCGACATACCGGGTGCCGCGGAGCGCGCCGAGAGCGGGCCGACGGAGGTGGCGCCCGTTGCAGGCAAGGCAAAGGATAAGGGGCGCAAGGCGCGCCGTGGCTCAAGATCATCGCTCGACGTTCCGGCTGAACGCGCCGCCAAGCCGCGTCGTCGTCGCGGCTTCCTGTCTCATCTGATTACCTGGCTGGTCACGCTCGGCGTCGTGGCACTCGGATGCTGGATTTTCTACCAATCCGGCATGGTGCAGTCGATCATCGACGAGGCGATCGAATCCGCCCAGCGGCCGCCCACATTGCAGCAGTCGGGGCAAGGCCCTTCGGCGCTGACCTCGCGGGGCGGTTTCTCGGAAGAATGGGCGGATATCTTCGACCCCGAGGAGCATACGACGTTCCGCGCCGGCGCGCAGGCACAGGCACAGATCGCGCCTGCTTCGGAAGGCGAAGCGCTCAAGATCACCTCCGCCACGCCCGAAGCGGGTGGCGATATCGCCATCGAAGTACCTGCTGAGATCCTGCGGGAAATCGCGGGCAAGAGTTCGACGCTGGCGCTGACCATCCAGTCGGCCACCAACCAGCCGTCGCAGATTTCGGTTCGCTGCGATTTCGGCAGCCTCGGTACCTGCTCGCGGCATCGCTTCACGGCGACGCAGGAAAAGCTCGATGCTTTGTTCAAGGTCAGCTTCGACCGGAGCATGGCGCCGAATGCTCCGGGCCGCCTCGTGTTCAACACCGGCCTCCAGGGTAGTGATCGCCCTGTCTTCATCTATTCGGTCCGCGCGCTTCCGGGGCAGTGATCCCACGCCCCGGAAGGTGATCTCGGGCTATTTGAGGAACTTGGGTCCGAAGCCCAGGATCTTGTCGTCGATTTCGCCGATGACTTGCCTGTCCTTGCCTTCATAGTCGAGCGAAAGCAGGATATGGCGGATGGCGTTCAAATGCGCGCGCCGCTTGTCATTGGCAAGCACGACCGCCCATGGCGCATCCTTCGAATGGGTCTCTTCCAGCATCCGGTCGCGTTTCTCCGTATACTGGTCCCACTTGGTCAATGCGGCGATATCCATCGGAGAGAGCTTCCATATTTTCAAAGGATCATGCCTGCGGTCGTGAAACCGCTTCAGCTGCATTTCCTGGCCGATATCCAGCCAGAACTTGAAGAAATGGACGCCATCCTCGACGATCAGCTTCTCGAACCGCGGTGTCGCCTTCATGAAGCTGTCGTACTGAGCGGGCGTGCAGAAGCCCATGACGGGTTCCACGACGGCGCGGTTGTACCAGGAGCGGTCGTAGAGCACGATCTCGCCCTTGGTCGGGAAATGTGAGGCGTAGCGCTGGAAATACCATTGTCCCGCTTCCCGCTCCGTCGGCTTGGCGAGCGCGATGACATGGGCGGAGCGCGGGTTGAGATAAGAGCGGATGGAGAAGATGGTGCCGCCCTTGCCGGCGGCGTCGCGGCCCTCGAACAGGGCCATCAGCCGCTTGCCGCTGGCCTGCAGCCAGAACTGCATCTTGACCAGTTCGACCTGCAGCGCCTCAAGCTGTTTCTCGTACTTGTCCTTCTTCAGCTTGTCCTCATACGGATAGCCGCCCGAGGAGAGATCGCGGTCGCCGATCCAGTCCGGAAGCTTCGGATCGTCGATGTCGAAGCGTCGCTGCTTGCCGTTGATCTTAAGGTCGACTGCTCTGCTTTCGCTGGCGCCCGGCATTCTTCTCTCCTCTTGAATGTGACGTGAAGTCGCTGGTTTTGCTTATCTAGTGCACGGCTGTGCGGAAGCACGAGTTTTCCATAGTCTATGATGCATAGGTGTCATGTAAGGCTTATATGACCAACTGTTCATCGGGAAAAAGTGCCGGGATTCGGGCGGGATATCATGAAAGAGAAGCTGCGCGACATCGCGGGAAAAATTATCGCAGCCGCTCGACACGAGCGCTCCATCCTGCTGCTCGTGTCGCTGGTGGCCCTGATCGCGCTTGTGGGCGGAGTTCCATGGTACGCGGTGCTGTCCTGCTGGCTGGTGATCGTGATCGCCTGCCTCTCCCGTAGGCCGATCGTCGTCCCGGCGCCGGAGCCGTTGCCGGAAGAGGGAGATGAGGAAGAGCTTGCGGTGGATCCGCTGCCGCCCATCGCCGCGGCACTCGCCGCTCTCGACATGCCTGTCCTGGTACTCAACGATGAGGCGATCGTGCTGTCGCAGAACAAGGCCGCCGAACGGGCTTTGGGCTCGCTGCCTCTCGATGCGCATCTTTCCGCCCGGCTGCGCTCTCCCGGCATTCTCGATATGGTCAACGAGACGATCGCGACCGGCGAGGCGAACCAGATCGAGCATTCCGAACGGCTTCCGTCCGAGCGCGTCTATATTGTAAGGATCGCGCCGATGGATGCCGATCCTGCCGGTGTCTCGCAGAGGCTTTATCTTCTTTCCTTCCGGGATATTTCCGAGCTGCGTCGTATCGACCGCATGCGTTCCGACTTCGTCGCCAATGCCAGTCATGAATTGCGCACGCCCTTGGCGTCATTGCGAGGCTTCATCGAAACCCTGCAGGGGCCGGCGAAATCCGATCCCACGGCCCAGGACCGCTTCCTCGGCATCATGTTCGACCAGGCCACTCGTATGAGCCGCCTCGTCGACGACCTCCTGTCGCTCTCGAGGCTGGAGCTCAAATCCCATATCGCGCCCGACCAAAGTGTCGACCTGAAGCCACTGATCGGCCATGTCCGCGACGCCCTGCTGCCGCTAGCTGAAGATCTCGGCGTGGAAATCCGCCTTCACCTGCCAGAAAACGGCGTCGAGGTAATGGGCGACCGGGACGAGCTGATCGAGGTCATCGAAAATCTCATCGAGAACGCCTGCAAATACGGACAGGAGGGCAAGTTCGTCGATGTCTATCTGCGCGGTGGCGGCTCTCAGCCGGCCGAGGTGAGCGTCGTCGATCGTGGCCCGGGTATTCCCGCCGAGCACGTTCCGCGTCTAACCGAGCGTTTCTATCGGGTTAGTGTTGCAGACAGCCGTTCCAAGAAGGGGACGGGGCTGGGGCTTGCTATCGTCAAACATATCCTGACGAGGCATCGCGCTCGCTTGATCGTGAAGTCGCGTTTGGGGACTGGTTCCGAGTTTACCGTAAGATTTTGACATATAATATTGATGCTGCACAGCTGTGCTGAGTATTTATAAAGCAAAAACAGATACTTAATTTGTCACAAATGTTTCATCGAAGTGACATAAAAGCTAGGGCCAACGGCCGCTATGACGAGCGGGCCGAAGCCGGCAAGCGCGAAAGCCGGCGATAAACGCTTTCACAAACCCCATCATGGGAGAACTTCGATGAACATGTTGAAACTTTCCGCAGCGGCCCTCGTCGCCTCTGTAGCCTTTGCTGGCGCTGCCGCTGCGCGCGACCAGGTTCAGGTTGCCGGCTCCTCCACCGTTCTTCCGTATGCGAAGATCGTTGCTGAGACCTTTGCCGAGACCTTCCCGAACTTCAAGGCTCCGGTCGTCGAGTCCGGCGGCACCGGCGGTGGTCTGAAGGCGTTCTGCTCTGGCGTTGGCGAAGGCACGATCGACGTTGCTAACGCTTCGCGCGCCATCAAGAAGGACGAGCTGGAAGCCTGTAAGGCTGCTGGCGTTGCCGACGTTCAGGAAATCCGCATCGGTTACGACGGCATCGTCTTCGCTGCAGATAGCTCCAACGGCGACATGAAGATCGAGCCGAAGGACCTCTACAAGGCTCTCGCAGCTGAAGTTGTTGTAGACGGCAAGCTCGTTGCCAACCCCTACAAGAACTGGTCGGACATCAACGCTACCCTGCCGAAGGGTCCGATTGCTGCCTACATCCCGGGCTCCAAGCACGGCACCCGCGAAGTCTTCGAAGAAAAGATCATGGCTGAAGGCTGCAAGGAAGCCGGCGCCACTGACGTCATCAAGGCTGCCATCACCGACGCCAAGCAGGCTGCTGCCAAGTGCGTTGCCATCCGTAAGGACGGCGTTGCTGTAGACATCGACGGCGACTACACCGAGACCCTGGCACGTATTGCTGCCAACAAGACCGGTCTTGGCGTATTCGGCCTGGCCTTCTACGAAAACAACATGGACAAGCTGAAGGTTGCGACCGTTTCGGACGTCGTTCCGTCGACCGAAACCATCTCCGGCGGCACCTATCCGGTTTCCCGTCCGCTGTACTTCTACGTCAAGAAGGCTCACCTGGGCGTTATCCCGGGCCTGAAGGAATACGTAGAATTCTTCATCTCTGACGACATGGTTGGCCCGGAAGGCCCGCTCGCCGAATACGGCCTGGTTGCCGCTCCGGACGACCAGCGCGAAGCAGTCCGCAAGGACTTCGAAGCCGGCAAGACCATGTAATGAACGATCCGGCGCCGCCCTTGGCGGCGCCGGTTTCTCGGCCTCACGGCCGCTGCCCTCGCAAGGCAGGCCTCAAGGGCAAGTCCTAAGTTGGGCATTTGCGAATAATTCGGTTCCGGTGATGGGATTTGTGCGGTAGTGGCTGCCGCCGATGGCGGTAGGCCGGGGGATTGTGATGAGCACACCATTGATCTTGTTGATTTTGGCGATCATTGCGATCGTCTGTTACGTCGTCGGGACGCGTCACGCGCTGGCAATCGCCGGCGGCGTGTCCTCAAGCTGCATTCCCGACCCGGCTATTACGGCACGTTCGTTGCGCTCTGCGCCGTTCTGCCCGCGGCCATTCTTCTGGCCGCCTGGCTTATCGCCAGCCCGCTCTACATCAATTCCACCATCCGTGACGGCTTTCCGGCAGACGTGAAGGCCAAGTCCGAGGCGGAGCAGGGCCTCGCTTTCGGCATGATCAGCTCCGTCGCCCGCGGCATGGATGTCCTGACGCTCGAGGAAATCGATCGCGTCGGCGCCAACCCTGCCGAGCTGCGCTCAGCGCTCGGTGCCAAGGGCCTGCCGCTGGCGGGTGATCCCGAGCCCTATATGGTCGAATCCGCTGGTGATCTGAACGCGATGACCAAGATCAGCAACCGGGTGATGACCGCCCTCGTGCTGATCGTCGCTCTCGCCGGTGCCGGTTTCTCTTATACCCGCATCTCGCCCCGCTTCCGCGCCCGCAACAGGGTGGAACGGGTGGTTCTTGGTGCTCTCGTGCTCGCTTCGTCGATCGCGATCGTCACCACGATCGGTATCGTCCTGTCGATGCTGACGGAAGCCGGCCATTTCTTCGGCCGCGTTCCCGCCTGGGAATTCTTCTTCGGCACGGTTTGGGATCCGCGCTTTGCCGCTGCCGGTGCTGCAGCGTCGGAAGGCCAGTTCGGTCTGATCCCGCTCCTGCTCGGCACGCTTTACATCGGCTTCGTCGCCATGCTCGTCGCCGTTCCGGTCGGCCTGTTCTCGGCGATCTACATGGCCGAATATGCATCGCCGAAGGTTCGCTCCATCGCCAAGCCGCTGCTTGAGGTTCTGGCCGGTATCCCGACGATCGTCTACGGCTTCTTCGCACTGACCACCGTCGGTCCGTTCCTGCGTGATCTTTCGTCCAGCATCAACGGCATCGCCACCGGCGATTTCGCCAACTTCATCCAGGCTCAGTCGGTTCTGACGGCAGGCTTCGTCATGGGCATCATGCTAATCCCCTACGTCTCCTCGCTGTCGGACGACATCATCACCGCCGTGCCGCGTGCCCTGCGTGACGGTTCGCTCGGTCTCGGCGCCACCAAGTCGGAGACGATCAAGAAGGTCGTCATGCCGGCTGCTCTGCCGGGTGTCGTCGGCGCGCTTCTGATGACGGCCTCTCGCGCCATCGGCGAGACCATGATCGTGGTTCTGGCCGCAGGTGTTGCCGCCCGCATGCAGCTCAACCCGTTCGAGCCGATGACCACGGTGACCGTCAAGATCGTCAGCCAGCTGACGGGCGACCTTGAATTCACCTCGCCGCAGACGCTCGTCGCCTTCGCACTCGGCATCACGCTGTTTGCCATCACGCTTTGCCTCAACATCTACGCGCTCTTCATTGTGCGCAAATACCGGGAGCAGTACGAATGACCGACGTGGTTTCCTCCCCGCCGGCGTCCTGGCGAAGCCCGCCCGTCGCGACATCGGCATCAAGCGCCGCTACGCCGCAGAACGCCGCTTCCGTGCCTATGGCATCGCAGCGCTCTCCTTCGGCATCCTCTTCCTGTTCATCCTGCTCTACTCGGTGGTCTCCAAAGGCTACACCGCATTCCAGCAGACTATGATCACCGTTCCGGTCGAGTTCTCCGAGCAGATCATCGACAAGGACAATGAGCGTGCCACCGATCCGACCAAGCTAATGACCGCCAATTATCCGGTCGTCGCCCGCAACGCCTTGGCCAAGGTGCTCGGCGTTGCCGAAAACGATCGACAGGGCCTGCGTGCCGTCAACCAGATGATCTCGGACGGCGTCCGTGGCCAGCTGCGCGACATGGTTATCGCCAACCCGCAGATCATCGGCACGACCCAGACGGTTTCGCTTCTTGCCGCCGGTGACATCGACAGCGCCTGGAAGGGCCAGATCGACCTCACCGTTCCGGAGAACAACCGCAAGATTTCCGACCAGCAGGTCGGCTGGATGAACCAGCTTGCTGAAAGCGGTGCGCTGGCCAAGCATTTCAACGGCGGCATCTTCGTCAACGGCAACTCCAGCCGTCCGGAAGCGGCCGGCGTCGGCGTCGCCCTGATCGGCTCCTTCTATATGATGCTGATCGTGCTGGTGCTCTCGTTGCCGATCGGCGTCGCTGCCTCGATCTACCTCGAGGAATTCGCCCCGAAGAACAAGTTCACCGACCTGATCGAGGTGAACATCAACAATCTCGCGGCCGTGCCCTCAATCGTCTATGGTCTGCTCGGTCTTGCGGTATTCATCAACTTCATGGGCCTGCCGCGCTCGGCCTCGCTGGTCGGCGGCCTGGTGCTCACCCTGATGACCCTGCCGACGATCATCATCGCCACCCGCGCGGCGCTGAAGGCGGTTCCGCCGTCGATCCGCGCGGCAGCTCTCGGCCTCGGCGCCTCGAAGATGCAGACCATCTTCCATCACGTCCTGCCGCTTGCCATGCCGGGCATTCTCACCGGCACGATCATCGGCCTGGCGCACGCGCTCGGCGAAACTGCGCCGCTCCTCCTGATCGGCATGGTCGCCTTCGTCGCCAACTATCCGACGACTCCGATGGACCCGTCCACGGCCCTGCCGGTTCAGATCTACATGTGGGCGAACGAGGCGGAACGCGCGTTCGTCGAAAGAACATCGGGAGCGATCATTATCCTGCTCCTGTTCCTGGTTGTCATGAATGTTGGTGCAATTCTGTTGCGGCGGCGCTTCGAACGCCGGTGGTAGGAGATCGACACAATGAATATGTTGTCAGAAGCAGCAGTTGAAAAGGCTCTGGACAAGAAGATGAATGACGTTGCGTACAAGATGATTGGCAAGGACGTATCGGTTTATTACGGCGAGAAGCGCGCGCTTTTCGACGTGAACCTCAACGTCCGCGAAAACACCGTTACCGCGCTGATCGGCCCGTCGGGCTGCGGCAAGTCGACCTTCCTGCGGACACTGAACCGCATGAACGACACGATCGAGAACTGCAAGGTGACCGGCAAGATCACGCTGGACAGCGACGATATCTACGACAAGGAAATCGACGTCGTGGAACTTCGCGCCCGCGTCGGCATGGTCTTCCAGAAGCCGAACCCGTTCCCGAAGTCGATCTACGAGAACATCGCCTACGGCCCGCGCATCCACGGTCTCGCCCGCAACAAGGCAGACATGGACGCGATCGTCGAGGCATCGCTCCAGCGCGCCGGCCTCTGGTCGGAAGTCAAGGATCGCCTGCATGAAGGCGGTACCGGTCTCTCGGGCGGTCAGCAGCAGCGTCTCTGCATCGCTCGCGCGGTTGCCGTTTCGCCGGAAGTCATCCTGATGGACGAGCCCTGTTCGGCGCTCGACCCGATCGCGACGGCCAAGGTCGAGGAACTCATCCACGAGCTTCGCGCCAATTACACGATCGTCATCGTCACCCACTCCATGCAGCAGGCAGCACGCGTTTCCCAGCGTACAGCCATGTTCCACCTCGGCCAGCTGGTCGAGGAGAACGATACGGACAAGATGTTCACCAATCCGGATGACCAGCGCACCCAGGATTACATCATGGGCCGCTTCGGCTGATCGCTCGATCAGCACGGTCGCCTGCTACGGATCTTGAGGACAAGAAGATGGTTTCATCGCATATCCTGTCGGCTTACGACGAAGAACTGAAATACCTGCGCCGCCGCATTTCCGAAATGGGCGGTCTGGCCGAGCAGATGTGCGGTGATGCCGTGCGCGCTCTGGTCAATTCCGATGCGGCTCTCGCCCAGAAGGTCATCTCCGACGACGTGATCCTCGATCACGCCGAGCGCGAGATCGGCGACAAGGCGATCGTCACCATCGCGCGCCGCCAGCCGGTGGCAAGCGACCTGCGCGAAATCATCGGTTCGCTGCGTATTGCAGCCGATCTGGAACGCGTCGGCGACCTTGGCAAGAACACCGCCAAGCGCGTCATCGCCGTCCAGGGCACCGGCGTTCCTCGCAAGCTCGCTCGCGGTCTGGAGCATCTCTCCGACCTCGCCATGGTGCAGCTCAAGGAAGTGCTCGACGTCTATGCCAGCCGTTCGGCCGAAAAGGCGGAAGCCATCCGCGCCCGCGATGAAGAGATCGACGCGATGTACACCTCGCTGTTCCGCGAACTCCTCACCTATATGATGGAGGATCCGCGCAACATCACCACCTGCACCCATCTCCTGTTCTGCGCCAAGAACATCGAGCGCATCGGTGACCACGCGACCAACATCGCCGAGACCATCTACTACATGACGACCGGCGCGCAGCCGGAGGGCGAACGTCCGAAGGACGACACCTCGAACACGGTCGGCGCGCTCGCCGACTAAGTGCTGGTAGGGGCCTTCCAAGGTCCCCGCCAAGGCCCCCGGGCCCAGGTAATGTGACGGAGCAGAAACGAAATGCAGCCAAGAATTGCTGTCGTGGAAGACGAGGAGGCGCTGAGCGTCCTCCTCCGTTATAACCTTGAGGCCGAAGGCTATGAGGTCGAGACAATCCTCAGGGGTGACGAAGCCGAGATCAGGCTGCAGGAACGGGCGCCTGATCTGCTGCTCCTCGATTGGATGCTGCCGGGCGTTTCCGGCATCGAGCTCTGCCGTCGCCTGCGCATGCGGCCCGAAACCGAGCGCCTGCCGATCATCATGCTGACGGCACGCGGTGAGGAAAGTGAGCGCGTGCGCGGTCTTGCCACCGGCGCCGACGACTATGTGGTCAAGCCCTTCTCCACGCCGGAACTGATGGCCCGCGTCAAGGCGATGCTGCGTCGCGCCAAGCCGGAAGTCCTGTCCAGCGTCCTGCGCTGCGGCGATATCGAGCTCGACCGCGAGACCCATCGCGTTCACCGCAAGACCCGCGAAGTGCGCCTCGGCCCGACGGAATTCCGACTGCTGGAATTCCTGATGACCTCGCCGGGCCGCGTCTTCTCCCGCTCGCAGCTGCTGGATGGCGTCTGGGGCCACGACATCTATGTCGACGAACGTACCGTCGACGTCCATGTTGGCCGCCTGCGCAAAGCGCTGAACTTCTCCAACATGCAGGATGTCATCCGCACCGTCCGCGGTGCCGGCTATTCGATGGAAGCCTGATCCCTCGAAGTCGTATTTCCAATGAATTCAGCCCGGGAGAGGTCGTCGCTCCCGGGCTGAATTGTTTCTGCGGACGGCCGACTACGCTTCAGCCTTCTCCTGCCATTCCGGCAGCGGGAACACCCGGTCATAGGTCCAGTTGAAGACGAAGGCATAGACCAGGTAGAAGAGCGCAAACGAGATATCCATCACCAGCGCATGCCAGAGGGTCACGCCGAGATACCAGGCGATGAAGGGCAAAAGCACGACCAGTAGCCCAAGCTCGAACAGGACGGTATGGACGACGCGGATGGGAAGCGTCTTCTCCGTGCTCCCGCGCAGCCTCTGCATCAGATGGTCGAAGCCGAGATTGTAGACATAATTGAAGATCGTCGCGAGCGTCGACGAGACGACGCCGATGACACCCATATGATCGAGCGGTACGCCGAAGACGAATGCGCTGAACGGAATGAACAGAGCAAGTCCAATGATCTCGAAGCTGATGGCGTGACGAATGCGGTCGCGTGCGGTGCGCATATTCTCTGACCCCGTGGGTTCTGCCGGGTCGTCCCGGTGATGATGCCCATTCTGGGGGAGGTCGTCCTCACACCACCTAAATAGGAAATCCGTCTCTGATGGGCAAGGGTTGGCTGGCATGGCCGCCATGCGCGCAAGGCATAAGCTCAGTCAGTTTCGGGCAGGCAGTCAGGCGGTATCGGGAAGCGGTTGCTGGCGATTTCGTCCTTGCCGAGCGGCGCTCGCTGCAGAACCTGCCTGTAGTTCGAGTGGACGCGATCGCCGAAATCTTCTGAAATCCCCGCCATGGTCTGGATCGTCGGATACATCCAGTTCCAACGCGAGTAGCCGAGGGTCCCATGCCCTGAACGGCGCACCTCGGCTTCTTCTTTGCCATAGATGAAGGACGCCTGAGCGAAGATCAGGATGAAGGCTGCGTCATCGGGCGAGAGGTTGCGTTCGCGCCAGTATTCCACGCCACGCTCTTCGCAGGCGATCTCGTAGGTGTCGTCACGATGTTCAACATAGAGCGAGCCGTCGCCGCGCGGGCTGCGCTCGATCCGAGCCAGAGGAGATCTGGATGTCCGCTGCCAAAGAGCGTCGATATGCGCCTGCAGCAGGTCGATCGCATCGGGTGCATGTCTGGCGCCGGACTCTTGCTTCCGGCGGAAGAAACCGAACGGCATCATCAAGTGTCCCCGACGTCGTGGATCAAACAAAAAAGCCGCCTGCGATATGCGCTGGCGGCTTTCGATCTCATCCTCGTATCGCTCGGATCAGGCCCGGGCTGCCGCAGCCTTGCGGCGATCGTGAACCGGCTGATAGGCCAGCTTGGCGTGATAGGTGCAGTAGGGCGAATTGTCCGGGCTTTCGCAGCCGCAGAAGTGGAAGTCATCGGTCAGCGGATCACCGACCGGCCACTTGCAGGTGCGTTCGGTGAGTTCGGTCAGGGCCAGCTTGCGCGAGATCGGCAGCACGACGTTGGATGCCGGACGATAGACCAGTTCCTGCGAAGCCTCGAACTCGACCTCTTCCTTGAGCGCCGTTGCGCCGACCGGACGAGCCACCGTGCGGGTGGCCGGACGGGCTGCAAAAGTCTGCGGGCGCGGCGCTGCAGCCGGGCGCTTTGCAGCGCGGTTGGTAGAAACGGTGCCGCCGGCTTTCGCTCGGCCCGGAAGGTTCAGGCGATGGACCTTGCCGATCACGGCATTGCGGCTTACACCGCCAAGTTGTGCCGCGATCTGGCTGGCGCTCAGGCCTTCCGACCAAAGTCTCTTGAGTTTTTCAACGCGCTCGTCCGTCCAGTTCATGCCCGTTCTCCGCCGTTTGAACGTTTAGGCATGCAGAATCCCTCACCGTTGCTACGGAACTCATTCCGCAACAGGCACTATATCTATGCTTTTGGTGACTAGTTCCGCCGCATGCAGTCTAGTAATTGATCTTTAACCTAGTAGCAGGCGGACTCCGTGGCAAGAGTCGGGCGAATCGACCTGAATCGATTTCTCGGTTTTCCCCAACTTGCTTCCCTGGAGAGTCATTTTTGTCACAGCCGACGGTGGTGTCGCAAAGCCCCGGTAGCCCTGATTTTCCGCGAGTTTTGTTGACATTATGACCCCGAGCGATGATAGTGCCCACGCCGCCCCGAGGGCGGCATTTTGATTTTTGGAATGTCCTTTTCCAAAGGGACATTGACTGCCTCAGGAGTGATGTCGCCATGGCTGAATCTGCGCTTTTCGACACTTTTGCCCGGGCTCCCCTGCGCTTCGAGCGCGGTGAGGGCGTTTGGCTCGTGACGGAAAGCGGCGAGCGATATCTCGATTTCGGCGCCGGCGTTGCGGTGACTTCCTGCGGTCATGCCAATCCTCATCTCGTCAATGCGCTGAAGTCGCAGGCCGAGAAGGTCTGGCATCTGTCGAACCTCTACGAGATCCCCGAGCAGGAGCGTCTCGCCCGTCGCCTGACGGAAGCGACCTTCGCCGACAAGGCCTTCTTCACCAATTCGGGTGCTGAAGCGCTGGAATGCGCCATCAAGACGGCGCGCCGCTACCATTTCTCTAAGGGCCACCCGGAAAAATTTCATATCATCACCTTTGAAGGTGCCTTCCACGGCCGCACGATCGCGACGATCGCCGCCGGCGGCCAGGAAAAATACATGGAAGGCTTCGGTCCTAAGGCCCAGGGCTTCGATCAGGTGCCGTTCGGCGATCTCGATGCACTCAATGCGGCGATCAACGAAAACACCGGGGCCATCCTCATCGAGCCGATCCAGGGCGAGGGCGGGGTACGTCCCGTGCCGAAAGAATTCATGCGCGAGCTGCGCCGCATCTGTGATGAAAAGGGCCTGCTGCTGATCCTCGACGAGGTCCAGACCGGCGTTGGCCGCACGGGCAAGTTCTTCGCTCATGAATGGTCCGGTGTCACGCCCGACATTATGGCGATCGCCAAGGGCATCGGCGGCGGCTTCCCGTTCGGCGCCTGCCTCGCGACCGCTGAGGCGGCGTCCGGCATGAAACCCGGCATTCACGGCACGACCTATGGCGGCAATCCTCTGGCCATGGCCTGCGGCAATGCCGTGCTCGATATCGTTCTGGCGGATGGCTTCCTTGAAAACGTCCGCGATGTCGCGCTCGTCTTCCGCCAAGGCCTTGCCGCGCTCAAGGATCGTTTCCCGGAAGTGATTGAAGACATCCGCGGTGAAGGCCTGCTTCTCGGCATCAAGGCCAAGCCGCCGGCGGCCGAACTCGTGGCGGGCATGCGCAACGAACACATGCTGGCGGTACCCGCCGGCGACAACGTCGTTCGGCTTCTGCCGCCGCTCACCGTCACTGCGGAAGAAGCGCGCGAGGGGCTGCGACGCATCGAGCGCGCTGCAGAAGCGCTCACCGCCGAACAGCTCAAGAAAACCGCTTAAGCGGATATCAGAGAGGGTACCTTTTCCGGTTCCCTCGGATAGGGAACCAGTCAATGGCATCACCGAAGCACTTTCTCGATCTTTCCGCCGTCTCGTCGGCCGACCTGCGCGTCATGCTGGATGACGCCAAGACGCGCAAGCAGGCCACCAAGGCAGGCACCGCCGACAAGCCGCTCGCCGGCAAGATGCTGGCGATGATCTTCGAGAAACCCTCCACCCGTACCCGCGTGTCGTTCGATGTCGGCATGCGCCAGCTCGGCGGCGAGACCCTGTTCCTGTCGGGCACGGAAATGCAACTGGGCCGGGCGGAGACGATCGGCGACACCGCCAAGGTCCTGTCCCGCTATGTCGACGCCATCATGATCCGCACCACCGATCACGCGCGCCTGATGGAAATGGCCGAGCATGCGACCGTGCCGGTCATCAATGCGCTGACCGACCTCACCCATCCCTGCCAGATCATGGCGGACCTGATGACCTTCGAGGAACATCGCGGGTCTGTCGAGGGCAAGACGATTGCCTGGACCGGTGACGGCAACAACGTGCTTCATTCGCTGGTCGAAGGTTCGGCGCGTTTCGGTTATCGCATGAACATGGCGGTGCCGATGGGCTCGGAGCCCGACGACAAGATCCTCAACTGGGCGCGCGACAATGGCGGCAACATCATGCTGTGCCATGATGCCGAGCGTGCGGTCGATGGCGCCGATGTCGTCGTCACCGACACCTGGGTGTCGATGAACCAGGAGCACAAGGCTCGCGGCCACAACATCTTCCAGCCCTATCAGGTCAATGAGGCGCTGATGAAGCGTGCCAATGATGATGCGCTGTTCATGCATTGCCTGCCGGCGCACCGCGGCGAGGAAGTCACCAATGAGGTCATCGACGGGCCGCAGTCCGTCGTCTTCGACGAAGCGGAAAACCGCCTTCATGCACAGAAGTCGATCTTGGCCTGGTGCTTCGGCGTCGTCTGAGCGGCGAAATCACCCGATCTTGAACTGACCTGAAGCCGATACCATCTGTCGGCTTTCAGTCTGCGCCTTACTCGTGTAATCGGCGCTTCAACACACATTGCCGATACCTTTCCGGCGGCCAGCGGTTCCGCTTGCCTTGCCGTTTGTGTAAAGGTCGGGGGCGAGACCCCAGGTGATCGGCGCGAAGGAGAGAATGATGGCGGAAGCGACTGTGGAACTGAAGGATCTCCAGTTTGCCGGTGATGATCGCGTTGTGCCGTTCCAGGTGGAGGGGCTCGATGTGCGCGGCCGCGCCGTGCAGATGGGCCCGCTTCTGAACGCGATCCTCGGCCGGCATGACTATCCGGGCCCGGTTGCTCGGCTGCTCGCCGAGGCCGTCGTGCTCACTGCCCTGCTCGGAACCTCGCTCAAATTCGACGGCAAGTTTACCATCCAGACGAAGGGTGACGGTCCGGTTGATCTTCTGGTCGCCGATTTTTCGACGCCGGACGCGCTGCGCGCCTATGCCCGTTTCGACGAGGAAGCGCTGGAGGCTGCGATCAAGGATGGCAAGGTCTCGCCGCCGGAACTGCTCGGCCAGGGCGTGCTCGCCTTCACCATCGACCAGGGCCAGGGCATGCAGCCCTATCAGGGCATCGTGCCGCTGGACGGCTCGTCGCTTGAGGAGATCGCCGGTGTCTATTTCCGCCAGTCGGAACAGATCCCGACGCGCGTACGCCTCGGTGTTGCCGAGCTTTTCGATCGTGACGAGGACGGCAAGCCACGCCACAACTGGCGGGCGGGCGGTCTGATCGCCCAGTTCCTGCCGCAGGCGCCGGAGCGCATGCGCCATCCGGACCTGCATGGCGGCGATGGCGACGAGCGCGACACCGATCTCGCCGACGACGCCTGGAACGAGGCCCGCACGCTGGTGGAGACGATCGACACCGATGAACTGACGGATCCGCAGGTCGCCATCGAACGGCTGCTCTTCCGCCTCTTCCACGAGCGCGGTGTCAGGGTCTACGAACCGCAGACGGTCTTCGACCGTTGCAGCTGCTCGCGTGAGAAGATCAAGGGCGTGCTTTCCGGTTTCACGGCGGAAGAGATCGAGCAAACCCAGGAAAACGGCGAGATTGCCGTCACCTGCGAATTCTGCTCGACGACCTATCGCTACGATGTATCGGAATTCGTGGCGGCCTAAAAAGAGCCGAGGCCGGGCGTCTTTTCAGCGTTCTTAGTTGAGGACGCGGATGATGCCCGGGGAATCCAGCGAGAAGGCGGGGATGTCGACCTTGAACACCTCGCCTTCATCGGTCTGCATGTCGTAGTGACCGAACATCATGCCTGATGGCGTATCGAGCGGGCAACCGGAGGAATATTCGTAGCTGTCGCCGGGCTTCAGGCTCGGCTGCTCTCCGACGACGCCAAGGCCGTCCACTTCATCCACCAGGCCGTTCTCGTCGGTAATGTGCCAGTAGCGATGCACGAGCTTAACCGTCAGCATCGAGTGGTTCTCGATCACGATGCGATAGCCCCAGACATAGCGGCTGTCTTCCGGGCTGGATTGCTCCTCCAGATAGAACGGCTCTACGGCGACTTCTATGTCTCTTGTCCGGGCGCGATACATGGACAACACCTCAACTCACTCGTGTCGGATATTGTACAGGGCGCCCCAAACGTCAAGAAAACTCACGGCTTAGGCGCCAAAGCGTGAACCGTTCTTGAAATTAGGGATAACTGATATGGTGAATCCCGCATATCGGGGATCCACCATTTTGAGAACCTGTGGGGTTGCTAGATCGCGGCAAGCGCCTTGGCGAAATCGTCGATCAGGTCCTGCGCATCCTCGATGCCGGCCGAGAAGCGCACGGTGCCCGGCGAGATGCCGAGTTCGGTCCGCGCCTCGTCCGTCAGGTTCTTGTGCGTCGTCGTGCCCGGATGGGTAATCAGGCTGCGGGTGTCGCCAAGATTGTTGGAAATGGTGACCACTTCCAGCGCGTTCTGCAGCTTGAAGGCCGCTTCCTTGCCGCCCTTCAGCTCGAAGCATACGAGCGTCGAGCCGCCGGTCATCTGCTTGGCGATGATATCCGCCTGCGGATGGTCCTTGCGGCCGGGATAGATCACCTTGGCGACCTGTGGCTGTTCGGCCAGGAAGTCGGCGATCTTCGACGCGTTCTCCGTCTGCTGCGCAACACGCAGCGGTAGCGTCTCCAGCCCCTTGATCAGCGTCCAGGCAGTGAACGGCGACATGGCCGGGCCGGTATGGCGATAATAGTCCTGCAGATGCTCGGTCACCCATTCGCGGTCGGAGAGGATGACACCCGCAAGGCTGCGGCCCTGGCCGTCGATATGCTTGGTGGCCGAGTAGACGACCACATGGGCGCCGAGTTCCAGCGGCTTCTGGAAGAGCGGCGTGGCGAACACGTTGTCCACCACGACACGCGCGCCGATCTGGTTCGCGAGCGCAGCCACGCCGGCGATATCGATCACTTCCAGTGTCGGGTTGGTCGGACTTTCAAGGAAGAACACCTTGGTGTTCGGCTTGATCGCTTTCTCCCAGTTGGCGAGGTCGCGACCATCGACCAGCGTGCATTCGATGCCGTAGCGCGGTGCGAGCGTCTCGACCACCCAGCGGCAGGAGCCGAACAGGGCGCGCGCTGCGACGATGTGATCGCCTGCGCGCAGCTGGCAGAGCAGGGCGGCAGTGATGGCGGCCATGCCGGATGCGGTGGCGCGGGCTTCTTCTGCACCTTCCAGCGCGCACATGCGCTTCTCGAACATGTCGTTGGTCGGGCTGCCGTAGCGGGCGTAGATATAGCCGTCGGTCTCTCCCTTGAACCGCGCCTCGGCGGATTCGGAAGAGTCGTAGGCGAAGCCCTGCGTCAGGTAGATCGCTTCCGACATCTCGCCATATTGCGAACGCAGCGTGCCGCCATGCACGAGCGTGGTTGCGGGGCGCCAATTCTTGTTCGGGATCTTGCTCATGTACTGACCACCTTCGTGATACAAAAAACCGGTCGCGTAAGCAGACCGGTTCTCGAACCCGGTCTTTTTAGCCACTTGTTTAACGTGGCTGCAAGCCGACCGGCCAAATCACCACGGGATAACACTGCCTTAATCCCGCTCTCTGCTTGCGTCAACGGTCGCGATTTTGTTTTTGTGTTGCACTTGTTAGACGGGACGATGACGATGGACAGGATGACGGGAATTCTGGCGGACCGCGCGATTGCGGCGCTCTTCGATAGCGGACGGCTGAAATCCGAGCGGCAACTGGATGGCGACCAGATCCAGCCGGCAAGCCTCGACCTGCGTCTCGGCGCCAAGGCCTATCGCGTCCGCGCCTCCTTCATGCCCGGTCCGAACAGCCTCGTGTCCGACAAGCTCGATCGGCTGAAGCTGCATGTCGTGGATCTCTCCGAAGGCGCCGTGCTGGAAACCGGTTGCGTCTATATCGTGCCGTTGATGGAACGCCTCGACCTGCCGGCCGAAATGTCCGCCTCGGCAAACCCGAAGAGCTCGACCGGCCGCCTCGACATCTTCACCCGCGTCATCACCGATTACGCCCAGGAATTCGACAAGATCCCGGCAGGCTATTCCGGCCCGCTCTACCTGGAAATTTCGCCGCGCACCTTCCCGATCGTCGCACGCCAGGGCTCACGCCTGTCGCAGATCCGCTTTCGCATCGGCAACGCGCTGCTGACCGAGCCGGAACTGCTCAACCTGCATGACACGGAAACGCTGGTCGCGGCCTCCAAGCCGAACGTCTCCGGCGGCGGTATCGCGCTCTCCATCGATCTCGCCGGCGACAAGGATGGCCTGATCGGCTACCGCGGCAAGCACCACACGGCCGTCGTCGACGTCGACAAGAAGGCTCAGCACGACATCTTCGATTTCTGGGAGCCGCTCTACAGCCGCGGCCGCAACGAGCTGATCCTCGATCCGGACGAGTTCTACATCCTGGTCTCCCGCGAGGCCGTGCATGTCCCGCCGCTCTACGCGGCCGAGATGACCCCGTTCGATCCGCTCGTCGGCGAATTCCGCGTCCATTACGCCGGCTTCTTCGATCCCGGTTTCGGCCACGAGGCCGCAGGCGGCCGCGGCAGCCGTGCCGTGCTCGAAGTGCGCAGTCACGAAGTTCCCTTCATCCTCGAAGACGCCCAGATCGTCGGCCGCCTCGTCTACGAGCACATGCTGGAAGCCCCCAGGGCCTCTACGGCTCCGGCCTCGGATCGAACTACCAGGCCCAAGGCCTGAAGCTTTCAAAGCATTTCCGCGGCTAAACCCCGTACGACCGCTGCCTGCAGGATCAGTCACAGGCGGCGGCCTTGACAGAACCGGGTCGTTGTTGGAAACCTGCTCGGCACAGGCGGGTGTAGCTCAATGGTAGAGCAGCAGCTTCCCAAGCTGAATACGAGGGTTCGATTCCCTTCACCCGCTCCAGCTGCCCTTCTTCCCTCAGACGCGCCATTCGTCCAAGGTCATCCAAGATTGTCGATTTTACTGAACGAAAACAATGGATGGAATGGCTGTTGATGCGATGTCTGTAGCTAGTCGATTGTCTATATTGCGTTTTGTCGCGCGTGACATCCAGCGGGTTTCACGGTAAAAAACTCGGTATTGTGCGAACTACGCGAGGGCCGATACCGAAAAATGGCTTTGACTGACATCCAAGTTCGTAATGCGAAGGCATCAGATGCGTCCCGTAAATTGCCAGATGGGAGCGGCCTTTATCTCTTCATTTCCAAGGCAGGCGGCAAGTCGTGGCGGTTTGACTACTCTTACTTTGGCAAGCGAAAGACCTTAACGCTTGGCATGTATCCTGCCGTGGGGCTGGCCGAGGCGCGTGGTCGCAAAGACGACGCTAAAGAAAGCTGGCCGAGGGGCACGACCCTCGCTCGCGAAAAAGCGGCAGCAACTGGAAGCAAAGGCGGCTGCTGGCAACACGTTTGGCCTGATCGCTGAAGAATTCATCGACAAGCTCCGCCGAGATAGGCGAGCAGAACCCACCATTGCTAAAAATACTTGGATGTTGACGGTTCTTGCAGCCAAACTCGCGCCATACCCGATCACGCAGATTACAGCGAAGGACGTTCTTTCGGTGCTCACGAGCATCGAGAAAAGCGGTAGGATCGAAAGCGCGTTGGCCACACGTTCGACGATAGGGCGTGTTTTCCGCTACGCCATCGCAACGGCGCGGGCCGAAGCGGATCCGACGTCGGCACTACGCGGTGCGCTTCAGCGTCACGTGCCTACCAGCCACCCAGCTTTCACCACACACCGCGAACTTGGAGGTGTCATGCGAGCGATCTACGGCTACGAAGGGTGGCCGTCGCTGGTGGCGGCACTGAAGATTCAGGCGCTGTGCTTTGCGCGTCCCGGAGAAACGCGTTCGATGGAGTGGGGCGAGCTCGATCTTAACAGTGCTATTTGGACGATACCCGCAGCGAAGGCGAAGATGCGCCGTGAGCATCATATTCCGCTATCACGTCAAGCGGTTGAAGTAATCATGCAAATGCAGGAGCTGTACGGCGAGGGCGTTTACGTGTTCCCGTCGATGATGTCTGGAAAGAAGCTTCTTTCGGAAAACTCTATGAACTCGGCATTGCGGCGAATGGGGGTCGGCGGTGATGAGCATACGGCACATGGTTTTCGCTCTTCAGCAAGTAGCATCCTGAACGAGTCGGGCGAATTCAAGCCTGATGCCATCGAGGCCCAACTTGCGCATTTGGATGGTTCCAAGGTCCGTCGAGTTTACAACCGCGCCACCTACTGGGAGGAGCGCGTACGGATGATGCAATGGTGGGCGGACTTACTTGACGAAGCGCGAACTAGCAAACTGTCACACTCTTCATTTTCGGATGGCGGTTCACGTTGGACGCAAGGGCGTTAGACGATGTCAGGGCACGTCGAGAGAATATGATTGAGTTGGAGGTACCAGCTGATGCTACGGATGAGTGTAGGCCCGGACTGATGCAAATGGGAAGCCGGTAAAGAAGCCTCGGTAAATGGTCCATGCCACAGTTTCGCGAAACTGTGGCATTGGGCACCTTAGGCTGATAGACCGCGTGAACCGCTCGCGCGTTCGGCTATGTGAGATTGGGCTACAAGAAGTATGAAGCACGACAACCTTGTTCAAAAAATTTGGAGCCTCTGCCATATCCTTAGAGGTGACGGCATCAGTTACCATCAATACGTTTCAGAGCTCACATACCTGCTCTTTCTGAAAATTGCTGCCGAGAATAAATTTGAGGAGCTGCTGCCAAAAGGATACCGCTGGGCCAATCTCTCTCAGCACCCAGAGGAGAATCTCTTAGGGTTCTACCAAGAGATGCTAACCCACTTAGGAACTTCGGCAGAAAGTGAAATAATCCGCTCAATCTACGCATTTCCGACAACGGTGTTCTCACATCAAGAGAATCTTAAAGCAGTCATTGACGGCATCTCAAAGCTCAGTTGGCATGATGTCTCCGAGGATAATGTAGGCCGCATATATGAGGGGCTCATTGAAAAGAGTTCCCAAGACGTGAGATCTGGCGCTGGGCAATATTTTACGCCGAGGCCTCTGGTGAACTCGATGATTCTGATTGATCAAGCCTTTTGTTGGAGAACTTATACAGGATCCAGCAGCCGGTAGTGGCGGTTTTCTAATTGCTGCCGATCAGTATATTCGGTCGACAACCTCGCGCGCGATGTACGCAGACCGTCCTCCACGCTATCAAGCAGCCGAAATTGAGAAAAATACTCGGCGCATTTGCTTGATGAATACGTTCCTCAATGGACTGCAAGCAGAAATTATCTACGGCGATGCTCTCACAGACGATGGGCAAAGCCTCGAAGAGGCTGACGTAATTCTCGCGAATCCCCGTTCGGAAATAAAGCCGGAAGCAAACGCTCAGTCCGGTCAGAATTTTCCTATCCGAACGCCAACAAGCAACTTGTTTTCCTTCAACACATTTATCGCAGCTTGAAGGAGGGAGGTCGGGCCGCCGTCGTGCTCCCAGACAACGTGTTGTTTGAGGAGGGTGTCGGTCGCTCGATACGCCGCGAGTTTATGGAATTGTGTGAAGTGCATACCATCCTGAGACTTCCGCGCGGAACTTTCACGAGTGCAGGCGTCCAGACAAATGTGATTTTCTTCAACCGGAGGCAAGCGAATTCCGACGGCACGAAGGCGACTTGGTTTTACGATCTTCGGACTAATTTGCCTACGTTCGGCAAGACCAATCAACTTGGCGCTCACCACTTCGAGGAATTTGAAAAATGCTACGGCGACGACGCTTACGGCCGGTCCAGTCGTCAGCCTGATACGATCAGCGGTCGATTCCGTAAGTTCAGCCGCGATGAAATTGCAGACCGCGATGATGACCTCGATATATTTTGGCTCCAATCTGATTCAGCGGACCAACATGAGAGGTTCGGTAGCGCTGAAGCAATAGTTGGTGCTATTTTGACCCACCTAAAAACTGCAGTCAGCGAAGTGGAAGCTTTATCGGAGGAGCTCGCAGAGCCCGTGAATTCACATGACTGAGGTCATCACGACGGAAAACTCGCACCTATCTGCCCTACCACTCGGCTGGTCATATGCCTCTATCGAGGAGCTGGCAGGTCCCGACGGTATTGTTTCCGATGGGGATTGGGTGGAAAGCAAGAATCAGGATGCCAACGGAACCGTTCGGTTGATCCAACTCGCTGATATCGGCGACGGACAGTTTGTTGGGAAATCAAAAAGATTCATGAGCCTTGACGTAGCTCAAGAGCTGGGCTGCACGTTTCTGGCGTCTGGTGATGTCCTGATCGCCCGCATGCCAAATCCACTAGGGCGCGCCTGCATCTTGCCGCAACTTGAGCAAGCAGCAGTAACAGTTGTTGACGTATTGGTGTGGCGACCGGGTGAGAAGCTTAACGGTGCAGTACCGAGATGGCTGATGTATGCGGTAAACAGCCCGCCAATTAGAGACGCAATCGGGAGACAAGCCGGCGGTACAACACGGCAAAGAATTGCAGGTAGGAACTTAAAGCAAATAATGTTGCCAACTCCGCCTCTAGAGGAGCAGCGTAGAATCGTTGCAAAACTGGATCGGTTGTTTGACGGCATACTCCGCGCTCGTGCGGCTATCGATCAACTGCCAAGAATGCTTGAGGAATATTGCTCGCATATTCTCGAGACGGGTTGTTCCGGGCAGCTCACCGCTAAATGGCGTCAAGAGAATAGAACAAATCTCGGTGCTCAAGTGCGCCTAAGTGATGTCGCACAGCAATTTGACTATGGCACCTCCGCCAAGTCACAGCCCGACGGCATAGTGCCAGTCTTGCGCATGGGGAATATACAGAACGGTTTGCTGGATTGGTCTGATCTCGTTTTCACGTCAGACAAACAGGAAATATCAAAGTATGAGCTTCGTGATGGCGACGTCCTATTTAACAGAACAAACAGCCCCGAGCTCGTAGGCAAAACAGCTGTTTACCGCGGTACTCGCCAAGCAATATTCGCCGGTTACATCATAAGAGTCCGATGTGGAGATCGTATCATTCCCGAGTATCTCGCATATTGCCTCAACGCCCCTCAAGGACGGAGGTACGCTCGGAAAGTAAAAAGCGACGGGGTAAGTCAGTCCAACATCAATGCTGCAAAGCTTGCTGCGTTCAATTTGTTACTGCCAAGCCTTGAAGAGCAGCGTGAGGTGGTGCGTTTAATAGACGCCGCCTTTGAGTGGGCAAGAAAAGTGACATGTGAGTATGGATCTGCCTCCGAGCTTATCTCCGCCTTCGAGAGCAGTATCTTATCTCGAGCTTTGCGCGGTGAGCTTCTCCCGCAGGACGCAAGCGAGGAACCGATTAGTGACGTACTTGGGAGGATTCAGACTGCGCGCAGTGTGATTGAGAAGCGCTCACCTCCGCCTCCTGCCAAGAAAAGGGCTACAACAATGAACCCAATCGACAAATTGCAGGAGGACCTCAAGACTTGGCCAGAGGATGGTATCACTTTTGCCGAACTCCATGAACGTCTTGCAGTGCCCTATGATGCAATGCGAGACATTATCTTCGAGTGTTTGATGCAACCTGACGCTTCGCTAGCTCAAGTTTTTGACCGGGATAGCGCTCAGATGAGGTTGGTGAGGTTGTCGGGCAAATGAGATTGCACCGCATAAAAATCGATAGTGCGGCTGCCGGTGGAGGAGTATTCGACGGGTTAGACGTTTGGTTTGGGCGTGAAGAAGAGAGCTCGTCAGCACTGGCCCCCATGTGCCTAATCGGCCCAAATGGCTCGGGTAAATCTCAGTTCCTACAAATTGTCGCAGAGATCTTTCAGGCCGCATGGAACGCGCACAGCCCTTCGGAGGAGAGATCGTCAGCCAATCAAGAAATCGCTTTCGAAGTTTCCTATTCTATAAGGTCTGATGGCGGCGACCACGAGGAGATTGTGACTCTACGGCGTGCTCGAAAGGGTAAGGGCTTGAGCGGAATCGAATTATTTCGCACGGGCCATGTGAAGCCTCTTCTTTCTAGCTCGGCGGAGTTCGGTAGATATCTACCGTCCGTAGTGGTCGGATACACGTCCGGCGACAACGAAACTCTCAGCTCGCCATTCCTCGTCAGCCGAAGTGGGTACGCCAACGACGTCGCACGTGCGGCGCTTAAAGCAACCGGAGAACAAAACCTTCCCGATAACCGCCTAATGCTAATCGACTACGGGACAAATTTGGAAGTTTTGTTCGCGAACCTCATGCTCGGCAAATCATCGGCACGCGAAGAAATATTACGTCACGCTGGACTGTCGGATTTGGCATCTTGCCGGTGTATTGTTCGCCTTGCCCATTCCGCTGTTTCCAAAGCACCCGCTCGCCAGAAAAAGGTAACAGGCCGAAAGGGGATACAGCTCACCGAGGAATTGGAAAGGACGATCGATGCTTTAAAACGCATTGCAACTTGTTGGACGGAAGACAACAAAACTGAAACATATACCTTCGACTTTTTTATAGATGCCGCAACACGTGACGCATTTTCTCATTTCTGGCCAGATGCGCTTTCTTTATACAAAGCACTTCATAAACTGGCATTGTTAAACGACCTTGCTATACCGCGAACAGCAAGAAAGCGGTTCGAGCGAGCGGTGAAAGAGCGTCGCTTTGCATCAAGGCTTCCAGAGCCTCAACAAGAACACGTGGTATTTGGCTTTGAAGAGGTTCGCTTCTGGCCTGCGGGGTCAAGGACGACCCCAGTCGACTACGTTTCGCTCTCCGATGGAGAACATCAGCAAGCCCTTATCCTCGGCACTTATGCGATGATTTCCGAGCCTAATGCACTTTTTCTGTGGGATGAACCTGAGTCTCACTTCAATCCGCAGTGGCGAGTGAAATTCGTGCAAAGACTGCAGGAGCTGACTGGCAACCGAAACAGGCAGGAGCTTCTACTGACATCTCATGCGCCTTTCGTCCCGTCTGATATGCCGCGCGAACAAGTGCTGATTTTCGATAGAAAAGACGGCAAGATTTTCGTTGAAGAGCCCTCAATTGAGACCTTCGGCGCTACATTTGATCGGATTCTCGAGACCTGTTTCAAGGTGCGTCCCTCAATATCTAAAATTGCTGAGAAGCGCATTGAGGAGCTTCTTAACTCATCGAAGATTGAGGAAGTTCAACAGGGGCTCAACGAGCTTGGCCCTTCGGTGGAAAAAGCCTTTGTTGCAGAGCATTTACGTAAGCTGAAGAACTGATGTTGTTTGCTTATCCCTCAGAAGCATTGGAAGAGAATTGGCTGAACGCTGCCGTTGTCGATATTCTTCGGCATGGAATGGACGAAATTGCTGCTGGAAGAGCGGCGCCTAAATGGCCGTCATGTATCCCTCAAGCTTATCGCGCTACATTGCAAGGTCGCCCCGGGCTTCGTGATCGGCTAAAGACGGTCTGGCGCGAGTTTCGTAAGCTGGGCGATCTGGACCGCGGAAGGCTAAAGGAGGCTCTCGAATCTCAAACCGATTTGCCGACGATACTTTCTAATGGCGTAGTGTGTATACAAATCGGAGAGTTTCCTGAGCCTGTCAGGCAGGCGATAACAAGTCTATTCCGCTTCCTGTTTGATCTCCTATCCGAAATCAAAACGGGACCATTCTCGTTACGCGATAGCCAGTATCACAAGATTTATCAGACATTTAAAAAGTCGAAAATCTGCCCTTTTTGCGGTTTGGGGTATTTTCGGGCGCCCGGAGCCCCGAGGCACGACTTAGATCACTATATGCTGGTATCGAAGTATCCGTTTGCTGGCGCGGATCTTCGAAACTTGCCGCCCATGTGCTCCGAATGCAATTCGGATTTCAAAGGTACCGCCGACATTTTGTACAACGATGACGGAATGAGGCGGCCCTGTTCCGACCCCTACAGTGGCCCCACCTTCGGAATCAGTTTGGCGAATAGCCAACCTTTTATGGGCAATAACATCAACGGAATTCGGTATCCTCGATGGGAGATTGATTTCCAAGGCGGATTAGCTTCACACGCCGAAACTTGGGATAAGGTCTTCAAAATCAGAGAGAGATATGAGCGGGACATTCTTGATGCGGACTTTCTTTCATGGCTCGGCCATTTCGCAGTCTGGTATCGAACCTCAAAGGGTATCGACTTGCAGCCAGATGAGGTGGCTAGCGCGCTCCCAGAATACATCAGTAATGTTATTCAAGATGGATGGGCCGATCGCGCTTTTCTGAAAGCCGAAGTTTTTCGCATGCTTGATGCGGAGTGTGGGCATGTAGAACGAGGTGCCGAAACGCGTGTATGGTTGAAAGAAGTCGTCGAATATGCTGCAGTTGCTTAAGCCCGGGGGCGAACTTCACGACGTGCTATTCATTCGAATTTTTAACGCGATACACCTGCATCCGAGAACAACCGACCTCCCTCGCGATGTTCGTTACACTGACACCCGAGGCAGACAGGTCGCGAATTTTTTCGTGGTCGATACGGATTTTGCCGCCCTTGTAGATACCTGCAGCCTTCGCTCGACTGATGCCCTCGCGCTGTCTTTCTTTGATGAACCTACGCTCCATCTGAGCCACCATGCCCAAAACGGTGATAATGACATGGCCCATTTCTCCGCGTGTTGAGACGTGTGGGTCGAGGATGGTCACGAACGCGCCACGCTCTTGGCATTCGTGAATTATATTAAGTACATCGCGAGTATCGCGCCCAAAGCGATCGAGCCGGGTGACGACCACTTCATCGCCTTGGCGTACGAACTCAATTACGGTTGCGAGTTCGGCGCGACCTTCCCGGCTGCCGCCCGATACTTTTTCCGATCTAATAATCTCACAGCCTTCACGCTGAAGGCGGTCGTGCTGTGCCTGTAAGTCTTGGTCGATGCTGCTGACGCGTGCGTAACCGATGCGGGCCATGTGTAACCTCAAGGTTTAGGCCCAACGCTACCTTGTCACAAATAGCCGCCGTCAACCCGGATGTTACGGCTTGAGGTGTAACGGTCAGCATGTCACGCAAGGGTATACCCTTAAGTGACCGTTGTGCGAACGGCGATTGAGTTCGATGCAACAATCGTCTGCTAGATTGGCACCCGAAGATTTTATTGACAAAAATGATCAGCCAGCTTTTTTACATAGATCCGATTGGGGGATGAACGTTGATCAATGCGGTTCGCTACAAATCATTTAAGCGATATGAAGATGCCACTCTCGACCTGTCGAAACCTCTAACGATTTTAGTCGGGCCGAACAGCTCTGGAAAGTCGTCGCTAATCAAGGGCCTCCTCGCCTTTAAGCAAACCTATGGTGATCCGGCGGATCACGCTGGTTTTATCGCTCAAGGTCAGTACGTCGACATAGGTAATTTCGTCGAATACTCCAAAAATCATGATATAAATGGTCAAATAACGTTCGCATTCGCAGTTAAACTGCCTGTTGCGTATTTTGCACGAAATATATCTACTGTTTTCATAGAGATTAATCACCAAAATGATCCGCAAACCGGCCATGGGCGCGTCGTTTCTTACGCATTGTTTATGTCAGAGGATAGTTCTAGGGTTGTCATAGATGACTACGAACATTGCGAACACTGGGTCCGCTTTCGCCGAATGAACAAAACGGATGAAAGCTTCCGGATGAGCCTTTCGGAAGCAATGTTTGACTTGGTATCGAAGCGTTACAGGCACGGACTTAGCGAAAATCTCACGTACCGTAAGCTATGCAAACATCTTAAGACTGGTGGAGTGCAAGCGAAGCGGGACAATAAGCGCGGAATGTCCCTATCCTATGAGCGCGATCCTATACCGGAAGATGTAATACAGTTTATGTTCACCTTAGAGCGCGTTCTTCTTTCGCGTGTGCATAGCGTTTTGTTCACATCGTTGACGGAAAATACATTCGCTCTAGCCTCACTTCGTGAAAAGCCTGTACGATCCATGACGCTGACCGATGAGCGGCAGACCGTGGGGCCAACAGGTGCTCATACCGCAGCAGTTTATCACTATTTACGGCAACGTGCTGTTAAGGCAGGCAAACGAAACTCTCGGATCAAGGACGATTTTGGTCGCCTCGATGAATGGTTCAGACGATTGCGACTGGGAACGGAAATTGAAATCAACAGTTGGCGCGATTTGATCGATCTTCGGACAAAAACTGCTCAAGGATCGAGCAAAAGTGATTCCGTCGTTGACGTAGGTGTAGGCTTTTCACAAGCAGCGCCAATTCTTGTGCAGCTGGCCGCGATGCCCGATAACACTATGATGATTGTCGAGCAGCCGGAGCTTCATTTGTATCCTTGGTCGCAGACGCGCATAGGTGAAATCCTTTGTGAGGAAACGGCAAGAGGCGAAAAAAGGGTTGTGCTCGAAACTCACAGTGAGCACGTGATACACGGTGTGCAGCTGCATATAAGTAATGTTCGGGCAGGAAAATACCACGGTCTTTCCCATGACGACGTTCAGATAATATATATTTCAGAGGATGCCAAAATACGCCGAATTTCGCTCAATGAATTTGGAGAGTTCGAATCAAATTGGCCTGATGGTTTCTTCGATCAGACAATACAGGTCTACCGCACGCTTATGGAAAATCGCCTCGCATGATACCGCTAGTCGCGTCTGAAGAGACATTCGTACGCGATGTTCTGATTGATTCAGGCGCGCCGCCGTCGCAGTTCGTCCAGTACGCACTGCTTGCTGAGGAATTACTTGCAATTGTTCAAGAGGATGTTGATCCGTCATCCACTAAGGGGCAACTTCTCACGGGCCTTCTGCGTGATCAACTTTTGGTGCCGGTACCAAGTGCTGCTCTTACGAAAAACCTAAATCCTCGCTTTACCGCAGCAAAGCCTGAATATGTTGAATTGGCTCTGAAATGCTCGAAGCACTTCGTTTATAAACGCGAACTTCCTCAATCTGACTTGGCTGAATTTACTCGGTTCGGCATCACTGCCCACAACTACAATAATATCGGATATCAGGTCATTCTCGGGCAATACAAATCGAACGTCGTCAGAGACTGGAGTCTGACCGAAGGTGGCAATTCTCGTCTGTCAGATCACTGCCTTGAATATGTCCACCACGTCGGAAGAGTGCAAGTCTACGATCGATACTTCGGAAGAGACGCTCTTTCCTCGATTACAGAACTTTTCTCTGCATACAGTTCAGCATTTGGCGCGTTTACCGGCCATGTGAAAATATACGTGGGCGCAGGTCTAAAGGACCACTTGGCGGCAGCTGACGTGAATAATGCACTAGGTCAACATATAGACATCTCGAAATTGCTAATTGCGCGGTCAAACAAGGTAGCGACAAGCTCTTCGCACGCTCACGACCGCTATATTCAGTTTGACGAAGATTACACACTTGAATTTAGTGCGGGTCTCGGGTGCTATTATGCTAGTAGCGGTCACAATAGGTCGTCGACGGTCTATCTCAAAAACGTTGTCATAAACTATGCGTCACTGGACATCGAAGACGAACACGGTGTACGCGTTCAGTTTCGGTACTGAAAGCAAACATGTCCGGTCATCTTGTATCACCGCACCGATCATGGACAATAGTTGAGCGGAGGTGCATACCTGCAAGCTACTGGCTGAGCATTGAGATTGATAGTTGAGGTGCCGCCTGCCGGTCACACGCAGGGCCGGAACCGCCTCTAACCCAAAACTGATCAACGTCCCGGCTTTGCGGCTCGATACATTGACTCTACCCAACGGGGTGCAAGCAGCAGGCTGTATCTACAAAGCACTGGTCGTGCGCATAGGGCTGTCGTCTTTCGACATTTCCCTGAATGTTCTCAATTCGCCGAATACGGTCGTAAAGACTTGCGGCCTCACGCCTTTGGATGGACATTGCCGGGATTTCCATCGCAGCTTATTGCCTGCTGCATGCAACGGAGTTGAAATTTGCTGGCTCGCCGGTAGCAATCAGGTCAAAGAAATTCAAAGCGCCGTTGCCATCCGCGTTGAAGATGACCTTACGATTAGGGGCCATAAGCTTTGCCGCACCGCCGCCGAACTGCTTCATAACAGTTTCCCATTCTTTCTGCTGTTTTCCTGTCAGCCCCCGGGCCATCGCTGCTGATGACGCAAGGCCAATAGCCGTGGCGAAATCGGTGTATGTCATAGCCGCAGATCCTTCCGCAAAACCACGGCTTGGCGGCGCTACTTCGGCGCCCTGTACCGGCCGGTCACCAATGAAGAATTGCTTGCTATCAGCGTTGAAGGTGATGGAGACGCGGGTGACCTCGAAGCTGCGCAGATAGGCCCGATCACTCATCATGCCGCGTGGGACGTTCGCACCATCCACGTCGCGAATGCGAAATGCGCAGGTGTAGTGACTGCTGCCTGCCTGCTGCGCCGCATCCGTAGTAGTTGGCGCGCCGGTGGACGGCTTTATTCCGCTGACATTAGGCTCGCCACCATTGCGACACACATCGAAGCTTTCAATCGCGTCGGCCGCGTTGCTGAGGCTCAGAACGATCCGCTCTCCATCAGCACTGGTGACAGCCAACTCTCGGCCAGCGGCGACATCGGACAAAAACTCTGGCCGCAACGGCTGGGTCAGCCAAGCCCCACCGCCTCCTATGTCGCCATCAACAGCGTACGGCAGGTTGTCATCGACACGCCACGCTGCGCGTTTCGATTTTTTGATAAGCCCTACAGCAAATCCCCGGTATTCGCTGGTGTTGACGGCGGTGAAGCCGACGACGACTTCTCCGCTTCGAATACCGAAGGTGCATAAGGTGCCGCCTTTCACATAGTTGGAGTGGAACCGCCATTCGTTTTCGGCAGGTGCGTCGGGTTGTTTAGCTTGCGCGGCAGGTTCAGCGGGGTCGGCCTCTTCCTTGGCGCAGTACCCGTCGTTGACGCCGCGGCAATCTACTAAGAGCTCATCGAGTTCGGGGTTGAAAGCCGGGTCTTGGTGATCATTCGTGCCGAGCGGCCCGTAAAAGAATTCGCCGCGCTTTGTCACTCCCGCCTTGCGGCAGGCCGAAGAGTCCCATGTCATGTCAGTGTAGCAATCAAGGATCTTCCATCGCTGCTCGTTCGTCAGCTTGAGGTCGCCCTGTGCGTTGGCTGGCACGGCCATAGGCCCCGACGCCATTATCGCGCCAAGTGCTATAACCATAAGCCGGTCGATGCTTCTCTCGTAACCGCCGAACACTGTCATTGCCCTGCCTCCTGCTGACCAGCTTCGATCCTCTTCGCCGACGAGGCTTGCCGTTTCTTTCTATCCGACCACCACGCAAACAGCGCCATCGCCGCAAGGACCAGCGCCAGCACGGCCCAGACCTGAAGGTCAGGAAACTGTTCGACGCCGGTGAAGGCGACCAGTGCGGCGGCCAAAAACACGATCCCGCCGATCATCGGCAAGCCGAACGAAAAGGCGCCGCCGACGAATAGGAAGAATCCAGCGATGATGCCAACGGCACCGGCATCAGCCGTGGCCTGATCTCCAAGCAAGCTTGAGCCTGCGCCGATGGTGCAGGACTGAAGCAGAACCAACAGGCCGAGCATGACGGCGATAATGCCTGTCGCGATTTTCATTGGCGGGCACCCTTGATCGCATCGGCCTTGAGCCGGTCGTATTCAGCGCCATCAATTGCGCCTGCGGCGCGCAATGAGGCGACCTTTTCAAGCTGCTCGACAGTTGACGCACCCGATGCAGCGTCTCGCGCTACCGGGGCGCCTGTGGCCTGCTGTGAACCATTGCCGCCGACGGCCATACCAAACCGGTTGGCACCCGGCGTGGAAGCGAGGAAGCCGAACACGACATAGCAAACCAAGTTCACCAGCGGCACGAGCAGGAGCAGCGCCAGCCAACCCGACTTGTCGGCGTCGTGCAGGCGGCGAACCGTAACGGCGAGGCTTGGGATCAAATGGGCGATGTAGACAAGCGCCGTGAATGCCGCCGGTTTGGGTGATCCAAGCACGGCGGCGTCGAGGATCACAGCGATGCTGCCAAGCACGATGACAGTGAGTGAGAAGAGCCAATACTGCGATCTGGTCGATCTTCCGCTGAAGATGAAGTAGCGGCGCATTCCATCAAAATAGGGGGTCATGAATTAATCCTAAAATTCTCGAGCGCAGGCGCGGGCGGCGTACACGTCGATTCACTGCAAGTTGTAGAATATGGGACTGTCAGTCCGTCGATTGTCAAGCGTTCTGTATGGCCTTTTCGCGTCATCATGGATGCACGGAAACTCATAGGCTGGAACGTCCGCAAGCTGCGGGTGGAACTCGGGCTCTCGCAGGAACGAGTGGCACACGAAGCCGACATCGACCGCTCGTACGTGGGGCGTATCGAGCGTGGTGAGGAAAACATGACAATCAGCGTGTTGGAGGCAATTGCGGCGGCCTTAGAGGTGCCGTTGGGTGCGCTGTTCCAAGAGTTCGAAGACGGCTCTGAAAAGCCGCCGCCGTTGCGGTCGGGTCGCAAACCGAGCGCCAAATGAAAAAGGCTGCGAGAATGTCGCAGCCTTGGTTTTGTTGAGTTGGGCTTCACGGCGAGCATGATCAATACTCGTCCTCGCGCATGATGGTCATGACCCGGCGTGTGATTGGGTCGGGCGAACCATGGGTGAGATCGGCATCAAAGTAGTCGATTTTCCAGTAGTAGCTTGCGCCGCCGACATTGACGCGACCGAAGTCGTGTTCGCCGTAAGGATCATTACCGGCATCGAATTGGTCGTATGACTGCACTCGGCGCCACAGCTCGGCGCGGTCGGCTTCAGTCATCGCTTGGACGCCCGCCGTGATAACGATGCGCCCGCCGACGAAGGTCCGGCGCAACGTGTCATTGAGGGTGCAGATGCGGCGAGCGGCGGCTGGGTCGGGGGCGCCGTCGACTGTGAATCGTGCCGGCCGGAGTGGCCACCGGCGGTTCGGTCAGTGGCAGCCGGGATCATTCCGACGCCTCGCTCGTGAACTTTGGGTGCAGCAGTGCGAGCTGGGTGACATGACGAATGAACTGATCAAGCTCCGGCCAGTCGCTCCAAGCAAGCAGGTAGTTATCGCTGTCCTGCACGCCGACAACCGTCGCCTCCCACCAACCATCGTCATGGCCTTCAGAGGCGAGTACTATGTCGCCGACAGCGATCTTCGACCAATGGCCGGGGTAGCTGCGCGGCGTGACTTCACCCTTGCTGGCCTTGGCGTAGTCGGCGCTGGCTGCGGCGGCGTCGACGCGTTGCGCGGCGGCGGCCAAATAGTCGTCGCTTAGGTGCGCCGCCAACAGGTCGTACGTCGAGCGCTTCACGAACGGCACGAACGCCTTGCCACTCTCGAACAGCTTGCCCTGCGGCAGGGCGGCAGCGATTGCGGCGATGTCTTTGGTGACTCTTATGAGGGCCATGCCCATGAGGTCGGCAGCTCGCCTTGCAGCGTCGGCGTGGCTGGCTGCGAACCATGACGCATGAGGTTTTCCCTTATCATCCAATCCTACCATGATTGAGGCCGGTGATTGTTGAGAGTGCTTTGAATATGCATCTATGTCGTGGTCGGCTGATGCGGCGACCACACTGGCTTGCAGGGGTGGCTGACCGAGGATGGAAACCCGGGGCAACGAAATGTTGGGGGCTGAAGGCGCAGGATACGACGCGAAATTCATGTTGGTTTCCTGAAACAAAAAAGAGCGCCACGGGGGGCGCTCAATGATTGGGTTCGCTGCCTTTCGAAAGCGGCTTTGCGCATCGTAGGCAGCCTCAAAGTATCGAATAAATACAGACTTGTCAATATGTTAGATCTTTCTCCGGGCAACGACACGCATGCGGCGCCAGACCCGAACCCTTTGCCTAACCGTGAAATTTGATAGCAGGGCAACCCTTCGCAGGGTGCGAAAAGACCGAAAATCTGTCGGATTATCCGACAAACTCAGATGCGCCGCGACGGCAGACGATCGAGTTCGCCTGTCCGGTAAAGGGCCATATCGAAGCCAATTATGTTTCGACAGCCCGATCTGCTGAGAAGCATCTCCCTTATCAGGCGTCACTACAACGTCAGTATCGAGACGCAGCCGTTTCCTACGAAGCCAATCGCCTGACCACATCCGGAGACTCGGTGACGGTGCAAATGAGCACCAGCATATGGGGAACTGTGCCTGTGGGAGGCATGAAGGCGCTGGCAACTGCCTGAGCCGAAGACGCCGACTGGCACCCGACATCGCAACACCGACATCATCGAAACAAACGACATGGACGACAACATGAAATACACACATGCCAACCTCAACGACGCCTACATCGATATGGGGATGTGGCGCATCGCTTTAGGATTCAAATTGTACCTGATGACGTTCACGTTCAATCCGATAGGCGGTTCGGAGGAAACGAAAAAGCGCATAATGATCGATGAGATTGAGAGGCTCTACGCGAAGCTGCTTAACTACACGTTTCGCCATCCCGCTAAGGTCGGCGCGTTGGAGAAGCCATTGTGGATTTACGCACACGATTGCCCAGTTCCAAAAGGTGGAGGTTTCAACCGTGATCACCTTTTCAATATTGTTCAGAACGATGGTCTTCATGGTCATGCGATTGCACTTCAGCCGCCGGTCAGTCGCATGAAGAAGGGGCTGCAGACGTACGTCGAAGATAATCAAGAGCGCATTCACGGTGCAGGACACGCATTTTTTCAGGTCGATGTACGGGAAGTCGAGAAGGATCCTGCATATGTCATCGGTTACGCCACAAAGTCGTTGCGCCGCAAAAGGATTGACGCCGGTGAAATGCTGGTCTTGCCGAAAGCACCGTCAGAAATTACGCGCTATAGCGCTTATGAAAGAGACCTCATGCGGCAGGATGAAGAAACAAAGAGGGCGGCACGCATCAAAGCACGTGCCGCCAGCTCATATAGCTAGAGAATTTCAAGCGCCTCCACCGTGATTTTGGCCGGCGCTTTCATTTCGACGAGGACCCCGGTGAGAACGAACCGGGTTCCTATTTTCATTGTGGCCCACTGCTGCAGGGTCGCGTTGAGATCACCCACAATCATTGCTTGGAATTGTTTCGCCTCAGAGAATGCCCCGATAATCTGCTTCTTGTTTTCACCTTCGGCGTGGTCGGGCAACTGCGGGCGCTTAGCTCGGTCAGACATGGCGACTTCTGTTTTATTCGGAGCCATGACCTTTGCCGAAGCTGCTTTCTTGAGGCCGCCGGCTCGTTCAATTTTCTGAGGAAGGTCTGCTGGCTTCGTATCCTCTTTGGCGACAGCTTTCAGGGCACGAAGGTAGAAGTTAGCCTTTTGTTTTCCTGCGCGCGATTGATTGCAAGCCCACTTCAATACGTATCTCAGTGCATGACGTTTTGCGTCAGCGGGCAAAGCCATCCCAGCCCATGAATCGTGTTCACGAAAGAGCTCCCATGCTTGTTCATTTTCGATCAGTTCTAAACTGATCCCATAAAGATCGGCGAGTATGCGGTTCAGTCGTCTGCGGTAATCGTCCTCAAGCGTTCTGAGAGCTTCACTGCTCTCACCGAGCCGTTCCATGATGTATTCGAAGCAGGCTAGTGATTGAGACTGCTTGGGGCGCAGAAAATTCTCCTCCATGCAGATGGTATCTGAAGCCCTTTGTTTACTTGCGAAACGACACCCATCTTACAGCTCCCCGTGTTCGATGCGGTCGAGCAGTGCATAGATGTCTTCCGCGCGCCAAACTGTCACCCTCGCGGAAATCTTGCGCGGCCTAGGAAATCGGCCGTCTTTCACTCCCGCCCAGAAGCCAGAACGGCTAATTGGCAGAGGCCCCTCCGGGCCGAGAATCTGTTTGATGCGAAGGTAGCCCGTCGTGGGAAATGCTGGATCGACGCACTTGCGGTCTTCGGCGATCAGGTTTGTCAGCGATTTAGTCATCGTTTTCTCCGTGTGATGTGTTGAACACGGAGGCTAATGTCGTCCAACGAAGTCCTGAAAGGTATTTGCCTAGCGGCCTTCGGACATGGTGTCCTAACCCTAGTCGGACACTATGATGACGCTAAGTCTATACTGTAGAGGCTTTTTTCCGCATGAACGCACTTCGTACTAAGCTCTCGTGCTGTTCCGAAAATTTTGGAGCACGGAACTTTTGAGGTTCGAATGGCTCGAGGAGAGTGAGGTTGGTCTGATAATGATCATGTTCGGTCTCAAGCTTAGCTAGGACGACATCGCAAAAGTATCTTGCGCGACCGAACCATTGACCTAGCAGGGGTAAAAACTGCTTCGCCCGCACCTCGGAGGAGAGAACCGCATCTAACAAGGTGCTGTCCCCGCGCCTTATCGTTGACGCAGCATACAGCAGTGCAAGCGAATCGCCATTGTCACCCCAGCGTTTGAGAAGGGTTGATCTCACGGATCTCTCATTGTTCAGTTTTGTAAGGGCGACCGCAACACGTTGCTGGCTGATTGGATGATACTTCTTTCTGTCTGGAAAATTCGTTTGGGCAAAATGCAGAACTCCGCAAGCGGAAGCGAGTCTGCGAATATTATCAGTTTGCCCAAAGTACCAATCTTGCAAATAGTCTCGTGAGATCGAAGTGGACAGAGCTCGATAGCCCCCAAGAGGGAGGAAAATATCCGACAGAAAGTCGGGTCCCGCCAATACATACCGCGCGACGAAATCAGCATCGAAATCGCTGAGGTGGCTGAGCGCCTTGTTTTCCTGAAGTTCAGAAAGATGATCCATAACCCCGTGCCGCATCAGCAGGAGGCCGTAGGAACTATCAGACGGAGACGTGACCCACCCGCAAAGGCCTAGAAACAGCACTTCCCGGAAAGAGTGATACGTGTCAGGAGGTTCGGAAAGAGCCTTTATTGCTTCACGAGGTTTGAAATTTGCGCCAAGCGCAATTTCTGAAAAGGACATCTGGCCCTTTGGCTTCCTTGGGCTGCCTGTACCGCAGGTCTCCATTAGCCGTGTGAATTGCTGAAGCTGGTTTTCCCACTGAACCATGTTAATTATCAACTCATCGCTGAAACGTCGGGCGTTGGTATTGACCCAAGATAAGGCTATTCTCAAAGTCAGTGTTCCTCTTGTCAACGACGTAGCGGTGGAACGTCGATGATGACCTAACTTTTTCGGTATAAGCTACGGTATTATCGTTTAAGGGACTGGAAAAGGTGAGTTTTTCCGGCGGTTTAACGGTCGATCTCGATCCCTTCACCCGCTCCAGTCACTTGTACAGGCAGATACCAGAGCATCGCCAACGGTCTGTACCGTCAAGCGAAAGCTCCTCCGCGAACCATCCGCCGCGAAGGAGTGCTTGCCTTGTGAGCCTTACTCGGCGGCGATTGCCGTCTTGCCGGCATTGAGTGCCATCAACCTCTTGGCGCGCTCGAGGCTTTCCGGCTGTTCGGCGTGGTAGCGGCGGCCGATTTCCATCATCAGCACGGTGTCGGGCAGGAAGGTCAGTTCGGAGAAGATGTCTTCCCAGTCGATATCGCCCCAGCCGAGCGGCATATGCAGGTCGCCGATGCCGAGCGCGGTATTTTCCTGCGGATGGTACGGCTTGTAGAAAGCCTGCGGGCGGCCGAATGAGTCATGCACATGCAGGTGACCGGCGACCGGCGCCATGGCGCGCAGTTCGTCGCGGAAATTCAGGCCGCGATAGGTCGATTCGATATAGGCGTGGCTGAAATCGATCAGCGCGACGAGATTGGGATGATTGACGGTCCTCACCGTCTCGGCCACCTGCGTTGGTGTCTGGCGGTACTGGCCGAGTTCCGTCGTGAAGATGTTCTCGAACGCGATGCGAACGCCGTAGGGCTTGGCAAATTCGGCAAGCTCGAACAGCGCCTCACGTTCTCTGCTGTCGGCATCGGCCCGTTCCGCCAGCTGGTCGGCACGCAGGTTACCACCGTGCTGCACGAGAATGCGGGCGCCGATGCGGTCGCAGATCTGGGCCAGCGCCTTGGCGGCATCGAGCTGATAACGGCAGGTATCGGGATCCATGAAATTGGACGAGACGAGGCCGTGTACCGTGTAGCGGAAGTCGAACTGTTTCGCGATGGCCACGAGCCGCTCGGCCCGCTCCTCGATGATGCGTCCGCCCGCGATCAGGTCGAGGCTGGTGAGGCCGAGTTCTACCGTGTCGACGCCGATATCGGCGAGGATCCGCAGTTCGCTTTCTAGGCTCGCCAGTTCTCCGTCGACGGAGCCCGCGTTGAAGCCGGTTGCGATGATGTTGCCCATGGTCGTGGTCCTTCTCAGGCCGGTTCGGATTGCGATTGGATTTCGGAGCGAAGGCGAAGCGCGAGGTCAGGGTTGTCGGTGGTCAGGTGGCCGATGCCGCGCTCAAGCCACGGACGGATCAGCGCCTCTTCGTTCAGCGTCCAGACGCAGAGCCGTTCCAGCGGCAGCTTGCCGGTGATCATCGCCCATTCGGCGTCGAGCAGCTCGTGATGGATGGCGACGATCTCGACAAGACCGTCGACCGAGTTGAGGAAGTTTTCAAGCCCGCCCTGCTTTGCCGCCCAGTCGGCATTCACCGAAACGAGGCGCGCGATGTCGGGCGCAACGCGGCGGCATTCTTCCAGAACGGTCACGTCGAAAGACGTCAGATAGCATTGCCTGGCAAGCCCGAAGCGCTCGATCTCGGCGACGACCTTTTCCGTGATGCCGGGATAGGGTTTCTTCGCCGCATCCGACTTGATTTCGACATGCAGCTGCTTGCCGCCGGCTTCCGAGAGAATGGCGAGCACGTCGGCGAGTGTCGGGACGGTATCGGCAGTGCCTTCCAGATGCGTCTCGCCGCGCAGGTCCGCTGTGAGTGCACGCACTTCGCCGGTCTTGTCCGTCGTGCGGTCCAGCGTTGCGTCATGGATGACGACGAGTTCGCCGGCATCCGTCAGATGCACGTCGAATTCGACCGCATCGACATCGAGCGCCAACACGTTGCGAAAACCGGTCAGCGAGTTTTCCGGCCAGATGTTGCGGGCGCCGCGATGGCCGGTGATCTTTGTCTTCGTCATGGGAATGTCCTCAAGCAATGAAGAGAGATTATCGAAGGGTGGGGTCGAGCTTGTCGCGCAGCCAGTCTCCGACAAGCGAGATGGAAAGCGTCGTCATCATGATCACGAAGGCGGGCGCCAGCATGATCCACGGTGCGCGCGTCAGGTATTCGCGGCCGAAGCCCACCATATTGCCGAGGCTGGTTTCCGGCGGCTGCACGCCGAGGCCGAGGAAGGAGAGGCCGCTTTCCATCAGGATGATTTCCGGAAAAGTCAGCGTCATCGAGACGATCAGCGTCGAGGCGACATTGGGCAGGATGTGCTTCATGTAGACCCGCATCGGCGTCGCGCCGAGCTGAACCACGGCCGAGGCATAGCCTTGAGCGCTTGCGGAGATGGCAAGACCGCGGGCGATACGCGCATAACGTTCCCAGCCATAAAAGCCCATCAGGCCGATCAGAAGCGGCATGGAGGAGCCGAAGAAGGCGAGAACAGCAAGCGACATGATGAGGAAGGGCAGGGCCGCCTGGAAATCGGCCAGAACCAGCACGAAATGCTCCACGGCGCCGCGGAACTTTGCCGCCGCAAAGCCGAGCGTCGTACCGACGACGGCGGAAATGATCGTCGCGCCGAAGGCGATCGCCAACGACACGCGGATCGACTGGATGAGGCGCGAAAGCACGTCGCGGCCGAGTTCGTCGGTGCCGAGCAGATGCAACGGATGGCCCGGCATCGACAGGCGAGCGCGCAGGTCCATGGCGGTGATGCCGTAGGGTCGGATCAGGTCGGCGAAGAAGGCAACGAACACCATGGCAGCGAGCCAGAAGATGCCGAGGCCGACGGAGAAGGGTACCTTGCGAACCTGCTTGATGAAGCGGGTAAAGAGCGGAAGTTCGGGCGATTGCGGACGGGTATCGGCGATGGTCATGATCGTCCTCCTCCTTAGTGGGCGCTCTGGGCGCGAAGCCGGGGGTCGAGCCAGCCATAGAGCAGGTCGACGATCAGGTTGGAGACGACCATGGTCGCGGCGATCATCAAGAGGATGCACTGCACGACGGCAAGATCGCGATTTGTGACCGAGACGACCAGAAGGCGGCCAATGCCGGGCCAGGAAAAGATCGATTCCACCACGACGGCGCCGGCGATCAGCGAACCGACCATGAAGCCGACGATTGTGACGATCGGCACGGCCGCATTCGGCAGCGCATGGCGCCAGACAACGTCCTGCCACGGCATCCCCTTGGCGGAAGCGGTGCGGATATAGGGTTGGCCCATGACCTCGATCATCGCACTGCGCGAGAAGCGGGCGAGAATGCCGATACCGCCGATGCTCATCGTCAGGGTGGGCAGGATGCCGTGCTGCCACGTATCCTGGCCGCCGGAAGGCAGCAGGCCGAGCGTGATCGAGAAGATCAGCACCAGAAGCAGGCCCATGACGAAGGAGGGGATGGTGAAGCCGAAAATGGCGGCGAGAATGACGCCGCGATCCACCGCGCTCTGGCGGTGAAGCGCGGCATAGACGCCGGCCGGAATGCCGATCACAACCTTCAGGAACAGCGCCGGAATGGTCAGCTGCAGGGTCGCCGGAATGCGGTCGATGACGAGCTGCATGGCCGACGCCTTGTCGCGCATGGAGACGCCGAAATCGCCGGTGAAGATCGCCTTGATATAGGCGAGGTACTGGATCCACAGCGGCTGGTCGAGGCCCCAGGCCTTGCGGAAGGCATCGACGGATTCCTGCGGCACGTCTGGGCCGAGCATGACCTGGGCGGGATCGCCGGACATGCGCAGCACGACGAAGGCGAAGGTCAGCACGGCAAGAATGGTGATCAGAGCACGAAGCAGGCGGATGGAAACGAAACGAAGCATCTCTTAAGCCTCCTTATGCTGCGACGGGCTGATCGGCGCCCGCCACCATGTGGCAGGCGGCGGTGCGGCCATCCGCCACCTGGCGAAGCGGCGGCACGCTGCTGCGGCAGATGTCGGTTGCCAGCGCGCATCGTGGATGGAAGGCGCAGCCGGATGGGCGGTTGGCCGGGTTGGGCGGCTCGCCCTGCAGGATGACACGGCCCTTGAGCGGCTTGCCCGGCACCGGCACGCTGGAGACCAGCGCCTTGGTATAGGGATGCAGCGGCGAGGCGAAGATCACATCGGACGACGCCTCCTCGACGACGCGGCCGAGATACATGACGGCGACACGGTCGGCGATATTGCGCACCACCTTCAGGTCATGGCTGATGAAGACCATGGCGATGCGGTTCTTCTCCTGCAGGTCGCGCAGCATGTTGACCACCTGCGCCTGGATCGACACGTCGAGCGCCGAAACGGGCTCGTCGCAGACGAGAAGCTCTGGCCGTGCCGCTAGCGCCCGGGCGATGACGGCGCGCTGGCGCTGGCCGCCGGAAAGCTCGTGCGGATAACGATCTGCCTGATCGGGGCGCAGGCCGACAGCGGCCATCAGTTCGGTCACGCGGGTGGCGCGATGTTCCTTCGGCACCAGCTTGTGGATGGCGAGCGGCTCCTCGATCTGCGCGGCGATCGTCAGGCGACGGTCGAGCGCTGCGAGCGGGTCCTGGTAGACGAGCTGCATCTTCGCTCTCAGCGCCCGCCATTCCGGCGTGCCGAGCTTCGGCATCGGCTGGCCCTCGAAAAAGGTCTCGCCTTCCTGCGGCGGATCGATGCCGAGCAGCATGCGGCCGAGCGTCGACTTGCCGGAACCGGATTCGCCGACGACGCCGAGCGTTTCGCCCGGCATGACGGTGAGGTTGATGCCATCGACGGCGCGCACCGGCGTTACCTTGCCGAACATGCCCTGGCGCACTTCGTAGGTGCGCACCAGTTCCTTGGCCTCCAGCAGGGGAGCGTTGTCCACGGGCGCGCTCACGAGACGGCCTCCATGATGCGGGCGTCTGCCGCCTGCGCGACACCGACGGGATGGAAGCAGGAGAGAAGTCTGCCATCGCCCATCGACGAAAGTTCCGGCCGGCGCGTGCGACAGTCGACACCGGCAGGTGAACAACGGGGCTGGAAGGCGCAGCCTTCCGGCAGGTCGCGCGGGTTCGGCACGGTGCCGGGAATAGGGATCAGCCGCTCGCGCGGGCCATCGATCCGCGGAATGGCGTCGAACAGGCCGCGCGTATAGGGATGCTGCGGATTGTCGAACAGTGCGGCGATCGAACCCTGTTCGACGATGCGGCCGGCATACATCACACAGGCGCGTTCGCAGACCTGGGAGACGGCTCCGAGATCGTGGCTGATGAAGATCGTCGCCATGCCCGTCTCGGCGCGCAGTTCGATCAGAAGGTCGAGGATCTGCGCCTGGATCGTCGCATCGAGCGCCGTTGTCGGCTCGTCGGCAACCAGAAGGTCGGGCTCGCCGGCAAGCGCCATGGCGATCATCAGGCGCTGACACTGGCCGCCGGAAAATTCATGCGGGAAGAGATCGATGCGGCGGCGGGCATCCGGAATGCCGACCATGTCGAGCAGTCGTAGCGCCTCGGCTCTCGCCGCCTCGCCGAGCAGGCCGCGATGGATGGCAAGCGCTTCCATGATCTGGCGGCCGACACGCAGGACCGGATTGAGCGAGCTCGATGGATCCTGAAAGATCATCGCAATGCGCTTGCCGCGCACGCCTTCGAGAACCGTTCGCGGGCCACCGAGAACTTCCTGGCCGTCGACGCGCACGGAGCCGGAAACCGTCGCCTTGCCGGGCAGAAGGCCAAGGGCGGCAAGCCAGGTCACGGATTTACCGCATCCGGATTCACCGACAAGGCCGATCGCCTCGCCACGGCCGACATCGAGATCGATGCCGTGCAGCACCTGCACGCCGTCGAAAGCGACCTTGAGGTCGCGCAGTTCCACGAGATTGGAAGCCATCGGAGCTCATCTCCCTTGCCAGAATAGAAGACGCCGGCCGCGGTGAGGCGGCCGGCGCAGGGTCAGTTTGATCAGGCGTTCCAGTTGGTGGCGCGGAAGTCCATGGCGAAAGCCGGAGCGGCCTTCCACTTCAGCGACTTCTTCATGCCGGTGAACACGGCGTTCTGGTGCAGGACCTGGTAGACGGGGTCTTCGCGCTCGGTGATCTCCAGAATACGGGCAATCGCCTTCTTGCGCAGGTCGCGGTCCGTCGAGGTCTCGAGCACGAGGGAGAGCTTGTTGACCTCCTCGTTCGCCCAGTCCTTCTTCTGCTGGATTTCGCCGTTCGGGCCGAACTGCACGACCATCGGGGTGATCGGGTCGTTGATCGTGTTGGAGGCCGACCAGTCACGCACGCCCTTGACGCCCTGCGGGTCGTGGATCTGCGCCCAGTTTTCCTTCATCTGGATCTCGACGTTGAGACCGACCTGCTTCCACATCTCGACCATGATCTGCGCATTGGCGGTCTGGTTGGTGTAGTAGTTGTTGAGCAGGCGATAGGGGATCGCGTCGCCCTTGTAATTGGCCTCAGCGAGCAGCTTCTTGGCCAGTTCCGGATCGAATTCCGGTGCCGTCCAGCCGTCGATGAACATGTTTGAGGTCTTGAAGGAGTCGAACTGCAGGCCGGCGGGAACCGCTGTCTGGCCGGCCCACAGAGCCTCGACGATCGCCTGACGATCGATCGAATGGGTCATGGCGCGGCGAACCAGCGGGTTGGCGAGGATCTCGTTCTGGGTGTTGAACACCGAGACGCGATGGTTCCAGATGGTCGAGCTCTGGATTTCGAGGCCGGGAGCGTTCTGGATGGCGGAGATCTGGTCCGGCGGCAGGTCGCAGGCGAAATCGTATTCGCCGGACAGCAGGCCGTTGACGCGGGAAGCGACTTCCGGAACTTCGAGGAAGCGGATTTCCTGCAGCGGCGGGCGGCCACCCCAGTATTCGTCGTGGGCGACGAGTGTCAGCGAGACGTCCGGCTTGAATTCGCCGACCATGTAGGGGCCGGTGGTGATCGGCTTGCGAGCCCAATCCATGTAGCTCTTGGCTTCGTCCCAGGCGCGGCGGCTGGTGATCTGGCTGCCGCCCGAGTAGAGACGGCCTTCGAGCGTCACGTCCGGCGTCGTGTTGTGGAAACGCACGGTATACTTGTCGACGGCTTCGACGCCGGCAAGTGCTGGCCACAAGCGACGGCCGACGCCCGGAACAATCGCCGGCAGTTCCTTGACGGTAGCCGGCTTGTTATCGGCTTCGAAGATCGTCTTGCCGCCGGCCGGTTCGGTGTTGCCGAACACGCGCTCCTTGGAGAAGGAGAAGACGACGTCTTCAGCCGTCAGCTCGTCGCCATTGTGGAACTTCACGCCTTCGCGCAGCTTCAGTTCCAGCGTCTTGTCGTCGATGCGCTTCCATTCGGTGGCGAGAGACGCGACCGGGCCCTGGTTGCCCATCCAGTCGCGGCCGATCAGGCCTTCCCAGAGGTTCGGGTAGAAGATGCGCTCGCCAACGTTCGACTGCTCGTTCCAGATGTCGAGCGTGTTGTTATTGGTGATCTTCTGCACCGCGATGGTGATCGACGGGCGGGTGCCCTGGGAAAACGACATACGCGGCAGGATGATGCTGCCGGCTGCGGCCGACATCAGGCCCAGCGCATGGCGACGGTTGATGGATAGCATGGATTTCTCCTGTTGAACCAAAAGGACAATACGGGCGCACGACTGCCTTCGCCGGGCGGGAAGGCCTCGGCGTCAGGCGTCGCATGAAATCGACAGACGAATTTTCGTCGGCGGGCTGTGATCGAATAAAGCCGCTTTACCGCCCCGCCGACTTGGCGTAGCTCTAGGTTACAAATGTTACGCTCATGTGACATTTGGGAGGGGGTATCTATGGCGAACCAGCAGCACATGGTACGAGCGTCCTGGCTCTATCACGTCGAGGGACTGACCCAGGCGCAGATCGCCGAACGCATGCTTTTGACCCGTCGCAAGGTCAACGAGCTGCTTGCGGCAGCGCTTGATCAGGGCATCGTCCGCATCAGCTTCAATTCGCCGCTGGCCGAAAATGTCGAGCTGGAGGCGGAGCTTCGCAACCGTTTCGGCCTGAAGGACGTGGTCATCGTGCCGACACCGGCCGATCCCGCCCAGATGCATGTCGTGATGGGCCGTGCAAGTGCGATGTTCCTCGAACAGCTGATCCAGGCGAGCGAACCCGCCTCCCTCGGCGTCGGCTGGGGTGCGACATTGCGGGAGACTGTGCATCACATGGCTCCGGCGAATGTGCCGGAGGTCAAGGTCCGGTCCATGATGGGCGGGCTGACGCGCGGCTCGGAGATCAACACGTTCGAGATCGTCCGCCGCTTTGCCCAGGTCCTTAATGCCCAGTGCCACTATCTGGCCGCGCCGATCTATGCCGACGACCCGGCCTCGCGCGACACGATCGTGGCGCAGACGGTGTTTCAGGGCCTGCTGAAGGAGGCTGCCACCGTTGATATCTCTTTCTTGAGCGTCGGTGACGTCACGCCGGAATCCCTGCAGGTACGCTACGGCCTGCCGCCGAATACCGATATCGGCCAGCTTGTCGCGGCAGGCGCGGTGGGTGACCTGCTCGGCCGCTATGTCGATGCGAAGGGCAGGGAGCTCGACCACCCGCTCAACCGCCAGGTCATCTCGCCCGAACTCGACGACTACCGGAAAATCCGCACCCGCATCATCGCTTCCGGCGGCGCCCACAAGCGGGTGATCCTGCGGGCCTGTATCGAGGCAGGTCTCGCGACCGCCATCATCACCGATTCCGATAATGCCGCCTGGCTTTTGGGCCGCACCCCTGAACGGAAAATGCCCGGCTGACGATCAGCCGGGCATCTTGATATCCGTCAGATGTGGGAAGCCGGTCAGAACACCGCCAGATAGCGCAGCAGCGAGATGATGCCGATGATGATCACGATCACCTGGGCGATCTGCTTGGCGCGGCCATCGATCGGCAGGCGTGCGATCAGATAGAGCACGAGGACGATGACAAGGAATGTTATCAGAAGGCTGATCAGGATCGACATGCTGGGGTGCTCCTCAAAAGACTTTATGTTTGAGGCAGATAGCGCTCACTTGAACGGAGGGAAGAGGGGCGCGCCACATTTCTGTCACGCCCGGTCCGAACGGCGGGCGGTGCCTTGAGCATAAATCTGTTCCTACACCTTTAGTGCATCCTCGCTCGGATGGAATGGTGATCAAGTGTCAGAAGTCGCACTTGTAATCCAAATGGCGGTTCGCATAACTTCCAGCAATCTTCCTGAGTGCGAATTCCATCGTCAAATATCGGGGGACGGGCGGGACGTGTCGATTGCAGTGAATGCCAGGTCTGACGTTCCTTCCAAAGGGGCTCAACACCACCCGAAACTGGGCTATCGCCCGGAAATTGATGGCCTTCGATCCCTGGCCATCCTGCCGGTCCTGCTCTTCCATGCCGGGGTCCCCGGTTTCGATGGCGGGTTTGTCGGTGTCGACATCTTCTTCGTCATTTCCGGTTTCCTGATCACCGGCATCATCGCCGAGGAACTCGAGGCCAAGCGCTTTTCCATCCTGACATTCTACGAGCGACGCGCCCGCCGCATCCTGCCGGCGCTTGCATTCTTCTCTTTGCTCACCCTCGTGGCGGCCTGGATCCTGCTGCTGCCCTCCTTCTTCGAGGACTTCAGCCAAAGCCTCGTCGCGGTCGGCACCTTCACCTCCAACATCTATTTCTGGAAGAATTCCGGCTATTTCGAAAACACGGCGCTGCTGCGCCCGCTGCTGCATACCTGGTCGCTGGCGGTGGAGGAGCAGTTCTACATCGTCATGCCAATCGCAATGTGGCTGCTTCACAGATATGCCCGGCGCTATCTCTTCTGGGGGCTCGCCATTGCGGCCGCGCTTTCGCTGGCGCTCAGCATCTACGCGACCGGTGTTGCACCCACCGCGAATTTCTTCTTGCTTCCGACGCGTGCCTGGGAACTCCTGCTCGGTTCGCTGCTGGCGATTTCCGGCGCACATGGCCTGCCGCGCCGCTTTAACAGCATTGCGGCGATCATCGGTGTCATCCTGATCGGGATTGCCGTCTTCGGTTATACGGAAGCGACGCCATTTCCGGGCCTGACGGCCCTGCCGCCCTGCCTCGGCGCGTTTCTGATCATCCTGACCGGCAGGCACACGCCGATCGGTGCCGTGCTGTCGACGCGCCCGATCGTCTTCATCGGCAAGATCTCCTATTCCCTCTATCTCGCCCACTGGCCGGTCACCGTCTTCATCCGCTACGTCACGCTCGAAGAGCCGACGGCACTCCACTGTCTCGTCATCATCCTTGCCAGTTTCGCGCTGGCGATCTTTTCCTGGTGGTTCGTCGAGCGTCCGTTCCGCACCCGCCGGGCCGCCGGTTCGCGCAATACCTGGACCGCGCTGACGGGTGCTGTCGCGACGCTCGCGGCACTTGCCGTCCTCGGCGGTGCGGGCATCTGGAGCAGCGGCTTTCCGGGCCGGTTCCCGGATTACATCGCGATGAAGAGCCGGGCGATCGAACTGGCGCGATCCGAGCCGAGCAATACCTGGCGCAATGGCAAATGCTTCTTCGAGGAAGGCCAGCCTTTCGGCAACTGGAAGGCAGAGGATTGTCTGCTCGTGTCGGACCCCGGGCCGGGACCCGCCACCTTGCTGTGGGGCGATTCCTTCGCGGCGCATTACGTGCCGGGCCTCACCGCAAACGCCAATCTCGTGCCGGGGCGGCTCTATCAATATACCTATGCCGGCTGCCCGCCGGTGCTCGCCTACTATTCCTATGCCCGCCCTTCCTGCAGCACCTTCAATGAGAAGGCCGTCGAGATCATCAAGTCGCTCGACATCAAGACGGTCGTCCTGTCGGCGCGCTGGATCGACCTGCGCTCCCGCGGTGTGGACCTGCTTGAAGGTACGATCGCGACCCTGCGTTCGCTCGGCGTGAAGGTCGTGGTGATCGGCCAGTCCCCGGCCTTCGTCATCAATGTCGATGTCATCGCCTATGCTAACCGCACCCATGACGATACCCGCGCCACCTGGTTCTCAGTCGTCGACAATCATTTCAACGACGAGCTTCGCAAGGCCTCTGCCGGTGCGACATTCATCGATCCGATCGCCACCGAATGCCAGGCTGGGCAATGCCCCTACATGGAAGAAGGTAGGCTTCTCTATTTCGACGCGGCCCATCTCACCAATTTCGGCAGCGCCCATGTGATGAAGTCGCTGCTCCCGCTGATCACCGAGGCGACGACCGGCGGCGTCGCGGCCAATTCTTCGCTCTGACCGGAGCGCGCTGCGCGCTCCCTTCTATTTCCTGGAGGTCGGATGATGCGGCGTCTTGTTCCAAAGGAACGGTCGCGTCTTCAGTTCGACCACCGCCCGCCAGCTGGCAAGCGAGATCATCAGCCAGTAGAATGGTACGAAGACCCAGCGCCAACCGAGCAGCCGCTTCTCGTGGTCGATCATCGATCCGACACCGAGCCCAAGGAAGATCAGGTAGCTTCCGAGGATGTTGACGAAATCCATGACGAACAGGGTAAGCACGCCGAGCGGCAGGTCGTCCTTCGGCGCATCGAGCATGGCCGTGGCGCCGATCCACAGGAAGATGAAGATCAGCGGATGCAACAATGCCGAGACCAGCATGCCGCCGACAAGCAGTTGGAAGGTGATGAAAGGCAGGACGCCGAGTTCCCGCATCAGCCGGGCTGGATCGCGCATCAGCACCAGCCAGGTTTGTAGCCAGCCCTTGAACCAGCGGGCGCGCTGCGCGATCCAGACGGAGAATTCGACCGGCGCATCCTCCAGCGTCTGCCGCGTCAGCACGTCGGACCGGTATCCCATCCGCGACAGGCGAAGCCCCATATCGGCATCCTCGGTGACATTGTATGGGTCCCACCCACCGACAGCTTTCAGCAACCCGGTCTTGAAATGATTGGATGTGCCACCGAGCGGCAGCGGCATCCGCTGGCGTCCGAGCATCGGCAGAAGCCCGCGAAACAGCGCGGAGTATTCCAGCGAAAACAGCGCGCTCAGCCATGAGGCGCGAGCGTTGGTGATGATCAGCGGCGCCTGCAGGCAGGCAAGGTCGGTCGGCCCATGACAGAACCGGGCATGAGCCTCGCGCAATTGCTGCGGATGCGGCCGGTCCTCGGCATCATAGACGGCCAGTAATTCGCCGCGCGCCGAAGCCAGCGCGTAGGTCAGCGCCTTCGGCTTCGTCCGTGGTCCGATCGGCGGAACCCGGACGATCTCGAATTGCGGCGGCAGGCCGACCGCTTCGAGAGCCGCGATCGTTTCCCCGTCATCAGCTTCGCAGACCAGCTTGATGTCGATCAGCGAGACCGGCCAGTCGATCCGCCGCAATGAGCCGACCAGCTGCGCAGCCATCTCCGCTTCCCGATAGAGGGCCACCATGACCGTGTAGCGTGGCAAAAAACCTATAGGCACCGGCACGGGCTCGGCGATGTCTCGCCGCCGCATGCGCCCGGCGAGCGCTGTCAGTCGCAGCGCCAGCGAAGCGAAATAGAGAAGCGACAACAGGACATGCAGGAGGAGCAGCGTTGCGGCGGGCTTGATCAGCAGCACCGCCCCTGCCGCGGCTGCGAGCGCTCCCGCAACGAACCCCTGTTCTCCCGTCAGGATGGTTCGGGCAGAAAGGGAAGGGTGGGTCTCGAACAGACCGTTGCTCGTTTCGCGGGCGCGTCGCTCGGCCCCCGCCGCCCACACTGCGTTACGGATTGCCGTCGGCGTGGTGATCGCCAGATCGCGACCAAGGAGCGGCATGGTTGCGAGCGCTGCGGCAAGCTCGGCAAGCCGTGCAGCTTCAGGCACGATCGCCGTCTGCGGTTTGCGGTGGCGGTGGTTGAGGCGAATGATGGTGGGGCGGATCAACTGGCTATCCAGGGCATCGATGTCCTGTACCAGCCCCGGCTCGATCGCCTCGACGAAGGGCAGGCGCAGCAGCCGGGCGATCGCGCCGTAATAGGCCATTTCCTCCACATGTCCCGACCTCAGCAGTTCCGCCTCAACCGACGTGCCGTTTTGCCTGGCCAGATCGAGCATGGCCGCAATCAGCCGCTTGGAAAAGCCGAGCGCCGCGAGCGCGCCGAGTTCCCCTCCGGGATATCCGGCGGAATCGGTTGCCGATTGCCCATGCCCGCATGAAGGGTTGGGGATGTTGCGGAAAAATCCTCATGTGCATCCGCCCCCTGCGGCGGATATTCCCCGATGCGCATGGTTCTGTTACACCGTCCCCAAAAGGGACGTCCCAGCCTGTCCCGCAGTACATCATAAGGGGGCATCGGATGAATACATCCCCAGTTTGGCAGGGGGCAGGCGCTCTTCTGCGGGTCGGCATGCTGGCCGCGGCGCTGTTTGCACCGCTCTCGATCTCCCAGGCACTGGCGCAACAGGCGGACGAACCGGATGTGCTACCGTCCATGTTCGATGGGCGCGAGCGGATCGCCCGGCCGGATCTGTCGGCGGTGGTGCGCGTCCGCATCCTGACCACGGTGGATTTTCCGCCGTTCAATTTCGCCGACCAGACCGGCCGCCTGTCCGGCTTCAATGTCGATCTGGCACGGGAAATCTGTGCCGAGCTGAAGCTCGAGGCAAAATGCCAGATCCAGGCTCTGCCCTTCGAAGATCTCGAAAAGGCCCTGGAAGCCAATGGCGGCGAGGCGGTCATGGCAGGCATCGCCACGACGCCTGAGCGGCGCGAGCGTTTTCTCTTCTCCCGCCCCTATATCGGCATTCCAGCGCGCTTCGCCCGCAATCTGAAGGCGCAGATCCCTGGCAACACGGCGGCAGCGCTTGCTGGCCGCAAGGTCGGCGTGGTCAAGGACACCGCCCACGAACTGATGCTGAAGGCTTATTTCCCCGCCATCCAGCCCGTTCCCTTCGGCAATGACTGGGAGCTGACGGAAGGGCTGAAGAAGGGAGAGGTTGATGCCGTCTTCGCCGATGGTCTGCGGCTGCCCTTCTGGGTGTCGAGCGATGCGGCGGAAAAATGCTGTGCGCTCTTCGATGGGCCCTATCTGTCTGAAAAGTTCCTCGGCGAGGGCCTATCGGTCATGGTTCGAAAGACAGATCCGGTCCTCGTCTCGGCCTTCGACCAGGCGCTTGCCGCGCTGTCCCGCAACGGCCGTCTGCAGGATCTCTACCTGCGCTATTTCCCGAACGGCCTCTACTGAACATTGGCCTAAGCGCCTGGGAATTTGGTCCTATTATATGGGATTGGAACGGGTGATCCTGGTCGGACCTGGCCGCTACTGGCTGGCCCAGATGATCCGCGCCATCCATTCCACATCGGTCAGGTCGAAGACCCGGTTCGGATGGTCCGGGTTGAGCGACATGACCTCGACCGTGCGTGGGCTCTGGCGGGCCAATACCTTGGCCATCACCTCGCCCTCACGGGTTTTCAAAACCACGCGGTCGTTGCGCCTCACCGGCGCGCCCGGTTCGACGATCAGCACATCGCCGTCACGATAGAGCGGCATCATCGAATCGCCCTGCACCTCAAGTGCATAGACGCCTGCCTTGCGCGATGGATCGACGGGAAAGTCGACCACGTCCCATCCCTGGCCGGCGGGAAAGCCGCCATCGTCGAAAAAGCCGCCGGCACCCGCCTGGGCAAAGCCGAGCAGAGGAATGTTGCCGGCCTGCGGCGGAAAATTGCCGTCGGGGATCTGGCCGCGACCACCGGCCGGCAGGAAACTCATGAACTGGTCGACCGTCGAACCCGTGGCATCGAGAACCTTGGCGATCGATTCCGTCGAGGGCCAACGCAGCCGCCCGTCGGGACCGAGACGCTTGGATCGATTGAAGGATGTCGGGTCGAGCCCGGCGCGCCGGGCAAGCCCGGACGGCGTCAGCTGATGACGCTCGGCGAGCCTGTCGATCGCAATCCATATGGTTTCATGTGACAGCATCGTCGCCCGTGCCCCGGCCCTTGCCGCCCAGGCGGGGCGAGGCAAGGCCTCTGACCAAAATAAAGCGCCCGGCGATCGCCGCTCGCGCGAAAAGCCGGAAACAGTCTCATGACGACCATCTCATACGGCATAGCTGATTTTAGCGGAGCTACAGCTCTCCGTAAAGAGAGGAGAGGAATAAAATCCTCTCATCCTTTGGGGGATCAGGCGACCATCGCCATGTTGATCTTGCCGAGCTTGATCACCGCCTGAGTGCGGCTGTCGACATTGAGTTTCAGGAGGATCGCCGAAACATGCGCTTTGATCGTCGCTTCCGACACACCGAGCTCATAGGCGATCTGCTTGTTGAGCAGTCCTTCGGCGAGCATTGTCAGCACGCGGGCCTGCTGCGGCGTCAGGGTCTTCAGCCGGTCGAGGATTTCGGTCAGGCCGGAATCGTCCTCCATCTGGCTTATATCGCCGGCAGGCGCACAGACACCACCTTCGAGCACGGTCTGGATGCTGGCGCGGATGTCGTCGAGGCCGGACGACTTCGCGATGAAGCCGGAAGCCCCGAGTTCCAGCGAACGCCGCACCGTCGTGCAATCGTCGGTCGCCGAAACGATGACGATCGGCAGCGCGGCAAACTGCGCCCTCAGTGTCATCAGCCCGGAAAACCCGCTGACGCCCGGCATGGCAAGGTCGAGCAGCATCAGGTCGGCATCCGGATTGTCGGCGGCCGCCTGCAAGGCTGCGGAAAACTCGCCGCATTCGATGATCCGAAGCTCATCCGCCATGGCCTGCAGGGCCTGGACAAGCGCGCCGCGAAACAGCGGATGGTCGTCTGCTATGATGATCGTCAGTGTCTGCATTCCCACGCCCCTCCCAAAGGCATAGTCGTGCTTGGGTCAATTACCCTTGAGCCCTCCTCAAGGCCCGGATGAATTTGTAACCTCCTTCGTGAGTCGAGACAAGGGCAGGGTTTCCAGCGTGCAGGCCAATACCCGCGTCACGTCCTGTCCGGCTGCGGCTCGGGGTTCGGCCCGCCGGTGAATTCACGCACGATCCCCATGAAGGTCCGCATGAACCGTTCCATGATGGACAGTGACCGGTCGACCTCCGCATCGCTCGGCATCCGGTCCGGCGGCGTCTGGCTGAGCCGTTCCTCAAGTGCCGTCACCCGCTTTTCCAGAAGGTCGAGTTCGGTCTCGTAGGCCGCCCGCTCGTCGGGCGCCATCCGGCAGGTGAGCTCGCCATTCTGGTCGCGGCAGGTGCTGATCGCGCCGGTCTGCGTGTCAAGCCTGACAAATCCTTCATCGGTCCGCTCCAGCTGGAACCGTTCCTGCGCTTCTGCCGCGCCGGCGCCGAGAACAAGCGTTCCGGCCAGGATTGCCCCCAAGGCTGCCAAGGTTAGCTTTGTGCGCATGGCATCTTCTCCTCCAATGACGGTGGACATTCGCCCGCCTTTGCTGCAAACGATGCCGCACCACCTCGTTGAGCCTTCTTGCATGAGCCCAGCCTATCCTGTGAATAGGCCGGCCCTTCAAATGGAATGTGTGATGACGGATACCGTTTACAAGATCGTGCCCGAAGCCATCTGGCGTGACGCCAAGCAGAAGGGTGTTTTCGACGGCGCGGAGATCGATCACCGCGACGGCTATATCCATTTCTCCACCGCCGACCAGGCGCGCGAAACGGCGAAACTGCATTTCGCCGGGCTGAGCGGGCTTCTGCTCGTCGCCGTCAACACGGTGTTGCTGGGCGACGCGCTGAAATTCGAGCCGTCCCGTGGCGGCGATCTCTTCCCCCATCTCTATGGCACATTGCCGCTTTCCGCTGTCCTGTGGGAAATGCCGCTTCTGATCGGCGTCGACGGCCAGCATGCTTTTCCGGAAAAAATGACTTGATCAACCGTCTCTCTGCGCTGGCCTCCCGTGGCCTCTTCGCCTTCGATCCCGAAACCGCCCATGGCATGTCGATTGCCGCGCTGAAGACCGGCGTCCTGCCGTCCTGCGCCATCAAAGCCGACCCACGCCTGGCGCAGACGGTGGCCGGCATCCGCTTCGAAAACCCGCTCGGCCTTGCCGCAGGCTATGACAAGAATGCCGAAGTGCCGGATGCCATGCTCAAGCTCGGCTTCGGTTTCACCGAGGTCGGCACGATCACGCCGAAGCCGCAGGCGGGCAACGACAAGCCACGCATCTTCCGGCTGGTCGAGGATCGCGGCGTCATCAACCGCCTCGGCTTCAACAACGAGGGCCACGACGCGGCCTTCCAGCGGCTCTCCGCGCGCCGTCCGGCGTCGGGTATCGTCGGCGTCAATATCGGCGCCAACAAGGACTCGGCCGATCGCATCGCCGACTATGTCACCGGCATCCGCCGCTTCTATCCCGTCGCGACCTATTTCACCGCCAACATTTCCTCGCCCAACACGCCCGGCCTGCGTGACCTGCAGGCGCGTGAAAGCCTCGCAGCTCTTCTCGATGCCGTGCTTGCCGCCCGCGCCGAAGAGGCCGAGCGCACCGGCAAGCACCTGCCGGTCTTCCTGAAGATCGCGCCTGATCTGACCGAGGAAGGGCTGGACGATATCGCGGCCGAAGCACTGGCTCACCCGCTCGACGGCCTGATCGTCTCCAACACGACACTGTCGCGCGATGGCTTGAAGAACCAGACGAACGCGAAGGAAGCCGGCGGCCTCTCTGGCGCACCGCTGTTTGCCCGCTCGACGGCGGTTCTGGCAAAGGTGCGCAAGCGCGTCGGGCCCAATTTGCCGATCATCGGCGTTGGCGGCGTTGCAAACGCGGAAGATGCGCTGGAAAAGATCCGGGCCGGTGCCGATCTCGTGCAGCTCTATTCCTGCATGGTCTATGAGGGGCCGGGCCTGCCCGCGACGATCGTTCGCGGCCTGTCGAAACTTCTCGACCGGGACGGCACACGCTCGATCCGCGATCTGCGCGGTACCCGCACCGATCACTGGGCCGCCCAGAAAGTCTGATCAGCCAGCTTCTCTGATCAGCCAGATTTTTTGATCAGAAGGTCTGCCGGGTCTTTGCCGGCAGCATCGCCAGCAGGAAGAAGCCGCGCATGGCCAAAAACAGGTTGAGCGCCAGCCACAGGCCGTGATTGCCGAAGGGCGGAACAAGCACGGCAAGGCAGATGCAGAAGCCGGCAAGCGAGGCGAGCATCATGTTACGCATCGCCCGAGACCATGTCGCCCCGATGAAGACCCCGTCCATCTGGAAGGCGAGCGCGCCGGTAAGCCCGGTCAGCGCCGCCCAGCCCAGATGGGCATAGGCCTCGGCGCGCACGGCGGGCGATGTCGTCAGCGCATCGATCAGGCCCGTTCCCGCAACGAGGAAGAACAGCGCCAGCGCGCCGGCCATGGCAAACGACCAGAGCGCCGTCAGCTTCAGCGCCCGGTCGAAGGCGGGGCGATAGCGTGCGCCGACGGCACGCCCGGCGAGCTGCTCGGCCGCACCCGCCAGCCCGTCGAGAAAGAACGAGCAGAGCATGAAGATGTTCATCAGCACGGCATTGGCGGCAAGCGTCACGGGCCCGAAGCTGGAACCGATCCGCGTCGATAGCGCAAACGCGCCGTTCAGTACCAGCGAGCGGATCAGGATATCGGCATTGAGCTGGAAGAGCGCCTTCAGCCGGTTCGGGTCGAGGATCTGCCGGAAATTCGGCCGGCTCGCAGTGTTCAGCGAAAACTGCCGCAGCACGACAGCAAGCCCGACGCATGCGCCGATCACCTCCGCAAACGCCGTTGCGGTCGCGACCCCGTCGACGCCCCAGCCGAGATGGAGCCCGAGATAGATCGACAGCACAATGTTGCAGCCGTTGATGATGATCTGCAGCACGAGGCCCGTCATCCCTTGGCCGCGCCCGAGCACGTAGCCGAGAACCGCGAAATTGATGAAAGTCGCCGGGCTGCTCAGCACCCTTATGCCGAAATAGTGCCGCGTCACATCGGCGACTGCCGCATCGGTCGTCATCAGGCCGGGCGCGAAGGCGAGGATGAGCGGCGTTGCGGCCAGCATGAGCAAGCCCAGCCCGATCGCGCTGATGAAGGCGCGCCAGAAGACGGCCTGTTCCTCCTGCCCGTCGCCACGCCCGAAGGCCTGGGCGGTGAGGCCTGTGGTCGAGGTGCGGAAGAAGCTCAGGCTGCCGAAGATGAGGTCGAACAGGATGGCGCCGATCGCAAGCCCCGCCAACGCCGCGGGGTCCCCGATCTGACCGACGACGCCCGTTCCCGTAAGCCCGATCAGCGGCGTTGTCAGGAAGCCGAGCGTCATCGGAATGGCGATAGACAGTACGCTTCTATGCGTCACGGTGAAGGGGCGTTCATCCGTGCCGGGCACGGGAACATCATCGCGTGTCGCTGTTTGCCCTGTCATCCGAAAGGGCCCCCGCCCGGTAAATAATGCTTAGCCCGAAAGCACCATCGCCCAATAGGTGCGGCCATCCTGCGCCTTCGCCACTGCGACGCCAAGGCCGCGATAATCACCGAGCATGTTTTCCAGATGTTTGGGACTGTCGATCCAGGCCTGTACAGCCTCGTTCACCGTGTGCTGGCCGGCTGCGATGTTTTCCGCTGCCGGCAGCGCCACGTCGCTTTTCTTCATCCGCGAACCGAAATCGTCGCCGAGGCCGATCAGGTGCTTCATCTCTTCCGCCTTGGCCATGCGGACGGACTGGATCATCGCCGCCTTGCGCGCAGGCGTGTCGAGTGTGAGCGCCGAAAGGCCCTTACTGGCACGCAGCTTGTTGACCATCGGCAGCGCCTGCGCCGTCTCGTCTTGCGAGCCGGGCGTCGGGGCCAGAACGGATGTGGTGGAACAGCCGGCAAGGGCGAGGCCGATACCGGTCAGCGCGAGAAAGCCGCGGCGGGAAGGTGTCGTGGAGGCAGTCATGTCAGCGGCGATAGCTCATCAGGCGCAGGACGACGAAGATCGGGATCACCACGATCGCGCCGAGCAGCAGGTAGTCGCCGACGCGTCCGAGCGCACGGAAACCGTTGTACCAGAGGTCGAGGAAATAGTAGCGGATGTTGTCGACGATATTGTCGGGCGTGAAGCCGAAGAAGGCGAGCACGAAGCCGACGATCAGGCAGACCACGATCAGCTTGATGATCGTGCGGGCAATCGAGTCGCCGAGGAACTTGTTCACGCCATCCGCCATTCTTCGCTGTCTCCGTTGCCCTTGGTGGGTGTCTTCATGCCATAACCGCGCCGGGATTATCCCGCAACCGTCGGATAGGCCATAGGTAGGCATTCCCATCGGCCTCTCAAATAGAACTTGAGTTTTTTGTGGCTTCGGCAAAGAGCGGCGAGATTTCAGGACAACAGATGATGAGCCAGTTCTCTTCCGGCGACGTGATTGCCGACCGCCGTGCCGATTATGCCCGCATGCTGGCTGAGGGCAAGGATTTTGCCACCGCCGCCGAACTCATGGAGCAGGCGCTGGAACTGGCGCCCTCATGGGCCGCCGGCTGGTTCCGGCTGGGCGAGTACCGCGAAAAGGGCGAACTCGCCACGGCGGAAGACGCCTATCGCCAGGCGCTCGAGCTGGAGCCCGAGGATGTCTTCGGTGCAACCCTGAAACTTGCCGTCATCGGCGCAGAGGATGCGCCCGATCAGCCGCCGAGCCGTTATGTCGAAAGCCTGTTCGATGGCTATGCCGACCGTTTCGACACGGCGCTGGTCGAAAAGCTGGATTATTCCGTGCCAGGAAGCTTGCGGCTCTGGTCTTGCCTCATGCGCCGTTCTCGCTCGCCGTCGATCTCGGCTGCGGCACCGGTCTCTTTGGCGCCGAAATCCGTGACCGGGTGAAGCGGCTGGAGGGCTTCGACCTTTCCTCCAACATGCTCGCCAAGGCTGAGGAAAAGGGCCTTTACGATCACCTCGGCCAGTCCGATCTCAGCCTGCCGGAAGACGAGGCCGGCCTCTTCGGCCCCGATCTTCCTCGTAATCGCGCCGATCTCGTCTCGGCCGCCGACGTGCTCATGTATCTCGGCTCGCTCGAAACAGTCTTTCCGTTGGTGACGGCGCTTCTGGCAGCTGATGGCCTGTTTGCCTTTTCGATCGAAGATGCGGGGGAGGGCGAGGACGGTTTCCTGCTGCGGGACTCACTGCGTTACGCCCATTCGGAAGCCTATATCCGCGCGCTTCTCGCCCGCCACGGCCTCGAATTCATCTCGGCGGAGAAAACCGCCATTCGCATGGATGCCGGAAAACCCGTTCACGGCATTCTGTTTCTGTCGCGCAAGCGCGGCTGATCAAGGGTTTCTTGCGTTTTCACGCCCGCGTGATCGATTGCTGCGATCTCGCTTGATGAAAGCCGTGCTGCGATGCACAATTACAGATGAAACAATTGGCCGAAGAGAATGGCCATAAGGGGAAATCACGTGGCAGCAGAACAGAGCGCGGGCAAGCGCCGCCTGGGTTTTTACAGCCTCGATCCGGCACGCCATACGAAGCTGGAGGACGCGCAGGGCCTGTTCATCAGCGCCATGGTCGCAGCGCTCGGCCTCTATCTCCTCAGCCAGGCCGGGTTTCTGACCAGCGGCACGGCCGGCGTCGCCTTCCTTCTGCACTACGCCTTCGACATTCCCTTCGGCGTGCTGTTCTTCGTGGTCAACCTCCCCTTCTATTACCTCTCGTTCAAACGCCTCGGCATCGGTTTCTCCTTCAAGACTTTTGTCGCCATCCTGATGGTCTCCTTCATCACCGAGCTTGAGCGGCAATTCATCGTCATCCAGCATCTCGACCCGTTCTGGGCAGCACTTCTCGGCGGCATCCTCATCGGTTTCGGCCTGCTCGGGCTCTATCGCCACCGCGCCTCTCTCGGCGGCATCGGCATCCTCGCCATCTATCTTCAGGATCGGTTCAAGATCCCCGCCGGCCTCGTGCAGCTCGCCTTCGACCTCTGCGTCATGGCCGCCGCCTTCTTCGTCGTCAGCCCGATGACGGTTCTGTGGTCGCTGTTGAGTGCCGTGGTGCTGAACCTGCTGCTCACCATCAACCATCGCTCCGACCGATATATCGCGGTGCGCTGACATGGCGGGCGCGGTCGACAAGAAAAGCCCGATCGGCTTCTGGGCCTCCTCGACGGAAAAGCATTCGATCATCGAGGATGTGCAGGGCATCGTTGCCGGCTCCATGCTGGCGGCCCTCGGGGTCGTGATGCTTTCGTCTGCAGAGCTCCTGATCGGCGGAACGGCCGGTCTCGGTTTCCTGCTGCGTTACTCGATCGATATCAGCTTCGGCACCGCCTTCTTCCTGCTCAACCTGCCGTTCTACTGGCTGGCCTACAAACGGCTCGGCGCTGTCTTCACGATCAAGACTTTTGCAGCCGTGGCGGTCACCTCGGTGCTGACCGGAGTACTGCCGAAACTCATCGTCATCGATGACATCCAGCCGATCGTCGCCGCTCTGTTCGGCGGCCTGCTGATCGGCTGCGGCATGCTGATCCTGTTCCGCCACCGGGCTTCGCTCGGCGGTTTCGGCATATTGGCACTCTATCTGCAGGATCGGTTTGGTTGGCGGGCCGGCTTCGTGCAACTGGGACTGGACTGCGTCGTGCTCATCCTGTCCTTCTTCGTCGCCGCCCCCTTCGTCATCCTCTGCTCGATCATCGCGGCGGTCACGCTCAACCTGACGCTCGCCATCAACCACCGCACCGATCGGTATATCGTGCGGTGATCAGGCGGCGTTGGCCACCTTGTCGATCGGATGCTGCGAGCGGAAGCCGACGGCAAGCCGGTTCCAGATGTTGATCGCGCCGATCGCCACCGTGATCTTGACCATCTCTTCCTCGGTAAAGTGGGCCTTCAGCGGCTCGTAGGCGCTATCCGGAATACCGGTCTCGGCGATCTTCGTGACACTGTCGACCCAGCCGAGCAGGGCACGTTCCTTCTCGTCATAAACGGGCGATTCCCACCAGACGCTCATCAGGTTGATCCACTGTTCGGACAGCCCGTCATGCCGGCTTTCCTTCACATGCATGTCGACGCAATAGGCGCAGCCGTTGATGATCGAGGCGCGAAGCTTGATCAGGTGGATGAAGCGGCGTTCCAGCCCGGATTGCTGCACGAAGTTCTCGATATCCATCACTGCCTTATAGGCATCGGGCGAAGCTTTGAAGAAGTTGAAACGGGGATGCATGGCTCTCTCCTTTTGGCCGGTCGGCTCTGTTGGTGGCCCTGATCAGCGGGCCGTCCTGCTTGCATGCGTCTTGTCGGTATTCGTCTTGCGTTCGTTCAGGTCCATGAAGGCGCAGCCGCGGGCGGCGATCCCGCCGTCGTCGTCTGCCGCAAGGTCCGCCAGGATAGATGCCATCGTCACCTTGGCGAGTTCGGCGCGATAGGCTTTTTCCGCCTTCAGCATCGCCGCATTGATCCCGCAGGGCTTGGTGAAATAGCGCCCCGGCAGAGGGTTCGGCCCGCGCTGGCGGATCTCCGCGCAGCGAAAGGCTGGCGCCGGCCCTTCCACGGCCAGCACGATGTCGAGCAGGGTAATCTCCTCCGGTGTCTTCGCCAGCCGATAACCGCCCTTGGGGCCGGGTACGGTGGCAACGAGACCGGCGCCGGAAAGCGCCTGCATGTGTTTCAGAAGATAGCTCGTCGAGACGCCGTGGAATTCGGCCAGTGCCGCCGCTGACAGCACCCCGCCTTCGGAAAGGCCGGAAAGCATGCCGATGCAATGGATTGCCTGTTCGACGCCGTCATTCAGTTTCATTGCAAGCTCCTAATCACGGATAAAATTTATCCATGATTATTCAGCAAGAGTCAACGGGCCTTCTTTTCCCTGTCGGAAGCCTTACTTTATCGGCGTGGATCTCGTTGAAACCAAACCCTCCGGCAGCCAAGCCGCCACTTTGCCCCGGCCGTTCCTGAAATGGTTCGCCGAGAAGGGCTGGCAGCCGCGCGCGCACCAGCTGGAACTGCTGGCCCGCGCGCAAGGCGGCGAGAACATGCTGCTCATCGCGCCGACCGGTGCGGGCAAGACGCTGGCAGGCTTCCTGCCCTCGCTGACCGATCTCGTCGCCCGCGGAAAAATCCCGCCGGGCTCGGCATTCACCGGCATCCACACGCTCTACATCTCGCCCTTGAAGGCGCTGACGGTCGATATCGAGCGCAACCTGATGAAGCCGGTCAACGAGATGGGTCTTGCCGTCACGGTGGAAAACCGCACCGGCGACACGCCGCAGGCCAAGCGCCAGCGCCAGAAACTCAATCCGCCCGATATCCTGCTGACCACGCCCGAACAGGTGGCGCTGCTGCTGGCCAACAAGGAGGCGGAGCGCTTTTTCAAGGACCTGCAATATGTCGTCCTCGACGAGCTGCATTCGCTCGTCACCTCCAAGCGCGGCCATCTCTTGTCGCTCGGCCTCGCGCGCTTGAGAAAACACGCGCCAAAAATGCAGACGATCGGCCTGTCGGCCACCGTCGCCGATCCGATGGACCTGCAGCGCTGGCTGGTTCCGCAAAATGCGCCCATGGTTGAAACCCCGGTTCCACCCGCCGGCCTCGTCCATGTCACGGGCGGTGCCGCGCCCGATATCAGCATCCTCGGCACCGACACGCGCATCCCCTGGTCGGGCCACGTCTCCACCTATGCCATCCCGGAGGTTTACGAGGAGATCAGGCGCCACAAGACGACGCTGATCTTCGTCAACACCCGTTTCCAGGCCGAACTCCTGTTCCAGACACTCTGGACCATCAACGAGGACAATCTGCCGATCGCCCTCCATCACGGCTCCCTCGATGCCAGCCAGCGCCGCAAGGTGGAGGCGGCCATGGCCGACAACAAACTGCGCGCCGTCGTCGCCACCTCGACGCTCGACATGGGCATAGACTGGGGCGATATCGATCTCGTCGTCCATGTCGGCGCGCCGAAAGGGGCCTCGCGTCTTGCCCAGCGGATCGGCCGCGCCAACCACCGCATGGATGAGCCTTCCAAGGCGATCCTCGTGCCCGCCAACCGCTTCGAGGTGATGGAGTGCCAGGCGGCCTTGGACGCCAACTATCTCGGCGCCCAGGACACGCCTCCCGTCGGTGAGGGCGCGCTGGATGTGCTCGCCCAGCACGTCCTCGGCATGGCCTGCGCCGAGCCATTCGATCCTGTCGCGCTCTATGACGAGATCACCTCGGCCTCGCCCTATGCGAACCTGTCCTGGGAGATGTTCGAACGCATCGTCGATTTCGTCGCCACCGGCGGCTATGCGCTGCGCAGCTACGAGCGCTATGCCAAGATCCGAAAGATGGAGGATGGCCGCTGGCGCGTCTCCAATCCGCAGATCGCCCAGCAGTACCGCATGAACCTCGGCACCATCGTCGAGGCGGCCGAACTCAACGTCCGCCTCGTCAAGCGCAATGCGAAAGGCACCATCGGCCGCGGCGGCATGACGCTCGGCAAGGTCGAGGAATATTTCCTCGAACAGCTGGTCCAGGGAGACACGTTCCTCTTCGCCGGCAAGGTGCTGCGCTTCGAGGGCATACGCGAGAACGAATGCCTCGTATCCAACGCCTTCTCGCTCGATCCGAAAATCCCCGCCTATGCCGGCGGAAAATTCCCGCTCACCACCTATCTGGCCGACCAGGTCCGTGCCATGCTGGCCGAACCCGAGCGCCGCACGGCTCTGCCGGATCAGGTCCGTGACTGGCTGTCTATCCAGCTCGAGCGCTCCATGCTGCCGAAACAGGAAGAGCTGCTGATCGAGACCTTTCCGCGCGGAAAACGCTTCTTCATGATCGCCTATTGTTTCGAGGGGCGGCTCGCGCACCAGACGCTCGGCATGCTGCTGACCCGCCGGCTGGAACGCGCCGGCGCCCGCCCGCTCGGCTTCGTCGCCACCGATTATTCGCTCGCCATCTGGGGGCTGAACGATATGGGCGCAATGATCGGGGAGGGCGCCCTGAGCCTCTCCGACCTCTTCGACGAGGACATGCTGGGCGATGATCTCGAAGCCTGGCTCGATGAAAGTTACATGCTGAAGCGAACCTTCCGCAATTGCGCCGTGATTTCCGGCTTGATCGAGCGCCGTCACCCGGGCAAGGAAAAGACCGGCCGTCAGGTCACGGTCTCGACCGATCTCATCTACGACGTGCTGCGTTCCCACGAGCCGGATCATGTGCTTCTGGAGGCGACAAGGCGCGATGCGGCGACAGGGCTTTTGGATATCGGCCGTTTGGGCGATATGCTTGGGCGAATCAAGGGGCACATCACCCACCGCAACCTCGATCGCGTCTCGCCCCTGGCGGTACCGATCATGCTGGAAATCGGCAAGGAGAGCGTACCGGGTGAGGCCCACGACGCGGTGCTGCAGGAGGCCGCGGACGAGTTGATTGCGGAGGCGATGGGTGAGGAGCGATCAGGCGAAGCCTGAGCAATCGATCCGGTGAATCGATTGCAGCGACGAACGCCCTGAGCCAAAGCGAAGGGCCGGCGCCGGCCCCTCATCCGGCTGCCGCCACCTTCTCCCCGCAAGCGGGGAGAAGGATCCGAGCCGCAGCGTTGCAGGTTTCCCTCGCCCCGCTTGCGGGGAGAGGGTGCGCCGAGCGAAGCGGAGGCGGGGTGAGGGCTTTTGTGAAGAGAACGGAAAGACGACGACCGTGATGCATCGCCTGGGGCTAGCCGCCCGCACAATGATCAGCACTAGCCCGGCCGCCGGAACCGAGGAAATCCTCGTCCACGGCGTCGCGGCCGTCTGCGATCCGCTGGGCGGGCTCTATCTGCCGGAAACGGGCATGCTCGTCGTCTCCGACCTTCATCTGGAAAAAGGCGCCGCCTTCGCCCGTCGCGGCATGATGCTGCCGCCCTATGACACGATCGCTACGCTCAACATTCTCTCAGCCGTCATCGCCCGCTACGACCCCAAGGTCGTCGTCTCGCTCGGTGACAATTTCCACGACCGTCGCGGCTCCGAGAACCTGCCGGCTGACCTGAGAAAAATGATCGCCGACATGGCGCGCGGCCGCGACTGGATTTGGATCAACGGCAACCACGATCCGGACGGCACGACCGATCTTCCCGGCATCTGCACTGACGAGCTCGTCTATGGCGGCCTCGTCTTCCGCCACGAACCGAGCCTGATCTCGTCAAAGGGCGAGATCGCCGGTCATCTACACCCCGCCGCCACCGTCCGCCGCCGCGAAAAATCCGTCCGCCGTCCGTGCTTTGCCAGCGACGGCCACCGCCTCCTGATGCCGGCCTTCGGCGTGCTCGCCGGCGGCCTCGATCTCCGCCACAAGGCGATGCAGGGCCTGTTCCGCCAGGAAACCCTCGTCGCCCACCTGCTCGGCCGCGACCGGATTTACTCGGTGCGTTACGGCAGCCTTATGGGCTGAGGATAACCGAACTCGGAGGCGACGTTGACGGATTGCTACTATCTCCTGCCTCATCCCGAAGACGGAGACCTGGATCTCTCCTTCGATGCGAATATGAGCAGGATTTCGGATGCCGATTATTTCGACTATTTCTACCACAAGCAAAGTCCGCTCCCCGACACTGCCGTGTTCCGTTTTTCAGTGGGAACTGCCGATCCGGCGTTTGTCGACCGTGCCGATGTGATGCCCTGCTCTGCCGGCTTCCTGATGTCGGTGCGTCTGTTCGAGGCGTTGGAGCCGCTGATTGGCGACGAGATCGTTTGGAAGAGAGCTGAGGTGGTGATCGCGCCGGATCGCGCTATCGACTATCGCATATTCAGGACGACAAAGGATCTTGCTATCCTCGATGCGGATGCCAACCGATTTCATACCTGGATCAATGCCAGGCTTCGCTCGGATCTCCTCGATGATTTCAACGTCGCGACGGATCTCGCCACCCGCGAGATCGCCTTTTCGCATCGCGTGGCAGACCTCGTCAAAGCCGGCAGTTATCGCTGTGCGGTGAAGAAGATAACTTCCGGCCAAGTCAGTTGAAGGACGCGGCGTCGCTCACCGATACACCAGCACCGGGATCTTCGATCCCGCCAGCACCTTCATCGTCACCGAGCCCAGCATGAAGGCCTTGAAGCCGGAGCGGCCGTGGGAGGCCATGGCGATCACGTCACAACCGTGCTTTTCCGCCGTCTTGACGATGCAGCCGGCCGGGTCGACGCTCAGCATCTTGGCCGTCCCGCAGGAAAACCCGCGCTTTTGGGCCGCTCCTCGGCGGTCGCAAGGATCGCATCCGCCTCCTCGTTGCTGTAGCGCTCGTATTCGCTATAGGCCATGTCCATGCCGGCCGGGTTGACGGTGAAGACCTGCAACGGCTCGATCACCGCCAGAACCGTCACCTCGGCCTTGATCTCGGCAGCGAAATCCAGGGCCTTGTCGAGCGCCTGGGTGGAAAGGGCCGAACCGTCTGTCGGAATGAGCACATGCTTGAACATCGTCTTCTCCTGTCTTGAGGAGAAGAATGGACCGGCGCCGCCCGCCCGCCTTGACCTGCATCAAGATCATGGCTGATGCCGCTAGAGCAGTTCCAGCAAAAATGCGTAGCGGTTTTGCGTCCGGAACTGCGTAGGATCAGAGAATTAGAGCGATTTCGCGTTTCGAAGAAAAGCGGAAACGCTCTAACGCGCCAGCTTGGCAAAGCCCTTCGCAAGGATCGGCCCGGTCGGACGCCCGGTGGGAGAACCGCCTGCCTGTTCGAGCGTGATCTCGTAGAGCTGCGCGTCCTGTGGCCGCGGCAGTGCCGGACCACGCAGCGTCGCCGAATGCGCGTCTTCCAGCAGCCCGAGCGACATCGGACCCATCTCGCGGGATGGCAGCGTCCAGACCTGCATCGTCCTGTCGGCAGGCACGGCGAAATCGGTCAGCAGACGGATCGTGGCCGTATCGTTGCCGAAATCCTCGACCACGGCCTGAACCTCGCCGGCTTCGTTCACAAGCACCGCCACGACCAGCGGCTCGATCGTCCGCGTCACGCTCCAGACGAGCCCGGCGGCCAGGATCAGCGAGGCAGCCATGGCCGAGACGGCGGCTGCCCGCCAGCCGGAGCGCACGCCGCCCGAACGGGCATTGTCGTTGCCGGCGGGAGCCGAAGGCTGCGGTGAAACCGGAGCGACCGTCGCCTCTGCGGCAACCTGTTCCGGCAGCCGGCTCGCGATCGCCTCCCACAAAACCGGAGAAACCGCGGCCGGATCGACACTCGTATCGAGCGGCAGGAACCGCTCGCGGGCTTCGGCAACCGCCTCAGCCAGCGCAGGGATGCGCCCGATCTCAGCTTCCACGGCGGCCATGTTCGCCTCGTCGAGCAGGCCCAACACATATTCGTCGGCGATGGCGGGGAATTCGCTTGGGATGAGCTTCATGCCATGCACTCCCGCAGCGACAGGAGCCCGCGCCTGATCCAGGATTTCGCGGTGCCGAGCGGAAGGCTTAGGCGCCCGGCGATCTCGCCATGGGTATAGCCGCCGACATAGGCCATCAGGATGCCGCGCCGTCTCGTCTCGTCCAGCCGCCCGAGGCATTCCTTCAGCCGGCTGTTGCGGTCGAGCCTCTGCCAGGCCGCCATGATCTGCTCCAGCTGCTCGCCGTCCTGCAGAGCTTCCAGCCGGTCCTCGGCGACGAGATCCTCGCGGCTGCCGTCACGCAGCAGGTTGAGCGCCCGGTTGCGCACGATCGCGTAGATCCAGCCGCGGGCCGATCCGCGCTCCGGCGAATATTGGTGGGCATGGGTCCAGATGCGCAGAAAGGCCTCCTGCACCACCTCCTCGGCAAGGTCCCGTCGCCTGACGATCCGTTGCGCTATCGCCACCAGCCTGCCGGCCTCCTCGTCGAAGATGCGGCGCAGGGCGCTGCGGTCGCCCGCTGCACAGGCGGCGAGCGCCGCTCCGAGATCCGTCGATTGGTCTGTCACCAAGGCCAGGCCGTCCTCTCTCCCCGAATATTTGCCGGTCTGAAAATATTCTCTCTCTGCTGTTGCCACGGCGGACATGCTCTCGTCCAGTCTTCAAAGGGTCAGCGACCGGAATGAAGTCGCATAGGCAAGACACGCGGGCAGCGGAAATGGATGCAGGCCGAAATTTATTTTTCGCCGCTGCATCCAAATGCATCCCGCCATGTGTCTCCCTTCCGAGAGCAACGGAAAGGCCAAGTGCCGAAGCCGCTCTCCATGTTTTTGGAAACACAACGGGAGAAACTCATGACCATCGCTCGCACCGCACTCGTCGCATCCACCATGCTCGTCGCCTCGGCCGCTGCCGCATTTGCCGCCCCCGTCCTCGGCCTTGCCGGCGACAAGACGCTCGTCATGTTCGATACGGCAAAGCCCGAAGTCACCAAGACGATGGAAGTCACCGGCGTGACCAAGCTGGTCGGCATCGATTTCCGCCCCGGTAACAAGACCGTCATCGGCGTTACCCCGGACCACGCCATCGTCTCGATCAACCTCGAAACCGGCGCCGCCACCGAAGTCGCCAAGATGGACAAGATGCTGACCATGACGGAAGCCCCGGTCGTGGTCGACTTCAACCCGATGGCAGACCGCCTGCGCTTCATGACCGGCACCACCAACCACCGCGTCCACCCGGATACCGGTGCGGTGACCGTCGACGGCACGCTCGCCTTCGAGGAGGGCGACATGCACAAGGGCGAAACCCCGAACATCGTCGCTGCCGCTTACACGAACTCGATCGGCAAGCCGGAAAAGACGGCCATGTACAACATCGACGCCACGATCGGCGCATTGATCCAGCAGACCAAGCCGAATGACGGCACGCTGAAGGCGATCGGCAAGCTCGGCATCAAGGAAATGCCTGCGACCTATGCCTTCGATATCCAGGGCGAGGAAGGCGGCAAGAACACCGCCTATCTCGCGGCCGGCAAGATGCTCTACACCGTCAATCTGGAAACCGGCGCTGCGACCGAAGTCGGTGCTATCACCGGTGTGGACAATGAGGTGCGCGACATCGCCATCCTTCCGGCGATGTAAGCTGATCGTCGTATCTTGAAGAAGAAGGGCGAAGCGTCAGGCTTCGCCCTTTTCCGTATCAGAGCTCGCCGGAAATCTCCCGCCGGCGACGGTCCAGCTCTTCCGTGTAGCGGCGTAGCGTATGGCTTTCGGAAAGCTGACCCACCACCTTGCGCTCGATCTGGTTGTTGACGACGGCCAGCGCTTCGGCCTCCGTCTTGTCGAAGATCGCCGCCGCCTGCTTGGCGTTCATGCTTCTGAGCAACACGTCGCTCTTGTAGCGGATGAAGGAGGAAAGCTCGGGCTTCTCTTCGCCGTCCTGGGTCGGCGCGGCATAGACGTCGGGCGTCAAGATCATCCCGACATATTTGTCGTTCTCGTCCACCACGATCACCCGCTGGGAGGAGCCGAGCGGAAAATCCTTGCGGAACTCGTCGAGCGACAGGCTGGCCTTGGCCGTCTTCACGTCGGCACGCATCAGCTTCTCGACCGTCAGGTTGCGTATCCACCCGATGTCATGGGCACTCCTGATACTTTCGCCGCGCAGGTGAAAACGCCATGTGGCGAAGGAGTAGCCGAACGTGGTTCTAACGACGACCGAGGATGTGATGACGGCAGCGAGCGCAAGTGCCGTGATCGGAAAGTCGCCGGTCACTTCCAGCGCCAGAAAAGTCATCGTCAGCGGTCCGCCGATGACGGCAACCGCCATCGCGCTCATACCCACCACGGCGTAAATGACCGGCGTCAGCGTCGCATGGGTAAAGAGATAGGGCGTCGAATAGGCAAACAGCTTGCCGATCAGTGCACCGAGAAACAGCGAGGCGAAGAACAGGCCACCGCGGAAGCCGGCGCCGATCGAGATGGCGGAAGCCAGCGACTTGATCAGCAGCAGGCCCACCAGCGCGCCGATTGCCATCTTCTCGTTCAGGCTCGCATGCAGCGCGCCGTGTCCCGCCGACAGAACCTGATGATCGACGAGCGCAAGCAGGCCCACCACGACACCGCCGAGTGCGGGCCGGAAGATCGGCGAGATCGAGCTTTTGCGCGCCAGCTCTTCCACTTGGGCGACGCCCTGCATGAGCAGAATGCCGCCGCCCGCACAGACCACGCCCAGCACCACGGCCGGCAGATAGTCGGCGGGCACCACGGCGCCGATTTCGCCGATATCGATCATGAACTCGTCGCCGACGAAGAGCCGGGTCACGAAGGTCGCAGCCAGCGCCGAGACGACGACCGGAGCCAGGCTGACGATCGTATAGGTACCGATGATCAGCTCGAAGGCGTAGAAGGCGCCGGTCAGCGGCGCGTTGAAGGCTGAGGCGATGGCGCCCGCAGCACCGCAGCCGAGCAGCACGCGGAGGTCCTGCCGGCGCAGCTTCAACAGAAAGCCGAGCTTCGATGCGATGCCGGCTGAAAGCTGCGTATAACCGGCTTCCAGCCCGACGGAGGCGCCAAAACCGTTGGAGATCAGGTTCTGAACCGCGACCACGATACTGTCGGTCAGCGACAGCCGTCCTCCATGCAAAGCGTTCGCCTCGATCGGGTCGACCATCGGCTTCTTGCGCCACTTGCGCAGGATCAGGAACAGGATGCCCATGATCACGCCGCCGGCAGCCGGCGCCCAGATCACGATTTCAGGGTTGAGCCCCGGTGTCGCGCTCAGTCTCTCATGCCGTCCTATCCCATAGACCAGCATCTGGATGGCATGGGCAATGAAGCTCATCCCCGCCACCGCCAGGCCAGCCAGAATGCCGACGACGGCCGCGATCAGGATAAGGCCGAACTCGCTGCGGCGGATGAGAACGCGCAGCTGCGGGGGATCGAGCAGGACGCGGAAATTGGGCAGTCGGGCGATAAGGCGTTGCAGCATGGCCGTCATGTGGGTTTTCGACGTTTCCTGCAAACTAGGGCGTCGTTCCTCGATAGGAAGCTGTTCCGGCTCCTGGTCGGTCATGCAGTTTAATCCTTGCGGAAGACGAGGCTCGCACCCCAGCCGGTCAGCATGGCGATCAGCACGCAGAGCGCGCCATAGGCGAGCGGCTTGTCATGGGCCGCATCGGTGATCGCCTGTTCGAGGCCGGTTTTCACCACCCGCAGCGGAATTTCCCGCTGTGTCACCTGCGTGCCGCCCTTGAACAGGTAGGCGCGGACGATGTGAACGCCGTCCGGCACGTTGGCCGGCAGGCGCAGGGAGGCGCGAAACAGGCTGGAGGAGACGAAGCGCACACCGCTCGTCTCCTCTGGTAAAGCCCGCCGGCAAGCTTGAGGCGCCGATAGGCTTCGCGGAATTCCGAAAGCTGCCCGACGTCGCGGATATAGCCGGTCGGATTGAGCGGCAGATGCTCGATGCCGACGCCGATATTGTCGAGCGCGGTCAGCTGCGTCTCGGCGTCGAGCTGGCGCGTGCTGGCAATCGAATAGCTTTCCGGCACCTGCTCGAAGGTCATGGATTCGGTATTGACCCAGATGCCGAGCACGCGTTCCTTGCGGCGCACGGTGGCATAGTCGCGCGGTCCCTCCAGCGTGACGATGATGTCGTACTGCCCGATCGCGAGCAGCAGATCATCGGCATTGGTGATTGCGCCGAATACGGTCAGGTCCGCGCCACGGAAATCGGAGGTGATGGCGATCTCGTTGGAGGAGACGCCGATGTCGAGGCCCTCTTCGGCGGTAGAGGCCTCGCCGATCGGCAGCTGCGCGAAGCTCACGCCAGTCGGTGCGAGCAGAAGGAGTGAGAGGAGGGCGAGCCGCTTCATCATCAGTAGGAGAGCCCCCGACGGCGACGGAATAGAGATCCTGCGGACGGATGAACAGCCCGACCGCAAGGCGGATGCCGACGGCGAGAACCAGCAGCGCCAGGAGCGCGCGCAGCTGTTCGCCGCGCAGCTTCTGCCCGACGCGCACGCCATATTGTGCCCCGATCACGCCGGCCACCATCAGGATGAAGGCAAGCACGATATCGACCGAATAGTTGGTCGCGGCCTGCACCATGGTCGTATACGCGGTGACGAAGATGATCTGGAACAGCGAGGTCCCGACGACGACATTGGTCGGGATGCGCAACAGGTAGATCATGGCCGGAACCATGATGAAGCCGCCGCCGACGCCCATGATCGAGGTCAGGATACCGATGAAGAAACCGAGCATGACGACCGGGATCGCCGAGAGATAGATCTTCGATTTCTTGAACCGCATCTTGAGCGGCAGCCGGTGCACCCAATTGTGCTGGCCGGGCCGCTTCAGGGGCAGAGGCTGGTTCAGCTTGGCCTTGCGCATGGCGCGCACGCTTTCCTGCAGCATCAGCACGCCGATCGTGGTGAGCAGCACGACGTAGAGAAGCGAGATGAACAGGTCGAGCTGGCCTATGCTTCTCAGCCACGAGAAGATCCATACGCCGACGGTCGCCCCGACAAGGCCGCCGATCAAAAGGATCGTTCCGAGCTTCATGTCCAGCGTGCCACGCCGGAAATGGGTGATGGCGCCCGACACCGAGGAAGCGACGACCTGGTTCGCCCCGGTGGCGACGGCCACGACCGGCGGAATGTTGTAGAAGATCAAAAGCGGCGTGATCAGGAACCCGCCGCCGACGCCGAACATGCCGGAGAGAAAACCGACAGCCGCGCCCATGCCGAGAATGATGAAAATATTCACCGACAGCTCTGCTATGGGCAGGTACACAGTCACGGTTGACCCCGACAAGGCGAAATGGCGGATCCCCCGCTTTTGAGGCGTTCCGCGTGAATGGCAGCAGATGTTCTCACATGCCCGGTGAACAAGGCATGAAGATGATTATCCTCATGCGCTCCCATGATCGCTCAAGTCAAACCGCTCAGAGCGGGGAATGACACCGCAAGCCTTTGATTTGATCGTTTTCTTCGCTGCGTGGCGAATATGCCTCGTCACCGCAATCCCGGTCGGTTGAGTCGAGATTTGTATCAGGCTGCGTATCTGTCGCAACGCCAGCTTGTCGCCCGCTGGCTGCAATTCCGCGCGGCATCCGGCGGGGTATCTGAAGGCACGCCGCTAAATGGGAAGCCCTCAATCCTATTGATTTTCTTGTCTGCTAAGTCATCGCATGGATTGTAGTTTTTCGCGGCCGGTCTATTTCATTGCCATTGGGGTGATTTGCTTTACCCCGGCCAGAGAGGAGATCAAGAAGATGGCCAGGTTTTCAAGCCGCGGTCTGACAGTCGCGCTCACGCTGTTTGCGACCCTTGCAGGTGTCGCGCCCACGGCGCAGGCCCAGAGCATCGAGCTCTACCTGAATGACGGACGCCGCCCGCCGCCGCGCTACTATGATGCCCAGGATCGTTATGACCGCCGGCCGCCCCGCCGCGGCTGCTCGCCGCGCCGCGCACTCGAAGTCGCGGATTATTTCGGCATGCGTCGCGCGCGTATCGTGGATATGTCTGAGCGGCGCGTCATTGTCGCCGGTATCGGCAAACGCGGAGAACGCACTAAGCTGGTGCTGGCTAATAACCGCGAGTGCGACCGTCTCAACTAGAGCAATTCCAGCAAAACCGGAAACCGGTTTTGCGTCCGGAATTGCGTAGAAACATAAAGGGAGAGCAGTTTCGCGTTTCGAAGAAAGGCGGAAATGCTCTAGGCGATGTTGAAAGACAGCATTTCTGGCGCGGTTAGCTGTTCCGCGCCAGAAGTTCGCGTACCAGGGCGTCATTCACCTTGCCGGTCGGCTCTTGGCCGATCGAGCTCTGGAAGGCCTTGATCGCGGCAACGGTCCTGGCGCCCATCTTGCCGTCAGGCGTCCCGGCGTCGAAGCCGTTGCGGTTGAGAATTGCCTGGATGTTGCGGATCGCTTTCGTCATGTCGACGGAAGCGGTCGTCACGCCCTTGCCGTTGGCCCATTCATCCGGCAGGTTTACCGAATTGGCCTTCGGGTCGAGCGGCATCGCTTTCCAGGCATCCAGCTTGGCGCGGGCGCTGTCCAGCTGTTCCTTGCGCATGGCCTTGGCCACTTCGTCGCGCTTCTCGGCGGCATCCTTGTCGCCGCCGTTTGCGGCAGCACCGAACCACTTGTAGCTCTCTTCCAGGTCCTGCTTCACACCGTTGCCGCGGGCATAGAGGATCGCCAGATTGAACTGGCTGTCGACGACACCGTGATTGGCCGCATTGCGGAACCACTCGACGGCTGCGGCATAGTCGGGCTTTCCGGTGACGCCGGAGGCGTAGAGGACGGCGAGGTTGTGCATTGCGCTGGAATTGCCGGCTTCGGCTGCAAGCCGGTAGTAGGAGAGCGCCTCGTCGATGTTGCGGACGACGCCGGTTCCCTTTTCCAGAATGTTGCCCAGACGGTATTGCGCCGGTGGAAGGCCGCGGTCGGCGGCTAGGCGATACCATTTGGATGCTTCCGACGGATCGGCCTTCACGCCGCGGCCGTCGCTGAAGCGGGCACCGACCTCGAACAGCGCATTGGCATCACCGCTGGATGCGGCATCTGCAAGTGATTTCGGCTCGATCCCGGCCGGCACGATGATCTCGGCCGATGCCGTCGCGGCAGGCTGTTCGGCTGAAGGGGTGACCGTGGGGTCCGCCTGTGGCCTCGTCGGCTCCGGCATCTCTGCCAGGCTCTCGGGAATTGCGCCATCCGGGTTGGTGGTATCGGCGGCGGTGTCATTGACGGCACCGTCCACGCCATTTCCGTCAGCTGCCATATCGCTTGCGGCATCCGGCGGCGTCTGTACCTCCGGCAATGGCGGCTGATCGGTCGCCATATCGGTGGTCGTGCCGTCGGACGCCGTCGCTGGTGCAGCTTCCGATTCTTCCGGCTGTTGTGCAGTCTGCTGTACGGGCGCCTCGACTGCCGCCATTTGCGGCTCCGAGCTGCCCGTCACCGTCTTGATCAGCGGCATGGCCATCAGCGCCAGAAGCACGGCGCCGACCGCCATCAGGATAGGCCGGCGGTGCTGCGAGAAGGCGGACTGGCTCTTGACGGCCTTGACGGCACCGGCCTTCGCCTTGCCCTTGACGTCGGCCTTCGGCAGCGAGCCGAGCTGCGAGGGATCGGCTTCCTGTGCGGCGGCCTTCGCAGCGCGGCGGGCGGCCGCGATATAGTCGGCGCGCTCGCCGCTCTTCTCGCGGTCGAACTCACCGGCCGCCTGGCTGGCGCGAACCTTCTCGAGGATCTTTTTCACGTCCGGTGCGCCGGAGCCTGGCTCCAGCAGGTCGTTTTCACGCTCCGGTGGCAGGACATCACCCAGCTCTGCCGATGGGTCGATGGAGGGGCGGGTTCCACGACGGTACGGGCGACGGGCGCCGTCTCCGGCTTGGCCCCGGAACGGAAGCGCCGGGTCAGGCCGCTGAGCAGGCCGCTTTTCGCCGGTGCCTGTTCGTCTTCGCTTTCGATTTCGACCGGTTCGGCGCGCGCCGGAATGTGGTCGGAGAGGGTCGAGGAGATTGCGCTGCTGTCGCGCAGCTTGGCGTCGGCCTGGGCGGTATTCATGCCGGCAAGTTCTTCGACGAGCTCGACGGAGAGCGCCGGCGCCATGGCCGGGTCGGCAGCCGCGACGGCCTGCTGGCGCGCCGGTGCTGCGGAGGCGAACATTTGCTGGCGAGGCGCTTCTTCGGCATGGGGCGCGCGGGCGCTGCCGCCGCTGATCTGGCCTTCCAGCTTGTCCAGCCGCTCGGCGATCTGGACCAGCGTTCCGTGCAGGGCCTCGAAAGTCTGGTGGGTGCGGTTGTCGGAATTGCGCGCCAGGTCCTCCAGGTGCTTCAGGTCCTCGGCCAGTCCCGAGAGCGCGGCAACGTCGGCGCCCGAGCCTGCCGTGCCGGCAACGAGGTTGCGGGAATAGGCTTCGATCACCGTCTCTGCGGCCTGGCGGGCGGCCTCGACGATGTATTCGTCATTGGTCGCCATATAGCCTTCGATCGCCGCCATGCGGTTGTCGAAATCCGGAGACCATGCCGGCGCGCTGCTCGGCTGGGAGATCAGCGTGGAAAGATGGGCGATCTGCGCTTCCAGTCCGCGCAGCGCGTCGTCATTGCTCTGCGGCGCGGTCGAAGCCTCGTCGAGACGGGCAGCGATATCGACAAGGCGTTCCTCGATCCGCCCGAAGGCCGCGTGGCTCTCCTCGGCGACCGGCTGCTGCTCCATCTCGTCGATGCGTCGCGCCAGATATTCCAGCCGCTCGCCCAGGCCGTGTTCGGTAAAGCTCGTATCGAGTGCGTCGATCTTGCGGGAAATATCGGAGAGATAGCCGGTCAGTTCTTCGTTCTGCCCGGCCGGCTGCAACTCGTGGATCAGCGCCGTCAGCTGCTCGATACGGTCTTCCAGCTTCGCGACGGCCTGCTCCTCGGCCAGTTCCTCGATCTTGCCGGCCAGAAGCTCGATGCGCAGTGAAAGCCCGTCTGTGGCCTTGGTGTCGGACGTCGCGCGGCCGATTTCCTCGACATGCTCCATCAATGCGCCGAGACGGCCTTCCAGCCGCTGCAGCGCGATATCGTCGAGTGCGGTGGACGCGGGTGCGCGGACATTGGCCGCAATCGCGCGGCTGATCTCGTCGAGACGCTGGTCCAGCATGCCGAACTGCTCGCCGAGGTCCGCATCGCTCGGCTGCATGCGCGTGCCGAGCTTTTCCATCATGCCGGCAAGGCTGAGCAGCTTCTCTTCCAGCGCCCGGATCACAGGGCTGTCGGCCATCAGGCCAAGCTGGTTGCGGATCTCGTCGGTGCGATAGGCAAGTGCTACGATCTCTTCGCGAAGCGCCGAAGCGTCCGCTTCCTGGATACGCTCTTCCAGCCCCTGCCACTGGTTCTGCATCTGCTGCAGCGAGGTTTCGCGGGCAAGACCGTCCATGACGGCCCGCAATTCCTCGAACTCGGCGCGCAGGCCCGCCGCTTCCGGCGTCGCCTGCGTGGTCAACTGGTCGATGCCCTGGGCAAGCCGGGTCAGATCGGATTCGACGTTCGGCGACAGGCGATGATCCTCGGCCTGCATCTTGATCGCCCGTACTTCGTCCCTGAGCGCCTTCATCTCGCGGCCGAAGCCGTCGGAGAAATCACGCTTCAGGTCCTGACGCAGCCTGGCCAGCGCGTCGGTGAAATCCTGGATGCCCGATGCGGCGCCGGGGGCAGTACCTGGGGCAGCACCCGCATCACCGCGATGGGTCGCGTCGGAAAGACGGGCGGCAACCATGCGCTGGCGGGAAGGATCGGCAAGCGGTGCGGCACTGCGGCGGGTCTCGGCCTGCGGCATGCGCTCTTGTTTCGGTGCGGCCGGGCGTTCCGCCATGCGCGGCGTCGGCATGCGGGGTGCCTCGACATAGGTCTCTTTTGCGGGCGGCGGTGCCTGCATGCGCTGCGCGGCGTCTTCGAGCGCCCTTTGTCTCTCGCGGATTTCGGCCAGCACGCTGCGGGTCGTGCCGCCGCTATGCTGAGCGTGCTGAGCCGGGGGCAGGGGGCAGGGTTCGGAGCTGCAATGGGTGCTGGAGCCGGCGCGCCCACGGCGGCCCGTTCCTGGTAGGAGCTTCGGCCCGAACCGGCCATCAGCCCTTGGATGCGCGCTTCAAGTCCCTCGATGGTGCGGTTCAACGCATCCAGGGATGAGCGGTCGCCGTGACGCGGAGGTGCCGATCGTGATCCGTTCATGTGCTCGCTCGCTTCGACGTTGGTCCTGCTGTTCCACTCTATGAACTCTGACTCGGATTACATTCCGTAAGTAAGTTCGAATATAAGAAGAACCTTACGCAAGACTTGCCACTATGGCGGCTGCGGCTGCTTTACGGGGTAAATGCTTCGCGCCACCGGATTGCTCACTATGTCGGTAAACATGGTAAACAAGTCGTTAAGACGGGCGCGGATTTTAACTATTTTATAATTTGCTAATGTGAAAAATCAGCGGCTTGGGCCCTGACAGGTTAATGCGCGATGCCCGATATGGAACGCGGAGGGATCTCCGGCCGCTCAGTGATCGAACGATAAGGCTAGCCGATCCGCAGTCCCATCTGCCCCAGAAGGTCGGCCGCCTGGTCGCGCGAGATCATCGCGCCCTTGAACAGCCGCGCATCGTTGAGCCGCAGACCGCCCAGATCGGCGCCTCTCAGGTCGGCATTGGTAAAACGGCATCCCACCAGATTGGCGTCCCTGAGCGACGATTTCTGGAAGATCGCGTCGCGAAAATCGCAGTCGTGCAGATCCGCCTCGCTGAAGTCGATGCCTGTCAGCCGCGCCTTGCGGAACGAAAGCCCCGGCAGCTTGGCAAGCGCCATCATCGTATCCTCCAGCGCAAAGGTTATAGCCTTGACGTCGGAAAGATCCGCACCCGTCATCTTGCAGGAGCGGATCACTGCATGGGTGAGGGTGGCGCGCCGGAAGCTTGCGTTGTTGAAATCGCTGCCGGCAAAACTTGCCTCGGTAAGGTCGGCATCGATGAAGCTCGCAAACGATCCGCGACAGGAAACGAACCGTGCGCCTTCCAGGTCGGCATCATCGAACACCGCCCTCGTCAGGATGCAGCGCTCGAAGGTCGAGCCGGAAAGATCGAGACCGGAAAGGTCGCTCTCCTCCATCGGGCAGTCGAGAAATGCCAGGCGGTGCTCGGCAGCCAGATGCCGCTCCACCTCCGCCCGCTCCGGCGTCCGGCTTTCAAGCCTCACGATTGTACTGGAGCTACCGTCACCCATGTCGGACCATCCTCGAACGCTGTCTTCCGACTAACACAGCGCACCATGGATGTTGATTGCATGGCGGAAAAAACCAGTAGAGAGGAAGCATAAATGCGGCCGCGCCAACAGGGAACGACTGGCCCAGCCTTACTTCGCCACCAGCTCTTCCAGAATGCGGGCAATGCCTTCCAGCGTGTATGGTTTCTGAACGACCGTCCTGTGCAGGTGAGCGTCGGGCAGAACGGCCTGCTCTCCATATCCGGTTGCAAAGATGAAGGGCGTTCCGAGGTCATCAAGACGGTCCGCGACCGTAAAGCTCGTCTGGTCGCCGAGATTGATGTCGAGCACCGCCAAAGTGGGCGGATCGCTGTCGATCACCTCCAGGCCACCTTCCACCGAGGAAGCGGTCATCACCTCCGCACCGAGCCGATCGAGAATGTCCTCCGCATCGAGCGCAATGATCAGGCTGTCCTCGACCAGCAGCACCTTCTGGCCGGCAAGGAACTTCTCCTGGATCTTGTTCGTGGCATGTGCCGGCGAATGTCTTGTGTGCTTCAGCGGCGCCGGCGACTGCGGTCCTGTCTTCTCGGAGACATGGCGAGCGGGGATCACGAGCGTCGCCCTGACCCCGCTCGGTGCGTAGTCGATATGCGCCTGACCACCAAGGTCGTAAGGAACCGACCGGTTGATGATGGTGGTGCCGAACCCCTTGCGCGATGGGGGCGTCACCGGCGGGCCGCCCTGCTCGTGCCACTCGAACCGCAATCCACCGTCTTCCGTACGAGACCACGAGACGTCGACGCGTCCGCCGTTCGACAAGCTGCCGTATTTGGTGGAATTCGTGACGAGTTCGTGCACGACGAGCGCCATCGTGGAATAGGCTTGCGGATTAAGCAGCACATGCTCGCCGGAGACATGAATACCGTTGTCCTGTTCATCCAGAAAGGCGCGCGCCTCCGCATCGATCAGGGCCCTGATCGGCGCTGGTCCCCAATGGTCGTCGGTTATCTGGTTATGTGCCCTCGCCAGGGCATGAATGCGGCCGTCGACGAGGTTGACGAAGTCCTCGATCCGGTCGGACGAGGGCTTGGCCTGCCGGATCAGCCCGCGGATGACACCGAGGATGTTGCGAACCCGATGGTTCAGCTCGGCGATGAGAACTTCCTGCTTCCTGTTCGCCGCATCGCGCTGTGCGCTGGCTTCGCTGGCAAGCCGCAGAACCACCTCGATCAGCGTCGCCCGCAGGGTCTCCGCCACGCGCTTCTCGGAGACGGAAAACGGCTTGCTGTGACCTTTGACGAGCTGCTGCCATTCGGCAAAGCTTTCACGCGGGGTCAGGCGCGGACCATTGGGACCGTATTCCACCGGCTTGTGCGGATCACCTGCCCACCTGACCGAATGGATCAGCTCCTTGCGGAACAGGATGACATAGTCTCGCGGGGACCGTGATATGGGGATGGCGAGCATGCCCGCTGCGCTATCGGCATATTCCTCCGCTTCGGGCACGAGCGAGGCGATTTCATCGGTGGCGAAGACGCGGGTTGCGGCGGCGCTGTTCAGGGCCCTCACGATCCGCGCGAATTGCTCCGTCGACGGCGTCACGCCCCAGAAGGCATAGTTGCCGTTGATCCAGACGCCCACACCTTCCGCCGGGATGACATCCGTCAGGATGCCGGCAAGCCATTCCGGGTCATTGAGAAGCTGCTCGTTGGTCGCGACCGCGCCCAACAGCTGGTCGGAAATATCACGCGCCCGGCGCTCATATTCCATCACTTCCTTGCGCTCGCGGCTTTCCAGCCGCAGCGAGTACATCTGCGCGAAGAGCTCGCAGACCGAACGCGTTTCGAAGCTTGGCGATTTGGCCGAATAATGGTGGCACGCGAACAGGCCCCAAAGCTCTCCGTCGACGATGATCGAGATCGACATGGAAGCCCTGACGCCCATGTTCTTCAGATATTCGATATGGATCGGCGAGACCGATCGAAGGATCGAATAGGAGAGATCGAGCAGCTGTCCCTTTTCGTCCCGTTGCGGATGGATCGCGACAGGCGCGGCATCCACGTCGCAGATGACGCGCAGCAGGTTTCGCTTGTAGAGCTCGCGCGCCTGAACGGGAATGTCGCTCGCCGGATAATGAAGGCCCTTGAACGAACCGATACCGGGCTTGCAGGTCTCGGCGACGACCTCGCCTGACCCATCCTCGGCAAAACGATAGACCATCACCCGGTCGAAGCCGGTCAGGGCGCGGACCTGGCGTGCCCCTTCCGTATAGAAGGCCGCGGGCTCGCCCATGGCCTCGAGCCGGGCGATCATCGATCTAACCATGCTGGTCGCATCGCCATGCCTGCTGGAGGAAGGCTGCGCCTCGATGACGATCTGTCCGCTGGACGTATGGATCGCCACGTCGAACAGGCTGTCGTCATGGGTGAGTTTTACGTCGAAGACCTTGTCGACGGCGTTCGCCCCGCGCAGCGTGGCAAGCCTGTTTCGCAGGCTGTGAATGGCCTCCGGCAGAAATATCTCGTCGAGCGGGCGGCCTATGAGTTCGCTATCCGCACCTGGCAGGAATTCCGCCACATTGGCGGATGTCCGCGCGACGATCCAGTCGAGGGTGAGGGCCAGCAGAAAGCCGATTGGCTGGATGGCCCCGAGCAGATGAATCGGCTCGCGATCACAATTCGTAAGGTCGACAGAATGGCGGTTCATGGGGCCTTTGACATCATTGTTGGACGAAGCGACGAGACAGTTAATCAGAAACTTAGGGAAGAAGTTCCATCGTCCTCGTCCTCACAAGTGCCCAGGCGCCTATATATTTCTTAGCTCTTGCAAATCCATATCTGCCTGCGAACTTTCGTAACTGCGGTTATGACGGTGGAGTGCGTAGATTAGTGACGTGATTACTTGTCATGACACGCAGCTATCCCATCTCGTGACGTTCCGTCGGGGGCCGGCGCATCGTTTCGATTGTCACGATCAATTCCTCAGATACGGCAAAAAGCAGGATTGACGTTTACGCGAACGTCAATATTTTAGCGAGGAGTTTCGCTGGCGATTGCCGGCGCGCAGAGGAGGAGTTTGCGCATGCCCGTCTACAAGGCCCCGGTTCAGGATACGCTGTTCGTGTTGAACGACGTGCTCGGTCTCGAACGTTACGGCAATCTGCCGGGCTTTTCCGATGCCACGCCGGATATGGTCGAGGCGATTGTCGGCGAGGCCGCCAAGGTGGCCGAGGAAGCGCTGTTCCCGATCAACCTGTCCGGCGATCACGAGGGCTGTACCCGCCATGACGACGGCACAGTGTCGGTGCCGAAGGGCTTCAAGGAGGCCTATGACCAGTATTGCCAGGGCGGCTGGATCGGTTTGGCCGTGCCGGAGGAGTTCGGCGGGCAGGGGCTGCCCTACACGCTGCATGCCGCCGTCGGCGAATACATGTCGTCCGCCAACATGTCGCTGATGATGTATCCGGGCCTGACGCAGGGCGCGATTGCCGCCATCCTCGTACACGGGTCGGACGAGCAGAAGGCCACCTACCTGCCGAAAATGGTCGAGGGCACATGGTCGGGTACCATGAACCTGACTGAACCCCATTGCGGTACCGATCTCGGTCTCTTGCGCACCAAGGCCGTGCCGCAGGGCGACGGTTCCTACAAAATCTCCGGCCAGAAGATCTTCATCTCCGCCGGCGAACACGGCATGACCGACAACATCATCCACCTCGTGCTCGCCCGCATCGAGGGCGCGCCGGAAGGCACCAAGGGCATCTCGCTCTTCATCGTGCCGAAGTTCATGGTGGGTGAGGATGGTTCGCTCGGCGCCCGCAATGGCGCCACCTGCGGCGCCATCGAAGAGAAGATGGGCATCCACGGCAATTCCACCTGCGTCATGAATTATGACGAGGCGACCGGTTATCTCATCGGCGCGGAAAACAAGGGCCTTTCGGCCATGTTCGTGATGATGAACGAAGCCCGCCTCGGCGTCGGCCTCCAGGGCCTTTCGATCGCTGAGATCGCCTACCAGAACGCCGTCGCCTATGCCAATGAACGCATCCAGGGCCGCGCGCTTTCTGGCGCCAAGGCGCCGGACAAGAAGGCCGATCCGATCATCGTCCACCCGGATATCCGCCGTTCGCTGATGACCATCCGGGCGTTCAACGAGGCCGGCCGCGCTTTCCTGCTCTGGACCGCACTGAAATCCGACATCGCCCATCGGTCGGAAGATGCCGCCGAGCGCCAGAATGCCGACGATCTCCTGGGCCTCGCGACCCCCATCCTCAAGGGCGTCATGACCGACAAGGGGTTCGATCACGCGGTCATGGCCCAGCAGGTGTTTGGTGGCCATGGTTACATCGAGGAACACGGCATGAGCCAGTATGTCCGCGATGCGCGTATTACCATGATCTATGAGGGGGCCAACGGCATTCAGGCACTCGATCTGGTTGGCCGCAAGCTGGCCCTCAACGGCGGCCGCGCCGTCATGGCCATGTTCAAGGAAATCGGCGATTTCTGCGAGGAAAACCGGGCCGACGAGAATATGGTCCTCTACACCAAGGGTCTGAAAAAGGGCCTGAACGACCTGCAGGCCTCCACCATGTGGTTCATGCAGAACGCCATGGCCAAGCCCGACAATGCCGGCGCCGGTTCCACCGACTACATGCACCTCTTCGGCCTCGTGACGCTCGGCTATATGTGGGCGAAGATGGCCAAGGCCGCGCAGGAAAAGCTTGGCAGCGGCGATCCGCGCGAGGATTATCTGAAGAACAAGCTGGTAACGGCTAGGTTCTACATGGAGAAGGTCATGCCGGAAACCGCACTGCGTAAGGTGCGCATCGAGGCGGGCGCCGATAGCGTGATGGAACTGGCGGCCGAGGCGTTTTGAGACGACAGCTGAGCCCCTCTCTTGTGATTTCTAACACTTAGCTGAAGCTAAGATGTTGAAATCACGTTCTCTCCCGCAAGGGAGAGATGTCGGGATGCGGACTCGGCGCCCTTCCTCTCCCCTTGCGGGAGAGGAAGAAAAATCAGCATCTTAGCTTTAGCTAAGTGCTAGATTTTTCAGGTGAGGGGCTATCTTGAGGATTGAACGGAGCAACGACTTTGAAGACGTTGCCACCCAGGGAGAGACGACACCATGACCGAAGTCTTCATTTACGACCACGTGCGCACACCGCGCGGCCGCGGCAAGAAGGACGGCAGCCTGCACGAAGTGCCATCCGTCCGCCTCGCCGCCAAGACGCTGGAAGCCATCCGCGACCGCAACGGTCTCGACACGACCACCGTCGACGACATCATCATGGGCTGCGTCGATCCGGTGATGGATAGTGGCGCCGTTATCCCCAAGGCCGCGGCCTTCGAGGCCGGCTATTCGACCAAAGCCCCCGGCATGCAGATCTCCCGCTTCTGCGCCTCCGGCCTCGACGCCGTCAATTTCGGCGCCGGCAAGATCGCGGCGGGCTCCGATGACATCGTTATCGCCGGCGGCGTGGAATCGATGTCGCGCGTCGGCATGGGCATGTCCGGCGGTGCCTGGTACATGGATCCGTCCGTCAACTTCCCCGCCTATTTCATGCCCCAGGGCGTCTCTGCCGATCTCATCGCCACCAAATACGGTTTCTCCCGCGATGACGTCGATGCCTATGCGGTCGAAAGCCAGAAGCGCGCCGGCAGGGCCTGGGACGCCGGCTACTTCAAGAACTCGGTGATCCCGGTCAAGGACCAGAACGGTCTCGTGATCCTCGACCGCGACGAACACATGCGCCCGACGACGGACATGCAGGCGCTGGCATCCCTCAACGCCTCCTTCCAGATGCCGGGTGAAATGGGCGGTTTCGAAGCCGTCGGCATCCAGGCCCATCCGGAAATCGAAAAGATCAACTATGTCCACCACGCCGGCAATTCGTCGGGCATCGTCGACGGCGCCGCCGCCGTCCTGATCGGCTCGAAGGCCGGCGGTCAGTCGATGGGCCTGAAACCGCGTGCCCGTATCAAAGCCTTCGCGAACATCGGCTCGGACCCGGCGCTGATGCTGACCGGTCCGGTCGACGTCACCGAAAAGCTGCTCGCCCGCACCGGCATGACGATTGCCGACATCGATCTCTTCGAACTCAACGAAGCCTTCGCCGCCGTGGTCCTGCGCTACATGCAGGCTTTCGACATTTCCCACGACATCATGAACGTCAACGGCGGCGCCATTGCCATGGGTCACCCCCTCGGCGCCACCGGCGCAATGATTTTGGGCACCGTTCTGGACGAGCTGGAACGCCGCGACCTGAACACCGCCCTCGTCACGCTGTGCATCGGCGCCGGCATGGGTACGGCGACTGTGATCGAGCGGGTTTGAGGGGGAAGGCCCCTCATCCGCCCTTCGGGCACCTTCTCCCCGCTGGGGAGAAGAGGGAGCGGGCAGCAAGGTCCCCGTTCCTCCTCTCCCCTTGGGGAGAGGTCGCCGAGCGAAGCGGAGGCGGGTGAGGGGCGGCCCACCGCAAAAGATATCTAGGGAAGAGGAAATCCCATCATGAGCACCTACAAGAATTTCACCGTCGAAACCGACGCAGACGGCATCGCCCTCGTCACCTGGGACATGCCGGACAAATCGATGAACGTCTTCACCGTCGAGGTGATGGACGAACTCGAAGCCATCCTCAAGGCAACTACCGAGGACGCTGCCGTCAAGGGCGTCGTCTTCACCTCCGGCAAGCCCAGCTTCTCCGGCGGTGCCGATCTCACCATGATCCGCGGCATGTTCTCCATGCTTGCCGATGAACGCGCGAAAGACCCGGCCGCCGCAGCCCAAAAACTCTTCGATGCCGCCGGCCGCATGACCTGGCTGTTCCGCGCCATCGAGACCAATGGAAAACCCTGGGTCTCGGCCATCAACGGCACCTGCATGGGCGGCGCGCTGGAACTGTCGCTCGCCTGCCACGGCCGCGTCGTCTCCAACTCCAAGTCGGTCAAGCTGGCGCTGCCCGAAGTTAAGGTCGGCATCTTTCCGGGCGCCGGGGGCACCCAGCGTGTGTCGCGCCTTACTGACGCCCAGTCCGCCCTGCAGATGATGACGACCGGCCAGTCGCTCGCACCTGCCCGCGCGAAAGCCATGGGCCTCGTGCATCAGGTGGTCGAACCCGACCAGCTCGTCACGGCGGCAAAACAGATGATCAAGGACGGCCTCAAGCCCGTCGCCCCTTGGGATGAAAAAGGCTTCAAGGCCCCCGGCGGCGGCGTCTGGACACCCCAGGCGGCCCAGCTTTTCCCGGCAGCCCCGGCGATCCTGCGCCGCGAAACCGCCGGCAATTATCCGGGCGCGCTCGCCATCCTCAAATGCGTCTATGAAGGCCTGCAGCTTCCCTTCGATACCGCCTTGAAGGTCGAGCAGCGCTATTTCACCCAAATCCTGCAGACCACCGAAGCCTTCTCGATGATCCGCTCGCTGTTCATCTCCATGCAGGAACTCGGCAAGGGCGCCCGCCGCCCGGCCGGCGTCGAAAAGAGCGAGTTCAAAAAGGTCGGCGTCGTCGGCGCAGGCTTCATGGGCGCCTCGATCGCCTATGTCACGGCCGCCGCCGGCATCCCCGTCGTGCTGATCGACCAGAGCCAGGAAGCCGCGACCAAGGGCAAGGCCGTCTCCGAAAAGCTGGTGGCCGATAGCGTGGCCAAGGGCCGGCTGACCAAGGAGGAGGGCGAAAAGCTGCTCTCCCTCGTCACCCCGACGCCCGATTATTCCACGCTGGCCGATGCCGATCTCGTCATCGAGGCCGTCTTCGAGGACCGCAAGGTCAAGAAGGCGGTGATCGAGAAAGTGGAGGCCATAATCCCGTCAACGACGGTCTTCGCCTCCAACACCTCCACCCTGCCGATCACCGGTCTTGCGGAAAATTCCGCGCGCCCGGACCAGTTCGTCGGCGTGCATTTCTTCTCGCCGGTCGAAAAGATGATGCTCACCGAAGTCATCCTCGGCGAAAAGACCGGCGACAGGGCGCTCGCCACGGCGCTGGATTTCGTCGCAAAGATCAAGAAGACCCCGATCGTCGTCAACGATACCCGCGGCTTCTTCGTCAACCGCTGTGTCTTCCGTTATATCAACGAGGCCTATGACATGCTGGCCGAAGGCGTGCCCGCCGCGATGATCGAGAATGCCGCCAAGATGGCCGGCATGCCCGTCGGCCCGCTGTCGCTCAACGACGAAGTCGCCGTCGATCTCAGCCAGAAGATCATGAAGGCCTCCATCGCCGATCTCGGCCCGAAATCGGTCAAGCCGGAACACATGGCCCTGATCGACAAGATGGTCGACGTGCTGGACCGCCGTGGCCGCAAGAACGGCCAGGGCTTTTACGACTACCCGGCCAAGCCCGCCAAGAAGTCGCTGTGGCCCGGCCTGAAGGACCTATACCCGCAGAAGCCGGCCTCCGAAATCGACGTCGAAACCCTCAAGCAGCGCTTCCTCGTGACGATCGCCCTGGAAGCCGCCCGCACGGTGGAAGAAGGCATCGTCACCGACCCCCGAGAGGCGGACGTCGGCTCCATCCTCGGCTTCGGCTTTGCGCCCTACACGGGCGGCACGCTGAGCTATATCGACGGCATGGGCGTGAAGACCTTCGTCGCGCTGGCGGAAAAGCTCGCCGCCACCTACGGCGCCCACTTCAAGCCGACCCCGCTCCTGAAGGACATGGCGGCCAAGGGCGAGACATTCTACGAACGCTTCGATCCGTACGGAGAAGGCAGGGCAGCGGCGTAAGCACTGTCCTTCCATATGTGATCGGTAATGGACGACCGCGGGGAGACTAAATCCGCGATCGTCCATCCGCAGCGCTGCTGGCTGGTTGGGGTAACCCAGCGCTGCGCCGCCGCTCCCCCGCGGGAGGACTCGAATTCTCTTTCGCTCTCATCGGGCGAAACGGATCAGATGACGCCACGCGCCAGCATCAGAAATCCGAGCATTGCCAGCATCAGCCCGGCGCCGCGGTTGGCAAGCGTGATCATGCCCAGATTGAGCCGGTGCTTGATCAGCGAGACGCCGATGGCGAGCGCGAGCCACCAGCTCAGCGAACCGATGAAGACGCCGACCGGCAGCAGGCCCCCGGCGCGGAAAGATGGCTTGCAAATGCGGTGAGCGCCGCCGTCGCAAGGGCCGGCGTCACCGGGTTCAGGAAGCCGAAGCAGATGGCAAAACCATAGGCCCGTGCGAAACCCGGCGCGACGCTGCCTGGCCCCGCCATCACCAGCTCCCGCCGCCAAAGACGCGCCGCGAAATAGAGCAGCACCAGCCCGGAGGCGAGGTTTAAGAGATGCGCGCTCTCCGGCCCGCCGATCAGCGTCATGCCGCCGAGAAAGGCAACCACGCCATAGGTCAGATGCACGGTCGCGACACCGAGCCCCGTCGCCATGCCGGCGCGCATACCGTCGCTCAGCGTGCGTTCCACGCACAGCATGCTCGTCGGTCCAAAGGGCATCGCGATTGAAAGTCCGGCGCCAGCGCCCGCCAGAAGGCATGCCATCCCGCTCATGTGATACCCCAGCCTCTCGATGCTGGAGTAAACCCGCCGTGCAGCGCGTTTATTCGCGGCCGGCAAATTTTATTTACAGTGCCGGTTTTACGGTGTTGGCGCCAGCTGCTTGCGATAGAGCTCGGCGAAGTCCCTGAGCTCGCGCGGGTTGAGGTCGGAAACGGCCCAGTAGGCAAGATCGCCATGGGTCCAGCGCAGCACATTGGTCCCGTCGATTGTGCTGCGCGCGTCCGATGCGCCTGCCTCAGCAGCGGTCACCGTCACGCTGATGATGTGCTGGCGCCGCTGGTAGATCATCACCGGCACGGGCGTCCCGGCAATCACATCCACCCGCCCCCGATCAGCGGAAAACCCTGGGGGCTAAGGTCGGGCGTCGTCGGCGCAATCGTCGTCCGGCCGTTGAACCAGGGCTTGACCACATGACCGCTTGAGGAAGCGATATCGAAAGGCTGCGGGGCGATCAGGCCGCGCAGATGCGAGCCGACGATCTCGTTTTCCGCCATATCGGCCCGCGTCTCGGTCTGCGCGAGATGGACCGCATATCCTCCTCCGAGACCACCTGCCGCAAGACCGATCACCAGCGATGCCGCGATCGACTGCCAATGCGCCGAGCGCCGGGGCGGCGAAACCGCTGCCGGTTGCGGCTCATCGGCTGTCTCGTCGGTCGCAAGGTCGTCGGCAATCGAGGCCAGCACCATGCCTCTCAGGCGTTCCGGTGCGGGGTCGCCCGGCAGGACGTCCTTCAACCCGGCGGAAAGCGAGGTGAGATTTTCGAGCGCGGAGACGAGTTCCGGCTCCTGTTCCACTCGGCGCTCCATGGCCAGCGCTTCGCCGGGCGACAACTCACCGTCGTGATAGGCATTGAGCAGCAGCAGGGTATCGCGATCGATCGTCAAGGCCTGATCTCCCCGGCGCTGGCCAGAAGCAGCTGTCTTGCCTTGGCAAGGCGCGACATGACCGTTCCGATCGGCACGTTGCTGATGGCTGCGATCTCCTTGTAGCTCAATCCGTGGAACTCTCTTAGCACCAGTGTTTCCCTGAGATGGACCGGCAGATCATTGACTGCATCATGCAATTTGGCTGCCCGCTGCTTGGCAAGCAGCAGGTCTTCCGGCGTCTGCACCGCATCTCCCGCCAGCGCCCCATTCATCTCGATGTCATGACGCGTGTCGGGCGGAATGTCCTCGAGCGACACCAGCTTACTGGGGCGGTGGCGCTGCAGCCATGAATAGGCTGCGTTGCGAACGATCGTCAGGAACCAGGCCCGTGCATTGCCCTCGGCAAAATCCTCGATGGCACGGTAGGCCTTCAGGCAGGCCTCCTGCATCACGTCTTCCGCATCGGTGGCGTTTCCGGTCAGCCAGCGGGCAAGGCGATACCCTCGTCGATGCGCGGCAGAACGATCTGCGCGAAGCGCGCCTTCGCCAGCGTCGTCATCTGCCCGGGCAACCACAGCTCGGCCGCATAAAGCCATCCTCTCCGCTGCCATCGAGCGACCGGATGGCGTTAAAAGGGCGCAGATGTTTGCCGACGAGTCAAACGAAATCGGGTTGGCTGCCGCATGGGGCATGCTCCGGCATCGGGCGGTCATGGGGAGTAAGACGGTTGCGGGTAGGCTTACAAACTCGATGGTTGCTTCGGGCACCCTTGCAATTTCCCCTCGCTCGTCATCCTCGGGCTTGACCCGAGGATCCAAACGCAAGGCCACTGCACTCACCCAAGCTCATAATACAAATCCCGCCAATGTGGATTCATTGCCTCGATCAGTTCGATCTTCCACTGCCGGTACCAGCGCTTGAGCGATTTTTCTCGCTGAATGGCATCTTGAATATTCCAGAACTCCTCGTACCAGACGAGCTGCTTGCATCCGTATTTCGAGGTGAAACCGGGCGTCATCTCCTCCCGATGTTCCCATATGCGACGTTCGAGATCGGACGTTACGCCGATATAAAGCGTCCCGCGCTTATGGTTGGTAACGATTTAGACAAATCCCGTCATGCGGGCAGGATCGCGTAGCGCTTGGGTTGCGTCAATCCTGGCCTTTGAGGGGGCTTGTGCCTGGATCCTCGGGTCAAGCCCGAGGATGACGACCGTGGTGGGGAGTTCGAATGATACCAATTTTACGTCGAGTGCGTGGATGCCCATGGGGCTATTTCACCTATCCGGCTAGTAGGTGAAATCACACAGTCTATAAGACAATACAGTTTATTGAGGTGAAGTAGAGGCTTGCTTTGGGCACCATTGCTTTTCTCTCTCCTTCGTCATCCTCGGGCTTGACCCGAGGATCCAAATACAAGCTTTGCCATGGTGGTAGCTAGTCACTGAACGTACCGCGCCCTTGGTGAAGACGATGGAATCTCAGCTGAATGCTGAAAATGCGTTAGAGGAAAGCCACATCGCACCAAAACCTTGCCTTCCCTCTAATCCGCGGTAATCTCCCACCTGCCCCGACCAACCGAGACCTCCCCGGTGAAATTCAAGCTGCAGGACGACGGACTGGCGATTGATATTCTGCGCCTGCCGCGCATCTTCGTGCATGGTGATTTCGCCTTGATCGTCTTCATTCTCAGCTTCTTCTTTATCTTCGGCGCAAAACTGTCCGCCGCCTGGCTTGGCGCCACAGTCATCGTGGCAGTCGGCATCGTGCTTTCCATTCTCGCCCATGAACTCGGCCATGCGCTCACGGCCCGCCGCCTCGGTTTCTATCCGCTTCTGATCCGGCTGCATGGCGCAGGCGGCGAGGCGGTGTGGGAGGGGCGCCCGGCGACTAGGCGCGAGCTTCAGCTCATCACCCTTGCCGGCCCGGCGGTCAATTTTGCGCTGGCCGGCATTCTTCTCGGCGCCTGCCTGTTCCTCCAGCCGGAGCCGGCGACATTCGATCCCGAGACGCTGCGGTTTTCCCGGCCGCCACCGCTGTTCGCCCCGCCGATCCTGCGTGCGGTGGAATGGCTCGGCTGGATGAACGTCGTCTGGGCCGTCGGCAATCTCCTGCCGGCCTATCCGCTTGATGGCGGCAAGATCCTGGGCGAGTTTCTGGAGCCGCGGATCGGCTATTATCCGACCCTGTTCTGGATCGGCCTTTCGGGCACCATTCTCGCCGTCATCGCAAAAATCGTGTTCGTTATCGGCCTCCTCGTCGGCATCTTCTTCTGGGCGCCGCTTTCCCTGCGCGAAAACTGGTCGGCATTCCAGGCCGGCCGGGCCGCCTTCGCCCGCAGCAGGCGTGGACGTTCGTGAGCCTCGATCCAATCAGATCAGAGAGTTAGCTCTGATTTCATCCCCGCCCTCCGAACCTGTGCCTACAATGCCCCCGCTTCCGCCGCCGGAGTGTTTCGCGAGACGTTCGCGGGCAGGCGGGAGCCGGCGCTTTCGTCTGAACCGTAACGTGCGGCAAGGGCGGAAGGGGTGAAACTCATGGAGGGTGGGCAACCATCTCCCTATCAAGCCTCCCCCGGCAGCCATGCCGGGTTCGGTTGAGCCGTCCAAGCACCGGCGAAATCCGGTGTGCAGCGAGGCGAGAGGATCATCCGTAGGGGCCGGAAGCCCCGAAAAGACGCCGAAGGCCACGCGAATGCGGAGCCACACATACTTAATACAATGAGGTTCCGCATTCGTGTGGGCTCTCCGATGAAGGACGAAGGTCCCCGGTTCGCCGGAAAAACGGAAGCAGGCAGAGACGCGAGGCCGACCGGCCGCGCGCACGATGAAACATGCCCGAGAGGAGGGCGAGCGATGGCGATGAGCAAGGACGAATGGATGCGCCGGGTGGCAGAAGCGAATGCCCAGCCCGCCTATTTCGGCCTGACATGGGGCGAGTTCGACAGTCTGCCGGAGCGCGAGCAACACCGCATCCGCCAACGGGTCACGCAGTTCGCCGCAACCCATATCGGCTTCTGGAAGGATTGCAATCTGGGCCGATGCCGGCGCGCCAAACGCTGCTGCGGCTTTCTCACCGACGCGCAATTCAAACAGGGTTACAATCCGGCCTATCCTCCCTGCGCCCGCAAGCAGGAAGCGAGACGGGCGAAAATATACGCGGGTCTTGAGGCACTCGATGGGCGCCGGGACGATACGCCCAAATATGCCGGCCGCCCGTCGGATCGCCCCGCTGACGATAGCGAAACGGAATGACCTTGCGAACGCCAAACCGCGCTCCCGAACGATTGCCCGTCATTCGAGCAAAAATATTCGCATTTGCTGCTTTCGGCGGCAGTTTTCTTTCCTCCCAACGCACCTATTTTCTGCGATCAAGACGCCAGCTCATTCCGTTGGAGAATACCTGAAATGACTTTTCTCAAATCCACCCTCAAGGCAGTTGCCGCCGCAGCCCTCTTGCAGGCCGCCTTCGCCCTGCCGGCCGCAGCCGGCGAGAACCTCGACAAGATCAAGTCGGCCGGCGTCATCCGCATCGGCACCGAGGGCACCTACGCCCCCTTCACCTTCCATGATGCGGCAAACAAGCTCGTCGGCTTCGATGTCGAAATCGGCGAGGCGGTCGCCGCCAAGCTTGGTGTGAAAGCCCAGTTCGTCGAAGGCAAGTGGGATGGCCTGATCGCCGGCATCGATGCCGACCGTTACGACGCCGTCATCAACCAGGTCGGCATCACCGATGCCCGCAAGCAGAAATACGCCTTTTCCGAACCCTATATCGCCTCCAAGGCCGTGCTGATCGTCCGCGACGGCAATGACGAGATCAAGGGCTTTGACGACCTGAAGGGCAAGAAGGCCGCCCAGTCGCTCACCAGCAATTACGGCAAGATGGCGGAAGCCGCCGGTGCCGAACTGGTCGGCACCGATGGCTTCGACCAGTCGATCCAGCTGGTGCTCACCCGCCGCGCCGATGCGACGCTGAACGACAGCCTCTCCTTTTACGACTTCAAGAAGCAGAAGCCCGATGCGCCGGTGAAGATCGTCGCCGAACAGGCCGAAGCCAGCTATTCCGGCATCCTTCTGCGCAAGGGCGATGACGAACTGGTCGCCGAGGTCAACAAGGCGCTCGCCGACATCAAGGCCGACGGCACCTACAAGACGATCTCCGACAAGTATTTCGGTCAGGACGTCTCCCAGTAACAACTGGAAATCAGCGCAGGCTTCGCCTGTGCTACAATACATCCTGTGATACACGAAACGTCCGGCTCGGTGCCGGGCGTTTCGCTTTGAGTGAAGAGCAAAGGATCGGGCCGTGCCGCATTGGCTTCAATTGATGATGGATTCCCTGCCGACGCTTTTGTGGGCAGGGATAAAGTTCACCGTGCCGCTGACGCTGCTCTCCTTCGCGCTCGGCCTGGCGCTCGGCCTCGTCACCGCCGTCACCCGCCTCTTCGCACCGCTGCCGCTGGTGATGATCGCCCGTTTCTATGTCTGGGTCATCCGCGGCACGCCGCTTCTGGTCCAGCTCTTCGTCATCTTCTACGGCCTGCCGAGCGTCGGCATCCTGCTCGACGCGTTTCCGGCGGCCCTGATCGGCTTCACGCTCAATATCGGCGCCTATTCGTCGGAAATCATCCGCGCCGTCATCGCCTCGGTGCCGCGCGGGCAGTGGGAGGCGGCCTATTCGATCGGCATGAACTGGCGCCAGGCGATGGCACGTACCATCCTGCCGCAATCGGCCCGCGTCGCCGTGCCGCCGCTGTCCAACACCTTCATCTCTCTGGTCAAGGATACGTCGCTCGCCGCCGCCATCACCGTGCCGGAACTGTTTCAGTCGGCCCAGCGCATCGTCGCCACCACCTATGAACCGCTGATCCTCTATATCGAGGCGGCTCTCATCTATCTGGCGCTGAGCTCCGTCCTCTCGTCGCTGCAGGTAAGGCTCGAGAAGCGTTTCTCGCGTTATGGCGGCATGCTGGAGGCCAACCGATGATCGAGCTTTCCCATATCAATAAAAGCTTTGGCGACCTGCAGGTCATCGAGGATGTCAGCCTGCAGGTGGCGGAAGGCTCCGTCACCGCGCTGGTCGGCCCGTCCGGCGGCGGCAAGAGCACGCTTCTGCGCTGCGTCAACCTTCTGGAAATCCCGACCTCCGGCACCATTCGCGTCGGCGATGCGGTCGTGGAGCTCTCTCCGGGCAAGAAACTCGGCTGGAACGATATTCAAAAAGTCCGCCGCCAGACCGGCATGATCTTCCAGAACTTCCAGCTCTTCCCCACCGCACGGCGCTGGAAAACGTCATGGAAGGCCTGATCACGGTGCTGAAATGGCCGCGCGAGAAGGCGGAAACCCATGCGCGCGAATTGCTGGCCAAGGTCGGCATGGCGCACAAGGCCGATGCCTGGCCGGCAACGCTCTCCGGCGGCCAGCAGCAACGCGTGGCGATCGCCCGCGCGCTCGCCATGTCGCCACGCGTCCTGCTCTGCGACGAGCCCACCTCGGCGCTCGACCCGGAACTCGCGACCGAAGTCGTCGAGGTCCTGAGCAAGCTTGCCGGTGAAGGCACGACCATGGTCATCGCCACCCACGACCTGCGGCTCGCCTCCCGCGTCGCCGATCATGCGGTGTTTCTCGAAGCTGGCCGCGTGGTGGAGCAGGGCCCGGCCGCCCGCATCTTCGGCGCACCGGAGCGTGAGCGCACCCGCCGCTTCGTCTCGTCGATCGGCGCCGCCCAGGGAGCGCACGGGGACGGAATCTGATCGGGTGAAACGTCGAAACAGACGGATACCGAACGGATATCCGTCAATTCGGCCTTGACAGGAGGGCGGGACGAACTAGACCGCGCGACACATTATTTCGTTCGGGAGTGAGATCTTGAAATCCTTGGCATCCTTTTCCGCCTTCGTCGGCAAGACATTCGCCCTCTGGGTGATCCTCTTCGCCGTGCTCGGCTTCTTCTTTCCAGACACGTTCAAGCAGGTGGCGCCGTGGATCGTCACGCTCCTGTCGATCATCATGTTCGGCATGGGCCTGACGCTGTCGGTCGATGATTTCCGCGAGGTCGTGAAGCGTCCCTTCGACGTCACGATCGGCGTGCTCGGCCAGTTCCTCATCATGCCGCTGCTCGCGGTCGCCCTGACCCGCATCATCCCCATGTCGCCGGAAGTTGCAGCCGGTGTCATCCTCGTCGGCTGCTGCCCGGGCGGCACTTCGTCCAACGTCATGACCTACCTGTCGAAGGGCGACGTGGCGCTGTCGGTCGCCTGCACCTCGGTGACCACGCTCGCCGCCCCCATCATCACGCCCTTCCTGGTCTGGATGTTTGCCAGCCAGTATCTTCCGGTCGATGGCTGGGCGATGTTCATGTCCATCGTCAAGGTCGTGCTCGTACCGCTGGCGCTTGGTGCGGCGCTGCAGAAAATCGTGCCCTCGGTGGTCAAGGCCGCCGTTCCGGCCCTGCCGCTCGTCAGCGTCATCGGCATCGTGCTGATCGTCTCGGCCGTCGTCGCAGCCTCGAAGGGCGCAATCGTCCAGTCCGGCCTGATGATCTTCGCCGTCGTCGTCCTGCACAATGGCCTCGGCTATACGCTCGGCTTCTTCGCCGCGAAGGCTGCCGGCCTGTCGCTTGCCAAGCGCAAGGCGATCGCGATCGAGGTTGGCATGCAGAATTCCGGTCTCGGTGCTGCCCTTGCCACCGCCTATTTCTCGCCGCTTGCCGCGGTGCCGAGCGCGATCTTCTCCGTCTGGCACAACATTTCCGGCGCGCTTCTCTCCAACTGGTTCTCCGGCCGGCTGGACGAGGAAGACAAGGCGAAGATCAGCCAGACAGCCTGATCTCGAAAACAATCTGCACAAATGAAAAGGGCGGCCGATCGGCCGCCGGCTCTGATGTCCTGGGATGACCCGCTTAGCGGATCACCATCTGCTGCGGACCGGCTGTCGCAGGCTTCTGTTCTCTGGTCTTGGCCGGTGCGGTCTCGCCCGAAGTGCCGAGATACTTGTCCCGTTCGCGCCACAGGGCGGGGATGCAGAGCAGGCCGACAGCAGAGAGTGCGATCGCGGTCTTTGTCCACTCGTTCAGTTCCGGCGTACGGCCGTCGAAATAGTAGACGAAGTATACGATCGCGACGTGCCACACGTAGACATAGAGCGAGTGGCGGCCGAGCAGGCGCAGGTAACGCAGGGTGAAGACCCAGGTCAGCGCCGAGGCGATGGAGCGAACCCAGGCGGCCTTGTGCTTGGGACCCGCAACCAGCAGCCAGGTGACCAGCATGCCGACGGCGGCGAAGTTCAAGAGATAAACCGGGCCGAAGTCGGCGCGGATTTCCATCGAGGCGAACTTGCCGATCATGTGCGGCGGCATCAGCTCGTTGGCCGTGATCAGGCGCAGCGGCAGGAAGAACAGCACCAGCACCAGCGCAACCTTCGGAATGAAGGTATTGTCGGGCGACAGGATGTTGCTCCAGTTGATCTTGCCGGACGAGGTCAGCGCACCGAGCACGAGGCCCGAGAAGAACACGATCTGCCAGCCGAACAGATTGAAGGACACGCGCAGGCCCTGATCGTCCGCACCCATGATCATGTCGTTGAGCGGAGTGGTAACCAGCTGGTGCAGGCCGAGCTGGCCGGCCATCCACAGCATGATCGATGCGGCCACGACATAGTGCCACTTGTCGTCCAGCACGAGCTTGATGAGGATCGGCGCAAACAGCATGTAGACGATATACTGCGGCAGGATATCCATGAAGGTCGGCTGGTAGAGGAAGGTCGCGATCGCGGCGAGACGCAGCGGATCGTCGAACGTCGTGTAGCCGAGCCAGTTGAACCAGACCGAATAGGCGCCCGGCAGGATCATCTGCGCCACCATGACGGCCAGAACGATGCCCATCGCATAGCGATACAGCTCGAAGGCACGGCTATAGATCGCCGAACGACCGGCGGCATAACCGCCCTTCATCATTTTGCGGGCATAGACCATGCCGATCATCAGGCCCGACAGGAACACGAAGCCCTGCGCGTCTTCGACGAAGGCAAGCTGGTTGTGATTGATTTTTACAAGGAAATAGCCACCGGCAAAAATAAGGTGGTTCAATACCATGAACACGAGGAAGTACCCGCGCATTCCGTCAATGATTTCAAAGCGCTTCATCCGTCGCGGTCTCCGTCTTTGCCGGTCCTGATGGCGGCTGCCCTTCGGTCCGTAAGGCCTCTGCGGGCCGGGAAGTCACGCGCCTAAACGTCGCGAGAAGCCGGTGGGTTCCGGCAGAATCGGGTTTTAGCCGACGTTCAGACATTTCAACCGTAAACAGTCCGTGATGACTGTTACATGAACGGATTTTGACGGAGCCTGTGGAGAACTATTCGGCAGCGACGCGGCGCAAACCGGCCGCCTGCGTGAGATAGGCGCGGATCGCGGCGGGCTTGACCGGCTTGTGCTGGACCCCGATCCCATGCCGCTCCGCCTCGGCCCGCACCTCAGCCGTACGGTCCGCCGTGATCAGCAGGGCCGGGATATCGCTCTGGTAAAAGGCCCTGAGCGCGAGGATGGCCTCGATGCCGTTTCCATCGCTCAGGTGATAGTCGGCAATCACGATATCCAGTGCCGGCTCGCGCCTGTTCATGATCTCGGCAAGGTCGCCGATCGATTGCGCCTGGCCGACCGTACAGCCCCAGCCGGTGGTGAGCAGCACCATGCCTTCGAGGATTTTCGGCTCGTTGTCGACGCAGAGCACGCGCAGGCCGCTCAACACATCGACCGGGCGGCTTCGAGCCCGCCTTGCGTGAGGGGTGGCCGTGGGGGAAGCGGCGAGGTCGCGCGGCATCTCGACCCTGAACGCGGTCCCGCGTCCCGGCGTCGAGGCGAGCCGTACCGGGTGGGCGAGCATCCGCGATAGCCGGTCGACGATGGAAAGCCCGAGGCCAAGGCCGCTTGCGGTTCTCGCCCCGTCGTCCAGCCGGGCGAATTCCTTGAACACGGTGCGGAACTTGGAGGAGGGGATGCCGATGCCGGAATCCAGCACTTCGATGACGACGCGGTCGCCCCGGCGCCGGGCGCCGACCAGAACCTTGCCCTCGATCGTGTATTTGATCGCGTTGGAGACGAGGTTCTGCACCAGGCGGCGCAGCAGGTTGGCGTCCGAGACGACTTTCAGCGACGTCGGCATCACCACGAATTCGAGGTTCTTCTCCCGCGCCATCGGCGCAAAGTCGGTTTCGATCCGCTTGAAAAGATCGTCGAGGCCGATCGAGCCGAAGCGCGGCTTCATAGCACCGGTATCGAGCCGCGAAATGTCGAGCACGGCGCCGAGAATGGTCTCGACGGATTCCAGCGAGGAATCGATATTGCGGGCAATGGCGGCGTTCTTGTCGCCGCTTCCAAGCCTCTCGACCAGTGCGGAGGAATAGAGCCGCGCGGCGTTGAGCGGCTGCAGGATGTCATGGCCGGCGGCGGCGAAGAAGCGGGTCTTGCTGATATTGGCCTCATCGGCCGTCGCCCGCGCCTCGCCAAGCTCGCGGTTGACACGCATCAACTCGGCCGTGCGCTCGCCGACGCGCTGTTCCAGGGTCTCGTTCGCCTGCTTCAAGGCCTGATCGGCGGCCACCCGTTCGGAAATATCGGTGAAGGTCGCGACGAAGCCGGCATCCGGCATCGGGTTGGTCCGCACCTCGACGATCCGCTCGCCCTCGTGAACGACAAGTGCAAAGGATGCGCCGAGATCCTTGAACTGACCGATGACCGACGGCCGGTCGGCCTCGGCGATCTCGCCCCGCTCGGCCAGAAGCGTGATCATGTCGGTCAGCAGGAAGCCCACCTGTCCAGCCTGTTCGGGAAGATCCAGCAATTGCCGGAAGCGTCGGTTCCAGATCGTCAGCCGGTCGGAACTGTCGAACACGGCAATACCCTGGTCCATCTGCGAGAGCGCGGTCTGCAGCATGTCCTGGTTATATTGAAGCGCCTCGCTCGCCTGATCGAGAAGCCAGGCCGTGTCCGAATTGGTGTCCTCGGCCTTCTGCAGGATGAGCGACAGGACCAGCCGCGCGGAAGAGGAACCGATGGCGCTGCCGAGCAACTGTTCGGAAAAGTGGATCATCGCCATGTCGGCCGGCTGGTCATCACTGAACCTTCGTCCGGCGGTCTTCTCGTAATTGGCGAAGGAACGCAGCATCCGCTCCTCGCCCAAATAGCGGGCGATGACAGTCTTCAGGTCGCCGACGCTGATGCGGGTTTTCCAGCCGCGGGTGGCGAACTGGGCGCGATGCTGCCGCTTGACGAAGATGCCGGCCTGCAGGCGCTCGACCGGGCGCGGGTTGCGCGACATCGAGCCGAGTATGAAGGCGATCGTGTTGAGCGCCAGGCTGAAGATCGTCGTCGTGACGAAGGGATCAATATTGGGTGCTGAGAAGATCGCGGTAACCGGGAAGATGAAGTTCAGCACGGCAGCTGCGATATAGGAATTGTCCGGCCCGCCGAGGCTCGGCAGGAACAGCAGATAAGCCCAGGCCAAGAAGCCGAAGGACAGGCCGAGGATAGCTCCGCGCGCATTGGCCCGCCGCCAGACGAGACCCACGAGCAGGGCCGGAGCGATCTGCGCGATCGCCGCGAAGGCGAGAAGCCCGATCGAGGCGAGGCCCGACTGGCTGTCGGCCATGCGATAATAACCGTAGCCGAGCAGCATGACGGCGAAGATCGACGCGCGTCTGATGTTGAGCAGCATCCGGGTCAGGTCCTGCTGCCCGGCGGAATGGGCGACCAGCTTTCGCCGTAGGAAGAGGGGATGACGATGTCGTTTGAGATCATGATCGACAGCGCGACCGACTCCACGATCACCATCGCGGTCGCCGCCGAGAAGCCGCCGATGAAGGTCATCAGCGTGACGAAGGAATATCCCGCCTCGAGCGGCAGGGTCAGAACATAGAGATCGGCATCGCCCATGCCGCCGAAGGTGATCAGCCCGGCGGCCGCAACCGGCAGCACGAAGAGGTTGATGGCGATGAGATAAACCGGCAGCAGGAAGCCGGCGGCCCGGCGCTCCCGCGGCGTGCGGTTTTCCACCACCGTCACATGGAATTGCCGGGGCAGGATGACGATCGCGAAGGCCGAGATCAGGATGATCAGGATCCATCGGCTGAGCGGCGTTTCGTAGGATGCGGCCGAAGTGACCAGCAGGTTTTCCGATGCCTTGGCGGCAAGATCCGACCAGCCGTCGAACATGAAGAACACGACGGCAATGCCGACGGTGGCGAAGGCCACGAGCTTGATCAGCGATTCCATCGCGACCGCCAGGATCAGCCCGTCCTGGTGCTCGGTCGCGTCCGTGTGGCGGGTGCCGAAAACGATCGCGAAACAGGCCATCAGCACGGTGACGATCAGCGCCAGATCGACGAAATGCAGATTGCCGCTGCCGATGCCGAAATCGGACGGGTTGACCATGACGGCGACGGAACTGGAGACCGCCTTCAGCTGCAGGGCGATATAGGGAACGGTGCCGACCAGCATGACGACTGCGACGATCGCCGCCACCGTCGAGTTCTTGCCGTAGCGGGCGGCAATGAAATCGGCGATCGAGGTGAGCTTCTCGGCCTTGGCCAATTCGACGATGCGGCGGATGACCGGCATGCCGAGTGTGAAGGCAAGGATCGGCCCGAAATAGATGGCGGCAAATTCCAACCCTCGCTGGGAGGCGAGGCCGACGCCGCCGAAATAGGTCCAGGAGGTGCAGTAGACGGCAAGGCTCAGCGCATAGACGACCGGCCGCCCACCTGCCGGTACCCCGGCAAGGCGACTGCGCCTGTCGCCGTAGCTCGCCACGGCGAAAAGCAGCAGGATATAGGCGAATGCCGAGACAAGGATCACCCAGCCTGGAAGCATATTTCCTCCGCCGCAAACAAATGCGCTCCTCTCGGCGAATGTAAGCGATCTGCCAGGTCTTGGAAATCGGCGGCGTCTTGTCAAAAAGTCCAATACCGCAAAGGGCGGCCTGATCGATTGTCAGGTTTAAGTCTTTGGGCTTTTGCACCTTTTCAGCATATGAGGGAACGCTATGTTAGCCCCGACGGCAACCAAGAGAGGGGTTATGTCCATGTCTGTAGTCAGCGAATTCCGTTCCTTCATCGCCAAGGGCAATGTCATCGACCTGGCGGTCGGTATCATCATCGGCGGCGCCTTCACCGGCATCGTCACGTCTCTCGTCAATGATATCGTCATGCCGGTCGTCGGCGCGATCACCGGCGGCGGTTTCGATTTCTCTAATTACTTCCTGGCGCTGTCTAGCGCAGTTACTGCGCCTTCGCTGGAAGAAGCCCGCAAGCAGGGCGCAGTCTTCGCCTATGGCAGCTTCATCACCGTGATGATCAACTTCCTCATCCTCGCCTTCATCATCTTCCTGATGGTCAAGGGCGTGAACAGGCTGCGCGCCATGGAAGAAAAGAAGCCGGTGGATGAAAAGCCTGCTCCGCCGCCGGCCGATATCCAGCTCCTGTCCGAGATCCGCGATATCCTCAAGACGCGGTAATCGTCCCAAGCGATTGTGCGATGCGGCATTCATCAGAACAATGAATTGCCGGCTCACGGATTGTCATTGGAATTTCGTCCTCTTCCTGCGCTAAAGGAGGAGGACGAAACAACAGGAAATCCGCATGTCGCTTCTCGCTTCGCTCAGCCCACGCGCTCTTGGTGCTCCCGAGAGCGGCATCGTCGAGATCATCAACCACGCCCGCATCGGCGGACGTCAGGACCTGATCCCGCTCTGGGCCGGCGAGGGCGAACTTCCGACCCCGGATTTCATCAATCGCGCCGCATCCGAGGCGCTCATCGGCGGTGAGACCTTCTATACCTGGCAGCGCGGCATTCCCGAACTGCGCCAGGCGCTGTCCGACTATTATGCGCGGCACTTTTCCGTGTCGCTGCCGATGGAGCATTTCTACGTCACGGGATCGGGCATGCATGCCATCATGATGGCGGTTCAGGCGATCTGTGGTCCTGGCGACGAGATGATCTATCTGTCGCCGACCTGGCCCAACATCGTCTCGGCGATCGAGATTTCCGGCGCTGTCGCGACCGGCCTGCCGCTGGAATTCACCGGCGGCGCCTGGTCGCTCGACATAGCCAAGCTGGAAGCGACGATCACGCCGAAGACCAGGGGCCTGTTCATCAACACGCCGTCCAACCCGACCGGCTGGACCGCGACCAAGGAAGATCTGGCCGCGATCCTGGGGCTCTGCCGCAAGCACGGCTTGTGGATCATCGCTGACGAGATCTATGCCCGCTACTATTACGGCGGTGCGGTGCGTGCTCCGTCCTTCCTCGACGTGTCGGAGCCGGATGACCGCATCATCTACGCCAATTCCTTCTCCAAGAACTGGTCGATGACCGGCTGGCGCGTCGGCTGGCTGGTGGCGCCTGCGGAACTCGGCCAGGTGATCGAGAACCTCGTGCAGTATTCCAACTCGGGCGTCGCCCAGTTCATGCAGCGCGGCGCCGTGGTGGCGCTCAACGAGGGCGACGCCTTCGTGGAAGAAAACATCGATCGCGCCCGCAAGTCGCGCGACATTCTCTGCGACATGCTGATCGCCACAAACCGCGTCCAGACGCTGAAGCCGGACGGTGCGCTCTATGCCTTCCTCAAGGTGGACGGCATCACGGATAGTCGTCAGGCCGCCTTTGATATCGTCGACAGGGCGGGTGTGGCGCTGGCGCCGGGTTCGGCCTTCGGCAAGGGCGGTGAGGCCTTTCTGCGCGCCTGCTTCCTGCGCAATCCGGTGCAGATCGAGGAAGCGGCCGACAGGCTCGCGACCTATATCAAGGCTCTGTAACCGCAGACTGCGACCTTCGTTGCATAAAACTTTATGCATCGCTGAAAACGTCTGTTATACACACTTGCTAATATAGATGCGGCAGCCCCGTAATTGTAATCAATGAGCAAGTGCCGCGGTGTTTTCCTGCCGGGAACATGGAAGGCAGGGAAACATTGTCATGGCGGTTCTGGTAACTGGCGGAGCGGGATATATCGGCAGCCACATGGTGTGGGCGCTGCTCGATGCGGGCGAGGACGTGGTCGTGCTCGACCGCCTGTCGACCGGCTTCCGTTGGGCCGTGCCGGCTGCGGCCCGCTTCTATCTCGGCGATGTCGGCGACCGGAAGCTGTTGCCGGAGATCTTTGCCGAAAACAACATCGATGCCGTGATGCATTTCGCCGGCTCGATCGCCGTGCCGCAGTCCATGGCCCAGCCGCTGGATTACTACGAGAACAACACCAGCAAGACCCGCCTGCTTGCCGCCGCGGCTGTCAAGGCAGGCATCAAGCATCTCGTCTTTTCCTCCACCGCTGCCGTTTACGGCGAGCAGCCCGATGATACGCCGGTTCTGGAAAGCGCACCGACGCTGCCGAAGAACCCCTATGGCCAGTCGAAGCTGATGTCGGAACTGATGCTGCGCGATGCCGCCGCCGCCCATGACTTCCGCTTCGTGGCGCTCCGCTATTTCAACGTCGCTGGCGCCGATCCGCAGGGTCGCACGGGCCTTTCGACGGAAGGCGCGACGCATCTGATCAAGATCGCCTGCGAGGCAGCCCTCGGCAGCCGCCCCGGCGTCGACGTCTACGGCACCGACTACCCGACGCCCGACGGCACCGGCATCCGCGACTATATCCACGTCACCGATCTCGTCGCGGCGCATCTGAAGGCGCTGAGCTATCTGCGCCGTGGCGGCGAGCCGCTGATCGCCAATTGCGGTTACGGCCGTGGCTACTCTGTGCTCGAGGTTCTCGATGCGGTCAAACGCGTCAGCGGCCAGTCCTTCGACATTTCCTACGGCCCGCGCCGCCCGGGCGATGCGGCAAGCGTCGTCGCCAACTCGACGCTCGCCCGCCGGCTTCTGGAATGGCAGCCGCAACATGACGATCTCGACCTGATCGTCGATACCGCGATCGCCTGGGAAAGCAAGCTGGCCACGCGTCGCACCGAGGGGCTGACGAACATGCACCAGCGCCTGATGGCCGTCGGCTTCTAGGTTTCGATCGCGGCTCTCCCATGGCGGGGCCTGTGCCGCGAACACGGGTGTCATGCGCAAATGCTCGTGGCCTGTGACAGTGCGCAGGTATATGGACGGGTGATCAACCGGATTTGACCCTATGCACGCCCGCCTGACTGCCGTTCTCCTCGCTCTTGCCTGCGGGCTCTCTTCCGCACCTGCCGCCCTTGCTTCGGACACGGCCGTGGCCCAGCCTTCTGCGAGCGCGCCAAAAGTGCGGCTGGTCGAGCCGAAGCTGCATCTCGCCAAGGCTGACGGCGTATCCCGCCTCCGCGTGGCGCTGACCTTTGACGCCTGCATGGGCGCGGTGGACGAGCGCATTCTCTCCACCCTGATCAACGAGCGCATTCCGGCAACCGTCTTCGTCACGGCCCGCTGGCTGCGGAAGAACCCGGCGACGGTCGCGGTCTTCCTCGCCCATCCCGATCTCTTCGAAATCGAGAACCACGGTGAAAACCACATACCGGCGATTGATGTCGCCGTGCCGGTCTACGGCATCCCGGCCGCCGGATCGCCGGAAGCCGTGTCACGGGAAGTGGCCAAGGGCGCCGAGGCGGTGATCGCGGCAGGTTTTCCGGCACCCCACTGGTTCCGCGGCGCGACGGCAAAATACGACAGGACTTCGATCGACGAAGTCCGCGCCATGGGTTACCGCATTGCCGGCTATTCGCTGAATGGCGACGACGGCTCGCTGCTCGGCGCGGGCGCTGCCGAAAAGCGGATCGCGGCGGCGAAGGACGGGGACGTGGTGATCTCCCACATCAACCAGCCGACCCATGCGGCAGGCCAGGGCGTGGCCAGTGCCATCCTCAAGCTCAAGGCCCGCGGCGTCGAGTTCGTCCGTCTCGCGGACGTCGATCCCGTCGGCGACAACGATACGACGACCGCGCGGCCCGGCCTGTTCTGAGGTCTCCACGTCTGATCCGCTGCCTCGAAAGGTTATGATTTTGGTGATTTGGGCATAAGCCGCCGTTGCGCGCTTCCCTTCGGCGACCGCCTGTCCATATTGAGGTTGAGGGCGGTTGCGGGTCGTTGAGCCGCGGTGCCACTGCAACGGGAGGGGCGCAGCGATGAAACCCTATGTCATTTGCCACATGATCACCTCGCTTGACGGCGGGCTGCATGCGACCCGCTGGACCACGAGCCCGGACGGCGAGCGCGACGACTGGTCCGCCCAATACGAAAAAATCCACCGGGATTTCTCCGCCGATGGCTGGCTGGTGGGGCGCGTGACGATGGCGGAAATGGCGAAGGCCGAGCCGCACCCGCCCGCGGAACCGAAGGACGTCAATCGTCCGGTTCATATCGCCGACGACGCGGCGGCGTCCCACGCGATCGCGCTCGATCCATCGGGCAGGCTACATTTTTCAGGCGGAGATCTCGATGGTGATCATGTCGTTGTCCTCCTGGGACGCGATGTCGGCGACGATCATCTGGCCGAGCTTGCGGCAGACGGCGTTTCCTACATCGTCTCCGATCAAGAGGAGATCGATCTTGCCGCGATGATCAAGGCACTCGGCCGCGAATTCGGCATCAAGCGCCTGCTTCTCGAAGGCGGCGCCGGCATCAACGGCTCGCTGTTTGCGGCAGGCCTCGTCGATGAACTCAGCCTCCTAGTGGCGCCGGCGCTGGACGCCCGGAAGGGCAGCGACCGGATCGTGGAATTCGGCGAGGAGGGGCTCGCCGGCAAATGCGCGTTGTCCCTGATGAGTTGTACGGAGATCGGCTCGGGATTGCTGCACCTGCGCTATCGGGTGTCGAAGGGGTGAGAGCGGCATCATATTATATTGTATAGATGTCCGACCTAAAGTCTCGGTCAGACCGGACTCTACCGGCTAAATTTTCTGATATCCTGTGTGTACCGATCAGTGTTGATACACATGCCAAAACTCACATGTATGGTGTCGCTATCCGATCTCGCCAAGTAAGATGCTCTGTGTGTTCCCGGGTAACGCGGCTTAGTAACGGTATACTTCACCTCTTGGCCTGGGAAGGAGATGTTTTTTAAAAAATAACCCGAGAATGAGCCAATACTAAAAACAGCTCCGTATACGTGCGAAAATCTCTCTATCATCTCACTAAGCTTGGCCATTGGATAGGTGCGCACGGATTGCGGGTATATCCTGATGATTTCCATCACCTGAAAATCTAAATCTTCTTCGCGAAAACCCGCGACAACAAGCAGATGTCGCCCGCGTCCGTCTCCGATCCATTTTCCAAAAATGGAGATTAGGCCTGGATTAAAGTCCGGCCCGAAGTATTCATGATAATCTGGACGCTTTATTGTCAGAGATGCATTTGCTTTGTCTTCAATAAGATTGAGCAATGAGAGCGGCTGAAAATTGGTAAATTTAGCCGAGAATGCGTCACTTGGAATCGCTGCGTCAACGTTAAGCCGATGTAGGGCGGCTGCTTTATCTATTGGCTCGGACACTTCCTCCAACAATTCGTCAAGCCAATCCAACATTTGGTCAGGATTGTTTGATGCCACATCGCGCTGTGCAAAACTTAGTATCTTACGACGCCTATCATTTTCGCCGTCAACTCTCGGGCTCGCTGCCGGATTTAGGCCTGAACTCTGAATATCTAGTGCCATTCGTGATAGCACCCCTGCTGCCGCTTTCGCGTCGAGATTTTCTAATCCGGGAATGGTATCGACTTTGATCATTTGATTAGCACCGGGAGCTCAATGATGTCGAATTCTGAGGCGCGCAAATCAGCGATTATAAACTCGTCGCCTGGACCGGCCCTCTTGGTCGCAGGAACTTTTTTAATCTGACTTCGACATGTGGCCTTGATATGATAAATAACAAGGGTCGCCACATCTTGAAGCTGTTTTGTTGACAATTTGTAACCAACTCGTCGCGCTGTTCCTTGGTTATCTCGCCACTGCTCAGCCAATCCTCAGCAAGACGTTTAAACGTTCTTTTGTAGCTTTTGATCCGGGCATCGTGGCGATCTTCGCCAGCCACCGCCCTATGTAATTGCTCGTATATTACAGCAGGATCTGAACTAGGCGCTACCATTGCAGATGGTGCTTGCCCTGGCTGTTGGCCCGCCGAAAACGCTTCGCTACACCAGGCATAAAATATTCCGTTCCTGTACCTGTTTGCAACTTGTACTGAGAATACGGTATTTACTGAGTATAAAAATTGACCTGTCATGCCGCCACCACTGCCCGAGCATTTACTAGCACAGGCAATTCTAGGTCGTAAAGCAGTATGGATTCGCATTATCGACGAAGACAAATAAGTACACCTTCGACGTGTATATTAGGAGTGTGGAATGTCACTTACTTGGAAAAAATGGTGCTGCTAGAGAGATTTGAACTCTCGGCCTCTCCCTTACCAAGGGAGTGCTCTACCCCTGAGCTATAGCAGCATTCAGGCGGCGCGGGCTTGTGCCGCGTCGTTGGTGAGCGGCCTATTGCCATAGCTTCACCGGGAGCGCAAGCCGCAATTTCCAAGTTCTTTTGCCGACGATGGGGAAAACTTCGGCTGCGCTTTTGTTTCCGGGGCTTTTTGGTTATTGAGGGCGATGGCCGAAAATGACGAAACCGAGAATGAGACACGCCAGCCGCGCGGCGAAAGCCGGGGCGACCGGGCGCGTGCGGCGCAGGCCGCCCGTGAGGCGGAGCGCCGGGCCAAGGCTTCCGCCAAGCTGCGCGAGAACCTGATGCGCCGCAAGGGCCAGGCCCGCGCCAGGCGTGCCGGCGAGGCCGACGAGACCCAAGGACTGCCGGCATCTGCGCCCGCTGCCGCAAAATCGGACGAATCATCCTGATCTACTCCGGCTTTCGGGGTCTCACAGGATTTCACAACATTGATGAGCCGGGGCTTTTCGTCTAAGGACGCTGCCTTCCGCGCTTGAGAGGGAAAGTTTTTCAATCATGGATCGCATCCGTATTACCGGCGGCAATGAGCTGAACGGCATCATTCCGATTTCCGGCGCCAAGAATGCCGCGCTGCCGCTGATGATCGCCTCGCTTCTGACGAGCGACACGCTGACGCTCGAAAACGTGCCCCATCTGGCAGACGTCGAGCAGCTTCTGCGCATTCTCGGCAATCACGGCGTCGACATTTCCGTCAATGGCCGCCGCGAAGGCCAGGTCGAAAGCTACGCCCGCACCATCCAGTTCACCTGCCGCACCATCGTCGATACGACCGCCCCTTACGAGCTGGTCTCCAAGATGCGCGCATCCTTCTGGGTCATCGGCCCGCTTCTGGCGCGTGAGGGCAGGGCCCGTGTCTCGCTGCCGGGCGGCTGCGCCATCGGCACGCGTCCGGTCGACCTGTTCCTCGAAAGCCTTGCGGCTCTCGGCGCGGAGATCGAGATCGATGGCGGTTACGTGAATGTCACGGCGCCTGCCGGCGGCCTTGTCGGCGCGCAATACACCTTCCCCAAGGTTTCCGTCGGCGCCACCCATGTGATGCTGATGGCGGCGACGCTCGCCAAGGGCACGACCATCATCGACAACGCCGCGCGTGAGCCCGAGATCGTCGACCTTGCCGAGTGCCTCACGGCCATGGGCGCCAAGATCACCGGCGCCGGCACGAAGACGATCACCGTCGAGGGCGTCTCGTCCCTGCATGGCGCCCGTCACCGCGTCCTGCCTGACCGCATCGAGACCGGCACCTATGCCATGGCTGTCGCCATGACCGGTGGTGACGTGACACTCACCGGCACGCGCGCCTCGCTGCTCGACAACGCGCTCGATACGCTGAAACTCGCCGGTGCCGAGATCACCGAGACGGAAAGCGGCCTGCGCGTCGTGCGCAACGGCAACGGCATCCAGCCGGTCGATATCGTCACCGAACCCTTCCCGGGCTTCCCGACCGACCTGCAGGCACAGTTCATGGCGCTGATGACCCGTTCGTCGGGCGTCTCGCACGTCACCGAGACGATCTTCGAAAACCGCTTCATGCATGTGCAGGAACTGGCCCGCCTCGGCGCCAAGATCTCGCTCTCCGGCCAGATGGCCCGTATCGAGGGCGTCTCGCGCCTGAAGGGCGCTCCGGTCATGGCGACCGACCTGCGCGCTTCCGTCTCCTCGTCATCGCCGGCTTGGCCGCCGAGGGCGACACGATGGTCAGCCGCGTCTACCATCTCGACCGTGGTTTCGAACGGCTGGAAGAGAAGCTCACCCGCTGCGGCGCCGTCGTCGAACGCGTCAGCGACTGATTGATCTACTACGATCTGTTTTTAAGGGGGACGGCAGGGAAACACCTTGCCGTCCCTTTTCGCATGCCTATGTCAGAAGCGCACCCCAACTTAGAAACCGCGCATCGTCCTTTCCGAAAACTGGTTCCAGTTGTCGGGGCGATGCCATCTCCCGCCTCATATTCATGATCCGGCTTTCAACGGAGATTTTCCCATGGCTGACGCTTCTTCCCCCGTCTGGTTCATTACCGGCTGCTCGACCGGCTTCGGTCGCGAACTCGCCAAGCTGACCATCGCGCGCGGCTTCCCGACTGTTGCGACCGCCCGCAAAAAGGATAGCCTCGCCGACCTCGTTGAGGGGCACGACAATGCGCTCGCACTTTCTCTGGACGTCACCGACGAGGCCCAGATCGAGGCCGCGGTAAAGGCTGCAGAAGAAAAATTCGGCCGCATCGACGTGCTCGTCAACAATGCCGGCTACGGCTACCAGGCCTCGATCGAGGAGGGCGTGGAGGATGAGATCCGCGCAATGTTCGACGCCAATGTCTTCGGCCTCTTCGCCATGACTCGCGCCGTGCTGCCGGGCATGCGCAAGCGCCGCAAGGGCCACGTCATCAGCCTCACCTCCCAGGCAGGCTTCATCGGCTTCCCCGGCTCGGGCTACTATGCGGCGACCAAACATGCGGTCGAAGGGTTCTCGGATGCGCTTGCCAAGGAAGTGGCGCCGTTCGGCCTCAAGGTCACCTGCGTGGCGCCCGGTCCCTTCCGCACCGACTGGGCAGGCCGTTCGCTGCGACAGACACCGGTCAAGATCGCTGAATACGAGGAAACCGCAGCGACCCGCATGAAGACCACGGCAGGCTATAGCGGCAAGCAGCCCGGCGATCCGGTGCGTGCCGGCGAGGCGATGATCAGGATCGTCGAAAGCGCCAACCCGCCGCTGCATCTCGTGCTGGGCGAAGATGCCTATAACGGCGTGACCGGCAAGCTGAAGCGCAGCCTCGACGAGGTTGAGAGCCTGAAGGAACTGACGCTGTCTGCCGATTTCCCGACGTAATACCCTGCAACAGCCAGGCATGGGACTTATGCTGGGCATCCGTCTTTCGCCGGGCTGTTGCTTCTTCACCGGTCCCATCCTATCTCCAGCGCATGGAACAACAGGCAGCACCCCGCGGCCCAAGGATGGAACGATAGCGCATGACCGAGCTGAAGCTTCTTGCTCTCGACAAGGATGATCTGGACGTCGTTTCCGCCCATATGCAGGACGCCGTCTTCAAGCTTGCCGATGTCAGCTGGTCCGCATCGGAAAAGATGTTCTCGCTTGCCGCCAACCGTTTCGACTGGAAGGCCGCGACCGGCAAGCGCAAGGGTTTCGAGCGCCATCGAGCAGCCCTCGTCTTCAAGCGGGCGCTTGCCGTCCGCTCCACCGGCATCGATCGCGATCGCAAGGAGGACGTGCTCTCGCTCCTCGCCGTCCGTTTCGTCCAGAAGGGCGAAGGCCCGGAAGGAACGGTCGAACTCGTGCTCTCCGGCGGTGCGACCATCGCGCTTGATGTCGAATGCATCGAAGTCGCTCTTGCGGATATCGGCGGCGCATGGGAAACCGCATCGAGGCCACGCCATCCCTGACCCCATCTTAGGCCGGGTGAGGGCTCCTTGAGGTCTCATTCTGGCATTGGAATGGAAGGACTTATCAGCGTGGCAACTTGGCTTGAACAGGCATCCGGTGATTTCGAGGCGCGCTTTGCCGCGTTTCTGTCGACCAAGCGCGAGGTTTCCGAAGACGTCAATGCCGTGGTCAAGGCGATCATCGACGATGTCCGCGCCCGCGGCGATGCAGCGCTGATCGAATATTCCGCCCGCTTCGAGAAAGTCGATCTCGCCAAGGTCGGCATTCGCGTCTCCGAGGCCGAGATCGATGCGGCCTATGCCGAGACTGATCCTGATGTCATCGACGCGCTGAAGCTGGCCGCCGAGCGCATCGAAAAGCACCACGCCCGCCAGATGCCGAAGGACGACATCTACGAGGATGCGATCGGCGTCGGCCTCGGATCCCGCTGGACGGCGATCGAGGCGGTCGGCCTCTATGTTCCGGGCGGTACCGCGAGCTACCCGAGTTCCGTGCTGATGAACGCCGTGCCGGCGAAGGTTGCCGGCGTGCCGCGCCTCGTCATGGTGGTACCGGCCGGCGGCGGCAGGATCAACCCGGCCGTTCTCGCTGCGGCCCGCATTGCCGGCATCTCCGAAATCTACCGCATCGGCGGTGCGCAGGCCGTGGCGGCACTCGCCTATGGCACAGAGACGATCGCGCCGGTGGCAAAAATCGTCGGCCCCGGCAATGCCTATGTCGCGGCCGCTAAGCGCCAGGTGTTCGGCACGGTGGGCATCGACATGATCGCCGGGCCTTCGGAAGTGCTCGTCATCGCCGACAAGGATAATGATCCGGACTGGATCGCCGCCGATCTTCTGGCCCAGGCCGAACACGATGCCGGCGCCCAGTCGATCCTGATGACCGACAATGCCGAATTCGGCCGCGCGGTGGAAGCCGCCGTTGAGCGCCAGCTGAAGACGCTGTCGCGCGCCGAGATCGCCACGGCCAGCTGGCGGGATTTCGGTGCCGTCATCCTGGTCGAGGATTTTAAGGCGGCCCTGCCGCTCGCCAACCGCATCGCCGCCGAGCATTTGGAGCTGGCCGTGGCCGATCCCGATGCGTTGATGCCCGGCATCGTCAATGCCGGCGCGATCTTTATCGGTCGCCACACGCCGGAAGTGATCGGCGATTATGTCGGCGGTTCCAACCACGTCCTGCCGACGGCGCGTTCGGCGCGTTTTTCCTCTGGCCTCGGTGTGCTCGATTTCGTCAAGCGGTCGTCGATCCTGAGGCTCGGGCCGGAACAGCTGCGCAAGCTGGCACCGGCAGCCATCACGCTCGCCAGGTCCGAAGGGCTCGATGCGCATGCGCGCTCGGTCGCGATCCGCCTCAACGCCAACCCAGACGACAACGGGGGCTAGGCATGGGGCAGGGCGACTTCCGGCTCTTCGACGTCGTCCTGGACGACACGATCGGGCGCTCGACGCCCGATGTCGAGCATGAGCGGGCGGTCGCCATCTTCGATCTCGTCGAGGAGAATTCGTTCACGCCCTTCGGCCACGCGGGAGGGCCGTACAAGCTGCGCCTGTCGCTCGCCAATGCCCGGCTGGTGCTGGCGATCACCACCGAGGCGGATGAGGATGTCGCCACCCACATTCTGTCGCTGACGCCCTTCCGGCGGATCATCAAGGACTACTTCATGATCTGCGAAAGCTATTACGAGGCGATCAGGACGGCGACGCCGTCGCGCATCGAGGCGATCGACATGGGCCGCCGCGGCATCCACAACGAGGGCTCGCAGACCCTGATGGACCGGCTGGACGGCAAGATCAGCGTCGATTTCGACACCGCAAGGCGGCTCTTCACGCTCGTCTGCGTGCTCTACTGGCGCGGCTGACCATGGCAATCGACGCGCCGGCCCGCAAGGAGACGATCGGCATACCGACGGCGATCCTGTTCATGTGCGGACAGAATTCCATCCGCTCGCCGATGGCCGAGGCCATTGCAAAAAGCCTGCTGCAACCCGATATCTATATACAGTCGGCCGGTGTTCGCTCCGGCGAGCCCGATCCCTTCGTCGATGTCGTGCTGGAGGAAATCGGCCTTTCGCTCAATGCCAGGCGGCCGCACAAGCCGCGCACGCTGGAAGAGATCGAGGACGATTTCTTCGACCTGATCGTGACGCTGACGCCGGAAGCCCATCACGTGGCGCTGGAACTGACGCGGTCGAGCCCGGTCGACGTGGTCTACTGGCCGACCATGGACCCGACGGCAACGACCGGCACGCGCGACCAGGTTCTCGATGCCTACAGGGCGGTTCGAGACCATCTCTGGAAGTTGATCGACCGGCGCATGAAGCCCATTCGCCGGCCTCCGGCGCCCAGCAATTGACCAGTTGCAAGAATAGCCATCAGGCTAGGTTCACAAAGCGGACACGATTGTGTAGTTTCCGCCCAATTTTCGCGGCCGGTGGAGAATGCTCCGCCGTGCTTGCGTTCCAACCACAGAAAGAAAACCAGTAAATGGCTAAAGAAGAAGTCCTCGAATTCCCGGGCGTCGTCACCGAACTGCTGCCGAATGCGACGTTCCGCGTGAAGCTCGAAAACGAACATGAAATCATTGCCCACACTGCCGGCCGCATGCGCAAGAACCGTATCCGCGTTCTCGCCGGCGACAAGGTTCTCGTCGAAATGACCCCGTACGACCTGACCAAGGGTCGCATCACCTACCGCTTCAAGTAAGCGGATCAAGGCAGGGCATGGCATTCAATGGCGCTTGAGCAAAAGCTGATACTGGCATCGGGTTCGCCGCGCCGCCTCGATCTCCTGAACCAGGTCGGCATTGCGCCAGCGCGCCTGATGCCGATGGATATCGACGAGACGCCGAAGCGGGCCGAGCATCCCCGCTCGCTCGCCCGCCGCCTCTCCACCGAAAAGGCCGAGGCCGCCCACCGGGCGGTGAAGGACGATCCGGCCTGGCGGCACAGCTATATCCTGTCGGCCGATACCGTGGTGGCCGTCGGCCGCCGCATCCTGGAAAAGACCGAATATACGGAAGAGGCATCCGCCGCGCTGCATCTTCTCTCCGGCCGCGGCCACTGGGTCTATACCGGCATCTGCCTGGTTACGCCCGGCGGCCAGTTCCGCCAGAAGGTCATCGAGACCAAGGTGCGCTTCAAGCGCCTCTCGACCCGCGAGATCGAAAACTACATCGCGTCCGGCCAATGGCGCGGCAAGGCGGGCGCCTATGCCATCCAGGGCATTGCCGGCGCCTTCGTGCAGAAACTCGTCGGATCGTACAGCAATGTCGTCGGCCTGCCGCTCTACGAGGTCACGACATTGATGGCCGGCGAAGGCTTTGATGTACCCGGAGCATGGCCGGAAACGTGATTTCCGCCTGATCCGCTTAGGCTCGCGTTGGCCGCGAGCCCTTACCGACAGCAAGATAAAAGAGGAGTTGCTCCATGGCATCCGAACCGATCAAGACGGGCGGCAAGGTCGAGCCGCTCAGGAAGACCAGGGCCTGCGCCGAATGCGGCAAGCCCTCGACCCGTGAAAGCTATCCCTTCTGTTCCGAACGCTGCCGCAATCTCGACCTCTCCCGCTGGCTAAATGGTTCCTATGCCATTCCGGTGGCCGACGACGAGCGCAAGGCGGATGAAGACGGGCGGGAGTGACCGGCACGGAGCTGCCGCGTGGGGTGACTGCCCGGCTGGTCCTGCTCACCCTCTCAGCCCATCCTGACGGCTGAACGGCAGGAAGCTTGCCCGGATGCCCGAATGGAAATAGGCGAATAGCGGTTATCCCCATTCGGCGGCGCCCGTTCCGCCACTGTTTTTAAAGGCGAATTCGACATTTTCGCAAACCTGTCAAAAAAGTCGCGACGGGTGCTGGACATGGCCGAACAAGATGTTATAACCCCGCTCGCTCCCGGGGATTGCTCCTCCGGACGGTCCAAAACGACCGGCAGGCCTTTAACAAGGCCTCGGATGCCCGGATAGCTCAGTTGGTAGAGCAGCGGATTGAAAATCCGCGTGTCGGTGGTTCAAATCCGCCTCCGGGCACCATTTTTCTCTAAAATTGATATTTGAGTGCGAGATTTGATATTCGCGCAGCGTGATTTCATTTTTATGTCGTTGCCTGTATTCCGGTATTTTCTAGACGCCTTTAGCTGCACTATGTGAGCGTATACAACGTCGCGCTTGCAGGAGTCGGCGAGCCATCGCGATTTACCGGAGAGCTAAAGCGAGCAGGGAGTTCTCATGGCCAAGAGTGATGCCATCACACCAACTAGGCAGGCATTGGAAGAGGCTTTGGCGCTTTCCGGAGAAATTCTGAGAAATATCGAGCTATCTGAGACTGCGTTATCCGTTTCCCTCCTCAAGGCTTCTCGGTTGGCACGGCTGTTGAATGATCACGATCATCAGCTAGCTTTTGAATATGAAGCTTCAGGATATCCCTCCGAGGCCGCCGGCGTGCCCCGGAAGTGTGGCGTATCGCGAAAATCGCTGGCCGGGTCTATCAAACGAGCGAAAAAGATAAAAATGGCGCTAATTCCATCGTAGAGCGCGCAAGCACACTTGCGGTTGAGGTTATTGAAGCAAGAATAGCTGCGTCTAAGATCGCAATTGATGCGGCGCGAGATGCGAATGTATCCATTTCCTCCGCTAACCCTCATCAGTTTGTGAGCCCGCAAATAGGAAACACCATTGAAAGGTCGAGATCTCCGAAAAATCATCAGCGATGACACGGCGACTTTAGCTAGTCGGAGAGGCTTTCTTCATCGTTATGTATCGAGAAAGCATGATGAGCTAAGGTTTTCCGGAATTGCGGAAGATATATTCTCGCGTCTTCGCACAACGGTGGATGAAAATATTGGCCTTTTGGCACCTAAAGCCGTTCAGAAGTTTGCAGCAGCTTATGACAATCTGAAATCGGAAAATCCAGAGGACTGGGCTAATGCGGTGCACACCTGCCGCCGCATACTGCAAGATATCGCTGATGTGGTATACCCTCCCCGGGAAGACAGGATAATTGCTAGCGGACAAAAGGAAAAAAGAATTAAGTTGGGTGTTGATAACTATATCAACAGGCTAGTCGCGTACGTTGAAGATAAAGCGAATTCTAGTCGCTATGAGGCCGTCGTAGGCTCGAGTTTAAATTTTTTGGGCGATCGGCTCGACGCAGCTTTCACCGCGGCACAAAAAGGAAGCCATTCGGAAATTTCTTCTCAAGAAGAGGCGGATAGATACGTTGTATATACGTACATGCTGGTCGCGGATTTATTGTCACTTGCAAACGTAACGCCGCAACCCATCCCCAATGACGTTGAAGCCGGTCAAGACGCTCGTCGAGCAGAGTCACAGGAATGACCTATCAGAGCAGCAATACATTTTGAGGCGACGTAATCTCTTGGTTCGACACATCGAGCCACTTTCAGAATGTCCGACGAGCTTCCGTGTCTTCACCCATCCTCCCTACCTTCTTCACCCGTCCCGCCACCACCGTCGCCCGTGACCTGATCGGCGTCGAGCTGGACTTCGACGGTTCCGCCGGCATCATCGTCGAAACCGAGGCCTATGAACGGGATGATCCGGCGTCGCATAGTTTTCGCGGCGAGAGCCCGCGGACGCGCACCATGTTTGGCGCTCCGGGGCATGCCTATGTCTACCGGTCCTACGGCATCCACTGGTGTCTGAATTTCGTCTGCCTTCCGGGGTCGGCGGTGCTGATCCGGGCGCTGCAGCCGGTCAGCGGGATTGCGGAGATGGAGGCACGGCGGGGGCGCAATGATCCGCTGCTGCTCTGCTCGGGGCCGGGCCGCCTCTGCCAGGCGCTCGGCGTCACCATTGCCCATGACGGGCTGTCGCTGTTTGAGCCGCCGTTCAAGCTCACGGCGCCGAAGGTGAGCCCGCTCGTCGTCATCGGGCCGAGGATCGGCATCACCCGGGCGGTCGAACACCCCTGGCGCTTCGGCCTTCAAGGATCGGCCTATCTCAGCAAGCGCTTTCCGCCGCAGCCGGCCGTGTGAGGCGGTATTTTCCTATCTGCGCATAACCTTGCGTAGCTCCAATATGGTGCAGTGCACGCACGGGTTGGCAGAGCGTTTATCTTTTACATGCCTTGTGTAGCAAAACGGCCCGGTTCTACTGCGCATTAACCTTCGCGCAAGGAATTAACCATACATATTGGACATCACGGCGAAATGGGACGACCGCGGTCTACCACCAGGCATGAAGCCGCCAATGCCGTACCGGTCTCAATCCGGTATCCGCTCATGAAAAGTCAGGAAAACCTGCGTTGGCCGCGTTCGCATGGCACGGGATGATCGTCCTCCTGTGCCGGGCATGCATCGTTCATCTCCAGAGATCCTGACCGGCATGGCTTCTTTCGCGCCGAGCTCTCGGTTTATGTGGTTTTGGGGACGACGTTGGTGCAGGACACGCCAAGCGAACAGGTTCGACGTGGCCAGGCGGGCAGCCTTGGCGAGAGGCTGGCATTCGCCGGGCTCGACGGCGATCTGTGCAACCTTGTGCGCCGCTCCCGTCCGCATCTTGAAGACCACCTGAAGGCCGGCCTGCGCGATCTCTTCCACCGCCTCCAGTCCTTTCCCGAAGCAGCCCGTCACTTCGACAGCGAGCAGCAGGTCGAGCGCCTGAACGACCTCCAGGCGTCCCACTGGTCCGTCCTCACCGATGCCCGTTTCGATGCGCTCTATGCCGATCGCGTCAAGGTTCTCTCCGATACAGAGAGCCGCATGGGGCTCGATCCGCGCTGGCACGTCGCCGGCCATGCGGTCATGCTCGAACATCTTATCGTCGGCGCCGTCAACGATCTGTCGCCGCGCTCCATCCTTCCCGGCTCGCGCAAAAAGAGCGTGAACTCCACGATCTCCTGAGCGCGCTCGTCCGCCTCGTCATGATCGATGTCGAGATCGCCGTCTCGCTGCGGTTCAACGAACAGCGCCAGAAGCACCAGCGTGCGCTGGCCGACCAGCGCACCGCCGATCAGGCCGAAGCCGTCGACACGTTTGCCGCCGTGATTGCCGCTCTCGCCGAGCGTGACCTGACCGTTGCCCTGCCAGCCGAGATGCCGGAAGCCTACCGCGAACTCGCAGGGTTGCTCGCCCGCGCGGTCGGCGGCATGCAGCAATCCGTCCAGGCGATCGATGCCGCAGGCAGGCAGGCCGTCGGGCTGACCGACGCGATTGCCCGCAACGCATCGACATTCGCGACCGCTTCGGAAGACCAGGCGCAGCGGGCCCGCACCGCAACTGAGGACCTCCGTCAGCTTTCCGAGATCGTGAAGGAAACCGTCGCCGGAACCTCCGCCGCCGAAAAGGCCGCTGCCGCGACCCGTCGCTCGGTTGAGGAAAGCGGCGAAGTCGTCGGCCGCGCCATCAGCGCCATGACCGACATCGAGACCTCGGCCGAGAAGATCGGCGAGATCATCGGCGTCATCGACGAGATCGCCTTCCAGACAAATCTCCTGGCGCTCAATGCCGGCATCGAGGCGGCCCGCGCCGGCGACAGCGGTCGCGGCTTTGCTGTCGTCGCGCAGGAAGTCCGCGCGCTTGCCCAGCGTTCCGCCGATGCCGCCCGCGAAATCAAGACGCTGGTCACCGGCACCAAGTCGCAGGTCGGCGCAGGCGTCGACATGGTCCACCGCACGCAGACCGCGATCGGCGGCATCGTCCGCCAGGTGACCGAAATCAACGACGCCATTTCGGGTGTTGCGCAGCGTACGGTCGAGCAGTCCGAAGGCCTGACCCGCATCACCTCCGATATCGACAGCCTGAGCCAGGACATGGGTACCAATGCAAGCTTCGCCCGCAATGCCGGCGAGGGCGCGGATGAATTGCACTCGGTCATCCTCGAACTCGGCCGCACCGTTCGCGAATTCCGCATCGCCCGCCAGAGCAGGGTCGTCGAAGGTTACGAGGATCGCCGCCCGGCCCCTGCCTATGCCCAGGCCGACAATGCGTCCGGGGTAACCTACCAGGCATTTTCCGAGCCGCAGGCTCAACCCGTTTACAAACTGCAAGGAAGAAACTGATGGCAGCAAAGAAAGCCGCATCGGGAACGGTGGCGCTCGCGCCCGTCCTCGACCTCAATGAAGCGTCTGCCTTGCACGGCAAGCTTATGACGATGCGCGGCAGCGACATTGTGATCGATGCCTCCGCCGTCGAGCGGGTCGGCGTCCAGTGCGCCCAGGTCCTCGTCGCCGGCGCTGCCGCCTGGCAGGCGGACAAGAAGTCTTTCCTGATCGAGAAGGCCTCCGACGCTTTCGAAAAGACGATGCAGTTGATCGGCATCGACCCCGACAAGATGGTTGCTAAGGAGATCTAGCAATGAAGAAAAAGTGCTGACCGTGGATGATTCACGGACGATCCGGAACATGCTTCTGGTGACCCTCAACAATGCCGGTTTCGAGACGATCCAGGCCGAAGACGGCGTCGAAGGCCTCGAAGTCCTCGAAGGCTGTGATCCGGACGTCATCGTCACCGACATCAACATGCCCCGCCTCGACGGCTTCGGCTTCATCGAAGGCGTTCGTCGCAACGACAAGTACCGTGCGATCCCGATCCTCGTCCTGACGACGGAAAGCGATGCCGAAAAGAAGAACCGCGCGCGCCAGGCCGGTGCGACGGGTTGGATCGTCAAGCCTTTCGATCCTGCCAAACTGATCGATGCGATCGAGCGTGTAACCGCCTGAACCGGGAATCCCTCCTATGGATATGAACGAAATCAAAGAGATCTTCTTTCAGGAATGCGAAGAACAGCTCGCCGAACTGGAGTCTGGTCTTCTCAAGCTGAATGATGGGGACCGCGATCCCGAAACGGTCAATGCCGTCTTCCGTGCCGTTCATTCCATCAAGGGGGAGCGGGCGCCTTCGGTCTGGACGACCTGGTCGCCTTCGCACACGTCTTCGAAACGACGCTCGACTGCGTTCGCTCCAACAAGCTGGAGCCGAACCAGGACGTCCTGAAGGTCATGCTAAAGTCCGCCGACGTCCTGGCCGACCTCGTCACCTGCTCGCGTGATGGCGGCAGCGTCGAGGACAGCCGCACCAAGACGCTGGTCAAGGAACTGGAAGCGCTGGCGAACGGCGAAATGCCGTCGGGCGCGGCCGACGCGCCGAAGCCTGCCGCCAAGGCTACCCCTACAGCCGCAGCGCCTGCGCCGACCGACGACAGCGGCTTCCAGCCGATCCCCTTCACCTTCGACGACTTTGGCGGCGACGAGGAAGCGGTTCTCGGCAACATTTTCGACATCTCCTTCAAGCCGACCCGCGAACTTTACTCCAAGGGCAATGAAGCAGCCCTCCTGCTGCGCGATCTCTCCCGCCTCGGCGAGATGAGCATTGCCTGCGACACGGACACGCTGCCCGCGCTCGAAAGCATGGATCCGGAAGCCTCCTATTTCGGCTGGAAGATCTCGCTGAAGACCGCAAAGTCGGAAGACGAAGTCCGCGCAGTCTTCGAATTCGCCGAATGGGATTGCGAACTGGACGTCAAGCCAGCTGAAGCGTCGGAAGACGAAGAACTGCCGATGGTCCCGGTTCCGTTCGATCTCTCGGCTCTCGACGCCGCCGAGCCCGTTGCCTCCCCGCACCGGCCGCCGTCGCCGCTGCCGAGACTGCAGCGAACGTGACGAAGGCTGTCGCCGCTGCCGTCGAGAAGAAGGAAACGGCAGCCGCCGCTGCAGCCGCAGCCGCGCAGAACAATGCCGCTGCCGCCGCAAACTCCGCCGGCCAGACGATCCGCGTCGATCTCGATCGCGTCGACCGCCTGATCAACCTTGTCGGCGAGCTCGTCATCAACCAGGCGATGCTCTCCCAGAGCGTCATCGAAAACGACAATAACGGCGTGTCCTCGATCAACATGGGTCTCGAAGAGCTGCAGCAGCTCACCCGCGAGATCCAGGATTCGGTCATGGCCATCCGCGCACAGCCGGTAAAGCCGGTCTTCCAGCGCATGTCGCGTATCGTCCGCGAAGTGGCCGACATGGTCGGCAAGCAGATCCGCCTCGTCACCGAGGGTGAAAACACCGAAGTCGACAAGACGGTCATCGACAAGATCGCCGAGCCGCTTACCCACATGATCCGCAATGCCGTCGACCACGGCATCGAGAGCCCGGAAAAGCGCGAAGCTGCCGGCAAGGATCCGGAAGGCACGATCAAGCTTTCCGCAAAGCATCGTTCGGGCCGTATTCTCATCGAACTGCAGGACGACGGCGGTGGTATCAACCGCGAGCGCGTCAAGCAGAAGGCGATCGACAACGATCTGATCGCGCCGGACGCCAACCTGACGGACGAAGAAATCGACAACCTGATCTTCGCGCCGGGCTTCTCCACCGCCGACCAGATCTCCGACATTTCCGGCCGCGGCGTCGGCATGGACGTGGTCAAGCGCTCGATCCAGGCACTCGGCGGCCGTATCTCGATCTCGTCGAAGCCGGGCCAGGGTTCCGTCTTCACGATGAGCCTGCCGCTGACGCTCGCCGTTCTCGACGGCATGGTCGTCACCGTTGCCGGCCAGACGCTGGTCGTGCCGTTGACGGCAATCGTCGAGACCCTGCAGCCGGAAGCCTCGGCGATCCACTCCTTCGGCGCGACGCAGCGGTTGATCTCCATCCGCAACTCGTTCTGCCCGCTGGTGGATGTCGGCCGTATCCTGAACTTCCGCTCGACCCAGGCAAACCCGGTCGAAGGCGTCGCCCTTCTGGTCGAATCCGAAGGTGGCGGTCAGCGCGCACTGATGGTCGATGCCATCCAGGGCCAGCGCCAGGTCGTCATCAAGTCGCTCGAAGCCAACTACACCCACGTCCCGGGCATCGCTGCCGCAACCATCCTTGGTGATGGACGCGTCGCACTCATCCTGGACGTCGATGCAGTCGTCGCAGCGTCGCGCGGCCAGTCCCTGAAGCCTGAAATGTCTCTCGCCGCCACGGGTTGATAAGTATGTCGTATGCCGTGAAGTCGCTTGTGCAGGAAGCCGGGAACTGATTGCCTTCCGTATCGGAGAGCAGGAGTTCTGCGTCAACATCATGTCCGTCCGCGAGATCCGCGGATGGACACAGGCCACGCCGATGCCGCACGCACCGGCCTATGTCCTGGGTGTCATCAACCTGCGCGGTGCCGTCCTGCCGATCGTCGACCTCTCGGCCCGGCTCGGCATGAAGGACGCCGAACCGAGCGCCCGCCACGTCATCATCGTCGCCCAGGTGAAGAACCGGGTCGTCGGCCTCCTGGTCGAGGCCGTCTCCGACATCCTCACGATCACCGAGGAAAACATCCAGCCGGTACCGGAAATCTCCTCCGATCTGGAAAAGCAATACGCAAGGGCATCCTGGCGATCGACAAGCGGATGATCTGCATGATCGAGCTTGACGCGCTGTTCCCCGAAAAGGTTCTTGATAAGGAAAGTGAAGCCGCATGATGCCCCTGGGCGCGATCGATAGCCGGCAGTCGCCGGACGAGGTTCTGGCAAGCGGTGAATATCCGCTGACCCGCCGCGACCTGTCCGAAATCGCTGCGATGATCTATGCGGATGCCGGTATCTATCTCAACGATTCCAAGGCGTCGCTGGTCTATTCGCGGCTGTCGAAGCACATCCGCAACCTGGGCCTGCGGGGCTTCCGCGAATATTGCACGCTGGTCGCTTCGCCGGAGGGCGCGCCGGTGCGCCGTGAGATGCTGTCGCATCTGACGACGAACTTCACCCGCTTCTTCCGCGAGAACCATCATTTCGAGCATCTGCGCGACGAGGTCCTGCCGGGCCTGATCAACCGCGCCAAGAGCGGCGGTCGGGTGCGCATCTGGTCGGCTGCCTGTTCCGACGGGCAGGAACCCTATTCGATCGCCCTGACGGTGCTGGCGATGTTCCCGAATGCGGCGGACTACGATTTTCGCATCCTTGCGACCGATATCGATCCCAAGATCCTCGATACCGCCCGGATGGGCGCCTATGACGAGGGCGCGCTGGAAAGCGTGTCTCCGGCCATGCGCAAGCAGTGGTTCCGCGAGGTGGACGTTAACGGCCGCCGCAAGTTCCAGGTCGATGATCGGGTGAAGAAGCTGATCACCTTCAACGAACTGAACCTGATGGCGCAATGGCCGTTCAAGGGCAATTTCGACGTCATCTTCTGCCGCAACGTGGTGATCTATTTCGACGAGCCGACCCAGGTGAAGATCTGGTCGCGCTTCGCGTCGCTGCTGCCGGAAGCAGGCCATCTCTATATCGGCCATTCCGAGCGCGTTTCCGGCGATGCGAAGAACCTCTTCGATAATATCGGTATCACCACCTACCGGTATATGGGCAAGCATGGAGGAGGAAGCCATGAGCGCGCCAGCACGGGTTCTCGTCGTCGACGATTCACCGACAATGCGCGGCCTGATCACCGCCGTCCTGAATTCCGACCCGGACGTCAGCGTCATCGGCCAGGCTGGTGATGCGATGGAAGCGCGTGCGGCGATCAAGCAGCTTAATCCCGATGTCGTGACGCTCGACATCGAAATGCCCGACATGAACGGGCTGGAATTCCTCGACAAGATCATGCGCCTGCGGCCGATGCCGGTCATCATGGTCTCCACCATGACCCACCACGGCGCTAACGCGACGCTCGCGGCACTCGAGATCGGTGCCTTCGACTGCGTTGGCAAGCCGGTGCCCGGCGATGCCCGCCCGTTCATGGATCTGGCGGAAAAGGTCAAGGCCGCAGCCCGCTCCGGCCGCAAATGGTTACCGTCTGCCGCTCCTGCGGCCGTGACGCCGGCAATGACGGCCAAGGATTATCGTGTCGGACGCAAGGTCGTGGCGATAGGCTCGTCGACCGGAGGCGTCGAGGCGCTGATCGCAGTGTTGCAAAAATTCCCGCAGAACTGCCCGCCGACGGTAATCACTCAACATATGCCGTCCACGTTTACCAAAAGTTTTGCTGAACGGCTTAATCGTATCTGCGCTCCTGTGGTGCAGGAGGCGACGGATGGCGCGCGTCTGGAGATCGGCAAGGTCTATCTCGCGCCCGGCGGCGACCGGCACCTGCAGATAGCAAACCCGTCAGCACCATGCTGCCGGCTGATTGAGAAGGATCCAGTCAACGGCCATCGGCCATCTGTGGATGTCCTCTTCGATTCAGTCGCGGAATTGGCCGGCCGCAATGCGGTTGGCGTCATTCTGACCGGCATGGGGCGCGACGGAGCATCCGGACTGCTGAAGATGCGCAATGCTGGCGCACGCACAATCGGACAGAATGAAAAGACCTGTGTGGTCTATGGCATGCCGAGGGTCGCCCATGAATTGGGTGCCGTCGAGCACCAACTGCCATTGGGCTCCATTGGAGAAGAAGTTTTGAAATTAACTGCCGCCCGAAAAGAAGGTACCGAATAAATGTCTCTCGCTGAAAAAATCAAAGTTCTGATCGTCGACGATCAGGTCACCAGCCGCCTGCTGCTCAGCGATGCCCTGACACAGCTCGGCTTCAAGCAGATCACTGCTGCCGGCGACGGTGTGCAGGGCATGAAGATCATGTCCGAGCAGCCGCATCACCTGGTCATCTCCGACTTCAACATGCCCAACATGGATGGCATCGGTTTCCTGCAGGCCGTTCGCGCCAACCCGAACACCAAGAAGGCTGCCTTCATCATCCTGACGGCCCAGGGCGACCGAGCCCTGGTTCAGAAGGCTGCTTCGCTCGGCGCCAACAACGTGCTCGCCAAGCCGTTCACCATCGAGAAGATGAAAGCCGCCATCGAAGCGGTATTCGGAGCCCTCAAATGATAGAAGCCGCTGCTGCCAAGCGCGTCCATATTATTCAAGGAGAGTACAAAGTCGTCGACGACCCGGATGTCGTCCTGTCGACGATCCTTGGGTCGTGCGTGGCTGCGTGTCTTCGCGATCCTGTCGCCGGTGTCGGCGGCATGAACCACTTTCTGCTTCCTGGCTCGGGCGGGGCCATGGGCTCTGGAGGGGACGCCACCCGTTACGGCGTCCACCTCATGGAGCTTCTCATCAACGGCCTTCTGAAGAAGGGCGCGCGTCGTGACCGACTGGAGGCGAAGATCTTCGGTGGGGCAAAGACGATCGCGAGCTTCTCCAACGTGGGCGAGCAGAACGCTGCCTTCGCCATGGAGTTCCTGCGTGATGAAGGCATCCAGGTCGTAGGCTCCTCCACGGGCGGCGATCACGGCAGAAAGCTTGAATACTGGCCGGTAAGCGGCCGTGCCAGGCAGTACCCGCTGACGGGAGCCGAAACCCAGAGGACGGTCGCACTGGAACAGCGTCCGGTTCGCACACCGCCAAAGCCGGCCGTCGACAACTCCATCGAATTCTTCTGATTTTCATCATACGTACCAGGGACTGCCATGACCGACATAATCGCGCCGCCAATCGCAGCCCCCGAAGAAGCCTTACCCGACGTGCTGATGCGTCTGGTCTCCGAACTGCATGACGTCGCCTATCTGATCGAGCGCATCGAGCCCGAAATCCTCGAAGTGGGAGGGGCGGAGCTCTTGAAATCCCCCGACACTATCAAGATCCTCCAGGGTATCGATCTTGCCGTCCAGAAGACCCGGGGGCTTGCGGAATTCATCGATACGATCACAGGCACCATACCGGAAAACTGGAAGGTGGACGTCTCCACCGCGCTCAGCCTGGTGAAGCTTGCCGACATGCAGCGCGCCCTTTCTAGCGGTGTGCGTCATGGCCATTCCCAGCCGCTCAGCAAGGCCGCCGGCGACTTCGACTTCTTCTGATCCATCTCTTCCGGTCTGAACAAAGGCCGGGCTCTGTCTCCATACCGCATTGCCGAAACGTTCGCACAAGCTTCGCCTCTTAGGGTGCGCTTGGGCGAAAGCTCTATAACCGTGTTCGGCGATGTGGAAACAGAATGAATCTGTTAGCTCAATTTCAGAATGTATTTAAGAACTTGGCGGCCTTAGGCCAGACCAAGTTGATTGCGCTTGCGGCCGCCGGCCTGGTGTCGGTCGCTTTGGTCCTTGCTGCTGCCATTTACGTCAATAAGCCTGCTTACGAGACTTTGTATGTCGGCCTCGAGACGACTGACCTCAACCAGATCAGTATCGCGCTCGCCGAAGCGAACATGCCGTTTGAGGTGGGCGCTGACGGTGCCAGTATTCAGGTCCCTGTAGGATCTACAGGCCGCGCACGTGTGCTGCTTGCCGAGCGCAATCTGCCCAACAGCGCCAATGCTGGTTATGAACTCTTCGACAATGTCGGCTCTCTCGGCCTGACCTCCTTCATGCAGGAAGTCACCCGCGTTCGCGCGCTCGAGGGCGAGATCGGTCGCACCATCCAGCAGATCAGCGGCGTTTCCGCCGCCCGCGTCCACATCGTCATGCCCGACGTCGGCAATTTCCGCCGCGGCGAGCAGAAGCCTACCGCTTCGGTGATGATCCGCGCCAGCTCGACTGCCGGCCGCAAGGCTGCCGCATCCATTCGCCACATGGTCGCCTCTGCCGTTCCGGGTCTCGACGTCGAAGACGTCACCATTCTCGATTCCACGGGGCAGCTTCTCGCGTCCGGCGACGAGGGCGGCAACAGCCAGCTCACCCGCTCGCTCGGCATGGTCCAGACGGTGCAGCAGGAGATCGAAACCAATATCGACAAGGCGCTCGCTCCCTTCCTGGGCATGGACAATTTCCGCTCCAGCGTCACCGCCGCTCTCAACACCGATAGCCAGCAGATCCAGGAAACGGTCTACGATCCGAACTCGCGCGTCGAACGCTCGGTCCGCACGACCCGGGAAGAATCCCAGTCTCAGCAGTCTCAGAACGACAATGCTGCAACTGTCGAGCAGAACGTTCCCCAGGCCGCGCCTGAAGCGGGTGGGGCAGCTGGACCGCAGTCGTCCGACCAGGCCAACAAGCGCGAAGAACAGACCAACTACGAGATCAACCAGCGTACTGTCGCGACGACGCGCAACAGCTACCAGATCGAGAAGGTCTCCGTGGCGGTTGTCGTCAACAAGGGGCGTATCGCACAGATGGTCGGCGAACCGGCCGACCAGGCCAAGATCGACGCCTATCTTGCCGAAATGCAGAAGATCGTCAGTTCGGCTGCAGGCCTGAGCGAGACACGCGGCGACGTCGTGACACTCACGGCCATGGACTTCCTCGAAACACAGCTTCTCGACGAGGCCGCAGCAGGCCCGGGCATGATGGAGACGCTGAACCGCAATATCGGCGGCATCATCAACTCGCTTGCCTTCGTCCTGGTCGCCTTCCTGGTGGTTTGGCTCGGTCTCCGCCCGCTCATCCGCACCGTCGGTGGCATGACCGCAGCAACCGAGGCCTCCAGCGAGGTTGCCGGACTGGAACTGCCCGACTTCTCACCGGCCGGCGGCCCGGCGCTCATGGACGGCTTCGGTTCGGATTTCGGCTCGGACTTCGGCTTCGACAGCTCCGGCGACTTCGGGGATGCGGACGACGGCGGGTTCAACCGCCGCGTCAAGGAAGGCCCGGAGAAGCGTCTTGCCCGCATGGTCGAGATCTCCGAGGAGCGGGCCGCGAAAATCCTTCGCAAATGGGCTGTCGACAAGGCCGCCTGATAGTCGCTCACAAAAATATGATCATCAAAGGGCCGACACAATTCGGCCCTTTTTTGTTCAATTTCCGTGACATAATGGCATGAAAGGCTGTTGGGCGAGCGCTCTTCGGCCTTGCTGCTTTGGGGAAAGACGGGCGCCTAGCATGGTAATTCGGCCTGTCTCACCTACAATCACCCATGATTCGTGCCGTTGCCTATCTGCGCCAAGGAAATCCAGGGTGTCTGAAGCAAGGCTAAAATATGGCTTTTTGGGTGGTGGGATGATGAGCATTCCATCAAGCCGAGGAAGTTTTGGCGGAACCTTGAAGGTCGCGCGCATTTGACGCTGCAGATGAAGCAAGCAGATCAGACTGCGCAGGGAGCGTAAAACGAATGGAGCTGCCAAATCAGGGCGTGACGGCGGGGACGGGTTTGAACGCTGATGCCGCGTCGACCAAGATCTTGTCCAGAGAGCAACTGGTCAGGCGTCTGAGCATTGCCTCTGCGTCGAATAACGTCCAGGCCGTCATGAAGCTTTTGGCGGATTATGTTGGCGCGTCTCATTTTCTGCTCGCCCGTTACGACCTTGTCCAGGAGCAGGGCCTCGACTTCATCGTCACGTCGGACTGGCCCTTCGATCTGGTGAGAAGGCTCGGCTCCGAACTCGCGAGCGGTTATGCGCGCTCGACGGAGTTGGAGAAGTGCCTTTCCTTGCTGACGCCGAGCTTTTTGCTCCTGCCGGACGAGGCAATACCGCCGGACGAAATCAGCCGGCAATATTGCTCGCTGATGTTCTGCGTCGGCCGCATCCGCTTTTCTCTGATGCTGCTTTTCCCCGAAGGGATCATCCTGTCGCAGGAGAGGCTGAAGGAAGTTGGCCTGTTCGCCGCCTATGGCGCGAGCTTCGTGGAGGCCCATGACGCCCGCTCCGAGCGTGATTTCGAACTGACGGAGCGCGAGCTGGAGTGCCTGTTCTGGATCGCGGAGGGCAAGACCAGCGACGAGATCGCCGTCATCCTCGGCATATCACGCAATACCATCAACAACTACATCACCAGCGTCATGCGCAAGACGGCGACGAAGACGCGATCCGAAGCCATCGCTTATGCGGTGCGCAACAACCTGGTGTAGGAAGGCTGATCATGGCGTATTCGCGCAGCGGCATGGGAGAGGGAACCGGAAACATTCAATATCTGCGGCTGCAGCGGGCTGCCAGCAGGTCCGACATCTTTCCCAAGCTGGTGGCGATGCAGAAGACGCTGCGGGCGCGCAATTTTGTCGTGCTGCGTGTCACAGGCGCGGGCATGCCGAACAAGCGCAAACTGATCTGCGAACTTGAAAACTGGGGCACGGCCGGCACAGGCCTTCACGACCTTCTCGTCGATGCCTATGGCGAGGTTCTCCTCGATCATATGGAGATGTCGCTTCTTCCGCTGATCTGGACGGGAACGGAAAGCACGAGCTTTGCCGAGGCCGGCGATCTCGCCACGCTCGTCCGGCGATTGGAGCCGCGAGTTCTACCCTTTTCCGGAATTGCGTTCCCCGTACGCCTCGGGGCGCTCGGGAATGGCTATGTCCTGTTTCTCGCCTCGTCGATCGATCTCAGCAGCGACCTCATTATCGACCAGCATGTGCGCAGTTGCCAGATCATGATGGATCTATTGGCGCTGGAGGAGCGCCGCAGCGTACCGGCGGAGACATTGAGCGAGCGGGAGGTTGCCTGCCTGCAGCTTGCCGGGGACGGCCGCATCAGTGAAGAAATCGCCGAGAAGCTCGGCCTCTCGGTGCACACCGTGAACGCCTATCTCGGCTCTGCGACGATCAAGCTCGACTCGGTCAATCGCATCCAGGCGATCGCCAAGGCGATCCGCCTTGGCTATATCCATTGATCTCAAGGTAGTGGTTGGCGCCGCCTTACGCATGCGCCGGACGCTCAATGCGTCGAGACTTCGCCCGTCACGAATTTTGATTCGCGCAGGCTCTGTTCCAGGAACGCGGTATTCTCGTCCGGGCTGTCCGACGGATTTTGAAATGCGATATGGTCGATCTCGAGTCCGGCCTGCGTGTCGGCCAGCCGTAGACGCGCGTAGACGGACACGCCGCGCGGCTTGATTTCAAGATCGAGCGTAACTGCAGGCACGCCGCCCCAGTCGAGCGAATAATCTCCGCCGGCGCCGAAACTGACCGTTCCCGGGTGAAAATATAGCTCTGCGGCGGACGACACGAGGTCCGAAAGACTACTGTAACACTCAAACCGCAGGAGCGAGATGAGGTCCGCTGCGTCCAGCAGCCTGAGCTCCGAAGCAACCGGGCTGATGGCGGTAGCAACGATCTGTTCGCGGTCGATAGAGTAGGTGCATTTCTTCATGACGCTCAGCGTGTCCGTTTTCTGGGCGACCGGGACGCGTAAACCCGGTGCACGAGTTCTGCCACAGCCTTGTAGAAGACTGCTGGGATCACACTATCTACCGAGACTTGCGCAAACATGGAGCGTGCAAGCGGCGGATCCTCGAAAACAGGAATATTGTTCTGTTCCGCCATCTCGCGGATCCTGAGCGCGATTAGGTCCTGCCCCTTGGCCACGACGATCGGCGCGTCGTTCTCTTCACGCACGTAACGCAAAGCCACGGCATAGTGAGTCGGGTTGGCAATGACCAGCGTCGCACGCGGAACGTTGTTGATCATACGGCGGCGCGCGCGATCGCGGGCAACGGCCCTTTGGCGCTGCTTGACGATCGGGTCGCCCTGGGACTGTTTGTACTCGTCCTTGATTTCCTGCTTGGTCATGCGCAGCTGGCTGTACCAGTGGTGCCGGGTCCACAGCACGTCGACGACGGCAAGCAGGCCGGCGCAAAGCATCAGCACCACGGCCATTTTCCGGACGATGCCGTCGAGCTTGACCAGAATGATCTGCGGATCGGAGAACATCGCATTCAGCGACGCGAAGAATTCTCCGCGCAGCACGAAATACATGATGACCGAGACAACGAGGATCTTGAATATCGACTTGCCGAATTCGACGAGGCCAGGTCCGCTATAAATCCGCTTGAAGCCCTTGATCGGCGACACTCGCTCCATCTGCGGCCGAATGCGTTCGAGCACGAAGGACGGCATGTTCTGGGAAATCGATGCGCCAAGGCCGAAGATCATGAAAAGCAGGAGCGGCGGAACGAGAAAGGCGGCCATCGCCCAGCCAAGATGGGAGCCGAGCGAAACGACATCGGGCGTGTTTTCCAGCCGCCACTGGTCGGGCTGCTCGAACAGATCCCGCAGCGTCTCACCGATGCGCGCGAAGCCGGATGGCAGGAAGAAGACGAGGAAGACGTAGAAGGCCAGTGTCGAGGCAAATAGCGGCAGCTCGCGGGAAAAGGGAACGTTACCCTTCTCCGCGGCATCCGACATTTTTTTCGCTGTCGGCTCTTCTGTTTTGCTGTCTTTATCTTCGTCCGACAAGGCACCATCCTTCGAGCGAGATCGGTCACTCAGGTTGCCCAAGATTATCTGAAGGCGCGATAGGCGCAGATCGAGTCAACATAAAGACTGGGGATGACGGGGGTGCCGCCCGAAAAACGAAAGCGGAGCAGACGAGCTGCTCCGCTTCCTTCCTCGTGCATAAACTTTCTATCAGGCCGCTTCCGGGCTCTTTTCCGCTTCGTCCTTCGGCTCTTCCTTCAGAAGGATCTGGCCGCCATTGGCAAGCCGGATCGCTTCCTGGGCAACCGCGCGGCGGGCCATGGCCACTTCGCGCGGATTGAGCGTTGCGCCCTGAACCTGAAGGTCCGCCTCGATCATGCGGCGCGCACGCGGGCTGATCGACGACAGGACACATTCCTTGATCTCGGCGCTGGCGCCGCGCAGCGCCATCGTCAGGATATCGCCGGCGACGTCGTTGAGCAGCATGACGCGGCTGCGTTGCGGCATGAACATGAGGTCTTCGAAGAGGAAGATCTTCGGACGAACCTTGGTCGCAGCTTCCTTGCTGATCGTCTCGAGCGAGTCGAGCAGGGTATCGACCTGCTTCTTCTCGAGTTCGTTCATTAGTTCGGCAACCTTCGCGGTACCCGTCGAGTTGCGTTCCGCCTCGATGGCGTCGATCAGTTCGACGACGCGGTTCTCGATGATCTGTGCAGCCTTGGGGCTGACCGACTTCATGTTGACGGTTCTGTTCATGATGTCGGGGCGACGGCTTTCGGAAAGCTGCATCAGCACCTTGGCGCCGAACGACGACGGCATCATGGAAAGGATATAGGCGATCGTCTGCGGATGCTCGCGCGACAGGAACTTGCTGACGAAGACCGGGTCGGCATCCTGCAGGCGGTCCCAGATCGATGCTTCATAGGCCTGGAACGCGGTGCGGCGTCCGAGCAGCCCGTCGACTTCTTCCGGCGTCAGGCCGGCCTCGAGGATGCCCTCGATGGCGGCCGCGTTGTCCATCAGGCCGGTGCCTTCGGTGAACAGGTCTTCGAATTCATTGACGAGTTGCAGGAGCTCATCCGGCGGAATAGCCCGAAGCGTCTGCGCCGACGCGATGATCGTCTGCAGCTCGCTCTGGGTGAAATACTTCAAGAGCTTGCCGGCCACGTCCTTGCCCATGGCAAGCAACACGGCCGCAGCTCTTTCCGCCTGGGATAACGGTTGCGTCGACAGCGCGCTCCCGAAATCGTCAAAGTCCATCATGGTCTTGCCTCTCTGTCCCTACATCGGGATCAGGTTCGTTTGGCGCTTAAGACTTCCGTCAGTTTAACGCCGAAGCGGGTATCGTCATTCTCCAATACGGTGATCTCGCCCTTGCCGATCCGGCGGCCGTTCACCATGATCTCGACCGGCTCTCCGATCCTCTTGTCGAGCGCGATGGTTGCGCCCTCCTCGAGGCTCATCAGGCCGGAGACCTGCATGCGGCTCGATCCGAGCACGATCTCGACGTCGATCGGGATATCCATGATCAGGTCGAGATTGGCGGTGAGCGCACTGCCCGGTTCCTTGAATTCGCCGCCACCGGCAAAGTCGGAACCGCCGAAGTCATCGGTGGCGCCGAAGTCGCTCGAACCACCGAAATCGCTGGACGCGCCGAAATCGCCGCCGCCGAATGCCGCAGCACCTTCGCCAGGCATCCCGAAGTCGCCACCGCCGAAGTCAGCGCCGGCCGGTGCCGCAAACTCGGCGCCGAAATCCGTCTCGGTGGTGGCATCCGCCTTGAGGACGCCGCGCAGATCGTCGATCGCCTGATCCAGATCAGCATTATCGCCAAGCGGCATCAGAGAATCGTCGTCAGTGAGTGGTGTCTTTTTCGTAGCCATGGAACCATTATTCCCGTTGAAACTTGCGTCAGCCTGCCTTTTGCGAAAATTCGAGGACCTAAGAACTAGCCTATCAGATGTCTTAGAATCTCGTCGTCGGTGCTGATGTTATCCTTTACGCGAACTGTATAGCGCTCGCCGGAGCGCCCGAATTCGCACGAATACATGTCCTTGCCGTTGGCACTGACCTGAACCTGCACATCGCCCTTGTCCTGAAAGGCGATCACGTCGCCGGCCGCAAGCCGCGAAATTGTGCCGAGCGTCAGGCTCTGGAGACGAATGCGGGCTTCGAGCGTCACCTGGCTGCGACGCACCTGCTCGTTCATGCGGTCGGCCCATTCCTGCTTGCTCTTCGGCAGCTGGCCCTTGGGCTTGGGCACGACGACCTGCGTCTTCAGGAAGGCGCGCTGCGGCACGACCAGGGCGAATTCCGACTTCACCGAACCGAGCTCGATGCCGAGCCTGATCGTCACGCCGAATTCAGGCGCGATCGCTTCGTCCGGCTTTGCCCGATCCTCTGCATTGTGCGGGCGCTCGAGCAGCGTCTCGAAGCCGCCGGCGGCGTTGACGCCCGAGCGAAGCACGTTGCCGATCCGCTCGAATACCATGGTCGCGAGATCGAGCTCGATATCCGAGAGCGGCCGTTCGATCGGCTGGTGAATGCTGGCCGGCTCGGCGCCGAGCATCATCTCCATCAGCGCGATGACGAAGCTGTTGCCGCAGGCGAGCACGAAATTCGGCGACCAGTTGCGCAGCGAACCGTCGGCAAGCGCGAACGTGTCACCAAGGCCTGCGACGAGATCGGTCATCAGGCCCGAGCTGCAGCCGACATAGGAGACAGTGATGTTGATGCCGGTCTCGCTGTTGAAGACATCCGGCAGGAATTCGGCGTAGAGCGTGCCGAAATCCGCGCTGATCCTCTCGATCGTCGCCCGATCGCCCAGTCCGCCGGTCAGCTTTGCAAGAAGCGCGTGATCCATGGCAGGTCTCTCCGTCGCGGCATCATTGGTCATGGTCAGGCAGCCTTCTCACCGCCGGGGTTCATCATTTCCTGCTCGACGGAATCGATCGACGGACGTTCCTTGTTGGTGATCGTCTTTCGGCCGTATTCGAGCGCCACCTGCGGCACGGAACCGTTCATGTAGGCGAGCAGCGTCTGCTTGACGATGACGTAGAGGCGGTGCTGCTTGGTGCGGACGATCTTGATCTGCGAGGTGAGCGGGTTGCAGAGCGAGTAGGACAGGAAGATGCCGAGCATGGTGCCGACGAGTGCCGCGCCGATGAGGCCACCCAGTACTTCCGGGCTTTCGTTGATCTTGCCCATGGCCTTGATGACGCCGAGAACCGCCGCGACGATACCGATGGCCGGGAAGGAGTCGCCCATCGCGGTGATCGCGTGATAGGGCTTCATCTTGTCGGCGAACATCGTGTCGAGTTCCTCGTCCATAAGGGCCTCGATCTCGTGGCTGCGGGCGTTGCCGATGATGATCAGGCGCACGTAGTCGCAGATGAATGCGGTCAGTTCCTTGTTCTTCAGAACGCTGGGCGCCGCCTGGAAAATCGTCGATTCTTCCGGATTGTCGATATGGGCTTCGATCTCGTTACGCGACTTGGTTCTGAGGTCGCGCATCAGCGAGTAAAGGCAGCCGAGAACGTCGAGATAGTGACGTTCCTTCGGCACCGCGTTCTTGAACGCTTCGCCGAGAGCCTTGCCGCTATCCTTCACGACCTTCATCGGATTAGCCATGATGAAGCCGCCGAGGCCGGCACCACCGATGATCAGGAGCTCGTAGGGCTGAAACAGGACGTCGACGTGACCGCCCATGGCCATGAAGCCGCCTAGAATACAGCCGACGGTGATAACAAATCCGATAACAATATTCATCGCGTACCTGCGCTCGATCTTTTCGTTCGGTCTTGGGGATACGGCGCTTGGCTTGCGTGAGGCTGGCCCGAAACGCCGGTTTTCCGAACAGCTTCGCGCAAGTCTTCGCCAATAGTTTCCGGGCACCGGAGCGGATGGACCGTTTCGCGCATCGCCCGTTCGGGCGCGGACCAGGATTGACCAGCCGTGATCACCACCTACACCAGCTATACGATGATCAGTCGCGACCTGAACAAGTCGCTGGCGCGCGTCGCCGAGCAGCCGGATGTGGCGCGCGAAACCGAATATTACCTCTCCAAGATCGGTGACATAAAGTCGGTCGACGACTTCATGGCCGATAGCCGTATCTATGATTATGCGCTGAAGGCACACGGCCTCGAAGACATGGCCTATGCGAAGGCTTTCATCCGCAAGGTCCTGACCGAGGGCGTCGACAGCAAGGACGCCTTCGCCAACCAGCTGTCCGACAGCCGCTATTCCTCGCTGGTCAAGTCGCTCAACTTCTCCGCTTATGGTGGGGCGGCAACGGCATTCGATGCCGCGCAGAAGGGTGTCGTCGACAAGTTCCAGCGCCAGACGCTGGAAGAAGATGCCGGTTCTGAGAACATGGGCGTCCGCCTTGCCCTCTACTTCGAGCGCATGGCGCCGACGGTGAAGTCGGGCATGGAAATCCTGGCCGACGACGCGCTGTCGCAGGTCGTGCGCACGGCCTTCCAGATGCCGGACGAAATCATGGCCGCCGATATCGATCGCCAGGCCGAATTCATCGAGGATGTCCTCGACGTCGATGATCTTCAGGATCCCGCGAAGGTCGGCAAGTTCCTGGAACGCTTCACGGCGATGTGGGAGCTCGAAAACCCCACCGATACCTATGACCCGGTCAGCCTTTTCACGCCCTCGACGAGCGGCATTTCGACCGATCTCCTGATCTCAATCAACAATCTTAAACTCGGAGGCAAATGATATGCAGTCCGGACTTTATGTCGGCATTTCGTCCCAGATCGCGCTTGAGCGACGCCTGAATACCATCGCCGACAATATGGCCAACATGAACACCGTTGGCTTTCGGGCTACCGAGGTTAAGTTCGACGAGGTCTTGAGCAAGACCAGCAACGATATCAATGCCAAGATTGCCTTCGTCAGCCAGGGCAACGACTATCTCGCAACGCGCAGCGGCGAACTGCAGCAGACCGGCAACCCGCTCGACTTCGCGGTCAAGGGCGATGCCTGGTTCGCCATCGATACGCCTGCCGGCCAGGTCCTCACCCGCGACGGACGCTTCACGCTCGACGCGAACGGAATGCTGCGCTCCTCGCGCGGCTTCAGCGTTCTCGATGCAGGTGGCGCACCGATCCAGCTCAATCGCGAAGGTGGTCCGCCAAGCGTCAGTGCCGATGGCACTATCCGCCAGAACGATGTGATCGTCGGCCAGCTCGGTCTCTACACGGCCGACATCTCCCAGGGCTACAATCGGTACGACAATGAAGGCGTGATCCCGGTCGCCAACGCCGAACCGGTCGTCGACGCATTCAACACATCCGTCGTCCAGGGCTATGTCGAACAGTCGAACGTCAACGGCATCCGCGAAATGACCCAGCTGATCCAGGTCAACCGGGCATTCGAGGGCATGTCGTCGCTGATGCGCGACAGCAGAATCGGCAATGGATGATGCGATCCGGGTACTCGGCGGCTCCAATAGTTGATGATGGAAACGCCGTTGTCAGAACCCGCCGTCACCCAGGCTCTGGCGGGCGGCAAGCTCGTTCAGCTTGCCAGCCTTGCCGCTCGCTATACCGATCCGTCCGTATCGATCGCCCATGGCGGCAACGTGCGCACCATTGCCGCCGGCCACTATACGGTCGCCGGCCTCTCCAAGCACGTGCGCCTCGGTGAGTTCGTCGGGCACCGCACGGCCAAGGGCCTGCATCTGGGTGAAGTGACCCGGGTAGAGCCCGATCTCGTCTATGTCTGCCCGATCGAGCCGGGCGATCCGATCGGCATCGGTGATACCGTCATCCGCCAGGGCGCATTCCGCGTTGCCCCGGATGACAGCTGGTGCGGTCGCACGATCAGCTCACTCTGCGAGCCGATCGACGGCAAGGGCGCGCTCATTCACGGCATCGACGCCCGCTCGATCAATACGACCGCGCCGCCATCGATGAGCCGCAGCCGCGTCGAGACCGGTTTCCGCACCGGCGTGCGCGCCGTCGACATCTTCTCGCCGCTCTGCCTCGGCCAGCGTCTCGGCGTCTTCGCCGGTTCGGGCGTCGGCAAGTCGACGCTGCTCTCCATGCTGGCGCGCGCTGACGCCTTCGACAAGGTCGTCATCTCGCTGGTTGGCGAACGTGGCCGCGAAGTGCGTGAGTTCATCGAGGATACGCTCGGCGACAACATGAAAAAGTCGATCGTCGTCGTTGCCACCAGCGATGAAAGCCCGATGCTGCGCAAGATGGCGCCGCTGGTCGGCGTGACGATTGCCGAGCACTTCCGCAACAAGGGCGAGAACGTCCTGTTCATCATCGACAGCGTGACCCGCTTCGCCCATGCCATCCGCGAGGTGGCCGTGGCGTCCGGTGAGCCGCCGATCGCCCGCGGTTATCCCGCTTCCGTCTTCACCGAATTGCCGCGGCTTCTTGAACGCGCTGGCCCCGGCATGGAAGGCGAGGGGACGATCACCGCGATCATCTCGATCCTTGTCGATGGCGACAACCACAACGACCCGATCGCCGACAGCACCCGCGGCATTCTCGACGGGCACCTCGTGCTCGATCGTTCGCTGGCCGAGGAAGGTCGCTATCCGCCGATCAACCCGCTGGCGTCGATTTCCCGTCTCGCCCGCAAGGCCTGGACGGACGACCAGGAAAAGCTGGTCTCGCGCCTGAAGTCGCTGATCCACAAATACGAAGAGACCCGCGACCTGCGTCTGATCGGTGGCTATCGCGCCGGCAGCGATCCGGATCTCGACATGGCGATCAAGCAGGTGCCGGTCATTTACGAAGTTTTGAAGCAGACGCCCGGCGACAAGCCCGCGGCCGATGCCTACGCGGATCTCGCGAACTCTCTGCGCGCGGCGGCAGGCCAGCCCGCAGCACAGTCTGCCATAGCAAGAAGGTGACACGGCCATGAGCATTTCACGGCAAGGAAAAGCGACGGCGCGACGTCAGGAGCCTTCGCGCTTTGGCGACAAACTCCTGGTGGGAGCGGGGATCATGCTCGCCGCAGCATCGGCCTTCTTTCCCTGGTACGTCTTCCTCAACGAAGACAAGTTCGGACTGCGCATCGATCCCTTCGAGAACACGCGCGATCTGCCGCCTTCGCCACCGCGCGAGGTCTTCAGCGTTTCGCCGCTTGCGATGATCGACCGGACCAAGGATCAGTCGCTTCCGATCGATCCTCTCGACCAGCTGACGACGGCGACCGTCTCTTCGCTGGGACGCGAGGAGCCCGGTGTGGCGCTCGAACAGCAACCGATGCCTGGCACAGGCAAGTTTCGACTTCTGCATGTGGCCAACGGCCGGGCACTGATAGAGGACGGCTCGGGCATGTACATGGTCAGGATAGGCTCCATCCTGCCGGACAACAGCAAGGTCGCCACTTTGGAGCAACGCGACGGCCATTGGGTGATCATCACGTCTAGCGGAGAGATCTATCAGGACCAGGCATCGGCAAACCCGTAAGTCCGACGCAAGCTTACTAACATAGGTTCCTCTCAGATGATGGAGTAAAGCCTATGCAACCGATTCAGCTGTTCAATCTTGCGTCCCGTCAGGCCGAATGGCTGTCGGTTCGGCAGGAAGTCGTTGCCGGCAATATCGCCAATTCCACGACCCCGAATTTCAAGTCCAAGGACGTGACGCCATTCGAGGCGGTTCTCGACAGAACCCATGTCCCGATGGCGCGCACCAACCCGGCTCATTTCGCTTCCAACGACTTGAGCGAAGACATCGACCTCAAGGATTCCGAGCTCAACAACGAAATCGGCATCCAGGAGTCGGGAAATACCGTGTCCCTGTCTCAGGAACTGAGCAAGACCGGTGAAATCAAACGCCAGTACGAGCTCAGCACGGGACTGGTGAAGTCGTTCCACAGCATGATGTTGTTGACCGTTAAGAGGTAAAGCATGGATCCGCTTTCAGCTGCTTCCAAGATAGCAGGCTCGGGCCTCGAGGCGCAGGCGACACGCCTCCGTATCGTTTCCGAAAATATCGCCAACGCTCGCTCCACCGGCGACACGCCGGGTGCCGATCCCTATCGGCGCAAGCTGATCACCTTCGGCGAGGAACTCGACAAGGCCTCCGGCGTCGATCTCGTCGGCGTCAAGAAGATCGGCGTCGATCAGGGCAAGTTCGTCGAGGAATACGATCCCGATCATCCGGCGGCCGACGAACGCGGCATGGTCAAGATGCCGAACGTCAACATGCTGATCGAAATGGCCGACATGCGCGAAGCCAATCGCTCCTATGACGCCAACCTGCAGACGATCAAGCAGACCCGCGAACTCGTCGCAGCCACCATCGATCTCCTGAAGAGTAGCGGCTAATGATTGACAAGATCCAGAACGTAAGCTCGCTGTCCTTCACCAAGGGCCTCGAGGGTCTCTCCTCGACCGGTTCGACCATGGAAACACAGGCGCTCGGCAGCACTGCGCTGACGCCCGGTCAGAACACCGGCATGAACTTTGCCGAAGTGCTCGGCAATATGGCAAGCGGCGCGGTCGACAGCATCAAGGGTGCTGAAACCATGTCGTTCAAGGCCATCCAGGGCAAGGCGAACACCCGTGAAGTCGTAGACGCGGTTCTTGAGGCGCAGCAGTCGCTGCAGACCGCATTGGCGGTCCGCGACAAGATCGTCAGTGCCTATCTCGATATTACGAAGATGCAGATTTAGATTTGAGGACGAAGACATGAGAGCGCTTGCCGTCGCTGCGACGGGCATGGATGCCCAGCAGACCAATCTGGAAGTCATCGCCAATAACATCGCAAACATCAACACGACGGGCTACAAGCGCGCGCGTGCTGAATTCACTGACCTTCTCTATCAGAGCGAACGCGCCCAGGGCGTGCCGAACCGCGCCAACCAGGCGATCGTTCCAGAAGGTGCCAATATCGGTCTCGGCGTCCAGACGTCTGCCGTCCGCAACATCCACACCCAGGGCGAACTGACCCAGACGGAAAACCCGCTCGACGTGGCGCTTGTCGGTCGTGGCTGGTTCCAGATCGCGGCTCCGGACGGTACGACGCTCTACAGCCGCGCCGGCGCCTTCAACCAGAACGCCGATGGCCAGCTGGTGACGATCGACGGCTATGCCGTCATTCCGAACATCGTCATTCCGGCCGATGCCAGCGAAACCCAGATCAGCCGCACCGGTCAGGTCATGGTGCGCATCGGCAACGAGACCGAGTTTCAGGAAGTCGGCCAGTTGCAGATCGCCAATTTCGTCAACGAGGCCGGCCTCCAGCCGCTCGGCGACAACCTCTTCGGCCAGACGCTGGCTTCGGGAGAAGCTATCGTCGCAGTGCCGGAAGATCCGGGCTTCGGCTATCTGAAGCAGGGGTACCTGGAAACCTCGAACGTCGACTCGGTCAAGGAGATCACCAATCTGATCTCGGCCCAGCGCGCCTACGAGATGAATTCCAAGGTCATCACCACTGCAGATGAAATGGCATCGATCGTCAGCAAGAACCTGAAGTAAAAAACAGGAGAGGCAGACATGAAGTTTCGCCGGAAAAACGCATTGCATGCCGCGGCGGCCGCGTGGTCGCTCGCCTTCGGTCTTTCGTTCTCGGTCTCGCCGGTTTCGGCAGAGATGGGAACGGCGGTCGTTCCGTTGCAGATCATCTATCCCGGCGAAGTGATTTCGGCCGGCAGGGTGGAGGAGGTCGATGTGACCAATCCCAACCTGTCGGGCGGTTATGCGCAGAAGGTGTCCGAGGTTACCGGCATGGTCAGCAAGCGCACGCTTCTGCCCGGCCGCACGATCACGCTCGCCGGTTTGCGCGAACCCTATCTGGTGACCCGCGGAACGCCGATCCGGCTGACCTTCACCATGGGGGCAATGACCATTTCGGCTGGCGGAACGCCGCTTGAGGACGCAGCAGTCGGAGACGTCATCCGCGTCCGCAACACCGATTCCGGTATGATCTTGAACGGAACCGTGATGGCTGATGGAACGATACAGGTGATGGCGAAATGAAGCTTTCCGTTCTTCTTGCAGCCCTGGCTCTCGTCGTCTCGACGGTTGTAGCCGGAGTTGCTGCAGCTGCAGACGTCGCTCGCATCAAGGATATCGCCTCGCTCCAGTCGGGACGAGACAACCAGTTGATCGGTTACGGTCTCGTCGTAGGCCTGCAGGGTACCGGCGACAGCCTGCGCTCCTCGCCCTTTACCGACCAGTCGATGCGCGCCATGCTGCAGAATCTCGGCATCTCGACGCAGGGCAGTCAGTCGAATGCCAAGAACGTTGCGGCGGTCATGGTCACGGCTAACCTGCCGCCATTCGCAAGCCCCGGCAGCCGCATGGACGTGAACGTCTCGTCCATGGGTGACGCTACGTCGCTGCGCGGTGGCACGCTCGTCATGACCTCGCTCACTGGCGCGGACGGACAGATCTATGCCGTGGCGCAGGGCTCTCTGATCGTTTCGGGCTTTACCGCCCAGGGGCAGGCTGCAACCTTGACCGAAGGCGTTACCACCGCCGGCCGCGTGCCGAATGGCGCCATCATCGAGCGTGAGTTGCCGTCGAAATTCAGGGACGGCGTCAATCTCGTGCTGCAGCTTCGCAACCCGGATTTCTCAACAGCGGTGCGGATTGCCGATACGGTCAATGCCCATGCCAGCCGTCGCTACGGCGGCCCTATTGCCGACGCGCGTGACAGCCAGGAAGTAGTGATCCAGAAGCCGAAGTCGGCTGACCTGACGCGCCTGATGGCGGAGATCGAGAATCTCGCGGTCGAAACCGATACGCCGGCCAAGGTCGTCGTCAACGAACGCACCGGCACGATCGTCATCGGCGCCGACGTCAAGGTGTCGCGCGTCGCGGTCAGCTACGGCACGCTTACCGTTCAGGTCTCCGAAACGCCCCAGGTCATTCAGCCGGAACCCTTCTCGCGCGGCGAGACGGCCGTCCAGCCGATGACCGACATCATGGCGATGAAGGACGGCGGCCAGGTCGCGATCCTCAACGGTCCGGACCTGCGTACCCTCGTGGCCGGTCTCAACAGCATCGGCGTCAAGCCGGACGGCATCATCGCGATCCTGCAGGGCATCAAGTCCGCCGGCGCCCTTCAAGCGGAGCTCGTGCTGCAATGAATGACGCATTCTTCACCATCAGCATTTCCCGCAAGCTGGCTAAGCGCCTGCTGGTCGTCGGCGGTCTCGTAATGCTCGTGCCCCAGGTCAGCGCCCAGCAGCCGGCAGCCGTTTCCGAACTCTCGACCCAGGACGAGATCCAGAAGTTCTGCACGAATATCGCCGACGCCGCGCGAGATCAGCGCTACCTGATGCAGAAGCAGGAACTGGAAACGCTCCAGGCCGATATCGATGGCCGGATGAAAACGCTCGAGGATCGTACGGCCGAGTACCAGGACTGGCTGAAGCGCCGCAACGACTTCCTGCAGCGCGCCCAGGCGGGCCTCGTCGACATTTTCAAGACCATGAAGCCAGATGCCGCCGCACCTCAGCTTGAGGAAATGCGCATGGAAATCGCTGCCGCGATCATCATGCAGCTCCCGGCGCGTCAGTCGGCTCTCTTCCTCAGTGAAATGGATCCCCAGAAGGCGGGAGCGATCTCGACGATCATCTCCAGCGCGTCCGATCCGAATACCTCCAAGACTTCTACTCAATCTGCGAAAGCACCATCATGACGAAACGCGCTCCTGCCCTTTTGGCTGTTCTTTTCCTGGCGGGCTGCCAAAGCCAGACGCTCAAGGAAATCGGCAATGCGCCCGCCATGAGCCCGATCGGCAGCGGTCTGCAATATGCCCAGGCACCGCAAATGTCGTCTTATCCCAAGCAGCCGCGCCAGATGGCGAGCGGCTATTCATTGTGGAGCGACAACCAGGGCGCGCTGTTCAAGGACGCTCGTGCGCTCAACGTCGGTGATATCCTGACGGTCGACATCAAGATCAACGACAAGGCGAATTTCGACAACGAAACCGAGCGTAGCCGCACGAATACGACCAGCCTGAAATGGGGTGCCGGCATCCAGAACTTTCTGGGCTTCAGCACGGATGCGGGCACGTCGGGTGATCTCGGCACGGATTCGAACTCGGAATCGGAAGGCAAGGGCAAGACCAAACGGTCGGAAACCCTCACTTTGCTCGTCGCCGCTGTCGTCACCGGTATCCTCGAGAACGGCAACCTCCTGATCAGCGGTTCGCAGGAAGTCCGCGTGAATCACGAGATCCGTATCCTCAACGTCGCCGGTATCGTGCGTCCGAAGGATGTCGATTCCGAGAATATGGTCTCCTACGACAAGATCGCCGAAGCGCGTATTTCCTATGGCGGCCGTGGCCGTCTGATGGAAATGCAGCAGCCTCCGGTCGGCCAGCAGGTCGTCGATCTGTTCTCGCCGTTCTAAGCGCTTAAGGGAAGGGTAGGGCATATGGCGGAAGAAGCTCAGGGCGAAGCGGGCGCGAAGAAATCCTCGCCGGTGCTGCTCATCGCGGGCGTGGCCGTCCTGACGCTTGTCGGCGCCAGCGGCGGCTGGTTCCTCGGCGGCATGATCGCACCGAAGACGCCCGAGCCTCCGGCCGCAGAACAGGCGGCAGCCGCGGGCGGACATGGCGGCGGTGGTGAGGAAGGCCTCCCGCATATCGCAACCGAAGCCAATGGCGTCGTGCTGCTCGAGCCGATTACCACCAATCTTGCCTATCCATCCGATAACTGGGTGAGGCTAGAGGTGGCGCTGGCGTTCAACGGCGCGCCCGAGTTGCAGGTTGCCGAGAACGTCCACCAGGACATCATGGCCTATCTGCGCACCGTCTCGTTGCAGCAGATCGAGGGACCGCGCGGATTTCAGTATCTGCGTGACGACATTCAGGAACGCGCCGCACTCCGCTCCCAGGGCAAGGTCGCCCGTGTCATGTTTCGCACCTTCGTCATCGAATGACGGCCGCCTCCGCCCGATGTCGCGCCACGGCGACCGGGCTGCGCGCCGGGCTATCTCACCAACGTTCTTGTTCATGACTGCCCCTGCCGGCCGATCGGGAGTTGACGCCCGGACGGCATGAGCGCTTATCGAATGCGACCTTGGTAACTGTCGTGGCCCAATGATTCGATTGCTCTCCGTATTCTTCGCCCTGCTGGTCATTCCCGGCGCGGCTCTTGCCCAGCAATCGCCGGCGGATCTTTTGAACCTGCCGGTCGATGGCTCCGCGGCAGCCTGGATCATCCGTACCTTCGGCCTGTTGACGGTTCTCTCGGTCGCACCGGGCATCCTCATCATGGTAACGAGCTTCCCGCGCTTCGTGATCGCCTTCTCGATCCTGCGCTCGGGCATGGGCCTTGCGTCGGCACCCTCCAACATGATCCTCATCTCCATGGCGCTGTTCATGACCTTCTACGTCATGTCGCCCACCTTCGATCGGGCCTGGAACGAGGGCGTGCAGCCGCTGCTGCAGAACCAGGTGACTGAGGCGGAAGCGGTGCAGCGGATTGCCGAACCCTTCCGCGTCTTCATGTCCGCCAATACCCGAGACAAGGATCTTGCGCTGTTCGTGGATATCGCCCGCGAGCGAGGCCAGGCTGTCGGCACGGCTGAGGCAATCGATTATCGCGTGCTCATCCCGGCCTTCATGCTGTCGGAAATCCGGCGTGGCTTCGAGATCGGCTTTCTGATCATCCTGCCCTTCCTGGTCATCGACATGATCGTTGCCGCCATCACCATGGCGATGGGCATGATGATGCTGCCGCCGACATCGATCTCGCTGCCGTTCAAGATTCTTTTCTTCGTCCTGATCGACGGCTGGAACCTGCTTGTCGGCAGCCTGATCCGCTCCTTCGGCTGATCCGACCCTCCGTCTTAACCAAACTTTACCCGTAAAACGCTGGCCGACGCCCGCAAGCGTTCATGCGCGGCTGTGCCATTGCGCGACAGCGTTAACCATCCCCCTAACCGACTGTTCATCATGCCTGCTTACGAACTCGTAACCATATGAAAATCCTCGGTTTTCTCGCAATTCCATATAAAGGACTTGGCAAGGTTTGGCTGCGAGTTTCAGTCTCACACGACAGGTCTGGTTGCTAAAAGATGCGGCACCGAATGGCATGAGGCCGAACTGTCGTGACCGGTAGGTCATTCCGGCCGACCCGGTATGTCCCCCACTCAGTATCTCGTTTCAAAGGGACAAACGATTATGGCGAGCATTCTCACCAACACCAACGCAATGGCCGCTCTGTCGACGCTGCGTTCCATCTCCTCCGACATGGCCACGACGCAGGACCGCATTTCGTCCGGCCTCAAGGTCGGCTCTGCTTCCGACAACGCCGCTTACTGGTCGATCGCGACCACCATGAAGTCGGACAACGAAGCCCTCGGCGCCGTACAGGACGCGATGGGTCTCGGCGCTGCCAAGATCGACACCGCTTATGCCGGTATGGAATCGGCTATCGACGTCGTCAAGGAAATCAAGAACAAGCTGGTAACGGCTCAGGAATCTTCCGCTGACAAGGCGAAGATACAGGAAGAAATCACCCAGCTCCAGGATCAGCTGAAGTCGATCACGGACGCTTCCTCCTTCTCCGGTGAAAACTGGCTGAAGGGCCAGGTCGGTACTGCTGCCGCTGACCCGGAAGGCGAAAACAATCTTGCCAGCCCTGCTGACATCATCAAGCAGGTCGTCGGCTCCTTCACCCGTGACGGCTCCGGCAACGTCAAGGTTCAGACTGTTGAGATCGAACTGAACGGCAGCAATGTTCTGTTCGACACCAGCGGCAACCAGATGGGCCTCCTCGACAGCCGAGCACTCCAGAGCAACGTCGGTAAGCTGGGCGATCAGTACTTTACGGCTGTGAACGAACTCGCTGAGGGTGCGGTCGAAGGCGAAAACAACGTTTGGTCGGTCGGCACCGGAGAGGATGAAACTTTCTTTAAGCAGGTTGCTGAAGACAAGTGGGTCCAGGTAACCGACGCAGCTGGCACCAATGCTCATGCAGACGCCGGTGAGGCAATCACTTCGCAGGACGCGATCTTTGCAGATGGCACGTCCATCTCTGATTTCGACATCAGCGACATGGGCGCCCTGAAGACGGCGCTCAACATGGGTGACGAGGCGACCGACAACGACACTCTCAGCCAGCTTCTCTCGCATGTCGACGCCCAGCTCGAAGGCATGACCAGCGCAGCTGCTGCCCTCGGCGCCGTTTCCTCGCGTATCGAGATGCAGACCGAGTTCGTCTCCAAGCTGTCCGACTCGATCGACTCGGGCGTTGGCCGTCTCGTCGACGCCGACATGAACGAAGAGTCCACCAAGCTGAAGGCTCTGCAGACGCAGCAGCAGCTCGCCATCCAGGCTCTGTCGATCGCCAACAGCGACTCGCAGAACATCCTGTCGCTCTTCCGCTAAGAGCGAGGCGATCCTTCCGCCAGGCCGACATCTGCCGGCCAAGGGCTGGATCTCGAATATCGACGAAAGCCGCATCCGGAAACGGGTGCGGCTTTCACCTTTATTTATCCTCCTATGTTACGCGCGCGCACGCGAAAATTGCATTGGCTGCCGCGCCTTAAAAAATTTTTATTGTCTCGCTTAGTTCTTCATTAACCACGGGGGCGCTATCAATGGCGCCAAGAGAACGGCGGTTAACCTTAACAATTAACTGGTTAGCAGGCATGAGGCTGTGCGCCGTTCACCGGGATACCGGAATGCCCTTATTCATCAGCCATTCAAGGGGCAACAACTATGACGAGCATTCTCACCAACGTTGCAGCGATGTCTGCACTTCAGACGCTGCGCGGTATCGGCCAGGGTATGGAAGAAACGCAGGCTCGCGTATCTTCCGGTCTGCGCGTCGGCGAAGCATCTGACAACGCTGCATACTGGTCGATCGCCACCACCATGAAGTCCGACAACGGCGCACTTTCCGCAGTGCAGGACGCTCTCGGCCTCGGCGCCGCCAAGGTTGACACCGCCTACGCCGGTCTGGAATCCTCGATCGACGTCATCGAAGAAATCAAGAACAAGCTTGTTGCTTCCCGCGAAGCCGGTGTCGATCGCACCAAGATCCAGGAAGAAATCACCCAGCTCCAGGACCAGCTGAAGTCGATCTCCGACTCCGCATCGTTCTCGGGTGAGAACTGGCTCAAGGCATCGGTGTCCGCAGCGCCGACAGCCGCAGACGAAGTCGACAACGTCGCCGAGCTCAAGACCGTGACCAAGCAGGTCGTTGGCTCCTTCACCCGCGACTCCTCCGGCAACGTCAAGGTCCAGACCGTCGATGTGAAGCTGGATTCCACCAACGTTCTGTTCGACACGAGCGGCAACAAGATGGGCATCCTCGACCAGGACGCGCTGAAGGCCAATGTCGGCAAGGTCGGCGACAACTACTACACGGCCGTAAAGCTGAACGACCCGACGGAAGAAGGCGCTCCGACCTACTTCGAGGGTGATGACGGTGTGTGGACCACCGGCGAAGATGGGTCCGACTCTTACATTCAGGTCGATGAAGGCAAGTGGGTACTGCTCGACGAGACCGGCGTTCCTGACGAAGACAACCGCATCGTACTCAATGATGACGTCTTCGCAACCGGCACTTCCGTCACCGAACTCGACATCTCCGACATGTCTGCCATGCGTGAAGCATTCGGTGTTGAGGCAACCGCTTCCGACGAAGACGTCATCGACCTGATGATCTCCTTCATCGACCGCCAGCTCGAATCCGCAACCAGCGCCGCTGCCGACATGGGTTCGGTCTCCATGCGCCTCGGCCTGCAGGAAGACTTCGTCACCAAGCTGTCCGACTCGATCGACTCGGGCGTTGGCCGCCTGGTCGATGCCGACATGAACGAAGAATCGACCCGCCTGAAGGCCCTGCAGACCCAGCAGCAGCTCGGCGTCCAGGCTCTCTCGATCGCCAACTCGGCTTCGGAAAGCATCCTCTCGCTCTTCCGTTAATCGGACCAGACTTGAAGCAATCGAAAAGGTCGCGCCCCTGGCGCGGCCCTTTTTTCGTTGCCGTTTTTTTATCGTCGTCTTCTGTTTTTGTTAACTTTGGTAAATCTCGTTTAAGATCTATTAACCATTCGTGCCTTAACTGGGCCCATCGCAACGATGGGTTAACCAAGACGAAAAAGAGGTTAACGGCATCAGGCCTGGCCATCGTTCCCCGCTCAAGCCGGGATGTCCCTTTTCCCTTCAGCCAAAAATAGGGGCAATTTCAATGACCAGCATTTTGACGAATACCGCGGCAATGGCCGCCCTCCAGACCCTCCGTTCGCTTGACGACAAGATGGAAGACACGCAGGCGCGCGTCTCCTCGGGCCTGCGCGTCGGCACTGCATCCGATAACGCCGCCTACTGGTCGATCGCGACCACGATGCGTTCGGACAATGGCGCACTATCTGCCGTTCAGGACGCTCTCGGTCTCGGCGCCGCCAAGGTCGATACCGCCTATGCTGCAATGGAAAGCGCCGTCGACGTCGTCACCGAAATCAAGAACAAGCTCGTTGCCGCCCGCGAAGCCGGCGTCGACAAGACGAAGATCCAGGAAGAAATCAGCCAGCTGCAGGACCAGCTGAAGAGCGTTGCCGAATCCGCGTCCTTCTCCGGTGAAAACTGGCTGCAGGCCGCCATCAGCGACGGATCCGGCAATTCTCTGACGGTTACCAAGCAGGTCGTCGGATCGTTCACCCGCACCGCAAGCGGCAATGTCTCGGTCCAGACGATCGACATCCCGCTCAGCCGCCAGAACGTTCTCTATGATACCGTCGGCAATACCGGCATCCTCGACCAGACCGCTTATTATTCTGACAGCGGCTCCTACGCGCTGCTGGACATCACCACCACAGCCGATGGCGTCGATACCACTGCGGCAGTGGCAGCCAAGACCTTCAGCGAGATCACAGCTTAAGAACAGCGCGGGTGACGACGGTACCTTCACCGTGGACGAGGCGACGGGCCTCGTGACCTTTGCAGCGGGTGGCGAAGGTTCGGTTGCAGCCGACGGCACCTATTACAAGATCGGCACCGACAAATACGTCAAGCTTGCCGATGAGGCACCGGAAGGAAAATCCAGCATCGGCACCGATGGCGCCGGCACCCCTGTCTATCTTGACGAAGAAAACTCTACGGCTGTCGCACTGGACTACTCCGTCTCCGACCTCGACATTACCACCGACCTGACGCAGGAAGGCCTGACCGAGAACCAAGGCCTCGACGCAATGATCCAGTTCATCGAGAACCAGCTTCAGGCGATCACCAGCTCGACTGCGGATCTCGGCTCGGTCTCCATGCGTATCGGCATGCAGGAAGACTTCATCTCCAAGCTGACCGACTCGATCGACAGCGGCATCGGCCGTCTGGTCGATGCGGACATGAACGAGGAATCCACCCGTCTCAAGGCGCTTCAGACCCAGCAGCAGCTGGCGATCCAGTCGCTTTCCATCGCCAACACCAATTCCGAAAACATCCTGTCGCTCTTCCGTCAGTAAGCGTCGCTCTTTGGCTGGAGCGGTTTCGTCCCGCTCTGACACGGCAGATGATTTTGGAAAGAAACCGCGCTTTTCGGAGCGCGGTTTTTCTGTTTTCCATCAATGGTGGGGATGGGACGCGGATGACGCGACCCGCAGGTCAGGCGGGCGCGAGCTCCGGCATTGTCGCCTCCTGCCGCGCCGCTTTTGCGGTGGCGAGATAGGTGCGGGCCGTGTCGAGCGCCTCGCGGATCGTGACGTCCATGTCGAGATAGCGATAGGTGCCGAGCCGCCCGACGAAGCTGACGCCTTTTTCGGCCTGCGCGCGCTCGAGATAGTCCGCAAGCAGCGCTTTTTCCTCGACCAGGCGGATCGGATAGTAGGGAATGTCGTCCGGGCCGCATTCCCGTGAGAACTCGCGATAGCAGACGGATTTCTCGTGAGTTTCCCAAGGCGAGAAATGCTTGTGCTCGGTTACCCGAGTATAGGGCACGGAAGCATCGCCATAGTTCATCACCGCGCAGCCCTGATAGTCTCCCTCATAGGTGAAGCGCTCGAAATCGAGTGTGCGATAGCCGAGACGGCCGGCATCATAGTCGAAATAGCCATCGATCGGGCCCGAGTAGAAGACGTGATCGTGGCCTGTCTGCTCTTCACGGGTGAAGTGGGTATTGAGTTTCACCGTGATTTTCGGATGGTCGATTATGCCTGCCACCATATCCGTATAGCCGCCTTCCGGCATGCCCTGGTATTGGTGGTAGAAATAATTGTCGTCATAATTGAACCGCACCGGAAGGCGTTTCAGGATGGAGGCCGGCAGCGCCGTTGGCGAGCAGCCCCATTGCTTCATCGTATAGCCCTTGAAGAACGCCTCGTAGAGGTCCCGCCCGACAAAGCGGAGCGCCTGTTCCTCAAAGGTCTGGGGATCCTCGATCGTCGTGTCGGACAACGTCTCGATAAAAGCCCGGGCTTCGTCCGGCCGCAGCGTCTTGCCGAAGAACTGGTTGATCGTGTGCAGGTTGACGGGCAGGGAAAAGACCTTGCCGCCACTCGTGGTCTTCACCCGGTTCTGGTAGGGGAGGAAGGTCTGGAAGCGGTTCACGTAGTCCCAGACTTCCCGGTCGTCCGTATGGAAGATATGCGGGCCATAGACATGAACCATGACCCCGGTCTCGGGATCACGCACCGTGTGGCAGTTGCCGGCGATGTGGTCGCGGGCATCGACGATCGATATCCGGTGGCCGGCTTCCGCCAGTTCCCGGCCGATCACCGCGCCTGAAAGGCCGGCCCCGACGATCAGAATGTCATGCGCCATCGTCGCCCCCGGTTCCTTCGCGCTGTCTCCTGCCTGCCGCACTCGATCAGCCCGCATGCTCGGTCCAGAGACGACTGTCGGGGGCGAGTTCTTCGTACTCGTTCCATTTCGCAAGCTTTTCGAGATAGCGCTGGCGGTAGGTCTGCTCGTCTTCGAACTCGACGCTATCCAGGATCATTTCGGCGCCGATCTCGTAATAGATGTCGAGATTACGCAGATTGGGCTTCGGCGTCTCGCCGCGCTCGGCCTCGCCCTGCATCTGCCAGTAAAGCTCTTCAAGCCGACGGGCGAGGGCCGGAATGTCGCGCAGGGCGCAGGTTTCCCGCTGGTCGGCAAGCGATTGCCGGATTTTTGCCAGGCTGTCGCGATCCTTGGCAAAGCCGATAGCACGGCTGACATAGTCGTCAGGTGTGCTGCAGATCATTTCAGGGATGCCGGCGGCTGATACAATGCTGGCGCAGAAGCGGGCAGGAAGCTCTTGCCCGGCACGGTCAGCACCGGAAGCCCCATCGTGATCGCGTCCGACGCGGTCGAATGGGCGCCATAGGGGAAGGTGTCGAGGAACAGGTCGGCAAGGGCAATTCGCGCCAGATGCTTCGGATTGGGAATTTTCGGTGCGAAAATCAGGCGGTTAGGCAACACGCCGGCCTTGGCCGCGATGTCCCGCAGGCGTTGTTCGACTTCGGGATTGTCCGAAAGCAGCCACAGGACACTGCCCGGCGCAGCCTTGAGGATCGACATCCAGCGGCCAAAGCAGGGTTCGGTGATCTTCTGTGCGCCGTTGAAGCAGGCGAACACGAAGGCATGCTCGGGCAGGCCGGCTTCCGCTCTCGTCGGGCGCTCGGCGATATCGCGCTTGCGGTCGACCGGCTGGTCGCAGGCGATGCGAAGCACCTTCTCGGTATAGTAGATCTCGTTTTCCGGCGGCACGATCACAGGATCGCTGATCATGTACTGGTGATAGGGGCTGGCGGTCGTGCCGGGATAGCCGCAGAAATTGACGATCGCCGGTGCCGGCCGATAGGCGAAGATCTTGGCCCGCGCCTGCTTGGTATAGCCGTTGACGTCGATCAGGATGTCGATCTCGTCAGCGACGATCTGGGCTGCGGCCTGCTCGTCGGTAATCTGTTCGATGTCGCGCCAGTGATCGACGGCTGCGCGGATCCGGTCGTGAGTCCGGTCATTCTTCCGGGCGTCGCCGCAATAGTAGGCGAAAATCTCGACCTGCGACTTGTCGTGCAGTTCCAGGGTCTCGCACAGGGCAAAGCCGACCGCATGTTCGCGAAGATCGGAGGAGAGGTAGCCGACGCGCAGGCGCTGCCCGGTCCCGGTCTTCATCCTCACCGGTTTGCGGATGAAGCCGGTCGTGTCAGGACGTCCAACGAGCGACTTGTGATAGCGGTAGGCCTTGGCCAGCTGGAAGATCGGATCGTCGGCGTGGCAGCCGAGCGTCATCGGCGACAGCCCGTCTACGAGCTGGCTCGCCGGAACATTGCCCGATGGGATCATCACCGGCCATTTGCATTGCTGCTGGCGCAGGCCGATCCAATGCTGGGCGGCTTCGCTGCGATGGGGAGCAAGCTCCATGGCCTGCCACAGCGCGGTTTCCGCATCCTGGGCGCTGTTGGCGTTTTCGAGCACGCGACCGATATGCTGAAGTACCATCAGACGGTGATTGATTCGGTCCGGCGTAAGGTCCTCCGTCAGCTTGGCATATTGCTGCCACTGGGTGACCGCGCGGCCGCGCTGCTGGCTGTCTTCGAAATACCGGCCGAGGTTGATATGCGCGGGAGCGAAGGAGGGCTCGATCTTGATTGCCATCTGCAGCGCCTGCATGGCGCCGGCGATGTCGTCGAGCTGTCGCAGGACTACGGAATAGTTGAAGCAGGCCAGGTGGAGCAAGGGATTGCCGTCGTTATAAGCGATCCAGGTCTTGTAGAGGTCGGCCGCCTGATGCCGGTGACCTGCTGCGGAGAGCGTTTCAGCGGCCTGCATTACCTCGTTCAGGGAAATCTGTTGCGACCTTGACCGTTTATGCAGGCTGATCAGAATGGCCGCCGGCCCATCGTTTTGTTTGCTCGTGATATCCATACCGGTCCCAGAAAATAATCGAGCGCATACCCGAAATCGGGCGACATGGGCGCGACGGTATCACTGCGAACTTGTGTCTGGCTGGCTGGCGGAGATTGCTGTGCAGCCGGAAGGCAGAAAGGGCGGCATCCAGGATGCCGCCCTTTCAAAGGATAAAGACGATGAGGCCATGCAGCCCCTGCCGTCGTTAGTCAGCCGTCTTGTATGCTTCGATGACCCAGTTCGTCTGGTCTGCCGTGAGAAGCGTCTCGCGGTCCGCCAGCAGAGCTCCGAGTTTGGCATCGTTCAGGCTCAGGATATCTTCCTTCTCCAGACCCTTGAGAGCGGAATCCGAGATCTTGGCAAGCTTCTCGTTGGTCCAGGTCGCAATTTCGTCCTTGTCCATCGCGGCGATCTGAGTGGAGCTCAGAACTTCAATCTGTCCTTCAGTCAGGGCTGTGACCTGTGCTTCCGATAGTGCGGTGATCTGCGCTCCGGTGAGGACTTTCATCTGATCGGGAGTAAGGCTTGCGGCATTAGTGCCCAATGCCGTGATATTGGCCGCGGCAAGGCTCTTCAGGTTCTTGGTGCCGAGAGCTTCGACCATTGGAGCGGTCGTAAACGCTTCCATGTCCTCTATTTCGAGGCCGGCGACACCAGCAGAGCTGAGGCCAGCGATCTGCGTGTTGGTCATTCCTTCTACGATCCCGGTGGTGAATGCCTTGACCTGCGCCGTAGAGAAAGCGCCAACCTGCTTGTCGGTCAGCTTGTTCATCACATCATCATTGATCTGATCAGTCTTCAATGCAGCGAGCTGGGTAGAGCTCAAGGCTTCGATAGCGTTGTTGATACCCGCAAGGGCAGTAAGCTCGTTGGTGTCGAGACTGCCCACGGCGGCTGCAGAAAGGCCCGAAATCAGCGCTGCATTATCGCCTGCGAACTTTGTTGCGCCATTGAGGTTCGCAGCGCCAATGGCGTCAAGCTGACCGGCGGTCAGGCCAGCGGCAGACTTGGACGTGAGGTTGGTGAAATCGAGACCGGCGACAGCCCCGTCGGCGATCGCCCCAACCTGCGCCGCGGAGAAGTTCTTGGCCTTTTCACCCAGGCTGGTGATGTCTGCAGTTACCAGGCTCTTGATGTTCGTGGTCGTGATCGACTTGACCTGAGTATCAGAGATGTTGGTGAGGAAAGTAGCGAGAGTCATGGATATCTCCAAAGAAAAGGACGGAAGTGTCGCTCCCGGCCGCAAGCTCACCACGGACGGCTGCTCCGAGGTCTTTTCGGCAGAATACGACAATACAGGGTGAGACATGGCTCCCGTGAGCCGGCGCATGGAGTGGCTTCATGCTTGCAAAAGCGTTGCCGCCCTGCTTCCCGCGCCTTCGTGAGGCAAGTTCCGGCACTGATTGTATCTGGCCTTCCTGTCTCATTCAGGAAGACTGGCAGCGCATGGTCTTTGCTCTCGAACGGATTATCATGCCGAAGTGTTTAAAATCATTTAATTCCCGGCTTATTATTCTTGCTTGTTAAACGGTTCTGAACTCGAGATATGCTGCAATCACGGCATTCACCTGGGTGGAAGTCATGGCTTTTGCTTGTCCGCTGGTAAACGCACCCAGCTGAGCAGATCCGAGCGCGGAGATATCTTCCGTTGCCAGGCCTTTTATTGCCTTGGTGCTGATTGCGGCGATCTCGTCTGTAGTAAAGGTGGCGATTTCTTCCATCAGCATGGCCGCAATCTGGGCCGAGCTTAGGGCTCCGACCTGCTCGCTATCGAGTAGCGTGACCTGCCCGACCGAAAGTGCACCGATCTGGGTGGACTTCATCTTGGTGATCTGGTCGGTCGTCAGTGCCTGGACCTGCTCGTCGCTCAGAGCCCGGACGGCAGCGGTCGATAAGGCGGTTATCGAACCGGTGCTGATCCTTGCGATGTCTTCCGGCGTGAGACCGTCGATATTGTCGCTCGTGATGCCGCCGATGGCCGCAGCCTTGAGTGCCGAAACCTGCTCGTCACTCAGGGCGCCGAGCTGGTCGCTCGACAGGTCGGCAACCTGGCTGCTGGAGAGCGCGGCGATCAGGCTGGTCGCGAGGGTGCCGATCTTCAGCGTGGAAAAGGCAGCGACGTCCAGACCCTTGGCCTGGCTGGCAGAAAGCCAGCTGATCTGATCGTCGGTCAGCGCGCCGATCTGGTCTGGGCCCAGCGCCGAGATCTGCAGGCTTGTGAGCTTGGTGAACTGCGTTTTGGTGAGTGCCTTCAACTGATCGTCGGACAGTTCGGCGAGTGCGGCGCCGGAAAGACCCGGCATGGCGCGCAGGCTGATTGCGGCAATCTCTTCCGGCTCGAATGTCGCAAGGTTCTCGACGTCGAAGGCGCGAAGCTCGGCTGAGGTAAGGGCGGCGACCTGGGTCGTCGTCAAGGCCGTCGCCTGGGCTTCGCTCAGTCCCGCGATCTGGGACGTCTGCAATCCGGCGATTGCGCTCGTCGAAAGGGCCGCGATCTGAAGCGTGTCGAGCGCGGTGAGGTTGAGGCCGCGCGCCTGCTTGCCGCCGAGGGTCTCCAGCTGGGTGCTGGTGAGCGCGCGGGTCTGGTCCGGAGTGAAGGCTGAGACCTGTGCACTCGACATTGCCGATAGCTGGGACGATGTCAGTGACTTGACCTGATCGCTGGTCAATCCGGCGATCGCACCTTCGGAGAGCCCGAGAATGGCGCGCTTGTCGAGAACTGCGATCTCCGCGGTGGAGAAGGTCTTGATCTGATCCGCCGTCAGGCCGCGTACGCCGTTTGCCGATAGCGCGGAGATTTGCTCCTCGGTCAGGGCCGCAGCCTGGGTGCTGGACATTGTCGCGACCTGGTTGCTTCTCAGGGCGGAGAAGACATCGTCGGACAGTGCCGTGATCTTCACCGTGCCGAGTGCGGCGATATCCACACCTCCTGCCTGGCTGGCCTTCAGCGCGCCGAGCTGGTCGTCGGAAAGCTTAGTGGCGTGTGCAGCCGTCAGCGCAGACACCTGCTGTGTCGTGAATGACGCGATCAGGTCATCGGTCAAAGCGGTGACCTGGGCCGTGGAAAGCAGCGCGATATTAGCGGTGGAAAGACCTGTGATCGCCGTGCGCTTGATGAGCGCCAGCTTTTCGGGTGCAAGAGCCGCGATATCGGCACTCTGCAAACCGCCGAGACCCGTTCTGGTCAGCGCGCCCAATTGCTTGTCGGTCAGTCCGGCGATCTGGTCAGCGCTAAGCGCTGCGACGTCGTTGCTGCTGAAAGCTGCGATCACGCGCGTAGAGAGCGCCGCGATGTCACTTGCGTCGAAGGCCGCGAAGTCCATTCCGCTGACCTGGCGGGCGGTCAGGGCGCCGATCTGCTTTTCGCTGAGGCTGCTCATATGCGTCGAAGCAAGTGCATTGACCTGCGTGTTCGAGAGCACGCTGATCTGCCTGGTGCTGAGAGCTTCCACCTGAGACGACGAAAATTTGGCGATCTGCTCCGCGGTCAGGCCGCGCAACCCCTTGGTTCCGAGGGCTTCGATCTTCTCCGAGGTCAGGGCGGCGATATCGGCTTCTTCAAGGCCGCGGATCGCCTCTGTGGTCAGGGCGGCGATCTGCTTTTCGGTCAGCGCGGCAACTTGGCCATTGCTGAGCGCAGCAACGTTGCTGCTCTTGAGCGAGGCGATGATGCTGGTCGACAGGGCAGCCGCCTGTTCGGGAGAGAAATCTCCAAGGCTGAGACCGCTCAACTGCCGGGAGGTGGAAGCTTCCGATCTGTGCAGGAGTAAGGCTGTCGAGATGTGACGCGGTGAAGACCGCTACCTGATCGGTGGTCAAGGCCGCGATCTGTCGAGAGGTGAGCGCTGTCACCTGCGTCGGGGTCAATCCCTGAATGATGCCGTCCGAGAGACCGCGAATTGCCGCCGTGTTGATGGCAGCGATTTCCTTATCGGTGAAGGTGGCGATGTCGTTGCTCGCGAAGGCCTCGAAATCGCCTGCCGTAAACGCCCTGATCTGCGCCGATGTCAAGGCGCTGACCTGGTCGGGCGTGAATGCTGCAAGCTGCTCGGTGCGCAGCGTCGCGACCTGTGAGCTGGAGAGCTTTTCGATCTGCGTTCCCGTGAGCGCGCCGAGCTGGCCTGCAGTCAGACCGACAATGGAACTGGGCTTGATGGCGCTGAGCAACGAGGTGCTGAGGCCCGCCACGTTCTGGGTCGAGATCGCTGCAATCTGGCTGGAGCTGAGGACGCCGATCTTGCTGCGTGAGAACTCGGACATTTCATCTGCCGACAATCCGCTAATTTCAGCGGTGGTCAGCGCGCGTACCTGCGCAAGCGTCATAGAGGAAATCGAGGTCACAGCTGTATTTCTCCGGTCCGCAGAGCAAATCTATTGGTGTTCGTCTCGGTTGCGGAAACCTTGGCAAGGATGAAGTTTCATCCTCAAGCCCTGGACCGAAGCCGGCCGACATTAAATTTCTGGAGACATGGCTTGTCTAAGCCTGCGCGTGAAGAAACATCATGCACCGGGGAAAATACCCGGGTTCCTGCGCCTTTTGGGAACTTGCCCTGTTCGAGATGGCTCCGGTTTGGAAGCGGAATCGTCTTGCATCGGGCCAGTTTGAGTAACTGCACGCTAGTAACCGATGGTTAAGATTTCCTTAACATCGAGTGCCGGGGATCGCTGTCGTCGCGTCGTCCAGGGATGAACTTCGCAGTAATGACGAAGGCAAAACTTGCGCGAACCCTGCCGAGCATGCGTTTGCGGCCGGCAATGAACGGATTACGTCTTGTAAGACTGCAAATGCATCTGTTAATGAACGTTAATGATTTGTTAAAACGGCAAGGTCGCCTGGTTTCGAGGTGCGACCGGCATGAAGCCTCTTGTCGTTCCGGTGACCTATCCCGGATTTCCCAGACATTCTGACTGAGGCACGGCCAGCGATGACCAGTATTCTCACCAACAGCGCAGCCATGGCTGCTCTGCAGACCCTTCGCGCGATCGATCGCAGCCTTGAAACGACGCAGGCGCGTGTATCTTCCGGTGCCAGGGTCGAAACGGCCGCCGACAATGCTGCCTATTGGTCGATCGCAACGACGATGCGTTCGGACAACCAGGCGCTGTCGACCGTTCAGGATGCACTGGGGCTTGGCGCCGCAAAGGTCGATACCGCCTACGCCGGCATGCAGAGCGCCATCGAGACCGTGACCGAGATCAAGACCAAGCTCGTTGCTGCCTACGGTGTCGGCTCCAACCGCAACAAGATCCAGGAAGAGATCGCGCAGCTGCAGGCGCAGCTGAAGAGCATTTCCGATTCCGCCAGCTTCTCCGGCGAGAACTGGTTGCAGGACAAGATCAGCGATGGCGGCGATCCGACCGACCCGGACGTGGTTGCCGAACTGACGCCAGTGACCAAGGAAGTCGTGGCCTCGTTCACGCGCACGGCTCAGGGCGCAGTCCAGGTTCAGACCGTCGACTACGTTCTCGATGAATCGACCGTTCTTTTCGACCTGAGTGGCGGCAACCAGGCCATTCTCGACAAGCAGGCCCAGCTCGACCCCGATAATCCTGATACCCGCCTGAGCTTCTCCGTCTTTAATCTCGACATCAACAAGCTCAGCGATTACCTGACCGAGATCAACAATGTCGCCAATCTCGATCCGGACGATACGGTCGAGCCGATCTCGACCGAAGAAGACGTTCTCGACATCATCGAAAGCTTCGTCGACAAGCAGCTCCTGGCCATGACCAGCGCCGCCTCCAGTCTCGGCTCCATCCAGAGCCGCATCGATCTGCAGGAAGATTTTGTCGCATCGCTGACAGACGTCATCGACAAGGGCGTCGGCCGTCTTGTGGACGCTGACATGAACGAGGAATCGACCAGGCTCAAGGCGCTTCAGACCCAGCAACAGCTTGGCATCCAGTCGCTCTCGATCGCCAACAGCAACGCGGAGAACATTCTCCAGCTGTTCCAGTAGTAAGGTCGCAAAGCCGCGAAAGTGTCATGCGATGAGCGTCCGCAGACGGTCTGCGGCCTCTGTCTTCATCCTCGCGCAAGTTTACCGGCCTAGCGTCTCGCCAAACATGGGATGATCCGGTCCGTCGTCCGGCGGATCGTGAAACGGTTTCAGGACAAGGCTATGATGGCGAAGACGCTGCAAGGTTCCAATGATCGGTATGGAGGGTGCGCCCGTCTGCAGGCGCGTCTCGCCAGCGGATCTACAGAGAACGGAGCATGCCGATGAGTGCGTCGATCGCCCGCTATCTCAAGGATTTCGGAACGCCGCCACCGCCGCCGGTCATTGACGATGAGCTGGATATGTTCGCGCATGACGTGACCGATGTCCTGGCACTGCCGGCCGAAGAGCCCGTCGATATAGAGGCTGAGCGCGCTGAGGCCCATGCCAAGGGCCGGCAGGAAGCGGCTGATGAGTGGGAGCAGCGTTGGTCTGCCGACCGGGCAGCCCTTGTCGAGGCTCACGAGACAGAGATGGCCGCCCTGAGGGAAAGGCTCGAAGGAGAGCTTGCCGCGACCATCGCCGACCGTATCGAGGCTTTTGCTACCGCGACCGCGCAGGAAGTCGGAGAGCAGACGGCCCGCATTCTTGCTCCCTTGGTCGAGGAAGCTGTTGTCAACAAGACGACGGCCGATCTCGCGGAATTTGTCAAAGCGGCAATCCTCGAGGGTGAAGTCAACGCAGTCACCGTGCGTGGCCCGACACCGATGTTCGAGGCGTTGCGTACGCGCCTCGGCGATACCGCGGCCGTCATCCGGCACGTCGAAACCGACGATATCGACCTTACAGTTGAACTCGGTGACGCGTCGCTCGTCACCCGTATGTCGGCCTGGTCCGCAAGTCTGAAGAAAGTGCTGGGATGAGCGAAGGCGAAAATCATCACCACGGCAAGAACGAGATCATTATCGTCAAGCGCCATGGCGGCGGCCATGATGATGGCGCGCATGGCGGCGCTTGGAAAATCGCTTATGCCGACTTCATGACGGCGATGATGGCTTTCTTCCTTGTCATGTGGCTGGTCAATGCTGCCAACGAGGAAACCAAGGCCTCGATGGCGAGCTATTTCAATCCCATCAAGCTGTCGGACGAAACGCCGGCGAAGAAGGGATTGGAAAAGCCCGTCGATCAGGCTGAGGGCCAGGAGGAAAGTGCCCAGTCCAAGGTGAAGGGCGAGGGTACCGTTGTCGGCACTGCCGCCGCCACCGGCGACGACATGACCTCGACCTCTGGCGACGAGACCAACTATTCCGAGGCGGATTTCTTCGAGAACCCCTATTCCGTTCTGGCGGAGATCGCCCAGGAAGTCGGCCAGCAGGCCAATGTCAGCGCCAAGGGTGAGGGTGGAGCCAGCGATTCCGGTCCTGCGACCGGGGCCGATGGCGGTGAAGCCTATCGCGACCCGTTCGATCCCGACTTCTGGACGAAGCAGATCCAGTTGACCCGCGCCGAGGGTCCGGCCCAGGCAGTCAAGGTTGATCCGAGCCAGGATCCGCTGGCGCAGGAGACTGCGCTGACGACGGCTGAAAAGCCGTCCGAGGAGGGTACCGAAGTCGCTCTCGCGGTACCGCCGAAGCCGGAGACCGTCGAAGCGGCCCTCAATTCCGAAGGCAAGCCTTCCGATACCGACAAGACCGCTGAGGGCAAACCTTCCGATGGCGAGAAGACGGCCGATGGCAAGCCCGCGGAAGCGCAAGCCCAGGCCGATGCTGACAATATGCGCGATGAGCTCGAGAAGCAGCTGTCCGGTGTACCCGGCAAGCTGGCGGAAGGACTGATCGTCACTCCGGCGGAAGGCGGCGTGCTGATCACCATTTCCGACCAGACGGAAGATCCGATGTTCAACGTCGGCTCAGCCGTACCGCGACAGGACATGGTCCTTGCGATGGAGAAGATCGGCCAGGTCCTGAAGGAAAAGAAGGGCGACATCGTCATTCGTGGCCATACCGACGGCCGGCAGTTCAAGGGCGGCAACGACGATAACTGGCGCCTCTCCATGAACCGTGCCCACAGCGCCTATTACATGCTGGTTCACGGCGGGTTGGCGGAAGATCGCGTCAAGCAGGTCTCCGGCTTTGCGGACCGGCGGCTTCAGATACCTGAAGATCCGTTCGCCGACGGCAACCGTCGCATCGAGATCCTGTTGCAGGCGGACGAGAGCTGACCATGAGGGCAAAGAGGATACGGTCCTTCCTGGCCGCGGGCCTCCTATGCACCGTCGTGGCGCCGGCCTCCGTCGTCGCGGACGATGCCGTCGATCTGGCACCTTATGCCATGCTTCGCTCGCTCCAGTTCGTACAGGATACTGTAGTGCAGGGCGATCACTCGGCCGGCGAGATGCAGCGCTTCATGCTGGCAACGCTCGACAAGCGCCTGAGGACCGCCAACGCCTCCGTCTTCGAGGATCCTCGCAACGTCGATGCGGCCATGATCTATGCGATGAGCGGTGGCAATCCCGCGACGCTCGAATTTCTCGCCTCCCGCGACATTGCCGGTCATTTCGACAGCCGTGTCGCCGATGCGCTGCGTAAATATCTGAGTGGCAAGGGCACGCTGGTGGCCAAGGGCCTGGCCGAGATGGCCGAGGAATACCGGGATCAGAAGATCGGGCCCTACCTCGCCCTCGTCAGCGGCAATGTCGCCGTGACGCGCGATCCCAAAGCCGCGCTGGTACATTACGACTGGGCGAGGTTGACGGCGCCGGGAACGATCATTGAGGAGGCAGCCTTGCGCCGCTCGGTCGCGATCGCGGTCGAGGCCAATATGGTGCCTGAAGGCCTTCTTTATTCGCGCCAGTATGCGCGTCGCTTCGTCCATTCGCCCTATGCCAGCCAGTTCGCCGATTTCTTCGTCGATCTCGTGGTCGGGCATTTCGGCCAGATCTCCGAGGCGGATATCGACGGTACCGTCGAATTCATGGATGTTGACCGGCGCCGCGAGGTCTTCCTGCGCATCGCGCGCGCGGCCGCCATCAGGGCAATGCCGCGCTGGCGCGGCTTGCATCGGCAAAGGCCGAGGCGCTGGCCGGCAGTCCGTCGGATACGCCGGGCTCCATGGCGCGCCTCTATGGCGGAGTGGCCGACATTTCGACCAATGCCGTCGGATCGGCCATGGATGCCATTTCAGCCATTCCCGAAGAAAATCTTTCCGAGCGGGACCGCGCTCTGTTGCAGGCTGCCAAGGCGGTTGCGAGCCAGGTCATCGCCAAACCGGAGGCCGACAGCCTCGCGCAAGAATCTCCGGTCAATCTAGACGATACCACCCAGGCGGGATCCTCAGCCGCTTCGACCGGAAATGAAATTGCCGGAACTAGCCCCAATGCCAATGATCCGGTTGCCGGATCTGAGGCTTCGTTCGATCCGGCCTTCAAGACATTCGTTGATGGCGGTCGCTCGAAGCTCGATGCACTCGATGAGTTGTTGAAGGAGGAGACTGCGTCCCCATGATGAATATTGTAGGCACCAATGCTGCGGATGCGGCGGTCTCCTCGAATGTCTCCACGGGCAAGAAGGGCGCGGACAAGGGCGAGGGCTTCTCCGACGCAATGTCCGAATTCGACAAGGACGATGTCAGCAGCAAGCCGGGCGCCAAGCAGGCAGCCGATGACAGTGACGTTGCCGACCAGGATACCTCAGCCAGCGACGAGGTCGCAGCCAAGCCGAAGCCGATCATCGACATCCGCCCCGAATCGCTTCGCAAGCCGACGATTCCGGCGCAGTCCGCCTTCCTTCAGCAGGAGCAGAAAATCTCTGCCAAGGAGGTTCTCGGCAAGGAGACGACGCGCGAACTGACTGCCGGCGAAAAGAAGCTCAAGGATGCCCTTGCGGCGGCCAAGGCCCTGACTGCCAAGGCGGATGCACTGGAAGGCAAGGATGGCGCTGAGGCCGAGGATATCGATCTCGACAAACTGCTTTCCCAAGACGACAGTGAACTTGAACTCGGCGATATCCTCTCGCTGCTGAACGGCCAGGGTGCCGTAGCGGCGGCCGAAGGCATGGCGCCCGCTCAGAAGGTGCATGTCTCCGGTAAGCAGGGCAAGGCCGATGGCGACGCCATGCGTAGCAAGTCCGACGTGAGCTCTGCAATCAGCGCCCTGTCGAGCATGTCCGCGGATACCGATGCGACGCCGGTCCCGGGCACTGAGGTCAAGACCGAGCAGGATCGCCTCTTCCGCTTCCAGGATGCCAAGGGTGAACGCCAGAGCATGGATATGCGCGTCGGCGATGGCCGCAGCGAGCGGGTGGATGCCCGTAGCAGCGCTGGCGGCCAGGCAGAGACCGTAAACGTGCTCGATCTCGCGCCGCTTCCTTGGCCTCGCTCCGAACGCCTCCGCTTTGACGTCGGCGATGTCCGGCGACAGCGAATGGGTTTCTGCCATGCAGTCGACGAGCTCTTCGCAGAACGTTGGCGCTCAGAACACCACCGGTGGCGTCGTCAATACCCTGAAGCTGCAGATGACGCCGCACGACCTCGGTTCCGTGACGGCCATGCTTCGCCTCCATGGCGAGCAGCTCAATGTCCACCTGACAGTGGAAACACGTGCTGCCTACCGTCAGCTGTCGGATGACAGTAGCGGCATTCTCGACGCCTTGCGGTCGCAGGGCTTCGCGGTCGATCAGGTGACGATCAGCATCGCGCCGACCGCCGATAGCGATGCTGCCACCAACCAGCAGCAGAGCGGCCAGCAGGCGTCCGCACAGGGTGAAAAGCAGGGCGGAGCCGGTCGCGGTCAGGAAAATGCCGACGGTCGTCAGTTCTCCCAACAGGCAGCAGGAAACGGCAATGAAGGCGCTCACGAAAACCAGGCTGCTCCCGCTTCTGGCGGCGCTCGCTCTGGCCAGCTTTATCTCTAACGCCCGATCTGCCTCTCTTCTCTGCAGGATCCTGGGGCGCCGGCAACAGCGCTCCGCAGGTTACATCTGCGCCCAAGGCCGCACCTCGATCGGCGTCGGTACCCAAGGCGGAAGCCCGCGCCCCGGTCAATCCCGGAGCCTGCGAGCGGGAGATACAGGCGGCAGCCGCCAAATACGGAATACCGGAGGGGATACTCTATTCTGTCGGTCTGACGGAAACGGGCCGCAAGGGTAGCTTGAGCCCGCTCGCGATGAACATCGAAGGCAAGGCCTATTTCGCTGGTTCCATCCAGGATGCGATGGCCAATTTCAGCGCTGCTAGGCAGCGAGGAGCCAAGCTGATCGACATCGGCTGCATGCAGATCAATCACCATTTCCACGGTGAGCATTTCTCCTCCGCCCAGGAGATGTTCGACCCGCGGCTGAATGTGGAATACGCGGCCAAGTTCTTGCGATCCCTCCATGACAGGCATGATACCTGGACGATGGCGGTGGCAAGATACCATGCCGGGCCGAACAACGACCCTGCTCAGAAGCGATATGTATGTCGCGTAATCGCCAATCTTGTCGCAACTGGCTATGGCAGCTGGACGAGAAACGCGTCACAATTTTGTCAAGCATGAACCATCCTGGGTTGTGTTGACATCGCGAAAAGAATCGCATGATTGCAGTTTTAGCAAAGTTGCAGAAATTGAGGCATGCAAGTCCTCTCTCTTCGGGCGTTAACTTTTCCACGAGAAAATAGTCGCCTTCGTCGCGTGACCTACTAGATGTAGTGCAAATCGCTGCCTAAAGGTTAATCAACTATTAATTTGTTTGGTTAACTTTGCATAGCTTGCGCCAGATTCCTCCGATTCGTACCCATAGAGCCATCGAGGCACCACAACTGATTCGGAGGCGGACGAATGATCGTAGTGGTTGATGAGCGAGAGCTCGTTAAAGACGGATATACATCCCTTTTTGGGCGCGAGGGCATTCCTTCCACAGGATTCTGACCCGCGGGAATTCAGTGAGTGGGTGGAGTCGGCGGCCGACTCCGACATCGCTGCGGTCGAGGCATTCCTGATCGGTCAGGGCGAGCGTTCGCTCGAACTGCCGCGGGCAATCCGCGATCGCTCGATGGCTCCGGTCATCGCGGTGAGCGACCAGCCTTCGCTGGAAGCGACGTTGGCGTTCTTCGACAGCGGTGTCGATGATGTCGTGCGCAAGCCGGTTCATCCACGTGAGATCCTGGCTCGGGCCGCGGCGATCCGCCGTCGCCTGAAGGCGATTTCGAACTTCACGGATATCGGCTCGATCCGCGTTTTCTCCGACGGCCGTGATCCGGAGATCGACGGAGATACGTTCCCGCTGCCGCGCCGTGAGCGCCGCATCCTGGAATATCTAGTCGCCAACCGCGGTCGCCGCGTGTCGAAGACGCAGATCTTCAACGCGATCTACGGCATCTTCGACGAAGAGGTCGAGGAAAACGTGGTGGAAAGCCACATCAGCAAGCTGCGCAAGAAACTGCGCAAGAAGCTCGGTTTCGACCCGGTCGATTCCAAGCGCTTCCTTGGCTACTGCATCGACTGGAGCTGAGAGGCTCATACTCCGCCAGACAAGGCCGCCGCTCTCGGCGGCCTTTCTTTTGCGAAGGCAAAACTGCTTGCACAGCCAGCTTCACGCAAGGCCCGCCCCTTAGGTTCCAGGTTAGCCAAATTAGGAGATTTTCCAGATGAGCATTTTCGGTTCGATGAAGACGGCTGTGTCCGGGATGAACGCCCAGTCCAACCGTCTCGGCACCGTGGGCGACAATATCGCCAATTCCAGCACGGTGGGCTACAAGCGCGCCTCGACCGCATTCTCCTCACTGGTCCTGCCATCTACGTCGGGCAGCTATTCGTCCGGTGGCGTTGAGACAAATGTTCGCTACAGCATTTCCGAACAGGGCAACATCAGCTACACGACCTCTTCGACGGACCTTGCCATTCAGGGCGAAGGTTTCTTCATCGTCAGCGATCAGAACGGCTCGCCCTATCTGACCCGCGCCGGCTCCTTCCAGAAGGACGCCGAAGGTTATCTGGTGAACGCCGCCGGCTATCAGCTGATGGGCTATCCCTACGGATCGAACCCGCCTGCCGCCGTCGTCAACGGCTTCAACGGTCTTGAAGCAATCAACATCAACGATTTCGGCATGGTGTCGTCGCCTTCGACCTATGGCAGCTTTCCCGCCAATCTCGACCGCGACGCCAAGGCTGTAGCAGAAGGCAGCCGCCCGAGCGACAACGTCGCTGGTGCCACGATCACCAACAAGAGCTCGCTGACCGCCTACGACCATGGCGGCGCGAAAGTGCTCTACGATTTCTATTATACCAAGACCGGTGAAAACACCTGGGAAGTATCGGTCTATCGCCAGGATCAGTCCACGGATGGCGGCTTTCCCTACACGTCCGACCCGGAAGAGAACCTGGTCAAATCCACCGCTATCCTGGAATTCGATCCGAACACCAACAAGCTGTCGTCGACGTCCGATACCAAGATCAACATCGTTGATTTCAGCGATGGCTCGAGCGATGGGCTCAATATCGAGATTGACCTGTCCGAAATGACCCAGTTTGCCACGGACTTCACGCCGGGTAAGGGTATCGTCAACGGCAACGCGCCAAGCCCGATCACCGATGTTGATATCGGCTCCGATGGTGTCGTTACAGCTGTTTACCAGGACGGCGGCCGCCGCGCGATCTATCAGCTGGCGCTTGCTACCGTCCCGGCGATCGATCAGATGCTGCCGCAGAACGGCAACGTCTACGTGCCGACCAACGCTTCAGGCGTCGTCACGATCGGCTTCCCGCAGGAAGGTGTCTTCGGGCAGATCTACAAGGGCGCCCTCGAGGGTTCCAACGTCGATATCGCCACTGAGCTTACCGAGATGATCGAGGCTCAGCGCATCTACACCGCAAACTCCAAGGTATTCCAAACCGGCTCGGACTTGATGGACGTTCTCATCAACCTGAAGCGGTAACTCAGAGAATCAGTCTCCAGAGGTTAAGACACGATGTCGCTTACTTCCGCATTGTCTACGGCGCAATCAATCTTCACGAACACCGGCACCCAGTCGTCGGTCACAGCGAAGAACATCGCCAATGCGCAGAACACGGATTATGTCCGTCGCTCCGCCGTGGTCGTCACGGGCGGCAATGGCGCGATGATCGGCGACATCGTTCGCAACCAGAACCAGCCGCTTTTCCGCCAGACAATCGAAAGCACTTCGGTTTCCAGCGGCCAGCGCACGTTGTTGACCGGACTTGAGGAAATCAAGAGCCTGATGGGCGGCAACGACTACGAAACGTCGCCGGCCGCCTATCTCTCTGCTTTCCGCGAAAGCATGGATGCCTTCGTCGGCAAGGCGAACAACAATGCGATGGGTCTTGCCGTCGTATCCAGTGCCCAGGATCTCGTTACCGCACTCAACAGCGCATCGAACGAACTCCAGGCGATCCGCAAGCGTGCGGACGATGACATCAAGCAGAATGTCTCTGATCTCAACACCCTGCTCGGAAAGTTTGAAGAGGCCAACAACAAGGTCAAGATCCAGACTTCGACCGGTGGCGATCCGAACGACGCGCTTGATGAGCGCGATGCGCTGCTGAAACAGATTTCCGAAATTGTCGGCGTTTCGTCCTACGTGCGCGAAAACAATGACATGGTTCTCTACACCTCGGATGGCGTGACGCTGTTCGAGGCTGTGCCGCGCAAGGTCACTTTCGCCGCCACCTCCACCTATGACGCGAGCACGGTCGGCAACGCAATCTACGTTGACGGCGTGCAGCTCAAGGCCGGTACGTCGGGTGACACGAGCGCCAAGGGTTCGCTGCCGGCGCTGCTACAGCTGCGCGACGATGTCGCTCCGGTCTTCCAGACCCAGCTGGATGAAGTCGCCCGTGGCCTGATTACTGCGTTCGCGGAAACCGATCCGAATCCGGACGCCGACCCGGCGCTCGATCCGATGACTGGCCTCTTCACCTATCTCGGTGAAGATGGGACCCTGCAGACCGAAGTGCCGGCGAGCGTCGAGGTTGATGGTGATGGCAATCCGGTTGCCAACTCTGCTGTCGTCACCGGGCTCGCCTCGCGGCTGAGGCTGAACCCGGCCGTTCAGCCACCCGACGGCTCCGCCGATCTCATTCGCGACGGCGGCATCAACGGTTCCGATTATGTCGTCAACCTGGTCGACGGAGAGAAGGGCGGCAGCAGCTATTCGGATCTCCTAGACCGGTACAACGAAGCGCTCGAAGCGCCTATGGCCTTCGATCCGGCAACGCAGATCGGAGATTCACCTGATCTCATGTCGTTTGCGTCGGATCTCGCTCGGCTGGCTCGAACAGCTGCGTAGCTCGGCAACGACCGCTGATGAAAACAAATACGCGATGCTGACCCGCGCCTTCGAGGCCTATTCCAGCACGACCGGCGTCAGCCTCGACGAAGAACTGTCGCTGCTCCTCGACATCGAGCAGTCTTACAAAGCCGGCGCGAAGCTCATGTCGACGGTCGACGAGATGATGCAAGCCCTTCTTGATATTGCGAGCTGATTATTATGAAGACTTCTTTCATTTCCTCACTTGCAGTCCAGACCACCATGCGCAACTCAATTGCGAGTGCTCAGCGTGACTTGGTGGATGCCAATACCGAAGCAGTCAGCGGACGTTATGCCGATATCGGCGCCACGCTCGGCGCGAGCACATCCCGCGCGCTCGATCTGACCCGCGAATTGTCGCGCATCAACTCCCTCTACAACACGGCGTCGCTCGCCACGCAGCGACTGGAGAGTGCCGAACTCGCTCTGTCGAACATGGACAAGCTGGCGCTCGACATGCAGAACGCCATCATCACGCTCGGCAGCGCAACCGACGAGACCAGCCTCGGCACAGCGCGTACAGTGATGAGCGCTTCTCTTTCGGCATTTACAGGATTTGCTAATACCGCCGTTAACGGTGAGTACATATTTGCTGGTATCAATAGCGATGTGAAGCCTTTGGACGATTTCCTCGACGAAGGGTCGGACGCCAAGCAGGCCTTCAACGCCGAACTGGACGCCTTCCTCGACTCGAAGGGACTTGATGCCAAGGGGGATATGACGGAAGCCGACATGGCTGAGTTTTTGACCCACATCGAAGACGTGTTCATGGGGACGGAGCCGTCGGTGAACGGCGACGACTTCTGGACTACGTCGGTTTCTAATGCGTCCGACGAAAACATGAAGAGCCGCATCACGCCGACCGAAGTGGTGGAAAGCTCGACCAACGCCAACACCACCGGCATGCGTTATTTCGCGCTGGCAGCGGTTCTTTCCGTCGAATTCCTGAATACGGACATGGACCCCGATGCCCGCAAGCTCGTCGGTGACCGCGTTGCCGACACCTATGTCGGCAAGGCACAGAGCGGATTGACCCAGCAGCGCACGACGATTGGTATCTACACCGAACGCGTTGCCAAGGCTGAGGAAAGCTTGCAGGCGCAAGAAGATATTCTGACGACTCACCTGGGCAATCTCCAGGAAGTCGACGCTGCGGAAGCGGCCACGCGCGTGAACACGCTGCAGACGCTTCTGGAGACTGCCTATTCAGTGACGGCGAAGATTCAAAATCTGAGCCTCGTCAACTACCTTTGATGACCAAAGGTAGCGATGAAAATGAAGGATACATGAATGTACCAGTTTTCATATGCCGAAATCATGGAGGATGGCGTCGCCGACGCCAAGGAACGTGAGCGGCAGGCCTTGGATCGTTCGATCGTGCTCCTCATCGCGGCGCGCGACGAGGAGGGCTACTCTCGAGCGACCGTCGAGGCGCTATTTTATACGAGGCGTGTCTGGATCCGCTTTATTGAGGATCTGAGGCAGCCGGACAACGAACTGGCCACGGAACTGCGGGCCGACCTGATCTCCATCGCAATCTGGATCTTGAAGGAATGCGAAAAAGTCAGGAAGCGGCAATCGACGAATTTCCAGGGCATTATTGACGTGACCACCATCATCAGGGATGGACTTAAATGAAAAGCACGCTGCGCATCTCGCTGAAATCCGGCGAACGTATCTTCATCAACGGCGCGGTGCTGCGCGTTGATCGCAAGGTTGCGTTGGAATTCTTGAACGACGTCACCTTCCTTCTGGAAAACCACGTTCTCCAGCCTGAACAGGCGACGACCCCGCTTCGCCAGCTGTATTTCATCGCCCAAATGATGCTGATCAATCCCGAAGGCAAGGAACAGTCTTCCGTTCTGTTCCGCAAGTCCGTTGCCATGTTGCTCGGTTGCTTCCGTGATGAAGAAATCCTGGCGGAGCTGAAGCGGATCGACGGCATGGTTGCCTCCAATCGCGCCTTTGACGCGCTGAAGGCCATCCGTTCGCTCTACCCGATCGAGGATCGCATCCTGAACAATCAGGAGCTCGCGCCGGCCACCATCGAGCAGATCTCGCAAGGAGATTGCACCATGGCGGTAGATTCAGTAAGCGGCGCCACCAATCCTTACGCATCCGGGAACGGCACAGCCGCGAAGACGGACGCTTCGTCGGCCTCGCTGAACTACGACAACTTCATTCAGCTGCTCATTGCCCAGATGAAGAACCAGGATCCGACCGATCCTATGGATGCCAGTGAACAGGTCTCGCAGCTCGCGACCTTCTCGCAGGTCGAACAGTCGGTGAAGATGAACAGCAATCTTCAGTCGATGATCCAGGCAAACTCCTTCTCGCAGGCCTCCGATCTGGTCGGCAAATATGTCACCAGCGCCGACGACAAGATCAGCGGCAAGGTCAAAGAAGTGGAAGTCTATTCCGACGGTCTTGTTGCGATCACCGAAGCAGGCGATAAGGTTCTGGTTCAGCCGGGAATCATCATCTCCAGCACGGCTCCGGAATCGGACGAGGTGACGATACAGCCCGTGGATGACGACAACGCGTCGACATAAGGTCGGCGCCGCAAATAGCGGAAAGTGCCGGCGCAATGAATGAAGCCGATGCCCTCGATATCATGCAGGCGGCGATCTGGACGATCCTGATCGCCTCTGGCCCCGCGGTCCTCGTCGCCATGGTGGTCGGCGTGGCCATCGCTTTCCTGCAGGCCCTGACACAGGTCCAGGAAATGACCCTCACCTTCGTACCGAAAATTGTAGCGATCATGGTCACGATCGGGATCACCGCACCGTTTATCGGTGCGCAGGTCAATCTTTTTGCAAATCTGGTGTTTTCACGCGTGCAGTCGGGCTTTTAGAGCGCGGCTATGTTCGCACAAGCTTCGACCGTTAGTGAGCTAGGTGAACTGGTGGGTTCTCGACCTGCCGCCTTCTCATGAAGAGACGGAAGAAGCCATGGCGCAGCCACCTGTATTATCCATTCCGAAGGTCGCACCGAGCGGCCGTGACATAGGCTTTGCGGCGGGTATCGTCGCCATCCTTTGCATCCTGTTTCTGCCGATCCCGGCCTTCATGATCGATATTGGCCTGGCCTTCTCGATCGCCCTGTCGGTGTTGATCCTGATGGTGGCATTGTGGATCCAGCGGCCGCTCGACTTCTCGTCGTTTCCAACCGTCCTTCTGATCGCGACCATGGTGCGCCTTGCGCTCAACATCGCCACCACGCGCGTCATCCTGTCTCACGGACACGAGGGACATGGTGCGGCCGGTGGGGTGATTTCCGGCTTCTCGTCGCTGGTCATGTCCGGCGACTTCGTCATCGGCGTGATCGTCTTCATGATCCTGATCACGGTTAACTTCATCGTCATCACCAAGGGTGCCACCCGTATCGCGGAAGTCGGCGCCCGCTTCACCCTCGATGCCATTCCCGGCAAGCAGATGTCGATCGACGCCGACCTGTCGGCGGGTATCATCGACGAGAAGGAAGCCCAGCGCCGCCGTACCGAGCTGGAGCAGGAAAGCTCCTTCTTCGGTGCCATGGACGGTGCCTCGAAATTCGTGCGCGGCGACGCGATCGCCGGCCTCATCATCACTGCCATCAACGTCTTCGGCGGCATCATCATCGGCTATTTCCGCCATGAAATGCCGATCGGCGAAGCAGCCGACGTCTTCGTCAAGCTCTCGGTCGGCGACGGTATCGTCTCGCAGATCCCGGCGCTCATCGTCTCGCTGGCCGCGGGCCTTCTCGTCACCCGCGGCGGCGCCACCGGCTCCACCGACAAGGCGGTCATCGATCAGCTTTCCGGCTATCCGCGCGCGCTTTCGATGGCGGCTGCCCTGATGGGCCTGCTGGCGATCATTCCCGGCCTGCCCCTTCTGCCTTTCGTCGCCCTCGGCGGCCTCCTCGGCTTCGGCGCCTGGTTCGTGCCGCGCCGTGCCGAGGCGGAGAACAAGGCCCGTCGCGAAGACGAGGAAAAGAAGGTCGTCCAGAACAAGGAGGCGGAGAAGGATTCCGTCAAGTCGGTGCTGAAGACCGCCGAAATCGAGCTGGCGCTCGGCAAGCAGGTCTCGACGCGTCTTCTCGGCGCCCACCAGGAACTCGCCTTCCGCGTCGGCAAGATGCGCAAGAAATTCGCCACGCAATACGGTTTCGTCGTGCCCGAGATCAAGGTCGCGGACGATATCGGCATTCCGGAAAAGTCCTATCAGATCCGCATCCACGGCACGACGATCGCATCCAACCAGCTACGTGTCGGCGATGTCCTCGTCGTCACCGGTTCCGGTCGCAAGCCGTCCATTCCGGGTGATGAGATCCGCGAACCCGCCTTCGGCATGCCGGCAGTTTCGATCCTCGAGACCTTCGCCGAGGATCTGAAGCGCGAGGGCTTCCATCCGATCGACAACGTCTCCGTCGTGCTTACCCACATGTCGGAAGTGATCCGCAACAACCTGCCGCAGCTTCTTTCCTACAAGGACGTCAAGATCCTCATCGAGCGTCTCGATCCCGAGTACAAGAAACTGGCCGACGAGATCTGCTCGTCGCACATGTCCTATTCGGGCCTGCAGGCCGTGTTGAAATTGCTCCTCGCCGAGCGCGTCTCGATCCGAAACCTGCATCTGATCCTCGAAGCGGTCGCTGAGTTGGCACCGCATGTCCGCAAGACGGAACAGATCGTCGAGCATGTGCGCGTGCGCATGTCGCAGCAGCTTTGCGGCGACCTGGCTGATAACGGCGTACTGCGCGTGCTTCGACTGGGCAGCAAGTGGGACATGCTCTTCCACCAGGCGCTGAAGCGCGACGCAAAGGGTGATGTCGTCGAATTCGACATTGATCCGCGCACGCTTGAAGAGTTCAGCGAACAGGCGACGAAAGTTATCCGTGAATTCATGGACCGCGGCCTGCCATTCGTGCTTGTCACGTCGCCGGAAACCCGCTCCTATGTCCGCATGATCATCGAGCGCCTGTTTGCGACGCTTCCGGTGCTCTCCCACGTGGAACTCGCCAAAGGCTTGGAAATCAAGATACTTGGCGCGATTTCATGATCGTCAGTCCTTTGGGTCAAGGCCCTCGAAGACCAAGTCCATGATTCTCGACCCGCAGGGCACCATTCTCGCACTATTCCTGGCTTTCTGCCGCATGGGTGGCTGCGTGATGACCCTGCCGGGTTTTGGTAGCGCCCGCGTCCCGCCGCAGATCAGGCTTTTCGTCGCGTTTGGGCTTGCGATGGCGGTGCTGCCGGTGCTCTGGGACGTGATCTATCCGAAAGCGGCGTCCCCGACTGCGACCTATGTCGGTCTGATCCTGACCGAAACGCTGATCGGCGTGATGTATGGCCTGATCGCGCGGCTCTATACACTCGGTCTGCAGTTTGCCGGTACGGTGCTGACCATGAGCATCGGATTTTCCGCGCCGGGTGGCCACGATATTCTTGAGGATTCCCAGGAAAACCAGCTGACCAACCTTCTGACGCTCTGTGGCCTGTTGCTGCTGTTCATGATGGACTTTCACCACATGGTCTTCAGGGCTCTTGTCGAATCCTACGACGCGACGCCAGTCGGTGCCATCATCGACCCGCAGAAGATGCTGATCACGCTGACCGATACCCTGCGCGCCTCGACAATGATCATGCTGCGGCTGGCAAGCCCGTTTCTGATCTATGGGCTGATGTTCAACGTCGCGATCGGCCTCATCAACAAGCTGTCGCCGCAGATCCCGGTCTATTTCATCTCCACTCCCTTCCTCGTGGCGGGAGGTCTTTTCCTTCTCTATCTCTCGATCGCAGCCTTCATCCATCAGTATGCCGATGGTTTTGGCCGCATCTACAACGGTTTCTAGGTATTGCCATGGCTTCCGGCTCCGACAAACGTTCCGACAAGCTGAAGCGTCTCGTCGCCGTGCAGCGGCATCTGGAGAAGATGGCGGATTCCGAGCTGGCCGCGACGGTGCGACACCGCGCGGAAGTCGCTCAGTCCATCGATGCGGTGATCGAGGCGATCGGTTCGGTCAACCCGGTCCATCACCAGTTCGCAAATCACTATGCCGACCGTCTCGGCCGGCTCACTGCCAAGGAACGCCAGCTTGAAGGCGTTCAGCAGTTCCAGGAAAACAAGGTTCTCAAGGAACGTACCAAGGGCGACCGTCTGGAAGACAACATGAAGGAAGCCCGTGAACTTGAGGATCGCGAGGCCGCCGACAACGCGATCTACGATCTGATCGAGATGACGCTCGCCGCGCCAGCCTCCAGCAAGCTTCAATCGTCATAGTCCCGTCATCGCAGCGGTTTTGCTGTCGCTACTCAGCGAGGCCGCGTGCATTTCAAACTCTCGTTGCAGTCGAAACCGCCCTGGCGGCCGGCGCTGTGATGGTAATGAAAGGACAGGACGTGGCGATTTCCCCTCCGAGTGATCTGGTGCTTGACGTTGTGCGCGCCGCCGACCCGACCGGTGTTCAGGCAGCCCAGGAAAAGCTCAAGGCAAACCGCGCGGCTTTTGCAGCCAGCAGCCTTGCCGATGCCGGCAAGGGCTTTGGTGCGGCCATGGATATCATCGACACACCCGGCACACGTGCCGGCCTCGATCATGTCAGCCGCACGAAGAAGACGGATGCCGCCGAGATGCCCGACGAGTATCGCAAGTTCGAGGCGTCTATCCTTTCGACCTTCGTCAATTCCATGCTTCCGAACGATAGCGAGGAAGTCTACGGCAAGGGTTCCGCCGGCGACTTCTGGAAGGGCATGATGGCAGAGAAGATCTCGGACGAAATGTCCAAGTCCGGCGGCATCGGCATCGCCGAACAGATGTATTCCCAAGCTCTCGACCGCCTGCAACGTCAGGGCCCCAGCGCCACCACTGACGAGAACGAGCGCAGCCGGGCGATGAGCATGGTCGACGATTTCCAACGTCAGGTCCTTGGAATTTCGGCAACTGAAAAGAAAGAGGCCTGACCGTGAAATATGAGGCAGACACCATGGAAGTTGTATCGAACGATTATCGCATCAAGACCGTTCTCGGCCGCCTTGAAATGATCATCGACAACGAGAACCAGCGCATCGGCGCAGATCCCGAATTCGATCTGAAGGTTTCTAACGCGCACAAGAGCCGCTGCCTTTATGAGCTGACCATGCTGTTCCGCGGTACCGACCCCAAGTCGCTCGCGACCAACCACATCGACCAGATGCATGGCCTGAAGAACAAGCTGGCGCTCAATGCCCGCCGCGTCGAGGCGCATCTCAACGCAGTGCGCGCGGTTGCCGACCTCCTGAAGAACGCAGCACGCGACGCCGAGGGTGACGGCACCTACACCCAGGAACAGTTCATCTACAGCGAGGCCTGATGCTTAAGCTTATACTGACGGGGCTCTGGGTCTGCGTCGTCACGCTGGGCGCGGTCTACTTTTCCGTCCAGATGTCGGCAGCTCCCGCTCCCGTCGATGAGGAAGCCAAGAAGAAGGAGCTTCTGGAGGTCGTTCGCGGTGAGGCAATCACCGTGCCGATGATCGCCAACGGCAATATCTCCGGCTACTTCATCGGCCGCATCTCCTTCATGATGGACAAGGAAAAGGCCAAGGAGATCAAGCTTCCGATCACCGAGCTGATGACCGACCAGTTGTTCACGCTTCTGGTCGGCAACAAGATGGTTGACCTGTCCCGCCCCGGTGCCTTCGATCTGGAAAAGTTCAAGTCCTCCGTGAAGGATGGCATGAACGAGAAGTTCAAGGATCAGGTCGTGGCCGAGGTTCTGGTGGAACAGCTCGACTACATGTCGAAGGAAGACATCCGCACCAATGCTGCAAAGGGTGGCAAGACATCGCCACCGATCCAGAAGATCGTGGACGGCGTGACCATCGAAGCGCCGGCCGCAGCCTCCGGCGGACACTGAACGCTTTCGCAGCGATGTTTTGAAAACCGGGCTTCGTGGCCCGGTTTCTCATTTTCGCACGGGCCGGTAGAATTTTAACATCTCGTTTAAAGCGCCAGTGAGCGCCGTTCTGTTAGGAAAAGCTCGAACTTTTCTGTGCAACGGATGCTCTAATGAACGCAGCTGGAGAATGCCTGACAGCCATACCCGGCCCGAGCACCGGTGGCCTCCCGTTCTATGACCTCGACTGGGATCTGGCTCTTGGCCTCGCCGAACACCTGAGCAGCTTTCCCGGCTCCTGCAGCGCGATTTCCTTCCTCGATGCAGGTCATATGCTACGTTGCCTTATCTCGTCGGCTGAGCGCCAGGCAATCGGGCGCCACCTCGTTCTACCGACCGGAGGCATCCTGTCGGGGCTGGTGTACAGGATGATGGGCGCAAGAAGCGGGAAGGGCCGTTTCTGTGCCGCAGACTTCCTTCCTGCACTTCTCACCCACGTTGAACGGCCGATGACGGTAGCGGTTCAGCATCCCGATATCCCGCATGCGGAGCAACTGCGGGATCGTTTGCAGCGGCACACGCCATGGCACCGCGTCGTCCTCGCCAACGACACGACCGTCGACCGCGCCGACGTGATGATCGTCTTGGGCAGCCTCTCTGCAAGCTTTGAAATGCGCGGCAATACCATCGAAGGCATGAGAGCAAACCTCACCATTTTTGCCGGCATCCAGTCTCTTCGCTGCGGTGAATAGGGTTGCGCATCTGGCTCATGCGTCCAAATCCTACGTTAACCATTTGTTTGCCTAGAAAATTTAGACTGCGTTAATGAACGCGGATCTTTGTCACCACCGCGGTCAGAGGTGGATGGACGATGGATGCGCTGACCAATGCCGAGATGCGGGACGACGCGGCGCTCGGCGATGAACCCTCTATGCTGCGGCGGTTTCGTTCGCTCGCCCTTGCGGGCGCCATGTTCGCCTGTATTGGCGGCGCGCTCCCGGTCGTACTGTCTCCCCTTTTCAACACGCAGTTCCGCAGCGAGACCCAGCTGACCGTGCAGGGCGTCAGCCAGAACGCGATCCATGCAGCCATCAAGGCGACGCAGTCACGCCAGACGGCCGACAACATCATCCGTGCGCTCGATCTCGGCCAGGCCGAAGGCTTCGCGGTGAACAGCCCGACGATCATTCGGATCGCCTCGGAAGTATGGTCCGGCCGTGAGACCACCGTGGCCGAAGCGGAGCAGGCACTTCGCCAGCGCCTCCTCGACGCGCTTTCGTTCACCTACGATGCTCCCGGGCAGCGCCTGATCATCTCGGCCACCGCTGCGGATTCCGAAGAAGCCGCTTCGATTGCCGAACGCACCACGGAAGAATTCCGCCATGCGCTCCTTGCTGCAGCCGGCGCATCCGTCTCCCCGCAGATCGAAGCGTTACGCAGGACGGCGGGCAGGGCCGATGCCGCCCTTTCAGGTTTTACCGGCAAGTTCGATGCCGAGACCTTGGCCAGGTTGCAGCAGCTTCATCAGGAAGGCGATGCGCGCGATATCGAGATCAACGCCGTCTCCGGCCAGCTTGCAGATCTGCAGCAGAAGGAAAAACGGCGGCAGCGATGACGGTTGCCGACGTGCTCACCAAGCCCCTGCCGGACAGCCTGGAATTCACCGGCCTCGAATACCAGCGCCAGCGCTATGTCCAGGCTGAGGTGGAGCTGGAGCAGCTTTCCGTGCAATTGGGCCCGAAACACCCCAAGCACATGGCGGCCCAGGCCGTGGTCGATGATGCCAGGCGGGATATCAAGCAAGCCCTGCAGGAGCTTGCCGCATCGCTCTCGAGCCAGGCCACGGCGTCGGCTAAATCGCTAGACGGGCTGAAGGCGCAGAAGGCGGCCGCGTCATCCGACCCGCAGCTCGCCGAAGCGGCAACGCAGCTTGCCGTGCTCGAAGGTGCGGCCAGTGAGGCGCGGCGAAACCTCGCCGAGGCCGAAGGAAGCACATCCGTTTCAAGGCCCGTGAGCCTTCCGAGACTGACCGTGATCGTGCCCGCATCCGAGGCTTCCGCCAAGCGGCTGGGACCTGACCTTGCGACGTTGATCGTTGGCGGTGCAGCCGCCGGAGGACTGATCGGCATGTCCATCATCGAGCTCTGGCGCCGGCGGCAGGAACAGCTTGCAGAAGATGTCGCGCAGGATACCTACGAACTCGATGCCGATTTCGATGCGCGGGATGATCGCGCCGATCCCGCCATCGAGCCGCAGCCTGTCCTCGCCGAAGAGGATCAGGTCGTCGATCTACCACGGGTACTAGAAGACGAACTTCCGCTGCATGAGGAGCTTGCGGACGAGCCGCTGCACGAGGAAGCCGCCAACGACGTCACGTTCGGCGATCGCATCCGCGCGCTGCTCGAGGAAAACCGCCTTCGCGCAGACGAGGCGGATCTTCCGCCGCTCGTTGCCACTGCCGTCGAACAGTCGGAGGCACGTCGCGCCGAAGAGATCGAGGAGCGGGCTTACTGGCTTGGCGATCTGGCGGAGGGCAACTTTGCCAGCGAGGAGGAAGAGCTTGCAGCACTCCGGCGCAAGCTTGAAGAACTTCGCGCACTCGCGGCTCTTCAGGAGGAGCGCCAGCGCAAGGCCAACGGGTGATCGCGCCGGCGGGCGCCGGTCACAAAGCTCTTGCTTTTACCTGATCTGGACAGCATAGGGCGTTGATGGGCAATCGGCCTTGAGGCCGTTGCATAGGATGGCGCTGTTCCAGCGAGGAGTTCATCGTGGCATTTGTGATTGATGGCAAGGAAGCGGCCGCTTCCGTCATTTCCGCCGTAACCGAAGCATCCGCATCGCTCGAAGCCAAGGCTGGTATCAAGCCGGGTCTCGCGGTCGTCATCGTCGGCAACGATCCGGCAAGCCACGCCTATGTCAATTCCAAGAGCAAGATGGCCAAGCAATGCGGCTTCAACTCCATCCAGCACACGTTGCCGGAGGAGACGACGCAGGGTGAACTGCAGGCGCTCGTCGATACACTGAACGCCGATCCGTCCGTTCACGGCATTCTCGTCCAGCTGCCGCTGCCGAAGCATTTCGATTCCGACGCTATCATCCAGTCTATCCTGCCGGAAAAGGATGTCGATGGCCTCAACATCGCCAATGCCGGCAAGATCGCCACGGGCGACCTCTCGACCGGCCTCATCTCCTGCACGCCGGCCGGCGCCATGTTGCTGGTCAAGCGCGTCCATGGCGAGGATCTCTCTGGCCTCAATGCCGTCGTCATCGGACGCTCCAACCTTTTCGGCAAGCCGATGGGCCTGCTGCTTCTCGCCGCCAATGCCACTGTCACCATGGCCCATTCGCGTACCAGGGATCTCGCATCCGCCTGCAGCAATGCGGATATTCTCGTCGCGGCCGTCGGCCGGGCGGAAATGGTGAAACGCGACTGGGTGAAGCCCGGTGCGACCGTCATCGATGTCGGCATCAATCGCGTGCCGGCGCCCGAGAAGGGCGAGGGCAAGACCAAGCTCGTCGGCGATGTTGCCTTTGCCGAAGCCTCCGAGGTCGCGGCCTCGATCACGCCTGTTCCCGGCGGCGTCGGCCCTATGACGATTGCCATGCTGATGGCCAATACTGTCATCGCCGCCCACCGCGCCGCAGGTCTCGCCGCTCCCAAATTTTGAGACACTACGGCTGTAGCCACAGAATCTTCGTCGCGCATCGGTTGTGCGACGCAGTGTGAATATTACCCCTTGAAACCTCCGCAACTGCCTTAAATCACTATCCGGACTGCCATGTTCGAAACGCGTGGCATTCACTCAGGTCGCAGATACGATCTCTGATGGGGAGGATAGTTTTATGAGAACTTCGCTATGGGTCGGCGTTGCGCTGGCCACCTTGTTTACCGGTGCCGCGCATGCGCAAGAGCTGAAGTTTCCTCCCGGCGAAGACGCCAAGTTCAACTGGAAAAGCTACGAGGATTTCAAGGCGGCGCATGCCGACCTGAAGGGCCAGAGCCTGACTTTGTTCGGCCCCTGGCGTGGTGAAGACGAAGTCCTGTTCAACAGCGTGCTCGCTTATTTCAACGCTGCGACCGGCGCCAACGGCAAATATTCCTCGTCGGAAAATTACGAGCAGCAGATCGTCATCGACACCCAGGCTGGCTCGCCACCGAACATCGCGATCATGCCGCAGCCGGGCCTGCTGGCCGATCTTGCGCCCAAGGGTTTCCTGACGCCGCTCGGCAAGGAGACGGAGGATTGGGTCAAGAGCAATTACGGTTCCGGCGAGGACTGGGTCAAATACGGCACCTATAAAGACAAGGACGGCCAGGAGGGCTATTTCGGCTTCCCGTTCAAGGCCGACCTGAAGTCGATCGTCTGGTACGTGCCGGAGAATTTCGAGGAGGCCGGCTACGAAATCCCAAAGACGATGGAGGAGCTGATCGAGCTTTCCGATCAGATCGTCGAGGATGGCGGCGTGCCGTGGTGCATCGGTCTGGCCTCCGGCGGCGCCACCGGCTGGCCGGCGACCGATTGGGTGGAGGACATGATGCTCCGCACCCAGACGCCGGAAACCTACGACAAGTGGGTGAGCAATGAGGTGAAGTTCAACGATCCGGCCGTGGTCGGCGCGATCGAGGAATTCGGCAAGTTCGCCAAGAACGAAAAATATGTGGCCGGCGGCGTGCCGGCCGTCGCCTCGACAGACTTCCGCGACAGCCCGAAGGGCCTCTTCGACATTCCGCCGAAATGCTACATGCATCACCAGGCGTCCTTCGTCCCGTCCTTCTTCCCGCCGGACAAGGAACTCGGCGTCGATGCCGACTTCTTCTACCTGCCGACCTACGCTTCCAAGCCGGAGCTCGGCACGCCGGTGCTCGGTGCCGGCACTATGTTCACCATCACCAAGGATCTCGCCGGCCGCCCAGGCTTTCATCGAGTTCCTGAAGACGCCGATCGCCCATGAGGTCTGGATGGCGCAGGCCTCGTTCCTGACGCCCTACAAGGGCGTCAAGCTGGATGCCTATGCCAACGAAGTGCTGAAAAAGCAGGGCGAACTTCTGACCAAGGCGACCACCTTCCGCTTCGATGCCTCCGACCTGATGCCCGGAAAGATCGGCGCCGGCGCCTTCTGGACCGGCATGATCGACTATGTCGGCGGGAAAGATGCGCAGGCTTCGGCTGACGAGATCCAGAAGGCTTGGGATGGGTTGAAGTAAGGGCTTTCGAGCTCCGAGGGTTAACGGCAACACCCCTCATCCGGTCCTTCGGACCACCTTCTCCTTGAGGGGAGAAGGGGCAGGGTGCCAGCGTCTCCGTTCTTCCTCTCCCCTCGGGGAGAGGGTGGCGGGCGAAGCGGAGGCGGGTAAGGGGGCGGTATCCGCACTAAATAACAATAGGGGAGGAAGCATGGCATCGCAGATCGTAACGGCCTTCGGGGCGGTCATTGCAGGCGTGTTTGCCTGTGCGTTGTATTACTGGCTGTCCGACAAGCTGCTGCAGCTCGCGTTCCCCGTCCGTGTCGGTGATGCCCGGCGAGATCTCCGCCAATCTTAAGGCCCATGCGGTCATCCGGCCCTGGCTCTTTCTTGGTCCGGCGCTTCTCCTGCTCCTCGTCTATCTCGTCTATCCGGTCATCTCGACCTTCATCCTCTCTTTCTACGATCGCTCGGGCGGCAATTTCGTCGGGCTCGCCAATTACCGCTGGGCAATCGGCGACGAGCAGTTCCGCCAGTCGATCTTCAACAACATCCTCTGGCTTGCCGTCGTGCCTGCTGCCTGCACCTTCTTCGGCCTCGTCATCGCCGTGCTGACCGATCGCATCTGGTGGGGCAATATCGCAAAAAGCCTCGTGTTCATGCCGATGGCGATCTCCTTTGTCGGCGCCTCGGTCATCTGGAAGTTCATCTATGAATATCGCGGCGGCGAGGAGGCGCAGATCGGTCTGCTGAACGCCGTCGTGCAGTTCTTCGGCGGCGATCCGCAGGTCTGGATCGCGCTGCCCTTCTGGAACAACTTCTTCCTCATGGCGATCCTCATCTGGATCCAGACCGGCTTTGCCATGGTCATCCTCTCCGCGGCACTCCGCGGTATCCCTGAGGAAACGATCGAGGCTGCCGTCATCGACGGCGCCAATGGCTGGCAGATCTTCTGGAAGATCATGGTGCCGCAGATCTGGGGCACGATCGCCGTCGTCTGGACGACGATCACCATCCTCGTGCTCAAGGTCTTCGACATCGTCTTGACCATGACCAACGGTCAGTGGAACTCGATGGTGCTGGCCAACCTGATGTTCGACTGGATGTTCCGCGGCGGCGGCGACGGTGGCCGCAGCGCCGTCATAGCGCTCGTCATCATGGCGGCCGTCACGCCGATCATGATCTGGAATATCCGTCAGGCCAGCGAAGACCGGGGAGGGCACTGACATGAGCGCCGTCGCGAGCCTCCGCCGCATCGGCCTTCCGCGCCTTATCGTTCATGCCTCCGTGCTGCTGATCTGCATTCTCTGGATGATCCCGACGATCGGCATTTTCGTCACCTCTTTCCGGGAAGCCGGGCAGATCGCATCCTCCGGCTGGTGGACAGCCTTCACCGGTGCCGCCGAAACGAGCGCCGCGCGTCTCGCCGATCCGTCGACGGCAAGGCAGGATGGACCGAACTACGTGATCTCCGGCTCGGTCTTCGATGATGAGGGGCGGGTCCGAAGGGCAGCGTCCAGGCCTACGGCACCCGTGTCGCCGAGCCGACAGAATTTGCGGCCGGGCAGGAGGCCGATCTCGGCGATGGCGAAAAGCTTACCGTCAACGCGGATGGCAGCTACACCTACACGAAGAACGCACCATTCGACGACAAGCGCGGCAAACGCGTCTACCTCTCAGTGACGCAACCGCCATCCTTCACGCTCGACAACTACCGCACGGTGCTGACGGCGCAGGGCATCGGCCAGTCCTTCGTCAATTCGCTGACGGTCGCGATCCCGGCGACCATCATCCCGATCCTGATTTCGGCCTTTGCCGCCTACGCGCTCTCGTGGATGCATTTTCCCGGCCGCACGCTCATCATCGCGGTCGTGGTCGGCCTCATCGTCGTGCCGCTGCAGATGTCGCTCATCCCGCTTTTGACGATGTACAACAATATCGGCGCCTTCTTCGGTGTGCCGTCGCGCAGCTATGCGGGCATCTGGCTGGCGCACGCCGCCTTCGGCATGCCGCTCGCCATCTATCTCCTGCGCAATTACATTGCCGGCCTGCCCAAGGAGGTCATCGAATCCGCCCGCGTCGATGGCGCGAGTGACTTCGAGATCTTCGTCAAGATCGTGCTGCCCTTGTCCTTCCCAGCGCTCGCCTCCTTTGCCATCTTCCAGTTCCTCTGGACCTGGAATGACCTTCTCGTCGCCATGGTCCTGCTCGGCACCGGCAAGGATCAGCTGGTGCTGACGGGGGCGCTCAATGCGTTGCTGGGCTCGATGGGCGGAAAATGGGAAATCCTGACGGCTTCGGCCTTCATCTCCATCCTCATCCCCATTATCGTCTTTTTTGCCCTGCAGCGATACCTTGTCCGCGGCCTTCTCGCCGGTTCGGTCAAGGGTGGCTGAGCGGGCGGCAGGTCAATCCTTTAGCTTCCTTCAAAAAGGTACCGAATGAGCATTGTGACTGAAGGCTCCGTCGAGCCCGACAAGGACTGGTGGCGCGGCGCCGTCATCTACCAAATCTATCCCCGTTCCTTTCAGGATTCTGAATGGCGACGGGATCGGCGATCTCAAGGGCATCACTGCCCGCCTGTCGCATATCGCAGCGCTCGGCGCCGATGCGGTCTGGATTTCTCCCTTCTTTCCGTCCCCGATGAAGGATTTCGGCTACGACGTGTCGAACTACACGGATGTCGATCCGATGTTCGGCACGCTGTCGGATTTCGACGGCCTGATCGCGGAGGCCCATCGCCTCGGCATCAAGGTGATGATCGACCTCGTCATGTCGCACTCGTCCGACCAGCATCCCTGGTTCATCGAAAGCAGGTCGAGCCGCTTCAACCCCAAGGCCGACTGGTACGCCTGGACCGATGCGAAGCCGGACGGCACGCCGCCCAATAACTGGCTGTCGATCTTCGGCGGGTCCGCCTGGCATTGGGATCCGACGCGCATGCAATATTACATGCACAACTTCCTCACCTCGCAGCCCGACCTCAACCTCCACAATGCCGAAGTGCAGGACGCGCTGCTCGACATGACCCGCTTCTGGCTGAAGCGCGGCGTCGACGGTTTCCGCCTCGACACGATCAACTTCTATTTTCACGACCGTGACCTGCGCGACAATCCGGCGCTCGATCCGTCGCGGCGCAATGCGTCCACCGCGCCGGCGGTCAATCCCTATAACTTCCAGGAGCATCTCTACGACAAGAACCGCCCCGAAAACCTCGAATTCCTCAAGCGCTTCCGCGCCGTGCTGAACGAGTTCCCGGCAATCGCCGCCGTCGGCGAAGTCGGCGACAGCCAGCGGGGACTGGAGATCGTCGGCGAATACACGTCCGGCGATGACAAGATGCAGATGTGCTACGCCTTCGAGTTCCTGGCGCCCGATCCGCTGACACCGGCGCGTGTGGCGGAGGTCCAGAATGCATTCTCGGCTGCAGCTCCCGAGGGCTGGGCCTGTTGGGCTTTCTCAAACCACGACGTCGTGCGCCATGTGACCCGCTGGGGCCAGGAAATCCTCGACCGCGATGCTTTCGCCAAGATGGTCTCGGCCATCCTGCTCAGCCAGCGGGGCTCCGTCTGCCTCTACCAGGGCGAGGAGCTGGGCCTCACCGAGGCGGATATCGCGTATGCCGACCTGCAGGATCCTTACGGCATCCAGTTCTGGCCGGAATTCAAGGGCCGCGACGGTTGCCGCACGCCGATGGTATGGGATGCGCAGGCGCTGCAGGCGGGTTTTTCCACCGCCGAACGCACCTGGCTGCCGATCCCTGTTGAACATCAGCTCCATGCCGTCAGCGCCCAATATGGCGACCCGGCCTCGGTGCTGGAACAGTACCGGCGCTTCCTCGCCTTCCGCAAGGCCAACCCGGCTTTTGCCAAGGGCGACATCGCCTTCCTGGAGCTGGAAGAGCCGCTGCTCGGCTACACCCGCAGCCATGGCAACGAAACACTCCTTTGCCTTTTCAACATGAGCCCTAATTCACAGAAAGGCACGTTGCCGATCGGTGATTGGGAGGTCCTGACCGGCCATGGCTTCGACGCCGCGCTCGAAGGGCGAGATGTCGAGTTGCGGCCCTGGGGCGCGTTCTTCGCCAGGAGGGTGTGAGGAAGAATCCCTCATCCGCCTGCCGGCACATTCTCCCCACTGGGGAGAAGAGGGACGCGGCAAGGTGGCCGTTCCTCCTCTCCCCTCGGGGAGAGGGTGGCCGAGCGAAGCGGAGGCCGGGTGAGGGGCGCTAGCGCCATTGCGAGAAGAATGTTTGGGAGGGAAAAGACCATGACAGGCGTCACGCTCAAGGAAATTCGCAAGTCCTATGGCCAGGTGAAGGTGCTTCATGGCATCGACCTGGACATAAAGCAGGGCGAGTTCGTCGTCTTCGTCGGTCCTTCGGGATGCGGCAAGTCGACTTTGCTCAGGATGATCGCGGGTCTGGAAAGCATCACCGCAGGCGAGATGTCGATCGATGGCTCGGTCGTCAATGATGTGCCGCCGTCGCGGCGTGGCATCGCCATGGTCTTCCAGTCCTATGCGCTCTATCCGCACATGACCGTCTACGACAACATGGCCTTCGGCATGAAGATCGCCAAGGAGAGCAGGGACGAGATCGATCGCCGCGTCCGCGCGGCGGCCGACATCCTGCAGCTCACGCCCTATCTCGATCGCCTGCCCAAGGCGCTGTCCGGCGGCCAGCGCCAGCGAGTCGCGATCGGCCGTGCCATCTGCCGCAACCCGAAAGTCTTCCTTTTCGACGAGCCCCTGTCGAACCTCGATGCGGCCCTGCGTGTCGCGACTCGCATCGAGATCGCCAAGCTGAAGGAAAAGCTGTCGGACACGACGATGATCTACGTCACCCACGATCAAGTCGAGGCGATGACGCTGGCGGACCGCATCGTCGTCCTCTCCGCAGGCCGGATCGAGCAGGTCGGCCCGCCGCTGGAACTCTACGAGCGTCCCGCAAATCTCTTCGTCGCCCGCTTCATCGGTTCGCCGGCGATGAACATTCTACCGGTGACCATTGCCGAGCCGGGCGCGAACACGACGCTGTCGCTAAAGGTTAACCGCACCGCCGGCGTTTCGATTGAAGTGCCTGCCTCCGACAAGGGCAAGGCCGCAAGCCTCGGTATACGGCCGGAGGACCTGACGGTCTCGACCGGCGAAGGCTATCTGATCGAAGGCCGCGTACTTCTGGTCGAGGCGCTCGGCGAGGTCACCTTGCTCTATTTGGAAGGCCCATCCGCCGACGAGCCGATCATCGCCAAGCTGCAGGGCACTTCGGATATCGCCAAGGGCGATATTGTCCGACTGAGCGCCGACCCGGCCAAGCTGCATCTCTTTGATGATAAGGGGCGCTCATACCGGCACTAAGCCTATGGACAACGGCAAGCAAAACCATCGAAAGACAAAGGTTTACGAGCCTGTCGCTAACATACGCCAACCTAATCTTAAGCTTCCGGTCCTAGTCTCGTTTCATTGAAACAGGAGAACAGGTCGTGGGTGCCGCGCCAGCTGGTAGAAATCACTTTTTGAACAAGGAAGAGTCTTTCATGTACGACCGCGAACAGCGGTTCAAGATGGAAGACACGATGAATGCCGGCCGCATCGAGTACACCGAAAAAGCCATCCTCAACATGGCGCAGCGCCGTTGCGACGTGCTGCGAATTTCAATGAGCGAGGCCGTGCTGGGTCTGTTGACCCAGTACAATCTTCCCGAACAATTCTATCTCGACATTCCAGATGCCCGTATCTCGAAGGTCGGTTGCCTGCTCATGCGGGTCAATATCAACAACACGATCAACGTCCGCTTCCTGCGCCTGCTGACGCAGAAGGAACTGGATCGCATCTTCGTCTTCTCGACCCATCCGGCGCATAAGGATCGCAAGCTCGATATCCGCAGCTGGTAACAGCCGACGGCGCCGCCTCAGGCTGACATGGTTTTCAAGAGGCTCGGCTCGATCTGCCGGGCCTCTTTCGTTGCGCCATCCGCGATCCAGAGAGGATTGCCGATCAACTCGACCTGTCCTGCCGAAACGATCAACCCGTCACCGTCATTGCAGGCGATGATCGGCCTTGGCGTAGCCTTGCTGTAACGGACGAGGTCAGGCAGAAAATTGGGTTTGCCGTTCAGGTGTGGGAAGAACTCGAAGGGTAGCAGGTTCAGAGCCTCGCCATCCCTTATATCCTCTGGCCTGCTATCTGAAAACAAAGCGTCGACAGCAATCGTCGGCGTCATCAGGATGGCGCCGGCGCTGGTGCCGATCAGAACGCCGCCGCGGGCCGTCCATTCCCTGAGCGGTTCAACCATCCCCACACGCCTGAGCCGTGCCAGGAAGCCGCCCGTATGGCCGCCGGAGAGATGGATCGCATCGCAGGCGAGCAGTGCATCCATGCCTGTCGTATCATCGGGATCGTGGAACAGGGACAGGTCGAGCCCGATGCGGCGGTAATAGTCCTTTCGCTCGGTGAAGAAACGGCGCGACGGCTCCGGGTCGGATGGAACATAGCCGAGACGGGTGCCCAGGCCCAGCGACTGCATCAAGGCAATCAGCCTGGCATCGATCGCCGAATTTTCGGGAATGATCTGGTCGCTATAGAGCGCGAGATTGACCATTCCCTATCCCCGAATGTTTCGCCTCAGGCAAACACGCTGGCGCCCTGGTCGGCGCAACCGACATTGCGGCGGAAGGCGGCAAACAGCTCGCGGCCCATGCCGAATTCGTTGTCGGAAAGATCGGCTTCGACCAACGGGCGCGCGTCGAACTCCGCGGCATCGATCAGCACTTCCAGCGTTCCCGCCACCGCATCGAGGCGGATCATGTCGCCGTCGCGGATCTTGGCGATCGCGCCACCGTCACAGGCTTCCGGTGTCACATGGATCGCCGCCGGCACCTTGCCGGATGCACCGGACATGCGCCCGTCAGTGACGAGAGCCACCTTGAAGCCGCGGTCCTGCAGCACGCCGAGCGGTGGGGTCAGGCGATGCAGTTCCGGCATGCCGTTCGCCTTCGGGCCCTGGAAGCGCACGACGGCGATGAAGTCGCGGTTCAGGTCGCCGCGCTTGAAGGCGTCCTGCATCTCCTGCTGGTCGTGGAAGACGAGGGCAGGGGCCTCGACGATATGGCGCTCGGCCTTGACCGCCGAGATCTTGATGACGCCGCGGCCGATATTGCCGGTCAGCATCTTCAGTCCACCGGTCTTCTGGAACGGTGCGTCGATGGTGGACAGAACCTTCGGATCGCCGCTGGCATCCGGCACCGTCTCGCGACAGATCCGGCCGTCTTCACCGAGCTTCGCCTCGACCGTATAGGCTTCAAGCCCATGGCCGAACACGGTCTTCACGTCGTCATGAAGAAGGCCTTGGGCGAGCAGCTGCTTGATCAGGAAGCCCATGCCGCCTGCTGCGTGGAAATGGTTCACGTCGGCAAGCCCGTTCGGGTAGACGCGGGCGAGAAGCGGGATCGCGTCCGAAAGCTCGGAAATATCCTGCCAGGTCAGACAGATGCCGGCAGCGCGCGCCATGGCGACGAGATGCAGCGTGTGATTGGTCGAGCCGCCGGTCGCGTGCAGGCCGATGACGCCATTGACGATCGAGCGCTCGTCGATCATCTCGCCGGCAGGCGTGAATTCGTTGCCGAGGGCGGTGATTGCCAGCGCCCGCTTGGCGGCCTCGCGTGTCAGCGCATCGCGCAGTGGCGTGCCAGGATTGACGAAGGAGGCGCCGGGCAGATGGAAGCCCATGATCTCCATCAGCATCTGGTTGGAATTGGCTGTACCATAGAAGGTGCAGGTGCCCGGTCCGTGATAGGATTTCGATTCCGCCTCCAGGAGCTCGGCACGGCCGACCTTGCCCTCCGCATAGAGCTGACGGATGCGCGACTTCTCGTCGTTCGGCAGGCCCGACGTCATCGGACCGGCCGGAATGAACACGGCGGGGAGATGGCCGAAGGAAAGGGCGGCGATGACGAGGCCCGGGACGATCTTGTCGCAGATGCCGAGATAGACCGACGCGTCGAACATGTTGTGCGAAAGACCGATGCCGGCTGCCATGGCAATCGCGTCGCGTGAGAAGAGCGAAAGCTCCATACCCGGCTGGCCTTGCGTGACGCCGTCGCACATGGCCGGCACGGCGCCGGCGACCTGCGCGATCCCGCCTGCCTCGCGCGCCGCGTCGCGGATCAGCGCCGGATAGGTCTCGTAGGGCTGGTGTGCCGAGAGCATGTCGTTATAGGCGGTGATGATGCCGAGGTTCGGAACGACGTCTCCTGCGAGCGCCTCCTTCTCGGCGGGGGAACAGACTGCGAAGCCATGGGCAAGGTTGCCGCAGGAGAGGGTGGCGCGGTGCGGACCTCTGGCGACGGCCTTGCGCACGCGATCAAGATAGGGCTCTCGCAACGGTTTGGATCGTTCGACGATCCTCGCAGTGATCGCCTCGATGCTGGAATGGGCGGCCATGGCTTTTGTCCTCTCTGATCGGTCCCGGCGCACGCGGGGCGCCCGATGGGCGCAAGACGATTGACCGGGACTTGCCTAAGCTGTCCGGCCGGTTTCACCCGGCCCTTGCAGTATCCCGAAGATCGCACGCGACCTTCGGGATTTGCGATGCGTGTTATGGTCGCGTTACGGCGCCCAGTAGATGTCCACCGGCGTGGCCGCTCGGTTGAGCATGGCGCGGATCGGCATTTCCGTTTCGTCCGATCCGGCCTTGGCCTTTTCGAGCGTCACCTTCTTCTCTTCGCCTTCGATATGGAGCGCGAGGAAACGCGCATCGGAAAGGCTGGAGAAGGAGAAGGTCAGGCGTTCCTCGCCGGCGCCGGGCGCCTGCATGGTCAGAACGCCGTTCAGCCCAGTCGGATCGAGCGCCCGGTCGAGATTGTCGCCATGCGGGAAGAAGGAGGCGGTGTGCCCGTCTCCGCCCATGCCCAGGATGACGACGTCGAACGGCCGGTCGAGACCAGCAGTCTTCTCGGTCGCCTTCTTCGCGGCTTCCTCGATCGTGGCGGCATCGTAATAGAGCGGCACGAAGGTTGCAGCCTCCGCCTGGTTCTTCAACAGATGCGTTGCGACGAGCAGATGGTTGGAGCGCGGATTGTCGGCCGGTACGAACCGTTCGTCGACCAGCGTCACCTTGACCTTGTCCCAGGCGAGTTCCTTCGTCGAAAGCTCCTCGAAGAAGCGCTTCGGCGTTGAGCCACCGGAGACCGCGATCGACGCGGAATCCCGCGCATAGATGGCGCCCGCCAGACGGCGCGCGACTTCGTCCGCAAGAGCCGAAGCCAGTTCCGCGCCGTCCTTGAATTCATTCATCGTGAAGGTCATGGCCGATCAGCCCTCGTGCCAGGTGCGGCCGTCACGTTCGATGAGCGCGATGGCCTGGCTTGGACCCCAGGTGCCGGCGGTATAGCCCTGCACCTTCTGGCCGGAAGCCTCCCAGCCCTTGAGGATCGGGTCGACCCACTGCCATGCGGCTTCCACTTCGTCGCGGCGCATGAACAGCGTCTGGTTGGAACGGATCGTGTCCATCAGCAGGCGCTCGTAGGCATCGGGGCTTCTGACGTGGAAGGCCTCGGCAAAGCTCATGTCGAGCGAAACGTTGCGCAAGCGCATGCCGCCCGGGCCGGGGTCCTTGATCATCAGCGACTGCTTGACGCCTTCGTCCGGCTGCAGGCGGATGATCAGCTGGTTCTGGTTGATGCGACCGGCGCTGGCATCGAAGATGTTGTGCGGGATCGACTTGAAGGTGATGACGATTTCCGACATGCGGCTGGCAAGGCGCTTGCCGGTGCGGATGTAGAAGGGCACGCCCGCCCAACGCCAGTTGCCGATCTCGGCCTTGATGGCGACGAAGGTCTCGGTGTTGGAGACGCCGCCTTCCAGCTCATCGAGATAACCCTTCACCGGGCCGCCTGCGGATGCGCCGGCGCGATACTGTCCGCGCACCGTCATCTGCTCGCAATTGTCGGCATTGATCGGCTTCAGCGCGCGCAGCACCTTCAGCTTCTCGTCACGTACTGCCTCGGAATCCATCGAAGACGGGGTTTCCATCGCAACCAGGCAGACGAGCTGCATGATGTGGTTCTGAACCATGTCGCGCAGCGCGCCGGCGGTGTCGTAGTAGCCCGCGCGGCCTTCAAGGCCTACGGCCTCGGACACCGTGATCTGGACGTGGTCGATATAATTGGCGTTCCACAGCGGCTCGTAGAGCGCATTGGCGAAACGCAGCGCCATCAGGTTCTGCACCGTCTCTTTGCCGAGATAGTGGTCGATGCGGTAGATCTGCTCTTCGGAGAAGACCTTGCCGATCGTGTTGTTCAGTTCCAGCGCCGAGGCGAGGTCGCGGCCGATCGGCTTTTCGACGACGATGCGGGTCGACTTGGTGATCATCTTGTGATCGCGGATCTTCTCCGAGATCGCACCGAAGATGCCAGGCGCAACCGCCAGGTAGAAGACGCGGATGTTGTCCTTGCCTTCATCGAGCAGCTTTTTCAGATCGGCCCATCCGCCTTCCGACTTGGCGTCGACCGGAACGTAATAGATCCGTTCGCAGAATTTCTTGACCTGCTCTTCGTCGTATTCGCCCTTCTTCAGATGCTCCTTCAGGGCATCCTGTGCGAACTTGCGATACTCTTCATGGGAAAGCGCGCTACGCGACGCCCCGATGATGCGAGTCGGCTCCGTGAACTGGCCTTCGATCTGCCGGTGATACAGGGCCGGCAGAAGCTTGCGTTCCGCAAGGTCTCCCGTTCCGCCGAAGACTACACAATCGAATGGTTCCACTGGAATGATCTGGCTGCTCATCGCTCAACTTTCATCTTGGTGGTTGGTGTCTTAATCTAATCGATTTAAAAACGCTAGTCCGAAAAGGCGGACCTTACATCCGGTCTCTCAGCGCGAACCAGGTCAGTGCTAGGAAAAGCAGTGGCTTGCGCATCATTTGGCCTCCGGGAAATGCTTTGATGTCGAGATCGGCGAGCGCTTCAAGTTCGCTCGGCCTGCCTGCTACCATTTCAGCATAAAGTTTGCCGCAATAATTTGACAGCATGACGCCATGACCGGAATAACCGCCGATGGAGGTCACTCCTGGCATGATTTGCCGCACGAACGGACGCCGCGGCAGAGTGATCCCGACATTGCCGCCCCATGCATGGGTGATTCGCACATTCTTGAGCGCCGGATAGGTGCCGACGATCTGCTGGCGGATCGCCTCTGCCGTGTCGCTCGGGTTCTTCGAGCTATAAACTTCGCGGCCACCGAACAACAGGCGATTGTCCTTCGACTTGCGGAAATAGCGCACGACGAAGCGGCTGTCGCACACGGCCTCCATGCCGGGAATGACATGTGGAAAGGCGTCGAGCGGTTCTGTCGCCGCAATGAAGGACCCGATCGGCATGACATGGGCCGAGGTGACGGGCTCGAGATCACCGACATAGGCATTGGTTGCGATCAGCAGCCTGTCCGAAGTCAGCGTGCCGCGTGCAGTGTCAACCTTGATCTTGCCGCCCTCGCGACGGATCGCAGAGGCCTTGGTGTTTTCGTAGATGCCAGCGCCGGCAGCCTTGGCCAATTTTGCCAGCCCGACGAGCAGCTTGAGCGGATGGATATGGCCGGTGCCGGTGTCGCGCACGCCGCAGAAATAGTCCTTCGTGCCAACGCGTTCGGCCGTCTCCGCTGCATCCATGAAGGTGATATGCGGATAATCGTAGCGCTCGGCCGCGATTTCCGCATTGGCGCGGTAATCGCGCTCGTATCCTGGTTTGTGCGACACGTTGAGCTGGCCCGGCATATATTCCATGTCTATGCCGTGGACATTGGCAAAATCCATCAGATGGCGCTTGGCGTTTTCTGCCATGTCGAACAGCAGCCTGGACCGCTCATAGCCGAGTTCCTTCTCCGCATCCTCCGGCCACCAGCGCTGGCCGGTGCCGAGCTGGCCACCATTTCTTCCGGATGCACCGTCACCGAACCTACTTGCCTCGATGAGCGCAACGGAGACGCCGGCCTTGGCAAGATTGTAGGCCGCCTGCAGGCCGGTAAAGCCGCCGCCGATGATCGTGACATCCACCGCCTGCGACCCGTCGAGTTGCGCATAGGCGGGCCGGTCGGGAACAGTTGCCTGATACCAGGAAAGCCCGGGCGCGATCGGGCTCTGCCAGGTATCGCCAGCGGCTGTATCACCCGGAAGTACATTGTTTACTTGCTCGTCGGCCGGATATGTGTCCGTCATCAGGCGCGACCTCACACGTTGAGAAGCAGGAATTCACGCTCCCACGGACTGATCACCTGCATGAATGTCTCGAACTCTCCGCGTTTGACGCCGGCATAGATGCCGATGAATTCCCGACTGAAGACCTTGGCGAGTTCAGGCTCCTCCTCCAGCAGCGAGACGGCGTTCAGCAGGTCGCGCGGCAACGAGATGGCGCCTTCATTGGCCGTTTCGTCGGTAGGCGGCGTCGGCTCGATCTTGTTCATGATGCCGAGCAGGCCACAGCCGAGCGAGGCGGCAAGCGCTAGATAGGGGTTGGCATCGGAACTCGGCAGGCGGTTTTCAACGCGCCGCGCGGCCGGGTCCGAGACGGGCACGCGGAAAGCCGTCGTGCGGTTGTCATAGCCCCAGGCGGTGTTGACCGGCGCGGCCATGTCCGGCGTCAGGCGACGATAGGAATTCACATAGGGCGCCATCATTACCAGCGCCTTCGGAATATAGGTCTGCATCCCGCCGATGAACTGGAAGAATTCCTTCGACGGCTTGCCGTCCTTGGCAGAGAAAATGTTGGCACCGGTCTCGATATCGACCACCGATTGGTGGATATGCATCGCCGATCCTGCCTGACCCTGCATCGGTTTGGCCATGAACGTGGCGTAGATGCCGTGTTTCAGCGCTGCCTCGCGGATCGTGCGCTTGAACATGAACACCTGGTCGGCAAGCTCGACAGGGTCGCCGTGGCGCAGGTTGATCTCGAGCTGCGCCGGACCCTCCTCGTGGATCAGCGTATCGATCTCCAGCCCCTGCTTTTCGGAGAAGTGGTAGATGTCGTCGATCAGTTCGTCGAACTCGTTGATGCCGGCGATCGAATAGCCCTGGCCGCCGAGGATGGAGCGGCCCGAACGGCCCTTCGGCGGATGCAGCGGATAGTCGGGGTCATCGTTCTTGGCGACGAGGTAGAACTCGATTTCCGGCGCCACGACCGGCTTCCAGCCGCGCTCCTTGTAGAGATTGACGATATTCTTCAGGACGTTGCGCGGCGTATAGGTTACCGCACCGCCCTCGGTATTGACGATGTCGCAGATCACCTGCGCGGTCGGGTCCGTCTCCCACGGCACGACCGACAGGGTCGAGAGATCGGGCAGCAGCTTGAGGTCGCTGTCGCGCGGCTCATAGCGGAAGCTCTCCGTCTCGTCGGGATATTCGCCCGAGATCGTATGACGGTAGAGCGCCGAGGGCAGGGCAAGCGACGTATTGGAGGTGAACTTCGACGACGGCATCATCTTGCCGCGCGGCACGCCGGCAAGGTCAGGCGTGATGCATTCGATGTCCTCGATCCCGCGGGCACGAAGCCACGCCGCCGCCTCCTGCCAGTCGGACACGCCTCGAAGCGAGGTAAGCGTAGGCTGCTCGGTTGCAGCTTTGGCCACTGTGCCGGTTGCGAGCGGGGGAACTGATTTCTTAGGCGGCATGACACACCGGGGTGGGGTTGATCGAATGTTCCCATCATAGTCAGGGATTGCCGAATGGCGAGGGGGCGAAGGTTGAAACCTTCTCAAGGAGGAGTTGCCCGAAGAGGACTCATCATTGACTTTGCGACAAGTATGGCGAAGAGCGAAGCTGACAACCGCCGAAAGCAGAAGGAACGGATATTGGCGCGCAAATTCGACGTGGTGATCCTGGGCGCTGGCGCCGCCGGCATGATGGCGGCAATCCGCGCTGGGCAGCGTGGCCGCTCCGTCCTTGTTCTCGATCACGCCAAGGCGCCGGGCGACAAGATCCGCATTTCGGGCGGCGGGCGTTGCAACTTCACCAATATCCACGCCAGCGCCAAGAATTACCTCTCGGCCAATCCGCATTTCGCCAAGTCGGCGCTTGCGCGTTACTCGGCGCAGGATTTTATCGATCTAGTCGATCGCCACGGGATCGCCTGGCATGAGAAGACGCTCGGACAGCTTTTCTGCGACGACAGCGCCAAGGATATCATCCGCATGCTGCTCGCCGAGATGGAAGCTGCCGGCGCGAAGCTGGAGTTGCAGACGGGCATTGCATCGGTCGAAAAATCCCTCGACGGCTTTCGCGTCACGACATCCCGGTCTGAAGTAATCGACGCGCGTTCCGTCGTCGTGGCCACCGGCGGCAAGTCGATCCCGAAGATGGGCGCGACGGGCTTAGCCTATGACATCGCCAGACAGTTCGGGCTGAAGCTGGTAGAGACCCGTCCGGGTCTCGTGCCGCTGACGCTCGATCCAAACTTGCTGGAAAAGCTTTCGCCGCTCTCGGGCATTGCCGTTCCGGCCGAAATCCGTCACGGCAAGACGAGTTTTCGCGAGGCGCTGCTATTTACCCATCGTGGCGTGAGTGGCCCGGCAATCCTGCAGATCTCGTCCTACTGGCGGGAAGGCGACGACGTCACGCTCGTGGTTGAACCTGACACGCGCATCGCCGATCTGTTGAAGGACGCGCGCAAGGCGAACGGTCGCCAGGCGCCCCAGACGGCTCTCTCGGAAATACTTCCGAAACGGCTGGCGCAATTCTTCGCGGAACAGCATCCCGCCGCCATCAAGCTTGCGGACTGCTCCGATAAGCTGCTCGACGCGATTGCCGCCTCCATTCAGAGCTGGAAGATCAGGCCTGCCGGTTCGGAAGGATACCGCACCGCGGAGGTAACGCTCGGTGGTGTCGATACGGCAGATCTGGATTCGAAGACGATGCAGGCAAAAGCCGTGCCGGGGCTTTATTTCATAGGCGAATGCGTCGATGTCACGGGCTGGCTCGGCGGCTATAACTTCCAGTGGGCCTGGGCGTCGGGCCATGTCTGTGGCGAGAGTGTGTGACTTTTATTCAGCACTTCTTAATATAGCTGGCGGAAGCTGCCATATTGCCAGCAAATTTTCATGTTCAAACGCTGGTATGGCTGTCACACTCAGCCCCATCATCGTCTGGGAGTTCGAATTCATGCCGAATGCTCGCCGTGCCCGCGCCATTGCAATTGCCAAGGCGGAAGACCGTTCCAAAGTATATCGTTTTCGTCTACTTATGCTCGCGGCCGGCGCAACAGCAGCAATCCTGGCTTTGCCGGTTCTGTTTGGCTGAATGACAAATAATATACTGATAAGCTAATATTATATATAGCGCGGGCATTTATCGCGTGGACTGAGGTGTGCTTAGCCGCCTTACTCTTGATTTTCATCAAATTTAGCAAAAATTCATTCTTATAGGCGATCACTTGTCGGGAAATTTACTCTCGCAAGGGGTCTCCATGAAAAAGATCGTTCCGTCATCGGTTGTCACGAAAATTGTATTCCTGTGTCTGCTTCTCATCGGAGTGGCTGTCTCAGCTGTATCGGGTCTGGCCTTCATGACGTTTCGAAAGGACATCATGGAGACTGCGCTTGACGATACGCACAAGTCCATCCGCACGATGGCGCTGATCTATGAGACCGGTCTGGCCGGTGCCAAGACCACGCTTGCCGATGGCAAGCTCTCCAAGGTTACGGCCGGCGAAGGCGCCCTGCAGGGCCACGATCTCGTCGACCGCACGGCCGGTTCGATCGGTGGTGTCGCCACCGTCTTCGAAAAGCAGGGCAGCGACTACGTCCGTATCTCGACCAACGTGAAGAACGAGAAGGGCGAGCGCGCCGTCGGCACCAAGCTTGCCGCCGAGCACCCGGCCCAGGCAGCCCTCGCCAAGGGTACGGCTTATTATGGTCCCGCGGTCCTGTTCGGTCGCGATTTCATGACCGCTTACTATCCGATCATGAATGCCGGCGGCGCCGTCAGCGGCGTCCTCTTCATCGGCATTCCGATGGAAGTCTATTTCGCCCATATCGCATCGGCCGGCATGGCCGTCATGGTGTCGTCGCTGATCGCACTGCTCGTTCTGGCAGCCGTCAGCTACTTCGTCATCCGCGGCATGGTCCGTCCGCTCGGCACCCTGACCGGCTCAGTCCGGGCGATCGCTGCCGGCGACAACAAGTCGGAAATCCCCTATACGCAACGTTCCGACGAGTTCGGCAACATTGCCCGCGCCCTGCAGGTCTTCCGCGACAATGCGCTCGAAAAGCTGCGCATCGAGCATCAGAGCACCATGGAGCGTGCCGAAGCCGAAGCCGAGCGCGAACGCAACGACAGCGACAAGCGCATGGTCGACGGCCAGATCGACCAGGCCGTATCGGCTCTCGGTTCGGCCCTGTCGCGTCTCTCCCAGGGCGATCTTTCGGTCACGATCGATCATCCCTTCTCCGGCAAGCTCGAACCGCTCCGCACCGACTTCAACGGCTCGATCATCAAGCTGCGCGATACGCTTTCGCATATCCGCCAGAGCACGATGGCGATCCAGAAGAGCAGCGCCGATCTCAGCCATTCCTCGGCCGACCTGTCGCGCCGCACCGAAAGCCAAGCTGCTTCGTTGGAAGAGACCGCGGCTGCCGTCGACGAGATCACCACGACCGTCCGCTCTTCCGCAGACCGTGCCCGTGAAGCCAATGAGGCTGTCTCGCTGACCAAGAAGAACGCCGACAATTCCGGCGTGGTCGTCAAGAACGCCATCGACGCCATGGGCCGGATCGAGGACGCCTCGCAGAAGATCGAGCTGATCATCGAAGTCATCGACGACATCGCCTTCCAGACCAACCTGCTGGCGCTGAATGCCGGTATCGAAGCGGCACGCGCCGGTGAAGCTGGCAAGGGCTTCGCTGTCGTGGCACAGGAAGTCCGTGAACTGGCGCAGCGCTCCGCCGATGCCGCCAAGGAGATCAAGGGCCTGATCAACCAGTCGACCAACGAAGTCGGCGCCGGTGCCTCGCTCGTGCAGCAGGCTGGCGAGGTTCTCGCCACGATCAGCAACGAGATCGTCGTCATCAGCCAGCATGTCGAGACGATTGCGACCGCAAGCCGCGACCAGTCCGCCGCCCTGCAGAACATCAACCAGTCCGTCAACCAGATGGACCAGATGACCCAGCAGAACGGCGCCATGGTTGCCGAAACAAGCGACGCGAGCCGTCGCCTGGCCGACGAGACCGAAGCCCTGTTTGGCCTGCTGCAACAGTTCCGCATCGATGCCTCGGCCACTTCCCAGGCCGCCCATCGCTACGACCGGGCCGCCTGATCGGCGCTTTGCCAGCGAATATCAAAACGTGAAAAAGGGCGGCTGCAGCCGCCCTTTTTCTTTGCGTAATCTGTTCGGGGATGAAAACAAGTCGTGTCCGGCCGCCGGAGGGGCCGGCGGCGGCCATGATCCCGGCTCTTCCTTCGGCCGGTGTTGGATCTGCCTGAGATCGAGCGGCCTTGCCGTTCTCAGGCGAAACCCTGAAGCCTATTGCAGCCGGTTGGTCATGACGATCGGCACCATCAGGTCGCCCCAATGACCGTCGCCGCCATGATGCCGGGCAGTCCGCATCAGTTCGACGGAAATGCCCGCATCGACCGCCCGCATGATCGCGTGATTCAGCCGGTGCAGATCATTGGCCAGTGCCCTGATCGCCGCCTGCTGGTCCGACGTCATCGCGGTCGCCTGTTCTTCGGCCCGTTCCTTGACGTGGGTCTGTATGGGTGTCTGGATCGTCATGTCGTTTCTCCTCTCTTTATTCGGCCGCAGGCCGGAACTGATCATGCTCGGTGGACTCATGCATCGCCGTGGTCGATGAAAGCCCGCCGGTGATCGCCATGGATACGGCATCGAAATAGCCGGTACCGACTTCGCGCTGGTGCTTGGTGGCCGTGTAGCCGTTGATCTCGGTGGCGAACTCCGCTTCCTGCAGTTCCGAATAGGCTGCCATCTGACGGTCACGGTAGCCGCGTGCCAGTTCGAACATGCCGAAATTCAGCTGGTGGAAGCCGGCAAGCGTAATGAACTGGAACTTGTAGCCCATCGCGCCCAGTTCCCGCTGGAACTTCGCGATCGTCGCGTCGTCGAGGTTCTTTTTCCAGTTGAACGACGGGGAGCAATTGTAGGCCAGCATCTTGCCCGGATGCACCTTGTGCACGCCTTCGGCAAATCTGCGTGCCTGCTCGAGATCCGGCTTCGACGTCTCGCACCAGATGAGATCTGAGTAGGGCGCATAGGCGACGGCGCGGGCGATGCAGGGCTCCAGTCCGTTGCGGATGCGATAGAACCCTTCCGGCGTCCGCCCGGCTTCATAGTCGACGAAAGGCTGGTCGCGCTCGTCGATGTCGGAGGTCAGAAGTTTCGCTGCCTCCGCATCGGTGCGGGCAATGACCAGCGTCGGCACGCCCATGACGTCCGCGGCAAGTCTTGCAGCCGTCAGGTTGCGGATATGCGCGGCCGTCGGGATCAGCACCTTGCCGCCCAGATGGCCGCATTTCTTCTCCGAGGCCAGCTGGTCCTCGAAATGGACGCCTGCGGCACCCGCCTCGATGAAGGCCTTCATGATCTCGAAGGCGTTGAGCGGCCCGCCGAACCCTGCCTCCGCGTCGGCAACGATCGGTGCGAACCATGTGTCGACCGAAAGCCCTTTACCCTCCGCCGTCTCGATCTGGTCGGCGCGCTGGAGCGTCCGGTTGATGCGCCGTGCCAGTTCCGGCGCGGCATTGGCCGGATAGAGCGACTGGTCGGGATACATGGACGACGCCGTATTGCTGTCGGCAGCCACCTGCCAGCCCGAGAGATAGATTGCCTTCAGCCCGGCGCGGACCTGCTGCATGGCCTGATTGCCGGTCATGGCGCCGAGCGCATTGACGAAGTCCTCTTGTCTCAAGAGCAACCACAGCCGGTTTGCACCCTTTTCCGCCAGCGAATAACGGATCTCGATCGAGCCGCGCAGCCGCTGCACGTCCTCGGCCGAATAGGGGCGGCTGATGCCGTCGAACCGTCCGTCCGGTGCATTGGCAACGAGCTTGTAAAAATCTGTCATCTATCTCTCTCCCACTTGCTATGAACATCTGGACACGCACAGGATGTTCTGTGAAAGATTTACAGCATAGCCGAGAGGCGTGCTATAAGCTGCTGAGATTAAAGAGGTTATGATGTCACTACTTACACAAGACGCGCGGTGAATTTGTAAAATTTGTAAAAGACACGGACTGTAAAAGCCTTTGACAGGAGGAGGTCGAATGGCGGAACGGAAAGTATTCGCGGGCGGGCGCGTCCGGCGTGTTCGCCAGGGGCTCGGCCTCACCCAGACGGCGATGGCGGCCGATCTCGGCATCTCGCCATCCTATCTCAATCTGATCGAGCGCAACCAGCGGCCGCTCACCGTGCAACTGCTGTTGAAGCTCGCGTCGGTCCACAAGGTCGATCTCGAAGCGCTGCAGGGGAGGGCGGCGGCCTCGACACCCAGCTTCGGGAAGTCTTTGCCGATCCGCTTCTGGTCGGCGAGATCCCGGGCGACCAGGAAATCATCGAGGTGGCGGAAGCCGCACCCAACGCCGCGCTCGCCACCGTCAAGCTGTACCGGGCCTATAAGGAGCAGGCGCAGCGTCTGTCCGACCTTGCGACGGTCCTTGCTCGCGAGGGCCACGAACTGTCGGTCACCGGCAGCCGCATGCCGATCGACGAGGTGCGGCAGGCCCTCGAACGGCGCCCCAACTTCTTCTCGCGCATCGAGGACGCTGCCGAAGCTCTAGCGAAGACCTTGGAGGCGGCAGATGAAATGCCCGCTGCCCTGCGGGCATGGCTGAAAAGCGAGCGCGGCATCACGGTCCGCACGCTGCCCGCCCATGTCATGCCGACGCTGCGTCGCCGCTATGACCGCCACAGCATGCGGCTATTCCTCTCCGAACGGCTTTCACCCTTCGACCGCAATCGCGAGCTTGCGATGGAAGTGTCGCTTCTGGCTTTCCATGCGGAGATTGACGCTGAACTGGATGGGCTCTCGCTGCAAACGGCGGAAGCTCGTCGCATCGCCCGCTTCGAGCTAGCCCGCTACGCCGCCCACGCGCTGCTCATGCCCTATGGTGATTTTCTCGCCGCCGCCCGTCGCGCCCGCTGGGATATCGACGTGCTGCGCGCCCGCTTCGACACCTCCTTCGAACAGGCCGCCAACCGGCTGACCTCGCTCTGCCGGCCGGATGCGCCCGGCATTCCTTTCTTCATCATGGAGATCGATCATGCCGGCAATGCCGTCCGGCGGGCAGGGGCGCAAGGCTTTCCGCAGTCGCGCTTCGGCGGGCTCTGTCCCAAGCTCGGCATCCATTCGGCCTTCGCGGAACCCGGCCGCATCCTCGTCGACCGGGTGGAAACGCCTGATGGTCATGGCTTCCTGACGCTATCCCGCACGCTGGAAGGGCCGCAGGCGGATTTCGGCGAGCGCATTCGCCGCACCGCAATCCTGATCGGCTGCGACGCCGCGTTTGCCGATGATCTCGTCTATGCTGCGGCACTGCCCGCCGCTGCCGCTCCGGTTGCCATCGGCCCGGCCTGCCGCATCTGCGAGCGCAAGGCCTGCCTCTCCCGTGCCGAGCCGCCGCTCACCCGTCCGCTTGGGCTCGATGAAATGGTGACGGGCCTCAGCGCCTTCGACTTTCAATAAAGCTGCAATAACCTTGGGGAGGAAGTTCTATCGCACCGCACATTCCCACTTGTGGCTCGGAAAAATCCTTTCTACTCTGCCATGAAAGATAAGGGAATTTTTCCGCGAACCAACGCGGCGGGAAAAGCTGGAACAGGAGAAATCATGAGAAACCATCTACTTGGCTTCGCCGCCGCGCTCATGGCGTCAGTCTTTGCTTCGGGCGCCTCGGCGCAGGAGAAGGTTGTCCATGTCTATAACTGGTCGGATTATATCGACGAGTCGATCCTCGAGGATTTCACCAAGGAAACCGGCATCAAGGTCGTCTATGACGTCTTCGACAGCAACGATCTGGTAGAAACCAAGCTGCTGGCCGGCGGTTCCGGTTACGATGTCGTCGTGCCGACGGCGCCGTTCCTCGCCCGCCAGATCCAGGCCGGCGTGTTCCAGAAGCTGGACAAGTCCAAGCTGCCGAACATGACGAACCTCTGGCCGCTGATTTCCGAACGCCTCGCCAAGTATGATCCCGGCAACGAATATGCCATCAACTACATGTGGGGCACGACCGGCATCGGCTACAATGTCGACAAGGTGAAAGCCGCTCTCGGCGACGTGCCGATCGACAGCTGGGATGTGCTCTTCAAACCGGAAAACGCCGAAAAGCTGAAGTCCTGCGGCATCAACATTCTCGACGCTTCCGACGAGACCTTCGCGATCGCCATGAACTACATCGGCAAGAATCCGGACAGCAAGGAGCAGGCTGACCTGGAAGCCGGCGGCGACGTCTACAAGGCAATCCGTCCTTTCGTGAAGACCTTCAATGCCTCGGCCTATATCGACGAGCTTGCCAATGGCGACAGCTGCATTTCAATCGGCTGGTCGGGCGACGTGCTGCAGGCGAAGTCGCGCGCCGAAGAGGCCGGCAACGGCGTCAACGTCGAGTTCGTCATCCCAAAGGAAGGCACCTACATGTGGTTCGACAACCTCGCGATCCCGGCGGACGCGAAAAATGTCGAAGAAGCGCATGCCTTCATCAACTACCTGATGAAGCCGGAAGTCATCGCCAAGGCCTCCAACTATGTCCAGTATGCGAATGGCAACCTCGCCTCGCAGAAGTTCATCGACAAGGAAGTTCTGGAAAACCCGTCGGTCTATCCGCCGGAAGAGGTGGTGAATAAGCTCTTCACAATCTCCCCTATGGTCCGCGTGAGCAGCGCGTGCTGAACCGGGTCTGGACACAGGTCAAGACCGGCAGCTGATGGCCGATATCAAGGGCGGGCTTCGACCCGCCCTTTTCATTTCAAGCACAACCTGGGGCAAGGCATGGCGAAATCTCTCGGACCGGTAAAACGCAAATTCTCCCCTGGACCGATCCGCAGGCGGTGCCTTTCATCCGCTTTGAGAACATCACCAAGACATTCGGCAATTTCACTGCCGTCAACAACCTGACGCTGGATATCTACGAGCGCGAATTCTTCTCGCTGCTCGGTCCGTCCGGCTGTGGCAAGACCACGCTGATGCGCATGCTCGCCGGCTTCGAGGAGCCGACCGAAGGCCGCATCCTCCTGCAGGGACAGGATATTCGCGGCGTGCCGCCCTATCGCCGTCCGACCAACATGATGTTCCAGTCCTACGCGCTCTTTCCCCATATGACGGTGGAAAAGAACATCGCTTTCGGCCTGCAGCAGGACAATATGCCGAAGGGCGAGATCGAGGCACGCGTTCAGGAAATGCTGAAACTCGTCAAGCTGGAAGAGTTTGCCAAGCGCAAGCCGAACCAGCTCTCCGGCGGCCAGCGCCAGCGCGTGGCGCTCGCCCGTTCGCTCGCCAAACGTCCCAAGGTGCTTCTGCTCGACGAACCGCTCGGCGCGCTCGACAAGAAGCTGCGCGAGGAAACCCAGTTCGAGCTGATGGATCTGCAGCACACGCTCGGTCTCACCTTCCTGATCGTCACCCATGACCAGGAAGAGGCGATGACCGTGTCCGACCGTATCGCGGTCATGGACAAGGGCATCATCATGCAGGTGGCGACACCGGCGGAAATCTACGAGGCGCCGAACAGCCGCTATGTCGCGGACTTCATCGGCGACATCAATATCCTCGAGGGTTCGATCACCGACACGGCAAGCGCGCTCGGCGCGCCGGGCACGGTCAGTATCGATAGCGACGGCCTGTCGATTGCCGTCGACCAGGAGTGCCAGGCGGTGAAGGGCGACAAGGTCGCCTTTGCCATCCGCCCGGAAAAGGTGCGCATCTCGCCCGATGCGCCGGCTGACCTATCCGCCAACTGCTTCTATGGCGAGGTCTGGGATATCGGCTATCTCGGCGACTTCTCGCTCTTCATCGTCCGTTCTGAGGATGGCCGCCTGATGCGCGCCGCTCAGGCGAACATTTCGCGTCTCGTCGATCGCCCGATCACCTTCGGCGACATGGTCTGGCTCACCTGGTCGCGCGATGCCGGCCTCGTCCTGACACGCTAGGGAAGGGAGAGCGAAGATGGCAAGCGTCGCCGAAACCAATCCTGCACCAGCCAGTGCCGGCGGTCCTTCCTGGACCCGCTGGCTCGTGGTCGTCGTGCCCTATGTCTGGCTGCTGCTCTTCTTCGTCGCGCCCTTCCTGATCATCCTGAAGATCTCGCTGTCCGACACGGCGATCGCCATGCCGCCCTATATCCCGACCTTCGGCGGCTTCGGTGAGATCGGCGATTTCCTCTCTCAGCTGGATTTCGAGAACTACATCTTCCTGACGGATGATCCGCTCTACATCATGTCCTACCTCTCGTCGCTCCGGATCGCGGCGATCTCGACATTGCTGCTGCTCCTGATCGGCTACCCGATGGCGCTCGCCATGGCGCGCGCGCCGAGTTCGATCCGCCCGACGCTGGTCATGCTTGTCATCCTGCCCTTCTGGACCTCGTTCCTCATCCGCGTCTACGCCTGGATCGGCATCCTGAAGCCGGATGGATTGCTGACGCTCGCGCTGCAGACGATTGGCTTGATGGGCCCTGACCAGCAGGTGCAAATCTTCCGCACCGACACGGCCGTCTTCATCGGCATCGTCTATTCCTATCTGCCCTTCATGGTCCTGCCGCTCTATTCGGCGCTGGAAAAGATGGACAATACGCTGCTCGAAGCCGCAAGCGACCTCGGCTGCCCGCCCTGGAAGGCCTTCTGGAAGATCACCTTCCCGCTGTCCCTGCCGGGCGTCATAGCCGGCTCGATGATCTGCTTCATCCCGATCACCGGCGAGTTCGTCATTCCCGACCTGCTCGGCGGCGCCGACACGCTGATGATTGGCAAGACGCTCTGGACGGAGTTCTTCGGCAATCGCGACTGGCCGCTCGCCTCCGCTGTCGCCGTCATCCTGCTCGTCATGCTCGTCGTGCCGATCATGATTTTCCAGAACCAGCAGCAGAAGGTGAGGTAAGCCGATGAGATCCTCACGCTTCGACGCCACCGTCCTCACCCTCGGCTTCGCCTTCCTCTATATCCCGATCATCATCCTGATCGTCTATTCCTTCAATGCTTCCCGACTGGTCACGGTGTGGGGCGGCTTCTCGCTGCACTGGTACTCGGCCATGTGGTCGAACCAGGGTCTCATGGATGCCGCCTGGATCACCGCCCGTGTCGGCGTCCTGAGCGCGACCTTCGGCACGATCCTCGGCACCTTGGCAGCACTGGCGCTGACCCGCTTTACCCGTTTCCCCGGGCGCATGGCCTTTTCCGGTATGATCTACGCGCCGATCGTCATGCCCGAAGTTATCACCGGCCTGTCGCTGCTGCTTCTCTTCGTCGCCATGGGCGTCGATCGCGGCTTCTGGACGGTCACGATAGCCCATACGACCTTCACCATGTGCTATGTGGCGATCGTCGTGCAGTCGCGGCTCCTGACCTTCGACCGCAGCCTGGAGGAGGCGGCGCTGGATCTCGGCTGCCCGCCGGTGAAAACCTTCTTCAAGATCACCCTGCCGCTGATCTTCCCGGCCGTCATCGCCGGCTGGATGCTCGCCTTCACCCTCTCGCTGGACGATCTGGTCATTGCCAGCTTCAACACGGGGCCGGGCGCCACGACGCTGCCGATCAAGATCTATTCGCAGGTTCGCCTCGGCGTGACGCCGGAAATCAATGCGATCTGCACCATCCTGATCGCGCTCGTCACGATCGGCGTCATCTGCGCCTCGCTCAGCACCAAGCGCGCCGAGGTGAAACGCATCCGCGACGAACACCTCGCGGCGCGCGGCGCCAGCTGATCATTCGCCGGGTTTCTGGCCGGGTGCCGCCGTCGGCCAGAAGACCGGGCTCGGCCATGCGCCGCCGATGAAGAGGTTGAGCGGTTTGTCGGTGCCGGCCTTCGGCGCGACGGTTGCCGACAGCGCGAAGCTGCGGTTCACCAGCGGCACGGCACCGGTCAGCGTCACGATGTCATTCGCGCCTGTAATCTGCGCCTCGCGAATATCGGCAATCCCGTCATGCACGACAGCATTCGCCTTGATGCTCTCGAAATCGAGCGATCCGTCGGAGGCTTCGCCAAGCGCGAAATAGGGCTTCTGGCCGGCAAGCTGGCGGATCGTCGAAAGGTTCAACCCGTCCAGCCGTCCGGGCCCGGAATTGAACTGCATGGTCCCGACCGCAGCATTCCAGGCATCCCGGTTCAGCGGCCGTGGCAGGTCGAGCGACAGGTCGAACGTGCCCTGCGTCGCCGGCACCGGACCGACCATGCTGAACTGCCGCGCGATCGCCGCGAAGTCGGCACCCCGCAGCGAAAGGCGGATGGCGACGGCGTCGCGTTCGTCGTCCTTGATCGTGTTGACGCGGCCGGTCAGTCGTCCGGGCTGCATGTTGCCGTCGAGGATATCGAGACGGAACTGCTGGCCGACATTCATCAAGCCAAGCGCGACGTCCTGCAACTGTACGGCGCCGAGCGCCGCCGTCCGGGCGGAGAGGCGCAAGTCCAACTCCAGTCGTTTGACGAGAGGTGGAATGCGGCCGTCGTCATCGTCGCCGATGGCCGGCTCCATAGCCTTGAGCAGACGCAGGAAATCGATGTGATCGAAAGCCAATGTACCGGAAACGCGAGGCCGGCCCTGGGTCGGCGTGTCGACCTCCAGCAGCCCCGTTGCATGCTCGTCGTTGAGCCCCAGTGACAGGTTCTCGAACCTCAGGTCGTCCCGATCGGCGATGAACTTTGCTGTCGCGGAAGCGGAATACAGGCCGTCGGCCAGCGTCGGATCGATATCCAGCCATCGCAACGTGGCGGGCATATCCGATGTTCTCAGCTCGGCGTCGCCGGAGAAATAGCCGCGCAGGAAAAGCTCGCCATGCCATTGAAGCTGGCGAGCCCGATATCGGTCGAGGCGAGACCCTGGAACTGCCCGCCCCTGCCGCCGAGCAGCAGAAGCGGCTGACTGGTGGAGACGTCGAGCGTGATCTTCCGACCCCGGAATATCGTTTCCGCATCGATCTCGACTGCGCCTGAGAGCTCGGGCCAGTCCATCGTGCCGTTGATCGCGTCGAACTGCATCGAGTGGCCGTCGCTCTCGTTGACGATCTCGATCGTGCCGTTTGTCACCTGCATCTCGCCGATTGGCGCATCGCGATCCGCGTCGAGCCTCTGGCCGCCATTGGCCTGACCGACATTCGCGATCGCTTCCATCAGCAATCCGCCATTCGTCCATTCCAGCCCGCCGGTACGGGTGCGGGTCAGCGTGACATGCGCATCGGTCAGGTGAAAGTTCTCGAAGTCCGGCCGCCCGAGCAACGCCTTGCCGAGATCGAAGGTGGCAGAAAGCTCGGCGATCTTTGCCAGCGTCTTCTCGCCTTTGCCGGTGTCCCGGTGGATTGTGACGTCGGTGAGCGTGACTTCCGGATGCGGCCAGAAGCGGATCCGCGAGACTTCGCCGATCGTCGCATTATGACCGGTCCACTGCGAAACCGAGTTCTCCATGCTTTCCCGCACCACGCTGGTGGAGATCATGAAGGGCGCGGCGATGCGGAATATGATCCCCAGCAGAACGAGGGTCGCAATCGACAGGATGAGCGCCCGGCCAAGCGGTCGGCGGGCATGCCTGCGGAAGGTGTCGACGGCGGTTTTCAGCATGGACACGCGCATATAGGAAATGTCGGCAGGGCGCAAATGGCCATGAAGGTGGCGGCAACACCATGCTTTAAGGTCGGGTGCGACATGCTATACATCGCTCGTCACGGCAATACATCCCCGCCGTGGCACGAGGAGGAAAGGGAGGTCCATGCTCGATCAGGAAAAGCCGCTTTGGAGTCCGTCGGAGGACGAGCAGCGCAGCGCGCCGCTCTACCGCTTCATCGAATGGTGCGAAACGCGCCATGGGGTCGACTTCCTGATTATGACGCCTTCCATGCATGGTCGGTTACCAAGCGCGGCGCCTTCTGGTCCGATCTCTGGGACTTCTGCGAGGTGCGGGGCGAGCGGGGCGAGACGGCTCTGGTCGATAACGGCAGCATGCTGGAAGCGCGTTTCTTTCCCGATGCCCGCCTGAACTTCGCCGAAAACCTGCTCGTGCATTCGGACAGAGAGGGCGAGGCGCTTATCTTCCGCGGCGAGGATAAGGCGCATGACAGCTGGACCTGGGGCCGACTGACCTCGGAAGTCTCGCGGCTGCAGCAGGCCTTTCGCGACATGGGCATCGGCGAGGGCGATCGTGTCGCGGCGATGATGCCCAACATGCCGGAAACCATCGCCTGCATGCTGGCGGCGGCCTCGCTCGGTGCCATCTGGTCTTCCTGCTCGCCCGATTTCGGCGAACAGGGCGTGCTCGATCGCTTCGGCCAGATCGAGCCCAAACTCTTCATCGCCTGCGACGGCTACTGGTACAACGGCAAGCGGCAGGACGTGTCGGCCAAGCTGAAGGCGGTGGCGGGAAAACTCGGCGCCCAGGTCATCGTCGTGGCCTATGCCGGGTCGGAAGAGGGGATGCCACGACGCTCGCCGCCTCGATCGACAATGCCCGCGCATATCTCGATGTCGTGAACGCCTATGCCGACCAGCCGCTCGAATTCGCCCGGCTTCCCTTCGCCCATCCGCTCTACATCCTGTTCTCGTCCGGCACGACCGGCATTCCCAAATGCATCGTCCATTCAGCCGGCGGTACGCTGCTGCAGCACCTGAAGGAGCACCGGCTCCATTGCAGCATCGAGCCGGGTGAACGACTCTTCTACTTCACCACCTGCGGCTGGATGATGTGGAACTGGCTGGTCTCGGGCCTTGCTGTCGGCGCCACCCTCTGCCTGTTCGACGGCTCGCCCTTTGCGCCGAGCGGCAATGTCCTGTTCGACTATGCGGCGGAGGAAAAGTTCGCGGTCTTCGGCACGTCGGCGAAATATATCGACGCAGTGCGCAAGTCGGGCCTGGTGCCGAAGGAGAGCCATGATCTTTCAGCACTTCGCCTGATGACCTCGACGGGATCGCCGCTCTCGCCGGAAGGGTTTTCCTTCGTCTACGAAGGCATCAGGGATGACATCCACCTCGCTTCCATTTCCGGCGGCACCGACATTGTCTCCTGCTTCGTGCTGGGCAATCCGCTGAAGCCGGTCTGGAAGGGCGAGATCCAGGGGCCGGGCCTCGGCCTCGCCGTCGACGTCTGGGACGAGGACGGCAGGCCGGTGCGCGGCGAAAAGGGCGAGCTCGTCTGCACGAAGGCTTTCCTCCATGCCGCTGATGTTCTGGAACGATCCTGACAAGGCGAAGTATCGAGCCGCCTATTTCGACCGCTTCGACAATATCTGGTGCCATGGCGACTTTGCTGAGTGGACCTCCCATGGCGGCCTGATCATCCACGGCCGCTCCGATGCAACGCTCAATCCGGGCGGCGTGCGCATCGGCACGGCGGAGATCTACAACCAGGTGGAGCAGATGGAGGAGGTCGCAGAGGCGATCTGCATTGGCCAGGACTGGCAGGACGATGTCCGCGTCGTGCTCTTTGTCCGTCTCGCAGAGGGCCGCGCGCTCGACGAGGATCTGGCCAAAGCGATCCGCAGCCGTATCCGAAGCGGTGCATCCCCGCGCCACGTACCGGCCAAGATCATTCAGGTGGCGGATATTCCCCGCACCAAGTCGGGCAAGATCGTCGAGCTTGCCGTGCGCGATATCGTCCACCGAAGGCCGGTCAGGAACAAGGAAGCGCTGGCCAATCCGGCCGCATTATCGCTCTTCGAAAACCTTGCCGAGCTCGATCATTGAGGCGGTATCAATCGGGTCCGCATCCAGCGATGACCCGGAACGGTACATGGTTAAGCTCTTGTTGATGGACGTTCCTCAAAGTCGCGCCGCTTGCCCTGATTGGATGTATAGTTCAATCGGGCGATGAGCTTCCGGGACATGAGGTCTGGCATCCTATCGTCGTTGGACAGCATTACCTCTGCAAAGGCAGCTACGCGCTGCCTTTCTTTTAAGGATACATGCACGCATAGCGCGCATCTGCGCTCAGAAGGTCGCGGATCAGCTTGCCAGTACGCGCTGCGAAGGGAACGTCACCTCGACCAGCGTGCCCTCGTTCGGCGCGGATGTGATGTTGAAGCTCGCCCGGTTGGCATCCACCATCGCCTTAGTCAGCGGCAGGCCGAGGCCGGTGCCGTCGCCGCGGTTGCGCGATGCGCCCGGTACCTGCCGGAACGGCTTCATTGCCAGCTCCAGTTCGGCGCGGCTCATGCCGATCCCGGTATCGCGGATCCTGAGCACGACGCTGCCATTCGCCTCGTAGGCAGTCGAAACGACGATCTGTCCGCCCGACGGGGTGAAGCGGATGGCGTTCGACAGGATGTTAAGCACGATCTGCTTGATCGAGCGCAGGTCGGCCACGACCTGCGGCACGGACTGCGACAGGGCGGTGCGGATGATCACCCGCTGGCCATTGGCCTGCGGCTGCACCAGCGACACGGCTTCCGACACCGTCTCGTTCAGCCCGACGGCGGCAAAATCGAGATCCAGCTCGCCGGCCTCGATCTTGGATATATCGAGCAGGTCGTTGACGATATCGAGCACATGCCGGCCCGAGCGGCCGATGTCATTGGCATATTCCACATAGCGCGGGTGGCCGACCGGGCCGAGCCGCTCCGAGCCCATCATGTCGGCAAAGCCGATGATGGCGTTGAGCGGCGTGCGGATCTCGTGGCTGACATGCGCCAGGAATTCGCTCTTGTGGGCATTGGCGGTTTCTGCCGCGCGCTTTGCCGCCCGCAATTCGTCCTCGGTCCTCTTCCACTGAGTAATGTCGCGGATCACGGCGCAGAAGCCGTTGGAGGAGGTCAGCCGGCCGATCGTCATGAACAGCGGAATGAAGCCGCCTGACGCCTCGCGGCCGATCACCTCGCGCCCGTCATTCAGCACGCTGGCGACGCCGGTGCCGGAAAGCCCCCGAGATAGTCGATCACGGCACGCTGGCTCTCATGCGCAAAGAGCGTGACGAAGGGCTGGCCGTTGATTTCATCGCCGTCGAAATTGAACAGCGCGCTGGCCGCCCGGTTGATCGAGCGCACTTCGCCGCCCGAACCGATGATCACGACGCCATCGGTCGCCGTCTCCAGTATGGCGCGCAATTCCTCCACCTCGACCTGCAGCTTCGCCAGCTGGTCGGCGTTGCGCAGCGCATTCAGCGGAATGACATCGGCTTCCGTCTCGTCCGTATCCACGGCCTCCGGTGTCGCAACCGGCATCAGCGCCAGCATCAGGGCCGCCGCATCGTTCCAGCGGATCGACTGCAGCCGCGCCGTCACCGGCACGATCGCATCGTCCGCACGGACCACGACCATGCTGCCCGCTTCCGATCCCTGGCCTTCCAGCTCCTGCCGCTGCAAGAGCGCATCAAGCCCGCCGACATCCGACAGCGCCTCGAGCGAGGCGTAGCCCGTCAGCGTCAGGAATTCGGGATTGGCATGGATCAGTGCGTCGCCGGCATGCACCAGCAGTGCCACAGGCATCTGGTCGACGATTTCTGCCGACAGGTCAGCCCGCTCACGACCGGACAGCATCGAAGCATAGGCTTCCGCTTCCACCGAACGGCTCGGCTCTTCCACTGGTGCTTCCGCTACCGGCTCCTCGGTTTCAGTCTCATCAGCTTCCTTCGGCCCGGCCTCGCCATGCGTGTCGCTCGACGATTGGTCGGCGTCCGCCGCTTCCGGCTGGATGCTCTCCGCGTCGCCGGTCATCTCATCGTCTGCTGCGACGTCTTCGTCGACGGCCTGCGCGACCGCATCGTCCTCGGCCGCCTCTTGAGCTGAAGCATCGCCCAACAGTTCGTCGTCTGCCTGCTCGTCTCCGGCCTGGATCCGTTGCGTTTCTTCGTCGTCAATCGCGGAAATCGGGTCTTCGCCGGCGGGCGAGGGCAGTTCGATATCGCTCGACTGGACCTCATCCGTCGCGTCGTCCGATTCATTATCCTGACCGGCAAGCGAGGTCGCATCGTCTTCCGAAAGCACCGTCTCTTCGCCAAAGCCGGTTGCAGACGAATCTTCCGCCACCTTCCCGGCATCGGCTCCTTCGGCTTCATCCGAAGGCCGCGCGATCGTGTCGAGACGTCGTCCGATTTCCTGGAATGCGGCCTGCTCGCCCGGGCTCAATCGCGAGCGGCGCTCTTCAAGCTGGATCACCTTGTCGGAATGTTCCCTGGCGGGCGTCTCGACCAGCCTCAGAGCCGGCTTTTCGCCTGCGGGCCATTCGTCGGATGAGGCGGCATCGTCCTCATCGGCGACGCCGGTGGTCCTGTCGGACGCGGCGTCGTTTTCATTTGCCGCAAGGGCCGGCACGAGGTCATCTGAAGCAGAGGCCTTGTCGTCGGCCCGGTCCTCAATGGCTTGATCACGAACGGTAAGGCCTTCAGCGATATCGTCCTCTTCGCCTTCGACTTCGCTTTGGCTTTCCCTATCCAGATACTGATCCCGCTCAAGAGCAGCTGCGTCGCCCTCGGCTGCTTCAACACCTGCAAGCAATGAGGGGCTCGCCGTCCTGTCGTCAGGCGTCGATCCGAGCGAAAGCCCGGCTGCGTTCGGATCCTCGGCCGCATCCGCCAGGCGCACGATGCCGAAGCCGCGGAAGCCGTCGAATTCGCGCGTCCGGGTATAGGTCGGGAGGGCGGCGAGATCGACGGGCACGACCAGCGACGTACCCTCGACCGGCCACCAGATTGTCTTGCCCGACCATGTATCACGCTTGCCGAGAAGCTCGCTGATCTTGCCTTCTGGATCGAGATTGAAAAGTGCTGCTAGATCGGAAAAAGCCATACCGGCAATGTCGGCCGCATGCGGGCCGACTGCCTCGGCAAATTCCTTGGAGATCTCGCTGAAATGCCCGCTGGCATCGATCTTCCAGACGAAGCGCACGGCGCGCATCTGGCGCACGTCAGGCTTGGCGACCGGCTGCTCGGTCGCGTTGTCTTCGGCAAGCTCTGCGGTTGGCACCGGCTGATCGGAAACGGCTGCCTCGGTCACCTCTTCATTCGCAGGCAGCTCGGTTGATTCTTCTTCGTTCAGGTCCGCATCGCCAACGGCATCAGCCGGGACCGGCAGATCGGCTGCATCCACCGCCTTAGGCGATGTGTCTCCTGCCGCTTCCCGTTCAGTAATGTCGTGTTGGACGTCTTCGTCGGCCGCCGTGTATTCCGGCATAAGCTCTTCGAGCGCCACGTCCGTCGCCGAGATCTCGGTGTCGGCGGAGTTGACCGCCGCGTCATCGATTTCGGCATCGGCGAGCGCATCGTGATCAGACGCAACCTCATCCAGTACCTCGGCCTCTTCCGCAACATCGGCGGTCTCAGAAGCCACGTCGCCATCAGCATCTCCGCTGATAGATGCATCAGAGTCTTCATCCGTCTGCGACGCGTTCTCGGCGTCTGTCGAGATGCCGTCGAGCGAGATTTCCTCTTCCGCCTCGGGATTTTCCTCGATTGCCGCAACCGCGTTCAGGGCATCCTCGTAGTCGCTTTGCAGCTCGCCGTCCGCGGCCGGTTCGGCTGGTGCATCGGCGAACGCTTGTGGTGCGACGGCGGGTGCAATCGGTGCAACCACCGTGACCGCGCTGCGCGTCTTGGCCATGCCGACGACAAAGAGAAGGTGAAATGCGGGATCTTCCGACACCGTGCCGATCGCCGCTGGCAGATATCCGCTGGCAGTGGAGATCGGACGCTTGATCAACCGGTTCCGGTCGTTGCCGACCATCGACACCAGCATCCGCGCCGTCTGCGAAGAGATGTTGAGGCCGGCGAACTCGCCCGACGAGGCCAGCACGGCGCCGTCACCGTCGAGAACCGCCATATGGGTTTCCGGATCATCGAGGCCCTCGATCAACCGCGCCGCGCGCTCGGCCTGCGAAAGCTTCCGATTGTCGGCCGGTAGCGCCAGCATGATGCATGTTCGGCCCTGAAAGCGGATCATCTCGCAGGTCGCCTGCACGGCGATGCGCGAGAAGCCGGATGCGATGCGGATGGTGAAGGTGCGCCGGTCGCCGACGGCCTGCAGCGAGCGCGCGATCGGTTCCACCTGGCGGAACATCAGCTCGGAGCGGTCGGCGCCCTGGTCGAGGAAATCATAAATCGACGAGAAACCGAAAAGCTGCGCACCACGACCGTTCGCCCAGCAGACGGAGCGAAGCTCGGGCGTGAAGATAGCCACCGCCATACCCGCTGCAAAGGCTTCGCGGACACGCTCGTGTACGGCGAGGTCGATGAATGGGTATTGCACTTCCGACATGGGTAAACCTGTAAGTTCACATGTAGGGCGGGCATGCCCGCAGCCTGGTTTGACATTAACCTCTTGTTAATATCCCGACCCCTTCAAGGGTCCACAAGAGAGCATGGGAACGCGCAAACAAGGTTAATGTGGGTCGGGTTGTGCAAGACGCAATATGTTGCAATGCACAATGGCGTCGGCTATATTTCGTGCAGAACAGGACCGGCGATGCCTGTTTTTTCGCCGGGCCAGCTTCGTGCCAGATTCTGGGAGGAACGGTTTTGGCTTATACTGATGACATCTTCTCGTTTTCCGTTTTCGATCCTGCAAAGCTGACGCAGAGTTGGCGCGAATTTGCGGAAAAAGGCGCGAGCCATTCCCAGAACACCTACGGTAAGATGAAATCGGCCGCGGAGGAAGCCTCCCGCACCATGGAATCCACAATCCATTCGGCCCAGGCGGGCACGATGGAAATGGGTCTGAAGGCGATCGATGCTTTCCGCGAAAATACCCAGGCGTCGCTTGCTCACATGGAAAGCCTGATGGGCGCCAAATCCATGTCGGAAGTGCTGGAACTGCAGACGACATTCGTGCGCAAGCAGGCCGAGCTTTCCGTCGAGCAGGCCCGCGGCATGCAGGAAGCGGCCCGCAAGGTTGCCGACGAACTGTCGAAGCCCGGCCAGGAAGCCGCCGAAAAGGTGATGAACACCTTCAAGCCGTCCTGATAGGCAAAAGCGATCGCGCCAATGGCCGTATTCCACTTTGGTTGCGGCGGTTCGGCGAATTGGCCTTGAACCTCTACCCGGCGATATGCTCAATTTTTGTCGGCGGGCAGACTTGCAAATTTCATTCGATGGCCGTATGTGACCCCTCAATATCGCTGCGGCGATGTGTGCGGTTGTAGCTCAGTTGGTTAGAGCGCAGGTTTGTGGCACCTGAGGTCGGTGGTTCGACCCCACTCAACCGTACCATTCTTCTCTCCCGGAAAGTCTGATAGTCACAGGGACTTGCCGGGAGAGAAGAAAATTCTCTGCCAACGTCAACACTCTTCCTCATTCATCATGGATCCGAGCCACAAGCCTCCCGGACGTACTGTGTCGGGGGAACGCCGACGAACCGTGTGAAGGCGACGCTGAAGGCACTGGCGGAGCCGTAGCCGACACGATCGGCGATTTCCTTGATGCCGCCTTCGCCGCGACGCAGCATGTTCTTGGCGAGCGCCATCCGCCAGGACAGCAGATATTCCATCGGCGCGACACCCATCGCTTTGCGGAACCGGGCAAAAAGACGGATCGCGACAATGCGGCCTCGCTTGCCAGTTGCTCCACGCTCCAGTCCCGCCGCGGATCTTCATGCAGCTTTCGGATCGTGGGGGCCAGCCGTTCATCGGAAAGCCCGCGCATCAGTCCCACGGGTGGGTTGCCGTCGGATACGAAGCGCAGCGCCTCGATCAGAAGTACTTCCAGCATCCGCGCCAGGATCATCTCGCGAGCCGGCTTTTCGTCGCGTGCCTCGTCCCTGATCAGCTGGACGATGGTCGCAAACCGTTTCTCGCCGCGCACATGAATGAGGTTTGGAAGCAGTGAGACGAGCAAGGTCGCGTCCGGCGAGCCGAATGCAATGCCGCCGACCAGCATTCTCACATCCGCCGGGCCGTCCGGATTACCATGTCGCGTTTCGTCCGCGAGCTTGGTCACCGCAAGCGGATCGGCGTCGCCCGTATCGGTGGTGTCGATGCTGGACATGACGAAGCCAGAGCTCGCCGGGATCAGGATGAAATCGTCCTTCTGAAGCTCTATCGGCGCTTGCCCATCGAGCGTGAGAAGCGACTTGCCTTCAAGAATGACGGAGAAGAGCGGCCTTTGGGTGACGGAACCATCGACACGCCATGGACCGGAACCGCTCGCCATTTTCGAAAACGGCAGGCTTGGCTGCAGAAGAGCAACGACTTCGGCAAAGGGATCGGTCAAGTCAGGACTCTTGAAAACGAAACAAGGACTTTCGATTATAGAACGTCCCGGCTTCAATATCTACTTTCATGCAATCATCCATGAAAGGGGTTCTCATGAAAACCGTACTTATCACAGGCTGCTCATCCGGTTTCGGCCTCGACATCGCCAAATACTTCCTGGAGCGCGACTGGAAAGTCATCGCCACGATGCGCACACCGAACCAGGATATCCTGCCGCCCTCGGAAAATCTCCGCATTCTTCCTCTCGACGTTACGGATGAGGGCAGCATTCGCCGCGCGATCGAGGCCGCAGGCCCGATCGATGTCCTCGTCAATAATGCGGGCATCGGCTGGCTGAATGCACTGGAGGGAACGCCGATCGACGTCGCACGCGACCTATTCGAGACGAATACCCTGGGCACGATGCGGATGGTGCAGGCGGTCCTGCCGCAGTTTCGCGAGAGGAAGGCGGGCACCATCGTCAATGTCACCTCCAGCGTCACGCTGAAATCGCTGCCGCTTCTCTCTGTCTATACGGCAAGCAAGGCCGCCGTGAATGCCTTCACGGAATCGCTTGCGCTGGAACTCCAGCCGTTCGGAATTGACGTAAAGGTCGTGCTCCCGGGTGCCGCTCCCGCAACCAGCTTCGGTAAGACGGCCCTGGCGCGGATGCAGGGGATCGGCGGATTCCATGAAGCTTATGCCGATTACGCCAAGAACATTCTCGGCGGGATGCGCGAAAGGACCGAGGTTACCCATTCCAGTGACGTGGCCGAGGCCGTCTGGCGGGCTGCGACCGATCGCTCCGCCCCGATGCGTCTTCCCGCGGGCGCCGATGCGCTGGCGCTCGCCCGCTAACCGCTGCAAGCATGACCGTAACGCCGCCGGGCCATTCATCTGATCCGGCGGCCCCCGCCCTCCGGTTCAGGTCATCGTTGACGGGAAGATACGCACGAAATTGACCGCTTGCGGCCTGCCTGATCGTTCTACGTTTCAGCGACCGCTCCCGGAAAAGTTGCGCCAATCCTCAAAATGTAAAAAAACTGACATTTGAGTATGCAAATTGACATTCCGTCCGCTGGCGCGTGGTGGCTGTAATTTTCGGCTCGTCCGTTGCGCTCGTCTGGGTCGCGTTCAAACGGAGTGTTACGTGCTTATCGACGGAAAAATTTCAAAGCCAAAGTCCTACGGTTTCAATTTCGCTGCCCGGCTTCTGTCTGGTGTGGCCCTATCACTTTTGATGGTCGGCACTTCGCATGCCGATGATGGCACCTTGCGCATGCTCTCCCTCAACATCTGGAACAAGTTCAAGCAGACGCCGGAAGTGACCAGGGATTTCATGGTCAATGGCAATTGGGACGTGCTGATGTTCCAGGAAGCCAATGGCAGCCGTTATGTGTCCGACATTCCCGGCATGCTTGAGGATGCCGGTCGCGGCACCTATGGCGGCAACCTGATCGGCGATGTCGGGATCATCTCCCGTCTTCCGGGAGATTTCGGCAGCTATACGGCCCCGGGCGTGAGCACGCAGGGCCGTTACGTGAGCTATCAGGTCATCGATGGCGATGCGGGAAGACCGCAGACCACCGTCGGCACGGTCCATCTGGACTATAGCGACGAGGCGACCAAGCGCGTTACCGAGGCCAAGGCGATCAATGCCTGGGCCAAGTCGGCCTCGCATCCCCTGATCCTATCGGGCGATTTCAACGCGGGCGACGTGTCCGAGCGCGGCCTTCATTCCAAGAGCCAGCAGGAGCTTCTGCTGCGCATCTACACCAAGAGCCCGAACAACGCCTTCTATTACAGCCTTCTCGGTCAGTATGCGAAGGACAAGACGGCGCTGGACAAGTTCATTGCGGACTGGCGCGGAAAGGGTACTGCGGCGATCGATGGGGCGGCGATCCCATCGGATCTCTTTGCCGACGAGACCTATCCAGTTGCCGGCAACACGCCGCAAACGATGAACATCCTGAAAAAGCAATTCATGCTGCTGCAAACCGATGGCGAGCGCGAACAGTTCGCACCGCATGAACTGAATGACGGCAGCGCCACCTGGCCGTCTGCCGGTGAAGATGCCACCAATACCTGGGGCAGCTGGCACCGCGTCAAGATCGACCATTTCCTCGCGTCGCGGCCCTTCGGCAAGTGGTACACGATCGCCGACGATCCGAATGACCCCTATCTCGGCGTCATCAAGGATGTCTACGTCACCAGACCTGACGGCACCACCACGCCGCTTTCCGATCACGAGCCGGTCGCCCACGAGTTCCGCTGGGTCGGTCCGAGCCTCGAAACCTACAAGGAGACGGCCGACAATGTCGAAGTCGACCGGACGCGGATCGTCTGGGGCGAAGATGCCACGACCTTCGGCGAAAAGGGCAAGGAGTTCTACCTCACCCGCAACAACATGCGGCAGGACGTCTATCTCGGCCAGATCTCCGACGAAAACGGCAATCCGATTCTCACCGGTCTGACCGATGCAGAGAAGAAGACGCTGCTCGACTGCAAGAGCGGCGATCCGCGCTTTGCCAAGGCCATCGCCGAATACTGTATCGACGATCACAGCTTCATCGGCGAGACGCTTGTGAAGGACGGCGGCACGGTCATCGTCGATGAAGACGCGGCCCTCGGCAATGTCAGCGCCGACCTGCGGCTCGACAACGGCGCCTTGCGCATCGCCGGCACCGGTATGCAGAAGCTCGACCGCTCAGTCGTTCTCGAAGCCGGCGGCGGCACGCTCGATATTGCCGAAGCATCGAATTCCGTCCTCGTGGACCGCGCGATCTCTGGCGCGGGTGGCCTTACGAAGACGGGCAAGGGCACTCTCGATCTCACAGCCACCAACACTTATACCGGTGACACCTCCGTCAGGGAGGACGCCTTGCGGTCAATGGATCGATCGCTGGCTCCGGCAAGACGACAGTCTATGATGGTGGCATCATCGGCGGTAACGGCACCGTCGGCGATCTTGCCATCGCAAGCGGCGGAACGCTTGCGCCGGGCAATTCCATCGGCACCTTGACCGTCGACGGCAATCTCGATCTCGCCAAGGGATCGGTCTATCAGGTCGAGGTGGACGAGGCGGGCAAGACCGACCGTGTTGTGGTCAGCGGCAAGACGACGATTGCCGGCGGTACCGTCATGAACATCGCGACGGGCACCACTTACAAGCCGCTTACCGATTATTCGATCATCAGCTCGGCCGGCGGCATCGAAGGATCTTTCGATGCGATCGTTTCCAACTTCGCCTTCCTTGATCCGAGCCTGTCCTATGACGGCGGTTCGCTGAGCATGCGTCTGGAGCGCAACGACACGGCGTTCGATAGCGTCACCGGTACGTTCAATCAGCGTCAGACAGCGTTCGGCATCGACACCCTCGGCTTCGGTTCGACGCTTTACGATGCGATCGTCACGCTGGACGAGGAAACCGCCCGGTCCGCCTTTGCGCAACTCGGCGGCGAGATCCATGCATCCACCTATGGAGCGCTGCTCGACAACAGCCAGACAGTTCGCGAAGCAGCCTATGACCGCCTGCGCTCGCGGCTCGGCGGAGCCTCCGGCACGACGGAACTCAGCATCGATGGCGAGGAATCCGTTCAGGCGCAGCCGGTGCCGATGCCCTCGGCCTCTGGACCAAGGGCTATGGAAGCTGGGCCGAGAAGGATGGCGACGGCAACGCCTATGGCATTGACCAGTCCTCCGGCGGTGTGATGGTCGGTGTCGACGGCACGATCGGCGACGACTGGCGGGTCGGCCTGTTCGGTGGATATGGCCATACCTCAGTGTCCATCAATGGCCTGGCCTCGAAGAGCGATACCGACCAGGTCGATCTTGGCGTTTATGCCGGGACCTATCTCGGCCCAGTTGGCCTGCGCTTCGGCGCCGCCCATAGCTGGAACGACATCGACAGCGAACGCTCGGTCTTCATTCCCACTCTCAACGAGCGGCTGAAAGCCGGCTATAATGCCTCCACATCCCAGGTCTTCGGCGAGATCAGCTATCAGCACACGGTCGGCCAGGCCGTGCTGGAGCCTTTCGCAAACCTCGCCTATGTCCACTTCGAGAATGACAGTTTCTCCGAACGTGGCGGTGCCGCAGCGCTTTCAGTCGAGGATGGCAGCCAAAACACCGTCTTCACCGAGATCGGTCTAAGGGCGGCAACGGAGGTCGCCCTGCAGGAAACCGTTGCAACGCTGCACGGCTCGGTCAGCTGGCGCCATGCGGATGGTGACGTCACGCCTGAGACGAAAATGGCATTTCCTGGCGGCAGTGCCTTCGAGGTCCACGGCGCGCCGCTGGCCGAAGACGTTGCAGTCTTGAATGCAGGGGTAAGCTTCAATCTCGGTGCCAGCGCTGCGGTCGGCTTGTCCTATACCGGCCAGTTCGGTTCCGGTGCCAGCCAGAACGGCATCAACGGCTATCTCGGCGTGAAATTCTGACGCTTTCGGTATGCAAAATCTCTGGCCCGTCGATCAGGGCCGGAGAACTTCCCATGGAAACGATTTCGAACCCGCGCTACGCTTGACAAGCGTTGCGCGGTTTATCTTTTTGCAAGCTTCAGGAAAGGCCGGCGACACGATGCGATTTGCAGACAGCGAAGACGACGGAGGCAAGAAGGAGCGCCGGCAGGCTTTCCTCATCCGCTACATCGAGCAGAACAAATATATCTCGCTCGATGAGATTGCCGCGCTCTGCTCCGTCACGACGCAGACCGCGCGCCGCGATATCATGACTCTGGAGCGGCAGGGAAAGCTCCGGCGCACTCATGGCGGAGCGGTCATCTCCCTTCCCATAGAGACGGGTATCTATCACCAGCGCCGCGTTGCCAATGCCGAAGCCAAGGCGGCGATTGCGCGCAAGGTCGCGGAACTGCTGCCGGACAATTCATCCGTCTTCATAGATACCGGCACGACCTGCGAGGCGATCGCCCGCGCTCTTGCGGTTCGCGAAAAACTGCGCGTCGTCACCTACAGCCTCAAGGTTGCGACCATACTCAGCGACAACACGGATTTCACGGTTGCCGTGCCCGGCGGCTTTATCCGCAACGTCGATGCGGCAGTCTTCAGCGAAAATGCCCAGAGCTTCATTCGCGCCTTCAAGTTCGACTATGTCATCGTCTCGGTCAGCGGCATCGACGAGGACGGGGATATCGGTGATGACGATTATGCCGAAGTCGGTGCCGTCCGCGCTGCCATGCAACAGGCAGCGCGCATTGTTCTCGCCATAGACAGCAGCAAGTTCGAGCGCCGTGCCCTCGTGCGGCTTGGCTCCGTCTCGGAAATGGACATCGTCGTCTGCGACGCGCCGCCAACCGAACGCCTGTCCGCCGTGCTGAGCGGCGGGACGACGGTCTACCATGTCGCAGATCCGATCGATCAGAGACAGGCCGACTGACCCGGCAAGGCTCCGGACGACATCCGTCAGCCGTCTCCCATGGTCAGCGCTTCGGCATCTGCGGTTCTGTGCTCGCTCTACCGCGCAGTCCACGTCCAGCCGCTGATCTCCGGCATGTCCTCGCCGTGTTCGCGCACATAGGCGTGATGTTCGGCAAGCTTGCCTTTCAGCATCTCGACCACGTCACCCGCCTTGTCCTTCAGCTCCGGCACTCGCTCGATCACTTCCAGCGCCAGATGGAAGCGGTCGAGTTCGTTCAGTACCGTCATGTCGAAAGGCGTTGTCGTCGTGCCTTCCTCGATGAAGCCGCGGACATGGATGTTGCGGTGGTTGTTGCGCTTATAGGTCAGCCGGTGGATGAGGTAGGGATAGCCGTGATAGGCGAAGATCACCGGTCGCTCGGCGGTGAAAAGCCTGTCGAACTCTTCGTCCGAGATTCCGTGCGGATGCTGGTCCTTGGACTGCAGCGTCATCAGGTCGACGACATTGACGACGCGGATCCTCAGTTCCGGAATCATCTCGCGCAGGATCGTCACGGCCGCCAACGTCTCCATCGTCGGCACGTCGCCGGCGCAGGCCATCACGACGTCAGGCGAAACCGTATCATCCTCGTTGCCTGCCCAGTCCCAGATGCCGATACCCGCCTCGCAGTGCTTGGCGGCGTCCTCGATATTCAGCCATTGCGGCTCCGGCTGCTTGCCGGCAACGATCACGTTGATCCGGTCCCAGGTCTTCAGGCAATGGTCACCGACCCAGAGCAGCGTATTGGCATCCGGCGGCAGGTAGATGCGCACGATATCGGCTTTCTTGTTGGCGACGAGATCGACGAAGCCGGGATCCTGGTGGGAAAAGCCGTTATGGTCTTGCCGCCACACATGCGAGGTGAGCAGGTAGTTGAGCGAGCTCACCGGTTTGCGCCATTCCAGCTCTCGCGTCACCTTCAGCCACTTGGCATGCTGGTTGAACATGGAATCCACGATGTGGATGAAGGCCTCGTAGCAGGAGAAGAGGCCATGCCGCCCGGTCAGCAGATAGCCCTCCAGCCAGCCCTGGCACAGGTGTTCTGAGAGCACTTCCATCACCCGCCCGTCGGGCGCCAGATGCACGTCATAGGGCTCGATCTTTTCCATCCAGACCCGGTCGGTCACGTCGAAGACCGCGCCAAGCCGGTTCGATTCAGTCTCGTCCGGCCCGAATATGCGAAAATTGTTTTCCGCCTCGTTCAGCGTCAGGACCTGGCGCAGGTATTTGCCCAGCACTTCGGTCGTCTGCGCCACCGTCTTGCCCGGCTCCTTCACGTCCACCGCAAAGTCGCGGATATCCGGGCAGACAAGCTCCTTGCGCAAAAGCCCGCCATTGGCATGGGGATTGGCGCCCATCCGTCTTTCTCCGGACGGCGCAAGCGCACGCAATTCCGGCTTCAGCCGGCCATCCGCCTCGAACAGGTCTTCCGGATTGTAGCTGCGCATCCAGTCTTCGAGGATCTTCAGGTGTCCCGGATTTTCCCGGCAGCTGGACACCGGCACCTGGTGTGCACGCCAGAACCCTTCGACCTTCTTGCCGTCCACCTCCTTCGGCCCGGTCCAGCCCTTGGGGCTGCGCAGCACGATCATCGGCCAGCGCGGCAGTTCGGCAGGGAGGTGCCGCTTCGGGCCTTGTCCTGGATGGCATGGATCTCGTTGAGTCGCCGTGTCCATCGCGCCGGCCATCAGCCGGTGCATGGCCTCGGGCTCGTGCCCTCGACGAACATCGGCTCATAGCCATAGCCCTCGAACAGCTTTTTCAGGTCGTCGTCGCCAATGCGTGACAGAAGCGTCGGGTTGGCGATCTTGTAGCCGTTCAAATGCAGGATCGGCAGCACCGCGCCATCGCGGGCGGGATTGATGAACTTGTTGGAATGCCAGCTCGCGGCGAGCGGCCCGGTTTCCGCTTCGCCATCCCCCACCACGCAGGCGACGATTAGATCCGGATTGTCGAAGGCCGCGCCATAGGCGTGCACCAGCGCATAGCCCAGCTCGCCGCCCTCGTGGATGGAGCCGGGCGTCTCCGGCGCCGCATGGCTCGGAATGCCGCCGGGAAACGAGAACTGGCGGAACAGTTTTCGCATTCCGTCGGTCGTTTCGGAAATATCAGGATAGATTTCGCTGTAGATGCCTTCGAGATAGGTATTGGCCACCATGCCCGGCCCGCCGTGGCCCGGCCCGCAGATGTAGATGACATTCAGATCCTGCGCTTTGATCACCCGGTTCAGGTGGGCATAGATGAAGTTCAGCCCCGGCGTCGTGCCCCAGTGACCGAGCAGCCGCGGTTTGATGTGCTGCGGTTTCAGCGGCTCGCGCAATAGCGGGTTGTCGAGCAGGTAGATCTGGCCGACGGAAAGATAGTTGGCGGCCCGCCAGTAGCGGTCCATCAGCCGAAGCTCGGGCTCGGGCAGATCCGTCTTGGAAAATTCGGCGGCGTCCTGGACAAGAGTATTCGCTTGCATCGATTGCTCCTTTGGCTGCTCGCTTAGGTTTATCGCGCCGGTCCGATGCCTTTCATGACATGGATCATGGTGCGGGCGATTGTTGCTTCGTCTTCAGAACCGCAAGGCAATCCTCGGCGATCACCTGCTCCTCGTCGGTCGGGATCACATGCAGACCGACCCGGCTCGCAGCACTGCTGATCGTCCGTGCGTTCTTCTCATTCGCCGCCTCATCGATCGCCGCGCCCAGCCATTCGAGACGTTGAGCGATCATCGCCCTTATCTTCGGCTGGTGCTCACCGACGCCGGCTGTGAAGACTAGCGCATCGAGCCCGCCGAGCGTCGAGGCGATGCGTCCTACCTCGCCGGCGATCCTAAGCGTCATCAGGTCGAGCGCCTCTTTTGCCGCCCCGCTCTCGTCGTCCAGAAGATCCCGTGTATCGCCGCTGATGCCGGAAACGCCGAGCAGGCCGGACTTGTGGTAGAGCATGTCCTCCACCTCGCTCACGCTTTTGCCGAGCGGGCCGATGAGATGCAGGATGACACCGGGATCGAGCCAGCCCGGCCGCGTCGACATCGGGATGCCGTCGAGCGTGGAAAATCCCATGCTGCAATCACGGCTGCGGCCTCTATCGATGCCGCACAGGCTCGCGCCGCTACCGAGATGGGCGATCACCACCTTGCGCTCTGCAATCTCCGGAAGCTGCTTTTTCAGCGCGCCCGCCACGTAGCTGTAGGACAGCCCGTGAAAGCCATAGCGCTTCACGCCGCGATCATGCAGGTCGCGCGGGATCGCAAGCCGCCGCACGGTCTCACCCTGGGTCAGGTGGAAGGTCGTGTCGAAGGATGCGGTCTGAAAAAGCTTTGGACGAAGCTGCCGCACCGCGCGGATCATCCGCAGTGCCTGCGGCTGATGCAGCGGCGCAAGCTCGGTAAGTGCGTCGATCTCGTCGATCGTGGCGTCAGAGAGTGCGGCTGCCCCGTCGAACTTGTCGCCGCCATGCACGATGCGATGCCCGGTCGCGGTCATCCGGTCGAGCGGAAAATGCTCGGCCAGCGCGGAAAATACCTCGTCCATCAACTCGGACAGGTCGTCTGCACTCTTGGCCTTCAGGGGAATATCGGTTTCCTGCGGCCCTTCCTTGATCTCCAGTGTCAGCGGATGCGACGAAAAATCGACGACCGCTTTGCCGATCCTTCTCGGCTCGCCTGCTCGGACGCTAAAGATACCGATCTTGACCGTCGAGGACCCGGCATTGAAGGTGATGAGGAGATCGCTGGTTCCGGTGCCCGTTGCTTCGGTCATTCACGTCTCCCTCATCGTCCGCTTACGGAGCCAAACTTGGTTGGGCGCAACTTGGTTCAACCGCGATGGAGCATCCTTGATCCATCGCAAATTTCCGAGAGGTGCTCATCTTGACGTGAAAATGGGGCTTTAATCAACTGTTGCGGCCGTTACGCGTGGTGAGCGGGCTTCTTTTCCGCCATTCGGATCGCCTGCTGAAAGATCTGTGTGAGTTGCGTCCGCTCTTCTCCCAGCAGCAATAGAGCACGGTCGAAGCGGCGGATTTGACCCGGCTCCGGCGTCCAGTGCCGGTCATTACGGTGACTGTTTGCGTCGACGGGCGTCACCGACATGCGTGGACCGATATCGTCCTGAAACTGGGCAAGCGTCATGCCGGCCTTGACCAGAAGCGCCCGCGCACCTGGCCGGCTTTCGGTGGCGATCACCACCCGGAAGGCGCTGACCAGTGCCTTCTTCGATGCCGGTAGTTCCTGCGTGTCGAGGAGGTCGCTGCCCATTTCGTGCTCCCGCAGAAACAGCAGGAACACCTCGACAAGATTATGCGCGGCCTGCAGAACCTGAGCGTCAGTCCCGTGACGACCGCTCTCGTATCGGGCACTCGTGAAGGAATCGGAATAGGGCATGTTTGCGTCCTCGTTCGCTCTAAGAACGCGCGAAAGCGGCATTTGGTTCTCTCGCCATAAGCGAGCCGGAAAAGTTGATAAAAAAGTGGAGGCGCCGCCGTTTTTTGGCGTTTGTTGTTGTGCGCTGCAGCATTAGGGCTTGCACAAGCAGATTAATGGCCTATCTTCGTGGCCGCGACCGCATGTCGCAGTTTGGGTCATGGACCCCCTTCACCTGCCGCATTTGGCAGGTTCTTCGAGAAGGATGAAACCTTATGACAGTTTCAATCAGCAACATTAAGGCATCCGGAAACGGTGCAGTTATTTCTGGCCAGGTAGCCAAGGCCGTTGCCGATGCCCGCCTCGCGGCCGGCTATAGCATCGACGATCTGGCTCTGACCACCGGCCTCGTCCATGACGAGATCGTTCGGGTCGAGGCGGGCTCCGATGCCGATCCGGCAAAGGTCAGGCGCATTGCCGCGGCGTTGAAGATTCCGCCGTCGGCGCTTCTGCTCTCCTGATTTTCAGGTGCCTGATACCCAAAGCCCGGCTTGCCGGGCTTTTCTTTATGATCTGAAACCGTCAGCCGGCGACGAAGATATTGCTTTCTTTTGCCGTCAGTTCGCGGATGAAATCGACCACGGTCCGCAGCCGCAACAGATCGCGCGATGTCTCGTGGTAGGTTGTCCAGTAGGAACGGCGGATTGAGAAATCCGGCATGATCCGCGTCAGTTCCGGATATTGCCGCGCTATATAGTCATGCAGGATCCCGATACCGGAACCAGCGCGGACAGCCTCGGTCTGCCCGATCGCGCTTGATATCTCGAAACCCGCATCCCAGTCGCGCATCACCTCGCCGGTGAAGTTGAGTGAGGGCGAGAAGATCAGATCTTCTACATAGCCTATTCGTGGGTGCTGCCGCAGCTCCTCGGCGGTGCTCGGTTCGCCCTCGGTCTCCAGATAGACATTCGATGCATAGAGGCCAAGCGTGTAGTCGGTCAGCTTCGACGAGATCAGCCGCCCTTGGTCGGGCCGCTCGATCGTGATCGCGATATCCGCTTCGCGCTGGGACAGCGAGAAGGAGCGCGGCACCGGCACGAGCTGGATCTTGAGATCGGGATGCCGCCGCGTCAGACGGCCCATGCGCGAAGCAAGAAATGAAACGCCAAACCCGTCTGGCGCACCGATCCTGACCGTACCGGCAACGACCGTATCCGTTGCACCTGCCTTCGCCTGGGCGGTCAGCATTTCGGTTTCCATCCGCTCTGCGGCGGCCAGCAGCACTTCGCCCTCGGCGGTAAGGCTGCAGCCATTGGTGCGGCGGATCAGAAGCCGGGTCTGCAGTGAATTTTCCAGCGCGGTCATTCGCCGTCCGAGCGTGGCGTGATTGATGCCGAGCCTGCGCGAAGCGGACAGCAGCTGGCCTGTCCGCGCAACCGCCAGGAACATTCTTACGTCATCCCAATCCATGCACGCATCGGCCTTATGCTCATTTCTGCACAGCGGTTGCGTAAACTATCGCGTTGAATTGCGCAAATTCGAGTGACATTCTATGCCTGAGGATAACGATGCCAAGAAATCTCAGGAGGAACACCATGCAGGAAATCGGTCATTTCATCGGCGGTAAGCATGTCGCCGGCACCAGCGGTCGCACCGCCGACGTCTTCAACCCGGCAACCGGCGAAGTGCAGGCCAAGGTCGCGCTTGCCAGCGTGGCTGAAATCCGCGCCGCGGTGGAGAACGCCAAGGAAGCCCAGCCGAAATGGGCCGCCACCAATCCGCAGCGCCGTGCCCGCGTGTTCATGAAATTCGTCGACCTGCTCAATCAGAACATGGATGAGCTCGCCGTCATGCTGTCGAAGGAACACGGCAAGACGGTCGAGGATTCCAAGGAGACATCGTCCGCGGCCTGGAAGTCTGCGAATTCGTCATCGGCATTCCGCATCTCTCCAAGGAGAGTTCACCGAAGGCGCCGGTCCGCAGATCGATATGTATTCGATGCGTCAGCCGGTTGGCATCGGCGCCGGCATCACCCCGTTCAACTTCCCGGGCATGATCCCGATGTGGATGTTCGCGCCGGCCATTGCCTGCGGCAACGCCTTCATCCTGAAGCCTTCCGAGCGAGATCCGTCCGTGCCGCTGCGCCTCGCCGAACTGATGATCGAGGCAGGCCTGCCGGCCGGCATCCTCAACGTCATCAACGGTGACAAGGCCGCCGTCGACGCGATCCTGACGGATCCGGATATCGGTGCAGTCTCCTTCGTCGGCTCCACCCCGATTGCTCGCTATGTCTATGGAACGGCTGCCGCCAACGGCAAGCGCGCCCAGTGCTTCGGCGGGGCCAAGAACCATATGATCATCATGCCGGATGCCGATCTGGACCAGGCCGTCAACGCGCTTATGGGTGCGGGCTACGGCTCGGCCGGCGAGCGCTGCATGGCCGTCTCGGTCGCAGTCCCGGTCGGCGAGGAAACCGCCAATCGCCTGGTTGAAAAGCTGGTGCCGAAGATCGAGTCGCTGCGCATCGGTCCCTATACGGATGACAAGGCCGACATGGGCCCGGTCGTCACAAAGGCGGCGCAGGAGCGTATCTCCGGCTTGATCGACAAGGGTGTCGAGGAAGGCGCAAAGCTCGTCATCGACGGGCGCGGCTTTAAGCTGCAGGGCTATGAGAACGGCTATTTCATCGGCGGCACGCTGTTCGACGACGTCAAGCCGGACATGGAAATCTACAAGCAGGAAATCTTCGGTCCCGTTCTCTCGGTCGTCCGTGCCGCCAATTACGAGGATGCGCTCGAACTGCCGATGAAGCACGAATACGGCAACGGTGTTGCGATCTTCACCCGTGACGGTGATGCCGCCCGCGACTTCGCTTCGCGCATCAATATCGGGATGATCGGCATCAATGTGCCGATCCCGGTTCCGCTCGCCTACCACTCCTTCGGCGGCTGGAAGGCCTCGTCCTTCGGCGATCTCAACCAGCACGGCACCGACTCGATCAAGTTCTGGACCAAGACCAAGACGATCACCGCCCGCTGGCCCTCCGGCATCAAGGACGGTGCCGAATTCGTCATGCCGGTCATGAAATAGGTCGGCCAGATCGACGCAGCTTCGCGGTCGTGAAATGTGAAAGGGGCTCCGGTTGAAGCCCCTTTTTGCGTGTTGAGGTATGGCGGCCTTCTACCAAGTGATGCACCCGACATGGCTCGCACAAGCCTCGAATGTTCCACCCCGCCGCTTGACGTACCGCAAGGGGCGCCTAATTTAGTTGCAAGTAGGAGTGGGAGTTCATGGTATACGAGTGGGACGAAAAGCGAGCGCGGCGCGCTCGTCTTGGCAGAATTGGCGCGACCCTTTTATTGTTTGTTGCTATGTGCAGCCTGTCTGTGGCGGCAGTCAGCTGGTGGGCCTGACATAGGGTATGGGCCCTATAATCCCAGCATCGAACGCAACATACGCGACAGCGACATGTAATTGGGTGGTTCGGCGCCGACTGCCCGATATCCAGCCTCGGTCAACGAAAACACGCGGCCGTTCCGTGTCTCGCGAGCTATTACATATTGCATGTTTAAAGCTCGGATGATGGCTGGGGTCATATCGCTGGTCCAGCCGACCTTATCTGCCGATACACGAGATGCACCCGCATCGTGCAGACTTTTCAGGACATGAAATAGATCCGGCGACACCATCGCTCACTCTCGCATGGATGTTGTGACGTTTGTAGAGGAAATCTCTGGTTGAGGGGGTGACGGACGCATGCTTTCCCGCTAAAACATGACCAGGAGAGGCAGGATTTGTTGCGCTCGTCTGTCGCCGAATTGGAAGTGCGCGCCGCACTTATAATTACTGACAAAAATTCTCCAATTTGGAATTGTTCAAAACTAGCTAAGGCTATATATAGGTCGAAAGACCTCCGGAGAATACGATGCGTTTGACCAAGCAGACCAATTACGCCGTTCGCATGCTAATGTATTGTGCGGCCAATGAGGGCCATCTCAGCCGTATTCCAGAGATCGCCAAGGCCTACGGCGTCTCCGAGTTGTTCCTGTTCAAGATCCTGCAGCCGCTCAGCAAGGCCGGCCTCGTCGAGACCGTTCGTGGCCGCAATGGTGGCGTCAAGCTCGGCCGCGCCGCCGACAAGATTACGCTGTTCGACGTCGTGCGCGTGACCGAAGACTCCTTTGCCATGGCGGAATGCTTCGAGGATCGCGCAGTCGAATGTCCGCTGGTCGACAGCTGTGGCCTGAACTCAGCTCTGCGAAAGGCACTGAATGCCTTTTTCGACGTGCTGGCCGACTACACGATCGACGATCTGGTCAAGGCGCGCCCGCAGATCAACTTCCTGCTCGGTATCGACAATGTCGACATGCCGAAGGTTGTGGCGCCCGCTGCCTGACCTCAAAGATTTGCTGATCATTTGAAAACGCCGGTTTCAGCCGGCGTTTTTTATGTCCGGGAGCTATGGTCCGGTTGACCTTGACGCTCTCTTGGCTAGAACGGGGAGGCCTCTCCGGTCCAGCGGTCGTTCTGCGCCGGCTGAGGCTCCAGGACCGGTCTTTATGAATTTTCCCGAATTACGTGATTTTGCAATTGCCGCATTGATCGGCACAGCCGGTGCGGTCATCGCGGCCGTGCTTGGACTTCCGGCTCCTTTCCTGATCGGCCCGGCAGTGGCCGTTACGATCGGCGGCCTTGCCGGCCTGCCCCTTTCGGTCCCGCACGTCGTGCGTAATGTCTGCTTCGTCATCGTTGGCGTCTCGATGGGCTCCACCGTGACGCCCGAGATCTTCGTTGCGGCGCGCACGTGGCCACTGAGCTTCATTATGGTCTTCGTGGCGATCGTCATCCTGCTTTATGCCGCCGCCTGGGTGTTGCAGCGCTTTTTTCATTATGACCGCACAACCGCACTGCTTGCCGCATCCCCGGGTCACCTGAGCTACGTGCTCAGCCTTGCTGCAGAAATGCGCTGTGATCTACGGGCCGTCAGCATCTCCCAGAGCGTGCGCGTGCTCTCGCTTACCATCAGCGTGCCGCTAATCGTCGAGGTCTTTGATCTAGCCGGAAACGACGTCATCGTTCTGCCGGACACGATGGCCATTCCGATCCTGGCCGCTATCCTGATTGCCTCCGGCCTCTTCGGCCTGCTGTTCAAGCGCTGGAAATTTCCGGCGGCGATGCTGATCGGTGGCGTCTTCGTCTCGATCGCCACCCATATCACGGGTACGGTACACGGCAGCGTTCCGACCTGGCTTCTGACGCCGACTTACGTCCTGCTGGGCACGCTTATCGGCACGCGATTTTCTGGCGTTGCCCTGTCGGAGCTTCGCGTGGCTTTTGTGTCCGGCCTCGTCGTCACATTCGTCGTCATGGTTCTGGCGGCTGGCATCGCCGTCTTCGTGTCCTATTTTGCCGATGTGCCACTCGATGCCGCACTCATCGCATTCTCGCCCGGCGGGTTGGAGACGATGGCGGCCATGGCCGTCATGCTGCATGCCGACCCCACCTATGTCGGTGCGCACCATGTGTTGAGATTGATGTTTTTGTCCGTGTTGATGCCATTGGTCATCGGCAAGGATTCAAAATTGCGGTGATGCCGTAAGGCTGCCGCCCTGGAGGAAAGAATGACGGAAGACAAGTCGAAGGCGATCATCGTCATGGGTGTGAGTGGCGCGGGCAAAACCTCGATCGCCGAACTCCTGGCAAGCCGCTTGAAATGCGCCTTCGTGGAAGGAGACAAGCTCCATCCTGAGGCCAACGTGAAGAAGATGGCGGAAGGCACGCCGCTGACCGACGAGGACCGCTGGCCATGGCTCGAGGTGATCGGCGAGAACCTGCATGCCGCCCGTGACCGTAACGAAGATATCGTCATTACTTGCTCGGCACTGAAGAAGGTCTATCGCGAAAAGCTGCGCAGCGCTGGCGGTGAGCCGCTCTATTTCGTCTTCCTCAAGGGATCGCCCGAGCTGCTGGCCGATCGCATGGGCCACAGGACGGGCCATTTCATGCCATTCTCTCTGCTGCAGAGCCAGTTAGCGACGCTGGAGAGCCCGGAAGGCGAATCAGGCGTAGTCACCGTAGATATAGACGCTACCGTTCCACAAATTGTGGATGTAGCCATTGAGAAGCTACAACAACTATGGCAGGAAAAAACATGACTAATGGTCAGTTAATTCTTTACATACAGGGAAATTAGAAGCTTCTTTCATTATTTTTGCTCCTAAAGTGATCCGTAAACAACCTTTTTACGTATAACGCCCAATTAGCGTTGCTGGCTGGGCTGGCGACGCTTGTCTTTAACAGGCGTTGGTCAGAAAAGGTTTCGCATGCAGGAGTCGAGCCAGGTTGCCGGACGTGCTTCGCTTCGTCGGGTACCAAAGCAGGAAAGAAGTCGAGAACGTATCGGCGAAATCCTGAAAGTTGCGAAGGAACTGATCGGCCAGAAGGGCATCGATGCCGTAACGATGAAGGAAATCGCGGCCCTGTCCGGCGGTCCCATCGCTTCGGTCTATCAGTATTTCCCGAACAAGTCCGCGATCATCGCGATGCTCTACGAAGTCTATGTCGAGGAGGTTCGTGAACTCATCGCAGGTCACGTTTCCCGTATTGAAACCGCCGAAGACGCATTGCGCGCTACCGACGATCTGTTTGATATGTATTACCAGCGCATGCGGCAGGAACCGTCTACCCAGGATCTGCTGAACGCGATTCAGGCTGATAAGTCGCTTGCCGATCTCGATATCGCCGAAACCAGGGCCCAGGCTGAAGGCTTTTTCCAGGTGACCCAGCATTTCGTCGCCGAAGCCCTTCGTGAAAGCTATGCGCAGACGCTCTTCGTCATGTTTCATATGGCAGGTGCGACCCTGCGTCTCGCGCTAATGGTTCCGGAAGAGGCTGCGCAGATATCGGCCCAGTTCAAGTCGATCGTGCGTACCCACGCGACCTATTTCCTCAAGGGCCACTTCCCGTCAGCCGTAGCCTGATGCCAGGCAGCGCGGAGGGATCTTCCCTCCGCAGGCTTTAGAGCCCCAGCTTGTCCCTCAGCCCATACCACCATGCACCAAGCATGGTGAGAGGCACGCGCAATACTCGACCGCCCGGGAAGGGCAGGTTGGGTAGAGACGCCCATATGTCGAACCGCTCCGCATGGCCTGCAACGGCCTCACCGAGGATTTTGCCCAGGAGGTGCGTCGTCGTGACGCCATGACCGCTGTCTCCGTGGGAGAAATAGATGGTGTCGGAAAGCCGCCCCACATGCGGGATGCGCGTCAGCGTCAGGGCGAAGTTGCCACTCCAGGCATAATCGATCTCGACGTTCCGAAGCTGCGGAAACGTCTTCAGCATGTTCGGCCGGATCACGCCCGTCAGGTCCTTGGGATCGTTGCCGCCATAGCCGATACCGCCGCCATAGAGAAGCCGGTTGTCGGCGGTGCGGCGATAGTAGTCGAGAATGTAATTGGCATCCTCGACGCAGTAATTGGCCGGCAGCAGGCTTTCGATCAGCGCCGGATCCAGCGGCTCGGTCACCATAACCTGGCTCGACACAGGCATCATCCGTCCGTGGATCTCAGGCATCAGCGGCGCAAGATAGGCATTGCCGCAGATCAGCACATAGGATGCGGTCACCGACCCGCTGGTCGTTCGCACGACGGGATGCGCGCCTGGCTCGATCGCAATCGCCCGCGAACCCTCGAAGATGCTGCCTCCGAGGCTCTCGACGGCCGCGGCTTCCCCAAGCACGAGGTCAAGCGGATGGATGTGTCCGCCCAGCGTGTCGATCATCCCACCGGCATAGCGGTCGGTCTTCACATATTTGCCGACATCCGCTTTTGAGACCATTTCCAGGCCGGGATGGCCGTGCCTTTCCCACTCAGCCTTGTCCTGCTCCATCTGGCGCATCTGCTTGTCGGTGAAGGCGGCAAAGAAGCCGCCTTGTACGAGGTCGCAGGCGATCCCGTATTTCACCACACGGTCGCGTATGATGTCGCCGCCCTCCAGCGACATCTTGCCAAGCGCGATCGCCTTGTCACGGCCGTAACGTCCGGCAATCGTCTCAAGGTCGCGGCTGTACCCGTTGACGATCTGCCCGCCATTGCGGCCCGACGCGCCAAAGCCGATCCGCTCCGATTCCAGAACCACGACCGAATAGCCGCGCTCGCAAAGCTCAAGCGCCGCGGAAATGCCTGTAAAGCCCGCGCCGATGACGCAGACATCGGCCGTCACATCTTCCGCAAGGGCAGGGCGCACGCGCTTGTCCCGGGCACTTGCCGCATACCAGGATCCGGTGTGGCCGGGATTGTCGTGCCCCGGCTCGTCATTTGTCTTCAGGCCCATTTCACACCGTCGTCCTATGCATTGAACCGCTCCGGCCGGTAGGCCGAGATGTCGATCAGCGTCTTCTCGCCCAGCATGGCTTCCGCAATTACCTGACCGGTCACCGGCCCAAGCGTCAACCCGTGATGCGCGTGGCCGAAGGCAAACCACAGGCCGTCATGGCGCGGCGCCTTGCCGATCACCGGCATCATGTCCGGCGTGCAGGGGCGCGCGCCCATCCAGGGTTCCTTGTCCATCCGGTCGCCGAGCGGGAAGATCGTCTTCGCCACTGCCTCGGCGCGCTCAAGCTGGATGGGCGTCTTCGGCGCATCGCGGCGGGCGAACTCGGCGCCGGTCGTGAGACGGATCCCTTGGGCCATCGGCGCGAGGAAATAGCCGCGCTCGGCATCCATCGTCCAGCCGTTCAGCGTGGCATTGCCCTTCGCGCCGTAATGCATGTGATAGCCACGCTTCACGCCGACGAGAAAACTGTAGCCGAGCGGCTTCGTCACCGTGTCCGACCAGGGCCCGAGCGCCACGACGACGTCCTTCGCCTCCACCGTGCCGTCACCGGCAACGACCCGCCATCCCGTCGTCGTCTTCGACAGGCTGCGTGCATCGCCCTTCAGCACCCGGCCGCCCAGCTTTTCGAACAGCCGCACATAGGCCTGCGTCAGCGCTAGCGGGCTCTTCACCGACCACGGATCCTCCCACTTCAGCCCACCGACGAAATCGCGTGAGAGATGCGGTTCCTGGCTAGCCAACTCGGCTGCTGACAGCCGCTTGAAGGCGACGCCATAGTCCCGGCTGAGCCGCTCGGCCTCGCGAAACTCGCCATCCCGCTTGGATGGCGTACGAAACGCTTCGGTCCAGCCGTTCTTGACGATCAGGTCCTGCGCATCTGCTTCCTCGATCAGCTCGTTATGGGTGGCGATCGAATGCTCGATCAGCGGCGCATAGGCGCGTGCGATGAGCTGGTGTCGGGACAGGTTCGAATGCCACCAGTATTTCGCCAGGAAGGACGACACAGAGGGAATGGCACGCCAATGGAAATGGGCGTCGATCCGGTTGTTCAGCGCATAGCGCAGAATGGTGCCGAACTGCTGCGGAAAGCCATAGGGCACGACGCCTTCGCGCTGGATCAGCCCGGCATTGCCATAGGATGTCTCATGCCCCGGTTCGCCGCGATCGACCAGCACCACCGACTTGCCACGACGGGCCAGTTGAACTGCCGTCGAAACCCCGACAATGCCGGCTCCCAGAACGATTGCATCCGCTGCCATGACCGATATCCGCTTTCCGCACGTATCCGATCCGTCCAACATGCAGTCGCCGATGCAGCGGCGCAAATGAAAAATATCAGCTGCTTAGGGTCGCTCGGGACCTAGACGGAGCGTGTCAGGCCACCATCGACCTTCAGGTTCTGGCCGGTTATGTAGCCGGCACCTTCGGAAGCGAGGAACGCGATCGTCGCGGCGATCTCGGCACTTGTGCCATACCGCTTCATCGGCACGGCATCCCGGCGCTCCTCCGTTGCCGGCAGGCTGTCGATCCAGCCGGGCAGCACGTTGTTCATGCGAATATTGTCGGCCGCATAGGTGTCTGCATAGATCTTGGTGTAGGAGGCCAGCCCCGCGCGAAAAACGGCGGAGGTCGGAAACATCGCGGCCGGCTCGAAGGCCCAGGCCGTCGAGATGTTGATGATCGCGCCGGACTTCTGCGCCTGCATGATCGGCGTTACCAGCCGCACCGGGCGGATCACGTTCATCAGGTAGACGTCGAGACCCGTATGCCACTGCTCGTCGGTAATATCGATGATCGGCGCGCGCGGACCGTGGCCGGCGCTGTTGACCAGAACGTCGATACGTCCCCAGGCATCCATGGCGGTGTTGAAGAGGCGTGTCAGGTCGTCATTGGACTGGTTCGATCCGGTGATGCCAATGCCGCCGAGCTCTTCGGCGAGCGCCTCACCCTTCCCAGAGGATGACAGGATCGCGACCTTGAACCCGTCCGTTGCCAGGCGTCTGGCGGCCTCCGCACCCATTCCGCTGCCGCCTGCCGTGACGATCGCTACCTTCTCTGCCGACATCGGACGCTCCCTCTCATACTTTCGTTCGTTGGCTCGAACTTGGCGCGATCGCGGGCGCATTTCAAGGCGGCATGATGGGGCGGATCAGAAACTGGTCAGCCAGCCGGAGACCTGTTCCAGCGTGCGCCGCTCCTGGTCCGCCTCCATCGAGAAGGCGGGTCTGAGATCGGCGCCCCGCATATGGGCGCGCAGCACGTCCACGCTGTTGCCCAGCCCGTAGCCGCCATGGGTGATGAAGGGAACGACGGTCTTGCCGGAAAGGTCATGGGCCATGAGGAACGAGCGGATCACCGGTGGTGCCGTCATGCCCCAGATCGGCAGGCCGAGATAGATTGTGTCATACTGGCTCATGTCGGCGACGACATGCGCGAGCGGCGGCAGATAGTCCGATCGCGTTTCCCGCCGCGCCTGTTCGACGGTCTCTTCGTAGTCTTCCGGGTAGGGGGCGGCGGTCTTGATCTGAAACAGCGCCGCATCCCGCGCCCGCCTGATCTGGCGGGCGATGACGGCGGTGTTCCCGGTCCGCGAATAGTAGGCCACCAGCGTTCTGCCGGAGCCGGCAGCCTGTTCCTGGGCAGCAGTCCGTGTCGCCGCCAGCGCAAAGCTGACGGCTGTCAGGGGCAGGGCCTTCAGAAGGTTTCGCCTTGCAAGTACGTTCCGCATCGTTCCCTCCTGTCGGCTCGTCTATTTCTGTTCAATGTTCCGGCGGGCCCGCGTGGGTGCCTGCCGGAATTGCGCTCACTCAGTCGATCGCACGGCCCTTGCCGTAGTCCTCATCTGACACCTTCTCCATCCAGGTCACGACACTGCCATTCTCCGCTTCGGCGATGGCGAAGTGGCTCATTGCCTCGTCGGCGGAAGCGCCGTGCCAGTGCTTCAGATGCGGCGGGATCCACACGACGTCACCCGGTCCGACGGTCTCGATCGGCCCGCCTTCCTTCTGCACCCAGCCCTTGCCGGAGACGATGAACAGCGTCTGGCCGAGCGGATGCGTGTGCCAGGCGGTACGGGCACCGGCGGTGAAGGTGACGGTCGCGCCGCTGACCCGGGCGGGTTCGGTGCTCTTGTAATTCGCCGAAACACGAACCTCGCCGCTGAAATAATCGGCCGGGCCGGCAACCGGATTGGTATTGGCGCGAGTGACCTGCAGGTCCATGGATGCTCCTTGCGATTCTGTCTGGGCGGACGCCGTCTGCGTCGCGGCGCTGCGCTTCTCGAAGACGCCCTTGAGGACCGGCACGGCCGACATGGCGCGCGGCCATCCGGCATAGAAGGCGACATGCGTGATGGCTTCGGACGCCTCGGCGGCAGTGAGCCCGTTGTCCATAGCTCGATTGGCATGGAACGGCAGCTGTTCGGGCTGGCCGATCGCAACCAGTGCCGTCATCGTCACCAGGCTGCGGTCGCGGGCGGAAAGATCCGGCCGCTGCCACAGATCACCGAACAATACGCGATTGGTGAGATCCGCGAGAGCTGCCACCGTCGGCGCCACCGAAGCGTTGACCGTCGCCGAGCGCGCGGCTTCCGCAACCGCTTCGAGCCCGATCCGGGCCGCCTCGCTATCGGTCACCGGCGCGATATTGCGCTCGTCGAAAACCTTCTTGGTTTCCATGACGGCCGAGATGGCATTCGGCCAGCCTGAATAGAAGGCAAGCTGGGTGATCAATTCGCCGATCTCGGCCGGCGTGACGCCGTTGTCCAGCGCCCGGCGCACATGCCCGCCGATTTGCGCCGTCTTGCCGGTCGAGACGATTGCCGAGACAGTGACGAGGCTGCGGTCGCGCGGCTTCAGATCGGCACGCTCCCAGACCTCGCCGAACAGCACGCCATCGGTGAAATGGCCGAGGCCGGGCGCCACGTCATAGACGGCAGGCGGTGCCACGCGACGCCGCTCTTCCTGCGCTTCGACGCCGGTCGCGGCGAGGGTGGAGATGGCGATGGTAGCGGCGATGTTCTTCATCCGGTTTTCCTCTTTGTGATCGGGCGCGGGCAGGTGGTGACGCGTTCGGCGCGTGGAGCCCCAATCCTGAGATGGGCTGGAATGCCACCGCGATTAGATGGCGCGATCCGATTGAGCCTATGCGCCCGGTTCATGAATGACGCCGCAGGCGCGCCGTCGTCCAGTCACCCTGCTTCCGGATCAAATCCCGGTCGTCTTCAAAAGATGTTCCGGGTAGCGCTCACCCTCGACCGTGATCTTGGCCGCGGCCTTCTCGATCCGGGCAAGCTCGGCAGCCGAAAGCTCGATCTCGACCGAGGCGAGATTTTCCTCCAGCCGGTGCAGCTTCGTCGTTCCGGGGATAGGCACGATCCAGGGCTTCTGCGCGAGCAGCCAGGCGAGTGCGATCTGGGCCGGCGTGCCGCCCTTGTCGTCGGCGATCGCCTTCAGAAGATCGACGAGAACCTGGTTCTTCTCCATCGCTTCGGCAGTGAAGCGCGGCAGCATGTTGCGAAAATCGCCTTCGCCGAGCTTGGTATCCTTGCTCATCGCGCCGGTGAGGAACCCCTTGCCGAGTGGGCTGTACGGGACGAGCCCGATGCCGAGTTCCTCGCAGGTGTCGAGAATGCCGTTGGTCTCCGGCCCGCGGGTCCAGAGCGAATATTCGTTCTGCAGCGTCGTGACCGGCTGCACCGCGTGGGCACGGCGCACCGTCTGGGCACCGGGTTCCGAGAGGCCGAAATGCCTGACCTTGCCGGCGGCGATCAGGTCCTTCACCGCGCCGGCAACCTCCTCGATCGGCACGGCCGGATCGACCCGGTGCTGGTAGAAGAGATCGATCACATCGGTGCCGAGGCGCTTCAGGCTCTCGTCTGCGACTTGTCTGATATGGTCCGGCCGGCTGTTGAGGCCCGCTTGCTTGCCATCGACGATGTTGAAGCCGAACTTGGTGGCGATGACCACTTGATCGCGCACCGGCCTTAGCGCCTCGCCGACCATCTCTTCGTTGCTGAACGGGCCGTAGACTTCTGCCGTATCGAAGAAGGTCACGCCGCGATCGACCGCCTGGCGGATCAGGGTGACGCCTTCCTGCTTGCTGACCTTGTTGGCATAGCCGAAATCGAGCCCCATGCAGCCGAAGCCGAGGGCCGAAACTTCAAGACCTGCCTTGCCGAGAATACGTCTTTTCAACTTAGCTCTCCTTCAAGAATGACGGCGGGCGAAAGGGGCGGGCAGCCAGAAACCTTCAACGGCCACTCGTTCACCAGCCGATCAACTCGTCGTGGGAGGAGATTTAGAACTGGCTTGTTAATCTGATTAGATGCTAAGTTTCATATAAACTTATATCTAGGATTCATGAATGAAGCGGGACGAACTGGGCGATCTTGTCGCCTTTCTCACTGTCGCCGAGGAGCGGAGTTTCACCCGCGCGGCCGCGCAACTCGGCACGTCGCAATCGTCGCTCAGCCATACGGTGCGCCGCCTTGAAGAGCGCATGGGCGTGCGTCTTCTGACGCGCACGACGCGCAATGTCGTGCCGACGGAAGCGGGCGAGCAGATGATGGAGACGCTGCGCCCCGCGATCAATGACATAAGAAGCCGCATCGATGCCCTGAGCGCCATGCGCCAGCGGCCCGGCGGCACGATCCGCATCACATCCAGCCGTCTGCCCGCCCATGCCATCCTGATGCCCAAGGTGAAGCGCCTTATGGCGGACTATCCGGATATCAATGTCGAAATCTCCGTCGAACAGAAATTCGTGGACCTCGTCTCCGAACGCTTCGACGCGGGCGTGCGGTTGGGCGAAAGCATCGAGAAGGACATGATCGCGGTCAGGATCGGCCCCGAACTGCGGATGATGGTCGTCGGCTCGCCGGATTATTTCGCCCGCAACCCGAAGCCGATGACCCCTTACGACCTCACCCAGCACAATTGCATCAATCTGCGCCTGCCGACGCTCGGCGGGCTCTATGCATGGGAGTTCGAACGCGACGGCCGCCCGGTCAACGTCCGCGTCGACGGCCAGTTCATCTGCAACGACGTGCCGATGATCATCGACGCCGCCCTCGACGGCCTGGGCCTCGCCTGCCTCCCTGACGATCATCTCAGCCTACTGGTAAAAGAAGGGCGGCTGGCGCCCGTTTTGGAGGAATGGTGCGCGCCTTTCCCAGGCTACCATCTCTATTATCCGAGCCGAAGACTAGCCTCCCCGCCTTCGCACTGCTGGTCGAGGCCCTGCGCTATCGGTGATAAGCGGACGGTCCACGGCCTCACCGCAGCACAACGCCAGGGGAAGCGGCATGATCCGATTATCGGAGCGTGGATTTCAGAATGCTTGATGACTTATTTTTTTATAAGCGCCTCTCATGGACCAGTTCGGGAAAATTGACTCCGTCTACTGGGAATAAGATATAATTTTCAATACGATAGGAAATAGAAGGCCAATTCCCTCTTGTGGGAACGGTCACTTTCGCGATTTTCCTGTGCGAGATCTTGGGTTTCCAAGGCTGTCTTCAGCAAAAATCGCCGCGCTGGCCCGAGAAAAATTGCCGTTTTACGAAAGTGAATTGTCGTTTCGCGAATCCGAATTGCAGTTACGTGAAATCGGATTGCAGTTACGCGACGTCGCATTGCGATAGTCGAGGCTCGGGCAAACGTCAGTGACGGCTCCCAAGAAACCGCTCGCTTCGCTGTCTTCGATGGAGCCGACATCGCGAAGGTGGTTCTCGCCAAGTCGGCCTTAAGGTCGTATATTCTCCCCGTCGATCAAACGAGGCCTCCGGCGGCCCTCCGTAGGTTGATCGGCTGGGCGTGCTGCCGGTGGCACGCCTTTATCGTTTCTAGTGTAGTGGCGCGCGGGGAGAGGGTGGTTTCCGCGAGCCCGGCCGAGATGGTGCACCTGCAACGATGTCGAAAGCGCTGCCCAATAGCGTGGCTTTGCCGGGGACGCGTAGGTAGCTGCAGGGGAGGGACAACCGTGTTCTATGGAACACCATGAGGTCGCAACGGCCAAGCAACCTCCATGTAACTGTAATAAATGCAATTTTCCTGCCGAATCAGAAGAATCCCGGTGGGTGCTAAGTGTGTTTGGCCATTGACCAAGTCTCACTCCATTAAGCCGCTACCGCGGAGAAGGGGAATATAATTCTCCAAATCGGCCGCTTTTCGGTCGCCCGCGAACCTTTGCGTTTAAAGGGGTAGTAAAGGCCTTTTAAAGGGGACTTAAAGGGGTGTTTAAAGCCCATATTAGCGGGTCCGACATTACCTGAAACACTTTTGCTTTCTGCTCCAGACCGCTTGCGGGAAGCCAGAGTGCCGCGTTAGCTTCAATCCAGCGGCGCCGCACCGAAATTCATTGAATAACGCAACACTATTCCTCTCATGGAGAATGCTATGCATCCACCAGACGAACAGTCGTGCCCGGTCGACAGGCTCGTTCCTTACGCCAACAATGCGCGCACCCATTCGAAGAAGCAGATCAATCAGATTGCCCAGAGCATCAAACGTTTCGGCTTCTGCAATCCCGTCCTTATATCCGAGGAATATACCATCATCGCCGGCCACGGCCGTGTTCAGGCTGCGAAACTGCTTGGTATGCTCGAGGTGCCGGTCCGCAAGCTCTCGCACCTGTCACGTGACGAAGTACGTGCATACATCCTGGCCGACAACAAGCTCGCCGAAAATGCGGGCTGGGACCGCGATGTGCTGGCGATCGAAATGCAGGGGCTCATCGACCTGGATTTCGACATCGAACTACTCGGCTTCTCGACCACGGAAATCGACTTCACCATCGAGGGCGAGAAAAAGCCCGCGTCCGTGGACAGTGCGCTGGACACGATCGAGTCACTGCAGCCCGGGCCTGCTATCACCCGTTCGGGCGACCTTTGGCAACTTGGCTCGCATCGCCTGATCTGCGGGGATGCCCGCTCTCCCGAAGCCGTCTCCCGGCTTTGTGGTGGCGCCGCAGTCGATCTGCTGTTTACCGACCCGCCCTACAATGTTCCGATCGTCGGCCATGTCAGCGGGCTGGGGCGGGTCAAGCACCGAGAGTTCGCGGTGGCCTCTGGCGAAATGGATGAGGCGGCCTTTACCGACTTTCTGCGTGGCTCGCTTGGGACTGCAGCAAGTCAGCTCAGGGATGGGGCAATCGCCTTCGTCTGCATGGACTGGCGGCATATGGGCGAACTGCTGGAGGCAGGGAACGCCGTCTTCGACGAATTCAAGAACCTGTGCGTCTGGAACAAGACCAATGGCGGCATGGGGTCGTTCTACCGCTCCAAGCACGAGCTGATCTTCGTCTTCAAGAGGGGCAGCACGCCCCATGTCAACAATTTCGGGCTCGGCGATACTGGCCGCTATCGCACCAATGTCTGGGACTATCCGGGTATCAGCTCGCTCGGAGCAGCAAGGGACGAAGAGCTTGCCATGCACCCCACAGTCAAGCCGGTGGCCTTGGTCGCCGATGCCATTCGCGATTGCTCCGGGCGCGGAGACACCGTGCTGGACATTTTCGGCGGTTCTGGCTCGACATTGATCGCTGCAGATCAGTGCGGCCGCATGGCCCGGCTGCTCGAACTCGATCCACACTATTGCGACACGATCATCCGCTGTTTCAAGCGTGTGACGGGCGAGGTCGCCCGGCTGGAGGGCAGCGGAGCAACGTTCTCGCGGATCAGTGTGGAACGGTCAGACGAAGGAACTGACGGGAGCGGCTGTGCTGACGCAGCGGTCTCCAAGAGTATGGGCGTCGTGGAAGGAGCTGCATGATGGTAACCAGAAAAGGTAGGTCTTCCAGGCGCGGTGGGGGCGATAGCGGCATCGGCGACGGCAATGGTGACTGGAGGAAGCTCACGCCGTTGCAGCGAGCGTTGCTGAAAGAAGCAGCGCGAGAAATCTCTATCACTTCGAATGACGGCTCCCAGACGATGCGGATGGACGAGGTGGTCACCCGCAAGATGATGCAAATGGCCGCGAATGGTGGGCAACACGCCATCAGCAATGCGATCTATCAGATCAACATGGCGCAACGCCTCAATCAACAAAAGATCGATGAGGAAGTAGCGCTCGGACACAACATCAAGGCTCGACAACGGCATCTTTTGAAGGAGGCCATCAAGCACGGCCGTGACCCCGACAGCGTGCTTCTGCAGATCACGATAGAGCTGATGCGATATCGCGGGATAACGAAACGGGAGCTGCTAAAACTCGCCCACAAGAGATGGGCAGCGCTCGGCCAATCAAAACCAAGAGGCTGGCGTCTGCCTCCAATCGAGGCAGTCCGGTCAACGTTGGATCGGGTTCTTCCGGCGATGGCGGCGCTTTATCCCGACGTCAAAAATGGCAAGCTGTCCGTGGAGGCGATTGCCACCAAGCTAGAGCGGATGATCGGCTCCTAAAACCAGTCCTCTGATCGATTACTTGTCCAAGTCGGCTCTCGGTAGGTCAGCCGGCGATTGTCTGTGATCGACGAAAGATGCGCTGTCCTCGACGCAGTAGAATGAGCAGTTCAGTTTTCAGGTCCACCGTACCGCACATCTACCTCCACGCTTCTTGCTGGGTTCCGCAAGCTAGCTATCTCATCGTACGGTCAAACCGTCAGGATCCTTAAGCGAATTCGGTAAGCTGTACTGCCCGGATTTTTGCTTCGCCGATCACCCAGCTACGCGGGGCGCTGGGCCGGAGATTAACAATCAGACGCGTGCGTGCAGCCGCTAGAGTTACAACTAGGATCAGGAGAGCGGAAAATATGGACTAAGACTAACTCGCTTGCTTCTGTCAAAAACGTTCCGTGACGAACCCCGAGCGGGCCCCAGCATGCCTACCACTAAGCCGTAAGCTAACCGTCCGCATCAAATCCTGATCACGGGAGAAATAGCAACCTCAACAATCTCTGCGCTGCGACGGCCACTATGGCTCAGATAACGAGATCGGCCGCAATTTTGCGTATCGATCCTGCTTCTTCCTGAACAGGCCAATACGGATGCCCAATTGGACAAGCATATTAGCCGCCAAGGCGTTAATACTAGAAGGCTTGATCTTTTGTAGATACATTCTTCCACCATTCATAGGTTCGCAGCAATCCTTCTTCAAATTCAATTTTGGGCTGCCACCCTGTAGTCAGAAGCTTTCTGTTTGAGCCAACGAGCATGTCAGGTTCATTTACTTTATCTTGGCGAGCGCCTGCGCGAATAAGAGCCTCTTTTCCCTCAAATCGTCCCAAGGTCATAGCTATATCAATTAGGCGTCTCGGCTCACCCGAAGAGATATTGCAGGATCCGGTGATGCCAGATTCGAGTAGGGCCAAGAAGCCGCTTGCAACGTCTTCAACGTGCATGAAGTCGCGAAAGAATCGGCCCGATCCCATCGCAGCCTCAGAACCTTGCGCGAGTGATCGGCAAATCGACGGGATAAACCTTGAGGAATTCTCGTGCGGTCCGTAGGCGAAGAAAATTCGGCCACTGGCGGCGCTGAAACCCAACTGATTTGCTGTCGCCATTAACGTTTGATGGTGAATGAGTTTCGCGCTACCGTAAAAAGTACCGGGAAGATCGGGTGTCGTATCCTCGACCATAAATCCGTACGACCAATCGTACTCGGCGCACGTCCCTGCGCAGACAAACCTTTGGCCGCCGATTTCCGCAAAGCGCTTGAAAAATCGCGCTCCGAGTGCCAACCAGTCGAGATTGGCAGGAGACGACCAGTAAGAGCCATGTTCAGTAACCCAAGCCGTGTGTAGCACGTGGGTTGGTTTCGCCTCATCCAGAAGACGCTCTAATCCAGCCGGAGCAAGCAGATCTACGGTGCGCCAGGTTATTGCGCCATGCGCGTCCTCGCCGCCGTCATTCGATCTACCCGATCGCGTTGCCCATACGTCAAAACCCCGCTCGGCTGCCAATTTTGCACAGTGCCTGCCTATAAAACCTGAGGCACCAGTGATCAGGAGACGCTTCATCTGTCCCAACTTTAAATGACTACGGCAGAAGCTCCGGAGTTACTTCCGCCAATTTGGGGAACAGCAAGTCCCGAGCTGATTGCTCCGTCGGCTCTAGGGGCCACGTTATGGCGATATCAGGGTCGTTCCAAAGAACCCCCGCTTAGCTCCGAGTTATAGGGCTGACTGATATGATAGCTCACAATGCAGTCCTCAGTCAGAGTTTGAAATCCGTGAGCAAAGCCCTGGCAAGAATGAAGCTGAAGATTGTTCTCCGCAGTCAAGACCTGACCCAACCATTTACCAAAATTGGGTGATCCCTCTCTGAGATCGACCATGACATCGAAGATCGCCCCCTTTATGCATCTAACGAGTTTGTCCTCTCTTGCCGACCCGCGCTGAAAATGCAGGCCCCGCGTAGTGCCACGTTTTGCGCTAAACGAAATACTGCATTGCGCTGCAACCGGGTTCAGCCCGCGAGCGGAAAATTCCTCTGAACAAAAAGTCCGCGCAAAGAAACCCCGATTGTCTCCGATCCTATCGATCTCAATCAGTGTACAGCCTTGCAGAGCAGTTTCGACGAACTTCATTAGTTTGCCTAGATGATCGTTGCCGAAGGAATGGGAACAATAAATTTCCCTCCCCATTCGCGGATATGTGACATCTGCGCGATCACCTCGTCTTTGATATTCCAAGGCAAGATAAGAACATAATCTGGCTTTACCTCAGCAATGGCTTCAGGTGCCTTGATACTTAGTCGGGTTCCCGGAAGATACATTCCCTGTTTCTGCGGTGAACGATCTACTGTGAACTCAATGAAGTCGCTTCCTATCCCGCAATAGTTCAACAGCGTGTTACCCTTTGCGGGGGCGCCGTAACCTACGATTGTTTTACCATCCCTCTTTAGGGAAATTAGGAGCTCAAGAAGCGAGCGTTTGGTTTCACGAACTTTTTCCCCGAACGACGCGTAGACTTCTGAACGGTCAAGGCCGGCTTTGCGCTCTTCGTCGACTACCGCCGCGACGCTCGGTTCAACTTGCCGTTTTGAGTCGGTTCTGCAGGCGAAAACGCGCAGCGAACCGCCGTGGGTCTTGATTTTCTCCACATCGAAGACGGTTAGCCCGTTGGCAGCAAAAATCCGCTCAACCGCCAGCAGGGAAAGGTAAGAGAAGTGTTCGTGGTAAATGGTATCGAATTGGTTTTCGCTGATTAGTCGCGCCAAGTGCGGAAACTCGAAACAAGCTACGCCGTCCTGTTTAAGTATCTCCCTGAAACCAGATACGAAATCATTGATATCTGGAACATGAGCAAGGACATTGTTCGCGGCAGTAATATCCGCTGTAAAACCCTCTGCAACCAGCGATTTTGCAGCCTCTACGCCAAAAAATTCGATGCGTGTCGGGATGCCTTTTTCGGTGATCGCATAGTCCGCAACTGAACGGCATGGTTCAATGCCGAGAACCCGCAGGCCAGCGTCCTGAAAATACTGTAGAAGATAGCCGTCGTTGCTGGCGACTTCCACGACGGTACTGTCAGAACCTAGACCGAAGCGCGAAATTGAGAGATCTGAAAACTGCTTTGCATGTGCCAGCCAGCTCGTTGAGACTGATGAGAAGTAAGCGTAATCTTCTCTGAAAAGATCGTCTGCACGTCGAAAGTCCTCGAGCTGAACCAGATGGCACTCATCGCACTTAAACGCTTTCAGCGGATAAAAACGCTCGCCATCGAAGCGTGTCGCTTCGGTCAAATAGTCGTTGGACACGGGCGTTGCCCCGAGATCGGCAAAAATTGTAGCGAGAGGTGAACCGCAATGACGGCATGAAGTCTGTCTGGTCGAAATGGAAGCGGTCACAGCGTTACCTCAGATATTGATTCGTATAGGCGTCAACTTGCCTATTGATTAAAGAGCTGGCGGCCGAGCGGTTATTGCAGTAGTCGGCATACCAATTCATCGTCCAAGCAATTGTGTCGTCGAAGGAGAGGTGCGGTCGCCAGCCAAGCAAAGCTTGAGCCTTTGAGGAATCTACTCGCAGATACGTCGCTTCGTGAAGCTCCGCTGGTCCAAATTCGACAGGATAAGAGGGATTGCCCCAAGCTTTGAGCGCGGCTTTTGTCAACTCTCTTACAGGCATCTCGTTTGTCCTGTCGGGGCCGAAATTGTAAGATCCAATAAAGTCTCTTGGACTCATTGCTTGCGTAGTTGAACCGTTAAGCAGCCTAGAGCCTAGAGTGAGATAGCCACAGCAAAGCTCAAGTACGTGCTGCCACGGACGCGTCGCGTCCGGCCTGCGAAGAACCAATGGGACATTGGTGCGAAGCGCTCGAACAATATCCGGCACGATCCGATCTGCCGACCAATCGCCGCCTCCAACGACATTCCCGCCACGAGCCGTCGCAACTCTTAAACGGTCGCCTTCGCTCCGAAGAACGGTCATGTATGGACGGGCTACCAGTTCTGCGGCACCTTTGCTGGCGCTGTAGGGGTCTAGCCCCCAAGGCTGTCATTCTCTCGATAGGCCCACATCCACTCGCGATTGTCGTAGACCTTATCACTTGTTACGAAAACGACTGCTTCCACTGATGACGTTTCGCGAGAAGCTTCAAGCACATTCGCGGCACCCATGACGTTGGTGCCAAAGGTGAATAATGGCTCACGATAGCCGCGGTGCACGAGCGCTTGCGCTGCCAAGTGGAAGACGATGCTAGGGCGAACCTCTTCCATCAGGGTGCGAACGCCCTCAGCGTCACGAATGTCGAGCCAACGACTATCACATAGGTCTTCGATCCCCGCCGTGACGAAAAGTGAATCTTCGCCTTGCTCTGGAGGAAGACTAATGGCGACGACATTTGCACCCAATTTGTGCAACCATGTTGTCAGCCACGCTCCCTTGAACCCGGAATGGCCTGTAACGAGAACGGTCTTTCCGCGATAAGTGTTGAGGAAATCCTGGGTCATTCGCCGGTCAATCTCGCCATGCTCATCTCTTTCATTCCCAGATCCGCCAAGGTGCTTTTCCGACCCGCCACATTTCTTCTAGCTGCTGCTTGTCACGAAGAGTGTCCATCGGCTGCCAGAAACCTTCATGTCGAAACCCTACCAACCGGTCGGAAGCTGCGAGATTTTCCATCGGCCCCTTCTCCCATACCGTATCGTCGCCCTCAATAAGGTCGAAAACCTTCGGGGAGAGCACGAAGAAGCCGGCATTGATCCACCCGGCTTCACCGTCGGGCTTTTCTTTAAAACTACGAACGGAATCGCCGTCAAGATTTGCCGCACCGAACCGGCCAGGTGGCCTTACCAGTGTCACTGTAGCGTCCCGTCCGTGCTTCTCATGAAATTCTATTTCACGGCGGATATCGATGTTGCTGACTCCGTCGCCATAGGTCATGCAGAATGTCTCGTCGCCAATATATTCCCGAATCCGGCCGATGCGGCCGCCAGTCATTGACAGTTCACCTGTATCAACCAGCGTGACTTTCCAAGGTTCGGCTCTTTTCTGGTGGATTGTCGTACTTTGGCTCGACAGATCAATTGTTACATCCGCCATATGGAGCAGATAATTCATAAAGTATTCTTTGATGATGTACCCCTTGTAACCCAGGCACACGACGAATTCGTTGATGCCGAAGTGAGAGTATATCTTCATTATGTGCCATAATATTGGGCGGCCGCCGATCTCAACCATCGGCTTGGGACGCAAGCTTGTTTCTTCTGCCAATCGTGTGCCCAATCCACCCGCCAGTATTACGGCCTTCATAAATCTCGCTCCATTACTCGGTTGCAACTAGCATTTTGAATCTGAGCTTCTCTGATAGGAAAAACTTAGTCCGATCCTTATCGGCAAGGCGTTTGATAGTGCGCAAAAAAACGCGGGAAGCAAAATGCCATTTTCGCTGCGTAGCTTGTCCTTCAAGCACATGCTCAAACCTACAGCAACCTCTTAAGTGGAAATTCCCGTCCTCGCTGGATCGACCCCAAAAGAGATCAACTGGCGCGGTTCTAAGGAGGTCGATGTTCGCATGACGCCGCATTTTGTGTCTCGCGGTCAACCAGCCCTCGTAGGACCCTCGGCGAGAACTTTTTCGCGCAGGTAGTGACCATAAGCGCTCTTTCCATACCCCTCGGCCAGCCGATTGAGCTCGCTGCTATCAATGAAACCTTTGTAAAAAGCGATCTCTTCGGGGCAAGAGATCTTGAAGCCTTGGCGCCTCTCAAGTGTCGCGACGAATTCTGAGGCTTCTAAAAGGCTGTCCGGGGTTCCGGTATCGAACCATGCGTAGCCGCGTCCCATTTGCTCTACGTGTAGATCACCGCGTTCCAAATACGCGCGGTTCACGTCAGTAATCTCCAGTTCGCCACGCGGAGACGGCTTTAAATCGGCAGCAATGCCGACTACATCCTTGTCATAAAAATAAAGCCCTGTGACGGCCCAACTGGAGCGTGGCTTAGTCGGCTTCTCCTCGATCGAAATTGCTCGCCGACGCTCGTTAAATTCGACGACGCCGTACCGCTCTGGATCCTTGACGTGATAGGCGAAAACGGTAGCTCCAGCCGGACGTTCCATGGCGTTCACAAATAGATCGGTGATGCCGTGGCCGTAGAAAATATTATCTCCGAGGATCAAGCAGGACGAACTATCACCTATAAAATCGGCACCGATTATGTAAGCCTGAGCGAGACCGTCTGGCGACGGCTGAACCGCATAATTGAGGCTTATCCCCCATTGCGAGCCGTCGCCGAGAAGACGCTCGAACATTGGCATGTCGGCTGGCGTTGAAATGATAAGGATCTCGCGGATACCAGCCAGCATAAGCGTTGATAGCGGATAGAAGATCATCGGCTTGTCATAGATGGGCATCAACTGCTTGGAGACAACTCTGGTCATCGGATGAAGACGGGTGCCGCTGCCGCCTGCGAGGATAATGCCCTTCATGCGTATTTTCCCTAGTGATTGAAGTCGAGAAGTTGCTCGACTATGTGGGCCGTGGACTGTTTCCAGTCAGGAAGTTTGACGCCGTGCCGTGCAGCAAGAAGGCTGCAGTCAAGGCGGGAATTAGCTGGGCGCCGAGCCGGCGTCGGGTAAGCGCTCGCTGGAATGCGATTGACCTCCGCCGTGGGGCCATTCCAGATTTTCGATTGTGAGAAAATTTCAACCGCAAAATCCGCCCAACTCGCGGCGCCTGTTCCGGTCATATGAAAGGTACCGCGGAGGGCCGGATCGTCCTTCGCCAAAAGATTGGCGGCAATGGCGAGAACTGCATCGGCGATGTCAAAGGCCGAAGTCGGGTTCCCAACCTGATCGTCAACAACGTTCAAGCTATCGCGGTTCTCGGCCACGCGCAGCATTGTCTTTAAGAAGTTTTTTCCGAACGGACTGTAAACCCACGCTGTCCGCAATATGACATGGTTTGGTGTGGCGATAGCAACGGCCTGTTCGCCGGCCAACTTTGAACGCCCATAGGCGCCGATCGGCGCCACCGGGTCACTTTCCACGTAAGGCGATGGTTTGCTGCCATCGAAGACATAATCCGTTGAGAGGTGAATGACGGGCACGCCAAGCATCGCGGCTGTTTCAGCAACCTTGCCTGCTGCCACGCCATTGACGATCATTGCCGGATCCTCATCACTTTCAGCTTGATCCACGGCAGTGTAGGCAGCAGCCGAAACGATGACGTCCGGTCGCGAGTCACGCAATGCGGCTTCAATTGTCTCGGGGGCAGACAGGTCGAGTGCTGGGCGACCGAGTGAGATAACCTCGAAGCGGTCGTTATGTTCACCGCGTTTAAGCAGCGAAAGCACAACCTGTCCTTCTCTGCCAGTTACCACCATGCGCATACGGCCAGTGCTCCTATTCTCGGTCGTCATGCAGAAGTCTTTTCTGCAAGCAAACCGAGGCGTGAACCGGAGTACCCCTGTCTCAATGGTGCCCACCACCATTCGTTCTCAAGATACCAGCGAACCGTTTTTTCTATGCCGGTGTTGAAATTTTCCTGAGCTTTCCAGCCGAGCTCTGTCTCAAGTTTGGTCGCGTCAATCGCGTAACGGGCATCATGGCCGGGGCGATCCGTAACATAGGTAATTAGCCGCGAATGCGGGGCGAACTGCGGTCGCAGTCGATCCATCAACTCACAGATCGCAGTAACCACATCAATGTTGCGGCGCTCATTGCGGCCGCCAACATTGTAAGTCTCGCCGATCCTGCCCCGCTCAGCGATTATGTCGAGTGCGCGTGCGTGATCTTCTACATAAAGCCAGTCACGAATATTCGCACCACTGCCGTAAACTGGGAGCGGCTTGCCCTCCAAGGCGTTCAAAATGATTAGCGGGATGAGCTTTTCGGGGAAATGATGAGGCCCGTAATTATTAGAGCAATTCGACACTACAATTGGCATCCCGTATGTGCGGGCCCATGCCTTAGCTAGGTGATCGGAAGCCGCCTTGGATGCAGAGTAGGGCGAGCTAGGATCGTACGGCGTCTCTTCCGTAAACAAGCCCGTATCGCCGAGCGAGCCGTAGACCTCGTCGGTCGAGACATGCAGGAAGCGGAATGCTTCTTTCTCAGGCGCTTCCAGTCTCGACCAATACTGGCGCGCACACTCCAGCATGTTAAACGTTCCGATCACGTTTGTGTCGACGAATTCTTTGGCTCCGGTGATCGAACGGTCGACATGGCTCTCGGCTGCCAGATGCATGATCCTGTTTGGGCGAAAGTCTTCAAGCGCTTGAGTGATCGTCGCTCTGTCGCAGATATCGGCTTTTAGAAATCGATATCCGGGACGATTGCCCACCACGTTTAAAGAAGTTTCCGTCCCCGCATAGGTTAGCTTGTCAACGTTCAGCACCTCGTAGCCTTTGTCGAGCACGAGGTGGCGAACTGTCGCCGATCCAATGAAACCAGCCCCACCTGTAATTAGTACGCGCATCTAGACGCCTCCATTCATTCTCGCTAAGTGCGCCGCCGGGAAGATCAGCATGGCGGATCTACCGTTTGACCTTTCAAAGCAGCTGCCCAAGTGAAGGTCTCAATAGCTGAAAACGCTTCCCAAATCTGCGAGCCTCGGCTGCTGCTTATCTTTCTCAGAAAGAACTGCCATCTCCGGCTCAACTGGCCACTCGATGGCGAGGGCCGGATCATTCCATAGCAGGCCACGGTCATTTTCAGCGCTGTAGTAGTTCGTCACCTTGTAGCTGATCTCGGTAGAGGGCGCGAGAGTACAGAAACCATGCGCGAAACCCGGTGGTACCCACAATTGCTTACCGTTATCGGGAGTGAGTTCGACTGCGACATGCTTTCCGTAGGTCGGCGAACCCAATCGAATGTCAACGGCTACGTCCAGCAACGAGCCAGCCGCGCATGACACCAACTTGCCTTGTGCCATCGGGTCGATTTGAAAGTGCAATCCCCGCACGGTGCCGACCTCCAGGGATAAAGAGCGATTGTCTTGGACGAACTGGAAAGGCCCTGCTTCGGATTCGAAAAGACTGGCGCGGAAGGTCTCCATAAAATACCCGCGACTGTCGCCAAACTTCGTCGGCGTGATCAAAATAACGTCGGGGATATACAATCTCTCAAAAATCATGGGAGCCCGCCTTTTGGAACCATAGGCGTCTGCCTAACGGCTACCTTATCAACTGTAAAGTGCTCGCTCTTCCAGAGCATCGACGCAATGTTGGTCGATGTCGAGAATGGTGCGGCAATCGAAATTGTAAGATTTAGCGCGGTTTGTCAGCAAGCCTGCCGTGGAAGAACTGCGCTTGTTCACGCAACTATCCCACCGCTTCAGGGACACAGTGTTTGAAGAAGGAGGAGGTCAAGGGTATTTGCAGGGTCAGCGCAGCCATCTTCCAGCTTGCTCCTTCAAGCTCGCGATTCTGCCACTTCGATTTTCTCAAACACCATGTTTGGCCGGATAGACGCTTGCGACCGCGTATCAAGGCCCATATAAATTTGCGCTCCTCGAGAATGCAGGCAATAACTATGCTCAATCGCTCCATCCATTTCCGCGCTCAGAAAACAATTAAAGACTTGGTCAGCCTAATTGCAAAGCCGAACAGAAAGGCCTCGCGCGCTAGTTCTACTGTCTACAAAGCCATCGTGCGAAGCAGAGAATTCGATTCCGAATTCTACAGGAATAACTATCCTGATGTAGCGTCCAGCAACCAAGACCCGATTGCACATTATATCGCGTATGGCGCATCGGAACTTCGAAATCCTAGTGCGAATTTTGATACCGGCTTTTATCTCGACGCGCATCCGGACGTCGCAAAGTCCGGCATCAATCCGCTCTATCACTATATTGTTCATGGAAAGGCAGAATCACGTGCAGTCGCACCGGCTGGCTTTGGTTCACTAAAAGAAGCGGTCTATTTGACGACTCGTTCTATCTTTCATCCTATCCAGATATTGAGAAAGCTGGCGTTGATCCGTTCGCCCACTACATGGCCTCTGGTTATGAGGAAGGGCGTAATCCAAATCGTTTCTTTTCCTCGAGCTGGTATGCGACTTTTAATAAGGACTTGGTCTCACCAGATACCAATCCACTGACGCACTATCATGAGATCGGATGGAAAGAGGGGCGAGACCCGCACCCCAATTTCAGTGTGTCTGAGTATCTTTCTGCCTATCCTGATGTGGCGCAAGCGGAGATCGATCCGCTGCAGCACTACTTACTAGACGGCCAGTGGGAAGGGCGCCAAACCTTTGCTAGCTCCTCCGCTCCCGCAACATCCGAACTTTATCGCGCGTCATCGGAGATATTGGGGTCTGCCGTGAGCAGATTGCGCGAAGATGGCTTGAGCGCTTTAGACAAACGGATGGGCTTCCTCCCACTCAACGTCGTTGTCGACCCGGTGTGCAGACGCGATCCTGCGCTCCTAGTTCTGCTGCCAGGGCTTAATCGGAGATATGCCACGGGAGGACCCAATACCGCCTATATTCTGGGTTGCCTCGTAGCTGCCGAAGGCATCCCTGTGAAGTTTGTGTCAGTAGATGCCGCGCCGGACCGTGACCTCGGGCCATTGAAAGAGCATCTTTTCAAACTCACAGGTCTCAATACCGATGACTTGGGTATAGAGTTCTTGGACGCCCATTCCCGCGATGTGCCTTTTGTTCTTAATCACGATGATATTTTCTTGGCTACGGCCTGGTGGACGGCTCAGCCGGCAAAAGCTGCGACGGCGCTTCTGCGAACCAATCGCTTTGCATACTTGATCCAAGATTACGAGAGCATGTTTTACGGTCTATCTGTTCTTCATGCTTTTGCGGAAGAAACTTATAGTTATGATCATATTCCGATAATTAACACTAAACTGCTTCGAGATCATCTTGTAGAGCAGAAAGTGGGGCAATTTTCGAACAGCGACTTCGCAAGTAAGGCGCTGTGCTTCGATCCAGCTGTCGACAGCGACCATTTTTACCCGTCTGCCGAATTGGTCAAATCCACACGGCGATTACTCTTTTACACAAGGCCGACCATGGCCGAGAGGAATTTGTTCTGGTTGGGCGTCGCTTCCCTCAAGGCCGCCGTCACAGCGGGGGCATTCGGTGACTCTGGCTGGGAGTTCATCGGCATGGGCGAGCATTTTGACCCCATACCGCTTGGTAGAGGCTTTGTCCTCAAGCCTGCCGAATGGATGGATTTCGCGGGTTACGCGAAAATGATGCGCGAGTCGGATTTGCTTCTTTCTCTGATGCTATCTCCGCATCCCAGCTATCCGCCTCTAGAGTTTGCTGCCTGTGGTGGCGTGGTTGTAACGACGACATACGGCAGTAAGACCGCCGAGCGACTTGCGGAAATTTCTCCTAATATTATCGCGGTACCGGCTACCTTGGATGCACTTGTCCCTGCAATTGTGAAAGGGATCATGCAGAAGGACGGCCAATTGGTTTCACCTGGGATCGTCCCTCTACCAAAGAACTGGGTAGATAGCCTTTCAGATGTGATTCCAGGCCTAATCCAAGAGCTCGAAAAGGAGGGGCTTGTTCGGAAAAGGAACGTTGGCACGATCCATGCCCGGCCTATCGAGCCCCGCATTGCTCGACCGTTAACTTATTCAGCTATTACAAGCTTATCCCTCGACCGAAAGCTCCGATATTCGATATCTGACGACGCTCCGACTGTCTCACCTATCATGTCACTGTCGGATGCTGCGGAATTGAGCAATACGCTCCCGTCTATCGTGAACCAGATTGCGCTGACGGAAAACTTGATAATTCTGGCACCCGAAAAAGTTCACAATGAACTGAAAGCCTATCTGGGCGAGTTCGCACAAAAGTATCGCGTAGAAATCTTGACCGATGATGTTTCGCTTCAGGATATTGCGATCAGGGCAACCGGTGACTATTTGCTTTTCGTCAAGCCGAACGGCGCTGTCTCTTACGATGCCTTTGGTGTCATCCGTGCGTTCGCTGAACAAATGAACCACCCGTCGATGATAGTTGCTGACGACTATGATCTGACGGTTGCTGCGGCTTCTATGGATCCGTTGATACAAACGGGCTGGGACCCAGTCCTGAGCGCTTTTGGCAGATGCGTGCCGGGGCTGGTGGCGGTCGGTCGAGAGTTGATCAACGCAACGCAGCACCATGCTTCCTCGAAATGGCCTGACATTTTATGGGACAACCATAATCACGTTAACGCTGTTCATTTGCCGGAACAGTTATGGTTCAGAAGCCGGTACGTCGAGAGCGGACAACAGAAATTGGATATGGTTGGGATGACAACCCGAGCCAGTTCCATTGTTCTCGACGAGGAAATTGACCGGGCATCCTTGTTGAACATTATCTCCGATGGTGATGTTGACGATCTGATAGCGATTAAGACAAAGACAGCCGTGCTAGGGTCTTCTTCTGACATCTTGGTCGAAAAGATCATCGACGCATTTCCGGATACAGTAATGGTCGGTGTCGAGATATCTGGTGTTAAGGACGGCCTGGGCGGTGGGGTATCGTTCGGCTTCGGGGGAATGTATGGGAACCCGCATAGAGAGGATTCCACTCATATCTCCTTGCCTTACTCCGTTAATGCGGTTTCGGCACGCTTGGCGTGGGTGACCCGAGGCCATTTGGTCGAGACGCTCAAAGAAATGCCGAGGCACTTTGGCATCGACGCTTTGGGGCTGTGGCTGGGATTGAAGGCTGGTGAAATTGGCGTCCGTGTCGTCAATTCGTCGCTTCTAGGCGCAGAAACTTCCCGTAAATCTGGGCTGACTAGTTCCGATCGAAATATTATCGCCGACTACCTGAAGAGAAGAGACGTCCCGGTTCGAGGCTATGCCGCCAACCTGAACATGAGCGGTAGGCACATTTTTGAAATCGCCCATAGCGGTAAAGTTGGTTTTGCTGATGTTCCCTATTCTGATTTCGAGATCTGTGCAGCCAGATGCAAACTGTGAGGGTGCCCCAAGCCTCGGCATTCTAACGACGGTGTATATCCGTACAAACGCAGAACTCTTTCAAGAAACAGCGGACTGCGTAATCGAAGAGCTTGAAGCGTTAGATGAATGGGTCATTCTCGCTAACGGGCCTGTACCAAGTGACGTTGATGATATCCTTCATGCGCTAAACGAACACGACAAAATCCGCGTGCTTCGTTGCCCCGTGAATCTGGGAATACATGGTGGCACGCGGGAATGCCTTGACGCGGCGAAGGCTGATTTCCTTATGGTTCTCGACGCCGACGATCTACTAAAACGAGGATCCGTCGCCACAATTCGCGAAGCTATTTCTGCAGATAAAGACGCGCAGATTTTTTACACTGATGAGGATCTTCTTATAGGCGGTAAGTTCGTCCATCCTTTCTATCGGCCGGACTACGATCCTGCTCAAATCAGAGCTCACTCCTTCATCTGGCATGCTGTTATCTTCAACCGGAATACGGCGCTGGAATTAGGCACATTCACAAACGGAGATGCCGAGTACGCTCAAGACTGGGACAATATACTTCGGTTTGAACTGGCGGGGTATCATGCAGTTCACATCCCAGAAGTCGTCTACCATTGGAGGCAACACAGTCATTCACTTTCTAACAGCGGCGCTACGTTCGAGGGGAGCATCAAGTCCGTTCGAAACTCCCTAAATATGATCCGATTGGCGCAGACCGATCCAGACAATTTCGAGGTAGCTAAGTTTCCCGGGGATATGGGGTCGCCAGATTTCTTCATCCGTCGTTTGCCCAAAAATGTTCCAGATATCTTTGGGGTGCGTTTGGGAGAAGGAAGCATGACCGGCATTGACTTCCTTACCGAGAGTGATGAACTGCTTGTATCGAGGGGCGCGTCAGGCGCTCGGGCACTCGCTGACCGACTGGCGAGCGTGACTCAAGATATCGTTGCCATGATTGGACCAGGAGTCGATCTTGTCTCTGAGAACAACATTCTTCATGGTCTGCGCCATTTGGAAATGATCGATACTGCTGTCGCTGTATGCGGTCCCGTTGCAAGAAAAAATGGTTCTATTGTTCGTGGAGCTGGTGTTTACACATCGCCTACTATGATCGCCGATCCATTCGTCGGACAATCGTTCCTTCATCGCGGCAGCGAAATGCTCTCAATGCTCAAGCCGGTATGCGTAGGTGCGCCCAACGTTGATCTTATTTTGGTAGATCGCCAGTTCCTGGTAGAGGCCTTGGACCGAGCGCCCGAGACGCTTCCACTCCGCAGCTTGGGTATATGGATGGGCCTATTGGCGGAGCAGAGGGGCTGCATACGGTATATGAACCCTTGTTTAGGGGATTCGTGACAAGCCCAGATGATTTGATCTCTGATGTAATGGATAGCAAAACATGTGCGCCTTCGGTGTTAGCGCAACGCGCAGACCTGCCTAGAAAAAGATCAGTGAAAGGGCATGCGGCAATGCTCACATCACGGAAAATCCATTCACGCTAAAGCTCCGTGCATATTATTTTTCCGATCACGGATCAGATATAATCGCCGACGTAATCGTATTTATGCGCATTGTCTCTAACCCTCGGTACTGAGGGTTAGAGACAGCGGTGTCCACAGCTAGCCTAGCGTCGGCACAAACTGGTCGTGGACGAGGCATGAAATTGCGGTGATGAAGTCTATCGAGTGCCGTTCACGCTGATCTTGCGAGACAAAGAAAGTCTTGTTTTGGCCTCGCATAAGCGTCAATCAGCTTCGGTGGCGCAGATAAGCGCGCTTGACGCCTTCCCGAAGATTATGACGTCCTGTCCGTCATCGGGGTCAGGGTGAAAGCTGGACCACTGTCCGAAAAGTCGATTGGTTAGCCTCATGCCGTTGGCTTCCAGCATTTCCAACCAAGCCTCTTTTGTGAATGCTACTGCAGCCAAGGGCCGATCTGGTTTGTTGATCCTGCAACCCTGCTCTATCTCATGATCAAATCGAAGATCGAAGATAGTGCGGTTCGTATTCCTTGATGACGTGAGGATGTCTTCATCGTAGATGAAGGTCGACGCATAGACTAAACCATCATCATTTAGGACACGGCGGAACTCTCGGATATAGTGCTCGATGTCAGCCCTATAGAGATGAGTGAAAACCGAGTAGAGGAAAATGCGATCGATAGATCCGTCCGCCAGAGGAAGGACTATGTCGGTGGTCTTGGTCGCTCCGTCGGCGTTGTGGAGTTGGTCTTCGACATCATAGTGAATAAAATGGAAGTTCTCGTTCTTGGCGCCGATGTTATCTTGGCACCAGGCTATGGACCTCCAGATGATATCGACACCGGTATAGGATCCGGTTGTAAGGTATTCGGAGAGAGGGATGGCATCACGCCCGATGCCGCAGCCGATCTCAAGAACAGCATGGTTGGGAGTTAAGCCGGCCCATTTTTTGAGGTTGCGCTGGTGATGATTGGATATCTCTTCGAAGGTTTCAGGTCCTCCGCCGGTCATCATCATCAGGTCGAGGGGAATATCATAGCCTTTGAAGCGGAAGTGTCCGGCGGGAACTACGCTTGCGTCCTGCACATTTTCCTCAATTGCACCAGATCCTTCTGCCCTGCTGAAAAATCTATCAACTAAAAAGTTCAAGACCATAGATTATCCCCTCCAGAAAATCTAGCGAAGTCGCCAGTATATTAGAGATCAATATAAAAAGATATTAGAGAGAGGGTCGGAAGAAATTGGAGTTTCACGATTATCCTCTCTGAAAACATAGATGGAAATCACTTTTAGGTCAGAGCGCTCGTGCGGTGTTCCCGGGGGGCGGTTCAACCATGCTATCGTTGACTGGCGGCGTGTTTGTGGGTCTCGGTGTCTGGGCCGAGAAAAGCCGGCAATACTAACTAAAAGTTATTTGTCGTCGAAGCAGGCCAAGGCTGGTGTGGTCACTGCAGCCGTGGCGAGTGGCTGGCCGCAACAATCTTATTTGTCGCACTGCCACATCGGCAGGTCCGCAACTGGCCTACGTGTATTTGCTCACCTAGCATAGATCTCGCGATTGGGGGAGCTTGTATCTACTCGCACCCTGTGACCTGATTGATGTAGCGATATACTGCTTGAAAACAGCTTGGATGCGGACACGGTCGCGCGCACGTTGCATCACATTTCAACGTGCGCGCGACGAACGCCTCTGTGTCCCAACTCTCAACAGAGGATCTGACGCGGATAAACATAATCCGAACCTATCCGACTTTTGACGACTGGAGTTTCTATCCCTCCAACAACTTCATGCGCAACAGGCGTTCAAGTGTTAAGCCGATGAATAAAGACGTTAACCCGAAACCGATGAGATAAGTCTTGCTGACAAGTTTATCGCTGTAGGTTTCAAAATAGGCTGTCCTCATCCACTCGACACCCTGCATTACCGGGTTCCACGAGAGTGGAATAGCAATCTCGTCGGGAAGGGCAGGTGCTACAAAAAGGGTACCTGATCCAATATAGACGACAATCAGGAATAGCGCATATACCGTCATCATAAAATTGGCGGCCATTACTAGAACGCCGATAATCGTCCCAACTCCGATTGCGAGTAGTAATGTAGCCAAATAAGCATACACAGCCTGCTCCCAGTCGTAGGGGAACGGATTGTCTCCCATAAGTAACAATATGACTGTGATGAGCGATAACGTTAACGCCGCACCGATCACCTCAAGAAATGCGCGCGCCGCCATGATGTCGAGCATTCTGACGACTGGGAACGCCAACATCGGCTTGTTGAGAATGAGTGATAACGACATAAAGCGGGAAACATACATGAACAGCATTGTCGGAATTAATCCGGTAACGAAGAACACGTGGAGGCTTTCACCAAAAGGTGCCTGCCGGCCTGTGAACGAGTAAATCGTTAACAGAATCATCATGTGCCCAAGTGGCCAGAGTGGTACGAGCAAGAAGCCTAAGCCGTGGTCGAAAAAACGCGTTCGCACATCTCTGAGTATGACCGCATTCATGACATTTAATTTCTGCTGAAGCGCGAAACGGAAAGAGCTTGTTGGCAGCCTAGCTTGAGGGTGATTTACTTGCATGGTCGCGACCTAACTGAATTCTCGTTCTTAACGCCCTGTCGGTCTCACCGACCACATATCTAGGTTCGAAATAAGTGCCCGGCCGGGAGTGGTCGTAACTTTATCCTACTAGGGAGCTTCGGGCGCCTACCAATTTTCCCGGCCTGACATCGGTCACCGTCAAAGATCGTAGTCCCAAGGCCTGGCGGAATGCAATTTTTCTGGAATGGCGAGGCGCGGAGTAGATCTGTCCTTGGTAAAATTTGGATTGCTGGCCGGATCGTCGAAGGTCAGTGTGCCATGTAGATCGCGAAGATACTGCTTTTCCTTTTCAAATCGTATCTTCTTTTCTTTGCCTACCTCTGCGCCTCGTGACAATGACTCATGATGGCAAAGGCAAGCGAAGGGCGTCCATATGATCCGGAACCCGAGCTTGTGCCCACGTAGACAATAGTCGACGTCATTGTAGGCTACCGCGAAGTGCTCTTCATCCCAAGGGCCTAGCTCAGACCAGCAGTCTCCAGAAATTAGCATGACCGCGCCGGTTACACAGCTCATTGAGCTTCGAACATGTAAACGGTTCATAGGGCCGCCATAGTCACCGGATTGATTGAGATACCAGTGACCCGCGAGTCCTCCGAAGCCCACCACGACACCTGCATGCTGTATTGTGTCGTCTGGAAAAAGCAGTTTCGCCCCGACAATGCCCGCCTTTTCGAACTTAAGACATGACACCATTTCCTTTAGCCAACTCGGCTCAAGAACTTCAATATCGTTATTCAAGATCAAAAAGTGTTCGCCGCTGGCAAGGCGCTGTCCGCGATTGACCGATCGAGCGAAATTAAAGGTTTCAAGAACGATCTCAGCCTTAAAGTTATGATACCGCTCTCGATATACGTCATATAGCGCGAGCACGGCTGGATCGGTCGTGCCGTTATCGACTACAATAACCTCGAAATCTGGATAGTCCGTCTTATCAAACAAGTCTTCCAGTATCCGCGTGATTAAGGCGGGGCTATCTTTGCTCGGTATAATGATTGATACTTTAGGAAAAGTTGAATCTCTCAAAAGAGGTCGGTGGAGAGTTGGTGTCAACGCTGCACCTACCTCCGTTGGCAGGCCAGATCGTCCTAGTCTGTCGGCAATCGCTGCTCGAGCGTTTTTAGTTGCCCGTTCCAGGAACTTCCGAGAATAAGTAGTACCCGTACGCCGCCACCAGTAGGCAGGATAGGGCAAGTGCAGAACGTCTTCGGATCCTACGCCGTCAAGATACCGTAGTAGTAGTTCGTAGTCCTGAGATCCATCGTACCCCTCCCGAAGATAACCTATCTCTTTCAAGCGGTCATGACGGTACAAGGACAGATGATTAATATAGTTGACGCCGGTTAGGAGCACGGGATCGTAAGCAGGCTTAAGCATCGCGCCGCTTAGTTTGAGCCCATCATCGACCACAAGCTCGTCAGTATAGATAAATGTGGCATTGGGATTGTCGGCCAATGCGCGCCTGATAACCTTAAGTGCGTGAGGTCCCAGCAAATCATCGTGGTCGACGAAAGTGACCCACTGTCCCTTAGCCATTGCCAGGCCGTTGTTCGTAGCCACGGCAATGCCGCCGTTATGTTCGTTCCGGACAACCGTTATGTTTTCACGCCTGGCAGCTGCCGACAACGACCGGTGTGTCTCCTCGGATGTCGATGCATCGTCACTCAGGATTAATTCCCAGCCGCACTCGTCCTGGCTTTCGAAGGAAGCGATTAGGTCGTCTAAGTATCGCGCAGGTGCGTTGTAAACGGGAACGACTACGCTAAGCCAAGGTGATGCTTCTGATTTGCCGATGGGTTGCAGACGGGCTGCGAGATTATACGTTGAACGGGCGAAATCGTCGATAAGCGGCCGTTTATTGATCGAAAACGCCGGCAATCTGAATCGAAATGGTGGGACGTGTATCACTTCTGGCTGACTAGCTGTGCTGATGTCCGGAATGTTCCCTACGTAGGCTTCAGCCTCGGAAAGCGAGCGAAATGCTTTCGCAGTAAACTGGAAAATCGCGTCACTATGACATGGATCTATGCGAACTCTTCGGCCATTGCCGACACTGCTCAACTTAAGCGTTATGACAAAGCGTTCGCCTGGCGTGAACGTGACTGCATCCTTTTCGCGGAAGCCATGGCCTTTATCGAAGTAGATCTTGGGATGAACCATCTGACCGCCGGCCGCGTAGATCTCCACCACAACGTAAGGGCGGCGGATGAAACCGTAGCGCAGGACAAAAGCTGGATCATCTCCAGTGGATGCCCAAGTTTGCCTCTGCACCTCCGCTCCATCCAATAGCTTGAGGTCGTTGTTCGGAATAACCCTCAAAAGCACCCTACTGACCCTTCAACTGATTTTTTTTTCTTGATTCAAAAAACTCTAAAGGAAAGTGGGGCGTTGCCATCTGTCTCATCTTTTCCAAAGACCCTAAGGTTGCGTTTCGCGCTGTAGTCCGGCGGTTCTGGTCTTTAACCAAGATGTCGATCGCGGACAGCCAAGCGTCTGGCGTATTTTCCACGTGTAGCTCTCCGTCTGTAGCGCATCGATCAAAAGTTTCCGACTTCGAAAATATTGCCGCGGCTTTCATGCGAGCTACGTCGATGCGCTTGGTGTCTGAGCGGCAATTGTTTGTTCTGCTGTCCAGAAGCGGAACGAGAGCTATGTCGGCTGGCTCTGTAGCGGTAAAGGATACGTAGTCAGGCCACGATAGGCCGCTTCGAAGTTTGAAGCGATCCTTTGGTAAGTCGAGCTTCTGCCACTCTTCTGCCAATTTCCCATCGGCGATCACTTCAAAATGGAGGGAGGTATGCTGTTCCATTGCGCGCATCACTATCGGCCGCAGGAAATCATGCTCCCGATGATGAATGCCGGTGGCATGGTAGACTAGTTTCAATGGTTTCTGGCTGTTCTCTTTGTTATGGGTAAGCGATGGCTGAAACATCTCGGGAAACGGCGCCACCACAAGCGGGACATGTCCAGGGCGTTCGAATCTCCGAGAAAGCTCTGACGTTGAGACCCATACGGCATCTAGCATCTTGTTAAGGCGCAAAAGAGGTCTGATGCCGACGCGGATGAGCCGCAGCTTATAGCGCAAAGTTCCGTCACATCCACTAACGATGGATGCAAGGTCGTCATCCACGAAAAGCACCACGCCCGCGAGCAGGGGGCGGCTTTGCTCTATCCACCGCAACTGTTGGGACGTGACATAGCGGCATATTACAACGAACATGCCGGTTGGATCCAGGCCCTCTAAGTCATCCTTAATATCACGGATTTGGAAAGGGTAGGGGCCGATCCTTAGCCGTTCCTCCATATAGTAACTGTAGGTCGGATTAGGGTGTTTGGATATCACTAATATGCTGGTTACGGCTGGAGCCGCGTTCTTACCATCGAACCTCGATTTTGGTTTGGGTATGAGGCTATAGAAGATATCTCGGGAGGGGCGCATTATCGTTAGTGGATCCTGCTCCGGCCAACGGAAAGAAGACCAACAGCGAAGCCCCAGATTATCAAGCTGGCAACAAATGTACACGCGATCCAGAATATGCGTCGCGGATATTCTGCCGCGTCAGCGAGGGTTGGCTTGAGAAAAGTGTCTAGATAAATCAGCTGCTGTTTGCTGATGAACTGTACCTGTTCCAATGACTTTACCGAAGATGCGAATTGCTTCTCTGCCAAGCTTTGCTCAAGTTCCAGCTGCGACATGCCGAGTGCGATATTGGCAAGATTGGGCGATGCGTCCATATTTTCAGTCGCCCCCGCCAGTTCTGCTTTAAGTTGTTCTACTTGCTGTTCCTTTGCCTTGATCTCGCGATCCAGAACACGCATTTGGGGTGCGTTTGTTGATACGGTTACCGACTGCGAGGCATAACGCTGTTGGAGGCTAAGCAGGTCCTTTTGAACCACACCAAGCAATCCTGTGACCATGCTTGACGAGCCGCCAACGTCGAGGATTCCAGCCTTGTTACGGGCTGCCTGCAATTGCTCCCGAGCCGCCGTTAGCCGAGCGGCCGCGTGCTCGAGGTTGTTCTGCGCCGTCACAATCACATCTTTCCAGATACGATCGTTGACATTATTGACGACCTGTTCCGATGCCTTGACTACTTTCATCAATATTGACTGGGCTTCCTGCGCCGAGAACGCTTTAACAGTAACCGTGACGATTCCGCTTTTAGCGCTTACGGCTGTGGTCACCATATGAGACCAATATTTCAAAAGCTCTTCAGCTTTAGCGTCAGTATGAAGTCGTGCCCAGATGTCGACTGTTTTGCGCCCGTAGGTTCTCCGCAGTATGTCATTCTCCATAAGCGCAGAAACCATCTCCCCGCTATGAATGAAATTTGTAACTATCAAAGTATCCTGTACGATCTTCGCTGTAGGCAGCCCGGTGACTTTTGCCAGTTGGTCTTTGCCTATAGCTGGGGTGGAAGAGCGCACCGTAAGCCTTGTCTCCGATTCATACTGATCAGAGGCGAAGTAGCCGTAGTAGGCAATTGCGATTAGGTTAGGCGCAATTAAAAGAAGAACAGTCAATAGGACAAAAGCTGCACTGAAGAGGCGATCAATCATCCGTGGCCGTAAGCCGACTGATTTGAAGAGTGCACTTCTATTTGACGTCGCCAGCCGCAGCTTCCGAGCTGTGACGGACAGCTTTTTTGCAACATCGCGGTTGTAATCCAGTGCTCTGCCGCTTGAGCTATGGGAAAGCCCTGCTTCCGATTGGTCGGTCATCGCGAACCGTGTGCTCCCTTACGCCTACCTGTTTAAGCGATAGTAGGCTTCGATTGCAGGCTCAACAGTTTCGAAAACCATCAGCCTGCCGTCCACTAGAACCATCGCTCGGTCGCAATAACTCTTGATCGTGTCCATACCATGCGAAATCATTATCACATCTGCATTTTTTCTTCTGTTTTCAAATGCAATTCTGCACCGCTCTTGAAAGCGTGCATCCCCTACCGCCGTTATTTCATCGACGAGATAGCATTCGAATTCTATCGCCATCGAAAGCCCAAAGGCTAGGCGAGCATTCATGCCGGACGAATACGTTCTCACCGGGGCATTGATGTAATCTCCCAACTCGGCGAATTCCTCTACAAAGCGGCTGACGCGAACGGGGTCCTCACCATAGGCACGTGCTACGAAATTCAGATTGTCTCTGCCTGTCATGTTCGGGTGAAATCCGCCGGAAAAACCAAGCGGCCATGAAACACGCACGTCTTTTTTTATGGATCCAGAATTCGGCAGAATGGTGCCCGCAATCATTCGCATGGTTGTCGATTTTCCGGCGCCATTGACACCCAAAAGTCCGTACGAATAGCCGGATTGAAAATCGACAGTCACCCTATCAAGGATGACTTTGCGGTGCTGCTGCGTCTTGAAAAACTTGGAAACATTCGTAAAGCGGATCATTTCCTACAATAGTCCTTGCACAAGGCTTCGAGGGAGGGCTTCTTCCATTGCAGGAGCCGTCCGTCTTATCGGGCATTCCTCTGCCAAGTTTGCGCTCTAAAGCTTGTGGTCCTCAATTGACGCCCAAAGCAACATCAACGTGGCCCAAGCCACTACCAGCGCCAGTCCAATGAAAAGAGGTGTAGAGATCCGTTTGGGATACAGGGCTTCCTCTGGTATGGTCGGATGGACGAAGACCATTACGTAAAGCGCCTTGCGAAGCGATGCTGCAAACGCAGAGTCATAATTGTTGCGAGACGCCTGATAAAGGTTTTCCGCAACCAGCCTATCCGTTTCAAGCTTTGAGAAAGAGAGAATTGCGTTAGCTATGCTTGCATCTTCAGGACCTGTAAGCTGGCTTCGTAAATCTTCGATCTGATTGTCCAGACTTCCTCGAGCACGAACCAGTTGATCGTAAGCTGGCGACCCCTCGGCTCCAGATGTCTTTAAAACAAAGAGCCTTGTTTCCAGTTTTAGCCTCTCAGCCATCAATCCAGTCAGCAATTTTCCGGTTTCATTCGCTTGGATCTCCGGGCTTAGCAAACCCGCGCTTTGCTGAAAGCGGTTTAATGCAGTGAGAGAATCCGAATAGAGCTTTCCTGTTCTCTCCACTTCTCCGCTTATGCTCGCGATCATATCACGCTGCGCACGCTTGTTGAGCTCATTGATAAGCTGCTCGCTTTCCGCGAGAATTGCCTCCGCCAGCAGTTTTGCATCATCCGGTTTGAAGGCTCTGACTTTCAGAGTGATGATACCGGATGGCCCGTCGATATAGGCCGTCACCTGATCCTGCCAATAATCTAGGAATTCTTCCGTCGATTTCGGTTCATCGAAGCGCGAAAAAAATCGATCTCAGGGCCCGTAAACATTGATCGATAATCAAGCTTCTTCCCTATCCGTTCAAGGAGTTCGTGGGAGTGGATGAAGCTTGTAACGACGAAGGCATCTTGGCTCGCTGAACTCAGACTGAGTACATCGCTGTCGACATTGTCTTTTGAGTTTTGCTCGGCGAGTGATCTGACTGCAAATCTTGCTTCCGCAGTATATTGATCACTTGCAATGAACGCGAAGTAGTAAAGTATGACGCAGAATGGAATGAGAACTATCGCTAAGAAGGAGGCAGCGCGGATAGGTGGCTTGCCTCCTGTAGATGTTGCCAGGACTTCATCATCTACAGAGCTCAGGGTAATTACATCGTTGCGATCTGCCTTCCGAACAGCGTTCTGTTTTCGCCAAGGAGTTAGTGAAAGGAGACCTGCCGGCTTCATAGTTGCCGGCCGATTCGAGGTGTCTTTTTCTGCAATCTTGGTCGACCTGCTAGTGCGCATCTTCGTTCCATGAGTTCGGACGGGCCGACATCATCGCCTGCCTGACATAGTGGTCAAAAATAAGGTCCTCTTCTAGCATCAGCTCCGCAAGCGGCAGCATTCGCAGCCTGTCAGCTAGCTCCTTGAGCAGCATTTGCTGCGGTGGAATAACGAGCTCGTCTGTCGGAATGCCCAGCATTTCTCCGACGGCTTGCCGAAAAGAGGCCGCATCCTGGTGGTGGCCGACGACCGTAAATTGCGAGAGGAGATCAATCGCTGGAGCTATCTCACGCCGCGTTATCCGCTGCTCCGGCGTGGTGGTCGTGAGTTGCCTCGTAATTGGCGAGGAAAGAACGCTAGTTACTTTGCTTGGCGCCTTTTTGAGAAGAGATCGAAGTGTACCTAGATCATCGAGATCGGCTTCGGCGAAATATTCTGCTGCAGTTCCGAGAATAAGTCTGTCGCGTTCGCCTATAAATGAAATCGGCGTCTTTGCCATGCGCTTCAACAGAAATATTCGCACGGCCATCTCGTAATAAGGGTCAGGCAGCATAACGATGCCCTCGAAGCCCTTGGCCAAAAATTCTTCGTAATTGCGCATCAACAGACGTCCGCTCAAGTATATAGAGCCAACGGCATTGAGATGGAAAACCTGCAGTGTTGTCTCGTGGCCGAGGCGCTCAGAAGCAAAAAGCTCATACTGAAAGAACCGGCCGCAGTGCTGGTCGAAACGGATCATCGGTAATAACTGCGTCTCCAGCCTAACGATTTTGCGAGGCAACGGAGAGATACCGATGAGGCGTTTATAAATAAGAAGATGTGACTTCGCGTCATGGATCATCAGCCCTTTGCGATCTGCGAGGTGCGGAATGACAGCGTCGTCGAGTCGAAAGCCGACCATTCCAGTCTCGTGGCGTCCAGATGCTGCAACCTGGGGCCTTACATCGTTGCAAGCAAATACACCAATCTCTCCGTTCTCATCCGAGACACGAATATGAGGGATTTCGGAAAATCCATCTGGAATCAGATAACCGCCAACTAAGCCACCGTGGTCAAACTCGATATTAAAAAGCATTTTTGCCCCAGTAAACGCTGCGGCGATGGGCCTTAACCAAGGTTTTTCTATGCGGCGTCATTTGGTGGCGTAACGGCACATAATCAATATCGTGCAAGCTTTCAAACAAGGGGTTTGCGTCCTTCGCGCCGGATTCGTGTCACGAGGGCTTAGATAAGATGCCACGGTGCCGGAAACCCGGATCTCTGTTGCCTGGCGCTCTCGGCAATCGCATCACTGCTCCAATGATAATATACCCCAAATGAAGCGTGCCCGCGGCTCGACCGTCAGACATCGAGGAATCACTCTCACTCCGGGAATGATCAGCAGTCGTTAGAGCAAAAAATGCCAAGTGATGAAAGCTTCAGCACGACACTGCTCATCATTTCGGCGGCCGCTCCGTTTCTACTTTTTCTCACCGGACACCAGCTAAGCTCATCTCCGACTGCCCCTTAAAACAAGAGTCGCAGGCCTTTTTGATATAGCGCGGGCAGATCCGTCATCTCATGAGAAACCGCTTTCCGAAGTTGGTGTGTCAGACCATCGATGCGATCGGCCGGCTGGCAAAAACGGAAAAACACGGCCCGCCAGGGTGATCAGGAGTATCGTGTGCGACCTCGATGTCGGTGAAACCTAACGCGGAAAGCAAACGGAGGATATCCTCTTTGTTCATCCAGTAGTGTCGGTCTTTCATGCCACCACAGAATGCTTTGGTTTCATTCGCGTTGAAATAGCGGCGCTCATGATAGGTCACTGGAATGCCGTCAATAACGCGATCTGTCGTGCTCCCGCTGAAGGCTTGTCGCCGAACATCGGTGTGAGGCATGGCTGTGTCTGAAAAGTAATGTGTCCAAAGGTAGATCTTGTCGCACCGAGCCGACAGATTTTTTAGAAATAGGCCTGGATCCGCCATATGATAAAGGACGCCTGAAGCAACGCCCAAATCATACCGGCTTTCAGTCGTCTCTAGCCACTTGAGCGCGTCACCTAGATGAAAGCGTGCGCGATCTATATGAAGGATCTCCTTGGAAACCAAGCATCGCAAAAAACACTGTTTGTTGGCTTCGATTGCGTCGATCAGCAATGGGTTCTGCTGGTTAAGCATATAGGTATGCATGCCCTCCAGCGGCCCAATCTCCAAGATCCGCTTGTCGACAATCGAGCCGGAACGCTCAAGTGCCCAGACAATTCGGCCGTCAGCATATAGTGGATGAGTGCCTGCTAGAACCTGCGCAGATGGAGGAAAGGCTGAATTCCATCCTGTTAATGTGTCGATCGCATTCTGCGGCGTCGGCGCATCTTGGCAATACTGCTCGAAAAATGAGTCACCTGGTTCGACGCGGGACGCTCGCTTCCGATCAAAGAATCTTCTGAAACGCATTGATTCATCCTGTTAAGACTCGCCGGTAACTCGGCTCTTGGCAAAGTCGACATAGTCTTCACAAGCTGCAAACGCAATATGCTCGCACTGACCGCTTTCTCGATGGGGCGACATTGTGCGTCAAGATCAAACATGGGGCGCAACTGCTTGCAACAAGCGGTGTCGCGGCAGAATTGTTGCTAGTGCACAGCGCCGCGCTGATCTATCAGACCGAAGCCGAGTCACTGAAATAGAAATAGATGCTTTTGAAACGCTGTAGCGCCAAAAATGCAGAGTGAAACGCACGTTTGTTGCCCGACTTTAACGCGGTTTCAGGCTCATCCTCGTATGCTACGTGCTGGTGGTTCGAGTTGCTCTACGGAAGCCGTCATCGATCCTATCGCTGATAGCAAGGTCGATCGCTAGTTTGCGCTGGACTTTTGCCTCAAAGGAAGCGGTACTTGAACACAAGGCAAAGCCAGCGGTTGGCGCCTGCCTTCGCCCGGACCTCGGGCTTCACTCAGTGCAAGGCCGGATATCCTGGCTGGAATTGAGTGGAGAACACGATGGCATCGCCAACAGGTGAAAATGTTTCCGACATAGCTCCGGTCGCCGGCGCGGCAATTCTGCGGTCTCCGCTGAAAGCCGCAGCTCTGAAAGCCAATCGCCGGCCGGCAACCAAATCCAAGAGGAATCAACTCCTCGCTTTGATCGCAAAGCCAGCCGGTACAAAGATCTCGGTCCTCACCGAGCGTCTCGGCTGGCAGGCGCATACCGTCCGCGCCGCGTTGTCGAGGCTGCGCAAACAAGGGCATAGCATCCTTGCCACTAAGGCGCCGAAGACGGGCGAAGCCGTTTACCGGCTCGTGCCGCCGACGCAGGGGAATGTCGATGATCCCCAAGTCGCGGCATCGGAGGTCTGAGGCGCGATGGACTCCGAACCGACGAAAACATCGTTCGATATGCTTGATCGCGAAATGTGCCTCAAGCACTGGAAAACGCAATTCGGCTATGGGCCACCGAAATATGCCTCCGTGGAATTCATGAGAAAGGTATTTGCTTATGAGGCGCAGGTGGCCGCTTTCGGTGGCCACTCGCGGGCTGTCCGGAACGTCCTTAAAGCCTGCTTGAAGGAGGCCGGGCGAGGGAAGGCGAAAGCTGACGCGAAAGCCATCCCTTCTCCCGCAGCCTTGCGACCCGGAGCTCATCTGGTTCGGGAGTGGAACGGCCGCATCCATCAGGTCGAGGTCACGACGAATGGCTTCCAGATGGACGGTAAGCAGTATGGCTCGCTTACTGCCATCGCGCGCAAAATCACCGGGGCGGCGTGGTCCGGTCCGAGATTCTTCGGGTTGGCCAAGACATGAAGACCATTCGCTGCGCAATCTACACCCGGAAATCCTCCGAGGAGGGGCTTGGTCAGGAATTCAACTCACTGGATGCGCAGCGGGAGGCCTGCGCATCCTATATCGCCAGCCAGAAGCATGAGGGCTGGGTGTTGGTGCCCGCCTACTATGATGACGGAGGCATATCCGGAGGCACCTTGGAACGGGCGGGATTGAAGCGCCTGTTAAAGGACATCGATGCCGGAGTGATCGACCAGATCGTGGTCTACAAGATCGACCGGTTGACGCGATCGCTGGCTGACTTCGCCAAACTTGTCGAGCGCCTAGATAAAGCGAATGCCTCCTTTGTCTCGGTCACTCAGTCCTTCAACACCGCCACCAGCATGGGCCGGCTGACATTGAACGTGCTCCTCTCCTTCGCGCAGTTCGAGCGCGAAGTGACGGCTGAGCGCATCCGGGACAAGATTGCCGCCTCCAAGCGAAAGGGGCTCTGGATGGGAGGGCAGGTGCCTCTCGGCTACGAGCCTGATGGCCGGTCCCTGAAGATCATCGAGGAGGAGGCGGAGACGGTGAGGCGCATCTTCGACCTGTATCTCGAGCTTGGTTCGATCTACGCGGTCAGGGGAGCGGCAAAGGACTTGGGCCTGCGTACCAAAGCCCGCCCGAGAATGGGGGCCAAGAAATACCGCAAGGAAGAGGATCAGGACGCAAAGGTCGTCAAACGCCCTGCCGCAACTGTTATCGGGCCGGCGCCATTTGGGGTGACCAACATCCACTACATCCTGACCAACCCGGTATATGCCGGGCGCATTCGGCATAGGGATCAGTGGCACGATGGCAATCATCCCGCGATCATCGACCCCGACCTATGGGATGCAGTCCAGGAAAAGCTCACCGCTTTCGCTGCCCGGTCACGCGGCGTGAGCCATATCGCCAAGATGTCGCTGCTGGCCGGAAAACTCCATGATGACAGCGGCGATTACTTCACGCCGAGCCATGCCCAAAAGAGGGGTATCCGCTTTCGCTATTATGTGTCCAACCGACTGATGAGCGGAAAACAGACGGATGCGTCGGTAAAGGATCGGGGATGGAGGCTGCCGGCGCCGATGCTCGAAAGTCAGCTCGCCGAAGCAATAGTGCATCACTTGATCGATCGATTGCCGAGGATCTCGCTCTCACCCTGTCGGTCGATGAGATCGAACGTGTAAAGCACCGCCTCGAAACTCTCGCAGGCGGCATCGAAGGCTACCTGCCTGTGATCCTCAAATGCCTTGAGAAAGCAACGATCATGCAGGGCAGGGTCGATCTGGTTCTCATTGATCAATGCGTAGCCGAACTCATCGAGGTTCCTATGGATTGCATCAATCCAGCGACCTTGTCCTTCTCCGCCAGCTTCCAGTACCGCAAGCGCGGTGTCGAAACGAAGTTGATCATCGGTGCGGGAGCCATCAAATCACGCGACGAAATTTTGACCCGCAACATTGCCAAGGCGCAGCAATTCTATGATGCGATCAAGCAGGGGCGGGGCTTCGACGAAATCGCTAAATCAGAAAATCTCTCCACGCGCCGGGTGATGCAGATCATCGATCTGGCCTTCTTGGCGCCAGCCATCGTCCAGTCGATCGTGACAGGCGAGCAGCCGCTTTCCCTGACGACCAAATGGCTGTCGAATAACTCCATGCCATCGGACTGGCTGGCTCAGCGCCGAGATCGTCGCCGCTCTCTGAGCGCACCCGCACTCGCATCGATTGATAAAAGCATCGGCGTCTGATGCAGCTTCCTCGAACTGTAAGTTTCGACATGGCGGGGAGAGACTGGGGCTAAGAAATGCAGGTCATTCTAGGCCGCCAGCAGTCTCAGGCGCTTCCTTAGTGAGGCAAGCCACTGAAGTTTCGACACAATTTTGCGCCGTATGTAAGTCTATCTGGGAAAAGAAGAAGATTGGCTGGGGAACCTGGATTCGAACCAAGATTAACGGAGTCAGAGTCCGTCGTTCTACCGTTGAACTATTCCCCAGCAGGAAACGGCTTGTGGCCGGCTCATCGGTGTGCGGCGCTTATAGCCAAACCTTCGCGACTTGCAAATACCCTTTCCGAAATTTTTTCGCGGTGCTCTTTGTGGGCTGCCAAGCCCGGGCGAGGGGCATATGCAGGGCCCTGATAAAGGGTGAAGTCCAGGCCTGGCCGATGCTTCGTCTGCTTCCGAAAAAGGCGGTTGGCGAATGGCGCCCACGCTGTTATCCTTGAGACAACGAAGCAATCAGACGCCGCAGCGTCCCTTTTCAGGTGGTGCGCGGCGAGATGGACAGAACGACCAATGGACCCCGATAGCGGCCGTGTGCCGCAAAATGGCGGGGCGTCGGCGGCAGAAGGCGGGGCTGGCAAGCCATCCCGCCGCAGGAAGGGCAAACGCGGCGGCAAGAACCGTAACGCGTCTGCATCTCCGCATGCATCATCGGCCCCTGCGGCCGAGAATGCCGCCCGTCTCGAAGCGAAGCAGGATCAACCTGCGCGCAAGCGTAAGCGTCGGCGGTCGAGATCCGACCGTGCCGCCAATCCCGACATCGCTGCTGCGCCGTCGAACGCGTCCGTGCGCGCCGAACCGCATCAGCGCCAGCAGAATTCTTCCCAGCCCGGCAGTGCCTCGAAGTCCAAGGGACGAGACCGTCGCAAGAAAAATCGCGGCGGCCGCGGCCTTCAGGGGCGTCCACTTGCTCAGGGCCAAGGTCAAGGCAAGCAGGGCCACGGTCAGGGTTCCGCCAAGGATGCGCTCGCCCGCGACGCGTTGAACGGCGTCTCGCAGCCGGCGCTCTTGCGTGCCACGTCGTCCCACGCAGCCGAGCGTGGCAATGGCGCGGCGATCGCCGGCCAGTCCGGTTTCGACGCGGCCATGCCGTTGCGTGACGATCTCTATGCCGCGCTCGATCTCGGCACCAACAACTGCCGTCTGCTGATCGCCCAGCCGACACGGCCCGGCCATTTCCGGGTGGTCGATGCCTTTTCCCGCATCGTCCGTCTGGGCGAGGGGCTGGCCGCCACCGGCAGGCTGTCCACCGATGCCATGGACCGCGCCGTCGAGGCCTTGCGCATCTGCGCCTCAAAACTTGCCTCGCGGCCGATCCGCAAGATGCGGCTCATCGCCACCGAAGCCTGCCGCGCCGCCGCGAATGGCGAGGAGTTTCTGGCCCGCGTCACCGCGGAGACGGGGCTCGACCTCGAAATCATCGACCGCGAGACGGAAGCCCGGCTTGCCGTTTCCGGCTGCTCCTCGCTCGTCGGTCGCGAGGCGCGCTCCATCGTGCTCTTCGATATCGGCGGCGGTTCGTCGGAAATCGCGGTGATCCGTATCGGCGACAACCGGTCGTCGAGGCTTGCCAACCACATCACCCACTGGACCTCGCTGCCCGTCGGTGTCGTGACGCTGTCGGAACGCCATGGCGGCCGCGATGTCACACCGGATGTCTTCGAGGCCATGGTGGTCGAGGTCGAGGGCATGCTGGCGAAATTCGATTGCCCGCCGATCGGTTCGGCCAGGCGTAGTGCGGATCACGATTTCCACTTGATCGGCACCTCGGGCACGGTCACCACGCTTGCCGGCGTCCATCTCGACCTGCCGCGCTATGATCGCCGCAGGGTCGATGGTCTCTGGCTGTCGGATGCGGAAGTCTCCGCCATGCAGGCAAAACTGCTCTCCTGGGATTTCGCCGGCCGTGCCGCAAACCCCTGCATCGGTCCGGACCGGGCCGATCTCGTACTTGCCGGCTGCGCCATCCTGGAGGCGATCCGCCGCCGCTGGCCGAGCCAGCGGATGCGGGTGGCCGATCGCGGCCTGCGCGAGGGGCTTTTGACAGATATGATGGCCGATGACGGCGTATGGCGGCGCGGACGCTCCCGTCGCTCGGCGAACGGCGGTTCGGAAGAAGGTTTGAGACGGCGATGACGAAACCACCGGTCGGTATCAACAGGACAGGCCGCAAGCTCGGCCAGAAGGTGAAGAAGGGCAAGCTGAAGGCCTCTTCGCGCCGCTGGCTCGAGCGCCATATCAACGACCCCTACGTCCAGCGGGCCAAGCTCGAGGGGTATCGCGCCCGCGCGGCCTTCAAGCTGCTTGAAATCGATGAGAAGCACCAGATTCTCAAAGGTGCCAAGCGCATCATCGATTTGGGCGCTGCTCCGGGCAGCTGGTCGCAGATTGCCGCCAAGGTGACGAATTCGACGGACGAGGACCCCCGCGTCGCCGCGATCGATTTCCTTGAGGTCGATCCCTTGCCGGGTGTCAAAATCCTGCAGCTCGACTTTCTCGATGACAGCGCGCCCGAGCTTCTCAAGGAAGCGATCGGCGGCGTGCCCAATCTCGTGCTGTCCGACATGGCGGCGCCGACGACCGGCCATCACCGCACCGATCACCTGCGCACCATGCATCTCTGCGAAGTCGCGGCGCATTTCGCCATCGAGGTTCTGGCCGAAGGCGGCCACTTCCTGGCGAAGACTTTCCAGGGTGGTACGGAAAAGGATCTGCTTGACCTGCTGAAGAAGAATTTCAAGCAGGTCATCCATGTGAAGCCCGCCTCGTCGCGACAGGAATCGGTCGAGATGTTCCTGCTCGCCAAGCATTTCAAGGGCCGTCGGGCCGTGGAAGCTGATGGCGAGAACGAGGACGAGACGTCCGAGGTCTGATCCTTACTCTCCAGCTTCCGGCTGCACGACGCGTATCCCGCGACGGTGGCCGGAAACGTCTGCGCCCGTCAAAGGGTCCAGATTGAAGATCGGCACGATCGAAAACACCGAAACGGCCGCCACGATGAAGAAGGCGATGTGGAAATCGCCAAGCTGCAGATGCGTGCCGGAAAATGCCGAGGACATTTCCAGGATGAAGGCCGCGAAGGCCACGCCGAGCGCAAGGCTCACCTGCTGCATGGCCGATGCCATGGATGTCGCCTGGCTCGCCAGCTGATCGGAGATTTCCGAATAACCGAGCGCATTAGCGCCGGTGAAGAACAGCGAGCGGAAGAAGCCCGCCACCAGCAACGAGCCGATGATGAGAATATGCGGCGTCTCGGGCGTAAAGAAGCCGTTGACCGCCGTCATTGCCGCCCCGAGCAGACCGGCAAAAAGCAGTGCGGTGCGGAAGCCGAGCAGCGCAAACAGCCGCCGGGCGAGAAACTTTACCGTCAGCGCGCCGATGGCGCCGGCGAAGGTGATGAGGCCCGACTGGAACGGGTTGAGCCCGAAACCGAGCTGCAGCATCAGCGGCATCAGGAAGGGGATGGCGCCGGTCGCGATGCGAAACAGCGTGCCTCCTGTGGTTGACGCCCGGAACGCCCGGTCGTTGAAGATCTTCAGGTTGAGGATCGGGTGCGGATGCCGCCGGGCGTGACGCACATAAAGGAAGGAGGCGACGAAGCCGGCGATCGCCGCGCTGATGCCGATGGCCGGAGGCAGTGCCGGCAGGCCAATCACCGATAGACCGAAGACGACGCCCGAGGCGGCGACTGAGGTGAGGAAGAAACCCGTCCAGTCCAGCCGCTCGGTTGCCATCGGCGGCACGTCGGGCAGGTGGACGCCGGTCAGGTAGATGCCGGCAAGCCCGATCGGCACGTTGATGATGAAGATCCAGTGCCAGGAGAAATAGGTGGTGATGAAACCACCGATCGGCGGCCCCGTCAGCGGCCCGACGAGTGCCGGGATAGTGAGCAGCGCCATGGCCGAAACGAGTTCGCTGCGCTTGGTGGTGCGCAACAGCACCAGGCGTCCGACCGGGGTCATCATCGCCCCGCCCATGCCCTGCAGGAAGCGCGACATGACGAACTGGATGAGCAGATCGGAGATGGCGCAGAGTATCGAGCCGATGACGAAGACCAGGATCGCCAGCCGAAAGATCTTCTTCGCCCCGAATTTGTCCGACATCCAGCCGCTGATCGGGATGAACATGGCAAGCGCCACCATGTAGGAGGTCAGCGCTAGTTTCAGCGTGATCGGGCTGACGCCGAGATCGGCAGCGATCGTCGGCAGTGCGGTGGCGATCACCGTCGAATCCATCTGCTCCATGAACAGCGCGACGGCGAGGATGAGGGGAATGATGCGGTTCATTGAGACGGATGTCATGGGATGACAGGCCCGAAAAGAAATAGGTGAGGGCGGTGTAAACCTCTAATGCTCATCTGCCAAGGATGATCCTGTGCTTTCTCGTTCCGGTGTCACGTCTGCGTGAAACGCAGATTTTCCCGCAGCCGCGTCGTCTACTTTTCTTGCCATCGCGCTAGATATGCGTGGCGGAACAATCTGCCGTGAGGGAGTGGGATATGGTTGAAAAAGGTATCGGAAGAAGAACCTTGCTGGGTACGGCTGGTGTCACCATCCTTGCCGCGCCGGCAATCATTGGCAATCGGGCAGCATTTGCCCAGGACAGCACAAAAGCGAGTAGTGAATTGGCAATCGATCGCGTCACCCCACCCGACATTCACAAGTTCAAGGTCGGCGATTTCCAGGTTCTCGTCGTCAAGGATGGTTCACGCGCATCCGGCGTGCCGAACGAGACCTTTGGCACAAACCAGTCGGCCGAGACCGTCGGCGCGCTGCTTGCGGAAAACTTCCTGCCGACGGACCAGTTCGTCAACGGCTTCTCCCCGACCCTGATCGATACCGGCAGCGATGTCATCCTGTTCGACACCGGCTTCGGCAAGGCCGGTCACGCCATGGGCGCCGGCCGTCTGGTCGAAGGCATGGCCGCCGCGGGCTACATGCCGGCGGATGTCACCAAGGTCGTGCTGACCCACCTTCACGGCGACCATATCGGTGGCCTGATGGAAGACGGCAAGCCTGCCTTCGCCAATGCCAGCTACATCACCGGCCAGACGGAATACGACTTCTGGACCGATGCCGCCCGCGCCGGAACGCCGGCCGAAGGCAACCAGAAGGCCGTGCTTGCCAACGTCAAGCCGCTCGCCGAAAAGATGACCTTCATCGGCGAAGGCGGCGAAGTCGCCCCCGGCATCACCGGCATGCTCGCCGCCGGCCATACGCCGGGTATGATGATCTTCAACGTCGAATCGCAGGGCAAGCGCCTCGTACTGACGGCCGACACGGCAAACCATTTCGTTCTGTCGCTGCAGCGCCCGGATTGGGAAGTGAAGTTCGACATGGACAAGGCAGCGGCCGCTGCGACGCGCAGACGAGTGTTCGACATGATTGCCAGCGACAAGGTCGCCTTCCTCGGCTACCACATGCCGTTCCCGGCCGTCGGCTACGCGGAAAAGCAGGAAACCGGCTACCGTTTCGTGCCGAAGAGCTACCAGTTCGACATTTGACGTCAGTTCACGACTGACACGTGAGCCATGCAAACCCGGAGGGGCAGCCCTTCGGGTTTTTTCTGTTCCCTTCCTGTCATGAACGTGTTACCAGCCCTCGCCAACTTCCATGTATTTCATGCAGAAGAAGCCGGACAGGGATTTTCCCTTTTCCGGAGGATTCTGCCTATTCAACCGAAGGAATTGGCAATGGCTCGGATCGTAATCTCGGCAACCGGCGCGGAAGCGCTTACCTTTGACGATGTCCTCCTTCAGCCGGGACACTCGGAAATCATGCCGGGTCAGACCAACATCTCCACCCGCATCGCCAAGGATATCGACCTTTCGCTGCCGATCCTGTCTTCGGCAATGGACACCGTCACCGAAAGCCGTCTGGCGATCGCCATGGCCCAGTCGGGCGGTATGGGCGTCATCCACCGCAACCTGACCCCGATCGAGCAGGCCGAAGAGGTCCGCCAGGTCAAGAAGTTCGAAAGCGGCATGGTCGTCAATCCGGTCACGATCGGTCCTGACGCGACGCTCGCCGAAGCCCTGTCGCTGATGAAGGCGCACGGCATTTCCGGCATCCCGGTCGTCGAAAACGGCGGCCGTCCGGGCCGTCTGGTCGGTATCCTGACCAACCGCGACGTCCGTTTTGCCTCCGATCCGTCCCAGAAGATCTTCGAACTGATGACGAAGGACAATCTCGTCACCGTCAAGGACGGCGTCGATCAGGGCGAGGCCAAGCGCCTTCTTCACTCGCACCGCATTGAAAAGCTGCTCGTCGTCGACAATGACGGCCGCTGCATCGGCCTCATCACCGTCAAGGATATCGAGAAGTCGCAGCTTAACCCGAACGCCGCCAAGGATGCCCATGGCCGCCTGCGTGTTGCAGCCGCCATTTCCACCGGTTCCGATGGCGTCGAGCGCGCCGAGCGCCTGATCGATGCCGGCGTCGACGTCATCGTCGTCGATACCGCCCACGGTCATTCGCAGAAGGTTCTGGACGCCGTTGCCGCAACCAAGCGCATGTCGAATGCGATCCGCATCATCGCCGGCAACGTCGCGACGTCGGAAGGCACCAAGGCCCTGATCGATGCCGGCGCCGATTGCATCAAGGTCGGTATCGGCCCGGGGTCTATCTGCACCACTCGCGTCGTCGCCGGCGTCGGCGTGCCGCAGCTCGCAGCCGTCATGGCTTCGGTTGAAGAAGCCAACAAGCACGGCGTTCCGGTCATCGCCGATGGCGGTATCAAGTTCTCGGGCGATCTCGCCAAGGCAATCGCCGCCGGCGCTTCGGCCGTCATGGTCGGCTCGCTGCTCGCCGGTACCGATGAAAGCCCGGGTGAAGTCTACCTCTATCAGGGCCGTTCCTTCAAAGCCTATCGCGGCATGGGCTCCGTCGGCGCGATGGCGCGCGGCTCGGCTGACCGCTATTTCCAGGCGGAAGTGCGCGACACGCTGAAGCTCGTGCCGGAGGGCATCGAAGGGCAGGTTCCCTACAAGGGCCCGGTCTCGGCCGTGCTGCACCAGCTCGCCGGTGGCCTCAAGGCAGCCATGGGCTATGTCGGCGGCAAGGACATCAAGGATTTCCAGGAAAAGGCGACCTTCGTGCGCATCTCCGGTGCCGGCCTTCGCGAAAGCCATCCGCATGGCGTGACGATCACCCGCGAAAGCCCGAACTATCCGGGCGCAAGCTCGTAAATTTCATCGAGTAAGGGTAAAACCTTGCCACAAATAGCCGGGCTGCACAGCGGTCCGGCTTTTTCATTTGTGCTCACGGACAAAAGCACTATTCATGTCGACCTGACACTTCGGGAGACCCCATGCTTTCCACCAATGCAACGCTCTGGCCGATGATTGCCCATGTGGCGCTCGTCTTTTTCCTTTACTGGCTTCTCTCGGTAAAACGCACCTTCGCGGTGACGCGCGGCAGTGCCAAGGCCAGCCAGTTCCGCGAGAACCGTGAGGAGCCGCCGGAAAGCCTGCTGGTCCATAACAGCATCAAGAACCAGTTCGAACTGCCGGTTCTCTTCTATGCCGCCAGCCTGACGCTCTATGCCTCGACCGCCGATAATTGGGGCACGGTCGCGCTCGGCTGGATCTTCGTCATTTCCCGTTACGTCCATGCATGGGTGCACCTGACCAACAACCGGCTGCGCTATCGCCGCCCCGCCTTCCTCGTCGGCTTCTTCACCCTCTTCCTCATGTGGGTCTGGCTCGCCGTCTGGCTGGCGCTCAACTGATCCCTGCGGCCGGGAGCTTTCACGAACACGTGTAGCTTTCCCGGTCTCCATTGCCTGTAGGCTCCGATGCGTGACTTCATTCGGATGAGGAACAGAGCCATGGATAAGGAAGACAACGGGGAAATCCCGAAAATCACCCAGGCGATGATCAGCGCCTATGACGAATACACCCATCTTCATCTCGACCGCCGCAAGTTCATGGAACGGTTGACGGCGCTTGCAGGCTCCGGCGCGGCCGCTGCGGCGATCGCCCCCATGCTCGCCGCCGATGGCGCGCGGGCGGAGATCGTTCCGGCCACAGATGATCGTTTGACGATCGAGGACGTCACCTTCCCCGGCACCAAGGGTGTGACGATAAAGGGCTATCTGGTGCGCCCGAAAGCGGCCACCGGCCCGCTCGGCAGCGTCATCGTCATCCACGAGAACCGTGGGCTCAACGACCATATCAGGGATGTCACCCGTCGCATGGCGCTGGAAGGGTTCAATGCGCTGGCGGTGGACTTTCTCTCGCCGCTCGGCGGCACGCCGGCCGACGAAGATCAGGCGCGGCAGATGTTTTCCACCCTCGATGCGGCGGACACAGCCGCCAATGCCGAAGCGGCCCGGACCTATCTTGCCGGCATCGATGGCGCCAACGGCAAGGTCGGCGCGGTCGGTTTCTGCTGGGGTGGCGGCACGGTCAACAACTTCGTCGTCCATTCGCCCGGCCTCAATGCCGGCGTCGCCTATTACGGTGCCCAGCCGAAGGCCGAGGATGTGCCGGCCATCAAGGCGCCGCTGATGCTCCATTACGGCGGCCTCGACGAGCGCATCAATGCCGGCATCGCGGCCTATCGCGAGGCTCTGGAGAAGAACGGCAAGACCTTCGAGATTTTCGTCTATGAAGGCGTCAACCACGCCTTCAACAACGATACCTCCACCGCCCGCTACGACAAGGCGGCCGCCGATCTCGCCTGGAACCGGACGGTTGCCTTTTTCAGGAAGTATCTGGCCTAAAGCAGTTCCAGCAAAAGTGGGAACCGGTTTTGCGTCCGGAACTGCGCTAAGAAAAAGCTGGAGCGTTTTCGCGGTTCGAAGAAAAGCGGAAATGCTCTAGACAGCAACGGCTTCCGGCGTCACCAAACCTGCACTGCCGTTCGTCGGCGGCGAGCAGGCGATGATGGCATCGGCCAGCGCCGCCATGTCCTCGGCGCGACTGCTGGACTTTCGCCAGATCAGCCCGATTTCGCGCGACGGCGCGGGATCGGCAAACGGCACGATCCGCAGGTTGTTGCGCGCGGTCTCGGAAGAAATCGCCATTTCCGGGATCAGCGTCATCCCCATGTCGTGCGACACCATCTGCAGCAGCGTCGCCATCGAGGTCGCGCCGAAATTGACGAGGCTGCGCCGTCCGGCCGTGCCGCAGACCGCCAGCGCCTGGTCGCGCAGGCAATGGCCTTCCTCGAGCAGCAGAAGCCTCTCCGCATCCACCTGCGCTTCGGTCAGCGGCGAGGTCAGGATATCGCGATCATTATCCGCCACCGCCATGAAGAAGCGATCGGAAAACAGCACCCGGGATTCGATATTGTCGGCTTCGACGGGCAGGGCGGCGATCACCGCATCCAGCCTGCCGTCGGCCAGTTCCGCCACCAGTCGGTCGGTCACCGCCTCTTTCAGCTCGATCTCGATTGCGGGAAAATTTTCTCGCAGATGCGGCACGAGATGCGGCACAAGATAGGGTGCCACCGTCGGGATGATGCCGATGCGGATCAGCCCGCCCAGCAGTCCGCCACGCTCGCGCACACTTTCCTCAAGCCGCTCGACTTCGCCGAGAATGACATGGATGCGCCGCAGCACCTCCGCCCCTTTGGCGTCAAAAGCACGCCGGCACGGCTGCGCTCGACCAGCTTGATGCCGAGATGATCCTCCATCTCCATGATCTGCGAGGACAGCGCCGGCTGGCTGACATGCACCAGCGCCGCCGCCCGCCCGAAATGCCGCGTGGTCGCCAGCGCCTCGAAATAGCGCATCTGCCGGAGGGTGAGCATGATAGAATTTCCTGATGGAAAGCGATTGATGTCCTTATCGGAAATTATGATGCGCTGCTTCCATCTTCAAGCGCGAACTGCTGATTGAAAGTGTATGGAAAAAGCGTACATTTACATGGGTACTTGATCCGCTCGGGGTGGGGCTGCTGTCGTGGAGTTGGAGTGGGACGAGGCAAAGAGACAGCAGGTGCTTCGGGAGCGAGGTGTCGATATTCTCTATGCGGCCCTCATTTTCGAAAGGCCGGTTCTGACGAGGATAGATGATCGGGCCGACTATGGAGAAGTCCGACAAATCGCGCTGGGAATGGTTGATGGTGAATGTTTCGTCGTGGTTTTCACGGATCGCGACAATGTCAGGCGGTTGATAACCGCCTGGAAAGGAGGTCGAGGTGACCGATCACGATATCAGGAAGGCGTCTCTCTCCGACCTGAGAGCGATGAAAGAAGCCGGTAAGCTGGAGCCGGGAAATGCCGCATCGGATGGCGAAGACCTCGGTCCGGATTTCTGGTCGAAGGCAGACCTTTCATATCCAGAGAAACGGTCCGTCCATTTGAAGATCGATCAGGATGTGTTCGACTTTTTCTACAGCGACGCCAAAGGGAAAGGTCATCTGACCAAGATGCAGAACGTGTTGCGCGCCTATGTAGCAGCTAAAAAAGCGGCAGGATCCAGATAAGGTTCACCACCCTGTCATCACCTGACCCGACCGTGCCCGTGGCTGGCGGGCGAAGCCTTTGAGGTCGCCTTCCAGTTCGTCCGGCACTGCAGCCGGCGAGATGTTGTCGAGACAGGCGGTGATATGGTCGGTGATCGCGTTCATCAGCGAGACCGAAAGTCCCGGCCGCTTCATCAGGCCGATCTGTACCGGCGGCAGGGGCGGAAAACCGTCAGCTGCCGTGAGCACCTTCATGCCCGGGCGCAGCGCCGATTCTGGCAGTACGGAGACCGCCATGCCGGCAAGCACCGCGGCCGCGACGACGGTGGATGACCAGCTGGTGAACAGCACTTGGTATTCGCGCCCGTCCGCATCGAGCGCCGAACAGGCGAGCTGACGCCACAGGCAATCCCGGCGGCCGACCGCAAGCGGCACCGGCGCGTCGTCCTTCAGCGGATGGTTGGCGGAGGCGACCCAGCAGAGCGGCTCGGTGCGCACCACATCGGACATGCGCTGGCGCGGATTGTGGGTGACAAGCGCGATGTCGAGCTCGCCGCGTGCCATCTTCTCGCCGAGGCTGACCGAGGGCTCGCAGACGATATAGAGCTCGACATTCGGATGGGTCTTGGCAAACCGCCCGATGATCTCCGGCATGTAGCGGTCGGCATAATCGTCCGGCGTGCCGATCCGGATCGTGCCTTCCAGCCGGTTGTCGTCGAAGGCGGCGATCGCCTCATTGTTGAGACGGATGATCCGGCGAGCATAGTTCATCAGCTTCTCGCCTTCGGCGGTCAGCCGGTTGCCGCGTCCGTCCTTGGCAAACAGCTGCTTGCCGATCCGCTCCTCCAGCCTGCGCATCTGCATGGAGACGGCCGACTGGGTTTTGAACACCCGGTCCGCAGCCTTGGTGAAGCTGCCGGTGTCGATGATGGCGATGAAGGTATGCAACTGGTCGATGTCGAGAGGCGCGGACATGGCGGTCATCCATCAGTGTGTTTGATGATGATCATTAAAAACATTCGTTGGACTGATCAATAAGATCTGCCGATAACGTGTGCAATTCTCCAGCGAAGGCGCTTCTGACCAGAGCGCACCGTCACCCGGCAATCTGTCCGCCTTTTCGCGGCCGGAAAGCCTCGCCCGTGCCCGATGAAAGGATATTCCGATGAGCACGACCGAATGCGGAACCGAGATCAAGCTTGTTAATGCCCGGGGCATCGGCTCCGTCGGCTTTGCCCAGAGCACAATGTTGGTGCGCATCAGGTCCGCATGGTGTGCCCTCCGCAACCGCGTGGCAACCAACCGACTTTCGGATTTTGACGATCGGATGCTCGACGATATCGGACTTAGCCGCCGTGATGTCGTCGCAGCCCTCGATCAGTCCGGCGCGCTGGACGACCCGTCCCTGCTTCTCGCACGGGCGGCCCGCGAACGCGCCCGCACGCGGTTCAAGCGCCCCGCCAGACGCTGAGCTGCGTGCCACCATTTTCCCCGCAGGGTGATAGCCAATAGCCCTGCTCCTTGCCCGGCCGGACGATCCGCGCCGGGCTTTTTTGTTTAGGGGAGGGGCGAATGGGACGCTCGGATACATCTCTGCCGTCATGCTCGGGCTTGTCCCGAGCATCTACTACCGTTCAGGGTTTCGCGACGTGGATAGATCCTCGGGACAAGCCCGAGGATGACGCCGAGACGCATTGATCAATACTGGTAATCTTTGAACACCGGCTCCACCGAGCCGTTCCAGCGGCCGTTGAATGCAGCCAGCAGGTCTTCCGCCATGGTCGCCTTCTTCGCCAGAACCTCTTCGAGCGGCTGGAGGAAGATGCTTTCGTCCTGGCCTTCGCCGTTCAGCTTGCCACGTGCCTTGAGGCCGGCCTTGGCGATCGCGACGGCATCGCGGGAGACGTCGAGAACCGAACGCCCCTTGATCGTTGCTTTCAAACCATCCACCGGCACGGCATCGCGCATGGCGGTGACGTCCTCGAAAGTCCAGTCGGCCGTCAGCGTTTCGGCATCGGCAAGTGCTGCATCGTCGTAGAGCAGGCCGACCCAGAAGGCGGGGAGTGCGCAGATCCGGCGCCACGGGCCGCCGTCGGCGCCGCGCATTTCGAGGAAACGCTTCAGACGCACATCGGGGAACAGCGTCGACAGGTGGTTCGTCCAGTCGCCCATGTTCGGCTGCCAGTCGGCAACCTCGCCCTTCAGCGCACCATCCATGAACTGGCGGAAGGTAACGTGGGTGCAGTCCTTGTACTTCCCGTCGCGGACGATGAAATACATCGGCACGTCCAGCGCCCATTCCACATAGTCGGTAAAGCTGAAATCATCGTTGAACACGAAGGGCAAGGTGCCGGAACGCTGGTTGTCGGTATCGCGCCAGATGTCGCCGCGCCAGGAAACGAGCCCATTGGGCTTGCCCTCGGTAAACGGCGAGGAAGCGAAGAGAGCGGTCGCAATCGACTGCAGCTTCATCGACACGCGCATCTTGCGGGCCATGTCCTGCTCGGACGAGAAATCGAGGTTCACCTGGATCGTGCAGGTGCGGTACATCATGTCGAGACCCTTGGTGCCGACCTTCGGCATGTAGCGGGTCATGATGTCATAGCGCGATTTCGGCATGCGCGGGGTCTCGGCAAGAGACCATTTCGGGCTGCCGCCGAGGCCAAGGAAGCCGATGCCCATCGGCTCGGCGATTTCCTTCACCAGCGCCAGGTGCCGGTTGGATTCGCGACAGGTCTCGTGGATCGTCTCCAGGGGCGCGCCGGAAAGCTCGAACTGGCCGCCGGGCTCGATCGAGATCGCGCCCATGCCGGACTGCTCGCCGAGCCCGATGATGTTGTCGCCATCCATGATCGGCTCCCAGCCGAGCTTTTCCTGCATGCCTTTGAGAAGCGCGGAAATGCTGGCATCGCCGTGATAGGGCACGGGGCTGTTGTCCTTGCGGAAGAAGGGAAACTTCTCGTGCTCGGTGCCGATGCGGAATTTGTCCTTCGGGCGCGAGCCCTGAGCCAGATAAGCGGAAAGCTCGGACACCGAGGAAAGCGGTGTCTGGTCGGTCGTATCACGCGCCATGAAGAATACCCTGGTCGAATGCCTTAGTCGGGACGCCGCATCTGGCTGAAAGATGCGGAGGAATGTCCGGCTGCTTGAACCGAATTCATCTGCTGTGCAAGCGAATTTGTTTCAAGAGTGTTTCAGAATTCTTGGGCGAGTGTTGCAGTCGTGCTTACCGCCAGTCGCCCACCGCCGCCTGGATCACGGCCAGTGCCGCCACCGCCGCCGTATCCGCCCGTAGAATTCGCGGCCCGAGCGGGATCGCGGTGACGAAGGGCAGGGACCGCAGCAGTGCCCGTTCCTCCTCGGAAAAACCGCCTTCCGGCCCAACGAGCAGCGCGAGCTTGCGCTCCGTCACCTTGGCCAGAACCGGCAGCGGGTTCTGACCCTCGTCGCCCTCGTCGCAGAAGATGATGCGCCGGTCGGCCGGCCAGCGTTCGAGGACATCGGCGAGCTTGCGCGGCTCGGAAACCTCGGGGATCGACAATATGCCGCACTGTTCCGCGGCTTCCGCGACGTTAGCCCTGAGCCTGTCGAGATTGGTGATCTTGCCCTGCACATGCTGGGTCATGACGGGCTGCAGAGTGCCGGCCCCCATCTCCACCGCCTTCTGCACCAGATAGTCCAGTCGCCCGACTTTCAGCGGCGCGAACAGATAGTGCAGGTCGGAAGGCTCGGGCTGCGGCCGCGTCTGCTCGACGAGTTCCAGCACGATCTTCTTGCGGCTCGGAAAGGCCACCTCGGCCAGCCACTCGCCGTCCCGACTGTTGAACACCAGAACCTTCGCCCCGGCTTCCAGCCGCAGCACGTTGGCGAGATAGTTGAACTGCTCGGACGAGACCTCGTGCTTTGTCTCGGGGGCAAGCGGGGTTTCGACGAAAAGTCGTTGCAGACGGAAATTGGCGCGCACTGGTCTCAATCCTTACAGGAACAGCGCGAACATAACCGTCGCGATGATCGCCGCAAGGCCTGCGGCGGCCGGAAGCGTGATCATCCAGGCCGCGACGATGCTCAGCATATGCGAGCGGCGCACGAGGTAGCGCCGCTTCAGCTCGTCGTCATTGCGCTCGAAGGGTTCGGTGGCATCCGGGTCCTTGCCGGCCCTGACCCGCATATACTCGAAGCGCCGTTTCGAATGGCGCGTATACCACTCGCGAAACAGCCCGACGCCGAAGACGGCGCCGACGGCGATATGGGTGGACGACACCGGCAGCCCGCCCCAGGAGGCGACGATCACGGTCAGCGCTGTCGACAGCGACACGCAATAGGCCCGCATCGGGTTGAGCTTGGTGATCTCCGCACCCACCAGCCGCACCAGCTTCGGACCGTAGAGCAAAAGGCCGAGCGAGATGCCGAGGCCGCCGATGACGAGTTCCCACAGAGGTACGCGCACGGCGCCTTCGATGCCGTTCTGTGCCGCAGATACGATCGCAGCCAGTGGCCCGATTGCGTTCGACACGTCGTTTGCCCCATGGGCGAAGGACATCAGTGCCGCCGACAGGATGAGCGGGATGCGGAACAGTTTTCTGAGCGACTGGTTGCGGTTCTCCAGGCCTTCGGCCTGCCGGGCTATGACGGGGATAAGTGCGCGCCAGGCAATCAGACCGGTAATGATGGCGATCGCGGTGGCTCTCAATGCTGAGCGCTCCAGAAACTGGTCGAACCCGATCAGCGCCAGGTAACCGGCGAACGCGCCCGCCATCGTCCCGATCAGCACCGGCACCCAGGTCTTTGCGGCGGCGATCTTGTCTTCCCGGTAGATGATCGTCTCCTTGACGAGCAGCAGGAAGGCAGCGGCGATGACTCCGCCGAGAAGCGGAGAGAAGATCCAGCTCGCGGTGATGCCGGCCACCATGCCCCAGTTGATCGCGCCGAAGCCCGCGGCCGCAATGCCGGCACCCATCACCCCGCCGACGATCGAATGGGTGGTGGAAACCGGCGCTCCGGCCCAGGTGGCGAGGTTGATCAGCACGGCGGCAGACAACATCGCCGCCATCATCGCCCAGATCAGCACACTGGGGCTGGCGATCAGCGTATCGTCCATGATGCCGCTGGCGATCGTATGGACGACGCCGCCGCCGGCCATCACCGCGCCGGCGATCTCGAACACGGCGGCGAGCGCCAGACCGAAGCCCATGGACATGGCCCGCGCGCCGACGGCCGCGCCGATATTGTTGGTCACGTCATTGGCGCCGATATTCATCGCCATGTAGCCGGCGAGAGCCGCAGCTGCCACGATGATGATGGCACCAGGCGCCCCCGTCACATAGGAGGCGGCGAAGATCGCGGTGAGAATGATGAACAGAAGCGCGGTGCCGGGCGCCGCCAGTCCGCGCGCCGTCTGGCGGGTGGCGTCTTCGACGGAAGACAGTTTCTCCAGGTCTTTGTCGAGCGTCGGCTTGGCCAGACGCGGATTTCTTTGGCCCATTTTGTTCTTTGATCGGCAGAGAGGACACAAGCGGTGCCCGGATCACTGGATCCGTCGTTTAGCATCCGCTTGCGAAAAGATTGTGATGCGGTGGGAAATTCGCCGGGCTGGGACGCCGGGGAGGCTCGGCTTCTAGCCCGCGAACTTGACGGTGGCTGCGATTGCCGGTGCAGCCTGCTTCTTCGGCTGCATCCGCTCGGCGAATTGCAGCATCAGCATCTTCAGCTCCGGCTCGTTGACCCGGTCGGCGGCTTCCTGGCAGGAAACCCACTCGATCCGGCGGGCGCCTTTTTCCTTGAAGTTCTTGCAGAGGTCATCGACCTTGAGCACATGCACCTGCACGCGCACCGGCACCTTCAAGCCGTTATCCAGCCCCTTGTCGTAGTGGTAGAAGCCGAAGGCGGCCTTCTCGGCCTTGCCCTTCACGCCCGCTTCCTCGAAGGCTTCCTGCTCGGCAACCTGATGGGATTTTCTGTTTTCCATGGGCCAGCCCTTGGGGATCACCCAGCGGCCGGTGTCGCGGCTCGTTGCCACGAGCACTTCGATCTCACCGTTCTTCTTCGTGCGATAGCAGAGCGCAGCATATTGCTGGCGCGGCGGTCGCTGCACCATGAGACGAAGATTGCTGGCAATCCGCTTGACTAGACCCAATTTCGAAAACACCTCCGAAAGTCGTATTTTACTAATATAATGCTTGCGCCGGGATTAACGAGGCTTCGGCAATGAATTTGATCGTGAATCACCCGTTAAAGATCTTGCCCGGCTAACTATAAGTGGGTGCGTCGGGCTGCGCGTCAACAGGGTTGTTGCACAGCTGTTCAATTTTCCTGAGACTATGGCAGAATTGCATATGCGGATTGCCTGATAGCACCTTTTCCACCGGCAATTTTGAGTGACCGACGCTGCTGTTTCAGGGGCTGGAACGGTCCTGTCGCATTTTCGGAAACAGGCGTTTCGGGTCGTACCGCATTTGACCCGAAATCGATTGTTGATTTCTGCGTCCATGGGTTAGGTTGGGTACAGGGATGCGAGGAGGAGTGCATGCCGGAGGCCATTCAATTTCTGCCGCCAAGGCGCGAGGTCCTGTCGCGCCGGGGGCCATCATTGCCGATCTCGCGGGCATCCTGCCTGCGGATTGCGTCATTCATGAGGGCCGCGAACTGGTGCCGTTCGAAACGGACGCCTTCATCAGCTATCGTCGTCTGCCGCTTGCCGTTGTCCTGCCACGCACCACGTCCCAGGTGGCGGCGGTGATGAAATACTGTCACGAGAACGGCATCCCCGTCGTGCCGCGCGGTGCCGGCACCTCGCTGTCGGGAGGCGCGATCCCGCAGGAGGACGCGATCGTGCTCGGCCTGTCGCGCATGTCCCGCATCCTTGAGCTCGACTATGCCAACCGCTGCGCCACCGTGCAGGCCGGCGTTACCAATCTCAGCATTTCGGAGTCGGTCGCCATCGACGGCTTCTTTTATGCGCCGGATCCGAGCTCGCAGCTCGCCTGTACGATCGGCGGCAATATCGGCATGAATTCCGGCGGCGCCCACTGTCTGAAATACGGCGTTACCACCAACAACCTGCTCGGCGTCAAGCTCGTTCTGGTCGATGGCCAGGTGATCGAACTCGGCGGCAAGCATCTGGATGCGGCGGGCTATGACCTGCTCGGCCTCGTCTGCGGTTCGGAAGGCCAGCTCGGCATCGTCACCGAGGCGACGGTGAGGCTGATCGCGAGACCGGAAGGCGCACGCCCCGTGCTCTTCGGCTTCGCGACGTCGGAACAGGCGGGCGCCTGCGTTGCCGGCATCATCGCTTCGGGCATCATCCCGGTCGCGATCGAATTCATGGACAAGCCGGCGATCGAGATCTGCGAGGCCTTCGCCAAGGCCGGTTATCCGCTCGATGTCGGCGCGCTCCTGATCGTCGAGGTCGAAGGCTCGGAGGCCGAGATGGACGCCATGCTGGAAAGCATCGTCGAGATCGCCCGCCGCCACGAGGTCATGACCGTGCGCGAATGCCAGTCGGCGACGGAAGCGGCACTGATCTGGAAGGGCCGCAAATCCGCCTTCGGCGCCACCGGCCGCATCGCGGATTACATCTGCATGGACGGCACCGTGCCGCTCGGAAAACTCTCCTACGTCCTGAAGAAGACATCCGAGATCACCGACAGCTTCGGCCTGCGCGTCGCCAATGTCTTCCATGCCGGTGACGGCAACATGCACCCGCTCATCCTGTTCAACGCCAACGACCCGGAAGAGGCGATGAAGGCGGAAGAGGCGGGCAACGAAATCCTAAAACTCTGCGTCGACGCCGGCGGTTGCCTGACCGGCGAACACGGCGTCGGCATCGAAAAACGCGACCTGATGCGGCATCAGTACACTCAGGCGGAGCTCAACCAGCAAATGGCCGTCCGGGCTGCCTTTGATGAAGGCTGGATCCTGAACCCGTCCAAGGTGTTCCCGCTGGAGGGAGAGGATGATGGTTGGTTTTGCTTCTGTCACGTCCGCCGCCCACCCCCTCTGCCCTGCCGGGCATCTCCCCCACAAGGGGGAGATCAGCTGGGCGCACCACCCAACCCCAATCGATACTGGATGAAATGGCGTGTACTGATCCGGTTGATGGACTGGGCGAAGGTCGTGCCACTTGTGATCTCCCCACCTGTGGGGGAGATGCCCGGCAGGGCAGAGGGGGCTGACACCCGCCAATGCTCATCGAAGCCGACAAACCAGAGACGGGTTCGGAGCAGATCGCCGGAAGGGAATGTCCCCCGCATGCTAATCCCCAATTCCGAAGCCGATGCCGCCTATATCATCCGCAATGCCGCAGCCGACGGGAAACGCCTCGCAATCTGCGGCGGCAATACCCGTGGTCTCACCCGCCTGCCGGCAACGGCCGGCAATGTCGAGACGATCAGCGCCCGCAGCCTGTCCGGCATGGTCGATTACGATCCGGCCGAGATGGTGATGACGGTGAAGGCGGGAACGCCGGTCGTGCAGGTCGAGGCCGCCTTGGCCGCGAACCGCCAGATGATGGCCTTCGAGCCGATGGACCATCGCTGCATCCTCGGGCCTCATGGAACACCGTCCGCCGAACCGACCATCGGCGGCGTCTTCGCCGCCAATGTCTCCGGCCCGCGCCGCCTCGTAGCGGGGGCGGCCCGTGACAGCCTGCTCGGCATCCGCTTCGTCAATGGCCGCGGCGAAATCATCCGCGCCGGCGGGCGGGTGATGAAGAATGTCACCGGCCTCGATCTGGTAAAACTGCTTGCCGGCTCGCAGGGCACGCTCGGCTTCCTTACCGAAGTCACCTTCCGCGTTCTCCCCGTGCCGCCGATGACCGACACGATCGTCATCTCCAGTCTCGACGACCAGACGGCAACCAAGGCCATGGCCGCCGCCATGGCGCTGCCGGTCGAAGTCTCCGCCGCCGCCCACCTGCCGGCCAGCGTCCGCTCCCGTTTTCTCGGCGGCGGATTGCCGGAAGGGCCGGGAGGCGGCGAAGCGACCGTCCTGCGGCTGGAGGGTCTTTCCGCCTCCGTCGAAGTCAGAGCGCAAAAACTCTCCGCCGTCATGGAAGCCTTCGGCCCGGTCTCGCGACTTGGGGCCGATGAAAGCCGGGTCCTCTGGCGCGAGATCCGCGACGTTCACCCCTACGCCGACGGCAGTGACCGCCCGCTGTGGCGCGTCTCCGTCGCGCCCTCCGCCGGTGCCCAACTCGTCGCAGCGCTTCGGCTCGAAGCTGGGGTCGACGCCTTCTACGACTGGCAGGGCGGCCTCGTCTGGATGCGCATGGAGGCGGATGCCGAGGGCGGGCTCCTCCGCCGCCTCATCCGCGCCTTCGGCGGCGGCCACGCCACGTTGATCCGAGCATCGGATACGGTGCGCGCCGAAACCCCGACCTTCGAGCCGTTGCCGGACGCGGTCGCGGCGCTGTCAGCCAGGGTCAAGGAGAAGCTCGATCCGGTGGGGATATTTGGTCCTGGAAAGATAGGGGAGACTCCCTGATGCAAACCTCCTTCACCCCCGAACAGCTCGAAGACCCGCATGTCGCGGAATCCGAAAAGATCCTGCGGCGCTGCGTTCATTGCGGCTTCTGCACCGCCACCTGTCCCACCTATGTCACTTTGGGCAATGAGCTCGACAGTCCGCGCGGGCGCATATACCTGATCAAGGACATGCTGGAAAACGGCCGGGCGGCGGATGAGGAGGTGGTCACCCATATCGACCGCTGTCTCTCCTGCCTCTCATGCGTCACCACCTGTCCCTCGGGCGTCGACTACATGCATCTGGTCGACCATGCCCGCATCCATATCGAAAACACCTACCGGCGCCCGCTCGCCGACCGACTGGTTCGTGGCCTGCTCGCCGCCGTGCTGCCCTATCCGGCACGCTTCCGCACCGCTCTAACGCTCGCAAAATTCGGCCGCCCCTTCGCGCCGCTCATCAAGCGGGTCAAGGCGCTGAAACCGCTCGGCGCCATGCTGGAACTCGCACCGAAAAGGCTTGCCGATGCGAAGGCGCCCATGCATGGCCGGCAACCGGTCAAGGGGATCAGGCGCGGCCGGGTGGCGATCCTCTCCGGCTGTGCCCAGTCGGTGCTCGACCCCGGCATCAACGCCGCGACGATCCGGCTTCTCGCCCGCTTCGGCATCGAGGTCGCGGTGCCGGAGGGCGAAGGCTGTTGCGGCGCACTTGTCCACCACATGGGCAAGGAGCAGCCGGCGCTCGATTTCGCCCGCCGCAATGTCGATGTCTGGACGAGGCAGATCGAGAAGGGCGGCCTCGACGCCATCATCATCACCGCGTCGGGCTGCGGCACGACGATCAAGGATTACGGCCACATGCTGCGCCTCGACCCCGCCTATGCGGAAAAGGCGGCGCGTGTCTCGGTGCTGGCGAAGGACATTACGGAATATCTGACGACACTCGAATTGCCCGCGCCATCTCTCTCCGGGAACGAGCCGAAGCGGCTGACGGTTGCCTATCATTCGGCCTGTTCCATGCAGCACGGCCAGAAGATCACCATGGCGCCGAAGCTGCTGCTGAAGGCTGCGGGCTTCACCGTCCGCGATCCGGCGGAAGGCCATCTCTGTTGCGGCTCGGCCGGAACCTACAACATCCTGCAGCCGGAGATTTCCGGACAGCTCAAGACCCGCAAGGTTAAGAATATCGAGGCGACGAAGCCCGACATCATCGCCACCGGCAATATCGGCTGCATGACCCAGATCGGCTCGGCAACGGCGATCCCGATCGTTCACACGGTGGAGCTGTTGGACTGGGCTTATGGCGGGCCGAGGCCGGAGAAATTAGCGGCGATCAAGGAGCCTGTGAGGTAGCCTGAGAGTTTAGCGTCAGTGGATGGCGGAGCTAAAACCTCTCCGCCGTCATGCTCGGGCTTGTCCCGAGCATCTGCTGAGGCCGGCTATTGGGAGACGTGGTTAGATCCTAGGGACAAGCCCTAGGATGACGGCGAAAGTATCGCCCCCTCAGAACCTGTAGGAAACACCAAAGTTGATGGCGTTGGTGATGATGTCCGTCTCCAGCGTCGCGCCCTTGTCGATATCGACGTCGACGAAGGAATAGTTGCCCTTATATTCGGCGAATGCCGACCAGTTCTCGGTGAACTGATAGCGGACGCCGGCCTGGGCCTGGATGGTGGCACCGCCGACCTGGTAGTCGAAGGTGCGGCCGCTGGCGCGGGTCACTTCCACATGCGGCACATTGAGGCCGACGCCGGCGCCGAGATAGGGCGCCCATTTGCTGCCCTCGATATCGAACCGGTAGAGCGCGTTGAGCGTCACGAGATTGATGCCGTCGGTGAATTCGAAATGGTCGAAGCCGCTCTTGTCCAGCGTCTCGCCATCGGCATAGACCTTGGCATGGGTGAAATCGAGCGACACGCCCCAGTTGGCGAGCCGTCCCTCATCGAACCAGTAGGTGGCGCGCACGCCCCAATAGGGCGGGGTCTCGAAGGGCTTGGTGTCCCAGCCGGCGGTGAAGTCCGGCCCGTCGGAAATCGTCACGTCGCTATGGGGCGAAAACTGGTAGCCGCCATAGCCGGAGATTTCGAAATCGCCGGAAAAGGCGGGAGCGGAAAGAAGCGTCAGGAAAACTGCGGAAGAGCAAAATATTTGAGAAAATGTGCGCATGAGCCGGCCCGATCGACTGTCGATGCACTCGCATAGCGCGGGCAGGTGACAGGCATGTAACCGGCCTGTGTCTTTCGGGCATCACCGCAGTGCCGGAAAGGAATGGGAGAGGCCGGCAGGGCCTCTCCGCAATGCATTGCATCAGCCGCCGAAGATGGTGCGGAAGATATCGATGCCGCGATCCTGGAAGGCGACGTCGCCCGGCTTGGAGCCGGGGCCGATGACGACGACCTTGGAGCCGACCGGGGCGCGGGCATAGAGATGCTCGACATCCTTGTTCATCATGCGGATGCAGCCCGAGGACAGGTTGAGGCCGATCGACCATGGCTGGTTGGTGCCATGGATGCGGAAGATCGTGTCGCGGCCGCCCTTGTAGAGATACATGGCGCGGGCGCCGAGCGGATTTTCCGGGCCGCCCTGCATCACGACCGGCAGCTTGATGCCGCGGCGTGCCTCGCGGGCGCGCATTTCCGCCGGCGGCGTCCAGGTCGGCCATTCCGCCTTGCGGCCGATCGAGACGACGCCGGACCAGCCGAAACCTTCGCGGCCGACGCCGATGCCGTAGCGGGTCGCGCGATTCTTGCCTTCGACATAGTAGAGGAACTTGTTGTTGGTATCGACGATGATCGTGCCGGGCGCCTCGTCGGTGCGGAAGCGCACGCTACGGCGCTGGAACTTGCCCGGCACTTCCTTGTTGCGAACCTTCGGCGCGACGTCGCTCGCCGTCGTCTGCGACTGGGCGCTTGCGGTCTCGACCGGGAGAGCGGTGCCAACCACCGCAAACATCATGGCGGTGGCCGCCATCAGCAACTTACGCGAATTCATCCTTACCCCACTTGCAAAGTTTCATAAAAAACCCGCCCAAAATGTCGCGGCTTTTCCAAGGCGGCAAGATAAGGAAAGACGAATGTGATTGCCCGACAGGTAAGAAAGCGGCCTGATCGTGTCGATCAGGCCACATATTCTGTCTGAGCCGAAGGTTACATCACTATGACCTTGGTGCCGACATCAACGCGACCGTAAAGGTCGGTCACGTCCTCGTTGCGCATGCGGATGCAGCCGGAGGAGACGGCGCTGCCAATCGTCCAGGGCGCATTGGTGCCGTGAATGCGGTAGAGCGTCGAGCCGAGATACATGGCGCGGGCGCCGAGCGGGTTTTCCGGGCCGCCGTCCATGCGGGCGGGCAGGTAGTGGCCCTTGGCCGCCTCACGGGCGATCATTTCCTTCGGCGGAACCCAGCTCGGCCACTCGGCCTTGCGGGTCACGCGGTGCTCGCCGGCCCATTCGAAGCCCGGCTTGCCGACGCCGACGCCGTAACGCATCGCCTGGCCGCCATCCTGAACGAGATAGAGGAAGCGGTTATTGGTATCGATGACGATCGTGCCCGGTTTTTCCGCCGTGTCATAGGCAACGGTCTGCGGCAGGAACTGCGGCTCGAGCTGGCTACGAACGGCCCGGTTGGGGCGCACCGCCGCCTGCTGGACATTGGAACTGTTGCCGAAGATACCGCGGCGGACGACCGGGCGGGCCGGCTGGTCCGCCTGCCGGACGCCGGAGCGGGCAACGCCCGGACGGGAAGGCGCCGCCGGGAAATAGTTGCGCTGGCCGGTGACGACCTGCGGCTTCATCTGTCGCGGCTGCTGCTGGTAGGTGCGGCGCTCACGGGATGCAGCCGATCGAGGCTGGGCGCCAAGCTGGGTGAGCCACGGGGCGGTCAGATCCGGGCTCACCATGACCGGCGGCCGTTCGCGATAGCGGTCGTTCGCCAGTGCGGAGGTAGAAAACAGCGCGGCCAGGCCCAGCGCCAGGAGAAGTTTCGCCTTCATGTCGGATCCACTCGTTACAATCACCGAAGGGCTTTCAAAGAGCTAGCCCGTTGAGACGGATGGTGAATGCAAGCTCAAAGCGAATGGTAAACGGGTGGCGGCTTTCGCTTCCCGAATCCGATATAGCTTTCGGCAGGGTTACCTGCCGGTTTGGAAATATGGTTGCTTGATACTAAACCGTGTGCCGCTGCTGTTAATGATTGGGAATACGAATGGTTTGGGAGAAGGAAATGGCCGGCATCATCGTGGGCGAGGATGGCAAGGGGCGCTGCTTCTGGCATGGCGGACTGGAGGATTACCGCCGCTACCACGACGAGGAATGGGGCCGGCCGGTCACCGACGATTTCCGCCTGTTCGAAAAAATCTGCCTGGAAGGTTTCCAGTCCGGTCTTTCCTGGCTGACCATCCTCCGGAAGCGCGAGAATTTCCGCGCGGCGTTTGCCGGTTTCGATTTCAACAGGGTCGCTGAATTCGGTGACGACGATATCGAGCGGCTGGTTGCCGACGCCGGCATCATCCGCCATCGCGGCAAGATCGTCTCGACCATCAACAATGCCCGCCGCGCAATCGAGATGAAGGCCGAGTTCGGTTCGCTCGCCAAATTCTTCTGGAGTTTCGAGCCCGACCCGGACATGCGGCCTGCGGTGATGGATCTCGATACGCTGCGCGCCAACCCGACGACGCCGGTTTCGGTGACGCTGTCAAAGACCCTGAAGAAACGCGGCTGGAGCTTCGTCGGCCCGACCACCGTCTATGCCTTCATGCAGGCGATGGGCATGGTCAACGACCACCTGGACGGCTGCTTCTGCCAGCGCGAAGTCGACGAGGCACGGCTGAAATTCAAGCGGCCATGATCCGACAAAGCGGGGGCATGATGCCGAAAAGTGTGAAGCGGCTTTCGGACAACGTCATGCCTGAGAAGAAATGATCTTTTCGATAACGGCGGCAAGCTCGCCCAGATGTTCGATCTGGCGGAAGCGCGGCGCATCCTCCGGCGCGTCGACATGCTCCAGAACCCAGGTCAGCGCATGGGGAATGAAGACGCCATAGGCGCCGGCGGCAATCGCCGGCACGATGTCGGATTTCAGCGAATTGCCGACCATCATCGCCCTTTCCGGTCCGTCGGCCAGCTTGTGGAAGATCCGGCGATAGGTCGTGGCGCTCTTGTCGGAGACGATCTCCACGGCGTCGAAATAATCACCCAGCCCTGATTGCGCCAGCTTGCGCTCCTGATCGAACAGGTCGCCCTTGGTGATCAGCACCAGCAGATAATGCCCGTTCAACGCCTGCAACGTCTCTTCCACATGGGGCATGCATTCGACCGGATGGCGCAAGAGGTCGCGCCCGATATTGAGGATCTTGGCGATCGTCTCGGCCGGCACCTGACAGTCGGTCACCTCGAGCGCCGTCTCGATCATCGACAGCGTGAAGCCCTTGATGCCGAAACCGTATTGGGAAAGGTTGCGCTTCTCGGCCTCCAGCAGCCGCGCGGAAATATCGGCGCCCTCGGCATAATCGCCGAGCAGGGCCTGAAAATGCTCTTCCGTCAGCCGGTAATATTGTTCGTTCTGCCAAAGCGTATCGTCGGCATCGAAGCCGATGGCGGTAATCGGGCGCATGATCTCTGCCTCCGCCGATATCATATGGGCAAGAGGATGGCGCCGGGCAAGCGGGAAAGCTTGGGGCGCTCCTAAGGTTCGTCAGCGGGAATGACCGCGGGGCGTCTGGTTTATCTCCCCCTTGTGGGGGAGATGCCCGGCAGGGCAGAGGGGGGGTCCACACACTCCTCGCCAGTTGAGTTCGCAGCACCACCCCCTCTGTCATCTCCGATGACATCTCCCCCACAAGGGGGAGATTACCGGGAGCCAGCCGCGCCCCCTTACTCCCCTTTCGCCTTCAGCCAGGCCTGCATCTCGGCGATTTCCTTCTCCTGCGCCTTGATGATCTCTTCCGCCAGCTTGCGCTGGGCCGGGTCCTTGCCGTGTTCCAGCTCGACCCTGGCCATGTCGATCGCGCCCTGGTGATGGGCGATCATGCCACGAGCAAAGTCGACATCGGCATCGCCGCTGAAGTCGATCGCCATGCCTTCATGCATCTTCGTATTGGCGGCCTTGAACGCCTTGGTCGAGGCGCTGTCACCGCTCGAATCCATCTGCATCTTCGAATGGTCATGGCCTTTCATCTCCTGGGCGGAAGTAAAGGATGGGACAGCAAGCAGCGCAATCACGGCTGCGGTAATAATGGTCCTGGACATGGGATACCTCCTCGTCCTGATGAGTGATCTTTCGATGTTCGTATCGGTCGATCAGGCGCGGGGCGGAGGGATCGGCGGACGGATGGCGGCGATCACGAGCGACGGCGCGTCCTGCGGCTCCGGTGTCGGATGGACGAAGCGGCCCGTATCGGCAAAGGCGATATCCGGTAGGAGCACCAGACAGGCGGCACAGAACGGCGCCGCGCATCCCTTGCCACTGCCATGCGGACAGGGTTTGGACGTATCATTGTGGGCATGGCTAATGTGATCGGCCTGCGTCTGATCTGCATCAGGCTGCCCGGCCCCGCTGCCCAGGTCGTGATGCTGACCGTGGTCATGCGTTGTTTCTGCTATCGGCTGCGACGCCACCTTCATGGTCGCCATTCCCGGCATCGCCACGGCAGGCATGGCCCCGTAGAGGAGCCAGGCGGCAAACATCATCATGGCGGCGAGGCGTTTCATACGGCGGAAAATATGCGTTGAGTAGGCGAAATCAACGGGGCGTCGGTTCACGTAACGCTGATCGGTGAGAGTGACTGCAGCGGCGAGGCGATTATCTTCTCCCCAGCGGGGAGAAGTGCCGGAGCGCCAGCGAGGCGATGAGGGGGCTCCACGGTAGCGCGTTCATCGTGAGCTCCCCTCATCAGACCCTTCGGGCCACCTTCTCCCCCTGGGGAGAAGAAAACTGGAGCCAGCCGCTTTGTCCCAACCCGTCAGGTTGGATCAGTTGACGGAAAATACTTAAACCGCAATCACCTGATGCACCGCCTCGCGGTCGCGGCCGAGCTCTCCATAAGGCGCCACCGTCCAGGACCAGCTGCGTTTGGCGACAGGCGTCGGTACGCCACATAAGAGGTCGGCGTCCTCCACCACCGCACCCTGGCGATCCGTCACCTTGTAGCTGATATCGGTCAGCAATGCCGTCCTGCAGGGCAGTGCGGAGAGGCCGTCGAGATGTGCCTTGATGAGGGAGGAGACGATCGCATCCGCATCGTCAGGACGCGTCTGCGCAAGCTGGCGCCGTGTGCCGACGCCGATCTGCGACAGGATATTGGCCGAGACCACGAGATCGAGATAGGGCACTTGCCGCAGAAAGGAGAGCGGTTCCGGCGTCTTACCCGCAAGCGCCTCGCCAAGGCAGGAAAGATCACGGGAGATCAGCCGGATATTGCTGAGCCGCTTCCCCTTGATCCATGCCCTGACGCTCGCAAGATGCACGAGATCGACCAGCGCCACGGTATCGAAGGCTCGTGTGAGATCGAGGATCGGCACGTCCCGCAACAGGCCCGATCCGAGCACGACGGCCGTGCGCCGCTGCCGCATCCCGGCAATCGTCTCGCCGATAAAGGCCTTGCAATTCGCCTCATGCGGCGCCCAGGCATGCCGGCAACGGTTCGCCCGCGACCAGAGGTTCACGGAGGAGCGAATGAAGGGGCGGAATTCGGACGGCGTGACGACCTGCGTCGCGGCATATTGGATGGCTTCGAGGATCATGGATTAGCGGTATATCTGGCGGCGGTGGTCAACTTCCACTACCAGGACGACGAGCCGCTCATCCTGAATGTCGCAGATGATGCGGTAATCGCCGACCTTGTATCGCCAGAGATGTTTAAAACGAGGACCTTGCAGGGCTTCGCCCAATTGGCGCGGATTGTCGAGCGGCTTCACCCTCGTATGGAGGAAATCTCTTATGCGAGCTGACTCGTTATGGCCCATCTTCTTGAGCTGTTTGATCGCGGTAGCCTGAAAGTCAATCTTCCAGGCCAAGTTCGCGCTCCATCTCTTCCCAGGTATAGGTTCGCTCGCCGTTGCGAATGCGCTCCATCGCCGCCTCGGCGAGCGCGATATCGTGCAGATCCTCCAGATGCTGCTCAATCACGTCACGCAGATAGGCATCCGGCGCAGCACCGGCTTCAGCCGCATACTCCTCGACGAGCTTCAGCATCTCGTCCGGCATTTCGATCGTGACGCGCTTGTTCATGGCGATGATCCCTTTGGTAGCGCGATATATACCATCCGCCTCGACACTTCGCCAGCCGCCGCCCTTGCCGCCAAAAGCTTCATCCTCTAAGAAACCGCTCGTATTTTCGGCCTTTTCCCGAAGGCCCGTGAGCAATGGATATCGATCATGAACGACAGACAAAAAAGCCACAGAAACTGAGGGCCCGCCTGCCGCGCGGTTTTGTTGACCGCTCTAGCGCCGATATCCATGCCACCAACGAGATGACCGCCAAGATCCGCGAGGTCTACGAGCGCTACGGTTTCGATCCGGTCGAGACGCCGCTGTTCGAATATACCGATGCGCTCGGCAAATTCCTGCCTGATAGTGACCGCCCCAACGAGGGGTGTTTTCGCTGCAGGATGACGACGACCAGTGGATGTCGCTGCGCTATGACCTGACGGCGCCGCTCGCCCGCCATGTGGCGGAGAATTTCAACGAGATCCAACTGCCGTTCCGCACCTATCGCGCAGGCTATGTCTTCCGCAACGAAAAGCCGGGTCCGGGCCGTTTCCGCCAGTTCATGCAGTTCGATGCCGATACGGTCGGTGCGCCGGGCGTCCAGGCCGATGCCGAAATGTGCATGATGATGGCCGACACGATGGAAGCGCTCGGCATCAAGCGCGGCGACTACGTGATCCGGGTGAACAACCGCAAGGTTCTCGACGGCGTGATGGAAGCGATCGGCCTCGGCGGCGACGACAAGGCCGGCCAGCGCCTTAACGTGCTGCGCGCCATCGACAAGCTCGACAAGTTCGGCCCGGAAGGCGTGAAGCTCCTGCTCGGCGAAGGCCGCAAGGATGAAAGCGGCGACTTCACCAAGGGTGCCGGGCTGAATGAAATTCAGATCGACGCCATCCTGAAATTGTTAGAGCTGAAAATCGCGCACGAAATTTTCGAAGACGGAGACTTTACGTTTGGCGTGTTCGACAACTCGCCTTTCAATGTAAACCCTGCATTTGAAGCGGGCATGTCTGAACTGAAAGATATGGCCAGCTTGTTCGCAAGCGCGGGCTACGCGGCAGACCGAGTTATCATCGACGCTTCTTGTGTTCGCGGCCTCGAATATTACACCGGCCCGGTCTTCGAAGCCGAACTCACCTTCGACGTCACCAACGAAAAGGGCGAGAAGGTTGTCTTCGGCTCTGTCGGCGGTGGTGGTCGTTACGATGGTCTCGTGTCGCGCTTCATGGGCCAGCCGGTTCCGGCCACGGGCTTTTCCATCGGCGTTTCGCGTCTGATGACGGCGCTGAAGAACCTCGGCAAGCTGGGGCAGGACGAAGTTATCGCGCCGGTTCTCGTCACCGTCATGGATGGCGATGTCGAGAGCATGGGCCGCTACCAGCGCTTCACCCAGGCGCTGCGTGCCGAAGGCATTCGCGCCGAAATGTACCAGGGCAACTGGAAGAAGTTCGGCAACCAGCTGAAATATGCCGACCGTAGAGGTTGCCCGATCGCCATCATCCAGGGCGGCGACGAACGCGCCGAGGGCGTCGTGCAGTTGAAGGACCTGATCGAGGGCAAGCGTCTTTCCGGCGAGATCGAGGACAATGCCTCCTGGCGTGAGGCTCGCGTGGCACAGGAGACGGTTTCCGAAGCTGATCTGGTTGCCAAAGTGAAGGAAATCCTGGCTGCCCAGGCGGAAGATCGCAGGCGGGCGAAGGATGTTTAATTTGGCTGGCTCGGTGGGGATCCACCCCCTCTGTCCTGCCGGACATCTCCCCCACAAGGGGGAGATCGGCTGGGCGCGCGCTTTCCGCTTCAGATCGATCCTTGCCTGTATCGCAGTCTTACAAATGGGTTGGCCAGCTCACCTCCGTCGATCTCCCCCTTGTGGGGGAGATGCCCGGCAGGGCAGAGGGGGTATGCAGACCTCAGAGGAGCCATCCCATGCCTCTGATCAACATGCCCGAATTCTCCGGCCGCCTGCTCGACGAATTCGCTGCCCGCGGTACCGCGCGCATCGACACGCCGGTGATCCAGCCGGCGGCACCGTTTCTCGATATGGCGGGCGAGGATCTGCGCCGGCGCATCTTCCTGACCGAAAGCGAAACCGGCGAAAGCCTGTGCCTGCGTCCGGAATTCACCATCCCCGTCTGCCTGCGCCACATTGCCAACGCCACCGGCACGCCGCGGCGTTATTGCTATCTCGGCGAGGTGTTCCGCCAGCGCCGCGAGGGTGACAACGAGTTCTATCAGGCCGGTATCGAGGATCTCGGCGAGATCGCCACGGCGTCGGCCGATGCGCGGGCTGTCAACGATGCGATGCAGATTCTGGAAAACCTCATTCCCGGCCGCAAGCTGACTGTCACGCTGGGTGACCAGGCGGTGTTCGAGGCGGTGGTCAAGGCACTGGGCCTTCCCGGTGGCTGGCAGAAGCGGCTGATCCAGTCCTTCGGCAACAATGCCCATCTGCGCCAGTTGCTGATGACGCTCGCGAGCCCGCAGGCCGTGTCCGGCCTGTCGCCGGAGCTTGTCGAGCTTCTGAAGCAGGACGAGGCGGCGCTGATTGCCCATATCGACCGGACGATGCAGGAAACCGGCTATTCCACCAATGCCAGCCGCTCGCCGCGCGAGATCGCGGCCCGGCTGAAGGAAAAGCAGTCGCTCGCCGAAACCCGGCTGGATGGCTCGGCGCTTCTTCTGTTGAGCGAGTTCCTGTCGCTGGAAATGCCGCTTTCGGAAGCCTCTGCGGCTCTCGCGGGCTTCGCTGACGCCGCGGGCCTCTCGATGGGCATGGCGCTGGCGACCTTCCAGGCGCGCACCGAGGCGATGGCCGATCTCGGCGTCGATCTCACCAAGGTCACCTATCGCGCCGCCTTCGGCCGACCACTGGATTACTATACCGGCCTCGTCTTCGAGGTGAGTCGCGACAATGCGGTGCTGGCCGGTGGAGGCCGCTTTGACCGGCTGATGACGCTGCTCGGTGCGAGTGAGGATATTCCGGCCGTGGGCTTCTCGCTCTGGCTCGACCGGATCGAACAGGCGAGGGCGCGCTGATGTCCACAATTACCATTGCACTCCTCCAAGGGCCGGATGAAGGAAGACGCGTCGGCGATCTTCGAACGTGCCGGCCTGCCCATCGTCGCCGTCGGCAATGAACGCTCCTACCGCGGCAAGGTCGATGGCCGAGACGATATCGAGATCGCCTTCCTCTCGGCTTCCGAGATCGCCCGCGAGATCGGCGCCGGCACAGTCGATTTCGGCGTCACCGGCGAAGACCTGATCCGCGAAGGACTGGCGGATGCCGACCGCAAGGTGGAAATTTCCGCCCGCCTCGGCTTCGGCCGCGCCGATGTCGTCGTCGCCGTGCCGGAAATCTGGCTGGATGTCGACACGATGGCCGATCTCGGCGATGTCGCCGCCGATTTCCGCTCGCGCCACGGCCGCCGCCTGCAGATCGCCACCAAATACTGGCGCCTGACCCAGCAGCATTTCTCCTCGCAGCACGGCATCCAACTCTACCGCATCGTCGAAAGTCTCGGTGCCACCGAAGGTGCGCCGGCGGCGGGGCAGGCGGATATCATCGTCGACATCACCTCGACCGGCTCTACGCTCAAGGCAAACCACCTGAAGATCCTGTCGGACGGTGTGATCCTGAAGTCGGAAGCCTGCCTCGTGCGGGCGCGCAAGCCGGAACATGACGGTAGCGCCCGCATCAAGGCGATCGTCGAGGCGGTCCGCAAGGCCGTGTAGTCGAAAGCCGATATCCGATGGCAAACGAAGACGCCAATATCATCGGGCTCTACGAGCGCCACGCAAAGGTGTTCGACGAGTTCCGCGGCCGCAACCTGTTCGAGCGGCCGTGGCTCGATCATTTTACCGGCCTGATCAAGCAGCGCGGCCAGATCCTCGATCTCGGCTGCGGCGGTGGCGAGCCGATTGCCGGTCATCTGATCAAGCGTGGCTTTCACGTCACCGGCGTCGATACCTCCGAGACGCTGATCGGGCTTGCCCGGGAGCGTTTTCCCGGCCTTGCTTGGTATCAGGCGGACATGCGCAAATTCTACATCCCGACCAAATTCGACGGGATCATCGCCTGGCACAGCTTCTTCCACCTGAATGCAAACGACCAGCGGGCGATGTTTCCCCGCTTCGGAGCGATGGCGGGGCCTAGCGCGGCACTGATGTTCACCTCCGGCCATTTCGAGGGCGAGGCGATGGGCCAGTTTGCCGGCGAGCCGCTCTATCACGCCAGCCTGTCGAAAGCAGAATACGAGGCGCTTCTGGCGAAGAACGGCTTCGAGGTGGTGAAGCAGATCTCCCAGGATCCCGCCTGCGGTGGCGCCACCGTCTGGCTCGCCCGCAACATCCGTCGCTAAGAAAACCAGATTTCAGGCAATAAAAAACCCGCCGGATTGGTTGTCCGGCGGGAGTGTCTTGGCAGGGAATGGTTGTAGGTTAGGCGGCAATTGCGACCGAAACGCGGCGGCGTGCGTCGAGCGAGTAGGCTCCCGGACCGAAAGTGGCGAGCATGATATAAGCGCCGGCCAGCGTGAAGTTCTTCATCAGCATGATGCCGTTAAGCGCATTGATCCAGCCGAGGGCTGCGTCCGGCCAGCCGGGAACGGCGACAGTGCCGGAGTGGAATACGGCGCCGGTGAACACGCAGAACAGAGCAAGCGCCCAGCCGACGATCTTGGTCTGGAAGCCGACAAGTATGGCAAGACCGGTAACGAATTCGAACGCGCCGGCGAGATAGGCGAGAAGCGTTGCGGCCGGCATGCCGGCGCCGGCGATCATGCCTGCGGTGCCGGCCGGGTCGGTCAGCTTGCCGAAACCGGCATAGATGAACATGAAGGACAGAAGAATGCGCGCCACGAGGATGACGACGTTCTGGGTGTTGGACATATCAGTTCTCCAGGTATCGATGGCCTTGCCCCCACGGACTTGCGGCGATCGGTGAATTCACTGGATGCCTATGTGCCAGTTTTGACAAAGATCAGAAAGATGAACGACAGTAGACAAATCGTTTCATAAAAATGAACGATGGGAACAGAGTCCGGCATGGGATGGAGAGGCCGCGCAATTGCGGGAATGGGGTAGGGTAGTGTGGTGGCGTTTCAACTGCGCGGCCCTGGCATATCCGGTTTCTCTGTCCTGCCTGTTTCCCTTTTTTCCTTCCTTTCCGTTGGGATGTTGGTGGCTCCTTCGACAGTTCCGGGCACCGCGGGGTCTGAACCGCGGCGTGTAACATGCCAGCTTCCGCCTGCCCGCGAACGTCTCGCGAAACACTCCGGCGACGGAGGCGACGTTGATTATGTGAGCCGGCCGAAAGACGTGGACGATCTTTGCCTATTTTCTGCATAAGCCTTTGAATAATTTGAACGGCACATGCGTTTCCATCCCCGTTGCATAGGGCTTCCATCACTGGAATGTGAGCCGTTTTGTATCAATTTGTTGCCGTTTGTGAATGAACCTTTCAGGGGGCGTTCATCGTTTGGGACCCACGATAGCAGCGTAGATTTCGTAAGTTCGACGCCGAAAGGAGAATGTTATGAAGAAGATCATCATCAGTGCACTGGCCCTCGTGATGGCCTCCGCAATCCCGACCCTGTCCCAGGCACAGACCTGGCGCAGCGAGGCACGCGAACATCGTCAGGAACACCGGGTGTATCGCGGCGCCGTTCGTGGCGAACTGACCCCGCGCGAAATGCGCAATCTCGCCCGTCAGCAGCATCGGATCGACCGTGCCAAGTCGCGCGCTGCTCGTGATGGCTATGTGACCCGCCGCGAGCGCGAGAAGGTCGAACGTATGCAGAACCGCGCTTCGCGCAACATCTATCGCAAGACCCATAACGGCCGCACAATGTATTGATAGCGGCCGAAACGACGGCCCGAGAAGCGGCTAAGTCTAGGCAGGAAATCATCGGGGGCGGCCTTAGCGGGCCGCCCCGATCCGTTTGCAGGTCTCGATCCCAGAGATGCCGGCATCTTGCCAAAAGCCGTGCTCCGGGACATCCTCCATACGCACTTGTCGGCAAAAATTCTCCATTTGAACGCACCCGACAAGCACGATCATGGCGTCGATGCCGCAATCCCGGGAGGAGGATCCATGAGCTTCGAATATCTGCTGACAGCCTTCATCATCTGCCTTTCGCCCGGCATCGGCGTCGTCTACACGCTGTCCTCGGCCATGGGCGGCGGCTTCAAAGCCGGGTTCTGGGCCTCGGTCGGCTGCACCATCGCCACCGTGCTACATCTCGCCGTTGCCATGGCGGGACTTGCGGCCATCCTGCACACGAGCGCGGTCCTGTTTCAGACAATCAAGTTCGCCGGCGTCGCCTATCTTCTCTGGATGGCCTGGGCGGTGTTGAGCGACCGTGGCGGCCTCTCTATCCGCCCGAGCGCGCGGAAGTCGGCGGGCAAACTTGTCCGGAGCGGCATCCTCCTCAATATCCTAAATCCCAAGCTGCCGCTGTTCTTCGTCGCATTCATCCCGCAATTCGTTCCGGCTGGCAGCCCGGTCGGACTGCTGGTCGAACTTGGCCTCAGCTTCACCGCCATGACCTTCTTCGTTTTCCTTGGTTATGCCGCGGTTGCGGCCACCGGCCGCCAGTATCTGCTGCAGAGCGAGACGGCGATGAACTGGCTGCGCCGCGCCTTCGCCGCCTCGTTCGCGGCTCTGGGCCTGAAGCTCGCGACGGAGGGTACACGGTAGGGCGGGCCCGTCCGTGACTGCTCCGTACCGTGAGACGGGTCAGGGTTGTGCGGATAGGTGCTTCTGCAGGAAGGCAAGCGCTTTGCTGTTCAGCTCTTCATGAAACTCGGCGCGGTCGAAGCCTGGTGCATCGGTGCACAGTTCCGGCAGGCTTTTCGCCAATGCGGCGGGGCAGACGGTCAGGAAGGCGAAATGGCCGGAGCCGGGCACGGCATGATGCTCCGGAGGGAGGCGAGGTTGCCGGCGATCCCGGCAATATCCTTCGGTGACACGCCATCGCCGCCTCGCTCGGAACTCCAGAGCTGTATCGGAGCGGTGATCGACCGCACGCTCTCCCTTGTCGGAAAGACGCTGCTCAGCGGGTCGGCAATGACGAAAGCCTTGATGCGCGGGTCGCGGGTCAGCGTCTCGGTGGGCACAAGGGCCGGATCTATCGGCTTGCAGTCTTCGCCTGTCGGATCGGCGCAGCGGTTGCGCAATTGCCGGAAATCGGGTTCGGCGCCGGCAAGTACCAGTCCCGTATAGCCGCCCCGCGAAAATCCGAAGAAGCCGATGCGTTTCGGATCAATCTTCGCCGCGTCAGAGGATGGTCCAAGCATGAAATCGATAACGCGCTTGATATCTTCAGGGCGGTTCGTAAGCGCTTCCAGGCTGCGACCCTTCTCTGCGCTGAAGGCGGAATCGTCTGGATGGTTCAGCGCCGCGACGACGAAGCCGGCATCGGCAAACGCCTCCGCCGTGTCGTGATGGCTGAGATTGGTGCCTCGAAAGCCGTGCGAGAGAACGATGAGTGGCAGCTTGTCGCCCGCAATAGGGCAACCGCGCACTGCCGGAAGCATGAACGGGCCGAGTTCGATGGTCTCTGGCGGCCTTGCACAGGGCGTCCATTCGGCCACCTTGATTGCCGCTCCACCCGCAGAGGCGGGTATTTCGAAGATCTTCAATCCGGCCGCATGAACGAAAGTCGTGACGGAAGTCAGCGCGGCTGCAAGCGCGAGCGTCCGAATAAACATTCAAAACCGTCCTTAAAATCTATGGCTGAAGGGAATGTTTGAGAATATCGAAAGTTGAAAGCACGACATTTGCGAAAAACACGGTTGTTGTCCAGCCCATGGCCGCCGATCGCCGCGATGCGCCCGCTTCGATAAGGTTCGGCTGGAAAAATCTCGCACTCGAAGACGAGTGGCATGAATTCATGGCGCATCGCAAAGCGCCGCCTTTCCTCAGAGACGTTGGGAAAGTCCAAGGCGATCGAGAGTATCATCCTGACGATTGACAGCACGGGCGCGTGACCGCACCCAGTGGCTAGCCGGCTGGCCGCTGCAGCAGCAGTGCGATGCTTTCCCTTACTCGCTCGGCAAAATAGCGATCCGTCTCGGACTGTGGAGCAAGTCCTGCAAGATAGGCTTCGATATCTGCGGTGATGCGATCGCGCAGCGCGGGATCGGCCGCACTCGCCTGTTCGACAAGAGCGCGCATGACGGCCCGCTGGGCGGCCCTGCCGGCACTGTCGGAAAGCTCGCGTTGTTCCTCCTTGTCCAAGGCAATGTCGCTCCTGCCTGCGCTTTCGCTCGCGTCGAGACCTTCCCAATAATGGGCGGAAATTCTTCTCCCGGCGCGAAGCAAATGCGCGGCCCGTTTCGGATCGCCGCCCTTGCTCGTTTGCATGTCCGCGCCGCACTGATGCAGAAACAGGAGATGGAGCGCGACCGAAGCCGAATAGCCTTCCCTCATCCTGATCGGTTCGACGCTGGCCGATCTAAGTTCCGCTGCGGTGTTTTGGTCGGCCTCTTCGCATGCCTTGAGAATGGAAGCCATCAGGGCCCTTTCGTTTCGTCTCAATATTTCGGATACGCGGTCCTGAGATGAAGCCGGCAGTTGTTCATTCATCGGATCTGTCTCCTGCTGTCTTTTGCAAAAGCCGAAGCGGGGAAGGATGTTCCCCGCTCTTTCGTCTCATCTCACGCAGCATGTCGAGGGTGTTGCGCCCCTTGACGGAGTTTGCGGGTGATCCGCGTTCATCAGTCGCCGCGCCTTCTTCTGATCTCGCGTAGCATACGGAGGTTTTCACGGGCCTGCTCGGCGTTGATGAGTGCCTTTTCCTGGTTCATGAGCTGCTCGCGGTCGCGCCGATGCTGCTGCATGTACATGCAATCGTCGTAATATCTGTCGTGGGAGCATCTGCGTCTGTCGTCATAACGGTCTTCTCCGGCCGTCGTGCAACCTGCCAGCGTCAGGGTGACCAGAACGCTTCCGAAGATGGATGTCGTGGCTTTCGCCAGTGGTTTGGTCGGTGTCATTGTCATATCTTCATTCTCCTCTTCATCGGGTTCACTTCCCCGGCGTCGTCTCCAGGCCGGTCCAGTAGGCGGCGAAGGCCCACATATCGGCATGCTGGGCGATGACCTTGTTGATCGGCATGCCGGCGCCGTGGCCGGCCCGCGTCTCGATGCGCACCAAGCGCGGTTTCGGACCGAGATCGGCGGCCTGCAGCGCGGCGATGTATTTGAACGTGTGGGCAGGCACGACCCGGTCGTCGGCATCGGCCGTCGTTGCCAGGATTGCCGGATAATCCGTGCCCTGCCGGATCGTGTGGTAGGGCGAATAGGTCATGAGGTTGCGGAAGTGCCGTTCTTCTGATGGGCTGCCGAACTCGCCTTTCCACAATCCGCCGCCGGTGAACTGGTCGTAGCGCAGCATGTCCGTGACCGCGACGCCCGGCAGCGCCACGTCGAACAGCTCCGGACGCTGGTTGGTGACGGCACTGACCAGAAGGCCGCCGTTGGACTCGCCCTGGATGGCCAGTCCGTCTTTCGAGGTGATGCCCATCCGCTTCAGGAACTCGGCGGCGGCGATGAAGTCGTCGAAGGAGTTCTGCTTGTTTTCGAGCTGGCCGGCGCGGTGCCAGGCCCTGCCATATTCCCCTCCGCCGCGGATGTTGGCGACGGCCAGCACGCCCCCTGTTCCACCCAGGCAAGCTGGACGGGATTGTAGATGGGGATCTGGCTGAGGCCGAAGCCGCCATAACCATAAAGCAGGGTCGGTGCCGCGGAGGTGACATCCTTGCGACGGATCAGGAACAGTGGCACCTCGGTGCCGTCCTTCGAGCGATAGAAGCGCTGCTCGACATGAATGCTGTTGAGATTGATCGGCACCTTCGGCTCTGCCCACGGTGTGACGGCTTTGGAGGCGAGATCGTAGTGATAGATCGCTATCGGCGCGTCGTAGCTGGTGAAGACGAAGAAGGCTTCGCGGGCGTCGCCTTCCAGAAATCGGGCGCTCCCGACGCCTGGCAGATCGACGGTACCGTCCGGCTGTCCATCGAGCGTGAAGCGGCGGATCTCCGTCTTGACGTCGATCTGGTAGCTCGCCAGCAGCGTGTCGCCGGCAAGGACCACGGCGTCCAGCACCGCACCATCGGCGGCCTCGGAGACGATCTCCTGCGGCTTCGGGTTTTCCTCGGCAAGATCCAGGGAGACGATGCGCACGCGCTCGGCCTGGTGGGTCGTCGCAAGGATCAGCGTGCTGCCGTCATTGCCGATGACGGACCACGCGGAATCCATGTCCGCCACGACCGTCCGGGGCGTCCAGTCGCTGGCCTCGAGATCGATGACTGTCAGAGTGCTTTCACTCGTGCCCGGCGTCGAAGAAATGGTGAGGTAGCGACCACCGGAGACCCGGTCCGCTCCATGAAGCAGTTCGGGTCGATCAGGTGTCGAGTAGATCAGGCGATCCTCGGCCTGCGCCGTGCCCAGCTTGTGGAAGTAGACGGCGTGATTGGCGACGACCGATCCTCTGCTTGAGCCCTTCGCGGGTTTCGGCATGCGGGAATAGAAGAAGCCGGACCCGTCGGGCGCCCATGAAATGCGGGTGAATCGCGCGCCGTCGAGTGCGTCATCAAGTTCCTTGCCGCTTTGGACATCGAGCACCTTGATGCTTCGCCAGTCGGTGCCGCCTTCCTGTACGCCGAAGGCCACGTAGCGGGCGTCATCGGACACGCTCCAGTCCGTCAGCGAGTCGGCACCGTCGTCAGACCACGTGTTGGGATCGATGAGAACACGGCTTTCGCCGAAAACGCCGTCACGCATATGGAGCGAGGGCTGGTTCTCATTCCCCTTGATGACATTGAAGAAATAGCGGTCTCCCCGCTTCCGGGGCACGGTGTAACGATCGTAATCGAGCAGTTCCGTTATCCGTTTGTGGAACCGGTCCCGGTCGGGAAGGGCGTCCAGATGCTTCTGCGTGACCGCATTCTGCGCCTCGATCCAGGCCGCCACGGCGCGATCGTCCGGTGCATCATTCTCGAGCCAGCGGTATGAATCCACGACGGTCCGGCCGAAATGCTCTTCGGTGACGTCGATACGCTCGGTCGTCGGATAGGTGATCTTCTGCAAATTATCCTCCATTGGCTGGGCGGACACGTTGTGAATCTGGAGAAAAAGGAGATGGCAATTGCGACAGGTATTCTCATGGGCAACCCCGGTGGGAATGGATTGGGGATGAAAGGCTGAGTGCTTTGGCATGAATGTAGCGAATAATGGCACTTAGTGTCATTATTGTGATGCGTACTTACGCAAGGCGCGCTTGATTGGCGGATTTGAGCCTTAAATTAATGTCATTAAGCGCCATATAAGGCGCAGAATTCGTGATTTGGAGACGCAGATGAGCAGGACGATCCGGGACGGGGCGCATATCGAAGTGGCACGAAGTGCTGCGCGTCTGTTTCTGGAAAAGGGTGTCGCAGGCACGAGCGGCGACGAGATCGCCGAGGCGGCGGGCATATCGAAGCGCACCCTGTGGCGCTATTTCCGCAGCAAGGAAAGCTGCGTCGAACCGCTCTTCGCACTGACCTCGCAGCGCTTCGCCGCACGGCTGGCCAACTGGCCGTTCGATATCTCGGTCGAGCGGTTCCTGGAGATCAATTACGACTTCAGCAAGATGGAAAAGCAGGAGCTGCAGGACAGCGCCTTGGTCGTGCACCTGATCGCCAGGCTGGAGGAGGAGCCCGCCCTGCTCGAAGCCTGGTTCATGTCGACCCGCATGACGGAGGAACTGATGGCTGGCGTCATCGCCTCCCGCCTAGATCTGTCACCGAAGGACTTCGAGGTGCAGCTTTGCGCGGCGACAGTCGCCGCCGCGATGCGCATCATCGACGAGACCGTCAGCCGGGGAGCGGTGAAATACGGACAGGTGCCGACAGTCGCGGAAATCAACGACCGGCTGGCCCAGGCCATCCGTCGCGCCAGCACCCTGCCATTCTGCGACCCGGTGACGCCGCGGGGGCGATAAGCGGAGCAAAACAAAAAGGGCGGTCCGAAGACCGCCCTTTCCGTAACCTGAACCGGATGGCTCAGATGTGAGACCCGAAGGTCTTACATCATGTCCATGCCGCCCATGCCGCCCATGCCGCCAGGCATGCCACCGGCCGGAGCGTCCTTCTTCGGCAGCTCGGCGATCATGGCTTCCGTGGTGATCAGCAGCGAAGCAACCGAGGCTGCGTTCTGCAGAGCCGTACGGACGACTTTGACCGGGTCGACGATGCCCATGGCGATCATGTCGCCATATTCGGACGTCTGGGCGTTGTAGCCGTAGTTGTCTTCGTTCTTCTCGAGGATCTTGCCGACCACGATCGAAGCTTCGTCACCGGCGTTGTCGGCGATCTGGCGAACCAGGGCCTGCAGGGCGCGGCGGATGATGTTGATGCCAGCTTCCTGGTCGTCATTCTCACCCTTGACGGTGATCTTGGAAGCCGAACGGAGCAGGGCAACGCCACCGCCCGGTACGATGCCTTCCTGAACGGCCGCGCGGGTCGCGTTCAGAGCGTCGTCGATGCGGTCCTTGCGTTCCTTGACTTCGATTTCGGTCGAGCCACCAACGCGGATGACGGCAACGCCGCCAGCGAGCTTGGCAAGACGTTCCTGCAGCTTTTCGCGGTCGTAGTCCGAAGTGGTTTCTTCGATCTGCGCCTTGATCTGGGCTACGCGGCCTTCGATGTCAGCCTTCTGGCCGGCGCCGTCGACGATCGTCGTGTTTTCCTTGGAGATCGAAACCTTCTTGGAACGGCCGAGCATGTCGAGGGTGACGTTTTCGAGCTTGATGCCGAGGTCTTCGGAAATGACGGTGCCGCCCGTGAGGATGGCGATGTCTTCCAGCATGGCCTTGCGGCGATCGCCGAAGCCCGGAGCCTTGACGGCAGCGATCTTCAGGCCGCCACGCAGCTTGTTGACGACGAGCGTTGCAAGAGCTTCGCCTTCGACGTCTTCAGCGATGATAACGAGCGGCTTGCCGGTCTGAACGACAGCTTCGAGAACCGGCAGCATGGCCTGGAGGTTCGAGAGCTTCTTTTCGTGCAGGAGGATGAATGCGTCTTCGAGGTCCGCGATCATCTTTTCCGGGTTGGTCACGAAGTAGGGCGACAGGTAGCCGCGGTCGAACTGCATGCCTTCGACGACTTCGAGTTCGGTTTCGGCGGTCTTGGCTTCTTCGACGGTGATGACGCCTTCGTTGCCGACCTTCTGCATGGCTTCGGCAATGTCGTTACCGACCTGCTTGTCGCCGTTTGCGGAGATCGTGCCGACCTGGGCAACTTCAGCCGAGGTGGAGATCTTCTTGGCCTTTGCCTGCAGGTCCTTGACGACTTCTGCAACCGCGAGATCGACGCCGCGCTTCAGGTCCATCGGGTTCATGCCGGCAGCAACGGCCTTGGCGCCTTCGCGAACGATCGCACGGGCCAGAACGGTTGCAGTCGTGGTGCCGTCGCCGGCGATGTCGTTGGTCTTCGAAGCGACTTCGCGGACCATCTGGGCGCCCATGTTCTCGAACTTGTCGTCAAGTTCGATTTCCTTGGCGACCGATACGCCGTCCTTGGTGATGCGCGGAGCGCCGAAGGACTTGTCGATTACGACGTTGCGACCCTTCGGGCCGAGGGTGACCTGTACTGCGTCAGCGAGGATATCGACGCCGCGCAGCATCTTTTCGCGCGCAGAGCGGCCGAATTTTACTTCTTTAGCTGCCATTTTGATAACTCCAGATAAGAGGTGTCAGCGAATTACGAAAAAGGCGTTGCCGGCAATCAGCCGATAACGCCCATGATGTCGGATTCCTTCATGATCAGAAGGTCTTCGCCGTTAAGCTTGACTTCCGTGCCGGACCACTTGCCGAACAGGACGCGGTCGCCGACCTTGACGTCGAGAGCAACGAGTGCGCCCTTGTCGTCGCGTGCGCCAGAACCGACGGCGATGATTTCGCCTTCAGCCGGCTTTTCCTTGGCGGTGTCCGGGATGATGATGCCACCCTTGGTCTTTTCTTCAGACTCGACGCGCTTTACGACAACGCGATCGTGCAGGGGGCGGAAAGTTGTGCTTGCCATTGTCTAATCCCTCGATCAAATGACATGGACAGGTCTCGGAAGAGACCCGCGGATCTCGTTTGGCACTCGTCTATCGAGAGTGCTAACGGAGCCCGAGATAAGGGTGGCCACTGGTCGAGTCAAGAACGGGCCCGAAAATTTCGTTGCCGCTCTGCAGCATCAAGCAAAACAGGATTAACGGGACCGATGGCCAGCCTGTGTGTTGCTCGGGCGAGCGGCTTTTCGCACCGGACTTTGGTATAAGCATGGCACGCCGCCGCCGGGACCGTCATACGACCTTTACATGACATTTTTAATGGGGCCAGTTCCGGGTGTTGAACCCGCATCGGGGAGGTGTGAATGGCGGCGATGGATCGTGGGGGCGAGGAGAGCGGGGCGACGCCCACACTGGCCGAACTAACGTCCGTCTTTGCCCGTATCGGCTGTCTAAGCTTCGGCGGTCCGGCGGCGCAGATCGCCATGATGCATCGGGCCGTGGTGGAGGAAAAACGCTGGATCTCCGAGGCGCGATTTCTCCATGCGCTGAATTACTGCATGCTTCTGCCGGGGCCGGAAGCCCAGCAGCTCGCCACCTATATCGGCTGGCTCCTGCACGGCACGCGCGGCGGCATCATTTCCGGCCTGCTCTTCGTCGTGCCGGGTCTCATCGTCATCACCGCGCTTTCTGCCGCCTACGTGCTCTATCAGGAGACGACATGGCTTGCCGGCCTGTTCTTCGGCCTGAAGGCGGCCGTGCTTGCGATTGTCGTCGAGGCGGTCATCCGCCTAGGCAGGAAGACGCTGAAAAGCGGCTTTCTCTGTCTTGTCGCCGCTGCGGCCTTCGCGGCGCTGTTTCTGTTTTCCGTGCCTTTTCCGATCGTTGTGCTGGCGGCGGCGATTGCGGGTCTTGTCAATGTCCGGCGCGCAGGTGTTTCGACCGCTCCCGCCGACATGGCGGAAGTTCCGGCAAAGCCTCCGGCGGGCAGGGCGATTGCCACGCTGATCGGCTGGCTTATCGTCTGGCAATTGCCGCTTGCGGTTCTCTGGATAGTCTCCGCACCCGATGCGCTGTCCAGCCTCTTCGTCTTTTTCTCCAAGATGGCGGTGGTGACCTTCGGTGGCGCCTATGCGGTGCTGGCCTATGTCGCGCAGGTGGGCGTCGAGCAATATGGCTGGCTGAAGCCCGGTGAAATGCTGGACGGACTGGCGCTGGCGGAAACCACGCCGGGCCCTTTGGTGCTTGTCCTCTCCTTCGTCGGTTTCGTGACCGGGTTTCGTGAGGCTTTCGGGATGTCAGGCGGCATTGTCGGGGCGCTTCTGGTCGCCTGGGCAACCTTCGTGCCGAGCTTCATCTTCATCTTTGCCGGAGCGCCCTATGTCGAACGGATGCGGGGGAACCGCGCGCTGTCAGGCGCGCTCTCGGCGATTACGGCCGCTGTCGTCGGCGTCATCCTCAACCTCGCGATCTGGTTCGGACTGCATGTCCTCTTCCGCGAGGTGCGGCCGACGGAACTGGTGCCGGCGATCGGCCTGGGTCTGCCGTTGCCCGTCTTGTCGAGCCTTGATCCCGTTGCCGCAATTCTCTTTGCGGGATCGGCCTTCATGCTCTTCGTAATGAAGGCCGGCATGGTGCCCGTGCTCGCCACGAGCGCCATTGCCGGCTTGGCTGTCAGGCTTTTGCTCGGCTAGCGCCGCGCCATCACGCCGGCTTCCTTGCTGCCCGACCGATGGCCCTCCGGCAGCCTATGCTGCAGCTTATGGGTCTTCGAGGCATAGAAGGCCTGTTCGACATATTTCTGCGACAGCATGGCGAGCGGGATGGCGGTCGCAAAGGTCAGGACGGACAGCGTGCCGAAATAGACCGGCTGGCTGAGGCCCTGGTGGTTCAAGAGATACATCCAGCAATAGAGCGGCACCATGTGCAATAGGTAGAGCGAGTAGGAGATCGTGCCGAGGAAGGTCATGGCCGGCTTCTGCAGGAAACGCGTGACCGGGTCCTTCGACTGGCGCTGGTCGCGGATCAAAACGGCAAAGCCGAAGACGAAGATCCAGCCGCCGATCGCCAGATCGATCACGCCGACGAGGACGGCGGCGGCGATGACGGTGACCGGATTGACGAAGCGCCGGTCCTGCCACTTGCGTTTCCAGAGATAGTAGCTCGCGATGCCTGCGGCGAAATAGAGCGCGTAATAGACCAGGAACGAAGCGTTCGGATAGAAGCGCAGCTTCCACATCACGGCGAGGCTGGCGACAACGAACAGTACGCGCAGCCAGCGCAGCGGCTGGTGCAGGAAGAAGAACACGATCGGCGCGATCAGATAGAACTGGAACTCGGTCGAGACATTCCAGCCCTGACCGAGAAAGGCGTAGGAGCCGAATTTCAGCCAGCCTTCCGGGATCAGCCCGTGGATCAGCGTCGCATGAGCGATCAAATGCAGCGGCCAGTTGAGAAAGCTCTCGTCGAGTATCTTCAGGCGCCCGGCATTGCGGATGCTTTCGAAGTCGGCTTGCGCCACGGCCTGGTAGGCGATGCCGGCGGTCAGGATCGACAGCACGAAGGCCAGCATGAAGGCCGGATAGATGCGCAGGATGCGGCGCTTGAGGTAGGTGCCGTAGCTTTCATGCGATGCGGACATCATCATGAAGATCACGAAACCGCTCATGATGCAGAAGATCTGCACCCTTATCTTCTCGTTGAAAAGCGCCTGGAGAGGTCCGAGATCCCTCCGGCTCGATACCGGATGCGGGAAGCAGGTGTACGACGACAACCCAGACGGCGAGCAGGCCACGAAGACCTTCAAGCTGGTCGATCCTTTTCATCGATCGGCTCCTCGTTCGAGTGAGCCAGCCCCACGTCAATTAAACATTTCGCACGTACGATCACAACATGGTGCGTTGCAGAAATGTGAAGTTTTGGTCTCAGGCACGGCTCTCCGCCGCCTTTCACCGACGATCCTCTTGTAATCCCGCCAATGGTTTGCGATGTGACCGGGACAATTGTGACAAGGAACCAGGCATGGCAAAGCGCATCCAGAATTTGAGCGAAGTGATCGGCGGCTACGACGTCGTTCTGTCGGATGTCTGGGGCGTTGTGCACAATGGCGTCGAAGCTTTCCCGCATTCCTGCAAGGCTCTTGCCGGCGCCCGCGAGGCCGGCGCGACCGTGGTGCTGATCACCAATTCGCCGCGGCCTGCCCCCGGCGTGATCGAGCAGATGAAGGTGCTCGGCGTGCCGGACGGCACCTATGACCGCATCGTCACCTCCGGCGACGTGACCCGCCATCTGGTCGCCGAAGGCCCGAAGAAGGTTTTTCTGCTCGGCCCCGAGCGCGACCTCAACTTCTTCGACGGTCTCGATGTCGAGATCGTGTCGAAGGAAGAGGCCGAAGCAATCGTCTGCACCGGCTTCTTCGACGACGAGAAGGAAGTGCCGGAGGATTATACCGACATGCTGACCGCTTGGGTGAAGCGTGACGTGCCGCTGATCTGCGCCAACCCCGATCTCATCGTCGAGCGGGGTCACAAGATGATCCCCTGCGCCGGCGCGGTTGCCGCCTATTACGAACAGCTCGGCGGCAAGACCCGCGTGGCCGGCAAGCCGCACAAGCCGATCTATGACGAGGCGCTGGCGATTGCCCGCGAGGCGCGCGGGGAGTTTGACAAGGCGAGGGTGCTCGCGATCGGTGACGGCATGCCGACCGATGTCCGCGGTGCGCTTTCGCAAGACCTCGACCTGCTTTATATCAGCGACGGCATCCATGTCGCGGAGTACACGGCAAACGGCCAGACCGACGAGGCGATCCTCCAGGCCTGGCTGAAATCCGAAAACGCGGCGCCGAAATTCTGGATGCCCCGACTGGCCTAACGGAATTGATCGGAATGACCGTATTCCACCGCAACGAGAAGAAGGAGCCGCTGCCGGACGCGCTGAAGGGCGGCGTCGTGGCGATCGGCAATTTCGACGGCGTCCATCGCGGCCATCGGAGCGTCTTGGAACGGGCGCTGGAACTGGCGGAAGAACGCGGGGTCCCGGCGCTTGTCCTGACTTTCGAGCCCCACCCGCGCACCGTCTTCAAGCCCGATCAGCCGGTTTTCCGGCTGACGCCGGCGCCGCTGAAGGCGCGGCTTCTCGAGGCGATGGGTTTCCGGTCGGTGATCGAATATCCGTTCGACCGCGACTTCGCGACCCGTTCGGCGGAGGAGTTCGTCAGGACGATCCTGGTCGACTGGCTCGGCGCCAGCGCCGTCGTTACCGGCTTCGACTTCCATTTCGGCAAGGGCAGGAAGGCGGCCCGGCCTTCCTCATGGCATCCGGCGAGCGCCACGGCTTTTCCGTCTCGCTGGTCGATGCCTTCCGCGACGAGAATGCCGAGGTAATCTCGTCAAGCCGCATCCGCGAGATGCTGGCCGAAGGCGATGTCGCCTCAGCCGCCGGCCCGCTCGGCTATCGCTACACGGTCGAGGCAGAAGTCATCGACGGCGAAAAGCTCGGCCGCCAGCTCGGTTATCCCACCGCCAACATGCGGCTCGCGCCGGAGGCGGAGCTGAAGCCCGGCATCTACGCTGTGCGCTTCCGCCGCCCGAATGGCGAGCTTTATGACGGCGTTGCCAGCTACGGCCGCCGTCCGACGGTCACGGATGATGGTATCCGCCTGCTTGAAACCTATCTTTTCGATTTTTCCGGCTCGCTCTATGGCGAGGTCTGCTCAGTCTCCTTCTTCGGCCATCTGCGCGACGAACTGAAATTCGACGGACTGGAGCCGCTGGTAGCGCAGATCAAGCGCGACGAGGAAGAGGCAAGGGCGCTGCTTACGGGCGTGAAGCCGATCGGGGAACTGGATATGAAGGTGGCGTTCTAGGCGTTACTCCGCTTCGGGTGGCCAGCTACGTGCGGTATGCACGATCATCAATATCCAGATGGTATCGCCTTCGACTTCATAGACGATGCGATAGCTTTCATGCGGGATCAGCTCCCGCGTTCCTGCGATAGCTCCGGGTCTTCCCAGAAGCGGTAAATCTTTGAGGCGGGCGATCGCTGCGACGAAAAGCTCATCGATCCTCGCCGCTGCACGCGGATCGCGGGATTCGATATAGTCGAATATCCGGGCACGGTCCTGTCTCGCAGCCGGCGCCCAGCGGATGTTCATTGCGTCTAGCGGCGCCCGCTAGAAATCGCAGTGCGTTTCTCGGCAAATTCCCGCTCTACCTCTTCGTCACTCAAAGTATCGCCTGAGGCGATCTGAGATCGGGCGAGGTCCGCCTTTCTTTGCAGGAAGGCTACATAGTCCGGATTGGATTCCTGCTGGCCGACAAAATCGCGCATCATATCGCGGATGATTTGCGAGGCGGGCCTATGCGACGCCTTTGCCGCTGCCATGAACGCATCATGGAGTTCCACATCGACCTGCAATGTGAGTATCGCGTCCTTGCTCATGGCCATATCCTCTGCCGGAAGATATACACTTGATGCGGAGTTGCAGCAATATTGCGATGACGGCCCTAAACAAGCTAGGCGTCAGCCGGTCGGCGGCTGGATACGAAAATCACGCCCCCATATGCAAGCAATGGAGAATGATCCCATGGCAACGACCCCGCGCAGGCCTGCAAACCCGATGGATGCCGCCGAAGCGCTGTTCAAGCCGGCGAAGAAGCCAGCCGCTGCTCCGGCGGTCGAGAAGCGCGCGCTGCCCGAGACGAAGGAACTCGTGTCGCTGAAACTCGACAGCAAGGTGCTTGAATATTTCCAGGAAGACGGCCCCGGCTGGCAGGACCGCATCAACGATGCGCTGCGGGCGGTGATTGCTGCGAATCCAAAGGATTGAATGAGAGGTATCCGAAGCCTAACGCAGGCTTAGTGGGAACCGCGAGGCATCATCATTCCATGGGTCGAAGATTGCCGCGCCAGATAATCGGACATCTTTGATATTGCGGGTAGCCAGATAAAGATCGTTCTCGATCGCAGTCGCCGCGAAAAGCGTGTCTATCACCGGCGGTGCATGACCGGCGTCGCGCTTCACGCGACCCGAGATCTCCCCCATCGACGGACGACGGTATTTTCCAGCGAAAGGGTTCGTCCACCAAACCTGTCTTCAAGAGCATTCCGGGCGGCGATATGGCGGTAGCGGTTTTCATCTTCGGAGGGCAGGTTTTCGATGCCCTTGTCATATTCGGCAAGCGTAAGAATGCTGATGAAAAACGTCTCTTCGTTTTGGCCCGCGGCCCAGCGCTTGACTGACGGCGCACCATTCGGGTTGATCAGCGCCGAGATGACGTTGGTATCGAGCAGCCAGCCGATCACAGTTCGACATCCCGGCCACGATCATCGCTTCTCTCAATGTCCAGCGTGTCGAGACCAAGGCTCTCCATAAACTCAACGAAGGGCTTTTGCGGCGCCGGCTTGCTCAGCCGTTCCAGTTCCTCTGTGCTGATGATGACCACGCTATCCTTGCCGCGCACCGTAACATGCTGAGGACCTTCACTCCGCGCTCGTCGCACCACCTCGGAAAAGCGTGCCTTCGCATCCTCAAGCTTCCAACTGTTTTGTTCACTTTTGCGCGGCATGGCGTTTCCTGACTGGTCAGATAGTCAGATATAGTTTTCATCATGCAATGAGTCCAGCAGGCATCTCGGTTTTGCCCCTTCCTTTCCATCCCAAAAACCCGTAATAACCGCGTCCATGACAGATTTCCGGTCGGCTCAGATCTCGGCTAGGATCATCGAGAAGATGATCATACGAATTATCGGCCCGGCTTTCCGCGCTGCTTGATCAAGCTGCGGGAAGGTCCGGGATTTTGGCGCTTCAAGAAAACCGCGCCTCCGCCACCGAATTTTCAATCCGCATTGCGCCCCGATCGGCGCCAAGAGACGATTGCCCGACCCCATGACAAATACGCCTGATACTGCTGAAAAGCTCGACTACTCGAAGACCCTTTATCTGCCGGAGACCGAATTCCCGATGCGCGCCGGCCTGCCGCAGAAGGAGCCGGAAACTGTTGCCCGCTGGCAGCAGATGGATCTCTACAAGAAGCTTCGCGCTTCCGCCGCCGGCCGCGAAAAATTCGTTCTGCACGACGGCCCTCCCTATGCCAACGGCAACATTCATATCGGCCATGCGCTGAACAAGATCCTCAAGGACGTCATCACCCGCTCGTTCCAGATGCGCGGCTACGATAGCAACTACGTTCCGGGCTGGGATTGCCACGGCCTGCCGATCGAGTGGAAGATCGAGGAAGAGAATTATCGCGCCAAGGGCAAGGCGAAGCCTGACCTGAAGCAGCCCGACGCGATGATCGAATTCCGCAAGGAATGCCGCGCCTATGCCGAAAAGTGGATCAAGATCCAGGGCGACGAATTCAAGCGCCTCGGCATCGTCGGCGATTTCGACAATCCCTATCTGACGATGAATTTCCACGCGGAAAGCCGTATCGCCGGTGAGCTGCTGAAGATCGCCATGAGCGGCCAGCTGTATCGCGGCTCCAAGCCGATCATGTGGTCGGTCGTCGAACGCACAGCGCTGGCTGAGGCTGAGGTCGAGTACCACGACTACGAGAGCGACACGATCTGGGTGAAGTTCCCGGTCGTAGGGGGCTGACAATCTGGCCGATGCCCACGTTGTCATCTGGACCACCACCCCGTGGACCATCCCCGGCAACCGTGCCATAGCCTATTCGCCAAAAGTCGCTTACGGCCTTTATGAAGTGACCGCTGCCGAAAACGACTTTGGCCCGCGTCCGGGCGAAAAGCTGATCTTTGCCGATGCGTTGGCCGACGAGATCGTTCAAAAAGTCGAAGCTCGAATACAAGCGTCTGGCTTCCGTTTCCGCTGACGATCTGGCATCGATGACGGCTGCCCACCCCTCAAGGGCCTCGGTGGCGGCTACGAATTCGCCGTTCCGCTTCTCGCCGGTGATCACGTTACCGATGATGCCGGTACGGGTTTCGTTCACACCGCTCCCTCCCACGGCCGCGAAGACTTCGAGGCATGGATGTCTTCGGTGAAGGAACTGGAAGCCAAGGGCATCGACACCCGCATCCCGTTCCCGGTCGATGATGGCGGCACCTATACCGCCGATGCTTCCGGTTTCGAGGGTGGCCGCGTCATGGACGACAACGGTAAGAAGGGCGATGCCAATGATCGCGTCATCAAGGCGCTGATCGAGCGCAATGCGCTGTTTGCCCGTGGCCGCCTGAAGCACCAGTATCCGCATTCCTGGCGTTCCAAGAAGCCGATCATCTTCCGCAACACGCCGCAATGGTTCGTCTATATGGACAAGGACCTGAAGGACGGCACGACGCTGCGCACCCGTGCGCTTTCGGCGATCGACGACACCCGCTTCGTTCCCGCTGGCGGCCAGAACCGCCTGCGCGCCATGATCGAGCAGCGCCCGGATTGGGTTCTGTCGCGTCAGCGCGCGTGGGGCGTCCCGATCTGCGTCTTTGCCGATGAGGAAGGCAATGTCCTGCAGGACGAAGAGGTCAATGCCCGCATTCTCGAAGCCTTCGACGCCGAAGGTGCGGATGCCTGGTTCGCGGCCGGCGCCAAGGAGCGTTTCCTCGGCAACAAGCACGATACGGCCAAGTGGACGCAGGTCATGGACATCCTCGATGTCTGGTTCGACTCGGGCTCCACCCACACCTTCACGCTGGAAGACCGTCCGGACCTGAAATGGCCGGCCGATGTCTATCTGGAAGGCTCTGACCAGCATCGTGGCTGGTTCCATTCCTCGCTTCTGGAATCGGCTGCCACCCGCGGCCGCGCGCCCTATGACACGGTCGTCACCCATGGCTTCACCATGGATGAGAAGGGCCAGAAGATGTCGAAGTCGCTCGGCAACGTCGTGTCCCCGCAGGACGTGATGAAGGATGCCGGCGCCGATATCCTGCGTCTCTGGGTCATGACCACCGACTATTGGGAAGATCAGCGCCTCGGCAAGACGATCATCCAGACGAATGTCGATGCCTATCGCAAGCTGCGCAACACCATCCGCTGGATGCTCGGCACGCTGGCGCACGACGAAGGTGAAGAGATCGCCTACGCCGAACTGCCGGAACTCGAAAAGCTGATGCTGCACCGCCTGTCCGAACTGGATAAGGTCGTGCGCGAAGGTTATGACGCGTTCGAGTTCAAGAAGATCGCCCGCGCGCTGATCGATTTCTGCAATATCGAACTGTCGGCCTTCTATTTCGACATCCGAAAGGATGCGCTCTATTGCGACGCGCCGTCATCGCTGCGCCGCCGCGCTGCCTTGGCCGTCATCCGAAAAATCTTCGAATGCACGGTCACCTGGCTTGCGCCGATGCTGCCGTTCACGACGGAAGAAGCCTGGCTGTCGCTGAAGCCGGATGCGGTGTCCGTCCATCTGGAACAGTTCCCGGCAATTCCGGCCGAGTGGAAGAACGAGGCTGTTGCCGAGAAGTGGGCGAAGATCCGCAAGGTTCGCTCAGTGGTGACGGGCGCTCTCGAAATCGAGCGCAAGGACAAGCGCATCGGTTCGTCGCTGGAAGCGGCCCCAGTCGTTTATGTCGCGGATGCGGAACTGATGAAGGCACTGGAAGGTCTCGAATTCGAGGAAACCTGCATCACCTCCGCCATCACGATCACGTCAGGGAGGGCCCGGAAGCGGCCTTCCGTTTGGCCGAAGTGGCGGGTGTGGCCGTCGAGCCGAAACTGGCGGAAGGCACCAAATGCGCCCGTTCCTGGCGGGTGACGACCGATGTCGGCTCTGATCCGGCATGGCCGGATGTCTCGGCGCGTGATGCCGCGGCACTGACCGAGCTGGCGAAGCTCGGCCGGATCTAAACCTCGGGAATACTGCCGGATGATTGCGCTTGAGCGCTTCATCCGGTATTCCTGCCTGAAATTGGCCGGATTTATACGTCAGGTCGACAATAATAGTCTCTGAGGCGTCGAGGCGGGCGCTTGTGGTAGGGGTTTGATGGAAACGACAAAAGCGTTGAGCATGGCCATGACTGCGGCCGGCATTCTGGCTGCGACCGTGGCTCTCTCCGGCTGCATGGGTCCGACTTACGGCACAGACAAGCCTGCAATGGCGCAGCTCGGTGACGACCTCGGTGCCGCAGTCGCGCTCGGCAGCACCCGTGACGAGGAAAAGGCGAAGATCCGCTATAATCCGCGTCCGCAATTGGTCGTCGCAGGCCAGCAGCAGGCCGGCAATCTGCCCGCGCCGCAGCAGTCGCTCGCCAATCGCGAAAACAATCCGAACTGGGTCGAGTCTCCGGAAGAAACCCGTGCGCGCCTGCGCCAGGAAGCCGAGGACAACGAGAAAAACCAGAATTACCGTTCGCCGCTTCTGACGGGCCGCGGCCAGGCGGGCCAGCTGACGGAAACGGAAAAGTGGGAAGCCTTCCGTCAAGCCAAGGCGAATGCCGAGACCACCGACGTGACGGCGCGCCGCCGTTCGCTGTCAGAGCCGCCGGCGGAATATCGCTCGGCCGATGCGGGCACCTTGAGCGATCTCGGCGAGCCCGAGAGCAAGAAGGAAGCGCGCCGCAAGAAGGAAGCCCAGGCTGCCGGCACCGGCGGTTCTTCCTGGTGGAAGCCGTTCCAGTAAGTCTCAGCCTGCCGGGCCTTATTTTTCCCGCCGTTCGCGAAAGAAGTTGGTGAGCAGCTCGGCGGCGTCCTGTTCGCCGATGCCGGAATAGACATCCGGCGCATGGTGGCAGGTCGGTTGCGAAAAGAACCGCACGCCGCTTTCCACCGCACCACCCTTCGGATCGTTCGCGCCGTAATAAAGCCGGCGGATACGGGCAAAGGAAATGGCGCCGGCGCACATGGTGCAGGGTTCCAGCGTCACATACAGATCGGCCCCGCCGAGCCGTTCCGCGCCGAGCTTTTCGGCGGCCTCGCGAATGACGGCGATTTCGGCATGGGCGGTCACGTCATTGTCGGCACGGGTGCGGTTCCCCGAACGGGCGACGATGACGCCGTCAATGACCAGAACGGCGCCGACCGGAACCTCTCCGCGTGCCGCCGCATTCCTGGCTTCTGTCAGGGCGGCATCCATGAAGCCGTCACTCTTAGGCATTTCAGCGATTTCCTCTTAACCCGGATCGCATGAACTGGTAGGAAGCATCCAACACGAAGCGCGCTATGCGGGCGTGCATCTTCTAGTCAACACGAACACGGATGTCCGGCACAGTCCGTCGACATCATGCTTCAGGCAAACAACAAATGAATTCAAAAGACAAGCCGAAGCGCGGCGAAGCCAAGCCCTTCGTTCGCGAAACCAAGCCCAGAGCGGAAGGCAAGACTGCATCTAAGCCGGGTGCCAAGTCTGCTGTAAAGTCGTCCGCGCCGGCAAAGACCCGCGCCAAGGCGGACGCTGCGCCGAAGAAGCAGGTGCGCTCCGCCAAGCGTGAGGAATTCGCGGCCGACGCAGGCTCGACGGCCGGTGACGGCAAGCCCGAGCGCATTTCCAAGATACTCGCCCGCGCCGGCGTGGCGTCGCGCCGCGACATCGAGCGGATGATCCTCGACGGCCGCGTCACCCTGAACGGCAAGGTTCTCGACACGCCGGTCATCAACGTGACGCTGGACGACAAGATCGAAGTCGATGGCGTGCCGATCCGCGGCATCGAGCGCACGCGCTTGTGGCTCTACCACAAGCCCGGCGGCTTGGTGACGACCAATTCCGATCCGGAAGGCCGTCCCACCGTGTTCGACAACCTGCCGGAAGGTCTGCCGCGGGTTCTTTCGATCGGTCGCCTCGACATCAATACCGAAGGCCTGCTGCTGCTGACCAATGACGGCGGCCTGTCTCGGACGCTCGAACTGCCGACCACCGGCTGGTTGCGCCGCTACCGCGTGCGCGCCCATGGCGAGGTCGATCAGGAAGCACTCGACAAGCTGAAGGACGGTATTGCCGTCGACGGCGTTCTCTACGGTTCGATCGAGGCGACGCTCGACCGCAGCCAGGGCCGCAACGTCTGGATCACCATGGGCCTGCGCGAAGGCAAGAACCGCGAGATCAAGAACGTGCTCGGCGCCCTCGGCCTTGAGGTCAACCGCCTGATCCGCATCTCCTACGGTCCGTTCCAGCTCGGCGATCTGCCGGAAGGCGAGGCGCTGGAAGTGCGCGGCCGCACCCTGCGCGACCAGCTCGGCCCGCGCCTCATCGATGAGGCGAAGGCGAATTTCGAAGCGCCGCTCTATAACGAGCGCGGCGCTGAGGACGACAAGCCTCAGCGTGCCGAAAAGGCAGAGCGCGGCTGGGCCGGCGATCGTGGCGATCGCGTCAATGATCGGGGAGCGACCGAGGTGGCGCCAGGGGGATGACCGCGGAGATCGCCGCGAGCGTGCACTCGGCCGTCTCGACACCAAGCGGGACGACCGCAAGTTCGGCGGCAAGCCCGCGGGCAAGTTCGGCGACAAGGCACGCGATCGCGACTTCGGCGATGAGAAACCGAAGAAGCGTACGCCGATGGGTACCAGCCGCACGACCAATGTCTGGATGGCACCCGGCGCGCGCCCGACCACCGATGACAGGGGACGCAAGACCTCGGCCCGTGCCGAGGCGGAACAGCTGTTCAAAAAGCCGACGCCCGAAAATGACCGCCGCGTCGTGGTCAATCGTACGGCCGACGAGGATGGCGACTGGATCCGCGCAGACGGCCCGGACAAGTCCGACAAGGGCGGCTTTGGCGGCAAGCGGGGTTTTGGAGATCGTGAAGGCCGTGGCGATCGCGGTGATCGCGGATTTGGCGACAAACCGAGAGGCGAGCGCAGCTTCGGTGATCGCAAGCCCCGCGAAGATGGCGACCGCCCCGCGCGCTTCTCCGGAGAGGGACGCTCCGAGCGTTCGCGTGGAGAAGGTAATTTCCGTGACCGCCCGCGTGGTGATGGCCCCCGTGGTGACAGGCCCCGCGGCGATCGTCCCTATGGCGACAAGCCCAGAGGTGAGCGGTCTTCCGGCGAGCGGTCATTTGGTGACCGCAAGCCGCGTCAGGATGGTGATCGTCCGGCCCGATCGTTCGGCGGCGAGGGACGTTCGGAACGTCCCCGTGGCGAAGGTCGCAGTGAACGTCCGTTCTCCGATCGTCCGTCGCGTGGCGACCGTCCCGCACGGGACGACAACAGGGGCGAGCGCAGCTTTGGCGATCGTCCGGCCCGGGGCGACAAGCCATTTGGTGGAAAACCGTCCGGCGGTAAGCCTGGATTTGGCGGCAAGCCCGGTGGATCGAAAGGTTTCGGCGGCAAGCCCGGCGGCGGCGGTTCGCGTGGCGGTGCCGGTGGCGGCAAGCCCGGTGGTCGCCCGGCTGGCGGCGGTGGAAGGCCCGGAGGGCGTCCTGCCGGCAAGCCGCGCACGCCGAGGGGCTGATCGATGCGCATCGTTGGGGGTGAATTCCGCGGCCGCGCCCTGGCCACGCCGAAGACGAACGACATCCGGCCGACTATCGACCGGACGCGCGAAAGCCTGTTCAACATCATCGGCCATGTCTATCCGGAAGCGCTGGACGGCACCCGGGTGATCGACCTCTTCGCCGGCACCGGCGCGGTCGGCCTCGAGGCTCTGTCGCGTGGTTGCCGCACGGCGCTCTTCGTCGAGAACGGCGTCGAGGGTCGCGGCCTTCTCTGGGAGAACATCGACAGTTTCGGCCTGCACGGTCGCGCGCGCATCCTGCGCCGCGATGCGACCAGCCTCGGCACGATCGGCAATATCGAGCCGTTCAACTTCCTCTTCGCCGATCCGCCTTATGGCCAGAAGCTCGGCGAACGGGCGCTTTATGCGGCTCATGCCGGCGGCTGGCTGGTGCCGGGCGCGCTGGTGGTTCTGGAAGAAAAGGCGGATGTCGAGCTTGATGTCGATCCGGTGTTCAAGCCGCTGGAAAGCCGTATGTTCGGCGATACCCGTGTGGAATTCTATCGCTACGAGCCGGGCTGACGAACCATGAACACCCGCATCAGCCTGCCAGATCTCAACGCAGACGAGACCGCCAACGGTCTTCGTTATGCGGTGGCTTTCGGCGGCGGCGGGGCTAGGGGCATTTCCCATATCAGCGTCATCGAGGCGCTGGACGAGATCGGCATCCGGCCGGTCGCCATCTCCGGTTCCTCAATCGGTGCGATCATGGGCGCCGGCATGGCGTCGGGCATGCGCGGCGCCGATATCCGGGATTATACGCTGCAGACGGTCGGCACCCGCAACTATCTTCTGAACCGTCTCTGGGCGCTCGGTCCCGCCTCTATGCGCGACAAGCTCGGCGGCTTCCGCTTCGGCCATTTCAATCTGGAACCGATCCTCGAAGCCTTCCTGCCGCCGGAAATCCCGCGGGATTTTGCCGATCTCGCCATCCCATTGAAGATTTCCGCGACCGACTATTACGGCCAGGCGGAAGTGGTGCTGGAGACCGGCGAGCTGCGCGAGGCGATCGCGGCCTCCGCCGCCATTCCCGGCCTGTTCATGCCGGTCTGGGTCAATGGCCGGGTGATGATCGACGGCGGCGTGCTTAACCCCATTCCCTACGAGCCGCTGCTGGAACTTGCGGACGTTGTCATCGCCGTCGATGTCGTCGGCGCGCCGGAGGGCGACGGCACCCATCCGCCGAGCCGTATCGACAGCCTGTTCGGCGCAAGCCAGCTCACCATGCAGGCCAGCATCTCGCTAAAACTTAAGCTCAACCCACCGCACATCTTCCTGCGCCCGCAGGTCAACCGTTTTCGAGTCTTGGATTTCCTGCGTGCCCGCGAAATCCTCGACGAGTCCGAACACGTCAAGGACGAGCTGAAACGGGCGGTCGATGCGCTGGAGACAGCCTTCGAGAGTAATCGCTGACACCGGCGTCGGTGCCGAGCTACCACTTCCCAATCGAAACACCGGTGGAAGCGTCCTCCTCCGCATTCTCCACATTGGCACGCTTTGGCTTGATCAGCGGCTCCGGCTTGACCGGCTCGTTGAACAGCAGTGCCCGCCCGGCACCCAGTCCCTGGACCGCCTGTATCTCCAGCCGCTCCTCGTCGCGGCGGCGGATGTCGTTGCCGATCTCCTCGGCGGCCGCTTCCGACATGCCCAGCGCCTCCAGCGTGCGCCGGCCGAAGAGCAGACCGGATTCCAGCGTTTCGCGCAGCTCGTATTCGATCCCCTGTTCGCGCAGATAGAGGGAGCGGACGCGATCATAGGAGCGGGCGAAGACGCGCACGGTCGGGAAATCCGATCGGATCAGCTCGACGATGCGATTGGTCGTCTCCCGCTTTTGGGTGCAAACGACGACGATCTTCGCCCGTTCGATGCCGGACGAGATCAGCACGTCCTTGCGGGTGCCATCGCCGAAATAGATGCGGAAGCCAAAGTTCGCCGCCTGCCTGATGCGATCGGCGGAATCGTCGATGACGGTAACGCTTGACCCGCCGGCGAGAAGTATCTGCGCGGCAATCTGCCCGAAACGGGAGAAGCCGATCATCATCACATCGGCGCCGGCGCCTTCGAAATTTTCCTCCAACTCTTCCCGCGTCTCGCCATTAAGAAAGCGCTTGGCAAGGGCCGCCCCGAGCGGGGTCAGTGCCATGGAGAGGGTCACGATGGCGATCAACAGCGACGCCGTAGAAGACGACAGCAAGCCCGCGGCGGTGGCCGTGGTGAACAGAACGAAAGCGAACTCACCGCCCTGGGGCAGCAGTGAGGCAATCTGCATCGCATCGTTGTGCGGCGAGCCCCAGAGGCGGCAGAGCGCGTAGACGACAAGCATCTTCACCGCCATGAAGACGAGCACGGCCGGGATGATGAAGAGGATGTTCTCGACGATCACATCGACTTCGAGCGACAGGCCGACGGCAACGAAGAACAGTGCCAGAAGCAGGCCGCGGAAAGGCTCGATATCGGCTTCCAGCTCGTGTCGGTAGGAGGATTCGGCGAGCATAACGCCGGCAAGGAAGGAGCCCATCGCCATGGATAGCCCGACCGCCTGCATCGCGGCCGCAGCCCCGAGCACGACGAGAAGTGCCGCCGCGATCATCACCTCGCGCGCACCCGCCTTAGCGATGATCTGGAACATCGGGTTCAGGAGATATTTGCCGGCGATGACCACTGCCATGACCGCCGCCACCGCGACGCCGAAATCGATCAGAGGCGTCGCCGCCTGTTCCTCCGTGCCGGGCGCCAGAACCGTGATCAGCGCCAGGAGAGGCACGATCGCGAGATCCTGGAAAAGCAGGACCGAGAAGGATCGCTGGCCGTAGCGGCTGTTCATTTCGCCCGCATCATTCAGCAGTTGCAGCGCAAAGGCAGTGGAGGAGAGCGCCAGCCCGAAGCCGATGACGAGACTGCCGCGCCAGTCGGACATCCCGGTCCAGAGTGCCAGCCCCGCAAGTGCGGCGCCGGTAAGCATCACTTGTGCCGGACCAAGGCCAAAGACGTCGCCGCGCATCTGCCACAGGCGCGAGGGCTTCAGTTCCAGGCCGATGATGAAAAGCAGAAAGACGACGCCGAATTCCGCCACATGCAGCACTTCTTCGGTATCGCTGACGCTCTGCAGGACCGGGCCGATGACCACGCCGGCCGCGAGATAACCGAGCACGGTGCCGAGCCCCAGCCGGCGGAAGATAGGTGCGGCTATGACCGCCCCGGCAAGGAGCAGAAGCATTTCGGAAAACAGCGAGCCGGGTGCAGTCATGCAGTAAACTTTCGGTGGGGCGACCGGGGTGCTGAACCCAAGTGTCAAGAATCGGTGTAGCGCCCTTGATGCGTCGGAGCACGCACAATAAATGGGACGGAACGAAAGGCTTGCAAATATGAGCTCTGAAATTGATTCCGCTTCGCTTCTGGCCCGCGCTTCCGAACTGATCGATCTGGCCAAGGCCGCAGGAGCGGATCAGGCCGATGCCGTCGTGGTGCGTTCCCATTCCCGCTCCGTCTCGGTCCGTCTCGGCAAGGTCGAAGGCACCGAGGCTTCCGAAAACGACGACTTCGCCCTGCGCGTCTTCGTCGGCAAGAAGGTCGCGAGCGTTTCCGCCAATCCCGGCTTCGACATGAAGACGCTGGCCGAGCGTGCCGTTGCCATGGCCAAGGTCTCGCCGGAGGACCCATTCGCGACGCTCGCCGAAGCGGATCGCCTGGCGACATCCTATCCTGATCTCGACCTTTATGACCCGACCCATGTGTCGACCGACGAGTTGCGCGAGACCGCACTTGCGATGGAATCGGCGGCACTCGGCGTCTCCGGCGTCTCCAACTCCTCCGGTGCCGGCGCATCCGCCGGCATGGGCGGCATGGTGCTCGTCACCTCCCACGGCTTTTCCGGTTCCTACATGGCCTCTCGCTTCGGCCGCTCCGTCAGCGTCATCGCCGGCGAGGGCACCAAGATGGAGCGCGACTACGATTTCGACAGCCGCCTCTATGCCGCCGATCTCGATGCACCGGAACTGATCGGCCACCGCGCCGGCGAGCGCACCGTCGCCCGCGTCAACCCGCGCCAGGTCGAGACCGCCAGCAACGTCACCGTCGTCTTCGATCCGCGCATGGCGCGCGGCTTTGTCGGCCATATCGCCGGCGCCATCAACGGCGCCTCGGTTGCGCGCAAGACCAGCTTCCTGCGCGACAGGATGGGCGAGCAGGTGCTGAAGGCTGGTCTCAACATCACCGACGATCCGCTTGTCGTCCGTGGCTCCTCCTCGCGTCCCTTCGATGGCGAAGGAGTTTCCGGCGAGCGGCTGACCATGATCGAGGACGGCGTCCTGCTGCACTGGTTCCTGTCGACCTCGACCGGCAAGGAGCTCGGCCTCTCCACCAATGGCCGCGGCGTGCGTGGCGGCAACTCGGTCGGCCCTGCCTCGACCAATCTCGCGCTCGAACCGGGCGACATCTCGCCGGAAGACCTGATCGCGCAGGTCGGTACTGGGCTTTATGTGACAGAGCTGATCGGCCAGGGCGTCAACATGATCACCGGCGAATATTCGCGCGGCGCCAGCGGCTTCTGGATCGAGAATGGCAAGCTCTCCTTCCCGGTCTCGGAAGTCACGATCGCGTCCAATCTCAAGGACATGTTCATGCGGGTCACCCCTGCAAACGACATCGACCGCAAATACGGCGTCGCCTCCCCGACCATCGCGATCGACGGCATGACGCTGGCGGGACGGTGAGCATCATGGCCGAGGCTCGCACATCTTGGGATGACGACCTCGCTTTGATCCTCGACGCTGCGCGGGGAGCCGGCGAGATCGCCAACCGCTTCTTCGGACATGAGCCGGAAGTCTGGTGGAAGAACGAGGGGCGCTCTCCGGTCAGCGCCGCCGATTTCGCCGCTAACGATCATCTTCAATCCGTCCTGTTGAAGGCGCGTCCCGATTACGGTTGGCTTTCGGAAGAGACCGATGACGACGATACGCGGCTTTCCCGCAAGACCGTTTTCGTCATCGATCCGATCGATGGAACGCGGGCTTTCATCGCCGGCAAGGCGACCTGGTGCGTATCGGTCGCCGTCGTCTATCAGGGCCGGCCGGTTGCCGGTGTTCTCGTGGCGCCTGCGCTGAACGAGGAGTTTTCCGCGGCCGCAGGTGGTCCTGCCTTGAAGAATGGCGTTTCCATTACTGTCGGAAGCGTCGGTGACGATGGCGAGCTGGTTCTCGCCGCAGACGAGCGGATCGTAAATCGGCTGACCACCGATCTCCGCATCCGTCGCGTGTCGCATGTACCCTCGCTGGCTTATCGGCTGGCCATGGCGGCCGATGGACGCATCGATGGCACGATCGTGAAGGCGGATTCCCACGACTGGGATCTCGCCGCCGCCGATCTCATTCTTGAGCGTGCGGGCGGTGCCCTGACCGATCTTCAGGGACGGCCGCTTTCCTATAATCGTCAGGCGGTCAGCCATGGTGTTCTGCTGGCCGGCACGACCGAAGCCCGGCAGGCACTTCTTCCGCATTTGTTGACTGGCGCGGCGGGTTGACCTTTGCCGAGGAATGCAGCAGAGGAGGGGACCTGTAATACAACGGACGGGACGAATGAAATGACGGAATCGAGCGACAAGAAACAGCTTCTTCACCTGGTCTTCGGTGGTGAGCTTGCCAGCCTTGAAGGCGTCCAGTTCAAGGACCTCTCGGCTCTCGACATCGTCGGCATCTACCCGGACTATGCCAGCGCGCTGATCGCCTGGCGGGCGAAGGCCCAGGCCACAGTCGACAATGCCGAGATGCGCTATTTCATCGTGCACATGCACCGGTTGCTCGAGCCGGAAGTCAAGTCGGCCTGAGGCAAGATCCGTTAATTATGACAGTTAGTCATATCGTGACGGGGCTCGCTAGCCCCGCTATTTTGACGTAATTGTAAAACACAGAACGGCTCAGGATATTACTGTTGGGGTAAAGCTTTGATGGCGATCGTCAGCGATCGGGAGCGGATGCGATGAGCAGCGGCCTGGCTCGCGCTGCACTTGCCGGCTATCGGCTGGCCGGCATTGCGCTTTATCCATTGGCGGGGTCCTACCTTTCCTACCGTGCCGTCAAGGGCAAGGAGGATCGCTCCCGCCGTCTGGAACGCCTCGGCTATGCCAGCGTTGCGCGTCCGCGTGGGCCGCTCGTCTGGGTGCATTCGGCAAGCGTCGGCGAGACACTGTCCATCCTGCCCTTGATCCGCGAGCTGCGCCGCCGGGAAATCCATGTCGTCCTGACGACCGGCACTGTTACCTCCGCGGCCCTCGTGCAGCAGAGGCTCGGTGATGAGGTGATCCATCAATATGCGCCTGTCGACGTCAAGTTCCCGATCAAGCGCTTCATCGCCTACTGGAAGCCTGACGCCTCGATCACGGCGGAATCGGAAATCTGGCCGACGACGGTGGCCGAACTTGCCCGCCGCAAGATCCCGCAGATCAGGGTCAATGCCCGCATTTCCGACCGTTCCTTCGATCGCTGGCGCAACCACAACAAGATCGCCGAGGCGCTGTTCGAGAAGATGGCGCTGGTCGTCGCCCAATCGGATCTAGATGCAGAACGCTATCGCGATCTCGGCGCCTGGCCGGTCATCGTCTCCGGCAACCTGAAGAGCGATACCGACCCGCCGCCCTGTGACGAGGAACTGCTGGCCAAGTACAAGGGACAGATCGGCGAGAGAAAGACCTGGGCCGCCATTTCCACCTTTGACGGGGAAGAAAAGGCAGCCGCCGTCGTCCACCGGGCGCTGAAGCCGAAGAATGGCCAGCTGACCATCATCGTGCCGCGCCATCCGGATCGCGCCGATGCCGTCGAGGCGATGCTGAAGGAGGAGGGGCTCAACGTTGCCCGTCGTTCGCGCGATGATGCATTGACGCCGGAGACCGATATATTTCTCGGCGACAGCATCGGCGAGATGGGCCTCTATCTGCGTCTGACCGAGATCGCTTTCGTCGGCCGGTCGTTGACGAACGAGGGCGGCCAGAACCCGCTGGAACCGGCGATGATCGGCTGCGCCGTGCTGACCGGCCCGAATATCCAGAATTTCCGCGATGCCTACCAGCATCTGGTACGCAAGGGCGGTGCCCGTGTGGTCAAGGATGTCGAGATGCTGGCAAAGGCCGTGCATTACCTGATCATTACCGATCCCGCCCGTCGCAAGATGGTCGATGCCGGCCAGGATGCGATGGAAGAAATGCGCGGCGCCCTGTCGAAGACGGTCAAAGCGCTCGAGCCCTATATCAACCCTCTGACGGTTTCCGCGCGGCTGCAGCCGAAGGCGGCAACAGTGGGCAGTGCTCCGTGACGCCGCCCGCGCCGACGCCTGCAATCGCGGGGATTCTGTTCGACAAGGATGGCACGCTTCTCCGCTATGACGAGAGCTGGGGGCCGGTGAACCGCGAGGCCGCGCGTATCGCTGCCGCCGGCGATGCCGAACTCGAACCTCGCCTGCTGATCGCCGGTGGCATGGACCCGGTCACGGGCATGACTATGGCCGACAGCCTGTTTGCAGCCGGCAATGCCGCAGAGATCGCCAAAGGCTTCGTCGCGGCGGGCTCTCCCTCGATCCGATGACCCTTGCGGCGGAACTCGATGCGCTTTTCGTCCGCGCTGCCGAATTCTCCGTGCCCGTCGCTGATCTTGCGCCATTATTCGCTGGGCTGAAGGCGAAGGGGCTGAGGCTCGGCATCGCCTCCAGCGACAACGAGACGGCGATCCGCCGAACCGCCGAACATTTCGGCATCGCCGGCCATGTCGATTTTATCGCCGGCTACGACAGCGGCTTCGGCGCCAAGCCGGGGCCGGGAATGTTTCTCGCCTTCTGCGAGGCGACCGGTCTTGCGCCGGCTGAAGTCGCGATGGTCGGCGACAACAATCACGACATGGCCATGGGCCGCGCCGGCGGGGCGGGGCTGAATATTGCTGTGCTCAGCGGAACCGGCACGCGCGAGACGCTGTCTAAACTCGCCGATCATTGCCTGGCCGATATCACCGCACTCGAAACCGTCATCGCAGCTCCTCGCGAAATAATGGCAAGGGAATAGCGGTCATGGTGTCCGAGGCGCCGCCCTTCTGGTGGGAAAAGGCAGACTGGCGCGCCTTCGCGCTCTCGCCCATCTCGGCGATCTACGGCAAGGTGGCGGGTCGTAGGATGCGGACGGCGAAGCGCGCTTCCGCTCCTGTCCCTGTCATCTGCATCGGCAATTTCACCGTCGGCGGCGCCGGAAAGACCCCGACGGCGATCGCAATGGCGCGCGCCGCTAGGGCCATGGGGCACAAGCCGGGCTTCCTGAGCCGCGGTTATGGCGGGTCGCTCGATGTCACGACGCTGGTCGACCGCGACCATCACCGCGCCGATGCCGTGGGCGATGAGGCGCTGCTGCTCGCTGCCGAGACGATGACAGTCATATCGAGGCGCCGCGTCGAGGGTGCCAAGAGGCTGGCAGCCGAGGGTGCCGACCTGATCATCATGGATGACGGTTTCCAGAGCGCGCGGCTTCATCTTGATTATGCGCTGGTCGTCATCGAGACCATGCGCGGCATCGGCAACGGCCATCTCGTGCCGGGAGGCCCGGTGAGAGCACCGATCGCCGAACAGATGCGGCAGCTGTCGGCAATCCTCAAGGTCGGCAATGGCGAGGCGGCCGATGCCCTGGTCCGCCAGGCGGCCCGTGCCGGAAAGGCCATTTACGTGGCCTCTATCCAGCCGCATGATGCAAAGGCACTCGCCGGCCAGACCGTATTCGCCTATGCCGGCATCGCCGATACGGCGAAATTCTACCGCACGGTCGAGGCGGTCGGTGGCCGGATCGGCAAGACCCGTTCCTTCCCCGATCACCACTATTTTAGCGATGACGAGATACGGTCGCTGCTGGACGATGCCGGGCGCGAGAACCTCACTCTCGTCACAACGGCGAAGGATGCGGCCCGTCTCGCCGGGCATTCGGGCGTTGCCCGCACGCTCTTGGAGCGCTCGAAGATCGTGGAGATCGACATGGTTTTCGACGATCCGCGCGCACCGGCCGCGATCATCGAAACGGCATTCCGCAATTTCCGCGAACGCCGGCTGCGTGAAGGTTCGGCTAAAAGCTGAGCGGGATCAGGCCCGTTTCTGGTTAGGCAGGGCGCCGGCGCGCTTTTCGGCCTCGAGCGAGGTTTCGCAATCGGCATAGGCTTCCTGACGGACGACGCTCCAGTAGCGCAGCTCGTCGATGGGGATCTGTACACCGGTCATGGCGCAGACGACATAGGACCCGGCACTCAGGATCTGGTAGTCGCCGTCGAGATAGCGGATCTTGGCTTCGCGAAAGCCGCTTCCCTCAAACCGGTTCATCCTGGGTCTCCTGCCGAAAAACATGGGCACACCGTCTAACCTGAACCGGGCGCCATTTCCAGCGATCGGCCCAAAAATTCGGAACCGCGCCGCGAAAACCTTAAAGCATGGCCTCCGATGCACAGGCTTTGAAGGTCCTTTGCCGCCGGTAAAACACCTTGGCGTATTCAGCTTCGGCCGAACAGCCGCTCGATATCCGCGAGTTTGAGCTCGATATAGGTCGGCCTGCCGTGATTGCAGGTGCCGGAGCCGGGTGTGGCTTCCATCTGCCGCAGCAGGGCGTTCATCTCGTCCGGCTTCAGTCGCCGACCGGAGCGGACCGAACCGTGGCAGGCCATGGTCGCGGCGATATATTCGAGCTTGTTGCGCAATCCGCTTGCTGTGTTCCATTCGGCGATCTCGTCGGCGAGATCGCGCACCAGCGCAGAGGCATCGACCTCACCGAGCATGGCCGGCGTCTCGCGCACGGCGACAGCACCCGGGCCGAAGCGCTCGATCGCGAGTCCCAGCCGGTCGAGATCTTCCGCATGGGCCATCAGCCGGTCGCAGTCTTCCTCCGGCAGGTCGATGATGTCGGGGATCAGCAGAACCTGCGAGGCGAGGCGGTCGCTTTCCAGCGCCTTGCGCAGGTTTTCGTAAACGAGGCGCTCATGGGCGGCGTGCTGGTCGACGATGACGAGCCCACTTTCCGTCTGGGCGACGATATAGTTCTCGTGCACCTGCGCTCGGGCCGCGCCGAGCCGGTATCCGGCGGCTGTCGTCTCGGGTGTATAGGCAGGCTCGGAAACAGTATCTGCCCGCGCGGTCGGCGCTGCGAAGGCTTCGAAGCCGGACTGGGTCGGGCGCGCCTGATAGGGCACAGCAGCAGCGAGATCGAGCGGCCGGGACACGGATGAGGACGCCGACCACGGCGCCTGGGGAGCGGAAGGCTGCGGCCATGCGTATTGCTGCGTCGCCGGCCTCGGACTTTCCGCAAATCCCGGCTGGAAGGCGCGCAGCATGGCGGCGGCCCCGGTCGTCGCGGCACGGTCGCCCTCCCGATGCAGTGCCTGCCGGATTGCGCCGACGATCAGCCCACGCACGAGTTGCGGATCACGGAAGCGCACATCGGCCTTGGCCGGGTGGACGTTGACGTCGACCAGCGCCGGGTCCAGTTCGATGGAGAGCACCGCGACGGGATAACGACCTGCCGGCATCTGCTCGGCATAGGCGCCGCGGATCGCCGACAGGATCAGCTTGTCCTGCACCGGCCGGCCATTGACGAAGGCGAACTGGTGGGCGGAGTTGCCGCGGTGGAAGGTCGGTACGCCGACAAAGCCGGAAAGCGACACGTCCTCGCGAGCGGCCTCGATCTCGATCGAATTTTCCTTGAACTCCGACCCCAGCACCTGCGCCATCCGCGCCAGCCGATCGTCGCCGGTCGCAGGAAATTCGAGCGTCGAACGGTCGGAGCCGGAGAGCACGAAACGGATCTGCGGGAAGGCGATGGCCATCCGCTTGACGACTTCGGTGATCGCGGCCGCTTCGGCCCGCTCGGTCTTCATGAACTTGAGACGGGCAGGGGTGGCGAAGAACAGGTCGCGGACCTCGACCACCGTGCCGGCATTGGCGGGCGCCGGCTTGACCGTGGAGGCCTGTCCGCCATTGACGGAAACCTGATAGCCTTCAGCCTCGCCCTGGCGGCGGCTGGTTATCGTCAGTCGCGCGACGGAGCCGATCGAGGGCAGCGCCTCGCCGCGAAAGCCGAGCGTGTGAATGTCGTCGAGCGTCGTCGAAATCTTTGACGTGCAATGGCGGCGGACCGCAAGCTCCAGATCGGCGGCATTCATGCCGGAGCCGTTGTCGGTGATGCGGATCAGGCTCTTGCCGCCACCCGCGGTGGCGATCTCTATACGGGTCGCGCCGGCGTCGATCGCGTTTTCGACCAGTTCCTTCGTCGCGCTGGCCGGTCTTTCGATGACCTCGCCGGCGGCGATCTGGTTGATCAGGGTTTCTGGCAGGAGCTGTACGGGCATGGCTCTATTTTCGGGGATTCGACGGTCGGAGGAAAGGGTGGAAGACGATTATCCCTCGGTAATAGGGCGGCTGCGATTTGTCATTAATGGGGCCTTAAGAGAAACCTGATAGTCTCTAACTGTTGAAATGGATGAAACCGGGAGAGTCTCACTCTCCGCGAGCGACTGACGTGGCGGCCAGCTGGGCACCGTCACTTTGGTTCGGCCGCCCGTTGAAGACTTGGAGCCAGCATGTCCCACCCTACCGATCTGACCGGACGTGAAGGAAGCCTCGCCGATCGTGCGTGGGGTTGGTTGACCGGGCGCGGCTGCAGGCCGGCCTGAAAGCATACGGAGTTTCATCCCATGAATGATTTGGACTCGGCGGATCCGAACATTCAGTCTGCCATTCTGGAAGCGATGTCCGAAGGTGTGTCCGCGGGCGTGCTTCTATGTGACAAGAACGATCAGATTGTCTTTGCCAGCCAGCAGTTTGCAGCGCTCCTTTCGGTCGCGAAAGAACTGATGTCGCCGGGGACGCGCCTGCGTGATCTGCTCGTTGAAGTCTATGATTCCGGTATCCATCTGGGTACCGATGCCTACGGTCAGAGACGCACGCTAAACCGGGAAGGCTGGCTCGCCGAGCAGATTTCGGGAATGTGGAAGGAACGGGCCGAAGCGCTGGAATGCATCGGCCAGGATCGGTGGCTACGCATTACCAAGCGTCGTCTGCCCTCGGGTTACGGCGTCTGTGTCGTCAAGGACGTCTCCGAGCAGAAGCGACGCGAAGACCAGTGGCGGCTCGACACAGAACGGGTCCAGATCACCGAGGAGGTTCTGGACAACCTGCCTTTTCCGATTTCCGTCAAAGACGGTAACGGCACCTTCGTCGCCATCAACCGGGCCAATTGCGATTTTCTCGATCTGAACGCCGATGCGATTCTCGGCAATAGTGGGGCCGAGATCAACCCGCCGGCGCTCGAGGAACGCCTCGGTCCGATCAATCGCCAGGTCTATGAAACCGGCGAGCCTGTCGATCTTCCCGAACGCATCATCCGGCCGGACGGATCGACGGCGATCGTCGTCGTGCACAAGTACCGCGTCGGCAAGCCCGGTCGCTACTATCTCGTGACGCTGAAACACGATGTCTCCGCACTTGTTGGCCAGGAAGGCGAGGGCCGTCCGTTGGTGCCGCTGATCAAGGAAGAAGATCTCGTCGAGATCGATCTTACCCGCAGGGAAGGTCCAGCGTTGCCGAAGCCCCTGTGCGGGCAGACATCGCCGATGCGAAGATCCTGATCGTCGCTGCTTCCGCGGAGACCGAGGCCCGCGCGGTCGCGATTCTCGAGGATCAGGGAGCCGATGTTTCTGCCGTCTCGGGACCGGGCGAACTTGCGCTTTTCCTCCAGCTTGCGTCTGAATCGGACATACGTATCGATCTGGTTGTCGTCGATACTCGTGTGAGTGGCGACTGCGTACAGGTCGCCGATGCCCATGCAACGCCTGTGCTGAGGGTCGATCCCCTTATGCTCAAGAACGATCTGCCGCTGTTTGTAAGTGCCGAACTCACGCGGGCCTCGGAGGAGATGATCGTATCTCCATCGGAGGACTGGCGTGTCGGCGCTACTGAGGAGGATCGCGGGATCGACGTTCTCGTCGCCGAGGACAACGAGGTGAACCAGATCGTCTTTTCCCAGATCATTGAAAGCTTCGGCTATCGCTATGCGCTCGCCGTGGATGGCGAAGAGGCGGTGCGCCTGTGGCGGCAATATTCGCCGCGTCTGGTGTTGATGGACGTCACTCTGCCGAAGCTCACCGGCTTCGAGGCCTCTGCTGCGATCCGCGCATTGGAGGGCAATGCGGCTCCTGTACCAATCATCGGCGTATTGGCCCAGGCATTTGACCGTGATCGCGAAAGCTGCTTCGGCGCCGGCATGGACGACGTGATCCTGAAGCCGATCAGCCCCGAGGCGCTCGACGCCGTCTTCAGGCGGTTTCTCGTAGACGCGGACGACCGGCGCGACGCCGATAGATTGATCGCATCCTGAGATCAATACGCGTCGCAGATTAGCACATCTGCGACTTTGCACGGCAAGGTTTCTTAATCTTTGTCAAGCATTCTGCCGGCAATTCGAGGGCGGGATATTCATGAACTCAGCGGTCAAACCATTGCCGCAGGTCAGCCAGAACGAGCTGCAGGCCATGGCATACAGCGATCCGCTGACCGGGCTCGGCAATCGCTACCGCCTGCGCGACAAGGTGAAGCTTCTGGCTGCCGAGCGCGCGGACGATCCCGCACCTTTCACCATCTGCATCGCCAATCTGGACGGTTTCAAGCCGATCAACGATCTGTTCGGTTCCGAGGCCGGCGACGAAATCCTCTGTCAGGTGGCTCATCGCCTGAAGGCCTGCATCCCGGATGGCGCCACAGTCACCCGCCATGACGGGGATGAATTCGCCTTCGTCCTGCCGCTCGTCTTCGAGCGTCTCGGTGCCGAGCGTATCGGCCAGATGATGAAGGACGTTTTGTCGGCGCCCTATGATCTGGGTGACCGCAATGTTCGGCTTTCCGCCTCCTTCGGGTTCGCCATCTATCCCTTTGCCGGGGAGGAATTCGAGGAATTGCTGAAAAGCGCCGAGACCGCGCTTTATCGCTCCAAGCGCCGCGGCCGGGCGCAGATCACCGTCTATTCGACCGAAATCGCCCAGGAAATGCGGCGCGCGACGCAGATCGAGCAGGCGCTGCGCCACGCGATCATTTCGGATGCGGTCGACGTTCATTTTCAGCCGATCGTGCGCATCCGCGACGGCATGGTAGCCGGTTTCGAGGCGCTCGCCCGATGGAACGATCCTGATCTCGGTCCCGTCTCACCGGCAAGCTTCGTGCCGCTCGCCGAAGAACGCGGCTTCATCGACGCCCTGTCCGACACGTTGCTGCGCAAGGCGGCGGAAGCCGCACTGTCCTGGCCGCGCGAACTGTTTCTTTCCTTCAATCTGTCCTCGGCCCAGCTGATGGACCCCGGCACATCGGGCAATATCCTCTCGACGCTGTCGCGCGTCGGCCTCGATCCGCGGCGGGTGGAGCTGGAGATCACCGAGACCGCGGTCATGACCTCTGCCGACACGGCGGAGCGGATCATTTCTGACCTGAGACAGAAGGGCGTGCGCATCTCGCTCGACGATTTCGGCACCGGCCAGTCGAGCCTCGGGCGCCTGCGCGATTTCACCTTCGACAAGGTCAAGATCGACCGGGCCTTCATCTCCCGCATCACCTCCGACCGCGCCTCCGAACATATCGTTCGCGCCATCATCGCCATGTGCCAGGGGCTCGACCTCGAAGTTGTCGCCGAAGGCATCGAGGAGAAAGCGGATGTCGAGATGCTGCGCGCGCTCGGCTGCGGCATGGGGCAGGGCTGGTATTACGGCAGGCCCAAGGACGGCGCCTCGACCCTCCAATATCTCCACGAGCACTACCACGACTTCATGATGATCGAGCGCATCTGAACGGGCCTGCCTTAAGCACGATGACGGCGCATGGCGGATAGTCCGCGCCGCGTCTGGTCCTCGCCATGATTTGCCGCCTGCGCGATGATGGGTCTTTTGCTGGCGTGAGACCTTCCGATGTTGACATCCAACGATCCCCTGCTACAGCCGTTTCAGCTCAAGCATCTGCGGCTGAAAAACCGCATCATGTCGACCGCCCATGAGCCGGCCTATTCCGAGGACGGGATGCCGAAGGATCGCTACCGGCTTTATCATCTGGAAAAGGCCAAGGGCGGCATCGCCATGACCATGACGGCGGGCTCGGCCAGCGTCTCGGCGGACAGCCCGCCCGCCTTCGGCAATCTGCTCGCCTACAAGGACGAGATCGTGCCGTGGCTGAGGAAGCTGACAGACGACTGTCATGAGCACGGCACGGCCGTGATGATCCAGCTCACCCATCTCGGCCGGCGCACCAACTGGAACAAGGGCAACTGGCTGCCCGTTCTGGCCCCGTCGCCGATTCGCGAACCCGCCCACCGCGCCTTTCCGAAGGAGATGGAGGACTGGGACATCGAACGGATCGTCGCCGACTATGCCGATGCGGCGGCCCGCATGCAGGAAGGCGGCCTCGACGGGATCGAGATCGAAGCCTATGGCCACCTGATGGACCAGTTCTGGTCGCCCGCCACCAATCGTCGCGAGGATGAATTCGGCGGATCGTTGGAAAACCGCATGCGCTTTTCCGACATGGTCCTGACCGCCATCCGCAAGTCGGTCGGCCCCGACTTCATTGTCGGCATCCGCATGGTGGCGGATGAGGACTGGGAGAAGGGCCTGTCGAAGGAGGAGGGGATCGAGATCGCCCGCCGACTTGTGGCATCCGGCAATGTCGATTTCCTCAATGTCATCCGTGGCCATATCGATCACGATGCCTCGCTGAACGAGGTCATCCCGATCCAGGGCATGCGGGCCTCGCCCCATCTCGATTTTGCCGGCGAGGTGAGGGCGGCGACGAAATTCCCGGTCTTCCATGCCGCCCGCATCGCCGATGTCGCGACCGCCCGTCACGCGATCGCCGAGGGCAAGCTCGACATGGTGGGCATGACTCGCGCCCATATCGCCGACCCGCATATCGTCGCAAAGATCATGCGCGGCGAGGAGGCGCGCATCCGCCCCTGCGTCGGCGCGACCTACTGTCTCGATAGAGATCTACGAAGGCGGTGAGGCGCTCTGTATTCACAATGCGGCAACCGGCCGCGAGGCGCTCATCCCTCATGATATCGCGCCGGCCGAGAAGTCGCGTCGCGCTGTGGTCGTCGGAGCGGGACCGGCGGGGCTGGAGGCGGCCCGCGTGCTGGCCGAACGCGGCCATGCCGTGACGGTGCTGGAAGCGACGGGAGAGGCCGGCGGGCAGGTCAATCTCCTGATCCGCAACCCGCGCCGCAAGGAAATGGTCGGCATCGTCGACTGGCGGCTCGCCGAACTCGAACGCCTCGGCGTCGAAATCCGTTACGATATCTATGCCGAGGGTGCGGATGTTCTGGCACTGGAACCGGATCTGGTCGTCGTCGCAACCGGCGGCTTCGCGCAGGTGCCGGAGTTGGATGCGGGTGAAGACCTAGTCACCAGCAGCTGGGATATCCTGGCCGGTGCGGTCAAGCCGTCGGGTCCGGTATTGCTGTTCGACGACAATGGGGGCCATCCGGGCATGAGCGCTGCGGAAGTGATCGCGGCATCGGGTGCCGAACTGGAACTGGTTTCACCGGAACGGTTCCTCGCGCCGGAAATGGGCGGCATGAACCATGTTCCTTACGCAAAGGCCTTTGCCGAGAGGCAGGTGAAGGTGACGATCAACACGCGGCTCAAATCCGTCCGGCGCGACGGCAACGGCCTGACCGCGGTTCTCGGGTCGGATTACTCCGACGCCAATACGGAGCGGCGCGTGGCGCAGGTGGTGGTCGAGCATGGCACCCAGGCCAATGCCGACCTGTTTCTGGAGCTGAAGCCGCTGTCGCGGAATCTCGGCGCTGTCGACTACAGGGCGCTGATCGCCCGCCAGCCGCCTCTGTTTGCACGCAATATGGACAGCGCGTTCGACCTCGTGCGGATCGGTGATGCCGTGTCGAGCCGGAATATCCATGCGGCGATCTATGACGCCCTGCGTCTCTGTTCTCTCTTGTAGGCAAAGAGAAAGGGCGGCGCCGCGGCACCGCCCCTCATCGTCAGTCTCGCCATTGGCGATGATCCACTCGTTCCGGGCTGTCGCTTACTTTGCGGGAGCCGTCGACGAGTTCGTGTCGCCGCCAGTGGAAGGCGTTGCCGGGGTTGCAGGCGTTGCTGCCGGAGCGGATGTCGTCGACGACGTTGTCGTCCCATCGGTCTCGGCCTGCTGATCACCCAGGGTCTTGAACGCCGGGGCCGCCTGCAGGGCCTCGGCTGTTTCGGTCGTGGTCAGACGCACTTCATTGTTGTTCTCGGCATCGCGGGCCATGCTGATCTTGCCCATCGGCAGGGCGACATCCTTTTCGCCGATACCGAGGAAGCCGCCGACACCGACCACGGCAGCGACGATGCCGCCGTTTTCTTCCAGAATGATATCGTTCACGTCACCGATACTCTCATTGTTGGAATTGTAGATCTGCTTGCCGATATAATCGTTGGCGCTTACCTGCGTTTCCGATTGCTGGGTCAGGTAGGCGGCGTCACCGGTTGCCGGCATGTCGGAATTGGCCGACGGTGCCGGTGCCATGCCCTTCGGTTCGGCCGGGGCCGTCGGGGCGGCGGGCGTTACCGGGCTGGCGCCGTTGTTGTTCGACTGTGCGAATGCGGGTGCAAGCGCGGTCGATGTCATGAGAGCTGCGGCTACGAGTGCTCCAAGGGTCTTTTTCATGGGATCCTGCCTCTTCTGTTTGTTCTTGTCGTTCAGCTCGGCCCGCGGTCTGTTTCTTGTGTTCTCACCGCGGGCTTCGATAGGCAAACAACGACAGAAGAGGTTTCGTTCCACGATTTTACGGACTTGAGAGGCGGGATTTGTGCCGATCTGGTGCAAACATCCCCGGTTTTCCGGGCTTAGAGCCTATAGGAAAATTCGTATTTTTCCTTCGCGCCTGTCGTGACCGCAAACAGGTTTCCTGCCATCGGATCTTCTGCACGACCTGCTGCGTCCAGTCCTTCCCATGACGAGGTAACCGCGATGCGACCACCGCCGATGAAGGCGGGGCAGGTGGTGCGCTTGGCCGGCAGCGCATAGCGTTCGATCAACTTTCCGTCGGTGCCGTAGTGATCGAGGGCGGCCTCGCCCCAGCGGGCATTCCAGATGTGGCCTTCGCCGTCGCAGACGGAGCCGTCGATGCCGCCCGGGTCCGTGCTGCCGTCGATGAAGATTGTGGGCTCGCCCATCGGCAGGCCGGTTGCCGGATCGACCGCGACCTTCATCAGCTTGTTGGCGCGGGTATCGACGAAATAGCCGGTGGCGCCATCCGGCGAGAAGCAGATCGAGTTGGAGATGCTGATCGCATCGAAGAGTTTCGTCACCTTGCCCTTGGCAACGTGATAGATCGCCCCCGCACCATCCGGCGCGGTCTTGCCCATCGTGCCGATCCACAGGCTGCCGGAGGCGTGCACCCGGCCGTCATTTGAGCGGTTTTCGGGCTTGTTGGGCTCCAGTTCGCAATGGAGCGACAGGTCGCCCGTCGCGCGATCGCGGATGAACAGGCCGTTGTCGCTCGCGATCAGTTGGCTTTTATCGTCGATGCGGGCGATCACGCTTCCCATGAAGGGCAGCGGATGGATGTTTTCCGTCATCGTATCCATCTTCAATTCGTGAAGCGCCTTGCCCAAAATGTCGAACCACCAGAGCGTATTGTTTTCCATTTCGAAGCTCGGCCCCTCACCGAGTTCGCAAGGGGAGCGCGAGAGGATGGTGCCTTCGAACGGGTGGACAGTCGTCATTTTTTCCTCGCCTTGATGTTTTTGCGGTGCTCCCTGCGGGGGCCATCGCATGGACTTACAAAATGTCATCCCCAGGAAAATGGTCAACAGAGATGCGCAATGCTGCAGAATCCGATTAAAAGCGATAAAATGTCAGTATCTTCGACGGGGATGGCCGGAGAAATTAACATCTCTTTCAAGTCTCAAGTGGAAGCTTGCAATTCACGAAGCACTCCATACGGGAGAAGGAAAAGAGCTTGCAACTTTTCTCTCGTCTCCTGCTAGATTTTGGTCGAAGAACCCCCTATCGATTCGGGCCTTCACGGGCGCATCACCTCACACGGTGGAACAAAGAAGTAGCAGATGTCCAAAACGGAAAAAGCCGCTGAACTGTCTGGCTTTGGTGTCGATGTCGGAGAGATCGCGGGTCTCGACACGCAGTTCGACGTCTTTCGTTTCATGAAGAAGCTGACGGAGTTCTATGATTTCCGCAGTTTCATGGTCCTCAACCTGCCGCCACCGACCGCAATGGAACTGGCCGGCAACACGATAATCACCAATTGGCCGGCGGAGTTGACCGCGCTATTTGATCGCGAGGGCCTGGGCAAGACGAGTTTCTTGCTCAAGCATCTTCGCAATTCCGTTTTGCCCTTCACTTACGATCTTGAAAACACCCGCTCGGCGGATGGTGACGAAAACCTCCGCGAAATTTTTGGGCGCTTCGGCATCTCGTCTGGCGCCTATTTCCCCGTCCACGATGCCTCGGGTAAACGAGGGGCGATTGCCTTTGGTGGATCGCGCCCGGCGCTGTCCGTACCGCAGATGATGGAGCTGACGTATGTCTCGGCGCACGTCTACGAACGACTGGCAGATTTCCGCAAGGCGGATATACGCCCTGGCGAAGTCCTGACCGAACGCGAGACCGATTGTCTCAACTGGACGGCTGCCGGCAAGACCAGTGCGGAGATTGCCGATATCCTTGGTCTCTCCGAACATACGGTCAATCATTACCTCAACCGCGCCGCCAAGAAGCTCGACACCGTCAACCGCACGCAGGCCGTTGCCAAGGCCCTGCGCGTCGGGCTCATTAAGTAAGCGACAGGTTGTTTGTCCAAGATTTGGGCATGAAGCTTGTGGTTGCGGCATCAGGGTGCCGCGTTATTCGGCCGTAAGTCGTGAGAAAATGTCTTTTCTCTGGGCAAAAGCAGGCTCTTCCCGTGTGGCATGTTTCATGCTTCCTATAGAGCCAGGTCCAGAGGGGACTGAAAAAAGCGCCCCAAGAGGCGTGAAGAAGCAAAAGCCGTCGTCCGGTCAGTGCGCCCCATGGCAGCCGACCGGGCGGCGGCTTTAATCTTTCGCGACTCGCGCTCTGTATCGGTCTTCGCCGTCTTGCTCCCCACCCATGCCAACTCCTATATAGCGGCAAGAAGATCATCGGCGGATCGGCGCGATCCGCCGCAATGGCAGTGAATGAGGAGTTCGACATGTCTGATGTGACCAAGGACCAGGTGCTGGCAGCGCTCGGCAAGGTCCGGGGACCCGATCTTGAAGGCGATATCGTATCGCTAAAGATGGTGTCGGACGTCTTCATCTCCGATGCCAAGGTGTATTTCTCGATCACCGTGCCCGCCGACCGCGCGCAGCAGCTGGAGCCGCTCCGGCTCGCTGCCGAAAAGACCGTCACCTCAATTCCTGGCGTCAAGGGCGCGCTCGTCACCCTGACCGCCGATCGAAAGGCTTCTCCGCAATCGCAGGCGCAAGCACCGCAGCCTGCACCGGCTGCAGGTCACGGTCATTCGCACGGTCATCAGCATGCTCCGGCAGGCGGCCCCGGTCAGGGCCGCGGCCCGGCCAATGCGAAGGCCGGCGTTCCGGGCGTCGGCGCGATCATTGCCGTCGCCTCCGGCAAGGGCGGGGTCGGGAAGTCGACGACCGCCGTCAATTTTGCCCTTGGCCTGAAGGCCAACGGCCTGCGTGTCGGTATTCTCGATGCGGATATCTACGGCCCGTCCGTGCCGCGTCTCTTGAAGCTTTCCGGCCGACCGGAACAGATCGATGGCCGCCTGATCAAGCCGATGGAAAATTACGGCCTGAAGGCCATGTCGATGGGCTTTCTCGTTGATGAGGAAACCGCGATGATCTGGCGTGGTCCGATGGTTCAGTCGGCGCTGCTGCAGATGCTGCGAGAAGTTGCCTGGGGCGATCTCGATGTTCTGGTGGTCGACATGCCGCCGGGCACGGGCGATGCCCAGCTGACCATGGCCCAGCAGGTGCCGCTTGCCGGCGCAGTGATTGTCTCGACGCCGCAGGATCTGGCGCTGATCGATGCCCGCAAGGCGGTGACCATGTTCAGAAAGGTCGAGGTTCCGCTCTTTGGTATCGTCGAGAACATGAGCTATTTCCTCGCGCCCGATACCGGCAAGCGCTACGACATCTTCGGCCATGGCGGTGCCCGCGCCGAAGCCGATCGTATCGGCGTCCCCTTCCTCGGCGAAGTGCCGCTGACGATGGACATTCGCGAACGCTCCGATCTCGGAGATCCGATCGTCCATGCCGATCCGGAGCATGAAATCTCGAAGATCTACAAGGACATCGCGGCCCAGGTATGGGCTCAGCTGTCGCAGGGCGCGCGTCGCAAGGCGCCGTCCATCGTGTTCGAATAGAATATGGCAGAGGGCCGGTCGGCCCTTGCCCGAAATCCCGCAGGACCATGAAACTCGGTGCAGGCGAAGCTTCTCGCCGATCACGTGTTTTGCCTGAAAACGCCCTCAGTCCTTGTGTTTTCGGCAGGTGAGGCATGCAATCGCGCACTTGCTTTTAGCAAAAGCTCACTTTATAGGCGCCTCGCGCTGACGACAGGTCGATAGCCAGCGAACTCTTCCGCCGCTTTTGGGCGAGGGTCCGAAGACGCCGGCCGAACATGAAGAATACGCAGCCTCGTCGCATAGCATTCCGGAAGATCGCCTGCCCGCACCTGCATGCAGCTCTCCGCATAATCCCCTTTTTCCGCTGGAAAGGCCGGCCTCGCGCCGGATACTACATGGGTCATCCCGCAGAACATCACGCAGCTGAAAAGACGCGTACGCACAGCCTGTTTGCTCTCGCACTTGGGTCGGTCGGCGTCGTCTACGGCGATATCGGCACGAGCCCGCTCTACGCGTTCCGCGAGGCCTTGAAGCCTGTCGCCAATGACGGCGTGACCCATGTGGAAATCATCGGCCTCATCTCGCTGATGATCTGGACCCTGACGGTGATCGTCACGATCAAATACGTGCTCTTCCTGCTGCGGGCCGATAACGATGGCGAAGGCGGCACGTTGTCCTTGCTGGCGCTGCTCACCAAGGCTGCCAAAGGCCAGCGCGCGATGCTGATGCTTCTCGGTCTGATCGGCGCCGCACTTTTCCTCGGCGACGCGATGATCACGCCCGCGCTCTCTGTTCTTTCCGCCGTCGAAGGCCTCAAACTGGTGACCCCGGCGCTCGACAGCGCCGTCCTCCCCATCTCGGTCGTCATTCTCGTCGCGCTTTTCGCCATCCAGTCGAAGGGTACCGGCGCGGTCGCGAAATTCTTCGGTCCGATCACCGCGGTCTGGTTCCTCGTCATGGGCGCCGCCGGCATCATGCATATTGCCGATGACTACAGCATCCTTCTGGCTTTCAATCCCTGGTACGCGATCGAATTCATGCTGCGCGAAGGCTTTGCCGGCATCATCGTGCTCGGCGCTGTCTTCCTGACCGTCACCGGTGCCGAGGCGCTTTACGCCGATCTCGGCCATTTCGGCCGCCGGCCGATCCAGTGGGCCTGGTTCCTGCTCGTCTTCCCGGCGCTGACGCTCAACTATCTGGGGCAGGGCGCCTTCGTGTTGAAGCACCCGGAGGCAATGAGTGATCCATTCTATCTGATGTTCCCCGAATGGGCGCTGCTGCCGGTCGTCATCCTGGCGACGGCTGCAACCATCATCGCCAGCCAGGCGGTCATCACCGGCGCCTTCTCGTTGGTGCGCCAGGCGATCCACCTCGGATACCTGCCGCGCATGCAGATCCTCTTCACCTCCGAGACCAATACCGGGCAGATTTTCCTGCCGGGCGTCAACACGCTGCTCCTGATCGGCGTCATTGCCCTCGTGCTCGGTTTCGAAAGCTCGGAAGCGCTGGCCACCGCCTATGGCATCTCCGTCACCGGTGCCATGGTCGTCACCACGCTGATGGCCTTCGAATTCGTCCGGCTGAAATGGAGATGGCCGCAGACGCTTGCGGTCGCCGCGCTGGCACCATTGCTTGCGCTCGAACTCGTCTTCCTCGGCGCCAACCTTTTGAAGATCCATGACGGCGGCTGGGTGCCTGTCATGATGGCCATCGCCTTCACCATCATCATGCTGACCTGGAAGCGTGGCACGGCCATCCTGTTCGAAAAGACGCGCCGCATCGACGTGCCACTCGCAACTTTCGTGCCCATGGTGGAAAAGCGGAGTGATCATGCTCCGGTTTCCGTCCCGGGCGTCGCGATCTTCCTGACCAGCGATCCGGAGACCGCGCCGGCGGCACTGCTGCACAACATCAAGCACAATCACGTCCTGCACGAGAAGAACGTCGTCCTGACGATCCGCACGGTCAACAAGCCGCGCGTCTCGCTGGAACAGCGCTATCACATCGAGAAGATCTCCGAGCGCTTTACCCTGATCGAACTGCGCTTCGGCTTCATGCAGTCGCACAACGTGTCCCAGGCGCTCGCCTATCTGCGCAAGACCGGCTTCAAGTTCGACATCATGTCGACCTCCTTCTATCTCGGCCGCCGCAAGCTTGTGCCGGATGCCGCGTCCGGCATGCCCATGTGGCAGGATCGGCTGTTCATCGCCATGGCCAATACCGCGACCGATCCGTCGGACTATTTCCACCTGCCGACCAACCGCGTGGTCGAACTTGGATCTCATGTGATCATCTAGGCCGATCCTTGAGAGCGAGCCCGGCCGACCCCACTTTGGCGTGTCCTCAAAGCAACATTCACGGTCTTGTTAAGTACGCGTGTGCTGAACAAGCCTGACGGGCAAGGCTTTACCCCTCGGCGTTAACCGCTCATCAAGGTTAATGATTCACTCTCAAGGCTTAGTCGTTGCCCGTTCTTGCCTTGTGGAGTTGCCGTTTTGCGTCCGAAGAGAGTTCTGCGTAAGAGGTCCCTGCCGCGTTGGGACAGGTTGGCCTCACCGGTCCTTCTGGGCCTTGCCACATGGCTCGTTTTTCCCGCCGTCCCCTCCCAGGGTGATCTGACCGACCTTCTGAATGGCGTGAACGGTTCGGCCGAGCGCTGGCGGATGGTCATCACCCAGTCGCCAGCCGGTTCCCTGCACACTGCCTCACTCGCCTTCCCAGGCGGTGCGAACATTCTCGGCGGCGATGCGGGCATCGCGATGCCGGATGGCGAAAAGCTGGCGCTGACCGGCAAGGTCAAGCCGGGCGAGGGCACGCCTGACGAGGATCGCGTCAACCGCGGCCAGAAGAAGGGCCGCGTCGTTGCCGTCGAGCCGATGCTGCCGCCGAAGGCCTTTTCGGCCGGCTCTGTGCTGGAACGCTCAAGCTCACTGACGACGCCCGCTCTGCTGGCGCCGATCACGGGTGACGAGGACATGACCGCCTTCGTCAAATCGGACAATGACCAGCAGCCGGTGGAACTCGCCGAATTCTATTTCCGCAAGGACGAGATCAAGGAACCGGGCCTCGCGCCGATGCTCGCCGACCTCGTCACCAACGATACTGCCGATATCCTGGCAACTGCCTATGCTTCGCCAAAGCCTGATTTCTCCCGCCAGTCGCCCTTCGATGCGATTCTCGGCACCAAGCCGAATGCCGGACGCTTCATTCCGCCGATCGGGCCGGAAGACCATGCTTGGGCCGCAAACCCGCTGCCGGAGGATTCGTTCTCGCCCAAGCAGCAGCAATGTCTCGCCTCGGGCATTTATTTCGAGGCGCGCGGCGAATCCGTGAAGGGCCAGGCGGCCGTCGCCCAGGTCATCTTGAACCGGGTGCGCAACCCCGCCTATCCGAGCACGATCTGCGACGTGGTCTACCAGAACGAGGATTGGCGCAACCGCTGCCAATTCTCCTTCGCCTGCGACAACATCAAGGACCGTGTCCGTTCCCAAGATCACTGGAAAATGGCCAAGGAGGTTGCAATGGCGACCACCGCCGGCAAGATCTGGCTGCCGGAAGTCGGGTCCTCCACTCACTACCATGCCGTCTACGTCCGCCCGAACTGGGCGCGCACGATGAAGAAGGTCGGTCGCATCGGCCTGCATGTCTTCTACCGTACCTATGGTGGTGGTTGGAGCTGATACACGCGCCTACATGCCGCCGATTCCCGCAACGGTTTTAGTGCCGGCGCGTGTAGAGCGGTATTAAGCCGCTGAATTCGCTATTCTAATTAACCTTGGATGAAGCATGCCGAACGCCTTGACTAGCAAGGCGCTCAAAACTATGTTGCGCGCGACTTGAAAGACGGGCCGGAAGGCGCGAAATCCCTCGCTAACCGTGGTCTGGCTCAGCCGGACGGGAGCGGCCGGTGGTGGAGGATGCGACAGATGGATGACCGTGGCGATGGTCTGGACGAGCGCCGGAAGCGCCTGTCGGCCGAATTGGCGGACAGGAAGGCTGAAGAGGCGGCAGAGGCGAAACGGGACGCGCAATCTGAAGAAAGTCGCAAGGGCATGGCCCTCGGCTTGAAGATTTCCTCCGAATTCATCTCGGCCATCGCAGTGGGCGCGGTTCTGGGCTATGGCTTGGACTATCTTGTCGGCACGTCGCCTTGGGGGATGATTGTTCTTCTTCTCCTTGGTTTCTGTGCAGGCGTTTTGAACGTCCTTCGCTCGGTGGGCAAGGTGGCACAGCCGCCGGTCTTCCAGAAGCGGGGCGACGAGGACGGGAAGGGAAGCGGGCACTAGCCTGGTTCCATATTGAATTGAGCCGCCGAAGGGCGGCATATGAAAGAGGGTAGACGGTGGCAAACGATCCGATCCATCAGTTCCAGATCAGCAAGATCGTTCCGATCGAGATCGGCGGCGTCGATCTCTCCTTCACCAATGCCTCCCTGTTCATGACCGCCACCGTGGCCTGCGCCGCCGGTTTCCTCTATTTCGCGACCTCCTCGCGCAGCCTCATCCCGACGCGCGCCCAGTCCGTTGCCGAAATGTCCTATGAATTCATCGCCAACATGCTGCGCGAAGGCGCCGGCAGCCATGGCATGAAGTTCTTCCCGCTGGTCTTCTCGCTGTTCATGTTCGTGCTCACCGCCAACATGATCGGCATGTTCCCTTACTTCTTCACCGTCACCAGCCAGATCATCGTCACCTTCGCGCTGGCCATGCTCGTCATCGGCACGGTGCTGGTCTACGGTTTCTACAAGCACGGCCTCGGCTTCCTGAAGCTGTTCGTGCCGAGCGGTGTTCCCGGCGCGCTTCTGCCGCTGGTCGTCGCCATCGAAATCATCTCGTTCCTGTCGCGTCCGATCTCGCTCTCCGTTCGTCTTTTCGCGAACATGCTGGCCGGCCACATCACCCTGAAAGTGTTCGCGGGCTTTGTCGGCTCGCTCGGAGCACTTGGCGCACTCGGCATCGGCGGCGCAATCCTGCCGCTCGCCATGGCCGTCGCCCTGACGGGTCTCGAATTCCTCGTCGCCTTCCTCCAGGCCTACGTCTTCGCGGTACTCACCTGCATGTACCTGAACGACGCGGTTCACCCCGGCGGGCACTAAGGATAACCACCATTGGCGTCCTGAGGCGTCAGTCATCAGCCGCAACACCCATTCAAGGAGTTCATCATGGAAGCGGAAGCAGCAAAGTTCATCGGCGCAGGTCTGGCTTGCTTTGGCATGGCCGGCACGGCTCTCGGCCTCGGCAACATCTTCGGCAGCTACCTCTCTGGCGCCCTGCGCAACCCGTCTGCCGCTGACAGCCAGTTCGGCCGTCTGGTTTTCGGCTTCGCCGTTACGGAAGCTCTGGGCATCTTCTCGCTGCTCGTAGCCCTGCTCCTCCTGTTCGTGGTCTAATATCGGACCTGGACTTCGGATCACGGCCGTTCGACGCGCGCCGTGATCCTTCGCATTTGGAATTCACCTGGAGGTGATGATGTTCGTGACTTCGGCACATGCGCAGACCGCGCCGGCCGCTCCTGAAACGCCTGCAGCACCGGGCGCCGCACCGGCGACCGATCCGCATGCTGCACCGGCTGGCGAAGTGCATACCGAAACCGGTGTCGCCCACGGCACCGAGCACGGTAGTGGTCCGTTCCCGCCGCTCGACTCATCCTTCTTTGCATCGCAGCTTCTGTGGCTCGCGATTACCTTCGGTATCTTCTACTTCGTCATGAAGAAGATCATCGTGCCGCGCGTCGGTGGCATCATCGAGGACCGCCAGGGCCGCATCGCCCGCGATCTCGAAGAAGCCGGTCGCATGAAGGCTGAGGCCGACGCTGCCGTAGAAACCTACGAAAAGGAACTGGCTGCAGCCCGCTCCAAGGCCCACGGCATTGCCGAGACCGCCCGCGAAGCCGCCAAGACCAAGGCCATCGCCGACCGCACCGCGATTGAAGCCGAACTGGCCGAAAAGCTCGCTGCCGCGGAAACCCGCATCGGCGAGATCAAGGCCAAGGCATTCACCGAGGTCGGCCAGATCGCCGAGGACACCGCATCCGCAATCGTCGATCAGCTGATCGGCGGCAAGGCGACCGGTGACGACATCAAGGCTGCCGTCGCGGCCGCCAAGACGGGAGCCTGATCACCATGGCATTCGACGCAACTTTCTTTACGCTCGTCGCGCTGATCATCTTCCTCGCCATCCTGGTCTATGTGAAGGTTCCGGGCATGCTGGCGAAGTCGCTTGACGCGCGCGCCGACAACATCCGCCAGGAACTCGAGGAAGCCAAGCGCCTGCGCGAAGAAGCTCAGGCCCTGCTTGCCGAATACCAGAAGAAGCGCAAGGAAGCCGAAGCTGACGCCGCCGAGATCGTCGCTGCAGCCGAACGTGAAGCCGCGGCCCTGACGGAAGAAGCCCGCCAGAAGACCGAGGAATTCGTTGCCCGCCGCAACGCTCTCTCCGAGCAGAAGATCAAGCAGGCCGAAGCCGACGCCATCGGCGCCGTCCGCGCCGCAGCCGTCGACATCGCGATCGCTGCCGCCGAAAAGGTCATCGCCTCGAAGGCCGACAAGACGACGCAGAACGCCCTCTTCAAGGACGGCGTCGCCAAGGTCCAGTCGCGCCTGAACTGATCTGTCTGGTCAGATATGGAATTGGAAAAGCCGGGTGGAGACGCCCGGCTTTTTTGTTGCGTGAACTCAAAGCAAAGCTGGCAAGTGATCACGGCGGTAGGCAAGCCATTCTGGCCAAATCTGCGCGACAGCTGTGCGCCGCGCTTCCATAGATAAACGGGAAGCAGCATCTAAACCGTTGGCGCAATATCGCAAATCAGAGGAATGGGTGATGATCAGGCGGTCGCCACCGAACTGATCAGCGGTCACATCTACGATCATGTCCTCGCAGCAGATCCACGCATGGCTCTCCCAGCATCGGCCTGCCAGGAAACCGGCATTGGTAATGCGCATCCTGCCGTCTTCGCCGAACGGATTACCCACCGCAATTTTGGCTGGAAAGCCTTCCATAATCAGTGCGTGAGAGAGGAAAAGGCTGCTTCGACCGCATGTGCCCCGTGATGCCGGCCTTGGAATGGTCAATCCGCTATGCAGGTGCCATCGTGGCCAAATGGTCTCAAGAAAGAAGCGGCACTCCGCTGCAAGACTGGCGAGAGCCGCTTGCCCGGCGCGCCTATTCAGCCGCCACATCCTTCTTCAACGGCCGAAAGCTCATGCGGTGCAGCGAGCAGGGGCCGTGCTGGTCGATGCCGTCGCGGTGCTGCCTGGTGCCGTAGCCAGCGTGTTTTTCAAAACCGTAGGCGGGGTAGACAATGCCGGCGCGGGCCATCATGCGGTCGCGGGTGACCTTGGCGATGATCGAGGCGGCGGCGATCGAGACGGAACGGCTGTCGCCCTTGATGACGGCCTGGCCGCGGCAGGCAAGCCCTCGCGGCACGTCGCGGCCGTCCGCAAGAACGAGGGCAGGCGGCGTACAGAGGCCGGCGACGGCGCGGCGCATGGCGTCGAGGCTGGCGCGCAGGATATTGCGCTCGTCGATATGGCGAGGACTGGAAGCCGCGATGGAGACACGCGCCGTCGCCATGATCGCCTCGAACAACATCTCACGCTGGATAAGCGTCAGCTGTTTGGAATCGTTGAGGCCGGTTGGAATATTGTCGGGATCGAGAATGACCGCGGCGGCGACAACCGGGCCTGCCAGCGGCCCTCTGCCCGCCTCGTCGGTACCGGCTACAGGCCAGTGTCCGGCATCGCGTGCGGCAAGCTCCAGGCTGAAGTCGCAGACGATCGGCGCGGCGTCGAAAAGCATCGGAGAATCGGGCGGCGTGCGAACCAACATGGCGGCAGGTTCGCACGCCGTCCCGATCTCCTGCAAGCCCCGACAGCGAGTGCGGCTTCGCTGTCCACCGGGGAACGCGGTGGGTTCGGGGCGCAGCGTTCTCGGCGGGCAGGGGAGGCGGGTAACCTTGCCGAGAACGAAGTCGAATTTAAATGGCGAAGAACAGGATGGATCATGGCAGATGCCACCTTGTTCCTCTTGGACGATTCACTCACCGCTCCTCGTTCCTCATATGTCCCTTTCGGAGCGTGTCTCCCGGCTCAGAGCAGCGACAGCTGGATGCCGCCGCCATTCGGGCGGAGGAACAGGTCATCGCGCAGCGGCATGCCGCGACGGGTCATGCCGAGCCGTTTTGTCGCCATCTCGAACCGGCGGCTGATCTGCCAGGCATAGGGACCGGCACCCTTCATCCGCTTGCCGAATTCTGCATCGTAATCCTTTCCGCCGCGCATCGAGCGAACCAGCGACATGACGTGCCGGTAGCGGTCAGGATAGTTGCGCAGCAGCCAGTCGCGGAAGAGCGGCGCCACTTCCAGCGGCAGGCGCAGGAGCACATAGCTCGCCTCCGTGGCACCGGCCGCATGCCCGGCGTCCAGGATGCGCTCTATCTCGTGGTCGTTCAGCGCCGGGATGATCGGCGATGCCATGACGGCGGTCGGGATGCCGGCATCGGTCAGGGCCTTGATCGCTTCCAGGCGCTTGGTCGGCGTCGAGGCGCGCGGCTCCATCGTGCGGGCCAGTTTTCTGTCCAGCGTCGTTACCGATATGCCGACCTTAGCTAGACCCTTGGAGGCCATGTCGGCCAAAATATCGATGTCGCGCATGATCAGCGCCGACTTCGTCACGATCGCCACCGGATGGTTGGCCTTGTGCAGCACTTCGAGGATCTGGCGCATGATCCGCCATTCCCGTTCGATCGGCTGATACGGATCGGTATTCGTACCGATCGCCATGGCTCGCACCTTGTAGTCCGGCTTGCTCAGCTCCCGCTCCAGCAGGCGCGGCACGTCCGGCTTGGCAAACAGCTTCGATTCGAAATCGAGCCCCGGCGACAGGCCCATGAAACTGTGGGTCGGGCGGGCGAAGCAGTAGATGCAGCCATGCTCGCAGCCTCGATAGGGGTTGATAGAGCGATCGAAGGGAATGTCGGGAGAATCGTTGCGGGTGATCGCCGTCTTCGGTTTCTCGACCTGCACTTCCGTGCGAAACGCTTCCAGTTCCTCGATCGTCTGCCAGCCGTCGTCGAAGGTCTCGCGACGCTCTTCTTCGAAACGTCCGCTCGGGTTCAGACCCGCGCCACGCCCCCGTCGCCGGTCGATATCGATCCGCAGACCGGACGATTGAACCAGTGCATCGGCAATATCTGCCGTATGGGCGGGCGCGAATGCTCCCTGCCTCAAATGGGACAGCTCGTTCATAAGGGGCTCCTGACGGGATCATTCCCGTACCTGATGATTAAATTCCTACCTCTTAAATGAGAACATTGCAAGAACAAACTTTGATGCGCTGTTGGCAAGCGCTTGTGCAATGCGATAAGGGTCAATCATGCTGACTGTCCTGATGGAATGCCGCGACCAGGAAGCTGAACTGGCGCAAACGCTTTCGATTCTCGTCTCCGCCGCAGTGGAGGGTCTTGTGAGTGACGTGATCATTCTCGATCACGCCTCGCGCGATGGCTCGTCGCGCGTTGCGGATGCGGCCGGCTGCCGTTTCCATACCCATTGGGACATCAAGGACGTGCTGCGCAGCGCCCGTGGCGAGTGGCTGATGCTGCTGGAGCCGGGTGCCCGCCCGCAGAGCGGCTGGATCGACGAGGTCGCGGAGCATCTGGCGGTGCAGAAGCAGTCGGCCCGTTTCTCGCCGGCGCGCAATTATCGCCGGCCGTTCTTCAAGCGCATCGGCCGTGCCGTGCCGCCGCTGGAATATGGTTTGCTGGTGCCGAAGCGCCATGCGATCTCGGTGGCGAAGTCGGGCATGTCGCTGGAAGTGCTGGCAAACGGCGAAAAGACGATCAGGCTGACGAGCGAAATGATCCCCGCCTGGGTCGCTGCGGCGCGCGGCGGGGCGTGAACCGTATCAGCTCTTGGTCCGCTGCAGGTGCTCGTCGAGCCGCGGCATGATTTCCACGAAATTGCAGGGCATGTGGCGATAGTCGAGCTGCGCCTTGATGATCCCGTCCCAGGCATCCTTGCATGCGCCGGGAGAGCCGGGCAGCACGAAGATGAAAGTGGCGTTGGCGACGCCACCTGTGGCGCGCGACTGGATCGTCGACGTGCCGATCTTGTCGTAGGAAATCCGGTGGAAGACTTCGGAAAATCCGTCCATCCGCTTTTCGAACAGTGGTTCCAGCGCTTCCGGCGTCACGTCGCGGCCGGTAAAGCCCGTGCCGCCGGTGGTGATCACGACGTCGATCTCCGCATCGAGCGTCCAGGCCTTTACCTGGTCAGCGATCTTTGCCTTGTCGTCGGTGACGATCGCACGCGCCTTGACTTGATGCCCGGCGTCGGTGATGCGGTCGACCAGCGTCTGGCCGGACTTGTCGTCCTCGATCGTGCGCGTATCGGAGACGGTGAGCACGGCGATGCCGAGCGGGATGAAACTGCGCTTCTCGTCTATGCCGATCATGTCCGTCCTCCAACCGTTCTGGCAGCCGCGACATACCAGCCTGGCCGTTCTGCCGTTATTGCCGCGGCCGCCGCCTGCGCCTTGTCGATATCCTCGAAAATGCCGAAGCAGGTGGCGCCGGAGCCGGACATGCGCGACAGAAGCGCGCCCTGACGGTCCAGCAGCCCGCGAGCGCTCGCGATCTCCGGCACCAGCAGGGTGGCCGGTGGCTCGAGATCGTTGCGCAGGTCCGCAAGACAGCCGATCCACTCGGACAGTGAATCCGAGGCCGGCAGGGCGCCGACCGACGGGTTGTCGCGGCTTTGCAGCGCCTTGAAGATCGCTGGCGTCGAGACGCCGATCAGCGGATTGACCAGCACCAGCGCCATGGACGGCATCTGCGGTAGCGTCGTGATATCCTCACCGATGCCGCGGGCCGAAAGCGGCTGGCCGGCGAGGCACATGGGCACGTCGGCCCCGAGCGAAAGCGCCAGCGCCTTGCCTTCCTGCGGTTCCAGATCGACGTTCCAGACGCGCATCAGCCCATGCAGGGCGGCCGCGGCATCCGCCGATCCGCCGCCAATGCCCGATGCGACGGGCAGGTTCTTTTCCAGATGGATGGAGACCGGTGATGTTGTGACGCCTGCTGCGGCAAGCCGCGCCCGCAATCCGTCGCGGGCCTTCAGCACCAGATTATCGGAAGCTTCGCCGAGCCCATCGGCAAAGCGGCCGGAAACGGTAAAAACGTCCTGCTCTGCGGGCACGATTGTCAGCCTATCGCCCGTCTCGCAGAAGGTCACCACGCTGTCGAGCAGGTGATAACCATCGGCGCGGCGGCCGGTGACATGCAGCGCGAGATTGATCTTCGCCCGCGCAAACTCGACAAGGCCCGCCGCGGCGGCAGTCCTTGTGTGATCGAGCGAAATGTCGAGCATCAGGACTTCTTGTCGGGCTGAGCCGGTGCGGGGGCAGGCGCCGCCGGCGTTTCCGTCTGGTTGCGCACGGTGTTGGTGTCGTTCGGACCAAGCGGCGGCAGGCCGTTTGCGATCTTTTCCTTCACATGCTCGCGGTTGACGTCCTCGCCCTCGGAAACCAGCGTGCGGTTCCACTGGTAGACGGCTTCGAGCTTGCGGCCGACGCGCCAATAGGCATCGCCCAGGTGGTCGTTGATCGTCGCATCGCCGGCGCGCAGCTGGATTGCCTTTTCAAGTTCCGTCACCGCGTCGTCGAACCTGCCCATGCGGTAATAGGCCCAGCCGAGCGAGATCGACGATATAGCCGTCGTCCGGACGCGCATCGACGGCGCGCTGGATCATCTGCAGCCCTTCGTCGAGATTGAGGTTCATGTCGACGAGCGAATAGCCGAGATAGTTCAGGACCTGCGGCTGTTCGGGATTGAGTTCCAGCGCCTTGCGGAAGTTCGGCTCGGCCTTCGGCCAGTCCTTCAGGCGTTCATAGGCGATGCCGCGCTGGAAGAAGACCGACCAGTCGCCCTGCTTCGTCACCGGGCCGATGACTTCGACGGCCTTGTCGTAATTCGCCGCCATCTCCTTGTAGTCCTTCGCTTCGGAAAGGACGCTGCCATAGGCGATGTAGCTGCGTACGTCGGCGGGATCTGACGTGATGAGTTCCTTGAGGTGTTGCTTTGCCTCGTCGACCTTGCCGGTGTCCGAAAGCGTGATGCCGAGCTGCAGCTCGGAAATGCGCCGCATCGGCGAATCTTCCGGCACCTGCTGGTAGAAGGAAATCGCGCGTTCCGGCTGTTCCAGTTTCTCGGCAATGCCGCCGAGCAGGATCAGCGTGTCGGCGCTTTTCGGGTCGAGTGCGTGGGAGATCTGCAGGTAGAGCGCCACCATGTCTTCGGCACCCTGGCGGTTCAGGGCACCGCCGATGGAGAAGAGAACACCGGCCGCACCTTCGGCCGCCGTGGTGATCTGCTGGGCGGGCTTCTCGCCGGCCTCGATGCTCTGGCGCAGGGCCTTTAGCGGCGCGTAGTTGGCAATCAGCCCGTCGCCGACGGAGATCGCGTCGAGCGCCTTCTGCTTGTTGCCGGCTGCGGCTTCCAGACGCGCAAGCGCCATGACGGCGCGCATGAACGTATCCGGCGCGGTTGCGACAGCATCATTGTTGGTCACAGCCTTGTTGAGATACTGGCGCGCGGTCGACACGTCGCCGTTCACCAGCGCCATCGCGCCGAGATGGTAATCGGTGAAGACCTTGAACCAGGCCGGGCCCTTGAGGCCGGTGATCGTCGAGATCGCTCGCTTGCCCTTGCCGGCGCCGACATCGGCCCAGGCTGACATCATCACCTGGGTCAGCCGGTCGAGATCGTTCGGGCCGTCATAGGCAAGGATCTTCTTGGCGACGTCGAACTTGCCGTTTCGAAGGGCATCGAGCCCGCGGACGATCTTGGTGACGCGCTCGACGGCAGCGTCATCCTTCAAGGCTTCTGCTTCCTTCAGCCCGTCAGCGAAATCGCCGTTGAGCAGGAGCGAGATCATCAGCCGTTCGCGAATTTCCAGATTGGCCGGATCGAAATCGAGCGCTTTGCGGTAGAGCGAGATCGCCGTTGGGTAATCGTGGTCGACATCGGCGGTGCGCGCGGCAAGGAAGGCGCCGGAGAAGGAACGGGCATCTTTCGCCTCGAACGTCACCGGCTTTTCCTCGGCCGGCTTTGCTTCCGGCGTGGCGGCGCCCGCAACGGAACCAAACACCAGGCACACCGCAAGCGCGGCGCTGGAAAGCAGGAGGTGACGGGATGTCTGCCGCATGAGCAAGGCCTTTCAAGAGATCGGGCGTGGCGGCGAAGCGTCGCCGCAAGGTGCCGCCGAGTGATTCACAACAGAATGGCTTTTTTGAAGCGGTGCCGCAAGAAAATCTCCCGGACGCACGAAGGCGTGAACCGGGAGATTTTAGCGTCAGTTCACCCGCTGGATGGAGAAGTCGATGACTTCCATCAGCGCGTCCTTGATCGGGCCTGCCGGCAGCGGGGCCAGCGCGTCGCGGGCGATCTTGCCGTAATGCAGGGCGCGGGCGATCGTGTCCTTCAGCGCGTCATATTTGGTGATCAGGCCGAGCGCCTTTTCCAGGTTCTCGTCGCTGCTTTCACCCTTTTCGATCGCCGTGCGCCAGAAGGCCTGTTCATCCGGCGTGCCGCGGCGGAAGGCCAGGATGACGGGAAGCGTTATCTTTCCTTCGCGGAAATCGTCGCCGACATTCTTGCCGAGATCGGCAGCTTTGCCGCCGTAATCCAGCGCGTCGTCGGCCATCTGGAAGGCATAGCCGAGGTTCATGCCGTAGGAGCGCAGCGCCGCGCGGCTGGCCTTGTCGGCATTGGCGATGATCGGCCCGACTTCGGCTGCGGCGGCAAACAGGGCGGCGGTCTTCGCACGGATGACGGACAGATAGTCGTCCTCCGTCGTCTCCATGTTCTTGGCGACGGAAAGCTGCAGCACCTCGCCCTCGGCGATGACCGAGGCGGCGGTCGCCAGCACATCGAGCGCTTCCAGCGAACCGACATCGACCATCATCTTGAAGGCCTGGCCGAGCAGGAAGTCGCCGACGAGGACACTCGCCTGGTTGCCCCAGATCATTCGGGCGGTTGATTTGCCGCGCCGCAGATCGCTTTCGTCGACCACGTCGTCATGCAGCAGCGTTGCCGTGTGCATGAACTCGACCGAGGTCGCGAGCTTGACATGACCTTCGCCCTCGTAGCCGAACATCGAGGCCGACGCGAGCGTCAGCATCGGACGCAGGCGTTTGCCACCGGACGAGATAAGGTGATTGGCAACTTCCGGGATCATCTGCACATCCGAGCCTGCCTTGGACAGGATCAGCTGGTTGACCCGTTCCATGTCGGACTTGGTAAGGTCGACCAGTGGCTTGACGGATGCCGGTTTGTTTTTGCCTTCTTCAAGCGGTATGACGACGCCCAAGTTCAGGCCTCCTTGGAAATTTGCAGAATGACAATAGAAACTGGTCCATAGGGCGGCAAGGGGAAAACATAAAGAGATTTTCACGAAAGGGTGCCTCATGATCGAGCTTATCCGCACCAATGACGTCGTAACGCTGTCGCTGGCGGAAAGCCTGATGAAGGATGCCGGCATTCACTGCCTCGTCGCCGACCAGTCGATGAGCGTGCTGGAAGGCTCGCTCGGACTGCTCCAGCGACGCTTTCTGGTGGAGGAAGCGCGGGCGGACGAGGCGCGGGGGATTTTGAAGGATGCAGGGCTCGGAGATGAGCTTCGGCCATGAACGGACCTGATGTAGTTCGGCCTGACTTCACCATCGACGCCTTCCATCGCGGGCGCTTCCATGTTGTCCAGCCGAAAGGTGAGGGGCATCGCTCCGGCATCGACGCCATGCTGCTTGCCTCATTGGTTGCGAGCGACAGGCCGATCAGCGTCGCTGATCTGGGCTCCGGTGCCGGGGCGGCAGGGCTTGCAGTCGCTTCGCGGTTGGAGAATGCCCGCGTCCTGCTCGTCGAAAAGTTTCCGGTCATGGCCGATTATGCGCGTCAGAGCGTCGCTTTGCCTGAAAATGCCTTCCTGTTGGATCGTGTTCGGGTCATCGAGGCGGATGTAACACTGACTGGCAAGGCGCGGCTTGCTGCCGGGCTGGAGGACGAGGTTCACGATCACGTCATCCTGAACCCGCCTTTCAACCATGCCGGGGATCGCAGGACGCCCGACAGCCTGAAGGCTGAAGCTCATGCTCTGACCGAAGGCCTGTTCGAAAGCTGGCTGAAGACGGCCGGCGCGATCATGAAGCCGGGCGGACAGCTATCCCTGATCGCCCGTCCGCACTCGATCGCGGAGATCCTCGCGGCCTGCGGCAAACGCTTCGGCGGCCTCGAGATTACCCCGGTCCATCCGCGCCCGGGCGAGGATGCGACGCGTATTCTCGTCACCGCCATCAAGGGCTCCAAGGCGCGGCTTGCCTTCCGTGCGCCGCTTATCGTGCATGGCCCGGACGGTCATTCCTTTTCGCCGGATGTGGACGATCTCAACAATGGCCGTGCCGCCTATCAGCGCCGCGGCAAGGTTTCAGGTCGTGGCTGAGCCGGCGTAGAACGTCAAATTCTCCTGAGAACCATTGCGTTTACCGCAATGTTACATACATCCCATCCACCTGAACGATTGATTGATGGGAGAAAAAATGGGTTTCCTGGGTCGCCTGCTGCCGAAGCGTTTCCGCAAAAAGGGGTGTCCATTCCCGTGGTGCGGCTGCATGGAGCGATCATGACAGGAGGCAGCCAGTTCAAGCCGACGCTGAGCCTTGCGACTGCGGCGCCCATGCTGGAAAAGGCGTTTTCGCGCAAGGAAGCGCCGGTTGTCGCCATTTCACTCAACTCCCCGGGCGGTTCGCCGGTTCAGTCACGGCTGATCTTCCAGCGCATCCGGGCGCTGGCCGAGGAAAAGCAGAAAAAGGTGCTGATCTTCGTCGAGGATGTGGCCGCATCCGGCGGCTACATGATCGCGCTTGCGGGCGACGAGATTTTCGCTGACCCGACTTCGATCGTCGGTTCGATTGGCGTCGTCTCCGGCGGCTTCGGCTTTCCGGAAATGCTGAAGAAGATCGGCGTCGAGCGCCGTGTCTATACCGCCGGCGAGAACAAGGTGATCCTCGATCCGTTCAAGCCGGAGAAGGAAAGCGACATCGAATATCTGAAGACGCTGCAGGTGGAGATCCACAAAGTCTTCATAGACATGGTCAAGATGCGCCGCGGCGAGCGGCTGGCCGATGACGGCGAGATTTTCTCCGGCCTGTTCTGGACGGGCAACAAGGGATTGGAACTTGGCCTGATCGACGGGCTGGGCGATATGCGCGACGTGCTGAAGCGCCGTTTCGGAAAGGATGCGCGTCTGGAACTGATCGGCAGCGCCCGCACATTGTTCGGTCGAAAAATGCCTGGCGTCGCTGCAATTGCTCCGCCTTATGGCGAAATTGCCGCACAGGCGGGTGCGGGTCTTGCCGCGAGCCTGGAAGAAAAGGCATTGTGGAGCCGATACGGGCTGTAATATGCCCGGCGCGGCCGCTCGACCTGCGGCGCGATTTGTGAGGACTTCGAGGGGAAATGGCCCAACTTATATTTCTGGTCGTCGTGGCTTGCGGCGGGTGGATGCTCTACAAGCGCTTCATCAAGGATGCCGAGCGGCTGTCGGCCAAGACCCGCCGCGAGGAAAAGCAGCGCCAGACGGGCGCAATCGGCACGCTCGAAAAGGACCCGGTCACGGGTGAGTATCGGCTGAAGAAGGATGAGGAATAGCGGCGGCTTCGCCTTCAAGCTTGACCCTCAGCGCGTCACATGGCACTCGTCCGCATCCTCAATAAACGATGCCGATGATTGCGATGACCGATCTGCCCGAACACATGGCCCCCCATATGGACCCCAAGCGCTCGTTCCAGGCGCTCATCCTGACGCTCCATAACTATTGGGCGGACAAGGGTTGCGCCGTGCTGCAGCCTTACGACATGGAAGTCGGCGCCGGTACATTCCATCCGGCCACCACGCTGCGCGCGCTCGGCCCCAAGCCTTGGAAGGCCGCCTATGTGCAGCCCTCGCGCCGCCCGTCCGACGGTCGCTACGGCGAGAACCCGAACCGGCTGCAGCACTATTATCAGTACCAGGTCATCCTGAAGCCCAACCCGTCCAACCTGCAGGAGCTCTATCTCGGCTCGCTGAAGGCAATCGGCCTCGATCCGCTTCTGCATGACGTGCGCTTCGTCGAGGACGACTGGGAAAGCCCGACGCTCGGCGCCTGGGGCCTTGGCTGGGAATGCTGGTGCGACGGTATGGAAGTCTCGCAGTTCACCTATTTCCAGCAGGTCTGCGGCATCGAATGCTCGCCGGTGGCCGGCGAACTCACCTATGGCTTGGAACGCCTCGCTATGTATGTTCAGGGCGTCGACAATGTCTACGACCTGAACTTCAACGGCCGTGAGGGCGAAGAGAAGATTTCCTATGGTGACGTCTTCCTGCAGGCAGAGCAGGAATATTCCCGTCACAATTTCGAATTCGCCAATACCGAGATGCTACACCGTCACTTCATCGATGCGGAGAAGGAATGCCAGGCGTTGCTGGCAGCCGGCGCGCCGGGCGATGGCGACAACCAGCGCCTGCATAAATGCGTCTTCCCGGCTTATGACCAGTGCATCAAGGCCTCGCATGTCTTCAACCTGCTGGATGCCCGCGGCGTGATCTCGGTTACCGAGCGCCAGAGCTACATCCTGCGCGTGCGCACGCTGGCCAAGGCCTGTGGCGAAGCCTTCCTGCTGACCGATGCCGGCGGCGCCAATTTCGGCAAGGCCGCCTGATATCGAAGACGTCGCCGTTTTGCGGTGACAATTCAAAGCGATCGACATAATCTCCCCGCAGCTTAAATGCCTCGGGGAGACTGCTTTCATGCTCATTGCGCTCGGCGTCGTCGCCATCATCGCCCTCTACGTGATCTTCATCTACAACGGCCTCGTCCGGGCCCGGCAGATGGCCGAGGAAGCATGGTCCGGTATCGATGTGCAGCTGAAGCGCCGCGCCGACCTCATCCCCAACCTCATCGAAACCGTGAAGGGCTACGCAGCCCATGAAAAGGGCACGCTCGAAGAGGTGGTGAAGCTGCGCAACCAGGCGCAGGCCGTTCCCCCGGCGATGTCGCCGGTCGCGCCCAGGCGGAAGGTATGCTCTCCCAGGCGCTCGGAAAACTCTTCGCGCTGGCGGAAGCCTACCCGGACCTGAAGGCCAACCAGAATTTTGCTGAACTGCAGACGTCGCTGGAGACGATCGAAAGCGAGATCCAGATGTCGCGGCGCTATTACAATGGCTCGGCACGCGATCTCAACATCAAGGTCGAGAGCTTTCCGTCCAACCTGATCGCCGGCCCCTTCGGCTTTTCCAAGCGCGATTATTTCGAGATCACCAACGAAGCTGACCGGGCTGTTCCTTCCGTAAAATTCTAAACGGGATCCCGCTGATGCTTCGTCGTCTTGTTCTTGCTGTCGCAATTGTTTTCGGCGCTTCGCTCCCAGCCGCAGCCGAGGAATATATCCGCGACTACCATTCCGATATCAGCATCGCCGCCGATGGCGAATTGACGGTGACCGAGACGATCACCGTCATGGCGGAAGGCGATCGCATCCGCCGCGGCATTTTCCGTGATTTTCCGCTGACGATGGAGGATGCGCGCGGCCGTACCATCCATGTCGATTTCGACCTCGTCTCCGTCACCCGCGACGGGCAGCAGGAGCCGTCCCACACGGAAAGCATTGCCCGCGGCATCCGCATCTATGCGGGCGGCGAGAACACGCTGCTCAGGCCCGGCCGGCACACCTACGAGATTACCTACAGAACCAATCGCCAGATCCGTTATTTCGACGATCATGACGAACTCTACTGGAATGTCACCGGCAATGGCTGGCAGTTTCGCATCGCGCGTGCTTCGGCCAAGGTGACGCTGCCGGGCGGCAGGGTGACCGAAACGACGGCCTTTACCGGCGCTTATGGCTCGACCGAGCGCGATGTCACCATGAATTCATCCGGTCGGGAAGCAACGTTTACGACAAGGCAGCCGCTTGGCCGCGAGGAAGGTCTCACCATCGTCGTCGGTTTTCCCAAGGGCGTCGTTGCCGCACCTTCGGCTGATCAGCAGAGTTCCTGGTGGTGGCGCGACAATCTCAACCTCATGCTGGCGGCCGCCTGCCTTCTCGTCGTGTTGGCCTACTACGTCCTCATCTGGCTTGTGATCGGTCGTGACCCCGAACGTGGCACGATCGTACCGCGCTGGGACCTCCCGCCGGGTCTGTCGCCGGCATTGGTCAATTATATCGACAACAAGGGTTTTTCCGGTCGCGGCTGGACGGCGCTTTCGGCAAGTCTGCTGGATCTGGCGGTCAAGGGCTTCGTCACGCTCGATGATCTGGGATCGCGCGTCCGCGTCCACCGGACGGAAAAGGCGATGGACACCAAGGAACTTCCGATAGGACAGGCGACCCTCATGCGGGAGATCGCGCGATCGGGCAAGACGCTTTCCATTGAAGAATCCAACGGAGAAAGGGTGCAGGAAGTCGGCAAGGCTTTCCGGGATGCGATAGAAAGGGAGCATCGCGGCAAGTATTACAGGCACAATACCGCGGCGATCGTTTTCGGCATATTCCTGAGTGTCGTCGTGCTGATATTCCTGCTGCTCCTGGGCGATGTCGATGCGGACAGCGTTGGCTTCATGATCATGCCGATCTTCTTTGGCCTGTTCTGGTCTTTCTTCGCGGTCAAATCGGCGCAGTCGCTGATGCGGCGAAAAACGGTTCTCGCCAGGATCATGGGAGCGATCGGTTTGGCCTTCTTCGGCTTCATCGGGCTTGGCATAGCTGCCCAGTTTCTCGTCGGAATTATAGGCAGCATCCTGCACGGCCAGTGGCCGACCCTGGTCGGCATCGGCGGCATCGTCATGACCAATGCGCTCTTCTTCTTCCTGATCGGCGCACCGACGCCGCTTGGTCGCAAGATGATGGATCACATCGAGGGTCTGCGCACCTATCTCACGGTGGCCGAAAAGGACCGGATGAACATGGCCGGTGCGCCCACCATGTCGCCGCAGCATTTCGAGACGCTGCTGCCCTACGCGGTCGCGCTGCAGGTGGAGGAGCCGTGGAGCAAGGCTTTCGAAGCGTGGCTGTCGACTGCGGCGGCCGGCGTCGTGGCTGCTTCCTATACGCCCGGCTGGTATCACGGCGACAGCTTCGGCAATTTCGGCGACCGCATCGGTGGCTTCTCCTCCGACATGGCCTCGACCATCAGATCCACCATTCCGACCCCGAAATCCTCCTCCTCGTCCTCGGGCTTTTCCGGTGGAGGCGGTTTCTCCGGCGGCGGCGGAGGTGGCGGAGGAGGAGGGGCTGGTAGCCCCACTTTCCCGAATCGAACTGATGACTTTTACGGATGGGCTTGCTAAGCCCGCCACGACATCATTTTCAGCGCAAAGACTAGAGATCATGCCCGACCTGCTTCTTGAACTTCGCTCCGAGGAAATCCCCGCGCGCATGCAGCGCAAGGCGGCGGGTGATCTGAAAAAGCTCGTCACCGACGCGCTGGTGGATGCGGGCCTGACTTATGAGGGTGCGCGCGAATACTGGACGCCACGTCGGCTGACGCTGGATATCCGGGGCCTCACCGCCCGTTCGGCCGATCTGCGCGAAGAGATCAAGGGCCCGTCGACCTCTGCTCCGGAACAGGCAATCGCCGGCTTTCTGCGCAAGGCAGGCCTCTCGGATATTTCCGAGGCTCAGGTCGCCACCGACCCGAAGAAGGGTGACTATTACGTCGCGATCGTCTCCAAGCCCGGCCGCGCGGCGGAAGAGATCATCGAAGGCGTGATGCCCGGCATCATCCGCTCCTTCCCCTGGCCGAAGTCGATGCGCTCCGGTTTCGCCTCCATGCCTAAGGGTTCGAGCTATGGCGGCATCGAAGGCAAAGGGTCCGAGAGCCTGCGCTGGGTGCGCCCGCTGCAGTCGATCGTCTGCATGTTCGGCCCCGAGCATGACGAGACCAAGGTCATCCCCTTCGAGATCGACGGCATCACTGCCGGTAACGTCACCTATGGTCACCGTTTCCACGCGCCGGAAGCGATCACCGTGCGCCGCTTCGATGATTATGTTGCGAGCCTGGAAAAGGCGAAGGTCATGCTTGATGCCGACCGCCGCAAGGACATGATCCTGCACGACGCCCGAGATCTCGCCTTCGCCAACGGTCTGGAACTGGTCGAGGATGAAGGTCTGCTGGAAGAGGTTTCCGGCCTCGTCGAATGGCCGCATGTGCTGATGGGAGAATTCGAGAAGGACTATCTCGAAATCCCGGCCGAGATCATCCGCCTGACGATCAAGACCAACCAGAAGTGTTTCGTCACCCGTCCTCAGGGGGCTGAGGAAGGCCTGTCGAACCATTTCATCCTGATCTCGAATATCGATGCCAAGGATGGCGGCAAGGAAATCATTCACGGCAACGGCAAGGTCGTGCGCGCGCGCCTGTCCGACGCCAAGCATTTCTGGACCCGCGACCAGGGCGACATCCCGGATCTCGGCACGCTGACGGATTCGGCGAAGAAATTCGACCTCGACCTGAAGAAGCCGCTCGACCAGCGCATGGCCAAGCTCGATGCGCTGAACGTGACCTTCCACGCCAAGCTCGGCACGCAGGGCGAACGCGTCGCCCGCATCCGGGCGCTTGCGAAGGAACTGGCTCCGATCGTCGGCGCCGACCCGATCCTCGTCGATCGCGCCGCGGTCCTCGCCAAGGCCGACCTGCGCACCGAGGCCGTCGGCGAATTCCCCGAACTGCAGGGCCTGATGGGTCGTCGTTACGCCGGCCTGCAGGGCGAAAACGAATCCGTCGCGATCGCCATCGAGGACCACTACAAGCCGCAGGGCCCGTCCGACCGCGTGCCAAAGGACAAGGTGGCGATCACCGTGGCGCTGGCCGACAAGCTCGACACGCTCGTCGGCTTCTGGGCCATTGATGAAAAGCCGACCGGCTCGAAGGATCCGTATGCGCTGCGCCGCGCGGCGCTTGGTGTAGTGCGTATCCTGCTGGAGCGGAATGTGCGGTTGCCGCTGCTGGCGACGACCAAGGACGCCGACCTCCTCTCCTTCTTCCACGACCGCTTGAAAGTCTATCTGCGCGACATGGGCGCCCGTCACGACATCATCGATTCCGTCCTTACACCGGAAACCGATGACCTTCTGCTCGTCGCCCGCCGCGCCGAAGCGCTGACCTCCTTCATTTCGTCGGATGACGGCAAGAACCTGCTGGCCGGCACCAAACGTGCGGTCCAGCTTCTCGCCGCCGAAGAGAAGAAGGGCACCGTCGTTGCCGATGGCGTCTCGGAAGAACTGTTGAAGCTCGATGCCGAAAAGGCGCTCTGGGCTGCGATCAAGGCTGCCTCGGCGGAAGCTTCTGAAGCTGTCGCCGGGGAAGACTTCCGCTCGGCGATGGAAGCCCTGTCGAAGTTGCGTGCGCCGGTCGACATGTTCTTCGAGGACGTGCTGGTCAACGACGAGGATCCCGCGATCCGCGCCAACCGCCTGGCGCTCCTGAAGGCGATCCGCGAAGCGACCGGCACGGTGGCGGATTTCTCGAAGATCTCAGGTTGATTCAGCCGGGATGGTGACATTTGAAAGCCCCGCATTGCCGGGGCTTTTTTCTGTCTGATGCTCCATGCTAGACTGGCAAACAGAACGATCCTGGAGCTGTCGATGAACAAGCCCGTTCAAGTTACCATCGGTGAACCACTTGCCAGCTTTGTCGACAACGAAGTCGAGAGCGGCCGGTTTGCGTCTCCGGACGAGGTCGTTGCGGCAGGCCTCCGCTTGCTTGAGGAAGAGCAGCAAAAACTTGAAAAGCTCCGTGAATTGCTGATCGAGGGTGAGAACAGCGGCGAGCCGCGTCATGTTGATCGGGATGAATTTCTGGCGCGCATGCGCGAGAAACACGCTCGATGAAAGTCTATCGTCTAAGCCCGGCGGCTGAGGCGGATCTCGACGATATATGGAATTACACCATCATCAATTGGTCGCAAGAACAAGCGGAACGCTATGTGTCCCGCCTTTTCGACAGCTTCATCAAACTTGGCGAAAATCCAAGTCTCGGCCGGAATGCGAATTGGATCATGTCGGGTTATCGTCGCTTCAGATGCGGCCACCATCTGATATTCTACGTGACTGCCGATGACGGGCAGGCGAATATTGTCCGCATCCTCCACGAAAAGGTCGATGTCCGCCGCCATTTCGATGACAAAGAATGACCGCCAAAATCCTCATCAGCGCCTGTCTTCTCGGTCATGCCGTCCGTTATGACGGCAAGGGCAAGCCGCTCGTGCATCCGGCGATCGACCGCTGGCGGGAGGAGGGAAGGCTGGTGACGATCTGTCCGGAGCTCGCCGGCGGCATGAGCGTGCCGCGCCCGCCTGCCGAGATCGAGAACGGCATGACCGGCGCCGATGTCCTGGCGGGCAGGGCGCGTGTTGTGGAAATCACCGGCGGCGACGTAACGGCCCAGTTCATGGCCGGCGCGCGGCAGGCGCTGGATTTTGCCATGGCTCACGGTTGCACCCATGCGCTGCTGATCGATGGAAGCCCGTCCTGCGGCTCGGGGTTTATTTATGATGGCTCGTTCGGAGGGCGAAAGCATGCCGGTAATGGCGTGACGGCGGCGCTCCTGGAAAATGCGGGCATCAGGGTGTTTTCGGATCGCCGTATCGATGACCTCGACGCCTTGCTTTCCGGGCTCTGAATCCGGGCGGCACGGATCGCCTGAGATTGTCGGCAGCTGGCAATGAGGCCTGTGGTGCGGCCTTGCGATGGCTCCCCAAAAGAAACCGTCGAGCTTTCGCCCGACGGCTTCCACCATCCCCCTGATACCCCCGGGGAACGGATCTCTTGACTGAGCGATGAAAGATAATCAGCTCGCCATGCGCATCTGCGTGCCCGCGTCGCGCAGGCGGTCGACATGGGTCGTGCCGCTGATGCGGAAACCGCGGATGAGGTTGAGCAGTTCCTCGGTGTCTGCGGCCAGAGCCTCAGCGGAAGCCGTCGTCTCTTCGGCCATTGCGGCATTGTGCTGCGTTGCCTGGTCGAGATGATTGAGCGACGAGGAGATGGAGCGCAGCGTCGTGTCCTGCTCGGCCGCCGAATCGGCGATCTTGCTGACGATGTCGCTTGCGGCCTTCACCTGGCCCGAGATCCGCTTCAGAGCTTCGCCGGCCTGGCCCACGAGACGGACGCCGTTTTCCACCTGAGTGGAGGAGCGGGAGATCTGATCCTTGATCTCCTTGGCGGCTGCGGCGGAACGCTGCGCGAGTTCGCGCACTTCCTGTGCGACGACCGCAAAGCCCTTGCCGCTTTCGCCCGCACGAGCGGCCTCGACACCGGCATTCAGCGCCAGAAGGTTGGTCTGGAAGGCAATCTCGTCGATTACGCCGATGATCTTGGTGATTTCGCCGGAAGACTGTTCGATGCCGCTCATCGCCTCGATCGCTTCGGCAACCACCGCATCGCTGCGGCTTGCCTCGCCGCTGACGGTGACGACGCGCTGTGCCGCTTCCTTGGCGCCGTCCGCCGTCTGCTTGACGGCGACTGTCAGCTCGTCGAGGGCAGCGGAAGTCTCTTCCAGGTTGGCGGCCTGACGCTCGGTGCGCTGCGACAGTTCGTTGGAAGCGCGGCGGATTTCGTCCTTGGAGCCACCGATATCGATCCCCTTGGCATTGACCTTGGCCATGGCGGCCTCGAGATGGCTGAGCGCCTCGTTGAAGTTGTCGCGCAGGCCGGCATAACGGTTGCCAAGATCGCCGCAACGGACGGTAAGGTCGCCCTTTGCCAGCGCTTCCAGAGCAGTGCCGATGGTCGACACGACGCGGGCCTGCAGGTCCGCTTCGCTGCGCTGCATATCGAGATTCTGCTGCCGTTCGCCGTCCAGCTCCTCTTGGCTGCGCTGCTGCCGCTCTTCCATCGCATGGCGCTCGCGCACCTTCTGCTGCAGTGCCTGGGTGGCGCGGGCCATAAGGCCGACTTCGTTCTTCATGCCGGTGTGAGGGATGGCGAGATCGACATTTTCGTCGGCAACGGCATTCAGCGCATTGCGAATGGCGCCGAGCGGGCCGGAAATGTTGCGGATGACGACGAAGGCGAGAAGCGAGGCAAGAACCAGGATGCCTGCACCGATGCCGATCGCCTTCATCGCTTCGCCGCGGATCTGCGCTTCCAGATCGTCCACATAGACGCCGGTGACGAGAACCAGCTGCCAGGGTTCGAAGGCCAGAGCGTAGGAGCTCTTGCGGAAACCGTCGCCCTGCTCACCGGGCTTGGGGCCGAGAAAGTCTGCGGTGCCGCCGCCATTGCGGGCGATCTTGACCAGTTCGTCGCGATACATGAAGCCGGTGACGTCTGGTTTGCCCTTGAAATTCTGGCCGAGACGCTTCGGATCCGGATGCAGGCGCATCGTCACGTCGTAGTCATAGGCATAGAGATAGCCGTCCGGCGTGAAGGTCATGGCCGCAATCGCTTCGAAGGCGCGCTTCTGGGCCTCTTCCCGCGAAAACTCGCCGGCGGCCTCGCGCTGCTGGAACTTCTTCATGATGCCGAGGCCGGATTCCACCTGCGTGCGCAACATGGCGTAGCGCTCGGCATAGATAGCGTTGGTCGACGTGCGCAGCTGGACATAGGTGCCGATCGCAAAGGCGATCATCAGGGTCAGCACGAGCAGCACGAGCTGATGGGAGATCTTCAGGTTCTTCATGATGTCCTCGAAGGGCAATCAGCCGCATGCGCATGCGGCTTCAATGAGATGAGATGTAGGGGAGGGTAGCGCATCCTGCGCCCGGGCGTGCTGCATCGCACAACACACGATCGCATATCAGATTGAATAAAGTTTTAACTGTTGGGAGGGGGCTCAGGCCGTTACTATCTCTCCCTGCGAAGCGATCAGCATAAGTCAAGCATAACTGGAGGATGTCCGAGACAGAGGCCTGTCCGGAGCTCGCAAGTATTCAGGATCGTTTGTTGCAGGTCAGTCGCGGCGCAGAGGAAGTCCGTCAAAGGTCTGGGAAATGGAGCCGTTGTCTTCGACTGCGCCGGTCTTCGCATTGAAGTCGATCGGGGTGGCGGGAGCGTTGGCGCTCTCGATGCCTTCTTCCGTGCTCAGGCCGTTGCCGGTATCGACAACTGCCTGCAACTGCTCGGTCGTCATCCATGCCGGCACCTTGCTGACGTGAACGACCGGCGAGCCGCCCATCCAGACATCGGTGCGGACGATCTTCTTCTGGCCATCGATATCCATGACGGCAACGGACTGCACGCCGTCCTTCAGAACCGGAACCTTGTAGCTGCTTTTATCTTCCACCGGCTTCAGCGGAGGGCAATGGGCGCAGGTCCTAGTGACGAAGCTGGCGGTCGCGCTACGGGTGTTCGTCGCAAGCGGCTCGATCGACTGCGCCTGGGCGGAGCCGGTAACGAGCACGAAAGCTGACAGAAGCACATGGCGCATGGTGCAAATCCTCTCTTTGCACCATGCTTAGGGGCAAGTGGTTGCGATCCCGTCAGAAAAATCGGTAAACAACCACTTAAATTGTCAGGGCCTGTCCGAGACTGGCCCGTTATCAGCCGTTTTCCCGCTCCACCGCGCGCCAGCCGATATCCCTGCGGCAGAAGCCGTTGTCCCACTCGACGCCCTCGACCAGCGAATAGGCGCCAACCTGGGCCTCGCGTACGGTCGGGCCGGTGGCGGTTACGTTGAGCACGCGGCCGCCGGTGGCGACCAGAGCACCACCCTTGAGCGCCGTGCCGGCGTGGAAAATCTTCTCGCCCGGGCCGGTTTGCGGCAGGGAGGCGATCGGCGTGTTCTTATCATAGGCAGCCGGATAACCCTTCGAGGCCATGACCACAGTCAGAGCTACATCGTCGCTCCAGTCGGCAGAAACCTTGTCGAGCGTGCCGGTTGCGGCGGCGTAGAGAAGATCGAGCAGATCGCTCTTCAGCCGCATCATCAGCACCTGGCATTCCGGATCGCCGAAGCGGACATTGTATTCGATCAGCTCCGGGCCTTTTTGCGTGATCATAAGGCCGGCAAAGAACACGCCGACAAATGGATAACCGCTTTCCGCCATGCCGCGAATGGTCGGTTCGATGATCTCCTTCATCGTCCGCTCGACCATGTCGGGTGTCATGACGGGGGCGGGCGAATAGGCGCCCATGCCGCCGGTATTCGGGCCGGTATCGCCGTCGCCGACGCGCTTGTGATCCTGCGCGGTCACGAGCGGCAAAGCGGTCTTGCCATCGCAGAGGCAGAAGAAGCTGGCTTCCTCGCCATCGAGATAGGCCTCGATGACAACTTCCGCACCGGCGGCGCCAAAGGCACCGTCAAAGCAGTCGTCGACGGCGGAAAGCGCTTCCTCGATCGTCATTGCCACGGTGACGCCCTTACCGGCGGCAAGGCCATCGGCCTTCACGACGATCGGCGCACCCTGTTCGATGATATAGGTCTTGGCATCTTCACCATTGGTGAAGCGACGATAGGCGCCGGTCGGAATGTCGTAGCGGGCGCAGAGGTCCTTGGTGAAGCCCTTGGAGCCTTCAAGCTGCGCCGCAGCAGCCGATGGACCGAAGACGGTGATGCCGCTCGCACACAGAACGTCGGAAAGACCGGCCACCAGCGGGCCTTCCGGGCCAACGACGACAAGATCGATGCCGGTTTCGACGCAGAAGCGCGTGACAGCCGCATGGTCGTCCACATCAAGCGGGAGAATTTCTGCATGCTCGGCAATGCCGGGATTGCCAGGCGCGGCATAAAGGCGTGTCAGTTTGGGAGACTGGGCGATCTTCCACGCCAATGCATGCTCGCGGCCGCCGGAGCCGATCAGGAGAACCTTCATACACCGCCCTCATGGTTGTTTCACTGGGCGGTTAAGGCTCACAGACCCAAAGGTCAAGGGCGCGGCGCGGTTAGGACACAGATCGCGGACGGCGAATGAAGGGAATTGTCGCCGCAGTGGCGAAGCCGGCCTGTAAGGCGGTCGGCTAAGCCCTGATCGACATCAGCGTCGATGGTCAGTTCTCATACTGCGAGGGGAACTCGCGGCGCAGATTGAGCGTGGTCTGAAAAATCACTTTATTACGATATGCAAGAAAAGGGATTGGTTCATGTCTCAATTCGGCATTTCTGATCTTGTCGTTCAAGTAGGCGATTGCGGCTTCAAGTTCTTCGGAGCCGACCGCCTCGTCGCTGGCTAGTTGGTTAGCGATATTTCTAGGCATTCATACCTCCTAATATACCACATCATGCGGCAAGGGTATTTATAGTGGCGAGGTCAAACGCGAGAAGATGTCAGCTCCTTATCCACTGCGTCACGGTTACCGCTTGATGAATGTTAGTTCGATTTGGCACAGCTAGGCGAAGCATTCTGTGCGCGGCATCGGCGCCCGTGTTGCCTTGCCTTAAAGTTTGACTATGGTCGCGCCTCCTGAAATTGACGAGGATACCGATGGCTGCCGATAACCAGAAACTCGCCGTTGCGATCGCCGCCGAAATCAATGCTCGGCCGGACCAGGCCAAGGCTGCCATCGCGCTGCTGGACGAGGGTGCCACGGTGCCGTTCATTGCCCGTTACCGTAAGGAAGTCACCGGCGGCCTGGACGATACCCAGCTTCGCAATCTCGCCGAGCGGCTTGTCTATCTGCGCGAACTGGAAGCGCGCCGTGGCTCGATCGTCGAGTCGATCAACGGCCAGGGCAAGATGACCGATGAGCTTGCGGCAAAGCTCGCCGGCGCGGCCACTAAAGCGGAGCTGGAAGACCTTTACCTGCCCTACAAGCCGAAGCGTCGCACCCGTGCCGAAATCGCACGCGAACGCGGCCTCGCCCCCTGGCGGAGGCGATCTGGGCGGACCGTGCCGCCGATCCGGCCAGTCTCGCCGAGGCCTATGTGCAGGGCGAGGTGCCCGACGTGAAAACGGCGCTCGACGGGGCGCGCGATATCGTGGCCGAAACCATTTCCGAGAACGCCGATCTTCTCGGTCGCCTGCGCCAGCATATGCGCGACGGCGCGGTGCTGCGGGCGAAGGTGGTCGACGGCAAGCAGGAGGCGGGCGCCAAGTTCGCCGACTATTTCGATCATACCGAACGCTGGGCGACCGTGCCGGGCCATCGCGCGCTCGCCATGCTGCGCGGCTGGAACGAGGAGATGTTGACGCTGACCATCGATGTCGATGCTGACGACACCTCGCCGGTCAAGCCGGCGCAGCGCATCATCGCCTCTGCCTTCGAAATCCGCGGCTCGGGCAAAGGTGACCTCTGGCTGATGGATGTCGCAGGCTGGACCTGGCGGGTGAAGCTGTCGGTCTCCCTGTCGCTCGACCTGATGCGGGAAATGCGTGAGCGCTCGGAGGAGGATGCGATCCACGTCTTCGCTCGCAATCTCAAGGATCTGCTGCTAGCCGCTCCTGCTGGTTCTCGCGCCACGATGGGCCTCGATCCGGGCATCCGCACCGGCGTCAAGGTGGCGATCGTCGACTCGACCGGCAAACTGCTCGAAACCTCGACCGTCTATCCCTTCCCGCCGAAGAACGATCTGCGCGGTACGCAGGCCGAACTCGCCTCGCTGATCCGCAAGCACAATGTCGAACTGATCGCGATCGGCAACGGCACCGGCAGCCGCGAGACGGAAAAGCTCGTGGCCGACATGCTGTCCTCTCTTCCCGGCAACAAGCCGACCAAGGTCATCGTCTCGGAAGCAGGCGCCTCTGTCTATTCGGCGTCGGAAACGGCGGCAGCCGAATTCCCAGGGCTCGATGTGTCGCTGCGCGGCGCCGTCTCCATTGCCCGCCGCCTTCAGGATCCGCTGGCGGAACTGGTCAAGATCGAGCCGAAGGCGATCGGCGTCGGCCAGTACCAGCACGATGTCGACCAGGGCAAGCTCGCCCGTTCGCTGGATGCCGTGGTTGAAGATGCGGTGAATGCCGTCGGTGTCGATCTCAATATGGCATCCGCACCTTTGCTCGCCCGTGTCTCCGGCCTCTCGCGCTCGACCGCGGAGGCAATCGTCGCCCACCGTGATGCCAATGGTGCATTCGGAAGCCGCAAGGATTTGCTGAAGGTCGCCCGTCTCGGCAACCGAACCTTCGAACAGGCCGCCGGCTTCCTGCGCATCGTCAACGGCAAGGAGCCGCTCGATGCCTCGGCAGTCCACCCGGAAGCCTATGGCGTGGCAAAGAAGATCGTCGCCGCCTGCGGTCGCGACCTGCGCGCACTGATGGGCGATAGCGCCGCTTTGAAGGCTGTCGACCCGCGTCAGTTCATCGACGAGCAATTCGGTCTGCCGACGGTGAAGGACATTATCGCCGAGCTGGAAAAGCCGGGCCGCGACCCGCGTCCAAGCTTCAAGACCGCGACCTTCGCGGAGGGTATCGACGAAATCACCGACTTGAAGCCCGGCATGCTGCTGGAAGGTACGGTCACCAACGTTGCCGCCTTCGGTGCCTTCGTCGATATCGGCGTGCATCAGGATGGGCTCGTCCACGTGTCCCAGCTCGCCGACAAGTTCGTCAAGGATCCCCATGAGGTAGTAAAGGCTGGCGACGTGGTGAAGGTTCGCGTCGTCGAGGTGGATGTTAAGCGCAAGCGCATCGGCCTGACGATGCGCAAGGACGGGCTGAGTCGGCCCAACCGCCGCGCGGTGGTGCCAAAAACGAGCGTCCGGCCAATCAAAAATTCATGAAGACCGAAAAGCCGTCTTCACAAGGCGCATTCGGTGCGGCGCTCGCGGAAGCTTTAAAAAAGCGCTGAATCTGACAATTTTTTCTTTCAACTCCACCTTTAGATGCAGGCCGTCAGACAACCGTTTGACGGCCTGTCATTTTATGTCATTTTCATGGCTGGAATGTGCTTGCAGTCCAACGATTAGACGCTAGATTTCGAAAAATAGTAAGGCATCCTTAGTATTCAGGAGGTGGGTCAGTGGCCTCGTCCCTTCACGATCTTCTCAGCAAAATCATCAAAATTGGTACTTTAACAGTCCGGGGTTCCGGCGGCAAACAGCGATATGGCGGCGGAGGAGGGCGATCGGTTACGATCCGTTTTTCTGACGAGACGGCCGAAAAGGAAATGGTTCGCGATCCGCAACTGAAGCTCGGCGAACTCTACATGGATGGCCGCCTTCGCGTCGAAGACGGCGACATTTACGAGTTCCTGGCCTTGATCAAGGACAACACGCTGTCCGAAGGCCTGACCTTCGGCATGATCGTCCACGGCATCGGCCGGATCATTGCCTCGCAGTTCCGCAACCGCGTGCCGATCAACCATAATCGCCGCAACGTCGCCCATCACTATGATCTCGACGAAAAGCTGTTCTCGCTCTTTCTCGATGAGGACTGGCAGTATTCCTGCGCCTATTTCAACCCGCCCGGCATTTCGCTGGACGAGGCGCAGATCGCCAAGAAGCGCCATATCGTCGCAAAGCTTCTCGCCGAGCCGGGCCAGAAGGCGCTGGAGATCGGATCCGGCTGGGGCGGCATGGCGATGTATCTGTCGGAAAGCTGCGGCGTCGACGTCACCGGCATCACTTTGTCGACGGAGCAGTTGAAGATCTCGCGCGAGCGCGCCGCCAAACGCGGTCTCTCCAACAGCGTCCGCTTCGAGCTGCAGGACTATTATTACCTGCCGCCGACCAAGAGCTACGATCGTATCGTCTCCGTCGGCATGTTCGAGCATGTCGGACGGCTGAACTATCGCAAGTTCTTCAACAAGGTGAACGACGTGCTGGCCGATGACGGCGTCATGGTGCTGCACTCGATTGGCCAGCCTTATCCGGCGATCTACAACAATCCGTGGATCGAGAAATACATTTTTCCGGGCGGTTACATTCCGTCGGTTGCGGAAGTCATGCCGGCGATCGAGAAGGCGGGCCTGCTCGTCTCCGACATCGAAATCCTGCCGATGCACTACGCCTATACGCTGCGCCACTGGCGCGAGCGTTTCATGGCAAATCGTGACAAGGCCGCGGCCCTCTATGACGAGCGTTTCGTGCGCATGTGGGAATTCTATCTCGCCGGCTCCGAAATGGCCTTCACCCACGAGGCGTTCCACATCTTCCAGATGCAGATCGTCAAGAAGCGTCAGGCAGTGCCGGACAATCGCGACTATATCTACGAACGCGAGGCGCAGCTGCGGGCATTCGAACAGAGCCGTCTGCCGCTGGACAAGATTGCGGTGTGACGACCTCATACTTTGGAAAAGATTGCCCTTCACCCTAACCCTCTCCCCGCAAGCGGGGCGAGGGGATGTGCTTCAACTTGGGGCGGAGAGCTTGCGACTTGTGTCCTTCTCCCCGTCGATACGGGGAGAAGGTGCCGGCAGGCGGATGAGCGGCAAAAGGCTGGCGCCTTGACCACCGCATTTTCCCGGCGCTAGAAACTCGGCCATGATGACGAACGCACCTGATCTTGGCGCCCGCGTGGCCGACGCCCCTTCCGACAATTTTGTCTATCGCATCCTGCCGCGCGCTGCCTGGCCCTATGCCCAGCTTGCCCGCTGGGACCGGCCGATCGGCTGGCAGCTTCTGATGTGGCCTTGCTTCTGGTCGGTCGCGCTTGCGGTCGATGCCGCACCGGACGATCTGGACCTCTCCTTCGGAACGGTCCTTTTCTATCTGTTCCTGATGTTCATCGGTTCGGTCGCCATGCGCGGTGCCGGCTGCACCTATAATGATCTCGTCGACCACAAGATCGATATGGAAGTGGCGCGCACCCGCTCGCGGCCGCTGCCCTCCGGCCGGGTGTCCCGCTTCGAGGCAAAAGCCTTCATCGCGCTGCAGGCGCTGGTCGGTCTGCTTGTCCTGATACAGTTCAACGCGTTTTCTATAGCCCTCGGGATTGTCTCGCTGGCGGTGGTCGCGGTTTACCCGTTCGCTAAGCGCTTCACCGACTGGCCGCAGTTTTTCCTCGGATTGGCTTTCTCATGGGGCGCGCTGATGGGCTGGGCGGCGATCTTTGGTTCGCTTTCCTGGGCCGCGATCTGGCTCTATATCGCCGCCGTTGCCTGGACGATTGGTTACGACACGATCTACGCCTATCAGGATATCGAGGATGACGAGCTGATCGGCGTCCGCTCCACGGCCCGGCTATTCGGTGACAATGCCAAGCCCTGGCTGGTCGGACTCTATGGCGTCACGCTCCTGCTGCTTCTCTTTTCCTTCATCGCAGCGGGCGCGGGCTTTTTCGCCTATCTCGGTCTGGTCGCCGCGGCCGTCTTGCTCGCCTGGCAGATCCTGGTGCTCGATATCGACAATCCCGAACACTGCCTCAGACTGTTCAAGTCCAACAATCGTGTCGGCGCCATTCTTTTTGGCGGGTTAATGCTGTCGCTTATTCTCTGAAAGCAAAAGCCCGGCGAAAACGCCGGGCTTCCCATCGCGCTATCGTCAGGAGAGGGACAAACAACTCCTAGCGACGGGCGATGATTTCCTTGCCTTCGATCTTCATGGCCACGCCGAGGCTGCCGGTGGTGCGGCGAACCAGGAAGCGCGGGCGTCTTGCGGCGAAATAGGAATGGCGGCGGCGGGGGCGAACGGCCTGCGTGCGCACGTCACCGAGATGGTTTTCGAGCGGACGGGCAATGCCGTCGGCCTCGACCATCAGCATGGGAATGCGGAAGGCATCGGACCAGCTGCGCCAGTCTGCTGCGATGTCGCACAGGTCGTGGGCGACGAGCAGCGGAATGCAGAGATCCGGATCTTCATGGTGGAGTTCAAGCGTAACGGTAACTTCGCCGTCGCCATGGTCGATGGCGCGGGCGGCAACCCCTTGAAGGCGCGAGCCGGAAGGGCAAAGGACAGCGGCAGGCCGCTACCCGGAAGGATTTTGCGCAGCACGGCGCCGCGCTCGTCGATGGTGATCGTGACATCTCCTGATGTCTCGCGCAGCGCGTAAGTCACTTGCTGCGGAAAGCGAGACGGATCGAGCCTCAATGTCGACCCTGCCCATTCGGGCTTCAGAACGGTTTTGCTCATCTCGTATGCTACCCTTGTTTTACCTGAGAGCCGTTTCCGGTTTCCCATCGGGACTTTTGTCCTCTGATGGGCTCACAATAGGCGGGGGCTATTCGCGACTGCTTAAAAATTGCGGTTAAGGAAAGTTTGCCACCCCGGATGGTTATCAAATGCGGATCGATCGCGGTTTCCGAAGGGTGAACGTGGAGCCTCCTTCGTGCCGCGACGGCACATTTTGCGGGTGTTTTGCCGGGATGCGGAAAAGCCCCGGACAAGGCTCGTGCGGCATGATTGCGCCAGCACAGGAATACGTGAGGCGTCTCGCATGGTTTCGACCTATCTCAGCTTCGATCTCGTCAACCGCGACATGGCCTCAAGCCTGAAGCGGATCTCGAGCCAGACCCAGGTCGCCAACGATCAGGCCTACTACCAGGAAAATATCGGCAAGATCACCAGCGTCGACGAGTTCCTCGATAACTACCGGCTCTACAATTTTGCGATGACTGCCTACGGTCTGGGGGAAATGGCTTATGCCAAGGCCTTCATGAAGCAAGTGCTGGAAAGCGATCTCTCCGACCAGAACAGCTTTGCCAACCGCCTCACCGACGAGCGCTATACCAACTTCGCAGCTGCCTTCAATTTCTCCGTCTCGAGCTCGACGACGGCCGTGGCCCAGTCCGAAGGGCAGATGGAAGATGTCTTCGACCTCTATAATGCGCAGATTTCTGCGCTGGAGGACAAGACTGAAGAGGATACCCGCTATTTCAAGGTAATGATGGGCACCAGTGGCTATGTCACCAATGTCGATCAGTTTCTTCGCAACGACGACCTGCGCAACTACATCTTCAACGCATACGGCATCGACGGCCAGTATTACAATTACACCGCCGTCAGGGGTGCGCTGACCAGCGATCCGAACGACCCTGACAGCTATTACAGCAAGACTTACGGCACGCAGCTCGACAGCTATAACGCAGCCAAGACCGAGGATCCGGAACTGGCCGAACGCGTCAGTGCCAAGGATGCGATTGCGGGCTACGAGAAGTCGATCGCGCTCGGCCAGGAGCAGAAAACCGACTACCAGCAGCAGATCGATGCCAAGCAGCAGGAAATCAACAATGGCGGAGACCAGGAAGCCCTGCAGGCCGAAATCGATGCGCTTCAGGTCAAGCTGGACGAGACCGAAGAACTGATCGCCGCCGACCAGGCGTCGATGGAGGCAAAGCAGGCGCGTTACGACGAGCTGGATGCGAAGCTGGTGCCGATCGACGAGACGGATGCGCGCCGCGCAGAGTTGAAGACGATGATAAGCGGCTATTCCGCCGGCAACATGGCCTTCTACGAGAAAATGAAGAAGCTGGCGGAGGACTTTCAGTTCAACGCCGACGGCACCGTGCCGGCAAGCGGCGCGCTCAGCGATGACAAGATCCAGGAAATCGTCGGCAACTACTTCTCCTCGCAGGGCCGCGTCACCCATGCCGAGGCGATGTTCAACCAGGAATATTTCGAGAGCAAGGTTGGCACTTTCACCAATGTGGATGAGATGCTGGCCGATGACCGCATCTATCAGTACCTGCGCGGCGCCTTCAATCTTGATGAAGCTTATGTCGTGAAGTCGACGCTGGAGCAGATCCTGACCAGCGATCTCTCCGACCCGACCAGCTATGCGAATTTTTATGGCGCCGAGCGACCGCAATATCTGGAGCTCGCCAAGGCGTTCAATTTCAGTACCGCCGGTACGGTGGAAGCGGGCAATGCCCAGACGGAAGCCCAGACCACGAACACGCGCAACATTTACATGTCCCGCTGGGACGATAAGCAGGAAGAAGATCTCGAAAAGTCCATCGGCTTCTACAAGTCGGACATGGCTTCAATCGAGACACTTGACGACTTCCTCAGTGCCGATGCCGATACGACCTATGAATTTGCGCTGAAGGCTGTCGGTATCGATCCGGACAGCGTTTCCAAGTTCAAGATCAGAAGCATTCTGCAGAGTGATCTCTCCGATCCCAACAGCTATGTTTACCAGCAGAAAGACGAGCGTTTCGTCTCGCTCGCCAAGCTGTTCAATTTCGACAAGGACGGCGACGTAACGGTACCCGTGCTCGCCCAGTCGAATGCGACCATTACCAATGTCGCCAAGGACTATATCCTGCGCCAGACTCGTTTCCTGGAGGGGATGAATTGAAGGCCGCCAAGGCCAAGGCCGAGGAAGACAGCAAGTATTATACCGACGCCATGCAGCGGATCGACACCCGCGACCAGTTCCTTGCCGACCGCCAGCTGATCGACATCGTGCTGGTTTCGAAGGGCATCGACCCGGAGACGATAACCGACGACTTCATCGAGCAGATCTTCGCGTCCGATCTCGATGATCCGGAAAGCTACGTCAACACGCTGGACGACAAGCGCTTCGCCCAGATCGTTGGCTCCTTCAACTTCGATGCCGATGGCGAAATCGATCGCTCTAAGGGTGGTGGCGCGCAGAACGGCGGCCAGATGTCGGCGACACAGTCCATGTATCTCAGTCAGCTTCTGGAAACGGAGCAGGGCAACGACAATGCCGGCGTGCGCCTCGCGCTATATTTCCAGCGCATGGCCGACACGATCACCGATCCCTATGTCATTCTTGGTGACGACGCGCTCGCCGAATTCTTCCGCGTGACCTACAGCCTGCCGACCGAGTTCAGCAACATGGACGTCGACAAGCAGGCGGCCGTGGTGGAGAAGAACCTCAACCTTGCGGATCTCTCCGATCCGGTAAAGCTGAAGAAGCTCGTCGAGCGTTTCACCTTCATGTATGACATCGAGAACAATTCGGGCGCGACGTCTCCGGCCGTCAGCATTTTGAACGGCAGCAGTGCTACCGCAGGGATCAGCGCCGATACGCTCTGGGCGCTTTCTCAGCTGGGCACGGGCTGATCCGGCGTCAGCACGTTAGAGTCGTTCTTCTTTTCCGTTGGCTTGAAGTCGGGATCGATATGGCCTGACAGCCAGTCGAGATCGTCCTCGGCGGCAGCCCGCATGGCGGCTTCCACCCGGCGGTAGCGCTTCAGCATTTCCTGACCGAATTCCGTCAGCCCCGCACCGCCGCCGCTTTTGCCGCCATGGCGGGTGGAGATCGACGGCTCGCGGAACATCCGGTTGATCTCGTCCGCCAGCAACCAGGCGCGGCGGTAGGACATGCCGATCGAGGCGCCGGCGGCACGGATCGAGCCGTGTTCCTCGATCAGTTCCATCAGCTGTGCCTTGCCCGGTCCGAGCCTGACGCCGATGTCGAAATCGATGCGGATCGTCGCCTTGCGGATATGGCTCATGCCGAGGCGCCGGGAACGTTGACCACCTTGCCGGGGTTCATGATGCCGGCCGGGTCGAAGGCGGACTTGATCCGGTACATCAACTCCATCTCGATGTCCGAACGGATATGGGCGAGTTCATCGCGCTTCAGCTGGCCGATGCCATGCTCCGCCGAGATCGATCCGCCGGCATCGAGAACGATGGCGTGGACGATTTCGTTGATTTCGCGCCAGCGGTCGAGAAAGGCCTGCTTGTCGGCTCCCATATCGGCGGTGACCGGCTGCGAGATGTTGTAGTGGATATTGCCATCGCCGAGATGGCCGAATGCGCAGATACGGGCACCGGGCATGGCGGCGAGCACGGCTCTCTCCGCTTCCGCCATGAAGGCCGGGATCTTCGAGACCGGTACCGAAACATCGTGCTTGATCGATCCGCCTTCAGGCTTCTGCGCATCCGACATGCTTTCGCGCATGTGCCACAGCGCCTTTTGCTGGGCAACCGAGGAGGCGATAACCGCGTCCTCGACGAGCCCGGCCTCGAAACCCTGTTCCAGCAGGGACTGCACCATGACGCTGGCCGTCTCGGCGCTGTCGGAGGTCGAAATGTCGATCAGCGCGTACCAGGCATGTGGACCTTCCAGCGGATCACGCACGCCGTCTATATGACGCGTGGTGAACTCGATGCCGATGCGCGGCATGAGTTCGAAACCGGTCAGTGCCGTGCCGCAGAGCGTCGAGGCCTTCTCGAAGAGATGCAGCGCATCTTCCGGCGAGGCGAGGCCGGCAAGCGCCACCTGATGGCCGACAGGCTTGGGGAAGAGTTTCAAGACCGCGCCGGTGATGATGCCGAGCGTGCCTTCCGCGCCGATGAAGAGATCGCGCAGATCGTAGCCGGTATTGTCCTTCTTCAGCCGGCGCAGGCCGTTCCAGATTTCGCCGGACGGCAGCACGACTTCCAGCCCGAGGCAGAGCTGCCGCATGTTGCCATAGGCGAGCACGGCGGTGCCGCCGGCATTGGTGGAGAGATTGCCGCCGATCCGGCAGGAGCCTTCCGAGCCGAGTGACAGCGGGAACAGCCGGTCGACCTTGTCGGCCGCGGCCTGCACGTCGGCGAGGATGGCGCCGCCCTCGGCGACCAGAACGTTGGCAAGCGGGTCGACGTCGCGGATCTTGTTCATCCGCTCGAGCGACACGATGATGTCATGTCCGCCCGTTCGCGGGGTCTGGCCGCCCACGAGACCGGTATTTCCGGTCTGCGGCACGATCGGCGTGCCGGTTTCGCTGGCGAGTTTCAGGATGGCGGCGACTTCTTCCGTCGTGCCGGGCTTCAACAGAAGCGGCGACGATCCCTTGTAGAGACCGCGGTTTTCGATGAGATGCGGGGCGAGATCCGCAGCGTCGCGAACGGCATGTGCCTCGCCGACGATGGCCGCGAAGCGGTCGAGCAATTCGGGTGCCACGACCGGCAGGTCCGCCGCATTATCCATTTCAGGTCTCTCCATCCCTCGGCGCCGCAGCGCGTGCCAGCCTGTCGTTGATCGCCTCGCCAAGTCCCTCCTCGGGAATGGCCGTGACGGCGATCCGCTGCGCGCCGCTGGCATCTGCGCGCTTCAGGTATTCGAACAGGTTTGCGGCCGCCTGCGCAAGGTCTCCCGAGGGGCTGAGATCGAGATCGATCGCCGCCGTCTCGATGCCGGGAATTTCGATGCCGCCAAGACGGATCAGCGCCTCACCCGGCTCTACCGACCGCGCGTTGAGACGCACGGCCGCGCCCGGGGCATAATGCGAGGCGAGCATGCCCGGCGCCTCGATGATCGCGGCAGGTCCTTCGCGGCGCTGGACATCCTGTCCGACAGCTTTGGCAATATCGTCTGCCGCAAGCCCACCCGGCCGCAGGAGCAGGATCGCGCCGGTCTCGGGGTCGACGCGCACGATGGTCGATTCCACGCCGACCGGTGATGAGCCACCGTCGATGATCAGTTTCAGTTTTTCACCGAGGTCGTCCATGACATGCCGGGCGGCGGTCGGGCTGATCTTGCCCGACGTATTGGCGCTCGGCGCTGCGAGTGGCCTGTCGAAGGCGCGGATCAGGTCGCTGGCAAAGCCTTCGGGGCAGCGCAGTCCGACGGTTTCGAGACCGGCTGTCGCCAGCGGATGGATCGGGCTTCCTGGTCGGAGCGGCAGGATGATGGTGAGCGGACCGGGCCAGAAAGTCTCCGCAAGTCGCCGCGAGATGGGGTCGAAGACCGCATAGCGCTCGGCCATGGCGATATCGGACACATGGCAGATCAGCGGGTTGAAGCGCGGCCGGCCCTTCGTCTCGTAGATCCGCGAAATCGCGTCGGCCTGCGTCGCATCGGCGGCAAGGCCGTAGACCGTTTCGGTGGGGATGGCGACAGGAAAACCTTCGCCGAGCACGCGGCTCGCCTCGCGGATTGCGCGTTCCCGTTCCTGTCTGCTGTCTATGATCTCGGCCGTCATGCCGTCGTCAATACAGCGGGAGAGAGCCGGTTCAAAGCTTTTTGATGATCTCGCGGACGGCTGCGTCCGGCGCGCCCAGCATCAGCACGTTGCGCATCGCTTCGCGCGGATCGCTGGTGCGAAACAGCAGGCCGTTCTTGCGGAATGTGCGGTCGATCCGTGCGCCTTGCCCGGCATCTCCCTCGATCGCGACGGCGAAATACATGCGCGAGCTCTTCGGAATGATGCGGGCGAAGAATTCTTCCTCCTCGCCAATGTCGGAGGAAAAATTGGCGATGTAGAACGACCAGCTCACCATGTCTTCCCGCGAGAAGGCGGTGCGTGCAGCCGTGACGTGGCAATAGCCGAGATGTGGGCTGCCATCGAGCGTGCGGTGGAAGATGAGCTTCGGCAGGGCGATCAGGCGGTGGAATTTGTTGAGGCGCGCATGGGTCGTCTCACCTGCCGCTTCCAGCTTGCGGCCGGTCTGCTCGGCCACTTCGTCATGGCTGAGATAACGACGTTCGTTCGGTATCGATGGCGGGCGCGGGCGGGAGATCTTGCCGGTGCGCAGGAATTCCGAATGCGCATTGCTCCGAGCAGGCGGCGGCGCGAATGTCGGTTGCCTGTTGACCTCGAAATACCGGATCTGTCCTGGCATAGGCGCGAGCCTTCCCTGTGAGTCGGATACGATTCTATTAGTGAAATCTTAACAACGAGTTTCACCTGCTGCCATAGTGTTCCGGGATAGCAATATGGCCTCGTCGCCAATGCAGTGTCGGATGTCGCAATGTCGCCTATGCGACAAGCTGTCATCGGGCTTAAATGACACCAAGCTCATGGTGCCGCCTTGCTAGGGAAGGCGGAGAATTGGGAAGCCGGCGGATCTAAAAGATCTAACCGGCGCTGCCCCCGCAACGGTGGTGGAGTTTGAGGCATGGCGTAAGCCACTGGGACAGAGCCGAACGGCCGCCCGGGAAGGTGCCATGCAGTTCACTGAGGGAAACCTTGGAGACAACTCCTCAGCCCGGAAACCAGCCTGAGCCGTAGTTTAGACCGGTCGCGGAGGGCGCTCGGGACGAGAATGGGCGGGAGGCTCCCCGCCGGCTTGTCCATGCCCTGTCCGCTTGCTTGATTTGCGAGGAAGCATATGGACATTCATAATCAGGTTCTGCGGCAGCTGAAGAACCGTCGCGAAGGCTTCAGCCTGGAGCAGCCCTTCTATATCGACCAGGATTACTACAAGCTCGATCTGGAGATGATCTGGTATCGCGACTGGCTGTTCGTCGGCCATGATTGCGAGGTGGAAAAGGCCGGCCAGTATTTCACCCTGCAGATCGGCGACTATCCGGTTCTCGTGATCCGCACCCGCGAGGGCGATATCCGCGCCTATCACAATACCTGTCGCCATCGCGGGCACCGCGTCTGCACCAAGGAAACCGGTTCAGCCACTCGTCTCGTCTGTCCCTATCACCAGTGGACCTATCAACATGACGGCTCGTTGATGTCGGCCCGCCACATGGGCGAGGATTTCGACAAGAAGAAATTCGGCCTGAAGCCCGTCCATTGCCAGGTCGTTGCCGGCTACATCTTCGTCTGCGTTGCTCAGGAGGCCCCGGATTTTGCTCCGGTGCGTGCTACCGTCGAGCCCTACATGGCCCCCACCGGTTGTCGGAGACAAAGGTCGCCGCCAAGAATACCATCATCGAAAAGGGCAACTGGAAGCTCGTCTGGGAAAACAACCGCGAGTGCTACCACTGCGCCGGCAACCATCCCGAACTCTGCCGCACCTATCCGGAAGCGCCGACGGCGACCGGCGTCCAGGGCGCGGGCGATGATCCGTTCATCTCCGAACACTGGAGCCGCTGCGAGGCGGCCGGTCTGCCGAGCACGTTCAACATGTCGCCGGACGGCCAGTTCCGCGTCGCCCGCATGCCGCTCATCGAGGATGCCGAGAGCTACACGATGAACGGTCGACCCGCCGTCCTGCGTTCGCTCTCCGACGATGTGAAGATTTCCCATATCGGCACGATGCTGCTGTTCCACTATCCGACGACCTGGAACCATATGCTCGTCGATCACGCGATCTCCTTCCGCGTGATCCCGATCGGACCGGAGGAAACGGCCGTCACCACCACATGGCTCGTCCACAGGGATGCGGTTGAAGGTGTCGATTACAATGTCGACGAACTGACCCATGTCTGGAACATGACCAACGACCAGGACCGCCAGATCGTCGAGGAAAATGCCTTCGGGATCCGCTCGCCGGCCTATGAGCCGGGCCCGTATTCGGAAGCCCATGAAGGCGGCGTCATGCAGTTCGTCGAATGGTACGCCAACTTCATGATCGATCGCCTGCAGGGAGACGAGGGCAAGCTTTACGCCGTTGCCTAAAGTCATGTCATTGGAACAAAGCGGGGTGTCATCCGTTGTAGACCGCTAGTCTACAATAAAGGAAACACCCCGTATGACCGCCTTTCGCATGCGCCTTGCTACGGCGCTGACGGCCGCTGCTGTCCTTGCCACCAGCTTTATTCCGGCTTCCGCAATGCCTGTTTCGCCGATGCCGGTTCCGGCCGTGTCGTCATCTGCCGGTCAGGTGACCGAGGTTCAGTGGCGCCATCGCGACGATCGTCGCCACTATCGTCATGACCGCCGCCACTATCGCGAAGGCTATTACAACGGTCATCGAGGCTATCGCGAACGCCGTCGTGGCTATCGCTATCACAATGGCTACTGGTTCCCGCTGGCCGCCTTCGCCACCGGTGCTATCATCGGCGGTGCGATTGCCAATTCCGGCGGGAGAAGCCGTCACGTCCAGTGGTGCGCCGACCGTTACCGGACCTATCGTGCATCCGACAATACCTATGTCTCAAGCCCGGGCGTTCGCCGCTCGTGCAACTCGCCCTACAGGTGAGCCTCCTTGGCCCGACCGGATCCGCGGCCGGACCTTTGATGATCCCGCTGTTAATCGGCGGTTCAGGATGAAAATCCTAGCCTCATGGAGAAACGGGATCATCATGACCTGCGATCACCGGCGCTTAAGGCCCCGCATGATCGCAACAACCACGGAATGGAGAATTTGAAATGACTCTGTTCAAGAAACTTGCAGTCGCTGCGGTCTCCGCGGTCGTCCTGGCAGGCTCTTTGGGCTCGGCCCAGGCGCTTCCGCTGCCGGCGGTGCCGAACGCGCCAGCGGCCTCTGACGTGACCAACGTCCAGTATTACCGGCATTATGGCGGCCCCCGTCGGGGCTGGGATGGGCCGCGCCGCGGCTATTACGGCGGCCCTCGCCGTGGCTGGTATGGCGGTTACCGCGGCTATCACGGCTACCGTGATGGCTACCGCCGTCACAGCGACGGCTACTGGTATCCGCTGGCGGCCTTTGGCGCCGGTGCTATCATCGGTGGTGCCCTCGCGGCGCCGCGTTATGTCGAACCGGCCCCTGCGCCGGTCTATCGCAGCAGCGGTGGCCTCAATCCGCGCCACTACGAATACTGCGCCGGGCGTTACCGCTCGTACGATTCCTATTCGAATACGTTCCAGCCCTATAACGGCCCGCGCCAACAGTGCTACTCGCCTTACTACTGAGGTTCGGCTTCCGCTAAAGGCTTACTGGAACAAGACAGACCCGCGCTCCGGCGCGGGTTTTCTTTGCCGGATTGTCAAAGCTACAGGATGCCCACGCGACGCAGCAGCCACCACGCGGCGGCAACCGACAGCACAATCGCGCCGAAGGCAAATGCCGTCCCGTGAATGCCCTCGGCAAAGGGCAGTGACGACGTGTTCATGCCGAAGAAGCCGGTGACCAGCGACGGTGGCAGCAGGAAGGCTGTCATCAGCGACAGGATATAGAGGTGACGGTTGGTTTCCGAGGACAGTTTGGAATCGATTTCCTCGTGCAGCAGACGCGCCCGTTCCTGCAGCGCGTAGACATCGTGATCCACCGCCTCCAGCCGGCCGATCAGCCGCGCCGCCGCATCGTCGAAGCCCAAAGGCATGTCGTCCTCGTCGGACGCCGCCGCGCGCCGCATCAGGGTCAGGATCGTTCTGAGGTGCCGGTGCAGCCTGACGACCGTGCGCCGCACAGGCGCCAGCCGCCGGCGCTCGTCTCGCGGCGCGTTGTCGTAGACGAAGTCCTCGATCAGGTTCAGCTCTTCCGTCAGCTCCATGACGAGCGCGATGAGCGTGCGCTGGAATTCCGCCACCAGCGTTTCGAACACGTCGATCGGTCGCTTGTAGCGGCCGGCATTCTTTTCCACCGCCACCTTCAGCCGGTCGATGGATCGCAATGGCTGCAGGCGCGTGGTGATGATGATGCGTTCCGAGACGAAGAAATGCAGCCAGCCGATATCGCGTGTCTCGCTGGCGAATTCCTTCTGGAAGTCGATCAGTGTGCCGTAAATCAGCTGCTCGTCCAGGATCACCGCCGCATGGGTGTCGCGCGTGGTAAGCGCCGAAAGCGCCGGTGGCGTCAGGTCGGGAAGGCTTTCGAGAAAAGCGGGCACGCGGCTGTCGGCGAGGTTGAGATGCAGCCACAGGAACCCGTCCGTTACATCAAGTTCGTTGACCGTCGTTTCCAGCGGCAGGCGTGCACAGGAGCGCGTCGGCCCATCGAAGCGATAGGCCCAGACGAGACCCGGAATGGCAGGCGTCATCAGCGGGGGCGTATCCATGGGCACAATTCCTCTGTCTTCTCGCCTTGTACGCCAAACTTGAAAAAGAATCTCTAGCGTCGACTTATGAACGGTTGATGCCGGATTTCGCTGCCTTGGTGACAGCAGGAACAGAGAATTGACAAGAGTATTTACGTTTACGTAAAAGATAGATACTGCCGAGATGGCATGGCTGCACGGCTGATGAGGAGGATCACATGTACAGCGCCCCCGTGGAGGAAATTGCCTTCACCCTGAACCATATTGCCGGCCTAGGCTCCGCGCTCGAGGAGGGACGCTTCGGCGACCTGAGCGGCGATCTGGTGGATGCGATCCTGGAAGAAGCGGGCCGCTTTGCCTCCGGTGAATTGGCGCCGCTCGGCGAAAGCGGTGACCGCGAGGGTGCCACGCTTGCCGACGGCAAGGTGACGACGCCGGCCGGTTGGGTAGAGCTCTATCGCCACTGGCGGGAAGGGGCTGGAACGGGTTGACCGCGCCGGAAGCCTATGGCGGTCAGAACCTGCCGCATATGCTCAATGTCGCGACGCTGGAAATGTGGAATTCCGCCTCCATGGCCTTCGCGCTGGCACCGACGCTCACCATGGGCGCGATCGATGCGCTGGCCACCCATGGTTCCGAGACGCTGAAGGCGACCTATCTGGAAAAGATGGTCTCCGGTGAATGGACCGGCACGATGAACCTGACCGAGCCCCATGCAGGCTCGGATCTCGGCGTCTTGAAAAGCCGCGCCGAACGCAGCGACGACGGCAGCTACCGCATCTTCGGCCAGAAGATCTTCATCACCTGGGGCGAACACGATGCCGCCGACAACATCATCCACCTGGTGCTGGCGCGCCTTCCCGATGCCCCGGCAGGCACGCGCGGCATCTCGCTCTTCCTCGTACCGAAATTCCTGGTCAATGAGGACGGTTCGCTCGGCGAACGCAACGACGTGTTCTGCCACTCGATTGAACACAAGCTCGGCATTCACGGTTCGCCGACCTGCACGATGATCTATGGCGATGGCAAGTTTGGCGCCGAAAGCGGTGCCGTCGGTTATCTGGTCGGCGAGGAGAACAAAGGCCTCGCCTGCATGTTCACGATGATGAACAATGCCCGATTGGCTGTCGGCATCCAGGGTGTCGCGATCGCCGAGGCCGCCACACAGAAGGCGATCGCCTTTGCCAAGGAGCGCACCCAGGGCAAGACGCCGGATTGGTCCGCCGATAGTGGCAAGTCGATGAGCCCGATCATCGAGCACCCGGATGTCGCCCAGATGCTGCTCACCATGAAAGCGCTGACGCAGGGCGCCCGCGCCATCTGCTATGCCTGCGCCTATGCCACCGACATGTCCCATCACACAGAGGGCGACACCGCCCGTCATTGGGCTGAACGCGCGGCGCTGCTGACGCCGATCGCAAAATCCTTCTCGACCGATATCGGCGTCGAAGTGGCGTCCCTCGGCATCCAGGTCCATGGCGGCATGGGCTTCATCGAGGAGACCGGCGCGGCGCGTTATCTTCGCGATGCCCGCATCGCGCCGATCTATGAAGGCACCAACGGTATCCAGGCCATCGACCTCGTCACCCGCAAGCTGCCGCTGTCGAATGGCGATCAGGTGCACGGTCTCATCGCCGAGCTGAAGGACGTGGCGGAGGAAGTTGCGGCTCGCAACGATGACGCTTTCGGCGAGACCGGTATCCGCCTGAAGGCAGCCGTCACGGCGCTGGAGACTGCGACCGCCTGGCTCATGGACGCTCAGGCCGAAGGACGCGCAGCGGACGCCCTGGCGGGTGCCACGCCCTATCAGCGGCTCTTCGGCCTCGTCTTGACGGGAACCTATCTCGCCAAGGGAGGGCTGGTCGCTCTCGACAATGGCGAGGGCGACAAGCGGGCCAGCCTCTGCCGCTTCATGGCGGAAAACCTGCTCGCCGAAACCTCGGCGCTGAAGGACCGCGTCATCGCCGGTCCCGCCAGCCTCGCGGCTGCGCGCGCGGTTCTGGATTGAAGCATTCCCCTCCCCAACCCCTCCCCACAAGGGGGAGGGGCTTAACCCGCAGCGCCGCTTCTTTCGAACGGTTGGCCAATTGCGAGGTAAGACCGCGCCCCGGATATTCTCCCCCTTGTGGGGGAGATGGCCGGCAGGCCAGAGGGGGACTTGCATCTGCGAACGCACTGCCAACAAAAGACAATTAGATGGGGGAGATACCTATGACCGAACATATCATCGTCGAGCGCCCCGAAGCCTATTCGGGCGTCATGGTCATCCGCTTCAACCGGCCGGAAAAGAAGAATGCCATCACGGCCGCCATGTATCACCGCATGACGGCGACGCTGGAGGAGGCGAATGGCGACGAGGCGGTCAGGGCGGTTGCCTTTCTCGGCACCGAAGGCTGTTTTTCCGCCGGCAACGACATGGGCGACTTCCTCGCTCACGCCATGTCGGGCTCGACGGATGCACCGGCCGCTGCCGTCTTCATCAAGGCGCTGGCACTGGCTGAAAAGCCGCTCGTTTCCGGCGTAGACGGGCTGGCGATCGGCATCGGCACCACGCTCAATCTGCATTGCGACATGACGGTGGCCTCTAACCGCAGCCTGTTCAAGACGCCCTTCGTCGACCTGGCGCTTATACCGGAAGCGGCATCCAGCCTGCTCGCCCCCGCATCATGGGCCATCAGCGCTCGTTCGCCATGCTCGTGGCAGGCGAGGGCTTTTCGGCACAGGCCGCCCTGGAGGCCGGGCTGATCTGGAAGATCGTCGAGACAGATGCCGTAGAGGCGGAGACGCTGACGCTCGCCGCCAGCCTTGCCAAAAGCCGCCGCAGGCGCTCAAGATCGCTCGGGATTTGGTCCGTGGTCCGCGTGACGAAGTCCTCGCCCGCATGGACGAGGAGCTGATCCATTTCTCCGAGCGATTGAAGAGTACGGAAGCCCGGGAGGCGTTCGAGGCTTTCATGCGGCGGTGAAGCCTGTCGATGCCTAACGCACCGACAGGCGGAGATGTTCGTGTTCGCAAAGGCTCAGTCAGACCTGAGGAACGGGCTGCGCCGGCACGAGCGCGTCGATCGGGTTGATGTCCCCGACGAACTCGATGAGATCGGCCATGGTGAAGTGGCCAGCCTTTGCACCCGGCAGTTCCGGTTTCCAGTCCGACCGTTGCCATAGGAAGGACTCGTGGTCTCCGTGCACCATGCCGAGGAAAGTCTCGGCGACGATGGTCGACGCCATCGGACCGAGCCGCTCACCCTTGTGATAATATTCGGCCTCTTTTAGCACGTAATACCAGAGTGGCGTTTCCTCGTGCAGGCCGTGTTTCTTGGCCGCCTTGCCGTCGGGGCCGGTCGCCACCTGCGATGGTTTCAACGGCGTAAGACCCATTGCACGACAGATCGCCTGGCCGGACGGAAGCCCGATCTGAACGCCGCGCCTGAGATTGCGGAAGGCCAGGTTGAATTCCCGCATCTGCTGCGGGGGCGCATTGGGCTCCCGACCGGGCAGCGTGTGCAGTGCGGGCGTGATCATCGGGTCGAGACGGCGGCTGTGGTTAAGGGCAAAGTTGCCGCCGGCCGGCGTCTTGAGATCAAAGAAACGCCGCCAGTCGATGATCCAGTTGGATGGCAATTTGGGCAGGGGCGAGGTCGGCCCTGCCGGTGGCACCGGTGCAAGTTCGCCGACGATAGAGCCGGATTTGCCGGTGAAGTTGAATAGCAGGCCAAGTGTGCCGTTGGCGATCAGATCCGTCGTCGGATTAAACACCCTGTTATGGCTGTAGGTCTGCCGAACCATGGAATGCCCGAGCCGATAACAGGCAGCGGCGAATTCGGCCGGCATATAGGGACGCTGCCTGAAGCGGTAGAAGCGCCGACCCTCCCGCTTGATCTTCTGGATCAGGCCGGGTTCGGTGAGCAGCTCGACGAAATCGAACAGCACGATCCATTGATAGTGCCACGTGACGATGCGACGGACTTCCTTGAACAGGGCAGTCCCCTTCAAGTCAGGGCGCTCGGCTGAAACCTTGTCGAACACCTTGTTGTGAAACTTCAGCATCAGCAGATGGAACTGTGCCACCAACAGGTTTTCGTCGTTGCGCTCGTCGAAGATCAGCGCATGACCCACCTGATTGCGTGGCAGATCGTTCGGCAGCGATGGGATCGCCACGCCATTCTGATCCGGTGATTCACTCGTATGGCCGATCAGCATCTTGCCGAGGATCTCGGGCTTTGTGGGATGGCGTTGATAGAGATAGGGGTGGATGCCCGGCCCGTCGCCATAGAGAGAATCAAGATCGAGAGCAGGCGTACGAAAATTGATCGTCGCCGTCGGATCGGCTTTCTGCTGGTCTAGCGGCGTCGTGTCGAGCGTGATGTCGTGATCAACGAATTGGCCCAGATAGGTATAGCCGGCGGGGATATTGGCGTTGTCGCCGCCCGTATCAGGGTTCCCTTTCGCATCGATCTTGTCGAGCATCGCCTCCGCGAGCTCGGCAAGCGCATCATCGCTTGCGGAAAGCGGAATGAGATTGGGAAACATTACCCCGAATTTTCCGGGATCACCTATGCCGTCGAAAGAGTGCAGCGTCTCCGGCTTCATGCCGCGCACGCCATGCCCATGCATCGCTATGTCTGTCATGACTTCCCCTAGGCCGCGCTGAAGCAAGTCATTTGCCTCCTTGGGGCGCGACCGACAAAGGTTAAGTCAGTTCCAAATTCACGTAAATTAGTAATGTCTAAACTACAACTTTAGAGCCGCCGAACGGTATATCCTTCGATACCGCAATAGGTCTTTCTGCTCCAAATTAGCGCGTCAGCAGCGCCACGGCCTCCACATGAGGCGACCACAGGAACTGGTCGATCGGCGTGACCGACTGGATGCGGTATCCGGCGTCGACGAGGATCCTGAGGTCCCGCGCCAGGGTAGCCGGGTTGCAACTGACGGCGGCGATTGTCTTGATGCCGGAGTGGGCAAGTTCCTTCACCTGTACCTCGGCGCCGGCGCGCGGCGGATCGAAGACCGCAGCGTCGTAGACCTTCAGCTCCTGCGCCATCATCGGCCGGCGAAACAGATCGCGCTTTTCCACCGTCACGGGCTTGAGGCCCTGGGTATTTCGGGCTGCGGTATCGAGAGCCTTCAGCGGCTTGTCCTCGCCCTCGACCGCATGCACCTTCGCTTTCCGGGCGATCCTCAGCGAGAACGTGCCTGAACCGGCAAACAGGTCGAGGACGCGCTTCGCCTTGCCGAGATGACCGAGCACCAGTTCCGCCATCGCGTCTTCCGCCGGCTTGGTCGCCTGGGCAAAGGCCCCGGAGGGCGGCGACACCTGCACGCCGCCGAAATCGATCACCGGCTTTACCGGTTCGAGAACGACCTCGCCATTGATGGATACGCGCGCGATCCCCTTGAGCGACAGGACCGCCTCGGTAATGCTGCGGCGCTGCTTGTCCTCGATCTTCTTCAGCCCTTCGGCGGCAAGATCGAGGCCCGACAGGGTCTCCAGCACGGTCAGCCGGAAGGTTTCCGAGCCGATTGCCATCGCGGCCGCGACGGTGCGGATCGCGGGAAGCCTCGCCACGATGCCCGGCGAGGCGATGGGACATTCCTCTATGGAGACAATGTGATTGGTCTCGGCGCGATTGAAGCCGAGCAGCAGTTCCTTTTCAGTCTTGCGTACCGAGAACGTGGTGCGGCGCCGCTCGCCCGGATGGCAGGCGATCAGCGCGCCAACCTCGGGCGTGAGACCTCGCGACTTCAGCGCATCGACGACAAGTCCGCGCTTGAAGGCCTGATAGGCCGGGGCTGCCAGATGCTGCAGCGAACAGCCGCCGCAATTGTCCCGGTCGGGATCGAAATGACGACAGACCGGCTCGATACGGTCCGGCGACGGATTGGAGGTCGACATGACCGTCCCATGGTCGCCGTTGCGGGCAATCGCCAGCACTTCGCCGGGCAGCGCATAGGGCACGTAGACCGGGCCGTCCTTGCCATCGGCGATGCCATGTCCCTGGGCGCCGAGCCTGTCGATCGTGACGATGACCGTGCTCATTCGTCGTCCTCTGCGTTTTCGGGCTTCCTTCCGGCGAGCAGGAATTCCTTGTTGCCGTCTCCGCCGTCGATCGGCGAGGGGATCAGGCCAAGGCTCGTCCAGCCCATGTCCTCGACGAGCCAGCGTTCCAGTTCCGCGGCCACTGCAGGTGCCGTCTCGGGCTCCTTCAACAGTCCGGCCTTGCTGATTGCGTCGCGACCGGCCTCGAATTGCGGCTTGACCAGCAACACGCAGAGCGCATCCGGTTCGGCCTGCTCAAGTGCAGGCGCGAGTGCCAGCTTCAGCGAGATGAAGGAGACGTCGGAGACGATGAAGGTGATTTCCTCTCGTCGTAATCCTCAGGCTCCAGATTGCGGGCGTTGAGGCCCTCGATATTGGTGACGCGCGGATCGCTTGCGATCCTGTCATGCATCTGGTCGTGGCCGACATCGATCGCGGTGACGTGCTCGGCACCCCGTTCCAGCAGGACCTGAGTGAAGCCGCCGGTCGACGCACCGACATCGAGACAGTCGTGGCCGGCCGGGTCGAGCTTGAAGTGATCGAGCGCCGCGACGAGCTTCAGCGCTGCGCGCGACACGTAATCCTGCGCCGGATCGTCGATGCTGATGGTTGCGTCGGCCGGGAAGGTGAGGCTCGGCTTAGTGACGACACGGCCGTTGACGGTGACGGTTCCGCGCGCTACCGCATCGCGAGCGCGGGCGCGGCTCGCAAAAAGATCGAGCGAGACCAGAAGCTGGTCGAGGCGCTGGTTTTCTGAAGGTTTGGACATGGTGGACGTCAATGCCTGCGGATGACCTGTTATGCAAGCTTTTCCTCATCGCTCACGTCAGTGGATAGCCCTGCCGAGAGCCGCGACATCAATACCCGATCCGCCCGTCTTTCAGTTGAAACTGAATTACCGATTTGTGACGTGAGATTGCGCCTTCCCGGAGCGAATAGCAGCGGTGGTCCAGGTGTTATCAGCGTGAACCGGCAGCGGATGCCGTTCGTGGAGAACACCATCTCCCGGAGACCCCGCGATGAAGCATGCGGCAGATCGCTACGACGCAGTCACGATCATCCTCCACTGGCTGATCGCACTCCTTATCCTCGGCCAGATCTGTCTGGGTTTCGTGATGGCTCGGTTGCCGATTGATCCCGGCCTGCAGTTCTCGCTTTTCCAGTGGCACAAGTCCTTCGGCCTGCTGGCCCTGCTGCTGGCTTCGATCAGATTGGTGCATTCCTTCATCTGGGTACGCAGCACGCCCGCGAAAGGCGTCAGCCGCATCGAATACGGCATCGCCCGCACCATGCACTATTTGCTGATCCTGCTTGCGGTCTGCATCCCTGTTGCCGGCTGGATGATCGTATCGGTCTCGCCGCTGGAAATCCCGACCTTCGTCTTCAACCTCTTCGTCATGCCGCATCTGCCGGTCGCCAAGTCGGATGCCGCGGAAGCACTCTGGACATCGGTCCATACCTGCCTCGCCTACACGCTGCTCGTGCTCGTCCTGATCCATTCGGCAGCCGCGCTCTATCACCATTACCGCCGTCGCGACGAGGTTCTGACGAGAATGCTCGGCATCCGTCCACGGCCGGCCAGAACGACTATCGGAGACTATTGAGATGACCCGGAGAGCAGTTCTTCTCGCAGCGTTGCTTTTCTTGTCGGCGCCTTTGGCCGGAAAAGCCGAGACCAAGGAGCCGGATCTCGCGGAAGTTGCCGGCCGATACCGGATTACCTCCGGTTCCACGATAGGCTTTACAGTCGATCAAATCGGCGGAGGTGGCATCAAGGGACATTTCGGCCAGTTCGCCGGCACCTTCAATCTCAAGGCGGGCGATCTGCCCCATTCGGTCGTCAGTTTCGAGTTGAAGCCTGAAAGCATCAGCACCGGACAGGGCCGCATCGACAATTTCCTGCGCTCGCCCGCAGTCTTCGATGCCAGTGAATTCGAGACGATCTCATTCCGATCCGACAAGGTCGAGAAGACCAGCACGGACAGCGCTCGCATCTCCGGTACGCTGACGGCCAAGGGGCGCAGCCTGCCGGAAGTTTTCGACGTCAAACTGACCTCGTGGAGCGGCGGCAAGATCGCCTTCAACGTCAGCGGCAGGATATTGCGCTCCCGCTATGCGATGGATGTCGGCACGCCGATCTATTCCAATGTCGTGCAGTTCGACATGATGATCGAAGGCCAGCGCTGACAGGCGTACGGCATCCGCCGACAGGCAGCCTCAGTCCAGAAGGCCGTAACAGCGCTTGGAGGGTGGCAGGGCATGTCTCCGGCTCATGATCTCGCCACGCAACGCCATCAGGGCATCGCCATACTCGCTATTGTCTTCCATCACCTGGAAATAGTCTTCCGGTGCGGCCTTGAAAGCGCGATTGATACGTCCGTCAATTTCCGGGCAGGCATCGGAGAAGACGAATTCTCGTGCGGCCTGGAGATCGCAGAAAAACAGAGCCGCAAGGCCATCGTACGCGTGCGAAGACCAGCCGGTAAACCACATCGTATCGCCTACATGCGCTTCGGCAAATTCCCCGCTTATCCTGTCCGTACGGTTGGCCTTAACGTTGCGGATGCAGCGGTAGAGACGCCCAAACTGAAAAGGCTCGTAGTCGAGGAGATTTCGGCGCCCTTGTACATAGAGATCTAGGTCGCCGTCTTTCTTGAGGTAACGGGCACAGGCCTCGTAGCGGAAAATGAGAGCGTGGTCGGAGAGAACGCGCCCCTCGATAGTGGGGTCGGCGAAATAATCTTCCCAGTCTCTATGCCCGCCGGCCGTTTCACCTTCAACGCTCATTGTTTCGCCCGGATTTCGGCCGGAGGTAGCAGGGGACGCTCCGTCTGACATGGTCGCCTTCACTCGCTACCCCGCAGCGCCCACACCGATCATGGTCTTTCCAAGCGCGCCGAACACCGTCTTGACGATGCCGGCGCGGTCGAGACCCGCCTTGGCATACATGACGTCGGGTGACGCCTGTTCCATCCAGATATCGGGCAGGACCAGTGAGCGGATCTTCAGGCCGTTATCAAGCAGGCCCTCGGCGGAAAGGAACTGCAGGACGTGGCTGCCGAATCCGCCGACTGCGCCTTCCTCGATGGTGATCAGCACCTCGTGGTGGCGGGCAAGCTGGCGGATCAGGTCGTGGTCGAGCGGCTTGGCGAAGCGCGCATCGGCAACCGTCGTCGAAAGGCCGGCGGCTTCGAGATCTTCCGCAGCCGTCAGACAGTCTTTAAGGCGAGTACCGAAGGAGAGAAGCGCCACCTTGGAGCCTTCCTTGACGATGCGGCCCTTGCCGATCTGCAGGATTTCTCCCCGCTCGGGCAGTTCGACACCCACGCCTTCGCCGCGCGGGTAACGGAAGGAGATCGGGCCTTCATCGTAAGCTGCGGCCGTGCGCACCATGTGCTTCAGTTCCGCTTCGTCGGCTGCGGCCATGACCACCATGCCCGGAAGCGTGGCAAGGAAGGTCGTATCGAAGGAACCGGCATGGGTCGGCCCGTCGGCGCCGACGAAGCCGGCTCGGTCGATCGGGAAGCGGACGGGCAGGCCCTGGATCGCCACGTCGTGGACCACCTGATCGTAGCCGCGCTGCAGGAAGGTGGAGTAAAGCGCGCAGAACGGCTTGAAACCTTCGGTCGCGAGACCCGCGGCAAACGTCACTGCATGCTGTTCGGCAATGCCGACATCGAAGGTGCGCGCCGGGTAGATCTGCTGCAGCTTTCCGAGGCCGGTACCATCGGGCATGGCGGCTGTGACCCCGACGATCTTCTCGTCGAAGCCGGCTTCCTGCACCAGCGCATCGCCGAACACGCTCGTATAAGAGGGAGCATTCGGCTTGGCCTTGGCCTGCGCGCCGGTAATGACGTCAAATTTGTTGACGCCGTGATACTTGTCGGCCGCGGCTTCGGCAGGGGGATAGCCCTTGCCTTTCTGGGTGACGACATGAATCAGCACCGGGCCCTGGGCATTGTCGCGTACATTGCGCAACACGGGCAGCAGATGCTCGAAGGAATGACCGTCGATTGGGCCGATATGGTAGAAACCCATTTCCTCGAACATCGTGCCGCCGGTCACGTAGCCGCGGGCGTGTTCTACGGCGCGGGTGATGGCGCGATCGATATTTTTGCCGAGATAGCCGGTCAGCTTCTTGCCCATTTCGCGGAAGCCCATATAGGTCCGGCCGGAGGCAAGACGCGCCAGATAGGCGCTCATCGCGCCCGTCGGCGGGGCGATCGACATATCGTTGTCGTTGAGGATGACGATCAGCCGGGCATCGAGCGCGCCGGCATTGTTGAGCGCCTCATAGGCCATGCCGGCCGACATTGCGCCGTCACCGATCACGGCAATCACATTGCGCTTCGAGCCCTGCAGATCCGAACCGACGGCCATGCCGAGACCGGCCGAGATCGAGGTCGAGGAATGCGCAGCACCGAAAGGATCGTACTCGCTTTCTGCGCGGCGGGTGAAGCCGGAGAGCCCGTCTTCCTGGCGCAGGGTGCGGATGCGCTCGCGACGGCCGGTCAGGATCTTGTGCGGATAACACTGGTGGCCGACGTCGAAGATCAGCCGGTCGTCCGGCGTGTTGAAAACCTTGTGGATAGCGATGGTGAGTTCCACCACGCCTAGCCCTGCGCCGAGATGTCCGCCCGTTTTCGACACGGCATCGATCATCTCATCGCGCACTTCGCGGGCAAGCTGCGTCAGGTCCTTGTCTTCGACCTTGCGCAAATCGGCGGGAAGCTTGACGGTGTCGAGGAGCGGCGTCTCGGGGAGGGATGTCACGGAGGCTGGCTTTCTCTTCTTGTTTTCTAAAAGCACGTTACCGCACAACATGAGTACGAAACAGGCTTTTTCAAGTTTTATGAGAGACGGTTTCTAATCGATTTTAGCTGGCGGGCAAGGGGTGGGGAAGGGCTATAGGGGTGCAGGTAGAGGAACAAACTCCTCCTCATCGCCCGGCACGATGTCGAAACGGCCGGTGCGCCACTCCTCCTTGGCCTTCTCGATCCGCTCTTTCGACGAAGAGACGAAGTTCCACCAGATATAGCGCTTGGAGTTAAGTGCCGCTCCGCCGAACAGCATGACATGACAGCCCTGTGGTCCGGCCTGCAGCGTGATCTCGTCGCCGGCGCGGAAGACGAGCAACTGATCCGGCGCGAAACGATCGCCGGCAATCTCCAGCTCTCCGGAGAGAATATAGAGCGCCCGTTCCTCGTGGCCCGCGGGGAAGGGAAAGCGCCTGCCCGGTTCCAGGCTCAGGTCGACGTAAAGCGTATCGGTAAAGGTGGCGACCGGTGAAGTGAGACCGGCAAAAGCGCCGATCACGACGCGACCCCTGGCGCCATCCCAATCGATATCCGGCATTTTCTCGTGGCCCGTATGGGCGAAGGCGGGATCGATTTCCTCCTTCTCGTCCGGCAGCGCCAGCCAAGTCTGCAGGCCGGACATGGAAAGCGGATGCCCGCGCAAATTCTCCGGTGTGCGCTCAGAATGCACGATGCCGCGGCCGGCGGTCATCAGGTTTATGTCGCCTGGCTTGATGACGAGTTCGGTGCCGAGACTGTCGCGATGCTTGATCTCGCCATCGAACAGATAGGTGACGGTGGAAAGCCCGATATGGGGATGCGGTTTGACATCCAGCGCCTCGTCGGGCCTCAGGATCGCCGGCCCCATCCGGTCGAAGAAAATGAACGGCCCGACCAGTCGCCGCTGCCGGCTCGGCAAGGCGCGGCGGACGGAAAATCCTCCGATGTCGGAAGAGCGCGGGATGATCAGGTTCTCGATTGCATCGCAGGCAAAGGCATCGCCGGCTGCGGGATCTGTTCCAGGAAAGAAGGACATGGCCGGTCTCCAATGTTTCAAATCAAGCCTATCGCAAGATCGCACTACAGAACAATCGCCGCGGATATGCCGCTTGACGCTATATGGCGTCCAATGACATATTTCCCGTATGAAGGCAGAGTTGGTCATCCGAGAGCGCATTCTTTATAGCGACGGTGCCATCCTGGAAATCCGGATTTGGCGCGTTGCTGAAAGCGTGCCGCCATCCGGGCATTTTTTGAAGTATTCACTGTTCTACGGCCGACCTGGCGAGCGGCTTATCTGCTATGACAACGAGCGCGGCAAAGGCGATCATCGCCACTATGGTGATCATGAAGAGGTCTACCCGTTTACGTCGATTGAGCGACTGCTCGCTGACTTCCGGACGGATGTCGAGGCTTTGAGAGGAGAACGGATATGAGCAAGGATATCGAGCTGCATATCGGCGGCTCTTTCGATGAAGTTGCAAAGCGTGTAACGGATGCCTGGCATCGGGCCGAACACGGCGACGTGGCGGGGCAGGAACATCTGACCTTCGTCACTTGGGATGTCTTTTCCAGCACGATGACGGCCAAGCGGCTGGAACTCTTGCGTCACCTGCATGCCAATCCACAAGCGAGCGTGGCAGCGTTGGCGCGTTCGCTTGAGAGGGATTATCGCCGCGTCCACGAGGATGTGGAAATCCTTGGACGCGCAGGCCTGATCGAGCAGGATGAGAACGGCATTCACACCGGTTACGACGAAATACGGACTGTCATCGCGCTGTAGAGCCCCTCTACTGCCGATCAATCGAACCGATTACCGATCAATGGGCTCCATTGCTCGCCGATCAGGCCGTTCAGCATGGCGTCTCCGCTTTGGATTCTCGCCTTGATCTCGGCATCGCGGGTGCTGATCATGGTCGAAGCGGTATTGGTGAAGGCAATGCGCCGCCCGAGCATGGCTTCCATCATATAGGGTTCGCTGCGGCCGGTGATGGCGGCGGCACCTTTGTCGGCCGCATGGGTGATCAGCGCGTCGAGGACGGCGCCTTCGTGCCCAGGTGCGGTCACGATCTGGAGCACGCGCGCGTTCGACCTCTCCTTCAGATGGTAGAAAAAGCCGCCGATCGTCTTTCCGCGGTGATCCGTCACGGAGGCGATAAAGGCCGGACCGAAGTCCCGCTTGAGGATCGCTTCCATGGTCAGCGCCGAAACTTCCGCTGGTGACCAAGCGGGTCGCAGGGCGAACCGATGGGAAAATTCGAGAAAAAGCCCGGCGAACGTGTCGTGGTCGATCTCCTTTACATTTGCCAGCCTGCCGCCTCTTCTTTCCGTGAAACCAAGCCAGCGCGGCTGGTCGGGTGAGATGCGCTTGCGCAGCAGATCATCGCCGGCGCCGGCAATCGGCCGAATGAGACGAAGCAAGGGCGCGCGTTGGGAAGCGCGGTCCAGCAGCCATTGCGCCGGACGGATGATCCGTATCCAGTTGAGACTGTGACACGGCAATGCCGTATTGCCGAGACGCAGGCCCATGGCGAGCGAGATATCGCTGGCCGTATCCGTCAGGGAAACGTCCTGCGGGCCGGCCAGTGCCGCCTTCAGCAGTTTTGGCCCGATCAGGGGATCCCCGGCACGGCGGTCGGCCATGATGGTGCTGAACAGCGCGCAGCTTATGTCGCGTCCGGCAAGCGTCATAGGAATACGATGACGCCCCACGAAGCCGGAGAGACCGATCGGGCTTTCATGCACAAAGGACGGAACGCTGTCGTGGCAGAGCGGGTGTTCGAGATAGAGATATCTGAGGCACTCGACGAGCGCGTCGGATGCAGCCTGGTTCGTCCGCCTGAACGCCTTTTGGAAAAGGGCGGCCACTGCTGGAATATCCGTTTCTGTCAAAGGGCGTATCTGACCCATAACCCCGCCATTTTCCCGAGACCAAGTCTGTTATCCAAGTCTTGGTTAGCTAACGCTAATCCGACAGCTAAGACAAACGGATGAACTGTGGTTCAAGATAATTATCGGCATTTGAGCAGTCTGGCCCTTTCCGGCGCAGACTGGGGCGTCGACGACCTTATTCGGCGTCGAGCGGTTCGATGCCCTGAGGTTTGCCGGCGCGGTCGAGACGGATTTTCTCGATACGGTTTTCGGCGGCGGTGAGCAGCTTTTCGCAATGCTTCTTCAGCGCTTCGCCGCGCTCGTAGATGGCGATCGATTCGTCGAGCGCCACGTCGCCACGCTCCAGCCGGGCGACGATGCTTTCCAGCTCCGCCACGGCCTTTTCGAAGGAATAGCCGCTCACATCGATCTGCCCATCCGGCTCCCGTGCTGCTTCGGTCATGTCCTTCATCCTCTCATCAGTCTGCAGATATGCATGCCGGCGGATTCTGCCAGCCCTTCCAGATCATAGCCACCCTCGAGCAGGCTGACGACCCGGTTGTTGGCGTATTTCCCAGCAATTTCCATCAGCCTGCCGGTTGCCCAGTCAAAATCGTCGCCGACGAGATTGATCTGCGCCAGCGGATCGCGGTGATGGGCGTCGAAGCCGGCCGAGATGATGATGAAATCCGGCCGGAAGTCCTGCAGTCGCGGCAGCACCCTGTCCTTGAACGCCTCGCGGAAATGCTCGCTGCCGTCGTTGGGGAAAGCGGCGCATTGACTATGGTGTTCTTGGTGCCGGTTTCGTCCTTGGCACCGGTGCCGGGATAGAGCGGCATCTGGTGCGTTGAGCAGAACAGCACCGACGGATCGTCCCAGAAGATATCCTGGGTGCCGTTGCCGTGATGGACGTCCCAGTCGACGATCGCGACGCGCTCGACGCCGTGAAACTGCTGAGCATGGCGTGCGGCGATCGCGGCATTGTTGAACAGACAGAAGCCCATCGCCTTAGACTTTTCGGCATGGTGGCCGGGCGGACGGGCGGCGACGAAGGCGTTGTCCACCTTGCCCGTCAACACGTCGTCGACGGCGGCCATCGCTCCGCCGATCCCGGTCAGCGCCGCCTGCAGGCTCTTCGGGCTCGTATAGGTGTCGGATTCGACCTGCCGGATCTCGTCCTCTTCCGGGATGCGGCTCATCACCCAGCGCAGATGCTCTTCCGGATGGGCGAGCAGCACCGCGTCCTCGTTGGCCTGGGGCGCCTCTTTTCGGTCGAGTTTCTTGAAGTTTGGATGTTCGAGCGCGATCGCCAGCGAACGCAGCCGGTCGGCCCGTTCGGGATGGCCCTCCGGCGTATTGTGCTCGAGGAAGATCTTGTGCTCGTAGAGGCGGGTTGTCATACGCGTGCCCCGTCCTGTGGCTTATCGTGGAATTGCTGACGACATGGCGCATATGCGCTATCTTTTCAAGCACCGCTCTTGCCGTCGCTTCTTTGGTCGAGGCGTCGGGGGACGATCGATCAGGGGAAACGTGGTCAAGGACACGATCAAGGTATCGGAATTTCGCGTCGCTTTCCGCGATGTGGACAAGAATGGGCAGATGTTCCGCTCGGTCTATATCGACAGGGCGGAGGAAGCGGTTGCCGATTTCTGGCGTCGCCGGAAATCGCAGGGCGATGATCCGGGCTTCACCATCGGCAAGGTCGCCGGCACATTCCACATCCCGCTGCAGATGGGTGACGTCGTTCACATGCATGTCGGCGTCAGCAAGATCGGCGGCAAGTCCGCCGGCTTTCTGGTGCGCATGACCCGCGGCGCGGAATCGGTTGCGGAAGTCGAGATCGTCTGGGTCGCGGTCGATGCGGAGACAGGCGCGACGATCTCCTTGCCGGAAGACCTGCGCGACTGGCTCTACAAATTTCTCGACTAGGGTCGCGCCATTACGCCCGTTGCGGCAGAAGCGGGTAACCGACCATCACGGCGCGACCGGCCAGTGCTGCGATCAGCGCCTTGATGACATCGCCCGGGATAAAGGCCATCGAGCCGAGGAAGGCCTGGGTGAAGCCCATGCCGGTGACGAGCGCCAGATAGATGATGCCGAAACCGTAGAGCACGACGACGCCACCGACGAGCGCGGCAATGAAGAAGTTGACGGTCTGCACGAGACCCGACTGGTCGCGCCCTACCATCAACTGGGAGAGATAGCCGGTAATCAGTGCCGTGAAGACCCAGCCGATCAGGTAGCCGGTGGTCGGCGCCATGAAGACCGCTAGACCGCCACGACCGCCGGAGAGAACCGGCAGACCGATTGCAGCGAGAACGAGGACGAGAAGCACGGAAATCGTGCCGCGCTTGGCGCCGAGCACGACGCCGGCCAGCATGACGCCGAGCGACTGTGCCGTGATCGGCACGGGAATGAAGCCGAGCATGATCGGCGGAACCAGGCCGAGGGCCACGATGATGGCGGCGAAAAGCGCTGACAGAACGAGGTCGCGTGTAGGCATGGTTTCCAATCCCTTAAGGCTGAGCCTGTGTCACTTCTGGCGGCGGATGCCGCGGGCGTCAATGGCGGATGCGATCTCGTCAGCGCTTCGAAGCGTCGTGATGATTAGCGGAACGGCAACGGAAAGCGGATGCAATTTCAACCCACGCGCGTGATGTGCATCGCGGATCGCTTCGTAGCGGCCGACAATTTCCGGCACGAAACGGACGACGAGCCCGATCGAAAGCCCCACATCCTGCGCCTTGACGAGGCCGATCCGCTCCAATGGTGAGGCGGCTTTCGTGATGACGTCGATGAAATCACCGGTCGTGGTCGTCGCCGTGACCAGACTGGCGAAAAGCGCCAGCGCAGCCAGCCGAAAAAATGCGGTCAGGCCCTCTGCGGGGCTATTTAAAATGGCCGTGAACAGCGCAACCACGACAATGATCAGCGCAAACGGGCGCAACCGCAGCCAAATCTGCCGGGGACTGATTCGCAGCAGCAAGTGACCGGCGAGGCCTGCTGTGGCAGCGATCGCGAGCACCAGCGGCGCCTTTATGCTGAACAGGCCGAGACTGACGACGGCGAGCGTTGCTAGCTTCACGCCAGGTGACAGCCGGTGGAGAAAGCTGTTGCCGTCGATATGAAGCGAGCGCATCAGGCCGCCGCTCCGTGCAGGGCGCGATACTGGCCGATCACCTCAGAAGGCGCGCCATCTGCGGCGATCTGCCCTTCGTGGAACATCAGCACACGATCGAAACCGGAAATCAGATCGAGATCATGGCTGATGACGATGACGTCTTCGGGCAGCGTGTGGATGGTGCGTTCGACGAGATTGCGGTTTTTCAGATCGAGCTGATTGGTCGGCTCGTCCATGACCAGGATCTTCGGCTCCGTCACCAGCACGGAGGCCAGCGCTGCAAGCTGCAGCTCGCCGCCGGAAAGCTCATGCGCCCGCCGATCGGCCAAACGGCTGATCCCGAAGCGGTCGAGCATCGCATCCACCGCAGCCGTCACATCGGCTTTCGGCAATTTCCGTGACTTCAGCCCCAGCGCGATATCCTCGCTCAGGATCGGCAGGATGATCTGGTTCTGCGGGTTCTGGAAGATGAAGCCGCTCTGCATGCGGGCGTCTTGCTCTGCTGTCACCGTATCAAAGCCGTTGACGGTCACGCGTCCGGTTGATGGCTTGACCAGCCCATTGATCATCCGCGCAAACGTCGTCTTGCCGGAGCCGTTCAGCCCAATAATGCCGATGCGCCGCTCGGTGAGCGTGACCGTCAGGGGATGGATGACCGTGCGGCCCTCGAAGCGAACCTCGACCGTGTCGTAGCGAATGTCCAAGCGATGCCCTCAATTCTCGCAGCGTCTATAGACCGCCGAGGCGATTAAGGAAATTCGGAACCAAACAAGAACGTTGAAAAGGTTGTAACGGAGCCATACTCTTTACTCTATGGCGATTCTTATTCCGAACAATCAAGCCCGGCGCATCTTCCTCGAACGGCAGCAGCTGTCGCAGCCGCCGGGGCGCGCGTTGCCCAAGGCCGACCTCCTGCAGCTGATCGACGATCTCGGCTTCGTCCAGGTCGACAGTATCGCGACGGTGGAACGGGCCCATCACATGATCCTGTTCTCCCGCAACCAGACCTATCGGCGGGAGCACCTGACGGCACTCCTGGAAAAGGACGGCGAGCTTTTCGAGCACTGGACCCACGACGCCTCCATCATTCCCGCGCGTCTCTTCCGCTACTGGAAGCACCGCTTCCGCCGCCGCGAGCCGATCCTCGCAGAACGCTGGCGCAAATGGCACGGCGAGGGTTTCGATTCCGCTTTCGACGAGACCTTCCGGCATATTGCCGAGAACGGCGCTATCATGTCCCGGGACATGAAGGTCGAGGATCACAAATCCGGCGGCTGGTGGAACTGGCATCCGAACAAGACGGCGCTCGAATATTACTGGCACACGGGCAAGCTCGCGATCGCCGGGCGCGTCAACTTTCAGAAGATCTATGATCTCACCGAACGCGTCATCGCAACCCATCATCATGAGCCGGAGGTGGAGCACGAGGAATTCGTCGACTGGGCCTGCCGCAGCGCCATGACGAAACTCGGCTTCGCAACGTCAGGCGAGCTTGCCGCCTTCTGGGATATCGTCACCCCAGACGAGGCCAAGGCCTGGGTGGCGAGCCACCGCGACGAACTGACGGAAGTGCTGATCGAGACCGCCGACGGCAGCCGCCCGCGAGCCTCCTTCGCCTTTCTCGGTTTTCCGGATCATCTCGGCGACATTCCCGAACCGCCAGCGCGCATTCGCGTCCTGAGCCCCTTCGATCCGCTGCTCAGAAACCGCGACCGCGCCGAGCGCCTGTTCAATTTCTTCTACCGCATTGAAGTCTTTGTGCCGGAGCCGAAGCGGCAATACGGCTATTATGTATTTCCACTTCTCGAAGGCGACCGGATGATCGGCCGTATCGACATGAAGGCCGACCGCAAGGCGGGCGTGCTCGACGTCAAAAGGCTCTGGCTGGAAAAGAGCGTACGGGCGTCTGCCGGACGGCTGGAGAAACTGGATGCCGAACTGCAGCGCGTGGCTCGCTTCGCCGGTGTCGACACCGTGGTCTATCAGCCGGGATGGCGCGGGGAGTAATTACCCCCGCCACCTCAGGAACACCGTCGACAGTGCCGGAAGATCCAGCGCGATAGAGAACGGCTTGCCGTGCGCCGGAGAGCGCTGCGCCCAGGCATCCATCTGGCCGAAATTCGAGCCGCCATAGATCGACGCATCCGTGTTCAGCACCACTTCCCAACGGCCCTCATCGGGCACGCCGACGCGGTAGCCGTAACGCGGCACGGGCGTCATGTTGGACATGACGAGCATATGCGTCGACCGATCCTGTGACGTTCGCAGCATGCCGTAGACCGAGTTTTCCGCATCGTCGGCCACCGCCCATTGAAAACCTTCGGAGTGAAGGTCGCTGAACTGCAGCGCCGGTTCCGCCCCATAGAGGCGGTTGAGGTCGCGGATCAGGAACTGCACGCCGGCATGGTCGGGCTGGTCGAGAAGGTCCCAGGTGACGGAGCCGTCGTGGTTCCACTCGCTTTCCTGACCAATTTCGCTGCCCATGAACAGCAGCTTCTTGCCGGGATGGCCCCACATGAAGCCGTAATAGGCGCGCAGGTTCGCGAGCTTCTGCCATGCGTCGCCCGGCATCTTGCCGAGCAGCGAGCCCTTGCCATGCACTACTTCGTCGTGGCTGATCGGCAGCATGAAGCGCTCGGAATAGGCATAGATCATCCCGAAGGTCATGCCGCCATGCTGGTATTTGCGATAGACCGGGTCTTCCGAGATGTAATGCAGCGTGTCGTGCATCCAGCCCATGTTCCACTTGAAGTCGAAGCCGAGCCCGCCGTCCTCCGGCTTTTTCGTCACGCCCGGCCATGCGGTCGATTCCTCCGCCACGGTGAAGGCATGCGGGCAACGGTCGTGGATGATGCTGTTCAGGTGCTTGAAGAACTCCACGGATTCGAGGTTTTCCCGCCCGCCATACTGGTTCGGGATCCACTCACCTTCGTTGCGGCTGTAGTCGCGATAGAGCATGGAGGCGACCGCATCGACCCGCAGGGCATCGACATGGAAATGTTCAAGCCATTCCAGAGCCGAGGCGATGATGAAACCCTTAACCTCGTTGCGGCCGAGATTGTAGATCAGCGTGTTCCAGTCCTTGTGGAACCCTTCGCGCGGATCGGAATGCTCATAAAGTGCCGTGCCGTCGAAACGGGCGAGGCCCCAGACATCCGTCGGGAAATGCGCCGGCACCCAGTCGAGGATAACGCCGATGCCGGCCTGATGGCAGCGATCGACGAAATAGGCAAAGTCCTCCGGCGTGCCGTAACGTCCGGTCGGCGCGAAGAGGCCGAGCGGCTGGTAGCCCCAGGACCCGCCGAACGGATGCTCCATGATCGGCAGCATTTCGATATGGGTAAATCCGAGGTTCTGCGCATAGGGGATCAGCCGCTGGCTGAGCTCCACCCAGTCGAGCGAGCGGTTGCCTTCTTCGGAGATACGGACCCACGAGCCGAGATGCACTTCATAAACGGACATCGCGCCTTCGCGGGCGCGATCCTGTGCCTGGCGCTCCATCCATTCGGCATCGTTCCAGCGGAAAGGCTTGGACGAGGCGACGATTGATGCGGTTGAAGGGGCCGCTTCCGAAGACCGCGCCACCGGATCGGCGCGTTGCGGCAGGAGGTTGCCATGGGCGTCGAGAAGTTCGAACTTGTAGCGTTCGCCACGGGTCAGGCAGGGAATGAACAATTCCCATATGCCCGCCTGCGGGCGAAGCCGCATCGGGTTGCGCCGCCCGTCCCAGGCGTTGAAATCGCCGACAACGGAAACCCTACGCGCATTCGGGGCCCAGACGGAAAAACGCACGCCCTCTATACCGTCGATATCCATCGGGATCGCGCCGAGCGTGCGGCCAAGCTCGTAATGGGTCCCTTGGCTGATCAGGTGCAGGTCGAGATCACCGAGGAGCGGAGAGAAGGAATAGGGATCTTCCGTCTCCTGCACCGCATCCGGCCATTCGATGCGCAGGCGGTAGGGCACCGGGCTGCCGACGAGGCCGGCAAATATGCCCGCTTCATGGATTGTCTCCAGCTCGGCCATCACCCGGCCCGTTTCGCTTTCGATGACCGAGACGGAAAGCGCACCCGGCAGCAGCACGCGGACCACGGTCAGGTCGCCATACTGGTGGCGGCCGAGAATGGAGAAGGGATCTCCGTGGCGGCCTTCGGCAAGGGCCTGCAGGCCTTCCTGCACCATGCCGGTCATCAGGTCTGCGCGCTCATATCTCATCGGTCAGTCTCCAATAGTCGGGAGGCGATCGCCGAAAATCCGGCAAGGGGCAGGGGCAGCCAGTGTGGCCGGCTGCGGACTTCGTAGGCAACCTCGTAAGCCGCCTTTTCCAGCAGGAAGAGGTCGAGCACCCGGTCGCGGTTCTCGTTCGACTGCATCAGTGCGTCGGACTTTTCGACCGCGGTGAAATAGGCGCCGAGGAAGGCGGGTTCGGCCAGTTCGATGAAGCGGGTGATCAGCTTGCGATGGCGGATGTCGTCCACCTCGCTCACCACTTCCCGGTCCATGTCGGCGGCGGCGGCCAGATAGCTCAGCGATCTCAGCAGCCCGGCGACGTCGCGCAGCGGATTGGTCTTGGCGCGGCGCTCGGCCAGCGTCTTGGTCGGCTCGCCCTCGAAGTCGATGATATAGGCATCGCTTTCGGCAACCAGGATCTGGCCAAGATGAAAATCGCCGTGATGGCGGGTCTTCAGCGTGCCACCGGTCGCCTCGGTCAGCTTTCCGGCAAGCGCCGTGAGCTCGTCGCTGCGGGCAATCAGTGACTTGGCGATCTCCGCCAGTTCTCCCTCAAGCCCGCCGACCGTGCCTTCCAAAATGGTCAGGCTCTGTCCGATCTGGTCCGCCACTGCCCGTCGCGCCGCCGCAACGTCTTCCTTCGTCCCCCATTCGGGCTTGAAGGCTTCGTCATCGGTATTCTCTGCAAGCACCACATGCAGCTCACCGAGGCGCGTGCCGATCGTCGCGGCAAAGTCGACGAGCGGCTTGAAGTGATCGTCGGCGGCCTCGTCCTCAAGGCCGGTCACGACGATTTCGTCGATCGAACGGCGTAGGTTGCCGAGCATCCAGTTCCAAGCGTCACCCTGATTGCGGATCGCCTTCTGCACGATGATCAGCGTATGGCGCGTTCCGTCCGGTCCGGTGCGGGCCACTTCGCCGAGCAGCTGCGCCGTGTTCCTGTAGCCCACCTTGGTGAGGTGCCGCGTCATTTCCACTTCCGGATGGATGCCCGGGAAGATGTGGCGGATGAGCTTCACCATGGCCAGATCGCCGACGATCAGCGAGCTGTTGGACTGTTCTGCCGACAGCCAATGTACCGGCAGCTCGTCGGTGATCTCCAGCTTGTCGAGATGGTCTGTGCCGATGAATTCCAGCGCGCCGGTGCGGCCGGTGATGACCGCCCGTTCCGACAGTCCGCGAAGGATGGCGCGGGCAAAGCCCTCATGGGCAAAGCCGTCGGTCAGGAAGCCGACGCGACGACCCTGCCGCAGCCGCGCCATGGCAAGCTGCTGGGCCAGCGCTGTTGGCAGACCATCGTCCCAGGAGACGGCAAGCGGCAGCAGATAGCTGTCCATGCGGCCCGCGATATCTGCCTCCAACTCGCCAAGCAGAATGTTGTTGGCAAAGGGCAGCGGGGTCGCCGAGATCAGCGAGGCGTGGTTGAGGATCTGGCCCTTGGAGCCGAACCAGCGCCGCATGGTGAGATAGCCAGGCAGCACTTCCTTCGACATCGTGTCCGCCAGCTTCGGCTGGTCGATCAGTTCCTGCAGGTCACGACGAACCACCATCGTCACCATGTCCTGCACCTGCTCCGGCGGTGCCTTGCGCCAGCTCGGGCCATCGGATTCATGCGACAGCTGGAACCAGAAGAAGCCATAGGGAGGCAGCGTCAGCAGGTAGGTCAGCTGGCCGATCGGCGGGAAGGGCGACATGCCGGTGAGCTCGATCGGCACGGAGCCTTCGAATTGCGACAGGTCCAATTCCACCGCCTGCGGCAGGCGCGAAAGATTGGCGACGCAGAGGATCGTTTCGCCGTCATCTTCGCGCAGATAGGCCATGATCTTGCGGTTGCCGGGCGTCAGGAACCGCAGCGAGCCGCGGCCGAAGGCCGGGTGCCGGTTGCGCAGCGCCAGCATGCGCCGGGTCCAGTTGAGGAGCGAGTGAGCGTCGGCACCCTGCGCTTCGACATTGACCGCTTCATAGCCATAGAGCGGATCCATGACCGGCGGCAGAACCAGCCGGGCGGGATCGGCCTTGGAGAAACCGCCATTGCGGTCCGGCGACCATTGCATCGGCGTGCGAACGCCATCGCGGTCGCCGAGATAGATGTTGTCGCCCATGCCGATCTCGTCGCCGTAGTAGAGAACCGGCGTGCCGGGCATGGAGAGCAGAAGCGCGTTCATCAGTTCGATGCGGCGGCGGTCACGCTCCATCAGCGGCGCGAGACGTCGGCGGATGCCGAGATTGATACGGGCGCGCCGGTCTGCGGCATAGGTGTTCCACAGGTAGTCGCGTTCCTCGTCGGTCACCATTTCGAGCGTCAGCTCGTCATGGTTCCGCAGGAAGATCGCCCATTGGCTGTTTTCCGGGATTTCCGGTGTCTGGCGCATGATGTCGGTGATCGGGAACCGGTCTTCCTTGGCGATCGCCATATACATGCGCGGCATCAGCGGGAAATGGAACGCCATGTTGCATTCGTCGCCGTCACCGAAATATTCGCTCGTATCCTCCGGCCACTGGTTTGCTTCGGCCAAGAGCATCTTGCCCGGATGGCTGAGATCGAGTGCGGCACGGATCTTCTTCAGGATGACGTGGGTTTCGGGCAGGTTCTCGTTGTTCGTGCCTTCGCGCTCGATGAGATAGGGGATCGCATCGAGCCGGAACCCGTCGATCCCAGTATCCGCCCAGAAGCGCATGACCTCCAGCAACTCGTCGAGCACCTGCGGATTGTCGAAGTTGAGGTCCGGCTGGTGGGAATAGAAGCGGTGCCAGTAATAGGCGCCGGCCACCGGATCCCAGGTCCAGTTGGATTTTTCCGTATCAAGGAAGATGATCCGCGTTTCCGGGAATTTCTGGTCGGTGTCTGACCATACGTAGAAATCCCGCTCCGGCGAACCGGGCGGTGCGTGGCGGGCCCGCTGGAACCAGGGATGCTGGTCCGACGTGTGGTTGATGACGAGCTCGATGATCACCCGGATCCCGCGCTCGTGCGCTGCATCCACGAAGGCGCGAAACTCCTCCATCGTGCCGTAGTCGGGGCTGACATTGCCGTAGTCGGCGATGTCGTAGCCGTCATCGCGGCGCGGCGAGGGAAGAAGGGTAGGAGCCAGATCGCATTGGCGCCGAGCGATGCAATATGGTCGAGCTTCTCGTGCAGGCCCTTGAAGTCGCCGATCCCGTCACCGTTCGCATCGTGAAACGACTTCACATGCAGCTGGTAGATGATCGCATCCTTATACCATAGCGGATCGTCCGCATTCGACTGCTGCTGGCCAAGCTGATCCGTCAGGCTGTTGGTCATGAAGTCCACGGCGCATTCCTCCCTTTATCGTACGCGCCAGATCGCAAACGGCAGTCCTGCCTGCGGATCGAGCCGCAGGCGCTGGATCTTTCCTGTCCAGGTGAACCGGTTGCCTGCAATCAGGTCTTCGAGGTCAAGTGCGCCGTGGTCGGGAAGGTTCCACGACCAGAGCGGAATTTCGACATCCGCTTCCTGTGCGTTGTGGGGATCGAGATTGACGGCGATCAGAAGCACGTTCTCGCGCCCCGCGCTCGCCTTCTCGAAGAACATGATGTTCTCGTTCCAGGCGGTCAGAAGCTGCAGGCCGAGATGGGAATGCAGCGCCGGGTTCTCGCGGCGGATGCGGTTAAGTAACGCGATCTCGCCCTTGATATTGCCGGGCCGGTCGTAGTCCCAGGCGCGGATCTCGTATTTCTCCGAATCCGCATATTCCTTGCGCTTGACGTCCGGCCGGCCCTCGCAAAGCTCGAACCCGTTATAGACGCCCCAGAGACCCGAGAGCGTGGCCGCAAGCGCGGCGCGGATGAGATAGGCCGGGCGCGGCGCATTCTGCAGGAAATCCGGGTTGATATCGTGGGTGTTGACGAAGAAATGCGGCCGGAAGAACTCCTTCGGCTCTTCGGTGGTGATCTCGCGCATATATTGCTCGAGTTCCCACTTGGCATTGCGCCAGGTGAAATAGGTATAGGACTGCGAGAAGCCGACCTTGGCCAGCCGATACATGACCTTCGGCTTGGTGAAGGCTTCCGACAGGAAGACCACGTCCGGATGGCGTGCGCGGATATCTGCAATCAGCCATTCCCAGAAAGGAAACGGCTTCGTGTGCGGATTGTCGACGCGGAACAGCTTGACGCCGTTGTCGACCCATTTCTGCACGACGTCGCGCAGCTCGGTCCACAGCGATGGCACGGCCTCGCAGGCGTAGAAATCGACGTTGACGATGTCCTCGTATTTCTTCGGCGGGTTTTCCGCATAACGGATGGTGCCGTCCGGCCGCCAGTCGAACCAGCCGGGATGGGATTTCAGCCACGGATGATCGGGTGACGCCTGGATGGCGAGATCGAGCGCGATCTCCAGCCCATGCTCCTCCGCTGCATCCACTAGCCTGCGGAAATCCGCGAACGTCCCGAGTTCGGGATGGATCTCGTCATGCCCGCCATCCGGCGAGCCGATCGCATAGGGGCTGCCGGGATCGTTCGGACCTGGCGTCAGCGTGTTGTTCTTGCCCTTACGGTTGGTTTTGCCAATCGGGTGGATGGGCGGGAAATAGAGAACATCGAAGCCCATCTCGCGGATCGCGGGCAGGCGGCCGATCACGTCGTCGAACGTGCCGTGCCGGTTCGGGTCGCCGCTCTGGGACCGTGGAAAGATCTGGTACCAGCTGGCGAAGCTTGCCGCCGTACGCTCGGCATCTACGGGAATGACCTGCGAACGGACCCGATGCGGCCGACGGTCGGCCTTGACCATCAGCGCATTGGTCTCGGCCAGCAGCAGTGTCTCGATACGCTGCTTGTCCTGCTCGGCAGTCAGCCGGTCGAATAGCTTCTGCAGCTTCAATTTGAGCTCGCCCGAGGCGTGATCGAGCGCGTCGAGCACGAGATTGATGCCTTCCTGAATTTCAAGCCTCAGATCGAGACCCGCCTCGTGCTTCTTGGTGAATTCGTAGCGAAAAATCTGGAACGGGTTCTTCCAACCCTCGACCACAAATTCGTGCCGGCCCATGCGCTTCAGCGGAAACTCGGCCTGCCAGCGGTCATTCAGGACGAGCTGCATCGGCACTTCCTGCCAGTCCGCGTCATCGGCACAGCGGTAGAGCAGGGCTGCGGCAAGCGGATCATGTCCGTCACCAAAGATATCGGCCTCGACCTTCAGCACCTCGCCAACCACGCGCTTGACGACGAAGCGACCCCCGTCGACGGCTGGCGTGATCTTCTCGATCGCCAGCCGCGGTGTCGCCGCAGCCTCGCTGGCGCTCGGCACAGGCACTGCATCGACGATCGGTTCGGAAACATATCCCTCGAAGATGCGGATCTCGCCGGGCTTGAGTTTCAGCTTGGCATCGAACACTTCCGTTTCGTCTTCCGGCGCCAGCAGCGGCAGGAAGGGTGAGGCGGCCTCGCGCAGCACGTTGAAGGGAGCCGGCGCGACCTTCCTGAGGTCGCGGTTGAGAAGCACGACGCGCATCTTTTCCGATGCCCGGCTGTCTTCCTGGTCGGTTTGAAAAAGGCCGACGACTGGACCTTGGCTGGCGGAGACGAGTTTCAGAGGTCGGCGAGCAAACCCGGCGGCGGTTTTGTTCGTCGCGCCGTTGATCTCGCGGATATCGGCCGATAGGTCGTAAGAACCCTGGTCCCTCAGGTCCCGCAAACCGGCTCCGTCACCATTGAGCGGGTCGAGCGGCAGCGACACGCCATATTCGAACCCCATCGGGATCATCAGCCCGCTGGTGAAGGTGGAAGCCAGTTTCAGCGCGCGCACCGCCTTGCGCTTCAGCACCTCGCAACCGTCTGTTCCGTGGGCGATGCGCTTGCCAAACGGCGCTTCGGGGAAGGCGATCTGATAGCCGAGATCCCGCTGGATTTGGTACTCGTCCATGATCCAGCGTTCTTCCATGTCCCACCAGGCGAGCGAGGAGAAGCTGCCGTCGATACCGGTGCCCTTGAGTGCCTTGCGGTCGACGAATGCGCTGCCCGGCGTCCAGGCGACAAAGATCGTGTCCGGCTTCGTCCGGCGCGTGAAGGTGATCAGGTCATGCCACGCTTCAGGGGCGACACGTCCGATGCCGATACAGCGGAAGCCGGCGACACCAGCACCTGCCAGCGCCGCCAGCCGCTGCCGCCAGCCCTCGATATGCCGTGCTTCAGCCATGAAGTCGATCTTGCGCGCGCCGTTCAGCTGCGGCTTCAAGCGTGGATCGGCCGCTACCGGCGGAGCATGCTCGCGGTCGACCGCGACCTGATCGATGACGAGATCGAGCATGAATTTAAGGTCATGGGCGCGGGCCATTTCGACCAAAGCCGCAATCGCCTTTATCGGATCGTCGCCGAGACCGAGTGCCGGATCCAGGCGATCGAAATTGCGCGTCGTAAAAATGCTGGCGCCTGCGCCGCGTTCGAAGAGTGGCCCGGACAGGATCGTGTCGAAACCGAGATCCTGCGCGTGGGCGAAGACTTCTTCCCAAGCTTGCCTGCCCGAAAGCGCGAGCGGATGCACATAGTAGATCTGCGGCGGGAGATCGGTGAGCGACGTGGAAGCGTTAAACTGCGGGCGCGTGTTCATCGGATGTCCTTGCCGTGGGTAGATTGCGGGGACAGGAATTTCCCGGCCTAACGGCAAGCCCGGCGAGGCGGTTCCGATAAAATTAGAGGGAACGCATGGGTACTGCGGGGAGAGACGTGGCCATCTCGCGGAACCCGCTGAAGTTGAACTGCAATTTGGAGTTGCTGGTTGGCCGGTCGTATTCGCCGGCGATGATAGTTTTTTGCATGGACGCGCGTCGTGCCCGCCGGTGGTCGGCTGGCTTGGCAACCGGGCTTACAGCCCGGCGGCCTTGCGCAATTCTTCCGCCATCTTCGCTCGCCAGTTCTTGCCGGATGCCTTGAACGTCTCGAGAACGTCGGGATCAAGCCTCAACGTCACGGCGACCTTCGGTGCCTCGACCTTGGGCCGACCGCGGGCAGCAATGGCTTTTTCCATCTTCTCGGCGATCTCCGGAAAGACTTCGCGGAAGGGGCGAGCGTTCTTCAGCTCTTCCTCGGTCCACGGAGGGTTATCGGACACCTCATCCCAGTCCTCTTTGGTGTAGCCGCGGCCAGGCTTAAATTCAGTCTGTCTTTGAGCTTTGATGTTCATTCGACCAGTTTCCTTTCATCCTTACGGGCAGGGCGCATGGAAATGACTGAAAGCGCTTCCGAGCCGAGTGTCACAAATATCGCTGCAATCGTACCATCGTGAAGTCTGCCAATTGCTTTGTGGCGACCATGTCGCGCCGGGACGGTTACCGCAGACAGGAAGAAGTCGAATGACAGGTCCTCGAAGTCGAGGCCATGCTTCTCGATATTGGCCTGTCGCTTCCGTTCATCCCAGATGATATGCATTATTCGTACACGAAAAATCGCCGCCCGACAACGAGCGACGATTCAACGAAACGATAGGCGTTACAATCCCGGGATTGTGGGGATCAGCAGATCACCGTCTCGGCGATCTTGATGCCGAAACCTTCGAGGCCGACATAGTGGCGTTCGCTGCGGGTGAGAAGCTTGATCGAGGAGACGCCGAGATCTTTCAGGATCTGCGCACCGAGACCGATTTCCAGCCATTCGCTTTCACGAGCCTGCGCTTCGGCGTGGCTTTCCTGCCCGGCGCGCACCTTGCGGCCGGTATCGGTCTGACCGACGCCGACCGAGCCTTCGCGCAGATAGATGATGACGCCGCGGCCTTCCTTCTCGATAATGTCCATGTAGCGCTCGATCGATCGGCTCGTGCCGAACACGTCCTGCGCGACGTTTTCCAGGTGCAGGCGGACCGGAATGTCGACGCCGTCGCGGATGTCGCCGAATATGACGGCGACGTGCTGCATCGGATCCCAGGGCAGCGAATAGGCATGCGCCTTGGCCGGGCCGACCGGGGTCGTGACGTCGAACGAGGACTTCAGTTCGATCAGCGTTTCCTTGCGCTGCCGATAGGCGATCAGGTCGGCCACGGACAGCTGCTTCAACTGGTGCTTGACGGCAAAATCGGCGACCTGCTGGCCGCGCATCACCGTCCCGTCGTCGTTCACGAGTTCGGAGATGACGCCGATCAGCGGCAGGTTGGCGAGTTTGCAAAGGTCGGTCGCCGCTTCCGTATGGCCGGAGCGCATCAATACGCCGCCTTCGCGGGAGATCAGCGGGAAGATGTGGCCGGGTCGGACGAAATCCGCCGCACCGACATTCGGATTGGCGAGGTTGCGAACGGTCAGGTTGCGGTCGTCGGCTGAAATGCCGGTCGTCGTGCCGTGCTTGAAGTCGACGCTGACGGTAAATGCCGTCGTGTGCGCGCTGTCATTCTCCGCCACCATGGCGTTGAGGTTCAGGCGCTTAGCTTCCTCGCGCGGCATGGGCGCGCAGACGATGCCGGATGTGTGACGCACGATGAAGGCCATCTTTTCCGGCGTGCAATGGACGGCGGCGACGATCAGGTCGCCTTCGTTCTCGCGGTCGTCATCATCGGTAACGACGACGATCTCGCCGGCTTCGAAGGCTCTGATGGCGTCGACGACGCGTTTCTGATCATATGCCATGCTGAACATCCTTAGCGTGTTTTGCCCGTTTGACCGCGGTCTCGCAGATAGTGGTCGGCGATGGCACAGGCGACCATGGCTTCGCCGATCGGCACGGCGCGGATACCGACGCAGGGGTCGTGACGGCCCTTGGTGCGAACGTCCACATTGTTGCCGTCGGCATCGATCGACTGGCGTTCGGTGAGAATGGAAGAGGTCGGCTTGATGGCGAAGCGCGCGACAAGCGGCTGGCCGGTCGAGATACCGCCGAGGATCCCGCCCGCATGATTGGACAGGAAGATCGGCTGGCCGTCATTGCCCATCCGCATTTCGTCGGCATTTTCCTCGCCGGTCAGTTCCGCCGATGCAAAGCCTTCGCCGATCTCGACGCCCTTTACGGCATTGATCGACATCAGAAGCGAGGCGATGTCCTGGTCGAGCTTGCCATAGACCGGGGCGCCGAGGCCAGCCGGTACGCCTTCGGCGATGACCTCGACGACAGCGCCGATCGACGAGCCCGCCTTGCGGATGCCGTCAAGATACTCTTCCCAGACCGGTACCATCTGCGGGTCGGGGCAGAAGAACGGGTTCTGGTCGACCTGCGCCCAATCCCAGTTGGCGCGGTTGATCTTGTGCTTGCCGATCTGGACAAGCGCGCCGCGCACTATAACACCCGGCACGACCTTGCGGGCCAGCGCCCCGGCGGCAACGCGCGCCGCCGTCTCGCGTGCGGAAGAACGTCCCCCACCACGATAGTCGCGAATGCCGTATTTGACGTCGTAGGCGTAATCGGCATGGCCGGGGCGGTAGCGGCGGGCGATCTCGCCGTAATCTTTGGACCGCTGGTCGGTATTCTCGATCAGCATGGAAATCGGCGTGCCGGTCGAGATCATCGTCTCGCCGTCCTCATCGAACATCACGCCGGAGAGAACCTTGACGATATCGTCTTCGCGGCGCTGTGTGACGAAACGCGACTGGCCGGGCTTGCGCTTGTCCATCCATGCCTGGATTTCGGCAAGCGTGAAGCGAAGCCCCGGAGGGCAGCCGTCGACGACGCAGCCCAATGCGGGACCGTGGCTTTCACCCCAGGTCGTGACGCGGAAAAGATGACCGAATGTATTATGCGACATGTTACCCCGCCAAAGGGCGGGATCCGTTCCCGCCGTAAAGCGGCTTTGTCTTATTAGAAAATCTCGCCGAGGGGAAAGCCTTTTGTGCCACGCGCCGTTGACGGTCTGTCATCCGGGCCGCTCGCCGATATCGGCGCGGTGGGCAAAACCTTCAACTCGGCAGCCTGTGCACGGTTCTCGATAAAAGACGATTTGATCCGTGAGACACACATACTGTAACACGGGCAACCACCGGTCATATTTCCAGCGCCTTCTTGCGATGAAGTTGTGCTGATGTGCGGTCCGGATGCGCGAATTTACCCCTTGTAAAGTGCATTTCCAAAAGGGCCGCAGGATATTCTGCGGTTGATGGTCGTGTTAACCGTTGTGACATGGGTTATACTGTTTTTCTGTGCTGGCAAGGTGGTGTCGGAAATACATAATCGCAACATGTTCATTCAGGTTTTGTATTTTTTCTTAGAAACAACATAAATGGCCCTGATGGGACCGATTCTGCAGAGATAAAAGGTAAAGTTTGTCAATATAAGCGTATAAAATTTCACGTAAATTGCCATGATCGCGAGCAAATTCCGCCACAATCGGCAGGCTAATTTTGCATCGAAACGAAACATCACCGGACCTCGTCAAAGGCCTCTAACAATGCGTATCCTCATTGCCACCCTGCTGGCCACTGCCAGCATCTTTTCTCCGCTCAATTCCTGGGCGCAGAGTGCGGATATCGAGGCGACGATCAAGGCCGTCGACGTCAAGGCACTGAGCCTGACACTGGATGACGGCAAAACCTACAAGGTTCCCGAGGAATTCAATTTCGAGGGGTTGGAAGCCGGCGTGAAGGTGCTGATCTTCTACACCATGGTCGATGACAACCGGATGGTGGACGACCTCGAGATCGTTCAGGCCTGAAAACGCTTCCTAGAAGCGCTCTACGATTTCGCGACGCCGCAAGGCGATAAGGCAAAATCCTAGATCCAGCCGATTTCGTTCGTCTCTGTGTCTATCCTGACGAGCCGATCCTGGTAGATCGGCATGTTCGCCGCCTCGTCCTCATCCACCTTGCCGACAATGCGGAAGAGCGAGCGCACGACGCCGCCATGGCTGACGCAGACGGTGGGCTGGTTGACCGATGAGAGCCATGCCCCGACGCGCCAGGAGAGGATCTCGTAGCTTTCCGCGTCCTCGCCCGGCGGGATGAAACCCCATTTTTGCCGGGACCTTTCGCGAATGCGCTCGCGGTCGACAGCCTTGATCTCTGCGGTGGTAAAACCTTCCCAGTCGCCGAAGGAGAGTTCCTTCAGCCGATCGTCGAGCCGATAGGCCTCAGGCTCGAGCCCCATCGCGGTCCGGATCCGCTCCATCGTTTCGCGGGTGCGACCGAGCGGGCTGGCGACGAAATCATATCCGTCGGCAGTCCCGATGATCTCGGCAAGGGCTTCGCCGTTCTGCGTCGCCTGCGCCCGGCCGAGCGCATTGATAGGGATGTCCTTCTGGCCCTGAAGCCGGCCTTCGGCATTCCAGTCCGTCTGGCCGTGGCGGATCACATAGATGAGCACGGCAACCTTTCCAGGATCAGTCCTTGATGACCGAGATGTCCGGCGCGTCGACGGCCTTCATGCCGACGACGTGGTAGCCGCTGTCCGCATGATGGGTTTCGCCGGTGACCGAACGCGACAGGTCCGACAGGAGATAGAGGCCGACATCGCCCACTTCCTCGATCGTGACGGTACGGCGCAGCGGTGCGTTATACTCGTTCCACTTGAGGATGTAGCGGAAGTCGCCGATGCCCGAGGCTGCAAGCGTCTTGATCGGGCCGGCCGAGATGGCGTTGACGCGGATGTTCTTCGGGCCGAGGTCGACGGCCAGATACTTGACGCTGGCTTCGAGTGCGGCCTTGGCAACGCCCATGACGTTGTAGTTCGGCATGACCTTCTCTGCACCGTAATAGGTCAGCGTCAGCATGGAGCCGCCATCGGTCATCAGCTTCTCGGCGCGACGGGCAACCGAAGTGAAGGAGTAAACCGAAATCTGCATCGTCTTGGCAAAATTGTCGGCAGAGGTGTCGACATAACGGCCGGTCAGCTCGTCCTTGTCGGAAAAGCCGATGGCGTGGACGATGAAGTCGATCTTGCCCCAGTGCTTCTCGATATTGCCGAAGACTTCGTCGATCGTGGCTTCATCGCCGACGTCACAGTGGCCGGCCATGAACGCGCCGAGTTCGGCTGCGAGCGGCTCGACGCGCTTCTTCAGCGCATCGCCCTGATAGGTGAATGCCACTTCTCCGCCGTGTTCGACGATGGCCTTGGCAATGCCCCATGCGATGGAGCGATTGTTCGCGACGCCCATGATGAGCCCGCGCTTGCCTGCCATGAGGCCGGATGCCTGAACCATACTTGTCCCCTGAATGAACGGGCGGGAAACCGCCAAAACTTGAATGCTGCCTATGGCATAGGCCGAACCGGCGTTCAAGCTGGCTGCAGATCATCTCCTGTTAGGAAATGTAACAATGGGTGCGCGGCAGTGGAATCGGTCAAACAGGCTTCATCTCTGTGGATAACGGCTACATCCGAAAGCCTCTGGCGTGAAAATCCGGAAGTTTTCGATTGCTGGAAGCTCTTTGACCGATCAGAGAAACAGCCCGTCGCGCATGTGCCGCATCAGGTCGGTCACCTTGGCGTCCGGCTTTTCCCACAGGACGACGCGCAATTCGACAACAAGTTTGCCTCGGCCGCCGGCGTCGTCGAACAGACCGAGCCCGTCGAGCTTGATCGTCTGATCCGAACCCGACCAGCTCGGGATCGTGATGGTGCGGGAGCCTTCCGGTGTCTCGACACGTGCCTCTCCGCCGAGCACCGCATCCTGCAGCGAGATCGGCAGCATCGTGTGCAGGTCGTAGCCCTGCACCTGGAATTTCTCGCCGCGCGCGAGCCTAAGTGAGACCAGCAGGTCGCCCTGCTTCATGCCCGGCACCTTAAGCCCCTGGCCTTTCAGTCGCACGACCTGTCCGTCGGTCGCGCCGGGTTCGATCGGCACGCGCACTTCGCGTTCGTCGGCAAGGTTGAGGCCGACCGGCTTCTGCGCCAGAAGGTCCGCGATCGTTACCTTGGCATCGACGGAAAGATCCGGCGCCTTTTCCGGTAGCGGCGCCGTGCCGCGGAAGCGGTTGACGAGGCTGCTGATCAGTTCGACCGCCATCAACGGGAGTGGCTGCCGCTGGTCGGCATGCTCGTCGTCTTTGCCCAGAGGCTCGTCAGCGCGCTTCTGCTCTGCCGTCGACTCCGCATGTTCCTTGGCCCGTTCGCGGGCTTCGGGACTTCCGCCGAAAATCCGCTCGATGGTTTCCTCGGGGCTCTCCCCCGCCTTTTCGCCGCCCTTCTCGCTTGCCTGCTGCTGCCTGGCCTTGCCGGCTTGCGCGCCTGCCTGGGCATTGGCCTGGGCCCGTGCTGCCTGAGCCTTGGCCAGCTCCTCCATAACCTTTTCGGCATTGGCGCGTGCGGCCTTGGCCCGTTCGGCAGCCTCACGCTGCTGCGCGATCGTCTGGTGCATCTCGGCGGCCTTGTCATAGCGCTGACGGCGCTCGGGATCCTTCAACAAATCATAGGCCTGGCCGACCTCGGTGAAGCGGTCGGTTGCGCCGGGGTCGTCGCGATTGTGGTCGGGATGGATGCTCTTTGCCTTCGAGCGCCACGCCGCCTTGATTTCGTCCGCGCCCGCGCTGCGCTTGACGCCGAGAATGGAATAGGGATCACGCATTGTGAGACCACCGGTTACGCTGACACTGGGGGCTCGGGAAATCCCTGACCCGCCCTTCCTCCAAAACAACTTTTCGGAGCGCGGCAGGCCCGTCATGCGGCTGCGCAACTCTCCGTTTTTACATGGAAAGCAACGTATGGGCGCAGTCCTGAATCAGTGGTTACACAGCCGGGAGAGCCCTGCGACATGGCAAAGAATGGATTAAACGGCCGTGATCGCAGGTTAACGCTGGTGGCGGCAGTGTGGCGGGCAGCCGAAAGCGGGCATCGAGTGCCCGATTGAAACGTCTATGGGAGGCTCAGCCCTGCTTGTCGAAGGCGGTCAGCATCCAGTCGCCGCTGCCGGTCATGCAGGTCTGGCCAGCAAAGACGGCGATGCCTTCATAGGAGTGGCGGGTGGTGCGGAAAGCGCGGCAGGTGCGGCCCTGGTCGTGGTCCTCGCGGATAGCCTCGACGACGCCGGCGCTGCCGGTCGCAGTATTGGCCCAGGAAGCGAGCTTGCACCCATCTTGGCAAGATCTGCAGAGCTTACGGCGTTGCGAACGGTGGTCTCGTCGGAAAGGCTGGTCTCCGACTGATTGTGCGCTGGTACGGTGCCAGTCGCGATCGAGCGATCGACCTTTTCGGAACCACCGAAAATGTCCATGCTCGTGCAGCCAGCAAGCGGCATTGCCAGGCAGGTGATGCAGAGCGCGGTTCTTGTTTCCGCACGCCACCTCTTTGTCAGGTCAATCCACTTTGCTATCACTGTCACCTTGTGTCCTGTCCGGCGAACGGTCTCGGGCATGTTCGATCAGATTGGGAGTATTTAAGTCAATATGTCTTCGAGTGAGTTAACAACACGTGACTTCACGGAAGAATCGCAGCCGTTCGAACTGTTCGGCCAGTGGTTGAAGGATGCCGAGGCCTCCGAACCCAACGATCCCAACGCTGTTGCGCTGGCGACGGTCGACGAGCATGGCCTGCCGAACGTCCGGATGGTTCTGCTCAAGGGCTTCGACGAACACGGCTTCGTGTTCTACACGAATTTCGAAAGCCAGAAAGGCCAGGAAATCCTCGGCCAGATGAAAGCCGCCATGGTTTTCCACTGGAAGTCGCTACGCCGTCAGGTTCGTCTGCGCGGCGAGGTTGAGGTGGTCAGTGATGCGGAAGCCGACGCTTATTACGCTTCACGCCCGCGCGGCAGCCGCATCGGTGCCTGGGCGTCGAAACAGTCGCGCCCGCTGGAAAGCCGCTTTGCGCTGGAAAAATCGGTGGCGGAATACACGGCCCGTTACGCGATCGGCGAAATCCCCGGCCGGCCCATTGGTCGGGTTTCCGAATCAAGCCGGTGTCGATCGAGTTCTGGCACGATCGCCAGTTCCGCCTGCATGACCGCATCGAGTTCCGCCGCAAGGACGCGGCAGGCGCCTGGGAAAAGGTGCGGATGTATCCGTAACCTTCTCAGCGTTTCAGCGAGAAGGGAATGCCGGAGGCGAGCGCCGAGACATAGCGCCGCTTCTGGTAATAGCCGTTAAGCGAGATGCGGGGCAGGGCGGTTGGCCGCGAGAGGTCGCTCGTTCTCAGCGTGCCGGGCTGCGTCGTGACCCCGATCGCAAAGCCGAGATCGCGGGCCGCGGCAAATTCCCGCGGCCCGACAGCTTCCTTGCTGCCATAGGGATAGGCGACCATTGTCGGCCGCCTGCCGGTAAGCCGTTCCAGCCATTCGGCGGAGCGGCCCATTTCGCCGGCAGCCTCGTCGGCGCTCAGACGGGCGAGCTTGCGGTGCGTTACGGTATGGGCGCCGAGCGAAACGAGCGGATGGGCTGCGAACTGCCGAAGCTCTTCGGGTCCCATCACCAACTCGCGGGTCATGCCGAGCGGATCGATGCCGTAACGTTCCGCCAGAAGGCAGAGCGTGCCGACCGTCTCCCGCTCGTCGCGGCTCCAGACATAGCTGGCGAAGCGGAAGAATGTGTCGAGCTTCTGCACGGTGGTCTTCAGGTTCAGCTTTTCCTCACCCTGGCCGAAATCGAAGCTGACCTCTTTTTGCTGCCGCAGCAGCCTGCCCATGATTTCCCACCAGAGCGGCTGGGCATGCTCGGCCAAACCCGGTGCGACGAAGACGGTGAACGGCACATTATGCCTTGCGAAGACGGGCAGGGCATGATCGGCATTGTTCCGATAGCCGTCGTCAAGCGTGAAGGCAGTAAAGGTCTCCCGGACGGCGCGGCCAGTCTCGCCGGCACGTCGGCAAGCGGAATGAACTCATATCCCAGCGCCTTCAATTCGATGATGGTGGCGTCGAGAAATTCCGGCGTGATCTCGAGATGCCGGTTCGGGCCGATGATCGGCTCGATTTCCGGGCGCACATGGTGCAGCGTGAAGATCGCGCCCAGGCCGCGGGCATCTTTTGCAAGCCCGGCCTGGGTTGCAAGCGCCGAGCCCTCAAGCCCCACGCCGATCAGCCAGCGCTTCAGATTGCGGCGCCAGATTGCCTTCGCTTTGTCTTTCATCATCGTCAGATAACCGTTTCCCCGTCCGGAAAGGCTAGACCGGGACCCGTTAAGTCTTGCTGAACCCGGCTCTTACGGCCTGATGCCATCAAGCAGCGGCAGGCCGATGATCGCGGCGGCGGCAATCAGCGTGAAACAGATGCGCCGAAACGTCTCTTCGCTGGCAATGCCGAACATGCGCGAGCCGATCGACAGACCGATGCCGTAGCCCGGTCCGGCGATCAGCGCGACGAGGAAGACTTCGAGCGGCAACAATCCGCCGATGACGTAGGACGTCGCGGACAGCACCGTTGCCAGCGCGAAATAGAGGATCAGATTGGCGCGCACGACCTTGCGCTCGATCGCCCCTCCAAGCCAGTAGGCGACGATCGGCGGCCCGGACATCTGCGCCGCACCACCGAACAGACCGGCGATAGCGCCGACCCCCACCGTCAGCCAGGTCTTCGGACGGCCGTGATAACGCCAGCCGGACATGAGGAAGATGAGCAGGCAAAGCACAACGACGGAGATGATCCAGCGTAGTGTGACCGAGGGCAGCAGCGAAAGCGCCGCAGCGCCTGCCGGCACGCCGACCGTGGCACCGGCCAGCATGGTGAAGACGTCGCGCCGGTTCGCCTTGCGCCATCCTTCCGGCACCATGCCGAGCGTCATGATCCCGTCGATGACGAGCAGCAGCGCCGAAGCCAATTGCGGGCTCGTCGCCGATCCCGCCAGCGGCACGAAGATCAGCGCCCCACCGAACCCGGAAAACCCGCGCGCCAACCCGGCAATCATCGCCGCGAATGCCACGAAGGCCAGTTCGCCCACGGAATGCCCCGGAAGCCAGGTGGCGAGAAACGCGGAAACAGGATCGGGGAGGTCATGACTGCAGGACGGCGGATGAGGGAAGATGCGCCGCAAGTGCCGAGGTTTTGCGGGGGATGTCAAGCGGTGCCGCTTGCGATTGACCGCTCGCCCAAATCCTCGAACAGCCTCAGCAGATATCCGTCGGGATCGGCCACGATGAACTGCCTGTTGCCGACCTCGATGTCGCCTCGGCGGTACCACTTCTCTTCCAAAGGTAGATGGAGTGGGATCTTTGCTTCGTCCAAGCGCTCAAGAATGGGAGCGAGAGCCGGAACCAGTATCTGCAGGTTCAGGCCCCGCCCGAAGGGATAGGCGGGTGCGGCATCGATCTGATGGAAATCGCGACCGATGCCGATCTGGTCCAGCATGATCTGAGCCTGGCCGAGGGCCAGATAAACGAAGCCTTCCTCGGGGCGATCATAGACGACCGAAAAGCCGATCAGGTCACAGTAGAAATCGCGGCTCTTTCGCCAGTCGGTCGCGGAGAGTTCCGGAACGAGGGCGTTTTCCATGGCTCAAGCCGCCAATACCAGACGATAGAACTTGCTGTCGACCGACATGCGCGGGAAGCTTGCCGGCAATTCCGCCGGCGTCACTTCGGCAAACCCGTTCTTCTCGTAGAATCGGTGGGCGGCGAGAAACTTATCGGTCGTACCGAGCAAGATCGCTTTCAGCCCACTCGCCGAGGCGTGAGCGATCAGCGCCTCCAGCAACCGCGCCGCCACGCCGAATTCCTTTCCGCGCACATCGGCGGCAACGAACATCTTGCGCAGTGCTGCCTCGTTATTGCCGATATCCTTGAGCGAGATCGTGCCGACGATCCGGCCATCCTTCACCGCGACCCAGAACTGGCCTTTGCCCGTCTGGTAGAAGCCGGGAATGTCGGCGAGATCCGGCTGGTCGGCCGCGGTGATGGCAATGCCGAATTCCTCCCGCTGGATCGGCAGGATGACGTCGGCAACGCCTTGCTCGTCGCCGGGCTCGAAGGGGCGGATAAGGATCTCGCTCATCCCTGCCGTCACGCCTTTGTGCCGCCGACGGTAACTTGATCCATCCTGAGATGCGGTTGGCCGACGCCGACCGGCACCCACTGGCCAGCCTTGCCGCAATTGCCGATGCCGGTGTCGAGCTTCATGTCGTTGCCGACCATCGAGACGCGCTTCATCGCATCCGGGCCGTTGCCGATCAGCATGGCGCCCTTGATGGCGGGACCGATCTTGCCGTTTTCGATCAGATAGGCCTCGGTGCAGCCGAACACGAACTTGCCAGAAGTGATATCCACCTGCCCGCCACCGAAGGAGACGGCATAGACGCCCTTCTTGACCGACGCGATGATCTCTTCCGGTGTCTTGTCGCCGCCGAGCATGTAGGTATTGGTCATGCGCGGCATCGGCACGGAACTGTAGCCTTGTCGACGGCCGTTGCCGGTCGGCTTCATGCCCATCAGCCGGGCGTTCTGCCGGTCTTGCATATAGCCGACCAGACGGCCGTTCTCGATCAGAACGTTATAGGCGGATGGCGTGCCTTCGTCGTCGATGGTGATCGAGCCGCGGCGGTTGTCGATCGTGCCGTCGTCGACGACGGTGACCCCGGGGGCGGCGACCATTTCGCCGAGCAGGCCGGCAAAGGCCGATGTCTTCTTGCGGTTGAAATCACCTTCCAGCCCGTGGCCGACAGCCTCGTGCAGCATCACGCCCGGCCAGCCGGAGCCGAGCACGACGTCCATCGTGCCGGCAGGGGCCTCGATCGCGTCGAGATTGACCAGCGCCTGGCGCAGCGCCTCGTCGGCACCGACCTGCCAATTGCCCTCGGCGACGAAATCGCCGAAGCCGATGCGGCCGCCGGTGCCGAACGTGCCCGATTCCTGCCGGTCGCCTTCGCCGGCAACGACGGAAATGTTGATCCGTGTCATCGGGCGGATGTCCTGCACCCGGTGGCCATCGGCGCGCAGGATGTCGACCACCTGCCAGCTGGCGGCAATCGATGCCGTCACCTGCCGCACCTTCGGGTCCTTGTCGCGCAGATAGGCGTCGATCTCTGCAAGGAGCTTGGCTTTTGCCTCGAAGCTCGGCGAACCGATCGGGTTCTCGTCGCCATAGTATTTCTTGTTGGTACGCTGGGGGGCGGCCGCATAGGAGCCGGAATAGCCGGCCGTGACGGCGCGAACCGCTTCCGATGCGCGCGACAGGGCCGCGGCGCTCAATTCACCCGCATGGGCATAGCCGACCGCTTCACCCGCTACCGAGCGCAGGCCAAACCCCTGGTCGGTGTTGAACGAACCGCCCTTAAGGCGGCCATTGTCGAAACTGAGCGATTCCGCCTGGGCATGTTCGATGAAGAGTTCGCCGTCATCGGCGCCAGAAAGGGCTTCGGCGACGATCGAGCGAAGCTTCGCCTCGTCGGTATCGAACAGGCTCACGAGATCGGTGTTCATGGAATGCTCCTTGGCGAAATGGGCGCGAACGCATTCGCACCCAAGCCGAAATAACTTAGAAAACCGATGTAGGTCCGTCGGTGGACAGGCGCAAGCGCTGTCGCGCCCCTTGGCCGGTCACGCTTTAAGGAAGCGCGTCGTAGCCGGGGCCGAAGCCGTTGAGTTCCACCGGAATGCCGACGCGGTCCTGGTCGGTGGATTCGCGCAGCGCAAAGACGGCGTTCTTGCCGGCGCGCAGGATGCGCATCAGTTCGTCGTCGATTTCCACCTCGACATAGCAACCCTCGGAGAAGCAGCGGGTGAAATAGGCGCGGCCGATATTGTTGTTGTCGACATAGAGCTCCATGCCGTCCTTCAACAGGACGCCGAGCGGCGCCAGGATGCGCAGGATCTTTGCTTTGCGGTCTGCGGTCTTGAGCACGACGACCGAAAGACCGACTTCCGGCCTGTCCTCGGCGATGACGTTCTGCATCAGCGCACATTGTTCGGCGGTAGCCCCTGCCGGACGGTCACAGATGACCGACCAGGCGCCATGGCTTTCCTTGACATTGCCCGGCTGCGGCGCGCCCGGCGTTGCGGCGGAGGGTGCCTGAACCTGCGGACCCTTCGGAGCTGCACCTTCTGCCGGAGCCTGCAGCTGTGGCTGCGGCGCCGTCTGGGGTGTCGGGCGTGCACCTTGTTGCTGGGCTAACACGGGAGAAGCAGTCGCCGAGACCAAGGCGAAAAGGCTTGCGATGATCAAGGAACGACGACCCATGGATACCTCTGGTGCAGATCAATGCAGCTATTGTTGTCGCGACGGGCGCGACTTTAAAGTCTCGCCGCCGACTTCACAGCGGAGTACGGCGAAAATGGGACCCTGTTCAACCCACAGGGCCGGTCACAATTCAAATTCTGGTGGAATTTTGAGGCGCGAAGGGCTTATCCTTGCTTCGCGGGTGTCGCTCTGGAGGGAGAGGCGCCTGATTCTGGAGGAGTTGGATCCGCAGATCGATGTCCGGATTTGCGCGTACAAATGCCGCAGGCGCATTTGCCGCGAGACATTGCGGACATAGGCAAACTATGGTTGAACCAACCTTATAGCTTGGAGGCTTGCGTACGATTTGATCTGGATCACGCGCATGGGGAGAAAGTTTGTGATGAACAGGGCTAGTGCAGTGATGATGGGCTCCATCTGTCTGCTCGCCACCTCGCTTGCGGGGCTGGCGGGTACTTCGGTGGCATATGCGGATCAACCGCATCCGTGGCAGCTGGACCTGCAGGAACCGGCAACCGGAATCATGCACCAGATTCGCTGGTTCGAGCATTATTCGCTCTGGTTTATCGTGCCCGTCACGCTCTTCGTCCTTGCCCTTCTCGTCGTGGTCGCGGTCAAGTTCCGCGCCGACAAGAACCCTGTCCCGTCCCGCACCAGTCATAATAGTCTGATCGAGGTTATCTGGACGATCGCTCCGGTACTGATCCTGTTCCTGCTGGCGATCCCGTCCTTCAACCTCTTGAACGCTCAGCTGGAAATTCCCGAATCAGACATGACGGTGAAGGCCACCGCCACCCAGTGGCAGTGGAACTACGAATACGAGGGCTCTGGCCAAGGGGAGAATGCGTCTCCGGTCGCCTTTGACAGCTACATGCTGAAGGAAGGCGATCGCGACGCAGCCGGCAAGACCGACATGGCCGTCTATCCGCGCCTTCTTGCCGTCGACAACGAAATGGTCGTGCCGGTCAACAAGACCGTGCGCCTGCTCGTCACGGCAGCTCCGACCGACGTCATTCACGCCTTCGCCATGCCGGCCTTCGGCGTCAAGATCGATGCCGTGCCGGGCCGTCTCAACGAGACCTGGTTCCGCGCCGAGCGCGAAGGTCTTTATTACGGACAGTGTTCCGAGCTCTGCGGCAAGGACCACGCCTACATGCCGATCGCCATCCGCGTCGTTTCCGATGAGAAATACACCGCCTGGCTCGCCGCCGCCGCTAACGATCTGCCAGGAGCGTACAAGGCGCTTCTCGCCGATGCTGGTACAAAATCTGCAAGCGACGTCGATGTCGCTGCAAACGATGTGAAGTAAGGGAGGCGAGGACAATGGCTGACACGACCCACCACGAAGATCATTCTCACCGCGCCACCCATGACGATGCCCACGCCCATGGCGAGCATCATCATCACACGCCGGGCTTCGCCGCCCGCTGGCTCTTCTCGACCAACCACAAGGATATCGGCACGCTCTACCTGATCTTCGCGATCATGGCAGGCATCATCGGCGGCCTTCTGTCGGTCGCCATGCGCATGGAACTGCAGGAACCCGGCATCCAGATCTTCCACGGTCTTGCCTCCATCGTCTACGGCTTCGAGGGCGATGCCGCGATCGACGGCGGCAAGCACATGTTCAACGTGTTCACCACCGCGCACGCCCTGATCATGATCTTCTCCATGGTCATGCCGGCAATGATCGGCGGTTTTGCCAACTGGATGGTGCCGATCATGATCGGCGCGCCGGACATGGCCTTCCCGCGTCTGAACAACATTTCCTTCTGGCTGATCGTGCCGGCCTTCCTGCTGCTCGTCATGTCGATGTTCGTCGAAGGACCGGCAGGCGCCTATGGCGCGGGCGGCGGCTGGACCATGTATCCGCCGCTTTCTACCTCCGGCCATCCAGGGCCTGCAGTGGATCTCGCGATCTTCTCGCTGCACGTCGCCGGCGCGTCGTCGATATTAGGTGCGATCAACTTCATCACCACCATCCTGAACATGCGCGCTCCGGGCATGACGCTGCACAAGATGCCGCTCTTCGCCTGGGCCGTGCTGGTCACCGCCTTCCTGCTGCTTCTGTCGCTGCCGGTTCTCGCAGGTGCCATCACCATGGCGCTGACCGACCGCAATTTCGGCACCACTTTCTTCTCGCCGGAAGGCGGCGGTGACCCGATCCTCTACCAGCACCTGTTCTGGTTCTTCGGTCACCCGGAAGTCTACATTCTGATCCTGCCCGGCTTCGGCATCATCAGCCACATCGTCTCGACCTTCTCGCGCAAGCCGGTCTTCGGTTATCTCGGCATGGCCTATGCGATGGTGGCGATCGGCGCGGTCGGCTTCATCGTCTGGGCCCACCATATGTATACGGTCGGCCTGTCGCTTGATGCGCAGCGTTACTTCGTCTTCGCCACCATGGTCATCGCGGTGCCGACCGGCATCAAGATCTTCTCCTGGATCGCGACGATGTGGGGTGGCTCGATCACCTTCGCGACGCCGATGGTCTGGGCGATCGGCTTCATCTTCCTGTTCACCGTCGGTGGTGTCACCGGCGTGCAGCTCGCCAATGCCGGTCTCGACCGCTCGCTGCACGACACCTATTACGTCGTGGCCCATTTCCACTACGTCTTGTCGCTCGGCGCCGTCTTCGCCATCTTCGCTGCCTGGTACTACTGGTTCCCGAAAATGTTCGGCTACATGTACAACGAGGCGATCGGCAAGCTGCATTTCTGGGTCATGTTCATCGGCGTCAACCTGGTGTTCTTCCCGCAGCACTTCCTCGGCCTTGCAGGCATGCCGCGCCGCTACATCGACTATCCCGATGCCTTTGCCGGCTGGAACTACGTCTCGTCGATCGGCTCCTACATTTCATTCGTGGGTGTACTGATCTTCCTCTTTGGCGTATGGGAGGCCTTCGCCAAGAAGCGGGTTGCCGGTGATAACCCCTGGGGCGATGGTGCGACGACGCTGGAATGGCAGCTGTCTTCGCCGCCGCCCTATCACCAGTGGGAACAGCTTCCCCGCATCAAGTAGAACTTTAAACCGGGTGTCTGGGAGGCGCCCGGCATCTTCTCAGGATTTGAAGTGAAATGACCGTCATCGACCCCACCCACGCCATTGGCAACGAGGAAGGAAAGCTCCTTTCCGAGGCGAATGCGCGTGATTTCTTCGCGCTTCTGAAGCCGCGGGTCATGTCGCTGGTTGTCTTCACTGCCCTTGCGGGCCTCGTTCTGGCACCGGGCCATCTGAACCCGGTTCTGGCCGTCATCTCGATCCTCTGTATCGCCGTCGGCGCTGGTGCGTCCGGCGCGCTCAACATGTGGTACGATGCCGATATCGACGCGGTCATGACCCGTACGGCCAAGCGGCCTATCCCGGCCGGCCGCATCCTGCCCAAGGAAGCGCTTGCCTTCGGCCTGACGTTGTCCGCCTTCTCGGTCGCCATCCTCGGCCTCGCCGTCAACTGGTTCGCCGCCGGCCTGCTCGCCTTCACGATTTTCTTCTACGCCGTCGTCTACACGATGTGGCTTAAGCGCTCGACGCCGCAGAACATCGTCATCGGCGGCGCCGCCGGCGCTTTCCCGCCCATGCTCGGATGGGCCTGCGTGACGGGAGGCGTGTCGCTCGACAGCGTCATCCTATTCATGATCACCTTCATGTGGACCCCGCCGCATTTCTGGGCTTTAGCTCTGTTCAAGATGCGTGATTACGGCTCGGTCGGCATTCCAATGATGCCGAATGTCGTCGGCCAGCGTTCCACCAAACTCCAGATGGTCGTCTATTCGGTCCTGATGGCGGCCGTTGTCGCAGCTCCAACCTTTACCGGTCTTGCCAGCATCGGCTACGGCATCTTTACCGGTATTCTGAGCGTTATCTTCCTCTACTATTCCATCCTAGTGCTGCGCATGCCTGAGGATGACGAGAAGATGGTGCCGGCCAAGAAGCTGTTCTTCTATTCGATCTTCTATCTCTTCGCGGTCTTCTCCGCCCTGCTGGTCGATCATGTCGCGGCCGATATTGTCGCCTTCATCGGAGGCGTGCTTTGATCGAAACCATCAAGCTCAGCGAGGCGCAGAGGAAATCGCGGCGAAACCGCAATGTGGCGCTCGGTCTGGTTCTCGCCGGGCTCTGTGTCCTTTTCTACGTGATCACGCTGGTCAAGGTCGGCGGGTTCTGGAACTAGGCGAGAAATAAGGCCGAATGGAGCTAGGGAGGAGCGACATGGGAGGCGAGGTTCAAGGCGGAAAGTCGGACGTGGCGCAGACGAAACGCGTCAGCAACGCCTCGATCTTTGCCGGCTGCGCGGTCTTCGTCACCTGCATGGTTGGCGCAGCCTATGCGTCCGTGCCGCTCTATCGCCTCTTCTGTCAGGTCACCGGCTATAACGGTACGACCCAGCGCGTCGAACAATATTCGACCACCGTTCTTAACCGCACCATGCAGGTCACCTTCGACGCCAATGTATCGAGCGGCCTGAACTGGGAGTTCAAGCCGGCCAGGACCGTCAAGCCGAAGATCGGCGAGACGGTGCAGGTGGAGTTCACCGCCACCAATCGTTCGCCGGTCGCGACGACGGGTACTGCGGTCTTCAACGTCACGCCGATGGAAGCGGGCGCCTATTTCAACAAGGTACAGTGCTTCTGCTTCACCGAGCAGACGCTGCAGCCGGGCGAAAGCGTGTCCATGCCCGTCATCTTCTTCGTTGATCCGGAGATCGTGAAGGCGGAAGAGACGAAGAACATAAAGACGATCACCCTTTCCTATTCCTTCTATCCGAGCGAGCCGACCAAACCCGTCGCCGCTGTCAGGAAGGATGAAGAACAGGTTGAAAGCAAGCTTTGAGAGGAGCCGCCCGGGGATGACCTTGGGCGGTTGGAGAGGCATTCACCGGGGTACCTGATATGGCCGATGCGCATCAGAAACATCACGACTACCACATCATCGATCCGAGCCCCTGGCCGCTTCTGGCCTCGATCGGCGCCTTCGTCATCACCTTTGGCGGCGTCGGTTACATGCGCTATCTCAAGGGCAGCGAATTCCACATGTTCGGCCTCAACTGGGCGACGCCGTGGATCTTCTTCATTGGCTTGGCGATCATCGTCTATGTCATGATCGGCTGGTGGGCGGACACGATCAAGGAGGGCCGGGAGGGCCACCACACCCGGGTCGTATCGCTGCATCTGCGCTACGGCATGATCATGTTCATCGCCTCGGAAGTGATGTTCTTCGTCGCCTGGTTCTGGGCCTTCTTCGATGCCAGCCTCTATCCGGGCGAGGCGATCCAGGCCTCCCGCGTCGAGGCGATGGGCGGACAGTGGCCACCGAAGGGCATCGAGGTCCTCGATCCCTGGCACCTGCCGCTCTACAACACGATCATCCTGCTTCTGTCCGGCACCTGCGTGACCTGGGCGCACCATGCGCTGCTCCACAACGACCGCAAGGGCCTTGTTACCGGCCTGGCGCTAACGGTGGCGCTCGGCATCCTCTTCTCTTTCGTCCAGGCCTATGAATACATGCATGCCCCGTTCGAGTTCGCGAACTCGATCTACGGCGCGACCTTCTTCATGGCCACCGGCTTCCACGGCTTCCACGTGCTGGTCGGCACGATCTTCCTGATCGTCTGCCTGCTCCGCGCCATGAACGGCGGCTTCACCCCGGAAAAGCATTTCGGCTTCGAAGCCGCCGCCTGGTACTGGCACTTCGTCGACGTCGTCTGGCTGTTCCTGTTCTTCTCCATCTACATCTGGGGCGGATGGGGCGCGCCGCTGGCGCATATGTGATCGTGGACCAAGGTGCGCATTAAGGGCGGCATGGGCCGCCCTTAATGCTTGCGCTAACGTATCAATTTTGGTACAAAACAGCAGATGATCGAGGCACCCAAGAAGATCGTCGGAAGATTTTATGCGCCCGGGAGCGGACGTAGGCCAGTGCGTGAATGGCTGCTGGATCTCTCGCGTGAAGACCGAAGGCAAATAGGTGTCGATATCCAGCGTGTTGAATTCGGATGGCCTCTCGGCATGCCCTATTGTCGATCATTGGGCCACGGACTCTGGGAAGTACGCAGCAGCTTGACCGGTGGACGCATCGCAAGGGTTATCTTCTTCATCCATGAGGAGAGATGATCTTGCTCCACGGGTTTGAGAAGAAGACGCAGAAGACGCCTACGCAGGACATTGACCTCGCCTTGGCGAGAAAGAGAGACGTGGTATGAGCAAAGAAGCAAAAGGCTATATCGACCGTTCGGAGACATTCGACGACTTCCTGGAAGCGGACGGTCTGCTGGAGGAAACGGAGGCTATCGCGCTGAAGCAGGTCATTGCAGATCAGCTGCGTGCCGCGATGGAGCAAGAGGGACTTACCAAAACTGCAATGGCACAGCGGATGCATTCCAGCCGTCAGCAACTGGATAGATTGCTCGATCCTAACAATCCATCCGTGACCCTCCTTACCCTACGCCGTGCCGCCGCTGCCGTTGGCCGCAATCTGCGTATCGAGCTCGTTTGAAGGTGCTTCAACTGCCAGCCACGCGGCGAGGTAAAACCGGCCGCCTCCGCATCATCCTCACCGCCGTCGTCGTCCTTCTTTCACTCGCCATTCTGTTCGCGCTCGGCACATGGCAGTTGGAGCGGCTCTACTGGAAGGAAGGGCTGCTCGCCGATATCGCCGCGCGTCGCTCAGCCGAGCCGGTCCCGCTGGCCGATATCGAACGCAGCCCCGCCGCCGGCGAAGATATCGAATATCGTCGCGTCTCCATGTCCGGCACGTTCGACCATGCGAAGGAACGGCATTTCTTCGCCACGTTCGAAGGCCGCACCGGATTCTATGTCTATACGCCGCTTAAGCTCGCCGATGGCCGTGTGATCTTCGTCAATCGCGGCTTCGTGCCCTACGAGATGAAGGAGCCGGCGACGCGGGCCGCCGGCGAGGTGACGGGCGAACAGACGATCACCGGCTATGCGCGCTCGAAGCTCACGCAAAAACCGTCGATGATCGTGCCGGACAATGATCTCGCCAAGAACATTTTCTACTGGAAGGACCTCGATGCGATGGCGTCCAGCAGCGGCCTCTCCGGCGTCATCCCGATGTTCGTCGATGCCGACGCTTCGGTGACAAATCCCGGTAGTTGGCCGAAGGGTGGCGTTACGCAGTTCGACTTGCCGAACAATCATCTCCAATATGCCGTCACCTGGTACGGGCTCGCCGCGGCCCTCATGGCCGTGGTCTTCGGCATGTGGTGGCGCAGCCGCAGGCCGGATGCCGCAGCCGGCCCGGGGTCGCGATAACGACATTTTCTGTTGGCAGGGCTTGGTTGGCTCGCCTATATGAGGCTTGAAAAACGCACCACGAACATCGGACGCGGAATGAACATTCAGGTCACCAAACCGGCTCTCAAGATCAGGCTTTGCGGTCCGCGCGGCTTTTGCGCCGGTGTCGACCGGGCGATCCAGATCGTCGTTCTGGCGCTGAAGCAATATGGTGCGCCGGTCTATGTCCGCCACGAGATCGTCCACAACCGCTATGTCGTGGAAGGCCTCGAGGCCAAGGGCGCCGTCTTTGTCGAGGAACTGCACGAGATCCCCGAAGAACATCGCGAGCAGCCGGTTGTCTTTTCCGCCCATGGCGTGCCGAAATCGGTGCCGGAAGATGCCCAGGCCCGCAATCTCTTCTATCTCGACGCGACTTGCCCGCTGGTTTCCAAGGTCCACAAGCAGGCGATGCGCCACCAGCGCCTCGGCCGTCATGTCGTGCTGATCGGCCATGCCGGCCATCCGGAAGTCATCGGCACGATGGGACAACTTCCTCCGGGGACTGTCTCGCTCGTCGATACGATCGCGGACGCCGAAGCCTACATGCCCGAAGACCCGGACAATCTCGGCTACGTCACCCAGACGACGCTGTCGGTCGACGACACGGCGGGCGTCATCGCCAAGCTGCAGGAACGCTTCCCGAACCTGACGGCGCCCGCAGCCGATCTCGATCTGCTATGCCACGACCAACCGCCAGGAAGCGGTAAAGGAGGCGGCTCCCGGCTGCGATCTCTTCATCGTCGTCGGCGCACCGAACTCATCCAACTCCAAGCGTCTCGTTGAAGTGGCGCTGAGGGCAGGGGCCAAGCGCTCCATGCTGGTGCAGCGCGCCTCCGAGCTGAACTGGGACGAGATCGGCAATATCGGCACGCTCGGCCTGTCTGCCGGTGCATCGGCCCCGGAAGTTATCGTCGACGAGATCATCGAGGCTTTCAAGCAGCGTTTCTCCGCCGAGATCGAGCTTGCGATCACCGCCGAGGAAACCGAAAACTTCCTCGTCAACCGCGAGCTTCGCAGCGTGCCGCTGACGACGGAAGATATGGCCTGGGTGAACGGTGATCGCCCGCTTGCTGCAGGCTCTGACGAAATCGTTCGATAACGATTCGATTTACCGGCTTAAGAGTCCGGGAAGGTTGGAGTTGGTCCCAACTTCCCTCATTCCTGTGCTTGTCACAGGAATCCAGTGCGCCCAAGTCATTGGGCGCGAGAGAACCCTTGTGGCATTTTCGCGACGAACTTGTTATTCACGGCGCAGACGCGCCGTGGCTGGATTCCTGTGACAAGCACAGGAATGAGGGAATGCCGCTGTCGCTGAAATTCGATCCAAAGTGAGTTTTCCTTGGCCGTTTACACTGACATCACCGAAATCGACCTCCAGCGCTTTCTTGCCGAATATGATGTCGGCGAGCTGACCTCCTACAAGGGCATTGCAGAGGGCGTCGAGAATTCCAACTTCCTGCTCCACACGACGAAGGATCCGCTGATCCTGACGCTTTACGAGAAGCGGGTGGAAAAGTCGGACCTGCCGTTCTTTCTCGGCCTGATGCAGCATCTGTCGGAACGCGGCCTGTCCTGCCCGCTGCCGCTGCCGCGCCGGGATGGCGAGCTGCTCGGCGAGCTGTCCGGCCGTCCCGCCGCGTTGATCTCCTTCCTCGAAGGCATGTGGCTGAGAAAGCCGGAAGCCAAACACTGCCGTGAAGTCGGCAAGGCGCTGGCCGAAATGCACCTTGCCGGCGAAGGGTTCGAGATCAAGCGGCCGAATGCGCTGTCGCTCGAAGGCTGGAAAGTCCTGTGGGACAAATCGGCCGAGCGCGCCGACGAGGTGGAGAAAGGTCTAGAGGAGGAGATCACGGCAGAGCTCGCCTATCTCGAAGCCCATTGGCCGAAGGACCTGCCGGCCGGCGTCATTCATGCCGATCTTTTCCAGGACAATGTCTTCTTCCTCGGTGACAACCTTTCCGGTCTGATCGACTTCTATTTCGCTTGCAACGACCTGCTCGCTTACGACGTCTCGATCTGCCTCAATGCATGGTGCTTTGAGAAGGACGGCGCTTATAACGTCACCAAGGGTTCGGCGCTCATCGAAGGCTATTGCTCCGTCCGGCCGCTCTCGGATGCGGAACGCGATGCGCTTCCGGTCCTGTCGCGCGGCTCGGCGCTGCGCTTCTTCCTGACCCGTCTCTATGACTGGCTGACCACGCCGGAAGGCGCGCTGGTGGTGAAGAAGGACCCGCTCGAATATCTGCGCAAGCTGCGCTTCCACCGGCAGGTGTCTACGACCGCCGAGTACGCACCCAATATCGAGGTGGCCGCACCATGAAGCATGTCGAGATCTTCACCGATGGCGCCTGCTCCGGCAATCCTGGCCCCGGCGGCTGGGGCGCCATCCTGCGTTATGGCGAGACCACCAAGGAGCTGAATGGCGGCGAGGCGGAAACGACCAACAACCGCATGGAGCTGCTGGCGGCGATCTCGGCGCTGAACGCGTTGAAGAGTCCCTGCGAGGTCGATCTCCACACCGACAGCAAATATGTGATGGACGGCATTTCGAAATGGATCTTCGGCTGGAAGAAGAATGGCTGGAAGACCGCCGATAAGAAGCCGGTCAAGAATGGTGAACTCTGGCAGCAGCTCGATGCCGCCAACCAGCGCCACAAAGTCAAGTGGCACTGGGTCAAGGGCCATGCCGGCCATCCGGAAAATGAGCGGGCCGATGAACTCGCCCGCCTCGGCATGGCGCCGTTCAAGAAGCCCAATCTGGGCAGGTCGCTTCTGGTGAAGTAATGCGCCGATGGTCCGCCGCACCCGCAGCGGATCATCAAGCCGCCATCACTCGCGCCTCACGGCGTGATCGCCACCTTCAGCACGCCATCACGCTGATTGGCGAAGAGGTCATAGGCCGCTTCGATGTCGTCCAGCTTGAACCGGTGCGTGACGAGGCCGGAAAGATCGACGCGGCCGGACGAGATGACATCCTGCATGCGGCGCATCCGCTCCTTGCCGCCCGGGCACAAGGTCGAGCGGATCGACTTGTCGCCGAGGCCGGCGGAGAAGGCATCAAGCGGAATGGTCAGGTCGGTGGAATAGACGCCGAGGCTGGACAGTATGCCGCCGGGTCTCAGCACTCTCAGCGCCGACTCGAAGGTGGATTGCGTGCCGAGCGCCTCGATCGCCACATCGACGCCCCGGCCATCGGTGATCCGCATGATCGCATCGACCGGGTTTTCCTGTTTGTAATCGACCACGATATCGGCGCCCATGCGCCTGGCCATGTCCAGTCGCGCCGGCACGGTGTCGACGGCGATGATCTTCGTCGCGCCCATCAGTTTCGCGCCGGCGGTCGCGCAAAGCCCGATCGGCCCCTGGGCGAAGACGGCGACGCAATCGCCGATCCTGATCTGCCCGGTTTCAGCCCCTGAAAGGCCGGTCGACATGATGTCCGGGCACATCAGCACCTGCTCGTCGCTGATCCCGTCGTCGATTGGCGCAAGATTGGCCATGGCATCGGGAACGCGCAGATATTCGGCCTGCGCGCCGTCGATCGTGTTGCCGAAGCGCCAGCCGCCCATCGCCTTCCAGCCATGCTTGGTGCCGGCCCCGTCCTGCGCGCCGCAGCCGCACAGGCATGCATGGCTCCAGCCCGATGGCGTGATGGCGCCGGCGATCACCCGCTGGCCTTCCTTCAGCCCGGTCACGCCGGACCCGAGTTTCTCGATGATGCCGACCGGTTCGTGACCGATGGTCAGTCCCTTTTCGACGGGGTATTCGCCTTTCAGGATATGCACGTCGGTGCCGCAGATCGTCGTGGTGGTGATCCTGATCAGAGCATCAAGCGGGCCGATCTCCGGGATCGGCTTCTCGTCGAGCACGATGCGCCCCTTGTCGACAAAAATCGCGGCCTTCATTTTCTGCGCCATTTGCAATTCCTCTCGGATTGTCCCTTTGCGGATGAGCAAGCATGGCTGACCATAGGCAAACGCAAGGATCGCAATATGACGCAGATCAATGACGTTATCGCGTCATGATTGTCTTTCGTCATTTCAGCGGCATCACGATGCCCTATGGGTAGATGCTTGCCAGCCGGGGCTGAGTGCCTATGGTGAGGCAAATTCTCGACGCGATAGGGGAAATCCCGCATGATTCTTCACTGTGTTTTCATCCGCTTCAAATCGGCGCTTCAGGCGGCCGAAAAGCAGGAACTTTATGAAGCGGTTGCGACCCTGCGAGATGTCGTCCCCGGCATTCTCGACCTGAAGGCGGGGCCGAACGTATCACTGGAAGGGCTGAATGGTGGCTTTCTCGACGGCTTTGTCGTGACCTTCGAAAGCCCTGAAGCTCGTGACGCCTACATTACCGCGCCGGCTCACATCGCCGTCGCCGAACGCCTTATCGCGGCTGCGGATGGTGGATTGTCGGGGCTTATCGTCTACGACCTGGCGGCCTGATCGCAGGGCATCAAAGAAAAAGGGCGCCGTGCGAGGCGCCCTTTTTGCAGAATGAAATTCAGAGCTGTTCCAGCATCGCCGCGGCGCCGGAGGCGGTGGCCTGGCCGGGGCTTTCCTCGACATTAAGCGACTTCACCACGCCGTCCTCGACCAGCATCGAATAGCGCTTGGAGCGGACACCGAGCCCGCCAGCAGAAAGATCGGCTTCAAGACCCATCGCCTTGGTGAAAGACGCGTCGAAATCGGCGAGGAAATGGATCTTGCCCATTGCGCCGGACTGCTGCGCCCAGGCACCCATCACATGCCAGTCGTTGACGGCGACGACGGCGATTTCGTCGACGCCGCGAGCCAGGATCGCATCGCGGTTCTCGACATAGCCGGGCAGATGGTTGAGCGAGCAGGTGGGCGTGAAGGCGCCGGGCACGGCAAACAGCACGACTTTCTTGCCGGCGAAGAGTTCACCCGTTGTGATCTCGACCGGACCGTCCGCGGTCTTTTCCTTGAACTTGGCTTCGGGAAGCTTGTCGCCCACTGCAATGGTCATCGTGTTGTCTCGCGTTTCAAATGCAATTCCAGCACTATAGAGCCGACGAAACCCAAGACAAGGGCGCCCGGAACCTCACTCGCTGGACCCTCACTCAAACGCGAGTGAGGTCTCCATTGCGCGGTTGCCGGCGAGCACGAGAATGCCCCAGCGCTTGCCCTTAATGTCGTAATCCTTCGGCAGCTTGCCGACCGGCAATGCCACCGAATAGTCGTCGCCGTCGCGTTTGCCGTCATCGTCGCTGAAAAGCACATGCCCCTCGGGCCCGGTGACGATCACCTTCGGCTTCTTGACGGCGTCTTTGGGAAGCCGCAACCGCAGCCGCAGCTGATCGCCGTCGGCCGACACCGCATAATGGGTCACCGCAAAATCGCCGGATGGCTTCTCGGGCAGTTTGGTCTCGGCGTCGTTGACGATCATCGCCTCGGAGAACGAGGTGCCGCCCTCCTGATTGAGGGAGAGCGAGAAATCGGCCTGAAAGGGAATGCAGATATTGCGGCAAAGACCGATGAAGGTGGATGCCGTCAGCTTCGCCGGCTTGGACGGGTCCGTGATCTTCAGTTCGAACGGAAATGCCACCGGACCGTCATAGCCGATGTCGCGCAGGTCGCCATTGTCGAAGCGCTTCGGCACGGGATAGGACATTTTCTGCAATGTCACGTCGGAAGATGACGGGAAGTTGATATGCGGGGGAATGCCGGCATCGCCGGGTTCCCGCCAATAGGTGATCCAACCCGCCTTGGGTTCGATCTGCAGCGCGCCGCGCACGATGCCGCGCGTGTCGGGCGCAAGCGCCACGATCCGCATGCGTCCGCCTTCATTGCCTGCCCAGTCGGTAGTCTCGGCCTGCGCCGGAGGCATGGGCGCAAGGAGAGACAGGAGGGCAAGCGCTGCAGCCGCAATCAAGGGATTGCGGGAAGTGGGGGCAATCGTCTTCATGCACTGGATTTAACTCAGTGCTTTCAAGCCTGCCAGCCACGTCTGAGGAAAAGCGATCATTTTCGGTTGAATGATATTGAGGACTGCCCCATGTTGCTGTGACTGACCGCTTGCTACGGTCCGCACCACTGGACTGGGCTTTGACAGCACACCGACTGGAGGCAGGATTGGGATACTCGGCACTGACGGACAAGAGCGAACGCGGTTTTCTGGATGGCCAGTTCCTGATCGCCATGCCCGGCGTGCAGGACGGCAACTTCGCCCGCAGTGTCGTTTATATATGCGCCCATTCCTCGGCCGGCGCGATGGGCTTCATCATCAACCGCCTGCAGGAACTTTCGTTCAGTGATGTGCTGCTGCATCTGAAGCTACTTGAACAACCTGAAGCCTTCATGCTGCCGGATACGACCCGCCACTTTCCGGTCCTGTCCGGTGGGCCCGTGGAGCCCGGGCGGGGCTTCGTCCTGCATTCCGATGATTTCTCCAGCGAGATCCTCCATTCCCGTCAGCGACGACATCTCGCTGACCGCGACGCTCGACATTCTGCGGGCGATCGCCGAAGGGAAGGGCCCTGCGCGCGCCACCATGCTGCTCGGTTATGCCGGTTGGGCGGCAGGTCAGCTGGAGGCGGAGATCAGCAATAATGGCTGGCTCAACTGCAACGCCCATGACGACATCATCTTTGATCCCTGCGTCGATACCAAGTATGAACGAGCATTGGCCCTGATGGGCGTAAGTCCGGAAATGCTGTCTACTGACGCCGGCCACGCCTGATTAAATTACTTACGCTGGAACGAACTGCCGTCCCCGTCGTTTCTACTCTGCAAGGCGCGCTGACAGCGCCACGAGATAAGGAGAAACACCGATGGGTAGCACCAGCGACAAGGTATCCGGCAAGGGCAACGAGATCGCCGGCAAGGTCAAGCAGGCCGCAGGCGACATGACCGACAACCGCAACCTCAAGGCTAAGGGCAACGCCCAGGAAGCCAAGGGCCATGCTCAGCAGGCCAAGGGCAAGGTCAAGGACGCCGCGAAGGACTTCGTAGACCGCGTCTGATTTAAGTTCGACTCTCCAATCGAACGGGAAACCTGTTTCGGCTTCGGTCGGGGCAGGTTTTCTTCTATGTGCTCCTCAACCCTCTCTCGAGCGGATCATCCATGCGCCTCTTCGATTGCGATCACTGCGGCCAGACTGTCTTCTTCGTCAACCGGAACTGCGTCAATTGCGGCTATCGGCTCGCCTTCGTGCCCGAAACGCTCTCGATGCAGGCGCTCGAAGCGGCAGAAGATGGTGTGACCTGGCATCTGTTCGGCAAGCCTGATCATCAGGTGAGGCTCTGCGAAAACGCAGGCCTGGACATCTGCAATTGGACGGTCATGGCGGATGACCCGAACGTCTTCTGCCCTGCCTGCCGGCACAATCGGCTCGTACCCGATGCCTCGACGGAGGAGGGGCTCAACCAGTGGCGGCGCATCAGCCAGGCCCAGCGCCATCTCTTTTACTCGATGCTCAAATGGAACCTGCCGCGCATCAACCGCGACGAGGATCCAGTAGGTGGTCTGGTCTTCGACTTCCTTGTCGATGAAGTCCAGCCGGACGGCACACTCAAGCCGGCGATGACCGGCCATGAAAACGGCCTGATTGCGATCCGTGCTGCAGAAGCCGACGACGCCACACGCGAGCAGATCCGCGTGTCGATGAACGAGCCCTATCGCACCATGCTCGGCCATTTCCGTCACGAGACCGGCCATTACATATGGGACAAGATGGTGCGCGACGGCGGCCGGCTGGAGGAATTCCGCACGGTCTTCGGCGATGAGACGGTCGATTACGGCGAGGCCCTGCGGCGAAATTACGAGGAAGGGCCGCCGCCGAACTGGCAGGACTTCTTCATCTCGACCTATGCCAGCTCCCATCCTTGGGAGGATTTCGCTGAAAGCTTCGCCCACTACATCCATATCGTCGACACGCTGGAAACGGCGCGCTCCTACGGCATGTCGATCGATCCGCGCCAGCACGAGGAACTTGCCGCCGAGGTCGATTTCAATCCCTACAGGGCAGAAAGCGCCGAACAGCTCGTCTCGGCCTGGATACCGTTCAGCCTGGCGATCAACAGCATCCACCGGTCGATGGGCGTGCCGGATCTCTACCCGTTCATCCTGACGCCGGCGGTGACTGCCAAGCTGCAGTTCATCCATGATTTGGTGCAGAGGCGGTAGCAGCTAGCTGATCTCCCCTTGTGGGGGAGATGCCCGGCAGGGCAGAGGGGGTAGATCCGCATACTCTTCGTTGGTTGAGTTCGCTGCGCCACCCCCTCTGTCATCTTCGATGACATCTCCCCCACAAGGGGGAGATAAGGAAGCTCGCCTCAAGCCCGCTTCGTCAGTGGAAAGCGCTCTTTCAGCAGACGCAGGATCGCATCCCCTGCTGCAGGCGGGCCGAAGAGGTAGCTCTGGCCGTAATGGCAGCCCATCTTGGCGAGGTCCATCGCGTCGTCGTCGGTCTGGATGCCTTCCGCGACCACGACCATTTCCAGCGCCCGCGCCATGGCGATGACCGAGCGCAGCAGCACCGAGCCACGGTCGCTATTGTCGCCGACAATGCTCTTGTCGAGCTTGATCATGTCGAACGGGAACTGGGTGAGATAGGCGAGCGACGAATAACCGGTACCGAAATCGTCGAGCGCGAGGCTGAGGCCCGTTTCCTTGAGCTTGGCCAGAACCAGCCGCGCCTGTTCCGGGTTCTCCATCATCAGGCTCTCGGTCAGTTCCAGCTTCAACTGGGCCGGATTGACATGGGTCTTTGAGACGAGCGAGCGGACGTCGTTGTAGAGATCGGCATTGAGCAACTGCGCGCTCGATAGGTTGACGGAGACGAAGATCGGCAGCTCGCCGGTCTGCTCCTGCCAGGACACGAGATCCTGCGCCGCCTTTTCCATGGCAAACACGCCGAGCGGGCCGATAAGGTCCGACATTTCCGCGATCGGGATGAATTCCGATGGCGGGATCGTGCCGCGCTTTGGGTGCTCCCAGCGCATGAGCGCCTCGAAGCCGGCGATCTCGCCGTCCTTCAGCGAAATGATCGGCTGATAGGCGAGCGATAATTCCTTGCGCTCCAGCGCGCGGCGAAGATCCGTCTCGATCTGCAGCCGGTCGGTACCGGAGGATCGGAAGACCGGCCGGAACGGCTCGACCTTGTTGCCGCCGCCGCGCTTGGCCCGGTACATGGCAAGTTCCGCATCCGCCAGAAGCCCGGCGGCGCTTTCCTGTTGGTCCACCCAGGAGGCCAGGCCGATCGAAGCGGTCAGCACGATCTCGCGATTGGCATAGTTGATCGGCACCATGATCGCCTTCGACACCGCGTCCGCGAAATCGGCGATCTTGGCCGGGTCCCGTTCGGATACGAGGATGAGGCCGAACTGGTCGCCTGCAAGCCGTGCCAGCGTGTCCTGCGGTTTCAGGAGGCGGCGCAGGCGCCGTGTGAGCGCGATCAGCATGTTGTCGCCGGCCGCGATCCCGAGACTGTCGTTCACCTGCTTGTAGCGGTCGATGTCGATCGCCATGACCGTCGGTCGCACGCTGTCGCCGCCGGATGCGAGCGTCAGCACGCCCTGCAGACGGTCGAGGAAGACCTGGCGGTTCGGCAGGCCGGTCAGGTTGTCGTGCAGCGCATCCTGCAGCAGGCGTTCGACCGAGTTCTTCTGTTCGGTGACGTCGATGATCGTGCCGACGCAGCGGATGATCTCGCCGTTGGAGCCGAGCACCGGCCGCGCACGGATCTGCAGCCAGTGGAAATGGCCGTCCTCGGCGCGGATGCGGAATTCGTGATGCAGCCGGCCGCGGCGATGTTCGAGCAGCACGTCGAGCGTGGCGCGGAAGCGGTCTCGGTCGTCGGGATGGAGGCGCGGCACCCAGTTGCGCACCGGCCCGTGCATCGCGCCGGGCTCAAGGCCCAGGCGGCCGGAAATGTCGGGCGTGGTGACGACGCGGTCGCGGGCGACATCCCAGTCCCAGACGGTGTCGCCGGAACCCGTCAGCGCCAGCGACTGGCGCTCGAGATCGGAGAACAGGCCCTGCTGATAGGCGCCGCCGGCAAAGGCGTGCTGCATGACGGTGAAGCCGATCAGCAGCACGATCAGCACGAGGCCACCGCCGAGCGCCGGCTGGATGATGTCGTTATCGAGCTGGCCCGTCACCGTCAGCCAGCCTCCGAAAAGCCAGACCAGGATCAGCGTCCAGGTCGGCACCAGCAGAATGGCGCGGTCATAGCGGTTGAAGCCGAGATAGATGATCAGGAGGATGCCGACCGTGCCGGTCAGCGCGAAGGAAAGCCGCGCGATACCGGAAGCGACGGACGGGTCGTAGATCGCCACGCCGCCGAGCAGCACCAGACCCACCACCCAGGCCAGCGTCGCGTAGCCTAGATGGACGTGCCAGCGGTTGAGATTGAGATAGGTGAACAGGAAGATGACGAGGAGGAGGCAAGCGCCACTTCCGCGCCCGCACGCCATATGCGCTGGTCGCTGGAGGTAATGGTGATCAGCTTGTCGACGAAGCCGAAGTCGACGCAGATATAGGCAAGCACCGCCCAGGCGAGTGCGGCTGCCGCCGGCAGCATCGACGTGCCCTTGACGACGAAGAGAATGGTGAGGAACACCGCAAGCAGGCCAGCAATGCCGAGCACGATGCCGCGATAGAGCGTGAACGCGTTGACCTGATCCTTGTAGGCATCCGGTTGCCAGAGATAGATCTGCGGCAGGGAAGGGGTGGCGAGTTCCGCCACGAAGGTAATTGTCGCACCCGGGTTGAGCGTGATACGGAAGACGTCCGCATCCGGGCTTGGCACCCGGTCGAGCGAAAAGCCTTCCGACGGCGTGATCGCGATGATGCGCTGAGAACCGAGATCCGGCCAGAAGACCTTGGAGTCGACAAGGCGGAAATGCGGGGCGACGATGACGCGTTCCAACTGTTCCTCGGAGACGTTGGAAAGCGCGAAAACGGCCCAGTCGCCCTGGTGGCTCTGCGAACTCGAACGCACCTCGATGCGCCGGCGGATGCCGTCTGCGCCGGCCGCTGTCGAAACCTGGAAGGCCTCGCCCTGGTTGGCGTAGATATCGGTCGTCGCGGTCAGGTCGAGCGCGGTGTCGTCCCGGAAATCTTCACCGGTTCGGCGGCGCGTGCACCGGCGATCCCGAACGTCAGAAGCGCGAGAAGGGCAACCAGCAGGAATTTGAGGCCGAAGGCCCGGTACGCAATACGCAAATCTTCGGTCATGGCTTGATCATTTTCCCGAATTCGCCGTCTTCCGGCAACCGGGAAAACATCACGTGGTCACGCCACTCACCATTGATTTTGAGATATTTTCGCAAAAGACCTTCCCGCTCGAAGCCGGCTTTTTCTAAGAGCCGGATGCTTTTCCAGTTTTCCGGAATACAGGCTGCCTCGATCCGGTGCAACTGAAGTCCGCCTTGGATATAGGGGATTGCCACTCTCAATGCGGCCAACATATGGCCTTGGCCCGCATGTTTTTCGCCCATCCAGTATCCGATCATGCAGCTTTGTGCCGCACCTCGACGAATATAGCCGATCGTCAGCCCGCCGAGCAGCACCATGTCCTCACGGCGGAAGAGGAGCAGCGGCACGGCAAGCCCCGAGGCATATTCCTGGCCGCCACGCACCACGCGCGCACGAAAGGCGCTTTCGGTCAGCTCGTCGCCGCGCCATGTCGGCTCCCACGGCTGCAGAAAGGAGCGACTTTCCGAACGCAGTTTGAACCATTGGCTGTAATCGGACTGGTGAGGCAGCCGCAGAAGATGTTCCGGCCCGAGAAGCTCCGGTGTATCCGGATGCCGGGACAAGAACCGAAACACCGATCTGCCCATCCTGTGCGCGCTCCGGGAGGCCGGCCGGGTTTAACCGGCCGCCTTGGTCTTGACGATGGGGGCGGAGAGTGCCGCTGAGATCTCGGTCATCGGCGCAAGCTTTTCGATCGGACCGACGGCTGAAAGCGTCGGCACGGTATCGAAGAACAGCCGGCCGGCGAGGTCGGTCAGGCGCTGGGTGGTGATGCCTTCCAGCCGTTCCATCATCTCCTCGTTCGGGATCGAGCGACCGTAGAGCAGCATCTGTCTTGCGATCTGGCCCGCACGGGCGGCCGGGCTTTCCTGGCCCATCAGCAGCTGGGCGCGGATCTGCGCCCGTGCGCGGTCGATTTCCACCTGATGGATCGTCTCGGAAGACTTGTGCAGCTCGTCGATGATGACCGGGATCAGTGTCGGCAACTCGTCGCCGCCGGTTGCGGCATGGACGCCGAAAATGCCGGTATCGGAAAAGCCCCAGTGGAAGGCATAGACCGAATAGCATAGGCCGCGATGCTCGCGCACTTCCTGGAATAGCCGCGAGGACATGCCGCCGCCGAGGATGTTGGCAAGAATCTGCGAACAGTAGAAGTCACGCATGTGGTAGGCTTTGCCCTCGAAACCGAGCAGAACCTGGGTATCCATGAGGTCGCGTTCTTCGCGAATGTCGCCGCCCGTGTAGCGTGCGACCTCGGAGACGGGAGGGGCGCTTGCCGTCTGCGGCAGGCCGGCAAAACGCTCTTCGACCTGTTTGCAGAAGGACTGGTGATCGACCGCGCCGGCCGCCACCACGAACATGCGGTCGGTCGTGTAATTGCGCGAGAGATAGCCGCGGATCTGCGACGGCGTGAAGCTTTTCACCCGTTCCGGCGTGCCGAGGATCGGCCGACCGATCGTCTGGTCGCGATAGGCGACCGACGAGAAATGGTCGAAGACGATGTCATCGGGCGTGTCGTTGGCGGCGTTGATTTCCTGCAGGATGACCTGCTTCTCGCGGCGCAGCTCTTCCTTGTCGAACACGGATTCGGTCAGGATGTCGGCGAGAATGTCCACGGCCAGCGGAACGTGGTCCTTCAGAACGCGGGCGTAATAGGACGTCGTCTCGGTCGAGGTCGCGGCGTTCAGTTCACCGCCGACATCCTCGATCTGCTCGGCGATGTCGCGCGCACTGCGGCGCTTGGTGCCCTTGAAGGCCATGTGCTCGAGAAGATGGGCAATGCCATGCTCCGCCTCGGTCTCGTTGCGCGACCCCGACTTGATCCACACGCCGAGCGCGACGCTCTCCAGATGCGGCATGGTTTCGGTAACGACGGTGAGACCGGAGGAAGCCGGGTAATTTCAACATTCATACGCAATTCTTTCCGGCGCTGGCGTCACTTGGCCCGGGTATGGCTGCCGATGAAAGTCTCGACTGCCTTGAGTTCCGGTTCCAGTATGTCGAAGCGCTCCTCCTTTGCATCAGATCAGCAAGCCATGATGGGAGGGCGGGATCAATTCCGCAAGCGGATTCTACCGCAGCGGGGAATTTGGCCGGATGCGCGGTCGACAGGGTGACCATCGGGCTTGTCGGCTTGGCGTTCTTCTGTGCGACGAAAACGCCGGTCGCCGTATGCGGGTCGAGCAGGTAGCCGGTGGCCGAAAGCGTCTCGCGGATCGTCTGCGCCACCTGCTTTTCGGTGGTGCGGCCGGCGCGGAACTCGCGCTTGATCGCCTTCAGCGGCGCTTCCGGAATTTCGAACGCGCCGGATTGCTTCAGCCCGTCCATCGAGCGGCGCACGGCGCTCGCGTCACGGCCGTAGGCTTCAAATAGCAGGCGTTCGAAGTTCGACGAGATCTGGATGTCCATAGACGGCGAGGTAGTCGCTTTGACGCCCTTCATCTCGTAGCGGCCGGTCTTCAAAGTGCGCGCCAGGATGTCGTTGTCGTTGGTGGCGATGACGAGGCGATCGATCGGCAGGCCCATCTTTTTGGCGACGTAGCCGGCGAAGATATCGCCGAAATTGCCGGTCGGCACGGTGAAGGAGATTTTCCGGTCCGGCCCGCCGAGGGACAGGGCGGCGGTGAAGTAATAGACCACCTGCGCCATGATGCGCGCCCAGTTGATCGAGTTGACGCCGGAAAGCTTCACCTTCTCGCGGAAGGCGGCGTCGTTGAACATCTCTTTGACGAGGTTCTGGCAGTCGTCGAAATTGCCCTTGACCGCGATCGCGTGCACGTTCGATGCCGTCGATGAGGTCATCTGCCGCTGCTGCACCGGCGAGACCTTGCCATGCGGGAAGAGGATGAAGATGTCGGTGCGCTCGCGTCCGGCAAACGCATCGATCGCAGCCCCGCCCGTATCGCCCGAGGTGGCACCGACGATCGTCGCGCGCTCGCCGCGCTCGGCCAGCACATGGTCCATCAGGCGGGCGAGAAGCTGCATTGCCACGTCCTTGAAGGCGAGCGTCGTGCCGTGGAAGAGTTCAAGAATGAAATCGTTCGGGCCGACCTGCACCAGCGGCACGACGGCCGGGTGGCGGAAGGTGGCATAGGCCTCGTCGATCATTGCCTTGAGCTTGTCGTCGGCGATCTCGCCATCGACGAAACGCGACAGGATTTCGAAGGCGACGTCCTGGTAGGACTTGCCGCGCAAGCCTCGGATTTCCTTCTTCGACAGGGTCGGCCATTCGCGCGGAACATAGAGACCACCGTCTTTCGCAAGGCCTGCCATCAGTGCATCACGGAAGCCGAGAGCGGGTGCTGTGCCCCGTGTAGAAATGTAATCCACGACGTTGAATCCCTAATCGATTTTTGTTCCGACGGCTGATATAGACTATCGAAATCGGCGGTGAAAGACCGGAATACGACGTGCCGGCATCGTCATTCGAAACGCGACTGCAAAGGGTTGAGTAACGTGGTTGGCAAGTTCTCTCGCGGTTTTCTGGCGATATCCATGGCGGCTGTTCTTGCCGGCTGCAATTCCTCTTCCCCAGGCCTCGGCCTGACCTCTCCCGCCGATGCCAGCGCTCAGCCTGCTGCTCCCGCCGTCATCCAGGCCTATTGCCCGCAGGTGGTGATGCTGGAACAGGATGCCTATTACCGCTCCTATGCTCGCGGCGGCCAGGATGACCCGCAGAAGCTCGTCTACCAGGCTTCGCTCGCCGACGCGACGCGCCAGTGCACGGCCAACGAGACGACGCTGACGATCAATGTCGTCGCCCAGGGCCGCATCGTTCAGGGACCCGTCGGCACTGCCGGCCAGGTAACACTGCCGATCTCCGTCGAAGTCATCGACGGCGACAATGTCATCTATTCCCAGAAGGTCGCCTTCCCGGTCCAGGTGGATGCCGGCGGCACCCAGTTCATCTTCAACAAGGCCGACGTGCAGATCCCGAACGCCCAGGGCGGCGTCTCCCGCTTCACCCGCGTCCGCCTCGGCTTCGATAACGCGCCCGCGAAGAAGGGCAAGCGAGGGTGATTGCCGGTTGCGCTGCACGGCAGCGCGACTTGAGTATTGCGCATGGGAGTTTCTGGTGCGCAGGTCTCCTCCGCACTATCGTCATCCTAGGGCTTGTCCCTAGGATCTAACGAACCCCGACATCAGCGTTGGCAGATCCTCGGGACAAGCCCGAGGATGACGTCGCGATTAGGGTGCGCACTGTGCCTCATCTATTGCGCGATTTAGATCGCCCCGGCCCATTCCGACAGCGCGGCAACCACGCCCGGCAGGTCCTGCATGCGCGAGATTACCGTCTCGGCGCCGGCATCGGTCAGGCGGTCGGCATGGCTCGGATAGGTATGCGATGCGCCGGTAAAGCCGACGACGCGCATGCCGGCGGCGCGGGCACCGTGAATGCCGTGGGTAGAATCCTCGATCACCAGGCAACGCGAAGGCTGCACGCCGAACTGCTCGGCGGCATGCAGGAAGATGTCCGGCTTCGGCTTGACGCGATCGGGGCCGAGATCCTTGGCCGAATAGATATGCGGCGAGAAGAAGGGTTTCAGGCCGACTTTGGTCAGCATCATGTCCAGCCGCTGGCTCGACGAATTGGAGCAGATGCAGCGCTGCGTCGTCAGCCGCGCCAGGGCGAACGTGACGCCCTCGATGATCTTCACATCGCGTTCCAGCCGGGCATCGAGCAGCTTTTCCGACTTGTCGAGCAGCGTCGCCGAAAGCGGGATGTCCGCTTCTTTTTCGACCGCAAGCAGGATGTCCTTCCAGGTCAGGCCGGCAAAGCGCTCGCCCATTTCCTCGACGCTGATCGGGTATCCCGCTTCCGTGAGAAGCCGCGATCTCGACCTGGGCTGCGATGATTTCGGAATCGACGAGCACGCCGTCGCAATCGAAGATGATGAGGTCGAAACCGCTCATGGGAATTCCCTTTATATCCGTCAGCCGGCCTTCTAGCGGATGGAAGGCATAAGCTCAACCGACGAAGCCGCATGGCAGGGTCGAAAGGGCCGGGATGCTGTCAGGCGGCGTCGGGCAGGGGGAACTGCAGCAGGAATTTCCGCTCGCCTTCCGGTGAGAAGATGATCGCCCGGCTGTCGGCGCTGCGCCGGGCCCAACCCTTTTCGAACATATGCGAGAGCAGCGCCTTGCCGAGTGTGCCGGCGAGATGCGAGCGCCGTTCGCTCCAGTCCAGACAGGATTTGCACAGCGGACGGCGGCTGGATTTCAGCGCCGAAAGATCGATGCCGAACGCCTCAAGTTGCTGGCGCCCCTTGGTCGTCACGCTGAGGTTTTCCCCATCACTTTCGATCTCGCCATGGCAGACGAAACTGTCGAGCATCCGCACCCCGAAATCGCCGGCGAGGTGATCGTAGCAGATGCGTGCCTTCCTCAGCGCCGGGTCCTTCGGGCCGGGGCGGTAGCGCAGGTGGCCGCGGCTCGCGGCAAAACCCATCATCGTCTCGATCAGCCGGGCCGCAGCCTCGTCGGCCAAGGCAAAATAGCGGTGCCGGCCCTGCTTGCGCTGGGCGAGCAGCCCGCCGGCCTCGAGCTTGGAAAGATGCGTGCTCGCCGTCTGCAGCGTGATGCCGCCGACGGCGGCAAGTTCGGTCGCCGTCAGTGCCTGCCCGCCGGTGAGTGCCGCCAGCATATTGGCGCGCACGGGATCGCCGATCAGCGAGGCGATCTGGGCAATGTCTGGACCTTCGTTCATGCGACCATTCCTAGCACGTCTTTCCCGCCCATACTTCGATCGCAATCGAAGCATTCGCGCAAGGTGACGTGGCAGAAGGTGGTCGACAACAATGGAGACGCCTGATGATCACCTGTTTCATCCGCTACGAGATCGACCCGTTCAAAAGAGACAAGTTCGAGGACTATGCCCGCGCCTGGGGCCAGTCGATCCCGCGCAACGGTGCCGACCTGATCGGCTATTTCGGCCCGCATGAGGGCTCGGCCACCACCGCTTATGGTGTCTACAACATCGAAAGCCTGGCCGCCTACGAGGCCTATCGCGCTCGTCTCGCCAATGATCCGCTGGGCCGGGAAAATTACGAGTTCGCCAAACGGGAGCGTTTCATCCTGAAGGAGGACCGGATCTTCCTGAAGAATATGTCTCTGCCGCATGGGGCACCCCGAATGGCGCCAATGGAGGAATTGATAAAGCCATGATCGCCGTCATCTTTGAAGTCGTGCCCTATATGGGCGAACGCCACCGCTATCTCGATCTCGCCGGAGACCTGCGCTCGGAACTGGAGAAGATCGACGGGTTCATCTCGATCGAGCGCTTCGAGAGCCTCACCATGCGCGGCAAGCTTCTGTCGCTCTCCTTCTGGCGCGACGAGGAGGCGGTGAAGGCCTGGCGCAATGTGGAAGCCCATCGTGCCGCCCAGCAGGCGGGCCGCAACGGCATCTTCGCCGACTACCGCCTGCGCATCGGCCATGTGCTGCGCGACTATGGCATGTTCGAGCGTGACGAAGCGCCGAAGGACAGCCGCGAGGTGCATGCCGCGTGAGGCACGTCAGATCGTGAACCGCGTCTCGAGCAGATCGATCTCGCGCACCAGTTTGCGGGCGATATCGCCGGAAGCTGGCGCCGGCGGCCGAGCCGGTAATATTCGTCGCGCTCGGCCCTCAGCGCGGCGAGCCTCAGGCGGCGCTCCGCCTCTTCCAGCTTGCGCACCGTTTCGGCATCCTCTCCGGTCTTTCCGTGACCTTCGATCCGGTGGCGATAGAATTCCATCAGCCGGGTCCCGACATCCGAATAGCGGTCGGCATCGGTACGGCCCTCGCTCATCTTGTTGGTCAACTCGTCGATCATGCGGATGGCGGCCTTGGCGGCGGCGATGCGCGCCTCGTCTTCCTGCTGGTGGTGATCGGGCTGCGGCGGCAGCTGCAGGTCCTTCAGCACGATAGGTAAGCCAAGGCTCGCGACGATCAGCGACACGACGATCACACCGGCGGCAAGGAAGATCGCAAGGTCGCGGGCCGGGAACGGCGTCGTGCCATCATTCATGAACAGCGGCAGTGTCAGAATACCGGCAAGTGTGATCGCCCCGCGCACGCCGGCAAGCGAGGCGGCGATCAGCAGCCGCACCGGCGGTTTTTGGATATCCCGACCGAGGCGGGCGGCACGAAACATGGTGAAGCGCAGCGACACCCACACCCAGCCGAAGCGCAGCAGCACCAGTGCCGTATAGATGGTGAGCACGTAGACGAGCAGCCAGATCGGGTGCAGATGCCCGGTCTCGGTGACGATCCGCGCCGCGCCCGAGACGATCCGCGGCAATTGCTCTCCGAAGAGCACGAAGATCATGCCGTTCAGCGCAAACTGGATCGTATCCCACACGGCGCCTTGGCCGACGCGGGTCTTGGCCAGCGCCTTGCCGCGCAGTTCCATGTAGCTCATCGTGATGCCGGCCGCGACGGCGGCGAGAATGCCGGAGCAATGCAGGTGTTCTGCCGCCAGATAGGCGCCGAAGGGCAGGAGCAGGCTGAGCAGGATCTGCGATCCGGTATCTTCGCCGAGTTTTCGCGAGACATATTCCTTCGCCTTCATCGCGACCCAGACGATCGCAACACCGATGGCAATGCCGCCGATCGCCAGCCACAGGAAGCCGCCGACGGCATCGATCAGCGAGAAGGTGCCGGTCAGCGCGGCGGCCACGGCAAAGCGCATGCAGACGAGGCCGGAGGCGTCGTTCAGCAGCGATTCCCCTTCGAGAATATGCATCAGCCGGTGCGGGATCGGCACGCGCGAGGCGATCGCCGAAACCGCGATCGGATCCGTCGGCGAGACGATGGCCGCCAGCGCAAAGGCAACGGCGAGCGGCATGGCCGGGATCATCCAGTGGATGAACAGCCCGACGAAGAGAACGGTGAAGACGACGAGCCCGAGCGCCAGTTCCAGGATCACGCCCTTGTCGCGAAACAGCCCTTCCTTGGGAATGCGCCACCCATCGAGAAACAACAGCGGCGGCAAAAACAGCAGGAAGAAGATGTCCGGCTCAAGCTCCACCCCGCCGCCGGTGGTAACCGCGATCAGCGCTCCGAACGCGATCTGGATGAGGGGCAGGGGAATGGCGACAGGCAGCATGCGCGAGATCGTGCCGCTCAGGATGACGGCCAGAAGCAGGGCAAGTGCTATCGTGATGCTGTCCATCGATCGGCGGCCTTTCTCATTCCCGATACCGACCCTGAATAGGAAAGGCAGGCGGATGAGGCAAGGGCAGTGCGAGCCTCGCCTGCCGCGTTTGTTTACGCCGGTTTGTACTTGGCATTTACCGTTGCGTACTTCCATGCCCGGGGTCGCCGGCGCTAATTTTCCGCCGACATCCGGTATGGCGGCCATCCCTGCCGTCTCAAGCAAGGCTTGGAGTAAGCCGCTGCCCCAACGACTTTGAGGAGAGAGGCGATGATCGCGAAAAAGAGTACGTTCATCTTCGCCATGGTTCTATTGCCTGCGGTCGTGACGGCTGCGGACGCAATCAAGGTGACGCCGGATAATTTCGCACGGGCCGAGACGGACATGTACTTCGCTTCGTGGGCGCGGGAGGCGGAATCGGGAAGTTATTCCACCACCGCGAGGTGTTCGACGTATCGAAGCAGACCGTCATTCGCGGCAATCGGGATACGCTTTATTCCAGCGCCGTCTTCGATCTCGATGCCGGGCCGGTAACGATCACCATGCCGGACGCTGGAAAGCGCTTCATGTCGCTGATGGTGGTCAATCAGGATCACTATGTCACGGATCTCTTCCATGGCGCCGGCAGCCATTTGTTGACCCGTGATGGCGTCGGCACGCGCTATGTGATGGCGGCGGTGCGTACTCTGATTGATCCGGGCAAGGCCGGCGATGCCGAAGAGGTGCACAGGCTGCAGGATGCAATCAGGGTGGATCAGCCCGGCGGACTTGGTGCGCTCGATTTGCCGGCGTGGGACAAGGCAAGCCACGATGCCGTGCGTAATGCGCTGCTGGCGCTCGCTGCCACCATGGATGGCTTCGGCAAGGCCTTTGGCAAGAAGAGCGAGGTTGATCCCGTCCATCATCTGATCGGCACAGCGGCCGGATGGGGTGGCAATCCCGATACGGAGGCCACCTATCTCGGGGTTGCGCCCGAAAAGAACGATGGCAATACCATCTACAGGTTGCACGTTCCGGCCGACGTGCCCGTTGACGGCTTCTGGTCGATCAGCCGCTACAATGCCAAGGGCTATTTCGTGCCGAACGAGCAGAACGCCTACTCGGTGAACAACATGACCGCGGCAAAGGGATCGGACGGCTCCGTCGACATCCAGTTCGGTGGCTGCGACGGCAAGGTGCCGAACTGCCTGCCGATCGAGGCAGGCTGGAACTATACGGTGAGGCTCTACCAGCCTCAGGCGAGCATCCTCGACGGCAGCTGGAAATTTCCTCAGCCTGAGCCGGTGAACTGAGCCTACTCGCTGCAGGGTTGGTAATCTAACTCAGGTTCTGGAACTTTTTCCCGAAATGACGCTCTCGCTTCAGCTTTTGGTAACCAGATTGAGTAACCATAACAGTCATTAAATTCGTTTGTGTTCAGCGTAGCGAGTGTCACATGGCAGCAGTTCTTCCGCTGGCAGATCTGAAGCATCAGGTCCGTCCGGGTTCTTGGGTAAACTCTATCATCAAGGGTGATTGCGTCGCAGCGCTCGAGGCTCTGCCGGATCATTCCGTCGACGCGATCTTTGCCGATCCGCCGTATAACCTGCAGCTCGGTGGCGCGCTTCACCGCCCCGACCAGTCGCTGGTCGATGCCGTCGACAACGACTGGGATCAGTTCGCATCCTTCCAGGCCTATGACGCCTTTACCCGCGCATGGCTGCTCGCCTGCCGCCGCGTGCTGAAGCCGAACGGCACGATCTGGGTGATCGGCTCCTACCACAACATCTTCCGCGTCGGCGCCATCATGCAGGACCTGAACTTCTGGCTCCTCAACGACGTCGTCTGGCGCAAGACCAATCCGATGCCGAACTTCAAGGGCCGTCGCTTCCAGAATGCCCATGAGACGATGATCTGGGCGAGCCGCGATGCCAAGGCCAAGAGCTATACCTTCAACTACGATGCATTGAAGGCCTCCAACGACGACGTGCAGATGCGCTCCGACTGGCTGTTCCCGATCTGCTCGGGCGGCGAGCGCCTGAAGGGCGACGACGGCAAGAAGGTTCACCCGACCCAGAAGCCGGAAGCGCTTCTCGCCCGCGTCATCATGGCCTCCACCAAGCCGGGCGACGTCATTCTCGACCCGTTCTTCGGTTCCGGTACCACCGGTGCCGTCGCAAAACGTCTCGGCCGCAACTTCGTCGGCATTGAGCGCGAGCAGGATTATATCGACGCGGCCTCTGCCCGTATCGAGGCGGTAGAGCCGCTCGGCAAGGCGGAACTGACGGTCATGACCGGCAAGAAGGCCGAGCCGCGTGTCGCTTTCAACACTCTGATCGAGGCGGGTCTCCTACGCCCCGGTCAGGTCCTGACGGATGCCAAGCGCCGCTGGAGCGCCATCATCCGCGCGGACGGAACACTTGCTGCCGGCGGCGACGCCGGTTCGATCCACCGTCTCGGCGCGAAAGTGCAGGGGCTGGATGCCTGCAACGGATGGACCTTCTGGCACTTCGACGACGGCCAGGGAATGCGTCCCATTGATGAACTGCGCGTCGTCATCCGCAACGATCTGGCCAAGCTCGACTGAACCACCAGTCCGAGGCTCAACTTGTGACGGATCGCTGAATTCCTCGTCCGGTTTTGTACCTCTAGTCCCGGACGAGGATAACTGGCGCCCGGGGAGGCTGACCCCGGGCGCCATTGTTTTTGGTGCCTTTGTCAGCCTCTCACAAAGCAAGAAGGGAAAAGTCAGTAGATCGCGGAAATGGCCCAGCCGATGGCGCCGAGGCCGATCACAAACGCGACGATAACATACACGAAGGCGAGCGAACGACCGTTCTCTTCATCCTCGCTATCCCCGTCATGTGCGAAGGCAGGCATGTCGGTTTGATTTATGGTCGCCCCCAAGGGCGCGGCGGTTCGCCGGGGCTCCTGCTCCAACTCCGCCAGGGCCGAAGCCTCTGTCTCTTTGTCGATTACCATCAGCATAGATTTATATACTGATTTGCTTAAAAGAAGCGAGTCCGCCTAAGGCGTACGCGACCGGCCAACAAGGCGCAGGATGTGGTCATGTATAGTCCGCTGTCCGTCACGCTGATCCTGACCGGGCCGTCGGCCTCGAATGTTTCCCGGGTCGTGTCGATCACGGCCCTGTCGGTAACCTCGATGTCTACAGTGATGCCGCGACCGTTTCTCGTAACCTCGACGTCCTTGGTTAAACCTTCGTCAATGACGAACGAAAAGCGTTCCGAAAACGCGTCACCGCCGGCTTCGAAGACGTGTTTTGGCTTCTCTGGCTGAGGCATGAAAATCCGACGGTGTTTCAGGGAAGCAAGGCGGTCCGGGCATTCGCGGATTGTAGTGGCCTGATCTGTATGTACTTTCGCCGGGGGCGGGCCTATGGTGCGCCGATATATGCCGGCCACCTGAAGTTGATTATTGTGGCAGTAGGATAAGTTTTTAAATTTGCTTTAAGTGAAACCGAGTGAACGATAGTCCAATTAAGTTCACTTGTAAACATTCTTCCACCTAAGAGATATGTCGCCATGCGAATTCCCTTAAAGCGAGAAGTTGCGGGCAAGATCGAACTTGCCCTGGCACGTTTCGCCCGCAGCTGGGATGGGCTGGACCCCTTACGCCGCAGCACCGCGGTCAAGGCCGTCATCCTATCCGAGATACTGGGTGGCAGGGCCAAGGCTGCCGATGTCGCCGGTGTCGCGGACAATACGCTCGACAATTATCGCCATGGAAAGAAGGACCCGAAGCTCAGGACGCTTGAACTGATGGCCGACAGGGCAGGCGTCTCCGCCTCCTATCTGGGGGAGAATGGTTTCTGGACGGCGAGGCCATCCGCATAGAACTGTCGCAGGCGGCGGGTCTGCGGGACTATGCTTCCGGTCTCATGCCACCGGGCCTGATGGACAACCCGTCTCAGCCCTATCTGCACGGTTATGACGAGGTGAGACCGGCATCCGCGGCGGTGAGGACGCTTGAAGACTACTGGAAACGCCTCGGCCTGCAGCCCGATACCGTCACCACGCTGGTGGCGGAAGGCGACAGCATGGTGCCGACGATTGCCGATCAGGCACCGGTCTTCGTCGATACCGACGATCGTGGCCTTGCCGATGGCGGGATCTACGCCATCAAGGTGGAGGGCAATCTCGTCATCCGCCGCGTGCAGCGCCTTATCGGCGGCGGACTGCAGCTATTGGCCGATAACGGCACCGCCTATCCGCCGCAAAGCATCGATCCCGGGGCACTGTCGGACCTCGATGTTGTCGGCCGCGTCCGCAGCACAGCCGTCGCCTGCTGAGCGGGTAAGATCAGATCGCCACGCCGTGGGCGATGAGATCCTTCCTCAGCGTCTCAGGATCTGTGAACTGCACCGCCTGCCAGCCGGCCGCCCGTGCACCTTCGACATTCACCATGGTATCGTCGATGAAGATCGAATTTTCCGGCGTCAGGCCGAAATCCTTCGCATGCCGTTCGTAGATGGCCACATCCGGCTTTATCAGCCCGATCTCACCCGAAACCGTCACGCCGCGTGTCTGGTTGAGAAACGGATACATTTTGCGCGCCTCGACGAATGTGTCGGCTGCGAAATTGGTCAGCATGGTCACGTCATGGCCCTTGTCGATCAGGCCGAGCATGATCTCGACCGAGCCGTCATAGGCATGCGGCACCATTTCGGGCCAGTATTTACGGAAGGCGCGGATATGCTCTTCGCGATCCGGATACTGCGCAATCAATAGCGCCTCGGCATCTTCCCACTTGCGCCCGCGATCCTGTTCCAGGTTCCAGTCATGGGTGCATACATTCTGGAAGAACCACTTGCGTTCCTCGGCATCGGGAATGATGCGGCTGAAGGGCAGGTTCGGGTCGTAGTGGATGAGAACCTTGCCGATGTCGAAGACGATGTGGTCGATCTTGGCAGCCATGATAAATCCTGCGGTCAGTGTTTTATAAATGCGGTCGGAATAGCCTGACTGATTACCTTTTTCATGACAGTCGGCAAAGCCTCGTCTCCGAGCGCCTCGACAGGCACCCACCAGCCTTCCGGTGCCGCGCTCGATGCGATGTGCGTCCGATAGACGGAAAGCCTGAGTTCGAAATGGGTGAAAATGTGGGTGATGGCGCCACAGGGCTGCCAGTCGGCGTCGAACGGTGCATGCTCGTCTCCGGTGCCGCCATCGATCCGCGCCGTCCAGGCCGTGGTCGGCACTTCGGTCATGCCACCGAGCAGACCGGTCTCGACGCGCCGCCGCAGCAGGATCTCGCCATCCTCAGTCACCGCGACGAAGGCCGCGCCGACACGTACCGGCTTGTCCTTCTTCGCCGCCTTCACCGGGAAACGCTCCGGGTCATGCTCGGCAAGCGCCAGACAGTCGTCGCGGAAGGGACAGAGCGCGCAGGCCGGACGCTTGGGCGTGCAGATCGTGGCGCCGAGATCCATCATCGCCTGGGCGAAATCACCGGGCCGGTCCGTCGGCGTCAGCTCGCGAACCTTCGCCTTCATCTCGGGCTTGGAGCTGGGCAGGGGCGCATCGATGGCGAAGAGCCGCGAGATGACCCGCTCGACATTACCATCCATCACCGCCGACGGCCGGTTGAAGGCGATCGCGGCGACGGCCGCCGACGTGTAATCGCCGATGCCGGGCAGCGCCCTCAAGCCATCTTCGGTATCAGGAAAGATACCGTCATGATCGGCGGCGACGGCCTCGGCGCATTTCTTTAGGTTGCGGGCACGGGCGTAATAGCCGAGCCCCGCCCATGCAGCCATCACATCGTCGGAAGATGCGGCCGCGAGGTCTTTCACGCTCGGCCAACGGTCGAGAAACTTGGCGAAATACGGCTTCACTGCCCCGACCGTCGTCTGCTGCAGCATCACTTCCGACAGCCAGACATGATAGGGATCGGCCCGCTTGCCCGCGCACGCGGCAGACGGGTTAACCCGCCACGGCAGTTCGCGATGGTGGCGATCGTACCAGCCGAGCAGTTTTTCAGCGTGGGTCAGCGTGGGTATCGGGGATAAGGTATCGAGCATCGTTTGCCGTATCGGAGAAGATTGCCTTATACTTGGAAGATGAATGCGCCGGCATCAAGGACGGCCAAGTCGCAAGAGACCGGTTATCCAGCGATGAATTACCCCGCCAAGAAAGCCAAACCCTTCGTCCGCAAGGGCGCAAACCAGATCGCCGAGATCGCCAACGGCATCATCGATCCGGTGCTGGCAAAACGCGCCGGCATCTCGACGGCTTTGCTCGGCTCCTGGGACGAAATTGCCGGCGAGGAATTTGCCGATTGCACGCGACCGGAAAAGATAACCTGGGCCCGCAATGACGGTTACCGCGAGGACGGCTATACGCCGGGTGTGCTGACGATCGCCTGCGAGGGCGCGCGCGCACTGTTCCTCACCCATGCGCAGGGCGAACTGATCGGCCGCATCAACTCGTTCTTCGGCTTTCCCGCCGTCCGCCAGATCCGCATCGTCCAGAAACCGGTTTCGCCGCAGGTGAAGCATTCCCGCACGCCGCGCCCGTTGAAGGGCGAACCGGCGCGCAAACTGAACGAGATGATGGAGGGGATCGAAAGCGAGGCGCTGCGCAAGGCGGTCGAGCGACTGGGAACGGCAGTGCTGCAGCAGAAGCGGAAGGTATAGGCTTTGAGATCCGATGCCCTCCAAAATCGCCGTTTCGTCACAATTCTTTGAAGTAAGTTACTTAACGGCAACTTGCCGCGGAAGGAACGCCGCGATACGGAGTTCCAATCTGACAGATTTCTCGATCCTGCAAGGATGTTCCATGCTTCTGAACGACCTGACCATGACCCGGCGCGCACTTCTCGGTGGCGCAGCCGTCACCGCCCTCAGCCTCGCGCTCCCGCTCGGCATCTCCGACGCCTTCGCGCAGGAAATGCCGGACGCTCAGGGCGATGTCGACATGGAAGCCGCGCTGAAGCCCGGCACCCTTCCGGACATGTTCCTCGGCAAGGAAGACGCGCCGATCACCGTCATCGAATACATGTCGATGACCTGCCCGCATTGCGCCCATTTCCACACCACGACCTTCGAACCGATCAAGACGAAGTATGTCGACAGCGGCAAGGTTCGCTTCATCATTCGCGAATTCCCGTTCGATCCGGTCGCCACCGCCGCCTTCATGCTGGCGCGCTCCAATCCGCAGAACCCGACCGAGCCTTCGACGTCGGAACAGTATTTCGCCATGGTTTCGCTTCTGTTCAAACAGCAGCGCGCCTGGGCGGCTCCGGCCGACAAGGATGTCCGCAAGGCACTGCTCCAGACCGTCCGGATTGCAGGTTACTCACAGCAGACTTTCGAGGCCTGCTTGACGAACCAGAAGCTTCTCGATGAAATCAACGAGGTGGTGAAGCGTGGCGCCGATGAATTCGGCGTCAACTCCACCCCGACCTTCCTGATCAACGGGAAGAAGTATTCTGGGGACATGACGGTTGAATCCATGTCGGCGCTTTTCGACAGCATCTGATAACGCGCTCTCATCTGAGAGCGTGAGGGGCGCGGCATGAAGTTCAACAAGCTGCGCCTCGTCGGGTTCAAGTCCTTCGTCGAGCCGACGGAATTCTTCATCGAGCGCGGCCTGACCGGTGTGGTCGGGCCGAATGGCTGCGGCAAGTCGAACCTTGTCGAAGCCCTGCGCTGGGTGATGGGCGAAAACTCCTACAAGAACATGCGTGCGTCCGGCATGGACGACGTGATCTTTTCCGGCTCCGGAAATCGCCCGGCGCGCAACACCGCCGAAGTCGGGCTTTATCTCGACAATTTCGACCGCACCGCGCCTGCCGCCTTCAACGATGCCGACGAGATCCAGGTCACCCGCCGCATCGAGCGCGAGAACGGTTCCGTCTACCGCATCAACGGCAAGGAAAGCCGCGCCAAGGACGTACAGCTTCTCTTCGCCGATGCCTCGACGGGCGCCCGCTCGCCTTCCATGGTCGGGCAGGGGCGTATCGGCGAGCTGATCAATGCCAAGCCGCAGGCCCGCCGCCAGCTCCTGGAAGAGGCAGCCGGCATCTCCGGCCTGCATTCGCGTCGCCACGAGGCAGAGCTTCGCCTGCGCGCCGCCGAAACCAATCTGGAACGGCTGGAAGATGTCGTCGTCCAGCTGGAAAGCCAGATCGAGAGCCTCAAGCGTCAGGCCCGCCAGGCGAACCGTTTCAAGTCGCTTTCGGCCGATATTCGCGCCCGCGAGGCGATGCTCCTGCATATCCGCTGGGTCGAGGCCGAACAGGCGGAACTGGAAGCCCAGACCGCGCTGAACCAGATCACCAATGTCGTCGCCGAAAAGGCGCAGGTGCAGATGGAAGCGGCCAAGGACCAGGCGGTCTCCAGCCTCAAGCTGCCCGAACTGCGCGAGGAGGAGGCGAAAGCCGGTGCCGCCCTGCAGCGCCTGCAGATCGCCCGCAGCCAGCTGGAGGAAGAGGCCGGACGCCTCTTGAAGCGGCGCGACGAGCTGACCCGCCGGCTGGCGCAGCTCGGCGAGGACATTCGCCGCGAGGAACAGCTCGCCGCCGACAACACAGCCTTCCTCGACAAGCTCGACGAGGAAGAGGCCGAACTCAACGACATGCTGGCCGATAGCGGCGCGGAAAGCGCCGATCTGCGCGATGCCTTCGAGGCGGCCGGCACTGCGCTTGCCGAGAGCGAGCAGCGCCTCGCCGCGATCACCGGCGAACGCGCTGAAGCCGCTGCCGGCCGCAACCAGCTGGAACGCCTGATCCGCGATCTCGACGAGCGCCGCCAGCGTCTCGACCGCCAGCGGCAGGATGCGGCTGCAGAACGTGATGCCGTCACGGAGCGCCTGTCTTCGCTCGACGATCCCGCCGAAAAGGCCGAACTAGTCGAGGCTGCCGAGATCGGGCTGGAAGATGCGACCGCCGCCGCCGAGGAAGCCGAAGCGGCTCTGGCCACAACCCGTGCCGCGGAAGTCTCCGCTCGCCGTCCGGTCGAGGATGCGAAGACGGCGCTGAACGGGCTGGAAACCGAAGCCCGCACCATCTCGAAAATGCTGGCCGCTGGCGCGACCTCCGGGGACCATGTGCCGGTCGCCGAAATGATCCATGTCGAGCGTGGTTATGAGGCCGCACTTGGTGCCGCCCTCGGCGACGATCTCGAAAGCCCGGTCGATGCGTCCGCGTCGAAATTCTGGTCGGTCAGTGGCGATGCCTCTGCCGATCCGCGCCTCCCAGACGGCGTCGAGCCGCTTGCCGCCCGCGTCACCGCCCCGCCGGAACTCGCTCGCCGTCTTGCCCAGATCGGCATCACATCGGCTGAACAGGCCCGCACGTTGATGGCCTCCTCAAGCCCGGCCAGCGGCTCGTGACGAAGGATGGCGCCGTCTATCGCTGGGACGGCCATGTGACCGGCTCCGAGGCGCCCGGCGCGGCTGCCCTTCGCCTGTCGCAGAAGAACCGCCTTTCCGAACTCGAAGCCGAGATCGACGAGGCCCGCGACATCCTCTCTGAATGCGAGAGCCTGCTCGCCGACGCCACAGCCGAGATCGCCACGAGCGAACGCGTCCTCGGCGATGCTCGCGACCGTGTCAGGCTCGCGACCCGTCAGGTGGCCGATGCCCGTGAGGCTCTGGCTGCCGCAGAGCGCGCCTCCGGTGACCTGATGCGCCGCCGTGACGTGGTGACGGAGGCGCTGCATCAGGTCGAGGCGCAGATCGAGGATGTCGATGCGCAGGGCGAAAATGCGCGCATTGAGTTGGAAAACGCGCCGGATATTTCCGAGCTCGACAATCGCCTGCGCGACCAGCAGGCCGAGGTCGCCACCGATCGCGGCCGTCTGGCCGAGGCCCGCGCCCGCTACGAAGGCTTGAGCCGCGAGCTGGAAGCCCGCAAGCGCCGCATCGCGGCCATTGCCCAGGAGCGCTCCTCTTGGAAGGCGCGTGCCGATAGCGCCGCCGCCCATATCGAAAGCCTGCGTGAACGCGAGGAAGAAGCGCGCGACGAAATCGTCGAACTGGAAGCCGCACCCGAAGAGGTGGATGATCGCCGCCGCAGCCTGCTGTCGGAACTGCAGAAGGCCGAGGAAGCCCGCCGCAAGGCGTCCGACGAACTCGCTCTCGCCGAAACCCGCCAGCGCGAGGCCGACCAGCGTGCCGCAACCGCCCTGTCCGAACTGGCCGACGTCCGCGAAAAGCGCGGCCGCGCCGAAGAACGTCTCGTCTCCGCCGCCGAAAAACGTCACGAGAGCGAGCTGCGCATCCGCGAGGCACTCAATGTCTCGCCGCCCGAAGTGCTGCGCCTTGCCGGCATGCAGCCCGGCCAGCCTGTGCCGGATATCCGCGCCATCGAGCGCGAGGTCGATCGCCTGAAGATGGAGCGCGAGCGCCTCGGCGCCGTCAACCTGCGCGCCGACGAGGAACAGCAGGAACTGGCCGAAAAGCTCGGTACCTTGACCCGCGAGCGCGACGACGTGGTCGATGCCATCCGCAAGCTGCGCGGCGCAATCCAGAACCTGAACAAGGAAGGCCGCGAGCGTCTGATCGCCGCCTTCGACGTGGTCAACGCCCAGTTCCAGCGCCTGTTCACCCATCTCTTCGGCGGCGGCACGGCGGAACTGCAGCTGATAGAATCGGATGACCCGCTGGAAGCTGGTCTCGAAATTCTCGCCCGCCCGCCGGGCAAGAAGCCGCAGACCATGACGCTGCTCTCGGGCGGCGAACAGGCGCTGACGGCGATGGCACTGATCTTTGCCGTCTTCCTCACCAATCCCGCGCCGATCTGCGTGCTGGACGAGGTGGACGCGCCGCTCGACGACCACAATGTCGAGCGCTACTGCAACCTGATGGACGAGATGGCCGCATCGACCGAGACGCGCTTCATCATCATCACGCATAATCCGATCACCATGGCACGGATGAACCGTTTGTTTGGCGTGACGATGGCGGAACAGGGCGTGTCGCAATTGGTATCGGTCGACCTGCAGACCGCCGAGCTTCTGCGCGAAGCAAGCTGACAAAAAATCAGTCTCGCAAATAAATCGATTTATTGTCATCATAAATACGTCAATTCACCTATATGGGTGATGCGCAAAATGCGGTATATGAATACATGAATTAGACAATTCGTCGGGGGCTGGGGGCGCACCTTCTGGTGCGAATAGCCATCCTGACGGATGCTACCCCCGCGCGGGTTTCCTGTCCCGCGCGGAAGGCTTTGCGGGGCCGAGTGTGATCCGGCCCCGCAAAGCCTTTTAATTTCACCCATCTAGCTGTCTCATCGTCATTATGTTGCGCCGCAACATAATCCTGCCCCGTTGAATTCCTAACCTATTGCAAAATCTGCAAATGCGGGGGAAAGATGCGGTGGGAGGCAGGCATGACGAAATGGGTTTATCTGTTCGGAGGAGGCGAGGCTGATGGCAGCGCTGCGGACGTGGCGTTGCTCGGAGGAAAGGGCGCTCATCTCGCGGAAATGGCCAATCTCGGCCTTCCGGTTCCTCCAGGCCTCACGATCACCTGCGATGCCTGCCATGATTTCTTCGACAACGGCAAGAAGCTCTGCGATGAGCTGAAGAACCAGGTTATCGCGGGCATCAAGACGATCGAAGCCAAGACCGGCCGCGTCTTTGGTGGCGGCGAGCGGCCGCTGCTTCTCTCCATCCGCTCCGGCGCGCGCGCCTCCATGCCGGGCATGATGGACACTGTCCTCAATCTCGGCCTCAACGATAAGACCGTCCAGGCACTCGGCCATGATGCCGGCGACGCGCGATTTGCCTGGGACAGTTATCGCCGCTTCATCCAGATGTATGCCGATGTCGTCATGGGCCTCGACCATGAGGCCTTTGAAGAAATTCTCGAAGACCAGAAGGGCGCGCTCGGGCACGAGCAGGACACCGATCTCTCGGCCGTCGAATGGCAGCATATCGTCGATCTCTACAAGCGCCTGATCGAGGAAGAGCTTGGCGAGAGTTTCCCGCAGGATCCCGACGTGCAGTTGTGGAAGGCGATCGCCGCCGTATTCTCGAGCTGGAACAATGCCCGCGCCGCGACGTATCGCAACCTGCACCGCATTCCCGACAGCTGGGGCACGGCCGTCAACGTCCAGGCCATGGTCTTCGGCAATCTCGGCTCGACGTCTGCCACCGGCGTGGCCTTCACCCGCAATCCCTCGACCGGCGAGAAGGCGCTCTATGGCGAGTTCCTGGTCAATGCCCAGGGCGAGGATGTCGTTGCCGGCATGCGTACGCCGCAGTCGATCACCGAGGAAGGGCGCCTCGCATCCGGCTCCGACAAGCCGTCGATGGAAAAGCTGATGCCGGCAGCCTTCACTGAGTTTCGCGCCACCTGCGAGCGACTTGAGAACCACTATCGCGATCTGCAGGATGTCGAATTCACCGTCGAGCGTGGCAAGCTGTGGATGCTGCAGACGCGCACCGGCAAGCGGACGACAAGGGCCGCGATGAAGATCGCGGCCGATCTCGTCGCCGAGGGCCTGATTTCCGAAGAGGAAGCGGTCTGTCGCATCGAGCCGTCCTCACTGGATCAGCTGCTGCATCCGACGATCGACCCCAAGGTCCAGCGCCATATCCTCGGCTCCGGCCTGCCTGCGTCGCCGGGCGCTGCCACAGGAGAGATCGTCTTCACCGCCGAACAGGCGGTGGAGGCCGAAGCGGAAGGCCGCCGCGTTATCCTCGTGCGTATCGAGACGAGCCCCGAAGACATCCACGGCATGCATGCGGCCGAGGCGATCCTGACCACCCGTGGCGGCATGACCAGCCACGCGGCCGTCGTCGCCCGCGGCATGGGCATTCCCTGCGTCGTCGGTGCCGGATCGATGCGTGTCGACCTGCGCAACGAGCTGCTGATCGGCGTCGGCGGTGTCACGCTCAGAAAGGGCGACATCGTCACCATCGACGGCTCGTCCGGCCAGGTGCTGAAGGGCAGCGTCGCCATGCTGCAGCCGGAACTCTCCGGCGATTTCGGCAAGCTGATGGCCTGGGCTGACAAGACGCGCCGCATGTCCGTCAGGACCAATGCCGACACGCCGCAGGATGCCCGGTCGGCCCGCTCCTTCGGCGCCGAGGGCATCGGCCTCTGCCGAACCGAGCATATGTTCTTCGAGGGCGAGCGCATCCACATCATGCGCGAGATGATCCTCGCGGAAGACGAGACTGCGCGTCGTGCGGCGCTCGCCAAGCTTCTGCCGATGCAGAGGTCGGACTTCACCGAGATCTTTTCGATCATGCACGGCCTGCCGGTGACGATCCGCCTTCTCGATCCGCCTCTGCACGAATTCCTGCCGAAGACGGAGGCAGAGATCGAGGACGTGGCGCGTGCCATGGGCATGCCGCCTGCCTTCCTCGCCCGCCGCATCGACGCTATCCACGAGTTCAACCCGATGCTTGGCCACCGCGGCTGCCGCCTGGCGATCTCCTATCCCGAGATCGCCGAAATGCAGGCGCGCGCCATCTTCGAGGCCGCGACCGAGGCTGCCGGCATGACCGGCGAACCGGTCGAACTGGAAATCCTCGTGCCGCTGGTCGGCCTCCGCGCCGAGCTCGACTACGTCAAGGGCGTGATCGATGCGGTGGCCGGGGAGGTTTCGAAGGAGACCGGCCGGCCGATCGACTATCTCGCCGGCACGATGATCGAGCTGCCACGCGCGGCGATCCGCGCCCATGTGATTGCCGAGACCGCCGATTTCTTCTCCTTCGGCACCAACGACCTGACCCAGACCACTTTCGGCATTTCCCGCGATGACGCTGCGACCTTCATTCCAACGTATCAGCGCAAGGGCATCATCGAGCACGACCCTTTCGTGTCTCTCGATTTCGACGGTGTCGGCGAGTTGATCCAGATTGCGGCAGAGCGCGGGCGCCGGACCAAGCCGGATCTCAAGCTCGGCATTTGCGGTGAACACGGCGGCGATCCAGCGTCGATCCGCTTCTGCGAGAATGCCGATCTCGACTACGTCTCCTGCTCGCCCTTCCGCGTGCCAGTTGCCCGACTGGCAGCGGCCCAGGCGGCGATCGACAAGCGGCGCGGTTGAGACCATCTTGATATTGCTATGATACGACCGATAGATCCTGCCCCGAAGGGATCAGGATCGAATAGTGTCGTTTAGTACCGATAAAAGCCGTGCCGCCCGACAAAGACCGGGCCGTTCCAGTAGAACGGATCGTCATAGGCCGAAAGCGAGCGTAACCGTGCGCGGCGATCGAGTTCGAGATCCAGCAGGCAACGCGCCATCCCGTCTGTCCGCGCCTTGAAGCCATAGCTGGCGCAGGTCTGCTGATCCGCCGCTCGCCGTTCCTCCGGTGTCATCGTCTGGCAGGAAGCCAGCAGCACAAGCAGAAGGGAAGGGATGAGAAAGCGTTGAGGACGCATCGTTCGAACTCCGTCAAGTCGCGCGGGGAGCCGCACGATTCATATCTAGGGCACGCGGCGTGAAAATGCTTGGCCTTGGTTGGTTTTGTAATAAAAAAATCGACATGATGTGACGGATGAATTGAACCCTGCAATCATGCTTCGGGATTCCAATTCAACTCTACCTGCCGTACAAGACGAGAATGGCTTTGCTGTAGTGTCGCCGGACGCGGCGCGCAGAAAGTGTTCGAGCATTTAAGGTTGCGCTGCCTCCATGACAGTCCGCTTTGTCCGGCCCGTTTCCCATTCCGCCTATCTCGGCCGGCGCCTGGCCCTGTCGGCCTTCCTGCTTTTTGCCATCGTTGTGCTTGCCCATCGCTTCGGCCCGCTTCGAGAGCCGGATTTTCTGGCGCTGCTGTTTCTGTCCGCAGCGATCGCCGCCGCGTCCTTGCCGTTCTCGCTGATCGGCCTGGCGCGTCTCTGGCAGGTAGGTGCAGAAGGTGGTGTTGCCGCAACGAAGGGGCTCATCTACGCCGCACTACCGCTCGGCACGGTCGCTTACGGAGCCCTTCAATACTATACCTTGCCGGCGCTCTACGACATCTCCACCGATCTGGCCGATCCTCCAAGCTTCATCGCAGAACCGCACGCGCCACAGCAATGGCTGCCGCGACCCGAAGCTATCACCGTTGGTGAGCGCCGCATCCAGCTTGCCGCCTATTCCGGCCTGACAGGTCGCCGCTATGAGGGCGCGCTTGACCGCGTCTACGAGGGTGTCCGCAAGGCGGCGGTATCGGCACGGATCTCCATTCGCCGCAACCAGGGTCTCTCGCTCGTCGAACCGGATCTTTCCGAACGTACCGCAGCGAAGGACGACCAGGCACCGGTGCCCGACGTCGCCCCGGTTCCCATGCCGCGGCCGGAACCTTCTCTCGATGCGGATTTCGGCAATGTCGGCGACGTCCTTCTGCAGGGCGAAACCCGCACGCTGCTCGCCGGCCTGCGCTTCGATGTCGTCATCCGCCTTCGCGAGGATGCCGAGACCACGTCCGTCGATATCCGCGTCGTCTCCCGCTATGGCCCGCACGACCTGGGCTTCGGCGAAGAGATTGCCGAGGACTTCCTCGACAGGCTGGATTCGGAACTGCTGGGGCTCGCCGGCGGTTGATTTCCTCAGGCGGGCCTGTAGATGCCTGCGAGCGAGGGCGACCCGTCCGTTACCACGCGCCCTTTTTCGATCAGATCTTCCAAATGCGCCAGGACCGACAGGGCTGCCGCACCATGCAGCTTCGGATCGGTCTTCACATAAATCGCCTTGACCATATCGGGAATAGTCCGGTCTCCAGCGAGGATGCGTTCCATAACGGCGCGCTCCCTCATGCGTCTGTGGGTGCGCAGGCCGCGCAGGAAGGATGCGGTCTCGCGCACCGGCCCGCCATGGCCCGGCAGGAAGATGCGGTCATCGCGCAAGAGCAGCTTGTCGATCGACCGCATGAAATCCGCCATCGAGCCATCTGGCGGGGCAACGATCGTGGTCGCCCAGGCCATCACGTGATCGGCTGAAAACAGGATGCCGGTGCCGTCCAGAGAGAAAGCTGAATGGTTGGCGGTATGTCCCGGTGTGTGGACCGCCGACAGGGTCCAGCCATCGCCTTCGATCGCAGCACCATCCGCAAGCGCGATGTCCGGGCGGAAATCGGTATCGGCGCTTTCGGCGAATGGATTGATCTCACCCTCGTGCAGTGGGCGCGATGCGCGATGCGGGCCCTCCGCCACCGTGAGCGCACCGGTGGCAGCCTTCAGTCTGCCGGCAAGCGGCGAATGATCCCGATGCGTATGGCTGACAAAGATGTGGCTGACCGCGCGTCCATCGAGCGCCCGCATCAGCGCATCGAAATGCGCCTCGTCATCCGGGCCGGGATCGATGACGGCGACCGATGACGATCCACCGACGATATAGCTGTTCGTACCGTGGAATGTGAACGGGGAGGGATTGTTGACTGTCAGCCGCTGGACGCCGGCGGCTACCGGCACTGGCACTCCATAGGACGGTTGGAATGCCGTATCGAAGTCAATATCGTCTGCCATATGGATCCGGCCCGCTCGATGCCTTGCTTCCTGATATACCTGCTGCAATTCAAGCGGCACGCATTGTGCTCTGCCATTACGACGTTTTGCGCCTGCCGCACACCCCTGGCAAATCCCTTTGTCGGTCGCACAAAGGCGGGATTGCTGCCCGCGGCCGGCTGAGCACCCGATCCGCCAGCCAATTTAAGCAAAAACACTTTCGGAAAATGGAAAGCGAAATGAACTTAGCCGTTGAGGGGGCGTCAAAGCTTTGCTAGATGAGGCGCCTGCCGGGCGGCTTGCACTCGATTTGCCGCCCTCGCATTGGGGCGTCGCCAAGCGGTAAGGCACCGGTTTTTGGTACCGGCATTCCCAGGTTCGAATCCTGGCGCCCCAGCCACGGCTTTGTTGACGAAGTCGATCTCTTTCACCGCGCTGAAATCGAGACCCTCTGGGGTTCGCCAACAATTTTCCTCCCGCCTCGCGCCGAGAGAAGGCCGCTGCCATGCAACCGAAGGCTCGTGTCGAACTAGAGCCGGCTGTGGGGCGGGCCGATCCGTTGCGAAAGCTCGATCGGCCCCTCCCAAATCCTTACTGGCGTGCCAGAAGCTCTTCGCAATAGCTCGGGCCATTTGCGCCCGGACGGTCGGAGGTGATCGTGATGTCGCGGATCACATAGCTGTCGGAAACCGTCAGTTTCGCCGAGCAGCTGACGCTTGCGGTGCGCCCGCTCTGTTGTTTGATCCGCTTGTAGCCGCCGCGCCAGTTATAGATCGTCGAGGATCCGCTCTCGATATCGCTGAGCGGCGGGTTATAGGCGGCAAAGAACTCGCCTGCGGAACGTCCGACCCAGGTCTTGCTGATCGGGTTGGCGGCAACGCTGACCGTGGTGCAGCCGGCAAGTGTGAAGGCGAAAAGAGCGGTCGCGGCGATAAGGCGATGGCGCATGAACGGTGATATCCTGATCTTTGGATTGCAGCAGAAAAACTTCCATTCTGAGCTAGCAGATTTTGTCGGCGCGTCACGGATTTGCTGAGGGTTCGAGCATCAAAACTCTCATGCGCCGCTTTTTTGCAACGCATCGCAGGCGGCTCCTTCGACAGATTGAAAAATGCTGTCGCATTTTTTTCAAGAAGGGAGCTTGTGCGACCAGTTCGGCTGATCTATAGAGGCGCCGCTGGTCACGGAGTGTAGCGCAGTCTGGTAGCGCACCACGTTCGGGACGTGGGGGTCGCAAGTTCGAGATCTTGCCACTCCGACCAGTCGAAAAGGCTCGCTCTCGCGGGCTTTTTCTTTTGGCGGGATGCCAGGTCGCGCAAGCGGCCAAATCACCTGAAAGGCCAGGGTGTCTAGGCGCTCGATGGTCAATATAGCGAATATAATGATGCCGGCGAAGACGGCGGAGAGAGCCATCAGAACCGTTAGTTCATGGCAAATAGCGGTGGGCGCTACGAGGGCTGCACTCAATTCGCGTTTCAAGCGCTCACGGCTGTTATCCACAGCTGCGCCGGATGCGAAAGGCGTATACTTGAGCGTGCAAAGGGGATAAAACGTCTCGATGATCAAGCGAGCCCTTCAACTGGTTGAACATGACGTGATCGATTCCGCGTTGCGGACGATCTCATTCGGAAAACAAGGGCTGGATGCGCTTGAGAGCTCCCTACAGGATGGGCTCGGTGCAGCTTTCCGAAGCGCCGCCGAAATGATCGGCGGCATCGAGGGCCGGGTCATCATCACCGGCATCGGTAAAAGCGGCCATATCGGTCACAAGATCGCAGCAAGCCTCGCGTCGACGGGTACTCCGGCCTTTTTTGTCCATCCGGTTGAGGCCAATCACGGCGATCTCGGTATGATCACCGCAAGCGATGTCGTTCTCGCGCTTTCCTGGGGCGGCGAGACGGCCGAGCTTCGGGGCATCGTTTCCTTCACTCGCCGCTTTTCCATTCCGCTGATCGCGATGACCTCCGGCGCGACTTCGACCCTGGCGCGTGAGGCCGATATCGTTCTTCTTCTGCCCAAGGCGCAGGAAGCCTGTCCGCATGGACTGGCGCCGACGACCTCAACGTTGATGCAGCTCGCGCTTGGCGATGCGTTGGCCGTCGCCCTGCTTGAGGCACGCGGCTTTTCCGCGACCGATTTCCGCGTTTATCATCCCGGCGGCAAGCTCGGCGCGATGCTGAGCCATGTCAGCGACCTGATGCATTCGGGTGATCGCGTCCCGCTCATCAGCAAGGGTTCGTCCATGCCGGACGCCATCCACGAACTATCCGCCAAGCGCTTCGGCTGCGTCGGCGTGCTGGATGAGGACGGAAGGCTTTGCGGCGTTCTGACCGACGGCGACCTTGCCCGTCATCTGGACGGCAATCTTGGTGTCATGACCGTCGATGAGGCGATGACGACGAACCCGAAGACGATCGGCAAGGATGCGCTTGCGACCGCTGCCATGGCTCTGCTCAACAAGCACAGCATCGCAGCACTCCTGGTCGTCGATGACGACCGCCGCCCGATCGGCATCATCCACTTCCACGATCTGCTGCGCGTCGGCGTCGCCTGACCGGCCGACTGGTTGATAACGCAACGGCGGCCCGCATTGCTGCAGGCCGCCGTTCTTCTTCCTCCCGAAACAATCAGATGCCGCTACCGACATCCTTGAAGATTTCGGCCGCTTCGCTCGCCGTCATCCGGCGGATCTCCGCCTCGTCGCGGCGGCTGGCGAAGAGTTCGCTCGTCATCAGCTGCTCGGCAAGATCGGCAGGCAGCGACAGCACGACACGCTGGCGGTCGCCGTCACGGTCGCGATGAATGCCGCCGAGTTCGGCGCGCTTGGCCGTGATCATGCCGCCTGCGACGGTGTTGAGCGTATCCGGATCGATCAGGATGAAGGCACCCGTCGAGCGGTTCTGCTCGTAGGTGTCGAAGACAGCCTGTTCCTCGAAGGCGAGATGCGCCTTGCCGATCGCGTTCATGCCGTAAGCCGATGCATGCGGCTTCCACTGGCCGGTCTGAAGGTCGAGCTGGGAAAGCGGCTCGACCGCGACGCGCTGGCGGCGTGAGCCGCTCTTCAGCCAGTAGCGCTTGCCGGGCTCGATGCCGCCGGGCTGCAGTGCCACGATCTGCGCGTCGAAGGCCTTGCCGGTCATCGGCTGGTTGTCGATCGAGACGATCACATCGCCGCGGGCGACGTCCACCTGCCGGTCGAGCACGAGCGTGATCGCGTCGCCGGCAACGGCCGCATTGCGCACGAGATCGAAGGTGACGATCTGCTTAACGTTGGCAACCGTGCCGGACGGCAGGATCGCGACACTGTCGCCCGGCTTGATCGAACCGCCGGCAACCGTGCCCTGATAGCCGCGGAAACTTTCGCCCGGGCGCACGACGCGCTGTACCGGAAGGCGGAAGCCGCCGGCCTGGGTGGAACGTGTGGTGGCCAGTTCCAGCGCCTCGATCAGCGTCGGGCCGTCATACCAGGGCATGGCCTGGCCGCCGGAAAGCACGACATTCTCGCCCTTCAGCGCCGACATCGGAATGGCGGTGATCTGGCGTACACCGAGCGCCAGCGCAAATTCACGGAACTCGGCGGCGATCTTTTCGAACACCGCCTTGTCGTAGCCAATCAGGTCGATCTTGTTGACCGCCAGCACGAATTGCTTGATGCCCATCAGGGCTGCGATCGTCGCATGGCGGCGGGTCTGTTCCAGCAGGCCGGCGCGTGCGTCGGCAAGCAGGATGGCAAGATCGGCCGTCGATGCTCCCGTCACCATGTTGCGGGTATATTGCTCATGGCCGGGCGTATCGGCGACGATGAACGAGCGCCGGTCGGTGGAGAAATAGCGATAGGCCACGTCGATCGTGATGCCCTGTTCGCGCTCCGCCTGCAGGCCGTCGAGCAGCAGGGCGAAATCGGGCAGGCCGAGATCGTTCTGCTGGCCCAGAATCGCGGGCAAGCGTTGCCGCCTGGTCTTCCTTCACTGCCTTGGTGTCCCAGAGCAGCCGGCCGATCAGTGTCGACTTGCCATCATCGACGGAGCCGCAGGTAATCAGCCGAAGCGGCCGGGTGTCTCGGGAGGAGACGCGGGCAGCCGATTCCGCAAAGGGAATGACATTGGCCGAAGCGGCCGGCGCGGTGTTTGTCGCGGTTGCTGTGGCGCTCATATCAGAAATACCCCTCGCGCTTCTTCTTTTCCATGGAGCCGGACTGGTCGCGGTCGATGGCGCGGCCCTGGCGTTCGGAGACGGTGGCGATTTCCAGTTCGGCGATCACTTCCTCGAGGTTCGACGCCGTCGAGCGGATCGCGCCGGTGAGCGGGAAGCAGCCGAGCGTGCGGAAGCGGATCGAACCGTGCTTGATCTCTTCGCCGGGCAGGAGTTCCAGCCGAGGATCTTCGGCCAGGATCATCATGCCGTCGCGCTCCACATAGGGGCGTTCGGCGGCGTAATAGAGGGGACGAGCGGAATGTCTTCGGCCTGGATGTAGCGCCAGATGTCGACCTCGGTCCAGTTCGATAGAGGGAAGGCGCGCACGCTCTCGCCTTGTCTGATCATGCCGTTATAGATGTTCCACAATTCCGGCCGCTGGTTGCGCGGGTCCCATTTATGGTCGGGCGTGCGGAAGGAATAGATGCGTTCCTTGGCGCGGGAGGCTTCCTCGTCGCGCCGCGCGCCGCCGAATGCCGCGTCATAGCCGCCTGCATCGAGCGCCTGCTTCAACGCCTCGGTCTTCATCACGTCGGTATAGAAGGCGGAACCGCGGGTGAAGGGAGTGATGTTCTCTTGCTTGCCGCGCTTGTTGGTATGCACGACGAGATCGAGGTCGTATTCCTCGGCGATCCGGTCGCGGAACTCGATCATCTCCTTGAACTTCCAGGTCGTGTCGACATGGAGGAGCGGGAAGGGGACGCGGCCCGGATGGAAGGCTTTGCGGGCGAGATGCAGAAGGACGGAAGAATCCTTGCCGATCGAATAGAGCATGACCGGGTTTTCGAATTCGGCCGCGACTTCGCGGAAGATGTGGATCGCTTCGTTTTCGAGAGCCTTGAGATGCGGATCGAGCGGCGGGCGGGAAACGGGCGGGTTCTTGATTTCCGTTTCCTGTACGGACAGGGACATTTCGGTCTCCGGTAGTCGGACGTTACACACAAAGAGTGAAGAGGCGGGGCCTAGCGGGCGATGGAACTCGCCTGCGGGATAGGCTGAGACGCGTTGGCGTTTGCATGACTGTCTGGCACATGCAGGCCGCATTCGCGTTTCTCATCGTTTTCCCACCACCATCGGCCGGCGCGTTCGGGTTCGCCGGGCTTGATGGCGCGGGTACAGGGCTCGCAGCCGATCGAGGGATAACCTCGGGCATGCAGCGGGTTGATCGGGATCTCTTCCGCCGCCACATGGGCTTTGATGGTGTCGATATCCCAATCGGCCAGTGGATTGACCTTGATGAGGTTTCGCTCGGCATCGTATTCGGCAAACGGCGTGGTCGCGCGATTGCCGGACTGGCCGCGGCGAAGGCCGGTGATCCACACCTGCGCGCCGCTCAACGCCTTGGCGAGCGGCACCAGCTTTCTGACATGACAGCAGGCATGGCGGGCCTCGACACTGTCATAGAAACCGTTCAGGCCATATTTGGCTGCATAGGCGTCGACATCGTCCTGCTCGGGCCGGAACCGGCGGATCGAAATGTCGTAGCGGTCCTCCGTCTCCGAAATCAGCTCGACGGTTTCCTTGAACAGGCGCCCGGTCTCCAGGGTGGAGACGTCGATCGGCAGGCGATGGGTGCCGATTGCGGCGGTGATCACCTGATCCTCGATGCCGAGAGATGTCGTGAAGACCGCGTGGCCGAATTCGGCGGCGGAGGAAAGACGGCCTGCGAGATCGAGATCGGCCAGTCGCCGGTCGAGGTCTGCTGCCAGGGTTTCAGCACCCTCAGCATACGCGTTACGCTCAATCACATCATGCGGTGTCATGTTTCTACTTTCATCAGCGATGGCTGGATTATCGGCACGCGAAAGGCTGATGGCGAGAAACAGGCGTTTCTTCGGCTCTGGCTCGGGAGCAAATATCTCTAGAAACCGCGGCGCACACAGAAAACCTGCCGCCTTAACCAAATGTGACTGTTTTTGCGGGCTCAAGTGCCCGCATTGGTTTGTATTTTCAGGCAGTTTGAGCTATGCCGAAGGCAGATTTTTGCAATGCGGGATTGCCGCATGCAAACGAGCACCCGCAAGGCCATTCCCGGCCTCAAGGATGTCCGTAGACTTTGATGATTGAGCGACGACGTGAGGCCTTCAAAACAGCCTCGCGGCGGCGATCCTGTTAGTGGTTGCGTGATGATATCCCAGAGAGCGAAATATGCGCTGAGGGCGCTCGCCGCCCTTGCGCAGGCCGACCAGGACGAGCCGATGTTGATTTCGGAGATCGCGGTCCAGCAGAGCATTCCGAAGAAGTTTTTGGAACAGATCCTGCTCGACCTCAAACGCTCCGGCATCGTCGTGAGCCGCCGCGGCAAACAGGGCGGATATCTGCTCTTGAAGCCGGCCGATGCGATCACCTTTGGGGAAGTGCTGCGTCTGGTCGATGGCCCGATCGCGCCGCTGCCCTGCCTCTCCCAGACCGCCTACCGCAAATGCGACGATTGCGACGGCGAGCATCTCTGCGAAATCCGCCATGTCTTCGCCCGCGTGGCCGATGCCACCCGCGACGTGCTGTTCAACACCACGATCGCCGACGCGATCGAAGGCGCCGCCGAGCAGAAGCCCGCCAAGGTCCGCGAACTGTTGACGGCCTAGTGCTGCGGACTGGTCCGCGTTGCAGATGCAATGATGGCCGCGGAGTTTGAAATCTCGTGATATCAGCGAAATCGTAGATAAGCGCTTTCGCGGGCAGCTAGGCGCCGCCTCCGTGACCGAAGAGGATCCGACCATGTCATCCGAGACCGCAGCATCCAAGCCCTGGCTCGCCGCCGAGGCCGAAGAGGAGGGGCGCAAGTACGCGCCCGCCGTGCAGCGCAATCGCGAGGCGATTGCTGCGGTGCTGAAAGATCTGCTGCCCCGCGATGGTCTTATCCTCGAACTGGCGAGCGGAAGCGGCGAGCATGCCGTCTATTTCGCGGGCCTGTTCCCTCAATTGACCTGGCAGCCGAGCGATCCGGATCCCCATGCGCTGACCTCGATCGAGGCATGGCGCGAGCATTCCGGCCTGCCGAACCTGCTGGCGCCGCTGAATATCGATGCCGCTGCGTCACCATGGCCGATTGCGGAGGCCGATGCGGTGCTCTGCATCAACATGATCCATATCAGTCCCTGGTCGTCGACCGAGGGTCTGCTTGCGGGAAGCCGCAAACTGCTCAAGCCCGGTCAGCCGCTTTTCATCTACGGCCCGTTCATACAGGCAGGCGTCGAGACCGCGCCGAGCAACATCGCCTTCGACGCATCGCTGCGGGAGCGCAATCCGGAATGGGGCGTGCGCCGCATCTATGACGTGATCGCACTTGCCCGCGACTGCGGCTTCACGCGGGAAGAGATCATCCCCATGCCTGCCAACAATCTGTTCGTGGCGCTGTACCGCTGATGCCCTGACCCTGCGGCCCTGCGGGTCTCGCCTCCGGTTCGATGTATGCCTGTCGATGCGGGTGCGGTTGTGCTAATGTTTGAGAGCACAGTCGAGGGTTCGGCATGCTCTCAGTCTCTATCGCGAAATCTCAGGAGGATTTCGAGGCGGCTTCCTTGCTGTGCGGGCAGCTTGCCGAATGGGACATGGCGATGGCTCAAGCCCACGGCGTCGATCCCGATATTGTCATGGGCCTCTATCACGGCGAGACCGCGACGAGCCTTGCTGGCCGCTACCTGAAAGATGGCGCGGGGCTGTTTCTGGCAACGTGGGTGGGCAAACCCGCCGGCTGCCTTGCCCTCTCCCCTTTGATGAGACATCGGATGAATTGCACAAGTTCTTCGTCCCGCCCGCCTTCCGCAGGAAGGGCATAGGCCGTGCTTTGATGCAGTCCGTTGTGGCCAATGTCGAGCTTCGCCGGCGATGCAGGCTGCTGGCGCACACGACGATCTATATGAGCGACGCCGTGGCGCTCTATCGCGCCTTCGGCCTGGATCTTTGCCCGCCGTTTCGGGATGTGCCCGAGTCGGTCAGACACACGGAGCTGTTTCTGAGCCGCCCCTTTGAAGCATCGGATCGGGCACGAATGGAGCCCTCTTAGCCGGATTGGCATTCTGCCGGCACGGCTTTTCCCGTGTCAGCCGTTCTGCCTGATCGCCTTCACGCTGCGCGTTCTTTGCCCGCCAAACCCGTCAAAGGGAAACAGTTTTGCCTTCTTTTCGCCGTGAATTGACTAAGACGACCTGACCGATAGAGTTTAGCCGAGACCACAGGAGGGATCCTCATGCAGAACTTTTTCCGGAGATTGGGCATTGTCGCGCTCAGCCTTTCGCTGACCACCGGCGTCTTCGCGCCGGCCTTTGCCGACAGCCAGCTCCTCAACGTGTCCTACGATCCGACCCGCGAGCTCTACAAGGATTTCAACGCCGCCTTTGCCAAGCACTGGAAGGCCGAAAGCGGTGAGGACGTTACCATCCGCCAGTCCCATGGCGGTTCCGGCGCCCAGGCGCGCTCGGTGATTGATGGTCTCGAAGCCGATGTCGTCACGCTGGCGCTGGAAAGCGATATCAACGCAATCCAGAAGACCGGCAAGATCAAGGAGGACTGGCGTTCCCGTCTGCCGAATAACTCTTCGCCTTACACCTCGACGATCGTCTTCCTCGTCCGCAAGGGCAATCCGAAGGGCATCAAGAACTGGGGTGATCTGGTCAAGGGCGACGTGCAGATCGTAACCCCGAACCCGAAAACCTCCGGTGGCGCCCGCTGGAACTATCTCGCCGCCTGGGCCTGGGCCAATGAAGAGTTCAAGGGCGATCAGGACAAGATCAAGGCCTATATCGCCGATCTCTACAAGCGCGCCCCGGTTCTCGACACCGGCGCCCGCGGTTCCACGGTGACGTTCGCGCAGCGCCAGATCGGCGACGTGCTGCTTGCCTGGGAAAACGAGGCCTATCTGGCCGGTGAGGAATTCGGCAAGGACGCTTTCGACATCGTCGTGCCGCCGATCTCCATCCTGGCAGAACCGCCAGTCGCCGTGGTCGACGCGACGGTCGACGCCAAGGGCACCCGCAAGGTGGCCGAAGCCTATCTCCAGTACCTCTATTCCGATGAGGGACAGAATATCGCGGCCAAGCATTTCTATCGCCCCTCGAAGCGCGACGTCGTCGAGCCGGATCTCCTGAAGGCGCTGCCGGACATCAAGCTCGTCACCATCGACGATCCGATTTTCGGCGGCTGGAAGAAGGCGCAGCCGGAACACTTCGGCGACGGCGGCATTTTCGACCAGATCTACAAGCCGGGTAGATAAGCCGCATGAACACAAACGCCTCCGCCTCGACATCCGTCGGTGGCGGGTGGCGACTGAAGCAGCCGAGCATCATCCCGGGTTTCGGGTTGACGCTCGGCTTTTCGCTCGCCTACCTGTCGCTGATCATCCTCATCCCCATCGCCGGGCTGCTCTGGCGCACGGCCGAACTCGGCTGGGCCGGCTTCTTCGCCATCCTCTCCGATGAACGCACGCTGCGGGCACTCTATGTTTCCTTCGGCACTGCCTTCGTCGCAGCCATCGTTAACGTTGTCTTCGGGACGCTGCTCGCCTGGGTGCTCACCCGCTACCGCTTCCCCGGCCGCAGGTTGATCGACGCGATGGTCGACCTGCCGTTTGCGCTACCGACAGCGGTGGCCGGCATTGCTTTCGCGTCGCTCTATGCACCGAATGGCTGGATCGGCTCGCTCTTCATGCCGTTCCGGATTGCATTTACCCCGCTCGGCATCGTCATTGCGCTCATCTTCATCGGCCTGCCCTTCGTCGTGCGCACCGTGCAGCCGATCATGGAGGAGATCGACAAGGAAGTGGAAGAGGCGGCCGCAACGCTCGGCGCCAACCGTTTCCAGACCATCTTCAAGGTGCTTTTGCCCGGCCTGACCCCCGCCATCCTGACGGGCTTCGCACTCGCCTTCGCCCGCGGCGTGGGGGAATACGGCTCGGTCATCTTCATTGCCGGCAACATTCCTTACGTCTCGGAAATCGCACCCTCCTGATCGTCATCCGGCTGGAAGAGTTCAACTATGCCGGCGCGACCGCGATCGCCACGATCATGCTGCTGATCTCCTTTGCCATGCTGCTGGTGATCAACCTCATCCAGGCCTGGAGCCGCAGGAGGTATGGGAATGCGTGAGTTCGCAAACCGTGCGCGACCGAACCCTTCCCCAACCCCTCCCCACAAGGGGAGGGGCTTAACCCAGCCGATCCGTCGACATTCGATGGGGCAGAACGTCGCCGCAAGTTTTCTCCCCCTTGTGGGGGAGATGGCCGGCAGGCCAGAGGGAGACTTTTTAAAATGTCTGAAACGTCCCGGACAAAATTCCGCAACCCGGCCGACGAAAGCTTCACGACCAAGCTGTTGCTTGTCGCCGTCTCGCTCGTCTTCCTCGCTTTCTTCCTCTTCCTGCCCCTGGTCTCGGTCTTTTTCGAAGCGTTTCGCGAGGGGTGGGTGACCTATGAGGAAGCTCTGCTCGAACCGGATGCCTGGTCGGCTATCCAGCTGACATTGCTGGTGGCGGCCATTGCGGTGCCGCTCAACCTCATCTTCGGGCTTGCCGCCTCATGGGCGATTGCCAAGTTCGAGTTCAAGGGCAAGGCCTTCCTCATCACGCTCATCGACCTGCCATTCTCCATCTCGCCGGTCATCTCGGGTCTGGTCTATGTGCTCCTATTCGGCTCCGGCAGTGTGCTCGGGCCGTTTCTGAAGAGTTATGGCATCGAGATCCTGTTCGCCGTGCCGGGCATCGTGCTTGCCACCATCTTCGTGACATTCCCCTTCGTCGCGCGTGAGCTGATCCCGCTCATGCAGGACCAGGGCACGGGAGACGAGGAAGCGGCGCTGTCACTCGGAGCATCCGGATGGCAGACCTTCTGGTACGTGACGCTGCCGAACATCAAATGGGGCCTGCTCTATGGCGTGCTGCTCTGCAACGCCCGTGCCATGGGCGAGTTCGGCGCCGTCTCGGTCGTGTCAGGCCGCATCCGGGGCCTCACCAACACGATGCCGCTTCATGTCGAGATACTCTATAATGAGTACAACATGGTCGCGGCCTTTGCGGTGGCCTCGCTTCTGGCCCTGCTCGCCCTCGTCACGCTCGCATTGAAAACCTTTCTCGAACTTCGGTTCGGTGCCGGCGCAGCCGGCGGCAGACATTAAAAGGCTGAAGCCCGCATGGAAGTTCGCATCAATACCATCCGCAAGGAATTCGACCGCTTCGCCGCGCTGAACGATGTCTCGCTCGACATCGCGTCGGGCGAGCTGATCGCGCTGCTCGGCCCCTCCGGTTCCGGCAAGACGACGCTGCTGCGCCTGATAGCCGGTCTGGATTTCCCTACCGCCGGCCAGATCTTCTTCGGCCAGGAAGACGCTTCGCATCACTCGGTGCAGGAGCGCAATGTCGGCTTCGTCTTCCAGCATTACGCGCTGTTTCGCCACATGACGGTGGCGGAAAATATCGGCTTCGGCCTCAAGGTGCGCCCCGCAGCCACCCGGCCGCAGAAAGGCGAGATTAGGAAGCGCGTCTCCGACCTGCTCGACATGGTGCAGCTCTCGGGGTTGGAAAATCGCTATCCGAACCAGCTTTCCGGCGGCCAGCGGCAGCGCGTGGCGCTTGCCCGCGCCATGGCGATCGAGCCGCGCATCCTGCTGCTCGACGAACCTTTTGGCGCGCTCGATGCGAAGGTGCGCAAGGAACTGCGCCGCTGGCTGCGCGAGTTCCACGACCGCACCGGCCACACGACCGTCTTCGTCACCCACGACCAGGAGGAGGCGCTGGAACTTGCCGACCGCGTCGTCGTCATGAGCCAGGGCAAGATCGAGCAGGTGGGCTCGGCGGACGACGTCTATGATCGGCCGCAATCGCCCTTCGTCTTCTCCTTCATCGGCGAATCCTCGCATCTGCCGGTCGAGGTGAAGGACGGCACCGTTCTGTTCCAGGGCGAGCCGATCGGTGTCTCGGGACAGGCCGATACCGCCGGCGACCTGTTCTTCCGCCCGGAAGACGTGGTGCTGACGGATGAGAAGGACGCGCTTTTCGGCAGGGTCACCGCCTCGCGTCGTCTGGCCGGCACCCGCATCGCCGAGATAGACATCGCCAACAATGGCCACGATCCCTACCACGTCGAAATCGAGGTGCCGCTGTACGCGCCAATCGAGCTCGGATCGGAAGCCCGCTTCCGCCCGACCCGCTGGAAAATCTTCCAGAAGTAGGGCTCAGGCTGCCCGGCTTTCCGCCCGCCGCGCCCGCAATCCGGCGGCGATGAACGGCCGCGAGAGGGCGTGGTAGAGCGGTTCCGGCGACAGCATGCGCGAGGTGATGTAACCAAGCATGGATGCGGCCATCACCGGTATCACCGCTTCGTGGTTACCGGTCATTTCGATGATGATGACGAAGGCGGTCATCGGCGCCTGCACAACGCCTGCAAAATAACCGGCCATGCCGAGAAGCGCCGACAGTGCGATGCTGGCCCCAAGCAGTGAGCCCAGCGTCGCACCCATGCCGACACCGACCGACAACGACGGCGCGAAGATGCTGCCGGGAATGCCCGACACCATCGAGGCGAGCGTGCTTGCGAATTTCTCGATGAAGAAGAACGGCGAAGCGGCATCGCCCTCCAGCATGGCACGGGCCTGTTCGTATCCAGTGCCGAAGGTCTCTCCGCCGGAAATGATGCCGATCAACGCGACGAGCAGGCCGCAGCCTGTGGCCAGCCCTACCATGCGCTTCATCGGGTTTGGCTGCGCCCAGCGACGGATGCGCCGCGACAGTCTTATCGCGCCGGCACTGAAACCGGCCCCAAGCGCACCGCCGCCGATGCCGCAAAGCCCGACCATCAGCCAGTCGAGATGGCTGGTTGCCATGACCGAGGTCTCGCCGAAATAGGTATAGCTGCCGACGAGCCCGAGTGCCGCCAGACCGGAGAGGATGACTGCCGTCAGTACCAACCCATTGGCACGGGCTTCATAGGTGCGGCTCATTTCCTCGATGGCAAAGACAATGCCGGCAAGCGGTGTGTTGAACGCCGCCGCGATGCCGGCGGCCGAGCCGGCGAGGATCAGCCCACGCGCCTGCGCCATGCCGCCGAAGCGCGCGGCCGCCAGCATGATCGATGCGCCCACCTGTACCGTCGGTCCCTCGCGGCCGATCGAAGCGCCGCAGAACAGGCCGACAACGGTCAGCACGATCTTGCCGACCGCGATCTTGAGCGAGAGCAGCAGCTTGCGGTCTTCCTCATGACGCAGATGACGCGCAGCGATCGCCTGGGGAATGCCGCTGCCCTGCGCATTGGGAAAGACGGTGATGGCGAGCCATGCGCAAAGCGCGAAGCCGGCCGGCGTCAGGACAAGCGGGATGAGGAAGGTGTGCGGCCCGGCCTCCGTCATCGCCGTAAACAGCCCGTGGGCCGCATCCGCTGCCCATGCAAAGCCGACACTGACGACGCCGATCATCAGCGCCCCGATCCAGAACACGATCCGCGGTTTCCACACCGACCATGAGCCGCGCATGACGCGGGAACGGCGGAACATCTTGGAACGGCGGAAGGCAGAGGACATGGCGGACGAGAGGGCGGCAGGTTGCAGGAAGGGCGCGTATGCAGGCTTGCTTAAGCGCCTGTTCCCGGGCTTGCAAGGCCGGGTTGCCCGAAATCCGGCCCTAGGGCCTGTTTCCGGCATGGCGGGTAGCTACGCCGTTCCAAGCAACGAGGAATCTCCGGCGGAGCGATGATGAGCACCGCATGGCTTGCTCGCTTTCGATGAACCGTCCTTCAACAACCGGTGAGGCCACTCGCCATGCGGCAAGGCTGTCCCACTTCATCGGCAGAAACGGGAAAAGGAGAGCAGCCATGATACCGATGACAACTCGCGCGATTGCCGCGGCCTTCGCCGCCACCACCCTGTTCGCCACGATCGCCGGCACCGCTTTCGCCCATCACGGCTGGGCCTGGGCGGAAGGCGAGCAGACGACTCTCGAAGGGACGATCCAGTCGATATCCTTCGCCCCGCCGCATCCCTCGCTCACGGTCATGTCCGAGGGTGTGGTCTGGCAGATCGATCTCGGCAATCCGCGCCAGACCGAACGCTCGGGCTTTGCTGAAGGCTCCGCCAAGGTCGGCGACGCCATCACCGTGCTAGGAAATAAGTCCCAGGATGAGAACGAGAAGCTGATGAAGGCCGTACGCATCACCGTCGCAGGCAAGAATTTCGACATGTATCCAGAGAGGATCAAGACGAATTAGGCCTGCGACATGGAGTGGATTGCCGAGTGGATCGAACCGCTGTCGGCGACGCCGGTCGCGCGCCTGCTCATCCGGTCGTCCACCGCTTACCTGCTGGTCAATGCCGCCCACATTCTCAGCCTCGGCACTCTGTTCGGCGCCATCCTGGCGCTGGACCTGAGACTGTTAGGCCTCGCGAAGCCTATCCCGCTGCCGGTCGTCGCCCCCTACCTGTCGCGTCTGGCAGGAACAGGCCTCGTCCTCACGATGATCAGCGGCCTCTGTCTCTTCTCCGTCCGGCCGGTGGAATATGCGACCAATCCAGCCTTTCTCTGGAAGCTCGGCTTGATCGCGCTGGGGCTGCTCAATGTAATTGCGGTTCATCGCAGCAGCGGTTGGAAGGCGGTGCTTCAAGGTGGCGGAGTAACGACTGGCCTGCGGATTTCGGCCTTTGCTTCGATTGCGATCTGGATTGGTGCAGTCGTGGCGGGAAGGTGGATCGGCTTTCTGTAGCCTTGCCATTATTCGTGGATGAGCGCATCATGCATCGCAATTGCAACGCATGAGGTGTGCCATGAAGGCTGCGACAAAAACTGCGACAATTCCTTCGCTCCGCGTCGAGCCCGAATTGCGTGCAGCAGCAGAAAGCGTGCTTGAAAAAGGAGAGACGTTGTCAGCGTTTGTGGAAGATGCTCTGAAAAAGCAGGTCCACTATCGCAAAACCCAGGCTGAGTTCATCGCAAGGGGGCTGGCGGCAAGAGAGGAGTCCAGACGCACCGGCGAGTATTATGATGCTGATGAGGTCCACGACGAGTTGAGAGCAATGCTTTGAGGCAAAGCGCGCCGAACTGAAAAGATGACCTTCCGACTTCGCTACGCCAAAAAAGCCCGCGCCGATATCAAGCGGCTCTACGCATTTCTGTTGGAGCATGATTTCGATACCGCGGAACGAGCGGTCGAAGTCATCATAAGAACGATTAACACGCTAAGGGAATTCCCCTTTGCGGCTCGGAAAGCGCAAGAGGGCAATCCTTTTATACGGGAACTCGTCATCCCCTTCGAATCAGCGGGTTACGTCGCTCTTTTCGAGATAGAGAATGCCACGCAAGTCACTATTCTCGCCATCCGGCACCAGCGCGAGGACGATTACCATTGATCTTCTTGCAATGACTACCGATCGCTCACCGCAGCTCTTGGATTGACCCAGGGCTCCTGGTTGCTGCGGGGAGCGGCGTCCTGCCGAGGATGTGATCCGCCGCCTTCTCGCCGGTCATGATCGAGGGACCGTTGAGATTGCCGTAGGTGATGTGCGGGAAGATCGATGAGTCCGCCACACGCAGCCCCTCGACGCCGATCACCCTGCACTCCGGGTCCACGACCGCCATCGGATCATCGGCGCGGCCCATGCGGCAGGTGCCGCAGGGATGGTAGGCGCTTTCCAGATGCTCGCGCAGGAAGGCGTCGATCTCTTCGTCCGACTGCACTTTCTCGCCCGGCTGGATCTCCGGCCCCCGATAATCATCGAAGGCCTTCTGGGAAAAGATCTCGCGAGTGAGCCGCACGCAATGGCGGAATTTGATCCAGTCCTCTTCGTGGCTCATGTAGTTGAAGCGGATCACCGGCTCGTCCATCGGATCGGCCGAGCGCAGGGTCACATTGCCGCGAGATTTCGACAGGTTGTAGCCGACATGCGCCTGGAAACCGTGGCTCTTGGCGGCCGCCTTACCGTCATAGGAAATTGCGACGGGCAGGAAGTGATACTGGATATCCGGTTGCTTCAACCCCGCCTCGGAACGCAGGAAGGCACAGGCCTCGAACTGGTTCGAGGCGCCGAGCCCGCCTTTCGAAAGCACCCATTGCGCGCCGGCCACGCCCTGCCAAAACCAGGGCAGCCAGGAATAGAGCGATACCGGCTTGGTCGAGACCTGCTGGAAGTAGAATTCCATATGGTCCTGCAGGTTGGCGCCGACGCCTGGACGGTCGGCCTTCACCTCTATGCCCATGGATTTCAGGTGCTCCGCCGGGCCAATGCCCGACAGCATCAAAAGCTTCGGCGAGTTGAAGGAGGAGGCGGCGACGATGACCTCGCGGTTCGCCTTGATCACCTCCGGCACACCACGGCGCAGCACTTCCACGCCAATGGCGCGGCCATTCTCGATGACGACCTTCTGCGCAACGCCATAAACGATCTCGACATTCGGCTGCTTCATCGCCGGCCTCAGATAGGCATTGGCGGCGGACCAGCGGCGACCATTGTGGATCGTCTGCTCCATCAGCCCGAAACCTTCCTGCTTCGAGCCGTTATAGTCCTCGGTCGTCTCGAAACCGGCCTGCGCGCCCGCCTGGATGAAGGCGTGGAACAGCGGGTTCTTCACCGGTCCGCGCTGCACATGCATCGGCCCGTCGGTACCGCGCCAGCCGGCCTCGCCACCGTGAGAGGTTTCCATCCGCTTGAAATAGGGCAGAACGTCCGCATAGGACCAGCCGGTGGCACCCAGCTCTTCCCAACGCTCGTAATCCTGCTCGTGCCCGCGCACATAGACGAGACCGTTGATGGAGGACGAGCCGCCGAGAACCTTGCCGCGCGGCGCGGTGATGCGGCGGTTGTTGAGATTGGGCTCGGGCTCGGAGAGATAGCCCCAGTTGTACCGCTTCATGCTCATCGGCCATGCCAGCGCGCCCGGCATCTGGATGAACGGACCATAGTCCGATCCGCCGGCCTCGATGACGATCACCGAATGCTTGCCGTCCTCCGACAGCCGGTAAGCCATGGCTGAACCTGCCGAACCGGAACCGATGATGACGAAATCTGCCTGCATTCTAACCTGTCCCCTGTCTGCGGCGCTGGCTGAAGGGCCTCACCCTCACCAAGCGCGTCCAGCGATCGGCTATGCCTCTCGCGGACTTGCTATCCTCTCCCGCAAGGGGAGAGGTAAACTCGTGGCCCCCTCTTGCTCGAAGCGAAGGCGGCTTGTGGCACCCTGCCTCTCCCCTTGCGGGAGAGGATACGAAGGCCGGGTGAGCAAAGCGAACCCTTGGCCGAAGTTGGTAAGGGGTAAGCCCCACCGGGTACCCCTCAATACGGCGCCTCGACCTTGCCCATTCCCACATAAACCGTCTTCAGCTCGGAGTAATGCTCCAGAGCCGCGAGCGAGTTCTCCCGCCCGAAACCTGACTGCTTTGACCCGCCGAACGGCATTTCCACCGGGCAAAGATTGTAGGTGTTGATCCACAGCGTCCCGGCCTCGAGCTGGTCGACAACCCGGTGCCCGCGCGTCAGATCCGCGGTGAACACGCCGGCCGACAGGCCGAATTCGGTGGCGTTCGCCCGCGCAATCACCTCGTCCTCGTCGTCGAAATCGAGCACGCACATCACCGGCCCGAAGATCTCCTCGCGCGCGATCGTCATCTCGTCGGTCACGTCGGCAAATACGGTCGGTTGGATGTAATAGCCCTCGCCGGTGACATCGTTGGGAATGCCGCCGCCGGTCAGAAGCGTGGCGCCTTCCGCTTTGCCCTTGTCGATATAGCTCATCACCTTCTGGCGCTGGTCGAAGGAAATCAGCGGTCCCATCTGCGTCGCCTCGTTCATCGGCTCGCCGATGACGATCTTTTCCGTCCGGACTTTAAGCCGCGACAGGAACTGGTCTTTGATCTTCCGCTGCACGAAGACGCGCGTGCCGTTGGAGCAGACCTGACCGGTCGAATAGAAATTGCCGAGCATCGCGCCGCCGATGGCACTGTCGATATCCGCATCATCGAACACGATCAGTGGCGATTTTCCGCCAAGCTCCATCGTCACATGCTTGAGGCTTCCGGCTGCCGCTGCCGCCACCTTGCGGCCGGTCGGCACGGAGCCGGTCAGCGAAACCTTCGCGACATCGGGATGATTGACGAGAAGGGGGCCAGTCGCGCGGTCGCCCTGGATGACATTGAACAGGCCCTTCGGCAGTCCGGCCTCGATCAGGATCTCGGCAATCTTCAATGCGCCGAGCGGCGTGTTTTCCGAAGGCTTGAACACCATGGCATTGCCGGCGGCGAGTGCGGGCGCACCCTTCCAGCAGGCAATCTGCTGCGGATAGTTCCAGGCGCCGATGCCGACGCAGACGCCGAGCGGCACCCGCTTCGTATAGGCAAAATCGCCGCCAAGCGGGATGTATTGTCCGTTCATGCCTGCCGCGATCACGCCGCCGAAGAATTCGAAACTGTCGGCGCCCGAGGTCGGGTCGGCAACGATCGTTTCCTGGATCGGCTTGCCGGTATCGAGCGTCTCGAGTTCGGACAGCGCGCGATTGCGCTCGCGCATGATCTCGGCGGCTCGCTTCAGGATGCGGCCGCGCGCCGTCGGGCTCATCGCCGCCCATTCCGGCTGGGCGCGTTTCGCCGCCGCGATCGCCTGTTCGACAATCGCGGGCGTTGCCGCATGCAGCCTTGCGACCACCTCGCCGGTGGCGGGGTAAAGGCTCTCGATGACGGTACCTGCAGTGTCTTCCACATATTCGCCGTCGATGAAGTGGCTGGCTTTCGGCTGTGCTTTCATGGTCATTCTCCGCATTCCCCGCGCGTCATTCGCCCCGAGGGTAGCGCTTGGATTCTTCAAGGTTATCAAGGTTCATGTGGTTGCGCATGTAGCGCTCTGAGGCTCGTTGCAAGGGCTGGTGGTCCCACGGATAGTAGGCGCCATTTCTCAGCGCCTCGTAGACAACCCACCGCCGCGCCTGGCTTTCGCGCACGGCGGCGTCGAAGGCGCCCATGTCCCAGCGCTCCTCCCGCTGCTTGCGGAACATCGCCACGACGTCGGCGAAATCCGGATCATCGGCGAGGTTCGTCAGCTCCTGCGGATCGGCCTCGAGGTCGTACAGCTGGTCCGGGTCGAGCATGCAATGGATATATTTCCATTTTCCCGAGCGGATGCCGACGAGCGGGGAATAGGAAGCCTCTGCGGCATATTCCATCAGCACCGGCGATGTGCGCTTCCCGCCGTCGATGACCGGCTTCAGGCTCTCACCATCCGTCCAGGGCGCGATCTCGGCCATGGAAATGCCGGCGAGGTCACAGAGTGTCGGCGTCACGTCGAGATTTGAAACCGGCGCCTCATGCAGGGCAGGGGCGACCTCCGGCCCGGCGATCATCAATGGCACGCGCGCCGAGCCCTCGAAGAAGTTCATCTTGAACCACAGCCCGCGCTCGCCCAGCATGTCGCCATGGTCGGAGCAGAACAGGATGTAGGTGTTGTCCAGCATCCGCGTCCGGGTCAGCGTGTCGATAAGCTCGCCGACCTTCTCGTCGATATAGGAAATGTTGGCGAAATAGCCTTGCCGTGCGCGGCGCACATGCTCGTCGGTGATCGCGAAGCTCGCATAGTCGCAGGAACCCAGGATGCGCTTGGAATGCGGATCCTGATCGTCGAGCATGCCGACCTCCGGCATCAGGTGCTTGCAATCGTTATAGAGGTCCCAGAATTTCCGCCGCGCCACATAAGGGTCGTGCGGATGGGTGAAGGACACGGTCAGCGCCCAGGGGCGTCGCTCCGCGTCGTCACTCTCGCGCGACAGATGGTAGAGCTTCTGGTTGGCGAGGAAGGCGACCTCGTCGTCATATTCCATCTGGTTGGAAATCTCGGCCACGCCCGCGCCGGTCACCGATCCCATGTTGTGATACCACCAGTCGATCCGCTCGCCCGGCTTGCGATAATCCGGCGTCCAGCCGAAATCGGCGGGGTAGATGTCGGTTGTCAGCCGCTCCTCGAACCCGTGCATCTGGTCCGGCCCGACGAAATGCATCTTGCCGGAAAGCGCCGTGTAGTAACCGGCGCGGCGCAGGTGATGCGCATAGGTTGGGATGGAGGAGACATATTCGGCGGCATTGTCATAGACCTGCGTCCGTGACGGTAATTGCCCGGCCATGAACGAGGCGCGGGCCGGGGCGCAGAGGGGCGAGGACGTGTAGTTGTTGCGGAACCGTGCCGAGCGTGCCGCCAACGCTTTCAGATGCGGCGCATGCAGCCAGTCCGCCGGACCATCCGGAAACAGCGTGCCGTTCAGTTGGTCGACCATGATGATGAGGATATTCGGGCGGGACATGATCGCGGTCGACTCTCTGATGGCGGAATTGGCGTCGTACCGAGTTATTTTTGATCGCGCTCTGGATCAAGCGGTGATTGCGAACAGCGCTGTTCCAAAAGCGCGCCATTGACGCCGGTCAAGGTCGCACCAAATCCGATCCGCGATATTCGAAACGTCCAAGCCGCCTGCTGGCGGGCGGCGATAGCTTCATTCTCTGGTTCACGGTTTAGGAGGAAGTGTCATGGTTCTCGGTCTGGATACGCCCCCGGTTTCGACGCTGCGGGACAAGTGGGGCTGGTTTCTCGCGCTCGGCATCCTGCTGATCGTTTTCGGCTTCATAGCCTTTGCAAATCTGTTCGCTGCCACTGTTGCATCGGTTTTCTACATCGGCATGCTGATGCTGATCGGTGGCTTCGCCTATCTCTTTCATGCCTTCCAGGTCAAAGGCTGGGAACATACGCTGACTTGGGTGCTGAGCGGCATCCTTTACACGGTCGCGGGCTTTCTCGCCTTCTGGAACCCTGCGTTGACCGCGGTCGTCCTGACGCTTCTGATGGCGGTCGCGCTGATGGTGGCGGGCATTTTCCGCATCTGGGTGGGTATTCGCATGCGCCCGCATCGGGGATCGGGCTGGATCGTCGCTGGCGGTGTCATCACGGCTCTTGCCGGTCTGATCATAGCCCTCGGCTGGCCGGTCAACAGCCTCCTCGTGCTTGGCGCGTTCCTGGCGGTGGATCTGATGATCCAGGGTTGGGCGATGGTTGCCTTAGCGCTCGCCGCCCGACAGGCATGAGGCGTGGTGAGGCTGTGCTAATTAATTGAATATTAAGCACAACCTCGCCGACCGTCACAAAACCTTCATACGAACTTCATAGACGAGCAACGGATTGTTGAGAGGTTGTGCGCCAGTTTTCCCACATCTTTATGGGGGCTTTGCAGCCTGCCTTGCGTTGGAGTATCGCGTGATGTCGTCTGCTGCCGTTGTTGAGCCGGAAATTGTCCGGCGTTATGCGGGCGATCAGCTTGTCAGTCTCGGAAAACTGGTGCTGGAGAATGCTTTCCAGCCCATCGTCGAAGTCGCGACGGGTACGGTCTTCGGTTACGAGTCCCTGCTGCGCGGCCATGAGCGGATCGGCTTTTCCTCGCCGCCGGAACTGCTGGACGAAGCCGAAGGCTCCGGCCAGCTTCTGGCGCTTGAACAGATGATGTCGGGCCGCGCGCTCGCCAAGTTCGCCACGCTGCCGGATTTCTCCTCCGCCACGCTGTTCCTCAATCTCGATGTCCGGCTCATCCCCCAGGGGCATGAGTTTTTGGAGCGGGTATTGCACCACCTGCGCGCGGCCCACATCGCGCCGTCCTCCGTCTGCTTCGAATTCTCCGAGCGCTTCGACAATACCAGCGTGCCCGAGTTTGCCGACCTGGTGAGCGAGATGCGCAAGGCGGGCTTCAAGCTCGCCATCGACGATTTCGGCGTCGGCCATGGCGAGATGAAGCTGCTCTGCGACTACCCGGTCGATTATTTGAAGATCGACCGGCATTTCGTCTCCAATATCGAGGCGAGCCCGCGCAAGCGCCATCTGGTCAAGAGCATCGTCAACATCGCCCATGTCCTTGGCATCCGCGTCATTGCCGAGGGCATCGAGACCGAGGCGGATTTCCTCGCCTGTCGCGAATATGGCGTCGATCTGGTCCAGGGCTATTTCGTTGCCAAGCCGACGACATTCACCTCGGAACTGCAGCATTCATTTCATCATCTTGCGGATATCGGCCGGACACGCCGCTCCAGCCAGTCGCTCGACGAAATCCTCATCCGCAAGCAGATCGAGAAACTGCCGACGGTGTTCGAGAACGACGCGATCGACTCGGTCTTCGAACTCTTCCGCCGCAACCCGCGCCAGGCCTTCTTTCCGGTGCTGAATGCCAATGGCGAACCGCGTGGCGTCATCAACGAATATCACCTGAAGGAATTTATTCATCAGCCTTTCGGCCGCGACCTTTTGAAGAACAAGGTCTATGAGCGCTCGATCGCCCATTTCGTCGAGCGTGCGCCGATCATCGGCCTCGATGCCGAAGCGGAAGAACTGATGAGCCTCTTTGCCAATATGGAGAACAGCGCCTGCGTCATCCTGACGGAAAACATGCGTTATGCTGGCGTCGTGTCGGCCGCCTCGCTCATCAAGGTCGTCAACGAGAAGCAGCTGAAGATCGCCCAGGACCAGAACCCGCTGACCAGCCTGCCGGGCAACCGCGCCGTGCGCGATTTCATGCAGGAGGCCGGCCGCGACGACGGTCAGTCGCGCTTCTTCTGCTATTGCGACTTCGACAACTTCAAGCCTTTCAACGATCACTACGGCTTCCAGAAGGGCGATCACGCCATCTCGCTCTTCGCCGCCCTGATGAAGCGCTACTTCTTCTCCGAGGAACATTTCCTCGGCCATATCGGCGGCGACGATTTCTTCATTGGCGTGCGTGACTGGACGCGTGAGGAGATGGAAGAGATCCTGGAACGCCTGCTCGGTGATTTCCATGACGATGCGATCGAACTCTATTCCGAGGAAGAACGCGCCGCCGGCAAGATCCGCGGCCACGACCGTTCCGGCCGCGAGCGAGATTTCCCGTTGCTGCGCTGCTCGATCGGCGTTCTCGAATTGCCCAAGGACCTGCTGCTCGACGATATCGGCCGCATCAGCGTGGAGATCGCAGCGGTCAAGGCGAGCGCCAAGGAGAGCGAAGGCGGGCTCGTGTTCTCGACTTTCGGCGAGACAAAATGACAGAGCGGCTTAACGCCGCCTTTCTAAAACTAGCGGCCTGACCTAAGTCAGTGGCTTCACGCTGACAGGAGTTCTCCATGCCGCTTTCCCCCGCGACGCTTCCCGCTGACATGCGCCATGTCGACCTGCCATCCTTCGGTGCGCCCGAGGTGATGAAACTTGCCCGGGGTCCGCTGCCGAAGCCGCGCGCTGGAGAAATCCTGGTCAAGGTCGAGGCTGCAGGCGTCAATCGCCCGGATGTCGCGCAGCGTCAGGGCAGCTATCCACCGCCGAAGGACGCAAGTCCGATCCTCGGGCTCGAGATCGCCGGCGAGATCGTGGCGCTCGGCGAAGGCGTCACCGAATTTGCGATCGGCGACAAGGTCTGCGGCCTCGCCAATGGTGGCGGCTATGCGGATTATTGCGTCCTCCCGGCCGGTCAGACACTGCCCTGGCCAAAGGGCTATGACGCCGTAAAGGCTGCAGCCGTGCCGGAAACCTTCTTCACCGTCTGGGCCAACCTCTTCCAGATGGCCGGCCTCACCGAAGGCGAGAGCGTCCTGATCCACGGCGGCTCGAGCGGCATCGGCACGACCGCGATCCAGCTCGCCAAGGCTTTTGGCGCGACCGTCTACACGACGGCGGGCTCGCGCGATAAATGCGAAGCCTGCGAAAAGCTCGGTGCGACGCGGGCGATCGATTACAAGTCGGAAGATTTTGCCGAAGTGGTCAAAAACGAGACCGGCGGCAAGGGCGTCGATGTCGTGCTCGACATGATCGGCGGTGCTTATTTCGAGAAGAACCTGGCGGTGCTTGCCAAGGACGGCTGCCTGTCGATCATCGCTTTCCTCGGCGGCAACACGGTCGAGAACGCAAACCTCACGCCGATCATGGTCAAGCGCCTGACGGTGACCGGCTCCACCATGCGCCCGCGCACGGCGGAAGAGAAACGCGCCATCCGCGACGATCTTCTGGCTCAGGTTTGGCCGCTCCTGGAACAGGGCAAGGTCGCGCCGGTAATCCATTCGGTGCTGGATTTCGGTCAGGTCGTCGAGGCGCACCGATTGATGGAAACCAGCAGCCATGTCGGCAAGATCGTGTTGAAGCTTTAAGCCGGGCTCAGTCTGCGTCCTGACGGAACGAGGCGAGCATGGCCATAGCGTCGCGATGACGTATCTCGCCAGTTTCGCAGGTCTTGCAGCTCACCTGCACCTTCCAGCCACCGATGATGGTATCGGCGAACAGGCCCGATTTCATGTTGTGGCGGGCGTCGGTTTCGGCCACGTACCAATCGCGCGGACCGATCCTCATCGGCGCCAGCAGGCGACGGAATTCGGCGTCCTTGCTGGTGGCGATGCGCACCGCGCGCATGCGGAAATAGCGTGCCATAGGCGCTGCATAGAGCGCTTCGAGGCTTTCGGCATCCCGCGCGTCGCCATGATGCTCCGGGAAAAGCACCACGCGGCAGGTCTCCAGCGTGTCGTTCTTGCAATGCTCGGTCTCACAGGCGATCTCGACGATGAGGCGGCCGTTGTCGCCCTTGCGTGTATCGCGTTTTTCCTCCAGCACCCAGCCGGGCGGCAGCGTAAAGGAGATGCCGTGATCGAGCGTCAAAGCGGCGGTATCCGTGGCCTCAGCCGATCCGGCTGCCAGCAGGAGGTAGGTCAGCAAAAGGACAGCCATGCTCTTCATGGGTTCTTCCCTTCGCTCACGCCTTGGCCGACCCGCTCGCGGAACAGCGTTTCGATGGCCGGGATCTTGTCCGACGGAAAGACACGCTTAGGGTAGGTGAGCACGGCGCCCAGCCGTATCGTCAGGAAAATGTGGTCGGGCGAGATCCTGACCCTGCGGATGGCTTTCCACGGAATGAACATGCGGATCGCGGTGCCATCGTCCAGGAGCCCGTTCTCGCCGATCACGACAGTGCTTTCACCAAGTCCTGCCGCCAACATCTGGTCGGCATAAAACCGGGCGCCCCAGCGACGAAACGTTGAATTGAAAGCGGCAAAGCCGGCCATCACCGCGACTGCGACCAAAGCCGTTTTCCAGAAAGTCGTCATGAATAGTTCGAGATAGATCGGCCATGCGATCGCAAGCGGCAGCCGATCCGGATCGATTAGCCAACCGATCAGATAGAATGCCGGGGTAAGAAGGCTGAGTGCAGCGGCGATAGCTAGGAAAGTCCTGATGCGATGCATCCTCCAGGCCTGGCTGTTGCCGGTCTCCTCCACCGTGGCTACCAGCTCGTCGCGGCTGGAGGTGAATGTTTCCGAACGCGCGATTTCTGCGCCTTGGAGTTCCGGCGCGATTGCGAGGTTTGCAGGCAGGCCTGCCGCTGTGCGCAGTTCATTCCATTCTAGTATCGCCTCGATCTGTTGGGCGGAGAGATCGTACTTGGGAATGGTAATGCACAACTCGTGCATATGGCCGACGAAGCACAGCCATCCATTCTCGTCCGTCAGCGTCAGATTGTCGTGCCACGGCTGTAGCTGGGCCATCCCATCCGCTTCGATAAGCGTGATTCCTTCGCCATCGAAGCGGAAGCTGACGGCGCGCTGGCCTGTCTCGCCAAGCCGCGTCAGATAGCGGCGGTATTTCCCCGCTTGCGCCGGGCCACGCCCCTGGCCCACAAAAGGTCTGCGATCGTCGCTGCGACCAGCAGGAGCAAGATGGGTAGAATGGCGGCGATCGCGGAACCCGTCAGAAAGACCTCGACGCCGCGTTCGCGAATGTCGTCATATAGAAAGAAGCCGAGGGCCAGCACGAAGAACAGCCAGAGCCAAATCCACATGACAGCACGGGCTTTGACCTTGCCTTTGCTGCGCACACCATAGGCAACCTCCTGCATGACCAGCGCTTGCACCCTGTCCTCGATCGTCTGGGTGATGGCAATTTCGAGCGGCGGCAGCGTTTCACGGGCCTCGGTCGGGTCTCGGCGAACGGTCGGAAGTTTCACGGCAGGCCTGTCGTGCAATGGCGGGATGGCCCGTAATGTAGAGGGAGAGAAAGGGATGTCCAGCAAGAGCAGGGAAGAGAATCAGGCTCGATCGCTTGCGTATGCTAAAACGTGCCGTGAGCTTTGCAACACACGTATTTCGCGGTTCGGTTACATATCTTGCCTTGCGAAAGGCGCCTTTCGCTCCTACCTTTTAGTCATCGTCAACGTAGTGAAAGGAAGGTGATCCAATGTCTAATGAGATTTCGGTCTGTGTTTCGGGCAATGGAAAGGTGGTTTTGACGAGGCAGCCCTCGGCTTAAACCTTATCTTCCTGTCGGACCGTCTAGAGGCGGCCCGGGTTCGTTGAACGGACTAGATTTCATGGAAGGGTCGCTCTGGCGGCCCTTTTCCTTTTGTGCGTCCGATATGGTCGCGACGATTTTGACGAAGATCCCTTCAGTCTATCCGCAGTCGATTGCCTTAACTTTGATCGAGATCAGTTCGACCTATGCGAATTGCACATAGGTGCGCTGACAAACGCGTGCTACGCCAGCAATGCATCCTGAGGTATAAGAAAGCCATCGAAGCAATGAAGGCGCCAAGGACTGGCCGCCGGCTTCGAAAACCCAGGAAAGGGGGACTATCATGAACGTAGCACGCACCTTCACCAACTGGCGCAAGTATCGTCAGACGGTTGCCGAACTGGGGCGCATGACGCCGCGTGAGCTGACCGATATCGGGGTCGACCCGAAGAACATCCGTCACTTTGCACGGACCGCCAACGGCCTCTGATCAATAGATAGGCAATCTACTCTGTAAACGCCCGCTCTGCCGCGGGCGTTTTGCATTTTCGGGATATGTCGCGGCCTGCAGATCAGACCCCGATCCGCCCGAGCGCCGGCACTTTGACGCCGGGCTGGGCGAAATCGAGCCCCGCGACGAGGCCGAGGAAATGCACTTCTATGCCGCTGCGCTGACCGATGGAAAAGCCGACAAGGCCGCGCAGCGTCACATGCAGGTCGCGCCAGTCGTCGTCGAGATGGATGAACTCGCCGTTCGGCAGGTAATCGCGCCCGACCGCATGGGGCGGCAGCACCGCGCCGAGTTCCGGCACGGTCCTAAGCACATAGGCAACGAAAGTGTTGGAGTTCGGTCCGGGCCAGATCGTATAGCCGCCCGGCTCGGCATAGGGATAGGCGGCGATCGCGCCCTCGACCTTCGGGATCAGCAGTTCCGCCTTCGCGCCGCGGATCTCGGCCACCATCTGCGGCATGTTCGAATACCAGTAGGCATCCGCCTCCCGGTGGTTGCGGCGTATCGGTGAACCCCAGCCCACCTTGTCGTAGCGGGTATAGGCGGAAGCGCCCTTTTCTTTCGTCACGATCCAGGCATGGCTGGCGACGGAACCCTTCAGCCCACCGGTCATCGCCGAGAAAATGTAGATCGCCGCTTCATCGCTTTCATCGGCCTTCGGGAGGATGCCGGCCGACGTCCAGCGTGCTTCGCTCCAACGGGACGGGTGTTCTCCCATTGCCCAAAGCCCTGCCGAAGCAAAGGTCGGCAGCAGGTAGACGACGAAAATGACGATCAGCAATCGCTTTACCGATTTCATAAGTATTTCCCGTGCAAGTAATGGGCGAACAAGCTAAGAGGCTGCCACCGTTTCTTCTTGTCATTCAAGCCAGCAAAGCCAGGACTGACCATGCAAAATCCCGTTACCGTAGAAGTGACCCGCGGCAATCTCGTTGAAAGCCGCCACAGGGGATTGGGCGTGGTGGTCGATGGTAGCGGAAAGACGGTGTTTTCCTTCGGCGATGCTGACGCTGCCGTCTTCCCGCGTTCCTCCTGCAAGGCGATGCAAGCCCTGCCGCTGATCGAAAGCGGCGCGGCTGATGCCTATGGCTTCGGTAATGCCGAACTCGCCTTCGCCTGTGCCTCCCATTCCGGCGAGGACCGTCACGCGGAAATGGCGGCCTCCATGCTGGCCAAGGCAGGCCGCGACGTCTCGGCGTTGGAATGCGGCTCCCACTGGGCCTTCGAGCAGCAGTCGCTCATCCATCAGGCCCGCACGATGGACGCGCCGACGCAGCTCCACAACAATTGTTCCGGCAAGCATGCCGGCTTCGTCTGCACCTGCGTTCATTCCGATGCGCCGGTGGCAGGCTATGTCGAATATGACCATCCGCTGCAGCGGGAAATCCGCGATGTCATGCAGAGCTTGACCGGTGCCGTGCTCGGCGCCGACAATTGCGGCACCGACGGCTGCTCGATCCCGACGTATGCCGTGCCGCTCAAGGGCCTTGCCCACGGCTTCGCCAAGATGCTGACCGGTGAAGGTCTCTCCCCTCGCGTGCAAAGGCCTCGCGTCGCCTGATCGATGCCTGCATGGCCGAGCCCTTCTACGTGGCCGGCACCGGCCGCGCCTGCACCCAGCTGATGGAGCTTGCGCCCGGCAAGATCTTCGCCAAGACCGGCGCCGAAGGCGTCTTTGTCGCGCTTCTGCCGGAGCAGGGGCTTTCCATGGCCGTCAAATGCGAGGATGGCACAACCCGTGCCGCCGAGGCGATGATCTTCGCCCTGATCGCCCGCTATTTCGAAAAGGGCGGTGAGATTGAGACCAAGCTGATGGGCATGGCCAACCGGCAGATGAAGAACTGGAACGGCCGCCATGTCGGTGACGTCAGGGTCACCGACGCCATGTTCGGCTGATTGCGCGGATCGGCATCGCCCGGACTGGTCAGCGGCTCATGCCGTGTTATGACTGGGGAAGCAGGGAGGATACCGATGAACACGCTCTATTTCTCGCCCGGAAGCTGCGCACTCGCCAGCCACATCGCGCTGGCCGAATCCGGTCTGCCCTATGAGGTGAAGAAGCTGAACTTCGCCGAGAAGGAGCAGCAGGGACAAGCCTATCTGGCGATCAATCCGAAAGGCCGCGTCCCGGCCTTGGTGACGGAAGAGGGTGCCGTGACCGAGACCGTCGCCATCCTTGCCTATATCGCCCAGATGGCGCCCGAGGCGAAACTGGCGCCGCTTCACGATCCCTATCTGTTTGCGAAGATGCAGGCCTTTAACGCCTATATGGCGTCCACCGTTCATGTGGCCCATGCCCATGGAAGGCGCGGCTATCGTTGGGCCGATCAGGAATCTTCGTTCGACGACATGAAGACCAAGCTGCCGCAGGTGATGACCGAGTGCTTTCGCCTGATCGAGGACGGCATGCTGGAAGGCCCCTATGTGCTCGGTGAGCACTATTCCACCGCCGATCCCTATCTTTTTCTCATGTCTGGCTGGCTGAAGAGCGACCGGGTGGAGATCGCGGATTTTCCGCGCGTCCATGCCCATTACCGCATGATGCTGGAACGACCCGCCGTGCAGAAGGCATTGGCGGAAGAAAAGGCGGCTTGAAGGTTCAGGCGCAGCGCGCGAGCGGCATTGGTCCTTGCTGGTCGGCGCTTGCCTCTACTGCCAGGGGCAGGCCGGGCAGGGGAAGGTCTGCAAGCTCGCGCAGATCCATGGCGCATATGTCCGGATGATCGAACGCATCCGGGGCGGGACGACCCGTAGCCAGGAGCAGATCCGTAATCCGCGTCCGCAAATTGAAGAAAATCTTGAGGGAGTTCATCTCTAGCACCTCACAAATGCCGGTTTCATTTGCACGGTGAATATGGGAGGTGGCGGGTGTCCAGACAATCGACATTCTCAGTTTGCCGTTATAGGTTTTCTATATGAGCAATCTGAACCTGGTTCATCTCAACGGCCTCAGGGCGCTGGAAGCAGTGGCTCGTCTCGGCTCGCTGCAGGCAGCGGCCGATGAGCTTGGCGTATCGATTGGCGCCGTCAGCCAGCAGGTCATCAAGGCGGAGGCGCAGCTCGGCCATCCCGTCTTCCAGCGTCTGGCAAAGGGCATGGTGCCGCTCGATAGCGCCCGGCCCATGCTTGCGCGGCTGACCGAGGGATTTCGCAACCTGTCAGAAGCGGTCGCGATCGGCCGGCCGCGGGACGAAAAGCTCCTGACCATCTCCGTCGCCCCGGTCTTCGCCGCGCGTTTCCTCGTCCATCGTCTCGACCGCTTTACAGCACTGCATCCCGATATTCGTTTGAGGATCGATGCGACGACGGCTATGGCGGATTTCGTTGCCGACGGCGTCGATCTCGGCATTCGCGTCGGCGCGGGAAAATGGCCGGGCGTCGATGCCGAGTTGCTTCTGCCCCAACTCGTCTTCCCCGTTTGTACACCTGCTCTCGCCAAAGAGCTGAAGGAGCCCGCAGATGTGCTGAAGCTGCCGGCCATCATCGACGGACCGGCGATGTTTTCATGGGATGTGTGGCTTCACGCAGCGGGTCTTGAGGGCCGGCTGATGCAAGCACGCCACGTATTCAGCGAGGCATCGCTCTGCCTTGACGCGACGATGGCGGGCGAGGGGGTGATGCTCGCCTGGCAAACCTTGGCGGGCTATGCCCTGAAAGAGGGCAAGTTGGTCGAGCCTTTTTCCATTCGCGCCCCCACTGGCTTCGGGCACTATTTCGTCACGCCCTCCGGACTACGCCAGTCAGCCAAGGTGAAGGCCTTTCACATATGGCTGACTGGCGAGCTGGTAGATCTCCAGCCGGATTAAGCTTGGGCAATCACGCCGGTTCGGCGTTGCGCTTGGCCCACATGGAGCGATAGGCCGGGCGGCTGGTGCAGGTCTCGTACCAGGCCTTCAACGCCGGGCGGCTGTCGAACAGGGCGTTGTGGCCGCGAGCATAGCGCAGGATTTCCGCGACATTGATATCGGCCGCGGTGAAGCGGTCGCCGACCATGTAGTGGGTGGTCGTCAGGTGCTTTTCCAGAACGTCGCAGGGGCGTTTCAGCAGACGGGCGGCAACCCCGATTTCGGCCTCGCCTTCGACTGTATCAGCCTTGGTGGACTGGATCTTGAGCGCCGGCGTCTCGACGCTTGTTGCGGCAAACAGCGACCACTGCACCATCAGCGCCTCTTCCTCGACATCCTTCGGCCCCAGATCGCCACCGTATTTGCGGGCGAGATAGAGGCAGATCGCCAGCGACTCGTGCAGCACGAAACCGTCGTCGTCCATCGATGGGATCGAGCCCATCGGGTTGATCGCCAGGAATTCCGCCGACAGCGTGTTGACCGGGGCTCCAGCCGCCATCGGCTCGTCGAGCCGGTAGGCCTGCATGATCGGCACATGCTCGAACGGCAGGCCGATTTCCTCGACGAGCCAGAGCGGCCGTGTCGCACGCGAACGATAAACCCCGTAGATTTTCAGCATCAATATCTCCCTCGTGATATGCGCGCGAAGCTAAAGCGGTTCTGCGACGAACGGAAGATCAATGGGCGTTGGACGTCCATGAAAGTTTTCGATAGGATTTAATCGTGTCGGATGACCGTAGGAGATCGCCATGCGTACCACCCAGTCCCTCAGCATCACGCTTCCGATCGAAATGGCCGAGATGGTCAAGGCCAAGGTCGCCTCGGGCGAATACGCCTCCGAAAGCGAAGTCATCCGCGACGGCCTGCGCACGCTGATCGCGCGAGATGCGGCGATCGAGAAATGGCTGGTGGAGGAGGTGGTGCCGACGATGAAGGAAATCGAGGAGCATCCTGAAAGCCTGCTGACACTGGAAGAGGTCGACAGGAGGCTGGATGCCCGGATGGCAGTTCTTCTTGCGGAGCAGGAAAAGCGATGAGCTACAAGGTCGTCTTCTCGCCTGCCGCAAGTGATGACCTCGAAGAATTGTTTATCTATCTCGTTCCCGAAATGGGCCTGAAGGGCGCGCGGGAATATGTCCGGAAAATCCAGATCTATTGCTTCGGTTTTTCGACATTCCCGCAGCGGGGAATGCTGCGCGACGACTTGTGGCCAAATCTTCGTCTTGTCGGCTATCGGCGCAGGGCCACCATCGCCTTCCAGGTTCGAGGGGATGTCGTGCGCATTGCCCGCATCTACTATAAAGGTAGAGGCATCGATCCTGATGATTATAGCTCCTACGTGGAAACCTAGCTCACTCGGTTACCCTCAATCGTCAGATGCGCAAAACGCTCCGCCCCTCCTTAGCAAGGTCCCCGGTCGAAGCATCGCTCCAGCGATAGCCGATGATGGCGCCGCGCTGCACCGCCTGGAAAATGTTGTTGGCGATGACAGCACTGCCGGCGCCATCTGCCACCGACACGGCACAGCCGGTGCCGGCCTGCCGTACGATGTTGCCCGTCGCGGTCACATTGCGCAGATAAGGACCGAAGCCGAGCGCCAGGCCCCAGAACGGCGCGTTCTCGATGACGTTACCGGTGACGGCCGTATCGGCCTCGACGCTGATGCCGACGCCGAAGATCGCACCGTCGAGAACGTAAGGCCCGACGAGGCGCAGGTTGCGCACCATGTTGCCGGCAACGGTCGCAAGCCGCCCGCCCTCGTTGAAATTGACGACCGAGATGCCGTTCGCCGCCTCATCGACGATATTGCCTGAGATCATCGCGCCCTCGAAGGCGAATTCGGCATAGATCGCGGTCTCGCCCGACGCGGTGCAGTGATTGTCGGCGATCATCACGTTCGACGCGCTGTTGGCCCGGATCGCCGAAAAGGCGGAGTCGGAAATGTGGTTGCCGGAAACGATCACGTCATCGGCGCGAAACAGGTTGATGGCGTTGCCGTATTGGCCGGTGCCGCCATTGGTCGAGCGGATCCGTGAGACCCGGTTGCCGGTCACGATCGTGCCATCCTTGCCCTTCTCCCAGCGGTGGATAAGGATGCCGCCATTGCCGCAGTCGGAAACGCTGTTGCCGGTGATCGATAGATCCGCGCTTTGCACCGCATAGAGCCCGTAGTCACCGGCTTCCGTAATTGTGTTGCGTTCCACTCGTCCGCCGCAGCGCTCGAGGCTCAACCCAGTGCCGCTGGCATTCGTGATCGCGCAGTTTTCGATCGTGAGTGCCGAGACGCCGCTTAGGCGGACCAGAGCCGGTTCATCGCCGGTCAGCGGCCGGTTGCCGCCGTCGATAACGATATCGGAAAGCTCCACTCGCCGTACGCCCTCAGCCCGTAGCATTGCGCCCTCGCCGGAATAGACGAGACGCGAAGCGCGGGCGATACCTGTGATCCGGCAGCCGTCGGGCAGGTCGAGATTGGAGACCGGGTAGTCCCCGGGCGGCAGGAAGACGGGCAGGTTCTGCCGGGCGGCATCCTGCAGCAGGCGCGCGAGCTTGCGCTGTGACGCGGCACCGCCCTCCGGCGTCACGCCATGGGCGCGGGCATCGAGTGCGCCGCGCAGGTTCGTGCCGCCGATCGCCGGAGACTGCGCCCTAACGAGAGACGGAAGCGCTGCGAACGACGCTGTCGCCGTTAGTCCAGCCAGCAACTCGCGTTTCGAAATCATCCAGCCCTCGCGACGCTTGTTAATCCTATGTTATTCATGGATGGCTCTGTTACCAACCTGCGTCGATATTGTTTGCCCAAGCGGGTAAAAACTTTGTCATCATCCAGATCTGGCACGTTCTTTGATCCGTAGCGTTTACTGTATTCATTTTCGAGGAGGGAAATAATGACAGGCTTGGCATCGCAGACTATGGCCTCGGATGTTTCGATTAAGCTACGCAAGAAGGCGACGGCTCAGTCCTCCGAGGCGCTCCGCGATCCATTGCAGATTATCTCTCTCCAGGATGGTTCCCGTCTCGACGAGGACCTTGACCAGGCGCTGAACGATCTCCCCGCGCTCGGGCTTCTCGATCAGCTGTCCGACTATGTGTCGGTAAGGGATAGGGAAGGGCGCTACGTCTTCTGCAACCAGGTCGTCTGCCGCGCGACCGGCACCGGTGACGGCGCTGAACTGACCGGCAAGACCGATTTTGACTTCGTGGACGAGCGGGTTGCGCTCCGCCTGTCCTCCCTTGAAAAACGTGTCCTGGCGACCGGCGTCCCGGTCGAAAAGCACGAGGAAAAATGCGTGCTGACGAATGGCCGCACGCTCTGGCTCTCCATCTCCAAGACGCCGCTGCGCAACGATCTCGGTGAGATCATCGGCGTTGTAGAGATCTCGCGGGATATCACCGAGCGCAAGCGGCAGGAGGATCTGCGTCACGGCCACGCGCGACTTCTGGAAATGATCGCGCGTGGACGGCCGATCGACTCCGTGCTTGAAGCATTGATCAAACTCGCAGAAAGCCAGCTTGATGATGTCAGGGGCGCGATCATGCTGACGGATGAGAGCGGCAAGCGTCTCACCTCGATCGCTGCCCCAAGTCTTCCGGCAGCCTATGCGAGGCTGATCGATGGTCTTGAAGTCGGCCCATCCCGCGGCTCCTGCGGCACTGCCGCTTGGCGCCGCCAGCCGGTGATCGTCAAGGACGTCAACAGCGATCCCCTCTGGGAGGATTTTCGCGAGCTTGGGCCGCTTTTCGGTTTCCGTTGCTGCTGGTCGACGCCGATCATTGGTGCGGAGGCACGGGTGCTCGGCACGTTCGCGCTCTATGCTGACTCGGTGCGCGAACCCACGGCGCTTGAACTCGAACTGATGACCATGGCGACCGATCTTGCTGGCATTGCGATCGAACGCGACCTGAGCGAGCGCCGCATCCGTCACATGGCCCATCACGACGCGCTGACCGGATTGCCGAACCGCGCCCTGTTCTGGGGCCAGCTCGGCGATGCCCTGCGACAGGCCAAGCGCGATGCGCGCCGGCTCACCGTTGCCTATCTGGATCTCGATAATTTCAAGGACATCAACGACACGTTCGGTCATGCCGCAGGCGACGAGGTGCTGAAAACGGTTGCCGCGCGCATGGCGAGATATGCCCGTCCGGGCGATCTTCTCGTCCGGCTGGGAGGCGACGAATTCGCCGTCGTGTTTGACGACACCGGTGACTGCAACGCAGCACTTGACCGCCTCGACGGCTTGAAAGACCTGATCACCCGGCCGATTGCCCTGCAGGGCCGCGACATTACCGCAAACTGCAGCATGGGCGTCGCCTTCTTCCCCGTCGATGGCGACGCGCCGGACGAGCTTCTGGCAAGCGCCGACCGCGCCATGTATCGCGACAAGGAACTTGGCCGTGACGGGCAAAGCCCGGCGCGGTAAGCGGTCTCAGGAGGCGTCCGCGAGGGTAGGCTGCTGCGGCGCCTTCTCGGTTGCATAGGCACTCTCGAAACGTCCTACGAATTTCTCGAACAGAACCGCAAACGCGCTCAATTCGTCTTCCGGCCAGTCCTCAAGCAGCGATGCAAGCAACCGGCGCTTCGTCGCATGAATTTCGGCGAGAAGCTTGTCGCCGAGTTCCGTCCTGACGACGATCGAGCGGCGGCCGTCGATCTGCGATGCGTCGCGGCGAAGAATTCCTTGCGCCACCAGTTCGGCGACCAGACGGCTTCCGCGCGACGGATCGAGCCGCATCGCGTCTGCGATCGCGCCGACCGTCACCTCGCCATCGATCCGCCGCATCGCGTCAAGCGCGTCGAGATGCGAGATTTCCAGGCTGGGCGCGATCTTGTTGATCACCGTACGGCTGATCACGCGCCGGCCGATCATCATGCGCATGCGGCCCATAACGTCGCTGATATGGGCAATATCGGCGGCCGCGGAAGAGGGCGGTTCTATCTGGGCGGTCTGCTTCGTCATGGCCGCAGAATACCAGAGTAGAGTGTGCCCGCAATAGATATTTGTCTTTCACATGAAAGTGCGATTGACATTTATATGCGAAAGGCACATTAATTGGTGGAAGCTTGGATCCGCCATGACCCCCACTCATATTGCCCCACCCTTGTTGCCGACCACCGGCAGCGGCTTATCGTCTTCTCTTTGCTGATGGCCGCGCTGTTCATGGCGACGCTGGACAACCAGATCGTCTCCACGGCTCTCCCGACGATCGTCGGCGAATTCGGCCAGATGGAGCGCTTCGGCTGGGTCAGTTCCGCCTTCCTGCTCGCCACCAGCGCCGTTATGCCGATCTACGGCAAGCTCGGTGATCTCTTTGGCCGCAAATACGTCATGCTGGCCGCCATCGTCATCTTCACGCTCGGTTCGCTCGCCTGTGGTTTCGCCTGGTCGATGGACAGCCTCATTGCCGCCCGCGTCTTCCAGGGGCTCGGCGGCGGCGGTATCATGGTGTCGATCTTCTCGATCAATGCCGATCTCTTCGAGCCGCGTGAACGGGCGAAATACCAGAGCTATTCGAGCCTGATGATCATGGCGTCCGGCAGCATCGGCCCGCTGCTCGGCGGCACGATGAGCGACCTGTTCGGCTGGCGCTCGATCTTTCTCATCAACCTGCCGCTTGGTGTCATCGTCATCGCCGGCCTCGTGATGATGCTGCCCTATCGCCGCCCCACCCGCCGGCCGAAGATCGATTATGTCGGCGCCGTCGTGCTGGCGGCGACGATCACCTGCCTCGTCGCCTATGCCGACAGCCGCCAGATCTTCGGCTCGCTGGTGGCACCTGAATCACTTGCCATGCTGGCGGTCGGCATCGCCTGCGCGGCCCTCTGGGTCTTCGTCGAAAGCCGGGTGCCGGAACCCATCGTCCCGCTGAAACTCTTCCGCGACAGTACCTTCTCGCTTTACCTGATCATCTCGCTTTGCTCGGGCGCAGTCGGCATCGGTCTCGTCAATTACTACGCGCTCTTCCTGCAGACGACGACGGGCCTCTCTCCCTCGCTTGCCGGCCTGTTCTTCATCGCGCTGACCGGTGGCATCGTCACCGGGTCGCTGTCGGCCGGCCGCCTGATTTCCATCACCGGACGCTACAAGCCCTTCACCATCATCGGCCTGTCGATGAGCGTCGTCATGCTGTTCTGCTTCTCGCGCATCGGCCATGACGTTTCGCTTGCTGTCGTCGCTGTCATCATGTTCCTGCAGGGCATGTCCGTCGGCATCGGCCAGCAGGCACCGATCATCGGTGTGCAGAATTCCGCGCCGCGCAGCGATATCGGCGCTGCGACCGGTGCCGTGACGCTGATGCGCATGGGTGGCGCGTCGATTGCCATCTCGCTCTTTGGCGCGATCATCGGAACGGGATTGAGGGGCGAAAGCGTATCGATACCGGGCCTCTCCGATATCGAAGCCCTGACGCCGAAAATCCTGGCGGGCCTGCCCGAGGCTTCGCGTCAGGCCATCGCTGCCATCTATCACGACGCCTTCGCGCCGCTGTTTGTCACGGCTGCCGGCATCGCCGCGATCGGGCTCGTTGCGGCCTTCTGCCTCAAGCCGATCCGCCTGCCGATGGCGCAGCCGGTACCTGCACCGAAGGAAGAAGAGAAGGCGGCCGCAGCCTAAGCGCTTCGTCCCTCTCGAAACTCCCGCATTCCCGCCTATGTTGATGGGGATGAAACCCGAGGCTCTGCTTCATCCCACTCCCGCCGGGCTGTTCTGCCCCATCGGCAATTTCTACGTCGATCCCGTCCGTCCCGTCGGCCGGGCACTGATTACCCATGGTCACTCCGACCACGCCCGTTCCGGCCATGGCAGCGTGCTCGCCACCCGCCAGACGCTCGACATCATGGCGATCCGCTACGGCGAGGATTTTGCAGGCACCGAGCAGGCGGCCGGATGGGGCGAGGAGATCGTCATCGACGGCGTCAAGGTGATGTTCAGACCCGCCGGCCATGTCCTCGGTTCGGCCCAGATCCTGATCGAGAAGGATGGCCTGAGAATTGTCGTGTCGGGTGATTACAAGCGCGGTGTCGACCCCACCTGCGCGCCTTTTGAGCCGATCGCCTGCGACGTCTTCATCACCGAGGCGACCTTCGGCCTGCCGGTCTTCCACCACCCCGATCCGAAGGCGGAAATCCGCAAGCTGTTCACCTCGCTCGAACAGTTTCCCGAACGCAGCCATCTCGTCGGCGCCTATGCTCTCGGCAAGGCACAAAGGGTCATTCGCCTGATCCGCGACAACGGCTATTCCGAGCCGATCTACATCCATGGCGCGCTGGCGCGGCTCTGCGACTATTACCAGTCCCAGGGCATCGAGCTGGGCGATATTCGCCCCGCGACGATCGAGAAGAGCAAGCCGGCTGAATTCGCCGGCGCCGTCGTTGTCGGCCCGCCGTCTGCCTTCCAGGACCGCTGGGCGCGGCGCTTCAACGAACCGCTGATCGCCTTTGCTTCCGGCTGGATGATGGTGCGCCAACGCGCCAAACAGGGCGGCGTCGAACTGCCGCTTGTCGTCTCCGACCATTGCGACTGGCCCGAGCTTCTCTCGACGATCGAGGAGATTGCCCCGCAGGAGGTTTGGGTTACCCATGGGCGGGAGGAGGTTCTGGTGAGGTGGTGCGAGCTGAAAGGCATTCCGGCACGGCCGCTGCATCTGGTGGGCTATGAGGATGAGGGGGATTGATGGGCATCCGTTCGCATCAAGACACCCCCTCTGGCCTGCCGGCCATCTCCCCCACAAGGGGGAGATCAGCTGGGCGCACCACTTCAGCCCAAACCAGCCGCTGACATGAAAAGTCGAAGTGAACTGCATTGGCTTGATGGTAGCCCTTATGGGACGAGGCGCTCGCCACTTGTGATCTCCCCCTCGTGGGGGAGATGGCCGGCAGGCCAGAGGGGGCTGGCAGAGCACGACGGCAGATATCGGCGGGGCGCACCTATGAAACCCTTTGCAACTCTCCTCGACCGCCTCGTCCTCACCCCGTCGCGCAACGGCAAGCTCACCCTGCTCGTCGACTATTTCCGCAATACCCCCGACCCCGATCGCGGCTATGGCCTCGCAGCCCTTGCCGGTACGCTCGACCTCAAAAGCGTCAAGCCGGCCATGCTGCGCGAGCTCGTCATGGAGCGGATGGACGAGGTGCTGTTCCGTTATTCCTACGACTATGTCGGCGATCTGGCCGAAACCATCTCGCTGGTCTGGGAAGGTTCTGCCAAGGAACACCTTGTCGAAGAGCCGCGCCTCTCCGACGTCGTTAAGCGGATGAACGCGCTCGGTCGCACCGAGGTTCGTGGTGCCGTGCGTGATCTGCTCGACCACCTTGACCCCTCCGGCCGCTTCGCCTTCCTGAAGCTCGCCACCGGTTCGCTCAGGATCGGCGTTTCCGCCCGTCTCGCCAAGCAGGCACTGGCCGATATGAGCGGTAAGGACATCATCGAGATCGAGACGCTCTGGCATGGCCTGACGCCGCCCTATGAACCGCTTTTCGCCTGGCTGGAAGGCAAGGCGGGCAAGCCGGTTCTGGCAACGCCGGCCATCTTCCATTCCGTCATGCTCGCCAATCCGGTAGAGGACGGCGATCTCGAAAAGCTCGATCCGGCCGATTACGCCGCCGAATGGAAATGGGACGGCATCCGCGTGCAGATGTCGAGCCATGGCGGCACGAAAAAGCTCTATTCCCGCTCCGGCGACGACATTACCGGCGCCTTCCCGGATGTGGTCGACGCGATCAATTTCGACGGTGTCATCGATGGCGAGCTTCTGGTCGGCGGCACGAAGCGGACGAATGCCCCGACGCGCACCTTTTCCGATCTGCAGCAGCGGCTGAACCGCAAGACCGTGACGGGCAAGATGATGGACGAATACCCCGCTTTCGTTCGCGCCTACGATCTGCTCTTTCAGGGCGAGGCTGATATCCGCGCCGAAGGATTTCTCACCCGCCGCGACCGACTGTCCGAGGTAATCGACAAGGCGCCCCACGACCGCTTCGATCTCTCCGATCTTGTACCCTTCACTGACTGGGCCGAACTCGACCGCCTGCGCATCGACCCGCCCGATCCCGTCATCGAAGGCGTGATGATCAAGCGGAAGGACAGCCCGTATCAGGCCGGTCGCCTGAAAGGTCCGTGGTTCAAGTGGAAGCGCGATCCCTACAATATCGATGCCGTCATGCTCTATGCCCAGCGCGGCCACGGCAAGCGGTCGAGCTACTATTCCGACTTCACCTTCGGCGTGTGGACGGTCGGCGAGGATGGCAAGGACCAGCTCGTGCCGGTCGGCAAGGCCTATTTCGGCTTCACCGATGCCGAACTGGAAGTGCTCGACAAGTTCGTCCGCGACAACACGATCGATCGTTTCGGGCCGGTGAGGGCCGTCAAGGCGACACCCGATTTCGGCTTCGTGCTGGAAGTCGCCTTCGAAGGCATCGCCCGCTCGACGCGTCACAAGTCGGGCGTCGCGATGCGTTTTCCCCGTATCGCGCGTCTGCGGCAGGACAAGCTTCCCCGTGATGCCGATCGCCTGGAAACCCTTACGGCGATGATCGAGATGCGCGATGGGGCTGTCGGCCTTGCCGCCGACGAAAACTGATCTACTTGCCTCTGCGCCTCCGCCATGGAGGTGATCGGGAGGGTTTTGATGACGGCATCGGGCTGGATCTGGAGGGGCTTCTGGCACTGGCGGGCTGCATTGCCACCGCCTACGTCTTCGAGGAGGTGATCGGCGGCGGCGCGCTTGGCTGGACGGTCGGCGGCGCCATGCTCGGCGCAACCTGCGGCCCGCTGTTCAAGTCGCTTCTTGCCTGGCGCAAGGAAAAGGACGCCGCACGCATCGCGGCAAGGGATGGTGGCAGGAGCGCCTGAACGCTCCCGCCCCAAATGGGTCAGATCGTGCCGAATATCAGCGACCGGTGAACGCCGGCACCGGCAATATTGCCGTCACCGACGGCAAGCGCCACCGATGCCATCAGCCTTGCGGCGTCGCCGCAGGCGAATACGCCCGGCATGCTCGTTTCCTTCATCGGATCGGTCTTGATGACCGAGCCGAACATGCCCTCTTCGAAATCCAGGCCGAGCTGTTCGGCGATTGGGCTTGCCATCTCGAAATTCGCCGCCGTGAACAGGCCGGCAAACGTAAGCATACGGCCGTCGGCAAGACGAATGTCCGCATGTCCGGTAATCGCCTCGATCGGGCTGCGTTCGACGCTTACGCCGCGCAGCGCGAGGCTGGCCAGTTGTTCCTCATCCGGCTCGAAAGTGCCGTTGACCAGCAATGTCGTCGGCCCCCAGTCCGGCAGCATCAGCGCTTGATGTGTCGAAAGCGGGAGGTGGCGATGACGCCGATCCGCCCCTGTTCCAGCTCGTAGCCATGGCAATAGGGGCAATGGAATACGGCCTTGCCCCAGCGCTCCTCCAGCCCTTCCACCTTTGGCAGGATATCCCTGATGCCGGTCGCCAGCAGAAGCCGCCGCGCCCGATGCGACCCGCCGGCTGCGCTGACCTCGAAGCCCGCGTCCGAACGATCGGTTGCCGCGATCCGCGCGGCACTTTCGGCCCGACCGGAAATCCACTGGACGGTCGGATACTCCATAACCTGAGATCGGGCATCGGCTGCAATCGCCGCCGGATCGGCGCCATCCTGCGTCAGGAACCCGTGTGAGCTGTCTGCAAAACGGTTGCGGCGCTTGCCTTCGTCGATGATCAGCACGTCGCGTCTGGCGCGCCCGAGCTGCAAGGCGGCCGACAGGCCGGCATAGCTGCCGCCGATGATAATGACGTCATGGATGGGATCTGTCATGAGAGGCTCCTTTTCTCGAAACAAGATAAGTTACGTGATATTGCCATGTCAACGGTCACGCAACTTTTGTTGTGACGAGTGTCGATCGCCATGCTAAGCGATGGCCATCGGGCCGGGTGGCCGCGATTTCCGGATGGAAAGGGGATGGAGATGCGTCAGGATAGTCGGCTTTCGCGAATGCTGCATGTCCTGATCCATATGGGCAGGCACGAGGGCGCCATGACATCGGACATGATCGCCGCCATGCTGGATACCAATCCGGTCGTCATCCGCAGGACGATGGCGGGCCTGCGCGACAAGGGTTACGTGCGTTCGGAAAAGGGCCATGGCGGTGGCTGGACGCTTGCGCGGCCGCTTGCCGACCTGACCTTGCTGGATGTCTACCGTGCTGTCGGCGAACCCTCCGTCTTTGCCGTGGGTCCCGCCTATGACATGCCGGGCTGTCCTATCGAGCAGGCGGTCAATGCAACGCTGAAGGATGTTTTTGCCGAAGCGGAGCAGCTGCTGCTAAGGCGGTTCGCAGGCGTGACGCTGGCAGATATCGCCGGCGAGTTTCCGCCCGGGCTTTCGCTCGCCGGCCACGATGCGGAAGGCGGCTGCGCGCCCTGAACCTGCGGAGGTGGCCAGGAAAAAGGCGGAAGCGCCTGAAGCACTTCCGCCTTTCGTATCACAGTCTTACTGGCAGATCTGCTTGATCAGAACTCTTCCCAGTTATCCGCTGCAGCCGACGGAGAGGCCGCTGCCGCAGTCCGGCCGCCACCGAAAGCCTGAGCGATCTTGCCGACCATGCCGCGAGCCGGCGACTGGCGCGGCTGGGAAGCCGGCGATGCGGCCATGACGGAAGCCGTCTGGCGCAGCGCTGCCGACTGGCGAGCAGGCATCTGGTAAGATGTCGCCTGCTGTGATGTTCCGCCATTCAGCTGGAACTGCGAGACAAGGTCGCGCAGGCGAGCAGCTTCGGTGGCAAGCGTCGCGCCTGCGGCATTTGCCTCTTCAACCATGGCTGCGTTCTGCTGGGTCACCTGGTCCATCTGGTTGACCGCGGTATTGACCTCGGCAAGACCTACGGACTGCTCGCGGGCGGAAGTCGCGATCGAATCCATGTGCTGGTTGATCGTGACGATATAGCCCTCGATCGTCTTCAATGCCTCACCGGTATCGCTTACCAGCTTGACGCCTGTTTCGACTTCGATCGAGGACTTGCCGATCAGGTCCTTGATTTCCTTGGCGGCCTGTGCCGAACGCTGAGCAAGTTCACGAACTTCCTGTGCGACGACCGCAAAGCCCTTGCCGGCTTCGCCTGCACGCGCGGCTTCGACGCCGGCGTTCAGAGCGAGAAGGTTGGTCTGGAACGCGATGTCATCGATGACGCCGATGATGTTGGAGATCTGGCCGGAAGACTGTTCGATGCGACCCATGGCATCGACCGCATTGGCAACAACGGCGCCGGAATGGCGGGCGCTTTCGTTTGCCTGGATCGCCACCGTACGCGCTTCGTCGGCACGCTTGGAAGAATTCGCCACGTTGGTGGTGATTTCGTCCAGGGCGGCTGCGGTTTCCTCGAGCGAGGCCGCCTGCTGTTCGGTACGCTTGGAAAGGTCGTCGGCGCTCTGGCTGATTTCCCGCGAACCGCTGTCGATCGAGCTGGTCGCCTGCGCGACGGATCCGAGCGTGCCGCGCAGTTGTTCGATGGCGGCGTTGAAATCGGAGCGAAGGCTCTCGAAATCTGCGGCGAAGGGCCGGTCGAGCTGGAAGGTCAGATTGCCCGACGACAGATGCTTGAGGCCGGTAGCCAGACCATTGGTCGCCTCGGCCATGGCTTCGGCGCGAATGCGGTCCTGCTCCGCATTGTGGCGGCGCTGTTCTTCTGTCTGGCTGCGCTGTTCCTCGGCCTGGCGCTCCAGTGCCTGCGTCTTCAGCGCATTGTCCTTGAACACCTGCACAGCCTTGGCCATCGCGCCGAGTTCGTCTGCACGGCTCTCGCCGTCGATCTTCGCGGTCAGATCACCGGAGGCCAAACGTCCCATCGTACGGGTCAGTCCGCCGATCGTGTTGCCGAGCGAACGTGCGAACACGAGGAAGCCGGCAAGGCAGATCGCCGCAGCAATCAGGGTGCCGATGACCGTGTTGATCAGTGCCGAGGTGTTGGCCGCGACGATATGGGTCGCGTCGGCGCCGATCTCGAACACGCCGATCTTCTCACCGGCGAAATTGTTGAACGGAATGACCTTCACGACGAGTTGGCGACCGTTGATTTCGATGCGATCGAAGACTTTCTTGCCGTCGAACCCGTCTTTCAGGCTCTGCTCTGCGACAAGCGGCTTGTCGTTCTGGGTCGAGGTCTGGGTGGTCAGCTTGCCGTTGACCATGACGTCGACGGCGATTTCGCTGCCGAGCTTTTCGGCCAGCGGGTCGAAATAGGCATCGGCCAGTCGGGTGCCGACATCTACCGCACCGATGACCTTGCCATCCACCATGACCGGGGCGACCGCATACATGCTGATGTCGCCATTGTTGCCCTGTTCGAGGCCGGAGGTGATCTGACCGGTTTTCATGGCCTGGTCGATGGTCTTGCGGCGTCCGCGGATTTCGTCGTCGAAAGCATCCGGATTATGGGTCCGCGCGACGACCTTGCCGTCGCTGCTGACGAAGGTAATGAGCGAAAGGCCGCCCTGGCTCTTCACGAATTCTGCGCCGGCAGAGTATTTCTGCAATATTTCCTGGCGGTCCCTGGACGTGATCAGCGCAGCCATGTCGGCATCTGCCGCAGCTTGGGCAGCGATCGCCGAAGCGGAGCGCTGAATGGCGGCCATGTCGTTCTGAATAAGCTTGAGATCGCTGTCCGCCTTGCGGGTCAGCGCGTCATTACCCATCGCATTCTGCGCATACCAGGCAAGGCCACCGACGGCTGCACTGGCAAACATGACGGCTGCAAACCCGCAGCCGGTAATCGTGACCCAAAGCGGTCTCTTGATAGTAGTCTCGGTCATAACCCCGTCCGTTAAGCATAGTGTCCCGGACGCAGCTATGACGTGCAAATTGCTAATTTTAGATAAAGTAATACACGCTCAGTAGCCTTTCGTTCATCATAATTTTCACCGGAAGACCGGGTATCGCGACGGGGTTGCAAGGTGCCGCTGGGCCTCTCGAAAAGGTTGTCAGGCGCGTGCCCTCTCCACCAGCTTCGCGCCAGCGCGGACTGCCACATTGCAGAAAGAGAATCTCTGCCGAAGTGGGTTTCCATGCTGAATAACGCCTTACCGCTCCGCCGTGCCGCGGGCCTTGCCGCCATCCTCGTCGCCACGACTGCGCTTGCCGGCTGCCAGCCGCTCTTCGTCACCGATACGAGCCGCATGAACCCGGACGTCTTCGTGCAGGAGACGGCGCCTGTCTTTTCCGTCCCGGAATATCGGGATCCACCGACCAACCAGCCGCCGCCCATGCCCGGCGGTATCCCGCATCGGCGTCAGCTCTACCCATCGGACTTCCACCAGACCTACGGTTTGCCGGTCACGAACCCGGTGCATCGAACGATGTATGACGTCATGCGCGACGACGGCCACACGCTGCCGGCCATTCCGCTGTCTCGCGTCGACCGGCGCTTCCTGCGTGCCGAGGTGGATTATCGCACCACCGAGGCGCCCGGCACGATCGTCGTCGATACCCGCGCCCATTACCTCTATTTCGTACAGCCGAACGGCAAGGCCATGCGCTATGGCGTCGGACTCGGCAAGGACGGCTTTGCCTGGTCGGGCCGCGGCATCATCCAGCGCAAGGCGAAATGGCCACGCTGGACGCCGCCGCAGGACATGGTGGACCGCCAGCCGGATCTGCGCCAGTTCGCTGCTGCCGAAGGCGGTGCAACGCCCGGCCTCAACAATCCGCTCGGTGCCCGCGCGCTCTACATCTACAAGGATGGCAAGGACACGCTTTACCGGGTGCACGGCACGCCTGACTGGCAATCCGTCGGCAAGGCGACCTCGTCGGGCTGCGTGCGCATGCTGAACCAGGATGTCATCGACCTCTTCGATCGAGTGCCGAACGGTACCCCGATCGTCGTCATGTAAACGGCTCCGAGGTCGGCCCTGTCGCCTCGGAACTCCCTTCGATCATTGAGTTTCCACGTGCCGCTCCCGTCTCCGTGAGCGGCCGTGCCGCATTTGTGATAGTTGCGGATTTACCGCAGCCCTATCTGTTCAGGGGTAAGCCTAGTCGACGGGAACCTTTCGTCTTCGACATCGTTCGATTAAGCTTTGCGTCAACGTGTCCCTCTCGAATGGTTCTTCCTGACATGATCTTCGACAATTCCCTCTCCCGCCGCGGCTTCCTGTCAGCCCTCGGCGTAGGCACCGCGTCGGCGCTTGCCGGCTGTGCCTCCACCACGCCCGGCTCCGGCGGCACGGTGATTTCCTACCGCAACGATACCGGCCTGCCGGGATCCGCCATGATGGGCGGTGCCGATTCCGAAGCGGCGCAGATGTACGGCACCGTGGTCGATGGCGGTTACGTTATCCCGGCCGTTCCTTATCAGAAGATCAATCCGCGCTATTATCGTCAGCGAGTGGTCGACCCGACGGGCGAGCGTCCCGGTACGATCGTCGTCGATACGCCGTCGCGCTTCCTCTATCTGGTCGAGCCCGGCGGCTCCGCGATGCGTTACGGCGTCGGCATCGGCCGCGAAGGTTTTGCCTGGAGCGGCGAGGGTGTCATCCAGTGGCGCCAGAAATGGCCGAAATGGACCCCGCCGAACGAGATGGTCGCCCGTCAGCCGGAACTGGTCAAATATTCGGCCGCCAATGGCGGCATGCCGCCGGGCCTCACCAACCCGCTCGGTGCCCGCGCGCTTTATATCTTCCAGAACGGCCAAGACACGCTCTACCGCCTGCACGGCTCGCCGGAATGGAACTCCATCGGCAAGGCCGTATCGTCCGGCTGCGTGCGCCTGATGAACCAGGACATCATCGACCTGTATGAACGGGTGCCGAACAAGGCCCGTGTTGTAGTCTGGCAGTAAGGAGAAGCATTGCCGCAAAGCGGCAAGCTGCTTCTTGATGAAGGTACAAAGGCCGCGATCATTCGCGGCCTTTTCCTTTCGGGCGGAAACTTACTCCTCCGCCCCGTCCAGCCTTGTCTTCAATCCCACCAGTGCTTCGCGCAAGGCTGAGGCCTCTTCGAGATTGCAACCGGTGGCCTTCATGATTGCTCCCATCACGCTGTCGGACTTGTCCTTCAACGCCAGCCCTTCTGGCGTCAGTGTGATCTTCACCTGCCGCTCGTCCTCCGGATCGCGCTTGCGCATCACCAGGCCGGATTGTTCGAGCCGCTTGAGGAGAGGAGACAGCGTGCCGGAATCGAGCCCCAGCCGATCGCCCAGCGTCTTCACCTTTTGTCCGTCTTCCGCCCAGAGCGTGATCATGACGAGATATTGCGGATAGGTGAGGCCAAGCGGTTCGAGCAATGGCTTGTAAGCGCGGGTGAAGGCGTGGGCCGCACCGTAGATGGCAAAGCACAGCATCGCATCCAGTCCTGCTGGCATGCCGGGATCCAAACTGGCGGGCGATTTTTTCGGGCTCGGCCCCCTGTCGTCACCGAACTGTGCTCTATCTTTTCCATAATTCATTCTCGCAGGCTTGACGGCGGAAATCAATGCGCATAAATCTATTGCACGCAATTGAATTGCGCGCAAATTAACGAAGAAGGAGTTTGAGCATGCCTATTCTCTATACTACCAAGGGTTCCGCTACCGGCGGCCGTGCAGGCCATGGCGCTTCTGAAAACGGCGTTCTCGACGTGACGCTGACGGTTCCGAAGGAACTCGGCGGTGACGGCGCGACGGGCACCAACCCGGAACAGCTTTTCTCGGTCGGTTATTCCGCCTGCTTCCTCGGCGCGCTGAAGGCCGTCGCGGCCAAGGAAAAGGTCAAGATCCCGGAAGACGCCAAGGTCACCGCCACCGTCGGCATCGGCCCGCGCGAAGACGGCACCGGCTTCGGCATTGAAGTCTCTCTCGCGGTCGACATTCCCGGTATGGACAAGGCCCAGGCCGAAGATCTGGTCGCCAAGGCGCATATCGTATGCCCCTACAGCCACGCCATGCGCACCTCGACCGAAGTTCCGGTCACGGTGGTCTGAGTCAGGCACTGCCACACGGAAAGCTGCGTCAGGCGGCCTTCCGGTGCATACTTCAAAACGGCTGGGGCCTGCGGGTTCCGGCCGTTTTATGTTCAGCGGGTCTTAGCTGCGTTGTAGCGCCAGATGCGCACCAAGCCCGATCAGGATGGTTCCGCCGGCGCGTTGCATCATCCGTTGCGCCGTCCCGGACTTTTTCAGGCGGCAAAGGATCGCGCCTGCCAGAAGCACGCAAACCAGATCCGCCGAGGAAAAGATCAGGTTCACGATCGCGCCTAGGATCAGGAATTGCAGCCAGACCGGAAAGTTTGCCGAGGCATCGACGAATTGTGGCAGGAAGGCCATGAAGAAGATCGCCGTCTTCGGATTGAGCACTTCCACGGTCACGCTTTCCAGAAATGCCCGCCGTGCCGATTTCTGCGCCATCGCGGGCAGGGTGGTATCACCGCTCGCGCGCGCCCTGAACAGCGAAATCCCGAGCCAGATCAGATAGGCGGCGCCGATCAGCTTGACGGCGGAATAGGCGAGCGGAACCGCGTGAAAGAGGACCGAAAGACCGGCCGCTGCGGCGATGACATGCACGTAGCAGCCGAGATGGATGCCGAGCGTCGCCATCAGTCCGCCCCGCCGCCCGCGTGCCATGGTCTGTGCTGCTGCGTAAAGCATGGCCGGACCGGGAATGTAGGCGAATATCGCGGTCGTTACGAAGAATGCGATCAGCAGTTCGTAAGATGGCATCGTTGATCCTCAAGGCGGGGGTGACCGGGCACGAGCGACGATAGCTGGTTTAAAGCCCGCGCGCCATTCGACTGAATTCTCACATCAAGCCCAGAATTTCCACCAGGGCCGTTTTCGTACGATGACCTGCGGATAGCCGGTACCCGCAACGTGATGCTGGAATACACCCGGCGCAGGCTCCGAGACGTTCTCTGGAAGAGGGAAAGGCTTCGACTTCTTGAGAAGCAGGTTGGAGACGAGGAAATCGAGCATTTTTGCTTGATAGTTCGCCTCCCGGTTTTGCAGGACATCACGGCTGCAGAAAGCATCGCGCACCCTGGCGCCGCCGTCGCTTTCTTCAAAATTCACTCGATAGACACCAAGCCCGGTCCAACTTCGATGAAGGAAGAGTGAGCCATCTTCGAAATAGATCATCCACTTGTCTTCCATGGCTTTCGGTTCGAAGCCGGCCTTGATCCGCTGAAATTCCTCCGGCGAAAAACTGTCTCGATAGGGTATGTTTTCGACTTTGCCAAAAGGCTCACACCTATCCCTGAATGTTGATGTCTCTGTCATTTTGTCTTCCATTTCAGAAGAGGAACACCCGGTGCCTATCAATGCTGTGCAGGCCGAAAGGGGAATTCTTCGCCATCAACCAGCCCTGACGAAGTCCACGAATGCCCGCAGCGCAGCGGGCATCTGGCGGCGGCTTGGATAGTAGAGATAGAAGCCCGAGTAAAAGGGCACCAGTCCTCTAGCACACGCACCAGCTTGCCCTGTGCTACAAGATCCTTCACCTGATCCTCGAAGGTAAAGGCGATGCCGCCGCCAAGCAGCGCCGCATCCACCATCATGTCCTGATCATCGAGAACCAGGGCGCCTTCCACCTCGACCGAAAGCTCCACGCCGCCGCGCTCGAATTCCCAGGCATAGAGCCGGCCGGTGCCGAAGCGGAAGCCGATACAGGGCAGCGATTTCAGCTGCTCGGGGGCCGTGGGCTTCGGATGCTTCTGGAAGAAGTCCGGCGTGGCAACGATTGCCGTCCTCTGCCTCGGCCCGATCGGCACGGCGATCATGTCCTGCGCGATCACTTCGCCGAAGCGCACGCCGGCGTCGAACCCTCGGAGACCATATCGACAAGATCGTTATTTATGACGATCTCGATGGCGATGCGCGGATGTGTTTCCAGAAATCGGGCGACGAGCGGCAGAAGCACCATGCGCGCCGAAGGACGCGATGCGTTGATCCTCAATCGCCCGACCGGCGTGCCGCGAAAGTTGTTGAGGTCGTCGAGCGCGTCCTCGATGTCGCGAAAGGCCGGCGCCACGCGGGCAAGCAGCCGCTCCCCGGCCTCGGTCAGCGCCACGCTGCGGGTCGTGCGGTTGAACAGACGCAGGTCCATCCGCTCCTCCAGCGCCTTCATCGCATGGCTGAGTGCGGACGGCGTGCATCCCAGCTCATCCGCCGCGCGTCGAAAACTCTTGTGCCGGGCAAGCGCCAGAAAGGGTGTCAGGTCGGAGGGAGCAATGATCCGCATTGGTGAACTGTATTCACTAAGCCGAGGAGAATCGAGTCGATTATCTCAGGAACGTTCACGGCGTAAAACTCTCCTCAAGCCGCCGGTGGTCGACGGCTCCAACGTCTTAGAAGACAAATAGGAGGTTCTCATGCGTACATGGTTCATCACCGGAGCATCCCGCGGTCTTGGTGCTCTCATCGCCGAAAAGGCATTGGCAAAGGGCGACAATGTCGTTGCCACTGCCCGCAATCCGAAGACGGTCACCGAACGCTTCGGCGAACATTCCAATCTTCTTCCCGTCGCACTTGATGTCAATGACGAGGCCCAGGCCCATGAGGCCGCAAGAGCCGCCGTCACCCTCTTCGGCCGCATCGACGTGCTCGTGAACAATGCCGGCTTCGGCCTGCTCGGCGCCGTCGAAGAAGCAAGTGCGCAGGAAGTGGAAGCGATTTTCCGCACCAATGTCCTGGGTCTTCTTTCGGTCACCCGCGCCGTGCTGCCCCACATGCGCCGCCAGCGTTCCGGCCATATCCTGAATTTCTCGTCGATCGGCGGATATCGCAGCGCGGCAGGCTTCGGCGTCTATTGCGCGACAAAATTTGCCGTCGAAGGCCTGACCGAGGCGCTGGCCGATGAACTCGCCCCGCTCGGCATCTATGCGACCGCTGTAGAACCTGGCTATACCCGCACCGATTTCCTGGAGGGCAATTCGCTCACAATCAGCCCGGTCGTGATCGACGACTATGCGGCAACCTCCGGCGCGGTGCGTGAACATGCAAAGATGATCAGCCGCAACCAGCCGGGCAATCCCGAGAAGCTCGCCTCGGTGGTGATCGATTTCGTCGACATGGAAAACCCGCCGGTCCGCCTGCCGCTCGGCAGCGACACGGTCGCCGCCATCGAAGCCAAGATCGCTTCCGACACGGCAATTCTGGAAAGTTTGCGCAGCATCTCCGTCTCGACGGATTTCGCCACCGCCGCAGCCTGAACTGTTGGTTCAAAACGAAAACGCCCGGTCATCCGCCGGGCGTTTTTCCGTCGTGAGCAACCGGCAGGGGAGGGGCGATAGAGACCGACCGCTCGCCAAGGCAATCGCGCTATATCATCCTCATTTCTACAAGCTTCGTTGCAATCCGGCGGTCGTCCTCTAGATCCGAAGCGAGTGATATTTTCAGCCTTTTATCTTCCGGCGTTGGGCCGGTTAGTTTTCAAGCAGGATCCCATGAATTTTGCGAAATTCTTTCACAAGGCGCCGGGTGACGATGACCGCATGCTTTTTCTCGCGGTCGACGGCGATGTGCTGATCGGCTCCTATCTGCGGGAGGTCGACTATCTCGGCTTTGATTGGGCCACTTATGATAAAACGAAAGACAACCTGCCGGGCGAGTTCCTGCGGATCGAAATCGATGATGAAAACGAAGGCATCACCGCGTTTCGACGAGAAGCCGAAGCGCTGCGCCGGCAGGGCTATATAGAGACCCATCACACGAGGCACACGCTCCGGGATCTTAATGGCGATTTCACCCCGAAGCCGGAATGGCAGCAGACAATCGATGAGGCGCTGATGTCGGCATTTGCCGACCCTCTTGACGTGCAGGCGGAACGCAATGCCGCCTTCATAGGCACGCCGGCTCAGGAACAGCCATTGGCAAAGTGGCTGGAGGCTCGATACGCAAGTGCGATGGAACGGCCGGATTCGCTCGAGCTTGCAGAACAGGCTTGCGCAGCGTGGCGGCGTTGTCAGGCAGAGGGGCACGCCGGTTACATCTGGTCCGTCTATTCGAGCAATATCGAGGGCGAACTCTTCGAACTTCTGGGGCGGGAATATCTTTTCGAAGGCCCAAACTGCAATCCTGCAGCCGCGCTCGTCGCGATCACGGTCGCAAGGAAGCTTCGGCGACACGTTATCGTCAATGGCTCGAAGCCTGGATCATCTGCAATCACTTCACCGAGCGTGAAGTGGATGCTTATGACGCGATATATCGCATTGCGGGTGACAGCTATTTCAAGGAGATAACTTCACGCGACAGCTTCAAGGCCTATGCGAAACATCGTCTTGCAGACCAGAAAGCCGGGCGCTCCACATGGCGCTGGAGCACTGCTACCTCACCGGCCGATGAAGCCGCGATCGCCGAGGTCGAACACTCCTTGGTCATCGCATACCCTGAGGACTACACGAACTTCTTGAAGGACAAGGGCGAGTGCAGGCTGTTCGTGCGCTTGCCACATGAGGACGCGGTTCTGAAATTCGCCAACCCTTCGCAACAGGTAAGGATGCGCGACGACTTCATGAATTTCGTTCGCAACCCGGGTGTGGCAGGTCCTGATCAAATCGTCGTTGATGGCTTTGGCCTGTCTCTCGATCACCTCATTCCGATCGCGGAACCCCAATATGTGAGCAATCTTCTGCTCCTGTATGTCGGCCCCGGAGAGCGCTATGGCCATTGCTACGTCTGGAACCATGACGACCCATGGGAACTCGTCTGCGAGCAGCCGAGCTTTGCGGCCATGAAGGAAAAATTGCTCGGCGGCATCGTGTTGAAAGACCCTCAGGCGCTCGATCTGTTCAACATCCACCTCTTTGAAGAAGAGGATTTGGAAAGTGATGAGGACTGAAGGCTGACCGGCGCCGGCGCGCCCGGCACCATGCCGGGCGTTTTGGCCGTCGTCAGACTACCACAGCACATTCCCGACAGGCTTGAGCGGCGTTGCCGGCTTGGGCTTGCCGATCAGCTGTTCGAGATCGATCTGGATTGTCCGGCAGATCGAGGACAGCGGCACGTCATGGGCACGGTTGGCGAACGGATCCTGCAGGTCGGCGCCGATCCGGTCCATGGCAAGCAGCATGAAGCCGACCACGGTGGAGGCGAGCGGCGTGAAGATCGTCAGCGTATCGACGAGCCCGATCGGCAGCAGGATACAGAAGGCATGCACGAACAGCGTCGGGTAATAGGCATATTCGCGCGGTAGCGGCGTGTTCTTGATCCGCTCCATGCCGCCCTGGGCATTGCTCATGTCGACGAGCAGGCTTTCGATCTGGATGCGGCGATAGCTGTCGATCCAGCCTTTGCTCTCCGCGTCGGCCAGCATCGCGGCGCTGCCGTTCAGGATGGCGTTCGGCGTGTTGTTGAAGCCGCGCACCTTCTCCGCCTCGTCCTCGGGCAGAAATTCATCGATCTCTTCGCAGGATTTCTGACTGCGCAGATGGCAGCGCAGGGCATGCACATAGGCGATCTGGCGGGTTACCAGCGTGCGGCGCAGGTGACGGCTCTCCGGCCGATCGTCGATCAGCGAATAGACCTCGCGGGCAAATGAGCGTGAGGCATTCACCATTGCGCCCCACAGCGTGCGGGCCTCCCACCAGCGGTTATAGGCATTGTTGTTGCGGAAACCGAGAAACAGCGCGAGAGCTGAGCCAAGCAGGCTCATCGGCAGGACGGGCAGGTTGAGCCAGGGATGGGGAAGGTAGACATAGGCCAGCGTGACGGCCAGGTCCCAGAGAAACAGAAGGGCAAGCGGCCATCCGATATAGCCGAGCATGCGGTGCAGACGGGCGGACTGGGGTAAGACCATGAAAAGCTTCCTCGTTCACTCGCTTAAATGCGCAATTTCGAACTTAAGCTGCATTGCAGCAATTTCGAGGTGCGGTGCAGCAATCGAGGTCGCCAACGGGCGCCGAAATTAATTTCACCATGCCGGGCAGGGAGGTTCCCGCGATAAACTTTTTTGAGCGGGATTTTGCGCAGCTGTTCAAACGAAAAATGCCCGGCGCTTGGCCGGGCATTTCGAGCATTTGTGGCGAACCGATGATCAGTTTGGCAGTGCGTAGGCGATCACGTAGTCGCCGCGGTCGGGCGACTGGCGGGCGCCGCCGGCTGAGATGACGACATACTGCTTGCCGGTCTTCGGCGATTTGTAGGTCATCGGTGTGCCCTGGCTGCCGACCGGCATGCGGGCCTTCCAGATTTCCTTGCCCGTGGCTGAGTCGAAGGCGCGCAGATAGTAGTCCTGGGTGGCGGCGAAGAAGACGAGGCCGCCCTGGGTGGCGAGCGAGCCGCCGATGGTCGGCATGCCGATCGGGATCTGCATGCCCATCTTGATACCGAACGGGCCGGTATCCTGCACCGTGCCGAGCGGCACCTGCCACTTTATCTTCTGCGTCGTCATGTCGATCGCCGTCAGCGAACCGAAAGGCGGTTCCTGGCAGGGAATGCCGAGCGCCGACAGGAAGCGGTTCTTGTCGACGGCATAGGGCGTACCCTTCATCGGCACGACGCCCATGACCGTGTTGGTTGCTTCCGAACCGCTGGCAACGGCCGTCGTCGGTGCGGCTTCCTTCATCTGGATCCAGAGGCCGAGGCGCATGTCGTTGACGAAAACGGTGTTCGTCGTGGGATCGGTGGAAACGCCGCCCCAGTTCATGCCGCCGAGCGAGCCCGGGAAGTTGAGCGCGAGGTCCGTGCCTGGCACCGTATAGACGCCGTCATAGCGCATGCTCTTGAACGAGATGCGGCACAGAAGCTGGTCGAACGGGGTCGCGCCCCACATGTCGCTTTCGGTCAGCGTCTGGGCGCCGATCTGCGGCATGCCGACGGAAAGCTTCTGCGTCGGCGCATAGGGCTCGTACGGGATCTTGCCTGGCTTGACCGGAACTTCTTCCACCTTGGTCAGCGGCTGGCCGGTGGCGCGGTCGAGAACCCAGATCTGGCCGGCCTTGGTGCCGAACACGAGTGCCGGAACGGTCGTGCCGTCACCCTTCGGGAAATCGACGAAGGACGGCGCCATCGGCACGTCGAAATCCCAGAGGTCGTTATGGACCGTCTGGTAGACCCATTTCTCGCGCCCGGTCGTGGCGTCGAGCGCCAGCATGGAGGCGCCATACTTGTGGTCGAGATCCGTGCGGGTTGCGCCATAGAGGTCGACAGACGGGCTGCCGACCGGCAGGAACACGGTGTTGGAAGCCGCGTCATAGGACGTGCCGGCCCAGACGTTCGGGGTCGAACGCTTGTAGGTGTGGCCGTCTTCCGGTGCTGTGTTGACCGTCGGGTTGCCCGGGTCGAAGGCCCAGCGCAGAGCGCCGGTGACGACGTCGAAGCCGCGCATAACGCCACCCGGCATGTCGGTCTGCACGTTGTCGGCAATGCGGCCGCCGACGATGATCGTCGTGCCGGCAACTGTTGGTGCGGCCGTCAAGACGTATTGCGGATCGGGTGCATCACCGAGGCCGATCTTCAGGTCGACACGGCCATTGTTGCCGAAGTCCGGGCAGAAGGCGCCGGTATCGGCATCGAGCGCGATCAGCTCGGCCTGGATGGTGTTCATGATGATGCGGCGCTGGCAGAGCGCGCCTTCGGCAACGTTCACAGGAGTAACCGGCGTCGAACCTTCGATCGTCGGCTGGACGAGCGGCGCGGCTGCATCGAAATAGGCAAGACCGCGGCAGCGCATCCAGACGGACGACTTTGCGTTGATCTCGTTCTTCCAGATCTCCTTGCCCGTATCGGCATCGATGGCGATGACGTTGTTGTGCGGGGTGCAGAGGAAGACGCGGTCGTTGACCTGAAGCGGTGTCAGCTGGTCTTCCGCGCCGCCACCACCGGGGCTGATCGGCGTATCGCCGGTCCGGTAGGTCCAGGCAACGGTCAGGTCCTTGACGTTGTCACGGGTGATCTGGTCGAGCGCGGCAAAGCGCGATCCGCCATTGGTATTGCCATAGGCTTCCCAGTTCTTCTGCTCATTGGCCGGATCGACCGGAGTGAGTGGCGCAGGGTGCCGGAAAAGGCAACGGTCGGATGCGGCACGAACATGCCGGCGAAACCGGCAGCCGAGGCGACGGCGAGCACGGCGGCGACGGCGAAGGACGGGAGGTAGGCCGGCGTCTTGCCGGCGGCACGGCGCAAGAGTGGGAAGCTGAGCGCGATCACGGTCGCACCGACGCCGAAGGCCAGCAGGCGCGAGATCAGCGGCCAGAAATCGAGGCCCGCGTCCCAGACGGCCCAGATGGCGGTGAGGATGGTGACCAAGCCGAAAAGAAGCGCGCCGGACGGCTTGCGCAGGATGGTCAGCACGCCGGCTGCGATGATGGCGATGCCGGCCAGCAGGAAGTAGAGGCTGCCGCCGAGCATGACGAGCTTGCCCCCGCCGATGGCGAAGAACAGGCCTGCGAGTACGAGAACGGCGCCGAGGACGAACAGCCAGGTCTTGGCGATCGCGGAGAGGGCGCTCCGAGAGGTTTCCATGGGTATTTCTAGCTCCAGTTTCGGGTTCGACAATGTCGACAGCCGAAATCCCCGGGAGTGACGTCAGGAGCGGAATAGAGGTTCAAGATGCGCCTACCATGCTTCTGTCGAAGGACGCCGGCGGCGGGCCGGTCATCTGTGACCGGCGGGTCGGGAGCGTCCTCTCGAGGACTTCGTCTCAAGGTCTGGCACGCCCTCCCATCGCGCGACAGCCGCAGGCATTTTAATGCCCGCGCTGCGGTATAATGCCGCCTGCGACGAAATTGCAAGAGAATGTATGTACTATTTCGTACACGAAGCGTTCAATGTTTCCGCGTATCTGAAAATGCGCTGTTATTCACCTGTTTTCAGCGAATTGCGGAGAGAGATTCTGCGCACCGCGAGAGACCCGCCGTCGCCCAGTTCCTGATCGATCTCGGCATGGACGCGCGTCCAGATCGGCACGGCGGCAGACAGTATCGCCATGCCCTCGTCGGTCAAGGTCAGAAGGCGACCGCGGCGGTCCTTGGGATCGCTCTCGCTCTTCACCAGCCCACGGCGCTCCAGCACTTTCAGCGCCGCCGTCAGCGTCGTGCGATCCATGGCAAGCAGATCGCAGACGGATTTCATCGTCGCGGGCACCGGCCGGTTCAAGGACATCATCAGCGAGAACTGGCCGTTGTTCAGCCCGATTGGCTTCATCGCCACGTCGAAGCGACGGGCGAGAGCACGGGCCGCTCGCTGCACATGCAGGCACAGGCACGTGTCGCGCACATGCAGGGTAGTGGAGAATGGAACCGAATCGAGATTTGACATCATGGGATAATCATGTTGATATCAACGTAATCTGTCAAGGAAGAGGAGGCCTGAGATGGACGTGACCGTTTCCGCGAAGAACCCCGTGATCGACAAGGACGAGTGGCGCGACGCGCGGCTGAAGCTTCTGGAGTTGGAAAAGGAGGAGACGCGGCTGCGCGACAAGGTCCGCGCCGCTCGCCAGGCGCTGCCCTGGGTAAAGGTCGAGAAGGACTACGCCTTCGACACGCTTGCCGGCCGCAAGACCTTCGCCGAACTGTTCGACGGCCGCAGCCAGCTGCTCGTCTACCATTTCATGCTCGGGCCGGATTGGGAGGAGGGCTGTATCGGCTGCTCCTTCTTCTGCGATCACATCGAGGGCGCCCTGCCGCATCTCAACAATCACGACGTCACCTGGGTCGCCGTGTCCCGCGCGCCGCTCGACAAGATCGAGGCCTATCGCAAGCGCATGGGCTGGAATTTTCCCTGGGTCTCGTCCTTCGGCAGCGATTTCAACTATGACTACGACGTCTCGTTTTCCGATGAGGAGCGGGCGTCGGGCGCGGTCCAATACAATTACCGCAAGGTGCCGACCGATCAGATCGCGGATGAAGAACACGGCATGTCCTCCTTCTATCGCGACGAGGCGACCGGCGAGATATTTCACACCTATTCCACCTATGCCCGCGGCGGCGAGGAAGTCTGCGGCACGCTGATGCTGCTCGATCGCGCGCCGCTCGGCCGCAACGAGACGTCGACCATGAGCTTTCTCAAGCGTCACGACGAGTATGAGCAGAAGCCCGAGAATGGGTCTTCATCCTGCTGCCATTGAGGCGGCGTAAGGTCAAAAACTTCAGGGAGGAAGATATGACCATGGTCATGGCCAAGCCGCGCGCCGAGCACGGCTTTCTGGAAAAGATGGTCGGCAGCTGGGATGTCACCTCGGACATGAGCGCCGGCATCCCCTGGGTCGAGGAGGTCCGCTCGCTGCAGGGCATCTGGATCGTCGCGGAAGGAAGCGGCGACATGCCGGGCGGGGAAGGGCCGGCAACGACCATGCTGACCCTCGGCTTCGATGCGGCCAAGGGCAAGTATGTCGGCACCTGGCTCGGCTCGATGATGGACTATCTGTGGGTCTATGAAGGTGAAGTCGAGCCCGACGGCAAGACGCTCAGCCTCTACACGATCGGCCCGTCGATGAGCGGCGAGGGCATGGCCGACTATCGCGAACGAGTCACCTTCCTGAGCGACGACCACCGCACCTTCACCTCCGCCGCCAAACAGCCGGACGGCAGCTGGAAGCAGTTCATGGAAGCGCATTACCATCGGAAGAGCTGATATCGGCTCGCCGCACCCGCCCACCTGCTCGAACCCGAAGGAGAGAACGATGAGCGCAGCAGAGATGTATAAGCCCCAGCCCGAACATTTCGCGTTGGAGCGCATGGTCGGCACCTGGGACGTGAAATCCTCGATGACCGGGCCCTATGCCCGCTGGACTGAAACCTGCCGTTCGCTGGATGGCATGTGGTATGTCGCCGAAGGCGAGGGTGATGTGCCCGGCGGCTGGGCGAAAACCATTCTGACGGTGGGCTACGATCCCGAAAAGGGCAAATATGTCGGCTCTTGGATCGGCACGATGATGGGCATGCTCTGGACCTATGAGGGCGATTTGTCCGAGGATGGCAACACGCTCAGCCTCTACACGACCGGGCCGGATTTCGAAGGCAGCGGCGGCACCGTCGAATACCGCGAACAGATCGTCTTCGAGGATGACGACCACCGGCTTTTCACCTCGGCCACAAAGCAGCCGGACGGCAGCTGGAAGACATTTCAGGACATTCATTACACCCGCAAGAGCTGAAGCGCGGCGTTCGCCGCCTATCGAGAGGAGATGACGACAATGTTGCAGACTGCCTCGAAATCACGATCAGATACCCATGGAAAGTTCATCTGGTGCGAGTTGATGACCTCCGACACCAAGGCCGCCGGCGAGTTCTATTCGTCGGTCATTGGCTGGAAGATCGGCGAAATGCCGGTGTCCGTCGAAGATCCGGGTGAAGCCGGGGGCAGCGAGGACATGCCCTATTTCCTGTTCGAGATGGGCGAGGGCGACGATTGCCCGGGCATCGGCGGCATGATGTCGTTTCCCGCGGAGCTGGAAGGCAAGCTGCCGCCGAACTGGACCGGCTATGTCGCCGTCGATGATGTCGACCAGACGGCTAAGGACTATGTGGCCCTCGGCGGCAACGTTCAACGGGAGCCCGCCGACATCCCGGGTATCGGCCGCTTTGCCGTCGTTGCTGATCCCCATGGCGCGGTGATCTGCATCATGACGCCGCTCCCGCCGGAAAATCCGCCGCGGGAACTCGGCCCCAATGACCCCGGCAATGTCGGCTGGCGCGAACTCTACGCCGGCAATGTCGACGAGGCTTTCGACTTCTATTCGAAAGTTTTCGGCTGGACCAAGGACCATGATTTCGACATGGGCGAAATGGGGCCCTACCGCATCTTCGCCCATGGCGGGGAAGCGGTCGGCGGAATGATGAAGATGCCGGCGGGCGTTCCGATCCCGTGCTGGAGTTACTATTTCAACGTCGAGGCGATCGATGCCGCGATCGAGCGGGTCAAGGCCGGCGGCGGCCAGGTCGTCAACGGTCCGATGCCGGTGCCGGGCGACAGCTGGATCATCCAGGCCACAGACCCCCAAGGGGCCTTTTTCTGCCTGGTGGCGCCGAAGCGCTGACCACTGCGATAGAAAGTAAGGTGCAGGACATTCTCATGTCCTGCACCAGTCCGTCGGCATGTCTCAGCGGCGTCCGCCATGGACGCGCTGCAGCGGAACGACCTTGCTGGCCTGGCGCTGCAGGTTGGAATGGACATAGGAGATGAACAGGTCGGCGGGCATCGGCTTGCCGTAATACCAGCCCTGAGCGAACTCTACGCCGTGCTCGATCAGGTAGTCGGCCTGTTCCTTCGTCTCGACCCCTTCTGCCACGACGCTGAGCTTCAACGCCTTCGCCATGTCGATAATGTAGGAGACGACGGAGCTCGTGGCGGTCTGTTTGTTGATCGTGTCGATGAAGGACTTGTCGATTTTCAGCGCGTCCAGCGGCAGGCTCTGCAGATATTGCAGGCTGGAATAGCCGGTTCCGAAATCGTCGATTGCAACCTTGTAACCGCGAGCGCGGGCCTCGGCGATCGTCTTGCTCGCTTCGGTGATGTCGAGCAGGCCACGCTCCGTGGCTTCCATCCAGATCTGCCGGTTCTCGATGCCAGTGCGGCCGATGCGCTTCTCCACCGTCTCGAGAATGCGACCGGTCTTGATGTCGTCGGCGCAGAAATTGATCGCCACATGCAGCGACCGATGCTGGACGAGCAACTCGTTCAGGTCCCTGACCACGGCATCCAGCACCTGGTCGGTGATCGGTTTGATAAGCCCGCTCTGTTCGGCAAGCGGAATGAAGAGATCGGGTCGTACGAGGCTGCCGTCCGGCCGCTTCCACCGGACCAATGCCTCCGCGCCGACGCAGAGCCCCGTCGCCAGTTCGACGATCGGCTGGTAGTGCACGATGAATTCGCGTTTGCGCACGGCAATCTGCAATTCGCTGAGCGGCGAAAGCCGCTTGCGCGACATGCGAACCACGAGCGCCACGATGAAGAGCGAGGCGAAGGCACCGAAGGGCAGGAAGACCACGAGCTGGCCCTGGAAATGCTCGTAAAGTTCGTCCTGCTGATTGAGGGCGATGGCCGTCCATCCCGCCTCTGAGGCGACGGCATAGACATGGTCATTTTCCAACCCTCGGCTGCTTTCCCGCGCACGCTCCTCGGTCTCGGCCGAAACCGTTCCGTTCAGGCTGGCAGCCTTGGCGCCATTCGGCGCGATGATGGCGATACGAATGTGATTGTCAGCGAGAAGATCGATAGGCCGGATGGGGTCGATCAGCGCATTGTGTCGGCCGACCTGCACCACCGTCATTGGATCGGCGCCGCTGAAAAGCGGAGGGACGGCAACCCAGGCCTGGATATCATCGCCCATGGTGAAGTCGGGCGCCTGCTGGTCGATCCTTTTCGTCACTTGCCCCCAGGAGGTGCATTTCAACAGGCCACCGTCGAGAAAGCCGATTTCCTTGATGCTGCGCGAATTGATCGTCAGTCGACGCATCTCGCCGACATGCGCATCCGAACAAGGGGAAAGGAAGCATTACCGTCGATCGCACGCAGGGTCGCGGCGGCATGAAGGATGGATCGCTCGGTGCGGGCAACAGCCTGCTGCGCGATCTCCATCAGCCTGTCCTGTTCGGTCTTCACCGACAGCGACCAGGCCGCGTAGATCGTGATGGACAACGGAAGGAGCACCCCGACAAGCGCGAGTATGGTGGCTTGGGCTATGACCCCTGATCGCTTCACTGGCGCCTCGCTCGTGCAATAAAGTCACGGGAATACCGGCGCACACTAGAAGCGAGGTGTTAAGGCAACGTCTCCATAATGCCTTGAATCACCATCTATTTTCGCATTGCAGCAGAAAATTCCTCGGTTGCAGCGCTATACGGCAACCAAGGGTATTGCTCTCTCAAGGCGCCAGCAATCAGCGCTTGAGACTGCCCAGAATTCCGCGCACCAGTGCCCGGCCGAGCTGGGTGGCGACGGTGCGCGTCACGCTCTTCATCGCTGCTTCCACGATCGTCTCACGCTGATAGCCGGAACGACCGACGGTCTTGCGGCCACGCTGCTGCTCGTCCTCGTCACCGCCGCCGAAGCCCGGAAGCGTCCACCCGGTCGTCTCGCCGGAACCGGCCGGCGGGGCGGGCTCCAGTTCGTCCTGCGCGTTCTTGGCCGCGGCCGCGTCGGCCGCCTGCTTGGCGCGCGAGGCGAGCATTTCGAAGGCGCTTTCGCGATCGACATCCTCGTCATACATGCCGAGTACTGGGCTGCGATCCATCACGCCCTGCCGCTCCTCATCCGTCAGCGGACCGATCCGGCCAGCCGGCGGGCGGATCAGCGTGCGCTCGACCATGGAAGGCGCGCCCTTGGCTTCCAGCGTCGAGACCAGAGCCTCGCCGGTGCCGAGCTGGGTGATTGCCGTCGCGCAATCGAAATCCGGGTTGGGGCGGAACGTATCGGCCGCCGTCTTCACCGCCTTCTGCTCGCGCGGCGTATAGGCGCGCAAAGCGTGCTGCACCCGGTTGCCGAGCTGTGCGAGCACCGTTTCCGGCACGTCGAGCGGGTTCTGCGTGACGAAATAGACGCCGACGCCCTTGGAGCGGATCAGTCGCACGACCTGTTCCACGCGATCGATCAGGATCTTCGGCGCCTCGTCGAACAGGAGATGCGCCTCGTCAAAGAAGAAGACCAGCTTCGGCTTTTCCGGATCGCCCACTTCCGGCAGTTCCTCGAACAGTTCCGAGAGAAGCCACAGCAGGAAGGTCGCGTAGAGCCGCGGGTTCATCATCAGCTTGTCGGCGGCCAGAATCGAAATCTGGCCATAGCCATTGTTCGGGTTCGTCCGCATGATATCGGTGATCTTCAGGGCCGGCTCGCCGAAGAAGTGTTCCGCACCCTGCTGTTCAAGCACCAGCAGCGCGCGCTGGATCGAGCTGACCGAGGCCTTGGAGATCAGGCCGAATTCCTTGGAAAGCTCGCCGGCATTCTCGCCCATGTAGTTCAGCAGCGAGGTAAGGTCCTTCAGGTCGAGCAACGGCAGGCCGGCCTTGTCGGCCAGCTTGAAGGCGATGTTGAGCACGCCTTCCTGCGGTTCCGACGCATTCATCAGCCGGGCGAGCAGCAGCGGCCCCATTTCGGCGATCGTGGTGCGGACACGGTGGCCCTTCTCGCCGTAGATATCCCAGAAGATGACGGGGAACTGTTCGAAATCATAGTCCTGCAGGCCGATCTGCTCGGCGCGCTTCAGGAGAAAATCCTTAGCCTCACCCTTGGCCGCGACACCGGAAAGGTCGCCCTTGATGTCGGCCGCGAAGACCGGAACGCCGGCGCGCGAAAAGCCCTCGGCAAGGATCTGCAGCGTCACCGTCTTGCCGGTGCCGGTCGCGCCGGTGACCAGACCGTGACGGTTGCCGAACTTGAGGTCGAGATATTCGGCCTTGTTGAGCGTGTCGTCCGGCTTGCGGCTGCCGCCGATGAAGAGCTTACCCGTCTCGTCCGTCATGCAACTATGCGCTCCCTCGCGGCGTTTGTTGTCAAATGCTTATAAGATGGCCCGCGGGGAGGGGCAACGGTTTTGCAGAGGAACGGGAAGCGGCAACCGCCTGAAAAGAGGGCGCTATGACGATCATCGATGGTGTTGCGGAAGGCGAGGGCAATCAGCCCGGGAGAGAGCGGGGCAGGGCAGCGGATACGCCGGCCGAGATTCCCGCTCGCGGCCTCAAGGACGTCTTCTGGCGTGTGTTCTCCGCCGTGACCGAAGATCGCGTGACGCTGATCGCGGCCGGTGTCACCTACTATCTCCTGCTTGCACTGTTTCCTGCCGCCAGCGTGCTGGTCTCGATCTACGGCTTCCTCGCCGACCCAGCGACCATTGCCGAGCGCATCGCAAGCCTCAGCAGTGTCATGCCGGCCGATGCTCTTAACATCTTCCTCGATCAGGTGAGGGCACTGGCATCCGAGCGCGGCGCAACGCTCTCGGTCGGTCTCATCGGCGGCCTGGCGCTGGCGATCTGGAGCGCCAACAATGGCATCAAGGCCCTGTTCGAGGCTATGAACGTCGCCTATGGGGAGAGCGAGAAGCGCAGCCTGCTATGGCTCAACATTGCCTCGCTCCTCTTCACGCTCGGCGCCTTCGTCATCGCGGTCGTCATCCTGTTTGCCATGGGCGTGGTGCCCGCCGTGCTCAACTATCTCTGGCTCGATCGCTGGGCGGAGCTGATCATCCGCTTTGCCCGCTGGCCGATCATGATGGTCTTTGTCGGCATCGGCATCATGGCGCTCTATCGCTTCGGGCCGAGCCGCGAGCCGGCCAAGGTCCGCTGGCTCACCTGGGGTGCTGCCTTCTCTACCATCTTGTGGTTCGCTGCCTCGCTCGGCGTTTCCTACTACCTGTCCAACATTGCCGATTACAACGCGACCTATGGCACGCTGGGCGCGCTGATCGGCTTCATGGTCTGGACCTGGATTTCCGCCATCATCGTCATCGTCGGTGCCGAGATCAACGCCGAGCTCGAACACCAGACGGCAAAGGACAGCACCACCGGCCGCCCGAAGCCGATGGGTGAGCGCGGCGCCTATATGGCCGATACGCTGGGCAAGGCGAGCGATTGACGGGGGCTAGCCAGAATAGACCTTGCGCGACCATCCCTTGCCCGTGAATAACAATGCTCCGCCGCTGGCCATATCCCAGTCAAGTGTGTATTACGTTGACGTCAACGTCAGATTTTTGAGGAGATACCTCTGATGAACGAACTGGTTTCCCGCGTCGCCGACAATGTCGGCCTTGCTCCCGATGTCGCCGAAAAGGCGATCGGCATGATGCTCGGCTTCCTGCAGCGCGAGGCGGATGACGGCGCGGTCGCCAGGATGATCGAAGCGATCCCCGGCGCGCCGGAACTCGTTGCCCAGTTCAACGGCGAAGGTGCGGGTGGCGGCGGTCTGCTCGGCGGCCTGATGGCAAGCTTCGGCGGCGGCGTCATGGCGCTTGGCCAGCAGCTGATGAGTCAGGGTCTCGGCATGGGCGAGATCACGGCGCTTGCCAAGGAAACCATGGCCGTTGCCCGCGAACACGCTGGCGACGAAACGGTCGATACCGTCATCGCCTCGGTGCCGGGCCTCAGCCAGTTCGTCTGATCCAATCGCTGTCACGCACCGAACACAAGAAGGCCGCCGGCTCCTGTAGACCGGCGGCTTTTCAATTTCTGTGATCCGTATTTTGATTGTTTTGCCGAAACTCTAATATATTTTCTGGGTATTGGAATACCCTTGTTCGGATTATCCAGTAAATAAGAAGTTATACATTCGCAATATGAAATTGGTTTCTTGGTTGAGTAAGCCAAGTGCGAGGAGTTTACACAGTATTATCTGAAATATGTAGAAACAAGAAAGCCGCCGGTTCCTGTAATACCGGCGGCTTTTTGTCGATTGGCACTCGCAACATTGCCAGATCGAGTGGGATCTGTGACGCCTCGCAGGGAATACTGGTGCCCCACCGAGGAATTGAACCTGGACCTGCTACGAACGAAATAGCTGCTCTAGTATCGAGCTAAGAGAAGCAGGCTTTCGACCTTATATATTAGTTATTAATAATGTACAAACGGAACCGACGCTGCAATGCGATCAAAGCTCTGGGAGCGGGGCCGCGGCGCGAAAAAACCGTTTGACTTTTCGTTGGCTGAGGCACATTTCACGCCGTGAAGGGGCACCCGTTCGGGCCCGCCCTATTTCAAAGGACAATTGAGATGAACCCCGACAGTCGAAGTTCGACGTCATTACATAGACCTGCCGCCTCGGGGCTCTGATCCTTTGAACAACAGGATGCGCGCTCCGGGACCCAATGGTCCGAGAAGGAGCCGTCATGCTGCGTATCCACGCCTATGACATCGACCGCCTTGTTCCCGCCGTCTTCGACGAGCCGGTGGAGGAGGCCGCAAACGAACTGACCGCAGCATCCGCACCGGCAGGGCAGGCAACCGTTGGGCGTAAGCAGACCGTCGTCTGGTACGACCTGATCAGCCCGACCGCCGAGGAAGAACGTGAAGTCGGCGAATGCCTCGGCATCGTCGTTCCCACCATGGACGAGATGGAGGACATCGAGCTTTCCGCCCGGCTCTACCAGGAGGACGGCGCCGAGTTCATGACCATGACCGTCCTGACGCGGCCGGATGCCGGCACCCCGCTCAAGGTGCCGGTCACGTTTATCGTCAAGGGTCATGTCCTCGTGACTGTCCGCCACTCCGAACCGCGCCCGTTCGATGCCTTCATGGCCCGTGCCCGCAAGGCAAACGGCATGGGCCTGCATTCCGCCACCGGCGAGCTGATCATGACCGGCCTGATCGAGGCGATCATCGACCGCATGGCCGATACGCTGGAGCGGCTCGGCAACGATATCGACCAGATCTCCCGCGACGTCTTTGCCGCCAAGGCCTCCAAGGCCAACAAGAAGCAGCGCGACCTGCAGGAACTGATCCGCGCGATCGGCCAGAAGGGCGAGTTCATCACCGTCACCCGCGAAAGCCTCGTCAGCGTCTCCCGCGTCGTCGCCTATTACGGGGCACTCGACGGCGTCGATCGCAAGCTGCCGAAGGAAATGCGCCAGCGCCTGAAGCTCTTGCAGCGGGACGCGACCTCGCTCGGCGACCACTCCGCCTTCCTATCGGGCAAGATCAACTTCCTGCTCGATGCGACGCTCGGCCTGATCAATCTGGAGCAGAACCAGATCATCAAGATCTTCTCGGTCGCCTCGGTCATGTTCCTGCCGCCGACGCTGGTCGCCTCCGTCTACGGCATGAACTTCGCATACCAGCCGGAACTGCAATGGCATTACGGCTACCATTCGGCCATCGTGATGATGGTCGTCTCGATGGCAGTACCCTATCTCTATTTCAAGCGTAGAGGCTGGCTATAGGCCTGCGCGGGCATCGGTGGCGCATTCCCTGCCGATGCCCGCACAAGGCCGCGCTGGCGCATTCTCCATTTATGCGAATTTTCGCAATTGACCTTCGGCGTTTCAGCCCCAAATGCCCAGTGGTTTTTAAGGCTAAGTCTTTCTGGGGGTATTCATAATGCGGTCTTTTGCGTCGAGGGCGGTCGCCGTCGCGATTTTTGCTCTTTTTCTGCAGGCGCCACTTTGGGCGCTGATCACAAGTGACTCATCCGCCATCGCTCAATCCGAGGCCACGCCTGAGGATCCGGCCGGGGCCGAGGAGGTGGTGACCGACGCTGCCATCACCAAGATGAATGCCTATGTCGAATTCCTCAACCGCTCGCTGCGCGCCTCGGAAAGCCTGCAGCGCTATGCAAGCTGGGTCGACATGAAGAAAGGCCCGACGGGCAAGGAGCGGGTAATCTACGGCCTCTATTCGCTCTATGACGTGCGCGAGGAAATCGCCGCCGTCGAGGCCGCCGCCAAGGCCGAGCCGAACATGCCGGAACTCGACACCGCCATACTCGCCTATGTCGAGACCTACCAGAAGCTCGCGCCGGTCATCGAGAAGGCCAACAAATATTACGAACGGCTGGACTACAAGTCCGACAAGATGGCGGGCGCCAAGGCCTTCCACAAGGATATCGCTGCGCTCGCTCCGACCTATGAGGAGCGCCGCAAGGCAGTCGATCTTGCGCTTCGGACGGAAAAGCTGAAGCTTGATCTGGCCTCGCTTGCGGCGCTGGAAAAGGCGGAAGGGAAGAAATCCCGCTGGCATGTGCGCAACATCATGATCCATGCCGAGGCAATGATGGATCTGATGCCCGACAACGACAAGCCGGTGGTCGACATGGCCGTCTTCAAGACGGAGCTCGACAGCTACGCCGCCGCCGTCCGCGAGTTCGACGACTACGCGCTGGAACACCCGGACAGTTTCCACGTCTTCGAATCTCGCCCGGCCTCGCTCCTGTCGAAGCTGCGCGATCTCGACGAGACGCTGGGTAAGGTCAAAGGCGACGCCCGCAAGGCCGGCGGCGACGACATCGAATGGATCGTCTCGGACTACAATACGATGGTCTCGACGTCGCAGACGGCGACGACGTTTGCGAAGGATTGAGTTGGGTTCGTTTGGCTGGCGGCGTTGGCGCAAGCCCACCCCCTCTGGCCTGCCGGCCATCTCCCCCACAAGGGGGAGATCATATGCCGCACGACCTTCGCCCGAACTGACAATTGCAGCTTCCTATTGGTTTACATTGGTTATGCTTAGGGCAGAAGCGTGCACCTAGCCAATCTCCCCCTGTGGGGGAGATGCCCGGCAGGGCAGAGGGGGTATCCCGCACTCGGTGTCATACGGCCGTCACTAGTCCGCCACCGGCTCGAAATCCGGCAGCAGCTTGCACGGCTCGTCGTAGCTTTTCCGCTTCTCCTCGCAAAGCGCCGCGATCGTCTGCTTGGTCGGCTTCTCGCCCTTGTCGATCCACGTCATCATGGCCGAAAACAGTGCCGCATATTGCGGCGTCGAGAGCTTCGAATGCTCCGCCTCGTCGGAAAAATTCTGCTGCAAGAGATCGCCATTGCCCGCCTTTTCCACCGTCTGGCGATAGATCGCCTCGTGACTGACAAAGACGGTCGGATCGTCCTTCGCATGCAGGGTTATCGTCGGGACGACGATCTGGCCGGTGAGGTCTGAATCATAGGCCATCAGCCGATGCCCTTCCGGATCGGCAGTAAACCGCTCGACACCCTTGTTCAGCGCCGCGTCGTCGTCCGAGCCCTTGTATTCGACCTTCGAATTGTCGAACGGGTTCCGCCCGTCGAGCCTGCGCCAGACGATGTCGGAGAACAGCCCCGTCGCCCAGGCGAGATGCGCCACCAGCGATTTTTCCGGCACCTTCGTCACGGCCAGGATGTTGGCGAGGTTCTTGGCCTGCTCGGGCGTGCGCTTGTCCTTGGCCTGCGAAATGCCGGTGCATTCGTCGACGCGTTTTTCCAGCTCGTCGCGCGACATCTTCTCGCCCTTCGGCAGACCCTGCCAGACGGGATATTGCACCTCGTCGGCGCGCGGATGGTTCTTGCAGTAATATTGATAGGCGGCCCGCAGATCCGCGCGAAAATCATAGCCATGCCCGCCGCCCGCCAGAAGCCCGCTGGTCAGCACCACGCCGTCGTAATTCTTGTGCCCGCGCCAGTCGAGCGCATAGAGCTCGGCGGTCTTGGCCGCGACATTGCCGCCCCAGGACTGGCCATGCAGCAGCACATGCTTCGGCTCGCCGAGCAACCGGATCGCGATGCGCCGCACATTATCGGTATCGGCCGCCGCCATGCGCACGCCATAGCCTTCGCGGCGATAGTTCGAGCCCGCCCAGGCATAGCCTTCCTGCACGGTCACGGCGAAACGCTCCAGATCCTCCACCGGGTCATCTGGCTCGGGCTTGGCCGTACGTGGCCCGCCATGGGAATGCACGACCAGCGTGCCGTTCCAGTTCTTCGGCCTGGCGATCCAGTAATAGGCGCCGCGGAAATCTCGGCCCGCATAGCATTCGGTGCCCTCCGGCATCGATTTCGGGCAATCCTTCGGCGCCGGCTCAGCACCCCGTCTTTGCGCGGCAGCAGGCAAGGCGGTGGTGGCGATCACCGCCGCCGATATCAATAACGTTTTGAAAAGCATGGAAAACTCCTCCTTCCCCAGCCCGGTGAGAAAACTATGGCGATGGTAGAGGGAGGCAATGGGCAGAACTTGAGCGAATGACGTCTGGACCGACGACATTGCGGGTCATGGGTAGAATTCTGCCCAAACACAAAAGGCGATGGGTGATAATCGACCCAGCCTATCGATGAGCCAGCCAGTCTCTCAATGCGTCGTTGATACGTGACTGCCAGCCGGGGCCTTCTGCCCGGAAGCGCTCCAGCACATCGGCATCGAGCCTGATCGTGGTGGAAACCTTGGTACTGTCGCTTTTTGGCCGGCCACGTCGGACAGGTGTCCCCGCGAGTTTTTCCAGCCAGGGCGACTGGGAGAGATCCGGGGCATCATCCTCTTCGGAGAAAATTGAGCCGGTTGGCATAGATTTTCTGTTCTCGCTCATTGGCTTTCCTCATGCTGATGATCCGCTGATCGTCGCCCCTTGGCGTCCAGACGAAAATCACCATTCTCTGCTCCAGAAACCCGACCGTGATGTAACGGCTCTCGCCGTAGTCGAAACGATCGTCCTCTATCGTCAGATGCGGGCCGTCGAAAATTTCGCCGCAGCGGCGAAAGTCCAGGCCGCGTTCCGAGAGCGTGGCCTCATGTTTTGCCTGATCAAAAACGATTGCCATTTATCGTTACTACAAAAATAAAAAAGCTCCAGAGATATTCTCTCTGGAGCTTTCCGAACTCAATCACTAATTGCAGGCTGGCATAGAGGTTACACGTCCCATTCCGGCGCCAGATGGCTCGGATCGTTGATGCGGCCATCGGCGCGCGCCAGCGCGTGGATCGCCTCCATCTCGTCAAGCGACAGGGCGAAATCGAAGACGTCGAAGTTTTCCGTCAGCCGGCTCGTCGTCGCCGTCTTCGAGAGCGCGATCACGTCCTTCTGCTGCACGGCCCAGCGCAGCACCACTTGGGCGACGCTCTTGCCGTGCTTGGCGCCGATATCCTTCAGCACCTCATCGCCCATGACGGCGCCGTCCGCCATCAGGAAGTAGGCGGTCACCGACATGCCGGTTTCACGGGCCGCTTTGATCACCTTCGTCTGGTCGATATAGGGATGATATTCGACCTGGTTGTTGGCGATTGGCGCGTCGGACAGCTTCACCGCCTCGGCCATCAGCCCGGTCGAAAAGTTCGAGACGCCGATATGCTTGACCTTGCCGGCCTTGACCAGCTCGTTCAGCGCACCGATCCGGTCGGCAAGCGGCATCCTGCTCTGCGGCCAGTGCAGGAGAAGCAGGTCGACATGGTCGGTCTTCAGCTTCTTCAAGCTCTCGTCGACGGAGCCGATGAAGGCGTCATGGCCGACCTTGTCCACCCAAACCTTGGTGGTGAGAAAGATGTCGGCACGCGGAATGCCGGAGGCTTTCAGGACATCGCCGACGGCCTGTTCGTTGCCGTAGATCTGGGCAGTATCGACATGGCGGAAGCCGAGTTTCAGGGCTTCGGGCAGGACACGGTGGACATCGGCATCCGGCATGCGGAACGTACCGAAACCGAGGGCGGGAATATTGGCGCCGTTTGCGCTGACAGTGTGCATGAGCTCTCCTTCGAAGTGAAAGCCCGGCGGAAGCGCCGGGCGGGAATGAGACGTGTGTTACATGGGCCGGTCGGGACTTGGATCAAGCTGCCGTTTTGGCGGAGTAGCTTCTTGCAGGATCCTGCCGTGGATCGCCCCTCAGATTATCCGACGATCGGTGGGGCAAGCCGGGCAAAGCCTTCCTGCCGGTGATAGGGAAAATGCGGATAGGGCGCGGTAACGGCGCTCGCCGCATCGAGCTTTCCGATCTGCTCCTTCGTCAGGGACCAGCCCACCGCGTCGAGGTTTTGCCTCAGCTGTTCCTCGTTGCGGGCGCCGATGATGACGGAGGACACGGTCGGCCGCGAGATCAGCCAGTTAATCGCCACCTGCGGCACCGTCTTCCCCACCTCTGCGGAAACCTCTTCCAGCGCATCGACGACGCGGTAGAGAAGCTCGTCCTCGACGGGAGGGCCGAAGCTTGCCGTCTCGTGCAGCCGGCTGCCGTCCGGAATCGGCTTGGCGCGGCTGATCTTGCCGGTGAGCCTGCCCCAGCCGAGCGGGCTCCAGATCAGAGCGCCGAGCCCCTGATCCTGTCCGAGCGGCATCAGGTCCCATTCATAGTCGCGGCCGACCAGCGAATAATAGACCTGGTTGGCCACATAGCGCGTCCAGCCATGCTTCTCGGCCGCCGCCAGCGATTTCATGATCTGCCAGCCGGTGAAGTTGGAAACGCCGATATAGCGAAGCTTGCCCTCGGCCACGAGCCGGTCGAGCGTCGAGACCACTTCCTCCACCGGCGTCGACGCATCGAAGGCATGCAGCTGAAAAATGTCGATATGGTCGGTACCGAGCCGCTTCAGTGACTTCTCGACGGCGCCGATCAGCCGGGCGCGGGATGAGCCCCATTCGTTCGCCCCATCGCCGGTCGGCAGGCTGGCCTTGGTTGAGATCAGCACCTCGTTACGCCGGCCTTTGATCGCCTGTCCCAGCACCTCTTCCGAGGCACCGTTGGAATAGACATCGGCCGTGTCGAACAGGTTGACGCCTGCCTCGAGGCAGATGTCGACGAGGCGGCGGGCCTCCTCCACATCGGTCGTGCCCCAATGGCTGAACAGTGGCCCTGCGCCGCCGAACGTGCCGGCGCCGAAGGAGAGGACCGGCACCTTGAGGCCGGATTTGCCAAGGCTGCGATATTCCATGTTAGGCATCCTTTAGGGTGATTATTCGGCCGGGGAGGCGAGGGCACTATTGCCAGTTGCAGGCCTGTCGAGGCGGATAGCGACGAGCGCCACGCCGAGCGCTGCGATCGGCACGAGACCGGCGACGAGGGTAACCGCGCCGAGACCCGGACCATGATCGATGACCGCGCCGCCGAGCCAGGCACCGATGGCATTGCCGAGGTTGAAGGCGGCGATGTTGAAGGAGGAGGCAAGACCCTGACCTGCACCTTCGGCCTTGGCGAGCACCCACATCTGCAGCGGCGAGACGGTGGCAAAGGCGGCGGCACCGAACAGGCCGATGGCGATGACGGCAAGTACCGGCTGGTGGATCGCCGCCGTCATGGCGAGCAGCACGACCGCCAGTGCCACGAGGCTGCCGACGATGGTCGGCACGAGATGCTTATCGGCCAGCCATCCGCCGAACAGATCGCCGATCACCAGACCACCGCCGAAGACGAGCAGGATCGGCGAGACGGCGCTTTCCGAAAAGCCGGTGATCTCGGTCAGAATGGGCGCGATATAGGTGAAGCCCGCAAATACGCCGACCCAGGAGAGCACGGTGGTGAGAAGGCCGAGAAGAACGGCGCGGCGGCCGAGTACGGCCAGCACGCCCTGCGAGGCTTCTTCCGGCGTGTCTGAAGGCTTGTCCTTGGGCACCAGCAGCGCGATGACGGCAAGTGCTGCAATACCGATCAGCGTCACAGCCCAGAAGGTCGAACGCCAGCCATAGGCCTGTCCGAGCCAGGTGCCGAAGGGCACGCCGAGAATGTTGGCGACGGTGAGGCCTGTGAACATGATGGCAATCGCGGAAGCCTTCTTGTTCGGCGCCACGAGGCCGGTGGCGACCACCGAGCCGACGCCGAAGAAGGAGGCGTGTGCAAAGGCGGTCAGCACCCGGGCCGCCATCAGCGTCCAGTAATCAGGTGCGATGGCGCAGGCGAGATTGCCGACGGTGAACACCACCATCAGCGCCATCAGCAGCGTCTTGCGCGACCATTTGCCGGAGATCGCGCCGAGGATCGGCGCACCGATGACAACGCCGAGCGCATAGCCGGAGATCAGCAGGCCGGCGGCCGAGATCGAAACGCCGAGGTCCTTGGAAACATCGATCAGCAGACCCATGATGACGAATTCGGTGACGCCGATGCCGAAGGCGCCGGCCGTCAACGCGTAGAGAGCGAGAGGCATTGGAGTGTCCTTGTCTATAACCCCTGGGAGGAGGGCGAAGCGGAAATCATTCGATGCCGCGCAATATCGTCGCCCGCCACTTGCATGGGTAGCGGCATAAGCGGATAATCATTTGTGAAATTTAGGAACAAGTGGCGTGAGTAGCAGTCCTTCGGGATATGTTTGCGGGCTCTCCATCAAGCGTCGCGAACTTGGCCCCCCTCTGCCCTGCCGGGCATCTCCCCCACAAGGGGAGATCACTAGAGGCACCACCTTCGTTCCGCTCTCTAGACAGGTGTCGGTCAGTAAGCCAAGCATGGGCGGGCTGATCGAGCCGGAGCGGCGCCCCCATCTGATCTCCCTCCTTGTGGGGGAGATGCCCGGCAGGGCAGAGGGGGTATGGCCACCCACCAAAGCAGGATTACCCATGGATAACCGCGCCGGAGAAATGGAAGTCTTCGTCCTCGCCGCCGAGCTGAAAAGCTTTTCGGCTGCCGGTCGCATGCTGAAACTGTCGCCATCGGCCGTCAGCAAGCTCGTTACCCGGCTGGAAGACCGGCTCGGCACGCGGCTGGTCGTCCGCTCCACGCGCCTGCTGCAGCTGACCCCGGAAGGGGAAACCTATCTCGCCCGCGCCTCGCGCATCCTGGCCGAGATCGCCGATACGGAGGAGATCGTCTCGGGCGGCGGGCGGGCACTGCCGCGCGGGCCGCTGTCGGTCAATGCCTCGGTCGGTTTCGGCGAGCATTACATCCTGCCGATGACGAAGGAGTTCCTGGCGCTCTTCCCCGATGTCCAGCTCGATATCACACTGACCGACGACACGGTCGATCTCATCCGCGAGCGCGTCGACATCGCCATCCGCCACGGGCCCTTGCGCGATTCGTCATTGATGGCGCGAAAACTCGGGCAGAGCCGACAGGTGGTGATCGCCTCGCCGGACTATATCGCCACCCACGGCCAGCCGCAGACGCCTGCCGATCTCGACCGCCACAACTGCATCAATTTCAATTTCCGCCGCTCGGTCGAAGGCTGGACCTTTCGTGATCCGGAGACAGGCAAGATCGAGGTTCATCCGGTCTCCGGCAATCTCAAGGCCAGTTCCGGCTCGATCATCCGCCAGTTCTGCCTCGATGGCCTCGGCATCGGCCGCGTCGGCCGCTTCCATGTCGAACCGGATATCCAGGCGGGCACGCTGGTGCCGATCCTGGAAGACTATAATCCGGAAGACATCGAGGAGATCCACGCCGTCTATGCCGGCCACGAACATCTCGCGGTCCGCATCCGCGCTTTCATCGATTTCCTGGCGGAGCGGCTTTAGATCGCCCGCTTCACCTTGTGGCCGAAGCGGCGCTTGAGGAAGTGGGACGTCCTGTAGCGCACGCCGGATGGCCGCTCGGGGTCGGCGATGTCGGACTCTGCGAAGGCTTCCTCATCGGCCGTCAGCTCGCGCATCGGCACCGGCACGAGCCCGCGGCCGGTGTCGCGGTTCAGTGCCTCGATCGCGCCGATGATCGAGCCGTCATGGTCGGCGATGGCCTTGGCGACTTCCTCCGGATTGCATCCTAGATGCTCGGCGAGAAGATCGTCGCGTGTCGCGATGATCTTGGCCCGCAATTCATCCTGCCCTTCCTCCGCCTCGAGGATGACGTCGCATTCGGTGTCATAGCCCATCGAGCGGTTGTTGAGATTGGCCGAGCCGATCTTCACGATCCGGTCGTCGGCGAACATCATCTTGGCATGCACATAGATCGGTGTGCGCGCAGCGTTGACGGGATAGTAGAGCCGGAAGCGATTGTGGATGTCGGCATCCCGCACCAGCTTCATCAGCCTTATGCGGGCGGAATCCATCGCCTTGGCTTCCAGATACCCCTCGCAACCTTCCGGATTGATCAGTACGATTTCCGGTCCATCCGGCTCCTTCAGCCGCTCGGCCATGGCGGTCGCGATGCGGCGGGAGGCGAAATACTGGCTCTCGACATAAAGCGTCTTCTTCGCCGCCGCGATGATTGCAAGCTTTGCCGTCTCGATCTCGGCGATCTGCTTGCGCTCCTTATATTCCGGCGCGGTGCGGGCGATGCCGATCGAGATGTCGCGGAACCCGACTTCAAGCCCTTCCGGCCACGGCGTGTCGTCGCCGGCGGGGGCGGTGCCGGCAGTTCCTCGTCGGTCGCAAGCTTCCAGCGGCGCCGGGCTACCTCGCCGAGCGCCTTCGCCGCCTCACCGGAAAGGCAGGTCGTCGCGTCGTGCCAAGGGTCCTGCGCAAAACCCATCGGCGATTTGCGCAGCGGCTCCTTCTCCGTATGGTCGCGCGTATCCCAGCGTCCGACCGTCATGTCGATCCCGCCGCAGAAGGCCACTTCATCGTCGATGACCAAAAGCTTCATGTGGTGGGACGAGATGGATGGATGGGCGCCGTCGAGCGTCAGGTGGATGCGTTTGTCGAACATCCATTTGAGAATGTAGAAAGGCGTCTCGCCGCGGGTGATGGAGTTGAACAGTCCGATATCCCATTTCAGTATGCGGATATCGACCTGGTCGTTGCGCTCAGCCAGGGCGTTGAGAAATTTGCCGAGCTGATCCGGCCAGCCGTCGGCGCCATTCTTCTTCCGGTCGTCGCCATTGCCGGGCACGAGGTCGATCCGCGTGTCGAAATCCCAGCCGATCAGGTAGATCGAGCGCTTCGCCTTGGTCATCGCGCTCTTGGCGTGGCGAAAGAAGTCGGCCGCATCGATAATGATCGACAGCCTGTCGGCCTTGGCGATCTTCCAGCAGGTCTCGCCTTCCTTCAATATGCTTTCCATGAAATATCGTTGCCCGCCGCTGAAATAAGAATGCAGGCGCATATAGGGCGGCTTTTCTGCCCGCCTATCGGGCGATGTCGAATTCCGTCACCAGCGGCTCGTCGCAGGGCGACCGGCCGCGTTCGTGCAGGCTGCGGATCTCGCGCGCCACCATCTCCTGCAACTGCCAGAGATTGCGGTCTCGAATGCCGAATTCTGCCAGATGCACGACTGTATTGTAGAGATATTCGGCGCAGGATCCGCGATGGCCGCAGGCGCGCGCCAGGATCGGCGCCACCTGTTCCAGCGGCAATAACGGACGGATGATCCGCGGGCTGTCGCCGCCGGCCCAGAAGGTAAGTGCCCGGATCGTGTCGCCCTCCACCGTCCTGACCGGCAGGAAACGGAAGGTACTGATGCTGTCCTTGTGGCTCACCTCGCGGCGAAGCGCGCTTTCGATCTGGTCGCGCTTGTCATGGTCGGCGACGCGGTAGATCACCCCGTCGCATCGGCCGCCGCGCGACAGCATCATCATCAAACCGGGCTGTGTCGGCGAGCCGCGGCCGCGCTCGATATGCAGCGAGAACGACCGGTGCCAACCATAGGCGGTTGCCTTCTGGCAGGCGACGGAATCGAAGCCCGGTTTCCAGATCAGCGAACCATAGGCGAAAATCCAGAGCGGCTCGTCGCCGATCTCTTCCGTCAGTTTTTCAGAAAGCGCGGCATAGTCCTCGTCGGTCAGTGGCTGCCAGGCTGCAGGCATTCCCGGATCCTGCTCCTCGCGGAAACAGAGATCGACCAGTTGCTGGGTCAGCGACATCGACGATTGTGTAGGCATGGCTCCAATGGATCAAGATAAGGATCTGTCGGGAAAGTGCTGCAGTGCACATGCGGCCAAGAGTGCGCCCGCCATCCCGGCATGTCAACGGACCGCAATGTTGCGATTTGTAACATTGCCCCATAGCCGCCCGATTGTTCTGATCAAGATCACGGATCGTTTCTATTTGAACGATTGCGTGAACATAGCATGGGGGCATTTTTGGATGCAGTTTTGTATGCGGTGGCTGCCGATACTCGTGATTGCCGTGATGATTGCATGTGTGCTGAGCATCGCGCTGATGAATGATGAAAATCAGTTGTCCAGTGGGGAGAAGCCGCAAACTGCTCCCATCCAGCCTTCCGACGAACCGCTCCTCGCTCCCGCGCCGAAGAATAATCCCTGACTTGCCTATAAGATTTCATGCTGCTTGATCGCTTTGTCAGGCTGAATCATCAATTCTTGTGATGTTACATCTGACATAATCGCTTGACCTTTGGCGCCCGTGGCTCTTCATTCGCGGCACTTTTCGTGCCTGTTTGAAGGAGACTACCATGGCCGTCGATACATCCCCCGTTCTACCACCTGGACCTATGTGGATGGTGAGTGGGTGGAGGGCAATCCGAAGCTCATCGGCCCCACTTCGCATGCCATGTGGCTGGCCTCGACCGTCTTCGATGGCGCCCGTTGGTTCGACGGCATCACGCCAGATCTCGATCTGCATTGCCAGCGCATCAACCGCTCTGCCACCAACATGGGCATGAAGCCGACGATGACGGCCGAGGAAATCGAGGCCCTCGCGCTCGAAGGCGTCAAGAAGTTCGACGGCAAGACCGCGATCTACATCAAGCCGATGTACTGGGCCGAACACGGCTCCGCCTTCAGCGTCGTGGCTCCGGATGCGGAATCGACCCGTTTCGCTCTCTGCCTGTTCGAAGCGCCGATGCACACCGCAAAGCCTTCGTCGCTCACCGTCTCGCCCTTCCGCCGCCCGTCGCCGGAAGTCGCCATGACCACCGCCAAGGCCGGCAGCCTTTATCCCAACAGCGGCCGCATGATCCTTGAAGCCCGCGCCCGCGGCTTCGACAATGCGCTGGCGCTCGACATGAACGGCAATGTCGCCGAGACGGCATCCTCGAACATCTTCATGGTCAAGGACGGCGTCGTGATGACCCCGATCGCCAACGGCACCTTCCTTGCCGGCATCACCCGTGCCCGCATCCTCGGCCTGCTGCGCGAGGCCGGCTTCGACGTTCGTGAAATGACGCTGACGGTTCAGGATTTCGCCAATGCCGACGAGATTTTCACCTCCGGTAACTATTCCAAGATCGTTCCGGTGACGAAGTTCGAGGAGCGCTCGCTGCAGGAAGGCCCGGTCGCCCGCAAGGCGCTGGAACTCTACATGGACTGGGCCCGTTCTGGCGGTCGCAACGACGTCTGAGGCGGTCTGACCCACCATTGATCTACTGCGGCGCCTGAGGCCTTGCCTCGGCGCCGCAATGCCTTTGGCTGGGAGGTGATGTATCTTTTTGAGGCAAATGAGACAAAGTATTATAAATTTACATGTGCCGATATGGGGCTGTTTTCAGATTTTGCTAAGCATTCTACAAGTCTAAATCGTTCTGTCATCTCATTTTTGACGCATTGCAGCAAAAATATGCCAACTGCATTCAAGTAATACATGCAGTCTCTCTCCGCACTCGGAAACCAAGCCCGGAAAGGAGCGGCAATGTCAGCGAACGCATCTCCCGCCAATGATCTCGAGGCCGTCGCCCGTTCCGGCGGCAGGCTCCGCCGTATGGCGGTCCGTATTCCCACCTATCTTGCAGACGTGAAGGAAATCCGGCCTGGCTGCCGATGTTCATGCTCGCCCGCACCATGCCGGGCCGCAGGGCGCATTGGGCAATGTCATCCAAATACAGGCCGTCCGGCGCACCGCAGCCCTCCATCTTCGGACAGCTGGATGCAGCGCAGATTGCAGAAGGGTTGCGCAGCGACGGCATTTTCGCCGATCTGCAGCTTCCCCAAGCCGTTCACAGCGAAATTCGCGACTTTGCCGGCCGCACGCCCTGCTTCGGCAACTTCAATCGCGATCTCGAATTCCTGGCGCCCGAGCACGACGAGGCCGAGCGCCGTTTCGGCCGCTCCCTGCTCAGCGGCCATTTCTTCGAGCGCTCGCTGGACAGCGAAGGGGTGAGGGCTGTGCAGGGAGACCCGTTGCTCCTCGACGTTGCCAAGCACTATCTCGGCGCCAGCGCGCAGCTCATCACCACCCGCATCTGGTGGAGTTTCCCGACCAAGGCCTCGTCGGAAGCCGACCGCAGCCTTGCCTCGCTCGACAAGTTCCATTTCGATCTCGACGACTGGCGGATGCTGAAATTCTTCTTCAACCTCGTCGATGTCGACGAGGGCACCGGCCCGCACGTCTTCGTCAAGGGCAGCCATAACCGGCGCAAGGCGAGCCACCAGTACACGCTTCTCGTCGGCCATCCGGCGGAGGAAGTGCTGGACTACTACGGTGCCGACAAGGCGGTGACGCTCACCGGCCAGGCCGGTTCAGGCTTCGTCGAGGACCCCTTCGGCTTCCATATGGGCACCGTACCGGTGACCAAGCCGCGGCTGATGATGGAGGTCGGCTTCGGCGTCTCGAAACCGTCCCGCCGTCGTTTTCACGGCGAGCCGGTCATCAAGCGATAGCCGCAGTACGGCCAACGGCCCGCGACCTCAGTTGCGGGCAATTGCTTCCAGGAAATCGCAGGCGCGGTCGGCGCCACCGATGGAGATCGTGTGGCCGAGGCCCGGTTCGATCACGGTCTCAACCGAAAGACCGGCCGCCTTCAATTCGGTTTCCGCCTTTTCCGTCTCCCAGGAAGGAATGACCGGGTCGGATGTGCCGTGGATCAGCATGATCTTCGTTGCCTTGGGTGGCGCAAGCGGCGTCTCGCTCGCCAGCCGGCCGGAAAAGCCGACCACGGCCGCAACAGGCCAGCGTCCGCTTGCCACCGCATCGAGCGACATGATCGTGCCCTGCGAGAAGCCCACCAGCACGACGCGGTCGAGACGACCGTTGAAACCGTTTTCCTCGATGATATCGGAAATCACCGTGTCGAAGGCCGGGCGGGCGGCGGTGATGCGGGCCGGGCGGTTTTCCTCGGTCACGCCGGCGACGCTGAACCATTGATAGCCCGATCCGAAATTCGACGGCTCCGGTGCGTTGGGCGAAACGAACACCGCCTCCGGCAGGCGTGCCTTCCAGCTTTCGCCGAGCGGTGCGAGATCGGCGCCATTCGAGCCGACGCCGTGCAGCAGGATGACGAGGAGGGCGTTTGCAGAAACCGTCATGGGAATACCTTGTCTGAAATCGAAGCGGATCATCCGTAGCCTACCATCTAGGGCGTCCGCATGACGGTGGATAGTCGATAACCGTTGACCGCTCCGTTCACCGGCGGGGACCGCTTTGCATTTCAGGCAGGAAGTGTTCCGCTGATCGTCCTTTCCGCTACGGATGCGGAGATATCCCCGGTCGGCTGGTAATCGAAGCCGCCCTGCCGTCCGTAGGATCGCACGCCGAAGCGCGCCAGATGCCCGATCGCGCGATCGGCCGCGGCAGTGGCGCCTTTCAGGTAGACGGGGTAGGCATGGTCCAGGAGGTTGCTGCCTTCCAGAACAAGGTCGCCGTCGAACAGCCCTTTGCGGGCAACATCCCTGCGAAAATCCTCGTCGTAATGGTCGCTCGTCAGCGGCTCGCCCGTCACCGTGAACTCGACGGAGAAATAGGCTCGGCCTTCCACCTCCCCATAGAAATCGGAATGGATGGTCAGGCGCTTCCACAGCCCGCGGTCATGAAAATTGTAGAGAACATTGCTATCGAAACCACGATGGCCGATGAAGCTGTAGAAGAGGCTGACAAGTCTGGCGCTCTTCAATTCGGATGGGATAGGCATGCCGCAATAGCGTAGTGCGGTGGCAAGCGGCACGGTCGAGAACAGTTCCGCGGCATGGACGCTTCCCGACGCGAGCAGCACTGCCATCGACCCGTCGCCATTCTGTGTAATTGCCTGCACGGCCGCGGCCAGCTGAACGATGGCTCCCTTTTCCCGGATCATGTCGGCGACCTTCGAGTAGATTTCCTGAAACCCTGCCTTCGGTCGCACCAAGCAGGCGTTCTTCTCTGTCCCGGCTTGCCCGCGCAGGCTCCGCAGTAACCCCTTGAGATTGGCGTTGCGCGCCACCCAGCCCATCCTCTTGCGCGCGAACGAGCTTTCCACCATGTCCGGCTCTGCCGAATAGAAGCGTCGCAGATAGGGGATCAATCCGCTGACATTGGCGAATTCCCTGCCGATCCAGTAGGTAATGAAATCAAGCGCGCTTGCTTGCTGATCGACGGTCAGGCGGGAGTGAACCAGCGACGACACGATATGCGCCTGTTTTGCGGGTGGTAGGCCGAGCAGGTCCCGTTTGAGATCGAAGGGGTAGGAGCTGACCTCGCCATCCGGCCGCACCTTTGAGACCTGCGCCTCGGCCGGCAGATAGAGCGGCAGAAGCTGCGGAAAGTGTCGGAAGAAGGCCGAGTTTTGGTGGAAGAAAAAGCAGCCGATATCGAAGCTCATCCCGCCGATCTCGCGGCTGATATGGTTGCCGCCGAGTTCGGCATAATCATCCAGCAGCAAAACTTTCCTGCCTTGATCGGCAAGCAGATAGGCTGAGACGAGGCCGGATATGCCCGCGCCGAGTACGATCGCATCGAACCGTGTATCCGGACAGTATTGCTGCAAGGCTGTGATCCCGAGAGGCCAGGGGGACGTCGTTTGGTAAGGATATTAGAATATGCGAAATTGACTGAGGAAATCGCTTCAAAGAATAGTTGTCAACGGAATCTGATTTTATCTTAAGGTGTATGGCCCGAGTGGATGTGGGGAGCAGTATTTTACCGGTGGTGACTTGCTGATGGTCGACTGATCTCGGTCTTGGCAGAGATTGTCTCGTCGGCCCCGGTAAGCTCGAAATACTCCTCGATCGGCTCCGCCTTGCCGATCAGATGCCCCTGCAAATTCTGGCACTGCGCCTCCTCCAGGAACGCCCGTTGCTCCTCTGTCTCCACGCCCTCCGCGACAATGGGAATGTTGAGCCCGCGCCCAAGACCGATCACGGCGCGGACGATCTCGTCGGCGCTGCTGTCGGTCACCAGTTTCGACGTAAACGATTTGTCGATCTTGATCGTGTCGAAGGGGAAGGCCTGCAGATAGGAGAGGGAGGAATAGCCGGTGCCGAAATCGTCCATCGCGATCCTGACCCCGAGCGCCTTCAGCCCGCGCAGGATCTGCAGCGCCCTGGCAAAATCCTGCACCAGCACGCCCTCGGTCACTTCCAGCTCCAGCCGTTCCGGCGCAAGGCCGGTTTCCAGCAGCGCCAGATGCACGTCGCCGACGAGATTTTCCTGGCGGAACTGGATTGGTGAGACGTTGATTGCGATCATCAGCTGGTTTGGCCAGCTTGCGGCCTCGCGGCAGGCCTCCTTCAGCACCCAGCGGCCGATCTCAACGATCAGCCCGCTTTCCTCCGCCGGCGGTATGAAGACGTCGGGTGTCACCAGTCCGCGGGTGGGGTGCTGCCAGCGCAACAGCGCCTCGAAACCGAAAACCTCTCCGGTGACGGAAGCCTGCGGCTGGTAGTGCAGTGTCAACTCGTGACGGCCGATGGCATGGCGCAGGTCCTGCTGCAGCATGCGCCGCTCATGCATGCGCCGGTCCATCTGGGCGTTGAAGGCGCAGTAGCGCCCGCGCCCGTCGCCCTTGGCGCGGTAGAGAGCGGCATCGGCATTGGCAAGCAGCGAGGCGGCGTCGGTGCCGTCCTGCGGGAACATCGCGATCCCCATGCTGAGGCTGATCCTCAATCCGCGGCCTTCGACCTCGACGTCCTCCTCCATCGCCCGCATCAGGCTTTCGGCGAGCCGCGTCACCGCTTCCGGCTGGATCTCGCCGACGCTGACGACGGTAAACTCGTCGCCGCCGAGCCTTGCTGCAAGGTCATGGGTGCCGAGCACCTGCTTCAGCCGTCGTGCTAGTTCCGTCAGCACGATATCGCCTGCCGCATGGCCGAACAGGTCATTGATGTCCTTGAAGCGGTCGACGTCGAAGCTCATCACCCCGAACTGCCGGCGCGTCACCTGACCTTCGGCGATCAGGCTTGCAAACCTTGCTGTGAAATGTGCCCGGTTCGGCAGGTCGGTCAGCGGGTCGTGATGGGCGAGGTAGGAAACGCGCTGCTCCGCAGCGATCCGGGCGGTGATGTCCTGCTGGGTGCTGAGAATGAACTTTCCGTCGAGCAGGATGTCGTGCACGGCGATGATCTTGTCGCCGATCTGGATTTCCGCTTCCGACGAGCCGTCCTTGATCAGCTTGCGCTTCAGCCTTTCGAAGAAGATCAGCGGGTCCTCTTTCCAATCCGAGAGCTGGTTGTTCTCGGCGAGCTCGGCAAAACTTTCCTTGCCGGTGATGCCGTCCTTGCCGCGGTCGTGCAGCGCATGGAAGGCCTGGTTCTCGTAGATGATATGGCCGTCGAGATCGATCAGCACCACGGCCACCGGAAGATTGTCCATCGCGGCCCTGACCATCTTCAGCCGAGCCGCTTCATCCGAATGCACGCCTGTCTCTGCCGTCGCCATGCCTCGCTCCCGTGGATCGGCAAGAAAGTTAGGCTAGCACGTTTAAATATTAGATAATACGAATATTAATCAGACGAAGCGCACCGCAGCCGTCCCGATGATGATGACGGAAACCGCGATCATCAGCGGCTTGACCGGTAGCTTCTTGACGATGAAGGCGCCGAACGGTGCCGCCAGCACGCCGCCGAGGATAAGGCCGAGCGCCGACGACAGTTCCGACCAGCCGAGCGCCAGGATGAAGGTCAGCGAGATCACGGTCGTCACCGCGAATTCGGTCAGGTTTGTGGAGCCGATCACCTTTTTTGGGTCATGGCCGCGACCGAGCAGCGAGCTCGTCACGATCGGGCCCCAGCCGCCACCACCCATCGCGTCCAGCACACCCCCGGCACCACCGACATAGGGCACGATCCAGTCATGCACGTCGCGCGGCCATTTGGGCTGGAACGCCTTGTAGAGAATGTAGATGCCGATCAGCACGAGATAGGCCGAGACGAAGGGTTCGATCGCCTCGCCGTCGATATTGGCCAGCAGATAGGCGCCGATCGCCCCGCCCACCATGCCGGCCGGCGCAAGACGCAGTACCAGTCGCCAGTCGACATTGCGGTGATAGAGATGGGAAAGCCCGGACGCGGCGGTGGTAAAACACTCGGTCACATGCGTCATGGCGCTCGCCGCTGCAGGCGCCACGCCGAAGGTGAGAAGGCTGGTTGTCGTCAGAACGCCGAAGGCCATTCCGAGTGCACCATCGACGATCTGGGCAAAGAAGCCGATCGCGACGAAGACGAGAAAGTCGGAGTTGAGGAAGTCGAACATCGCATCTTCTCCTGGCTTGTTCCCAGCGGGACGTAATCCGCGATAGGGCAAAATGTTCCCGGCCGCGTGCGACCGGGAACGCCGTCTCAGGCCGCCATCGCCCCGCTATCCGCCATGGCCGCTGGCGCGATGATCGTCGCCTTCAGCCGGTCTACAGCCGCCTCCAGCGTCTCGAAGGCGGCGAGCCCGCGGGAGCCGATCGCCGCTGCCGCGCGCCGCATTGCGCCCAGCGAACCCGCCAGGTCATCGACCGTCAGGTCGCCATCCGGACAAGTGCTCATGCGCCGCTGCCGGTCGGCCAGCTTGAAGGCCTCTTCCGCCAGCGTGGTGAACAATCGGTCCATCGCGGAAGCCCGGTTGCCGCTGTCGTCCATCGCCCGTGCTATGCTGGTGCGGACATCGAGATGGTAGCCGGTCAGCGCCCGGAACAATGCGACGTCCGCGGCCGAATAGTGGCTTGCGGATGCCGAAGCCTCGGCCATGAACGGGCTCAAGACCGAAACCGGCAATGGCGGGGCAGGGGGCGAAGGCGGGGCAGGTGGACTTGCCTCCGCGGGATCTCCGAAAATCTGCGTTTCCGTCAGAAGATCGATCTGGGAAGTATCGAGCGGGGGCGAGACAGTCTCGCCCTCGTGTTTATCGTCGTCTTGATCCGCACCTGCGGCAATGGCAGGCACATGATCGGCATCCCGCAGCAGGAACTGCGGCACCGGTGGAATGTCGTTGCTGCTCACAATGATCTCGTTGGGGTCTCGTCGGTCAAAGTCAAAAATCAAACGGGATGTTCAAAACGAGACGAACCTAGAGCGGCAATCCTGCGCGAAGCTGATTGAGATTCAGTTTAATGCGGCAGTCGCAAAATGGCCCCTAAGGCGCGACGCTCAGCTGTTCGGCGCTGATCTCGCCGCCGGTCTCCGCAGTCTTCTTCTGCTTGTCGTAGACGCAGATCGTGCTGATCTCGGTCGTCGCGCCGACCGCCTTGCCGGTGACGACCGCAAGCCCGAAATGTTCGCTGCCATAGGGATCGACGATGGTGCGTCCATCTGCGATCAGCTCCTTGGCCGATTCGAGACACGCCTTGGAAACATCCGTCTGGAACTGCGTCCAGGCGTCGTCGGAAGATGCCTCGGCGACGCCTGCGGCGGCAAGCACGGGCACGAGCGTTGCGAATATCGTCATTGTCGTCTTCATCGAAGCGTTTCCTCCATGGGGCGTCTTTTGTGGGCGTTCTTTTTCACGGCGCTTTGCGTCGGAACGATGTTCGCCGAAGCGGCGTTGAATGGGCGAGGCGCTGCGACGTGTCTTTGGCTTTTTGCCACAATTTTGGCCTTGGGGCCGTTGCCTCTTTTCGGGCACCCTCCTATGTTCCCGCTCGACGCTGACCCAAGGTGTTTGCCGAAAAGGAGTAGAACCTATGGCTTTCGAACTTCCCGAACTCCCCTACGACTACGAAGCTCTTGCGCCCTTCATGTCGAAGGAAACGCTCGAATTCCACCACGACAAGCACCACAAGGCCTATGTCGACAACGGCAACAAGCTTGCCGCCGAAGCCGGCATGGCTGACCTGTCGGTCGAGGAAGTCGTCAAGAAGTCCTTCGGCACCAACCAGGGCCTCTTCAACAACGCTGCCCAGCACTACAACCACATCCATTTCTGGAAGTGGATGAAGAAGGACGGCGGCGGCAACAAGCTGCCGGGCAAGCTGGAAAGCGCCTTCACCTCCGACCTCGGCGGCTACGACAAGTTCAAGGCCGATTTCATCGCCGCTGGCACGACCCAGTTCGGTTCGGGCTGGGCCTGGCTCTCGGTCAAGGATGGCAAGCTCGCCATCTCCAAGACCCCGAACGGCGAAAACCCGCTCGTCCACGGCGCATCCCCGATCCTCGGCGTCGACGTATGGGAACACTCCTACTACATCGACTACCGCAACGCCCGTCCGAAGTACCTCGAAGCCTTCGTCGACAGCCTGATCAACTGGGACTACGTCCTGGAAATGTACGAAGCCGCTGCGAAGTAACCTACGGTTCGTATTGATTTTTGAAGGCACCCGGCGTCGGAAGGCGTCGGGTGTTTTTGCTTGTGGAAACAATCGGTCATTACCGGGCTTGTTTCGTAAGCGATCATCCGGCCAGCTCAAAATCCGGCAACTTGAACGTCTTGCTGTTGAAGGCGTCGGTAGGCCCGTAGAAACGGATGGCGGGCAGTGGTCTTTTTCCCGCCGTCGGTATCCAGTTCGCCTCAAGCCCGTCCGGCGCTTTCGGACCGACATAGATGCTGACGCCCCCATCCGCATTCTTCTTCATCTTGTCGAGGTCGTAGGAAGACAATGTCGTTCGCTGCAGATCGCTGTAGATGAATGACATCGTGGCACGGTCATAGACCGTCAGAGCCCAGAACTGCTTCACCGGCATTTTGGCGGGGATGTCCAGCCTGTAGAGTTTTCCCGCTTCCAGAAGCTTCCCATCCTTGTCGGCCATTGCCATCATGTACTGGGTCGCCGGCATGTCGCTCAACACCTTCGGCATGTAGGTGCACCAGAAATATTCCGCGGCACGCGGGACGAGGTCTATGTAGTCGTCGTAGATGAACGAAAAAGTCTTGTTGCCATCGGCCTGCAGCAGGGAGACATAGTGCCGATCCGGCCAGTAGCGCATGGTTTCCGGCATGTGGTCGAACCAATCCTGAAGGTAGAACCACACATCGATGGCCGCCTGATGCATGGCGCGCCTGGCGGTTTCATCCGGAGCAAAAGGTTTGCCCTTTTCGATCCCGAGCGACTTCAGCATGCCCATCATCACCTTGTCATGCTCGTTGACGGGCTCGACGCTGACGATGGCATGCATGTCTTCGAAATATCGCTCATCGTAGAAGGGCAATGTCGGGTAACGCCGATCGATCGGATCGACGAATTTCTGCTCCGGCGGAGTGCCCGCCTCACTGAGATAGTACATTCGCAGGCGCTTGGCATAGGCGTAGGCATCGGATGTCGACTTGCCGGTCGCCGGCACGGAACGGAAGGCAAATGCGATGCGATAGTTCGGAGATTTTATCTGGATGTATCCCTCCGGTATTTTGTCGGCGTAGCCCGGCGGCGTGAACAGCAGCTTTCCGCCCTTGCCCTGATCGACACCCGACGGTCCGACATCGGCAATGGTCAGCTGCCATGCATCCACGACCTGCCCATAGAGACTGCCATCAGGACCGGCCACTGGGACTTCCAGGACGACCGGACCTTTCTGCAGGTCCGTGAAGGCGGAGATGTAGGGCGTCGTGCTGTTCGCGGTGATGGCTTCCAGCTTCGGCGTCGCGACAGCGGAGTAGGCAATGATGTCGTTGTCCTTCATGCCGAGATCCGAGATCGCGGCACGGCGGAACGCATAGATCGCATTCGCGGGAATATTCCAGAGCGCTGCCTCGAAGGCACGCTGATACTTGATCTGGTAGTCGAAATCCTTGGTCGAAGGAGTGTCACCCTTGGCTGGCTGCCCGCCGAGCGGATTTTGTCCGTTCTGAGCCAAAGAGATTGTCGGGATTGCAGCGATTGGTATGGCGGCGACGAAGGCCGGCGCCACGAAGCCGGTCACGCCTTGCCGCAGGACCTCGCGGCGATTGAGAAGCCATTGGCCGATAACGTCGCTGCCAGACATCCGTGCGTCTCCCTTCAAGCTGATGAGCGGAATTGGACGCGACCAAGACCGAAAGCGGAAGTACGTTACGGTAAATGTCGGCGTAACCTGACTATCAGTCCACTTCGGGCCCATGGCGCCGACGGTCTGATGGCTGTTCTTAGTCCTGTCACACCACTGTCACGTCCCGCGATTACGCCGCGCGGCATGTCCTCTGCAGAACCGCTCATCCGTTTCGGTGTCATCGCCGATCCCCAATATGCTGATGCCGATCCCAAGCCGGAGGCGGAGCGATACTATCGTAACAGCCCGAAGAAGCTTGCCGAGGCGATCGAGGTCTTCAATGGTGAAGACCTTTCCTTCGTCGTTACGCTCGGCGATCTGATCGACCGCGACTGGCAGAGCTTCGATGCCATCCTGCCGCTCTATGACGCGCTGCGCCACGAGAGCATTCTCCTGCCCGGCAACCATGATTTCTACGTTGCGCCGGAGAAGATGTGCGAGGTGCATGCCCGCCTCGGCATGCCGGCGCCATGGCATCATTTCTCACGCAGCGGCATCCGCCTCGTGGTGATCGATGGCAACGAGATCAGCCTCTTCTCCACGCCGGAAGGCGATCCGCGCCACGCGGAAGCGGGTCGTCGCCTCGAGGCGCTGACGGCCGCGGGCGCGATCAACGCCAAGGCCTGGAATGCCGGCATCAGCGACACCCAGTTCGCCTGGCTGGAAGAAACGCTTACTGAGGCCAGGGCGAGGGAAGAAAAGGTCGTGGTCATGGGCCACTATCCGCTCTTTCCCGAGCATGACCACAATCTCTGGGATTGCGACCGGGTCGTCGACCTTTTCCAGCGTTCCGGTAATGTCATCGCCTATCTCAACGGCCATTATCACGCCGGCAATCTCGGCCGCCACGGCTCCACCTGGTATGTGAATTTCAAGGGCATGGTCGATACCGAGACGGAAAATACTTTTGCCGTCGTCGAACTCTATGCCGACCGCATCGAGATTATCGGCCATGGCCGCGAGGAAAGCCGCACGCTGCCTCTGTAATCAGCCGGCCGCCGCCGTCCATCCATCGACCCAGATCTTGCGCAGCCTGTCTCCCTCTCCGGGAAAGAAGTCGTCGACCGACTCGCAATGCTCCACCCGGTCGACGCGAAAATTGCGGATCGCCTGTCTGAGCTCGCACCACGCGACGATATTGGCCGTCTGCGAATAATAGATCAGCGCGATCGGCCGGATCGTCCGTTCCGTCGCGGTGCCGAGTTCGTCGCGGTAATCGAGCAGCAGCTTCTGCTCGTCGCGGATGGCGCGCCTGACGAGGCCGAGATCGACGGCATCCGGCACCGGCGCCACCGTGCCCCAGGCATGCAGCGCGTTGGCGGAAAAGGTCTGGGTCAGCGGCGCAGGCACGACGGCGGCGATCTTGCGGTTCACCTGCTTTGCCGCCCGCTTCAGTTCCGTATCACCCGTCCGCTCCAGAAGTGCGAGCGCCAGCACGATCGCTTCCGTCTCCTCGATCGACAGCATCAGCGGCGGCAGGGTGAAACCGGGGCGCAGGATATAGCCGATGCCGCGCTCGCCCTCGATAGGCACACGCATCGCCTGCAGCGCAGCGATATCCCTGTAGATCGACCGTACCGTCACCTCCAGCTGCGCAGCGATTTCCGCTCCCGTTACCGGCCGCCGCGCCAGCCGCAGGATCTGGATGATCTCGAACAGGCGCGACGCCTTGCGCATTCTTCACTCCATTTGTAACGCAACTGACAGAGCACTGTCAGTTGGGCTGTCCTATAAAATCGCAGACGGACATGGGCGGCAAGGTTTGCGACCATTTGGTCCGTCCATCGGATGGGGCGGTAACTGACAATGACCTATGGCGAAAATCTCTGGCTCTTTTCGACGCTTTTGTTCGGCATCATCATCCTGCCGGGCATGGACATGATGTTCGTACTGGCCAATGCGCTCACCCGTGGGCGCGGTGCCGGATTGGCCGCGACCGGCGGCATGATGCTCGGTGGGCTCGTCCACTCGCTTTATGGCGCGCTCGGCGTTGGCCTGCTGGCGAAGCTCATCCCCGTGTTGTTCACGCCGCTGATGATCGTCGGCGGGCTCTACATGGCATGGATCGGCGTCACGCTGATGCGCAGCGCCATCGTGGTGGAGGATGTCGGCCACGCCGACACCCGTACCAACTGGGAAGCCTTCCGTCGGGGCGTGCTCACCTGCCTGATCAACCCAAAAGCCTATCTCTTCATGCTGGCCGTCTATCCGCAATTCCTGCGGCCGGATTTCGGCCCGCTCGCACCCCAGGCTGCGGTCATGGCGGCGATGACGGCCGGGATGCAGCTTGCCATCTATGGAAGCCTTGCGCTGGCGGCCGGTCGTGCCCGCCGCTTCCTCATCGGCAACGGCGCAGCCACAATCTGGACCGGGCGCATATGCGGGGCAATGCTCGTCGCGGTCTCGGCACTGACGCTGTGGGAGGGCATTCGCGGCTGATCTGCAACGTCTTCGATCGGTGAACGCAGTGTTCACTCATATGGGTTGATCTCTGGTAAGTCTGACAGAAACGTGATTTCTTTCAAGCGCATAAGCCGGGCCACTATCATGGCGCGAAAATCGCGGGCCCGGCTGGCCGCGCAACGAGGAGAAAGCACGCATGAAGTTCAGGATCACCACCATCGCCACCACCGCGCTCTGTCTTGGCTTGGCGGCGACAGCCGTCACGGCGCAGGATGCGGTCGTGCAGAAGCGCGAGCAGATGATGAAGCAGGTCGGCGGCGCCATGGCCGCGCTCGGCGGCATCGCCAAGGGCGAAAAGCCGTTCGATGCGGACGTGGTGAAGACCGCACTGACCACGATCAGCACCGACATGAAGGCCTTCCCTGACCAGTTCCCCGCAGGTTCGGAAGTCAATTCGGCGGCGGCGCCGGCGATCTGGGATAACATGGACGACTTCAAGGCCAAGTCGGCCAAGCTCGCAGGCGATGCCGACACGATCCTCGCCTCCATGCCGGCAGACCAGGCCGGCGTGCAGGAAGCCGTCAAGACGCTCGGCGCCAATTGCGGCACCTGCCACCAGACCTACCGCCTGAAGCGATAACGCGGATGGACCGGGAGCCGCGGCAGCCTGTCCGCGGCTCTTCGATCCGATCTGCCCGGCCACCGACAGCGGGAGACATGCCATGGCCTCGACCTGGTCAAAGATAGCGGCAGCTGGCGCCGCGGTGATAGCGATCGGCGCCGGTGCCGCCTGGGCGCTGACCAAGCCCGATCCCCATCCCGACAGTTACTGGGCCGATCTCGGCGAGCCCGACCTCGCCAATGGCGAGCAGATCTTCTGGGCCGGCGGCTGTGCAAGCTGCCATGCCGCGACGGGCGCAGAGGGCGATGCGCTGAAGATCATGTCCGGCGGTAGGGCGCTGCCCAGCCCGTTCGGCACGTTCCACATCCCCAATATCTCGCCCGATCCGCAGGCCGGCATCGGCAGTTGGACGCTCGCCCAATTCGGCAATGCAATGACCCGCGGCGTCGGACCGGGCGGTGAACATCTCTACCCGTCCTTCCCTTATGGCTCCTATGCGCGCATGTCGCCGAAGGACGTCAACGACCTGTTCGGCTACCTGAAGACGCTGCCGGCGAGCGGCAATGTCGCGCCCGGCCATGAACTCGGATTTCCCTTCAATATCCGCATGGCGGTAGGTGGCTGGAAATTCCTCTATTTCAACGACCAGCCGCGCGTCGAACTCACCTCCGTCGACGACAAGGTCAAGCGCGGCCAGTATCTCGTCGAAGGCCCGGGCCATTGCGGCGAATGCCACACGCCGCGCAACGCGCTCGGCGGTTTCGAGGCCGGCAAATGGCTCGCCGGCGGACCGAACCCGGAAGGCGAGGGCACCATCCCCGATATCACCCCCGGCGGCGACATTGGCTCCTGGAGCGAGGCCGACATCGCCAACTACCTGGAAACCGGCTTCACCCCCGACTACGATTCCGTCGGCGGCTCGATGGTTGAGGTCCAGCGCAACATGGCGCATCTGCCGAAAAGCGACCTGGAGGCGATCGCGGCTTATCTGAAGGCGGTGCCGTCGCAGTGATGGCAAACTTGCACCCGATCCACTAAGTGCTATATTTGTAGCACATGAGGGCATGGCCATGAGCATCACCACAAAGATCAGAAAGCAGGGCGGTGCGGCGATCGTGACCATACCGCCGGCTGTCTTGAAGACGATGCAGCTGGAGATCGGCGACCAGCTTTCGTTGGAGATGTCTGAAGGCGAACTGGTGGTGAAGCCGCTCAGGAGTGCCAAAAGGCGCTACAAGCTTAGCGAACTGCTGGAAGGCAAGGACGCCATGTCCAGGCTGAATGCGGACGTGGCCTGGGCCACCGAAGGGGATCCGGTCGGGCACGAAATTTCATGATGGTGCGCAGCAATGTGCCCAATCGTGGCGACGTCTTCTGGATCGACCCCAATCCGGTCGCGGGTAGGGAGATAAAGGACCGGCACCGCTTCGTGGTCATCACACCGCGCGAAATCAATGCGCTCGGCGTGGCGATGACCGTGCCGATCACAAGCGGGGGCGGTTTCACCCGCAATGTGGGTCTCGCCGTTCCGATTTCGGGTCATGACACGACTGGCGTTGCCGTCTGCAATCAGGTCCGCAGCTTCGATATCCCGGCAAGAGTCCAGAGCAAGACCGCACGCTACATCGAGACTTTGGATCAGCCGACAATGGATGAGATCGTCGCCCGTGTCGTCAGCGCCATCGATCCAGCCGCTGAATAGGTCGGCTGCAGAATAGGTCGGCGCGGCTCACCGATGCTCGGCCGAAAACGGCGCAAGCTCCTCCTCAGCCGTCGCATCCCATAGGCCGAGGCCTTTGAGCACCTCCACGGTGAACGTGAAAGGCGCCGTCCCCGCAGCAGTCACCACGCCGTCCGCATGCACCGCCTTCGGGCCGTCGACATAATGATCCGTGCCGGAATAGGCCGGGTAGCTTTCATGCGAGCCGAGCCGGTTGCCGGTATGGGCGACGCCGTTGAGCACGCCCGCGCCTGCCAGCATGCTGGCGGCGGCGCAAATGCCGGCGGTCATCTTGCGGTGCTCGCGGAACGCGATGATCAGGTCGTCGAGGCCTTCGGGCACCACATTCTTTTCCCAGGCGAGCCCGCCCGGCACGACGATCGCGTCGAAATCCTTCGGCTGCAGATCCCCATAGGCGAGATCGGGCGTCACCTTAAGGCCGCCCATGGAGGTCACCGGCTCGCCGTCGGCGGTCGCCGTCTTGACGGTGACGCCGAGATAGCTGCGCGCCACGGCCATCAGCAGCGCGCATTCCCAATCGGCAAATTCCGGCGTAAGCGCCACGGCGATTGCGGTCATCTCGTCCTCTCCTTCAGGATGCCTACAGGATCAATGCCTCGCGCGGAAGCGGATGCCTCAGGCGAGCGCCTGCGTATAGCGCATGCCGGTCACCGGCCGCGGTTTGAAATCCATCTGCTCGTAGAAGCGATGCGCGGCGGAATTGCCGGTGGCGGCGCTGACCGAAAGATAGCCGCAGCCTGCATTCCTGGCAATTTCACGGGCGCGGGCGACGAGGTGATGGCCTATGCCATGGCCGCGATGGCCGTCGCGCACGAAGAGATGGTGCAGGTCCATGCCGCGCGAGCCTGCCTCGGCACGGTAGAGCGGCACGAGAATGGCGTAGCCCATCAGTTCGCTGCCGGTATCGGCGACGATCACGTTGATCCAGGGCATGTCGCCGAACAGATCGCGCTCGAGAATGTCGGGCGTCATGGCCGAGGCGTCATGGTGATGCGCGGCCAGAAGCGCGATCATCTCGTTGAGCTCGGGCAGATCGTGGCGCTTGGCGCTGCGGATCGTCACCACGGAGGGGCGGGGAAGGGATATTTCAGAATCTTCGGTCATTGTCGGCATCCAGTTCCGGTCTCGTTTTGCCGTCAGGTGCCGTTTGATACAACAAAGCCGCCTGACGGCGGCTTGTTGACATGATGATCTGTCGAGCCGCCCTTTACAGGTAGGCCCAAAAATACGTTGCGGCGGTGGTGAGGCGCGTATTGATCATGGACGCTCTCATGCGCCTGTCCGAAAGGCTTGTCAATGGGGGGCGTGGGCTTCCATTGCGGCCGGGATCGGATCTCGACAAGCGCGCTACATGCTTTCCTTATCCGGGTTGATGAAAAGATAGACCAGCGAATAGGTAGTGGAATCGGAGGCCTTCCTCCCGCCTCCGCCTCTGATGCCGGGACCGGTGGTGGTAACGTTCGAATTACCGGTTTTGATGCTGCCGCCGATCGCGACGCCGCCCTCGAAGCCGTCATCGGATGTGGTGGTGTCCGTCACCTTGTCCGCGCGCCAGGCACTCAGGAGCAGAACTACCTCTCTCTGCTCCCTTTTCATCTGGGCAATGGTGGCGCGGCACTTGTCTCCGAGATTGTCGCGGATAATTCCCGCACCCTCGTCGGTCAGGAAATCTCCCGGACGTTCGTCAATTGGAGCGTCTTGTCCCGGCTGGCTTTACCCCCGAGGGTGAGGGAGGCGAGCTGGGCTATCTTGGGTGAGCTGAACGAGGCGTTGCCGCTCAGCTCGGACTTGATTGTCTTGCTGTCTATGCGGATGCCATCATCGACAATCTGCTTGCTCAACTCGTTGAGGGCCGCAGTTTTCGTGTAGTCGTCGTAGCAAAGCTCGTTGAATATCGTGCCGTCAGGCAGGGCGAATTTGGGCCGCTTGCCGGTTCCTGAAAAATATAGCGCGCCGATCTTGGGCGCGTTGGACGGCAGGATCGTGGAATAATTCGCGGGGCGGATACTTTCCAGGGATGGCGCTGACACAACGCCTCTTGAACCTGATCCACAAGCGGAAAGCAAAACCATGCTCATCAGCGCAATACTTGCCTTCATCGTCATCCCCCAAAGCCCGATGGCATACAGGATCTGTACGGCAGAAAGACAATCTAAACAAGATAATATAAATGATAAACTCTTTGGTTGTATCGACTGCGAAGGGCATCCTGCCGCCTCCGTTACTTGCTGCTCATCAATGCTCTCCCTCGCACAGTCCATGGTCCGAGAGCGAGCGGATGACGTAACAGTCCTCGATCAAATGACCGCCGTCGCAATGGGAAACGATCCGCTCCAGTTCCTCTTCAAGTTTCTTCAGTTTCTCGATCTTGGTCCGGACGCTCTTCAGGTGGTCGGCGGCGATCCGGTCGGCGTCGCCGCAGGGCTGGTGCGGATGGGCACTCAGCGCGATCAGTTCGCGGATCGCGGAAATGTCGAGCCCGAGATCGCGCGCGTGGCGAATGAAGGCGAGCCGCTCCAGATCCTGCCGCTCGTAGCGCCGCTGGTTGCCCTCCGACCGTTCGGCAGCGTCGATCAGCCCCATCTGCTCGTAATAGCGGATAGTCGGAACCTTGACCCCGGTCCGTTTCGAAAGATCGCCGATCGATAGCATGGTCGCTCTCCATAGCTCTAGTCTCTGGAGCTTTAGATAGGTTTTTTCGGATGGAAAGCACAAGCGCGAAAGCGCGACGCTTGCAGCTTCGCTTCGCGAAATATAATATACCCCCTATATTATATTGGAGTCCGATATGTCGCATACCGTTCGAGACAAGGCGAAGCTTCTTGCGCGCGTGCGCCGGATGAAAGGGCAGATGGAGGCGGTCGAACGATCGTTGGAAGCCGAGGCACCCTGTGCCGACGTCCTCCAGCTTCTCGCTTCGATCCGCGGCGCGCTGGCCGGGCTGACTGGTGAAGTCGTCGAAGGTCATCTGCATGAACATGTCGTGCATGCGGAAAGTGACGCCGAGCGCACCCGTGCGGCGGAGGAACTCGCCGGCGTCCTGCGCACCTACATCAAGTAGCCGCGCAGGGGAGGCGCCCCGCCGGACCGAAGAGTATCAACGGAGTACATCATGGCAAACAGTGTCGATGGCCTGACCCACGACCATGTCTTCCTGGGCAGGGATCATGAGCGCAACGAGAAGAAGGTCTGGCTCGTCATTGCGCTGACGGCGACGATGATGGTGGCCGAGATCGTCGCCGGCTCGGTCTTCGGCTCGATGGCGCTGATGGCCGATGGCTGGCACATGTCCACCCATGCCGGCGCCATGCTGATCTCTGCGCTCGCCTACATGTATGCCCGACGCAATGCGAAAAACCCGCGCTACACCTTCGGCACCGGCAAGCTCGGTGATCTCGCGGGTTTCGCCAGCGCCATCGTTCTGGCGCTGGTGGCGCTCTTCATCGCCTGGGAAAGCATCGTCCGCCTCGCCAACCCGGTATCGATCGATTTCGACCAGGCCATCCTCGTCGCGGTTCTCGGCCTGCTGGTGAACCTCGCCAGCGCCTGGCTGTTGCGTGACGATCACGCCCATGGCGGTCACCACGGGCATCACGGCACCCATTCGCATTCCGGCCATCACGGAGATCACGCCCATGCGGGCGATCACGGCAAGGCCGAGGACAACAATCTCCGTGCCGCCTATCTGCATGTGCTGGCCGATGCACTGACATCGGTCCTCGCCATCGCCGCGCTCATCCTCGGTCGCATCTATGGCTGGAATGCACTCGATCCGATCATGGGCATCGTTGGCGGTCTCGTCATCGCCCGATGGTCGTGGGGGCTGATCGGCGCGACGTCCGGCGTGCTCCTCGATGCCGAACCGGGTGCCGCCGATCTTGCCGATGAGATCCGCCACGTCATGGAAACGCCGGATGATACGGTGCTGGACCTGCATGTCTGGCAGGTCGGGCCGGGACACTACGCCACGATCGTCTCCGTCGCAACGACGACCGAAGCCACGCCGGCATCTTACAAGGAAAGGCTCAAGACCATTTCCGGCCTGTCTCATGTCACGGTGGAGGTGACGCCGCTCGTGGGCTGAACGAAAAAGGCCACGCAAAATGCGTGGCCGTCTCATCAGTTCTTCAAGCGCGCTGCGCTCAGTTGAATTCCTGGAAGACGTCGCGCACCCACTCCTGGGCAACTGGCGCCTGCTGGCTCGGTACACTGTCTGTGTCGCCGGCTTCTACCGCCCAGAGAGCGCTGGCAAGCGAACTCGACAAGAGCGTGCTGCTGCCGGTCAGTGCGCCGGGAAAGCGCGCAGTTGTAGCCGTTTCGCGCGGTGCAACTTCTTCCTGCTTGCGTTGCACCTCGACGGTGCGGTTCGGATACTGATAGCCGCTGAGGCCGCTGTCGATCTTCATGGCGTTTCGCCCACGTCCAGTTTGGTTAACGAATGGTTAACGCCTGGAGCTTGCGCGAGGCTTGCGTCGAGAATCTCGATCGAGGTCTGGATCATTGACAAACGAGATCAGCGCGTGCTCGCGCGCTGCTTCGCCACCCTAGGGCGTAAGGGCGGATATCCCGTTGAAATGCTTACGCGAGCCGATGCTTGCGACCTCCCGCTCAAGCCTGTCGCGGTCGGGCGCGAAGCTGAGCGCCTCCATGCCGCGCCGGGCGGCGAGAGCGGCCATTCGCTCGGCAGCGGCCGCAAGCGCGGGATTGCCGCATCCGGCGACGGCCGCGAGCGATTTCTGCAGCCGGATCGCCACCTCGATCATGCCGGCGCCGTCGCGCGAGGTCGGCATGAAGGCGGCATCCACCAGATCGTCCTCCGTCAATGCGGCAATGTGCACGCGCGGATAGACCGGGCCTTCATCGCGTTCGGCGTCCGTCCTGTGCGACTTGCCGAACACCCTCACGAGGGCCGCAAGCACGTCGATCGCCGTGCCCGGATCGTTGATCCCGGGCGACAGGGCGCGGGAGGAAATTTCCGATAGGGCAATCAGCCCGAAGCGCGGATCCTGCTCGTAGGAGCGGCGGTCGCCGAGTGTGAAGGCCGCGCGGATATTGTCTGCCAGATCGTTCTCGCCGGGGCGCGCTCCACCGGAAAAACCCACAAAGGCGATCGGCACGGCCGGGTCGCAATAGCTGCCCGCTCGTCGCGTCACGAAGATCTCGGCATCGGCCTCCTCGGCGACGGTGGAAAGCGTTGCCACATCGAGATGCTGCAGATAGCCGATCTCGTCGTGGTAGATGGCAATCGCCGCCTCGGGCACGGAGCCGAGCTCGACGCCACCGAGAAGCGGCGCCTGCCGGTAACCGTCCATCGCCTCCTGGGCCGCCCGCTCCACCCGGCTGATCGTCTCGCCCATATTGCCGAGCCCGGCGAGGTGGTCCATCCAGCGCAGCAGCGTGATGACGATCAACGCCACCACGACAAGCGTCGCGATGAACAGCACGAACCGCCCGCCATCGCCGTAAAGTTCGGTATTGAGCGCGATCAGGCTGACCAGTGAGAACAGGAAGGCACCGAGAAAGGTGGAGAGCGCCCGCTGCGCCGTCGGGTCCTCCAGCAAAAGCTGCGTGGCGCGGGGCGTCGCACTGCCTGCCGCCGTCGCTGTGGCGCTGACCAGCGTGCTGAGCGAGAATGTCGTGACGGCCAGCATGCTTGAGGCAATGATCTGCAGGATGGCATCGACTGCATTGGACCCGACGCTTCTCGGCAACCCTTCCGGCAGCCATGGCCCGATGACGATCGCCGCCAGCGCGGTCGAAATGCCGACAACGCCATAGAGCGAAGCCTTGACCCAGAGCCTGCGCGACAGCCGGCCGGCCTTCCAGAGAATAGTCGAGATCACGATAAGATGGTCCTGAAATGCAAGAGACGGCGGATAGTTAGGCCCATCCGCCGTCTTGGCAAGTGATCAGGAAACGTGTGCGGCTCGATGCTTTACATCTTCCCCGCAACCTTGATCGCGAAGGCATATTCGAAGGCGATCTCTTCCAGACGCTGGAAGCGACCCGACTTGCCGCCGTGACCGGCGGCCATGTTGGTCTTGAGCAGGATCGGTGCCGTGCCGGTCGTCATCTCGCGCAGCTTCGCCACCCACTTGGTCGGCTCCCAATAGGTCACGCGCGGGTCGGTGAGGCCGGAAATCGCAAGGATCGGCGGATAGGCGCGGCCGGTGACGTTGTCGTAGGGGCTATAGGCCGCGATCCAGCGGTATTCTTCCTCAGACTCGATCGGGTTGCCCCATTCCGGCCATTCCGGCGGGGTGAGCGGCAGCGTGTCGTCCAGCATCGTGTTGAGAACATCGACGAAGGGCACGGCGGCGATAATCCCGGCGAACTTTTCCGGCGCCATGTTGGCGATCGCCCCCATCAGCATGCCGCCGGCCGAACCGCCCTCGGCGATGATGCGGTCATAAGACGTGAAGCCGGTCGAAACCAGGTGGTCGGCGGCGGAAATGAAATCCTTGAACGTGTTCTGCTTGAATTCCATCTTGCCGTTTTCATACCAGGCAAAGCCCTTGTCCTTGCCGCCGCGGATATGGGCGATGGCATAGACGATGCCGCGGTCTGCCAGCGACAGCGCATTGGTGGAGAACGAGGCCGGGATGGTCATACCATAGGCGCCGTAGCCATAGAGCAGGCAGGGCGACGAACCGTCGAGCGGTGTGTCCTTACGGTAGAGCAGCGAGACCGGAACCAGCTCGCCGTCATGCGCCGGCGCCATGACGCGGCGGGTGACGTAGTCGTCCGGATTATGGCCCGACGGCACTTCCTGGGTCTTCAGGAGAACGCGCTCGCGGCTGACCATGTCGTAGTCGTAGAGCTGCGTCGGCGTTGTCATCGACGAATAGGAGAAGCGGATCGTGTTCGTCTCGTATTCGGCGGCACCGGAAAGACCCAGCGAATAGGCTTCCTCGTCGAAGGCAATCGCATGTTCTTCGCCGGTCGCCCGGTCGCGGATGACGATCTGCGGCAGACCGTCCTTGCGCTGCAGCCAGATCAGGTGACGCACATAGGCCATGTGGGAGATGATCAGCCGGCCCGGCTCATGCGGCACGACTTCCTTCCAGTTCTCCTTGCCAGGCGCAGAAGCCGGCGCCTCGACGATCTTGAAGTCCTTGGCGTCGCCGTCATTGGTGAGAATGTAGAAGACGTCGCCGCCCTCGGTCATCGAATACTCGATGCCTTCCTCGCGCTCGGCGACAAGCTTGGGCCCGGCCATCAGGTCGGAGGTCGGGATCAGGCGATATTCGGACGTCTCGTGGTCATGGATGTCGATATAGATGAAATCGTCGAGCAGTGAGCCGCCGACGCCCATGAAGAAGCCCGGGTCCTTTTCCTCGAACACCAGCCGGTCGGAGGACTGCGGCTGGCCGACGATATGGTGAAAGACCTTGGAGGGGCGATGGTTCTCGTCCTGCAGCGTATAGAAGAAGCTCTTGCCGTCCGGCGCCCAGACACCCCCGCCGGCTGTGTTCTCGATCACGTCGTCGAGATCTTCGCCAGTGACAAGATCGCGGATGCGCAGCGTAAAGTACTCCGACCCTTTGTCGTCATAACCCCAGATGCCGTGGTTATGGTCCGTCGTGTGGTCGATGCCGGCAAGGCGGAAATAATCCTTGCCCGCTGCTTCCTTGTCGCCGTCGAGCAGCGTCTGTTTCTCGCCGCCGTCACGCGGGGTGCGGAAATAATGCGGCTGCTCGCCGCCGGTGACGAAAAGCGAACCATAGGCAAACGGGCCGTCCTTCACCGGAACCGATGAATCGTCCTCCTTGATGCGGCCGCGCATCTCGGCAAACAGCGCCTTCTGCAGCTCGGCCGTGTCGCCGAGGGCAGCTTCCATATAGGCATTTTCGGCTTCCAGATGCTTGCGGATTTCGGGATCGAGGATCGACGGATCCTTGAACATCGCCTGCCAGTTGTCGGCGCGCAGCCAGGCGTAATCGTCGGTGCGGGTAATGCCGTGGCGCGTATCGCTCACCGGCTTCTTGGGCGCGATCGGGGCGGCGGGAAGATTGGCGAAAGGCGTTTTGGAGGAGGGGGCCAAGGAAGCACTCCGGTATGAAAGGAAGGAGTGCCAGAGATAGGTTGCGGTGCAGGCGGAGGCAAGCCGCGAAGAGATGAGCGGCTTACTTCTTCTTGGCCTCTTCCCGTGCCTTGCGGATTGGCGCGAGGTCGCGCTCGTTCTGCCACCACACGAATGCGACGACCAATGACAATCCAACGCCAATCGTCAGGAATACGATGATCTGTTCGTATGTCATTTGTTCAGACCTTTCAGGATCAGTCCTGCGGCAAAATGTAATGCTATGCCGAAAGGAAAGCAAATCACGACGCTGCCGACCAACGGAAGAAGGCCGCCGGCGGCTGCTGTGGAATCATTCATCACGCGCACGATGGGAGTGAAGACGCCGATCAGCATAATTCCGATGCCGATATTGTTGAGAAACGTCGCACGGAGCTTGATCTGTTCTTTCTTGGCATCTGAAAGCATTCCTTCCGTCATCCGCTGTCCCACCTGGTGCCCACCTGTTCACATCATCGTATTGCCCTCATAGGTAGGTGGTCAATTGCGGCTGCATCTCCTAGCTTCCGCGCCGTTACGAGTCAGTTTGGGTGAAAATGAAATGAAGAGATCGCTGTCGGTGGTGGCCGTCGTCCTGCTTTCCGCCTCTGCAAGCCACTCTCTGGATGCGCGCGTCATTCGGCAGCTGAATGCCCTGGCGCCGGATGAACGGCGCGAGCAGCGCTGCGACATGGAGGCGATGGATCGCATTCGCGCCGAAGGAGACTTCCGGCCGGACAAGGTCATCGCCTACACGTTTTCCGATCCCGTTGAAAACGGCAACAAGATGAAGGCACCGGGCGCCGTGTTCCGCAGCGGCGGCGACTGGTATCGCCTGAAGTTCAAATGCGAGACCGCCGACAAGGGTTTGAAGGTCACGTCTTTCGACTACAAGATCGGAGCCAAGGTTCCGCGCGACCAGTGGACCAAGTATTACCTATACGATTGAGTTCAACCGGCCTTTTTCACGTCGCGGTCCAGCGCAAACCGGTCGAACCAATCCCGTCCGTCACCGGATATCATCGCCGCTATCATGCGTGAGGCGAGATAGGAAAAGGTGATGCCGTTGCCGCCATAGCCATAGGCGGCAAAGATGCGGCTTGCGCCCGGCACCGGCCCTATCAGCGGCAATCCGTCGGACGTCTCGCCGAAGGCGCCGCACCAGGCATGGGAGATCGTCGCATTCGTCTTCGGCCAAAGCTGCAGCAGTTTCTGCTTCAGCCGCATCGTCTTGTCCCACAGCAACGCGTCGCGTGCCTGCGGATCGGCGATCTCCTCGTCCTCGCCGCCGAAGATGATGCGGTTGTCCGCCGTCATCCGCATGTAGATGTAGGGCTCGGCCGCTTCCCAGATGAGCGCCCGTTCCGACCATAGCTGATCAGGCTGCTGAGGCACGGTTGCCAGTGCGAAGCTGGAGGAAATCGTATGGCACGCCGGCATGACGAAATGCGGCATCACGTAACCTGTCGCGAGCACGACATGAGCGGCTTCGATCACATGCTGGCCGCTGGTTTCGACGACGACGCGCCGCCCCTCATCATGGAAATTCAGCGCATCCGCATCGATGACCTTAGCACCGCGGCTGGCCGCGATGCGCAGCAGAGACCAGGCCAGCAGCAGAGGATCGGCCTCGGCCGAGCCGGGAGACAGGATCGCCGCCTCGCGATCGAAGCCGCGCTCCCGGAACAGCGCATCGTAGCTGAGCAACCCGCCCGGCAATCCGGCGCGATGGCGCAATGCCAGTTCCTCGCGCAGTTCTTTCTCGCCAATGTCTGCAGCGGCCAGATAGAGCGTCGAACGCGGGTCGAACGCGCAGGGAAGTCGATGGGTCGACACGAGGTCTGACAACCCGGACACCGCGGCATAACTGCGGCGGTAGATGTCCGCCGCCGCGTCGAACCCATAGAATTCTGTCAGTTCCGTCAGCGAACTGTCCGTCTCCCATTGCAGCATGGCCGTGCTTGCCCGCGTGGAGCCGAAGCCCGGCTGTTCTCGATCGATGACGACGACCTGATGGCCGAGGCTTGTCAGGTGTTCGGCAGCAAGCGCGCCGGTAATGCCGGCACCGATCACGGCGACATCCGTCTTGATGCTGTCGGTCAGCGAAACCCGTTTCGGCGGGTCGGGCCGCGTCCCTTCCTGGCTGCCCCAGGGAGAAAGCCCGGTCGAAAGATCGTCATGGCTCGTGTCTTCGAAGTCCAGATCGGAAGAAGCCAACGGTGTTACCTTGAATGGGCGGAATTTCTTTTATTCTGAACGTGCAGGCCTCAACCCGGCAGATGCGGTGTCGCCTTGCGCTCGGGAAACAGTTCCGCCAGCACCGTCATCATGATCAGCGACAGCGGCAGCGCCAGCATGGCGCCGACCGCTCCCCACATCCACGTCCAAAACAGTATGGCGATGAAAACGATGAACGGATTGATCTCCCATTGGCGGCCCATGATTGCGGGGAAGATCAGGTTCTCCATGACGAGATGCACGGAGAAGAACAGGAAGGCAGGCAACAGAGCAAAGAAGATCCCGTCATGGGTCAGGATGCCGGCGATTGCGACAGACATGGTCATCAGCGTGATGCCGAGGAAGGGGATGAAGCTCGATAGGAATGCGAACATGCCCCAAAGGATCGGTGCGCTGAGGCCGCACAGATAGGCGATTATCGCCATAACCACGCCGAGGCCGAGATAGAGCACGCTGGCGGTTGCGAAATAATAGCCGAGCACATGGTCGATCGAGTTCATCACGCGAATGGCGATCAGCCGCTGGCGCCGGCGGGGAAACGCCATGATCAGCGTCTTGCGGAGCCTCAGCCGGCCATAGAGGAACAGAAGCAGCGCGGCAAAGAAGATCATGCCCTGCACGATCGCCGGTGTCAGGCTTGCTGTTATCACGCCGAGTATGTTGGTGGAATTCTCAAGCAGCTTGTCCATCGACATTGCGCCGGTGTCGAAGGTGGAGGAGAGATGTTCAGCCACTGCTGTCGTTCAAGGAACGGCATCAACCGGTCATAGGAGCGCTCGACGAAATTCGGCCCCTCGTTCACCAGCGTTGCAACAGGCTCTGCCAGTGCATTGGCAATCAGGAAAAGGACAAGAAAGACCAGCGAGGAGAGGATCACGGCGATGCCAAAGCGAGGCACCCCGGCCCGGCCCAGCTTGTCGGCCACGAGCCCGAGAATGAGCCCGACAACGACGGCGAGCGTCACCGGGATGAGGATAAGCGCCATGTAATGGACGATGCCGAAGAAGATGATCAGGAATATTCCGATCACGGCCCATGCCATGGCGACTTCCAGCGCATCGCGGCCGAGAACGAGCGGCGCGTCGGGCTCGGCGTCCCCGTGCTCGCCGGCCGAAAGTGCCTCCCTCCGATGGAAAGCGAAGTCGACGGTTTTTTCTTCGATTTCGCTGCGCTGCGAGCGCTGATCGCGGTCATGGCGTCCCCTTTGATCCCTTGCACGGCCAGAACGCAAAAACGGCGCTCCGGTTCCGGAACGCCGACTGATTGTTAGTTTTCAAATCCAGGCTTGTATGGATCAGGCCGCGAGCGTCAGGCCGATGCCCCACGGGTCCTTCAGCTTGTGGCCTTCGGCAGTCTTTTCGACCACGATTTGCTGGGTGTCGAGCGCGGCCAGAGCCTTCTGCAACGCGGCCGGGTCGTTGAAGCGAACCGTGTAGTCCGAAAGCCCGGTCATCTTGTCCTGGCGGGCGGTCGCGCCGCGGCTGTTCCAGATGTTGGCGGCGATATGGTGATGGTATCCGCCGGTGGCGAAGAAGCTCGCACCCGGATAACGCGCCATGATCTTCAGCCCGAGCACATCCTGATAGAAGGCGTCCGCCTGTGGAATGTCGCCGACCTGAAGATGGATATGGCCGACCGATGCGCCCGGCGCCATGCCGGCCCAGTCACCCTGCGGTGCCGAGTTATAGAGCTCCTGCAGGTTCAGCCGCTCGGTCGCCATCTGCACGCTTCCGTCGGGGAAATAGGTCCATTCCTCCGGCGTACGGTCGCGATAGATTTCGATGCCGTTGCCTTCCGGATCGGAGAGATAAAGCGCTTCCGAAACGAGGTGATCCGACGCGCCGTCCAGCTGCACCCCGCGATGGGCCGCATGGGACAACCAATGCGCCAGCTCCCTGCGGTTCGGCATCAGGAAAGCGGTATGGAAAAGGCCGGCCGCCTGGCGCGGTGCCCGCGTGATACCGCTGCCGGTGGTCAGCTGTAGGAGCGGCAGGCCATGGGCGCCGAGCAACATACCGCTCTCGCTCTTGTCCATCACCGACAGGCCGATAATGTCCTCGTAGAATTTCGATACGCTGCCGAGGTCGGTGACGACCAGATGGGCGCGGTCCACATGGGCCGGGCGCGTCAGGGCAAAGGCGGCTTCAGATTTCGTCATGGTCATCTCCGGGGCGGCTAAAGCCGCATCCACCCAACAATCGCCGAAGATCGTCGTTCACGAAAGGTGCAAAATCCGAGAAGCTTCGTTTCGTAAATGTTGACAATCAACCTTGATGCGAATCAAAGCGGCGAGTGTAGGCTGGCCCGACAGTGAATGCATATAAAGGAGGTCACACCATGTATGACAAGATCATCGTCGCCGTCGACATCGCCCAGATCGAAAAGGCCGAGCGCGTGCTGCGCAAGGCGGCCGACCTGAAGGGCAAGGGCGGCACGATCCTGCTCGTCAACGTCGTCGAGGAACTGCCGGCCTATGTCGTGTCGGACCTTTCCATCGATATGACGGTCAAGGCCCGCAAGGATGCCGACGAACATCTGACCGCCCTGCGCGAGAAGGTTGGCATCGAAGCCGATATCGAAATCCGCCAGGGCGCTCCGGCGCGCGAAATCCTCGCTGCCGCGGAGCAATTCAAAGCCGACCTCATCGTCGTCGCATCGCATGTGCCGGACTTTTCCAACTACCTCATCGGGGCTACCGCCGACCGCGTCGTGCGCCACGCGAATTGCTCGGTACTGATCGACCGCTGAGCCGTCCGGCGCAAGTTACCTTCCGCAACCGAATGTGAATCGACCTGTGCCCGCCGTCTCTTGTCTTCTTGACCGGATGCTTACATTCTGGTCGCGGACGGGAGACAGCGGGTAATGAGCGAACTCTTCAATTTCGGCCGGCATTACGACCTGCATGAGATCATTGCGGATGGCGTTATAAACGGCATCGGCATTGTTTTTGCGCTGGTCGGTGCGACGGCGTTGATCTTCTATGCCACCGTCTGGTCCAGCCACGGGGAGATTGCCGCCGCCTGGGTCTATGCGCTCGGTCTCGTTCTCTGCCTGTCGATTTCCTTTACATACAATATTTGGCCCCATTCGCGGACCAAGTGGATCCTGCGCCGGCTGGACCACTCGGCGATATTCATCCTGATTGCCGCCACCTACACGCCGTTTCTGGAGCGTGGAGCGGGCGATCCGTGGATCGCGACCATGCTGGCGGCGATCTGGTTGACGGCCATCCTCGGCATTTCGTTGAAATGCCTCTTTCCCGGCCGTTACGACAAGCTTGCCATCCTGCTTTACCTCGCCATGGGCTGGAGCGGCGTAATGGTGATGGACGAGGTCTCGCAATATCTGCCGCCGGTCACCGTCTGGCTGATCGTCATCGGCGGACTGATCTACTCGCTCGGCGTCATCTTCCACGTGTGGGAACGGCTGCGCTTTCAGAACGCCATCTGGCACGCCTTCGTCGTCGCCGCGGCCGCCGTCCATTACGGCGCGGTGATGACCTGTTTCAGCCTCGGCAGCAGCATCTGACCTCAGCGCATTTCATTCAGTCCATCACCATCGGTCTCTCGACAGATTAATGCCGTCTGCTAAAGTGGATTTGATGAAAATATAGTGGACAGAACATGACGACCAGCAACCTGACCATCCGCGACGCCGCCCAGGCCGATCTGCATGGCATCATGGAGATCTACAACGATGCCGTCGCCAACACGACGGCGATCTGGAACGAGACGCTGGTCGATCTCGACAACCGTCGCGCCTGGTTTGACGCGCGCAGGGCGAAAGGGTATCCGGTTCTGGTCGCCGAGCTTGACGGCGCTGTCGCCGGCTATGCGTCCTATGGCGACTGGCGCGCCTTCGACGGCTATCGCTTCACGGTCGAACATTCCGTCTATGTACACCGCGATTTCCGCGGCCACGGCATCGGCCGCAAGCTGATGGAAGAGCTGATCGCCCGCGCCGCCTCCAACGGCGTCCACGTCATGATCGCTGCCATCGAAGCCGAGAATGCCGCCTCCATCGCCCTCCACACGACCCTCGGTTTCCGTATCGCCGGAAAGTTCTCCGAAGTCGGCACCAAGTTCGGCCGCTGGCTCGACCTCACCTGTATGGAACTGAAGCTTTCTACCGTCTGACCGGCCTGCGGATGCGTTGATAATCGACCCCGCGATTGCTATCTTCCGCTGAGTTGGAGCACATGCCATGGCCGACAGCGCAAACCTCGGAAAACACTTCGATGACTATGTGGACGAGCTGGTAAAATCCGGCCGCTACGAGACGCGTGACGATGTGCTGAAAGAGGCCACCCGGCTTCTGGAACTGCGTGAGCGCCGACAGCGGGAGCTGGATGAGGCGCTGGCGCGCGGGCTGGCCGATGTCGAAGCTGGCCGCGTCAAGCCGATCGAAGAAGTAGCCGCCCGGCTGAAGGCTAAATATCAGGCCATGCGGAAAGATCGTCGAGCGTGAACGTCGTAATCACCGATGAGGCGGAATACGATTTCGAGCGCATCGGCGATTACATAGGACAATTCAATCAGGCCAGAGCGGTCACGTTTGTAGAGGAGCTGTTGGAGCGCTGCATGCGTCTCGCTTCTTTCCCAACGCGTTTTGCCCTTGTCGCCCGGCATGAAAGCGCCGGTATCCGCCGAATGCCCCATGGGAATTATGTCGTGTATTATCAGGTCGGTCAGGATCGAGTTGAAATCCTGCGGATACTCAACGCCGCACAGGATCACGAAGCGATCCTCTTCCCCGACGAAACATCCGCCCCCTGAAATCTCGCCGCCGAGGCTGCTTTCCCGCCATCGCGGCCTATATCTCCCTCGCAATCACGCCGAAGGAGGCCTCTCATGGACATCAAGCGCAACGGATCCCAGTCGTCTAGACGGCAGCCGGCGGATTATTTCACCGGGGCGGTCCGCTTCGATCCGTTGATCGAGGCGCCCGATCCGGCCCGTGTCCGTGCCGCGAGCGTCACCTTCGAACCCGGCGCCCGCACCAACTGGCACACCCATCCACTCGGCCAAACGCTGGTCGTTACGGCAGGTTGCGGCCGGGCGCAGTCGCTCGGCGGTCCCGTGCGTGAACTGCACCCCGGTGACGTGGTCTGGTTCGCGCCCGGCGAAAAGCACTGGCATGGCGCGGCACCCCAGACGGCCATGACCCATATCGCCATCCAGGAAGCGCAGGGCGGCGTCACAGCCGACTGGCTGGAACCGGTCAGCGATGAGGATTACGCGACGCCTCCCGTCAAAGACTGACGTCAGCCCCAGGCAGGTCGCCCATTTCCTTCAACACGCCGATGAAGGCGCGCAATCCCGCCGGCACATGCCGGTGGCCGGGATAATAGAGGCAGAGCCCGTCGATTGGCGGGCACCAGTCTGACAGCAGCGTCACAAGTCGTCCCTCCGCCAGATGCCGGGCCGCGACATGCATCGGAATATAGGCGATCCCGAGACCCGCGACGGCCGCCTGTGCCATCAACTCGTTGTCATCCAGCGTCAGCGCGCCGGGCACATCGACCGTCAGCTCCTCGCCCCGCCGTTCGAATTCCCAGCGATAGAGTTTTCCGCTCGGCATTCGCAGTCGAATGCAGGTGTGATGCGCCAAGTCCGTCGGCGCTAGAGGCTCGCCGCGCGTTGAAACATAATCCGGCGAGGCGACGGCCACGAACCGGGCAGGCCCACCGAAGGGCACGGCGATCATGTCCTGCGGCACGGATTCGCGCAGCCTGATCCCGGCATCGAAACCGTCGGCAACGATATCGATCAGCCGCCCGTCGCTGACGAGGTCGACCGCCATGTCCGGATAACGGGAAAGAAAGACCGGTACCGCATGTTCGAGCAGCAGGCGGATGACGATATTGCTCGTATTGATCCTCAAGGTTCCGCTCGGCCCGCCGCGAAAATCGTCGACCGCCTCCAGCGCTGCATCGAGTTCCTCAGCGCCGGTTTCAGCCGCGCCGCCAGCCGTTCGCCCGCCTCGGTCGGCGACACGCTGCGGGTCGTGCGATTGAGCAACCGAACGCCCATCCGCGTTTCCAGCCCGCGCATCATATGGCTCAGCGTCGAAGGCGACAGGCCGAGCTCATCGGCCGCCTTGCGGAAGCTGCGATGGGCGATGATTGTGGCGAAGGCGTTCAGGTCGTTCAGTGTCGGGCGTTCATTCATGGGGAAATCTCACCGTCTCATGCAGGATTGGCCGGCTTATACCATGAATTTTCTCCGCCTATCTCCTGTCTCGAAGGCAGCGGCATTTTGCCGTCGCCTATGAAGGAGACAAGCTCATGTCCAGAACATGGTTCATCACCGGTACGTCCTCCGGCTTCGGCCGCCTGCTCACCGAAAAGCTTCTCGCCCGCGGTGATCGCGTCGCGGCGACGCTGAGGCGCATGGATGCGCTCGACGATCTGCGCCAGACCTATGGCGACCGGCTGTGGATCGCCAAGCTGGATCTCACCGACCAGGCTGCCGTCCGCACCACGATCGACCGCGCCTTCGCCGAGCTTGGCCGTATCGATGTCGTCGTCAACAATGCCGGCTACGGCCTGTTCGGCGCGGCGGAGGAGGTCACCGACGAGCAGATCCGCCATCAGATCGATACCAACCTGATCGGCTCGATCGCCGTCATCCGCGCGGCCTTGCCGCATCTGCGCGCCCAGGGCGGCGGACTGATCCAGCAGGTCGCATCTGAAGGCGGCCAGATCACCTATCCGAATTTCTCCTCTACCACGCCACCAAATGGGGCATTGAGGGGTTTGTCGATGCAGCCGCCAAGGAGGTTGCGCCCTTCGGCATCCGCTTCACCATCGTTGAGCCGGGTCCGACCCGCACCGATTTCGGAAAGGGTCTGGCCCAGGCCGAACCGATGGCGGTTTACGACGACACACCGGCCGGCGAGGTGCGCCGCGCGATGGCAAATGGCGGTTTCGACATCAAGGGCGACCCGGACAAGATGGCCGATGCGATGATCGCCTATGCCGATCGCGATGACCCGCCGCTGCGTCTGGCCCTCGGCGGCGCCACCTATCCGTCCATCAAGGCGGCGCTGGAGGGCAGGCTCGCCGAACTGGAGGCACACAAGGCGACGACGCTCGCCATGGATTTCGACGACTAGCCTATCGCAGCAAAGAAGACGGCCACCGGCACGTTTGAACGTGCCGGTGGCCTGACCGTGCAAGGACTTGAGGTAAGGCGGCCTCAGGCCTTCGCACTGGTCTTCCGGGAGGCGGCGACCGTCATCCAGATGGCCGAGACGAGGAAGTAGAAGGCGCCGAAGCCGGCATAGGGCGCGACATCGAGGATCGTCGGCGGAACGTCTCCGAGCGCCTGCGTGATCATGAAGCCGCCGGCCAGCGCCGATTGCGCGCCGCTCAGGATCATCACCCACTGCGCACCATAGGCCCGCCAGCGCGTCACGCCGGTCGCAAGCTGCAGCAGGCCGGAGAGGATTGCCCAGACGCCGAAGACGCCGAGCACCGCATGGGTATCCTTCATCACCGCCAGAAGCACGGCGAGCGTCGTGATCGTGCTGACGACGACGTTCAGCGCCTGCGTCCTGTTCGCCTTGAGGCCACCGTTGGAACGCGCATCGGCAAGGTTCGCCACGGCATCCCATGCGGGATAGATGACGAAGAGCAAAGCGGCGAGGGCGGTGTGCCCGCTGACGGCGACAGCAATAGCGATCCACCAGATCGAGAAGAAGGCACGGACGAAATAATACGAACGCAACCAGCTGGATTGGGTTGAAACTTGACTGGGCATGACAGACTCCATATTTGTCTACCTACTAGTAGGAAGGTAATTTTGACATGTCAATCTACACGGTAGCCGGCAGAGGCAATGCGCAGTCAAATCGCCGTGACTTGACGGCCTTCCGGCTGAAAGATAGGCCCGTTGAAATGGAACAGACGACCGCGCAGAAGATCCTTGCCAGTGCCCGATCGCTCATCATGGCGGGCGGCTATAACGGCTTCAGCTATGCCGACATTTCCGATGCGATCGGCATCCGCAAGGCAAGCATCCACCACCATTTCCCGACCAAGGCCGCGCTGGTCAGCACGCTGGTCGAACAATATGCACAGGAGGCCGCCACCGCCCTCGGCGCCGTGCGGGAAAACATTCCAGACCCGGTCGATCAGCTGCAGGCCTATATCGGCCATTGGAAAACCTGCATCGGCGACGGATCGCAGCCCTTCTGCGTCTGCGCCATGCTGGCCGGCGAGATGGAAATCCTGCCTCCCGAGGTCGCGGCCCATGTTCAGGTCCATTTCCGCAACCTCGCCGCCTGGCTGACTGCGGTGCTGGAAGAGGGGGCCACATGCGGCCAGTTCCAGCTGGACAAATTACCGGAAGAGATGGCCCAGATCCTGATGGCCTCGGTCCATGGCGCCATGCTGTCCGCCCGCGCTCTCGGCACGCCGGACCTGTTCGGCGCAATCGTTGCGCCCCAGATCGAAGCGTTGCTGGCAAAGAAAAACTAGGAGCGTCCGGCCGCCTCCTGCAGGTCATCGAGCCACGCCGTGATGACCTCGACGAACCGCTCCGGTGCCTCGAGCGGGATCATGTGTCCGGTGTTCGCGATGACTTCGAAGATCGAGCCTCTGATCCCCTCATGCAGCTCCATCGCCTCGGTCCGCGATCGCAACTTGTCCCTGTCTCCCGCAATCACGAGCGTCGGACAGCCGATCCCGCCAAGTTCGCCCCGCTCGTCACGCCGGTCGAGAAGCGACTGGCGCCGGAACGTGGTCCCGCCCAGCCGCTGGCCCATCGCCTGGATCCGCTCGATGAGATCAGTTCGCCCTGAATTGTCGGGATGCAGCGAGGAGACGACGGCGGGCGCACTCAGGCCGCGAAAGGCAAGCACGCTCTGTCTGGCGATCGCCGCCTTCCGCTGCGCCTGCACATCGCTGTCGCCCCGCGCGGATGTGGCGACCAGAATGAGGGCGGTGACGCGCTCGGGCGCCTGGCGGACGATCTCCCGCGCCACATAGCCGCCCATGGAAAAGCCGAGAAGAATGAATGTCGGCGGCGCCTCGGCCAGCACGCGGCGCGCCATATCCTGCAGTGTGGCGCCCTCGGAAAGGTCGGCGTGGCTGATCGGCCCGAAGCGCGCAAGCCCTGGCTCCACGTCGCGCCACAGGTCGGCATCCAGCATGAAGCCCGGAACAAGTATCATCGCCATTGTTCATTCCTCTGTCACAATCGTCGCCATCGGGCCACACTGCCGACGGTACGTCTCATCGCATGCCGGTTCACCGTTGGCACGTGCTTTCGAATAGCGCAAAGATGCGTCCATCGATCCCACGTGTGACCGGAGCAAGCCGCATGTCCGATATCGTCCGCATCGCCAATGACCAGTTGAGCATCGAAATCTCCTCCTCGGTGCCGAAATGCAGTCCTTGAGAACATCGGACGGCCGCGACTGGCTGTGGAATGGCGATGCCGCCTGGTGGACCGGCCGTTCGCCGATCCTCTTCCCGATCGTCGGCAAGGCGCCGGACAATAAGATCGCGGTCGATGGCGTAAGCTATGAGATGGGCCAGCACGGTTTTGCCCGCCGCTCCGAGTTCGCGCTTGCCGCCGAAAGCCTGTCGTCGTGCCGCTTCGAGCTCGCCTCCTCGGAGACAACGCGAAAAGTCTATCTCTTCGATTTCCTGCTCTCCGTCACCCATTCGATCGAAGGCAGGAAGCTCACGGTCGCAGCCGAGGTCGAAAACCGCGATACGCGCCCCATGCCCTTTGGCCTCGGCTATCATCCGGCCTTCCTCTGGCCGCTGCCCGGCGCCGGCGATGTGGCTCACACGGTAACACTGGAGAATGGCGGCGAGCCGCTGCTCACCCGGCTGGACAACGGTCTCGTCACCGAAGACAGGCTGCCGTCACCCTTCAAGGCCGGCCGCCTGACGCTCGCCCATGATCTGTTCGAAGCCGATGCGATGATCTTCGCCGAAGGGGCAGGGACCGGCCTCACCTATGCCGCCGAGGGCGGCCCAAGCCTGAAATTCAGCTTCGACAATCTGCCCAACGTCGCGCTCTGGCAAAAAGTCGGCGCACCTTTCCTCTGCGTCGAGCCTTGGCATGGCACCGCCGCGAAAGTTGGCGCATCCGCCGAGGTCGCCGAGCGCCCCTACGGCACTATCCTCCAGCCCGGCGAAAAGGCCCGCTTCGCCTTCACGGTCGAGCCGTCCGCCTGACGAATAGCCGGAGGCGAGGATGAGCGGACTGGAAGTGCTCTTCCTTCACGCGCTCCCCTTGAACGGGACGATGTGGGATGCACAGCGTTCCGTAATCTCTCTCCAGAGCCATGCGCCGACGCTCTATCATTTCGGTCAAAGACTGGAAGAATGGGCGCAACGCGCACTCGCCATGACGCAAGCAAAAAGGCTCGTTCTTGTCGGCTGTTCGGTCGGTGGCTCCTGCGCGCTCGAAATCGCGGCTCTGGCGCCGGAACGGATCGCGGGCCTTATGCTCATCGGAACCAAGGCCGATCGAAGACCCGATCCCGAAATGATGAGAGAAGCGGTCCGGACGCTTCGTGACGAGGGCAGGGAGCTTGCCTGGCAGCGCTACTGGCAGCCTCTTTTCGGCCCCGCCGCCAGTCAGGACGTGATCGACCAAGCCCGGTCCATGATGATGGAACAGTCCGCCGAGGATCTCGCGCGGGGCGTCGAGGTTTTTCATTCGCGACCGAGCCGTGCCGCGCTCCTGCCGCAGCTGAACTGCCCGGTTACGGTCGCTACCGGAGAGCATGACCGCGCTCCCGGCATCACGACTAGCCGGTTCCAAGCGGAGGCGTCGCAGCGTGGCACGCTGCAGGTCGTGCAGGACTGCGGCCACTACGTCCCGCTTGAGCGGCCGCAGACTTTAAACGTACTGCTACAGCATTTTCTCGCGACGTGCGAAGGCGCCCACCCTGCACGACCTTCGCTGTGAAACCGAAACATGCTCGCGTAATCTCGCGGGATCGTGAAGAAATTCCGCATCGCAGCATGGAATAAGATCACATTCTCAACGTTGTCCCATGGTCATCTCGCAGATGCGAAATGATCGCTTCGACCTAACCCCGCCGGATGGAGGCCTCTCCCTATCCGACGTCCGGCTAGCTATAGGAGTAGACCATGGGCGACCTTCTGAAAGGCATCTCGAATTTTCGTGGCGCCGTGTTTCCGGATAATTCGGCTCTCTACCAAAAGCTCGCCACCGAGGGCCAGAGCCCTCAGGCGCTGATGATCTCCTGCGCCGACAGCCGCGTCATGCCGGAAACGATCACCCAGTCCGGGCCGGGCGAACTCTTCGTCTGCCGCAATGCCGGCAATATCGTGCCGCCCTTCCAGACCATGAATGGCGGCGTCTCCTCGGCGATCGAGTATGCGGTTGTCGCACTCGGCGTGCGTGACATCATCGTCTGCGGCCATTCCGATTGCGGCGCCATGAAGGGCCTCTGCCATCCCGAACTGCTCGGCCAGATGCCGAATGTCGCCGCGTGGCTCAAACACAGCCACGCCGCCCATTCGATCGTCTGCGAGGCCTATCCCCAGACGATGGAGGAAAAGGAGAAGATCCGGGCGGTCGCGATGGAAAACGTTGTCGTCCAGCTCGATCACCTGCGCACCCACCCGTCGGTCGCGGCCAAGCTCGCCAAAGGGGAGATCGCCCTGCATGGCTGGTTCTTCGACATCGAGACCGGCGCGGTGCTGGTCTATGACGGCGTCGCAAAACGCTTCGGCGAGATCGAGGACGGTCAGCCGCTTGTCGCCGCCGTCACCGGCCGCGAGGTGCCGCAGGTCGTGCCCATGGCGGCGCGGATCGCGGCGGAATAACGATTTCAATCTTCTCCCCGCTTGCGGGGAGAAGATGCTTGCTGCCGAACTACTTCAACGGCTCGAACGTCATCGCATGGCCGTTGATGCAATAGCGCAGGCCGGTCGGCGGCGGGCCATCGGGGAAGACGTGGCCCAGATGGCCGTTGCACTTGGCGCAGCGAATTTCGGTGCGCACCATCCCGTGCGACGTGTCGCGGATTTCCGTGACGACCTCAGGCTTCACCGGCTCGAAATAGCTCGGCCAGCCGCAGCCGCTGTCGAACTTCGTATCCGAGACGAACAGCTCCTCACCACAGCCGGCGCAGCGATATAGCCCCTTGTCCTTGGAATTCCAGAACGGGCCGGTAAAGGCGCGCTCCGTGCCCGCCTGCCGCAGGATGTAATACTGCTCGGGAGACAATTGCTCGCGCCATTCCGCGTCGGTCTTGCTGACAGTAGGTTCGGAGGTCTTGGTCGATGTGACTGAGGACATGATCGTTCCTTTCGTTTCCCCTTAGATAGAGAGGGATACGCTGTGAAAAAAGGTCAGCTTTTCGTGTTCGCTGTCCGGTTATGCTTGAGGCGCCGGTTTGTTTCCCCTAGAAAACCGGGGTCCGGCCAAGCCGGGGGCGAGGAATGATTCTGATCTCGAGGAGAAGATATGGCCGCCACTGCGCCGGCATGGACGTTGATTGCGCTTTTTCTGCCTTTTCTGGCCGCCTTCCTGGCTCCGACGCTCGCCCGGCATTTCGGCGATAAGTCGGCCTGGATCTTAGCGCTCGCGCCGGCTCTGTCCTTCCTGCATTTCTGCGGTTTCCTCGGCGAGATTTCGGCCGGCGAGGTGGTGACCGGAGGTTATGCCTGGGCGCCCAGCCTCAATCTCTCCTTCTCCTGGTTCATCGACGGTCTGTCGCTCACCTTCGCGCTTCTGATCACCGGCATCGGTACGCTGATCGTGATCTATTCCGGCGGCTACATGAAGGGCCATCCGCAGCTCGGCCGCTTCCTTTCCTTCATCCTGATGTTCATGGGCGCGATGCTCGGGCTTGTCGTCTCCGACAGTTTCCTGATGCTCTTCGTCTATTGGGAACTGACCTCGATCACCTCCTTCCTGCTGATCGGCTTCGATCATGAGCGGGAGAGGGCGCGGCGTGCAGCGCTGCAGGCGCTGGTCGTCACTGGGGCAGGGGATTGTCGCTTCTGGCCGGCCTGATCTTCCTCTGGAACATTACCGGCGTCACCCAGCTGTCGCTGCTCGTCCACTTGGAAGATGCCGTGCGCCTCAGCCCCTTCTATCTGCCGGCGCTGATCCTCGTTCTCGGCGGCGCGTTTACCAAATCGGCGCAGTTCCCGTTCCATTTCTGGCTGCCCAACGCCATGGAAGCGCCCACACCGGTCTCCGCCTACCTGCATTCCGCCACCATGGTGAAGGCCGGCGTCTATCTGCTGATGCGGCTGAACCCGGTCATGGGTGCAACGCCCGCCTGGGAAATTCTGTTGCCCTTCTTCGGCGGAGTAACGCTGATCGCCGGCACCCTGATCGGCATCCGCCAGACCGATCTGAAACTGATGCTCGCCTACACGACCATGGCCTCGCTCGGCCTGCTCGTCATGCTGACCGGCTTCGGCGCGCCTTACGCCATCGAGGCGGCGGTGCTGTATCTCGCCGCCCATTCGCTCTTCAAGGGCGCACTTTTCATGGTCGCCGGTGCCGTTGATCACGAGGCCGGAACCCGCGAACTGCCGCTGCTCGGCGGCCTGCGCTTCGCCATGCCGATCACCTTCGCGGCAGCCCTTCTTGCGGCCTGCTCCATGGGCGGCCTGCCGCTCTTTGCTGGCTTCCTCGCCAAGGAAGAGATCTATGCGGCACTCGCTGCCGGCAATCCGCGCGCCGTCTTCTTCACCCTGCTGGCGATCATCGGCAACGCCCTGATGCTGGCCATCGGCTTCGGGGTCGGCTTGAAGCCCTTCATCGGCGCGAAAAAGGAGACGCCCAAATCGGCCCACGAGGCGCCGATCGCCCTGTGGCTCGGCCCGGCCGTGCTGGCTGTGCTCGGCCTCTTGTTCGGTCTTTTTCCGGCATTCTCCACGCCTATGTCTCGTCACCGATGGCAAGCGCCATCGTGGATGATGAGGTGACGATCACCATCAGCACCATTCCCCATATCGGCCTGCCGCTGCTGCTCTCGGTGATCACCGTCCTCCTCGGTGCGCTCGTCTACTGGCGCCTCGACCGGGCCCGCGCTCTGGTCGCCGAAATGCTCGAAAGCCTCGGCCCCGGCCCGGATCGCTGGTTCGATCATCTTCTGTCGGGCCTCGTCCGTCTCTCGGTTCTCGTCACCCGCTTCATCCAGCCTGGACGCCTGGAAATCTATGTCACCGCCACCTTCATCATGGTCGCGCTGACGCTCCTCGTTCCGCCGATCCTGTTCGGCGAACTGCCGGATGCGCTGCCCTGGCCGAACCAGCTTCTGGTGCAGGAAATCGCCTTCCTGGTCATCGCCGCACTCGGCGTCATCGCCGTGCTGCGCGCCAACGACCGCCTGACGGCCATCGTTGCCCTCGGCATCCAGGGTTTTGCCGTCGCCGGCATCTTCCTGCTTTTCGGCGCGCCGGACCTGTCTTTCACGCAGTTCATGATCGAGACGCTGTCGGTAGTCGTCCTGACGCTGGTCATGACGCGACTGAGATTGTCTGTCAGTGATCACCGCCCGATCGGCCAGGTCGTGCTCGATTCCATCATCGCCATCGCCTGCGGTCTCGGCTTCGCCATGCTGCTCCTGCGATCGGTCGCGCGCCCTTCGATCCGGTCCTGACGGAATTCTTCAACGCCTATTCCAAGGTGATCGCCCACGGCGCCAATGTCGTCAACGTCATCATCGTCGACTTCCGCGGCACGGATACGCTGGGCGAGATCGCGGTCGTGATGATCACCGGCCTTGCCGTCCTGGCACTGATCAAGATCCGCGCGACGAGGAAGGAGAAGGCCGATGAACACTCTCATCATGCGCACGGTCGCGCCGATGCTGACCGCCATCATGCTGCTCTTCTCCGTCTTCGTCCTCCTGCGCGGCCATAACGAGCCCGGCGGCGGCTTCATCGGCGGGCTGATCGCGGCATCTGCGCTGGCCATCTTCGGCATCGCCTATGGTCCGGGCGCCGTCCAGCGGGCGATCCAGTTCCACCCGATGGCGATTGCCGGTGCGGGCCTCTTTCTGTCGACCATCTCCGGCTTCGCCTCGATCTTCGCCGGCGTGCCGTTCATGAGCGGGCTGTGGATCTATCCGCACATCTTCGGTGTCGAACTGGCTTTGTCGACCGTCATGTCCTTCGATATCGGCGTCTATCTCGTGGTGGTCGGCGCAATCACCTCGATCGCGCTGTCGCTGGAACAGGAGCCGGACGACGAGGATGAAGAGGAGGGCGGCCGCTGATGGAAACGCTTTTCGTCATCCTCATCGGCATGTTCTTTTCCGCCGCCATCTATCTGATGCTGTCGAAATTCACGATCCGCATCCTCATCGGCATCGTGCTGCTCGGCAACGGCGTCAACCTGCTGCTCTTCACCGCCGGCCGGCTGACCCGGCAGATCCCGCCGATCATCCCGGCGGGCTCCGACACGCTGGCGATCGAGGCGTCCAATCCGCTGCCCCAGGCGCTGATCCTGACCGCGATCGTCATCTCCTTCTCCTTCTTCGCCTTCCTGCTGGTGCTCGCCTACCGTGCCTTCGAGGAACTCGGCACCGACAGCACCGACGAAATGTGCCTGGCGGAACCGCGGGACGAGCCTCTCCCGCCGACGGGGTATTGATTTTATGGCATCTGTTGCGAACACCCCCTCTGCCCTGCCGGGCATCTCCCCCACAAGTGGGGAGATCAGCAGGACGCGCCGCCTCGCCCCAAGCACCGGCATGTCAACTGCAAGGAGTCGCGGGCTTTTAATTTCCGGGCGAAGGTCGTGCCGCTTGTGATCTCCCCCTTGTGGGGGAGATGCCCGGCAGGGCAGAGGGGGTATTCCTCTCGGAGCGACGCGACCGTGCGAAAGGGAGCCCAGCTCTGATGGCATCCCCCACCTCCACCCCTGTCGATCTCGCCGCCGCCATGGTCATGGCGCCGCCGGCGCTTGGCGACTGGCTGGTCATCCTCCCCGTCGCGCTGATGATCGCCACGGGCGGCCTCTTGATGATGATCCGCAAGTCGGTGCGTCTTCACGCCTTCATCGGTTTTTCCGCGCTGATCCTGCTTGTCGTCCTCGACGCGTTGCTTCTGTGGCGCGTCTGGCAGAACGGCCCGATCACCATGACCATGGGCCGCTGGCTGCCGCCCTTCGGCATATCCTTCACCGCCGATATCTTCGGCGCCTCCATGGCGCTGGCTTCTGCCATCGTCGCACTGCTCGCCTCGGTCTTCGCGCTGAAGGATATCGATGCGACGGGCCTGCGCCACGGCTTCGTCGCCTTCCTGATGCTGATGATGGCGGGCGTCTCCGGCGCGTTTCTGACCGGCGACATCTTCAACCTCTATGTCTGGTTCGAGGTCCTGCTGATCTCGTCCTTCGGTCTGCTGATCCTCGGCTCCGAGCCACGGCAGATCGAGGGCGCGCTGAAATACGCGATCCTCAATCTCATCGCCACGACCCTGTTCCTGATTTCGGTCGGCTATCTCTATGCGATCTTCGGCACGCTCAACATGGCCGATATCGCCCGCAAGGAAGCGTCCATCCGCGAAGGCGCGCCGCTGATCACGCTGACGGCGCTCTTCGTGCTCGCCTTCGGCATGAAGGCCGCAGCATTCCCGGTCAATTTCTGGCTGCCGGCCTCCTACCATACGCCGCGCATCACCGTGTCCGCCCTGTTCGGCGGGTTGCTCACCAAGGTCGGCATCTATGCGCTGATCAAGGTGACCGTCATGCTCTTCCCGGTCGAGCGTGAGGCGATTAGCCTCGTCATCGCCGTCTCCGCCGTCTTGACCATGGTCCTCGGTGCACTCGGCGCGCTCGCCCAGAACGATCTGCGCCGGATGATCGGCTATGTCGTCATCGTCGGCATCGGCAACATGCTGGCAGGGGTTGCGATCGGAACGCCGGTCGCAGTCGGCGGCGCCATCCTCTACGCGCTCCATTCGATCGTCGCCATGACCGCGCTCTATCTGATGGCTGGCGAGGCGTTCCGGCTCTCCGGCTCCTGGCAGTTGTCGACGCTCGGTGGTCTCTGGGCGCGCTCGCCCTGGTTCGCCGGCGCCTCCTTCGCGCTGATGCTCGCCGCCGCCGGCCTGCCGCCGCTCTCCGGCCTCTGGCCCAAGGTCGTGCTGCTCAAGGCTTCGCTCGATATCGGCGCCTGGTGGCTGGCGGCAGCGATCCTCGTCTCGGCCTTCCTCGTCACGATCGCGCTCGCCCGCGTCTTCCTGCTCGCCTATTGGCGCCCAGCAGTAACGGCCGATGCCGCGGCACAGGCTGTCGTCACCAACTGGCGCACCGCCCTGCCGATCGGCTTGCTGACCGCGATCGTGCTTGCCTTCGGCCTGTTCCCCGAGCCGGTCCTGCAGGCAAGCCAGATGGCGGCGGACAGCCTTGCCGATCCGACCGCCTATATCCGTTCGGTCTTTCCGGAGGGGACAACGCCATGATCATCTATCTCCTTTCGCTGGTGCTTGCCTTCATCTGGGTCGCGATCACCGGCAGCGCCTCGCTCTTGAACCTGATCTTCGGCTTCGCGCTCTCCACCTTCGCGCTCTGGATCGTCCGCGACGAGATGAGTGCCCGCGGCTATCTGCGCCGGCTCGGCCGCATGATCGCGCTGCTCGTCCTGTTCTTCAGGGAGCTTGCCATGTCCGCCTGGAAGGTGGCGGTCGTCGCGCTTCGTCCGAACATGGACCTGAAGCCCGGCATCTTCGCCTTTCCGCTGACGGTCGACAGGGATTTCGAAATCACCCTTCTCGCCAACCTCATCACGCTGACGCCCGGCACCCTGTCCGTCGATGTCTCCGAGGACAAGAAGATCCTCTATGTCCACGCGATCGATTGTTCCGATGTCGAGGGCACCAAGCGTGACATCGCGAACGGCTTCGAGAGGAAGATCCTGGAGGCTTTCCGATGAGCGCGGCTGACACCATTCTCTCCATCGCCACCTGGCTGGGGCTGGCGCTGCTCATCGGCGCCTTTCTGCTGACCGTCTGGCGGGTCGTGCAGGGGCCGACACTGCCGGATCGGGTCGTGGCGCTCGACATGCTCGTCGGCATCGTCATCGGCTTCATCGCGCTGATTGCGATCCGCACCGGCTTCACCCTCTATATCGACATCGCCATTGCACTCGGACTTGTCGGCTTCCTCGCGACCGTCGCCTTCGCCCGCTTCATCCTGGTCAGCAAGGCCAAACAGAAGGCGATCAAGGATATTGATGAACCGAAGCTCGAAGGCGCGGTACCCGTCGCGGATGCCGTTCATGTCGAGGCGGTCGGTTCTGGCGCACGGGGCTCCGAAAAGAAGTCCAAGGCAAAATCCGCAAAGAGCTCTGCCAAGGCTGAAGCAAAGACTGCAGTAAAGCCTGTGTCGGAAACGGCCACAAAGCAGTCTGCAAGGCCAGCCTCGAACGATGACGTCGCCGAGGCGATGTCTTCTGTTGCACAACCTGTAAAAGTCCGCGCCGTGAAAGCCCGTGGCAAGTCGAGCGACGCAGGCGCGGCAGAGGCGCAAAGCAAATCGGTCGATAAGTCCCGCACCGGGTCGTCGAGTAAACCCTCCAGTAAAACCGGAAGGAAAGCGGCCGACGATACTGCTGCAAAGGCAACAGCCAAGCCGCGTAAGCGGGCAAAGGAGGAATAATGGACATCGCTTTCGCCATCGTCACAGCTGTCCTCGTCCTCGGCGGTGCAGTTTTTGCCCTGGTTGCTTCCATCGGCCTCAACCGCTTCCCCGATGTCTATTCGCGCATGCACGCGGCCTCGAAGGCGGGGACGGTCGGCTCCGGCCTGCTACTGCTCGCCGTCGGCGTGCATTCGGGAGAGCTGTCCATGCTGGCCCGTGCACTCGCGGGCTTCTTCTTCTTCGTTCTCACCGCTCCCGTTTCGGCACATCTCCTGGCAATAGCCGCCTTGAAGGCCGGCTATCCGATGTCTGACAAAACTGTGACAAATGAAATGCAGTGATGCGTCTAGTGCCGCGAAGCACCGTCTTGGGGATGAATAGTGGTTGCTTTATTGCACTTGTAAGCGCGCAAAGATTGCATAAGTGCAATTTTTGTCGGTACTAATGTCTAAGAGTTATGACTTAGGCTCAGGAAAGTCTCCATATTACTAGATTTAGCAATTGGACTTTTCGAGTCTCAGTGCTACTTGAGTACAAGTCGAGCACTGATATTGATCTAGACTAAGCATTTTCCCGCATATTCGTCTCATTTAGATCGCCCTTTAAAACGGGGCATTGCTGAAGACGATTATGATCATGGCGGGAATTCTGCGGAGACTTGATTCAATATCCGGTGGCGCCATCGGTTTCTCGCGCGAGGCTTAGGGGTAAGCTTCCGTCTTCGGACAAAACGCGATCGGTCGATGTTCCACATTGGCTCAACTGCGAACAGTCGCCGCGGAGGTCGCGGTCGGCGCTCGTACTGCATGAGAACAGGAGACTGGAAATGACAGATATGGCACTGGGCAAGGGTCCCGAGTTGCTGGTTGAATTGACCGCAGACATCGTGGCCGCCTATGTGAGTAACCACGTGGTTCCGGTCGGTGATCTTTCGAACTTGATCTCCGACGTTCACTCGGCGCTTAGCAACACCTCTTCGCCGACCCCGGTCGTAGCCGCGGTTGAAAAGCCGAAGCCGCCGGTTCCGATCAAGAAGTCGATCGAAGACGATTTCCTGATCTGCCTTGAGGATGGTCAGAAGTTCAAGTCGCTGAAGCGCCATCTGATGACCCACTACAACATGACGCCTGACGAATATCGCGAGAAGTGGGGCCTTCCGGCCGACTATCCGATGGTTGCTCCGGCCTATGCCGAAGCCCGTTCGCGTCTTGCCAAGGAAATGGGTCTTGGTCAGCGCCGCAAGCGCGGTCGCGCCAACTGACCGATCGGCAGCCGACCGGTTGGGGATGACCGATCAGTTGTCGTGAGAATGGATGCGGCGTTTGCGCCGCCAGAAGCGAGCCGGGCCTGTGCCCGGCTTTTTTGTTAGGGGATGCATAGAGGAAAAAAATCCCATTCCTGTCTGTTGAAAACAGAAAAAACGATTTATTTTCAATATCACCATTAAATGTGATGGTGCGCAACATTCCCCCATCCGCTCGAAGGTGTATGAATTAATTCCTATTCACGAAGGAGTTGTCATGCCTTTTGAGAATTCTCCAGACCGCGGAGGCTGCGGACAGTCCACAGGCCGTCAGGCATTGTCCGATCCTTACGCAACAGCGCTTGTTCCGGTCATGCCCCGCCGCTTTCCGTCGAGCGTGCCGTTACGTACCGTCTGCCGCGCGGTCAGTCAGATCACGGCTGAAATGCTGTTCCTGCTCAGCGATCGCGTCATCATGCGCCGCGACCGCCGCCGTCCCTCCTGCCATGTCCGTCAGATCGCCATGTATGTTTGCCACGTCGCTTTACAGATGACGCAGGCGGAGGTCGGCACCGCCTTCGGGCGGGACCGTACCACGGTCAGCCATGCCTGCCATGTCGTGGAGGACCGTCGCGACGACGTCGCCTTTGACGAATTCGTCTCGGCGATCGAGCGCATGGCCACGGCCGTCTTCGCCTCGCAGGAGTTTGCAGCCTATGAGTGATGCAACGATGAGAAAGCTTGCCGCCGCCTCGACCAAATCCGCTGCCACCCGGTCATCGGTTAAGGCTTTGAGCCGCCTTGTCCGCCACGTCATGCAGGGCGAGCAATCGGTGGAAGCCGGGCCGGATGGTTCGGTCTGCATCGGGGCGGAACAACGCGCCTTTCCCGCGGCGCTGCTTACCGAGGCGATCTCGCGTGGCCTCGTCTCCCGTGCAGGCAGGCTGCTTACCGTAACGCCCGAGGCGCGCAGCTTCCTGCGCCGCGCCATGGTGGAAAGCGACGAGAGCTATCTCGGCCAGCATCGCGAGATCGAGCAGGCGACGGTAGAGATCGGTGGCGCGCGCCAGACGGTAAGCCGTAATCTCGACGAATCGCCATTCTCGGCGCTGAGCCGCCTGAAGGGGCGGGGAGGCGAGCTGTTCTTTCCGACAGAGGCGATCGATGCCGGTAACCGGCTGCTCGCCGATTTCACCCGCGGCCAGCTTCAGCCGCGTGTCACCGTCTCCTGGGAGCCCCGGCTTTCGGCCCGCGCCAAGGGCGGGGCGGGCGGCATGGCGGAGATTGCGGCTAGCGCCATGGAAGCCCGCAGCCGCTTCGGCCGCGCCATGGAGGCGATGGGGCCGGAATTGTCGGGCGTCGCCGCCGATGTCTGCTGCTTCGGCAAGGGGCTGGAACTGATCGAGCGCGAACGCCAATGGCCGGCGCGGTCCGCCAAGCTGATGTTGCGCACCGCGCTGATGACGCTCTCGCGCCACTACGCCCCACCGCCCTCAAACTCGCGGCGCAGCACCCATCACTGGGGCGCGGAAGATTTTCGTTCGGGCGGTCAGGAATTCGGGAAAAGTGTTGGTTAGGCGGCAGCCTTGATCCGCGCTTCCTCGCGGATGCGCTTGACCATGGAGCGCAGCCCGTTGGCGCGCTGCGAGGACAGATGCTCGACGAGCCCTATTCTGTCGAACGTGTCGATCGCGTCGGTCGCGGCGATTTCGGAAGCCCGCTTGCCGGAATAGGTGGCGAGCACGATGGCGACGAGGCCGCGCACAATGTGGGCGTCGGAATCACCCTCGAAGGTCATCACCGGATCGGCGCTGCCGTCTTCCACATGGCTGACGAGCCACACTTGGCTGGCGCAGCCCTGCACCTTGTTCTGCGCCGTGCGCTTCTCTTCGGCCAGGTCGGGCAGCGCCTTGCCGAGCTCGATCACATAGCGGTAGCGATCCTCCCACTCGTCGAGAAAGGCGAAGTCGTCGATGATCTGGTCAAGCTGCGTCATGATATGTCCGTCTGGTCTTCCGGCCGTCTGTTCCTTTGCCCCCATATAGGTGTTTTAGCGCCCGAGAACAGAAGAAATGCCGGGGACTGTAGGAAAACGCGGCCCCAAACCAAAGAAAAAAGCCGCCGTGAGGGATCTTCCTCACGGCGGTCAGCAAGTGCTGATCAGTAGGGCAGGCAGTCAGGCGCCGGGAAACCGTGGCTTTGGAACCGGGCGCAAGAAGTAAAATTCGTAGAGCAGTTCCAGCAAAAGTGCGTAGCGGTTTTGCGTCCGGAACTGCGTTAAATCAAAGAAGCAGAGTGGTTTCGCGTTTCGAAGAAAAGCGGAACAGTTCAGGGTGAGGCGGAGCCTCGGGAAGCGCCGATCAGGGATGCGGGCGCTTGAGCGGCAGCGGTACGGTGCCGGTCGAAATCGGGTCGGAATGGACCGCCACCTGTGCCTCTGCGATGGTTCCGGTCGGGAAGGGCGTCGGGTCGGGATCCTGCTTGAGCGCCACATCGGCGGCCACCTTGGCGACGGATGCGTCATCGCCGAACTGCTTGTCGAGAAGCTGGAAGGCGACGCGGGCGCCTTCGGTGGCGCGCACACCGAGCGCAGACAGCGTCTCTGAACCCTTTTCACAGACTTCCGGCCGTTCGCCGCAGATGGCGGAGATATAGGCATAGGCGCCGGTGGCGGCCGAGATCGCATCGCCGACCTGAATGGCATTGTTGCCCTCGGTCACGGCGGCCGGCTTGTCGCTGAAGTAGGACAGCGCCACCAGCACGAATGCGAAAAAGATCATACCCTTGATCAACGAAAACATTGTTCCTGTCCTGCCTGGACTCTCTACCTGCTCTTATCCACAGCGAAATCTGGTTCGCTGGTCGACCGGTCTGTGCCGCTCTTGAACATGACCGTACCGCGAGGAAGCAAATGTGCCTTTGACGCCGACGCTCGAATTTTCCTAAAATTTTATCGAATTGCCTTTTTCCCCGGCGTCCACGTCATCTATTTGCAGTAGGTCTACGGCTTTTGGTGCAAGTTCTAGCTATACCCGTTAAGCATAAATGGGGCGCTTCCCCCAAAGGCAAGGCGTTTCATTGGGACAGTCTCGCCACACTGGTTAATGCATTTGGAAAAATTGAACCAATTCCGTCGCTTACCCCCGTTAACCAAAAGCCGAGAACTCTCAAGCGATCTGTCCCAAACTTGGAAAAGCGGCCGTTTGGCGGGCTTTGGCGGGCCTCATTCTTATCCTTTCCTTAAGTCGCCGACGCCTAATGTGACGCCACAAATTGAGTCCGTGTCAGGGTATTGCGTGCGCGTATTAAGTAACATTGCCGGCAGAGCCGTGCGGGCGGTCGATCAGACCGCCGAGCGCTGGCTTGTGCGAGCCATGGGTGAAGCAGGCGAGGATGCCGCGAGCGCGGAACTCCGCGCCAGCGACGTCGCGCTTCTTCGCCGCATCATGCTTCTGACCGGTGCCGCCCTGCCGCTTGCGCCGCTTGCACTGACCTCCGTCATGGGCCCTGTCCTGGCGCTTCCCGTCGGCGTTGCCGCGGTCGTCTCCGTCTCCCTTATCGCGGTTGCCGCTGCTTTCGCACGGCCGCGCGCGCTGCCGCAGTCGCCTGTATTCTCGGATGATCTCGCCTTCGAAGTCTCGCCCGGCCTGATGCTGGCACTCGACGTGCAGGGCAGGGTGGTCCGGACCGGTGGCCGCGATCGCCAGACTTTTCCGTCGTCGCTGCGCGAATGCGCCCGCGAGATGCTGGTCGAGCGCGTTCATGTGTCGGACCAGATCACGCTTCTCCAGGCACTCGACGCCATCCGCCAGGGCGCCGCGCAGGCCTCCGTCGACGTTCGCGTCCAAAAGGCCCTGTCGCCCGCCGATGGCCGCCAGTTCATGCCGGTCCGCCTCGATTTCACCGCCATCCGCAATGCCGAAGGCGAGCTCGTGCAGATCCTCGCCCAGGCGCTCGATGTCTCCGAGCTCGACGGCCTGCGCAAGGAAGCTGAGCGCCGCATCGAGGATGCCCGCTCGGCGCATGAGACGAAGTCGCGCTTCCTCGCGGCCGTCAGCCATGAGCTGCGCACCCCGCTCAACGCCATTCTCGGCTTTTCCGACGTTCTGGCCGGCGAATATTTCGGCAAGCTCGAAAACGACCGTCAGCGCGAATATGTCGGCCTGATCCGCCAGTCGGGCGGCCATCTGCTCTCTGTCGTCAACGCCATGCTCGACATGTCGAAGATCGAGGCCGGCCGCTACGAGCTGCTGGTCGAACCCTTCGCCGCGTCTGACGCGATGGAAGCCTGCCGCGCCATGCTGGACCTGCAGGCCCGCGACAAGGGCGTGACGCTCTCGGCCCGCACGTCGCGCGGCATGCGCGAAGTCATCGCCGACCGCCGCGCCCTGCAGCAGATCCTCATCAACCTTGCCGGCAATGCCATCAAGTTCACCGATCGCGGCGGTGTCGTCTCGATGGATGCGGCAATCCGCGGCAGGGATCTCGTCATCACCGTCAGCGATACCGGCATCGGCATCGCGGCGGAAAAGCTCGGCATGCTCGGCCAGCCTTTCACCCAGGTGGAAAACGATCATGCCCGCCATTACGAAGGCACCGGCCTCGGCCTGGCGCTCGTCAAGGGACTGGTCTGCCTCCATCGCGGCACGTTTGCGATATCCAGCAGGCCGGGTGAGGGTACGGTCGTCACCATCACGCTGCCGGCCGATGGACCGGATTCCGTTGTGGATGACGAAAGCACCGTCATCGAAACGGCCGAATTCCCGCCAAGGTTGGTGGGCGTGCCGACAAAAGGCATGAATGAAGCGCAGGCCGGTCTTGGCTTGGCTGCTGGAATGACCCAAATTGGAGTGAATACGGCCGGGATGATCGAGGCCGGACTGAAACAGGACCTGAACGATGACCACGCGGAAGCGAAAGCGCCTGACAGGCGCAGGACGAAGAAGGAAAAGAGCCTTCTGTCCCGCCTCCTGGCGGGAACCGCTGCCCTTGTGGCGCGTCACCCCCGGCCGGCCGCCGGCGGGGCGATCTTCATCGTCGTCTTCTCCTTCGTCGCCGCCAATGCGCTCTGGTACCAGCCGGGCCATCACCCGTCGCCCTTCCTCGCCACCCGCGACCCAAGCCATCCGAACGCGATTGCCGGCTACCGCACGCGGGAAGTGCCCGATCCGAGCGACGTGACCACGTTCCGCATCGAACGCGCCCCCGCAGGCGGCCAGACCCAGACCACCATTCAACGCACCGACAGCGCCCCCGCCGAACAGGCCACCACGCAGCCGGCACCAACGGCCGCGCCCCAGTCCGGCGGCGGCGACACAATCGAGAACATCATCGGCGGCGGCCAGCCCGCGCCGGATCGCGAACTCGTCGCCGGCATCCAGCGCGAACTTGCCCGCCGCGGCCTCTATGACGGCGCCGATGACGGGCTGATGGGCCCGCGTACTGAAGCCGCCATCCTGTTCTTCGAGGAAACGACCGGCCTGCCGCAGCGCGGCGACGCCACGCCGGAACTTCTCGCAACACTGCAGATGCAGGGTCGCCCTTCTTCCGCCCAGTCCCCCGGCATGCCCGACGCCGCCGCCTCAACGGCGCGCGACGCGACGACGGTCTTGCCCACCCCCATTCCGCGCCAGGCGCCCCGGGGCGAAATCCGCCCGGTCAATGTGGCAGGCCTTCCGAACGATCGCCCGGCGGTCCAGCCGGCCGTGCAGACCACCAGATCCCAATCGGCCCGCCCGGTCGAGAAGGTCGCTGCGCGCTCGGAAGACCCGATCACCGCCGCGATCCGCTCCGCCGAGCGCCAGCCCAACATGACCCCGCCCGCCGATATCCCCGGGTCGCTGAGGTCGCAGGCACGCTCTCAGGAACGCTCTCAGGCGCGACCACCGGCACAGCCGCCGCAACAGTCGCGCTCGGCCGACCCGCTGCCCGCTACCCAGATGGTGCTGCAGATACAGAAGGGCCTCTCCAACATCGCCTATACCGATGTCGAGGTCGACGGCGTCGCCGGCACCCAGACCAAGGCCGCCATCAAGCGCTTCCAGAAACACTACCGCCTGCCCGAAACCGGCGAGCCGGACGAGCTGGTGCTGAAGAAGCTGAAGGCGATCGGCGCGCTTTGAGCTTGTTGCTTCGGCAGGGCTATCGGAAATTTCGAGGCTTATGACGGCAGCTATGCTGCCAATTGCGGTCATTCGGCGGCGCTCTTCGCTGGACCGCTCCAAGGATGATCCTGGCCGAATATCGTGATCGCCCTCTGGTCTGATGCGGGCGGGGCGAAACCAGAGAGAGCAATTCCCAGCTTGCTGAAAATCAAGAAGCCATTGCGGTCATGAGCCGTATCGTCACGTGCATTTAGAAAACGAACTACCTCATCCTCTTCCGCCATAAAAAGGTTGAGCCCCCCAAAAACAGGCCGCCGGAAAGTTCGGACAACATATTCATCTCAATCAGCGAATCATCTGAGAAGACGAAGGCAGGCATGGAAAAGCCGTACTCTATCCTTGTCTTTCCAGTGTATGTTCGTTTCGTCGATTTTGGGGGACCACATAATGCTTCGACTCTGTTGCGGGGCCAGCCGAACTGAACGTCAGAAATCCCTACATAGGGCGTAAAGAACCAAGACATCTGTTTCCTCGCTTCATGCTATCACGCCCTCCCATATCTCATTGAAGCAAATTGAAGAAACCAGCCGTTGTTGTCCACTTCGGGCCGACAGCGTCATGGCGCAGAAGCGCCAACAGCGGGCGTAACATCGTCGCGGAACGTGAGCCTTTTAAACGCCGTGTGTCGTTTGGCAGTTAAACCTGAGACAGATAAAGTGCTGCGCTATCTCGTTGAAATCCTTGCCGTCACAGTCTTAAAATTAGCTGCCAAACGACAGCGGTCGTAGTAACGGAAAATATGGGATGCACGATCTTTTTAAAAGATTTACGACAAGAATGCCGAATTTGGTTCTCCTCAAATCATGTCGAAGGGACAGCCGCCGGACACGATCTTGATGATCGACCGGGTCACGCGCAAACCACTTTCACCGCAAATGCGCGATTTCTGCAGCTTTGCTCTTACCTGGACCAACGGACTGACGGGATTGGATGTCGTTGACCCGAACACGCTCGAAGAACTCTATGCCAACCCGGACGTGAAGGAATCGATCGACCTGAAGGCCGAGGACTACAAGCCACTCCCGCCCTCCGACCCCTCCGATTGGAAGAGAACCGCACTGCTGGCGTTAGAAGAGGGTGGCCAAGGCCTCGGTCTGTGCTTCTACTGGTGGAAGTCAGACGTCGATATCGAGCCCTGTATCGTTTTCATCAGCGGCGGCACGATCAATGTATTCGTCGATCTAAAGGAATATGCCGAGCACCTCGCAAACGGGACCTTTCCAGAGCAGGGCGATGCGATATACCAGCAACTGGAACAGGACCGAGGCACGTTGAGCGACTGAGTCGGTGGCGATCCTGACCATGTATTTCCATTCGACTCCGAGGCATACTGGGCAAGAAATCGGTTCGATGGTCAGGCCCGTATTGAGCGGATGGCGGGCTAAATTTCGGAGGCGGCAGAGATTATGTGCTTGGGTAAACTCCGAAAACAACCACTGCTGCCGCTTGAAGCGTTTCCGTCTTTTTTGAATCCAACGCGATTTCCAAATCGGTTCTGGTGTGATGCATGGATGCTGGCTTGGATGGACGCCTGCATCCATGACCGCGACTATATCGATTGACCGTAGACAGCACGTTGGTGCCGCTGCGTTGAATGGTGAGAATGTCCGTTCGGTAGCGGCATCGTTTGAAGTTGCCGCGCTTTCCGTTGTTAAGTGGGCGTCATCGTGTAACGGGCTCGGTCCATCCGGAAAAAATGGGCGGCCAAGCGGCCTGTTTCTTGGTGTTGGTCCTTTTGATGAGATGACCGTTTCGGGCCGAATGCGGACATCGAACTGGCCCCATCCTGGTTTCGCGATTGGGTGGCCGGCTTCCTGTCGTCGGTCGATTACATCATCGGGAACGAACCGCATATTGCCCGGTTGGGTCCCTGTAGGGCCAATATGAGGAAACATCCCAATGATGAAAATTCTTGCGGTAACCGCATTGTCGCTCGGTCTGGCAACGTCCGCCTTCGCTCAAAGCTCCGGCGGCGGCTCGGGTTCGGGCTCTGATGGCGGGTCGTCATCTTCCGGCAGTTCGGGTGCTTCCTCGTCCGGCGACAGCTCCGGCGCAGGCGGTTCGGGTGCCGGCAGCAATTCCGGAACAAGCGCCGGTGACGGTGGTCAGAACAATTCGCCGTGCGGCCAAGCCAGCGCTACGGGTGAGGCTGCGAAAAGCGCTCCTAATGCATCGACCAGTGAAACGACCACCGGGGCATCCGGATCCGGCAACTGCTGATATCGCCCGAACCAGCTGATCGACATCTGCCCCTGGGCTCGCCCGGGGGCGGCTTTTGTCTACCGGCGCCCAAGCTCCCATTCCACTTCCCCCACCCATGCGCTAAGACGTCATCCATGCGCCTTCGCTCCGATATCTATGTCTCCGCTCTCGTCCGCCGGGTCTTTTCGCTCGGCGGTTTTGCTGCGGTCGAGCACAAGGGGGCGGAGGAGGCGGGGGCGATCTTCATCCGCACCCGCAGCCGCGACGGGCGCGAGAGCCTCTATGCGCCGGCGCCGCAGAATTTCTTCGATGAGGATGACGACGGCCAGCGCAAGTTCGAGACGCGCCTTGTCGATGTCGAAGCGGACGCGGTGCGCGAGGCGCTGGACCGCGAACTTCGCTTCGACGGCGATCTCTGGGTAGTCGAGCTGGAGATAGACGAGACCGAGGGCCTGTTCCCGCTGGTGGCGGAAGACAGGTAAGCCGCGCGGCATCCCGATTTCACTGGTACGAATTTAGCGGTTGCGCGACCCGGCAACGTTGCGGCGCACCGTGGCCGATGTCCGCAGCACCCGTTCGGACGCCTCGTGCGTCTCGATGCCACCCTCAGTAACGGGGGCACCATGCGTATAGCGATCAGCCTTGCGCCATGCCTCGACCCGCCGCCCGCACTCGTCTTCGTCCAGCGAATTCCACAGGCGCTCGACCTTGGGCATGTCGCCGTCCATCTCGGCCAGATGGCCGTAGAGCCGGGTCAGCATGTATGAGCCGTCTTCCGCCCCCATGCCGAGGCTTTTGAGCAGCATCGCCATCTGCTGGCCGGAAAGGTCGAGCATCACCCGTTCGGCAAGCCATGTGCTGGTCATCAATATGTCGGAGAGCACCCGCGCCAGAAACCCGGCCTCGCGGTTGCGGGCAAAGCGTACGAGCAGCGCCTCCTGCGTCGGCGTGAGCGTGCGAAGGCCCAGTCGATCCGAAGGCGCCCGGTCGAGATGGGCGGCAAGAAGCTTGATCCGGTTGCGCAGATCCTCTTCCCGCGCTGCGCGCTCGTCGGCGGGTTCGATCGGCGCGACCGGCAGGGCAGGGGAAGCGGCAACCTCGATCGACTCTTCGGCCAGCGGCGCATCGGCCACCTGCGTATCGGAAAGCAGCACCCGGTCGTGACGCAGGCCGACCAGCGCGTCGATGACGGTCGGCGACAGGGCCTCGCGGCGCACGATGGCGCGCACGTGGTCGAGCCCCTGCGTGCGGGCGATCGCGACCAACGCCTCGTCGGAAAGGCATTTGGAAACGGCAAGGAACGGCGCGGCGATGGCGATCGGCTGGCAGCCGATGAAGAAGGCGACGGCGGCCGGCACGTTCGGCGATTGGGAAAGAGCCGCCACGGCCTGGCGGCGGGCTTCGTTGGAGGAGCCGGTGTAGAGCGGGGCGAACAATTCGGCGAACTGACGCAGCTCCGATTTGGACGGATGCGAAAGACCTTCGAAACTCGTCACCGTCGCCAACAAAACCACGTCCTTCTTGCGCATGGCCTGCGGTCTTTCCAGCTCTCGAAACTCACTCGTCACGGCAATCTCACATACGCAATACAAAAGGAGGCGCTGACAAATGGTTGAACCGCCGCAAGGCAGCCGACGCTTCATCTACCCTGCCTGGGGAACTCCCGGTGGCCCGCGAACGGACAACACTCCCGCCCGCATGCCTAGGTAATCCATGCTAGGCCCGTTACGGTTAATGCATGGTGAAGATGGCCCCGTTTTGACACAGGAGAGGTGGGGAAAATGGGGCTGGTTCTGGTACATTTCGAGAGAAGTCTCTGAATGCCGGAAACAGACGGTCTCCAGCATCCCTCCGCAGCAAGCGCGATAGATCTGAAGCGTTTACGTCACCATTTACCGTTGCGTACTTCCGTCTGTCTGCATTCCGGCCTTCAGTCCTCCCACTCACTTTGCCCGAGCAAGACAGGGAGCGGGATCATGGCACGCACGGTCGACAACACCAATGATGAGAGCCTGGCGGTCAGCCGCCGCGATCTGATGCTGGGCGGCACCTCGCTGGCGCTGGCGGGCATGGCCCTTGCCGGATCGGCACGGGCGCAGCAGTCGCCCGCCTCGACGGGCGGCAAGCCCAATATCCTGATGATCATGGGCGACGATATCGGCTGGTACAATCCGAGCATCTACCATCGCGGCATGATGGGCTACAAAACCCCGAATATCGACCGCATCGGCAATGAAGGGGCGATGTTCACCGACTGGTATGGCGAGCAGAGTTGCACGGCGGGGCGCGCCGCCTTCATCACCGGCCAGTCCCCCATCCGCACCGGCCTGACGAAAGTCGGTCTGCCCGGCGCCGATATCGGCATCCGGCCCGAGGATCCGACGGTGGCGGAACTGCTGAAATCGCTCGGCTACAATACCGGCCAGTTCGGCAAGAACCATCTGGGCGACAAGGACGAGTTCCTGCCCACCAATCACGGCTTCGACGAGTTCTTCGGCAATCTCTACCACCTCAATGCCGAAGAAGAGCCGGAAAATTCGGACTATCCGAAAAATCCGGAATTCCGCAAACGCTTCGGGCCGCGCGGCGTGATCCATTCCTTTGCCGACGGCCGGGTGGAGGATACGGGCGCGCTGAACAGGAAGCGGATGGAAACGATCGATCAGGAATTCTGCGATGCGGCGGTGGATTTCATGGACCGGCAGAACAGGAGCGGCAAGCCGTGGTTCTGCTATTTCAATTCCACCCGCATGCATGTCAACACGCATCTGAAGGCGGAATCCGAGGGGTGACCGGCAAGGGGGTCTATGCCGATGGCATGGTGGAGCATGACGGCATCGTCGGCCAGCTTCTCAAGAAGCTCGATGATCTCGGCGTCACGGAAAACACGATCGTCGTCTACACCACCGACAACGGCGCCGAGGTGATGACATGGCCGGATGGCGGCAACACCCCGTTTCGCGGCGAGAAGGCGACCAATTGGGAAGGCGGTTACCGGGTGCCGACGGTGATCCGCTGGCCGGGCGTGATCAAGCCGGGCACCGTCTACAACGACGTGTTCTCGCATTACGACCTGATCCCGACATTCTGCGCGGCGGGCGGTGAGCCGGACATCGTTGAGAAGTGCAAGGCCGGCTACCAGGCGGGCGGCAAGACCTTCAAGGTGCATCTCGACGGCAACAACCTGCTGCCGCTTTTCCGAGGCGAAGTGAACGAGGGGCCGCGCCGGGAATTCATGTACTGGAACGACGACGGTGAGCTCGTCGCCGTGAGGGTCTCTGACTGGAAGATGGTGTTCAAGGCGCAGGAACACGAAGGCATCGGCGTGTGGCGCAACGAATTCACTAACCTGCGCATACCCAAGATCTACAACCTGCGCTCGGATCCTTTCGAAAGGGGCGACACATCGATCGAATACGACAAATGGCTGTTCGATCGTGCCTTCCTGCTCGTCCCCTCCCAAGCTGTCGTCGCCAAATGGCTGGAAAGCTTCAAGGAGTTCCCGATCCGGCAAAGGCCCGCGACTTTCAATCTGGATCAGGTGATGCAAAGCCTCTCGGCCCCCAGAGCCAGCCGATGATCTTGCGGCAGGCGGCGGAGCCCGCCGCCTTCCCGTCGCGCAGTCCGACGTCTCTTCCGGGTTCGCTTGGGCGGGGTGCGGTAGTCGATTTTCATTCCTCTTGCTCTTGCCTTTTCGGCGGCGATCCAGAAATTGCTCAGCAAGAGAAAATGCAGATTGATAGGACGCTAGGAAGCATTGCGGGCGTCGTTCCTTTTTTGAGCAGTATTTGGAGTGTATTTTGCAGGGCGAGCAGTTTCCGAATGACTATGGCATCACGGCATTTCGTGGTCAGGTAATGCAGGCAAGCTCCGAGGAGCATGTTCACAAGGACGAAATCAGGATCCACGGCAACACCGCCACCCGCCACAAGATGTCGATCATGCATCACACGCTTCATGTGCGCCTTTCAGAGGGTGGCGAGAAGCGCTTCCAGTTGCATGGTGACGTCATCTGGCGGCCGGGCTCGAATGTCGTCTGCTACCAGGCCAGCAGGAATGGTTCGACGAGGACGGTGGCTGTCGGCAATCTCGACAGCGGTGAGATCACGGTATCGCCGCGCGCATGGAAGCTTCTGCCGGCCTCGCCCAGGTTCAGGGCCGCCGTCGGGGCATGGTTGCTCTACACCGTCATCTTCATCGGCTATGTGACGAGCGTGGCGTCCGTCGATGCGCCGTCCTGGCCGTTCTGGCTGATCGTCCCGGTCATGCCGGTCGTCTTCGTCTTCTGGTCGCTCTCCGAAACTGCCGAGCGTGGCGCCCGGATCGGCGATGCCGTCTGGCCGCACTTCGATGGCCTGCGCAAATCGCTCATGCCGGCCTGAGGCTGGTTATTGCAGGCTTGTGTGAATGCCGCGCTCCGTTACGTTTGACCAAGATCTAATCTGCGCCGCCCGTGTGAACCAAATCTGCAACACCGCGTTTCTCCGTGGGATACGAAGGCGCATTTGAAGCAAGCTCTATTTTAGCATTAACGGACTGTTTACCCTGCTATGGCTGAATTCGACGCAGGACCGGCGCGAAATGCCGGACAAGAGGCGGAAGGCGTAAAGCCGCCGCAACCTGTCGGCCATGGCGGAGCCGATGGATGAAATGTCGCTGCGTTCCGCAACACGGGCGCTTTGACGAGAAAGGCGCGGATGTCTCCGATCATGGGAGGCGCGTCGGCCCGGGCAGGGCAGGGTGAAACTGAAACCGTCTTCATCCGTCTCGATCCCCTGAATGGAGACGAGCAATGGCAGAGATCGTTGTAATGACTGTCTGGCGCGACAGGAACAGGCGCAAACTGGAAGCGAACCGCATGTCGATCGGCGCGTCCGAAGGCACGGGCGAAGTCGTGCTGTTCACCGGCGTGCGCTATGAACGCTACGACGACCGCACGGATCGTGCGGCCGAAAACCACGCCGTTCGGTAAGAGCAGAACTGACTAGAACTGGCTTCTGGAGCGCCACTGGAACGGCGCGCAGGTGGCCTGGTCCAAGAATTGCGAAACGAGCGGCCCGAAACTCTTGTGGGTGGTAAGGCTTCTCAGCGCCGCATAGCCTTCCGTCTGCTGCGTCTCGACCAGCACCGTCTGGGCAAAACCGCGCGGCAGGCTCTTGCGCAGCACGGTCAGCTGCGCCGGCGTGCCGACGACGACGTCGACCACGCCATCGGCCGATGTCCGGTCGTTGATCGAGAACACTTCATTCGACGCGCTGTCATAGACCCCGAGCGACCAGAAGGGCACGCCGCCATTCGGTGCCGTCAGCCGCACCGGGGCCTCGCTGATATCGAAGGCGCAGACCGTCATCTCCACCATCGGATCGTCCTTCATCAGCCCGGCGCGATCCGGCTTTTCGCCCAGGCGGTAGAAGCGCTGGCTCTCACCCTCTGCAATGATGCGCGTATAGGCATCCCGCTCGGAAAACTGCGGCAGCGAAATCACGATGACGAGATGCAGCAGGGCTGCACCCACGAGCCCGGTCAGGATCGCAAACAGGATCTTCAGCCAGAAGAAATTGCCGAAAAGCGCCTTAAGCATTGCCGCAGCCGATCCTCTGGATGCCCGGCATGGCAAGGTCGATCAGGCCGGAACTACCGGCCGCCGGCGTGTCGAGCAGCGTCAGCGTCAGGCGAAACGACCCGGCGCCCGAGATCGCCAGCCAATTGCCGGCCCGCGCCCTCTGCGAAATGGTGATGTCGAGCGACCCGTCCGGCTGGCGCAGCACCGCGCGGGAATTGAGCGCCACCGGCAGGTCCGCACTGGCGGAAGGAGGCTGCCCGTTCGGGGCGGAGGCAAACAGCGTCCAAAAACGCGCCGTCGGCGTCTGGCCGGTCAGCCTGTAGCTGCAGTTGCCGGAAAGCCGCTGGCCGCTGTCGTCGGTCTGCGCGGTAAAGCTCAAACCTTCCGCCGAGGCATAGAGAATGCGCCCCGCATTGGCCCGGTGCGATTTCGCGTAAGGATCGGCCTTCTCCGTCTGCGCTTCGGGAAACGCTTCCCAAGGCCCAAGCTTGATCGCGCCGAAGCCGATCGTGGCATCGAGCGCAACCCGCGTCGACCAGATCCCGCCTCCGAAGGCGATGACAAGCGCTATAGCAACGAGAAAGGGGACACGGAACACGGTCTGCTTTGGTCCTCGGCATGAATGTGAGGGAGGGATAACATTGATTCCATTGTGGGGGAACCGGCGGGATGTTCTGCCGATGTGGAGAGGGCTGCAATCGGCGCAGATTTCCCCTCACTTGCAATTTCTGAAACTCAGCTGCGCTAAGATTTTGAAATTGCTTTCTCTCGGACAAGGGAGAGATACCGGGGAGGCAAACTCGGCGGCCTACCTCTCCCCTTGTGGGAGAGGTTACAAAATCACGATCTCAGCTTTAGCTAAGTCGTAGATTTTGTTGGTGAGGGGACAGCTCCACGCTCATCATTCCCCACGATTGCGCAACTCCGCCTTGATCATCAGAACCACCCCATCAAGCCCCTTTACCACATCGTCATTCCAGAACCGCAGCACGCGAAATCCCTGTGCTTGGAAGAGCGCATCACGGATCGTATCCGACCGGCTCTCCGCATGCTGTCCGCCATCGACTTCGATGATGAGTTTCGCGTCGAAACAGACGAAGTCGAGAATGTAGTTGTTGAGCGGCACCTGGCGGCGGAACTTGAAGCCCTCGATCCTACGATCGCGAATTTCCTGCCAGAGCAGGTTCTCGGCCTTAGTCGAGTCCAGTCGCATGTCGCGGGCACGCCGTCGATTGATGGGCGGAGGGTCGTGACGCATGATCTCTCCCGGGAACATGCGCAGGATAACAGTGAAGTTGTAAGCGGCAAGGTCTAATGTGTCGGGTAGGTAGCTGGTCCCCTCACTTGCGATTTCTAACACTTAGCTAAAGCTAAGGTGTTGAAATCGCTTTCTCTCCCACAAGGGAGAGATACCGGTGCCGCAAGCTCTGCCGCCTACCTCTCCCCTTGTGGGAGAGGTTACAAAATCAAGATCTTAGGCTGAGTCTTAGATTTTGTTGGTGAGGGGATATTTCTCCATAGTTGCCGAAGATAGTGCTCACGGCGTATCCGTCCGCACCTTACTCACCACCGCCGGCCTGCGCCCCGGCTGCTCCGGCGAACGTCCCTCGTTCTTCACGCCACCCCCGGCGTCGCTCCCGTCGTCATCGCATCCGCGACCTTCGGCATGCCGGGCGTCAGCGGTGTGGCCACCTTCAGCGTCTGGGCGATCTGCTTCAGCACGCGGGTGGATTCGGCCGAGAGCGAGCGCGGACGCGTGAGCGCCATCAGGGTCGGGTCGCCTTCCTTCTTCTCGGCCACGGCGTCGCCCGGCTTCTGCTTGCCCTTGGGTTCCTTTGCCGGCAGCGGGTTGTCTATGCCGGGGATGGGTCTGATCTCGATGCCCTGATGGGCATAGTCCATCAGCTTCTTGAACGTCATCGCCGGCAGCGCGCCGCCGGTCATGTTGTTCATCGAGGTGAAGTCGTCGTTACCGAACCAGACGGCGGTCGTGTAATTGCCGGTAAAGCCGATGAACCAGGCGTCGCGATAGCTCTGCGAAGTGCCGGTCTTGCCACCGGTGACGATGCCGTTGTCGAGTGCTGCGCGCCGCGCCGTGCCGATATAGGAATCTGCGTCAGGATGCTGTTCATCGACGATGTCGCCTGCTCGGACAGCACGCGATGCGCCGGCGCCTCATCGCGGTTGAAGTCGTAGAGCACATCACCGCCGTAACCCAGCACCTGCTCGATCCCGTGGCGGTGGGACTGCATGCCGCCCGCCGGCATCACGGCATAGGCCGTCGCCTGGTCGAGCACGGTCACTTCCGACGTGCCGAGCGGGATGGTCTTGTCGGTGCGAAGCGGCGTCTCGACGCCCATTGCCTTCGCCGTATCGGCGATCACCTGCGTGCCGAGCACATCCTTGGCCAGACGCACCGGCACGGTGTTCAGCGACTGCGCCATCGCGGTCAGAAGCGTCACCTTGCCCTTGTAGGACCGGGCATAGTTCTGCGGCGACCAGCCGCGCCAGGTGATCGGCGCGTCGGAGATCGTCGTCTCCGGCTTCATGCCGTGCTCCATCGCCGCCGAATAGGTGAACAGCTTGAATGACGAGCCCGGCTGCCTGAGGGCCTTGGTGGCGCGGTTGAACTGGCTTTCGCCATAGTCGCGGCCGCCCACCATGGCGCGAACGGCGCCGCCGTTCTCGATCATCACCATGGCACCCTGCTTGACCTTGTAGCCCTCGCCGAATTCGCGAAGGCTCGATTCCATCGCCGCATCGGCCGCCTGCTGCAGGCCGGTATCGATCGTCGTGCGCACGACGACCGAATGCTCCTTGATCTTGCCTTCCTGGCCAGTCGCTGAACCTCGTCGAAGGCCCAGTCGAGGAAATAGTCGGGCGCCTTCACGTCGGCGCGGTCGATCGCGGTCGCCGGGTTGCGCCGTGCGCCGATCACCTGACCTTCCGACATCAGGCCGCTCTGCACGAGGTTGGAGAGCACGTCGTTGGCGCGCGCGCGCCGCCGGCAGGTTGACGTGAGGCGCATATTTCGCCGGCGCCTTGAACAGGCCGGCCAGCATGGCGCTTTCGGCAAGGCTCACCTCGGTCAGGTTCTTGCCGAAATAGAACTGTGCTGCCGCAGCAGCGCCGAACGTGCCACCGCCCATATAGGCGCGGTCGAGATAATAGGAGAGGATCTCCTTCTTCGACAGGTTGGCTTCAAGCCATACCGCCAGGAAGGCTTCCTTGATCTTGCGCTCGATCGACCGCTCGTTGGTGAGAAACAGGTTCTTCGCCAGCTGCTGGGTCAGCGTCGAGCCGCCCTGCACGACGCCGCCGGCCTTGGCGTTTTCGGTGAGCGCCCGGCCAAGGCCGATGAAGTCGATGCCGTAATGGTCGAAGAAGCGCCGGTCCTCAGTCGCCAGCACTGCCTTGATCAGGTGATCGGGCAGTTCGTCGATCGGAACGGAATCCTCATGGATGATGCCGCGATGGCCGACCACATTGCCGTAGCGGTCGAGAAAGGTGACGGCGAAGTCGCCGCGATTGCGCCAGTCTTCCTTGGTTTCCTCGAAGGCGGGAAGGGCAAGCGCCAGAAGCACGACCGATCCGGCGGTGCCTAATGTCATCGCCTCGCCGGCGATCTCGAAGCCGAGCTTTTTCCAGCCGCGCACGCGGAACCGGCGGAAGAAGATGGTGATCTCTTCCCAGGCTTCGGTCAGCTTGAAGCCGAGGTTCCAGACGGTGGAATCGATCCAGCTGTCGATGCGCAGGAAGAAGTGGCGCTTCCTGCGTACCCTGCCCTTCGGCGCGTCGGAGGCGGTGTTGGACCGCTCTTCGGATGGCTCGCGCTCGTCTTGCAACCTGGTCCTCCCGCGCCCATAAGGGCGATGCTTGGCTTGACGTCGCCCCTGACAAGGATCAAGAGCATAAGTCGGCCACGGTTATTCAGCATTAGCTGACAAATGGTTGATGCGCGATTGTAAAATCGCAACAGAAAAAGGGCGGCCGACACGATTTGTATCCTCGTGCCGCAAAAGTGATGATGAACGATCTGCCTTTCTGGAAGCTGAAGTCGCTGGAGCAAATGAGCCAGGGCGAATGGGAAAGCCTGTGCGATGGCTGCGGCCTCTGTTGTCTCAACAAGCTGGAGGATTGGGACACCGGCGAGGTCGTCTTCACCTCGGTTGCCTGTCGGCTGCTCGACGGGGAAAGCTGTCGCTGTTCCGACTATCCGAACCGCCAGAAGACGGTGCCCGACTGCATCCAGCTGACACCTGAGGCGGTGCATGAAATCCATTGGCTGCCACCGACTTGCGGCTATCGCCTTGTGCGCGACGGCGAGGATTTATACTGGTGGCATCCGCTTGTTTCTGGCGACCCGGATACGGTCCATCAGGCCGGCATTTCGGCCCGCGGCCGCACCGTCAGCGAGACGGAAGTCGATGTCGACGATTTCGAGGAGTACCTCGTGGACTGGCCGCTGACGGTCGGCCGCAACGCGTCCGCCACGCGCTGATACGGACAGAATAATTTCCGTTTCGATATGACTTGAGGCACCGTTCTATTAGCTCTTTGTACGATACCGTACGAATGGTATCTTGATACCGCATAAAGATTTCGATACGTCGTTTGACGCGTATACTCCGCCGCTCGGCGGTGATATCGTCTATTATAACGTTAGAAATCTCGAATTACTTTCATGAATTCTCAAGGGACTTTAGCGGATCGCCTATATGAGGCAGCACTCGTTCCAGAACTATGGACCGAAACCTGCGAGCGTTTGGCTGAAGCCGCAGGCTCGACGACGGCTTCGATATTCACCGTCGACGAGCGCGGCACCCATCGTTATGTGACGACGCCCAACTTCGCCGACGCCTTTGCCGATTTCGTGCAGAGTGAGCACAGGATGAACAACGCGCGTCCGACGCTTGCCATGCAGCAGTCTCCATTTTCTTTTGTCCGCACGTCGGACCTGATGACGCCGCAGGCGATGGAGGCAGATGTCATCACTCAGTTTCTGAGGCCCTACGGCATCGACTGGGAGGCCGGATGGGCCTTTCAGGAGCCGACCGGTCATGTGATCGTCATCAGCCTGATGCGTGCAAAGGGGCAGGGCAATTTCTCCGATGATGTTCTGGCGAAGTTCAATGCGCTGAAACCCGATCTCGCCCGCGCTGCCTATATGTCGTCGCGGCTTGCCTTCAACGAGGCGCGCTCGATGACGGAGACCCTGTCCATGCTCGGCCTGCCGGCGGCCATCCTTGGCGAAAACGGCCAGGTCATAGCCGCCAACCCGGATCTGGAGGCTCTGGCGCCCCGCATCCGCACCGGCGCCGGCGACCGGCTGATCCTGGAGACTTCCGGCGCTCGCGGCCTCATGGACGATGCGATCATGCGCTTCAAGGCGCAGGCGGTGCCGACCGTTCAGTCGGTGCCGATGATCGGGCGTGATGGCCAGCCGCCGCTGATCCTGCATCTGATGCCTGTGCGCCGTGCCGCCCGCGACATCTTCTCCCGCTCCATGGCGGTTCTCGCCGTCACCCAGGTCGGCCAGGTCGGCCCGCCCGACATGCGCGTCCTTTGCGGCCTCTTCGATCTCACGCCCGCCGAAGCCCGCGTCGCACGCGGCATCGCCATGGCGCAAACGCCGGAAATGGTTGCCGCCTCGCTCGGCATTTCGCTGGAAACGGCTCGCTCCCACCTCAAGCGCATCATGCACAAGACCGGCACGACACGTCAGGCCGAACTTGTTCTTCTCCTTTCAGGCCTCAACGCCCCCGGCATGGGCCCAGGAGGCCGGTGAGCGGGCGTTAAGGGGGATGGCGAGGCCGTCGAGGGGTAGACGGCCTCGCCTGATCGCCTGCTCCTGACTTGGTCACCACCTGCCGCGATGGGATACGTCGTGAGGAGATGTTCCACCGCGAAAAGCAGTAGCGACCGTCTTTATTGTCGCAATCATCGGACACCCCTTGACCTTCCCATGATGGGAAGCCTTACATGCGGATGCGAAAGGATCGCATCGCCATGAATCATCACACGTCTCCGCCCGGCTCCTCTCGCGCCCTATCAGGCAGGTCTGAACCGCTCACCATCCCCGTCGAAGGCATGCACTGCGCCTCTTGCGTGCGCCGCGTCGAGACCGGAGCGGCAAAGCTTGCCGGGGTTACATCGAGTGCGGTGAACTTCGCGACGAAGAAGCTGACAGTGGAAACGGGCGAGGGCTTCGATCCCGAAGCGCTCGACAAGGCGATCCGCAAGCTAGGCTATGAAATTCCTGCTGGGGCTATGGACCATGCGCTGAGAGAGGCGGGGATGGTTGCGAATTTTGCAGACGACAATGCGGTGGCGGTCGAGCGGAGGCGGCGCGGCGTAACAATCTCCCCCTTGTGGGGGAGATGCCCGGCAGGGCAGAGGGGGTAGGTCCGCATACTCCTCGTCGGTTGAGCCCGCTGATCCCCCCCTCTGTCGCCTCCGGTGACATCTCCCCCACAAGGGGGAGAACAGAGGGAGCGTGCCGCATCACGCCCACCCCGCCCACGACCATGCTCACATGCACCAGGGCGAGGAGGCTTACCTCAAGCGCGACCTCGCGATCGCCTTCATCCTCACCTTGCCGCTCTTCGTGCTGGAAATGGCGGGCCATATCTACGCGCCGTTCCATCACTGGCTGATGGGCGTCATAGACACGCAGAACCTCCATTACCTCTACTTCGTCCTTGCCACGGCGGTGATCTTCTGGCCCGGCCTGCGCTTCTTCCGCATCGGCCTGCCTGCACTGTTGCGCGGCGCGCCGGAAATGAACTCGCTGGTTGCCGTCGGCGTGGCCGCCGCCTACGGCTATTCCGTCGTCACCACCTTCGCCCCCGGCCTGCTGCCGGAAGCGGCCCGCTATGTCTATTACGAGGCCGCCACCGTCATCGTCACGCTGATCCTCTTCGGCCGGCTGATGGAGGCCCGCGCCACCGGCCGCACCGGTGCGGCGATCGAAAAGCTCGCCGGCCTGCAGGCGAAAACCGCCCGCGTCGAGCGCGACGGCCGCGAGACCGACATCCCGACTGCCGAAGTCGTGCTCGGCGATACCGTCGTCATCCGCCCCGGCGAACGCATCCCCGTCGACGGTACCGTCATCGATGGCCAGTCCAATATCGATGAATCCATGATCTCCGGCGAGCCCATCCCGGTCGCCAAGACAACGGGCGCCACCGTCATCGGCGGCACGATCAACACGACCGGCGCGTTGCGCCTCACCGCAACCAGGGTCGGCCGCGACACGATGCTTGCCGGCATCATCCGCATGGTCGAGCAGGCGCAGGGTGCAAAGCTGCCGATCCAGACGCTGGTCGACCGCGTCACGGCCTGGTTCGTGCCCGCCGTCATCGCGCTTTCCGTCTTGACCTTCGCCGTCTGGTACTTGGTCGGGCCGGAGCCGAAACTCACCCATGCGTTGATCTCGGCTGTCGCCGTCCTCATCATCGCCTGCCCCTGCGCCATGGGGCTCGCCGTGCCGGTCTCGATCGTCGTCGGCGGCGGCCGTGCGGCCGAACTCGGCGTGCTGTTCCGCAAGGGCGCGGCACTGCAGGGGCTGCAGGACGTCTCGACCGTCGTCGTCGACAAGACCGGCACCATCACCAAGGGCAAGCCGGAACTCACCGATTTTATCACCGCTGAAGGTTTCGACGAGGCCGATACGCTGGCGCTGGTTGCCGCCGTCGAGGCCCGCTCTGAACACCCGATCGCCGACGCGATCGTTCGGGCTGCCGAGGCGAGGGTCTTGCCGTGGCGAACGCCGAGGACTTCCAGTCCGTCACCGGCTACGGCATCCGCGCGAAGGTCGCAGGGCACGACGTCGCCGTCGGTGCCGATCGCTACATGCAAAAACTCGGCTTCTCCGTGGACACCTTCGCGGAAGTCGCCAGCCGTCTGGGCGATGAAGGCAAGACCCCGCTCTATGCAGCGATCGACGGCAAGCTCGCCGCCATCATCGCCGTCGCCGATCCGCTGAAGGTTGGAAGCGTCGAGGCCATCCGCGCGCTGAAGGCGATGGGCATCGAAGTCGTCATGGTCACCGGCGACAACCGCCGCACGGCAGAAGCCATCGCCGCCCAGGTCGGCATCGACAAGGTCATCGCCGAGGTCCTGCCGGAGGGCAAGGTGGAGGCGGTGCACGGGCTGCGGATGGGTGAGGACGGCGACGGCCCCTCATCCGCCTACCGGCACCTTCTCCCCGCAGGCGGGGAGAAGGACGCAAGACGCAACCTTTCAGCCCCAATTGATGCCGAGCGAGGAGCAGCCTTCTCTAGCGTCGAGCAGGCTACCTCATCCTCGGGTCTGGAGCGTGGCACGTTCCCTCGCCCCGTTTACGGGGAGAGGGTTAGGGTGAGGGGCAACGCCTCAAACACTGCCTCCCGCAAACTAGCCTTCGTCGGCGACGGCATCAACGATGCCCCGGCACTCGCCGAGGCCGATATCGGCATTGCCATCGGCACCGGCACGGATGTGGCGATCGAAAGCGCCGATGTCGTGCTGGTCGGCGGCGAGCTTTCGGGCGTCGTCTCGGCCATCGCCATCAGCCGCGCGACGATGAAGAACATCCGCCAGAACCTGTTCTGGGCCTTCGGCTACAACGTGGCGCTGATCCCGGTTGCGGCCGGCGCGCTCTATCCGCTCTTCGGCATCACGCTTTCGCCGATGATCGGCGCCGGTGCCATGGCGGTGTCCAGCGTCTTCGTGCTCGGCAATGCGCTGCGATTGAAAACATTCAACGTGGAGGAAACCCGATGAACATAGGCGAAGCATCCGGCGCCTCGGGCGTTTCGGCCAAGATGATCCGCTACTATGAGCAGATCGGTCTCATCGCGCCGAAGGGGCGCACGGAAAGCAATTACCGGGTCTATGGCGAGGACGAGGTGCATGTCCTGCGCTTCATCAAGCGCGCCCGCTCGCTCGGCTTTTCGCTGGAGGAGACCGAGACGCTGCTAAAACTCTGGCAGGACAAGAGCCGGACAAGCGCCGCCGTCAAGGACATCGCCACCGGCCATATCGCTGATCTCGAACGCCGCATCACGGAGATGCAGTCCATGGTGAAGACGCTCAAACACCTCGCCCATTGCTGCGGCGGCGACAACCGCCCCGATTGCCCGATCCTGGACGATCTGGCGGGTGCCGGCCCCAAGGCGCCCGCGCATAACTGAACACCCGTAACCAAAACATCAGGAGACCACCATGACCGCCACCTTCACCGTCGCCGACATGACCTGCGGCCACTGCGAAAAGACCGTCCGCGCTGCACTCGCCGAAGCTTTGCCGGGTGCCACTGTTACCGTCGATCTGGCGTCCCACAAGGTCACGGTGGAGGGCGACAAGGCCACTGCCGAAGAGGCGATCCGCGAGGCGGGGTATTCTCCGGAAGCGGCGTAGGTTTATCGTGGCCTAGCTACACGGTCGATCTAGCTGATTGTGGTTTGGAAATGGAGCGAGGCGAGTGACGCCTGCTAATCTCCCTCCTTGTGGGGGAGATGCCCGGCAGGGCAGAGGGGGTGTATCGCCATACTCCTCGCCAGTTGAGCTCGCCGCGCCACCCCCTCTGTCACTTTCGTGACATCTCCCCCACAAGGGGGAGATCGGGAACCAGCGGCGCCCTCTGCATCCCAGCCTAACCAACTTCCACCTCAGCTCGGCGTATCCACCTCGTCCCATGGCGTCCCGAACGGGTTGTGGAAACTCGTCAGCCAGTTCAGCGCCATATGCCGTTCCGCCACCACGTCGCCGTCGATCGTCTCGACCGACATGCCCTTGCCGCGCGCCTGGCGGATGATCCAGTGCTCGCGCCAGGTGCGGTCCAGCGCATCCAAAATTTCCTCCACCGGCCGCAGCTGCAGCCCGGCCGCCGCACCGGCATCGCCCGCCAGATGCGCGACCGCGTCCCACAGCGCGTTGACATCCGCCTGCGCCTCGCTGTCGGCAATCGTCGCTCCTCGATGCCGAGGGCCCAGAACAGCGTATTGGCCGCCTCGTAGCGCCAGGTCATGGCCGATGCATCGGCGACCTCGGCGCCGTCGCCCGGTGCGGCGGAGATGAAGGCCGCCTCCTGCGGCGTCAGCGCGGCAAAGCCGATCGGATTCGATGCATTCTGGCCGGCGGCGATCGGCTCGCGGCCGCCATGGCGGCTTTCGGCCCGGGCGGCGACGTAAAACAGGCCGAGCGCCCGCTCCAGCACTTCGGCGGGGGTCTTCATGACCACTTCGGCGGCACTGACGGCGGGCGGCATGCTGGCCGGCGGCTTGGGTTCGACGGCAGAAAGTAGCGCCAGCGTCCGCGCCTTCCGCTCCTCCGCATCCGGCTGGTAGGGCAGGGCGGCGGCGGGATCGCTCTGCCCGTCAGAGCCGATCAGCACGGCAAAATCCGGTGCCCGGACCGAACCGTCCGGCAGAAAGAACACGGCATTCGCCGCCCGCCCCCAGGCCTCGACATCGGCCAGATCATCGGACATGACCTCGAAGCTCAGGTGGTTGCGCACGCGCTGCAGGTGCCGCCACAGGTGATAGCGCGTCGCCGTCATCTGCCCGTCGCCAAGGCTCATCACATAGCCGATGAAGCCGTGCACATGCGGCGCCAGCGCCGGATCGGAAAGATCGCGCTGGCCATGCAGTTCATAGGGAAAGTCGAGAGGCGGGGTGTCGCGCACCGTGCAATAGGCATTGACGAGAATGGAGTGGGATTGCGGCGTTTCAGGCTCCTGCTCTTTGCCGCCAAGGCCCAACATGCGCTTGAAAAAATTCATTCCCGTGTGTCTCCCTAAGTATTCTCATGATTTGAAAGCTATGCCGAAGTAAAAAGGTCGTCCGTTATTGCCCGGGCGGTATCTCGACCGGCGGCGACAAAAATCAACCGGTCGGCCGGCAAGAAAATGAAACACTGCTCATATTCAACTGCCAGTGGTGACGACGCAAAGCCGGCACATTCCCGTGGCAAGCATCTGCGCCCGATCCGCCAAACCATACGCATAGAGGAGACACCGCCATGAACGACAGCTGCCCCGTCCCGTCCCCGGTCGAACGTCAATATCTGGAGATCCAGAGCCGCGCCGAGCGGAAGCTGTTGGAGACCCTCGACAAGGCGCTCGACGAGGCCGCCGGTAAAGCGGCGGAAGAGCTGGAAAAGACAGAATGGCGCGATCCCCCGCCGCATCGGCAGTATTTCGCCGCCGTCGCGCACCATAACCTCTTCCTGACCCTCACCGGCGCCGACCGAGAGACGATGAAGGGCGGCGATCCGACGCTTGCCGCCGCGATCCTCGATAACGGCCGCAAGATTTCCGAACACTATTTCGAGGGCCGCCCGGTCGCCGAGGTGGAACAGACACCCGAAACCCTGCGCAATCTTTATGCCGGCTATATCGACTGCCTGAACGGCAAGGATCTCGACGCCTTAAGCGATTTCGTCGGCGAGGATGTTCATTATAATGGCAAGCGCATCGGCCTTTCCGGCTACCGCGCCATGCTGGAAAACGACCACCGCGAGATCCCCGATCTCCATTTCGACGTCCGCTCGGTCGTCGCCGACAGAACCACCGTTGCAAGCCGTATCCAGTTCGACGTGACCCCGCGCGGCGAATTCTTCGGCCTGCCCATCAATGGCCGCCGGGTTTCGTTTTCTGAAAATGTCTTCTACGAATTCGAGGAGGGCAGGATCGCCCGCGTCTGGTCGGTGATCGACAAGGAGGCGGTGCGGGCGCAACTCGGTTAGCGACGCCTATCGCCTTGCTCATCGTCCAGAACGCCCGACCCGATCAGCGTTCGATAAGCCCTTCGGCAAGAAGTTTATCGAGAATGGGCGTAGACTGCGGCACGCGTATATAGCCAAGCTGTTCGTGGCTTACGGTTTCAAGCACCACCGTGTCCCGGGAGCGCATGAAGAAGTCTTGAGGCAGCGCGGGGTCTCTTCCCGTATCGAACAGCCCTCCGGCAAATCCGCATAGAGCGTCTATTACCTGCCGCGTCGAGTGGTATTCGAGTATCCTTGCAGACCCGGATAAGAGGTCCGTGCCGGGCCAGATGCCACCCGAGGCGTCGCTTGTCTTCTCGTCAGCCAGATGGAGCAACAGCTGCTCCACTTGCGGATAGAGGATATCTCCTTGAATGACGAAGCCGATCGTCTCGGCCTCCGCGCTGAGGTCCTCGACCAGCATCTGAAGTTTCGAGCCACGGATATTGGTCCTGACATCGAACACGATCATCGGCATCTCCCAAGCACTCCGGAGTTCAAGGCGTTACTATCGCCTGTTTCCGCACTTCGCGCGAGGTTGCCTCATACATCCGCGGCTACGCTCGTTTCTGGAAAATGGCGCATATCTTCGCTAGGTTGAACCATCGATATCTGGCCTCTCGGACAGCGGGCGGATATCTTTATGTGCGAGGGGACAATGATCAGAAAAGCAGTCGCCATCGACGAGGCCACAATCCGCGCCTGCGCAGAGCGGGCCTATACGCGCTATGTCGCCGCGATCGGCCGCAAGCCCGCGCCGATGGTTGCCGATTTCGCTACCCAGATCGCCGAAGGCGATGTGCATGTCGCGGTGAGCGATGCTGGAGACTTCCAGGGCTTCATCGTCTTCTTCCCGGAACACGGTGCCATGTTCCTCGAAAACGTTGCTGTCGAGCCGAGTGCTGCCGGCAAGGGCATCGGCAAGTCTCTGATCGCCTTCTGCGAGGCGGAAGCACGGCGGCTCAAGCTTGCCGCCGTCACTCTTTATACCAACGAGAAGATGGTCGAAAACCTGTCGATCTACCCGAAGCTCGGCTATGTAGAGACCGACCGCCGCACCGAGGATGGCTTCAACCGCGTCTTCTTCGAAAAGCGGCTCGGCTGATCCTTACCCGTCGGTCGACACGGTAACCGGCGTCCACGCCTCGATCTCCTCCCGCATCCGCTCGATCCGGTCGGTAACGAGCTTCAGCGCATCGCTGCCGAGCAGCAGCTGCGGCGGCGGGTTGTCGCTTTCGATCAATGTCAGCACCGCCTCGGCAAGCTTGGCCGGATCACCCAATTGGTTGCCGCTCTTCGCCTGCCGGGTCGCGCGGATCGGATCGAACAGCGCGTCGTAATCCTCGATCGAGCGCTCCGTGCGCACCATGGAACGCCCCGCCCAGTCGGTGCGGAAGGAACCGGGGCAGAGCGCCGTCACATGCACGCCGAAGGGCGCCATCTCTGCCCGCATCACTTCCGAAATGCCCTGCAGCGCGAACTTGCTGCCGTGGTAATAGGCGATGCCCGGCATGGTGATGATCCCGCCCATCGACGTGACATTGACGATGAAGCCGCGCCGGCGGGCACGAAACCGCGGCAGGAACGCCTTGGCCACAGCCACCGCGCCGAACACGTTGACGTCGAACTGCCGCCGCATCTCGTCCAGCGGGGATTCCTCCAGCACGCCCTCATGCCCGAAACCGGCATTGTTGATCAGCACATCCACCGGCCCGTGCTCCGCCTCCGCCTGCTCGACCACGGTCTCGATCCGGTCAAACTCGGTAACGTCGCAGAGAACGGCATGGACCGCCGGAAGGCGTTCCACAAGGCTTGCCCGCGAGGCCTCCGACCGCACGGTGCCGATCACTGTATGGCCGGCAGCAATGGCGGCAGAGGCGATGGCGAAACCGAAGCCGGAATTGGCACCGGTGATGAAAAAGGTTTTAGCTGACATCATGGCTCTCCGTTCTTGTCTGAATGATGCCTTTGTCAGATAATATACAGAGCCATTCGCAACGATCGTAAAACCTATGAACATTTTGCCAAATCCTATGAGTGTGAAGCGAGCGCCCGGCATGCGGCACATGCTGGTTGATCTCGCGGCATCTCTCGCGCCCCGTCCGGGCTACAACCCGACCGGGCTTGCCGCCGTGCGCATTTTGAGAAGCGAGGAAGTGCTCAATGACGTGCCGGTCCTCTACCGTCCGGGCACCGTCTTCGTGCTTCAGGGTAGCAAGCAGGGCATGCTCGAAGGCGAGGTCTATCTCTATGACGAGGATCATTATCTGGCGGTCTCGGTGCCGGTTCCCTTCCGCATGGAATCCGTCGCCAGCGCCGACCGTCCGCTCTTGGCCGTCTATGTCGAATTCGACCTGCCGCTCGCCGCCGAGATCGCCACGGAAGTCGAGACACGCCGCGGAACGTCAGCGGATGCGCGGGCGAAAAGCCTCGTCTCCAGCCGCATGGAGCCCGAAATCGAGGATGTCGTGCTGCGGTTGCTGAAGGCGCTCGCCGATCCGGTCGAAACGGCCGTGATCGGCACCGCCATCCTGCGCGAACTGCACTACCGGGTCCTCGTCGGACCGCAAGGCGCGGCGATGATCTCGGCCCTGCAGAAGAAGGGCACGTCGGGCCGCATCATCCAGAGCCTTGCGCGCCTGCGGGAAACCTATTGTTCCGACGTCTCGGTGCCGGCACTGGCAAGCGAGGCGGGCATGAGCGTCCCGTCCTTCCACACCCATTTCAAGGCGCTCACCGGCAGCAGCCCGATGCAATATGTGAAAGCCATGCGCCTGCACGAGGCACGCCTGATGATGGCCCGCGGCGACCGCACCATCGCCGAGGTGGCGCTCTCCGTCGGCTATGTCAGCCCCGCCCAGTTCAGCCGCGACTTCAAACGCCATTTTAGACGCACGGCCTCGGAAGAGGTAAAGTGGGTCCGCCAGCATCTGGGTGAGTTGGTGGAGGAGGGGTGAGAAGAAAAATCTCCTCTCCATGTCGGATCGCCTCTCGCCCGTGCGTCTTCCAGCCATAGGTTCGCAACGAGCGATCTCGCAACGGTAGAAGGAGCAGGCAATGGCAATCGCGAAAAACACGATCTGCGTCTGGTACGACAAGGACGCCGAGGCGGCGGCGCGGTTTTATGCTGAGACGTTTCCAGACAGCGCCGTTGGCGCCGTCATCCGCGCGCCGGGCGATTATCCGGACGGTGTCGAGGGCGACGTTCTGGTGGTGGAATTCACCGTCGCGGGCGTCGCCTGCGTCGGGCTGAATGGCGGCCCGCACTTCAAGCACAACGAAGCCTTCTCCTTCCAGATTTCCACCGAAACCCAGGAGGAGACCGACCGCTACTGGAACGCCATCGTCGGCAATGGCGGGCAGGAAAGCGAATGCGGCTGGTGCAAGGACAAATGGGGCGTCTCCTGGCAGATCACCCCGCGCATTCTCATGGAAGCGCTGGTGATCGGCGGCCCGGAAGCCAAGCGCGCCTTCGACGCGATGATGACGATGAAGAAGATCGACGTCGCCACGATCGAGGCCGCCCGGCGCGGTTGAGGTTGAGCTATCAATAAAGCCGCCCGCGAAGACCTCGGGGCGGCTTTCGATGTTCCCCAATGGCATCGGCTCAGAACCGCACGGTCGAAACCACCTGTGCAGGCGCGATACCCGGTGCCGCCCGACGGATCGCCCGCATCGTCCGCACGCCCTGTTGCGTGACCGAAAGCGTAGTGCTGCCGGGAACGGCAAGCTCGATCTGGGCGAGATGCTGGTCGCTGACCTTCTCGGCCGCGCAAGCGCCTTGGCTGTCCCAGAGGTTTTTCGCGATGCCGCTGCCGACCGCCCAGGTGATCGTGCCGCCCGCAACATCGTCCTTGTCGACCTGGTTTGCCGCGACCAGCCCCCGGATGGCCTCGCCCAGAATGACCGCCGAATCCTCGAATGTCACATCCTTGAGCCGGTCATATTCGGCATTACTCTGGCCATCGACGATGCAGTGGCGGGCGGTGAACAGCCAGTCGTGGATCATATAGGCAGGCGCATAGCCCCACGGGTTGAACCCCTTGAACACCTGCGCGACCCGCGGGATCGAGCCGCCATCGGTATACATCACGCCGGGCCGGATCACCTTGCCGGCGCCGTTGCCAGGCCGGGTGAAGGTCAAAGGAGCGGCGGGATCCGGCACGAAGACGAATTGCCCGTCGCCGCTCCCCGTGGTTCCGGGCCCGACCCACATGACGATCAGGCTGCCGGTAAAGCCGCCCGGCTTCAGGCTGTCATAATCGATGCTGACGCAGGCTGAGAGAAGGAGCGCGGAGGCGCAGGCCAAAACCCGCCGCGTCATTGGAGATCTTCGACACCTGCCCGACGTCGCGTCACCCGTCCACCCACATTCCATCGTTGCGGCATGCATGATCGGCCCCTATTCATCCCGGTGCAAATCTTGCTCAACGAAAACGCGAGGTCAATACGCTGATCGGCACGCAAAAGGAGTGTCGGATCGGGGTAGAGCAGGCGAGAAGCAGCCATGGAAAAAGCCGCCCGCGAAAAATCTCGCGGACGGCTTTCCTCGTGCCTGAAACAGGCGCTGTTCCTTAGAACTTCACACCCACGCCAACCTGGATGACGTGCTGGTCGAGGTCGAAATCGGCACCGCTGAGGTTGCCGTCGCCATAGTCGTTGTAGCGATATTCGAGGCGGCCGAAGACGTTGTCGGTGAAGGCGTGGTCGACGCCGGCGCCGATCGTCCAGCCATGCAGCGTGTCGTCGTCATCGGCGCCCGGCGCGTTGAGGTCGACATTGGTGGCGGTGTAACCACCGGCTGCGAAGATCAGGGTGCGGTCGAAGGCGTAACCGACACGGCCACGAACCGAACCGGAGAAGCCGTTTTCGACGGAAACGCCGCCGCCATAATTGGCATCGCCCCAGTCGTAGTTGGCGTCGCCTTCGATACCGGCGACGAAGCCGCTGGAGAACTGCCAGTTATAGCCGACGAAGGCGCCGAGCCTCCAGCCGTCAAAATTGTCGTCGCTGAAACCTTCCAGATCGCCATTGCCCCAGCCATAGCCTGTATGGGCACCGATATAGGCGCCATCCCAGGTGAAGGGCGGCGTGGTTTCCACGGCGACCGGCGCCGTCGGGATCTGCTCGACCGCATCCGCTGCGAATACTGCGGTCGACGCCGTCATGGCGACAGTGGTGGCGAGAATGAAAAGACCCTTCATGGGTGAACCTCCGTAGTGCGTGATGAAGGGTCATGTAGGAGCGATTGCTAAAAAGGCTGTAGTAAAAATATCACATGCATAAAAATCGATCATGGATGGCCGAAATTCCTATCATTCCGCTTGTTTTTGCGGCGACCCCGGTGCAGCCGCGAAACTTGAGTCTTGCGTCGTTTTGCCGTTAGGAGATCGACTGCAATTTCGATTGGACCTTTCGCCGCCCGGCTGCAATGGATGGGTGGATTACTGCGCAGCGGGGAGGGCACATGGATCAGCAGGCGGCGGGCGACAGACAGGCCCTCTGGACCGGGCGTCAGGGCCTCATGCTGGGGCTGATCTCCAGCGGCATCGGCCTGCATGCCTTCAACCAGTTTGCCATCGTCGCCGCCATGCCGCTGGCTGCGGCGGAGCTCGGCGGGCGCGACTGGTTCAGCTGGGTCTACAGTCTCTATTTCATCGGCTCGATTGCCGGCGGCACCACGGCCGCCTCGCTACGTGACCGGTTCGGCGTGCGCTTGAGCCTCGGCCTTGCCTCGCTGCTGTTTGCCGCCGGCGGGCTGGTCGCGCTTCTCGCACCTGCCTTCGGCTTCATCATCGCCGGCCGGCTGATGCAGGGTGTTGCCGACGGACTGATCGTGGCGATCTGCTACAGCCTCATCCCGGCCAATTTCCCTCGGCTCTGATCGCCCGTGTCTTTGCCGTGGAAGCGACCGTCTGGGCCGTCACCGCTCTGCTCGGGCCGCTGGTCGGCGGGCTGATTGCCGAGAGCATTTCCTGGCGTGCCTCGTTCCTCGCGGTTGTCCCGCTGATTGCGGCGCTTGCGCTTTTCACTGCGCTTGCGCGGCCGAAGGTCGGCGGCGACGGAGCCGCCGCCTTCCCGCCACTGACCATCACGCTCTGCGTCGCCGCAGCCTTCGTCCTGGCGCTCTCGTCGGCAAGCAGCGATGCAGGCTGGCAGGCCGCAACCCTCGTCGCCGGGCTGGCAATCTTCATCATCGGCATCCGTCTCGATGGCCGCATCGGCGTGTCCCTGTTTCCCGCCGGCACGTTTCGGCGCGGCTCGGTGCTCGGCCGCGGCTTCCTTATCCTGTTCCTGATGTCGGCCAGCCATTCCGCCGGCAGCACCTATCTGGCGCTTCTGGTGCGCGAGGTCTTCGGTCTCGGGCCGGCGGCGGTCGGCTATGTCGTCGTCACCATGGCGGTCACCTGGAGTGCCGTCGCCATGGTCGCAAGCCGCATCGGTTCGCTCGCCCGTCGCCATGTGGTCATGCGGGCGGGGCCGCTGTTCCAGGTCTCGGGCTTTCTGGCGATCGCGGCCGCGATCGGCCTGCAATGGCTGCCGCTGGTGATCGCCGGCCAGATGCTGATCGGCACCGGCTTCGGGCTCGCCTGGGCAAACGTCAACAAGGCCGCCATGGAGGCGGCGGATGCGGGCGAACGCGACCGCGCCAGCGCGCTGCTCCCCACCATGTCGACGGCAGGCTATGCGGTCGGTGCGGCCCTTTCCGGCACCATCGCCACCGCAACCGGGCTCTCGGCCAGCCTCGGCGCCGGCACGGCCGGCGACACCGCGACCTGGCTCTATGGCACGGCTGCCGTCGGCGCTCTGGTCAGCTTCATCCTCGGCTTCGGTGTGCGGCTGAAAGGGTGATCGCGCGCGCTCCCGCCTATCCGTGAGGCTCCTGGCACCTATCCCGATCGCGACATGGTTGCGTTTTTGGGGTGGACAAACCGGGCTTGCCGCTTAGTTTACGCCCCGTCGGAAACCTTCCGCCACCCATTCGTTTCGCCCGGCATATTTTTCGCCGCGGCCCTTCAGAAAGTTTAGTCGAGAATTTCATTTCATAGAGATAAGGCAGGTAGATCATGGGATTAGCCCCACAGACGCGCTCGCTGGGTGAAGCGGCGAGACGAGAACCCTCCAAGCCCCAATCTGACTTCTGGCCGGTCAAGATCGGCTCTTCCCCCATCCTGGACCCGCAGCGTCCGACCCTCCCGGCATCATCTTCATGACGACGCCCGAACTCCGTTCGATCGACGACGCCATGGATTGCTGCGGCCGCTATACGTTGCGCAACACCCAGCACCAGAGCATTGCCGGCCTGACACCGGACGGCAGTTCGATCTTTGCCGTACACAGCAATTTCGCCGGCAAGAACTTCGTTTCCGTGGGTGGTTTCGACCGCTTCGGCACGCCGATCGTCCCGACCGCGGACCAGCAGAAGATCCTGTTCAATTTCGTGCCAAAGGCCGAGAAGATCATCATCCTGGATGCCAAGAGCAAGACCGGCCCGCTCGGCGTGAAGCTCAACGGCACCAACCCGCGTGTCGCGGCCTATGCTTCCAACAAGGAAATGATCTTCGAATTCGGCTTCACCATTGCCGACGACAAGTGGTCCATCGATACGGACACCAGCGTCGAACTCGACTGGAAGGGCAATCTGAAGAAAGAGGTCTATGGCGTGAAGGGGCGTTACGATGCCTTCTCGGCCGGTGGCCGCATGGAACGCGCCGGCGGCGCGACGACACAGATATTCGAAGCGGCCTATAATGACGGCCGTTACGATGTCGGGGCCAAGCGGTCGCAGAGCGGCGCCAACAGCAACCTGGAAGTCAATGCCGGCATGAAGGTCGGCAGGAACGCCAGGCTCGGCGTCTACTGGAAGCCGAATGTCCGTCCGCCGACCCAGGCGCCGCTGCCCAAGACCTTCTCGAAGGATGAAGTGGTTCCGTTCGAGGACTACAGCAATTTCGGGATTACCTTCAAAATCGAAATCTGATGACCGGCCCGAGGGCGGCGCATTCGTCGCTGCCCTCAAACACTTTGACCGGCGGCCATTTTTTATGGTGGTGAAAAGGAGGATACGGCTATCACTCTTCTCGTCCTGTACATCCTTCTCGCCCTTGCGCTGGTTGCCGGTGGGTCGCTCGGCGCGCGCCTGGCCCACGTCGCCGCCTGGAAGGGCGGCGTCATAGCGCTTTCCGCAGCGGTGCTGCAGGTGGTGGTTTCAGCGCTGCTCGATATCCATTCGGTCATCCTGCAGTGCCTCGTTTTTCTGTTGTTTGTCGGCCTCATCGGCGGTCGCTTCGGGCTGAAGCTGTCGGCCCGGCAGATGGGCCCGGTCGTGATCGGCAGCTTTCTCGCGTCGGCCATTGTCGCACTCGCCTACATGTACGCTCTGACCGAGCTTTAGCGAAGCGCCTCCTTCAATGCCTCGAATATCCGCGGGTCCAGCGTCTGCGAAACGTTGAAGCGCATATGGCAATGCGCCGTCTGCGACAGGCTGAATGCATTGCCGGGCGCCAGCACGATATTGCGTTTGAGGCAGGCCCGCGCCAGTTCGGCCGCATCCTTTCCGTCGGGCAGCCGGCACCATAGAAACATGCCGGATTGCGGTTTCAGCACCGGCTCGATCCCGAGCGTTGCGAGCTTCCCAGTCACTTCCGCCATGGCTTTGGCAAGCCGCGCCCGCAGGCCTTCCATATGCTTGCGATAGCCGCCGTCGGAGAGTACGGCATGCACCAGTTCCTCCGTCAGATGCCCGCCGGCAAAGCTCGTGGCGATCTTCAGGTCCGTCAGTCCCTCGATCCAGTCCGGCCGCGCGGCGATGAAGCCGCAGCGCGCGGCGGCCGACAGCGTCTTCGAAAAGCTGCCGATATGGATGACCCGCTCCAGCCCGTCGAAGGCCGCAAGGCGAGGGGCGGCACCACTTGCCGCCGGGCTTTCGAAATCGGCAAAGATGTCGTCCTCGACGATCGTCAGGTCGAATTCTTCCGCGATCTTCAGCACCCGATGGGCGGTGACGGGCGACAGCACGGCGCCGGTCGGATTGTGGATCGCCGAATTGGTGATGTAGAGCCGCGGACGGTGTTCGGAAACCGTCGCCGCGAAGGCCGCAAGATCCGGCCCGTTTGACGTATAGGGCACGCCGACGATCTTTGCCCGATGCGCCCGCAAAAGGGCGTGGAAATTGAAATAGCAGGGATCGTCGACCAGAACAATATCGCCGGGCTCGATCAGAAAGCGGCAGAGAAGATCGATCGCCTGGGTGCCGGATTCCGTCAGCATGATCTGCTCGGGTGACGCCTCCATGCCGCGCTCCGCCATCCGCCGCGAGATCAGGCGGCGCAGCGCGGCAAGTCCGAGTGGCGTTCCGTAATCGGCAAGCGCGGAAGCGTCCGCGCGGGACAGCATCCGCAGCGCCTTGCGCATCGCCTCCTCGGGCAGCCACGAGGGCGGCAGCCAGCCACAGCCGGGCTTGAAACTGTCTCCGCCGCTTTCCAGCGATTGCCGCGAGATCCAGAACGGATCGACCGCTCGATCGAGCTTCGGCCCGGCTTCTGCTGGAGAAAATGGCGCCGCCTGATTGGCCACATAAAAGCCCGAGCCCGGCCGCGACACGATCGCGCCCTCCGCCACCAGCCGCTCATAGGCATCGACCACCGTGGAGGTGGAAACGGCAAGCGTGGAGGCCAGCGACCGCACCGAAGGCAGTTTTGCTCCGGGCGTCAACGCCCGCCCGGCAATCCGCTGCCGAATGGTGCCCATCACCATCTCCGCCTTGGTGGCGTTAGAGCCGAGATCCATCAGTTGCTCCATCCGTATTGGCGTATGAGCCATAACAGTTTGAGGAAATTGTACCAGACTGTTTCTGGCGAGGCCATGGGGGAGGGAGGATAAGGGGCGTGCGTCGGTCTCCCGATAATCTCCCCCTTGTGGGGGAGATGTCACGAAAGTGACAGAGGGGGTGGCGCTGCAAACTCAACTGATGAGGAGTGTGTGGAAACACCCCCTCTGCCCTGCCGGGCATCTCCCCCACAAGGGGGAGATCAGCCAGACGCACCACCGGCCCACCTCGCCGACCAAAACACTGGAGCATACCATGGACCGCGGACTGTCAGGCTGGATTAACGGCTTTATCGGCGTCCTGATCTTTTCCGGCTCGCTGCCGGCGACGCGCATGGCGGTGATCGGCTTCGATCCACTGTTCCTGACGGTCGCGCGCGGCACGATCGCCGGCCTGCTGGCGCTCTGCCTTCTGATGCTCTTCCGCGAAAAGCGCCCCTCGGGGCGGGATATCGCGGCCCTTGCCGTCATCGCGCTCGGCGTCGTCGTCGGCTTTCCGCTGCTGACCGCCATCGCCCTGCAGCACATCACGTCCGCCCAGTCGATCGTCTATATCGGCCTCCTGCCGCTCTCGACCGCAATCTTCGGCGTGCTGCGCGGCGGCGAGCGACCGAAGCCCGCCTTCTGGCTCTTCGCCGTCATCGGCGCAGCCCTCGTTACCGGCTACGCGCTGGTGCGCGGCGGCGGCTCGGACGGCACGGAAGCAACCGTGCTCGGCCTGTCCCTCGGCGGCTGGCTGATGCTCGGCGCCATCGTCGCCTGCGGCTATGGCTATGCGGAGGGTGCGGCCCTGTCGAAACGCCTCGGCGGCTGGCAGGTCATCTGCTGGGCTCTGGTCATCGCGCTCCCGGTCATGCTGGTGGCGACCTTCGCCTTCATGCCGGCAAGCTTTGAAGGCGTCAGCGCCCCGGCCTATGCGGGCCTCGCCTATGTCTCGCTCTTCTCCATGCTGATCGGCTTCATCTTCTGGTATCGCGGCCTCTCCCAGGGCGGCACCGCCTCCGTCGGTCAGCTGCAGCTGCTGCAGCCCTTCTTCGGCCTGGCGCTCGCAGCCGTCCTGCTCGGCGAAACCGTGACACCCGCCATGTTCGCCGTCACCCTCGGCGTCATCGCCTGCGTCGCGGCGGCTAGGCGGTTTGCAAGGTAGTATTGCCTCCTTGCGAGTCTTGACCGCCAGAATAAAAGAAACGGCGCGTCCCCAGTGTAGGGACGCACCGCTGCATCGCCCTTTGAAAGGGCCCCAAGATACACCTTTACAGCGTTGCACCCAGCTTGCGCAGGTCGGCGAGGACCGGGGCCTTGGGCAGCCAGATCTTGTCGTATTCGGAAATCACCTTGCCGGCGTCGGCAACCTGGACTTCCTTGACCGAGATCACCTTGCCGAACTCGTCGAGCAGCTTGGCCTCGTTCGCAACGGTGGCGTCGATCTGCGCGTCGAGCGCTTCCTTGGTGAGCTTGGTGATCAGCTCGCGGTCGGCGGAAGAGACGTCCTTCCACACGCGGCCGGAAGCGAGCGCCACGCAGGGCATGAAGATCGCGTTCATCTTCAGCATTGTCTTCGACACCTTGTCGAAACGCTGGTTCCACGAGAGGTCGAGATCGGCTTCCAGTCCGTCCACCTGGCCGTTCGACATCGCGTCGAACACCTGCGGCGTCGGGATCGGCGTCGGCGCCGCGCCCAGCAGCTGGTAAAAGTCGCGATAGGCCGGCGTCGTGTTGATGCGCAGCTTCATGCCGTTGAGATCGTCGAGGCCTGCAATCTCCTTGGCGGTGAAGACGACGCGCATCGTGGTAATGCCCCAGGCGAGCCCCAGCGTGCCGGTTTCCTTCGGCAGCACGTCGAGCATCTTCATCGCCAGCGGATCGCGCACGAGCTTGGCCACCTTGGCGGTGGAATCGACCAGGTAGGGCGCGTTGATCGCCGCGATCGAGGGAATGCGCGAACCGAGCTCGGCGGTCATGATCCAGCCGAAATCGAGCGAACCGGCCTGCATCTGCTGCAGCATCACGGCTTCCGTGCCGAGCTGGTTGGCCGGGAAGACGGCGAGATCGAGACGGCCCTTGGTTTCGGCCTTCAGCATCTCGCCCACCTTCAGCGCCGCATTGTTCCATGGGTGGCCGGGCGGGGTGGTGATGCCGAGGCGGAAGGTCTTTGCCTCCTGCGCGCGCAGCACGGTCGGCATGGAAAGCGTCGTCGCGGCAGCGGCACCCGCTGCGGCAAGCGTCGTGGTGCGAAGGAATGATCTGCGGGAAATGGTCATTGTCTGTTCCTCTGGAGTTTATCGTTGTGATGGCAGTTACTTGACGAAGAAGGTGGAGATTGCCGGGAAGATCGAAAGCAGCACCAGCAATCCGCATGCGGCAAAGAAGAAGGGCAGGGTGACGATGAACATCTTGCCGGGCTTTGCCCCCGTCACCGCCGAGGCGACGAAGAAGCAGAGGCCGACTGGCGGCGACAGGAAGCCGAGCACGAGATTGATGACGACGACCACGCCGAAATGAACCGGATCGATGCCGTAGACCTCGGTCGCGATCGGCAGGAGGATCGGCACCGTCATGATCAGTCCCGGCGCGCCGTCGATCACCGTGCCGATGATCAGCAGGATCACGTTGACCAGCAGCATGAAGGTGATCGGGTCGGATGCGATCGTCTGCACCCATTCCGCCACCTTCTGCGGCACCATGCCGTAGACCAGAACCCAGGAAAACACCGCAGCCGCCGCCACCAGCAGCAGCACGACCGCAGAATAGATGCCGGCGCGCAAGAACATCTTCGGCAGTTGCGAGAAGGAAAGCTCGCCGATCCAGAACCGTCCGACCAGAACGGCGGCGACGACGCCGACGGCGGCCGCTTCCGTCGGGTTGGCGATGCCGGCAAGGATCGAGCCGACGATGATGATCGGGATCGACAGCGTCGGCAGCGCGCCGAGAATGATTTTGCCCCGTTCGGTAAGCGTGCGCCGCTCGCCGCGCGGATAATCGTAGACGAACCAGCCCATGCCGGCGATGACGAGGCAGAAGATGATGGTCAGAAGCACGCCCGGCACCATGCCCGCCGCCAGCATGTCGCCCACCGGTACCTGCGCCAGAACCGAATAGACGACGAACATGATCGAGGGCGGAATGATCGGCCCCAGCATGCCGGCGTAAGCCGTCAGGCCTGCGGCAAATGTCTTGTCATAGCCCTTCTTCTCCATCTCGGGCACCATCATCTGCGCCATGATCGCCACCTGCGCGGTGGCAGAGCCGAGAATGGAGGAAACGAACATGTTGGCGATCAGGTTCACATAGGCAAGCCCGCCCTTCATCGCGCCGACCATGGCCATGGTCATGTCGATGATGCGCCGCGTGATGCCGCCGCCATTCATGACCTCGCCGATCAGCACGAAGAGCGGGATGGAGATCAGTCCGTAATTGTCCACTCCGCCGAACAGCTGCACCGGGAAGCTCTGGAAGAGAAGCACATTGCCGGTCGACCAGATGTAGATTGCGGCGGCGATACACAGGCAAAGTCCGATCGGCACCCCGACCAGCATGACGATCAGAAAGGCTGCGGTCGTCACCATCTCAGTTCACTCCTTCGGCGGAATTGAAGTCGCGACGGACCTTCTTGTCAGCAAATCCCAGCTCCTCCACGAGATTGGCGGCGGTGTGCAGCGACATGGTCAGCGCGAAGATCGGCACGATGAGGCTCACCATCCATGTCGGCCAGTTCAGCGTCTGGGTGCGCTCGGTATAGAGGAAGTTGAAGCTCTCGCCGGCATAGTCGCGGGCATCGAAACCGGCCGCGGCAATGCCCAACGGGTCCATCCAGTTCCAGCACATGACGAGCAGCGAGACGGAAAACAGGAAGGCGATGAAGGTCGCCAGCGCCTGCAGCCGCTCGGCATTCGCCGGCGACAGCTTTTCGCTCAGCAATGTCACGGCGAAATCGAGCCGCAGCCGCGTCAGCGCCGAACCGCCCACAAAGGTCAGCCACACCATCGCATAGACCGCCGCCTCGTCCACCCAATAGAGCGGCGTGCCCGCGTAACGCGTGACAACGTTGAGCAGGATCAGTCCCAGCACCAGCGCCATGAAGACCGCGACCACCAGTTTCTCGACGCACAGCACGCCTTCCGACAGCGCGATCAGCCAGCGCACGGGGCCGACGGGCGTGCCCGCCGGTCCCCTTGAGGCGGGAGAGGAGGAGAGGGCACCTTGCGGCGGCCCCGGTTTCGATGCGGCACTCGGCATGATTGCTGTTCCCTTTTATTGGGTATAATGTAGATTTTATACATTTTGAGAGTCAACTGGCTTTTCCGTGGTTTTCGTGTAGCGGGGTGGCATGGCCGTAAAATTGAAACACAAGACGCTTTCGGGCGCGCTCATCACCGAAATCCGCCAGGCGATCCTGTCCGGTCAGTATGCTGCCGGTACCCAGCTCCGGCAGGATGCCCTGGCGGAAGCCTATGGCGTCAGCCGCATTCCCGTCCGCGAAGTCCTCTTTCAGCTGGAAGCCGAGGGACTGGTAAAAATCTCGCCGCAGAAGGGCGCGATCGTGTCGGAGCTGTCGCGCGCCGAAATCGACGACGTCTTCGATCTGCGCATCATGCTGGAACCGCGTCTGCTCTTGGCCTCGGCTCCGATCCTCGACGATGCCGACCTGGCGCAACTCGACGAGCGACAGGCGGTATACATCAAGGCGATCGCGGCCGGAGAACGGGATGACTACGGCCGCCTGAATGCCGATCTGCATATGGCGATGTACCATCGCGCCGACATGCCGAGGTCGCGCCAGATCGTCGCCTCGCTGTTGCAGACCAGCGATCGCTATACCCGCCTGCAACTCTCCAACGAGGCGGCGATGGAAAAGGCGATGTTCGAGCATGCGGAGTTGATCGGCCTGATCCGTGCCCGCCGTTTCGACAAGGCGGCGGAGCTGCTGGCGAGCCATATCGTCGCCGTGCGCGAGGATCTGATCAAGGTGGTCGAAGGCAGGAAATAAGGACGGCCTGCGTGATCTCGCGGCAGCAACGTGACGTCAATCGGTCGCCCGACCCCGTTCTAAAGATAACGGCAGTCGCGTCCTTGCGGCGCTTCTGGCAGATGCGGGCGTAGATGTCCAACTGAAAACGATAATGGAAGATCGGGCACGCGCTACCCCGGCTTTCACCCATTGACAGTAAGGTCCTCCGGGCGGACCATCCGTCTCAGGTGGACCCGACCATGACCAACCCTGCCGAAAAGCCGGAATGGCAAGAGGTGCTCGACTTCTGGTTTCCCGAAAGGCGGAACCCGGATTTCGATGCGGCGGCGCATCGCGATTACTGGATCTGGCGCATGCGCGGCGGCGCCGACGAGGCGATCATTGCCCGCTTTTCCGACGAGACCGAGAAAGCCGCCCGCGGCGAGCTCGATCACTGGTCGCGGGACCCTCAAGGCCGTCTCGCCCTCATCATCGCGCTCGACCAGTTTCCACGCTCGCTCTGGCGCGATACGCCGCGTGCCTTCGCCCAGGACGGCAAAGCGCTGGCGTTCTCCACGGAAGGCTTTTCCAACGGTCATTACGATGCGCTCGAAAACCCCTGGGAGAAGACGATCTACATCATCCCGCTCGCCCATTGCGAAGGGCCGGATCATCTTGCCCGGGTCGAGCATGCGATCCGGCTGGCGCGCGATATCGAGGCTGCAGCGCCGGCCTTCCTCAAGGATGCCTACGCATTTGCCGCCCAGCAGCCGGTCGAGGTGCACAAGGTGATCGCCGCCTTCGGCCGCCACCCGCACCGCAATGCCGTGCTTGGCCGGGTCTCGACACCGGAGGAGGAAGATTATGTCGCCGCCGGGCGTTTCCCGCATCTGCGCGAGATCCCGGAGACGCGTGAATAAGGCGTTTCATACGCATTGACCGCGCCACCCCGTCGTTCGTCCATCTGCCGTTTACACCACGATTTACCGTTGCGTACTTCCATTCGCCTCCCGTTCGATCTGTCCTGTCCGGACCTTCCGCACCTCGCGTCAGACAGGAGCAGATCATGTCGACATCGCCTTTGCGCCCAGCCGTCCTAACCCTTGCAGCATTTCTGGCGGCAACCGCGCCGCCCGCCATCGCCCAAAATAATGAAGCCGAAATCCCGCCCTTGATGGAACAGATCAACAAGGGCAACTGGCTGCCGCAATCGGAGGCCGAAGCCCTGCGCGACGCCTTCTACTACCAGAATGCCATCCAGGCTTACATGCTGACGATCCCAATCCTCAACACGATTGGCATGAAGGATGGCTCAGAGGCTACCTTCGGCGCCGGCTATAACGTGCTGCCCATCTGGAAGGAGCGGATGGACAGCCGCACCTGGGTGCCGACGCCCAATGCCGATGTCATCTATTCGATGAGCTATCTCGATCTGAAGGCCGACGGGCCGCTGGTTGTCGCGGCACCGCCCAATGTCATCGGCATGTTCACCGACTTCTACCAGCGCACCATCACCGATGTCGGCGCGATCGGTCCCGACCGGGCACGCGGCGGGCTCTATCTGCTGCTGCCGCCCGATTATGACGGCGAGATCCCCAAGGGCTATTTCGCCTTCCGCTCGCCGACCTACAATGTCTTCCTCTTTTTCCGCACGATCATGGGCAAGGGCGAGAACGGGCCCGACCCGGCGCCCGCCGTGGCGAACGCGGAGCGCACCCGCGTCTATCCGCTCTGGGCATCGGAAAAGGACGTGAAGCCGATGGAGTTTCCGAACGCCAGCGGCAAGCACATCAACATGATGTATCCGACGGGTGCTACCTACTGGACCAAGCTCAAGGCCTTTGTCGATTATGAGCCGGTCGCCTCGATCGACCCCGTCACGCGCGGCGTGCTGGCCTCGATCGGCATCGTCAGGGGCCAGCCCTTTGAGCCGACGGACAAGCAGAACGCGGCACTTCAGCGGGCCGTCGAGACCGCGCCGAAGATGATCCTCGCCGGCCGCCAGCTCGGGCGCCCGGACAAACGGGACCTCTATTTCAAGGATCGGCAATTTGTGAACACCTGGGCAGGTGCGACCGCCGACTGGATGCAGGACAGCTATCTCGATGTGATCCAGCGAGCCTCCTATTTCCAGATCGCCTATTCCTCGGCACCTGCCATGGTCATGCGTACGCTCGATGCGGGTTCCAAATACCCATTCGCCATCCGCGATGCCGATGGCGATTTCCTCGACGGCTCGAATTCCTACCGCCTGCACCTGCCGCCCCATCCGCCGGCCGCGCTCTTCTGGGCGGTGACGGCCTACAACATCACCGATGGCACGATGACCTCGGCAAAACAGCTCATGCCGTCGATCAACGGCTTCAACAAGGTGAAGACCAATGGCGACGGCTCGGTCGACCTGTTCTTCGGCCCGAGCAAGCCGGCCGATGCGCCGGAAAGCAACTGGATCCAGACCGTCGAGGGCCGCAACTTCCTGGCCGCCCTGCGCCTCTACGGCACCGGCACGGAATTCTTCGACCAGACCTGGAAGCCGGATGATCTCGTCAAGCTGAAGTGACGGTGACGACAATCACAAAAACGGGGAGAGGATTATCAACATGACGTCCCATAACCAGAGAGAAATTTCCCGCCGCGATGCCATGAAAGGCAGTCTAGGAGCCACGGCATTCGCGGCGTTCGCCGCTCGGCCGGTGCTGCCGCTGGCGATCTCGACCATTCCGCTGGTCGCCGCATCCGGTGAGACAATCGCGCAAACGGCCCCCGCCCAAGGCGAGATCACCATGCCGGCCACCGGCATCATGATGCATCCCGGCTATGCCCGGACGATCGCGCAGATGGCCTATGTCTGGGGCTGGCCGATCGTCAACATGCTGAACCGCAAGGCGAAAATAACCCAGGCTCCTTATCCGGGCCTGCTCGGGGGCATCCTGCCGGCTGCGCCGCGCGGCCATGTCGGCATGCTGCACGATTATATCGAACCATCCGAAACCTTCGTCACCTGCCCCAATCAGGACGTCGTGTATGGTCTCGGCTTCTTCTCATTGGACGAAGAGCCGGTAGTGGCGCAGGTGCCGGATTTTGGTGATCGCTTCTGGGTCTACGCGCTCTATGACGCGCGCACGGACCAGTTCGGTCATATCGGCAAACCCTATGGCACGAGGCCCGGTCACTATCTGCTCGTCGGCCCGCGATGGAACGGCCTGAAGCCGAACGGCATAACCGAAATCATCCGCTGCCCGACATCGCTTGCCAATGCCATCCCCCGCATCTTCCAGGACGACACGGCTGAGGACAGGAAGGCGATCCAGTCCGTCATCAATCAGGTCGTGTTTTATCCTCTCAAGGATTTCACCGGTGAGATGAAGGCGATCGAATGGGCGAAGGTGAAGGATATCCCTGTTCCGCAGTCCTCCGACCCTGATGGTGGTGGTGGAGAGACCAAATGGGTCGTGCCGGAAAAATTCTTCGACCAGTTCGCCGATGCCGTAGCCGCCGCCGATCCCCTGCCGGGAGAGGAGGCGATGTATGGCCAGTTCCGGCTGCTGCTCGATGCGGCGCAGAATGATCCCGAATTGAAGGCATTGCTGGTGGAGACGGCCGTGGAAACGGAGAAGACCGTCATCGCGCCGTTCTTCGAATGGCGGCACAACGGCCGGCAGGCCGGCAATGGCTGGAACCGCTCGACCAACAACGCCCAGTTCGGCCTCGACTATTTCAACCGCACGGGCACATCGAAGTCGAACATGTTCGACAATCGGCCGAATGAGACCCAGTATTTCTATACGGATTTCGACGGGAACGGGAAGCAACTGACGGGAAGCGGCAGCTACGAGATCACCTTCGCGGCGGGTGAGGAACCGCCGGTCAACGGCTTCTGGTCGCTGACGCTTTACAACGACAAGCATCTCTTCCACGCCAATGACCTGAAACGCTATTCGCTCGGAACCAAGAACAAGAACCTGAAGCGCAATTCCGACGGATCGTTGACGCTTTATGCTGGTGTGAAATCTCCCGGCGGCGACAGGGAAGGCAACTGGCTTCCCGCTCCGGACGGTCGCTTCTCGCTCTATATCCGCGCCTATTGGGGCAAGGACGCCATATTGAACGGCTCATGGCAGCCGCCATTGATCAAGGCCGGCTAGTCTCGCAGCGGCATGATCGTCGGTTTGATCAGCCGTTCAGTGCCAGATAGATCGAGATCGTCGCGATGGAGAGCACGGTCGAGACCAGCACGACGCGGCCGGTGAGGCTGGCTTCCCGGTTATAGAACTCAGCCAGCATAAAGGGGCCGGTGCCGGTGGGGAGGGCGGCCAGCAGCACCGCCGTATGGGTGGCGACCGGCGGCAATCCCAGGATAGGCCCGGCAATCACCCAGGTCGCGGCCGGGTGGGCGATCAGTTTCAACCCCACCAGAATGCCCGCCGTCGACAGCCGCTCCCCCGCCTTGTCCGACTGCGTGCCGGCGAGAAACAGGCCGAGGGCGATGAGCGCGCAAGGGAAGCGGCGCCGCCCAGCAGTTTCAGGAAAGTATGCACCGGCGCCGGCAGGTGCCAGCCGGACACGAGCACGACCGCACCGAGTACCGGCGCCACCAGCAGCGGGTTCTTGGCGAGAGAAATCGCCGTCTTGGTGACAATGTCGCGGCGGCGCGTTTCCGATTGCAGCCCGCCTTCGATCAGGATGATGGCGATGGCAAAGAGCACGCAGACGGTGAGGATCGTCGCGATCAGCGTCGCACCCATGCCGCTCTCGCCGATCAGCGCCAGAACCAGCGGAAAGCCGACGAAGCCGGTATTGGCATAGCTGGCATTCAGCCCGTCGATCGCCGCATCCGCCAGATGCCGGCCCTTCGCCATCCGCCAGATGAGCGTGAAGACGAAGATGACGGCGCAGCCGAGCGCGAAGGCAAGCGTAAAGCGCGGCTGCCAGATATCCTCCACTTTCGCATTGGCCATGATGTCGAAGAGCAGCGCCGGCAGCGCCAGATAGACGACCAGCCGGTTGACCTCGCGCGTCGCATTCGGCCCGAGCGCGCCGGTCTTGCGGGCAATCCAGCCGGCAAGGATGAGGGCGAAGATCGGCAGCACGATGAGAAGATTGGTCAGCATGTGTTTGGCTCGGAGGTCTGGGCTCGAAAGTATCGGTCTTAATTTGCCTAAGCCAGTCGATCGATATAATCCAATGCGATCTGAGGCTTTGATCGGTGCTTCGAGGGTATTGAATGGACACGCGGCACATGCAGTATTTTCTGGCGCTGGCCGAGACCCTGCATTTCGGACGGGCGGCGGCGCGCATGAACATGAGCCAGCCGCCCTTCAGCCGGCAGATCGCCGCGATCGAGAAGACGCTCGGCGTCAAGCTGTTCGAGCGCAATTCCCGCAATGTCGCGCTGACCCCGGCCGGCAAGCATTTTCTGGAGGACTGCCGCCGCGTCATCGCCGGTTTCGACGCCGCCTGCCGCGACGTGCGGCTTGTGGCGAGCGGCATGAAGGGCGAGCTGCGGCTCGCCTTCATGATGCATGCCGCCCATGGCGTCGTGCCCTCGCTGGTGCGCCGCTACAACCAGTCACGGCCCGATATCAGGCTGATCCTCGAAGAACGCATCCCGACGGATATCGACGAGCAGCTGATCGAGGGCAGGCTCGACGCCGCCGTCACCTTCGGCCTCGTCCACGCGCCGCATCTGCGCACCACGCTGCTTGCCCGCGACCGCCTGCAACTGATCGCGCCTGCCGGCCACAGGCTGGCGCAGCGCACTGAGGTCGGGCCTCGCGATCTGCAGGGGAACGCCTGATCGCCGCACCCGCCTCGGTCGCCCCGACGCTCCGCTCTGCAATCGGCGTCTATTGCGCCACCGGCGGCACAGTACCCGACTTCGCCTTCGAACCGCGCCTGCAGCACACGATCATCCGCCTCGTCGCCGAAGGCCTCGGCGTCGGCCTCATCCCGCAATCGCTCTGCACGGATCTCGGCAACGGCGTGATCTCGCGCCCGCTGGAAAACGCCCCCGAATTCGACGTCGTCCTCTGCGCGCCTGTCGCGGCAAGGAACCCGGCGGTCTCGCATCTCTTCGAGATTGCAGAGGAGGGATATGAGGACAGGGAAGCGCATTCCGCGCTATCGCCGATGACCGCCTTCGGCCCGAAGCGGTCATCGATCCAAGTGAGAGGTATCTGCGAAACTGATCATCGCCCTGTTGCGGAAAAAGTCGTCCTGCCGAAGGTGGGTGATGCTTCCGCTTGGCGCGGCATAGGAAACAAAGCCACAGGCATCGATGGGTACCTTCATCCAAGCTGAGATCACCAAACTCTGGGTGAAACCGTGGGTGACGATGATCTGCGCCTCACAGTCCCGTTCCAGCAACGCTTCCATAAAGGGATAAACTCGATCCGCCACGTCTCGACGCGACTCCGCTTCCTCGATATTACCTCGATGATCAAGTCTGTCGGTATCGGGCGCGGGTGTGTACCTCGCATCAAGCCACTCCTGTGGCTTACCTTCCGCTACGCCGTAACTTATTTCCCTTAACGACCGTGTTTGTGCCACTGGTCGCTCAAAGCGCTGCCCGATAGGGTCTGCTGTTTGGGAGGCTCGTTTCAGGTCGGACGAGAAAATCTCGATCTCGCTGTGGCCAATCAGGGTGAAAAGCCTTTCAGCAATCGAACTGGCATCCGCTTGCCCGCGTTCGGTGAGTTCCGTGTCGTACCAGCCTCCGACCCTCTTTTCGATATGGTGGACGGACTGGGCATGCGTGACCAGAAACAAATCTCTCATGGCAATCTCGTAAGGGGCGGAGGTACCTTAACCTCACTGAACACTGCAAACCACCAATGCGCAATGTCTCCTAATGGCGCTTATGCGTCATGACGGCCGTCGGCCCAAACCGGCCTTCGTTGTGCGAGGCTTTCACAGTTAGCGGAACGCCAGGAAAATGCTGAGTCCGACAAGGCAAAAGACAACAACACATCCGAACCACATCAGCCAGTCCTTGCGGTTTCGGCGCTCGACGGACCGCCATATCACGTCAATTATAACGTCGATCGGGTTCAATGAATTTTGACCTCAGCGGACTGTCTTGCGTTCGCAGGCTAGACGGAACTTGTACATGGGGCAACGTTGCGAAGTCCCAAGTTCCGTGATGAGCAGCCCGCAACGACCGCTTCTGGCGCTTGAGGGGCGTGGAGCGGGCCGTCCAGAAACGGTGGAGTCAGGAGCACAGGTGCGGGGTGTTGAGGTTGCTGATCATCATCGCAAAAGCGGACCTGTGGCTTGTCTCGAACGTGGTTGTTGCTAGGTTTCTGTGGAAGGGGTGGAAACAGCGGCTACTCCGTCGGAGCAGGCACGGAACAACATGCGCTTAAAACGTCGTACTTTGTTGATTCTAGGAGGGTGGACAATGGCGGTTTCAGCAACCTCCGGCCAGAACGAACCCAAATCCCTGTTCAAAGGTAAGCTCTTAGCGGACTATTTCCAAATTTACGTCAGAGACCAAAGCTATCCAAACTTGCCTTCCGACTATCGGGAAGAGGCAATCGCCAGCCGCTTGATGACGGGTCCTCACGCCGCCATCGTTCACACAGCTCGCAACATGACCGTGCCGATCATAGTGGAGTGGCATGATGTGCGGCCACAGCCAGAGATCGAGCGGTACCAGCATGTAGTAGAAGCGAGCTTCAATTGCCCCTCTGGAGTTCTGGTCTTGGCTGGCATGACAGACTACGAGCCGACAGCTCAAAGGCTCTCCGTAGAAGCTGGACCACTTGGTATCCGCGCGAACATGTCGGGCTTGGATACGATCAGCGGAGACGGCCTTGATGGAAGCGACCGGTACCTCATCCAGCTTTGGCCTGGCCAAGAGCCGTCAGCTCCTCTTGTTCTCAAGTCGTGGGCTGAACCGTAGATGCGCTGGGCTGTTCCATATCTAGTCATCATGGCTTCCATCGCGTTCGTTGGAAGCCTTTTCGCTTTCATAGTCGCACTCTTCCCTTGGAGCTTGACTATGCTGGGCATTCCCATACTCATCCTCGTCTGCAGATCGATTGCTAGAGCCCGTTGAAATCGTTAGCTCGCCAGACGACCGCCTGTGGCGCTTCAGCGCCATGCCCCCTTTGGCGCTTCTGCGTCATGACGGCAATCGGCCCGAAGCAGACCATCCGTTAGCGGGCACACTCAGCATTCTTCCAATCTGATGACAAGCTTCACACCATGGCGTTTAGCAGCTGGCTAGAACGGGATGGTGACGATCAGGATGCAGGCGATCAGGTTCGCTGACAAAAAATAGGGGGCGTTCAATAGGCCGTATTGGATGGGGCGGGGAAACAGCGGGTTGATAGCAATGTTGAAAGTCATAGGGACGAGGAACCCAAGCCCGACAATTAGCCCTAGGAGCGTTGCATCTGCGACGGACACAATTCCGACTACTGCAATAAGGTAGGCATCTGCGATGACAACCACCAAGGAGCACAGCATAGGGCCAACGATGAAAATCGAGCCTGAAACTGCCTGCTTTTCCTTCGGCAAATTCTCTCGACCAGTCACGTAAAGATACTGCTTCGGCACCAGCACCATGAAATATAGACCACCGAGCACGGTGAAGACTAGTGTTCCCGCAATCACGGCAATCCAGTGAATATCGGCGAAGGCTGCGAGCATAACGTATCCTTTTCTGATGCAGTTTCGATGGTGCTCATGTAGTGTCAGCCAACTGACAGTTTACGGCAGTTGAGTTATGGCGCGGGCAGACAGACTTTTGCGACTTCTCCAGGCAATGCGGACGATGTCCGCACCGATCACGGCCATGCGATTGGCCGATGAGACGGGTGTGTCGCTTCGTTCGCTCTATCGGGATATCGATAGCCTGCGGGCTGCCGGGGCAAGGATTGAGGGGAGCGCGGCTATGGATACAGGCTGACGGAAGACTTTGCGCTGCCGCCGCAGACTTTCAGTCGCGAAGAGATCGAAGCGATCGCTCTCGGTATGGCACAAGTAAGGCACATGGGCGATCCGACCTTGGCAAAGGCTGCCACATCGGTGATGGGAAAAGTTGGGGCTTCTCTGCCCGACGATCGCGAACAGAACCTCTTCCATGCCATATCACAGGTATATCATCCAGATGCGCGTGATGTGGCGACGGACCACATTGACACCATCCGTCAGGCAACATGGCAGGAGGAGGTGTTGGAAATCCGCTATCAGGACAAGGATCAAACCATCAGCGAACGCGCAATCCTACCACTTGCCATCGTCTACACTGGCAGGACGCTGACGGTGCTTTCCTGGTGTTGCCTTCGAGACGATTTCCGAATGTTCAGGGTCGACAGGACTATGTCGGTCCGAATGACAGGTAAGAGCTTCAGACCCAGACGAGCATCCATGTTGCGGGACTATCTGACTAAACTCCGTGACGAGGATGAGGGCCGTCTTGCCGGAGAACAGCCGTGATGGCCGATTTTGGCGCTTTGGCGACATGACCGTCTTCGGCCCAAAGCGGGCTGGTGGGCTAAAGCGATCGTGACTTCAAAAGAGGCTCCAATGCGTCGATCAGGGCGGTTGGCGAAACTGGTGGGCCATCGATCTCCCAGGAGTTTTGGAACTCGGCGATTTCCATGCCGACGAAATTTTGCTCCGCGATAATCTCGCAGCATGTGTGGAGGTCTCCGAGCGAGAGACCACCCTCGTGTTTGTAGTCGGTGGGAACGATCCCCGGTTCGAGAACATCGCAGTCTAGATGCACATAAATCGAGCGACCTGCGATGGCTTCCTTTAGCTCGACGGCAAAGTCAGCGCCTTGTTTGATGTGAGGGATGCCGTGCTGCTCGATCAGTTCCACCTCGTACGGATCAAGGTCACGTTGCCCGACCAGAACAACCTGATCGAGGTTCAAACCGGACCCCAAGCCTGAATCCCACAGGCCGAGAGGTCCCGCGAAGGCCAAGCCTCCCAGATAACCGGTGGTGCTGGCTTCGGGCGGATTGAGGTCGCCGTGTGAATCGAACCAGACGATGGTCACGTCGGGGTGATGTTTGGCGACGGCAGGAAGCGTAGCAAGTGAAACAGCGCAGCGGCTGGTCGCGGAGATAGGCACGGAGCCTGCTGCCAAAACATCGTCGAGCCGAGACTGCATTTGCTTGAGAGAGGGCAAGGCTGCATCAAGCTCCTCACGCCAGCCGACGTTTAAAGCTGGCTCAGGCGTTCCGATGACGACCGAAGCTACACCGGTTCGGCGTTCCAACTCGTCGGCAATGGCCTTAGCGCCGGGGATAGCCAGGTCATTATGGTCGCCAGCGCGCCCCTGGAATACGGTGTATTGTACGTTTTTCGTCGCAGCCAACAGCTCTCTCCCACTTCAAGCTGAAGCATTTAGCCGATCATGTTCGTGAACGCGAGTAGTCCAAAATGGCACTTGGTTCCCAAATGCCCAGGCACGCCTCAACCTTCCTTCCCGCGGTTGCGCCCGAGCGAGATATCATTCAATAGCCTACGCCGAGAATAGAGGGAGACGCATTATGGTCATGAACGAAGACGATTGGCGGACTTACCTGCGCGAACGGCAGGAAGCCCATCTCGAAGACCTTCTCGACTTCATCCGAATTCCTTCTGTGTCTGCCCGCCCTGATCACATGCCGGAGATACGCCGTGCAGCTGACTGGGTTGTCGATCGCATGAAATCCGCTGGTATCGGCAATGCTGAAATTCTTGAGACGGATGCGCATCCGGTCGTCTTCGGCTCATGGCTGGATGCCGGACCGAGCAGGCCGACTGTCATGATCTACGGTCACTTCGACGTCCAGCCGGCGGAACCTTTCGAGCTGTGGACCACGCCGCCTTTTGAACCGGACGTGCGTGATGGCCGCGTTTATGGGCGAGGGGCGACCGACGACAAAGGCAATATGCTGGCTCCGATCCTGGCGGTGGAAGCCATGCTCAAGACCAAAGGCAGTTTGCCGGTGAACGTCAAATTTCTATTCGAAGGTCAGGAGGAGATCGGCTCTCCCGATATGCCGAAATTCGTCGACCGGCATGCAGACCGCCTGGCTTGCGACATGATCTTCTCCGCCGACGGCCTCCAGTGGGCGCCGGACCAACCACAATTGGTCGAGGCACTGAAGGGCATCATCGCATTCGAGATCATCGTGCGCGGCCCGCGATCGGATCAGCATTCAGGCCTTCATGGTGGTGGCATAGCCAATCCGGCAATGGGATTGGCTCAATTGCTGGCGTCGATGAAATCTGTCGATGGCGTCGTAACCGTCGATGGTTTTTATGACGACGTGATCGCTCTCACCGATGAGGACCGCGTCGAAATCGCCCGCGTCCCATATAATGAGATCGATTATCTGGCAGAAACTGGCGCGTCAGCGACCTTTGGAGAGCCCGGATACTCCACCCGCGAACGTCTATGGGCAAGGCCAACACTCGACGTCAATGGATTGACTTCCGGCTGGCAAGGCGATGGAGGTAAAACCGTCCTGCCCGCAGGGGCAAGAGCAAAGTTGACATGCCGTCTCGTAGCAGCACAAGAGCCGGGCAAAATTCTCGACGCCGTCCGTGCGCACGTCGAAAAGCATTGCCCGGCCGGGCTGAGCGCCGAGGTCAGAAGAAACAGCAGTTGGGGTGATCCCTTCTCAGTACCGCGTGGACACGTCTCGACCGAAATCGCCGCTGAAGTCCTCGAGGAAATCTATGGAAAGAAGCCCTATCGAACCCGATTGGGAGGCTCGATCTCGGTCATGACCACACTCCAGCAGGCAACCGGGGTCCATGCGACTATGTTCGGTTTCGCCCACGCGGATGAAAACCTCCACGCGCCGGATGAGTTTTACCGTGTTGAGGCATTCGAGCGAGCCAAGCTCGCTTACGGGCTGCTGTTGGAGAGAGTTGCTGAAGCGTAATCGCCGCTGGTCCTGATGACCGCCTCCGGCCCATAGCAGGCATTGGGCCGGAGGGGCTATCGTGCCCGATTTCGCCTTCGAGCCGCGCCTGCAGCACACCATCATCCGCCTCGTCGCTGCTGCCATAGCCCCCATTGAAATTGCCCATCCTTCGCGACATTTGTCGCTTGTCTCCACAAAGGGCGTCCCGCCCGCTTTTCGAACGGATCTCCTTTCGCGATGGCCAAGCCGAAGAAGAAGAAGACGTTGCCCAAGGATTTCGAAGCTTTGCTGGAGGCAGGCGATGTCGCAGCGGTAAGGGCGGTGTTCGACACATGCGACGTCAATGCCTATGGCGGCGCGACCAAGCGCACCGCGCTCGCCTTCAACGACCTGCCGGATGAGGTGGCGCGCTGGCTGGTCGAAAACGGCGCGGATATTTCTGCCCCGGACAGCTATGGCGAGACGCCGCTGCATCACCGCGCGGATCGAGGCGATGGCGGACATGGCGGCGCTTCTCCTGCCGCCATCGCCGCCCGAGCCATCCGCCCTTCGCAAATTCGCCTCCCGCCTGTTTGGTGCAGGGAGAAGAGTGACGACCGGATCACCGATCAGATGCGGGATTTCGTGACGCGCATAGGCGAAAATTTCGAGTTCCATCGCCAGGGCTACAACCCGGAAAGCCGGGATGTCGCAAGTGCCGCGCTCGACCGGCTCTATGAACTGTTCGGCGTGCCGCCGGTGCCGCGCCGCAGCATGCATGACGGCAAGTCGCCGATCGTGGCGAAGGCCGATACCTGGCAGGACCGGCACCAGGAACTGTGGGAACTGCTCGTGCCATCGAGCGGTGCAGCCGACACCGTCCAGGGCGAGGTCATCCGCATTTCCGGCCGCATCGCACGCGAACTCGACGGCAATGGCGGCATCAACTGGGGCGACGACTACAAGCGGATGGCCGATGCGCTGCTTACCCATCTCGGCTCGGCAAAATCCCTGCCGGCCGACGATCTGAAGGAAGCGACCGCGATCATAAGCGAGGTGAAGCGCAAGTTCGGAGACACCCGGCGGCTTTGCGAACTCTCGGTGGAATGGGTGGCGCAAAATCCGAAACCGACCACGCTGCCGGCACCGGCCTATGCTATCTGACGAAATCGGATGAACGCGGCTTGGGGTACAGCTTCAGGGAGCTTGTGCCGTCTGCTTGATACGTCCGAGGCTTTCCGCTTGCCATCGAGAAAGCTCGGCCAGAAGCTCGGTCGCCGACTTCTTCTCTTCGTCAGACAACGTATCTTGCTGCTCTGCCAGATCGGTGATGCCGTTGAATATTATAACTGTCCGCCGACCCAGATCGCGGATGCCGACATGCCATGACATCGATCCTGCGGGGCCTTCCACGCCGTTCGACCGCATGCGGATCCGTTCGAACGAAAAGCCCTCGGCAACACTGGTCGAAATATCCGTGAAGTCTAGCCGAAGATTTTCGCCGCCTCCCGCCTTGGCGAGCTTCGATCAGCTGCCGGCGAGCGACAGGGCGCTTTTGCGCGGTAATGACAGGATCGAACAACAGTGCTCCAGCGAAAGCTACCCGATCGCCGGAGTCGCTGTCGTTGAAGACGTAGACCTTGCCGCACATCCCCTCATCAGCAAGGCGGTTTTCCGTCGAATAGGGTGGTGAGACGATTTCGAGTTCAGAATTGCTGCACAGGGACGTGGCCTTGAAGCCCTCAGCTTCTCCTATCCACGCAGATACCTCCTCGGCACCGACGGTCGAAATGCCGGACAGGAGTAGCAGGGCGACACAGGGTCCCGGCCATGATGCACTAGCAAAATATCTTATCATCCCATGTCCTGTCTCTTGACGCTGACGTAGTGGCACCCTGACCTTAGCGATCTTTGCCGCGAACCACTATGCGGGAGCCGCCTCGTCACGGTGTACCCCGATAAATCCCGCATCTTCCCTCGGCTTGGAACAATTCCTCTAACATATCCTTCACAACTCATGCTTACATGCTGATACAAGGAAATCCCTTTCCTTGAGGACATGAAGCCCTTGGACGATAGTGAAGCGATGCTGCAGGCTGCCCGGCTGATGGAGACGGCAGGCGTCCTGGTCGGGGTATACGACCAGGAGGACAGGCTCCGTTATGCCAACCGCGCTTTTCGCGCGGCGTGGTTCGTGGCCGAGGGCGAGCAGCCGCTCTGGCCGGACTTGATGCGGCGCAACCACCGCGAAAAGCGCGGCACGGTGGTCAAGGCCAAGGATTTCGAGGCCTGGCTCATCTCGACCACGGCACGGCGCGGCAAGGCGGGTTTCCGCGCCTTCGAGACCGATCTCCATGACGGCCGCTGGCTGTGGATGACCGAAACCATGCAGGCCGACGGCTGGATGCTGTGCGTGGCAAGCGACATCACCTCGATCCGATCCGACGAGCGCACGCTGAGGCAGGACCGCGACGACGCCATCAAGGCCTCGCAGACCGACGAACTGACCGGCATTCCGAGCCGCCGCTTCGTCATGGCCAAGCTGCACGAGTTCCTGGAGGCCGGCACCGGCCAATGGGGTGCGTTCGGCTGCATCGCCGTGCTCGATATCGACAATTTCAAATATATCAACGACCGCTTCGGCCATTCGGTGGGCGACGCGGTCTTGAAGGATTTTGCCGGCACGCTGCAGCGCCTCGTGCGCAAGACCGACGTGCTCGGCCGTGTCGGCGGCGAGGAATTCATCCTCGTACTGCCCCATACCGGGCCGGAGGAGGCGGAAGGCGTGGTCGGCCGCATGCTGGATGCCGTGCGCCAGTCGCGCCCGCTGCCCGAGCAGATCAGCTTCCGCTACACGTTTTCGGCCGGCATTACCTGCGGCGAGGCCGGCGACAAGGCCGACGATCTCTACCGCCGCGCCGACCTTGCCCTCTACGCCGCCAAGATGCGCGGCCGCGACCAGATCAGCCTCGACCCGACGGTGAGGTTGGGACCGGTGGACATGGCCGGGTGAGGGGGCGGATTGAAAGGGCGGCCAGCCTTTCGCCGGTTGTGATCGCGATGCCGATCGGGAATAGTGCCGCGGCACTGATCACATCGCATCGACACGGATGAACGCATGACATTGCTGGAAGGACTGCTCGCCGATGGCGACGACCGGCGCATTGCCGGGGCACTGACGGTGGATTTCGCATGGCTGACTTCCATGTCGCCGCGACTGGAGGGCGGCAAAGCCGACCAGCCGGCGCTGCCGCCGCAGGGAGCACTCGGCATCTTTCTCGGCGCCCGCGCGCTAATCCGTTCCGCGCCGGGGGATGAAGCCTGGGTCTTCATCGAAGCGGCACTGGCGGCCTATGCCGCGGCGCATCTGCGCGGGCATCGCATGTATGTGCGCCATTCGGCTCTGGGCGATGCGCTCTCCTCCTATCCCAACCTGCGCATCATCGTGGTGGAAGCGCTGCTTTCCGCCCGCCAGTGGCAGGATGCGGCAACCGCGCTGCGCGACCTGCAAAAGGCGGCAAAGCCGCATGATCTCCTGCCCGACACCTTTACCGAAGACGCGCTGGGGCTGCTTGCCGCACTTGCCGCGGATCATCGTCTCGGGCCCGTCACGCTCCCGAATGTGCCGTCTGCGATCGACTGGACATATGCCATGCTGCACGAACTCGTCGAGCCTAGCAGGCTGGACGAGACGCGGGAAATCACCTGGTGGGCCTATGCCGAATATCTGGTCGCGGCGCTGAAGGCGGGCAGGACCGCGGAGGCAGCTTCCTTCGTGGACGCCAGGGCGCAAGCGGCATGGCCGATCGAGAACCGGCAGCACTACAGCTTCAACGCCATCTGCGCTTTGTCCCATGCGGGGCGCATCGACGATGCGGTTGCCGGCATACGCGACCTCGTGCGCCGCGGCTATGACATGCTGTGGCGCTTCGACCGCGACCGGGCCGAAGCCATGTGGTGGACGAAGAAGATGGGGCAGCTCGACTGGCTCGCCCCGCTCGAAGACGTTGCCGCCTATCAGGAGGTGAACGCACGCTACATGACGCCGCGCCCGCGCAGCAACGATGGCCCGCAGCCGGAACCCTTCGCCTCCGTCGAGGAAACGCAGCTTTCCGGCCGCGCCGGCAAGCGCTGCGCGCTCAGCCGCAAGCTCATTGCGCCGGGTGACGCCATCTATCGCGTCCGTCCCTTCCGCGGCGGTGGCGATGATGCCCATATCGTCGCCAAGGCGGCCTTCGAGGCATCGCCGCTGATGGAGTGGTACGGCAAGCATGTGGGCGACGGCTATGTTCCGGCGGATTTTAGGCCTTCGGCCCCTACCCATGCCGGCCAGTTCTTCGATGCGCCGGCGGCCGCCGCCTTTCTGTTCGACCTGATCGAAGGGGCAGCCTTCGATGTCGATGCCTTCATCGCCTGCATCGCAAGGCCGAAGGTCTTTCCCATGCGGTTCGAGTGGATCCGCGGCAAATTCGACTATCTTCATTGCCCTGAGGATGGGCCGCATGTGAACGACGCCCATGCCGGCGACTACGTCAACCTGACCTGGATCATGCTGCGCTGCGGCTTCGGACCTGAAATCCTTCGGCGCCTGTCGGAGATAGACCGCGCGATCGCCGATCCGATCTTCGCCATGCTGGCGACCTTCGACCGCGGTGATTGCCGCAAGGCGGCGGCCGCCCATTTCGGCCTCGACACCCTGCCGGAGTTGATCGACATCGCATTCCAGTCCCGCCTGTCTCTTGATGACGTCCTTACGCTTGCCGGGTTCGGCGAGGACAATCCCCGTTTCGCCGAGGCCATGTCGCAGGCGCTAGCCACTTATAATCTGCATATCTATTCCAACACCCATCCGCAGGTGGACTGGTATCTCGACGGTCTGCAGCACTATGCGCTTGCCAAGGGCGCGCGGCTCGCCTTCTTCCTGATCCACACGCCCGAACGCCTGCCGGTGCTGCAGACGATGCTGGCCGAAGGCTGGCTGGTGAAGGGCGTCGGCGCGGGCGGTTATGACGGCTACGAGAATTCAGGCCATACCCTGTTCCAGGCCGCCGTCGCCAACCGTCTCCGCCAGGCGCCGGATACGCTTCCTTCTGGCTCGAAACACCCTGGATCGAACACTATGTCCGCGGACCGACCATGCGCGACACCCGCAAATGGCCGGCGGCCTATGTGAAGCGGAAACGGGCTCGCGGGGAGGTTGCGGGTTGGTGAGGGATGACGGTAAAAAGTGGCGGTAGGACCCGTCAAGGAATGGCGCTCGCATGGCGCTAACGCCAGACATTCGCTTCAGGTGATGCGCCATCCGATTCTGGATGGCGGTAAAAGGACAAGTTTGCCGAGAAACGATCTCTCCGAGTTTGAGTTGGAGGATGTCTGCTGCTTGGAGTTGTCGGAACTGATGCGGTGAGGTCAATAATGCGTTGCCAGGTTTGGCCCACTATATAACGGAAACTAGCCACCACTATCGGTTCTCGCTCTGCAATGGTCGACGAAGACCGAGGTGCCTTGTCATTTTCCATTTACACGATAAAGTAGAGCACGAAAGTCACCCCAAACACGTAGGGTAGAGTATGCGACTTCTAGCCTTGTGGCTTATAGCAATGTCAATATTTCTCCCGACGAGCGCAAATTCGGAGCAAGTAGATCGACAGGGCATTGGTCCATGGTGCTACAACCCTGTTCGATCTCCAACGTCAGCAGAAAAAGTCTCCTTTGTCGAGGAGGTATCGGCGCCTGCCGTTGATGCCGAACGCAAGTGGGGTGTGCCAGCCCCAATCCTTGCAGCGATGGCGATCGTAGAATCCGGATATGGATTTACCCGTATTGCTATTAAATCTAACAACATCCTGGCGTTCAAATGGCCAGGCGACACAATTGCTGCCGGCCGTAAGAAATTTAAGCTGTGGTGCCAGCCGCTCGAGGATAAAGGTAATATCTATCCGGCGTTTAAAACTCGTGCCGAGGCGATCGACTTCGTCGCCTCGCGGTTGAAATTTGCTTCGCATTACAAGGCAGCGACGGTAACCTATGGAGTCGACCTGAAGAACGGCGTCGATCGCAAGACCGCTGCGCGGAAGTGGCTGCGCACCATTGCGCCGAAATACAACTGGAGGCCGGAACAGTATATTCCGGATGTCAGCAACATGGTCGAGGATCCGATTGGCGACGGTAGCCGCACCCTCTGGCGCTTGGGGCCTTGAAGCATGACAAAAGCAGATATCGTGACCGCCTGCTCCGTCGTCATAGCGATATTAGTTGGTGCAACGTCGCCAGCGTCCGCCGAGTTCAGTTGTGCGCCCGTTGACGTTGTAGTGTCCTTTCCGGAAAAGGATCGCTTTTTTGCTAAAGCAGTTACCGCATGGTCGAAGACGACCCGTGCGCGCTACATGGAAGGCGCGACGAAAGATGCATGCGGGGACGTCGAGGTTCCCGGCTATGAAGGCTTTCCGACCAAGCGTTGCAAATATGAAAATGCCGATGCCGGGGCGGGCATATTCCCGGCTTTGGCCGCTGAGGTCATCGTGTTAAATCCTTCGGCAAAGCAACTTGCGGCCTGGAGCATCAATGCGTGCCGGCTCAATGGTGCGGAAGACGCGGCGATGCCCAACTGCTTGGAAAAATTGCGAATAAAGGTCGTTAAAGGAAACGGTGCGCAGTTTCCCGTGGCAGGCAGTGTGGTCGAAAGCTACTGCAACTCTTCGAACTCCTATGGGACATGCAAGTCGCTTGTGAAAGAGAAGGGGCGCGGACTGCGGCCACGGCATACTTGGTTCCGTGACGGTGTGGCTATCTGGTTCAACGATTCCTTCGATGTCCGATGGGACGAAAGGGATTATTCAGACACGTACGACTTGCTTTTCGACCCCAGAAAAACCGACAAAGAGATTGGGTCCACACGAGATGTTGCCCGTCTCGCTGCGGCATATCGGAATGAATGGCGGGACTGGCGTAAGCATACTGGAAAGCCTGAAATGGTCGATGGTGCAACCGGTACTGCTGACGGCCACGAATGGCGCAAAGTTACTTCTTACGTTCACAAAGCCGCCTGCAGGGGCGTGGCAAACGAACTCTTCAATGCGGTGGTGTTTGCGAATAAGAGCTGGACAAAGCCGTAGGTCGCGACCGTTCCGATGCTTTTGCGGAGTGACGGCCTGCGGCCAAACGTCCGCTCTCGTTCTGCCTAGATTAATCGCACAACCTGAAGGCGATGATACCATGCTTTCATGACGTTCAACCGTTGCCAGCCCGGCGGGTTTCGGACGAGCGTCTATCAGACGCAGGTTTTCAGGGGCGATATGCACAGCGATCAGATAGAGATCAAAGCAGCCCAGGTCGCACGCCTGATCGCCGACCAGTTTCCGCAGCTCGAAGGCGAGGAGATCGTCGAGCTGGCCACGGCCGGCACCACCAATGCGATCTTCCGCATCGGCGCGTCTCATGCTGCTCGCTTTCCGCTGCGGATGATGGACCCCGACCAATGCACCCGTCTCCTGGAGGCGGAGGCCAAAGCCAGCGCGGAGTTCCACGACTGCTGCCCGTTTGCCAGCCCGAAGCCGGTCGGTCTCGGGCGGCCGGGCACCGGCTATCCGCTGCCGTGGCTTATACAGACCTGGATTGACGGAGAGGTTGCGACGCCGGCCGGATTGTCGGGCTCATCCGTCTTCGCGCTCGACCTTGCCCGGCTGATCACTACGCTGCGCAAGGCGGATTTGCGCGGGCGCACCTTCGATGGCCGCGGCCGGGGCGGGCATCTGCCCGATCATGACGGCTGGATGGAGGAATGTTTTTCCAGAAGCGAACAGCTCCTCGATGTCACCCGCATGCGCTTCATGTGGGCGGGCTTTCGGGAATTGCCGTCACCGAAGCACGAGGTCATGAGCCACAGGGATCTTATTCCGGCAAATCTCCTGGTCGATGGCGAGCATTTGGTCGGCGTGCTCGATACGGGCAGCTTCGGGCCTGCCGACCCGTCGCTCGATCTCGTTGCCGCATGGCATCTGCTGGATCGCGAAGCCCGGACCATGTTCCGCGAGGCCCTGCAGGCCGACGATCTCGAGTGGCACCGGGGTGCCGCCTGGGCATTCCAGCAGGCGATGGGACTGGTCTGGTACTACAGGCACACGAACCCGGTGATGAGTGGGCTCGGCCGCAGCACGCTCTCCCGCCTCATGGAGGATTATCCGGAATAGGCTTTGCCCGCGCCCGCCTTCACGCCGCCGTCACGCGCCAGATGACGTCACCCACGTCATCCGCCATCAGCACCGCGCCGTCTGCGGCAAGCGCCACGCCGACCGGGCGGCCATAGGAGTGTTTCTCGTCCGGCGAGAGGAAGTCGGTGAGGATTTCGCGCGGCATGCCGACGGGCTTGCCGTTCTCGAAGGCGACGAAGGCGAGCTTGTAGCCGGAGAGTTTCGAGCGGTTCCACGAGCCATGCTGGCCGATCGCCATGCCGGCCGGAAAACCGGGAAGCGTGCCTTCCGGCAAGTAGCAGAGCCCGAGCGAGGCGGTATGGCCGCCGAGCGCATAATCGGGCTGCAGGGCGGAGGCGACCTTGGCGGCATCCTGCGGCACGCGGTCGTCGACCACCCGGTCCCAATAGCAGAACGGCCAGCCGTAGAAGCCGCCGTCGCGCACCGAGGTCAGATAGTCGGGCGGCGTCTCGTCGCCCAGCCCGTCGCGCTCGTTGACGACGGTCCACAGCATGCCGCCTTGCGGCTCCCATGCCATACCGACCGGATTGCGCAATCCGCCGGCAAAGATGCGGTGCTGGCCCGATGCGATGTCGTATTCGAAGATGCAGGCGCGGTTTTCTTCCGCCGCCATGCCGGCATCGCCGATATTGCTGAGCGAGCCGACAGCGACATAGAGCTTGGTGCCGTCCTTGCTGGCGATCAGGTTGCGCGTCCAGTGGCCGCCGGGGATGAGGTCCATCAGCTTTTTGCCCGGCGCGGTGATCTTCGTCGACCCGGCGTCATAGGGATAGGCGAGCAACGCGTCGCTGGCGCCGACATAAAGCGTCTCGCCGACAAGCGCGATGCCGAAGGGCTGGCGCACATTCTCGATATAGGCATGGCTCTGCTCGGCCACGCCGTCGCCGTCCGCATCGCGCAGCAGGGTGACGCGGTTCGGGCTGTCGCCGGCGGCGCGTGCCCGCTGCATTGTCGCCGACATGGCATGGTCGAACAGGCTCTGCGGATTGCCGCGTTCGCCCATCGATTCCGCCACCAGGACATCGCCGTTCGGCAGGACATGCATGTTGCGCGGATGAACGAGCCCGCGGGCGAAGGCATTGACCTTCAGTCCGGCCGCGGCCGTCGGCTTGTGGTCGCCCTCCCAGCCCTTGGCCGTCGGCATTTTCAGGGTGGGTATCATTCCCTGCGCCTTGGCCTGCGGAATGGCCGGCGTCGTGCCATAGACCGGCGAGCGCGGGGCGTCACCGGAATGGCGAACGGCAACGATGCCCTTGCTGATGAACTCGATGAAACGGGCAAAAGAGGAAGGCGCGGCCATGGGTGCCTCTGGCAATGAGAAAACTGGGAGGCCGGACGCTAGAGCCTTTGTGCGGAGAGCACTAGAGGGGCCCGTGAAATTTTGCGGGGTGACGGGATCGGCGTCACTTGATCTGCGTCAACATGGCCGATGTCGCATGCGGCCGTTTCGGCGTAGTGCTACCTTCACGATAAATGGTATCAGGCGCTCGCCTGGAAAGATCCGACGTCATGGATTGGGTAGATTGGTTCCCTATAGTCTTCTTTCCGCTGAAGATTCTCGCCTTGGGCACGGGCATGTTCTTCGCCATCAAATGGCATCGCGATCAGGCGAGGAAGATTAAGTAACGAAACCGGCGGGCGTTGTCGCCTGTCGGTGATTGGCTCTCTCTCCCGGCTATTCCCTGTCTCTTGCTGATACCCGTACCTGCTGGTAGCCGTACCTGGCGAAGGACGTGCCGGATGGGAATTGGGTTGAGCAGTCTGGCCGAATCAAACATCCGAGGCTTGAAGCCGGCAATGGCTGAAAGCGCCATAAGCTGTCATTGATCCTGATCCGAGGATACTGACGCCCACTTATACCTGTCGCGCACGATCTGATTTTCTTGCCACCTCTCGGTAGGCTCAAATCCACAGGATCGGTACAATCCACCCGCTTCCATCGCGCCGGGTTCGCCTTCCGCAAACGTATCGACGCTGAGTGTCGAGTCCAGAGGAGTTATAAGAATGGCGGTATTCACTAGAGACCTTCCGACACCCTGACGCCTAGCGTCAAGGCTAACAGCCAGCCATCTAATCCAGAACTCCTTGCCGACCCCACCAAAAAGCATGGCGCCCATAAGGCGCTGATCTGGCGAGCGAACGCAGTAAGCTTGTCTTTGCCAGATTTTCCGTCGCAATACAGTTTCGAAACCATCCATCGGGCCAAAGAGTGGAGCCACCTCTTGGGCCAAATCCATCCACGCCTTGATATCGTAGGTTTCGGCTAGTTCGACTTGCATGGCGATCACCTATCTCCGATGGCATATCGGATGAATTGGGGTGCACTGAATGTCAATTACGGCCTTGGACCGGAAGCGGTCGACGCTATCCTGATTTGCGATCTGCATATCGAGACATCTCCACTCTGCAAGGCCCACCCACTCACAACCGCTCCGCCCCGCCCGCATCATCCAGCCCCGGCAGCACCGCCCGAATATGCTCGCCCAGTGCCTTCGCCGCCGATGACGGCTGATGTTCGGCAAATTCCAGTGCGATGCCGATGGTCGGCAGCGGCGGCAGGCCCTGGGCCACGATATGCAGGTCAGGCGGCACGGCGGTGCGGGTGAGCACGCTGACGGCATGGCCGGAGCGGGCAATCGCGATGAGGCCGGCAAGGCTGTCGCTGGCGAAGGCAACCCGGTAGCGCCGGTTAACCGAAGCCATCGCATCGCAGGCGGCGCGGTGGTCGAGCGTCATCGGCGCAGACAGCGCGAGCGGCAGAACGGGGTTGGAAAGCACGTCGGGTTCGGGCCTGTCCGCCACCCAAACGAAATCCTCGCGGCGGATGACATCGGCACGATGGGGCGCATGGTCGGGGTCGGGCAGCGAGACGAGCGCGAGGTCGACCTGCCGGCGCTGGAGGAGGGGGCGCAGGCCGATCGTCGGCGCGCAGACCATGCGCAGTTCGACCTCCGGATGGACCGCACAGAAGCCGCGCAACAGTTCCGGCAGGAAGGCGATCGAATAATCCTCTGGGCAGCCGAGGCTGACCGCGCCCTTGAGTGCTGCGCCGCCAATGTCGGCCAGGATCTCGTCATGCCGGGCGATCAGGCTTTCGGCATGGGCAAGCAGCCGCTCGCCCGCCGCCGTCAGGCGTACGCCGGCGCCGGTGCGCTGCAGCAGGTCCTGCCCCACCTCATCCGCCAGCCGCTGCATCTGCATGCTGAGCGCCGATTGGGTGCGGCCGACCTGCGCGGCTGCAAGGCTGATCGAGCCGGTCCGGGCGACGATGGCGAAGTTTTTCAGAAGCGCGATGTCGAGCATGGTGGCGATATCAGATTTTTCAATATCGGATTGAAATACTATCAATTGGACTTTCGCGCCAGATGCCCGCAGGCTTTGCCCTAATCAGATCAAAAAGGGAAAGCTGCCATGGACAATTCCGCCAAGCCATCCGTCTCTCTCAACGACGACAAGGCCTTCTGGGCCGATGCCAACAAGCACCTGACCCGTTACGGGCCGGCCTTCGAGCAGGTCATCATCGAACGTGCCGAGGGCGCTTACGTCTACGATGCCGATGGCCGTGCCATTCTCGATTTCACGTCGGGCCAGATGAGCGCCGTGCTGGGTCATACCCACCCGGATATCGTGGCGACCGTGAACCGCCAGATGGCTTCCGTCGCGCATCTCTTTTCCGGCATGCTGTCGCGGCCGGTGGTGGAGTTGGCGGCACGGCTTGCGGCGCTGGCGCCGGGGCTCGACCGGGTGCAGCTTCTGACGACCGGTGCGGAATCCAACGAGGCGGCGATTAGGATGGCAAAGCTCGTCACCGGCGGGCATGAGATCGTCGCCTTTGCCCAGAGCTGGCACGGCATGACCGGAGCGGCGGCTTCGGCCACCTACAGCGCCGGCCGTAAGGGCTATGGTCCTGTTTCGGCGGGTTCCTTCGTCATTCCGGCACCGAATGCCTATCGCCCGCGCTTCAAGCATGCCGATGGATCGAACGACTGGCAGGCGGAACTGGACGATGCCTTCCACCTGATCGACAACCAGTCGACCGGCAATCTCGCCGCCTTCATCGCCGAGCCGATCCTGTCTTCCGGCGGCATTCTGGAGCTTCCGGTCGGCTATCTCGCGGCGCTCAAGAAGAAATGCGAGGAGCGCGGCATGCTGCTGATCCTCGACGAGGCGCAGTCGGGCGTGGGCCGCACCGGCCACATGTTCGCCTTCCAGCGCGATGGCGTGACGCCGGATATCATGACCCTGTCGAAGACGCTCGGCGCCGGCCTGCCGCTGGCGGCCGTGATGACCAGCGCGGCGGTGGAAGAAAAAGCCTTCGAAAAGGGCTTTTTGTTCTACACGACCCACGTTTCCGACCCGCTGCCGGCCGCTGTCGGCGTCACGGTGCTGGATGTCGTGGCGCGCGACAATCTCGTCGAACAGGCGGTAACGCGCGGAAAACGCCTCAAGGATGGTCTTCTGTCGCTGCAGCAACGTTTCGAATGCGTCGGCGACGTGCGCGGTCGCGGGCTTCTGCTCGGTCTCGAAGTCGTCACCAACCGCTACAGCAAGGCGCCCGGCTTCGAACTCGGCGCAAAGATCATGGAGGAAGCGATGCTGCGCGGTCTCTCCATGAACATCGTCAAACTCCCCGACATGGGCGGCGTCTTCCGCATCGCCCCGGCTCTGACGGTAACGGATGCCGAGATCGACCGCGGCGTGGAGATCATGGCCGATGCGATCGAGGCGGCGCAAAGGGGGCGGTGAGCTGGCGGCTGGCTGATCTCCCCCTTGTGGGGGAGATGCCCGGCAGGGCAGAGGGGGTGAGGCGCGGTCCGCGCAGCGGAGCAATCGATCCAGTGAATCGATTGCAGCAACGAACGCCCGTAGCGAAAGCGAAGGGCGGGGCGGAGCCGCAAACTCTTCGTCGGTAGAGCTCGCCGCGCCACCCCCTCAGTCATCTCCGATGACATCTCCCCCACAAGGGGGAGACTGGCCCGAGCCCGCAGCGCCATCCCGTCCCAACAACCCAAACAAAAAAAAGCCCCTCGCGAGGGAAACGCGAGGGGTTCGCAAAATAAGGCTGGATAGTCAGAAACGAGGCTGACGACGCCTCAGGGATGATGAAACCACAGGTCGCGACGATCCGCTTCACCCGTTCGGGTGATATTTCATCCATCAGGAAAATATTTTGGATCGATCTTGCTGCGCTGTGGTTCGGCTTTGCACCGGATGGTGATCGCTGCACGGCGCATTGCGGCTTGTCCGGGCGCGCCGATTTCCCATATTGGGCGCAACGGTCCGATCCGGGCCATGATTGATGAGAAGGGCAAGTGACGGCCGGGGACGCTGTCGAGGCCCGAGGGAGTTTCCCGTGTTCCATTTCGACAATTCCTATGCCCGCCTGCCGGAAAAATTCTATGCGTCGGCCTATCCCGAGCCGGTCGAAGGGCCGAAGCTTTTGAAATTCAACGAGGCACTGGCGAAGGAGCTAGGCGTCGAGGCCGACTTTACGGACCCCGACCGGCTGGCGGCGACGCTTGCCGGCAATGTCGTGCCACAGGGGGCAATGCCGATCGCCATGGCCTATGCCGGCCACCAGTTCGGTTCGTTCGTGCCGCAGCTCGGCGATGGGCGCGCGATCCTGCTCGGCGAGGTCGTGGATGCCAATGGTCTGCGCCGCGACATCCAGTTGAAGGGCGCAGGCCCGACGCCGTTTTCGCGAAGGGGAGACGGGCGTGCGGCGCTCGGGCCGGTGCTTCGCGAATATATCGTGTCGGAGGCCATGCATGCGCTCGGCATCCCGGCAACGCGGGCGCTGGCGGCGGTGGCGACCGGCGAGCAGGTCTATCGCGAAATGCCGGAACAGGGGGCGGTCTTCGTGCGCGTCGCGGCAAGCCATGTGCGGGTTGGGACGTTCCAGTTCTTTGCCGCGCGGGGCGACAATGAGGGTGTGAAGACGCTCTCGGATTACGTCATCGAACGGCATTATCCCGATCTGAAGACTACAGAAAATTCTTACTCCGCGCTGTTGCGGGCCGTAGCGTTCCGGCAGGCGGACCTGATCGCCCGCTGGCTCGGCGTCGGCTTCATCCATGGCGTGATGAATACCGACAACATGACGATTTCCGGCGAGACGATCGACTTCGGCCCCTGCGCCTTTCTCGACGAATATCACCAGATGAAGGTGTTTTCCTCGATCGACCAGGGCGGGCGTTATGCCTATCGCAACCAGCCGGGCATCGGCCAGTGGAATATCGCAAGGCTGGCGGAATGCCTCGTGCCGCTTCTCGATGAGGATCAGGACAAGGCGGTGGATGCGGCGAATGGCGTTTTGAAGGAATTCGGCGAGCGGTTCCAGAGCGCCTGGATCGCGGTTTTCCGCGCCAAGATCGGGCTTTCGACGCCGGCTGATGGCGACGGGCAGCTGGTGCAGGACCTGCTGACCGCGATGCAGGAGGCGGAGGCCGATTTCACACTTGTTTTCCGTGGTTTGGCGGATGCGGCGGAAGGGTCGGACGAACGGTTCCTATCCTGCTTTGCCGATCCCGCCAAGGCTGCGGAATGGCTGGTCGCGTGGCGTGAAAGGTTAGCCGCCGAGCCTCGGGACGCTGCGGAACGGGCGGCGGCGATACGGGGCGTCAACCCGGCGATCATTCCACGCAATCACCGCATCCAGGAGGCGATATCGGCTGCCAATTACGGCGACTTCTCCTTCTTCGAGCAGCTTTTGGAAGCGCTGGAAACACCCTATCAGGAGCGGCCGGAATTTGCCGATTACATGACCCCGCCGAAGCCCGACGAGCGGGTGACGCGGACCTTCTGCGGGACCTGATACCTAGTCCCGCAGATTTGCAATCGCTGCTTCGATGGCGAGAAGGACGTCGCCGCGGAGCGGCAGGAGCGGGCGGGGCGGTAGGCCGGTCTTGAGGCCTAAAATATCGGCTGCGGCATAGACGACCCTCAGGCTGCCATGGGTCTTGAAGATCTGCCAGAGTGGATGGAAGAGGGCGTCGAGGCGGGCGGTCTCCGCCTCGTCACCGGCCATTGCGGCGCGGGTAAGCGCAAGCGACGGTTTCGGAAACAGGCCGCCGATGACGCTGTACCAGCAATCGGCACCCGACAGCATCGCCTTGCCGCATTCCCAGTCGCCGCTATAGCCGATCGCAAAGCTGCTTGGCGTCACCGCGCGCAGCCTTGCGATCTCGCCGGAAAAATCGAACTCCTTGGCGATCGGCATCTTTATCGCGCTGATATTGGCAAGGCCGGCGAGCTTGGCGATCAGGCCCTCGCTGAAAGAAAAATGCGTGGTCGACGGGTTGTTGTAGATGGCAAGCGGCAGGTCGGTGGCCGAAGCTGCGGCCTCGTAGTGGTGGAAGGCTTCTTCCTCCGTCAGCGGCGTGTAGGAGACGGGTGCGAAGAGCAGTGCATCGGCGCCGGAGGCGGCGGCATCGCGGGCGAGCGCCTGGACCTCGTCGGTTCGAAGCGCGCCGATGCCGACGATGACCGGGACCTTGCCGGCGGCGCATTCGACCGCAGCCTTCACCGCCCGGCGGCGCTCTTCCCGCGTCAGGTACATATAGGCGCCGGTGCTGCCGAGCAGGCCGATGGAATCCGCCTTCGCCTCGACGATACGGGCGACGAGGCGCTGCAGGGCGTCTGTGTCGATACGACCGTTTTCGTCCGCGGGTGTCAGCGGGAAGGCGGAAAGGCCGGTGAATACGGGGGCTTTGGTCGGCATGTCGGCGGGGGTGAGGGCAGGCATTGAGAACTCCGGATGCGATGTCGTGCACTATGAATGGATAGAAACGGTTCGCAAGCGGGATTGTTTCGGAGGCCTCTGGCTGATCTCCCCCTTGTGGGGGAGATGCCCGGCAGGGCAGAGGGGGTGGTTCCACACACTCCTTTGCCAGTTGAGTTCGCGGCACCACCCCCTCTGTCACTTCGTGACATCTCCCCCGCAAGGGGGAGAAGGGGTGGTGGAGCCTCACGCCGCAGCCAACTGCCTCGACTTCGCGGTCTGGATTTCCTTGACCGGCGGCAGGCCGAACATGCGGCGGTATTCGCGGTTGAACTGCTGGACGCTTTCATAGCCGACGGAGAAGGCGGCGCTGCTGGAATTGGCGCCTTCGGCGAGCATCATGCGCCGCGCCTCGATGAGCCTGAGCTGCTTCTGGAACTGCAGCGGCGAGAGCGAGGTGACGGAGCGGAAATGCTGGTGGAAGGAGGACGGGCTCATGCCGGCGACCGAAGCGAGTTCCTCGACCGGCAGGGGTTTTGCGAAATCGGTGCGCATGACATTGACCGCCCGGCCGATGCGCTGGACATGGCCGTCGGTGACGCCGAGGCGGCGGATCGCCGCGCCATGGCGGCCGGCGAGCAGCCAGTAATGGATCTCCCGCATCAGCGAGCCGTGCAGGTGCTGGATCGCCGTCGGACGATCGAGCAAACGCATGAGGCGCAGCGCGCTGTCGGCGACTTCCTGGTTGGTCGGCTCGATGCGCACCGGGGCGCTGCCGGATTCCCCGATCGGCTCCATCTCGGCTGAAAGCTCGGCGATGATGGCCGGATCGAGATAGATCACCATGGAAAAATAGGGTTCAACGACGCTTGCCCTGGTGATCTGGCTGACGGTTGGGACGTCGGCGGTGATCAGCAGGAATCCCCGGCCTCGAAGGTAAAGGTCTGATTGCCCATCGTCACCAGCTTCGTGCCCTGGAGGATGAGGCAGGCGAGCGGCGAGGGGATCTGGTGCTGCAGCTCGCTCGGCGCCGTCGTGCGGATGACGGTCAGACCGGCGATCGGCGTCGATGCCACGCCGGTATGGTCGGCATGGGCCATGGAATAGCGGCGGACGGCGTCAAGCAGCGTGTCGTTCATGGGAGCCACACTACACGCTTGAGGTGAGGGCGTAAACGGCATTCGGAGGATTAGGCAAAGATCGCCGAGGTTCCGGCAACCGGGGCACGGCGGTGATGGGCATATTCGGTGCGTCGACGGGACGACGCCAGCGGAGCTCAACAGAGGGTTCTGAAGGAAGGTCGGCGTCCAGCGACCGGGGCGGTGAAAACCCCGATGTCCAATCACCGGATCGGTCTTTAGGGCCGGCTCGATCCCAAGCTACAGCCGGCCTGAGAGCCGGCCCAATCAATGGAGAGCTTTCATGACGAAGATTGCCATCATCACCGGTGCCAGCCGCGGTCTTGGCCGCAACACCGCGCTTCACATTGCCGACAAGGGCAGCGACGTGATCATCACCTATCGTAGCAGGAAGGGCGAAGCCGATGCCGTCGTCGCCGAGATCGAGGCCAAGGGCGCAAGGCCGCCGCCTTCCAGCTCGATACCGCCGACATTTCGACCTTTCCGGCCTTTGTCGAAACGCTTCGCAAGGTGCTGAAGGACAAGTGGCAGCGCGACACCTTCGACCATCTGGTCAACAATGCCGGCCATGGCGAATATGCCATGATTGCCGATACGACCGAGGCGCAGTTCGACGGGCTGGTGAATGTTCACCTGAAGGGTGTGTTCTTCCTGACCCAGGCACTTCTGCCGCTGATTGCCGATGGCGGCCGGATCGTCAACCTGTCCTCCGGTCTGACGCGCATTTCCGCTCCCGGCTTTTCCGCCTATTCGGCGGTCAAGGGCGCGATCGAGATCCTCAGCATCTACATGGCGAAGGAACTGGGTGCCCGCGGCATTGCCGTCAACACCGTGGCGCCGGGCGCGATCGAGACCGATTTCCTCGGCGGCGCGGTGCGCGATCAGCCGGACATGAACAAGTTCTTCGCCGACATTACCGCGCTTGGCCGTGCCGGCATGCCGGACGATATCGGCCCGATGATCGCCGGCCTGCTGACCGAGGACAATCGCTGGATCAATGCCCAGCGGATCGAGGTTTCGGGTGGGCAGGTGATCTGAGGTGAGAAGGATCGATTTCGGCGAGGGAAGGATCCCCTCACTTGCGATTTCTAACACTTAGCTAAAGCTAAGATGTTGAAATCGCTTTCTCTCCACAGGGGAGAGATACCGGTGCCTCACCCTCGACGCCATACCTCTCCCTTTGTGGGAGAGGTTACAAAATCAAGATCTTAGCTGATGGCTAAGTCTTAGATTTTGTTGGTGAGGGATATTTCCCCACAACGAGATCACAGAAAGTCACGTAGATAGGAAAATAATCCTTGACGGCGTGACGGTGGTTTGGTAGGGTTTGTGCATGGTCGAAGAGCTGCGCCGAGGGCGGTGACCGATAAATCCATTCTAGTTCGATATTTCCGCATGGGGACGCGCGCTGTGAGCTGAAACGCTGACGGCGCGTTTTCGTTTGCGCCGATGGAGCATAGTCATGACCGAGCCTATTCCAGACGAGTTTGACCGGTTCGATCCGGGGCTGTTCGGGACGTGGCGGACGGCACCCGTCTATGGCGACGATATCGCCATGGAAGACGAGGGGCTGGCGGCGGATGTGCGCGCGGTGCTGGAGGTGAAATCGGCCGAAGGGCTGGGCGATCCGGCGAACGAACTGCGCAGGCTGTTGAACGAGATGACGATGGAGATGCGCGAGCAGTTTTCCACCTTCCGCAAGATGCGCGAGAGTGCTGCGGCTGCGCTCGAGGGTGGCGACGAGGCGGCGCAGAAGCTTGCCCGCGCCGATGTGAAGGCCGCGACCGATGCGATGAGCCTGATCATCCGCACGCTCGAAAAGGTCGACAGCCTGCAGCGGCAGCTGGCGCGGGACCGCGAGCTCGAAGCCGAGCGTGTGGCCGATGAGGGCGGATACGAGGAGGCCAAGGCCCGCTTCGTCAGGATGATCGAGGAGAAGGCGAATGACCGGGCGCATAAACTCTTCGAGGAGTGGAAGCGGACAGGGCCACCAGCCGGCGTATTTGACGCTGGGCGTGAAGGGAAAGGCCCAGCGGACGAATAGGCGGGCAACGGCGTCCATGGCGGAACAGGCAGCGAAGACTTCCACCAAGAAGGCGAAGCTTTTCAGCAACATCGAGAAGGCCCGCGCGGCTGAGGCTGCGGCAGCTTCCAGTGTCTCTGCGCTGACCAAGCCGGTGGGTTCGGTGGATGTTGGCGAGGACGGTGGCCGCGGGTCGATCTCCCCCTGTGGGGGAGATGTCCGGCAGGACAGAGGGGGTGTTTCTACACACTCCTCGGATATTGAGTTCGTTGCGCCACCCCCTCTGTCATCTCCGATGACATCTCCCCCGCAAGGGGAGAGTGGCCCGGAGCAGCCTGCCACCGATCCGTTCCATGGCTTCCAGATCTGCCACGGCCGCGAGTGGGTTCTCAACGGCCGGGACGAGCAGAAGCCGCCGGACGGCGACTGGCGGACGTGGTTGATCATGGGCGGGCGCGGGTCGGGGAAGACGCGGGCAGGCGCCGAGTGGGTGCATGCGATCGCTTCGGCAGATGTGCGCTCCGATCTTCGGATTGCTCTCGTGGCCGAGACGCTGGGGGATGCGCGGGAGGTGATGATCGACGGCGTGTCCGGCATCTGCCGGGTTGCCCGGAAGAATTTTCCGGCTTTCGAGATTTCGCGGCGCAGGCTCATCTGGCCGAATGGCGCGGTAGCGCAGATCTTTTCGTCTGAAGACCCCGAGGCGTTGCGCGGGCCGCAGTTTCACTATGCCTGGTGCGACGAGATCGGCAAATGGAAGCATGCGGAAGAGACCTTCGACATGCTGCAGTTCGGGCTTCGGCTGGGGCGTGATCCGCGCCAGCTGGTGACGACGACGCCGCGGCCGGTGCCGGTGCTGAAACGGCTGATCGCCGATCCTTCCACCGCGCTGGTGAAGATTTCGACCGGCGGCAATGCGGGCAATCTGGCGCCGGGCTTCATCGATGCGCTGCGGCGCCGCTATGGCGGGACGAGGCTCGGGCGGCAGGAACTGGATGGCGAGCTGATCGAGGATCGTGACGACGCGCTGTGGCGCCGCGCCGAAATCGAGGCCTGTATCATTCGTGAGGTCGCGCCGCTGAGGCGCATCGTCGTGGCGGTCGATCCGCCTGCGGGGATCGGGGCCAGTTCCTGCTGCGGCATCGTCGTGGCCGGACTGGACGTGTCGGGGCGGGCGGTGGTTCTCGCCGATTGTTCGGTGGAGGGGCGACGCCCGCCGCATGGGCGACGGCGGTGGTGAAGGCCTATCGGCGCTTCGAGGCCGACCGGGTGGTGGCCGAAGTCAACCAGGGCGGCGAGATGGTGGCAGCGATGCTGAGAAGCGTCGACGTGGCGCTGCCGCTGACCATAGTCAGGGCGACGCGCGGCAAATTCACCCGCGCCGAGCCGGTGGCGGCACTCTACGAGCAGGGGCGTGTTGTCCATGCGGGACATTTTACGGAGCTGGAAGACCAGATGTGCGATTTCGGCCCCGATGGGCTGTCATCGGGCCGCTCGCCCGACCGGCTGGATGCGCTGGTCTGGGCGCTGACGGCGCTGGTGCTGGAGGCTCAGGGCGAGCCGCGGGTGAGGGGAATTTGAACCTCCCGAATGCGCGGCCCAATTGCGGCTCAGCGCTGGTTCGGCTGGCGGGAATTGTTGTCCTGCATCTGCTTCCATTCGGATTCCAGACGCTCGGCGACATGCTGTGGGATCGGCTTGGAGGGGCTGCCTGGGCTGGCTGCTGCATCGTCATGATCTCCTGTTTTATTGCGCCGCACCATCATGGAGGCGCCGACATGAACGTCGGATGATGAGATTGGTTCCACAACCCGGATGAAAAGTAAATCTACGCCTAAGGCGTTAAAACGATTTAGTTTTTCTAAACCGATTGAATGTTGTGAGGTTGTCGGAATTTTTCTCAGAATACAATCTATGATTGATTTAGATTTGTTCAGTGTCGCGCATAGATAGTTTATTTATTCGGTCATACAATTTCGTCCGACTGGGGAACACATGACCATCAACCGAAAATTTTTCTTCGAAACGGCACGGATGAGGCTTTTTGCTGGAAGTCTGAAGACCGGCCAAGTCGATGGAATGGGGCAGATACTCGACCTTTGGGAGACAACCCGTGCCGGTCAGGACGACCGTTGGCTCGCCTATATGCTGGCGACGGCCTATCACGAGACCGCAAGGACGATGCAACCGGTTCGCGAAACGCTCCGTACGACGGATGAGGATGCGATCAGGGTGCTGGAAAATGCCTGGGCTCGTGGACAACTGCCCTGGGTGAGCAATCCCTATTGGCGCCGGGACGAAAACGGCAAGACCTGGCTTGGCCGCGGGCTGGTGCAACTGACCCATTTCGACAATTATAAGGAAATGAGCGACGTACTCGGCATCGACCTGGTGACCGACCCGTCGGTGGCCATGAACATGGAGGTCGCGTTGCAGATCATGTTCGTCGGCATGGAGAGAGGATCTTTCACCAAGGCCCATCTCGCCCAATTCTTCAATGGGCCGAAGGAGGACTGGGTAAACGCACGGCGGATCATCAACAAGCTCGACAAGGCGTTGCAGATCGCCGACTACGGCCGCGCCTTCTACAGCTGCATCAGCTATACGACCTGATATGTGCCGACATTCGCAGAAACGGAACGGCGGCAAAATATCCGCTGTGAAGCTGCCGACCTGCGGAGTGTGAAGCAGATGCATTGAAGCGCGCTGATCCGCATGATAGCAGGCCCGGGTTTGAACGTGCCTGCTGCGGAGTTTCGATGATACGCCATATCGTGTTTTTCACGGCGACGCCTGACAATGTCGACGAGGTGCGGGCGGGGCTTTCGCTTCTGACCGAAAATCCGCATGCCTCGGTGCTGGAAATCGGCACCAATGTGAAGACCGACCAGCTGGGCACCGATATCGACCTCGTCGTCTATGGCGAATTCGAGAATGAAGCGGCGCTTGCCGCCTACAAGGCGCATCCGACCTACCAGCAGTCGATCGACGCCGTGCGCCCGATCCGCGAGGTTCGGATCGCCGCCGATTATGACAGTGATAAGGCTGTGAAGACGCCGTTGCGCTGAGCGGGTTCGGCCTGACATGGGTGAGGGCCGGGCCGGAGCTGGCGGGACCGAAATAGGCCGGCTTTAATAGATTGGCCCTGAATGGACGGGCCTGATCCTCAGGACGTCAGCGGGCTTTCGCCCAAGCACAAGGATCCTTTCGAGATGAGATCTCCCTTTCGCCTGCCGTGGTCGTCCACGGGGAACGCAAAGCCGTGTCTGCTGCAGAGGCGGGCGAGACGAAGATGGCTTCGGGTGTGGCGGGAGGCGTGGCATCGGCTTTCGCCGTGCTTTCCGGGGAGGGGCGGCGCATTGGTCGGGACGGTCCTATGGGGCATTGGCGCGGACAGGGTTCATGCGCAACCCGGTGGCGCATAGGGCCATGCGGATGATTGCAGAGGCTGCGGCGGCGGTGCCGTGGCTGGCCTATGAGGGGGCGGCCGAAGTGGCGGATCATGCGGCGCTCTCGCTTCTTTCGCGGCCGAACGGGCGGCAGGGCGGGCCGGATTTCTTCGAGGCGCTCTATGGGCATCTGCTTTTGTCCGGCAATGCCTATGTCGAGCCGCTTTCGATCGGCGGGGTGCTGCGCGAACTGCATCTCCTGCGGCCGGACCGCGTAAGCGTCGTCGAGGGGCGTGACGGCTGGGTGGCGGGGTATGATTACCGAGCCGGGGGCAGTACGCGACGGCTGCCGGTGGAGCATGAGGACGGGCGACCGGCGCTCTTGCATCTGAAACTGTTTCATCCGCTCGACGACCATTCCGGCTTTTCGCCGCTCTCGGCGGCGGGGGCAGCACTCGATCTTTCCAATGCGGCGGCGGGTTGGAACAAGGCGCTGCTCGACAATTCGGCGCGGCCCTCCGGCGCGCTCGTCTACCAGCCGAAGGATGGCGGCAATCTTTCCGCCGACCAGTATCAGCGGCTGAAGGACGAACTGGAGGCCGGTTATTCCGGCGCCGTCAACGCCGGGCGGCCGCTGCTGCTCGAAGGCGGGCTCGACTGGAAGGCGATGGGGCTCTCGCCCAAGGACATGGATTTCATCGAGGCGAAGAACGGTGCGGCGCGGGATATCGCGCTCGCACTCGGCGTGCCGCCGATGCTGGTCGGCATTCCCGGCGACAATACCTATGCCAATTACCAGGAGGCCAATCGTGCCTTCTACCGGCTGACTGTGCTGCCGCTGATCGCGCGGACCGCGGCGAGCTTTTCCGCCTGGCTGTCGGATGCCTATGGCGAGGCGCTGCGGCTGGAGCCGGATCTCGACCGGATCGCGGGGCTGGCCGGCGAGCGCGAGGCGCTGTGGGCGCGGGTCGGGGCCGCGGGGTTCCTGACCGATGAGGAGAAGCGTGAGGCGGTGGGGTATTGAGGATGTGGCAGTGGGCGCAAGTTCCGGATTGCCTGTGATCGTGCGCGGGAGTAATTTGTAATACGTCGTATTACAAATTGGAGATCTGCCATGGCCGAGAAGAAGGGGTCTGAAAAGCCCGCGTTGTCCGATCCGATCACGCTGCGGGTGCCGCAGGATATTCTCGACGATATCGAAAAGATCGCCGAAACGGCCGATCGCAGCCGCAGCTGGGTGATCGTCCGGGCGTTGAAATATTATCTCATGGCCGAGGGCAATGACATCCTGCAGATCCGCCTGGGCGAAGAGCAGATTGCCAATGGCGAGACGGTCGATGCCGAGGAGTTCTTCGCCGAATTGCTTGGCGAGACGAAGAGCGATGCTGCCTGATGCGCGTCAGGCTCTCGAAGAATGCCGGGCTCTTCCTGAAGAGCGAGCGGGACTATCTTGAGCATTTCAATCCGCGTGCCGCAGAAGCCGTGTTGCGGCAATTGCGGGCGGCACTTCGGCTGCTGAAGGATTATCCGCAGGCGGGCAGTCCGCATGCGGCGCTGGATGGCCGGCGGCGCTTTGTTTCAGGCGACTATGTGATCGACTACAGGATCCGAGGCTCGATGCTGGAGGTCTCGCATATCCGCCACGGACGGCAATTGCCGCCCGATCCTGACGACGACAAGGATATCGGCGAATAGAGCGAGGGCGACCTCACTCAACTTCTGAACGGCCGGATTCAACTTGCGAAGGTTTGCGGCCAAGCGATTCAGGCGATTGACGATTATCAAGCGGGGCGCGGGCGCCAAGCGGCACCGTTGCGCGGTCCTTGCGCGGCCTGAAAAAGGTGTGCGCCGGAGGGGCGTGGGCTGCTCGTGGGGCAGCGTCTGGCCTCCAACTTTACCGACAATAACCCGGGAGGGATTAACAATGGCTGACCTTGGACAGGATCCGGGGGCGCTTCTCGGCGTCTGGGCGGCGAAGACGGCTGGCGCCTGTGCGGGTGCCGGGGTTTCGCTGATCTATCTTCTGCCGAAGAGCAGGCGCGAGGCGGCGAGCCGGTTTGCGACGGGCCTGACCTGCGGGCTGATCTTCGGCGGGCCGACGGGGCTGTGGCTGGTGGAGCGGCTCGGGATCGGCGGCTCGCTGTCGGGACCGGAGACGATGCTTGCCGGTTCCGCTGCGGCGAGCCTGTGTGCCTGGTGGGTGCTGGGCGCGTTGTCGCGGGTGGCTGATCGGTATGGTGGGCGGCGCTGAGAACACGTCAGACGTGGCTCACAGCTTTCAGGCTGCCGCCGCGGCCGTGATAAGTTTCAGCGGTCAGCAGATAGCGCTGGCCGCATCGCACACATTGGAAGGCATTCTGGATGAGATCCTCCCAAGGGCCATGGATTTCCAGCGTCGAGAAATCCGCACCGGCATGGATGCTATGGACGGGTAAAACAGCAAGGCGGTTGTCGGCGACGGCGGCCTGCAGGGACAGGATGGCCGCCGTGAGGTCCGCCGGCACGCGGATCGGGCGGGGTTCGTGGAATTCCTCGCAGTTGCTGCAGGTCATCGAGTTCCTCAATCGCGCGCTGAACACTGAGCAGCGTCAGCAATGACCATCGCCGCCACCCGAGGAATCGCTGCCGACATAGACGGTGGTGCCTTCGGATGTGTCGGAGCGGTCGAGCGGATCTGCCATTATCGGTTTCTTAAAGAGGCTGGGCGGGTAGAGGGCGAGATGGACAGCGCCGGCGATGACGGCCGATCCGGACAAGAGGCCGAGTGCGACCAGAAACAGTGTCTGCATGGCGTCCTCCATCAAAGCCATGTCAAAGGGCGTCGACGGGCAGGATAGCCTGTCCGGCGCGGGTGCTCAATGCCCGGCCTGCCGGGTGACGGGCCGACGATCTCATAAAATTCAGGAGACTATCATGCACGCTTCCCGCGGGCCTCGCGCCCCCATGCGCTCCGGCGAGCGCTTCGCCGCGCGCCCCACCGCGCGAAAATTCGCCAATCTGGAACTGGCCGGCATTACCGGGGATGGGGTGTTTTCCGGTTATGCCAGCGTCTTCGGCGAGGTCGATCTGGGCAAGGACCGGATCGAGCGGGGGCGTTTTTGAACTCGCTCGTTGCCCGCGGCGCGCCGGGGGTGCGGATGCTCTATCAGCATGATCCGAACGAGCCGATCGGCGCGTGGAAAACGATCCGCGAGGATGCGCGGGGGCTTTATGTCGAGGGTGTTCTGGCGCCCGATGTCGGGCGGTCCCGGGAAGTGTTTTCGCTGATGAAGTCCGGTGCGCTCGACGGTCTGTCGATCGGGTTTCGCACCGTCAAGGCGCGCACCGATGCCAAGACCGGGGTGCGGCGCATCCTCGAAGCGGATCTTTGGGAAATTTCCGTCGTGACCTTTCCGATGCTGCCATCGGCAAGGGTCTCCGACGTCAAGCATGCGCGGTTTTTTCGCGACCGGGAAACCGAGCTCGTCCGCCAGATGAAGCGGGCGGCGAAGATGATGATGACCTCAAGCTTCAAGGGAAGATCGATATGACGGAGCAGGTGATGCAGGCAATGAAAGTGGCGCCGGAAGTGAAGGCCGTGCCGGAGACGATGACGGCGGCCTTCGACGAATTCATGGAGGCCTTCGAGGCCTTCAAGGATGTCAATGACCGCAGGCTCGGTGAGATCGAGCAGAAGCTGACCTCCGACGTCGTGACCCGCGACAAGATGGACCGCATCAACCGGGCAATGGACGACCAGAAGAAGGTGCTGGACCAGCTGGTGCTGAAGAAGGCGCGGCCGCAGCTCGGATCGGTTCGCGGTGGTACGGATCTTTCGCCCGAAGCGATGGAGCACAAGGCGGCTTTCGATGCCTATGTCCGCCGTGGCGACGAGGCGGGATTGCGCGAGCTGGAAGCCAAGGCCATGTCGGCCGGCAGTGGGGCGGATGGCGGCTATCTGGTGCCGGACGAGACCGATACCGAGATCGGCCGGCGCGTGTCGGTCGTCTCGCCGATGCGAGCGCTTTCGACGGTGCGGACCGTTTCGACGGCCGTGCTGAAGAAACCGTTCGCCACGACGGGACTTGCGACCGGCTGGGTGGCGGAGACGGCGGCACGGCCGCAGACCAATACGCCGCAGCTTGCCGAACTCTCCTTCCCGACCATGGAACTCTATGCCATGCCGGCGGCGACCCAGGCGCTGCTGGACGATGCGGCGGTCGATATCGAGGCCTGGATTGCCGGTGAGGTGGATATCGTCTTTGCCGAACAGGAGGGCGACGCCTTCATTCGCGGCGACGGCATCAACAAGCCGAAGGGTTTTCTGTCTTACGCCGCGGTGGCCGACGAGGACTGGAGCTGGGGTAATCTCGGTTATGTTGCGACCGGTTCTGCCGGCGCCTGGAAAACCACCGGTCCCTCCGACACGCTGGTCGACGTGATCTACGCGCTGAAGGCGGGGCACCGGCAGAACGGCACCTTCATGATGAACCGCAAGGTGCAGGCCGATATCCGCAAGTTCAAGGATGCCGACGGCAACTATCTGTGGCGCCCGCCGGCAAGTGCCGGACAGGCGGCATCGCTTATGGGTTTTCCGATCGCCGAGGCGGAGGAAATGCCGGATGTGGCGGAGGGTTCGCTGTCGATCGCCTTCGGGGATTTCCGCTCGGGCTATCTGGTCGTCGACCGGGCGGGCGTGCGTATTCTGCGTGATCCGTATTCGGCCAAGCCGTATGTGCTCTTCTACACGACCAAGCGCGTCGGCGGCGGGGTGCAGAATTTCGAGGCGATCAAGCTGGTGAAGTTTGCTGCTGGTTAAGAGGTAGCGAGCCCGTCAGGAACGGAGTGTGGGATACCCCCTCTGCCCTGCCGGGCATCTCCCCCACAAGGAGGGAGATCACATGTGACCCGACCTTCGTGTCACGCCAGCATCTCATCCACGGCTTGGTTAGCTGGCCGGCGAGGCGGCGCCCCTTTCCAATCTCCCCCTCGTGGGGGAGATGCCCGGCAGGGCAGAGGGGGCGCTGCGGGATCGACGCCGCGATCGAGTTAAAAATACGTCTCCGAGGATCCTCATGACCTATGCCCTGATTACTCCGCCTGTCGCGGAGCCGTTGACGCTTGCCGAGGTGAAGGCGCATCTGCGTCTGGATGGCGGCGAGGAAGATGCCCTGCTGGTCTCGCTGATCAAGACTGCCCGGCAGTTTCTCGAACGCGAGACGGGACTGTGCCTGATCGCGCAGGGCTGGCGGCTTTATCTCGATCGCTGGCCGAGGGACGGTGTCATCCGCATCCTGAAGTCGCCGGTGCAAGCGGTTCAATCCGTTACGGTTTACAGTTTCGATGGCGCACCGCTTCAGGTGTCGCTTGAAGGCCATCTGCTCGACGGGGTGGGGCGGCCTGCACGGCTTTGGCTTGCGAATGCGCCCGTCACGGGGCGGACGGTGAATGGTATCGAGATCGACTTTGCAGCCGGTTATGGCGAGGCGGGGACGGATGTTCCCGACACCTTGAAGCGGGCGATGCTGATCCATGTCGGTCACATGTTCGCCTTTCGCGGCGCGATTTCGCCCGACCAGCAGCCGGCCGGCATTCCTGACGGCTACGAGCGTCTGATCGCGTCCTTCCGCATGCGGAGGCTCTGATGGTGGTGTTCTTCGATCCCGGCCAGATGACGGCAAGGCTTGCGCTGGAAGAGGCCATGCCGGAGCCGGACGGGCAGGAGGCGCGGTGCTGGCCTGGACCGAGATCGCCGCGCTCTGGGCGAAGGTCGAGCCGGTGTCTTCGGCGCTTGCCGAGCGGGCCGGCGCTGAGGTCGGCACCATTACCCATCGGATCTGGATTCGGTTTCGCGCAGGTGTTGTCGCCGGGCAGCGGTTTCGCAAGGGCGCGCGGTTGTTTGCGGTAAAGCTGGTGCAGGACCCGGACGAGACCGGACGTTATCTGACCTGTCTCTGCGAGGAGGATGCGCGATGACGGCGGCAAACGCGCTGATGCAGGCGATCCATGCGAGGCTCGCCGGGGACGCCGGGCTGACGGCGCTGATCGGTGTGGATGGTATTCGTGATCGGCTGCTGCCGCGGCAAAAGCTGCCGGCGATCGTGTTCGGTGAGTTGGAGACACGCGATCTCTCGACCGTGAATGAGGCCGGTGAGGAGCATTTTCTGACGCTGGAAATCTGGTCGGAAGGCGAAGGGCGGCGGCAGGCGCAGGAGATTGCCGGGCGGGTGGCGGTGCTGCTGGATGATGTGGAACTGGCGCTGGAGGACGCGGTGCTGGTGAGCCTGCTGAAAACCGGAAGCCGGTCGCGGCGCGAGCCGAAGACGAAGGCCTATCTGGTCGAGCTGAGGTTCAGGGCAGTGACGGAATGACGGCTGCGTTCGACCGATGCGCCTTTTTCACCAGTCCGATCAGCATGATGATGGCAGTCAGGGCGACGCCGGCGAGTGCGATCGAAAAGACGAGGGCTGTAGCGACACCGGTGCGATCGATGAGCGCCGTGAAAATGATCGGGGCGAGCGCGTTGGCGATGTTCTGCGGCATGGCCAGCCGGGTTGCCTGGCGGCCGTATTCGCGCGGGGAGAACAGGGCGAGCGGCAGGAGTGCCCGGGCAACGACGAGAATGCCGGCGCCGAAGCCGTAGAGGACGATGAAGACCCAGAGGCTGAAGCTCGATGCGGGAAGAATGAGCAGGCAGCCGAAGGCGAGAAGCATGAGGCTTGAGCCGGCGACCGATGTCATGAACGGGTTGCCGCGCTTGCCGAGCAGCATGTCGATGCCGCGGGCCGAAATGCCCATCACGCCGCGCGCGGCGGCAAGCTGCAGCGCGAATTCCGGCGTGGCGCCGAACTGGTGCAGGATTTCCAGGAGCGAAGGCGACAGGCCGAAGGTGACGAAGGACGCGATTGCCGTGGTCATGGCGACGAGGACGAAGGCGGTTTTGCGGCTGCCGGGCGTGAGCGGAACCGGCGCGAGATCGGCGCCATCGCCCGATGCGGACCATGCGATCGGTTTCGGCAGGCAGAAAAGATAGAGCGGGACGCAGACGAAGGCGTGCAGGGCGGCGGCTGCGAGAAACGTCGTGCGCCAGCCGACCATGCCGGAGACGAGGCTGAGCAGCGGCCAGAAGATCGTGGCCGACAGGCCGGTGAAGAGCATCAGGATGGCGATCGTGCGCTTGCCGTTGGCGCCCTCCCGCTCAACGACTGCAGTGTAGGCCGGCGCCGAGAGGACGAAGGCGCCGCCGAGGCCAAGGATGATCCAGGCCGCCGCATAAGTGACGACGCCGACGGATGTCGCGAGGACAAGCAGGCCGGCTGCGAAGAACAGGGAGCCGGCGGCCATAACGCGGGCGGCGCCGTGGCGATCGAGCATGCGGCCGACGAGCGGGCTTGCCAGCGCACTGACCATCATCATCACCGAGAGGCCGGCATAGACGATCTCGTTCGGCAGACCGAGATCCGGCGCCAGCTTGCGGCCAAGCACGCCGATGGATTCGAAGGTCGTGCCCCAGCCGATCAATTGCGTGACGGCAAGGACACCCACGGTCTGGGCTGAGCGGGAGGACATGGTCATGAAGCGGATGCGTCGCGGGTGAAGCTGCTGACGGCTGTATCAGGCCGGGTGGTCGGGGAGAAGTGGGCGTGTCGAAAAAGATGACATTGGGTCAAGAAGGGATCACGGCATGGTAGCGCAAAAGGGCAGGGACCTGCTTCTGAAGGTCGATGATGGCGGGACATTCGTGACGGTTGCGGGGTTGAGGTCGCGGAGGCTCGCTTTCAACGCCGAGACCGTTGACGTGACGGACGCGGAAAGCGCCGGGCGCTGGCGGGAGCTCTTGGGCGGGGCCGGCGTGCAGCGGGCTTCGCTGACGGGGGCCGGTATCTTCAAGGATCAGGCGAGCGACGAGACGGTGCGCGGAGCGTTCTTTTCGGCGAGCATTCTCGCCTGGCAGGTCGTCATTCCGGGCTTCGGGGTGATCACCGGGCCGTTTCAGGTGACGGCGCTCGAATATTCCGGCGAGCATAATGGCGAAGTGCGGTTCGAACTGGCGCTGGAAAGTGCCGGCGCGCTGAGCTTCGGAGCGATCTGATGGGCGCGGCTATCGGGGCGTTGGGACGGGCCAACCGGCGGCGTGGCGAGGTGGAGGCGGTGATGGACGGCGAGCGCCGCATTCTCTGCCTGACGCTCGGGGCGCTGGCGGAGCTTGAGACGGCTTTTGCCGTGGATGATCTGACGGGGCTTGCGGCGCGGTTTTCGGCAGGCCGGATGAAGGCGGCCGACATGATCCGCATTATCGGCGCAGGGCTGCGGGGTGGTGGCAATCTGCTCTCGGACGACGAGGTGGCGGCGATGAGCGTCGACGGCGGGATAGTCACCTATGCGGCGATCGTCGGCGATTTGCTGACGGCGACGTTCGGCGGGCCTGAGGACACGTCGAAAGGAGCGGCCGCGGCAAACCCTTGAGGGCCGCAGCGGGCGGATATGCGGGTGACGGGCAGGATGGCGCGCGGGAGGGAGAGGCGAGTGCCTTTCCCTGGGATGCGGTCATCCATGTCGGCCTCTGCCGGCTGCGGCTTTCACCACGGGATTTCTGGGCGCTGACGCCGGTGGAGTTTTTTGCCATGGCGGGCGGGGCAAGGCCGCGGGATGCGACGATGGCGCGGGATGGGCTGGAGGCGTTGATGCGGGCGTTTCCGGATGGGTGAGGGAGGTACTTCCTTCTCCCCTCGGGGAGAAGGTGGCCCGAAGGGTCGGATGAGGGGGCCTAGTTTGCAGGTCGTGCCGTGTGGCCCCCTCATCGCCTCGCTGTCGCTCCGGCACTTCTCCCCGAGGGGAGAATAGGAATGCGGCACCGGCACAATTCCAGACGCGAACTCGCCTCCGCGGATGAGGGCAAAGAGGGCCGGAGGGCCGGCGAACTTCCGCTCCATAGGCAGGCGCGGGCTCGAGAGGAACGGAAGCAATGGAAAACGATGACGCGAACATGTCCGAAACGCTTGCCAATGCCGAGGCGCTGTCCGGGGTGATGGCGGATCTGGAGGCGCGGTCGCAGCGGTTCGGGTCGGCGTTGACCGGGGCGCTCAGATCGGCGACAGCGGGCGGCAAGGGGCTGGAGGATGTGCTGCGCGGGCTCGGCAACCGGCTGGCGGATATCGCGCTGTCGGCCGGGCTGAAGCCGCTGCAGGGGCTGATCGGCGATGCCGTCGGCTCTGCCTTGGGCTCGGTGACGCCGTTTGCCGATGGCGGCGTGGTGCGGGCGCCGAACTATTTTCCGATGGCGGGCGGTACCGGCCTGATGGGCGAGGCAGGGCCGGAGGCGATCCTGCCCTTGAAGCGCGGCGCGGATGGTGCGCTGGGCGTCGCATCTGCCGGTGGCGGCGGGGCGATGCCGCAGATCGTGTTCAACGTGACGGCGACCGATGCTGCGAGTTTTCGGAAGAGCGAAGGTCAGGTCTCGGCGATGCTGGCGCGCAGCGTCATGCGGGGGCGGCGCGGGCTTTGACGAGCAGTCTTTGGGAAACCGGGTTTTACCAGGCTGGCCTGCGACCAGGCGGGCTTTAACGGTCCGGACTGTGGGCGCGCGGCAGCTTGGTGCGCGGGCTTTTGAAGGGAAGGCGAGATGAGCGGATTTCATGAAGTGCGCTTCCCGCTTCGGGTGGCGCTGGGCGCGAGTGGCGGGCCGGTGCGGCGCACAGAGATCGTCAACCTGTCAAACGGACGCGAGCAGCGCAACCAGCGCTGGCGCGACAGCCGCCGCAACTATGATGCCGGATCGGGGGTACGTTCGCTGGCCGATCTCTATGCGGTGCTGGAATTCTTCGAGGCGCGCCGGGGGCAGCTCTATGGGTTCCGGTTTCGCGATCCGGTGGATTGGGCATCCTGTGCACCGGGTGGTGCGGTTTCGGCTGTGGATCAGGTGATCGGGACCGGTGACGGGGAGACGGCGGTGTTTCCGCTGATGAAGACCTATCAGGATGCGGGCGGAAGCTGGAAGCGGCGGATTGCCAAGCCGGTTGCCGGGACGGTGGTGGTTGCGGTGGATGGGATGATGATGCCCGAGACGAGTTACGTCGTGGATGCGGCGACCGGGGTCATCACCTTCGTTGCGGACCGTGTGCCGGGCGCTGGAGCGCTGGTGCAGGCAGGCTTTGAATTCGACGTGCCGGTCCGCTTCGACATCGACCGGATCGACGTGAACCTCGCGCATTTCGATGCCGGGCGTATTCCGACCATTCCGCTCACGGAGGTGCTGGCATGAGGACGATACCGGCTGGGCTGAAAGCGCATCTGGATGGCGAGGCGACGACAACCTGCCATTGCTGGCGGGTGACGCGGCGTGATGGCGTGGTGATCGGATTTACCGACCATGACCGCGATCTGGCCTTCGATGGCACGACGTTTCTGGCGGCGAGCGGGTTTGCGGCGAGCGAGAGCGCGCAGGCGGCAGGGCTGGGCGCCGAGGCTGACGAGGTAGCGGGCGGCTTTTCGAGTGCTGCGATCGACGAGGCGGATCTGGCGGCGGGGCGGTATGATGGTGCGCGGGTCGAGCTGTTTCTGGTGAACTGGGCTTCGCCGGATCAGCATATGCGGCTCGGTGTGCGGGAGATCGGCGAGGTGGTGCGCGCCGGTGGCCAATTTCGCGCCGAGTTGCGCAGCTTGGCGCATCGTCTGAACCAGCCGCAGGGCAGGCTCTATAATCGCCGCTGCGATGCGAGCCTTGGCGATGGGCGCTGCCGGGTGGATCTGGCTGCCTGGCGGGGTGAGGGCACTGTGGTTGAGATGATCGACCGTAGCCGGTTGCTCGTCTCAGGGCTGGCGGGTTTCGTCGGCGGGTTCTTTCGGGAGGGGCGGATCGAGTTTTTGGGTGGGGTGTCGGTTGAAGTCGATGGTCATGAGCGGCGATCGGACGGGTCGGCGGTATTATCGCTGTGGTTGCCGCTGGAGGAGGATGTTGAGGCGGGCAGGGCCTTTGCCGTGACGGCGGGGTGCGACAAGACATTTGCCACCTGCCGGCAGCGGTTTGCCAATCAGCTGAATTTTTGCGGCTTCCCGCATGTGCCGGGCGCAGACTTCGCCTATTCCTATGCCGACGGGGAGCGGGTCCATGACGGTGACCCGATCTTCGAATGAGCGGGATGGGTGACAGGATCGTTGCGCTGGCGGAGGGCTGGATCGGCACTCCCTATCGGCATCAGGGAGCGGCGAAGGGGATCGGCTGCGACTGCATCGGCCTGATCCGGGGGATCTGGCGGGAGCTATATGGCGAAGAGCCGGAAGCGGTGCCGCCCTATGCGCCGGACTGGGCCGAGCGGAGCGGCGAGGATCGATTGGTGGAGGTGGCTCGCAGGCTGTTCGGAGAGCCCATGCCGCTTGCCTCGGCGGAACCGGGTGATCTGCTGCTGTTTCGCTGGCGGGCTGATTGCGTGGCCAAGCATGTGGGTATTCTCGTCGGGCCGACGCATTTCATCCATGCCTATGAGCAGGCAGCGGTGACGCGCTCGGCGTTGGTGCCGTCCTGGCGTCGACGGATTGCTGCCGTGCACCGGTTTCCGGCGGCACGGATTGATTGAAAACGGCGGCGGGTTGGGGTATATTGCTGAAGTGGTGAGCGGGGTTGCAGCCCCGCCCACCGTGGACTTATCTAGCGAAATAGATCCGGACGGAGACAGACCAGCCCGTCCGGGTCACCCTCAAGATAAGCGCAACGCTAATCGGCGTGAGCCTCATAACATTACCTCCAGGTTTGAAAGCAGGGCTTCTGCCAAAGTCAGCGTAGCCTATCTTCGCTGATGCGCCGGGCTGGCTCGGCGCATCCTGCTTTGCTCCCAAACATCGACACGCTATCACAATTTTTGCGCGCATCCAGTGGTGAGACACGGCCGCGTGGGGAGAGCTTATGGCCACTCTTCTGTTTCAGGCTGCGGGTGCGGCCCTTGGCGGCGTTTTCGGTACGATCGGGGCGATCGTCGGTCGCGCGGCGGGCGCCTTGGCCGGTAGCGCGGTTGATCGGGCACTGCTCGGCGGAAGCCAGACGATGTCGGGCGCAAGGCTGGGGACGGCGCGTATTCCGGGGGCGGATGAAGGTACTGGGATCAACCGGCTTTACGGGACGGCGCGGATCGGCGGGACGCTGATCTGGGCGACGCGTTTCGAGGAGGAGGTGACGCGCGAGCGGACCGGCGGCAAGGCGACGGGGCCGCGGGTCGAGACGTTTCGCTACTTCGCCAATTTCGCGGTCGGGTTGTGCGAAGGGCCGATCGCGTCGGTCAGGCGCGTCTGGGCCGATGGTCGGGAGCTCGACCTGACCGGGATCGAGATGCGCGTCTATCGGGGCGATGAGGAGCAGTTGCCCGATCCGTTGATCGAGGCGAAGCAGGGCGAGGGTTTGGCGCCCGCCTATCGGGGGCTGGCCTATGTCGTTTTCGAGCGGCTACCGCTGGATGCTTTCGGCAATCGTATTCCGCTCCTGCAGTTCGAAGTGCTGCGGCCGGTTGGCAGGCTGGAGAGCCAGATCCGCGCGGTGACGATCATTCCCGGCGCTACCGAGCATGGTTATCAGACGCGACAGGTGACGGAAAAGACCGGGGAGGGCAGCGGGCGGATCATCAACCGGCATACGACCACCGCGCTGACGGACTGGCAGGCTTCTCTTGATGAGTTGCAGGCGCTTTGCCCGAACCTTGAACGCGTGGCGCTGGTCGTGTCCTGGTTCGGGACCGATCTGCGTGCGGGCCATTGCCGCATCGTGCCGGGTGCCGAGGTGGAAGCGCGGCAGGAGGAGAGCGATCCGTGGTCGGTGGCGGGGATGGGGCGTGGCGAGGCGCATCTGATCAGCCGGCGGGATGGCGGGCCGGCCTATGGCGGGACGCCGAGCGATGCGAGTGTGAAGGCGGCGATTGCGGATCTCAAGGCGCGAGGATTGAAGGTCTATCTCTATCCGTTCGTGATGATGGATGTTCCGCCGGGCAATCAACTTGCCGATCCCTATGGCGGGGCTGAGCAATCGGCCTATCCATGGCGCGGGCGGATCACCTGTCATCCGGCTGCGGGGCGGGCGGGGTCGGTCGATGGAAGTGCTGCGGCGCGGGCGCAGGTGGAGGCGTTCAGTGCGGGAGAAGACGGTTATCGGCGCATGGTTCTGCATTATGCGGATCTTGTCGACGATGCGGGTGGGGTCGATGGCTTCATCATCGGGTCGGAACTGCGCGGGCTGACGCAGATACGTGATGAGGCGGATCGGTTTCCGTTTGTCGAGGAACTGGTCGAGCTGGCCGGGGATGTGCGGGCGAAGGTCGGGGCCGAGGCTAAGATTACCTATGGCGCCGACTGGAGCGAGTATTTCGGCTATCACCCGCAGGATGGGTCGGGGGACGTGTTCTTCAATCTCGATCCATTGTGGGCTTCACCGGATATCGATGCTGTCGGCATCGACAATTACATGCCGCTCTCCGACTGGCGGGACGGGGATCTGGCTGGACCGAACCCGGATGGGTTTGGCTCGCGCGATGATGCCCTAGCCATGGCGGGGCAGATCGCGGCGGGGGAAGGGTATGACTGGTATTATGCCAGCGACGCCGACCGGTTGAACCGGGTACGCTCGCCGATCACCGACGGGCTGGCGGGCAAGCCCTGGGTGTTTCGCTACAAGGATATCGAAAGCTGGTGGGCGAACCGGCATTTCGAGCGGGTGAACGGCGCGGAGCGATCGGCGCCGACGGGCTGGGTGCCGGGGATGAAGCCGGTCTGGTTTACCGAATTGGGCTGCCCGGCGGTGGACAAGGGGGCGAACCAGCCGAATGTCTTCGTCGATCCGAAATCGGTGGAGAGCAATCTTCCCTATTTCTCCTCCGGTGGTCGGTCGGACAGCCAGCAGCGGCGGTTTCTCGAAGCGCATCATGAGCATTGGCAGGGTGGCGGCGCGCCGGCCGGCATGGTCGATCCAGACCATGTCTTCGTCTGGACGTGGGATGCGCGGCCGGTGCCGGCCTTTCCCGACGATCTTTCCGTCTGGCGTGATGGCGGGAATTGGCGGACCGGGCATTGGCTGAATGGTCGGCTCGGCGGGACGACGCTGGCGGATGCGATGGCGGCGATCCTGACTGACCATGGCATCGAGGACTTTGATGTCTCGGCGGTCACCGGTGAACTTATGGGCTATGTTCAGGCAGATCTGAACTCGGCGCGGGCTCTGCTGGAACCGCTGATGGCGGCGTTTCAGGTAGATGCGGTCGAGGATGGCGGGATCTTGCGGTTCCGCTCGCGGCTGGGGGCGAGCATGGCGCCGCGCGAAATTACGGTTCTGGCCGATATCGAGGATGAGCCGCTGTGGAGTGAGAACCGTGGTCATGACAGCGACTTTGCCGCCGAAGCGGTGCTGACCTCCTACAATCCGGTTCTGGATTACGAGCAGGCGAGCGTGCGATCGCGGCCGGTTGCCGCCAAAAGCCGGCGTGTGCTGAGCTATGACTTGCCGGCGACGCTGGCCGAAGAGACGGCGCTTGGCGTCGTCGACACGGCGCTGCGGTCGGAGCGGATAGCGCGAACGACACTGAGTTTTGCAATCTCGCCGGGTGATCAGTCTGTGGAGACCGGGGATGCGCTTCGGTTGAAGGATGGGCCAAGTGGCGTCTTCGTCGTGGAGAGGATCGAGGAAGGGGCGGTGCGGCGCATCGAGGCGCGGCGGCATGTGCCGCTGCCGCCTTCGCATGGGGTGCCGGCCAGTGGTCCAAGGGATACGACGGGGGGCGGAGGCGTGTCCGATGCCTTCCAGCCGATCCTGCACTTCATGGACCTGCCACGGCTGACCGATGCCGCGCCGGAAAGCTTCGCCTGCGTCGCTGCCTATTGCCGGCCGTGGAAGCGGATCGCGGTTTCTTCTTCGACGACGAACGAAGGGTATCGGACACGGGTTATCGCGGAGCGGCCGGGGCGGGTGGGCGTGCTGACTGCACCGCTGCCGCCGCGTGATGTCGGGCGTTTCGACTATGCGAACGTGCTGGAGATCGATCTCTACTTCGGCGGGCTTTCCTCGGCCGAGGAAGAGACGGTGCTGGCCGGTGAAAACCGGATTGCCGTTATGGCAGGCAATGGGGTCTGGGAGATCATCGGCTTTCTGACCGCCGAGGAGATCACACCAAAGCGCTGGCGATTGTCCGGGCTTTTGCGCGGCCTTGCCGGGACGGAGGACGCGAATGCGGCCGGTGCCGTCGCTGGGAGCGCGTGCGTCGTGCTGGACGATGCCGTCGTGTCGCTGGGGCTGAGAAGTGAAGAACGGGGCCGCCCGCTGAACTGGCTGGCGGAAAGTCTTGGGCAGGGTGCCGGTCGGTCCGGGCCTTATGTCTTTGCCGGGGGCGTGCGGGCGCAGACGCCGTTAGCGCCGGTGCATGTCGAGGCGGTGCGGCAGGCGGATGGCGATATCGCGGTGAGCTGGATCCGGCGTGGCCGGATCGATGCCGACAGCTGGGATGCGCTGGATATCCCGATGGACGAGCCGGACGAACGCTATCTGGTCGAGGTGATGGCGGGTGGACAGGTGAGGCGGAGCGCGGAAGTCGGTACGCCGGCTTTCGTCTATTCCGCTGCGGACGAGCTGGCCGATTTCGGCGCTCGTGAGAAGGTGCTCGACGTGAGGGTGAGGCAGATGGGACGTGCGGTGCCGTTCGGCATTCCCGCGCGGACCGTGATCAATCTTTGATAACAAGGAGATGAACATATGAATGAGCAGATGAATGGCGGGGTTTCGGGCCCGGTCGACGGTTTCAAGGCTTGGTATCAGTCGAAGACGGTCTGGGGGCGCTGATTGCCGTGGCAGCCTCTGTGTTGCAGGTGGCGGGCGTTGATTTCGGCGTTGCCGAACAGGGGCAGTTGGCCGATATCGCGGTCACTTTGGCCGGCGCGGTGGGCGGTCTTCTGGCGCTCTACGGACGTCTCGTCGCGACGAGCTCGATCAGTGGATAGGGGCAGCTTAACGGCAGCATTACCGAGCATTCATTTGCCATTCAGCCGTGTTTCATTACATAGTCCGTCACATGCTTCGGGCATGATCTTGTTGGTCTATTGAGTGGAAGCAGGAATATGGCGCGACTGCCGATCATCGCGATTTTGGCTGCCGGAACAGCGTTTTCGACGCTGCCGCCGACGTCGTCCGCGGTTGCTCGCGACTACCTCATTCTGGTCGCGGGCGACTGCGGTACGGCCGCCTCGCGCGTCGTGCGCGAGACGGGTGGTCAGCTCCTGTCCGCCCAGCCGTCTTCCGACGGCCAGACCTGCATCGTCACCGTGCTCGTTCAGGGCAATGGCGAGCGGCCGCGCAAGGTTACCGTCCGTGTTCCCATGTGATAGACCGGGCCCATGCGATGAATCGGGCAATGTGATAAGCCCGGACGCTCGCAGGCACAGCAGATAAGGGACGGTTCATGCGTATTCTCGTGGTCGAAGACGACGTCAATCTCAATCGCCAGCTTTCCGACGCCTTGAAGGAAGCCGGATACGTCGTCGACACCGCGTTCGATGGCGAGGAAGGTCACTTCCTCGGCGATACCGAACCCTATGACGCGGTGGTTCTCGATATCGGCCTGCCGGAAATGGACGGGATCACCGTGGTCGAGAAATGGCGCGGAAACGGCAAGGGCATGCCCGTGCTGATGCTGACCGCTCGCGACCGCTGGAGCGACAAGGTGGCCGGTATCGATGCCGGTGCCGACGACTATGTCGCCAAGCCCTTCCATGTCGAGGAAGTTCTTGCCCGTGTGCGCGCACTGATCCGCCGCGCCGCCGGTCATTCCTCCTCGGAAATCGTCTGCGGGCCGGTGCGGCTCGACACCAAGGCTTCCAAGGCGACCGTCGACGGCGTGGCCCTGAAGCTTACCTCGCACGAGTTCCGCCTTCTCTCCTATCTCATGCATCACATGGGCGAGGTCGTGTCGCGCACCGAGCTCGTCGAGCATATGTACGATCAGGATTTCGATCGCGATTCCAATACGATCGAGGTGTTTGTCGGACGTCTGCGCAAGAAGCTCGGCGTCGACCTAATCGAGACGGTGCGTGGCCTCGGCTACCGGATGCAAGCGCCGGCCGATGCCCGCTAGCGCTTACCCCAAGGAGTTTTCATGGGGGAGTAAGATCACTTACGGCACGCGTTCTGCTTTTGGCGACCGCCTGGTCGGCCGTGGCGCTGGTGGTGATCGCGATCGTCATCTCGGCGCTCTACCGGCAGTCGGCCGAACGCGCCTTCACCGATCTGTTACGCGCCCAGCTCTACAACGTCATCAATTCGATGACGATCGGCGAGGACAACAAGCTTTCCGGCAGCCCGCAGCTCGGCGACCTGCGCTTCTCGCAGCCCGAGACCGGCTGGTACTGGATCATCGAGCCGCTCGGCACGTTTGCGGCAAGCCCGATTTCCTCGTCGTCGCTCGGCACCTCCAACATCAAGGTGCCGACGATCCTGAGCGTGCCCTTCAACAATCGCTATGAGCGGTTCTACCAGACCTATGATGCTTTCGGGAACCATGTGCTGGTGGCCGAGACGGAAGTGGTTCTGGACGGCGAGGGCGTGCGGCGCGTTTCCGTGTGTCGGGCAATCTTGCGGTCGTCGAGGACGATATCCAGAGCTTTTCCCGCAATCTCTATATCGCGCTCGTCATCTTCGGCCTCGGCAGCCTCGTGGTGAACGGTGTGGCCATTCTCTTCGGCCTCCTGCCGCTGAAAGGCGCGCGCCGCTCGCTGGAGCGGGTGCGGCGCGGCGAGGTGGAGCGGCTGGAGGGGCGTTTTCCGCGCGAGATCATGCCGCTTGCCAACGACATCAATGCGCTGATCGAAAGCAATCGCCGCATTGTCGAGCGCGCGCGCATGCAGGTCGGCAATCTGGCCCACTCGTTGAAGACGCCGCTGGCGGTGTTGCTCAACGAGGCGCGGCTCGGCGAGAAGGTGCAGGCCGACCTCGTCCGCTCGCAGGCGGAAGCCATGCAGAGCCAGGTCCAGTCCTATCTGAACCGCGCCCGTATTGCCGCGCAGCGCGAGTCTCTTCTGGCCCGCAGCGAGGTCGAGCCCGTTCTCGAACGGCTGGTGCGGGTCATGCGCCGGCTCAATCCCGAGCGGGAATTCAACCTGTCGGTCTCCCCGTCGACGCTTGCCATCGGCATGGAGCAGCAGGACCTGGAGGAGACGATTGGCAACCTTCTGGAGAATGGATCCCGTTTCTGCAAGACGGGCGTCAATGTCTCCGCCATGCCGGCCAGTGCGCCTGAGGGGGCCGAGGGCGACGCGGCCCGCCGCGCCTGGGTGCAGCTTGTCGTCGAGGATGATGGTCCCGGGCTGGAGCCTGAGCAGATCGTCGAGGCGCTGAAACGCGGCAGGCGGCTTGACGAGAGTAAGCCTGGTGCCGGGCTTGGTCTTTCCATCGTCACAGAAATCACGTCAGAATACCAGGGCGTCCTGCGCCTCGACCGTGGTCCGCGCGGTGGTCTGAGGGCAACTCTTCTGCTGCCGGGCGTCGTCAAGGACGGCAGCTGACATGTGGCGGATAAGCAACGGCTAAAGAGTTGCTGTCATTGGGCGCTAGACGCCTGCATCGCCTGCTATATCTTTGGGAGCCAGGGCGGACAGACGGGTTCTGAGACAGCAGCAGGAATGCAGCCGATCGGGGAAGGGGATTTCCCGTGTTTGTCTGTGCTGCCCCGACAGTCGATGATTGACTGTCCTTCATGAAGAATTCAGCCGGAGACTGTTTAGCAACCGATGCGATCCTCAAGATTTTCGACCGTGCTGTTGACCCTTTCATGCCTTGCCGTCGCCTCCGGCTGCACGACGGCTTCCAACTCGTCCACGGCATCCCGCGGGCTTCTTTCGCCGAGGCCCTCGTCTTCGGCCGCCTATATCACGGCGCTGCAAGGCGGCATTATTTCGCGCAGCGGCGCAGACCTGTCCTCAAGCGATAGTGCACGCGCGCTGGAAGCGGAATATCGCGCGCTTGAAGCGGCGTCCGGCGGCCAGGCGATCAGCTGGAAGGGCAATGATGCTTCGGGCGAGGTGACCGCCAGCGCGCCGTATCAGGTCGGTGCGCAGAATTGCCGGCAATATCGTCACACTGTCACCGTCGGTGGGCGGGAACTGCTGGCGCGGGGGCGGCCTGCCGCAATTCGGACGGAACCTGGACGCCGTTGATTTGACGCTCGTCCGACGATCACGGTTATTTTGATATAAATCATGGTCGCTTTTTGGGCCGCGGTCCATTAGAGCGGGGGCAGGCCGCGGCCAAACGCCTCAAATTCACGTCAACTGCGGCCGGCTTGTTGGAATGTGACTGCCGTTGCAGTAATTGGCGAACATGGTTCTTTGGATACTCCTCGCGCTCCTGACCGCTGCGGTCGCGACGGCGCTTCTCTATCCGCTTTCCCGGCGTAGCGAGGCCCCGGCCTCCGACCACGCGGGCGAGGTGGAAGTCTATCGCGACCAGATGAAAGAGCTTGATCGCGACCGGGCCGATGGCCTGATCAGCGACAGCGAGGCGGAATATGCCCGCGCCGAGATCGGTCGGCGCCTGCTGGCCGCTGCCGGAAAACCCGACGCCGAAGCGCGCGCAAGTGCCGGCCGCCTGACGAAATTCGCGATTGGCGCCGTGACCGTCGCGCCCCCTGCCATCGGGCTCTGTCTTTACATCATGCTGGGCAGCCCAGGCATGCCCGATCAGCCGCTGGAAGCGCGGCTGGAAAACCCCGGCAACGACCTGTCGCTGCTGGTGGCCAAGGCCGAGCGGCATCTGGCGCAGAACCCGAATGACGGCGCCGGCTGGGACGTGCTCGCGCCGATCTATTTCCGCACGGCAAGGCTCGGCGATGCCGAGCTTGCCTATCGCAACGCCATTCGCCTGAGTGGCCCGAGTGCCGCCCGTCTCTCCGGTCTCGGAGAGACGCTGGTGGCAGCCAGCGACGGCATCGTCACCGAGGACGCTCGCTCGGCCTTCGAGAAAGCCGTGCGGCTGGAGCCCGGTGACGTACGGGCCCGCTTCTATGTCGGTCTCGGTCTCGAACAGGGCGGCCGCGCGGAAGAAGCGAAGGCTGCATTCGAGGAAATCGCCAAGGCTTCGCCGCCCGATGCGCCCTGGATGGGGCTGATCAACGAGCATATCGGCAAGAATGGCGGCACGGCATCGTCTCCGGCCGCGCCCGCCGGCCCGCTGGCGACCGCGCCTGCCGCACCCCCGACGTTGGGCGGCCCGACGTCCGAGGACGTCGCGGCGGCGCAGGGCATGTCGCAGGGCGATCGGCAGGACATGATCCGCGGCATGGTCGACAGTCTAGCTGCGAAGCTTGAAAGCGATCCGAAGAATATCGAAGGCTGGCTGAGACTGGTAAGATCCTACATGGTGCTGGGCGACAAGGATAAGGCGCAGGTCGCGTTGAAGAGCGGGCTTGGCCACTTCCCGGCCGACGGACAGGAAGGCAGGCAGCTTGTGGCGCTTGCCCAGGAAATGGGGCTGTCGACGGAGGGCGATGCACCTCAAGTCACGCCCCAAGGAGTTACGCAATGACGCGCAAACAGAAACGGTTGGCGGTGATCGCAGGCGGGATGAGCTTCATCATCGTCGCCGTGTTCCTGGTGATGTTCGCCTTCTCGCAGTCGGTTGCCTATTTCTTCATGCCCGGCGATCTGGCGGCTGCCAACCTGCAGCCCGGAACCCGCATTCGTCTCGGCGGTCTTGTGGAAGAAGGCTCGGTCGAGCGCGGGCAGGGATCGACGGTGCGCTTCACCGTGACCGACGGCAAGGCGACGGTGCCGGTGAGCTATACCGGCATCCTGCCGGACCTGTTCCGCGAAGGGCAGGGCGTGGTGACCGAAGGGTCGTTCGATGCCGCGACCCACGGCTTCGTGGCCGACAGCGTGCTCGCCAAGCACGACGAGAACTACATGCCGAAGGAAGTCGCCGACCGCCTGAAGAAGGACGGTGTATGGGAAGACGGAACCGGCAAGGGCATGGCGCCTGCCAAGGATGGCGCCAAGGGCGGCCAGCAAACAAAACCGGTATCCAAGATGGATGAAAAGGGGCAGGTCGTGGGGAGCACAACGCCATGATCGTCGAAATCGGCCATTACGCGCTGGTTCTGGCGCTCGCGACAGCGATCATCGTCTCGACCCTGCCGATGATCGGCGCAAGGCGCCGCGACGCCAACATGATGGCGCTGGCGACGACCGGCTCGCTCGTCATGTTTGCACTGGTCGTGATTTCGTTCGCGGCGCTCACATGGGCCTATGTCGTCTCCGACTTCTCGGTGAAGAACGTGTGGGAGAATTCCCATTCGCTGATGCCGCTCGTCTACAAATATTCCGGCGTCTGGGGCAATCACGAGGGCTCCATGCTGCTCTGGCTGCTGATCCTCGTCCTGTTCAGCGCGCTGGTGGCACTCTTCGGGCGCAACCTGCCTGAAACGTTGAAGGCGACGGTGCTTGCCGTGCAGGCGTGGATCTCGCTCGCCTTCATGCTGTTCATCCTGCTCACCTCCAACCCGTTCCTGCGCCTCTCGCCTGCACCGGCCGAGGGCGAGGATCTGAATCCGGTGTTGCAGGATTTCGGCCTCGCCATCCATCCGCCGCTTCTCTATCTCGGTTATGTCGGCTTCTCGGTCTGCTTCTCCTTCGCCGTCGCGGCGCTGATCGAAGGGCGTATCGATGCTGCCTGGGCGCGCTGGGTGCGGCCCTGGACGCTCGCCGCCTGGACCTTCCTCACCGCCGGCATCGCCATGGGCTCCTACTGGGCCTATTACGAGCTCGGCTGGGGCGGATGGTGGTTCTGGGATCCGGTCGAGAATGCTTCCTTCATGCCATGGCTCGCCGGCACGGCGCTGCTGCATTCGGCGCTCGTCATGGAAAAGCGTGAGGCGCTGAAGATCTGGACCGTGCTTCTGGCGATCATGACCTTCTCGCTGTCGCTGCTCGGCACCTTCCTCGTGCGGTCCGGCGTGCTGACCTCCGTCCATGCCTTTGCCACCGACCCGTCGCGCGGCATCTTCATTCTCTGCATTCTCGCCATCTTCATCGGCGGCGCCTTCACGCTGTTTGCCTGGCGCGCGCCAACCTTGAAGGCCGGTGGTCTGTTCGCGCCGATCTCGCGCGAGGGCTCGCTCGTTCTCAACAACCTGATCCTGACCGTCTGTACTGCGACCGTCTTGACCGGCACGCTCTATCCGCTGGTTTTGGAGACGCTGACCGGTGAAAAGATTTCCGTCGGCGCGCCCTTCTTCAACATGACATTCGGCCTGCTGATGCTGCCGCTGCTGATCGCGGTGCCGCTCGGCCCGATGCTGGCCTGGAAGCGTGGCGATCTTTATGGCGCGCTGCAGCGGCTGTGGGTATTCGCGGGGCTGGCGCTGCTTGCCGGTCTGGCGCTCTGGTACATGCGCAATGGCGGTCCGGTCATGGCGGTCTTCGGCCTGGCGCTCGGCTGCTGGGGCATGCTCGGCGCCGTCGCCGACCTCTGGTATCGCGGCAATTTCGGCAAGGTGCCTGTGAAGACGTCGATCTCGCGCCTGAAAGGCCTTCCGCGCTCCGCCTGGGGCACGGCGATCGCCCATTTCGGCCTCGGCGTGACCGTGATCGGCATCGTCGCCGCCTCGGCCTTCAGCACCGAGACGGTGGTCGAGATGAAGCAGGGGCAGACTGCGGAAGCTGGCGGCTATTCGCTGACTTTCGACGGTTTCCGCGAGGCGATCGGCCCGAACTATACCGAGGATCGCGGACACTTTACCGTCCGGCAGGGCGGTGCCACGGTGGCCGATGTCTGGTCGTCGAAGCGGCTTTATACGGCGCGGCGCATGCCGACCACCGAGGCAGGCATTCTGACCTTCGGGCTGAGCCAGCTTTACGTTTCCCTCGGTGATCCGATGGATGGCGGCGGCATCGTCGTGCGCATCTGGTGGAAACCGCTGATCGTCTGCATCTGGGGCGGCGCGCTGATCATGATGTTCGGTGGCTTCGTGTCGCTGTCGGATCGCAGGCTGCGGGTCGGTGCTCCGAGCCGCAAGGCGAAGCCGGTCAAGGCGGGCAAGCCTGTCATGGAGCCGGCGGAATGAAGATGTTCGCCCGGTTGCTGCGGCACCCCCTCTGGCCTGCCGGCCATCTCCCCCACAAGGGGGAGATCACAAGGGCGCGATTGTCGCCCGGTTATTCGGCGTCGAATTCCGATTGCGATACAGAGGGCGATTTGCGCGAGGCAGCGCGTCTGGCCGGTCTCCCCCTCGTGGGGGAGATGCCCGGCAGGGCAGAGGGGGCGGATTGCGTTCGTCCTTGCTGTCCTGTTCGCATTCCTCACCCCCATCAACGCCTTCGCCGTCAATCCCGACGAAGTGCTCAAAGATCCTGCGCTGGAGCATCGGGCGCGGCAGATTTCGGCGCAGCTGCGCTGCATGGTCTGTCAGAACCAGTCGATCGACGACTCGAATGCCGAGCTTGCCAAGGACCTGCGTGTTCTCGTGCGTGAGCGCCTGACGGATGGGGATACGGATGCTGAGGTGATGGATTACGTCGTCTCGCGCTATGGCGAGTTCGTGCTCCTCAATCCGCGTCTGAGCTTGAAGACGATCATTCTCTGGGCAGCACCGATCGGGCTTCTTTTGATTGGAGTTCTGGCGATCATCCTGTTCGTCCGCAGCCGGCCGTCGCAGAAGGTGGTCGCGCCTCTGTCGGATGAAGAGAAGGCCCGTATCGAGGAACTCTCGAAGGGCTGATTTCGGTCGGCCGTGATTCGGTTTCGAAGCGCCGTGCTTTTCCTGCCCGAGCAAAATTGCGCACGCCCTTGCCGGCGCAGCTTCGACTCTCCCGTGACATCTCCCTGATCCGGTCGCCTTGATGGGCATCGTTCTCGAGCGTTTTCAGCAGAAACGCGGCTTTTCACTTGCCACGCCGAATTCCTATTGCCAAACAATGGATTATCAGTTTAGAATAATTCTAATATTATGAATTCGGGTCTCAAGTTTTGGGTCCGGAATAACCCCAAAGGAGATTTCTCATGTCGAAGAGCGCATCCTGCAAGGCCTGCTCGTTCTACGAAGACCACGCTGCAAACGGCGGCGCCGCCGTCGAGAACGCTGGTCTCTGTCGTTTCAACCCGCCGGTTTCGCAGCCGGAAGCAAACGCCCGCGGTCTGTGGCCGGTCGTTGCCTCGAACGACTGGTGCGGTCATTTCGACGCCGAGCAGGCTGCCTGATAGCCGGCACGAGATCTTCAAAGGGGCGGGCCATCGGCTCGCCCTTTTTGCTTTTCGGCGGGCGTTTGTGTCTCGAACATTTCCAAATATTACGAACATTTCATGCTCTAGCCACCTGCAGTTAAGGTGACGGCTCCTATATCTCAGTCATCCCAACGACGCCGGACAAGCCGGCAAGATTGAGTGACGAAGAAAGAAGGTAGCTTTCACTATGAGCACAATTGGACGTCCCTCCCTCAAGACAGTGCTGAAGACTTCGACCGTTGCCGGCCTCGCCGCCGTGATGCTTTCGACCGGTATTCCGGCCCAGGTCATGTCCTCTTTCGCCGCGCCGGTCGCCGTGACTGCGCCGCAGGCACCGAGCTTCGCGGATGTCGTATCCGCCGTTTCCCCGCCGTCGTCTCCGTGCGCGTCCAGTCCGACGCCCAGCCGGTCGCCGATGACAGCGGCAGCAATTTCTCCTTTAACTTCGGCGGTCGCGGCTTTGACGAACTGCCGGACGATCATCCGCTGAAGCGCTTCTTCAAGGAATTCGGCGGACAGGCTCCCGGTGGCCGTAATCAGGATCGCGCCGAGCGCGGCGGTCCGCGCCCGCATCACCTGCGCCCGACCGCCCAGGGCTCCGGCTTCTTCATCTCCGAAGACGGCTACCTCGTGACCAACAACCACGTCGTGTCCGATGGCCAGGCCTATACGGTTGTGCTCAACGACGGCACCGAGCTTGACGCCAAGCTGGTCGGCAAGGATAGCCGTACCGACCTTGCCGTCCTGAAGGTCGACGCCCCGGCCCGCAAGTTTACCTATGTCGACTTCGCCGATGACAGCAAGGTTCGCGTCGGTGACTGGGTCGTTGCCGTCGGTAACCCGTTCGGTCTCGGCGGCACGGTGACAGCCGGTATCGTCTCGGCCCGCGGCCGTGACATCGGCTCCGGCCCGTATGACGATTACATCCAGGTCGACGCGGCCGTGAACCGCGGCAACTCGGGTGGCCCGACCTTCAACCTCAACGGTCAGGTCGTCGGCATCAACACCGCGATCTTCTCACCCTCCGGCGGCAATGTCGGCATCGCCTTCGCGATCCCGGCCTCCACCGCCAAGGACGTGATCGCCGACCTGATGAAGGACGGCAAGGTCGAGCGCGGCTGGCTCGGCGTTCAGATCCAGCCGGTCACCCAGGACATTGCCGACTCGCTCGGCCTGAAGGATGCCTCCGGTGCGCTGGTGGTTGCTCCGCAGGAAGGTTCGCCTGGCCAGAAAGCCGGCATCAAGCAGGGTGACATCATCCGCGCCGTCAACGGCCAGCCGATCAAGGACGCCCGTGACCTTGCACGTCGTGTCGCGGCCTTCGGCCCCAGCACCAAGGTAGACGTAGATCTCTGGCGCGACGGCAAGGAGCAGACCCTTCCGGTGACGCTCGGCAACATGGCAAGCGACGAAGCGGCCTCCGCCGAAACCGAGCAGCCGGATGATCCGGCTCCGGCAAGCGAGCAGGCCCTGACGAGCCTCGGCATCACGGTCGCTCCGGCTGAAGACGGTTCCGGCCTGGCCGTGACCGACGTGGACCCGGATCTGGAAGCCGCTGCCCGCGGCCTGAAGAACGGCGAGAAGATCGTCTCGGTTAACAACAAGAAGGTCGAGATCCGCCGCTGATGTCGGCGAGGTTCTCGACCAGGCCAAGAAGGACGGCCGCACCCGTGCGCTCTTCCAGGTCGAAGCCAACGGTGCGAGCCGCTTCGTGGCCCTGCCGATCAACGAAGGCTAACGGCCGGGTTTAAGCCCCGACCATCCGAGTGATCCCGCGGGAGTGGCACCTCCAGGCTTGACCGCAGGATCCGAACCGAAGAGGGCGCCGCCGGCAACGTCGGCGCCCCGTCTTGTTTGTCCGTCTCGTCGATGGAGTTCTCAATGCCGACTATGTCCTCACAATCCACCGCCGCAAACAATTCCGCACCGGACAATTCCGCCCAGAACAATTCAGATGGTGCAAATGCCTCCGGCGACGCTATTGTCCCGCACATGAAGATTCTGGTTATCGAAGACGATCTCGAGGCGGCAGCCTACATGACCAAGGCCTTTCGCGAGGTCGGCATCGTTGTCGACCATGCGAGCGACGGCGAAAGCGGCCTGTTCATGGCGAGCGAGAATTCCTATGACGTGATGGTCATCGACCGCATGCTGCCGCGCCGCGACGGCATTTCCGTCATCAGCGAGTTGCGCAAGCGCGGCGTCAACACGCCGGTCCTGATCCTCTCGGCGCTCGGCCAGGTGGATGACCGCGTGACCGGCCTGCGCGCCGGCGGCGACGATTATCTGCCGAAGCCCTATGCCTTCTCCGAGCTTCTCGCCCGCGTTGAGGTTCTCGGCCGCCGCAAGGGCACGCCCGAACAGGACATGGTCTACCGCGTCGGCGATCTCGAACTCGACCGCCTGTCCCATGAGGTCAAGCGCGCCGGCAAGGACGTGCTGCTGCAGCCGCGCGAATTCCGCCTGCTGGAATATCTGATGAAGAATGCCGGACAGGTGGTGACCCGCACCATGCTGCTCGAAAACGTCTGGGATTATCACTTCGACCCGCAGACCAATGTCATCGACGTGCATGTCTCGCGCCTGCGCTCGAAGATCGAGAAGGACTTTGACAAGCCGCTCTTGAAGACCATTCGCGGCGCCGGCTACATGATCAAGGACGAGGGATAGAGTTTTCATGCCCTCCCGCATCATCCAGCGGTCCCGCCTCATGTTCCGTTCGACGGCCGTGAGGCTGTCGGCACTCTATATCCTTCTCTTTGCCATCTGCGCCGCCTTTCTGGTCTTCTATGTGACCGCGCTCTCCGAAAAGACGCTGGTGCAGCAGACGCGCCAGACGATCCAGGAGGAAGTGGAGGATATCCAGCGCGCCTATAATCGCGGTGGCGTCAATCTTCTGCTGCGCATCATGGAACGCCGCGCCCGCCAGCCGGGAGCGAACCTCTACGTGATTGCAGGCCCGAATGGCGAGATGCTGGCGGGTAACGTAGCTTCCGTCCAGCCGGGCGTGCTGGACAGGCAGGGCTGGACGGACATGCCCTTCATCTACGAGCCCTATGCGGAGGTCGGCGGCCCGCGCAAGCACCTCGCGATCGCCAACGTACTCGTTTTCGAAAACGGCCTGCGGGTGATGGTCGGCCGCGATCTCGGCGACCCGAGCCGCTTCCGCTACATCGTGCGCCAGGCGCTGATGGTGGCGCTGGCGATCATGGGGCTCGGGGCGCTGATTATCTGGTTCGGTATCGGCCGCAATGCGCTGAAACGCATCGACCGAATGTCGGCCGCAAGCCGGAAGATCATGGCCGGTGACTTGTCCCAGCGCCTCCCGGTCGGCCGCTCCGGCGACGAGTTTGATCGACTGTCCAGTTCGCTCAACGCCATGCTCGGCCGTATCGAGAAGCTCAACGAAGGCCTGCGGCAGGTCTCCGACAACATTGCCCACGACCTGAAGACGCCGCTGACGCGGTTACGCAACAAGGCGGCCGATGCGCTGGCCGAGGACCGCGAAGAGGTGCGCAAGACGGCGCTGGAGGGGATTATCGGAGAATCCGACCAGTTGATCCGCACCTTCAATGCGCTGCTGATGATCTCCCGCGTCGAGGCCGGATCGATTGCCGCCGAAATGTCGAATGTCGATCTCTCCGCAGTCTCCGCCGACAGCGCCGAGCTTTATGAGCCGGTGGCCGAGGAGGCCGGGATTTCGCTGGTGACCGAGATCGAGCCCGGCATTGCCGTCAACGGCAATCGCGAACTCATCGGCCAGGCGATCTTCAACCTCTTGGACAATGCAATCAAATATGCGGGTGAGGGCAGCGAGGCTCCCATCATCCGGGTGAAGCTGTTTACGGAGGCAGGCGCGGTAAAGCTCGCCGTGCCCGACAATGGCCCGGGCGTGCCCGCCGACAAGCGCGGCGAGGTGACGAAACGGTTCTTCAGGCTTGACGCCAGCCGGTCGAAGCCGGGGACCGGGTTGGGGCTTTCCCTTGTGGAGGCGGTGATGGAGCTGCATGGCGGCAGGCTGGAGCTTTCCGCCACCGACGAGGCGAATGTCGAGATGCCTGGGCTGACTGTGACGATGGTGTTTCCGGTTATGAAGGGCTGAGGGGAGCAAACAGCTGCTCTCAAATCCGTCACAAAGACCCCTCCCAAACCCTCCCCACAAGGGGGACGGCTTAACCTAGCCGCGTCATCAGAGCCCAATTGGGGCATGAGGTTGCCGCGCATTTTCTCCCCCTTGTGGGGGAGATGGCCGGCAGGCCAGAGGGGTGTTTCTGCCACTTACCCCTCATACCAGCGGCGGCGCCAGGTTCATCAGCAGCACCATGATCAGCCCGACGGCCGAGACGATCGACTGGATGATCGAGATCGTCGCGGTAGCTTCGCCCATGCTCATGCCGAAGGATTCCTTCACCAGCCAGAAGCCGGCATGGTTGGCATAGTTGAAGAACAGCGAGCCGCAGCCGACCGAGAGCGCCAGGAGCGAGGCATTGAGCGACGGGTCGGCGGCGACGAGCGGGGCGAGCAGGCCGGATGCGCCGACGATGCCGACGGTCGCCGAACCGGTCGAGACCGAGAGCAGCATCGAGATGATCCAGCCGAGCAGCAGCGGCGAGAGCGAGAACTGCTGGCTCAAGTGCATGATCGCCTCGCCGACCTTGGCATCGCCGAGGACGTGCTGGAAGGCGCCACCACCGGCGATGATCAGGAGCACATTGGCGATCGGCTTGACGCTGGCGGAGAGCGACGAGCGGAGATGCTCGCTGTTACCGCCGCGGGCGTAGATGAGCGTACAGGCGGCAAACAGGACGCCGATCAGCATGGCGATGCCCGGATCGCCGAGGAAGTCGGTGATCGACAGAATTGCCGAGCCTTCCGGCAGGACCAGTTCTGCGATCGCGTGGAAGAGCATGAGCAGCGCGGGCAGGAGCGCGGTCAGCAGGCTGAGGCCAAGGCCGGGCGGTGCCTGGTCTGTGGACAGGCCGTTTTCGGTATCCTCCGAAAACTGGTCGATCAGGCTCTGGTCCGGCTTGACCGTCAGGCGCGGCGTGATGATCGCCCCATAGATGGGGCCACCGATGATGATTGCGGGGATGGCGGCGATGAAGCCGTAGAGCATGGTCGCGCCGATATTGGCGTTGAGGGAGGCAATCGCCGTCAGCGGGCCGGGATGCGGCGGCACCATGCCATGCATCGAGGCGAGTGCCGCAATGACCGGCACGCCGACATAGACATAAGCCGAGCCCTTGATGCTCTTGGTCGCATCGAGCTTGCGCGCGACGCTGAAGATCAGCGGCAGGAGCACGACGAGGCCGACCTCGAAGAACATCGGGATGCCGATGATGAAGGCGGCGCCGGCCATCGCCCAGGGCAGGAGGCGTGTCGAGGTTTTGGATATGATCAGGTTGGAAATGCTGTCGGTCACGCCGCCTGCCGCCAGGATCCTGCCAAGCATGGCGCCGAGCGCCACCACGAGGCCGACCGCGCCGAGCGTATGGCCGGCACCCGCCTCGATCGACTTGATCAGCTTGTCGCCCGGCATGCCGGCGACGAGGCCGACGGCGATCGAGGTGATAATCAGCGCGAGCAGCGGGTGCAGCCTGATGCGCGAGACGATCAGGACGACGAGGAAGACCACCCCACCGACGGCGGTGGCGAGAAGGGCAATATCGGACGAACTCATTTTCTCTCCCGAGTGACGAAACGCGGGAGCACCTGCCGCCGGGTGACCCCATTCACCGGAATTGCTGGATACGGCCCGCGTGAGGGCTGGAGCACGAACGGCTCCAAAAGATAGGGCCCTAATTAAATTCCTCCGGTTCGCGGGCCGCAATCATTCGTGGGTTGTGGTTTCGGGCATTCCCGTTTGTCTTCTCCCGCTTCGCAAACTAGAAGCTGTGTGGAGGAGGAAGCTGATGGAAGGCGCAAGACGGCTCGATACCGTGGCGGCGGACGTGATCCGCCCGCTCAACCAGGCGGAAGCCAAGGTGGCACTCGGCGTGCTGAAGGACATCGCCAAGTCGGAACCGGCGGTCGCCGATGTTCTGAAGCAGGATGGCGCCCTCAAGGCTTTTCTCGTCGCGGCCTTCTCGCTCTCGCCCTATCTGCGCGACGTGGCGGTCGTTTCTCCGAAGATACTGGTGGACGCGATCAGCGAGCCGATCGAGCCGGCGCTGGCGGCACTCACGGATGAGGCACGCAATGCCTGGCGGCCGCAAGGCGACAGAACGCCTTCCGAAAACGATGTGATGACGACGCTGAGGGCCGCGAAACGTGCTGCCAGCTTCATCATCGCGCTGGCCGATCTTGCGCGCATCTTCACCGCGAAGGAGACGACGCGCTGGCTGAGCGACTTCGCCGAGGCCTCGGTTGCCGCAGCGATCGATCATCTCCTTCTGTCGGCTCATGGCAGCGGCAAGGTGAAGCTTGTCGACCCCGAGAAGCCCAGCCAAGGTTCCGGCCTGATCGTGCTCGGCATGGGCAAGCTCGGCGGGCGCGAGCTGAACTATTCCTCGGATATCGATATCGTCGTCTTCTACGATCCCGAGACAGGCATTCTCGACGACCCGCTGGATGCGTCGGAGACCTATGGCCGGATGATGCGCCGGCTGATCCGCATCCTGCAGGATCGCACTGCCGACGGTTATGTGTTCCGTACCGACCTTCGGCTCCGTCCCGATCCGGGCTCGACGCCGCTTGCCGTCTCGCTCGACGCGGCGCTGATCTATTACGAGGGCAGGGGGCAGAACTGGGAGCGGGCCGCCTATATCAAGGCGCGGCCGGTGGCCGGCGATATCGCAGCCGGCGAGAATTTCCTCAAGCTTCTGACGCCCTTCGTCTTCCGCAAATATCTCGACTATGCGGCGATCGCCGATATCCATTCGATCAAGCGCCAGATCCATGTGCACAAGGGGCATGGCGCGATTGCCGTTAAGGGCCATGACGTCAAGCTCGGGCGTGGCGGCATTCGCGAGATCGAGTTCTTCGCCCAGACCCAGCAACTGATCGCGGGCGGTCGCATGCCGCCTCTGCGGACCCGCGAGACGGAAGTGGCGCTGCAGGCGCTGGCCGACGCCAAATGGATCAAGCCGGAGATCGCGACGGCGCTGACCGAGGGCTACTGGTTCCTCCGCGATGTCGAGCACCGCATCCAGATGGTGCATGACGAGCAGACGCATAAACTGCCGGACAGCGACGAAGAACTGAAGCGCATCGCCTTCATGCTCGGCTACGCCGATGTCGCGGGTTTCTCCACCCGGCTGGAGGCGGTGCTGAAGACGGTCGAGCGTCGTTACTCGCGGCTGTTCGAGCAGGAGGAGCTGCTGTCCGGCGGGGAGGGCAATCTCGTTTTCACCGGCCAGAAGGACGATCCAGATACGCTGAAGACGCTCGCCGAGCTCGGCTTCGAACGGTCGGCCGACATGTCGCGGATGATCCGCACATGGCATTCCGGGCGCTACCGGGCGACGCATTCGGTCGAAGCCCGCGAGCGGCTGACGGAAATGATGCCGGCGCTCTTGAAGGCCTTTGGCGAGAGCCGGCGGGCCGACGAGGCGCTGCTGCGCTTCGACAGTTTTCTGAAGGCACTGCCGGCCGGTATCCAGCTCTTTTCGCTGATCGGCAACAATCCTCCGCTGCTCTCCCTCATCGTCACCATCATGGCCTCGGCGCCGAGACTCGCCGATATCATCGCCTCCAAGCCGCATGTTTTCGACGGTATGCTGGACCCCGGTCTGATGGCGGAAATTCCGACCCGGGATTACCTCGCCAAGCGGTTGGATACGTTTCTTTCAAGTTCGCGGCACTACGAGGACAGGCTGGACCGGCTGCGCATCTTCGCCGCCGAGCAGCGGTTCCTGATCGGCATCCGATTGCTAACAGGAGCAATCTCCGGCGAGGATGCCGGCCGTGCCTTCACCGATCTCGCGGACCTTTTGATTGACGCTGCGCTGCGTGCGGTGCTGGCGGAGATCGAAGCGGCGCACGGGGCCTATCCCGGCGGCCGTGTTGCCGTGATGGGCATGGGCAAGCTCGGTTCGTTCGAATTGACGGCGGGATCGGATGTCGATCTCATTCTCCTCTACGACTATGACAGCGAGGCGCTGGAAAGCGATGGTGCAAAGCCGCTCGACGCGCAGCGCTATTTCACCCGCGTCACGCAGCGGCTGATCGCGGCACTCTCGGCGCCGATGGCCGAGGGCGTGATCTTCGAGGTGGACCTTCGTCTGCGCCCTTCCGGCAACAAGGGGCCGGTCGCAACCCGCATCAATGCCTTCGGCAAATACCAGCGGGAAGAAGCCTGGACCTGGGAGCATATGGCGCTGACACGAGCACGGCTCGTCTGCGGTGACGAGAGCCTGACCGGCGAGGCGAAGGCCATTATCGCCGAGGTCCTGTCGGTGAAGCGCGACGTCAAGAATATCGCCAAGGACGTCGCCGAGATGCGGGCGCTGATCGAGACGGAAAAGCCGCCGCGCGACAGCTGGGACCTCAAGCTCATTCCGGGCGGGCTGGTGGATATCGAGTTCATTGCCCAATATCTGCGGCTGGTTGCGCCCGCCAAGGGTGTCGCCGCTGATACCTATGGGTTTTCAACGGCCGAGGCGCTGAAGGCATTGGGCGCCGGGCTTCTGCCGCCCGCCGATCTCGAAACCTGCCTTGAGGCGCTGCGCCTTTTCACCGAACTCTCCCAGATCATCCGGCTGTGTGTCGAAGGAGCATTCGAGGCCGAGGATGCTCCGGCAGGACTGGTCGAGCGCATCTGCCGGGCGGGGGACTGCCCGGATCTCGGCACGCTGGAAGGTGAGGTCAGGCGGTTGTCGGAGGACGTGCGAAAGGTGTTTGGGCGGTTGGTCGGAGCGTAGCGTGATAAGCGATCGTGCGATCAGCGCATCAGGGCAATAATGCCGGCCGTTGCCGCGATCGACGCCAGAACGACACCGAGCACAACGCAGATCATGTTTACGATCCAACCTTGATCGGGCTTGGAATCCAGTTTCGCATCCAAGCGCGCCAATGCCCCATGATCGTGTTCAGGGTTGAACGCGTATCCTCGTAAGCTTCTTCGAGCTTGGTCAGACGGGTTTCCATATCGGTAAATATACCGCCGCCATCGCCCGACTTCAATGATGTCTGATCTTTCGCCTGCGATGCTCCAGCTGCGCTCACCGATCAACTCCCCATCGTGACCGTGTGATATGTTGCAAGCGCTTTGGTTGTAGTCAATCGAAACTCAATTTTTACGTAGCGTCACGCCGCCCTCTTGCGTGCCGTCGAAACCGGCATCGGCAGATCCGGGATGTGGATCGACACGGCAGTTCCCTTGCCCATCTTGGAGCGGATGCGCATCTTGCCGCCATGGAGCGCGACGAGCGAGCGGGAGATGGCGAGGCCGAGGCCCGAGCCGCCCTTGCTCTTGGCGTACTGGCTCTGCACCTGTTCGAAGGGCTGGCCGATCTTGGAGAGCGCGTCGCGCGGGATGCCGATGCCGCTGTCGGCGATGGTCAGCATCAGGCCGCTCTTCAGCTTCTTTGCCCTGAGCTCGATCGTGCCGCCTTCGTTGGTGAACTTCACGGCGTTGGAGAGGATGTTGAGCATGACCTGCTTCAGCGCACGGCGATCGCCGACCATGTCGAGCGCGGTTGGCAGGCTCTGGCGGATGGCGATGTGCTTTTCCTCGGCAGCAATGGCGGTGAGGCGCAGCGTTTCTTCGACCAGCGGTGCGAGATCGACGCGCTCGCTCTGGATGCGCATGTGGCCGGCTTCGATCTTCGACATGTCGAGAATGTCGTTGATGACGTTGAGCAGGTGCTTGCCGCTGTCGTGGATGTCCTTGGAATATTCGCCGTAGCGCGGCGAGCCGAGCGGGCCGAACATGCCGTTCATCAGGATTTCGGAGAAGCCGAGGATGGCGTTGAGCGGCGTGCGCAGCTCGTGGGACATGTTGGCGAGGAATTCCGACTTCGCTTTGTTTGCGGCCTCGGCGCGTTCCTTTTCCACCTGATAGGCGGCATTGGTTGCCGAGAGTTCGGCCTTCTGGCGCTCCAGCGTCTTCTGCGAAGCGGAAAGGTCGCCGATCGTCGCCATCAGGCGGCGTTCGCTGTGGCGCAGGCGATCCTGGTGGCGCTTCAGAAGCGTGATGTCGGTGCCGACCGAGACCGTGCCGCCGTCGCGGGTGCGGCGCTCGTTGATCTGCAACCAGCGTTCGTCGGCAAGCTGCACTTCGGTCGTGCGGGAGAAGCCGCTGCCGTCAGCATCGGCGACGCGGCGCTCGATGACCGGGCGGGCTGCGGCTGCATTGACGACCACACGCTCGGTGCCGGGCACCAGCACATTGTCCGGCAGGCCGTAGGCTTCCTGGAAGTGGGTGTTGCACATGACGAGCCGATCGTTCTTGTCCCAGAGCACGAAGGCTTCCGAGGTGCATTCGATCGCGTCCGCGAGGCGCTGGTCGGCTTCGGCATAGCGCTGGGCAAGACGGTGCTGTTCGGTAACGTCCATGGCGATACCGATGACATGGGTGCGGCCTGCAGCGTTGCGGACCACCTGGGCGCGGGCGCGCATCCACACATAGTGACCTGCCGCATGACGCATGCGAAAAATCTGGTCTACCTGCTTGGCATTGCCGCGGCCGATGGCGCGGGCAAGCGCGAAGATGTTGCCGTCCGACGGGTGCATCATGCGGGCGGCATCGGCGAAGGAAATGACGCTGCCGGTCGCCGGCAGGCCGAGCATCTCATACATCGAGCCGGACCAGAAAAGCCGGCGGTTGGTGACGTCGAAGTCCCAAAGGCCCGAGCGACCGCGCGACAGAGCGGTCTCGATCCGCAGATTGGATTCGACGAAGATCTCGTCGGCGTCGCGCGCCCGTTTCACCTGGACGTAATAGGCATACAGGATGACGAGCAGGATGGCGGAAATGCCGGTGAAGATCGTCACGTTGAGCGACACTTCGCTGCGCAGGAAATGGTTCGTCGGTTCCATGGAATGGGCAGCGACGATGAGCGCGCCATCGGTGCCGATCGGCTGGATGGAGGCGAAGTGGGAGATGTCGTCGAGATTGGTTTGGATGACGCCGCTGTGGCCGCCGAAGCGACGCAGCGCAGCCGTTTCCGGAAGAAGCGAGGTCAGCCGGCGTCCGATATAGGACGCAGCACCTTCGGACGCGCCGAAAACGATACCGGCGGTGTTGACGAGAAGGGTGAACGAGCCCTGCTGGCGGCCGGCTGTCGAGAGATAGGAACCGAGGCGGGCCTCCGCGCTGGCGCGATCGCCGGGATTGAACAGTGCTTCTTGCCCGGCGAAGACTGCGCTCGCGGTCGCCGCCATCAGAGCCGTCGATTGCCGCGCGGCATCTTCCATCCGACCGTGTTCGCCGATGATGCCGACGCCGCGGGAGGCCGCGACCACCATCAGGAAGGCGATGATCAGTAGAGGGATCGATCGCTTGAGGACCATCTCCACCCGCGGTACCTGCCGCGTGATCGGGCGGACCGCCAGATGACTGTCTTCTGAAATCGCTTTTTTAAGGCCGCCAAGCTTCGGAAATTTAAAGCGCAGCCGATCCCCGGCAGCGGTTGCCCGCCGCACGTCCGATATCGTGTTCATCTGGTCCCTCGTGATGATTCGGAACGCCGCCCGCCCGAATCTGACCTAATGAATCATAGAGTGATTCTCTGTGTCCAGAGGGTTGGTAATAATTTGTTAACCATATGAATTTCAGTGATTTTTACCTGCTTGTCAGCGGCAAATCACTTGGCGTGCTGTGCAGATTTCGACTTTGAAAAATGGGCGCCCGTCAAGCAGGTTGTTTCAAAATGTGTCAATCCGTGAGGTCCGTCGTCCGCGCCGGCACTCTGGCGGCGCGGACCCACGTAATCCGGGCGATTGACGGCTCTCTTTCGCGTCGACTTCAGGTGGGAGCAGGAGCTTGGGACGGGCTCGCCCTCGTCACCATCATCGAGATCAGGGCGAGCAGGACGACGGCCGTTCCATAGACATAGACGGTTGCCTGCAGGCCGATGACCGGTGCCGCGAAGCCGGCGACGATGGCCGGTAGCGCAAAGGCAAGATAGCTCTCGACCAGGAAGGCGGCGAAGAGTTCCGCCCGCTCATGCGTCTCTGCCAGCGGCAGGAGAATGCGCAGGATGTTGGAAAAGATCGAGCCGAAGCCGAGCCCGGCGATCGCGGTGCCGGCAAAGATCGGCCCGACGGCCTGGAAGTGCACGCCGGAGAGCGTGACGAGGACGCCGACGATCAGTGCCATGGTTCCGGTGAGCAGCACGCGCTGGGGCGGCAGCTTGCGGAAGATCAGGACGGAGGCGGTGCCGCTCAGCATCAGGGTGGCGACGACCGAGGCGCCGACGAAGGGCGAGACGATGCCGGTCGCAACCGTCACCAGCGTCGGCATCAGGGACAGGTAGAAGCCGCCAAGCGACCAGCCGGCGACATTGACCGGCGTGACCCGCAGCAGCGTCGACCGTGCCCGGCGCGGCACACTGACATGCGGGCGAAGCGAGGCAATGGCACCGGGTCGCCGCGTGATCGTCTCCGGCATGAAGAAGAGCGTGACGATGGCAAGTCCGGTCAGACCCAGCAGAACGACATAGACAAGATGGGTGGGGTAGGGTGCATAATCGACCAGTATGCCGCCCAGCAGCGAGCCGACCGTCAGGCCGAGAAAGGCGGTAATGCCGTTGAGCAGCGGTGCCTTCTCGCGGTTCGTATCGAGGATCGTCGCGCCGAAGGTGGGGAAGGCGACGCCTGTCGCAAAACCTTGCACGATGCGGGCGATCAGCAAGGTCGGCCCGGACTGGGCGATCAGGAAGATGGCGAGCGCCGCGGCGTTCAGAAGAAGCGCGAGAAGGATGAGCGGGCGCCGTCCAAGGAAGTCGGACAGTCCACCGACCGTCAGCAGTGCCGCGAGGAGCGCGAAGGCATAGGAGCCGAACACCAGGGTGATCATGCCCGGCGTGAGATGCAGCGTTTCCTGGTAGAGATGGTAGAGCGGCGTCGGGGCGCTGCTGCATGCGGAGATCATCACCGCACCGAGAAAGCTGAACACGGTCATGCGGGTAGGGCCGGACGATGCGGCGGGAACAGCGGTCTTGCTCATGAAATCACCTTAACGCAAATTATTAGCGTTAGTGGCATATAATTGCGATCTGCGATTAATGCAATATATTTGCGTTAAGGCTTATCGTGAAGATCGACACTCGCGTTTTCGATGCGAGATGTGGAAAACATGGTGCGAGCCGGACGGCGATCGGGAAACCGATCCCTCACAGATAAAAACAGATGCCGCAGAGCGGCAGGAGTAGATGATGGCACGGGAGATGTTACGGCAGGGTGGGCGCAGTGCGCGCATTCAGACGGCGGTGCATGAGGCGACGCGGGAGCTTCTCAAGACCACGGATCGCAGTGCCATTACCGTGCCGATGATCGCGGAGAAGGCTGGTGTGACGCCGTCGACGATCTATCGGCGCTGGGGGATATCGGCGATCTTCTGGCGGATGTAGCACTGGCCCATATGCGGCCGATCGCCGATCCGACGGATACCGGCAATATGCGATCGGATGTCGAGACCTTCATTATCGAATATGCCGAGGAAATGTCGTCGGATGTCGGGCGGGAAATGCTGTCGGATATTCTCGGCAGTTCGTCCGGTGGCGCTGCTGAAAAATGCTGCCACTACACGATCCATCACCTAGAGACGCTGCGCGAACGGGCTGAGCAGAGAGGTGAAGCGATCTTCGACGTTTCCGCCGCCATGGACAAGGTCGTGGCGCCGATCGTCTATCACATCATGTTTCGCGACCGGGAGGTCACGCCCGACTATTGCCGGGCGCTGATATCGGATTTTCTTGGGAAGAATGCCGGCCGCTGACGCAGCCGGCAGGTTTTGCTCAGTCCTTCAGCATGCGGCCGACGATGTCGCTGACATCGGTCGACAGGCCCTTTGCTGCTGCGATCCTGGTAAGCGCTGCACGTGCCTTATCCGCGCGGCCGGGCTCGAGCGAGCGGAAGGAGCGCATCGAAGTCAGGATACGGGCCGCAAGCTGCGGGTTTTTCGGATCGATCGAGAGGATCTGGTCGGCCAGAAGCTCGTATCCTGCGCCATCCGCGCGGTTGAAGCCCGTCGCGTTGGAGAAGGCATAGGCGCCGATCAGCGAGCGTACCCGGTTCGGGTTGCCGGCGTTGTAGCGCGGGTTTTCCATCAGTTCCTTGACACGGGTCAGCGCATCGGCACCCGGAATGGTCGCCTGGATCGAGAACCACTTGTCGATGACCAAAGGATTGCCGTCGAACCGCGTCAGGAAGCTGGCGATCGCAGCCGTCGTCTCCGATGCATCGGGGAAGCGATGGGCAAGCAGCGTCAGCGACTGGGCGAGATCCGTCATGTTGTCGGCGGAACCGAAGGCCTCGGCTGCGCGGGCGGGCGTTTCTTCGGCATAGGTCAGATACATGAGGGCGGCGTTACGCAGCGAGCGCTTGCCGGCGCTTTCGGCGTCCGGCGAATACGCGCCGGTGACCTTCATCTCGTCGAAGAGAGCGGTGAAGATGTCCTCGCCGGCCTCCGCGATTGATTTCAGCACCGCCTTGCGGCCGGCATGGATCGCTTCGGGATCGTTGTTCGAACCGATCTCGCGGGCGATATCGGCTTCGCTCGGCAGGTTCAGAACCTGGGCGCGGAAGGCCGGTTCCAGCGATGCATCGGCGGCGCATTCCAGCAGGGCGGAGATCAGCGCCGGGTTGCCGGTTGCCTTGTCTCCGTCGCGGGTCGCCTGGATCAGGTTCGGCATGGCGAGGTCGGTCAGGGCCTGCCAGCGGGAGAAGAGATCCGTATCGTGCTTGGCGATATGGGCGAGATCGGCTTCCGTCTGATCGAGATGCAGGTTGATCGGCGCCGAGAAGGACCGGTTGAGCGACAGGACCGGGCGAGAGGAAATGCCGGTGAAGGTGAAGGTCTGCTTGCGCTCGGTGAGATGCAGCACCTCGCCCGTCACTTCGCCGCCTTCGACCGAAGCCGGGGTCGCGATCGAGCCGTTATCCAGGATCAGCGCGAAGGAGAGCGGGATATGCAGCGGCTCCTTGTTCGGCTGGCCGGGCGTCGCGGGCGTCATCTGCTCGAGCGACAGCGTAAACGTGCCGGCCGCCTGGTCGTAGCTGCCCGAGGCGGTCACGAGCGGTGTTCCGGCCTGGATATACCAGCGGAAGAACTGCGTCAGGTCACGGCCGCTCGCATCCTCGAAGCACTTCACATAGTCCTCGACGGTGACGGCCTGGCCGTCATGGCGCTCGAAATAGAGATCCATGCCTTTGCGGAAGGCGTCGCGTCCGAGAACGGTCGCGATCATGCCGGTGATTTCGGCACCCTTCTCGTAGATCGTCGTCGTGTAGAAATTGTTGATTTCGCGATAGGTGTCCGGGCGCGGCGGATGCGCCAGCGGGCCGGCATCTTCCGGGAACTGCTCCGACTTCAGGCCGCGCACATCGGCGATGCGCTTGACGGCGCGCGAACGCATGTCGGAGGAAAATTCCTGGTCGCGATAGACCGTCAGACCTTCTTTCAGGCAAAGCTGGAACCAGTCGCGGCAGGTGATGCGGTTGCCGGTCCAGTTGTGGAAATATTCATGCGCGATGATGCGCTCGATATTGGCATAATCCTGGTCGGTGGCGGTTTCCGGGTCGGCAAGGACATACTTGTCGTTGAAGACGTTGAGGCCCTTGTTCTCCATCGCGCCCATGTTGAAGTCGGACACGGCGACGATCTGGAAGATGTTGAGGTCGTATTCGCGACCGAAGCGCTCCTCGTCCCATTTCATCGAGCGCTTGAGCGCGTCCATGGCATAGGCCGCGCGGGCTTCCTTGCCGTGCTCGACATAGATCTTCAGCGCGACTTCGTTGCCCGACATGGTCTCGAACGTGTCTTCGACGACACCGAGATCACCGGCGACCAGCGCAAAGAGATAGGCAGGCTTTGGATGCGGGTCGAACCACGCAGCGAAAGCGCGGCCTTCGTCATAACCGGCGCCGCCGAGGAAGTTGCCGTTGGACAGCATGACCGGGTTGGCCGCCTTGTCACCGATGATGGTGATCGTATACGGCGCCAGCACATCCGGACGGTCCGGGAAATAGGAAATGCGGCGGAAGCCCTCTGCCTCGCACTGGGTGCAATAGACACCATTGGTGCGATAGAGACCCATCAGCGTCGTATTGGCTTCCGGGTTGATATAGGTGGTGATGGTCAGCTCGAAAGGCGTTTCGGCCGGCAGATCGCGCACCGTCAGTTTATCCGGGGTCGCATCATACTGGCTGGCCGGCATTTCCCTCTGATCGAACAGCAGGCCGGAGAGCTTTAGCTCATCGCCGTCGAGCACCAGCGGAGCGGACGTGTCGACGCCCTCGCGGCGGTGGAAGATCAGCCGCGCGTCGACCTTCGTATTGGTCGGATCTAGCTCAAATGTGAGGTCCACCCGTTCCAGGACGAAGTCGGTGGGGCGGTAATCTGCCAGATGTACGATCTGGCCCATATCTGTTCGCATAGTGAATCCTGAACCGGCTTCCAAATAGACGGCTATGGGATTTTCTGCCCCCGATCAGACCGGCAATCCCCATTTGCCGAGCGCATAATTGCACCCAATGCTAAACGATTGTTGAACCTGCTCTAAAATAAACCGCCCCACCGTCAGTATAGTGATCCAATTTCGGTCACTGCGTGATTTTAAGGTGAGTATCCGATTAATTTAACAAATTTTGTCTCAATCGAAGTTGCTTGGGAAGGTGTGTCCGAGCTTCGAGCTGTTTCCGATAGCCCATCCTTTGCCTGATACGTTGCGTTTCGTGATGAGTTTCGCCCTCTGGTTTAGTTTCTCCGCGATTAGCGGACGGAATACTTGCGGTTAACCTATTCCTCACCGTCATAGGGTGATCATCAGTTTTCATGCACGGTGGGCCAATTTTCCGTTACCCTGCCAATGATTCCCCGCCGCTCTCCGTTTCTGATCGACGCCCAAGGTCGGTCCACAATGAGTTTACAATGGCCCCCGAAGCCTTGAATCCCCTCCGCGGGATCACGTTGAAAGTCTTGTCCGTCGTCGTTTTCGTCATGATGCAGGCCTGCATCAAATCCGCGGGATTAGGCATTCCCGCCGGTCAGGTAACATTCTACAGGTCGGCCTTCGCGCTGGTTCCCATCATTGCCTATCTCGCCTTTCGCAAGGAACTGGTGCACGCCTTCCACACCAACAGTCTGTTTGGCCACCTGAAGCGCGGCACGTTCGGAATCATGGCGATGGCGCTTGGCTTCTATGGCCTCATCCACCTCCCCATGGCCGATGCGATCGCCATCGGCTACTCGATGCCGTTGGTCGCTGTTGTCTTTGCTGCCCTCATCCTGAAGGAGACCGTGCGCCTCTACCGCTGGAGCGCGGTCGCCGTCGGCATGGTCGGCGTCGTCATCATTTCCTGGCCCAAGCTGACCCTGTTCAGTTCGGCAGGCGCAGGGTCGGAGCAGGCGATCGGGGCGCTGGCGGTGCTCCTCTCAGCGGTCATGGGCGGCTTCGCCATGATCCAGGTGCGTCAGCTGGTGCGAACCGAGAAGACGGCGACGATCGTTCTCTACTTCTCGCTGACCGCCGCCGTCTTCTCGCTGATCAGCATCCCGTTCGGCTGGGCGCCTTTGACCGGCTTCCAGAGCTTCTGTCTTATCGCCTCGGGTTTCTGCGGGGGCTCGGCCAGATCCTGCTGACCGAAAGCTATCGGCAGGCCGATGTCTCGACCGTCGCGCCCTTCGAATACAGCTCGATCATTCTCGGTATCGCGATCGCCTATGCCCTGTTCGGTGATGTGCCGACGATGAGCACGCTGATCGGAACTGCGATCACTGTCTCGGCCGGCATCTTCATCATCTACCGCGAGCACCAGCTGGGTCTGGAACGCAAAGCAGCCCGGAAGGCTTCGCCTCCGGGCGCATGACGCGGCAGGATCGATTTATTAAAGAGGAATGCCGGAAGACGGCGCTTCTATTTCGCAGCGCGTCTGGCTTGCCTTGGAGTATTCGCGCGACGCGTTGACTGCCGCGCCGATCTGGCGAAGGTTTTCACGCAGGGCGCGGATCGGCCGGAAGATCATGGTCATCGCGGTGTCTCTCAGCGGTCGCGGAAGTCGGCGAAAACGGCGGCCGGACGGGTAATCCCGAGCGGGCGAGCCATGGCGCGCGACGTGATCTGCTCGTTGGTTGCCGAGCCGAAACGGTGATAGCCCTGCGTCGAGCGTGGCCCGATGCCTGCAGCGCGGAGAGTTTCAAAACCCGAATGGATCGGGCGGAAGCGGGTGGTCATTGCCTTGGTTCCTTAGCATGTTCCTCCCAAGACAGTTCTTATATTGCGACGCACAATCGATTCTAGCAATGCGTGCAAACGCCGCACTGCCATGCGCCGAATGCATGGCCTGCTTCATAAAAGTGTAACTTAAATCGTTTTGCAGGCGCATTTGCCGCAAATCTGGGCATCAGCCGGGTTGTAGGCGGCTCTTAAAGGTCAAAAGGTCGCGCCAGGCGAGTGCCTTGTTTGCAGGGACGGCGAGCAATTCCTGCGGATGGAAGGTGGCAAGAGCAGGTATTTCCAGGCTGCCGGACGTGGCTGGGCGCCACTCGCCGCGCATCGTGTGGATCGTGCCCGTGCCGCCAAGGAAGACGCGGGCTGGGAAATTGCCGAGCAGCAGCAGCAGCTTCGGTTCCGCAAGCGCGATCTGGCGTTCGATGAACGGCCGGCAGATATCCATCTCGGCCTGGGAGGGCATGCGGTTACCGGGCGGCCGCCAGGGAATGACATTGGTCATCAGCACGCCGTCACGGGAAAGCCCGATGGCAGCCAGCATCCGGTCCATCAGCTCGCCGGCGCGACCGGCAAACGGCGCGCCGTCCCGGTCGTCATCGGCATTCGGCATCGGGCCGATCACCATGATGCCGGATGCGGGGTTGCCGCTGGCGAAGACGGTTGAGCGGGCGCTGTTCTTCAGATTGCAGCCGCCGAAGGCCTCGAGCGCCGTCTGCAACTCGGCGAGCGAGCGGGCGCTTTCGGCGGCAAAGCGGGCTGCGGCAACCGCTTCGCCATCCGGCACCGCGACCATCGGGGCGGGCGAGGGGCGGCGGCCGCACGGCGCGGCGCGGGAGCATTGCCGGAGCCAACTTGACCTTGCGATCCTTGGCCGGACATATCCTGCGACGGAGCAGAACGGTCAGCTGGCATCCTGCCCTGCGCCTTGGCAGCTTTCTGGGCCTCGAATTCGGCGATCCGATCGACCGGCTCATCCTCCAGCATCCACTCGACACCGGCATCCGCATAAAATTGCAGAAGCGCGGCAAGCTCGGCTGGGTGAAGATCTGAAGCGGCGTTCATGAATCCGTTCTTACAGCATGTAAGATGGAAGTGGGAAATTGTTTGGGCTAGTGGCGTTCTTGGAGGGCGTTTATCCCTCACTTGCGATTTCTAACACTTAGCCTTCGGCTAAGATGTTGAAATCGCTTTCTCTCCCACAAGGGGAGAGATACTGGAGAGGCAAGCTCGGCGGCCTGCCTCTCCCCTTGTGGGAGAGGTTACAAAATCAAGATCTTAGCTTTAGCTAAGTCTTAGATTTTGTTGGTGAGGGATCGCTCCCCAAGCAGCCGGATCACCTCAAGCAGCCCACTGCTCCACGTCGCCGCTCTCGCCGATCAGTGCCAGACCATGGGCGATCGACAGAAGCTCGCCGCCGCTTTCGATCTTCGAGGCGTCGAAGCGGCGGGTGAAGATGTCGCGCACCGCCGGCACGAAGGACGTGCCGCCGGTCAGGAACACTTTGTCCACGTCGGCAGGCGCGGTGTTGGTCTTGGTCAGGACATCGTCGAGCGCGCCTTCGATGCGCGACAGGTCGTCGGCGATCCAGCTGTTGAAATCGCTACGCTTCACCATCTTGCGATCTGCCATGCCGAGCGGCGAGAAGTTGAACTCGGCCTCTTCGGCGCCCGACAGCGCCATCTTGGTCGCCGAGATCGCCTGGTAGAGCGGATAACCCTCGTCATGCTCCACCAGATCGATGAACAGCTCTAGCTTGTCGGGATCGACCGCGGACCGGACCAGCGACTTCAGATCGTTGAACTCGCGCGTCGTCTTGAAGATCGACAACTGGTTCCAGCGCGAGAAATTGGCGTAATAGCTCGACGGCACTTCCAGCACCTTGTCGAAGCTCCGGAAGAACGTGCCCTTGCCGATTTCCGGCGCCACCAGATGCTCGATCATCTTGGCGTCGAAATGGTCTCCCGCGATGCCGACGCCGGAATGGCCGATCGGAGTTGCCGTCAGCTTGCCCGCCGCGCGCTCGAAACGGATCAGCGAATAGTCGGTCGTGCCGCCGCCGAAGTCGGCGACCAGGACGTTCGCATCGCTCTTCAGCGTCTGGGCGAAATAGTAGGCGGCCGCGACCGGTTCATACACATAGTGGATCTCGGGAAAGCCGAGCCGCGTTAGCGCTTCGTTATAGCGCTGGGTGGCGAGGGCGGGGTCAGGCTGGCGCCGGCGAAATGCACCGGACGGCCGGCTACGAGGCGCGAGATTTCCGTCGGCCAGTGACCGTCGGCATAGGCCTTGAGGCGCTTGAGGAAGATTTCCATCAGGTCTTCGAACGTATGCCGGCGGGCAAAGACCAGTGTACCCTGAAAGAGCGGGCTCGCGGCAAAGGTCTTGATCGACTGAAGGAAGCGGGCATCGCCGGGATTGTCGATGAACTGGCGGATCGCCGCCTGTCCGGCCTCGACCTTCAATGCCTGGGCGCCGAGCTGCGCATCCTTCATGAAGGACAGCGCGGTGCGCATCGAATCCGTCTCGCCGGCGCTCGAGGAAAAATGCATGGAATGGGTGGTGCTGCCGCTATCCGCCAGCGCCAGAACGGTGTTGGTCGTGCCGAAGTCAAGCCCGAGCGCCCGTGCCATGGCCGTGCTCCTTTAGTCTGCCGATAATGTTGGACCCGGGATGCTCCCGGACGCTGAAGGCAGCACGCTCAAGGCGCCCGCCGATTTGAGAGCGCGCGTGATCGCACAGGAGAGACGGGAAGGCAAGGGGCGAAGGCCGGACCGGCGGAAGCGGTCGAGCTTCGAGGCAGAAACGAAAAAGGGCGCGATCAGCTCGCGCCCCTTGGAACCAAAGCCCATGACGGGATCAGGCTTCCCGATACCATCGATCGACCAGTGACATCGGCCTCTCGGCCGTCTCGGCGCTGTCGTCGAGAACCGAAGCGCTCCTGGCCGTCGTCGGTGCCGTTTCGGACGACAGCGAATCCAGCAAGCGGCTGGCGAGCTGTTCCTGGATTGCAGCTACGGCGCGGTTGCGGCTTTCCGCACGCGCATCGCTCGTGTTGCTTGCCTGGCGCTGGCGGATTTCTTCAAGGTCGGCCAGGAACGGCGTGAGGAAGTCTTTCGGCTCCTCGGCTTCTTCCTCAACCGGAGCCACTGCCTCGTCCACGACAGGGCTCGTGGCAACCGGCGACGGCGTGGTCGTGACCGAAGAAGGTGCGGGCGACGTCGGAACCGGCGCGGACACCGTGTCTTCCGGTGCGGATGCAGCTGGCTGACCAGCCACCGGCTGGCTGGCGACAGGCTCATCTGCTTCAGGCTGGCTTGGCTCCGGCGGAGACGGCGTGCCGGCGGAAGGAGCAGGCTCTGCCGCTTCCGGGACAGGCTCGCTCGGCGACGAGGCGACCGGGGCGTCCGGCTGGTCGGTAGGCTGCGGCTGAGTGCCGGCTTCGTTTTCTGCCTCTTCCGTGTCAGGCGTGGCCGCAGACGTCTCTTCGGTCACCGGAACGGTCTCTTCGGAGCTTGCGGGCGGCACGTCGGTATAGGTCCCGTCGTTGGTATTGCCCGGCTCTTCGTCATAGATCGGGTCGGCCTGGCTGTTGTCCGCCGAGGCCGGGTCGTTGTTGTCCGCTTCGCCACTCGTCGGCGTGGTGCCGGACGACTGGCTAGAGGATGGCTGCTGGCTGGGGGCGGTGGACTGCTTGCCGCCTCCAAAAATGCCTTCGAGTAACAAGTTTCACTCCATTACTGACTAATGTAGCGAGCCCTTAGCAGCCGCGAATTGACGCAGTCTCAAAGTCGGAATGACAAATAAATTCAATATTTAAGCATGATTTGGCTTAGGTGTACGACGATGGTCGCCTTCTGGTTGTCGCGGAAATGCGGTGACCGCGATAGTCGCGCCTACAGCGTGATAGGCGGAGCTTCGGCACGAAGCCTGCTGATCCGGAGGGCAACAATGAAAAGTGAGCGATGTCACGCGCGGCGAAGATGACGATTCCAACAGGCCATGTTTTCGCCGCGCGTCTTCGCTCTACGATATCGGCGAATCGAATGGAGGAAGCCTTTGGCCCAACGCAGTCTTTTTCTTCTTAATCTGTATCTGCCACTTTCGCTCGCCACGGGGCTTCTGGTTCATTCCGGGCAGGCCCGCGCCGCCGAGCCGGTCCGTTGCACGGTCATGCTTGACGTCGAGACGGGCAAGTCCCTGCATCGCAGCGGCACCTGTGACGTCGGCTTCTATCCGCAATCGACATTCAAGCTGCCGATCGCGATGATGGGCTACGATGCCGGCATCTTGACCGATGAACACAATCCGCGCTGGGAATATCAGGCGAAGTTCAATCGCTCGAAGCGCGAGCAGAAGGCGACCGACCCGACCATATGGGAGCGCGATTCGATCGTCTGGTATTCTCAGGAGATCACCCGCAAGCTCGGCAGACAAGCTTTCGCCGACTATGTCCGCCGTTTCGACTATGGCAATCGCGACGTTTCCGGCGGTCCGGGCGGTACCGATGGGCTGACCGAATCCTGGCTGAGTTCGTCACTTGAGATTTCGGGCGATCAGCAGGTGGACTTCCTGCGTCGCTTCCTGACCGGCCGACTGCCGATCTCGCCGGAGGCGGTGAAGCTGACCCAGTCGATCGTTCCTGCGTTTCCGGCCGCCGACGGCTGGACCGTGCATGGCAAGACGGGCGCCGGCTGGCTGCGCGACAAGGCCGGCAAGCCCGATCGTGGCCGGCCGCTCGGCTGGTTCGTCGGCTGGGCGGAAAAGGATGGACACAAGGTGGCTTTTGCGCGGCTGCTGGTGGACACCAAGCGCCACACCGATACACCGATCAGCTACACAGTTCGCGACAGCCTGATTGCGGACCTGCCTGCACTTGCCAGATAGCGGGGCATGCAATCATATCCGGAAGCGCCGCGATGCCCACACGATCATCAGCCCGACCAGGGAAGTCAGCAGTCCCCAGTAGATCCAGGGGCTCTGGTTGATCATGAAGCTGGAGCGGGGATAGGGAAACACGCCTGTGCCCTGGCCGATCCAGACAAGGCCGATGACGACGACAATCACGCCGAATATTCCCGTCGCGGTTCTGATCAGACGCATCGTCCTGCCTTTTGCTTTGGTAACGGAGCCTTTCGAGAATAAGGCGCCCGCTGCCGTCCAGCAATGGAGGGCGGGAACAAAAAAGCCCGGCACTGCCGGGCTTTTGATTGAGCGCGCTTCGCTCAGAAGGACTTGGCGGCGCCGCCGTCGATGCGCAGCATCGAGCCGGTGATGTAGCTCGCCGGGCCCGAGCACAGGAAGGCACCGGCTGCGCCAAACTCTTCCACCTTGCCCAGCCGTCCGGCCGGAATGGTCTTGACCGAAGCCTCGCGCACATCCTCGACGCTCTTGCCGAGGCGCTTGGCATTTGCGGCATCCAGTTCTTCGATACGATCGGTATGGATGCGGCCGGGCAGCAGCATGTTGGCGGTGATGCCGAAGCCGGCGACCTCGTTCGACAGCGTCTTGTTCCAACCGACCAGCGCACCGCGCAGGGTGTTGGACAGCGCCAGGTTGGTGATCGGTTCGACCACGCCGGACGATGCAACCGTCAGGATGCGGCCCCAGCGCTGTTCTTTCATCTGCGGCAGCAGGGCGTTGGTCAGCGAGATCACCCGCAGCACCATCGACTGGAAGAAGGTGTCGAGCTTGTCGGCACTCATGTCCTCGGTCGAACCCGGGGTCGGCCCTCCGGTGTTGTTGACCAGAATGTCGATGCCGCCGAGCTTTTCCTTGACTGCCGCGACCATGGATTCGACGAAGTTATCCTCAGCGAGATCGCCCCAGACCCAGTCGGCCTTGCCCTTGCCGCGAGCGTTGATCGCCTTGCAGTTTTCCGCCAGCTTTTCGCCGGAACGGCCTACGAGCAGGACATTGGCGCCTTCGGCCGCCAGCGCTTCGGCAATGCCGAGCCCGAGGCCTCGTGACGAGGCGAGCACCAATGCGCGTTTGCCGGTAATGCCGAAATCCATGACTGACTTATCCTTTTTGCCTGAGAGCCCCACTGGACGTGCGGATCGCGCTGCGCCGGGGGCGATATCGAAAGGGTGCGGAGAGCGTTATAGCTTTGGTATACCACTCGCGAAAGATCGAACTTGCCTTCTGACAAAGACTCTTTATTTACGTGAACGTAAACGTAATATGAGCAAACGGCACATGCAGATGCGCGATTGACACTCTTGAAGGCGTATTCGTGCCTCGACAAGCCGATTGGCTTTTGCCAAGACGGGTAGGAAAGAACGACAAGCCGGAAGGGACCGGCCAGCGGAGCAGGACATGGACGTAAACGACCTTCCCGAACGGGAATCGATGGAATTCGACGTGGTGATCGTAGGAGCTGGTCCTGCCGGTCTTTCTGCCGCCATCCGGCTGAAACAGGTCAACCCCGATTTGACCGTGGTCGTGCTCGAAAAGGGTGCCGAGGTCGGCGCACATATTCTGTCCGGTGCCGTCGTCGATCCGGTCGGCATCGATGCTCTCCTGCCGGGCTGGCGGGAAGAGGAGGGCCACCCCTTCAAAACGGAGGTCACCGACGACCACTTCCTGCTACTGGGCCCTGCCGGGTCCATCCGCCTGCCGAACTTCGCCATGCCGCCGCTGATGAACAATCACGGCAACTACATCGTCTCCCTCGGCAATGTCTGTCGTTGGCTCGCGACCAAGGCGGAGGAACTCGGCGTCGAGATCTATCCGGGCTTCGCCGCGAGCGAAGTGCTCTACAACGAGGATGGTGCGGTCATCGGTGTCGCCACCGGCGACATGGGCATCGAGAAGAACGGCGAGCCCGGCCCGAACTTTACGCGCGGCATGGAACTGCTCGGCAAATACACGCTGATCGGCGAAGGTGTGCGCGGCTCGCTCGCCAAGCAGCTGATCGCGAAATTTGATCTGCAGAAGGATCGCGAGCCCCAAAAGTTCGGCATCGGCATCAAGGAGCTGTGGCAGGTCAAGCCCGGGAACCATCGCCAAGGCCTCGTCCAGCATTCCTTCGGCTGGCCGCTCGGGATGAAGACCGGCGGCGGCTCGTTCCTCTATCATCTCGAAGACAACATGGTCGCCGTCGGCTTCGTCGTGCACCTCAACTACAAGAACCCCTATCTCTACCCGTTCGAGGAGTTCCAGCGGTTCAAGACCCATCCGGCGATCCGCGACACGTTCGAAGGCGGCAAGCGTCTTTCCTACGGTGCCCGCGCAATCACCGAGGGCGGCTACCAGTCGGTGCCTAAGCTTTCCTTTCCCGGCGGCGCGCTGATCGGCTGTTCGGCCGGTTTCGTCAATGTGCCGCGCATCAAGGGCTCGCATAACGCAGTGCTGTCCGGCATTCTCGCTGCCGATAAACTCGCCGCCGCGATCGCCGCCGGCCGCGCCAATGACGAGCCTGTCGAGATCGAGAACGAATGGCGCTCGACCGCCATCGGCACCGACCTGAAGCGTGTCCGCAACGTCAAGCCGCTGTGGTCGAAGTTCGGTACGGCAATCGGCGTCGCGCTCGGCGGCCTCGATATGTGGATCAACCAGATCTTCGGCACGTCTCCGTTCACCTTGAAGCATGGCAAGACGGATGCGCAGTCGCTCGAGCCCGCCAAGCTGCACAAGAAGATCGAATATCCGAAGCCGGACGGCGTGCTGACCTTCGACCGCCTGTCCTCGGTCTTCCTGTCCAACACCAACCATGAGGAAGACCAGCCGGTCCATCTCAAGGTCAAGGACATGGACCTGCAGCGGCGTTCCGAACACGACGTCTATGCCGGGCCCTCGACACGCTACTGTCCGGCCGGCGTCTACGAATGGCGGGAGCAGGACGGCGAGGAGGTCTATGTGATCAACGCGCAGAACTGCGTCCACTGCAAGACCTGCGACATCAAGGACCCCAATCAGAACATCAACTGGGTACCGCCGCAGGGCGGCGAGGGGCCGGTCTATCCGAACATGTGATCGCGCCTGCGATTGCCTAATGCGACAGATGCCCGGCGGCGGCGCCGGGCATTTTGTTGGCTTTGCTACCGTCAGATGCCGAGGCCGCCAGCGTAGCTGCTAGCTGGCCGGGTTGATCCTTGCCTCGCTTTCATTGATCCTTGATCGCTAAGATGATCAAGTCACTGAGCTTCCCCTTTAACCGGACAGGAAAGGGGGCTAATGTTCCAGAGGGAACCTTCGGGATTGTGCTGGACCATGACACGAGTTGCAAACGAGATCAGAGACATCGCGAGACGGCGTTTGCGCGCTAGCGGGCGGATTGCTGGGCTTTGCTCGACTGCCGCCTTGCTGGCTCTTGGTGCCTTTTACGCCGGTGAGGCCTCCGCCGTGGAATGCCGCGCCGACCCGCGCCCCGGCATTGATTGGAGCGGCTGCAAGAAGCGTCTGCTGATGCTCGATGGCGGTAATTTCGAAGGCGCCAACCTGTCCGGCGCCGATCTCAGCATGACCGATCTTAGCCGCACCAATATAAAGAAGGCCAATTTCAACAAGACCATGCTGGTGCGCGCCTCGCTTGCGGGCGCCGATGCGGAAGGTGCCGATTTCGAACGGGCGGAAGGTTATCGCAGCAACCTGTCGGGCATTTCCGCACCGGGAGCGAATTTCGTCTCATCGGAAATGCAGCGGGCGAATTTCTCCGAGGCCGAGCTCAGCAATGTCGACTTCACCAAGGCGGAACTCGGCAGGGCCCTGTTCTTCAAGGCAAAGCTCGGCAATGTCCGTTTTGCCATGGCCAATCTGTCGCGCGCCTCGTTTCACACGGCGGAAATCACCGGGCCTCTCGACTTTACCAGCGCTTTCCTCTTCCTGACACGGATCGAGGGTGTCGACCTTTCCGCGGCAACCGGCCTCACTCAGGACCAGATTGCCTTGTCCTGCGGCGACGACAATACGAAGCTGCCTGCCGGCCTGCAGAAGCCGACGCAATGGCCATGCGAAGACGATTGATTTTACTGCCACAGGTATTGACGGACGTCATTTCCATCGCCCGCCGTTAGCAAAGCATTAACCATAACCTCCTTAGCTTGCGTCATTATTTCGACGCACCAAGGACAGATTCATGCCGATTTCCCGCCGCGGCCTCCTGGCCGGCCTGCCGCTTCTGCTGGCCGGTTGCGCCTCCACCTATAATGACCAGCAGAATTATGCCGCGCTCCCGGACGAAGAGTTCCCGATGCGCCGCGTGCCGCTCGACAAGATCAAGCCGGAGCTGCGCCGACAGCAGGTCGCTTTCGCCGGTTCTTACGAGCCGGGCACCGTCGTCGTCGACACACCGGCCAAGCGCGCCTACTACGTTCTCGGCGGTGGTCAGGCGATCCGTTACGGCGTCGGCGTCGGCCGCGCCGGCATGGCGCTCTCCGGCAATGCCTATGTCGGCCGCAAGGCCGAATGGCCGAGCTGGACCCCGACGCTCAACATGCAGCGCCGCGAGGAGCGTTACCGCAAGCTCGCCGGCGGTCTGCCGGGCGGCCCGAACAACCCGCTCGGCGCACGCGCCATCTATCTCTACCGTGGCGGCAATGACACCCATTTTCGCATCCACGGCACGAACCAGCCGGAATCGATCGGCCACGCCATGTCGAGCGGCTGCATCCGCATGATGAACCACGACGTCATTGACCTCTACAATCGCATCCAGGTCGGCGCCAAGGTCGTCGTTCTCCAGGCCTGATCAATCCAATTCAGATCCGGTTAGCGAAGCTGATCGGGTCGATTGAAAGCCCGCCGTTTCAGCCTCGGCGGGCTTTTTCATGTTTTCTCAGCGGGATTTCCACGCCACGACCATCAGGCCACCGATCAGGGTGATGTGCTCCATCACCACGTGGAATTCCATGGTTCGGAAAGGCTCTTCCATGGTCCAGAAATGGTGCACGAGCGGGATGGTCAGCGCCGTGAACACGCCGAGCGCGCCGGCGCCGAGCCATGTCCAGCGATTGAGAATGATGAGCGCCGAGCCGCCTAGCTGGGTGATGATCGTCGCGATGTTGAAGGCCACGGCCGGTTCGAGACCGAAATGGGCCATCTCCGCAACTCCGCCCTGAAAGTCGATAAGCTTGGAGAGCCCACTTCCCCAGAAGCCGAATGTCAGCACGATGCGCGCCAGAAGGCCGAACCAGTTCGAGCTCGTCAGCGCATGGATCGGATTGCTGTATGACGCGGTTTCGACAGATGCCATGATCATATCCCCCTGAATGTACGCTTGATGTTGGCGCAGCCGTTATACATCTGGCGGCTGCAACTCCGCGGGTTCTTAGGGAGTATCCCGCAGAATTGCACGCATAGAGGGATTTCAAGTGTAATACAGTCTAGAATCCGGACAATACGATCTTGCCTTTGGTCCGTTGGCTCTCGATCATTTCATGGGCTTTCTTCAGGTTGGCCGCGTTGATCTTGCCGAGCGTCTCGGAAAGCGTCGTCTTGATCTTTCCGGAATCGACCAGTTCCGCCACATGGTTCAGAAGCTTGTGCTGCTCGATCATGTCACCGGTCTGCCAGACGGGACGGGCGAACATCATTTCCCAATGGACGGAAAGCGACTTGCTCTTGAACGGGCGGATGTCGAGCGGCTCCTTCGGATCGTCGATCAGCGAGATCCGGCCCTGTGGCGCGATCAGCTCGATCACGTCCTTCACATGCTCGTCCGTGTGGGTGGTGATTAAGACGAAGGCCGGTGCACCGATCGCCATCTGTTGAAGCTGCGGCGCCATCGGCTTGGAATGGTCGAGCACATGATGGGCGCCGAGTTGCTTGATCCAATCGAAAGTCTCCGGCCGAGAGCCGGTGGCGATCACGGTCGCGTCGGACAGCTCGCGCAACAGCTGGATCGCGATCGAACCGACCCCGCCGGCGCCGCCGATGACGAGCACGGCGTTCCAGGCACCGGTAATCTTGTCCTGCACCTTCATGCGGTGAAACAGCGCCTCATAGGCGGTGATCGAGGTCAGCGGCAGGGCCGCCGCCTCCTCGAAGCTCAGTGTCTTCGGCTTGGCGCCGACGATCCGCTCGTCGACCAGATGGTATTCCGAATTGGTGCCTGGACGGTTGACCGCGCCGGCGTAGTAGACCTCGTCGCCCGGCTTGAACAGCTTTACGTCTGGACCGACCGCTTTGACCACGCCCGCCGCGTCATAGCCGAGGACCGCATATTGGCCGGGTTCAGTCGTCGTGCGCATGCGCACCTTGGTATCGACCGGATTGACCGACACGGCCTTGATCTCCACCAGCAGGTCGCGGCCCTTCGCTTCCGGCTCCGGAAGCTGGATGTCGAGAAGCGATGTCTCGGCGGTGATGGGCTGCGGTTTGTTGAAGCCGACGGCGCGCATGGATGTCTCCTTCGTTGCAGTACTGGAACGCTAGATGGCGCCAAAAAGCATCGAGGGCAAGGATGCGCCTCTTAGCCATTGCGCCCGAAAGGATTGCGCCAAGACGCCCCATCCGGCATCGCGGGCTGAGATGACATGCCGCTCTCCGGACGATGTCATCAAAAGAAAAGGCCGCCTTGAGGGCGGCCTGATCTGTTGCTTGCCGTCGGGAGCCGGTCAGTAGGCCGGCTTCTTGTCCAGTGCGACTGAGATCGCGAAAACGACGAGGCCGAGAGCGGACAGAACCGCACCGACGTAACCGGTCGCGGCAAAGCCCCAGCCCCAGGAAATCACCAGCCCCCGAGCCAGGCGCCGAGCGCATTGGCGATGTTGAAAGCCGAATGGTTGGAAGCGGCGGCCAGCGTCTGGGCATCGGCTGCGACATCCATCAGCCGCGTCTGCAGTGCGGGTCCGCAGGCAAAGCCGCAGCCGACCAGGAAGACGGTGATGTAGAGCATGACCGGAATATGGGCGAAGGTGGCGAAGACCAGCATGACGACCGTATAGAAGGCCATCGAGCCGCCGATCGTGCCCTTCAGCGAAACATCGGCGAGGCGCGAGCCGACGATATTGCCGACATTCATGCCGATGCCGAACAGCGCCAGCACGAAGGCCACCTGGGCCACCGGAAGGCCGGCAGTCTGCGTCGTGGTCGAGGCGATGTAGCTGAACACGGAGAACATGCCGCCGAAGCCGACTGCGGCGATGCCGAGCGTCAGCCAGACCTGCGTCTTGCTGAAGGCGCTCAGTTCGCGGCGGATGCTGGCACCTTCCTGCACCTTGTCCTTCGGCTTGAAATACCAGACCAGCGCCACGGTCAGCGCGCCGATGAAGCCGACGAGATAGAAGGCGGCGTGCCAGGAGAGGACCTGGCCCATGAAGGTGGCGAGCGGCGTGCCGAGCAGGGTTGCGATGGTGAGACCCAGCATGACGCGGCCGACGGCGCGCGCCCGCTTATTCGGCGGCACCATGGAGGCGGCGACCAGCGAGGCGACGCCGAAATAGGCGCCGTGCGGCAGGCCGGTAATGAAGCGCAGGATGGTGAAGGACCAGAAATCCGGCGCCATGGCCGACAGGATGTTGCCGATGGCAAACACGCTCATCAGCGCCAGAAGCAGCGTCCGCCGCGGCAGCCGCGCCGAGAGAACCGCTATTACCGGAGCGCCGATGACGACGCCGAGTGCATAGGCACTGATGACGTAGCCGGCCATCGGGATGCTGACGTCGAAGCTTGCGGCGACATCTGGCAGGAGGCCCATGATGACGAATTCGCCGGTGCCGATCCCGAAACCGCCGACGGCTAGGGCAAACTCGATCAGAAGGATGGCGAGGGGCGTAAGGGTTTGATGGTCGGATGCACGGCGTGCGGCATCGATCGAAGGTGCGCTGTCGGTCATGAAGTCAAATCTTTTGAAAGCGGAGTGGCTGCGGGAACGAACCGCGTCAGCCGGATGTCAGGTGATGATCGTCAAGTTAGCATGTCATTGTGCACTGCGGTAGGGGCGGATTTGCCTGCGGCCAATTTTCTCATCCGTCATCATGTTGCAGTGCACCCATTGATAATAGTGAGCATCGCAACCATTTGCTGGAACAATCGTTTTCATCCCGCCGCGGCCCAGATTATCCGAGCCTTTGACATGAACCTTTATGCCGTATTCAACCGCGATGGCGGTACCTTCCGCACCACCGACATGGACGCCTATTGCGCCCATGCCTTGCGTGCCTTCGAAAGTGCCGGTCACGAGATCGAATGCCATGTCGTGGCCGGCGACAAGGTCGTCAAGACGATGGAAAAGGCAGCTGCTATGCGCGGCGTCGAAGGGCTGATCGCCGGCGGCGGCGACGGTACCATCTCGGCCGCCTCTGCAATTGCTTGGAAGAACGGCATCGCCCTCGGCATCGTGCCAGCCGGCACGATGAACCTTTTCGCCCGCTCGCTCAAAATCCCGCTCGATATCTGGCAGGCACTCGATTTCCTTGCCAAGGCCCAGGTGCGTGATGTCGATATCGCCAGCGCTAACGGCCGCAGCTTCGTGCATCAGTTTTCCGCCGGTCTTCACGCCCGCATGGTGCGCTATCGCAACTCCATGCATTTCGCCTCGCGTCTCGGCAAGATCCGCGCCAGCACGCGCGCCGCGATCGGCGTCATGCTGAACCCGCCGGTCTTTGAGGTCGAGTTCAACGCAGAGGGCAGGACCGGCCACCGCAAGGTGTCGGCGATCTCCGTCTCCAACAACGAGTTCGGCCAGGACGCGCTGATGTATGCCGACGACGTCACCCGTGGCCATCTCGGCTTCTATATCGCCGATCCGCTGACGTCTGCCGGCGTGGCGAAACTCACCCTCGACATTCTGCGCGGCCGGCTTAAGGACAACGAGGCGGTTACCGCGATGACCGTGACGGAACTCGAGCTTCATTTCCCGCGCCATCGCAAGGATGTCCGCTGCGTCATCGACGGCGAGCTATTGCCGATGGAGCGCGACATCCTGCTCAAGATTCATGCCGGCGAGTTGAAGGTACTCGTCGATCAGGCGCCGCCGCAGACGCTGACGGAACAGCACGGCAGCGGTATCTGACCGAGCGCGCTTTCGTTACGCGGTCGCAACAGGCGCCAGCGGCAACACCTGCGCCGCGGCTGCCATATCGTCGGGCATCCCGTCTCCACGCGATCTGACTGTTACCGCATTCGACGCAAACTCCAGACCGGCGGCCTTGCAGGCCGCGATCAGCCGCTTCATCGCCTCGCGCTTGATGATGCTCGGATTGCCCGGCACCGAGGTGAACTTGAAGCGCACCACGATCGAGTTCTCGTTGATGTCCTGAATGCCCTGCATCTTCAGTGGCACGAGGAAATCCGCTCCGTATTCCGGATCCTCCAGCATGGCGAGGCCGACTTTCTTGGCGGTCTTTCGGATCAACTCGGGATCACTGTCCCGCTCGAACTTGAGCTGGAACTTGATCGTCCCCCAGTCGCGGCTGAAATTGCTGACCGAGCTGATCTGACCGAAAGGCACGGTATGGACCGGCCCGTTGTGGTGGCGAAGCCTGACCGAGCGGATGGCGATCTGTTCCACGGTGCCCTGCAGGTTGCCCGTGCTGATATATTCGCCGATGCGGAAGGCATCCTCGGCGATGAAGAAGATGCCGGAGACCACATCCTTCACCAGTGCCTGCGAGCCGAAGGACAGTGCCAGGCCCAGCACGCCGAAACCGGCGAGAAGCGGCGCGACATTGATGCCGAGCGAGCCGAGTATGATCAGCGAACCGACAGCAAGCACGCCGCCGAGCGCGAGGTTGCGCACGACCGGCATGGCGGTCGAAAGGCGGCTGGTCTGCTTCTTTTCGTTCTGGTCTTCATGGCCCGGCAGCATCACGGCGGGCGAGGGGGCAAGCGCCTCCGAATAGCGCCAGATGAAACTTGCCACCGCCCAGCTGATGACGATTGCGAGGCTGAGCTGTTCCACCCAGCTGACCCAGCTCGTCGCCATCACGGCCTCGCCACCGAGGAATGGCCACCAAATGGTAGCGATCAGATGCAGCCCGCCGATCCACACCGCACCGGCGCAAAGAACGCGCAGGCTCGCAAGCAGCGATGAGCCGAGGCCGGGGCCGTGGATGCTTTCCTGATGGCGGGTCAGGTCGTCGATCAGCGAATGGGCACCGAGCGCCAGGATCGGCAGCGCCAGCAGGGCGATCTGCGTGCTGCCGGCAGCAAACACCCAGCGCGCACTATTGGGAGTGCCGGCAAAGAGCACGCAGATCAGCCAGAGGCCAAGCGCGGTGATGATGTAGAAATCCGGCAGCAGGTTTCCGGCCACACGGCGGATTACCCCTGGGTTCTGCCCGACGAATGCGTCTCTTATCTCGCTGCGTCCACCGATGAACCAGACCAGTTTCAATACCGTCAGCAGCGTGTTTCCGTTGAGGAACCAGCCGTCGATGATCAGCCGGTCTACTCCGAGACTGTCGGCCAGCCGCGCCGTCTCCGTCAGCAGGGCGCTGATCACGCCGTAGGTCACCAGCATGCGGAAATGCCATTGCGGCCGGCGGATCGGCACGAGGCTTTGTCCCTGACGATCAGTCTTGAACAGCAGGCGAGCGAGCATGATGTAGAGCGAGGCGACGATGATGGCCGTGACGACGCCCTGCGCCACCTTCGACGTGGTTGCTCCGGCAGTGCCGATCGTGTTGATTGCAAACCACGCCACGACCAGGAAAACGATGATCGAGATTATGTCGCCAGCCAGTCGTTTCAGGCTGTGGCGGTAGGGACGGACGGTGCCGATGTGCGACGACGCCTCTCTGAACAGCAGGCCGGAAACAATGCCGCGGAACAGAAGCGTTGCCGCAGCAGCGGCGCCGACGCTTGCAAGCGTGACGGCCAGTGTCTTGCCGTAGGTGCTGCCCTCCGCAATCAACCGGTCGTCTGCCATGGAGAGTGCCGGCTTTATGTCGTCGATGCTGGAAAGGGCCGTCGATGCGCCACGCAGGAAAGCCGCGGAAAATTGGCCCCACTTGGCCATGCCCATGTCTGTGGCCATCATTTCCGGTGTCGGCATCATCGGCGCAGGCGAGGGCGCTGCTGCCACGGGTGCCGGCGATTGAGATGCGGCAGTCTGCGAAGGGCTTGCTGTGGCAGTTGACGAAGGTGAGCTAGCTGCCTGTGCTGTCTGCACCGGCGCTGCAGCACCTTGTTTGCCTGCTGGAGACGATACGGGAACGGCGGCGGGAGTAACATCGGCGGCTGTCCCGACCTCCACCGTCACGGCCCGGCTGCTGCGGGTAGCGAGATCGAGGATATTCTGCACATCCGCTTCACTCTGGCCGGGATGGATGACGATCTTCAGCGGCGCGTCCTGCGCCTGTGTTGCCGAGCCCCAGGCAATAGTCATCGCGACCGCGAGAAGGCTGGCGCGAAGGAATGCAAAAATCGTTCTCATGGCCGACGTCCCAAGCAAGGCTGGCCGCATCACCAGTCATGCCGGTGAAACAGGCTGCGCCTGCAATCTATAGCAGAAGATTACAGCTGGCGAATAAGCTTGTCGCGCGTCAGATGTGACTGTGACAGCTGTAACCATTCCGGGAGTTTCGGCGTACTAACTCTGATGTCCGCTTAGATCCGCGGCAGATAGGTCTGGTAGTCGAAGTCGCTGACCGTGCGCAGATAGGTGATCGCCTCCTTGCGCTTGGTGTCGCCGTAGAGCTTCTGGTAGCGCTCGCCGAAGACGTCGCGGATGAAGGGCGAGGCGGAGAAGTCATCCACCGCGGTCAGGAAATCATGGGTGAGCCGCTTCGTGCCGGCAGGTGGCTCCTGGCCTGGCTCGGTCGGCAGGCCAGGATCGAGCGTCTCGTCGAGCCCCATCAGCATGCCACCGAGGATCGTCGTGAGCAGCAAATAGGGATTGGCATCCGCGCCCGCGACGCGGTGTTCGATACGGGCGGCCGGGCCATCCTTGTCGGGAATACGCACGGCCGTGCCGCGGTGCCCAAAACCCCAGTCGATATCGACCGGCGCGAATGATCCCGGCTGGAAACGGCGGTAGGAATTGGCGAAGGGCGCAAAGATCAGCTGCGCATCGCGCATCGTCTTCAGCATACCCGCCGTGACCGATTTCAGCTTCAACGGATCGCCGTCCCTGGCGTCGAGAATATTGTTGCCGTCCCGATCGATGATGCTGGCATGCACATGCAGGCCGGAGCCCGCGTGATCGGCGTAGGGCTTGGCCATGCAGGTGGATTTCATCCCGAACTTGCGCGCCGCCTGTTCGGCGATCCGCTTCAGATAGATGCAGTCGTCGGCCGCCGCCAGCGCGTCAGCCCGGTGCAGAAGGTTGATCTCGAACTGACCGGGGCCGAATTCGGCGGTGGTCGCGTCGGCCGGGATATCCTGCAATTTCGCCCAGTGGCGCACCGTCTGCAGATAGTCGTCCAGCGCATCGACAGCGCCCATGTCGTAGAGCTGAAAACCGTTCGGCTCGCCGCGATACATCAGCTTCGCCGGCGGGGTCGGGCGGCCCGTCTCGCGCCAGTCGTCCTGAACCACATAGAATTCCAGCTCCGTCGCCACGACCGGCGTTAGCCCTTGTCGTCGAAGCGCTTGAGCAGGCCGGCCAGAATCGCGCGGGGATCCATAAAGCTCGGCTCGCCGGAAAACTCGTGCATCGTTGCGAGCACCTGGGTCGAACCCTCCGGCCCCCAGGGCATCGGCGCTGCACTGCGCCGGTCGGGAATGCACTGCCCGTCCGGGTCGCCGACGGAAAGCGACAGGCCCGTGATATCGTCATTATCGTCGCCCCATATGTCGAGCGACTGGGTGGAGGAGGGCAGGCGAACGGTGCCGTCCCACACCTTCTTTTCCTTCGAGATCGGAATGCGCTTGCCGCGCAGGTCTCCATTCATGCCGACGAGCAGGATTTCGATGTGGGGCTCAATGCTATCGGTCATCAATGGGCATCTCGATGGTTGCGGAACCTCGTTCGTAACCGATAAGAATTGCGCATACAATCAAGGCCTGAGGAACTGCGATGAACGATAAGCCCGCCCTTTCCAATCTCGCCGCCATCGATGCCGCCCACCACCTTCATCCGTTCTCGGACATGAAGGAGCTGAATGCCAAGGGCACCCGCATCATCGAACGGGCCGAGGGCGTCCACATCTTCGATTCCACCGGCAAGAAATATCTCGATGCCTTTGCCGGCCTCTGGTGCGTCAATGTCGGTTACGGCCGAAAGTCGATTGCCGAAGTCGCCTACCGGCAGATGCAGGAATTGCCCTATTACAACTCCTTCTTCGGCACCACGACGCCGCCGACCACGCTGCTCGCCCAGAAGATCGCCTCGAAGACCGGCGGCAAGATGAGCCGCGTCTTCTTCACCAATTCGGGTTCCGAGGCGACCGATACATGGTTCCGCATCGCCCGTGTCTACTGGAAGGCGCTCGGCAAGCCGGAAAAGACGCAAATCATTGCGCGAAAGAATGCCTATCACGGCTCCACCGTCGCCGGCGCCTCGCTCGGCGGCATGAAACACATGCACGAACAGGGCAACCTGCCGATCGAGGGCGTGCATCATATCGGCCAGCCCTACTGGTATGCCGAGGGCGGTGATCTTTCGCCTGCCGAATTCGGCCTGAAGGTCGCCCGTGAGCTGGAAGCCAAGATCGACGAACTGGGTGAGGATCGCGTCGCCGCCTTCGTTGCCGAACCGATCCAGGGCGCGGGTGGCGTCATCATTCCGCCGGAGACCTATTGGCCGGAGATCGCCCGCATCTGCAAGGCCCGCAACATCCTTCTGGTTTCCGATGAAGTGATCTGCGGCTTCGGTCGCCTCGGTTGCTGGTTCGGCTACCAGCATTTTGGTGTCGAGCCGGATCTTGCGCCGATCGCCAAGGGCCTATCCTCCGGCTATCTGCCGATCGGCGGCGTGCTGGTGTCGGATCGCGTGGCCGAGGTGATGATCAACGAATTCGGTGACTTCGCCCACGGCTTTACCTATTCCGGCCATCCGGTAGCCGCCGCCGCAGCGCTCGAAAACCTCCGCATCATCGAGGAAGAGGGCCTTGTCGAGCGCGTACGCGACGATATTGGTCCGTATTTCGCTTCCGCCTGGAAGAGCCTGGAAGACCACGAGATCGTCGGCCAGGCGGAGAACATCGGCCTGATCGGCGGGCTACAGCTTGCCGCCGATAAATCCACCCGCAGGCGCTACGCCAAGCCGGACGATATCGGCTCATTGGTGCGCAATCACTGCGTCGAGAACGGCCTTATCATGCGCGCCACTGGCGACCGCATGCTGGCCTCACCGGCGCTGACGATCAGCCGTTCGGAAATCGACGAGATGGCAGAAAAGCTGCGGCACGCGCTGGATCATTTGCGTGATACGGTCAAGGAGTGATCGTCACTTCTTGAGGTCTATAACTGCATAGCCGAAGCGATATTGGTCGCCCGGGCGGCCCCATTGATAGGGGTAGCCGACGATCGCGATAGCCTGCGGCTCGACCGTGATGCCCTGCTGGCGCAGATAGTCGGAAAATTCCTCGTCGAAGCTCGGCGGCGGGCTGCCATCGGTCTTGCGCCACACGAGCACGATCCGGTCGAAATCGTTCAGCGACTGCGGTGTCATGCCGGTCGGCGGCCGCTGTGTGAGCACCGGCAGGTCCGGCAGGTTGTAATGCATGTTGCCGCCCAGCTGGCCATCGGAAGCGACGATGACGGTATTGGCGCCTTCCGCCTTTTCGGCCACTGCCCGAGCCAACGAGGAAAGGGGATGTTGACGTATCCGTACTTGCCGCCAATCCGGTCCATCGCCGCCCGACCGAACAGCACGGAAGGGATCAGGACCATGATGATTCCTGCCACGATCCAGAGACGCTTCAGCCCCGGCATGGCAGGCACCTTGGCGGCATCGATCTTGAGCGCGAGATAGAGCGGAGCGACCAGCAGGATCGGTGTGAGCCAGCGGTCGCGCACGTTTTCCAGCCCGGCGAACACGATCATCAGCGCGATCAGCGCCAGTGACAGGGCCAGAATGCGGCCGACAAGACGCGTCCAGGGGCTGCCGGCTTTAACGATCACCATCAGATGCTCGCGATAGACGGCCGCAAAGACGAGGAGCGTCAGGGCCAGAAAGCCCAGCGTGGAAAGGATAAGCGAGCCGAAACCATGCGCGAGGCCTGCAAGGAAGCCGGTATCCTCGTCGACGAGCTTCTTCATCGTATGACCGCCGGCAGCCTGGAAATTGTCGAGAAGCCAGAGGGCATGCGGCGCGATGATGGCGAGTGCCAGTACAGCGGCCGGCTGCAGGCGCCAGTTCAGCGCGACCCTGCGCATGTCGCGGTCCATCAGCACGGCGAGACCGGCAGCGATCGGCACGATGGTGAAATTATACTTGGTGATGCCGCCGATGCCGGTCGCAATGCCGAACAGCAGGAAAGCGACGAAGGACGGCGCCGAAAGCAGCCTGAGCAGCGAATAGAGGAAAAGAGAGGAGCCGAATATCGCCGCGACCGTGTGCGACAGGTCGCGCTGTGCCTCGAAGGAAACCTGCGGAATGGTCAGAAGGCCAAGTGCGGCGATCACCGCCAGCCGCTTGTCGTCCATCACCTGCCGCGCGGCAAGATAGTAGAGGGCGTAGGCGGCAAACAGCATCACGTTCTTGAGGCCCGCCAGCGTCAGGAGCGACATGCCGAAGATATTGATCGCCCCGTGCTGCAGCCAGTTGTAGAAGGGCGGCTGCGAGCCGTAACCGGCCAGCATCCACTGCGACATGAAAGTCTGTTCCGCCTCGTCGAGCTCGAGCCCGTGTGGCAGGATCAGACGTACCGCGATATTGACGGCAAAATAGATTGCCAGAACGACAAGGAGCGTGCGTCCTTCGCCCAGCCGGTCGGCGGCCCAGCGCGCTTGCAACGGGGTATGGGGTGCAACGGACTTGGCTGACTTGGGCAAGGGGTTCTCCGGCGATCAGTCTTGGGCTGGCGGGCGGGACACCCATGCGTAGCTGAAGGCTTCCGTCTTCTGGCCGCGCGAATAGGCATAGGGGACATCCATCACCTTCGGCGAAATGTCGCGGGTATCGACACCTTGATCCTGCAGATAGGCTGCGAGCGCGGCAGGTAGCGTCACGGCATCAGACGTGGGCCATATGACCAGACCTGTCTTCCCGGTGATGCTGTTTGCCTGGACGAAGCTCGACAGGCGAACCTCGGCCTCGGGCGCTGCGATCCGTGCCGCGCCGCCAAGCGCCGCACTCCCTGCAACGATGAAGTCGGGCCCTTCTGGCTGACGGGGCTCGGCGAGGACCTGCCTGATGAAGGTGACCGAAGGCAGGCTGTCCTTGGAATAGCGGTTGATGACGGGCGCGAGCACGTTGCCGGCCGTAAGATAAAGCAGGAAGCCGAAGGCGAGAGCGAGTGACAGCGGCGCCATTCGCGCTACACCGTCGACGCGTCTTGCAAAGCCGCCGGCAGCCTCGATCTTCAGGCAAAGGTAAAGAGGCAGAAGCAACAGGAACGGCGACAGCCACTTCTGGCTGATTGTCGTCGCTCCCATGCCGACCGCGATCAAGCCGATGGCAGCAAGGCAGATGACGAACATGCGGCCGGTCACCCGTGTCCAGACGGTCTCGATATTCCATCCGTCGATGAGGCTGCGCCCGAATGCGATGAACAGGAATGCGATCAGCACCAGCGATCCGGTGACGGCCGCAGACCCGAGTTCCAGGACGCCACTCAGGCGATCCAGTACGACATTGCCGGTTGCCTCGTCGCGCAGGGCGCTGACCGTTCCAGCCGTTGCCGTCTGGAAATTGCCGAGGACCCAGAGTGCGTGCGGCAGGCAGATCAGTCCGGCAATCACGATCGTTACAAACAGCCGACGGTCGAACAGCCGACGGCGCAGCTCCGCCTCCGGCAGGATGGCGAGCAGGGCCGCTACGGGCAGAACGACGAAATTATACTTGGAGATCGCCCCGATGCCGATCGCCACACCGGTCAGCGCATAGCGCCAGAGGGTTGGCCGCGTCAGGGCGCCGAAGAAAGCGTACAGGAAGAAGGAGACGGCAAACAGGGTGGCGACCGCATGGCTGAGGTCGCGTTGAGCCAGTATCGTCACGGTCGGCAGCGCGAGCACGCCTAGCATGGCGGCGGCGGAAAGCTCCTTCCGCTCGCTGAGTTGCCGGGCAGCAAGCCCATAGAACAGGCAGGCGAGAAAAAGCAGACCGTTCTTTACCAGCGAGAGCGCGAAGATCGATGGGCCGATCAGGTGGATGACGCCATATTGCAGCCAGTTGTAGAACGGCGGCTGGCGACCATATCCCCAGAGCAGAAACTGCGACTGGAAGAGCTGTTCTGCCTCGTCGCTCTGCAGGCCATCGGTGCGCAGCACGCGCACGAGGATCGCGACCAGATAATAGGCCGCGATCAGCCAGAGCACGCGCTCCGGTCGGGCTATGAGCGCGTCACGAATGCGACGCATCGCCCTCGAAGACCTCTCGAACGATGTAGCTGAGGGCGGTGTCTTCCCGGTAATAGGTGCGGGCGATCATTTCGGCCAGGATGCCGGTGGTGATCATCTGAACGGCGGACAAAAACAGCATGACGCCGATCATGAACAGCGGACGGGTGCCGATGTCGTTGCCCATGATGAACTTGTCGATAAACAGATAGAACAGGATCAATGCCGACAGCGCGCCGAGGCCAAGGCCCAGTGAGCCGAAGAAATGACCCGGCCGCGCCTTGAAGCGCATGAAGAACATCACCGACAGAAGATCGAGAATGACCCGGAATGTGCGGGAAATGCCGTATTTGGACACGCCGTGCTGGCGCGCGTGGTGGGTCACCGGCATTTCGCCGATCCGCGAGCTCGGCACGACGCCCGCTACCCAGGCCGGGATGAAGCGGTGCATCTCGCCCATCAGCTTCACCTGCTTGATGACCGCCGAACGATAGATCTTCAGCGAGCAGCCATAGTCGTGCAGGCGCACGCCGGTGATGCGGCCGATCAGCCGGTTGGCGATGAACGAGGGAACCTTGCGCAGCAACAGGCCATCCTGGCGGTTCTTGCGCCAGCCGACCAGCAGGTCGAGTTCGCGGCGCTCGAGCTCCGCCACCATGGTGGGAATGTCCTTGGGATCGTTCTGCAGGTCGCCGTCGAGCGTCGCGATCAGCCGGCCCTGGGCCTGGTTGATGCCGGCCTGCATGGCGGCCGTCTGGCCGAAATTGCGCTGAAGTGCGACGATCTTGAGGTCGAGGCCCGGCCGGCCTATGGCCGTCTTGGCATTGACGACGGTCGCATCCGTGCTGCCGTCGTCAACGAGGATCAGTTCCCAGCTTTGCGGATAGGCGGCCATCGAGGCGACGATCCGCTCGATCAGCGGGCCGACGCTTTCCTCTTCGTTGAAGAGCGGCACGACCAGCGACAGTTCGACCGGGTTGGGCGTCTCGACGAGGCGGGTGACCGACTCTGCTGTTGTACGCACCTTGTGTTTCTCCTAGAAGCGGGGTCGCAGAGCGGCATCGAAAAGGATGCCCGTTTCATGTTGATCGACCCGAAATATCGTATTGGGGCTCCTAGTATATGAAGAATTATCCCGTTGCCAGCCGCAGAGCATGGATAATTCGTAATGCTATGACGCTCCTGACGCTCGCGATCGTTATCCTCTACGCCGCCTTCATCCAGTGGGTATGGGGCTGGGGAAGTGTGCTGGCACTGTGGGAGGCGGCCGGTCTCGGCTCCGCGCTTGCGGCCCTTCTTGCGCTTCTTGCCACCTATGTTTTGCGCACCTGGCGTATCTATGATTACTTCCCGAAGGAGACCGGCGGACGTTTCGGCACGCTGCTGCGCCTGACCCAGGTCCACAATCTTTTGAACATCATGCTGCCTTTCCGGTCAGGCGAAGCGAGCTTCCCGTTGCTGATGAAACGCGAATTCGACCTGCCGCTCGCCCGCGGCACGGCAGCGCTTTTCGTCATGCGGCTCTTTGACCTGCACGCGCTGCTCGCTGCAGCGGGCATCGGTCTCGTGCTGCAGACCGGTGACCAGGGTGGGGCACTTTGGGCCAGGGGCTGTGGCTGCTCTTCCTTATCCTGCCTGCAGTCGGATTTGCGCTGCGCGGCTGGGCGTTGAAGCTCGGGGCCAGGATGCTCCCGGCAAAGGCGGACAAGCTGCTGGCCGAAATCGAGGCGGGTTTGCCCAACGATGCCAAGGCCTTTGCCCGCGCCTGGGGTGCCACGCTGATCAACTGGTTCACAAAGATCGCCGTACTCGCCTGGGTGCTCGCCCTGTTGGGCGGACTTTCGATCGGTCCGGGCTTCGGCGGTGCGCTCGGCGGCGAGTTATCTTCCGTCCTGCCGGTCCATGCACCGGCGGGCGTCGGCACCTATCCCGCCGGCATCAGCGCCGGCGCCATCGCTTTCGGCGCCCCCGCAACCGGCCTGCCACTGGAAGAACTCGGCCAGGCGGCGGTCAACACGCACCTGTTGGTGATCGTGTCATCGCTGATCGGCACCGCGTTGTCGCTGTTTACGGCGAGAGGGAAGGGGTAGGGGCTATGCGAGCTTCAGGCCTAGATGCTCGGCCATCGGCAGATAGTCCTTGTCCCTTTGAAGAAGACTGTACCCGTGCTCGATGCAATAGGTGCCGATAATAAGGTCAGGCGTCTTGTAGACGGTCTTGCCGCGCTCCCTCAGTATCCGATAGTGCCGCGCAGCTTTGATGGCGAGATCGGTGGAGAGCATCGGTACCAAGAAAAATTTCTCGATCTCCCGACGGACATTTTCCGCGTGCCGCTCGTTTCGCGCACCGCGTAGCACTTCCAGAAGTACGATGTCGCCGATCAAGATGGGGGTGCGCGCCTTCAGGTTTTCCTGAAGTGCAACCGTCTCAGGCGTCTCCATGTCTCGGAATCTGTCAATTAAGATCGAGCTGTCGACGACGATCATTCCGCCGCGTCTTGGTGATCGGGAAGAAGCGGCTCGTCCGGATCGATATCACGACGCATTTCGTCCAGATCGCCTTCCCAGCCTATGCCCCTCAGATTTTCCCATGCCTGTAGGCGGCCATAGTGAGCAGCCAACTCCTTCAAGGCTTCATTGACGACAGCCTTTTTAGTCGAAAGCCCAGACAATGCCATCGCCTCGTTGAGTACTGACTCATCGATATCAATCGTGATGCGCATCGGAAAACCTCGGTGATTAGCGCGAAACTCATACACTAACTCGGGTTTTCTCACAACGTCACTGGAACGCCGTCTCGTAAAAGCTTCTGAGCTTGCGCGAATGCAGCGTCTCCGTCGGCATGGCGGCGAGCTTCTGCACGGCGCGTATGCCGATCTGCAGGTGCTGGCTGACCTGGCTACGGTAGAAGGCGGTCGCCATGCCTGGCAGCTTGAGTTCGCCATGCAGCGGCCGGTCGGAGACGCAGAGCAGCGTGCCGTAGGGCACGCGGAAGCGGAAGCCATTGGCCGCAATCGTCGCCGATTCCATGTCGAGCGCAATGGCGCGGGACTGGGAGAGGCGCTTCACCGGGCCTGCCTGGTCGCGCAGTTCCCAGTTGCGATTGTCGATGGTCGCGACGGTACCTGTGCGCATGATCCGCTTCAGCTCGAAGCCTTCGTAACCGGTGACTTCCTCCACGGCGCTTTCCAGTGCCTGTTGCACCTCGGCGAGTGCCGGGATCGGCACCCATACCGGTAGGTCGTCGTCGAGAACATGGTCCTCCCGGACATAGGCATGAGCGAGCACATAGTCGCCGAGCCGCTGGCTGTTGCGCAGGCCGGCGCAGTGGCCGACCATCAGCCAGGCATGCGGACGCAGCACGGCGATGTGGTCGGTGATCGTCTTGGCGTTTGAGGGGCCGACGCCGATATTGACCAGCGTGATGCCCGAATGATCATCCTTTTTCAGGTGATAGGCCGGCATCTGCGGCATGCGCGTGATCGGCGCGGTCTCGGGCTTGTCGCTGCCAGCAAGCGTTATGACGTTGCCGGGTTCGACAAAGGCCGTGTAGCCTTCGCCGCCATCCGCCATCATCTTGCGTGCCCAGGCGGCAAACTCGTCGATATAGAACTGGTAGTTGGTGAAGAGCACGAAATTCTGGAAATGCTCGGCACCCGTCGCCGTGTAGTGGCTGAGGCGGGCCAGTGAATAGTCGATGCGCTGCGCGGTGAAGGGCGCGAGCGGTGCCGGCTCGCCGGCCGGCGCCTCGTATTCGCCATTGGCGATCAGGTCGTCGGTATTGTTGAGATCCGGCGTGTCGAACAGATCGCGCATCGGGATGTCGGCCATCGCATTGCTGACCGAAGCCTCGACATGGGCACCTTCACCGAAGGCGAAATGCAAAGGGATCGGCGTCGCCGATTCCGACACGATCAGCGGAACGCTGTGATTGCGCATCAACAAATCGAGCTGCTCGATCAGGTAATGGCGAAAGAGTTTCGGACGCGTAATCGTCGTCGTGTAGACGCCTGGCGCGGTCACATGGCCGTAAGAGAGGCGTGAATCCGCGTGACCGAAAGAGGTCGTTTCGATCGAGACCTGCGGATAGCAGGCCCGGTAGCGACCGGTCACGGCCGCACCTTTGGCAAGGGCGCCGAAGGCTTCGATGAGGAAGCCGGTATTGCGCTCGTAAAGCGCCGTCAGTGCATCCACGGCATCGACCGCATTGTCGAAAACCTGCGGCTCGACGGCCTTAGGGCTGATGAAGGAAAGGGGGAAAGGGAAGAGATTCTGCGTGTTCATGCGCCATTATAGGTGGAACTTCATGACAATCAATCGACGATAACATGCATCACGGTGGCGTCCTTGCCAGTAGTACCCAATTCCACGGAAGTGGCTCGCGATCGCGTTTCTCTGGCTAACCCGTAACCGGATTTCGTGGGAGATTTGCCGAAGTGCTGGCATCGGCGGGCCCGGTAACGATCGCTATCACGAGGCATTGATGAAATGGCTGTTGATTGTGTTGGAACGCTAAAATGTTGTTTTTAATGTTTTTTCTGGAACGATCTTTGGCTGTGCGGGGTTGCCCTATCGCTCCCTGTGAGCAGAAGTTGTCAGGAAAGGACCAAAGATGAAAAATAGACTCGTTCTTGCTCTCGCAACCTTTATCTCGGGCTCGTCCTTGGCAGGTGCCGCCTATGCGCAATCCGCATTCGAGATGGCACCGGTAGCCAAGGATGTTTCAGTCGTTTTCCTCCCGCCGGCATCAGATGACGCGTCGGACAATGCGGTTCCCTATCAGGTTCGCAATCCTTCTCCCCAGATGATCTCCGAGGCTCAGGACGAAATCCAGTCGGACGCAGCCCTTTACGCCAGCCTCGAGGCGCAGGATGTGCAGACGGATAATGTCGTCGCCATCAGCACAGCCGGAAACGGCGACAGGGTCGTTTACGTCAGGTAAATCCTGGACGGCGCCGCGCCCACATCACAAAGCCCGGCCTAGCGGCCGGGTTTTCCCACGTCGAGCCAGCCTTAAAACACTGTGACACACTGGCTGGAGAGGCTGAGGCCAAGGCTCCCGGCGGGGCAGGCCATATTGCGCGGGTTATGTATTGCCAACGCGGCGAAGGAGATCGCGAAGATCGACATCATCAGCGTGAGAATGGTAAGGCGGCGGGCGATGGTCGGCATGATCTTGTCCCCGTTTCAATAGGGGCAGAATAATGGCGTTGAGCTGTATGAAGACTGAGCGCTCAATTCATTGTCTGTTCAGGGAGCGCCGATACTTCGGGTTGAAACGTCGGTGAAACCCTTCAGACAAAAGGAAACTGCCGGACACAAGGCCCGGCAGTCGAGATAGTGGTCAGATGAGGGCCCCGTTAACAGGATGTGCCATTCGCCATCCTGTCAGGCGAAGTCGTGGTTGACGAGCCGCTCATGCTGCCGGTGGTGCCGCAGTTCGTGCCCGGCTTATCGCCCTGCATATCCTGACTGTCCTGATTGCTCATGCCGGAATTGCCATTGATGCTGTTGGTCGTGCTGCCGTCGAGATGCGTCGGGCTGCCGCTCGTGCCGTCCGCATTGCCCATCGATGACGCACCGGTGCCTTGGGTCGTGCCGGTTCCTGTCGCAGTTCCGGATGATGATCCGCCGCCCGAGCTTCCGGATTGCGCAAGCTGCGCCGCCGGCGGCAAGTCCGATGGATAGGGCGGTAACGGTGAAGAGCTTGGACATCATGTCTGCCTCCTGTGCGTTGGCATGGTCTCCGGTGCCGCCTCGTGCAGACATCGGAGCTTGCCTGATCCCAACGATAGGGGTGCAGCCTGTTCCACCTCGCCGACAATCTTTTCAGTCACCGCTGAAACACGGCGACCGTCGGGCGCGACGCGTGGGACGGTATATATGGCGGGCAAACCGCCCGCCATATGCGGCCTAGAGCCGTGTCCAGGTCTGCGACTTGCAGAGAACCTTCAACACGCAGCCCTTCATCTTCAGGGCGTTGCCGGTCACTTCTCCCGAGCCGCTATAGGTCTTGTCGGTTTCCGGGTCGGTGATCTCGCCCGAATAGCTGTCGCCGCTGCCGGACATGCGGCCGATCTGTTTGCCCGCATGCTTGCCGCTCTTCAGCGTCACGCAATAGGCGGAGCCGCATTTGCCGATTTCGGCGGTCGCGCCGCTCTGGGTCTTCCAGCTCCCTCGATCGGCTCGGCCGCAAGCGCCCCAACCGCGCTTGTCAGCAACAGCGCCACGGCGGCCAGTGTCATTTTCATGAGATCTCCTCCTCAGATCCAAAACACGTCGATATGGCCACCGTCCTCCCGAGAAGGTGGCTACGCGAACGCTAGCTTACCTGCACGTAAAGGTAAAGGTGGTCGAGCCTTACTTTGGCGACGGAAATGCCCGGCAATTTAAACGGCAGCAGCAAATGAAGCGAAAAACATGCTGAACAAAGGGTTTAGATCCAAATCCTAATGTTTCGTGAACAAGTTCGCAAAACCCTTAACAGGCAGGGGACGTGGTGCTTAACGAAAACTCAAATTTACGAAGCATTTGAACTTTGTTTTCCGCAAGTTAAGCATTCTTTTTAGCGGGATTTTCGAACCTTTGCGGCACATTGGGCTCATCAAACGAGCGGAATAACCGCCGACCCGAAGGACTGAAACAAACCGCGTTAGACGGTGGTCCCAAGGGAGATGAACAGGGCAGAAGAACAAGTCTTAAACAGGGATCAAAACCGATGGCACGCTTTGAAATTTCGATGACTGAAATGGCCACCATGGGTGGCGATGCCCGCGCAGAAGCTCTCTGCGACATGGGTCTGATGTATGCAACGGGCCGCGGGGTCGATGTCGACCTCGTGTCCGCCCACAAGTGGCTGAACATTGCCGCGATCAAGGGCTCCGACCGCGCCGCCGAGTTGCGCGCCGATCTCGCCCAGACGATGAGCAAGATGCAGCTGGCGGAGGCGCTGCGCGCCGCCCGCGAATGGATGACCGTGCACTGAGCACGCAGTGACTATTCATCCGCTCCGAAAAGAGAGCGGAAAGCCAATCAAAGAGGAAGCGCGCGTCCGACCGGGCGTGACGACAATTCGAGACCGCGACCGGCAGAAACAAGGCCGGCGCGGTCTTTTGCTTTTAGTCCTTGCGATCGAACTCTTCGCGCGCGGCGCGGACCGCATCGTAATTCTCCACCCCCAGATCCAGACGTTGCAGAAGGCGGCGCCGAGTGTGAGGCCGAGCGGCGACAGTCTGTATTCGACCTTCGGCGGGACGGAAGGATAGAGTGTGCGGATGACCAGCCCGTCGCGCTCCATCCGGCGCAGCGTCTGGGTCAGCATCTTCTGGCTGATGCCCTCGACATGGCGCGCCAGTTCGGAAAAGCGCAGCGTGCCTTCATCCCAGAGGGTATCGAGGATCACGACGGTCCACTTGTCGGCAAATCCGGAGATCATTCCCCGAACCATATCCTCGACGCCGGGATCGACATTCTTGGGGTAATCGCGCGCCTTGTAGGATTGCGCACGAAAAAGTTCCTCGGGCGTGAACACGGATCTCGTTCGGTTTTCCCATTTCTTCCCCGCAGGTAAGTACGATACTTCGAAGTGCCTACTTTCCGTAGGAGAGTTAGTCAACAATAGTTTGTGCGTACTGTCTCTCACGAAAAACAGGCGAGAAGTACAGGGTCGGCTCATCGAGCGCGGCAAACACGAAAAATGCAGGCGTCACGCACCGGCGGGAACCCTTTCCGCCGGAACGGTGGCGGCTGTTCTTGAAAAACACCAGGGAAGGTAATGATGGACGATAAGACTCAGAAATCGGTTCTCTCGCGCAGGACGGTTCTTTCGGCCGCCGCAATCGCTCCGGCCGTCGTCGCGGCTGCTTCCGCCGGCACCGCGCGGGCTCAACAGTTCGAGACGGTGGATAAGGTCGCGATCGTCACCGGCTCCTCACGCGGCATCGGTGCTGCGACGGCGAAGCGCCTCGCCAGGGATGGCTTCAAGGTGGTCGTCAACTGCCGGGTCAACCGGGATCTCGCAGCCGGCGTCGTCCGTGACATCGAGGCAGAGGGTGGTCAGGCCGTCTGGGAACAGGCCGATATCCGCGATCCGGCCGCCGTGCGTCGCCTATTTGATGTGGCCGAGCAGAATTTCGGAGGCATCGATGTCGCCGTCGCTAATGCCGGCGTCATGAACCTCGCACCCTTCGGCGAGATGACCGACGAGGCTTTCGACGTGATGGTCGATACCAATGTGAAGGGCAGCTTCAACACGCTGCGCGAAGCGGCAAGGCGTCTGCGTGACGGCGGCCGCATCGTCGCCACCTCGTCGAGCATCGTGCAGCTGCGCTCTCCGACCTACGGCCCCTATGCCGCGAGCAAGGGCGCGATGGAAATCTACGCCAACATCCTGGCCAAGGAACTTTCCGGCCGGAAGATTTCCGTCAATGCGATCGCGCCGGGCCTCGTCGCAACCTCGCTCTTCCTCGATGGCAAGACGGACGAGCAGGTCGCGGGCTTTGCCCAGCGCACCCCGCATGGCCGCATCGGCGAACCGACGGATATCGCCGCCACCGTCGCCTTCCTCTGCAGCCCGGACGGCTGGTGGGTCAACGGCCAGACGCTCTACACCAATGGCGGCGTCGTCTGACGGCAGAACTGCCACGGAACGAAAGAGGCCGGGCGCTTATGTGCCCGGCCTTTATCCTTAGAGCGACTTCAGTACCTGGGGCAGGGCCGCTTCGAGAAGCGCCATGTCTGCTTCCGGTCCGGCGCTGACGCGGATGCAGCGGTTGAGAGGTGCGACGCCCGGCATGCGGATGAAGACACCGTGCTTCAACAGGCCATCGACGATGGCGCGCGCGTAAACCGCGTCGCGCCCGCAGTCGACGGCGACGAAATTGGTGGCAGACGGCAGGGCCTGCAGTCCGTTCACCGAGGCAATCGCGGCGATCCGGTCGCGCGACGCCTGGATCCTGCCGACGACGTCCGTGAGATAGGCCTGGTCCTTCATGGCAGCGGTTGCCGCCGCGACGGCGACGCGGTTCATGCCGAAATGGTTGCGGATCTTGTCGAAGGCCTTTGCCGTGCCTTCCGTGCTGATCGCATAGCCGACGCGCGCGCCGGCAAGCCCGTAGGCCTTGGAGAAGGTGCGGGTGCGGATGACGTTCGGCATGTCGATCAGCGCGTCGATCGACGGCATGGCACCGGCCGGTCCGGTTTCGCAATAGGCCTCGTCGAGAATCAGCAGCGTCGTCTCCGGCAGGGCCTTGGCGAAGGAGACGATGCTGTCGGCATCCCACCAGCTGCCCATCGGATTGTCCGGATTGGCGAAATAGACCAGCGGCGGGTTTTCCCGGCGCACGGCATCGAGCAATCCGTTGAGATCCTCGCGGTCGTTGACGTAAGGCACCGTCACCAGCCGGCCGCCATGGCCGACGACATGGAAGTTGAAGGTCGGATAGGCGCCGAACGAGGTCACGACCGGCAGGCCCGGATCGATGACCAACCGAACGATCTGGCCGAGAAGGCTGTCTATGCCTTCGCCGATCGCAAGATTTCCCGGCCGACATCCAAGATGCACCGCCAGCGCCGCCTTCAGATCGAAATTTTCCGGATCCGCGTATTTCCAGGTTCCCGTCGACGCTTCCGCCATCGCCGCGATCACCGAAGGCGCGGGGCCGAAACCGTTTTCGTTCGCGCCGATCCGCGCCTTGACGGGAGAACCGCTGCTGCGTTCCAGCGCTTCGGGGCCGACGAAGGGAACGGTCGAGGGGAGGGAGGCGATAAGTGGGGTGAAACGGGAAAATGCAGGCATGGCAGGCGTGTCCGGTTGAAAGCCGGCACACAATAGAAAGCTTTGGCCGCAGTGCAAGTGCGGCCTTTTCCTTCTCGGTTCGACCGGCAAAAGCTTTTTCGCTCACGATGCCTTGTGAGACAGTCGACAAATTCAGTGAGTGCAAATCAAGGATGATGCAACTTTAACGAATGTGAAAATCATAGAGCAAGCATCTGCCTGTAAGATCAGACGATGAGTAAGTTTCCGCTTATCGTGATTGGTGCAAGTCTGGCCGCGTTCATGGCAACCGGGGGCATACGGTGCTTCCTGTCGCCGCGAAATACATTAAGCCGAATGTCAGCTCCTCCTGCCGTATAAAGGGCAATGTCTCCATCAATACCGGCGAGAGAATCTACCACGTCCCGGGACAGACTTATTACGACGATACCAGGATCAGCTTTCAATACGGCGAGCGATGGTTCTGCACCGAAGCGGAGGCTCGCGCCGCCGGCTGGCGACGCTCGCGGACATAGGGCATTCGGCTTGTCCTGCCCGCTTAATGGCTCGTCTCGAAACTTAGTCGGATGACGTGATGAAGGAATTCCGCGTCGATCAGCATGTTGAAGCTGACCGTCACCTTCTCCTCCTCGCGTGAGACGACCGTGCAGCCGATATCGTCGCGAATCCCGAGAATGTTGAGGAAGAAGTTCGTCGGCACCGGCACATGCGGGCTGACATCCAGTTCGGCGCCCTGAAGCGAAATCGTGCGAATGAGGCAGCGGATCGAGGTCGTGGTGCTGAGGTGGTGGCCGACGAGCACGACCTTGCCGGGGCGATCGATCGTGAACTTTTCGAACCGGCGCTCGGCGGCTGCTCCCGTCTTGGGGTCTGTTTCGGTATCGGTCTTCTGCAATGCCGGGGCCATTTTTTCCTCCTCTTTCTCTCCCATGGATGTGACTTTATTCCTTCCTCCGCTGACGCATTCTGAAACGGATTGGTAAATTTTTATCGAGCCGCGACATTTTGGCGTAGCTCAAATGGGACGCGTAGACGACATCCAGCAGAGATGTCGCGTTGTTGACGGTTCGGCGTCGCGGCGATACCCCTTCAAACCTCCCGATCGGTGCTATGCCGGTGGGAGTGAGTTTGGAATGGGAGTGTCACGTGGCAGGCAGGCTGGTTATCGTCGGGGCAGGGCAGGCGGGGTTTGCGCTGGCCGCCAAGTTGCGGGCTTTGAAGGATACGCGTCCGATCACGATGATCGGCTCGGAAGAGGTCATTCCCTATCAGCGGCCGCCGCTGTCGAAGAAATATCTTCTCGGTGAAATGAGCTTCGACCGGCTGACCTTCCGGCCGGACACCTGGTTTTCCGAGAACGACGTCGAGATCAGGCTCGCAACCTATGTCGAGGAAATCGACCGGGAGGCCAAACGCATCCGCATGCAGGACGGCTCGACGCTGGATTACGAAACGCTGGCGCTGACCACCGGCTCGACGCCGAGGACGCTTCCTGCCAGCATCGGCGGTGATCTCGATGGCGTTTTCACCGTGCGCGACAAGCGCGATGCCGACAGGCTTGCCGAAGAGATGAAGGCCGGCCGCCGACTTCTTATTATAGGCGGCGGTTACATCGGTCTGGAGGCCGCGGCCGTGGCGCGCCATCTCGGTCTCGAAGTTACGCTTATCGAAATGGCCGATCGCATCCTTGCGCGTGTCGCATCCAAGGATACCGCCGACATCATGCGCGCCATCCACGATGCGCGCGGCGTGGTGATCCGCGAGAAAACCGGCCTGACCCGCCTGATCGGCGAGGATGGCAAGGTTCGTGCAGCCGAGCTTTCGGACGGAACGGTGATCGATGTCGATTTCGTCATCGTCGGTATCGGCGTGACGGCGAACGACCAGTTGGCGCAGGATTGCGGCCTCGAAGTCGGCAATGGCATCACCGTCGATGAGTTCGCCCGCACCTCCGATCCCGCAATCTTTGCCATGGGTGATTGCGCCATGCTGCCCTGGCAGGGTGGCCGTATTCGGCTGGAATCGGTGCAGAACGCCGTCGACCAGGCCGAATCGGTGGCTGCCACGCTTGCTGGCGGAAGTGAGCCTTACGAACCGAAGCCATGGTTCTGGTCCGATCAGTATGACGTCAAGCTGCAGATCGCCGGCTTCAATCTCGGCTATGACGAAACGCTGGTGCGACCCGGCGCTCGCGAAGGCAGCGTGTCGGTCTGGTATTTTCGTGAGGGCAGGCTGATCGCCGTCGATGCCATCAACGACGCCAAGGCCTATGTCACGGGCAAGAAGATGCTGGAAACCGGTATCAATCCGGACAAGTCCGTGCTGGCGGATCCGGCGGCCGATCTCAAGCAGCTGCTCGTCTGACGGCCGCACGAACTCCCGAGAACATGAGAATGGAAAGAGGATAGAAGAAGACATGCCCGCACCGAAGAACGCGTTCAAGGCTGCCCTCAAGGCCGGTCGCCCGCAGATCGGCCTCTGGCTGAACACCGGAGAGGCGCTGCCGGCCGAACTCGCCGCCGGTGCCGGCTTCGACTGGCTCGTTATCGATGCGGAGCATGGCCCCAACGACCTGCGCAGCATTATCGACCAGATGCGCGCCATTGCCCCGTCCGCTTCCGAGCCGGTCGTGCGTCCTCCTTCCGGCGAAAACTGGTTCATCAAGCAATTGCTTGATCTGGGCGCACGCACGCTGCTGATCCCCATGGTCGATACGGTTGAGCAGGCTGAGGCTCTGGTTCAGGCCGTTCGCTATCCCCCGCGCGGCAGCCGCGGTCTCGGTGCTGCCGTCGCCAGAGCATCCGGTTTCAACGCGATCCCCGACTATGCGCAAACCGCCGACGACGAGATTTGCCTCCTCGTTCAGGCGGAGACGAAGACGGCGATCGCCAATCTCGAGGCGATCGCCGCCGTCGATGGAATCGATGGTATCTTCATCGGCCCGGCCGACCTTTCCGCCGACATGGGCTTCATTGGCCGGATCGAGGCGCCGGAAGTCCAGGAAGTGATCGAGGGTGCGATCGGCCGAGATCATCGCTGCCGGTAAGCCCGCCGGTATTCTGACCTTCAGCGAGACGCTCAATCGTCGTTATCTGGACCTCGGCGCAACGTTCGTTGCGGTCGGTGCCGACGTTAACGAACTGGGCTCGGCCTTGAGGGCTCTGGCGGGTCGCTATGGCCGCGGGGCCGGGGCAGGGCCTTCTGGAGCGGGCTACTGAAGCGCGCCAACAACCTTTCCCGACAAACATCGTGGGCAGGGGCTTTCTTTTTCTAAAAGACCTTGCCTTCGGGAATCTTTCGCAATAATCAGGCCGGACCGGAGAGGTGGCCGAGTGGTCGAAGGCGCTCCCCTGCTAAGGGAGTATACGTCAAAAGCGTATCGAGGGTTCAGAATCCCTTCCTCTCCGCCATCATATGCTCCCTCATCAAATTCCTTAATTTCGATGTTGAACCGTTGGACTCGACCTTTCCAGTGTTCGGCCATAGCTTGCGCGACGTTTGGAGCGAGCTTTATCCACTTTTCCTGAATATCGTTCTGACCTTTCGGCCATTGCGCTGTCGATCTGGACCCCGACACAACCGTCCACGTCTTGCTGGACAGCGCTTTCGACGTCATAGACGTGACGAAGGAGGCCCGGGTGTACGACTTCCCCGGGGAGGCGCCGAAGACAACCCGGCCCTCATACAGCTTTCTTGCGGAAGCTGAGGATAACCCTGGGCACCCGTTGACGAATTTTTCACCTCGTCTACTATATCTTGTGTTCGAGGTTCTTCCGATTCGAGTCGGGAGCTAAGATGGGAATGCGGTGCGAAAAGCCCATGATGGGCGGATCAATGCCGCAGCTGCCCCCGCAACTGTGAGCGGTTAGCATGCGATCGACGGTCCACTGATGCAGCAACGCATTGGGAAGGCAGATCGGATGCGACGACCCGTGAGCCAGGAGACCTGCCTCAAAACGAAACGTCCACGGGCGGGGTGTCCGGAAGGTCGCGTATGTGTGCGGGATGTTTCCGCGCGCGCGCTTCCCCGAACAGTCCGCATGAGCCACTTCGGGGTGAAGTCTTATGAGTTCGAGTATCCAGATACGTCAACGCGAATGACGGACGTCTAGCGTCCGGCAACCGCTCGCGTCTGTCTTTCATTTCAGTTCCTTTGCCCGGACATCGGCGGATGTCCGATCGCTTTTGCACGCCTGTTCCACACGAGGATAACCAATGACCATTACCGTCTACAGCAAGCCCGCCTGCGTCCAATGCACTGCGACCACTCGCGCCCTCGACCGTCAGGGCATCGATTATAACGTGATCGACGTTTCCACAGATGCGGCCGCCTATGAACTCGTCCAGGGTCTCGGCTATCGCCAGGTGCCGGTGGTCGTTGCCGGAGAGCAGCACTGGGCTGGTTTCCGTCCGGACATGATCGGTACCCTTTCGCCCGCCATGGCCTGAGGGCGATGGGCGGGCTCGTCTATTTCTCCACCAAGTCCGAGAACACCCACCGTTTCGTCAAAAAGCTGGGCCTCGCGGCCCGGCGCATCCCGATTGGCGGCGACGAGACGCTTCAGGCGCAGGATCCTTTCATTCTTATCGTCCCGACCTATTGCGGTGACGGGGGCCAGGGGTGTCAGGGGTGCAGTTCCGAAACAGGTGATCCGCTTTCTCAATGAGGCGGGCAACCGATCCAACATCCGCGGCGTGATTGCTGCGGGCAACAGCAATTTCGGCGCGACCTTCGGGATCGCCGGCGACATCATCTCGCAGAAGTGCCAGGTGCCTTACCTCTACCGGTTCGAGCTTCTGGGCACCGAGGAAGACGTCGCCAATGTCACTAACGGATTGGAACGATTTTGGACGCGACAACCTTCGAAACTCCGATGAAGACATCGGAATCCGCGCTGGATTACCATGCGCTCAACGCCATGCTGAACCTCTATGACGAGCACGGAAAGATCCAGCTCGACAAGGACCGGCTGGCGGCGAGGCAGTATTTTCTGCAGCACGTGAACCAGAACACGGTCTTCTTCCATAACCTTCGCGAAAAGCTCGATTATCTCGTCACCGAGGGCTACTATGAACAGGAGGTGCTAGACCAGTATTCGTTCAACTTCGTCCGCGACCTGTTCGATCACGCCTATGACAAGAAGTTCCGTTTCCCGACCTTCCTCGGAGCGTTCAAATATTACACCAGCTACACGCTGAAGACCTTCGACGGAAAGCGTTACCTCGAACGCTACGAGGATCGGGTCTGCATGGTCGCGCTGGCGCTTGCGCGCGGAAACGAGACGCTTGCCCGTGATCTAGTCGACGAGATCATTGCCGGTCGTTTCCAGCCGGCAACGCCGACCTTCCTCAATGCCGGCAAGAAACAGCGCGGCGAGCTCGTTTCCTGCTTCCTCCTGCGCGTCGAAGACAACATGGAGAGCATCGGTCGCTCGATCAATTCGGCGCTGCAACTGTCCAAGCGTGGCGGTGGCGTGGCGCTTTCACTGACCAACCTGCGCGAGATGGGCGCTCCGATCAAGCAGATCGAGAACCAGTCGTCCGGCGTCATTCCCGTGATGAAGCTCTTGGAAGATAGCTTCTCCTACGCCAATCAGCTCGGCGCGCGTCAGGGGCAGGGGCCGTCTATCTGAATGCCCACCATCCCGACATTATGCGTTTCCTCGATACCAAGCGTGAGAATGCCGACGAGAAGATCCGCATCAAGACGCTGTCGCTCGGCGTCGTCGTTCCCGACATCACGTTCGAGCTCGCGCGCGAAAACGCCGACATGTATCTGTTCTCGCCGCATGACGTGGAACGGGTTTATGGCGTGCCGTTCACCGAGATCTCCGTCACCGAAAAATACCACGAGATGGTTGAGGATGGCCGCATCCGGAAGAAGAAGATCAAGGCGCGCGAATTCTTCCAGGTGATCGCCGAGATACAGTTCGAAAGCGGTTATCCCTACATCATGTTCGAAGACACGGTGAACCGGGCGAACCCGATCGCCGGCCGCATCAGCATGAGCAATCTCTGCTCGGAAATCCTGCAGGTCAGCGAAGCGAGCGAGTTCGACGACGACCTGTCCTACTCGAAAATGGGTAAGGACATTTCCTGCAACCTCGGCTCCCTGAATATTGCAGCCGCCATGGACAGCGCCGATTTCGGCCAGACGATCGAAACCTCGATCCGGGCGCTGACGGCCGTTTCCGAGATGAGCAACATCACTTCGGTGCCATCCGTCGCCAAGGGCAATGACGACAGCCACGCGATCGGCCTCGGCCAGATGAACCTGCACGGCTATCTCGCCCGCGAGCGCATCTTCTACGGTTCTGAGGAAGGCGTCGATTTCACCAATATCTATTTCTACACGGTCGCCTATCACGCCGTGCGCGCCTCAAACCGGCTAGCGGTCGAAAAGGGCCGGAGCTTCAAGGGGTTTGAACACTCGAAATACGCATCGGGCGAGTATTTCGACAAATATACAGAAGCCGAATGGCTGCCCGCGACCGAGCGCGTCGCCGAATTGTTCGAGACGGCCGGGATCCACATCCCGACGCAGGACGATTGGCGGCAGCTGAAAGCCGAAGTCATGGAAGGCGGGCTCTATAACCAGAACCTGCAGGCCGTGCCGCCGACCGGCTCGATCTCCTACATCAACCATTCGACCTCCTCGATCCATCCGATCGTGTCCAAGATCGAGATCCGCAAGGAAGGCAAGATCGGCCGCGTCTATTATCCGGCCGCCTTCATGACCAACGACAATCTCGACTACTATCAGGATGCTTACGAGATCGGCCCCGAGAAGATCATCGACACCTATGCGGCGGCTACCCAGCATGTCGACCAGGGCCTGTCGCTGACGCTATTCTTCCGCGACACCGCAACCACCCGGGACATCAACCGCGCCCAGATCTACGCCTGGAAGAAGGGCATCAAGACCATCTACTACATCCGCCTCCGCCAGATGGCGCTGACCGGCACGGAAGTGCAGGGTTGCGTATCGTGTGCGCTCTAACTCCGGTGACCGACATGAACATAAAGATAAAAGACCCGAAGGCCGCAGCCGCCATCCGCGCGATCAACTGGAACCGCATCGAGGACGACAAGGACCTTGAGGTCTGGAACCGACTGACCGGTAACTTCTGGCTTCCTGAAAAGGTGCCGCTGTCGAACGATATCCAGTCATGGGCAACCTTGAAGCCGGAAGAGCAGCAGTTGACGATTCGTGTGTTCACCGGCTTGACGCTGCTCGACACGATCCAGAACGGTGTCGGTTCGGTGAAGCTGATGGCGGATGCTGCCACGCCGCATGAGGAGGCCGTGCTCTCCAACATCTCCTTCATGGAGGCTGTCCACGCACGCTCCTATTCGTCGATCTTTTCGACGCTCTGCCTGACGCCCGACGTCGACGACGCCTATCGCTGGTCGGAGGAAAACGAGTTCCTGCAGAGGAAGTCGCAGATCATCATGGAGCAGTATGCCTCTGGCGATCCGCTGAAGAAGAAGGTTGCCTCGGTTTTTCTCGAAAGCTTCCTGTTTTACTCCGGCTTCTATCTGCCAATGTATTGGTCAAGCCGCGCGAGGCTTACCAACACGGCCGACATGATTCGCCTGATCATTCGCGACGAAGCGGTGCATGGCTATTACATCGGCTACAAGTTCCAACGCGCGGTTGAGCGCTTGCCGGAACAGAAGCGTCAGGAGATCAAGGATTTCACCTTCGACCTTCTTCTTGAGCTCTACGACAACGAAGCGAAATATACCGAGGCGCTTTATGACGGCGTCGGGTTGACCGAGGACGTCAAGAAATTCCTCCATTACAACGCCAACAAGGCGTTGATGAACCTTGGCTACGAGGCGTTGTTTCCTGCAGACGCCTGCAAGGTCAATCCCGCGATCCTGTCGGCGCTATCGCCAAACGCGGATGAAAACCATGACTTCTTTTCCGGGTCGGGATCGTCCTATGTCATCGGCAAGGCCGTGGCGACCGAAGACGAGGACTGGGATTTCTGATATCGGAGGCCCTTTGAGGTTGGAGCTTGGAGGCCGAATTCCTTACGTCGGCCTCCAATGCCGCGATATGGGCGAATAGGGCCGATGAAGGATTTGAGTGAAGGGGACCGGCTGCTTATCAGGGATGTTTTTATCGAAATCACTGAAGCAGCTTGGTTCAAGCAAAACGCAGTGACCGAGCGGGAGCTTCTGATCCTCATTATAAATAAACGCAGCAGCTCCCCAAACGAGGATCTGCTTGCCGAATGCATCGCCGAGGCACGCGTGCGTTTCTCGTCTTGAGGGGAGAGGAAAATCCGGCTGTGTTCGGTCTGATTGCCGTCCCTGCAGACGATGTGTCTACCACTCGCTCTGCCCCCCAATAGTCGGCCGTCTTATGGGCCAGAAATTCAATGTCATTCGATGCATCCGAAGCGAATCGACGCTCGCTCCGCGACGGCCAGTCTAACTCTGGAAGCGCGGTGCCGGTCTCAAGATCTCTTGTGGTCGAATTTCCAGTCCGCCATCACCTACTGCTGTTTGCGCTGCGGGTCGACCGTTCCCTCAAAGATTGCCGGCCATGGCGTTGTTGTGTTTTTGCAACGGAATACACTTGCCATATCGGATTGCCGGCAAATGTCTAAATCGCTGCTTATTAAGCGCTTTCTTAACGGAAGGTAAAATTTTACAGATCGGCGACGACCGCTTTGTGTCTTTTCCGCAACATGAATTTCATAAGCAGGTTGGACATTGATGCGGACTACTACTTCACGATTGCATGATCAGTCGCCTTTTGTATTTTCGGCCTCGGAAACGGCGGTGGTTCGTCAGTTTTCAAAGTCGTGGGGATGGGCAGGGAACAAACGCCTCTGGGCAAAGAAACCCAACCTCGAATTAAACTTTGACTGGAGGTCAAAAATGAACATTAAGAGCCTTCTTCTCGGCTCCGCTGCTGCCCTCGCAGCAGTATCTGGCGCCCAGGCTGCCGACGCTATCGTTGCTGCTGAGCCTGAGCCCATGGAATACGTTCGCGTTTGCGACGCTTTCGGCACTGGCTATTTCTACATCCCGGGCACCGAAACCTGCCTCAAGATCGGCGGTCGCGTTCGCTTCGACGCCAAGTACGGTGATGTTTACAACGTTTCCCCGACTGGCGAAGGCACCTTCACCAACACCCGCGCTGAAATCTACATGTCGACGGCTTCCGACACCGAATGGGGTGCGCTGAAGACCAACATGACGGCTCGCTTCGACTACAACCCGCACAACCCGGGCAATGGCTACGAAGAAAACACCCGTACCCGTCTGATCGGCGCCAACATCCAGCTCGGCGGCTTCCTCGTCGGTCTCGCTGACTCCTACTACTCCTCGTTCATCGGCTATGCCGGCGACGTCATCAACGACGACGTGGTTTCCTACGGCTCCTTCGAACTGAACCAGGTTGCCTACGTTTACGACGCTGGCAACGGCTTCGGCGCCTACGTCGCTGTTGAAGACGACGGCGTTAACGACAACGACGCACCGGGCGGCGCGAGCGACTGGGTCGACGTAACTGCTGGTGTCAAGTTCGACAACGGCACCTTCATGGCTGGCCTCGTCGGTGGTTACGACGAATCGGCTGAAGAAGGCGCGATCAAGGCTCGCCTCGGCGGCAAGTTCGGCGCTCTCTCCGCCTTCATCATGGGTGGCTGGAACACCGACGGCGACACCGTCAACAAGTTCGCTCCGGGTAGCCGTTACGGTTACTCTGCAGCTTCTACCGGCGTAATCGGCTGGGGTGACTGGGCTGTCTGGGGTGGCCTCGGCTACCAGTTCACGGACGCTGTCAAGGGTAACCTGCAGGTTGCCTACACCGACAACAAGACGCTCGCAGCAACTGCCAACGTCAAGTGGACCCCGGTTTCGGGCCTCCTGATCCAGCCGGAAGTCTCCTACACGAGCGTAGATCACGGCACGATCGACGAAGACCAGTGGGGTGGTATGATCCGCCTGCAGCGCACGTTCTAATTCCGCAAGGAATTATTGTGGAAAGGCCCGGCATTGCCGGGCCTTTTTGCGTTTGTGGATGGCGGATGAGGTTGCCGCTCTTTTTGCTTGGCCTCCTGTCATGTGGAGCGGCCGATGGGGAGATGCGGCAGTCTTCATAATGGCGATCTTGCGCCTTCAATCCTGCGCACGATGTTTAATCGCCTGGCGCTTGCGGCAGTCCGCCGTCGGCCTCTGCATCTACGCAAAACAGGCGCCCTCGTTCTTGGAGGCTATCTCTTTCCGCGGGGTCTGCTTCTATTGGATGTCTTGAGACATATCGCGTGGCCAAGGGCGACTGGCGGTGCGATGTCGTGGGGCTCAGATTACAAACCTCGAGATGTGCGGTGCCAGCCCATGGCGGATGCGTAGCGGCCCATCTCAGGGTTGAAAAAGCGGCGTCTGACTAATGCTTGAGCAAATGCTCATTCATTGACCTGCATGAATCTCCGGTTGTGTCGTGAACCGATTCGGTGCGCCGGATGCGCTGGTATGAAACGGATTGGCGTGCGGGCCTTCATTCGTAAAGGAAGCGTAAACGAAAACACCCCACGCAATGGTTGATAGCGGAAAGATTGCAACACTTTGCAAGAAACTACGCATGAACCGCGCGCAATGCGTGTTGACATTCTTGTCACAATTGCTCCGCCCCGATAGCTTCATTTTCGGAAGCGCGGCGTTTGCGTCGGTTTTCTTAGTTCGTGGATGTGGTTCGGGGAGCGCTGGCAAAGCTGAGCCAAATCCCTTTAACTTTGACTGGAGGTCAAAAATGAACATTAAGAGCCTTCTTCTCGGCTCCGCTGCTGCCCTGGCAGCAGTATCCGGCGCCCAGGCTGCCGACGCTATCGTCGCTGCTGAGCCGGAGCCCATGGAATACGTTCGCGTTTGCGACGCTTTCGGCACTGGCTATTTCTACATCCCGGGCACCGAAACCTGCCTTAAGGTTGGCGGTCGCGTTCGCTTCGACGCTTGGTACGGCGACGTCTACGACAACGAAGACGGCACCTTCACCAACACCCGCGCTGAAATCTACCTCGATTCCGCTTCGGACACCGAGTGGGGCGCTCTGAAGACGAGCATCGTCGCTCGTTTTGACTACAACCCGCATAACCCGGGCAACGGCTACGAAGAAAACACCCGTACCCGTCTGATCGGCGCCAACATCCAGCTCGGCGGCTTCCTCGTCGGTCTCGCTGACTCCTACTACTCTTCGTTCATCAACTACGCCGGCGACGTCATCAACGACGACGTGATCTCCTACGGTCCGTTCGAACTGAACCAGATCGCCTACGTATTCGACGCCGGCAACGGCTTCGGCGCCTACGTCGCTGTTGAAGACGACGGCGTGAACGACGACGACATCCCGGGTCCGGCAAGCGACTGGGTCGACGTAACCGCTGGTGTCAAGTACGACAACGGCACCTTCATGGCTGGCCTCGTCGGTGGTTACGACGAATCGGTTGAAGAAGGCGCGATCAAGGCTCGCATCGGCGGCACCTTCGGCGCATTCTCCGCCTTCATCCTCGGCGGCTGGAACACCGACGGCGATACCCTCAACAAGTACGCACCGGGCGACAGCCAGGGCAATCCTTGGGGTGACTGGGCTCTCTGGGCTGGCGCTGGTTACAAGTTCTCGGACAAGATCGCTGCCAACATCCAGGGTTCTGTAACCGACTTCGGTACCTGGGCTGTTACGGGTAACGTTCAGTGGACCCCGGTTTCCGGTCTCCTGATCCAGCCGGAACTCTCCTACACGGATTGGGAAGACGGCGGCGACCAGTTCGGTGGTCTGGTTCGCATTCAGCGCACCTTCTAATTCCTCAGGGAATCACTTTTGGAAAGGCCCGGCATTGCCGGGCCTTTTTTGTGCGCGCAAGGGATGTGCCCCTCGTTGTCGCGCTTCTTCTGCGTGCGCATATGTCATTCTCCAGTCATAAACTGCGCTGTCTTTGCAACAGCCCATGCTCGTTGTGCTGTCATAAGCGATTTGCGTAGCCGCCTCCGCTTGCGGCGGTCAGAGGTGCCGCATAGTTTCCGCCCGAAGCCGAGATTACCTTGCTTCGGCTTTCTGTTTTTGGTTGACCCGGCGATCTAGCCCGTGGTTCGCCTCACGAAGTTCGATTGGAGAATTCTATGAACATCAAGAGCCTTCTTCTCGGCTCCGCTGCAGCTCTCGCAGCAGTATCCGGCGCTCAGGCTGCCGACGCCATCGTTGCTGCCGAGCCGGAGCCGATGGAATACGTACGCGTCTGTGACGCGTTCGGCACGGGCTACTTCTACATCCCGGGCACGGAAACCTGCCTCAAGGTTGGTGGCCGCGTTCGTTTTGACGCTCAGTACGGCGATGTCTACAACGTTGACAACGACGGCACCTACACCAACACCCGCGCCGAAATCTACATGTCGTCTGCCTCGGACACCGAGTGGGGCACTCTTAAGACGAACATGACGGCTCGCTTCGACTACAACCCGCACAACCCGGGCAACGGCTACGAAGAAAACACCCGTACCCGTCTGATGGTTGCCACGATCGAACTCGGCGGCTTCACCGTTGGTCTGCAGGATTCGCTCTATGAATCCTTCATCGGCTACGCTGGCAACGTCATCGCTGACGACGTCGTCAACTACGGCCCGAGCGAGCGCAACCAGGTTGCCTACACCTACAAGGGTGGCAACGGCTTCTCCGCTTTCGTCGCTCTTGAAGACGATGGCGTTAACGACAACGACGTACCTGGCCACGCCAGCGACTGGGTTGACGTAGCCGGCGGTCTGAAGTTCGACAACGGCACGTTCATGGCTGGCGTAACCGCTGGTTACGACGAATCGGCTGAAGAAGGCGCGATCAAGGCTCGCCTCGGCGGCAAGTTCGGCGCGTTCTCGGCATTCGTCATGGGTGGCTGGAACACTGACGGCGACTCCGTCAACTCCTACGCTCCGGGCAGCAGCTACGGCACCGGCACGACCATCGGCTGGGGCGACTGGGCTCTGTGGGGTGGCGCTGGCTACAAGTTCACCGACACCGTTGCTGCCAACATGCAGGTTGCATACACCGACAACGACGTGTTCTCGGCTGCTGCAAACGTTCAGTGGACGCCGGTTTCTGGCTTCCTGATCCAGCCGGAAGTTGCCTACACGAACATCGACAACGCTGTTGCTGATGAAGACATGTGGTCTGGCATGGTTCGCATTCAGCGCACCTTCTAATCCTTGTAAAAGGATTAATCGGAAAGGCCCGGCATCGCCGGGCCTTTTTGTATTGGCGGTCCCGCACATGCTCGCGGAAAAGCCGGACTTCCCAAGTGGAGCGTCTCTGCTCTTCATGTCCGTTTACGCGTCGATTTCGGCTGGCTCCGCGCCGTTGCCTTTAATCCAGGTGAGCACTCTTGCATTGCGGCAGCACGCGTCAGGGCTAATGCGTTAACGGTCCCTTTATTTGCGAACACGCCCTCGTGATCGAGTGAGGAAAGTCTGCAACACGCGGTCGCAGATTGCGCCACCGGCCTCAGCGCCAGGCTCATTGTATCTGTTATATTTGTCATCAGGAGCTAAATTGAGACTCGAAATGTCGAGGCAGAGACCCCGAGCATTTCTTCCTACGGGTTACCTCACTTGGCCATTAGCCGAGGCACACCCAATCAATGTCGATTGGAGAATTTTATGAACATGAAGAGCCTTCTTCTTGGTTCGGCCGCAGCGCTTGCCGCTGTTTCCGGAGCTCAAGCCGCTGACGCAATCGTAGCCGCTGAGCCGGAGCCGATGGAATACGTTCGCGTTTGCGACGCCTTCGGTACGGGTTATTTCTACATTCCAGGCACCGAGACGTGCCTCAAGGTCGGCGGCCGCGTCCGCTTCGACGCCATGTACGGCAGCGTCTACGATGCGGATGCCGACGGCACCTACACCAACACCCGCGCTGAGATTTACCTCGATTCCGCTTCGGACACCGAGTGGGGCGCCCTGAAGACGAGCATCGTCGCTCGCTTCGACTATGATCCGCACAACCCGGCCAGCGGTTACGAGGAAAACACCCGTACCCGTCTGATGCAGGCCACCATCAGCCTCGGCGGCTTCACCGCCGGTCTGCAGGATTCCTCTATGAATCCTTCATCAACTACGCTGGCGACGTCGAAAACGACGACGTCATCAACTACGGCCCGAGCGAAGTTAACCAGCTCTCCTACACCTACGACGCCGGCAACGGCTTCTCGGCATTCGTCGCTCTCGAGGACGACGGCGAGAACGATAACGACGTCCCGGGTCACGCAAGTGACTGGGTCAACGTATCGGGCGGCGTTAAGTACGACACCGGCACCCTCATGATCGGCCTGACCGGCGGTTATGACGAGTCGATGGAAGAAGGCGCCATCAAGGCCAAGATCTCCGGTAACTTCGGCGCGTTCAACGCCTTCGTCATGGGCGGCTGGAACACCGACGGCGACAGCTTTAACGACTACGCTCCGGAAGTTTCCGGTACGGACGGCGAAGGCTGGGGCGATTATGCTCTGTGGGCTGGTGCCGGCTACAAGTTCTCCGACACGCTGGCTGCCAACGTGCAGGTTTCCTACGCCGACATCGACGTATTCTCTGCAGCGGCTAACCTTCAGTGGACCCCGGTTTCGGGCCTCCTGATCCAGCCGGAAATCGCCTACACGAACTGGGATACCGCGACCGTCAACGACGACGCTTTCTCGGGCATGCTGCGCTTCCAGCGCACGTTCTAATCCTTATCCGAGGATTATTCTGGAAAGGCCCGGCATTGCCGGGCCTTTCTTGCATTTGGCCTGCTGGTTCGATCTTCAGCCGTGGAGCGCGGCAGATACATACGAAAAAATGGCGTAGGCACGCCCGAAGCTCTTGCCGTTGAGGCGCGCCTCATCCTATCGCGGATATATGGGATTGGCGTTTTTCAAGTGGTCGCGCCTGAGCTTCGCGCCCTTCAATCGCAAGGGAGCCGTTGCCACGCACAAAAGAACGCTGTGTCTTCGCCGGCCTATTGGCGCCCGTATCGAAGGTCCGAAACGATATCGGACTTCTGCCCGAGCCGGGTTTTGTAGACCTGATAATTCTCCAGAACGCGCTGCACATAGTTGCGCGTCTCAGGGAAGGGGATGCGCTCGACCCAGTCGATCACTTCGTCGAGCGATTTCCCACGCGGATCGCCATAGCGCGCGATCCATTCCGGCACCCGCTTCGGCCCCGCATTATAGGCGATGAAGGTCAGTACGTAGGAGCCGCCGAACGTGTCGATCTGCTCGCCGAGATAATGGGCGCCGAGTGTCGCGTTATAGCCTGCGTCGCTGGTCAGCATGTCGGCCTTGAAGCTCATGCCGTGACGCTTGGCGACGCCCTTTGCCGTTCCCGGAAGAAGCTGCAGCAGGCCGCGGGCATTTGCGGGCGAGACGGCTGCCGGATTGAAGGCGCTTTCCTGGCGCGCGATCGAATAGGCGAGTGCCTTGCCAGATCCGGCGATATTGGCGCCGGCAGGGATCACGCCGATCGGATAAGCGAGGGCGGCCACGTCGACACCGCGCGAAAAAGCAGACTTGCCGATCCTCAGGGATAGAGCATGGTCACCTTGAGCCTCGGCACGCGCCGTCAGGAGCGCCAGTTCACCGGGGCTGTCGATCTGCTCGGCGAGCGCCGCATAAAGTGCTGCCGCGCGTCGGTCGTGACCGACGGCGTCGAGCCGCGCGATGGCGCGCACCACGTCGCGGTTCTCGAACCGCTGCCTGTCCGCCGCCGAGGGGAGGGGTAGCTGACGTCGAGCGTCGACTTGCCGAGTTTTGCCGCCGCGAGCTGGCCATAGAACGTGCCGGAATAGCGGGCGGCGGATTCATAGAAGGACCGCGCCTGGCCCGGACCGCCGGCCTCCGCCGAGCGGCCGAGCCAGTAGAGCGCGCGGGAAGCCGAAAGCGGTCGGCTGGACGCCTCCTGTATCTTTCGGAAATGCGTCTCGGCTGTGGTCGGGTCATGCAGGGCGCGCAGCGCATACCAGCCGGCGTGGAATTCCGCATCCGCCTTGTCGACGGAGGTCTGCGCCACATGGGCGGCAACCAGCCGGTAGGCAGCCTTGAAGTCACCCTGATCCGCCAACCCACGGGCGACGATACGCCGCTCGTTCCACCATTCCGTGGAATTGATCAGCTTGGCCGGGTCGCGCGGTACTTTCTCAAGAAGCTTCGCCGCTTCCTCGTATTTGTCGAGGCGGCGGGCATATTCGATGCGGATGAACAGATAGGCCGGGTCGCTCGCCCATGATTTATCCACGGCATCGATCAGCGCGCTGGCATTGCGCGCGCCCCCGCCACCGCAGTCCAGGCCTTGTAGAGCGACTGGGCATTGCCGAAGCCGGAGAAGCGTTTCGCTTGCGCGGTCCGGCCGCGATACATGAGATAGTCCATGCGCGACTTGTGATCGGCGGCGCCGAGCAGGCTGCCGAACTCCGCCATCACCTTGTCTTCGGTCGAAATATCCAGCGCGTCCGAGGTCCAAAGCCCGCGGATCGTCTTAGCGGCATCCGCGGCGCGGCCGCTTGCAACCTGCGCCCGTGCAAGGATGACCGCGCCTTCCGGCGTCTGCGGCTTATACGGGCCAAGCGCCGACAGCACGGCCGCAGCCGGCGGGTTTTCGCGGTAGAGCGCCCGCTCTTCCTTCTCCCGCAGTCCGCCGAGCCCGGGCCAGCCGGTCAGTTCCTGCTGTGCTGCCGCGATCTCGCGATAGGGCACGTCCCGGAGGCCGGAATTGGCGATCGCCCAGGTGAGGATGCGCCGGTCGATCGAGCCCATGGGAAGCTGGTTGCGCACCGCAAGCGCTTCGTCGGCGTCATTGTCGGACAGGGCATCGAGGCCGGATTTCAGCGCGGTCGAGGCAAGCGGCCTGTCGATGCGCGGAATGGAGCCGGTTATATCCGGCACCGGCATTGCAGCCGGCACGGGCGTGGCCGGGTGGGCGTGTGAATTGTGGGGAGGCTGGATCGGCATAGGCACGCTGGCAGGCGCGTCCGGCCGTGCGAAAGGCAGCGGCACGATGCCGTCGCCGGCCGCCGAGGCCAGGCTCGCTATGCATGCTGCACCCAATCCCAAAGTGAGGACCAGCGCTGGCTTCTTCATCCGGCAACTCGCGAGAAAGACATTAACCCCTATCGGGCTCCCCCATTACGCTCCGCCTTAGTTAACGGAACCTTACCACATTTCAGCAATGGTGCATTTTCGGCACGTGAGCGTGATCATAAACCCGTGAGCTTTGCGCTTGTCGGCGATCTGACACCGCTTTATGGTGCGCAACCTTATCTATTGATTGCGGCCGAAGCGTGGACTGCGGCCATGGGAGTTTATGCATGTTCAAGGGATCCATCCCCGCACTCGTCACCCCTTTTGACCAGGAGGGGCCGTCGACGAAAAGGCGTTTGCCGCGCATGTCGACTGGCTGATCGCCGAGGGGAGCAGCGGTCTCGTTCCGGTCGGCACCACGGGCGAATCCCCACGCTTTCCCATGACGAGCACAAGCGGGTGGTGGAACTCTGCATTGAGGTTGCGAATAAGCGCGTGCCCGTCATCGCCGGCGCCGGCTCCAACAATACCCGTGAAGCAATCGAGCTTGCCCAGCATGCCGAAGAAGCGGGCGCCGATGCGCTGCTGGTCGTCACGCCCTATTACAACAAGCCGACCCAGAAGGGCCTCTTCGCGCATTTTTCCGCGATTGCCGATGCGACCTCGCTGCCGATCATCATCTACAACATCCCGCCGCGGTCGGTGATCGACATGACACCGGATACGATGGGCGCGCTGGTCAAGGCGCATAAGAACATCGTTGGCGTGAAGGATGCCACCGGCAAGATCGAGCGCGTTTCCGAGCAGCGCATCGCCTGCGGCAAGGATTTCGTCCAGCTCTCGGGTGAGGATGCGACCGCCCTCGGCTTCAACGCACATGGCGGCGTCGGCTGCATCTCGGTCACCGCCAATGTCGCGCCGCGCCTCTGCGCCGAATTCCAGGCAGCAGCGGCCGCCGGCGATTTTGCCAAGGCGCTCGAATATCAGGACCGCCTGATGCCGCTCCACAAGGCAATCTTCATGGAGCCCGGCCTCTGCGGCGCCAAGTATGGTCTGCACAAGCTGCGTGGCATGAACCGCACGGTGCGCTCGCCGCTGATGTCGACGCTCGAGCCTGCGACCGAAGCAGCAATGGACGCAGCACTCCGCCATGCGGGCTTGCTGAACTGAAGCGGCCAAGCTTCACTTTCGGCCTCTGCCGCATTACATAAGCCTCATCAAACCCCGTCTGCGGCCCGCAGGCGGGGAATAATCGTTAGATAGGGGCGTACGGAAGAAGAGAATGGCACCCAAAGGCAGCCAGCGCGTGGTGAACAAGGTCGTGGCGGAAAACCGCAAGGCCCGTTTCAACTACGAAATCGTCGATACCTATGAGGCAGGCTTGGTGCTGACCGGCACCGAGGTCAAGTCTCTGCGCGAGGGCAAGGCCAATATCGCCGAATCCTACGCCTCCGATGAAGGCGAGGAAATCTGGCTGATCAACAGCCATCTGCCGGAATATCTGCAGGCTAACCGCTTCAACCACGAGCCCCGCCGCCGCCGCAAGCTGCTTCTGTCAAAGCGCGAGATCAACCGCCTGCGCAACAGCATCAACCGCGAAGGCATGACGCTCGTGCCGTTGAAGATCTACTTCAACGACAAGGGTAGGGCGAAGCTGGAACTGGCACTCGCCAAGGGCAAGAAGCTGCACGACAAGCGCGAGACCGAGAAGGAACGCGACTGGAACCGCCAGAAGTCGCGGTTGCTGAAGACGGGCTGAGGTCTCGCGAGACTCTCCCATTCCGGAACAAAATTCCCCTCATCACCGTTTGATTTCACCTTAATGCGGGCGAACGGACGATGACGAAAAAGCAGATCTTTACCTATGCGATGCTGGTCGTGGGCTTTGGCCTTGCGGCCTATCTTCTCTACCAGGTATTCCGCGAGCATTCGCCCTCCGAAATCCTCCAGTCCGTCCGCGATATCCCGCTCGCCAATCTGGCACTCGCGCTGCTCTTCGCTTTCGGCTCCTATCTCTGCCTCACCGGCTTCGACTGGTGCGGCGTCCGGTACGTGAAGAACGACCTGCCTTACCCGAAGATCGCGCTCGCTTCCTTCATCGCCCTTTCGATCGGCCAGAGCGTCGGCTTGTCGGGCCTGAGCAGTGGCGCGTTGCGCTATCGCTATTATGCCCATTGGGGCATGAGCACGGAGGATGTGGCCAAGATCGTGCTTCTCTCCGGCGTAACCGTCGGCATCGGCATGGCCGTGCTTGCCGGCATCGTCATGATCATCAATCCGCAGGATGCCGCCGGTGTCCTGCGGATGAGTGAAACGGCCGTGATCGGCGTCGGCGCCGGATGCCTGGCTGCCACCGCGCTCTACCTGTCGCTGGCCGCCTTCCTGCGGACACCATTGAAAATCCGCAGCTGGACCTTCCAGATGCCGACGCTGAGGATCGCCATCGCCCAGGTCGTCATCGGCACGATCAACTTCGCGCTCGTCTCCGCCTGCCTGCGCGAGGTCATGGCCGCCAGCGCCGATGTCAGCTATCTCAAGGCGGCCACCGCCTTCGTGCTGGCCAATGTCGCGATCCTCATCACCCATGCGCCGGGCGGTCTCGGCGTGCTGGAGGCGACTGTCGGCCATGTGATGGGCGATCAGGCCTCGATCGGTTCGCTCGTCGCCTTTCGGGTCATCTATTTCTTCATCCCGTTGTTCATCGGCTTGCCGCTGTCGCTTGTCGTGGAGGCGGTGTTTAAGGCTCGCAAGGGTCGCAACGGCGGCAGCGCCGGCAACAGCCCGAATGTGCGAGCCGCAGCCGAACCGGCCTGACGGAGAGCCGTTGCGGAAATGAAAAAGGCGCCGTCTCCGGCGCCTTTTTTCATCGATGTCATTGCGTCAATCAGGTATCTGCAGGTTCCGCCGGCTCGGCTGGGCGTACCGGCCTTTCGCTCGGGTCGCGTCCGACCTCGGCCTTCAGCGAGACGAGGTCGATGAAATGGTCTGCCTGGCGGCGCAGGTCGTCGGCGATCATCGGCGGCTGCGTGGCCATGGTCGAAACGACGGAAACCTTGCGGCCGCGGCGCTGCAGCGCTTCCACCAGCGTGGTGAAGTCGCCGTCGCCGGAGAAGATGACGAGGTGATCGACGGTTTCGGACTGTTCCATCGCATCGATGGCCAGTTCGATATCCATATTGCCCTTGATCTTGCGGCGACCGAGGCTGTCGGTGAATTCCTTCGCCGGCTTGGTAACGACCTTGTAGCCGTTATAGTCCAGCCAATCGATCAGGGGGCGGATGGAGGAGTATTCCTGATCCTCGATGAGGGCCGTGTAATAGTAGGCGCGCAGCAGATAGCCGCGCTTCTGGAACGCCTTCAGGAGCTTCCTGTAATCGATGTCGAAGCCGAGGCTTTTCGACGCGGCGTACAGGTTGGCGCCGTCTATGAAGAGAGCGATTTTCTCTCTTGGGTCAAACATTCTGTCTCCATCCCTTTGCAGTCTCTGGTGCAGACGCTTCTTACAAAACGTAGGGTTGTGTCGGCAACCTGGAATAATTCTCTACATTAAGAACTATTCATATACATGTCATGTATGTCACGATTCTGCGATAAGCCAAGCACGCTTTGATAGAATGTGCGTCTTTGTCCCCGCCCACTTTCGTAGCAGATTGGGTGTACGGACAGGAAAAACTTGAATTTGCCGCCCAATGTCTGTATCGGGCGTATCAATTCCAGAAATCACGACCGCAAAGGACAGGCGATGGCCCGTGTCACAGTAGAAGATTGCATTGACAAAGTCGACAACCGTTTCGAGCTGGTACTCCTTGCGAGCCACCGCGCGCGCCAGATTTCCCAGGGTGCATCGATCACGATCGACCGCGACAATGACAAGAACCCGGTCGTCGCCCTTCGCGAGATCGCCGACGAGACCCTGTCTCCCGACGACCTGAAGGAAGACCTGATCCATTCGCTGCAGAAGCATGTCGAAGTGGACGAGCCCGAGCCCGATCCGGCTTCGCTCATCGCAGCCGGCGGCGTCTCCGTCGCGGCCGATGCCGAAGAGGAAGATGCGCCGGAAGCCATCAACTTCGACCAGATGTCGGAAGAGGAACTGCTGGCCGGTATCGAAGGCCTGGTTCCACCGGAAAAGAGCGACGACTACTGATTTGAATGCTGAGTGCACGAGCGGTTTCGCCTGAAATCCGCTCGTGTGCCCGGAAATGTTCGGAATAATGGTTCCGACCGTAACGATACCGCTTTCCGGCAAGGTATCGTTCATTCTATCGCCCTAATCTGGTTGTCTCAATTATGATGGCTGCGCTAACCGATGGTTGGCGCGCCATTTTCTTTCGTGCCATATCCTGTGGCCGCGACGATCGAGGGACAAATTCGGGAATGATGAGGCAGTACGAGCTCGTCGAGCGGGTGCAGAAATACAAGCCCGACGCCAACGAAGCTCTTCTCAACAAGGCCTATGTCTATGCCATGCAGAAGCATGGCCAGCAGAAGCGCGCCTCGGGTGACCCCTATATCTCCCATCCGCTCGAAGTGGCGGCCATCCTCACCGACATGCATCTCGACGAGTCGACCATCGCGGTCGCGCTTTTGCACGACACGATCGAGGACACGACCGCGACCCGCGCCGAGATCGACGAACTGTTCGGCGAGGATATCGGCCGTCTGGTCGAAGGCCTGACAAAGCTGAAGCGCCTCGACCTCGTGTCGAAAAAGCCAAGCAGGCTGAAAACCTGCGCAAGCTTCTGCTCGCCATTTCCGATGACGTTCGCGTCCTGCTCGTCAAACTCGCCGATCGCCTGCACAACATGCGCACGCTCGATCACATGAAGCCCGAGCAAAAGGCGCGTATCTCCGAAGAGACGATGGACATCTATGCGCCGCTCGCCGGCCGCATGGGTATGCAGGACATGCGCGACGAGCTGGAGGACCTGTCCTTCCGCCACATCAACCCGGAAGCCTATGCGACCGTCACCCAGCGTCTCGCCGATCTCTCGGCGCGCAACGAAGGCCTGATCAAGAAGATCGAGGACGAGCTGCGCGACCTCCTGATCGCTAACGGCCTCAACGATGCCTACGTCAAGGGACGCCAGAAGAAGCCCTATTCGGTCTTCCGCAAGATGCAGTCGAAGTCGCTCTCCTTCGAGCAGCTTTCGGATGTCTACGGCTTCCGTATCATCGTCGACGATGTCGCCTGCTGCTACAAGGCGCTCGGCATCGTCCATACCCGCTGGCGCGTCGTGCCTGGCCGCTTCAAGGACTATATCTCCAACCCGAAGCAGAACGATTATCGCTCGATCCACACGACGATCGTCGGCCCGTCCCGCCAGCGTATCGAGCTGCAGATCCGCACCCAGCTGATGCAGGAAATCGCCGAATACGGCATCGCGGCCCATGCGCTCTACAAGGACGGGCAGGGACCGGTCGGCGGCGGCGAATTGCTGCCGAAGGAAAGCAACGCCTATTCCTGGCTGCGCCACACGATCGAATCGCTTGCCGAAGGCGACAACCCGGAAGAATTCCTGGAGCACACCAAGCTCGAACTCTTCCAGGACCAGGTCTTCTGCTTCACGCCGAAGGGAAAGCTGATTGCGCTGCCGCGCGGCGCGACCCCGATCGATTTCGCCTATGCCGTCCACACCAATATCGGCGACACTACGGTCGGCGCTAAGATCAACGGTCGCATCATGCCGCTCGTCACCCGTTTGAACAACGGCGACGAGGTCGAGATCATCCGCTCAGGCGTGCAGGTGCCGCCGGCCGCCTGGGAAGAGATCGTCGTCACCGGCAAGGCGCGTTCTGCGATCCGTCGCGCCACCCGCATGGCGATCCGCAAGCAATATGCCGGCCTCGGCCACCGCATTCTGGAGCGCACCTTCGAGCGCGCCGGCAAGATTTTCTCTCGCGATGCGCTGAAGCCGGCGCTCTACCGTCTCGCGCACAAGGATGTCGAGGACGCGATCGCCTCCGTCGGCCGCGGCGAGCTTTCCTCGCTCGACGTCCTGCGCGCCGTATTCCCCGACTACAAGGACGAGCGCGTCACGGTAAAGCCGTCCGCCGACGAAGGCTGGTTCAACATGCCGAGCGCCTCGGGCATGATGTTCAAGCTGCCGGCCAAATCCCAGACGGAAGTGGAAAACGCCCAGGCCGCAGGCCTCGGCTCAGCGCTTTTGCCGATCCGTGGCCTGTCCTCCAGCACGCAGGTGCGCTTTGCCAAGAGCGGCGCAGTCCCCGGAGATCGCATCGTCGGCATCATGGAGGAGGGAAGGGCATAACCATCTACCCGATCCAGGCACCGGCACTGCAGAAATTCGATGACGAGCCGGAACGCTGGATCGACGTTCGATGGGATCTCGACGAGGCCAATAAGTCCCGCTTCCTCGCCAAGCTTGCGGTCAACACGATCAACGAGCCGGGCACGCTCGCGACGGTGGCAAAGACCATCGGCGGGCTCGACATCAATATCCGCACCCTTTCCATGGGGTCGAACCGCGCCGACGACTTTTCCGAGATCACCATGGAAGTCGAGGTCTGGGATCTGCGTCAGCTCAACCAGCTCCTATCGCAGCTGAAGGACCTCGACTGCGTGGCGAATTTGAAGCGGGTTTATGACTGAGGGCATCGCGCTAGGGGCGGGAACGGAATTGCTTGAGCTCTAGAAATCGCGGCCACCTTGCACGCTTCTCTTGAAGAAGATCTTCGCGCAATGTGGCGAGCGCCATGCCGATATCACTGTTATCCCCTACCTTTTGAAAATAGGTTTGAGGCGCAGCCTTGAAAGCCTTGTTGATGCGACCTTCCTCTTCCGGTCGGACATCCGTAAAGACGAATTCTCGCAGTCTTTCGCCGTCGTGAAAAAAACAGGGCTTGGAGCCCGTCATATGCGAAATAATCGACGCCGATGAACCACATGGTTTCACCTGCATTGGCGCAACCGAACGGCATGTCGTGAGGCCCAGTGTCATTGGCGCAAAAATCCTGAATGCACCGATAAAGGCCGCCGAAACGGAAGTCGGTGTCATCAAGGTCTCTGAACTCAAGATCTAGGAACTTGAAATATCTATCGTTCTTATAGAGCGCATGGATTGCTTCTTTGAACTCGATTGCCGCAATAGTATGTGACATGCCAACTCGTCCGCGCAGCTCGTGGTAGGCCATCGGTATGCGCGCAGGGCACGACACCTCAATCCCTTCTGTAAGCGAACTGCTTGCCGCCGCCCCCACTGATGCATGCCGACGATTTCTCGCAGTTTCCTCATCGGCATCATCAGGCTTTCGCAACGAATTGGCAAACATGCCCGGCACACAAAACGAAAGCGGGCCGGATTTCTCCGGCCCGCTTCATGTTCGGCTCACGATATGACGATATCAAACCGCGCCGCGTGTCTCGACGAAGAGCGCGTAGACCGAGTGGCTCGAGGCCATGTAGAGGCGGTTCTTCTTCTTGCCGCCGAAGACGAGGTTCGGGCAGCGCTCCGGCAGCTTGATGAAGCCGATCGCCTTGCCGTCCTTATTGAAAATCTTCACGCCGTTCAGGTCTTCCGGCTTGGCGCCGGCCGCACCCGAAGAGCCCCAGCCGCACCACAGGTTGCCGTCGACATCGACCTTGAAGCCGTCAAGGCCGCCATTGTCGTCGGCGGTGATGAAGGCCTTCTTGTTGGAAACCGTCTTGCCGTCCTTGGAAACATCGTAGGACCAGACGATACGATAGGGCTGCGCGCGGCCTTCGACCACGTAGAGCTTCTTCTCGTCTTCGGAAAAGGCGATGCCGTTCGGGCCTTTCAGGTCGTCGGCGATGAGCTCTAGCTTGCCCTCCGGCGAGATCCGGTAGACGGAGTGCGGCAATTCGGCTTCAGCCTTTTCGCCTTCCCATTCGCCGCCGATGCCGAACGGCGGGTCGGTGAACCACAGCGAACCGTCCGACTTGCAGACGATGTCGTTCGGCGAATTGAGCTTCTTGCCCTTGTAGTTGTCGGCGAGAACCGTGATCGAACCGTCATGCTCGGTGCGGGTGACGCGACGCGTCAAGTGTTCGCAGGAGATCAGGCGGCCCTGCAGGTCACGGCAATGGCCGTTTGCGTAGTTGGAGTTGGCGTCGAACACGCTCCAGGTTTCGTTCGTTTCGTCGAACTTCATGACGCGGTTGTTCGGGATATCGCTGACCAGCAGATACTTGCCGTCGCCGAAATAGACCGGGCCTTCGAGCCAGCGGGCGCCGGTAGCGACCTGTTCCAGCGAGGCGCTGGCGACGCGGTACTTGGCGAAGCTCGGGTCGAGAACCTGGATTGCCGGATCCGGATAGATCGGCGAGGGGTGAAGCTGATCGCCTGCGCGGAGGCGATCTTGGTGGTGACGGCGGTCGCTGCTGCAGCAACGCCGAGCGTCATGATGTTACGGCGGGATAGATCCAAGGGGAGGGTCCTTCGGTGATGGTGTGCTGACTTCATATCAAACGGCCCGCGCTGCGGGCTGGCCGGATCATGGCCCTTGCGTCCTGTTAAGCGCAGCGCGTTGTGCGTCGCAACAAGAGCCGGCCCCGATTAGCCCCCGATGGTTACGCGCTTATGAAGATTGCGGCAAAATAATGCTGCACTGCGGCATTTTGTCAAAAATCGTAACGCGCTGCAGCAAGTGTAAGATTTTCTTATCCTAACTGCGCTTAGGGTCTGAGCCTGAGGACATGCGGTCGGGTTCGATCGCGGTGCGTGCATGATGTTCGCCGTCTCCGTGACGATTCCTGTTTTCCCCTTCGCAATGCGCGTCCGCCCGGACGGCGCATATCTGAGGCTTTCCGATGCTCAAGAATTTGAAGATCAAGACCAAATTTCTGATGGCAATCGCCATCCTCGGCGTAATTTCGCTCGCCGGCCTGCTTTTTGTCACGCAGCGCTTCAGCGCCGCCAACGATGCCTATTCCAGTTTCCTGATGAATGAGAGCAATGCCGCGACCTTCGGTCCGCGCGGTGCCGCCGGCATGTGGACGGCCACGACCTGGCTCAGCCGCGCGATGGCGCAGGACCCGAAGTCGGAAGCCTTCAAGGATCTGTCCGGCCGCTTCGGCAAGGAAATCTCCGGCGCCCGTGACCGTCTTTCGCAGATCCCGGGCATCGTACCGAGCCGCAAAGCCGCCATCGACGAACTGGTTGCCGGTGCCGACACGCTGAAGGCGATCGGTGAAGGCCTGCTCGCCGCCCACGCTGCCGGCGACGCCGCCAAGGTAACCACTCTTTCGGCTGATCTCGATAAGGCGATCGTCGAGCTGTCGCCGAAGTTCGGCGCCAACAACGGCGCAATGGCCGAGATCATCAAGAACGGCGCCGATCGTCTGTCGGCCGAAGTGTCCTCGACCATCCAGTACGCCATCATCGGCATGCTGGCCGGCATCGCGATCGCGGTCGTCATCTCCATGACCATCGCCCAGAAGGGCATCACCGCTCCGATGGCGCGCCTGCGTGAACGTATGTCGTCGCTGGCAGCCGGCGAGACCCAGGCGGAGATCGACGGTCTCGATCGCAAGGACGAGATCGGCCAGATGGCCGAAGCCGTTGCCGTCTTCCGCGACAACGCCCTCGAGCGTCAGCGTCTGGAACAGGAAGCCGAAGATAACCGCAGCCTTTCCGAAAGCGAGCGCATCGAGCGCGAAGCGCTGAAGACCCGCGAAGCCGCCGACGTCAAGTTCGCCGTCGACAATCTCGCTCAGGCCTTGAGCCAGCTCTCCGATGGCAATGTCTCCTACCGCATCGAGCGTCCGTTCACGGCCACTCTCGACGGCGTCCGGAACGACTTCAACGCATCCGCGTCGAAGCTGCAGGCCGCTCTTGAGCAGGTCGCTGAAAACGCCCGCAGCATCGAGGCAGGTTCTGCCGAGATCAAGGCGGCCGCCGACGATCTCGCCAAGCGCACAGAACAGCAGGCAGCCTCGGTCGAGGAAACCGCAGCCGCTCTGGAAGAGATCACCACCACGGTGAAGGATGCCGCACGTCGTGCCCAGGATGCCGGCGCACTCGTCGCCCGCACCCGTCAGGGCGCCGAACGTTCGGGCGAAGTTGTCCAGAACGCCGTTAAGGCCATGGAGCAGATCGAAAAGTCCTCGGGCGAGATCGGCAACATCATCGGCGTCATCGATGACATCGCCTTCCAGACCAACCTTCTCGCGCTGAACGCCGGTGTCGAAGCCGCGCGTGCAGGCGAAGCCGGCAAGGGCTTTGCGGTCGTCGCACAGGAAGTGCGCGAACTCGCCCAGCGCTCCGCCAACGCCGCGAAGGAAATCAAGGCGCTGATCAACGCCTCCAACGAGCAGGTCCAGAACGGCGTGCATCTCGTCGGCGAAACCGGCAAGGCGCTGGAGACGATCGTCGGCGAAGTCCAGGAGATCAACCGCAACGTCAACGCGATCGTTGAATCGGCGCAGGAGCAGTCGTCCGGCCTCCAGCAGATCAACACCGCGGTCAACACGATGGACCAGGACACTCAGAAGAATGCGGCCATGGTCGAGGAACAGACGGCTGCAAGCCACGGTCTGGCCCGCGACGCAGCAGCGCTCAACGCTCTGCTCTCCCAGTTCAAGCTGTCGGTCCAGACCTACAAGGCGAATGTTCGCGTTGCCCAAGCCGATGCCGCTCCGGCTGCATCTCCCGCCCGCGCCCTCGGCCGCAAGCTGGCGACCGCCTTCTCCGGCAACGCCGCCGTTGCCGTCAAGAACGAGAGCTGGGAAGAGTTTTGATCCCTTCTCTGCCGCGGGTGGCATGAGGTAGTATCCTCGTCCACCACGCGATCATCATTCGACAACCGCGGAGGCTGTAATGGCCTCCGCGGTTTTTCTTTGCGCGGATGGAGGTGCATTCCGTGCCAGTTGCACGTTTTGTGACCTGTCACCCGCCTGTCATGCAGCTTGCTATGCGCGAAACGCAGGGCTGGCCATCCATGCCGGCGTTGGTAAAACACCCCGCGAAATCGTATGTATTGGTCAACAGAAAGACACTGACCACCAAGGAAAAGACCATGTTCACTACCGTTCGCAAGTTCGCCCGCGCGCTCCGCGTCCCCACGGCTCAGGACCGCGAAATGGCATATCTCAACGAAGCTCGTGATCGCATCGATCTCGAATATCGCATGCGCCAGGTCGATCGCGGCATGTTCCGCAAGACCCAGTTCTAAGCCAAGAGCTCGATTGTCTACGACGCCCTTTGATTAGGGGCGTCGATGCAGGGTTGGCGCGAGGCTGCGCTTGAATGTTCCTGCTGCGGCGCTGGTCTAATGGGCCGTTGCCGGGTGCCTAGGGCCCAATTTCGCCATCATTTTCCGTATCGGCTAGCTGATCTTTGAACGAAGTCGCCGAAGCGGTGCCGGTATCTGCCGGGATGGCTTGGCCAGGTTCCCTTGAAATGACGTTTCGCCGCCGCACGCCTCTCTCCTTTCGCCAGAAAGTTCATGCCGCCCTTGTGCCCCGAAAGGGTTCAGGCGCGTGCTCGGCTATTATCGTCTGAAGGTCATGCGCATCGGTGGTTCGCCCCATGCTGTTGCCGCGGGTCTCGCCGTCGGCGTGCTGAGCGCCTGGACACCGTTTCTCGGTTTTCACCTCCTGTTCGCGCTGCCGGTCGCCTGGCTGATCGGCGGTAGCATGGTTGCTGCGGCACTGGGCACCGCTTTTGCCAATCCGCTGACCTGTCCCATCATCTGGCCGCTCACCTGGGAGCTAGGCCAGGTCATGCTCGGCGGCGAGGCGACGTCCCGCCATGTCGACCTTGAAAGCCTTCTCTCCCATTTAGACGTCTCGCAGCTCTGGCGGCCGATCCTGGAGCCGATGCTGCTCGGCTCGCTGCCGCTCGGCCTCCTCTGCGGTCTCGTCTTCTACGGTGTCACCTATTTGGGTATACGCAGTTTCCGCAATCGGCGGCTGGACCGCTTGACGGCACGGGGCGAAGCCATCAAGTCAGTCGGGACCAGACGCGAACAGTTGGAAGGACAGGCATGATCATCGGCATGGGCAGCGACCTCATCGACATCAGGCGGGTGGAGAAATCCATCGAACGCTTCGGCGAAAGGTTCACCCACCGCTGTTTCACCGAGATAGAGCGGGCCAAGTCCGAGCGTCGCAAGAACCGGGCAGAATCCTACGCCAAGCGTTTCGCCGCCAAGGAGGCCTGTTCGAAAGCGCTCGGCACGGGGCTGGCGAACGGCGTGTTCTGGAAGGATATGGGCGTCGTCAACCTGCCGGGCGGCAAGCCGACCATGGTCTTGACGGGCGGTGCCGGTGAGCGGCTGGCGGAGCTGATCCCGGCGGGCCACGAACCTGTGATCCACATTACCATCACCGACGAATACCCTTATGCCCAGGCCTTCGTCATCATCGAGGCACGCCCGGTCGCAACCGCGTGACGGGGCGAGGCGCCTGCGGCAAGACAAACAGGCTTATTAACCTGGGGCGCGACAACATTCCCGTTTCCATTTCCATTGCCGTGGCATTTGGAAGAGTTTAGACAAGGCGGCCACCCGCCAAGATAGAAAGAATTGAAACGTGTCCGATAAAGCCGAGACGAAGCAGCAGAATGCGCTCTGGGAAAACATCAAGGTCATCATTCAGGCCCTGCTGCTCGCCATGGTCATCCGTACCGTTCTGTTTCAGCCGTTCACTATCCCGTCTGGCTCGATGATGCCGACGCTGCTCGTCGGCGACTACATTTTCGTCAACAAGTTCGCCTACGGCTATTCGAAATATTCGCTGCCCTTTTCGCCGGATCTCTTCGACGGCCGCATCCTCGAATTCAGCGAGCCGAAGCGCGGCGATGTCATTGTCTTCCGCCTGCCGCAGCAGCCGGACATCGACTACATCAAGCGCCTGATCGGTCTGCCGGGTGACCGCGTCCAAGTTCGCGAAGGCGTGCTCTACGTCAATGGCACGGCCGTGCCAAAACAGGCCGACGGCAGCTTCACCTCGGATTATCGCCTCGATCCGGGCGCCAACGTGCCGGTCTTCCGCGAGACGCTGGATAATGGCAAGAGCTACGACACGCTCGACCAGTCTCCTGTCTCGCGTGGCGACAACACCCAGGAATTCGTCGTGCCGGAAGGCCACTACTTCTTCATGGGCGACAACCGTGACAACTCGCTCGACAGCCGTTTCGACGTCGGTTACGTGCCTGCCGAAAATCTGGTCGGCCGCGCCAGCGTCATCTTCTTCTCGCTCGGCAACGACACCTCGTTCCGCGAGATCTGGAAGTGGCCGGCCAACATGCGTTGGGACCGCCTGTTCAAGGGCGTCAACTGATGAAGCCGCGGCCGCTCTCGGCTGATGAAATGGGCCAACTGGAAAAGGCGATCGGTCACAGCTTTGCCGACAGGCAATGGCTTGACCGGGCGCTGACCCATGCCAGCACCGGAACGGCCAAGAATGCCAATTATGAACGCCTCGAGTTTCTGGGGGATCGGGTGCTCGGTCTGTGCGTCGCCGAGCTTCTGTTCTGCACCTTCCGGTCGGCGGAGGAGGGCGAGCTCTCCGTCCGCCTGAACCAGCTGGTCAGCGCCGAAAGCTGCGCCATCGTCGCCGACGAACTGGAGCTGCACCGCTTCATCCGCACCGGCGCCGACGTCAAGAAGCTTACCGGCAAGCGTATGCTCAACGTCCGCGCCGACGTCGTGGAAAGCCTGATCGCCGCGCTCTATCTCGATGGCGGATTGGAAGTCGCGCGGGCCTTCGTTTTGCGCTATTGGAAAGAGCGCGCCACCCAGCCGAATGCTGCACGGCGCGATGCCAAGACCGAGCTGCAGGAATGGGCGCATGCCAAGTTCGGCTTGACGCCATCCTACCGGGTGGACGACCGCTCGGGGCCGGATCACGATCCGCGCTTCACGGTGACGGTGGAAATTGCCGGCTGCGCGCCGGAGACGGGCACGGACCGTTCGAAACGGGCGGCCGAACAGGTTGCCGCAACGAAGCTCCTCGAACGCGAGGGCATCTGGCAGAAGAGCCAGGATTGATTGGACCAGTATGACTGAAGACGAGAACATTGCCGGCGCAGCAGACGAAACCGCCGCAGGCCCGACCCATTCCGGTTTCGTGGCCCTCATCGGCGCGACCAATGCCGGCAAGTCGACGCTGGTCAACCGGCTGGTCGGCGCCAAGGTTTCGATCGTCAGCCACAAGGTCCAGACGACGCGCGCCATCGTGCGCGGCATCGCAATCCACGACAACGCCCAGATCGTCTTCATGGACACCCCCGGCATCTTCAAGCCGCGGCGCAGGCTCGACCGCGCCATGGTGACGTCCGCCTGGGGCGGCGCCAAGGATGCCGACCTGATCGCGCTTCTGATCGACAGCGAACGCGGTATTCGCGGTGACGCCGAAGCGATCCTCGAAGGCCTGAAGGACGTCCACCAGCCGAAAATCCTGCTTCTGAACAAGATCGACCAGGTCAAGCGTGAGGATCTTTGGCCTTGGCGGCAAAGGCCAATGAGACCGTCGCCTTTGAGCGCACCTTCATGATCTCCGCGACGACCGGTTCCGGCTGCGACGATCTGATGGACTATTTTGCCAAGACCCTGCCGGAAGGTCCCTGGTATTATCCGGAGGATCAGATCTCCGACCTGCCGATGCGCCAGCTCGCAGCCGAGATCACCCGCGAAAAACTGTTCCTGCGCCTGCATCAGGAGCTTCCCTACGCCTCGCATGTCGAGACCGAAAAGTGGGAAGAGCGCAAGGACGGTTCGGTGCGCATCGAACAGGTCATCTATGTGGAGCGCGAAAGCCAGAAGAAGATCGCGCTCGGAAAGAACGGCGAGGCGATCAAGGCGATCTCCACCGCATCCCGCAAGGAGCTCTCGGAAATCCTCGAGCAGCCGGTACACCTCTTCCTTTTCGTCAAGGTTCGCGAGAACTGGGGCGATGATCCCGAGCGCTTCCGCGAAATGGGGCTGGACTTCCCAAAGAGCTGACCAAAACCACTCTTAAGAGGTAATTGGCGGCCTTTATCCTTCCTCCGGTTGTGCAACTTTGTGCGGCGGACTTGACACGCCGCTACTCCGGACATTTGATCATATTAGCAAGTCGGGCGATTCAACGGCTTTTGCAGAGGTCATGAAACCGGGGAAGAGGGGGATTGAGACTGCATGGGAAGCAGCATGTATTCGAGGCGCAAGGAGGTCGACCTGAAGGAATCCGTCGGTTTCTTCAGCTGGGACCTCAGTGAGAACAAGGTCTTCGCCGACCCTGTCTTCGCCTACATTTATGGTCTGGCACCCCGAGACCTTGAGGTAGGGGCGCCGATCGAGGATGTCATAAAGCATGTCACGGAGGATGACATGCCGCGTGTCGCAAAGGCACTGCACGAGACGATCATCTCGGGCAAGCCATGCCACCAGACCTACAAGATCAAGCATCCTACCGGTCGCGATATGCTCGTGACAGGGCAGGGGCGTTGCCTGCGCAATGGCGAGGGCATGCCGTCCATCTATACGGGATCCGTCACCGCCGAGGAGTTCGGCAAAATGCCGGCCGAGACCGACCCTTTGGCATCCCATTGCCTTGAAGCACTGAAGCTCGCCAAGCGCCGCCGTCATGCGCTTGCCGAACGCTACCTGACATCTGCGCTCGGCGCACTCGGTCGACGCGGCGACAAATGAGCGCATGATTTGTTACGGCAAGGGCGGCTGATCGCGGCCCTTGCCATGCGAAAGCCCCGGCTCGCGGGGCTTTAGTGTGCTGGCGTGCCGTTTCAGTTTGCCTTACTTCTGGCGATCCATGATCGCCTTCACTTCCAGGAAGCGACGGCGGTTTTCCGGCTCCTGTTCGTTCGGGCCGTAGCATGTGCGCGAAATGCAGAAACGCTGCAGCGTAAACGGCGGCGTGGCTTTATCGAATTCGCAATCGATCTCGTTGGTGAAATCCGTCGGCTTTGCGTCGTCGCGCGTAGAGTAGGTCAGGCGCGCGCCGGGCGGATCGAGTTCCGGAAACGACTGCACGATGCCGGTCTTCAGCGTCGGCACCAGCAGGAAATTCTTCGCGACCGTCATGCAGGCCTGTTCCAGCTGCGGCGACTGGGCGGCGGCCGGTGGCGCCTGGATAAACCCGACCACGGTGGCGGACAAAGCGGCTGCAGCGAAGAGGACGTATCTCATGGGAACTCCCTATGGCGACATTATATGTGGCGAGAGAATTCCGCTGCGGGGCAATTTGTTCCAGCCGAGATGATACCTGATCGCAGTTTTCGGCATTGCGTGGCAAAAGTGCAAAACTGATTCAGTCTGAACGACTTATGCGCTAAAACTGAATCACTCTGGAAGGGTCTTCACGCATCGATGCAGTGGCAGGACGAGGCAATCATCATCGGCGTCAAGCGGCATGGCGAAACCAGCGTCATCGCCGAGCTGATGACCCGTGAGCGCGGCCGCCACCTCGGGCTCGTCCGCTCGGGCCGCTCGCGTGCCATGCAGCCGGTGCTGCAGCCGGGAAACCGGGTCGAGGCTGTCTGGCGCGCCAGGCTCGACGAACATCTCGGCGACCTGAAGCTCGAGCCGGTGCGCCTGCGGGCGGCCAAGCTGATGGAGACGGCGACCGCCGTCTACGGCGTGCAGGCCATGGGCGCGCTGCTGCGCCTGCTTCCCGAACGCGATCCCCATCCGCATCTCTTCGATGCGCTCGACATCATTCTCGAGGCGATGGACGACCCGGCCGATGCCGGCGAGCTTTTCGTCCGCTTCGAACTCGCGGTCTTGAACGATCTTGGCTACGGGCTCGATCTCACCGAATGCGCGGCAACCGGCACGCGCAACAATCTCACCCATGTCTCGCCGAAAAGCGGCCGTGCCGTCTGCGGCGAGGCGGCGGCACCCTATGCCGATCGCATGCTGGCTTTGCCTGCCTTCCTGCGCGAAGGCCCGGCTCCATCGGCTGACCGCGAGAGCATGGCGGCGGCGTTCAAGCTCACCCAGTTCTTCCTGCACCGACACGTTTACGAGCCACGCGGCCTGACTGCCAATGACGCCCGCGAAGGCTTCGTTCAGGCGGCCTTGAAGGCGCTGAGCAAGTCTGCGGATCGCCAGGCGAGCTGAGCTAGTTGCTGCCTATTCCGCCGGCTGCATCGCTGCAGGCCGATCAATCGCCTTTTCCTTGATCGGCCAGTGGACGATGGCGGCGAAGAGCCCGAGCGCCACGCCGAACCACCAGACGGCATCGTAGGAGCCGAGCCGGTCGTAGAGATATCCGCCCATCCACACGCCGAGGAACGAGCCGACCTGATGCGACAGGAAGACGATTCCGCCCAGCATGCCGAGATGGCGGGTGCCGAACATGATGGCCACCAGCCCGTTGGTCGGCGGCACGGTGGAGAGCCACAGGAGGCCCATGACGATGGCGAAGATGATCACCGATGCCGGAGACTGCGGAAGCAGCAGGAAGGCGGTCACGGCGATCGAGCGGCCGATATAGATATAGGCGAGGAAATAGGGCTTCGAATAACGCTGGCCGATCACTCCGGCCGACAGCGAGCCGATGATATTGAAGAAGCCGATCAGCGCCATGGCGATCACCGCATAGCGCGCGTCAATGCCGATATCGCCGAGATAGGCGGGAAAATGCGCGGTGATGAAGGCGACCTGGAAACCGCAGACGAAGAAGCCGCTGGTGAGCAGCAGGTAGCTTTTGTGGCCAAAGGCCTCGCGCAGCGCCTCGCCGGCAGTCTGTGGGAACGTCGACTGCTGCTGGCGGCCCGATGAGGAATTGCCGCGTAGCGGTATCGCCAGCAAGGGGATGGCGAGCATCATCACCGCCATGATGACGAGACTGTCGGACCATCCATAGGCGCTGATCAGCGCCTGGCTGAGCGGCGCAAACAGGAACATGCCGGCCGAACCCGCTGCCGTGCCGATGCCGAAGGCGAAGGAGCGCTGCTCTGGCGTTACGTTGCGGGCAAAAGCCGACAGGATCGTGCCGAACGAACCGGCGCCGACCGCAAGCCCCACCATGACGCCGCCGGACAGATAAAGGATGCTTTCCGAATGCGCCGTCGACATGAGCGCGAGGCCTGCCGCATAGAGCAGGCCCGAGAAGGTCAGGACCCGGCCCGTGCCCCACTTATCGGCGATGGCGCCGAAGATCGGCTGGCCGAGGCCCCAGGCAAGGTTCTGGATCGCCATGGCGAGACCGAAGGTGGACCGGTCCCAGCCGGTATCGGCCAGCATCGGCAGCTGGAAAAAGCCCATGGCCGAGCGCGGCCCGAAGGTCAGAAGCGCGACAAGCGCGCCGGCGGCGATGATCAGCCAGGGCATCGGCGTTTTTGCCGATGACGACGCGTTTGCGGGCATGGGGCTCCTCCAGATTATGGAGAAAACTCATATCGTTTCTGCGACCCTTGGTGAAACGACTTTTGCTAAAGCAATCCATCATTCCCGTTGATGGAGAAGAGCTTACAGCGAACCCGGCGGCTGCACCGGCGGGCGGCGCTTGCCGAGTTGCGCCTCGCGCAGGATGGTGAACAGGCCGGCGCCGATGACGATGACGCAGCCGGCGATCATGTTCCAGCTCAGCACCTCATGGAAGACGAAGGTGCCGATGATGCAGACCAGAACCGTCTGCAGATAGAAGATCGGCTGCACCACGACCGCATCGAGCACGTCGAAGGCGCGGATCAGCAGGTAGTGGCCGGTCATGCCGGTGACGCAGAGCGCCGCCATCCAGAACCAGTATTCCGGCGCGATATTGGACCAGTAGAAGGGGCCGACGAAGGTGATCGCCACCGCGCCTGCGATGCCGGTGTAGAAGAAGCTGGTCTTCGACGTGTCGCTGCGGCTCGCCATGCGGGTCAGCACCGAGTAGAGGGCGAACATCACGGTGCAGATGATCGGGATGATGATGTTGCTGTTGAAGGTCGCGTGGGTGGGGTCGATGATCAGCAGGATACCGAGGAAGCCGACGCCGATCGCCAACCACCGGCGCCAGCCCACCGTTTCGCCAAGCAGAGGCACGGAAAGACAGGCGACGACAAGCGGCGAGGCTGCAAAGATCGTGTGTGTCTGCGCCAGGCCCACATAGGCGAAGGAATAGATCGAGATACAGATCTGGAAGACGAGCAGCGTGCCGCGGATGATCTGTAGCACGAGCCGATTGCTCTTTGCCGTTTCCTTGATCCCGCCCGGATTGCGGGTCGCCAGTGCGAGCACGAAGGCGGCGAAGAACCAGTAGCGGATCATCGCGACGAGAACCGGCGGATAGGCCTGGCCCAGATGTTTGGAAATGCCGTCCTGTATGGCGAAGATCGACACCGCGGTGAGTGCGAAGATGAGGCCCTGGCTGCGTGGTGTCATAAACTTGGATGCTCTTGCGGTGTTGTCCGGCCGTCCTCACCCTCGGCCAGAGGTTTTGATGGTTGTTAACTGCAATGGCTTTGGCTGATTTGCGTCAAGGTCTGGTAAACGCCGCGCGGTACTTGCCCTGCTAAATCAGCCGCGCCGCGGCGATTTTGTCACGCCCTGCGCTTGATCGCCCAGGCATCGCGCGTGGCTGTGATGCTCGCCTCGTCGCCGAGCCTGATCGTGCCTTCGCTCCGCGGCACGGCGTTCCAGCCGAACAGTGGGCCCGGCACGCGCCGGTCGGCCGACATGCGGATGCGGCCCATCGCGGGCATGGGGCTCGCGACATCGCGCGAACCGGTCTGCTGGTCCTGCGTGGTCATGATGCAGCGGGCGCAGGGTTTGACGAAATCGAAGCGGATGCCGCCGATCTCGATGCCGTCCCAATTGTCCTCGGCCCAGGCCTCGCCATGGTCGAGCACAATGTTTGGCCGGAACCGCTCCATGCCGATTGCGCCTTCGCCATGCTTGTCCATGTCGGCGTTGAGCGCGGCCAGCGAGCCCGTCGTGGTGACGAGAACCTGATAACCGTCGGCAAAGGTGACCGGCGTATCCGGTCCCGCCCATTCCGGGCTCGCGGTACGTGCGGCCTTGTCGTCGAAGAACACGAGCTTGATCTCACGGCCAAGCCATGTCGACAGGATCTCGTTCGCTCCATCATCGGCCACCGCCGCGTTGACGATCGATTTCCACACGGCCACATCCATCCGCCGGTCCTTCGGCGGCACGGCGACCATGATCTCGCCCTTGCCCTCGATCGCCAGCCGCACGCCGATATCCTTCGGCTCGACGACGAGTTGGGCCAGCGCCTGCAGTTCCCGCTGCGTGATGAAATGGCCGGACGGATCGACGATCATCATCTGCCGGTCGCCGGGAATGCCGGACGCGGTGATCGTGGCCTCCGTCAGCGGAATGCCGCGGCCGCTCTTCAGCGGATAGAAATTCAGTTCGGACACACGCATCAGACAGCCCTCAGATTTCGTCCAGAAACATATCGCGGATCTTTACCAGCCGTTCGTGCCGCTCCTGGGCAAAGGCCCGGCCGGCTGCGGTCTGGAACCCGTCGGCCAGCTTGAACAGCTTGACCTCGAAATGGTCGATTGCAAAGCTCTTGTCGTCGAGTGGCCGCTCCTTGGCAAGCGGATCGACCGGATCGTAGAGGCCCGACGCCATGCGGCCGGCGATGTAGAAACAGCGGGCAGCACCCACCATGCCGATCGCATCCAGCCGGTCGGCATCCTGCAGGATCTTTGCTTCCAGCGTTTCCGGCGGCAGGTTGGCGGAAAAGGAATGGGTGGTGATTGCATGGGCGACGGCCTCGACCGCCGCCTTGTCCCAGCCCATGTCGCCGAGAATGGCGGAAGCCTTCTCCGCCGCCAGCCGCGAGGCCTGGGCTCTCAGCGGCGAATTTTTCTCCACCGAAACGCAGTCATGCAGCAGGACCGCTGCGGCGAGAACCCTGCCGTCACCGCCCTCCGTCGCATGGATGCGCATGGCATTCTTGAACACGCGCAGGGTATGCGCGATGTCGTGGCTGCCGTCATCGCTATCCGTCGCATGCGGGATCAGCTGCCCGGCAAGCTCCTCACAGGGAGCGAAAGCGTCGGCGAGGGGAAGCGTCATGTCGTGGCATCCGGAGAATCAGCATCGGGTTCCCCGTTCTTCTTCACCAATATCCGCTGGTAGAAAAGCCCGATGCCGATCAGCACCGCGCCGAGCCCGATGAAGGACAACGCCCGCAGGATGCCTTCGAGGTTCGACATATCGACCAGAAACACTTTCAGCACCGCGATCAGCACCAGCCCGGCCGAGGCGAGCCTGAGGCTTTTGGCATCGAGCCTGGAGCCGAGCGCCAGAAGTCCGACGCCGATGATGAGCCAGACGACCGAGTAGGTATAGGTCTCGCCCGGAATGAAACCCTTCCAGTCGGCGATATTGGTACCCTGCCAGAAACGGCGCACCGAAAGCGTTGCCCAGAGGAAGCCGAGCACCGCGCCAGCGACCGCCAGCATCGCCACGTAAGGCACCGGCCGTCGTCCACGGGCGAGATAGGCAACAAGCGCATAGGCGAGCGCCGGCAGCAGATAGCCAAGCAGCAACAGGTTGACGAAAGGCCACGGCCCGGTGTCTTCGCCGGAGATGAATGGATTCAAAGCGAAGACATGCAGCGACAGCACGTTCACCGTTGCGATCACCCCGGCAATCATCGAACCGAAGCGGAAGACCGGCGAAGGCTGCTTCAGGTCGAGCGTCATCAGGATGCCCGAGAAGCCGATGGTGATCAGCGTATAGATCGACTGCTCGCCGAGCGTCGGCGTGTCGCCGGACAGTTTTCCGCCATTCATCGCATGGTGGACCAGCACCGCAATGGTGATCAGCGCCGACAGCGAGGCAAGCGCCTGCATCACGTTGCGGACTCGGAAGTCGGGCGAGTTGCGCAGCATCCAGGCCGAGAGTACGGCGAGCAACGTCGGAATGCCGTAGCCGGGCAGCAGTGCGTTGAAGAACGGCGTGGTGCCGAGACTGTTCGGCCCGATCAGCGTCGGCTCCCAGGCGATGCGGCCGAAGACGATCACGGTTGCTGCGACCATCGCCCAGGGCAGGGCGGGCCAGGAGCGGACGCGCAGGGCAAGCAGATAGACGAAGCCGAGGGTCGAGACGAGGATCGTCGTGACGATGCCGTTGGTCAGCGTATGCAGCGCCAGCGTGAAGCCTGCGAAGGAACCGAGCACGGCGAGATTGGCCGGCCAGTCGATCTGGCTCTCGGCTGCCTCGCCACTCTTGCGGAACAGCCATTCCGTCGCTGCAAGCATCGCGATACCGACACCGAGCCCGTAGAGCCCATGCGTCCAGTCGCGGAAGAAATTGCCGAAGTTGAGGAAGGAGATGAAGGCGAGGGTCACCGGCATGGCGCCCATCAGCACGGCCCAGACGATCGAGAATTCTTTCTCCCCGTCGCGGAAGCGTTTCAGCGCGCCGAAGCCGAGCAGGGTGAAGACCGCACCGAGTCCGAGGCTGACCGCGATCTCGTTGCCGGAAAGAGGTAGCGGCACGGGCGTGCCGTCCGGTCCCTCCGGCGCGACATAGTCGAGCAGCGACAGCGCAGTGACTAGAATGCCGAGCACTGCGCCGCCGGCGGCGATCAGCGCCGGCCAGATGGCATAGGCACGAGCCGCGCCGAGTGCCGCCAGCGCCGCCGTCACGGCCAGGAAGGCAAAGAGTGGATCGAGCCCGTTCTGCACGCCATAGACCGATTGCGATGCGACAGTCGCGAGTGCGCCGAGCATGATCATGATCGACAGCGACAGCGTGATCTTCAGCGGCGGCCGCGCCAGAAGCGCCCGCCAGCCGGGCTGGCTGGTCTTCGCATATCCTTTGCCGGGCCACAGGAAGATAGTACCGGCGATCATCGCCAGCATGGTGAGCGTCGGAGGTGCGGGGTCGAAGTCGGTGCCGGCGGCGGCATAAAGCAGGACCCAAAGCCCCGTGCCGATATTGGCGAGCATCGGCACCACCGTCCAGCGGCGGAAACGCGAGGCGGCATTCACCGCCATCCAGGTGACGGCAAGGAAGAGGAACAGCGCGTTGGGGTTGGGATCTTCGGTCGCGACGAGAAGCGGCGTGATCAGCGAGCCGAGCAGCCCGAGACCCGCAAGCGCCTGTCCATGCAGCAGCGACAGGGCGACGGTGGCGAGCGACACGAGCGCCATCAGCACGAAAGCCGTGCCGGGGCCGATGAAGCCGTAGAAGGCGTAAGACGCGAAGACCGTGCCTAGCAAAGTCACGCTGCCGGCCGCCGTCAGCGCGCCAGGGATCATGGCATTGGCATACAGTTCGGAGATTTTGGGCATCGCCCGGCGCCGCACGAGTTCGCCGGCACCGATCAGCAGCAGGCCGAACAGGGCAGCCAGCGTCAGCCGCGTGCCGGGTCCGAGCAGGCCGGATTCGATCGAGTAACGGACGAGGAAAATGCCGCCGAAGGCGAGTGCCACGCCGCCCACCCAGACCGGCCAGCGGGCACCGAGATAGCTTTCCAGGTTTTCCCGTGTCGGGCGCGGTTTTGGCGTTGGCGCAGACGGCGCAACAGGTGCGTCCGTGGTCTCGGGTGGCTCCGCGATCGGCTCGCGGCCATCGCCCTCTGTCGCGGCCTCGGCCTGCACTTGATCGGCCGTGGCGCTTTCCGCGGCCTGAGCCTCAATCTCCGAAGCCGTGGGCAGGGCGCTTGCCGGCGCTGCAGCCGGGATTACTCCTTCGGCCATCAGCCGCTTAACCTCGCCGAGCTCTTTCTCCAGCCCGTCGACGCGCGCGGAAACCTTGCGATTCTGCGACAGAAGGAAAAACACAAGTATGACCAGAAGGATGTCGATCAAATACACGCCTGCTCCCCGCATTCACTCCTCATGAATGTATAGGAACATGTGTCGGAAGAAAGAAGCCTTTCAAGCCTTTGTGCAGGCTATTAAATCTGCCAACAGAAAAGTCGTTCTGCCTGTGGTGCGGCTCGCCTCGTAGTAACGATGAAGCGGATCGCACCCGAGCCCAGCCCATCACGTGCTCGGCCCGATCCCGTCGCGCATCGGCACCACGTCATTCACGCCATTTCGTCGTGGAATGCCCCGGTAAGGCTCCTGAGGAACCTGAATGTTGTCGCCTGGAACGTCTGCGGCTCCTCCGAGAAAAGATAGTGGCCGGAATTCGTGAACTCGTCGAATTCCGCACCCCTGATCCGACGCGCGATATCGCGGCCCGCGCTCGGTGGGCAAACCCAGTCGAAGCGCCCCGAAAGCACGAGCGTCGGGCATCGGATCGCGGCAAGCTCGTCGCGCACGTCATAGGTCGGGATGAGCTTGGCGCGGAAATGCTTGAGCATGCCGAACTCGAACGAGCTGAGCAGAAGCAGTTCGGCCACCGAATCCATGAAGTCGGGAGCGCCGGTATAGGGCCGCACATAGGCCCGGTATTCTTCCGCGCTTGTCGGTGTCAGCGGTGCCTTGGCATATCGTTCCGCAATGTGGACCACCTCGACGGAGGCGCGGTCGGAAAGCTTGGGGTCGGAGGCGCAGTCGGTGGTAGCGGACGCCGTCAGCGTTGCCACCGTTCCGACCAGGATCAGGCCGCCGACGAGATCGGGATGTCTCGCCGCAGCCTTCATCGCAACAAAGCCGCCTGCGGAGTGGCCGAGAATGATCGGCTTGTCGACCTCGAGCAGTGCTGCCAGATCGACGATGTCATCGGCCATCTGTTCCAGCGTGCAGGTTTCCAGCGGTGGCCGTCCGGAACGCCCCTGGCCCCTGAGATCGACATAGACGATGCGAGCGATGCCGCCAAGCGGATCAAGACCGGGTCTCAGATAACCGTGGTCGAAACCCAACCCGCCATGCAGCGCAAAGACCGTTGGCTTGGCCGCCGGCCTTTCGACGAGAGGCGAGCCGCTATTGACGATTTCGAAGAAGATTTCCGTGCCGTTGAGGTTTACGCGCATGTTCTGCTCCTGTGTGACGTTCAGCCTGAGGGCTCAAGTCATCGGGCAGGTGCGTTGCAGCTGGGCTACGGCGGTATCGATATGGCCTACATCTGAAATTGCAGCGGATGCCCTCTATTCCGGCGCCGCTTGGCAGGCATTCAATCAAATCGGAGTATTGGTATCGGATCCGGTTCCTCGTAAACCGGATCCGATACATCCTTTGCCATCATGCCCGTCTGGCCCCGGCTCGTCCGCGCTCGAATGGAGCTGCGGAGGTCCGCTCTTACCGGGACGCGCCATACGGGGGCTGATGGAGAGGGATCTTTTAGGCCGTCGTTTCCTCCGGCGTTTTATCGAAGGCCCGCTTGACGGACTTGGTCATGTCGCGGCTCACATCCCACCACTGCTTGCCGTTGATCCAGTAGCGAAGAGTGACCTTGGCGCTGCCGGAATCGAACTCGGAGACATAGGTGGTCGGCGCCGGCGTCTTCAGAACCTTGTCGTTGGCGGCTGCAAGCTTCATCAGCTCGCTTTCCGTCCCGTCGACATCCTCGTCCGCGCCGATCGCAATGGTGATTTCATGGCGGCGCGTGGCAAGACGGCTGTAATTGGTGATCGGCACGTTCCACAGCGTCGAGTTCGGCGCCAGGCGATAGACGCCGTCTGCGGTGCGCAACTCCGTCGCGAACAGCCCCACATCGACGATCGTGCCGTTGACGCTGCTTGTCTCGATCGTCTCGCCGACGCGGAAGGGACGAAGCACCAGAAGCATGATGCCGGCTGCGATGTTCTGCAGCGTGCCCTGCAGCGCAAGGCCGACGGCAAGGCCGATCGCGCCGAGTGCCGCGAGGATCGAGGCCGTCTGAACGCCGAACTGCCCGAGCACCATGACGATGACGAGAATCAGCGTCGCGTAACGGACGATATTGGAGAAGAACTGCGACAGCGTCGCGTCGATGCCGCTGACGCGCGACAGGCCGTTATAGACCCAGCGGCTGAGAAGTCCGGCCACGAGCCAGCCGAGGATCAGGAGAATGATCGCGCCAAGGACGGAGAAGGAATACTGAACCCCCAGGGCCGTCAGCTGCGCGAGAGCCGTTCTCGTTGCGACGACGAATTCCGATGCCTGATCCATACCTGACCCGCTCCTTTCCGTTGCGCCCCTAATTGGCGCATGGGGCGGAGAGGTCAAGGTAAATCGCCAGTATTTTTTATATTTCTATATATAAAACAAGAATTTCAACTTTGCGGGGAAGTAAAGTCTTTCACTTCTATCGAAAAAGAGGCGCGACCATCCGTCTCGGCGCCGCGGCCGATTGTCTTCATCGCCTCGACAAGCCGTCCGCCGCGTCCGAGCATGCGGTCACCGATTTCGATCAGCCGGGTGTTCGGCGTCGCATGGGGCGCGACCTTGCGCAGGCGTTTGGCCAGTGCGAAATCGTCCTCATCCGGCTGGAGTGCGAGGATGCTGATTGCCGCCGCCGCCGGCGAGCGCGACACGCCCATCCAGCAATGAACGATCAGCGGCGCCGACTGGTCCCACTCGCGCACGAAGTCGATCAGGTCTGCCACATGCGCTTCGCTCGGAGCAATCAGCCCGCCGGTGCCGGCAAAGCCGATATCGTTCATGGCAAGCTTGAGATGCCGATCGGCACGAATGACACCCGGGCGGTGAAAATCCTGCTTCTCGGCAATCAGGCTGACCATTTCCCTGGCACCATTGCGCACCGCCGTCTCGGCGATGCTGGCAAGTGGGCAGACGATGATGCGGGCGGATGTCTCGGTCATCAAACCTTCACCGCCAGCCGCTCGGCCTCGATCGCCTCGAAGCGCGCAACGAACAGGCGCTGCGCCTCTACGGCCGCAAGCGGCTCGATCGGCAGCATGTCGCGGGTGATGCCGCGCGGCTGGCCGAAGAATTTTCGCGCTTCCGCCGCCGTGAAGCCGGCAAGCTCGGTCGCCTCGAAATAGGCAGCGATCGTGTCGGCCTTCTTGATCAGCACTTTCAATTCTTTGGTCGGGTGCGGCGGCAGGCCGAAGCGGATATGCACCGCCGCCTCCAGCCGCGCCTCGACGGTCTTGTACCCGCCGCCGACGACCGACTTGAACGGCGAGATCATGTCGCCGATCACATATTCCGCCGCGTCATGCAGCAGCGTCATCTGCAGCGCATCGGCTGCGGCGCCGGCATTGCAGCGGCGAAAGATCTCTTCCACGACAAGGCAGTGCTGGGCGACGGAAAAGGCGTGATCTCCCCGCGTCTGGCCGTTCCAGCGGGCGACGCGGGCAAGCCCGTGGGCGATGTCGGAAATCTCGACATCGAGCGGCGAGGGATCGAGAAGGTCGAGCCTGCGGCCCGACAGCATCCGCTGCCAGGCACGGGTGCCGGGTGTCAGGCTCACGTCTCAGCCTCTTGGGCTTCGGTCGGAAAGGCAAGGCCCGTCCAGGCGGGCAGTTCGATGGAGACGGCGGTCTCTCCGGCCATCAGCGGCACGCCTGCCGCAATGGCATCGCCAACGCGGTCGATGCGCACGATGGCAAGCCCATTGTTGCCCGAGACCGAGCCAAGCGTCCCGACCGGCTTGCCGCCGGCGGTGACCTCGGTGCCGGAAGCGGGCAGGGAGGTTTCGGCCGTCACCGTCGCGACGCGGCGACGTGCGGTGCCGCGATGCTGCATGCGGGAGACGACCTCCTGGCCGACATAGCAGCCTTTCTTGAACGAGAGCCCGCCATTCTTGTCGAGCAGCACGTCATGGGGAAAGGCGTCCTGCAATGCGTAGTCGTCGCCGGACGTGGCAAGCGCCGCTGCGATCCTCAGGGCCTGATAGGCTTCCGACGCACCATCGGCATGTCGGCCCGGCGTGCGGGAAACCGCGATGTCTGCCTTGGCGAAACCGCTGTCGGTAATGGTGCCCTTCGTTGCCTCGTCATCCCAGAAAACCGTGACGCCCTCGTCGGGGAGAGCCGCGAGTTCGACGGCCGCGCGCAGCTTGTACATGGTGAGCCGCTTGATCAGCGCGTCGCGCTGGCTCTCTTCGGTCTCGATGACGAAACCATCCCCGCTTTTCCAGATCAGGAAGTCGAAGAGGATCTTGCCCTGCGGCGTCAGCAACGCGCCGGGCCGGGCCTCGTTTTCGGCAAGGCCTTCCACGTCGGTGGTGATCAGCGAATGCAGGAAATCCCGCGCATCGGCGCCCGCAATGCGGATGAAGCGCCGTGTCGGCAGATAGGCGTTGGTCATGGCAGCCGAATCCCTTTGTCTTAGCCTCGAGATAAGTCTTCGCGGGAGACGAGGCAAGCCGCGAGCGGCGGGCCGACAGAACGCGAACAATTAGTCTGTGTAGCCGCGCCGCCAGTACGTGATCGAGCTCATCCGGTTGCGCTCGAGGCCATGCGCCTTCAGCCGCGCCCGGATCGACTGAGCCTCGTTCTTCTCGCAGGCAACCCAGACGAACGTGTCCGGACCGAGCCCGTCAAGCTTCGCGGCGATCGCAGGCTCCAGCAGTCCGGCCGTGCTCGCCTCGGTGCCGTTGCGATGCAGCCACTCGATCGAGAAGTTTTCGGATGCGCAGGCGAGAGCCTGTTCTTCCGCCTTGTCGGCCACTTCGATGATCGCATGAACCTTCACGTCTGGTGTCGCCAACTCGATCATTCGGGCAATGGCGGGAAGGGCGGTCTCGTCGCCGGCAAGGATCAGGTCCTTGGCAACCGGCATGCCGCCTGCACCCGGGCCGAGCAGCGCCGCGCGATCGCCCGGCTGAGCCGTCAGTCCGAATTCAGCGCCCGGCATGCGTTTGCCGCAGTCGTCATGCAGCACGAAATCGATCGCCATCTGCTTGCGCTCGAGATCGAGGCTGCGGATCGTGTAGTAGCGGACGGAAATCTCGTCCTCGCCTTCCGGCCAGCCGATGCGGCCGTCGGCAAGCGTCACCGGCCAGACCGGGTCGCGGCCCTTCGGCGGCATGAGCAGGCGCACATGCAGGCCGTCGGTCGTGTCGAAGCGTTCGGCGTCCTCGCAGGACACGACCAGCCGGCGCATGCGCGGGGTGACGTTCTCGGCCGAAACAACGGTGATCTCGCTGAGGTTCGAAAGCTTGGCCGGCTTCGGCTTGTCGGCCCATTCGAGCGTCAGCGGATCGTCGCCGGCGAACATGAAGAGATGCTCGGCGATGATAGCCCGCGTCATCGACAGCATGTCGGCCGTCGGGCAGGCAAGCCGTATATCGAGCTGTTCGCTGACCTTGGATATATGCGCTTCGCCGATCTCGCTCGACAGCGTCACATGATCGCCATCGCGAAATACCTCCGCGTGGTCGACGAAATGCTCGCAGATTTCGGTCAGCATCTCGCTGGCATCAGCCGGAACGGCGGTGCCCGAGAGGGTGAAGGCCAGGGCGAGGTAACAGCGTTCACGATCGTTTCTCCATGCGTGCGAGAAGCCATAGAAGATAAGGGCCGCCGATCAAAGCGGCAAATACGCCGACCGGCACCTGATAGGGGTAGATGACCACGCGCGACAGCCAGTCGGCGAGGATCAGCATCGCAGCGCCGATCATCAGCGAGGCAAGCAATTGCTGGCGTGCGCCGGTGAGCCCGATCAGCCGCGCCAGATGCGGCGCGACAAGGCCTGCAAGGCTGAGCGGCCCGACGAGGAAGGAGGCGACCGCCGTCATCAGCGCCGACAGCACGGCAAGCGTCAGCCGCGAAGAGGTCAACCCGATACCGACACCCTTCGAAATTACCCCGCCGAGCGGCAGGACGGTCAGCCAGCGGCTCATGAAAAACAGCGGCGCGGTGAATAAGGCGAGCGCTGCAAGCGAGGTCCAGGCCTCGAACACACCGGCGCGGTTGGTCGATCCGGCCATCCACATGAGCAGGATGAAGGAATTCATGCTGCCCTGCGCGAGTACGATCGAGACGATGCCCATCGAGATGGCGCTCATCGCGATGCCGGAGAGAAGCAACCGTTCGGCGGAAAGCTCGCGGCTTGCGGCAATCGCGATCATGATGACGAAGACGACCAGCGCTCCGGCTGCCATGCCGAGAAGCATCACCACGGGTGAAGCGGCGCCGAACGTGTAGAGCGTTGCCGCCAGCCCGGCACCGCCGCCGGCCGAAACGCCGAGCACTTCGGGGCTGGCGATCGGATTGCCGGTCACCCGCTGCATGATGAAGCCCGCGCCGCCAAGAAGCGCCCTGCGCCACCTGCTGCCAGTATGCGTGGCAGGCGGAAGGGCGCGAGTTCGGCAAGCTGCGCGCCGAAGGATAAGGCGATGCCGTAAGGCGAGGGGCCGATGGTCAATGCGGCGAGAACCAGCAGGACGATCACCACAGCCATGCCGACGACCCAGGCATTCGGTCGGGCGAGGCGTCGCTCAGTGGGGTTGGCATCGGCGGTGACGGGCGACATGGCATGCAACCGTGGCAGAAGCAGAAGCAGGATCGGGCCGCCCATCAACGCAGTTGCGGCACCGGCAGGCGCCAGATCGTTGAAGCCGGGACCGAGCAATTGGCTGAGCCCGTCTGTGAGGAAAAGCAGTGCAGCGCCGGCAAAGGGTGCCGCGATCAGCACCTGGCCGGTGGTGCGCGCACCGCAGAGCCTCGCAATAGCGGGAGCCGCGAGCCCGAGGAAACCGATCACACCGACGGTCGCCGTCACCGACGCGGCGAGCCAGACGGCGAGCAGCAGGATTGCCAGCCTGATTGCCATGATCGACATGCCGAGGCTCTTGGCGCTTGCATCGTCGAGTGCCAGCACGTTGAGCGGTCGCACGAGCACGAGTGCTGCGATCGCGCCGATCAGCAGGCGGGGGCAAGCGAAATCACGCCCTGCCAGTCCTGCTGGCTGAGCGAGCCGGAGCCCCAGATGCTGACGGACATCGCATATTCGCCGCGCGCGAGGATGAGCGTGATGGTAACCGAGGCGACGATCATGCTGACAATCAGGCCGGACACCGCGACGGTCACCGGATCGAAACGCTGCCGCCAGGAGAGAGCGAGCACAAGAGCGACGGCGGCTAGGCCACCGCCGAAAGCGACGGCGTCACGGGAAAGCCCGGCGAGGAGCGGGGAGATGGCAAGCCCCGCAACCAGAGCCAGCTGCGCACCGGCAGCGATCCCGAGCGTCGAGGCGTCGGCGATCGGATTGCGCAGCACCCGCTGCAACAATGCCCCGGCAAGCCCGAGCGCCGCGCCGCAGATCAGCGCGATGACCGCGCGGGGCAGGAGGCTGTTCCACAGGAGGATGTCGCCGAGCATGGCGGCGGTGGCGGGGTCGCCGGGTACGGTCGGACGGCTGACGACGAGCAGTGCCAGCATCACGACGCAGGCGAGACTGATGGCAACCGCCGACAGGACAGGCCGTCCCGCAACGTTGTTGGGAGCGCGCAGACTAACCGTTCCAGCCATCAGTCAGGCCTTTCGCAATTTCTTCGGCAAACCGGCGTGCTGCCGGCAGAGCGCCATAGGGATTGATCGAACCGACGGTGATGACGCGCTTTTCACGCACGGCCGGCAACGCGTTCCAGAAAGCGCCGCGTTCCAGCGCCGTGATGGCATCGAGCGGATGGGGCGGTATCATCACGATCCACGCATCGGGCATGGAAGCGAGCGTCTCGATGCCGACGGGGGCCGAGGCGGAATAGGCGGTCGCACCGGTCCAGGCGTTTTCCAGGCCGAGACGGGTCAGCACCGAGCCGAACATGCTGTCCGCTCCGAACACCCGGTAATGCCGTGCATCGCCGAGATTGATCAGCAGCACGGGACGCCCGTCACCGATGAAAAGCTGCCGCCGCAGCGCATCCAGCCGGCCGTTGACTTCGGCAACACATGCGGCCGCATCGGATGTCCCGAGATGATCACCGATCGCCACCGTCGCCTTCTGCGCCATCAGGTAGGGATCCTCGCCCGGCACATAGACGCCGAAATTGTAAGTCGGCGCGATGCCCGAGAGAAGCGGATCGGCCCAGGCATAGAAGTTGGAATTGAAGATCATGTCCGGCTTGGCGAAGGACAATGTCTCCAGATTGGGCAGGCCGCGCAGACCCAGATCGGCCACGGTGTCGGGTGTGGCCGGTTCGACGGCTATGTCCCGGAACTGTCGCAGTTCAGGCGCGGCCACGACATTGGCGCCGAGCGCCAGAAGCGTTTCCAGATGCGCCCAGTCGAGTGTCGCCGTCCGCGGTGTCGGCTTGGCGGATGTCGCCTGCGCCAAGGATGGGCCCAAAGTCGTGGATGCGGCTGCCAGCGTCGCGGCAGTCATCAGGAAGGCCCGCCTGGAAAGCCCCAAATGGGAGAACGGATAGGGACGATGCAAGTCGGTCTCCGATGACAAAAAGAAAGGCCCACGAAGGGCCTTCCTTATAAGCTTGAGTTGGCTTGTCAACTTACCGTTTCCGGCAGGCGACTTACCACACCTTGCTGAGCTTGAAGCCAACGGTACGCGCTTCGCCGTAACCGCAGAACGAGGTCGTGTTGCAGCCTGCGACATATTCCTTGTCGAACAGGTTGGTCACATTGAGCGATGCCTTCCAGTCGTTCTTTTCGTAGCGGATTGCGGCGTCGAAGACCGTTGCATCATCGACACGGAAGTTATTCGCGTCGTCAGTCCAGGACTTGCCGCGATAGCGGACGCCAGCGCCGAGGCCGAGACCGGCGAGCGGGCCATCCGTAACGGTATAGTCCAGCCACAGCGAAGCCTGCGAATTCGGCACGAGCAGCGGCGTATTGCCGTTGAGCGCCGGATCCAGCGGATTGTCGGTGAACTCGAGATCCGTGTAGGAATAGGAAGCGATGATCTTCCAGTTCTGGTCGAGATTGACCTTGCCTTCGAGTTCGACGCCGCGTGAACGTACTTCGCCGAGCTGCCTGCTGAGGAAGGTTGCGGGGTTGGAAACCGTGTAGTTCTCCTTGTCGATCTGGAAGACCGAGGCGGTGATGACGCCGTCGAACCAGGTAGGCTCGTACTTGACGCCGACTTCGTACTGTTCGCCTTCTTCCGGCTTCAAGGCACCGTCAGCACTGGTGCCGACCAGCGGACTGAAGAAGGTGGCGACGCTGACATAGGGGGTCAGGCCGTTGTCGAACTCGTAGGCCAAACCGGCGCGACCGCTCCATGCCGTATCGTCGAGCGAGGAGTCGCTGGTGCCCAGCAGGTCATCGACTTCGCTGTCGAGATAGTCGAAGCGGCCATTCAGGGTCACGATCCAACCGTCACCGAACTTGATCTGGTCCTGGGCATAAACGCCGACCTGATGGATTGTATAGAGCTGGTGCACGAACGGCGTCAGTGGCGGGAGCGGGAAGTTGTAAGGCAGATTGTTGGGGTCAACGGGCGTCGGATAAGCGCCGAAGGGCGTTGCCAACTGGTCGTTGTCGAGACGGTAGTAGCGGTAGTCGATGCCGGCCATCAGCTTGTGGCTCGCACCGCCGAGATCGAATTCGTTCTCAACCCGATTGTCGACGTTGAAGGAGTCCGCGCTCGAACGAACGTCGTCGGCATACATTAGGATGGTCGCATCGGTCTGCGAGTCGAAGTCGAACGGATAAAGCTGGCGCTCATGCTTGTTGAGATGGGCGTAACGCAGGTTCTGCGTGAATTTCCAGCCACCTTCGAACTCATGTTCGAATTCGTAGCCGACCATGGCCTGGGTCGTGCGGCCGATATCGAAGTCCTCGTCGCCGAGATAGACGTCGCGGTCCAGCTTGCCGAAGAACGGGTTGCTGACCACCGTGCCCGAATAGGGCAGGAAGCCGTTCGAGGTATGGGTCTGGTCGAGGTGGCTCAGATAGGCCCATACGTTGAGGCTGGTTGCATCATCCGGCTGGAACGTTACCTGCGGCATGAAGACGCCACGGATGTCGTCCTGTTCGTCCGAATAGCCGTTACCGCCGGAAAGCTTACCGGTCAGGCGGTAGCTGACGGCATCGCTGCCCATCACCTTGTCGGAGAAATCGAAGCCGCCGAAACCGTTGCCATTACTGTCGATACCGATCTCCGTGTAGAAATACGGCTCGTCGGTCGGGCGCTTGCGCACCATGTTGATGACGCCGCCGGCATTGGCGCCGCCAAGCAGGACGGAAGCTGGGCCCTTCAGCACTTCGACGCGCTCCAAAATGAACGGATCGATCTGGAAGTTGCCGAATGCGTGGTTGGTGAGAGCCAGATTGTCGAGGAACAGGCCGGTCTGGCTGGCATTGAAGCCGCGCACATAGATCCAGTCGGTATCCGGATCGGAGCCGTAAGGTTGTGCGAATACGCCCGGCGTATATAGTAACGCTTGGTCGACCTTGTCCGTCACGCCGCGGTCAGACATTTCTTCGTCGCCGACGATGGAAACCGACTGCGGAATTTCGTTCAGTGGCGTATCCGTCTTGGAGCCGGTGGTCGTTTCCTTGGCGACATAGCCGCGAACCGGACCGGTGCCGCCCTGTTCGCCTTCGCCCTGGAGCACGATCGGCGCGAGCGTTGTGCCGTTCTGGCCCTCGGTGGCTGCGTCCTGCGCCTGCGCGGCCCAGGCCGCAGCAAGGCTTACCATGGCGACGCCCGTCCACAGGCCGCGTCTCATTACCGAAGACTTGATCGATTTCTTCATTCTGTGCCCCACGCGTGCCGCGTTTTCATGCGGCCTACAATAAGATGAGTGGTTAACTCAGATTTGACTTATTCGCTTGCTCTAATTCGCGAGACTTGAATGATTTTGGGCAAAGTTCACTGCTTTGCGCGATTGCTCGCATCTTTTATGCGAACTGTGACTTTTTCCACTGCGACGGTGCAACGCCCACATGCTTGCGGAACACGCGGCTGAAATGCGCATGGTCGGAAAAACCCGTCTCCGTGGCGATTGTCGTCAGTGGCTGCTCACTGGATTTCAAGAGTTCCTTGGCCCGGCCAAGCCTCGCATTCATCTGCCAGTCGTGCGGCGCCATGCCGGTGGAAGCCTTGAACGAATGGCTGAAATGGGACTGCGACAGGCCGACAAGGGTCGACAGTTCCTCGAGCCTGATATTGCGAAGGCAATGCGCATCGATGAATTCGGTGACACGCCTGATCTGCCAGGGGGCCAGGCAACCGCGCTTGCGCGGCTCGACCTTGGCGAGCTTCATCACGTCGATGAGAAGCGCCATCGCCAGCCCGTCACCATAGAGGTCGTTGAGAGGCGCCGGGTTGTCGATCTCGGCGGCGATCAGCTCCGCCAGCGCCGTGATTCGTGTATCGGCAAAAAGCAGCTGCGGCTCTTTCAGTCTTTGAGGATCGAAATCCTCGCCGAGCCGGCGTGCAACCGTATCGGCATGAAAATGGATATCGAGATGGCGGACGAATTCGACATCCTTGATATCGGCCCAGAGATCCATCTCGGCGGGAATATAGGAAATCGGGCTGAGCCGTGAATCCTGCGGCAGGCCTGCTTCGCGCGCCGTGCGCTTGATGGCAGGACGGCCGCGGCCGCGCTGATCGAGCAGGATGAAGAGCCGCGGATCGCGGGCGACATAGTAGCCGCCAGCGTAGCTGGCGCATTCCACGTCCCACAGATCGGCGGTAATGCCGTTCCAATACCGTCTGCGCAGGCCGCCGATGACTGAAAAGCCCTCGATCTGGTTGCGCATACTCGGTTGAAACGCCATGCTCCAGCCCCTCACGCCTCGGTCATTTGAAATCCTGCTTTCTTTTATCAAGTTTTCGACTCGCGTTCAACCTTGGCCTTGGAGATGTCGCTCTCAGGCACCGACCTGCGCCGCATGAAGGCGATTATAGGCGCCGCGGCGGGCGATCAGCTCCTGATGCGTTCCCTGTTCGAGAATACCGCTGCCGTCGATGACGACGATGCGGTCGGCGCCCTGGATGGTCGCTAGCCTATGGGCGATGATCAGCGAGGTGCGGCCGACGGCCAGTTCCGACAACGAACGCTGGATCGCCCGTTCGGTTTCCGTATCGAGCGCCGAGGTGGCCTCGTCCAGGATCAGGATCGGCGGGTTCTTCAAAAACATGCGTGCGATCGCCACGCGCTGCTTCTGCCCACCGGACAGTTTGACGCCGCGTTCACCGACCACCGTGTCGAGTCCATCCGGCAGGGCGGCGATCATGTCCTCCAGCCGCGCGCGACGGGCCGCTTCCATGATCTCCGCATCGCTGGCACCGAGCCGGCCATAGGCGATGTTTTCCCGCATCGTGCCGCCGAACAGGAAGACGTCCTGCTGCACGATGCCGATCTGCTGGCGCAGCGACGCCTTGGTCATCTTGCGGATGTCGATGCCGTCGATGGTGATCGCGCCGCCGCCGATCTCGTAGAAGCGCGGCAAGAGCGAACAGATCGTCGTCTTGCCGGCACCTGACGGGCCGACAAAGGCGATCGTCTCGCCGGGGCTGATCGTCAGGCTGACATCCTTCAGGATCGGCTTGCCTTCCGCATAGCCGAAGGAGACGTTTTTGTATTCGATGGCACCCTTGAGATTGTCGACGGCGACAGCATCCGGTGCATCGGCGATATCCGGCTCGGTATCGACAAGCTCGGTGAAGCGGCGGAAACCGGCAATGCCCTTGGGGTAGGTTTCGATGACCGAATTGATCTTCTCGACCGGGCGGAAGAACACACCGACCAGCAGCAGGAAGCCGATAAAGCCGCCCGCCGTCAGTTCGCCGTTCAGCACGAAACATGCGCCGGCGATCATCACGATCATCTGCGTCAGGCGCATGCTCATGTAGCTGAGCGAAACGCTGGCGGCCATGATCTTGTAGGCTTCCAGCTTGACGCTGCGGTAATTCTGGTTGTCGCGCTCGAAAAGCGTGCGTTCATGGGTCTCGTTGGCGAAGGCCTGGACCACGCGCATGCCGCCGACATTCTCCTCGATACGGGAATTGAAATCGCCGACGCGCTCGAAGAGCTTGCGGAAATTGCGGCTCATGCGCGCGCCGTAACGGCTCGTCACCCAGGCGGTCAGCGGCACGACGAGGGCGGTGATCAGCGCCAGCTGCCAGTTGACCGAGATCATCAGCGCCAATGCGCCGATAAACGTCATGATGGCGATGAACAGGTCTTCCGGCCCGTGATGGGCGACTTCGCCGATCTCTTCCAGATCCTTGGTCAGCCGGCCGACGAGATGGCCGGTCTTCTGGTTGTCGTAATAGCGGAAGGAAAGCTTCTGCATGTGGTTGAAGGCTTCGCGCCGCATGTCGGTCTCGATATTGATGCCGAGCATGTGGCCCCAATAGGTGACGACAACCATCAGGCCGGTATTGACCGCATAACAGATCAGCAGCGCCACCGAGGCGAGCGCGATTAGTACCCATTCCTGCGTCACCAGCAGCCGGTCGACGAACAGTTTCACCGCCATCGGAAAGCCGAGCTCAAGCAGACCCGATAAGATCGCGCAGCTGAAATCGAGGAGGAACAGGCCCTTGTAGGGGCGGTAATAATTGAAGAAACGGCTGAGCATTATCGGTTCTCTGGAAGGCTTCGGCGCTGTGGTTGACCGCCTGCGATAAATTGGCCAAACATGAGCCGAGTTCTCCATATTCGAATTTAAGCCCCTTCGGAAAGTCAAAATGCACGCTAATGCCCAGCAAAAGTCGGCGGATGTTGCCGCGCCGCTTCTGTCCCTGTCCGACGTCACCTTTGCTGTTGAGGGCCGCACCCTGCTTCACCCGCTGACGCTCGACCTCCAGCCGGGCCGTTCGATCGCGTTGATCGGCCATAACGGTTCGGGAAAATCGACACTGCTCAAGCTGGTCGGCCGCCAGCAGCCGCCAACCGGCGGCAAGATCGTCTTTGAGGGCAGGGCGCTGGATGACTGGGGCAATCGCGACTTCGCCCGCAGGCTCGCCTATCTGCCGCAGCGCACGCCGGCTGCCCCCGGCATGCTGGTCAAGGAACTGGTGGCGCTCGGCCGTTATCCCTGGCACGGCGCGCTCGGCCGCTTCGGCGATACGGACAGGAAGAAGGTCGAGGAAGCGATCGAGCTGACCGGCATCGGCGATTTTTCCGACCGCATGGTCGACAATCTTTCCGGCGGCGAGCGCCAGCGCGTCTGGTTGGCCATGCTGGTCGCCCAGGATGCGGCCTGCCTGCTGCTCGACGAGCCGATCTCGGCACTCGATATCGGCCATCAACTGGAAGTTCTCTCGCTGACCCATGATCTGTGCCGCGAAAAGGGCATCAGCATCATCACCGTTCTGCACGACATCAACATGGCGGCGCGCTTCTGCGACGAGATCGTCGCGCTCCGCGGCGGCCGCATGATTGCCCACGGCACGCCCGCCGATATCATGACGACAGAAGAACTGGCGCGGATCTACGATGTCCAGATGGATGTCCTGCACCAGCCGTCGAGCGGCCGCCTGATCGCCATGGCGCAGTAGGAAAAGAGTGCGGCTGTCAGGTTCTGGCGCCGCCCACGCCGTCATCCTCCGGCTTGTCCCGAGGATCCAATCACGTCGAAGACTTTGCGGCGTCGCAGATGCTCGGGACAGGCCCGAGCATGACGAAAGAACAGGCGCGAGATGCCGTAAAAGTGGGGCTCAATCCCCGCCGGCGACGAATTTCCACTGGCCGTCGGGCGAGATGCCGATGCGGTAGAAATTGTAGTTGCCGGTCTCTTCCATGCCCATCAGGTCACCGGCGGTGACGATGCGCAGCAGCTCAACCCGTTCGGGGGCGTGAGAGACGAGAGCGGCTTGCCGACGAAATAGGGCCATACATAGGCTTCGTCGGGCGTTCCGGTGTCGACATGGGCAGCGCCGGTGGACAGGACATCCAGCATGATGGCGAGGATTTCCTGGCCGTCCGGATCACCAGAAAAGTTCTTGAGCGTATCGACCGGATCGTCGCTCTCGTTGCTCATGATCTGCGGCGGCTTCGGCGTGCCTTCGATCAGCGGGCGCAGGCGCTCGATATCGCCGGAAGCGGCAGCCTCGACAAGGCGCTCGCGCATCTGGCGCACCGGTTCGGGCAGAGTGGAGAGATCGCGGATGATCTCAGCGGCGGGTGCATCGGCTGCATCCGGTGCCGGTTCTGCAGCTTGTGTTGCAGGCGCCTCGGGAGCTGCTGGCGTCTCCTCGCCGGTCTCGCCCTCTGTCTGTGTATCTGCGTCGGGAGTCGTTGCGCCTTCGAAAGCCTGGCGCAGGGGAGCTTCTGCCGGTGCCGCGCCATCATCGACCTGCGGACGCAGGGCGTTATCGGAAAGAGCAAGCTTGTCGGAGGTCAGGCTACGAAGAGCGATCTCCTGTGAGGCAAACGCATGAGATGAAAGCATCTGTGGCACAAGGCAAAGCAAGGCTGCCGACGCCAGAGCCCGAGATAGAAGGAATTTCGGTCGAAATACGTTCCTCATGGGAGGCCCGAATATTACTGAACGATGCGCTCTGGGGAGAACTCGCCCGCCAGCATGCGATCGCGAAGTGCTTCAAGCATGGCTTCTGCGCCCTGTTCGCCATGGATGCGAGATCGTCTCGCGCATGGCGAAGGCGATTGCGGCGTCCGCGATGATTTCCGGTTCGATACCGTCTGCGCGGCCGTCGGCCCAGGCGTCATTCTGGTATTCCAGGGCAACCTGCATCTTTTCGTGGACGATCATGTCATCGATGTCGTTGCGGCCTGTCTGCATACTCACTGTCCTCGGTGCGTGTTTTGATTACTGCGCCGTTAATGACTCTAACAGCCTTTTATCAAAACGACACGGCCTCCCGGCGAAAGAGGTAAATAATCCTCTAATTTCCGAAGCGTGCGGCAATTTCGGTCGCAAGTGTTGCGCCTTCGGCACGGTATCGCTCTTCCGCCGTGCGCGCCGAGGCGCTGCATGTGGTATGGAGGGACGCAAACGAGCGATAGCCGCGATTGTAGGACGCGGTCAACCGCTCGCGACGGGCCGGTTCGTTGCCGGCATCGGAATCAAGCAATTGCCGCATCGAGGCCCGCCAGTCTTCCTGCGGCGCTCCACAAAGCGTGCGCAAGTAGCTGATAGAACCGAGAATTTCGGCAAGCCGCATCAATTGGGCGTCGTAGGGCGCGGGCTTGCTTGCATCCGCTGCCGGGGCAGGGCTTGCCGGTGCCGCGGTGGTCGCGTCTGCAGCAGGTGCCGGCTTCTTCGACTGCTGGGCGGCCAGTGGCGCGTTCAGTGCGAGAAGCATGTACAGGGCAAGGCAGGCGACAGATTTCAAACGGTAGTCCTTGGGCATTAAAGTTAACAGGCGGCCTTGGGGCGGCGATAGTGTAAAACGCGTCGGATGTGATTTTACCCCGCGCGTCTTTCCTTCTCCAGCCTCTCGGCGCATTCGAGCACGCTGGCCGGAACCGGCAGGGTGCGAATCTCCTCCACCGTATACCAGCCCGGATCGGCCGCGTCGTCAGCTGCTATTGCTTGGGTGTGGATATCTGCCTCGACCTTGAAGACGGACAGGAAGAAGTGGCGCTTGTCGTCCTTGTCGCCGTTCAGGTCGTAGGTGGCGAAGAGGACGGGATTGCGGGCCATGATCCCTGTTTCTTCGTGAAATTCGCGCAGTGCCGTTTCCGCTGGCGTCTCGCCCGGTTCGGCCCGCCCGCCCGGAAAGGCGAAGAGATCCGCCGAGGGTGGGTTCATCCGGCGGATCAGCAGGAACCGGCCATCGCGTTCGAGGATGGCCGACGATGCGGCCTGGGGAGAGGGCATGGTGAAGTGATCCATCATTCGGCGGCGTGGGGCACGATGGTCAGGTCATAGCCGATAGCCCGCATCACTTTTAGGATGGTCGCGAATTCCGGATTGCCGCCATCGCTCAGGGCGCGGTAGAGATTTTCGCGCGACAGGCCGGCTTCCTTGGCCACATGGCTCATTCCGCGGGCGCGGGCCACTTCGCCGATCGCGGCGGCGATCAGCCCCGGATCTCCTTCCTCAAAGACGGCTTCGAGAAACAGGGCGATCTTTTCGTCGCTGTCGAGATGCTCGACGATGTCCCATTTTTTTGTCTCGATAGTCATAGCTCATCCTCCAGATCCGATGCCAGCGCTTTGGCGGAAGCAAATGTCCGCCGACTGGCTGGACTTGTCGCCACCGCACAAAAGGATGACCAACGTCCGGCCTCGGCCGACAAAATAGACCCGATAGCCCGGGCCGTAATCGATGCGCATTTCGCTGACGCCGGCACCGACCGGCTTCACGTCCTCGGGATTGCCGAGAGAAAGTCGGAGGCTCCGCGCGTTGATCCTCGCCTTCGCTCGCTCGTCTTTGAGCCTGGCAAATCACGCCGCGTAGATTTTGGTTTCCCGGATCTCCATGATGTGAAAATGTAGCGCTTAAGCTACAGACCCACAAGGCCACCGATGAAAACCTATCTCCTTTACGCCTTCGCCGCCCTTGCCGAGATTGCCGGCTGCTTCGCCTTCTGGGCCTGGCTGAAACTCGACAGATCGGTCTGGTGGCTGGCTCCGGGAATGGTGTCGCTGGCGCTGTTTGCCTGGCTTCTGGCACTGGTGCCGGCGGAGGCCGCGGGTCGCGCCTATGCGGCCTATGGTGCGATCTATATCGTCGCCTCCGTCCTCTGGCTCTGGGGCATTGAAGCGCGTTCGCCGGATCGCTGGGATATCACGGGCATGTTCGTTTGCCTGATTGGGGGCGCGATCATCCTGTTCGGGCCGCGTAGCGCCTGATTTCGGGCAGGCGCTCTTCTTGACCGCCTTCAAGCCCGATGCCATCTAGATTCCATGTGTGGACGCTACGCCCTGACCCAGACGCCGGAGGATGTACTTGGCGCGCTCGGTGTCGCCGATTTCGACGACGGTTTTCCGCCGCGGTTCAATATCGCGCCGACGCAGCCTATCCTCGTCGTCACGCAGGCGGACCGTCAGCCGGGCTCAAATCTGCCGGAGCGCAAGGCGGTCCTAGCTCGCTGGGGATTGATCCCCGGCTGGGTCAAGGACATGAAGGACTTTCCGCTGCTCATCAATGCCCGCTCCGAGACGGCGATCGACAAGGCGTCCTTCCGCGCCGCGATGCGCCATCGCCGTGCTCTCATCCCGGCGTCGGGCTTCTACGAATGGAAGCGGCCACCGCAGGAAAGCGGCTTGAAGTCCCAGGCCTACTGGATCCGGCCGAAGAATGGCGGCGTCATCGCCTTTGGCGGGCTGATGGAAACCTGGTCTTCGGCGGAGGGTTCCGAGGTCGATACGGCAGCGATCATGACGACCAAGGCCAATCGTGCCATCCGCGGCATTCATGAGCGCATGCCGGTGGTGATCAGGCCGGAAGACTTCGAGCGGTGGCTGGAATGCAAGACGCAGGAGCCGCGTCAGGTCGCCGATCTTCTGGCGCCGGTGGACGACGATTTCTTCGAGGCGATCCCGGTCTCGGATCTGGTCAACAAGGTCTCCAACATGGGGCCTGATGTTCAGAAGCCGGTGGCTGTCGCGGTGCCTGAGGAAAAGCCGCCTAAATCGGGGAAGGACCCGTCTCAGATGTCGCTCTTCTGATCAGAGCCTCCCGTTCATCTATCCTCCATTCCCTTTCCGGATTTTTCCCATGAATTTCCTGTCGGCCGGCCTGTCCGGCTTTGCCCTTGGCGGCTCGCTGATCATTGCGATCGGTGCGCAGAATGCCTTCATCCTGCGTCAGGGGCTGATCCGCTCCCACGTCTTCATTCTCTGCCTGATCTGCGCCGCCTCGGATGCGCTGCTGATCGCCGCCGGTGTCGGCGGCCTCGGCACAATCGTCTCGCAGTCGCCGGCTCTGATCTCGGTGGTGACCTTGGGTGGCGCACTGTTCCTGGCGACCTATTCGGCCATGGCCTTCAGACGAGCGGCAAAGCCGGGCGCGATGGTGGCCGGCACGCCGGAAAGCATGGGGCTGAAGGCGGCGGTGATGACCTGCCTTGCCTTCACCTTCCTCAATCCGCATGTCTATCTGGATACGGTCGTGCTGCTTGGCAGCCTGTCGGCGGCCTACGAGGGCGGGAATCGGGTAGCCTACGGCATCGGCGCGGCGATCGCGTCCTTCGTCTGGTTCTTCGGTCTCGGTTATGGAGCCCGGTTCCTGGCACCGCTCTTCGCCAGGCCGGCGGCCTGGCGCGTGCTGGATTGCCTGATCGGCATCGTCATGGGGCTTCTGGCGCTGGGGCTGCTGGTCAGTTTCCTGCGCGGAGCCTGAGGCCTTTTAGCGAGCCGGGGTGAGCTTCGGCTTGCGCTTCAGCATCATTGCCGCTGCGGCGACGGCCTTCAGGCCGAGCGGGCGGTAATGCACGCTCATGTCCTGCTTGGCTTCCGGTTCAGGCTTCTTGGTTTCCTTGCTCACGTTCGTTCCCTCTCGAATCTCTTGTCCCGCGTCTCTGCGGGCCGGCGCATCTCGCCGGCAATCGGGGCGGAATAATGGCTTTCCGGACCCTTTGCGATCGAAGAAGATTAGGCGTGGCAACTTGCCGCAAGCTGGGGCTGCAGCGCAGCAAAATCAGTGCGATGCAGCAAACGCTTCATGTGGGCAGGCGAGGCTCTTAGAGAGCCGGACCATCGTCCTCGATGGTGATGGTGCCGTAGCGCCGTTTCCACGCCCGTGCGCTGAACGGCAGGACGCAGAGATAGGCAACGACGGTAATCGACAGGACTTCCCAGGTGTAGCTCATCAAGAGCGCCACGTAGAGCACGACGCCGAGCAGGATCGGGAACATCAGGTCACGGCGAACGCCGGTCGATTTGCCCGACCATACGGGCAGGCGGCTGACGAGCAGATAGCCGATCAGAACCGTATAGGCGACGCTGGCATAGACGAAGAATTTCGTCTGCTCGACGCCGAGAAAGCCGAGATAGACCGGCAGCAGAACGAGCATGGCGCCCATCGGGGCCGGCACGCCGACGAAGAATTCCGACTGCCACGGCGCCTTGATGCCGCGATCCTCCATGACGTTGAAGCGGGCAAGCCTGAGGCCTGCCGCGATGGCATAGAGCAGGGCCGCGATCCAGCCGAGCGAGCGGGCGCCGTCGAGCAGGAAAGCATAGGAGACAAGGGCAGGGGCGACACCGAAATTGATGATGTCGGCAAGCGAGATCCATCTGCACGCCGAATTTCGATGTCGCCTTGAGGAGGCGCGCCACTCGACCGTCGATCCCGTCAAGGAAGGCGGCGAGCAGCACCATGGCGACGGCGAGCTCGTAGCGCCCTTCGAAGGCCAACCGGATGCCGGTCAGGCCCGCACAGATCGCCAGAACCGTGATCAGGTTCGGGACCATAAGCCTCAAGGGAATTTCCCTCAGGCGCGGGCCTCGGGCCTCATCGGTAGAACGGTTCTGTTCGGTCGCAGGTGCGGGCGATGCTTCGGGCGTGTCCATACGGGCTCTCCTCCGTGTGCGTCCTGGGTGCGTCCTTGTCCGGTGCGTCAGATACGACGGCCGAGCGATGGGCCCTTGGCGGATGCGAATTCCGCAAGGACGGTTTCGCCGCCGATCGCGCGCTGGCCGATCGCGACACGCGGCTGGCCGCCTTCCGGAACGAAGACGTCGAGGCGCGAGCCGAAGCGGATGAGGCCGAAGCGTTCGCCGGCATTGACCGGCTCGCCGGGCTTGACCCAGCAGACGATGCGGCGGGCGACGAGGCCTGCGATCTGCACGACGCCGACCTTGCCATGACGGCTGTCGATGACGAGGCCGTTGCGCTCGTTGTCGGAGCTTGCCTTGTCGAGTTCGGCATTGACGAACTGGCCGGCGCGATACTCGATGACCGACACTTCGCCGCGCACCGGAGCGCGGTTGATGTGGCAATCGAACACGTTCATGAACACCGAGATGCGCAGCATCGGTTCGACGCCGAGACCGAGTTCCGGCGGCGGCACGACCATGGCGACATGGCTGATGCGGCCATCGGCCGGGCTGACGATCAGGTCGTCATCCTGCGGCGCCATGCGCTCGGGATCGCGGAAGAAATAGGCACACCAGAGTGTCAGCACGAGGCCGATCCAGAACAGCGGCTCGGCGAAATAGCCCAGTACCAGCGACACGACGAAGAAGATCGCGACGAAGACATAGCCTTCCTTGTGGATCGGCACGAGCGTGTTGCGGATGGTGTCGAAAAGGTTGATCAAGCGAGTGTCTCCTGAATGTCAGTGCGCACTGACTACAGAAAAACCCATTTTTCGGCAAATGGTTGCGCAGGCCGATGCCGGAAATGTCAGCCGCTTTGCTTGGCGGCAGGTGGGTTATCCCCTGCAAACACGGCGAAGTGACCCCTCGAAAGACAGACTTGAAGCGCGAATCGACCCTGCAGTGGCTAAGGCTGCGGTGGGAGGTTCGAGAAACTGCAGCCGCTTCCGGCGGCGGAATTTGAGAGATTCATAGTTTGAACCATTGGACATCCGGCTATGTCGAAGGCCTTGATTACACGCACGGCTTCTACAGGGGACTTACCCCCACCATCATGGCGCTTGCGGCCTTGTCGCAAGGTCGTAAGTTCGGCCCGTCGCTCGATAAACTGACCTATTGCGAACTGGGCTGCGGCCAGGGATTTTCCGCCAATCTGCTGGCGGCGGCAAACCCCGGCATCGAGATCCATGCCAATGATTTCAATCCGGCCCATGTCATCGGTGCGCGTGCGCTTGCCGAGGAGGCGGGACTGAAGAACGTGCATTTCTACGAGCACGATTTTGCAGATTTCATCGATGAACAGACCCTGCCCGCCGAAGGTTTCGACATCATCGCCTTGCACGGCATCTACAGCTGGGTGTCGGCGCAAGCGCGCGCACAGGTGGTCGAGTTCATTCGCCGCAGGCTCAAACCCGGCGGCTTCGTCTATCTGAGCTACAACACCATGCCGGGCTGGGCGCCGGTCATGCCGCTGCGCCGCATCCTCGTCGATCAGGCGGCCAGGACTGGCGGTCCCGTTGTTCTCGGGATCGACGATGCGATGAAATTCGCCAAGAGCCTGACCAATGTGAATGCCGGCTATTTCCTGCAAAACCCCAATGTCGCGTCGCGGCTGACGACGATGATGCCGATGTCGCGCAACTACCTGGCCCACGAATATTTCAATCGCGACTGGACGCCCTTCTATTTCGAGGATGTGGCGAGCGAGCTTTCCGCGGCCAAGCTCGGCCACGTCGGCACGATCAACCTGCTCGATCATATTGATGAGCTGTCACTGACCGACACGCAATCCGCGTTTCTCAATGCGGAACCCGATCCGGTACGGCGTGAAGGCCTGAGGGATGTCATCGTCAATGAGCATTTCCGCTCCGACATCTTTGCCAAGGGTACGCTGCCGCATTCCTTCCGCAGCGCGGCGGGTGTCTGGCTCCAGACGCGCTTTGCGCTGTCGGTAGCACGCGAATATGTGTCTATGACCGTCCTTGGCCGAAAGGGGGCCACGGAGCTGCACGAACATATCTACAAGCCGATCCTCGATGCGTTTGCCGATGGCCCGCTGACCGTGCGGCAACTGCTCGGAAAACCGGGCATCGGCTCGGCTATTTCCTGGGACCAGCTCACCCGCGCGCTGATTGTGCTGGTCGGCGCCCGCTCTCTGCAGCCCTGTCTGCCGGAGCATGGGGAAGAGGAAAGGCTTGTCGCCTGCCAGGCCTTCAACCGGGCGGTCTGCCGTCGTGCCGAGGAGAGCGACGACCTGCAGTTTCTCGCATCACCGGTCACCGGAGGTGGTCTGGAGTTCGACCGTTTCGAACAGCTGTTTCTGCTGGCGATCAGCGAAGGTCACACGGACACGGCAGAATGGCCGGCATTCGTCTGGTCGATCCTGGCACCGCAGGGCTATCGTCTGCTGAAGCATGGCAAACCGATTGATGATGCGGAAGGTAATCTCGCCGAGCTTGCGATCCGCGCCGAGCGCTTCAAGGCTTCGAAGCTCTCCATTTGTGCGACCCTGAAGATTGGCCTCTGAGCTTTATTGAAATCAAACTTCAAATGCGGGGCTTGCCGGCGGCAAGCCCTGTTTTGTTTGGCTTTGTTCAAGATCCGTTTACTGTGCTCGCCGCGACATCGGCCGCATTTATCCCCAGGACCGGGCTCAAGACTTGCAGTATGTGTCATATCCTTGTTACATAGGGGTGGCACCGGACCCGTGATCGAAATCAAGGTCTGGTAGCCCAAAGAAAAGTATAAGTGGGACGAACAGCACCTGGGTGGCCCTGAATGAGCCATGAAAGCGGATAGTGCATATGGATGTGACTTGGTGCCTCGTAGCGATGGTGGACATTGCAATTGTGATTGCAGCCGTCGTCTATACAGTCTGGAGCCAGCGGCGTTATCGCGAACGCCGTCCCTATACGTCTCCCCGCAGATAATCTTCCGATGGCCTTCAGTATCGCATACTCGTCGATGGCTTGAGCGGCGAGTAACAGACGTTGCGCGGCTTGTCCCGCGCCTGAAGCGGATTGCTCCGTCAGCGATTTAATCGCTCCGATGTCGTGTTTTGACACCTGTCTTCTTGCGAAATGCCTCCTGCGTGCCCACTTTTGGCCCTCATTTTGCAATTTGGCTGTCGCACGTTGCTGCTAGAGCTAATCGTCAAGGAGCACGAATATGTACAGCGACCTCTCTTTCGACGACATCATTTCAGATCCGCTGATCGCGCAGTTGCGCAAGGCGGATGGCGTGTCCGCGCCGGATTTCAATCGCATCCTTCTGTCCGCCCATGAAAGCTACCGGGCGAGCAAGGTCAGAAAGCTGCACAAGCCGCATGCCGATCAGTTCTACCGCGCTGTCGGCGCCGGTGAGCTGATGGTTCCGCGTGCGAAGGACACGGATGTTGACGGTACCGCAGAGCTTTTGGCTCGATGCGCGCAGTGGAAAGCCGCTGTGGCAGAATGCTGCCGCGGCGCCTGAGACGTACCCCGACCCTGGCCCCTGATCAGACCTTGGCCGGATCGACCAATCCGAGCCAGGTCGACAACGCCAATAGTGGCGAACCCCAAAAGATCAGTATGAGCATATAGGCGAGCGCCAGGCCGCCCAGGATCAGCATGCGCTTGTCGATCTGTCTTTTCACGTTGGTTCTTCCGCCCTGTTTTTCCAATTTTATTCGGCAGCAGGCTTGCCGCGGGTGACGACACCGAGGTCGTCGCTCTCGCGCACCTGCCGCAGATGTTCTTCTGCCTGGGTCGCTTCGCGCTGGCGGTTCCACATCGAGGCATAAAGGCCGTCCTGCGCCAGCAGTTCGGCATGGGTGCCGCGCTCGGCGATCTCGCCGGCACGCAGCACGATGATCTCGTCGGCACCGATGACGGTCGAAAGTCGGTGTGCGATGACGAGCGTCGTGCGGTTTTTCGAGACCTGGTCGAGCGCCGACTGGATCTCGTGCTCGGTCGTCGTGTCGAGCGCCGAGGTCGCTTCGTCGAGGATGAGGATCGGCGGTGCCTTGAGGATGGTGCGGGCGATCGCCACGCGCTGCTTCTCGCCACCGGAAAGTTTTAGCCCTCGCTCGCCGACCATCGTGTCATAGCCATCGGGCAATTGCTTGATGAATGTGTCAATCTGGGCGATCTCGGCCGCTGCCTGAACCTCCGGCTCGGAGGCGCCAGGCCGTCCGTAGCGGATGTTGTAGGCGACCGTGTCGTTGAACAGGACCGTATCCTGCGGCACCATGCCGATCGCCGCGCGCAGCGATTTCTGGGTCACGTCACGCACATCCTGCCCGTCGATGGTGATCGACCCGTCCTGGATGTCGTAGAAGCGGTAGAGCAGGCGGGAGATGGTCGACTTGCCGGCGCCCGACGGGCCGACGATCGCAACCGTCTTGCCGGCCGGCACCTCGAACGAAATTCCCTTCAGGATCGGCCGGGCCGGATCATAGGAGAAACGCACATCCTTGAAGGCAATGGCGCCTTTTTCCGTGGTGGCCGGATTGAGCGCAAGCGCCTTCGCATCCGGGCGGTCGACGACTTCGGCTTCCACTTCCAGAAGATCGAACATCTGCTCGATATCGGTCAGGCCCTGGCGGATTTCGCGATAGACGAAGCCGATGAAGTTGAGCGGTACCGACAGCTGCATCAGCAGCGCATTGACGAAGACGAAGTCGCCGATCGTCTGTTCGCCACGCTGCACGGCGAGCGCCGACATGATCATGATGATCGCCTGGCCGAGGCCGAAGATTACGCCCTGACCGAAGTTCAGCCAGCCGAGCGAGGTCCAGACCTGCGTCGCGGCCTTCTCGTATTTGGCCATGGAGACGTCGAAGCGCTTGGCCTCCATCTCCTCATTGCCGAAATACTTGACCGTCTCGAAGTTCAGGAGCGAGTCGATCGCCTTGGTATTGGCGTCGGTATCGCTGTCGTTCATCGTCCGGCGGATCGCGATGCGCCAGTCGCTGGCCTTGATGGTGAACCAGATATAGGCAGCAACCGTTGCGGCGGTGACGGCGAGATACCAGAAACCATAGGCCGCCCAGAAGATGATCGCCGTCAGCACGAACTCGATCAGCGTCGGGACCGAGTTGAGAATGGTAAAGCGGACGATCGTCTCTATACCCTTGGTGCCGCGCTCGATGATGCGCGACAGTCCGCCGGTCTTGCGCTCCAGATGGAAGCGCAAGGAGAGCTGGTGCATGTGGATGAAGGTCTTGTTGGCGAGCTGGCGCACCGCATACTGGCCGACGGATGCAAACAGCGCGTCGCGCAGCTGGTTGAGGCCAACCTGCAGGATGCGCGTGAAGTTATAGGCGATGACCAGCACGACGGCGCCGAGAAGGAAGGCGGGTAGGATGCCTGCCATGTCCAGCTTGCCGTTTAGTGCATCCGTCGCCCATTTGAAGAAATAGGGGACGGAAAGCAGCACGAGCTTGGCGAGAAGCAGGAAGAAGGTGGCCCAAAGGACGCGGGCCTTCAGGTCCGCGCGACCGGTTGGCCACATATAGGGCCACAGGTTGACCAGGGTACCGAGCGGGTTGCCGTCATCCGCCGATACGATCTTCTTCTTGCTTGCCATGAATGAACTCCGGGGCGCAGAGGCTTGCGCTCCCGGGACATAGGCGGCGTAAGGTCGTGATGCAATGCATCGCGGGCGATGTTTGCCTGCAATGCGCCGATTTCTGCAGGGACGCCAAGGTCCGGCGAGCGTCCAGCCGCTGGCGAGCTGCCTTCTCCAAAATTACCCTGGCAGGCTCAACCCGGTCAGATCTGGATCGTTACGTCGGGAGCAGGCTTCGGCGTGGTCCAAGACAGATAGTAATAGGTATCGCCGATCATGCCGAAATAGGAACTGGCGCCGCTCACCTTGTCGATATGGCTACCGTTGTCGCTGCGGACGTATTTGCCATAGGGATCGCGCTTCAGATGATCCCGCAGATAAGCGCTCCAGTCGGAAGTCTCCACGGCGGTGATGTCCTGCGAGGTTTCCGTTTCCTCTGCGGCGGTGGTCTTGTCGGCGAACGATGGTCTATCGGAGGAAGCCGTCTTGTCGGTGCTGTCCTTCTTATCGGAAACGTCGCGCCCGCTGATCTGCTCGCCGGCAACAACGTCCGTCACGATCAGCGTGCCTGCCTCAAGCGCCGCCTGCATCGCCTCAGCCATAGCCTTCGTATCGGGGCTGGTGGCCAGTGCGTCAATCTTCTGCTGCAGTGCCTTCATGAAAGCGTCGGATGAGATATCCTCCACCGAGCCGCCGATCTCGTCGGCAGCTTCCGCGCCACCGGTCATCGCCTGCTGCTGCAGCCTCGTGATCAGAGACGATAGCGCCGTGTCGTCTTCATCATCGTGGTCGCTGGAGGCATAAAGCATATCGGCGAGAGAGCCGAGCGACGAGCTGGAGGTGCCGCTATCTTTCTCGCTCAAAGCTTCGTTGAACGCCTTGAGCGCAATCTGTTGCGTCCAGACTCGGACGGAATTGATGCTGGAAACCATTTTTTCCTCGTCTGCCAAGTGCTGCGCCGGTTGAAATAGACTCTTGCCAATAGCGAGATGGTTGCAGGCATGGCATGCGCGAGACTTGCGATCAGACCGCGGGCTGTCCTGCTCCCGTGATCACGGGAGAAGTGGCCATGCGGGATCAGACCATAAGCCCTCTGAAATGCCGATGGCATCGGCCCTCTGTGTCGGCAATGCCACGCAGTCTCGTTTCCATTGTCATTAAACGGTCATGAGATCTTCACAATTCGGGCGACTCCACTACCATTACGCGTGAGGAGAACGCGTGCCATGCAGCACTACATTGATCTGTCTTTCTGGACAAAGTGCGCCGAAGGCAGTCAGCGCGAGATTTACCAGAACCCGTCTGATCCCGACGTATTGGTCAAGGTGGTCAAGGCGCATGGACGCGGCGAGCGCGGTGCGCGCAAAAGTTCGCGCAAGATGCAGTGGCTGCGCCGTTTCCGGCGGTTCGGCGCCTATATGACCTTTCACCGCGAGATCGACGAATATCTGGAACAGGCGCGCAAGGTGAACAGCGACGAGAGCTTCGACCTGCCCATTCCGCGCATCTTCGGCCTGACCCATACGTCCAACGGCCTCGGCCTGCTGGTGGAACGCATCGCCAATCGAGACGGCAAGCTTTCACCGACCCTTACTCAGCTGATCTTTTCGGGGCGCCTGACCGAGGCTCATTTGCGGCTGGTCGACCAGTTCTTCGACCGATGCCGCGAGAGCCACGTCGTGCTCATGGACATCAATCCTGGCAACTTCGTCATCACCGATCGATCCGGTCGCGAGGAGATCTTCTGCATCGACGGCACGGGCGAGAAGCATTTCTTCAAGATCTATGCGGCGAGCCAGTCGCTGAACAATGTCAGGCTGCATTTCGCCCGCAAGAAGCTGCTCGACAAGGTCGGCCGTTTTCAGGTTCTGGCGCGTGAAAAAGCCGCGAGCCAGGTGCCGCTGGAAGCCTGTCCCGCCTCCCATTGAATTTGCTCACGGCACGCCGACACAGCGCCCCGGGCGATCGTCCGGTGCAGTGTAAAGGGAGGGGCAGGCGGTGATGTCATGGGTTTGGTATGTATAGGCTTTCCGCCTGCCCCGGCCGTTTTCAGGTCTTTCGAGAGGTGTCAGTTCCCGTCAAACCTCTACAGCCATCATCGGAAACCGCGCCCCTGAAGCCAGGGACGAGCCGGGTGGGCATTTCCGGCTCGCGAACCCGGTTTCCCATCCGATGACGAGGCAATTATGGGGATAGGCTTTTTGACGGGGACGAAATTCGCGCCGAAAAACGACAAGCCGTTGATTTATCTCGGCTAGAATTTCGCGAAAGCCTAGAATCGTCCCCGTCCCTGACGCCGAGTGGCGCCAGATATCCACCTGTCGGATCAGCCCTTGCGGTGCATCAACCGTTCGCGGTGCAGCTCCTCGGAATCCGGGCGGTAGTCGCTCGGAACGCCGAAGATTTGGCCGGGCTGGATGATGTCCGGATTGGTGATCTGCGCCTCGTTGGCGAGGTAGATCGTCGTGTAGCGCACGCCCTGGCCATAGGCACGGCGCGCGATTTGCCACAGCGTGTCGCCACGACGGATGATCACGGAGCTGCGCTCGCTCTGCGTCAGTGGAGCTTGTTCGATCATCCGGGCGCCACCGGTGGAGGCGTCGGCAAGTGGCTGCTCGCCGTTCAACTGACGTGCAAGCGCCGGTCCGATGGCTTCGCTGATCATCCGGGTCAGGTCGTTGAGGGCTTCGCCGACGGCTGCGACATCGCGCGGCAGTGCATCAAGTGCTTGGCGCGCAGCGCCGGCGCTGCGGGCGGCCGCACCAACGACATCGGTTGCGCTGACCGGCGCGCCGGCCGGAAGACGATATTCGGAGAGGGACTGCAGCGCGATGCCGGTCGCCGAACGGGCGGCAGCCATCGATTCCAGGCTCGGTTCCTTGCCTTCGGCATAGAGGGCCTTGAGCAGCGAGAATGCCTTGGCGAGTTCGTTGCGCAGGTTGTCGAACGCACCGCCATCGGTCGAGGTGGCCGGGCTCGCCGGCGAGGGCGATGCGACGGCGGCGACCTGTTCGCCTGCCGGGCGGTTGAACGGAACTTCTACGCGAACCAGAACCTGTCCGGCGGAGCCGAGCGCTTCGACTGCGATGCGGTGATCGCCGACCGTGAGGTTGGCGCTGCCTTCGATGACGAAATGGCCGTCATTTCCGGCCTGGCTCTGACCGACGACCGAGCCGTCCGCCGATCCGCGGACCCGGATGCCGGATTTCGCCACGCCGGCGATGAAGATCTTCGAGCCCTCGATTTCGACGGCGGAGATCTGGACTTCGCTGGCAGTGGTCGGGCGGGCGGGTACGGCCGCAGCTGACGCAATATCCTGAGAGCCGGCGGTCGCCGGGGCAGTGGCGGCAGGGTTGGCAGCGGGAGCAGAGGTCTCGGCGCCAGCCGGAGCTGCGGAAGCGGCGTCGGTCGACGGCGTGGTGGTGGGCTGTGCCGTGGAGGCAGCCTGGCCGGGCTCCTGCGGAACCGCGATCAGGCGGCTCGCCTTGCCGGGCTTGGTGACCATGGCGAGCAGCTTTCCGCTCTTGTCAGCGGGGACGGAAACTGTGGCGATTTCCTCCGACGTCGTCACCTTGCCATCCTTGGCAGTAGCCTTGAGGACAAGCTGATGGTCTCCGGGCGGCAGCGGGTTGTCGAGCACGGCAGCGAAATCGCCGCTCGGGCCGACATCGAGCTTGGCAACGACGGATGCGCCGTTGGTAATTTCGAGGGTAGAGTTAGGTGCAGCATGTCCGGCGATGACGGCCGAGCCGTCCGGCTCGACGCGCAGCACATCGAAGGTCGGGACATCCGCGGCAGTGGCTGTGTCGGAAGGCGTGCTGGCGGCGGGAGCGCCATTGCCGGAAGCGTCAGGTGCCGCCGGGCTTGCCGATGCCGGGGAAGTCGGTGCCGAAGAGCCTGGTGCGGGAGAGGCCGGCGTCGCGGCTGGTGCACTGGCCTGCGGATCTGCCTTGGCGGTCTCCGCCGGTTTTTCGGCTGCGTCCGGTGCCTTGCCTTCGGTTACTGCATCCTTAACGGCATCCCCGGCGGCATTGATCGCCTCACCGATCGGCTTGCCGTCATTGTTGATCCTGGGCATGACGACGAAGATCATCAGCAGGGATGCAATGGCAAGTACAATCAGGGCGAGCCAGCCGGCACGGTTCTTCATCATCGAATGCCTCTTCAGGCGGATCTTCCGCTACTTTCCCGATTAGCCTGTTCCTCAAGTCTTAACAAGCTTTTCGCGTCATAAAGCCTTGCTCTTGCGGGCTTTTCCCGTCAATTTCGCGTTTGGCGGCGCCTGCGTCGCGCGCGTTGAAATGCCCAATGGAGAAAACTGTGCCAATACGATCCATCTGCGTGTACTGCGGCTCCCAGCCCGGACGAGATCCCGCCTTCATCGCGGCCGGCCGCGCTCTCGGCAAATCCATAGCGGCGCACGGAATCAGGCTCGTCTATGGCGGCGGCACCAAGGGCATTATGGGTGCGGTCGCCGCCGGCGTCCTGGCAAACGGCGGCGAGGTGACCGGCATCATCCCGGAATTCCTCGTCGACATGGAGGCGACGCGCCATTCGCTCGGCCAGCTCAACGAACTGATTGTCACAAAGGACATGCACGAACGCAAGCACAAGATGTTCGAACGCTCGGATGCCTTCGTGACACTTCCGGGCGGCATCGGCACGCTGGAGGAGATCGTCGAGATCATGACCTGGGGCCAGCTCGGCCGTCACGAGAAGCCGATGGTCTTCGCCAATATCGAAGGTTTCTGGGATCCGATGCTCTCGCTGGTCACCCACATGCGCGAGCAGGGCTTCATCCACCGCGCCCATCTGGTCCAGCCGCTCGTCATTTCCGAGGTCGACGACATCGTACCGGCGATCCTGGAACGCGACGAGGCGAAAGCCTCTTCCGATGGCGAAGAGGCGGTTATTTCAAAGCTTTGAGGGGATGATTGAATGTCGCCTCTGGACGAGTGAAGAGCCGTAGAGAGATCTCTGTCGTCATCCTCGGGACAAGCCGAGGATGACGCCGAGGATGCTCAGTCGACGATGAAAAGCTTCGCGCCGACTTCGGTATAGGAGCGGTGCGGCTCGGCCTTGTCGGCCACCTGATAGCTCATGCCGGGCTTCAGGGTGAAGACGCGGCCGTCGGCAAGCTCGGTATGCAGCTCGCCTTCGAGGCAGAAGAGGATATGGCCCTTTTCGCACCAGTGATCGGCGAGATAGCCCGGGGAGTGGTCGACGACGCGCACCCGGATGCCACCGAAATGGCGGGTCCGCCAGGTGGAGTGGCCGGTCTCGCCCTTGTGTTCCGTCGGCTCGATGTCCGACCAGTCGGTCGTGCCGAAGGGAATGTCGCTCATCTGCAAAGGTGGTTCTCCTTATTTCCCGCGCAGCTGCCTTAGCATCGCGACGGTATAGAGCGCGAGTGCCGCCCAGATCAGCACGAAACTGCCGAGCTTGATCATGCTCAGAGGCTCGTGGAAGGCAAAGACTGCGATCAGGAAGATCATCGTCGGCGCGATATACTGCATGATGCCGATGGTGGAGAGTTTCAGGAGCTTGGCGCCGTTTGCATAGATCATCAGCGGCCCCGCGGTGACGATGCCGGCGAGCGCCAGCATCGTGGTATCGAAGCCGTTGCCAACGAAGAAATGGCTCTGCCCGCTTACCTGCAGATAGATGACATAGGGCAGCATCGGAATGCTGATCAGGAGCACTTCGAGGAAGAAGCCTTGGTTCGGTCCGATCGGCAGCGTTTTGCGGAACAGTGCGTAGCAGCCCCAGGTGAAGGTCAGCGCCAGCGAGACCCAGGGCAGACCGCCCGCACCCCAGGTGAGGATCGCCACGCCGACGACCGCAAGACCGATCGCCGCGATCTGCAGAGGGGCGAGCCGCTCCTTCAGGATGACGGCCGCGAGGAAGATGCTGAACAGCGGGTTGATGAAGTAGCCGAGGGCTGCATCGAGCGCGTGTCCGGAGGCGACCGCCCAGACATAGATGCCCCAATTGGCGGTGATAAAGGCCGCGGTGACGCAGGCCATGCCAAGCATGCGTGGGTTCTTCAATGCCACAAGCACATCCTGCGTGCGGCGGAGCAGGATCAGCACGAGGCCGGCCACCGGAACCGACCAGATGGCGCGATGGGCAAGTACTTCCATCGCCGGAAGATGCGCCACGGCCTTCAGATAGAAGGGCAGGAACCCCCAGAGGAAATAGGCCGTGAGACCGAATGCGAAGCCGCGCGGCGTGTCCTCGTTCTGGGCCGCCGGAGGGGCGGCGGCAGGCTGGGTGGTGTCGGTGGCCATGGCTGGGATCCTGAAGTGTTTCCGGCAGTCTGTTGTGATTTTGCTGCCGCAATACAGGATTAGCCGCCCGGCCGCCAATTCATTTACGTGAACCTTGCATTGAACGGCCTCATCCATCCTGCCATCATGCCGGGAACATCTCTTGGGGGCTGCCATGGATATCGACGATCAGCCTGCGCATCGCCAGGTCTATGCCCTGCAGCTTCTGGCTAGGATCGGCGCGGAGAGCAATTCACGCCTGATGGCCGCCTTTGCGCGGGTGCCGCGGGAAAAATTCGTCGGCCCGCCGCCCTGGTCCTTCAGCGACGGCACGCGCTATCAGGCGGTGTCGTCGACCGATCCCGTCGTTCTCTATCAAGATGTCCTGGTCGGCCTAGATACTGCCCGCGGCATCAATAACGGCATGCCATCGCTGCATGCGGCATCCTTCCACGCGCTCGGCATCCGTGAGGGCGAGACGGCGCTGCATCTGGGGGCGGGCACGGGCTATTATACGGCGATCATGGCTGAACTCGTTGGCCCTTCGGGCCGCGTGATCGCCATCGAATACGATGCGGGGCTCGCCGAGACGGCGAAGGCCAATCTCTCGGGATATCCCAATGTCGAGGTGATCCAGGGCGATGCAGCCGATTGGCCGAAGCAGGATGCCGACGTTGTCTATGCCAATTTCGCCCTCGACCACCCGCCAGCCCGCTGGGTCGACAATCTGGCGGTTTCCGGCCGTCTGCTGTTTCCGCTGGGCACGCCCGCCGTCGTCGACGGTCGCCGCGGCGGTTTTTCCCGCTATGCCGCTTTCCTGATGATCGACCGCCAGGCGCGCGGCTTCGGCGCCCGCTTCCTGCAACCCGTCGGCTTCATCTGGGGTGAGGGGCAGGAGGCAACTCCGCCCGGCCGCCATGCAGCCCTGGAGACAGCCTTTCGCGGCCGGGGCCTGCGCAGGGTGCGGAGCTTTCGCTGGCAGACGCCGCCGACGGGCAACGAATGGTACGGCGAGGAAGACTGGGGGCTGTCCTTCGACGAGGTCTGACGCGAGCTTCAGTCCAGCCTATCGTAGCTGAGCAGGTCCAGCTGTGGTGCACCCGATCTCAGGATCGTGTCGCGGGCGATGAAGGAATAGCGCTTTCCTTCCTCCAGCGGCAGAGGCATCAGCTGAGGGACCGCATGATTGACGTAGAGTACGATGTCGCGGCCATCATCCGTGCGCACCTGCATGGCCGGGCCGACATAACGCGAGCGCGGCTCGTTGACCATCAAGCTGCTGTCGTTCATGTCCGGGCTCTTGCTGATCACCGTCGCCTGCAACCGTAGAAGCGCGTTCGAGACCGGGTCCTTGGCTGGATCATAGGGCGTTGTCGCCTTGCTGCGTTCCTCCATGATCTTCCGGTCGGCCGCGTCATAGGCTGCGAAGGTCGGATAGCGGATTTGCCATTGCTGGGTCTTGGCCTGGTTCATGATCCGGTAGGCCGCGCCCGATATCGTCGAGCTGACCCGCTGCGGCTCGCCACCGCCATCGACGATCTTGAGGAAGTCATTGAGGCGGCGCTTCGGTGAATCGTCGTTCTCGAACAGGACACGCAGGCCCGGGCCGAGTGCCGCGCCGACCTTCTTATCGTTCGACGCGACGACCAGAACCGCGCCATTGCCGACATCCATCTTGCCGACGCGCATCTGGTGCATGAAGTCGAGCGCATACTGATCCGGATCACGGCCCTGCAGATCCTTGGTGACGACCGTGACCACCTCGACATTGGCGGCGGCGGCGAACTGGTAGGCAATCGTCTCCAGTTTCTCTCTGACGGCGGGGTCGAAGACACCGACATCGTCATAGACGAACCGGTCGAATTTCGATGGCACTGCATCGGCGGCGAGCTTCGGGATCTGGTCGATCACGGCGGGGCCGATAACCTTTCCACCATTGGGGCTCGGCATTTCGATATCCAGCGGACCGGGAATTTTGGGCATCTGTGCCGCCGCCGTTTCCGGCGCCGCGGCTTGAGGCGCGGGTGAGGGCGCCCTGGCCATGGTCGGAGCCGCCGGTTGAGGCGCGGCCGATTGCGAGGCGATTGGTGCTCGCGGCTCGGCAGCGGCCACTACCGTGTCGTCACCGCAGTCGGCCTGCTGCTGCTCGCAGGATTGCAGCCAGCCCGCCTGCACCGCCTTCAGCCGTTTCTGCCGTCCCGGATGGGTCGGGCCGTCGGCTTCCGGGATAAGAGTCGCGATCGCCTTTTCCGCATCGGGCAGAGTGGCGCCCATCTTGAACAGCACGAAGCCGGAAAACTTGTCCGCCTCGAGCTCGATCGGCGGCTGGCTGCCGCCCGGCATCAGGGTGTGGCCCGACAGGTGATGGCCGATCTCGTGGGCGAGGATCGAGGTGCCCGGCCAGTCGCTGGTGCCGGTCGCCTTGGCGACATCGCTCATGAACTGCCGGTTATAGGCAATCACCCGCTTGGGGATGCCGTCATCGCCCATGACGATGATCGCCGCCGCATTCGGCACGTCGCTTTCCATGACGGTGAAATTCTGCGGCAGGCCGGTAAAGCGCATGATCTTGCCGACGGCGGCAGTACCTTCCGCCTCCGTCGAGCCGGTCATCGCCTTGGCATCCACCTTCAGCGCCTTGCCGTCGTAGGAGCAGGCCTGCAGCATCGCGGAGAGCTCCTTGGTCAATTCCTCCTCGCTCGGCTTGTCTTTGCTGACCTCTCCTCGGCTGCCGGTTTAGGCAGTTCGGCCTGTGCCATCAGCATGCCGCGATCCGATTGCTGTAGCCTGGAGAAGATCGGGTCGCAGATCGCCTTGTCCTGCGCCGTCGGCCATAGGGAACCGCCGGACGGGCCACTTGAACCGGCCGCCTGAGCATGGACCGCGAACAGTGCTACCGCGGCGACGCCGGCGGTAAGAGACAGGATTTTCATGCGACCTCCCTTTGGTTTTCTGCCCTCCTCAGGACAGTTGCGCCATGACGATGCGGATGACGGCGCGGGCGTAGAGATAGAACAGGCTTTGCTTGGCCAGGTAGAAGACGGCGGCGCCGATCAGCGGCCACCACCATTGTTGCCGCCAGTCGATGGCGAAAAACTGGCCGAAGGCGACAAACACGATGCCCGCCTCGACCCAGCCCATATAGAGCCCGGAATAGCCCCGATGTGCCGCGACCTCGGCCGCCGTGGCACCGAAGAGCAACGGCGTCATGTTGAGGATGCTGGCGACGAGAATGACGAAATGCGTATAGGCCGCAAGCACGAGATGTTCTGAAAAGTTGAACGGCTGGCGGAAGCGGAAGACGATATTCGACGCGATGAGCACCGCGACGAGGCCGAGCGAGAAGGACCATTTCGAATAGGTCTTCACCAGTTCGATTGCCTTGCTCAGCGTCTCGTCCTCGGTGCCGAGATAGTCCGTCTGCGCGATGACGATAAGCAGCACGACGATCGCCGTCAGCAGCAGTTTCAGGGGATGGGTGTGGCTCTTGCGCTGGCCATAGACATATTCCCGCGCCACGGTTCCCGGTTTCAGCGCGACCTTGAGCGCCGACTTGACCATATCCGCTTCGAATACGCGGATCTTCTCCCACGCCTCGTCGCGCAGATGCGATGTACCCAGCCGGTCGATCTTCTTCTGGCCGCAGGCCTCGCAATATTTCCCATGGAGGGAGTTGCCGCAATTGCGGCAGACGGGTGCGTCGAAATAGCTCCGGCTGATCTCTTCATCGATGGCGGGCCGGGCAACGCGGGCACCGGTCATCGCAGGGGAGGGATGTTGCAGAGGCTGATCAGTCACATACGGCTATCCGGCAATCCAATCCTTTAAGGAGATATGGAAGGACTTGCTCAAATGCCAAGGGCAAAGCGGCAATGGTGAGTAGCCTTACCTAGATCATCTAACCGATTTTCGGAGAGATGATCTCCAAAATTTCCCGATTATAACTATCGCGGAAAGGAAGCATATTCTCTCCAACACACCGGCGGACTTGCAGATAGTAATGCGGGCCCGCTCGACGGAGGGAGATCATGACCTACGGATTTCTGGATATCGCCTCGACACCGAGTGTCAGGGCTGCACAGGCCGAGATGGGCGCGGATCAGTTCTGGGATAATTTTGGGGGCCACCGGGAGATGGACCGGTTCACCGAAAGCGAGGCAGCCTTCATCGCCGAGCGCGACAGTTTCTATATGGCGACCGTCTCAGAGACCGGCTGGCCCTACATGCAGCATCGCGGCGGGCCCGCCGGTTTCCTCAAGCTGGTCGACGACAGGACGCTCGCCTTCGCCGACTATCGCGGCAATCGCCAGTATATCAGCACCGGCAATCTGGCCGCCAACGATCGCGCCTGCCTGTTCCTGATGGATTATCCGCGCCGCGCCCGGCTGAAGATTTATGCCCATGTCGAGAAGGTCGCGCTCGACGCTGATCCGGCGCTTGCGGCTCTCGTCCACGAACCGGACTATCGCGGCAAGCCGGAGCGGATTTTCAGGCTGCGGCTGGAAGCCTTCGACTGGAACTGCCCGCAGCACATCACGCCGCGCTTTACGGAGAAGGAGGTCGCGGCAGCAGTTCGCCCGATGCAGGAGCGGCTTGCCGAACTGGAAAGGGAAAATTCCGAGCTTCGCGCCCGGCTGGACGTCCGCAAGGCCAATCCGGATGAGGCTAAGCTTTGAGCGCCTGGAGTTCCGCAAGCACGGCGCGCAGGCGAGGTGCGGCGAAATCCAGGAAGCTGCGCATCTTGAGCGGCATCTGGCCGCGCGAAGCGTGAACGAGGCTGACCGGCACAGGCTCCGGCTCGTAGTCCTGAAGGATGATCTTCAAAGTGCCGGCCTCCACGGCCTCGGCCACCTGATAGTGGAACAGGCGGATGACGCCGGCGCCAAGAATACCGGCACGAACTGCGGCGTCGACGGTGGTGACCGTCAGGCGAGGGGTGACGGGAACGGAAAGGTTTGACTTGGTGTGTTGGTCGCGGAACTGCCAGCCCGATTGCGGCATCGGCCCGTCCACCGCGACGGCAGGAAACGGCAAGAGGTCCTTCGGCGATGCGGGCATGCTGTGCGCCCCCAGGAGCCGCGGGCTGGCGCAGGTGACCATCCGCATCGTGCCGATCGCAGTGGAGATCATCGAGCTGTCCGGCAGCCGGCCGATCCGCACGGCCATGTCGACATGGTCTTCGACGAGCTGGACGTTGCGGTCGATGAGGAGGAGGCTGACGTCGATCTCGGGAAACAGCGACAGAAAGTCGGCGACGACGGGCAGGACGTGAAGCTGGCCGAACTGGACCGGGGCGGTGATGACCAGCCGTCCCTTCGGCGCGGTAAACTCGCCGGCGGCTTCCCGCTCAGCCTCGTTCACCTGTTCGACGATCCGCCGGGCGGCCGTGAGATAGGTGATCCCGGCATCGGTCAGGTCCAGCCGGCGGGTGCTGCGCAGAAGGAGTTTCGCGCCGAGTGCCGCTTCTAGATCCGAGATCTTCCGGGTCAGGGTGGTGACCGGCACGTCGAGGCTGCGTGCGGCAGCGGAAAAGCTGCCTGTGTCGGCAACTTCGATCAGCATCGACATGGCTTCGAGGCGGTCCATTCGTCTTCCTGTCTAGGGGCTCGCGCCACTGGCCGGAGATACGCCTCAGCGTCAAAAGTTTTGGGTTTAATGTCAACCACTTGGAGAACTGAAATGGATCAGATTGCTAGCGTCCGCCCCGCACCGGTTACCGTGCATTATCGCAATGCCACGATCGACGGCGTTAACATGTTCTACCGTGAGGCAGGGCCGGTGGACGGCCCGGTCGTGCTGCTGCTGCATGGCTTCCCGACCTCGTCCCACATGTTCCGCAACCTCATCCCGCTTCTTGCCTATCGCTACCGCGTGATCGCGCCGGATTATCCGGGCTTCGGCTATAGCGATGCGCCGGACCACAAGACGTTCAAATATACGTTCGACCACTATGCCGACCTGGTCGACAAGCTTGTGACGAAGCTCGGCGCGAACCGCTATGCGATCTATGTGATGGATTACGGTGCGCCTGTGGGCTACCGGCTGGCGCTCAAGCATCCGGAACGGATCACCGCGATGATCGTGCAGAACGGCAATGCCTACGAGGAGGGCCTGCGGGAATTCTGGGATCCGATCAAGGCCTATTGGAAGAGTGGTTCGGATGAGGATCGCAAGGCACTGGGCAAGCTCGTCACGCTCGATATCACCAAGTTCCAGTATACCGACGGCGTCAAGGACCTGTCGCGCATCAGCCCCGACAACTGGCTGCAGGACCAGGCGCTGCTCGACCGGCCAGGCAACAGCGATATCCAGCTCGACCTGTTTCATGACTACGGCACGAACGTGCCGCTCTACCCCGAATTCCAGGCCTTCTTCCGCGAGCGCAAGCCGCCGACCCTGATCGTCTGGGGCAAGAACGACTACATTTTCCCGGAAGAGGGGGCTCATCCCTACATGAGGGATCTTCCCCACGCCGAGTTGCATATCCTCGACACCGGTCATTTCGCTCTCGAGGACAAGCTCGACGTGATTGCGCCGCTGATGCAGGATTTTCTCGACCGGTCGGTCAAAGGCTGAGGGGCGGGCGATCCCGTCGATAAATGGTATCGCGGCGGAGGCTATTCCGCCGCGATCTTTCCCGCCAGCTGGCGGTTCTTCATCAGCTTGTAAATGACCGAATCCATCAGCGCCTGAAACGAGGCGTCGATGATGTTTTCCGACACGCCGACCGTCCACCAGCGAACGCCGCTCGAATCGGTGGATTCGATCAGGACGCGGGTAATCGCCTCGGTACCGCCATTGAGGATGCGCACCTTGAAGTCGGCGAGCACGAGGTCGTCGATCTCGTTCTGGTATTTGCCGAAATCCTTGCGCAGCGCGAGGTCGAGCGCGTTGACCGGGCCGTCGCCCTCGGCCACCGACATATGCTGCACGCCATCGATGACGATCCGTACCACGGCTTCCGATACCGTCTTTACCCGGCCGAAACTGTCGAAGCGACGCTCGACCATCACACGGAAACCGTCGACGTCGAAGAAGTCCGGAATGACGCCGAGCGTGCGGCGGGCCAGCAGCTCGAAGCTCGCATCGGCGCCCTCATAGGCATAACCCGAGGCCTCGCGTTCCTTGACGATCGAGATCAGCTGGTCGAGCTTCGGATCGTCCTTGGCGACCTCTATGCCGCGGCGCTTCAGGGCATTGATAAAGTTCGACTTGCCGCCCTGATCCGAGACCATGACCTTGCGAAAATTGCCGACGCTTTCAGGCGGCACATGCTCGTAGGTGCGCGGGTCTTTCAGCAGCGCCGAGGCATGGATGCCGGCCTTGGTGGCGAAGGCGGAGGCGCCGACATAGGGCGCCTGATGGTTGGGCGAACGGTTGAGCAGTTCGTCGAAGGAATGAGACAGGCGCGTCAGCCCGGTAAGCCGCTCCGGGTCGATCGCGGTCTCGAAGCGGGAGGCATAGGCCTCCTTGAGACAGAGCGTGGCGATCAGCGTGATCAGGTTGGCATTGCCGCAGCGTTCGCCGATGCCGTTCAGCGTGCCCTGTACCTGCCGGCAGCCGGCCTCGATGGCGGCCAGCGAATTGGCAACCGCCTGACCGGTATCGTCATGGGCGTGGATGCCGAGTGCGCTGCCCGGGATGCCCGATGCGATGACCGCAGCCACGATCTCGCGGATCTCGTTCGGCTGCGTGCCGCCATTGGTGTCGCAGAGTACGACCCAGCGGGCACCGGCGTCATAGGCCGTGCGGGCGCAGGCAAGCGCGTAGGCCGGATTGGCCTTGTAGCCGTCGAAGAAATGCTCGCAATCGACCAGCGGCTCCTTGGCCGCGGACTTTGCGGCTTCGACGCTGTCGCGGATGGATTCGAGGTTTTCCTCGTTGGTGCAGCCAAGCGCGACGGCGACATGGTAATCCCAGCTCTTTGCGACGAAACAGATCGCGTCGCTCTTTGCCTGCAGCAGCGTGGCGAGCCCCGGATCGTTGGAGGCGGAAATGCCGGCCCGCTTGGTCATGCCGAAGGCGACGAATTTCGCGCGTGTCGTCCGCTTCTGGCTGAAGAAGGCGGTGTCGGTCGGGTTGGCGCCGGGATATCCACCCTCGACATAGTCGAAGCCGAACTCATCGAGCATCGCCGAAATCGCGATCTTGTCCTCGACGGAAAAATCGACGCCGGGTGTCTGCTGCCCGTCGCGAAGCGTGGTGTCGAAGAGGTGGATGCGGTCTCTGGTGGTCGGGGCGGAGGTCATGGTCTTGGCCATTCTGTGGTGTCGTGGTCGGGATGCTGGTAGGGGCGTCGCCGTTCGATATCTTCGGGTGAGGCAGAACTTGGTTTCTCCGGCAGGCCGGCGAGCTCATCGAACCAAGGCATGCGGGTGCCGGTAAAATACTGATGGTCGGGCTTGATGGCGGACGGATCGTCGAGGCTTCCGATCGACAGGTCTATTTCGGTGCCGCCGACAGTCTGGAAGCTGAGCGGTGTGCCGCAGGTGCCACAGAAGCCGCGCTCACCGGCGGCCGAACTCCGGTAGAGAGCAGGAGTTCCGCGCGTCCACGTGACATCCTTCACCTTGACCGTGAGGAACGGCCAGACGATCGAGCCCACGGCCTTCTGGCACATGCGACAGTGGCAGATGGCGCGTTCGGCAATCTCGCCTTGAACGGAATAACGGACGGCGCCGCATTGGCAGCCGCCGCTCAAACGCTCACTCATCTATTCCTCCTCCCCGTTCTTTCGGGTTAGGCTAACTCTTTCCCGCGAACCTGTCCGTCGCGCGAATGAGCTGGTCGGTGATGCCAGGCTCGGACACCGAATGCCCCGCGCCCTCGATGATGTGGAAGTCTGCATCGGTCCAAACCTTCGACAGCTGCCAGGCATATTTCAGCGGGCAGGGCATGTCGTAGCGTCCATGCACGATGACGCCGGGAATGCCTTTGAGCTTCGTCGCATCGCGCAGAAGCTGGCCTTCTTCCAGCCAGCCGGCATTGACGAAATAGTGGTTCTCGATGCGGGCGAAGGCGAGGGCAAAATGATCTTCGCCGAAACCGGCCGTCATTGCCGGATCGGGCAGAAGGGTGATGGTCGAGCCCTCCCAGGTGCTCCATGCCTTGGCGCAGCGGATCTGCTCGGCCTTGTCCGAACCCGTCAGCCGGCGGTGATAGGCGAGCATCATCTCGTGGCGCTCGTTTTCCGGGACGGGCGCGACGAAGGCCTCCCACGCATCAGGGAACATTTCCGAGACGCCGAACTGATAGTACCAGCTGAGTTCGGCCTTGGTGAAGGTATAGACGCCGCGCAGCAGAAGCTCCGTCACGCGCTCGGGATGGGTCTCGGCATAGGCAAGCGCCAGCGTCGAGCCCCAGGAACCGCCGAAGACCTGCCATTTCTCGACGCCCACCATCTCGCGCAGTCGCTCGATGTCGGCGACCAGATCCCAGGTCGTGTTGTTGTCGAGGCCGGCATAGGGTGTCGATTTCCCGCAACCGCGCTGATCGAAGAGAAGAATGTCGTAGAGGTGCGGATCGAACAGGCGAGACTGGATCGGCGTGATGCCGCCACCCGGGCCGCCATGCAGGAAGACGACGGGCTTGGCGCCTTTTGTGCCATGGCGCTCCCAGTTGATCACATGGCCGTCGCCGACATCGAGCGTGCCCGTCTCGTAGGCCGTCGTGGCGGGATAGAGCGTGCGCAGAACTTCGGTAGGCATCATAGGTGAAGCCCTTTGCAGGCCAGTTTTCGGTATCGTGGTCGGGGTGCTGGAAGGAGATGATCTGTTCCTGGCGCTGGTAATAATCGGTATCCCGATGCACTGGCGCGTCGAAGATTTTCTCCACCCAGGGCAGCCTGAAATCGTGATTGACCTGGACCTGGGGTGCCAGATCATCCCGCTCGTCGAAGGCGCCGATGGCGATCTCCAGACCCTGCGGGTGGCGATAGGTGAGCGGCGTGCCGCAGTTCTCGCAGAACCCGCGATCGATATTGACGGAGGACTGGAAGTATCTCGGCTCGCCGCGGGTCCACTCGACCCCATTTTCCGACGTCGAGACAAGCGGGCCGAAAAAGCCGCCGAAGGCTTTCTGGCACATGCGGCAATGGCAGATCGAGGCACGGCCGAGTTCACCGCGGATCCGGAAACGCACGGCGCCGCACTGGCAGCCGCCGGATCTCTCTTGTGCTGATCTTGCAGATTCCGTCATGCGCTGTCCTCCTTGGTGACGCCGCCGGTGGCGGCAACAGGTTGCCACGTCTCCGTGTCGTGGTCGGGATGCTGGTTCGAGACGATATCGGCGAGGAAGGGGCTTCCGCGATATCATCCATGGTGTGATGCGCAGGCAGCGCGCCGAGGTGATCGACGAACGGCACCTTCGCCTCGACGCCGTATTGCATCGACGGCGGCAGGCTCGACGGATCGTCCAACGCTCCCGCCGAGATCGCCAAGCCGTCCGCCGCCTCGTAGGTCAGCGGCGTGCCACAGTTGTCGCAGAAGCCGCGGCGCACGTGATTGGACGAAGAGAAATATTTTGGCGCGCCCCGCGTCCAGGTGAAGGTGGCGCCACGGGTCGAGACGAGCGGCGCGTAATAGGCGCCGAATGCCTTCTGGCACATGCGACAATGGCAGATCGACGACTGTCCAGGCTTGCCCTCTATGCGAAAGCGGATCGCGCCGCATTGGCAGCCGCCGGTATGGAGATGATGGGTCATGTCCGCTCCTCCGGCCGTGCCTTGGACGGAAGTGGAGGCCAGGTTTCGGTGTCGTGATCCGGATGCTGGCGACTGCTCTTCGCGATCGCGGCCTCATCCTCGGGCTTCATGTCGAAGCTGCCGTCGTGTTGCAGGACATCCAGCTCGCCGAACCACGGCATCTTGCGCCCAAGGTTCGTCTGGACCTCAGGCTTCACGCTTTCGGGCTCATCGAGCGATCCTAGCGTGATGCTGATGTGATCCGCTCCGCCATCATAGAAGAGTGGCGTGCCGCACTCGACGCAGAAGCCGCGTCGCACCGTTTCCGACGACTGAAACCATGCCGGCTCGCCGCGGGTGAGCGAAAAGTTCTCGCGCATGACGCCGCCGAACGGCATGAAATAGCCGCCCGCCGCCTTCTGGCACATGCGGCAATGGCAGACATGCGGAAACCCGAGCGCGCCTTCCGCCCGATAACGCACGGCGCCGCACTGGCACCCGCCGTTGTGGAAAGCTGTCATGGTCGAACCTCTCCGGCCACCGTCAGGATATGTAGGCAGACACTATCGATATCCTTGACGACATCGTCATTCCAGAAGCGCAGAACGGTCCAGCCATCCTGTTCCAGTCGTTGTGTTCTGAGGGCGTCGTAACGAAGGTCACGGTCGTTGCCATGCTGCGAGCCATCGACTTCTACAATCAGTCGGTGAGTGGAGCATGCGAAGTCGACAATATAGCCGCCGATGGGCAATTGGCGACGAAAGCCAAGCCCCATGAGCCGATGAGCACGGATGGAGTTCCAGAGTTTCAGTTCTGCTTCGGTCATGGCTTTGCGCATGTGCTTGGCGTTGGTGCGAAGCTTTGGTGAAATCGGGGCATGCGGCAAGTCATGCTCCTTTGTCATCAACGCTGAGCGCCGGATACCCCCTCTGCCCTGCCGGGCATCTCCCCCACAAGGAGGGAGATCGGATAGTAGCTAAGCCGCAATCTCAATCCAAGGCTGAGTTTGCCGTTCTCATACGCTTGGCTAGTCCCCAAAAAGCAACCGTTCTTTTTGGGCGGGGAGGCCGCGTCTTGCTGATCTCCCCCTTGTGGGGGAGATGCCCGGCAGGGCAGAGGGGGTAACTCTTGCCGCTGCCCAAAACATCCTACCGCTTGACCTCCCAGGTCGTCACCCGTTCGCCGCTCGCTGCATCCTTGCCGTCCTTTAGCTGGATGCCCTTGGCGGAAAGTTCGTCGCGGATCTTGTCGGCTTCTGCGAAATTCTTCGCCTTCAGCATTTCGAGCCGCATCGCGACCAGGGCGTCGACGGCATTGGCAAGCGCTTCATCGATCTCGGTCTTCTTCGGGAGAATGCCGAGAAGGGCAGCGCTTGCCGCGAACATCGGCAGCAACGTCCTGTCGGCATTGGCTTCCTGCGCCAGCGCGTGGATGCGCTGCACGGCGGCGACCGAATTCAAGTCGTCGGCCAGCGCATCGAGAACGATCGGGCAGGGGCCGTATCCGCCGGGATTTCGGACGGATCGACCGCCGGCCATTTGGCGATCAGGCGCTCGGCTTCTTCCAGCCGCTTGATCGAAAAATCGATCGGCTCGCGATAATGGGTCATCAGCATGGCGAGGCGCAGCACTTCGCCCGGCCACTGGCGGCCACCGAACGTGTCGGTCGCGAGCAGCTGGTTGATGGTGATGAAATTGCCTTCAGACTTCGACATCTTGCGGCCTTCGACCTGCACGAAGCCGTTATGCATCCAGATGTTCGCCATCACCTGCGTGCCATGGGCGCAGCGCGACTGAGCGATCTCGTTCTCGTGGTGCGGGAAGATCAGGTCCAGCCCGCCGCCATGGATGTCGAACACCTCGCCGAGATAACGCTGGCTCATGGCCGAGCATTCGATATGCCAGCCCGGACGGCCGCGGCCCCAGGGCTGTCCCAGCCGGGTTCGTTGTGAGAGGAGAGCTTCCACAGCACGAAGTCGCCCGGGTTCTTCTTGTGGGCATCGACTGCGACGCGCGCGCCGGCCTGCTGCTCGTCGAGCGGGCGCTTGGAAAGCTGGCCGTAATCGGTCATCGACTTCGTGTCGAACAGCACTTCGCCTTCCGCCACATAGGCGTGGCCGCGGGCGATCAGCTTTTCGATGATGTCGATCATCTGGGCGATATTGTCGGTGGCGCGGGGCTCGACGGTCGGCTCCAGGCAACCGAGCGCCGCCACATCCTCGTGGAACTGCTTCGCCGTCTTTTCCGTCACCGCATGGATCGCGTCGTTCAGCGGCAGGTGCGGGAAATCGCGCAGCGCCCGGGCGTTGATCTTGTCGTCGACGTCCGTGATATTGCGCGCATAGGTCACCTTCGCCTCGCCATAGACAAGACGCAGCAGGCGGAACAGCACGTCGAACACGATGACCGGGCGGGCATTGCCGATATGGGCGAAATCATAGACCGTCGGGCCGCAGACATACATGCGCACGTTTTCGGCATCGATCGGCCGGAAGGCCGTCTTCTCGCGGTTCAAGGTATTGTGTAGCTTGAGCGTGACGCTCATAGAAAAATTCTCCCAACCTGCAAACGGCATGCATCGACCGGTACCGGACCGGAGCGTTTGTCTTCAAGGCTTTTCGAGAGACGAAAACGGCCGGACCAGCGCCAAGCGCTAGCGGATAATCTTCCCACAAATGGAAATCGCCGTGTTCATGGCAAGGTTTATGGCGCGACCCGCCGATTTGGTCAAGGGCGGATGGCCGATGGGCAGGCGCAATTCCTTGTGGGTTAAACTCCCGGTTTAACTTTTGGTTAAGCAATCTTCTCGCAGGCGCTTGGCGGACTTTTAGTGATTCGACATATTAGTTTTATCTGATGAATGGTCCGAGGCTGGCATGAACCCAAGACCCACTTTCGTTGGTACCCCGCTTGAGCCGCACGAGCTCAGGAAGCTGGCGCATATCTATCAGATCGCCCGCGGGCTGACGGGCCGCTCCCAGCATGACCCTGCCGCCATGCGATTGGCAGCCATGGCCATTCGTTTCTATCAGTTGGGTGTTCGCGACGAAGACCTGTTGCTCGAACGCGTGGTCGATACCCATGCAAGGCTGGCGGAAGTCTGAGCTTTCCTCGCTCCTTTTTACCGCGGATGCTTCTGCCCTTGAGGCGCTTCGACTGTCTTCAATCTGTGATGCATCCATCGACGTGAGGCGAAAGCCGCGAGCACGACTGCAAAGGCGATCGGCACCAGCATGATTAGAAGATGCATGTGCAGCCTCGATCGTCCGAAAAGCGCCTCCACGGCATTGCCGAACAGATAGCCGATCGTGATGATCAAAGTGCCCCAGACGACCGCGGCGATGAAATTCAGCACGACGAAACGCAGGGCAGGAACGGCCGACAGCCCGATCAGCACCGGGCTCACCGTGCGCATGCCGTAGATGAAGCGGAAGGACAGGATGAAGCCGGTCGGATGCGCTTCGAGAAGGCGGCTCACCTTGGTGGCGGCCTCCATCTTGAGGAAGCGTTGGACAAAGGTGAGCCGGTTGGCATAGCGCCCAGCGAAGAACCATGCCTGGTCGGCGGCAAAGGAACCGAAGGTCGCGGCAGCCGCTGCCTCCCACCATGTCATGAAATGCCGATGCGCAAAGACCCCGCCGAGAAAAACGGCGGTTTCTCCCTCGAAAGCAGCGCCGAGGAAGACGGCGAGAACGCCATATTGCGCAATCAGGTGTTCAGGCGACAAGGGCAGGCTCCGCGATGACCGATTGTCGTCAAACTAGCGGAGCCGCGGTCAAAGTCATGCCGAAAGCGCTCATCTGGTCAGGACTTAGGCCGGTACCTGGTAATCGACGAAGCGGTTTTCACGCACGACAAACAGCCGGCCGCTTTCGGTCATCTCGGGACAGGCAAGCGGCAGGATTTTCCGGGCGACCTCGGAAGGATGCGGCAGGGTTTCCGGATCTTCGCCCGGCATGGCCTGGGCGCGCATCGCCGTGCGGGTGGCGCCCGGATTGACCATGTTGATCTTGAGCGGCGTATGGGCCATTTCCTCGGCCCAGATCCGGCCCATCGTCTCGACGGCTGCCTTGGACATCGCATAGGCGCCCCAGAAGGCGCGCGGATTGGTGGCGACGCCGGAGGAGAGCAGCAGAGCGCGACCGGCGTCGGACTTGACGAGCAGCGGTTCAAGCGAGCGGATCAGCCGCCACATTGACGTGACATTGGTCGTCATCACCCGTTCGAATATCTTGGCCTCCACATGGGCGACCGGCGCGATGACGCCGAGAATGCCGGCATTGGCGACAAGAATGTCGAGTTTGCCCCAGCGCTCGAAGATGGAAGCGCCGAGACGATCGATCGCTTCCATGTCGGACAGATCGAACGGCACCAGCGTGGCCGAACCACCGGCAGCCTGGATGGCATCATCGAGCTCTTCGAGCCCCCCACCGTACGGGCGGTGGCGATCACATGCGCGCCGGCCTTGGCGAGTTCCAGCGCGGTGAAATAACCGATGCCGCGCGAGGCGCCCGTCACCAGCGCAATCCTGCCTTTAAGATCGATGGTCATGCTCTCTTCCCGTTCCCGTATTTACGGCCGCCCAAAAAGAAGGCTGCGTTTCCGCAGCCTTCTAAAGCTTTTGCCACCGGTTGGAAACGGGCTAACCCGTCGCAGGGGCTTATCCGTTGCTGGCGAGCAGCGAGACCTTGCGGCCGACGGCCTCGCCGTCCTTGTCGAGAAGACGGGTCGGGTAGTCGCCGGTGAAGTAATGGTCGGTGAACTGCGGGCGCGCGTCATTGCGATCCTCGCCGCCGACGGCGCGGTAGAGGCCATTGATCGACAGGAATTCAAGCAGATCCGCGCCGATATATTTGCACATCGCTTCCAGGCTTTCATACTGGTTGGCGAGTAGCTTTTCCCGGTCCGGCGTGTCGATGCCGTAGAAGTCCGGATAGTAGATCATCGGGCTTGCGACGCGCAGATGTACTTCCTTGGCGCCGGCGTCGCGGATCATCTGCACGATCTTCAGCGAGGTGGTGCCGCGCACGACCAGAATCGTCGACCAGCACGACGCGCTTTCCTTCGATCATCGCACGGTTGGCCGAATGCTTCAGCTTCACGCCGAAGGCGCGGATCTGCTGGGTCGGCTCGATGAAGGTACGGCCGACATAGTGGTTGCGGATGATGCCGTATTCGAACGGGATGCCGCTTTCCTGTGCGTAGCCCAGCGCTGCCGGCGTGCCGCCATCCGGCACGGGCACGACGACATCGGCTTCGACCGGGGCTTCCTTGGCGAGATTGATGCCCATGTTCTTGCGCGCGACATAGACCGAACGGCCGCCGACGACCGAGTCAGGGCGGGCGAAGTAGACATATTCGAACAGGCAGAGACGCTCCGGCTGGCCGTTGCCGGCCTTGCGGGCGTCGATCGAGATCGAGCCGTCGGGCTGGATCTCGCAGATGATGACTTCGCCGTTTTCGACGTCACGGACGAACTTCGCGCCGATGATGTCGAGTGCGCAGCTTTCCGACGCGAAGATCGGCTTGCCGTCGAGTTCGCCCATGACCAGCGGACGGATGCCGGTGGGATCGCGGGCGGCGATCAGCTTGGTGCGGGTGATCGCGACCATCGAATAGCCGCCCTCCATCTGGCGGATCGCATCGATGAAGCGGTCGGCGGTGGAGGAATAGCGGGAGCGGGCGATGAGGTGGAGGACGACTTCCGTATCGGACGTGGACTGACAGATGGCGCCACCGGCGATCAGCTGGCGACGGAGCGTCAGGCCATTGGTGAAGTTGCCGTTATGGGCAATCGCGATGCCGCCGACTTCGAGTTCCGCAAACAGTGGCTGGACGTTGCGCAGCGCCACTTCGCCGGTTGTCGAATAACGGACATGGCCGATCGAGATATTGCCGGGCAGTTTGGCGAGCGTCGCAGGGTCGGTATAATGATCGCCGACAAGGCCCATGCGGCGTTCCGAATGGAAGCGCAGACCGTCGAAGGAGACGATGCCGGCCGCTTCCTGGCCGCGATGTTGCAGGGCGTGCAGCCCGAGCGCCGTCAGCGTCGCCGCATCCGGATGGCCGAGGATGCCGAACACGCCGCATTCTTCGTGAAGCGTGTCGTCCTCCCATTCGTTGGAGAGGTTGACGTCAAAAGTCTGCGAAGCCGACTGGTCCATTGTGAGCCCGTGCCCTTTCGGAAAATGGAAAGGCCGGCCGGGAAAACATTCCCGGAGCCAGCCCGCTCTCTATCTGAATTCGAATGTTACCACAAATGGTGACGATTAGCGCTGCATCAAGCGCAACACTGCGTCAATTATTTGTTGTAGGTGCGTCACCCACCGGCGGCAGTTCCTGACCTGGCGTCGGATCAGCGGTCGGGTCGGCCGGAGCCTCTTCCTTGCCTGTTATGCGGGCACGGATCTGCGGCTCTACGTCTTCGGGAAGAACAGCTTCCAGGCGCGCGACCAGTGTATCGAGGAAGGGCTTGGATTTTGCCTGTGTAACCCATGCCGGTTGCGCCTGGACTGGTACAAGCCAGTTCCAGAAGGCGACGGCGATGACGAGAAGCAGGATACCGCGGGCCGCGCCGAACAGGAAGCCGAGCGTGCGATCCAGCGCGCCGATACGGCTGTCGATGATGAAGTCGGCAATCCGCGAAGTGATGAAAGAGATAATGATCAGAGCGATCAGGAATATGATGCCTGCCGATGCCGCGATCGCGATGCGATGGTCGGACGTGTATTTTTCCGCATAGGGGACGACCAGCGGATAAAGATAATAGGCGGCGGCAACCGAACCGGCCCAACTGGCGATCGACAGCACTTCGCGGGAAAAGCCGCGGACCATGGCGAGCACCGCGGAAAACAGGGTGACGCCGATGACAACACCGTCGAAAATCGTAATGGGCATGTAAACTCTACTCCAGAACCTGCCGTTCACACCTGATGCCTGCAGCCGACGCTTACGCCGGCATTCGGCCGCCCGGCAATTCAGTATTGGGCGCAGTGTCTTACATCAGCCAAGCCATTAACGGAAGATCAATCATCTTCGCCGCCATTTTCATGGCCTTTCCCCAGTTTCTTTGCCGATCCGGCAATGCGGGAAACGAGATCGGGCAGGTCTTCCACCTCCGTCCATCGGGCACCGCCCTTTGGCAGTTCGGCGGAACTGGCCGGCAGGAGCGCCCCGGCAAAGCCGAGCTTTTCCGCCTCTTTCAGCCGTTGAGCGGTCTGCGATACCGGGCGAACCGCGCCGGACAGGCTGATCTCGCCAAAATACACATGATCGGCGGGAAGTGCTGCACCGGCGAGCGAGGAGACAAGCGCGGACGCGATCGCAAGGTCAGCCGCCGGTTCTGAAATCCGGTAGCCGCCGGCCACGTTGAGATAGACGTCATGCTGGCCAAGCCGCACGCCGCAATGGGCTTCCAACACCGCAAGGATCATGGCGAGGCGCGAACTATCCCAGCCGACCACGGCGCGGCGCGGCGTGCCGAGCGAGGTCGGCGCCACAAGTGCCTGTACCTCGACCAGAACCGGACGCGTGCCCTCCATGCCGGCAAAGACCGCAGCGCCGGGTGATTTGGCATTGCGCTCGCCCAGAAACAGTTCCGACGGGTTGGAGACGTCGCGCAATCCCTTGTCGGACATCTCGAACACGCCGATCTCGTCGGTCGGCCCGAAGCGATTCTTCACCGTCCTGAGGATGCGGTAATGATGGCCGCGATCGCCTTCGAAATAGAGGACCGCATCGACCATGTGCTCGACGACGCGGGGGCCGGCGATCTGGCCTTCCTTGGTGACATGGCCGACGAGAACCATGGCGGCGCCCGTCTGCTTGGCAAAGCGGATCATTGCCTGCACGCCGGTGCGCACCTGGGTGACGGTGCCGGGGGCACTGTCGGCGGTGTCGCTCCACAGCGTCTGGATCGAATCGATGATGACGAGGTCCGGGCGCTTGCCTTCCGAAATGGTGGCGAGGATATCCTCGACATTGGTTTCCGCGGCTAGCAGAACATCTGAATCGGCTGCACCCAGACGCTGGGCACGTAGCCGCACCTGCGCCACGGCCTCTTCGCCTGAGACATAGATGATGCGATGGCCGCGACGGGAGAGGGCGGCCGCCGCCTGCATCAGAAGCGTCGACTTGCCGATGCCGGGATCGCCACCGATCAGCACCGCCGAGCCGCGCACGAAGCCGCCGCCGGTGGCGCGGTCGAGTTCGGAAATGCCGGTATGGACACGCGGCGCCTGTTCCGTTTCGCCCGACAGCGACGTGAGTGCCACGGCGCGGCCCTTCTTTGGCGCCTTGCCGGGGCCGCCGCCGATACCGCCCATCGGGTCTTCCTCGACGATCGTATTCCACTCGCCGCAGCCATCGCACTTGCCGGCCCAGCGGCTATGCACCGTGCCGCAGTTCTGGCACACGAATTGGGTTTTGGTTTTTGCCATGACTTAGTCTTGTTCGGTCCTGAATAGGTCTGGAGAGAGATTTTGATGTCCGTGCAGGACGCGAACAATGCGGACTGTCGTTTCCGTCGTTCGAAAGTATATGCAGCGCTTACGGTAGGGCAGGGCTTTCAAGCCCGGTGAAAGGTTATCGCGAAGTACTTCCTGAAAGCCGGTCGTCGCGATCCACTCGATCTTGCGAGTCAAGTCTCGCACGAAGTGAGATGCAACCACCGGGTCATCGGCAGCTATGTAAAGGAATATGTTGAGAAGGTCTTCGTCGGCGAGCGGGGCGTAAATCAGCTCTTTCGATTTAATATCTGCATCCCCCGTTCGATAATCGAGTCGGCGTGGGCGTCCGCGCTGGGGAAAGTGACAAACTCACCTCGCTCCAGCTGCGCATCGGCTTCAGCGATCATCGCTTGCAGGTGTTCATCCTCGCTTCCAAGGCGCGCTAGTCCTGCGGCAATGACATCATCGGCACTGTCATAGGTTCCGGATCTAACCTGTTCCTCGATAAACGCCTTATGCTTGTCGCTGAGATGGATCTCGGTCATTTCGATCTCCTTTTGTTCTCTTTTAACATGAAGGTTTTCGACTTCCAAGAGGGCACCAAGAGGAAGGTGCGGCGTCAGTCGTCCGGATAAATATATCGCCGCTCGTAGCGCAGGCCGAGGCCGGTCAGCAGTTCGTAGCCGATCGTACCGGCGGCGCGCGCAACGTCGTCGACTGGAATGTGTGGGCCGAAAAGCTCGACATAGTCGCCGACACGCACATCTCCATCAGGAACATCCGTCACGTCGAATATGGTCAGATCCATGGTGACGCGGCCGATCACCGGGACACGGGTATTGCCGACAAAGCCGTAGGCGCCTTGCGTCCCGCCGGCGCGGATCGGAACCCCGGAGCCGGAAAGCGAGCGCGGATAGCCGTCGGCATAACCAGCGGATACGACCGCCAGCCGGCTGTTGCGCGAAAGTTGGTGGGTTGCGCCATAGCTGACCGTGGAGCCGGATGGGGCCTCGCGAATCTGCAGGATGCGTGCCTCGGCCTTGGCCACGGGCTTCAGCGCCTTCATGCCGTTTACCGCCTCGCCGCCATAAACGGCGATGCCGGGGCGGGTCAGGTCGAAATGGTATTCGGGGCCGAGAAAGATGCCGCCGGAGGCCGCAAGACTTGCCGGTATCCCTTCAAAAGCCGTCGCAACCCGTTGAAAAGATTCAAGCTGGGCGCGGTTGAGCGGAGAGGCCGCGTTGTCGCCGCTATGCAGATGCGACATGATGAGAACGGGCGAAAAGCTTGCCGGACGCGATACGTCATCGGCAAGGGCGATCGCATCCTCCATCGGCAACCCAAGCCGGTTGAAACCGGTGTCGATCTGCAGCGCGCAGGGGTGGTCGCCATGCTCGGCTGTCACGGCCATCCAGAAGGCGAGCTGCTCTTCGCAGGCGATGACTGGCACCAGATCATGTTCGAAGAACAGCTTTTCCTGACCGGGCCAGATGCCGGAGAGCACATAGATGCGGGCATCCGGGGCATAGGTCCTGAGCGTTACGCCTTCCTGGGCGATCGCCACGAAAAAGTCGCGCGCGCCGGCTTCGTAGAGAGCGGTGCCACAGTCCTCCAGCCCAAGGCCATAAGCATCCGCCTTGACCACGGCTGCCGTACTGACCGAGCCGCAGCGCCTCGCCATTTCCCGCCAGTTATCGGCAAGCGCGCCGAGGTCGACGGTCAGCCGCACCGGAGCCGTATCGAACTCATCGAAGAAAGTGTCGTCGCTGTGGAAATCTGTCATGGCATCTCACGAGGGGCGGAGGAGGCGGGCGATTTTTAAGTCGATCCTAAAGGTTTAGCGAGAAGAATACAGACCCTTAAGGTTATATTCGGTCACGTCTGCGCAATCGCTGAGGATGATGAGGCATTGCTTTCACGGCAGAAATCGTCGCTCAGGGCGTGCCCGAACCGCGGTTTCCTATCATCTCGCGAGGCGCCAGTCTGAAGGACTGAGCCACCAGATCGGCCATGGCGTGCCTTTGCGGGGCGTTCGGATGCAAGCCGTCTCCAAGCTGCGACGGATCAGCCGGATCGCTGATCAGATCCGAGAAATCGATGAACCGATCCGCGAATTCCGCCCATGACGACGCGAGATAGGCATTGTAGGAGCTGCGATATCGTTCCTTCTGCGGATCGAAATTATTGGCTCCTATCTTGGCGGGAAGCAGGCTGCCTATTGCGACCTTGAAGCCGGTTGCCCGGGCTTGGGCACAATAGGTGCGTATATCGGCAATGAGGCTTCTGTCATTGCGGCCGTCATTCAGCAGATCGTTGATGCCCGCCATGATGATGACCCAGGAAAAGCCTTCTGCAAAAAGCGGCGCGATGTTCTTCGGATATTGGGAGAGACATTGCGACAGAGGCCGGCCGAAGCCTGCGCGATTTGCGACGCGTACCGAAGTCTGCGCCTCCAGGATCGTGGGGTAGGGCGGCCAGCCGGCGGTAAAGCCGCCAGAGGAAATGCTGTCGCCATCGATGACGATCCCGACTGTGCGTGTCTCCACGGAGGAGGCCTGTGCCGCCGGCACCGCATTCGGTCGGCAAAGGATCATATCCGTCGCAAGCGCCGTACTTCCGATGACGAAAGTTCTGCGGAAGCTGTCCAGGTTCTTACTCCATTCGCCAGAACGAGATGCTGGCAATGTGAAATATAAATATGATAATGTGTCGTATATTTATCCAGCAAAGCGGATACTGATTGCAATCCACTTGCCCTTGAGGCTTCGCCACCTCGGTCATGCGCTGATTTTATTATCACTTTAAGAGGTATGAATTGCGGACGAACTATAGGCCGGAATTGGACGGCGTCAGGGCTATATGCATCCTGCTGACCATCGCAAACCATTTGCCAGGGGCTCAGCCTATATCAACGGCTCCATCGGGGTCGATATTTTCTTTGCCCTGAGCGGCTGGCTCATCACCTATCTCCTGCTTCAGGAATACGAGCGTACCGGGACGATCAGCCTGCGCTCCTTCTACTTGCGACGGCTGTTCAGGATCGTGCCGCTCTACGTTTTCACCATCGCGCTCTATGGCCTCGCGGCGCTGGTAATCGGCAAACTGTCCGGCTCGTCCGCCGATCTGCAGAATTTCGTTTCCGCCTTTCCGTGGCTGATCAGTTTCAACTCGGAATACCGGGGAGAAGGTGCCGGCAACATATTCGGGCATGCCTGGACGTTGGGGATCGAGGAGAAATTCTACATTCTCTGGCCGATCTTCATGCTGCTGTTCATCAGGAATATCCGCCTTCCGCTCCTGGTTCTCCCAGCCGTCATCCTGACGCTGATTGTCCTGGCGCCGGAAAGGGAGCATGTCCTGCGGGGCTATCTCGGATTGGGGTTCGGCACAGTGCTCGCCATCGTGGCCCGGAATGCGGTGGTAACGGCGCTTCTCGCTCGCGGCCGGACGGTCTATGCGGCGGCGGCTGCGATTGTGCTCTTCTATGGGTTGAGCCTGGTTACGCCTCATGACTATGCCTGGAACCTGGCGACATCGTTCGCCGCAGCGTTTCTGGTCGGCGGTCTTTGGCATGGCCAGTCGAAGCTGGGAGGGCTTCTCTCATGGCCGCCCCTTGCCTATGCCGGCAAGCTGACCTTCGCCGTCTACCTGACGCATGTCCTGGTCATCAATGTCGTCATGATGGGGATGCAGAAGGCGGGAATGTCCCTGCCTTATGCGGCGATCTTCGCGCTTGCATATTTCGCGTCGATCGCAGTGGCTGCGGTCCTGAATGCGGCGATCGAAGATCCCCTGATCAAGATCGGGCGCCGATTGAGCGCACGTGAGAAGCCGCCAAGTGCAGTCGCGGCAGAAACCGCGGCGTCATAGCCGCGGTGACGGTCTTCAAACTATTGAGGGCTGATAGACTTTGGAGCCTTCGTCAAGGTTCTTCGTACTGCACGAAGCTCGGCTCGGCGAGATCCGCGAAGCGGGTGAACTCCGACTGGAAGGCGAGCTTTACGGTGCCGGTCGGTCCGTGGCGCTGCTTGGCGATAATGACGTCGGCAGTGCCCTTGACCTTGTCCATATGCGCTTCCCATTCCGGATATTTCGGATCGGAAAGATCGCGCGGCTCCATGTTCTTCACATAGTATTCCTCACGGAACACGAAGAGCACGACGTCGGCGTCCTGCTCGATCGAGCCGGATTCACGAAGGTCGGAGAGCTGCGGACGCTTGTCTTCGCGGCTTTCGACGCCGCGCGACAACTGCGACAGGGCGATGATCGGCACGTTCAGTTCCTTGCCGAGCGCCTTGAGACCCGTGGTGATCTGGGTGATTTCCTGGACGCGGTTTTCACCGGATTTGCCGGAGCCGGTCATCAGCTGGATATAGTCGACCACCAGGCAATCGAGGCCGCGCTGGCGCTTGAGGCGGCGGGCACGGGCCGACAGCTGGGCGATCGAGATACCACCGGTCTGGTCGATGAAGAGCGGCACCTTCTGCATCATCTGGGAGCAGGCGACGAGCTTTTCGAAATCGGCCTCGGTAATGTCACCGCGGCGGATCTTCGACGAGGAGACTTCCGTCTGCTCGGAGATGATACGGGTGGCGAGCTGTTCGGACGACATTTCGAGCGAGTAGAAGCCGACGACGCCGCCGTTCTTGGCCTTGAAGGAACCGTCCGGATTGACGTCCGGCTCGTAGGCTGCGGCGATATTGTAGGCGATGTTGGTGGCAAGCGAGGTCTTACCCATGCCGGGACGTCCCGCAAGCACGATCAAGTCGGAGCGCTGCAACCCGCCCATCTTGGCGTCGAGCGACATGATGCCGGTGGAAATGCCGGACAGCTGGCCATCACGCTCGAAGGCCTGTCCGGCCATGTCGATGGCGATCGCCACCGCATCATTGAACGACTGGAAGCCGCCGTCATAGCGGCCGGTTTCGGCCAGTTCGAACAGGCGACGCTCGGTATCCTCGATCTGGCTCTGCGGCGGCATGTCGAGTGGCGCGTCATAGGCGATATTGACGACGTCTTCGCCGATGGTGATCAGCGCGCGGCGCAGCGCAAGATCGTAGATCGCGCGGCCATAATCTTCGGCGTTGATGATCGATACGGCGTCGGCGGCAAGGCGCGCCAGATACTGCGCGACCGTCAAGTCGCCCACCTTGTCGTCTGCCGGCAGGAAGGTCTTGAGTGTGATCGGGTTCGCCGTCTTGCCCATGCGGATGATGTCGCCGGCAACCTCGTAGATCTTGCGGTGCAGCGGCTCGTAGAGATGGGGCGGCTTCAGGAAGTCGGAGACGCGGTAATAGGCGTCGTTGTTGACCAGCATCGCGCCGAGCAGCGCCTGTTCGGCCTCGATATTGTTCGGCGCCTCGCGGTAATGCGGCTCCGCAGACTTGTTGCTAAGCGACGTGATATTGCGCGCGGCTTCGTTCATGGTCTTCAGATCCGTCCTGTCCGTCAATTCAAGATGCCGGTTCTAGAGATAAGTGGGCGTCCTCGAAACCGCGCTTTTTGTCGCCCGGTGATTCCCACAGCTATCCACAGCGGCTGTCATCTACGCGAAACAAAAAACGTAATGAAGCGACAAATCCGGTTGACTGTGCAGCTTGCGCGACTCGTCCGGCATGAGCGGAATCATAGCGCGAAAAAGAGACAAAAAAACGCCCGGCCTCCATGAGACCGGGCGTTATTATCCGACCCTTGCGGGTGTGGATTATTCTTCGTCGCCGTCGCGGTCTGCATCCGGATCGAAGAAGTCTTCCGGACGCAGGGCGTCTTCGTCAACGCCGTAGATGGCGTCAGCGGAGGTGAGGCTTTCGCCCTTGGCCTGACGCTCGGCTTCTTCGGCAGAACGGGCAACGTTGAGTTCGACTTCGATCTCGACTTCGGCGTGCAGGTGCAGGGTGACCTTGTGCAGGCCGATCGCCTTGATCGGGGTGTTGAGGTCGACCTGGTTGCGGCCAAGGTTGAAGCCTTCGGCGGCCAGAACGTCGATGATGTCGCGGGCAGCGACAGAACCGTAGAGCTGACCGGTTTCGCCGGCCGAACGGACGACGATGAAGGACTTGCCGTTGAGTGCTTCGGCGACGGTTTCAGCTTCGCCCTTGCGCTCGAGGTTACGGGCTTCGAGCGTTGCGCGCTCGGCGTCGAAACGCTTCTTGTTGGCGTCGTTGGCGCGCAGCGCCTTGCCCTGCGGGAGCAGGAAGTTACGGGCATAACCGTCGCGAACCTTCACGACTTCGCCCATCTGGCCGAGCTTCGGCACGCGTTCAAGCAGAATGACTTGCATTGGTAGAGTTCCTTTCTGGTCTTCAAGTCTCGGTATTGGCTGTATTCTGATCCGTCCCGTTCTTCACTGGTGTCAGCGCGATCGTCCGCCGCGTCTCGGTCAGTCCGAGAACGAGGATGGCGAAGGCCGGAAGAAGAAGCATGGACGATAGGTAGGCGAGGACGAGGGCCGGCAGGCGCCAGTCCTTGCCCTGTGTGCGGAAATGGATGGCGGCAAATCCCGCCATCAGGAAGCCGGCGCCGAACGCCCCGCAGATCGTGGCACCGATCATGGCCGGAACGCCGCCCAGGAAGGTGAGCAGGATGCCGGCTAGAAAGATGAAGATCGCATGGCGGTTCATGCGCAGCGCCGATGGCATGTCCTCGCGCGGACGAAGCGCCCGGCCGGTGCGCGACACGATACGAACGGCGAAATAGAAGGCCGAAAACAGAAGCAGGACCCAGATGCCGGCCTGCATCATCGGCAGCATCAGCACCATCATCGCCTTGGTCTGGGCAAGGCCTGCGGCATCCGGCGCGAAAGCCGGTTCCTGCGCGCTGAACGCAGCCGTCATCGCATCGACCATCTGGCCGGTCAGTTCCGGGCCGTAGCCGATCGCGACGCCGAGGGCGATGACGGCAAGCGTGACGAGGCCGCACAGATGCAGGAGGATATCGGAAATCGGGTACCAGGCGATCAGGTCGTCCGGACCGCCGAGTTCGGAAGCCGGGCGCGCCAGATTGGCGAGATGCGACAGCCAGCCGGCCGGTATCAGCGTGAAGATTGCCGTGGTGACGGCAAAGATCGGCGAGACGAGGACGGCACCGAGAACGGCGGCGGTCACGACGCCGGCAATGGCCGCGCGGTTGCCCCAGCCGAGGCCGGCGACGAGAATGGGAAGCGCGGAGGCAGCATAGAGAACGGACGCGAGCGACGACTGTGCACTCGCACCCATCACGAGGAGGGTGGCGACGACGCCGGCGAGAATGCCGGTGGGCAGCACTGTTGAGGTCTTGTTCGTCACGGTCTCGCTGTCCTGCCAGATCAAGCAGTTGGGGATGGGCCTGGATCATTTTGACAGGCGCTTCATTCCCAACATGGGGTTTTTATCATTTCCGATCCGCGCCCAACGCGGAAGGGAGTAGACCCGCTGACGTTAATCAGCGGGTCCGGTATCAATTACGATACGACGTAGGGCAGCAGGCCGAGGAAACGGGCGCGCTTGATGGCCTGGGCCAGTTCGCGCTGCTTCTTCTGGGAAACTGCAGTGATACGCGAAGGAACGATCTTGCCGCGCTCGGAAATGTAGCGCTGCAGGAGACGAACGTCCTTGTAGTCGATCCGCGGTGCATTTGCGCCCGAGAAGGGGCAGGTCTTGCGACGGCGGTGGAACGGACGGCGTGCCGGGGACGAGGATACGTCAGCCATTGTGTTTTCTCCTTGAGGCCCAGATTACGATCTCGCGCGGAGCGGACGGGCGCGGTGCGCGCTCGAAGCCGCCGTCACGCGGAGGACGGTCGCCGAAATCGCGACGCGGCGGACGATCGCCGAATTCGCGGCGCGGGCCACGGTCGTCACGCGGACGGTCGTCGCGGTCACGCTTCTGCATCATGGCAGACGCGCCTTCTTCGTGCTTCTCGACGGCGATCGTCATGTAGCGAAGAACGTCTTCGTTGATGCGCATCTGGCGTTCCATCTCGTGCACGGCAGCAGCCGGTGCGTCGATGTCCATCAGGGCGTAGTGAGCCTTGCGGTTCTTCTTGATGCGGTACGTCAGGGACTTGAGGCCCCAGTTTTCAACGCGCCCGACCTTGCCGCCGTTAGCTTCGAGGACACCCTTGTACTGTTCGACGAGGGCATCAACCTGCTGAGCGGACATATCCTGCCGGGCAAGGAATACGTGTTCGTAGAGAGCCATGTAAGCTTTGCCTTTTCTTGCGGTTGTTTTGTTCACCCGGTTTCGGCGGCTAAGCCTCAACGACTGCTCCTGATGGCCAATAAAGGCCGGCAAGAAAAGTTGTTGTTTCGAGACGGTCGAGAGCGGAGACACGGGAGGCCGGAACGCTTGCGGTTCCTGCGATCCGCTTTCGCGGATCTGCCCTCCGTACAGCCACCAGCCAGAAGACCGGGTGTTTCGAACAGGGCGGCTTATACGGATTTTTGCGGGAAAGGCAAGGGGTGAGGGTATGAGGGTATTGATTGCAACCATTGGTATGCTGTTGTGATTTTAATGCAACCGGGGAGGGTGTTTTGAGGCTTGGCAAGAAACTGCTTACCGCTTGTGTTCTTTTGTGCCCGACTTTTGCTGCTGCGGATTTTGTGCCCTGGATCGAGTTCAAGGGGACGCAACTCTTCAGAGACAGGGCCGGCGGCGCATATTGTTATTCTACGGCACATTCTCGCGTAGATGCCGATGGCGCACCGAATGCCTACCATCCCGACGATGTGGGCAAGCACTGTATGCGAGATCCTCATAAAGGATTGGATTGCCCGGCCAATGCCGGATTTCCAGGGACCAATTGGTGGCGGAGTGTGCTTGTCCCCGATCCGGCTGACGAAAGTCGCCCATACATCCAGCCGAACGGCCCGACTAAGGGCTTTTTCGTCGCGAAGACGTGGCTGACGAATGGCGCTGCCGCCAACTCTGCATCGAACTACGTAGACTCCACAAAAGTCCCCTATATCGTTTTTCCCGGAAGTGCGTTTTCCCGGATGGACGGCACGGGCTCTAAGGGCGATTTGGGGATTGCCTGGCACGAGAACGGCAGGCGAACTTCCTTCGTCGTTGCCGATCAGGGCGGCGGAAGCAATGCTCGCCTTGGAGAAGCTTCCATAGCTTTCTACGAGCGTCTGGGCGGTCGGAACCTGAATGCTCGGACCGGAAGCGGGGTCGCGCCGGGAACGGTGAAATTTCTCGTGTTTCCTGGTTCCCGACGAAACTTTGCATGGCCTCAAACGGTTGAGGCCATGGATCGAAAGGCCGATGAGCTATTGTCTTCCATCGGCGGCGAGACAGCCATTGGCTCTTGCAGGTAGTATTCTTTAGTGCTCAAATCGGCATCGGGTACCGCCGATAGACCTTGGCGATATCGTACATAGCCTCTTCCGACAGCGTCACGCCGGCGGCGCCGATGTCGGTCTTCAGCTGCTCCATCGTCGTCGCGCCGATGATGACGGAAGTCATGAAGGGGCGTGTAAGGCAGAAGGCGAGCGCCATCTGGCTCATGTCGAGGCCATGCTTTCCAGCGACTTCGAGATAGGCCTTCACCGCTGGTTCCTGCAGTGGCTGCAATCGGCCGCCCAGGTCCTTGTTGATCGTGCCGCGCGCGCCTTCAGGACGGGCGCCGTCGATATATTTGCCGGTCAGCAGGCCGGCGGCCAGCGGTGAATAGGCGAGCAGGCCGACACTCTCGTGGTGGGCGACCTCGGCAAGGTCGAGATCGAAGGTCCGGTAGAGAAGATTGTATTCGTTCTGAATCGAGGCGACGCGTGGCAGTCCTTTCTCCTCGGCAATCTTCACATATTGCATCGTGCCCCAGGCGGTCTCGTTTGAGAGGCCGATCGCGCGGATCTTGCCGGCTTTCACCAATTCGCCGAGCGTTTCGAGCTTCTCGGTCACGCTCTGAAGAGCCGCAGGGCCGTCCTGCGTGGTGGCGTCGAAGCCCCAGGAATTGCGGAAATGATAGTGGCCGCGGTTCGGCCAGTGGATCTGGTAGAGGTCGATATAGTCGGTCTGCAGCCGCTTCAGGCTGGCGTCGACGGCTTCGCGGATCGTCTCCGGCGTAATCGGACGGCCGTCGCGGATATGCGGCCGGCCGGCGCCGGCGATCTTGCTGGCAAGCACGATGTCGTCGCGCTTTGCCCGCTTCTTCAACCACGCACCGATATACTCTTCCGTGCGGCCATAGGTCTCGGCGCTGACGGGGGTCGTCGGATAAAGCTCGGCCGTGTCGATGAAGTTGACGCCCTGCTCGACGGCATAGTCCATCTGCGCGTGAGCTTCGGCCTCCGAGTTCTGCGAGCCCCAGGTCATGGTTCCGAGGCAGATTTCCGAAACAGAAATATCCGTCCGGCCGAGTTTATTGAATTTCATACGAAAAATCCCGTCTTCAGAAGGCGGGAACCTTATGCGGGATTTGCTGCAGCGCAAGACTTGATTGCAGATGAAACATTGGCAAATCGCGAAAATTTTATGCGCGAGGGCTCGAAACCGCTGGAAAAATTCTAATTCAACCTTGCATGGCGCAGTTTGCGCACTGATACCGTGCAGGCGGAGAATAAATTTGCGGAGGAGCCTTCATGGCCGATAATGCGGTGCAATATGACGAACGTGGCTTTCCGGATGCAGGCGATCCGCCGGCGACCGGACGCTGGAAGCTGATCGGTCCGGGCATCGTCGCCGCAGCCACCGGCGTCGGCGCAGGCGATCTGGTCGCGACCCTGATCGCGGGCTCGCGCTTCGGTTATGCGCTGCTCTGGGCCGCCGTCATCGGCTGTATCGTCAAGATTGCGCTGGCGGAGGGATCGGCCCGCTATCACCTCGCGACCGGCTCCACCATGCTGGAAGGTTGGAAGTCGCTCGGTAAGTGGACGAGCTGGTATTTCGGCATCTACATCATGATCTGGGGCTTCGTGTATGGCGCGACCGCCATGAGTGCCACGGCTCTGCCGCTCGCCGCACTCTTCCCCGTTCTGCCGCTCTGGGCCTGGGCGATGATCTCGGGCCTTGTCTGCGCCGCCTTCGTGGCGATGAACAAGTATCAGATGTTCGAAAACGCCATGAAGATCCTGATCGCCTTCATGTTCGTGGTCGTTGTCGGCGTCGCGATCATGGTCGTGCCCAATATTGGTGAGGCGCTGACGGGGCTCGTGCCGTCGCTTCCCGAAGGATCGATTTTCTATACGCTCGGCCTGATCGGCGGCGTCGGCGGCACCATCACCATGGCTTCATACGGTTATTGGGTAAATGCCAAGGGCTGGCGTACGCCTGCCTGGATGGGCATCATGCGCCTCGACAACCGTGTCGCTTATATCGTCACCGGCATCTTCGTTATCGCAATGCTCATCATCGGCGCGGAACTGCTCTACACGGCGCAGATCACGCTTTCGAGCGGCGACCGCGGACTGCTCGATCTCGACGAGGTTCTGCGCGAACGCTTCGGCCCGGTCGTCTCCGTCCTGTTCCTGCTCGGCTTTTTCGCAACCTCTGTCTCGTCCATTCTCGGCGTCTGGCACGGTGTGTCACTGCTGTTTGCCGACTTCGTCCGCAACGTGCGCGGCGGAACGGGCGCACGCCAGGATCTGGAAAAGAGCAACGCCTTCCGTTTCTACCTGTTCTGGCTGACCATCCCGCCCATGGTGCTGCTCTGGTTCGGTCGCCCGTTCCTGCTCGTCGTCATCTATGGGGCGCTCGGCGCGTTCTTCATGCCGTTCCTGGCGCTGACGCTGATCTGGCTGCTCAATTCCTCGCGGGTGCCGAAGGAATGGCGCAGCGGCTGGCTGTCGAACGGCTTGCTCGGGATTGCGGCCGCGCTGTTCATCGTGCTCTGCGTCAACGAGGTCATCGGGATGATTTCCGGTTGATAGAGGCCAGAACGCTGAGGGCCGGAAGGTTTCCGGCCCCTGCTTTCCCTTGACTCTCCGGGCGGGAATGTGAATGGAGGGCGAAAGACAAGCCCCGAAAAGGTCCCACCAGGGAAGGAAAAGGCCCATGAGCGCTTCGACGAGCATCGCATTCACATTTCCCGGTCAGGGCAGCCAGGCCGTCGGCATGGGCAAGGAACTCGCTGACGCCTATCCCGAAGCCCGCGCGGTTTTCGAAGAAGTCGATGAGGCGCTCGGCCAAAAGCTGTCCGACATCATGTGGAACGGCCCGGAAGAAACCCTGACGCTGACCGCCAACGCCCAGCCGGCGCTGATGGCCGTCTCGATCGCCGCCATGCGGGTGCTCGAAGCCCGCGGTCTGAGGCTTGCAGAAAAGGTCGCCTATGTCGCCGGTCATTCGCTTGGTGAATATTCGGCGCTCTGTGCAGCCGGCACGTTCTCGGTTTCGGATACGGCAAAGCTGCTGCGCATCCGCGGTGACGCCATGCAGTCGGCCGTTCCGGTCGGGCAGGGCGCCATGGCTGCGATCATCGGCCTCGAGCATGGCGACGTAGAAGCCATCTGCGCTGAAGCCAAGGCGGAAGGCGTCTGCCAGATCGCCAACGACAATGGCGGCGGCCAGCTGGTCATCTCCGGCTCCAAGGGTGCCGTCGAGAAGGCAGCGGCACTCGCGACCGAGAAGGGCGCCAAGCGCGCCATCATGCTTCCGGTCTCCGCACCCTTCCATTCCGACCTGATGGCGCCCGCCGCCGATGCCATGCGTCATGCGCTCGCCAAGGTCGAGAAGAAGAACCCGGTCGTGCCGGTTATCGCCAATGTCCGTGCCGCTCCGGTTTCTGATGCCGACGAGATTGCCCAGCTGCTCGTCACCCAGGTCACCGGACAGGTGCGCTGGCGTGAGACGGTCGAGTGGTTCGGCGCCAATGGCATCACCACGCTTTACGAAATTGGCTCCGGAAAGGTGCTGACGGGTCTTGCCCGCCGCATCGACAAGAATATCTCCGGCGTAGCCGTCAATACGCCAGCCGATATCGACGCGGCGATCGCCGCCATTATCGGCTGAGGATAACAAGCCCCATCTTGCAGATGTAAGATGACGGCTTTTGACTTTTGATTTTTCGCATGGGGATATCCCGCCCGTTTTGGCGTATCCCGCATGGAGAGGAAGGAACTGACATGTTTGATTTGACCGGCCGCAAGGCCCTCGTCACCGGCGCAACCGGTGGTCTCGGCGAAGAGATCGCCCGGCTTCTGCACAAGCAGGGCGCCATTGTCGGCCTGCACGGCACCCGCGTCGAAAAGCTCGAGGCGCTTGCCGCCGAGCTCGGCGACCGCGTCCACATCTTCCCGGCAAACCTTTCCGACCGCGCCGAAGTCAAGGCGCTCGGCGAAAAGGCCGAAGCCGAACTCGGTGGCGTCGACATTCTCGTCAACAATGCCGGTATCACCAAGGACGGCCTGTTCGTCCGCATGAGCGACGAGGACTGGGATGCGGTACTCGAAGTCAACCTGACGGCGGTCTTCCGCCTGACCCGTGAACTGACCCACCCGATGATGCGCCGCCGCCAGGGCCGGATCATCAACATCACCTCGATCGTCGGCGTCACCGGCAATCCGGGCCAGACCAACTACTGCGCGTCGAAGGCCGGCATGATCGGCTTCTCCAAGTCGCTGGCCCAGGAAATCGCTACGCGCAACGTCACGGTCAACTGCGTTGCCCCGGGCTTCATCGACAGCGCCATGACCGGCAAGCTGAACGAGAAGCAGAAGGAAGTGATCATGGGCGCGATCCCGATGAAGCGCATGGGCGCAGGATCGGACATCGCGGCCGCCGTTCTCTATCTCGCCTCCGACGAGGCTGGCTACGTCACTGGACAGACGCTTCACGTCAATGGCGGCATGGCAATGATCTGATTGCCGGGCTTCGTTGCCAAACCAGTGGAGAACAAGGGTTCTAGGCTGTGGGAGGGAACAAATTCTGGCTTTGCGTAACAGTCAAACCGTGTTAAGCGGGCCATGACTGTGAAAAAGTCACCCTGAAATTCAGGTCGTCACATTGCGTGAGCAAGAGTTGCGGAACCGGATAAAGGGTGGTGGGGTCTGCCGGCATCGGCGCCCGAAAGGTGCAGTTGCAGGTTTAACAGGATGTGGATGTCATCGATGACATCCGGAAAAGATAAAGGTCGAGGAAACCGACATGAGCGATATCGCAGAACGCGTTAAGAAAATTGTCATTGACCATCTCGGCGTTGATGCCGACAAGGTTGTCGAAGGCGCAAGCTTCATCGACGATCTGGGTGCGGACTCGCTCGACACCGTCGAACTGGTCATGGCGTTCGAAGAAGAGTTCGGCGTTGAAATTCCGGACGACGCTGCTGACTCGATCCTGACCGTCGGCGACGCCGTCAAGTTCATCGAAAAGGCCCAGGCCTAATCGACGACATATTCGGGACGCTTGCCGGCATTTGACGGTATCGATCCTCACGACGGCCCGCTTGTTCGGGCCGTTTCAGCACCTGCAGGGTCGTTCTCCGAACTGGAGGCATCGTGCTCTGCAATTTGAGATTCGCCGCGTCGTGAAATGTCCGAAAGCCGTGAACGGGTTTCGGGCGCGATGCGCGAGAACATGAAATACAGGGTGGAGCGCTTGGCGATGAGGCGTGTCGTTATCACCGGTACCGGCATGGTATCACCGCTCGGATGCGGAACGGAAATCACCTGGCAGCGTCTGCTCGCAGGGCAGAACGGCGCAAGGCTGGTCACCGAATTCGAGGTCGAGGATCTGCCGGCGAAGATCGCCTGCCGCATCCCGGTCGGCGACGGCACTGACGGCACATTCAATGCCGATCAGTGGATGGAGCCAAAGGAACAGCGCAAGATCGACCCATACATCCTCTATGGCGTTGCCGCCGCCGACATGGCGCTGGCGGATGCCGGATGGCATCCCGAGACGGATGAAGACCAGATCATGACCGGCGTGCTGATCGGCTCCGGCATCGGCGGTCTCGAAGGCATCGTCGAAGCGGGCTATACGCTGCGCGACAAGGGCCCGCGCCGCATCTCGCCTTTCTTCATTCCGGGTCGCCTGATCAACCTCGTTTCCGGACAGGTCTCGATCAAGCACAAGCTGCGCGGCCCGAACCACGCGGTCGTCACGGCTTGTTCCACCGGCGCCCATGCGATCGGTGACGCGGCCCGGCTGATCATGTTCGGCGATGCCGACGTGATGGTTGCCGGTGGCGCCGAATCGCCGGTCTGCCGCATCGGTCTCGCCGGCTTTGCCGCTTGCAAGGCGCTGTCGACCCAGCACAACGACAACCCGGAAAAGGCATCGCGTCCTTACGACCGCGACCGCGACGGTTTCGTCATGGGCGAGGGCGCCGGCATCGTCGTTCTGGAAGAACTGGAACACGCCAAGGCCCGCGGCGCCAAGATCTATGCCGAAGTCGTCGGCTACGGTCTTTCCGGCGATGCCTTCCACATCACCGCACCGTCGGAAGACGGCGAGGGCGCGCAGCGCTGCATGACCATGGCGCTGAAGCGCGCCGGCCTGTCGCCTTCCGACATCGACTACATCAACGCCCATGGCACCTCGACCATGGCCGACACGATCGAACTCGGCGCCGTCGAGCGCCTGGTCGGCAATGCGGCCTCGAAGATTTCAATGTCGTCGACCAAGTCGGCGATCGGTCACCTTCTCGGCGCCGCCGGTGCCGTCGAGGCGATCTTCGCGACGCTTGCGATCCGCGACAACATCGTTCCGCCGACGCTCAATCTCGACAATCCCGATGTCGAAACCACGATCGACCTCGTGCCGCACACGGCACGCAAGCGTGACGTCAATGTTGCCCTGTCGAACTCCTTCGGCTTCGGCGGCACCAATGCATCGCTCGTGCTGAAGCGCTACGACGCTTAAGCATTCGAGCCTCTCTTCATCGGCCGGACACCCGTTCCGGCCGATGTGATTTTCCGGACCTGTATTTTGCCTTATTGCTTGGCCAAACAGCAGGTCACGATTGCCGGCGCATCGATACGAATCGCAAATCGATTCTGTTAGGCGGGATGCGCGGGTGTTAATGAATAGCGCGTGTTTTGTGTGTCGGTTTCGACTGCACGGCGCTCTAGTATTCGAACGGGGGTGCGGGTGAGCAATTCCAATCATGTCGGCGAGCTTCCCCGGGCGGTTCCCAGGGCAATGGCGGTAACGGCAATGGCCGCGGTCCGATCATTCCGAAATCGCCGAATGAAGCATTGAAACCCGAACGCGTTCCCGATCCGCCGCGGCGCTCCAAGAAGGCCCGCAGCCAAGTCGTCATTTTCCTGAACTTCCTGATGACGATGGTGGTGATGGTCGCGCTCGTCGGCGCCGCTGTCTTCTATTATGCGCTGTCGACCTATCAGAAGCCCGGTCCGCTGGAAGCCAATACCAATTTCGTCGTGCGCGAGGGATCCGGCATTGCCGAGATCGCCACCAGCCTGGAGCGAAACGGTATTGTCGAGGACAGCCGCATCTTCCGTTACGTGACCGCCGTCCATCTTGGCTATGCCGGCTCTTCCAACAGCCGCCGCAGCCTCAAGGCCGGCGAATACGAGATCAAGGCCCATGCCTCGATGAAGGATGTGGCCGACATATTGGAGTCGGGCAAGTCGATCCTCTATTCGATCTCCATGCCGGAAGGTCTGACCGTGCGCCAGATGACGCTGCGTCTCGCCGAGGACACGATCCTGGAAGGCGACCTGCCTGCCGATCTGCCGGCGGAAGGCAGCCTGCGTCCGGACACCTACAAGTTCTCGCGCGGCACCAAGCGCGCCGAAATTCTTTCGCAGATGCATGCTGCCCAGCAGAAGCTGGTTGATCAGATCTGGGAACGCCGCGATCCCGACCTGCCGATCAAGACGAAGGAAGAGTTCGTCGTGCTCGCTTCCATCGTCGAAAGGAAACCGGCAAGGACGACGAGCGCGCCCATGTCGCGTCCGTCTTCTTCAACCGTCTGGAAAAAGGCATGCGCCTGCAGTCCGATCCGACGATCGTCTACGGCATCTTTGGCGGCGAGGAAAACCTTCCGACAGGCCGATCTACAGGTCCGACCTGCAGAAGGAAACGCCTTACAACACCTATCGTATCAAGGGCCTTCCGCCGACGCCGATCTCCAATCCCGGCCGTGCAGCTCTTGAAGCGGTCGCCAACCCCTGGCGGACGAAGGACCTCTATTTCGTTGCTGACGGCACGGGTGGTCACGTCTTCGCGCCGACGCTAGAAGAGCACAATGCCAATGTCCGCCGCTGGCGCAGGATCGAGGCTGAACGTGCGTCAGGTGCCGCCGCAGGCAACCAGTCGAACGAGGTGGTCGACGGCCAGCCGGACGGCGAGGATGCCGAGAAGCCGACCGGCAACTGACGGGCCCGCAACTGACGCGATTGCCACCGCCGCAACGAACGGTGGCCCGCATTTGGAGTGAATTTAATGACAGTGCAGTCGATGACCGGTTTTGCGCGCAGCGAAGGGGTCAGCGGACGGAGCCGCTTCGTCTGGGAACTTCGCTCGGTCAACGGCAAGGGGCTCGATGTCCGGCTGCGCCTGCCGCAGGGGTTGGAACGGCTTGAGGCGGATGTGCGCCGACTGGCGGGCGAACGCCTGTCGCGCGGCAATGTCCAGGCTTCCCTGTCGATTGCGCAGGACGAGACGAAGATGGAGGCGATCGTCAATCGCGATGCGCTCGATGCGGTTATGTCGCTTCGCGCCCAGCTTGGCGATGCCATCGATCCGGCACCGCTCAGGCTCGATACGCTTCTCTCCATTCGCGGGCTCGTAGATATCCGCGAGCAGCAGGATGACGAGGAGGCCGTCGCCGCCCGTGACGCGGCCGTTCTTGCCAGCCTCGATGCGGCTCTCTCCAACCTCAAGCGCATGCGCGAGGCGGAAGGAGCGGCGCTGAAATCGGCTCTTGAAGCCCATCTTGCACGTATCGCCGAACTGACGCGGGTGATCGAGGCCGATCCGTCGCGCTCGCCGGACGAGATCGCCCGCAAGCTTTCCGTTCAGCTTGATCAGCTGCTCCAGGAGAAATCCGGCTTTGATCGCGACCGGCTCTACTCGGAGGCTGCGCTGCTTGCGACCCGCGCCGACTTGCGCGAGGAAATCGACCGGTTGAAGGCCCATGTCGCGGCCGTTGGCGAACTTCTCGACAAGGGCGGCCCCGTCGGGCGCAAGCTCGATTTCCTTGCACAGGAATTTAACCGGGAATCGAATACCATCTGTTCCAAATCCAACTCCTCTGCTGTAACGGCAGCGGGCATTGAACTGAAAGTCGTGATCGACCAGTTCCGCGAACAGGTCCAGAATCTGGAGTAGAAGATGAGCCCGGCACCGTCGAACCAGCCTGCCAAGACGCAAAGCAGCATCGCCCGTCGCGGCCTCATGCTGGTTCTTTCGTCTCCCTCCGGCGCCGGCAAGTCGACGATCGCCCGCAATCTTCTCGAGAACGACGAGAACCTGGAAATCTCGATCAGCGTGACGACGCGCCAGCGCCGCCCGAGCGAGATCGCCGGCAAGCACTATCACTTCATCTCCATCCCGCAATTCGAGCGCATGCGCGACAGCGGCGAGCTTCTGGAATGGGCGGAAGTGCACGGCAATTTCTACGGCACGCCGCGCGAGCCGGTGGAGGCTGCCATGGCCGAAGGCCGCGACATGCTGTTCGACATCGACTGGCAGGGCGCGCTGCAGCTGCAGGAAAAGATGAAGGCCGACATCGTCTCGATCTTCGTCCTGCCGCCGACCATGACCGAGTTGCAATCCCGCCTGCATCGCCGCGCGGAGGATTCCGAAGAGGTAATCCGCACTCGCCTCCTGAACTCCCGTTCCGAGATCGAGCACTGGCGCGAATATGACTATGTCATCGTCAACGACGATCTCGACGAGGCCTTCCGCAACGTCAACTGCATCGTCAACGCCGAACGCGTCCGTCGCGACCGCCGCCATGGCTTGTTCCACTTCGTGGATACGCTTCTGACGGAAGAACCGAAGCTTTAAGTTGATAGGAAGCGGGCCCGATATCCTCCGGGTGCATTGCTTGGTTACTTGACCTGTGAGGCAGGCGTGCAGCTAAGAAATGCTTTTCGGGCGGGATGAGTGAGCCTCATCGCTGGACCGCGGTGCATCCGTCCTATAGGCCTTCTCTTCAGGCGAATGACCCATAGGAAATGTGCTCTTCGTCAAGTGATTGATGGCGAGGAGAGAACATCCATGGAAAAAACTCCGTCAACGACGAGGGCGGCGGTGTGGATGATGGTGTCCATCGCGCTCCTCCTGCTGATGGCCGTTTCCGGCCGGGCCGTTACCCGCGAGATCGATGTATTCCAGGCGATGGAGATGCGTTCCGTCATCGCCTTCTTCATGCTCTTGCCGCTGGTCATTCGTGAAGGCGGGATAAAAGCGATGCGCACCAGCATCCTGCCGAGCCATATCGGCCGCAACGTTGCACACTATATCGGTCAGTTTGCTTGGCTGATGGGCCTGACCCTCATTCCGCTCGCCCAGGTCATCGCCATTGAGTTCACCGCGCCGATCTGGGCCGCGATCATGGCGGCCGCTTTTCTCGGCGAGCGTCTGACCTGGCGCAAGGGTGTGGCGATCTCCTTCGGGCTGGTCGGTGTCGTGCTGATCGTCAGGCCCGGTGCCGCGCCACTCAATCCGGGCCACCTGATCGTGCTCGGCGCGGCCTTCGTCTTCGCCATATCCTTCATCATGACAAAGGCCCTGACGCGCACCGACAGCGCCACCAAGATCATCTTCTGGATGCTGATTATCCAGTCGATCATCGGGCTCGTCCCGGCGTTGAGGGTGTGGGTGTGGCCGTCCGCCGGCCTGTGGCCATGGATCTTCGTCATCGCCTTTACCGGCACGTTCGCGCATTACTGCATGGCGAAGGCACTCTCCTATGCGGAGGCGACCGTGGTGATGCCGATGGATTACCTGCGGGTGCCGGCCTCGGCCCTGATCGGCTATCTGCTTTACGCCGAAGCGATCGATGGCCTGACGGCCGTCGGAGCGGGACTTATCCTGGCAGGCAATCTTTTCAACCTGCGGCGGCCAAATGCCAACCGCATCCAGGCCACGCCGACCTGACGCGCCTTACAGGCTGTTCGCCAACAGAACGAATTCTTCGACGGAAAGCGTCTCGGCGCGTCGCTGCGGGTCGATACCCGCCTTGTTGAGGAGGGCCTCGCCACCGACGGGCTTGAGGCTTTGGCGCAGCATCTTGCGGCGCTGACCGAAGGCGGCATGGGTGACGCGCTCTAGCTTGTCCACGTCGCAGGGCAAGGGATTGGCGCGTGGCGTCAGATGGACGACCGTGGACGTCACCTTCGGCGGTGGCGTGAAAGCCTGCGGCGGCACGTCGAACACCATATGCGCGTCGGTGCGCCAGCCGCAGAGCACGCCGAGACGGCCATAGTGGTTGTCTTCCTCGTCGGCGACGATGCGCAGCCCGACTTCCTTTTGGAACATCAGCGTCAGGCTCTCCCAGAAAGGCGGCCACTGGCCATCTTCCGGCAGCAGCCAGTTGAGCAGCAATTGTGTGCCGACATTGTAGGGAAGGTTGGCGATGATCTTCACCGATCCGCCCTCGGCCTTCTCGGCAGCAAGGGTTGCGAAATCGGTCTTCAGCGCATCGCCTTCGATGACTTCGAGGCGGCCGGGGTAATAGTCAGCGACTTCGGCGAGTACGGGCAAAGCGCGGGCATCACGCTCGACGGCGATCACCTTTTTCGCTCCGAGCGCCAGGATCGCGCGCGTCAGGCCGCCGGGGCCGGGGCCGACTTCGAACACCGTCACGCCTTCCAGGCTACCGGCCGAGCGGGCGATCTTCTGGGTGAGGTTGAGGTCGAAGAGAAAGTTCTGTCCGAGCGCCTTCCTGGCGTCGAGGCCGTGGCGCTGGATGACTTCACGAAGGGGCGGCAGTCCGTCGAGCGTCGCCATCAGACTGTTTCGCCAATAGGCTGGGTGTTGGCCGCAAGCTGAGCCGCGAGCTTCAATGCCTCTACGAGGCTCGTCTCGCGGGCGATACCCTGGCCCGCAATGCCGAAGGCGGTGCCGTGGTCCGGCGACGTGCGGATGAAGGGCAGGCCGAGTGTCACATTGACCGAGGTATCGAAGCCGAGCGCCTTGGCCGGGATAAGCGCCTGGTCGTGGTACATGCAGATCGCAACGTCGTAACGGGCGCGCGCCTCGTCATGGAACATCGTATCGGCGGGCAGGGGGCCGAAGACATGAAGCCCCTCCTTGCGCAGCTTGAAGACGGCCGGATGGATGATGTCCTGGTCCTCACTGCCGATCGCGCCGTCTTCGCCCGCATGCGGGTTAAGACCGGCAACAGCGATGCGCGGCTGCTCCATGTCGAAACGGGTCTTGAGGTCGTGATGGGCGATGCGGCAGGTGTCGAGAATGAGCTGCTCGGTCAACGCGCCGGGTATGTCCTTGACCGGAATGTGGATGGTAACCGGGATCGCCCGGAGCTTGGGGCCAGCCAGCATCATGACGGGTAGGAAGGTCTGCCCCTTTGCCTTGGCCGCGAGATCAGCCAGGAATTCCGTGTGGCCCGGAAACTTGAAGCCCGCCTGGTAGAGCACGGATTTCGCGATCGGGTTGGTGACGACGGCGGAGGCACGGCCGGCAACGCAGAGTTCGACTGCCGTCTCAATCGCGGAAATCGTGCCATGGGCGGTCGCCACATGCGGTTCACCGGGAGCGACTTCAGCACCGGCGGAAATCGGCAGCACCGGCAGCGCGTCAGGGAAGATCGATGCCGCAGTATCGGGCGATGCCTCGCGAACGGGAACGTCGAGATCGAGAAGGGCTGCGCGCGCCTTCAGGACGGCGGGATCACCAATATAGAGGAAAGGTGGGAGCCCGGTCGTGGCGCGGGCTGCCCATGCGGCCAGCGTGATATCCGGGCCGATGCCGGCGGGATCGCCCTGGGTCAATGCGAGCGGACGATCGGATGCCATGCAAACTCCGGATAGGCTATTATCAGCGCAGGTCGATCTGCGCCTTGGAGCGCAGTTCATCGAGATACTTCTTGCTGTTGGGATCTTCGCCGCTCTTTTCCGCCTTGCCGAGGTCTTCGGCACGGAATACGGCTTCGGCGGCGAGGTCGTCGGAAACCTGGCGCTGCTCGCAGATCGCAAGAAACTCGACGCCGCGCTCGGTTACCAAGGCTCCGGTCGTACCGTTCTTGGCCTTTTCGATCAGCGGCTTCCAGTTCTCCGGCAGGTTAGGCGCCAGAACGCGGCCGAGGTCGCGAACGGAGACATCCATCATGGTCGCGGCGAATTGCTTGGCCTGATCGCAGCCGGGGAATTTCGAACGGGATGCTTCTGCCTCAGACTTGCGCTTGTTGAGAATCGCGTTGCGCTTGGAAGCCGGGACCACGAAGATGATCTGCTTCAGGAAATACTCCGTCGTTACCGGCTTTTCCTTACGCTCCATCATGCGTGTGACTAGTTCCTGGCTGGACATGCGGCTATTGCCGCTGCCAAACCGCGCGTTGATCAGACGCGGCCAGCTCATCTGGACGGCGATGTAATTTTTGAAATGCTCTGCCGTGACGCCTGCCTGGCCCAGCATCTGGGTCAGTTGCGCGGTCGTGATCTTGTTGCTCGCGGCAAAACGTGCAAACGAGCGGTCGACGTCGTCGGTGCTGACCGACATCTTGACGCGTGCAATCTCCTGCCGCTTCAGCACCTCGTCGATCAATTGCTCGCGCGCGATCTTGGTGTCAGACTTCTGTCTCTGCAGACGCAAAAAGGCGGCGCGGCGAGCAACGTCGGCGGTGGTGATCGGTGTGCGGTTCACCACGGCGGCGACACCGCTCGTCGACTGAGCCGAGCTGATGGCAGGGTTGACGACGATTGATGCCGCAAGTGCGGTGAAGGCGATCGCCAGCCTGCGCGTTCCGGTCACTCCAAACATCGTTGCACTCCCTATGCGCTACGTCTCTGTTTGCGGCTTTCGGCCGCCTTTTACTATATGCGAGCCCGCTTGCGCAATCGGTGCGGCAAAACGATGACAGATGGCCGCGGCACGGCCATCAATTCACCGTCATCGACGGCGACCACATTACTGATAACGGAAGGCCTGCTCGTCGTCGTAATCGTCCGTCGAACCGATGTTGACGTCGCCGAGCGTCCTGAAGCTCAGGCGTGCGCCGATGCTCCAGTCATTGGCGTCAGTGCTCGAATCCGTCTTCTCAGTATAGGCGAGGGTGAAGATCGTGCACTCGTCGGCATAGCTGATGCCGAGGCCGCGGCGGGTAACTTCGTTGTCGTCGATATCCCAGGTCGCCTTGCCTGCCAGCGACCAGTTCTCGTTGATGCGGAAGCTCATCGACTTTTCAAGGATGTTGGTCGAGCTCGGCGAACCGTATTCCGGCTGTGCCGCCACCTTCGTGTAGACAAGCTTACCGCTGACACGCGGCGTCTTGTAATCGAAGGCGATATCGTTGCGCCGAACCTCGAACGTGTCCTTGTCGAAGCGGGTATTGTTCGAGAGGCTGAAGCCTTGCGGAAGATCAATCGCGGCCATGGCGACGTAATCCGAAACATCTTCCTCAAGGCCGGAATTGGCACCTGCATTGACGAGATCGGCACTGGCGAAGGAGTTCTCGCCGGCGACCTGGTAGGACTGGCCGAAGATGCCGCGCAGACCGACGCCGTTATCGAACGAGCCGGTATAGCGGATGCCGATATTGGCACGCGTGCCACCTTCGATCCGGTCGTAGCCGGAGAACTTGTCGCGTTCGAAGAGGCTCGTCGCGTCGAAGACGAAGCTCTGTGCATCCTCGTTCGGCAGGCCGCCGGCCATCTGTTCGTCCGGCCGCGCATAGATCTGCGCGATAGGCTCGATGATATGGCTGCTGCTGCCGGCCGTGATGAGGAACGGATAGCGGGCCTCAAGGCCGGCTGTCGCCATGTAGCGGCCGCTCGGGTCATCGTCGAGATCGCCGTCATAGAAGCCGGGCGTTCCCGAAGAGGTGCTGCGAAGTCCGTCGCCGCGAAGAGCAAGCAACGGGGTCAACTGCAGGCCGCCTTCGGTAGTCAGCGTGCGCTTCCATTCCGCCTCGGCGGTGAAACGCGTGTAGCTGCCTTCCAGGCCCGGGAAGCGATTGCTCGACCCGGCGAAATAAGCGTCGTCCTCGCGGCGTGAGAGGTTCGTCAGATTGGCGTTCAACGACAGTTGGCCACCGAAAATCGGCTCGGGCGCATAATAGCTGTAGTCGAGGACCGGATAGACGATCGGCTGCTGGCGCTCCAGCACGCTGCTTTCCGCGTCGTCCTGAACATCGAAGTAGTAGCCGCGCAGATCGAAATAATTCCGCGAACCAAGTCCGGTCAGGTAGACTTCATTGGTGAACGTCTCGTCATCGACGTCCTGAAGGTCGTAGGTGCGCGAGAAGTTGTTGTCGCTCTGAGCCATGACGTTCCAGCCGAACGTCCAGCGCGGGTTGATCTCGAACTTGCCTTGTGAGGCGGCCATCACGCGGGTATCGGCCTCGCGGTCGGCGGTGTTTGGATCGAACGCGCCGGAATTCTGCTGGCTGATTCCCGCAAAGCGGAACGTATGCTCGCCGTTATCGAAGCGGTTGCGCACTTCACCTTCGACCAGCAGCCCCTGGTTGCTGTAATAGGTCGGAGTGATTGTCGCATCCATGCTCGGCGAAAAGACATGGTAATAGGGAACGCTGATACCGAAGCCGAGATTGTCGCTGGCACTGAACCGCGGAAACAGCAGGCCGGATTTCCGCTCGACCGTCTCGTCGGGCACCGTGATCGGAAACGGCAGTCTGCCAAGCGACATGCCGAACAGCTCGAACTGTGCGTTCTCAAGGCGAATCGTATGGGTCTGGCCATTGCGAGATCACACGCTGGGCCTTGACCTGCCACAAGGGCGCCTTGCCCGGCGTCTGCGCGCAGGGGAGGCATGCCGTGTATACGGTGTTGTTCAAGACCATCAGGTCGCCCGGCTGCCTTTCGGCGCTCTCTGCGGCCAGACGCGTATTGTCTGTGGTCTCGACGCGAAGGGCATTGAGGAAGCCTTCGCCGAAATCGTCTGTGACGTCGAGCTCTTCAGCGTAGACGCGCGTGCCGCCGGGTTCGATCAGCTCAATATTGCCCACCGCCATGACGCGCCCGCTCTTCTGGTCGTATTCGACCCGCTGCGCGACCATCCGATAGCGGTTGTAATAGATCTGCACGCCACCGCGAGCGGTGACCTGCTGGGCGTCCTGATTATAGACGAGTTCATTGGCGCGCAGCAGCATCTTCGCGTCGTCCGATTGGACGGGCGTAAGCCCCTGCGCGTGAGCGATATCCGTCGTCACGCCGCATACAAAAGCAGACACACCTGTCAGCAGGGCGGCGGCAAGCCGTCTTATATTCCTGCGGTTACTGACCGCCACTAGCCGTCCTCCTGATGAAGCAGAATCGTTGCGCCCAACGCCGTCGCGACGATGACTGGTATCCAGACCGCCACGAAGGGAGGAATCGCTCCGCTGCTCCCAAACGCCTTCACAAGCACACTCACGACATAAAGCACGAAGCCTGAAACTATGCCACCCAGAATCATCGACCTGGACTGGGCGAAGCGACTGAATTTTAACGAGACTGTTGCAGCAATGAGAGTCATTGCCACCAGCAGTACCGGAAGCGACAGCAGCGAGTGGAATTGAGTTTCAAGCGCCTTGGTTGAGATGCCGAACGAGCGGCTGATCTCGATTTTCCGGGAAAGATCAAAGAACGCAACGGTTTCGGGCTGTTCCAGGCTTTCCTGAATGTATTCCTGTTTCAGGTTGGTACGGACCTGCGCCGTGGGCTGGCGCACCGGGATTTCGCCGGGGCGATTCTCCAGCACATCGTTAAGAAGCCAGTAACCATTTTCGAGTTTTGCCTCGCGTGCATCCTGCCGCATGGTCACGTTTCCGTCCTTGTCGAAGTGGAAAAGCACCACATCGATAAGCTCGGTTCCATTGGCTCGATAGCTCTTCGCGCCGATAATAATGTCCTCGTCGCCGCTGATCTGGCGGATCCAGGGGACGAACTTGCTGGCCTTCGCGCGATTGCTCGCCTGACGCCAGCTGGCTTCCATCGAAATTGATTCGCGCTGTCCCCATGCGGCCAGCGGATTGATCACCAGCAGTGCAAGCAGACCAAGCAAAAAGGCGCCGATGACGAAGGGCGAGACGAACTGCCACACCGAGATGCCGGCCGCGCGCGTCACGACCAGTTCGTAGCGTCGGTTGAGTGCGATCAGCACCGTCATGCCGATGAACAGGCTGAGTGTGGGGATGGCCTGCTGCAAAATCGACGGCAGCCGCAGCGCGGTCATCCCGAAAGCACCGAAGACACTGAATTCGGCTAGTCCTGACAGACGGCGGGTCGTTTCACTGAAATCGGCGAGAAAGATGATCGCGCTGACGCCGAGCAGGAACCAGAAGGCTGTCACGATGTAGCGGCGGAAGAAGTAGCGCCAAAGTGTCGAGAAGATCATGCGGTACCTCCGGTGGAACCGGTCGACGGCGCGAAACGACGCTGCAGCATGCGGTTCAACCGGCCAACGCCGCTGGTGAACATGCGCGGCATGTGGATCTGCCTATTGGTTGCCAGCATAAATATGGCGATGGCGGAGGTGGCGACCGGCACCAGATATACTGCCGGGACATAGGCGGCACTGCGTTCCGTCAGGTTGGTGACGGAGAACCCGGCCCATCGCAGTGCGAAGGCCAGCACCAACGCATAGATCATCGGGTGTACGCGTGCTGATCGGTGGGAGCGGGTATTGCCCGCCACGACGAGCGACACCAGCGCGAAGGCGATCGGGAAGAGCCAGTCCGAAAGGCGGCGATGCAGCTCGGAACGGAACGCTCCGGGCGATTTCGCATAGATCGGATCGGTGGGGTCGGGGTTCAGCAGGAATCCGAGACTGCGATCGGCTGAATAGAGCGGCAAGCCACCTTCCGACTTCGTCATCGCCGACAAATCAAAGGCATATGAGGCAAACTTGACGATCGAGATACGGCCGTCGGGAGATTTGCGGTGCACTTCTCCGTCGCGCATCGTCAGCGACGTGCCGCCCGGATCCACCGAGCCTTCCTTGGCATAATAGATCAGGTCGAAATTCGGATCCCGATAGTCGACCACGAAAAGGCCCTTGAGCAGGCGGCCGGAATGTCGCTCCGAGATCTGCACGTAGAGGCCATCCTCGATACTGCGGAACGTCTTCTCCTCGATGACGGAGGAGAGAAGATCGGCATAGGCGGCAGCGACCATCTGGCGCGCGCCAAGCCGGGATTCGGGCTCGAGGAAATTGGTGATCGCGAAGGAAAAGAGGCTGAGCACGATCGAAAGTGCAATCACCGGCCGATAGATGATGCTGCGACCGGCGCCCGCCGCATCGATGACCGGCAGTTCCGAGATCGTTGTTCATCGCCGTCAGCGTCTGGGTAATGCCAATGACGAGCGCGAAGGGCAGCACGACCGGTATGATCGTCGGCAGGATATAACTCGCGAGCAGCATGAACGAGCCCATCGACTGGCCGGTATCCGTGACCAGGTTGATGCGCCCGAGCACCTGGATGGTCCAGATGATGGTGAGCACGGGAACGAGCGTCACCAGAAACATCTGGAAGATCCGGCGCAATATGTAAGTTTCGAGAAGCTTCATTCCCGTCCGACACTTTGCAGCTCAGCCATCCGCGATGGCCGTCGCGCCTATCTAAGCGATCGGCTCGACGTTTTCGACAGATGTCATGTCACAAATATGTTGGCTAGAGGCGTTTTATTTTTTGTTGTGACATTTCAAAATGTATTTGCCCGCAGAAGACTTGTCCGACGATGGCGCAAGCTGCGCGTTGGGCTTGCCTTCCCGGCCGAAACCGTGATGATCGCCTGCCTGTTTTCCAAAGAAATTCGCTTGGAGTACCGATGTCTGTAGAACTCGCCATTTCCTTCGCAAAATCCGCGCCGCTTAAAGGCGCCCTCGCGATCCAGCTCAAGCTTGCCGGTGACCAGCCTGCTTCAGGGCTTGCCGAAGCCGACCCGCAAGGCATCGGTGCGCGCGCGGCCGAAATTTCCAAGTTCAGCGGTAAGCCGATGACGACGCTGGACGTGCTGGCGCCGCATGGCTCGGCCGCCGATCGGTTGCTGGTCATCGGTCTTGGCGATCCCGCTGCACTTGTCGCCCATGACTGGCTGCGGGCAGGCGGAACGGCAGCGGCCGGGCTGAAGTCGATGAAGAAGGCCGTTGTCTTTCTGGACGTCCCGGGGCTCAAGGTGACGCCGCAGCAGGTTGCGGATTTCGCGCTGGGCATGCTGCTGCGGGCCTACAGCTTCGATACCTACAAGTCGGCAAAGAAGAAGGAAGACGACGACAAGCCGAAGGCGGTCGGCGTCACCATCGTCACCGCCGACCATGCCGCAGCCAAGAAGGCTTTTGCCACCGCTGATGCGGTTGCAGGTGGCGTCAATCTCGCCCGCGATCTCGTCAACCTGCCGCCGAACGTGCTCGGCCCGGTCGAATTCGCCGATAAGGCAAAGGAGCTGCAGTCGCTCGGCATCGAGGTTGAGGTTCTGACTGAAAAGGAAATGAAGAAGCTCGGGATGGGCGCGCTGCTCGGTGTCGCTCAGGGCTCGGTTCGTCCGCCGCGGCTGGCGGTCATGCACTGGAACGGTGGCAAGGCCAAGGACAAGCCGATCGCTTTCGTCGGCAAGGGCGTCGTCTTCGACACCGGCGGTATCTCCATCAAACCGGGTGCGGGCATGGAAGATATGAAGGGTGACATGGGAGGTGCCGCCGCGGTGACCGGCCTCATGCACACGCTGGCGGCCCGCAAGGCCAAGGTCAATGCGATCGGCGTCATCGGACTGGTCGAGAACATGCCGGACGGCAATGCACAGCGTCCGGGGGATATCGTCACCTCCATGTCCGGTCAGACGATCGAGATCATCAACACCGACGCCGAAGGTCGTCTGGTGTTGGGCGACGCACTGTTCTACACCAAGGAACGGTTCAAGCCGCAGTTCATGATCGACCTTGCAACGCTGACGGGCGCAGTTGTCGTGGCACTGGGTAACATCCATGCCGGTCTGTTCTCCAACGACGACGTGCTCGCAGGCAAGCTGACGACGGCCGGCGATGTGACCGCGGAACGGCTGTGGCGCATGCCGCTCGCCAAGGAATACGACAAGATCATCGACTCGCGTTTTGCCGACATGAAGAACAGCGGCGGCCGTCAGGCCGGTTCGATCACCGCGGCACAGTTCCTCAAGCGCTTCGTCGGCGAGACGCCCTGGGCGCATCTCGACATTGCCGCGACCGCGTTGAACTCGCCCCAGAGCGAAATCAACCAGTCCTGGGCATCGGGTTATGGCGTGCGCCTGCTGGACGAGCTTGTCCGGGCAAACTACGAGAGCTGATGACCGAAGTTCTCTTCTACCACCTGACCGAATCAAAGCTCGAGGATGCGCTGCCGGCGCTCCTCGAAAAGAGCGTCGAACGCGGCTGGAAAGTGGTCGTCCAGACCAATGACGAGGCCCGCCGCGATTTACTCGACGGGCATCTCTGGACCTTTCGCGAGGACAGCTTTCTGCCGCACGGCACCGATGCTGCGCCGATGGCTGAGGCACAGCCGGTGCTGCTGACGACGGCCGAAGAGAATGCCAACGGCGCGACCGTCCGCTTTATCGTCGATGGCGCCGCACCGCCGCCGCTCGATCCTTACGAAAGAGTGGTTTTCATGTTCGACGGCTACGACCAGCAGCAGCTGGAAGGTGCGCGTTCGGAGTGGAAGAAGTTGAAAGGCGAGGGCCACACGCTGACCTATTGGCAACAGTCTCCCGAGGGGCGGTGGGTGAAGAAGGCGTAAGACGCCTTCTTCCGATTTTCTAATCCCGCATGATCGTCTGGCGCAGGAAGCTGTAGCCCATCGCGTGGCGTGCAGCCATTTCGGCGGTGTCGCCGGCGCCACCGTGGCCGCCTGTCCCATATTCGCGGAAATAGGGCGCATGGCCGGCATCGATCAGCCGCTTGGCGAAGCGGCGGGCATGCGAGGGATGCACGCGGTCGTCGTTTGTCGAGCTGTCGACATAGATGGGCGGGTAGGTGATCTCGCTGTCGGGTTTCACCTGATGAAGCGGCGAGTAGGTCAGCATGTAGTTGAGATCTTCGGTAAGGTCTGGATTGCCGTATTCATCCATCCAGGCCTTGCCGGCCGGGAAAAGATGGAAGCGCGACATGTCGATGACCGGCACGGATGTCCAGACCGCGCCGAAATCTTTCGGGTAACGCGTTGCCATGACCGCTGTCAGCAGCCCGCCATTGCTGCCGCCATTGCAGGCGATGCGCTCCGGCTTGGTGTAACCGCGCGCGACGAGATCGCGGGCGACCGCGACGAAATCCTCAAATGCCTTGTGGCGACCCTTGCCCTTGGCGGAGGTGTGCCAGTCGGGTCCGAGTTCGCCGCCGCCGCGGATATAGGCCTGGACGAAGCCGCCGCCCTGGCCGAGCCACAGGCCGTAGGCGCCGGAATAAACAGGCGACAGCGACACGCCGAAACCGCCATAGGCATACATCAGCACCGGCAACGCGCCTTTGGTCCAGGTCTTCGGCAGGACGATATGGTAGGGCACCTTCGTGCCGTCTTCCGACGTCGCCTCCAGCTGTTCCGAATGCATGCCCTCGGCATCGAAATAAGCCGGAGAGGTTCCGATCGGCACCAACTCGTGTGCGACATCATGCTTGGTCAGATCGAGCCGATAGGCGGTCGCGGGGAGTAGAAAGCCCTGACCGACAATGGTCAAAATTTCCTCACCGAGTGTCATATCCGCGTCGAACAAACGGAAGCTGACTGTCTGCAGCTCTTCGGGCAGAGGCATCTCCACCGGAGCCGGGTCCGGCTTGGTCAGGTCGACGAGGTAAAGCTTCGGCACCATCCGGTCGCTGATGATGAAGACGGCCCAACTTTTCATGAGCATGAACTGCGACACCGACTGGCCTGGCTTCGGCGAAAACAGCACGCGGGCATTGGTCAGCGGCTCTGCGCCGAAAGGATGGAAGTCCTGCAGGACCAGCGTTCCGACGGGATAACGCTCGTCGCTCTTGGCGCGCCAGATCGCATGGGTGTGATTGAGATCGTTGTCTGCTTCCGTCGGGATATTCAGACGCTTGAGACTGCCGTCAGCGCCTTTGAGATGCAGGCTGCTCTTGCCGATCTCGTGGCCGGCCGTGAAGATCTCGATCTTGGCCTCGTCCGGCTTGCCGCCCCAGAAGAGCGGATCGATGAAGCTCGCGGCGCCGTAGATGTCGCTCTTATCCGCTTCATAGAGGATCGGCGCGTCCTTCGGATCGACGCCGCGCTTGAGGATGCGCCCGACGCGCGGCCAGCCGGAACGGGTGGCCGAAAACTCGTCGACCGAACCGAAATAGGCGAGTTCATCAGGGCTGAGCCAGGCCGCATGGGCTCGCGCCGGCGGCGTGTCGAAACCGCCCTCGACGATTGTCTTCGTCTCGGTGTCGAATTCCAGCATCCGCAACTGGTCGGAGCCGCCATCGGAGAGGATCAGGATGACGCGGGTCGGCTCGTAAGGCGAGGTGGTGGCGCCGTTATAGATCCAGCGCTTGCCTTCCTGCCGACAGAATTCGTCGAAATCGAAGACCGTTTCCCAGGCCGCATCATGCCGAGGTGCCTGATCGGCAGGCAGCCGGCGCCAGAGGCCGAGCGGATTGTTCTGCGAGCGGTGAAAATCGAACAACCATTTGCCGCGGCGGGTCGGGATGATCAGCCGGTCCTCGCGCTCGATCATCGCCTTCAGCGCGTCGCGATCCTTCTCGAATTCCGGCGTCCTGAACTGGCGATCCGAGCGTTCGTTCTGCTCGGTCACGAAGGCGATCGTGTTCGGGTCTTCATCGGTTTCGAGAAACAGGTTCATCGCGGCCTCCTCATGCTTCGGCTGCCTCTACCTAGGCATGGGGGAGGGCAGTGGCAACCGGCGGGAGGAACTAGATGCATCGTCATCCTCGGGCTTGTCTCGAGCATCCGTCACTTCCCATTTGCTGCAACGTGGATAGATCCTCGGGACAGGCCCGAGGATGACGGAGGCGCTTGGAGCTAGCCCGCCATCGCCTCTTCGTATTCGGCCGACAGCATCAGCCATTCTTCTTCGGCGGCAGACAGCTTCGCGGCCGCCTCGCCGCGTTCCTTGGCTTTCTGAGCCGCCTTGGCTGGCGCCTTCTCGTAGAGAACCGGGTCTGCAAGTTCCTGATCAAGTCCCTGAATCAGCTTCTCAAGCTTGCCGGTCAAGGATCTCGATTTCGTTGATCTTTTTCTTCAGCGGTGCCAGCGACGCGCGCTTTTCGGCATTCGCCTTGCGCTGGTCGGCCTTGGAGGCGGTCTCATCGGCCGCCTGTGCCTTGTCGTCCTTCTTGCGGCCGGAGGCGATGATCAGGTCGCGGTATTCTTCCAGGTCGCCATCGAAGGGTTTGACCGTGCCTTCGTTGACCAGCCAAAGCCGGTCGACGGTCGCCTCGATCAGGTGTCGGTCGTGGGAGATCAGGATGACAGCGCCGTCATAGTCGTTCAGCGCTTCGATCAGCGCCCGGCGGCTGTCGATATCCAGATGGTTGGTCGGTTCGTCGAGGATGAGGAGGTTCGGTGCATGGAAGGCGGCAAGGCCCATCAGCAGGCGTGCCTTCTCGCCACCAGACAAGTCCTTGGCGGCGGTCGCCATCTTTTCGGTCGCCAGACCCATCTGCGCCACGCGAGCGCGCACCTTCGCTTCCGGTGCATCCGGCATGAGCCGGCGGACATGGTCAACGGGGGATTCTGTTCGGGATCAGGTCGTCCAGCTGGTGCTGAGCGAAGAAGCCGATGGACAGCGACGACGCGAGTTTCATCTCGCCGCCATCAAGCCCGAGCCGGCCGGAGATCAACTTGGCGAAGGTCGACTTGCCGTTGCCGTTGGAGCCGAGCAGGGCGATGCGGTCGTCATTGTCGATCCGCAGAGTTATGTTTTTGAGGATCGGCTGGCCGGGCGTATAGCCGACGCCGCCCTTGCTGATCGCCACGATCGGGGAGGCGGGTTGCTTTTCCGGGGTTGGGAAGGTGATCGGCTGGACGTAATCCTCGACCACGGCGGAGACGGTGCCCATGCGTTCCAGCGCCTTAATGCGGCTCTGCGCCTGGCGGGCCTTCGAGGCCTTGTAGCGGAAGCGGTCGATATAGCTTTGGATATGCTTGCGGGCGGCGTCGCTCTTGGCCTTCGCCTTCATCTGCAGCTCATCGGCCTCGGCCTTCTGCCGCTCGAACTGGTCGTAACCGCCGCGATAGAAGGTCAGCTTCTTCTGGTCGAGATGAACGATCGAATTGACCGCGTTGTTCAGCATGTCGCGGTCGTGGCTGATGACGATGACGGTATGCGGATAGCGCCGCACATAATCCTCCAGCCACATCGTGCCTTCGAGGTCGAGATAGTTGGTCGGTTCGTCGAGCAGCAGCAGGTCGGGTTCGGCGAAGAGAACCGCCGCGAGCGCCACGCGCATGCGCCAGCCGCCGGAAAAGGATGAGGCCGGGCGCAACTGCGCTTCGGCATTGAAGCCGAGGCCGGCGAGAATGCTGGCGGCACGCGCTTCGGCCGAATGGGCGTCGATATCGACCAGCCGCATCTGGATTTCGGCGATGCGGTTCGGATCGGTCGCAGTTTCGGCTTCGGCCAGAAGCGCGGTACGCTCCTTGTCGGCGGCCATGACGATGGTGATCAGACTATCTTCCGTGCCCGGCGCTTCCTGCGCAACCTGGCCGATCCGCGCGTTCTTTGGGATCGATACCGATCCGCTCTCGGCTGCGAGATCACCGGTGATCACCCGAAACAGCGTCGACTTGCCGGCACCGTTGCGGCCGACAAGGCCTGCCTTCGTGCCCGCGGGAAGCGTCACGCTGGCATGGTCGAGGAGGAGACGTCCGGCAATACGGGCGGAAAGGTCTGATATCGTGATCATGGCGGCGGTTTTGGCCGAAACGCAACGCCAAGGCAAGAGATCGCGTCTTCAGACAGACGCTAAAGACGCGCTTCTTTTGTTATGATTTCACCGGTTGGCCATGGATGGCGACGCGCATGCGCGGATTGGCCTTGGCAGTATCCGACGCGGCGACCGCCTGCAGCCGCAACTGCTGGGGTGAAAAGGCATCCGCCTTCATCGCCGCACCGATCATCAGGGCCACGCTGTTGGAGCCGTCCGAGGCGGCAAAAACGAGGTTGTCGGCTATGGCGCCCGCAAGCCGGTCGGCGATCGGCTTGATGCTCTCGCGGCTGACGTCGCGAAACAGGAAAGCGAATTCGCCCTTGCCGATGCGGGCGACGAAATCGTTCTTCTTGATCGTCTTGCGGAAGACGGCCGCGGCCTTCTTGACGATCCGTTGGGCAGTCGCTTCGCCAAATCTGTCGGCGAGCTCAGCAATATCGGCGACGGCCACGAGCAGCAGTGCCGTGTCGTGATGGCCTTCGGTCGAATAGAGTTCTTCGAGTTCCTCGACGAAGGCCGCATGGTTAGGTAGTCCCGTCATCCGATCGCGCAGCATGACCGCACGGGTGGCTGACGTGTCGCGTTCAGCCTCAAGAAGCTGGTTGGCACCGGTCAGTAGGGCTGCTTCCAGTTCGGTCTCGGCCACGACGGCATCGGAGAGTGAGACGCTGAGGTATTCGATCTCGGCGAGGATGTCGCGTGGCCCAGCGCCGTTGTCTTCCCGCAGGCTGCGCGAGATCGCCTGCAGCACCTTGCTAAAACCCTTCTTCTGTTCGGCCACCGTTGCCATCTTGTCGCGCAGGCCGGCCAGCAGGCGGATGTCATGATCCCGCGATTTCGGCAGGGCCGAGGCAACGAAGCTCGGCAATTGGTAACGGATGCCGATCTCGTCCAGCAGCCCCTGGCGCGGCGCAACGGACAGGGCTGCGACCTCGCGGGACAGAGACACGTCGACGCCGGCGAGCGCTTCGTAGAAAAGTTCGTAATTGCGTGGAAGGCCGGCAATATCGAGCCGGGCCATATGCTGGCTGACGGCCTGCAATGTCTTGTCCTGCTGCTTGCGTACTGGCGTCGTCATTCTCATCCCCTGCGTGTGGGTGTTTTCTGAGAGTGATCACCGCGCTACGTTAACATCTGCTGAAATGCAGCTGTTCGAAGCCAGCATACGGCCCGTTGTTGCTACTTAGGGTTAAGGGGCGGTTGACATCCAGCGCTTGCCCTCGTTGCGCAGGAAACTGATCATGTCCAGCACGACCGATGGTTTCCCGAGTGACGTGAGGATGGTGTGCACCTGCCCACGATGATGCGTCTGGTGGTTGAAGACATGCGCCAGCATGCCGGCAAGCGGTTCAGTGACTGGCGTCGGTACGGTAACCGGTGTGTAGCTCACGATCCTGTCGAAGGCCTGCGGCGTCAGTGATGCCGTCAGGTCGACGAAGCGTTGGTCCTCCGCGATGCGCGCCTTGCGCAGGTCCGCAAGCTTGTCGAACAGCACGACATTCAACTCCATCGGTGCCGTGCCGACACCGGTAATCCGCCTCAGCCAGATGCGATCTGCGACGAGAAGGTGGTTCAAGGTCCGGTGTGCCGAGCCGAAGAAGGCGCCGCGATCCTGCCTGTACTCATCTTCGGAAAGGTCTGCGCAGGCGTCGTATATGCGCAAATTGGCCCAGTTGTTGTAGGCGGCAAGCATCTGGAAATGGTGTTGCATCGGCTTCTCTCCCCGTCGTCCCCTTTGATGACCGTTTACAGCAAGCCGCAATATGCAGGTGTGATGCAATCCATGAAATCTTCTGACTGGATTGCTTTGGCATTCACGATCATCATCTCCGGCCGACTGGTTGATTTGGAGAGCCCCATGACCACCCGTATCCTCTATTCGCTCTGCGGAGCCGACGAGAGCCGGCCTTTCTCACCTCACTGCTGGAAAGTCGTGCTGGCATTGAAGCACAAGGGGCTGGATTTCGAGGAGCGGCCGACGCCCTTCACCCGGATCCCGCAGCTCGAAAACGGGTTTTCAAAGACGGTGCCGATCCTGCGGGACGGTAACGAACTGATCCGCGACAGTTTCGAAATCGCGCTCTATCTCGAGGAGCGTTACCCGAGCCGGCCGACGCTCTTCGGTGGCGAGGGTGGCAAGGCGCTGTCCCGCTTCGTCGAGCGCTTTTCTCAGAGTATCGTTCATCCAGCGATCACCGGTATCGCAGTGGCCGATATTCACGACATGCTGGACGAGACCGATCAGATCTATTTCCGGACATCCCGCGAGAAGTTTCTCGGCAAGACGCTTGAGGACATGCGTTCGGGACGGGATAGTGCCGTCTCCGCATTCGCTGCGAAGCTGGAGCCGGTCCGGCAGACCTTGGCACACCAGGATTTCCTTGGCGGCGACGGGCCGCTGTTTGCCGACTACATCCTGTTCGGCGCGCTGCAATGGATGAGGATCACCACAGGGGCGAAGGTCTTTGCTGCCGATGACCCGGTCGGCGTGTGGTTCGAACGCTGCCTCGACCTGCATGATGGCGTCGGTCGAAGTGTGACGGCGGCGTGAAATTGCCCAAACCCCTTGTTTCCGGCGAAAGGGGCGGGTAGATACCGCCCACTTTCCCAATGGAACAAGGAATTCAGACAATGGCGATTGAACGCACCTTCTCGATGATCAAGCCGGACGCCACCAAGCGCAACCTGACCGGTGCCATCACCAAGGTTTTCGAAGACAACGGCCTGCGCATCATCGCCTCCAAGCGCGTATGGATGTCCAAGCGCGAAGCCGAAGGCTTCTACGCCGTTCACAAGGAACGTCCTTTCTTCGGCGAACTGGTTGAAGGCATGACCTCCGGCCCGACCATCGTTCAGGTCCTGGAAGGCGAAAACGCCATCCTGAAGAACCGCGAAATCATGGGCGCCACCAACCCGGCAAACGCTGACGAAGGCACGATCCGCAAGCAGTTCGCCCTGTCGATCGGCGAAAACTCGGTTCACGGTTCGGACGCTCCGGAAACCGCCGTTCAGGAAATCGCCTACTGGTTCGCTGAAACCGAAATCGTCGGCTAATCGGCGACTGCCATTCCCTGAAATTTAAGAGGCCGGTGCGAAAGCGCCGGCCTTTTTCGTTGGGTCCGCAAGCGTACAAAGCGAGCTGTGCGCGTCAAATGGATGCAAAAAAATGATTGGGACTTGATGAAACGCGGTTGGGTAAGTTCATTGGTTGCTAATTGATTCCAAGGAGATATTCAAAATGTTGAGTGGCATGACCGAATTTGAGCGCAACGCCTTTCTGGAGCGGATCAGCGCCACGGTCATTGCCAATCAGGCTTTTTTGAAATGCTCCATCAGCGGGAGCCAGATCTCCACTGAGAACGTGATTTCCTATGTCGGCGACTTCGTCGACCCGGCCAACCCTCATCTGCAGGAACTGATCGAGAAGATCGGCAACGCCATCGACGAGGTTTTCGCGGCAGCACCTCAGCATTTGCAGGTCAAGGGCTAAGCTTCCGACAGGCGTTACGTCGGGCAGGGTTCAGCCTCGCCGTAATCCGCAGATCCTCCCGCGCCGAAGACCTGCGGATTGGCCTCGTAACCCGGTCCGATGACGAGCGGCCTTGTCGGCAGGACGCTCTGGTCGACATCGGAGGCGATGCTGGTCTGGATCTCCTGCAGGACTTCGCCCGACGCGTCGAGAATGCGGATCGTCACGGCATAAGGGTGATCCTTGCGCATTGCAGATGCGGGCTCTGGAGCGAGATCTTGTCATCCACCGCGAATATCTTTTCGCGCGCTGTCAGCGTCTCGCCTCCCTTCGGATTTTCGAACTCCGCCACCGCAACACTGTTTTCGGGGATCGGGGCGAGCTTGCGCAGGGTAATGAGATAATTGGCGGTGGCGACGCGATAGTTGAAGACGAACATCCGCCCGCTGAGCTCGACAAGATTTCCCTCCGTCTCTCGCTGGCAGCCGAGTAGCAGGATCGCGCTCAGACCGATGGCGAGGACGGGGCGGATCATCTTCGGGCCCGTTCCTTCTGCCGGTCGTGGAAGCGTCTTGCCTTTTCGCGATTGCCGCAGACGGCCATGTCGCACCACGCCCGGCTGCGGTTCTTGCTTCTGTCGAGGAACAGCCAGCCGCAATGGCCGCATATTTTCAGCCGCTCGACCGCGCCGGCATCGAGCAGGCGCAGCGCCGAGTGGGCTGTGGCTACCTCAAGCGAAGCGGCGCTTGAGCGCCGCAGCAGAGCGGCAATCGCCTCAAGCAGGTCCGCCAGGCTTCCATCTGGGGCCTTGCCGAGAACGCGTGCCCGGAAGTAACGATCGATCGCCTCTCGCAGGGCGAAGAAACGTGGCCGGTCCAGCGGCTCGACCGGCAACAGCTCGCCGAACAGCGCCCGTTCGGCCGAGAAAGTCGCCGCTGCGGCAGGAAAGCTTCTCAGATGTTCAGGGTCGGCAAAGCGGTCCACGCTACGCACAGGATCAAAGCGCAGGATCACGCTATTGGCGACATCAAGCGCCAGCGCGCCACCGGCGAAACGATGCTGTGTCCAGGTGAAACTCATAAAACCAATATAACTGGTAAAATGCGTTTAGCCAGTTATATTGATGATGCCTGGAGGATGCATGGCCTATCTGCTGCAGCAACTGGCAAACGCCATGCCGATCGCGTCGCTCTATGCCGCGCTTGCCTTCGGTTATGCGATTGCTTTTGCCGTGACACGCCGGGCCGATATTGCCTATGGCGCAATCTTCGCCTTTGCCGGGCATCTGCATCTTCTCGGCGCCCATTTTGGCTGGGAGCGCCTGTGGCTGGTTCTTTCGGCGGCCATTTTGCTCGGAGCGATTCTTGCGCTGGGTGGCGGCCTCGCTACCGGTGCCATTGTCGGCCGTTGCATCTTGCTGCCGCTTGTCCGAGTGTCTCCCAATGCGCTGATCGTTGCGTCGCTCGGTGTTTTGCTGGTGCTCATGGAAGGTGCAAGGCTGGCGGCCGGCAGCCGCGAGCTCTGGCTGTCGCCCTTTCTCAATCAACCCGTCTCGTTATCCGTCGGGCAAGGCGTGGCGGTGACGTTGACGGTGATCCAGCTCGCCAATATGGCGATCATGCTGAGCGCAGTCGCGTTCGGGCATCTCATCCTGTCGCGGCATCGCGCCGGTCGCATCTGGCGGGCGGTCGCGGACGATCCCTCTGCGGCCGAATTGCTCGGCGTAGACGCCCGCCGCGTCTTCATCCTCGCCTATATGGCGGCCGCCTTCTATGCGTCACTCTCAGGAGTGCTCGCGACATCCTATTACGGCACGATGGATTTTGGCGCCGGGCTGCTGTTCGGGTTGAAAGTGGTGCTGATTGCAGCCGCAGGCGGTCACTCGCATCCACTGCGTTCGGCGCTTGGCGCGGCCGCGGTGGGTTGTGCCGAAACTCTATGGAGCGGCTATGGGCCGATACTCTGGCGCGATTTTGCTTTCGTCTCGGCATTGGTCACGGTGCTGGTTCTCAGTCGGCGGGAGAGGGCTATACCGTAGGCCGGCTCAAGTCCACTTGTCGCGGGCAGTGTCGTCTGTGCCCTTGGCTTCCACCCAGTCTCCGACCGTGCCGTCAGCCGCATGTTCCTTCTTCCAGAACGGGGCCGAGGTTTTCAGGAAATCCATGATGAAGTTGGCGCCGTCGAAGGCGGCCTGCCGGTGCGGGGCGGTGGCGATGACCAGCACGATGTTTTGGCCCGGCTCGATCTTGCCGTAGCGATGGATCGCGGTGGCGCCCAAAGAGAGAAGCGTTCGATGGCGAGATCGGTAATGCGGCGCATCTCCGTCTCGGCCATGCCCGGATAATGCTCCAGTTCAAGTGCCGAGAGCTTGCCCTGCTCGCCACGGCAGAGGCCGATGAAGGACACGATCGCGCCGATATCGGTGCGACCGGCAGTTAGGGCGTCGAGTTCGGCCTGCAGGTCGAAGTCCTGTGCTTGGACGCGGATGATGGGCGTGGTCATAGTCTTCTCCGAGGCTTTGGCCTGAACTTGCCTCACCGTATCCCGGCCCTTCGCTCTGGCTCAGGGCGTTCGTCACTGAAATCGATTCACCGGATCGATTTCTCCGGCTCCGCCGGACCGTTCCTCACCCACCCGTCATCGGCGGGAAGATGCCGATTTCGCGGGCGCCGGCGATCTTTTCGGAATGCTCGACATGCTCCTGGTTGATCGCCACGCGGATCACGTCGGGATATTGAAGCGCGTTCTCGTATTCCTCGCCCAAGCTTTTGAGGTGATTCAGCAAATCACGAGCAGTGATGACGTCCTCAGGAAGCTCGATCTCTTCCTCCGACTTGCCGATGCGTTCGCGCACCCAGGCAAAATAGACGAGATTGGTCTTCATTCCGCGTCCACCAGATGCTTCACCCCGGCGCGGAAATAGTCGTAGCCGGTATAGAAAGTCAGGATTGCCGCGACCCAGAGAAGCGCGATCCCCATTTCGGTGATATAGGGGATAATCTTGTCGCCCGCGGGGCCGGCCAGAAGAAAGGCGATCGACACCATCTGGATGGTCGTTTTCCACTTGGCAACGCGCGTCACCGGCACCGAAACCTTCAGTGCTGCCAGATATTCGCGCAGGCCCGAGACGAGGATCTCACGGCAAAGAATGGTGATCGCGGCCCAGAGCGACCATCCGGCAATCGTGCCGTCGGCCGCCATCAGCAGCAGTACGGAGGCGACCAGCAGCTTGTCGGCGATCGGATCGAGCATCCGGCCGATATTGGATGTCTGGTTCCAGATGCGTGCCAGATAGCCATCGAGATAGTCGGTGATCGAAGCGGCGACGAACAGCCAGAACGCTGTCCAGCGTGCCGTATCGGAGCTTTCAAGCTTCCCTCGACGAAGAAGCAGAGCACGATGACCGGCACGGCAACGATGCGCGCATAGGTCAGAAGATTCGGGATATTGTATGCGCGGGAAGCCATGTCGGACCTGTGCTAACGGTTTGCCCCTAGTTGATGTTTCCGAGCCGAAGCGTCAACAGGGTTTCGCGGCTTTTTTACAGACGATTGCGTCAGTTGATGCGGGGTAGTGGCTCAATTCGCGCGTGTCTCGTGGAAATGATTGTAAACCTGCTTGGCTACGGCCTCGGAAATGCCTTCTACGGCCATAAGATCATTGAGGCCTGCACGGGAGACAGCCTTGGCGGTGCCGAAATGCTGCAAGAGCTTGCGCTTGCGACCCGGACCGATGCCTGAGATCTCGTCGAGCGGGTTCTTGATCATCTCCTTCTTGCGCCGTGCCCGATGCGAACCGATGGCGAACCGGTGCGCCTCGTCACGCATGCGCTGGATGAAATAGAGAACCGGATCGCGCGGCGGAAGCGAGAAATCGCTCTTTCCGTCGGCGAAGAAACGCTCGCGGCCGGCATCGCGATCGACGCCCTTGGCGACGCCGATGGCTGTCACCACATCGCGGATACCGAGTTCGTCGAGAATAGCGCGAACGGCCGTCATCTGCCCCTGGCCGCCGTCGATCAGGATCACATCCGGCCATGCGGGGAAAGCGGCATCATTGATGTCGTCACTTGCCGCCTCGGTGTCTGCGTCTGTCGCCGCTGCCGAGATGCTGCGGTTCGGAATGCCTTCTTCCTTGATCAGCCGCGAAAACCGCCGGGTCATCACTTCCTTCATCATGCCGAAGTCGTCGCCCGGGGTGATGTCGGTCGATTTGATGTTGAACTTGCGATACTGGCCCTTCACGAAACCTTCGGGCCCGGCGACGACCATGCCGCCGACCGCGTTCGTGCCCATGATATGCGAGTTATCGTAGATCTCGATCCGGCGCGGCAGATAGGGGAGGGCGAAGGTTTCCGCCAAGCCCTTGAGCAGTCGCGCCTGGGAGGATGTTTCCGCAAGTTTGCGGCCATGTGCCTCACGGGCATTGGCGAGCACATGATCGACGAGATCGCGTTTTTCGCCGCGCTGGGGCACGGAGATGGTAACCTTGTGGCCGGCTTTTTCCGACAGAGCGAGCGACAAAAGTTCCTGCTCCTCGACAGTCTCCGACAACAGGATCTGTTTCGGCACCGGCTTGTCGTCATAGAATTGCGCGAGAAACGCGTCGAGGATTTCGGCGCCGGACATCTGCGGGTCGGCCTTGGGGAAATAGGCGCGGTTGCCCCAGTTCTGGCCGGTGCGGAAGAAGAAAACCTGGATGCAGGACAGCCCACCTTCATGATGGATGGCGAAGACATCCGCCTCCTCGACGCCGGCCGGGTTGATGCCCTGGTGGCTCTGTACATGCGAAAGGGCTGCCAGACGATCGCGATAGATCGCGGCCCGTTCGAAATCGAGGTCCTCCGACGCTTCCTGCATCTGGCCGGCGATGGCCGACTTCACCTTCTGGCTCTTGCCGGAGAAAGTCTTTCGCCTCCTGCACCAGCTCCGCGTAGCCGGCATCGCTGATCTCATGGGTGCAGGGGCCGGAACAGCGCTTGATCTGATAAAGGAGACAGGGGCGGGTGCGCGTCTCGAACACGCTGTCGGTGCAGGTACGCAGCAGGAAGGCGCGCTGCAGCGAGTTGATCGTGCGGCCGACCGCCGCCGCCGACGCGAACGGGCCGAAATAATCGCCCTTGCGGGCACGCGCGCCGCGATGTTTGAAGATGGCCGGTGCCCGGTGATCGCCGGTGATCATGATATAGGGAAACGATTTGTCGTCGCGCAGAAGCACGTTGAAGCGCGGACGCAGCCGCTTGATCAGGTTCGCTTCGAGCAGCAGCGCCTCGGTTTCCGTCCGCGTCGTGACGAATTCCATATGAGTCGTCTCGCGCACCATGCGGGTGAGGCGGTTCGAATGCAGCCGCCCCTGCGCATAATTGCCGACGCGTTTCTTCAGGCTGCGCGCCTTGCCGACATACATGACGTCGCCGGCCTCGTTGAACATGCGATAGACCCCCGGCGCATTCGGCAGGTGCTTCACGAATTCGGCGATCAGGTCGGCGCCCTTGAGGCCGCTCTCGTTCTTCAGCGCCTCGTTCCAGTCGATCGACGCGGTGATGACATCGGCGGCCGTCTCCGGCGCCAGGACGTCATCCTCGTCGTCTTCCGTCTCGTCATAGAGAACGCCGCCGTCGGGCAGCTTCCTGTCGTTCATTCCATATCTCCGCCGCAGCGCATGGGCGCCGTGGTCTGTATTTTCGGGTCACATCGCGCGCAGTGCAGTCGCCGGCAGCACCGATCTAGCCGTCTACGAGATCGAAGCCGATCGCCTGTTGTCACAGATAGTGTTCGGCCGGTCGATTTGGAAGCATGCCTTATTTCGCGTGGTCACCCGGCCACGATGGGAAAATGCGGCAGCATTCGGATGATCACCGCCCCGTGAACCGTAAAACGGGTGTTTTAATACCTGTTTTGACTGCGGCTAAGCGAGTGCAGGTCCTATATCGCTTTGCTCTAAACTTGCACAATAAATGGAATTAGGGAGATGTGCAGGAGTCGTTGAAAGGTCGATCGTGATATTGACTTGGTTATTCTGGATTGGTAAGAAATAAGTAAGAAATGTAAAAACGTTAATGACTGAATTATTATTTTGTTAGTGTTAACGAAATACATGTTGCGGCAAAGCAACATCGAATTTTAGCCATTGGCACGCCACAATCAATTCACATTTCGGCTCTTTCAATTCCTCATTTGCCATCCAAATTCTCCTCAGCCAGCAGGGAACAAAGCTGTCACCAACGATGTTGATGTGACGCCTCCCGGCAGCAGTAAAAGGAGAAAAATGTATGCGTATCCTCGTCGCAACTCTGATGGCCTCGGCTGCCACCTTCACGGCCTTTTCCGCGGCGAACGCCGCTGACGCCGTAGAGCAGATCCCGCAGGCTCCGGTCGCGGTCGAAGAACCGGCTCCGGAAGTCGGCAATTGGCAGGGCTATTATCTCGGTGCCTATGGCGCCTATGACTGGGGTCGCTTCGGCGGCGGTGACCATGACGGCGACAAGGCCGGCGGTGGCGCTTACACCGGTTACAACTGGCAGAGCGGCAAGATGGTCTACGGTATCGAAGCCGACGTCGGTTACAACGGCGAAAAGGACTCGACCGGTCCGGATCTCGAAGGCAAGGCCGGCTGGAACGGCTCTGTCCGCGGCCGCGTCGGTTACGACCTCAACCCCTTCCTGATCTATGGTACGGCTGGTGTCGCACTGCAGGACAATGAGCTGAAGGATGCTACGTCCTCCGACAGCAACACGGCCGTCGGCTACACGGTCGGTGCCGGTGCGGAAGCCTTCGTCACCAACAACGTCACGGCTCGTATCGAATACCGCTACACCGACTTTGGTGCAGACGACTACAACCTCGACTCTGGCTCCTTCTCGAAGGGCTATGACGACCACAGTGTCAAGGTTGGTATCGGCGTCAAGTTCTAATTTATAGCCTTAACAGGCTGGGGAAGCCCGCGGCGTCAGCGTCGCGGGCTTTTTTGTATATGGCGTTCAATCCATCTGGATGTTGGCGCTTTTCACCACCGGCGCCCATTTGGCGAGTTCGGCGGTGACATGCTTGCCGAGGTCTTCCGGCGTCGATCCGACGATCGTGGCGCTGAAATCCTTCATCCGCGCGATAACGGCCGGGTCCTTCAACGCCGTGTTGGCCGCTTCGTTCAGCTTGGCGACCACTTCCGGCGGCGTGCCGGCCGGCGCAAACAGCGCGTTCCAGGTATAGGTCTCATAGCCCGGCACGGTCTCGGCGACCGTCGGCACGTCCGGGAAGGACGGCGCGCGTTCCTTCGTCGTCACGCCGAGCGCCTTCAACGTCCCGGCCTTAATATGGCTGGACGAGGAGGAGGTTGTCGAACATGATCGAGATCTGGTTGCCGATCAGGTCGTTGAGAGCGGGGCCGGCGCCCTTGTAGGGAACATGCTGCATCTTGACGCCGGCCATGCTGTTGAAAAGCTCGCCCGACAGATGCAGCGGCGTGCCGTTGCCCGAGGACGCGTAAGAATATTTGTCCGGCTCCTTCTTCAGAAGGTCGATCAGCTCCTGGACGGTATTTACCCCGAGCTTAGGGTTCACGACCAGCACGTTGGGGACGACGACGAGCAGCGAGACCGGCGCGAAATCTTTTTCCGGGTCATAGGGCTTCTGCTTGAGGATCAGCGGGTTGAGCGCGTGGGTCGCGACCGTCCCCATCAGGATCGTATAACCGTCCGGTTCGGCGCGGGCGACGCGGTCGGCGCCGAGATTACCGCCGGCACCGGCGACGTTTTCGACCACGACCTGCTGACCGAGAATGTCGCCCATCTTCTGCGCAATGACGCGGCCAACCACGTCGGTCGAACCACCGGCCGCAAACGGCACGACCAGCGTGATCGTCTGCTCGGGAAAGTCCTGGGCTGAAGCGGGTTGGCCAAGGGTGGCAAGCGATAGTGCCGAGCCGGCAAGTATAAGCGCGGCACGCCGCGTCAACGCAGTAAACGTCATCTGATTTCCTCCATCACGGCCTCCCGCCGCTCGTCTCATAGTAGCGGAGGAATGGTCGAGAGCAAGCGATTGAGCCGCTTGCCGGGGTGGGAGGAAAGTCTAAGTATCCTGCAGGTTGTGGCGCCCGCGGCCGATGCGTTCAACGGCCGCGGGTCGACTGGATCAGGCCGCTGCCTTCATTTCAGCATAGTGAGAAAAACGCTTGCCGAACGTGTCAGGCCAGGAGGCGAGTTCCGGACGACCTTCGGCCCACTGGCCGTTGAAGCGCAGGTCGAGATAGCTGATCATCGCGGCCAGAGCGAAGTGGCCGCCATGCAACTTTTTGCCGGTCTTCGGCAGGTTCTTTTCAAGATAGTCCAGCGACTTGACGACCTTCGCCCACTGCTTGTCGATCCACGGCTGGTGGACCTTGGCTTCGTCGCGCGAACGGCGCTCGTAGACGATCGTCAGAAGGCAATCCATCACGCCGTCGCACAGCGCTTCCAGCACTTCCGCCTCGGTGCGCTTCTCATCTTTCTTCGGATAGAGCTTGCCGCCCGACTTGCGGTCGAGGAAATGCATGATCGCGACGCTGTCATAGATCGGCGCCTCGCCGTCGCAGATCAGGACGGGGATCTTGCCGAGCGGGTTGTTGTCGACGAGTTCGGCCGGTGCCGCATTGGTATCGGTCTTTACCTCGGCGACCTCGATGCCGAGATGGCGGGCCGCCATGCGGACCTTCGCCGAATAGGGCGAGGCGGGGGAGTAGAGAACTTTCATGTCACGTCCTTCCTGTAATTGTTAGCGCGCGGGAGGCAGCGTCACGCGGCTGGTGCTGCAGCTGTCGCGGTTTACCTCGTCGCATTCGCGGAACTTTAGATCCTTGGTGTAGCAGATGCGGACCTCCTGGAACTGCCGCCCGCGGCAGCTTGTGGAAATTCCGTTGCGGCTCATGCCGGGGTTGGCGGCGAGAATTTCTCTTCCACCTCGTCGGGCGAAAGCGTCAGCTCGCGACGACCCTCGGCGAATTCGACGGGTATCTTGAGGCTGTCATAGGCGGCTCGCGTTTTGGCGAAATAGTCCCGCTGGTGAAGGCCGCTGCAGCTGCCGTGCTTCTTCCATTGGTGGCCGATAAGGCCCATCGACGGCATGATGTCGAACATCGGCTCGCCGAGCGCACGCGGCACCCGTTCCGGCTCCGAGACCGGGCAGAAATCCGGATAGCCCTTTTCGTATTGGGGCCAGAGGCCATGCACGATGAAGCGAAAGCTCTTGTCCAGTCCGCATTGCTGATCGTTGCGGCCGCCCTTTTGGGTGGAGCAGAAGCTCGGTGACCAGGAGAGCGACAGGACGTAGAAATCAAACTGCCCGGCCTGATCCCGGTCGCGCTGCTGCGCTTCCGCGGGCAAAGCGCCAAGGAGCGCGAGTGAGGTCATAGCGGCGGCAAAGAAAAGTTTGCGGGCGGAGGAAAGCGTCTTCGTCATGATCACGAATCCCGATGATTGGAACACGAAAGCGTTCGAAATGTTGAGGAGTTAATGATTTGGGGAATAGCATGGAATCTCGCTGATCACTGCATGCAGGGATCGGGATGAGGAGCGAAGAACAAAGCGGTTGCATGACATTCAAGAAGTACCTGTGGCCCGTGGTAGGCGGCCTGACGATAGCGCTTTCAGCATGGCTTCTCTACAAGGAATTGCGTGGCCTGTCTCTCGACGATCTCTGGGACAGCCTGCAAGCCATATCGCCGGCGCACTGGTTGATGGCCGGAGCGTCGAGCCTGCTCGCCTATGCTGCGCTGGCAGGTTACGACCGGATCGCGCTCATGCATCTCGGTCGCAAGGTTGAATGGTTCTTCATCACCGTCTGCTCCTTTACCACCTACGCGCTGTCGCATAATGTCGGCGCGTCGGTCGTCTCGGGTGCCGTGGTCCGCTATCGCGCCTATTCCACCAAGGGCCTGACGCCGGCCGAGATCGGTGTGCTGATCGCGATCTGCTCCTTCACATTCATTCTCGGCACGCTGCTACTCGCTGGCCTCGTGCTTGTTTACGAGCCGGAACTGCTCGAAAGGTTTGGCGATCTGATACCTGTCGAGGCGTCCGCGGCGACGGGGTATATTATCCTTGCTCTGGTGGGGCTTTATGTCGTGGCGAGCTTTATGAAGCTCCGGCCGTTGAAGATTGGTTCGTTCAATCTTGTCTATCCGGCGCCTCGGGTCGTGCTGCCACAGCTCATCATCGCCCCGATCGAGTTGATCGGCGCGGCCGGCATCATCTATTTCGCGCTTCCGGAAGCCGGAAACCCGGGCTTCATGGTGGTGCTGGGGATATTCCTGATCTCGTTCTCGGCGGCGCTGCTGTCGCATGCGCCCGGCGGGCTCGGCGTGCTGGAACTCGTCTTCGTCATGGGCCTGCCGGATATGAACCAGGCGGACGTCATCGCCGCGCTGCTGGTTTTCCGGCTCTTCTACCTGCTCATCCCGTTCGCCATGGCCCTGGTGGTAATCCTGCTCTTCGAACGGTCGCAGTTCCGGCGGGAAAACCCGCCGGACATGCAGAGAGGTCGCGAGGGCGGTACCTGATACGCTTTATTCGCCGCGGAGCCAGAAGGCGCGCTGCGAGGCGAAGCGATCCTGTGCCAGAACCATCTTCAGGACCGGCAGCAGCGCATGCAGTTCGTCCTTCAACGTGAAGGGCGGATTGACGATGATCAGGCCCGTGCCACTGAGGCCCGTCGTATCGCGATCGCTCTTCACCGAAAGCTCGGTACACAGCATTTTCGGGATTTCCAGAGCCTGAAGCTGCTCGTGAAAGGCCTTGATCGGCGCGCCCTTCTTGATCGGATACCAGAGGCAGAACGTACCGCCGGAAAAGCGGCGCCATGCATTTGCGAGGCCCTTCACCAAGCGATCGTATTCGCCGTCTTCCTCAAAGGGCGGGTCGACCAACACGATGCCACGCTTTTCCTTCGGAGGCAGGTGCGCGCCGAGCGCCAGCCAGCCGTCCAGCTCGGTGACGCGGACCTGGAAGTCGCCCTCGAAGAGGTTATGCAGCCGGTTGAAGTCTTCCGGGTGCAGTTCCATCGCCGAAAGCCGATCCTGCGGGCGGAACAGCATGCGGGCGAGCTTCGGAGAGCCGGGATAGAGTTTGATGCCGCCCTTGGGGTTCAATTCCCTGATCGCCGTCAGATAGGGCTCGAGGATGTCCGCAACGTCTGCAGGCAGTTCCGCGTCCATCAGGCGGCCGATGCCGTCGACCCATTCACCGGTCTTCTGCGCTTCTTCGGATGACAGATCATAAAGCCCGATGCCGGCATGGGTGTCGAGCACGCGAAACGCCTTGTCCTTGTTCTGCGCATAGCGGACGAGCCGCGCCAGAACGGCGTGTTTCAGGACATCGGCAAAATTGCCCGCGTGGTAGATATGCCGGTAGTTCATCGCTGCTTCTGTCTTGCTTGAATAAAATTGATGCGCCGCAAATCGTACTTTTTGCGGGGCTGCGCTTGGCATATACAAAAGCCATGAACATTGCGACCCCGATCACCGCCCCCGTAAAATCAGGCCACAATTCCGTCGGCCATACTGTCTGTCCGCACGACTGTCCGAGTGCCTGCGCGCTGGATGTCGATCTGACGGAGGACGGCAGGATCGGCCGTGTCCGGGGCTCGTCCGACAATACGTATACGGCCGGCGTGATCTGCGCCAAGGTCGCACGCTATTCCGAGCGCATCTACCATCCAGGCCGTTTGATGGTGCCGCAGCGCCGCAAGGGTGCCAAGGGTGAGGGCAGCTGGCAGGAAGTCTCCTGGGAAGCGGCCCTCGACGAGATCGCCGACGCCTTCGTCAAGGCGGAAGCCAAGCATGGATCGGAAGCCGTCTGGCCCTATTTTTATGCCGGCACGATGGGGCAGGTACAGCGCGACTCGATCGAGCGGCTGCGGCATGCGAAGAAATATTCCGGCTTCATGGGCACGATCTGCACCAACATGGCCTGGACCGGTTATGTGATGGGCACGGGCGCGCTCCGTGGTCCCGATCCGCGTGAGATGGCGAAATCCGATTGCGTTGTCATCTGGGGCACCAATGCGGTCGCCACCCAGGTCAACGTGATGACCCATGCGGTGAAGGCCCGCAAGGAACGCGGCGCCAAGATCGTCGTCATCGACATCTACGACAACCCGACCATGAAACAGGCCGACGTGAAGATCGTTCTGCGTCCCGGCACCGATGCAGCGCTTGCCTGCGCCGTCATGCACATCGCGTTCCGCGACGGTTATGCCGATCGCGGCTACATGGCCAAATATGCCGACGATCCGGCCGGGCTGGAAGCGCATCTCGCCACCCGCACGCCGGAATGGGCGTCTGCCATCACCGGCCTTTCGGTCGAGGAGATCGAGGCCTTCGCCAAACTCATCGGCACGACGAAGAAGACCTTCTTCCGTCTCGGATACGGTTTTTCCCGCCAGCGCAACGGCACGGCGGCGATGCATGCGGCGCTCTCCGTCGCGACCGTGCTCGGCTCCTGGCAATATGAGGGCGGCGGCGCCTTCCACAACAACGGCGAGATTTTCCGGCTGAACAAGGCCGAGCTGATGGGCACGGCCTATATGGATCCGGAGATCCGCATGCTCGACCAGTCGCAGATCGGCCGCGTGCTGACCGGTGACGCCGAAGCGCTGCGCCATCGCGGGCCGGTCACCGCCGTGCTGATCCAGAACACCAACCCGATGAACATCGCGCCGGAACAGCGCCTCGTCCGTGAAGGTTTCCTCCGCGACGACCTGTTTGTCGCCGTCCACGAGCAGTTCATGACCGATACCGCCAAGGTCGCCGATATCGTGCTGCCGGCCACCATGTTCCTCGAGCATGACGATCTCTACCGCGCCGGCGGCCAGCAACACATCCTGCTCGGGCCGAAGCTCGTCGAGCCGCCATCGACCGTGCGCACCAATCTCTTCGTCATCGAGGAACTGGCCAAGCGCCTCGGCGTCGATCATTTCGCCGGTTTCGGGCACGACGAGCGCAGCCACATCGACCGCATCCTGAGCGATAGCGGCTGGGGCAGCTACGATGACTTGAAGGCCAATAAGTGGATCGATGCCCAGCCGGATTTCGACACCGCCCATTACATCAAGGGCTTCGGTTATCCGGACGGCAAGTTCCGCTTCTCGCCCGACTGGGTGAACGGCCCGTCGCCGGACCGCACGCCGGCAAGCGTCGGCCCCCTCGGTCCCCATGCCGAACTGCCGCGCTTTCCGGATCATGTGGCGGTGATCGAGACGGCGGATGCCGACCATCCGTTCCGTCTCGCGACGTCGCCATCGCGCAGCTTCCTTAATTCGAGCTTCGCGGAGACGAAGAGCTCGGTGCAGAAGGAAGGCCGTCCGGAGGTTATGATCGAGCCCTCGGATGCGGAACGGCTCGGCATTGTCGATGGCGATATTGTCCGCCTTGGCAACCGCCGCGGCGAGATCCGACTGCATGCGAAACTGGTACCGGGCGCCAAGCCGGGTGTGCTGATTGCCGAGGGGCTATGGCCGAACGACGCGCATCTGGACGGTGAGGGCATTAATGTCCTGACCGGCGCCGATCCCGTTGCGCCCTTCGGTGGTGCTGCCGTCCATGACAACAAGGTATGGCTTCGCAAGGAAGCTTCGTCTGACGCTTCCACGGATGCCGCATGACCGACAGCAATGACCGGGTGAAGATCGTCAGCGAGAAGACGCTGTCGGAGGGCTGGACGCGCCTGTCGGAAATCGAGTTGGACTATACGGACCGGAATGGCGCTACGCATCGTTTAAAGCGTGAGATCTTTCACCGCACGCCTGCCGCCTGCATTCTTCTGCACGATCCGAAGCGGGACGTCGTGGTGCTGGTCAAACAGCTTCGCCTGCCGGCCCACCTGATCGGCGAGCAATCCTTCATGATCGAGGTCCCCGCAGGACTTCTCGACGGAGACCATCCCGAAGAGGCGATCCGTCGCGAGGCGGTCGAGGAGACGGGATACCGCATCAAGGATGCGCATTTCCTGTTCAAGGCCATGATGTCGCCCGGCTCGGTAACCGAGATCGTGCATTTCTTCCACGCGTCGATCGACCTTTCGGACCGCGTGAACGAAGGCGGAGGGCTGCCCGAGGAGCATGAGGATATCGTGGTCATGGAAGTGCCGTTGGACGATGCGATCGCGATGATCGACAGCGGCGAAATCATCGATGCCAAGACCATCATGCTGCTGCAATGGGCAGCGATCAATCGCGCCAGCCTCGGCGGGTAACTGACTGGCGAGTAATTACCGTGAAGGCATGCACAGCCGCTTTCACATGAGTGTCACGAAACCCGCCTATCGGCTTCCGTTCGGAATTCAGACAAGCGCCAAGGAGAAGATCATGTGGATCGGCAATTTCAACCTCGTTCTGCCGGACCAGGTGATCGAAAACGGATCCGTCAGGATCGAGGACGGCGTCATCGCCGAAATCCGTGACGAACCGGTCGCCGGTGCCGTCATAGACGGTGAAGGCCGGCTGCTGATGCCGGGCTTCGTCGACCTGCATGGCGACATGATCGAGCGCGAGATCGCGCCGCGCCCCAATGCCGACATGCCGATCGATTTCGGCATCCATGAACTCGACAAGAAGCTTGCCGCCCACGGCGTGACCACCGCCTACGCTGCCGTGTCCTTCGCGACCGAAAGCGTCTATGGCCATGTGCGCTCGCTGGCGACGACCTCGGCGGTGATCGAGGGCCTCAATCGCCTGCGCAACGGCCTCTTGATCGACCATCGCGTCCATGCCCGCTATGAAATCACCAACGTAGGGGCGTCCGAGACACTGGAGCGGCTTCTCGAAGCCGGCGAGATCGACATGGTGTCTCTGACCGACCACACGCCGGGTCAGGGGCAGTACAACAATATCGAAGCCTATGTGCTCAGTATGTCCGAACGGCGCTCGATCTCGGTGGAGACGGCGCAGGAGATGATCCGCAAGCGTATCGAGATGCGCAAGAACCCGGATATCGAGACGCGCCTGAAGGAAATTGTTGCGCTGTCGCAGAAGCACGGCCTCTCGCTGGCGTCCCATGACGACGACAGCATCGAGAAGGTCATCGAGATGCAGGAACTTGGCGTCACGATCAGCGAGTTCCCGGTGACGATGGCCGCTGCCGACGAAGCCATCCGCCGCGGCCTGACGACGCTGATGGGCGCACCGAACGCCCTGCGCGGCGGTTCTATGTCGGGCAATCTGAGCGCGCTGGACGCTGCCCGCGCCGGCCTGCTGACGACCATCGCTGCCGACTACCACCCGGCCGCCTTCGTGCCGGCACTGTTCAAGCTGGCGGATGTCGTATCCGGCGGCCTGCCGGCGGCGGTTGCCATGGCGACGTCGAATGCAGCCCGCTCGGCTGGCATCATCGATCGCGGCGAGATCGCGATCGGCCAGCGGGCCGACCTCGTCGTCATCGAGCCCGGCGATGTCCACCGCATCCGCGCCACCTTCCGCGACGGCCGCTTCGTCTACAGCGACGGCACGCTGCATCCGCTTCGGGCGATGGCGGCTTAAGGCCGGGGCTCTCAGTCCTCCCAGGACTTCTGGTTTTTCGGCAGCCTGCCCATCGGGTCGATGACGTCGACCTTGTGCGGCAGGTCTGCCGCCCAATTCCAGAGGACCAGATTGCGGATCGAAGGCGCGGCCCTGTATGCGAATGAGGGTACAAGGACACCAGCCCACGACTTCCTGAGCATGTCATGGATCGACCAGGAGGCAGGACGCTTGCCTTCGGACAGGTCGCTCGCCCAGGCCGCTCCCATCGTCTCCAGAGGGATGCCGAGTTTTTGCCGTGCGGTCTCGTCGGTGAGATCGGCTATGTCTTCGCAATCGACCTCGTAGGAGCAGATTGTCAGCGGGTGGATCTTGTGACCGAAGCCCTGACTGGCTTCGCTGATCGCTCCCTCAACGGAAGTAGAAAGATAGAGCGTAGGAACGCCTTTCGGATTGAAGCGGGCGCCGCGGATGGCTGCGCCGTCACCCGAGAGCGGGCTCATGGCCCAGCGCGGATCATGGGCGCGATAACAGACGCCCTGGAATTTCAAGCGAAGCCGCCGAGCGCCAGATGATCGAGATAATCCCGCAAGGCGGCAGCTTTCCCGCTCTTGACCAGGCTTTCGGCCGTTCGGTCGCCGAAGGCCGGCAAAGGTTCGGCCCGATACCAGGCAAGTGCTTGCCTTTCGCTACCCGCCCAATCGGTGACGCGGTGAATGATTTCCGCCATTTCGCCGATACGTGCGACGACCGCAGGCGCCTGCGCCCGTTCCTTGCGCTGCAGGCTGTTGGCCGACAGTCCCGCCGTCTCGGCGAGCTCACGCCTCGACATGCCGAGCCGAACCGATACGGCCTCGATATCGATCGAGGGCGTTTCCTTGAAGTCGCGTGCTATGGCATGCTTGTTCATGGCGGCGGCCTTTTTGTACGTTATCTGCGTACAAAAATATGCCTTGAGAGTGACTTTGTCGAGTCTTTGGCTTCGCGGTCAGAGCGCGGGCGAGATAAGCTTGGTGTCGTCCTTTGCAGGTACGCCCTCCAGGATCGCCTTGCCGCCATCCATTTTCACCTTGCCCTCGGCCAGCAGCTTCAGCGCCAGTGGGTAGAGCTTGTGTTCGACAGTCAGCACCCGCGTGGCCAGCGTATCGGCGGTGTCGCCTGCGATGACGGGCACGGCGGCCTGGGCGACGATCGGTCCTTCGTCCATGCCTTCGGTGACGAAATGCGCGCTGCAGCCGGCAATCTTCATGCCGGCGTCGATGGCGCGCTGGTGCGTGTGCAGGCCGGGGAAGAGCGGCAATAGCGAAGGGTGGATATTGAGCATCCGGCCCTCATAACGGCTGATGAATTCGCCGGAGATCAGGCGCATGTAACCGGCTAGGCAGATGATGTCCGGCTTGATCTCGTCGAGGGCGGCGAGGATCGCGGCCTCGTGCTCGGCCTTGTCGGCATAGGCCTTGCGCTCGAAGACGAAGGTCTTGATGCCGCGCGCTTCAGCCTTGGCGATGCCACCGGCAGTCGGCTTGTCGGAGATGACGGCGACGATCTCGGCCGGAAAGTCCGCAGCCTCGCAGGCATCGGCCAGAGACAGCATGTTGGAACCGCCGCCGGAGATGAAGACCGCGACGCGTCTCTTGACCGAATTCATGGTCTTAATCCTCACGAGGCCAAAATTCAGAGGCCGAGGTTACCCTTGTAGATCACGCCTGCACCGCCTTCGGGGCGTTCGACCATGCGGCCGAGTTGCACGACGGTTTCGCCTTCGGCCGCCAGAACGTCGGTCACCGCCTGGGCGTTCTCAGCCGAAACGACGACGATCATGCCCACGCCGCAGTTGAATGTGCGCAGCATTTCCTTCGGCTCAACGCCTCCGGTCTTGGCCAGCCAGGAGAAGACGGCCGGGACGGGAATATTGCCGAGCTCGATTTCTGCCGACAGCGTCTTCGGCAGGACACGCGGAATGTTTTCCGGAAAACCGCCGCCGGTGATGTGGGCGAGTGCCTTCAGTGCATGCGTCTCGCGGATCGCCTTCAACAGCGGCTTTACGTAGATACGGGTCGGGGTCAGCAGCGCTTCGCCGAGCTTTTTGCCGTCCGCGAACGGGGCAGGGGCATCCCAATCGAGGCCGGACAGCGAAACAATCTTGCGCACCAGCGAAAAACCGTTGGAATGAACGCCTGAAGACGTGAGGCCGAGGATGACGTCGCCGGGAGCGATATCGCCGGCCGGCAGAAGCTGGCCGCGCTCGGCAGCGCCGACCGCAAAGCCCGCGAGGTCATAATCGCCATCGGAATACATGCCCGGCATTTCGGCCGTCTCGCCGCCGATCAGCGCGCAGCCGGATTCGACGCAGCCCGCCGCGATGCCCTTGACGATCGCAGCGCCCTGGTCAGGATCGAGCTTGCCGGTGGCGTAATAGTCGAGGAAGAGCAGCGGCTCGGCACCCTGCACGACGAGGTCGTTGACGCACATGGCGACGAGGTCGATGCCGACCGTGTCGTGGAAGTCAGCGTCGATCGCGATCTTCAGCTTGGTGCCGACGCCGTCATTGGCGGCAACCAGGATCGGATCGTTGAAACCGGCCGCCTTCAGGTCGAACAGGCCGCCAAAGCCGCCGATCTCTCCGTCCGCACCGGGGCGACGGGTCGAGCGCACCGCCGGCTTGATCTTCTCGACCATCAGGTTGCCCGCATCGATATCGACGCCTGCATCGCTATAGGTGAGACCGTTCTTGCCCGCCTCGCTCATCATCCATCTCCAGTCCGGATCCAATGGGGAACTATAAGCTGCCGCCAATTGCATGACCTGCCCGGATATGCAAGCGTTCCGGCTGGATTTGCAGGTATTTCACAGGTCTTGCGGCAAACGCAGACGTGAACTTGACCTCGCCCGCCAAGCCGCTCATATGCCCCATGTACGGCAGCCGACACGAAGAAGGAGCAGACATGCCATATCACGTCAGTGGTGCCAGCCTGAGGCGCCACATCCTGTTCTGGATCGGCGTCCTTATCGGCTTCATCCTGTTTCTCTGGTTCTTCTCGTCGATCCTGCTGCCCTTCGTCGCCGGCATGGCGCTCGCCTATTTCCTCGATCCCGTCGCCGACTGGCTGGAGCGCCGCGGCTTGAGCCGCACCATGGCGACGATCGTCATCCTCGTATGCTTCGTCACTATATTCGCGCTGGCGTTGATGCTGGTCATTCCGATCATCATCAGCCAGTTCACCCAGTTCGCCGCAGCGCTGCCGGGCTATATCACTGAGTTGCAGCAGATCATCTCGAGCCCGCAGACCTCCTTCCTGCCGCCCTGGATTTCGTCCCAGATCGAGACCGTGAAGGAGAATTTCTCCCAGGTCCTGAGCCAGGGCGCCGGCTTCATCGGTTCGCTGCTCGGGCAGATCTGGAATTCGGGCAAGGCGATCGTCGACGTCATGTCGCTGCTGGTCGTCACCCCGGTCGTCGCCTTCTACATCCTGCTCGACTGGGACCGCATGGTCTCCAAGGTCGACAGCTGGGTTCCGCGTGATCAGGTCCAGGTCGTGCGTGAACTGGCGCGCGAGATGGACCGCTCGGTTGCCGGCTTCATCCGCGGGCAGGGCTCGCTCTGCCTCATCCTCGGCATCTATTATGCGGTCGGCCTGTCGCTGGTCGGCCTGAACTTCGGCCTGCTGATCGGCTTCGTTGCCGGCATGATCTCCTTCATCCCCTATATCGGCTCGCTGATCGGCCTGGTGATGGCGATCGGTGTCGCGCTCGTACAGTTCTGGCCGGACTTTCCCTGGATCATCGCCGTCGCTGCCGTGTTCTTCTCGGGTCAGTTCATCGAGGGCAATATCCTGCAACCAAAGCTGGTCGGCCAGAGCGTCGGCCTGCATCCGGTCTGGCTGATGTTCGCCTTGTTTGCCTTCGGCGCCCTGTTTGGCTTCGTCGGTCTTCTGATTGCGGTGCCGGCTGCAGCCATGGTGGGCGTGCTTGTCCGCTTCGCCCTGTCGCGGTATCTTGACAGCGATATCTACTATGGACGATCCGTCGATCTTCCGTGGGAGGAGGCTGAGCCGCATGCCGTGGAAACCACGGGCAGCGTGCAGCAGCAGATCGAGGCCCCCAAGAGCGCACCTGAGAACGAGCGCCCCTAAGAACGAATGACCGATACGAACGAACGCCCGCGGCGCAAGGGCGAGCAATTGCCGCTGCATTTTACCCATGACGCTGCCCGCGGCCGCGATGACCTCATGGTGTCCGCCAGACTGGCCGCCGCCGTCTCCGTCGTCGACGAGTGGCCGAACTGGCCGTCGCCGGTCGTCATCCTGGCGGGGCCCGTCGGCTCCGGCAAATCCCATCTCGCCCACATCTGGGGCGAGCGGGCAGAGCGCCGCCGAAATTCATCCCGTCGCCGGCTCGAATGTTTCCGCCATCGCCGCGGACGGCCCGGTGCTGTTCGAGGACGCTGATCGCCGCGGCTTCGACGAAACCGAGCTCTTCCACGTCATCAATGCGGTGCGTCAGCATGGCCACACGCTGCTGATAACGTCGCGCCTCTGGCCGGCTTCCTGGCAGGTCGCGCTGCCGGATCTGAAATCCCGGCTGAAGGCCGCCACGGTGGTGGAAATCGGCGAGCCCGATGAAGAGCTTCTGGCCCAGGTGATCGTAAAACTGTTTGCCGACCGACAGCTTAATATCGATGACAAGATTGTCGGCTATATCGTCAACCGGATGGAACGGTCGCTGGAGACGGCGCAGAACGTTGTTGACCAGCTCGACAGACTGGCGCTGGCGCGCGGCGTGCGTATCAATCGCAACCTGGCTGCCGAGGTTCTGGAAAGCCTCGGGCAAGTCGATGGCGGTGCCGGCGAGGAGATTGACTGTCACAGTTCCGTCGTCAAAAAGTTATACCGCCGCAAGGCATAGAGGATAAGAGGACGGACCCATGGACCAGATCGCCGAACCGCAGGAAAATAAGCCGGAAATCAAGGAAGTGGAGACGGTCCCGAGCTTCGAGGAACAGCTTGCGAGCCCCGAGCGCTTCATCAACCGCGAATTTTCCTGGCTGCAGTTCAATCGGCGCGTTCTGGAAGAGACCCTGAATACCGCGCACCCGCTGCTGGAGCGCGTTCGGTTCCTGTCCATTTCTGCCGCCAACCTCGACGAATTCTTCATGGTGCGCGTTGCCGGTCTAGAAGGCCAGGTCCGCCAGAACATCGTCGTGCGCAGCCCCGACGGCAAGACGCCGGCCGAGCAGCTCGATTCCATCCTGCAGGAAATCGACAATCTGCAGATGGAGCAGCAGGCGTCTCTTGCGGTCCTGCAGCAGTATCTGGCGCAGGAAGATATCCTTATCGTCCGCCCCGGCGCGCTGTCGGCTGACGATCGCGCCTGGCTGGCGACCGATTTCGAAGAAGACCTCTTCCCCGTTCTGACGCCGCTTGCCATCGATCCGGCGCACCCGTTCCCGTTCATTCCGAACCTCGGCTTCACCATGGGCCTGCAGCTGCACAGCCTGCACGGCAAGGAGCCGATGACCGGCCTGCTGCGCCTGCCAACGACACTCGACCGCTTCGTACGCCTGCCGGACGATGGGACTACGATCCGCTACATCACGCTCGAAGATGTGGTCGGCATGTTCACGGATCGGCTGTTCCCTGGCTATGAGGTCAGGGGTGCCGGCACGTTCCGCATCATTCGCGACAGCGATCTGGAAGTAGAAGAAGAAGCCGAAGACCTGGTTCGTTTCTTCGAAACCGCGCTGAAGCGCCGCCGCCGCGGCAAGGTCATCCGCATCGAGACCGACAGTGAAATGCCCGCGTCGCTGCGCCAGTTTGTGGTGCAGGAACTCGGAGTGCCGGAAAACCGCGTGGCGGTTCTGCCCGGACTGCTCGCACTCAACACCATGTCGGAAATCACCAAGGCGCCGCGTGAAGACCTGCGCTTTGAAAGCTACAATGCCCGATTTCCCGAACGCGTCCGCGAACACGCTGGAGACTGCCTCGCCGCCATCCGCGAAAAGGACATGGTGGTCCACCATCCTTACGAGAGCTTCGACGTTGTTGTGCAGTTTCTTCTGCAGGCGGCGCGCGACCCCGACGTCCTCGCCATCAAGCAGACCCTCTACAGAACCTCCAACGACAGCCCCATCGTCCGAGCCCTGATCGATGCCGCGGAAGCCGGCAAGTCGGTCACCGCACTGGTCGAGCTCAAGGCGCGCTTCGACGAAGAAGCGAATATTCGCTGGGCACGCGACCTGGAGCGTGCCGGCGTACAGGTCGTTTTCGGCTTCATCGAACTGAAGACCCACGCGAAGATGTCCATGGTCGTGCGCCGCGAAGACGGCAAGTTGCGTACCTATTGCCATCTCGGCACCGGCAACTACCACCCGATCACCGCGAAGATCTACACCGACCTGTCCTTCTTCACCTGCAATCCGAAGATCGCCCATGACATGGCGAACATCTTCAACTTCATCACCGGCTATGGCGAGCCGAAGGAAAGCATGAAGCTTGCCGTCTCGCCCTATACGCTGCGCCCGCGCATTCTCCGCCACATCGAGGAAGAGATCGCCCACGCCAAGGCTGGGCGACCGGCGGCGATCTGGATGAAGATGAACTCGCTCGTCGATCCGGAAATTATCGACGCGCTTTATCGCGCGAGCAATGCCGGTGTCGAAGTCGATCTGGTCATCCGCGGCATCTGCTGCTTGCGCCCGCAGGTGGCGGGTCTTTCCGACAATATCCGGGTCAAGTCGATCGTTGGCCGCTTCCTGGAACACAGCCGAATCTTCTGCTTCGGCAACGGCCAGGGCCTGCCGTCCGACAAGGCGCTCGTCTATATCGGCTCGGCCGACATGATGCCGCGCAACCTCGATCGCCGCGTCGAAACGCTGGTACCGCTGCTCAACCCGACCGTGCATGAACAGGTTCTATCACAGATTATGCTCGGCAATCTGATTGACAACCAGCAGAGCTACGAGATACTGCCCGACGGGACGTCAAGGCGCATGGAGGTGCGGCAGGGTGAGGAACCATTCAACGCCCAGCACTATTTCATGACCAATCCGAGCCTTTCCGGCCGGGGCGAAGCCTTGAAGTCGAGTGCACCGAAACTGATTGCAGGCGTGATGTCAGGCCGCAAGAAGTAGTCAGGCAAGAATAGGCAGTATGGTACGATCTGAAGCCCAGGGGCGGCTGCCCGGCATCGCCCCTGTTTCCGTCATCGACATCGGATCGAATTCCGTTCGAGTCGTCATCTACGAAGGTCTCACCCGTGCGCCGACGGTCCTTTTCAACGAAAAGGTTCTTTGCGGCCTGGGCAAGGGCCTCGGCTCTAACGGCCGCATGGATGACGAGGGTGTCGCGCGCGCGCTCGAGGCGCTGAAGCGTTTCAAGGCTCTGTCAGATCAGGCCCGTGCCACGCATATCTACGTCCTGGCGACGGCCGCCGCCCGCGAGGCGAGCAATGGTCCGGATTTCATCCGCAAGGCGGAGGAAATCCTCGGCCAGGAAATCCAGGTTCTGTCCGGCGAGCAGGAAGCGCATTATTCCGCGCTCGGCGTCATCAGCGGCTTCCACGACGTGGACGGCATCGCGGGTGACCTTGGTGGTGGTTCGCTGGAACTGATTGACATCAAGGGACACGAGTTCGGTCGCGGCATCACGTTGCCGCTCGGCGGCCTCAGACTGTCGGAATCCTCCGGCAATTCGCTTACAAAAGCCCGCAGCTTCGCGCGCAAGCAGGTAAACACCGCCCGCTTCCTGGAGAAGGGTGAGGGACGTACCTTCTACGCCGTTGGCGGCACCTGGCGAAACATCGCCAAGCTGCACATGGAAATCACCAAATACCCGCTGCACATGATGCAGGAATACGAGCTGTCTCTCGAAGAGATGCAGAAGTTCCTCGAGGAAGTCATTGCGGCCAAGGATTCCAAGGATGGTGCCTGGCAGGCGGTTTCCAAGAGCCGCCGCGCGCTTCTTCCCTTTGGTGCCATCGCCATGCAGGAAGTACTGACGGTAATGAAACCGGCCCGCATCACTTTCTCGGCGCAGGGCGTGCGCGAAGGTTATCTCTATTCGCTGCTTCCCGAGGATGAGCGCACATCTGACCCGCTGCTCGTCGCTGCCGATCAGTTGGCGATCCTGCGCGCCCGCTCGCCCGAGCACGCGCGCGAACTGGCGGACTGGACCGGCCGCATGGTGCCCTTCTTCGGTATCACAGAGACGGAAGAAGAGAGCCGCTACCGACAGGCTGCCTGCCTCGTTGCCGATATCAGCTGGCGCGCGCACCCCGACTATCGCGGCGCTCAGGCGCTGAACGTCATTGCCCATTCGTCCTTTGTCGGCATCACCCATCCCGGCCGCGCCTATCTGGCGCTGGCGAATTACTATCGCTTTGAAGGTTTGGCAGATAACGGTGCGACCGACCCGCTTGCCAAGATCACCACCCAGCGATTGCTGGATTTGGCTAAGCTACTTGGCGGGCTGCTGCGCGTCGTCTACCTTTTCTCGGCATCGATGCCCGGTCTGGTCAATCACCTGACGTTCCGGCAGTCCATGTCGCCCGATCTCGATCTCGAATTCGTCGTGCCCCATGCCTATCGCAATTTTGCGGGCGAGAGGCTCGATGGCCGACTGCAGCAACTGGCAAAACTCACTGGCAAGCGCCTGGCTTTCAGGTTCGAATAGGATAGCGCCCTTGTAGATAACTCCGGGTCCGGGGACCGGATCCAAAATGAAGGCAAGTGTATGAGTAGCGACAACGTCATTCCATTTCGACGGCCGGATGCGCTCTCCAAATTTGCCACCTCCAGTTCTGTCAACAGACGTTACGGCGCTGCGGATGCCGCCCGTCTTTCAGCTTTCGAAGAACGCTACGGCATCCATTTTTCAGACAGGTATCGAAGCTTCCTGATGCGGGAAAACGGCCTGGACTACGATCTCTCGCCGGAAGGGGACCAGACCGTTGTGGACGATGACAGGCGCGACCGGTTCGTCCTGTCCGACATCAACACCCTTTTCGGTATCGGTAACGGTCATCCCTATTATGATCTGGAAAAGCTCGCGCCGAAAATGGATTTCCACGACTACGACTTCACGCCATTCGCTCACGTAATCGGCCTGGGCGGAGATTTTTGCACCCTGGTGGAGATCTCCGGTGGGCGTTACGACGGCCACATCATGTATACGGATGGTGAGCTTTTCAGCGGATTCAGGGAAGCCGGCATCGCGAACAAGTCCACGGACGAGGCCGTCGATTATCTCGTCGAGGCCGGCTACTACTCACCAATCGCAAGCGACGTTTGCGACCTGATCGCGAAATACGCACGTTTCATTTGAGCTTATGTCGCGGCAGCGTGCCCTGCAGCGCTACTCTTCGATATTCGGCTCAACCAGCCTAGCCAGATTGCGCAGCGATTCCTGCCAGCCGAGATAGCAGGCTTCCGCCGGAATGAGGTCGGGGATGCCGGCCTGGGTGATTTCCATATCGGTGCCAACCGATACCTCCTTCAGGATAACCGTTACTTCCATTTCGCCCGGCAGGTTCGGATCGTCGAAACGGTCAGTATATCGGATGCGCTCACCTGGCTGGAGTTCGAGAAACTCGCCGCCGAAAGCATGTTGCTCGCTTGTCGTGAAATTGCGGAACGACATCCGGAACTTGCCTCCAACCGATGGTTCGAAAGAGTGGACGGTGCAGGCAAAGCCGTTCGGCGGAAGCCATTTGGCAAGCGCATCGGCCTCGACGTAGGCGCGGTAGACCTTATCGGGGCTGGTGGCGAGGACGCGGTGCAGTTTGATCGTGCTTGGCATGGTCGATCTCCTCCGATTGTCATTTGATGTCCCAAGGACGAACGAGCGTTGCACGTTCCGACAGTCACGGATTTATTTCGATCGAAATTATGGATCTGTCGGGCGTCGGGCCGGAGCAGACCGCGAAAACGAGAAACGCGGCCGGCAGGTGCTGACCGCGTCTCCTCATGTCGCGTGATTTATCTTACTTGGCCGACAGGAATTCGCCGGCTTCGATCAGGCTGAATTCGTTGTCGTCTGCCTTGTCGACGGCGCGGCCGGCCGAGAAGGGCAGGTTGTTGTCGTTGCCGATGATCAGGTGCGTCGCGTCGATCTGGTCGACGTTTTCGATCGTCACGAAGGGCATGTCGTAAACGCCATCCTTGGAGCCGGCCTTCTTCTTGTTATCCGGGTCCTGGATATTGAGAAGGTCGATATAACCGATCTTGCGGACGGCCTTGCCGACATTGGCGTCGTTGAACTCGATCTTGTAGACCCGCTTCAGTTCGGCAGGGGCCTCGAAGCAATCCGGCTTCGGCTGCTTCGGATCGGCGCAGGCCTTGTCCTTGGAGCCGGCGCCGTTGTCGCGCTCGATCACGAGGGCGGTCGTCTCGTCCAGCATGTTGAAGTCGCCGATCGCGACGCCCTTGTCTGCGAACGGATAGAGCCACGAACGGCCCGTCCACTTCTTGGAGGCGATGTCGAACTCGATGACGCGGATGGCGGTCTTGCCATCAGCCTGTTCGACCTGACCGTCGACATAAAGCGGGCCTTCGAGCAGGCCGTAGAGCTTCGTGCCGTCCTTCGACATGGCCATGCCTTCAAAGCCGCCGGAGCGCTTCAGATTGAAGACCGGCATTTTTGCTGTCGGGTTGCCGGGCATGGAAATCGTCGGATTGTCGGGCGAGGTGACCGGCTTGCCGTCTACCGTGGTTGCGACGACGTCTGTCAGCTGGCCGAGCGCATCGACCTTCATCAGGTAGGGACCGAATTCTTCGCCGAGCCAGAAACCGTCGCCGACCGGCTGGATCGACTCGATATCGAAGTCGGCGCCCGTCAGATAGCGCTTCTCAGTGCCTTCCATGGCGATCGGGAAGGAGCGATCTTGTTCGGGTCCGAAAGGAAGATGTTCTTGACGACTTCGACCTCGTTGGTCGCCCAGTCGAACTTCACCTGGTGCAGGAATAGCATGGCGTCGGACGAATTGGCCTTGGAGCCGAAGCCGTTGTCGGACAGCGTCCAGAACGTGCCGTCGGCCATGGCCTTGATGCCGGAAAAACCCTGGATCGGCTGGCCGTCGAGCGGCAGCTTCACGTCGGTGATGCGAGCGCCGTCCTTGCCGTCGACGGTGCCGAGCTTTTCGGTGCGCTTGCGGTCCGGGGTGGTGAACTTGCCGGAGGTCTTTAGGAAATCCGGAGCATCAGCCGGAGCGGGGGTCACGGTGTTGGCCGGAAGAATGGCCTGGCCTGCGAGCTTCGCCGGGAATTCCTTGTCATCCGCCAGAGCCTGGCCGGAAAATGCGGAGGCAGCGATGATCGCGGCGAGCGCAACGGAAGAGAAAAGGTTTTGGTCATGAAACACCTTTCAATGTCGCTTGAAACACGCGACGTCGATAGGAGGCCTGCATGACGGACAGGTGATGGAATGGCGACGGCTGAATGAAGATTTGAAGACAGAAATATTACAAGGCTCGTTGCATGGTGAACAGCTGTGCGAAACGGGCTGCTAACTTCGCCGAAGTGCCATCCAGCGGCCGGGTGTCATCCCGAATGCGCGACGGAAATGTCGGGTGAAATGTGCCTGGTCGGCAAAACGCTCGACCGCGATGTCGTCACCTCGGCCTATATCGAGGAAATGTTTGCGACAGGGCATGATGCCGCCAATCGAGAGGTGTTTTCGCAATTCGGCCTGGAAGACGCACGTCTCGTCGGGATTGCACTACGGGCCGACAGGAAGATGGTCGACAAGATCACCAAGGGCGCGAAAATGCACACTTGATCGCCGGGATTCAGGCCTCCAGGGCAACCGTCGCGAAACTGGCAAGCCAGTGCTCGCCCATATAGTCGCCGGCGACATGGGCGAGGCCGCTCGCCAGGTGTTCGTCGGCCGCCTTTTCCATAATCGCCCTGCGCGGGTCGCTGTCCGACAATGCCTTGGCAAGAGACCGCCAGCACCAGGCGCGTGACAGGTTCAACCCGTCGAGATGGGCAATCTTGCCGTCGGTACGATCAGCGACGGAGGCCGGGGCGAAAAGCGTTGCGGGCTTCAGGCGCGTGATCTCCGGCAGGAATGCGTCGAACCACGGCAAGAAATCCGTTTCCGGCATCAGCCGGCGCATGCATTCCGCCTCGATCAGGGCCGAGGAAAGAAAATCGTCGCCGGAAGGTTCGCCCCAGGCCGGGCAGGCTTCGTCCTTGCCGTACCAGCGCAGAGCCGTTTCCTGAAGCAATTCACCGAACGTGCTGTCACCAACTGTTTCGGCATAGTCTGCCGCCAAGCGCAGCGCGAAGGCCGTGTTGAAATGGGTGCCGACGCGGACGGGATAGGTGGCGATCGGCAGGAAATCGCGAAAACGGTGGACGAAGATCTCGGTCAGTGGGCGAAGCGCCTCGGCCCAACGGCCATCTTCCAGGTCTTCCAGCTCGGCTGCGAGCTTCAGGAGCCATCCCCAGCCATAGGGCCGCTCGAAGCCGCGCATCATCGGCGCGTTCATCGTTGCGCATTCGCCAGCCACCTTGTCCGGCACCAGCATCGTGTCGAAGAGCGCCCGGATCTGATCCGCTGCCGGAAGGTCTGGGAACCTGCGCAGCATATGGGCAAGCATCCAGTAGCCGTGGACGCAGGAATGCCAGTCGAAACTGCCGTAGAAGATCGGGTAGAGCCCGCTCGGCGTTTTTGGGTCCTCTAGCCCGGCAAGCACGTTGCCCGGCTTGTTGGGATATTCCCGCCTGACATGCCCGAGTGCGATTGTCGCGAAGCTCTGGGCAATGTCGGAGGTGAGGAAGGGCGCATCTTAGAGTTCGACCGCCTCGACCTTCTTGTTGACGAAGCGCAGCGCGACGCCGCCTTCGATCAGCTTCAGCGCCGTATCGCCGAACAGCTCGCGGCGCCAGCCGGAGAGCGCCGCAACTGTCGCGTTCTCGCCTTCTGCCGCGATCTTTTCGAGATCGTCCGTATTAGCGATCACCTTGGCGGCGACGCCCTGCTTGTCGGAGATGAGCTTCAAAAGCACCTTGAGCAGTTCGACAGCTGCGGCCGTGCCTTCCGGAACATGGCTGTGCTTGGGCGGATGCGGCATGTCGGCCTTGGGCAGGGCGAGCGCCGCATTGACGGCTTCTACGATCGCGGCACCTGAGGACGAACGCTCCCAGCCCTTCGGGATGGTGCGCAGCCGGCCGAGCGCTTCCGTATCCTTCGGCTGCTGCTGGGCGATCTCGTAGATTGCATCGTCCTTCAGCACGCGCGAGCGCGGCACGTTGCGGCTGCGAGCCTCCCGTTCGCGCCAGGCGGCGACGAATTTGAGGATCGCCAGTTCCGTCGGCTTGCGCAGGCGGGCCTTGAGGCGCTGCCAGGCATCGTCCGGATGCAGGTCGTAGGTGCCCGGGTTTTCCAGGATCGCCATTTCCTCGGTCAGCCACAGGGCACGGCCTTCGCGCTCCAGCTCGGTCTTCAGATGCTGGTAGACGTCGCGCAGATGGGTGACGTCAGCCAGCGCGTATTCGAGCTGCTTTTCGGACAGGGGACGGCGGCTCCAGTCGGTGAAGCGCGAAGACTTGTCGATATGGACGTTCTTGATGCGGTTGACGAGCTGGTCATAGGAGACGCTGTCGCCGAAGCCGCAAACCATGGCGGCGACCTGCGTGTCGAAGATCGGATGCGGCACGAGATTGCCGAGATGGTGGATGATCTCGATATCCTGCCGTGCGGCATGGAATACCTTCACCACGGCGGGGTTCGCCATCAGCTCGAAGAAGGGCTTCAGGTCCAGCCCTTTTGCCAGCGGATCGACCAGCACTTCAACCGTGGGACTTGCCATCTGGATGAGGCAGAGTTCCGGCCAGAACGTCGTCTCGCGGAGGAATTCCGTATCGATGGTGATGAAGTCTGACTGAGCCAGTTCGGCGCAGGCTTTCTCGAGGGCTGCGGTTGTGTCGATCATTGGTCCGTTCGCGGTAGGTGATCAACCTTCCTTTCGCTTTAGGCCCGTCGAGTCAATAGCGCGAAGGGGATTCCGCACGGCTTACTCCCGGCCATCCTTCTTCGGCGGTTCGGCAAGGCGGTTGAAATAGGCGGAGGTCCGCAGCAGCGCCCGGAAACGCGAATGACGCTCGGATGGCGGCACCGGCGGGCGGACACCCATGCGTCGCAGCGTGAAGATAAAGAACCCGATGAAGATGAACGAGGTATAGGCGAAGAAGGCCCGCGGTCCGTAATGCTCGAGCAGAGTTGCGGCGAGCAACGGCCCGATCGTTGCACCGACCGACCAGAAGAACAGCAGTCCCGCCGCGATCAGCGCATATTGGCCGGGGCCGGCATGATCGTTTCCGTGGGCCGAGCAGAGCGAATAGAGCGGCATGGAAAAGGCGCCGAATAGGAAGACGGCGATGATATTGGCAGTCTCGCTGGTCCCGGCTCCGAAGGAGAGATAGGCCCCGGTGAGGATCGATCCCGCCGTTGCCCACAGGATGACGCGCCGCCGGTCGAGCTTGTCGGAATAGAGGCCGAGCGGGTATTGCAGCACTACTCCGCCGATGATGCCGGCGCTCATGAAGGTAGCGATCGAGGTGATGCTCATGCCGAGTTCGGCGGCATAGATCGGCCCGATATTGCGGAAGGCGGCCATGGAGAGCCCGACCGCCACGACGCCGACGACGGCGAGCGGCGAGATGCGCCAGACGGCCTTGAGATCGAAGGCGATCGCCTCCGGTGCCGTGGGGCTCGATTTATCGGCGAGCGAAATCGGCACGAGCGACAGGATCAGCGCGAAGACGATGATATTGAAGATCACCGGCCCGTCGATACCGAAGGTCGGGATCATGTATTGCGCAATGGTCACCGAGCCGAGATCGACGAAGCGATAGACCGACAGCGTGCGCGCCCGGTTCTCGTTGGTGACCTTGGCATTGATCCAGCTTTCCACCGTCGCGAACAGGCATGCGACTGCAAGTCCGATGATGAAGCGCATGGCGAGCCAGAAGGCGGCATCGACGAACATCGACATGGCAAGCGAGGCAGCCGCGGTAATCGCCGCCATCGCCGCGAACACGCGGATATGCCCGATTGAGCGCAGAAGCCGGCCGACATAGATGCAGCCGATCGCAAAGCCGATGCTGTAGCCCGCGCCGATCATGCCGATCACCGAGGGCGAAAATCCTTCCGCCGTGCCGCGCAGTGCAATGTAGGTGCCCTGCAGGCCGTTGCCGCCGATCAGGATGCCGGCGGTGACGAGAAGGGGCACGAGTGGCTTGATATGGTTCATGGCTGCCAGGGGAATCGCTGCGCGTGATGTCGACCAATCTCTAGCTCAGCAGGTTGCAGGGCGACAGGGTTAAAACCGCAAAAATGCGATCGCAGAGGCGACCTTGAGCAGTGTCAAATGCGTGGCGAACGGGCTTGCCGTAGACGACAGCCGCCATAGGTCAAAGCCGGTATTCAGATCTATTGCGACAGGAAATTTGAATGACGGAAATGATATTATGGGAGGGGACGCCGTCTGCTGTTCCCGCTTTCCGCATCCTTGCCATCATCGACGGCGACATACATGCCGCGCCCGCCCGGGATATTCTTGGCCGAATCTACCAGAAGTTCGAGGAACTCCATGGCAAGGGCGCCGGCGACGTCTCCTACAATTTCCCCGGCCATCGCGGAAAGATCCGGAAAGCGAACGCGAAACTGCTGGAGGAAGGCCGAGAATTCTTCCTGCGGGAGGCAACGGAATATAGCGAGGGTATTCGGCGCTATGGCTACGCGCTTGAGGAATTCGGGCATCCCGGCATCCCGTTCTTCGGCGTGGAACAGCGCAGTTACTTCCATTTTCTCGACATCGCGCTTCCCGAGGACGCTAGCTCCATCGTCGAGTTCGCGGATTTCGTAACGGCCGAGCTTCTGAATGCACCGGTCATCACCGGCGTGATGGGCATGGGCTTTTTCCTGCCCCACCATAACAGCAGCTTGAATTTCCTGCTCGGCGGCAAAGTCGAACGCTATAGGGCCGCGATCGAGATCTCCCCGGATATGATCTACGATGGCATTCGGACCGAAGGTTCTGCCTATCGGTGGAAGGCCGGCGAGTTGCCGGGCGTCGCCGACATCGGCTGGCGAACGCTGGTGGGGGCTGAATTCTGGGCCCGTCTTCCCGCTCCGAAGCAACTGCCATCCGGATCTGGTGTCACTATGGAAAAATCAGAACGAGTCCTCAGCGTGACGGCAGGGGAAGTTCCGATTTGGGGTGACGTCGAGGCGGATGAAGACATCAGCGCGTATCGGGCGGTCGCCAGTTATCTCGCGCCGGTTCGACTGCCGGAAGGTTGCCTCCAGGCTTTCGGCTTCGGCGGCGGAATGACGTCCGGGCATGAGGCCAAGGTGCATGCCTATTTCCACCGGTTCGATTAGTCGGTCATGCCGTCTCGTGGGGTTTCGGTGGTCTTCATGCCTCGATAGCCCGTCAAAGCCTTGACAAATCGGACCACCCATGCGCTTTTCGCGCCGATTTTCCATGATATCGGCCGGGCTGCTTCGTGCGCTCGAAATGCCGTTCAAAAGCATCAGTCCAGGATAAAAGACATGCATCGTTACCGCAGCCACACCTGTGCAGCCCTCCGCAAGTCGGATGTCGGCTCCAATGTACGCATTTCCGGCTGGGTCCATCGCGTGCGAGATCATGGCGGCGTCCTGTTCGTCGACCTGCGTGACCATTACGGCATGACCCAGGTCGTCTGCGACCCGGACAGCCCGGCCTTCAAGACCGCCGAAGTCGTCCGTGGCGAATGGGTCATCCGCATCGACGGTACCGTCAAGGCGCGTTCGGAAGACACCGTCAACAAGAACATGGCGACCGGCGAAATCGAACTCTACGCCAAGGAAATCGAAGTTCTCTCGGCTGCCAAGGAATTGCCGCTGCCGGTCTTCGGCGAGCCGGAATATCCGGAAGACGTGCGCCTGAAGTATCGCTTCCTCGACCTGCGTCGCGAGACGCTGCACAAGAACATTGTCAAGCGCACCCAGATCATCGCCGCCATGCGCCGCGAAATGACCGCCGGTGGTTTCACCGAGTATTCGACGCCGATCCTGACCGCGTCCTCGCCGGAAGGCGCGCGCGACTTCCTCGTGCCGTCGCGTATCCATCCCGGCAAGTTCTTCGCCCTGCCGCAGGCACCGCAGCAGTATAAGCAGCTGATGATGGTCGCCGGTTTCGACCGTTATTTCCAGATCGCACCGTGCTTCCGCGATGAAGACCCGCGTGCCGACCGCCTGCCGGGCGAATTCTACCAGCTCGACCTCGAAATGAGCTTCGTTACCCAGGAAGAAGTTTGGGAAACGATGGAGCCGGTCATGCGCGGCATCTTCGAAGAGTTCGCCGAAGGCAAGCCGGTCACCAAGGAATTCCCGCGCATCCCGTATGACGTCGCGATCCGCAAGTATGGTTCCGACAAGCCGGACCTGCGCAACCCGATCGAAATGCAGGCCGTCACCGAGCACTTTGCCGGTTCCGGCTTCAAGGTGTTCGCCGGCATGATCGCGTCGAACCCGAAGGTCGAAGTATGGGCGATCCCGGCCAAGACCGGTGGTAGCCGCGCATTCTGCGACCGCATGAACGCCTGGGCTCAGCAACAGGGCCAGCCGGGCCTCGGCTACATCTTCTGGAAGGAAGAAGAGGGTAAGGTTGCAGGTTCGGGTCCGCTCGCCAAGAACATCGGCGAAGAGCGCACCGAAGCACTCCGCGTGCAGCTCGGCCTCGAAGCGGGCGATGCCTGCTTCTTCGTCGCCGGCGAACCGGAAAAGTTCTACAAGTTCGCAGGCGAAGCCCGTAACCGCGCTGCCGACGAACTCGGTCTCGCTAACAAGGACCAGTTCGCGCTGTGCTGGATCGTCGACTTCCCGTTCTTCGAATACAACGAAGACGAAAAGAAGATCGATTTCGCCCACAACCCGTTTTCGATGCCGCAGGGCGGTCTTGAAGCCCTCGAAGGCCAGGACCCGCTGACGATCAAGGCCTACCAGTACGATATGGTCTGCAACGGCTTCGAAATCGCTTCGGGCTCGATCCGTAACCAGCTGCCGGAAGTCATGGTCAAGGCCTTCGAAATGGTTGGCCTTTCCCAGCAGGACGTGGAAGACCGCTTCGGCGGCCTCTACCGCGCCTTCCAGTACGGTGCACCTCCGCATGGTGGCATGGCAGCGGGCGTCGACCGTGTCGTCATGCTGCTGACCGGTGCAAAGAACCTGCGCGAAATCACGCTGTTCCCGATGAACCAGCAGGCACAGGACCTTCTGATGGGCGCACCGTCGGAAGCCACCCCGACGCAACTTCGCGAACTGGCGATCCGCCCGATCCCGCCGGTGAAGAAGGACTGATTTTCGGTCCTTTTCAACGCGAGGTTCTGGAACATTTCGACGGCGACCCTCGGGTCGCCGTTTTGCATGGCTGTGCAATTTGGAATTGCATCGGGCGTCACGAAACTGTCACCGAAATTTCGTGTTCGGTTTGATCCTTATTTAAGTCTTTGCGGGCACTTATCCGGAAAAATTCAACCTACCCGGGACTGCTCTCTTGGCTTTCTTTTCGAGATCTTCGGATCTCCCACCGTGTTCTCCTCCTTGCAATCCTTGCTCTTGCCGGGATCATCACGATCGCTGCGATCTTTCTGGCGCAAAGGCAGGTCGAGGCAGGTTACCGGGCGACGGCGGAAGCGCTGACCCGGAGCCAGATCGAAGTTGCCCAGATGTCTGCTGGCGTGCGTGACACACTGCTCTGGGAACAATATTTTCTTCTGCACAAAGACATGGCCGCAACTGAAAAGTTTCAGGCCGCCATCACGGGCGTGCGCGCTAGTCTCGAAGGCTTGAAGACGTCTGCCGACACCGATCTTGCCGGTCAGCTGGACCAGTTGAGCAGCGGTCTGACGACATACGAGGCGGCCTTCGCGACGCTGGTCGCAGATAATCAGAATCTCGGTCTTGATCAGAACAACGGTCTTGAGGGCGCCATGCGCTCGGCCGTCCATTCCATCGAGGAACGGCTCCAGTCGGTCGAACAGATCGACATTCGCGCCAGCATGCTGATGATGCGTCGACATGAGAAGGACTTTATCCTTCGCCGCGACCCTTCCTATCTCGAAAAGCATTCGGCGGAAGCCGAGGTCTTTACCGCACTCGTCAAGCAGGCGTTTCGCCCCGGCGCACAGCGCAGCCGCGTCACGGACGCGTTGGAAGTCTATCGCATGGCCTTCAAGCTCTATGCCGAGGGCAGCCTCAAGGAGGCGGCGTCGGAACAGGCCGTTTCCGCAGCCTATCAGGCCCTGGAGCCGCAGGTCGCGGCCGTCAGCAATGCTTATGAGACACAGCGTGCCGCGACTTTGGCCGAGAACGCACGCGTCGCCGAGCGTAACTTGATGATTGCCGCCGGTCTCGTCGTCGCTGCCATGGCGGCGCTCGCTGCCGGTGTCTGGCTGATCGGCCGCTCGATCACACGTCCGGTCGTTGCCATGACCGGTGCCATGCGCGAACTTGCGGATGGCCAGACGGACATCACCATTCCCTCGCTGAACTGTCGCAACGAATTCGGTGCCATGGCTGGTGCCCTCGATACGTTTCGCCAGGCTGCCATCGCCAATAGGCGTCTCGAGGAAGAAGCGGCCGAAGCGCGTGCCAATGCCGAAGGCGAGCGCCTGCGCCTGCAGCGTCAGGCCGAGGCGGACGCCCGCCAACGGCTGATGCAGGCGACCGAAGGTCTCGCCGAGGGCCTGCGCCGTCTTGCTGCCGGTGATCTCGCTTTCGAACTGACCGAGCCTTTCGCCCCTGACTTCGAGGTCCTGCGTAGTGACCTCAACCAGACGGTCGCGCGGCTGGCCGATGTCATGGCGTCGATCGCCCAGGCCAGCAATTCGATCCAGGGCGGCAGCCAGGAAATCGCCGGCAGCGCCGACGATCTTTCCCGCCGCACCGAGCAGCAGGCCGCTTCGCTGGAGGAAACTGCTGCAGCGCTTGAGCAGATCACGGCCAATGTCGCCAATTCCTCCAAGCGATCTCAGGAGGCCCATCATCTTGCCAGTGATGCCAATGGCGCCGCAGTCCACACGCGTGCGCTCGTCGGCAAGGCCTTGGATGCCATGCGCCGTATCGAGGGATCGTCAGAGAAGATATCCGGAATTATCGGCGTCATCGATGAGATCGCTTTCCAGACCAACCTGCTCGCCCTCAACGCCGGCGTCGAGGCGGCACGCGCAGGGGAGGCAGGCCGCGGCTTTGCCGTCGTCGCTCAGGAAGTGCGTGCGCTTGCCGGCCGCTCCGCCGATGCGGCGCGTGAGATCAAGCAGTTGATCCATGTGTCCGGTCAGGAAGTGAAGGACGGCGTGCGTTCCGTGCGCGAAACCGGTGATGCGCTGACCGAAATCGGCAGCCGCGTCGAGGCCATCAACGGCCAGGTGGAAGCGATCGCGCTTTCGGCCCGCGAACAGTCGGTCGGCCTCGGCGAGATCAACAGCGCCGTCAATCTGCTCGACCAGGGTACCCAGCAGAATGCCGCGATGGTTGAGGAGAACAATGCAGCGAGTGCATTGTTGATGGAAGAGGCGCGGCGCCTGCGCGAGCTGGTCGGCATGTTCAAGTTGCAGTCGGAACACGCTCGGCCGACGGCACGGTCCCACAGCGATGAAGCTCGGCACGTCAGGGCCGCGTAGCTGCCGCCGACTGATCGTGACCTCTAGCATGTCTAAGATGCAGCCGCTGGTGTATGCGGGATGTATTTCTAAGGTTTGCCGCATTTGATGCCACAATTAAGGCGGGTAAAAAGACGGAACCATCTTTGACCGACCGTGTTGTTACTGCCAGCAGAAGCAAGGGAGAAACAACATGCGTAAGCACCTGCTGGCCGCCTCTGCGGCTCTTATGGCCTTTTCCGGCGTGGCGTTCGCCCAGACGACCGTGATCACTCAGGATCCGGTGACAACCAATTCGACGGTCGTCATGCCAGGCGAAGTCCGCACCTATGTGATGGAACAGCCGGTGGAATCCGTGCCTTATGAAGGCGATGTGCTCGTCGGTCGCGTCCTGCCAGATACGGTCGAGGTTCGCCCTGTCGAGGGATATGACCAGTATGGCTACACAGTCATCAACGAGCGTCGCGTGATCGTTGATCCGCAGACCCACACCGTGATCCAGGTTCTCGAATAAACTGAATTTGGTCTGAAAGTATTGAATAAGGCCGGGGCCGCTTAGCGGTTCCGGCCTTATATGTTTGTGTGGTGGATCCGAAACCGTGCCATTACTGCCTTCATGTTGCGGGATTCGGTTTTCCCCGCTATAGCTCGCGCATCACAAGGACTCGGGTGAGACCCCCGGGTGGCTCTTCCGGCCGCCGATCCGCCGGACAACACAAAGCATCAGCCGCATTTTTCCCCACTGGATTTCCTCCTCCGGCGATGCGTCAATTTGTGCGATTTTCCATGAACAGCTTTGCGAATTACCGCCGTGAGTGGTTTTCCAACATCCGTGGCGATGTCCTGTCGGGCATCGTCGTTGCCCTTGCCCTAATCCCCGAGGCCGTCGGCTTTTCGATCATCGCCGGTGTCGATCCGAAAGTGGGGCTGTTCGCCTCCGTCGCCATCGCCTGCACCACGGCGATCACCGGTGGCCGGCCCGCGATGATCTCCGCCGCCACAGCCGCGACCGCCGTCCTTATGGGCCCGCTCGTGCGCGACCACGGCATCGAATATCTCTTTGCCGCAACCCTCCTGATGGGCCTTATCCAGATCATTGCCGGCATGCTGAAGCTCGGGCGGCTGATGCGCTTCGTCTCGAAGTCGGTGATGACCGGCTTCGTCAATTCGCTGGCGATCCTGATCTTCATGGCGCAGCTGCCGCAGCTCACCAATGTGCCCAATGTCACCTATGCGCTGATCGCGGTGGCGCTCGCCGTCATCTATCTCTTCCCGCGCATCACCAAGGCGGTGCCGTCACCGCTGATCGCGATCATCGTCATCACGATCATCACGTTAAGCTTCGGTATCCATGTGCCGACAGTGGCCGATTTGGGCGAAATGCCGACGGCACTGCCGATCTTTGCCCTGCCGCAGGTGCCTCTGACATTCGAAACGCTGCGGATCATCTTCCCCTATTCGCTGGCGCTCGCCGCCGTCGGACTGCTGGAATCGCTGCTGACGGCACAGATCGTCGACGACATGACCGACACGACCAGCAGCAAGAGCCGCGAATGCGTGGGGCAGGGGACCGGCAATATCGTTTCCGGTCTTTTCGGCGGCATGGGCGGCTGCGCCATGATCGGCCAGTCGGTGATCAACGTGTCTTCCGGCGGCCGCGGCCGGCTGTCGACCTTTGTGGCCGGCGCATTCCTGCTCATCCTGCTGCTCGTGCTCGATGACATCCTGCGCATTGTGCCCGTCGCGGCGCTGGTGGCAATCATGATCATGGTCTCGATCGGCACGTTTTCGTGGAAGTCGATCCTCGATCTCAAGCGTCATCCGGGAACGTCGTCGATCGTCATGCTCGCCACAGTTGCCACCGTTCTCGCCACCCACGACCTGTCCAAGGGCGTTATCGTCGGCGTGCTGCTCTCGGGTGTCTTCTTCGCCGGCAAGGTGGCACGCATGTTCAAGGTCTCGTCCAGGCTTTCCATCGACGGAAAATCACGCAGCTATGAGATCGAGGGGCAGCTGTTCTTTGCCTCGACCCATAGCCTGCTCCAGGCCTTCGATTTCGAGGAGAAGCTGGATCGCGTGCTGATCGACGTTACGCGTGCCCATCTCTGGGATATCTCGGCAGTTGGCGCACTCGATCAGGTCGTCCTGAAATTCCGCCGCCGCGGCGTTGAGGTGGAGGTGAACGGGGCGAACGAGGCGAGTGCCAGTATGATTGACCGTTTTGCCCTGCACGACAAGGAACACGCCTCCCTGGCTGCCTCGTCGGCTCACTGACGGTCTTGCCAATAAAGAAGAAAGCCCGGCGTCGCTTGCCGGGCTTTTTTCATGTCTGGAACTGTGCTGTTCTCAGTCGTTGGCAGTGACCGTGACGCCCAGAACCTGTGGCAGCGTGTTCGGCGCTCCCATGGCCGCGCCCATGATCATCGGGAAAGGCACTGCATTCTGCGGCTGTGCGGTCAGGGTGAAGCTGCCCGGCTTGTCGAGATAGGTGTTGACCGCCTGGCTGAGCGCGTTCTGCAGTTCCGGAATGTTGTACTGGGCAAGGATCATCGGCGTCATCGCCTTGATCATCTGAGCCAGCTGGTCGGCCGTCGTGTTCTGCTGCTTGGCCGCGACATCCAGCGCCTTTTCCGTGATGCCGGCGTCTTCGAAGCGAACCATGGCGCTGTTGAAGGTCAGGCGCTGCATCAGGCCGAGCATGGCGAGGTTTGCAGCCTGCGCCGCTTCTTCCTTGTTCGGGTTGGCTTCCATGGCGCGTGCCGTCTCGTTGGCCGAGCGGACGAAGTCGAGCGTGTAGCCCGACAGGCTGAACGCCATGTTCAGGCGGCCGATATTGGCGAAGTCGAAGGCATATTCCTCGATTGCCAGCGTGCCCGGCTCCATGTCCCAGCTGCCGACCATGCTGATCTTGCCGTCGAGCGAGCTGATGCCGAGATCGGATACCATCTGGCGCGTCTTGGGATCCTGGATCGCGTTGAGATCACCCTTGACGTCGGAAACCTGCAGGTCGAAGTCGACGGACTTGTTGTCGTCGGAGACTTCGCTTGTCAGCTTCGACGAACCGATCGACGCAATGCTCTTGCCATCGATCTTCACTTCGAGAGGACCGGCCGTCGCCTCGTCGTAAAGAAGAACGGAGTCGAGCGTGTTGCCGTTGATATCGGCCGGCACGGTCACGCCGCTGAGTGCGATATTCGAGGCCGTGACTTCGGCATTTTCCTGCTTGAAGTCGACATTCTGGAACGTCACGCTCTCGATCGTGTAGCCGCCGGCATCTTCCTCAACGCCTTGCATCTCGATGGTGCCGAGCGGCAGGCTGCCCTGGTCGCCGCCGAGTTCGAAGCGGCTGTTGGTCAGCGTCACGTCCGATCCGTCAACTTCGACCGATCCGGCAACGATCCCGGAGCCTTCCTGGACGTAGAGTGCGCGGTTGAGCTTGTTGACGAGGTCGTTTCCATCAAGCGCCAATGCAGGCGTCGCAAAAGAAATGAGAGCCGTTCCGGCCGCAAACAATTTGGCCGAGGGAGTGTAACGCATGAATATCCTCCTGGGAGAGCAACGATCTGCCCGTGAAATCAATGGCATTTATAGGTCGGGCTAATAAAACGTCCATGGCTTTGTGAGAAGCCGTTGCCGGCGTTTTTGTGGCGAGCCCGATGGAGCGTGTCTGGCAACCGAGGTTCTCCACAGCCAGATCTCCCGGCTTTCTTGCTGAAAACCGGGCTTTCCGCTAGCAAGAGGGCATGGGACAGATCGTGAATCCGCCCGGCGACGACGGCGGCGACAATATTCAACCGGTAGACCTGAAGGCAGCGCTCGAAGAGCGTTATCTTGCCTATGCTCTATCCACCATCATGCACCGCGCCCTGCCGGACGTGCGCGACGGCCTGAAGCCGGTCCACCGCCGCATCGTCTACGCGATGAGCGAGATGGGACTTCGCCCGAACACCGCCTTCCGCAAATGCGCGAAGATCGTCGGCGAAGTGATGGGTAACTATCACCCGCACGGCGACCAGGCGATCTATGACGCGCTGGCGCGTCTGGCCCAGGATTTCTCGCTGCGATATCCGCTGGTCAACGGGCAGGGCAATTTCGGCAATATCGACGGCGATAGTCCCGCCGCGATGCGTTACACCGAAAGCAAGATGACGGCAGTGGCCGAACTCCTGCTCGAAGGCATCGGCGAGGATGCGGTCGATTTCCGCGATACGTACGACGAATCCAATTCCGAGCCGGTCGTCCTGCCCGGCGCCTTCCCGAACCTGCTCGCCAATGGCGCTACAGGCATCGCGGTCGGCATGGCGACGTCGATCCCGCCGCATAACGCCCATGAGCTCTGCGACGCAGCACTGCACCTGATCCGGCATCCGGATGCGACGGTCGAAAAGCTTGTCGAATTCGTGCCTGGGCCGGACCTGCCGACCGGTGGCATCATCATCGACAGCCGCGAAAGCATTATCGAAAGCTATCGTACCGGCCGCGGCGGTTTCCGTGTTCGCGCCAAGTGGGAGATCGAGGATCTCGGCCGTGGCGGTTACCAGATCGTCGTCACCGAAATTCCCTATCAGGTCCAGAAGTCGCGACTGATCGAAAAGATCGCCGAACTGCTGATCGCCCGCAAGCTGCCGCTGCTCGACGATATCCGTGACGAATCCGCCGAAGACGTCCGCGTCGTCATCGTGCCGAAGAGCCGTACGGTCGATGCGACGCTGCTGATGGAATCGATGTTCAAGCTGACCGAGCTTGAAAGCCGCATTCCGCTCAACATGAACGTCCTGTCCATGGGCCGCGTGCCCAAGGTCATGGCGCTCAACGAAGTGCTGGTCGAATGGCTGGCGCATCGCAAGGACGTTCTCGTCCGCCGCTCGCGTCATCGTTTGGCCGCCATCGACCGTCGCCTGGAAATCCTCGGCGGCCTGCTGATCGCCTATCTCAATATCGACGAGGTGATCCGCATCATCCGCGAAGAGGATGAGCCGAAGCAGGTTATGGTGGAGCGCTGGTCGCTCACCGATCTCCAGGTGGAATCGATCCTCAACATGCGGCTGCGCAATTTGCGCAAGCTCGAGGAATTCGAGATCCGCACCGAGCACGATAATCTGACCAAGGAAAAGGCCGACATCGAAGCGCTGCTCGCGTCCGACGACAAGCAGTGGCGGATGATCGAGGTCGAGATCCAGGACGTCAAGAAGACCTATGCCAAGGCGACCGAGCTCGGCCGCCGCCGCACCCAGTTTGCCGAAGCGCCGGAAGCGGATTTGGAAGCCATCCAGCAGGCGATGATCGAGAAGGAACCGATCACGGTCGTCATCTCGCAGAAGGGCTGGATCCGTGCGCTGAAGGGCCATGTCGCCGACACGTCGGGGCTCACCTTCAAGGAAGGCGACGGCCTGAAGCTCGCCTTCCCGGCGCAGACGACCGACAAGCTGCTGCTCGTCACGACCGGCGGCAAGGCCTACACGCTCGGCGCCGACAAGCTGCCGGGCGGCCGCGGCCATGGCGAGCCCGTCCGCATCATGGTGGACATGGAGAACGACCAGGACATCCTGACCGCCTTCGTTCACGATGCGAGCCGTAAGATGATTGTCTCCTCGACGGCCGGTTACGGCTTCATCGTCGCGGAAAGCGAGATGATCGCCAATACCCGCAAGGGCAAGCAGGTGATGAACGTGTCGATGCCGGACGAGGCAAAGCTCGTGGTGCCGGTCTCCGGCGATCACGTCGCGATCGTCGGCGAAAACCGCAAGATGCTTGTCTTCCCGCTTGAGCAACTGCCGGAAATGACCCGCGGCAAAGGCGTGCGCCTGCAGCGCTACAAGGATGGCGGCATTTCCGACATTAAGTGCTTCGCCATGGAGACCGGGCTTTCCTGGGAAGACAGCGCCGGCCGTGCGTTCAACCGCACCAAGGACGAGTTGCTGGAATGGATGGGCGATCGCGCCGCCGCCGGCCGCACGGTTCCGAAGGGCTTTCCGAGAAGCGGCAAGTTTGCCGGCTGACCTCGGACGAGGTCAGATTCTGGCTAGCTGCTTGAGCGCGGCGTAATAATTCCTCATCGCTGTACCGGCGATGAGGCTTTCCCGCTCTCGCTCATCATTGCCGCGTGGTTCGATGAACTCGATATGTTCAGAATCCGAGCGGATCTCGACCAGATCGCCCTCTTTCCATCCGACTTTATCGAGATGCTTCTCCGGCAGGATGATGCCGTAGCCATTACCGATCTTCTGGATGCTGACCTTCTCACTCATCGCCGTCCTCCAACGATAGAGGTGATAAGGTATCACATCCGAGGATTGAGATATACGGACTCAGCCGGACTGTACGGTTATCGATTCGGTGCGGCCTCGTGCTCGCATCTGCCACAGGGCATGGCCGATCAGAGCGAGGACCAGCACCGCGCCGCCGAGGAGGACGCTGATGTGGATTTCTTCACCGAAGATCATCCACATCCAGATCGGCGCGAGCACGGTCTCCAACAGGTAGAACATCCCGACCTCGGGGCCGGACAGGTACTTGGGACCGGTCGCAAGGCACCAGAAGGCAAGCGGCAGCACGACAAGCCCGTCCAGCAGCACCCATTGCGGGAGGGGACGGTCGACAGCCCGCCCGGTGCCATCATCGCAAAGCCGACGAGGCCCGGGATGATGGTCGCAGCCAGCGGCACAAGGCCAAGATTGACGCGGCTCTTGCGACCGATGGTGATTGCGCCTGCCAGCAACACGGCGGTTGCGATGGCGGACAGGTTGCCCAGCAACTCGCCGGCGGCCAGACCGCCGGAGACGATCAGGCCGACACCGAACACCATCAGCAGCATCGTAATCCCCGTTGATCGGGATAGACGCTCCTTCAGCATCAACCAGCCGAACAGTGCCGCGAACATCGGCGTGAAGGCGACGATGAAGACGACATTCGCTGTCGCAGTGTTGAAGACGCCGCCGAGGAAGGTGATTGTCGAGAGGCCGTAGAACAGGCCGGCGACAAGGCCCGCCTTGCCGGGTCTGAGCGCCGGATTGCGCGGGTGAATGCGATGGATCGCCAGCCAGACGATCGCCCCGAGGATGAAGGTGGACAGGCTGCGCAGCGCCAGCGTTTCCCACAATTCACCACCGCCGAGCCGGACGAGCGGCACGTCGAAGGACAGTGCCAGGCCGCCGATCGTCGCGAGCAATAGCCCCTTCTTGTGATCACTCATCAAGCATGGCTGCAATGGGATTGGGATGCGGAACGGAACGTTCCCAGCCTCGCGCCGTCAGTTGCTCCTGCGGCTGGTAGCGGGTCTTGTAGTCCATCTTGGGCGATCCCTTCACCCAATAGCCGAGATAGACATGCGGGAGCCCGAGAGATCTCGTTCTATTGATATGGTCCAATATCATAAAGGTGCCGAGCGAGCGCTTTTCCAGCTTCGGATTGAAGAAGGAATAGACCATCGAGAGCCCATCGCTCATCATATCGGTGAGGGCGACGGCAATCAGCTCGCCCTTCGGCTGGTCGCTGATCCCGGAACCCGGTACGCGCATACGGTATTCGATCAGTCGGGTATTCACATGGGTATCTTCCACCATGATCGCGTAGTCGAGCGCCGACATATCCGACATGCCACCATGCTGGTGGCGGTCGTCCAGGTAGCGACGGAAAAGGCCGAATTGTTCTGTCGAAGGCTGCGCGGGCTGTATGGTGGAGACGATGTCCCGATTTCCGGCGATCACGCGCTTCATCGATTTCGTCGGCTCGAACTCGTTGGCGAGGATGCGAACGGAAACGCAGGCGCGGCAGGCCTCACAAGCAGGACGGTAGGCGATGTTCTGCGAACGCCTGAAACCGCCCTGGGTCAAAAGGTCGTTCATCTCGGCGGCTCGCGGCCCGACCAGATGAGTGAACACCTTGCGTTCCATCTCACCCGAAAGATAGGGACAAACTGCCGGTGCCGTCAGATAGAACTGCGGTGATGGCGTCGTCTGGGTATTCATCGAGTAGCGGCCGATCCCGTCATCGTTGTGATATTTTGCAATACCATGGCGCATCTATGGAAAACGTCAACCATATGCGCGAAGCGCCCGTCCTGAGAGGCGCTTCGCGGCCAACAAAGCTGTGTGTTGCGACAAATTGGTGCCGCAATCATCCTGTGCGGACGATGACGGTTCCGAGCAGCATATCATGTACAAGCCGCGACCGCTCGGTGAACAGGCCGACGAGCAGGATGAGCGGCGTCAGGAACGAATTGATCACCCAAAACAGCACCGTATGCACCATGGCGGTCATGAAATCCATGCGCCGCCCGTCCGTCCGCATCAGGGTGATACCCATGGCGCGCATGCCGGGAGAAGCCTGCGAAGGTCCGCCAAGCGTCATGCCAAAGTAAAGAAGCGCCACGATGACGAAGAGCGCCGGATAGAGCATGAAGCCGAGGCCAAGTGTCAGGATGCCGAGAAAGAACACGATCACCGCTGCCGGAATGCACAGCAGCAGCACGATCAGATAGTCCAGGATGAAGGCGAAGACGCGACGCGAAAGAACGCCGCTATAGGCGCGCCAGTCCTCCGGTGCGGTATAGGTCGGGTTCGGGTCGATGCTCATCGGCTCAAGTTCTCCTGCTTCTCTGTAAGGATATGGTGAAGAGAAGCAGGATCCACAAGCCTCGTCAGCCCTTGGCGAGCTTCTTGGCCGCCTCAACTGCGAAATAGGTGAGAATGCCGTCGCAGCCGGCGCGCTTGAAGCAGAGCAGCGTCTCCATCATGATCCGCTCGCCATCGATCCAGCCGTTCATGGCCGCCGCCTTGATCTGCGAATATTCGCCCGAGACCTGATAAGCATAGGTGGGCAGGCCAAAAGCCTCCTTCACGCGCCAACAGATATCGAGATAGGCGATGCCCGGCTTCACCATCATCATGTCGGCGCCTTCCTCGACATCGAGCGCTGCATCGCGCAGCGCTTCGGTGCCGTTGGCCGGCGAGACGTAATAGGTGTTCTTGTCGCCCTTCAGGAGGCCGCTTGTGTTTATCGCCTCGCGATAAGGGCCGTAATAGCCGGACGAAAACTTCGTTGCATAAGACATGATGCCGACATCCTGGTGGCCGGCGGCGTCGAGCCCGCGGCGGATCGCGCCGATCCTGCCATCCATCATTTCCGACGGAGCGATGATATCGGCGCCCGCATCCGCCTGCAGGATCGCGGCTCGGACCACCTGATCGACCGTCTCGTCATTGACGATGATGCCGTCGCGCAGAATGCCGTCATGGCCATGGCTGGTGAACGGGTCGAGCGCCACGTCGGTGATGACGCCGATATTGGGCACGGCCTTCTTGATCGCGGCCGTCGCTTTGTTGATCAGGTTGTCAGCGACGAGGCTCTGGGAACCGGTGACGTCGCGAAGCTCCATCTCGATATCGGGGAAGGTGGCGATCGCCGGTATGCCGAGATCGGCCGCTTCCTTGACCGCCTCGACAGCCTTGTCGATGCTCATCCGGTTGACGCCGGGCATGGCCTTGATCGGGTCGACGATGCCGTTGCCCGGCACGATGAAGATCGGCCAGATGAAGTCGTCCGCCGTCAGCCGGTTTTCCTGTACCATGCGACGGGTCCAGTCGGCCTTGCGATTGCGGCGCATGCGGCGGTGGCCGGTGACTTCATCGACGATATGGGTCTTGTCCATGGCGGATACTCCAATATTTCGTGTTGGTCGGGTCATTAGCACGCGACAAGTTGTTTATGAATGACCCAAGGCCTGCATTGCAGCCATGCGTTCCGCTGGCGGCTCGCGAGCAGCACATATAGGATCTCCGTCATGGAACCTGATTCACCCTCGGCGCCCAGGCGCTCGCTGACTGAGATCCTCTTCGTCCTCTTTCTGAGGATGATCGCCGTCACATGCTTCTGGTTCGGCTTGCAATATTGGGCGATGCTGGTCGGCTATTCGCTAGACGGGCGAGCCCGCTTCGATCTCCTGAACCTTCCCTGGCGCGTCACCGCACCCGCGTTGGCCGTACTTTTCCCGGTCGCGTCACTTGGGCTCTGGCTGGTGACGTCATGGGGCGCGGTGCTCTGGGCGATCGCCGCAATCATCCAGATTCTGATGTATGTCGTCTGGCCTGATCTGTTCGGACACAACCGGCTTGTGCCGATTTTGCATATGCTGGTGGCGAGCCTTTACATCGTTTTCAGGCTGTCCCTATGGCTTGAGGAGCGCCGCAAGGAGGAGCGGATAAGGATTGATTTACCATGACGTTAAAGGCTTTTGCCCCGAAATTGACGCGAAAAATCACCGTAAGTAATTGATTTTTATGGGTCGTATTCGATGATGGGAGAGAGCGGTCCACAGGTCGGGCAAAAGCGAAAATGCAGGTAGGTATTTGTTAAGCAAGTGTTTTAAGTCGAATTTTATGCGCATTCGATAGGGTCTGTCTCAAGGCGGGAAGAAACAAACACACCGCCAAACAAAACAGTGAGGCAGTCATGATGAATACGAAGCTCAAGCCGCAGGCACCGGCAATCGCAGACCAGCAGGAAGACACGATCCGCGGTCTCTACATGGAATCCCTGCACCTGGTGGAACGTCTCCACCGCCGCCTTCTCGACGTTATCAAGGACGAGTTCGACCGCCAGGGGCGCGACGACGTCAATGCCGTCCAGGCACTTCTTCTCTTCAATATCGGCAATTCCGAACTGACCGCCGGCGAACTTCGCTCCCGCGGTTACTACCTCGGCTCCAACGTTTCCTACAACGTCAAGAAGCTGGTCGACCTGGGCTTCATCAACCATGCCCGTTCGCGCATCGATCGTCGCTCGGTTCGTATCAGCCTGACCAAGGAAGGCCAGGAAATCGCCGAGACCGTTTCGAAGCTCTATGAGCGCCACATCGGTTCGATCGAAAAGGTCGGCGGCATCGGCGAAGGCGAGTTCTCCCAGATGAACAAGCTGCTGCAGCGTCTCGATCGCTTCTGGAACGACTCGATCGCCTACCGGATGTAATCCCTGAAGTGACGGCATGAGCCCCTGAGCCACCAGGGGCGGGCGACACTTCATTTCCTCCAGTCAATGCAGTGACGCGTGAGATCGTAGCGGAACGCAGAAATGCGGGCCGCTACGCTCGTTTGCGTTGCGGCGATAGCGATGAAGCGATCAGCCGCCGACGGCCTTGATCTCGCGTCAGGTCAACGATGACTTCCTGCCAAGCGCTTGGACGGTATCCCCGAACCTTCTCCGGCCATTCGCAGATGCCGTCCCTGTTGACGTAGCCCACCCATTGCGCACTGGCCAAGTGGTTGAACATCAGGAAAACCAGCCTGTCAGGCGGAAGTGTCGATACTGGATTCCATTTCATAAGTTCCCCCGCGTTTATATTTGAAGCGCGAAGGATAATCCGGACAGCTTGCTTGAAACTGTCGATTCAAATCGCCCATTGCGTGCGCGATATACGTCAAGAAATACTCGGAAAGAGTGTGGTCCTGTTGCCAAATATCCTTTCTGCCGTAGAAAAAGCGTACTCGCCGAACCAAAGGGCTGAGCTAATCCTGATCGGCACGCCTTTTGCTTTGCGTTACCCACCAAATTTAAGGGGTGACACATGCAACAAACTCTCGCCAAGCCGGAAGGCAATACGCTCTTCCCGATCGTTCTCTCCATCGTCGCGGCGGCGGCCACCGGCGTGCTCTGGGCCTATGCCAATCCGATCCAGCTCGTTCCGGGTGTGATCCAGTGGCGCATCTTCGCATTTCTTCCGCCGCTCGTCGGCATCATGCTCGGCTGGAAGAGCGGTTTCATCTGCGGCTATCTCGGTACCATCGTCTGGTCGCTGCTCGCCGGCACCTTTATTCCCGCCCATTCGCTGATCATCGATGGCTTCATGGTTGGCCTCACCGGTCTCATCCCGGGTCTGCTTTTCGACCCGGCCAAAACCACTTTCGACCGCCCGACGCTGATTAAAATTGCGGCAGCCTGCCTGATTGTTGGCCTTGTCATGGTCGTTGCAGTTTCGGCGAGCCTTGCCTATCTCGGCATCTTCCCGTTCTGGTGGGCTGTCGGCTATCTCGGCCTGTCGGATATCGTACCGATGCTGATCGGAACGCCGCTTCTGGTCGTTCCCGCGCTGAAGATCCTCAAGAGCGCCCATCCGGCCGGTTTTACCCGCTTCTAAGGACTTCGCAGTTTCGTGCTTGATGTCAAAAATCTGAATGTTGGCTTCGGTGGTGACGTATCCGTCATCACCGGGACCGATCTGAATCTCGAAAAGGGGCACGGCTTCTCGTCTGCGGCGCGGCCGGTAGCGGCAAATCCACCCTGATGAATGTGATTGCCGGCATCGTCCCGACGCTGGTCACGCCGCCCGCCTATTCCGGTGAGGTGAGGCTGCGCGGCAAGACGCTCGCCGAATTCGGCAAGGACCACTGGTTCATGGCCGTCGCAAGCCTTGCCCAGAATGCCGAGGACCAGCTATGGGATCTCGGCGTCGAGGACCTGATTGCCTTTCCACTGGAAAATCGCGGAGTTCCGAAGACCGAGATCCGCGCCCGCGTCGCCGAACTCATCACCGAACTTGAGATCGAACAATTGCGCGGACGCCGCGTGCTGACCCTCTCGGGCGGCGAGCGACGGATGGTCGCGATTGCCGCCGCCATCGCGGCAAAACCTGAAATTCTGGTGCTGGACGAACCGACGACCGGCCTTGATCCGGCGGCCCGCCAGCGCTTGGTTCGACTGATCGAAAAGCTCGCCACCGACCTTGCCGGTGTTGTCATCGCCGAACAGGACCCTGCCTCGCTGCAGGCCGTGGTCGATCGTGTTGCACTCCTGAAGGACGGCAGTCTCTCGGCTCCGGTTGCGGACGAGGCGATCATGGCTCAGACCGCCCCCTGGGAGGCTGCAGGTATTCTGCCGCCACGGCGCCGGCGATCGCAGAAAGCTGAAGTGATGGCGGGTCGCTCGCTCTTATCAGTCAGCGACGTGAAGACCGAGCTTAAGCGTGCGGATGGCCGCGCCGTGCTGGAAGATGTCGGCCTGGAATTGCGCGCCGGCGAGATCGTCGGCCTGGTCGGCCGTAACGGTGCGGGCAAGACGACGCTGTTCCAGTCGATCCTCGGACTGGCAAAAATGAAGGCCGGCACGATTGCGATAGACGGCGAGGTGGCCAATGGCTGGACGCCGGCGCGGCGTGCGCGGTCGATCGGCTACCTGCCACAGAACATGCGGCGTATCCTGTTCAACATGACCGTTGTCGAAGAGGTGCTGTTTGCCATGACCGGCGGGGCATCGAGCGGAGCGTCCAATGACAATCGCGACAAGGCTATCGGGATTCTCGCCCGCTACGGGCTTGCCGATCTGGCCGAGGCCAACCCGTTTGCGCTCTCGGCACGCCAGCAGGCTCTGCTTGGACTCGCCTGCGCCGAGGCGGCTTCGGTGAAGATCGCCATTCTCGACGAGCCGCTTCTCGCCCGCGACCTGCAGGGCAGGCGGCTTCTGGAAAACTTCCTCTCGACCATGACGGCGTCAGGCCGCTCGGTCCTGCTCATCTCGCATGATCTGGAACTGATCGACGATGTCACCTCTAGAACGTTGATCCTCGAACAGGGTCGGGTCGCCTTCGATGGCTCCACCGCTGAAGGGTGGAAAAGTGCGGCCTTTGCGGCACTTGGCTGGCCGGCACCCTATGCAGAAAGCGAGGCGGCGGCATGACCATGCTTCACGACCTCAATTTCTTCGTCAAGCTGGCTTTGGCCTTCCTCGTCATGCTCGCGGCCTGGCTCGTGCCGGGCTGGATCTATGGCGTCCCGCTTGCGATCGCCGCCGTGCTGTTTTTGCGCTTTGCGGACACGCCCGGCTTCAAAGCCTATCTCAAAGGCGCGACGCTGCTGACGCTGCTCGTCATCGCCAGCTGGGTCCTCAATCTCTCGATACAGGGCATGGCGATAGAGGAGGCGGCACTCGTCGCGCTCGGCATGGCGGCACGGCTGGTCACGACCACGGCCGCCTTCTTTTTCGTCATGGAGACCAGTACGCCGGGTTCTATTCTTGCGGCCTGCAGCGCTTTGCGCCTGCCGCCGATCGTCACGCTCGTCCTATCGCTCACCTTCGGCATGATCCCGATGCTGCGCGAAGATTTCGAACGCATTGCAGATGCCCAGCGTGCCCGCGGCATGGAAATTGACGACGTGTCGCTTCCGACCCGGCTACGTTTCGCGCTTGCCCGCGGCGTGCCGCTCCTGGTGCAGGCCATCCGCACTGCCCACGCCATTTCACTCTCGCTTTCCGTCTACGGCTTCGATCTGAAGAAAAAACGCACGACATGGCGCAATGTCGGCCTTCTCGTGGAGCCGCGCCTTCCCATCAAGGATGAAAGAAAATGACCTCCGAAACCTCTCCCATCACCGGCGAAACCTGGAAACTCGATGTCGCCGGTTATGACGTCGATCTGCCGATCGTCGCGATCAAGCCCGATTTTGCCATCTCGCTGATGATGGTGATCGATCTCGGCGTCAAATTCGGTGAGCATGTCGGCAGGAAGCTTGCCGAGCAGCTGGCGCCTCTGAAACCCGACGTGATCGTCGGCGCCGCGACGCTCGGCATTCCGGTCGCCATGGAAGTGACGCGGGCGCTCGGTCTCGACAACTATGTCATCCTGCAGAAGTCGCCGAAGATCCATCTTGGGGATGCGCTGGTGCAGACGATCTCGTCGATCACCTCCAAGGGCGAGCAGCGTCTGCTTCTCGACCGTCAGGCAATTCCGCTGATCGCAGGCAAGCGTGTCGTCGTTGTCGATGACGTCGTGGCCTCCGGTTCCAGCATCAAGGGCTCGGTCGATCTCGTGCGGGCCGCGGGTGGCGATGTCGTCAGCATCGGCGTCATCCTGACCGAGGCCAAGGACTGGCAGGACGTGCTCGGTGACGACGCGAAGCTCATCCGCAGCCTCGCCCATATTCCCCAGTTCACCAAGGTGGCTCACCAGGCAGACAGCAAGTGGGAGCCTATCCCCGAGACCTTTCTCTGACATGCCGTAGGCGTGAGCCCAGGTCGGCATAAAGGTCACAGGGCCACACGGCTTTGTGACCTATCGTTTGCTGACACGAATTGGCCATATTGCTATCGGACACGGCGTGTTCAAGCAATTGGTAAAATTGGCTTCCGAAGCTGCGACGGGCACGGTTTTAAATGACTGGGTCCGCTTGGCTTTTGCGCCTTTTTAACCATATCCCTGTAGCGCTGATGTGTTGACCGGGAACAGATGGATAGGATGATGTCGAAAAAGATCGGGTCTGAAACTCTCTCTCGCCGTTCCCTCCTGCGGTCGGCGGTCTCCGTCGGAGCCGCGGCTCTTGCCGCCCCGGCGCTCGCCCAGAGCCCCATCGACTCGCTGATCAATGCGCCGCGTCGCGGCAGCTGGGACGATCAGTTCGATGCGCGCGGTTCGCGCTCGGCCGTCGGTGTTGTTTCCAACAATCCCGTTCTCGGCCCCGAAGGCCCCGCCAACATACAGCAGGCGATCTTCGCCTACCAGCAGATCGTTTCGAACGGCGGCTGGCCGGAAGTGCGTTCGTCCACCCGCCTGCAGCTTGGCGTAGTCGATCAGGGTGTGCAGCTCTTGCGCCAGCGTTTGATGATCGCGGGTGACCTCGATCAGTCCGCCGGCATGTCCAATTCCTTCGACAGCTACGTCGACGGCGCGGTCAAGCGCTTCCAGGCCCGTCATGGCCTGCCGGCTGACGGCGTGCTCGGCGAATTCTCCATCAAGGCGATGAACATCCCGGCCCAGACGCGTCTTGCCCAGCTCGAGACCAACCTCGTGCGCCTGCAGTCCATGTCCGGCGATCTCGGTTCTCGCTACGTCATGGTCAACATTCCGGCCGCCTACGTCGAAGCCGTCGAGAATGACCGCGTCGCATTGCGCACCAACGCCGTCGTCGGCCGCATCGACCGTCCGACCCATGCGATCAACTCGAAGATCTACGAAGTCATCCTCAACCCTTACTGGACTGCGCCGCGCTCAATCGTCGAAAAGGACATTGTGCCGCTGATGCGCAAGGACCCGACCTATCTGACGCGCAACAACATCCGTCTCATCGATGGTCGTGGCCAGGAAGTGTCGCCGGAAACGGTCGACTGGTTCGCACCCAAGGCGCCGAACTTCATGTTCCGCCAGGATCCTGGCAAGATCAACGCGATGGCCTCGACGAAGATCAACTTCCACAACCCGAACAACGAATACATGCACGACACGCCCCAGCAGGGCCTGTTCAACAAGCTGATGCGTTTCAGAATCCTCGGGCTGCATGCGTATTCAGAACGTGCGCGACATGATCACCTGGCTGCTGCGCGACACACCCGGCTGGTCGCGCCAGGACATCGAGCGCGTGATCGCTGCCCGCCAGAACACGCCGATCAAGCTGTCCCAGGAAGTACCGGTCTACATCGTCTACGTCACCGCTTGGTCGGCAAAGGACCAGGTCGTGCAGTTCCGCGACGATATCTACGAGCGCGACGGCAATCAGGAGCTCGCGCTGCAGACCACGACCGGCGTCGAGCGTGCATCTGGCCCGATCACCGAACAGGACATGCTGCCGCAATAAGGCGGTTTAGATCTGTTGTTATTCGAAGGCCGTGTTCCCCAGGGAGTGCGGCCTTTGCATTTGTAATGCGCACAAGGTTCAGTCGGGCGAGCAAATGTCGCTCTCCGTATTGCCCTCGTGCGGGCAGGGCGCTAAGACGCGTGACACCGCCTGACATCCTTTTCCAGGAGCCTCGTCCATGTCGAATACCGAAGTCTTCTTCTCCCGTACGCTCGCCGAAACCGATCCTGAAATCTTTGGCGCGATTGAGAAGGAGCTCGGTCGCCAGCGCCATGAGATCGAGCTGATCGCATCGGAAAACATCGTCTCCCGCGCCGTACTCGAAGCCCAGGGCTCGATCATGACCAACAAGTATGCGGAAGGCTATCCGGGCAAGCGTTATTACGGCGGCTGCCAGTTCGTCGACATCGCCGAAGAACTTGCGATCGAACGCGCCAAGAAGCTGTTCGGCGTCAACTTCGCCAACGTCCAGCCGAACTCCGGTTCGCAGATGAACCAGGCCGTCTTCCTCGCGCTGCTGCAGCCGGGTGATACGTTCATGGGCCTCGACCTCAACTCGGGCGGCCACCTGACCCACGGTTCGCCGGTCAACATGTCCGGCAAGTGGTTCAACGTCGTCTCCTACGGCGTGCGCCAGGACGACAACCTGCTCGACATGGACGACGTTGCCGCCAAGGCGCGCGAACACAAGCCGAAGCTGATCATCGCCGGCGGCACCGCCTATTCCCGCATCTGGGACTGGAAACGTTTTCGCGAGATCGCCGATGAAGTCGGTGCTTACCTGATGGTCGACATGGCCCATATCGCCGGCCTCGTCGCCGGTGGCCAGCATCCGTCGCCGTTCCCGCATTGCCATGTTGCCACGACCACGACCCACAAGTCGCTGCGCGGCCCGCGCGGCGGCGTGATCCTGACGAATGACGAGGATCTGGCGAAGAAGTTCAACTCGGCCGTATTCCCGGGCCTCCAGGGTGGTCCGCTCATGCACATCATCGCCGCCAAGGCCGTTGCCTTCGGCGAGGCACTGCAGCCGGACTTCAAGGACTACGCGGCCCAGATCGTCAAGAACGCGAAGGCGCTTTCCGAGACGCTGGTTGCCGGCGGCCTCGATATCGTTTCCGGCGGCACGGACAACCACCTGATGCTGGTCGACCTGCGCAAGAAGAACGCCACCGGCAAGCGCGCGGAAGCTGCTCTTGGTCGCGGCTATATCACCTGCAACAAGAACGGCATCCCCTTCGATCCGGAAAAGCCCTTCGTCACTTCGGGCGTCCGTCTCGGCACCCCGGCCGGCACGACCCGCGGCTTCAAGGAAGCCGAGTTCAAGGAAATCGGCAACCTGATCGTCGAGGTTCTCGATGGCCTCAAGGCTGCCAATTCCGATGAAGGCAATGCTGCCGTCGAAGCCGGTGTTCGTGAAAAGGTCGTCGCGCTGACGAACCGCTTCACGATGTACCCGTATATGTAAAAGGACGTCGCATGCGCTGCCCCTTCTGCGGCTCTGAAGATACCCAGGTCAAGGATCTGCGCCCGGCGGAGGATTTCACCTCCATCCGCCGGCGTCGTATCTGCCCGGATTGCGCCGGACGCTTCACCACTTTCGAGCGCGTGCAACTGCGCGAGCTGATGGTGCTGAAGAAGACCGGCCGCAAGGTGCCATTCAACCGCGACAAGCTGGTGCGCTCCTTCCAGATCGCGCTGCGCAAGCGCCCCGTCGATGCCGAGCGCATCGAGCGGGCCGTGTCCGGAATCGTTCGACGGCTGGAAAGCTCCGGCGAGGCGGAAATCTCGTCCGAGCAGATCGGCCTGCAGGTGCTCGAAGCGCTGAAAAGCCTCGATGATGTCGGCTTCGTCCGCTACGCGTCGGTCTATCGCGACTTCTCTCATGCGGATGACTTCGAGAAGGTTATCCAGGAGATCAGCGCCAAGATCGCCCGCGATCCGGGGTTGGACGCGTGACGAGCGCTGCCGACGACCGGCGTTTCATGGCGGCGGCTCTCAGGCTGTCGCGATGGAATACCGGCCTGACGGCGACCAATCCTTCCGTGGGCTCGATCGTCGTCAAGGACGGCGCAATCGTCGGTCAGGCCGTGACGGCCCCGGGCGGTCGTCCCCATTCGGAAACCCAGGCCCTGGCTGTCGCGGGCGAAAAGGCGAGGGGAGCGACCGTCTATGTGACGCTCGAACCCTGCTCTCATCATGGACGTACGCCCCCTTGTGCCAACGCGCTGGTGGCCGCGGGCGTTGCGCGCGTCGTGGTCTGCCTCAACGATCCCGATCCGCGTGTTTCCGGCCGCGGTCTCGCAATCCTGCGCGAGGCAGGCATCGAAGTGGAGACCGGCATTCTGGAGGAAGAGGGGCGGCGCGTCCTTGCCGGATACCTCTCACGCCAGACGAAGGGGCGCCCTATGTGACTCTGAAACTTGCGGTTTCCGCCGATGGAATGATCGGCCGCCGCGGCGAAGAGCTGGCAATTACCGGCTCGGAGACGCGCGCCCAGGTGCATGTCATGCGCGCCGAAAATGACGCGATCCTGGTCGGCATCGGCACCGCACTCGCCGACGATCCCGAGCTGAACGTTCGTTTGCCCGGACTGGAAGAACGCTCGCCGCTTCGTATCATCCTTGATCGCCGCCTCGAACTGCCGTTGACGTCTAAGCTCGTGACATCCGCGGAAACCGTGCCGGTCGTCGCTGTCACCGATCCGTTCTGCGAGACGCATCCGTCGAATGAAACAAAGCTGCGGGCTCTGATGTCGGCCGGCGTGGAAATCCTACAGGCCGAAGGGCCGGCCGACCTGCTCACCAATCTCGCCACCCGCGGCGTCTCATCGCTGATGATTGAAGGCGGGGCTGAGGTGGCTCGGCGCTTCCTCGATGCCGGGTTTGTCGACCATATCGTGCTTTTCCAGTCGGATCTTACTGTCGGCGAGGGCGGGCTTGAATCGCCGGTGACGCCTTACGATATGCCAGCCGAATTCCAGCGCATTCGTGAAAGCCGTTTCGGCGCTGACCGCTGCTTCGAATATGAAAGAGGCCTTTGATGTTCACAGGTATTGTCACCGACGTCGGCACCGTTTCCGAGATGACCGCTCTCGATGAGGGCGTGAAACTGCGCATCGCGACGAATTATGATCCGAAGACGATCGATATGGGCGCTTCTATTGCCCATGGCGGTGTCTGCCTGACGGTCACGACGCTTCCCGAGGATGGCAGCAACGAGCGCTGGTTCGAGGTTGAGGCTTGGGAAGAGGCGCTGCGTCTGACGACGATCGCCTCCTGGACCAAGGGCACGCGGATCAATCTCGAACGGGCCCTGAAGATCGGCGACGAACTCGGCGGCCACATTGTCTCGGGCCATGTCGATGGCAAGGCGGAAATCCTGTCGGTCGAGCATGAGGGCGAGGCCGTCCGCATCAAGCTGCGTGCGCCGGAAAGCCTGGCACGCTTCGTTGCGCCAAAGGGCTCGGTTGCGCTCGACGGTGCCTCGCTCACCGTCAATGCGGTCGATGGCGCCGAATTCGACGTGCTCCTGATCCGCCACACGCTAGCCGTAACCACCTGGGGCGACCGCAAGCCGGGCGATTTCGTCAATTTCGAAGTCGATACGATGGCACGCTACGCTGCCCGTCTTGCCGAATTCCCCGCGCGCGCCTGACGCGGCCATTCGTCGGGTATCGGTACCTAAAGGGATAGCCTATCTTGCCGTCATGCGTGGCCGGCAATGCAGCGTCTATTGAAAATCGCTTGCCAACCGCCTCATTGCGTGTTTTGACCGCGCCAATGAAGAGGTCCGTTTATTCAGGGCCCGATATTTGAAGGTGATCCATGTCGCTTGAAACTGCTCCTCACATCCTGATCGTCGAAGCACGCTTCTACGACGATATGGCCGACGCATTGCTTGATGGCGCGACGACGGCCCTCAAGGAGGCAGGGGCAACCTATGATGTGATCACCGTTATGGGCGCGCTTGAGATTCCGCCGGCAATCGCCATGGCGCTTGATGCGGCCGAGCAGGGCGGCACCGAATATGACGGTTTTGTCGCGCTCGGCATGGTCATCCGCGGTGAGACCTATCACTTCGATATCGTGTCGAACAGATCCTGCCGTGCGCTGATGGATCTCGCCGTGTCGGAATCGCTTGCGCTCGGCAACGGCATCATGACCGTCGAGAACGAGGAACAGGCTTGGGCTCGCGCTCGCCGTTCGGAAAAGGATAAGGGCGGCTTCACGGCCCGTGCTGCGCTGACCATGATCGCGCTCCGCGAAAAGCTGAATGGTGCGCGCTGATGTCTAACGAGCAGGAAAAGCAGGGCCAGGAAAAGCTGGTGAAATCCGTCAACCAGCGCGGCGCAGCCCGTCTTGCGGCCGTGCAGGCGCTTTATCAGATGGATATCGGCGGTACCGGCGTGCTGGAAGTCGTCGCTGAATATGAGGCCCATCGTCTCGGACAGGAACTGGATGGCGATACCTATCTGAAGGCCGACCCGTCCTGGTTCCGCTCGATCGTCTCCGGTGTCGTTCGCGACCAGCAGAAGATCGACCCGATCATCCGCTCCTCGCTGCAGGAAGACTGGCCGCTGTCGCGTCTCGATTCTACGCTTCGCGCCATCCTGCGTGCCGGCACGTTCGAAATCCTCGAACGCAAGGACGTTCCCGTGCCGGTTATCGTCACGGAATATGTCGAGATCGCCCGCGCGTTCTTCGAAGAGGACGAGCCGCGCATCGTCAACGCCGTTCTCGATCGCATCGCCAAGCAGGTTCGCGGCGACGCGAAGAAATAAGCAGATAGGGCAGTGACATGGACGGCGTGGTGGACGGACTTCAGACGCAGATGCGCTCCGCCCGCCGCAACGTAGCTCTTCTCGCTACCGCTCAGGCCATTTCCGGTGCTGCGGCGCCGCTCTCTATCTCCATCGGCTCGCTCGCCGGTTATCAGCTTCTCGCCGAAGACAAGTCTCTGGCGACGGCGCCGATCACCGGGTTCAACCTCGGCACGGCCTGTGGCGCTGTCGTCATCGCGATTGCTTCGCGGTTTCTGGGACGGCGGGAAGCCTTCATGCTCGGCTGCCTGATCGGTGTGGCTGGCGGTGCGCTGGCAGCGATCGCGCTTTTCCGCGGCGATTTCTGGCTCTTCGCTCTCTCGCTGGTGCTGATCGGCACATCCTCCGGCTTCACTCAAAAGATTAGGTTCGCTGCCGCCGACGTCTCTCCCTCCAGTTACAAGCCCAAGGCGATTTCCTGGATCCTCGGCGCCGGCATCGTTTCCGCCGTGCTCGGGCCGCAAATCGTCATCGTGGCAAAGGATCTTTTCGCGCCCATCACCTTTGCCGGTGCCTTTGTTGCGCTGATCCCGCTTTTCCTCATCTCTATAGGCGCATTTGCCTTTCTCAGACTGCCGGCCCAGAAAGCCGCCCTCCATCACGCCGAACCGGCGAGGCCGCTGAAGGAGATTGTGCTGACGCACCGTTTCCTGACCGGCATGATCTGCGGCATCTGCATCTATGCATTGATGACCTTCGTCATGACCGGCGCTCCGCTCGCCATGGTCATAGGCTGCGGATTTCCGCCGGAAATGGCAACGCTCGGCATCCAGTGGCACGTGCTGGCCATGTTCGGCCCGAGCTTCGTGACCGGCAGTTTGATCGCGCGCTTCGGCGCGGAGAAGATCGTCGCGGCCGGGCTGTTTGTCATGATGGCATGCGCCATCGTCGCCCATCTCGGCATCGAACTCTGGAATTTCTGGGGGCGCTCGTTTTGCTCGGCATCGGCTGGAACTTTGGCTTCATCGGCTCTACTGCCATCGTTGCCTCCAGCTATCGCCCGCAGGAAGCAGACAAGGTACAGGGCTTCCACGACATCGTGCTCTTCGGCACCGTTGCGCTGTCCTCATTCTCGTCGGGCAAGGTCTTCGTCACCTGGGGCTGGTCCTTTATCAACCTGGTCATCTGGCCGGTGGCCGTGATCTGCCTTCTTCTGATCGCTGCTCTGCTCTTCCGTACCAGGGCCAAGGCTGCCTGACCTTCGACGCCCCAACCTGAGACGCCTGACCTGCGACGCCTTGTCCCCTTGCCTGTGCAGGGGTTGACGACAGTTCTTCTCCACCGCAATCTCGCCTCCGCATGGCGGAAACATCCTTTGGAGGAGGCGTCCGCACGAGAATGCATGGCCGAGACGTTAGGCTCGGCATTTGGGAGAGGAAAAAGCGAATGTTGGTGATTTTGAGTGTGATCGTATGCGGTCTGCTATCGATCATCTATGCCGTGTGGGCGACACGCTCCGTGCTTGCCGCCGATCAGGGCAATGAACGCATGCAGGAGATTGCTGGCTACATCCGTGAAGGAGCGCAGGCTTATCTGACGCGCCAGTATATGACGATCGCCATGGTTGGTGTCGTCGTTACCATCCTGGCATGGCTGCTTCTGTCCGGCACGGCTGCCTTAGGCTTTATAATCGGCGCGGTTCTGTCCGGCGCTGCAGGCTTTATCGGAATGCATGTTTCCGTCCGCGCCAATGTCCGCACGGCGCAGGCCTCGTCCCATAGTCTGGCCGCAGGTCTCGATATCGCATTCAAATCGGGTGCGATCACAGGGATGCTTGTCGCGGGTCTCGCCCTGCTCGGCGTCTCAATCTACTACTGGGTACTGACCGCAGGCCTCGGCCATGCGAGCGGCTCGCGCGAGGTCATCGATGCCCTCGTGGCGCTTGGCTTCGGCGCCTCGCTCATTTCCATCTTCGCCCGTCTCGGCGGCGGCATTTTCACCAAGGGCGCAGATGTCGGCGGTGACCTCGTCGGCAAGGTCGAGGCCGGCATTCCGGAAGACGATCCGCGCAATCCCGCGACAATCGCTGATAACGTCGGTGACAATGTCGGCGATTGCGCCGGCATGGCGGCCGATTTGTTCGAAACCTATGCGGTCTCGGTCGTCGCCACCATGGTGCTGGCCGCGATCTTCTTCGCCGGCGCTCCGATCCTCGAATCGGCCATGCTCTATCCGCTGGCAATCTGCGGCGCCTGCATCGTCACCTCGATCGTCGGTACCTTCTTCGTCAAGCTCGGCTCGAACGGCTCGATCATGGGCGCGCTCTACAAGGGGCTGATCGTGACCGGTCTTCTGTCCATTCTTGGTTTGGCAATCGCCACGTCGATGACCGTCGGCTGGGGTGTCATCGGCACAGTCGCGGGGCAGGAGATCACCGGCAGCAGCCTCTTCGTCTGCGGCCTCGTCGGCCTCGTTGTCACGGCGCTGATCGTGGTGATTACCGAATATTATACCGGCACCAACAAGCGGCCTGTGAATTCGATCGCCCAGGCCTCGGTGACCGGCCACGGTACCAATGTCATTCAGGGGCTTGCCGTATCACTCGAATCGACGGCGCTTCCGGCGATCGTCATCGTCGGCGGCATCATCGCCACCTACCAGCTCGGCGGGCTCTTCGGCACCGGCATCGCGGTTACCGCCATGCTCGGTCTTGCCGGCATGATCGTCGCACTCGACGCCTTTGGCCCTGTCACCGATAATGCCGGCGGCATCGCCGAGATGTCGCACCTGCCACCGGAGGTGCGCAAGTCGACCGATGCACTCGATGCGGTGGGTAACACGACCAAGGCGGTCACCAAGGGCTACGCGATCGGCTCAGCCGGTCTCGGCGCCCTGGTGCTGTTTGCCGCCTATTCAAACGACCTGCAGTATTTCGCGGCCAACGCGGAACAGTATCCATACTTCCAGGGCGTCGGTCCGATCTCCTTCAGCCTGTCCAACCCTTACGTCGTCGCTGGTCTGATCTTTGGCGGGCTGATCCCCTATCTCTTTGGCGGCATTGCCATGACGGCAGTCGGCAAGGCGGCAGGATCGATCGTCGAGGAAGTGCGCCGACAGTTCCGCGACAAGCCGGGCATCATGCAGGGAACCGACCGGCCCGACTATGGTCGGGCGGTGGATATACTCACCCGTGCCGCGATCAGGGAAATGATCATCCCCTCGCTGCTGCCGGTGCTGGCGCCGATCGTCGTCTATTTCGGCGTTCTGCTGATCTCCGGCGGCGACAAGGCGTCTGCCTTTGCCGCACTCGGTGCGTCGCTTCTCGGCGTCATCGTCAACGGCCTTTTCGTTGCCATTTCCATGACCTCGGGTGGTGGTGCCTGGGACAATGCGAAGAAAAGCTTCGAGGACGGTTTCGTCGACAAGGACGGTGTTCGCCACATTAAGGGATCCGAGGCTCACAAGGCGTCGGTGACCGGCGATACGGTCGGCGATCCCTACAAGGATACGGCAGGTCCCGCAGTCAATCCGGCGATCAAGATCACCAATATCGTAGCGCTGCTGCTACTGGCGATTCTCGCCGGTTGAACCGCAAACGGAAAGGCCCGCCGGATTGGAAGCCGGCGGGCCTTTCTTGAAATATCTGGCTGCTGCTTTTACTGCGCACCGCCGAGCATGCTGCGGACGGCTGCCGCACCGCTGCTGGCTGCGCCGCTGCCGCCGGCAAGGATCTGCTGCAGGAAAGTCAGGTCGCGGCCGCCGGTCGGCGTCGTGCGCGAGATCGTATCGAATACCTTGCCGTCCTGGAGCGTGTAGTTGGCCTTGCGCTCGACCACGCCGTCCTTGTTGAGATAGATCGCCAGCACCGACTGTTCCACCAGCTTCGGCTTCATGAAAGCGACAGCGCGCTCGCGGCGCTGGGAGATGTAGTAAAGCACTTCCGAGATCGAAGGTCGCTGTCGTTGATGGCGTGCCCATCGTCAGCAGAACCTGTTCGCGGCTGGAGCCTTCGGGGATGAGGGCCAGCGACTGTTCATCGACAACGTAGCCGTTATACATCGTGTCGCCGATATTCATCGACGTGCAGCCCGAAGCGGTGACGGAGGCGAGAAGCATCAGGCTGATGGCGGTCTTTTTCAAAAATGTCATTCCGTACTCGGCAGTCCGCTTCTTCAACAGCATCCCCCACGTAATCAAATCCGGCCATCGCCGGGCATCTGCTGTTCATTACCATTGTGGCTATTCCGGGGACGAAGGATCGTGAGGGCATCATCTTGCCCGGATCGATCGAAACCCGAATGCGGCCATGGCCGAACGGCATTGCAATTCGCGCATGCTTCGGTAAACCAGCTTTCGCTTCCATGCAACATTAGGCGCAGAACTCAATCAGGATTTGGATCGCATATGGCGGGAAATCGCTCATTTCTTCGTCGCGAACCTTTGATGGATCATTGGCGGGACTTTCGATGATCTTCGGCTTGTTCAAAAAGAAAAGCAAAACCGGGCGATCGTCGAGCGCCAATACGCGACCTTGACTTCGGCGGCGCGCATTCCTTTCTTTATAGCGATCTCGGCGTGCCGGACACGGTCATGGGCCGCTACGAGATGCTCTCGATCGTAATGATCCTGTTCTTCCGGCGCACGGCGAAATCGGGAACCAGCGGCCAGGAGTTGGCGCAGGAGATCGTCGACGCCTTCTTCCAGGATCTCGACCATTCGATCCGCGAACTCGGCATCGGCGACCAGGGTGTGCCGAAGCGGATGAAGAAGCTTGCCGGAATGTTCTATGGACGTCTGGAGACTTATGCGCGTGCGCTCGACGCCCGCAATGAGAATGAACTGGCTGAAAGCCTTGCCCGCAATATCTACCCGGATGGTGAGGCGCGCGTCGACATGACGCAGCTGGCAACCTGGATGATCGAGGCGGAGCGGCAGCTCGCCGAGATTTCGGAAGACGATATTTCCCGTGGGGGCGCGGTCATCGCGGCACCCGGCCCGGATCAGGGCATGGCGGGAGAAGTGAGGAATGATGAAGGACCATAATACCCCGACGGAAAAACCGCCTTTCTCCTATCCGGTAAAGGTCGGCAATATCTCCGCCAACGCCGTCACCGTTAAGGTGGAGGCAAGCCCCAGCGAGCTGAAGGCTGTCGCCGAGCTTTGGGATGTCGTCGAAGTGAAGACGCTGAAGGCGGAGGTCTATCTGTCGCGCTGGAAGAAGGATGGCGTCAGATTGAAGGGGCGCGTCTCCGCCGAGATCGTGCAGTCCTGCGTGGTGACCCTCGAGCCGGTCGAATCACGCATTGACGAAGCCTTCGAGCAAATCTTCGTTCCCGAAGGATCCAAGCTTGCCCGTATCGTGGCCAGTGATACTGCCGAGATGCTGCTCGATCCGGATGGTCCCGATGCTCCCGAGATGTTTATCGGCGATACGATCGATGTCGGCGAGGCGGTAACGGAGTTCGCAGCGCTCGCGATCGATCCCTATCCGCGCGCTAAAAACGTCGATTTCGCTGATCACATCGAAAGCGACGCGACTAGCAAGAGCGACAGGCCCAATCCCTTCGCGGTCCTCAAAGACTGGAAAAAAGACTAGCCCTGTTGTAAGCGGCGGCGAAAACTATATTTTGGCCACGATTTCGCCGGCTGGGCCAAGCATGAGCATGGCCCGACTGCTGGCACCGACCGCCGGATGGCTGAATAAGTCGTTCGGATGGCCGAGAACAAGGATCAGAGACGAGTGATCAGAATTTCTCTGGATGCGATGGGGGGCGATTTCGGTCCCGAGGTAGTCATACCCGGTGCCGCCAAGGCCCTCGACCGCCATCCTGACGTGACCTTCATCATCTATGGATTGAAGGCGCAGTGCGAGCCCTGGCTCGCCAAATATCCGAAGCTGCGTGAGCGCTCCGTATTCCACGACTGCGAACTTGCTGTTGGCATGGACGAAAAGCCAAGCGCGGCACTGCGGCGCGGTCGCTACGTCTCGACCATGTGGCGTTCGATTGAAGCAGTAAAGCTCGGCGAAGCCGATGTCGTCGTGTCTGCCGGAAATACCGGCGCGTTGATGGCCATGGCAAAATTCTGTCTGCGGACGATGGCCAGCATCGAACGCCCCGCCATTGCCGGCATCTGGCCGACCCTGAAGGGCGAGAGCATCGTACTCGACATTGGCGCCACGATCGGTGCCGACAGCCAGCAACTGCTTGATTTCGCCCTTATGGGCGGCGCCATGGCGCGCGCTCTGTTCGAGGTGGACCGTCCGACGGTCGGCCTTCTCAATGTCGGCGTCGAAGAGGTGAAGGGTCAGGAAGAGGTCAAGGAAGCCGGGCGGCTGATCCGCGAGGCCAATCTGCCGACGATCGCCTACCAAGGCTTCGTCGAGGGTGACGATATCGGCCGGGGCACAGTCGACGTCGTGGTGACCGAAGGCTTCACCGGCAATATCGCGCTGAAGACTGCAGAAGGCACTGCGCGCCAGATCGCCACTTTGCTGCGCGAATCCATGTCGCGCACCTTCCTTGCCAAGGTCGGCTATCTGCTGGCGAAGCCGGCCTTCGATCGGCTGCGCGAAAAAATGGATCCTAACAAGGTCAATGGCGGCGTGTTCCTTGGTCTGAACGGCATCGTCATCAAGAGCCATGGTGGCACCAATGCCGATGGTTTCGCAGCCGCGATCGACGTCGGCTACGATATGGCCCGCAACGATCTCAATGCGAAGATCTCGCAGGATTTGAAGATTTATCATGCCAAGCGTCAGCCGCCGGCTGGCCCTGAAGCTGCATGACGATAGGATGTGAGTGAATATGATCCGTTCAGTAGTTCGCGGTTACGGGGCAGCGCTCCCGAAGCGGGTGATGACCAACCGCGAGTTGGAAAGCATCGTGGAGACCACCGACGAATGGATCGTCCAGCGCACGGGTATTACCCAGCGATATATTGCGGGCGAGGGGAAACGACTGCCTCGCTCGGTGAGCAGGCAGCGCGTGCCGCTCTCGACAATGCAGGCCTGACGCCCGACGACATCGATCTCGTTCTCGTCGCGACCTCGACGCCCGACAACACCTTCCCGGCGACAGCTGTCGACATTCAGCGCCGGCTCGGCATGAGCCACGGCTACGGCTTCGACATGCAGGCGGTCTGTTCCGGCTTCGTCTATGCCATGGCGACGGCCGACCTCCACATCCGCGGCGGCATGGCGCGTCGTGCACTGGTCATTGGCGCCGAGACTTTCTCGCGCATCCTTGACTGGAAGGACCGCACCACCTGCGTGCTTTTCGGTGATGGTGCCGGCGCGCTGATCCTGGAGGCTCAGGAGGGCGCAGGAACGACGGCGGATCGCGGCGTCCTGACGGCGCAGCTGCGGTCCGACGGCGCTCACAAGGACAAGCTCTATGTCGATGGCGGCCCGTCCAGCACGGGGACTGTCGGCCATCTGCGCATGGAAGGCCGCGAAGTCTTCAAGCATGCGGTCGGCATGATCACCGACGTCATCGAGGGCGCCTTCGAGGCGACCGGGACGACGGCCGACGATCTCGACTGGCTGGTGCCGCACCAGGCAAATCGCCGCATCATCGACGGTTCCGCGAAGAAGCTCGGCATCCCGTCGGAGAAGGTGGTCGTTACCGTGGATCTGCATGGCAACACGTCTGCTGCGTCTATCCCGCTCGCGCTGTCCGTCGCCTGCGCCGATGGACGCATCAAGAAGGGCGATCTGGTGATGCTGGAAGCCATGGGCGGCGGCTTCACCTGGGGCTCGGTCCTCGTCCGCTGGTAAGGCGGGCGAGTTCGTCTTGAACAAATAGTTGATTTTGCGCAGGTGCTTGACCCTAGTCGCCAAGCAAAATAGTCTTTATCGGCTTTGGTAAGATCAATTCGGTAAATGGGCGGGGATCATGGCTGGAAAGACAGTGACACGTGCTGACTTGGCGGAATCGGTATTTCGCAAGGTTGGGCTCTCCCGCACCGAATCGGCAGAACTGGTAGAGACCGTGATCGACGAGATCTGCCATGCCATCGTCCGCGGCGAGGTGGTTAAGCTTTCCTCCTTCGCGACGTTCCAGGTTCGCTCCAAGAACGAGCGCATCGGCCGTAACCCGAAGACGGGTGAGGAAGTGCCGATTTCCCCCGGCGGGTGATGACCTTCAAGGCCTCCAACGTGCTGAAACAGCGCATCCTGAAGGCCCATATCAGCCGTAAAGCGAAGCTGAAGCCGGTAACGCCCGTCGCCTGAGGCGATGTCACTCTTCCGTCATTCCTGTGAACATGCTTCAATTCGCTGTCTCAACCCATTGAGATAGGTGCGATTCGTGGCGTACCTTGGATATACCGAAGCGATCGTGGTCGGCCGCTCGGGAGCCTGCCTGTAATCGCGGCCTGGAGGTTTGAACGGTGGACAAGAGCCCGGATGCATTTCGCACCATCAGCGAGGTAGCGGACGATCTCGATCTGCCGCAACACGTCCTGCGATTCTGGGAGACCCGATTCACCCAGATCAAGCCGATGAAACGCGGCGGTGGTCGCCGCTACTATCGCCCCGAAGACGTCGAACTCCTCAAGGGCATCCGTCATCTGCTCTACGATCACGGCTACACGATCAAGGGTGTACAGAAGCTCCTGAAGACCAACGGCAACAAGTTCGTGGCAGCCATCGCCTCCGGCGACATGGCGACCATGGATGCTATAATTGCCTCCAGCAACGAGCGGCAGTCGGATCCGAAGGTCGGCGGCGCGGAAGACGACCAGGTTCTCGGCCGCCCCAAGGTGAAGCCAAGCGGCCGGTTTTTCGGTTTTGGATCATCCGGCGACGGCGAATCCCCCGAGGTCTCTATCGGCAAGTCCAGCGTCGGCAAGGAGGACAGGGCCCTGCTTCAGGAAGCGCTGTTCGACCTCCTTGAATGCAAGCGGCTTCTCGATCAGGTGCGTTAACCCGCTCTCGTTTGATTACAATCATCACCAGAATTTTATCGTTCACCCCTGGTTCAGAACGAGAGTTAGATCATTTCCCTCAGGGAGACATTCCGAGGAGAATGAAATGAAAAAACTCGCAATAATCGTAGTATCCGCAATCACCGCGTTCTCCGGCGTCGCGCCGGCGCAGGCATTTCCGATGGTCGGCGTGCAGAAGGTAGAGACCTCGCAGCCGATCGAGAAGGTCCAGTACCGCGGTGAGGTGTGGCGCAATGGCGGCCGTCCAGGCCCTTATTATCGTCACCATCGTCGCCACTATCGCGATGGCTATCGCGGTCGGCACTATGGACGATATTATCGCCACCGCCATTACCACGGCTCCAATGCCGGGGCCATCATTGGCGGGCTGGCAGCAGGTGCCATCATCGGCGGCGCACTCGCTCAGCCCCGTCATGCACCGCCAGCGCGCCGCTATGTCGGTGCGAGCAGCCATACGGAATGGTGCTACAATCGCTATCGTTCCTATAGGGCTTACGACAACACGTTCCAGCCTTATAACGGTCCGCGCCGGCAGTGCTACTCGCCTTACCGGTGATTAAGGCGCATCAAATCCAGGAGCTGCCCTATCTCGTTGGGGCAGTTCTTTTTTAGCGTCTATCTCTTAGACGACAACGATCAGGGATTGGCCTTCATATAGGCGATCACGTCATCGATTTCGGACTGAAACCACAGTCCCCAAAATCGCATGCTTGTACCTGGCACCATCTTCTTCGGGCTCGATAGAAAGGCGGCAAGCGCTGCCTCGTCCCAGACAAGCCCGTCGGTTCCCGCCTTGCGCATGGATTGCGAATAGCGAAAATCCGGTACGCTCCCCGCCGCACGGCCGAAGACCCCTTTCAGATGCGGGCCCATCTTGTTCACATCGCTGTCGATCGCGTGGCACGCAGCGCAGGTTTCAAACACGCGTGCACCATGCTCGAGATCCGCGCCAGCCGCAGACCGCGCGCCTGCGAGCATCGGAAAGAAGAGCAATAGGAGTGCTGCAGCGGCTCTATATGACATTGATGGTTTTATGCGCCGTCTAAAAATTCACGCTGACGCGCGTAGGTGCGTTGAGAATGCGGTGTCGGTAAAAAATCAAAATATTGGGGGAGATAAATGGTCGGAATGGCGGGATTCGAACCCACGACCCCTTGACCCCCAGTCAAGTGCGCTACCGGGCTGCGCTACATTCCGACCTGCTTCGAGAGCACGACTTCCTTACCGGTGCGGTCGGTTGGGTGCAAGCGAAAAATCGGTGCGAGTAGCATTGCTCATGACGATCACGCAGACTGTCACTAAAAGCTCGCCACCCGCCTCATCTGCAGACATATCGTGATGCACACAGGGCAGGGCGGCGAACATTGTCGGTGATGTTGGCGCCCGTCAGATCAGCGGGCAACCACGACGATTTGCAAATGTAACGCGATCCGGGCCGCGGCGGGTCATGCCTTCTACCGTAACGCTGCGCGATGTCACGCGCACGACTTCGGGGCTACGCAAGCCTTCGTCGCGAGCAGCAGCGCGTGCCTCTCCCGGGCTGCAGCCGCGACCGCGATCGTCGACCCTATCGTATTCACGGTCGCGGTCGCGGTCACGATCGCGATCACGTATCACAGGACGGATGCCGTCAGGTCCGACCCGGAGCTCGACGTCCTGAGCGATTGCGGGTGTCATGAATGTCGCCGCTGCGACGAGAGAAAGTGCGGCAGCAGCGCCAGCCTTTGATGCAAAGCGAAACATATCTCCTCCTTCGGAGCCGATTGTTCTTGTCGGCGCCAAGCATAAGTTAACGACTACGTAACTTGCCAAAGAAGGAAAAGGTTCCGCTGCTGCGATACTTAAGAAAAGTTCGCGCAAACACCACAGTCAACGTGATTGATAGTTATATTTATTTGAAGCGGCTCAGCGGAAGCGCGGAGCTCGGCTGGCATTCATCAGAAGTTCCTGCTGAGTGGCGAAGGGGCCCAGGAGCTTCACGAGGCGAGTCTCCTCCTCGGCGTCTAGGCGATAGCGCTTGGCAAAGTCTGTAACGCTCCAGACTTTCTTTAGGCCCTTGTCCTCGATATCTGAAATATTCAAATGCGAAGTCATGTGAATCCCCTCACTACATCCACGGAAGTATTATGGAGGCTTTGACTAATATTGCGCCTTTATCGTTAAAAAACCTATGCGCATTCGGCTGTCACTCTTCTTGGACTTTTACGCCATCCTGTCCAATGCTTATAGAAACGCCTTCCGGCTTGGTTTCCTCGCGATAGGCGTAGAAGCTGAAACCGGCGATGACGACGATGAGTGCGCCGATGATAAGATAGAGGCTATTGGTGCGAGCCATGCGTAGTCCCACTGTTGAATTGCGGGCGGGAAACGCGTGAGAACTCAAATGGTTCCGTGTAATGCGAAACATTTCAATCGTCGTTGGTAGCGTTGAGATATTGTGGCCTGATCCCTTCGTCGGGGTGGACGCCATGAAGCCTGACGCCAGCGCCTGAGGCATCCTGCTGACCCGCCGCGACAAAGATCACGCCTTTCGATTCAAATAAGCGTTTCAACCGCTCTCCTACGTTCTGATCAGGAGTGCCAGCCCCCGCTTCCGCAGAGCGGATGGCGTCTGCGCTCAGCCCGGACATTCCGGCGAGTTCGTCTACTGTCATGTCGATGAGGGCGCGTGCGGCGCGAAGCTGTGCTGTCGTAATCATGAGAATGATCTGGAGTGACGCCCGACGATGTCAAGCAAGCTGATATCAGGCGCGCAAGCGCTGCCTTCGCATATGGCGGTGTTCGAGCGCGAAACAGCCCCACAGCACGCCCAGCAGCAGATAGAAATGGCGCCAGTGATCGGTATCGATGACGTTGCCGATCAGCGCGTGGCCGACAATCATGACCCAGGCGATCATCAGATAGGGCTGCCAGGGGCGTTCCCGCAGCAGGTAGCGGAAGCCGAGCACGATCGTCGACCATATCATGATCTGGTAGGTCACAGCCCCTAGCCAGCCGTAGGTGGTCAGCGATTTCAGCCAGATATTGTGCTCGTCCTCACCGTAGATCTTGCCGAAGGCCATCGGCCCCATGCCGAGCGGGCGTTCCAGCGCCATGAGGAAGCCTATTTTGTGGCGCTCGAAACGGCCAAGCCGCGCCCCGTCATATTCCTGCACCAGCCTCGCGCGGTTCATGAAGAGATCGGAGATCTGCGGGATCTGCAGGGCGATCGCGAGCGCAAGCACGAGAATCAGCCCTGCGACGATCGAAATCGTCAGGATCTTCAGGCGGAATGCGGTTGTCCGCTCCTTGAGCAGCATGACGATGACAAGGGCAATACCACCGAACAGCAACAGGCCCCAGGCTGCGCGCGAGAATGACAGAAAGACGCCAAGGACCAGAACGACAATGCCGCCGATCAGGAGCGGCGCCATCATGACGCGACCGTTCAGCAGACGATAGAGCAGATAGAGAATGGGGCCGACGAGATAGGGGCCGAAGACGTTCGGATCCTGGAAGGCGCCCATGGCGCGGTCGTATCTTGTGAATACATGCGCGCCGGGAAAGGCATTCAGATAACCGAGAATGCCGAGCATGGCGGTAATCAGTGCGGCGACGACCCATGCCTTGAAGATCAGGTCCAGGCGCTTCGGATCGTCCTCGACGATTGCGGCATAGAAGACCGAGCTCAGAGCCAAAAAAATGGAAACGGCGAAATACATCGGCGCGCCGCTCATGTCCGCCATGATGGTCATGGAGAACAGGCCGCCGATGTTGAAGACCAGTAATAGAACCAGGATTGCGCAGACGGTGCGGGAAATGCGCAAGCCCAACAGGAACCAGATCGCGATCTGGATGACCATGATCAGCTCATAGGGGGCAGGCTCCGAAATCACGAAGCCGGACAGAAACACGCCGAACGCAATCAGCGCCGACCCGAGGAGCCGGAGGAGGGCGGTCGTCGAGGGGCGCTGTGCCCGATCTTCAGCGGTCGTGACGGTCAATAGGCATTGTCCGTGTTCAACAGCCTGATCGGCGTCAGGAACAGGATCTTCAGATCGAAAAGCAGCGACCAAGTCTCGATATAGTCAAGGTCATATTGGGTACGGGCGCGGATCTTGTCGTCTGAATCGAGCTCGCCGCGCAGCCCGTTGATCTGCGCCCAGCCGGTCACGCCGGGCTTGACCCGGTGGCGGGCGAAATAGCTCTCGACCACATCGACATATTTGCGCTCGCCGGTCTGGGCGTGGACGGCATGCGGGCGAGGGCCGACGAGCGACAGCTCGCCCTTCAGGACGTTGAAGAGCTGCGGCAATTCGTCGATTGAGGACTTGCGCAGGAAACGACCGACCGGCGTGACGCGCGGATCGCCCTTGGTCACCGCCTTGACCGCCGTCTGGTCGCCCATGTTGGTATACATCGAGCGGAATTTGAGAACCTCGATGGTCTCGTTGTTGAAGCCGTGGCGTTTCTGCCGGAACAGGACAGGTCCTTCGGACGTGAACTTCACCGCCGCCGCCGCCGCCAGCATGATCGGCCAAAGCAGCACGATGGAAATGAGCGTGAAGGCAATGTCGAAGACGCGCTTGGCGACCGAATCCCAATCGCGGATCGGCTTGTCGAAAATATCGAACATCGGCACGGCGCCGACATGGGAATAGGAACGCGGCCGGAAGCGAAGGCGATGGGCATGGGCAGCAAGGCGGATGTCGACCGGCAGGACCCAGAGCTTGCGCAGAAGCTGCAGAATGCGCGCCTCGGCTGTCGGGGGCAGGGCGATGATCAGCATGTCAATGCGCGCCAGTCGGGCGAATTCGACCAGTTCGGCGAATGTGCCGAGTTTCGGATAGCCGGCGACCACGGTCGGCGAACGGTCATGGCCGCGGTCGTCGAAGATGCCGCAGATCTCGGATGTCGTTGTCCGGCTGTTCTTCCAGCCGGCGGATGAACAGCTTGGCGGGCTCGCCGCCGCCGACGATGACCGCCCGTCGCTCCATAACTCCGTTGCGTGCCCAGTGGCGGATTACGAACGCTGTGAGAAGGCGCTCGGCCAGGAGGTAGGCCGCGCCAATCGCAAACCATAACAGCGCGCCGACAGTGCTGGGAGCGATGCCTTCCGACAGGCTGAGGCCGGCGAGCATAAGGCCAAATCCGACGAACCACGCCCCAAGCACACGTGCCCCGGTGCTTCTCGCGGCGCGGATCGACGGGATCTGGTAAGCGTCCACGACCTGCAGCAGAAGAACCGTCAATGCCGAGCCTGCGGCGACCACCGCAAGACGGGCGGCGAACATGCCTTCCGGATGCGGAGACAGGACGTAGCCGGCGATCAGGCCAATGATGAGCAGCGATATCAGTTCGAACAGCCGGAAGAGGCCGATCAGCATGGTCGGCGAATAGTTGCTGTCGCTGAACTGTGCCGCGATCTGCTTTGCGAGAGGGTTGAGTTCCGTCGACGACTGGACATCTTCGCCGCGCGCTCGGATTTCGGAGACCTTACGGCGCAGCGACTCGAGATCGAGATCATCGGAATTGCGTTGCTGATTCATCCATCGGCCCCTTGTTCTTCCGGTCGAGGACGGGAAGGCAATGGTATTTCCATAACAAATAGATGCTAAGGAAGCCTTTAGCGAGCCCCAATCACCTCGGATCGAACGAGGCTCTCGTAGAGCGCCAGCATGTCCCGCGCCATGACCGGTGCCGAGAAAACGGCCTTGAAATCAGCCGGATCAGGCATGACGCGCTCGTGCCAGTCAGGTTCGGTCGCCGCAGCGGTCATGATGCGGGCGAGATCCTTGGCGTCACCTGGAATGGCAAGCGCTTTGCTGGCTTCTCCGAGAACTTCCGGAATGCCTCCGACGCGTGAGGCGATCACCGATTTGTCGGCCGCCAGCGCCTCCAGAACGATATAGGGCATTGCTTCCGCCCGCGAGGGTACGACCACCGTGTTTGCCAGCGCGAAGGCTTTTCGGGCTTGCATGGCCGGCATCATCTTGATCCTGCGACTGAGACCGAGCTGCGAGATCATCAGGTGATAGCGCCCTGTATCCGGACCATCGCCCACCATCAGGGCTGATAGTGGGCGGCCGATTTCCCGTTCGGTGCGGGCGAAGGCGTCGATGAAGACATCGGGACCTTTGAGATCCCGCATCATGCCGATGTAGAGAAAATCCGCTGCCTCGGGCACGGCTTCCACCGGCATGAACTCGGCCTCTTTGATCCCGTTATAGATGACCTGCGTGCGCTTCCTGGGCTCGCCGATTTTCGCCGAATAGGTCCGTCGCTCATAGTCGCAGACGAAGACGGTCGCGTCGGCGAAACGTTCCTGCAGTCGTTCGAGCCGCAGCACGGCCTGACCGGAGAGCGACGAACGCGAGAAGTGCAGGCTGCCCCCATGGGGGAGTAGACGCGGGCGACGCGAGACTTACCAACCCGCAACACTGAGCCGATCATCCGCACCACTGCGCCGCCCTTGGCGCCATGACCGTGCAGAATATCCGGCTGCAAACTCTTGATATGCTGGTAGCTCCGGTAGAGAGCCGCCATATCGGAGGGCGAAATCGCCCGGCGCATCGGCAGCCGCGTCAGCCCGAGGCTGAGCTGCGGCCTGATGCTGTCGAACAATGCATCCTCATATGCGCCGCCCGTAGAGCTGTCGCAGAGAATGCCCACGTCGTGTCCGGCTGCGCGATGTTCCTCCACCAGATCCCGCACATGCCTGAAGATCCCTCCCACCGGAGAGCGAAAGCAATGCAGGATGCGCAGGGAGCGGCCGCCATCGAGTATCAGAACAGGCGCTCGCGGACGTAGATCGTGTCGCCGGCAAGCACCGGCGCCGTCGTGCCGGTCCGCCCGGTGATGACGCGGCCGTTGATCTTGCGGGTTACATCGACGTCCTGCTGGTTGCCGCGGGAGGTGAAGCCGCCGGCGATCGCCACGGCGTTCTGCGCCGTCATGCCCGGCACATAGGAATACTGTCCCGGCCTGCCGACTTCGCCCATCACGAAGACGGGACGATAGCGGTCGATCTCGATGCTGACATCGGGGTCGCGCAGGTAGCCCTGCTTCAGGCGGCTTGCGATCGAACCTTCCAGCGCCGGCAAAGTCTGGCCACGGGCGGTAACCTGACCAACGAGAGGGAACGAGATATAGCCCGCCTGATCAACCGTGTAGGTGTTGCTCAGGCCCGGCTGCTCGAACACCGTAACGCGGAGACGGTCGCCGCTGTCGAGCCTGTAGGGCTGGATGGCCGCGTCATCGAAGCCCTTAGAGGCTGGCGCGTGTGCAGCGCATCCGCTGAGCAAGGCGACAGCGGCAGCAAGGGCGAGCCCCAAGGCTCTGTTGGGTCGTGCGAAGGCCATTTTCGCTGCAGGCTCCGGCTGTTCATACCAATCGGATGCATTATCGGTCCGTTAGGGTTAATAGGCGGTAAAAATCAGAGAGTGCTAAATCTGGACGGGCATTAACCTGAGAGTTACTACGGTCCTTTACGTTTCTCGCGATAAAGAGGCGGAGATCGTCATGTCAGGCGTAAACGGCAATCATCAGGACGTGGATATCGATCTCGGCCGCGTGATAGCAGCGGTGTGGGAGCGCAAGGGACGTGTTCTTGCCATCACCGCCTTGGCCGCAGTGGTCGCACTCGGCTCTACCAGTTTGATGAAGCCGAGCTATCGCGCAGAGACTAGACTGCTGATCGAGTCGCGCTCGCCGAACCTGAACAGCGGGGATGCGGTCGCGGCTGCAAACGATCCCGTTCTGGATTCTGCTCAACGTCACCAGCCAGGCTCAGTTGCTGCAGTCGACCGATCTCATCCGGCAGGTTGCGCGTGATCTGAAGCTGTCGCAATACCCCGAATTCGACCCGGCCGGCCAATCGTTGTTTCCAGATATCCTGGTCATGCTCGGCCTGAAGCTCGATCCGATGGCGCTTGATCCGGAAGACCGGGTGATCAAGGAGTTCCGTGAGAAACTGAATGTCTACGCGGTCGAGAATTCCCGCGTCATTGCCATCGAGTTCTCGTCGCATGATCCGGCGCTGGCGGCTGCGATCCCGAACAGGATGGCTGCGGTCTATCTACGGCTGCAAAGCGGTGCCAAGCTCGACAACCACTCCGAAACTGCCAAGTGGCTGGAACCGGAAATCGCCAACCTGACGCAGCGGGTCAAAGAGGCCGAGACGAAGGTCGCGGAATACCGGGCGCAAAACGGTCTTTTCCAGACAACCGAGACGAACAGCTTCTCCACCCAGCAGCTGAACGACATCTCGACCGAACTCGCGCGTGTGCGCGGCGAACGGGCAAACGCGGAGGCGAGGGCGGAAAATGTTCGCGCTGCGCTCGCTGCCGGCAGGGATTCCGACACTCTTTCTGATGTCGTGAGTTCCCAGGTGATCCAGCGCCTCAAGGAGGCCGAGGCCAATTTGCAGGCGCAAATTTCTGATCAGTCCGTCGTGCTCCTCGATAATCACCCTCGGCTGCGGGGGCTGAGAGCGCAGCTTGCCGGTATTCGTCAGCAGATCGACGCTGAAACGCGTAAGGTACTCGGTAGCCTCGATAGCGAGGCGGAGGTCTCGCGGCTGCGTGAGCGTCAATTAATGACGCAGCTCAACAATCTGAAGGCCGATTCTGCCCGCGCGGGCGAAGAAGAAGTCGGTCTGCGTGCACTGGAGCGCGAAGCTGCCGCCCAGCGCCAACTCCTGGAAACCTATCTCGCCCGCTATCGTGAGGCGACATCGAGGCTCGACAGCAACGCGACGCCTGCAGATGCGCGTGTCGTGTCGCAGGCGGTCGAACCTGCCGAACCGTATTTCCCCAAGGTCATTCCCATCGTCATCGTCGTGACGCTCGCGACCCTGATACTCAGCTGCCTCGCGATAATGATCTCCGAACTCTTCAGCGGACGGGCCCTGCGTCCCGTCCGCCGTGAAGAGACGGATGAGGTGGAAGAAGTCGAGCTGCATAAGGTCGAACGGGTCAGTGTCGCCAAGCCGCTCGCAGCGCCGGCCGTCGTCGTCGCGGCGCAACCGCATAAGCCGGCGCCCCAGCCGGAGGCAGACCAGCTTTCTGCACCAACAACCGTTGTAGAGCCCGTGCCAGCGCAATATCTTAAGCCGCAGCCCGAAACCGTGGCGTCACAGGCCCCTGACGTAGCCAAGGAAGCGCCGATCCATGTGCCCTCGCAGGCCATCGAGACGGCAGATAATGCCGACCAGGGCTTCACCATCGCTTCGGTCGTTCACCATCTCCAGCGCTACGACGTGCCCGTTGCCACAGCTGTATCTCCGGGCGGCGACGAGGGATCTACCGCAACCGTCATGCTCGCCCGTGCAGCGGCGGAGGCCGGCAGGACCGTGGTTCTGGTGGACCTGACAGGCTCTGCCTGCCCGACGCGGCTGATGGCGGAAAGCGACAAGCTCTTGGGCATCACCGATCTTCTAAGCGGTGAGAGCGCCTTTGGTGACGCCATCCACCCGGATCGGCTTTCGGACGCTCACATCATCCCGCAAGGCGTCTCGGATCCGGTAAAGGCGATGCGCGGCGTCGATCGCCTCACGATGATCGTCGATGCTTTGTCGGATGCCTATGATCTCGTTCTGATCGAATGCGGTCCGGCCGAGACCGGCGGGCTGTCGCGTCTCGTGCGCAATGATCGGACGGAGGTCATCCTGTCTGTGCCGGGCTTCAGCGAGAACGACATAACACGACTGGTCCTTGACTATGCGGAGGCTGGCTTTCGCAATCTTCTCGTTATGGCGGAGCAGGACGACCGGCGTCACCCGCCGTCGCGCAGTCGCACGGCCGCCTGACGACGCGCAACCACCGGAAAGGCTCTAGTGGCGTGCTCGCCATCGCTGGAGAAGCGCGTAAAGCTGCGGATGTTTCTTGATGGCCGCCTTCAGGCGCGTTCCGGCGACGAGTAGAGGCGCCAGCAATCGCCCTCTCACCGTCAAAGGCAGCACGATATCATGCTGTACCGTTTCCTGGCTGCACCAGTTGCGTTTGTAGAGCTGGTCGCCTATGCCGAAGTCGAAGAGCGTCGCGCCTTCCGTGATGCTCCGCTCGACTGCCAGCCAGAATAGAAGCTCTCCCGGACTTGCCTCGGCGGCGACGCTCTCGTCGATGGAGCTGAACTGGCAGAGGACATGGTCTCCCTTGCGCGACAGGCCGACGATGGCAGCGATATGCCCCTCATGCTCGCCCTTCAGGCGAATTGCCTGCATCGTAAGTGGAACGTCGGTACTGTCTCTTGGCGCATCAAGCAGGAGATGAAGAAAGCGTCGCGTCTCCGCTGGCTGGAAGACATCGGGGAGCCCGAATGCCTGAAGGCGGGAGCCCTTCTGGACAAAGAAGCGGTCCAGGAGTTCGTGCTGTTCGGCGTTGCTGGCCGGCACGAGATGCTCGAAACCACCAAGCGCGTCTAGCTTGCGCAGCTGGCTGCGAAATTTCTTGCGTCGTGTTTTCGCGTTGAGCTGGCCGATCGTGGCTTCCATCGTCTCAAGCAAGGGCAGCTGGAAGGAGCGGTTCTGGTTCTCGACGGAGGCAAGGGCGCTCAATGGATGTGCGATGCCCTTCCATATCAGCGGCACCTGGTCCAATACGAGGAGGTCTGCCTTGCCGCGCAGAGCCTTCGCAATGGCGCTCTTGAATTGCTGGAGTTCCTTTGGGCTCGGAGCGGCCAGCTCTCCGGCGAAGATCCCGGTGTTGATATTGTTGAAACGGCCACCCGGCAGTCGCGCCGTCTTGCCTATTTTTTCCGAGACGATTTCGAGCGGCAGCAAGAATACGGTCTGCTCTCCGATTGACCCGGTAACGATCAAAAGCGCGTGTTCATGTGCCTGCATCCAGGCACGGCACCAATCCAGTCCCTGATTGAGGGAATTCCATTCGCGCTTTTCCAGACGCCGCCAAGAGGCTTCGACTGAGGGATTGTCATGTGCCAGAGCGATTTCGAGATCGGCAAATCTCACGGTCGGACCTTGCGTTGCGAGGCTGCCGCGCGCGTCCGACATCTTCGTCTCGTTCTGATCTGCCAGAGCGGCCATGCATCACCCATATCATTAATGCTCCATGTTAGATGGCGAGCACGAAGAATGCGTTTATGGCATGGAAAACATGTTTGAAGCGCGGCCTCTGGTTAATGGCCGATGAAAGTCTATCGTTTCGCCCGAGGGCCGGCCATCCACTTGATGATAAGCATGGCTGGCAGGATCCATAGGAGCCCGGACAGTGCGAAATAGAGTAGATGCACCCACCAGGGGAGGTGGCGAGCGTCAGCGTGGCAATCGTCGTTGCGGCAAGCGCATAGGTGATGACGAGGACGATGATCAGGATCGTGCCGACAAAGCTTCTTAAACGCGGAACCAAGACACGCCTCCAATATCCCCACTTGTCTGAGCACATGCAGCCGCGACCGCATGCCGCAAAGTGCTGGGGCTTGTTTTGCACGGGGGCTTGAGGCAAAGCAACGCGGAAAAGGAAGATGTCGCGCGACTGCGTCGCGTTGTCCCATGATGGCGGCCTCCATCAAGCTGGCCGCAAACGACAGGAATGCGAGCCATGTCGGCAACAGACACAGTCATCATCGATGCAGTCCGTGACACAAAGCGCGAGCGCCGCGACCGCAAGGCCGTGCGCATCTGGCTCGGCCTCGTCATCTTCACGCTGTTCTGTCTCGTGCTGGTCGGCGGTGCCACGCGGCTGACCGATTCCGGCCTTTCGATCACCGAATGGAAGCCGATCCACGGTGTCATCCCGCCGCTCAATGCCGCCGAATGGCAGGAAGAGTTCGAACTCTACCAGCGCATCCCGCAGTACCAGCTGCTGAACAAGGGCATGACGGTCGACGAGTTCAAGCAAATCTTCTGGTGGGAATGGGCGCATCGTTTCCTCGCCCGCTCGATCGGCATCGTCTTCGCCCTGCCGCTCGCTTTCTTCTGGCTGACCGGCCGCATCGAAAAGCGCCTACGCTGGCCGCTGGTCGGAACGCTGGCGCTCGGTGGCTTCCAGGGCTTCATCGGCTGGTGGATGGTGTCTTCGGGTCTCACCAAGCTCGTCAGCGTGTCGCAATACCGCCTTGCCACTCACCTTACCATTGCCTGTCTGATCTTCGCCGCCTGTGTGTGGATCATGCGCGGCCTGTCACCACATGCCAGCGACCGTCCGCCGACCGCGAAATCCCATTGGGCGGCAGGCGCGATTGCCTTCCTCGTGCTCTTCCAGATTTATCTCGGCGCTCTGGTCGCCGGTCTCGATGCAGGTCTGAGCTACACGACATGGCCGATGATGGATGGCGCACTCATCCCCGGTGACCTGTTCGTTCAGAACCCGTGGTGGATCAACCTGTTCGAAAACCCGAAGACGGTGCAGTTCGTCCATCGCTGCGGTGCCTATCTGCTGTGGACCGCAACCTTCCTGCACATGATCGTCTCGCTCTCCAGGGCGCCGGATACGACCCATGCCCGCCGCGCCGTGCTGCTTTTCATCCTTGTCAGCGTGCAGGCCGTGATCGGCATTTCGACGCTCATCATGCAGGTGCCGCTGGATATGGCGCTCGCCCACCAGGGCATGGCACTCATCGTGCTCGGCTTCGCCATTGCCCATTTCCGCGCATTCTACGGTGAGTATCCGCGCGAGACGAAGATCGAAGTCAGGAACTAGACCAGCCGCTCGTTCAAGAGCGAGAGAGCGGCCTTGGCGAAGGCCAGCCGCTCCATGGCATTGCCGTTACCGGACATGCCGTCGCCATCTTCCAGCGACCAGCAGATCGACAGGCCCGCATGGGCGATGGCATAGCGCAGGATCTTTTCCTCGCTGCATCCGATCACGGGAGCAAAGAGGGTCAGAAGCCGGTTGATCCTTCGCGGATCGATAATGTCGGGGAATGCACCTTCGGGATTTCCAAACACATTGGCGCAGTCATAAGCCGGGTCGCCGATCAGTCCTTGAGGATCGATGGCGAGCCACCCGCGCGCTGTGCCGCTGATGATGTTCTCGTGATGGAGATCGCCGTGGAGAGGTCGGATGTCGACCTGGGACGTCAACAGGCTATCGGCGATTCTGGCGCATCGACGTAGCGTGTCGAAAAGCTCCGTCTCGTCAGCCTGTTCGACGCGATCAAACAGCGCTTTGAAATGCTGCCGCAGCGAAACAAGCGTGGCTGGAGGGGATCGCATCGAGGCGCTGTGCAACGCGCCGAGCACATCCGCGATGATGTCGCTTGCGGCTTCTTCATCATGCTCAAGACGATAGTTTCTGAGCGTCAACGCGCCTGCATCCTCCAGCAGGCACGCCATTTCCGACTGATCCAGCAGCCGCACTGCGCCCTGTCCCTGCCGCCAGGCGAGGAAGTCGATGCCATGTAGTTCGTGCAGTCCGGAGGGCTTGAGCTGTTTGCAAATGGCGCTCGACCCATCGTGAAGCAGCACGCGATGAATGACGCTGGTGCGCGTGTCGGCAATCGGTGTGGCGGTTTGAACACCCCATCGCTTCGCAAGTTCGGTCGGAAGCGATGGGGCAGGGGTTGTCACGGCCGGATCTTGATCAGGCGGACAACATCAGGTCCATGTTCTGCACGGCGGCGCCCGAGGCGCCCTTGCCGAGATTATCGAGGAGCGCGACGAGATTGACATGCGCGCCACCCGGCGTACCGAACACGAAGAGCTTCATGTTGTCGGTATTGGCCAGTTCCTCGGCATCAATGCGGCCAAGCTTTGCACTCTCCTCCAAGGGAACGACCGTGACGATGTCCTGTCCGGCATAGTGGGCGACGAGCGCGGCATGAATGGTCTCGACAGTCGCGCCATCCTTAAGGTCTTCAAGGAAGAGCGGCACTTGGACGATCATGCCCTGGGCGAAGCGGCCAACGGAAGGTGAAAAGAGCGGTGCGCGGTCGAGCAGGCCGTGTTCCTTCATCTCGGGCACATGCTTGTGCTTCAAGCTCAGGCCGTAGAGGAAGTTGTTGGCGGAAATGGCGTCTTCCCGCGAAGCGTCTTCCATTTGCGCGATCATCTGCTTGCCGCCGCCCGTATAGCCGGAGACCGCGTTGACCGAAACCGGATAGCCGTCCGGCAGGATGCCCGCGGCGCGCAGCGGACGGATGAGGCCGATTGCGCCGGTCGGGTAGCAGCCCGGATTGGCGACATGGCGGGCGGACTTGATCTTGCCTGCCTGCGCCTTGTCCATCTCGGCAAAGCCGTAAGCCCAATCTGGCGCGATCCGATAGGCGGTCGACGTGTCGATGACGCGCACCTTGTTGTTGCCCGACAGCATCGAGACCGCTTCCTGGAAGCGTCGTCCGGCAGGCAGAGGATGGCGATGTCGGCGCTGTTGAGCAGGTCTTCGCGCATCGCGGCATTGCGGCGCTCGGCTTCCGGGATCGACAGCAGCTCGACGTCGCGGCGGCCGGCCATGCGGGTGCGGATCTGCAGTCCCGTGGTTCCGTGTTCGCCGTCGATGAAGATCTTTGCCGTCATTGCTTTTATCCCATGTTTTCAGCGCGTTGGATTGAGCGCCTGAATCATTCTAGCAGCGTGTTGAATCAGATTTTTAACGAGCGCTTTTCTTACGAGCCAGCCGCTCCGCTTTCAGTCCGAGCATATACATTGCAACAGTCGCACCGGCAATGGCGGTGATATCGGCATGGTCATAGGCCGGCGCTACCTCAACGACGTCGCCGCCTCGGATATCGAGCGTGCCGAGCTTGCGCAGCACCGACAGGATTTTCGCACTCGACGGCCCGCCGGCGACCGGCGTGCCGGTGCCGGGCGCGTAGGCAGGGTCGAGGCAATCGATGTCGAAGGTGAGATAGACGGGTCGGTCGCCGACATGGGCAAGGATCGCATCAGCGATCGCTTGAGCGCCCATGTCCTCGACCTCATGCCCGTAAAGGATCCTGATGCCGAAGTCCTCCGGAGCGTGGGTGCGGATGCCGATCTGGATCGAATGTGCGGCATCGATGACACCCTCGCGCACGGCACGGGCGACGAACGACCCGTGGTCGATCCGCTCGCCGTCATCGTCCCAAGTGTCCTGATGGGCGTCGAAATGGACAAGCGCCAACGGACCATGCTTGGCGGCATGCGCCTTCAGTAGCGGCCAGGTAACGAAATGATCGCCACCGAGGGAAAGCAGGAAGGCGCCCGATGCAATGACCTTCGCGGCTTCCGCCTCGATCAGTCCCGGCGTCTTCTGGTGATTGCCGTAATCGAGCAGCACATCGCCATAGTCGATGACCGCCATCTCTTCGAACAGATCGCGCGAAAACGGATATTGCGGATCGTTGTCGAAGATCGCCGAGGCGCGCCGGATTGCTTGCGGCCCGAAACGGGCGCCGGGCCGGTTGGAGACGGCGGCATCGAAGGGAATACCCAGCACGACGGCATCGGCGCCCTCCACATCCTTGCTGTAGCGCCGCCGCATGAAGGACAGCGCGCCCGCATAGGTCGGGTCGGTCGCCGCGCCACGCGCGGCCTTGGCGGTAAAGGCGTTGTCGATCGATTTGCTGGCCATTCCATTCCCTATCTGTCGAACCCGTAAGCGCGTTCCACTTTGGCGATCCGCACCTGGTAATCCTCGTACCAGCGTTCTCGCCCCAGCCGCTGCGCCGCCGAATGAGAGACGACGGCCTTCCAGGCGCGAATACTATCCTCATCGGTCCAATAGGAATTGGTTATGCCAAACCCGTCAATCCCGCGCGCGCTTTCCACGCCGAGAAAGCCCGGCTGCTGGCTCGCGAGTTCGACCATCGCGTCGGCCATGTTGCCATAGCCATTCTCGCCCTCGGTTCGACAGGAGGAGAAGGCGACGATGTAATAAGGCGGCTCCGGCAGGGTCGCGAAGGATGAGGCTGTGGGCAGTGACATGGCAGCTCTCTGGGGCTGGACGGCAATCCTGACCATGTTCTGTAATGCCGTTTGATGCGCAAGCTTCAAATCTTGATGGATAAAGCCCGAAACGAAAAAAGGCGGAGCAAAAGCCCCGCCTTTCCAAAAGTCCGTAAATCCTGAAACGATTAACGCTTCGAGAACTGGAACGAGCGGCGGGCCTTGGCCTTGCCGTACTTCTTACGCTCGACGACGCGGCTGTCGCGGGTCAGGAAGCCACCCTTCTTCAGGACCGGACGCAGGCCCGGTTCGAAGTAGGTGAGGGCCTTGGAGACGCCGTGACGAACGGCGCCGGCCTGACCGGAGAGGCCACCACCGGTGACGGTGGCGATGATGTCGAACTGACCGGTGCGGGCAGCCGAAACCAGCGGCTGCTGCAGGATCATCTGCAGGACCGGACGGGCGAAGTATGCCGAGAAGTCCTTGCCGTTGACGATGATCTTGCCCGAGCCAGCCTTGACCCATACGCGGGCGACTGCGTTCTTGCGCTTGCCGGTCGCGTAGGAGCGGCCCTGTGCATCGACCTTGCGGACGTGAACCGGTGCCTGGCCTTCAGCCGGCGCGAGGTCCTTCAAAGAGGAGAGATCGGCCATTATCAGGCGCTCCTTACGTTCTTGCTGTTCAGCGAAGCCACGTCGAGGACGACCGGCTGCTGTGCTTCATGAGGATGGTTCGAGCCGGCGTAGACGCGCAGGTTTTTCATCTGGCGACGGCCGAGCGGGCCGCGCGGAACCATGCGTTCGATGGCCTTCTCGAGAACGCGCTCCGGGAAGCGGCCTTCGATGATGGCGCGTGCGGTGCGTTCCTTGATGCCGCCCGGGTAACCGGTGTGCCAGTAGTACTTCTTGTCGGTGTACTTCTTGCCGGTCAGGACGCACTTTTCAGCGTTGATGATGATGACGTTGTCGCCGTCGTCAACGTGCGGGGTGTAGGTAGCCTTGTGCTTGCCGCGCAGGCGGTTGGCAACGAGGGTGGCGAGGCGGCCGACAACGAGCCCTTCGGCGTCGATGATCACCCACTTCTTCTCCACCTCTGCAGGCTTCTGAACGAAGGTAGACATGATTTTCTCTTTCGTTTGGATCCATTACCGGAAGCGTAAGGCCTTCAGAATGGACGTTTCTTGTTGCTTGAATTGAGCGGCCTTGGCCGTCCAAAAAGAAAGCGGGCCATGGAAGGTCCGCAATCTGGCGGGCTTATATCGTGAGCATGGTTGAGGGTCAATAATCACGTGAAAGCCGACGGAAAAATAATGTTAGCAAAAACAATTAGTTATATATGTGGTATTAATTTACCTCAACTATTCATGCGTTTTTTTGCCTCGGATGGCGCTCTCATAGCATGACAGGCACCCATCCTGCCTGCGCACGAAGGCTTATTTTCAATCAATGTGGCATTCGCCGGACTCAGTGAGTGATAACCGGCGGGTGTGTCAATGCGATACAACTCAGGATTTTGCCATTGCTGTGAGCGAATGTTCGAATATTAACGCTCTGAAGAATAAATATTCTCGCCCGGCCAAATCGGGACTGCGCGGGAAGATATCTATAAACAAATGAAAATAATGCCATATTGTTGGAATTCTACAATTGTGACTGCATGTCATTTAATGCAAGATATCACTATAAATTCCTAATATTAGGATCTTGTAATTAAATTATGAGCTGTAGCTAATATGCGCGGGAACAAAAATGGAATGTTCCAGAAACAAATACTTTAGCTCAACAACGGGGCATTTGACCGGGCGGTAACGCGGTGCCGCATCTGGTCTCCACCGGCCTATGGTCCTTCGGCCGCTCTGAATGTGGGCGAGCGCTGGCCCTGCCGCCGCGCGCTCCCTATGTACAGGCAAGCTAAGGTTTCGAAGGGAGACGTCCGTGAACCACGACCGCTACGACGACGATTATCTGGCTTCCACGCTGAGGACCACGCGTACGATCGCTCTTCTCGGTGCTTCACCCAAGCCGGAAAGGCCGAGTTATGGTGTAATGCGCTTTTTGCTGGCCAGGGGGTACACGGTCTATCCCGTCAACCCCGGTCAGGCGGGCAAGGAAATCCTCGGCCAGCGAACTTATGCGACGCTCGCCGATGTCCCGCAGCCGGTCGATATGGTCGACGTCTTCCGCGCGCCGGAATTTCTTGATGGCGTGGTGGATGAGGCGCTCGCGCTCGAAATCCGGCCGAAGGTAATCTGGTCACAGCTCGGCGTGCGCGACGACCACGCCGCCGAAAAGGCCGAGGCGGGTGGGATCGCAATGGTCATGAACCGGTGCCCCGCAATCGAATATCCTCGGCTGATCGCCTGATTTTTTACGTTTGGATTTGCCGCTGCTTTTCGACGCAACGGGATTAGAAGGAACGATATTCCTTGATCCCGGCTGGCGCTCGCGCTTTTCTGTTGCCGTCAATAAAAAAGACCAGTTGGACCGAGGGGAAACACCATGCCGCCATTCAATCCAGGCTTTTCCACGCTTGCCGTTCATGCAGGGGCGCAGCCTGACCCGACCACGGGGGCGCGTGCGACGCCGATCTACCAGACGACATCCTTCGTCTTCAACGATACGGATCACGCGGCGGCGCTCTTCGGCCTGCAGGAATTCGGCAATATCTACACCCGCATCATGAACCCCACCCAGGCGGTTCTTGAAGAGAGGGTAGCGGCACTGGAAGGCGGTACAGCGGCACTAGCTGTAGCGTCGGGTCACGCGGCGCAGATGCTGATCTTCCATACGATCATGCAGCCGGGCGCCAATTTCGTCTCGGCCAGAAAACTCTATGGCGGCTCGATCAACCAGTTCGGCCATGCGTTCAGGAATTTCGATTGGCAGGTCCGCTGGGCCGATACCGACGATCCGGCAAGCTTCGAAGCTGCGATCGACGACCAGACGCGTGCGATCTTCATCGAAAGCCTTGCCAATCCCGCTGGCACCTTCGTCGATATTTCGGCAGTCGCCGACGTCGCTCACCGGCACGGACTGCCGCTGATCGTCGACAACACGATGGCAAGTCCCTATCTGCTGCGGCCGCTGGAGCATGGCGCCGACATCGTTGTCCACTCGCTGACGAAGTTTCTTGGTGGTCACGGCAATTCCATGGGCGGCATTCTGGTCGATGGCGGCACATTCGACTGGGCGAAATCCGGCAAGTACCCGATGCTCTCGGAGCCCCGCCCGGAATATGCGGGCGTCGTGCTGCATGAAAACTTCGGCAATATCGCCTTTGCGATCGCGGCGCGCACGCTCGGTCTGCGCGACCTCGGTCCGGCCATTTCGCCCTTCAACGCCTTCATGATCCTGACAGGCATCGAGACACTGCCGCTCCGGATGCAGAAGCATTGCGACAATGCGCTTGCCGTCGCCAGATGGCTGAAGCAGCACTCGAAGGTCGCCTGGGTCAGTTATTCGGGGCTTGAGGACGACCCCAACCATCTTCTGCAACAGCATTATTCGCCGAAAGGCGCCGGTGCGGTCTTCACCTTCGGCATCAAGGGCGGTGCAGGCAACAGCTATGACGCCGGCAAGACCTTCGTCGAGAGCCTGCAGCTGTTTTCACATCTCGCCAATATCGGCGACACCCGCTCATTGGTCATCCATCCGGCTTCGACCACCCATCGCCAATTAACGGAGGAACAGCAGGTCGCTGCCGGTGCCGGGCCGGATGTCGTACGCCTATCGGTCGGCATCGAGGATGTCGCGGATATCATTGCCGACCTCGATCAGGCACTGGCGAAAGTTAGCTGACGCTTCTATAGAGCCGCCTCAAGCAACCTTTCCTCGCCGTCGGTCGCTATCCGATCGGTGGTCGCGACATGCGATGCGCAGTCTCGAGGGGGATTGATCGAGTAAAATCAGAGAAAGGGCGGGGTGCAGTCCCTGTTCCGATGGAGAATACCCCGTGAGCGAGCAGTCACTCCTTCGGCTGTCCATCGCCGTCACGGCCGCAGTGGCGGCATTCGGCATTATCGTCGGCATCGTGTCCGGCTCCTTCGCCATCATTTTCGATGGCTTCTATTCCCTCACCGATGCGTTCATGACGATGCTGGCCTTGCTGGTGTCGCGGCTGATTGCGACGTCCGCCGAGCCCACGGCCAAGGGCAAGCTCATCGATCGCTTCAGCGTCGGCTTCTGGCATCTCGAGCCGATGGTGCTCGGGCTTAACGGTACGCTTCTGATGGGCGCTGCGATCTACGCTTTCATCAATGCCGTCGGCAGTCTCCTGGCGGGCGGAAGGCCGATCGATTTCGGGCCGGCGATTATCTTCACCGTCGTGACGCTCGCCGTATCACTCGCCATGGGCATATTCTGCTCACGAGCGAACCGCGACCTGAAATCCGGCTTTGTCGCGCTGGATGCGCAGGCGTGGCTGATGACGGCCGCGCTGACCTCGGCGCTGCTCGTTGCCTTCGTCTGCGGCTACGCCATCCACGGAACGACTTTTGAATGGCTCACGCCCTATATCGATCCCGCCGTGCTCGCTGTCATCTGCCTTGTCACCATTCCGGTACCGCTGGCAAATGTCCGCCAGGCAGTGGCCGATGTTCTGCTTGTGACACCGGCCGAGCTGAAGCAGCATGTCGATGCGGTGGCGCAGGACATCGTCGAGCGCCACGGCTTCCTCTCCTACCGCGCCTATGTCGCCAAGGTCGGCCGGGGCCGCCAGATCGAGTTGTTCTTCATCGCGCCTTCGGATTGGCCTGCCCGCCATCTTTCGGAATGGGATGCGATCCGTGACGAGATCGGTGAGGCGATCGGCGGCGAGGGACCGGACCGCTGGCTGACGATCGTTTTCACCAGCGATCCCGAATGGGCCGACTGAAGGCTTACAAAGGCCGCTCCAAGTTTATTCGTATTTTATTAAACATGTTTCGAATTGGTACGGCCTCTGCCGCAATCCCTCCTCGTGTTCGTGCGTTGATAGGCTCGACACACGAACACGAGGAATTCGGCATGACCACTTTCCGGCAGAAGACAGTCCTGGTCGTTGAAGATGAGGCGCTGATCCGCTTTGCAGTCATGGATGCACTGGAGGATGCCGGTTACGCGGTCATCGAGGCAACGACCGTGCTTGAGGCGGTCGGCCAGCTCGGCCAGCACGAGGAGATCGATCTCCTGATCACCGATGTCGATATGCCGGGCGTTCTGGACGGTCTGGATCTGGCGCGGATGGTCGCCGAATGCGCCCCGAGGATAGGCATCATCGTGTCGTCGGCTCGTCGTCTCGGGGAAAAGGACAATCTCCCGGCCACTGCACGTTTCATACCGAAGCCGTGCTCGGCCGCGACCCTGCTCGGGACCGTCGGCGCCATGCTGAAGGGGCGGGAATGGACCGGCGGCGAACGCCGCCGGCATGCTTGATTTTTAAGACCTGAAATCGTCAGGCGCGCATTTCGGCCGGCTCTGCCTTCGTGCGGTCGGCCGTGCTGATGCGCACCTTGTCGATATTGCGACCATCGAGTGCGACGACTTCATAGGTGAGGTCACCAAAGGTCACCGTTTCTCCCTGCTGCGGCAGGTGGCCGAGACGCCAGAGAATGAGGCCGGCCAGCGTGGAATAGCGGTCGGCATCATCCACGAGATCGCTATCCAGAAGTTTGGAGACATGGCGGATGTCGATCCAGCCATCGACGAGAAGTGAGCCGTCCTCGCCACGCTCGACGGTCAGCTGCTCGTCGTCATCATCGGCAAAATCGCCGGCAATGGCTTCCAGCAGGTCGGTTGCCGTGACCATGCCTTCCACCGAGCCGTATTCGTCGAGAATGATCGCCACCTGTAGCGGCGACTGGCGCAGCTGTTCGAGCAGGCGCAGAGCATTGACGCTTTCATGCACGACGAGCGGCTGGCGCAGCGAACGCTCGAAATCGATCTTGCCGGTCTCGATGAAGTCGCGCAGAAGGTCCTTCGCCAACGCCACGCCGAGGAACTCGTCCAGGCTGCCGCGTGCGATCGGGAAGCGGGAATGGCCCGATTCCAGCACCTTGCGGCGAAGCTCCTCGTCGCTGTCCTCGATGTCCAGCCAGTCGATATCGAGGCGATGGGTCATCACTGACTTGGCGGGGCGGTCGGCAAGCGTCAGCACGCTTTCGATCATCTCGTGTTCGACCGGCGTGAACAGCTCGTTTTCCGAAGCGCGTTCGGCCATCACGTCGGCTGTCTCGCCGAGCGAGGCTTCGCCTCGGCGGCTGCCGAGCAGGGACAGGACGGCGCTTGCCGTGCGTTCGCGAAGATCACCCGTGGTCAGAACCCGCTCGCGATTGCGCCGCGCGATCTGGTTGAATGCCTCGATCAGAACCGAGAAGCCGATCGCGGCATAGAGATATGCCTTCGGAATGTGGAAGCCGAGGCCTTCGACGATCAGCGAGAAGCCGATCATCATCAGGAAACCGAGGCAGAGAATGACAACGGTCGGGTGCTTCGAAACGAAGGCCATGAGCGGCTTGGAAGCGAGCAGCATCACGCCGACGGCGACGACGACGGCAATCATCATGACGGAAAGATGCTGGACCATGCCGACGGCGGTGATGACGCTGTCGAGCGAGAACACCGCATCGAGCACGACGATCTGAACGAGTACCTGCCAGAATACGGCATGCTCGACCTTGCCATCCTTGGGACCGGAATGGCCTTCAAGGCGTTCGTGCAGTTCCATCGTGCCCTTGAAAAGAAGGAACACGCCGCCAAACAGAAGAATAAGGTCTCGGCCGGAGATTTCGATGCCGAGCACGGTGAACAACGGTGCTGTTAGCGTGACGATCCAGGCGACCGAGGCAAGCAGGATGAGGCGCATGCCGAGCGCCAGGCTGAGGCCGATCAGGCGGGCTTTTTCCCGCTGATGCTCGGGCAGTTTGTCGGCAAGGATCGCGATGAACACGAGATTGTCGATGCCGAGAACGATTTCAAGAACAATGAGGGTGGCGAGACCCGCCCATGCAGCGGGGTCGGACATCCATTCGAATATCATGATGACAAGCGGCCTGCCGATTCCAGCGGCCATTCCTTCTGTGGTTGAAAGGGAAAACAAAAAATGCCGCCCCAGGACGGGGACGGCAGCAGATTAAGCTGAAGTGTGATGGCGTGAACAAGCGTCCCCGGCTTATCGCGGGGCGCGGTCATCTCTCGACCATGAAGGAAGAACGTCCGGTTCGACATCGACGTCGAAGGCAACCGACGCGTCGAGCCGGACACACGCAATCGGGTGTCCATGGGCGCAGACTATAGCGATTGCGTTATGAAATGCATCCTCTCCAGGTAAAATTTTCGGGAGGAAGCACCTAGGCTGCCCGAAGGCAGCCAGCGGCTGTTGTCGGCATTCAGCACCCTTCAGGCGCCGAAGCCGCCATCGATCGTGTGCATCGCGCCGGTGATGAAGCCTGCTTCCGGGCCCGCGAGATAGGCGGCGAGGCCGGCGATTTCCTCCGGTTTCCCGTGGCGTTTCAGAGCCATGAAACCATGCATCGTGTCCTTCATCGGACCATCCTTCGGGTTCATGTCCGTATCGGTCGGGCCGGGCTGGATGACGTTGACGGTTATGTTGCGGTCACCGAAGTCGCGGGCGAGGCCGCGCGCCATGCCCTGGACGGCAGATTTCGTCAGCGCATAGGCGGCACCGCCGGCAAAGGGCATGCGGTCGCCATTGACCGAACCGACGATGATGATCCGCCCGCCTTCCGGCATGTTGCGGGCCGCTTCGATCGAGGCGTGATAAGGGGCGCGCACGTTAATGTCGATCATCCGGTCGATGGCGTCAGGCTCAATCTCCAGCGGATTGCCAAGCGCCAGCGTGCCGGCATTCGCGACAAGCACGTCGAGCGGTCCGGCTGCCTTGACGGTGGCGATCGTCTCCGTCCGGTCCCCGGCGTCGGACTTGACTGCCTTGGCACCGGTCTCGGCGGCAAGTGCTTCTGCCGCATCCTTCGATCCGGCATAGGTAAAAGTCACCGTTGCGCCGTCGCCGGCAAAGCGGCGGACCAGAGAAGCGCCGATGCCGCGACTGCCACCCAGAATCAACACGTTCTTTCCATGAAAGTCTGTCATTGTCTTGTTTCCCGTATCTCTGTGTTGAGATTTAATGTAGTGACGATTACATAAATAGGCGGATTGATTGCGTCAAGGATTTTGTAGTGAGTGATACAAAAATAATTGGAAAGCGTGGACGGCCGCGCGCATTCGATCGCGACGAGGCGCTGGCGAAGGCCCAGGCATTGTTCCATGCAAAGGGGTATGATGCGCTGAGCGTCGCCGACCTGACTGAAGCGATCGGCATTAATCCCCCGAGTTTCTACTCCGCCTTCGGCAGCAAGGTTCAGCTCTATGACGAAGCGCTCGGTCGCTATGTCGAGAATGACGGATTGGATCTCGTCTCGATCTTCGCACCGGGAACTCCCTTGCCGTCGGTATGACGAACATGCTGCGCTATGCGGCTGAGGCTTATACGAGCGGCGAAGCCTGCGGCTGTATGGTGATCGATGGGGCGAGGGGGACCGCAGATCCCGAAGCCGGCAGCAGGGCGCGCGCCCGGCTCGATCAAAGCCGCGCCTCGATGCATCAGATGATCGCGTTGCTGGATGCTAAACATGCCGATCTCGCGACCGATTACGCGATGACGGCCATGGCCGGTCTTTCGGCAAGTGCTCGCAATGGCATGCCGGCTGCCCGGCTGCAGATCATGGCCTCAATCGCGGCCGAAGGTTTTTCTGCCCGTCTCGACCGCGAAGCCTGACGCACCCGAAGCGACCGAAACTCATGAAATAAGGAAATGGGAATGCAGACATGGACCACATTCGATCTCTCCGCCATCGAACCGGAGGAGGGGCTCCTACGGCGGATAGGCTGGTTTCGGGCAATCCCACTTTTCGCAGCTGGAATGTCGAGGAAGCGGAAGGCGGAATCTATGCTGGTGTATGGGAAGCGACGCCCGGAAAATGGCGGATCGTCTATGACGAATGGGAGTATTTCCACGTCCTCAGCGGCCGCTCGATCGTCACCGAAGACGGCGGTGAGGCGAGGGAGCTTGGTCCTGGTGACCGCATGATCCTGCGGCCCGGTTTTAAGGGTACATGGGAAGTGCTGGAGACGACGACAAAGGACTATGTCATCCGGCTGCCCGTAGGCTGAGGTAGGCCAACCGGCGACAAATGTCTCTAATCGGGGATATCACGAAACGCGTTGGCAAATTCCGGCGATGAGATCAGCTCGAGCGTGCGACGAAGTTCCGCCGCCTGCTCCTTGCCGAAAGTCTCGTCGAACCGGGCCTGAGCCCGCCGCCAGCGAGCGGTAATCTCGGCCTGCTTGGCGATCCCCTTGTCCGTGAGTCTGACCCGCTTCACCCGCCGATCGTTCTCGTCCGGCACGATCTCGATCCAGCCGTCGCGCTGCAGCGGCTTCAGCGTGTGTCCGAGCGCTGAGAGGTCCATGACCATCGCCTCGGCGAGGTTCTTCAGCGTTGGCTCGCCCGAAAACCGGATCTGCGACAGGAGCGAGAACTGCGTGCCTTTGAGCCCCGTATCGCCCATCGCATCATCATAGAGCTGGCCGAGCTGGCGCGCGGCGCGGCGCATGGCGCTGCTGTTGCAATAGGCCCAGATGCTGGTCTTGTCGTCACTCTTCATCGTTTCAATCCCTGAGCCGCGGCATAGCCGGCGCAACAAATAATCCTGGTGGAGGCTCTTGTATCGGAAAATCGTGTCTCGCATATTTAGTGGCATATGCCAGTAAATTCCAGCCAGCAGTGAGGCGGCGCCTGGTATGTGACACGTCGATCCAATGCAAGGAGAGCTACGATGACGACGAATGAAGAACTCGGTACGGCCCTGGTAACAGGCGCATCCTCTGGTATCGGAGCAACCTATGCCGAGCGCCTGGCCGCCCGCGGCTATGATCTTGTTCTGGTGGCGCGCGATGCCGCCCGCCTGACAGCCTTGGCTGAAAAGCTGACCGCGGCACATGGGGTCAAGGCAAGTGTTCTGACTGCCGACCTCTCGCTTAAGGAAGATACCGGCAAGGTCGAGGATCGGCTCCGTCAGGATGCGTCCATCACGCTTTTCGTCAACAATGCCGGCATCGGTCCTGCCGGGCCTCTGCTGACGGCCGATACGGACTATCTTGAGAGGATGGTCGAGATCAACGTCAACGCCGCAAACCGCCTGGCTGTCGCCGCGGCGCAGACATTTGCGGCGAGAGGGCGGGGAGCGATCGTCAACATCGCCTCGGCGGTCGCAATGGCCGCGCCGCATTTCCACGGCACCTATGCGGGCAGCAAGGCCTTCGTGCTGGCGCTGACGGAATCGCTGGCAACGGAACTGAAAGGCACTGGCGTGACGATGCAGGCCGTGCTTCCCGGCTATACCCGCACCGAAATCTTCGATCGCGTCGGCGGCTCGATGGACAAGCTCGATCCAAACTCAGTGATGGAAGTCGGTGACCTTGTCGATGCGGCGCTTGTGGGGCTCGATCGCGGAGAGCTTGTGACGATGCCGTCACTGGCCGACGTCTCGCTCTATCAGAATTTTGACACGGCCCGAAATGCGCTGCGTCCGAACCTGTCGCTCAGCAAGCCCGCTCCCCGCTACGGGATCCAATAATACGCCTTGTCGCCGAGTGGTGACTCGGCGTCTATCGTAGCGCTGCGGCCAGCAGCGGTGCTGCAAGCACGTTGACGAGGCCGACGAGAACCATCACCAGGCCGGCGACCGAACCTTCTTCGGCGCCGATCTGGTTGGCCTTGGCAACGCCCGCGCCATGCGCGCCCATGCCGAACAGCGCGCCGCGGGCAAGCGACGATTTGAGCGGCAGGATGCGCAGCAGGTTTTCACCCATGACCGCGCCGAGCACGCCCGTGACGACGACGAACAGGGCCGTCAGATCCGGCACGCCGCCGATGTTTTCCGAGATCGCCATTGCGAAGGGGAACTGACCGAGCGGGGCAGGAGGCTGAGGCGAAGTGTGCCGTCGATGGAGAGCAGACTTGCCAATGCCCAGGCGGTGATGATCGCGGTGCCGCTGCCGACGACCATTCCAAACGCCAGCACCGGCCAGTAGCGCATGATCATCGCCCGCTGCTCGTAGATCGGGATGGCGAAGGCGACGGTGACGGGACCGAGCACGGCCATCAGCCAGCGGGTGGCGCCGATATATTCGCTATAGGTCGTATGTAGCGAAAGCGCGATCACGGCCAGCAATACCGGCGTCAGTACCAGCGGCGACGTCCATAGCGATGGCCAGCGCTTGTAGAGGCGCTTGGAAAGAAAGTAGATGGCGATCGTCGCGGCCGACCAGAAGACGGTGATCAGAACCGTCTCAAGCGATGGCACGACGGGTCTCCAGCCGGAGCATCAGCCGATATCCGAAATCGACGGCCAGCGCCGTCATGCACATAACCATGAAGGTACCGGCGAGAATGACGGCGAGGACCTTGAGCCCGGTCAGGCCAAGAAATTCACCATGGTCGAGAACGGCAAGCACGGCTGGAACGAAGAAGAGAAGCATGTCGGCAAGAAGCACATAGGCGCCGCGACGCATGGTCTGCAGGCGGATCGTACCGGTTATCAGCAGGCAAAGCAGACCGAAGAGACCAAGGACGCTGCCGGGGATCGGCAGGCCGGTGCTGCGGGAAACGGCCTCGCCGGCGAGCCATAGCAGCACGATCAGCGCGACCTGGGCGAGGCGGCTGCGGTGCAGGCTCTTGTGCAGCAGAATGGAGGCCTTGCGCTTGGTCAACGGGTGGATCCCCAAAGTTCAACGATCCTCCCTATGCAGAACTATACGGTACTGTTTTTCCCAAGCAATTGATCTTGCTGCATGAGAGCCATGTGTTTTCAATGGAACACAGCGGCGCACGAGCCCGTCGACGAGGTGCCTGAGGACCTCACCAGGTAAGGTCCAGCCGCTCCAGCCCGTGGAAGTGGTACACGTCCTTTACCCGCGGCGTCTCCGCCACCCGAAGGCCGGCCAAGCGACGGAAGAGGATGGGCAGCACGATATTCAGTTCAAGCCGCGCGAGCGGCGCACCGATGCAGAAATGTATGCCGGCGCCGAAGGAGAGGTTTGCTCCTTCCTGACGATCTGGCCTGAATGCCAGCGGATCGGAGAATTTGTGCGGGTCTAGATTGGCGGCGGCGAGAATGAGGCTCACCTTGTCGCCTCGCTTCAGTGAGACGCCGTCGATCTCCACGTCTTCGAGTGCCCAGCGCTGGAAGATGTGGACCGGCGCGCAAATGCGCAGCGTCTCTTCCACCGTGCGTTCAGTCGCCGCCTCGTCGTGGAACAGATCGGCCGGATCGAGACCGCTTTCGAGGATCACCCGCACCGAATTGCCGATCTGGTGCACGGTCGCCTCGTGGCCGGCATTGAGCAGCACGATCGTGGTGGAAACCAGCTCGTCGTCGGTCAGATACTGCCCCTTGTGCTCCGTATGGATCATGTGGGTCAGAAGATCTTCGGTCGGGTTCTTCCGGCGTTCGGCGATCAGCGTCTTCACATAGTCGGCGAATTCCTTCGCGGCACGATCGGCGGCGTATTCGTCTTCCTTCGAGCGCTTGAACATGTACATGCCGACATAGGCATGGGACCATTTCAGCAGCTGCGGCCCCATCTCGTCGGGAATACCGATCATCCGCGCGATCATCGTCACCGGGATGATGTCGGCGAAGGCGGATAGTAGCTCCGCCTTGCCGTCCTTCTTGAAACCGTCGATCAACCGCTCGGCCAGATCCGCAATCTCCGGCCGCAGCCGTTCGATATGGCGGGACACGAAGGCGCGATTGACGAGTGTTCTCAGCCGCGTGTGTTCCGGTGGCTCGATCTCCAGGAGCGAGTGGCGCTCGGCGAGATCGAAATTCGCCAGATGCGCTTCCGGCTCCGGCAGGCCGAGTTCCTCGCGGCTTGCCACATGCAGGATCTGCCGCCCGAATCGCCGGTCGCGCAGCAGAGCATTCACATGGTCATAGCCGGTGAAGAACCATTGCCGCTGCTCCTCCCAGTAGAAAGTCGGACAGTGCTGATGCAGCGCCGCATAGACGCGGTTCGGGTCGCCATAGAAGGCCGGATTGCGCCCGTCGAGCGAGACGCGACGGGTTTCGGGATCGATGCTGAGGAAATTCGGAAGCGCTGTCATGAACCGATGCGTAGCGCAATTTCTCGGCGCTGCGCAATCGGCTTCGACAACTCTCTCACTCCCCGACGGCGATGCCTTCGCGGCGCGGATCGGCACCGCCGATGAGACCGTTTTCGGTGATCTCGATCGCATGCAGGCCGGAATTCATTTCGCCCGGCTTCACCTCGTAGCCGAGTGCCTTCAGCGGCTCGGCAAATTTCTCCGCCGTCGTGCCCTTCTCGATGTCATAGGTGCCGAAGCGGTTGATCAGATGCGGCTGGGCGACGACCTGTTCCACCGGCATACCCCAGTCGATATAGGCGATCAGAGCCTGCGCCACGTAGCCGATGATCTGGCTGCCGCCCGGCGAGCCGATGGCGAGAAGTGGCTTACCATCCTTCATCACGATCGTCGGCGACATCGACGAGCGCGGCCGTTTGCCGGGCTCAACGCGGTTGGCGATCGGCAGACCCTTGTCATGGGTCTTGAAGGAAAAGTCGGTCAGCTCGTTGTTGAGCAGAAAGCCGTTCGCCATCAGCTGCGAGCCAAAACCGTTCTCGATCGTCGTCGTCATCGAGACGACATTACCTTCCCTATCGACGATGACGAAATGGCTGGTGGAAGGCAGTTCGATCGCCGCGTCGCGGCCGAGCAGCATGGCATGATCCCATTCAGGCTCTCCCGCTTTCACCGCATCCTTGGCAAGCGCCTTGGGACTGGTAGGGTCGCCGTCGAGCAGCTTGGCACGCTCGCCGAGATAGGATTTGTCGAGCAGTCCCTTGATCGGCAGCGGCAGGAAGTCCGTGTCGGCGACATAGCGTTCGCGATCGGCAAAGGCGAGGCGTTGCGCATCGCCGATGATCCGCCAGCTCTCCACATTGTCTGGGCCGAGGCCCTTGAGGTCGAAATTCTCCGTCACGCCGAGCATCTGGCTTATCGCCACGCCACCGGAGGAGGGCGGTCCCATGCCGCAGACATCGAGCGCCCGGTATGAGAAACAGACGGGTTCGCGCTCCTCGATATTGTAGGTCGCGAGATCGACCATCGACAGCACGCCGGGATTGTCGCGCGCACCGCGTACAGTCCGGACGATGCTTTCTGCGATCGGCCCGCGGTAGAAGGCGTCCGAGCCGCCGGTGGCGATCGCGGTCAACGTTTCGGCATAGTCTGGGTTCTTCAGCACGGTTCCAGCCTTAAGCGGTGCACCGGACTGGTCGTAGAAGTAGGACCGCGGCCCTTCATGCTTCTTCAGGCTGTCACCTGCGGCCACGATTAGGGAGGCAAGGCGCGGCGAAACCTCGAATCCGTCGGTCGCCAGCTTCTTGGCCGGGTGGAAGAGGCTGGCCCAGTCAGCCTTGCCGTAGCGCCTGTGGACTTCCTCCATCAGGCGCACGGTGCCGGGCGTGCCGACTGAACGACCGCCGACCACGGCATCCATGAATTTCAGCGACTGCCCCTGTTCATCGAGAAACAGCTTCGGTGTTGCCGCCATGGGCGCCTTTTCGCGGCCATCGAAGGTGGTCAGTCTCTTGGAGGCTGCGTCGTAATAGACGAGGAACGCCCCACCGCCGAGACCGGAGCTCTGCGGTTCGACAAGGCCGAGTACGGTCTGAACAGCGACCATGGCGTCTATCGCATTGCCACCCTTGGCAATCACCTCACGCCCGGCTTCGGCCGCCAGCGGATTGGCGGCGGCGACCATGAAATCCTTCGCCTCGACCCGCTTCGCGGTCGTGGTGCCGGTCGCCCGTTCGGGCGCGTTCATGTCGGAAGCCTGCTGCGACCAAGCTCCGGACGCGGCACCCGCCGCTATGCCGGTGCCGACGATCGCCGAAACTATCATTCTGCCGAGTGTCGTGGTCCGCATGGTCTTCCCTCCAATTTCATGGAGGGAATTTGGGCCGCCGACGCCGACAGGCAATGGTAATGCTACAAATTGAACCGTGCTATCAGCGCTGGCCGATCGCCACGATGCGCCGCAGCGCTGCCACCTGCTGGGTCATGCCGACGTCATAGGCGGGCTCGCCGGGATAGGCGTTGTCGACCGCCGGGATGATAGAGACATCTCGTTCGGTGCCGATTGCCGTCCGGTCGCGGCCGCTCGTCTTGGCGCTGTAGAGCGCGCGATCGGCGGAGCTCAGCAGCGCGTCGAGATCAGCGGTCTTCGCATCCGTGACGGCGATGCCGATGCTGACCGTCACCGGAATACGATGTTCTCCGACCAGGATAGGTTGGCGCTTCAGCGTTGTACGCACAGCCTCGGCAACGCTTGCCGCTTCGATCGTGTCGCTGACATGCATGATCGAGGCGAATTCTTCGCCGCCCATGCGGCCGAAGGATCCGCGTCCCCGCTGGGCCGCGGTGCCGATCCGGCCGAAGGCGACCAGCACCTCATCGCCGGCCTGGTGGCCGTAGATATCGTTGATCTGCTTGAATCCGTCGAGATCGAGATGGATCAGGGCCAGCATGCCGCCCGCATGCGAGGTGGAACGCTTCAGCCGGTGGAATTCCTCGATCATGCCACGGCGGTTCAGGATGCCGGTCAGTGGATCGGTGACAGCGAGCAGCTTGAGCTTGGCCTCGGAACGCTCGTTGATCAGCTTGGCGCCGCTCATGACGGCCGCAACGAAGCAGAGCGCAGCGGTCAGCAGAAGCCAGATCGATTTGGTATCGGTCGCAAACGAACTCGGTTCGCTAATCAGCACAAGCGTGGCGACGAGCGCGCTCGAAAGCACCTGGACGCCGATGCAGGCGGCAAAGAGGCGACGTGTCGCCGAGCGGCTGTTTTTGCCCCAGAGAATGGCGCCGATCAGGATCATGTAGCCCACGGAAGCGGCACCATGGTAGAGCGCCACACGATAGGCGAAGGTTTCGCGGACCGGATCGAGGAACATGCCCGCCACCCATATCAGTGCGGGGATTGCCGCGAATGGGTCGAGGCGGCGATTGTCGAACTGCATCATCCCGACGATCCACAGCCCGATACCGGCCAGCGCGACTGTGTTGGCGATCTCGACCGAGAGAAATTCCGGCAGGCTGCCGCGCAACGCCACCATCCCGACGCCGAGGCCGTGGAAGACGAAGCCAAATCCCCAGCTCAGATAAAATGGCTGACGCTCATAGAACCAACGGGACCATAAGAGCACGCCAAGCGTCGTCGCTTCTGCGGCCCAGATCATGAAACCGGTTACAATATCCAACACAAAACCCCCAGCCGACCCCCGGCTTGGCTCTGGTATATCGTCCAAAGCTTAAAGTGCCGTTTTCAATGCCGGTGGGTCCGGATCAGCGGAGATCCCGAGGTGTCACGGCAAGATAAGGGATTTTGTCGATAGCCCCCGTCGGGTCTTTACCGCTGCTTTACCCTAAGCCGGAAATTGGTCGTGGGAATTGCGCATGCGAGATTGAGCCCGAGCTATTTATTCGCGAAGCCGCAGGCAAGGTCATTGTGAAGAGCCTACGAGTTAAGGATATCGGGTGCTGCGTCTTGAAGTACCGGGCATTGACACTCTATGTAGGGACTGACCCATTCCAATGATTCCGGAGCGCCATGCTGCCTTCGGCAAGGCATTTGACAAAGGACGGACATGACAAATCCAGTTGATACCGCAATGGCCCTGGTGCCGATGGTCGTCGAACAGACCAACCGCGGTGAGCGTTCCTACGACATCTACTCGCGTCTTCTGAAGGAACGCATCATCTTCCTGACCGGTCCGGTGGAAGATCATATGGCGTCGCTCGTCTGCGCCCAGCTTCTGTTCCTCGAAGCCGAAAACCCGAAAAAGGAAATCGCCCTCTACATCAATTCGCCGGGTGGTGTCGTCACCGCCGGCATGGCGATCTACGACACGATGCAGTTCATCAAGCCGGCAGTTTCGACGCTCTGCGTCGGTCAGGCTGCGTCCATGGGCTCGCTGCTTCTGGCTGCCGGCGAGAAGGGCATGCGGTTTGCGACGCCGAATGCCCGTATCATGGTTCACCAGCCGTCGGGCGGTTTCCAGGGCCAGGCTTCCGACATCGAGCGTCATGCGCGCGACATCATCAAGATGAAGCGCCGCCTTAATGAGGTCTATGTAAAGCATACCGGCCGGACCCTGGACGAAGTCGAGAAGACGCTCGATCGTGACCATTTCATGACGTCTGACGAAGCCCAGGAATGGGGTGTCATCGACAAGATCCTGACGTCGCGTCAGGAAATGGAAGGCGGTTCGGAAGGTTAAGCCTGCCAAGGGCTTTCGGCGACTGTAAACCCTATGTGAGTGAAAAGGGGTTTCAAGTCGGCAGGAAAGCGCTATTAGTAACGATTAATGCTGTGTTGAACTTTTGTGACATAGCATTCGTCTCTGAGGGGTTTCGTTGCCGCCGGTCCTTTATGGACCGGTAGAGTACCCCGGAAGCAGGGCAGGCACGTGAGGCCCGTCGGTCTCTCGTGCCGGCAGCGGTAAAGTGGACTGCGCCCGTTTCTTTGAACGTGAGCGCAGAGTGCTGGAAGGAAAATGATATGAGCAAAGTCAGCAGCGGCAACGGCGGCGACTCCAAGAATACGTTGTACTGCTCGTTCTGCGGAAAGAGCCAGCACGAGGTCCGCAAGCTTATCGCGGGCCCGACCGTGTTCATCTGCGATGAATGCGTCGAATTGTGCATGGACATCATTCGCGAAGAGAACAAGACCTCGATGGTCAAGTCCCGCGACGGCGTTCCCACGCCCCAGGACATCATCAAGGTCCTCGACGAATATGTCATCGGCCAGAAACAGGCCAAGCGCATTCTCTCGGTCGCCGTACACAACCATTACAAGCGTCTCGCACACGCCTCCAAGGGTGGTGAAGTCGAGCTTGCGAAGTCGAACATCATGCTGGTCGGTCCGACCGGCTGCGGCAAGACCTATCTTGCCCAGACGCTCGCTCGCATCATCGACGTTCCCTTCACCATGGCCGATGCGACGACGCTGACCGAAGCCGGCTATGTCGGTGAGGATGTCGAGAACATTATCCTGAAGCTCCTGCAGGCCGCCGACTACAACGTCGAACGCGCCCAGCGCGGCATCGTCTATATCGACGAAGTCGACAAGATCTCGCGCAAGTCCGACAATCCGTCGATCACGCGTGACGTCTCGGGCGAGGGCGTGCAGCAGGCTCTGCTGAAGATCATGGAAGGCACGGTTGCCTCGGTACCGCCGCAGGGCGGCCGCAAGCATCCGCAGCAGGAATTCCTGCAGGTCGACACGACGAACATCCTGTTCATCTGCGGCGGTGCCTTCGCCGGTCTCGACAAGATCATCTCCGCTCGCGGCGAGAAGACCTCGATCGGTTTCGGCGCAAGCGTTGCCGCTCCGGACGACCGTCGCGTCGGCGAAGTGCTGCGTGAACTGGAGCCGGAAGACTTGGTCAAGTTCGGCCTCATCCCGGAATTCATCGGTCGTCTGCCGGTTCTGGCGACGCTCGAAGATCTGGATGAGGACGCTCTGATCCAGATCCTGTCGGAGCCTAAGAACGCGCTCGTCAAGCAGTATCAGCGCCTGTTCGAGATGGAAGACGTGGAGTTGACCTTCCACGAGGACGCGCTGCGCGAAATCGCCCGCAAGGCGATCGTCCGCAAGACCGGCGCCCGCGGCCTTCGCTCGATCATGGAGAAGATCCTGCTCGACACGATGTTTGAGCTTCCCGAGATGGAAGGCGTTCGCGAGGTTGTGATCTCGGATGATGTGGTCAAGGGCAATGCCCGTCCGCTCTACATCTATGCCGATCGTCAGGATGAGAAGGCCAACGTTTCGGCCTGATCCAAATCGCGTCAGTCGAAGTCAAGTTCAAGAGGTCCCACATTGGGGCCTCTTTTTGTTGGTAACTCTGTCTGCAAGTATCGTTTGAGCGAAATTTCCATCGCAGGCAGTTGCGCGATATTTGGCTTGCTTTAGACAGGAACGACGAGGATCATCGATCTTCTCGCTGCTTCGCGTTGGGTGCTCTCTTCGGGCAAGCAACCTGCTGTAGGCGTTCCCGGAGTAGGCGTGTTGTATTTGCGTGGGCGCTTTGTAATATCTCTGTCATGCTGTCGGTGGCAGGGCCTCGTGCAAGGCTTGAAAACGATAAGTGAAAACTCCACCTTGGGCGGGAGTGAAGTGCCTGGGTATTTGCTCAGGCCATCCCGGAAACGGGACGATGGAAAGGAAACAAGATGACAAATTCAACGTCTGCTGCATCCGGCGCTGAGACCTATCCGGTCCTGCCATTGCGCGACATTGTGGTCTTCCCGCATATGATCGTTCCCCTGTTCGTCGGACGTGAGAAATCCATCCGCGCGCTCGAGGAAGTCATGGGATCCGACAAGCAGATTATGCTCGTCACCCAGATCAACGCGAGCGACGACGATCCGGAGCCCGATGCGATCTACAAGGTCGGCACCGTCGCCAACGTCCTGCAGCTTCTCAAGCTGCCCGACGGCACCGTGAAGGTGCTGGTCGAAGGCCGCGCCCGTGCCAAGATCGACACCTATACCGATCGCGAGGAATTCTACGAGGCGAAGGCCGAAGTTCTCGAGGAGCCGGAAGAAGACGCGGTCGAGGTCGAGGCCTTGTCGCGTTCCGTCGTTTCCGAGTTCGAGAACTACGTGAAGCTCAACAAGAAGATCTCGCCGGAAGTCGTCGGTGCCGCCAGCCAGATCGAGGATTACTCGAAGCTCGCTGATACGGTTGCCTCGCATCTGTCGATCAAGATCACCGAAAAGCAGGAAATGCTGGAGACGGTTTCCGTCAAGCTGCGTCTGGAAAAGGCGCTCGGCTTCATGGAAGGCGAAATCTCCGTTCTGCAGGTCGAAAAGCGCATCCGTTCGCGCGTCAAGCGCCAGATGGAGAAGACCCAGCGCGAATACTACCTGAATGAGCAGATGAAGGCGATCCAGAAGGAACTCGGCGACGGCGAGGAAGGCCGCGACGAGATGGCCGAACTGGAAGAGCGCATCTCCAAGACCAAGCTCTCCAAGGAAGCCCGCGAAAAGGCGGATGCCGAACTGAAGAAGCTCAAGCAGATGAGCCCGATGTCGGCGGAAGCCACTGTCGTGCGCAACTATCTCGACTGGCTGCTCGGCATTCCGTGGGGCAAGAAATCGAAGATCAAGGCTGACCTCAACAACGCCGAGAAGATCCTGGAACAGGATCACTTCGGTCTAGACAAGGTAAAGGAACGTATCGTCGAGTATCTGGCGGTCCAGGCGCGTGCGACCAAGATCAAGGGGCCAATCCTGTGCCTCGTCGGCCCTCCGGGCGTCGGCAAGACCTCGCTCGCCCAGTCGATCGCCAAGGCGACCGGCCGCGAATACGTGCGCATGGCTCTGGGTGGCGTCCGTGACGAAGCCGAGATCCGCGGTCACCGCCGCACCTATATCGGTTCGATGCCCGGCAAGATCATCCAGTCGATGAAGAAGGCGAAGAAGTCCAACCCGCTCTTCCTGCTCGACGAGATCGACAAGATGGGCTCGGACTTCCGCGGCGATCCGTCTTCGGCCCTGCTCGAAGTGCTCGACCCGGCACAGAACTCGACCTTCATGGATCACTACCTGGAAGTCGAATACGACCTGTCCGACGTGATGTTCATCACCACGGCGAACACGCTGAACATTCCGGGTCCGCTGATGGACCGCATGGAGATCATCCGCATCGCCGGTTACACGGAAGATGAGAAGCGCGAGATCGCCAAGCGTCACCTTCTGCCGAAGGCCATCAAGGAACATGCCCTGCAGCCGAGTGAGTTCTCGGTTACGGACGATGCCCTGATGGCGATCAGCCAGCAGTATACCCGTGAAGCAGGTGTTCGCTCCTTCGAACGCGAGCTGATGAAGCTCGCCCGCAAGGCAGTGACCGAAATCATCAAGGGCAAAACGAAGTCGGTTGCCGTCACGGCCGCCAACATTTCGGACTACCTCGGTGTTCCGCGCTTCCGTCACGGTGAGGCCGAGGGCGAGGATCAGGTCGGTGTCGTGACCGGTCTGGCATGGACCGAAGTCGGCGGCGAACTGCTGACCATCGAAGGCGTCATGATGCCGGGCAAGGGTCGTATGACCGTGACCGGTAACCTGAAAGACGTGATGAAGGAATCGATCTCGGCGGCGGCATCCTATGTCCGTTCGCGTGCTGTCGATTTCGGCATCGAGCCGCCGCGCTTCGACAAGTCGGACATCCACGTCCACGTGCCGGAGGGTGCGACCCCGAAGGATGGTCCGTCCGCCGGTGTCGCCATGGCAACTGCGATCGTCTCGATCATGACCGGCATCCCGGTTTCCAAGGATGTCGCCATGACCGGTGAAATCACGCTGCGTGGCCGCGTGCTCCCGATCGGTGGCCTGAAGGAAAAGCTGCTCGCGGCCCTGCGCGGCGGCATCAAGAAGGTGCTGATCCCGGAAGAAAACGCCAAGGATCTGGCGGAGATTCCGGACAACGTGAAGAACAACATGGAGATCATTCCCGTGTCCCGCATGGGCGAGGTGATCAAGCATGCGCTCGTGCGTCGTCCGGAGCCGATCGAATGGGACGGAACCGTTGAAACGCCGGTCATTGCGACTGTTGAAGGCTCCGAAGACGGAACGACGACCATCGCTCACTGAGCGTCACGGCTTCGTCAAAATGAAACGAAATGTGGAGAAAGCCGGCTCAAAGCCGGCTTTTTTGTGAAAATTGCACGAAGGCCCTTGTTTTTCAGGCTTTTCCAGAGCTTTTGGGTTGCCAAGGTCCGACGCAAAACTATTGTCGGCACCGACCAATTGAGTCGTTCCAAAACCGTTGAAAGGGTGGAAACATGAACAAGACCGAACTGGTATCCGCAGTGGCCGAAAACGCCGGCCTCTCCAAGGCTGATGCCGCCTCTGCAGTCGATGCCGTTTTCGAGACTGTCCAGGCTGAGCTGAAGAAGGGTGGCGACATCCGTCTCGCTGGCTTCGGCAGCTTCTCGGTTTCGCGTCGCGAAGCTTCCAAGGGTCGTAACCCGTCCACCGGCGCAGAAGTCGATATCCCGGCTCGCAACGTGCCGAAGTTCTCGGCCGGCAAGGGCCTGAAGGACGCCGTTAACGGCAAGTAAGATTTAGCCGGGCGGCTCTCGTCCGCTCTGGTCTTGAAGGCCCGGCTCATGTCGGGCCTTTTTGCGTTTTGCTTGATGTTGTGGAATGCAACCAAGGATCATCGGAAGTGTCATGCGGCTGTCATGACACTGGACCAAAAGCCCACCTGTGGTTTCACGGAGGGCTTTCCAATGACATTCTCTATACGCATCGCGCTGACCGCGACGCTTCTGGCTTCGGTAGCCGTTCCGGCTGGTGCCGAACAGGTTTTCAATCGCATCGCTTCCTTCCCCGTCGCGACGAACCTCCCCAAGGGTGAGGACAAGGCGACGTCGTCGGAAATCATTACGGCGACAGCTGACGGCAACACCCTGATCTATTCCGACGCGCCGGGCGGTACGATCGGCTTTATCGACATCACCGACGCCAAGGCTCCGAAGGCCGGCGGTTCGATCGCCATCGATGGCGAGCCGAATTCGGTTGCCGCGGCAGGTGCCAAGGCTCTCATCACCATCGACAACACGGAAGACTTGACGAAGCCTGCGGGCAAGCTTGGTGTCATCGATATCGCCTCGAAGAAGCTGGAAATGACCTGCGACCTCGGTGGCCAACCGGACAGCGTCGTCGTGGCGCCGGATGGCTCGTTCGCTGCCATTGCCATCGAAAACCAGCGAGATGAGGATCTGAACGACGGCGCCCTGCCGCAGCTTCCGGCGGGCGAACTGCTGATCGTCACGCTGAACAACGGCGTTCCGGCCTGCGAGAGCATCAAGCATGTCGATGTCACCGGTCTCGCCACCGTTGCTCCGGAAGATCCGGAACCGGAATTCGTCAACATCAACGCCAATGGCGAAATCGCTCTGACGCTGCAGGAAAACAACCACGTCATCATCATCGACTCGAAGACCGCCAAGGTCACCGGCCACTTCACGGCCGGCACGGTCGACCTGGAAGGCGTTGATGCCAAGACTGACGGTTCTCTGAATTTCTCCGGCAAGTTGACTGCCGTTCCGCGCGAGCCCGACGCTGTTAAGTGGCTGGGCACTGACCGCCTCGTCATCGCCAACGAAGGTGACTACAAGGGCGGCTCGCGCGGCTTCACCATCTTCGATCGCTCCGGCAAGGTCCTCTACGATGCCGGCATGACGCTCGAACACGAGATCGCACGTCACGGCCACTTCCCGGAAAAGCGTGCCAAGAACAAGGGCATCGAGCCGGAAGGCATGGAAGCTGCCGTCTTTGGTGGCCAGCAGTATTTCTTCGTGCTGTCCGAGCGCGGTTCGATGATCGCCGTCTACAAGGATACCGGCGCCGAGCCTGAGCTCGTACAGCTTCTGCCGTCGGGCGTGTCGCCGGAGGGTGCTGTCGCAATTCCTGGTCGTAATTTGCTCGCATCCGCCAACGAAGCCGATCTAGGCGAAGATGGCGGTCCGCGCTCGCACGTGATGCTCTATGAGCTGGCCGAAGGTGAAAAGGCCTATCCGACGCTCGTCTCCAAGGATCTGGATGGCAAGGTCGTCGGCTGGGGCGCTCTTTCCGGTCTCGTCGGCGACGCGGAAAAGGACGGCACGTTCTACGCCGTGTCCGATCTCGGTCTATGCCATGCAGCCGTCGATCTTCACCATCGACGCGACGAAGAAGCCTGCCGAGATCACCAATGTCCTCCTTGTGACGCGCAACGGCCAGCCGGCCCAAAAGCTCGACATCGAGGGCATCGCGCTCGACGGCAAGGGCGGTTTCTGGCTGGCTTCGGAAGGCGACAGCGCCAAGCTCGTCGGCCACGGCCTCTACAACGTCAACGCCAAGGGCGAGATCAAGGCCGAGATCGGCCTCCCCGCCGAACTTCTGGCTGGTGAGAGCCGCTACGGTCTTGAGGGTGTTACCGCCGTCGGCTCCGGCGACGATCTGACGCTCTGGATGGCGATCCAGCGCGAATGGAAGGACGACCCGAAGGGCCAGGTGAAGCTTCTGTCCTACAAGCCGAAGTCGAAGGAGTGGGCGGCTGTCCGCTATCCGCTCGAAAAGGCTGACAAGGGCTGGGTCGGCCTGTCGGAAATCACCGCCAACGGCGACTACCTCTACATCGTCGAGCGCGACAACCTCATCGGTGACGAAGCCAAGCTGAAGAAGCTTTATCGCGTCGCGCTCAAGGACCTGAAGCCTGCCGAACTCGGCGGCGAACTGCCGGTCGTTACCAAGGAAGAGGTCCACGACTTCCTTCCCGACCTGAAGAGCGCCACCAACGGCTACGTCCTCGACAAGCTGGAAGGGTTCGCCTTCGACAAGTCCGGCAAGGCCTTCATGGTCACCGATAACGACGGCGTGGACGACAGCTCCGGGGAGACGCTGTTCCTGCCGGTCGAGATCAAGGCGACCAACTGATCACGATGTTTTAGCACTCACATCAACAGGAAAAGGCCGGGCATTTATATGCCCGGCCTTTTTTATTGCGCGGTCCTGTCCTAAATCTGGCGTTCCCGATGTGTTCGCATGAGCCGATTCTGATGACCGCTTTCCGCTTCATCCACGCCGCAGACCTACATCTCGGCAGTCCCTTCCAGGGGCTGGCGCTCAAGGATGCCAGCCTCGCCGAGCTGTTTGTCGAAGCAAGCCGCAGCTCCTTTTCGCTGTTGGTGGATGAGGCTGTCGCGAGAAAGGTCGATTTCGTCATCGTCGCCGGCGACGTCTATGACGGCGATTGGAAGGACAATAAGATCGGCCTGTTCTTCAACCGCGAGATCGCGCGGCTGGAACGCGCCGGTATTCCGGTCTTCCTGCTGAAGGGCAACCACGACGCCGAAAGCGTGATCACCAAGACGATCACGCTGCCGAAGAATGTCAGCGAGTTCCCGACAAACAGGCCCGGCACGTTCAAGCTGGATCACTTGAAGGTGGCGCTGCATGGTCAGGGCTTCGCCGAGCGGTCGGCGACCGAAAACCTGGCGCTCGCCTATCCGAAGCCGGAGGCCGGCTGGTTCAATATCGGCGTTCTGCACACCTCGATGACCGGCCGCGAGCCCCACGCTACCTATGCGCCGTGTTCGCTGGAAGATCTGCGCTCGCGCGGCTACGACTACTGGGCGCTCGGCCATGTCCACGATTTCGAGATCGTCTCGCAGGATCCGCTCGTCGTCTTCCCAGGCAATATCCAGGGCCGCTCGATCCGAGAGCAGGGTGCCAAGGGTGCCGTGGTGGTTACGGTGGAAGACGGCCGCGTCAGCCATGAACGTTTGATCACCGACAGCGCCCGTTTCGCCGAAATCTCGATCGATCTTGCTGCCGATGACGATGTGCCGGCCATCCTCCGTCGCGTGGAGAACGCGCTCGACGGTCTCGTCGAAACGATGGAGGAACGACCCTTGGCGTTGCGCGTCAGGCTGGGTGGGAGAAGCCGGTTCCGGCGCGAAATCCTTGCACGGGGAGGGGATTTTCGTGATGAGGTGCAGGCCGCATGCCATCGCTCCCATGCCGATATTTGGCTGGAAAAACTTGAGCTGCGCATGGAGCCGGACCAGGAGATTGTCGATGACGATAATGCTGTACTCGGCCTTGAGGGCCTGATCTCGACGGGTGGTTTCTCTCCTGAACTCGTCGATGAGGCAAGCGCACGGGTGGCCGAAATTGCCGCACGCCTGCCGGGTGGGCTCGGTGCGGACGCCCTTCCGCTCGGCGCCGATCTCGATACGCTTCTGGCCGAGGCCCGCGATCTTCTTCTTGCCCGTGCCGCGAGGGCCGGCTGAGCATGCGTTTCGAACGACTGGATATTCTTCGCTACGGTGCCCTGACCGATCGCCGCCTGACCTTCCGACCGGATGCCAGACTGCATATCGTCTACGGTCCGAACGAGGCCGGTAAATCCTCGGCGCTGTCGGCAATCTCGGATCTATTGTTCGGTTTTCCGGATCGCTCCGAATATGGTTTTCTGCACGACAGCGCATCGCTTCGTGTCGGTGCGCGTCTCGTCACCCGCGATGGACGCGAACTCGAATTTCGCCGCCGCAAGGGACGCAAGAACACGTTGCTGTCCGACAGTGATACGGAGGGCGCTCTTCCGGACGATGCGCTGGTGCCGTTCCTCGGCACGCTCTCGCGCGATGTCTTTGAGCGCGCCTTCGGCCTGAACTCCGGTACGCTGCGCCATGGCGGCGATACGATGCTGAAAAGCGGCGGCGAGATCGGTAGCCTTCTTTTCTCCGCGGCATCCGGTCTTACGGGCCTTTCCGGTCTGCGTAAATCATTGGAGGCAGAGGCAGACGGAATTTACGCCCAGCGCAAGTCCAAGGACCGGCTCTTCTATCAGGCGCTCGATATCCATGACGAAGCGCGTCGAGCAGAGCGCGAGAGCGAGCTGAAGGCGAGTGACTGGAAAGGATTGCTGAAAGAGCAGGCAGAGGCCGAGGAGGCCGTGACGGCGGTCCGCAACGAACGCGAGGCGACAAGACGAGAGCTGGAAAGCCTGCGGAAGTTGCTCCAGCTCGAGCCCGTTCTGGCGGAGCTCGATCGCGAGCGGCAGCGGTTGGCGAGCTATGATCATCTTGGCGAGCTTCCGACGGGCTTTGCAGCTGAACTTGCGGAGGCTCTGGAAAGTTCACGGCTGAATTCTGAGGCCCGACGCGTGGCGGAAGCCGAGACCGGGCGACTGAAAGACGATCTGGCGGCACTGCATGTTGATGCCGCACTGCTCGCCGCTGCCCCGCGCATCATCGCTGCCCATACAGGTCTGGGGGTATATCTCAATGCGCGGGAAGACATTTCTCGCGTGCGCCAAGAGGTGGACGGCTTTGACCAGCGGCTCGTCCAAGCCGCAAAACGGCTTGGCTTCTCCAAGCTTGCCGAACTTGAGCGCGCCCAACCGACAGATGCTGACCTCGTCCGGTTGCGCGATATCGTGGACCAGGGCGCTGCACTCGATCGCAGTCTCAAGCAACAGCGTCTGCGGATTGAGGAGGAGCGCGAGGCACTACGCCGTCTCGATGTTGATGCGGGGCGCGTGAGGCTTATCGATCCCAAGTCATGGGCCGACCAGTTCGCAGCGCTGCGGCCGGATATTTCGGCCCTTGCTGAAAAGGAGGCACTGAAAGTCCGTGCGGCGCGCGCCGAGAGTGACCTTGCGGCCGCAGCAAGCCGCCTTGATCCGCCCGTTACGGATATTGCGCGCCTGCTTGCGACCCCGCTGCCGGACATTGTCACGCTCAATACGCATAAGGGGCTGATCGATGCTGCAAGGGCAGAAAGCCGGCAGCGACATCAGGAATTGTCTGCTCGTCTCGATGATGCGCAAAAAGTGGTCTGCCAGCTTGAGGCCCTTGAGGCCGAGAGAGGGTTTGTATCGCGTGTAGACGTGGAGGCAGCGAGGGTGGGCCGCGACGCCCTGTTCGATCTGATCGCCGAGGAACCGACATCCGAAAGGATCACGGTGTTTCGTCACGCCAGCATGGAAGCGGACAGATTGTCGGACGCTGCGCTCGCAGATGCGGAGCGAGTATCACGCCACGCGGAACTGACGCTGCGTCGGCGCGACCTCGATCAGGCGATTGCCAAGCTCGAAAGCGAGGCGAAGGAAGCGGAAATCGCTGCTGCCGACGCTCTGACCGAGTTTGAGGATCTTTTCCACGCTGCGCCAGTCGTCCCGTCCGCTGCCGACAAGATGATCGAATGGCGCCGCGCTGTCGATGATCTCGCGGCACGCCAGGCCGTTCTCAACGATGCCGTCGATGCGGTCGAAGCGCTGAGGCTGAAGGAAGACGTGTTGGTACCGGCGCTCGCAGATCTGGCAGAGGCCATCGGCGTTACTATCGGAAGCATGCCGACGGGAGCTCTTGCTCGGGACATCGAGCGCCGTCTCGAAGAGGCTAGTCGGATCTGGACCGAGGGTCGATCGCTCCAGCGTCTGCGGTCTGCAGCTGAGGAGGCACTGGCGCGGCTGGAGGAAAAAGAAGCTGATATTGTAGGCGACATCCAGCGCTGGCGTGGAAGTTTCGCCTCGGCGGCCGCCCTTGTCGGTTTGCCGGAGGACGTCACGACGGAGATGGCGCTCGCTAGTCTCGATGTCTGGCGCGTTGTTCCAGACCTCTTGGCAGAGCGGGAGAACCGTGATCGCCGTGTGCGCGGTATGACGCGAGACATGGACGAGTTCGAGTCGGCTGTGCACGCGCTTTGCCGCGAGGTCGCACCCGATTTGGCCAAGCTGCCTGCCGACGTGGCCGCTGGCATGCTGAACGAAAAGGCTGCCCACGCGAAGACTGCCGACAGCCAGCGGAAGGTCGTCGCTGCAGCCTTTGAGCGGGCGCGATTGTCTTATACCCGTACCGTCGCCGAGACGGCTGCTATCGATGAGCAGCTTGCCGCGATTGCCGGTGCTGTTGGGCGCGACACGTCGGGTCTGTCGACGATGTTGGAGGAACTGAGAACGCGAGCCGAGGCGGAAGCTGGTCTTCGCCAGTCCCGGATCCGCTTTGCCGATCAGGCGGCAGGCTCGCAGGAAGAGGATATTCGCCTTGCTTTGGAAGGGTTCGATCGTGTCGCAACAAGCGTCAGGCTTGAAGAACTTGCCGCTGCCGACGAGCGTCAGGTCGAGAAACTGCGCACATTGGGTGCGGTCCAGGCAAATATAGAGCGGCGTCGCACGGAGCTTGAAACGGGTATCGGCGCTGAAAAGGCCGTCTTCCAGAAACGCGCGGCCGAAGAGGAGGCACGTGAACTGGGCCGGCGCTGGGTCGTCCTCAAGCTTGCCAGCGCGTTGCTCGCCGGTTCGATGGAAAGTTACCGTGAACGCCAGGCCGATCCGGTGATGAAGCGGGCAGGGGTATCTTCTCGAAATTGACCGGCGGCCGTTTCGCGAGGTTGCTTCAGATCTATGACGACAGTGACGAGTTGCAACTGGCCGTGGAACGTCGCACCGGCGAGCAGGTTCCGCTGGCTGGCTTGAGCGAGGGCACCGGCGATCAGCTCTACCTGGCTCTGCGCCTTGCCTTCCTGGAAGACTATTGCGCTCGTAACGAGCCCGCGCCGCTGATTCTGGATGATATCTTCCAGACGTTTGACGACGAGCGTACGGCGGCTGGCCTACGTACTCTTGCCGCCGGTGAGGCTGTATCGCAGACGATCCTTTTCACCCACCAGATGAGCCTTGTCGAAACGGCAAAGCAAGAGCTCGGCGGCAATTTGGATCTAGTCAGACTGGGCGGACTGACCTGATGCGGGTGGTTTGCGGCTGAGCGAAAGGCATCCAAGTTCCATCTGTATGATCGAGGAGCGCATCGTGCGGCCATCGCTTTCCTGCCGTGGCAGGGCACAGCCGACTGAGGTCGAAAGCGGGACGATCAGCAGGTTGAAACGATTCTCGTCACCGCGCTCCCGTTCAAAGGTGATCCGGTAGTTTTCCAGCAAAGAAGAGAAGTTTCTTCGCGCGGTGATCCGACCCTCGATATAGCCGCGACTTTCGACTGAAAGCGCCAGTCCGAATCGGTCGATCGAGATCGAGCGCGAGGCGAATGAGTGCCGCGTCCTCAACCGGATCGAGCAAGCTGAGCTTTGCCCGGAATGTTCGGAATGAATCAGGCGAGGTTCCCTTTGCCTGGATGAAAAGAACCGACGGTTCCGATGTTGATCCAAGTTCCTGGGAAAAAACGCATTCCCAGTCATTGCCCGATGCCTGGAAGGCTGCCGCAGCCCCATCGACGCCCAATTGCCGGCACCGATCATAGGCTGCCTGGCTTGGGAAATGCCTGAACGCAGTTGTTGTGTCCATCTCGCGCGACATCAGTTTGGGGGAAGGCTGCAACGCGGCTGAGCCTTCGAAAATGTTTGGGGGCTCCACCCGTAGTTGGTTCGATGATTCTCAGGTAATCCTGAAGTCCAAGCCAGTCGGCAAGGCGATGGAAATTCCGCGCCTGATTGACTGCGAGCACCGTACCGACAAGCAAAAGCATCGCTAGAATCAAAAGTGTTCCGAAAATCCTGAATGCCTTTCGCCTGCGCCGAAGGCGCATCAGGGGCGTTAAGACATCAGGTTTGTCCGCTGGGGACATATGCTCGGTTCCAACTCCAGATTTATTCTCAGAGCATTGCCATAGGAAAAGGGTGCCTGTCCAAGCATGATTCTGTTGATTGGTAAGGAGTTTTCCACGCGCCGATTGTGCCGTTAACCACGTTGGTTAGTAGGCATTTAAGTCAACTTTTCTAGGTTCGCCTCTTGAGATCGGTTTGCTAGAGACTATGGCCATAAAACCGCACCCTCGTTTATTTTGGGTATGGCCAAAGTCATGGTGCTTGTTGTTCGTCGTCCGGTGTGCTTTCAAGGGCGTCGAATTTAGGTTGATGAAGCGGTCAAAACTGCTTTCTCGGCAATGCCTTGGAGTATCGAGATTTGGTTCGAGTAACTGCGATCGTAATCTGTGCGGCCCTGGCCGGTTGCCAGGCAGTGCCCGGAGAAGGCCCTCTTACGTCGGCGATCAATGCGGACGGGGGCGTTCGGCATCGGAAGTAGGGCGGCCGAATGCTGCGGTCTTCGAAATCGTGGATGTCGACAGCCGCTCGGCGAGACTGGTTTCCGACTATACCTCGACCGCGATGAAGCGGCGTTTCGGATTCGGCGGCGGTGGTGCAGGTCGTGCCGTCATCGGTGTGGGCGATCAGCTGAAGATCACCATTTTCGAGGCCGGATCGGACGGGCTTTTCTCCACGAGCGAGATCGAAGCAGACCGGACTTGATATCGTCGTCCAGCCGGACGGCACTGCGGCTGTTCCCTATGTTGGAACCGTTCGGTTCGCTGGCAAGACTTTGGAAGAAGCGCGGCAGTCCATCTTGACCGCACTGCGCAGCAAGGCAGTCGAACCCGATGTCATCGTTGCCAGCATGGATACGCCATCGAGGTCGGTCACGGTCTCCGGCGCTGTGGGCAAGTCCGCACAGATCCCGCTGAATTTGAGTGGCGAGCAGATCACCGATGTCATCGCCAAGGCCGGTGGTCCGGTTGCTCAGCCGTATGAAAGCTACATCACGCTGGTACGCGGGCGGCGCACCGGTACTGCGCTTCTCAAGTCGGTCATCGAAAACCCGAGCGAGAACATCTATGTTCAGCCGGGCGACCAGATTTTCGTCAGCCGTGATCCCCGCACCTTCACGCTGCTTGGCGCCGTCAAGGGCAATGCCCGCGTGGAATTTGGTGCCAATGATCTGAACCTGCTGGAAGCCGTTGCACTCGGTGGCGGTGGAAACGATCAGGCGGTCGATGCGACGGGCTATTTCCTGTTCCGTTATGAAGAGCCGGAAGTTGTTCAGGGGCTGGTCGGTCAGGCTCGCTTCGATGAGTTGCTGCGAAAAGGAATTCGCTCGGATAAGGAAGGTCGCTATCCGATCGTCTATCGCTTCGACATGAGCAAGCCGGACAGCCTTGTCGTCGGGCAGACATTCCCTGTAAAGAGCCGGGACGTCATCTATGCGTCGCGTCACCGGAACGTTGATTTCGCCAAGTTCCTCTCGCTTATCGGTTCGCCTTTGGGCATCGCGGCGCAGGGTGCTGGCGTAGCAGCGGTCGCCAACAGCGTCAGCGACTGACGCTGAAACCTGACTGCATGACGCGGCCCTGCAGCATTTTTGGGCCGCTTGAGAATATATTTTCGCGTCAGGGTTGCGCCTGTTGAAAACTGTTGACAGGCGCCTCACGGCGCTTTTCTCGTGACAACTGTTGCCAACTATGTTGTTAAAGTTGATTAAGTGCGGCCTAATCCGCTTACGCCATTAATGCTGTAAACAGCACCGAGTGACGATGACGATAGAAGTAATTGGCAGAGCCTGTGTAGCCCCAGGCGCAAACTCTATTCAGGAACTTCAGCAAGTCCTTAGAAAAGGGCGTTGTACTGTCACGCAAATCCCTTCCGACCGATGGGATCTGGCGCGGTTCTGGCACCCTGTACAGGGCACACCCGGCAAGACCTATACTTATGCCGCGGGCGTGATTGACTCCGTTTATGATTTCGATCCGGGCGTTTTCGGCCTGTCGCAGCGCGAAGCCATGCAGATGGATCCGCAGCAGCGCGTGCTCTTGCGGCTGGTCTGGCGGGCGCTGGAAGATGCAAATCTTCCGGCAAGCACGCTCGCCAACGAGAAGGTCGGCGTTTATATCGGCGCTTCCAGTCTTGAGGCTGGCAACCTTTCCGCCGAAGATCCTGCGTCCGGCAGCCCGTATTTCATGACGGGCAATACGCTCTCGATCGTCTCCAACCGCGTCTCGCATGTCTTCGGCCTTAACGGACCGAGCATGACGATCGATACGGCCTGTTCGTCCTCGCTGGTCGCTCTGGATCAGGCCGCCCGCGCGCTTGAGCGCGGCGATATCGACACGGCAATCGTCGGCGGCGTGAACATTCTTATCTATCCGCTCTCCTTCGTCGGTTTCGCCCAGGCGCGCATGCTGTCGCCGGAAGGCCTCTGCCGCGCCTATGACACCAATGGCCATGGTTACGTCCGCGCCGAAGGTGGCGCCGCAATCGTGCTTCGTCGCAGCGATAGGGCAAGGCAGCAGAAGGACCGCAGTTACGCGCGCATCCACGCGACGGGCGTGAACTCCTCCGGCCGCACCAACGGCATCAGCCTGCCGTCGCGCGAGGCTCAGGCCGACCTGCTGCGCTCGATCTACCAAGGTAACAATATCGACGTGAACCGCGTCGCCTTCATCGAAGGCCACGGCACCGGCACGCGCGTCGGCGATCCGGCCGAAGTCTGGGCAATCGGCAGCGTCATCGCCCAGAACCGTCGCGCGCCTTTGCCGATCGGTTCGATCAAGTCGAATATCGGCCATACCGAGCCGGTATCGGGCCTCTTCGGCCTGCTCAAGGCCATGATATCGCTCGAGAACGACTATCTCCCGGCGACGCTGCATATTGAAAAGACCAATGAAGATATCGATTTCGACGCACTCAATGTGCGCGTCAACACGTCCGCACTGAAGCTGCTTCCAGCCAAGGAGGCACGACTTGCCGGCGTCAACTCCTTCGGCTTCGGCGGCACCAATGCACACGTCGTCATTGGCGATCCCGAGCCTGCGAGCGAGGCCGATGCGCCGGCCAAGGGCGACAACGTGCTCTTCCTCGCCAGTGCCCACAGCGCGACTGCGTTGCAGACCTTGCTTGAAGATTATCGCAAGCGTCTTTCCACGGCTGAGCCTGCGGCTGCGCGCCGGATCGTGGCTGCGACGACGACCAACAGGGATGCCCTGAAGCACCGGTTCGCCGTCGACGCACGCAGCGAAGACACTGTCCTGCAGGCAATTGAAGCACATCTGGCAGGCGAAGCCTGCGATGGCGAGCGCGGCGAAGCGCCTTCGCATGTCGGCAAGATCGCCTTCGTATTCTCCGGTAACGGCGCGCAATGGGCCGGCATGGGCGTTGACGCCTATCGCGAAAACCGTCATTTCCGTCAGTATTTCCAGTCGTTCAGCGCGCTGTTCGAATATCATCTCGGCGAGAAGCTGACCGATCTCATCGTCGCCGATGACATCAATGCGCGGCTTGCCGATGCAACCATCGCCCAGCCGCTGCTCTTCGCGGTACAGGCAGCACTCTCCGATTGCCTTGCTGCGCACGGCATCCGTCCCGATGTGGTCTTCGGCCACTCTGTCGGCGAAATCGCGGCTGCCTATGCGTCAAAGGCGCTGACCGCGGCTGAATCGGTTGCGATCGTGGCCAAGCGTTCGCGCTCACAGCATTTGTTTGCCGGCCAGGGCAAGATGGCTGCTGTGGTCATGAGCGAAGAGGCCGCAGCGGCCTTCGCCAAGACCCACGGTCTCGACGGCATCTGCGTCGCCGCAGTCAATGCTCCGAACTCGGTCACCATTTCCGGACCGGTCGAGGAAATTCAGGCATTCCGCGATGCGGCCCGCAAGGTCCAGGTCGTCGCCCATATCCTCGATATCAACTACCCGTTCCACCATCCGATCATCGACAGTGCGCGCGCCGGCTTCCTTGCCGACCTGCCGGCCATCGAGCCGCAGAGCGCTGCCTGTACCTTCGTCTCTACCGTCACCGGCGGCATCTACGATGGCCGTGGCCTCGATGCCGATTACTGGTGGCGCAATGTCCGCGAGCCGGTGCTCTTCCGCTCGGCCGCCGAGACGGCGCTCGATCTCGGATGCAACCTCTTCATCGAGATCTCGCCGCGTACGATCCTGTCCAATTACGTGTCCGAAATCGCCAAGAACATAGCGCAGCCGGCGACCGTGATCGGTACGCTGCAGCGTGAGGCTTCCGTCGAAGGCCGCGATCCTGTCGCCCGTTCGTTTGCCCGCGCCATTGCCCATGGCGCAGTGCCGGCTCCGTCGCGCCACAGCGGCAAACGCAATGCATTGGCCGACCTGCCGTCGCTGCCTTTCGAGCCGATGTCGCTCAAGATGCCGGGAACGACGGACGAGATCGACGTCTTCGGTCGCGACCTGAAGAGCCGCTACACGCTGCTTGGCTGGCGTAACGACCCGAATGGTTCTCACTGGAAAAACCACATCGACGCACTGCTTTTCCCCGATCTTGCGGAACACGTGGTCGATGGCCGCGCCATCCTGCCAGGCAGTGGCTTCCTCGATATCGCCGTGACGGCGGCGCAGGCGCATTTCGGCACGGACGAGATCGAGATTTCCAACATGGAGATCGTGCGGCCGCTGGAACTGCGCCCCGATCGCATGCTCGAAATGTCGACAATCCTGTCGCCCGAGACCGGCAATATCGAGATCTCGTTCGCGTGAGCGCCTGAGCAGCGACGACTGGACGATCCACGCCGTCGGCCGTTGTCGGCGCCCGGTGGACGGTGAAGGTTATCGGTTCGAGGGCGCAAAGACCGCCGACGATCGATCCAGCCTCTCGTCCACGGAAGTCTATGAGACCGCCGAGCGCTTCGGTCTGCAATATGGACCACGTTTCCAGCTGCTCTCCGAGGCCGTTGCATTTGGCAACAATGTCGTCGAGGTCGAGCTGAAGAACGCTGCGGATCCTGCGCATCCTTACGTCAGCTACAATCTCAACCCGTTCTCGGTAGACGCCGTCTTCCACGGCCTCGTGGCTCTGTTCGACAAGCTGTCCGGCAGCGAAGCTGGTTCGCCCTATATCCCGGTTCGCTTCGGCTCTGTCCGCGTAACTGGCACGGGTGAGACGATCGCCCAGGCGGTGATCGAAATCGAACGCTTCAGCAGCTTCTCGATCAAGGTCAACTTCCGCCTCTTCAACGCCGCCGGCGAACAGGTCGCGATGCTTGCCGATTGCCGCTTCCGCCGCACATCGCTGCGCCGTCACCACACGCTGGATTCCGTCGCCTTTCATTTCGAAGCCGTTCCGAGCGCGCTCCTAGCTGCTGCGGCAGGTCGGACATTCGCACTGCCGGCGCTGTCCGAAGGCACATCGGTGTCGTCCAAGGACAATGCTTCGCTGATGATCGATGCTGCGATCTACCGTGCCTGCCACGAGATCGCCCTGTCTCTGGCGGACCGCGAAGGCGTCATCCTGTCTTCAGCCCTGCCGGGCGACAAGGATCTGCGCGCGTTCCTGACCTCCTGCCTTTTCACGCTGGAAGATGCCGGGATCGCCTCGCCGACGGATGCCGGCTGGCAGGTGCCGCAGGAATTTGCCTTCCCGCCGGTCGCCGATCTGATCCAGGAAATCTACCGCGAGAACTCCGCCCGGGTCGCCGAGGCGGTTCTCGTCAACGACGTTTATCGCGACATGATGGAACGTCTGTCGCTCGTCACCCTTCGCGGTGATGCCGAGGCAGCATTGCAGCGCAATGTCAGCGAAGCGACGCTGGACCACGTCCTCATCCATTCGCCACTTGGCCGCAGCCGCGCGGAAAGCGCAGTCGAACTGGCCAAGCGCTTCTGCAAGGCCAACCCCGGCAAGACGCGTTTCATCGTCGAGCTCGGCAGCACCAGTGAATCGGTCAGCACGCGGTTCGCGGATCTAGCCGCTTCGATTGGCGCGACGCTTGTGATCGCTGAACCGCGCGAAAATGCACGGCGCATGCTGGAACTGGCCTTCGAGCAGAAGGTCCATGTTTCGGTCGTCGAACCCAAGGCGCTTTCCGCCCTGCCGCAGGTCGATCTGATCATCGCAGGCGGGCTGAACAGCCAGGCTTTGCTCGCAGCCGATGACGACGTTCGCCAGGCCGTTCGCACGCTCGCATCCAAGGGCACAGCAATCGTCTTTGCCGATCGTGCGCCGTCCGCATTCAACGACTTCACCTTCGGTCTGTCGGACGACTGGTTTGCCGCGAGCCAGTCCGCAGATTTCCCGGTTGGCCAACTCGGCACACCGACGCAGATCGAGAGCCTGCTTTCGGATTTCGGCTTCGCTGCGCCCTCGATAGAGGAAGTTCAGACCGAGCAGGGGTCTCTCATCCTGGCATCGGCTCAGTCCATCGCTTCGACCGAAAGGCTTGCTGCCGAGGCACGTGGCCATCTGATCGTTGTCGCTGAACCGTCCGCAGAGACGTCGGTCTCCGCATCCTTCACTGATGCGACGATCGTGTCTGCAGGATCGGTGCTCGAACAGCCATTCGAGGCAGATGAGCAGGGCACCATCTGCGTCGCCTACCTTGCCGATCGCGGTGCTCATGAGAACGTCTCTGGCCTTCAGGTCGAGCGCCTGTCACGCTTCAAGCATCTGGCGGAAACGCTGACGCGTCAGTCCCTCGGGCTTGCAGGCCGTCCGCGGATCGTCATCGTCGCGGCCGGCGGTTCTCCGCTTGCCGGCGCGAAGAGCGATGAGGGCAATGCAGGTCTCTGGACCTTTGCCCGCGTTCTTCAGAATGAATATGACGCCGTCGATATTCATCTCGTCGACGCGGAAAGCGACGCGTCCGTCGCACTCGTCGATCGCATCGCCACTGTCCGCGGCGCCAACCGCGAATGGTTGGTCGCGGGCGAGGGCCTTGTCGAAATCCGCGCGGCATCCGGCCCGTTTGCTGGCTCCGACACGACGACGACCAATTTCGAAGCCGCTACCATCCGTCAGCTGGTGAGTGGTCGCGTCGACAGCATCATCTGGGAAACCTGTGACCCGGCCGAGCCTGCAGACGACGAGGTCATTATCGCGGTCGAGGCTGCGGGCCTCAACTTCCGCGACGTTATGTGGTCCATGGGCCTCCTGCCGGAAGAAGCGCTGGAAGACGGTTTTGCAGGCGCCACGATCGGCATGGAAATGTCCGGCCGTGTCGAGCGCGTCGGTTCGGCCGTGATCGATCTCGTCCCGGGTGACCGGGTCATGGGCATCGGCCCGGCCGCGTTCTCGACCCATGTCCGCGTTCGCCGTGACGGTGTAACGAAATTCCCCGACAGGCTGGATTTCGCCGCGGCGGCAACCGTGCCGGTTGCCTTCCTCACGGCCTATTATGCCATGGTCCAACTCGGCCATATCGAGCCGGGCGAGACGATCCTCATTCACGGTGCTGCCGGCGGCGTTGGCCTTGCCGCGCTGCAGATCGCCAAGCTGAAGGGCGCGACCGTTATCGCGACGGCTGGCACCATCGAGAAGCGCCGCTTCCTCGAAACGGTTGGCGCCGACCACATCTTCGATTCCCGCTCGCTCGATTTCGTCTCCCGCGTTCGCGCGGTGACGAACGGCGAGGGCGTCGATCTGGTTCTCAACTCGCTCTTCTCCGAAGCGATGGAGCGAAGCCTCGAACTTGTGAAACCCTTCGGTCGCTTCCTCGAACTCGGCAAGCGCGACTACTATTCCGACCGCAAGATCGGACTGCGTCCGTTCCGCCGCAACATCAGCTATTTCGGCATCGACGCCGACCAGTTGCTGGTCAACCTGCCGGCGGTGACGAAGAAGATCTTCACGCAGATCGGCGAGCTGTTCCAGAACGGCGAGCTTTCGCCTCTGCCTTATCGCGCCTTCGGCTTCGACGAGATCGGCAGCGCCTTCCGCCTGATGCAGAATGCCGGCCAGATCGGCAAGATCGTCATCGAGCCGCCGGTGCGCGGCAAGGATCGCGTCGTCGTGGCGACCGACCGCGCTGTTCGCTTCGACGGCGAGGGCACCTTCCTCGTTGCCGGTGGTATCGGCGGCTTCGGCCTTGTAGCCGCCGACTGGCTGGTTGCTAGGGGCGCACGACGGATCGCGCTCTGCTCGCGTCGCGGCATTGCCGACGAGGCGACGATCCGGGCTCTCGAAAAGTGGGCGCGCCTCGGTGTGGCCGCTACATTGCACGCCTGCGATATCACCAACGATCAGTCGCTCTCGGGGCTTCTGACCGAGCTGCGCGGTGCTGCTCCCATCAAGGGTGTCATCCACGCCGCCATGGTGCTGGACGACGCGCTGCTGACCAACCTCACCGACGAGCGCAACCGTCCGGTCGTCGACGTGAAGGTTCGCGGTGCTGAATTGCTCGACAAGCTGACCCGTGGCGATGATCTCGAGCTCTTCCTGCTCTTCTCTTCGGCCACGACGATGCTCGGAAACCCTGGCCAGGCGAATTACGTCATCGCCAACGGCTATCTCGAAGGCCTTGCCCGCGCCCGCCGCGCAGCCGGTCTCTCGGCGCTTGCCGTCGGTTTCGGTGCGATTGCCGATACTGGCTTCCTGGCGCGCAATGCCGAAGTCAACGAGCTTCTGTCGAAGCGTATCGGCAAGACGGCGCTCAAGGCGCGCGATGCGCTGGAGCAGGTCGAGAACTACATGGCGGCCGACACCGGCTCCATCGATGCTGCGGCGGTCATGATCGCCGAAGTCGACTGGAGCGCTGTCCGCATGCTGCCGATCGCGACGTCCTCCCTGTTCGAGACGGCCATGCGCGCGGCCGGCAGCCAGCAGGCTGCGGCAGACGGCGACCGGATCGATCTGGAAGAGCTCATCCGCGGCAAGTCGATCGACGAAGCCCAGGTGCTGCTGCATCAGGTCGTTGCCGCCGAAATCGCCACGATCCTGCGTGTGACCGAAGACAGCATCACGCCGGAAAAGATCCTCAAGGATGTCGGCCTCGACAGTCTGATGGCGATGGAACTCGGCATGAGCTTCCAGCAGAAGACCGGGTTTGATATTCCTCTGAGCGGCGTCGGTGAAGACACGACCGTCAGCGATGTCGTCACCCGTCTGCGCGAGAGGGTCTCGAAGCGCAACGACGAGGACGAATCTGGTCCGCAGGACGAGGTCCTGGATCGCCTGGTGAAGAGCCACTCGACACAGCAGAAAGCAGCCGCACAGTGACTGACAAAGACAAGCGGGGAACCACGGCGTCTTCCGGCGGAGACGCCAAGAAGGGGTTCCTCGAACAGATGCGGCAGACGAACGAGGCATCCGGGCGCAATCGCGAAGCGCGGTTGAACCGCCAGCCGCAGGCTGCTGCCCGCCAGGCATTGAAGTTCGACCAGCTGCCGGAATATCAGCGCGTGCAGACGCAGCGGAAGATCGGCGAGATGATCGGAGTGGGCAACCCCTTCTATCGCTCGCATGATGCCGCAGCCGGTGCGACCACCGTCATGGGTGGCGAACTCTTCGCCAATTTCGCCTCCTACGACTATCTCGGCACCAACACCGATCCGCTAGTGATGAGCCGCGCGAAGGAAGCGATCGACCGTTACGGCATCTCTGCCTCTGCCAGCCGCCTTGTGGCAGGCGAACGTCCGGTTCACACGGAGCTGGAAGCGGCCCTGGCCGAGGTTTATGGCGTCGAGGCAGCCGTCTGCTTCGTCAGCGGTTACCTCACCAATGTCGCAGCGATCAGCTGTCTGGTTGGCCCGCAGGACCTCGTCATCCACGACGAGTTCATCCACAACAGCGCGCTTGCCGGCATAAAACAGTCCGGCGCCACCCGCAGGCTTTTCCGTCACAACGACGTCGACAATCTTGAAACCGTTTTGAAGACCCTGTCTTCCGATTTCCGCCGCGTGCTGGTCATCGTTGAAGGCGTCTATTCGATGGACGGCGATATCGCCGATCTGCCAAAGCTTCTCGAACTGCGCAGCCGCTACGGTTTCTGGCTGATGGTCGACGAGGCCCATGCGCTGGGTGTGCTCGGCAAGACGGGCAGGGGCACATTCGAGCATTTCGGTCTCGATCCAAAGGATGTCGATCTTTGGATGGGCACGCTCTCCAAGACGACCTCGAGCTGCGGCGGCTATATTGCCGGTTCGCAGGCGCTGGCGGATATCCTGAAGGCGGAAGCCGGCGGCTTCGTCTACAGCGTCGGTCTCGCCCCCGTGCTAGCAACGGCTGCAAAGGCTGGACTTGAGATCCTACGCAATGAGCCTGAGCGGACCGAGCGCCTGCACAGCAACGGCGCGCTCTTCCTGGAGTATGCCCAGAAAGCCGGTCTCGACACGGGCTTGAGCGTCGGCTTTTCGGTGGTGCCGGTTCTCGTCGGCGATTCCTTCGCGCTGTACAGCTCTCCAACGAATTGCTGGAAGACGGCGTCAATGCGCTGCCGATCATCCATCCTGCAGTTCCTGAAGGCATGGCGCGCCTGCGCTTCTTCATCACCTGCAATCACACCGAAGAGCAGATCCGCCATGCTGTCGACGCGACCGCTCGCAGGTTGAAAGCCCTGAAGGACCGCAATTTCGGCCTCGCCTCGCTTGACATGGAAAAGATGATGCAGCTTTCGCCGCTGCTCCAGACGCCCAATAGTTGAGGTGAGGAGCGGCGCCATGCATGTCGTCGTAACGGGGGGATCGAGCGGCATCGGACTTGAGGTTGCAAAGATCTACGCGGCGAAGGGCGTGTCTGTTTCGATCGTCGCCCGCAATCCCGAAAGGCTGCAATCCGCGCATGAGCGGATCGAAAGCGTTGCGGCCGTCGGCGCCAAAATCTTCTCGGCGGCCGCCGACGTGGCCGACCCTGTAGCTCTTTCCGCGGCGATCGCCGCTTGCGAAGCCGTTCAGGGGCCGTGCGACACTCTCGTCGTGTCGGCAGGCATCGTCGATCCTGCATGGTTCTACGAACAGAGCGATGAAGCCTTCCGCGCCATGTGGGAGACGAATTTTCACGGTGCGGTCAACGCCGTCAGGGCGGTCTATCAGGGCATGCGCAAGCGCCGGGAAGGGCGCATCATGATCGTGTCCTCCGCCGCCGCTCTCATCGGCATTCCCGCCTATGCGGGCTATTGCGGGTCGAAGGCCGCGCTCGTCGGGTTTGTAGACTCGTTGCGGTTGGAGGCGATACCGGACGGGATATCCGTCGGGATATGCTTCCCGCCCGATACCGACACGCCGCAGCTTGCCTGGGAAGTCCAGTGCCGCCCGCGCGAAGCGCAGATGCTGATGGGCAAGGTAAAGCCGCGACGCGCGGAAAACATTGCAGCAGACATCGTCGACGGGATCGCCAAGGGCAGGGCGCGGGTCTATTTCACCCTGTCGATTGCGGCGCTGTCCATCTTCGGCCCGGCGATCAAGCCGTTTGTCGAGCTGTGGTACCGGCTTCGTGTCGGTCGTTAGAGCCAGCGCTAGATAAACGCCTTCTCCTCACCATCGATCTTCAGAACCGTAAGATTGCCCGTGTAATAGGCGCCGGTGTCGATCCCGATGCGGCCGGGGCCGAGACTTGGCTCCGGCTGCGGTGTATGTCCATGGACGACGATGATCGGCAATCCGGAACCTTCGGTCAGGAACGGATCACGGATCCACATCAGGTCTTCGTCATGCTGATCCGCCAATGGCAATCGCGGCCGCAGACCGGCGTGAACGAAGACGATGTTGCCGATCTTGAGGCATATCGGCAGGTGGGACAGAAACTCCCTGTGGCTGGCCGGGATGGCTTCGGCAAGAAGCTCCTTCAGGTCGCCACTGCGGCTCTTCCGCTTTACGGTGAGATGGCGCAGGTCGATGCCGTAGGACATCAGCGTCTGCTCTCCGCCGAGGCCCAGCCAATCCATATAAAGGTCGGGCTCCTCGATGAACTTGCTGAAGACGTCGTCGTGATTGCCGCAAAGCGCGAGACGCCTCAGGCCGAGCTCGCTCGGTGTCAGAAGATGTTCGACCACCTGACACGAACTCGGGCCGCGATCGACATAATCGCCGAGCATCACGACGAGGCCGGGCCGTCCGGTGCGGCGCACATCATGGGCGATGCGGGCCTCTGCATCCTGCAGCTCGCGAAGACAGCCATGCACGTCCCCGATCGCATAGATCGGATAGGTCGCCGGCTCGTCGCCGAGATCAATTCGGCGTCTGGAAGGGGCGGCAGCCTGCACTGTCTGGCTCCGTTTCATCCAGCCGATTATTTTACGCATCGATGTCGCCAGTTAGAAGAAAAATGTATTTTTAGACAATGAAAACTCCCTCCTAAGGGAGGGTTAAAAACAGGCCCCCGATACTAGCTATCACGCGATTGTTCAAGGACTTCCGCCTGATTGGGCAGAAAGTCGCGGACCTTTCGGCACGCGCGTGGGCGTGCTCTCGGCGACAGTGCTGGCCATTGGCCAAGAGGCGAAGGGCTCCGTGCCTGCGATCCTGCGATTGAATCCGATCAGATTATATCTGCTCGGATCGTCGACTTCGCGGCGAAAGGTGAGGGCGTGATAGCCTGCAACAAAATGAAAATCCTGTTGGCTCGCAAGTTTGGCTGCAAGCTCCTCGTCGAGGTTTTCAGATGGCGGCATCCTCATTGCCGCATGCAGAAAGGCGAGCGAACGGCGCGACAGGTCAGCCGCTAACCGGCCATCCGCCAGATTGAATTTCACCCGCACGATGGTGAACTGGCCATCCTCACCACCTCGCACCTGAAGAAACAGCGAGGGCGCCGATGGGTCGCTCGATGTGGCAAGGAGCATGGAGCATTCCCAGCCATCCGCACCGGATTTGAGGAAGGACGGTGCCTCTTGCCCGTCGACGGCAAGAGACTGGCACATCTCCTCCGGTGCAAGCATGGAAATCAAAGGCGCGGGGTGGTGCGAAATTCCTTTCAGCCACGGCCAGTATCTTGTCGCAGGAGGCGCGAGGTCGATTGCCGGTGGTGCAGGTGCGACGGATGCCATGAACTGGGGAGGGGGAGATTGAACGTCTTGAGCAGGGCGGCCAGGTTGCGCCCGCCGTTCGCAGACAGCACGATACCGAGCACGAACACAAGGACGAGCACCACCAGCGCCATGGGAAAAAGCGCGTTGCGTGGCCTGGGCAAAGCCGCCCTGCCATCGTTCGCCTTGGTCCGTGCCGGTTTAGCCGGCGACTTTGTTGAAGTGGAGCTGACCAACTCAGGTAAGATCCGGAATCTATCGAAATTTATCCAAAGTATTCGTGCCGCAACGGCCTGAAACAGTTGGATTATACGTCGATAAATCTAGACCGCAATCAGATCTCGTTCCACTTGAGTGGATTGTCCGGGGATTGAATCTTGACCCAGCGCAGGTCCGTGTCTCGCCAGTCGAGAACCGCATTGTGTCGATTGTCCAGCACGAGATCGCCCTTCGTGGTGCTGACGACCAGAACCGCGTGGCCGGTATTGTCTGCCGTGTAGGTGACGGCAATGCGCAGGGCGTTCGGCGACCAGCCGAGTTCGATCAGCCGCTTGCGCTTCGTCAGTACGTAGTCTTCGCAATCGCCGCTGGCCACGTCCGCGTCCCAGCTGTCCTGACCCGGAACATCGTTGACCGGCTCGATGGTGCGGTTGATCTGGAAGTTGACTTGGCGCAATTCCCGCCGCAGCTTGGGCGTCAGGTCAACGCGGGCTTCCCCGCTGCCCTTTTCGCAATCGTCCTTGTGGCTCACGCAAAACTTGACATATGCCAGCGGTGCGAGGGTTGCCTTCTGCACTGTGATGTTAAGCTGAGAAGGCGCGGGACGCGCCAAGCCGGCGGGACCTATTGCCAAGGCGGATGTCGCAATGGCGGACATCGAAATGCCTGCGACTGCAGCCAGAAGATACTTGCCCATTGCCCAACGCCCCGTTCAAACGTTCTTTTGTGCCGGATATCGGCCTCGGGTGCGGTTGTAGCAGCAGTGTCATTCTCTACGTTTAAGTTGATCTCTTCAATTTTAGCGATCTTGATTTTTATTGGCCCAGGATGGGGCAAGCACTGATTAATACAGAAAGTAAGCAATAAGCTCCGGTCTTCTCCAGTATTGACCGTGACAGGCTGACCGTTTCGGTACAACATTCGAGTCATACTGCCTCGATATTTTCCGGTTCCACATGATCATTAGAATTGCCACGGTCATTCCGTTTGTCGCCTCGTTCGTTATCGTCATGCTGACCGACGGCGGCGTCTATCCGGGCTCGCTCTCGCTCGCAGCCGCGCTTATGGCGCTGTCTCTAGCGCTCGCGGCGGCAACTGCCGAATTGCAGAAGGAGGCCGTGCCGCTGTTTGCCTCGGCGCTGGCAATCTGGTTGCTACTCGTCGTGTGGACGCTTGTTCAGATATCGCCGTTGCCGGAAGGGATTATTGCCAACGATGCCTGGGGCTATTTGTCGGCTGCGGAGATCGAGGCATCATCAAGCATATCTTTAACTCCAGGCGATAGTCTTTACTCACTTCTGCCTCTCAGCCTGGCATTCATGACGTTTCTGACGGGGCTGCTCCTGTTTCGCAGCGACCGACAGGCCGAGGTTGCCCTCCGGGTGTTTGCCATCGCGGGATCCGCCCTGGCTCTCTTTGCCATCATCCAGTTCAAGCTGTTTCCCGGAACGCTGATGTTTTCCGCCAAGCTGGATTATCTCTCCAGTCTCACCGCGCCTTTCGTCAACCGCAACACCGCCGCGACGTTTTACGGCCTTGTATTGATTGCGCTTTTGGTGTGCCTGGCTCTTGAGGTTTCCAGGGTGCGATCTTCCAGGCAGGCGACTGCCGATCCGATCGATTTGCGCTGGCTATTCGGAGCGATGACTTTGGTGGTGCTCTTGGCGCTGGCCCTGACCACGTCGAGGGGCGGTATTGGTGCCTCGATAATCGCTGTCGGGGGCTGTCAGCGGTGCTTTTTGTTTGGTTTCGTAAGGGCGCTGCCGGCAACCGGCTTGCCATGGGAGTGGCCGAGAGGCGGAAAAAGCGTTTTCTTACCGCGGGACTTGTCGCAGCCGTAGCCTTGCTTGCGACCGTCTTCCTTTTCGGCCGCACGCTGTTTCGTGCCAGCATGCTCGGCGGCGAGGACGGTCGCTTCTGCGTCTATCCCGGGATCGTGAAATCGATCGGGCAGAACTGGATCACCGGAACTGGTGCCGGATCTTTCGAATATGTCTTTCCCGCCCATGCTGATCCGGCTTGCGGGATGACCAGCGCCTGGATACGCGCCCACAACGGCTATTTCGACATGGCCCTTGCCTACGGCGTGCCGATCACCGTCGTCGTCCTAGTGTTCGCACTTCGAGCCGCGCTGCACATATTTGCAGGGGGCATCAAACGTAGAAAGAGCAAAAGGCCACTTGTATGGGGCGGAGTGGCTTCGGTCATATTAGTAGTAGCTCATTCTATTGTCGATTTCTCAATTCAAATCCCAGGATTCGCTATGGCATTTATGCTTTTCCTGGCGATTTCTATGAAGATAAGCGTTAATAAGACAGGTATAATATAGAATAGTTCATCCTATGCTGCGTCTATGTTGTCTATTTGCTACATAAAAACTCAACTTTTTAGCGATACTTGAATTTCTAGGAAAAAATGCTGGTATGCGCCGAAGGGTGTATCTATACGATTCACCCGCGGGACAATAATGGCGGGGCAAATGGCTAGTTCTTCCACGCATGTATTACTTATTGCTACTTTAGCTTTTCTTTCAGGTTGTACGACGCTTCCGCGGTCCGGTCCGGACCTGCATCGAGTCGAGAACGAAGCCAAGGTCAAGGTCGCATCGGCCAACAAGAAGGTTGGCATCGACTACGCCTTGGTCGACATCAATAAGGCAGTGCTGGCGAATGTTTCGCAGACCACAAAGGCAAGCATGCGGGGTGGGTTTGGCGGCGGTCGTGGCGGCCCGCCGAACATCGTGCTTGGTGTCGGCGATGTTGTTCAGGTTTCGGTCTTCGAGGCGCAGGCCGGCGGTCTGTTCATTCCTGCTGACGCAGGCTCGCGCCCTGGCAACTTCATTACCCTGCCCAATCAGACGATCGGTCGTGATGGCACGCTGAGCATCCCTTATGCCGGCAAGGTCGTTGCAGCAGGCCGCCCGATCGAGGCGATCCAGATCGATCTCGCGCAGCGGCTTGCAAACCGCGCGATTGAGCCTCAGGTGGTCATTTCTACGGTCACCAATCGATCCATGGAGGCTTCGGTCCTCGGCGACGTGAAGTCGCCTGCCAAGGTTGAGTTGAGCCCTGCTGGCGAGCGTGTCATTGACGTCATTTCCGAAGCCGGTGGCCTCAGTGCACCTGCTGATGAGGTAACGGTCACGCTTCAGCGCGGTGGCCGCAGCGTGACAGTCGGTTACAACACGCTGAGCGAAAACCCGAATGAAAACATCTATGTGCAGCCGGGAGACACGATCTTCGTCAACCGCGATCGTCGCACCTTTGTTGCCTTCGGCGTGACGGGCGAGAGCGGTCGCTATGATTTCGATGACTCCAACCTGTCGTTTGGCGAAGCGCTGGCGAAGGCTGGTGGCCTGCTCGACGACAAGGCTGAACCGCGTGCCGTTCTGCTCTACCGTGTCGTCAGCCGTGACTTCCTGCGCAGTCTTGGGGTCGACACGAGCAAGTTCGTAGGCGACGAAGTGCCTGTGATCTTCCGCGCGAACCTTCGTGATCCGGCGGCATTCTTTGCGGTTCAGAAGTTCCCGATGCAGAACAAGGACGTAATTTACGTCTCGACATCGGATGCCGTCGAACTGGTGAAGTTCCTGACCATCATGAATTCGGTCACATCTTCTGTACGAGACGTCGTGGATACTCACGACTCTTGGAATAATAACTAAGGCACTGCAGAGGCGACTGCGGTCGCCTCTTAACGTTACTGAAGGAAATATTGAAGAATCGCTTGGTTGTTCGAAATCGGGAGTTGATTTTGTTGCGATGATTGGTGTTTCTTAAAGAAGTATTTACTCTTTCACTTGGGGGTGTCGAAATGACTTTCCGTTCTGTTTTGTTGGGATCGGCCGCCGCAACAGTATTGATTTTCAGCGCTGGCATGGCGTCGGCTCAAGCTCAGACGCCGGCTCCGGCTGTTCAGGCTGCGACCGACGTCCAGGCATTCATGACCACGCCGAACGCGGTGCTTTCCCAATTCCCGCAAGGCGGACCGGCATTGCAGGCGCGGATTGCCGCTCTCGTTCAGGCCGCCGCACAGGCCGGCCAGCTCGACCAAATGATGGAAACGTTGCAGACGCTGGCGGCAAATGGGCAGATGAGCCCCGGCCAGGTCAGTGCAGTCGCGCAGGGTGCGACCCAGGCTGCGGGTGCTCTCGCGGCAGCGGGCAATACCGACGCTCAGGCGGCGATCCAGACTGCCGTCGCATCGAGTGAGACGCTCGGCACGGCAGCCCAGCAAGCGGCTGTTCAGCAACAGACGGAAACAGAGACGGCTGCGACCACGCCGGTTGCTCCCGCCACGCCGACTGCGCCCGCTGCTTCTGCTCCGGGCTCCGCAATCGGCGGTGCTGGCGCGGGCGCGGGGACCGGTGGTGCAGGCACGGGCACGGGTACCGGCACTGGAACGGGTGCCGGTGCGGGCGCCAGTGGCGGCGGTACCGCCAGCGGCAGCGGTAGCGTTGCCGGCGCGAGCGGTGGCGGCGGCGGAAGCAACAATGACGACAACGATGATGGCGGCACCACTGTTGTCGATCCAAGCCCTGTAACCCGTGGCTGACAGGCGGATGCCTCTCTGAGCGTCTGGATCGTGGAAGCAAGTGGATCGTATGGATGAACCAGAGGCCGGTCTTTTTTCGGGGCAAGGAAGAGCAAGTGCAGGAAGAAGAGATCAGAGGGATTGATCTCGATGCCTTGATCTCGATTGCCCGTCGCCAATGGCGTGCGGTTGCTGTCTGTGTGGCTGTGTCTGTTGTGTTCGGCCTCTGCTACGTGATGACGGCTGTTCCGAAATACACGGCGTCCACGAGTGTTCTCATCGACCGTAGCAATAGTCAGGTCGTACAGCAGCTTTCGGCTATCGGTAGCCCACTGGACGATGAGGCGTCTGTCCTCAGTCAGGTGGAGCTGCTGAAGTCCGAAACGATCGGCTTGGCTGCGGTCGACAAATTGAAGCTGCAGGACAATCCCGAGTTCATGGCTGGTGGTGGCAACATCTTCTCCGTGGGCATGTCTCTTATTCATTCGGGAATCGGCCTTTTGACCGGTGGAGAGGTCGAAAACCTCCAGGACCCTGCCGAAGCCAAGCGGCAGGCAGCGCTTCAGTCACTGCTCGCATCGATGCAGGTCTCTCGGGTCGGGCGTTCCTATGTGCTGCAGATCGACATCACCGCGACCTCACCGGATCTCGCCGCAAAGATTGCCGGCGCCGTTGCTGACGCCTATCTTACCGATAAGCTTGACGCCAAATATGACGCGACGCGCCGTGCCGGTACCTGGTTGCAGGAGCGGATCGAGGAACTGCGTCAACGCTCGCTGGAATCCGATCTGGCGATCCAGAAATTCCGCGCCGCCAATGGTCTCGTTGTCGCCGACAACAAACTGGTCTCCGACCAGCAACTCACAGAGTTGAACAGCGCGCTCATCGTAGCAAGGGCCGATACTGCCCGCGCGCAGGCGAGGTATGACCGCCTCCAGTCCATCATCCAGAGCGGACAGACGGATGCGATCGTAACCGATGCCCTGGAGAGCTCGGTCATCAATACGCTGCGTGAAAAATATCTCGATGCCTCCAAACGGGAATCCGAGATCAGCAAGCGCCTAGGCCCCGACCACATCCAGGCAGCGCGTCTGCGGCAGGAAATGGGCGAATACAATCGCCTGATGTTCGACGAACTGCGTCGTATCTCGGAAAGCTACCAAAGCGAACTTGAGGTAGCGCAGTCGCGTGAGAGGCAGATCACCGAAGGCGTTGCAAGCGCCACCACGATCAGTGTCGCTGCCAGCGAGACGCAGGTTCAGCTGCGCGAACTTGAGCGCAGCGCCGAGACCTACAAGAACCTCTACCAGACATTCCTCCAGCGTTATCAGGAGGCTGTCCAGCAGGAATCATTCCCTGTCACCGAGGCTCGCATCATATCCTATGCCACGCCGCCGGCCGGGCCGAGTGAACCGAGGAAGTTCCTGGTGCTCGCAGCCGGTATCCTGCTCGGCGGTATCGTTGGCGTTGGCGTCGCGGGATTCCGCGAGTTCCGCGACCGCTTCTTCCGCACGGGAGAGCAGGTTCGCGATGTGCTCTCGCTTGAATATCTCGGTTCGATCCCATTGGTCGAGCCGTCAAAGAACAAGGCAAGTCCCGGCCAGCCGGTAAAGGGCCAGGTGTTCAAGCGCAACCAGGTTTCCAGTTACGCAATCGACCATCCTCTGTCCTCATTCGCCGAGACGCTGCGCAGCGCAAAGATCGCCGCCGATCTGAGCATCAACAAGCAGAACAAGATTATCGGTATTGTGTCTGCGCTGCCGGGCGAGGGCAAGTCGACCATAGCCGTCAATCTCGCCCAGATATTGTCGAAGAGCGCCAAGACCCTCTTGATCGATGCAGACCTTCGCAACCCTGGCGCCACGCGGGCGCTCGGCCAACACGCCGACGAGGGGCTGCTCGAAGTCCTGCTCGAGAACAAGTCTCCGGCATCCTTGCTGCTGAGTGATTCAGATTCCGGTTTGAAGTTTCTTCCAGCCGTCGTCAAACGCCGCGTCCCTCATTCGTCGGAACTTCTGGCATCGCAGCAGATGATGAAGCTCCTGAGCCAGGCGGCAACCGAGTTCGATTACGTGGTTCTCGACTTGCCCCCACTTGGTCCAGTTGTCGATGCCCGTGCCATATCTCCGCGTGTCGACGGTTTCGTCATGGTGGTGGAGTGGGGTGGAGCTTCCCGCAAAGTCGTCAGCGACACGCTCGACGCCGATCCGCAGATCGTAAACCGTTGCCTTGGCGTGGTGCTGAACAAAGTCGATAGCAGCAAGATGAAGCTTTATCGCGAGTACGGGTCGTCGGAATATTATGCCTCGCGCTACACGTCGTACTATCAGGACAATGGCTAATGGTATCCGGCCGGCGGCGGCGTTGCGCGCAGTCGCCTTTTTGGCCGCAGTCCTGATCGGAGCAGTCGCGATCAGCGAGTTCGCATCGACACGCGAATATCATCCCTACCTGACGTTGAACTCCATGTTTCGCAGACAGGAGATTGTATCCGATCGGGGCGTAGCGCACTATGCAAAGGCGTTAGGATCGCCGCTCGACACCTGCAGGACTGATATCTTGAATGCTGTGGTCGCTGTCGCCAAGCGTGAGGCGGATCTGCAGTTTGTGGCGAACAGGGACGGATGGCCTGAGGCGCTTGCCCGTATGGAGCGGGTCCTCCGCAATGCGCTCGCGTGCAACCCCACGAATGGCGACTTGTGGGTACAGTTGGCGCAGACGCGCTGGTTTGCCGGTGGCAGCGCCGATGAGCAGATTAATCTGATGACACTTTCGCAGGCATATTCGCCGACAAACCTGGATACAGTCAGGAAAAGATTGCGCCATTGGGGCGAGGTCACGCGGCCCATGGCAGCACTTGGGGAAGAGCTGATCCGCCGCGATCTCCGCACGATGCTGCTTTACGCGCCAGTGACGGATGCAGTCACCGCACTGAGCAATCTACCCGCCCAACTGCATCCGTTTGTTCGATCAGAAGCGAAGATCGTGCCTAATGCGCGCCTCCATTCGCTGAACCTGCCCGGCTTGATGACCGAAGGATTATAGGTCACGCGAGCGCGCTGGTATCAAAGCACTTCGCTGATGGGCGGCTTCAGATATGGGGCCGGCTTGGTGTTCCTGATCTACAGCATATCCGCAGGTGTCAAGAAGAGCAGGGGACGCCGTGCAAATGGACCGAGCTCGACACCGGTGGAAGCCGCATCCCGTCAAAACGAGATGCGGCTGATTTGCGTCTATACGACGAATGGCCGGTGTTGAGAACGCCGTGGCGGGGCCGCTCGTGGTCTTCAGCGAACTGACTGCGCAAAAGCCGGCCAACGTCGTCAGCTCACTACCTCTGATCCGTCAGGGTTGGGTTGCCATTCCAACGCCGTGATAGGTGAAGCCCTGGGCCTCGACTTCCTGGGCGCGGTAGACATTGCGTAAGTCGACGAGAACCGGCGCCTTCATGGTCGACTTCAGGCGGTTGAGATCGAGTGCTCGGAACTGGTTCCACTCCGTCACCAGCACGGCGATATCGGCGCCCTCGGCGGCCTGATAGGGCCTTCGGCAAACTCGATATCCATCATCTGGCGCGCATTCTCCATGCCTTCCGGATCGTAGCCGGAGACAATAGCGCCGGCATCCTGCAGAGCCTGAACGATGGCAACCGCCGGGCTGTCGCGCATGTCGTCGGTGTTCGGCTTGAAGGTCAGGCCGAAGATGGCAACCTTCTTGCCGCGCAGATCGCCACCAGCCGCGGCAATAACCTTGCGGCCCATGGCGCGCTTGCGGTTGTCGTTGATCGCGACCGTCGTCTCGATCAGACGGACGGGGCTCTCGTAGTCCTGGGCGGTCTTGACCAGGGCCAGCGTGTCTTTGGGGAAGCAGGAGCCGCCATAGCCGGGGCCCGCATGCAGGAATTTCGAGCCGATGCGACCGTCGAGGCCGATACCGCGTGATACATCCTGCACATCGGCGCCAACCTTTTCGCAAAGATCCGCCATCTCGTTGATGAAGGTGATCTTCATCGCCAGAAAAGCGTTGGCGGCATATTTGATCAGTTCGGAGGTGCGACGGCTGGTGAACAGGAGCGGCGCCTGGTTGAGATAAAGTGGCCGATAGACCTCGGTCATCACCTCGCGGGCACGCTCGTCGGACAGGCCGACGACGATGCGGTCCGGTCGCTTGAAGTCCTCGATCGCGGCACCCTCGCGCAGGAATTCCGGGTTCGAAACGACGGCGAAATCGGCCTTCGGGTTGGTTTCGCGGATGATCCGCTCAACTTCGTCGCCGGTACCGACCGGAACGGTGGATTTGGTGACGACGACGGTGAAGCCCTTGATCGCCTGAGCAATCTCGCGGGCGGCGCCATGGACATAGCCGAGATCGGCATGGCCGTCACCGCGGCGCGACGGCGTACCGACGGCAATGAAGACGACATCCGCATCGGCGACCGCCGGTGCAAGCTCGGTGGTGAAGGACAGGCGACCGGCCTTGGCGTTGCGCGCTACCAGTTCGTCGAGGCCGGGCTCGAAGATTGGGATACGGCCCTCTTTGAGGGCTGTAATCTTTTCTTCGGCCTTGTCGACGCACACGACGTCATGGCCGAAATCTGCAAAGCAGGCTCCGGACACAAGCCCGACGTAACCCGAACCAACCATCACAATACGCATCTTAAACTCTTTCTCGATCGGATCTGCGGCTGATGCCTATAGGCCGCTCTCGCAAGCGAACCTCGAACTCATCCCCGGCCGAATTCATCCACGATACGGATGATGTCGTCTTCGCCCAGATAGGAGCCCGTCTGCACCTCGATCATTTCCAGCATGATCTTGCCGGGATTTGCAAGCCGGTGAATTTCTCCCTGCGGGATGTAGACGGACTCGTTCTCCCGGACAACCTTGATCTCGTCGCCGATCGTCACTTCGGCTGTCCCCTTGACGCAGATCCAGTGTTCCGAACGGTGGTGATGCTTTTGTAGCGAGAGCTTCTTGCCGGGTGTGACGAAAAGCCGCTTCACCTGGAACCGATCGCCATTGAGTATGGACGTATATCCACCCCAGGGGCGATAGGAGGTCGGGTGGGTTTGCGTCAGCGCCTCGGTCGCCTTATACGAGGCGAGATGTTTGACGAGAGAGCCGACATTCTGGCTTTCATCGAGTTTGCCGACATAGACGGCGTCTTCGCTGGCGATGACCGCGACGCCTTCAAGACCCTGCACGGCAAGATGGCTGGTTCTGGACATGACCAGGGAGCCGCGGGTGTTCACCACCGTGGCATTGCCGAGCGTGACATTGCCGTCATCATCTCTCTCCTAGCTTCCAGACGGCATCCCAGCTTCCCATGTCGGACCAGGTGAAGGAAGAGGGGACAACAGCAGCGTTCGCTGTCTTCTCCATGACCGCATAGTCGATTGAGATATCCGGAGCCTTGCTGAATGCGGCGGCGTCGAGCCGCATGAAGTCCAGATCGCGGCTTGCACTCGCCACTGCATCGCTGGCAGCGTCTGAGACCGCCGGGGCATGCTCGCGAATCTCGCCGAGAATTTTGCGGGCCGAGAACATGAATATGCCGGAGTTCCAGAAGAAACCGCCGGCATCGAGCATCGCCTGAGCTGTCTCTCGGTTCGGCTTTTCCGCAAAGCGCTTCACGCTGCGGGCACCGTCCGCCAGTGGCTCGCCGGCCTCGATATAGCCATAGCCGGTCGCGGGCTCGATCGGTGTTATTCCGAATGTCACGAGTTTCCCGGCACGTGCAGTCTTCAAGGCAATCTGGATCGCCTCGGCATAGTTCTCGTCGGCCACGATCTCATGATCCGAGGCCAAAACCTGAAGGATTGCCCTGTCACCGAACAGTTTTATTGCATAGGCCGCAGCAGCGGCGATCGCCGGGGCCGTATTGCGGGCAACGGGCTCAAGAAGCACGCCGGCAAGCGGAATGCCGAGCTCTCTCGCCTGTTCTGCCGCGAGGAAGCGAAAGTCCTCGTTGGTGATGACGATCGGCGCCTCATAGAGGCTCTGGTCCGAGACGCGGTCGAGCGTTGCCTGGAAAAGCGTCCGGTCGCCCGTGAACTGGATAAACTGTTTCGGCGCACCAGCGCGAGAAAGAGGCCAGAGGCGTGTGCCCTTGCCGCCGGCCATGATGACCGGAACGATCTTGTCAGTCATGAAATGTCTCCGGCCCGCACGCGTTGGTCGGGCTTCTTCGTTACGCTGTCCGCCAACTCGCGGATAAGGTCCAGGCTGTCGTGTAGAAGTTGCGCCGCTGCCTCGTCAGTCTCTGCCTCAACATAGCAGCGCATTTCCGGCGCATTGCCTGATGGGCGAAGGTGAACGACGCGGCCATCGTCGAATGTGATACGCAAACCATCTATGTCGCTGGTGTCCTGGATTTTGCCAAGCGGCCTCACGAACGTCTCGAGATTGCCTCGCTCGTTCCTGAGATGGTTCATCAACGCAATTCCCGTTTCAACCGGGAAATTCTCCAGCCGGTCGGCCATCGCGCAGGCAAGATTGAAGTCCGAGGAAAGCGCCGAGAGTGGCTTGTTATCCCTTGCTGCCGTCCAGAGGGCCGCCAGGATGGGCATAAAACTGTCGCGGGTCGGAAGAGGGGCGAGTTCGCCGGCTGCGGTTCCGAAGGGCGATCCGGTGAGGAGGCCTCCGTTCGCCTCAAATCCGATCACCTTTGACCGGCCCTGAGAAAGGGCCTCAAGCATTCCGGCGATGACAAAGGGTGAGCCGACTCGTGTTCTTATGACATCGAAAGAACCGCTCTTTTCCAGTCCCGAATTGGATGTCACTGGGGTCACGACCACTCTGGCACCGAGGAAGCGGGCCGTGAGCAGCCCAAGAAGATCGCCACGCAAAGGAGCTCCTGCCTCGTCAGCCAACAGTGGACGATCTCCGTCGCCATCGGCGGAAACGATGGCATCGAGTTCATGATCTCGAGCCCATATCCTCAGCTGAGCGACGGTCTCCTGCGACACGGCCTCTGTGTCGACAGGGATGAACTGGTCGGAGAAACCGAGCTTGACGATGTCTGCGCCGTAGCCTTCAATCGCTCGTGACAGCAGTTCGCGGGCCACCGTCGAATGCTCGTAGACACCGATCTTCAGACCTTTCAGAGCATCTGGCGGAAGGATCGATGTCACGCGGGACATGAAAAGTTCGGTTACGGCCTGTTGCGCATTTGCGGCTTCGGCGGGAGTGTCGTCGATCCGTTTGCTCGCCAGTTCCGAGGCAATGGCAGCAATTCGAAGCTCGTCGTTCTTGTCTATCTCACCATCGGCCCGATAGAATTTTATCCCGTTGCGGTCGGCCGGAATGTGCGATCCGGTGATCATCAGCGAGGCGGCACCTGTCCGAAAGCCGTAAAGCGCGAGAGCCGGTGTCGGCACCGTACCGCAATCGACCGGAACAAGGCCGGCCCGTAAGAGCGCGCCGATGCAGGTTGCCGAAATCGAAGGGCTGGATGGACGGAAATCCCGCCCGACCAGAATTGTGTCGCCGCTGGCGGCGTGGCCCATCTGCATCAGGTGCTGTGCGAAAGCCTGTGCATAAAGCGCGGACGCTTCGCCCTCCAGATCCGTAACCAGGCCCCTCAGGCCACTTGTGCCGAACTTCATCGCATATCCGTCGTTTTCTGCCTGTTATTCACTTGGGATATGCCCCGAAGCCGAAGGTTCAGGCTGAGATTGCATTCTACAATAAGGCGAATGTCGGCGCCTTGCGACAGTCGCTTCCGCTCGGCTTTGACATCTTAAGGAGGGTAGGGGCGACCAAAAAGTGGATAACCATCTTTCATGACACGGCGATTTACAATGGCGAGTACAGACATTGCTCTCGTTGCCATGCGGTCACGGCTGGTCGATCAAAATCCTTTGCCTCCACGCAGCTCGGAATAGACCGTGCCGATGATGATCGTGAAATCGAGCCAAAGGGAGAAGTTGCCCACATAGTGCAGATCGCAGGCGATGCGCGCGCGCGCTTTGGACGCCTTGTCCGTCGGCCCTCGCAACCCCCTCATCTGTGCAAGCCCCGTCATGCCTGGCCGCATTGCATGCCGTTGATGATATTCGGGGACCAGTTCCTCGTACGGCACGCTGGCTGCCAACATGCCGACTGCGTGACAACGTGGCCCGACCAGCGACATGTCGCCTCTGAGAACGTTTAACAGCTGGGGCAATTCGTCAATGTTCGACCGACGGATGGCCCGGCCGACCCGCGTGACTCTCGGATCGTTGCGCACCGTTTGCGTAACGCCGGAAACGTCACACCTGTCGACATACATCGAGCGGAACTTGAAGACCCGTATCTTCTTGCCGTCCTTGCCCCAGCGCAACTGCGTGAAAAGCACCGGCCCCCGGCTTTCCAAACGTATCATCGCCGCAATCGCCAGCAGGAGAGGCAGAAGAACTATCAGCGCAATGGTTGATACGCCGACGTCCATAACGCGCTTGGCAATCAACTGAGCGAGCCGTGAAAAAGAATTATATTTTTTAGTGTAGACTAATTCATTGCCGACTGATGCAGGAGTAATTTTCGGCCCATCCGTAAAAGATGAATACGCTGTATTTTCATTTAAGCCCAGCACACTCAATGGAACCATCCCACTTATACTGGAAAACAAGAACATTGATTACTATCAAAACGTATTAAACGAGACTTTTCGGCTTGTCAGCAGTGAAATTAACAAATGGTTAAATATAATGACCATGGAGATTTCAGGTCACAGGGCGCTTGCCCGGACGTCGAATTGATGCTTTGAAAGAGCTGTAATTGCTGCTCCGCCATCTGATCCCATTCTTCTTGGTATGGAGGGATCGCCTTAAGCGTCGTGTATGTTTCGTATTATTATTATAAAGTAACGTTTGATTTTCTGAGGTTGGATCACGGGCGCTGATGAGCGTACCGCAATGGTGTTGGCCGGCGGTGCAGCGCAGTCCGAGATGGTGGCTTAACATTTATTCCAGGTTCTGTTTTGATCCATATCAGGTTCATCAGGACATCATGATGTACGGCTTGAATGCGTACCGGTCCGATCTGCTGTTGTGACGTAAATACTTTCTTGTCGGCAATGAAAATTTGCCGATAGACAGCGTAAAATGCCGGATTAACTAATTATTTGCCAAAATGTTGCTCCGCAGCATAGTTTAGAATAATGATTTAAAGGCATCCATATTTTTGTTTATTCAGTGATCGTGAATATTCCTTCGGATGTCTGTGTTTTGCCGATGTATAGGGGGCATGATGAGTTCGAATGCGAAGAGCAATGGGAAAGTTGCTCTAATCACCGGCGTAACGGGGCAGGATGGAGCCTATCTTGCCGAGCTTTTGCTAGAAAAAGGCTATGTCGTCCACGGCATCAAGCGCCGCTCTTCTAGCTTCAATACCAACCGTATCGAGCATCTCTACGAAGATCCTCATGTAGAGAGCCCCCGTTTCAGGCTCCATTTCGGTGACATGACGGATTCCACCAATCTGATCCGCGTGGTTCAGGAAACGCAGCCGGATGAAATCTATAATCTCGCAGCACAGAGTCACGTTCAGGTATCCTTCGAGACGCCGGAATATACTTCCAACGCAGACGGCACCGGGACGCTGCGCCTCCTGGAGGCTATCCGCCTGCTGGGGCTGACGAAGAAGACCCGCTTCTATCAGGCTTCGACGTCGGAACTTTACGGCAAGGTTCAGGAAGTTCCGCAGAGCGAAACGACGCCATTTTATCCTCGCTCGCCCTATGCCGCTGCCAAGCTCTATGCCTACTGGATCGTCGTGAACTATCGCGAAGCCTACGGCATGCATGCCTCCAACGGCATTCTGTTCAATCACGAAAGCCCGATCCGCGGTGAGACCTTCGTCACGCGCAAGATTACCCGCGCTGCCGCAGCCATTCATCTCGGCCTTCAGGACCGCCTGTATCTCGGGAACCTGGATTCAAAGCGCGACTGGGGGCACGCACGCGAGTACGTTCGGGGCATGTGGCTGATGCTGCAGCAGGACGAGCCGGACGACTACGTATTGGCGACAGGCGAGACGCATACTGTCCGCTCCTTCGTCGAAAAGTCTTTCGCCAAGGTCGGCATGCCGATTGAATGGCGCGGCGAGGGCGTGGACGAGAAGGGTTACGACATGACCTCCGGGCAATGCGTGATCGAGATCGATCCACGTTACTTCCGTCCGACGGAAGTGGATCTGCTGATCGGCAATCCGGCAAAGGCTCACGAAAAGCTTGGCTGGAAGCACGAGACGAACCTGGATCAGCTCGTGGCCGAAATGGTGCGCGAGGACCTGAAGGTCATGGCACGCAACGTGCCGATATCCGGCGCCAACAAGGGCTTGGCTCATGCCTGACGCGCCTTACGGCCTCACGGGCAAGAAAGTCTATGTCGCGGGGCACCGCGGCATGGTCGGATCGGCAATCGTTCGCCGTCTCGCCACGGAAGGTTGTGTGGTTCTGACCGCGAGCCGGGAAGATGCCGATCTGTCCCGTCAGGATCAGGTTGAGACTTGGTTTGAGAAGAACAGGCCCGACGCCGTCTTTCTGGCAGCGGCGAAGGTCGGCGGGATTCTCGCCAACGATACTTATCCGGCGGACTTTCTTTACGAAAACCTCATCCTTGAGGCCAACATCATCCATGCCGCCCATAAGGTAGGCGTCGAGAAACTGATGTTTCTCGGTTCCTCCTGCATCTATCCGAAATTTGCCGATCAGCCGATCGTCGAGGAGTCATTGCTGACCGGCGCGCTCGAGCCGACCAACGAATGGTACGCGATTGCGAAGATTGCCGGCATCAAGCTCTGCCAAGCCTATCGCAGGCAGCATGGGCGCGACTTCATCTCGGCCATGCCGACCAATCTCTACGGGCCCGGGGACAATTTCGACCTGAAATCCAGCCACGTGATGCCGGCGCTGATCAGGAAGGCTCATGAGGCGAAGACCAGTCATGCGCCAGAAATTACCATCTGGGGCACCGGAACGCCGCGTCGTGAATTCCTCCATGTCGACGACTGCGCGGATGCCTGCGTGCATTTGATGAAAAACTACTCCGGTGAAACCCATGTCAATGTCGGCTCCGGCGAAGATGTCACGATCCTCGAACTGACGCAGCTCGTCTGCGCCGTGGTCGGCTATGAAGGCACCATTGTCCATGACCTGAGCAAGCCCGACGGTACACCACGCAAGCTGATGAGTGCGCAGAAGCTCCGGGCTCTCGGATGGCGGCCGCGCATCGGCCTCGAAGATGGTATTCGCGGCGCCTATGCGGCCTTCCTCAATGGCCAGTATCTCGAGCGCAAGCAGGGAGACGCTGCATGACAGACGCAACAATGGACATGCCAAACGCAGATATGTCGAAAGTGCTCAATACAGTGTCGGCGCCCACAAGTGGGGGCGTGATCGTCTACGGCATGAACTACGCGCCGGAGGTGGCGGGGGTCGGCAAATATACCGGCGAAATCGCGGAACACCTGGCAAGCGAGGGGATGGTGGTTACCGTCGTCTCCACGCCTCCGCATTATCCGGGATGGTCCGTGCAGCCGGGTTATCGCAACAGCTATTCGACGGCGATCGAGAAGGGCGTGCGGGTGCTTCGCACTCCGCTCATCCTGCGAAAGAAGATGGGAGGCATATGGCGCCTGATCGCGCCTCTTTCCTTCGCGCTGACCTCGGCACCGGTTGTCTTCTGGCAGATCCTGCGTCGCCGCCCGGATACGGTATTTTGCGTGGAGCCCACCTTGTTTGCGTCGCCGGTGGCCCAACTGGCTGCCAAACTGGTGGGCGCCAGGACGCTTCTGCACGTGCAGGACCTGGAGGTCGACGCAGCTTTTGCCGTCGGTCACCTGGGATCTAAGCCCTGGCTAAAAAGCTTGGCTTCGCATTCGAGAAATTCACCCTGAAGCGCTTTGATCACGTGGTCACCATATCCAACCGCATGGCCGAAAAGCTGGTCGAAAAAGGCGTTGGGCAAGATCGGGTGTCCGTCATCCGCAACTGGGTGGATCTGTCGCATATCTTCCCGCTGGAAGGTGTGAGCCCTTATCGCGCCGAGCTTGGTTTTTCCGGCGAGGATTTCGTCGTGCTCTATTCGGGCAATATCGGGGCGAAGCAGGGGCTGGGTGTGCTCCTCGATGCGGCCGAGAAGCTGCGCGACGAGCGCGGTATCAAGTTCGTGGTCGCGGGCGAGGGGCCGGTCAAGAACGATCTCCAGGCGAAATACGCCCAGCTGGAGAACGTGCGCTTTCTTCCTTTCCAGCCGTATTCGCGGCTGAACGAATTCCTCAATATGGCCGACCTTCACGCTCTGCCACAGGACAAGGGGGCAGCCGATCTCGTTCTTCCCTCCAAGCTGGGCGGTATGCTCGCATCCGGAAAGCAGGTGCTCGTGACGGCGGAGAAGGGAACGGAGCTGGCCGAGTTCGTCGACAATATAGGTCTCGTCGTCGAGCCAGGCGATGCAGGAGCGATGGCCGAGGCAATCCTTCACTGCGCGAAGCAAGGAGAATTGCCTTCCGGCTCGCGCGAGGAAGCTCTGGGACGCCTGTCACGAGAGGCCGGGCTGAAGGAAATCGTGTCGGCGGTGGCGCCCGCATGCCATGCCTGACCGATCAGGCCAGCCGACAAACACCGGGCGACCGCATAGCGAGTTTGGACTGAATTGATGGACCAGATACTTGCCCTTTTTTATCTCGTGACATGCGGCGTTCTCGTTGCGCGCATGTTCGTGGGCAAGAGCGTCCTTGACTGCCACCTTGGCGTGATCGGCGCGTTCTCGATCGGTTACTACCCGCTGCCGGTCTTCTTCAAGTCGCTCTCGTCGCTGGACTATTACCGCGAGGAGACCGTATTCAGCGCACTGCTCATCCATTGGCTTTTCCTGGTCTTCCTCATCCTTGGCGCCGCTGTCGGCCGCCGGATATTCACCGCCAAGAACCCTTTGAAATTGGCCCTGGTGGATGGGGTAATGCACAATTACCGGATCCCGCTGTCTGCCATCGCATTTGCCGTCTATGTCGTCTATTTCTCGACGCAACGCCTTACGAGCTATTCGGCGGACGACTTCGAAGCCTATTTTCATGACCGGGGTCCGTTCTTTGCCATTATCGCGGCGTTCGGAAATATGAGCCTTGCCTATCTCGCGGTATCGCTCGCTGCGTCCTGGAAGGTTGCCGACCGCTTCGGCCTACTGGTGATCGGCGGCATGTTCCTCGCCTGCGTTGGCCTGACGCTGACGCTCGGCCAGCGACTGATCATTATCTCACCGATTTTCATCCTGCTCGCCAGCCTCTACGCCAGTGGCCAGCGCAGGCGGGCGATCCGCTTGCTGGGCGCAGGCGTGCTGATACTTCTCATCGTCAGTCCGGTTGCAGTCTACATCCGCGAAACCCGCTATGACAGACAGGGCTCGGGTCAAAGCTCCATCGACGGGTTCAAGTATCAAGGGGCTTCCTCGAATCGAGTTTCAAATCAATCGTCGACAGGTCAGACCTGATTTACGTCACGATTGCCATGAAGCGTTACATCGACATAACGCCTGTTCCAGGCCCGATATATTACGCCTCCGTATTCCTCATTCCGATCCCTAAGATACTCATTCCAGAGAAGCCTTACCTTCTTAGCGTTGATGGTACCTTCGGTGGCGAGCTATCCAACTGGGCTTGGAAGGTGCTGAATGGCGGTACTGGCAGCCTCACCGCCTTTGGTGGTGTCTATGCCTACCGCGAGGGCGGCTGGCTGTGGATCGGCGTCAATGGCTTGGCCACGGGTATGTTCTTCGCATTTCTTGCACGTTGGCTGGGCGCAGGCGGTACCGCCGGTCGTTTCTTTTATGCGCTTCTCTTTGTTGCTCTGGCTGTAGCCAAGGTTCCGCCGAGCTTCTTCGAGGCGCTCGCGGCATTCCTGGGCATCTTCCCCTTCATTGTATTTTTCTATCTGATTTCCCTGGCTTGGCGATGGTTGATGCCACGAAAGGTAAACAGATCCGGCCGACGGCTGAGAGCTTTTGGAACTGGTGACACCGCTACGCTTCCAGGCAATGTGAGCTATGCGAATGGAGAGCGATGAGGCAAGGCGGCAATCCCGCCGAAGCCTGCTGACGGGTGCTGCCATTGGAGCTGCAGTTCTGCCGGGCGTGGCCCAGGCACAGGATCTACCGGGGCGGACTATTCTTTCATTTCGCGATTCCGCAGATCTTGCCTCTTCCTCGGTAAACTCTGACGTCACCCGCATCTGGCTTTCCGGGCTTACACGCCCCGGGATCGGTGGTGGATGGTACGAACGCGCAGAAGACGTGCACTCATTCTTGCCGCGCTTGCGCGCCCATGACGGCGGCATCTGGCGTCTAGCTCCAGCACACCATCTCGATGTCCGTCAGTTCGGAGCGTTGGGCGACGGCGCGGCGGACGACACTGCTGCCATCCAGGCCGCGATCGATTGCGCTGTTTATGGCGATGCGGTGCCGCGCACGGTCTATTTTCCCGGTGGCATCTATCGCACGACGGATAGTTTGCAGGTCGGCTACGGCTACAGCTACATCACGGCCGTCCTTGAAGGGGAGGCATTCCCCCATCCGAACGGCCGGGAGGTCGTCAATTCGCTGATCCAGCCCGATTTCTTCGACCGGCCCTGTATCAATCTCCAGGGCGGTCGGCGGGCGCATTTCCGCTCGATCGGTCTGAGGGGCCGCAACTACGATCATCTGTACGCGGTCTATGAGACGCTACCGGACCGAACGGACAAACGCGGCTGGATGGTGCCGGACATGCCGGACAGCGCCGACAGCAGGACAGCGCCTTATGCCGGCATTTGCATTGATGCTTACTCGGGTGAGCGACCGGATGAGGCCTATCCGCAGCCGCGCATACCTGACTTCGTACCGGAACAGGATCAGTACGGTCGAAATTTCTCCTCCTACACCTTTGTGGAGGATTGCCAGATTGGCGGTTTTTGCGTTGGTCTCATGGTGCAGCCGGGCAAGGTTCCTGTCGCCTCTAACGGTGATTTCCTCAACGTTCGTGATTGCGATATCTCGTTCAATCTGACCGGGATCGCGCTGGGCAATGCGGATGCGCGCTGTAACAACATCATCAACTGCCGTCTTCACTTCAATTATACGAGCCTCGACAGCGTCAACTACGGCAACGGCCGCGGCAGTTTCATGGGCCACATTGCCGGCTCGTCCTTCGACAACAATGTCCGCATCATGGATATCGACGTTGCCGGGCATCTGCCGCAGGGTGGCGGCAGCCCGACCTTTATCGACTGTTATGGCGAGAGCGTCTATTCGCTTGGCCGTTTCAACGGCGTCGAAAACTCGGCACCGAAAACCGTGACTTTCGAGCAGTGCAAGATCCAGTTTTCGGTCAAGCATCGGGAGTTCTCGCCGGTATCGTTGCTCGAAGGGCGAGATGGCTTGGCGGTCATCTGCAACTGCACCTTCATGGGCGGTTTCGGTTTTTCTCCTTCGATTGCGCAATCGATATCCGCAACTTCGCCATGGTCCAACCGGTGGCCGGGGAGCGCTTGCTTTGGATACGGAGGCGGGCAGGGCGGCGGCAGCCTACACCTGCGGCGTCCACGCGCCGAAAGCGAGTTATCTGTCGATCTTCCCGGCGCAGTTGGTCGATTTCGATGGCGTGCAGGGAGATGGCATGGGCCCACTTCTGGCATCCGACTGCTTTCCAATCGCCTTTGAGGGACAGCCGGGACCAAGGCCGGCGGTCATTCCGTGGTGGGCCACCACCCTGCATGACGGTGCAAACTGGGCTCACGTTCCATCGCCGATGAAGACAAGGATCAAGCGGTCCTTGACGCCGATTGTCAGCCAGCGGCCTCAAGGCCGCCAGATTGAGGTCGAGTTCGATATCTCCGCCGGAAGTTCTGGCGAGCGTGAGGCGTTCGAAAATATTGGTGCCGGTGATCTGCTTCGTGATGAAGAGACTGGCCACGTATACATCATCGCCCGAGCCTCCATCCCAGATTCCGGACGATTGGCACTGCTGTTGCAGGCGCTGACCGGATTGAGAACCTTCGATTACGGCCAGAACTATGAGACGTCGGCAAGGCTCGAACACGATCGTGGAATCTTGACGGTTGAGACAACGCGGCGCTTCTATCCCGCCGCTCGGCTCGCCAGGGCTCTCAGCCACCCCCGTGCAACGCGGCTTGCTCTTCGGGATCCGACCTTTTCTTCCGAGCCGGTCGCCGCGGTCTTTCTGCGCGAGGGTGATATTCTTCCGGGCCTATCAGGGGCGAAAGGGGAGGTGCCGCTGCCGATCGGTCGGGTAGCAAGCCACGATGACCAGGACGGAACAATCGAGTTCACGTCTCCGCTGGCGATCGCGCTGGACGGACCGTGCCCATTGTTCGTGCGGCAGCTGACCGGCAGCTGAGGCGGGCCTGTCGTGGTCCTAGGCCTTTACGATGCCATCGCTATAACGCCGCGCAAATTCAGTGATCAGGGATGCGGTCAAGCGGTCACTATGCTTCGGCAAAGCCTTTCGGCCATGTCGGAGCAGAACCAGCGCCAGCATGAACATGCCTTTGATCCTTGTGCCGTTCAGCATTTCAAGCCGCGCGTTTCTGAACGCAAGCTTGGCCGGAAGCACTTCGCTCCTTAGCTTTTCACGCATCTCGTCGCTCAGCCGGTGAAAATCCTCCGGACGTTGGCCGAAGACATCGATGCCGGCCTGTTTCCCGATCAGATAGCAGGTGGCGCTCATCGCCGCAGCAACGGCCTGACTTTCCCCTTCGTCCTCGAAATGCCACCGCCATAGACACGGTATTCCAGCAGGAATTGCTCAAGCCGTGCGAAAGAAAAGCGATCGACGGCACGCATCCAAAGGTCATGGTCCTCAGCATAGTTAAAATGCCGGTATCCGCCCAACTCCTCAAGCACTCTCCGGCGCATCATGACGGAGGGATGGATGATCGGCTTCATAGGTCGCCTGCCGAGCAGCCCGTCCCGCAACATGTCATTGTCCATGCCGTGCTGGACCTGCTCTCCACTTCGGGCACCGGTGGCGTCAATCGTGTAGATATCGCTGCAGAGGACGTCGATATCTGGATGTGCGTCCAGATGAGCGACCTGCAGCTCGAACCGACTGGCGATTGCACGGTCGTCGGCATCCATACGGGCGATGTATTCGCCTCTGGCATGCGCAAAGCCGTGGTTGAGTGCGGTCACCAGGCCCCCATGGGTGATCCGAAGATAGATGATCCTCGGATCGTCATAGCTGCGTATGATATCCGGCGTGGCATCCTCGCTCTCGTCATCGATGATGATAAGCTCGAAATCGGCGAAGCTTTGCGACAGAATGCTGTCTATGGCTTCCTTGAGGTACTTCTGACCGTCATGCACGGCCATAAGCACGCTGATCTTGGGTACTGAAGTCATTTCATCGTTGCTCGAGGCTAGGCGCGACGGCGCCGACTGCTTTGCCGTCATGACCATAACAAGGGGAGTAGAAATTCAATGTCGCCGATCACGCTGCCTTATCCTTTCGAAGACCGAGGGCGCGGCGTTTCCACCGTCGAAGCCGCTGTCTGATTTCGTTCTTCTCCAGGCGCGGTTTGCCGTTCAGGCGGTCGAGTTCGGCTCTGCCCGGCGCTTCATCTGTAGCCGCGATGAAGCCGTTAGGGGTGATGTAGAAGCGATCGCAATCGTCCGGCAGTGACGTCAACGCGAATTTGCGCTTCTGGAAATGGACATAGATGAAGTCCTCGGACCTCAGCGCTCCGCCGGCCCAGTAAAGGCGTTTGACCTTGCCGCGGTCGAAGAGGAACGCCTGATGCCGGTCGTTGCGGAAGTGGAAGTAATTGCTCGACCGCTCGAACCGCATGATATGCGGATCGATATCGGCGACGATCGCTTCATTGGTGTAGAAACGGCCCTCATGTCGAAGCCAGATACGGTTTACGCCGATATGCTCGTCGAAGCCGCGATGCGCCGGGTCGGCGAGGATCTCGCGAAAGTCGAGATCGGGGTGCGGCTTCTCGAAGAAGTGGTTCGCCTCCGGGCTGTTTCGATAGAGTGTCAGGTGCCCGACGGAAAAGATCTTGTCGTAGCTTCCCAGCAAGGACACCGGCAGGAACTCGGACAGATCGCCGAAAATCATGTCCAGATCGCAATGGCCCCAGAAATCGCAACCATCATCAGGCTCGATCAACGTCCAGAACAGCGGCCTGAGGTCACAGACCTTGTAGGGGGACTGCACAGTGAGTTCGACATTCGCGGTCGCACCGATCTGGGCCGTCATCTCGGCAAGGCTCGTATGGCGATAGCTCACATTTGCCGGCAGCGTGTAGGCGGATATATCCGCATCGGTGACCAGTCGCCACTCGATCTCGGGGTTGAAGCTGCAGGACTTCAGCCATAGCGCGAAATAGTCCGGCAACCGGCCGAAATACACGGCGAATATGATGATCCTCGGATAGGAGGCCGCCTTCATCGTGCAAGCCTCCCGCTCATAGCCGTTGCAGCATTTTGATTTCGGGCCGACTTTAGAAACTCGACATAGCGGTCGCCATAGGCATTCCAGCTGAAGCGGGTCCTGTCGTCCGCATTCATGCGCTGCCGTGACGGATCGCTGGATGCCTCCCAGGCGACGGCTCTGTCCAGCGCCGCCAGTAGAGCCTCCCCGTCGTTTGCGGCGTGGATCTCCACCGCACTCTTGTCGGAAATCATCGCACGGATATCCGGTCCACCGGTCATGTCGCTCGCCACGACCGGCAGGCCGGCCGCGAGGCCTTCGAGCATGACCATTCCAAAGCCGTCCTCCCGGGACGGCAGGACGAGGAGATGATGCTCCTTCATCAGTTGCGCGAGCTGCTGATGATTGCGATGACCGATGCTCTTCGCATTGGGAAGGTCGGGGAACGGCATGTCGGTGACCATGCCGGCATGGGTGAGATGCCAATCCGGTCGTGCGGCCATTGCGCCGGTCAGCAGATCGGCTCCTTTTCGTCTTGACCATGCGCCGACGAAGAGAAGACGCGTCGGCCCTGCCGGACGGGGCGAGGGGGAAACGTGTCTAGGTCGACGCCGAGCGGATTGAGAAACAGCCTGTCCCGGTCAAAACCCTGGTCGACAAAACTCTGAACGGCATGGCCGGACAGCAGCGAGATGTAGTCAGCCGCCGCATAGCTTGCCATCTCCCGCTCCATATAATGCCTGCTCAAGGCCGCCCCGCCGCCTTCGACGAGCAGGGCATTCTGCGAGATGACATGACGCGAACCTCGCTCGATGATCACCGTCGCGCCCTGCCGCCGCGCGGCCTCTGCACAGCGGATGGCCATGGCGGAAAGTCCGATAAAGATGTCGCATGGCGGCAGATGGCGGGCGACATAGTCGTCCGTCCGGGCAAACAAAGCTTCGACTGCCTTTTCCTGCAGCCTAGGAAGACGCCGGTTCAGCGCATTGAAAGACGTCGGAAGCAAGGGACGGAACAGACTTGTCGAATGTTGATCAGGGATGCCTTCGCGGCGAAGCCGGAAGCGCGGCATATAGCTGAAATAGCGGGTTTCGATCTGGCGCTCGAAAAGCTCGGTCGCGATGCGCCGCAGGTGAAAACCCGTCGTTGTGGCGATCACGACCCTCATGATGCGTTCCTCTCAGTCGCCAGCGAAGCAGGCTCGGACTTTCGGATGATGAACCCGGCCATCAGCAGATACGTGGCAAAGAGCTTCAGCGCTTCGGCGACGCATCTGGCGATCGTCGCGCCGAGGGGGCCGAGCAGGACGGTGCCGACCGGGATGATCGCAAGCGTGGACACGGACATCACCGTCTGCACCTTCAGGAGGCTGGCGCTTCTGCTTGAGGCCAGCAGGTTGTTGTCGATGGCATGCGTCATGATCGAGAGCGTCTGCGCGATCGCAAAAGTCACCATCAAGGCAACGGCGCCGTCCCTGTAATCGGCCGCGAGCAGAAAATGCAGGATGAACGGCCCGACGAGCAGTAGGGCGAGGGCGCCGCCAAGGCCGACTACCGCTGCCGCAGCCAGCCATTTCATGGTGATCTGCGATTGGCGCTTCTCGTTGCCGGAGGCAGTGAAGAGATGAGGGCGGAAATAGTTCGAGAGAATTGCCGTTGTCAGCGCGTAGGGACGTCCGACCAACCCCGTCGCCGCGACATAGGAGCCGGTCGCCGCGGTACCGAGAATGCCACCTATGATGAAGCGATCGAGAAAGGAGGAGATCCAGCCGAGCGGACCCATGGCGGATACGGGCAAGCCATGTCCAAGCGCCTCGCGCCACCGGGCCTTGGCGCGACCCAATCGGATGCCGCGCAGATGCGAGACGCCGCCAAAGAGGATGGTGAACAGGAGCGCGCTGAAAATACGCACGACGATATGGGCGGCAAGAAACGTCCACGCGTCGGCGCCGAACAAGAGGAGAGCTGCAATGATGCCCGCGAATGTGAGCACGGTCTCGCCCGCGTTCCACAGCGACTGGCGGCGATACTGCTGGTCAAGCACGAGGAGGGTCATCAGGCTGTATTTGAGAGCCTCGCCTGCGAAATAGCAGAACAGTGCGATGGTGGCGATCGCCGCGTAAAGGGCGCCCGGCAGGAACGGGGTGGCAATCAGGCAGGCTACAGCGAGAAGCAAGGCGATTGGGGCCAGAAATGTCTGCAACAGATAGGCCAGTCCCACAGACATCTGCCGACGTTCCTCGCCCGAAGGCAGTTTCGCGCAAAGGGCGATCTGGGTCTGGTTGAGCGCCATCGAAACGAGGCTCTCCAGGAAGGCGATCACACCGATGCCGAGCATCGCCGCACCGAATGTTTCCGCGTCCATCAACTCGGTATAGATGCGGATGGAGGCGAATATCACCACCGCAACAACGAGCTGACCCCAGATGACGTGGAAAAATTTCAAAATTAACCTCTGCTCATTCGAGCGAAAAACATCTGCGTGGAAAATATTATCTATGTATTATAACCTCACGACAGCGAGGAGAGACAATAATTGTTTCGGATTAAACTTTATTCTCGTCTCAATCATCCCGCTGTTGCTAGCTGTCATGAAAGCTTGTGGCCGGTCATCGCTTCCAACGCACGCAACCGTTCGTCACGGTTTGGGAGCAGCTGAAGTGTGCGGTCGAACTCGACGATCTTGGCACCGACCAGGAAGCGGTACCAGAACCCCTGCAGAAAGTGATACACGAGGCCTGGCCGGCCATCGAGAAATCCCAACTGGAAGATATAGCGGTACAGGAAATATCCGAGTGGCCCTACCCAGAAGGGCAATCGATTGTAGACCTTCTCCTTGAACCATCTTTTGATGGCGGCCTGTTTGGAGGCGCTGTCGCTGGAGAGATCCTGGTCTCGTTCGAACAACTTGTATTTCTGGTTCAGGACGTCGATTGCCTCCCGCGTCGCATAGCCGTTGTGCTTGGCGGTGAAGAATGTAAGGTCGTTGAGATTGCAGTCGGAGAACCCGCCCTCGAGCGTGATTGTCCTGCCGCCCCAGACGACGATATGCTCGTCCATCCAGCGATCCTCGATGCGGCCTTGCCCCCTTCGCCAGAGCCTTAGAAGGACAAGCGGGTAACGGCCGCCATGTCTTATCCAGCGATCCCAGAAGATGTGCTTTCGCTTGATGTTGATCCCGGCGACGTCTGCACCAAGGGCGGGTAGTGTCGCTTGGATGGTGGCGGCGAGGTCGTCTTCGATGATCTCGTCGGCATCGAGCCGCATGATCCAGTCGGCCGTGATCGGCGCGTTTTCCAGACCCCACTGGAACTGCTTCGAATAATTGGTCCAGGGATTTTGCAGGACGACGGCGCCGGCCTCTTCGGCAACCTCGACTGTCCTGTCTTTCGAAAAGGAATCGACGACAAAGACTTCCGATGCAAAGGCGCGCACTGACCGGATGGCACGTCCGATATGCTTCTGCTCGTTATGGGTCAGGATCAGGACGGCAACTTTTGTCATACTATCCCTGGCTGTTTTCTGTGCCGGATGAACCGGGCAGGATTTCCGGCGTAGATCGAGTTCGCCTCGAGATTCTTGAATGTCACGCCGCGGGCTCCGAGCACTGCGCCGTCCGCGATCACGACCCCCGGTCCGACGAAAGCATCGGCCGCGATCCAGGCATTGGCGCCGATTGTGATCGGTTTCGTCACCAACTGGAAATGCGGATCGTCGACGTCATGGGTGCCGCCGCACAGATACGCGCCCTGCGACACAAGCGCGTAGGCGCCGAGCGTGATCTTGTCCATCGAATAGCAGTTCACCCCGCTCGACAGGCAGGCATGAGCATCCATCGAAAGATTGGCGGGATACCAGATCTTTACACCCGGATAAATTCTCGCATCCCGATGGATGCTGGCACCGAAACCGCACAGCAGCAGACGCCGCCATCCATGAAACGGCACCGGCGTCCATTTACCCAATCCGTTCCACACGACAGCCCAGGCAAGCCTGGTCAGCCGATGCCGAAGAGCAAAGCTTGGCCCACCCTCCCGGGGATTTGCCGATCGCGCGTCGAGCAGAGGGGTCATGCAGCCTCCGAACGGGCGTCTTCCAGCGCGGCCATCAGGTCGAGCGCCGCCTGTTCGACGCGGAAATGCCTGTCGAAACCGGCCCGCGCCTTGGCGCCCATGGCTGATTTGGCCCCGCTCTCCAGCGCAAGCCAACGCTGAAGAAGACGCAGGATGCCGTCCGGCGTGTCGGTCTCGATGAAACCGCCGCCGGACGCCTCGATTTCGCGCCAGATATTGACCTTGTCGGTCGTCAGCACCGGCGTGCCGCAGGCCATCGCCTCAGCAACGACGATGCCGAAATTTTCCTGGTGCGAGGGTAGGATGAAGGCCTCTGCCGAACGGAAGGCTCCCCATTTCGCCTCACCGGTCAGCATGCCCGGCCAATGGATGCGATCTCCGATCCCGGCATCGTCTGCCTGCGCCTGCAGCGTGGCCCCAAGCCCGGTCTGGTCGGGACCGGCGATGACGAGGTCGATATCAGGATGGGCCGTAGCGATCTTCGAAAAGGCATCGATCAGCAGGTCGCATCCCTTCTTTTCGTGAATGCGGCTGAGGAAAAGCAGGAAGCGTCGCCCTTTGAGCGCGGGCAGGACCGCATGAAATGCATCCGTTTGCGCCGGTGTCGCTACCGGCGGCTCGGACGTGCCGAAAGCAACGACCTTTTCGGCATAGCGATAGCCCTGGAAAACACCGCGCGCGAGGTCCCGTTCCTCCTCGCAGGTGAAGAGCACGGACCGTGCGTCGCGAAGCACCTTACCCTGCGCGAGCAGCCAGAAGATCTGTTTTGCCATGTGCTTGGCGGGATAGGATTTGCGGAACCAGGGATCCATCATCCCATGCGTATAGGCCACATAGGGCAGGGAGGCTTTCCTGAGCCCCAGCCATCCGCCGACCGAAGCGTGGTTCCAGAGGCCATGAATGACAGCGGCATCATAGCGTGAACCGTTTTCAGCGATCCATCGGCTGATCTTGGTGGTGTAGCCATACTTCCCACGCCCCGGCCCGCAGGCATGGACCTTGAATGGAAAGGTAGTCACATGAGGCGAGTGCGGATCATCCAGTGTAACGACTTCGGTCGCATGCCCGAGCGATCTGTGGTGTTCGGCGGTCAGCTTCAGACCTTCGATGGGGCCCCCGTCGGCCGGATCGACGCCTGCAATTACATGTAGAACCTTCAAAGCATCCCCCGATGCAAATCATTCGGCATTTGCCCGACATCTCTTGCCGGCGAAGTCTCGTGTCAGGTCCGTCTCGCCGGTAATCGCCTTGGAGTATTTATAATTAGCACTATATGAAGTGTGATATTCTTATATTATTTTGATTTTTATACTGCAATTACATTTCAAGTCGATGGTTAATCTGGCCCGGTTTGAAGTAGGAATCTTGGCCGGTTCGAGTTTCTTAGCTTGTGAGGCGCTTTTACCACTCGCCTGCGAGCCGTCGTCGGCATCGAGAACAGCAGGCCGCTAAGCGTGTCTTAAGACCCCTTCGGGAATGGGCGCCCGCCGCCATGGAAGGCGACGAGCGGCCAGTTTGGTCAGGCGGCGAGCTTTTCCCGGATCGCATTGGCGAGGCGTGCGCCGAGATAGGCATGGCCCGCGACACTCGGGTGGGTGCCGCCGTTATCGACGACCCAGTCGCCATTGCCGACGCCGGTCGTCATGCCCTGGTGGCCGGGTGCAGGCCATTGCCATTCCGAACCCGGCACGGCCGGATCGATGACGAAGGTTCTTCCCGAATTTTCCGTCTGTGCGCCGGCAATGATCGCGGTGCGGATATCGAGAGGCCCTGAACCCTGAGGTGACCACGGCGCGACAATGAAGAGCGGCGAGGTCGGCAGCGCCTGACGGAACTTCGCGCACCATGTTGCGACCACCGTCTGGACCTGGCCCGGATTCTGTTCGCCGTCATTGACGCCCATCGCGATGATGGCGAGGTCCGGTGCGTGGTCGATCACGTCCCGCTGGAAGCGATCGCTGAGAGCGACCCGGTTTCCATTGGCGCGCAACCAGCCGGTGCCGCCGGAACCTGACGCCCATACATCGTCGAGCCCTAGGTGCCAGCCCATGTGATTGACGAGCCCGGACAACCCCATCACATCATTGGGTACCCCGTCACTCGTTGTTCCTTCGACGAAACTGTCGCCCGCGACGATGCACCGGATCGGATTGGCGCCCGCCGGCCGCCAGACATCGTGAAGGACGGAGGTGGTGATGCCGGAGAAGAAACCGGCAGCTCCGCCTGCGCCGAGGTCAACCCGAAATTTCCGCGCTGTCGGGATATCCGAGATTGCGGAGAAGTCGACGATGACGTGGTTGTTGGCTGCATCGACGTGATGGATCGGCTGAGAAACGAGGCGCAGTTCGCCATCTTCCTCGCACCAGAGACGAAAAGGTGCAGTGCTGCCACCCAGGTTGATTTCGAATGTGGGAGCATCCGTGCAGAATTCGATGCTTCCGCCGATCTGCTCAAAGCTGTTGTTATCGGTGGAATAGTTCACCGTCTTGAACTTCACCCAGTCCGTCCCGGCAAAATCGAGCTTGTAAGGCTCACCTCCGAGATAGCGGTGTTTACCCGTCATGCCGAAATCCGAGGCCGAAGAAGTTTTGGTCATTCCGGCAAGGGGGTAGGGCCGGGGGTAACGACTGGCGGCGCGATCATCAGCCTAGGAAGATGGCCGCGCGAGAAGGACATTTTCAGCCGATCTAGCTTGTAGTGATAGGAATGCGAGATTGGACGCGTATCGACCATGATTAGATCTCCTCGGTAAGCAATGCCCCGCCTTCTTCCAAAACGGGAGGCAGGGGCGTTGATGGGGGTAAAGCGTCGTCGAACAGCAGTGCGACACCTGCAGGTAGGTCCTGAAAATCGGCGTTATCCTGCTGAGTTACTGCTAGTCCGGCGATTCCGATGCCGAGCCCGAGCATTAGCGTGCGCCTTGAGGCCAACTACTCAGGTAGTAGGCGGCGTTTTCGCCAATCGGTCTAAGATTATGTCTGCTATGCAAAGCGATCTCCCTGCTTTGGACCAAGTTTCATGTGCCGCGTTTTTTGCGGCGCTTGAATTCTAAGAGGGGAGACGGGGGCGTGGACGTAACTCACGCGTGGAACTTGCCTGAAGGGCGCCCAAATCAAGCTAACCAGTTGTTTTTAGGAAAGGGGGCAGAGTGCGCAGTCGCCTTGTTCAAAATTTTTCCGCGGTTAGCGTCCACGTTTGAAAGGTGCGGTTGGCGTAACCAAAAGACAACTAAGCGGGGAACGGCGCCTCTACATTCCGGTTGGAGAATCCGTGCCAGATTTTTCGAGGCAAATAACCGGCGAAGCAATCGGCGCGATGGTTCGTCGAAAAATCGGGCCGCCGCGATCGACACGACTGCGGTTATGGCGACAACAATACAAGCGAAGAAAAGTGAGTGCGAGATTGTCTGATCATAACCGACAACCGCTTTGGCCGCTCTTATGATGGGCATATGCAGGCAATAAAGGGGATAGGAGACGAGCCCCAACCAGTAGCATGTCGGCTGCCAACGTGAAGGAACATAAAGATGCGCACCTATCAATATTACCAATGGTGATCCTATGACCGCAAGAAGGTATACGGCGCGCGGATAAGGAAGCATTCCCGAGCTTACGAAGCAGAGACCAAGTAAGAGTAGCATTGCCATCGATTTCGATCGGGCACGCAGCATGTTCAAAGCCGACTCCACGCGCTCATGTCGATAGAGATGGGCAATAACGATACCCGCATGAAAGCCGGCAATAACTCGGATAAAGCCGACCCCGAAGTTATGTGTTGCCCAACCAGTGGCACCGTAAGGCGAAAAGGTAAGATAGCTTAATACAAAAAGGCATGTCGCGGCCAGCGCGATGTGCCTGCGGATACTCCATCGAGAAGTAAGAAGGAACCCAATGTTGATTACGATCTCGAAGAAGAGGGACCATGCTGGACCATTGACCGGAAATATCAATCCACGCTCGACTTCTGTCCCGAATACTGGGTAATCGGCAGCGTTGAAGAAAGGTATGTAGAATAAATTTAGCAGTATCGAATTCAATGATTCCGTAGGTGTGATGGTGGAAAGGTTGTTTTGCGATATGTAGTTTAGCCCGAATGCACCAACGAAAATGCCAAGAAAATACATTGGATAAAGTCGAATCAGTCGTTGTTTGACGAATTCTACCCATCTCATTCCTGACGCAAGAAGCGCTGTATATCTTGCCGCAATAACGAAGCCGCTCAGAATAAAAAACAGATCGACTGAGAAATAGGCCGCGCCCATGAATCGATAGCCGAAATGAGCTGCAACATGCATAAGCATGACGTTGATTGCCGCCACTCCACGCAAGGCATCTAGAAAGAAAAGTCGCTGATCCACTTCAATGCCTTATTTTTATGTGCGCGATAAATTGATTATTTATTTTGAAATGCGTGCTTAGAGATTGCATTAAATCATATTGTTGCAAGTTCGTGGAAATATATTCCGTACTTGCTTAATTCTGCGGGTGAATGCTTAAGTATAGGCCGATCTGTTTTCGGGCCGACTACATTTGAAGCCTAGTGCGTAGCTGCTATGCTGACGATTGTCATGCAGGTTGCGTTAAGAATCAACACGCGTTCCTGCGGGCAAGCTTGCCCAATTTCAAAACTACAGCAGTCTTTAATCGAATGGAAAAATGGTGGGCGATGAGAGACTCGAACTCCCGACATCCTCGGTGTAAACGAGGCGCTCTACCAACTGAGCTAATCGCCCTTCGCGAGACCGGGTCGTCCCCGCCGCGTCGGTGGCGCTGATCTATGCGGATCGTGGAAAAACCGCAAGAGCCTTCGTGATGTTTTTTGAATTTTTCGTCGAAACCCTGCAAAATATGCTGGTCGCGGTGGAAAGAGGAAAAGCGTCATTCTTTTGTCTTGAAACCTGCTTGACACCCGATCACGAACCTCTTAGGAAGCCGCCAACCGAGCGATCGAGGTCGCCCGGCCAAGTGGTTTCCCCGAAGGTTTTCCTAGGGGTTCACTTGAAGAAAGTGCGGGTGTAGCTCAGTCGGTTAGAGTGCCGGCCTGTCACGCCGGAGGTCGCGGGTTCGAGCCCCGTCACTCGCGCCATTCTTCTCCTCGAAACTCTCTTCCGGTTTCCGGAAGCTGCCGCAAGGCAATATGCGCGGGTGTAGCTCAGTCGGTTAGAGTGCCGGCCTGTCACGCCGGAGGTCGCGGGTTCGAGCCCCGTCACTCGCGCCATTTCTTCATTTTTTCTCCATGTTGATGAAGTCCTGGGCCCGGATGGGTCTCGTTATCTTTCGGCTCTTCTCGCAGCGGATTTCTGCCTGCCGCTTCGCTGCTTATTCCGTGTGTCTGTGATTCCGTTTCGCTCCAGCTGTTTGCCTTGCCGACGGGCGGGTGAGGCTTGCTCGAATTGAGTCAGGGGCAGGTTTGTAAATCTGACGTCCCTTCGCAATCGCGTGATCGGATGTGACGTGGGGCTGTCGTTTTTTGTCGTGTATGTTGAGAATATCGGGTGTCGGAAATGCTCCCGTATCGCGCGAGTGCTCATTGTGCGCTGCGGCAACCCGTTGAATATATTGATTGCTTTTCGTGCATTGATTTGGGTCAATTGCCCGGGTTTGACCTGCGCGCTATCGTCGCAGCGCTTGAGGTTGTAGCCATAATTGGCAAAACGCAAATCCCTCTGCAATCCTTGAGGTTTTTGCTCCTGTTAATAATTGTGCGAGATAATTTCGCTGCTGCAGCATGGTTGCTTCCCCTGCGTTTCCGGCATTCTGGCGTGGTGTGCGACATTTCGTCGTCTTTCACGCCGCTATGCGTGTGCGGTGCGCCGTTAAAGCACTTGCGTGGGGGCTCGGCTGCGCTAGTCACGGGCTTGTTTGCAATGCACGTTCGCTTGCCGTGCACTGATTAGAATAAAGTGCTTCCCGGCGCTTATGCAGGCAGGGATGGAATATCATGAGTGAACTCCTCGCGTCGTATATCCCGATTGCTATCTTCATCGGAATCTCAATGGTCATTGGCCTGGCGCTTCTGGTTGCGCCGTTCGCCGTTGCCTACAAGGCGCCCGATGCCGAAAAGCTTTCCGCTTACGAATGCGGATTCAATGCTTTCGATGACGCGCGCATGAAGTTCGACATCCGATTCTATCTCGTGTCGATTCTCTTCATCATCTTCGACCTCGAAGTCGCCTTCCTGTTCCCTTGGGCTGTGTCCTTCGGCGAAATGGGCTGGTTCGGCTTCTGGTCCATGATGGTCTTCCTTGGTGTGTTGACCATAGGCTTTATCTATGAATGGAAGAAAGGAGCGCTGGAATGGGAGTAGTCGATAGCGGCAGCACCCTCGTTGCGCCTCAGCCCAAAGGCATCATCGATCCGAACACCGGCAAACCGATCGGCAGCGATGACGTTTTCTTCGGTGAGATCAACAACGAACTCGCCGACAAGGGCTTCCTTGTCACCTCGACGGACGAGCTGATCAACTGGGCCCGTACCGGCTCGCTGATGTGGATGACCTTCGGTCTGGCCTGTTGCGCCGTGGAAATGATGCAGCTTTCCATGCCGCGTTACGACGTCGAGCGTTTCGGCTTTGCGCCGCGCGCCTCGCCGCGCCAGTCCGACGTCATGATCGTCGCCGGCACGCTGACCAACAAGATGGCGCCGGCGCTCCGCAAGGTCTACGACCAGATGCCGGAACCGCGCTACGTCATTTCGATGGGCTCCTGCGCCAATGGCGGCGGCTATTATCATTATTCCTATTCCGTCGTGCGCGGCTGCGACCGCGTGGTACCGATCGACATCTACGTGCCGGGCTGTCCCCCACGGCAGAAGCACTGCTTTACGGCGTGCTCCTGCTGCAGAAGAAGATCCGGCGCACCGGTACGATCGAGCGCTGAGGGCTTGAGGAGGATATCATGACTGAAGCCCTGACCGATCTTTCCACCTACATCCGCGAGGCGCGTCCTGCGCTGGTCGATGATGCGATCCTTGCCTATGACGAGCTGACGCTCGTCACCAATGGCGACAGCATCATCGAGCTCCTGACCTTCCTGCGAGATGACCCCCGCTGCGGTTTCGTCAGCTTCATCGATATCTGCGGTGTCGACTATCCGGCGCGCGCCAAGCGCTTCGATGTCGTCTATCACCTGATGTCGCCGAAGCAGAACCTGCGCATCCGCATCAAGCTCGCGACGACTGAAGACGAAGCTGTTCCGTCTGCTTTCCCGGTCTTCCCCGGCGCCGACTGGTTCGAGCGCGAAGCCTGGGACATGTACGGCATCCTCTTCACCGGCCACCCGGATCTTCGCCGCATCCTCACGGATTACGGCTTTGAAGGTCACCCGCTGCGTAAGGATTTCCCGACGACCGGCTTCGTCGAGGTTCGCTATGACGACAGCGTCAAGCGTGTCGTCTACGAACCCGTCGAGCTTCGCCAGGAATTCCGCAACTTTGACTTCATGAGCCCTTGGGAGGGAACGGATTACGTTCTCCCGGGCGACGAGAAGGCCAAGACGTAAAGATCTGACGCTGGCGCGAACCCGCGCCGGACGCCGCCACGTTTTTCCCCGCCCGGACGCCTGAGCGCCGGCATGGAGCAACAGCATGACTGAGCATAACGTTCGCAACTTCAACATCAACTTCGGGCCGCAGCACCCCGCCGCCCACGGCGTTCTGCGCCTCGTGCTGGAGTTGGACGGTGAAATCGTCGAGCGCGTCGATCCGCATATCGGTCTGCTTCACCGCGGTACCGAAAAGCTGATCGAGACGAAGACCTATCTGCAGGCCGTTCCTTACTTCGACCGCCTCGATTACGTCGCGCCGATGAACCAGGAGCATGCCTATGCCCTGGCCGTTGAAAAGCTGCTCGACATCAAGATCCCGATCCGCGGCCAGTTGATCCGCGTTCTCTATTCGGAAATCGGCCGCATCCTGTCGCATCTCCTCAACGTCACGACCCAGGCCATGGACGTCGGCGCGCTGACGCCGCCGCTCTGGGGCTTCGAGGAACGCGAGAAGTTGATGGTGTTCTACGAGCGTGCCTGTGGCGCTCGCATGCACGCTGCCTATTTCCGTCCGGGTGGTGTCCACCAGGATCTCCCGGTGGAACTGGTCGAGGACATCGGCAAGTGGTGTGACGAATTCCCGTCCAAGCTCGACGATATCGACGATCTTCTGACCGGCAACCGCATCTTCAAACAGCGTAACGTCGATATCGGCGTCGTCAGCCTCGACGATGCCTGGGCCTGGGGCTTCTCCGGCGTTATGGTGCGCGGTTCGGGCGCCGCATGGGATCTGCGCAAGTCGCAGCCCTACGAATGCTATTCCGAGCTCGATTTCGACATTCCGATCGGCAAGAACGGCGACTGTTACGACCGTTACCTGATCCGCATGATCGAGATGCGCGAAGCCTGCAAGATCATGAAGCAGTGCGTCAATCGCCTGCTCGGCGACGCCAAGACCGGTCCGGTATCGTCGGTCGACGGCAAGGTCGTGCCCCCGAAGCGCGGTGAGATGAAGCGTTCGATGGAAGCGCTGATCCACCACTTCAAGCTCTATACGGAAGGTTATCACGTGCCGGCCGGCGAAGTGTATGCGGCCGTCGAAGCGCCGAAGGGCGAGTTCGGCGTGTTCCTCGTCGCCGACGGCACCAACAAGCCGTATCGCTGCAAGATCCGCGCCCCGGGTTATGCGCATCTGCAGGCAATGGATTTCGTCTGTCGCGGCCACCAGCTCGCGGACGTTTCCGCGGTGCTGGGCTCGCTCGACATCGTGTTTGGTGAGGTGGACCGCTGATGGTTCGAAAGACCGTCACCATGTCTGCCTATGCTGGCGAGGCCGCTTCTTCAGCGGCTGCGCGGCGTGTCTCAATTACTGATAAGGCGTGAGAAAGAATGTCCGTTCGTCGACTAGCCGAAGAACAGTTCCAGCCCGCTAACTTCGCCTTCAGCGAAGAGAATGCGGCATGGGCCGAGGCAACGATCAGGAAATATCCGGAAGGCCGGCAGCAGTCTGCCGTCATCCCGCTGCTCATGCGAGCGCAGGAGCAGGACGGTTGGGTTACGCGCTCCGCGATCGAACACATCGCCGCCAAGCTGGACATGCCCTATATCCGCGTCATGGAAGTGGCGACCTTCTACACCCAGTTCCAGCTTAAGCCGATCGGCACCCGTGCGCACATCCAGGTATGCGGCACGACGCCCTGCATGCTGCGCGGCTCCGAAGACCTGATCAAGGTCTGTCAGCGCAAGATCCATCACGATCCGCTGCATCGCAACGAGAGCGGCACGCTCTCTTGGGAAGAAGTCGAATGTCAGGGCGCCTGCGTCAATGCGCCGATGGTCATCATCTTCAAGGACGCCTACGAGGACCTGACGCCCGAGCGTCTTGAAGAGATCATCGACCAGTTCGAGGCAGGCAAGGGCGCCGAGATCAAGACCGGTCCGCAGATCGACCGTCACGAGTCCGCCCCTGAAGGCGGCGCGGTGACGCTGCTCGACGACATCAAGCCCGTCCGCACCAATCTCGAGCCGAAGCCCGAGCCGGTGGAAGACGCAGCACCCGTTCCTCCCGCTGAGGCCGCCCGTCCCAAGGACACGGCACCGGAAACCGATCCCAAGCTGAAGACCCCGGTCACCGCACCGAAGGCTGCCGCGAAGAACGCCAAGGCTGCTGAAGCCGAAGGTTCCGCCGCAAAAGCCTCCAGCACCCCGACCGACAAGACGCCCGGCAGCACTGCCGAAGGCGCACCTGTCGCACCCAAGGCCGCTGCAGCACCGAAGGCTGAAAAGCCGTCGCTCGAAGACAAGAACCGTCCGAAGGGCATCGAAAAGCCGGAAGCTGTCGACGACCTCAAGCTCATCTCCGGCGTCGGCCCGAAGATCGAGGGCACGCTCAACGAACTCGGCATCTACACCTTCGCCCAGGTCGCGGGCTGGAAGAAGGCTGAGCGCGACTGGGTCGACGGCTACCTGAACTTCAAGGGCCGCATCGACCGTGACGACTGGGTCAAGCAGGCCAAGGCGCTCGCCAAGGGTGGCGAAGCCGAATACATTAAAGTCTTCGGCAAGAAGCCGCGCTGAGAGGTGAAACATGCTTAAGGATCAGGATCGCATCTTCACCAACATCTACGGCCTCAAGGACAAGTCCCTGAAGGGCGCGATGAGCCGTGGCCACTGGGATGGCACCAAGCAGATCATCGAAAACGGTCGTGACTGGATCATCAACGAGATGAAGGCCTCCGGCCTTCGCGGTCGTGGTGGTGCAGGCTTCCCGACCGGCCTGAAATGGTCCTTCATGCCGAAGGAATCTGACGGTCGACCGCATTACCTCGTCGTAAACGCCGACGAATCCGAGCCCGGTACCTGCAAGGACCGCGAAATCATGCGCAACGATCCGCATACGCTGATCGAAGGCTGCGTGATCGCCGGTTTCGCCATGGGCGCCCACACGGCCTATATCTATGTTCGCGGCGAATACATGCGCGAGCGCGAAGCCCTCCAGGCCGCGATCGACGAATGTTATGCCGCCGGCCTTCTCGGCAAGAACAACAAGAACGGCTGGGACTACGACATCTACGTCCACCATGGCGCGGGGGCCTATATCTGCGGCGAAGAGACGGCGCTGCTCGAAAGCCTCGAAGGCAAGAAGGGCCAGCCGCGCCTGAAGCCGCCGTTCCCGGCCAACATGGGCCTCTACGGCTGCCCGACCACGGTCAACAACGTTGAATCCATCGCCGTTGCCCCGACCATCCTGCGTCGCGGCGCCGCCTGGTTCTCGGCCATCGGCCGTCCGAACAATGTCGGCACCAAGCTGTTCATGGTTTCCGGCCATGTCGAAAAGCCCTGCACCTTCGAAGAGGCGATGGGCCTGTCCTTCCGCGAGATCATCGAAACCCATTGCGGCGGCATTCGCGGCGGCTGGGACAACCTGCTCGGCGTCATTCCGGGCGGCGCATCCTGCCCGATCGTGCGCGGCGAGGACATGGCCGACGCGATCATGGATTTCGACGGCATGCGCGACGTCAAGTCGTCCTTCGGCACCGGCGGCATGATCGTCATGGACAAGTCGACCGACGTCATCAAGGCGATCTGGCGCATCGCGGCCTTCTTCAAGCACGAGAGCTGCGGCCAGTGCACGCCGTGCCGCGAAGGCACCGGCTGGATGATGCGCGTTCTTGAGCGCATGGTCCGCGGCAACGCCCAGAAGCGTGAGATCGACATGCTGTTCCAGGTCTCGAAGCAGATCGAAGGCCACACGATCTGCGCGCTCGGCGATGCTGCCGCCTGGCCGATCCAGGGTCTGATCCGCAACTTCCGCCCCGAGATCGAGGCACGGATCGACCAGTACACATACAATGCGACGTCTGAAGGCGCCGTCATGGAAGCGGCCGAGTAACGCACTGCTCAAGGCAGGCGACCGGTCGTTGAAATGGAAGAGTTCCGGGCTGCGGTCCGGGTTGAACACAGGACGTAAGTGATACGATGACGAAGCTGAAGGTAGACGGCAAGGAAATCGAAGTCCCGGATCATTTCACGCTGCTTCAGGCGTGTGAGGAAGCCGGCGCCGAGATCCCGCGCTTTTGTTTTCATGAGCGTCTGTCCGTGGCGGGCAACTGCCGCATGTGCCTCATCGAGGTGAAGGGCGGCCCGCCGAAGCCGGCGGCCTCCTGCGCCATGGGCGTGCGCGACATCCGCGGTGGTCCGAACGGCGAGCTGCCGGAAGTCTTCACCAACACGCCGATGGTCAAGAAGGCCCGCGAAGGCGTGATGGAATTCCTGCTGATCAACCACCCGCTCGATTGCCCGATCTGCGACCAGGGCGGCGAATGCGACCTGCAGGATCAGGCCATGGCCTTCGGTATCGACAGTTCCCGCTACGGCGAGAACAAGCGTGCCGTCGAGGACAAGTATATCGGCCCGCTCGTCAAGACCGTGATGAACCGCTGCATTCACTGCACGCGCTGTGTCCGCTTCACGACGGAAGTCGGCGGCATTTCCGAGCTCGGCCTGATCGGACGTGGCGAGGATGCCGAGATCACCACCTATCTTGAGCATGCGATGACCTCCGAGCTGCAGGGCAACGTCGTTGACCTCTGCCCGGTCGGCGCGCTCACCTCCAAACCTTTCGCCTTCACCGCCCGTCCGTGGGAACTCGGCAAGACGGAATCGATCGACGTCATGGACGCCGTCGGCTCCGCCATCCGCGTCGATACCCGTGGCCGTGAAGTCATGCGCATCATGCCGCGCGTCAACGAGCAGGTGAACGAGGAGTGGATCTCCGACAAGACCCGTTTCATCTGGGATGGCCTGAAGACCCAGCGTCTCGACCGCCCCTACGTCCGCAAGGACGGCCGCCTGCAGCCCGCCACCTGGGGTGAAGCGTTCGGCGCCATCAAGTCCGCCGTTTCCGCCACGTCCGGCGCCAAGATCGGCGCGATTGCCGGCGACCTCGCATCCGTCGAGGAAATGTACGCGCTGAAGGAGCTGCTCGGTTCGCTCGGTTCGGAAAATCTCGACTGTCGCCAGGACGGGACGGCGCTCGATCCGTCGCTCGGCCGTGCAAGCTACCTTTTCAACCCGACGATCGAAGGCATCGAACAGGCCGGCGCGTTGCTCATCATCGGCGCCAACCCGCGCCTTGAAGCGGCCGTTCTCAACGCCCGTATCCGCAAGCGCTTCCGCCGCGGCAACTTCCCGATCGGCGTGATCGGCGAAGTCAGCGAACTGCGCTACGCCTATGACTATCTCGGCGCCGGCACCGAAACGCTCTCCGATCTAGCATCGGGTGCAAACGGCTTTGCCGAAAAGCTGCGTGGCGCCAAGAACCCGATGATCATCGTAGGGCAGGGGGCTCTGTCCCGCCCCGATGGTCTGGCCGTCCTTCAGGCCGCAGCCCAGCTCGCCGGTTCTGTCGGCGCATTGACGGAAGAGTGGAACGGTTTCGCCGTCCTCCATACGGCGGCATCGCGCGTCGGTGGCCTCGACCTCGGCTTCGTGCCGGGTGCAAAGGGTGCCGATGCCGCAACCATGCTGCGCTCGATGGACGTTCTCTTCCTGCTCGGCGCAGACGAGATGAACTTCTCGGCCAAGTATGCCAAGTGCACCGTCTATATCGGCAGCCATGGAGATGCGGGCGCAATGACCGCCGACGTCATCCTGCCGGGTGCGGCCTATACTGAAAAGTCGGGCACCTGGGTCAACACCGAAGGCCGCGTCCAGATGGGCAACCGCGCCGGCTTCGCGCCGGGCGAAGCCCGCGAGGAATGGGCGATCATCCGCGCGCTCTCCGACGTGCTCGGCAAGAAGCTTCCGTTCGACAGCCTCTCGGCGCTGCGTGCGAAGCTCTACCAAGCTCATCCGCATTTTGCCGCGATCGATGAGATCGCCAGCGGTTCCGTCAACGACATCGCTTCGCTCGGCCAGAAGGCCGAAGGCATGTCGAAGGGCGGTTTCACCTCGCCGGTGAAGGACTTCTATCTGACAAACCCGATCGCTCGCGCATCTGCCGTCATGGCGGAATGCTCGGCGCTGGCCCGCAACAATTTCCAGGCTGCGGCGGAGTAATATGAATATGGACTCGTTCTTCTGGACCTATGTCTGGCCTGCACTGATCATGGTTGGTCAGTCTCTGCTGCTCCTCGTCTGCCTGCTGATCGTGGTGGCATACGTCATTCTCGCCGACCGCAAGATCTGGGCCGCCGTCCAGCTGCGCCGCGGCCCGAATGTCGTCGGCCCCTTCGGCCTGTTCCAGTCCTTCGCCGACCTGATGAAGTTCGTCTTCAAGGAGCCGATCATCCCGGCCGGCGCCAACAAGGGCGTCTTCCTTCTGGCGCCGCTCGTCTCGGTGACTTTGGCTCTGGCCACCTGGGCGGTGATCCCGCTCAACGACGGCTGGGTCATCTCCAACATCAATGTCGGAATCCTCTACGTCTTCGCGATCTCCTCGCTCGAAGTCTACGGCATCATCATGGCCGGCTGGGCGTCGAACTCGAAATACCCGTTCCTCGGCGCGCTGCGTTCCGCCGCACAGATGGTGTCCTACGAAGTCTCGATCGGCTTCGTCATCGTCGCCGTTCTTCTCTGCGTCGGCTCGCTGAACCTGACGGATATCGTCTATGCACAGCAGGACGGTCTCGGCACCAAGCTCGGTCTGCCGAACTCCTTCCTCGACTGGCACTGGCTGTCGCTCTTCCCGATGTTCGTGATCTTCTTCATCTCGGGTCTGGCTGAAACCAACCGCCCGCCCTTCGACCTTCCGGAAGCGGAATCCGAACTCGTCGCCGGTTACATGGTCGAATACGCGTCGGCCCCGTACATGATGCTGATGCTCGGCGAATATGCCGCCATCATGCTCATCTGCTCGCTGACGACGATCCTCTTCCTCGGCGGCTGGCTGCCTCCATTCGATTTCTGGCTCATCAACTGGGTCCCGGGCATCATTTGGTTCCTGCTCAAGGTCGCCTTCGTCTTCTTCATGTTCGCCATGGTGAAGGCATTCGTACCGCGCTACCGCTATGACCAGCTCATGCGTCTCGGCTGGAAGGTCTTCCTTCCCCTGTCGCTCGCCATGGTCGTCATCGTAGCATTTACGCTGAAGCTGACGGGATGGGCATGATCATGACCTCCCAGGCTTCTGGCATTACTGGAGAATAAGATGGCTATTGCACAGGCTATCAACTCGCTGTTCCTGAAGGAATTCGTCGGCGCCTTCTTCCTGTCGATGCGGTATTTCTTCAAGCAGAAGGCCACGATCAACTATCCCTTCGAGAAGGGCCCGGTCTCTCCGCGCTTCCGCGGCGAACACGCATTGCGCCGTTATCCGAACGGCGAAGAGCGCTGCATCGCCTGCAAGCTGTGTGAGGCGATCTGTCCTGCTCAGGCGATCACCATCGAGGCAGGCCCGCGCCGCAATGACGGCACCCGCCGCACGGTGCGTTACGACATCGACATGGTGAAGTGCATCTATTGCGGTTTCTGCCAGGAAGCCTGCCCGGTCGACGCAATCGTCGAAGGTCCGAATTTCGAGTTCTCGACGGAAACCCGCGAGGAGCTCTATTTCGACAAGGCGCGTCTTCTGGAAAACGGCGACCGCTGGGAGCGGGAAATCGCCCGCAATATCGCAATGGACTCGCCTTACCGTTAAGGCGCGTCCGCCGGCAGCCAGGCGGCGCCGGCTCATCAGAGTTTAGTTCCGATGCTTGAAATTCCGCATCGGTCAGGCGGGTAGGGCGAGAGGCCCGATCCCGACGAGGGACGAGAAGGCACCACTATGGGTCTGCAGGCTATATTCTTCTATCTGTTCGCGTTCGTCGCCGTGGCGTCGGCGTTCATGGTCGTCTCGGCCAAGAACCCGGTTCACTCGGTGCTGTTCCTGATCCTGGTCTTCTTCAACTCGGCGGGTCTCTTCCTGCTGACGGGGGCGGAATTCCTCGCGATGATCTTGCTGGTGGTTTACATCGGCGCGGTCGCGGTTCTCTTCCTCTTCGTCGTCATGATGCTCGACATCGACTTCGCCGAACTGCGCTCCGGCATCGTCCGCAACGCGCCGGTGGGCGTTCTGGTCGGCCTGATCGTCGCGGCCGAGCTGATCGTCGTCATCGGCGGCAGCGTGCTGACGCCGGAAGCGGCGCAGTCGATCACCATGCCGATCCCGAACCCGGCGGAACGCACGAACACGGCAGCGCTCGGCGACGTGCTCTATACGAATTACGTCTACTTCTTCCAGCTCGCCGGCATGGTGCTGCTGGTCGCGATGATCGGAGCGATCGTTCTGACGCTGCGTCACCGCCAGAACATCAAGCGGCAGGATATTTCCCGCCAGGTCGCCCGCACGCCGGAGACCGCCGTCGAGGTGGTCAAGGTGAAGGCAGGCCAGGGCCTCTGAGGAAAAAGGAATAGAAAAATGGAAATCGGTCTTTCCCATTACCTCACGGTCAGCGCCATCCTCTTCACGATCGGCGTGTTCGGTATCTTCCTGAATCGCAAGAACGTCATCATCATCCTGATGTCGGTCGAACTGATCCTGTTGTCGGTCAACCTCAACATGGTGGCCTTCTCGTCTTTCCTGAACGACATCGTCGGCCAGGTCTTCGCATTGTTCATTCTGACCGTCGCGGCTGCGGAAGCCGCCATCGGTCTCGCAATTCTCGTCGTCTTCTACCGTAACCGCGGCTCGATCGCGGTCGAAGACGTCAATATGATGAAGGGCTGATCGGGTCATGATCTACAAGGCAATCGTCTTCCTTCCCCTGATCGGCTTCCTGATCGCCGGCCTGTTCGGCCGCCAGATCGGCGCCAAGGCATCCGAATACGTCACCAGCGGCCTGATGATCATCGCCGCCATCCTGTCGTGGATCGTCTTCTTCAACGTGGCGCTTCACCACGGTGAAGCCGGCGAAGTAATCAAGGTCTCCGTCCTGCGCTGGATCCAGTCCGGCGGCATTGACGTCGAATGGTCCTTCCGCGTCGATACGCTGACCTCGATCATGTTCGTCGTCGTCAACACCGTCTCGACGCTCGTGCATATCTATTCGATCGGCTACATGCACCACGATCCGCATCGGCCGCGCTTCTTCGCCTACCTGTCGCTCTTCACCTTCGCCATGCTCATGCTCATCACGGCAGACAACCTGCTGCAGATGTTCTTCGGCTGGGAAGGCGTGGGTCTGGCATCGTATCTGCTGATCGGCTTCTGGTATACGAAGCCCTCCGCATCGGCTGCCGCGATGAAGGCCTTCATCGTCAACCGCGTCGGCGACTTCGGCTTCATCCTCGGTATCGGCGGTGTCTTCGTCCTGTTCGGCTCGATCAGCTTCGAGACGATCTTCGCAGCCGCCGCAACCTACCTCCCGGCAGAAGGTGCCGCTGACGCGAATGCCGTCATCGCCAACTTCTTCGGCATGGAGCTGACCAAGAGCACCGCGCTCACCGTCACCTGCCTGCTGCTCTTCATGGGCGCGATGGGCAAGTCGGCGCAGTTCCTGCTGCACACCTGGCTGCCGGACGCGATGGAAGGCCCGACCCCGGTCTCGGCCCTCATTCACGCCGCAACAATGGTCACCGCTGGTGTCTTCCTCGTCGCCCGCATGTCGCCGCTGTTCGAACTGTCCCATGATGCGCTGACCGTCGTCACCGTCATCGGCGCAATCACCGCCTTCTTCGCGGCGACAGTCGGCCTCGTGCAGAACGACATCAAGCGCGTCATCGCCTATTCGACCTGCTCGCAGCTCGGCTACATGTTCGTCGCGCTCGGCGTCGGCGCCTATGGCGCGGCCGTCTTCCACCTCTTCACCCACGCCTTCTTCAAGGCGCTCTTGTTCCTTGGCGCCGGCTCGGTCATCCATGCCGTCGATGGCGAACAGGATATGCGCTACATGGGTGGTCTGAGGAAGCACATCCCGATCACCTTCTGGATGATGACGATCGGCACGCTGGCGCTCACCGGCGTCGGCATTCCCGGCACCATGCTCGGCTTTGCGGGCTTCTTCTCCAAGGACGTGATCATCGAAAGCGCCTATGCCGCCCATTCCTCGGTCTCCGGTTTCGCCTTCGTCCTTCTCGTCATTGCCGCGCTGTTCACCAGCTTCTACTCCTGGCGCCTGGCCTTCCTGACCTTCTTCGGCAAGCCGCGTGCGAGCCATGAAGTGATGCACCACGTCCATGAGAGCCCGCTCGTCATGCTGGCGCCGCTCTATATCCTCGGCGTCGGCGCGGTCTTCGCCGGTGTCGTCTTCGAAGGTTATTTCTTCGGCCATCACTACGAGGAATTCTGGAAGGGCGCTCTGTTCACGCTTCCGGAAAACGAGATCCTTGAGCACTTCCACCACGTGCCGCTCTGGGTGAAGTGGAGCCCCTTCGTCGCTATGGCGACCGGCTTCCTCACCGCCTGGTACTTCTACATCAAGTCGCCGGAAACCCCGAAGCGCCTGGCTGCCTCGCAGCGCGTGCTCTACGAATTCCTGCTCAACAAGTGGTATTTCGACGAACTCTATGACTTCCTCTTCGTCCGCTCCGCCAAGGCGCTTGGCCGGTTCCTGTGGAAGAAGGGTGACGTCGCCGTCATCGATACCTACGGCCCGAACGGCGTTGCCGCCCGCGTGGTCGACGTCACCAACCGGGTCGTCAAGCTGCAGTCCGGTTACCTTTACCATTACGCCTTCGCAATGATGATCGGCATCGCCGCCCTCGTCACCTGGATGATGCTCGGGAGCTCTATGTAATGACCGACTGGCCAATTCTCTCGACGGTCACCTTCCTGCCGCTGGTCGGCGTGCTTCTCCTCCTGTTCATGAACGGGGAGGGGAAAACGGTCGTCGCAACGTCCTGAACATCTCGCTCGCGACCACGGTCGTGACCTTCATCCTGTCGCTCTTCGTCTGGATCGGTTTCGATAATTCCGATGCCGGCTTCCAGATGGTCGAGAAGCATGCCTGGCTCGGCACGGGCATCGCCTATCACCTCGGCGTCGACGGCATTTCCATGCTGTTCGTCATCCTCACCACCTTCCTCATGCCCTTCTGCGTGCTGGCAAGCTGGCAGGCGATCGAGAAGCGCATCAAGGAATACATGATCGCCTTCCTGCTTCTGGAAGTGGTCATGGTCGGCGTCTTCGTCGCGCTTGATGTCGTGCTCTTCTACATCTTCTTCGAAGCGACGCTGATCCCGATGTTCGTCATCATCGGCGTGTGGGGCGGCAAGGATCGTGTCTACGCATCCTACAAGTTCTTCCTCTACACGCTGCTCGGCTCGGTGCTGATGATGCTCGCCATCATGGCGATGTACTGGAACGCCGGCACGACCGACATTCCGGAACTGCTGAAGCACGGCTTCCCGGCCGGCATGCAGACCTGGCTCTGGCTCGCCTGCTTCGCCGCCTTCTCGGTCAAAATGCCTATGTGGCCGGTCCACACCTGGCTTCCTGACGCGCACGTACAGGCACCGACCGCGGGCTCGGTCATCCTGGCCGGCGTCATGCTGAAGCTCGGCGGCTACGGCATGATCCGCTTCTCGCTGCAGATGTTCCCGCTCGCGTCGGATTACTTCGCGCCGCTGGTCTTCGCGCTCTCCGTCATCGCCATCATCTACACCTCGCTGGTGGCGCTGATGCAGGAAGACATCAAGAAGCTGATCGCCTATTCCTCGGTCGCCCACATGGGCTACGTGACCATGGGCATCTTCGCAGCCAATGCGCAGGGTCTGCAGGGCGCCATCTTCCAGATGCTGTCGCACGGCATCGTCTCGGGCGCGCTCTTCCTTTGCGTCGGCGTTGTCTATGACCGCCTCCACACCCGCGAGATCGCGGCCTATGGCGGTCTCGTCAGCAACATGCCGAAATATGCCGTCGCCTTCATGATCTTCACCATGGCCAATGTCGGTCTGCCCGGCACGTCCGGCTTCATCGGCGAATTTCTGACGATCATCGGCGTCTTCCGCGTCAACACCTGGGTCGCGCTCTTTGCTGCAACCGGTGTCATCCTGTCGGCCTCCTATGCGCTGTGGCTCTACCGCCGCGTCATTTTCGGGCCGTTGGATAAGGAAAGCCTCAAGAGCCTTCTCGACCTCTCGGGCCGCGAAAAGCTCATCCTCTACCCGCTGATCGTGCTGACCATCTTCTTCGGCGTCTATCCGGCCCCGGTCTTCGATGCGACCGCCGCCTCGGTGGACCTCGTGGTGAACAACTATTCCGCAGCCCTGCAGGCGGCGGCGAACCTTGCACTCAACGTGCAGTGAGACGGGACGAAATTTGATATGACCCCTGAACTTCTCTCACTCAGCCTGCAGCTGACCATGCCGGAGATCATTCTGGCAGTGGGTGCGCTCGCGCTCCTGATGATCGGCGTCTTTTCCGGTGAAAAGTCCGCCACCATGGTCACCGTGCTGTCGATCATATTGGTCGCGATTTCCGGCCTCTGGCTGATTTTCGCGACCGGCGAGGGCGAAGCCTTCGGTGGCGCCTTCCTGCTCGATCCGTTCGGCCGCTTCATGAAGGTCCTGGCGCTGATCGGCTCCATGGTCGCCATGCTCATGTCGCTCTCGAGCGCCCGTTCGCAGCAGCTCGACCGTTTCGAATTCCCGGTCCTGCTCGTTCTTGCGACGCTCGGCATGATGGTGCTGATCTCGGCAAACGACCTGATCGCCTTCTACATGGGCCTCGAGCTCATGTCCCTGTCGCTCTATGTCGTCGCCGCCTTCAACCGCGACAGCGTCCGTTCGACCGAAGCAGGCCTGAAATATTTCGTCCTTGGCGCGCTGTCGTCGGGCATGATGCTCTACGGCATGTCGCTGGTCTACGGCTTCACCGGCAATACCGGCTTCGACGAGATCGCCCGCGTGCTCACCTCCGATACCCGCCAGCTCGGCGTCATCTTCGGCATGGTCTTCATCCTTGCCGGCGCCTGCTTCAAGATCTCGGCCGTGCCGTTCCACATGTGGACCCCGGACGTCTATGAAGGCGCGCCGACCCCGGTCACCGCCTTCTTCGCCTCCGCCCCCAAGGTTGCCGCCATGGCTATTCTGGTGCGCATCGTCTCGGAAGCCTTCCTGCCGATCGTCGCCGACTGGCGTCAGGTCATCGTCTTCGTGGCGATCGCCTCCATGCTGCTCGGTTCGTTCGCCGCTATCGGCCAGCGCAACATCAAGCGCCTGATGGCCTATTCCTCCATCGGTCACATGGGCTACGCGCTCGTCGGTCTTGCCGCAGGTTCCGAAACCGGCGTCTCCGGCGTCGTGCTCTACATGACCATCTACATGGTCATGACGCTTGGCACCTTCGCCTGCATCATGGCGATGCAGCGCGAAGACGGCACCTATGTCGAAAGCGTCGAGGATCTCGCAGGTCTGTCGTCGACCCGTCCGTTCATGGCGGTCGTGCTGACGGCGCTGATGTTCTCGATGGCCGGAATCCCGCCGCTCGCTGGCTTCTTCGCCAAGTATTTCGTCTTCGTCGCGGCGATCGAAGCCAAGCTCTATGCGCTTGCCATCATCGGCGTGCTCTCTTCGGTCGTCGGCGCATACTACTATCTGCGCCTCGTCAAGCTGATGTGGTTCGATGAGCCGAAGGGCGAGTTTGCCCGCACCTCCGGCGAATTGCGCCTGGTGTTCGGCCTCTCCGGCCTGTTCGTCACGGCTTACGTCCTGATCGGCGGCCCGATCGGAGTGGCGGCCAATGCGGCAGCCCGGTCGTTCTTCTGAGCATGGCCAGGAATAGCGGACGCTTCTCGCTGGAAGCGTTCCGCCTTGTCGCGTTCGACGACATCGGTTCCACCAATAGTGAATGTCTCGCCCGCGCTCGCGCGGGCGATTCCGGTTTGTTGTGGGTGACCGCCGCCCGCCAGACCGAGGGCCGCGGCCGCCGCGGTCGCGCCTGGACCTCCGAGCCCGGCAATCTCTACGCTTCCCTGCTTCTGATCGATCCAGCCCCGATGGAGCGCGTCGCTTCGCTGCCTCTGGCCGTGGCTGTTGCGGTCCATGATGCGGTGAAGGCAGTGCTGCCGCTCGGCGATGCGGCGCTCGCGGTCAAATGGCCGAACGACATCCTGATCGACCGCCGCAAGACCTGCGGCATTTTGCTCGAAGGTGAGCCGCTTGCCGACGGCCGACGTGCGCTGGTGATCGGCATCGGCATCAATATCCGCCATATGCCCGACACCGCACCCTATGGCGTGACGCGCCTTGTCGATCACGGCGCGAGTGTATCGCCGGATGAGCTTTTCGCCCATCTTTTCAAGTCGATGGCGACGGCACTGGAATCATGGGATGAGGGCCGCGGCACCACCGCCATCGTTTCGCGCTGGCGCGAGATCGCCTGTGGTATCGGTGAAAAGATCACCGTAAACCTTCCCGACAGGTCGCTTGAGGGCATATTTGCCGGGATAGACGACAATGGCTTGCTCCTGCTCGACAGAGGGGATGGACAAGTCATGCCGATCGCGGCAGGTGATGTATTTTTCGCAAGAACGGAATAAGAAGAAGAATGGCTAAGCAAGACGAACTGGTGTTTCTGCCGCTGGGCGGCGTGGGCGAGATCGGCATGAACCTCGCTCTCTACGGCTATGGACCGGCCGAGAAGCGCCAGTGGATCATGGTCGATTGTGGCGTGACCTTCCCGGGTCCCGATCTTCCGGGTGTCGATCTCGTGCTGCCCGATATCCGTTTCCTTGCCTCGCAGCGCAACAACCTCAAGGGCATGATCATCACGCACGCCCATGAGGATCACTATGGCGCGATGAACGATCTCTGGCCCGGCCTCAACATACCGGTCTATGCCTCGCCCTTCACGGCCGGCATGCTGGAAGCCAAGCGCAAGTATGAAGGCAACCGCGCCGAAATCCCGATCACCATCTTCAAGGCCGGCGACCGCATCAATGTCGGCCCGTTCGAGATCGAGGCCGTCGGCGTCAACCACTCGATCCCGGAGCCGATGTCGCTCGTCATCCGCACGCCGCTTGGCAATGTCGTCCATACCGGCGACTGGAAGATCGACGCCAAGCCGACGCTCGGCCCGCTCACCGACGAGGATCGTTTCCGCGCCATCGGCGAAGAGGGCGTGCTCGCCCTGATGTGCGATCTCGACCAATGCCATGCGCGATGGCGTCTCGCCGTCCGAAGAGGAAGTCTCCAAGGGCCTGCAGAAGGTCATCGAGGACGCTGAGGGCAGGGTGGCCATCACCACCTTCTCGTCCAATGTCGGCCGCATCCGCTCGATCGCCGAGGCGGCAGAAGCCGCCGGCCGCGAAGTCCTGCTGCTCGGCTCGTCGCTGAAGCGCGTCGTCAATGTCGCGCAGGATATCGGCATCATGGAAGGCCTGAAGCCCTTCATCGCCGAGGACGAATACGGCTATATCCCGCGCGACAAGGTCGTCGTCATCCTGACCGGCAGCCAGGGCGAACCGCGCGCGGCACTTGCCAAGATTTCCCGCGACGAGATGCGCCATGTGGCGCTTACCAAAGGCGACACGGTCGTCTTCTCCTCGCGCACCATTCCCGGCAACGAGAAGGCCATTCTCGACATCAAGAACGCACTGATCGAGCAGGGCGTCCATATCGTCAGCGACAGTGACGCGCTGGTTCACGTCTCCGGCCACCCGCGCCGCAACGAACTCTTGAAGATGTACGAGTGGACGAAACCGAAGATCCTCGTGCCAGTCCACGGCGAAGCCGCACATCCGACGGCTCAAGCGGCACTCGGCGCTTCGGCCGGCATCTCCGAAATCCCGCGTGTCCGCAACGGCAACATCCTGCGGCTCGCGCCGGGACCGGCCGAAATCATCGACGACGCGCCCCACGGTCGCATCTTCAAGGATGGCAAGCTGATCGGCGATCTGGACGAGATGGGCGTCAGCGACCGCCGCAAGCTCTCCTTCGTCGGGCACGTCGCCGTCAACGTCCTGCTCGACAGCCGCTACGAGTTTCTCGCCGACCCGGATCTCGTCTCCTACGGCCTGCCGGAATTCGACGACGAGGGCGAGGACATGGAAGATGGCCTTTACGATGCTGTCCTCGGCGCCATCGAAAGCATCCCGCGCTCCCGCCGCAAGGATCTCGACACACTGCGCGAAGCCGTCCGCCGCGCCGTCCGCGCCGCCGCCAACATGGCCTGGGGCAAGAAACCGGTAGTGACGGTGTTTGTCACGAGGGTGCAATAGAAGAGCTTGCTGCGGGCTTGCTTCGACCTTGGAGGAAAGGCACAGGAAGCAAGTCCCCTCCCAATCCTCCCACAAGGGGAGGGCTTAACCCGGTTGCACCGCCGAGTGTGAATCGAGGCAGGGAAATCGTGACAAGTGTTCTCCCCCTGTGGGGGAGATGGCCGGCAGGCCAGAGGGGGAATTTTGTGGGCTGCTGAGATCTCCTCGCTTACGTGAGGCGTATGGGCTTAAACCGGGAGGAGGATAACGCATGATCGGCCGCGTCAATCACATCGCCATCGCAGTCCCGATCCTCCACGAGGCGGCAGCACTTTACCGCGATACGCTCGGCGCCGACGTTTCCGCGCCGAAAGCCCTGCCGGAGCATGGCGTCACCGTCGTCTTCGTCACGCTGCCCAACACCAAGATTGAACTGCTCGAACCGCTCGGCGACGATTCGCCGATCGCAGCCTTCCTAGAGCGCAATCCATCCGGCGGCATCCACCACATCTGCTACGAGACCGCAGACATTGAAAAGGCAGCCGAGCGGTTGCTGGACTCAGGCGCCCGCATTCTCGGCGATGGCCGGCCAAAGACTGGCGCCCATGGCAAGCCCGTCCTGTTCCTGCACCCGAAGGATTTCAATGGTACGCTGATCGAACTGGAGGAGGTCTGATGCGCGAACCTATTCTCAATGAAAACAGCCGATTCGAAGGGTGGGCGGAATCATTTTCGCAGCACCTTGAGGATATGCTTCAGGCCGCCATCGTTGGCCATAACGGAAGTGACGCGCCATGCCCATTCTGACCGTCGCCGCCATCTACTTCATCCTTTGGTGGACCGTGCTGTTCATTGTCCTCCCATTCGGCTATCGCAGCCAGCAGGACGTCGGCGATGTGACGCTGGGAACCGTCGAGAGCGCTCCGGCAAAGTTCCGCGGCGGCCGCGTCATTCTGCTCACGACCGTTATCTCTGCTGCGATCTATTTCGCCTATCATCTCGCCTCCACCTATTTCGGCTTCGGCATCGCCAGCATCCCCACCATCGTCCCGAGCTTTACCCGGTAACGAAGCCTTTCCCCGGCATGTCATTGAACTGTCACGATATTCTGTAAAAGATGACATTGCCTCGGCTGGCATGAAGGCAAAAAAAACAAGGCGTTTAAGCCTTGTTTTTCAGTTTCGCGTGATCCTCACCGTTTCCGGGGCTGCGACAAGCGCGCCTAAGATCTCATCCTCCCAAGACTTTGACCGCGAATGGCAAGAATTTGAACTTCATGCCTGTTTTATGAGCTAAAACTAGCTCAACGGTTGAGCTTTGTCATCCTCTTTTTTGTATTTTTGCGACAGTTATGCGAAAAAATTCCCGTTGACGAATATGTCGCACCCCTTCCTTCATAAAAAACACATGTTCGCGACATTGGGTCAGCTTTCAGGCGCCTTCTCATTGCTTCCGACGATGCGGAGCTCAAGGTGTCTTCCCCGGCTTTCGTGCATATCCGGGTTTCCTTGGCGCTTGCGAACCGATATGAAGCCACACCATATGGTCTTTAAATCGGCCGATTCCTGATCGATCCGGATCGGCAAGCAACATGTCGGAAAGCTAGATGCGCCTGTCCCGCTATTTTATGCCCATCCTGAAGGAAAACCCCAAGGAAGCGGAGATCGTTTCGCACCGGCTCATGCTGCGCACCGGCATGGTCCGCCAGCAGAGCCAGGGGATTTATTCCTGGCTGCCGCTCGGCAAGCGCGTCCTCGACAAGGTCAACGCCATCATCCGTGAGGAGCAGAACCGCGCCGGCGCCATCGAGCTTCTGATGCCGACCCTGCAATCGGCCGAGCTCTGGCAGGAAAGCGGCCGCTACGAGGCCTATGGCAAGGAAATGCTGCGCATCAAGGACCGCCAGGAGCGGCCGATGCTCTATGGCCCGACCAATGAGGAAATGGTCACCGACATCTTCCGGTCCTACGTGAAGTCCTACAAGAACCTGCCGCTGAACCTCTATCATATCCAGCTGAAGTTCCGCGACGAGATCCGTCCGCGCTTCGGCACGATGCGCTCGCGCGAATTCCTGATGAAGGACGCTTATTCCTTCGACCTCAACAAGGAAGACGCCGTCCATTCCTATAACAAGATGTTCGCGGCCTATCTGCGCACCTTCGATCGTCTCGGCCTGCGCGCCATCCCGATGCGCGCCGATACCGGCCCGATCGGCGGCAATCACAGCCACGAATTCATCATTCTCGCCGAAACCGGCGAATCGGAAGTCTTCTCGCACCGCGATTTCGTCAATTTCGACATTCCGGGCGAAGATACCGATTTCGACGATGTCGCCGGCATGCAGGCGATCTTCGACAAATGGACATCCGTCTACGCTGCCACGTCCGAAATGCACGATGCTGCCGCCTTCGACGCGATCCCGGACAGCGACCGCCTTTCGGCGCGCGGCATCGAGGTTGGCCACATCTTCTATTTCGGCACCAAATATTCCGAGCCGATGGGCGCCAAGGTCCAGGGTCCCGACGGCAAGGAGCACCTTGTCCACATGGGCTCCTACGGCATCGGCCCGACCCGCCTCGTTCCCGCCATCATCGAAGCCTCCCATGACGAGAACGGAATCATCTGGCCGGATTCGGTCGCACCGTTCGATGTCGTGGTCATCAACATGAAGCCGGGCGACGATGCCTGCGACCGCCTGTCGGAAAACCTCTATGCAAGCCTTGGCAAGGCCGGCAAGGATGTTCTCTACGACGACACCGACGACCGCGCCGGCACCAAGTTCGCCACGGCGGACCTTATCGGCGTGCCGGTCCAGATCATCGTCGGTCCCCGCTCGGCAGCCGTCGGCGAGGTCGAGGTGAAGCTCCGCAAGACCGGCGCCCGCGAGGTCATGACCCTTGAGGCCGCGCTGAACCGCATCACCGGCTGACGGCTTATCTGCCGTTCCGGTTCTACAGCATTTGGTGCGAGGACGGGCCGCACGGCCCGGTCCCGCACAGACTAAGACGAGGAAAGCGTGGATGGCGAGCATCGCTGCGGGTGGTGAGAAGGACAAGGCGGAGAAGGCTCCCAAGGCCCCGAGCGCCGGTCCCTTTTCGGCCTTCGAGCGCATGGTGGCCTGGCGCTACCTGCGCTCGCGCCGCAAGGAAGCCTTTATCTCCGTCATCGCCGGCTTTTCCTTCATCGGCATCATGCTCGGCGTCGCGACGCTGATCATCGTCATGGCCGTGATGAACGGGTTCCGCACCGAGCTGATTTCCCGCATTCTCGGCATCAACGGCCACATGATCGTCCAGCCGATCGATCAGCCGCTCAATGATTATGCCGAACTGACCAAGAAGTTCTCCGCCGTCCCGGGCGTCACGATGGCGCTGCCGCTGGTCGAGGGCCAGACGCTTGCCTCGGGCAAGGGCGGTGCCGGCTCCGGCGCGCTGGTGCGCGGCGTGCGGGCGGAAGATCTCGAAAAGCTGCCGGAGGTTTCCGGCAATATCAAACAGGGCGATATCGTCGGTTTCGCCTCGGGGCAGGGCGTTCTCGTCGGCTCCAGGCTCGCGGCGCAACTGGGCTTGAACGCCGGCGACCAGATCACCCTGATCTCGCCGGAAGGCGACGTGACGCCGATGGGCGTCAACCCGCGCGTCAAATCCTACCCCGTCTCGGGCATATTCGAGATCGGCATGTCGGAATATGACGCGACGATCATCTACATGCCGCTGGAAGAATCGCAGCTTTATTTCAACGCTGAAGGCATCGTCCAGTCGATCGAGCTCTTCATCGACAATCCCGACAATGTCGACGCCATGCGCCCCAAAATCGAGGAGGCCGCCGGCCGGCAGATCTTCATCACCGACTGGCGCCAGCGCAACCAGACCTTCTTCTCCGCCCTGCAGGTGGAGCGCAACGTCATGTTCATGATCCTGACGCTGATCGTGCTCGTCGCCGCGCTCAACATCATCTCGGGCCTGATCATGCTGGTGAAGGACAAGGGCTCGGACATCGCCATCCTGCGCACGATGGGGGCGAGCTCCGGCGCCATCATGCGCATCTTCTTCATGACAGGAGCAGCTATCGGTCTGGTTGGTACTCTGGCCGGCGTGGCACTCGGCGTCATCGTCTGCCTCAATATCGAATCCATCCGGCAGTTCTTCTCCTGGATTTCCGGCACTGTCCTCTTCAATCCGGAACTCTATTTCTTAAGCGAGCTTCCGGCCGAAATGAGCATCAGCGAAACCGTGTCGGTCGTCACCATGGCGCTGACGCTCTCCTTCATCGCCACCATCTTCCCGGCGTGGCGGGCCTCCAGGCTCGATCCCGTCCAGGCACTCCGATACGAATAGGTCTCCATGGCACCGCGCAAATCCGTCTTGAAGCTCTCGGGCGTCGAACGTCACTACGGCCAGGGCGAGACCATGCTGTCGATCCTGAAGGGCGCCGATTTCGAGCTTCGAAGCGGCGAGATCGTCGCGCTTGTTGCGCCGTCCGGCACCGGCAAGTCGACGCTCCTTCATCTCGCCGGCCTGCTCGAACATCCCGATGGCGGCGATGTCTCGATCGGCGGCAAGTCCTGCAATGATCTTCCCGACGAGGAGCGCACTGCGATCCGCCGTTCCGAGATCGGCTTCGTCTACCAGTTCCACCATCTCCTGCCGGAATTCTCCGCGATCGAGAACATCATGATGCCGCAGCTGATCGGCGGACTGTCCAAGGTCGAGGCGAGGGGCGTGCCGCGCAGCTTCTCGACTACATGCGCATCGGTCACCGCGCCGAGCACCGCCCGGCGGAACTGTCCGGCGGCGAGCAGCAGCGCGTCGCGATCGCCCGCGCTGTCGCCAATGCACCTCGCGTTCTTCTCGCCGACGAACCGACCGGCAACCTCGACCCGAAGACAGCATCCTATGTCTTCGACGCGCTGGAAGCCCTGGTACGCCAATCCGGCCTCGCCGCGCTGATCGCCACCCACAACCACGAACTTGCCGGCCGCATGGACCGTCGTGTGACCATCGAGGGCGGCAAGGTCGTCGAGTTCTAAAGCTGGGAAGCTCGCATTTGGCGCTGTCGCATGGGGTGGCCAATTGAAGATAATGCAATTTTGCATTACTTTTGTTGCGGCTCGGAGATCCCAACATGACGACAGTGACAGTCACTGCCCGTGGGCAGGTTACCTTCAGGAAAGAAGTGCTTCAACATCTCGGCATCAAGCCGGGGGATAAGATCAGGCTTGAACTCCTGCCAGATGGGCGCGCGGAATTGAAGGCCGATCAGCGCAAGGGCTCCTGGCAGGATCTTGGCGGCATGCTCAGAGGCAAGACCAACGGTGCGCGGCTTTCGGTCGAGGATATCGATGATGCCACCTCCAAAGCGGGCGCCGCTGCCGGCATGGCCGGCATCGAGCGCAAATGAAGATCAGCCTCGATACCAACGTGCTTTTGCGCCTCGTTGTAGGTGATGACGAAGCGCAGCAGCAGGCCGCCGCGCAGATACTTGAAGATGCGGAACTGGTCGCGATCAGCACGTATGTCTTTTGTGAGTTCGCTTGGGTGCTCGACCGAAGCTACCGGGTCAGTCGTTCGGACATCGCCACGGCGATCCGCGGCGTGCTCGATATGCGCAACGTTGTGATCAACCGGCCAGCCATCGAAGCCGGCCTGGCGCTGCTCGATACCGGCGGCGATTTTGCAGATGGCGCGATCACCTTCGACGGACAATGGCTCGGCGCCGATACCTTTGTCTCCTTCGACAAGAAGGCAGTAGGCTTGATACAGGATCAGGGCAGGGCGGCTCTCCTCCTGACCTGAGGCGATCGGTTTCCTCATGCCATAGAGGACTGAATAGTGCGGCGGTGGGAGAAATCAGGCCGTCAAGTGGTCATCGGATCGACGTGCCGACGCGATCAGCCCGACACCATCGGCAACTTCTAGCGCCTCCGCCATTTCATCGGGGACGTTCCGGCACCTCATTTCAGCAATTCCAATCACTTACAACAAACTTCATCCCCGCCCTACAGCCCCAGGCCTACAATCACCCGTTCCGCTTCGGCTACACCGGTCAGCATTGCCGGCGAGGCGGGATCGGTGATCGGATGGGCCGCAGTGATGCAGGCGGGACATCCGGGGCTGCGCAGAAAAATGGTCTGCCTCTCCTTTTTCGAGGAGGCGTGCGTGTGTCGCACACAAACCGGCCGGCAGTCCGCAAGGACATAAGACCTGTCGCCCTAGACGGACCGGAGTTGCGCGGAAAAACACACCGAACGGGACACGCCGAGTGTCACTATTAAAAATTCAATTCGAGGCACCCGACGTGTCCCGGCCGAAATTCGAAATGCCAAGATCGCCAAGGGACGACTCCGTCGTGCACTCAGGCGCGGATTAATGTCCTGTTTACCGTCGTGGCGAGGATATCGCGCAAATTTCGTTTCCTTTTTGTTCTTTTGTTGACTCCTGTACGAAAAGAGAACAAATTAAAAACATAACGAACACGGGAGACGACGATGACTGACCTTCTTCGTGATATTGCCGCTTTCGCATCCATCGCAACCTTCGTTGCGACCCTGTCGATGATCATGCTGGCGATGTGATTCTTTCGCGGTGCCGGAAATCCGGCGCTGCAAACTTCAAAAGACGTTGACGGTGGCATTCCAAGCTGGACTTGCGCCGTCAGGCGCCCGAAAATGCCCCGGTTGAATCATTGGGTACGGCGCAGTCATGGCAGAACAGACAAGCACTTCGGACGAGATCATCGGGCAGACCCCGCAATTCGTCCATCTGCGTCTTCATTCCGCCTATTCTCTGCTCGAAGGCGCGCTTCCGCTCAAGAAGGTGCTGGGCAAGGCGGTCGCGGACAATCAGCCCGCGATCGCGATCACCGATACCAACAACCTCTTCGTCGCGCTCGAATTCGCCCAGAAGGCGATCGGCGACGGTCTGCAGCCGATCATCGGCTGCCAGCTGTCGATCGACATGGAAGACCAGTCCGAAGAGCGGCGCGGCAATCAGCAACTTGCGAAGCTGCCGGCCATCATTCTTCTTGCCGCGACGGCTGCGGGCTATGAACGCCTCGTCGACCTCGTCAGCCGCGCCTATCTCGGCGGTGAAGGTAACAGCGAAACCTGCATCCGCGCGTCCTGGCTCGACGAGTCCGGCACCGACGGCCTGATTGCGATGACAGGTGCTGCATCGGGACCGGTCGACAGGGCGATGAAGGATGGCAATGCCGCCCAGGCGGCCGCCCGCCTGCTGCGTCTCAAGGATCTTTTCGGTGACCGGCTGTATATCGAGCTGCAGCGTCATGGCAGCTATGATCGTCGTCACGAGCAGAAAATGGTCGATCTGGCCTATGAGCACGACGTGCCGTTGGTCGCCACCAACGAGGCCTTCTTTCCGACCAAGGCCGATTACGATGCTCATGATGCGCTGATGGCGGTCGCCCATGGTGCGATTGTCTCCGACGACAGCCGCTTCCGCCTGACACCCGATCACTATCTGAAAAGCCGCGCAGAAATGGCAAAGCTTTTCGCCGACCTGCCGGAAGCACTGGAGAACACGGTCGAAATCGCCCGCCGTTGCTCCTTCATCCTCAAAACGCGCAATCCCATCCTGCCACGCTTCACCGGCGTCAGCGATCATCCCGAAGAGGATGAACGCAAGGAAGCAGCCGAACTGCGCCGCCAGGCAGTCGAGGGCTTGGATCATCGCCTTGCAGAGCTCGGTCTGAGTGCGGGATTTACGGAGAAGGATTACCGCGAGCGGCTGGATTTCGAACTTTCCATCATCGAGCGCATGAAGTTTCCCGGCTACTTCCTGATCGTTGCCGACTTCATCAAATGGGCGAAACAGCACAACATTCCGGTCGGCCCGGGCCGTGGCTCAGGTGCGGGATCGCTGGTCGCCTATGCCCTGACCATTACCGACGTCGATCCGCTGCGCTTTTCCTTGCTCTTCGAACGCTTCCTCAACCCGGAACGCGTCTCGATGCCCGACTTCGACATCGACTTCTGCCAGGACCGCCGCGAAGAGGTGATCCGCTACGTGCAGCGCAAATACGGCCGCGAGCAGGTGGCGCAGATCATCACCTTCGGTTCGCTGCAGGCGCGTGCGGCGCTACGTGACGTCGGTCGCGTGCTGGAAATGCCCTATGGCCAGGTCGACAAGATCTGCAAGCTGGTGCCGAACAACCCGGCCAATCCGACGCCTTTGCACAAAGCGATCGAGGAGGAGCCGAAGTTCCAGGAGGAGATCGACAAGGAGCCGGTCGTCGGCCGCCTGCTCGATATCGCCCAGAAGATCGAAGGCCTTTATCGCCACGCCTCGACCCACGCCGCAGGCATCGTCATCGGCGACCGGCCCCTGTCGAAGCTGGTGCCGATGTATCGGGACCCGCGCTCGGACATGCCGGTCACCCAGTTCAACATGAAGTGGGTCGAGCAGGCGGGCCTCGTCAAATTCGACTTCCTCGGCCTGAAGACGTTGACCGTCTTGAAGACGGCCGTCGATTTCTGCCGCAAGCGCGGCATCGAGGTCGATCTGGCGAAAATACCGCTCGATGACGAGCTGACCTATGCGATGCTCTCGCGCGGCGAGACGGTCGGCGTGTTCCAGGTGGAAAGTGCCGGCATGCGCAAGGCGCTGATCGGCATGCGGCCGGACTGTATCGAGGACATCATCGCGCTCGTGGCGCTCTACCGCCCGGGTCCGATGGAGAACATCCCGACCTACAATGCCCGCAAGCATGGCGAGGAAGAGATCGAGTCCGTCCATCCCTCGATCGACTATCTGCTCAAAGAAACCCAGGGTGTTATCGTCTACCAGGAGCAGGTCATGCAGATCGCTCAGGTCCTGTCGGGCTATTCGCTGGGCGAGGCCGACCTTCTGCGCCGCGCCATGGGTAAGAAGATCAAGGAGGAGATGGACAAGCAGAGCGAGCGCTTCGTTGACGGTGCCGTCAAGAACGGCGTCTCCAAGCCGCAGGCGAAGAACATTTTCGAACTGCTCGCCAAGTTCGCCAATTACGGCTTCAACAAGTCGCACGCCGCGGCCTACGCGATCGTCTCCTACCAGACGGCCTATATGAAGGCGCATTACCCGGTCGAGTTCCTCGCCGCGTCGATGACCTACGATATGGCCAATACCGAGAAGCTCAACGATTTCCGCGAGGATGCCGGCCGTCTCGGTATCAAGGTCATTCCGCCGTCCGTGCAGACCTCCTTCCGCCATTTCGAGACGGGCGAGGCGAAGATCTATTACGCGCTGGCCGCCATCAAGGGCGTCGGCGATTCCGCCGTCGAGCACATCACGGAAGTGCGCGGCGACAAGCCGTTTGCCGGCATCGAGGATTTCTGCCTGCGCGTGGATCCCAAGCAGATCAACCGCCGCGTTCTGGAAAGCCTGATCTCCGCCGGCGCCTTCGATTGCTTCGGCATCGACCGGGCCCAGCTGATCGCCGGTCTCGACCGCGTTATCGGTTATGCCCAGCGCGCCCAGGAGGAAAAGATCTCCGGCCAGTCGGATTTCTTCGGCTCATCCGCCAGCTCCGGGCCGGAAAAACTGGTCCTGCCGAGCTTCAACCCTTGGATGCCGTCGGAAATGCTGATGCGCGAGTATCAGGTTCTCGGCTTCTATCTCTCCGCCCACCCGCTCGACACCTATGCCGACGTTCTGGCCAAGCTGCGCGTGCAGACCTTTGCCGATTTCGCCGCTTCGGTACGCCAAGGCGCGACGGCCGGGCGTCTGGCCGGAACCGTCACCGGACGCCAGGAGCGCAAGACCAAGACCGGCAACAAGATGGGCATCATCACCTTCTCGGATTCCTCCGGGCAGTTTGAGGCGGTGCTCTTCTCCGAGGCGCTGGCGCAGTATCGCGATCTGCTCGAACCCGGCAAATCGCTGGTCATCACCGTGCAGGCCGACGAGAGGCCGGAAGGCATCGGCCTGCGCATCCAGACGGCACAGTCGCTCGAAGAGCAGTCGATCCGCATGCAGAAGGCGCTGCGCGTCTTCGTCCGCGATGCCCGCCCGGTCGACGTCGTCAGGCGTCACCTCAATGCCAGGGGCGAGGGCCTCGTCTCCTTCATCGTCATCAAGGATGACGGCCGGCGCGAGATCGAGGTCGAGCTGACGGAACGGTTCCGATTGTCGCCGGAGATCGCCGCCGCGCTCAAGGCGGCACCGGGCGTTCTGGATGTCGAGCTGGTGCAATAAGACAAAGCCCTGCCGGTTTGGCGGCAGGGGTATAAAACGCCTCTGACGTCATCCTCGGGCCTGTCCCGAGGATCTGCAACGTCCTGATTTTATTCGACGTGGTTGGATCCTCGCCACAAGGGCGAGGATGACGGCGTTGTAAAGCGGGCCCCGATTTTGTCGAAGCCTCGTTTTATCAATCAATACAGGCCGATACCGCCGACATATGATTCTCTTTTTGAACGCCGCGCAGGCTTAGGGCTGCTCTGCTCAGGCCGGGCCTGAACGAGGCTCGCCTCGGATTTGGTGAGCGTCACGAAGTCGGTGCCCTTGCCGGTCTCCGGACCAAGGCCCTGGTCGGTGATCGTCAGCGAGGTGCCGTTGGTCATCAGCACGGCGATTTCCTCGCGCACCTCCTTCGGGATGTCGAGACGGTCGAGGGCTGCGGCGGCTGCATTGGGCTGGCTTTCGTCGGCCGCCTTCTCGATACCGAGATCCCGCATCTCGTCCGCGGTCAGCTTGTTTGCAAGCGTGATCGCATGCCATTCAGCCGTCTCGGCGTTGCGCTCGATATGGTCGGCGCTGAAGAAATGGGTTCCAAGCGCAAGCTCGGGATCCTTGATGCCGATCGGCGCCTCGAACAGAGGCTCGAAATTGCGGCGCACCAGGATCTGGCCGGCGGGCGCTGCTTCCTGCCCGGCCGAGTGATAAAGCGCGGCGAGGAAATCCTTGTTGATCAGCGGCCCATTGGTCGGCATGCCTTTCCAGCGTTTGTAGCCGGCAATCGCATCGCGGGTCATCGGGCCGGGAATGCCGTCTGCCGCGCCGGCATCGAAACCGAGGTCCAGCAGAAGCGCCTGAACGTCCATCATCGTCTCGCGGGCGCCGCGGCGATGAACGAGGATGCGCAGCGGCGGCGCGTCTTCCGGTACTACGGCCTGAAGAGAGCCTGTCGTCATCGGATCCGTTCCCGCCATGGCAATGCGATAGGGACCGTCCGCTGCCTTCTTCATCGCGGTCGGGCGCAGATCGACGTCGGACATCATCGGGCTCGACGGCATCGGCTTCAGCGGCATGAACAGGTTGGCGTTCTCGATCCTCACCGGCGCGACCGGCGCATCGGAGATCACCACATGCACGCCGCGATCCGTCATGTCGAAGATCGCCTTGGCGGTGCCGGGCGGAATGCGCACGCAGCCATGCGATGCCGGATAGTTCGGCACATGGCCCTCATGCAGCGCGATGCCCGACCATGTCAGGCGCTGCATGAACGGCATCGGCGCGTTCGAATAGATGTTGGATTCGTGATACTTGCGCTTCTCGAGGATCGAGAAGATGCCGCTCGGCGTCGTGTGCCCGGCCTTGCCCGTCGACACCTTCGTCGTCTGCACAACGGTCTCGCCGTCATAAACGGTCATGGACTGCTTGTTCTTTGAGACGATGATCTGGAGGGTCGCGGTATCGGCAAAAGCTGACTGGGAGAGAATGGTCCCGGACAGGAGCCCGAGGCTGAACAAGACGCCACGAAACATGAAGACCTCATACGCAATACAATGGTCTGCATGTTAGCGCGGCGTACTTAATGAAAATTTTACGAAAAGTGTCGGGATCGTGGCGCGGCATCACAAACCGTTGAAATGCGCCGATTGGGGGCCCCGAAAATTTCTTATCGCCGCTTAACGACGCTTGCCGCCGAATGTGTAGCCGGTCTCGACGGCTGCCGTGCCGAACTTGTCGCGCAGCTTGTCCATCGCCGCCTCCGCCGCCGCGCGCCGCCCGGCCTGCTGGTCGACGAGATCGGGCGGATCGGCCAGCGTCGGGTCGCAGAGATCGGTGACACCGATGCCGAGAAGCCGGAACTTCGTGCCGTCCGTCTCCCGCTCCATCAGGGACAGGCCGGTGCGAAAAATCTTGTCGGCGAGCTGGGTCGGGTCTTCCAGCCGCTTGTTACGCGTCCGGCTCTTGAAGTCTGCCGTCTTCATTTTCAGGACGACGGTATGTCCGGCAATCTCGTGTTTCTTCAGCCGCGCCGACACTTTTTCCGAAAGCCGCCGGAGAATTGGCACAAGGTCGTCATGGCGCGAAATATCGTCGAAGAAGGTCGTTTCGGCGGAAACACTTTTGGCCGGATCGTTCGGATGCACGTCGCGGTCGTCTATGCCACGGGCGAGGCGATAGAGCCGCTGGCCCATCGTCCCGTAACGCCGCATGAGATCGCCTTCCTCCATCGTCTGGAGCTGGCCGATTGTGCGGATGCCGTCGGCTTCGAGTGTGCTGTTGAAGGCCTTGCCGACGCCCCAGATCGTCGTGACCGGGCGAGGGGCCAGAAAATCCTTGGCTTCGGTCTCACCGATTACGGAGAAACCGCGCGGTTTCTCAAGGTCGGAGGCGACCTTGGCGAGGAACTTGCAATAGGAGAGGCCCACGGAAATGCTGATGCCGAGCTCGCTTTCGACGCGCTTGGCAAGCTTGGCCAGGATGCGCGCCGGCGGATCGCGATGCAGACGCTCGGTGCCTGCAAGTTCAAGAAAGGCCTCGTCGATCGACAGCGGCTGCACGAGCGGCGTCAGTTCCATCATCAACTGCCGCACCTGCCGGCCGACGGTCACGTATTTCTCCATATTGGGGCGGATCACTACCGCGTCGGGGCAAAGTTCCATTGCCTTGAACATGGGCATGGCGGAACGCACGCCGCTGATACGGGCAATGTAGCAGGCGGTCGACACGACGCCGCGCTTGCCTCCGCCGATAATGACAGGCTTGTCGGCGAGGCTGGGATCATCCCGCTTCTCGATCGTCGCATAAAAGGCGTCGCAGTCGATATGGGCGAGCGTCAGGTCATAGAGTTCGTTGTGATAGACAAGCCGCGGACTGCCGCAGGATCGGCATCTCTTGATCTCGGCCGTCTGCTCGGCGAGGCAGTCGCGGCAGAAGCCGGTCTTCTTGTCGGTCACGAGCATCAGGTCCGGAACAAATATTGAACATCGCCACAATAGGCTGGAATCCCGCAACGCTCAAGAGGATGCGAGGTCGCTTCCGTGGGGTAGCCGCATCGTCCTTAGGTCTATGAGGCGCAGCGCATATGGGCTCGGATAAGACGTTCCGCATGGCCCCAGTCCATTGCCCTGACGATGCCGTCATCAGGCTTCGGCGCCAGAAGATGCAGCGGCAGAATCGGGCATCATGTGGATCACGAGGCAGCTCGCGACATGATCCCGCACGGAATGGAGGTTGTGGGCCATGTCGTCTATGAAAACCGAGGGCAGGGCGCGACCGGAGTGGATATTGTGCATCACCGGGCCCTTCGGCTCTTGCGTCGCGACCAGCGGGAAGTCGAAGCCGAGCCGGTCGAGAAGCCGGCGCCGGGCCTCCTGATAACGTGGCGGCATGGCGGTCAGGAAGACGATGTCAGCGTCTTCACCCAGTGCCTTGAGGGTGTCGACTGCAAGCTCGGCCGGTGTCTGCCAGTTTTCCTGCGCTGCGAAGAAGTCCCCGATCAGGCCTTTGACGGCTGCCTCTTCCAGCGCGACCTGGGTTTCAATCGAGACGATATTGCCGGTCAGCCGGAAGGAGCGCGGCAACAGTTCATGGCCGCCTTTGCGCAGATAGTCGGCAAACGGGGCCGCGAAGTTCAGCACCACATCATCGACGTCACAGACGACCAGCGGTCTGTCACCAAGGCGGATGTGGGAGATGTCTACGATTTCTGTCATGTCAGTATTCGCCGGAGCCGAGATGAGGGCCTGTATAGTGATGCGAGGCGGCCACCACCGTTTCCGGCTTCGTGCCCGTGGCCTCACAGAAAGCGAGCAGGGTCGGCTCATGGCCCATGACGAAATCGATCATGCCCGCCAGAAAGCCGGGGTCTGACACCGCATTGCGGATCTGGTCCGGTGTCACGCCGGAAAGTGCGAGAAAACGCTGGAACATGTCCGGTTCGCCTGCCAGCCATGCGAGAACGGTCGCGGCTGTTTCCTCTGCCTGCGCGGCGATTGCCTGCTGGTTTGCGGTGTTTTTCGGGGGCATTGTCCTGAGGTTACCTCTTTTCAACTAAATCGCGTTAGCGTCGTCGCGAACGAAGCTCCGTGGAATCGAATTTTCGGGAGCTTATATGTCGAAGGAATGCTTGCAAGGCGTGAATTAAGGAATGGACCGCATGCCCAAACGGGTCATGATTGTTGAAGATAACGAGCTGAACATGAAGCTCTTCCGCGATCTGATCGAAGCATCGGGCTACGAAACTATTCAGACGCGCAATGGCATGGAGGCACTGGACCTGGCGCGCAAGCACCGGCCGGACCTCATCCTCATGGATATTCAGTTGCCGGAAGTCTCCGGCCTCGAAGTCACCAAGTGGCTGAAGGAAGATGACGAGCTTCATGTCATCCCGGTCATCGCCGTCACCGCATTCGCGATGAAGGGCGATGAGGAGCGCATCCGCCAGGGTGGCTGTGAGGCCTACGTCTCCAAGCCCATCTCGGTGCCGAAATTCATAGAAACGATCAAAACCTATCTCGGCGACGCGTGAGGACGGGAACAGAAAGATGACGGCACGGATACTGGTTGTCGACGATGTTCCGGCCAATGTGAAGCTGTTGGAAGCGCGTCTTCTGGCCGAATACTTTGAAGTGCTGACGGCCGAGGATGGCTACAAGGCGCTCGCGATCTGCGAAGCCACCCATGTGGATCTGATCCTGCTCGATGTCATGATGCCGGGCATAGACGGTTTCGAAGTCTGCGAACGACTGAAAGCCAATGCTCGCACGGCGCATATACCCGTCGTTATCGTGACTGCACTCGACCAGCCCTCCGATCGCGTGCGTGGCCTCAAGGCGGGGGCAGATGATTTTCTCACCAAGCCGGTGAACGACGTCCAATTGATCGCTCGCGTACGCAGCCTTGTTCGTTTGAAGAGCCTGAGCGACGAACTCCGCATCCGTGCGGACACCGCCCAGAATCTCGGAATGGAAGATGCATCGAAAGGATTGGACGGTCGCGAGGAGATGGGGCAGATCCTGCTCGTCGATGGCCGTGCAAGCTCCCAGGAGCGCATCATCAAGGCGCTAAAGCCGATTGGTGAGGTGACTGCAATCTCCGATCCGCAGGCCGCGCTGTTCGAGGCCGCCGAAAACGCTTGGGACTTGGTGATTGTCAACGCCAATTTCGACGATTATGACCCGCTTCGGCTCTGCTCCCAGCTTCGCTCGCTGGAACGCACGCGTTTCCTGCCGATCCTGCTTGCGACGGAAGTCGGGGCCGAAGAAATGGTCGTTCGTGCGCTGGATCTAGGCGTCAATGACTACATTGTCCGTCCTGTAGATCAGAACGAGCTCCTTGCCCGAACGCTGACGCAGATCAAGCGCAAGCGTTACAACGACCGCCTGCGGATGAGTGTCCGCCAGACGATCGAGCTCGCGGTCACCGATCCCCTGACCGGGCTCCATAACCGCCGCTACCTCGACAATCATCTGAAGATGCTGTTCAACCGCTCGGCCGCTCGAGGGCGCCCGCTTTCGGCTTGTCTGATCGATATCGATCGCTTCAAGGACGTGAACGATACCTATGGGCACGACGCTGGGGACGACGTCCTGAGGAGCTTGCCACGCGCATCCGCTCCACCGTGCGCGGCGCCGATCTTGCCTGCCGTTATGGCGGCGAGGAATTCGTCGTCGTCATGCCGGATACCGATGCAGCCACCGCCTCTCTCATTGCGGAACGACTGCGCGCAATGGTCGAGAAGACGCCGTTCTCGGTCAAGAGTTCCGGTGCGAGATTGGAAATGACGGCGTCCTTCGGACTGTCATGCAGCGTCAGCGGTGCCGAGACACCGGAGCAGTTGATCAAACAGGCAGATCAGGCGCTTTACAGAGCCAAGGCTGAGGGTCGCAATCGGGTGGTGGCAAACGCCGCCTGATGACGACCCGGAATACGACGCCGCCGTTTAAAACCGGCGCGGATCGTCCTGGGTGGAGATTTCCACCGCTTATAACAAATAATTGCGGGTATGAATTGGGCCGGGTTCTTCTGTGAACCGATCCGACGACCGTAGGCAGTTACCCCTTCGGCGATGGCAGAGTTACGGCAACGCAAGTCTTTCGGTTTCGCGACAGGGAGATAGCAAACGTGCTGTGGCCCGCGCCATTTATTTCTGTCAGGTACTTGGATTTTGTACCTGCAATCATCATGTAATTGGGGTGTAGGTGGAATGGCCTAGATTTGCTGTCAGGCGATAATTACTTAAGAATTCCGATGACTATCTCTGGCGCAAAGGGCTTAGGCATCCAAATTTTAACCAACAGCGAACCCAAATTGACCGCCACGTTAAGAATCTATTGATTTTCTTTTTGCTTTGCGCAATTTTGACCCTAACGGAAGATTGTGCCTACTAGGCACTCTCATACCCCATGATGCTCAGGTCCGCCGCATCTCCTGGGTCGTGGGGTCGGTCGACCGGCAGGCATACCAATGCGGTTCCTCGTGCCGTGATTGCATGCTGGTCGACCCCCAATTCATAAGCGCCGCTCCCGGATGGGATGCGGCGCTTTTTCGTTTGGCGATCCGGTGGAGCAAGGCGGTCAAAGACAACCGGAAATGCAAAGAAAAGGCGCCTGACCTTGCGGTCGGCGCCTCTTAAAACCGAGCGATCAAGAATTACTTGATCTTGGTTTCCTTGAACTCGACATGCTTCTTCGCGACCGGGTCGTACTTGGTCTTGGTCATCTTGTCGGTCATGGTGCGGCTGTTCTTCGTCGTAACGTAGAAGAAACCGGTGTCAGCCGTCGACAGCAGCTTGATCTTGATGGTCGTAGCTTTCGCCATGGTGGTTCTGCCTCTAAGAATAGGGAAGCCGCGGACGCTGTGTGCTCCACGGCTAAATCTGGCGCGAAATTACAAATCGCGCGCCAAAAGTCAACTCTGTTTTGGTCGGAAAAACGGGCGGCTGAGCGCGATAGCCACGTAAAAGCCGAAGAAAGCCGCAAGCGCCCAGGCAAAACCGCTATTACCGGCGACGTCCATGGCTGCACCTATGCCCTGCGGACCGGCCACTGTTCCGACCGCATAGCAGAAGATGAAGGCAGCGTTGGCGGCCGCCAGATCGGCGCCGCTGAGGCGCGATCCGAGATGCGCAAGGCCCACGGTATAAAGGCCGGAGACGCATCCGCCCCAGAAGAACAGAATGACGGCCATCAGCAGCCAATTATGCACGAGCATGGGAAGTGCCAGCGATCCGAGTACGCCGAGAACCGCCATACCGGCGAGCAGGGGGCGGCGGTCGCGCATTTTGTCCGAAATCAGCCCGAGCGGGATCTGGAAGGCCATGTTGCCGATTCCCATCACGGTGAGCAGCACGGCTGCCTGCGATTCCTGCAGCGATTCGCGCAACGCATAGATCGGGAAGAGCGACAGTCCACCGGCGGAAACTGCGCCGAAGGCGAAGACTGCGGCGGTCGCGGTCGGCACCAAGAAGATGTAGTGGAAGAAATGGCGGTCCGGCTTGGTGTCGAGCACCGGGCTTTCATGCCGCGCAACGAAGATCGGGATCAGCGCCATCAGGATGATGATCGCACCGACGAGGAAGGGCAGGATGCCGTCACTGCCCAGAAGCGAGAAGAGCAGCGGTCCGAGCGCGAAGCCGACCGCGAGCACAGTCGCGTATATGCCGAGCACAAGGCCCCGGCGGCGCGGCGGCGCGGCCTCGTTGATCCAGAACTCCGACAGGATGAACAGCGTCGTCGTCGCCCCGTGAAAGGTGAAGCGCAGCGGGAACCACATCCAGAACGACTGGGCATAATAGAAGCCGATGGCGCTGACGGCGGCGACGACGACGGCAAACATCATCGTCTTCGCCACGCCGCAGCTATGGGCGAGCTTGGTCGTCAATGGTGCTGCCAGCATCGAGGCGATACCGGCCATGGCGGCGTTGAGACCGATCAGGGTCGAGGGAATGCCGCGCTTTTCCAGAATGATGCTGAGAAGGGGAAGGCCGAGGCCGATCGCGATGCCCACAGCACTGATTGCGGCCGTGGCTGCGATCAGCGACGGCCAGTGGATTTCCTCGATATGGCCGTTCTCATCGGTCGTCGGCTGCGGCATTCACTGTTCCTTACAGTCGGCTTTGGACGAAACGCCCGTGACGCATGGAGTAAAAGGTGACGGGGTTCCCGAACGGGACAGAGGGATCGGTCTTCATCAGGTCTCTGACATCCTCCAATACCGTCTGCGTGATCCGCGCGAGTTTCAGACCAGAAATTGTTGCGATGTCAACCCATTGCAAGTCCTGCAACTCGTCCGTATCGCCGAAATGCGTCAGGTCGAAGACGCCCTCCTGGCAAAACGCAAGAAAGAAGCGGGTATCGTAACGTCTTATGTGACCCGGCGGTGTGATGGCACGGCTGACATAGCGCAAGTGGCCAAGATCAGGTCCGGATTCGCCGGTCGGAATTATCCCGGTTTCCTCGCGAAGTTCACGCAGTGCCGCAAGCGCCAGGGCGCGAGCTCGCGCCGGCACCATGCCGCGCCGAACGCCTCGCATCAGCTTTGTCTGCACGAGCGGGTGCAGGTCGCTGCCGAAGGGCAGGGCGTGATCGCCGCGGTCGCGTCGGCCGCCGGGAAACACATAGACGTCCGGCATGAAGACATGGGCGCTGGCGCGCCGTCCCATCAGGACGCGCGGCGTCGATCCGGAATTGTCGACGAGGATAAGGAAGCTGCATCACGCGGACGCACGCCGACATGAAGCTCCCGGCCATCGACAGGGTATTCGAGCGGCGACGTATCCGCCGGCTTCATGGCAGTGGGCCGCCGCGTCCCGGATCTTTCTCGTCATCGGGGCCGCCGAAGCCGTGCATGCGGTTGGCCCATTGCAGGCCGATGACGCCGCCCTTGATCGGCTGGATGGTGACAAGCGCGGCGAGAACCGCGAGCGGCACCCAGATCGCCACATGCACCCAGGGCGAGACGCGCCAGACCATGTCGGTTAGCATATAGCCGGTCATCAGCACATGGCCGACGACGACGATGACGAGATAGGCCGGCAGGTCGTCTGCCCGCTGATGAGTATAATCCTCGCCGCAGACGGCGCAGTGGTCGACGGGTTTCAGGAAGGCGCGGAACAGCCGGCCCTCACCACAATGCGGGCAGCGGCAGAGCAGGCCGCGCTTGATTGATTGTCCGAGATGGCGATCGGGCGCGCGGCCGCCATATTTCATGGTCGATCCGGCGCGCTCGGTCATCTTTTATCTCCTGCGGCCACGGGGCGGGCGGGTGCCCGGCTTCTTCGGTCCGCCGCCCGGCCTGTTGCGACGGCCTGCCTTGTGGAACGAACGAGTCGCGGTCGGCAGTTTCTTGCCTTCGCTCAGCATCTCGAACTGCAGCGCGCCGGCGAGCGGCACGGCAGCCTTCAGCCGCACATCGACGGTATCGCCGAGCTGGTAACCAAGCCCGGTACGCTCGCCCGACAGCGCCTGATGCGCCTCGTCATAGATGTAATAGTCCTGTCCGATCGTCGAGACGGGCACGAAGCCGTCGGCGCCATAGGTCGGCAGCGAGACGAAGAGGCCGGCCTTGGTGACGCCGGAAATGCGGCCCTCGAATTCTTCGCCAATGCGTGTCGACAGGTGATGGGCGACGAGACGGTTCACCGTGTCGCGCTCGGCAGCCATGGCCCGGCGCTCGAAGGTCGAGATCTCGGCGGCGATATCGTCGAGCTGCGCCTCTTCCTCCGGCGTGATCCCGCCTTCGCCGAGGCCCAGAGAGCCGACCAGCGCGCGATGCACGATGAGGTCGGCGTAGCGGCGGATCGGCGAGGTGAAATGCGCATATTTCATCAGGTTGAGGCCGAAATGGCCGATGTTTTCCGGGCTGTAGATCGCCTGGCTCTGCGAGCGCAGCACCATCTCGTTGACCATGATCTGGTGCGGCGTGCCTTCCGCCTGCGACAGGATGCCGTTGAACGAGTTGGAGCGCATATTGCCGCCGCGAACCATGGAGATGCCGAGCGTGGCGAGAAACTCGCGCAGCGTCTCCTGCTTGGCAAGCGACGGGCCATCGTGGATGCGGTAGATCAGCGCCTGGCGCTTCTTCTCCAGCGTCTCGGCGGCGCAGACATTCGCCTGGATCATCATCTCTTCGATGAGCTTGTGGGCGTCGAGTCGCTCCGGCACGAAGACCCGGTCGACGGTGCCGTCGGGCTTCAGCAGGATCTTGCGCTCCGGCATGTCGAGTTCGAGCGGCTGGCGGCGGTCGCGGCCGATCTTCATGATCCGGTAGGCGTCCCAGAGCGGCTTCAGGATCGGTTCGAGCAGCGGCCCGGTCTTGTCGTCCGGCTTGCCGTCGATTGCGGCCTGCGCCTGCTGGTAGGACAGCTTGGCGGCACTCTTCATCATGATGCGATGGAAGGTGTGGCTAGCCTTGCGGCCTTCCTTGGAGAAGACCATGCGCACGGCCATTGCCGGCCGGTCCTCGCCTTCGCGCAGCGAGCAGAGATCGTTGGAAATCCGCTCCGGCAGCATCGGCACGACGCGGTCGGGGAAATAGACGGAGTTGCCGCGCTTCAACGCTTCGCTGTCGAGCGGAGACTTGGTGCGTACATACCAGGAGACATCGGCGATCGCGACGGTGACGATCACGCCGCCCGGATTGTCGTCAGACATATCCGGTTCGGCATAGACGGCGTCGTCATGGTCCTTGGCGTCGGCCGGGTCGATCGTGACGAGCGGCACGTTACGCCAGTCCTCGCGCTTCGACATGGAGGCGGGCTTCGCAGCCTCCGCCTCGTCCATCACCTGCTTCGGGAAGATATGGGGAATGCCATGCGAATAGATGGCGATCATCGAGATCGCCTTTTCGGAGGCGACGGAACCGACGACCGACAGAACCCGGGCGCGCGGCAGGCCGAAGCGGCCGGAACGCACGGTTTCGCTCTCGACCAGATCGCCATCTTTGGCGTCACCGAGACCATCGGGCTCGATCACCATTTCCTCGCCGCGCCGGTCGGTCGGCAGCAGGCGGATCTCGCCGTCGGCCAACTTGTGGATCACGCCGAGCGTCGCGCCGCGGCGCTTGTCGATCACCTTGATGACGCGCGCCGTATAGGCGGGGCCGGTGCGGTCCTTGTTCGGGAAGATCTTGGCCAGGATCCGGTCGTTGAGACCGGCTGCGGCCGTCTTGCCCTTGCCGCGCTGCTCGTTGGACTGGCGGATCAGCACGGCCGGCGCCGCACCCTGATCCTCTGGCCATTCCGCCGGACGGCCGATCAGCTCGCCGTCCTTGTCGCGGGTGGTGATGTCGAGAACGGTGACCGGGGGCAGGGCGCCGGGGCGCGTCAGAGACTTGCGGCTCTTCTTCAGCATCCCTTCGTCTTCGAGCTGGCGCAGCAGATCCTTCAGCTCGACGCGCGTCTCACCCTTCAGGCCGAAAGCCTTGGAGATCTCACGCTTCGATGCTTTGTCCGGGTTGTCGGAGATGAACTCGAGCAGGACTTCGCGCGGCGGGATCACGCCCTGGATGATGGAGGGCTTGCCTTTCGAGCCCGAGGCCATGCCCCGTTCAGCCCTTTCGGCGCGCTTCCGCTGGCGGTGCGATCTGTTGTCGTCGTCCTGCTCTTCGCTCACGTATCCGTCTTCTTCGTCTTTGCAGCGGCCTTTTTCGCCGGTGCCTTCTTCGCGGCTGTCTTCTTCGGAGCAGACTTCTTCGTGTCGCCATCGGCCTTGGCGGCAGCTTTCTTCGGCTTCGCCTTGGATTTTGCCGCAGGCTGCTTACCGCCCTTTTCGATGATCAGGGCCATGGCCTGTTCCATCGTCACCGACTGCGGGTCCATGCCCTTCGGCAGGGTCGCATTGACCTTGCCCCAGTTGACGTAAGGGCCATAACGACCATCACGCACGGTAACGGCGCCGCCATCCGGATGATCGCCGAGTTCCTTGAGTGCTGCCGGCGTGCCACGTCCGCGTCCACCCGGCCCCTTGGCAGCCTTTTCGGCCAGCACGGTGACGGCGCGGTTGAGGCCGACAGAGAACACGTCCTCGATGCTTTCGAGGTTCGCATAACTGCCGTCATGCAGCAGGAAAGGCCCATAGCGGCCAAGACCGGCGGTGATCATCTTTCCGGTTTCCGGGTTGATGCCCACATCGCGCGGCAGGTTGATCAGCGACAGCGCCTTTTCGTGGTCGATATCCTCCGGCTTCCAGCCCTTCGGCAGCGAGGAGCGCTTGGCTTCCTTGCCGTCGCCACGCTGGATATAGGGTCCGAAACGACCCGAACGCAGCGTCAGCTGCTCGCCGGTTGCCGGATCGACGCCAAGATCCTTCGGCTCGTTGAGGCCGGATGCTTCCGCCTCCGCGCCATCGGACGAAAGCTGGCGGGTGAAATTGCATTCCGGATAGTTCGAGCAGCCGACGAAGGCGCCGTATTTGCCGAGCTTCAGCGACAGGTTGCCGGTGCCGCAGACCTGGCAGATGCGCGGATCGGAACCGTCCTCACGCTTCGGGAAGACGAGCGGCGCCAGCGCCTCGTTCAAGGCATCGAGCACGTTGGTGACGCGCAGTTCCTTGGTGTCCTCGATCTGGCTGAAGAAGTCCTGCCAGAATTCGCGCAGAACCTGCTTCCAGTCGAGCTCGCCGGCGGAAATCTTGTCGAGCTTCTCTTCCAGGTCGGCCGTGAAATCGTATTCCACATACTTGGTGAAGAAGCTTTCCAGGAAGGCCGTGACGAGCCGGCCCTTGGAATGGGGGATCAGCTTGCGCTTCTCGGTGACCACATATTCGCGGTCGGACAGTGTCTTCAGCGTCGCGGCATAGGTGGAGGGCCGGCCGATGCCGAGCTCTTCCATCTTCTTGATCAGCGAGGCTTCCGAATAGCGCGGCGGCGGCTCGGTGAAGTGCTGGCTCGCATTCACCTTGCTCTTGTCGAGCTTTTCGCGGGCATTGATCTCCGGCAGGCGGCCATCTTCGTCGTCATCCTCGGACTTCTCGTCCTCGTCGCGGCGATCCATATAGGCGCCGAGGAAGCCGTCGAAACGGACGACGGAACCGACGGCGCGAAGGCCGGCCTTTTCCGAGCCGTTGGAGGCCAGGATTTCGACGGTGGTGCGTTCCATCTCGGCAGACGCCATCTGGCTCGCGATACCGCGCTTCCAGATCAATTCGTAGAGACGTGCCTGATCGGCATCGAGGAACTTGCGCACCTGGTCCGGCGTGCGGTTGAAATCGGTCGGACGGATCGCTTCGTGGGCTTCCTGGGCGTTCTTCGCTTTGGTGGAATAGAAGCGCGGCTTTTCCGGCAGGTAACGGTTGCCGAACTGGCTGACGATGGCGGCGCGCGCGGCATCGATCGCTTCGGGCGCCATCTGCACGCCGTCGGTACGCATGTAGGTAATCAGACCGACCGTTTCGCCGCCGATATCGACACCTTCATAGAGCTTCTGCGCCACCTGCATGGTGCGCGAGGCGTTGAAGCCGATATTGGACGAGGCAGCCTGCTGCAGCGTCGAGGTGGTGAAGGGCGGGCCGGGATTGCGCTTGACGGGCTTCGCTTCGACGCTCTCTACGGCATAGGCCGCACCTTCGAGCAGGGTCTTCAGGCGGTTGGCGTCGTCGCCGGTCTTGATGCCGCGCGGCTGCAACCGCTTGCCGTCGGCCTGCACGAGCTTTGCCTCGAATTCATCGCCGCGCGGCGTCTTCAGGAGAGCCGATAGGTTCCAGTATTCTTCCGAGACGAAGCGCTCGATTTCGTTTTCGCGGTCGCAGACGAGGCGCAGCGCCACAGACTGCACGCGGCCAGCCGAACGGGCGCCAGGCAGCTTGCGCCACAGGACCGGAGACAGATTGAAGCCGACGAGATAGTCGAGCGCGCGGCGGGCGAGATAGGCGTCGACCAGCGGCACGTCGATATCGCGCGGGGCAGCCATCGCGTCGAGCACGGCCTTCTTGGTGATGGCGTTGAAGACGACGCGCTTGACCGGCTTGTCGCCCAGCACCTTCTTCTTCTTCAGGAGATCCAGCACGTGCCAGGAAATGGCTTCTCCTCGCGATCCGGGTCGGTCGCGAGAAACAGGCCGTCGGAGCCCTTCACGGCATCGGCAATGTCCTTCATGCGCTTCTGCGACGCGCTGTCGACCTCCCAGGACATTTCGAAATCCTGGTCGGGAAGCACGGAGCCGTCTTTCGCGGGAAGATCGCGGACGTGGCCAAAGGAGGCGAGAACCTTATAACCCGAGCCGAGATACTTATTGATCGTCTTGGCTTTGGCTGGAGATTCTACAACGACAACATTCATTTTTGTTTCTCTGCATAGAGCAAGGCCCGGAACTGATGCTGTTTCGGGCGGAAGTTTGACTTCCCGACATGGAGGGCGTTTGTGCCGCGGTCAAGGGCCTAAGTGAAATAAGCGGCATTCTGAAACACAATCCGAGGCTGTGTATAGCTGACTTGCAATCATGAATAATTGCGCTAAAGTCCAATTTATTGAGTGTGATGCAAATAAATTCACGCTGTGAGCGTGCATAATCGGGGTGGGGCATGTCAATTCAGTTGAGTGGGCTCCGCGAGGGCCAAACGGTCGAAAAGGTTGCCTATATCCGCCAGATGCTGGGCGAGCTTCGCCAGGTTGCATCCGGCGAGGGGGCGGACATGCTCTGCTATCTGATCGAGATGGCCTATGTGGAGGCCGGCGATATCCAGGCGGGCGTGCGCCCGCGCTCATTCGTCCAGCGCGATGGAAACAAGCCCGCCGGCGTGGCGATATAGCCGTCCCGCCAGATCGAGCTCCAGCAGCACGAGATAGACCGACGATGCCGGAAGGCCGGTATGGCGGATGATGTCGTCTATTTCCGCCGGTGTGGGGCCAAGGGTGGAAACGATCGCGTGGCGGTCGTCGTCATCGGGCGGCAGCATGGTGCCATCCGCTTTGTCGGGCTCTTCGATCATCGGCTGCTGGAACAGGTCGAGCTGCGACAGTGGTGCCAGTGCTTCCAGCACGTCCTCAGGACCGGTGGTGACGACCGCGCCCTGCTTCAGCAGGCCGTTGGTCCCGTGGCAGCGCGGGTCGAGCGGCGAACCCGGAACGGCAAAGACGATCCGCCCGAAATCCCCGGCCATTCTTGCGGTAATCAGCGAGCCGGACTTTTCCGCCGCCTCTACGACCACGACGCCGAGGGAGATGCCGGCGATCAGCCGGTTGCGGCGGGGAAAGTCGCGAGCCCGCGGTTCCCAGCCGAACGGCATCTCGCTGATCGCAAGGCCGGTGCCGCTGGTGATCTCTTCGAGTAGGCCGAGGTTTTCGGGCGGGTAGGGCTGGTCGAGCCCACCGGCCAGGACGGCGATCGTGCCGGTCTCGACGCTTGCCCGATGAGCGGCGGTATCGATGCCGCGCGCAAGACCGGAAGTGATGACGTAACCGGCCTGACCGCAACGGCGCGCCACCATGGCCGCAAACTTGGCGCCGACCACCGAGGCGTTGCGCGACCCGACGATGCCGACGGAGGGACGGGTGGCGCTGGCGAGATTGCCCTTGATCGCGACAAGAGGCGGTGCGCCTTCGATCTGGCGAAGGGCAGGCGGGTAATCCGGCTCGCCGATTCCGGCGAAACAGGCGCCATGCCGGCGTGCCGCTTCCAGCTCCCGTTCAGCATCCGCGATGCTTGCGATGCGCGGCAAGCGCGTGGCGCCGCCGCGGCGGGAGAGTTCCGGCAGCATGGCAAGCGCGTTTTCCGCCGAGCCGCAATGATTGATGAGTTGCCGGAACGTCGCCGGCCCGACATTGTCGGAGCGGATCAGCCTCAGCCAGGCGATCCTTTGCCTTTCGGTCAGCGCAATTCCCTGTCGCCTCGCACTGCCGTCCGGCATAACCCGCCCCCTTGGGACGGGTTCCGCGGGGAACTATCCCTTCTTGCCGATCCTGCTCTCGGTGCCGGCAATCAACCGCTCGATATTGGTTTTATGCTTGACCCAGGAGATCACGGTCATCACGGCCATGACGATTGCAATCTTGGGCTCCTGTATGAACCACAGCACAACCGGGATGACAAGCGTTGCAACCAGCGCCGACAGCGAGGAATATTTGCTGATCTTGGCAACCGACAGCCAGACGGCGGCGAAAACCAGAACCATCCACGGCGCCACACCGAGCAGGGTGCCGATATAGGTCGCAACCCCCTTGCCGCCCTTGAAGCCGAGCCAGACCGGAAAGAGGTGGCCGATGAAGGCGGCAAAGCCCGCAAGCAGACCGGCTTCCGGACCGAAGGCATACCAGCCGATGAGTGCTGCGACGGTCGCCTTCAGCGCATCGAGCAAGAGGGTCGCGGCCGCGAGCTTCTTGTTTCCGGTGCGCAGGACATTGGTGGCACCGATATTGCCCGAACCGATCGAGCGGATATCGCCGAGCCCGGCCGAGCGGGTCAGCAGCAGGCCGAACGGGATCGAGCCAAGCAGATAGCCCAGGATCAGCGCCCCGGCCGCGATCGGCAGCGTGATCTGCCAGTTGAGAAGTTCGGTCATGTGGTTCCCCCGGTGCCTTTCTCGCTCCCGTTTCAATCCCTCACTTGCGATTTCTAACACTTAGCCTGCGGCTAAGATGTTGAAATCGCTTTCTCTCCCGCAAGGGAGAGATACCGCTGCCGCACTCTCGGCGGCTACCTCTCCCCTTGTGGGAGAGGTTACAAAATCAAGATCTTAGCGAAGCTAAGTCTTAGATTTTGTTGGTGAGGGGATGCTCGCCTCGGTCCCCCATGCCATCCCCTAGCGTCTCACCCCAGATTATGCACGCATTTACCGGCTACATAAGTAGCGACGGCGCGACCGGAGAAGCGGGCCTCATCGAACGGCGTGTTCTTCGAGCGCGAGACGATGGCGTCCTTCGACACGATCCACGGATCGTCGAGATCGATCAGCGTGATGTCGGCTTTCGCGCCCGGCTTCAGCGTGCCGGCATCGAGGCCGAAGATCTGCGCGGGTCGCGTCGACATCGCGTCGATCAGGCGCATCAGCGGAACGCGGCCGTCGTGGTGCAGACGAAGTGCAGCCGACAGCATGGTTTCGAGCCCGATCGCGCCATCTGCCGCATCGGCAAAGGGCAGGCGCTTGGTGTCGACATCCTGCGGATCATGAGAGGAGACGATGATGTCGATGTCACCCTTGGCGAGCGCATCGGCCATCGAAATGCGATCGTCTTCGGTACGGAGCGGCGGCGACAGCTTGAAGAAGGTTCGGTATTCGCCGATGTCGTTCTCGTTGAGCGACAGGTGATTGATCGAGATGCCGCTGGTCACATTGGCACCGCGAGAGCGGGCGACCTTCATCGCCTCGACCGATTCCGGCACCGAGATCTTGGCCGCGTGATACTTGCCCTTGGTCAGCGCCGCGATGCGCAGGTCCCGTTCGAGCGGGATCAGCTCGGCTTCCTTCGGTACGCCCGAAAGGCCGAGCCAGGAGGCGAACAGGCCTTCGTTCATCACGCCGTTGCCGAGATATTTTTCACGCAGTTCGAGCGAGATGACCGCGTCGAATTCCCGCGCATAGGTCATCGCCCGGCGCAGCAGCAGCGTGTCGCTGAGGCCGTGGCGACCGTTGGTGAAGGCGACCGCACCGGCTTCCTGCAACAGGCCGAACTCGGTCATCTCCTTGCCCTCAAGCCCCTTGGTGAGGGCCGCGGCCGCATGGACGTTGACGATCGCTTTGTCGCGGGCGGTCTTGTGGACGAATTCGACGAGCGCGATGTCGTCGATGACCGGATCGGTATCCGGCATCATGATGAAGGAGGTGACGCCGCCGGCGGCTGCCGCACGGCTGGCCGACTCGATCGTCTCGGTATGCTCTGCGCCGGGCTCGCCGACATGGACGCGGGCGTCGACGAGGCCGGGCGTGGCAACAAGGCCGCGGCAGTCGCGCACGGCAGCACCTTCCGGCGCGCCCTGGTTCTGCGCATCCTTGCCGGCGGCGAGGATGCGGCCGTCATCCCCGATGATGATCGTGCCGGTTTCGTCGAGATTGCGGGACGGATCGAGGATGCGCAGGTTCTTGAGGACTGTTGCGGTCATGCGCGCTCTCCCTGGTTGGAGGTGAGCAGCGTCTCCATCACGGCCATGCGCACGGCGACCCCCATTTCCACCTGTTGCTCGATGACGCTCTGCGGACCATCGGCCACTTCAGAAGAAATCTCGACGCCGCGGTTCATCGGGCCGGGATGCATGACGAGCGCATCTTCCTTGGCCGCCTTCAGCTTTTCGGCATCAAGGCCGTAAAAGCGGAAATATTCACGCACCGACGGCACGAAGGATCCGGCCATGCGCTCGCGTTGCAGGCGCAGCATCATGACGACGTCAGCGTCCTTCAGGCCTTCCTCCATGGAGTGGAAGACTTCGACGCTCATGTCGCGGATGCCCGAAGGCAGAAGCGTCGACGGAGCGACGACGCGAACACGCGCGCCCATCGCATTGAGAAGAATGATGTTCGAGCGGGCGACGCGCGAATGCAGCACGTCGCCGCAGATCGCAACCGTGATGCCCGTCAGCGTGCCCTTGGCGCGGCGGATGGTGAGCGCGTCGAGCAGCGCCTGGGTCGGGTGCTCGTGCTGGCCGTCGCCGGCATTGACCACCGAGCAGGCGACCTTCTGCGCGAGAAGTGCGGCTGCACCGGCAGACGAATGGCGCAGCACCAGCACGTCCGGGCGCATCGCGTTCAGCGTCATCGCCGTGTCGATCAGGGTCTCGCCCTTCTTCACCGAAGAATTGCCGACCGACATGTTCATCACGTCGGCGCCAAGCCGTTTTCCGGCCAGTTCGAAGGAGGATTGGGTTCTGGTCGATGCCTCAAAGAAGAGGTTGATCTGCGTCAGGCCGCGCAGGGTGGACGTCTTTTTCTCCCGTTGCCGGGATATCTTCACGGCCTCGTCGGCCTTGTCGAGAAGATAGGTGATGTCCTGGTGGTTGAGACCCTTGATGCCGAGGAGGTGGCGGTGGGGAAAGAAGACCATAAGGCATGTCTCCGCTTGCGTTCGGCGGTCTATAAGGTTTGGGGGGAATGCTGCAAGCGCTACCGGGCCTTATCCCAACCACTTATGTTCGGGCAGACTGCGACATCCCGTCCTCAGCGGGCAAATTCTTGTCGGGTGTGTGATTTTCACATATATATGTGATGGCAGCGGAGGCGCGTGTCATGTTGAAAAATACCACCATGAATTTGCCGGATGAGCTTGTTGCCAAGGTGAAAGCCTATGCGGCCGAAAATCGGACGACCATGACGGCCATCGTACGGGAGCATTTCGAGGCGATAACCGAACCGACGAAAGAAATCTCCGACGAGGATCCGCTGCTGGCATATTCGAAGGGCCTGCTTTCACGACAGGAGGCCGTCCGTCGCCTTGGCTTGAGAGACTATGCGGACCTTCTCGTCGCCTTGGGCGATGCCGATCTTCCCATGCCGCTTGCCCCTGCACATGAGATCGAGAACCAGGCCGCGACCTTCGCCAGGCTCTGGAGGATGGGATGAGGAGGTGCACGATCGTCCTGCCGGACGCGGGGCCGATCAACAGCCTCTGGGTGGCCGATCGGCTGGACATTCTGCTCAAGCTGGACATGAAAATCGTCATCGTCGATGCGGTCTACGATGAGCTGACCAGCGATCTGTCCTACCTGAAGGACCGCGACGTCAAGGAGTTCATTGACGGCAATTCGCCGCCATTCATCATCGAGCCGACCGACATTGGTGCGATCGAAAGAGCAAAGCGGCTTCAGGGACACAAGCTCAAGAGAAACGCTGGAGAGCTTGCCATGGTCGACTTCATTTCTTCCGAGGACGGGATAGGCCGTTACCTTGACGCGAACGAGCCGGTAGCGATCCTTTTCGAGGATGCTGGTCTGAGGGTTTTCAACAGGCCGCCGAACCTGCATCTCATCTCGACAGTCGGTCTTCTGCGCGGCTTGGAGGATGTCGGTGTGATTGCTTCTGCAGACGAAGTAATCCACGAAATGCTGCACCCCAGCAAACCGGGCAGACGGCCCGGTGATGCAAGACGATTTACGGACTTGCCTCACGGCATAGATGAAGCGGCCCCGATTGGCAGCTCGTGGAAGCCGTGAGTTTTACGCTTGGCTCTTCATCGGCACGGTGACAGGGCAATCAGCCGGTTTTCCCCGCCGCTGCGGCCTTTTGTTAAGAAGAGCAATTTGCGGTCGTAGAGCCGTTTCCACTGCGGATAAGTTCCGCTAGAACCGGGGCATGAACGACATGTCCCGCGCCGAAGAAAAATTTGCCGAACTGAACCAGCCTGCGCCCTGGTCCGGCATCAATGCCTATCGCTCCGATCCGCTGCTGGTCGACCTGACCGCTGGCCTCAATCGGACGATCCGCGAGGAATATGACCAGCTCGGCCGCTACGTGACCTCGCCGGAGGCGCAGGAACTGGCGCGCATGGCGAATGAAAATCCGCCGAAGCTCAAGACCCACGGTCCGCGCGGCGAGCGTCTCGACATTACCGAATTCCACCCTGCCTGGCACGCCCTGATGCGCCGCTCGATGCAGAGCGGTCTGCATTCGTCGATCTGGGAAAGCGTGGCCGACGCCAAGGGCAGTGAGCACAAGGTTCGTGCGACGCGGTTTTACCTCACGGCGCAGCTCGAAAGCGGGCATCTCTGCCCGCTCACCATGACCAGCGCTTCCGTTGCCGCCCTGATGGCCTCGCCGCGGGTACAGAAGGAATGGGCGCCGAAAATCCTGTCGCGCAAATACGATTCGACCAATCGCCCGGCGATGCAGAAATCGGCGGTCACGCTCGGCATGGGCATGACGGAGAAGCAGGGCGGCACGGATGTGCGCGCCAACCGCTCGACCGCGGAACGGGTGGGCGAGGGGATCTATCGCCTCTCCGGTCACAAGTGGTTCATGTCCGCGCCGATGAGCGACGGCTTCGTCATGCTGGCCAAGACCAACGAGGGCATTGGCTGCTTCCTCGTGCCGCGTCTTCTGGAAGATGGTTCGGCCAACGGCCTGCAGTTCCAGCGTCTGAAGGACAAGGTCGGCAACCGCTCGAATGCCTCGTCCGAGGTCGAATTCACCGACGCCTTCGGCTATCTGCTCGGTGAATCAGGCGCCGGTATCCGCACTATCCTCGACATGGTGACGCTGACGCGGCTCGACTGCGCGCTCGCCTCCGCCGGCATCATGCGCGCCTCGCTGGCGGAAGCCGTCCACCATACACGTGGCCGCAGCGTCTTCGGCAAGAAGCTCGTCGACCAGCCGCTGATGACCCGTGTTCTCGCCGACATGGCGCTCGATGTGGCTGCCGCGACTGCGCTGAGCTTCCGTTTGGCTGATGCCTTCGATCGCGCGGCGAGCAATCCGGGCGATGCGGCTTTCGCCCGCGTCATGACGCCGGTCATCAAATACTGGAACTGCAAGATTGCCCCGTCGCTGATCTACGAGGCGATGGAATGCCTCGGCGGTAACGGTTACATTGAGGAGCGGCCGATCGCCCGTCATTATCGCGAGGCTCCGGTCAATGCGATCTGGGAAGGCTCCGGCAATGTCATGGCGCTGGATGTCCTGCGCGTCCTGTCGCGCGGTCGTGATCTGTTCGAGACCGTGCTCTCAGGTTTCGAGCGGGATCTCGGTTCCTCCGGCCGCAAGACCGTGGAAGTCCTGCGGGCGGCAATGGCGCTTTGCGAACGGGATGAGGAGCAGCGCGCCTGCTCGTGGAGCAACTGGCGCTCGCCGCCGGTGCCGCCGAACTGGCGCGGCTCGGTGCTGGCAAGATCGCCGACGCCTATCTGGAAACGCGTCTCGCCGGCGGCTGGCGCTCGACCTATGGCATGCTCGATTCCCGCTTCGACGCCAGCTATATCGTCGACCTTCTCTACCCGCCGGCGACGTAAGCGGCGAGCGTCATCACCACCGGAATGCTGAAGAACGACACCGCGACCTGAAGCGTCGCCGCGGCGGCGTAGAAATCAGCGTCGCCATTCATCTGCTTGGCAAGCAGATAGCCGTTCATGGCGGTCGGTACGGCGGCGCAGAGCGCCAGCATGACGATGCCCTGTCCCTCGATGCCGAGGGCAAAACCGATCAGTACGCCGACGACCGGAAAGGCGAAGAGCTTCAGGACCACCGCGAGAAGCACGAGCGGCTTAGGCTTCAGCGCATCCATAACCCGCAAGCCTGCGCCGACGGTCAGCAGGCCGAGGCTGAGCGAAGCCTGTGAGAGAAGGTCGATCGTTTGCATGACAGGCGCATAGATCGAAATGCCTGCGAGATTGACCAGGATGCCGAGAGCGGTCGACAGGATCAGCGGATTGGTGACGATCTTGTAGAGGAGTGCGCGATAGCTGCGTTCGCGGCCTGAAAACCACAAGAGAACGGTGACATTGATCAGGTTGAGCGGAATGATGATCGCGGCCATGACAAGACCGACCATCGTCAGGCCGGTGGCGCCAGATGTCTTTGCCGCGATTGCCAGCGCCACGAAACCGTTCCAGCGGGTCGTGGTCTGAAAAAGGGACGTATACTGCGGCGGCTTCACACCCATGCGCCGCATCAAAGGCCAGGCGAGCAGCATGCCGCCGGACATGACGATCACCGCAAGGATGGCCGCGAAGCTGACGGTGATGTTCTGCATGTTGGAAAAATCGGCTTCCGCCATCGTCATGAACAGCAGCGCCGGAAACAGCACGAAATAGCTGCATTGTTCGAGCCCGTCCCAGAAGGACGGGTTGATCGCCGGAGCGCGTTTCAGCGCTATGCCGAGCAAGACCAGCAGGAAGATCGGAAGGATGCTTTGGAAGACGAGGAGCATAAGGACAGTTTCACATCAGCCCTCCCGCCTTCCTTTTGCAGTGGCCAGATTTCAAAAGCAACGCTGTTTTGGAAACTGGCTTATCCTGTGCATGGCTTTCCAACCGACTTGCCGGGTCGCGATCCGCGCTTTATCGCCTCCTTTAAGGTTTGTTAGGAAACGGGCGGACGATGCTGCAGGTCCTCGATATGACGGCGCAACAGAACCAGGCGATGAGGCCGCGCAATCGCGCCAGCACCGAGCGCGCCATCTTTCTCGCCGCCCGTGCACTTCTCGCCGAACAGGGTTTCCAGGGTTTTGGCATCAACGCCGTGGCGCGCCGCGCCGGCTGCGACAAGCAGTTGATCTATCGCTATTACGGCGGCCTCGACGGGTTGATCGACGCGATCGGCGAAGAACTAGGCAGCTGGGTGAAGGACAAGATCCCGCAGGATACCGGCGGCATGTTCATCCTCACCTATGGCGACCTGATGGAAAAGCTCTCCATGTACTTCATGGAGGCGTTGAGGGACGATCCTCTGGTCTGCAAGATCGTCGCCTGGGAAGTGTCTCAGGACACGCCTCAGGTCCGCCGTCTGTCCGAGTCGCGCATGAAGGCGCTCGGCAAGTGGCTGGAAAAGATGCAGGGCAACCTCAAGCCGCCGAAGGGCGTCGATACGGCGACAACCAACGCGCTGCTTTTCGCCTCGATCCAGCACATGGTGATCTCCGCTGCCGTCAGCGAACAGTTCGCCGGCGTTCCGCTGAAGACGGAAAAGGACTGGGAGAAGGTGGCCGCCGCCGTACGCCGCCTGGTTCGCGCCATCTACGGCTGATCTACCGCTTCTCACATCTCTGACAGGCTCCGCGCACGCGAAGTTGACGCGGTCGCGCGCGTCGCTGCCGCAAATCCGCCTTGATGCCTCAGGGTAAAGAGCGCTCGTCCACAGGCACGATCGCTGAAATTAACCATATCGACGGGTTTGCATTGCGCGAAATCAGCGCCTGCCTAATTCTGTTAATATGTTGTTAACCAGCTTCCTTAGGGCCTTACCCCGGATGACAATCCTGTTCAGGCAGCACGCGATGCTGGTCGTCTCGACGGCCGCCTTTGCTGTGCTGGCACTCGACATTGCCTATCCGGCGATGGTTCTGAGCATCATGGCGGCGATGCGCTGGGTTGTGCCGGAGCTTTACCCGGCACCGACGAGGGAACTGGCTGCATGAAGTGGTTCATCATTCTCTGGGCCGGTCCCGTGGCGCTTCTGGGTAGCTGGTACGGCTTGTCCTACTACGACATGAGCTTCGGCTTCTTCATGCTGACACGCCAGACGCACGACCTCGTGTTCCAGGTCTACGGCAATATCCTCGGCATTCCGCCGGAAACCATTCCGCCGCTGGTCGCACGCGCCATCGCCGTGGACAGCCTCATCGTTCTCGCCATCATCGCGTTCCGCAAGCGCAAGGCGATTGCCGCATGGTGGCGCCGACGTCAGTCTTCCAAGGAGGAGCTCGCAGCGGCTCGCAGCGAAGAGAGCCTGTCCAGCGCTCCCTGAAGAATGAAGCTCGCGGCCGCCGAGATCGATCCGCTCGGCCCGCTTGGCGCGCGATACGTCCATTTCCAGGAGTGCCCGTTCGGCTGCGACCGTTGACAGGCGCTCGTCCCAGAAGACGAAGGGCAGGGCAGTCTTTTCCGACATCGAGCGCACGAAGGCGCGCGTTGCCTGAACGCGGGGACCGGCCGAGCCGTCCATGTTCATCGGCAGGCCGATGACGAAGGCCGCGACCTTTTCCTTCTCGGCGAAATCCAGCAGCACGACGGCATCCTGGGTGAATTTCACCCGTTTGATCACCGGCCGCGGCGACGAGAAGCGGCGGCCGAGGTCCGACATGGCAAGCCCGATCGTCTTGGTGCCGAGGTCGAGCCCTGCGATCGCCTGGTTCGGCTGCAGTTGCTCGGCCAGTTCCTCGATGGTCAGCGTTGCCATGTCTCTTGTCTTGCCCTTTGAGCTTAGGTTTTCTTGCGGACGAATTCGGTGCGCAGCACCAGGCCCTTGATCGTATCATGCCGGCAGTCGATTTCCTCCGGATTGGCGGTGAGCCGGATAGAGCGGATGACCGTGCCCTGCTTCAGCGTCTGGCCGGCACCCTTGACCTTCAGGTCCTTGATCAGCGTGACAGCGTCGCCGTCCGCCAGCACATTGCCGGCCGCGTCGCGTACTGCGGATTTTTCGGCGGCCTTCGCCGCAGCTTCCGAAGCGGGCAGCCATTCGCCCGTTGCTTCGTCGTAAACATAATCGTCGTCACTGGTGGACATGCCAATTCCTTGCGTCATGAAAAATAGCGACGCTGCGGTTATGATGTTTGAGGAAACGGCAACGTCGGTGGTCGCTTATCGCACGCGTGTAGGGCTTGCAACCAAAGTGGCCTGTTTCTCTACTTCCGGTCTGTCGTCTTGTCCGTTGCTTTGCGTAGTGCTTGCCTGCAGGCGTTGCCACCGATCTCGAACCGCCTTATATTTTGCCCCGATATTCCTCCCCTTTGTATCCCAAGGAGTTCCCCATGAAGATCACCTGGCTCGGCCATGCCGCGTTCCGTATCGAGACCGCCAAGGCGAAGATCCTGATCGATCCCTTCCTCTCCTATAACCAGCCTTTTGCCGATGCCGGTCTCGACATCAAGGACGTGAGCGAAGGCATCACCCATATCCTCCTGACCCACGGTCATGCGGACCATGTCGGCGATACGGTTGCGATCGCAAAAGAAAAGGGCGCCGTCGTTCTCGCCAATGCCGATCTCGCCTCCTGGCTCGGTACCAAGGGCGTCGAAAAGATCGAGATGGGCAATACCGGGGGCACGGTCGGCTTTGAAGGCTTTACCGCGACCTTTACCCAGGCGCTGCATTCCTCCGGCCAAGTTGACGAAATGGGCGTCGCCCATTCGCTCGGCTCGGCCAACGGCCTGATGCTGCATATCGACGACGAAATGTCCGTCCTGCATATGGGCGATACCGACATCTTCACCGATATGGGACTGATCAACGAATTGCACCAGCCGGATATCGGCATCGTGCCGGTCGGCGACCGGTTCACCATGGGCGGGGCGGTTGCGGCACTCGCCTGCCAGCGCTTCTTCGATTTCAAGCACGCCATCCCCTGCCACTACGGCACCTTCCCGATCATCGACCAGACACCGGAAAAATTCGTCAAGGGCATGGAAGGCATGAAGACCAATGTCGAGGCACCGAAGCCGGGCGTGACGCTCAGCTTCTGATTGCATGGGCGAAACGGCGATGGATGAACGACAGAAACACTCGAGGCACTCTACGCTTCGCGAGAATATCGTTGAGCATCTTTTTGCCGGTGAACTTCTGCGACGCCTTTGGCAAAAAGGCGTCGTCGATGCGGAGCTGCTAAAAAGCGAGTTCGATGCCGGTGGTTACGATCTCGTGTTGAGCAGAGGGCGGATAACCCGCCATATCCAGCTGAAGGTGAGCCGAAAAGGTGGCGCCCGGGCAAGCGTCGGCGTCAATCTGCGCCTTGCGGAAAAGCCCAGCGGCTGCATTGTCTGGATTGTCGTAGACGATGATTTGAATCTGCTGACATATCGATGGTTCGGCGGCTTACCCGGCGAGCCATTGCCCGACGTAACTGAGATGAAGCAGCTCAGGCATACCAAGGCGAACGCGCTGGGGATGAAAGCTGTGCGCGACGGGCATCGTAGCATTGGAGAGAAGACGTTCGAACCGATCGACGGCATTGACGTATTACTTGGCAGATTGCTGGGCGAGCTCCTATAGCGGCGACGATACACGGCGCGTCGCTCATAACATTCCCCTGTTGCGAAGGGCCGACGCGGCCATTATAGCGAAGGGGATTTTTATTGCCCCGGAGTTGAGCCATGTCCGTCGATCTCGCCACCGTCAAGCGCGTCGCGCGCCTTGCCCGCATTGCGGTCTCGGAAGAAGATGCCAATCGCATGGTCGGCGAATTGAATGGCATCCTGGGCTTCGTCGAGCAGCTCTCCGAAGTCGATGTAACCGGCGTCGAGCCGATGACCTCGGTGACGCCGATGGACATGCGCAAGCGTCAGGACGATGTCACCGATGGCGACAAGGCCGAGGATATCGTCGCCAACGCGCCGTCCACCGACCGCAATTTCTTCCTGGTGCCGAAGGTCGTCGAATAAGCCGCTTCATTGCCGTGCTTCCGACCCTCTCCACGCATTCGAACATATTGAAGAGACCATGACCGAACTCACCAGCCTCACCATTGCCGAAGCCCGCGAAAAGCTGGCATCGAAGGAAATCACCTCTGTCGAGCTGACCAAGGCCTATGTCGACGCGATCGACGCCTTCAACGGCACGTTCAATGCCTATGTCACGACCACGCCGGAAAAGGCGATGGAGATGGCGAAGGCTTCCGACGAGCGCCGCGCATCCGGTAAGGTCGGTGCGCTCGAAGGCATTCCGCTCGGTATCAAGGACCTCTTTGCCACCGAAGGCGTGCATACCCAGGCCTGCAGCCACATTCTCGACGGCTTCAAGCCGAAATACGAGATCGACCGTCACCCAGAACCTCTGGGACGATGGCGCCGTCATGCTCGGCAAGCTCAACATGGACGAATTCGCCATGGGCTCGTCGAACGAGACCTCGTTTTACGGCCCGGTCATCAACCCGTGGAAGGCTGAAGGTTCAAACCAGCAGCTCGTTCCGGGCGGCTCGTCCGGTGGTTCTGCTGCAGCCGTTGCCGCGCATCTCTGCGCCGGCGCCACGGCAACTGACACCGGCGGCTCGATCCGCCAGCCGGCCGCCTTCACCGGCACCGTCGGCATCAAGCCCACCTACGGCCGCTGCTCGCGCTGGGGCACGGTCGCATTTGCATCCTCGCTCGACCAGGCCGGCCCGATCGCCCGTGACGTGCGCGATGCCGCGATCATGCTGAAGTCCATGGCCTCCGTCGACAAGAAGGACACAACCTCGGTCGACCTGCCGATCCCGGATTACGAAGCGGCGCTCGGCCAGTCGGTCAAGGGCATGAAGATCGGCATTCCGAAGGAATATCGCGTCGACGGCATGCCGGAAGATATCGAGGCGCTCTGGCAGAAGGGCATTGCCTATCTGAGGGATGCCGGTGCCGAGATCATCGACATTACCCTGCCGCACACGAAATACGCGCTGCCAGCCTATTATATCGTGGCGCCCGCCGAAGCCTCGTCCAACCTCGCCCGCTATGACGGCGTTCGCTACGGCCTGCGCGTCGATGGCAAGGACATTGCCGACATGTACGAAAAGACCCGCGCCGCCGGTTTCGGCACCGAGGTCAAGCGCCGTATCATGATCGGTACCTATGTCCTGTCGGCGGGTTACTACGACGCCTATTACCTGCAGGCGCAGAAGGTCCGCACGCTGATCAAGCGCGATTTCGAGCTGGCCTTCTATGCCGGTGTCGATGCGATCCTGACGCCGGCCACGCCGTCTTCGGCCTTCGGCATCGCCGACGAGGCGCTCGCTGCCGATCCGGTGGCCATGTACCTGAACGACATCTTCACGGTCACCGTCAACATGGCCGGCCTGCCGGGCATCGCGGTTCCCGCCGGCCTCGACAAGAAGGGCCTGCCGCTCGGCCTACAGCTCATCGGCAAGCCGTTCGAGGAGGAGACGCTCTTCCGCACCGCCCACGTCATCGAACAGGCAGCCGGCAAGTTCACGCCGGCCAAGTGGTGGTAAGCGGGCTGGAAATTCGAGAAATGACTGCCGCCGATCACATTGTGGTCGGCGAAGTCGGTTTTGCGGCCTGGAAATCCAGCGATGCCTTCAGGGGCATGGATCTCGCGCCTGAGGTCATCGAGCGGACACGCAAGGCCTATGAGAGCTTTGCCCCGCAGACGCAGGCCGAGGTCTGGATCGCGGAGATCGACGGCGAAGTCGTCGGCTGGTCCGCGCGAGAAGGCGCACCGAACTATATTTCCGACGTCTGGATCAGGCCCGATCATCAGGGCAGGGGCATCGGCAGGGCGCTCATCGAGCACGCCAGCGAGCGGATTGCCTCGGAAGGCCATGCGACGGCCACCATCCATACGCATGCCAGAAATGCCGGTGCACTTCGCCTTTACCAGCGCTGCGGTTTTTCCATCGTCTGGCGCGGTATCGAGCCATCGAAGAGCATGGGCGTGGACCTTGAAAAGGTTCATCTCGAAAAGCCGCTGAGATAATTTGCCCGAGGAGGCGCTGATGAAGTCCGATCTCGCAGCTCTAATCGATGCTTTCGATAGATTGGCCGCCGCCGATTTTGCGATGGGGGCTGAATGGCAGGTGGTGCACGATATCTGCCAGGCCCATGAGGGCGTGCAGCCTTTCGACTGGGGCCACGCGCTGTGCCACCGCATCGAAGGTGACGACTGGAATGCCGGCTACTGGTATCGCCGGGCAGGGAAAACGGTTGCAAATGAAGCCGTTGCGGACGAGTGGGCCGCGATGAGAGCGGAAATTTCAACCTAAACGGAAACAAGCGCACGCCGCCCTCTGGTCAAAAACGCAGACTCAATGCTCTATTGTTCTGACAACAGGGGCAAACATGGCCACAACCCGCAACGCGCGTGAAGACGAAGTGGATGTCCTGGCGGAAATCGGTTTCCGCGCCTGGGAAAAGGCGATGGAATCGATCGGCGAGATGACTGATATGCGCGACAGCGCGCTCTCCGCCTTCCGCAACTTCACCCGCTCCTCCTGGCTCACCATCACCGTCGTCGAGCATCATGGCCATCAGGCCGGATGGGCGGCGCGCGAGCATCTGGACGAACTGATTTCCGATTTCTGGATCGATCCGCAGCATCGCGGGCAGGGGCTTGGCCGGGCTCTCCTCGCCGAAGTGGAGGCGGAGATTTCGAAGCAGGGTTTCGAGACGGCCCGTGTCGAAACTCACGCGCAGAACATGGAGGCAATCGGCTTCTTCGGAAAGAACGGCTATTCCATCAACTGGCTGACCGTCGCCTACTCGCCGAAGATCGACCGGGACGTGCAGTCGGTGGGGCTGTCGAAATCGCTTGTCGAAGCCGCAGGCGCCGCCTACGGCCAGGAATTCTAGGCACCCAAAAAGGTCTGTCGCAGAATGACCGGTGCCGCCGCGATTACGGCGAGCAGGATTGCTTGCAGAATGAAGAAGAAGGGCAGCGCAAGTCGGAACGGCGGCTTGCGCGTCTTGTGCCGCAGCAGTCTTTGCGCGGCAAATGCTCCTGCACCGCCGCCGAAAAAGGCGATCAGCAGCAGAGTCTTTTCACGGATGCGTCGCTTGCCGAGCCGTGCTGCACGCTTGTCCCACCCGTAGATGCAGAACGTGACAAGGTTTACCAGCAGGTAAAGGAGCAGAAGATTCACGAGATATTCGGGCTGCATTCCCGATTGTAGAAACCCGGCGGTTAACAAATCTCGCTTCTGGTACTGATCGATGTGAGAGCCTTCGCGCACCTGCGCATCAGACAGACGCCAGAAGCGCTACACCCGAGATGATGATCAGCAAACCGAGAGTGATATTGATGACCCTGCCGATTTCTCTCCTTGCCAGCAGGAACCGCAAGCCGTGTCCGCCGCTCGCATAGAGCAGCAGAGAAACCAGCTCGATGACCACGAGTAGGGCTGTCAGTTGGATGGCCTGCGGCATGAGCGGACGCCCTGGCAGGAGAAATGCAGGCAGCATTGCGGCATAGAGGATCCAGGCCTTCGGGTTGCTTGCGGCAACGATGAAGCCCAGTCTCGCGAGAGCCGCAGGCGAGTTCGCAGCACTGGCCAGCTCCTGATCCGCCTGGACGTCGCCGGATAGCATAACACAGGCGCCGACATAGACGAGATAGCCGCTGCCGAACACCGTCATCGCGCGATAGGCGAGCGGATTGTCCAGCAAGACAGCCGAAATCCCCAGCAGGACGAGGAGCGCGATCAGCGCCACCCCGCACAGTTCTCCGGCCATCATCCAGAGCGTGCGGCCAACGCCAAGCCGAAGTCCAAGATTTAGGGAAAGGAGCATGCAAAGGCCCGGCAGAAGTGAAACAGAAAGCAGTACGGGTATCGCTTTGGTCAGCATCGTCATGTCCCAGGCAGGTGAAAGTCCTGGGGCTGACTAGATATCGCCCTGATCACCGCTTTGTTTTAAGGAGATCCAATGGTCTTACGGCTGTAACGGCAGCAGGGCCTGCACCTGATGGCGGCCGGTGCTGCGATCCTGAGCTAAGCTGCCGCAAGCCTTGCGTCACAGCCGCATTTGCTCTACCTCACGGACTAGCAATCGACACCATTTCCAAGAGCATAAGATGACCCTAGTCGACGTCCGTACCCCCGATCCGAAACGCTTCATTCCCGGCGCCACCGGCGACTGGGAAGTGATCATCGGCATGGAGGTTCACGCGCAGGTCCTCTCCAATTCGAAACTCTTCTCCGGCGCCTCGACGGAATTCGGAAAGCCTGCCAACGGCAACGTGTCGCTCGTCGATGCGGCCATGCCGGGCATGCTGCCGGTGATCAACGAGGAATGCGTCCGTCAGGCCGTGCGCACCGGTCTCGGCCTGAAGGCGCGGATCAACAAGCGCTCGATCTTCGACCGCAAGAACTATTTCTATCCGGACCTGCCGCAGGGCTACCAGATCTCGCAGTTCAAGGATCCGATCGTCGGCGAAGGCCAGATCGTCATCTCGCTTGGTCCGGATCGCCAGGGCCAGTTCGAGGATATCGAGATCGGCATCGAGCGCCTGCATCTTGAACAGGATGCCGGCAAGTCGATGCACGACCAGCACCCGACCATGTCCTATGTCGACCTGAACCGTTCGGGCGTGGCGCTGATGGAAATCGTGTCGAAGCCCGACATGCGCTCTTCCGACGAGGCCAAGGCCTATATGACCAAGCTGCGCTCGATCGTGCGCTATCTCGGTACCTGTGACGGCAACATGGACGAGGGCTCGATGCGCGCCGACGTCAACGTGTCGGTCCGTCGCCCGGGCGAAGGTTTCGGCACGCGCTGCGAGATCAAGAACGTCAACTCGATCCGCTTCATCGGCCAGGCGATCGAATACGAAGCCCGCCGCCAGATCGCCATTCTGGAAGACGGCGGCTCGATCGACCAGGAAACCCGTCTCTTCGATCCGGGCAAGGGCGAGACCCGCTCGATGCGCTCCAAGGAAGACGCGCATGATTATCGCTATTTCCCAGATCCGGACCTTCTGCCGCTCGAATTCGACGATGCGTTCATCGATGCGCTTCGCGCCGACCTGACCGAATTGCCGGACGACAAGAAGGCCCGCTTCGTGGCCGAACTCGGCCTGTCGATCTATGACGCCTCGGTCCTCGTGTCGGAAAAGGCGATTGCCGATTATTTCGAGGCTGTCGCCGAAGGCCGCGACGGCAAGATGGCTGCAAACTGGGTCATCAACGACCTGCTGGGTGCCTTGAACAAACTCGGCAAAGACATTGAAGAGACTCCGGTTTCGCCCGCTCAGCTCGGCGGCATCATCGATCTCATCAAGGCCGAAACCATTTCCGGCAAGATCGCCAAGGATCTGTTCGAAATCGTGCTCAACGAAGGCGGTGACCCTGCCAAGATCGTCGAAGAGCGCGGCATGAAGCAGGTCACCGACACCGGCGCCATCGAAAAGGCCGTCGACGAGATCATCGCCGCCAACCCGGATCAGGTCGAAAAGGTCAAGGCCAAGCCGACGCTTGCCGGCTGGTTTGTCGGTCAGGTGATGAAGTCCACCGGCGGCAAAGCCAACCCGCAGGCCGTTCAGGCGCTGGTCAAGGCCAAGCTCGGAATCGAGGAGTAGGCCTTATGGTCTACTTCGTCCGCACTGCCGGCGAGGAGGACGTGGACAAGATCCGCGTCCTCCTCGGCGAAACCTTCCACACCACCTACGACCCGTTCTACGGCACCGATCAGGTGGCGCGCATGGTGAGTGGCTGGCATTCCGCCAACGCGATCCGTCAGCGCATCGGCAAACGTGACGGCGAGTTCCTGGTGGCCGATGACGGCCGCAAGATCGGCGGCATTGCCTATGCTGCCATGTATCCAAAGATGGCCAAGACCGTGATGCTTCATCAGCTTTACGTCCGCCCGTCCTGCCAGAACGAAGGTATCGGTCGCGATCTTTTCGCCGAGATCGAAACCTGCTTCCCGGATGCGGAAATCATGCGCGTTGAGGTGGCCCTGCCCAACGTCCGCGCCATGTCCTTCTACGAGCGCCTCGGCTTTTCCGAGGTCGATCGCATGGAGGAGTGGGGCGCCCCCAATTCCGGCCTGCCCGCAGTCATCATGGAAAAGCGACTGCTGCAGCACTGAAATCTCATAGTGGAGGAAGAGACCGATGAGCGAGCTGACCATCCGACGGGCAAGGGAGGCTGATCTTGCAGACCTCATCGCCATCTTCGCGGCCGACGACAAGGGCGGCCACGGCGATACGACGGATGAAGCCGCCTATGAGGATTATCTCCGCGCCTTCCACATGATCGATGCCTCGGGCAACGAGCAGCTCTTCGTCGCCGAACTGGATGGCGAGATCGCCGGTACGTTCCAGATCCTGTTCAATCGAACGCTCACGGGCCGCGGGTCGCTGTCGATGATCATCGAGGCGGTGCAGACGAAGCCGGACATGCGCGGCCGCGGCATCGGCGCCCAGATGATCGCCTATGCGATCGAAGAGGCCAAGCGTCGCGATTGCCGTCTTATCCAGCTGACCTCTAATCTGGCCCGCACCGATGCCCATCGCTTTTATGAAAGGCTGGGTTTCTCCAAGAGCCATGCGGGCTTCAAGATGAAGCTCAAATAGCAGCGAGCAGTTTTAGAATCGCTGGACATCAACCTGTGTTGGCGTCATAAGCAAGGTGCCCTTAGCGGCTGTCTCATGTGTCAAATCGACGGAATGCCCCATGAAAAATCTTCTTCTGCAGATCTTCACCTGGTGGAACGGCCAAACCATGGGGACGCGCTTCTTCACGTGGCGTCACGGCAAGAAGGTCGGTGAAGACGAGATGGGCAACGTTTATTACGAAGGCCCGATGACCTCCTGGGGCAAGCCGAAGCGCTGGGTTGTCTACAAGGGTTATGCCGAAGCCTCCGCCATTCCTCCGGGCTGGCACGGCTGGATGCATTACCGCACCGACGTCGCACCGTCGCAGGAGACCTATACCCAGCGCGAATGGCAGAAGCCGCACAAGCCGAACCTGACCGGTAGCCCGCTCGCTTATCGCCCGCAGGGTTCGCTGGCCGCAGGCGGCGAGCGTGCACGCGTGACCGGCGACTACGACGCCTGGACGCCCGGTAACTGAGCTATCCGGAAATAACGCTGTTTTGGCCACAATCGCTGGCTAGTCATCGACGCGGACACGGAAGTCGCGACGGGATGGATATGAGATCGAAGACGCCTTTTTCACGCAAGCTGGTTCTCGGCGCCTTGATCGCAGCCATGCCGGTCCTTGCCGCTGAAACGGCAAAAGCCGCGCGTATTTCCAATCCGGTCGCCGTCTTTGCTGGCATCGACAAGATCACCGGCCGCATCACCACCTTCGACGTCTATGTCAACGAGACCGTCCAGTATGGCGCGCTGCAGGTGACGCCGAAGGTCTGCTATTCTCGCGACGAGACCGAGGCCCAGAAGATCGACGGCTTCATCGAGGTCGACGAGATCACCCTCGACCGCAAGATCCGCCGCATCTTTTCCGGCTGGATGTTCGCCGACAGCCCCGGCCTCAACGCCGTCGAGCACCCGATCTACGACGTCTGGCTGACCGGCTGCAAGCAGCAGTCCGACGTACCGCCGCCGACAGACGCGACGAACTGAGCTCTGTTTCTTCCTGACCTTCAAGTTGTGGCCATGAGGGTGTTGGGGCATGAACATGCGAATCGAAACGCCGCGTCTTGTTCTTCGTCCCTGGCATGAGGACGATGTCGAGCAGCTCGTTGCCGGCCTGAACGATCTCGAATTGGCGAAGTGGCTGGCCTTCGTACCCCATCCCTATACGATTTCGGATGCTGGAAACTGGATCAAGCACTGCCGCGAGCTAGCAGGCGTCGGTACGCGCCCGAGCGCGTATGAGTTCGCGGTTGAACGCAAAACCGATGCGTTGCTGATCGGTGGCGTCAGCCTCAACAAGATCAACCGAGAAGTCGGAACGGGTGGTGGCGGCATCTGGATCGCCAAGCCCTGCCAGGGACATGGCTATGGGCGCGAAGCATTTGCTGCCAAGATCAGGTTTGCTTTCCTAGAACTAGGCCTGACGAGGCTGGTCAACGGATATTTCGACGGCAATGAAGGTTCGTGGGCGATGCAGCGCAAGTTGGGTTACCAACAGATCGGAGAAGTCGCCAGCCGCTGCATGGCCGATGGAAGGCAGACCATCGAACACGTCACCGTGCTGCTGCGCGACGAGTGGGAAGACTGCGGAGCTTGAGCGTCGATCCGAGATCGGGATAGCTGTCTAGAACGGCAGATGCGGCGAGTCCACCGCGGCTCGCAACAGGATCAGATAGTCGTCCTTGGGGATGTCGATCGCGCCAAAACTCTTCAGGTGATCGGTGGTGAACTGCGTGTCGAGCAGCTGAAAATCTTTGCGCGCAGGCGCTCGACGAGATGCACGAGGCAGATCTTGGAAGCGTCGGTGCGGCGCGAAAACATGCTCTCGCCGAAGAAAGCTGCACCCAGCGAGACCCCATAGAGCCCGCCGACAAGCGTGTCCCCCTCCCAGGCCTCGACACTATGGGCGTGACCCATCTCGTGCAACTCCCTGTAGAGCTGAAGGATCGTTCTGTTGATCCACGTGCTGGGGCGATCCGGTGCGGGCTCGGCGCATAGTTTCATCACCGCTTCGAACGCGCTGTCGAAGCGGATCTCGAACGGAGCTCTTCGGATAGTCTTTGCGAGGCTCTTTGAGACGTGGAAATCGTCGAGCGGAATGACACCGCGCATTTCCGGTTCGACCCAGAAGATTTCCGGATCGTCGGCGGATTCCGCCATCGGGAACAGGCCTATGGAATAGGCTCGCAACAGAATGTCCGGGGTGATTGCCGGGTAATACCTGCCGCGCCGCCCTGCCATTTCGCTCCCTGATGCATCGACCCGAAGACCGGGATCGGTTTCGGAAGGCACGATGCGAATAATCAAAAATCTGTCTCGCCCTTTAGGCGTCACCGAAGACGCACAAAGGGCGAGACAGGGAAACGCCCGGAAGCATGTGCCCCGGGCGCCTCATTATCTCAGTGTTCCTTGCCGCCGGCCAGATAATTTTCCAGCCAGTGGATATCGTAGTCGCCATTGGCGATGTCTGGATTGTCGACCAGATCCTGGAACAGCGGCAGCGTGGTCTTGATGCCGTCGACGACGAACTCGTCCAGCACGCGGCGCAGGCGCATCATGCATTCGACGCGGGTGCGTCCATGCACGATCAGCTTGCCGATCAGGCTGTCGTAGTAGGGCGGGATCTTGTAGCCGGCATAGGCGCCCGAATCGACGCGAACGCCAAGACCGCCCGGAGCGTGGAAATGCGTGATCGTGCCGGGCGAGGGAACGAAGGTACGCGGATCCTCGGCATTGATGCGGCACTCGATCGCATGGCCCTGGAACTGGATTTCTTCCTGGCTGACCGACAGGCCGGCGCCGGACGCGACGCGGATCTGCTCATGCACCAGGTCGATGCCGGTGATCGCTTCGGTGATCGGGTGCTCCACCTGAAGACGCGTGTTCATTTCGATGAAATAGAACTCGCCGTTCTCGTAGAGGAACTCGATCGTACCGGCGCCGCGATACTTCATCTTCTTCATCGCGTCAGCGCAGATCTGGCCGATCTTCATGCGCTGATCGACGTTGAGGGCAGGGGAGTTCGCTTCTTCCCAGACCTTCTGGTGGCGGCGCTGCAGCGAGCAGTCGCGTTCACCAAGATGGATCGCATTGCCTTCACCGTCACCGACCACCTGGATCTCGATGTGGCGTGGCTTGCCGAGGTACTTTTCCATGTACACGGCGCCGTTGCCGAAGGCGGCAAGCGCCTCGGTGCGGGCCGTGTTGAAGGCTTCTTCCAGATCGGCTTCGGTCTTGGCGACCTTCATGCCGCGTCCACCACCGCCGGCCGTGGCCTTGATCAGGACCGGGAAGCCGATCTCCTGGCGATCTCCATGGCATTCTCGGGCGTGACTTCACCCTCGGAGCCCGGAACGACCGGAATGCCTAGATCCACGGCCGTCTGCTTGGCGGTGATCTTGTCACCCATCAGGCGGATATGTTCGGCGGTCGGTCCGATGAAGGTGATGCCGTGCGCTTCCAGGATGTCGGCGAACTTGGCGTTCTCCGAGAGGAAGCCGTAGCCCGGATGCACGGCGTCTGCGCCGGTGATCTCGCAGGCCGCAACGATCTGGTGGATGTTGAGATAGCTGTCGCGCGACGGCGGCGGGCCGATGCACACGCTCTCGTCGGCGAGGCGCACATGCATCGCGTCCGCATCGGCCGTCGAATGAACGGCGACGGTCGCGATGCCGAGTTCCTTGCAGGCGCGCAGCACGCGCAAGGCGATCTCACCGCGATTGGCTATGAGGATCTTGGAAATCATGGACTGGCCTTATTCGACGATGACGAGCGGCTGACCGTATTCCACCGGCGAGGAGTCGGAGACCAGGATCTCGGTGACCTTGCCGGAGCGCGGCGCCGGGATCTGGTTCATGGTCTTCATCGCTTCGATGATGAGCAGCGTCTGGCCTTCCTTGACCATTGCGCCGACTTCGATGAACGCCTTGGCGCCCGGAGCCGGAGCGAGGTAGGCGGTGCCGACCATCGGTGCGGTCACGGCGTTCTTGTTGTCGGCTGCGGCCGGAGCGACAGCGGCTGCGGCGGGAGCGGCGGCAACGGGTGCGGCGGCGGCGACCGGAGCAGCAGCCATCGGAGCCTGCACGTACTGCGTTGCCGACTGGCGCGACACGCGGATACGCAGGTCATCCTGTTCGACTTCGATCTCGGTCAGGTCGGTATCGTTGAGGATGTTCGCGAGGTCGCGGATCAATCCCTTGTCGATCCCGTTCTTCTTCTCAGACATGGCAAACCCTATTGTTCTGTTCTATCTTGTCAGGTGGTTGTGTATTTCAAGGCGTGCAGGGCGAGAATGTAGCTCGCTGCGCCAAAGCCGCAGATAACGCCCTTTGCAGCGGGCGCGATCATCGAGTGATGGCGAAACTCTTCCCGCGCATGGACATTCGAGATGTGCAGTTCGATCACCGGCACGGAGACGGCCTTGATCGCATCATGCAGCGCGACCGAGGTGTGGGTATAGGCGGCGGCATTGATGGCGATGCCTATGGCCTTTTCCTCGGCCTCGTGGATCCAGTCGACGAGCGTGCCTTCATGGTTGCTCTGTCGGAAATCGACGTCGAAACCAAGCTCCAGCCCCGTCGAGATGCATTTCTGCTTCACATCGTCGAGTGTCTGTCCGCCGTAAATACCCGGCTCTCTCTTGCCGAGCATGTTGAGGTTAGGCCCGTTGAGGACGAAAACCGTCTTGTTCATCACCGATCTTTGTTCCATCCGAATTTAGCGGCCACCTATAGACCGCCATGCACGCAAGGGAAAGCCCCCGCCGCGCCGAAAGGCCGGTGGTCCACCGATGGAGCGATATAACTGCGGGAAATCGTCTTCGCGCGCGCTGATCAGCAGGTTGCCTTGCCACAGGAGCGTACGTTTGTGACCTTCTGTTCGATTTCATCCAGTCCGACGGCGCCGAACACGGCCTCGTCGCCGACGACATAGGTCGGCGTGCCGGTGATGCCGATCGCATTCGCCAGTTGATAGGCCTGCCGCACGATATCGTCGTTCGGCTGCTCCTGCATCGACTTGCGGATCGCGGCCTCGTCGACGCCGAGATCGCTCGCGACCGAGATGGCGGTCGCTTCAGACGCATGTTCCTGGCCGACCAGAAGCTCGCGATGGAATTCGGCGTATTTATCAGGCGCGACCAGGCGGACGGCATTGGCAACCTTGTGGGCGGCCATGGAATCCGGGCCGAGGATCGGGAATTCCTTCAGCACGAAGCGGACCTTGGTATCCTTCTTCAGGATCTCGTCCATGTCGTTCATGGCGCGTTTGCAGTAACCGCAATTGTAATCGAAGAACTCGACGACGGTGACATCGCCCTTCGGATTGCCGAGCACGACATCGGTCGGCGACGAGAATATCTCGTCCTTGTAGGTCGCGACGGCCTTGGTCGACTGGTCCGCGCGCTGGGCCTGCTGCTTGGCCTCGAGCGCACTCTGTACCTCGATCATCACTTCCGGGTTCTGGAGGAGATATTCGCGGATGAACGCACCCATTTCCTTCTTTTGGCTGTCGTCCAGCGCAAGCGCCGGGCCGGCAACGGAAAGCGCAAGCGACAGGAACGTGCCGGCGGCGAAGGTCTTGAACAGGCGGGACATGGATTTCCTCTCCGGACATGGCGGCCGCAGATCTCGGCCACCGGTATTTCAAAATTGCGCCAAGGCTAAGCCAGCCGGCGCGCTCAAGGAACAGAAAATGTGCATTGCGGCATGAGCAAGGCTTCACATCTGCGTGGCGGGCTTCTCCGATAAACGACCAATAGATTTTCTATATCAGCGGGTTAGCGGCATCTCCGGAATCATTTTCCGACGGAGTTCCAACAATGCTTCAATCGAATAGCCGAAATGAAAATGGCCGCTTTCGCGGCCATTTTCGTTGAATTCGTCTTAAGGCTCAGAAGAAGCCGCGGCGCTGCCACCAGCCGGCCTTCTTCGGCTTGGTCGGTTCGCCATCACCTTCAGGTGCCTTTGTCGGGTCGGAGCTCTTCACCACGGCCTCGCTGGAGGACGAGATGTTCGAGGCGCGGTTGGCGCGGACCGGTTTGGTTTCGTCGCCATCGGCGGCTGCTTCCACAGCAACCGGTTCCGCCACAGCCTCTTCAGCCTTCGGCTCTTCACCAAGCGCGGCGTCGACCTGTTCCACGATCGCTTCGACGGCCGGAGCCGGTTCGGCAGCAGCAGCGGCTGCAGCTTCGGCCTCGATGGCCTTCTTGCTGCGGCGGGCGCGCTTCGGCTTGGCTGCCGGTTCGGCGTCCGGAGCGGCCTCGACGGCTGCCGCCGGGGCTTCTTCCGCAACAGTTTCGGCCGGTACTTCCGCGGCAACCTCTACCGGAGCGGCAGTGTCTTCCGCGACTACTTCGCCATCGTCACCCGAAGCATCGTCTTCGCCCTCGGCGCCGGCTTCGATACCCTCTTCGCCATTGCGGTTACGACGGCCACCACGCTTGCCGCGGCGGCGACGCTTGCGGCGACCATTTTCATCGTCACCCTCGGCGATCGACTCGGCGCCTGCTTCTGCAGCAACGGCATCCGTATCGGCATCGTCCTCGCCGTCATCGGCATCGTCTTCGGATGCGTCATCGGCCTGAGCCGACTGGGCATCGCCATTACGCTCGCCATTGCGGTTGCGACGACGACGGCGACGCTTGCGCTTACGGCCTCCTTCGTCGCCCTCGGCGCGCTCCGGCTTCGGAGCAGTCTGCGTCGACACGATTTCTTCGTCTTCTTCCTCTTCGAAATCGATGACGACGTCGTCATCTTCCTCGACGGGAATGGCCGCGAACTGCATCAGGCTTTCGATCTTGACCGGGTTCTCGACGGCTTCGCCGCGATCGATCGCGAAGTGGCTGGAACCGATGCTGACATCCGATTCGATGAAGATCGAGACGCCGAAGCGGTTCTCGTAATCCATCACGGTCTGGCGCTTGTGGTTGAGGAGATAGAGCGCGATGTCCGGCGTCGTGCGCACGGTGATGTCATGCGTGGTGTTCTTGAGGAGGTACTCCTCCATGCCGCGCAGGACGTGGAGTGCGACGGACGACTGCGAGCGAACGTGGCCGGTGCCACCGCAATGCGAGCAGATCTGCGTCGTCGATTCCAAGACCGAGGCGCGGATGCGCTGGCGCGACATTTCCAGAAGGCCGAAATGCGAGATGCGGCCGACCTGGATGCGGGCGCGGTCGTTCTTCAGGCAATCCTTCAGCTTCTTCTCGACGGCGCGGTTGTTGCGCTTTTCCTCCATATCGATGAAGTCGATGACGACCAGACCGGCAAGGTCGCGAAGACGCAACTGGCGGGCGACTTCTTCAGCCGCTTCGAGGTTGGTCGCGAGTGCGGTTTCCTCGATCGAGTGCTCGCGGGTCGAACGGCCCGAGTTGACGTCGATCGAAACCAGCGCTTCGGTCTGGTTGATGATCAGGTAGCCACCGGACTTCAGCGTCACCTGCGGCTGCAGCATGCGGTCGAGCTGCGCCTCGATGCCGGAGCGCGAGAAGATCGGGTGCAGGTCGCGATAGGGCTGAACCACCTTGGCGTGGCTCGGCATCAGCATCTTCATGAAGTCTTTCGCTTCACGATAGCCTTCTTCGCCCGACACGATGATCTCGCCGATATCCTTGTTGTAGAGGTCGCGGATCGAGCGCTTGATCAGCGAGCCTTCCTCGTAGACGAGGGTAGGGGCGGTCGACTGCAGCGTCAGCGTGCGGACGTTTTCCCAAAGGCGCATCAGATATTCGAAGTCGCGCTTGATCTCGACGCGGGTGCGGTTTGCACCTGCGGTGCGCAGGATGACGCCCATGCCCTGCGGCACGTCCAGCTCGCGGGCGATTTCCTTCAGGCGCTTGCGGTCGGTCGGCTGGGTGATCTTGCGGGAAATGCCGCCGCCACGGGCAGTGTTCGGCATCAGGACGGAATAACGGCCGGCAAGCGACAGGTAGGTCGTGAGCGCTGCACCCTTGTTGCCGCGCTCTTCCTTGGCGACCTGCACCAGCAGGATCTGGCGGCGCTTGATGACCTCCTGGATGCGGTACTGCTTGCGCGGCTTGCGCTGCACGCGATCCGGAACCTCTTCCATCGCGTCTTCGGCGCCGACGGATTCGATCTCTTCCTTCTCGTGGTGATCGTCCTCGTCGTCATCGCCGTCGTCATTGCGGCGGCGCGCATCGACATCCTCGGAAATGCTGTCGGTCTCGACCATCGCCGCCATGGAATCCGGCGTCGATCTCGTCGTTGCTGTCGGCTGCCGATGCTTCACCTTCGGCACCGGCCTCGGTAGCAACAGCTTCTTCTGCTGCCGGCTCGGCGGCCTTCTTGCGCGAGCGGGTGCGCTTCGGCTTGGCGGCCTTCTTTTCCGGCTCAGCGGCGGCTTCCGCTACAGCGGGCTCGGCCGCGGCAACGATGCCAACGTCCGGCTGGTCCTGGTTTGCGAGATCGACGATCGGGTCGGCCGATTCGGCTTCCGCGATCTTGCGCTGATCCTCGGCTTCCTGCTGCATCAGGGCCTGACGGTCCGCGAGCGGGATCTGGTAATAATCCGGATGGATTTCCGCGAAGGCAAGGAAGCCGTGGCGGTTGCCGCCGTAATCGACGAAGGCCGCCTGCAGCGACGGTTCAACGCGCGTTACCTTGGCAAGGTAGATGTTGCCGCGGATCTGCTTCTTATGCTGCGATTCGAAATCGAATTCTTCGATGCGATTGCCGCGTACGACGACTACGCGCGTCTCCTCTTCGTGAGACGCGTCGATAAGCATTTTGTCTGCCATTGAAATTCTGCTCCTCGGCGCGACCGTGCAAATGCACGAAAGCCTGCCGCGAGGACAGGCTCGTTATGCAAAACGGTGAGGGCGCCGGACAAAGGTGATCCCGTCGGGTCGGGGCGAGACGGCAATCGGAAAGACAGCAAAGCCAGGGGCTTCCTTCTGTTTTCCGTGATCTGAAAATTTTGCCGCAACATTAGAACCAGACGAGAATGACGATAACTGGATCCTTGCGGATCCGATGGGATGCTCCTCGGAGCGTTGGGTGGCACGCCACCCGGTATTTTTCCGACGACAGTCGGAGTGATCGATTAACCCGAGATCAAGTGTTGCGACGGCGGATGTTTGCCGGTACTTGGCGCCAAATCTTGCGTTGGCAGCCCATCGGCGGACTATCCCGTCAACCCTTTAACCTCACTGGCGTTGTATGGTTTATCTGTCACAATAGCAAGGGAAAAGCCGTCTGCGCCATATTGTCGATGGAATTGACGGCCTTATCGAAACTGGGCTTCTCCGGGCGATTCGCGCCGGTTGAAACAGAAATGCCTGAAATGCAGGCTCTTCGTGCCGGAGACGGGCTGGGCACGAATGATCAAGAGGCGGAATACGGCTTGAGGTTGGATAGAGTGCTAACGATCGGCAACGCGGTCGGCGGGTCCGCAACGGTGCGGTTTTTCCGAATCGCGTGTCGAATCACCCTGCTTGCGGCAATCGTCTCCACCATCTTCACCTCCGTTTCACTGGCGTCGCAGCAACCGATGCTTGCATTCGCGGCAAGGGTCGCCGGCGATGCCGCCAGAACCCGCGTCGTCATAGATTTCGAGGGCAAGCCTGAGTTCTCCATTCACTATGTCGGCGGGCCGGAGCGCATCATCGTCGATCTCTCGGCGACGGCGTTCGGTTTTCCTGCGGCCGATCTTGCTCCGCGCGGCCTGTTCAAGGATATCCGCTACGGCACGATGGAGGCCGACAGCGCTCGCATGGTGTTTACAACCGAACGGCCGGTGAAGCTGGTTCTGGCAGAAGTGCAGGATAACGAGAACGGCGGCCATCGCCTCGTACTCGATGCCGAGATCACCACCAAGGACAAGTTTGCCGAGATGCTGAGGACGCAGGACTGGAACTCGTCCGCGGCGGTCCCGCCGACCGATGAGGTCGGGCCGGTGGTCGAAGACGGCGTCTTCACTGTTGCCGTCGATGCAGGCCATGGCGGCATCGATGCCGGCGCCACCGGCGCGACGACGAAAACCGCCGAGAAGACCGTGACGCTCGATTTTGCCAGGTTGCTGGCCGAGCGCCTTAACAAGATCGATGGCGTGAAGGCATTCCTGACGCGTGAGGATGACACTTTCCTGTCGCTATCCGAGCGCGTGGTCTTGGCGCGACAGCAGCATGCCGATCTTTTCATTTCGCTTCATGCCGACACGCTGGCGCAGAAGGATATTCGTGGCGCGACGGTGTACACGCTGTCCGATCGTGCGTCGGACCGGATGGCGGAAAATCTCGCCGCCCGCGAAAATCTCTCGGACCAGCTGGCGGGCTTTACGATCGATCACGGTCGTCCCGAGGTTGCCGATATCCTGCTCGACCTGACGCGCCGAGAGACGCAGGCCTTTTCAGTTTCGCTTGCCGAGAATGTCGTGAAGTCCTTCGAGGGGCAGGTCGGTTTGATCAACAATCCCCATCGCCAGGCCAATTTCCAGGTTCTTCGGGCGCCTGACATACCATCGGTTCTACTTGAGTTGGGCTTCCTATCCAATCCCGAAGACGAGAAGCTTCTTCTCGACGAGGCATGGCGGACGAAGGTCGCCACACGCATTTCCGACGCGGTTGATCGCTATCGCAGGCGTGCGCTTGCCAATGGCGGCTGATCTGCCTCTCATTCGGCTGCGTGGCCTCGATACCACACTCGCGTGTCGATTGCCGAAATGCTATAGGGAAGCAGCGGAAATACCTGGGAAAAGCCCTAGTTTCCTCACATTCGAAGAGCAGGTCGCGGCAATGTATTTCGCATGACCGGCGTTTTCGCAGAGTTGATCCCGTCGCCCTTGCACTGATGTAAGTGTCGTGCAAAAGGCCTCCATGCATGCGATGGCGCATCTTGCGCTAAGAGAAAGCTTAAACGGTAGCTCCGACATGATCAGACTGATTGGATATTTCTTTGGTATGGCGTGCGTGCTCTTTCTGGGCGTCGCCGCAGCCGTTGCCATCTACTTGAGTGGCATGACCAAGGATTTGCCAGACTATGAAGTGCTGAGCAGCTACGAGCCGCCGGTCGCCACCCGCGTTCACGCCGGCAACGGCGCGCTGATGACCGAATATGCGCGCGAACGGCGCCTGTTCCTGCCGATCCAGGCTGTTCCGGATCGGGTCAAGGCTGCCTTCCTTTCCGCCGAAGACAAGAATTTCTACAATCACCCGGGCGTCGATATCTATGGTCTCGGCCGAGCCGTGATGCTGCTTGCAAGCGGTGGGCCGATGCAGGGCGGCTCGACGATCACCCAGCAGGTGGCGAAGAACTTTCTGCTGACCAATGAGCGTTCCTTCGAGCGCAAGATCAAGGAAGCGATCCTCTCCTTCCGCATCGAGCAGGCCTATTCCAAGGATAAGATCCTCGAGCTCTATCTCAACGAGATTTATTTCGGCCTGAACTCCTACGGCATAGCCGGCGCAGCGCTCACCTATTTCGATAAGTCGGTGACCGAGCTGACGACGGCGGAGGCAGCCTATCTTGCCGCTCTGCCGAAGGGCCCCAACAACTATCATCCGTTCCGCCATCAGCAGGCCGCTCTGGAGCGCCGCAACTGGGTCATCGATCGTATGGCCGAAAATGGCTACATTACCCAGACCGACGCTGACGATGCTAAGACGCAGCCGCTCGGCGCCCAACAGCGCCGCGGCACCGGCACGGTTCTGGCGTCCGAGTATTTCTCCGAAGAGGTTCGTCGCCAGATCATCGAGCGCTATGGCGACAAGGCGCTTTACGAAGGCGGTCTTTCCGTTCGCACCTCGCTCGATCCCGATCTGCAGGTCATTGCTCGCAAGGTAATGCAGAACGGCCTTCTCGATTACGATGAGCGCCGCGGCTATCATGGCCCTGCCGCCACCATCGAGACCTCGCCCGACTGGGCCGTCTCGCTCGCGACGCTGATCGCCGACAACAAGATGCCGGTCCTGCGCGACGTTCCCGAGTGGAAGATCGCTGTCGTGCTCGGCGTTTCTGCCAGTGAAGTCGAGATCGGTCTTGAGCCGGAAAATGGCAGCAAGACCGATCCTGACCGCAAGACCGGCAAGATCGCAGCCGATGATATGAAATGGGCATACCAGGACGCGGAAGGTCAGCGCAGGACCGCAAAGGGACCTGACGGCGTCCTGAAGACGGGCGATGTGATCTATGTCGAACCGCTTCAGCCGGGCGGCGATTCCTATCGTCTGCGCCAGCCTCCGAAGGTTCAGGGCGGGTTCGTCGCAATGGATCCCAATACCGGCCGCGTTCTCGCCATGGTCGGCGGCTTCTCCTATTCCCAGTCCGAATTCAACCGCGCCACCCAGGCCAAGCGTCAGCCCGGTTCGTCGTTCAAGCCATTCGTCTATGCGGCCGCACTCGACAACGGCTACACGCCGGCATCGGTCGTTCTGGATGCGCCGATCGAGATCGTCTCCGGCAATCAGGTCTGGCGCCCTTCGAACTACGGTGAAAAGGATGGCAATGGTCCGGCGACGCTGCGTACCGGTATCGAGCTTTCCCGTAACCAGATGACCGTGCGCCTTGCCCAGGACATGGGCATGGAACTGGTCGCCGAATATGCCGAACGCTTCGGGATTTATGACAAGCTGGCTCCCTATCTGCCGATGGCGCTCGGGTCGGGTGAGACGACGGTCATGCGCATGGTTTCGGCCTATGCCGTCATCGCCAATGGCGGTAAGCAGATCAAGCCGACCATCATCGACCGCATTCAGGACCGGTATGGCAAGACGATCTTCCGTCACGAGGAACGTGGCTGCGAGGGCTGCAATGCCAGCGAATGGGCCAACCAGGAAGAGCCGACATTGATCGACAACCGTGAGCAGGTTCTCGACCCGATGACCGCCTACCAGATCACCTCGATGATGGAAGGCGTTGTCCAGCGGGGCAGTGCCGCCGGCAAGATTCCGGTCAAGGATCGCTCGGTCGCCGGCAAGACCGGCACCACAAACGATGCGAAGGACACCTGGTTCGTCGGTTTCACGCCGAATATCGTGGCGGGTCTCTATCTCGGCTTCGATACGCCTGCTCCGCTGGGCAACCGCGCGACAGGCGGCGGTCTCGCGGCCCCGATCTTCGGGGCGTTTCTGGAAGAGGCCGCAAAGCGTATGCCGGCGGAAAAATTCCAGGTGCCCGAAGGGATGCAGTTCATCGCGGTCAATCGCAAGACAGGCATGATGGCCTTCGACGGCGAGCCTGATACGATCACCGAGGCCTTCAAGCCAGGCACTGGCCCGGCTGACGTCTTCCAGATCATCGGCGACGGCGAATACATGACCCAGGACCAGATCCTGGAGTCCTCACCGCAGACGCAGCAGGCCATCACCAACGGCTCCTCCGGCCTCTACTGATCTGTCCGGAACCATCTTGCGCCAGGTGCGGGCTTTACATCCTCGCCTGGCGCAACTATGTCCCACCGCATCTCCAATCCCTTCAAGATTACAGAGAGAAGAATACGCCATGCGCGCGGAAATGCTGAATGTTGTCGACGAAATCAAGCAGGCCATAAGCCTGCTGAGGAGGCATCTTTGACTGGGATCAGGCTGTAAGAAGACTGGACTGGTTGAATAACAAGGCAGAGGATCCGACCCTCTGGAACGATGCCCAGGAAGCCCAGAAGCTGATGCGCGAGCGCCAGCAGTTGGAAGAGGGCATCAACGGCGTCAAGGCGATGGAAGCCCAGCTTTCCGACAATATCGAGCTGATCGAGCTCGGCGAGGAAGAGGGCGACGAGGCGATCGTCAAGGATGCCGAAGAAGCGCTGAAGGCGCTGAAGGCCGATGCCAATCGCCGTCAGGTCGAGGCCATGCTGTCCGGCGAAGCTGACGGCAACGACACCTATGTCGAAGTGCATTCCGGTGCCGGCGGTACCGAAAGCCAGGACTGGGCCAACATGCTTCTGCGCATGTATACCCGCTGGGCGGAACAGCAGCGCTTCAAGGTCGAACTTCTGGAAGTGCATGACGGCGAAGAAGCTGGCATCAAGTCCGCGACCATTCTGGTCAAGGGCCACAATGCCTATGGCTGGCTGAAGACCGAATCGGGCGTCCACCGCCTTGTTCGCATCTCGCCCTATGACAGCAACGCCCGCCGCCACACGTCCTTCTCGTCGATCTGGGTCTATCCGGTCGTCGACGATTCTGATCAACATCGACATCAACGAGAGCGACTGCCGCATCGATACCTATCGTTCGTCGGGCGCCGGTGGCCAGCACGTCAACACGACCGACTCGGCTGTCCGCATCACCCACATTCCGTCGGGTATCGTGGTCGCCTGCCAGCAGGAACGTTCGCAGCACAAGAACCGTGCCAAGGCATGGGACATGCTGCGTGCTCGCCTGTATGAAGCCGAGTTGAAGAAGCGGGAAGAAGCGGCGAATGCCGAGGCGGCCTCGAAGACGGATATCGGATGGGGTCACCAGATCCGCTCCTACGTCCTGCAGCCCTACCAGTTGGTCAAGGACCTCAGGACCGGTGTATCGAGCACGGCGCCCGACGATGTTCTGAACGGTGAACTGAACGAGTTCATGGAAGCCGCTCTGGCCCACCGCATCAGCGGTAAGCCGGATGTGGACGTCGGCGACGTCGAATAAGCGCCGAATACAGATGACAAAAAAGCCGGGTCGCAAGCCCGGCTTTTTCTTTGGATTTTTTAGGTGATCCGGCGGATCAGTTGTTGAACTGTTCGGCAAGGATGCGGTCGGACCAGGAATGGTCCGGATCGGAGAGGATGCGCGCCGTGCTTTCGGTCGACTGGGCGATCCGTACATGCAGGACTGATTTCACCTCGACATTGTCCGCGACCGCATTGACCGGGCGTTTTTCCGGCTCAAGGATTTCGATGTCGACGCAGACCTTGTTGGGCAGAAGCGCACCGCGCCAGCGCCGCGGCCGGAAGGCGGACACAGGCGTCATCGCCAGAAGCGGGGCTTCGAGCGGCAGGATCGGACCGTGAGCGGAAAGATTGTAGGCGGTCGATCCCGCCGGGGTCGCCACCATCAACCCGTCGCAGATCAGCTCCGGCAGCCGCACGTGACCGTCGATCTCGACCTTAAGCTTCGCCGCCTGGTATGACTGGCGGAACAGATAGACTTCGTTGATCGCCAGCGCATGGGCCGTGACACCATCCGTTGTGGTCGTCGTCATCTTCAGCGGATGGAATTCGTTTTCGACCGCCGCCGCGATCCGCTCTGGCAAGTCGTTCATGCGGTAGTCGTTCATCAGGAAGCCGACCGAACCGCGGTTCATTCCATAGACGCGCGGCCCCGAATCGATCGTCTCATGCAGGGTTTGCAGCATGAAGCCGTCTCCGCCGAGCGCGACGATCACGTCGGCTTCATCGACCGGAACATTGCCGTACCGCTCGACCAGTTCCGCAAGCGCCGCCTGCGCGTCGGGAGAGGTGGAAGCTATGAACGAGAGCGTCTCGCATTTGATGGGCATGGACTGGCCTTTGACGGTGCTGCCTGTGACGCGCCCCGCGAATGGCCTGGAAAGGGCCGGCGGGAATGATGTGGTTCCTGGAAGCCCGAAAGGTGAGGGCGGACAACGTGGTACAGGAAAATACGCCGCGTCGACAAGTCGCCCGGCACGTCGAAATGCCGCATCAGGCAGGCGACGCCGGTTCAATTCGCCGGGCACCCGACTTTTTGCTTTACAGCAAGATAAAATATGGTAACTCCCCCACTCACGGATGCCCTTGTAGCTCAGTTGGTAGAGCACCTGATTTGTAATCAGGGGGTCGCGGGTTCGAACCCTGCCGGGGGCACCGTTCTTCTCTGGTTTTTATCACGACATATTTGACCTTGTCCGCGCGCCGGCTCCTTCCGCACGCGGAACCAATCCCCATATGCCGGCATTGAGATCCAAACCATGAGGAGAATTCCAATGCGTGTCCTAGCCGCATCTGCCCTGATTGCAGCTGCTTTTGCTGCGCCGAGCGCGCAGGCCTCCGAGGCCGATTTCCTGAAGTCCATCGAAGGCCAGTGGAATGGTGGCGGCACCGTGCTGCGCAGCATCGGCGGCGAGAACGTCAATGTGAAATGCAGCATGCAGTCCGATGCAAGCGATGCCAGCTACTCGATGGACGGGTCCTGTAGGGCACTGGTCGTCGTGAAGCGAGGCTTCAATGCGAGCGTGAAAGCTTCGGGCAACTCCTATTCGGGCACCTATACCGGCGCATCCGGCAAGCCGTCGACGCTCAGCGGCAGCCGCGACGGCGATACACTGAGTTTCGACGTCACTTGGGCGAACGAGGAATATGGTGACCGCAAGGCGACCATGACGATCCAGAAAGTGGGTGAGGATGGTTTGCGCATCCGCACAATCGACCGTGACCCGTCGTCAGGCAAGTCGGTCGTCACGACGGATTTGCAGATGCGACGGAGCTGATCTTTCAGCATCAGAAAAAGAAAGCCGCCGAAGCGGCCATTGGCAGCGCCGGTTTCCGGCGCTGCGTCACGTTTCGGGGAGCTTTCCCCTGTCTCGTCTTAGGGGATCGATCCCGTCATTACCGGATCGATCGATTTCAGCTCATCCCAGGCGACTGAGACGCCGAACATCAGGATGGCAATGATGGGAATAGCAAACAGCACGACGCCGCCATTGATACGCATGACCAACTCCACACATATAGTCACTGCGAGGACCATGTGCGGCCAGGTTTAATGATCTCGTAAACTTGTGCCGATTTCGAACAGTTAACACGCCGTTAGCTGTGGATATTTTTGTCGATGCTAATGATTCGGCCTATTGATCAGCCGACGGCCCGGCCGCCCGGGCAGCGCGCGACAAAATCCGGGTTGGCAAAATCGGCCTCTTCAACACGCCCGGTCTTGCCGTAACGCAGCGGTTGACCCTTGAGATCGACGGTCATTCCGCCCGCAGCCCGCAGCACAGCGTCGCCAGCCGCCGTATCCCATTCCATGGTGCGTCCGAAGCGTGGATAGATGTCGGCGACGCCTTCGGCGATCAGGCAGAATTTCAGCGAAGACCCTATGCTGCGGATTTCGGATGCGCCGCAGCGGCTCAGGAACTCGTCCGTCTCGGGTGAGCGATGAGAGCGGCTGGCAAGCGCAATCGCCGGGCTATCCACGCTTCGGGCCACCATCGGTTCGCGGCGGACAATGTTGAAATTTTCGTCGACCCAGAGTTTGCTCGCACCCTGCGCATCGCCGGCATAGGCGATATGGAGCGCCGGCGCATAGACGAATCCCGCCACCGGTTCGCCGTTGCGGATGAGCGCGATATTGACGGTGAAATCGTCCTTGCCGGCGATAAATTCCTTGGTTCCGTCCAAGGGGTCGACGAGCAGGAAGGCATGTCCGGTAAGTGCCGGCACATGACCGGCCGCTGCCGCTTCTTCCGCCACGATCGGAAAATCGGCACAGCCGCGCCGCAGTTCGGCCAGGATTACGGCCTCTGCGCGCTCGTCGGCTTCCGTCACAGGCGAAGCATCGGCTTTGTAGCGGGCTTCGGGGCCGGCCTTGTAGATTTCGAGGATCGGTGGTCCTGCCAGAAGCGCGGCACGCTCGAATGTTTCAAGTATCGGGGACATGGCGATGAAAATCGTTACGGTCTGTCCCCAATGCCATGTTTTGCCGCGACAGGCCAGTCCGTCGAGCACTGACCTGCCAAACGGAGTAAGATGGCGGCATTTTCTAATGGGCCTGAGGGCCGGTGCCGCGGGCGATGCCGAAGCCGAACAGGCTGCCGATGCTTCTGCCGAATGCCCGGCCGATCTGGCCGAGCAGGTTGATCAGCCGCCTGAACAGCACGCGCAGGCTTTCCGGCGGTTCGCCGCGCAACGCCAAGCTCCTGCGGGAAAAGGCCGGCAAGTTCGAACCTTGGCTCTCCCGGTCGGGACCATCCTGCTCGCTTTCGATGGACGTGGCGCGCCGCCGGATCATGTCGGCCAGTCCGACGGGAGGCTCATCGGCATCCTCAGGCTTCGGCGTCAGATCCCATCGCTCGTTGAGAAAGGTCTCAGGCTGTATCCTGTAGCCCGCCTCGAATGCCGCTTCTATGAAATTGGCGCGGGCAAGACCTATATCCGATTGGCCTGACAGGACGTCGCGGCACGTGGTCACCGCTGCGATATGCGCCTGCGTCCGTTTTGTCGGCCAGGCCCCGATCAGCATCAGTGCTGCATCCACCGTACCCGTGATGATGACCGATCCCGGCCGTCCATACATTTCGAGCACCACGGGTTTCTTCCAGACACCTCGTTCCATGTGCATCTCCTGCAATCCACAGTAGGAGATAGACACGCTAAGCTTGCGCCGGGATGGATTATTAGTGATTTCTAATTATTGGGTTGCTGGAGAAGCCAGTTTCAGGCCTTGCGGGTGAGGTGCTGCCGCGTCGCATAGAGCGCGATTGCCGCCGCATTGGACACGTTGAGCGATTTGATCGCTCCCGGCATGTCGAGCCTTGCGAGCGCGCTGACGGTTTCGCGGGTCTTCTGACGGATGCCTTTGCCCTCGGAGCCTAGCACCAGAGCGACGCGGTCTCCTGAAAGCGTTTCTTCCAACGGAGCTGGTCCTTCCGAATCAAGCCCGATCGTGCGGAAGCCGAGCTTGTGCAACTCGCCCAGAGCATCGGCCAGATTTGTGATCTGTATATAGGGAATGAGTTCGAGCGCGCCTGAAGCCGATTTCGCGAGCACGCCGGATTCTGTCGGGCTATGTCTCTGGGTGGTGATGACCGCGCCCGCGCCGAAGGCAACGGCCGATCGCATGATCGCGCCGACATTGTGCGGATCGGTCACCTGGTCGAGCACGAGAAGCAGCGGGCTTTCCTTAAGCGCTTCCAGTCGGCGGACGGGAAGCGGCCGTGTTTCCAGCATCACGCCCTGGTGGATCGCCTCGGGGCCGAGCACCTTGTCGATATCCTGCGGGGAGACGAATTCGATCGGAAAGGGCAGGGCGGTGGACTCGCCGATATCCAGCCGCACGAATGCGTTCTGCGTTACCGACAGCTTGATCAGCTTGCGCTCCGGATTGTCGAGCGCCGCACGCACCGTATGCAATCCATAAAGAAAGACCTGATCCTGCTGCAGCTGCGGCGGCTTCCAGTCCTTGTTGGATTTTGGCCGCTTCTGCTGTGGCGTCGGAATCTCGCCGCGCTCGCGCTTGGCGTCGCGTACATTGCGCCTCAACGTCGCATAGTGAGTGTCGCGGGCGGATTTGTCTTTGGGATCTTTCGTGCTCATGCCGCCTTATATCGATGAGCGCCTATCCGGCAAAGCCCTTCCGGCAGGGCTGAGCTGGGGATTGATATTTTTTCGTCATTTTTCCAATGAGGTCGTGTTGACAGAAGGAAACGAGGCGGTCATATACGCGGCGCAGATCGAGGGGCGGCAACGCAAAACGGTCTGACGAACTTGGTCTCACGATCCAGATAGAATACTGGAGGGATGCCCGAGTGGTTAAAGGGGACGGACTGTAAATCCGTTGGCTCAGCCTACGTTGGTTCAAATCCAACTCCCTCCACCATTCTGTCACCGGATCGGAACCACTCCGCGGGTATAGCTCAATGGTAGAGCAGCAGCCTTCCAAGCTGAATACGCGGGTTCGATTCCCGCTACCCGCTCCATAATCACCTTCTCCCGATTTTATCAGATGCGGTCCTGCCTGCCGGGGTGCCGGATTCCGTCTGTTGGTTCTGGCTGAGGAGAGGATTGTTTTTCATGATGTCTTTACCAGCTATCGTCGGTCTCGCACTCGGGACCTCGGGCTATATCGCATTCACCGGCAAGAACCGGACAAAGTCGCTCGGCCGCCGCCTTCTTTATTTCGTCGGCGGCTTTGTAGGCACGATTGTCGGCCTGCTTGCGATCAATTTTGCGATCTTCGCCGCGAACCAGTAATGCCGTCCAAGCGACGGCAGTGCATGCTGATGGCGGCAGGAACTCGATAAATTTCAGCCGGATCCCGCCTCGATTGCGCCCCTCGATGCGGCGAAGCATTTATGTCTTGCGCATTCTAGCCGAAAGCCTTAAACGGCTGCACCAAACCCGGTTTTCGGGTCCACCTCTTATGTTCACAGGAAGCATTCAATGGCAAAGAGCAAGTTTGAGCGCAACAAGCCTCACGTCAACATCGGCACGATTGGTCACGTTGACCACGGCAAGACGTCGTTGACGGCAGCGATCACGAAGTACTTCGGTGAATTCAAGGCGTATGACCAGATCGACGCTGCACCGGAAGAAAAGGCACGCGGCATCACCATTTCGACGGCGCACGTCGAATACGAGACGCCGAACCGCCACTATGCGCACGTTGACTGCCCCGGCCACGCCGACTACGTCAAGAACATGATCACCGGCGCTGCCCAGATGGACGGCGCGATCCTGGTTTGCTCGGCTGCCGACGGCCCGATGCCGCAGACCCGCGAGCACATCCTGCTTGCCCGTCAGGTTGGCGTTCCGGCAATCGTCGTGTTCCTCAACAAGGTCGACCAGGTCGACGACGCCGAGCTTCTCGAGCTCGTCGAGCTGGAAGTTCGCGAACTTCTGTCGTCCTACGACTTCCCGGGCGACGACATTCCGGTCATCAAGGGCTCGGCTCTTGCTGCTCTGGAAGATCTCGGACAAGAAGATCGGCGAAGACGCGATCCGCGAGCTGATGGAAGCTGTCGACTCTTACATCCCGACGCCTGAGCGTCCGATCGACCAGCCGTTCCTGATGCCGATCGAAGACGTGTTCTCGATCTCCGGCCGTGGTACGGTTGTGACCGGCCGCGTCGAGCGTGGCATCGTCAAGGTTGGCGAAGAAGTCGAGATCGTCGGCATCAAGGCAACCTCGAAGACGACGGTTACCGGCGTTGAAATGTTCCGCAAGCTGCTCGACCAGGGCCAGGCCGGCGACAACATCGGTGCACTCGTCCGCGGCGTTGACCGTAACGGCGTCGAGCGTGGCCAGATCCTGTGCAAGCCGGGCTCTGTCAAGCCGCACAAGAAGTTCATGGCTGAAGCCTACATCCTGACGAAGGAAGAAGGCGGCCGTCATACGCCGTTCTTCACCAACTACCGTCCGCAGTTCTACTTCCGCACGACGGACGTGACCGGCATCGTCTCGCTGCCGGAAGGCACGGAAATGGTTATGCCTGGCGACAACGTCACGGTTCAGGTTGAGCTGATCGTTCCGATCGCGATGGAAGAAAAGCTGCGCTTCGCGATCCGCGAAGGCGGCCGCACCGTCGGCGCCGGCATCGTTGCTTCGATCATCGAGTAATCGATAGTCTCTCAGAGACAGGAAAAGCCCCGCGGGAAACCGCGGGGCTTTTTCGTTTTGGAGTTTCGTTCAGGAAAGGATGAGGACCGGCCGGAGGACGTCAGACCCTGCTGGGAGGTCTTGGGACTTATGTCTGGCGCAGAAGCTCGTCCGCATAGCGAAAGACGGCAGCATTGCGTGGCTTCCTCAAGCTCTCCGGCAGCCGCTCTTCCTCTTCTATCAGCCGTTCAGCGACATTTGCCGCGCCGGCATCGAGTGCGGCCTTGCCGATGAAGCCGCCACGCACCTGGGTTGTCGCGGCGAGCGCGCGGGTGAACGCGTCGAACAGATCGGCGTCGGGCAGGGGAGGTACGGCCCAGAATGCCGAGAGTGACGCCTGCGACGTCAGCCCGGCGACGTCATAGATTGCGGAGCCAAGAGCAATGACCGGGCGGCCGAGGGCGAGCGCGGTGAGCCCGACCGTCGAGTTGACGGTCACGACCCCGGTCGATTTTCCGATCAGACCGTCCGTATCGCCTCCATCTGCAAGATAGACGCGGTCGGCGATGCCGTATTTCTCTGCCGACTTGCCGATGCGCTCCGGCCAGCCGGAAAGGCCGTTGTCGATCGGGTGGGTTTTGAACAGGATCCGGGTATCGGCCGGCGCGTGAGCAGCGAAGGACGCGATGGTCGCGTCCACGATACGGAATAAGTCACCACCCGGTGAGTGTCGGATGATCTGGTAATCGCCGGGCAATTGCAGTGGAAACAGGAAGAAACGGCTGTCCGAGCCGTCGGGCATTCTGGTGCAGGCGGCAATGGTCTCTTCCGCCTTTCGGCGCCTGCGGCCGGCCGTCAGCCCCTTCAAGATCCAGCCGCTGTATTCGACGACGGGATGGACTGGTCCGTGAGTTCGGTAATGCGGATGGACGATCGGGCCGAGCACCACGTTTGGGATGTGGTAGGCGAGATCGTAAAGTGCGTAGGTCAGAAAGCTCGAACGAAACAGGCCGCCTCTGGCAACAGCCGGAGCATCCTTCGCGAGCGCCCGGATCTCCTCTGGTGCCTGTGGAAAACGCGAATGCGCAGACATGCCGTCGGGCTCGACCGTCAGCCAGTCCGGCCTGAGATAACCGTGCTCTATGACATGAACGCGGACGCCTGCGGCCTGCGCGACCTCGGCCGCGGCGGCGTGATAATCGCGTCCATCTCCGAGCATGATGACATCGGTCACCGCATGGTGACCTAGGAATTTTTCCAGGTACGCAGGCCAATCAGCCTTTCTACCGCGATAGAATGTTGCCTTTCGCGGCCACCAGAAAAGCGAGTCTCCGAGGCAGAAATTGATCCGCGCGATGCGCGCTCCGGTTGTTTTCAGGCGGTTTGCGAGCAGGCGAAAGAACGGGGAGGCGGGCCCTTGGAGAAACAGGAAGGTGCGTGTTTTCATGTCACACTACTTACGCGATTTAACTGAATGTATCCGTAATTGCATTGACGGGGCATACCATTTGATGAGAATGCCGGAGCCTTACTGACAAATATCTGAATCTTGCTGCTTTTTGTCCGATTTGCGAGTGCATGACAGTCCTAAGGGTACCGGATCGCGTATGACCAAAGTTCTCTTTCTGCAAGGCCCTCCGTCGGTTTTCTGGCGGGAACTGTCCGACGCCTTTGAGGCGCGCGGCATCGAAACGAAGAGAGTGAATTTCTCCTTCGGCGATCAGGCCTATTGGCGCAAGAGGTCGGCCATCAACTATCGCGGTACCCTGCGCAAGTGGCCGCGCTACCTCGCAGAGCTCGTAAAGCGGGAAGGTATTACCGACATTCTCTATTATGCCGACCGGCTTCCCTATCATCGGTTGGCGGCGCGCGTCGCGCGCAAGCTGGGCATCAAGTGCCATGCGGTGGAGTTCGGCTATCTTCGCCCCGATTGGGTAACGCTTGAGCGTGACGGCATGGGCCGGTTCTCGCATTTTCCGAACGATCCGGAACATATCCGCCGTATCGCCGCAAAGGTCGGCCAACCGGATCTGAAGACCCGCTATCCGCATACGTTCGGGCAGGAAGCGACGAACGAAGTCGTCTATAATCTTCTGGCCTATTTCGGCCGGCTGATGTTTCCGTTCTATCGTTCTGATAAGTATTACGATCCACTCTATGACTACCTGTCCTGGCTGCCGCGCATGTTTCGTCCGCGCTTCGACCTGCCGGAGGGCTATTTTGACGACAAGCTCAAGCGCAATTATCTGATCGCTCTGCAATTGCAGAGCGACTACCAGATCCGCGCCAACTCGCCGTACCGGCATATTTCCCAGATGCTGGAACAGGTCATCCAGTCCTTCGTCCGGCATGCACCGGAAAACGGGCGTCTGGTCATCAAGCAGCACCCGCTCGACAACGATCTTGAGAACTGGCGCAAGGTCGTGACCGAGATGGCGCAGCGCTACCGCATCCAGAATCGCGTCATCTTTATCGAAAAGGGCAATCTCGCCGAGATCCTTCGCGATTGCCATGGCGCGATCGTCGTCAATTCGACGACGGGCCTTCATAGTCTTAGGGCGGATGTGCCGACGATCGTGCTTGGTGCGGCGGTCTTCGATATTCCGGGACTCACCCATCAGGGCGGTATCGACAGCTTCTGGCGCCATCCGGAACGAATCGACCACAAGCTTCTTGCCGACTTCATCACCGCGATCGCCGGTACGATCCAGGTGAAGGGTAATTTCTATCATCCGGAAGGTCGCAAGGTGGGCATTCAGACCATTATCGACCGAATCGTCGGTGACCTCGTGAACCAGCCGGATGCTTATGTGGCGGCGCCTCCGAGGCTTGCCTGGAAACGGCTGCCGCCCGTAAAGCAGGCCTCCGCCGTTCTGCCGGGTGCCCTTGATCTGGGTGCCGGGGAAATTCTCGGTTCCGGTCCCGAGCCTGCACTTTCAGCCGTGCGCGCCGGCGATCTTGCCGATCCCCGAGGCGGTAATTACAGATAGCGCCAGGATAATTAAAAACAGACTTGCCAAGTCGGGCGTGGCACCTTAAAGGGAGCGCCTAGCTTGCGGACGGCAGAAGTGATTTGTCATTTCAGCGTCGTTCACTGCGAAGGGGTGTAGCTCAGTTGGTAGAGCGACGGTCTCCAAAACCGTAGGTCGTCGGTTCAAGCCCGGCCGCCCCTGCCATTTCCAGACCAGAGGCATGACTAATGCGCTGACAGGAGTGGTTGCCGTAAAAGGCGAATTTTAATCGAGCATCGATTTTCCTCTTGTGTAAGGGAGGGCGATGTTTATGTAGGGCAAAACAGACACGCGGTGCGTGGGGCTGAGCGATATCGGCTTTACGTGCCGTAATGGCGTGGAAAGTCGAATGGCATCCAAGACCAATCCGGTTACGTTCTTCAAGCAGGTTCGCTCCGAAGCGTCCAAGATCACGTGGCCGTCCCGTCGTGAGACGACGATCTCCACGGCGATGGTTCTGGTGATGGTCGTTGTGGCCGCCCTGTTTTTCTTCGCTGCCGACCAGTTGATGGGCTGGCTTTTGCGCCTGATCCTGAACGTCAGCGCTTGATTCTGGAGAGTGAAGATGGCGGCACGCTGGTATATCGTCCACGCATATTCGAATTTTGAGAAGAAGGTCGCTGAAGATATCGAGAACAAGGCTCGCCAGAAGGGGCTTGAGCATCTGTTCGAAAAGATCCTCGTTCCGACCGAAAAGGTGGTTGAAGTGCGTCGCGGCCGTAAGGTCGATTCGGAGCGCAAGTTCTTCCCGGGTTATGTGATGGTTCGCGCCAATCTGACGGACGAAGCCTATCACCTGATCAAGAATACGCCGAAGGTCACGGGTTTCCTCGGTTCCGACAATAAGCCGGTTCCGATCCCCGACTTCGAAGCCGAGCGCATCCTCGGCCAGGTTCAGGAAGGTGTCGAGCGGCCGAAGTCCTCGATCTCCTTCGAGATCGGCGAGCAGGTTCTGCGTCTCCGACGGTCCGTTCGCGTCGTTCAACGGCGTGGTTCAGGATGTCGATGAAGAGCGCTCGCGCCTCAAGGTCGAGGTTTCGATCTTCGGTCGCGCGACGCCGGTCGAACTGGAATACGCTCAGGTCGAAAAGGTCTGAGCTTGAAATGGGGTCCGCATGTCGGGCCTCTCGCGGTGACAAGCCGCGAACCGCGTGGAAGGTGAGGGGTCTTAGCCGGACCCTAACGATCCGAACCACGCAACCGCAGCCGCCGGATCGTTCCGGCATGTTGGGTCGGGAAACCGCCCCGTTAGTGAAAGGCAGAGAGATATGGCTAAGAAAGTAGCAGGCCAGCTCAAGCTTCAGGTCAAGGCAGGATCGGCAAACCCTTCCCCGCCGATCGGCCCGGCGCTTGGTCAGCGTGGCATCAACATCATGGAATTCTGCAAGGCGTTCAATGCCGCCACGCAGGAAATGGAAAAGGGTATGCCGATCCCGGTCGTCATCACCTATTACCAGGACAAGTCCTTCACCTTCGCAATGAAGCAGCCGCCGGTTACCTACTGGCTGAAGAAGGAAGCGAAGATCACCTCCGGTTCCAAGACGCCTGGCAAGGGCGGCAAGGCCGGCACCATCACCAAGGCTCAGGTCCGTGCGATCGCCGAAGGTAAGATGAAGGATCTGAACGCAGCCGACATCGAAGGCGCAATGCTGATGGTTGAGGGCTCTGCCCGCTCCATGGGCCTGGAAGTGGTGGCTTGATCATGGCAAAGCTTGCAAAGCGTATTCAGAAGATCCGCGAAGGCGTTGATCCGACCAAGCTCGTAGCGCTCCCCGACGCCATCTCGATGGTCAAGGAACGTGCGACGGCAAAGTTCGACGAAACCGTCGAAATCGCCATGAACCTCGGCGTTGATCCGCGTCACGCAGACCAGATGGTCCGCGGCGTCGTCAACCTGCCGAACGGCACCGGCCGCGACGTTCGCGTTGCTGTCTTCGCACGTGGCGCCAAGGCTGATGAAGCCAAGGCTGCTGGTGCAGACATCGTCGGCGCTGAAGATCTCCTCGAGATCGTTCAGGGCGGCAAGATCGACTTCGATCGCTGCATCGCGACCCCGGATATGATGCCGCTCGTCGGTCGCCTCGGTAAGGTTCTCGGCCCGCGTGGTATGATGCCGAACCCGAAGGTCGGCACGGTCACCATGGACGTCACCGGTGCGGTGAAGGCTTCCAAGGGCGGCGCTGTCGAGTTCCGCGTTGAGAAGGCCGGTATCGTTCACGCCGGCATCGGCAAGGCTTCCTTCGAGGCCAAGGCGCTTGAAGAAAACATCAAGGCCTTTGCTGACGCCGTCATCAAGGCAAAGCCGGCCGGCGCCAAGGGTAACTACGTCAAGCGCGTAGCGATCTCCTCGACCATGGGCCCGGGCGTCAAGATCGACCCGTCGTCGGTTACAGCCTGATTTTAGAATTGTCGAAGCTCGATTGATGTCGGGCTTCGACTGCATGCATTCCTGATCCTTCGGGGTCGGGAATTTCCGGAGCAATCCGGAACTCCTGTCCGAGATTGTGGGTGGCCAGAGATCGTTGATCGACGGCCTTAATCGAATGACCTGCATGAGACGGGTAAGAACGTAGGATTTCAAAGCGTTTCGGCGCTTTCAAGTTCGGTTCGAGCCTAGTGTGCCTTGTGCCTGGAGCCTTCGGGGTTCAGTGCGGGGGGACAGGATCCTCAACCGCCACTTACGGTCTCTCGTGAGATCGTTTGAGGCAAAGGCAACCCGGTGGGACTTGCAGGATTGCGGTCCTACCAACTGGAGACAGACAGTGGAAAGAGCGGAAAAGCGCGAATTTGTCACGGAGCTGAACGAAGTCTTCAAGGCTTCTGGTTCGGTTGTCGTGGCCCACTATGCTGGTGTCACAGTTGCGCAGATGAACGATTTTCGTTCGAAGATGCGCGCTGCTGGCGGCACCGTCAAAGTCGCGAAGAACCGTCTGGCCAAGATCGCTCTTCAGGGCACGGAGTCGGAAGGGATCGTAGATCTCTTCAAGGGTCAGACGCTCATTGCTTACAGCAATGACCCGATCACGGCTCCCAAGGTCGTCATGGATTTCGCCAAGACCAACGACAAGATCGTTGTTCTCGGTGGCGCCATGGGCACGACCACGCTTAACGCGGAAGGCGTCAAGTCGCTTGCGACCCTGCCTTCGCTGGACGAGCTGCGTGCAAAGCTGCTGGGTATGATTCAGACCCCGGCAACCCGCATCGCTGGCGTTGTTCAGGCACCGGCAGGTCAGCTTGCTCGCGTATTTGCGGCCTATGCAAAGAAGGACGAAGCCGCTTAAGGCGGTTTTTCGCTGTTCAAACCAAAACCTCGTTCGTTTCGAACCGAACATTGATAAGGAACTATGAAAATGGCTGATCTCGCAAAGATCGTTGAAGACCTCTCTGCTCTGACCGTTCTGGAAGCTGCTGAGCTTTCCAAGATGCTCGAAGAAAAGTGGGGCGTTTCTGCCGCTGCTCCGGTAGCAGTTGCTGCTGCTGGCGGTGCTGGTGCTCCGGCTGCTGCCGAAGAAGAAAAGACCGAGTTCGACGTCATCCTCACGGATGCCGGCGCCAACAAGATCAACGTCATCAAGGAAGTCCGCGGCATCACCGGCCTCGGCCTCAAGGAAGCCAAGGACCTCGTCGAAGGCGCTCCGAAGGCTGTCAAGGAAGGCGTTTCCAAGGCTGAAGCCGCTGACCTCAAGAAGAAGCTTGAGGATGCCGGCGCTAAGGTCGACGTCAAGTAATACTGGAATGCGGCGGGGGAGAGACTATCTCTCTCCCGTCCATTTCTTTGGAACTTTTACCCAGGATCCGTGCAAAACGGCTCCTGGGTAATGGGTTCTCAAGAGGATGGTCCCCACCGAACTGCTAGGCAATCCGGCTTAGTTCTTCGGCAAGCGGGACGAGATTGAGAAACCATGTTCGACGGCATATCGGTTGGCCTCCGATAGCCGTCCGTTGCAGGCCCGGATGCAATTTTGAAGGAGCGACGATGGCTCAGCAGACCCTTTCCTTTAATGGTCGCAGGCGCGTACGCAAGTTTTTTGGTAAAATCCCTGAAGTCACGGAAATGCCGAACCTTATCGAGGTTCAGAAGGCTTCCTATGACCAGTTCCTGATGGTTGAAGAGCCCAAGGGCGGCCGTCCGGACGAAGGCCTCAATGCGGTCTTCAAGTCTGTCTTCCCGATCACGGACTTCTCCGGCGCTTCGATGCTGGAATTCGTTTCCTACGAATTCGACCCGCCGAAGTTCGACGTCGAGGAATGCCGCCAGCGCGACCTGACCTACGCAGCGCCGCTCAAGGTGACGCTGCGCCTCATCGTGTTCGATATCGACGAGGATACGGGCGCGAAGTCCATCAAGGACATCAAGGAACAGTCCGTTTACATGGGCGACATGCCGCTCATGACCGACAACGGCACGTTCATCGTCAACGGCACCGAGCGCGTCATCGTTTCGCAGATGCACCGTTCGCCGGGCGTGTTCTTCGATCACGACAAGGGCAAGAGCCATTCCTCCGGCAAGCTGCTCTTTGCTGCCCGCGTCATCCCGTATCGTGGCTCCTGGCTCGATATCGAATTCGACGCCAAGGACATCGTCTTTGCCCGTATCGACCGCCGCCGCAAGATTCCGGTATCTTCGCTGCTGATGGCCCTCGGCATGGACGGCGAAGACATCCTGTCGACCTTCTATTCGAAGTCGAATTACGAGCGTGACGGCGACGGCTGGCGCATTCCTTTCAATGCGGAAACGCTGAAGGGTGCCAAGGCGCTGTCCGATATGGTCGACGCGGATTCCGGTGAAGTCGTCGTCGAGGCCGGCAAGAAGCTGACCCCGCGTCTGCTCCGCCAGCTGACCGAAAAGGGCCTCAAGGCTCTCAAGGCCACCGATGATGACCTCTACGGCAACTATCTGGCCGAAGACATCGTCAACTACTCGACCGGTGAGATCTATCTCGAAGCCGGTGACGAGATCGACGAGAAGACCCTGCCGATCATCCTCGAAGCTGGCTTCGACGAGATCCCGGTTCTCGGCATCGACCACATCAATGTCGGCGCCTACATCCGCAACACGCTTGCGGCTGACAAGAACGAGAACCGTCAGGACGCCCTGTTCGACATCTACCGCGTCATGCGTCCGGGTGAGCCGCCGACCATGGATTCTGCGGAAGCCATGTTCAACTCGCTGTTCTTTGACGCCGAGCGCTACGACCTTTCGGCCGTCGGTCGCGTCAAGATGAACATGCGTCTCGACCTTCAGGTCGAGGACACCGTTCGCGTTCTGCGCAAGGACGACATCCTGGCCGTGGTCAAGATGCTTGTCGAACTGCGTGACGGCAAGGGTGAGATCGACGACATCGACAACCTCGGCAACCGCCGCGTTCGTTCTGTCGGCGAGCTGATGGAAAACCAGTACCGTCTCGGCCTGCTCCGCATGGAGCGTGCGATCAAGGAACGCATGTCGTCGATCGAGATCGACACCGTCATGCCGCAGGATCTGATCAACGCCAAGCCGGCTGCTGCTGCCGTTCGCGAATTCTTCGGCTCCTCGCAGCTGTCGCAGTTCATGGACCAGGTGAACCCGCTTTCGGAAATCACCCACAAGCGCCGTCTTTCGGCTCTTGGCCCGGGTGGTCTGACCCGCGAGCGCGCAGGCTTCGAAGTCCGCGACGTTCATCCGACCCACTACGGCCGTATTTGCCCGATCGAAACGCCGGAAGGCCCGAACATCGGTCTGATCAACTCGCTTGCGACCTTCGCACGCGTCAACAAGTACGGCTTCATTGAGAGCCCGTACCGCAAGATCGTCGACGGCGTCGTCACCAAGGACGTGATCTACCTCTCCGCCATGGAAGAGGCCAAGTATTACGTGGCCCAGGCCAACTCCGAGTTGACGCCGGAAGGCGCTTTCGTTGAAGAGTTCGTGGTTTGCCGTCACTCCGGCGAAGTCATGCTGTCCCCGCGCGACACCATCAACCTGATGGACGTTTCGCCGAAGCAGCTCGTCTCCGTCGCAGCGGCTCTGATCCCGTTCCTGGAAAACGACGACGCCAACCGCGCTCTGATGGGCTCGAACATGCAGCGTCAGGCCGTTCCTCTGGTTCGTGCCGAAGCTCCGTTCGTCGGCACCGGCATGGAACCGGTCGTCGCCCGTGACTCCGGTGCTGCCATCGCCGCCCGTCGTGGCGGCGTGGTCGACCAGGTCGACGCGACCCGTATCGTTATCCGCGCGACGGAAAATCTCGAAGCCGGCCGTTCTGGCGTCGATATCTACCGTCTGCAGAAGTTCCAGCGTTCCAACCAGAACACCTGCGTCAACCAGCGTCCGCTGGTCGCCGTCGGCGACGTTCTGAACAGGGGCGACATCATCGCTGACGGTCCGTCGACCGACCTCGGTGACCTGGCACTCGGCCGCAACGCGCTCGTCGCGTTCATGCCGTGGAACGGCTACAACTACGAAGACTCGATCCTGCTCTCCGAGCGCATCGTGTCGGACGACGTCTTCACGTCCATCCACATCGAGGAATTCGAAGTGGCTGCCCGTGATACGAAGCTTGGTCCGGAAGAAATCACGCGCGACATTCCGAACGTTTCGGAAGAAGCGCTGAAGAACCTCGACGAAGCCGGCATCGTCTACATCGGCGCCGAAGTCCAGCCGGGCGACATCCTCGTCGGCAAGATCACGCCGAAGGGCGAAAGCCCGATGACGCCGGAAGAAAAGCTTCTGCGCGCCATCTTCGGCGAAAAGGCTTCCGACGTTCGCGACACGTCCATGCGCATGCCTCCGGGCACGTTCGGCACGGTCGTCGAAGTCCGCGTCTTCAACCGTCACGGCGTCGAAAAGGACGAGCGTGCGATGGCGATCGAGCGCGAGGAAATCGAACGCCTCGCCAAGGACCGCGACGACGAGCAGGCGATCCTCGACCGTAACGTCTACGGTCGCTTGGTCGACATGCTGCGCGGTCAGATGTCGGTTGCCGGTCCGAAGGGCTTCAAGAAGGGCGTCGAGCTTTCCAACGCCGTCGTCTCCGAATATCCCCGCTCGCAGTGGTGGATGTTCGCCGTCGAGGACGAGAAGGTCCAGGGCGAGATCGAAGCACTTCGCGCTCAGTACGACGAGTCGAAGTCGCTGCTCGAGCACCGCTTCATGGACAAGGTCGAAAAGGTCCAGCGCGGCGACGAAATGCCTCCGGGCGTCATGAAGATGGTCAAGGTCTTCGTTGCTGTGAAGCGCAAGATCCAGCCAGGCGACAAGATGGCCGGCCGTCATGGTAACAAGGGCGTCGTCTCTCGTATCGTTCCGGCCGAAGACATGCCGTTCCTCGAAGACGGTACGCATGTCGACATCGTTCTGAACCCGCTGGGCGTGCCTTCGCGCATGAACGTCGGTCAGATCCTCGAGACGCACCTGGCATGGGCTTGCGCCGGTATGGGCAAGCGCATCGGTCAGATGCTCGAAGAGTACAAGGCCTCGAACGACATCACGGACCTGAAGCGCGAGCTGCGGGAAACCTACGCCAGCTTGGCCAATGACGAAGTCGCAAGCTTCGACGACGAGATCCCTCGTCAAGCTTGCCGAACAGTCCAAGCGTGGCGTGTCGATCGCGACCCCGGTCTTCGACGGTGCACATGAGCCTGACGTCGCTGCGATGCTGACCAAGGCCGGCCTGCATTCGTCGGGTCAGTCGGTCCTGTACGATGGCCGTACCGGTGAAACCTTCGACCGTAAGGTGACCGTCGGCTACATGTACATGATCAAGCTGAACCACCTCGTGGACGACAAGATCCACGCGCGTTCGATCGGTCCGTACTCGCTCGTCACCCAGCAGCCGCTCGGTGGTAAGGCGCAGTTCGGTGGCCAGCGCTTCGGGGAAATGGAAGTCTGGGCTCTGGAAGCCTACGGCGCCGCCTACACCCTGCAGGAAATGCTGACCGTGAAGTCGGACGACGTGGCCGGCCGTACCAAGGTCTACGAAGCGATCGTCCGTGGCGACGACACGTTCGAGGCGGGCATTCCGGAGAGCTTCAACGTTCTCGTCAAGGAAATGCGCTCGCTCGGTCTGTCGGTCGAACTCGAGAACTCCAAGCTCGAGACGCCTGCCGAAGGTCAGCTGCCGGACGCAGCCGAGTAATATTTTGACAACGGCGTGCGTGAGATATCGCGCACGCCATTCCCTCCCCGAACGGGCAATCGGTCGGGAAGGGGAGTTTCGCCGCATTTGGCGTCTATTGTCATTTTAAGGGTTTGGCTCGACAGCCCGGGAATTTGTCGAGACCACGACCCAAGTGAGGGCCTCTGCGCCCCATCAAGGAGACAGGCATGAACCAAGAGGTCATGAACCTTTTCAACCCGACAGTGCCGGCACAGCACTTCGATTCGATCCGGATCTCGATCGCGAGCCCGGAAAAGATCCTGTCGTGGTCCTACGGCGAGATCAAGAAGCCGGAAACCATCAACTACCGTACGTTCAAGCCGGAACGCGACGGTCTCTTCTGCGCGCGCATCTTCGGACCGATCAAGGACTACGAGTGCCTGTGCGGCAAGTACAAGCGCATGAAGTACAAGGGCATCATCTGCGAAAAGTGCGGCGTCGAAGTCACGCTGTCGCGCGTTCGCCGTGAGCGCATGGGCCATATCGAGCTCGCCGCTCCCGTTGCCCACATCTGGTTCCTGAAGTCGCTTCCTTCGCGTATCTCGACGCTGCTCGACATGACGCTGAAGGATGTCGAGCGCGTTCTCTATTTCGAGAACTACATCGTCACCGAACCGGGCCTGACTTCGCTGAAGGAGAACCAGCTCCTCTCCGAAGAAGAATACATGATCGCCATCGACGAGTTCGGTGAAGATCAGTTCACGGCCATGATCGGCGCCGAAGCCATCTATGAGATGCTCGCGTCGATGAACCTCGAAAAGATCGCCGGCGACCTTCGTACCGACCTTGCTGAGACCACTTCGGATCTCAAGCAGAAGAAGCTGATGAAGCGCCTGAAGATCGTTGAGAACTTCATCGAATCCGGCAACCGCCCGGAATGGATGATCATGAAGGTCGTTCCGGTCATTCCGCCGGACCTGCGCCCGCTGGTTCCGCTTGACGGCGGCCGTTTCGCGACGTCCGACCTCAACGATCTTTACCGCCGCGTCATCAACCGTAACAACCGTCTGAAGCGCCTGATCGAACTGCGCGCTCCGGGCATCATCATCCGCAACGAAAAGCGCATGCTGCAGGAATCTGTTGACGCGCTGTTCGACAACGGCCGTCGTGGCCGCGTCATCACCGGCGCCAACAAGCGTCCGCTGAAGTCGCTGTCCGACATGCTCAAGGGCAAGCAGGGCCGCTTCCGCCAGAACCTTCTGGGCAAGCGCGTCGACTATTCCGGCCGTTCGGTCATCGTGACCGGTCCGGAACTGAAGCTTCACCAGTGCGGCCTGCCGAAGAAGATGGCGCTCGAGCTGTTCAAGCCGTTCATCTACGCCCGTCTTGACGCCAAGGGCTTTTCGTCCACCGTCAAGCAGGCCAAGAAGCTGGTTGAAAAGGAAAAGCCGGAAGTCTGGGATATCCTCGACGAGGTCATCCGCGAGCATCCGGTTCTCCTGAACCGCGCACCGACGCTGCACCGCCTGGGCATCCAGGCCTTCGAACCGATCCTGGTTGAAGGCAAGGCCATCCAGCTGCACCCGCTCGTCTGCACGGCCTTCAACGCCGACTTCGACGGTGACCAGATGGCCGTTCACGTGCCGCTGTCGCTCGAAGCACAGCTCGAAGCCCGCGTCCTGATGATGTCGACGAACAACATCCTGCATCCGGCAAACGGTGCACCGATCATCGTTCCGTCGCAGGACATGGTTCTCGGCCTGTACTACCTGTCGATCATGAACGAGAACGAGCCGGGCCAGGGCATGGCTTTTTCGGACATGGGCGAACTGCACCATGCGCTGGAAAACAAGGTCGTCACCCTGCACGCCAAGATCAAGGGTCGCTTCAAGACCATGGATGCCGACGGCAAGTTGGTCTCCAAGATCTATGAAACGACGCCTGGCCGCATGATCATCGGCGAGCTTCTGCCGAAGAACGTCAACGTGCCGTTCGAGACCTGCAACCAGGAAATGACCAAGAAGAACATCTCCAAGATGATCGACACGGTCTACCGTCATTGCGGTCAGAAGGACACGGTGATCTTCTGCGACCGCATCATGCAGCTCGGCTTCACCCACGCCTGCCGCGCCGGCATTTCGTTCGGCAAGGACGACATGATCATCCCGGACACCAAGGAGAAGATCGTTGGTGACACCGAAGCGCTGGTCAAGGAATACGAGCAGCAGTACAACGACGGCCTGATCACTCAGGGCGAGAAGTACAACAAGGTCGTCGACGCCTGGGGTAAGGCTACCGAAAAGGTTGCGGAAGACATGATGGCCCGCATTAAGGCCGTCGAGTTCGACCCGGAAACCGGTCGTCAGAAGCAGATGAACGCGATCTACATGATGTCCCACTCGGGTGCCCGTGGTTCTCCGAACCAGATGCGCCAGCTGGGCGGCATGCGCGGCCTGATGGCGAAGCCGTCGGGTGAAATCATCGAGACCCCGATCATCTCGAACTTCAAGGAAGGCCTGACCGTTAACGAGTACTTCAACTCGACCCACGGTGCCCGTAAGGGTCTGGCAGACACCGCCTTGAAGACGGCTAACTCCGGTTACCTGACCCGTCGTCTCGTCGACGTGGCGCAGGACTGCATCGTCAACCTCGTGGATTGCGGCACCGAAAACGGCCTCACCATGACCGCCATCGTCGATGCCGGTCAGGTCGTTGCCTCGCTCGGCGCTCGTATCCTGGGTCGTACGGCTCTCGACAACATCGATCATCCGGTTTCGGGTGAGCGTATCGTCGACGCCGGCAAGATGATCCTCGAGCCGGATGTCATCGAGATCGAGAAGGCTGGTATCCAGTCGATCCGCATCCGCTCCGCTCTGACCTGCGAAGTTCAGACGGGTGTCTGCTCGGTCTGCTACGGTCGCGACCTTGCTCGCGGTACGCCGGTCAACATGGGTGAAGCCGTTGGCGTCATCGCCGCTCAGTCGATCGGCGAGCCGGGCACGCAGCTCACCATGCGTACCTTCCACTTGGGCGGTACGGCAAACGTGGTCGACCAGTCGTTCCTGGAAGCATCGTACGAAGGCACGATCCAGATCAAGAACCGCAACGTTCTCCGCAACTCGGAAAACGTCCTCGTCGCGATGGGCCGCAACATGGCGGTCACCATTCTCGACGAGCGTGGCGTCGAGCGCTCCTCGCAGCGCGTCGCCTACGGTTCGAAGCTGCATGTCGATGACGGCGACAAGGTTCGTCGCGGTCAGCGCCTGGCGGAGTGGGACCCCTATACCCGCCCGATGATGACGGAAGTCGCCGGTACGGTTCAGTTCGAAGATGTCGTCGACGGCATCTCCGTTTCGGAATCGACCGACGAATCCACCGGCATTACCAAGCGTCAGGTTATTGACTGGCGTTCGACCCCGCGCGGTACGGATCTGAAGCCGGCAATCGTCATCAAGGACGCTTCCGGCGCCGTGATGAAGCTGTCGCGTGGTGGTGAAGCCCGCTTCAACCTCAACGTCGAGGCCATCCTCTCGGTCGAACCGGGTCAGAAGGTTTCCCAGGGCGACGTGCTTGCACGTATCCCGATGGAAAGCGCCAAGACCAAGGACATCACCGGTGGTCTGCCGCGCGTTGCCGAACTGTTCGAAGCTCGTCGTCCGAAGGACCACGCCATCATCGCTGAGATTGATGGTACGATCCGCCTCGGCCGCGACTACAAGAACAAGCGTCGCGTCATGATCGAGCCGGCCGAAGACGGTGTGGAGCCGACCGAATACCTGATCCCGAAGGGCAAGCCCTTCCACCTTCAGGAAGGCGACTACATCGAAAAGGGCGACTACATTCTCGACGGCAATCCTGCGCCGCACGACATCCTGGCGATCAAGGGCGTGGAAGCACTCGCTTCCTACCTCGTGAACGAAATTCAGGAAGTCTATCGTCTGCAGGGCGTTGTCATCAACGACAAGCACATCGAAGTGATTGTTCGTCAGATGCTGCAGAAGGTCGAGATCACCGATGCCGGCGACAGCCAGTATATCGTCGGTGACAATGTCGACCGGATCGAGCTGGAAGACACCAACGACCAGCTCATCGAGGAAGGCAAGAAGCCTGCCTATGGCGAGCCGGTTCTGCTCGGTATCACCAAGGCATCGCTGCAGACGCCGTCCTTCATCTCGGCCGCATCCTTCCAGGAAACCACCAAGGTTCTCACGGAAGCTGCGATCGCCGGCAAGATGGACACGCTGCAGGGTCTCAAGGAGAACGTCATCGTCGGCCGCCTTATCCCGGCCGGCACCGGCGGCACCATGACGCAGATCCGCCGCATCGCCACTTCGCGCGACGACCTCATCCTCGAGGAACGCAAGAAGGGCACCGGCGCATCGTCCGCGACCCCGATGCTGCAGGACATGAACCTGGAGAACACGCCTGCCGAATAAGGCAGGCGAGGGGTATAGCCCCGCATCCGCTGACATCAGAAACGCCCGGATTTATCCGGGCGTTTTTTTGTGCCTGAGCACAACCTCAAGTATTGACCTGTGACAAGGCGCACTATTGGAGGAGTTCTAAGCTTGTTTCCGTTCAAGATGAATGGAGGCTGGAATGAAACGGTTACTCACTTCCGTCGCTGCCTGCGCACTGCTGATAACGGGCGCCTATGCGGCAGATCCCGATCCTGCTCAGTTGAGGGAGCAGGCGCAGGAATTGTTCAAGCCGCTGCCCTCAACGGTTCCCGCGGTTAAGGGCAACAAGATCACCCCCGAAAAGATTGCTCTCGGCAAGGCGCTGTTCTTCGACCCTCGCATGTCTGCGTCCGGGGTCTTTTCCTGCAATTCCTGTCACAACGTGGGGACAGGCGGGGACGACAACCTGGAAACCTCGATCGGTCACGGATGGCAGAAGGGCCCGCGAAATTCCCCGACAGTGTTCAACGCTGTGTTCAACATCGCCCAGTTCTGGGATGGTCGGGCGGAAGATCTGAAGGCGCAGGCGAAAGGCCCGGTCCAGGCCGGTGTCGAAATGGCCAACACGCCCGGCCAGGTCGTCGCGACGCTGAAATCGATGCCGCAATATGTCGAGTGGTTCAAAGCTGCCTTTCCGGACGAAGCTGATCCCGTGAGCTTCGACAATTTCGCCAAGGCGATCGAGGCCTTCGAGGCGACATTGATCACGCCGGCACCCTTCGACGCATTCCTCAATGGTGACGACGAGGCGATGACCGCAGATGCAAAACAGGGGCTGCAAATCTTCATCGATAAGGGCTGCGCATCCTGTCACAACGGCATCAATGTCGGCGGGGAGGGCTACTATCCCTTCGGGCTGATCGAGAAGCCCGGTGCGGACGTTCTTCCGGAAAAAGATAAAGGGCGCTTCGCCGTCACAAATACGGCCGATGACTCTTATGTCTTCAGGGCAGGGCCGCTACGGAATATCGCGCTGACCGCGCCTTACTTCCATTCCGGCAAGGTTTGGGACCTGAGACAGGCGGTGGCGATCATGGGAACATCGCAGCTAGGTGAGGCTCTGGAGGGCAGGGACGTCGACCTGATCGTAGCCTTTTTGGATTCCCTGACGGGCAAGGCACCGGACGTGACCTATCCGATCCTGCCGGCCGAAACCGCCACGACCCCGAAGCCCTCGAGTTCTATCGTTCCGGGCAAATGAGGTCGTGGTAAAGAGAGACCGCGCGAGTTCTGCCCGCGCGGTCACAAGAAGATCAGTCGAAGCGGATGATGGCGACTTCGCCTTCGAGCGCGCCCTGATAGGCGGAAGCGTGAGGCTCCTCCGGCGGTTCTTCCTGCAGCACGCCGATCTGGTCGAGATCGGCTTCGATGAACCCTTCCTCGGTAAGCGCGTTCAGGGCCTCGCGAACAGCCGAATCGTCATCCGGCGCCTGCAGCATGATGTGCAGTTCCACGCCTTCGCCGCCCTTTACCTCGTATCCCTTGCCGATGATGATGAAGATCATCGGGCCGTCGAGGCTATTGTCATTGTCGGCAGGATTTACCATTTATATCTCCGGATGCGGTTCACATACCTTCCCAAGCCACGGGCCTGAGTAAAGTTCCACCTTTCCCTTAGTGCGAATGACCGTGATTCCCAAACATTAATGCTCAGCCGCCCTAAAACTGTTCGGGGAGGGGAGGGTTTACGCCGCCGGGCTTGCAGCGCAGGCCTTGCAGCCATTATTTTCGGGCCAGCCCTTGACGCGCAGGGGTGAAAACAGTAAACGCCCCGCATCGGAAGCGATGTGAGGCTTGCCCGTTTGGAATGACTCGTTCCGGACTTTGGCCTCAAACAAGGTTCCAACGCACGCTGAAGACACGAATGCTGCACGCACGACGCATGAGGAATGCGTCCTCTGCTTTGGGTGGTCCATCCGGAAAGGGATCGGGCCACACTTGGCGCATGAGGAAATGTGCGTGTCGCCGCCGGAAACGGCATCAGATAGCTCCCGAAAGGGGGCTTTGGAAGAAGATTTTGCAAGGGATGGGTACATGCCTACCGTAAACCAGCTGATCCGCAAGCCCCGTCAGGCCCAGGTAAAGCGCAATAAGGTTCCTGCACTGCAGGAAAACCCTCAGAAGCGCGGCGTCTGCACCCGCGTTTACACGACGACCCCGAAGAAGCCGAACTCGGCTCTGCGTAAGGTCGCCAAGATCCGTCTCACCAATGGCTTTGAAGTCATCGGCTACATTCCGGGTGAAGGCCACAACCTGCAGGAACACTCTGTCGTCATGATCCGTGGCGGCCGCGTGAAGGACTTGCCGGGTGTTCGCTACCACATCATCCGCGGCGTTCTCGATACCCAGGGTGTCAAGAACCGTAAGCAGCGCCGTTCGAAGTATGGTGCAAAGCGTCCGAAGTAATCTTCGGGTGCTTTTTAGTTTCAGAAATCCGGCGCTGCGCGAGGTTCTCCGCGTGATAAAGCGCCTAAACCGTTTGAGAGACGAGAAGTATGTCCAGACGCCATAGTGCAGAAAAGCGCGAGATCAATCCGGACCCGAAGTTCGGCGATCTTGTTGTTACGAAGTTCATGAATGCCATCATGCTCCACGGCAAGAAGTCCGTGGCTGAAAGCATTGTTTACGGCGCGTTCGACGTCGTGCAGGGCAAGGCCAAGTCCGAGCCGCTGGCAATCTTCCATTCGGCGCTCGACAATGTCGCGCCGCATGTTGAAGTCCGCTCGCGTCGCGTCGGTGGTGCGACCTATCAGGTTCCGGTTGACGTGCGTCCGGAACGTCGCCAGGCCCTCGCGATCCGTTGGCTGATCGCTGCTGCCCGCAAGCGCAACGAAACCACCATGATCGATCGTCTTTCCGGCGAACTCATGGATGCCGCAAACAACCGTGGCTCGGCTGTCAAGAAGCGTGAAGACACGCACAAGATGGCTGACGCGAACCGCGCATTCTCGCACTACCGTTGGTAATTCTTATCCGATCGAATTTCGAAAGGCAGTCCTATGGCTCGCGAGTATAAAATCGAAGACTACCGAAATTTCGGTATCATGGCGCATATCGACGCCGGCAAGACCACGACCACCGAGCGTATCCTTTATTACACCGGCAAGTCGCACAAGATCGGCGAAGTTCATGACGGCGCTGCCACCATGGACTGGATGGAGCAGGAGCAGGAGCGTGGCATCACGATCACGTCTGCTGCCACCACGACCTTCTGGAAGGGCCGTGACGGCAAGATGCGCCGCTTCAACATCATCGACACCCCCGGCCACGTTGACTTCACCATTGAAGTCGAGCGTTCGCTGCGCGTTCTCGACGGTGCAGTTGCCCTTCTCGACGCCAACGCCGGCGTAGAGCCGCAGACGGAAACCGTCTGGCGTCAGGCTGAGAAGTACAACGTTCCGCGCATGATCTTCTGCAACAAGATGGACAAGACCGGCGCGGACTTCTACCGCTCGGTTGAGATGATCAAGACCCGTCTCGGTGCCACCGCAGTCGTCATGCAGCTCCCGATCGGTGCTGAGTCCGAGTTCAAGGGCGTTGTCGACCTGATCGAGATGAATGCTCTCGTATGGCGTGACGAGTCCCTCGGCGCTGCCTGGGACGTTGTCGAGATCCCGGCCGACCTGAAGGACAAGGCTGAAGAATATCGCGAAAAGCTGATCGAGACCGTTGTCGAGATCGACGAAGAAGCGATGGAAGCCTACCTGAACGGCGACCTGCCGGACAACGACAAGATCCGCGAACTCGTTCGCCGCGGCACCATCGACGTGAAGTTCCACCCGATGTTCTGCGGTACCGCGTTCAAGAACAAGGGCGTGCAGCCGCTTCTCGACGCTGTCGTCGATTACCTGCCGTCGCCTGTCGACATTCCGGCCATCAAGGGCATCGACTTCAAGACCGAAGCCGAAATCGAGCGTCACGCTGACGACGCCGAGCCGCTCTCGATGCTGGCGTTCAAGATCATGAACGACCCCTTCGTCGGTTCGCTGACCTTCGCACGCATCTATTCCGGCAAGCTCGAAAAGGGTTCGTCGGTCATGAACACGGTCAAGGACAAGCGCGAGCGCGTCGGCCGTATGCTGCAGATGCACTCGAACTCCCGTGAAGACATCGAAGAAGCCTTCGCAGGCGACATCGTTGCTCTCGCCGGCCTCAAGGAAACCACCACTGGCGATACGCTCTGCGATCCGCTGAAGCCGGTTATCCTCGAGCGCATGGAATTCCCGGAGCCGGTCATCCAGATCGCGATCGAGCCGAAGTCCAAGGGCGACCAGGAAAAGATGGGCCTCGCGCTCAATCGCCTCGCTGCTGAAGACCCGTCGTTCCGCGTCAAGACCGACCAGGAATCCGGCCAGACGATCATCGCCGGCATGGGCGAACTTCACCTCGACATTCTCGTTGACCGTATGCGTCGCGAGTTCAAGGTTGAAGCCAACGTCGGTGCTCCGCAGGTTGCCTACCGCGAAACCATCACGAAGCTTCACGAAGAAGACTACACGCACAAGAAGCAGTCCGGTGGTACCGGTCAGTTCGCGCGCGTCAAGATCATCTTCGAACCGAACCCGGATGGCGAAGACTTCCTGTTCGAATCCAAGATCGTCGGCGGTGCTGTTCCGAAGGAATACATCCCGGGCGTTCAGAAGGGTATCGAAAGCGTTCTGTCTTCCGGTCCGCTGGCTGGCTTCCCGATGCTCGGCGTCAAGGCTACCCTCATCGACGGTGCCTTCCACGACGTCGACTCCTCGGTTCTCGCCTTCGAAATCGCATCGCGTGCCTGCTTCCGTGAAGCAGCCAAGAAGGCTGGCGCACAGCTTCTTGAGCCGATGATGAAGGTTGAAGTCGTAACGCCGGAAGACTATGTCGGCGACGTTATCGGCGACCTGAACTCGCGTCGTGGTCAGATCCAGGGCCAGGAACAGCGCGGCATCGCGATCGTTATCAACGCTCACGTCCCGCTGGCGAACATGTTCAAGTACGTCGACAACCTGCGCTCCATGTCGCAGGGCCGCGCGCAGTACTCGATGACCTTCGATCACTACGCACCGGTTCCGTCGAACGTCGCGACTGAAATCCAGGCGAAGTATTCCGGTCAGAAGTAATCGGAATACCGAACTGATACGCCCCGGTTTCAGGCCGGGGCGACAACAAGAATTTGGGCCCTTTGGGGCTCACACAAGATGGAGAGCCTGCAATGGCAAAGAGCAAGTTTGAGCGCAACAAGCCTCACGTCAACATCGGCACGATTGGTCACGTTGACCACGGCAAGACGTCGTTGACGGCAGCGATCACGAAGTACTTCGGTGAATTCAAGGCGTATGACCAGATCGACGCTGCACCGGAAGAAAAGGCACGCGGCATCACCATTTCGACGGCGCACGTCGAATACGAGACGCCGAACCGCCACTATGCGCACGTTGACTGCCCCGGCCACGCCGACTACGTCAAGAACATGATCACCGGCGCTGCCCAGATGGACGGCGCGATCCTGGTTTGCTCGGCTGCCGACGGCCCGATGCCGCAGACCCGCGAGCACATCCTGCTTGCCCGTCAGGTTGGCGTTCCGGCGATCGTCGTGTTCCTCAACAAGGTCGACCAGGTCGACGACGCCGAGCTTCTCGAGCTCGTCGAGCTGGAAGTTCGCGAACTTCTGTCGTCCTACGACTTCCCGGGCGACGACATTCCGGTCATCAAGGGCTCGGCTCTTGCTGCTCTGGAAGATCTCGGACAAGAAGATCGGCGAAGACGCGATCCGCGAGCTGATGGAAGCTGTCGACTCTTACATCCCGACGCCTGAGCGTCCGATCGACCAGCCGTTCCTGATGCCGATCGAAGACGTGTTCTCGATCTCCGGCCGTGGTACGGTTGTGACCGGCCGCGTCGAGCGTGGCATCGTCAAGGTTGGCGAAGAAGTCGAGATCGTCGGCATCAAGGCAACCTCGAAGACGACGGTTACCGGCGTTGAAATGTTCCGCAAGCTGCTCGACCAGGGCCAGGCCGGCGACAACATCGGTGCACTCGTCCGCGGCGTTGACCGTAACGGCGTCGAGCGTGGCCAGATCCTGTGCAAGCCGGGCTCTGTCAAGCCGCACAAGAAGTTCATGGCTGAAGCCTACATCCTGACGAAGGAAGAAGGCGGCCGTCATACGCCGTTCTTCACCAACTACCGTCCGCAGTTCTACTTCCGCACGACGGACGTGACCGGCATCGTCTCGCTGCCGGAAGGCACGGAAATGGTTATGCCTGGCGACAACGTCACGGTTCAGGTTGAGCTGATCGTTCCGATCGCGATGGAAGAAAAGCTGCGCTTCGCGATCCGCGAAGGCGGCCGTACCGTCGGCGCCGGCATCGTTGCTTCGATCATCGAGTAATGATGGCGAGGCGCGGTGGCGAAAGCTGCCGACGACACTAAGAATCACGGATCGCGCCAGCGCGATCTGCGGCGGCGCCGGCATCGTTGCCTCGATCATCGAGTAATCGATAAGGGCAGGGCGGTATCTCCGGATACCGCCCGCTATATTTTTTAAGCAAGTGGCGTATTGCGACTTGCTTATGACACAAAAACATAGCAAATGGCGCGCAAGCGCGATTTGCGCCTGCTTCGCTATGGTGAAGCAGCGAGTTGCACAAGAATTTAAGGTGGGCCTTCGGGCCTGAAGACTGGAATAGGGTGCCTGCTGGAAGCGGTGCTCTCTTCGATCTTTGAAACCGGTGATCCGCCTTAGGTAAACGAACAACCCGTGCCATCACGTTTGGTATCGGGAGAACAGAAAACAAGGATAACGTCGAATGAACGGCCAAAATATCCGCATTCGCCTTAAGGCATTCGATCACCGTATTCTCGACGCTTCTACGCGCGAGATCGTGTCGACGGCGAAGCGCACCGGAGCAAGTGTCCGGGGCCCCGTTCCGCTTCCGACCCGCATCGAGAAGTTTACGGTTAACCGGTCCCCCCACATCGACAAGAAGAGCCGCGAGCAGTTCGAGATGCGCACGCATAAGCGCCTTCTCGATATCGTTGACCCGACGCCCCAGACGGTGGACGCGCTGATGAAGCTCGACCTCGCCGCAGGTGTTGATGTTGAGATCAAGCTCTAAGACCTGGGTTTCGGCCAGGGTTTTGGACTGAGTGAGAAGGATTGAACCGATGCGTTCGGGTGTAATTGCACAAAAGGTAGGGATGACCCGCGTCTACAACGACGCCGGCGAGCATATCCCGGTAACCGTATTGCGTCTCGACAACTGCCAGGTTGTTGCACACCGCACTGTTGAGAAGAACGGCTATGCTGCTGTTCAGCTCGGTGCAGGCGTTGCCAAGGTGAAGAACACCTCCAAGGCTATGCGTGGCAACTTCGCTGCTGCAAACGTCGAGCCGAAGTCGAAGCTCGTAGAGTTTCGCGTTTCTGAAGACAACATGATCGAAGTCGGCACTGAGCTGAAGGCTGATCATTTCGCAGCCGGTCAGCTGGTCGACGTGACCGGCACCTCGATCGGTAAGGGCTTTGCTGGTGCCATGAAGCGCCACAACTTCGGTGGTCTGCGCGCGACCCACGGTGTTTCCGTGTCGCACCGTTCGCACGGTTCGACTGGTAACAACCAGGATCCGGGCAAGGTCTGGAAGGGCAAGCGCATGGCTGGTCACATGGGCCAGACCCGCGTTACCACCCAGAACCTCGAAGTCGTGTCCACCGATGAAGGCCGCGGCCTGATCCTCGTCAAGGGTGCCGTCCCCGGCTCCAAGGGCGCCTGGATCGTTGTTCGCGACGCCGTCAAGTCGGCTGCGAAGTAAGGGAGCCATTAAGATGGAATTCAACGTCAAGACCCTCGAAGGCAAAGACGCTGGCAAGGTTTCCCTGTCGGACGCGATCTTCGGCCTCGACCCCCGCGAGGACATCCTCGCTCGTATGGTTCGTTACCAGCTCGCCAAGAAGCAGCAGGGCACGCATCAGTCGCTGACCCGCGGTGAAGTTTCCCGCACCGGCGCCAAGATGTACAAGCAGAAGGGTACGGGCCGCGCTCGTCACCATTCGGCTCGCGCTCCGCAGTTCCGTGGTGGTGCCAAGGCTCACGGCCCGGTATCGCGCAGCCACGCGTTCGATCTTCCCAAGAAGGTTCGCGCTCTGGCCCTGCGTCACGCTCTGTCCGCAAAGCTGAAGTCTGAAGACCTGATCGTCATCGACAACCTGGTTGCTTCTGAAGCAAAGACCAAGGCTTTGATCGGTACGTTCGCCTCGCTCGGTCTCACCAACGCCCTCGTCATCGGCGGCGCTGAGCTCGACAACAACTTCAAGCTCGCAGCCCAGAACATCCCGAACATCGATGTTCTGCCGGTTCAGGGCATCAATGTTTACGACATTCTGCGTCGCGGCAAGCTCGTGCTGTCGAAGGCCGCAGTTGAAGCTCTAGAGGAGCGTTTCAAGTGACCGATCTTCGCCACTATGATGTGATCGTATCTCCCTCGATCACCGAAAAGTCGACGCTGGTATCCGAACAGAACCAGGTTGTCTTCAACGTTGCCAAGACTGCTTCCAAGCCTGAAATCAAGGCTGCCGTAGAAGCGCTCTTCGGTGTGAAGGTCACTGCCGTCAATACGCTGGTCCGCAAGGGCAAGGTGAAGCGCTTCCGTGGCTTCATCGGCAAGCAGAAGGACGTCAAGAAGGCTGTCGTCACCCTGGCCGAAGGTCAGACGATCGACGTCTCCACCGGTCTCTGAGGTAAAGAAAAATGGCACTGAAAAGCTATAATCCGACGACCCCGAGCCAGCGTCAGCTGGTCATCGTCGACCGTTCGGGCCTGTGGAAGGGCAAGCCGGTCAAGGCGCTCACCGAGGGTCTTTCCAAGAGCGGCGGTCGTAACAACAACGGTCGCATCACTGCCCGCTTCATCGGCGGCGGTCACAAGCGTACCTATCGCCTGGTCGACTTCAAGCGTCGCAAGTTCGACGTCGAAGGCACGGTCGAGCGTCTGGAATACGACCCGAACCGTTCGGCGTTCATCGCGCTGGTCACCTATGCCGATGGCGAACAGGCCTACATCATCGCTCCGCAGCGTCTCGCTGCCGGCGACAAGGTCATCGCTTCCGACAAGGCCGTCGACATCAAGCCCGGCAACACCATGCCGCTGCAGTACATCCCGGTTGGCTCGATCGTTCATAACGTCGAGATGAAGCCGGGCAAGGGCGGCCAGATCGCCCGCTCTGCAGGCACCTACGTTCAGCTCGTCGGCCGTGATGCCGGCATGGCTATCCTTCGTCTGAACTCTGGCGAGCAGCGCCTCGTTCCGGGTTCTTGCCTCGCCACCGTTGGCGCCGTTTCCAACCCGGATCACGGCAACATCAACGACGGTAAGGCCGGCCGCACCGTATGGCGCGGCAAGCGTCCGCATAACCGCGGCGTCGTCATGAACCCGGTCGACCACCCGCACGGTGGTGGTGAAGGCCGTACCTCGGGTGGCCGTCATCCGGTCTCACCTTGGGGCAAGCCCACCAAGGGCAAGCGCACGCGTTCGAACAAGTCCACGGACAAGTTCATCATGCGCTCGCGCCACGTGAAGAAGTAAGAGAGGAAGTCGTTCAATGGCTCGTTCAGTATGGAAAGGTCCGTTTGTTGACGGCTATCTTCTCAAGAAGGCTGAGAAGGTACGTGAAGGCGGTCGTAACGAAGTGATCAAGATGTGGAGCCGTCGCTCCACCATCCTGCCGCAGTTCGTCGGTCTCACCTTCGGCGTCTACAATGGCTCGAAGCACATCCCGGTCAATGTCAACGAAGACATGGTCGGTCACAAGTTCGGTGAATTCGCTCCCACCCGTACCTACTATGGTCACGGCGCGGACAAGAAGGCGAAGAGGAAGTAATCATGGCGAAGGCAAAGACCGAACGCCGGCTGAAGGACAACGAGGCACAGGCAGTCGCCCGTACCCTCCGCGTCAGCCCGCAGAAGCTGAACCTGGTTGCCGCCATGATCCGCGGCAAGAAGGTCGAACGTGCGCTCGCAGAACTCGAGTTCTCGCGCAAGCGTATCGCAGGCACGGTGAAGAAGACTCTCCGAGTCCGCTATCGCCAACGCTGAAAACAACCATGACCTCGACGTCGACTCTCTGATCGTTTCGGAAGCATACGTCGGTAAGTCGATCGTGATGAAGCGTTTCCACGCTCGTGGCCGTGGCCGCGCATCGCGCATCGAAAAGCCGTTCGCTCACCTGACGATCGTTGTTCGCGAAGTCGAGGAAAAGGGGAGGCCGCATAATGGGCCAGAAAATTAATCCGATCGGCTTCCGCCTCGGCATTAACCGCACCTGGGACAGCCGTTGGTTCGCCGACAACGCCGAATACGGCCAGCTGCTCCACGAAGACCTGAAGATCCGCGCTTACCTCATGCAGGAGCTGAAGCAGGCTGGTATCGCCAAGGTTGTCATCGAGCGTCCGCACAAGAAGTGCCGCGTCACGATCCACTCGGCTCGCCCGGGTCTGATCATCGGCAAGAAGGGTGCAGACATCGAGAAGCTTCGCAAGAAGATCTCGTCGATGACGAACTCGGAAACGCACCTCAACATCGTTGAAGTGCGCAAGCCGGAAGTTGACGCGACGCTGGTTGCCCAGTCGATCGCTCAGCAGCTCGAGCGCCGCGTGGCTTTCCGCCGTGCGATGAAGCGTGCTGTTCAGTCTGCAATGCGTCTTGGCGCCGAAGGCATCAAGATCACTTGCGCCGGCCGTCTCGGCGGTGCGGAAATCGCTCGTACCGAATGGTACCGCGAAGGCCGCGTGCCGCTTCACACGCTGCGTGCAGACATCGATTACGGTACGGCTGAAGCCGAAACCGCATTCGGCATCTGCGGCATCAAGGTCTGGATCTTCAAGGGCGAAATCCTTGAGCACGATCCGATGGCTTCCGAACGTCGCGCGCTGGAAGGCGATGCGCAGGGTCCGGCAAGCCGCGACCGTGATCGTGGCGATCGTCGCCGCGAACGCGAAAACGCTTGATTATCGCTGGCGAAAGATAAGCTCGGAGAAGTAAGAAAATGTTGCAGCCAAAGCGTACCAAGTATCGCAAGCAGTTCAAGGGCCGCATCAAGGGCGTCGCAAAGGGCGGCTTTGACCTGGCATTCGGCGAGTTCGGCCTGAAGGCTCAGGAACCGAACCGCGTGAACGCTCGCGAGATCGAAGCGGCTCGCCGCGCGATCACCCGTTACATGAAGCGCGCGGGTCGTGTATGGATCCGCGTCTTCCCTGACGTCCCGGTTACTGCCAAGCCCACCGAAGTTCGTATGGGTAAGGGTAAGGGTTCGGTTGAATACTGGGCTTGCAAGGTCAAGCCTGGTCGTATCATGTTCGAGATCGACGGCGTTTCGGAAGAAATCGCGCGCGAGGCTCTGCGCCTCGGTTCTGCCAAGCTCTCGGTCACGACGCGCTTCGTTCAGCGCATCGCAGAGTAAGGAGAAGGCACGATGAAAGCCGAAGACGTACGCGGCCTCAGCGCCGACCAGCTCAAGGACAAGCTTGCGGACCTGAAGAAGGAGCAGTTCAACCTGCGCTTCCAGAAGGCTACCGGCCAGCTCGAGAAGTCCTCGCGCATCACCGAAGTCCGCAAGGACATCGCTCGCGTGAAAACCATTGCCCGCCAGAAGGCGGCAGAAGCCAAGGCCTAAGGAAGAATAATATGCCAAAACGCATTCTGCAGGGCGTTGTCGTTTCCGACAAGAACGAGAAGACCGTTGTTGTCCGCGTCGAGCGCCGCTTCGCGCACCCGCTGCTTCAGAAGACCGTTCGCCGGTCCAAGAAGTACAAGGCGCATGACGAGACCAATCAGTACAAGGTAGGTGATGTCGTTTCCATCGAGGAATGCGCACCGATCTCCAAGGACAAGCGCTGGACGGTTATCTCCGCCCAGGCTTAAACTGATCAGGAATTTCTGCCAGATTGGGGCTTGCCCTTGCGTCTGGCAGAGAATCCTGTATGAAGCACGCCACTGGCGTCGAACGCTCGGAAACGGGCGTTCTTTTGCTTTGAGCGCACGGAAGGTCCCTTTCAGGGAAACCACCTTGGCAAGACCCATCCCGCGCACACTGAAAATCTGTTCATAGCCGGCTCCAGGCGCTCACGCGTCCGGTGTTCCGGTCATTAGAAAAAGGCGACCTGACATGATTCAGATGCAAACAAACCTCGACGTGGCGGATAATTCCGGCGCACGTCGTGTCATGTGCATCAAGGTGCTGGGCGGCTCCAAGCGCAAGTACGCTTCGGTCGGCGACATTATCGTCGTTTCGATCAAGGAAGCTATTCCGCGCGGCCGCGTGAAGAAGGGTGACGTGATGAAGGCGGTTGTTGTGCGTACCGCTAAAGACATCCGTCGCGCCGACGGCAGCGTCATCCGCTTCGACAACAACGCAGCGGTCCTCATCGACAACAAGAAAGAGCCGATCGGCACCCGTATCTTCGGACCGGTTCCGCGCGAACTTCGCGCCAAGAACCACATGAAGATCATCTCGCTGGCTCCAGAAGTACTGTAAGGAGCGGGATCCATGCAGAAGATCAAGAAGGGCGACAACGTCGTCATCCTCGCCGGCAAGGACAAGGGCCGTACCGGTGAAGTTCTCCAGGTTCTGCCGAAGGAAGACCGTGCGGTCGTCCGCGGCGTCAACATGGTGAAGCGCCACCAGCGTCAGACGCAGACGCAGGAAGCTGGCATCATCAACAAGGAAGCATCCATCCACCTGTCGAACGTCGCGATCGTCGCGAAAGACGGCAAGCCGACCCGCGTTGGCTTCTCCGTCGTCGACGGAAAGAAGGTGCGAGTAGCCAAGCGTACGGGAGATGTAATCGATGGCTGAGTCTAAGTACGAGCCGCGCCTCAAGGCGGAATACGTTTCCCGCATTCGCGGCGCCCTGCAGGAGAAGTTCTCCTACGCGAACGAAATGATGATCCCGAAGGTCGACAAGATCGTCATCAACATGGGTGTGGGTGAGGCGACTGCCGACTCCAAGAAGCCCACGGTTGCTGCAGCTGACCTGGCCGCTATTGCCGGTCAGAAGCCGGTCATCACCAAGGCCCGCAACTCTATCGCTGGCTTCAAGGTCCGCGAAAACATGCCGATCGGCGCAAAGGTTACCCTGCGCGGCGCACGCATGTACGAGTTCATGGATCGCCTGGTCAACATCGCGCTCCCGCGCGTTCGCGACTTCCGCGGCCTGAACCCGAAGTCCTTCGACGGCCGTGGCAACTTCGCCATGGGCCTCAAGGAGCACATTGTGTTCCCGGAGATCAACTACGACAAGGTTGATCAGATGTGGGGCATGGACATCATCGTTTGCACGACGGCTACCAATGACGACGAAGCTCGCGCTCTGCTCACAGAGTTCAACTTCCCGTTCCGTGCGTAACCGTAACGACGAGCGTTAAAAAGGAACTCCGATATGGCGAAAACCAGCGCAGTTGAAAAGAACAAGCGCCGCCGCAAGACAGTCGCCCAGCAGGCCGCCAAGCGCGCCGAACTGAAGGCGATCATCATGAACCAGGAACTTCCGATCGAAGACCGGTTCAAGGCAACTATCAAGCTCGCTTCTCTGTCTCGCGATGGCTCGAAGACGCGTATCCGCAACCGTTGCGAAGTCACCGGTCGCCCGCGCGCTTTCTATCGTAAGCTTAAGATGTCGCGTATTGCACTTCGCGAACTCGGCAACCTCGGCAAGGTGCCGGGCGTCGTCAAGTCGAGCTGGTAAGGAGATCGTTAGATGACCATGACTGATCCCTTGGGCGATATGCTCACCCGTATCCGCAACGGCGCTTCCCGCCGCAAGTCGACCGTCTCGACGCCTGCCTCCCGGCTGCGCGCTCGCGTCCTCGACGTTCTGCAGGCTGAAGGCTACATCCGCGGTTACTCCCAGATCGATTACGGCAACGGCAAGTCCGAGATCGAAATCGAACTGAAGTACTACGAAGGCGCTTCCGTGATCCGTGAGATCGGCCGCGTCTCCAAGCCGGGCCGCCGAGTTTATGTCTCGGTTAAGTCCATTCCTCAGGTCGCGAACGGCCTCGGCATCACCATCCTTTCGACTCCGAAGGGCGTGATGGCCGATCACCAGGCTCGCGAACAGAACGTAGGCGGCGAGGTTCTTTGCTCGGTCTTCTAAGACTGGGCAAGGATCTCCATAACGGACAGACAGGATAATAAAATGTCTCGTATCGGTAAAAAGCCCGTTCAGGTTCCGGCAGGTGTAACGGCTTCGGTCGACGGCCAGAAGGTTTCTGCAAAGGGCCCGAAGGGCGAGCTGTTCTTCGTCGCAAACGACGAAGTCAAGCTCGAACTCCAGGACAACGCTGTTTCGGTCACCCCGGTCAACCAGACCAAGGATGCTCGCTCGAAGTGGGGCATGTCCCGCACGATGATCGAGAACATCTTCAAGGGTGTTAAGGATGGCTACGAGCGCAAGCTCGAAATCAACGGCGTCGGTTACCGCGCTGCCATGCAGGGCAAGAACCTGCAGCTGGCTCTCGGTTTCTCGCACGACGTAGTCTACGAAGCCCCTGAGGGCATCACCATTGCCGTGCCGAAGCCGACGGAAATCATCGTCTCCGGCATCAATAAGCAGCAGGTCGGTCAGGTTGCCGCGGAAATCCGCGAATACCGTGGTCCCGAGCCCTACAAGGGCAAAGGCGTCAAGTACGCCGAGGAACGGATCGTCCGCAAGGAAGGCAAGAAGAAGTAAGGTCGAGCGATCATGGCTACCAGAAAAGAAGCACTCACAAAGCGTGCGAGCCGTGTTCGCCGCCAGATCAAGAAGGTCGCAAACGGCCGTCCGCGTCTGTCGGTTCACCGCTCGTCCAAGAACATCTACGTACAGGTCATCGACGACGTGGCCGGCCGCACGCTTGCTGCCGCCTCCACGCTCGAAGCCGACCTGCGCAAGTCGCTGAAGACCGGCGCGGACGTTGCAGCTGCTGCTGCCGTCGGCAAGCTGGTTGCAGAGCGCGCCTCCAAAGCTGGCGTGAAGGAAGTCGTGTTCGATCGCGGCGCCTTCATCTATCACGGCCGCATCAAGGCACTTGCTGAAGCTGCCCGCGAAGGCGGTCTGAGCTTCTAAGAAATTTTCGCCCGGTTTCCTCTTGAAAGGGGAGGCCGGGCGAAATGCGGTTTCTCCGCACCATCCGGCTTATTGCCGGATTATTTGCAACCTGCCGTTCTACCCGCAAAAGAAAAAGGACAAGGACAATGGCACAGGAAAGAAAGGGCCGCGACGATCGTCAGGCCCGTGAAGAGCGCGATAGCGAATTCGTCGACAAGCTGGTCGCGATCAACCGCGTCGCCAAGGTCGTCAAGGGCGGCCGTCGTTTCGGTTTTGCTGCTCTCGTCGTCGTCGGCGACCAGAAGGGCCGCGTTGGTTTCGGCCACGGCAAGGCTCGTGAAGTTCCGGAAGCAATCCGTAAGGCTACCGAATCTGCCAAGCGCGACCTGATCTTCGTACCGCTGCGCGACGGCCGTACGCTGCATCATGACGTTCACGGCCGTCACGGCGCCGGCAAGGTTCTGCTGCGCTCCGCCAAGGCTGGTACCGGTATCATCGCAGGTGGCCCGATGCGCGCCGTCTTCGAAACGCTCGGCATGCACGACGTTGTCGCCAAGTCGACCGGTTCCTCGAACCCGTACAACATGATCTCGTGCGACGTTCGACGCTCTCAAGCACCAGGTGCATCCGAAGGACGTAGCAGCTCAGCGCGGCATCAAGTATGCAACGCTCCAGGCTCGCCGCGCCGCTTCCGGCAATGCGTCGGAAGAATAAGAGGAGTCTGACCCATGGCTAAGGCTACGAAGAAGACTGAAGCAAAGACGATCACGGTCGAACAGATCGGCTCGCCTATTCGCCGTCCGGCTATCCAGCGCGCAACGCTGGTCGGTCTGGGCCTCAACAAGATGCACCGGGTTCGCACGCTGGAAGACACGCCTTCCGTTCGTGGCATGATCCGGTCTGTCCAGCATCTCGTTCGCATCGTCGACGAGAAGTAAGACGGAGAGATTGATCATGAAACTGAATGAGATCAAGGACAACGAAGGCGCCTCCAAGGACCGTATCCGCGTAGGTCGCGGTATCGGTTCGGGCAAGGGCAAGACCGGTGGTCGCGGCGTCAAGGGTCAGAAGGCCCGTTCCGGCGTTGCCGTCAACGGCTTCGAAGGCGGTCAGATGCCAATCTACCGTCGCCTGCCGAAGCGCGGCTTCAACAACATCTTCGCGTCTGAATACGTCACCGTTTCGCTCGGCCGTATCCAGGCTGCGATCGATGCCAAGAAGCTCGACCCGAAGGCCACTGTTGATGCTGCTGCCCTCAAGGCTGCCGGCGTCATCCGTCGCGAGAAGGATGGCGTACGCGTTCTGTCCGACGGCGAACTGAAGGCCAAGGTTTCGATCGAAGTCGCTGGTGCCTCCAAGGCTGCCGTCGAGAAGATCGAAAAGGCCGGCGCATCGATCAAGCTGCTCGCAGCTGTCGAAACTGCCGCAGAGTAAAACGTTTAAAATCGCCCGGCGTGAGCTTCACACCGGGCGATTTTATGTCCATATGTGAGCCTCACGATCCGGCGGCCCCACTGGCAACCCTAAGGGGCGCTGATCACATGAAAACGGGGTGAGGCACCTGATTGCGTTCCGCAATCTCCCGCGCCCGGTTTTTTGAACCAGAATTTGCGAACGCTTTCCGGCCAAGGCAATTTTAAGCCGGCGGAGGAGCGATCGGGCGGAGAAACGCATGGCGTCTGCAGCGGAACAACTGGCCTCCAATCTCAATTTTTCGACCTTCGCCAAGGCTGAGGATCTCAAGAAGCGGCTGTGGTTCACCCTCGCTGCTCTCCTCGTGTATCGCCTGGGCACCCATATCCCGCTTCCGGGTCTGAACCCTGAAGCCTACGCGCAGGCCTTCCGCGGCCAGGCCGGCGGTATTCTCGGTCTCTTCAACATGTTTGCCGGCGGCGCCGTCGAGCGCATGGCGATCTTCGCGCTCGGCATCATGCCGTATATCTCCGCGTCGATCATCGTGCAGCTGATGACCTCCGTTGTTCCTTCGCTTGAGAATCTCAAGAAGGAAGGCGAGGCGGGCCGCAAGATCATCAACCAGTACACCCGCTACGGCACGGTGATTCTCGGAACCCTCCAGGCCTACGGCATTGCTGCCGGTCTTGAGAGCGGGCAGGGGATCGTCACCGATCCGGGCTGGTTCTTCCGTCTTTCGACCGTCGTGACGCTGCTCGGCGGCACCATGTTCCTGATGTGGCTCGGTGAGCAGATCACCTCGCGCGGCATCGGCAACGGCATCTCGCTGATCATCTTCGCAGGCATCGCGGCCGGCCTTCCGTCCGCTCTCGCCAACACGATGGAACTCGGCCGCACCGGCGCTCTGCCGACGGCACTGATTCTCACCGTCATCGTCGTTGCCATCGGCGTCATCGCCCTGATCGTCTTCGTCGAGCGTGCCCAGCGACGCCTGCTGATCCAGTATCCGAAGCGCCAGGTCGGCAACCGCATGTTCCAGGGCGATACCTCGCACCTGCCGCTGAAGCTGAACACGTCTGGCGTCATCCCGGCGATCTTCGCCTCGTCGCTCCTGCTTCTGCCGGCGACGGCTGCGGGCTTCATGGACACCTCGCGCATGCCGGAATGGGGGACTGCGGTCATCGCCTCCCTCGGTCATGGCCAGCCGCTGTTCATGTTCCTGTATGCGCTGCTGATCGCCTTCTTTGCCTTCTTCTACACGGCCATCGTCTTCAACCCGAAGGACACGGCCGACAACCTGAAGAAACACGGCGGCTTCATTCCGGGCATCCGTCCGGGTGAGCGTACCGCCGAGTATATTGACTATGTGCTGACCCGCATCACGGTTATCGGCGCGATCTACCTCGTCTTCGTCTGTGTCCTGCCAGAGTTCCTGATCGCCCGTACCGGCGTTCCATTAGCCCTTGGTGGTACTTCGCTTTTGATTGTTGTCAGTGTAACCCTCGATACGGTTGCGCAGATTCAGGGACATCTCATTGCGCAGCAGTATGAGGGTCTGATCAAGAAGTCGAAGCTGCGCGGAGGAAAGAGGGGACGATGAGACTTATACTTTTGGGACCGCCGGGCGCGGGTAAGGGAACTCAGGCCCAGCGGATCGTGGAGAAGCATGGCATTCCGCAGCTCTCCACAGGCGACATGCTGCGTGCGGCGGTTGCTGCCGAGACGGAAGTTGGCAAGCGTGCCAAGGCCGTCATGGATGCCGGCAATCTCGTTTCCGACGAGATCGTCAATGCCATCGTATCCGAGCGTATCGACCAGCCCGATTGCGCCCACGGCTTCATCCTCGACGGTTATCCGCGGACGCTCGTCCAGGCCGATGCAGTTGAAGCCATGCTGCGCGAAAAAGGGCTGGCGCTTGATGTGGCCATCGAGTTGGCAGTCGACGACGCGGCTATGGTTGGGCGCATTCTGCGTCGTGCCGAAGAAGCCCGCGCTGCCGGCCAGCCGGTTCGCAAGGACGACAATGCGGAAGTCTATGCCGATCGCCTGCGTGCCTACTACAAGAGCACCGCGCCGCTGATCGGTTACTACCATGCCAAGGGCAAGCTGAAGAGCATCGACGGCATGGCCGAGATGGACAAGGTGACGGCCGAGATCGAAAAGATTCTCGGCGGCCTTTGAAATCGATCTCCTCAAGAGGGGATTGGATCGGGCCTGTCACAGGCCTGTTAAAGAATCTCGGGCTCGGCAGTTGCATTTGACAGCTGATTCCGTTAAACACCGCGCCAACTCGCGACAGACTTGAGCGATTGGCGCGGACATCCGCAAGGGTATCCGGGGCCGATCGTTTTGATTTGTCTCGTTTGGTGTTGTTGAACTGGTGGCCTTGATCGGGCCGCTATCATGGAAGAAGTACCGCTTGCCGGATGGCAACCGGAACGCAAGGAGAATAGACGTGGCACGTATCGCTGGCGTCAACATCCCGACTGCGAAGCGCGTTGTTATCGCGCTGACCTACATTCACGGGATCGGCCCGAAGTTTGCGCAGGAAATCATGGACAAGGTCGGTCTTCCGGCTGAAAAGCGCGTCCATCAGCTCACGGACTCTGAAATCCTTCAGATCCGCGAAACCATCGACCGCGACTACGCTGTCGAAGGCGATCTTCGTCGCGAGACCGCGATGAACATCAAGCGTCTCATGGACCTCGGTTGCTACCGCGGTCTGCGTCACCGTCGTGGCCTTCCGGTCCGCGGTCAGCGCACGCACACCAACGCCCGCACCCGCAAGGGTCCGGCTAAGGCGATCGCCGGTAAGAAGAAGTAATTTTGGATGGGCGTCGCGAGCGGACAGGCTTCTGTCCGCTTGACCGTGACGTTTCGTTCCAAGGTGGAGCCGCTGGAATTACGGCGGTGCAGAGATCAACGAAAGGGATACTATGGCCAAGGAAGCCACCCGCGTTCGTCGTCGCGAACGCAAGAATATCACGTCGGGCGTTGCCCACGTCAATTCTACCTTCAACAACACCATGATCACCATCACCGACGCGCAGGGCAATGCTATTGCCTGGTCGTCTGCCGGTGCAAAGGGCTTCAAGGGTTCGCGTAAGTCGACCCCGTTCGCCGCCCAGATCGCTGCTGAAGACTGCGCCAAGAAGGCTCAGGAGCACGGCATGAAGTCGCTTGAAGTCGAAGTTTGCGGTCCGGGTTCGGGTCGTGAATCTGCACTTCGCGCTCTCCAGGCTGCCGGCTTCATGATCACCTCGATCCGCGACGTCACGCCGATCCCGCACAACGGCTGCCGCCCGCGCAAGAAGCGCCGCGTCTAATGGACGTATTGAGGCTCGCTTATACGGCGATCCTTATCTGAACTCGGGGAATAGCCGCTTCGCCTCCTGAAAGAGTCGAGGCGGCTTTCACCGTATCGCCGGAAGGGTATTTCCGGTGTTCCTCGTGCTCGGTTACCACGATTGGATGGTGGTAACGAACGGAAGGTAGTAGGTCATGATCCAGAAGAACTGGCAGGAACTGATTAAGCCGAACAAGGTAGAGTTCACCTCGTCCGGTCGCACCAAGGCAACGCTTGTTGCCGAACCTCTTGAGCGCGGCTTCGGCCTGACGCTCGGCAACGCGCTGCGTCGCGTTCTCTTGTCGTCGCTTCGCGGCGCTGCCGTCACGGCAGTCCAGATCGACGGCGTTCTGCACGAGTTCTCCTCCATCCCGGGCGTCCGGGAAGATGTGACGGACATCGTGCTGAACATCAAGGAAATCGCCATCAAGATGGACGGCGATGATCCGAAGCGCATGGTCGTGCGCAAGCAGGGCCTGGGCTCTGTCACCGCCGGAGACATCCAGACGGTTGGCGACATCGAGATCCTGAACCCCGACCACGTGATCTGCACGCTGGACGATGGCGCCGAGATCCGCATGGAATTCACGGTCAACAACGGCAAGGGCTACGTTCCTGCCGAGCGTAACCGTGCAGAGGATGCCCCGATCGGTCTCATCCCGGTCGACAGCCTCTACTCGCCGGTCAAGAAAGTGTCCTACAAGGTGGAAAACACCCGCGAAGGCCAGGTTCTCGACTACGACAAGCTGACCATGACCATCGAAACCGATGGTTCGGTCACGGGTGAAGACGCCGTAGCCTTCGCCGCCCGCATTCTTCAGGACCAGCTGTCGGTCTTCGTCAACTTCGACGAGCCGCAGAAGGAGCAGGAAGAAGAGTCCGTCACCGAACTCGCGTTCAACCCGGCACTCCTCAAGAAGGTCGACGAACTGGAACTGTCCGTCCGTTCGGCCAACTGCCTGAAGAACGACAACATCGTTTACATCGGCGACCTCATCCAGAAGACCGAGGCGGAAATGCTGCGCACTCCGAATTTCGGTCGCAAGTCGCTGAACGAGATCAAGGAAGTTCTGGCATCCATGGGCCTCCATCTTGGCATGGAAGTTCCTGCATGGCCGCCGGAAAACATCGAAGATCTCGCTAAGCGTTACGAAGACCAATACTAACAGGATCAGACTGCAGGCGAATGCCTGCAAGTGAAGGAGACCAGACATGCGCCACGCAAAAGCAGGCCGCAAGCTTAACCGCACCGCAAGCCACCGTAAGGCTATGTTCACCAACATGGCTGCATCGCTCATCACCCATGAGCAGATCGTAACCACCCTGCCGAAGGCGAAGGAAATTCGCCCGATCGTCGAAAAGCTCGTCACGCTGGGCAAGCGCGGCGATCTGCACGCTCGTCGTCAGGCGATCTCGCAGGTTCAGGACCAGGACGCTGTTCGCAAGCTGTTCGACGTCATCGCTTCGCGCTACGCAACCCGCAACGGCGGCTACCTGCGTATCATGAAGGCTGGCTTCCGCCAGGGCGACAACGCGCCGATGGCTGTCATCGAGTTCGTTGAACGCGACGTCGACGCCAAGGGCAAGGCCGACAAGGCTCGCGTTGCTGCTGAAGCAGAAGCTGCCGAAGCCGCTTAATTCGATCTCTGATCGAAAAATTTAAAAGGCCGGGTGGAAACGCCCGGCCTTTTTGCGTCGAGCCGGGAGAGCATATGATCGCGAGCGGAACATTTTCAAAGCGCATCGGTCGCGGTCTGGCGGCCTTGGCCGTGATTGCCGTCGGTCTCCTGCTTCGCCGTTTCGGCTACGAAATCGGCCTGCCTTTCGCCGTGGTCAAATACGGTGGCTCCATCCTCTGGGGCAGCATGGTTTTTCTGCTCGTCGGCATGCTCACCGGCTCTGCCAGGATCGGCCTTGTGGCCTTGAGCGCTTTGGCTATTGCCACGGCGGTCGAGTTCTCGCGCCTCTATCATACGCCTGAACTGGATGCCTTTCGGCTGACGACCGCAGGCAAGCTCTTGCTCGGCCGCGTCTTCTCGCTCTGGAATATACTGGCCTACGCCACGGGCATTGCCGGCGCTGCGGTCGTCGAGGCGCGCCTGTTCATTCGGGCACGTGGATCTGCCGCTTGATATGCTTGAGATGGGCGACGATGGTGAAGGTCATGATCACCAGCAGCGACCACGAACTCCATTTGCCAATATGCACGGTTGACCAGGCCCCGAGCTGGTTCGGATAGGACCAGATGCCGAAGAAGGTCGAGATGTTCTCTGCGAGCCAGATAAAGAAGCCGATCAGCACGAAGGCGAGAAGCAGCGGCATCTTGCGGTCGTGGTCATAGGGCCGAAACGTCACGGTCGTGCGGGCATAGAGGCCGATCGCGCAGGCTGCGATATACCAGCGATAGTCGCCGATGAAGTGATGGGTGAAGAAGTTGGCGTAGATTGCGATCGCGATCAGCGTCGCCATCCAGTAGCTCGGATGGTGGTGTATGCGCAGGTCGAACAGCCGCCAGGCCTGGATGATGTAACTGCCGACGGCGGCATACATGAAGCCGGAAAATAGCGGCACGCCGAAAAGCTTCGTATAGGCGAAATCCGGATAGGACCATGAACCAATGGCTCCGGACGTTTTGAACACTTCCAGTGCAAAACCGACGATATGGAACAGCCCGATTGACTTGGCCTCGTCCCAGGTCTCCAGCCTGCTCCAGATCATGAAGAATTGGATCGCGAGCGCGATGACCAGCAGGACATCGTAGCGGGGCAGGCCGAACAGCCCGGCCTTCGGCACGAGGAAGATCGAGACGAAGAAGAGGCCGGCAAATAGGCAGGCGCGCGCTTCCTTGAAGCCGAAATATAGAAACTCGACAATGAAGCGCGCGAAGCCCCGCAGCTCGCCCCAGGGGCACAGATCGCAGAGATAGAAGTCGAGAAACGAAAGGCGGCCGCTCTGTACTGTCGTGTCCGTGCTCATCTCTTCATCCCGTTGACGCCCGGAATGGAACCTTCGAATCGGGAGAAGTCAAGGCGAACGACGAGCCTTCCTTGTTTCGGCAAGGAATGGACGCCCTGACCGCTCGCGCTATGATGGGGGCACTGGTCAGCAGGAGGAGCGTGCACCATGTCCCGAAAAACGATCGCCGAAAAAGCCGAACCAAACCTGCTTTCGGGCGGTAATCCGCAGATCGCCAAGGGCCATGGCGACGAGCCGGTCCAGGCCTATATCGCTGCGATGCCCGGTTGGAAGCGCGAGGTCGGGCAGAAGATCGATGAGCTCGTCACCCGCACCGTGCCGGATGTGGCAAAGGCGGTGAAGTGGAACTCGCCCTTCTATGGCATTGAGGGGCAGGGCTGGTTCCTCAGTTTCCATTGCTTCACCAAATACGTGAAACTCGCCTTCTTCCGCGGCACCTCGCTTGATCCGGTCCCGCCGGAGACCTCGAAGAGCGCCGAAGCCCGCTATTTCCACATCCACGAGAACGATGCCTGGAACGAAGCGCAACTTGAGAGCTGGATCCGGCAGGCGAGCCTGCTGCCCGGCGAAAAGCTTTGACGGCGGGCGGCGCGATGGCGGAACACACTTCCACCCCAGACAAGAACCCTCCGAGCTGATCGACCAGCGCATTGCCGATCTAGGCGACTGGCGTGGCGCCATGCTCGCCCATGTCCGCGCCCTGATCAAACAGGCGATCCCGGATATCATCGAGGAATGGAAATGGCGCGGCGTGCCCGTCTGGGAGAAGAACGGCATCCTCTGCACCGGCGAGACCTACAAGGCCGTGGTCAAGCTCACATTCGCGAAGGGAGCCTCGATCGAGGATCCGGCCGGCCTCTTCAACGCCAGCCTCGACGGCAATGTCCGCCGGGCGATTGATTTGAAACAGGGCGATCGGATCGACGAGGAGGCCTTTGTGACATTGGTGCGGAGGGCTGCTGAGCTTAATCTCGCGAAGAGCATGCCGAAGAAGCGGAGGCAGTAGGACGGGGCTTTAGGGTGGCGGACCGGCGCCTCTAGCCGATCTCCCCCTTGTGGGGGAGATGCCCGGCAGGGCAGAGGGGGTAGATCCACATACTCCTCGTCAGTTGAGTTCGCCGCACCACCCCCTCTGTCACTTCGTGACATCTCCCCCACAATGGGGGAGATTGGACGTCGACCCCCACTTCCTCATTGCCATCCTCCACTTTTTAGCGACACTTCACCAATGGCATTTGGTTGGAGGAGCCCGATGCACGAGCATGTATCCCACGCCGACCAGGTCTATGCTTCGGCGCAGTCTGCCGTGGCGAGTTCCGCGGTCGTCGCTTCCTGGCGACGCTGCATGACGATGCACCATCTGGCGCCGGAGGAGCGGCGCCTGCCGGTGCGGCTGACGGAAGACGAGCTTCGTCGCGCCCGCGAGCGATCCGGGGCGCTGGTCGCCCATGCGGCGGAGGAACTCGATCGCCTCTTTCTCATCGCCGGCCGCGCAGGATGCTGCATCCTGATGACCGATCGCGAAGGCATTGCGCTCGACCGTCGCGGCACCGCCGGCGACGACAAGGATTTTCACGATCTCGGCCTGTGGACCGGCGCAGTCTGGACCGAGGCGAGCATCGGCACAAACGGAGTCGGTACCGCGCTCGCCGAAGACCGGGCTATCTCGATCATCCGCGACCAGCATTTCTTCTCCTCCAATATCAACCTGAGCTGCACCACCGCCCCGATCCGCGACCATCGCGGCCGGCTTGTCGGCGCCCTCGACGTGTCGACCTGCCGGGATGACGCGACGGACGGCATCGTCGCCATCCTCGCCCAGACGGTGCGTGAGGCAGCGGGCCGCATCGAATTCAATCTCTTCCGCAGTGCCTTTGCCGGCGCCCGTTTCGTCATGGTGCCGAATGACGCGGTCTCCACGATCGGTCTCCTGGCGGTCGATCGCAACGATATGGTGCTTGGTGCTACGCGGGCGGCCCGGATGGCGCTGAAGCTCGACGATCAGCGGATCGAGGCCGGCATTCCGGCCTCCGATCTGCTGAATGAAAAGAGCGAGGCGTCGCTCGATGAAGCCGAAAGGGCGATGCTCTTGCGCGTCCTGTCGCGCACCAGCGGCAACGTTTCTCAGGCGGCCGTGGCGCTCGGCGTCAGTCGTTCCACGCTCCACCGCAAGATGAAGCGCTTCGGCCTCCATTGAAGACGGGATGTGTCGCAGACTTGCGACACAGTGCGCCGCGGTATGGCTGAGCGACCCTGTTTTCGGCCTACGATATGATCAGATTTCTCCCATCGGGTTCGCTCGAACCTGCTCATCAAGGAGGATGACATGCTGCACCAGAAAATCGTCGAGTCGCCGTTCAAGCTGAAATACGGCAACTATATCGGCGGCGAATGGCGGGAGCCGATCGGCGGAAAATATTTCGACAACATCACCCCGGTCACCGGCGGCAAGATCTGCGAAATTCCGCGCTCGGATGAAAAAGATATCAACGCCGCGCTCGATGCCGCACATGCCGCCAAGGACAAATGGGGCCGCACCGCACCCGCCGAGCGCTCCAACATCCTGATGAAGATCGCCCAGCGCATGGAGGACAAGCTGGAAGTGCTCGCCCAGGCCGAAACCTGGGACAACGGCAAGCCGATCCGCGAGACGATGGCTGCCGACATTCCCTTGGCCATCGACCATTTCCGCTACTTCGCCTCCTGCATCCGCGCCCAGGAAGGGTCGATCGGCGAGATCGACAACGATACGGTCGCCTATCACTTCCATGAACCGCTCGGTGTCGTCGGTCAGATCATTCCCTGGAACTTCCCGATCCTGATGGCCGCCTGGAAGCTTGCCCCGGCACTCGCCGCCGGCAATTGCGTCGTCATCAAGCCGGCCGAACAGACACCTGCATCGCTGCTCGTCTGGGCCGAGATCATCGGCGACCTTCTGCCGCCGGGCGTCCTGAACATCGTCAACGGTTTCGGCCTCGAAGCCGGCAAGCCGCTCGCCTCTTCGAACCGCATCGCCAAGATCGCCTTTACCGGTGAGACGACGACCGGCCGGCTGATTATGCAATATGCCAGCCAGAACCTCATTCCGGTTACACTGGAACTCGGCGGCAAGTCGCCCAACATCTTCTTCGCCGACGTCGCCAATGAAGACGACGACTTCTTCGACAAGGCACTCGAAGGCTTCGCCATGTTCGCGCTGAACCAGGGCGAGGTCTGCACATGCCCGAGCCGCGCGCTGGTGCATGAATCGATCTATGACCGCTTCATGGAGCGCGCCGTCAAGCGCGTGAAGGCCATCAAGCAGGGCAATCCGCTCGATGCCGAAACGATGATCGGCGCCCAGGCCTCCACCGAGCAGATGGAAAAGATCCTCGCCTACCTCGATATCGGCAAGCAGGAAGGCGCGGAAGTGCTGACCGGTGGCGCCCGCAACGATCTCGGCGGCGAGCTTTCCGAGGGCTATTACATCCAGCCGACGATCTTCAAGGGCCACAACAAGATGCGTGTGTTCCAGGAAGAGATCTTCGGGCCTGTCGTCTCGGTCACGACCTTCAAGGACGAGGACGAAGCGCTGTCGATCGCCAACGACACGCTCTACGGCCTCGGCGCCGGTGTCTGGACCCGCGACGGCAACCGTGCCTATCGCTTCGGCCGCGAAATCCAGGCCGGCCGCGTCTGGACCAATTGCTACCATGCCTATCCGGCCCATGCGGCCTTCGGCGGCTACAAGCAGTCCGGCATCGGCCGCGAGACGCACAAGATGATGCTCGACCACTACCAGCAGACCAAGAACATGCTGGTCAGCTACAGCCCGAAGAAGCTCGGCTTCTTCTGACGATCGGCCTGAATTCGCCCTGCCGGGCTGCAATGGCGCCTTCTGCGCTTCCGGTGCTCATGGACGTCAAGTCCACTCCGCTCCGGTTCTCGAAGTCACCATTTTCGCCACGGCAGGACGAATTCCGGGCTCGATCGCCGGCAACCGCGCGCGAAACGAGAGGACTATCTCGCTTTGACGCTGGTGAGGGACGGCAACCTCACGACACGGTTCCTTCTCCCCGTCAGAACGGGGAGAAGGTGGCGGCAGCCGGATGAGGGGCAACCTCCTTGCTCTCGTCATCCAGAAAGGAACACCATGGACCTCACCATCAACGGCGAACCGCGCGTCACCGCTACCGATGCCGCGCTCGAACTCATCGCCGAAATCAGGCAGGACTATCCCGAAATCCTGTTCCACCAGTCCGGCGGCTGTTGCGACGGCTCGTCGCCGATGTGCTATCCGGCGGATGACTTCATCGTCGGCGACCAGGATGTCAGGCTCGGCGAAATCGGCGGCGTGCCGGTCTATATCAGCGGCAGCCAGTTCGAGGCCTGGAAACACACCCAGCTCATCATCGATGTCGTGCCGGGCAGGGGCGGCATGTTCTCGCTCGACAACGGGCGGGAAAAACGCTTCCTCACGCGTTCGCGCCTCTTCGGCGGCGGCGAGGCCTGCGCCATACCGGGCGCCGCCTGACAGCCTATCGGCCGGCAGCCCGAATCGGCTGCCCGTTGCGCGACCGCTTCCAGTTCAGGATCGGCCGGCGCACGAAGCGATAGGCGACGAGAACCGCGATCAGAGCGACATGGATAAACGGTCCTGCCGTTACCGACTTGACGGCGAGCACGTAATGGAACGCGCCGGCGACCGCGATCAGGTAGATGAGCTTGTGCAGCTTCACCCATCCCTGACCTAGCTTGCGGATCGACCAGTTGTTGGATGTCACCGCAAGGGGAATAAGGCAGAGAAGGGCCGCAAAGCCGATGGTGATATACGGCCTGCGAGCGATGTCGCCGCCGACCGCGCCGAAGTTGAGTTGCAGGTCTAGCAGTAGATAGACCGAAAAATGCATCGCCACATAATAGAATGCGAGCAGACCGAGCGCCCGCCGGTATCGCACCCAGTTGATGCCGAAGAGATCGCGCAGCGGCGTGATCGCCAGCGTCGCGATGATCAGCCGCAGCGCCCAGATTCCCAGAAGATGCTCGAATGTCTTGACCGGATTGAAGCCGAGCCCGCCGGTTGCGGCCTGATAGAAATACCAGGCCGCCGGACAGAGGCCGACGACATAGAGAGCCCAGATGCTGGCCGCGTGATATTTGCGGGGCAGGGTGGGGAGAAGCGCCATGCTCAATAGTTCTTCTTCAGATCCATGCCGGCATAAAGGCTCGCCACCTCGTCCGCATAGCCGTTGAACGGCAGCGTATCGACGCGCTTGGTGCCGAAGAACCCGCCTTCGCCGATCCGCTGCTCGGTTGCCTGGCTCCAGCGCGGGTGGTCGACCGCCGGGTTGACGTTGGAATAGAAGCCGTATTCCCGCGCGTTGGAATTCTTCCAGGTCGTCTGCGGCTGTTCTTCTACCAGCTTGATCTTGACGATCGACTTGATGCCCTTGAACCCGTATTTCCAGGGAACGACGAGGCGGATCGGCGCGCCGTTCTGGTTCGGCAGCGTTTCGCCGTAGAGCCCGACGACGAGGATGGTCAGCGGATGCCGCGCCTCGTCCATACGAAGGCCTTCGACATAGGGCCAGGGCAGGGCCTGGAAGAGGCCGCCTTGACCCGGCATTTCCTCCGGCCGCACGACCGTCTCGAAGGCCACATATTTGGCGCTGCCCAGCGGATCGACCTGATCGAGAATGGCCGACAACGGGAAGCCGATCCACGGGATCACCATCGACCAGCCCTCGACGCAGCGCATCCGGTAGGTGCGCTCCTCGAGCTTCATCTTCATGATCTCGTCGAGACCGAATTCCTTCGGCTTGCCGACCAGCCCTTCAACCTTCACCGACCATGGCGTCGGCTTGAAGGCGCCGGAATTCTGCGACGGATCTTCCTTGCCGACACCGAATTCGTAGAAATTGTTGTAGGTCGTGATCGCTTCTTTCGGCGTCAGCTTCTCGTTCAGCTTGTAGGGGCCCGGCACCGCGGCCAAAGGAGCCGCCAGCGCATCGCTGCCGAAGGTGAGGCCGAGGCCAGCGGCGGCCGCGGCGCCGATGAAGTTGCGGCGCGACAGATAGATGTTCCTGGGCGTGATTTCCGAGGTCGCGATATGCGGCGGACGGTAAGCGGGCATGACGAGCTCTCCTCAGGCGACGTGCCTTTGCATATGCTTATACGTAATCCCAAAGCCTGCGGTTTCACAGCCATGCAAATATTGTCGAAAGCCACGTTTGCGTGAAACGTGCCGAACGGTTTTTGCATCCGCCTCTTGGAACGCGCGGCTTCAATTCTCATTTATCGCATGCACGGCCTTCATTGACGAACTGGCCGCATGGGAGATCGAAATGGCGACGAAAACATGGGATGCCGCCAGCGAACGTTTCATCAAGGATGACCTCGATCATATCGAGAAGCTTAGGCGCCTGCGCCGTCTGCACGGCATCGCTCGCCTGATGGATACCGCCATCCGCATTCCCGGCACCGGCCTCCGCTTCGGCGCGGACTCGATCTTCGGCCTGATCCCGGTCGTCGGCGATGCCGGCGGCGCGCTGGTCGGCCTCTACATCGTCAACGAAGCCCGCCGCATGGGCGTGCCGGCAAACAAGCTCGTCCAGATGCTCGGCAATATCGCAGCCGATGGTGTGGTCGGCAGCATTCCGGTGGCCGGCGACCTCTTCGACCTGTTCTTCAAGTCCCACCGCCGCAACCTCGACATCATCCTCCAGCATTTCGATGTGAGGGCTGAGGAGTTGAGGCAGGCACGCTGACTTCAGAAGGCTTTCGGAAGGCCGGCCTGCTTCAGGGTCGCATTCGCGGTATGCCGCGATTTGATGCCGTGTTCGACGGTGAAATGTCGCTGGGTGATCGGGCTGTACCAGATCTCATGGTCACCCTTGCCCGGGCGATGAAACGAGCAGCCGGCGTCTTCCGGAATTTCCTTTAGCTGCCGCAGATAGCTCGCCATCGTCAGGCAGCATGGGGATTTGGAACGCGGGAAAGTTGTTCGGATACGATGTAAAAGGGGATTTCCGGAAGAGGCGAGGTAATGCCATTCAACTCGATCAGGTCACCCAATGCAGCTTTTACCTTGGGCTCCAGCGATTCCATCGTTTCTGCTTCTACGGTTAGGCCATCAATATCGTTGCTGATCGCCACCCATACGGAAGCTTCGTCATCCCATGTGGCATGGACGACTATCGACAGTACCGGTGCCATGCGGTTCTCCTTGTGAGCCTGCCTGACTATATCCAGATCAACGTGATCAGACAATTTGTCGGTATTGGCTTGATGCGAACCGTACCGTACCGTACTGTTTTTGCGGGAACCGGCAGTGACAGCATTCGGCACTTGGTTTAGGACAGTTCCAAAAATAGGCTTTTTGCGCCTCTGTCTTGAAAGAGATAGAATGCCGGCCTGATATGTGTGCGAGGAAATACCCATGCCCGTCTATCGTTCGAGAACCACGACCCACGGCCGTAACATGGCCGGCGCGCGCGGCCTTTGGCGCGCCACCGGCATGAAGGACGGCGATTTCGGCAAGCCGATCATCGCGGTGGTCAACTCCTTCACCCAGTTCGTGCCCGGCCACGTCCACCTGAAGGATCTCGGCCAGCTCGTCGCCCGCGAGATCGAGGCGGCCGGCGGCGTCGCCAAGGAATTCAACACGATCGCGGTCGATGATGGCATCGCCATGGGCCATGACGGCATGCTCTATTCGCTGCCGTCGCGTGAGATCATCGCCGACTCGGTCGAATACATGGTCAACGCGCACTGCGCCGATGCCATGGTCTGCATCTCCAACTGTGACAAGATCACCCCTGGGATGCTTAACGCAGCGATGCGCCTCAACATTCCGGCCGTCTTCGTGTCCGGCGGCCCGATGGAAGCCGGCAAGGCAACCGTCCACGGCAAGAAGGTCGCGCTCGACCTGGTCGACGCCATGGTTGCCGCTGCCGACGAAAGCTACACGGACGAGGAAGTCGAGACGATCGAGCGTTCAGCCTGTCCCACCTGCGGCTCCTGCTCCGGCATGTTCACCGCCAATTCGATGAACTGCCTGACCGAGGCGCTCGGCCTGTCGCTGCCGGGCAACGGCTCGACGCTTGCCACCCATTCGGATCGCAAGCGCCTGTTCGTCGAGGCCGGCCACCTGATCGTCGATCTGGCTCGTCGTCATTACGAGCAGGAAGACATGACAGTTCTCCCGCGCAACATCGCGACCAAGCAGGCCTTCGAAAACGCCATGTCGCTCGATATCGCCATGGGCGGCTCCACCAACACGGTCTTGCACATCCTGGCCGCTGCCTATGAAGGCGGCGTCGATTTCTCGATGGAAGACATCGACGCACTGTCGCGCAAGGTTCCCTGCCTGTCCAAGGTCGCGCCCGCCAAGCAGGACGTCCATATGGAAGACGTCCACCGCGCCGGCGGCATCATGCGCATCCTTGGCGAACTCGATCGCGGCGGCCTGATCAACCGCGATTGCTATACCGTTCATGAAGCGACGCTCGGCGATGCCATCGACCGCTGGGATATCACCCGCACCAATTCCGAAACCGTCCGCACCTTCTTCAAGGCCGCTCCCGGTGGCGTACCAACGCAGGTTGCGTTTTCGCAGTCCTCGCGCTGGGAAGAGCTCGATACGGATTCGGAAAAGGGCGTCATCCGCTCGGTCGAAAAGCCCTTCTCCAAGGATGGCGGTCTGGCTGTGCTCTACGGCAACATCGCGCTCGACGGCTGCATCGTGAAGACCGCCGGCGTCGATGAATCGATCCTCAAATTCACGGGTCCCGCCCGCGTCTTCGAAAGCCAGGACGCTTCGGTCAAAGCGATCCTTTCCAACGAGGTGAAGGCCGGCGACGTCGTCGTCATCCGTTATGAGGGTCCGAAGGGCGGCCCGGGCATGCAGGAAATGCTCTATCCGACCAGCTACCTGAAGTCCAAGGGCCTCGGAAAGGCCTGCGCGCTCATCACCGACGGCCGCTTCTCGGGCGGCACTTCGGGCCTGTCGATTGGCCACGCCTCGCCGGAAGCAGCCCAGGGCGGCGCCATCGGTCTCGTCCAGGAAGGCGACCTGATCGAGATCGATATCCCGAACCGCACGATCCACCTCAAGGTGACCGACTCGGAACTCGCCGCCCGCCGCCACGAGCAGGAGGCCCTCGGCTGGAAGCCGGCCGCGCCCCGCAAGCGCAACGTCACGACGGCACTCAAGGCCTATGCCGCGTTCGCGGCGTCTGCCGACAAGGGCGCGGTTCGGATCTTGCCGGAGTAAGGCTTGCCATCATCGAACTCTATCAAAGCCTCGCCCGGTTCCCCTGGCGGGGCTTTGTGTTATTCTACGCCAGCAGCATCTCCGAGGATGACCATGTCCGAGCTTCATCGCATCACATTCGATCCGCATGTCTCTTCCGGTCGTCCGACGATCCGCGGCATGCGTATCCGCGTGAAGGACATTCTGGAGCTTTTGGCCGCTGGTGCAAGCCATGAGGAAATCCTGGAGGATTATCCGACACTCGAACCGGCTGATATCCGCGCGGCGCTTGAATATGCAGCACGCCAGAGCGACCATACCGTTCTGCGCGTGGCATGATGCGCTTCCTGGTGGACGCACAATTGCCACCTGCTCTTGCCCGCTGGCTGGTCGATCAGGGCCATGAAGCCGGCCATGTCGTCGATTTCAATCTTCAATCTGCGGCTGATCGCGAGATATGGGACTTCGCGGTCCAAAGGGACGCGGTTATCATCACCAAGGATGAGGATTTCGCCCAGCGAAGAGCCTTGACGAAAGACGGCCCAACGATCGTTTGGGTGCGCCTACCGAATTCCCGCCGAAGCGACCTCTTGCAGTGGTTCGAGAAAGCTCTCGACGATATCGTCGCCGCGTTGGAACGCGGCGAGACGATCGTCGAGGTCATCTGAAGGGATGGCATATGTGCACGGCTGCCGATCTTACAATGGCCGGCTCAGCCCCTCATATGCCTCGTTGAGCTGCTTCATCCGCTCCTCATACGCCCCCGTCAGGCACGCCGCATCGCCGCCGCAGGCCTGGCGTTTCTTCAGCCAGGCGCTCTGTTCCTCGCGCAGCTTGTCGCGATTGCCCATGGCGAGCAGGCTGGTCAGGATGTCGAACGTGGTGACCATCTTCACATCGGCATCGTTGAGAACCCGCGTGTCGCAGATCACCTTCTCGTCGGGCGCCAGGTCGGTGCGCTCGCAATCGAAGCTCGCCGCTGCCGCGGGCGTCACGATTGCGGTCGAGAGAAGGGCGGGGGTTAAGCCTGCGAGAAGCAGAATGGCGGCGCGTTTCGATGTCATGGCCTGTACTCCTGATGCCTTGCAAGGAGCCGGGGAGAACGTGGTTAGGACGTGTCCTCAAGGCTCCAGATGACGAAGATGATGCAGACGAGCCAGATGGCAAGGATCACGGCGAGACCGGCCCGGCTGACGGGGCGACCGGAACGCTGTTCGGCCGCGATCCGAAACTCGGCCATCAGCGGACCGGGCACGAGCTTGATCGCCAACATGATGCCGAGCGGTACGAGCAGGAGGTCATCGAGATAGCCGAGGATCGGGATGAAGTCGGGAATGAGATCGACGGGCGACAGGGCATAGGCGGCAACGGCGCCCGCCGCGATCTTGGCGGTGAGCGGCACGCGCGGATCTCTGGCCGCGATCCACAACGCCACGATATCCCGCTTCAGCGATTTCGCCCATCTCTTTGCCTTTTCGAGCATATTCTTTCCCAACCCGTGTCTGATGCCCATATAGACGAGCGGGAGGCCTATTCGTCTGGTTTCGGCCATCTTTATTTTCCAGCCTGCGGCGCTAAAACGCCATTTGGAATTCTATCATGAGGAATCGAATGTTCAGCCTGCTCAGACACGTGTCGGTCGGTCTTTTTGCTCTGGCGGTGATTTGTCCCGCTACCACCTATGCCCAGGATACCAAGACGGTCCCACAGAGCCGCCAGGAAATGCAGCTCTCCTTCTCGCCGCTGGTCAAGCAGACCGCCGGTGCCGTGGTCAACGTCTATGCCGAACGCGTCGTGCAGCGGCCGAGCATGTTCACCGGCGACCCCTTCTTCGACCAGTTCTTCGGCCAGCGCATGCCGAACCGTTCGGAAAAGCAGTCGTCCCTCGGGTCCGGCGTGATCCTCTCTCATGAGGGCCTCGTCGTCACCAACAACCATGTCATCAACGGCGCCGACGACATCAAGATCGCGCTGGCCGATGGCCGCGAATTCCCCTGCGAACTGGTGCTGAAGGACGAGACGGTCGATCTCGCCGTCCTGCGCATCAAGAGCAAGGAGGATTTTCCGGTTCTGGCGATCGGCGATTCCGACCGCACCGAGGTGGGCGACCTCGTGCTTGCCATCGGCAACCCCTTCGGCGTCGGCCAGACGGTGACGAGCGGCATCGTCTCGGCGCTCGCCCGCAACCAGGTCAATAGCGGCGACTTCGGCTTCTTCATCCAGACCGATGCGTCGATCAATCCCGGCAATTCCGGTGGCGCGCTGATGAACATGAATGGCGAGCTGATCGGCATCAACACCGCGATCTTTTCCCGCGGCGGCGGATCGAATGGCGTCGGCTTCGCCATCCCGGCGAACCTCGTCAAGGTCTTCCTGGCCGCCGCTGCCGAAGGCAAGACCACGTTCGAGCGTCCCTTCGTCGGAGCGACCTTCGAGCCCGTCACCTCCGATGTCGCCGAGGCGCTCGGCCTGAAGGCCGCCCGTGGCGCGCTGGTCGTGCGTACCGTCGAGGGCGGCCCGGCCGACAAGGCGGGCCTCAAGCCCGGCGAGGTCATCACGGCAGTCAACGGCATTCCCGTCGAACATCCCGACGCCCTCGGTTACCGCCTGACCACGGCCGGCCTCGGCAAGCAGGCGGACCTGACGGTCCAGACCGCCGATGGCGCCCGCGAGCTCACCTTGGCGCTCAACACCGCGCCCGAAACAACGCCGCGCGACGAGCGGCTGATCGAGGGCCGCAATCCCTTCGCCGGCCTTCGTGTCGCCAATCTCTCCCCGAAGCTTGCAACCGAACTGCGCGTGCCGGCTGAAAAGAGTGGCGTCATTGTCACCGATGTCTCGCGCGGTTCGCCATCGGCCCGTCTCGGTTTCCAGCCCAATGACATTATCGTCGCCATCAATGGCAGCCCGGTGAATACGACCAAGACGATGGAAGGCATGATGGACGAGGACCCGGGCTTCTGGCGCGTGGAAATCGAACGCAACGGTCAACGTATCCGGCAATTCTTCCGATGAGCAGCGATCTCTTTTCTCCCCGCGTCCCTGACAATGTCGCCAGCCGGAGACCTCTGGCGGATCGGCTTCGGCCGACCTCGCTTGGCGAAGTCTCCGGCCAGCCGCATCTGACCGGGGAGGATGGAGCGCTTCGCCGCATGATCGCATCGGGCACGCTCGGCTCGATGATCTTTTGGGGCCCGCCCGGGACCGGCAAGACGACAGTGGCGCGGCTCTTGTCCGGTGAGACGGGCCTCGCCTTCGAACAGATTTCGGCGATCTTTTCCGGCGTCGCGGATCTCAAAAGGTTTTCGAGGCAGCGAAACTGCGCCGCATGGGCGGGCGCCAGACGCTGCTCTTCGTCGACGAGATCCATCGCTTCAACCGTGCCCAGCAGGACAGTTTCCTGCCGGTCATGGAGGATGGCACGATCATCCTCGTCGGTGCCACGACGGAAAACCCCAGTTTCGAACTCAATGCGGCTCTCCTCTCCCGCGCCCGTGTCCTGACCTTCCGGTCGCATGACGAGGAAAGCCTGGAAGAGCTCCTCAAACGCGCCGAACAGGTCGAGGATAAGCCGCTGCCGCTCGACGGGGACGCAAGGGCCGCTTTAATTCGCATGGCGGATGGCGACGGTCGTGCCGTGCTGACGCTCGCCGAAGAAGTCTGGCGTGCGGCGAGGGAAGGTGAAGTCTTCGATACGACGGGTCTCACCGAGATCGTACAGCGCCGTGCTCCAGTCTATGACAAGGCGCAGGACGGCCATTACAATCTCATCTCGGCACTGCATAAGTCGGTGCGGGGATCGGACCCGGATGCGGCGCTCTATTATCTCGCTCGTATGTTCGATGCCGGCGAGGATCCGCTCTATCTCGGGCGGCGGCTGGTGCGCATGGCGGTCGAGGATATCGGCCTTGCCGACCCGCAGGCGCTCGTCGTCTGCAACGCCGCAAAGGATGCCTATGATTATCTCGGCTCACCTGAGGGAGAATTGGCGCTGGCCAATGCCTGCGTCTATCTCGCCACCGCGCCGAAATCCAATGCCGTTTATACCGCCTTCAAGGCAGCGACCCGCGCCGCCAAGGAAAACGGCTCGCTTCTGCCGCCCAAGCGCATTCTCAATGCGCCGACCAAGCTGATGAAGGGCGAGGGGTATGGCGACGGCTATCGCTACGACCACGACGAGCCCGACGCGTTTTCCGGCCAGGACTATTTCCCCGAGAAGATGGGACGCCAGACCTTCTATGATCCGCCGGAACGCGGTTTCGAGCGGGAGATCAGGAAGCGGCTGGACTGGTGGTCGAAGCTGCGCAAGGAGCGCAATAGTTAGTCTTCAGGAGGCTTGCTTCTGAGCCGGGCGAGCGGTTGGAACGGCGACCATCTTGATGGACGATTCCGCCAGGCCGTGGTGACCTTCCGTGTCGACGATGACGTGCCAGTGGCCGTTTTCGGGAATGACCAGTCGGATCGGAGACTTGCGCGCGACACCGCCGACATATTTGAAGTCGAGCCGTTCCGTGAACCGCTGGTAGTTGGCCGCATTCATCAGCCGCACGTTGTTGACCGCGCTCAGCGTCACCTCGATGGTCGTCCCTGCGCGCTGCGGCTTGAGATCATAATGCGTGAAGCGGAAGTTCGGACCTGACATGTCTGTCCCGTTCGTGTTGGGCGTTTGTGCTGCAACCATAGCGCATCGTCCGTTAAGGATTGGTGGAACCTATCGGCGCCCGAGGGGTTGTATTGGCAGATGACAAGGCAGGAGCCACACTGCCGAAGTCACGAGAGATAAAGAGGCGGTGTCTGTCCCCTGTGCCGCCGAAATAACGATAATTTTTGACCTCCAGACTTGAACCTCGCCGTCATCCCCTCGGCGAGGTTTTTCTTTGCCGGTTTTCGAACTACGGCGTTTATCGACGATTTTCGATGTCGAGTTGTTGAGTGAGCGCCAGAATGGTGTCGCAGATTGGTGCGGGCACCCCTGCGAGCTTGCCGAGCGCCGACACCATGCCGTTGAGCGGTACGATTTCCAGCGCTTTGCCGGCGAGCAGGTCCTGCAGCATCGACGTCTTCACCGGGCCAAAGCCGTGGGCGCTGGCGAACTGTTCGTCGGCGGAACTCTCGAAACGGCAACCGAGCTCCGTACCGACGGCCTGCACCTCGTTCATGATCGTGCGGACCATCTGTGCGAGGGCTGGATTGGCCATCATGTCGACCATCAGGGTGCGGGTGAGAGCGCTGATCGGATTGAACGCGGCATTGCCGCGCAGCTTCGCCCAGATCTCGTCGCGGATACGTTGCGTCGGACGGATGTCGAGATCAGCCCGGCCAAGCAGTTCGGCGATTGAGTTGAGATCATCGGATAGCGTTCCATTCGGCTCCCCGAGGAAAAAGCGCGCCCCTTGCCGTTGAGCTTGGTGCGGCCGGGCTCGATCACTTCCGCGCCCTGATAGGCGACGCAGCCGATCACGCGCTGAGGCTCGACGAGCCGCCAGAGCTTGCCGTCGGGATCGAGTTCGGGCAACTGCTGTTCGGCAAAGCTGCTTTCCGTGTCCGCGTGAAAATACCACCACGGTACGCCGTTCAGGATCATCATGACGCGCGTGTCGTCCTTGCAGAGACGCGCAATGCCTTCCGCGGCCGAGGAAAGCTGATGTCCCTTCATGCCGGTGATGACGAGATCCTGTGGCGGCAATGTCGATGGGTCGTCGGTTGCCGTAATCTGGGCGGAAAGACCGGGATGGCTGTCGCCGTCATAGACGACGCTCAGCCCGTTTTCGCGGATTGCGGCAAGCTGTGCGCCTCGGGCGATGACCGATACCTGAACCTCGTCGGAAAGCGCATGCGCGATCTTCGTCGCAAATGCCCCGCCCAGCGCGCCCGCGCCATATACACAAACCGTCCTGATGCTCATCGTCCGTACTGCTCCATCAAATGCCAGAATGCGGCAAGCTAAGGCAGCGGGGACGATGAGGCGAGTAGGTTTTGAGGGAAATTATTGTCCGCCCTAGTGCGGGCGGCCCAGTGGCAGCAATTCGTTACGACGCAATTCGTCGATTGCGGCGACCGCTTCCTCCAGCGGCCAGCCTGCCTTCATGGCCGCAGCGATCATCTTGACCTCTGCTTCTTCCTCAAGCGCAAGAAAGAGTGGTTCCAGAGCCTCCTGTACCGTGAGAACGTGTTCTTCTGGCGATGTCAGGGCCTGTCGTACAGCGTTCGGCATGGATTCAGTTCTCCTCTCTTTTCTGTGGTCAGATCCTTGTTAATTTCCGTGCGAACCAAAAGGTTCCGGTGCTCATCAAAAATTGTTTAGGGCGTTATTGGAGCGCGCTTCAGCACTCTCCGTTTCAACCGCTTCTGCAGGGGCTGATCAATGCGGATGGTAAGGTACCACGAAATCAGGACGACGAGAATGACAAGACCGATGCCGGCGTAAGGGGCTATCGCCGGATTGGTCACGCCCGGCCATATAACGTGCGCCCAGTCGAGCAGGGGCGTGTGCAGCACGTAGACGGCATAGGATGCCGTGCCGAGAAAGCTCGCGACGGCAGAGGTTCGCGGACCGGGAACGATGGCGCTGGCCCAATAGAGAAGGGCCGGCCAGACGAGAAAGACGACCGTGAGGTCGAAGAGCCAGCGCAGGTCGCGCGGTGTCGGGAAGGCGAGAATGATGCCGAGCAACACAAGGCAGGCGAGCGATTGCCAGGGGCGAACCAGCGGCACCTTGCGGCGGTAGCGGTAGATCAGCACGCCGACGAAGAAGGAGAAGAAGACGCGGGCCATGCCGGCATACATTTCGTGCCAGCGGAAACCGGCATGCAGGCGTTCGAATTGCCATGCGGCGACGAGGAGCAGGACGGCGCTGATGGCAAGCACCGCGCCGATCTGCCTCACCGTGGCCCGGGCGCCACGCCACGCATAGGCGACATTCGCCACCAGTTCGTTGAACAGCGACCAGGCAGGGTGGACGATGAAAAGCGCGGCGTTGAACGAGATCGTCACGGGTGATGGCAGGAAGAGAAGGCCGGTGAAGAAGGCAAGCACAAGCTCTTCCGGCACCACATATTCGTCTGCCATGACGGGGCGGCCGACGAAATACATGTGGATGTAGTAGGCGGTGCCGAGTGCCAGCGCGATGCCGTAGAGCGGATAGAGACGCAGGAACCGTGCCTTCATGAAGCGCATCGGCGAGATGCGGCCTTCGGAGAGCGCCGCGCCATAGGCATGGGCGAGCACGAAGCCGGAGAGCGCGAAGAACAGGTCGACGCCGAGATAGCTGGAGGGCAGCGCATCGCCGAGCAGATCTTCGGCATGACGCTGGATGATGAAGACCGCGGCAATCCCCTCAGTCCGTCGAGAAGGACGAAGCGTTCGCCGGGCTGGCTCCTGGTGTCAGTCATAGGTCCTCGGTCATGGGTCCCTGGCATGGGGCGCTGGTCATGGGGTCCTTGGGGCTGGATGCCTGACGGACGGCGCTGGCGGTGTCGCCGAAAGATAGCATTGATCGCCGCACTGGCCAGAGCGGGACTGGGGACCGGCACTCTCTTTTGCCGGGTTTCACGAGAATTTGCAGCAGGCCAAGGCGTTGTCCATTGAGGCTCTTCCCGCGGGCTCGCGAGGTCGTGAACGCCTTGCCGCATGATTCCGGCGGGAGCCTCTCGGCAGTTAATGGAGTGTTTATAAATTCATGAAAATAGATGCGGTATCGGTGCGGGATCACCGATGCGGCCGAGGGAATAGGGCGGGTCGCATTGTGGTTCCGCGGCTCGTCAAGCCGGTTGTATCGCCTGCCTTCCGCCACATGCAGGCTGTGTATGGAGTAACAGTATCATGACCATGAAGCCCTTCGCGGTGGCTTTTGCCGCCCTTATCGCCGGATCCGCCCTGTCTTCCGCAGCATCGGCTGCCGACCTCACCAGCTCCTACGAGGCGCCGTCCTACAACGAGCCGGTTGGCCCGTCGTCGGATTGGACCGGCCCTTACGTTGGTCTGCATGCCGGGACGGCATCCGACGACCTAAAGCCCTTCTCGGGTGATTCCGAATTCATGGGCGGTATCCATGGCGGCTACAACACCGAGATCAACGGCGTCGTCGTTGGCGGTGAAGCAGAATTCTCGCACCTGGGCGACGCGGAAGTCAGCGTTCCGGGCGGCGACCTGAAGGAACGTTATCGCCTGGCCGCCAAGGGCAAGGTCGGTGCGCCGCTCGGCAGCACGCTGATCTACGGCACCGCCGGCGTTGCCATGACGAGCCTGCGCGACACGTCGAGCGCCGAAGGTCCGGACGGCTGGAAGCCGGGCTGGCTGGTCGGTGCCGGCGTCGAGCAGAAGTTCAACGACAAGCTCTCCGGTCGCGTGGAATACAACTACACCCGCACCGGCGATGTCCGCAGCTTCAACGGGACCTCGACCAACGAGAGCAATCTCAGCGACCACACGATCAAGGCCGGCGTGAACTACAAGTTCTAAGTCGCTTTTCGATCGCCTCATCAATGCGGCGCGGTGCTTGGGCACCGCGCCGTTTTGCGTTTCGGCTGGTTGCCGGAAATTGGACATAGTACCCCCTTGGCGATCCTCGGTTTTCGCTTCGCTCTCCCGAAGAGGACGAGGCATTTTCGATCCTCGGGTTAAACCCGAAGTCGGCCGGGGCGCTGAAAGCTGCCTCGCAAGTTTAGTTTATAAGTGACACCTCTCAGCGCCCCGTTCGGCAGTTTTTATCCGTGAACTCCGGTTGCTCTGCGGTGAGCGGGACAGTGGGCATGGGGGCGTGTCTCATTTGCGAGTGTCATGCACGCCCTTTTACGGAACCCGACCCGGGCCATGACGACCTTGGGTCACGTCATCCACCTGCGCGATGGTTTCCGAACATCCGAGAATGTTCGCGAACGCCCCATGGCGCCGTCCCGCCACCCTCTAATGCCTCACAGGCACGCCCGACGCGCCATCAGGGAAGTGATGCGGGATGTCGGTCCGACTTTCATCCCGCGCCTCCCGGTCGTCGGAGGGCAACCATTTTCTCACGGACCCCGATGAGGAAGGTTCACGTCGTCCCTTCATCACCGATGCCGGCCCCGCCTCGCCGGAACGCCTTCCGGTGTATCCGCGACGGGACAGGGAGATTGTAGGCATGGGGAAAAGGAGCGTGGATGAAGTGGGGTGAGATTTTGTGCGGGCCTGCCTCTCCCCTGCGGGAGAGGAAGAAAAATCAGCATCTTAGCTGACAAGCTAAGTGCTAGATTTTTCAGGAGAGGGGCAAGATCGTCCCCCGGCATTGAGCCCTCTCTTGCGATTTCTAAGACTTAGCTAATGCTAAGATCTTGAAATCGCGTTCTCTCCCGCAAGAGGAGAGATACGGGCGCGGCACCCGCGAGGCCTACCTCTCCCCTCGAGGGAGAGGTTACAAAATCAAGATTTTAGCCAAAGGCTAAGTCTTGGATTTTGTTGGTGAGGGATTTCTCGGAATACTCGAAATCAGCCGCCCGACCAGAAACGATCGCTGTCGAATTCCTGCGAGACGGCGACCGGAAGCGGCGCTGGTGCGGCAGGGGTGCCGGCTTCGACGCTGCTGATCGCGCGGCGGACGAGAAGCGGCGCGGTCATGCCGCCATTGGTACCGGGGGCGGAGAGCGCCCAGGAGAGCAGCGTATCCTCGGAATCGAACTCGTCTTCCTCGTCGACGAATTCCGGCGTGATCGGCAAAAGGCCGATGGCGCCGGTCGGTGTCTTCAGCGTGCGGCCCGGGCCCGGCAATGCCATTGCCGGAGCGGCGGCGGGCGAGGGGCTGGTGCGGGCGTCGGGATCGGTGCGAGGACGGCCGCAGGCGAAAGCGCTGCCGTCTGGATCGGATCGAGCTTGGCGGTGACGGCAGGGCGGAAGCTCGGCGATGGCACCGACAGGGAAGCGAGATCGACAAATTCCGGCGCGGGCTTTTCGGCTGCCTGGGCGGCCGCTGCCGCCCTTGGGCTGGTCTGTTCGGCGAGTGCTTCTGCCGCGCGGCTCTTCGGCGTCGGTAGCATGGCCGTCAACAGGCCGCTGCCGCCGCGTTTTGCCGACCGCGTATCGTCGTCATCATCATCTGGTGCTGTGCTGGCGATCTCGATCGAGCGAGATCCGACACGGCGCTTGTAGTCGGCAACGGCTTCCGCGTAGCCGGGAAGGGGGCGACCGTCGGCAGGCAGATGCATGGTCTTGCCGTTCGGGAAGATGCGCGCCAGTTCCTTGCGCGACATGCGTGGCCAGGCGCGGACATTGCCGACATCGAGATGCACGAAGGGCGAGCCGGAGGTCGGGTAGTAGCCGACGCCGCCGATCTGCATCTGCATGGCGAGCTTGCGCAATTCCGAGATCTTGACGCCGGGAATGAAGAAATCCATCGCCTTGCCGAGCGTATGCTGGCTCTTCTTGGCAACGCCCGACTTGCGCGAGCGGCCGCGCAGCATGCTGTTGGTGGCCGGTGAGCGATAGGCGGAGACGACATGGATATAGCCGGTGGCGCCGCTGCGCTGGTAGACTTCCCAGACGAGATCGAGAAGCCGCGGATCCATCTTCGTCGATTCCTTGCGGCGGAAATCACGCAGGATGCGGTTTGCCTGGGCAAGTCCCTTCGGGTCGAAACGGCCATTGCGCTTGTAGGTGATCTCCGCTCTCTCGCCCGTATGGGTGAAGAGAAGCTTCAGCGACCGGTTCTCGGCTTCGGCCGCAGCCGTGGAGCCGACCAGTGCGGCGAGCGCAAAGGCGAGCGCCCGCGTGGCTTTGGCCGATCTCGCTGCAATCGTTCTGATGACGGAAAGCGCCGCATCCGCGACGAAGCCTGCAATGGTGCTCGATGCACCCGGCAGAGACCCACTCGACTGATACTCGGACACGACAAACCCGCTCAACGCATAGACCAAAATTCGGGCGCTCAACGTGAGTTCTGCCCGGCTCAAGCGCCCATTATGGTCAATGAAGTGCTAATGAGAGGTTGACGAAAGGTTGCATGTGCCGGGACGACACGGTTTCGTGACCCAAGCTGCGGATTCTGACCTCCTATCGCCGTGTCTGTTTCTGCCGGAGCGTCGATCCGGCGCATCCTTTCGGCGACCTCCGCGTTCATTGATGGAATTCACGAAATCGAGGACCCTCAGCACATGAAAGAACCGAAATCCAGGGCAGGCGCGTCCGGCAAGGCGACAAGAACCACCAGGACAGGCCCTGCGACGGTCAAGACGAAAAAATCAGCGACACCAGCCGAGGCGACTGCAGCGACCAAGTCCGCCAGAGCGGCCAAGGCGTCCGTCAGCGAGAGGACCGCGACACCAACGAAGACAGCCTCGACCGCAAAGGCCGCCACCCGAAATCGCACAGCCGGTGCTGCGGACTACCGCAAGGAAATCGACAGCCTGCGGCGGGAGGTCGAAAGGCTGAAGGCGCAGGTGGCAAGGATTGATCATCGGGCTGGCGCGACCATTGGCAATAGGGGCGCGGGGGAGGAGGCTCACCCCTGGCTGAAGATCGCTGCCACCGTTGGCGTGACATTCGTTCTCGGCAAGCTGATGCAGGCTCTGAGAGTGCCCGCTGCTGCCGCCGTGGCCGTGCCCTTGATCGCCGCCGAAGTAAACCGCCGCATCCTGTAGGACCTGCGCACGCATTCAGGAACGAAGTCCGGAGCCGATGGTTTGGTAACTGCAACAACAAAGTTGGAGGAAACAGACCATGGACTGGAACAGGGTTGAAGGAAACTGGAAGCAGATGAAGGGCAAGGTCAAGGAGCAGTGGGGCAAACTCACTGATGACGACCTTGATGTCATCAACGGCAAGCGCGACCAGCTGGAAGGAAAGATCCAGGAACGCTACGGCTATGCCAAGGACCAGACCAGCAAGGATATTGACGACTGGTACGACCGCCAGCGCTTCCATTGAGACAATCGCTTAGCATTAGGAACCCCGCTTTAGGCGGGGTTCTTTTTTGATTCTATTCGGATCGATCAGGCGTCATTATCTGCCGCGCAGAGGCATCGCCTGTTTCACGTCTTGAATGCTCGGGCCGCGGACGACGCGATACCTGGCTTCGATGAGATTATAGACGCCGAATGCTGCCAGTCCCACCGCGATGATGACATAGAGGATAGAACCGAATGGAAGCTGCCGCAGCCAGTCGAGTGCGTCGGACATGCTGCCGGCCTGCTGCGGATCGACCTTGAAGCCGGCATAGGCGAACAGGATGCCCGTCACGGCAAACACCACCCCTCGCGCCACAAGACCGTAAATGCAGATCATGGTCAGGATGCCTTTGCGATCCGGCACGCGAATGTATTTTTCGAACGTCCGCATAATGCCTTTTGCTGCTGTCACGATACCCCCGGCAACGAAACCCAGACCGACGGCGATCGCGAGGTAGGAGCCAAAGGGCTGCGACATGATCCACTCCGCCAGACCTCGTTCACCGGACCCCTCGCTTCCTCCAGCCGCCGATATGGCATGGCCGATGGCATAGGTGGCCAATCCGGCATAGGTCATGGCGCTGCCGAGCAGGGCAACCCGTATGACGACCGCCTTGGCATCGGAGCCATGGCCGTCGCTGTCTGCGAAGGATTGCGCAAGCCGCCACGCGACGAAGCCGAACAGGCCGAGGCCGATCAGCCCGACCCAGATCTGCCCGAAGGGTTGCTCCAGCAGAGTTGAGAGCGCAGATTTTGTTTCCGGCTTGCCGCCCGCAACTCCGGAAAAGAGCGCCAGTCCGGCAATCATCATGAACACGATGCCGCGCGCGGCATATCCTGCCTTGGCGAGCAGTTCGAAACGAAGGTTGTCGGGCATTCTGCACTCCGCGTCTTGTTCGGCGTCCTGGCTGCTAACGCGCCAGCGACCGGAAGGTTGTCGGCAATGCCTGCGCTCGGTTTCCCGACAGGCTGGCGTTGCGCCCTGGACACAACCTTTGGAAAACGCGCCGGCCGACGATCCATGATCTGTGAAATCCGCAATGGAGGATTAAGTTGCCGGCAGTTTCCTGATCGGGTCCCGCCCTTGCCTCGTTTCCTGTGTCTTCTCTTCCTTGCCCTCACGCTCGCCGGCTGCGCTCGGCCGGGGCCTTCGAGCCTCGTGCAGGTGGAACGTCCTGAGGGCGCAAAGGTCGTGACGATCCTGGTCGCGAGCGATCGGGTGCCGGCCGATGACCGCTTCCACAGTTTCACTGCCGGGCGATCGGATCGGTTGCGCTATTCGGAAGTGTCCATCTCGATCCCGCCCGATCATCGGCCGCCAAAAATTGAGTGGCCGCAGGGCAGGCCGGATCCCCGGCATTCCTTTGCCGTCGTCGGCCGCAGGGACCTGACCAGCGCCGAATTCGTCTATGCGGCCAAACGCATCACGCAGACTTCCGCCAAAGGCGCGACGGCCGGGCTTTTCGTGCACGGTTTCAACTACACCTATCAGGAGGCGCTGTTCCGCCTGGCGCAGATGGCGGCCGATTCCGGCGTGCAGGGCCCGCCGATCCTGTTTGATTGGCCCTCCCAGGGCGAGGTGACGGGATATGTCGCCGATCGCGATTCGGCAGCCTTTGCCCGTGACGATCTCGTGACCGTTCTGTCCGATCTATCCGGTGGCGGGGTGAAGACGACGATGCTCGCGCATAGCATGGGTGCCTGGCTGGCAGTCGAGGCGGTGCGGCAATTGTCGCTGATGGGACGCAGGGATGTCATCCGGTCCGTCGATCAGCTGGTGCTCGCCGCACCCGATATCGACATCGATCTTCTGAAACGCCAGCTCGCCGCGACGGAGCGCCTGCGCAAGCCGATCGTGATCCTGGCATCGAAGGACGACATAGCGCTTGCCTTGTCGAAACGCCTTGCGGGATCGGCCGCCACGGCGGGCTCGCTCGATGTCGATGACCCGAGAACGCGGGAACTGGCGCTGAAGGAAAATCTCGACATCGTCGACATCTCCAAGCTGCCGACGCTCAACGGCTCGAACCATGACCGCTTCGCGGCGCTGGCGGCGGTCTATCCGCATCTGCGTCAGGGCTTCAGCAACCCCGTGGCAGGAACCGGTGCCATCGTTCTCAACGGCGTCGGATCTGCCGTTTCCGCGCCGTTCCGCCTCGGCGGCTCGCTGCTCGCACAGTAGAGCTCTAGGAGCCCCAGACGGAGCCCGGCAGCGCCCCCAGTGGAATTTTCAGATAGCGCTTTCCATCGTCCTCGGGCTCGGGCAACGCGCCCCCGCGGATATTGACCTGCAGGGCATGGAGAATGAGCTTCGGCATCGGCAGTGTACGGTCTCGCTCTTCCCGGATTTTTATGAATTCCTGCCTATGGCGCCCTGCGACATGCGGATTCAGCGCCTTCTGCTCGGCGACCGAGCTTTCCCACATGGCCGGGCGTCCGCCGGGCCTGTAGTCGTGTCCGGTGAACAGGCGGGTATCGTCCGGGAGGCTCAGGATATCCTGGATTGACTGCCAGAGGTTTGCGGCACTTCCGCCGGGAAAATCAGCGCGGGCGGAGCCGCTGTCCGGCATGAAAAGCGTGTCGTGGATGAAGGCCGCATCACCGACCACATAGGTGATCGACGCCAGCGTATGGCCCGGCGAGTGCATGACCCTGACCTCAAGCTCTCCGACCTTGAAGGTGTCGCCATCGCGAAACAGCCGATCCCACTGGGAGCCGTCGCAGGCAAGGTCGCGAAGGTTGTAGATCCGTTGCCAGATCCGCTGGACATCCCGCACATGGTCTCCGATCGCTGTCGGTGCTCCGGTGCGGGATTTGAGGTAAGAGGCCGCCGAGAAGTGATCCGCGTGCGGGTGCGTGTCGAGGATCCAGACGGGGTTCAGGCCGTGGGCCTTGATATGGTCGAGGACGCGATCCGCATTCGTCGTTGCCGTCGATCCCGACTTTTCGTCATAGTCCAGCACCGGATCGACGATGGCGCAGGCCCGCGTCACCGGACATGCGAAGACATACTGGATGCTGCCGGTGCGCTCGTCATGGAAGCCGGCAATCTCAGGCTTGAGCATGGACAGGCTCCTTTCCGATTTCGATCCGCGGCCCGGTCTCGACGAGGGACCCCGTCTTGGCGCGGGGAGAAAAGATCGCTCGGCTGGGATCGACGTCATAGGCAGCCTCGAAGTCCGTCGCGTCCGCGGCAATCTGTGCGACGGAAGAGAGGATGAAGCGGACCTTTTCATCCGGCAGCAGGACGCTGAAATTGAGGCGGATGAAACCGGGTTTTCTGATCTCGTCGCCCGACAGGATCGCCTGCCTGATCGCCTCCGACTGCGCGTCGTCGATCGACAGCAACCGATGCACGTAAGGGCCAGCACATGCGCAGCCACCGCGGGCCTGGATGCCGAACCGGTCGCTCAGCATGCGGGTGACCAGCTGCTGATGGACATACCCGCCTTTGCCGTCCTTCACCCGGAAGGAAAAGATCGGCAGGCGATCTGCGTCCGGCAAGCCGAGAATTTCAAGACGCGGCACGTCCTTCCAGGCCGCAAAGGCCTGCCGCGCCAACTCCCTGTTGCGCGATGCCATCCGCTCAGCCCCGATCGCATCCTTGACGATGAATGCCAGGGCGGCCCTGATGTCGCCGACGACATTCGGCGTGCCGGCCTCCTCGCGGGCTTCCAGACTGTCGCTATAATCATGCGCCTGCGGCGACACGAACTTGACGGTGCCGCCACCCGGCCAGGAAGGCTTGGTCGTGTAAAGCGCGTCGCGGCGAAGGATGAGAATTCCGGATGCGCCCGGTCCGCCGATGAACTTGTGCGGCGAGAGGACGATCGCATCGATCTCGGCGCCCGGTGCCGGCGACATGGAAATCGGCATGTAGGGACCGGCACCCGCATAGTCCCAGATCATTTTCGCGCCCGCGGCCTTTGCCATCGAGGTGATGGTCGCGACGTCGCTGGTGATCCCGGTGATGTTGGATGCGGCAGAGAGCGAGCAAATCGTCAGTTCCGGCGCTCCATCGTATAGAGCGGAGGCGAGCTGCGTCAGGTCGGGGCCGCCATCGGCATGTTCCGCTATCTCGACGATCTCGGCGCCGCTTTCCCGCCATGGGAGGATGTTGGAGTGGTGCTCATAAGGGCCGATGATAACCCGCACCCGCTTGCCAGCCGCCACGGCATCCGTCACCCCGAACAGCTTGACCAGACGATTGATGCCCGATGTCGCGCCGGAGCCGGTGAAGATCACCGCATGTCTTTCGCCGGCGCCGCAAAAGCCGCCGATCACGGCGCGGGCCTCACGGCGCATCCGCGTCATCAGGCCTCCGCAATAGGACGCCTCCGTATGGCTGTTGGCGTAATAGGGCAGCACCTCCTCGAGAATGAAGCGCTCGACCTGATGGAGCGCCCGGCCGGACGCCACATAGTCTGCGTAGACGAGCTCCTTCTTCCCGAAAGGTCCGTCGATCTTCACATGCGCGCCCACCAGCCCGTCGCGGAGCCGGGTGATCGCCTCTGTGCCGCCCAGGCTGTCGCGAAACGCGGAGAGGGGTGTCGGAGCTGTCTTTGAAGGCGGTAGGGCGGCGTCCACGGTTCAATCTCCTTGCGGCTTGAATTGATATGGATCATATCCTTCCTGGAGGTGGGAAATCTTCACCTATATTCTGCGATCGGCGAAGGAATTCAGATCAAATGAACGAAGAAACGGTAAAGGTCGATGATTTTGATATGAAGATCCTGACCGCGATGCAGATCGATTCAAATCTGTCCCAGCGCGATCTCGCCGACAAGGTCGGCATGTCCCAGAATGCCTGCTGGCGGCGCCTGCAGCGCCTGCATGCGCTCGGCCTCATCCGCGGCGCGCATAGCGAGATCGATCTGCGCGCGCTCGGGCTTGATCTCACCGTTTTCGTGATGATCCGCACGCGCCACCATTCCAAGGAATGGAGCGACGCATTTCGCGGGCAGGTGGGGAAACTGCCGGAAGTGATCGACTTCTACCGGATCGGCGGCGAGTGGGATTACCTGATCAAGGTCGTCACGCGCGGCATGTCGGGCTATGACGCCTTCTATCAGAAGCTGATCGCGGATTTCGATCTCGCCACCGTGACAGGTTTCTTCTCGATGGAGGCGATCATCAACAATCGCCCGGTGGATCTGGGGAAATTGCGCTAGGCGCTGATCCTGCTTTCAGAGGAGATCTGGAAAGCTTATGCCACAAGCGCCTTGGCCGTGCCTTCGGGGTCGACAGCGATGACCTTGAGATAGGCGCGGGCCGGCTGATCCGGCTCGGAGCGCCCCTGTTCCCAATCGCGCAGCGTGCCGAGCGGGATCCTGTAGCGGGCGGAAAACTCTTCCTGGGTGAGACGAAGCGCGCGGCGGATGACCTTCACTCGCGGCATGCGCGGTGCCGCGCGAAGCTGCTCGGCGGTCATCGGCGGGTTATCCGGATCGGCCAGCGCATTGGCTTCCGCTTCCTCGTCGGTCATGGTGTCGAGGCGGGGCCAGTCGGTTTCGAATTTATTCTGAACTGTCATTCTTGTACGCGCTAAGCGCGACTTGTTACGGCCTATCTACAAAAACTTCTCAGCCGTTTGATTTCAGTTATTAGCGGCGATCACACGTTAAAAAGCTTTAGTTGTCTTGGTAACTGGATGGCCATGGAGCGGGTGACGCCGTCTCCTTGATAGCGATATGCCCAGTATCCTATTTCACACTTCGCTAGTCTGTCCGGCTGCCAAGGAGTGGTGAGTGCTCCTTCCAGCGGTGTATAGTCAATCTCATCATTTATTTCCAAAAAAAGCGGCTTGTCTATTAAAGGGTGTTCTTCTCCGAAATAATATAGTGGAATTTCCGATATTTGTAGAATTATAGAGTCTGTCGTCTTGCTTAAGTCTTCTTCCGGTGTGTTGATTTTTGTTTCTGCCTCGATGAATATTTTAAGAATGTGAGAGGTTTTTATTACAAAGAAGAAAACTTCCCATATCAGAGTGGATAGAGAAAGAACTGGATTGCCATTGCCATGGAAAAGCGGGTTTGGCATCAGTTGGTCGCCGTCGGAACTCTCCAGAAAGAAACCAGGAAATAATATCGAATCCTGATTCAACTTCAGCTCGGACTCGAAAATCCTGATAGCATTGTGGGAGTGTTTGATAAAATTCGTGTAGCTGGAGACCCTGTCCCTAATGGGTTTTAGTTCTCTCTTGAGGACACGTACGTTCGGACTTTTGGCATAGTCACGATCATGCTTAAACAGCGTACGGCACACCATTTCAACATCATCGACGTGTGCGGCTGCGGCATGCAGCAGAAGTTCTATTCTCTCCGTTATATCTTCTAAAAGGAAGTCGCTTGGCTTCCCGTTAATGTGGGCCGACCTTTCGTTAAAGAAGCGTTTTGTAAGGGAGGAGAGCAAGTCGATCTGTCGAAATATCTTCCCGGTTGAAACGTTGTAAATTCCTAGCGGATGGCGGCACGGTATTCGTCTATGGTGGCAGATATTGTCCGGCAAATATTTGAGTGTCCCGCAGGCAACAAGCTCCTGCGGGACACCATTTATCGATAGTTTAGCTTTAGCTGCATCCATTCGTGAAAATCAGCTGCAACCGCTCGTCGCGCCGCACGTATCGCACTTCTCGCAAGTCCCATTCCTCACCATCGTGAAGTTTTGGCACTCGGAGCACATGTTGCCCGTGTAGCCCTGCATGATCGACTTCATGCGGCGGTCGGCTTCGACCTTCTTGGCTTCCGTCTTGGCGGCAGCGGCGTCGGCTGCGGCCTTGTCGGAAAAGAGGGCGGTTGCGGCCTGCTGCTCTTCGTTTGCGACCTCGCCAAGGGCTTCTTCGGCGATCTCTTCGGCCAGTTCCTTGGCGCGCTCTTCATAGTCGCGCTTGAAGGACACGACTTCCGAGGTCGAGATGGCGACCGTCGGCTCCAGCTTGCGGGCGGCGGCACCGGCAAAGGCGGTGACGGTAGCGCCCGAAGAGGCGCGGGCAGGGGCGGCGGTGGCTGCTCCCTTGGCTTCCCCACGGGCATCAGAGCCGCCGGCGGTCGCGCCGCCCTGGATCAGGGTCGGCTTGTAGCCGCGGGTCCAGCCGGTCGAGACGAGCTGCGTCTTGCCTTCCTGGATGCCCTTGCCGAGCGCGGTGTTGCCGAAGTCGGACGTGTCGACATGGGCAAGGTCGTGGCGGCCGAGATAGGAGACGGCGAGTTCGCGGAACACGTAGTCGAGGATCGACGTGGCGTTCTTGATCGCGTCGTTTCCGGTGACGATGCCGGCCGGCTCGAACTTGGTGAAGGTGAAGGCCTCGACATATTCTTCGAGCGGCACGCCGTACTGGAGGCCGAGCGAGATGGCGATGGCAAAATTGTTCATCATCGCACGGAAGGCGGCGCCTTCCTTGTGCATGTCGATGAAGATCTCGCCGATGCGGCCGTCACCGAATTCGCCGGTGCGCAGATAGACCTTGTGACCGCCGACATTGGCCTTCTGGGTGTAGCCCTGACGGCGGTTCGGCAGCTTTTCGCGTTCGCGGGTGACGCGCTCGATGACGCGTTCGACGATCTTTTCGGTGATCTGCACGGCCTGGGCGGCAGTCGGAGCCTGTACCAGTTCCTCGATCGCGTCTTCCGCATCGTCCTCGTCGATAAGCGAGGCATTGAGCGGCTGCGACAGCTTGGAGCCGTCACGGTAGAGGGCGTTGGCCTTGAGAGCCAGTTTCCAGGACAGCATGTAGGCCGCGCCGCAATCCTCGACGGTCGCCTCGTTCGGCATGTTGATCGTCTTGGAGATCGCACCCGAGATGAACGGCTGGGCAGCCGCCATCATGCGGATATGGCTTTCGACCGAGAGGTAACGCTTGCCGATCTTGCCGCAGGGGTTGGCGCAATCGAAGACGGCGAGGTGCTCTTCCTTCAAGAAAGGCGCGCCTTCGAGCGTCATCGCACCGCAGACGTGAACGTTGGCGGCTTCGATGTCCTTCTTCGAGAAGCCGACATGCTCAAGCAGGTTGAAGCTCATGTCCGACAGCTGCTCGTCGGTGACCTTGAGGGTCTCCTTGAGGAAGTCGGCACCGAGCGTCCACTGGTTGAAGACGAACTTGATGTCGAAGGCCGACTTCAGCGCACCGTTGACGGCTTCGATCTTGTCAGCCGGGAAGCCCTTGGCGGCAAGCGTCGACGAGTTGATGCCGGGAGCCTGGTTCAGGTTGCCGTGGCCGACAGCGTAAGCTTCGATCTCGGCGATCTGGCTTTCCGAATAGCCGAGCGAGCGCAGCGCATCCGGAACGGCGCGGTTGATGATCTTGAAGTAGCCGCCACCGGCGAGCTTCTTGAACTTGACCAGTGCGAAATCGGGCTCGATGCCGGTCGTGTCGCAGTCCATGACGAGGCCGATCGTGCCGGTCGGCGCGATAACGGTCGTCTGGGCGTTGCGGTAGCCGTGCTTTTCACCGAGTTCCAGCGCCTTGTCCCAGGCAGCCTTGGCGTGGGTGGCAAGCGTCTGGTCCGGGTTTTCCGAATGGTAGAGCGGAACCGGGTCGACGGAGAGCTGCTCGTAGCCGGTCGTCTCGCCGTAAGCGGCGCGGCGATGGTTGCGCATGACGCGCAGCATGCTTTCGCGGTTCGGTGCGAAGTTCGGGAACGGGCCGAGTTCGCCGGCGATTTCAGCCGACGTCGCATAGGCGATACCGGTCATGATCGCGGTCAGCGAGCCGGCGATCGCACGGCCTTCCTTCGAGTCGTAGGGAATGCCCGACGACATGAGGAAACCGCCGATGTTGGCGTAGCCGAGGCCGAGCGTGCGGTACTGGTAGGAGAGTTCGGCGATTTCCTTCGACGGGAACTGCGCCATCATCACCGACACTTCGAGAACGACGGTCCACAGGCGAACGGCGTGTTCGTAGTCTGCGATCGCGATGTTCTTCGTTGCCTTGTCCTTGAACTGGAGAAGGTTGAGCGAGGCGAGGTTGCAGGCCGTGTCGTCGAGGAACATGTATTCCGAGCACGGGTTGGAGCCGCGGATCGGGCCACCGGCCGGCGACGTGTGCCAGTCGTTCATCGTCGTGTTGAAGTGGATGCCCGGATCGGCCGACGCCCATGCGGCATAGGAAATCTGTTCCCACAGGTCCTTGGCCTTGAGCGTCTTCATCACCTTGCCGTCCTTGCGGGCGGTCAGGTTCCACTCGCCGTCGTTTTCGACGGCGCGAAGGAAGTCGTCCTTCAGCGAGACGGAGTTGTTGGAGTTCTGGCCCGAAACCGTGAGATAGGCTTCCGAATCCCAGTCGGTGTCATAGGTCTTGAACTCGAGATCTTTGTAGCCCTGCTGGGCGAACTGGATGACGCGCTTGACGTAGTTTTCCGGAACGAGGTCCTTCTTGGCAGCGCGGATTTCGCGCTTCAGGGCCGGGTTCTTCAACGGGTCGAAGCAATCGTCTCCCCCGTTTTCAAAGGAGCCGCCTTCGCAGTTGACGCAGGCCTTCATGATCGCCTTCAGGTGCTTGGCGACGATCTTCGAACCGGTGACGAGGGCAGCAACCTTCTGCTCTTCCTTGACCTTCCAGTTGATGTATTCCTCGATATCCGGATGGTCGATATCGACGACGACCATCTTGGCCGCACGACGGGTCGTGCCGCCCGACTTGATGGCGCCCGCTGCACGGTCGCCGATCTTGAGGAAGGACATGAGGCCGGAGGAGCGGCCGCCGCCGGAAAGCTTTTCGCCTTCGCCGCGCAGGTGGGAGAAGTTGGAGCCGGTGCCGGAGCCGTATTTGAACAGACGCGCTTCGCGGACCCACAGGTCCATGATGCCGCCTTCGTTGACCAGGTCGTCGCCGACGGACTGGATGAAGCAGGCATGCGGCTGCGGATGCTCATAGGCCGACTTGGACTTGGTCAGCTTGCCGGTGAAGGGGTCGACATAGAAATGGCCCTGGCCGGGACCATCGATGCCATAGGCCCAATGCAGGCCGGTGTTGAACCACTGAGGGGAGTTCGGGGCAACGCGCTGGGTGGCAAGCATATAGGCCAGCTCGTCCATGAAGGCGGCCGCATCGTCTTCCGACGTGAAGTAGCCACCCTTCCAGCCCCAATAGGTCCAGGTGCCGGCAAGACGCGTGAAGACCTGGCGGGCATCGGTCTCGGGGCCGTACTGCTCTTCCTTCGGAAGGTCCTTCAGAGCCTTCTCGTCGGCGACGGAGCGCCACAGGAAGGACGGAACGTCGTTTTCCTCGACCTTCTTCAAAAACTTCGGAACGCCGGCCTTGCGGAAATACTTCTGCGCCAGAACGTCGGTCGCGACCTGGGAGAACTGCGACGGCACGTCGATATCGGCGAGGCGGAACACGATGGAACCGTCCGGATTGCGGATCTCGCTGGTCGCCTTGCGGAACTCGATTGTTCCGTAGGCGCCTGTCTCAGGCTTGGTGAAACGACGTTCGATGCGCATTGCCTTTGGTCCCTCATCCTTTGTCGCCGAAATAGGCGCACGTGTCCGCTGCGGCCGCTCGCCATCATGGGCAGCCGGCTAAAATTCCATCCAGAATCATCTTGGATGCCTATCTGTATCTTGTGCTGGATGGTGGCTGCAAACACTAAATATAGTATTAACAGGATCTTTATGCCAGCCCAATCGTCATGGTGGAGACGTTTTTCGAGCGCACGAAAACCCGCCGCCTGGTGGTCGGTCAAAACCAGCCTTGCGCTTGAATGTTTCCGTCAAACTCGAAAAAGAACCGGCCTCGTTACTCCCGGTCCAGTCGCCGCCGCAACATGGGTTCATTCATGCGACCGGGCAGCGATTCGGTCAAGCCGTAGTTCGCAGTACTTTTTAAACCACAAGATATTGTGGGTCATGCCTGTGGATAACGGGGAATAAAAAACGTCTAGGATTCTCAATCGGTTGGCGGATCAAGCTGAAGCTTGCGCGAGGCTTGCGATTTTCGATTGTGGCATCTTGGCGGCAAATCGGTCACCGCAAAAGCCCGCTTTCACGCCGGGTTTCAGCTTTTCGCCATACCATATTGAGACATATGGGTAACAGCGGCCACTAAATGTAGAACGGCCCGCCATCCTGTGGATGACGGGCCGGGTATTGACGGCAAATTGCGCAGGGCTGGCATGCGCGAAATCGGGGCTTCTCAACTCGGGATCTGCGGTGGGCTCGGATGCACCTACCACACCTTGTGTGTCTAGCCCTTGTGACCCTTGGCGATCGGCTCCTGATAGGTGAAGCCCATGTCCCAGGGGAAGTAGATCCAGGTATCCTGGGAAACTTCGGTGACGAAGGTGTCGATCGTCGGGACGCCGGACGGTTTTGCGTAGACGCAGGCGAAATGCGCCTTGGGCATCATGGCGCGTACCTCGAGTGCCGTCTTGCCGGTATCGGTAAGGTCGTCGACGACGAGAACGCCTTCGCCGCCATTTTCCATCAGTTCGGGCGAGATGCCCTTGAGCAGCACCGTGTCGCCCTGGTTGACGTAGTCATGGCGCGTGGCGATGCAGACCGTGTCGATCAGGCGGATGTTGAGTTCGCGCGAAATGATCGCCGCCGGCACGAGGCCGCCGCGGGTGATGCAGACGATCGCCTTGAATTCCTGGCCGAGGCCAGACAGGCGCCAGGACAGCGCGCGGGTGTCGCGGTGGAACTGGTCCCAGGATACGGGAAATGCTTTTTCTGGAAGAGACATGGTTTTGCCGCCGATACGAGAGGGTCTTTGACTTTCGCTAATAGCGGGAAGGAGGGGCGCTGCGCAAGCAGGCGCCTTAGCCGCCGATTGCCGGATGGCCTCATCCGGCCGCAATCCTCTGCGAAGGATCGGCAGCATTCGCATGAGGAGCATTTGATGGACGAACTGGAAAAGGCCGCCCGTGGCCTGCTGTATGGCGCCAACCACGATCCCGCCGTGCTGGAAAAGCGCATGGCCGCAAAACGTATCCTCCATAAACTGAACGGGCTTTCACCCGACGAGGGGACGGAGCGGGCCGCCCTGATCCGCAGCCTGATGGGCCGGATCGGCAAAAATTTCGTCTTCGACGGCGCGGTCTACTGCGACTACGGCTTCAACATCGAGATCGGTGACAATTTCTACGCCAACGTCAACCTGATCATCCTCGACGGGGCGAAGGTGACGATCGGCGACAATGTCTTCATCGCGCCGAATGTCGGCATCTATACCGCCGGCCATCCGCTGGATGCCATAAGGCGCAATGCGGGCCTCGAATATGCGTTGCCGATCACGATCGGCAACAATGTCTGGATCGGGGGCGGTGTCTCGATCATGCCGGGCGTGACGATCGGCGACGGTGCCGTCATCGGCGGTGGCGCTGTGGTGACGAGGGACATTCCGCCGGACGTGGTCGCTGCCGGCAATCCCGCCCGTGTCATCCGCGAGATCACCGAGGAGGATGGCAGGCGCGAGAGTTTCGGCAGGAAATAGGCGAATTATCCGTCACGCCGCCCAACGAACGCGATAGCGCTGCCAGTATCAAGGAGCATGGATTGCCGACTATTCTTAAGACGGAGAGGCTCCGCCTGGAGACCTGGGGTGACGGTGGGATGGACGAATTGCTGGAACTGCATGGCAGTGCGGCGGTCATGCAGTTCCTTGACGCCAAAGGCGAATTCTACGATCGCGCCAAGGCGGAGCGTCGCCTTGGCGAATGGGCAAGAGAATACGCCGATTACGGGCTGGGCAAGCAGCGCCTGGTCAGGAAAAGCGATGGCGCCTTTGTCGGGCGTGCCGGTTTTTCTCTGTTCGCGCCGGAAAAGCCCGAAATCGGATATTCGCTTTTGCCCGCACACTGGGGAAATGGCTACGCGACCGAGATCGCCGAAGCGCTGCGTGACTGGCTTGAGGCGACCGGCCGTTGGGACAGGTTCATCGGATTTGCCCATATTGAGAACCACGCCTCGAAACGGGTGCTGGAACGGATCGGCATGAATGCGACACATCAGGCCGAGGTATCGGAAATGCCCATGCAGTTTTATGCTCTCGAATTTGCGGAGCGCGGTGCGTGATGCCTTAACGGTGACTATCTCGTTGCCGTCCTCACATCGGGATGGGCAAAGCCGTTTCCGGCAGGCCCGAGGTGTTGACGGGGGCGTATCTCCTTTTGGTGTCTTTGGGGTGCGTATGAGCCGATGCTAAGCTGCCGCATTGCCTGGGGAGGGCACGATGGCGGGTTATTTCGGGACGCAGGCACAGAAGACGCTTCAGAAAACGGCAGAGGATGAGGCTCGCTTTATCGCGACGACGCCCGGTGCCTGTCAGGCAGGACGGATGATGGGCTGCGATGACCCGGAAATATTGGGCTGGGACAGGATCGGCGAATTCATCGCCCGTGACGGCGTTTGCGCCTTCCGGCTGGTCGATGCGGGACAGATCAGGGAGATCGAGGCGCAGCTGGCGCGCCGGAACTGCAGGCTCGACACATGGAATGTCTTCATCGCCGACAAGGCGACGGCGCTCGATGCGGCTCAGGCCATTCTTTGCGGCGGACTGCCGGACGGCCTGGCCGAACGCGAGATGCCGTCCGATCCGGAAGCAAGGCTGACGGAAGAGGTTCAGGCTTTCATGGCCGCTGCCGGTCTCGTGCCTTTTTCCGGCTCGATGCTGGTCGGCAGTGTCGGGCCTGCTGCCACGACACTCATCGGCAATGGGGACGGGAGACTGGTGGCGACCGCCCACGGCTACCTGCCGCATAATGCATTCAGCCGCTTCCATCGCTATGCCTGGGGTGGCCTCGTTGCGGTTGCCGATGTGGAACGCGGCAAGGGGCTGGGCAAATACGTTAATGCCCTGATCATCAAGACTGTCTTCGAACGGCTTTATGCCAGCCATATCTATGAACTGGTTTCAGCCGGCAACACGGCGTCGCAAAAGATGGTAGAGGCATGCGGCCTCCACCATGATCCGGCCTTCGTTTGCGGCATCGCCACTCCGATCGATGCGGCGCGGTTCACGCGTTGACTTGGCTACGTTTTCCCTCAGAGGCGATCTAGCGCCGGAAGGATGATGTCGGTGAAAAGGCTGGCCACTTTTTTCAACTGGTCGGGATCGTCGTACATGCCCGCGGCGATCACCACGACGGCATCCATATCGGGTATCACGACGATACGCTGGCCGCCGATGCCGAGGGCGATGATGATCGGCCGTTTTCCAGGCGTATTCGGTGTCGCATCGCTGAACCACCAGTGCATCGCATAACGATAGGGAAACCAGGCATCCTGCTGCGGCGCAGTAGATGTCTTGATCCAATCCTGCGAGACCACCTGCTTGTCGGCGTAACGGCCCTGCTGCAGCACAAGCAGGCCGAGCTTGGCCATGTCGCGCGGTCTCAGCTTCAAACCGCCATAGGCGGCGGTCTCGCCGCTCGCTTTCAGCGCCATCCATCGATAGGTGGTGATACCGAGCGGCTTGAAGAGATTGTCCTCGGCAAAAGCAGTCAGCGTCTGGCCGCTGGCATTTTGCACTATCTTGCTCAGCAGCATCGTATCGCCGCCGCTGTAAGCCCAACGGGTGCCGGGCTTCGCAACAAGCCTCCGCTCCAGGACGGAGCGGTAAGGATCCACAGAGATTGCCATCAGCCGCTCGGTATTGCTGGGATGCGTGTAGGGCAGTTGTTCGTTCGTGTGAAAGCCGGACGTCATGGTCAGCAGCATGCGCAGCGAGATCTGCCGGCTGTCGGCGGTGACGAGATCCTTGTAACCGGGCAGCTACTCGAACATGGACTGGTCCAGGTCTTTGATCAGTCCGCGATCAAGCGCGATCCCGATCAGCAGCGACACGACACTCTTGCTCACCGAGCGCACGTCATGGAGATCGCCGACGCCATATTGATACGTGCCGGCAGGACTGCCCCAGGGTTGGTCTCGCCCGCCGCTATAATGTTCGAAGACGAGTGTTCCATGCCGCAGCACGAGAACGGCATGAGGGTTGAGGCCGGTCTTTTCGATCTGTCGGACGAGCCTGCAGGCCGTTTCCGATGCGGCGGGTTCGGACTTGACGACATAGCCCGTCTCCGTGCCGGGCAGGGAAGGCCGCAATCTTCTGCCGCTGCGGCTGGAGACGTAAACAGCATAAGCGCAATCAGCATGCCCGATCGGTTCATGGGACACGATCCTGTTCAGACCGTGCCTATATACCATGTTCCGAGCAGGCGGGCATCGGCCCAAAATAACAGGCCGTTCGTGCCGACCGCTTGGCGGATACAGGCGGTCGGCCCGACGAACCGCTAACGCGACAGAAGCGTCAGTGCCGTCATCTTGTCGAGCAGGCTGCGGGTGACACCGCCGAACAGCATTTCCCACCAGCGTGAATGGCCGTAGCCGCCCATGACGAGCAGATCGATGCTCTGGTCGGCGAGGCGCGTCTCGATCGCTTGCGCAGGTGAAGCGCCACCGCTGTCCTGGGTCGTCAGTGTCACCGAAACACCGTGGCGCGAGAGCGCTTCGGCAATCTCGGCGCCGGCAAGTTCCGGCGCCCGATCACCGCGTTCCGGTGGATCGATGACCAGGATTTCCACCGATTGGGCCTGTTTGAGGAATGGCAGGGCATCGAAGGTGGCGCGGGCGGCCTCGCGCGAGCCGTTCCAGGCGATCAGCACGCGCTCGATCGGCTTCGGCTGCTTCAGCGTATAAGGCACGAGCAGCATCGGCCTTCCGCTTTCGAAGAGGAAGGTTTCGAGATCTGCGCGGTGATCGGTCTGGGTCGGATCGCTCTGGGTAGCAACGATCAGGTCGACGGCGCGCGCCGTCTCCTGCACCGAGCTTGACGAATAACCGGCTGCCAGCATGTAGCTGCGCCATTCCGACGACAGGCCTTCGCTCGTGGTGCGCTGGCGAAAAATCTGCTCGATCGCGACCGTTTCCTTCTGTGCGGTTTCCTGCAGGATTTCGATGGCGGCGGGGTCGGGGATCTCCATCGGCGCGATCAGGGGAATGGCGGCGAGCGTTTCGGCATGCACGCCGATGAGGTGAGCAGAGAATTGTTCGGCCAGCGCTACGGCGAAATCGGTGATCTGAATTGCATTGCGCTGGGTGTCGAGAACGGCAAGAACCGTTTTGTAGGACATGGAAATCTCCTCATCGGCTGGCTTCATTGTGAGCCAGTATCCAGAAATAATCTGGTGCCGATTTGATGCCGGTCAACTGCCGGCGATGCGTCAGGCGTCGGCTGTCGGGTTGGCAGTGACCTTGGCCGCATCAAGTGCGGAGATCATCGCCTCGACCGCTTCTGCGGCCGCATCGAGCGGCGCGGCATCGCGGGCGCGCACGACGAGTTCGGTGGAAAATTTCTTGCCGTCGAAGCGCGGATAGGAGCCGATGCTGGTATCCGGATGAGCCTTCTGGATATCGGCGAGCAGCGTGCCGATATCGCCTTCGCCATAGGGGCAGGAGACCGACCGCGACAGCATTTTCACGCCGCTGCGCAAAGTCGGCAGCACGTTGTCGACCATCGCCTGGAAGACTTGCGGCACGCCGGCCATGACATGGACATTGCCGATGACGAAACCCGGCGCCGTCGAGACCGGGTTGGGAATGTGCGTGGCCCCTTCCGGCATGCGCGCCATGCGCTGCCGGGCAGGGGTAAATTCCATCTCGCGCCGCTTGTACATCTCGGAAAGCAGCGTCATTGCCGCCGGATCGTAGACGCAGGGCACACCGAATGCTTTCGACATTGCGTCCGCGGTAATGTCGTCATGGGTCGGGCCGATCCCGCCCGAGGTGAAGACATAGTCGTATCGCGCCCGAAGCGCGTTGAGCGCCTCGACGATCGCGTCCTCTTCGTCGGCGACGATGCGCACTTCCTTGAGGTCGATGGCCGAAAGCGTCAGCATGTCGGCGAGGTGGCCGATATTCTTGTCTTTGGTGCGTCCCGACAAAAGCTCGTCGCCGATGGCGAGCATTGCGGCGGTAACGATCAAAGATCTCGGACATGGCTGGCCTCCTGACAGGGTAATCCGTCCTACGCCTGAAATGCGAAGGCAGGAAGAGGCAATCTTTCCTTCCGACGAAGCGCTCTATGTAGGAACGTTATATTTTCGTGACCGTCGGCGACTAACTGTCGTCAAAATGCGAACAGTGAGTTGCTCAGCCGGGCGCTGTATCCCGGCAAGGGTACTGATACATCTGGTTGCGGATTTGACTGCCCTGACATCAAACGGAGAGACTTCATGGCTAAGGTTCTGGTTCTTTATTATTCTGCCTACGGTCACATCGAGAAGATGGCCTATGCCGTCGCGGAAGGCGCGAAATCCGCCGGTGCGGATGTTACCGTCAAGCGCGTGCCGGAACTCGTTCCGGAAGACGTTGCCAAGGCATCCTATTTCAAGCTTGACCAGGAAGCGCCGATCGCGACCCCGGACGAGCTCGAACAATATGATGCGATCATCGTCGGTGCCGGCACCCGCTTCGGCACGGTCGCCTCGCAGATGCGCAATTTCTGGGATCAGACCGGCGGCCTCTGGGCAGGCGGCAAGCTGGTCGGCAAACTCGGTTCGGTATTCACGTCTTCGGCCACCCAGCATGGCGGCCAGGAATCAACCATCCTCGGCTTCATCCCGACATTCCTGCATCAAGGCATGGCGGTTGCCGGTCTTCCTTATGCCTTCCAGGGCCAGATGGGCGTCGAGGCAGTCAAAGGCGGCTCGCCCTACGGCGCATCGACCATCACCGATGGCGACGGCTCGCGCCAGCCTTCGGAGATCGAACTGGAAGCGGCAAAATATCAGGGCGCGCATGTCGCGAAGCTTGCAGCCAAGCTTTCCGCCTGATCGATAATACCCGTCACAGCAATAGAAGAAGGGAGCAGCGCCGCTGCTCCCTTCTGCCGTTAATGCCTGGAGGCGGTTGGAATCAGCGCGGGTTGCACGACTGCACCGCAGGCGTCTGCAATTCGGTCGGCAACGGCGCCGGGTTCGCAGCATTCGCCGGGCTGCAGTTGGAATTGGGGCTGATCGAATTATTGCTGATCGAGCCTGTCGTGGTTGTGTCCACCGTCATGCTGCTCGACGCATCGTAATCCATCGTCGTCGAATTGTGATTGGTGCTCGGCGTAATCACGCTCGGGTCGCTCCCGGGGGTGCCGACAGGAATGTTGGCATCATAGGTCTGGGCCATGGCACCGCCGGCGGCCATCATGACGGAAAGGGTGGTGGCTGCAATAAGCGTCTTCATATCTCTTCTCCCTTGCTACGAGAGGGAAACAGACGCTTCCATGCCTTTGTTCCGAAATCAGATTGAACAAAAAATGTGATGGCGGAGCAGGAACAAAATCTGTTTCGGCGAGATAGATGTCGGATGGTCGCATGCTGGATGAGCTTCGGCGACGATGCGCACAAGCGCCTTGGTGCGGACGGCGGGGATCGAACCCGCATGACCGAGGTCGAGGGATTTTAAGTCCCTTGCGTCTACCAGTTTCGCCACGTCCGCATACCCGGCTTTCTCGACGGGTCGGGAACAAAAGCAAGCCTCCAAGTGATCGATGCAGCAGGATTTTGCGTTGGCGCCTGTCCACGTCAGCGTGTTGAAGGGAGCGGCGAGCGGCCTATGTCCTGCCCATCGACAACGAGGTAAGTCCCGATGTTCAAGCGCATATTGTTTTTTCTGATGGTCCTGGTGGTAGGCACGGCTGCCCGCGCCGAGGGAACCATCAAGGAAGGGCAGTTCATGTCGAGCCAGATCCTCAAGAAGAATGTCGAGTTCACCGTCTACCTGCCGCCCGGCTATGGTCGTGATGAACGGAAATATCCGGTCATCTATCTGATGCATGGCGGAGGGGTGGAAAGAACCAGGACTGGTATCGCTATGGTGGCGCCGACCGGGTCTTCGACCGCCTGATCGAAGCGGGAAAAATGCCACCATTCATCGCCGTGACGCCCGAGGGGCGGCGTGACGAAGAGGACAAGTTCAACACCTATTACATGAACGATGCCGATGGAAAATATCGCTGGCAGGACATGTTCGTCGAAGAACTGGTGCCACATATCGAAAAAACGTTTCCCGTTATTCCCGGCAAGCGTTCGCGAGCCGTTCTCGGCCTGTCGATGGGCGGTTATGCCGCCGTCGCCTATTCGATGAAATACCCCGATCTGTTTGCCGGCGCCGCGGCGCTGAGTGCCGCCTTTCGCACCGACCAGCAGGTGGTCGAGATGGATCAGGCCGGCTATGAGCGTCGCTATGGCAAGGCCTGGGGGCCGGGCCTGACCGGGCGCAATCGGCTGAACCAGGCCTATTATGCCAACAGTGTGCTCGACCTCGTGGACAAGGTGCCGCCTGAGGCCATCCGCAAGACCGATCTCTATATCGATTGTGGCTCCTATGACGACTTCTTCGTCGGCAATGCCGAATTGCATGTGAAGCTGACCAGGCTCGGCATCGAACATCGGTTCATGGCTCGTGAAGGTGGCCATGATTGGCCCTATTGGCGTTCGGGGCTGGAAGAGGCGACGCTCTTCATCGGCAAGGTCTTTCGGCAGTAATTGGATCGACCGACGGTCCGTGACGCTTGCCGAACCGATTTGGCGATAATTGGCTTGGTGTCCGCGTTGCGCCTGTGGCATAGCGGGGCAACTTTTACGATGCAGGATTGCCTATGCTGACGAAAACGGGTGTGGAGGACGCCATGGCGGCGGTCCGGACGATTTTTCCGGAAACGCCGCTGCAGTTGAACGAGCATCTGAGCCGCAAATACGGCGCTGAGATCTGGTTGAAGCGCGAGGACTTGTCGCCGGTCCGCTCCTACAAGATCCGCGGCGCCTTCAACTTCCTGCGCAAGGCGATCGCTTCAGGTGGCAAGGACAAGACCTTCGTCTGCGCTTCGGCAGGCAATCATGCCCAGGGCTTCGCCTTCGTCTGCCGGCATTTCGGGGTCAAGGGCGTGGTCTTCATGCCGGTGACGACGCCGCAGCAGAAGATCGACAAGACGCGCACCTTCGGCGGCGAGTTCATCACCATCAAGCTGGTCGGCGACATTTTCGACCAGTGCTATGCCGCGGCCCGCGCCTATGTGGAGGAGACCGGCGGCAGCATGGTGCCGCCTTTCGACGATGGCGACATCATCGAGGGCCAGGCGACCGTTGCGGCGGAAATCAGCGCGCAGCTTCCCGAGGGGACGCGGCCGGATCTCGTCATCCTGCCGGTCGGTGGCGGCGGTCTCGCATCCGGCATTACCGGTTATTTCAACGATGTTCTGGCGGCCGACAGCTTCGTCTTCACCGAGCCGACCGGCGCGCCGAGCCTCAAACGCAGCCTCGAGGCGGGCGAAGTGATCGCGCTGCCGAAGGTCGACAATTTTGTCGACGGCGCTGCGGTCGCGCGCATCGGTGATCACAATTTCGCAGCCTTGAAGAAGTTCTCACCGGAACAGGTAGTGCTGGTGCCGGAAAACGCGATCTGCGTGACGATGACAGACATGCTCAACGTCGAGGGCGTGGTTCTGGAACCGGCAGGGGCGCTTTCGATCACCGCGCTCAACCTGCTGCCACCCGGGAAGATTGCGGGTAAGACGATCGTCTGCGTTGTCTCCGGCGGCAATTTCGACTTCGAGAGACTTCCGGACGTCAAGGAACGGGCGATGCGCTTCGCGGGCCTGAAGAAATACTTCATCCTGCGCCTGCCGCAGCGTCCGGGCGCCCTTCGTGATTTCCTCAACCTGCTCGGTCCGGACGACGATATTGCCCGCTTCGAATATCTGAAGAAGTCGGCGCGCAATTTCGGCTCGATCCTGATCGGCATCGAAACCACCGCGTCGGAGAATTTCGCCGGCCTGCACGAGCGTTTCGAGGCTGCAGGACTGGGCTACGAGGATATAACCGAAAACGAGATCCTCGCGAACCTGATCATCTGATCGGTTGAGCGGTGAAACTCTCTCGGCTTTTCAGTGAAGCGCTTCCGGCGCTTCACCCAATATGCTAGGCAAATTCCATGGCATCGATTTTTTCATCTCTGTTTTCGCTTTTCTCGGGCAAGGGGCAGCCGGCCAAGGCTGCATCTCAGGCCGAGCCGGTTTCTTATGGTGACTGCCTGATCTATCCGGCGCCGATCCCCGAAGGCAGCCAGTTCCGGCTGGCCGGCCGTATCGAGAAGGAAGTCGGCGGGCAGGTTCTGGTCAGGACTTTTGTCCGCGCCGATATGTTTTCGTCGATGGACGACGCGGTAAATTTTACGGTGCGGAAGGCGGAGCAGATCATCGACCAGAACGGCCCCTCGCTGTTCTCCGATGGCGTGCCTTCCCGCACGGCATGATCGGCGAAATCGTCTAAGTTACGATACTCACTCAATTTTAAGTCTTTCAGGCTAGCGTCGCTGGACATTTGTCAATTTTGTACAGCGGTCTGTATTGATGAAATTACAGCGGCGTTATTTCAGGCGCGTTGTCTGTTGGTTGCTGGCAGCCATTATTCTGCCGAATGTCGCCCTTGCAGAAGGTTATGCGCAGCGTTCGTCATATTCGGACGTCGCATGGATGTGTGTTGGCGGCGCCCTTGTGCTGCTGGCCGGCCTGGCCATCCATTTCATCCGCAGAGCGGTTTTCGCCAAGCGGCATGGCATCTTCGGCGGCGAAACGGAGCGTCTGGCGGCTCTTGCCAGTGCGACGTTCGAGGCAATTCTCATTCATCGCAACGGCATCGTGCTTGACGGCAATGAGGAACTGGCAAGACTTGTGGGGCGTCCGCTCTCCGATCTCGTTGGGCGATCGATCTTCGAGTTTCTCGTTGATGGACGGGCGATCAAAGTATCCGAGATCATCACACGCAACGATGATCGCAGCCACGAGATCTTCATCCGCGTGGCGGGCGGAGAACAGATACCGGTCGCCGCTCGTGGCCGAGACATCGTCTTTCGCGGCGAGAAGGCGCGCGTCGGCTGCTTTGTCGATCTGAGAGAGCGCAAACAGGCTGAGAACCGCATCCGTTATCTGGCGCAGCACGATCCTCTCACCGGCTTGCCGAGCAGGGTGCTCTTCACCGAGAATCTGACGAGCGTCATCGGTGAACGCGAGACCGGGCGCTGCTGCGGGATATTCAAGCTCGACCTCGACCGCTTCAAGGACATCAACGATATCCACGGCCACCAGGCGGGCGATACCCTGATCCAGTGCGTGGCGGAAAGGTTGCTGGCCGCTGCCGGTCCCGATCACATCGTGGCACGCCTCGGCGGCGACGAGTTCGCCGTCATCCTCGATGGCGTGTCTTCGGAGCGGGAACTGGAAGCGTTCGGAAATCGCATGCTGTCCGTCATGGCAACACCGATCGCTATCGGCGACGGTGAAGAGGTCAGCGTCACCATCAGCATGGGCGGGGCGCTCTTTCCCGATCATGCGGGAGAGATCGATGCGCTTGTCGGATGCGCGGATGTCGCGCTGTCAGACGCAAAGAATTCCGGTCGCAACGCGTTTCGGGTCTTTCGCACGGGCATGAACGATCTGATCGAAAAGCGGCGGATGCTGGAGGCCGATCTCGAGCAGGCGCTGAATCACGGGCAACTCGAACTGCATCTGCAGCCGCGGGTAAAGGTCGAGGACGTCAGTATCGTCGGCTATGAAGCCTTGTTGCGCTGGAACCATCCCGAGCGCGGCATAATCAGCCCGTCGGACTTCATTCCCGTCGCGGAGGCATCGGGCAAGATCATCCGCCTGGGGGAATGGGTGCTTGCGGAAGCCTGTCGGCAATTGAAGCAGATCGACGGGCATATCAGCGTCAATGTCAGTCCGTTGCAATTCCGCCATACGGATTTCGTCGCTGGCCTGCGCGAAATCCTGCGCGCGTCCGGTGCCGATCCGCGACGGCTGGAGCTCGAGATAACAGAGAACGTGTTGATCGACGATGATCATCGGGCGGTGCAGATCCTCAACGAACTGAAGGCTATGGGCGTTGCCATTGCCCTCGATGATTTCGGCACGGGCTACTCATCGCTCAGCTATCTCAGCCGCTATCCGTTCGACACGATCAAGATCGATCGCAGCTTTGTCAGCAATCTCAGCGTTGACGATAAGGCACGCATGATCGTCAGGACGATCATCGATCTCGGTGTCGGTCTCGGCATGAAGATCGTGGCGGAAGGTGTGGAGACGCTTGAGGAGGCGAGGTTTCTGGCCGAGGCAGGATGCCACGAGCTGCAGGGCTACCTGCTTGGACGACCGAAACCGATGGCGGAGGTCGCTCGCGTCATCGAGCCGAACGTCGCCATGCGTCTGAAGGACATGCCGAAGCGCCGGCCGGAAATGCGGGATGCGGGTTTCGCTGCCCGCAGGGTGCCGAGGCTGGTGAAGTTCAATTCATAAACCATGCTGCGCCAGTTTGACTGAAACTTAACGCTGGCGGCGCTAGAAAAATGCAGTTTTATGGTCTGGAAAGACTGCCCATGCCGTGGCTCAACCTGTGCCTGTTCTTTGTCGAGGCCGTCGTCTACTTCTCGGTAATGACGGCCTTCCTGCATTTCCGCCGATCCCTCGGGCTCGGGGTGTTTCTGGCTGCGCTCGGCGTCATGCATTTCATGGAGACCTATCTGGCGGCGGTCTTCTATGTCCAGTTGCCGTTCGGGACGGTCTCGCCGGGGTCGTCCGTCTTCTTCGCCGGCAAGCTGATGATGATCCTGCTGCTGTATCTCAAGGAAGACGCGGCAACGGTTCGTCAGCCGATCTACGGTCTTTTTCTCGGCAATCTTCTGACGGTCGGTCTTGCGCAGATCCTGCAGGCTCATGCTGCGGTGGCACTGCCGGGCGGCCGCGCGGCCGACATGGGTTTTCTCGACGAGATGGGCTGGCTCATGGTCTGGGGCACGTCGATCCTCTACCTGGATCTCGATCGGCATCATTCTTCTCTACGAGCGGCTTGGCCGTTTTATGGAGCGCAATATCGTGCTGCGCTTCGCTATCAGCGGCGCGGTCGTGCTGACCTTCGACCAGGTTGCCTTTTACACCGTCCTGCACATTCTCCTCGACGCGCCGCTCTCCGTGCTCTTCGGCGGCTGGTATGCGAAGATGCTGGCCGTCCTGATCTATTCGGTTCTGTTCGGGGCCTATCTGAAGCTTGACCAGAGCACCAAATGGTTCAATCACACCCGAGAAATCCGCGACATCTTCAACGACCTGACGTTCCGCGAACGCTATCAGGCGCTGCTCGCCAAGGCAGGCGTCGATAGCCTGACGGGCGTGTTCAATCGCGGACGCTTCGAGGCGGATGCGCCGGAACTGATCCGGGAATGTCTTGGCAAGGGCAGGGCGGTCAGCATGCTGATCATCGATGCCGACCACTTCAAGCAGATCAACGACCAGTTCGGTCACCAGCGCGGCGACACAGTGCTGAAGGAGCTTGCGGAGTGCCTGGGAAGCGGTGCCCGGGCTGGCGATCATCTCTCGCGCTTCGGCGGCGAGGAATTTGTGCTGCTGATGTGTGGCATGAGCCATGAGGATGCCATCGAGCGTGCCGAGCAATTGCGCCAGGATATCACGCTCAAGGTATTGCGCCCCGACGACCGCGGCCTGACGGTCTCGATCGGCGTTGCGACAGGGCCGGAGGACGGCAGGACGCTGGATGTTCTGCTGGGCCGTGCCGACGAGCGGCTCTACCACGCAAAGAACAGCGGCCGGGACAGTGTCCACGGCCGCTTTGGAAAGTTCGGTGCCGACCGCCTTGCAGGCTGACGGCTAAAGGGCTCGCCGTGGCTTAGGCGGCTGCAGCGAGCTGCTGGGTGCGTTCCTGCGCAGAGGCGATTGCCTTTTCCAGTGCTTCCGGACCGAAGGCTGTGCCTTCGACATAGATCACTTCGACATCGGTCATGCCCATGAAGCCGAGAACGGTCTTCAGGTAGGGAACGGCGTGGTTCATCCCCATGGCCGGGCCTTCCGAATAGATACCGGCAGCCGACAGGACGACATAGACCTTCTTGCCGGTGGCAAGACCCTGCGGGCCTTCGGCGGTGTAGCGGAAGGTCTGGCCGGCGCGGGCGACATTGTCGATCCAGCTCTTCAGCGTCGAATAGATGTTGAAGTTGATGAGGCCGGTTGCGAGCACGACCGTGTCGGCTGCGAGCAGTTCGGCAGTCAGCTGGTCGGACATTGCGGCAGCTGCGGCTTCTTCCGGATTGCGGGCTTCGGCCGGCTTGCGGATTGCAGCGGTCGTCACGGTGTCGAGATGCGGGATCGGGTTCTTGCCGAGGTCGTGGCTGACGACGGTTGCATTCGGATCCTGCGCCTTCAACTTATCGACGAATTCGTTAGCGATCCTGGTGGAGAGCGATTCATCGCCGCGCGGGCTGGATGTCACGAGAAGGATGGAAGACATGGTGCCAATTCCTTGATTACTCTGGAGGTCGGTCAGACCTTGTTGTTGGTCAGCGAGACTGGAGGACTCGTCTGCACTGACAAATAGGAGTGGACCGTCATCGATAAAACGGGGATAATATCGAAGGTTTCTATCGAACATTTGGATAGCTGACATGGATGCCAATCCGACCCTCGATCAGTTGCAGGTCTTCATCGCGGTGGCCGATACCGGAAGCTTTTCGGCAGCAGCGCGCGCACTCAATCGCGCGCAGTCGGTGGTCAGCTACACGATCAGCAATCTCGAGGCGCAGCTGGAAGTGCCGCTCTTCGAGCGCAGCGGCGCGCGCCAGCCGAAACTGACCGATGCGGGCAGGGCGATGCTGGTGGACGCCCGCCGCCTTGTGGCCGACCTGCAGGTGCTGCGCTCGCGCGCAAAAAGCATCCGGCAGGGGCTGGAGGCCGAGATCTCGCTGGCGATCAGCGTCATGGTGCCGGCCGACGCGCTGGTGAGCGAACTCAGGAAATTCCGCGAGCTGTTCCCGAGCGTCTCGCTCAGCCTCAATGTCGGCGAACTCGGCAAGGTCATGGATCTGGTGCTGAGCGATCAGGCGAGCATCGGCATCGGCGGCGCGCTTTTGAAGCAAGACGATCTGCTCGTTGCCGAAAAGATCGGTCATGCCTTCATGACGCCGGTCGCAGCACCCGACCATCCGCTGGTCAAGCTCGGCCGCCCGCTGACGCTTGCCGACGTGCGCGACGAGACGCAGCTTGTGGTGACGGATGCATCCGGCATCACTGCCGGGCGCAATTTCAATGTTCTCTCCTACAAGACGTGGCGGGTCAGCGACATCGCCACCAAGCACCATCTGATCAAGGGCGGGCTCGGCTGGGGCGGGCTGCCGGTCTCGCTGGTGCGCGACGACATCCGCAACGGCGATCTGGTGTCGCTCGATCTCGAGGCTTACGAGCAGGGCGAGTACCCGCTCTATGCACTGCGCAAGGCGGCCAATCCTCCGGGACCGGCGGGCCAGTGGCTGATCGACAGTTTTGCGGCAAAGCTATCCACCTGCCCGAACAAGGACGACCTGCAGAAGGTATTGAAGGGTGAGGCCGGGCAACGGTTCTCGGTGGCGGCCGAATAGGGCACTCTCCTGGCTCGACGATAGCATGCAAACCGCGCTAATTGACCTCTTTTCCGGCTCTGCTATAACCGCGCCACGGTCAGCAGTTCACCGAGGCGTCGCCGTCCCTTTTGGGAAGCTAAACCTGCATTTGAAAAGAGTTCAGCACTTATCCTGTGCCGAGGTCGACAAGACGGTGACCAGCGACATTCCAGACGGACCGGCACGCTTGAAGGATAAGCCATGCCCAGAACCATCTTCCCGATGGCCGTTTCCGATATGTCGGCCTTCGCCAAATCCCTCCGTTCCCAGATCGACAGGCTCGACCACAAACCAAGCCATCTGGAAATGCTCAATCTCCTGAGTCGCGCTGCCGGTTTTCGCAACTACCAGCATTTTCGCGCATCGAACGCCTCGGCGGAGGTGATCGACAATCTCCATGTTACCGCCGAACCTGAGCCGCAGGCCGACGAGCGGCGGGTGCAGCATACGCTACGCGTCTTCGATAGCGACGGTCGCATCACTCGCTGGCCGGGCAAGCGTTCGCAGCAGGAACTGTGCCTGTGGTTTCTCTGGTCGAAGATCCCACGCGGGCGGACTTTCTCGGAGCGCGAGATCAGCGAATTCCTTAACGTCCTGCATGGCTTCGAGGATCCGGCGCTGTTGCGTCGCGATCTCTTCGATCTTGGTCTTGTGACGCGCAATCGGGACGGAAGCGACTATCGCCGCATCGAGCGCAAGCCGCCGCCGGAACTGTCTTTGCTTCTGAGGCGGATCGGTTCCGGCAGGGCGAAAGCGGCCTGAGGATCGGTCAAAGCGTCAGCGTGCCGGAAATGCATGTCGCCACGTCGCCGCCGACCCAGACGTCGTCGCCAATCTTGTCGACATGCACCCGGCCCGCGCGGCCGAGTGCCGTGCCCTGCGCCGCCACATAGTGTTCAGGTGCCACGCCTGCACCGATCAGCCACTGAGCGAGGCCGGCATTGAGGCTGCCGGTGACCGGGTCCTCGTAGCCGTTGCGGGTGAAGGCGCGCACTTCGAACTGCGCGTCCTCGCCATCCTGCCTGGGATCGAAGGGGCCGACGAGGCCGACGCGCAAGCCGTCGAGGATGGCATAGTCCGGCTTGACCGCGAGCACGTCCGCGCGTGAGGGCAGCAGGACGCCGATCCAGTCCGGCCCGTTCTCGCACCAGTTGGATGCCTTGATCATCGATACCGGCAGGCCGATGCCGCGGGCGATCTGATCGACCAGTGCGGGATCGACCGGTCCGGAGCGCTTCAGCGGCGGGGCTGCGAAGGCGAGGCGGCGGCCGTCGCGCCGGATGCGGACGAGGCCCGCGCCGCATTCCTGCACGATCTCGCCATCCGGTGCGTCTGCCGCCTGGCTCAGCCAGACATGGGCGCTGCCGAGCGTCGGGTGACCTGCAAAGGGCAGCTCCTGGGTCGGCGTGAAGATCCGTACCCGGTAATGCGCCTTGGGATCGGTCGGCTTGAGCAGGAAGGTCGTCTCGCTGAGATTGGTCCAGTTGGCGAAGGCCTGCATTTCTGCATCGCTCAACGCGTCCGCGCCGATGACGACGGCGAGCGGATTGCCGCGCATCGGCTGCGAAGAGAAGACGTCTACCTGCTGGAAGGGAGTGTGGGCATGGGGAGCTTCATCCAGTGAATGGAGAGTACTTAGAGGTATCTGTTGGAATCCGCGGCAATCATACCCTCATTCCTGTGCCCTAGGGCTTCGCCCACGGTATGTCACAGGAATCCAGCCGCCGCGCGTCTGCGCGACGAGAGACCCTTTCCAGCCCAAGGACTTGGGCTGGCTGGATCCCTGTGACAAGCACAGGGATGAGGAAGGTTGAAGCGTCACAGCACCAGCCGGAACTTCGCAAAACCGTTTTCGCCGTCGCCGGCATCCTCGATCTTGGCGCCCTTGATCTCGGCGGCGAAGGTGCGGGCCTTGGGGCCGGTCTCGAAGATTGCCGTCGTGCCGGGCAGAGGCTTGAACGACCAGTTGTCGTCGGCGGACGGGTTGATCGTGCCCTGGTCGACGATGTAGCGGACGATGACGTCGCGGTTGGTGTCGGGCGCCACGAAGATCACCTTGTCGCCGGCAATGTCCGGGAACTTGCCGCCGCCACCGGCGCGGTAGTTGTTGGTTGCGACGACGAATTTCTGTTCAGGATCAATCGCTTTTCCGTCGAACTTCAAGTCGGTTATGCGGTTCGAATCCGGATTGACGAGCTTGCCGTCCTTGTCGAAGCGCGCCGGCTGCGACAGGTCGATCTGATAGGTGACGCCGTCGATGACGTCGTAATTGTAGGACGGGAAGCCGTCGTTGAGCAGTGCCGCATCCTTGGCGCCGGCCTCTATATGGTTGAACATGCCGGCCGACATTTCCAGCCAGTTCTTCACCTGCGCGCCGTTGATCAGCACGGCCTGGACGGTGTTCGGGTAGAGATAGAGATCGGCGACGTTCTTGATGGCGATGTCGCCTGTCGGCACGTCGGTGTAATATTCGGCGCCGCCGCGGCCGCCGGCCTTGAAGGGGCGGCGGCGGACAGGACCGGATAGTCCTTGTACTCGCCGTCCTTCAGCATGTCCTTGATGTACCAGGTCTGTGCGTTCGAGACGATCTGGACGGACGGATCGTCAGCGACGAGGGCGAAATAGGAATAGAGCGGCGCCGACGTCTTGCCGACCGGGCGGCGGACATAGGCGAGGGTAGCTTCGTGCTCCGCCTTGACGGCTGCCAGCACTTCCGGCTTGTCCTTGACGTCGGCAACTACCTTGCGGTTCTCGTCGCGATGGTAGATCGGCCGCGCTTCCGAGGTGGAATCGACGATCTTCCAGCTGTTGCCGTCCTTTTCCAGAAGCAGGTCGATCAGGCCCATATGGGAGCCCCAGAAGCCCGCCATGACGGCGGGCTTGCCCATCAGCTTGCCCTTCTTGGCATCGGCGCCGGCAATGCCGTCGAAATCCTTCGGGCCGGGGAAGACGAGATGCTGGTGGCCGGTGAACACGGCGTCGATACCCTCGATGCCGGCGAGGTAGAGAGAGGCGTTTTCCATCCGCTCGCTCTGGCCGGAGCCGTCGATGCCGGAATGGGAGAGCGCGATGACGATGTCCGCCCCTCCTCCTTCATCACGGGAACCCAGGCCTTGGCGGCATCGACGATATCGCGGGTCTGCGCCTTGCCCTCTAGGTTCTTGGCGTCCCAGACCATGATCTGCGGCGGCACGAAGCCGATGAAGCCGACCTTGATCGGGCTTGTCGCACCTGAGCCGTCGCGGATCTGCTTTTCAAGAATCACATAGGGCTTGAAGAAAAGCTCATCCTGTTTGGCATCGGATGCCAGTATGCCTTTGGTAAGGTTGGCACAAACGTAAGGAAGCCGGAGCCGCCGAGGACCTTGAACATGAAGTCCAGGCCGTAGTTGAACTCATGGTTTCCGAGCGTGCCGACATCATAGCCGAGCACGTTCATGGCGGTAATGACCGGGTGTTTGTCGCCTTCCTTCATGCCGCGCTCATAGGCGATATAGTCGCCGAGCGGATTGCCCTGCAGGAAGTCGCCATTGTCGACCAGCATCGAGTTGCCGGCCTCGGCGCGGATCGCATCGACGATCGAGGCCGTGCGGGAAAGACCGAGCGTGTCGTTCGGCTTGTCGGCGTAATAATCGTAGGGGAAGACGTGAACGTGGATATCCGTCGTTTCCATGATCCTGAGATGCGCCTGATTTGCCTGGGCGCGGGCCGCGAACGGATGCAGCATCACCAGAGCCGAAGAGGCGGCAAGGCCGCCGAGCACGGTGCGGCGCGAGATCGTCAGGGATGGATTGGAGGACGGCATGATATCTCCCTCTTTGTCATGAATGAACGCGACACTAGGCCCATTCGCACGGGCATGCATCACCTAAATGACAGGGGAGACATCATCGGTCTCAGCGTGTCAGGACCGGCTTGATGTCCTGGTGGAAGAAACGGAAATAGGAAGCCACCTGCGCTGCCGCATTGGTGTTCGGCCGAAACGCGATCCCGAGGCGGCCGCTGTGATACCATTTCACTGTGCCTTCAAGCACGCCGAGCTCGTCGCTTTCGATACGGACCGGGCTGCCGGCCGCAGCATTGAAGGGGCTGCCGAGATCGAGCGCAAGCCCACTTTCGGAAAGGTCAACGACACGCCCCTTGGCGGATTGACTGTAATATTTCACCGTACCGAAAATGCGTGTCTTCCGGCGTGGCGCCGAACGGGTCTTCATCTTGAGATTATTGGCCGGCATGAGAAGCGATCCTTGTTCTTGTGCCACATTCCTAACAGACAGACATTGAAGCGCGTTTAGCTGGCCGCATAAAATTGTAACGATGCGGACGTCAAAGGCCGACATTTGGCCGGTCGACGACCTCGCGCAGCGAAAAGCTGGAATTGATCTTCACCACATGGGGCAGGGCAGACAGCCAGTCACGATGGATGCGTTCGTAATCGGCCAGATCCTTGGCGGCGACGCGCAGGATATAGTCGTATTCGCCCGACATCAGGTAACAGACCAGAACATTGGGGCAGAGCTTCACCGCCGCCTCGAATTCCGTCAGCGTCTTGGCGAACTGGCCCGATAGCGAGATATGGACGATCACCATCATCTTGTAGTCGAGCGCCGCATTGGAAAGGCGGGCATGATAGCCGCTGATCGTGCCGGTCTTTTCCAGGATGTCGAGGCGGCGCGAACAGGCTGATGGTGACAGGCCGACCTTCTGCGCCAGCTCGGCATTGGAAATGCGGCCTTGATCCTGCAGAACACGCATGATGGCATGATCGATGGCATCAAGGCTGCTCATTCGGAGATCCTTCGAATATCTGACGCTCTGCTGCAATAATCTCCGAAAAATGTGTTTCCGGCAATTCGTCTTTGCAAGGACGTGTCGTCACTTTTCTGTTGTTCTTCTCGCGGGAGTTCCAACGATAAAATCGCACAACGGGAGGAGAGACCGCATGCGTGTCGGGTGTCCGAAGGAAATCAAGAATCATGAATATCGCGTCGGCCTGACGCCGGGCGCGGTGCGCGAATACGTCGCCCACGGCCATGACGTGCTGATCGAGACCAAGGCCGGTGCGGGTATTGGTGCGGATGATGCGGCCTATCAGGCCGCCGGTGCAAGGATCGTCGGTTCGGCCAGCGAGATCTTTGAAAAGTCCGACATGGTGGTGAAGGTCAAGGAACCGCAGCCGGGCGAATGGGTGCAGCTGCGCGAGGGCCAGATTCTCTACACCTATCTTCACCTCGCTCCCGATCCCGAACAGACCAAGGGGCTGCTCGCCTCCGGCGTGACAGCTGTCGCGTACGAGACCGTCACCGATGAACGTGGCGGGCTGCCGCTTCTCGCACCGATGTCGGAAGTCGCCGGTCGTCTCGCGATCCAGGCAGGTGCGACGGCGCTGCAAAAGGCCAATGGCGGTCGCGGTATCCTGCTCGGCGGTGTGCCCGGCGTGCTGCCGGCCAAGGTGGCGGTGATCGGCGGCGGGGTGGTGGGCCTGCATGCCGCCCGCATGGCCGCTGGCCTCGGGGCCGATGTCTCAATCATCGACCGCTCGCTGCCACGCCTGCGTCAGCTGGACGATCTTTTCGGCGGCCGCGTCCATACCCGCTATTCGACCATCGACGCTCTGGAGGAAGAGGTGTTTTCCGCCGATCTGGTGATTGGTGCGGTGCTCATCCCCGGTGCCGCTGCGCCGAAGCTGGTCAGCCGGGAAATGCTGTCGGGCATGAAGCAGGGCGCTGTCATGGTCGATGTCGCAATCGATCAGGGCGGCTGCTTCGAGACATCCCATGCGACGACCCATTCCGATCCGACCTATGTGGTCGACGGTATCGTCCACTACTGCGTCGCCAACATGCCGGGTGCGGTTCCGGTAACCTCCGCCCATGCGCTGAACAATGCCACGCTCCAGCATGGCCTGGCGCTTGCCGATCGCGGCCTGAGGGCGATCGCCGAGGATCGGCACCTGCGCAACGGCCTGAATGTTCACAGGGGACGCGTCACCAGCCAGCCGGTGGCCGAGGCGCTCGGTTACGAAGCCTTCGCGCCGGAGGGCCTGCTGAACGTCGCCTGATTGACCGCTTCAGTATCTCGATAACGCCGGATGCAGCCGCGTCCGGCGTTTTTCTGTCTGAGAAATCAATTCGATATGATTTAGATATATCGAAAAGCTTGCGTGTGGGCGAATTGAGACTATCTTTAGATATATCGAAAGATAGTTCTAGGAGACGAAAAATGTTTGGACACAAGTTCGACGGCCGCCATGGATGCGGCGAGCGTGAAGGCCGCAGGCCTTTCGATGAAATCTTCGCCATGCGTGGTGGTCCGTTCGGCCAGGGTTTCGGCGGTCCGGGGCGCGGTGGACGTAGTGGACCCGGCGGTGGCCGCGGTTTCGGTGACGATGGTGATGGCCGCATCGGCCGTTTCCTGATGCAGGGCGACCTGCGCCTGCTGGTTCTGGCGCTGATCGAGAAGGAACCGCGCCATGGCTACGAGATCATCAAGCATATCGAGGACATGACCTACGGGTTTTATGCGCCGAGCCCCGGCGTTATCTATCCGACGCTGACGTATCTCGAGGAGGCCGGTTACGTGGTCTCCGAGGCGGACGGGAACAAGAAGCGCTATGCCATCACCGACGAGGGCCGCGCCCACCTGGAAGAGAACCGCAGCTTTGCCGCCACCATCCTCGACAGGCTTTCCGAGCTTGCCGAGCGTATCAAGCAGCGGCAGGAACGCAGCGAACACAAGCACAGGGAACGTGGACCGGACCTGCCGCGCAGTGTCGATGCCGCTTTGCTGAACCTGCGCGAAGTGATCGCGGCCAAGCTTGCCTCAGACGAGAGGAAGGCCGGCGATTTTGTCAAGCTGCTGCTGCAGATGGCGGATGATCTGGACCGCGACGGCAAGCAGGATGGCGGCATCCAGAACTGATGGATGCCAGATCAAAGCCTGATGCTGAAAGGCGCGCGATGTTTCGCACATCGCGCGCCTTGTCTATTGGGCGGCTGGGTTCAAGCGCCTGTCAGGTCTTCAGCCCGCTCGATGCGGCACTGGTAGCAATTGTTGCGCGCCGAGCGCACATGAACATAAGCGATGTCGTTGCGGGAAAGCAGGCTGTCTGCCCGTGAAGTGATATCGCCCGTCGGCGTCACGGCACCGCTGCCATAGACGATCCGATCATCATGGCCGTAGCCGCGAACGATATAGTCCGGGCTGGACAGGATCGGGGGCAGGGTCTCTTCGCAGGCGTAGCGCTGGCATCGCTCGGCGTGCAGAAATATCGGGCCGGTTTCCGCATAGGGCTGCAGCGACGGGAAAGGGCGATAGGCGAGCACGAGAAGCGCATCGCCTGCATCGATATTTTCAAGGCAATGGCGGCAGGGATGGCCCGGGCCGTCCGACGTCTTCAGTTCGGGCGCCCGGTCATAGGCATCGGTGCCGCCATTCCAGAAATGTTCGGCATCTGCGCTCGGCATGGCGGTGTAGTGGATGGGCGACATGGCAACCTCCTTGCGTGGGAAAGCCATGTGATGCCGCCTGTCACCGCTGGCCGCCACCCGATTCCTGCGCGGAAAGATCGGAGAAGATGAAGAACAGCCCGGCGATCATCGCGAGATAGGCGCAGAGTTCCGACAGCTCCTCGACAAGCTGCGCGACATGGCCGTCCATCCAGTCACCCATCGGCACCAGCGGCAGGTGGCCTTCCGAGGCTGTCGAGATCAGCATGCCGATCGCGGTGAACAGCATGGAGAAGAGCGGTATCCGCCGCTGCTTCAACAGGTCGATCCCGACGAAGGTGAGGCGTTTGACGACGATGATCGCGATCGTCGACAGGATGAGGGCCGCGACCGCCGGAGCGACGGCGGGCTTGTACCAGAGATAGCGCGAGGCAAAGAGCGGGCCGTGATCGCCGATGCTGGTCGGGTCGAAGAAGACCGCACCCCAGCTTAGCTCGCGGCCGATCAGCACGAGCAGGACGGGTGCTGCGGCCAAGCCGAACCAGCGGCCCGGATCGTTTCCTTGGCGGAAAAACAGAAGCGAGGCGGCAAAGCCGATCCCGATCAGGATAACCTGGGCATTCTCGATCGGCTGGTTTTCGTAGCTCCACCAAGACGGCAGGACGAGCGCCAGCGGATAGCAGGCGGCGAGCAGGATCAGCGAAAGGGAGAGAAGGGAGGTGGCGGCACGGCGCCAGATGCTTGTGTTCATTGTGACAGGGATATGACGTACCCCTGCCATCGGCAACTCAAACCGTCACAATCCCCAGGAAAATGAACGTGATACCCGAAAGCGCTGGCTCAGCTTTCCAGCGCGGCCAGGATCTGGGCATCGGTCATCGGCAGGATCTCGCCCTCGCTCATGCTAACGGGGGAAAAGCCCATCATCTGGTAGAGCTGGATGGCGCGCGGATGGTCCAGATTGTTGGTGGTGACCGTCACCTTCGAAGGATTGTCCTGCCAGGCGGCGTAAAGCGCCTGCAGCAGAAACCATTTGCCGATGCCGAGCCCCATCGCCCGCTCGAACAGGCCGAAATAGGAAAGCTCGACGACGTCGTCTTCCTTCTTCGCCAGTTCGAAGAAACCGGCCGGTGCGCCATCGACATAGAGCACGCAGATCGAAACCGCCGCATCATGGATGACCGCCGTCAGCTCGTCATTATTGAGCCGCAGCCGCTCGTACCATTGCCAGCGCTTGCCGATCTGGCGGTAGAGATAGCGATAGAAATGCAGCGGGATTTCCGGCGCACGCATGATCGCGGTCTGGACGTTGACGGGCACCGGCAGGCTGGCGCGCGGCGGCGCCGTCATTTCGAGTTCGGTGACATGGACTTTGAGCGGAACAGTCTTCTTCGCCATCTATGATCCTAGCGCTGGTCGGCCGGGCCGGTGACGATGGGCGTATCCTCGCGGGCACCCCATTCGGTCCATGACCCGTCGTAAAGCGCATTATCCTCGTGACCGAGGGATTCCAGCGCCAGGGTGATGATGGCAGCGGTGATGCCCGATCCGCAACTGGTGACGACCGGCTGGCCGAAATCGATGCCGGCATCCTCGATCGCCTGGCGAAGTTCCGGAAGCGTGCGAAGCTTGCCGTTGGAGGAGAATGTGCCCGACGGCAGGCTGCGTGCGCCCGGCATATGGCCGGAGCGCATGCCGGCCCGCGGTTCCGGCTCGGTGCCGGCAAAGCGGCCTGCGGAGCGCGCGTCGGCGATCTGGGCCGAACCATCGCTGATGATGCCGAGCATGGTCTGCAGGTCGATGATCTTGTCGACCCGAACCCTGGCATCGAAGATTACCGGCGTGGGCGAGGGGCTGTCCGTCTCCAGCGCGCGTCCTTCGGCCTTCCAGCCATCGAGGCCGCCATCGAGAACGAAGACATTCTGCGCGCCCATGGTGCGGAACAGCCACCAGCCGCGCGGTGCGGAGAAAATGCCTGGGCCGTCGTAAATGACGATGCGATCGGTGTGCTTGATGCCGAGCTTGCCGACGGCTTCGGCGAAGATTTCCGCCGAAGGCACCATATGCGGCAGACCGGTCGAATGGTCGGCGACCTTGTCGTGGTCGAAGCGGACGGCGCCCGGGATGTGGCCTGCGGAATATTCCGCATCGGCGTTACGGTTCTGCACCGGGAGATAGAAGGATGCATCGACAATCTTGAGGTCGGGAGCGCCGAGCTCGCTCTCCAGCCAGTCGGACGAAACCACGAAACGGCTTGTTTCGCTCATGTCATATCTCCCCTAGCCCGAGGTGTTGGGCCGCCTTGTTTCAGTTCCGAGTTCAGGCTTCTGCAGGCTCACCGAATCTTATGCGGAAACGGCGGTTCTCCTTGCCCTTCTTTTCGATCTTGGCGATGTAGATCGCACCGATTTCCGAGGTGCGGGCGACATGGGTGCCGCCGCAGGGCTGGCTGTCGATGCTTGAGCTTTCGCCGATGCAGACGAGGCTGACGCGGCCGAGCCCAATCGGCGGCCGCACGTTCTTCGATTTGACGATGCCGGGATTGGCCGCGAGTTCCTCGTCGGTGATCCACTGGACATAGACCGGATGGTCGGCAGTCACGAGTTCCATCAGTCTTGCCGTGACCTCGTCCTTGTCCATCGGCTCGGTCACGTCGAAATCGATCCGCGCATCTTCCTCGCCAACGGCCGCGCCGGTGACGGGGTAGGGGCAGACGACGGAGAGCAGGTGGCAGGCGGTGTGCATGCGCATCAAGTTGAAGCGGCGCGGCCAGTCGATCTGCAGCGTCACCTGCTCGCCGACCACGAGCTGGGGCTGGCCTTCGAGCGGAACATGGATGACGATATCTTTCGTCGCACCATGGCGCGCCTGGCCGAGCATGACGCGGCTGCCGTCAGTGCGCTCAATGAAGCCGGTATCGCCCGGCTGCCCGCCGGATGTCGCGTAGAAGCAGGTGCGGTCGAACTCAAGGCCGCCATCTTCATGGATTGCCGTCACAACCGCCGGGGTCGAGGCAAGATAAAAGTCATCGCGGAAAAGCAATTGGGAAGACATTGGATGCTCGCTCGGTTCAGACCGTTTCGAAGGGAACCGGGATCTGGCGCTTCTGCGTCAGCCATTGCGGAACCGGCAGGCCCTTCGACTTCAGGAAATCGGGATTGAAGAGCTTCGACTGATAGCGGTTGCCGTAGTCGCAGAGCACCGTGACGATCGTATGCCCCGGGCCGAGATCCTTGGCGAGCCGGATCGCGCCGGCGATATTGATGCCGGAAGAGCCGCCGAGGCACAGGCCCTCATGTTCGACGAGATCGAAGATGATCGGCAGCGCTTCGGCATCCGGCACCCGGTAGGAGTAGTCCGGCGTGAAACCTTCCAGATTGGCCGTGATGCGGCCCTGGCCGATGCCTTCGGTGATCGAATTGCCTTCCGACTTCAGCTCGCCATGGGCGTAATATTCATAGAGCGCCGCGCCATCGGGATCGGCAATGCCGATCTTGATGTCGGGGTTCTTGGCCTTGAGACCCATGGCGACGCCGACCAGCGTGCCGCCCGAGCCGACCGAGCAGATGAAACCGTCGACCTTGCCTGCCGTCTGCTCCCAGATTTCCGGCGCGGTCGTTTCGATATGCGCCTGGCGGTTCGCGACATTGTCGAACTGGTTCGCCCAGATGGCGCCGGCCGGTTCGGTCTTCGCCATTTGTTCGGCGAGACGACCCGAAACCTTCACGTAATTGTTCGGGTTCTTGTAAGGAACGGCCGGAACCTCGACGAGTTCGGCGCCAGCAAGCCTCAGCGCGTCCTTCTTTTCCTGGCTCTGGGTCTCGGGAATGACGATGACGGTGCGGTAGCCGAGCGCCTTGGCGACCAGCGTCAGGCCGATGCCGGTGTTGCCGGCGGTACCCTCGACAATTACGCCACCCGGTCTCAGCAGGCCCTTGCGTTCGGCATCCCGGATTATGAAGAGAGCCGCACGGTCCTTCACCGACTGTCCCGGGTTGAGGAACTCCGCCTTGCCGAGGATTTCGCAGCCGGTCTTGTCCGATGCGTCCCTGAGACGAATGAGAGGGTGTTGCCGATGATGTCGATGACGGATGCGGAGGATGTCATATGATGTGCGCCCTGTTTGTCGCTGATTTAAGCTCCGTGTCTTGGATGGACAAGCGCCCGGTGGCAAGAAATGTGTTTCCTTTCGCCGGGGCAGGGGCGAAATCATCTTTTTCTCAATGGGCAGGCACCGTTGCGAAGGTGATGGCCGTAAGCTCGTCCGTGGTGTCGGATGGTTCGGATCCGGTGCGGGAGACGGCGGACAGCCTGCGACAAAATATGCCTGCCGCCCCTCAAATCTAGCATCTTTACGACGATGGCGCCGCGACTTAGATTTATCGGCAGACATGTTGCTAAACCTAGAACGGCTCGATCTGTTGATTGCACACTATGTCGCTGGCTGCCTGCCGGAGCCGGCGCATATCCTCGTGGGCTCTCATCTGGAGATGCAGCCGTCTTCCGGCCGTCTTGCCAACAGCCTCGATAGCCTTGCAGGCGACGCGCTCGATGCGACTGTGCCGCTCGCGCTGTCCTCGCGTGACGAGCGGTTGAAAAAGATCTTCGCTTCTCATCCCCGGATCGACGTGCCGTCGCTTATGGCTGGTGAAGACGATACGCAGATGCCCCGTTTCCTGCGTGCTTATGCGGGACAGAAATTGGATGACCTTTCCTGGAAGATGAAGTTGCCCGGTTTGCGGCAGCACGTGATCGAAAGGTCATCCGGCATGGAGGCTAGCCTTCTCTGGGCCCGTCCCGGCCGGGCGCTGCCGCACCACCGCCACGGGGGACTGGAACTCACGCTCGTGCTTCAGGGAGCATTCGAGGATCATCGGGGCGCCTTCGCCCAAGGCGATGTGTCGGTGGCAGACGAAACAATCGTTCATCGGCCAGTCGCGACCAAGGATAGTCCGTGCCTCTGCTTCTCGGTGCTGCTTGCCCCGATCGCACTGAGTGGCCCGACATTCCGGATTGTTGCTGATATACTGGGCGTGTGAAAACAGCGCCCCGCCTTAATTACCGCGGACAGATGAGACTGCCGGATGCGCGCGCCGTCGTCAGTAACGGCGCGCGGCTTTCAATTGACGTGCATTTGCGCTTCGCTGACGGCCTGCTCGAATTGCAGCCTCGCTTCTTCCGCCGTTCTGCGCCCGTCTAGAGCTGCACGGCATGCACTTCTTGCGCGAACGAATTGCGGACCGCGCAAATCCGGCCACCGATCCGTGAGAAGCCCCAGGGCCTCGGACGGGTTGTTGATGATCTCTGTTCCGAGATTTGCGAATACGACGTGAACCGGCTTCTGCCAACTTGCATGCGGCATGAACTATCCTCCCATTGTCCAGCCTTGCCTAACTGCGAGCTTACACGCGCAGTTCCCGTCGCGCCAGAAAAATTCGCCGATGGCCCTGCGCGCGATGGTCGCAATTGAAACTACGCTCGCGCGGGGACGCTTCGCTTATGGTCTTGATGATGGAACCTGCGCTTTGGCCTCCTGTTGTGTCTGAATATGCATGAAGACAGGAGACCAGAATGAGAGTTCAATTTTTCGGTGCCGGCCTGTTTCTGATGTTGGTCGCAGCGCTGCCGGCCGGCGCTCAGCAGCAGGACGCGAACCCGTCTTCCCCACAGGAGCGCTGTCGGCCTCAAGAGGGCGGGCAGCAGGGCGGAGACAAATCCGGCGATCTCTCGAAGAAGCTCGACGACTGCAATGGTGTCTTGAAGGCGCCGCAGACCGGCGATCCGGACATGGTGGAGCCTGCGCCTGATACCGGAGGCGGTCGCGTGATCGATCCCAACTCGCTGCCGGAAGGTGCCAATCCGTCCAACGGATCGGGCGGCTAATCGGCGAGTCAGGCATTTGCCCTAACGATTGCGTCGCCGGCGCGCCCACCAGACGGCCAGCCGCCGGCGGCGACGGCGCACATAGGGAATGTCATTCGACAACACGACAAAGCCAAGGGGCAGCATCCAGAAACCGAGGATCGGCAAAAAGCCCAGTGTGCCGCCCACCATAAGGGCGGAACCGATGCCGATGCGGCCGGCGCGCGAACGCGGCATCGGGACGTGGAAACTGCCGAGCGCCAGTTTTCCACTTCTCGGATCAATGCCAAACCGCCGCGTTTGCTGTGTTTCAGCCATAGGGCCCAACCTAATTCCTGTTATTTTTCAGGGCGCGAAATGGGGATCAATTGTGAATTAAGCAAGCAAATTGGATTTTTTTGAAAAACCGCTTGGCAAATCGGAAAAGCATTTGTATTACCCGCCGCACACGCCGCGGCGCGGTGTTCCCTGGTAGCTCAGCGGTAGAGCATTCGACTGTTAATCGACAGGTCGCCGGTTCGAATCCGGCCCGGGGAGCCAGTTTCAAGAGTACACCTGTTTTCATCGAGATATCTGAAAACAGGTGTTTCTCCTGAATATTCATCTCTCTCATCTCTTTGACATTGGCATGACACATCGCTGTCGATGAACAGCTATGTTTTTCTGCTTCTATCAATCCGCTACTCCGGCGCTTGACACCTTTGTTCTTGTGTGGAACAAAAAGAGAACAAAGATGGAGGTGCCAATGAATCGTGCCGATGAAGTCGCAAAGCGTGCCCTGGCTCTGGTGGCAGCGTCCCGCGCCATGCGTGAGCGCCACGAAAAGCAAAGACGGGAAGTCTATGAGCGGGTGCAGATCGCAGCACTCCGCAAGCCCAGGATTCCGAAGGGCATCCAGCTGAGATTGGACCTGCAATAATGAGGTTGGATACGGAGCGCTGCTGGATCTTGGGCCGTTGCAGCCCCATGATCTTTCCGGGATTGTGGAAATCCTCGTCCCGGCCGCAGGGCCGGGCTTTATCGATGAAGACGCGAAGCGTGCTGGTTTCCGAAGCCGTCAGTTGCTGAAGAAGGTCGCGAGGCCCTGGCCGCCCTTGAAGGCGAGATAGGCGAGAACTGCGAAATAGACGATCGTGATCACGTTGAAGACGTGGCCTGCAAGCACGATAAGCCCGTCGCGCTGCAGCATGCCTGCCGACAGAAGCAGGATCGCGACGCCGGGCAGCGTGTTGGAGAACGGAATAAGGCCGAGCGGGAACATCAGTAGCACGCCGGCCAGAGTGATCGCCATTCCGTTCAGCCGGTTGACAGCCGCGCCGGTGGTGAAGGCTTCCATCCGTGGCTTGAGAAAGCGGTCAAGCCGCGAGACGACATTGGCGCCTTTTTCAAGCGCAGGGCGGAGCTTTTCCGCATCCATCTCACGGTCGAGAATCTTTTTCGGCAGCCACGGCATGCGATTGAGCGTGATTGCGATGCTGACCAGAATGATGGCCGCACCGAAGACCGTGCTGACACCGGGAATGGAGACGGGGATCAGGAAGGGCAGGGAGGCGATGGCACAGACGAGCAACAGCCCCTGTTCGCCGATCTGCTCCATGAGTTCGCGCAATGTTATCTTGGGGCCGCGAATGCCGCGGATCAGATCGCGAAGAGTTTCGCTGAGCGACGCATTGGTGTCCTGAAAGTCCGCTGTGCCGTGCAATACCATACTCCCATGCCGTAGATCATGCGGCATTGGATAGCAGTATCAGAGCGTCAAGCAAAGCCGCCGCCGGTCAAGTCGATGCTTGCCGGCCTGCGGCATGGCATTTGACATCATTTTTCGCGGGAATGCATCCAGCGATCATAAAGGCCGCAACCGGCGACGAATGCCAGAGCGGCAAGTACGAACGGATTTATGGTGGTAAAGAACTCAAGATAGTGCATGCCGGTCTCCTCCTACCGCATGTCCCGTAAAGGGTGTCTCCCCCACCCGTTACGATTGAAACAATAGCACTATTGATCCGGAATGCAAAATTTTAGCTCGACCGCCGCGCTGTCGGCTTCACCCGCGGCGGGTCGTTTCATTGGTCTTTGGCCGATATCAGGGGGGATAAAGAGAATGCTTGGCGAAGCTGTCGCGCAATGTGCCGGACCTTGAGGCCAGGCATGGAGGCCAGAGGCAGAGAAATGTTGGTGAGCGACAAGCATCGGCGGGCGCTCAGCCAAGCATTCTTGCCTCGATGCTGGCGAGGACAAAGGTCTCGCGCACTTTTTCTATAGGGATCTGACGCTGCAGAGAGGCAGCACATTCTCTAAGGGCTCTTGCGTAATGCTGTCCTTCGCGCACAGGCCAGCGCCATGTCAGATATTCGAGCGCATCTTTTGGTCCCTTGATCGTCTCGGGGAAGCCGTAGCCAATGCGGACGCGAACTGGCTCAGACCAGTGGGTCAGTTCGGATGCAAGTCTTTCACTCATTCAAATACACCTTCATTTGCGGCGCACATAACGAAGCTGTTTCGAATTGGTTCCTGGTAATGTCAGCAAGTTGACGCTGGCTGGGTGCGTCGATGGCGCCAGCGATCATCATGGCCGTCAGGCGAAATAGCTTGGTTGATCGCTATGCCTTGTTATGTCGCGTCAAGGCGCCCGATGGCGAACTGCCGCTTGCCGGACGACTGAGCCACCGACGCAGGAGGTTTTTGCAAGAAAGTGGTGGCCAAAAAGGGCGTCTAAATGTGGAGCATGATCTTCAAGCCCATAAGTAGACCTGAAGGTCCTCCGTGTGGCGGGAGGCGTGTTTTGAATTCGAATGCTTTGGGGAGTTTGGAGGCCTCGCCCGGAATTGAACCGGGGTACAAGGATTTGCAGTCCTCTGCGTCACCACTCCGCCACGAGGCCATCCGTGTAGTCGGGCTTGCGAGACGCAAACCTTAGGGGTGTGTCGGGGCGTTTAGAACGAATCGAATTGTCGCGCAAGCACCTTGATCCGCTCTCGCCCGATTTTTATTGGCGACGCCCTTTGTCACGAAAAAATCGCATGCATGTCCAAGCGTCGTCCGATTGTTATGGTTAATTTTTAACTTATTCGACGCAGCTTGGAACCGAATGGCGCCTTGCGCGATTCATGACACCGCAATGCCGTGAATGGAGGATCGGACCCGTGCTTATCAAATTCGTCAATGCGCTTCGCCCGGCTGCCCTGGATACGGAAGGTACGGGGACTTATCCCGACGGCCTCTTTGCCGCTGCGCTAATGCGCCAGGCTCAGGTGGAGACGAGCGGCAGCCTGCGTTCATCCTACGGGCAGGACTATCTGGCCGCTCAGAAGTTCAAGGAGCCGCCGCGCACCCATTCGTGAGGGGGCGGCGTTTGCGGATATCTACGCTGCAGAAGCAGCAGTGACTGCGTGTTTTTTCCATTGGCTGCCAACGCCCGCTTGAAACCACCGGCGCTCGCCAGTAAGACGGGCAGGTGACCCGTTGAGCACGCAGGATTTGAGGCGCAGACCCATGATAGATTTCGAGGCAGCCCGGATTAAGATGGTGGACAACCAGATCCGGACCACTGACGTAACGTCGCATTCCGTTCTGCAGGCCTTCCTGACCGTGCCGCGCGAGAAATTCGTTCCGGAGAAGGCAAAGGCGCTCGCTTACATCGACACCGATATCGAACTTGCGCCCAGCCGCTTCCTGATGGAGGCCTCGCCGCTTGCCAAGCTCTTGCAGATGGCAGCCATCACCAAGAATGACAGCGTTCTGGAAGTCGGCACCGGCACCGGTTACGTCGCGGCAGTTCTCTCGCGCATCGCAGGCTCGGTCGTCGCGCTGGAAAGCGATGCGGCACTGGCCGATGCAGCAAGCCAGAACCTCGCCGACTGTCCGAACGTCAAGGTCGTCACCGGCGACCTGGAAAAGGGCAATGCGGCTGGCGCGCCCTATGACCTCATCTTCGTCAACGGTGCCGTGGAAGAGATTCCGGCAGGGCTTCTCGATCAGCTTGCCGAAGGCGGGCGTCTGGTCGCCGTGGTCGGTTACGGCAATGCCGCACAGGCCAAGTTGCTTCTGCGCGAGCGCGGTGCAATCTCGGAAAATTCCCGCTTCAACCTGTCCGTCAAGCCGCTGCCCGGCTTCCGGAAGGTGAAGGAATTCGTATTCTGATACGATTGCCACAGCGACAATTGCGAAGGGGCCCGCCGGCCCTTTTTGATTCTGTCTGTTGCGGTCGAGACTCACGGCGAAGCAAAATCTGTGTATCGCGCCGATTGGATCGCGGCCTCTCATTGTGTCTTGCGGTCAAGCACTTACACTACGACGAAAGACCCGGTTGTAGGGAGTCGGAAATACTCGGCAATTGCGAGGATGAAATGGCTCAGCCAAATGTAGCGCGTGAACCCTCCATGGAGGAGATCCTGGCCTCGATCCGTCGGATCATCGAAAGCAACGATCCGGCAACGGACGCTGCCGGTCTGCAGTCGATGCCTGAAGCCTACGCTGAAGACGAAATCGACGAGATCGAAGACATCAGCTTCGATCCCGAACAGGTCGCCAATGATGCGGGCATGCCGATGCCGTCGCAGGCCGCTGCTGCACCTGATATGGTCGCGGCACCCGCTGCGGAACGGTCGCTTTCGCTGGCCGACGTCGCAGCGCGCGTCCGCGCCGCTTCAGTTCGCCAGCAGGAGGCCCATCGCGCAGCCGGACCGCGTGCGGAAGAACCGGTCGCCCGCGCTCCAGAGCCTGTTTCCGCGCCGGCATCCGTCGTCTCGCCATTCCCGCCATTGCGTTCGATCACACCGGAAGTTTCCGCCGATCCGGCGCCTTTGGCTATGCCCGAACTGCGCCCGGCGCTTGATGAGCCGGCAGTCAAGGCATCCGACGAGGCGCTGAACAGTTCTCCGGCCGAGGCGCCGCGAGCGGCAGCACTGGATGAGGAGGTTCGTCCGGTCGCCGCTGAGCCTGTCCAGGCAGAGCCGGTCGCTCCGCACTTCCCTGCGCCCGAACTTGCTGCGCCTGAACTTCGCGAAGAAGGCCAGCAGGATGTATCGCGCCTGCCGGTGCAGATGGCCGCTCCGGCGGAAGCGCCGTTGGCGGGCATTGCCGGTCTCCTGTCGGAAGCTGCCGGTGCGCAGGTTGCCAAATCTTTTGGTGAGTTGGCCGACGTCTTCGATGGCCTGGAGCGTCGCTCGGTCGAGGAGATGGCGCAGGACATGCTGCGTCCGATGCTGCAGGAATGGCTGGACGACAATCTGCCGACGCTGGTGGAACGTCTCGTGCGCGAGGAAATCGAGCGCGTGGCCAGGGGCCCGCGCCGCTAAGCCGGCAGCAGGCGTCATTCGATATGGCCGCTCCGGCAACGGGGCGGCTTTTTTATTGACTCCGTCTACCCCATCTCTTTAACAACCCACCATCTCATTCATAAAGAAAAACGGGTCAGGAAATGCTCGAGAAGACCTACGATTCCGCCGCCGTCGAACCGAAGATCGCCAAAGCCTGGGACGAGGCGGACGCCTTCCGCGCCGGCGCCAATGCCAAGCCGGGTGCGGAAACCTTCACCATCGTCATCCCGCCGCCGAACGTTACCGGCTCGCTGCATATGGGCCACGCGCTCAACAACACGCTGCAGGACATCATGGTCCGCTTCGAGCGCATGCGCGGCAAGGATGTGCTGTGGCAGCCGGGCATGGACCATGCCGGCATCGCCACCCAGATGGTCGTCGAGCGCCAGTTGATGGAGCGCCAGCTTCCCGGCCGTCGCGCCATGGGCCGCGAGGCTTTCGTCGACAAGGTCTGGGAGTGGAAGGCCGAATCCGGCGGCCTGATCTTCAACCAGCTGAAACGCCTCGGCGCTTCCTGCGACTGGTCGCGCGAGCGGTTTACGATGGACGAGGGGCTTTCAAAGGCCGTTCTCGAAGTCTTCGTCACGCTCTACAAGGAAGGCCTGATCTATCGCGGCAAGCGACTGGTCAACTGGGACCCGAAGTTCGAAACGGCGATTTCCGATCTCGAAGTCGAGAGCAAGGAAGTCGACGGCCATATGTGGCACTTCAAGTACCCGCTGGCCGGCGGTGAGACCTATACCTATGTCGAGAAGGATGCGGACGGCAATATCGTCCTGCAGGAAGAGCGCGACTATATCTCGATCGCCACCACGCGCCCGGAGACGATGCTGGGTGATGGCGCGGTCGCAGTTCATCCGTCCGATGAGCGTTATGCGCCAATTATCGGAAAGCTCTGTGAAATTCCGGTCGGACCGAGGAGCACCGTCGCCTGATCCCGATCATCACCGATGAATATCCGGAGCCGGATTTCGGTTCGGGCGCGGTCAAGATCACCGGCGCACATGACTTCAACGACTACCAGGTCGCAAAGCGCAACAGGATCCCGCTCTATCGCCTGATGGACACGACGGCGTCGATGCGCGACGACGGCGAGGCTTATGCCTTCTACGCCGCGCGCGCTCTCGAAATCGCAAAGTCCGGCGAACTGCCGAGCGAAAGCGATGTCGACGAGATCAACCTCGTTCCGGAAGAATATCGCGGTCTCGACCGCATGGTTGCCCGTGCCAAGATCATCGAGGCGATCAATGCCGAGGGCCTTGCCGTTACCGTCAAGGATGCCGAAGGCAACGACATTCCCTATGTCGAGAAGAAGAAGATCATGCAGCCGTTCGGCGACCGCTCTGGCGTCGTCATCGAGCCTATGCTGACCGACCAGTGGTTCGCCGACGCGAAAACGCTGGCCGAGCCGGCGATCGCCTCCGTTCGCGAAGGCCGCACCAATTTCGTGCCGAAGAACTGGGAAAAAACCTATTTCGAATGGATGGAAAACATCGAGCCATGGTGCATTTCGCGCCAGCTCTGGTGGGGGCATCAGATCCCGGCCTGGTACGGCCCGGATGGCCAGTGCTTCGTCGAGAAGAGCGAGGAAGAAGCGCTTGATGCCGCCGTCCAGCACTATCTGGCCCATGAGGGCCCGTGGAAGGCCTGGGTTCAGGAAAAGCTTGAGAATTTCCAGCCGGGCGAAATCCTGACCCGTGACGAAGACGTTCTCGATACCTGGTTCTCGTCCGCACTCTGGCCGTTCTCGACCCTCGGCTGGCCGGACAAGACGCCGGAACTGGCGCGCTACTATCCGACCAGTGTTCTCGTCACCGGCTTCGACATCATCTTCTTCTGGGTTGCCCGTATGATGATGATGGGCATGCATTTCATGAAGGATGCGGAAGGCAATCCGGTCGAGCCGTTCCATACGATTTATGTTCATGCGCTCGTTCGCGACAAGAACGGCCAGAAGATGTCGAAGTCCAAGGGCAACGTCATCGATCCGCTGGAACTGATCGACGAATACGGCGCCGACGCGCTGCGCTTCACGCTTGCTATCATGGCGGCGCAGGGCAGGGACGTGAAGCTCGATCCAGCCCGCATCGCCGGCTACCGCAACTTCGGCACCAAGCTGTGGAACGCGACCCGCTTCGGCGAAATGAACGGCGTGAAGCGTGACGAAGGCTTCAAGCCGGAAGACGCAAAGCTGACCGTCAACCGTTGGATCTTGACCGAATTGTCGCGAACGACTGCGGAAGTCACAACGGCGATCGAGACGCAGCGCTTCAACGAAGCGGCGGGCGGCCTCTATCGCTTCGTCTGGAACCAGGTTTGTGACTGGTATGTCGAGCTTCTGAAGCCGGTCTTCATGGGTGAGGACGAACAAGCGAAGGCGGAAGCCCAGGCTTGCATGGCCTATGTCATGGAAAAGACCTACGCGCTGCTGCATCCATTCATGCCGTTCATGACGGAAGAACTGTGGGAGCATACCGCGACGCGAGATGGTCTGCTTGCCCATGCCGACTGGCCGGTCTCCGACTTTGCCGACGACGGTGCGGCGGACGAGATCAACTGGTTGATCGACATCGTCTCGGGCCTGCGTTCGGCCCGTTCGGAAATGAACGTTCCCCCATCGGCGACGGCGCCGCTGATCGTCGTTGGCGCCAATGAGGTGACGGCATTCCGCATGCGCCAGCACGACGCGGCCATCCGTCGTCTTGCGCGCGTCGAGAGCATCGAGCCGGCGGATGTCGCGCCGAAGGGGCGGCCCAGATCGTCGTCGGCGAGGCGACTGCCTGCCTGCCACTCGGCAACCTGATCGATCTCGTGGCCGAGAAGGCCCGTATCGAGAAGGCGGTCGTCAAGACGGAGCAGGAGATGGAGCGCTTGAACAAGAAGCTCTCCAACGAGAAGTTCATCGCCAATGCCGATCCGGATGTGGTTGCGGCCGACAGGGAGCGTTACGCCGAGCTGGAAATCCAGCAGGCAAACCTCAAGACCGCGCTGGTGCGAATCGCCGAAGCTGGCTGATCAAATCAGCCCGAAAATCGATATGCCGCATCCGGTGACGGGTGCGGCATTTTTTATCCGCAATGCAGGCAATGATTGTCCATTGTGCATCTGCACAATATTAGAAAGACGCAATGTGGCCACATTGCCACAGCCGACAATTCCTACAATACAAAATTCTACAGCCCTATCCGATCGACATGAGATGAAGGTAATTTCATCTCATGTCGGCCGATTCTGTCCCCTTGGCTCATGGGTTTACGTAAGTTTTTGGCGATTGTGCAGTGCAATCGCCCCGACAGCCGAAAGTTGTTGTTTAGAGTGAACCATCTAAAGTGGCGCCGGTAACTTACCGGGAGTGGGAGAGAAAATGGTAAAGTACATGTCGCGCGGAATTCTTGCGGTGGCGGCCGTCGGAGTTCTTCACGCACCGGCATTCGCGGGAGGGATTGAGAGAGGCGGCTATAATATCGACCTTCTGTTCGATACGTCGCGCTTTGCGGTGGATTCTGACTGCAACCTTCGTCATGCCTCAGCGCAAGCTGAAGAATGTTCAGGACACGAGCGGCACGACTCCGGCCTCGTTGAACTTCCTCGGATACAAGTCGTCGGCTGATGACACCGAGAACTACTGGTCGCCCCGAATCGGCGCCAAAGCCGGTTATGAAGGGTTGGACTGCATGTTCGACTACTCACAACCCTATGGTGCTCATTCGAAGCCGGGCGCGAATTGGGCTGGGGCCTACCAGAACATCGAAACCAAGATCAACAGCGACAACTATGCGCTGACCTGTTCCTACAAGTTTGATGTTGGTCCGGGCCAGTTGCGGATGATCGGTGGCGGCAACTACCTCCAGATGGACGGCTTCAAGGAGCGCCTGCTGATAGCGCCGGAACTGATTGCTGCATCGGGGCTGAATGGTACCGGTCGTCTTGATCTTGAAGGCGACGGCTGGGGCTGGCGTGCAGGCGTTGCCTACGAAATTCCGGAATATGCGTTCCGTGCAAGCTTTGTCTACTATAGCGAAGTGAAGCTCGACGACGTGTCCGGTACCGTCGACCTGACCCAGGTGCCGAGCGCCTTAAACCCGCTTGGTGGACGTATCATTCCGGTTTACGGTTCGACGGCTATGCCGGATGCGCTTGAACTAAAGGTGCAGTCCGGTATCGCGCAGGATTGGCTCGCCTTCGGTTCGGTCAAGTGGACGGATTGGAGCCAGATCCAGACAATCCCTTCTTCAATTCCGGCACGCAGATCACGTCGCTCGACCTCGGTTATCGTGATGGCTGGACGGTGACCGGCGGTATCGGCCACAAGTTCAATGATCAGTGGAGCGGTGCCGTCAGCGTCACCTGGGATCGCGGCACTTCACAGGATTACGGTGCCCAGTCCGACACATGGCTGTTTACCACCGGTGTTGCCTACGCACCGACCAAGAATGTCGAGATCCGTCTTGCCGGTGTCTTAGGCTTCATGACGAGCGGTGACTCCAAGTCGATGGTGGTCGATGGCCAGACGATCGGCGACGAGGCAACCTTCAGCTACGACAACGATCTCGTCGCAGCCGTCTCGACCTCTCTCAGGGTCAAGTTCTGACGACATTCTTCGATACGAAAGGCCCGGTTTCCGCCGGGCCTTTTCGCGTGTGCTGCCGGCTCTCGATTTTGTGACGATTTGGCAACACTTTTCTGTGACGGTGCTCGGGCGCCGGGCGAGCGGGGATTTTGTCCACATCCCGCCACAAACAGAGCGCAGCGATACTGGAAATAGAAAGCGCGGCCAGCGGGGGCGGGACGTGCATGTTGGAGTAACATGGGCGGGTTTGTTGAAGATAAACGGGGCGTTAGTGTCGCCGGGCGATGGATTTCCCATCCATTTTCCGCTGTCGGCCAAGCTTTGTTGGCGGGTCCTAGTCTTGCCGAAAATGGCGTTTACAGTTTCTTCAGCCTAAAGGGAGGCAGGATGTCCGGATCGACTGGTTCGGATCTTCTTACCGCGAGGCCAAAAACCATGCCCTGATCGCTGGCCGATTGGCCACGTCACGGGTTGAAAGAAACTGAACCATGCGGAAGTCTGGCACTGGATCCATGAGAGTATTGCTTCTTGGAATGTCGCTGGCGATGCTTTGCGCCGGATCGGCACTGGCCTTTGACATCAAGGCCGGTGTGTCGAGGAATCGGGCCCCTTCGATCTCTTCAAGTTCGGCTTCAAGGCCTACAAGAACGGCCAGAAGGAAGACGCTGTCGAAGCCTATCGTTACGCTGCCGAAAAGGGCCATACCGGGTCCCGTTGGGCGCTCGCCAACATGTATGCCTATGGCGACGGCGTGGCCAAGGACGACTACGAAGCCTTCAAGATTTATAATGAGATTGCAGCTCAAGGCGTCGAGCCGGGATCGGAGGACACTGGCTTCTTCGTCAACGCGCTGCTGTCGCTGGCAAGCTATTACAGCCACGGGATTGCCGGTAGTCCGGTGAAGGCTGATCTCTACCAGGCCCGTCAGCTTTATTTCCAGGTAGCTTCCACCTTCGGCGTTCCGGAAGCGCAATACCAACTCGCCAAGATGATGCTGTCGGGCGAGGGCGGTGGCGCCAACATCCAGCAGGCCAAGAAGTGGCTGAACCAGGCCCGCAAGAGCGGCCATCCCGGCGCCATGGCTGTGTTCGGCAACATCCTGTTTCAGGAAGGCCAGACGCAGCGCGGCCTCGCCTTCCTGACCGCGGCGCTCGATCGCTGCGTCGCCAAGGATTGCGGCTGGATGGAGCAGCTTCAGGAGCAGGCCTTCTCCATGGCCAGCGAACAGGAGCGACGCAGCGCCGTCGCCATGTCGCATCAGCTGGTCGATACGGACGACTGACGGCGAGGGAACGATGGCGGTTCGACGTATCGTTCCCAATATCCAAGGCGATGATCCGGCTCGGGCGAAAGCCTTTACAGTGATCTCTTCGACCTCGAACTCGCCATGGATCACGGCTGGATCGCGACCTTTGCCGGCGATGCGACCACCACACCGCAGATCAGCATCGCGCAGCACGCCGGTTCCGGCGCGCCTTTCGCCGACATATCCATCGAAGTCGACAATCTCGAAGATGTTCTGACGCGGGCGAAGGCGCAGAGCTATGCGATCGAATATGGGCCCACCGACGAGCCTTGGGGCGTGCGGCGGTTTTTCCTGCGCGATCCCTACGGCAGGATGATCAACGTGCTGCAGCACGTCTGACGGTGCCGATCAGGCGGCGAAATCGAAGATGCCGATGACCGGAACGTGGTCGGACGGCTTTTCCCAGGCGCGCACATGCTTTTCGATCGAGGTCGCCTTCAGGCGATCCGCCGCTTCCGGCGAGAGAAGCAGGTGGTCGATGCGGATGCCGTTGTTTTTCTGCCAGGCGCCGGCCTGGTAATCCCAGAAGGAATAGAGCCGGGTCGCGTCGGTCGTGGCGCGAACGGCATCGACGAGACCGAGGTTTTCGAGCCGTCGGAAGGCCGCACGCGTCTGCGGCAGGAAGAGCGCATCGGTTGCCCAGACGGCCGGATCGAAGCAGTCATGCGGTTCGGGAATCACATTGTAGTCGCCGGCGAGAATCAGCGGCTCTTCCAGCTCGAGGCAGGCCTGTGCGTGGCGGCGCAGGCGCTCCATCCAGGCAAGCTTGTAGGGATATTTGACCGGATCGTCGGCAGGGTTGCCGTTTGGCAGATAGATAGAGGCAACGCGGATCGCGCCGCCCGGTACCGAGAAGACGCATTCGATATAGCGGGACTGCTCGTCCACCGTACCGTCGGGCCCTTCGCCGCCGGGCAGGCCGCGCATGACCTCGTCGGGCTTGGTCTTGGACAGGATCGCCACGCCGTTGAAACCCTTCTGGCCGTGGGTTTCGACGTGGTAGCCAAGGGCTTCGATCTCGAGGCGCGGAAAACCTTCGTCGACGGATTTGATTTCCTGCAGGCAGACAATGTCTGGCGACGAGATCGGTCAGCCACTGGCGCAGGTTGTCGATGCGTGCCTTGACGCCATTGATGTTCCAGGTCGCGATCTTCATGCCTTCACCCTCGCAGTCTATCGGTCTCTTTTAGCCGATAGCGCGCGAGAGGAAAGGGAAAGATCGTCGATTGGCGTCAGACGGAGAAGCTGGTGCCGCAGCCGCAGCTGGCAACCGCGTTCGGGTTCTTGATCTGGAAGGACTGGCCGAGAAGGTTGTCGACGAAGTCGATCTCGGAACCCGCCATATAGATCAGCGACATGCTGTCGATCAGCACCTTGGCGTCACCGTTGGAAATGACGACATCGTCATCCGCCGGGGCTTCTGCAAGGTCGAACTTGTAGGAAAAGCCGGAACAGCCGCCGCCTTCGACGGAGACGCGAAGCGCCTGCTTGCCGGCATCGGCCGCGACGATCTGGGAGATGCGCTTGGCCGCGGCATCCGAGAGGGTTACGTTTTCAGTCATGTCTTTCGTCTCCTGCCGGGTTCAAGGCCCGGTGAGTTTCGGGCGGCGCCCGGAGAACTCGAAGATTCCAATTCGTTTGTCACCGGCTTTGCGCACGGTTTCACTATAGGTATGAAGACGTGAATGGCGCGTCAATGGGCGAGCAGGGACGAAGTACAGGTGAAGGCATGACAATCGATACCAGAGTGCTGGGTTTTGGCGGTGGCGAGCGGGCAGTCTATGCATCCGATCCCTGGGCTTCCCGCGGCCGAATGTTTCCCGAACAGACGAGCCTGACCCGCTCGGAATTCCAGCGCGACCGCGACCGTATCGTCCACACCACGGCGTTTCGTCGCCTGAAGCACAAGACCCAGGTCTTCATCAGCCCGGACGGCGATCACTACCGCACGCGTCTGACCCACACGATCGAGGTAGCTCAGATCGCCCGCGCCTTGGCGCGCGCGCTGAAGCTCGACGAGGATCTGGCGGAAGGCGTGGCGCTGGTCCACGACTTCGGCCATACGCCCTTCGGTCACACGGGCGAGGACGCACTGGACGAGGTGATGAAGCCCTATGGCGGTTTCGACCACAATGCCCAGTCGCTGAGGGTCGTGACCAAGCTGGAACGCCGCTATGCCGAGTTCGATGGTCTGAACCTCACCTGGGAGAGTCTCGAAGGTCTGGTCAAGCACAACGGCCCGCTGTTGGATAACAAGGGCGAGGGCACACATGGCCCGGTGCCGCAGCCGATCCGCGACTATTGCGAGCTGCATGACCTGGAACTGGCGAGCTTCGCCAGCTTGGAGGCGCAGGTCGCCGCCATATCCGACGACATCGCCTACAACACCCATGACATCGACGACGGACTGCGCTCCGGCCTTCTGACCTTCGACATGCTGGAGGAGGTGCCGTTTCTGGCGGGACTGATGAAGGAGGTGCGGGATCGCTATCCGGATCTCGATCCGACCCGCTTCGCCTACGAGGTGACGCGCCGGCAGATCACCCATATGGTCGAGGATGTGATTGGCGTGGCGCAGACCAATCTCGCCGCCGTGCAGCCGGAGAGCGCTGCCGACGTGCGGGCCGCCGGCCGGGTGATCGCGACCTTCTCGCCAGAAATGGCCGAGACCGACCGGTTGATCAAGAAGCTGCTGTTCTCACGCATTTACCGCCATCCCGAAATCATGCGAATTCGCGCCGGTGCGTCGCAGATCGTCACGGATCTTTTCCAGAAGTACATGGAAGACCCGACGCTGATGCGCAGCCACTTCTGGGTCAATCACATTTCCGGGTTGAAGGAGAGCGCGCGTGCCCGGCATGTGGCCGATTATCTTGCCGGAATGACGGATACCTATGCGGTCCGCGTCCACGGCGAGTTGTTTGACCAGACTCCCGATTTGCGCTAGGGCCTCCACCCAATATCAACGGCTTTCCAAGGGTTCGCGCGATGAAACGCGCGGGTGATAAGACATGAATTTGTTCGCCGACTTCGATCAGAGAATTAAGAATGCGCTCGAAACACTTGATATCATCAAGGAAAAGCGCAGTGAGATCGATTTCGGACGATTGACGGTCGAGCCGCCACGCGACCAGAGCCATGGCGATGTCGCGACCAATGCGGCGATGGTTCTGGCAAAGCCACTCGGCACCAATCCGCGCGCTCTGGCGGACCTGATTTCGGCCGCCCTTCGCGACGATCCCGATGTCAGCGAAGTCTCCGTCGCCGGCCCGGGCTTTATCAATGTCCGGCTCTCGACCGGCTACTGGCAGCGCCTCCTGGCCGTGATGATCGCCGAAGGCACTGACTATGGTCGCTCCAAGATCGGCGCCGGCCTGAAGGCCAATGTCGAATATGTCTCGGCCAACCCGACCGGCCCGATGCACGTCGGCCATTGCCGCGGCGCCGTTGTCGGCGACGCTCTGGCCAACCTCATGGCCTTTGCCGGTTATGACATCACCAAGGAATATTACATCAACGATGCGGGCGGCCAGATCGATGTGCTCGCACGCTCCGTCTTCCTGCGTTACCGCGAAGCGCTCGGCGAGAATATCGGCGAGATCCCGGCTGGTCTCTATCCGGGCGACTATCTCGTGCCGGTCGGCAAGGCACTGGCGGACGAATACGGTCCGCGCCTGCACAACATGCCGGAAGAAGACTGGATGCCGATCGTCAAGGAGCAAGCGGTCGCAGCGATGATGGTGATGATCCGGGAGGATCTGAATGCCCTCAACGTCCATCACGACGTGTTCTTCTCCGAACGCACGCTGCATGCCGACGGCGCCAAGCAGATCCGCGCCGCGATCAATGATCTGACCTTCAAGGGCCATGTCTACAAGGGCAAGCTGCCGCCGCCGAAGGGCCAGTTGCCGGAAGACTGGGAAGACCGCGACCAGACGCTGTTCCGCTCGACCGAAGTCGGTGACGATATCGACCGTCCGCTGATCAAGTCGGACGGCAGCTATACCTACTTTGCCGCTGACGTCGCCTACTTCAAGGAGAAGTATGACCGCGGCTTCGACGAGATGATCTATGTGCTCGGTGCCGACCATGGTGGCTATGTGAAGCGCCTCGAGGCCGTCGCGCGCGCCGTGTCCGACGGCAAGGCGAAGCTTACGGTTCTGCTGTGCCAGCTCGTGAAGCTCTATCGCGACGGCGAGCCGGTGAAGATGTCGAAGCGTTCCGGCGATTTCGTCACCCTGCGCGAAGTGGTAGACGAAGTCGGAAGTGATTCGGTTCGCTTCATGATGCTCTACCGCAAGAATTCCGAGCCGCTAGACTTCGATTTTGCCAAGGTTACCGAGCAGTCGAAGGATAACCCGGTGTTTTACGTGCAGTATGCTCACGCCCGCTGCATGTCCGTCTTCCGCCAGGCGAAGGACGCTTTCCCGGATCTCGACCTCGATTCTGCTCGATCTTGCCTCGACTGTCGGCCAAATCACTGATTCTGAACGAGCTTCAGCTTGTCGCGAAGCTTGCCGAATATCCGCGTTTGATCGAAAGCGCAGCGCTCTCCCAGGAGCCGCATCGCGTTGTATTTTATCTGTATGACCTCGCAAGTTCCTTCCATGCGCATTGGAATAAAGGTAAAGAACAACCGGAATTACGCTTTGTTAACGATAAAAACCGAGAATTGAGCATTGCCAGACTTGGGCTGGTGCGTGCTGTCGCTTGTGTTTTGAGGTCTGGCCTCGCTATTGCAGGCACTGCTGCACCGGAAGAAATGCGGTAAATTACGCCAACATTTCCCCATATTGCTCTGGCAGAGCGTAGCAATGTAGGTGAGTGGACGAGGCAATGGCGGATAACAACCTTGCGCGTAGCCGGAACGACGTACCGGATTTCTTTGCTGACGGTGACCCGTTGGCGGAACTTGCACGTATTGTCGGTTATGAGGAGCGAGTGGTGGCAAAGCCCGACCCGCTCTCCGTGCCGGCGGCATCGGTAGCAGCCGAGCGGCGAGATCCAGTTTTCAATCTCGAAGACGAGCTTCTGCGCGAATTCGAGCGTTACGACGCTCCGCGCCTTGATCCGGTCGACGATGTCGGTGTGGCCGAGCCTGCTGCGCCTGTCGCCGCTTACGAGCGCGATCACGTCGAGCCGGTATTCGAGCAGCGTCAAATGGAGGCGGCCCCTGCATTCGACGATCATGCCGACGTTCCATTCAACAGCGAGCCACTTGCTCCAGCCGAGCCTTGGCATGCAGGTGCGGTGCAGGCTGTGTCGCAGGCCTTTTCCGAGCCTGTCGCGCAAGCGCGTCACCAGGAGCAGGCAGAGGATGACGGATTTGATTTCGTCTCGCCGATGGATTTCGCTCAAGTCGAGCCTGAAGTCGAACTGCCGGTTAGCGCGGCCGTCGAACCTGTCGTTTCCGAGGTCGCTGAAGATGTTTCTTACGCCCCGGACGTAGCGGTTTCGCAGCCCGCGCCGGTAGCGTACGAAAACTTCGATCTGGCCGAGGAACTTGAGACCTCGATCGTCGCCGCGCCGGTTGCCCAGCCGGTGCCGGATGTTCGCCGCAAGGAGAGCTTCACGCCGAGCTTCCGCATGCCGATCGCCAATTTCCGGTCGGGTGCAGGTGTTGTCTCGGATCGCCCGGTTACGCCGAAGGTCGAAGTTCCGGCTCCAATTCCGGCGCCAGCCCCGGCCGCCTCCGCGCCTAAGCTCGAAGAGCAGCCCTTCCAGAACTGGAGCTTCACGGCGCCCGCCGCTGCCGCTCCGATCGTGGCCGCCGCGACGCAGCCGGTTTCCACGCCGGTGGCTCCGGTTACCGTTCCTGCAATGGAAATTCCGCTGGCAGGCCCGGCTGAACCGGTTGCCGCAAAGCCCGTTGCCGAGCCCAAGGCTGGTGTCGGTCAGTTCTCCGCATTGGACGAACTGCTCTATGACGTCGACCGCTATTCCAAGGCGTCTCACATCGAAGCGCCGGCTGTTGCCTCCGCACCGGTAGTCCGCAATGAGCCGGGCGTGGCTGATGTGCCGAAGGCCGCTGCGCCTTCGCTGGATGACGATATCGATCCGTTTGCGGATGTCGAATTCGAACTGGCGCTCGATGATCTCGAACTCGACCTTGCCGATATGGTCGGCGAGGAAAACAAGAAGATCGTAGAGCCGGTCAAGGCACCTATTATTGCTCAGCCCCCGTCGTTGCTCAGGCGCCCATCATGACGCAGGCGCCTACCGCGCCGCGGGTTTCTGCTGCCGCTCCGTCGGTTGCACCGAGCGTATCGCCGGTCCTCTCTGCTCCGGCCATGACTGCAACGCCTGTTGCAGCCGCGCCTATCATGGCAGCACCGGTCGTTGCCGCGGCGCAGCCGGTTCAGCACGCACCTGCAGCTGTTATGGCCGATGCCAAGGGTGCACAGGATGATGATCTCGCTTTCGATCCGGCGCTGATTGCCGATCTCGGAAGAGCATGTAGAGGCCATCGCGGAACTCGACGTTCCGGCACTGCCGGTCATTGAAGCGGAAGAGCCGCCGCTTTACCGCAACGATTTCGATCTTGATATCGACGCGGAACTGGCTTCGCTTCTGGAAGCCCCGGAAGCGGCAGCATCGATGCGCGGCGACAACACGCCGGCTCAGCCTGTCGCAGCACCGGCCCAGCCGGCTGCCACTGCTGCTGCCTCGGGTCAGTCGATTTATTCCGATCTCGACGATTTCGAGCGCGCGCTGGAAGAAGATTTCCGCCGCAGCCTCGCGACACCGCTTCAGGCCAATGACGAGCGCTATGCCGATCAGGGCAATTATGTCCAGGATCTCGATGGCGAAGAGGGCGGTCGCTCTGTTCGTCGCTGGATCGCGCCGCTCGCCGCTGTCGGCATTCTTGCTGTCTGCGGTGCTGGCGCCTATGCCTGGCTTGGCACCTCCGGTCCGGGTGCTGGCAATGGCGAACCGGTTGTGATTGCGGCCGATACCGACCCGGTCAAGGTCGCTCCGGCCAACCCGGGCGGCAAGACCGTTCCGAACCAGGACAAGGCCGTTTACGACCGTGTCGCCGGTTCGGCGTCGCAAACACCGCGCCAGGAGCAGTTGATCTCCAGCAGCGAGGAGCCGGTCGATGTCGTTCAGAAGACGCTGATGCCGGACAACCTTCCGCTGGAAGGCGAAAACGACATGCAGATGACGGATGTCGCCGATACGGAAGATCCGCGTCTGCTGCCGCAGGAACAGGCTGATGCATCTCAGTCCGCTGATCAGCAGGCCGTCACCGTCATGCCGCGCAAGGTCAAGACGATGATCGTTCGCGCCGACGGCACTCTCGTCGAACAGGAAGTGGAAGCTCCGGCTCCGGTCGCAAACATCGAGAAGGTGGCGGCTGCTCCGGCGCGTGGCGACAGCCCGGTTGCGCCGCAGCAGACTGCTGCTGCCTTCCCGACGGCCGCACCGTCGACCCCGGCCGCTGCCACGCCGGTCTCGGCACCCGCCGCTGATCCCGTTGCAACCGTTCAGCCGGTCAGCACCGAGCCGTCCGCGATCGAACAGATCGCCGCGCCGACGGCTGCCTCCAACGTTCGTGCGCCGGTTCCGGCAACCCGTCCGCAGCAGCAGCCGACCACGGTCGTGGCCTCCGTCAGCGACCAGGGCAATGTTCGCCCGGCGCCAGCAACTCCGGCAGCCCAGGCTACGGCCGCAGCACCTGCCGCCGCTGCTGGTGGTTATGTCATCCAGATCGCCTCGCTGCCGTCGCAGGCGGATGCGCAGAAGTCCTACCAGAACCTGTCGAATAAGTTTGGCAGCGTGATCGGTGGACGTGGCGTCGACATCAAGGCTGCCGAGATTGCCGGCAAGGGTACGTTCTACCGCGTCCGCATCCCGGCCGGCGCCAATAGAGCCGAGGCGGTCGCACTCTGCGAACGCTACCGGTCTGCCGGCGGCAGCTGCCTCGTGGCACGCTGATCGCTACTCCTGAATAATCGAAACGGGGCGCGCGGCGCCCGTTTTTCGTTGATCTCCTTCCCATCGGGCAATGTGACATGAGTGTATCGAAGGCAATGGTTCTGGGCGCCAGCGGCGCGCAACTGACACCGGACGAAATTTCGCTTTATCGCGACGAAAGGCCCTGGGGCTTCATTCTGTTCGCCCGCAACTGCGTCGAGCTGCCCCAGATCACAGAGCTCGTCGCGTCCATGCGCGATGCTGTCGGTCGGCCGGACGCACCTGTCTTTATCGACCAGGAAGGCGGCAGGGTGCAGCGCATCCGTCCGCCGATGATCGAGCGCTACCCATCGGCTGCTGCCCTTGGCGAACTGTACCGTCAGGACGAGGAGAAGGGGCTGCGGGCCGCCTGGCTGATGTCGCGGCTCCATGCTTTCGATCTGCTGAAGCTTGGCGTGACGGTGGATTGCCTGCCGGTGCTCGACGTCCCGATCGAAGGTGCGAGCAATGTCATTGGCGACCGCGCCTATGGCTTCGATCCGAAGATAGTCTCTGCCATGGGCAAGGCGGCGGCAGAAGGCCTGAAGGCAGGCGGCATGCTGCCTGTCATGAAGCATATGCCGGGCCACGGTCGCGGCATGGCCGATTCCCATCACGAGCTGCCGGTGGTGAGCGCATCGCGTGCCGAGCTGGAAGCCCACGACTTCCTGCCCTTCGTGACGATGAAGGACGAGCTGATGGCGATGAGCGCCCATATCGTCTTCACCGCCTATGACGAGCGTGATCCGGCGACGATTTCTCCTGTCGTCATCGAGGAAGTCATTCGCGGCCATATCGGCTTCGACGGCCTGCTGATCTCCGACGACAGCTCAATGAACGCGCTGAAGGGCACGATCGGCGAGCGTGCCGCGCAGAATCATGGGGGAGGCTGCGATATTGTCTTGCATTGCAACGGCCTCATGGACGAAATGAAGGCAGTGGTAAAGAAGTGGTGGCGCTGTCCGGCAGGAGCCTGAAGCGCGCCGAGGCGGTCGAAGGCGGCTTCCGAAAGCCCGACGATGCGAACGAGGAAGCGCTGCGCGCCGAGTTGCATCAGATGGTGGCGGTCGCCTGACAGACAAAAGGGGAAAACAGGAGTGGCGGTGAATTCGGGGCAGGGCGCCATTCCGATGGACAAGCTCTGGCAGGACGTGAGCGAGCGTTCTGCCGACGATCCGTCACTTGTCATCGACGTCGCCGGCTTTGAAGGCCCTCTCGACCTGCTTCTCCATCTCGCCCGCAGCCAGAAAGTCGATCTGTCGCGGATTTCCGTGCTGGCGCTTGCCGAGCAATATCTGCAATTCGTGGAAAGCGCGCGGCGCGTGCGCATCGAACTGGCGGCCGATTATCTCGTCATGGCCGCCTGGCTCGCCTACCTGAAATCCCGGCTGCTCATTCCACAGCAGGTCAAGGGCGATGACGGGCCGACCGGTGAGGAGATGGCAGCCACGCTTGCCTTCCGTCTGCGTCGCCTTGAGGCGATGCGCGAGGCGGCGAGCCAGCTCGTCAATCGCAACCGGCTTGGCCGGGATATCTTTGCCCGCGGAGCGCCGGAACATATCCCGCATCGTGTCCAGTCTGCCTATGACGCGAGCCTTTACGATCTCCTTTCAGCCTATGCCAACCTGAGGCAGCGGACGGCAATTACCCAGGTGACCATCGAAAAGCGCAAGGTCTGGTCGCTGGTCGATGCGCGCGAACTCCTGACCCGGATGCTTGGCGAGATCGCCGACTGGACGGCGTTACAGACTTATCTTCTGCCCTATCTGCCGCCGGAAGACCGGGTGACAGCGACCGCGAGCGCCTTTGCCGCCTCGCTGGAACTGGTGCGTGAAGGCAAGCTGGAAATCCGTCAGGACGGCGTCTTCGAGCCGATCTATTTGCGCGCCGGCTCCGGCCGCGTGCCTTACGAGGCGTCTCAGCCCGGAGCCGGCGAATGACCTCCGTTGTCGACGAGGCTGACATGGTCGGTCCGGATGATCATGATATTGAGGGGCAGGAGAGGAGGTCTTCTCCGATCTCGAGGCCGAGCGCATTGCAGAAGCTCTGATCTTTGCCTCCGCCGAGCCGGTGCCTGAAAGCTTTCTGGCCGATCGGTTACCGAAGGGTACCGATATCGGCGCGCTCATGAACCGGCTCTCCGAGCAGTATGCGACGAGAGGCGTCAACCTGATCCGCACGGCTGATCGCTGGGCGTTCCGCACGGCCGCCGATCTCTCCTTCGTCATCCGCAAGGATGACAACGAGGTCCGCAAGCTTTCGCGCGCAGCGCTCGAAGTGCTGGCGATCATTGCCTACCACCAGCCGGTCACGCGCGCCGAGATCGAAGAGATCTGCGGCGTCCAGACCTCCAAGGGTACGCTCGACGTGCTGATGGAGGCGGGCTGGGTGCGCTTCCGCGGCAGGCGGCGTTCGCCGGGCCGTCCGGTGACGCTTGGCACCACCACTGATTTCCTCGACCATTTCGGCCTTGAGGAACTACGTGATCTTCCGGGGCTCGAGGAATTGAAGGGGGCCGGTCTGCTGAGCGGGAGAATTCCGCCGGGCCTGCATATACCCATGCCCGGCATCGCGGACGACCTTTCGGACGAAGAGGATCCGATCACCCAGCTCGATCTGGAGGAACTCGGACTTCTCAGCCCGAGTGGCGGCGACGAAAGTTAGATATGCCGCCGAAACGGGCAGCAACTGACCGCCAGAAAGCCCGGTGGCGCAAATATTGTCTCACTGCCTCTAACGACGGCGTGATTACTACTGCATCATGCGATTTTGGTGTTTGAAAAAGCCCGGCAAAGAGCTTACATCGGGTACGAAATACGAATTGGAGTTGGACTAATGGGTTCTTTCAGTGTGTGGCATTGGCTGATCGTTCTGGTCATCGTGCTCGTCTTGTTCGGGCGTGGCAAGATTCCGGAATTGATGGGCGACGTCGCTAAGGGCATCAAGAGCTTCAAGAAGGGCATGTCCGACGACGACGCACAGGAAACGAACACGGCTGGCACGGGCAAGACCGTTGACCACAAGCCTGATGAGGTCAAGGAAACTACCCGCTCTTAACGGGCGGCTGAAGGTTTCAGGAGCCTCCTCGCATGCTTGATATCGGCTGGACCGAACTGCTCGTCATTGCGGTCGTACTCATCGTCGTGGTCGGTCCGAAGGACCTTCCGCCGATGTTGCGTGCGTTTGGCAAGATGACGTCGAATTTCCGCAAGATGGCGGGTGATTTCCGCGCCCAGTTTGATGAAGCGTTGCGTGAATCGGAGATGGATGACGTCCGCAAGACGATCTCCGATGCACAGAAGCTCAATCCGACCAACGCCCTGCGGGATGCGATGAACCCGCTCAGGCAGATGGGGCAGGATATCAAGGCCGACCTGCAGAAGGCGACGCAGATCCCTAATCCTCTGCAGAACAACGCATCCGAGCTGAGCGAGACCGATGTGGAGGCGCAGCAGGCGATCGAGGGTGCCGAACCCGTTTCGACTGCGCCTGAGGTTCCAGCCAGTGTCGAGCCGACTGCCAAGCCGGCCGCGCCTGTTACTCCAGTCGCCGCTGCTCCAATAGCGGCAGTGACGACCGAGGCGAAGTCGGCGGCAACTGCTTCGGCAGCGACGGCGGCATCCTCGGAAGCTGCATCGGCAACGCCTGCCAAGGCACGGAAATCGCCAGCTACCAAGACTGCTGCTGCCAAGGCGCCCGCCACAAAGGCTAAATCAGCCGCTGCAAAGCCGGCTGAGGTGGTTGCGGATGCCTCCGCCAAGCCGAAGCGTAGCAAGGCAGTGTCCAAGGCATCTGCCGAGACCGCCGCGATTGCTGCCGAAACACCGGCAACCAAGGCGCCTGCACGCAAGCGCGCCGTGAAAAAGACTGATACTGCGAAGGACGAAGCATGAGCGGGGACTACGAGGACAAGCCGCAGCCGCTCATCGAACACCTGATGGAGCTGCGCACCCGCCTGATCTGGTCGATCGGTGCCTTTTTCGTCGCCTTCGTCGTCTGCTTCTTCTTCGCCAAGCAGCTCTTCAACCTGCTGGTCATTCCCTATAAGTGGGCAGTTGTCTGGGCCGGGCTGGATATCGCCAAGTCCGAGCTGATCTACACGGCGCCGCAGGAATTCTTCTTCACCCAGGTGAAGGTTGCCATGTTCGGCGCGCTCGTCATCGCATTCCCGGTGATAGCCTCGCAGATCTACAAGTTCGTCGCGCCCGGCCTTTACAAGAACGAGCGCTCGGCCTTCCTGCCGTTCCTGATCGCCTCGCCGATCCTGTTCCTGCTGGGCGGCGCCCTGGTCTATTTCTTCTTCACGCCGATGGTGATGTGGTTCTTCCTCGCCATGCAGCAGGCCCCGACCGAAGGCGAGGTGGGAATTTCCCTCCTGCCGCGCGTTTCGGAATATCTGAGCCTGATCATGACGCTGGTTCTGTCCTTCGGTCTCGTGTTCCAGCTTCCGGTCGTCACCACGCTTCTCGCACGCGTCGGCATCCTGAGCAGCGATTGGCTCAAGGAAAAGCGGAAATATGCGATCGTCATCGCGTTTATCGCGGCCGCGATCCTGACGCCGCCGGATCCGATGTCCCAGATCGGCCTTGCTATACCCACCATCCTTCTCTACGAGATTTCCATCTACGCCGCGCGACTCGTCGAGCGTAAACGGAACGAGGAAACTCAGGCTGCTGAGGCCTCTTCCGACGTCGTCGAGACCGAGAAGGCTTGAGGTTTCCCTTGGCCTGATGCGCGTGGCGACACGCGTTTAAGGCTAGGGACCGATGCTCGATATCAAGTGGATCCGTGAGAACGAACAGGCTTTCGATGAAGCGCTGAAGAAGCGCGGCGTCGAGCCGATGGCGGCTGAACTGGTGGCGATGGATGAACGCCGTCGCAGCGTGATCCAGAAACTCCAGGACATGCAGTCCCGCCGCAACGCCGCCTCCAAGGAGATCGGCGCTGCCATGGGTCAGAAGAACCTCGAACTGGCCGAAAAGCTGAAGGCCGAGGTTGCCGAGATCAAGGACACAATGCCTGCCGCCGAGCAGGAAGAGCGCGAGGCCGTCGCCGCACTGGACGATGCCCTGTCACGCATCCCCAACATCCCGCTGGACGATGTTCCCGTTGGCCAGGACGAGATCGGGCAATGTCGTGAAGCGCGTCGTCGGCGAAAAGCCGCGCTGGAACCATCCGGCCAAGGAGCATTTCGATATCGGCGAAGCCCTCGGCTACATGGATTTCGAACGCGCCACCAAGCTTTCCGGCTCGCGCTTCACCGTACTCACCAGCCAGCTTGCCCGTCTCGAACGTGCGCTCGGCCAGTTCATGCTCGACATGCACACGATGGAGCACGGCTATACGGAAGTCTCGTCGCCGCTGATGGTCAAGGCCGAGGCGATGTTCGGGACCGGCCAGTTGCCGAAGTTCGAGGAAGACCTGTTCAAGACGACGGATGGCCGTTACCTGATCCCGACCGCGGAAGTGACGCTGACCAACCTCGTTTCGGCCGAAACGCTGGAGCAGGAAAAGCTGCCGCTGCGCTTCACCGCGCTGACGCCCTCCTTCCGTTCGGAAGCCGGTTCGGCCGGTCGCGATACGCGCGGCATGCTGCGCCAGCATCAGTTCTGGAAATGCGAACTCGTATCGATCACCGACGCCGAAAGCTCGATCGCTGAGCACGAGCGCATGACCGAATGCGCCGAGAATGTCCTGAAGCGTCTAGGCCTGCATTTCCGCACCATGACGCTCTGCACCGGTGACATGGGCTTCGGCGCCCGCAAGACCTATGACATCGAAGTTTGGCTGCCGGGTCAGGATGCCTATCGCGAAATCTCGTCCTGCTCGGTCTGCGGCGATTTCCAGGGGCGCCGTATGAACGCTCGTTACCGCGTCAAGGACGAAAAGGCGCTGCGTTTCGTCCATACGCTCAACGGCTCGGGTACGGCTGTCGGCCGCTGCCTGATCGCGGTTCTGGAAAATTACCTGAACGAAGACGGTTCTGTCACAATTCCCGATGCCCTTCTGCCCTACATGGGCGGCCTGACGAAAATCGAAAAGGCTTGAAGGATTTCAGGAATGCGCATTCTGCTCACCAATGACGACGGCATCCACGCGGAAGGTCTGGCGGTACTCGAAAGGGTCGCCCGCCAGCTTTCCGATGATGTCTGGATCGTTGCCCCGGAAACCGACCAGAGCGGACTTGCCCATTCGCTGAGCCTGTCGGAGCCTCTGCGGCTCAGAAAGATCGACGAGAAGCGCTACGCTTTGCGCGGCACGCCGACCGATTGCGTCATCATGGCGGTCAACGAGATCATGGGCGGCAAGCCGGACCTGATCCTGTCGGGTATCAACGACGGCGCCAACATGGCCGACGACATCACCTATTCGGGTACAGTCGCCGGTGCGATCGAAGGCGCGCTCCAGGGCGTGCGCTCGATCGCGGTCAGCCAGGCAGCCCGCAAGGACAACGGCCGCTTCACGCCTTGGGAGGTTGCCGAGCAATATACCGTGGACCTGTTGAAGAAGCTGATGGTTGTCGATCTTCCTGCCGGGACGTTCCTCAACGTCAACTTCCCGCATTGCGAACCCGGCGAGGTTCAGGGCGTCGAGGTTACCCATCAGGGCAAGCTCGACGAAGGCCTGATCACCGAAGCACGCGAGGACGGCCGCGGGCGTCCGTATTACTGGCTGAAGTTTTCTGCGCGTGGCGGCGATTTCCCGGCCGGGACGGATATTCAGGCACTCAAGCAGAACAAGATTTCCGTGACGCCGCTGAAGCTGGACCTGACCGATTATTCGGTACAGGATCGGCTTGCTTCTGCGCTCGCTTAAGGGAGTGACCGGTTGAAATCGGCAATGGTTGAGAAGGAAGGCTTTGCTGCCCTCGTGCTGAGGCTGCGGGGCGAAGGCATTTCCGATCTCGACCTGCTGACGGCGGTCGAGCAGACGCCGCGCTCGCAGTTCGTCCCGGCTCCGCTCGCCCAAGAAGCCTATTCCAGTCGCACTATCCCGATCGACTGCGGCGCCTTCATGGAGGGTGCCGATCTTGCGGTCCGGCTCTTGCATCGCTTGCAGGTGAAGCCGGGGCATCGCGTGCTTGAAATCGGCACCGGTAGCGGCTTCACGGCCGCTGTCATGGGCCGCATCGCCGAGCGGATCATGACGGTGGAACGCTATCGCACGCTGGTGACCGGAGCGCAGGAACGAATGGAAGCGCTCGGCCTTCGCAACGTCGTCGTGCGTCAAGCCGACGGCAGCAACGGCATGCCGGGCGAGGGCACTTTCGACCGCATTCTGGTCACTGCTGCTTTTACGACGCTTCCTCGCTTCTATGCCGAACAACTGACCCATGGCGGGTCGATGATCGCGCCGCTGATGCAGGAAGATGATACATGTCTGATGGTGCGCCTGACCAAGACGGGCAGCCGTTTCGAACGCGAGGATCTCTTTACCGTGCCTTACCTGCCGCTGGTTCCCCAGATCGCGGCCGCTCTCTGACCATCTGTCCCGACATGGTTAGCGATTTGACAAAAAACTAGCTTTGATGATCGCGCTTTAACCGACCAGTAAGACTAACGCGCTTTAATGACTCTCATGATGGTTGCGTCATGAGTAGGTCGAGTCAATGCGTCTAGAGAGTTCATCCAAGTTCGGTACATCCGTTGTAAAGTTCGCAGCGGCCGCCTTGCTGGCCAGTGCCGCGACAGGCTGCAGCTCGGACGCGTCCCGGTTCTCCGGTCTGTTCGATAACACTGATAATATCACCACCGCATCGATCCCGCAGCGCCAGGGTGGCGGTGCTTATGGTCAGGCACCCGTGCCGCGCGGTGATGTAGCGTCTGCACAGCAGTTGCCGCCGCAATACGGCTCCAACAACGTTGCCAGCGCGCAAGCTTATCCGGCATCCGGCGGCTACCAGTCTCCGGCACGCGCTGCATCTGCCCCGATGGGCGTGCAGCGTTCGGAACTCGCTGCTCCAGGCGCTCCGCAGCAGGATCCACAGACCCGCCAGCAGGCGATGGCGCAGCCTTTCCCGTCGCAACAGTCGAATGGTCGCGCCATCGTGCCGCCGTCAGCCAGCAATGCCGACAACCTGACGACCGGCACGATCAAGCCTATGTCCGGCTGGTCCACGACCAATGCACCGCGCGTTACCATGAAGCCGGGCGAAACCGCAAAGACGCTCGCCAACCGTTACGGCGTTCCTGAAAAGGAAATTCTCCGCGCCAACGGCGGCTCGCTTGCTGCCGGCCAGACGGTCGTCATCCCGACCTTCGGTCCGGCTCGCAACTCGGCCAAGACGGCTTCGGGCGATATCGACCTGCAGAACCGCGCTCCGGCTCCGTCGAGCCAGTCCGAGCAGAAGGTGGCGGTCCTGCCGTCGGCCCGTGACAAGTCGCTTGCTGAACCTGCCAAGATCACGCCTCCCGGCGGCAAGCCGCTCGACGGCTCTTATACGGTCAAGAGCGGTGACACGCTGACCAAGATTGCGCGTGCCACCGGCACCTCCATTGATGAACTGAAGGCGATGAACGGTCTGAAGGACGGCAACGTCCGCATCGGCCAGACGCTGAAAGTCGCAAACGGCGTCGATACGCCGGACCCGGTCAAGACCGCATCCGTGCCGCAGAAGCCGGTGGAACAGCCGAAGGCTGCGCCGCAGCCGGTCGTCGCCAAGGCCGAACCGGCGCCTTCCGCAACGCCCGCCAAGGCCGCACCGACGGAGACCGCTTCGCTCGGCGACGTCGAGAAGAAGTCCGACATGACGTCCAAGGCACCGCAGTCCACCGGCATCGACAAATATCGCTGGCCGGTCAGCGGCGCGGTGATCGCCGGCTACGGCGCCAACGTCAACGGCAGCCGCAACGATGGTATCGATATCTCGGTTCCGGAAGGCACGCCGATCAAGGCTGCCGAAAACGGCGTCGTCATCTATGCCGGCAACGGCCTGAAGCAGCTCGGCAACACGGTCCTCGTCCGTCACGACGACGGCAAGGTCACCGTCTACGGCCATGCCGGTTCGATCAATGTGTCCCGCGGCCAGAAGGTCACGCGTGGCCAGACGCTCGCAGCGTCGGGCATGAGCGGCGACGCCCAGCGCCCGCAGGTCCATTTCGAGGTTCGCAAGGATGCGACCCCGGTCAACCCCATCAGTTTCCTTGAATAATGTAGTGCGTTTCAAGGACGGACGAAAAAGCCCGGCAATGCCGGGCTTTTTTGCGTCTGGTGTCTTTGTGGAACGATCTAGTTCCGGGTGAGCGGCTTGCGCATCCGGCCGGCGAGATCCTGGATATATTGCCAGGCGACGCGGCCCGAACGTCCGCCGCGCGTCGTCGCCCATTCGAGCGCCTCGTGATGCAGCACTTCCTGGTCGAGCCCGAGATCGAAATGGGCGGCATAACCGTCGATCATCGCCAAATAGTCGTCCTGGCTGCATTTGTGGAAGCCGAGCCACAGGCCGAAACGATCCGACAGCGAAACCTTTTCCTCGACCGCTTCCGACGGATTGATCGCCGTCGATTGCTCGTTTTCCATCATGTTGCGCGGCAGGAGGTGCCGGCGGTTGGATGTCGCGTAGAAGAGCACATTATCCGGCCGGCCTTCGATACCGCCGTCAAGCGCCGCCTTCAGCGACTTGTAGGCGGTATCGTCATGATCGAAGGACAGGTCGTCACAGAAGACAATGATCAACTGGCCGGATTGCTTGAGGATATCGAGAAGGTTCGGCAGGGAGGCGATATCCTCGCGGTGGACTTCAACCAGTTTCAGCGAAATGCCGGTCGATGCCCGCACGTCCTCGTGCACGGATTTGACCAGTGACGACTTGCCCATGCCGCGGGCGCCCCAGAGAAGCACGTTGTTTGCCGGATAGCCTTCGGCAAAGCGCAGCGTGTTTTCGTGCAGGATATCGCGGACGTGATCGACGCCGCGGATCAGCGTCAGCGCGATGCGGTTCGGCTTCGGTACCGGCTGCAGGCGCTGATTGGCGGGAACCCAGACGAAACAGTCGGCTGCGTTCCAGTCGTTGACGGCGGGAGCCGGGCCGGCGAGGCGTTCGACTGCGTTTGCCAACCGCCTTACTTCAGCAAGGATCTGCGCGTTGATGTCGTCGCTCATGGTGCTCCTCATGCCGTTCCGGCTTCATTTCACCTCGCGGTAACACGCTCGTCATTGCATAGAAAGGCGCGGAGCCGTGGATTTGGTACGGGAAACTGCCGCTTTGTGTTGCAAATCAAACGGGCACATCTATATTCCGGCGACTTGAAAAACGGGGGCGGGGAGTCTCCGATCGTCTTAGGAGTTCTCTATGTTCATTACCAACGCATTCGCCCAGGCGACCGGAGCAGCCCCGGCGGGTTCCGCAACGGATTCCATCCTCCAGATGGTGATGCTGTTCGCGCCCCTGATGGTGGTGTGGTACTTCTTCCTCATTCGCCCGCAGCGCGCCCAGGCCAAGAAGCGCCAGGAAACGCTGAGCAACATCCGCCGCGGCGACCAGGTCGTTCTCGGTGGTGGCATCACCGGCAAGGTGAGCAAGGTCATCGACGACAACGAGCTGGAAGTCGAAATCGCCGAAGGCGTCAAGATCCGCGCCCAGCGCGCCTATATCGCCGAAGTGAAGGTGAAGGGCGAGCCGGTCAAGACCGAAACGGCTGCCAAGTAACAAGCCGAGAAGTCGGCTAATGAAAGCCCGGAACGCCGCGCTTCACGCAAGGCTGATCCGGGCCTAGTCATTCAGAGAAAGCATGCGCGACATGGCAAAAGGCATCGAAATTCGCGAAGCCCATTTTCCCGGTCGCGCACCGATCGACGCCTATGGCAATGGCGGCTTCCGCTTTGCCGACATGTCGCATCGCGGTTCCATTCTATGCCTGCCCTCCGGCATCCATGGCTGGGATATCGAAGAGGGCCAGCCGCTGACGGTCTCAGCCTTCGAGCGTGTTCTGGCCGAGGCCGCCGGTATTGAGGTAGTCCTCGTCGGCACCGGCGCCAATCTCAAGCCTTTGCCGGCCGAATTGAAGGCCGCCCTCAAGGCAAAGGGTATTTCCTCCGACCCGATGAGTACGGGCGCTGCGGTGCGCACATTCAACATCATGCTGGCAGAGTCACGCGCAGTGGCTGCCGCCCTCATCGCGGTCTGACATGACAGACATCGTGTCCGATAACGGCGCGCTCTGCCTTGCAACGCTTCGGGATACGGATCGCGACCGCTATCTCGCCTGCCTCATGTCTCCCGAAGACAAGCGCGGCGCGCTGGCTGCACTCTACGCTTTCAATGCCGAGATCGCCCGTGTCCGCGATGTCGTCCGCGATCCGCTTCCGGGCGAGATTCGGCTGCAATGGTGGCGTGATCTTCTCGAAGGCACAGCAGACGGCGATACGGGCGGCAACCCGATCGCTGCAGGACTTATCGAGGCAGTCGAGCGATATCGCCTGCCGCGTCAGACACTGGTTGCGATGACCGAAGCGCGGATCTTCGACCTATACGACGATCCTCTCCCGGATCGGAACGCACTCGAAGGCTATGCCGGCGAGACCGCGTCTGCGCTCATTCAGCTCGCGAGCCTCATCCTGTCTCATGACGATGCGGCCCAATCAGCAGAAGCTGCCGGTCACGCGGGCGTTGCCCAGGCGATCGCCGGCATTCTCCTCCTCCTGCCGATCCATAGGCACAGAAACCAGCTCTTCGTCCCCCTCGACATCCTGTCGGCCACGGGGCTCGATCGCGACGGCTTTCTGGCAGGCCAAGACAAGGCCCGCATCGGCGCGGCGATCGAAGCGCTGGCGGGGCTCGGCCTCGAACATCTTGAAAAGGCGCGCCGCGCCGGGCCTGTCTCCGCCTCGGTGTTTCCGGCTTTCCTGCCCGCGACGCTGGCCAGGCCGGTGCTTTTGCGCGCCCGCAAGCTCGGTGCGCGTGTGCTTGACGAAAGCCTGCAGCCGCCCCAATGGCGGCGCCAGCTTCGTATGGTCAAGGCGGCATTTCTTCGCAGGCTCTAGCACATAACACTCGCGCAAGCCTCGCGCTTTAGGCAAGATGCAACCCGAAAACCGGCTGCATTGAAGGAGAAGCGGTTTGAGTCCTTTCGTCGTATGGACAACGATCGTTGGATTGATCCTCCTGCTGATCTACTACATCGGCCGGGTATTGCGGACGAGCGAAAAGGAAGGCAATCACGACGTCGGCTTCGCCATCGTCGAATTTGGCCGTGCCTTTCCGGAGGAGGCCATCCGCAGCCTGCATGCGACGAAGGACGGCAACAGCATCTTCGTGCGTCTTCATGACAGCAAGGCCGGCATCATGCGCAACCGGCGCAATCACTTCGCCTGCCATGTCATCCATCCAGGCCGTGTTCGCGTCACGCCGTTGATCGACGTGAAGGGGTTTTCGGCGGAATTTCTCGATGCGCCGACACAGAACGGCGAATTTTTCTTCAGAACGGAGCAGGAAGCGGCGGAGGTATCCCTCTGGCTGCTCGACAACTATGTCAGCGTTGAAGATCGCACCCTCGACGGAGAAACCGCCGAGGATGCGGAAGCGCCTAAGCCTGGGCCAACCAGCTAGCACAATCGCGAAGCGCACGTGCGGACAGGAGCTGCCGTTTCATGATCGTCTTATCCTTGCCACGGAAGCGCTTGACGCCTTCCGGCTTGACGATCGAGCCCGGTTCAAGCTCCGGGAATAGGCCGAAATTGACGTTCATCGGCTGGAAGGACCGTTTACCGGGTTCCTCGTCATGGATGAGGTGGCCGCCGGTAATGTGGCCGAGCAGTGATCCGAATGCCGTGGTCGGCGGCGGCGGTACGATGGCATCGCCCTTGCGCTCGGCAGCGGCGAACCGGCCGGCGAGAAGCCCGATCGCCGAGCTTTCCACATAGCCCTCGCAGCCGGTGATCTGGCCCGCGAAACGCAGGCCCGGGCGGCTCTTCAGCGTCAACGACCTGTCGAGCAGGATCGGCGACTGGATGTAAGTGTTGCGATGCAGGCCGCCCAGCCGAGCGAATTCGGCATTCTGCAGGCCGGGGATCATGCGGAAGATCTCCGCCTGGGCGCCGTATTTCAACTTCGTTTGGAAGCCCACCATGTTGTAGAGCGTGCCGAGCGCATTGTCCTGGCGCAGCTGCACGACGGCATAGGCCTTCACGGTCGGGTTATGAGAATTGGTGAGACCCATCGGCTTCATCGGCCCATGGCGCAGCGTCTCGCGGCCGCGTTCCGCCATGACCTCGATCGGCAGGCAGCCGTCGAAATAGGGCGTGCCTTCCCATTCCTTGAAGCCGACCGTGTCGCCCGCGATCAGCGCGTCGACGAATGTGTTGTACTGCTGCTCGTCGAGCGGGCAGTTGATATAGTCCTTGCCGTTTCCGCCTGGGCCGACCTTGTCGTAGCGCGACTGATACCAGCAGATATCCATGTCGATCGAGATCGCGATGCACGATCGGCGCGATCGCGTCGAAGAAGGCGAGCTGGTCTTCACCTGTCTCTGCCTGGATGGAGGTGGCGAGCGACGGCGAGGTGAGGGGCCGGTCGCGACGATCGCCAGATCCCACTCCTTCGGCGGCAGGCCCTGGATCTCTTCGCGCAAGACGGTGATCAGCGGATGTTTTTCGATTGCCTCTGTGACCGCATCGGAAAATCCGTCACGGTCGACAGCAAGCGCACCGCCGGCCGGAACCTGGTTCTTGTCTGCGCAGGCCATGATCAGCGATCCGGCAAGCCGCATCTCGGCGTGGATGACGCCGACAGCATTGGCCGTCGCATCGTCGGAGCGGAAGGAGTTGGAACAGACGAGTTCGGCAAGGCCGTCCGTCTTGTGGGCATCGGTGCCGCGAACGCCGCGCATCTCGTGGAGAACGACCGGTATGCCGGCCTGGGCGATCTGCCAGGCAGCCTCGGAACCGGCGAGCCCGCCGCCGACGACGTGGATGGGGGAATAGGATTTCTCTGTCATGGGGCGGCTCATTATCACGGGCCGCGACGGACAGGAATCAAAAAGCGCGGCCGACTACCAGTCTGCCGGAATCAGAAAGGCACCTGAGAAGGTGCCTTTGATCATCCTTGGGCATTTCGGTCGCTAGACCGTCATTCGTCCGGCAGATATCTGCCGCCAACCGCCAGATATTAGCGGAAGGAACGCGAAGCGATGTTGCGAATGTCGTAGCGGGTCAGACCGATGTCCGAGAGTGCCTGGTTCGAAAGATTGCCAAGCTCGTTCATCGTGCGGCGGTAGCTGATCCAGTTCTTTGCGATGCGGATCGGATTCATGGTGGTTTCCTCAAGATCATCTTTGTCCCGGTGCTCGTTTCGGCCCCGGCGATGACGTTCTTATACATCCGCATAATAAGAACTTGCAGTGCAAAAAATGTGCGACTGATATGCATTTGTGCAGATGGTCGCCGATTTTGAGTGCAATGCTTTAAAAAGAAGCATCAGCGCCATTTCGGCTTAAATGATTGAGCATAAACGAAAAACGCCTCCCGAAGGAGGCGCTTTCGAACGACATTAATGTCGAAATGTCTTAGAAGCCGACTGCCGTACGTGCAACGCGGCGGATGTCAGCGCGGCCGATGCCGAGATCGGAAAGTTCGCGGTCGGTCATGCGGCCGAGTTCGGTTACGGTTTCGCGGTACTTGCGCCAGTTGTTGAACTTGTTTGCGATGTTCATCTTCGTGTCCCTTTTGAGCCCTGAGAGTGCAGTTCTTCGCCCCTCGTCATCTGCTAATCGGTTTAAATGCTTTCCCGCCTAAAAAACAGCGCCGGTTCGGTATGCCACCTATGCGCTGTGTGCATTGCAGCGAAAGCGGGGTTAAATCGATTGATGAGAAGCCGTCTGGGCCGGAAAAGACAACGCCCACCGGGGGAGGAGATCCGGTGGGCGTCATATGAGCGACTGGCGATTGGGAGGAGGAGTACCGCCAGTCTCCACGGGCACACGCTGGGAGGAGGAGTGCGTGACCCGAATTATGTTGAACTTGAGCCGTGAGGCGCCGATGGCTGATTTGCTTCGTCGCGTCTGCTTGTTCGTTGATCAATTTACTACAGAATATTAGGGGGCTTGTGCACTGCAAACCTCGAATGGATGTCATGCGACTAGCGCATGGCTTCGCATGGGGTCCCGAACAACTGCTCCGTCTTCAGGCGGGTATGGGGTATTGGCCTATTTCAGCCCGCCGGGAATGCTGTGCCGCACCGTTTACTGCAAGGCATAGAGTTCCATTGGAAGACTGTCATTTTTCCTTTGCGCCCATGAAAACGGGTGATATAGAGACGCGCGCTCCGGAAGGCCTCAGGCGACGAGGATTTTCGACGCGGTTGAGGCGCGGGTATGGTGAAATTGGTAGACACGCCAGATTTAGGTTCTGGTGCCGCAAGGCGTGGGAGTTCAAGTCTCTCTACCCGCACCAGCACCGCCAGGGTGCGGTCCTCAGCCGAAAGCGGCAGTTGACAGGCGCCATTGATACCGCGGCTGGTCTCTTAGAAGTTCCGGCGATGTGCTCACTGAAACAACGGCTGTAGCTGCCGGTTCTGGGCACCGCCGCCACGATATGAAGGTTTGAAAATGCAGGTTACCGAAACGCTCGCTGAAGGGCTGAAGCGCGAAATCAAGGTCGTAATCCCGAAGCAGGACATGGAGGCCGAGCTCAACGTTCGCCTCGCCGACGCCAAGGATAAGGTCCGTATCAACGGCTTCCGCCCCGGCAAGGTGCCGCTCTCGCACCTGAAGAAGACCTACGGCAAGTCGATCATGGCCGACCTCGTCAACGAAATCGTTCGCGAGCGCCCGACCAAGATCCTTTCCGAGCGCGGCGAAAAGTCGGCGACCCAGCCGTCGATCTCGATGACTGAGGACGAAGCTGAAGCCGAAAAGATCCTGTCCGCTCAGGCCGACTTCGAGTTCACGCTCTCCTATGAGGTCATCCCGCCGATCGAGCTGAAGTCGAACGACAAGATCGCGGTCACTCGCGAAGTCGTCGAAATCGCCGACGAAGAAGTCAACGAGCAGATCCTCAAAATCGCTGAAAGCGCTCGTACCTACGAAACCAAGAAGGGCAAGGCCGCCAACGGCGACCGCGTCACCATGAACTATCTCGGCAAGGTCGACGGCGTAGCCTTCGATGGCGGCGCTGCCGAAGATGCCGAACTCGTTCTCGGTTCCGGCCAGTTCATCCCAGGCTTCGAAGACCAGCTGGTCGGCGTCAAGGCCGGCGACGAGAAGGTCATCACGGTCACCTTCCCGGAACAGTATCCGGCTGCAAACCTTGCAGGCAAGGAAGCCACCTTCGACATCACCGTCAAGGAAGTGGCTGCCGCCGCTGACGTCGAGATCAACGACGAACTCGCCTCCAAGCTCGGCATCGAATCCGTCGATCGCCTGAAGGAGATCGTTCGCGGTCAGATCGAAGGCCAGTACGGCAACATCACCCGCCAGAAGGTCAAGCGTCAGATCCTCGACCAGCTCGACGAGATGTACCAGTTCGACACCCCGCAGGGTCTGGTCGACGCCGAGTTCGACAACATCTGGCGCCAGATCAACACCGATCTGCAGCAGTCGGGCAAGACCTTCGAAGACGAGGACACGACCGAGGAAGAAGCCCGCGCGGAATACCGCAAGCTGGCTGAACGCCGCGTTCGTCTCGGCCTGGTTCTGTCCGAAATCGGCGAAAAGGCCGGCGTCGAAGTAACCGAGGAAGAACTGCAGCGCGCGCTCTATGCTCAGCTTCAGCAGTTCCCTGGCCAGCAGAAGGAAATCCTCGACTTCTTCCGCAATACGCCTGGCGCTTCCAACTCGCTGCGCGCCCCGATCTTCGAAGAGAAGGTCATCGACAAGCTTCTCTCCGAAGTGAAGGTCACCGACAAGACGGTCACCAAGGAAGAGCTGACGGCCGAGGACGAAGACGAAGCCTCCGAAAAGCCGGCCAAGAAGAAGGCCGCTCCGAAGAAGGCTGCCAAGGCTGAAGCCGCTGAAGGCGAAGAAGCTGCTGCCCCGAAGAAGAAGGCTGCTCCGAAGAAGAAGGCCGCTGAAGACAGCGCCGAATAATCTTCGCAGACATTGAATGACGAAAGGCCGGGTCGGAAACGACCCGGCTTTTTCGTTATGTGGTGGCTTGAAGAAAGCCTCGTGGTCCGAATTAATATGACTGATAGTCACGATTCCGGGGGCGTCATGGAATTGGTGCATAACGAGCGGACGAAATATCTCGCTGCGGCGCTGGACCGCGCATCGACAGCGTGTCTGGCTGTTGGAGCGATTGGCCAATCCGCGTCTCTGGTCTCATCTGAACTTGGCTGGATAGTCCTAGCGGCTGTTGCCAGTTGGATTGCTGCGTCTTTGATATTACATTGGGCGGGTCGGATCGTACTCGGAGGTCTCAGGCCATGACATCCGCATATTTCTTCTTCTGGTATGTCTTGCCGTGGCTCGTCGGAGCTATCGGCTTGGTCGTTGCGGTCTATTCTCGTTATATCGAGAAAAAGACACGTCCCAACCGTCATCCCGGCGAGTAGATCGTTTTCCCTCCGAAACCCCGCGACATTCCCGCCATGTCATGACATAAGGCAGGCCGAATTCTCCCACGAAGACCGGCAGCCATGATCCGCATCGAAAATATCAGCAAGTCGAACAGCCACCGCATTCTTTATATTGAAGCCTCCGCGGCCCTTAACAAAGGCGAGAAGATTGGTCTCGTTGGCCCCAACGGCGCGGGAAAGACGACGCTGTTCCGGATGATCACCGGCGGCGAAGTGCCAGACGAGGGCCAGGTTTCGGTCGAGAAGCATGTCACCATCGGCTATTTCAATCAGGATGTCGGCGAGATGTCCGGCGTCAGCGCCGTCACCGAGGTGATGGATGGGGCGGGGCCGGTCAGCACGGTTGCCGCCGAACTGCGCGAGCTGGAAGCCGCCATGGTCGATCCTGACCGCATGGACGAGATGGACGCCATTATCGAGCGTTACGGCGAAGTGCAGGCCCGCTATGAGGAACTCGATGGCTACGGCCTTGAGAGCCGTGCCCGTGAAGTTCTGGCTGGCCTCTCTTTCAGCCAAGAGATGATGGATGGCGATGTCGGCAAGCTGTCGGGCGGCTGGAAGATGCGCGTGGCGCTCGCCCGCATTCTTTTGATGCGCCCCGACGTGATGTTGCTCGACGAACCCTCCAACCATCTGGATCTCGAAAGCCTGATCTGGCTGGAGCAATTCCTCAAGGGCTATGACGGCGCGCTGCTGATGACGTCGCATGACCGCGAGTTCATGAACCGCATCGTCAACAAGATCATCGAGATCGATGCCGGATCGCTCAATTCCTATGCCGGTGACTACGGCTTCTACGAACAGCAGCGGGCACAGAACGAAAAGCAGCAGCAGGCACAGTTCGAGCGTCAGCAGGCGATGCTGGCCAAGGAAATCAAGTTCATCGAGCGCTTCAAGGCGCGGGCCAGCCATGCGGCCCAGGTGCAGAGCCGGGTGAAGAAACTCGACAAGATCGAACGCGTCGAGCCGCCGAAGCGCCGGCAGTCGGTTGCATTCGAATTCCAGGCGCCGCCGCGTTCGGGCGAGGATGTCGCAAGCCTCAAGGGTATCCACAAGGCCTATGGCAGCAAGGTCATCTACGAGGGGCTGGACTTCTCCATCCGCCGCAAGGAGCGCTGGTGTATCATGGGCGTCAATGGCGCCGGCAAGTCGACGCTGTTGAAGCTGATTGCGGGTTCTGCGGCGCCGGATCAGGGATCGGTTGCTGTCGGAGCGAGCGTTAAGATGGGCTATTTCGCCCAGCACGCCATGGATGTGCTCGATGGTGAGCAGACGGTGTTCGAATGGCTCGAATCGGAATTTCCGCGCGCCGGGCAGGGTGCTCTGAGGACGCTTGCCGGCTGCTTCGGTTTCTCCGGTGACGACGTCGAGAAGAAGTGCCGCGTACTTTCCGGCGGCGAGAAAGCCCGCCTCGTCATGGCGGCGATGCTGTTCGACCCGCCGAACTTCCTCGTTCTCGACGAGCCGACCAACCACCTCGACCTCGACACTAAGGAAATGCTGATCAAGGCATTGTCGGAATACGAAGGCACGATGCTCTTCGTCAGCCACGACCGACACTTCCTCTCGGAACTCTCCAACCGCGTGCTGGAAGTCTCGGCGGATGGTGTGCATCGCTATGATGGCGGTTATCGCGAATATGTCGAGCGCACTGGTTATGAGGCACCGGGGTTGGTGGCCTGATCTACTCGAGCATTTCCGCTAGCGCTCGATGCAGCGGTGCGTCCGAGATTTGGATCAGCCCGCTGAAGGGCGAATCCATGTCGAGGACGAGATAGATCGAGAAGGCCATCAGAAGCGCGGCGACGTTGAAGGCGACAAGGACGACGGCATTTTTCGGTGCGCGATAACCAAAGCTTGCGAAGATCATCGCAAGCCATGCGATCAGCATCCCGATAATCGCCGTCGGGATCGCACCGGACTGCTGCTCGACGATCATCCAGCGGTGCTCTACGATCTGCCGGTATTGCTGCCGCAGATCGCTGAGTTGCGCTGTTTCATCCGCAGTGGCGCTCTGTACCTCGTTCAGCATGGTCCCGACAGCACTAAGGCGTTCTTCCGCATCCGTGCGCCTGTGTTGGAGTGTGTCGTCTGCGCGGCTGGGGTCCGTCAGGGCATGTTCGACATAAGTCACAAGAGCACTTCGCACCTCGCCGGTGTCAGACCCGTAGAATTCGAGCGAACGATCGAACAGGATGAGCTGCGTGGCATAGGTGTGCACGTTCGAGTCGATCGTCTCGAATGTATTTTTCGACGAGTTGAGCATCAGGCCGAAGACGAGAGAGGTCATAACGACGAAAATGTTGGCGACAAGGCGGACAATGGTGTTCGTTTCGTCGTCCCGATGGGAGGCGCGCAGGCGGGGATAGAGGCTGGCGGACGCGAAGGAAACAGCGCTGAGAAGCGCAAACGCAATCATGCCGATGACGATTTCCGCGTTCATGATTGGCAATCCCTGATCAGCAGCAATGCCAGTGCTTTTGCGTAGCTGAGACCTGACAGCTCCGCAAGCCGTATCGCAAGTCTCGGTTTCTCCGGGCAGAAAATGCCTTGATCGATCCAATCTCGCCCCTAGCTAGACCCCTCGGAGGCCTTGGGAGGAAAACAGGGCGATGTCAGAATATGATATTTCATACGTCGATTTTGCCGGGATTTGCCGGAATAGCGATTTCATGCTTAGCACTGATAGGCTGCACGATCCCGTCGGATACGTCGCGGGTGGTTGGCGAGAACTCCACCGTTTCATCCGCGCGAAAGGAGCTGGTTGGCCTCGACGAAGATGATGTGCGCATGTGCGCGGGCTTTCCGAGCGCCAGCAGCCCCACGGCTGATGGCGGTTCGATATGGGCCTATCGGCGCGACATGCCGCGCGGAAACTGGAATGTCGTCAATCCATCCTTCACGCTGTTCGGCTCCATTCCCGCCGTCAACACGTCGCGCAGCGGGTCTTCGGGTGGCAATTGCAGTACCCAGTTCAGGTTTGCCGATGGCAAACTGAAGCAGGTCGAGTTTGCCGGCGACAACAATACCGCAACCGACCTCAATGGCCTATGCGTCAGCATGATCGACAACTGCGTCGTCTATGCCCGGAACCAGAAATCGAAATGATCGGTGACCAAGAAGCCTGAAACGCAAAGAGCCACGCGTGGCGTGGCTCTTGTCCTGTGGCGTTTCTGGTCGTGTTACTGGCAGACGCGGATGGATTCCATGTGCCAGCCGCCGTCATAGGCATTCGGCACGCGGCGGTCCTCGAACCAGCAACGCGGCGGCGGGGGTGGTGGCGGCTCGACATAGCGCGGGCCGCCATTGGCAAGCGCGCCGCCGATCAAACCGCCGATGACGCCGGCTGCCAGGCCGCCGGCGATCACGGAACCCTTGTCGCTGTGGTGATGGTGGCGGCGCTCTTCGCGCCAACGCGGCGGTGGGGGCGGCGGTCCACGACGGTCCCAATGGGGGCGATGGCCATCACGGTACTGCGCCATGGCGCTGCTGGCCGGTGCAAGTACGGCGCTGACGGCCAGCATGGCCGAGAATGCGGAAAGAGCAAGCTTCTTCATAGATGGTGTCCCTGGGCGCCAACCTTCGTGGCGCTTCGTTATGCGACAATGCGCCCGCCTGCCTTAACGAAACTTGAACGATCTTGCTGCTTTGGGGCGATGCTGATCTAGCGGCACGGCAAACAGCTCCGCCGCTTCGCGATTGGTGCCAATCGTGAATGGTATGGGTGTCCATCTTGCAAAAATCCTGGCTGTCCTTCAGGCTCTCCCTGTCCAATATCGGACAGGATGAGGATTAGAATCTTCTTATTCGAGGGGCCGGCGCTGAATTCATGATGAATCGCGGCGTTAACCCTGCTGCGCCGCCTGCATTTCTGCCGCCGCCTCGTCATCTTTCTCTGTCGCTCGCTGATAGGCGTCACGAAGCGCGAGCCGTCCGAAATACTGTTCGAAGGCCGGGCGCTTCTCGATCGATCCGAATTGCAGTCCCCAGCCGATCTGTGACCCGACATAGACGTCGGCAGCTGAGAATTTCTCTCCGGCGATGTAGGAACTTGTTCGGACGGCAAGTTCGAGTCCGTCCATAACATCGGCGTAAGAGCCATAGCCGACCATCCTTTCGCGTCCGGCCGGTACTTCGAAACCGAGCGCCCGGTTGCTGACGGCAGCCTCCAGCGGGCCGGCGGCGAAGAACATCCATCTGTAGTAATTTGCGCGGTCGGCGGCCGGCGGGGCGAGGCCCGCTTCCGGAAACGCGTCGGCTAGATAGGCGCAGATGGCCGCGCATTCCGTTACAACCCGCTTGCCGTGCACGACAGTAGGTACCTTGCCCATAGGGTTGAAAGCCTTGTAACTGTCGGATTTCATCGTCGTGCCGAAATGCAGGATTTCCGTCCGGTAGGGCACGCCCACCTCTTCCAGCATCCATCGAGCTATACGGCCGCGCGACAGCGGGTTTGTATAGAGTAGGAGATCATCTGCCATCCATCTTCCTCCTGTGATCGCCTTTGTTTTGGAGCGCCAGGCGACACATTCAAGATGTCTGGCAAGATGGAAAATGAAACTTTGGTCTCTGCTATAGAGGCTTCCTGTACTGGATGAAGCCTGGGGCAACCGCGACCCGATCATACAGACGGCGCGCTGAGTCGTTCTTCTCCTGTGTCAGCCAGTAGAGGCGGCCGGCATTCTTGTCGCGTGCCAGAAGGGCAACCTTTTCGATCAGGGCCTCGCCGACGCCGCGACCGCGTTGGCTCAGAATCGACATAGAGATCCTGCAGGTAGCAGGTCGTGTCCGGCAGCCAGGTGGAGCGGTGGAAGAGCGCATGCACGATGCCGACAAGCTTGCCTTCGTCGAAGGCGCCGAGTGCGTGCATCGGCTCTGCCTCGTCGTGGAAACGCGCCCAGGTGATGTCGTACTGTTCTTTCGGAAGCTCGGACTCATAGAAGCTGATATAGGCCTCGAACAATGGCTGCCATGCCTCGCGATCGGATGGATCGAGCGGACGGATTTCAACGGGGCGACGTGCGGACATGCGGAGCCTCCTGCGCAAACAAAAACGGCGGGGAAATCCCCGCCGCAATACTTAGCCGAAAAACGATCGCTTAGGCAGCCATCGCCTTCTTCAGATTTTCATCGATCTTGTCGAGGAAGGCAGTGGTCGAGAGCCACGGCTGATCCGGGCCGATCAGAAGCGCCAGATCCTTCGTCATGAAGCCGGCTTCGACAGTGTCGATGCAGACCTTTTCGAGCGTCAGGGAGAACTTCGTCAGTTCCGCATTGTCGTCGAGCTTGGCGCGGTGCGCGAGGCCACGGGTCCATGCAAAGATCGAGGCGATCGAGTTCGTCGAGGTTGCCTGACCCTTCTGGTGCTGGCGGTAGTGGCGGGTGACCGTGCCGTGTGCGGCTTCGGCTTCCACCGTCTTGCCATCCGGCGTCATCAGGACCGAAGTCATCAGGCCGAGCGAGCCGAAGCCCTGGGCAACGATATCGGACTGGACGTCGCCGTCGTAGTTCTTGCACGCCCAGACGTAACCGCCGGACCACTTCAGAGCGGCAGCAACCATGTCGTCGATCAGGCGGTGCTCGTACCAGATCTTGGCAGCTTCGTACTGTTCCTTGAACTCGGCGTCGAAGACTTCCTGGAACAGGTCCTTGAAGCGGCCGTCATAGGCCTTCAGGATGGTGTTCTTGGTCGACAGGTAGCAGGGAACGCCGCGCTGCAGAGCGTAGTTGAACGAGGCGCGGGCGAAATCCTTGATCGAGTCGTCGAGGTTGTACATGGCCATCGCGACGCCTGAGGACGGAGCGTCGAACACTTCGTGCTCGATTTCCTTGCCATCTTCACCGACGAACTTGATCGACAGCTTGCCCTTGCCCGGGAACTTGAAATCGGTGGCGCGGTACTGGTCACCGAAGGCGTGGCGGCCGACGATGATCGGCTTGGTCCAGCCCGGAACGAGGCGCGGCACGTTCTGCATGATGATCGGCTCGCGGAAGATGACGCCGCCGAGGATGTTGCGGATCGTGCCGTTCGGGCTCTTCCACATCTTCTTCAGCTTGAATTCCTCGACGCGGGCTTCATCCGGCGTAATCGTGGCGCACTTGATACCGACGCCATGCTTCTTGATGGCGTTGGCGGCATCGATCGTCACCTGATCGTCGGTGGCATCGCGGTTCTCGACGGAGAGGTCGTAATATTCGATGTCGAGATCGAGATAGGGAAGGATCAGCTTGTCCTTGATGAGCTGCCAGATGATGCGGGTCATCTCGTCGCCGTCGAGATCGACGACCGGGTTCGCTACCTTGATCTTCTGCATGGACTTCCTCTTGTCGTAAGCGGGCCACATTCGGCCCAAAAATGATCAATACGGGGTGCGCTATAGCACCGCAGCACGGTGGTGCAAAGGCGTGACACAGGGATTCCGCCCATTTGCGCGAGATTTCGGGATGCGCTCGAACGACACTGGGATTACAATCAAATTGGCCATTGCCAAATGACGGTTCGGGGGTAATGTCCGGCCAACATTCGCCCCACCAATCGCCCTGGAAATCGGATTGCCAACATGCGCTCGTTGCTGCTCGCGCTCACCCTTTCATTTCTCTCGACGGTCTCCATGGCGGCAGACGCCATCGACCCCGTCAACGAGGTGATGAAAATCACCGAAGACAACTGGAAGAGCAACGACAGCGACTGGAAGTTCATCTTCGACGCCGATCCGCTTGCCCGCCTGTTCAGCAAGCGCTTCCAGGCGGCCTATGCGGAAGCCGCAAAGCACCCGGCCTATGAAACGGAAAACAATCAGCCCGGCGATCCCTTCGGTTATGATGTAGTCACCGCCTCGCAGGACGGCTGCCCGCTGGAGGAGGTCAAGACTGTTCCGGCCGCGCCGGTTGATGGCAAAACCAGCATCACCGTGACGTTCAAGCAGTGGACCTGTGTTGATGACAACGACCTGAAGAACAGCCTTTCGGAAGTGCGTTTCGACGTCATCGATGAGGATGGCAAGCCTGTCATCGACGACATTCACCGTGTCGCCGATGGCGAAAGCGATTCCTGATCGAGGAAATGCAGTCGATCGCCACGGGAGAGTGATATCGGGCGGCTTTCGGATATGCTGGCTCTCTCGTCACCCTTGAGGGCGAATGCCATTGTTTGCTGATAAAAGGCGGATAGCGGTGAGCCACATCTCGGCTCTATTCAATCGCCTCCTGGCGTCCGATCCCGCCCTGTCGCGGGTCAAGATGGGCGCCCGGGTGACGCTTACCATCCTGGTTTCGATCCTCGTCCTGATCGGAATCCATTCTACGCTGGTGGCCCTACCGCCGATTTCCTATGCACTCGCGATCGTGCTCTCGATCGAAGGCGGCGTGGCAGTGCGTGACCGGACACCCTCCGAACAGGCCAGGACGCGGCTGATGGGCTGCGCTGCAAGCCTCTTCTGCATCACGCTTGCTGCGCTGTTGGAAGGCAACCGCATCGTCGCGGATCTTACCTTTTTGGGTGTGATCCTGGTGGCGAGCCTGGCGCGCGTCTATGGCCAGCGCGGCTTTGCCGTCGGCATGTTCGCCTTCATTTCCTATTTCATCGGCGCCTATCTCAGGCCGTCGCTCAGCGATCTGCCGCTGGCGGCACTCGGGCCTCTTGTCGCGGTTTCCTTTGGACATCTGATCCGCACCTATCTGTTCCCTGATGACTGGCGCCGGGATCTCGGCGAAGCGCTTAAGGCGATCCAGCAGAGGGTGGCGGACATCCTGCTGCATCTCTCGGCCTTGCCAGAGACGGGCGCAATGACGGAGCGGGATCGGCTCGATCTGCGCCAGAGGAGGAGCAGCTGAAGGATGTCGTGCTGATGGCGGAGGGACTTCTGCCGCGTCCTGCGGAAGGCACGGATGCTTCTGCGGATGCACCGCTGACGGCGCTGTCGATTGCGCTCTTCGATATCCACCTTGCGGCCGAAAGTGCGATTGTCACCGCTTCGGGTGCGCGGGCATCCCGCAGCCTTGTCAGTGCCGTGATGCGGGGCGACGTTGCAAAGGCGAATGAGATTGCCGGAATCTATAAAGATCAGGGGCATGACGAGCCGGTAGCGCAAAGCATCAAGGCTCTTCTCTGGCTGCAGCGCGCCTCGGCGACATTGACGAAGACGGTCAATGAGGGCGCCTTGTCGCGGCTGGAGGCTGATGGCCCGGACGCGTCAAAATCGCCGGCAAAACCGGATTTCTCCTGGCGCAATCCGTTGGTCCGGGCCGCAGTTCAGATCACCATTGCCTCCGGCATTGCGATGGCCTGCGGCCTGACTTTGTCGCGGGAACGCTGGTTCTGGGCCGTACTGACCGCCTTTCTGGTCTTCAACAACACGCGGTCTCGCGGAGATGCTGCGATACGAGGCGTACAGCGCTCCGTGGGAACTCTTTTCGGCATCGTCATCGGGCTTGGCGCCGCGACCTTGCTGGCCGGGCATACCGCCGCGACCGTCGTTCTCGCCTCGGCCGGGGTGTTCCTGGCCTTCTATTTCCTCCAGGTTTCCTACGCGGTGATGAGCTTTTTCGTCACCATCGTGCTTTGTCTCGTGTACGGCCTGATCGGCCAGTTGACGCTGGAAGTGCTGTTCCTGCGCGTCGAGGAGACCTTGATCGGTGCCGTTGCCGGCATCTTCGTCGCCTTCGTCATTTTTCCTTCCTCGACCAGATCGACCGTCGAACTGGCGCTTGCACGCTGGTATGACAGTCTCGGGCAATTACTGGATGCCGTGCGGGCAGGCGAGGGGCGCTACAGGCTGATCGAGCTGGCAAGCCGGGTGGATAGCGCCTATCGCGATCTGACCGTCGCGGCACGGCCTCTCGGCAGCGCATGGTCGTTGGTCACCCGGCCGGGGCCGATCCGCCAGACCCTGGCGGTCTTCCTCGCCACCTCCTACTGGGCGCGCATTCTGGCCCGGGATTTTGCCGATACGGCAAAACCTGCCGATGCCGAACTTCTGCGTGCTATCGATGAGGCGAGGGCGGTCCTCGACAAGGCGGCGGCGCGAGGCGCCGATTGCTTTTCGACCACGAAGCCGAGGCATGCAGCGACCGGCGCTGCGGCATTGCCCGCCTCTCCGGAAAGCGCCGCTTTGGGCGCAGATATGGTCGCCAATCTGCTCAATCGTTTATATCCGTCCAATCCGGACGGACCCAGGAACCAATAACCGGCTTGCCGTCGCCGCGTCGGAGGGCTATTTGCCCGGCAAAAGAACAAGCGGAAGCGAATATGTCAGGAACAAACAGCGAGCGCGAACTGATCGCCGAAGGCCCGGCCATCATTCTGGTCGAGCCGCAGCTCGGAGAAAATATCGGGATGGTGGCGCGCGCCATGGCCAATTTCGGCCTGGCCGAGCTTCGCCTCGTCAATCCGCGCGACGGCTGGCCGAGCGAGAAGGCGCGTTCCGCCGCCTCCAAGGCCGACCATGTCATCGATGGCACCAAGGTCTACGAGACACTGGAAGAAGCGATCAGCGACCTGAATTTCGTCTATGCGACGACTGCGCGCGAGCGTTACGGTTTCAAGCCGGTTCGCTCTCCCGTCTTCGCGGCCACGACGCTGCGCGAAAAGTTCAAGGCGGGCGAGAAGACCGGCATTCTCTTCGGCCGCGAACGCTGGGGCCTCAACAACGAGGAAGTGGCACTCGCCGACGAGATCGTCACCTTCCCCGTCAATCCGGCCTTCGCATCGCTCAACATCGCCCAGGCCGTGCTTCTGATGTCCTATGACTGGATGAAGTCCGGCATCGACGATCTGGAGGAAACCCGCTTCCAGCCGGTCGAGCAGAACCCTTCCACCAAGGAACAGGTGATGGGCATGTTCGAGCATATCGAGGAAGCACTCGATGCGCGCGGCTATTTCCATCCGGCTGAAAAAAGCCCAAAATGATCGACAACCTGCGTGCGGTCCTGTCGCGGCGGGCCTTTACCGAGCAGGAGATCAGCGTCTTCCGTGGCGTGATCAACTCGCTTGATCGTTTTCCGCGCAAGTGGGCAAGGGCGGCGACGCCAAGGCAAAAAGCTGCTGACGCCGGGGAGAGCGCGGGGAATGACGGCGAAGAATGAGCTGAAACCGGTCCTGATGTTCGATTCGGGCATCGGCGGGCTGACGGTTCTGCGCGAGGCACGTGTTCTGATGCCGGAGCGCGGTTTTATCTATGTCGCCGACGACGCTGCCTTTCCCTATGGCAGCTGGGAGGAGGGCGCTCTGCAGGAGCGTATCCTCACCCTCTTCGAAAGGCTGATCGCCGATTATCGGCCCGAAATCTGCGTCATCGCCTGCAACACCGCCTTCACCCTTGCCGGTGCCGCGCTGCGGGAAAAATTTCCCGACATGACCTTTGTCGGCACGGTACCTGCGATCAAGCCGGCGGCCGAGCGTACGCGTTCGGGCCTCGTCTCGGTGCTCGCGACCCCCGGCACCGTCAAGCGTGCTTACACCCGCGATCTGATCCAGTCTTTCGCCACGCAGTGCCATGTCCGGTTGGTCGGTTCCGAAAACCTTGCCCGCATGGCGGAAAGCTATATTCGCGGCGAGGCGATTTCAGATGAGGCGGTGCTGGCCGAGATCGCGCCATGCTTCGTCGAGAAGGATGGCGACAAGACCGACATCGTCGTGCTCGCCTGCACGCACTACCCGTTCATGGCCAACGTCTTTCGCCGCCTGTCTCCCTGGCCGGTCGACTGGCTTGATCCAGCCGAGGCGATCGCCAGACAGGCGCGCCGCAAGGTTCCGCTCGTCGATGGCGCCGAACACCCGGACGATTACGACTTCGCCGTATTCACTTCCGGCAATCCGGATTTCGCCACGCGTCGCCTGATGCAAGGCTTTGGCCTAACGGTTTAAGGCGCAGCCGATCCGCGCCTATTGGTCACTCGTCCTCGAATATGGTCTCTATCGGTAGCGAGAAGAGCCGGGCGATCTTGAAGGCCAGCGGCAGGCTCGGGTCGTAGCGCCCGGTTTCCAGCGCATTGATCGTCTGCCGCGAAACGCCGAGAAGGGCGGCAAGTTCGCCCTGCGACCAGCTTTTTCCGCACGCAGATCTCGAATTCGGTTTTTCATCGGTTAGCGATAGCGCCGGTTGCCAATGATCGTGCCGATGACCCAGAGCACTGCCATGACCGGCCAGACGAGAAACATCGAAACCTTCTCAAAGCCTGTCACTTCGAGAAAACCGTAGCTGAAGGTGATGAGCGCCGTGCCGGCAAAGGCAAAGCCCATGGCCTCCAACTGGATGCGGCGCTGCAACTCGTCCATGCGCCGCAATTGTCTCAGCACGACCCAGCACATGGCAAACGCCGGGATCATTGGGATAAGCGCGAGAATGGAGCGTAGCGCGGCCGTCTCTACCCGCGAAAGAAGGAAGATCGAAAGGAACAGGCAGGCCATGTAGGACACAAGTGCGGCGGCAAATTCCCTGAAATAACGAGATCCGGTGCATAGCGACCTCCTGTAAAGCTAACTTTACATCAAGACTTTTGCTCTGGATGTCAAGCGTGCTTTACATTTGGGTCTGTATCGTTGTTCTGCTGATCTCTGTGAACTCAAGAATCCCGAGCTTACTGTTGCGCATTCGCCACGTTAACATGCTTGAGTGCAATTTTCGATTGTGAGCGCTTGCGCGTTCCAAAACTCCGTGTCATGTTCCCACCGTCCGCAACTCAAAACAAGGGAGCGCATTGATGACTGTATTTTACGCCTATACGCGCCTCCTCGGCGGATCCAACCGAACCACCGGCGGCAACCGTCCGCGACCTGTGATCGGGATGGCCTTCTGGGGCTGATTGCGCCCGGAATCTGCCTTCTGGCATCTTTCTTTATATCAATCTGACGTGCCCGATGTGACCGCGTAACGGCTTATGCTGTCCGCATTTTCGCGTGCGTCGCTTCCAACCTCGAAAGGACCCGGTCGCTCGCGCGTGCCGGGGCGGAAAAGCTATGCGTGAAGCACACGTAATGGTTGCCGACATCCTGTCGGCAGAAATGGACGCACTCTATAGGCGGCACGGGCCGTGGAGCCTAGTGCGGGCACTCGTCGTCATTGTGGCTCGCCGGTCGGTCGGTCGGAAGGTCAATCGCTCGGTCGATCTAGACAATCATATCCGCAGGGATATCGGCCTGCCGCCGCTCTCTCCGGAGGTCGACCGTGTTCTCGAAGCGCGCTTCGAGCATTGGAGACAGTACCTGTGAGCGCCGGTGTCATCTATCGTCGGCTTGAACTGGCGGACATGGCCGCCGCGTCGCGCGTGTTCCGAAGCACGTTCGATCAGCGGCTGCCATGGCTCGCGAGCCTGCATACGCCGGATGAAGATCGCGGGTTTTGGCAGGATCATCTTTTCTCGACCTGCGAAATATGGGGCGCCGAGCAGACGGGCGAACTGCTCGGCGTCATCGCATACCGCAAGGAGTGGGTCGAACAGCTCTATGTACTCCCGGCTGCGCAGGGGCAGGGCATAGGCATGCGATTGCTGGATCATGCCAAGGCCGCAAACGACGCGCTGTCTCTCTGGACGTTCCAGAGGAATGCCGACGCTCGGGCGTTTTATCACGGGCAGGGCTTTGCCGTAGTCGCGGAAACGGACGGATCGGGCAATGAAGAGAGGGAGCCGGACTTGCTTCTGTCCTGGCGTCGCATCGGCTGAATACCACCGCTTGCCACGCATTCGTTTCCGTGGCTTGGTCGATTTAACATGAGGAGGAAATAATATGTCCATCGAACACTGGCTCGCTTTTGTCGCGGCGTCCGCAATCCTGCTGGCGATCCCTGGCCCGACCATCCTCCTCGTCATTTCCTACGCGCTGAGCCATGGCCGCAAGGTGGCGAGCGCGACGGTTGTCGGCGTAGCGCTCGGCGATTTCACCGCCATGACCGCCTCCATGCTCGGCCTCGGCGCACTGCTTGCAACCTCCGCCATGCTGTTCACTTTGCTGAAATGGGTGGGTGCGGCCTATCTGATCTATCTCGGCATCAAGCTCTGGCGCGCGCCGGTCTCCGAGCAAGCGGCCGCCATCGATGACGCGGATGCGTCAGCCGTTCGGCCCTTCCGAGTGTTTCTGCACACCTATGCGGTGACGGCGCTGAATCCGAAAAGCATCGTCTTCTTCGTCGCCTTCCTGCCGCAGTTTCTCGATCTCACGAAGCCGCTCTTCGTCCAGATGGCCGTGTTCGAAATGACCTTCCTCGTTCTGGCGACAATCAATGCCGCACTTTATGGCCTTCTGGCGTCGATGGCGCGCAACACGATCCGCAAGCCGAAGGTCCAGCGCATCGTCAACCGCACCGGTGGTTCGCTGATGATCGGGGCGGGGCTCTTGTCGCTCGGTTTCAAGCGGGCTGCGGCTTAATCGCAAAGCCTGTTGATTTTCGCACTTGCCCGGCGAAACGAATCCCGTTCTCTGTTATGGGGACGGTTCGGCGAATTGCGTCACCGCGAAGAGACCGCCGACAGATCATCATAAGACGGCATACGAGGTAAGGCATTGCAGGTCGGAATCGATATGGGAACTGTGACCGGCGGCCAGCCGGCCAAGCTCGATATCGAGGAGCTGCTGGCCACGCGCCTGCTCGTGCAGGGCAATTCCGGCTCGGGAAAATCGCATCTCCTGCGCCGTCTTCTGGAACAGTCCGCTCCTGGGTGCAGCAGGTCGTCATCGATCCCGAGGGCGACTTCGTCACGCTGTCCGATAAATACGGCCATGTCGTCGTCGATGGCGAGCGCACCGAGGCGGAGCTTGCCGGCATCGCCAACCGTATCCGCAAGAACCGCGTCTCCTGCGTGCTCACGCTCGAAGGTCTCGACCTCGAAGAGCAGATGCGCGCTGCCGCTGCATTCCTGAACGGCATGTTCGATGCCGATCGCGATTACTGGTATCCGGTCCTCGTCGTCGTCGACGAAGCGCAGATGTTTGCCCCGTCGGTCGGCGGTGATGTCTCCGAAGACGCCAGAAAGATGTCGCTCGGCGCGATGACCAACCTGATGTGCCGCGGTCGTAAGCGCGGTCTGGCCGGCGTCATCGCCACGCAGCGCCTGGCAAAGCTTGCCAAGAACGTCGCGGCGGAAGCTTCCAACTTCCTGATGGGCCGTACCTTCCTCGATATCGACATGGCGCGCGCCGCCGACCTTCTCGGCATGGACCGCCGTCAGGCGGAAATGTTCCGCGATCTGAAGCGCGGCAATTTCGTAGCGCTCGGTCCGGCTCTGTCGCGTCGCCCGCTGCCGATCGTCATCGGCAATGTCGAGACGTCGGCGCGTTCGTCCAGCCCCAAGCTGATGCCGTTGCCCGATGCGCCGCAGGATGTCGAGGATCTGATTTTCACGCCGGACCCGGAAGAATTCGCAAGGCCGATCACCGCCGTGCGTCGCCCGACGCCCGCACCGCGTCCCACTACCGATATTCTGGCCGAACTGTCGCGCTCGACGCCCGCTGCCATCCAGCCTGCGGCAAATGAATCGCGCACGCCTATGCCCGAACTTTCGGAAGAAGAGCGGGAGGAACGCCTGATGGCGGTTCTCTCGGAAATCCTCGACGATCCGCAATCGGCCTACCGCACCGATGCCGTTCTTTATCAGGACTTTCTCGTTCGGGCCCGCATGCGCCGTCTGCCCGGTCCGCCGATCTCGCTCAGCGATTTCCGCCGGCGCACCGCGATCGCCCGTTCCGGCGTCGATGCGGCGATGGCCGCAAGCGATAGCTGGGCAACGGTCCTGTCCTTGTCCAACGGCGTGTCCGACGATCTGCAGGGCGTTTTCCTGATGATGGCGAAGGCAGCTCTTGGTGGCGAACCTTGCCCGTCGGATGCCCGCATCGCCCGCGCTTACGGCACCCATTCGGCCCGCCGCGCCCGCCGTCTTCTTGGCTATTTCGAGGAGCAGGGTCTGATCGTCGTTCACGCGGATTTCGCCGGCAAGCGCATCGTGGCATTTCCGGACCTGCAGGCGGAGACCGCACCCGGTGCCGCAGAGGCGCCGGATGAGGATGATGCCAAGATCGCCGCAGAGTGATGTGAGGCCGACCTTATGACAACACCCCGGCAGGTTCTGCCGGGGTGTTGTCGTTTCTAGGCTTGGGAGGCCGCACTATGCCTTCTGCCGATCGTCCTTCGTCGCCCACAGCGAACCGATGATGCCGGTTGCCAGGATGGCGATGGTGACGCCGAGAGAGATCGATGGCGGGATCTTCGATATGCCCAGCATGTCGGCGACGAAGATTTTCGAGCCGACGAAGATTAGCACCGCAGCCAGCGAATATTTGAGATAGGCAAAGCGGTGCATCAGGGCCGCGAGCGCGAAATAAAGCGCACGAAGGCCGAGGATCGCAAAAATGTTCGACGTGTAGACGAGGAACGGATCCGTGGTGATGGCAAAAATCGCCGGGATCGAGTCGACCGCGAAGACGAGGTCGGCCAGTTCCACCATGATCAGCGCCAGGAAGAGCGGCGTGACGAAAGTCTTCAATGCGCCGGTCTTGTCATCCTTCTGTTTGACGAAGAAGCTTTCGCCATGCAGCTCCTTGGTCACCGGCAGGCGGCGACGCAGGAATTTCAGCATCGCATTGTTGCCGATGTCGCTTTCGTCATGGTCCGACGACACCAGCATCTTGATGCCGGTGAACACCAGGAAGGCGGCGAAGAGGTAGAGAACCCAGTGGAAGTTTTCCACGATCATCGCGCCGCCGGCGATCATGATGCCGCGCAGCACGATGACGCCGAGAATGCCGTAGAGCAGGACCCGGTGCTGATACTGTCGCGGAATGGCGAAGTAGGAGAAGATCATCGCGATGATGAAGATATTGTCCATCGCGAGGCTCTTTTCGACGACGAAGCCGGTGAGATATTCCACCGCGGGCTGCTGTCCCTGCTGGAACCAAATCCAGCCGCCGAAGGCGATGCCGATCGCGATATAAAACGCCGACATCAACAGGCTCTCCTTAACGCCGATCTCCTTAGAATCCTTGTGCAGGACGCCGAGATCGAGGGCCAGAGAGAGAGTACGAGTGCAATGAAGATCGCCCACATCCACGTGGGCGTGCCGAGAAAATCCATGTAAAGGAGATCCATCAGTCAACCTTATCCGGACGAGGTTGGCTTTAAACAGGATCCGACATCACGCAGTGTCCGGAATACGCCAGAGGGGCCCGGATCCATGGTCGCGTAGATAGGGGCACGGCACCGCGCATTTCAAGGGGCATGCAGTTGACATTTCCATGACAGCCGCCTAAAGACCCGCCAGCGCCGGGTTGCAAAGCCCGGTGTTTTTGTTGACATGTCCCGTGGTCCTCTCCGATCGCTTTCGTGAGAGACCTGTCAGAGCTCCTAAATCGGGGTTCAGAGGAGGGCGTGTTTCCTTGATCCGGTTTGGCAACAAACCGGTGAAACCGTTTGAAAGGAAATGCGATGAGCAAGCGCGAGATCGTCCAAGTACAAAATCGACCGCCGTATGGGCGAAAACATCTGGGGCCGTCCGAAGTCCCCGGTCAACCGCCGCGAATACGGCCCGGGCCAGCACGGCCAGCGCCGCAAGGGCAAGCTCTCCGACTTCGGTGTTCAGCTGCGCGCCAAGCAGAAGCTGAAGGGCTACTACGGCGACATCCGCGAGAAGCAGTTCCGCGCGATCTACGAAGAAGCCAACCGCCGCAAGGGCGACACCGGTGAAAACCTGATCGGTCTGCTGGAATCGCGCCTCGACGCCATCGTCTACCGCGCCAAGTTCGTTCCGACGGTCTTCGCTGCCCGTCAGTTCGTCAACCACGGCCACGTCACTGTCAATGGCGTCAAGGTCAACATCGGTTCCTACCGTTGCAAGGCCGGCGACGTCATCGAAGTCCGCCAGAAGTCCAAGCAGCTCGTCACGGTTCTCGAAGCCGTTTCGCTCGCTGAACGCGACGTTCCGGACTACATCGAAGTTGACCACAATAAGATGGTTGCCACCTACGCTCGCGTACCGGCTCTCTCGGATGTACCGTACCCGGTCATCATGGAACCGTCGCTGGTCGTCGAATTCTACTCGCGTTAATCGCGACGAAAACTTTTCGAAAATGGCCCCGCAAGGGGCCATTTTTTATCTGCGCTCCGCAAATGCGGTTCATCCCGGCAAGGCTGTCGTGCAAGATTCTGTTTTGGGCCGATAGTCTGCCTGGCGACGACAGAGAGTCGCGGCCGGGAGTTGCCATGTTGATCATCCTGAGCGGGTTGCCGGGAAGCGGCAAGACGACCATCGGCAAGGCGCTGGCTACCCGCTACGGGGCGGTCTATATCCGCGTCGACGAGATCGAACATGTGCTCAGGCGTGATCTGTCGGACGGTCGGGAGATCGGCGCGGCTGGATATGTGGTCGCCCATGTCATCGCATCATCCAACTTGAAAATCGCCAATATGGTCATCGCCGACAGCGTCAATCCGGTGGCCGAGAGCCGCGCCGGATGGCGGGAGGTCGCGGCTCGCCTAGATCTCCACAGCCTCGATGTCGAGATCATCTGCAGCGACGAGGAAGAACATCGTCGCCGGGTGGAGACTCGCGTGCTGGATATCGACGGCTTGCGCCCTCCGACCTGGGAGGAGGTCTGTTCCCGCAACTATCTACCCTGGTCGGGCGAGCGCCTTGTGCTCGATACGGCCGTTCTTTCGGTTGAAGACTGTGTCGAGCGGATCGAGGCTGCGATCGACAGTCTCAGCGGTAGAACCGGACTATCAGGTGGACGACGAGGATAATCAGCCATAGCCCGAGGGCGGCCGCGCCGTAAGGGATGGTGATGAGCATCAGCCATCCCAGCACGCCCAAACCGTATAGTGTTTCCCCATAATCCGTCCCGCCGATCACGCAAGGGTAGGTGCGGCTTTCGTCGAGTTGGCAACCTGCTGCATCCGCGATCGCGCCGGCGCCAAGCGCCGCGATCACGGGAAAGGTGGCAAAAGCAGGATGGCGGCGAGGCTGATCCCGTAGATCGAAATCAGGCTGCGCCGCCGTCCGGCCATCAGACTTGTCTCTGATGGCGCCGCATCATTTCGATGCGGCCTTCTTCTTTTCCGATTTGACGGTCTCCTCGACGGTGGTCGATGTCGTCGTGTCGGTCAGCTTGACCGTGTCGGCGGGCGCGTCCTTCTTCTCGCCCATGCGGTTCCAGGCATCGAGGCCGGCGATCTTGTAGGCTTCGGCGAGCGTCGGATAGTTGAAGGTGTTCTCGACGAAATATTCGACAGTGCCCTTGAGGTTAAGCACCGCCTGGCCAATGTGGACGAGCTCGGTTGCGCCTTCGCCGACGATGTGGACGCCGAGCAGCCGGCGGGTCTTCAGGGAGAAGATCAGCTTCAGCATTCCGGTATCGAGGCCCATGATGTGGCCGCGCGAGGTTTCCCGGAAGCGGGCGATGCCGCATTCGTACGGGATGCCGCGTTCCTTCATTTCCTCTTCCGTCAGGCCGCAGGTCGAGATTTCCGGCACGGCATAGATGCCGTAGGGGAAGTATTTCTGCGGCTCCATGGCGATGGCGCCGACGGCGACACGGGCTGCGATACGGCCCTGTTCCATCGAGGTGGAGGCAAGGCTCGGGAAGCCGACGACGTCACCGGCTGCAAAAATGCCGGGAACGGATGTCTCGAATGTTTCCGGATTGACCCGGAGACGCCCGCGACTGTCGGCCTCGAGGCCTGCTGCGGCGAGGTTGAGCGTGTCGGTTGCGCCCATGCGGCCGGCTGCATAAAGCACCATGTCGGTGATGATCTTTCGGCCGCTGTCGACCGTGACGGAAACCTTGCCGTCCGGCAGTTTTTCCACCTTCTCGGCCTTCTGGCCGAGCAGCAGCTTCATGTTGCGATCACGCAGCTGATAGGTGAAGTCCTCGACGATCTCCTTGTCGATGAAGTCGAGCATGGCCGACTTCGGATCGATGACGGTCACGGCCGTGTCGAGTGCGCTGAAGATCGTCGCATATTCGATGCCGATGACACCTGCGCCGATGACGACCATGGAGCGGGGCAGGGAGTGGATTTCGAGCAGCTCGTCGCTGTCCAGCACGGTCTTGTTGTCGAAGGGTATCGATTCGGGGCGATAGGGACGTGTGCCGACGGCAAGCAGGATGCTCTTGCCTGCAACATGAATGATGTCGTCGTCATCCTTGACGATCTGCATCGTATCCGGTGCGACGAAGCTTGCCTTGCCGCGGATGTGCTGCACGCGGTTGCGTGCGAACTGGTGTTCGAGCACTTCCACTTCATGATCGAGCGTGATCAGCAGGCGGCGACGCAGGTCTTCCGCGCTGATCTCCTGCTTGACGCGATAGGACTGGCCGTAGAAGCCGCGCTCTCGCCAGCCGGAGAGGTTGAGCGCGGTCTCGCGCAGCGTCTTCGACGGGATCGTGCCGGTATGGACGGAAACGCCGCCGACCCTGCGGCCCTGTTCGACGACGAGAACCTTCTTGTCGAGCTTTGCCGCCTGGATGGCTGCCCGACGTCCTGCCGGACCGCTGCCAATCACGATGAGGTCGTACTGGTTCATGAATTTCTCCGCTTGCGCTTTGCTGGCTGCAGTCAGCTGAAACAACTGAGACCCACTCTACACTCCCATTCTAAAATTTTGATTGCATGGAGGAAAGTCTGAAAAAATCAGCAAAAGTCCAAAAATGAGCAGCCGCGTGAATTGCTGAAAAAATGTCTTGACGGGTGAAGTCCGATGCTCTTTCTTGTGACCAATTGCTAATTGGTTCAGAGAATGGTCCCGAATTGAGTGCCCCCGCTGACAACTCGTATTACGCTCTTGTGCGCCTCAGGGAGATGATCTCCTCGGGCGAGTTCGGCAGCGAAGGGCGCCTGCCGACTGAGCGCGCTCTTACGGACAGTCTAGGCGTCAGCCGTAGGGCGGTCCGACGAGCTTTGGAGGTGCTGGAATCCGAAGGGCTGATCTGGCGCCGGCAGGGTGCCGGTACGTTCGTCGGCGAGCGCCCCGATGACTGGAGCGGCCATGTCGAGGCATTGGTGGCCGGCACCGATCTCATGGAGATCATGGAGGTCCGCTTACGGATCGAGCCGCAGCTGGCCCAGCTGGCCGCGATGCGTGCAAAGCCGTCCGAAGTCGAGCGTATGCGCTCGCTGGCGGAAAAGACCGGCCAGAGCACCGATGCCGATTCCAAGGAGTTATGGGATGGGTCGCTTCACCGCCAGATAGCCCAGAGTGCCGGTAACAAGCTGTTCCTCTCCATCTTCGATGTGATCAACCGCATTCGTCAGGACGATGCCTGGCAGTCGATCCGCGAGCGCGCCCGCCGCACCGGAACCAATGGCCGCACCTCCTATGAACAGCACATGGCGATCGTCGATGCGATTGCCGCGCGCGATCCCGGCAGGGCGGGTGAAGCCATGCGCACGCACCTGCTGATGCACCAGGAACGCTTGATCCGCGCGACCTCTCTCGAAAGCCTCGACGAGGCGAGTGGAGCGCGGATCTCAAAGACAGGGGAGGAGACGCCGACGCGCTGAGCGCCGCGTCTTGATCCGTTTGTAATGCCTGCCTGGCCCGTTGGGCCGGCCAACAAGAATAATGCCACCCAAAGATAGCCAGACCAGAGGACTGAACATGAAGAGATTCTCCACCCTGACCGCAACACTACTCGCCGGAGCTTTCCTGGCTTTCCCGGCGATGGCCAGCGAACTTCGCATCGGCCTCAACGATGACGCCGACGTGCTGGACCCGGCCCAGTCGCGTACCTTCGTCGGCCGTATTGTCTACACCGCGATGTGCGACAAGCTCGTCGACATCGACGAGAACATGAAGATCGTTCCGCAGCTCGCCACCGAATGGGCCTGGTCCGAAGAGGGCAAGGTTCTGACGATGAAGATCCGCGAGGGCGTCAAGTTCCATGATGGCGAACCGCTCGACGCAGCCGCCGTTGTCGCAACGATCGAACGCAACATGACCCTGCCGGAATCGCGCCGCAAGAGCGAGCTGTCTTCCGTTGAAAAGGTCGAGGCCACCGGTCCGTTCGAAGTCAAGTTTACCCTGAAATCCGCCGACGTCACGCTGCTCGCGCAGCTGACCGACCGCGCCGGCATGATCGTCGCGCCGAAGGTCGCCAAGGAACTCGGCGCCAATTTCGGCTCCAAGCCGTCCTGCGCCGGTCCGTTCAAGTTCGTCGAGCGCATCCAGCAGGACCGTATCGTGCTGGAAAAGTTCGCCGACTACTGGGACAAGGACAAGGTCCTGGTCGACAAGGTGACCTATCTGCCGATCCCCGACACGACCGTAAAGCTCGCCAACCTGCGTTCGGGTGACCTCGACATGGCCGAGCGCATCTCGGCTTCGGATGCGGAATCTGTGAAGAGCGATTCGAACCTCACCTATGCCGACGTCATCGGCCCGGGCTACATGGCCATGTATGTCAACGTCGGCAACGGCGCCCGTGCAGATAACCCGCTCGGCAAGGACAAGCGCCTGCGCCAGGCCTTCTCGCTCGCCATCGACCGTGAAGCGATCGGCCAGATCGTCTTCGAAGGCACGTCCAAGGCCGGCAACCAGCCTTATCCGCCGACGAGCCCGTGGTTCAACCAGAACCTGCCTGTTCCTGCCCGTGACATCGAGAAGGCCAAGCAGTTGATGAAGGAAGCGGGCTACGAAACGCTCGATGTCGAACTGCAGCACGCCAACAACACGACCCAGACCCAGATGATGCAGGTCATCCAGTCGATGGTGGCGGAAGCCGGCTTCAACGTCACGCTGAAGGCGACCGAATTCGCGACGCTGCTTTCCGAGCAGACCGCCGGCAACTATCAGCTGTCGCGTTCGGATTGGTCGGGCCGCATCGATCCGGACGGCAACCTTCACCAGTTCGTCACCTGCAAGGGCGGCATCAACGACGTGAAGTACTGCAACCCGGAAGTCGACAAGCTGCTCAACGACGCCCGCGCCTCGACCGACGACGCCGTCCGCAAGGAAAAGTATGACGCGGCCTCCGTCCTGTTGAACGAGGACATGCCGATCATCTATCTCGGCCATCAGCCTTACGCCTACGCGGTCTCCAACAAGGTCAAGGGCTGGAAGCCTTCGCCGGACGGCATGATCCGCCTGCTCGGCGTATCCAAGGACTGATCTTCACATCACCACGACGGCCGCACGGGATCTTCCCGTGCGGCTATGCCTGAATAAGCACGAACGAGGGCAATGCCATGCCTGTCTATATCGGCAAGCGACTGCTGGTCGCCATCCCGACCCTGTTGATCATCTCGATCTTCGTCTTCTCCCTGCAGAAACTGCTCCCCGGCGATCCGATCCTGGCCATGGCCGGTGAAGAGCGCGATCCGGCGACCATCGAATTCCTGCGCGAGAAGTATCGCCTCAACGATCCCATGCCGATCCAGTACATCAACTGGCTGGGTGGCGTCGTGACCGGCGATTTCGGCATTTCCTCCGCACCAACCAGCCGGTGCTGGAGCTGATCGGCCAGAAGTTGCCGGTCACCATCCAGCTCGCCGTCATGGCCATGTTCTTCGCGATGATCATCGGCATCCCGATCGGCATCCTCGCCGCCGTCAAGAAGAACACCTGGATCGACTACACGGCCAATATCATTGCGCTGTCGGGTCTCTCGATCCCGAATTTCTGGCTCGGCATCATGCTGATCCTGCTTGTCTCGGTTCAACTCGGTTGGCTGCCGGCCTCGGGCTACGAATCGATCTTCGTCGATCCGGTCCGCTCGATCGAGACGATGATCATGCCGGCCTTCGTTCTCGGTAACGCGCTGGCCGCCACCCTGATGCGCCACACGCGCTCTGCCATGGTCGCGGTCCTGAGTTCGGACTACATCCGCACCGCCCGCGCCAAGGGCTTTCTCCCTGGGCAGTCGTCATGTCGCACAGCTTCCGCAATGCGCTTCTGCCGGTCATCACGCTACTCGCGCTGCTCTTCGGCGAATTGCTCGCCGGTGCGGTTCTGACCGAACAGATCTTCACCATTCCAGGCTTCGGCAAGATGACCGTCGATGCCGTTTTCACCCGTGACTATGCCGTCGTCCAGGGCATCGTGCTCTGCACTGCCGTCGGCTTCATCCTGATGAACCTGCTCGCAGACATCGCCTATGTCCTGCTCAATCCGCGCCTCAGGGCGACTATCTGAGGCTGATGATATGACCGCACTCAATTCCACCGTCTCCGTCCCGGTCAAGCGACAGGAAAGCCGCGCCTGGAAGAAGATGAAGCGCAACAAGTCGGCACTTGTCGGCCTCGTCATCGTCGCCTTCTTCGCCATCCTAGCGATCCTGGCACCGGTCCTGCCGATCCCCGATCCGGTAGCCACAAGCTGGGGCGCCATCCGCAAGGCGCCGTCGGCCGCCCACTGGCTCGGCACCGACGACCTCGGCCGTGACATTCTTTCGCGGATGATCTGGGGCGCCCAGGCCTCGCTGATGGCGGGCGTCATCTCGGTTCTCATCGCGGTGGTGATCGGCGTGCCGTTCGGCCTGATCTCCGGCTATTTCGGCGGATGGGTCGATATGGTGATTTCGCGCATCACCGAGGCGCTGCTCGCCATGCCGTTTCTCATCATGGCGATTGCGCTCGCGGCCTTCCTCGGCCCGAGCCTGACCAATGCGATGATCGCTATCGGCCTCTCCGCCATGCCGATCTTCGTGCGGCTGACCCGCGGCCAGGTTCTCGCCGTCAAGACGGAAGACTATGTCGAGGGCGCTCGTTCGATCGGCCTCAACCACGTCGACATCATGACACGCTATATCCTGCCCAACGTCTTCGCTCCGATCATCGTCCAGGCGACGCTGACGGTGGCGACCGCCATCATTGCGGAAGCGAGCCTGTCCTTCCTTGGCCTCGGCCAGCAGGCGCCGGCGCCAAGCTGGGGCTCCATGCTCAACACTGCCAAGAATTTTCTCAGCCAGGCGCCGTGGATGACGCTGTGGCCCGGCATCGCGATCTTCCTCGTCGTGATCGGCTTCAACCTGCTCGGCGACGGTCTGCGCGATGCGCTCGACCCGCGTGAAAATTAAGTCTCAAGGAATGCGATAATGAGTGACTTTACGACTAGGCCCGAAATCCTCGGCACGTTCGGCGTCGTCACCTCCACCCACTGGATTGCGTCGGCCGTCGGTATGGCGATCCTCGAAAAGGGCGGCAATGCTTTCGATGCGGCCGTCGCCACCGGCTTCGTGCTGCAGATCGTCGAGCCGCATCTCTGCGGCCCGGGCGGCGACATGCCGGCCGTCTTCTACTCGAAGAAGACCGACAAGGTGGAAGTCATCTGTGCCCAGGGCCCGGCCCCAGCCGGTGCCTCTATCGAGCACTATACGAGTGAAGGCCTGAAGCTGATCCCCGGTGACGGCCTGCTCGCAACCGTCATCCCCGGCGCCTTCGACGGCTGGATGCTGATGCTGCGCGACTATGGCACGATGACCGTCCGCGAAGTTTTGGAGCCGGCGATCTATTACGCCGAGTACGGCCATCCGACGCTGCCGCGCGTTTCGAACACGATCAAGGGCCTTGCCGAATTCTTCGAAAAGGAATGGCCGACCTCCTACGAGACCTGGCTTCCGGGCGGTTCCGCGCCTGAGCCGCTCGCCAACTTCAAGAACCCGGTTCTGGCCGAAACCTACAAGCGCATCATCGCTGAATCGGAAGCAAGGACCGGCCGCGAAAACCAGGTGGAGGCAGCGCGCGACGCCTTCTATCGCGGTTTCGTCGCCGAGACGATCGACACCTACCTCAAGACTGCCGAAGTCATGGATGCCTCAGGCTCGAAGCACAAGGGCGTGTTGACGGCCGATGACATGGCTGGTTGGAGCGCCACGGTGGAAGCACCGCAGACGCTCGACTATCAGGACTGGACGATCGCCAAGACGCCGGCCTGGGGGCAGGGACCTGTTCTCCTGCAGTCGCTCGCCCTCCTGAAGGGCTTCGATCTCGGTGCCATGGACCCGTCCGGCCCGGATTTCGTCCACACGATCGTCGAGGCGATGAAGCTCGCCTATGCCGACCGCGAGGTCTATTACGGCGATCCGGAATTCGGCCAGATCCCGACCGAATATCTGCTATCCGAAGGCTACAATGCCGAGCGCCGCAAGCTGATCGGCTCTACCGCATCGCTGGACCTGCGCCCGGGCACCGTGCCGGGCTATGACAATCAGGTCGCCGCCACGATGGCGATGCTGGCCGAGATGAGCGGCACCGGCACCGTCTATGAGCCGACCATGTCGCACCTGACCGAGAAGAAGGGCGATACCGTCCATATCGACGTCATCGACCGCTGGGGCAACATGGTCTCGACCACGCCTTCTGGCGGCTGGCTGCAGTCCTCGCCGATCGTGCCGGGTCTCGGCTTTGCGCTCAATTCCCGCGCCCAGATGTTCTGGCTGAAGGAAGGCCTGCCGACGTCGCTGGCACCGGGCAAGCGTCCGCGCACCACGCTGACGCCGTCGCTGGCACTGCATCAGGGCAAGCCCTCGATGGTGTTCGGAACGCCGGGTGGCGACCAGCAGGACCAGTGGCAGCTGCCCTTCTTCCTGCGTTACGCCCATCACGGCAAGAACCTGCAGGCGGCGATCGACATGCCGCTCTTCCACACGTCCCACTTCCCTGGCTCCTTCTACCCGCGTACCAGCTCGCCGGGCGAGATCATGGTGGAAAGCACGATCGGCGAGGCGACGCTCGAAGAGCTTCGCCGCCGCGGCCACAAGGTCAAGGTTGCCGATCCATGGACGGTCGGTCGCCTGACGGCTGCCCGCCGCGATGCCGACGGCCTGCTGCGCGCCGCTGCAACCCCGCGCCTGATGCAGGCCTATGCGATCGGACGCTGATCCATGACCTGGTCGATCGTCGCACGCGATCCGAAGACGGGCCATCTGGGCATTGCCGTCGCCAGCCGCTTCTTCGCGGTTGGCGGCACGGTGCCGCATATCAGGGGCAGGGTGGGCGCAATCGCCACCCAGGCCTTCGTCAGCCCGCTCTACGGCACCGATGGTCTGAAACTCCTCGAGGAGGGCAGGTCGCCGGACGAAATCATCGCGACGCTCACCGCCCGCGACGACGGCTATCGCCAACGCCAGATCCACCTGATCGACGCAAACGGCCGCAACGCCGCCTTTACTGGCGAAAAATGCGTCGATTGGGCCGGTCATCTGGTGGACGATAACGTCTCCGTTGCCGGCAACATGCTGGCCGGGCCAGAGGTCATTGCCGAGACGCTGCGCGTCTACAAGGACCGTGCCGCGTCCGGCGCGCCGATGGTCGAGTGCCTGCTTGACGCGATGGATGCGGGCGAGGCGGCCGGTGGCGACAAGCGCGGCCGGCAGTCGGCGGCGATCGTCATCTACCGCGATCAGGATTACCCCTGGCTGCGCATCCATGCGGATGACCACGCCGAGCCGTTGATTGAACTGCGCAGGCTCTATGCGGTGGCGCAGGAGCGATATCTCCATGTTGCCGAGACCATGCCGACCCGCGAGAACCCGCATGGCTTGATCGACCGCAGCGTCATCGATCAGAAAATCGCATCTCTCGAAGCTCTCCGTGACGCGGAAGGCCGCGCCTCCGCATCCTTTGCTACCCCCTGGAAACCACTATGACCCAAGCTCCCGTCCTTTCCGTCAAGAACCTCTCCACCTCCTTCCTGGTTGACGGCCAATGGAAGAGCGTCGTGCGCAACATGTCCTTCGATGTCGCGCCGGGTGAAACCGTCGCCATCGTCGGTGAGTCCGGCTCCGGCAAGTCCGTTACCTCGCTGTCGCTGATGCGCCTCCTCAATCCGGCCGCGAGCCGAATCGAGGGCGAGGTCATGTTGAACGGTCGCAATCTTCTCGCTCTTTCGGAGCAGGAAATGCGGGCGGTGCGCGGCAACGAGGTCTCGATGATCTTCCAGGAGCCGATGACCTCGCTCAATCCGATCTTCACCATCGGTCGGCAGATCTCCGAAGTGCTGATCCGCCACAAAGCCATGTCGAAGGCCGAGGCCCGCGCCGAGACGATCCGCCTTCTCGAAAAGGTCCGCATCCCCAATGCCGCCGGCCGCTTCGACGAATATCCGCATCAGTTCTCCGGCGGCATGCGCCAGCGCGTCATGATCGCGATGGCCTTGGCGTCGCGCCCGAAGCTTTTGATCGCCGATGAGCCGACCACGGCACTCGACGTCACCATTCAGGGACAGATCCTCGATCTCATCAAGATACTGCAGGAAGAGGAGGGCATGTCGGTCCTCTTTATCACCCATGACATGGGCGTCGTCGCTGAAATCGCCGATCGTACCATCGTCATGTTCCGCGGCGATGAAGTGGAAACCGGCCCGACGGAAGACATCTTCCATCGCGGCAAGCATCCTTACACGCGCGCTGCTCTCGGCTGTGCCGAAGCTCGGCTCGATGCAGGGCCGCAAGTGGCCGACCCGCTTCCCGGTCCTCGATGCCACGACCGGCGAGACTGCCGAGCCGGTCGAAGTTGCCAACACCGTTGCCGGCGGAAAGACGCCGGTCCTGCAGGTGAAGAGCCTCGTCACTCGCTTCCCGATCCGCTCCGGCCTCCTGTCACGCCAGACCGGTGCCGTGCATGCCGTCGAAAACGTCTCCTTCGATCTCTTCCAGGGCGAAACCCTGTCACTCGTCGGTGAGTCCGGCTGCGGTAAGTCCACGACCGGCCGCTCTATCATGCGTCTCGTCGAGCCGACCTCGGGCGATGTGTCGCTCGATGGCTATGACGTGATGAAGCTCGACACGGTGGCGCTGCGCAACATGCGCAAGTCCGTCCAGATGATCTTCCAGGACCCGTTCTCCTCGCTCAACCCGCGCATGACGGTCGGCACCGCGATTTCAGAACCCTTCATCAAGCACAAGCTCGGCACCGCAAAGCAGGCCAAGGACAAGACGGCGGATCTCCTCGAAAAGGTCGGCCTCTCAGCCGAAATGGCGAGCCGCTACCCGCACGAATTCTCCGGCGGCCAGCGCCAGCGTATCGCCATTGCCCGTGCGCTCGCACTCGACCCGAAGGTGATCGTCGCGGATGAAAGCGTCTCCGCGCTCGACGTGTCGATCAAGGCGCAGGTCTGCAACCTGCTTCTCGATCTGCAGCAGAGCCTGAACCTCGCCTTCCTGTTCATTTCCCATGACATGGCCGTCGTCGAGCGCGTCAGCCATCGCGTTGCCGTCATGTATCTCGGAGAGATCGTCGAGATCGGCCCGCGACAGGCTGTCTTCGACAATCCGCAGCATCCCTATACGAAGAAGCTAATGTCGGCGGTGCCGGTGCCGGACCCGTCGCGCCGTGGCATCCGCCGAGGTATTTCCAACGACGAGTTGAAGAGCCCTGTGCGCGGCATGGATTACCAGCCGCCGAAGCGGGAATACCGCGAAGTTTCGCCAGGCCACATGGTCCAGGTGGCGTAACACGAGAAAGCCGGCAATCGCGCCGGCTTTTTTGTTCCCTCAGATCAGCCTCAGCCCCTTGAGGCTGGCATGGCCGTCCTTGCCGATGATGATGTGATCGTGGACGGTGATGCCAAGTGGCTTCGCCGTATCGACGATCGTCTTCGTCATGTCGATATCTGCGCGTGACGGTGTCGGGTCGCCGCTTGGGTGATTGTGGACGAGGATGATGGCGGTTGCGGAAAGCTCAAGCGCCCGTCGCACCACTTCACGCGGATAGACCGGCGTATGATCGACCGTGCCCTTGCTCTGCACTTCGTCGGCGATCAGCGCATTGCGCTTGTCGAGAAAGAGAATGCGGAACTGCTCGCGGGACTCGTAGGCCATCGCCGCGTGGCAGTAGTCGATGACCGACGACCATGAGGAAAGGACCTGCTTTTCCCGCAACTCGCTTTTCAGGGTGCGCTGTCCGACGGTGGCAACGAGCTTGAGATCCAAAGCGACGTTTTCGCCGATCCCCTTCACTTCCTGCAGCAGGCCGATCGGTGCGCCAAAAACGCCGGCAAGCGAGCCGAAGCGGGCAAGCAGTGCCTTGGCCAGCGGTTTCGTATCGCGCCGGGGGATGGAGCGGAACAGCAGGAGTTCGAGGATTTCGTAGTCGGCGAGTGAGGTGTCGCCATGGTCGCGATACTTCTCCCGAAGCCGCTCGCGATGGCCGTGGTAATGCTCGGCGCTTTCGGTCGGCCCGCTTGGCCTCAGCGAGACCCGTCGTGCCGGCTGCTCGGCGAAATAGGCGCGTTCATCGGGAAACAGATCATCAAGCGCCGCATCCTCGGCTGGTTCATTTGAATCGGGCGAGGATGCGGGACGCTTGTTCATCGATCAGCCTTTGAGTGGCGGAAGGCCTGGACGGTCGAAACCGCCGGGGAAAGGGTGAAGATCTCGCATCCGGTGGCGGTAACGCCGACCGCATGCTCGTATTGGGCCGAGAGCGACCGGTCGCGGGTAACCGCGGTCCAGCCGTCGGAAAGCACCTTCACATGCGGCTTGCCGAGATTGATCATCGGCTCGATGGTGAAGATCATGCCTTCCTTCAGTTCCGGACCTTCGTCCGCACGGCCGTAATGCAGGATGTTCGGCGAGTCGTGGAACAGGCGGCCGACGCCATGGCCGCAGAAATCACGCACGACCGAGCAACGCTCGGCTTCCGCATAGGTCTGGATCGCTTCGCCGATTGCGCCGGTGCGCACACCCGGTTTGACGACTGCAATGCCGCGCAGGAGGCACTCATAGGTGACTTCCATCAGCCGTTCGGCGGCGCGCTTCACCTGACCTACCGGGTACATGCGGCTTGAATCGCCATGCCAACCGTCGAGGATATAGGTCACGTCGATGTTGACGATGTCACCGTCGCGCAGCGGCTTGTCGTCGGGCATGCCGTGGCAGACGACGTGGTTGATCGAGGTGCAGACGGAATATTTGTAGCCGCGATAGTTCAGCGTTGCCGGCAGCGCGCCGTGATCCATGCCGAATTCGAAGACGAAACGGTCGATCGCGCTGGTCGTGATGCCCGGCTGGACGATCGAGGCCAATTCGTCGAGGCAGCGCGCCGTCAAAAGGCAGGCCTTGCGCATGCCGGCAAAATCCTCGGTCGTATCGTAGAGGCGGATAGCACCCGTATTTTTAAGGGGGCGGAAACCGCCTCGATGTAATTGACCATGATATTTCTCTCTCAACTCCCCGTTCATAATGCAGCAGGGCGCCGTTCGTCCATGCCGTTCAGCGGTTTGAGGCCGGTTTCCTCAGTCCGGATTGATCATCTGTATAAGCTTGGCCGGCTCTATGGCGTCCTTCGTAACCCGGCACGCCACCGCATAGGCCTCGACGCCGCGTTCTCGGGCGCGCTCGAAGGCGACTGCATAGAAAGGGTCGAGATCGGCGCAGATTGAGAACCGGTCGCAATCCGCCCGCTGGATCAGATAGATCATCGCCGCCCGGTGACCGGCCGCCGCCATGTCACCCAGTTCCTCCAGATGCTTGGCGCCGCGCTTGGTCACGGTATCGGGGAATTCCGCCAGTTTCGGTGTGCGGCTGAAATGGACGTTTTTCACCTCGACATAGGCGTCCGGCAGCCCGCCCTGTCTGAGCAGGAAGTCGATGCGCGAATTGCGCCCGTATTTCTGTTCGCGCAGGATCGTGCCGTAACCGCCGAGGCTTGGCAGAAGGCCGGTGCGGATCGCCTCTTCCGCAAGCCGGTTCGGCAGGCCCGTATTGACGCCGACCATCTCGCCATCCGCCTCGATCATCTCGAAGACATATCGGTATTTGCGGGTCGGCGCATCGTGCTGGGAGAGCCATATGCGCGAGCCCGGCGTCGTCAATCCGCGCATCGATCCGGTATTGGGGCAGAAGCCGGTGATCGGCGTTCCGTCTTCCAACACGGCATCGAACAGGAAGCGCTTGTAGCGCTGCACCAGCGTGGCGGAAACGAGAGGCGGATCGAATTGCAAAGGGCAGGCTTTCGTCAGGCGCGCGTCAGAACATAGGTGCCGGGCGCGTCACCGAGTGGTGGTACGGCCTTGCTACCCGGCTTGCGCGCCGGAACGCGCTCGGGATCTCTCGCAGCCACCCATTCCTGCCAATGCGGCCACCAGGAACCGGGCTCTTCAGTTGCGCCCTCCAGCCAGCCATCCAGCGTTTCCGCTGCCGCCCCGTTCGTCCAGTAGCGATATTTCTTCCGGCTCGGCGGATTGACGACGCCGGCGATATGGCCGGAACCGGACAGCACGAATTCGACAGGCCCGCCAAAAAATCCGTTGCCGTGATAGACCGAACGCGCAGGCGCGATATGGTCCTCGCGCGTGGCGAGATTGTAGACCGGCACCTTGATGTCACGGAGATCGATCGTCTTGCCGCCGAGCTGCATCTCGCCGGCGCTCAGCGCATTGTCGAGATAGCAGTTGCGTAGGTAATAGGCGTGGTTGGCGGCCGCGACGCGGGTCAGATCGGAATTCCAGTAGAGCAGGTCGAAGGGCAGGGGCTCCTTGCCCCTCAGATAGTTGTTGACCATGTAGGGCCAGATCAGCTCCGAGGAACGCAGCAGATTGAAGGCTGCCGCCATCTGCGGCGCGCCGAGATAGCCGCTCGCCTTCATCTGCTTCTCTATTGCCGCGATCTGCTCCTCGTCGACAAAAACCTTGAGGTCGCCGGCCTGGGTGAAATCTACCTGCGCGGTGAGGAAGGTCGCCGATGCGATCCGCTTGTCCTTTGTCTGTGCGTGGAGTGCTAGCGTTGCGGCAAGCAATGTCCCGCCGACGCAATAGCCGATGGCGTTTACCTGCTTCTCGCCAGTCGACTTGGTGGCCGTATCGAGCGCGAATTCGATGCCCTCATGAATATAGGCCTCCCAATCCTTTGTCGCATGACTGCTGTCCGGATTGACCCAGGACACCACGAAGACGGTATGTCCCTGGTCGACGCACCATTTGATAAAACTCTTTTCCGGCGTCAGGTCGAGAATGTAGAACTTGTTGATCCACGGCGGGATCATCACGAGCGGCCGCTTCAGCACAGTCTCCGTAGAGGGTTCATACTGGAGGATTTCGCAGAGTTCGTTGCGGGCGACGACTTTTCCGGGCGTCATCGCAAGATCTGACCCAATGGCGAAGTGATTCACGTCGGTCTGGCGCATCTTGAGATGTCCGCCGCCGGCCATGATGTCTTCCGCCAGCATCTTCATGCCCGTGACAAGGTTCATTCCATTGCTCGACACGGTCTCGCGATAGACCTCCGGGTTCGTCACCGCGAAATTGGCGGGCGACAGCGCCGCCGTGATCTGCCGGACGTAGAAACGAGCCTTGTATTTGGTGATCTCGTCCAGCCCGTCCGCCTGGGTGATCAGAGCATCGGCCCAGGATGAGCTTGCCTGATAAACCTGGCGCAGAAAGGAGAAAAATGGATTGGCGAACCAGTCCGGATCGGCAAAGCGGCGATCCTTGTTCTGCGTCGCCTCATTTTTCACCGCATCCGCATCGCCCGCGACCTGCTGCGCCGTCCTTGCCCAGATTTCGAAATAGCGGGTAAGAAGCAGCGTCTGCGCCTCGAGCGTCCGTTTCGGATCGGACATCCAGTATTCGGTCAGGGCGGACATCGTCCTGATGAAGTCACCGATCGGCGCCGAGAAGGCATCGGCCTCGATCTCGCCGCGCTCACGCGGCTGAAGCCATTCGGAGGCGGCGCGGCCGAGATTCTCCATCGCCCGCGCGACATTCATCGTCAGGGACTGCGGGTCCTTGATGAAATAAGCCTCGAAGAAGGCAGGATCGAAGCCCGGAAAATCCTGCCCGGCGGGCCCGTGATCGTCGGACTTGTGCGCCAAACGCAGCCTCCCGTGCATGACCGTTGTTTTCGTTTGTACATCGGGCCCGAAAGCGAATACAAGTGCCCGACTGGCCGACCGCAATCGGCGACCGATAAGGCGCCGCTGAAACGCGGCCCAAATGCAGCTGAGACGGAGTGGGGCAGGGTTATGGGAATTGTAAGGCAAGCGATCAGATGCGCGACCGTTCTGGCACCGCTGGCGGCGCTTCCTCTGCTCGCCTCCTGCAACAGCCAGAGTTTCGCGCTGGACGACGGTATCCCCAACACCGCGCCTCCTGCCGTCATCACTCAGTCGTCGAATGAACCGGCACCGCATCCGCTGACGCGGAAGAACACCGGAACCTATCCGACCTTCGATCGCACGCTCACCGCTGCCAACGAGCAGATCGAGGATGCGGATTACGAAAAGACCGAGCCGCGTATGGCAGCTCTGGCTAAGGCGCGCAAAGCGGGTTCGATGTCCGAAGCCGAGTACCAGCGCCGCGTGGCGGAATATCGCAAGCTCGCGGCCGATCACGGCACCGATGCCCAGACGAATATTTCCAAGCAGCCGCAGCAATAGGCAGCCCGATATCGGCGCTAAATGCACTTGCCTTTCGCGCTGATTGGCCGCAAACCGAATCTGGCCTAAAATGCGCCGCGAAGCAGCAGGATGAGGCTTGCTTCGTATCTTTATCTCGAGGAACACCATGGAAGAGTTTCATAAAGTCCGGCGTCTGCCGCCCTACGTTTTCGAACAGGTCAACCGTTTGAAGGCGAGCGCGCGAGCGGGTGGCGCGGACATTATCGATCTCGGCATGGGAAATCCCGATCTTCCGACGCCGAAGGCGATCGTCGACAAGCTGTGCGAAGTGGTCCAGGACCCGCGCACCCATCGCTATTCGTCCTCCAAGGGCATTCCCGGCCTGCGCCGCGCCCAGGCCGCCTATTACGCGCGCCGTTTCGGCGTGAAACTGAACCCGGATACGCAGGTCGTCGCAACGCTCGGCTCCAAGGAAGGATTCGCCAACATGGCGCAGGCGATTACCGCGCCCGGCGACGTCATTCTTTGCCCAAACCCCACCTATCCTATCCATGCCTTCGGCTTCCTGATGGCGGGCGGCGTGATCCGCTCCATGTCGGTCGAGCCGGATGAAAGCTTCTTTCCGCCGCTCGAGCGTGCGGTCAAGCATTCGATCCCGAAGCCGCTGGCGCTGATCCTCAACTATCCGTCCAACCCGACGGCCTATGTGGCAACGCTCGATTTCTACAAGGACGTCATCGCGTTCGCGAAGAAGCACGACATCATCGTGCTTTCCGATCTGGCCTATTCGGAAATCTACTTCGACGACACCCCGCCACCGTCCGTGCTGGAAGTGCCGGGCGCGATGGAAGTCTGCGTCGAGTTCACCTCCATGTCGAAGACCTTCTCCATGCCAGGCTGGCGCATGGGCTTCGCGGTCGGCAACGAACGGCTGATTGCCGCGCTGACCCGCGTGAAATCCTATCTGGATTACGGCGCCTTCACGCCGATCCAGGTGGCTGCGACACATGCGCTGAATGGTGACGGTTCCGACATCGCGGAAGTCCGCAATGTCTACAAGCGTCGTCGCGATGTCATGGTCGACACGTTCGGCAAGGCAGGCTTCGAAGTTCCGCCGCCGGCTGCGACCATGTTCGCCTGGGCGAAGATTCCGGAAAAGTTCCGCCATCTCGGCTCGCTCGAATTCTCAAAGCTTCTTGTCGAGAAGGCAGATGTCGCGGTCGCTCCGGGCATAGGCTTCGGTGAGATGGGCGACGAGTACGTCCGTCTGGCGCTCGTCGAGAACGAGCACCGCATCCGCCAGGCAGCGCGCAACATCAAGAAGTTCTTCTCGACCGCCGACGACACGATGCACAACGTCATTTCGTTGAACACCCGTCGCTGACCTCGAGACCTCCTGGGCGGCCCGTTCGTGGCCGCCTTCATCAAACATCGGGAATGCCAGAATGACAGACGCCCTCAAAGTCGGCATTGCGGGTCTTGGTACCGTGGGTGCCTCGCTCGTCAAGATCATCCAGAGCCGTGCCAGCGAACTGGCCACGACATGCGGGCGCCCGATCGAGATTACGGCCATCACCGCCCGCGACCGCAGCCGCGACCGCGGTTTCGACATGTCCGGCATGGCATGGTTCGACACGCCGGAAAAGCTCGCCGCCGAAGCCGAAATCGACGTTTTCGTCGAGCTGGTGGGCGGAGCGAACGGTGCGGCGGCAGACTCTGTCCGCACTGCGCTGCAGCGCGGTCTCCATGTGGTGACCGCCAATAAGGCGCTGCTCGCGGCCTCCGGCGTCGAGCTGGCGAAAATCGCTGAAGAGAAGGGCGCCCTGCTCAACTTCGAAGCGGCTGTCGCTGGAGGCATTCCGGTCATCAAGGCGCTGCGTGAATCCCTGACGGGCAACACGATCTCGCGCGTCTACGGCATCATGAACGGCACCTGCAACTACATCCTCACCAAGATGGAGAAGGAAGGCCTGTCCTTCGCCGAGTGCCTCAAGGAAGCGCAGCGCCTCGGCTATGCCGAAGCCGACCCGGCCTTCGATATCGAGGGCAATGATACCGCCCACAAGCTCGCCATCCTTACCACGCTCGCTTTCGGCACCAAGATCGCGGCGGACGAGATCTATCTGGAAGGCATCACCAACATCTCGATCGACGATATCCATGCGGCGGCCGATCTCGGCTATCGCATCAAGCTGCTCGGCGTCGCCCAGCGCACCGAAAGCGGCATCGAACAGCGCGTTCATCCGACCATGGTGCCGCATGATAGCGTCATCGCCCAGGTCGATGGCGTGACGAATGCCGTGGCGATCGAATCGGACATTCTCGGCGAACTGCTGATGGTCGGTCCCGGTGCAGGCGGCAATGCGACGGCTTCGGCCGTGCTTGGAGACATTGCCGACATCGCCAAGAGCCAGCCCGGCGCCCAGCGCGTGCCCGTTCTAGGGATGCCGGCCGCCGCGCTTACCGATTATCGCCGTGCCCGCATGCGCAGCCACGAGGGCGGTTACTTCATCCGCCTGACGGTTGCCGACAAGGCCGGCGTGTTTGCCAGTGTCGCGACCCGCATGGCCGAAAACGCCATCTCGCTGGAGTCGATCGTGCAGCGCGCCAAGCCGGCGGAAGCCAATAGCGACAAGACCATCATCCTGGTCACGCACGCGACGACTGAGGCGGCGATCCGCAAGGCCGTCGACGCGATCAAGCAGGAGACCTATCTGGTCGGCGAACCGCAGGTCATCCGTATCGAGCGCCCGAAGGCATTCTGATCTCCTGCACTTTAGCGCCCTCAACTCATACGCCCCGGAAGTCACGATAGACTTTCGGGGCGATTGCATTCGTGCCTTGACACTACGCCAAAAAATATCGTCCGCATGACGGTTCCATGACTGGTCGAGCCCGCGAAATCGCCATACACTTCGTAAATGGTCACCATCGCAGGAGGAGGCGTTTGTGTGATGTCCATCAATCTGACGGAACGGTCCTATGAAAGGCCGCCGGCGTCGGGGAAACCGCGTTCGGTTCCCTATCTCAGGCTGGTCCATTCGGCTGAAACTGCCCATAGCGCTGACGAGCAAGAGGAGAGTGGACGCAATATCCCCTTTGCTCTTGTCATCGGCGCAACCGCAATCGCCATCATCGGCGTGGCAGCTCTGTGGCTGACATGAACTGTTTTTCGCCGCCGTGGCGGTGATATGAAAAACATTCCGGTTCTGCTTGTCATCGGCTAAGGATAGCCGATGACCACGAAGCCATTTTCCCCACTCTATCCTCCGGAGCCCGCCGATCCGGTCCAGCGGGCCTTTCTCGGTGTCGAGAAATCCGCCGGCGACCAGCGCTGGGTCTCGCGCCTTGATCAGGCTGCCCAGAACCGGGCGCTTGCTATGGCGCAGATACATGGAATTCCGGAAATCGTGGCGAGAGTGCTTGCGGGGCGTGGCGTGGCTCTGGACGATGCGCTGGCCTTTCTCGATCCGACGATCCGATCGCTGATGCCCGAGCCTTTCTCGCTGACGGACTGCGACAAGGCGGCAGCGCGGATCATGGCGGCCATCCGCAATCGGGAAAGGGTGGCGATCTTCGGTGACTACGATGTCGACGGAGCATCTTCCTCCGCACTTCTCTACCGCTTCCTCAAGCATTTCGATGTAGATGCCGAAATCTACATCCCCGATCGCATATTTGAAGGCTATGGGCCGAACGTTGCGGCGATGGAGCAGCTTGTCGGCCGCGGGGCTCAGCTGATCGTCACGGTGGACTGCGGCTCAACGAGCCATGATCTGCTGGCGGCAGCAGCGAAACTCGGCTGCGATGTCGTGGTAATCGATCATCACCAGATGGGGCACGAACTCCCAACCGCCGTTGCGCTCGTCAATCCGAACCGCGAAGACGACCTTTCCGGCCAGGGCCATCTCTGCGCCGCCGGTGTCGTGTTCATGGTTCTGGTGGGAACGGCTCGAATGTTGCGCGAGGCGGGAGATCGGCGCGCGGCAAGCCTCGATCTGCTTTCCTGGATTGATCTCGTGGCGCTCGCGACCGTCTGCGACGTCGTGCCGTTGAAGGGATTGAACCGCGCCTATGTGGTCAAGGGCCTCGTCGCTGCGCGCCACATGTCCAATGCCGGCCTTGCGGCGCTGTTCCGCAAGGCGGGCCTCGCCGGGCCGGTTACGCCCTATCATTTCGGTTTTCTCATCGGCCCGCGAATCAATGCCGGCGGTCGCATCAGCGATGCGGCGCTCGGAAGCCGTTCTGCTGACGCTCGACGATACGGTTGAGGCGGAGGAAATCGCCGCGCGCCTCGATGAACTCAATCGCGAGCGCCAGGCGATGGAGGCGGTGATGCTTGCCGAGGCCGAGGCGGAAGTGCTGGCGGAATATGGCGACGGGGAGGGGGCAAGCGTGCTCGTCACCGCTCGCGAAAACTGGCATGCGGGAATTGTCGGCCTGCTGGCAGCGCGCCTGAAGGAAAAGTTCAAGCGACCGGCTTTCGCCATCGCCTTTGATCCATCGGGCAAGGGAACCGGCTCCGGTCGGTCCATTAATGGCTTTGACATGGGGCATATGGTGCGTGAAGCCGTCGAGAAGGGGCTTCTTGTGAAAGGCGGCGGCCATGCCATGGCTGCTGGACTGACCGTCGAACGTTCAAAACTTGGCGCCCTGCGAGCCTTCTTCGATGAGAGGGCATCCGAGCGCGTGCCGTCGCTCGTCGCCAGCCACTCCCTGAAGATCGACGGCGCCTTGTCCGCCTCCGGCGCAACGATCGATCTGTTCGACCAGCTGGAAAAAGCCGGTCCTTATGGATCGGGGCATCCTCAGCCGGTCTTCGCTCTTCCCTCTCACAGGCTGAAGGATGCGCGCCAGGTGGGTACATCCCATATCAAGATCACGCTGGAGGCTGCCGATGGCACGCGGCTCGACGGTATAGCCTTTCGGGCCGTCGACACGCCGCTCGGCAATCTTCTCCTCAAGGCGCGGGGCATGCAGATCCATGTCGCTGGAAGCCTTAGCGCCGATTACTGGCAGGGCAACCGGCGCGTCCAGATTCGGATTCTGGATGCGGCGCCATCGAACTGAATGCGCGCAAGTCGTGACGGAAAGCGTAAGGGGAAGTGGCACGCCCTAGGGGAGTCGAACCCCTCTTTTCAGAATGAAAATCTGACGTCCTAACCGATAGACGAAGGGCGCGTGCGGTGAGCGCTCTCTTAGGGGTGAGAAACGAAGACTGCAAGTGAAAAATGCGTTTTCTCCCCAAAACGAATTCAAAAGAACACGCATTCGCGGATCGCGAATTGGATCGCTCAAACAATGACTTGGGAGGAGGAGAAGTGGCACGCCCTAGGGGAGTCGAACCCCTCTTTTCAGAATGAAAATCTGACGTCCTAACCGATAGACGAAGGGCGCGTGTTGGTGAGCGCCCTTATAGGGGGAGGTTCTGAGACCGCAAGCGCTAAAATGCACTTTTTCACAGCCGGGATCACAAAATTCCACGTCTCGGAGAAATCCGATTTTACGAATTCAAACAATAACTTGAGAAGATGGGGGAAGTGGCACGCCCTAGGGGAGTCGAACCCCTCTTTTCAGAATGAAAATCTGACGTCCTAACCGATAGACGAAGGGCGCGTGCGGTGAGCGCCCTTATAGAGAGGTGATTTCTTTCCCGCAAGCCGGAAAACGCGGTTTTTTGCAAAAAAATGACAGTCGCGAAACGAAGCTCGGCGCCGCTGAAAAAAACGGAAAAATCAGCAGCTTAGCGGAGCACCATTGGCATCGGTGCCGCAATTGGTCGGCTGTGCGCTGAAGACGCTCCTGGTCGCTGCATTCATGTGGCCGCTCTGCGGGACTGATCCCGCTGTCCCGGCCGCAGGCGCGGTGGCACCGTCGGTCATCTGGGCCGGCGGCGGTGCTGCCGCCATCGGTGAAGAAAAGATGCTGAAGCTGCCTGCCCGCACGCCTGTGGGCTGGGTTGCGAGGCCTGAGATGGACGGTGAGGCCTGCCCGGGCATCGTGCCTTCCGGCAGTCCGGCCGTATTGGCCTGTCCGCCGGCGGGCATTCGATTACCTGTCTGTGCTTGGCGTGCGCCGGTCGAAACCATAGGATCTACGTATTTTCCGGAAGCTGAAGCGCCGCTTTTGGCGACAGTTTCCCTGGACTCGGCAACAGTCGTTTCGGCCGTACCATCCCCCGCATCCGCCGTCTTGCTGGCCGTATTGCATGAGGTGAGAATCAAGACGCAGCATGCGGCGAGCGCGATACGGATTTGCCGATCACGATGGCGGGTGATGTTTTTCCAGGCGTTGTTCACTGGCATGCCCCTGATGCGCGAATCACGCGGCAAGAATCACCGCGATGGCATCTTATGGCAAGGGTAGGCGGTGCAATGCCTGGGGAGGATGATGGAGGCGAGCAGGCCGCCTCCACCAGAAATAAATCACCAGCTGCCGGTGTTTGGCATCGATGCCCAGGGCTCGGCTGAAGGAAGGCTGCCGTCCTTCTGCAGGATTTCGATCGAGATACCGTCCGGCGAGCGCACGAAGGCCATGCGGCCGTCGCGCGGCGGGCGGTTGATGGTCACGCCGTTCTTCTGCAGGTGCTCGCAGAATTCATAGATATTGTCGACTTCATAGGCGAGGTGGCCGAAGTTGCGGCCGCCCGTATAATCCTCGGTATCCCAGTTATAGGTAAGCTCGATGCAAGGGGCGAGTTTCTCCTTCGCTTCGCCAAGATCGTCCCGTGCGGCGAGGAAGACGAGTGTGAAGCGACCCTGCTCGTTTTCTGTCCTGCGGATCTCTTTCAGTCCGAAGAGCGTTTCGTAGAAATGAAGAGAAGCATCCAGATCTTTGACCCGGACCATGGTATGAAGATAGCGCATTTCTGCCCCCTGATGATGCGGTTTGGCCGCTGGGATATGGAGCAGGCACCAGTTTGGAGCAAGCCACCAGCAATAGAAAGAGGATGAATAAGAAGAAGACGGGACTTGCGCTGGACGGTTGGCGCGATGTTAATCTATCCTCTAAGAATCAGTTAACCGTCAGGTAGTGGCGCGTAACCGAGGGGCCGACAGGGATATGGCAGACAGGATGTCATCGAAGGGCGTCGTCAGTTTCGAGGAGCTTGCAGGCGAGCCTGTAGACCTCATCGAAATCACGGGCGTCGTGAAATGGTTCGATGTCGCCAAGGGCTTTGGCTTCATCGTGCCCGATAATGGAATGCAGGACGTGCTTCTCCACGTTACCTGCCTGCGCCGTGACGGATACCAGACGATCCTGGAGGGAACGCGCATTGTCGCGATGATCCAGAAGCGCGATCGCGGCTATCAGGCCTTCCGCATTCTGTCGATGGATCAGTCGACGGCTGTTCATCCCTCGCAGCTGCCGCCGGTCCGCACCCATGTTCAGGTAACGCCGACGAGCGGTCTGGAGCGGGCGCTGGTCAAGTGGTTCAACCGCACCAAGGGGTTTGGATTCCTGACGCGCGGCGAGGGGACCGAAGACATTTTCGTCCATATGGAAACCCTGCGTCGCTTCGGCCTTACCGAATTGCGTCCGGGACAGGTCGTTCTGGTTCGCTTTGGACCCGGCGACAAGGGCCTGATGGCTGCCGAAATCCATCCGGACAACGTCGCGCCGGTCAGCCGGTCGCACTGACAATGGGCGCGGCCGTTTCTTCACTGGTGAAGGGCGTCGCGCTGGCGTTTTTCCTGCTCTTCGCGTTCGCTGCGTCAGCCCAGGATGCCACGCAGGACGTCAAGTTCTCGAAGGCGGAACTGACGATCAAGACAGCCGGCGGCCGCTATTATCCCTTCAGCGTGGAACTGGCTCTCAACGACGCGCAGCGTGCCCAAGGGCTCATGTTCCGCCAGCAGATGGATGCCGATCACGGCATGCTCTTCGATTTCGGCTCGACGCGCCGCGTGTCGATGTGGATGGAAAACACTGTCCTCGCACTCGACATGGTCTTCATCCAGAGCGACGGCACGATCTCCCATATCCATCAGAACGCCGTCCCGTATTCCCGCGACATCATCGATCTGCACGGTCCGGTGAAATATGTGCTCGAGTTGAATGCCGGCCGCACCCGCGCGCTTGGCATCAGGGTCGGCGACAAGGTCATCGGCGCCCCGCTCGGCACCAGCGGCTGAGCCTCGGCCGAGTTCGCAGTCCAATATCCAACGATTTCCTCGTTTTTGCTGTTGCGGGCTTCACAGGAACCGTGTATCTCGCCAGCACCCTTGGAACGGAGTGTAGCGCAGTCTGGTAGCGCATCTGGTTTGGGACCAGAGGGTCGGGAGTTCGAATCTCTCCACTCCGACCATGGAAATCCTTCAATTAAAAGGATTTCCGAATTTCCCCTTCATGAATTTCATGTTGCCATGCGAATGCGTTGTGAGAGCAGTCCGCTTTTGACGGACTCGCTGCCGTTGTTTTTTGCAATCTGCCGGTCTCACTGCGCTCTGCGCGTTTGCGCAGTACGAGCTTCTACTCGCCGAATAGATATCCAAATTTACGGGAAAGTCGCGTTGCCCGCAGGCTGCGAAATGGGGATAGAATTCGCCAAGTCAATCCTCAGCCGCCGCCTCAGCTTGGTGGACCAACTCGGCGAATTCTATTAGAAAAAACTAAAATAAAACTTGATGAAACGCAAGCTCTGCCGCTGATAAAACGCCATGAAAATTCTTCATGGCTCTGATCGCATCGGGCAGATGGTTTTCCGGTGGCGCTTCGCTTATGAAGGCTCGACCTGTTCACGATCGGATTGCGCCCATGCCCACGTCATTGTCCGTCAATCTCAACGCCGTCGCCATGTTGCGTAATCGCCGCGACCTGCCCTGGCCGAGCGTCGAAGGGCTTGGACGGATCGCGCTTCAGGCTGGCGCTGCTGGCTTGACGGTGCATCCGCGCCCCGACCAGCGTCATATCCGCTTTTCCGACCTCCCGGTGATCCGCGCCTTGATCGACGATGAGTTTCCGCACGCGGAGTTCAACATCGAGGGATATCCCAGCGAGGACTTTCTGGCACTCTGCGAGCGGATCGAGCCGGAACAGGTGACACTGGTACCCGACGATCCCGCCCAGGCGACCTCGGACCACGGCTTCGATTTTCGCGCCTCCGGCGAGATGCTGAAGCCGATCGTCGCGCGTCTGAAAAAGGCCGGCATGCGCGTCTCGCTGTTTGCCGATGGCGATGGCGACGTAGAGGTCATCAAGCTCGCCAAGGCCACCGGCGCCGATCGCATCGAACTCTATACCGGTCCCTATGGCGGCTGCTTCGAGGATCCCGAACGGGCCGCCAAAGAACTCGATCTTCTCGGTCGCACCGCCGATGCTGCCTTTGCGGAAGGTCTCGACGTCAATGCCGGGCATGATCTGACCGTCGCCAATCTGCCGGCGCTGATCGCGCGCATCCCCGCGCTTGCGGAAGTCTCGATTGGTCACGGACTGACCGCTGATGCGCTGGAATACGGCATGGCCGAGACCGTGCGACGCTTCCGCCGAGCCTGCGGGCAGGCGGTCTGAGGCACCTTCGCGGTCCCGCTCAAGGGATCGCAGCTATGCGCTCCGCGCATTTGTCGATGACACTAATCAAGCTAAGACAAAGTGACGCAGTTCCGTTGCGGCAGAACTGGCATATGAGCTTGCTGCATCGCAACATTGTCTTGTCATTCGTCAATCAGGAAGGCGCAGAAGGTGTCCAAGCATAAGATCGTTGTCGTCGGAGGAGGTTTCGGGGGATTGCAGACGGTGCATGGCCTCGACGGGGCTTCTGCCGAGATCACGCTGATCGACCGGCGCAATCACCATCTGTTCCAGCCGCTTCTCTACCAAGTCGCAACGACGGTACTGGCAACCTCGGAGATCGCTTGGCCGATCCGTCGGCTGTATCGCGATCGCCAGGATGTCACGACGATGCTCGACGAGGTTCTGGGCGTCGATACCGAGGCAAAGGTCGTCAAGCTGGCCTCCGGCCATCAGGTTTCCTACGATACCCTGGTTCTCGCGACCGGTGCGCGTCACGCCTATTTCGGCCGTGACGAGTGGGAAAAGGTGGCTCCTGGCCTGAAGACGCTGGAAGATGCGACGACGCTGCGCCGCCGCATCCTGCTCGCCTTCGAACGTGCCGAAATGGCCGAGAAGACCGCTGAACTCGATGCCGATCTGACTTTTGCCATTATCGGTGCAGGCCCAACCGGCGTGGAAATGGCCGGCATGATCGCCGAGCTCGCCAACAAGGTGCTGCCGGCAGAATTCCGCAGGATCGACACGACGCGTACGCGCGTGATGCTGATCGAAGCAGGCCCGCGCGTTCTGCCGGCCTTCACGGAGGATCTTTCTGCCTATACCAAGGGCGCGCTCGAAAAGCTCGGCGTCGAGGTTCATGTCGGCAAGCCGGTGACCGCCATCACCGAGGACGGCGTCACCGTCGGTGAAGTCTTCATTCCCTGCAAGACGGTGATCTGGGCGGCAGGCGTTCAAGCCTCGCCGGCGGCCCGCTGGATCGGCTCCGAGGCCGATCGGGCAGGGCGCGCCATCGTCGGTCCCGACCTTTCGGTCGAGAAGGACCCGAACATTTTCGTCATCGGCGACACGGCTTTCGTCAAGCAGGACGATGGCAAGCCTGTTCCGGGCATTGCACCTGCGGCGAAGCAGCAGGGTTCCTACGTGGCCAAGGTGATCAAGGCGCGGCTTGCGAACAAGCCGGCGCCGGCACCATTCCACTACAAGCACCAAGGCAGCCTTGCGACGATCGGCAAGCGCGCCGCCGTTATCGATTTCGGTAAGATCAAGCTCAAGGGCGGGCTGGCCTGGTGGATCTGGGGCCTTGCCCACATCTACTTCCTGATCGGCACCCGCTCGCGCTTTGCCGTCGCGTGGAGCTGGCTTTGGATCTACCTGTCCGGCCAGCACAGCGCCCGCCTGATCACTCAGAAAGAAACGCTCAAGGACGAATCCTGAGTTTTCTTCCAGGCTGAATTGAAGGATCCGTAGCCGATGCGATAGCCGGCTACGGATTTTTCTTTAGCCTGCGAGTGCGGCTTTCTGGTTCGCCAGATAAGCTTCGAGCGATTGCGGCTTGGCGCCGGTCAGTGCTTCATAGTCGCTTGTGACCAAGTCGAAATTGCCGGCGCGGATATTGGCATCGGCCGAAACCAGCATCTTCACGACGAAATCGGGAAGGCCTGCAGAAGCCATGCCGCCTGCCAGTTGCTCATCGGTAACCTGGACGACGTTCAGCGGCTTGCCGGCAGCCTTCGAGACGAGGGCGGCAATCTCTTCGGCATTCAGGCTTTCCGAGCCGGTCATTGTCACGGTCTTGTTTTTGGCCGGCGGATTGGCAAGCGCTGCCGCAGCCGCGCGTGCGCAGTCGTCACGGCTGATATTGGCGACCTTGCCGTCGCCGGTCGCCGTGTACCAGGTTCCCGTCTGCAGATTGTGAGGCATCGAGAGCAGGTAATTGTCGTCGTACCAGGCATTGCGCAGGATGGTGTAGGGAATGCCGGTCGCCTTGATCGCTTCCTCGGTCCCGAGATGGTCGGGGGCGAAGCTGACCAGAGATTTGTCCGGGTTCGGCATGGAAGTGTAGAGGATATGCTTCACGCCGGCCTTTGCCGCGGCGGCAACCGCTGCCTTGTGCTGCTTCAGGCGACCGCCCGGCGTTGCAAGCTCGTCGGTCGAGATGATCAGCACACGGTCGACACCGGCAAATGCAGCGGCAAGGCTGGCCTCGTCGTTGAAATCCGCCTTGCGCGTCTCGACACCCTTGGCGGCGATATCGGCGAGCTTTGCCGTATCGCGGCTTGCGGCAATGATGTCGCTGGCGGCGACCTTCGATGTCTCCAGCAGGTGATGCAGGACTGCGCGGCCGAGTTGACCTGCGGCACCCGTGACGAGAAGTTTGGTCATGTCGTTTCCTTTTTCAAATGCCGACCGATTTGTGCGGCATGAACTATGGTCTCAAAAGAGACTAGCACTAGAATAGGAATTGACGGAGGGCTGTAAAGGAGGCAGGTTTGCGGGAGATCGTTACCAAAAGGGAACCACCATGAAGACCGGTGCTGCGCGCGTGCCCATGCTTGGCGGGCAGGAATGCGACATGTCGAACTGGGATGCGGGCAATTGTCCGGTCCGCGACGTGATGAACCAGATCGCCGGAAAATGGTCGACCTTGCTGCTGCAGGCACTGGCCGAGCGACCGTATCGGTTCGGTGAATTGCGCCGACTCGTGCCGGATATTTCTCAGCGTATGCTGACCCAGACGCTGCGTGATCTGCAGCGCGACGGCTATATCGACCGACAGGTGTTTCCGACCAAACCGCCGAGCGTCGAGTACAGCATGACCGATCTCGGTCGTTCACTGTTCGAGCCTTTGTCGAAAGTGCTGACCTGGGCTTCGGATAATCATGCGGCCGTCAGGGCTGCGCGGGTGAAGTTCGACGAGACGGAACTGAGCTGACAAAAAAGGGCAGCCAGGGCCGCCCTTTTCTATTCGGATAACTTGTCGATCGATCAGGCGTCGAGCGAGGCAATGTCGATGACGAAGCGGTAGCGCACGTCGCTCTTCAGTACACGCTCTTAGGCTTCGTTGACTTGGCTGAAGTGATCGTCTCGATTTCCGAAACGATGCCGTGCTTGCCGCAGAAATCCAGCATTTCCTGGGTCTCCTTGATCGAGCCGATCATCGAGCCGGCTAAGCTCTTGCAACCCGGGATGAGCGCGAAGGCATTGACCCGCACCATGTCCTCCGGCGCGCCGACCACGATCATCGTGCCGTTGACCTTAAGCAGGCCCAGATAGGCGCTCCGCCTCGATCAGCGCACGGACGTCGGCACGCTTGTGGCCGGAGAGATTGTCCATGATGACAATGTCGCCTCGCCTGAGGTCGGACACCGGGACCTGACCGACATAGGCCTCGAACCAGTCGCCGTTGATCGGCCCGTCGAGCACCATCGGCGCGACCATGCCGGTCATGCGCAGACCTGCGACCAGCGTTGTTGTCTTGCGATGGCCGTGCGGATATCCATGCTTCCGATAACAACAGGCAGGAGGTTCGATTTCAACCTCGGCGACGTACCGAGCAGTATGTCGAGTGGCCTTCGGCTCTCAGAACATCCATCGACAATAGCGGATTGGTGGACACCCTTCTTCCTAGAACCGCATCCCAGTTTAAGCGGAGAACATCATGATTTCACCCTACACGATCAACATCCCTGACGAACGGCTCGCCACAATCAGAGCTAAGGTCGAGGCTTATGACTGGAGCCAGCTGCCGGATGCGGGAGGCTGGTCGGCGGGGGTCGGGGTTGATGACCTCAAGCGGCTCGCCGCTTATTGGCGGGACAGCTACGACTGGCGTGCGGTCGAACGGCGGCTCAACGCACTCCCCAACTTCACGGCCGACGTGGAAGGCGAGCACCTCCACTTCGTTCATGTGAAGGGCGACGGCTCCAAGCCGCCCGTCCTGCTTCTGCACGGCTGGCCGGGCTCGTATCTCGAATTCGAGCGGCTCTTGGAACCGCTCGCAGCGGACGGGCACGATGTTGTCGTCCCCTCGCTTCCCGGCTTCGCGTTCTCCAACCCGATCACGCGCCCGATCGGCCCGCGGCGGGCTGCTGCACTCGTGCATGGGCTGATGATCCAACTGTTCGGCGACGCGCGGTATTTCATTCAAGGGGGCGATTGGGGCCACGCCCTCGCAGTCTGGGCAGCGCATGATCGACCAGACGCTCTGCTCGGCATCCATATCAACATGATGACCGTGCGTGCGGAGGATGCCGGTCCGACGACCGACGAGGAGAAGTCTTTCGTCGCCGAGCGGGCCGCGATTGCCGATCGGGAGAGCGCCTACTTCCACGAGCAGGCAACCCGTCCGCAAACGCTAGGCGTCGCGATGGCCGACAGCCCGGTCGGAGCGGCGGGCTGGATACTCGAAAAGTTCGGCAAGTGGGCCGATCTTCCGACAACCGCCGATGGCGCCCCGGACATCTGGAGCAAGTTTTCCGAGGAGGAACTCCTTACCAACATCATGCTCTATATGGCGCCAGCATCCTTCGTGACTGCAACCTGGATCTACTACGGCGGCCGGCTTGAGGAGTCGCGGATGCTCCCGGCCGGCACCCGCATCCAGGTGCCGACCGGCTTTGCAGCCTTCCCCGATCCGGTGTTCTTGCCGCCGCCGCGTTCGTTCGCGGAGAAGACCTACAACATCGTGCATTGGACCGACATGCCGCGGGGTGGGCATTTCGCCGCGCTGGAAGAGCCGGAACTGATGCTGGCCGACCTGCGCGCCTTTATCGCGACGGTATCGGGCGCGCGCTCCTGAAGGTGGAGATCTCCGTTTCAGAAGCGCGGCGCGTGGCGCTGGCGGCACAGGGCTTCAATGCCTTGCGTCGTCACGACCGCATCGGCGCAGGCTAGCTGTGAAGGGCCATCGACCGGCTTGGTCGTGATCGCCGCTCGCGCCGTTAATCGAGCAGGAAATCCTCTACCGCATCCTGACTGGGCCTGCCGGTGCGCAGTTGATCAACATCGCCATGCCGACACCCGCGGCAACCGGATCGCCCGCGCGATCGCCTTGGTTCAAGGAGAAGTATGCGAACCCGCTGCGGATCGAGGAACTGGCGGATCATGTCGGCATGAGCGTGTCGTCCTTCCATCATCACTTCAAGTCGATTACCGCGATGACGCCGATCCAGTATTAGAAGCATCTGCGGCTTCACGAGGCCCGCCGCCTGATGGTGGTGGATGGACTGGATTTCGGCAATGCCGGCCATCGCGTCGGCTACCAGAGCCCGTCCCAGTTCAGTCGCGAATACAGCCGTCTCTACGGCCTGTCCCCGACCAGGGACGTCGATGCCGTGCGCGAAAGCGCCTCCGACTGATCTTCACGATCGACAATTGCAAATGAAATGACGCGCCGCGCTCGACAGGCTTGACGGCGCGTCGAATTGCTTTATACGACAGAACCGTACCGTACGGTACTTTAGAGGGAAGAGCTTTGAGAGCCGATACTGCCGACACGCCCCAGTTTTCGCCGCGCCAGATTGCCGTTCTGGATCAGGCATTGCGGCTGCTCGTCGAGGGTGGCGACAAGGCCTTGACGACGTCGGGTCTGGCGCGTGCCGCCAACTGTTCCAAGGAAAGCCTCTATAAGTGGTTCGGTGATCGCGACGGACTTCTGGCTGCGATGATCGCCCATCAGGCAAGCAAGGTTCGCACGGCGGAGAGGACGGGCGAGCGGCTGACCGACGACCATCTGCGTCATCACCTTCAGCTCTTTGCCCATGATCTTCTCGACGTTCTCGGCGGTGACGTTTCGCTCGCGCTCAACCGGCTTGCGATCGGCCAGACCAGCCGCGACGGCTCCAAGCTCGGTAAGCTTCTCGTCGAGCACGGCCGCCGGCAAATCGACCGCCGCGCCATGGCGCTGATGGAAGCAGGAAAGCGCGCAGGCCTCCTGCGCTTCGACAATGCCGATGTCGCCTATCACACATTCTACGGCCTGATCGTCTCCGACCTGCATGTACGCATGCTGCTCGGCGAACCGGGCATGAAGGACAGTACACGCCAGGCGGAGAGGGCGGTCGATGCCTTCCTCGCGCTCCATGGCACACCGAAACATCCGGCGGATACGCTGCGCGCCTCCGCCGGGCGCTGAACAACTGAAACAAACACACGCATAGGGAAGGAACTTTAAGATGCGCGTTTATTATGATCGGGATGCCGACCTCAACCTCATCAAGTCCAAGAACGTCGCCATCATCGGCTACGGTTCGCAGGGCCGCGCCCATGCGCTGAACCTCAAGGATTCCGGCGCCAAGAACGTCGCGATCGCTCTGAAGGCCGGTTCGCCGACCGTCAAGAAGGCCGAGGCCGACGGCTTCAAGGTCATGACGGTTGCCGAGGCCGCCAAGTGGGCGGACCTGATGATGATGGCGACCCCGGACGAACTGCAGGCCGACATCTACAAGGCTGAGATCGCCGACAACATCCGTGACGGCGCTGCGATCGCTTTCGCCCACGGCCTCAACGTCCACTTCGGCCTCATTGAGCCGAAGGCATCCGTCGACGTCGTCATGATCGCGCCGAAGGGCCCTGGCCACACGGTTCGCGGCGAATACCAGAAGGGCGGCGGCGTTCCCTGCCTCGTTGCCATCCACCAGAATGCATCCGCCAATGCGCTTGAACTTGCTCTCTCCTACGCCTGCGGCGTTGGCGGCGGCCGTTCGGGCATCATCGAAACCTCGTTCAAGGAAGAGTGCGAAACCGACCTCTTCGGCGAACAGGTCGTTCTCTGCGGCGGTCTGGTCGAGCTGATCCGCGCCGGCTTCGAGACGCTGGTCGAAGGCGGTTACGCACCGGAAATGGCCTATTTCGAATGCCTGCACGAAGTGAAGCTGATCGTCGACCTGATCTATGAAGGCGGCATCGCCAACATGAACTACTCGATCTCGAACACGGCGGAATGGGGCGAATACGTCACTGGCCCGCGCATCATCACCGCCGAGACCAAGGCCGAGATGAAGCGCGTTCTCGCTGACATCCAGACCGGCAAGTTCACCTCCGACTGGATGCAGGAGTACCGCGCCGGTGGCGCCCGCTTCAAGGGCATCCGCCGCAACAACGACAGCCACCAGATCGAGGAAGTCGGCACCAAGCTGCGCGCCATGATGCCCTGGATCGGCAAGAACAAGCTGGTCGACAAGGCAGTCAACTAAGCGTTTCGCCAGCAGTGGTGAAAGAGGAGGTCGGGGCGCAGGCTCCGGCCTTTTTCATTACCTGACACGACGTTATCTGAAACTGAATGACCTTCAAAAAACATCGAGCCGCAATTGCGGGATTGCTTAACCGCGCAGGTCGGCAACAACGAGGTTGTCGTCACCCTCGGTTACGAAGGCCGCCGACACCGTTATCCGGCGATCGATCCAGTTGCCGCAGGATGAGCTCGAAGTGAGGGGCCTGCTTTATGAAATTCCTCCAGGCGATGCCGTGCCGTAGAGTGATGAAACCGGAATCCGGTATGACATTCTGTCTCCGGGCAGCTGCACAAAACGCGCAGCTGAGCGCGGATCGATGTCACTTGCAATCAATATCCGCTCTCGACTAACCGGGCTGAAATTTGCGGTCGGCAGGACAGGATTGCATGGCGAGTATTGCCGATGCCGAGTGAACCCGGAGAAAACAATGAAGAAGTTGATTGCTGGAGCAATGATTGCGATGACCGCTGGTACGGCTTATGCGGGCGGCAACAAGGTCGTTGTCACGCCGGTCACCAAAACAACCACCACCATCACCGGCCAGCCGATCCTTCTGCCGGACGGTAACCCGGAAGTGACGGTGTCGATCTACGAGATCCCACCCGGCGCAAACCTGCCTCAGCATAGGCATCCCAGTGCCCGGTATGGCTACATGCTCTCCGGCCATTTGCGTATAACGAACGCTGACACAGGTGAGGTTTCCGATTTTAAGGAAGGCGACTTCATCGTTGAGTCGCGCGGCCAGTGGCATTCAGCCGTTAATCCTGACGACGAACCAATAAAGCTCTTGGTGATTGACCAAGCTCCCGTTGGTGCGAAAACCGTCGAGCCACGGTCATGAAAGATCGTTCTCGCAGCGGCAATCTGTTCTGCGGGACGTGAAATATGCAAGAAATCCAGAGTCGTCGCAGGTAAGGGCAACTAAGATACGATGATCCGAAACGACATGCCGCGCAACAGTTCTTGCGCGGCATCTTTTGTACTCAGGCTTTTGGCGGCACAACACCCTTAGTCAGGATGAAGCAGCCGTAGAACCGTGTCTCCCCGGTCGCAATGACGCAATAGGCCTGCTTAGCCTTTTCGTAGAACGCAAAGCGTTCAATTCCGTACATCGGTGCGGATTGACCTTCGGCGGCGTCGATTTCTGCCTGAACCTCGCGCTGGATTTCCGGGATCGTCTCGGGCTCGCCCATGATCTCCATCCGACCTACGGATGGCTGCAACGGCGTATCAAGGGGGAAGACGGAAAGAACAGCCTGCATGGCACGGCTTGCCGACACGTTATCTATCCTGATCAGTCGGCCGAACGCGCTCTGCCGGGCAATAGAATCAGCCGGGAAATTCGTGTCGGCAATCACCAGCGTGTCGCCGTGGCCCATCGATCTCAGGGCATAGAGGACATCGGCATTGAGCGCGGGGTCCAGATTTTTCAGCATGCTATTCCTCCTCGGTCGCCGGGCAACAGCCCAGGCGACTTTTGCTAGCATAACCGGTGAACATCTTCGCTGACGAAATGTCGCGGAGACAAAAAAACGTCCATCCTCGATAGGTCAGCATTGCTGACCTGTCGAAACTTATGTAAAGAAAAGGCAACAAAATTTGAAATAAGAGGAAACGTACTGTGCTCGATTGGGAACATATCTTTGCAACGCGCTCCAGCCGCATGAAGGCGTCGGAAATCCGCGAACTCCTGAAGCTGCTCGAACAGCCCGACATCATCTCGTTCGCCGGCGGCATTCCCGATCCCGCGCTGTTCCCGGCCGAGGAATTCCAGAAGGCTTATGCCGACATCTTTTCCAGCTCCCAGGTGAATTCGGCCCTGCAGTATTCGGTCAGCGAAGGCTACAAGCCGTTGCGCGACTGGATCGTGGAGGACGTCGCCAAGATCGGCATCGACTGTACGGCCGACAACGTATTCATCACCTCCGGCTCGCAGCAGGCACTCGATTATCTCGGCAAGCTTTTCCTGTCGCCGAAGGACACGGCACTCGTTACGTGGCCGACCTATCTCGGTGCGCTTTCTGCGTTCAACGCCTATGAACCGAGCTACGACCAGCTTTCAGTAAATGGCAATCGCACGCCGGATGCCTATCGCGATACCGCCGCCAAGGCCGGTGGCGCAGTCAAGTTCGCCTATCTGTCTGCCGATTTCTCCAACCCGACCGGCGAGACGATCGACCTCGCAGGCCGCGAGAAGCTGCTGGAACTGGCGGACGAACTGGATATCGCCATCCTCGAAGACGCCGCCTATCAGAACCTGCGTTTCAACGGCGAGGCGATCCCGCCGATCATGGCACTCGACATCGCCCGCAATGGCGGCATCGAGAACACCCGCACGATCTATAGCGGCAGCTTTTCGAAGACCTTGGCACCGGGCCTGCGGGTCGGTTTCGTCATCGCCGCCATGCCGGTCATCCGCAAGCTGGTTCTGATGAAACAGGCAGCCGACCTGCATTCCTCGACGATCAATCAGATTGCCGTCGAACATGTCGCGTCGCGCGGTTTTGCCGATCAGGTCGCCAAGATCAAGCGGGTCTATAGCGGTCGCCGCGATGCCATGCTGACGGCGCTCCAGAAATACATGCCGAAGGGCACGTCCTGGACGAAACCCGAAGGCGGCATGTTCGTCTGGGTGACGCTTCCGGAAGGCATGGACGGAGCCGAATTGCTGGCGAAATCGCTCGCCACCGAAAAGGTCGCCTTCGTGCCGGGCAAGGCATTCTATGCGGATGGCAGCAATGCCAACACGCTGCGCATCAGTTTCTCCTGTGCCAACGACCAGATGATCAACGAGGGCATCAAGCGCCTCGGTCGTCTGATCGAGAATGCGTCCGTGATCGAACACGAAAGCCTGCCGATCATCTGATCAGGAGTTACAAAAGGGCGGAAACTCAAGGTTTCCGCCCTTTTTCTTATAATACTTACCTATAGGTCAAATACTGTCACAAGAGTGTCGTTGAGGTGTGTTTTTAGCGGTCATCTCAAACAGGATGAGCCTCCATGAAAACGCTTCTGTCCACTTTCACCGCGCTCGTCGCGCTCGGTCTTTCTGGCGTGGTCAACGCCGCTGATCTCGTCATCTATACCAGCCAGCCGAATGCCGACGCCCAGGCGACGATCGATGGTTTCAAGGCCGCCAATCCCGGCGTCGATGTCGAGTGGGTCCGTGACGGAACCCCGCAGATCATGGCAAAGCTGAACGCCGAGATCGCCGCCGGAAACCCGGTCGCCGACGTGCTGCTGATCGCCGACACCGTGACCTTCGAGCGGATGAAGCAGGCCGGCCAGCTGCTCGCCTACAAGTCGCCGGAAGCCAAGAACTTCGATGCCTCGCTCTATGACGCCGACGGCTACTACTATTCAACGAAGCTGATCACCACCGGCATCATGTACAACACCCAGGCCGCCATGAAGCCGGAAAGCTGGGCCGATCTCGCCAAGCCGGAAGCCAAGGGTCTCGTTACCATGCCGAGCCCGGTCGCATCGGGTGCCGCGCTCATCCACGCCCAGACGCTCGCCGCCGTCGACGGTCTCGGCTGGGACTACTACAAGCAGCTGAAGGACAACGGTGCCGTTGCCGCCGGCGGCAATGGTGGCGTTCTGAAGGCCGTGGCATCCGGCGAGAAGGCCTATGGCGTCGTCGTCGATTACATGCCGATCCGCGAAAAGGCCAAGGGCGCTCCGGTTGAGTTCGTCTTCCCGAAGGAAGGCGTTTCCGCCGTCACCGAACCGGCCGCCATCCTTGCTTCCACCAAGCACCAGGACAACGCCAAGAAGTTCATCGACTATCTCCTGTCCGAAAACGGCCAGAAGATCGCCGCCGGCCTCGGCTACATCCCGGCCCGCAACGGCATCGACCTGCCGGCAGGTTATCCGGCCCGCAGCGAAATCAAGGTTCTGCCGCTGAACGCTGCGGATGCACTCAAGAACTCGGAGAAGGACGTGAAGACCTTCTCCGATATCTTCGGAACCAAGGGCTGATATAAAGCCTCATGTTTCGATCTTCCAATCGAGGAAACAGCCAGCCCCGCTGGCTGTTTTCCTTTGTCGTCGTGGTGATCTTTTTCCTGAGTGTATTGCCGCTCGGACGGCTTGCCATGACCGGCATTTCCTCTGCCTTCCAGGGCGGCGCGCGGGAGCTTCTCTCCGATCCCGCCGTCTGGCAGGCGGTTTATGATACGCTCATTACATCCTTTCTCGGCATGATCGCGGCCGTCATCCTCGGTGGCGGTTTTGCGCTGCTGCTGACGCTGTTCGACGTGCGCGGCAAGACAGCGCTGGGCTTCCTGTTCATGCTGCCGACGATGATCCCGCCACAGGTAACGGCGCTCTCCTGGATCGGCATGACCGGCCCGTCGAGCGCGCTGCTGAAGGCGATCGGCATGGCGCCGCCGCTGGGGAGCCCGCAGCCGCTCTATTCGGTCGGCGGTATTGCGCTGCTCTACGGCGTGCAGAACGCGCCGCTGGTCTTCCTGTCGCTACGCGCCGGCCTTCTGGCGCTCCCGCGCGATGGCGTCGAAGCTGCACGCCTTTCCGGAGCGTCGTCCTGGCAGGTGTTGAAGGATATCATTCTCCCCTTGTCACTGCCCGGCTTCGTCGCCGGTGCGGCCATCGCCTTCGTCTCCTGCGTCGGCAATTTCGGCATTCCGGCCATTCTCGGCATTCCCGCTTCGATCTACACGCTGCCGACCCTGATCTATACGAAGTTCGCTGCTTTCGGCCCCGGCACATTCGGCGACGTTTCGCTGCTCTCCGGTCTGATCGCCATCCTCTCGATCATCGGTCTGACGGTGGAGGAACGCGTGCTGCGCGGCCGCGATTACCGTGTCATCGGTCTCTCCGGGCAGGTTGCGATGTTCCGCCTCGGCCATTGGAGCTATCCCGGCGAATTCATCCTGTGGCTGCTAATCTTCATCATGCTGGTCATGCCGCTGACTGCTCTCGTCGCAAGCTCGCTGGCACCAGCCTACGGCGTCCCGCTGACACCGGCTACAGCGACGCTCGATGCCTATCGCGAAGTCCTTTTCCGCCAGGCAATCACCCGCACCGCCTTCTTTAATTCGGTATCGCTGTCATTGGCAACGGCGCTTGGTCTCCTGGTGGTGACAGTGCTGACGGGCTATTTTCTCGTGCGGTCGAAAAGCCGTCTGACTCCGGTCCTCTCTGCACTGGCGGAAATTCCTTATGCCCTGCCGGGCATCGTGCTCGCCGTCGCGCTGATCCTTGTCTTCGCGGCGCCGATCCCGATCATCGGGATTTCCATCTACGGCACGATCTGGATCATCCTGCTCGCCTATTTCTCCAGTTTCTTCGCCGTCAGCCTGAAGCCGGTGGTAAGCGCATTCCGGCAGCTCGATCCGTCGCTGGAAGAGGCCGCGCGCCTGTCCGGCGCAGGCTTCGGACGCCGGCTTATGGATATCGTCGTGCCATTGGTGGCGCCGGCCGCAGGCGCCTCCGTAATTCTCGTGTTCCTCATTGCCTGCAACGAACTCACCGTTTCGGCCATCCTCTGGTCGGCCGGAACGCAGACGCTCGGCGTGGCGATCTACAATCTCGATGACAGCGGCAGTTTCAACCTCGCCGCAGCACTCTCCGTCCTCGTCGTCATCATGGTGATCGCGATGATGCTGGTGCTGGAACTGATGGCGAAAAGACTGCCGAAAGGTGTGGTACCGTGGCGAAACTGATCCTCAACCGCCTCTCCAAGGCATTCGAAACCGGTGGTCGCCCGGCCGTCAACGACGTGTCGCTGGAAGTGCGCGACGGCGGTTTCCTGGCACTGCTCGGCCCTTCGGGTTGCGGAAAGACGACGGTGCTCAGGATGATCGCCGGCTTCGAGCAGCCGACCGACGGTTCGATTCTCCTCGGCGACCGGGTTTTGGCCGATGCCGGCGAGATGGTTCAGCCGGAACATCGCAACATGGCGATGGTCTTTCAGTCCTACGCGCTTTGGCCGCATATGAGCGTTGCCGACAATGTCGGTTATCCGCTGAAGGTGCGTGGGGTCACCGGTCAGAGACGCGATAAGAAAATCCGCGAAGCACTCGCCGCCGTACGGCTCGAAGCCTATGCCGAACGCCGTCCGGCCGATCTCTCCGGCGGCCAGCGCCAGCGGGTGGCGCTTGCCCGTTGCCTCGTGACCGAACCTGACGTTGTCCTGCTCGACGAACCGCTCGCCAATCTCGACCGCCATCTGCGCCAGGAGATGGAGGAGACCTTCCGGGAGTTTCACGCCCGGTCCGGCGCGACGATGATCTACGTCACCCATGACCAGGCGGAGGCCATGGCGCTGGCGACCGACGTTGCGGTTATGTCGGAAGGCAAGCTTTTGCAGGTGGCGAGCCCGCAGGAAATCTATGCGCGGCCTGAGGGCCGGCTGGTTGGCGGTCTGGTGGGGCAGGGGGCGGTCCTCACTTGGCCCGCCGCATGCGTAGAAGACCGTCTCATGGACTGGACAACGCTACAGACATTGTTGACGCAATCCCAGAAGAGCGAAGCTGCCGACATTCTTGTCCGACCGCAGGATGTCGAGATTGGCGGCGAAGGTATGCCGGCGACCGTGACATCCGTTCTGTTCGAGGGAGAACGCTATTCCTTGAAGCTGACGCTGGGGGACGATCAGATACTGCGCGCCTTCAGTCGCCACCCGGTCAAGGTAGGAGATGCGGTATCGGTCGTTATCCGCTCGGCATGGCGGCTTTGATCGTATAGCCTTACGATTTTTGCGATGGATATTCGATGACAGATAGCGATAGCCACGGCCTTGATGATTTTCGCGACTGGCCGGAAGAGGGGCGTGTTTTTCCGGCATCCTCCGCCGAGATCCGGGTCCTGGATGGCCCTCATCCTTTCTGCCTTTCCGATTCCGACGAGATCGCCGCCAATTGGCAGCGCGAGGTGACGGCCAATCCCGCGCTTTTCGATGGCCAGATGGTCTTTCACCGCGAGCTTCGCGTGATAGAAGGCAGGATCGAGGGCGAGGGGCATGTCGTGCCTTATTCTGCCTTTCTCTGGTGGCGCCGCAAGGCCGATCGCCAAGGCGGCGTGCATCTCTTCTGCTATCCGGTCCTCGTCAGCGCCGACGGTGCTCTGATCGCCGTGACTATGGGCAACCACACCGCCAATCCCGGCCAGGTCTATTTCGCGGCCGGCTCGCTCGAGCCGATGGACGTCGTCGACGGCCGTTGCGACATGGAGGCCAACATGCGGCGCGAGGTGCTGGAGGAGACCGGTCTTGATCTGCTGCAATGCCGCAGCGACGCGGGGTTCCATGCCGTGCGCCTCGGGCGGACGATCGCGCTTTGCAAGCTCTATCGTTTTGAGGCTACCGCCGAGGAAATCGTCGCCAGCATAGAGGCGCATATGCAGGTCGCCGAGGATGACGAGATCGCCGGCGCCGTCATCATTCGCTCGGCCGATCCATCCGCCTATCGATACAATGCGGCGATGCTGCCGGTCATCGATTGGTATTTCGCAACCGTACGAACATAGCCGGTTGCCTTGCGCCTTGGGCTTCGGTCGGGCAGGGTGCGGCTCGGACTTGATTGGGAGGATCCAGGTGCCGAGACGTTATGCCATCTATGATGTATTCACCGACCAGAGACTTGCCGGCAATCCGCTTGCCGTAATCTTCGATACCGAAGGTCTTTCCGAACAGGCGATGCAGTCGATCGCGCGCGAAATGAACCTGTCGGAAACGGTTTTTCTTGGCCCGGCTGAAGCAAACGGGCATGCCGCAAAAATCCGCATTTTCACGCCGGGCAAGGAGTTGCCATTCGCAGGCCATCCCACGGTCGGCGCCGCGATTGCGCTGGCCGAGAGGGAACACTCGGTCGGCAATACCGATATCGATGTTGTAAGTGTCTTGGAAGAAGAAGTCGGGCCGGTTCGCTGTGCGATCAGGATGCGGCGCGGGGTCGCCACATTCGCCGAGTTCGAGCTTCCAAAGACGCCGAGATGTATCGACATCCCGCTTGATCGCAGCGGAATAGCTGACTCTCTGACGCTGAAATCGACGGACATGGCCTTCGAGAATCATGCGCTATCGGTCTGGAGCGCTGGCGTACCCTTTCTCTTGATTCCCCTACGCAACCTCTCGACCATCCAAAACCTTGAATTCGAGGCGACCCTTTGGGAGCGCGTCGCGCCTTTCGTGGATGGCGCGCTTGCTTCAGCTTATGTCTACTGCCGGGGAGGGGTTCACCACCAGGCCAAGTTTCATGCGCGTATGTTCTCGCCCGAGATGGGTATTTCGGAAGATCCGGCGACCGGCGCTGCCGTCGCGGCGCTTGCGGGTGCCATCCAGAAATTTGACGCGCTTCCCGAAGGCCACCACCCGTTGGTGGTCGAACAGGGTGTCGAGATCGGCCGACCTTCCTTCATTCATCTTCATATCGACTCCGCTGGCGGCGAGATCGCCAAAGCACGGATCGGTGGGCAGGCGGTGAAAGTCGCAGAAGGCATGATCGAAGTGTAACAGCTGCGAAATACGAGTGGCAACAGCTTGAAAGCGCTGAAATATAAGGCGTCTGAATGTCCGAGACCCGCCGTTTGGGGCGAGCGAGGCGGCCAGGTTTTTCCACATCCGGAATTTTTTTGAGCAGTTGCACAAAGAATTTCATTTTGGCCGCTGGACAAGCCGAATATTCCCCATTATACGCCCCTTCACACCACCGGCGGACACCAAACGCCAGACTGGTTCGGGTGATTAGCTCAGTTGGTAGAGCAGCTGACTCTTAATCAGCGGGTCGTAGGTTCGAGCCCTACATCACCCACCATCAGACCTCAAAGGTCATCTCCAAAGGACATGGAACTCGAAAATCGGATTGGACAGACAGATGTCCAAAAGCGAGCTCCTGCGTCTGTCCTTTGATCTCGCTCAGCATTTCGCGATCAACGTTAAGTCGTTGCGATTTCGACGGAACTCGTTTGGCTCCTGTGCATTTGATTGGCAAGTTCATACAATTTCAGAGCCCGGACCGTGCGCGCGATATTGCTACTCCTGACGACCCTCGTCTTTGCTGTGACCGTCTTCTGCACGGGCCTCGCTGTGACGGCTCATATCATTGCAGAGCCTGAGCCGCATCGCTTCGCCCATCTCGACACGCCGCTCTGGACGTCGGAACCTGTCGCAATCGATCCAACGAAACAGAATTACGAGCGGATTGCAGCCATCCCGGCGATCGCCTCGCTGCCGCCGGTTGAGACGAAGGATCAGGAATTCGCAGCCCGCAGCGCTGAGAATTACCCGAGCGAGACGCCAGTCGACCAGTCTCTCGACGGGGCACAAACGAGCGCGGTCCTGCGGGACGACACGCCTGCTATGGCTGCGGTCGACCCTGCCCATACGGAATGGTGCTTCGAGCGCTACCGATCCTACAATCTCGATGACAATAGCTATCAGCCCTATGGCGGCGGCCCGCGAGCACAATGCGAATCGCCTTGGACGCCGATGGCGCAGAACGGGCAGGCAAATAATACCGGCAACCAATATGGCATCCAGATGGGCGAGCCATCGGTAGGGCGGGAGCTGTCCGCTGGCGCCCAAACCGTCAACATGACATCCGATCCGCAGTTGCAGAGCGAACATGCCGCAGCATCCGCTCCCGTCGGCTCCCATGAGGAGTGGTGCTATGCGCGATACCGTTCCTACAGGGTGGACGACAATAGCTATCAGCCTTTCGATGGCGGACCTCGCAGGGCCTGCTCTTCGCCATTCGGCTGATGGGAACCGGTACGCCTCAGCTTGCTTCCCGCAAGAGCGCCCTGTTTTCTTCCACCTTGAGAGCCTGAACGCGTTTGGCCAGCCAGTCGACAACCACGCGCACTTTGTTGCTGAGGTGCCGCGTCTGAGGATAGACGACGTAGAGCGGGAAGGTTTCGCAGGACCAATCCGTCAGGATCGGCACCAGCTTGCCTTCGGCCACGGCCTTCTGCGCCATAAAGCGCGGGGAATTGGCGATGCCGACACCGGAGATTGCCGCGTCCAGATAGGATCTCGCGTCATTGACCGACACGACATAGTTCGGCTCGATCTCGATTTCCTCGTCGCCCCGGTTGAACGTCATCGACATGATTCTGGCCCGAAGGCGCCTGCAGATAACCGACGCAGAGATGGTTGGTGCAGATCTCCTCCGGGTGCGTTGGCTCGCCGAATTTTTCCAGATATCTTGGTGCCGCATAGGCCTGCATGCCGATTTCGCCGACTTTTCTGGCGATCAGTGACTGGTCGGTCGGGGTGCCGCCGCGCAGAGCACAGTCGACGTTTTCGGCGATATAGTCGACCAACCGGTCACCGACGCCGATGTCGAGCTTGATCTGCGGATAGCGCTCGTGGAAATCGCAGAGATGTGGGATGACGAGAAGGTCGGCGAAGGCACCGGCCATCTCGACGCGCACCCGCCCGCTCGGCTGCGTCTGCGAATTCGACATGCTCCCGTCAAGTTCGGCGATCTCGCCGAGGATCTGAATGGCACGCTCATAGTAGAGAGCACCGTCGGTCGTCACCATGACCCGCCGCGTCGTGCGGTTGAGCAGGGTCGTATGCAGATGCGCTTCGAGCGCCTGCACCATGTTCGTCACGGTTGTCTTGGGTATGTTGAGGGTAGTTGCTGCCCGGGTGAAATTGCCCGTTTCCACGACCCTGACGAAAACCCGCATTGCCGACAACTGGTCCATGGCAAACTCCTTGCGATGCGATTGTCCCGAAAAATGGAAAAGTGTTGCCGATCGGAGCGTATTGCGCTTGCGATCCCGAACAATAATATCTGAATACGAATTGGCCGCAAGACCTGTGGCCGAACGACGGATTTTTGCAAATGGCATTGCGCTGGGAAACATTGGAGATCGACGGGCCCTGGAAGGCCGCGATACCCGTGCGCATTCACCGGGCCAATGTCCAATGCACCAAGCCACCTGTCGTACTCTACCTGAAAGGCGACGCGTTTCAGGCAAGCGCCAGCGTGGAAACCGAGCGGCCGGTCGTGCAGGCCTTGGAAGACGCGGGCGCGGTCGTGGTGGAGGCCGACTACGGACAGGTCTCGCAGAACGTCTTCCCGAAGGCGATGGAAAGTGCCTTCATGGCGCTTTACGGGCTGAACAGCCGGCTGAAGCAGTTCGGCAGCGGCAAGTCACTCTTGCTCGTGGCCGGCGACGAAGCTGGCGGCAACGTCGCCGCCGGTGTCGCTCTGAAGGCACGGGACCAGATGCCGGGTCAGCTTGCTGGCCAGGTGCTCCTGTCGCCGATGATTGATCCGCTGATGTCTTCGGCCTCGATCCGCCGGGCGGACGAGATCGGCATGCGGGAAAAGTGGTCGGATGGATGGAGCCATTATCTCGGCACCTCCTGCGTGATGCAGCATCCCTATGCAGCGCCGTGCTTCTGTTCGCGCCTGTCTGGTCTCGCGCCCGCAATGATCGTCACCTCGGAAGACGATCCGCTTAGGGACGAGGTGGTCGGTTATGCAAACCGCCTCAAGGAATGCGGCGTGACGGTTCGCCAGCGTATCTTTTCAGCCGATTGCGGCTGGACCGATGTCTACCGACAGAAAGTCGGCAAATGGCTGCCGTCTCTCTGTTCGGAATTTAAGCAGTTCGTTGCCGAGTTACGGTTGTAACACGAAGGTTTCGAAGTCCAATACATCTGCAACTACAGGATCATAACGAGTTCACAGCGACCAGTTGTAATGTCTGTGAAGAGAACGGTTTGACATGGATCCGGAGGCACGCAGCCGAACCTCCAGGACATGTCCTTGAAGCTTATTGCGTTTTGAATTGAGCCCAACCGGCGGACGATAAGCCGCCAGGAGAGAATGACATGACAGTGAAATCCACCCGCTGGGCCCTGTGGGGCGCCGGACTGGCTACGTCTGCGCTTATCGTAGGCGCAACCGCCTATCCCGACATGCCGCAGGGCGCAAATGCAGCGTCCCCGGCAGAAGCCGCAGCCCCTGCCGCCATACCCGTTACCGTGGCTACCATTCAGCCGCGTAACGTCGCCACCTGGCAGGAGTTTTCCGGCCGTCTCGAAGCCGTCGACCGGGTCGAGGTACGTCCTCGCGTTGCCGGCGCAGTTCAGTCGGTCCATTTCCGCGAAGGTGGCCTGGTCAAGGCCGGCGACCTTCTGGTGACGATCGATCCTGAACCCTACAAGGCGGCACTTTCCGAAGCACAGGGCCTCGTGGCCTCGGCTGAAGCAAAGCTCGAATATGCCGAGACGGAACTTGAGCGCGGCCGCACGCTTCTCGCCCGCAACACCATCCCGCAGAGCGATCTGTCCCAGCGCCAGAGCAATCAGCGTGAAGCAGTGGCCAACCTGCAGTCGGCCAAGGCAGGCCTCCGGGTCGCCGAACTGAACCTCGGCTATACGGAAATCCGCGCACCGATCGACGGCCGGGTCGGCAAGATCGAAGTAACGATCGGCAACCTCGTCGCCGCGGGCTCGTCCTCGGTCCCGCTGACGACGCTTGTCTCGTCCGATCCGATCTATGCAAGCTTCGACGCTGGCGAGCAACTTGTCACCCGCACGCTTGCCGAGCTGCCGCTCGACAATGGCCAGCCGGCAATCGAGCATGTGCCGGTCGACATCGCCACGCTCGCTCCCGGAGCCGAGCCCATCAAGGGTCATCTCCAGCTGATCGACAACCAGGTTAATGCCGGAACCGGCACGATCCGGGTGAGGGCGGTGTTCGACAATCCGGGCGGCCGCATGATCCCGGGCCAGTTCGTGCGCGTCCGCATGGGCGAGCCTGAACCGATGAGCCGCATGCTGGTGAGCGAACGCGCACTTGGCAATGACCAGGACAAGAAGTTCGTGCTTGTCGTCGATGATGCCAACAAGGTCACCTATCGCCCGATCGAACTCGGCGAAGCTGTCGATGGCATGAGGATCGTCGAAAAGGGTCTCAACCCTGGCGACCGCGTCATCGTCAACGGCCTCCAGCGTGTTCGCCCCGGCGCCGTGGTCGATCCGCAGGATGAGGCAAAGGTCGCGGCCAAGTAATTGGCCGTTACCTTACACTAGCCGGCCGGGAACCGGCCTCAATGGAAATCACTGATGTACGCCCGTGGCTCCGTGCTGCGGGCGCGAGAGGGCTATTGCCCGTTTCTATTCGCCCAGGAGAGAGGGCTTCAAGATGAACATATCCCGTTTCTTTATCGACCGACCCGTGTTCGCAGGGGTTCTGTCCGTGCTGATCGTCGTCGCCGGCCTTCTGGGGCTGCGCGCATTGCCGATCTCCGAATATCCCAATGTCGTGCCGCCATCGGTGGTCGTGAAGGCGACCTATCCGGGCGCCAACCCGACCGTGATCGCAGAAACCGTCGCCACGCCTCTGGAAGAACAGATCAACGGCGTCGAGGACATGCTCTACATGTCCAGCCAGGCGACGTCGGACGGCGTCATGACGCTGACCGTCACCTTCAAGCTTGGAACGGATCCCGACAAGGCGCAGCAGCTGGTGCAGAACCGCGTGTCGCAGGCGGAACCGAGATTGCCGGAGGAAGTGCGCGCGCTCGGCATCACCACCGTCAAGAGTTCGCCTGACTTCATCATGGTGGTCAACCTCGTCTCGGCGAACGACCGCTATGACCTCACCTATCTGCGCAACTACGCGACGCTGAACATCAAGGACCGGCTTGCCCGCATCGAGGGCGTCGGTCAGGTGCAGATATTCGGTGCCGGCGACTATTCCATGCGTGTCTGGATCGACCCGCAGAAGGCGGCTCAGCTGTCACTGGCTGCCAGCGACATCACCAATGCCGTGCGTGCCCAGAACGTCCAGGCCGCGGCCGGCATCATCGGCGCCTCGCCGTCGGTGCCCGGTGTCGACCTGCAGCTTAACGTCAATGCCCAGGGCCGCCTGACGACGCCGGAGGAGTTCGGCAACATCATCGTCAAGACAGGCGCCAATGGCGAAATCACCCGCCTGCGTGACGTGGCCCGTATTGAGCTCGGCGCTGCCGACTACTCGCTGCGCTCGCTTCTCGATGGCGAGCCTGCCGTGGCCATTCCGGTTCTCCAGGCGCCCGGCTCGAACGCGATCGAGATCGCCGACCAAGTCGTCTCGACCATGGACGAATTGCAGAAGGCCATGCCGGAAGGCGTGAAATACGAGATCGTCTATGACACGACGAAGTTCGTTCGCTCGTCGATCGAAAAGGTCATCGACACGCTTCTGGAAGCAGTCGCTCTCGTCGTTCTCGTCGTCATCATCTTCCTGCAGACCTGGCGCGCCTCGATCATTCCGCTGATCGCGGTTCCGGTCTCCGTCATCGGCACCTTCGCTGTCATGTATGCTTTTGGGTTCTCGATCAACGCGCTGACCCTGTTCGGTCTCGTGCTCGCGATCGGTATCGTCGTTGACGACGCGATCGTGGTCGTGGAGAATGTCGAGCGAAACATCGAGAATGGCCTAAGTCCCCGTGCGGCGACATACAAGGCGATGAGCGAAGTTTCCGGCCCGATCATCGCGATCGCGCTGGTTCTGGTCGCCGTTTTCGTGCCGCTGGCTTTCATTTCGGGTCTGTCGGGCCAGTTCTATCGCCAGTTCGCGCTGACGATCGCCATCTCGACCGTCATCTCGGCGATCAACTCGCTCACCTTGTCGCCCGCGCTGGCCGCTCTGCTCCTGAAGGATCATCATGCTCCGAAGGATTGGCTGACCCGCGGCATGGACAAGGTGCTCGGCTGGTTCTTCCGCGGGTTCAACCGCGGCTTCGGTGCGGCTGCAAACGGCTATGGCCGCTCCGTCGGTGGATTGCTGTCGCGCAAGAGCATCGTCATGGTCATCTACCTCGCCCTTGTCGGCGCGACCTACGGCATGTTCAACACGGTGCCGGGCGGCTTCGTGCCGGCGCAGGACAAGCAGTATCTGATCGGCTTCGCGCAGCTGCCGGATGGCGCAACGCTCGACCGCACGGAAGACGTGATCAAGCGCATGAGCGACATCGCGCTCGAACAGCCGGGCGTCGAACATGCGATCGCCTTCCCGGGCCTGTCGATCAACGGATTCACCATCGGCTCCAACTCCGGCATCGTCTTTGCGGTTCTGGATGATTTCGAAAACCGCAAGACGCCGGAGCTTTCGGGCGGTGCCATCGCGATGGCGCTGAACCAGAAATATGCCGGCATCCAGGATGCCTTCATCGCCATGTTCCCGCCGCCGCCGGTCAACGGTCTCGGCACGACGGGCGGCTTCAAGCTGCAGATCGAGGATCGCGCAGGCTACGGATACAAGACCCTCGACGAAGCCACCAAGGCCGTCATGGCGAAGGCTGCCGCGGCGCCGGAGCTGACGGGTGTCTTCTCCAGCTTCCAGATCAACGTGCCGCAGCTCTATGCCGATCTGGATCGTGCTCGTGCCGAACAGCTGGGTGTCTCCGTCACCGACGTCTTCGAAACGCTTCAGATCTATCTGGGATCGCTCTACGTGAACGATTTCAACGCCTTCGGTCGCACCTACAGCGTCCGTGTGCAGGCAGATGCGCAGTATCGTGCCAAGGCCGAGGATATCGGCAAGCTGAAGGTGCGTTCGCAGTCGGGTGAGATGATCCCGCTGTCCGCACTGCTTAAGGTCGATGCCTCGGCTGGCCCCGAACGGACGACCCGTTACAACGGCTTCCTGTCGTCGGATATCAGCGGTGCGCCGGCGCCGGGCTTCTCCTCCGGTCAGGCGGAGGCTGCGATCACCAAGATCCTGGCCGAGACCCTGCCGTCGGGCGTCGAATTCGAATGGACCGACCTGACCTATCAGCAGATCCTCGCGGGCAATTCGAGCATCATCGTCTTCCCGCTGGCTCTGCTGCTGGTCTACCTCGTGCTCGCCGCCCAATATGAAAGCCTGACATTGCCGATCGCGATCATCATGATCGTCCCGATGGGCGTGCTGGCGGCACTGACCGGCGTCTGGCTGACGGGAGGTGACAACAACATCTTCACCCAGATCGGGTTGGTGGTGTTAGTGGGGCTATCGGCGAAGAACGCCATCCTGATCGTCGAATTCGCCCGCGAACTCGAGTTTGCAGGACGCAAGCCCTTCGAGGCTGCGGTCGAGGCGAGCCGGTTGCGTCTGCGCCCGATCCTGATGACGTCGATGGCGTTCATCATGGGCGTCGTGCCGCTGGTCATCTCGACAGGTGCCGGTGCCGAGATGCGTGCCGCCATGGGCGTGGCCGTCTTCTCCGGCATGATCGGCGTCACCTTCTTCGGCATCTTCATGACGCCGGTCTTCTACGTGCTGGCGCGACTGCTGACGGGCAACCGCCCGCTCACGCATCACGGCAGCGAGGTTGCGCCCGCTCTTCTCCAGCGGAATAGGGCGCAAGGCCGCGCGGGTGTTTCCCGGCCCGCGCGGCACTCTCCTTTTCTCACAATGCACCGCCGTCGATGATCAGCGTCTGAGCTGTCATGGCGGCGGACGCATTTGAAGCGAGGAAAAGGCATGGGCCGATAAGGTCCGTCCCGTCGAGATTCCTGTTTAAGGCACTGCCGGTCGATCATCGCCGCCATGCCTTCGTCGGTCAGCCACAGGCGCTTCTGACGCTCCGTCACGATCATCCCCGGCAGGATGGCATTGGCCCTTATCCCATCCGGTCCGAGGGCGCCCGCAAGGCTCTTCGTCAGCCCGATGATGGCTGCCTTGGCCGTGGTATAGGCCGGCATGCCGCCCATGTTGAGCAGGTAGGAGATCGACGAGAAATTGACGATCGATCCATGGCCGTGCTCCCTCATGAAGGGCGCTGCGGCCTGAGACACGAAGAACATCTGTTTCAGGTTGATCCCCTGGCTCCTGTCCCAATAATCTTCCGTAACGTCCTCTAGGTTATGCCGGTCATCCCAACCCGCATTGTTGACCAGCACGGTGAGCGAACCCAACCCCGCCGCAGCGTTTCTTACAGCCGCCTGGGCCTGGGCAATGTCGGAGAGATCGGCGCGAAAGAAGCGCGGCGCATGCCTGGCATCCGATGCCAGCCTGTCGACCAGCGCGCGACTCGGCTCTTCGGCGATATCGATGAATGCGACCTTCGCTCCCTGCCTGGCGAATCCCTCGACGAGATCGGCGCCGATGCCCGAGCCTCCGCCGGTGATGAGCACGCCTGAATCTTCAAGATCGGCATGCCTTACGGATGGGTATGTCAAATGCTCCTCCCAATGCACCAATTCCGCTTGAGAATTTATTGTGGTGATTGAAAAAGTCACTCGAAGGTTTGCGCCTGCTGATCTTGCGGGTTAGTCATGCACACCGCCCTTTGCCACTCGTTCCGAGAGGATCCCCTTGTCGTCTTCGTCTTCCGCAAGCCCCGTCATTTCGAGCAGGATTTTGCCGACAAAAGATTATGCCGCCTTCCTGTTCGACATGGACGGCACGATCCTGACATCGACCGCCGCCGCCGAACGCGTATGGGGGCGCTGGGCCGCCGAGATGGGGCTGGACGTCGAAGCCTTCCTGCCGACCATGCACGGCCGCCGTGGCATCGATACGATCACCGATCTCAACCTTCCCGGTGTCGACCCGGTCGTCGAGGCTGAAAAGATCCTGCAGGGTGAGATCGACGACGTCGAAGGCGTGGTCGCGCTCGGTGGTGCCGCCGAATTCCTCGCAAGCCTGCCGCAGGAGCGCTGGGCGATCGTCACCTCGTCGCCACTGGAACTCGCCAAGGCACGTCTTGCCGCCGCCGGCATCCCCATTCCGAAATATCTGGTCTCTGCCGAGGACGTGACGATCGGCAAGCCAAACCCCCAGGGCTATCGTCTAGGTGCCGAGCGTCTTGGCGCGAAGCCTGAGGATGTCCTGGTTTTCGAGGATGTCGTTGCCGGTATCAAGGCGGGCGAGGCGGCGGGCGCCGAGGTGATGGTCATCACCGCGACCCACAGCCATCCGGTCGAAGGCGGCCAGTACCGTATGGCCGATTACCAAACCGTCGCCGCACAGATTGGTGGCGACGGCCGTTTGTCGATCCGCAGCAAATAGTAGATCAGGCCGACTGGTTTGCGGTCTTCATGAACTGAACGGTCGCGAACCAGAGCACTGTGCCGAGAACGATAAGGGCGCCGGCGATCACATATTGCACCGGATCGCGGCCGGTCCACGGGCCTGCCAGGAAAGCGCAGGAGACCGCGCCGAGGACCGGCAGGATCGTCGGCGTGCGAAAATGCTTGTGCTCGACCTTGTCCTTGCGCAGCACCAGAACCGACACGTTCACGATGGCGAAGACGCAGAGCAGCAGCAGTGCCGTGGTGCCGCCGAGCGCCTTTACGCCGCCGGCAAAGACGATCAGAGCCACTGCCAGAAGCGATGTGAAGATGATCGCCACATAGGGCGTGCGCCGGCCGGCATGCACCTTGCCGAGCACTTGAGGCAGGACGTTCTGGCGGGCCATGCCGTAAAGCAGGCGGCTTGCCATCATCATGTTGATCAGCGCCGAATTGGCGACTGCGAACATGGTGATGATGGCAAAGACGCCGATCGGGAAGCCCGGTGCGCCGGCCTGGATGACCTTCAGCAGCGGCGTCTCGCCTTCGCCCAGTTCATTGGCCGGAACCAGCGTGATCGCCGAGATCGCAACCAGAATGTAGATCAGGCCGGTAATGAGGAGGCCGCCCAGCAGCACCTTCGGGAAGATCTTGCTCGGTTTCTTGCATTCCTCGGCCATGTTGACGGAGTCTTCGAAGCCGACCATGGCGAAGAAGGCGAGGGTGGTTGCCGCAATCACCGGCCAGAAGGTACCGCTGCCTTCCGGCGTCGTGAAGGTCCATGCGCGCGAGACGTCGCCCTGACCGCCCATGATCGCCCAGAAACCGATACCGATGATGATGAGAAGACCCGTCAGTTCGACGACGGTGAGAACCACGTTCATCTTCACACTCTCGCCGACGCCGCGAAAATTGATGGCGGCAACCAGCGCGATGAAGCCGACTGCGATCAGTGGAACCCCCATGGCGCCGAGATCAAGACCAAGCGATGTGGAGAAATTAGCAGCGAAGGCGCGTGAAGCCGTTGCGGCAGAGGTGATGCCCGAGGACATCACGGCGAAGGCGACGAGAAATGTGACGAAGTGGATGCCGAAAGCCTTGTGCGTGTAGAGCGCCGCACCCGCCGCCTGCGGGTATTTCGTCACCAGTTCCAGATAGCTGCAGGCCGTCAGCAGCGCGACGATGAAGGCGATGAGGAAGGGCAGCCAGACGACGCCGCCGACCTCGGCTGCGACCTGTCCGGTGAGTGCATAAATGCCGGTTCCGAGAATGTCACCGACAATGAAGAGAAGCAGCAGGCCGGGTCCCATGACCCGCTTCAGCTCGCCTTCCTTCTCGTCGCCAAGCTTGGCTGGATCGATCGTTTTCTCCATTGCGGCTCCTCCACATGCAGCTATGTGAACGCGTCAATGGCGGTCAGGCCTCAATTGTTCCAACTGTAACGGGCGTTTACGGCAGGGTGCCATCATTTTGCAACAATTAGGTCACGCCATTGTACTCCCCGCGCGGGCGCACCATCTGTTGCCCGCTGCCCCGAAGACGGAGAGGTTCTCTATGCGCTGGTTCTGCTCTCACTGTGAAACTGTCGCCTTGGCCGATGGTCCTGATCTTGTCGCGGCAGATACGGGCAGGTCCGACGTCTGGCATTTCCTCCGGTCCTGGGCGAGCAACCCGTTGCGCGTCGGCGCCGTCGCGGCTTCTGGCGAGACGCTGGCCCGTTTGATCACCCGTGAAATCGACAGCGATGCGGGACAGGTCATCGAACTCGGGCCGGGGACAGGCGTCTTCACGCGGGCGCTGCTCGCCAATGGCGTTGCCGAACACGATCTGACGCTGATCGAATATGGCGAGGAATTCATGCCCGCTCTGACGCGCCGCTTCCCCAAGGCGCGCGTCATGCAGCTGGATGCCTCCAGGCTTCGCAAGGCTGGCGTTCTTGAGGGAGCCGTGGCCGGCGCAGCCGTCAGCGGCCTGCCTCTCCTATCTATGTCGCCGCGCAAGCAGACGGCGATCCTCGCGGGCGTATTCGCCTATCTGCGGCCCGGGGCGTCCCTCTACCAGTTCACCTATGGACCGCGCTGCCCGGTGCCGCGCCGCATTCTCGATAGGCTGGGGCTCAAGGCCGTTCGCGTCGGCGGCACGGTGCGCAACATCCCACCGGCCGCGGTCTACCGCATCTCGCGACGCCGCCCGTTCGATTTCAGCTCAGGTTCAGAGTAATCCAGGCAAGCACGACGTAACGCAGTGCCTTGCCGATGAAGACCAGTATCAGAAAGGTCGGCAGAGGCTCGCGCATCACGCCGGCGGCAACCGTCAGTGCGTCGCCACCGATCGGCAGCCAGCTCAACAGCAATGACCATTTGCCGTAACGGCCATACCACCGCTGCGCGCGCTCCAACTGCTGCGGCTTGACCGGAAACCATCGCTTGTCTTTGAAACGTTCGACGCCGCGTCCGAGCAGCCAGTTCGTCGCCGCTCCCAGCGTATTGCCGACCGAAGCCGTCAGCAGCAATGCCGCGACCGAATAATCGCCGGTCAGGATCAGCCCGACCAGAATCGCTTCCGACTGCATCGGAAAGAGGGTCGCCGCAATGAAAGCCGCCGAGAAAAGCCCGGCATAGGCTGCGATATCGAACATCGGTCCGGGTTTCTTTCTCCATAAAACCGCTCACAAAAAAGGGCGGAGTGGATCCGCCCTTTTTCTATCTGTCCATCAGATGGCCTAGGCCTTGCTGATGCCCTTGGTATCATCCGACACCGCGTCTTCAGCCGGCTTCTGTGCCTGGTGACGGGTGCGCCAGTCGCCGAGGAAGAGCAGGATCGGGGCTGCGATGAAGACCGACGAAAGAGCCGCGACCGCGATGCCGAAGACCATCGGGATGGCGAAGCTCGATACGGCGCTGCCGCCCCAGATTGCCATCGGCAGCATGCAGAGGAATGCCGTTGCGGACGTGTAGAGGCTTCGTGCCAGCGTTTCGTTGATCGACAGGTCGATCAGGTCACGCAGCGGCATCTTCTTGTAGATACGCATGTTTTCGCGCATGCGGTCATAGACCACGACCTTGTCGTTCACCGAATAGCCGACAAGTGTCAGCACGGCGGCGATGGCGGTCAGGTTGAAGTCGAGGCCGGCGATCGCAAAGAAGCCGACGGTCTTGGTGATGTCGAGGATCAGGGTCACGATCGCGCCGACCGCGAACGGCCATTCGAAGCGGACCCAGATGTAGATCATCATCGCGATGGAGGCCAGGAAGAGCGACAGGAAGCCGGCGATGGCGAGCTCTCCCGAAACCTTCGGGCCGACGACTTCTGTCCGCTCGACCTTGGCGGTCTGGTCGATCTTGGTGACTTCTGCCTTCAGCTTCTCGACCGCAGCAGTCTGTGCTTCTTCGCCGCCGGCCTGGCGCTCGACGCGCACGAGAACGCGGTTATGCGCACCGAATTCCTGCAGGCCGATTTCGCCGAGGCCGAGCTCGTTCAGGCCGGCACGGAAGGCGGCCAGATCGGTCTCGTTCTGAGTGGTGACTTCCATCTGGATGCCGCCACGGAAGTCGACGCCGTAGTTCAGGCCGGGCTTGAAGAACAGGAAGACCGAGGCGATCGACAGGACAACCGAGACGCCGATGCCGACGAAACGGCCGCGCATGAAGCGGATCTTCGTGCCATCCGGGACGAGGTTGATCGGCAGAAGCGGCTTGATCTCGATCTTCTTCAGCTTGCGGCGGGCGGTGATGGCGATCATGGCAACGCGCACGACCGAGACGGCGGTGAACATCGAGATCATGATGCCGAGGCCCATCGTCACGGCAAAGCCGCGGACCGGGCCGGAGCCGAACCAGAAGAGAAGCACGGTTGCGATAAGCGCGGTGACGTTGGAGTCGACGATGGTCGAATAGGCGCGGGAGAAGCCCGCGTCGATGGCGGCAAAGGCACTCTTGCCCTTGCGGGTTTCTTCCTTGATGCGCTCGTTGATGAGAACGTTGGCGTCGACGGCGAGGCCGATACCGAGCACGACACCGGCGATGCCGGGCAGTGTCAGTGTCGAGCCGACCAGCGTCAGGCCTGCGAATGTCAGGATGACGTTGATGAGCAGCGCGGTGTTGGCGAGGATGCCCCAGAACCCGTAGAGGAAGAACATGAAGCCGACAACCAGCAGGAAGCCGATGAAGCCGGTGAAGATACCCATTTCGATGGCGTCCGAACCAAGGTCGGCGCCGACGGTGCGTTCTTCGATGACGGTCAGCTTGGCCGGCAGCGAGCCGGCACGCAGCAGGGCGGCCAGCGTCGATGTCTGCTGAGGCGTGAAGTCACCGGAGATCTGGCCGGAACCGCCGGTGATCGGCGTCTGGATGACCGGCGCGCTCAGCACTTTGTTGTCGAGCACGATGGCGAAGGGACGGCCGACATTGGCGGTGGTGATCTGAGCAAAGCGCGTCGCACCGGCGCTGTCGAATCTGAAGGAGACGATCGGCCGCTGGGTCTGCTGTTCGAAGGCGGCACGGGCATCCGTCAGGCGGTCGCCGGAAAGCTCGACGCGATCAAGAACCGGATATTCCTGGCCACGCTCGTCAGGAATCATGGTGACGCCGGGCTCACCGGGGTTGCCGAGCAGATGGAAGCTCATCTTCGCGGTCGAACCGAGAAGTTGGCGAAGACGGGACGGATCCTGTTCGCCGGGCAGCTGCACGAGGACGCGGTCTCCACCGACGCGCTGGATCGTCGGCTCGGCAACGCCGACCTGGTCGACACGCTGGCGGATGATCTCGAGGCTCTGCTCGACGGCAGCCGTGATATGGGCATTGATGCCCGCGTCGGTCTGGGCGATCGAAATCGAGTTTTCGCTCGGCGTCGTGATCTCCAGGTCAGTTCCGCCGACCGTGCCGAAGCCGACCGGGTTGGCGAGCGTCTGCAACTCGGTCACGGCTGCGTCGCGCTGCGCGGGGTCACGCAGGGTAACGAGGATGGCATCGCCCGCACGGCGGATCGCCGAGGTATTGATGTTCTTGTCGCGCAGGACGCGGCGGGTATCCTGGGTCAGGCTCTGGATGCGCTCGTTGATCAGGTCGGCGCGATCGACTTCGAGCACGAGGTGCGAACCGCCCCTCAGGTCGAGACCGAGCGATACCCGGCTATGCGGCAGCCAGGACGGCACGCGGTCGAGTGCCGACTGCGGAAGCACGTTCGGCAGGGCGACCAGAATGCCGAAAAAGATGATGAGGGCATAAGTCCCCACCAGCCACGGTGAATTTCTCATTGTTCAAATCCTGTTGGGCCCCGACCGATGCTCGGATCGTGATGGCCATCAAATTTCATGCTGCCAGGCAACACATGCCTTGATCAGGCGACAAGCGGTGGGGCACGGGGCAGGGCGCCCGGCCAGTTGATGCGCTTGACGAAAGGGCGCCGATAATCGAGAGCCCGGGCGGCCGCGTAGTGATGCGTCGCAATTTGGAAGAATGCCGGCGGCGGCAGGCCGTCATCGGTGGCGATATGGCCGCCGGAATTGTCCCTGCGCTCGGCAATGGTGACAGCGCGCAGGCTGTCGCGTTTTGTCAGCGTCGGAGATCTGTCGGACCGATCGTCGACCGGACGGGCTGCTGCAGCAAGATCCACATTGCGTGGAGCGCCGGCGAGCAGGCCGAAGAGAGCGATGAGGAATGCGGCGGCGAGAACCGGCAGGCGCGCGAGATCGCTCTGCGCGCGGTGTCCCTTTTTCCGTTTTGGTAGCGGCAATACCGCCATCCGCATCGACTCCGGATATTAGAGTGTCCGAATTGTCCTCGGATGACGCCGCCTTCTAAAGGAGAGCGTCATCCCGGTCAACAAAACGAGCCATCAAAGAGGCGCGAGGCGCTTAGCGGATCCGCTTTGCGGCGGGTTCCGGCACCAGTTCGCCGTTCAGGCGACGGTCGAGATAGTCCTCGCATTCTCCCATCAGCGTTTCGACCTGGCCGTTGAAGAAGTGGTTGGCGTTCTCCACGGTCTTGTGCGTGATCAGAATGCCCTTCTGCGTCTTCAGCTTCTCGACGAGGCCGTTCACGTCCTTCTCGGGCGCAACCTTGTCCGAGATCACCGTTGATGATCAGGCCGGAGGACGGGCAGGGGGCGAGGAAGGAGAAGTCGTAGGTGTTCGGCTGCGGCGCGATCGACATGAAGCCTTCGATTTCCGGACGGCGCATCAGAAGCTGCATGCCGATCCAGGCGCCGAAGGAATAGCCGGCGACCCAACAGCTCTTCGAATCGGGATGCAGGCTCTGAACCCAGTCGAGCGCCGACGCCGCATCCGAAAGCTCGCCCGCGCCATGGTCGAATTCGCCCTGGCTGCGCCCGATGCCGCGGAAGTTGAACCGCAGCGTCGTGAAGCCGCGCTTCTGGAACATGTAGAAGAGCTGGTAGACGATCTGGTTGTTCATCGTGCCGCCGAACTGCGGGTGCGGGTGCAGGATGATCGCGATCGGGGCGCTCTTTTCCTGGGACGGCTGGTAGCGTCCTTCCAGGCGGCCGGCTGGGCCGTTGAAAATCACTTCGGGCATCGGTACTCCGGTCAATCGTGTCCGGTTCCAACCTGTTCATCATGTCGGGTTTGACTTGACGAACTCGCTCAGCTTTTCTAGAACTCAGTTTAGAACCATTCGAAATTGGGCATGCAGGCGCATTGCCCGTTGCGAAGTCTCTTAAGGCAAGCCCGGTCGAAATTTCAAGGAAAATGCGGCTTGGGGCGGCTTGCCTTTGATGATGTGCTAATTTGGAACGAAAGCGCGATCAGGCAATGGCGTTGCAGCGGACATATCTGGATTGGAATGCGACTGCTCCCTTGTCGGAGCCGGCTCGTATTGCCATGCTGGATGCGCTAGCTCTGCCTGGCAACGCTTCCTCCGTGCATGCGGAGGGCCGCTCGGCCCGCACAGGCGTGGAAAAGGCGCGACGTCAGGTCGCCGCTCTGGTCGGCGCCGAACCCGCGCACGTCACCTTTACCAGCGGCGCGACGGAAGCCGCCAACCATGTTCTGACGCCGGACTACCGCATGGGCCGCGCGCCCGTTGCGATCGGCCATCTTTACGTCTCCGCGATCGAGCATCCGGCAATCCGCGAGGGTGGACGATTTGCTGCCGAAAACGTGACCGAAGTGCCGGTGACATCATTCGGGACGTTGGATCTGTCCGCCTTGGAAGATCTGCTCGCTCGTCACGACCAGGCATCCGGTATGCCGATGGTTGCGGTCATGCTCGTCAACAATGAAACCGGCATCGTCCAGCCGGTCGCGGAAGCGGCGGCGCTTGCGCACAAATATCGCGGGCTGATGGTCGTCGATGCAGTTCAGGCCGCCGGCCGTTTACCGCTCGACATCGGCGCCTTGGACGCGGATTTCCTGATCATCTCGTCTCACAAGATCGGTGGTCCCAAGGGCGTCGGTGCCCTGATTTCCCGGGGCGAGGTGCTGATGCCGAAGCCGCTCATCCGTGGTGGCGGGCAGGAAAAAGGTCACCGTTCGGGGACGGAGAATTTTCACGCGATCATAGGCTTCGGCGCGGCTGCTGATGTAATGTCTCAGGATATCGAGATGCGCATCGGCCGAATCGGCGCTCTGCGCGATCGCCTGGAGCGGTCGATGAAGGATGTCGCCCCCGACGTCGTCATTTATGGCGATGAGTTGTCGCGGGTCGCCAATACCAGCTTTTTCACTCTGCCCGGATTGAAGGGCGAGACCGGCCAGATCGCATTCGATCTGGAAGGCGTTGCGCTTTCGGCCGGTTCCGCATGCTCGTCCGGCAAGGTCGGCCAGAGCCATGTTCTGACCGCGATGGGCCGCGATCCGGATGTCGGTGCGCTGCGCATCTCGCTCGGACCGGATACGACCGAAATGGATATCGACAAGGCGATCGCCGCCTTCGGAAAGATTGCCCAGCGCCGCAAGGCGCCGGGTCAGGCCGCGTAGGCGGCGCCAAATTTGCGGAATGGCAATTTTCCGCTTGCCAAGAGGTGGGAAAACCGCCTTTTGGCGCCTACATGGGGGAGGCATTGTTTTCCCCGCAAGAATGACGGAATTGCCGGAATTTGAACCGGCAACACAGGGAGTATGAAGATGCCTGCTGTCCAGGAAACGATCGATCAGGTCCGTGGGATCGATATCGATCAGTACAAGTATGGCTTCGAGACATTCATCGAAGTGGACAAGGCGCCAAAGGGCCTTTCGGAAGACATCATTCGCTTCATTTCGGCCAAGAAGCAGGAGCCGGACTGGATGCTGGAATGGCGCCTCGACGCCTACAAGCGTTGGCTCACCATGGAAGAGCCCACCTGGGCGCGCGTCGATTATCCGAAGATCGATTTCAACGACATCTATTACTATGCCGCGCCGAAGAACGTCACCGGCCCGGTGTCTTTGGATGAAGTCGATCCGGAACTGTTGAAGACCTACGAGAAGCTCGGCATTCCGCTGCGCGAGCAGGAAATCCTCGCTGGCGTGCAGACCTCCAAGGTCGCCGTCGACGCGGTCTTCGATTCCGTTTCCGTCGTGACGACCTTCAAGAAGGAACTGCAGAAGGCCGGCGTGATCTTCATGTCGATCTCGGAAGCCATCCGCGAGCATCCCGAGCTGATCAAGCAGTATCTCGGCTCGGTCGTCCCGACCACCGACAACTACTATGCGACTCTGAACGCCGCCGTCTTCACCGACGGTTCCTTCGTCTTCGTGCCGAAGGGCGTTCGCTGCCCGATGGAGCTGTCCACCTACTTCCGTATCAACGAGAAGAACACTGGCCAGTTCGAGCGCACGCTGATCATCGCCGAGGAAGGCGCCTACGTGTCCTACCTCGAAGGCTGCACCGCGCCGCAGCGCGACGAAAACCAGCTTCACGCTGCCGTCGTCGAGCTTGTTGCGCTGGATGATGCCGAGATCAAGTATTCCACCGTCCAGAACTGGTTCCCGGGCGACAAGGAAGGCAAGGGCGGCATCTACAACTTCGTCACCAAGCGCGGCGATTGCCGTGGCGCCCGTTCCAAGATCTCCTGGACCCAGGTCGAGACCGGTTCGGCGATCACCTGGAAATACCCGTCCTGCATCCTGCGCGGCGACGATCTCGCGCGGCGAGTTCTACTCGATCGCCGTCTCGAACGGTCACCAGCAGATCGACAGCGGCACGAAGATGATTCATCTCGGCAAGAACACGTCGAGCCGCATCATCTCCAAGGGCATTTCGGCAGGCGTGTCGCAGAACACCTATCGCGGCCAGGTTTCCATCCACCGCAAGGCGGACAACGCCCGCAACTTCACCAATTGCGATTCTGCTTCTGATCGGCGACAAGTGCGGCGCGCACACGGTGCCCTACATCGAGGTGAAGAATGCGGCGGCGCAGATCGAGCACGAGGCCACCACCTCGAAGATCTCCGACGACCAGAAGTTCTACGCCATGCAGCGCGGCATCCCGGAAGAAGAGGCGATCGCCCTGATCGTCAACGGCTTCGTCAAGGACGTCATCCAGCAGCTGCCGATGGAATTCGCCGTCGAAGCCCAGAAGCTGATCGGCATTTCGCTTGAGGGTAGTGTGGGGTAATGAACGAAAAGGTCGAGAATCTCATCCTGGAGTATCTGCGCGCGATGCGCGCAGATATGGCGTCGATGAAGGAAGAGATGAGCGGAATGAGGGCCGAGATGCTTGTTATGCGCCAGCATATGGCAGGCCTTCTGGGCTCTCAGGTCCTCCATGATGGGGAACTCGCGACCATCAAAGTTCGCCTCGACAGAATCGAAAAACGCCTGGAGCTCGGCGAATAAACCGCCCCTCCGTTTCGCTTGAACAGATAAGAGATTGAAAATGCTTGAGATCAAGAACCTGCACGCACGCATCGCCGAAGACGGCACCGAGATCATTCGCGGCCTGAACCTCACCGTGAAGCCGGGCGAGATCGCCGCCATCATGGGCCCGAACGGCTCCGGCAAGTCGACGCTGTCCTACATTCTGTCGGGCCGCGAGGACTACGAAGTCACCGAGGGCGACATCACCTATAACGGAGAGAGCATTCTTGAGCTTGACCCGGCCGAACGCGCCTCCAAGGGCATCTTCCTCGCCTTCCAGTACCCGGTCGAAATCCCGGGCGTCGCCACCATGCAGTTCCTCAAGGTCGCGATGAACGAGCAGCGCAAGGCGCGCGGTGAGGAAGAGCTGACGACGCCGGACTTCATGCGCCGCGTCAAGGAAGCTGCCGAAGGCCTCAAGATCGACCCCGCCATGCTGCGCCGTCCGCTGAACGTCGGCTTTTCCGGCGGTGAGAAGAAGCGCGCCGAAATCCTGCAGATGGCTCTGCTCGAGCCGACGCTCTGCGTCCTCGACGAGACCGATTCCGGCCTCGACATCGATGCGCTGAAGATCGTCGCCGACGGCGTCAACGCGCTCCGTTCGCCGGACCGCGCCGTAATCGTCATCACCCACTACCAGCGCCTGCTCGACTACATCGTGCCGGACACCGTCCACGTTCTCTACAAGGGCCAGATCATCCGCTCGGGTGACAAGGAACTGGCCCAAGAACTGGAAGCCAACGGTTATGCCGACGTGATCGGGACTGCGGCCTGAGACCGGGAAGGATTTTGGCATGAACATCCAAGCAAACCAGCCCGCCAGCAGGCTCACGGCCGCTGAAACGGCGCTAGTCGAGGCCTTCGCCGCTCAGATCGGCGAACTGCCCGGTAACGGTGCCGTCACCGGCACCCGCGACCGGCTGCTCGACGATCTGAAGAAGGCCGGCCTTCCGACCCGCCGGATCGAGATCCTGGCACTATACGGACCTCAAGAGCCTGTTGCGTGCCGTACCGGAACGCGCCACGGGCGGCGCAGCCGGTCCCGTCGATGCACTGGTGAGGGGATCTGCAGTTCTCGCCGTCCTGCACGGCGAAGCAGATGCAGCGGCCTCCATCGACGACGTGACAGTCACCGCCTATCGCGACCAGCTCGCCGATGGTTCGGCCGTCGCCGGCCTGACAGCCCTCGACAAGGACGATGCGATCGGCCGCCTCAATGGCAGCTTCGTTCGCGATGGCCTGGCTCTGACGGTCGCGGCCAATGCCGAGATCGAAGATCCGATCGAGCTGCAGGCGCTGCATGGCGCCGGCCAGATCCATACGCGCTTCCCGGTATCGTTCTGTGCCGGTTCCAAGGCAACGATCGTCGAGCGTCACCTGGCGGTGACCGAAGATGCAGCACTCGTCTCGTCCGTCAGCGACATCGTCCTTGAAGACGGCGCCGACATCACCTGGATTATCCTGCAGCAGCAGGGCCCGGTTGACACGCATCTCGCTCAGATCCGCGTCTCGCTCGGTGCCGACGCCAAGCTGCGCCTTTACGTCGTCAATGCCGGCGGCAAGCTGGTGCGTCAGGAACTGCGCATCGAGGTTCAGGGCGAGGGTGCCGAACTGACGCTGCGCGGCGTCAACCTGCTCGGCGGCGACAGCCATACGGACGTCACGCTGGTGCTCGGCCACAATGTGCCGCACACCAACTCGACGGAAACCTTCCGCAATGTCGTGTTCGACAAGGCGAGCGGCGTGTTCCAGGGCATGATCAAAGTCGCGCCCGACGCCCAGAAGACCGACGCGAAGATGGCGTGCAACACGCTGCTCATGTCCGATGACGGAGATTTTTCCGTCAAGCCGGAGCTGGAAATCTTCGCCGACGACGTCATCTGTGGCCACGGTGCCACCGTTGCCGATACCGACCGCAACCATCTCTTCTACCTGATGGCTCGCGGCGTGCCGGAGAACAAGGCGCGCGCCATGCTGGTCAACGCCTTCGTCGCCGAGATCGTCGAGGAACTGGAAGACGAAAAGCTGGTCGAGCCCTTGGAAGAGGTCATCTCGACCTGGCTCGAAAAGCACGCCTGATATGGGGTGACGGAGGGGCAACCTCTCCTCCGTCATGCTCGGGCTTGTCCCGAGCATCTACAACCGTCGATCGGGCTGTAACGTTAGCGGATCCTCGGGACAAGCCCGAGCATGACGCGGTGGATGTGGCGATGCTTGCCGAAAGACTGTGATCTTCCACGGCATCTTCGCCCAAGGGCACGATATGAAAGGGTCTGACATGGACCAGACAACGCAAATGGCCACCTATGACGTTGACGCCATAAGACGGGATTTTCCGATCCTGTCCACCATGGTGCACGGCAACAAGCCGCTCGTGTATCTGGACAACGGGGCCTCTGCCCAGAAGCCGCAGGCCGTGATCGATGCGATTTCACACGCCTATTCCAACGAATACGCAAACGTTCATCGCGGTCTTCACTTCCTCTCCAATGCCGCGACCGACGCCTATGAGGCAGCGCGTGAAAAGGTGCGCCGCTTCCTCAATGCCGGTTCGGTGGATGAGATCGTCTTCACCAGCAATTCCACGGCTGCGATCAACACGGTCGCCTATGGTTACGGCATGCCGCATATCGGTGAGGGCGACGAGATCGTCATCACCATCATGGAGCACCACTCCAACATCGTGCCGTGGCATTTCATCCGCGAGCGGCAGGGCGCCAAGATCACCTGGGTACCGGTGGATGACGATGGCGCCTTCCACATCGAGGATTTCGAGAAGGCGCTGACGGAAAAGACTAGGCTCGTCGCAGTCACCCATATGTCGAACGCGCTCGGCACCGTCGTGCCGGTCAAGGACATTTGCCGTATCGCTCATGAGCGGGGCATTCCCGTCCTTGTCGACGGCAGCCAGAGCGCCGTCCATATGCCGATCGACGTCAAGGATATCGATTGCGACTGGTTCGTCATGACCGGCCATAAGCTTTATGGCCCGTCGGGCATCGGCGTGCTCTACGGCAAGATGGACCGCCTGAAGGAGATGCGTCCCTTCCAGGGCGGCGGCGAAATGATCATCGAGGTGGCGGAAGACATCGTCACCTATAACGACCCGCCGCACCGCTTCGAAGCGGGCACGCCACCCATCGTCCAGGCGATCGGTCTCGGTTATGCACTGGACTATATGGACAAGGTCGGCCGCGCCGCGATCGCCGCCCATGAGGCGGATCTGACCGCCTATGCAACCGAACGCCTCCAGGCGATCAATTCGCTGCGCATCATCGGCAACGCGCCGGGCAAGGGCGCCATCATCTCCTTCGAACTCGCCGGCATCCATGCCCATGACGTCTCGATGGTAATCGACCGCCGCGGTGTCGCGGTGCGCGCCGGCACCCATTGTGCCATGCCGCTCTTGAAACGTTTTGGCGTCACCTCCACATGCCGGGCATCCTTCGGCATGTATAATACCCGTGCCGAAGTAGACGCTTTGGCTGACGCGCTGGATTATGCGCGCAACTTCTTTGCCTGAGGAATTCCATGGCCATGGACCAAGACATACCGAAGTGGGATGCCCGTGAAGGCATCATCGAATCCAGCATTCCCGCGGAGGAGCTGGAACGCCTGTCCGACGACATCATCGCGGCGCTGAAGACTGTCTATGACCCGGAAATCCCGGCCGACATCTTCGAACTCGGCCTGATCTACAGGATCGACATCGAGGATGATCGCATGGTGAAAATCGCCATGACGCTCACCGCCCCGGGCTGCCCGGTGGCCGGAGAAATGCCGGGCTGGGTCGAAAATGCAGTCGGCGCCGTCGAAGGCGTCTCGGGCGTCGAGGTCGAAATGACCTTCGATCCGCCGTGGACTCCCGAGCGCATGTCGGAAGAAGCACAGGTCGCGGTCGGCTGGTATTGATCGTCGGGATCGGATAATTTCCCGATATTGGCTGGAGGCTCCGATATGACGCAACTGCAGAAGGTGAGCATCGATCTTCCCAGCGAAGTGACCGAGATTATCGAGCAAGCCGTTGCGTCGGGAGAATTTGCTAGTGTCAGTGAGGTCGTGACGAATGCTGTCGCTACGTGGCAGACTTCGCGTCTGCTCCACGGCTATACGGCGGAAGAGCTTCGCGCGATGGTCGCTGAGGCAGACGGGAGTGGTGAGCCCATAAGCGGCGCAGAGGCGCTCAGACAGATAGACGAAGAATTCGAAAGAGAGTTCGGACGCAAACTCTGATGGGCTACCGTCTCAGACCCAAAGCCCGGCAGGATCTGTCCGGTATCATCGCTTATATCGCACGTGACAATCCCTCTGCCGCCCGCAAATGGCGTGATGAAATATTTCGCGTATTCGAACTTCTCGGTGGCAGTCCGTTCATCGGTTCAGCCCATGATGAGATGGCGCCAGATATTCGCATGTTTCCTTCTGGAAATTACATCGTGCTCTACAGAGTGGAGGAGGCCGGCGTGCTCGTTCTCCGCGTTATTCATGCCGCCCGCGACTGGCGGCAGCAATCGATATAGAGCAAGGCCGTTGATCGGGCTTAAGTGAAGAACTACATATGATCAGATGCGCCGGACCTTGAACCCGGTTGTTGAAGGAGAATGGGCCGATGGGCTTTGCAGTGATGACCATGACCGACGCAGCCGCCACGCGCGTCAACCAGATCGTTTCCAATTCCGGGCCGGATGCCAAGGGCATTCGCGTCGGGATCAAGAAGGGCGGTTGCGCCGGGATGGAATATACGATCGATCTGGTCACCGAAGCGAATGCCAAGGACGACCTGATCGAACATGCAGGCGCCAGGGTCTGGATCGAGCCTTCCGCGGTTCTCTACCTCCTCGGCACGCAGATGGATTTCGAAACCACCAAGATGCGCTCCGGATTCACCTTCGTGAACCCCAACCAGACATCGGCCTGCGGTTGCGGCAGAATCGGTCGAACTGAAGCCTGCCGATCTGGCGGCACTTGCGAAGCAGCGCGAAGCCGACGCGCACGCGTGATGTCGCAACATTCGAGAATGAGAAAGAGGGCCGCGAGGCCCTTTTGTTGCGCTCACTCGTGCCGCAGCGCTTCGATCGGATTGAGTTGCGCTGCGCGTCTTGCCGGGAAATAGCCGAAGATCATCCCGATTGCCGCCGAGAAGATGAAGGCGAGCACGATGATCGTCGGGCTGACCACAAACGGCACCTGCAGATAGCTGACGACGCCGAAGGCGAGGCTGAGACCGGCAATGATCCCGGTCACCCCGCCGAAGATCGACAGCATCACCGCCTCGACGAGAAACTGCGTCAGCACCTGTTTCTCCAGCGCGCCGATCGCAAGGCGGATGCCGATTTCCCGCGTGCGCTCGGTCACCGAGACCAGCATGATGTTCATGATGCCTATGCCACCGACCAGCAAGCTGACGGCAGCCACGGCGCCGAGAAGGCCGGTGAGCAGCACCGTCGTGCCGGTCATGGCTGCGGCAATCTGCGACATGTCGTTGACGGAGAAATCGTCGTCACGGCCGATGCCGATGCGGCGGCGTTCCCGAAGCAGGCGTTCCACATCCGACTGCACCTTCGCCGTCGAGACGCCGTCCTGCGCCGAGAGGACGATGCTGCTGATCGTCGTCGTGCCGCCGATCCGCCGCTGGTGCAGCTTCAACGGCATGATCACACTGTCGTCCTGGTCGTCGCCCATGCCGGACTGGCCCTTGGCCGCCAGAACGCCGACGATCGGGCAGGCGACATTGCTGACGCGGATCGTCTGGCCGACGGGATCGGCGGCGCCAAAGAGTTCCCTGCGCACCGTTTCGCCGATGATGCAGGCCGCCTGGCTGCCCCGATCCTCATTAGGCAGAAATTCACGGCCAAGCGACAGATCCCAGTCCTGAGCGATGAGATAGTCGTTCGTGGTGCCGATCGCGCTGGTCGAACGATTTGCACCACCGGCAATCACCGTAGCGGTGGCACGATTGATCGGTGCGACGGCACGCAGACCGCCGACCTGTTCCTGGATCGCCTTGATGTCTTCGTCGGTAAAGCGCTTGGCTTCTGTGCTGGCGCGGCCGGGACCCCATTGGCCGGGACGCACGAACAGCGTGTTGGTGCCGAGCCGCGAAAGTTCGTCGCGCACCTTCGCCGTCGTGCCGTTGCCGACGGTCACCATGGCGATGACGGCGGCGACGCCGATGACGACGCCGAGAACGGTCAGGATGGAGCGCAGCATGTTGCGGCTGATGGCGCGCCAGGCAAGCTTGGTCGTCTCAAACAGCATGGCTTGCCTCCTCGGCGCGCATCTCGTCGGTCACCAGATGGCCATCGACGAAGCGCAGCAGGCGCTTGGCATAGGCGGCGATGTCCTCTTCGTGGGTGACCATGATCACCGTGATGCCGTTCTCGCGGTTGAGCCGCGTGATCAGGTCCATGATTTCGACGCTCGTCTTCGTGTCGAGATTGCCGGTCGGCTCGTCGGCAAGCAGCACGGCCGGATCGGTGACGATGGCACGGGCGATCGCCACGCGCTGCTGCTGGCCGCCGGAGAGTTCCTGCGTCGTATGGCCTTCGCGTCCCTTCAACCCGACCTGTTCGAGCGCCGCCATCGCCCTGCGGCGACGCTCGCCGTGGTCCATGCCGCGATAGACAAGCGGCAGCTCGACATTCTCCACCGCCGAGGTTCTTGCCAGCAGGTTGAAGCCCTGGAAGACAAAACCCAGCATGTGCCGGCGCAGCAGCGTCAGCTGCTCGCGGCTAAAGTCGCTCGTAGGAATGCCCTGAAAGAAGTACTCGCCGGATGACGGCACATCCAGCGCGCCGACGATGTTCATCGCCGTCGACTTGCCCGAGCCGGACGGTCCCATGATGGAAACGAATTCGCCGGGCGCGATCGACAGGTTGATGCGGTCGAGCGCCCGGATCGTCGCCTCGCCGCGGCCATAGACTTTGGAAACGTCCTTGAAGGTGATCAGCGGGGAAACCGTCATGGCGATCTCCTTACTGATTGCGGGCTGTCGCATCGGTGATCAGCTGGTCGCCTTCCTTGACCTCGCCGGATTTCAGCACGGTGAACTGGCCGTCGGTCGGGCCGGTCTCGACCTGCATGCGCTGCGGCGCCCCACCGCGCAGCACCCATACGGCACGGGCGGCTGTGGCCGAGGCTTCGCCCCGTTCGCTGCGGTTTCCGCGCGGGCGAGGCGGTGCAAAAAGGCGCGAAAGGAAACTGCCGCGCGCCTGCGATGAAGCGGGCGGCGAATAGCGAAGCGCTGCATTCGGGATCAGCATCGCATCCTTGACCGCTTCGACCGTCACATCGGCTGTTGCTGTCATGCCGGGACGCAGCAGCAGATCCTGGTTGTCGACGGTCAGGATCGCCTTGTAGGTGACCACATTGGATACCGTTTCTGACGCGAACCGGACGGTTTGTATCGTCGCTGGAAAGCTGCGGTCCGGATAGGCATCGACAGAGAATTTCGCCACCTGCCCCTCGCGTACCTGACCGACATCCGCCTCGTCGACGGAAACCTGCAATTCCATGCGCTTCAGGTCGCCGGCAATGGTGAAGAGAACCGGCGCATTGAGCGAGGATGCAACCGTCGCACCGGGGTCGACGTCGCGGGTCAAGACGATACCATCAATCGGCGACACGACCGTGAGCTTGGAAAGATTGACCTCCGCGAGACGCAGCGCCGCCTCGGCGGACAGTACGGCGGCCTCGTTGATCTCGGTTGTCGCGACGGCCGAGATCGTAGCTGTATTTGGCGGCGTCCAGTTCCTGCTGGCTGGAGATGCGATTGTTGACGAGGTTCGTCAGGCGATCGAGCGAAATCTTGGCGGAGGATGCTTCCGCCTGCGCTTTCAATACATTCGCCTTGGCCGAGGCGAGCTGCGCACGGGCGCTCTGCACATCGGCTTCCTCCTTGTTCGTGTCGAGTTCGAGCAGAACGTCGCCTGCCTTCACCGGGCTGTTATAGCTGACATTGACCTTGCGCACGGTGCCGGATAGCTCGCTCGATATGTCCACCTGGTCGGTAGGCTGTACCGATCCCGTTGCTGTGACGATGACCGAGAGGTCGCCTTTTCTGGCTTCCTGCGTCGAATAATCGAAGGGCTGCTGGCCGGACTGGCCCTGGAAATAAAAACCGAGGCCGCCTGCAATGATCACGGCGAGGCTGATAGCAACCCACTTGCCGCGACCGCGCTTGCGGCTGCGCCCGGAGCCGGCCAGAATGGCGCCGAGATCCGGCGTCCGCGTCTCGCCGCTCTTGTTGGGGTCTTGCTGGACGTTCAAAATCCTGGCCTCGTCAAATCGATCCGATGAAAGATCCGTTCGGTCTCAATGCCATGAAACGGACGGTAGAAAAACTTAAATACCCGTAAGGTGTTGGCCGCGTCGGATCGACCGGTTGGTCTAAAACAACTGGAAATAATATCCCGGTGTCGAAAAGATGATCTGGCGCGGCTTGGCCATGCATCGAACTGGCTCGCCGAACGTTCTGCTTCCGCAACAGAGGAGATCAATCATGATCGATGTAGCGAGAATCAAGGAACATGCCGAAGTCATTGGTGCCGACGGCGTTCATGTCGGCACGGTGGACCGGGTGGAAGGCAGCCGCATCAAGCTGACGAAAAAGGATAGCGGTGAGGGCAGCCATGAAGGGCATCATCACTTCATTCCGCTTGAGCTGGTCGCGGATATCGAAGGCGGCAAGGTGAGGCTGTCTGCCGATGGCGACGTCGCCGTTTCCTTCGAGGAAGAGCAGGGCGGCAAGCCCGTGCATTGAAAAAAGGCCCGGCATTCGAAATGATGCCGGGCCGTTTATCACTGCCGTGTCACTGCTGGCTGTTCGGTACGCCGAAACGTTCGGGCAGAAATGCTGTTTCGGTTTCGTCACCACTCAGCCGGTCGGTTTTCCCTTGGGAGAAAGGTCCGAGCGGCATCGCCGAAAAAGCAAGAACGATGCCGCCGATGACGACCAAGGCGAAAGCGGTCAGAAGGTTACTGCGTCTCATCACAACTCTCCCTATGTCAAAGATGGGGTGGGCATGCACTGGATCGCGAAAGAGGATTGCCGGTCGCTCAGCTGTTTGCCGAGAGTTCGGTCGGCGATGCCATCAGTTGTGATTCGCCAATTGACCGGTCCATATATTTGAAGGCCAGAATACTCAGCACCGAAGCGATAAGAACGACGAAAATGATTCTCATGGACAACTCCTTAGGCGGAGATAACATCCACGGCCTAATACTTGTTCCGGCAAGGCTTACGCATTGCTGATCACGAATATTGTACGAAATTATTGGATATGGATTTTGAGATGGTGAGAGCGCAGGGGTTCGAACCCTGGACCTACTGATTAAAAGTCAGTTGCTCTACCGGCTGAGCTACGCTCTCCCGCGAACGCGCTGAAGCGCCTCTCGAAAGTGCGCGGAACATATGCAGGTCACCCCTTGCGGTCAACCCGGAAAAACACCAAAAACAGCACTGTCGGCGGTTTTCCGATTGTGGTTGGAAAACGCTGCTCGAAATGGTGATTGGCCTTGAGCGTCGATCGGCGCTACCAGCACGACCAGAATTGCAGATCGGGGTGTTCCGTGTCCATTGCCGAAATATCGATTTTCACTGCCCTGGTTGCCGGCGCACTGTCCTTCCTGTCGCCCTGCGTCCTGCCGCTGGTGCCGCCCTATCTCTGTTACATGGCAGGCATTTCCGTCGACCAGTTCCGTGGTGAGGCGGGCGCGCAGGTGTCCCCGCCCGGGCGGCGGTGTTGCGTTCGGCCTTCTTCTTCACGCTCGGCTTTGCCACGGTCTTCGTCATGCTCGGGGCAGGGGCTTCCACCGTCGGCGTCCTGTTGCGCCAGCATCTCGATATCCTGTCGAAGATCGGCGGCCTGATCATCATTGTGATGGGGCTGAATTTCTTAGGCGTCTTGAGGCTCGGCTTCCTGTCGCGCGAGGCGCGCTTTCAATCCACTGGCCAGCCGGCGACGCTGTCCGGCGCCTATCTCATGGGGCTCGCTTTCGCTTTCGGCTGGACGCCCTGCATCGGGCCGGTGCTCGGCGCCATCCTCGGGGTCGCGGCATCGCGCGACACGGTCGGGGAGGAGCGACACTGCTCGCCATCTATTCGCTGGGTCTGGCCGTTCCGTTCTGGATCGCAGCCGGCTTTTCCGGTGTCTTCATGCGCTTCCTGACGCGCTTTCGCCGTCACCTCGGCACGGTGGAGAAGATCATGGGCGTCTTCCTGATTCTCACCGGCCTGGCCTTCATCTTCGGCATCGTCACCGATGCCGCGATCTGGTTCCAGCAGACCTTTCCGATCCTGATGCAGATCGGCTGATTGCGGAACCTTTAAGTATTCTGCGCTGTACGTGAGCCGAAATGGCTCTTATCGCCCAACCTGCTTTCCGAGGCTCCGGACGAAATTCTTCAGCCCTCGTCCCGGCTCGACACCTTCCTGCATCAGCGCATTGCGAAGAGGCGGGATGGCGTTCAGCACATGCATGCCGGCCGCGCGCACCATCTGCACGGGCAGGAAATCGGTCAGCAGCGAGCGGTTGAGCAGGTCGACACTGACGGTTCGGCTCATCACGTCCGGCTTGCGCCGACGGTTGTAGCGATCACCGGCATCGGCGGCGATCGGCCGGTCGCGGACGGCGGAGAGCAGATCGGCAAGCGTCATACTGTCGCGCAGCGACAGATTGAGGCCCTGGGCGCCGATCGGCGGGAAGGCATGCGCCGCTTCACCGATAAATGCCGCCCGACCGCTGCCGAAGCGTTCCGCCATCATGCTGGAGAGCGGCCATGCCCGCGCCTTGCCTTCCACCGTCACCTTGCCGAGGATCGACTGCATGCGGGTTTCAACAGCTGTCGAAAGCTCCTCCGGCGACAATGTAACCAGTCGGGCAGCTTCTTCCGGACGCACCACCCAAACGAGGCTGGAACGCCGGCCGGGCAGGGGCACTTGGGTGAAGGGGCCGCTCTCTGTATGGAATTCCGTCGAGACATTCCCATGCGGAAGGGCATGGTTGAAATTGAGAACTACGGCCGACTGCTCGTAGGACCATTTGCGAACGCCGACACCGGCCGCTTCGCGGGTGATCGAATTCCGCCCGTCGGCGCCGATGACGAAATCCACCTCGATAACATCGCCCTCGGCAATCGAGATCGTCACCTTGTCGGTCTGAACGGCAACGCTTTCGGCGTTCCTTTCGATACGCGTCACGTTGGGCTCCGCCGCAAGCGCATCGTTCAATACCGCTGCCAGCGCGGTATTCGGCATGTTGTAGCCAAAGGCCGTAAGCCCGATATCCGTGGCACGGAACTGCGCCGGCGGTGCGCGAAGCAAGCGGGTCGTGCCGTCGAGAATCTGCATCACGGAAAGTGCTGCCGTCGAAGGCGCGATCGCATCCCACACGCCGAGCCGCTCCAGATAACGGACGGACTGATCCATCAGCGCCGTCGTGCGGGTATCCTCGTGTGGCGGCTTGGCGGCAATGAGGCAAACCTTGCGGCCGGTGCGTCCGAGCGCCAGCGCTGCTACCAGCCCTGCCAACCCGCCTCCGACGATTGCGATCTCGTAATGCTGCATTGTCCGCTTCCCGTTCTCTGTCTGAAGCCTATCTAGAGCGTCGCGTGCTTCTGATCCATGGGGCATCGGCGCGCACTTATGAGGGCTGTAACGTAAAACCTGTGGCCATTTCCGGGCGCGGTTGCAATATCTGCGGTTTGGCCGCATATCCGAAATGCAGAGAAAAGCGGGACCAAGGCGTGTTCAGACGAATTTTCAATTACCGTAAAGTCCCCTATGCGGAAATCCGCGCCTTCTGCGTCCACTTGCTGACGGCCTCCGGCTCTTTCCTGGCCTTCCTCGGCGTGGTCGCGGCGGCCGAACATCGCTTCGTCGACATGTTCTGGTGGCTCGGCCTGGCATTGCTGGTCGACGGCATCGACGGGCCGATCGCCCGCAAGATGCATGTCAAGGAAGTTCTGCCCAACTGGTCGGGCGACATGCTCGACAACATCATCGACTATGTCACCTATGTGCTGTTGCCGGCTTTCGCGCTCTATCAGAGCGGCATGATCGGCGAGCCCTGGTCCTTCGTCGCGGCCGGCATGATCGTCGTTTCGAGCGCCATCTACTATGCCGATATGGGGATGAAGACCGACGAGTATTTCTTCTCGGGTTTTCCCGTCGTCTGGAACATGGTCGTGTTCACGCTGTTCGTCATCGATGCATCGGCGACGACCGCGATGATCGTGGTCACCTTCTCGGTGGTCCTCACCTTCCTGCCGATCAACTTCCTCCATCCGGTGCGCGTCAAACGCCTGCGCCCGCTTAATCTCGGCATCTGCCTGCTCTGGTGCGCGCTCGGCGGATACTCGCTGCTGGTACATTTCCAGTCGCCCGACTGGGTTGTCTGGGGCGTCGTCATCAGCGGCATCTACCTCTACTGCATCGGCGGCGTACTGCAGCTCTTTCCAAATCTTGGAAAATGACGCGAAGCCTGTCGCAAATCTCTCTTTGATGTTGTGGAAGTCTGCAAAAACGGTATCAATATCAAGTGGCTGCAACAAGCGGCATGCGTGTGCTTTTGCAATTCTGAAGCAATACAAAATTGTACTGCCGCGACGGACCGGCAGTGCCTAAAGAAGGGGGATCCGTGACTGTATCCGAGGGCCCGGAGGCGAAGCCGCTTCTATCCATTCGGGGGCTGACCAAGTTTTTCGGCAGCTTCGCCGCCTGCGATTCCATCGATCTCGATATCGGCCACGGGGAAATCCACGCGCTCCTCGGTGAAAACGGCGCGGGCAAGTCGACCCTCGTCAAGATGCTCTTCGGCGTGCTTGAGCCCAGTGCCGGAAGCATTTCCTGGGAAGGCGCGCCTGTAACGATTGGTTCCCCCGGCGAAGCCCGCCAGCGCGGCATCGGCATGGTCTTTCAGCATTTTTCCCTGTTCGAAGCGTTGACCGTCGCCGAAAACATCGCCCTTTCGCTCGACAGCCGCACGCCGCTCGCAAAGATCGCCGAGGAAACCGCCACCGTCTCGAAAGCCTATGGCCTGCCGCTCGATCCGGCCGCCCATGTGGCGGACCTCTCCGTCGGTGAGCGCCAGCGCATCGAGATCGTCCGCGCGCTGCTGCAGAACCCCAAGCTGATCATTCTCGACGAACCGACCTCGGTGCTGACGCCGCAGGAGGCCGAGCGCCTGTTCGAGACGCTCATGCGCCTCAAGGCCGAAGGCCGTTCGGTCCTCTATATCAGCCACCGCCTCGAGGAGGTGCGCCGCATCTGCGACCGCGCCACCGTCCTGCGCCACGGCAAGGTCACAGGCGCCTGCGATCCGAAGCGCGAGACACCGGCCTCTCTGGCGCGCATGATGGTCGGTACCGAAGTGGCCGAGGTCAAGCGCGAAGGCTTGGCCGGTACCGGCGAGGTTCTGGTCGAGATGAACGGTGTCTCGGTTGCGCCGCGCACGCCGTTTTCCGTTTCGCTCAAGGACGTTTCCCTGAAAGTCCGCGCCGGCGAAGTGCTGGCGATCGCTGGCGTGGCCGGCAACGGCCAGTCAGAGCTGTTTGACGCGCTTTCGGGCGAATATCCGATTGCCGACGAGGCGCGGATCCGCATGCGCGGCCGCGCGGTTGGCCGGCTTGGGATCAACGGTCGCCGGCTGGTCGGTGCCGGCTTCGTGCCGGAAGAACGCCACGGCCACGCCGCCGTGCCGGGGCTTACGCTTTCCGATAATCTCCTGCTCGCCCGCAGTCGTTCGGATAAGAAGGCTTTCCTGACCGGCGGTTTCCTGTCAGTTCTCCGCCGGGATGCCATCCAGTCGGCCGCGCGGCGCATCTGTTCTGTCATGGACGTGCGCAAGAGCGGCGATGACCCCGCCGCGGGCTCGCTCTCCGGGGGCAATCTGCAGAAATTCATCGTCGGCCGCGAACTCGACCGCCAACCCTCGGTACTGGTCATCAATCAGCCGACCTGGGGCGTCGATGCAGGTGCTGCAAGCCGCATCCGTCAGGCGTTGATCGACCTTGCCAAGTCCGGCTCGGCGGTCATCGTCATCAGCCAGGACCTCGACGAAATCTTCGAGATCGCCACGACGATCGCGGTCATCTCGGATGGCAAGCTGTCCGCCCCTTATCCGGCGGGTGATCTTTCCATGGAGCAGATCGGCCTCTTGATGGGCGGCATTCACGAAAGCCATTCCGGTGGGGAGGCGCGCTATGCGTCTTGAGCTCCAGAAGCGCGCCCAGGTCTCCACCCTGTTTTCAATAGTCTCGCCTCTGCTCGCCCTGGCGCTGACGCTGGTGGCCGGCGCAATCATGTTCTGGTCACTCGGCAAGAGCCCGACAGGCGCGCTCTATTCGTTCTTCGTCGAGCCGCTGCTCGATGTCTGGTCGCTGCATGAACTGGTCATCAAGGCCGCGCCGCTGATCCTGATCGCCGTCGGCCTTGCCATCTGTTATCGCTCGAACAACTGGAATATCGGCGCCGAAGGCCAGTTCACCATCGGCGCGATCGCCGGCTCTATCCTCCCGGTCCTCTATCCCGAATGGCATTCGCCGATGATCCTGCCGCTGATGCTGATCATGGGCATGATCGGCGGCGCGCTCTATGCCGGCATTCCGGCCTTCCTCAAAATTCGCTGCAATACCAACGAGATCCTGACCAGCCTGATGCTCGTCTATATCGCACAACTGTTTCTCGACTGGCTGGTGCGTGGGCCTTGGCGTGACCCGCAGGGCTACAATTTCCCGCAGACCAAGAGTTTCCAGATCGAGGCGGTGCTGCCGGAAGTGCTGGACTCCGGCCGCGCCCATCTCGGCATCATCTTCACGCTGATAGCGGCTGTCCTGCTCTGGTTCATGATGCGTTTCATGCTCAAGGGTTTTCAGGTCTCCGTGCTCGGCCAGTCGGCGCGAGCAGGGCGGTTTGCCGGGTTCTCGGCGAAGAACATGATCTGGTTCTCGATGCTGCTCTCAGGCGCGCTCGCCGGGCTTGCCGGCATCTCCGAAGTGTCCGGCTCGATCGGCCATCTGCAGCCGGCGATTTCGCCGGGCTACGGCTTCACCGCGATCATCGTCGCCTTCCTCGGGCGCCTCAATCCGCTCGGCATCGTCGCTTCCGGCTTTGTGCTGGCGCTGACCTATCTGGGCGGCGAGGCCGCGCAGCTGTCGATCGGCATTTCCGACAAGGTCAGCCGCGTCTTCCAGGGCCTGATCCTGTTCTTCGTGCTCTCCTGCGACACGCTGATCCATTACAGGATCCGGCTGATCTTCAATCCGTCGGCAGCAATCGCGGAGGCGAAAAACTGATGTTTGAAGCCATCCTCCTGACGGTCATCACCGCATCGACGCCGCTTGTGATCGCAGCCCTCGGCGAACTGATCACAGAGCGCTCCGGCGTCCTCAACCTCGGCGTCGAGGGCATGATGATCATGGGCGCGGTATCGGCATTCGCCGCCGCGCAGATCACCGGCAACCCCTATCTCGGCATTCTCGCCGGCATTGCCGGCGGCGCGCTTTTCTCGCTTCTGTTCGGCTTCCTCACGCTGACGCTGGTCGCCAACCAGGTCGCGACGGGTCTCGCGCTGACGATCCTTGGTCTCGGCCTTTCCGGCCAGCTCGGCGAGAGCTTCGTCGGCATGCCCGGCGTCAAGCTGCAGCCGATCGTCATCCCGCTGCTATCCGATATTCCGTTCTTCGGCCGCGTCTTGTTCAGTCAGGATCTGATCTTCTACCTGTCGGTTGCCTTGGTGATCGGCATCAGCTGGTTCCTGTTCAAGAGCCGGGCCGGATTGAAACTCCGCGCAATCGGCGACAATCACGGCTCCGCCCATGCGCTCGGCATCAATGTCGTGCGGGTTCGCTATCTCGCGGTCCTGTTCGGCGGTGCGTGCGCCGGCCTGGCCGGTGCCCAGCTCTCGCTCGTCTACACGCCGCAATGGGTGGAGAACATGTCGGCCGGCCGCGGCTGGATCGCGCTGGCACTCGTCGTCTTCGCATCCTGGCGTCCCTGGCGGCTTCTGGCCGGCGGCTATCTCTTCGGCGCGGTGACGATCGGCCAGCTTCATGCACAGGCCTTCGGCATCGGTGTGCCTTCACAACTCCTGTCCGCGCTTCCCTACGCGGCCACTATTGTCGTGCTGATTATCATTTCGCATAATCGTCGCATGACGCTCATCAATACGCCGGCATCCCTCGGAAAACCGTTTGTCCCCGATCGGTGACCACGTTAACGTCAATGTCATACTCCATCAGAGGTTGGAAAATGAAGAAACTCATTATTGCTCTCGCCGCGACGGCAGCCGTGTTGGGCGGCTTTGCAACTGGCGCGTCGGCCCAGGAAAAGAAGAAGGTCTGCTTCATCTATGTCGGCTCCAAGACCGACGGCGGCTGGACCCAGGCGCATGATATCGGCCGTCAGGCATTGCAGAAGGCCCTCGACGACAAGATCGAGACGCCGTTCCTCGAGAGCGTTCCGGAAGGCCCGGATGCCGAGCGTGCTATCGAGCGCATGGCTCGCTCCGGCTGCTCGATGGTTTACACCACCTCGTTCGGTTTCATGGACGCCACCGTCAAGGTTGCGGCAAAGTTCCCGGACGTGAAGTTCGAGCATGCGACCGGCTTCAAGGCGGCTGAAAACCTCGCCACCTACAATTCGCGCTTCTACGAAGGCCGTTACATCCAGGGCCAGATCGCCGCGAAGATGTCGAAGAAGGGCCTCGCCGGCTACATCGCATCCTTCCCGATCCCGGAAGTCGTGATGGGCATCAACGCCTTCGAACTCGGCGCGAAGTCGATCAACCCGGACTTCAAGCTGAAGGTCGTATGGGCCAACACCTGGTTCGATCCCGGCAAGGAAGCCGACGCCGCCAAGGCACTGATCGACCAGGGCGTCGACATCCTGACCCAGCACACCGATACGACGGCTCCGATGCAGGTCGCAGCCGAGCGCGGTATCTTCGCTTTCGGCCAGGCTTCCGACATGATCGCTGCCGGCCCGAAGACCCAGCTCACCGCCATCGTTGATACCTGGGGCGCCTATTACATCAAGCGCACGCAGGCCATGCTCGACGGCACCTGGAAGTCGGAACAGATCTGGGACGGCCTGAAGGACGGCATTCTCACCATGGCGCCCTACACCAACATGCCGGACGACGTGAAGGCGATGGCCGAAGAGACCGAAGCCAAGATCAAGTCGGGCGAACTGCATCCGTTCACCGGCCCGATCAACAAGCAGGATGGTTCGGCCTGGCTTGCTGCCGGTGAAAAGCCGGAAGACGGCGTTCTGCTCGGCATGAACTTCTATATCGAAGGCGTCGACGACAAGCTGCCGAACTGATCGCTGCAATAGTTCGATAGGAAAGGGCGCCGAATGGCGCCCTTTCTGTTTTCCCGGATTTGTTTCCCGCCGATACAAGCCGTTTATCGCCCTTCAACACACATGCTGATAAACAGCGACGAATTGCCGAAGGAGATTCTCAGATGAGCCGTTCCTGCCTTGCCGTCATCCTCGCCGCTGGCGACAGCACGCGGATGAAATCCTCCATGTCGAAAGTGCTGCATCCGGTCGCAAATCGCCCGATGATCGCGCATGTCATGGCGGCAGTCGCATCGGCGGGCATGACGGATGCGGCTCTCGTCGTCGGCCGCGATGCCGAAAAGGTCGCCAAGGCCGGCGCGATTGATGGCATCTCGGTGCGCAGCTTCCTCCAGACGGAACGCCTCGGTACTGGCCATGCGGTGCTCGCGGCCCGCGAGGCGATCGCCGGCGGTTTCGACGACGTCCTTGTCGCCTATGGCGATGTGCCGCTGATCACCGCTGCGCCCTTCGCTGCCGCGCGTGAAAAGCTGGCCGAAGGCGCCGATGTCGTCGTCATCGGCTTCCATACCGACAAGCCCACCGGCTATGGTCGTCTCCTGGTCGAGAACGGCGAACTCGTCGCCATCCGCGAGGAGAAGGATGCCACCGACGAGGAACGCAAGGTCACTTGGTGCAACAGTGGCCTGATGGCGATCAATGGACGCAAGGCCCTGTCGCTCCTGGAAAAGATCGGCAACAGCAATGCCAAGGGCGAGTATTACCTCACCGATCTCGTTGAGATCGCCCGCGCGGCCGGCGGCAAGGTCGTGGCGGTTGACGCACCCGAAGTGGAACTCACCGGCTGCAACAACCGCGCTGAGCTCGCCTATATCGAAAAGCTCTGGCAGGAGCGCCGCCGTCACGAGCTGATGGTCTCCGGCGTTTCGATGATCGCGCCGGAAACCGTCTTCCTCTCCTATGATACGGAAATCGGCCAGGACGCGCTGATCGAACCCAATGTCGTCTTCGGTCCGGGCGTGACGATCGATGGCGGCGCCATCATCCACGCCTTCTCCCATATCGAAGGTGCCCATGTCAGCGCCGGCGCAACGGTCGGTCCGTTCGCGCGGCTGCGTCCGGGCGCGGATCTGGCGGAGGGCTCCAAGGTCGGTAATTTCTGCGAGGTGAAGAACGGCAAGGTGGGCGAGGGCGCCAAGGTCAACCATCTGACTTACATCGGCGATGCCGTGATCGGCGCCCATGCCAATATCGGCGCCGGCACCATCACCTGCAATTATGATGGCGTGAACAAGCACGAGACCCGCATCGGCGCCAATTCCTTCGTCGGCTCCAACTCATCGCTTGTTGCCCCGGTGTCGATCGGCGACGGCGCCTACATCGCCTCCGGCAGCGTGATCACCGAGAATGTGCCTGCCGACGCGCTCGCCTTCGGTCGGGCGAGACAGGAAACCAAACCCGACCGGGCAATCGCGATTCGCGAACGGGCTCTGGCGCTGAAGAACTCCCGCAGCAAAACCTGAGGTCTGCGGCCTTCACAGGAATGTGAAGTCGATCTCCGAGGCCTGTGCCTCGGCGTCGGCAACACTCATCCATTTCACGTTCCGCCGGCGTCCCGTCACCGCTAGTAACTGATTTTCATCAATTTTCCGGGCTTGAGATGATCGGTCGCAGATCCTGCGCCGTCAGATGCCGACTTTCGTACAGCTAATAACATGATAAAAAATATCATGTTATTAGCTGACCCTCAAATAATGGGGGTTCCGTCGTTGACTTGGTGTCTTTTTAGCGGCAGTTCCGTGACGGGATTACGTCATTTGCCTGTCAAGCGCGCAAAATGGCGCAGCCTCCATCGCCTCTACAGGCGGTGACATTCCTTCTCATTTTTACGGGAGAATTTCCTTGGCGGAGCTCACTTCCCACAAGCCGTGCAGATGGCTTGTGATTGCACTCGCCGTCGTCCTCGCTCTTTTCGGGGCGGTCTTTGTGGCCGGGGGCGGTTATCTGATTACTCTAGGCGGTTCGTGGTATTACCTGATCACCGGTATTGCTTTGCTGTTTTCAGCCTTGCTTCTGTTCCGCGGCAGTGCGTCCGGCCTGGTCCTGTTCCTGGCGATCGGCGTCGCGACGGCGATCTGGGGCGTATACGAAGTCGGCTTCGCCTTCTGGGGCCTCGTGCCGCGTCTGGCACCCTTCGTCGCCATCGGAATCGTCGCAGCCCTGCTTCTGCCGGCCGTCGCTGGCAGCCGTGCCAAGGTTCCGGGCTTCGCGATCGCCATCGCGCTGATCGCTGTCTTCGGCTACGGCCTCTGGGGCGCTTTCCAGCCGCAGGGCGTGCTTCGTCCGGATGCTCCGGTTGCAGTTCGCGCAGGCGCTCAGCCGTCCGAGACCGCATCCAACTGGCAGTATTATGGCTATAGCGGCGCCGGCACGCGCTTTGCTCCCTATAACCAGATCACCGCGGATAACGTCTCGAACCTCGAGGTTGCATGGACTTTCCGCACCGGCGAAGAGCCGGTCAAGGGATCCGAGTTCCAGAACACCCCGACCCAGATCGGCGACAACATCTATGTCTGCACGCCGCTCAACAAGGTGATCTCGCTCGACGCGACGACCGGCCAGGAAAAGTGGCGCTTCGACCCCAAGGCGAAGAGCAACACCTTCTGGAACCGTTGCCGCGGCGTTGGCTATTATGAAAGCGCCGTCGTTCCGGAAGGCCAGCAGTGCCATGCTCGCATCATCCTGACGACGATCGATGCGCAGATGATCGCGCTCGACGCCAATACCGGCGAGACCTGCGGTCAGTTCGGTGCAAACGGTGCGGCCAACCTCAAGGACGGCCTCGGCGATGTGAAGGAAACCTACTACTTCCCGACCTCGATGCCGACCGTGACCAACGGCCTGGTCATCGTCGGCGGTTGGGTCCGCGATGGTCGCGACACCAATGAGCCGTCGGGCGTTATCCGCGCCTACAGCGCCGAAAACGGCGAACTGGCATGGGCTTGGGATCTCGGCAATCCGGGCATCACCAAGCTGCCGCCGGAAGGCGAAAGCTACACCCGCGGCACGCCGAACATGTGGTCGACGCCTGCCTTCGACGCTGAACTCGGCCTGATCTACCTGCCGATGGGCAATGCGACGCCGGACTTCTGGGCCGGTCACCGCAACGAAGCCGGCAACAAGTACGGCGCGTCTCTCGTCGCGCTCGATATCGCGACCGGCCGCGAGCGTTGGCACTTCCAGTTCGTCCATCAGGACGTCTGGGACTATGACACCGCTTCCCAGCCGGCGCTCTACGACATGGCCGACGGTACGCCGGTCGTCGTTCAGACCACCAAGCAGGGCGACATCTATGTTCTCGACCGCCGCGACGGCAAGCCCGTCAAGAAGGTTGAGGAGCGCCCGGTCGAGCAGAGCCATCAGGAAGGCGACGTCATTGCCGCCACCCAGCCTTTCTCTGTCGAGATGCCGCATCTCGGTGGTGGCGTCCTGACCGAAGCCGACATGTGGGGTGCAACCCCGTTCGATCAGCTGGCATGCCGAATCGCCTTCAAGAAGCTCCGCTATGAAGGCCGCTACACGCCGATGATTAAGGGCGAGCGCACGCTCATCTACCCGGGCTTCTACGGTGGCATGAACTGGGGTTCCATGGCGATCGACGAAAGCCGTGGCCTCGGCATCATAAACGACATCCGCATGCCGCAGCTCGCAGAACTCATCCTGCGCGAAGATGCATCGCCGGAAATGTCGGCCAACATGAGCCATGATGCCGGTGTTCATCCGCAGGAAGGCACGCCGTTTGCCGCTCTGCGCGGCGGCTTCTACTCGCCGCTCGGCGTTCCGTGCCACATGCCGCCATGGGGCACACTCTCGGCCGTCGACCTCGAAACCGGCAAGCTCGTCTGGCAGCGCCCGTTGGGCTCCGTTGAGGACAGCGTCCTGCCGAACGGCCTCAAGGTACCGCTCGGCATGCAGATCGGCATGCCGACGCTCGGTGGCCCGCTGACCACCGCCGGTGGCCTGACCTTCTATGCCGGCACGCAGGACTTCTACCTGCGCGCCATCGACACCGCGACCGGTGACGAAGTGTGGAAGGGCCGCATGCCGATCGGCGCCCAGGCGACGCCGATGACCTACATGGGCAAGGATGGCAGCCAGTACGTGCTGATCGCCGCCGGTGGCGCTCGCCAGAGCCCGCAGCGCGGCGACTACGTGGTGGCTTACCGCCTGAAGAAGTAGCAATCAATCGTCGCCATTTGGTGACATTGAGGGGAGGCGGAGCAATCCGCCTCCCTTTGCGTTTGAGGCGTTTCGGCACACCGGATCGCGCGCAAAGGCCGTTAACGATTTCTCGTTACGGTCAGACATCGAAAGTGACCGCGCCAGTCATTGCACGGATGATGCGATCGGCTAGGAATTCGCGGCGAAGCATCAAACAGAGAGGCCTATATGTGCGGGATCGTTGGAATTGTCGGTAAGGAGCCTGTGGCATCGCGTCTGGTCGATGCGCTGCGGAGGCTCGAATACCGCGGTTATGATTCCGCCGGTGTCGCCACCATCCACGAAGGCAGGCTCGATCGCCGCCGCGCCGAAGGCAAGCTGTTCAACCTCGAAAAAAGCTCGACGGAGAGCCTCTGCCCGGCACGATCGGCATCGCCCATACCCGCTGGGCGACCCATGGCGTACCGAACGAGGTGAATGCCCACCCGCATTTCGTCGATGGCGTCGCCGTCGTCCACAACGGTATTATCGAGAACTTTTCCGACCTGAAGGACGAACTGATCGCCGAAGGCGCCGTCTTCACCAGCCAGACGGATACGGAAGTCGTCGCCCATCTCCTGGCCAAATACACTCGCGAGGGCAAGAACCATCGCGACGCGATGCTCGCCATGTTGAACCGCGTCTCAGGCGCCTATGCGCTCGTCGTCATGTTCGAGGACGAGCCGGGCACGATCCTCTCGGCCCGTTTCGGGCCGCCGCTGGCCATTGGCCACGGCAGGGGTGAGATGTTTTTGGGCTCCGATGCCATCGCCCTGTCGCCCTTCACCAACGAGATCACCTACCTCGTCGATGGCGACTGCGCCATCATCACCCATTCGGGCCTCGAAGTGATGGACTACCAGGGCCGTCCGGTTACCCGCAAAAGCCAGATCTCCCAGGCGGCGACCTTCATGGTCGACAAGGGCAACCATCGCCACTTCATGGAGAAGGAAATCTACGAGCAGCCGGAGATCATTTCTCACGCGCTTAGCCATTACATCGATTTCGCCAGCCACACGGTAAAGCCGACCGATGTGGCGATCGACTTCTCCAAGCTTTCCGGCCTCGCGATTTCCGCCTGCGGTACCGCCTATCTTGCAGGCCTCGTCGGAAAATACTGGTTCGAGCGCTATGCTCGCCTGCCGGTCGAGATCGATGTGGCCTCCGAATTCCGCTACCGCGAACTGCCGCTGCAGCCGACCCAGGCTGCGCTTTTCATCTCCCAGTCCGGCGAGACGGCCGACACGCTCGCGTCGCTGCGCTATTGCAAGGACGAGGGCCTGAAGATCGGCGCCATCGTCAATGTCCGCGAGATCGACCATCGCGCGGGAATCCGACGCGATCTTCCCGATCCTTGCCGGCCCGGAAATCGGCGTCGCCTCGACCAAAGCCTTCACGTGCCAGCTCGCGGTCATGGCCTCGCTGTCGATCGCTGCCGGCCGCGCCCGCGGCACGGTGACGGAAGCCGAAGAGAAGGAGATGGTCCGGCACCTCGCCGAGATGCCGCGCATCATGAGCAAGGTGCTGAACGACATCCAGCCGCAGATCGAGACCTTGTCGCGCGACCTCTCGCGCTTCAAGGATGTACTCTATCTCGGCCGCGGCACCAGCTTCCCGCTTGCCATGGAAGGCGCGCTGAAGCTCAAGGAAATCTCCTATATTCACGCCGAAGGTTATGCCGCCGGCGAATTGAAGCACGGCCCGATCGCGCTGATCGACGAGCACATGCCGGTCATCGTCATCGCGCCCCATGACCGGTTCTTCGAAAAGACCGTATCGAACATGCAGGAAGTGGCGGCCCGCGGCGGCAAGATCATCTTCATCACCGACGAGAAGGGGCGGCTGCCTCCAAGCTCGAAACGATGGCGACGATCGTGCTTCCCAACGTCGACGAGATCATCGCACCGATGATCTTTTCCCTGCCGATCCAGCTACTTGCCTATCACACGGCAGTCTTCATGGGCACCGATGTCGACCAGCCGCGGAACCTTGCAAAGTCCGTCACCGTTGAGTGATCAGCGGTCCCTTGCATCGCAGCAACGCATCCGGCATTGTCGCACCAAATGACTGCGGCAATGCCCAAATTTCCTAGGAAGATCATATGAGTGACAGCCCCGAGCGCATTTCGATGGCCGGTCGGCTCAGGAACAATTTTCTGACCGGCCTGATCATCTGCGCGCCCCTGGCAATCACTATCTGGCTGACCTTCACCTTCATCGATTGGGCCGACAGCTGGGTCACGCCCTATCTGCCGCAGCGCTATAATCCGCAATACTATTTCGACGTCACTATTCCGGGCACCGGCCTGCTGATCGCGGTCGTCTTCATCACTATCATCGGGTTTCTCGGCAAAAACCTGATCGGCCGATCGATCGTCAATTTCGGCGAGTCCGTCCTGCATCGCATGCCGCTGGTGCGCACGATCTACCGAAGCGTCAAGCAGATCCTGGAAACGGTGCTCAAGGAACAGTCTACCTCGTTCAAGAAATGCGGTCTCGTCGAATTCCCGAGCCCCGGCATGTGGGCGCTGGTTTTCATTTCTGGCGATGCCCAGGGCGAGATCGCCGCCAAGCTGAACGAGGAAGGCGAGGAAATGGTCGCCGTCTTCATGCCGCCGACGCCGGTTCCGACCGCGGGCTTCCTGATGTTTGTGCCGAAGAGCAAGATCATCATGCTCGACATGACGCCGGAAGAGGGCGCCAAACTTCTAATTTCCGGTGGCCTCATCGCCCCGGACTACAAGCCCAAGGTAGATCCGGTTCCCGTCCTGCCGGCACCGGTCGATCTCTCGCCGGTCAAGTAATCCCAATCATCCGGCCCGCAGAAAGCGGATCGCCTCGTCGCGGCGATGCAGATAGAGCAGCGCACGCACTGCTTCGCCGCGTTCGCTCGTCAGGTCCGGGTCGCGATCCAGCAGATAGGTCGCATCCTTGCGGGCGATCTCAAGCAGGTCAGCATGGGCCGCGAGGCTGGCGATCCGGAAACCCGGCGTGCCTGACTGGCGGGTGCCGAGCAACTCGCCTTCACCCCGTAGTTTCAAATCTTCCTCTGCGATCAGGAACCCATCCTCGCTGTCGCGCAGGATAGAAAGCCGCGCATGGCCGGTCTCACTGAGCGGTCCTTTGTAGAGCAGGATGCAGGTCGACGCCTCGTCGCCACGGCCCACACGGCCGCGCAGCTGGTGAAGCTGCGCAAGCCCGAACCGTTCCGCATGCTCGATCACCATGATCGTCGCATCCGGCACATCGACACCCACTTCGACAACGGTGGTCGCTACCAGCATGCGGATCTCGCCGCTCTTGAACGCATTCATCACCGCGTCCTTCTCCGGCCCTGCCATCCGCCCATGGACGAGGCCGACATTCTTCGCGCCGAGCTCGCGTGCCAGAACCGCATGCCGCTCTTCGGCAGACATCAGTTCAGACACATCCGACTCTTCGACGAGCGGGCAGATCCAATAGGCCTTCTTGCCCTCGGCAATCGCGCCTTTCAGCCGCCCGACGATATCGCCGATCCTTTCGGTCGGCACAGTGACGGTCTGGATCGGCTTGCGTCCTGCCGGCTTCTCGGTGAGCTTGGAGACGTCCATGTCGCCAAAGGCTGCAAGCACCAGCGTGCGCGGGATCGGCGTCGCGGTCATCACCAGCATATGCGGCGAGATGCCCTTCGCCGTCAGGCGCAGTCGCTGATGGACGCCGAAACGGTGCTGCTCGTCCACTACTGCCATCATCAGGTTGGCATAGCTGACCGTATCCTGGAAAAGCGCATGGGTGCCGACGATGATCTGCGCTTCGCCGGATGCAATGCGCTCGACGATGGCATCACGTTCACGCCCCTTGGTTCGGCCGGTCAGCAGTTCGACAGAGACACCGGCAGCGCCTGCAAGCTTCGAGATCGTCGAAAAATGCTGGCGGGCGAGGATTTCCGTCGGCGCCATCAACACCGCCTGGCCTCCGGCCTCGACCGCTGCCGCCATGGAGAGCAGCGCCACCAGCGTCTTGCCCGCGCCGACATCGCCCTGCAACAGGCGCAGCATCCGGTCTTCACCGGCCATGTCCTTGATGATGTCGTCGATGGCAGCCGTCTGGCTCGGCGTCAGTGAAAAGGGCAGGGCGGCCACGATCTTCGCTGCAAGATCTCCCTTCACCCTTATCGGCTGGCCCGGCACCTTGCGGATCTTCTGTCGCACCAGCGCCAGCGACACCTGACCGGCGAGGAATTCATCGTAAGCCAGACGTCGCCGTGCCGGCGCGTTCGGGTCTATATCCTTCTCGTCTTCCGGCTGATGCAGGCTGCGGAAGGCGTCTGCGACCGACGGAAAACCCTGTTTCTGCGTCAGCGCCGCATCGGCCCATTCGGGAAACTCCGGCAGCCGCTCGACGGCGCCTTCGATCACCTTGCGCAAGGTCTTCGGCGAAAGACCGGCAGTCAGCGGATAGACCGGCTCGACCAGAGCCAAGTTCTGCGCTTCCGACACTTTCACCATGAAATCCGGATGGATCATCGAGGCGCGGCCGTTGAACCAGTCGACCTTGCCGCTTACCAGCACCTGTTCGTCGACGGGCAGTGACTTCGACAGCCAGTCGCCCTTGGCGCGGAAGAAGGTCAGCGCCAGCTCGCCGGTCTCGTCATGCAGGAAGACGCGATAGGGCTGGTTGGTGCCGCGCGCCGGCGGCTGGTGGCGGTCGACACGTCCCTCGATGGTGACGATCGATCCTTGCGGCGCAAGCGCGATCCCCGGCCGGTTGCGCCGGTCGATCAGCGAGAAGGGCGCATGGAAAAGCAGATCGACGACGCGGCAATCCTCCACATCCTCTCGACCCGTCACTTTTACGATCAGGTCGGCAATCTTCGGGCCGACACCGGGCAGCGACGAGACGGAAGCGAAGAGCGGATCGAGTATGGCTGGGCGCATGGCTGGCTAAATGGGGCAAGTTTTGGCCATTTGGCAAGGTGACGGGAGCCGAAAACAATCCTATATGAACCGCAAAACAGGGACACGACCATGACAGGACTGGCGCGCACCAGCGCGGATCTCGACCCGCGCCGCAGGCGCATCCTCTATCGCTGCTGGCATCGCGGCATTCGCGAGATGGACCTCGTCTTCGGCTCTTTCGCCGAAGCGGAGATTTCCAACCTCTCGGATCACGAACTGGACGAGTTCGAGGCGATCATGGGCGAGGACGATCACGACCTGCATGCCTGGATCACTGGTGCAAAGCCTCTGCCCGAAGATCGTGACACCCTCTGTTTGCCCGCGTCGCCGCCTACAAGCCGGATTTCGATCCTGTCACCGAAGCCTCGCTGAAAGAGAAACTCGGCCAATGATGTCCGGATTCGATGCCAAGAAGATCGCGGCCGCGAGCCAGCCGCTGACCATCGGCAATGTGCCTCCAGGCATGGAGCCGATGCTGCTGGCCGAACTGGCGCGCTCCGGCCAGTCTGTCGCCTATGTGCTTTCCGACGGCCAACGCATGCCAGATCTGGAGCAGATGCTCTCCTTCGTGGCGCCCGAAATCCCGGTTCTTTCCCTGCCCGCCTGGGACTGTCTGCCCTATGACCGCGTCTCGCCCAGTGCCGATGTCTCCGCTCGGAGACTGTCCGCATTGTCCGGCCTGATATCCCATGCGAAAAAGCCGCATCCGGCGATCGTGCTCGTCACGGTCAACGCCATGCTGCAGAAGATCGCGCCCGCCGAGATCATCGAGAGCCTCGCATTCTCGGCAAAACCCGGCAACCAGATCCGTATGGACGACATCGCCGCCCGCCTTGAGCGCAATGGTTTCGACCGCGTCTCGACCGTGCGCGAAGTCGGCGAATTCGCCGTGCGCGGCGGCATTCTCGATGTTTTCGTCCCCGGCACGGAAGAGCCGGTGCGCCTCGATTTCTTCGGCGATACGCTCGAAAGCATCCGCTCGTTTGATCCCGCCAGCCAGCGCACCACCGGCCAAGCCCGCTCGCTCGACCTCAACCCGATGAGTGAAGTGACGCTGACGCCGGATACGATCAGCCGTTTCCGCAAGAATTACCTGTCGCTCTTCGGCGCCGCCACCCGTGATGACGCGCTCTATCAGGCCGTTTCCGAAGGCCGCCGTTATGCCGGCATGGAACACTGGCTGCCGCTCTTCTACGACAAGCTGGATACTGCCTTCGATTATCTCGCCGGCTTCCGCATCGTCACCGATCACACGGCCCGCGAGGCAGCGGCCGAACGCTCCAAGCTCGTCATAGACTATTTCGAGGCTCGCCGCGATCAGGGCAGCGCCGGCAAGGGCGCCGCCGCGCAGTCCACGCCCTACAAGCCGGTCTCTCCCGGCCAGCTCTATCTCGACGGCAAGGCCTTTGCCGCAGCGCTGGATGAAGCGGCCGCCCTGCGTCTCACCCCGTTCAACGAGATGGATGCCTCGGGTCGCCCGGTGGTGACACTCGACGCCCATACAGGCCCGCGCTGGGCGAAAAGCCAGGCGGAAGCCAGCGCCGATACGCAGGATCGCGATGAGCGCACCAACGTCTTCGATCTCGTCGTCAAGCATATCGCCGACAAGCGCGCCGAAGGCATCAAGGTTCTCGTCACCGGCTGGTCCGCCGGCTCGCTCGACCGCCTCTTGCAGGTTCTCGACGAACGCGGCCTGAAGCGCATCAAACAGATCGAAAAGCTTGCCGATCTCGACAAGCTCGAAAAAGGCGAGGCGGCCTCCGCCGTCATGAGCCTCGAAGCCGGGTTCGAGACCGGCAATATCGCCGTCATCGGCGAGCAGGATATTCTCGGCGACCGCATGGTCCGCCGCGGCAAGCGGCGCAAGCGCGGCGCCGATTTCCTCACCGAAGTCGCCGGCCTCGACGAAGGCTCGCTCGTCGTCCATGCCGAACACGGCATCGGCAAGTTCGTCGGGCTGATCACCATCGAGGCGGCCGGTGCGCCGCGCGCGTGTCTCGAACTGCATTATGCCGACCAGGCTAAGCTCTTCCTGCCGGTCGAAAATATCGATCTTCTCTCCCGTTACGGCTCGGATGCGGCGGAAGCCAATCTCGACCGCCTCGGCGGCGGTGCATGGCAGGCCCGCAAGGCCAAGCTCAAGAAGCGCCTGCTCGACATGGCGGGCGATCTCATCCGCATCGCTGCCACCCGCATGGTCCGCAAGGCGCCGGTTCTCGCCACGCCCGAAGGGCTTTATGACGAGTTCGCCGCCCGTTTCCCCTATGACGAGACGGAAGACCAGGAAAACGCCATCGAATCCGTCCGCGAGGATCTCGCCGCCGGCCGTCCGATGGATCGCCTCGTCTGCGGCGATGTCGGCTTCGGCAAGACCGAAGTCGCGCTGCGCGCCGCTTTCTTCGCCGCCATGAACGGCGCACAGGTGGCTGTCGTCGTACCGACCACGCTTCTCGCCCGCCAGCATTTCAAGACGTTTTCCGAACGGTTCCGCGGGCTTCCGATCCGCATCGCTCAGGCCTCACGACTCGTCTCGGCCAAGGAACTGGCGCAGACCAAGAAGGATCTGTCTGAAGGCAAGGTCGATATCGTCGTCGGCACCCATGCTCTGCTCGGCACCGGCATCCAGTTCGCCAACCTCTCGCTCCTTATCATCGACGAGGAGCAGCACTTTGGCGTCAAGCACAAGGAACGCCTGAAGGACCTGAAGACCGACGTCCACGTCCTGACGCTGTCGGCCACCCCGATCCCGCGCACCCTGCAGCTGGCCATGACCGGTGTGCGCGAACTGTCGCTCATCACCACCCCGCCGGTGGACCGCATGGCGGTCCGCACCTTCATCTCGCCGTTTGACCCGCTGGTCATCCGCGAGACGCTGATGCGCGAGCATTATCGCGGCGGCCAGAGTTTCTACGTCTGCCCGCGTCTTGCGGATCTGGCGGACATTCAGGCCTTCCTCCAGTCCGACGTGCCGGAACTGAAGGTCGCGGTCGCCCATGGCCAGATGGCGGCGGGCGAGCTGGAAGACATCATGAATGCCTTCTACGACGGCAAATATGACGTGCTTCTCTCCACCACCATCGTCGAATCCGGCCTCGATGTGCCGACGGCTAATACTTTGATCGTCCACCGCGCCGACATGTTCGGTTTGGCCCAGCTCTACCAGCTGCGCGGCCGCGTTGGCCGCTCGAAGGTGAGGGCATTCGCGCTCTTCACCCTGCCGGTCAACAAGACGCTCACCCAGATGGCCGAACGCCGCCTCAAGGTGCTGCAGTCGCTCGACACACTCGGCGCCGGCTTCCAGCTGGCAAGCCACGACCTCGATATCCGCGGCGCCGGCAATCTCTTGGGGAGGAACAGTCCGGCCATATCAAGGAAGTCGGCTTCGAACTCTACCAGCAGATGCTGGAGGAGGCGGTTGCCGAAGTGAAGGGCGAGGACGAGATCGTCGACACCGGCTGGTCGCCGCAGATCTCCGTCGGCATCACCACCATGATCCCGGAAAACTACGTGCCGGATCTGCATCTGCGCATGGGCCTCTATCGCCGCCTCGGCGAAGTGCAGGAACTGGCGGAAATCGACGGCTTCGGCGCCGAAATGGTCGACCGCTTCGGCCCCATGCCGCCGGAGGTCCAGAACCTCTTGAAGGTCGTCTACATCAAGTCGCTCTGCCGCAAGGCGAATGTCGAAAAGGTGGATGCCGGTCCAAAGGGCGTCGTCATCGCCTTCCGCGACAAGCAGTTCCCCAACCCCGCCAATCTCGTCGGCTATATCGCCAAGCAGGGCTCGCTCGCCAAGATCAGGCCGGACCAGAGCATCTTCCTCAACCGCGACCTGCCGACGCCAACCAAGCGACTTGCCGCTGCGGCGCAGATCATGACGCAGATGGCGGAACTGGCGAAGGGCTGAGGTTCAAGATCGTCATCCTCGGGCTTGTCCCGAGGATCTGCTACGAGCGATCCCGGGTGCAACACGAGAGGTTCAGTTTGTGGGCGAACCGGATGCGCTTCGGCGCGATCAACGTAGACCGTCGCGTCGGATTACCTCTTGAGGTGATTAGATGCTCGGGACAAGCCCGAGCATGACGGTGGGTGGCTCGCTCTTAGCGCTGTTCCCCATCTTCCGGCGCGATCACCGCCGCGGCCTGCGCATCCGTTCCAACCGCTGGCGGCAGTGGTGTGCCGCGAACCCGTTCGCGCACCAGCGTCAGCATGCCCGAACCGATGATCAGCACGATCCCTGCCAACATCCACGCATCGATGCCATCGCCGAACACGAGATAGCCGAAGGCGACAGCCCACAGCATCTGGCTATATTGTATCGGGCCGATCATCGAGGCCGGGACATAGGCTGCGGCATACATGACCAGGATCGCGGCCAGCGCCGCAAGCAGGCCATAGCCGGCGAGCCAGACCCATTGCATCGCCGTTGGCGCCTGAAAACCGGGCAGCGCCAGCGCGCCGCAGACGATCAGCGTACCGAGCACGCCGGCACCATAGAGCGAGATGTTCTTTTCCGATGGCCCCATGGCGCGAAACACGACGATCGAGATCGCGCCGCTGAGGCCTCCGAAAACCGCACCGAGATGGCCGATCGACAACTCACGAAAACCCGGGCGCAGCACGACCATGACGCCGATGAAGCCGATGACGACGGCCGCCCAGCGCCGATACCCGACCTGCTCCTTCAGAAAGATCACCGACATGATGGTGACGAAGGACGGCAGGAGGAAGATCAGCGCGAAGGCCTCGGCCATCGAAAGGTGGGTAAAGGCCGTAACGCTGCCGATCGTGCCGCCGGCCTGGGCGATAAAGCGCAGCAGCCAGAGCGGGCGATTGGTGGTGCGGACGATATCGCTCCAGCGATCACCGGCTTTCATGATGAAGGGCAGGCCGACAATGCAGAAGACAGCGCCGAGGAAGGAGGACTGATAGGGGCTGAGCTGCCCTTCGATGAGCTTCACGCTCGCATCGCTCCACGCATAGGCGGCGAAGGCCGCAAAGGCGAGGAGCACACCCTTGAGTGTCTGGTCTTTTTGCACGGACGTGGCTTTCGAAAGGTTCAGAGCATGCCCTTGCGGGCTTCGGCCTTGAGTTTGGCAATTTCACGAAGGGCATTGGACAGCACGTCCGGCGTCTGGGCGCCGCTGATGGCATACTGTCCGTCGACGATGAAGAACGGTACGCCGTTGACGCCCATCTGCTGTGCGGCGTCGATCTCGCCAAGCACCGTATCCTTGTCCGCATCGGTCGCCAGCAGGCTTTCGACGACCTTGCGGTCCATGCCGCCTGCTTCGGCAATATCGGCCAGCACCGCGTGGTCGCCGATATTGCGGCCCTCTTCGAAATTCGCCTTGAACAGAGCCGTCGCCACGCGATCCTGGATCTCGCGACCCTCGACACCCGCCCAGTGCAGCAGGCGATGGGCGTCGAGCGTGTTCGGCCCGATCTTGATTGCCGCGAAATCATAGTGGATGCCGACTTCCGCACCGAGCTGCGTCAGCATCTCGTGGCCGCGCGCAACCGCCTCTGCTCCGCCGAGTTTCGCCTCCAGATAGGCCTTCTGGTCGACGCCGTCCGGCGGGATATCCGGATTGAGGCGATAGGGGCGCCAGTTCACGTCGACGCCGATCTCGTCCTGAACCTCCGCGATCGCGAGTTCCAGCCGGGCCTTGCCGAGATAGCACCAGGGGCAGACGACGTCCGAGACGATGTCGATGGTGACGCGCTCCATGGCAATATCCTTTGATCTAGAGAATTCTGGCGGGCCTACTTTGCCCGGCTGTCCCACCAGGTGTTGAGCTGGTAGCCGTAGAGCGGCAGGGTTTCGGGATAGCGTATGTAGCTGCGCCGCGCCACCCACTGATCGGCGACATGATAGAGCGGCACCATGTAGTGACCCGAAAGCAGCAGCCGGTCATAGGCACGGACCGATGCCTGGAAATCCTCGTCGCCGCGCACCGAAAGCATCGTCTCGATCATGCGGTCGATATCGGGATCGGCGGTGCCGGCGAAATTGAAGCTGCCCTGTCTGTCTCGCGAGGCCGAGCCCCACCGGCCGATCTGCTCGATGCCCGGCGACAGCGACGAGGGGTAGGACTTGACGATCATGTCGTAATCGAAGGCGGCGGAACGCTGCTGATACTGCGCATCGTCCACCGTGCGGATCCGCATGTCGACGCCGATCAGCCTGAGTGTCCGCTGATAGGCGATGGCGAGCTTCTCCTGGTCGATGCTCTGCGTCATCACCTCGAAGGAGAGCGGCCGTCCGGCATCGTCGGACATGCGACCGTCCTTGATTCGGTAGCCGGCTTTGCCGAGAAGATCGACGGCCTGTTTCAGCACGTCGCGGTCGACGCCGGAACCGTCCGTCTTGGGGACGCTATATGTCCCGTCAAGCATGCCGGGTTCGATACGGGCCTTTGCATCGCCTAGCAGTTTCAGTTCGCGCTCATCGGCCGGCTTGCCGAGCGAGGTGAGGGAGAGCCCTGCCAGAAGCTTTCGGTCCGGGTATAGGCGTTCTCGAACAGGTTCCTGTTGGCCCATTCGAAATCGAAGGCGAGCGACAGCCCCGCGCGGACATTGATGTCGGCAAACAGTGGCCGGCGCGTGTTGAAGACGAAGCCCAACATGCCTGTCGGCAATTGCGGAACGAAGGCATCCTGCACCACATCGCCGTTTCTCACGGCGGGGAAATCATAGGCTCTTGCCCAATGGGTCGGGCTGCCGTCGAGATAGATGTCGAGCGCGCCCTTCTTGAACGCCTCGAACATCGTGCTTTCCTGCAGGAAATACTCGACCGAAATCCGGTCGTAATTGTCGAAGCCGACCTTGGCCGGAATATCCTTGCCCCAATAATCCGGATTGCGCTCGTAAACGATGCGCTCGCCCGGCGAAACCGATTTAATTCGGTAAGGCCCCGATCCAATCGGCGGCTTCAGGGTCGACTGATCGAAGGTTGCGGCATCGACCGCATGCTTCGGCAGGATCGGCGTGGAACTTGCGAGAATCAGGGAAATTCCCGGTCGACCTTGTCGTTGAAAGTGAAGCGGACGCTTCTTTCGCCGACCTTCTCCATCTTCTCGACGGGCGTAAGACGCGTCGAAAACGGAATGCGGCCCTTTTCCTTCAAGAGTTCGAAGGTGAAGATCACGTCCTGGGCGGTCACCGGCTGGCCGTCCGACCATGTTGCCTTGGGGTTGAGATTGAACTGGATGAAGCTGCGCTCGTCGTCCATCTCGACGCTTTCGGCAAGCAGGCCATAGAGTGTGAAGGGCTCGTTGCTCGAACGCGTCATCAGCGGTTCGTAGAGAAGGTGGCCGAAGATCGTGTCCCACAGACCGCGAGCGGTCGTGCGCATGCTTTTCAGGATGAACGGGTTCAGGCTGTCGAACGTGCCGACGACGCCGTAGCGCACCGCGCCGCCCTTCTTCGCGGCCGGGTCGACATAGTCGAGATGGCGATAATCCGCAGGCAGGTTCGGCGTGCCGTGCATTGCGATCCCGTGCAGCGGTGCCGCGGCGAGGGACAGCGGCATCAAGGCCGCGATCAAGAAGATGGAAAGACGCCTCATGAGAACCCTGATACGCATCGCTGATTCGCTGCAAATTATCCCAGTCTATGCCTGCGACCAACCATCAGGACCATACAAAAACATGGCATTACTAGCGGTATCTGCGTTCAAATCTGTAATGAGGGGCTGGATATCGAAACTATGGCGATGTAACAGGTGGGTTACAGAGCGGGTCATTCAAATGCCTCATTTGAATCTCAGGTGACACATCAGTAGGACGCCCCGAGGCGTGGAAGGCATCAGCCCCATGCGAGGGTTTTCAGGAGACGGATCTCGTTATGAATCTTAAGGCTACCAAAGTTTTGCGGACCGCTATGTCCGCTCTGGCTATGACCATCGGCGCGGCTTCTGCGCCCGTCGTGGCATCTGCACAGGAAGCTGCGGCGCAGGCTCCGGGCGCTCCGCCGCTTGGCTGGTTCAAGACCTGCACCAAGCAGGATGACAGCGACCTCTGCGTCGTCCAGAACGTCATTCTCGCACAGAACGGCCAGCTCATCACCGCTGTCGGCCTGATCACCATCGAAGGCAAGGTCAACCGCAAGATCCTGCAGGTTTCGGTTCCGACCGCACGTCTCGTGCCCCCGGGCATCGTCATGCAGATCGACGGCGGCAAGGGCCAGAAGCTCGACTACACCGTCTGCCTGCCGGACAAGTGCACCGCCGAAGTTCCGCTGACCGATCCGATGATCGCCAGCCTCAAGAAGGGCGGCGAAGTCGTCTTCACCTCGATGAACTTCCGTCGTGCGCCGAACCCGATCAAGGTTTCGCTGAACGGCTTCACCGGTGCCTTCGACGGCCCGGCGATCTCTCAGTCGCAGCTCGCCGAAAGCCAGCGTTCGCTGGAAGAAGGCATGCAGAAGAAGGCCGAGGAAGCCCGCAAGAAGCTCGAAGAAGCCCAGAACGCTGCCAAGCAGGGCCAGTAATCAAGATCTGCCGCAAGGCAAAGAAGAAGCCCGGGTTCGCCCGGGCTTTTTTGTTTTTATGAGTTCTGTTTCGAACGACTACATCAGTGGGCGAGGATCATCCTCGGTCTGAGCTGGCCGCCATTGCGCGGTTCGAAGATCTGGTAGACCTGAGGATTGCGGAGTGGTTCTTCACTCTCGTCGTGCTCAAGGTTCTGCTCCGAGACGTAGGCGACATATTCGCTTTCATCATTCTCAGCGAGAAGATGATAGAACGGCTGGTGCTTGTCCGGGCGGATTTCAGCGGGGATCGCATTGTACCATTCATCGGTATTGGCAAATTCCGGATCGACGTCGAAAATGACGCCACGGAACGGAAATACCTTGTGACGGACAACTTCCCCGATCGTGAATTTTGCATGTGTCTGTTTCATGGTGCGATGTCCTTTCGCAACATAAGGTGGGAATAAAGTCCGCCTGGATCAAGATGTAGTTGCACTGTCTCCCGAGCGGGGCGATCAACCTGTGTTACGCCGGGCGCCGCCGCGTGAAGCGAGTATGACGCCGCCCAGTACAAGGACAATGCCTACCGCGTGATAAGGTTCGAATGCCTCGTCAAGAAAGATGACGGCCATGACGATCGAGAAGGGCGGCATCAGGTAAAGGGTGACGCCCGCAGTTGCCGGCCCGAACACCCGCACCACATGCTGGAAGCAGAAGAAGGCAGCGAGCGACGCGAAGGCCACCATGCCGGCGATCTTCCACCAGTCCATCGCGCTGTCGGGAACCGCGCCGCCGTTGAAGACCTCGATGGCGGTCGGCGGCAGCAGCACCAGCGCGCCCGAAAGCGCGATGATTCCGAACAGCGCCATCGGCCGCAATGTCTTCAGCGCTGGGCTTTTAAGCAGGATCGAGTAGACGGCGAATGCGACGGCGGCGATGAGAATGCCGAAATCGCCGATGTTGAACTGCATCGCCAGCAGTGCCGATGGATCACCGCGCACCACGATCGCGATGACCCCGGCAAATGCGACTGCCATGCCGGCAAATTCGAGCGCGCCGATGGCGCGGCGGGCAAACAGCCACTGGAACAGGATGATGAACAGCGGGGACGTCGTGTAGATCAGCGTGCCATTGGCCGCCGTCGTGTACGTCAGCGACCAGTAGACCACGCCGCCGCATATGCCCATGCCGAGCCCGCCGAGCAGCAGCCACAGCCAGAAATGCCGGCGCGTGAAGGCGAAAGCGGCCTCTCTGTCTGCATAGATGAAGGGCAACATGACGAGGGTCGAGCCGGCCCAGCGCAGGAAAGCAGTCGTATAGGGCGCCACGTCGCCGATAATGCCCCGGCCGAAGATGATATTCGTGGAGAAGAACACCGGCACCAGCAGGAAGATCAGCCAGTCGACAGGTCGTGGTGTTGGGCTGTTCGAAGAGGACACGAAAGATCCAGAAGCGGGAGCGATGTTTCGAGCGGGCTGACGAGCCGAGACCCACTGATTAAAAGTCAGTTGCTCTTGAATGAGAAACGGCGGGCAAGGCCCGCCGCAACTCGTTTGAAGGATAATCCAGGATCAGGCCGAGTAATACATGTCGAATTCGACCGGATGCGGCGTCATTTCGTAACGCATCACTTCGGTCATCTTCAGTTCGATATAGGCATCGATCTGATCGTCGTCGAACACGCCGCCAGCGGTGAGGAACTTGCGATCCTTGTCGAGGCTTTCGAGCGCTTCGCGCAGCGAACCGCAGACGGTCGGGATCTTCTTCAGTTCCTTCGGCGGCAGATCGTAGAGATCCTTGTCCATGGCCTTGCCGGGATGGATCTTGTTCTTGATGCCGTCGAGGCCGGCCATCAGCATGGCGGCAAAGCCGAGATAGGGGTTCTGCGTCGGATCCGGGAAGCGGACTTCGACGCGCTTTGCCTTCGGGCTGGAGCCGAACGGAATGCGGCAGGAGGCGGAACGGTTGCGGGCCGAATAGGCGAGCAGGACCGGTGCCTCATAACCCGGGACGAGACGCTTGTAGGAGTTCGTCGTCGGGTTGGTGAAGGCATTGATCGCCTTGGCATGCTTGATGATGCCACCGATATAGAACAGGCAGCTTTCCGACAGGCCGGCATATTCGTCGCCTGCGAAGGTCGGCTTGCCGTCCTTCCAGATCGACTGGTGCACGTGCATGCCCGAGCCGTTGTCGCCATAGACCGGTTTCGGCATGAAGGTTGCCGTCTTGCCATAGGCATTGGCGACCTGGTGCACGACATATTTGTAGATCTGCATCTTGTCAGCATTGCGCACCAGCGTGTCGAACTTCACGCCGAGTTCGTGCTGCGCAGACGCAACCTCGTGGTGATGCTTTTCGACGACGACGCCCATTTCGGTCAGAACCGTGAGCATTTCCGAGCGCATGTCCTGCAGGCTGTCGACCGGCGGAACCGGGAAATAGCCGCCCTTGACGCGCGGACGGTGGCCGAGGTTGCCGGTCTCGTAGTCGGTATCGTCGTTGGACGGCAGTTCCGACGAGATCGAGCTTGAAGCCCGTGTTGTACGGGTCGGCCTTGTACTTGACGTCGTCGAAGACGAAGAATTCCGGTTCCGGACCGACATAGACGGTGTCGCCGATACCCGACGCCTTGAGATAGGCTTCCGCCTTCTTCGCCGTGCCGCGTGGGTCGCGGTTATAGGCCTCGCCCGAGATCGGGTCGAGAATGTCGCAGAAGATGACCATGGTCGACTGGGCGAAGAACGGGTCCATGTGGACCGTCGCCGGATCCGGCATCAGCACCATGTCGGACTCGTTGATCGCCTTCCAGCCACCGATCGAGGAACCGTCGAACATGACGCCGTCTGCGAACATGTCCTCGTCGACGGCGGAAATATCCATCGTCACATGCTGCAGCTTGCCGCGTGGGTCGGTGAAGCGAAGGTCAACGAACTTGACGTCGTTTTCCTTGATTTGTTTCATGATTTCGCTTGCGCTCGTCATTACAGGTTCCTCGATTTCAGTAACGATGTGAACGGTATCGCCGAGCCGGCCTAAATCGCGTCTACACCCGTCTCGCCTGTGCGGATACGGATGACCTCCTCGACGTTCGACACGAATATCTTGCCGTCGCCGATCCGTCCAGTCTGGGCGGCGTTGCGAATGGCTTCAATGACGGCCTCGGCGTTTTCGTCCGCCAGGACGACTTCCACCTTAACCTTCGGCAGGAAGTCCACGACATATTCGGCGCCGCGATAAAGCTCCGTATGGCCCTTCTGCCGCCCGAAGCCCTTGGCTTCGGTTACCGTGATCCCCTGCAGGCCGACTTCCTGAAGGGCTTCCTTCACTTCGTCGAGCTTGAAAGGTTTGATGATCGCTTCGATCTTCTTCATGAGAAATGTTCTCTCCGCTTCTCCCCGTGGCAGGTCTCCACCCGCGCAGCGGTGCCAATGCAGATATCGTGCCAAACTAATGTTCGGCAATCAAAAGGATATTCCGGTTTTGCACCAGATCCTCGTCGATTTTGTCCGCACAGCGTGCATTCCTTCGCAAACTCCCATGGATGTGGCGCGGAACGATGCCAAGTCCAGATTTTTACGGAGAATTCGAGAAAAGTACCGACAGCGGTGCGCAATCGTGCATTTGCATAACAATAATGCAAATGAGGAAATATTGGGCTTCAGCCCGAGATCTTGGAAGCTTGTATTTTGGGCGATGCTACGATCAACTGCGGCATGTTCACAAACCACCGGCATCTCCTTCTCACCCCCGATGAAATGGCCCGCGTCGACAAGGCGGCCGCATCGTCCGGCATCCCGATCTACGACCTCATGGTTCGGGCAGGCTATTCCGTAGCGGCGACCGCATTGGCGCGCTATCCGCAGGCCGAGCGCTTCGTCGTTCTTTGCGGGCCGGGCAATAACGGCGGTGACGGATATGTCGCGGCCTTTGCATTGAAGGATGCCGGCGCAACGGTGGCGGTCTTCGCGCTCGGTGATCCGCAACACCTGAAGGGCGCGGCTGCAACAGCCCGCGACGGCTGGCAAGGCGAGATGAAGGCCATCGAAGCCTATGAGCCGGCGCGGGGAGATGTCGTCATCGACGCCGTCTTCGGATCTGGTCTGACGCGCAATGTGCCGGATGTGATCGCGACGCTCATCGGAAAGGTGAGGGACGCGGGTCTCTCTGTTCTGGCTGTCGATCTTCCTTCCGGTCTCTGTGGTCGTCGCGGCGTGCCACTTGGGGCTGCCTTCAAGGCCGATTGCACCGTCACCTTTATGGCCCGGAAGCCCGGCCATCTCCTCCTGCCAGGTCGGTCGCTCTGCGGTGACATCGAAGTCGCGGACATCGGCATTCCGTGGCGGATCGTCGAGGCGCAGGCCGGCGGCCTGAGCGAAAACGGTCCCCATCTCTGGCGCCATCTACTACCCTCTGTCGGCGCGGATTCTCACAAATACCGACGCGGCCATCTCGCCGTCTTTTCCGGCGAGGCATCGAAGACCGGTGCGGCCCGGCTATCGGCGGAAGCCGGGCTGAAAAGCGGGGCAGGGCTGGTCACGATCGCCTCGCCCGCAGACGCAATGGAGGTCAATGCCGGCCACCTGACCACCGTGATGCTGAAGCCGCTCGATAGGGTCGACGATCTGAAGGATTGGCTGCGGGATGCGCGCTTGCAGACTTTCGTGCTCGGCCCAGGCTTCGGCATCGGCGAAAAGGCGAGGGACTTCGCCCTTGCCCTTGGCGACCGCTCGCTGGTTCTGGATGCCGACGGAATCACGTCCTTCAAGGACGAACCGCAAACCCTGTTCGATGCCTTTTCCGATGGCGCAACTCGTCTGGTGCTGACGCCGCATGGAGGCGAGTTCGCCCGGCTGTTCCCCGACCTTGCGGTGGACGAAACTCTCGGCAAGGTCGAGAAAACCCAAAAGGCAGCCGAACGCGCCCATGCGGCAATCGTCTACAAAGGGGCCGACACGGTGATTGCGGCACCGGATGGCCGCGCCACGATCAATGCGAACGGCCCGCCCTGGCTTGCGACCGCCGGCTCCGGCGACGTTCTGGCGGGCATGATCGGCGCAATGCTGGCCCAGGGCATGCCTGCCTTCGAAGCAGCAGCAGCGGGCGTCTATCTGCATGGTGAAGCTGCCCACATGGCCGGTCCCGGAATGACGGCGGAAGATCTGGCCGAGCATGCGGGCAGGGCGCTCGGTCGGATCGTGGGAGAGCTCTAGTTCTTCCCGACGAGTTCCTGCATCGCCATCGCACCTTGGGGCGCGTTGACCTTGCCCTCGTGGATGAAGAAGGCAAACACGTCGCGTGGCTCCTTCTTCACCTTGCGGGCCTCGTCGACCAATGGCAGATCGCTTGGCACGCCGCCCTGCGACCATGTCTCGAGCCGCTTCGCCCAAGCCTTCATGTCGCCGTCGGCATAGCAGGTCGGAATGTCGTCCGATCCCTTCTGTAGCCGCGCATAGACGAAATCGGCAGTCACATCTGCGATCATCGGATAGTCGAAATGCTCGGCGCAGACGGGCGCGATATTGTATTTTTCGATGAGCGCGACGAATTCCGGCACCTTGAAACTGTCGTGCCGCACCTCGACGACGTGCCGTAGCGGCAGCCCTTCGAGCTTTTCCGGCAGGAGCTTCAGGAAAGCCTCGAAATCCTCAGGCTCGAACTTCTTGGTCGGCGCAAACTGCCAGAGCAGCGGGCCAAGATGATCGCCGAGTTCGACAAGCCCCTGCGTCATGAACTTCTCGATCGATTCACCGGCATCCGCCAGAACCTTGCGGTTCGTGGTGAACCGGCTGGCCTTGAGCGAGAAGATGAACCCGTCCGGCACTTCGGAGGCCCATTTGGCAAAGGTCTCCGGCTTCTGCGAGCCGTAATAGGTGCCGTTCACCTCGATGACCGAAAGCTTGCTCGCGGCAAATTCAAGCTGCCGTTTCTTGGCGAGCTTGTCCGGGTAGAACGTGCCTTCCCATGGCTCGAAGGTCCAGCCGCCGATGCCTGTGCGAATGGTGCCCGAATTGCTCATGATTGCCTCCCGTTGAGATCAGCCGGAACGCCGGCTATAGTGTGAATGCAGGTTGGCTGGAGTGCCATGATGTCGATCGTCAATATTTCCAAGGCAGAGACCGAACTTTCGAAACTCCTCGATCGCGTGGAAGCGGGTGAGGAGGTTGTGATTGCCCGTGACGACAAGCCGGTTGCGAAACTTGTTCTCGTGGAGAGCGTCGATCGACCGCCTCGCCAGGCCGGTCGTTTTGCCCATCTTCGCGACAAACTGCCGGAAAACCTGTTTCTAGAGCCGCTGTCGGAGGATGAGTTGCAAGCCTGGGAAGGCAAATACTCACATCCCGCTGATAATGGCCAATGAGATGCCTTCTCGATACGCACGCCCTCGTCTGGTGGTGGCTCGATAGTCCCCAACTGGGCATGCGCGCGAGGGCGGCGATCACCGATCCAGAAAATGACATATATGTCAGCCCCGTCTCCGCATTCGAAATCGCCCTGAAGCATCGCCTTGGAAAGTGGTCGGAGACCGCGCAGTTTCTCGATACTTTCGAAGCGAACCTCGCTTCGGAGCACTTCATTCCGATTCCCATTTCCATGGCACACGCCAAACTCGCCGGCGAAATCCCCGGTCACCACCGGGATCCTTTCGATCGTCTGCTTGCCGCCCAGTGCAGGCTTGAAAACCTCTCCTCGTCACAGTCGATGCCGCCTTCGCTGAATTCGGCATCGACATCGTATGGTAGCCACATAGGCCTCGGTCGGCGGCGGATCACTCCGCGGCTTCGACCTTCTTTGCCGGGCGCCGCTCCAAAAGTTCCTTGAGGAACTGGCCGGTATAGGACCGCTTTTCCTTGACGATCTGTTCCGGCGTGCCGGCCGCGACGATCTCGCCGCCGCCCGTGCCGCCCTCGGGACCGATATCGATGATCCAGTCGGCCGTTTTGATCACCTCCAGATTGTGCTCGATGACCACGACAGAATTGCCCTGGTTGACCAGTTCGTGCAGCATTTCGAGAAGCTTCGCGACGTCGTGGAAATGCAGGCCGGTGGTCGGCTCGTCGAGAATGTAAAGCGTGCGGCCTGTGGAGCGCTTCGACAGTTCCTTGGCGAGCTTGACGCGCTGCGCCTCGCCGCCCGACAGCGTATTCGCCTGCTGGCCGACCTTGATATAGCCCAGACCGACATCGAACAGCGCCTGCAGCTTGTCGCGCACGGCAGGCACCGCGGAGAAGAACTCGACGCCTTCCTCCACCGTCATGTCCAGAACGTCGGCGATCGACTTGCCCTTAAAATGCACGTCGAGCGTTTCGCGATTGTAGCGCTTGCCGTGGCAGACGTCGCAGGTGACGTAGACGTCCGGCAGGAAGTGCATCTCGATCTTGATGACACCGTCGCCCTGGCAGGCCTCGCAGCGGCCGCCCTTGACGTTGAACGAGAAGCGCCCCGGCGCATAACCGCGCGCCTTGGCTTCCGGCAGGCCCGCAAACCAGTCTCGGATCGGGGTGAAGGCGCCGGTATAGGTTGCCGGGTTGGATCGCGGCGTGCGGCCAATCGGCGACTGGTCGATGTCGATCACCTTGTCGATATGCTCGAAGCCGTCGATCCGGTCATGTTCGGCCGGAATTTCGCGGGCACCCATGACGCGGCGTGCGGCAGACTTGTAGAGCGTCTCGATCAGGAAGGTGGACTTGCCGCCGCCCGAGACACCGGTCACGGCAGTAAAGACGCCGAGCGGCACCGCCGCCGTCACGTTCTTCAGATTGTTGCCGCGGGCGCCAAAGACCTTGAGTTCCTTGCCCTTCTTGGGCTTGCGGCGCTCCGTCGGCACGGCGACACCGAGTTCGCCCGACAGGTATTTGCCGGTCATCGACTTCGGATTTGCCATAACCTGCTGCGGCGTGCCTTCGGCGACCACGGTGCCGCCATGGATGCCGGCCGCCGGACCGATATCGACCACGTAATCGGCGGTCAGGATCGCGTCCTCGTCATGCTCGACGACGATGACCGTATTGCCGATGTCGCGCAGGTGCTTGAGCGTATCGAGCAGCCGCGCATTGTCACGCTGGTGCAGGCCGATCGACGGCTCGTCCAGCACGTAGAGGACGCCGGTAAGGCCCGAGCCGATCTGCGACGCGAGCCGGATGCGCTGGCTCTCGCCGCCAGACAGCGTGCCCGAATTGCGCGACAGGCTGAGATAGTCGAGCCCGACATCGTTAAGGAACTGCAGGCGCTCGCGGATTTCCTTGAGGATGCGGACTGCGATCTCGTTCTGCTTTGCGTTCAGATGTTCCGGCAGCGCCGAGAACCAGTCGCGCGCCACCTTGATCGACATCTCGGTGGTTTCGCCGATATGCAGCTTGTTGATCTTCACCGCCAGCGCTTCCGGCTTCAGGCGGTAGCCGGCGCAGGCCGGGCAGGGGGCCGCCGACATGTAGCGCTCGATCTCCTCGCGCGCCCATGCGCTGTCGGTTTCCTTCCAGCGGCGCTCCAGGTTCGGCACGATGCCTTCGAAGGTCTTGGTCGTCTTGTAGGAGCGCGCGCCGTCGGCGTAGTTGAACTCGATCTTTTCCTCGGTGCCCTGCAGGATCGCGGTCTGCGCCTCGCCGGACAGCTTGTCCCAGCGGTCGGACAGCTTGAAGCCGAACACCTTGCCGAGACCTTCGAGCGTCTGGTTGTAATAGGGCGACGAGGACTTGGCCCACGGCGCAATCGCGCCGTCGCGAAGCGTACGCGCCGGTTCCGGCACGATCAGGTTCTGGTCCACCTTCTGCTGCGAACCGAGACCGTCGCAGGTCGGGCAGGCGCCGAAGGGGTTGTTGAAGGAGAACAGCCGCGGCTCGATTTCCGGAATGGTGAAGCCGGAAACCGGGCAGGCGAATTTTTCGGAAAACAGCACCCGCTCGTGGGTCTCGTTCAGCGACTTGTTGGCCGATCCGCCGGCCGCGGTCTCGTTGGCCGGTAGCGGCTTATCGGCAAACTCGGCGACGGCAAGGCCATCGGCCAGTTTCAGAGAGGTCTCGAGACTATCCGCCAGACGCGCGGAAATATCCGGCCGCACGACGAGACGGTCGACGACGACGTCGATGTCATGCTTGTATTTCTTGTCGAGCGCCGGCACGTCCGCAATCTCGTAGAACTGGCCATCAACCTTGACGCGCTGAAAGCCCTTTTTCATCAGGTCGGCGAGTTCTTTCTTATACTCGCCCTTTCGGCCGCGGATCATCGGCGCCAGGATATAGAGGCGCGTTCCCTCTTCGAAATCGAGCACGCGATCAACCATCTGGCTGACCGTCTGGCTTTCGATCGGCAGTCCAGTCGCGGGAGAATAGGGAACGCCGACACGCGCGAAGAGAAGACGCATGTAGTCGTAGATCTCGGTGACCGTGCCGACCGTCGAGCGCGGATTGCGCGAGGTCGTCTTCTGCTCGATCGAGATCGCCGGTGACAGGCCGTCGATCTGGTCGACATCCGGCTTCTGCATCATTTCCAGGAACTGCCGCGCATAGGCCGAAAGACTTTCCACGTAGCGGCGCTGACCCTCGGCATAGATGGTGTCGAAGGCGAGGAAGACTTGCCCGAACCGGAAAGGCCGGTCATCACGATCAGCGAGTTGCGGGGCAGATCGAGATCGATGCCCTTCAAATTGTGCTCGCGCGCACCACGTATGGAAATGGTCTTGAGTTCGCTCATCGTCATGCCTTTTGGGAGGCCCATCTGGGAGGATTGAAGGCCCTTATGTAGTGATTGATCCGCCCCTGTCGAGGCGAAACTGCTGCAACGCGGCGAGGGTTCCGAGTCCGTTGACAGGAGTATAGGATTAAAATAGAACAAATAAAGAACAAAATTCACCCAATTGCATTTCCATCACGAAGTCTGTTTTTTCAGCGGCTGGCGGTTTGCTTGTGGATGATGGGCAAGGGGAGGTCGCGCCTTGCCGGGCCTGTGGTCTATGGTGAATGAATTGGTTTTGAGCCGCGGTGGCGGCAGAGTAAGGTGAGAAGATTATGGCAGGTAGCGTCAACAAGGTCATCCTGATCGGCAACGTGGGGGCTGACCCCGAAATCCGTCGGACCCAGGACGGCCGCCCGATCGCCAACCTTCGCATCGCGACGTCGGAAACCTGGCGCGATCGCAATTCCGGCGAGCGCAAGGAAAAGACGGAATGGCACACTGTCGTCGTCTTCAACGAAGGCCTCTGCAAGGTCGTCGAGCAGTATGTGAAGAAGGGTGCCAAGCTCTATATCGAAGGCGCGCTGCAGACCCGCAAATGGCAGGACCAGAACGGCAACGACCGTTACTCGACGGAAGTCGTGCTGCAGGGCTTCAACTCGACCCTGACCATGCTGGATGGTCGCGGCGATGGCGGTGGTGACCGCGGTGGCTACGGCGGCGGTCGCGGCGGCTCGAGCGATTTCGGCGGCGGCGGTGACGATTTCGGTGGCGGTTACGGCGGTGGCGGCAACGACTACGACCGCCCGCGCTCCGGCGGCCAGGGTGGCAATCAGGGCAGCGGTGGCCAGGGTGGCCGCGGCGGCCAGTCCTCGGGCGGAAACTTCTCCCGCGACCTTGACGATGACATCCCGTTCTGATGCAAAAGGCGCCGCAAGGCGCCTTTTCCTTTGGCAGGCTGCGTATTTTGATAGCGAGGAATTTTTATGAGTGAAGTTGCATCGACCCAGAAAGTGCCGGCGACCTGGCGGATCGTTCTTGCCGCCATCCTGGATTTCTTCACCATCTTCTGGGTGGCAGGATTCGCCGTGGCCATGATCTTCGGCGGAACGACGGACAAGGGCTTCTCGCTGGAAGGCGGTCCGGCTCTTCTCTGCTTCGCGCTGATGGTCGCCTATTTCGTCGTCTTCAACAAATATCTCGGCGGAACCATCTGGAAGCGGATCCTCAAGGCGAAGCGGACCGATCGCTGAAGGCTGATTTAAGAGCGGGCATGATCTTTCGCGGCGTCCTGAAGCGTCGCGATCAGCACGTCGGACTGGGAGAGAATTCCCGCCATCTTGTTGTTTTCGTCAACGACGGGGAGATAATGCAGGCCCTGTTCGGCAAACATGATGATCGCATCGGAGAGTGATGCTTCCGGGCGGATCGTCTTGACCGGCGTCGTCATGATGTTCTTGACGGTTCCGCTGGTGGCCGTCGCGCCTTGCGCCATCAATCGCATACGCTGACGAAAGCCGATCGTCGGCTGCCCTCCGGTCCAGTTGGGCTTGTCGAGGAAATCGGTCTGGGTGACGATGCCGACAATTTCGGCCGTGTCATTGGTCACGGGCAATGCTTTCAGGTGGCGGTCGCGCATCAGCCTGTGGGCGTGGCGCAGCGTTTCATCCGGCGATACCGCGACGACGTCCCGGCTCATGACGTCTGCACAGGTCAGATGGCCCGCACGCCGCCGGTAGGAGCGCAGCTCCGTGCGACGCAGGATGTTTTCCAGGTCATCCCGATCGATATCCAGCACCTGATCGTAGTCCTTCAACACCTCGTCGAGGTCTTCCGAACGGAAGCCTATCCTCTCTACGGGGCTCGGATCATTCGTGCCGTGGCCGGGAGCCGGCATTTTCGGCGCATGTGGGTAGGCTCGCCCGGTAAGGTTGTTGAAAGCCAGCGCCAGCACGAGCATGGCGATGGAATTGCCCAACACAGGCCACAGCACGAAGCCATAACCGAGGTTCTGGATTGCCGGGCCGCCAAGCACCGCTGTCAGCGCAATGGCGCCGCTCGGCGGATGAAGGCAGCGAAAGGTCATCATCAGGGCGATGGCGACACCGATCGCGACCGCGGCAGCTGCAAAGACGTTGGAAATCAGGAGGGATGCGCTGACACCGACGAAAGCAGCAACAACATTGCCGCCGAGTATCGACCAAGGTTGAGCCAGCGGGCTTGAAGGAACCGCAAACAGAAGCACTGCAGACGCGCCCATGGGGGCAATGATTGCCGGGAGGGCCGGACCAAGGCCTATGACGGAGCCGCCGATAATGCCAGTTACCAGGATGCCGATGAAAGCGCCCGCCGCGGCCCGTAGCCGCTCCTGGCGACTGACCGGCGGCGTATCCGGCACGATCCTGCGCAAGAGTGATTGCAAGGTTTTCCTCCGCTTTCGTCGAAGCAACCGGCCTCCGAGGCCTCGCGACCACGCGAGCTTCTAACAGGAATTATCGGCTTGTCATGTGCCGGATCGGCAGGCTTCGTGATGACCTAGAGATTGAAGGCTGCCCGCACGCCGTCGACGACGAACTGCACGGAGAGCGCGGCGAGGATAACGCCGAGGAGTCGCGTCAGGATCGCCCGCCCGGTGACACCGAGAAAGCGGTCCAGCTTTTCGGCCAGGAGCAGGGTGAGATAGAGAGTGACCATCATCAGCGCCAGCACGCCGATCAACAATGCCCGGTCGAATGGGGCAGTAAATGTGCCGGCAAGCAGAACGGTAGCCGATATCGCGCCGGGCCCGGCAATCAGCGGAATGGCGAGCGGAAAGACGGCAAGGTCGCGAAGGTGGTCGATGGTGACCGCCGCCTGCGATGTCTTCTCCTTGCGCTCCTGGCGTCGCTCGAACACCATCTCGAAGGATATCCAGAAGAGCAGCAGGCCACCGGCGATGCGGAAAGCGCCCATTGAAATGCCGAGCAGTCCGAGCACGCCCGCGCCGAACAGGGCAAAGACGGTGAGGATGCCGAAGGCGATGATCGAGCCGCGCAACGCCACTTGGCGGCGCTGTGCCGCCGTCATGCCGACCGTCAGCCCGAGAAAGACCGGCGCAAGACCTGGAGGGTCGAGCGTTACCAGCATCGTCGTCATCGCATTGATCAGCGCGTCGGCGGTGGCCATGTCCTGTCCTTTTCGTTTGCGAACGCGCCATCGCGTATCGGCCTGTCTAAGCTCGCGGCTGTAGAAGATTGCGCCACACGCTGCAAGGGTGGGGTTGCGCGGCTTCGCGCCATATCCTATGCCCGATCAGCGACAAAGCGCACCTGCCTGTCTTGGCAGGCGGGCAATTGCCTTCCTTCGGTCGCAAAACCTGTTCAAAACCTGAACGGAAAAGGTGGGGAAATTGGCGCTTCCCATACCTTTCCGATATAAAAAGCCACCTGATTCCGAATAGAGATCGTGATCCGTTTTGACTGAGCAAAGCACACCCGGCGGCGGAAAGCTGCCCCCAGGCATCGAACCCATTTCCATCATGGAAGAGATGCAGCGGTCCTATCTCGATTACGCCATGAGCGTGATCGTCAGCCGCGCGCTTCCCGATGTCCGTGACGGCCTGAAGCCGGTCCATCGCCGCATTCTTTACGGCATGTCCGAACTCGGCATCGACTGGAACAAGAAATACGTCAAATGCGCCCGCGTTACCGGGGACGTGATGGGTAAATACCATCCGCACGGCAACTCGGCGATCTATGATGCGCTGGCCCGTATGGCGCAGGACTGGTCGCTTCGCCTGCCGCTGATCGACGGCCAGGGCAATTTCGGCTCGATCGACGGCGATCCGCCGGCAGCCGAGCGCTATACCGAATGTCGCCTTGAAAAGGCTGCTCATTCCCTGCTCGACGATCTCGACAAGGAAACCGTCGATTTCCGCGACAACTATGACGGCACGCTGTCGGAGCCCGTCGTAGTTCCAGCGAAATTCCCGAACCTGCTGGTCAACGGCGCAGGCGGCATCGCCGTCGGCATGGCGACCAACATCCCGCCGCACAATCTCGGCGAAGTCATCGAAGGCTGTATCGCACTGATCGACAATCCGGCGATCGACCTGCCACAGATGATGGAAATCATCCCCGGTCCGGACTTCCCGACCGGCGCGATGATCCTCGGTAGGAACGGCATCCGCTCGGCCTACGAGACCGGCCGCGGTTCGGTGATGATGCGTGGCGTCGCCACCGTCGAGCCGATGCGCGGTGATCGCGAGCAGATCATCGTTACCGAAGTTCCCTTCCAGGTGAATAAGGCCTCGATGATCGAAAAGATGGCCGAACTGGTCAAGGAAAAGCGCATTGAGGGCATTTCCGACCTGCGCGACGAATCCGACCGTCAGGGCTACCGCGTCGTCATCGAGCTGAAGCGCGATGCCAATGCCGATGTCATCCTGAACCAGCTCTATCGCTACACGCCGCTGCAGACATCCTTCGGCTGCAACATGGTGGCGCTAAACGGCGGCAAGCCGGAACAGCTGACGCTGCTCGACATGCTGCGGGCCTTCGTCTCTTTCCGCGAGGAAGTGGTCAGCCGCCGCACGAAATACCTGCTGCGCAAGGCGCGTGAGCGCGCCCACGTCTTGGTCGGTCTGGCGATCGCTGTCGCCAATATCGACGAAGTCATCGCGCTCATCCGTCGTGCGCCCGATCCGGCGACCGCCCGCGAGCAGTTGATGACCCGCCGCTGGCCGGCTCATGACGTCGAGGGTCTTATCCGCCTGATCGACGATCCGCGCCACAAGATCAACGATGACGCGACCTACAACCTTTCGGAAGAGCAGGCCCGTGCCATCCTCGAACTGCGTCTTGCCCGCCTGACCGCTCTCGGCCGCGATGAAATCGCCGACGAGTTGAACAAGATCGGCGCCGAGATTTCGGATTACCTCGACATCCTGTCGTCGCGGGTCCGCATCCAGACGCTGGTCAAGGAAGAACTCGCCGCCGTTCGCGACGAGTTCGGCACGCCGCGCCGCACCCAGATCCTCGATGCCGGCCTCGACATGGACGATGAGGATCTCATCGCCCGCGAGGACATGGTCGTGACCGTGTCGCATCTCGGCTACATCAAGCGCGTTCCGCTCAACACCTACCGCGCCCAGCGTCGCGGCGGTAAGGGGCGCTCCGGCATGGCGACGCGCGACGAGGATTTCGTCTCGCGCCTCTTCGTGGTCAACACCCATACGCCGGTCCTGTTCTTCTCCTCGCGTGGCATCGTCTACAAGGAAAAGGTCTGGCGCCTGCCGATCGGCACGCCGCAGTCCCGCGGCAAGGCCCTGATCAACATGCTGCCGCTGGAACCCGGCGAACGCATCACCACGATCATGCCGCTGCCCGAGGACGAGGATAGCTGGGCAAACCTCGACGTCATGTTCGCGACGACCCGCGGCACCGTTCGCCGCAACAAGCTGTCGGACTTCGTTCAGGTCAACCGCAACGGCAAGATCGCCATGAAGCTCGAGGAAGAGGGTGACGAAATCCTCTCCGTCGAGACTTGCACGGCACCGAACCACGCAATCGGCATTCCCGGCGATGACGTGCTGCTGACGACGGCGCTCGGCCAGGCGATCCGCTTCCCGGTCGATGAGGTCCGCGTCTTTGCGGGCCGCAACTCGATCGGCGTGCGCGGCATCAATCTCGGCGACGGCGACCGCATCATCTCGATGACGATCGTCAGCCATGTCGATGCGGAACCGTGGGAGCGTGCCGCTTACCTGAAACGTTCGGCGACCGAACGCCGCGCTGCCGGCGTGGACGAGGAAGACATCGCTCTCGTCGGCGAGGAAGTCACCGAAGAGGGACAGTTGACCGACGAACGCTACGAAGACCTCAAGGCACGCGAACAGTTCGTGCTGACGGTCTCGGAAAAGGGCTTCGGCAAGCGTTCGTCGTCCTACGACTTCCGCACATCCGGCCGCGGCGGCAAGGGCATCCGCGCCACCGACACGTCCAAGACCAACGAGATCGGCGAACTCGTCGCGGCCTTCCCGGTTGAAGACGGCGACCAGATCATGCTGGTTTCGGATGGCGGTGTTCTCATCCGCGTTCCGGTCGGCGGTATCCGTATCGCCAGCCGCGCCACCAAGGGCGTCACCATCTTCTCCACCGCCAAGGACGAGAAGGTCGTATCCGTCGAGCGCATCAGCGAGCCGGAAGCAGAAGATGAAGCTGCCGACGATTTGGCCGAAGGTGCAGGGGATGCCGGCGATGCGACCGACAACGGTTCGGATCCGGAAGCCGGCGAAGACAACGGCGCCTGAGGGCGCCGTTAATGTGCCGCTCCAACCGGGCGGCGCATCCTTCTGGAACAGAACGAAGAAAAGCCGGAGAACCAAAGTTCTCCGGCTTTTAATTGAATGCCATCGCGGGGCCTTGGGAGGACGGCGTTCTCTCGTCAGAACGCCGTGTGGCGACGGGCAAAATTCTCGATATCCTCGCGCTCTCGGCGAAGTTCGGACAATGTAGATGCCAGGAGCGCGACGCACAGGCTGCTGATCAGTCCGGCGAGTGTCGTAAGCGTCACGATCATGGTGCGCTCCGAATACCGACGGTTCCGGCTCAGTAGACGGACGGGCTGTTGTAGGTGCCGGTAACCTGCGGATAGCTGATTTCGGTCGTGTTGGAACGATCCTGATACAGCGTGACGGTTGCTGCCAGCATCATGGCGATCATCGAGGTCCAAACCAGGTTGATCATCGCGACCTTGTCGAGCATGAGCGAGTTCTTTCTCGTGAACATCTCCGTCTTCCTTTTCTTTTGCCTGATCGCTTCATGCGAACAGGTTCCACCGCATTTTGAGAGGAACTTATCTGAACGCCTCTGAAGCGACCCTGAAGGGTCCGTTCATCTGGCATTCATCTTTCTCGGCCTTAGGCCTCGATCTGGTCTGCGGCGATCAGCAGTGCCTCCAGCATCAGGGATGCGAATACTGCGGCGATCACGATCAGGACCAGCATGCGTTTCTCTCACGACACGGACGGGATGTTTCCCGCCACGGTTTGCAATAAAGCAGGTTGCTGCTGAAACGACCCTGAAGGCTCCGTTCATCCTGCGTTCAGGCGCACAACCCTTGCGCAGGCGCGGCCGACGTGACAAAAGGCCGATGAATTTTCACCGGCATTTTTTGCCAGGGCGCCCGGTGGGCCAGGTACGAAGGCAAGGCATGACGACCGCTTTTTATCCCGGTTCTTTCGATCCGATGACGAACGGGCATCTCGATGTGCTCGTTCAGGCGCTTGAAGTGGCCGACGGGGTCATCGTCGCGATCGGCGTTCATCCCGGCAAGACGCCGCTCTTTTCCTTCGAGGAGCGGGCGGATCTGATCCGTGCCTCGCTTGCGGACGCGCTTCCCGAAAAGGCAGGCAACATAGACGTCGTGTCCTTCGATCGTCTGGTCGTGGATGCGGCCCGCGCCAACGGCGCGAGACTGCTTATCCGCGGGCTGCGCGACGGCACCGACCTCGATTATGAAATGCAGATGGCCGGCATGAACCGCCAGATGGCGCCGGATGTGCAGACGGTCTTCCTGCCCGCCGGCACGGCGTCGCGGCCCATAACCGCCACATTGGTTCGCCAGATCGCCTCCATGGGCGGCGATGTGAGTGCCTTCGTGCCGGCGCCGGTTCTTGCCGCCCTCAAGTCGAAATTCGTCCGCTGATTGTTCCGAAACACGGAGTTTACAATGAAATTGCTTCATCTCGGCTTTGCCGGTCTGGTTGCCCTCGCATCGACGATGACTGTGGCCCATGCCGACGACCTTCTGACCATCCAGCTGAAGGACGGTCCGGTCGTCATCAAGCTCGCGCCGGACGTGGCGCCGAAGCATGTCGCCCAGATCGAGGCGCTGGCGCAGAAGGGCGAATACGACAATGTCGTCTTCCACCGCGTCATCGACGGCTTCATGGCGCAGACCGGCGATGTCGAGTTCGGCAAGCAGGGCGGCCCGAAGTTCAACCCGCAGCGCGCCGGCATGGGCGGTTCCGAAATGCCGGATATTCCGGCCGAATTTTCCAAGGTGCCGTTCAAGCGCGGCACGGTCGGGATGGCCCGCTCGCAGGATCCGAACTCCGCCAATTCGCAGTTCTTCATCATGTTCGATGAGGGTGCCTTCCTGAACGGCCAGTACACGGTCGTCGGCCAGGTCCAGTCCGGCATGGAATTCGTCGACAAGATCAAGCGCGGCGAGGGCGGCAATGGCGAAGTGACCAACCCCGACAAAATGGTCAAGGTCACCGTTACCAAGAAATAACGGCGCCGAGCGCCAACGCTTTCAATATAGAAGAGCCTCAAAGGCAAAGAAGGAGACATACATGGCCGAGATCAAGGATCCCGAAAACACCCTCATCATGCAGACGACGAAGGGCCAGGTCATCATCTCGCTGCTTCCGGACCTCGCACCGGAACATGTCGCCCGCATCAAGGAACTGGCACGCGAAGAAGCCTATGACGGCGTTGTTTTCCACCGCGTCATTCCCGACTTCATGGCCCAGACCGGTGACGTCAAGTTCGGCAAGAAGGGCGGCGAAAGCTTCAACCCGTCGCGCGCCGGCATGGGCGGTTCCGACAAGCCGGACCTGAAGGCTGAATTCTCGGCCGTTCCGCACGTTCGCGGCACCTGCTCCATGGCCCGTTCGCAGAGCCCGAACTCGGCCAACTCGCAGTTCTTCATCTGCTTCACGGACGCTCCGTGGCTGAACAAGCAGTACACCGTCTGGGGCCAGGTCATCGAAGGCATGGACATCATCGACCAGATCAAGAAGGGCGAGCCGGTCCAGGACCCGGATTCGATCACTTCGGTCCGCGTCGCAGCCGACGTTTAATTCGACCTGACGATTTTGGCCCGCTCCGTCACTTGAGGCGGGGCGGGTCTGCTTTTGAGAGAACCATGCGCGTCGACCTATTCGATTTCGATCTGCCGGAAGAAAACATTGCGCTGCGGCCCGCAAGCCCGCGGGACAGCGCGCGGTTTCTTGTCGTGCGTCCGGATTCCGATCCGGTGCTGGCCGATCATCGCGTGTCGGAACTCGCGGATTTCCTGAAGCCCGGTGATGCGCTGGTCTTCAACGATACCAAGGTCATCCCCGCACAGCTCGAAGGCATCCGTCATCGCGAAGGGGCGGGGGTCAGCAGGTTTCGGCAACGCTGCACATGCGCACCGCCGCCGATGTCTGGAAGGCCTTCGCCAAGCCCGGCAAGCGCATCAAGATCGGTGACCGCATCGAATTCGGCCATTCCGGCGACACCTGCATGGTCGGATCGCTCTCGGCGACCGTCGAGGAGAAAGGTGAGGGCGGCGAGGTCACGCTTCGTTTCGATCTTTCCGGCCCGGCGCTCGACGAGGCGATCATGTCCGTCGGCCATATCCCGCTGCCGCCCTACATCGCCGCCAAGCGCGCCGAAGACGCCAAGGACCGACAGGACTACCAGACCATCTATGCCCGCGAGGAGGGCGCCGTCGCGGCCCCGACCGCCGGCCTGCATTTCACGCCGGATCTGTTTGCAAAGCTCGACGCTGCCGGTATCGAACGCCACTTCGTCACGCTTCATGTGGGCGCCGGCACGTTCCTGCCGATGAAGGTGGACGATACGGTCGATCACAAGATGCATCAGGAAATCGGTTACGTCAGCGCCGAGACGGCCGAAAGGCTCAATGCCGTGAAGGCGAGGGGCGGGCGCATCGTCTGTGTCGGCACCACGTCGCTGCGCCTCATCGAGAGCGCGGCTGCCGAAGACGGCAGGATCGAGCCCTGGACCGGCCCGACCGGCATCTTCATCACGCCCGGTTACCGCTTCAAGGCGGTGGACATGCTCATGACCAATTTCCACCTGCCGAAATCCACCCTGTTCATGCTCGTCTCGGCCTTCTGTGGCCTCGAGACGATGCAGAGCGCTTACGCCCATGCCATTCAGGCGGGCTACCGCTTTTATTCCTATGGCGATTCCAGCCTGCTTTTCCGGAAAGACTAGATGACCAGCGAGAACTTCCAGTTCACCCTGAAGAAGACCGATGGCGGCGCCCGCCTCGGCGAAGTGTCGATGCCGCGCGGCACGATCCGTACCCCGGCCTTCATGCCGGTCGGCACCGTCGGCACGGTCAAGGCCATGTATCTCGACCAGGTGAAGGATACCGGCGCCGACATCATCCTCGGCAATACCTATCACCTGATGCTGCGCCCGGGCGCCGAACGCGTCGCCCGCCTCGGTGGCCTTCACAAGCTGATCCGCTGGGATGGCCCGATCCTGACGGATTCGGGCGGCTTCCAGGTCATGTCGCTGTCGGGCCTCAGGAAGCTCGACGAGAGGGGCGTCACCTTCAAGAGCCATATCGACGGCTCGCTGCATCACATGTCGCCGGAACGCTCGATCGAGATCCAGGGCCTGCTTGGCTCCGATATCCAGATGCAGCTCGACGAATGCGTGGCGCTGCCCGCCGAGCCGCGCGAGATCGAACGCGCCATGGAAATGTCGCTGCGCTGGGCCGAACGCTGCCGCGTTGCCTTTGGCGAGCAGCCGGGCAAGGCGATGTTCGGCATCGTCCAGGGCGGCGACCAGCCGGCGTTGCGTGTCCGCTCGGCGGAAGGCCTGAAACAGCTGGATCTTAAGGGCTATGCGGTCGGCGGCCTTGCCGTCGGCGAGCCGCAGGATGTCATGCTCTCCATGCTGGAGACGACGCTGCCGGTCCTGCCGGCCGAAAAGCCGCGCTACCTGATGGGCGTCGGCACGCCGGACGACATGCTGAAATCGGTTGCCCGCGGTATCGACATGTTCGACTGCGTCATGCCGACCCGCTCCGGCCGCCACGGCCTGGCCTTTACCCGCCGCGGCCGCGTCAACCTGCGCAATGCCCGCCACGCCGAGGACATGCGCCCGCTCGACGGGGAATCGAACTGCCCGGCCGCCCGCGATTATTCCCGCGCCTACCTGCACCACCTCTGCCGCTCCGACGAGGCGCTCGGCGGCATGCTGCTTTCCTGGAACAATCTCAATTACTACCAGGACCTGATGAAGGGCATCCGCCAGTCGATCGAGGAAGGCCGCTTTGCGGACTTCTATGCGCAGACGCAGGAGGAATGGGCGAAGGGCGATATCGATCCGGTGTGAGGGCGCTTTTGGCTAATCTCCCCCTTGTGGGGGAGATGCCCGGCAGGGCAGAGGGGGTGTCTCCACACACTCCTCGCACAATGAATTCGCCGCACCACCCCCTCTGTCACTTCGTGACATCTCCCCCACAAGGGGGAGATATGGGGAGCAAGCCGCCTGCTCAAATCCCCTGGCTGGCCGTATTCCGCATCATCCTGACACCATTCACCTTATACGATCCGTCATCCATCAGCCGCATCTCGTAGATCGCGGTCCAGTCCTTGCCCTCCTTGGCACTGATCATCACCTCCTGGAACACCAGCTCGCCGCCGGCGACCAGTTTGGACCGGCCGAAGGCATAGTTGCCGGCGTGATAGACCGGCTCGTAGTTCTTCTGCACCATCGTGAGAAACGTGTCCTTGTCCGGATAGATACTGCGGATATCCGGCGAGGCGTAGGAATAGGCGCGGTCCGCATCGTCTGCGATCAGCGCATCGATCTGGCCGGAAATCACAGCCTGCGCATCGGCGACCGGATCTTCGGCATGGGCGGCGGGAACGGATACGAGAACAAGCGACGCAACGAGAGAGGCAAATCGAACGGCCATCGGACGGTCTCCAGCAACGATCATCGAATGTTAGCGCGTTTCTCGATGCTGAAAAGATGGGCGTGCGGATTTTTTCATCAAGCAAGCTATTTGCCACGCTGTTTTGTCGAAAATCGTTTCCGGCGGCGCAGGGCAGGGTCCCGTCATACGCGCTTGTCCTGCTTGTGGCCTGCTGCCACCAATGACGTGACTGATTCGATCGGAATGCCCTGATGACCCTGCTGCCGCCGGCGCTGCTTTATTTCAGCAACGCGATCCTCTTCATCTCGCTCTTCACCCGCCTGCCATCCATCCAGGAGGCGATGCAGATCGACAAGGCGGTGCTGGGCCTGGCACTCCTCAGTGCGCCGGTCGGCACGTTCCTGGCGCTGCCGCTGGCCGGACGCATCACCGACCGCCTCACACCTCGGATCACTGCCGTCGTCACGCTGCCCATCGTCGCGCTGCTGAGCCCGCTTCTTACCATCTTCTCGCTGCCGGGCTTCGTCCTCTGCTTTTTCCTGTTCGGCTTCGTCCGCACCATTTTCGATGTCTCCGCCAACATGATTTCCGCCGGCATCGAGCGGCGCACCGGCGTCAAGGTTCTGTCGCGCAGTCACGGATTCTGGTCGGTCGGCCTGCTCTTCGGTTCGCTGGCCTCCGGCTTTCTGGCGGGCGAGGGCATCTCGCCGACGATCCAGCAGAGCATGGCCGCCGCGCTGGCCCTGCTGGCCTGCCTCACGGTCTTCCTGCTGATGCCCGCCGAACCTCCGGCGGCACCGCCCGCCGTGCGCCGCTCGGCCTATGTTATGCCGGACCGCATCATCGTCCTCATCTGCGTCATGGTCTTCGGCCTCTGCATCGTCGAAGGCGCGGTCTATGACTGGGGCATCTTCTACCTGCGCGAGGTGATGGGTGCCGATCCCGCGCTTGCCGGCATGCTCTATGCCGCGTTTACCGTCGGCATGGGCGCCACCCGGATGGCCGGCGACATGCTGCGCGACAGGTTCGGCGCACTTGCCCTGATCCGCATGTCGGCGATCACCGTCGCCGCCGGCATCATCCTGCTGGTGACGGCGCAATCCTCCACCATGGCAGGCGCGGCACTCTTCCTGATCGGCTGCGGCATCGCGCTGGCATTCCCGCTCGCGGTCGCCACCACGATCGCTCTCGGCAAGGGCCAGCCGTCGGAAAATCTCGCGGCGCTCGCTCTCACCTTGATGCTCTCGACGATCGGCGTGCCGCCGCTGCTCGGTTTCGTCGCCGAGCATGTCAGCCTGTCGGCCGCCTTCATCGTGCTTTTGCCCTGTGTTTTCCTCAGCTTCCTGATGGCGCCGGTGGCGGAAGGAAAACGCCCGTTCCGCCTGCGCATGCGATAGCTGTGGGAAAACGGGGAAGGGAGGTTTTGGCGGGATGGCCTGCCCCTAATTGGCCATAAGAATGGATCAGGTCTTGAGCGATCGGGCCAGAACCCTTACCACTAACCACCACCATGATACCGAAATGCCGAAGACAGGTGACGCTCCTTGATCGACCCCTATGACATCCTTGGCCTTTCGCGAGACGCCGATGCTGCTGCCATCAAGTCAGCCTACAGGAAGCGTGCGAAAACCGCCCATCCGGATACCGGCGGCGATGCCGAACTCTTCGCCGATCTGAAGCTCGCCTACGAATTGCTGGTCGATCCGGTGCGTCGCAAGGTCTTCGACGATACCGGCTATGACCCGGAACTTGCCGATACGAAGGACCTGCAGGGCCTTGTCATCCTGGAAACGCTGGTCAACGAGATGATCCTCGACGAGCGCGAGCCGGGCTCCTTCGATCCGGTGGCGTCGATGCGTCGCAAGCTCACCGATCGCATCGTCAACGCCCGTTTCCACATCCTCGAAATGGAGCGCCATCGGGCACGCATCCGCAATCACATGGACCGCATGGGCCGCAAGCCCGGCACCGACGTGCTCGGCCGAATGCTGAAGGCGCGCTGCGAGACGATCAGCGAGGCTATCAACAAGTCCGAGACGGAGATCAAGACGATCGAGCAGGCCTATATCATGCTCGACGGCTACAGCTACGAGCTGGAGATCACCGAAGTGAAGGATGCCGCCGAGTAAAATCGGCCAGTTCGCCGATCCCGAAAATCTGAATTCCGGAGACATCATGTCGCTCACCATCCGTCCGGCCATGCGCGAGGACGCCGCAACCCTGCTCGGCTTCATCCGCGAGCTCGCCATCTACGAAAAGGCCGAGCACGAGGTCGCCGCGACCGTCGAGACGATCGAGACCTCGATCTTCGGCCCGACCTCGGTCACGCAGGCACTGGTCTGCGAGCGGGAAGGGCAGGCGATCGGCATGGCCATCTGGTTCTTCAACTATTCCACATGGCAGGCCCGCAACGGGCTCTATCTCGAAGACCTCTATGTGACGCCGAGTGCCCGTGGTTCCGGCGCCGGCAAGGCGCTGTTGCGGCGGCTGGCCCAAATCGCCATCGAGCACGGCTGCGGCCGTTTCGAATGGAGCGTACTCGACTGGAACGAGCCGGCGATCAGGGTCTATGACGCGATCGGCGCCGAGCCGCAGACGGAATGGATCCGCTACCGGCTCTCCGGCGATGCATTGAAGGATTTCGCCGAAGGATGAGGGCGCTTTTTGCGCTATCAGGATAGCGTGCAGTTTCTCGACAGCACGACGATGAGGAAGCAGAGGTTTATCGTCCACTGGAGCGCGCAGAGGAAAAACACGACGCGCCAGGTCAATGATGTCTTTCCCGTGCTGATCCCGAGCTGAACCAGCCTTATGGCTCGCCATATGGAGAAGACTGCGCCCACCACGGCGATCTTGTGGATCTGCCCGCTGAGCGCGAAGGCCGCCTCTATCCCGATCTGAATGAGCAGCAACAGCGCCACGGCGAGTGCCGGCACGAAGATATCGCGACGATGGCGAAACGACCAGGCGGCAATTCCCGGAATGATGAGCGCCGTCAGCACGCCGATCTTCATCCAGATCTGCATCGGAATGGCATTGAAGGCGGGCAGGGACTGGAAACGATAGACGCCCTGGCAAAGCTCGCCGAAGGCGGACGACTGGAAGAGAACGACTGCGAACACGCAGGCCAGGACCGCGAAGATGATATCGGCCTTGGCAAGGCTATGTTTGGACCCCATTCAGTCGCTTTCTGCACATTGGTTCCGAAGGCCGGGTATTGAGCGCCGGGGCGGCAATTCGTTTGCCGGATCCGGCGTGTATCACAGTAACGGGAACGAGGCTGGATGCAGGGAGAGCTAATCGCTGCGCCCAGCCTCTGCCGCAAAAAGGGTTCAGCCGACTGGCTCTGCGGTCAGGTCGATTGTGGAGCGCATAATACCGGATCTCATGTCAAATCAACGGATTTGCGTGACCGTTGAAACAATTGCCCAAATCGCCTCTCTTTCCCATGGCGATCACCGGCAATGGTACCGTAGTCGTCTTCATAGTGAGGCAGTTGGCGATTGACCCCCGCGGGATATGGTTAAGCGATCTCGCAACCGAACCCTTTGCTGCCATCAGATGGCGTCGGGACCTGCCAAAATCTCCAATACGAAACCATTGAGGTTAGCGGCATGTCGCACTTGGAAATGGAATCCGCCTCCTACATGCAATGTCAAAGCTGGATAGGGCTGCGACGCTGTCGGCCAGTTAGAGATGCGACACTGGCTCCGACGATCAGCCCCCGATCCGACCGGCTGGGCCGGGTTGCAAGGGAGGAGCGGGGGCGGGTGAGGGTGAGGGTGAGGGTGAGGAACATCCCCCGGCTTTAGCTTTGAGACTATATTGCCTCATCACTCCGCCGCTTCCATCTCCGCCAGCGCCTTCTGTCTTTTGGCAATAACCGCAGGATCACTCATGAAATCCGTCCGCCGACCCGGCTTGCGGCCACGCTTCTGATACCCGTTCGCCGTGCTGCCGTCGCGAATGCCGAACATATGATCTTTCTGCCCGGTGCGCCGTGGTCCGCCCTTGCTTCGCTGCTGTTCCCGCTCAGCCTGCATCTCGGCGACAACCGACAGCATGTCGTCCAGACGCTTGTTGTCGACAACCTCGGCACGATGCACCGAGCGCAACGTGTCGAAAGTTCTGTAGGGCAGGGCATAGCTCTCGTGCATGATCTCCAGCCTTCCGTCCGGATAATCGCAGACAATCACCTTCTGGCCAGCCAAAGACGTGGAAATCTCGGTCGGATCGAGGATGAACAGCACCTTGTCGTAGCGCAGCGTCAAAGCCTGCGACAGCGTGCGAACTTCCTTGCGACACATGGCGCCATCGAGGTTCTCGTGATCGGCCAACGGCCTGTGCATGTCCTTCGGATTGCGCGGTTCCTTGCCGAAACGCACGTTGAAATCTAAAATGAACTCAGGCGCATAGGCGTTGGCTTCCTCGATCGTGTCGATGCCGCGAAGCCGCATCTCCTTGACCAGCCGGTCCTGCAGCGTCTGGTTGGCACGTTCCACCCGGCCCTTGGCCTGCGGGGTATTGGCGCAGATGATGTCAATGTTCAGCTCATAAAGCGCCCGGCCGAACTGCGTTAGGCCGCTCGTCCGGTCTTTCTTCGACGGATGGAGCGAGCGGAAAACGCCGTGCTTGTCGCTGTAAAACGCCAGCGGCTTACCCCATTGCTGCAGATAGGCCTTCGTCGCATGCAGATAGTCGAATGTATTCTCCGAGCCAGCAAACCGTAGATGCAGCAGCTTGCCAGTCGCGTCATCGATATAGACGAGCAGGGCGCATTTGGGGCCACGGTTCTCGAACCACCAGTGATGTGAGCCATCGATCTGCACCAGTTCGCCAAAGCAGTCACGTCGGCCGCGTGGCTGGAAAACCCGTTTCTTGCGTTCCCGGCGTGAGACCCAGATACCAGCCTCGGTCATCCATTGCCGCAGCGTCTCCTTGGCGACAGAAATCCGGTGCAGCTCGATCAGCTTCTCGCGCGCCAGCGTCGGGCCGAAATCCAGATAACGTTCGCGGATCAGATCCAGCGCCGCATTGCGGAACTCTTCGCTATGGCGCCGATTGCTCGGCCGTGATCGCTTTTTTGAAACAAGACCGGCCGGACCATCCCGGTCATAGGCCTGCAGAAGCCGATGGACCTGACTTCGACTGAGGTCGAGCCGTTCGGCCGCCTGGACGACGCTCAGGCGTTCGTCACGAATCTTCTGGATGAGTTCGAGGCGATGCAACTCTTTCTGCGACATGGTGATCATAAAGGACATGACGACTCCGACCGCTCATGGTCTCGACCAGGCTGAAGATCGTCATCCTTGCTCCCAACGTTGGCTTTGACCAGTGCGTCGAGAGGCGAGACTGTCGCATCTCTAACTGGCCCAACTGTCGCATTACTAAATAGCCCTTACATGCAAAGATCGCATAAGATAGATTATGGAACTTATGGATATGTCAGCAAAGCCAGCGCCTTGCCGCTCACATCTCATCCGCCCTGCGAGAAATCAGAGCGCTTCCGGTGCTACATCGATCTCGAAGCTCATCCCGTCATAAGCCGGCTCGATATGGTCCGGCGTCTCGGCCATCACCGTCTCGTAATCCAGCGGAATATGCATATGCGTGAGAATGGCGCGCTTGGCGCCGAGCCGCGCGATCCAGTCCAGCGCCTGTTCGATCGACAGATGGCTCGGATGGTATGTGTATTGCAGCGCGTCGATGATCAGCATGTCGAGGCTTGAAAGCCTGCCGATACTGTCGGCCGGAAAATCGCTGACATCGGTGCAGTAAGCCACGTCGCCGATCCGGAAGCCCAGCGAGTGAATGTGGCCATGGGCCTGCCTGTGCGGCTTGAAGCGGATCGGTCCGCCGGGCCCTTCGATCACGATATCCTGGTCGAGATCCTCGATCAGCACCGGCTTGACGATCGGCGGATAGTTGCCGCCCGGTGGCGTTTCCATGCAGTAGCCGAAACCCTGACGGATGCGATCCATGGTGAACGGGTCGGCATGGATGGGAATGCGATGCCGCTGCAGGATGAAATAGCCGCGCAGGTCGTCTATGCCGTGTAGGTGGTCGGCATGGGCATGGGTGTAGAGCACAGCGTCCATCCGCTGCACTTTTGCAGCAATCATCTGCTCGCGAAAGTCGGGCCCGGTATCGATCGCAACTACCGTGCGGCCACCATCCGGCGCGATCTGCTCGACGAGAAAGGCCGCGCGCGTTCGCCGGTTCTTCGGATTGTCGGGATCGCAGGCGCCCCAGTCACCATTCAGCCGTGGCACGCCGGGAGACGACGAGCAGCCGAGAATGGTGAAGCGACGCCTGTAGTTGCTCATGACCTTGGCACCGTCAGAGCCTCGGCATTTTGCTAAAGCAGCGGAATGCGTTGTCCGTCGTGATCCTGGCGATCTCGGCGTAGCTTACGTCATGCACCTCGGCCAGAACCTCGGCCGTGTTGACCACATAGGACGGTTCGTTGCGCTTGCCGCGCCAACGCTTCGGAGCAAGAAACGGCGCATCGGTCTCGACCAGCAGCCGGTCCATCGGCACGGTCTTGGCGATATCGCGGATATCCTGGGACTTCGGGAAGGTCAGGATGCCGGAAAACGAGACATAGCCGCCGAGTTCCACGCCGACGCGGGCGAGGTCGTGTCCAGCCGAAAAGCAGTGAAGAATGAAGGGGAAGGCCCCTTCCCGCTTTCTTGCGTCAGGATCTGGATCATGTCCTCGTCGGCGCTGCGGCTGTGGATGACGAGCGGCAGCTTCGTCTCGCGCGCCGCCTCGATATGGCGGATGAAGCCGGTTTTCTGGTCGGCCGGCGTCTGCGTGTCGTAGAAATAGTCGAGCCCGGCCTCGCCGATCGCCACGACCTTTTCATGCGCATTGGCAAGCCGGATCAGGTCTTCCGCCTGGATGTCGAGCTCTTCGCCGGCATGGTTCGGATGGGTGCCGACGGAGCAGAAGACCGACGGGTATTTCTCCGTGATCGCCAGCAGCCGGTCGAGTTTGCGGACCTCGGTGGAGATCGTCACCAGCTGCTTGACGCCTGCCTGATGCGCACGCGCGACGATCTCGTCGCGTTCGGCATCGAAATCGGCATAGTCCAGATGGCAATGGGTATCGATCAGCATGGCTTGGGTCATTCAAAAGGCTTGAGGCGGAATTGGCATGGCCCGGATCAAGAATACCGGGCCATGCGTTAAAGGTCTTGCAGGATCAGGAGGCCGTGGCTTCCGGCGCCACGTAGCGCGGGAAGACCGGCTTCGGCGCTTCCAGCACCGTGCCGGGCTTCAGGCGGCCCACCTCGCCGAGTGCGGCAAAGTCGCGGGCATCCGGGCCGGCTGCCACGAGATCGAGCAGCTTCGCAGCAGAGTCAGGCATGAACGGCTGCAGCAGGATGGCGATCTGGCGCACCACTTCGGCGGTCACGTAAAGCACCGTGCCCATGCGTTCGACATCCGTCTTCTTCAGCGCCCACGGTTCCTGGCTGGCGAAATAGCGATCGGTCTCCGAGACGACGGCAATGATCGCCGCCAGCGCCTTGTGAATCAGGAGCTTGTCCATCTCCTCGCGGCAGGTGGCGATCAGCGCGTCGGCGGAAGCCAGCATCTCGCGATCGGCATCGGTCAGCTCGCCCGGCGTCGGGATCTGGCCGTCGCAATTCTTGACGATCATCGACAGCGAGCGGCTGGCAAGGTTGCCGATGCCGTTGGCGAGGTCCGCATTGATGCGGATGCCGATCCCTTCCTCGCTGCAATGGCCGTCCTGGCCGAAGGAGATTTCGCGCATCAGGTAGTAGCGGATCTGGTCGAGGCCGAAATGCTCGATCAGCTCGAACGGATCGAGCACGTTGCCGAGCGACTTCGACATTTTCTCGCCGCCCTTGGCCAGAACGAAACCGTGGGCATAAACGCGCTTCGGCAGCGGCAGCTTGGCCGACATCAGGAAGGCGGGCCAGTAGACGGCATGGAAGCGGATGATGTCCTTGCCGATGATATGCGCATCCGCCGGCCAGAACTTTGCCCGCGGGCCGTTCTCGTCGGTCAGGTAGCCGGTGGCCGTCAGATAGTTGGTCAGCGCGTCGACCCAGACATACATGACGTGCTCGGGATCGTTGGGCACCTTGACGCCCCAGTCGAAGGTCGTGCGCGAGATCGAAAGGTCGCGCAGGCCCGATTTGACGAAGGAAATGATCTCGTTGCGGCGCTCGGCCGGACCGATGAAGTCGGGCTGCTCCTCATAGAGCGCCAGAAGCCTGTCCTGATACTCGGACAGCTTGAAGAAGTAGCTGGACTCCTCCACCCATTCGACCGGCGTGCCCTGCGGCCCGTAGCGGACGCCGTCGGCGCGCTCCTCGGTCTCGTCCTCGGCGTAATAGGCCTCGTCGCGCACGGAATACCAGCCGGCATAGCTGTCCTTGTAGATGTCGCCGGCATCGGCCATCCGGTTCCAGATCACCTGGCACGCCTCGTGGTGGCGCGGCTCGGTGGTGCGGATGAAATCGTCGTTGGAGGCGTTGAGCAGCTTGCCCATCTGGCGGAATTCGGCGGAATTGCGCTCGGCCAGCTCCTCCGGCGAGATGCCTTCCTTGCGCGCCGTCTGCTGCATCTTCTGGCCGTGCTCGTCCGTGCCCGTCAGGAAGAACACGTCGCGACCGTCGAGGCGCTGGAAGCGTGCCATCGCATCGGTCGCAATCAGTTCGTAGGCATGGCCGATATGCGGCTTGCCGTTCGGATAGGAAATCGCGGTCGTGATGTAGAAAGGCGTCTTGTCGGACATCGAAACACTCGGGAACTTTGGTTTTTGCGCGCGATCGCGCTGGTCATGCCGCTCTTAGCGCATGTTTCGCATCTGCGAAACCCAAAGTTCAACGGCGCAATGGGGTTAAGCCGCCCTCGCCGCTTCCAGGATCGAGAGCAGCGTCTGCTTCTTGTCGAGATTGTAGGCGGTCGAGATGGTGATCTTCTCGCCGATCTCGCTCACCATCCGTGCGCGCTTTTCGGCAAGCGGCAACTGCCCGTCCAGCGCTGCCGCCCGTGCCTGTTCGGCCAGATATTCGGTCAGGTGCTCGAGGAAGAAGGTGAAGATGACGTCGCTGTCCTTGCCGGAAAGCACATCGGCCAGCCGGTGCATGGCGCGCCGCGCCGAAGGTCCCTCCGCGCGCACCACCTCGTCGAAGGCGGCCATGATGTCGAGCCCGCCATAGTTCATAAGCTTCAGCGCCCGCGCGACGCTGCCTTTGGCGAGCGAAAGCACGGTCTCTTCCGTCTGGCCGCCGTCGAGACGCTGCCCGAGCATGGAGAGCGCCTGCTTGAGTTCTGCGTCCCCGAGCGGCGACAGCTTCAGCGTCTGGCAACGGGAGCGGATCGTCGGCAGCAGTTTGCCGGGCGCATGCGACAGGACGAGGAACATCGCGCCGCGCGGCGGCTCTTCCAAAATCTTCAGGATCGCATTGGCCGCATTGCGGTTCAGGTCGTCGGCGGGATCGATGATGACGATGCGCCGATTGCCGGTGCCCGATGTCTGCGAGAAGAAATGCCCTGCCCGCCTTACCTCGTCCACGGTGATCGCGCTCTTCACCTTACCGGTCTTGTCGTCCACAGGCCGCGTCAGGTGCAGGAGGTTATGGGAGGCGCCCGACAGGATCTGGCGGCTGATCGGCGTCGCCGGATCGGGATCCGGCATCGCCACCGGCGCCGTGCCGGGCTCGAGATTGGAAAGCACGTAATTGGCAAAACGGAACGCCAGCGTCGCCTTGCCGATGCCTTCTGGGCCCTCGATCAGGATCGCATGATGCGATTTTCCCGTCCGGTAGGTGCGGGCGAGAAATTCCTGCGCCTGCTCGTGCCCGAAAAGGCGCGTATTGGCGGCCGGCGGGATGGCTCCGTCGAGGAGCAGCGGATCCTGCTCGCTCATGCGACGGGCTCTGCCGGCGTGCGGGCGCCGATCGCGGCGTCGACGAGGGTGAAGATCTGCTCGGCGATATCGTCTTCCGTCTGCTCCGCCTCGATCACCCGGCAGCGATCCGGCTCGGCCGCGGCGATGTCGAGATAGGCCTGCCGGCGTTTCTCGTGGGTGTCGATCTCTTCACGCTCGAACCGGTCGGGCGCTTCGTTGCCGCCGCGCTTGCGGGCGCGGCCGAGGCCGATTTCGGCGGGCAGGTCGAGGATGAAGGTGAGGTCCGGCATCACGCCGTTCGTCGCGATGCGCTGCAGCGCCTCGATGTAATCGGGCTCCAGATTGCCGGTCACGCCCTGGTAGACGCGCGAGGAATCGACGAACCGGTCGCAAAGCACGATGGCACCGCTTTCGAGCGCCGGGCGGATCACCTCTTCGACATGGTCGTTGCGGGCGGCGGCAAACAGGATCGCCTCCATGCGCACGCCAAAACGTTCCGCCATGCCGCTCAAAAGCACGTAGCGCACCGCTTCCGCGCCGGGCGAGCCGCCGGGTTCGCGGGTGACGAGCACGTCATGGCCGCGACGGCGCAGGCGATCGGCAAGCCGGCGGATCTGGGTCGACTTGCCGGCGCCCTCCCCGCCTTCGAAAGTGATGAATATGCCTGAACGGTCTGCCACGCGTATCTTGATACCTGTTGTCGTCACAGCGGCATATAGTGCATCCGCCGCCCCCGCGAAACAATCGTCAGAGCCAGAAGAACATTAATTCCATCAGCGCATCGGCCGCCTGCGCCCGCAATCCGCCGACCTCGACGGCACCTGCGGCAACCAGCGGCACCTCCTGGATCACCTTGTCGCCGGAGGATACCTTCAGCGTGGCGATCTGGCTGCCTTCCGCGACGGGTGCGCGCAGCGGCCACTGATAGACGATTCGCCCCGACAGGCGCTGGCCATCGCTTTTCGGTACATAGACCTCGACCGGTTCACGGGTGACGAGATCGACGCGGCCGATCGTGCCACCGTAGACGCTCGCCTGACCGATCACCTCGCCCGGCTTGAACAGGATCTTCGTCTCGAACGACGAGAGCGCCCATTCGAGAATACGCTTCGCCTCTTCCGACCGCTCCTTGTCGGTCGCAAGTCCGCCGAGCGCCAGGAACAGCCGCGTGCCGTCGCGCTGGACCGAGGCCGCAAGCGCATAGCCGCTGCCCTCGGCAAAGCCGGCACCGAGCCCGTCGACGCCCATGTTGAGGCCGAGCAGTGGGTTCTTGTTGCGCTGAAAGATTTTGTTCCACTGGAAATCCGGCTGCGCATAGAGCGGATAGTAGTCCGGATAATCGCGATAGATATGCCGGGAAAGCTCGACCAGATCGCGCGCCGTCGTCCAGCTTTCGGCATAGGGCAGACCTGTCGCATTGCCGAATTTAGAGCGCGTCAGGCCGAGGTCCTCGCCCGCGCCGTCATCCGCGCTGCAAACTCGGCTTCCGTGCGGCTGATGCCTTCGGCGAGAATGATGCAGGCGTCATTGGCATTCTGCACGACCACGCCGCGCATCAGGTCACCGACTGGCACCTGCGATTTCAGCGCCGCGAACATGGTCGTGGTGCCGGATGGCGCGCCGCCGGTCCGCCAGGCATATTCGCTGACGGGATAAAGCGTCTCGGGCGTGATCGCGCCGGTCTTCAGCGCGTTGAAGACGACATCCATCGTCATCAGCTTGGCAAGCGAGGCGGCCGGAAAGGACTGGTTCTCGTTGACGGCGAGCAGCACGGTGCCGCTCTCCTCCTCGACCAGATAGGCCTGTTTCGCCTTGGTGGTGAAGGATGGCGCCGGTTCCTGGGAAAAAGCGGGTCCGGCAGGCTGCTGGGCGACGAAGGCCAGCAGGATCCCCACAAGCATGAAACGTCGCATCATTCCCCCGCAGTCCCGTCAGTCACTCTTGTCTAGCGCATCGACCGATAGAATCGGAATCGATTTTCCGAGAGTATGATGCCCAGATGCTAAAATAGTTTAGCGCCGTGTGTCGGAGGATGCACGGCGCTATGAATATCTGCCGCCAAGACGGCAAGCATGTCGATCAATATTTCTGGCCGGGCTTCGGCGGCTCGAGCAGCATGTTGCCGAACATCACGCGCGGTGCCTGCGGCTCGGCTGCATAGGCCGTCTGCGTGGTCTGTGCCTGCGCCGGCTGCGCCTGGAACTGCTGCTGCTTGACCGGACGGGCCTGAACCGGCTGGATGGTCGCGACTTCAACCCGCTGCTTGGCAGGCTGAGCCTTAGCCGCCTGAACCCGCGGTTCGGCCGGAGCCGAAGGATAGGCCGCAGCGACGGAGCGCTGCTTTGCCGGACGGGCCGCCGGTGCGCTCCAGCGTTCGCCCGGAACCGGCACGGCTTGCGGCAGCGACGAGCCGTAGCTCTGCAGCTGGTCGCCGAGCGGCTGGTTGGAAGCCACCATCACGCCGCTTGCGATCTGGCCGCCCGGATTGAACGAAGGAACGCGGTCGCCCTTGCGGATATAGGATGCCATCAGGAAAGGCATGTCCTCGCCGTCCATGCGGGCGCGGCCGACATATTGCACATTCACTTTGGCAGTGCCGGTGCGCTTCATGTCGAGCAGTTCGGCGGTCTTGTCGGAAACGTCGATGATGCGGCCGGCATGGTATGGGCCGCGATCGTTGACGCGAACGATGACGGACGTGCCGGTCTCCGTATTGGTGACGCGGGCATAGCTCGGCAGCGGGAATGTCGGATGGGCAGCGGAAAGATGCGAGCTGTCATAGACTTCGCCATTGGCGGTCAGCCGGCCGTGGAAGGCTGAGCCATACCAGGATGCGAGGCCGGACCTGTTGTAGTCGGGATCTTCCTTGGGAACGTAGGTCTTGCCTTTGACCTCGTAAGGCTGGCCGACCATATAGCGTCCGCCGCCCTTCGGCACGGACTTGCCGTCCGCCACGACGCGCGGGCTCGCCTTCACGCCATATTCTTTTTCGGAAAAGTATTCCTTGCTTTTGGCCTTCGCCGTCTTCGGTGTGTCGTTCGTCGTGGCACAGGATGCCATCGTCGCACACATAACGCTGATCCCGAGCCACTTGGACCAGAGGAAAAGTCTGCCGCCGTTCAAACTCAAAACTAACCCGTCCCATGCCGCATTCGCGAGGTGGATCGGGGTTCTCGTCGTCCCGGTCGGCTCGCCGCCAATGATTTGCCCGCGCGAAATGACGCGGTCATGTGCTGTGTCACTTTTGCTTCATTCATGGCAAAAATGCGAATTAAAACTGTGGAATGGTTAAAATTCGAGCTTTTATGGTTAATGGATCGTAAATATTGACAAGTAATTAACTGTGTAGATTCAGCGCAAGCGCCCATCTATTCTTGCTCTCGACTGTGCGGGAATGGACTATACGCGCGGTTACGGCACAGCGGTCGGAAATGTGGCGAAAATGCGCTCTGGCTTGCAATGGGAAATGTGTCGGAAACAGGGATACGCCCTCCCCGTCATGCGTCAGCGGTCAGGCGACAGCTGGCGGCCCGTTGACGGAATGCGCGATGGGCGATAAAGCCCAACTGTCCGGATGGGTGGCCGAGTGGTTTAAGGCAACGGTCTTGAAAACCGTCGTGCGGGGAACCGTACCGTGGGTTCGAATCCCACCCCATCCGCCATCCCTCCGATAAAGGCAGTCACCAGAGCGGTATTGTTTACTCTAACATGCGCTCCCATCCCATCTTTCGATGCATGTTCATGCATAATTTGCCTGTGCGCAGCCTCTAAAGGCAATGGAACGTGGCAGCGGTGCGCTGGTATGCTCAATAATGCCGTGTCGGCTGTTTTTGGAATTTGAAGCGTTGATCGCTATGACAAAAAAATGGTTGGTGATAGCTGGTTGCGTCTGGGCGTTGCTTGCCTTTGTAGCTTGGCACTACGAAAGCACATGTGGCGTGTTCTTCAGTGGGGCGTGCTTTGCCGAGTATTGGATCGGGGTACGCTATCTCGTCCTTGGAAAGTGGATCTATCACTATCAGACACTTATAGGGGGTGTCGCCGCGCTGGCGGCTGGCGCATTCGTGCTGATTGCGGCGAAGCAAACATCACGAGACGCGCTGCAACTCAGTCACATCAAGCGGCGCCAAGATGCCATCGTTGCCTGCTCAATTATCTCGGGAGAATTTAGGGATGCTTGGGCTCACTTGGGTAAAGTGTTAGGATCTCAGATGATGGTCGCTCGCACTAATTATACTCCATTTACTCAATTTCCATCGTACATACCCACATTGCATGCTGTGGACCCGCTCCTAGGTTCGGTCGCCTCCGCAGTGAAGCGAGACGCTGAATCATTGCTTCTATCAGGTTCAAACGCCGACCATGTTGCCAATGCCAATCTAGAAGCTGCTAGATGTATCGCGATGTCTCACATCGTCGAGTTTGCTTCTAACAACCTTAATTCGGTCGCGACATTTAGCTTCCAATCCGACGGCCCCAAAGTTCCTGGAATTGGTGTAAGCAAGCTTATGCGAGCAATTGGAGTTTCTCCCGATAGATTAATCGGGCTCTACAGCTTCTTCGACTGGGAGAAATAATCGATGCAGCGAGGGTGTCGCGATCTCCCAAACGGAGGTGGTGAATGACGGCAGCCATTCGCTGTCGCTGCGTAGAAGCTCAAAGATGAGTGCCTTGTTATCAAGGAGGTCGCGCTGCTGCACTTCCGTGCAGTCGGCAGCTCCTTAGAATCATGGCTCGGCTATATATGACCAACAAGTTTTGTACTTGTCGGCCGTGCCTAGGCCTATTCAGCGCAGCGTGCGCTGCATAAGCCCGCCTTCAATTGGTAATGAGATCGAAGCACGCCTCAAGCCGAGGCGTCGATGCTCTCGAAGAAGCTTACCTGCAGCTCCATTTGCACGGCATGCATGAAAAGCGCCGCCTGGTGGCGGATCTCATCCTCATCGACCCCGCGTGCGCGAAAACCTTCGGCGAAGCTTGCCATTTCAGTACGCCAGAAGCGATTTGCCTCTTCACCGTGAATGTTCTGAAGTGCTTCAGCACACCGTCTGATATCGGCGGTGCGTCGATCTGCGGGGAACTGCAACAGGGTCATGCCATCTCCGTCTAGGCTGGGCGAATCGCCCGGGAATGACGGCACGATGGCCGCTAGACCTTCACAAAGAGTGAACTGATCGCCGTTTGATCGGTTCCATCGCGCGTGTTAGCCTTCGATCACTGCTCGTTGATTGCATTGTTATTTTGGGTCTTGCCCAATCGCGTCTCCGCGCCATTTGTGTGGGCGCACTACCAGGCCGGCACGTCGATCTTCAGTTCGCGTACAGTCGTTCCAGCCCCGGGCAAGGAAAAGCCTGCATGCTCTTTCCTGCTCGTCATGAGGACGATAGAGAGGGACATGAATGTCGAACATTATTGATACCAACACCACGCAGCCATCCGACCAGTCGATCGCGCTCTTCCTGCAGGAGAACGAGCCCGACGCGCTCACCGATATCCTGGTCGAGGCGCTGACCGAGGCGCTGCGCATTCTCGAAGACGATCTGCGCGCGGAAACGCTCCACTAAAGCAATTCCAGCAAAAGTGGGAGCCGTTTTGCGTCCGGAATTGCCTAGAAACTAAAGATTTGCGCAAGGGCCTTGCCGGAACAATCGAGGGACGCGATAGTCCGGCGGGCCTGAACATCGGGGCGGCGCGAAGGGTTTGATCGACTTTCCGCGACGCTCCGCAACCTGCTTCGGCCCACCCTTCGCGCAATCAAAAAATCGGATCCCCGGACATGGCTTTCTCGGTCACGCCGCTCGCCACCATCGGCCTTCTCATCCTGTCGAATATCTTCATGACCTTCGCCTGGTATGGGCATCTCAAGTTCGAGAACAAGCCGCTCTACATCGTGATCCTGGCGAGCTGGGCGATCGCCTTCTTCGAATATTGCGCCCAGGTGCCGGCAAACCGCATCGGCTACGGCTATTTCAATGCCGCGCAGTTGAAGACGATCCAGGAAATCATCACGCTGACGGTCTTCGTCATCTTCTCGGTCTTCTATCTCGGCGAGATCGTTCCACTGGAAACAGGCGATCGGCTTCGGCTTCATCGCGCTCGGCGCCTTCTTCATCTTCACCAAGTAACGCGGCTAGCACAGTTGCGGCAGGCGGGGACGATCAGCGCCCCGCCACAAAATAATGACGTTGTTTTGCAACGGCTTGCGCATTCGTACGACCGCGTTTCATCCCCGCTTCCGGCAACTGCAGCACAATCATCCCGTCATCGGATGGGAAACCCGGGTTCGCGAACCGGCCTCCTCGATCATCGGGTCTCGGCTCGGTTTCCGGTGATGGTCGGTAGATGCCGGTCTGACGGGAACTGACAAGTCTCTGATAACTGGATGAAGCGGCCGGGGCAGGCAGACAAAACCTACCTCACCACCATTGATACCACTGCCTGCCCCATTCCCACTTAAACACGCGGCAAAACCGGCGTGGACGGACGTGTTTGAAACGCGGCCAATATTCCAATCGAACGTCTTCACGACAGCGTTTTCAACCGGCGCTCGGTTTTCATGGCGAATGCCTTCTATTCCGCCGCGGTTTGTTCTAGAGACAGTGCTTCATCCGCCGGGATTTGGGCGGCAGACTGTCTCTAGGTATGTTGATCGATGCTTGATTCTCTCAGAAACGCCGCCCGTTCGTGGGTCGCGAAGTCCCTGCTTCTGCTTCTCGTCGCTTCCTTTGCGATCTGGGGAGGAAGTCAGTCGCTTATCGCGTCGAATGCCAACACTGTGATGACGGTCGGCGACCAGGAGATTTCCACCGAGCAGTTCCGCCTCGCCTATCAGCGCCAGATCGCTAACATGAGCCGCCAGTTCGGCACGCAGCTGACGGCGGAACAGGCCCGTGCCTTCGGCCTCGAGAATGATGTGCTGGCGCAGCTTGCAGCCGGCGCCGCGCTCGACCAGCTGTCCGACGACATGAACCTCGGCCTCTCGGAAGATCGTCTCGCGACGCTGATCAGCGAAGACCCGGCCTTCCACGGCACCAACGGCCAGTTCAGCCGCGACCTGTTCACCTCGCGCCTGCGCAATGCCGGCCTGCGCGAGAATGATTATATTGCAGAGCGCAGCAAGGTCGCCGTCCGCAGTCAGATCGTCGAGGCTGTATCGGACGGCTTCAAGCCGCCGCAGGTTCTCGTCGACGCGCTGAAGCAGTATCGCGACGAAAGCCGCACGATCGATTACCTGCTGCTCTCCAACGCCAATATCGATCCGGTCAAGGCACCTGCCGATGACGTGCTGACCAAGTGGTTCGACGGCGCCAAGGCCCGCTATCAGGCGCCCGAATACCGCACCTTCGCCTATGTGAAGCTCGAGCCGAAGGATATCGCCGACGGCGCCGCCATCACCGACGACGAGCTGCGCGCCGAATACGAAAAGCGCAAGGACGGTTACAAGACCCACGAGACGCGCACGATCGAGCAGCTGACCTTCCCGAACAAGGAAATGGCCGATGCTGCCGCGACCCAGCTGCGCGACGGCACCACGAGCTACGACCAGATCATCACGGACCAGGGCAAGACGCCGGACGACGTGCGCCTGGGCGATTTCACCCGCGAGAACATGCCGGACCCGGCCTGGACCGATCCTGCCTTCAAGGTATCGGCGAATGGTGGCACGACGCCGGTCATCCAGGGCGCGTTTGCCCCGGTCATCCTGCGCGTAACCAACATCCGTCCGGAAACCACCCGCTCCTTCGACGAGGTGAAGGAAGAGCTGCGCCAGCAGATGGCCGTCGCCGCCGCCTCGCGCGAAATTTCCACCGCCCATGACCGCTTCGACGAGATCCGCGGTGGTGGTGCGACGCTGGAGGACGCCGCAAAGGAACTGAACCTCAAGGTCGTCACCGTGACGGCGGACAGCTCCGGCAAGGACGAGAAGGAACAGCAGGTCGCCGACCTGCCGGCCGCCAACAACCTCCTGACGGAAGTCTTCCGCACCGAGCCCGGTCAGGAAAGCCTGCCGGTCAATCTCGGCAATACCGGCTATGTCTGGTTCGAGGTTCGCAATGTCATCCCGGAGCGCGAACGCGCGCTTGACGAGGTTCGCGACCGCGCCGTCGCCGACTGGACCGCCGAACAGCAGAAGGAAGCCCTGACCGCCAAGGCCACCGAGCTGAAGGGCCGCGTCGACAAGGGCGAGACGCTGGCTGCGATCGCCGAGGATCTCGGCATTGCCGTCGAGACCAAGACCGGCCTGCGCCGCAATGCCGAAGACCCGATCTTCGGACCGGAAGCAACCGGCGTCGCCTTCTCCGGCCCGGTCGACATCACCGGCACGGCACTGGCGGCCGACGGCGAAAGCCGCCTGCTGATGAAGGTCACCGCGATCGAAGCGGCGCCTGCGGCGGCACCGGCCAATGACGAGCAGCTCAACCGCCTGGCCGATTCCGCCGGTGACGACATGCTCGACCAGATGGTCAACAGCCTGAAGAACCGCTACGGCGTCTCCATCAACCAGACTGCCCTGCAGCAGTCTTCGTCCACTGTCCAGTAACGGCCGGGATCTGCGCCTATGCCTGAGTTGAAGCCGTTACTTGCCAAGGTCGCCAACGGCGAGAGCCTGGATCGCCAGGAGGCCCGCGAGGCCTTCGAGATCCTGATGTCAGGCGAAGCGACGCCTTCGCAGATCGGCGGCTTCCTGATGGCGCTGCGCGTGCGCGGCGAAACCGTGCCGGAAATCATCGGCGCGGTCTCGACCATGCGTTCCAAGATGCTGCCGGTTGAGGCGCCTGCCGATGCGGTCGATATCGTCGGCACCGGCGGCGATGGCGCCGGCACCTACAACATTTCCACCCTCGCCTCGATCATCGTCGCAGGTGCAGGCGTTCCGGTCGCCAAGCACGGCAACCGCGCCTTGAGCTCGAAATCCGGCACTGCCGATGCGCTCTCGGCGCTCGGCGTCAATCTGGAAATCGGCCCGGACAGGATCGGCCGCTGCATCCGTGAGGCCGGCATCGGCTTCATGTTCGCCTCCATGCACCACGCCGCCATGCGCCATGTCGGCCCGAGCCGTGTCGAACTCGGCACGCGCACGATCTTCAACCTGCTCGGCCCGTTGTCCAATCCGGCCGGCGCCAGGCGCCAGCTGCTCGGCGTCTACTCGCCGCAATGGCTGACGCCGATCGCCGAGGTGCTGCGCGACATGGGCTCGGAAACCGTCTGGGTCGTCCATGGCGAAGGCCTCGACGAGATCACCACGACCGGTGTCACGCACGTTTGCGCGCTGGAAGACGGCAAGATCCGCTCCTTCGAGCTGACGCCCGCAGATTTCGGCGTTCCGACTGCCGCACTCTCGGACATCAAGGGCGGTGACGGCCTTGTGAATGCCGCCGCGTTGCGTGCCGTCCTCGGCGGTGCGAAAAATGCCTATCGCGACATCTCTCTGCAATGCCGCTGCCGCTCTCGTCGTCGCCGGAAAGGCCGGGACGCTGAAGGACGGCATGACGCTCGCCGCCCGTTCGCTCGACGACGGCGCCGCCGCTGCGGCCCTCGACAGGCTGGTCGCGGTTTCCAACGAGAAGGATTAGACGATGGCTGACATTCTTCGAAAGATCGAAGCCTACAAGCGCGAAGAGATCGCAGCCGCCAAGGCCGCGACCCCGCTTGCCGACCTGAAGGCGCAGGCCGCCGACCAGTCCGCCCCGCGCGGATTCCTGAAGGCGCTGCAGGCGAAGAAGAGCGAAGGCCGTTTCGGCCTGATTGCTGAGATCAAGAAGGCAAGCCCCTCCAAGGGCCTGATCCGCCCGGATTTCGACCCGCCGGCACTGGCTGCCGCCTACGAGGCCGGCGGTGCCGCCTGTCTCTCCGTGCTCACCGATACGCCGAGCTTCCAGGGCGCGCCGGAATTCCTCGTCGCCGCACGCAATGCCTGCGCGCTGCCGGCGCTGCGCAAGGATTTCATGTTCGAGCCCTATCAGGTCTACGAAGCCCGTGCCTGGGGCGCCGACTGCATCCTCATCATCATGTCGTCGCTGACTGACGACGAGGCGCTGGCGCTCTACGAGACCGCGACCGAACTCGGCATGGACAGCCTCATCGAGGTCCATGACGAGGAAGAGACGGAACGGGCGCTGAAGCTGCCCTCCCCGCTGATCGGCGTCAACAACCGCAACCTGCGCACCTTCGAGGTGAGCCTGGCCACCAGCGAGCGCCTGGCCGCCATGGTGCCCGACGACCGCCTGCTGGTCGGTGAGAGCGGCATCTTCACCCATGAGGACTGCCTGCGCCTGCAGAAGGTGAATATCGACACCTTCCTCGTCGGCGAAAGCCTGATGCGGAAGGACGATGTCGCGGCCGCGACCCGTCTGCTGCTGACCGGCGAGGCCGGCACGATGGCGGCCGAGTAAATGTCCAAGGGCGCATCCAGTCTGACCCACATCGACAGCGCCGGCGAGGCCCATATGGTCGATGTCGGCGACAAGGCCGAGACCAGCCGCTCGGCGACTGCCGAAGGTTATGTGCGGATGCTGCCGGAAACGCTGGCGCTGATCCGTGAAGGCAATGCCAAGAAGGGCGACGTGATCGGCACCGCAAGGCTCGCCGGCATCATGGCCGCCAAGAAGACCAGCGATTTGATCCCGCTCTGCCATCCGTTGATGCTGACCAAGGTTTCGGTCGAGATAACCGAGGATGCCGCCCTGCCCGGCCTGCGCGTCACGGCAACCGCAAAACTCACCGGCAAGACCGGCGTCGAGATGGAAGCGCTGACCGCCGTCTCCGTCACCTGTCTGACGATCTATGACATGGCCAAGGCGGCCGACAAGGGCATGGAAATCGGCGGCGTCAGGCTGCTCGAAAAGACCGGCGGCAAGTCCGGCACCTATCACGCCGAATCGTAAGGAGAGCTTCCATGTCGCTGCTGCCCGTGTCGGACGCGAAGGCCCGTCTGCTGGCCAGTGCAAAGGAGATCGCACAGATCGAAAAGGTGCCGCTGGCGCAAGCCGCAGGCCGTGTCCTTGCCCGAGACGTGCTCGCCCGCCTGACCCAGCCGCCCTTCGACGCCTCCGCCATGGACGGCTATGCGCTGGCCACCGCCGATGCTCCGGCGATCGGCTCGGAACTGACCGTCGTCGGCAGCGCTGCCGCAGGCCATGCCTTCGACGGCACGCTGGGCCGAGGCGAGGCCATCCGCATCTTCACCGGTGCGCCGGTGCCGGAAGGCGCCGATCTCGATCCTCATCCAGGAGGATGCCGAAAGGCTCGACGGCAACCGCATCCGCACGAAATTCGAGGTGGTCAAGGGTCGCCATATCCGCCCCCGCGGCCAGGATTTCGCCGAGGGCGAGGCGGTGCTGAAGGCTGGCACGCTGCTGGATTTCTCCCATCTCACCGTTGCCGCCGCGATGAACCATGCCGAGCTTTCGGTCTATCGCAAGCCGGTGGTCGCGGTTCTCGCCACCGGCGACGAACTCGTCCCACCGGGAACGCATCCCGGCGTAGCACAGATCATCGCTTCCAGCACATTCGGCATCGGTGCGCTGGTACGTGACAATGGCGCTGAGGTTCTCGACCTCGGCATCGTCCGCGACGACCCGGAACGGATCGAGGCGGCACTCCAGGTCGCGCGCCTCGCTGGCGTCGATGTTCTCGTGACGCTCGGTGGCGCTTCCGTCGGCGACCACGACCTCGTCCAGTCGACGCTGAAATCCGCCGGCATGCAGCTCGATTTCTGGCGCATCGCCATGCGGCCGGGCAAGCCGCTGATGGTCGGCTCGCTGGATGGCATCCACGTTCTCGGCCTGCCGGGAAACCCGGTCGCCAGCATGGTCACCGGAATGCTCTTCCTTGAGCCGCTGCTGCGCAGGCTGGCGCGTCTGCCTGAGCGCGTTCGTGAGGTGGACGGTGTCACGGCCCGGACGTTGAAGCCAAACGACCAGCGGCAGGACTATCTGCGTGCAACGCTCTCGCGCAACGAGGCTGGCGCTCTGGTGGCAGCATCCTACGACAAGCAGGATTCCTCGATGATGAAGATCTTCGCCCATGCCGATGGCCTGATCGTGCGCGCGCCCCATGCTCCGGAACTGGCAGCGGGCGCCCCTGCCCCATATTGCTGATCCGCCCCTTCCCTGATTGCCATCTTCCGGTGATCCGGACTGGAATGAAATCCGTAGCCTGGGGCATCAACAGAATGCCCCGACGGAGTAGATCGTGCCCGACAAGAAGACCGCCGCAAATGGCGCTGCCGCCATCCTCTGGTTCCGCAAGGATCTCCGCCTCGACGATAACGCGGCCCTGCATGCCGCAATCGATGCCGGCGGCCCGGTCATTCCCGTCTATATCCGCGAGCCCGAGGCGCTGAATATCGGCCCGCTGGGCGGCGCGCAGGAATGGTGGCTGCATCATTCTCTGCACGGCCTGAAATCCGCGCTCAAGTCCCTCGGCAGTGACCTGTCGCTCGTCTCCGGCAAGGCCGAGGATATGCTCGCCGATATCGCGGAAAAGACCGGCGCAAAAACGATCTACGTGAATCGCGCCTATGAGCGGACCGCGACCGACCGTGACATCGCCATCGCCCTGAAGGAAAAGGGCATAGCCATCCGCGCCTTCCACGGCCAGCTGCTGCATGAGCCGAAGTCGATCCGCACCGGCTCCGGCAATGCCTTCAAGGTTTTTACGCCGTTCTGGAACGCCATGCAGAAGCTCCATGAGCCCTATGAGCCGATGGACACGCCCTCCTCCATCCCGGCGCCCGAACATTTCCCGCGCTCCGAAAGCCTCGACAGCTGGAACCTGCTGCCGACCAGGCCGAACTGGGCCAAGGATTTCCCATCGATGTGGACGCCGGGAGAAGACGGCGCGCAGGAGAGACTGTCGGACTTCGTCGACCAGGAACTGCACGACTACAAGACCGGCCGCGACATTCCGTCGATCGAAGCTACCTCGAACCTCTCCCCGCATTTGGCATTCGGCGAGATTTCCCCTGCCCGCATCTGGCATGCCGTGCGCGGACTGCCGCGCAAGGCTGCCGAAAACGTCTCCCACTTCCGCCGCGAACTCGCCTGGCGGGATTTCTGCTACAGCCTGCTGATCGAATTCCCCGAGCTCGATGCAAAGAACTGGGACGACAAATTCGATCCCTTCGAATGGCACTATGACGCGAAGGAATTCCGCGCCTGGACGAAGGGCATGACCGGCTATCCGATCGTCGATGCCGGCATGCGGCAGCTGTGGAAATACGGCATCATGCACAATCGCGTCCGCATGATTACCGCTTCCTTCCTGATCAAGGACCTGATGATCGACTGGCGGAAGGGCGAAAAGTGGTTCCGTGACACACTGGTCGATGCCGACCCCGCCAACAATTCCGCCAACTGGCAATGGGTGGCAGGCTCCGGCGCCGATGCCTCGCCCTTCTTCCGCATCTTCAACCCGATCCTGCAGGGCGAAAAATTCGATCCGGATGGCGACTATGTTCGCGAGCATGTTCCGGAGCTCGAGAAGCTGGAGAAGAAATACATCCACAAGCCGTTCCAGGCACCAGCCCATGTGCTTGAAAAGGCCGGCATCGAACTCGGAAAGACCTATCCGAAGCCGATCATCGATCACGGCTTTGCCCGCGACCGGGCGCTTGCCGCCTACAAGGCGCTGAGGGGCTGAAGACGCGCGTTGTTTTTCGTTTGATTTGTAGCCCGCGCCCTTCTTCCATTCTCTTGTCCCGGGCATAATCTCATGGTGACAATCATATCGGACGGGAGAGAATGATGGCTCGCACCAAGGTTGCGGTCGTGGGGCTTGGCGGGATCGGCGGCGTCGCTGCGGCCTGCCTCAGCCTGTCGGCGGACAACGATGTCACGGTCTGCGCCCGCCGGCCCATCGATGCGCTGACCTTCGATCACAATGACGACAGCACACGTATCGACCTGAACACTCTCGTTGATCCTGAGCAGGCAAGACCCGCCGACTGGGTCCTGCTCTGCACCAAGACCCAGGACACCGCATCTGCTTCCCCGTGGCTGGAACGCCTCTGCACGCCGCACACGACAGTGGCCGTCCTGCAGAACGGCATCGGTCACGAAGAGCGCACTGCGCCTCACGTAAATGGTGCAGCGGTGCTTCCGGCGATCGTCTACTACAACGGCGAGCGCATTGCGCCCGACCACATGCGGCTTCGCCAGATCCGCGGCCATGACCTGCTCGTCCCGGCCGGGCCGCTGGCAGATCGTTTTGCGAAACTGTTCGTCGGCAGCCCGATCGATGTCGGTGCAAGCGATGCCTTCCTGACCTTCCAGTGGCGCAAGCTTTTGATCAATGTCATCGCCAACCCGATCACCGCCCTCACCCGTCAGAGGCTCGCGGTCTTTCGCCGGGCCGACATAGAGGAGCTTTCGCTCGGCGTCCTGCGCGAAGCCGTCGCCGTCGGCCGTGCCGAGGGCGCCAAGCTGAACGAAGACGAGGCGGAGACGATGTTCGCGACATTCCTCGGTTATCCGCCCGAAGCAGGCACCTCGATGTATTTCGACTGCCTCGCCGACCGCCCGCTGGAGATCGAAGCTCTCAACGGCGCAGTTGTAGCTGCCGCAGGCCGCCACGGCATTCCGGTGCCGCTGAACGCGGCGCTGGTGGCACTTCTGAGCGCGATCAGCGAGGCGAATGCGGCGGCTGCTGCAACCACCCCATGATGCGACTGTAGTCGATCAGCTGGCCGGCCCTGCATAATGGGCGCGGGGCCGGATCAGCTCGCCGCTCTCCACCTGCTCCATCGCATGCGCCAGCCAGCCGACGGTCCGCGCCAGGGCGAAGATGACGAGTGGCGCGTCCTCGGGCAGTCGGAAACTGTCGGCGAGTGCCGCCAGCGCAAAATCGATGTTCAGCGGTTCGCCAAGCATTTCCTCACCGGCTGCGGCCAGCTCGCGATAGATGGGCGGCGCTTCGAAACTCGCCATCAGCGCCCTGGCGCGCGGATCTCCGTCCGGATAGAGCCGGTGGCCGAAGGCCCTAACGACGCCGTCCGAAGACAATATTCCGCGGATGGCCTCGCGCGCCCCAATCGTGTCCGCAACGGCTTTGAGCGTGATGACGCTCATCCAGGCACATCCGTGCCTTGGGCCGGTCAACGCCGCGAGACCGGAAAGCACCGCGGCCGAAAGTGCCGCGCCGGAGGACGCCGTGACCCGTGCGCCAAATGTCGAAACATTGAGCTCGTGCTCGGCGGCAAGCACCAGCGCGGTGCGGATCGGCTCGGCAGCATCCGGCCGCTCCCAGCCGCGGGCCAGGCGCTCGTGCAGAGGCAAGGCTTCCGAAGAGGGCGCGAGAGCCGATGCAACGGTCGCCAGCACGTCCGCAGCCTCGGTCTGCAGCACTGCCGGGTTCCGCCCAAGCGTCGGGAGATCGGACATGACCCGCGCAGCAAGCGCCGCAAAGGCCGCGCTCATGCGGGAGCCGGTATCTACGCCGCCGGCCGGGATCGAAATGCCGTGCGTCGGGCCGTTCCACAGAAGTGTCGCGACGTCCTCCAGGGCCAGATCCCTGACCAGTTCCACCGCATCCCGACCGCGATAGAAAAGCCTCTGATCGATAATCGCGGAAATGGCCGTCGGCATGACGGGATCACCCCAGCGGATCGCATCCGCTGCGACCACCGAGGCCTGACGGCGCCCTGCATGACGCTCTGCAAGCCGCTTCACGTCCTCCACCTGATAGAGGCTTCGGCGGGAGTCCGTCGGGTCCGGTTTCGCCCTTATCCGCCCACGGCTGACATTGGCGTAAAGGGTCTGCGGCTTGGTGCCGAGCAGCGCAAGAGCGTCCTCGGCATTGATCCAGACTGTTTGCATATTGATCTATTTCATCAAGATTGACGTCAATCAAACTAGATACGATCTTTTCTTCCGTAAAGGAGAAACACCCATGAAGAACGGACTGGAAGATGTCATCGCGGCCGAGACCAAGCTGTCGGATGTGGATGGCGAAGGCGGCCGCCTGATCATTCGCGGCCTGTCGCTGGACCAGCTTGTCGCCGCCGAGACTTATGAAGGAACCGCGGCCCTCCTCCTCGCCGGCTTTTTCGGCGAAGAGATCAAGGCGGCTACGCTGAGAGCACGCCTCGGCCAGGCCCGTGCCAGCGTGTTCGATCACGTCCGCTCGATCGACGAGAGCCTTCTTGCGCTGCCGCCGGTCGACGCGATGCGTGCCCTGATTGCCAGATTGCCGGATGGCGATGATTTCGATACTGCACTCCGGCTTCTCGCCGCCCCCGCCGTTTTCCTGCCGGCGCTTCTCAGACTTGGAGGCAAGGAAGCGCCAGTGGCGCCGGACCCTTCGCTCTCCCAGGCCGCGGACATCCTGTCGATGCTGACCGGAGCAAGGCCGAGCAAGGAACAGGCTGCGGCGCTCGATGTCTACCTGATGACCATTTCAGATCATGGGTTGAACGCCTCGACCTTCGCCTCCCGCGTCGTCGCCTCCACCGGAGCCGGACTGACCTCGTCGGTGCTCGCGGCGCTAAGCGCGCTGAAAGGTCCCCTTCATGGCGGTGCGCCGGGCCCGGTTCTCGACATGCTGGATGCGATCGGCTCAGAAGCCAATGCGAAGGCATGGCTTGGAGGAGCGCTAGACCGGAAGGAAAGGCTGATGGGATTCGGGCACCGCATCTACCGGGTACGCGATCCCCGTGCGGACGCCCTGAAAGGCGCCCTCGGACCGCTGGCCGCGACCGGGCAGGTGGAAGCGGAAAGACAAGGGCTTGCGCAGGCGGTGGAAAGTGCCGCGCTGGCCATACTCAAGGAGCGCAAGCCGGACAGGCCGCTCGACGTCAATGTTGAGTTCTATACCGCTCTGCTGCTCGAAGCGCTCGGTTTCCCCCGCGAGGCCTTTACCGGCGTCTTTGCGATCGGTCGCACCGTCGGCTGGATTGCCCATGCCCGCGAGCAGGCGCAGGAGGGACGGCTGATCCGTCCCCGCTCCGCCTATGTCGGCCCGCTGCCGCAGGCTGCGTAACGCTGACCCCAAACGAAAAGACCCGGCCGAGGCCGGGTCTTTGTAACTGCTGCATCTGCGGAAGCCTTATACAAGGCGGCTCTGTTCCAGGGCCGCTTCGATGAAGCTGGCGAAGAGCGGGTGCGGGTCGAGCGGGCGGCTCTTAAGTTCCGGGTGGTACTGGACGCCGATGAACCACGGGTGGTCCGGGTATTCGATCGTTTCCGGCAGCACGCCGTCCGGCGACATGCCGGAGAATACGAGGCCGCAGCTTTCCAGCCGGTCCTTGTAGTCGATATTGACTTCGTAACGGTGGCGGTGACGCTCCGAGATATCGGTCGAACCGTAGATCTCGGCGATCTTCGTGTCCTTCTTCAGGCTCGCGTCATAGGCCCCGAGGCGCATCGTGCCGCCGAGATCACCGGCTGCCGCGCGCTTCTCCAGCGCATTGCCCTTGACCCATTCGGTCATCAGGCCGACGACCGGTTCCTTGGCCGGGCCGAACTCGGTCGAGGATGCGTTCTCGATGCCGGCCAGATTGCGGGCCGCTTCCACGACCGCCATCTGCATGCCGAAGCAGATGCCGAAATACGGCACCTCGCGCTCACGGGCGAAACGGGCGGCAAGAATCTTGCCCTCGGAGCCGCGTTCGCCAAAACCGCCGGGAACGAGAATGCCGTGGACCTTTTCGAGGTAAGGCGCCGGGTCTTCCTTTTCGAAGACTTCCGATTCGATCCACTCGAGATTGACCTTGACGTGGTTGGCGATGCCGCCGTGATGCAGCGCCTCGATCAGCGACTTATAGGCATCCTTGAGGCCCGTATACTTGCCGACGATCGCGATCGTCACTTCGCCTTCCGGCGTGCGGATACGGTTGGCAACGTCTTCCCAGGCGTCGAGGCGCGGCTTCGGCGCCGGTTCGATGCCGAAGGCGGCCAGAACTTCCGAGTCGAGGCCTTCCTTGTGATAGGCGATCGGCACGTCGTAGATGTTGGCGACGTCGAGCGCCTGGATGACGGCGCTCGGGCGCACGTTACAGAACAGCGACAGCTTGCGGCGTTCGGCTTCCGGGATCTCGCGATCGGCACGAACGAGCAGGATGTCGGGATGAATGCCGAGTGCCTGCAGTTCCTTGACCGAATGCTGTGTCGGCTTGGTCTTCAGCTCGCCCGCTGCGGCGATGTACGGCATCAGCGTCAGATGCAGATAGATTGCAGTTCCGCGCGGCAGGTCATTCTTCACCTGGCGGATCGCTTCCATGAACGGCATCGCCTCGATGTCGCCCACCGTGCCGCCGACTTCGCACAGAACGAAGTCATAATCGTCATTGCCCTCGGTGACGAAATTCTTGATCTCGTTCGTCACATGCGGAATGACCTGGACGGTCGCGCCGAGATAATCGCCGCGGCGTTCCTTGTCGATGATGTTTTTGTAGATCCGGCCGGTGGTGATGTTGTCGGTCTTGGTCGCCGAACGCCCGGTGAAGCGTTCGTAGTGGCCGAGATCGAGATCCGTCTCAGCGCCGTCGTCGGTCACGAAGACCTCGCCGTGCTGGGTCGGGCTCATGGTGCCCGGATCAACGTTGAGATAAGGATCGAGCTTCCTCAGCCGAACCCGGTAACCCCTCGCCTGGAGCAGAGCTCCGAGGGCCGCGGCCGCAATTCCTTTTCCGAGGAGGAAACCACGCCGCCTGTGATGAATACATATCGCGCCATGGGAGTCACCGGTTACCTTTTCATACACGATTCCGCCAGACCTAATTTTGCCAAACGCTAAAACGGCTGTGGAATCTTCACAAAATAAAACCGGCAGGCTTTTGGCCTGCCGGAGCTTGAAGTCTTGACGCGGCCCTTATTGGCCGGTCGGAACGCTGTCCGACGGCGCTGCCGGAGCGGCAGGAGCAGCCGGTGCCGCAGGCGTCTCGCCTGTCGCCGGAGCAGGTGCTGCGGCCGGAGCCTGCGCCGGAGCGCTGGCGCCAGAGTCGGACGGAACGCCGTTGCTGGACTGCGGCTGTGCCGGAGCCGGCGGCGTTGCCGGTGCCGGGCCGAGCTGGTCGAGAATGCCGTTGCCCTGGCCCTGCTGGCTCTGCGGAATGCGGTTCAGAATGTCCGTCGGCTGCGAGCCGTAGCGGGCCATGATGCCGAGTGCGAGCGACGTGATGAAGAACAGTGTCGCCAGAATCGCGGTCGTGCGGGTCAGCGCATTGGCCGTGCCGCGGGCCGACATGAAGCCGGATCCGCCGCCGATACCGAGGCCACCGCCTTCGGAACGCTGGATAAGCACAACGCCGACAAGGGCGAGCACGATCATGAGATGAATGACGATCAGTACGGTCTGCATGTATCGGGTCCCTGCCCCGCGCGGGGCAACAATCAAGAGTTTGGCGGGTCTTTACATGAGGCCTTCGCGCTTTCCAAGCCTTGATTACAAGGTTTCGGCAATCAGACCCTCATAGACGCCGTAGATGGCGAGGAAGTCTGCCGCTTTCAAGCTCGCTCCGCCGATCAGTGCACCGTCGACATTGTCGATGCTCATCAGCTTGGCCGCATTGTCCGGCTTGACCGATCCGCCATAGAGAAGCCGCATCATCTTTCCTCCTCGCCGAAGCGGCGGGTCAGTTCCGAGCGCATGAAGGCGTGGGCCACGGCGATGTCTTCCGCGGTCGGCGTCACACCGGATCCGATCGCCCAGATCGGCTCATAGGCGATCACGGTGTTTTCAGCCGTTGCCCCCTCCGGCACGGATCCGAGCAACTGACGGCGCAACACATCGAGCGTCTCGTAGGCGTCGCGCTGATGCTCCGTCTCGCCGATGCAGATGATGGCGGTGAGTTCTGCCTCATACGCGGCTTTCGCCTTGTCGCGAACGATATGGTCGGTCTCGCCATGATCGGCGCGGCGCTCGGAATGGCCGAGGATCACATGGGTACCGAAGCAATCGGCGATCATCTCCGCCGAAATGTCGCCGGTATGGGCACCTGATATTTTCTGGTGGCAATCCTGCGCGCCAACCATCAGCGGGCTGTCGGTGCAGAGCGCTGTCGCAACATAGAGCAGCGTCATCGGCGGGCAGAGCAGCGTGTCGACCCTTTCCGACAGTGGTCCGAGCACCCCTTCCGCCATCGCCTTGATCTCGCCCAGGGACTGGCGCGTCCCGTTCATCTTCCAGTTTCCTGCGACCAGCGGGCGAACATCTGGGGTCATCGGCAGTCTCATCCTCTCCGTCTTGCGATCCAGGTGGAGGATCGCTGCCTCCGCGTGCAAACGGGCAGCCTCCCGACTGCCCTCTTGGTCCTTGGTACGCTTGAAAATGGACTTAAATCAAGCGCTTGCTCTGTTTTATGCGGTCGATGGACGGCCAGCAGCGTTCTCAAAATCGAGGCATCGAGATGCCAGCCGATGATTCAATCGTTTTGAGGTGCCGCAGAAGCCGGGTTTGCCATTATCTCCCTTATCTGTGGGAAATTAGCACGAAATTGAGCACTTCGCGCCAATCCACCATTCGTATCGGGGTTCCGTGGCCGCCCGTGTTGAACAGGGTGAAGCGGGTGGGATATCCACTCTTGTACAATCCGCGGTAGATTCCGATCTGGTCCTCGGCCTTGTAGACGCTGTCGGCGCTGCCATGGGCAAAGTAGATCGGCAGCTTTGCCTTGGCGAGTGGCGTGCCGGAAAGTCCCGCATCCGGCGGTCCGCCGAGCAGGATCATGCCGCCGAGCGCGCGCACCGCCTGGGCATCGCGCGCCACGTTCTGGCAGATGATGCCGCCCATGGAGGCGCAGGCGAGAAAGACCGGCTTGCCACCGGATTGCTCCGAAGCGTAGCGGATCAGCGCACCGATATCCGCCGCGCCATTGCCGTCGAAGGACTTCACACTCGGCGAATAATAGGTGCCGCCACCGGCCGTCACGAGGTTCTTCAGCCGGTTGAAATTGCCGCCGAACGTATAGTCGTTAACGCCGAGGCGCCGGTCGCCGCCGCGTCCGTGGATGAAGATCACGGTAAAGGCCGCGCCCTGCGCCTCCCCTACCCGCGTCACGTCAAGTTTCCGCCCGGAGAGCGAGAGCGTCTCGTTCTCCTGCGCGCGGCGCACACCGAGTGACACATAGGCGCTTTTGACCCGCCGCTCCGGCTCGCTGTCGCGCCCGTTGATATCGCGCATCTCCTGGTAGTCGATCACTTCGTAAGCGCCGCCATCGGCGCTCTCCAGCACCTTGAAGCGCGAAAACAGCTCATCCTTGAACGGCTTGATGGGCCCTTGCTGGGCAAAAGCGACGTCACCGATGAATGACATGGAAATGGCAAGAAACGTGCCGAAAATGAAATGAACTGTGGACATGCGGGGTTTCATTCGGATCCTTCGCTGTAGAAAGCTTGCCATCGCAGGACCTGCCAAGCATTGCTGGCAAGCAAAGCCGTCTGTTATACGGCATCGCGAAAAAGCCGGTTTTTGGCAGAATCGCAAGTGATTCGAAACAATATGAGACGGGCATGGCTTCCTCCTCGGCGCCTCGACAGGCAGCAGTGAAAGACCAGATGGACGACAATAACGATCTTTTCGGCGCGGCACCGGCCAATTCCGAGCCCGCACCTGCAAAGCCGGTTGCGCAGCAGCCTGCGCCGGCGATCGCGGCTGAACCGTCCACGCCCCGCCCTGCCCCCGCTGCTCCCTCGCAGGCCGGCGGTGACGACTACGGCGCTTCCTCGATCCGCGTTCTCGAAGGCCTCGAGCCGGTGCGCATGCGTCCCGGCATGTATATCGGCGGTACCGACGAAAAGGCGCTGCACCACCTCTTCGCCGAAGTCATCGATAACTCGATGGACGAAGCGGTTGCCGGACACGCCAATTTCATCGAGGTTCATCTCGATCTCGAAGGTTGCCTGACGGTCAGCGACAACGGCCGCGGTATCCCGGTCGAAAACCATCCGCAAGTGCCCGGCAAGTCGACGCTCGAAGTCATCATGACCAAGCTCCATGCCGGCGGTAAGTTCGACGGCAAGGCCTACGAGACCTCCGGCGGTCTGCACGGCGTCGGCGTTTCCGTCGTCAATGCGCTCTCGGATATTCTGGAAGTCGAGGTTGCCCGCAATCGCAAGCTCTACCGGCAGACCTTCTCCCGCGGCGTTCCGCAGGGCGGTCTGCAGGAACTGGGCGACGTTCATAACCGTCGCGGCACGCGCGTCCGCTTCCATCCCGATCCGCAGATCTTCGGCGAGCACGCGAGATTCGATGCCGGCCGCATCTTCCGCATGGCCCGCTCCAAGGCTTATCTCTTCGGCGGCGTCGAAATCCGCTGGAGCTGCGATCCGGGCGTCGTTGCCGAAGGTGGCGAGATCCCGGACAAGGCCGTCTTCCACTTCCCTGGTGGCCTGAAGGACTATCTGTCGGCTACGCTCGGCAAGGACTTCACCGTCACCCGCGAAATCTTCGCCGGCCGCACCGATAAGACCGGCGGCCACGGCGCGATGGAATGGGCGATCACCTGGTATGGCGGTGATCCGCAGGTCCACTCCTATTGTAACACCATCCCGACGCCTGAAGGCGGTACGCACGAGGCGGGTCTGCGCATAGCGCTCACCAAGGGCCTGAAGAACTACGCCGAGCTGACGCAGAACAAGCGCGCCAAGGAAATCACCACCGACGACGTGATGATCTCGGCTGTCGGCATGCTGTCCGTCTTCATCCGAGAACCGGAATTCGTCGGCCAGACCAAGGATAAGCTCGCCACCGTCGAGGCCCAGCGCCTCGTCGAAAACGCGCTGCGCGATCCGTTCGACCACTATCTCGCCGGCAACCCGCACGAAGCGGCGAAACTTCTCGACTGGGTGATCGAGCGCGCCGAAGAGCGCCTTCGCCGCCGCAAGGAAAAGGAAGTCAACCGCAAGACGGCCGTGCGCAAGCTGCGCCTGCCCGGCAAGCTCGCCGATTGCTCGCAGAACACCGCGGAAGGCGCCGAACTCTTCATCGTCGAGGGTGACTCGGCAGGTGGCTCGGCCAAGCAGGGTCGCAACCGTACCAACCAGGCGATCCTGCCCCTGCGCGGCAAGATCCTGAACGTCGGTTCTGCAAGCCGCGAAAAGCTTTCCGCCAACCAGCAGATCGCCGATCTGGTCCAGGCGCTCGGCTGCGGCACGCGGACGAAGTACCGCGAGGAAGACCTGCGCTACGAGCGCGTCATCATCATGACCGATGCCGACGTCGACGGCGCGCATATCGCCTCGCTGCTGATCACCTTCTTCTATCAGGAAATGCCGGAGCTGATCCGCGGCAACCATCTCTATCTCGCCGTGCCGCCGCTCTATGTCATCCGCCAGGGTGGCAAGACGGTCTATGCCCGCGATGACGCCCACCGCGCCGAGCTGATGGAGACCACATTCAAGGGCAAGAAGGTCGAGATCGGCCGCTTTAAAGGCCTTGGCGAGATGATGGCGTCGCAGCTCAAGGAAACCACCATGGATCCCGAAAAGCGCACGCTGCTGCGCGTCGAGATCGACGAGGTGGATTTCGAGGGCACCCGCGAGGCCGTCGACAACCTGATGGGCACGAAGGCGGATGCGCGTTTCCGTTTCATTCAGGATCGCGCGGCCTTCGCCGACAATCTGGACATTTAATCCAAAGAGAGGATTGCAAGGCCCTGCGTGGCGTGCTTCACCGCTGGAAGTGATTTCCCGCCAGAAAAGCATGTCACGGCCATGAAGCAGATCCTCTCCATCCAGTCCCATGTCGCCTACGGCTATGTCGGCAACCGCGCCGCCACCCTGCCCTTGCAGCGCCTCGGCCATGAAGTCTCCGTCATCAACACGGTGCAGTTTTCCAACCATACCGGCTACCAGAAATGGACCGGCGAGGTTTTCACCGCAGCGCATATCGAAAACGTGCTGGACGGCCTCGAAAGCCTCGGCGCGCTGGAAAAGATGGATGCGCTTCTGACCGGCTATCTCGGCGACCCGGCGATCGGTGACATCATTCTCTCGGTTCTGGACCGGCTGCCGAAAGGTGTCCGCTGGCTCTGCGATCCCGTCATGGGCGATGTCGGCAGAGGCTTCTTCGTCCGGCCCGGCATTCCTGACTATTTCCGGCAGAAGGCGCTGGCCCGCGCCTCCATCATCACGCCCAACCAGTTCGAACTGGAATATCTCGCCGGCCGCCAGATCCTGACGCTCGATGATGCAAAGGCGGCCTGTCGGATGGCCCACGAGATGGGGCCGGAAATCGTGCTCCTAACCTCGCTGATCCACGATGCGACCCGCGATGACGAGATCCAGATGCTGGCATCGGCGAAATCCGGCGAGCAGTTCCTGGTCACGACCCCGCGGCTGATGATGGACCCGGCTCCGAACGGTGCAGGCGACTGCACCTCGGCGCTCTTCCTCGGCCACATCGTGTCCGGCGCGCCGCTGGGCCAGGCGCTGTCGAAGACCGCATCAAGCGTCTTTGCCCTGTTCGAGAAGACATTGGCCGCCGGCCGGCGCGAACTCAACATGATCGCCGCGCAGGACGATTTCGTGAACCCGGCGCCGCTTGAAGTCGTTTCTGTCTAGAGCCTAGCGGGTCTCGAAAAGCTTCGTCAGTGCCGTGACCAGGGTCGCAGCCTCGTAGGGCTTGCGCACGATCGGGGCTGCAAGATGCGGCGGGATGATCGAGCGGTCGCTGTAGCCGGTGGCGAAGACAAAGGGGACGCCTCGGTTTGCCAGTTCCTCGGCGATCGGCAGCGATGTTCCTGCCCCGAGATTGACGTCGAGAATGGCGGCGTTCGGAGTGAACGTCTTCAGCCGCCGCATCGCCTCCGCCACCGAAGGCGCGGTCGTCACTTTCGTAATGCCGTGATCGGCAAGCATCGCCTCGACATCGGCCGCGATCAGCATCTGGTCTTCCACCAGAAGTATTTCCAGCTCGGTAAGCGGCGGCAGGCCGCTGGCCTGCTCGTCGGCGACCTCCACGTCGGAGTTCTGCAGCGTCTGCGTCTCTTCCTCGGTATGGAGATGCTTGGCGGGTACGACGAAACGGGCCCGCACTCCTCGGTCGGATAGTCGACGCTTGCCTCACCTTCCAGTTCGTAAGGGATGCTTCTGCCGATCAGCACGCTGCCGAATCCTGTCCGGCTCGGCGCCTTTGCCGGTGGGCCGTTCGTTTCGATCCAGGAAAGCTCGCAGCCGCCATCGGCGGAGCGTATCCAGCGGACGTCGAGCCTGCCGTCGGCGACCGAGAGCGAGCCGTATTTCGCGGCATTGGTCGACATTTCATGCAGAACCAGCGCCATGACGGAGAAGGCGCGGCTGTCCAGCCAGACCCGCGGTCCGTCCAGGCTCACCGACCGCGTCCCCTCCATATAGGGGCGCAGTTCGGCTTCCAGAAGCTCGAGCAGGAAGCCGCCATCGCCGCCGCGCACCACCTGGTCATGGGCAAAGGCCAGCGCCTGGATGCGGCCCTTGAGAGAGCCGACATAGTCCGTGATGCTGCGGCCACTCTCGACCGGATGGCCGACCAGTGCCTTGATGATCGAGAGGATGTTCTTGACCCGGTGGTTCAATTCCTCGTTCAGCATCCGCTGGCGCACATCCGCCTTGCCGCGCTCGTCGGCGAGCAGTTCATTGTGATGCAGCACGATTTCCACCAGCACGGCGCGGATCGCCTCCGCGGTCTCGCGGTCGCCATCGGTCCAGGGTTGAGCCTGCAGCCTGACGGTTTCCTTCCAGATCGCAAAACTCTTGCGCGGTGTCAGCCGGTCGCCCATCGGCCCGGTGGAATAGGACTTGTCGGGATTGCCGGCCCAGTCCAGCGTCTGCACCACTTCCTTGCGGAAGAAGAACAGATAGTCCCGCGGGCGTTGCGACAGGGGTATCGCAAGCAGGCCACACGCGTCGTCGGGCGAAATGGTCGATTGCGGCAGGGATTGCGATAGCTGGAAGGTCGACCACACGCGTCCGCCATAGACCTGTCCGACGGCCTCCGACAGTTCTGCAATCATATTCGCCGGAGGCGTCGTTCCCTCACCCGTCCACACTCCGTCGAGCCAGAGACCGACACCATCGCAAGGCATCATCGCCGCGAAGTCATGCAGAGAACTGCGCAGCAATGCGCTGATGTCCCGGTGATGCGAGGCCTCCTGCAGGAAGCGGTCGAGTGAGCGCCGCGCCTGCCGTGCAGTCTCATGCAATTCCTTCTGCCTGAGAGCCGAGAGATGCAGCGAGAAGAATTCCCCGAAGGTTTCCGCCGCCACGCGCTGCGGCATTGTGAGAACCTTAGGCGAATAGTGGTGGCAGGCGATCAGGCCCCAGAGTTCGCCGTCGAGCACGATCGAGATCGACATCGAGGCGCCGACGCCCATGTTGCGCAGATATTCGCAATGGATCGGCGAGACGCTGCGCAGATGCGCGAAGGAAAGGTCGAGCGGCTGCTCGTCCTCGTCCAATTCGGGAACCACGGGAACGCCCTGGTAGTCGACGTCGCAGATGACCCGGATCGTGTTCTTGATATAGAGCGCACGGGCCTGTTTCGGGATGTCGCCTGCCGGAAAATACTGGCCGCGGAAGCTTTCAAGATCGCGCCGCTTGTATTCGCTGATGACCTTGCCGGAGCCGTCCTGCTCGAAACGGTAGACCATGACGCGATCATAACCGAGCATCGCATACATCAGCCGCGTGGCGCTCTCGACAAGGCGGTCGAGGCTGGTGACGTTGCGGATGCGGCTGACCAGCATGCGGGCCACTTCGAGCGGCTGGTCGTTATCGACTGATGCCGGCTCGAATTCCAGGATGACCTTGGAGCCGAACCGATGCAGGGCGACATCGACGGCCCGGCCCGAGGCGAGCTTCAGTCCATGGCGCAAAGCCGGGCGGGCCGGATCGTCTGACGTGGCAAGTGCGTTCCTGAGCGAGTGGGCGATCTGTCCACCCAGCACTTCTTCCAGCCGCTTGCCGAGAACATCATCTTCGACGCCGAGTATATCGGAGAGATTTTCCGTGCGTTGCAGGATGATCGAGCCGGTGCCATCGCAGACCAGGAGGCAGCCGTGGGGTTGGATAGAGCCGGGGATATGGATGGGTTCGCGGTCACAATTGGTAAGGTCGACCGCTGTTGTGTGGGGCATCAATCTGTCCTTGATGATCCCCGCCAACGCGGACGTGGACCCTCCCGTTTCCCGCTCGCCAAATAACAGCAACGGAAAGTTTAAATTCTGCCGTCGATAAATGGAGCGGCCCTGCCAATTGGCAATTTCATATTTCTATCGCATCTAGCGGCTACCGCAAGCAAGTAAGCCGCGCGCAACGAGTCGACGCGGCGCTTGCTTCCGAGCCTTTGGAAGGCCATATAACGTCTTGGTTTTGTGACAGGGACATCAAGTGAGCCGTAGCAGCAACCGTAATAGCACCGAGCCGCGCTGGCTCGGACCCTTGAGCCCAAGCCGTATAGCGCTTGTGCCGCCGATTTCGGCCGCACGCTGGCTGCTCGTTCTGGTCGTTGCCGCAGGCATCTATTTCTTTCACGGATTCCTCGTCCCGGTACTCGCCGCGCTGGTGATCGGTTTTGCCAGTTGGCCGCTTTATCGTGAACTCCTGCGCCGTATCGGCGGCAACACCACGATAGGCGCGACGCTCGCGATCATCTTCATCCTGACATTCCTCATCGTCCCGATCGGCATCGCCATCAGTTACACGGCGCACGAAGTCCAGCAATGGATCGGTTGGGCCGCGGAGGTGAACAAGTCCGGTGCCCCGCCGCCCGCATGGATCGTCGGCCTGCCTTGGGCGGGCGCCTGGCTCGGCAACCAATGGACGACGCATGTCGGATCACCGGGTGCGATCGGCGAACTGATCCAGCTCGTCAGCGGTGCCAATATCGGCAACATTTATCGGGCCGTGGTCGCTGCCGGCAACGGCGCGTTCCATCTGTTCCTCACCCTGCTCTTCATGCTGATCGCGCTGTTCTTCGTCTATCGCGATGGCGCATCCTTCAGCAAACAGATCGATTCGCTCGGCGAGCGCATCCTGCCGGGCCGCTGGGAACGCATTTCCCGCGTCGTTCCGGCAACGATCAGCTCCACCGTCACGGGCATGACCCTGATTGCGATCGGCGAAGGCATCGTGCTCGGCGTTGCCTACTGGATCGCCGGCGTCCCCTCGCCGGTCACGCTCGGTGTCATCACCGGTGTGATGGCGCTGATCCCGGGCGGCGCCCCGCTGTCCTTCACGCTGGTATCGGTCTACCTCGTCGCCAATGGCGCCTATGTCGAAGGCATCGGCCTGTTCGTCTGGGGTACGGTGGAACTCTTCATCGTCGACAAGACCCTGCGTCCGCGTCTCGTCGGAGGGCCGATCAAGCTGCCCTTCCTTCCCACCTTCTTCGGCCTCGTCGGCGGCGTGAAGACGATGGGCTTCCTCGGCCTGTTCATCGGTCCGGTTCTGATGGCGCTGCTTGTGTCCATCTGGCGCGAATGGGTTCGGGAGGCCAAGGTTTCCGAGCAGGCGGAAGGCACGTCCGAGCACCTGATCCTGCCGGGCTCCAGCGAGCTGCAGGACGACCTGCCCGCCTCCCGCAAGGTATCCGCACCCTGATCTGGGACCCGGCGACCTGATAGGTCGTCGGCCTTCATCGGGCCACGATCCTTGCTATAGGGTCGTCTGAACCGAACGGAGAGCCTGATGAACGCCGCCCTCATCGTCATGACCATACTCGGCTGCAACGACAGCGGCACCGATTGCCACTATATCGCGACCGCAAGCGAGCGCTGGCCAACGGTCGCCATGTGCGACGCGGTGTCGGAAGATCATCTGCCCAGATACGCCAACCAGCCCTACCCCGTGCTGATTTCCGTCTGCCAAAACCCGCAGGCGGCAGGCGTTGCCGAGGCGAACGCTGCGGCAGCGGCCGTGCCCGAAAGCCGTCCGCCTGAAACCGTGGCGGAATCGGCCGGCACGGAACAGGCAGCCCCGGCCCCGTTCGTCACCGAAGAGGTGAGCCCCGAAGAAGCCGAGACGCTGGCCGGGCGCGCCATCCAGCGCGTCCGCAATGTTCTGCCGACGACGGAGGGCGTGAAAACTCTGATGGTAAAGCCGGTGCGCCTCGTCGAGGACGGTTATTCCTGGGTCGCGCGGCGGTTCGATCGATAGAGCGGTTCCAGCAAAAGTGCGTAGCGGTTTTGCGTCCGGAACTGCGCAAAATCAGAATATCAGAGCGGTTTCGCGATTCGAGGAAAAGCGGAACGGCTCTAGAAGATCAGGCGACCAGCGAAATATCACCGGCATAGGAGCGGGCATGGCGGCGCAGTTCGCCGCGATGCAGGTGCTCGATCATTTCGATCAATTCGCCGACCGGCGTGCCGCTCTCTTCGTCGCCGAAGGTTTCGATCAGTGCCAGATAGCAGGTTTCCGGCCCACCATGGGCAGCCATCCGGCGCCACTGGAAGACCGCCTCGACAAACACCGCGACGATATCCCTGCCGATGCCGGCCGCCTCGAACAGTGCCCTGACCGCATGCGTCCTGCCGGTCGCAAGGATCGCACGCACGCGGCGTTCGTCGAGATTGACGAGCGAGACGATGGCGCAGGCGAAGAAATCCACCTTGCCGCCGCACAGTGCATGGATGAGAAGCGCCGGCGTCAGGCGATTGCTGGCGCGCAGATGCTCCACCAGCGGCTCGATCTCGTCATGGGATACGGAGCCGGCAATGGCAACGGCCGCCTCATCGCCGGCTTCCCGGGTCAGAACTTCGATGCGGCTCCGGCTGATCGTCGCCTGAACAAGGCCCGAGCCGGCGAGTGCAGTGCTGATATGGGCGACGAGCAGATGTCGGGCATCGCCGGGCAATGATTCTTTCCCCAGCAGAAGATGACGGATGCCAGCCTCATGGCCGAACCGTTCCGCAATGCGACGAAGCGACAGGCGGCTGATCGAGGCCGTTTCATTTTCGAGAAGCAGCGCGACTTCCGATTCCTCGCCGATCTCGGCGATGGCGGCGGCAGCACTGCGGCCGAGGCCGGGACGGGCAGCGATCAGCGCGCGGGTGAAACCATGGCCGCGCCCGGCGAGATCGACAAGATCCGCATCGCGCAGAACCGGCGACATGGCAATCACGGTGCAGGCGATTTCCGGCTGGTCTTCGGCGAGCGCGAGCACGATGGCCCGCGGCGCTTCGGAAGACAGCGCAAGCGCCTCGGCCAGTGCCAGCCTGACCTTGGGCGACGGATCGTCGAGCAGATAGGTCATCGCCATGCCGGCGGCGCGATGTTCCTCCGAACCCATGTCGGACTGGAGGTAGGCGCGCACCAGCGCACCAGCGGCCCGCGAACGGTCACCGGCTCGCGCCGTCTCTGCCCAACGTAGAAATGCCTGTACGATCACAATGCGCCTCTGAACCCTTGGCCGGCCTAATCTCGACCGGTTGAAAGGAACATTAGGCAGGAAAGGTTAAAATTGGTTCACCATGTTCTTTAACCTTGTGTTTCGGCTCGTTTTACTGCCGTTTGGCACCGGGCCGGTCCAGTTCGAAGACGCTTGCACCACCATCGGTATAGTCACGGTAGCCCATTCTTCCCATCGGGCGAGCAAGTTCCATGGCGATTCGCCCGTCGCGGATGATCTCCTCGCTGATATGGATGCCGACCACCTGGCCAAAGACCATGTATGATTCCGCGCCCTCGCCATCGAGGCCCTTCGGCTGGATGACCTCGGTCAGCCGGCATTCCAGCGCGGTATAGGCTTCCGCCACATAGGGAGCATCCACAACCTCGCCCATCTTCGCCGTCAGTTCGGCGAGATCGAACTCGTTGACGCCGTAGTCGACCGGTGCCGAGGAGGCGTTCATCCGGTCGGCGAGATGCCGGCTGGCGAGGCTTGCGGTGAAGACACCGGTCTCCTCCGCATTTTTCAGGCTGTGCTTGCGGCCGGAGGACGAGAACATCACGAGCTTCGGCTTGTCCGACACGATGTTGAAGAAGGAATAGGGCGACAGGTTGAGTGAGCCATCCCTGCCCTTCGTGCCGATCCAGCCGATCGGACGCGGCGCCACGATCGCCTTGAAGGGATCGTGCGCCATGCCGTGATCATTCTTGTCCGTCCGGTAGAACATGCGGGTCTGCCCTTACGCGTAGGTGAGGATGTCGGAAAGCTGCGGACGCGGCCGATCCGGCGTCGGGAAGTCGCTGGAGCCGATATGGATGAAGCCGGCGACCTTCTCGCCCTCCTTCACGCCGAGGATCGCCAGTGCCTTGGCGTCATAGGATACCCATTCCGTGCGCCAGTTGGCGACATAGCCGCGCGCTTCGCAGGCCATCAGCATGTTGAGGCAGACAGCGCCGGCCGAGAGAACCTGTTCCCATTCCGGGATCTTTGCATGCGGCGCGGCCGTGCTGATCACGCCGACGACAATAGGCGCGCGGGTGAAGCGGACGAGTTCCGCCTCCTTTGCTGCATCCGTCATGTCGGGGTTCTGCTCGAGTGCCAGCTCCAAAACTTTTCACCCAGGGTTTTGCAGACGTCGCCGCGATAGACGACCAGGCGCCAGGGTGCGATCTTGCCATGGTCAGGCACGCGCACGGCTGATGTGAGAATCTCTTCGAGTTCCGCCTCTTCCGGACCAGGACCCTTGATCTGTGCGACGGGTGTAGAGTGGCGTTCGCGCAGGTAATCGATCAGCTTTACGTCTTTATTCATGTCGGAAGCTTTCATTCGGTGGGGTGTGGTAGAATGAGGCCTTGAAATTGCCTTTGCCATGCGTTTCAAGTGGCCAGTCAGAAAACAAGAGTCAACCGGTTCTTCGAATGTCAGGCATCTCTATCGCCCGCCGCATGCTTTCCGCAAAGGCAATCCTGCTTCTTCTGGTCACCGCCGGATACGCGCAGGATGGCGACGCGTTCAAGAGTTTCCGACAGCTCGACAGCACCACGAAGATGCCGAAGCTCAATGCCTTCTCCGCGACGGCTATCCTGCCCAAGGCGGCCGTGGCAAAGGATGTCCGCTTTGCCGCCAAGCTGACCAATGACGGCGAGCCGATGCAGGACGGACTTGCCTGGCGCGTGTTCAGCCCGATCGCGGGCGAGGACGGCAAGCTGCCGCTCGTGGCAAGCTCCGATGGCGGTTCAGCTGATTTCCAGCTGGCGCCGGGCGACTATTTCGTGAATGTCGCCTTCGGCCGCGCCGGTATCACCAAGAAGGTGACCGTGCCCGAGGATGGCGACGTCAAGGAACAGACGCTGGTTCTCGATGCAGGCGGCTTCCTGCTCAATGCTGTCGCCGGCACCGACCAGCGCATTCCGACGAGCCAGCTAAGCTTCTCGATCTATTCCTCCGAAGTGCGCGACAATGGCGACCGTGCGCTCGTCATGGCCGATGTGAAGCCGAACACGATCGTCCGCCTCAATGCCGGCACCTATCACGTCGTCTCCGAATATGGTGACATCAACGCCGTGGTGCGCGCCGACATCCAGGTCGAGGCCGGCAAGCTCACCCAGGCGGTGCTGCAGCACAAGGCTGCCCAGATCACCCTAAAGCTCGTCTCGCAGCCGGGCGGCGAGGCGATCGCAGATACCGCCTGGTCGGTGCTGACCGAAGCGGGCGACGTGGTCAACGAAAGCGTCAGCGCCTTCTCCACCATGGTCCTGTCGGAAGGCAATTACCTCGCGGTTGCCCGCAACAAGGACAAGATCTACCAGCGCGAATTCACCGTGAAGGCCGGCCGCAATTCCGACGTTGAGGTGCTGATGCGCAACCCGCGCAATTCCGGCGAGACGGCCGCGGTCGCGCCGCAGGATTGATTAGCTAAAGGTCGGCTTGGCCTTCCCAGTCGTCATGCTCGGGCTTGTCCCGAGCATCTGCCAACGTTTCGGTTCTATGCTCGGTGGTTAGATCCTCGGGACGAGCCCGAGGATGACGGAGAGCAAGCGGCAAACCGGTCGCACTCTCCGACGATTTTATGCCATCGAAGATCATTTGCGTCCGCAAGGTCGCGCTCAGATTTCTCACCACATTCAAGCAACCGAGTTTGATACATCGGAGGTAGGAGCATGGCCGATGAATTGCAGAACTGGAGGCCGATCACCTCGAGAGAACGCGCTCTGTTGATGCATTTGCTGCGAGGGAATTCCAAGGGAAAGCGGAAATCCTCCAGCAAATGACCTCTGCAGAGGTGGTACGCCTCACATCGGAAGGGAGCCTAAGGTTCCGGACTGACGGACCGTTGGCAGATGTGATGGACAATGATGCTCCATCCTCGCGTGATAACGATTTTATACCCGTCGAAGGCTTTTATGATGATGCTGCTGATCACGGCCGTCCACTAAGCGTCGCGAGACTGGTTCGGCTGGCTTTGCATGTGACGAACGGCAGGATTTCCGAACTTGAGATATACAAGGAAGACGGGAGCCCGATCATTACGGATCCATACGACGTCGATCTTGATAGGGTTTATTTCTACTGACGTGCGCTGGTCTTTTTGACGCTAAGTTGTCCAACCCCATGCGGGCATTGAGATGGCACATACCTTAGGGAGGGACGTGATGACCCGGAGAGACTTCGACCCCGAAACTGTGACGCCCGATGGACGGCCTCCGGCGAAGGGCAAGGTCTTCGATCCCCAGAAGGAAGGCGCCTGGCGGGGCTCGCTCTTCGGCGAGGTTATCGGCGGTCCGGTCACCGTTCTCGCCTATGGCAACGACACGCCTGGACAGGGACCGAAACTGCATGTCCATCCCTATGACGAGACCTTCGTCGTTATCGAAGGCCGGGCGCGGTTTTTCGTCGGTGACGATGTGATCGAGGCGGGCGTGGGAGAAGCGGTGCTCGGGCCCGCCGGCGTGCCGCATCGGTTCGAGAATCTCGGTCCCGGACGGCTGCAGACGATCGATATCCATCACTCGACGCGCTGGATACAGACGGATCTGGACTAAAGGATCAGGCCGCCTCTCTGCGGAGCGCCTCTTTCGCAGCCAACCGCCGTTCCTGAAACTCGGCCAGCTTCGAACGCTTGACCGGACGCATCGAGAAGACGGCCTCATGCAGCACGGTCAGCAGGTCCTTGCGGTCCTTGATGGCCGACAGTTCTTCCCAGCGCATCATCGCGCCGGCGCGTGCACGGATGGTCGAGCCCGACAGCCGCTTGAACTCGCGAATAAGGAGCGACAGGCGAAGCGTCAGCGAAAGCCGGCTGGCGATATGGAAGAGCGGCCCGTTCTGGCCCTCGAAATAGACCGGCACGACATCGGCCTTGGCCGATTGCACGAGCTTGGCCGGAAAGATCTTCCAAGGCAGGTCCTGCGCGGCGCCAAAACCCTTCTTGGCCGTGGCGACGCCGCCGGCCGGGAAGATGATGATCGTCACGCCTTCCTGCAGAAGGCGCAGCGCCTCGTGGCGGGTCTTCATGTTGATCGCCAGCGCTTCCTTCGTTTCCTCGAAGGAGACGGGCAGCGAATAAGGCGCCATTTCCGGCACTTTCAGCAATTCGTCGTTGATGAGGACGCGGAACGGCCGGCCGAGTTGTTCGGCCATGGCGAGCACTGCAATGCCGTCACCGATGCCGAAGGGATGGTTGGCAACGATGACGAGCGGCCGCCCCTCTTCCACCGGCGGAAGCCAGGAGCCCTGCACGTCGAGCTCGACATCGATCAGATCGAGCATCTTGCCGAACACGCGGTCGGTCTTGCCGACGATGTCGGTGCGCCAGATGTCGTAGAGGCGGGCGTAGCGGTCGCGGCCGGAGAGGCCTTCGATCGAACGGATGAACCAGCGTTTCAGCTTGGGATCCCGCTCGTTGGCGTAGGAAAGTTCCTTGAAGCGCAAATCAGTCTCCGCGGAATATCCGCCATTGATGAGGGGATAGAATATTTCGGATCGGTGACAGAATTCTGACAGCGCCCGTGCATGACGGGCGCTGTCGATCTTTTAACCTCAGGCCACCGCGATGCGGGCCGCCTTGCGACGCTTGACGTCCGGCGGCGTTGCCTCGTCGACCAGCGAAGCGATCGCCTCGTCGAGCGACATCGCCGTCTGGGCCTGGGAGCCGAGGCGACGGATGTTGACCGAACGCTGCTCGGCTTCCTGGCGACCGCAGACGATGATCACCGGCACCTTGGCAACCGAATGCTCGCGGACCTTGTAGTTGATCTTCTCGTTGCGGAAGTCGGTCTCGACCTGCAGGCCTGCCTCGCGCAGCTGCTCGGCGACCTCGCGGCCGTAATCGTCCGCATCCGAGGTGATCGTCGCCACGACGACCTGCGTCGGCGCGAACCACAGCGGCATGTGGCCGGCGAAGTTCTCGATCAGGATGCCGAGAAAACGCTCCATCGAGCCGCAGATTGCGCGATGGATCATCACCGGCTGCGTCTTTTCCGAGTTCTGGTCGATGTAGAAGGCACCGAAGCGTTCCGGCAGGTTGAAGTCGACCTGCGTCGTGCCGCACTGCCATTCGCGGCCGATTGCGTCCTTTAGCGTATATTCGAACTTCGGACCGTAGAATGCACCCTCACCCGGCAGGATTCCGGTCTTGATGCGGCCGCCCGACTGTTCCTCGATCGTCTTCAGCACTTCCATCATCACGTTTTCGGCGCGATCCCAGAGATCGTCGGTACCGACGCGCTTTTCAGGACGCGTGGACAGTTTGACGACGACTTCCTGGAAGCCGAAATCCTCATAGACGGAGAGGATCAGCTCGTTGATGCGCAGGCATTCCATCGCCAGCTGCTCGTCGGTGCAGAACACATGGGCGTCGTCCTGCGTGAAGCCGCGCACGCGCATCAGGCCATGCAGCGCGCCGGAAGCCTCGTAGCGATGCACGAGACCGAATTCCGCAAGGCGGATCGGCAGTTCGCGGTAGGACTTCAGACCATGCTTGAAGATCTGCACGTGACCCGGGCAGTTCATCGGCTTCAGAGCGAAGACGCGGTTATCCGCTTCCTCGTCCTTCGGGTGGGTGAAGGCGTAGGCGGATTTCACCGCGAACATGTTTTCCTGGTACCAGCCCCAGTGACCGGACGTTTCCCACAGCGAGGCGTCGAGCACCTGCGGTGCGTTGACTTCCTCATAGGTGCCGGCCAGACGACGGCGCATATAGGCCGTCAGGGTCTGGAACATGCGCCAGCCCTTGCCGTGCCAGAACACCACGCCCGGACCTTCTTCCTGGAAATGGAAGAGATCCATCTCGCGGCCGAGTTTGCGGTGGTCACGCTTTTCGGCTTCGGCGAGAACGTGCAGATACTGGTCCAGCTCTTCCTGGGTCGCCCAGGCCGTGCCGTAGATGCGCGTCAGCATCGGCTTCGTCGAATCGCCACGCCAATAGGCGCCGGCAACCTTCATCAGCTTGAAGGCGGTGCCGATCTGGCCCGTGGACGCCATATGCGGACCGCGGCAGAGATCGAACCAGCCGCCCTGGTTGTAGATCTTCAGCTCCTGGCCTTCCGGGATCATGTCGACCAGCTCGACCTTGTAGGCCTCGCCCTTGTCGGCAAACACGTCCTTGGCCTTTTCTCTGCTCCAGATCTCCTTGGTGAAGGCGGCGTTCTTCTGGATGATCTCCTTCATCTTCTTTTCGATCTTCGGCAGATCTTCGGGCGTGAAGGGCCAGTCTTCTCTGCTATCCGGATGGACGCGCTTGAAGTCGTAATAGAATCCGTTTTCGATGACCGGGCCGATCGTCACCTGCGTGCCGGGCCACAGGTCCTGCACGGCCTCGGCCATGACATGGGCGGCATCGTGGCGGATCAGTTCGAGCGCGCGCGGATCCGTGCGGGTGACGATCTCGATCCGACCGTCGACGACGGGATCGGAGAGATCGCGCAGCTCGCCGTCGAGTGCGATTGCGACGGCCTTCTTGGCCAACGACTTGGAAATGGATTCGGCGACGGCAAGACCCGTCGTGCCGGCGTCGAACGCGCGGACGGAGCCATCGGGAAATGTAAGGGAAACAGCCTGGGACATGTCTTATCTCCTGTCCAGTCCCGCCAACGAATGCGGGTGGTCAAATAGGGCCGGCCAAAGCGTGTCGAATGGCCGGCAACGAACGGCCGCGTGATACTGGGTTTCTTGAGGTTAGTAAAGCTGGAGGGCGCTATTTCGGGTTGGCGGCAAGCCGTCCGATGACGAGGAAGCTCGCCGCTGCAATGGCGCCGAGAACGGCGATCACGACGAGGGACGGCGCGACGCCGATCCCGGTCATCGAGACGGCGAAGACGAAGGGTGCTACGGCCGAGAGGACCAGCCGTGCCGACATCGTCTTGCCCTGCAGCTTGCCATAGCCGCGGCTGCCGAAAAGCTGCAGCGGCAGGCTGCCGGTGACGATGCTGAGCAGGCCGTTGCCCATGCCGAACAGGATGGCGAAGGCCATGGCGCCGATGGCTGATGGTGCGGTGACCGGCAGCACGAGAATGCCGCTGGCGATCAGGAGCGCGGACAGCATGGCAAGCCCGAGTGCCGGAAAGTTTCGGCCCGCAACCATGTTGATCACCCGGCTCGCTACCTGCGCCGGGCCGAACAGCGCGCCGACAAGTGCCGCCGAGCTTCCAAGCCCGAGGCCGGTCAGCAGCGGCACCATATGGACCAGCACCGCCGAGCAGCTGACGGCGATGAGCGAGAACCCGGCGACCATGAGCATGAACCCGAGACGGCGGCTTCCTTCCGGCAGGGATGGATCGACGTCGGGCGTTGCGGCATGGTTGGCGACACGCCCTTGCGGGCGCCCTGCGCCAGCCACGCATGCAACGGCAGGCAGATGATCAGGTTCATGGCGGCGAAGACGAGATAGATGCTCTGCCATGACAGATGGGCATGCAGCCATGCGGTGATCGGCCAGAATATGGTTGAGGCGAAACCGGCGATCAGTGTCAGATAGGTGATGCTGCGGGCCGCGACTTGCGGCTTCAATTGGACGAGCAGCGCGAAGGCCGCGCCGTATTGCACGAGGTTGGCGGCGATCTGCAGCACCGTCAGCGAGACCGTATAGACGATGGCATTCGGCGAAAGCGCGCAGGCGGTAAGCGCTGCGGCCGCGATCGCCGAGCCCATCGTCATCACCGGCCCTGCCCCGATCTGGTCGAACATCACTCCGAGCCATGGCGCCGTCAGCCCGCCGATCAGCAGTGCGGCCGAAAGGGCGCCGAAAATCCATTCGACCGGCCACGAGAAATGCGCCGCCACATCGGCTGCGAGGATGCTGAAACTGTAATAGAGCGTGCCGTAGCCGATGATCTGGGTGACGCCGAGCGCCACGATGGGGGCGATCGGCAATCGGTCAGACAATCCGCTTGCCCTCGGCATCGAGAACCTCTTCGCCGTCTTCCTTGGCGAATGCGCCCTTGTGGGTGTCCGGCAGGATATCGAGCACAAGTTCCGACGGACGCGCCAGCCGCGTCCCGAGCGACGTCACAACGAAGGGACGGTTGATCAGGATAGGATGCGCCAGCATCGCGTCGAGCAATTCGTCGTCGGAAAGAGCCGGATTGTCGAGGCCGAGTTCCGCATAGGGCGTGCCCTTCTCGCGGATCGCCTGCCGCACCGTCAGGCTCGCATCCGCGATCATCCTCACCAGTTGCTCGCGGCTCGGCGGCGTCTTCAGATATTCGATGACATTAGGCTCTATGCCCACGTTGCGGATCATCGCGAGCGTATTGCGCGACGTGCCGCATTGCGGGTTGTGATAGATGGTGGTGTCCATGGTGGGCGGTGCATTCCGGGAGGATTCGGCAATCAACGAAACATGCCGCCCGTGATAGCGCCGTTCAATGCCGTTTCCAATAGCGCCAGGGCGTCCACCAGTGTTGTCTTGCGGCAAGCGCATCAGGCACCGGATCGAGCCCGCCGGTGCCGCCCGGGCCGCAGCGGGCGACGCGAAACAGCGTCATCCATCCGCCCGGCCAGAAACCGTGGCGGGCGATCGCCTCGTAGCCGTATTCGGAACAGGTCGGGATATGGCGGCAGGAATTGCCGATAAAGCCGGAAAGCGTGAGCTGGTAGAAGCGAATGAAGCCCATGCCGAGCAGGCGCCCGGGCGTCTTGGCAAAATGCCCCTGCCAGTTCCGGGAACGGTTTCGGCCACTCTTTCCAGCTTCATGCTTACAGTCCGGGGAGCCGCACATGGTTCAGCCGTTGGCGGCCCTGGCCGTCGCTCCCGCCTCGATCTGGTCGATGGCGTCGACCACGGCGTCGAAGGTCAGCATGGTGGAGGGATGGCGGGCCTTGTAGTCCTTGACCGGCTTGAGATAGCGCATGTCCTCGAAACGGCCGACCGGCCCCTCCCCGCCTTCCTTCAGCATGGCGAGCATGTCGAGCCGGGCCTGGCGCACTTCGTCCGCCGTCGCGCCGATCACATGGCGGGCCATGATCGAGGACGAGGCCTGGCCCAGCGCGCAGGCGCGCACTTCATGGGAGAACTGGGAAACGCGGTCTCCGTCCATCTTGAGATAGACCTTCACCTTCGATCCGCAGAGTTTCGAATGCTTTTCCGATATGGCATCGGCATCGGCAAGCGCGCCCGCATGGGTGATGTTGCCGGCGAATTCGAGGATCTTCGTGTTGTAGATATCGTCCATTGCATGTCGCCCGCTGAAGTCACATTCCCCGCGATTATCTATCCGACATCGTGATCCGGTGAACGGATCGTATCGTAACAAGATCTATCGACGGGGTTTCGTCGCTTTTATATGTGATGGCGTGAGTTGGCGATCAAGAACTCGAGTTTTTGCTAAATTCGATCGTTGTTAAGAAGGGAATGCCTTGTCAAAAGGCCTCTCAGAGATCAGATAACGCCCACGAAGATAAATTTGTCCGGCCTGTTTCACGCTCATGTGACGGTCGGGTGTGCGTCGGATGCGGCCTTGAACCGCATCGGGAGACAATAAATGGATGCAATTGTGAAGAATTTCCCGGCTTCGAGCCAGACGTCGGCCAAGCCGACCCAGCAGGAAGCCGAGGAAGCAGTACGCGTTCTCCTGCGCTGGGCGGGCGATGATCCGGCCCGTGAAGGTCTGCTCGATACCCCGAAGCGCGTCGCCAAGGCCTATAAGGAGCTTTTCGGCGGCTATGACCAGTCGCCCGAGGAAGTGCTTGGCCGCACCTTCGAGGAAGTCTCCGGCTATGACGACATGGTTCTCGTCCGGGACATCCCGTTCTTCTCCCACTGTGAGCATCACATGCTGCCGATCATCGGCAAAGCGACCGTCGCCTATCTGCCGAGCGGCCGCGTCCTTGGCCTGTCGAAGATCGCCCGCGTTGTCGAGATCTTCGGCCGCCGTCTGCAGACCCAGGAAAACCTGACGGCGCAGATTGCCAAGGCGATCGAGGAAACCTTGAAGCCGCGCGGCGTTGCCGTGCTGATCGAGGCCGAACATATGTGCATGGAAATGCGCGGCGTCGAAAAGCAGGGTTCGCATACGCTGACCACCACCTTCACCGGTGAGTTCAAGACGAATGCCGCCGAGCAGGCGCGTTTCTTCACCCTCGCCCGCAACCGGTAAAACCAGGCATGTGCGACAATCACTTTCCGGCGCCTTCGGCCGACAAGGCCGAGCTCGAGGGCGCCGGCGATTTCACGCCCCGTTTCGATCTCGGCCGGTCTCGTGACCGCCGTCGTGACCGATATTCGCGACGGCGAGCTGCTGATGGTCGCCCACATGAATGCCGAGGCGCTGCGCCTCACAGTCGAGACCGGCATCGCCCATTATTACAGCCGCTCCCGCCAGTCGCTCTGGAAGAAGGGCGAGACCTCCGGCAACCTCCAGACGGTTCACGAAATCCGTACTGATTGTGATCAGGACGTCGTCTGGCTGAAGATATCCATGGCCGGCCATGACGCTGCCTGCCATACCGGACGCCGCTCCTGTTTTTATCGCTCGGTAAGAAAAGTTGACGGTGGGATCGTCCTTGAAATCGAGGATGATCAGCGTAATTTTGATCCTGAAGCCGTCTATTCCAGCAAGGACATGAACCAGGCTTAAGTCTCGTTCTGATCCACTCCCAGCCTGAGTAAACGATTTCGCAACCATGCGGTGCGTTAATGACGGATCGCGGGTCGTCAAGCCGTTTAACTGGCCATGGAGGTGATGGAGCGATGCTGAACTGGAACTGGAACCGTCAGGCGCGACAGGCTGCTTCGCAGGATGTCGACCTCGCGCGGTCCGAACCGCCAGTCCCGACGGTCGCGATCGCTCCCCGCAAGGCAAAACTTTCCCTCGCTCTCGGTGGCGGCGCTGCCCGCGGCTGGGCCCATATCGGCGTGCTGCGCGCGCTGGATGAGGCCGGTATAGAAGTCGGCATGATTGCCGGCACTTCGATCGGCGCGCTCGTTGGCGGCTGTTATCTGGCCGGCAAGCTGGACGAGCTGGAAGGCTTCGCCCGCTCGCTCACCATGCGTCGCATCGCGGCCCTGCTGGATCTCACGATCGGTGGCGGTGGACTGCTCGGCGGCATGCGGCTGACCAAGCGTATGCAGGAACATCTGGAAGGCCTGTCGATCGAGGATCTTGACCGTCCCTTCGTTGCGGTTGCGACCGAACTTTTGACCGGCCACGAGGTCTGGATCTCCAGCGGCTCGCTGATCACGGGCTTGAGGGCATCCTACGCCCTGCCCGGCATATTCGAGCCGGTGAAATGCAACAATCGCACGCTGATGGACGGTGCGCTGGTCAATCCGGTGCCGACTTCCGTCTGCCGCGCATACGAGCAGCCCCTCGTCGTTGCCGTCAACCTCAACTACGACGTCTTCGGCAGGTCGGCCGTCATCAAGCACAATGCCACATTCCAGACGCCTGACGAGGTATTGCGCGAAAAGTCGGATGAAGTGCGGGTCAGCGTCACCGGAACCATGGTCCAGGCCTTCAACATAATCCAGGAACGCATCTCGCGCGCACGGCTTGCCGGCGATCCGCCGGATCTGGCGCTGCATCCGCGCCTCAGCGATATCGGCCTGTCCGAATTCCACCGCGCCGGCGAAGCGATCGAGCGCGGCTATGAGGAAACCATGGCGCAGATCTCGGCGCTGAAGCGCATGCAGGAAGTGTTCGCCCGCTGATTCTTGCGGGCGCCACCTTTTCCTTTTTGAAAACTGCCGCCCGTCAGCCGGCGATATAGGCCTTCATCTGTTCGGCCTCGATCTCGACCTCGCGCATGCGCGCCTTCACCACGTCACCGATCGAGATGATGCCGGCAAGCCGGCTCTGCGCTTCAACCGGCACGTGACGGAAGCGGCCTGACGTCATCATGCCCATCACCTCGTCGACCGTCTGCTCCTCGCGACAGCGCTGGACATTGGTCGTCATCATGGCTTGGACCGGCTGATCGAGTACGCCGACGCCGTTGGTGGCGATGCTGCGGACCAGATCGCGCTCGGTGAAAATGCCGGCAATGCGGCCTTCCATGCCGGCGACCACGACTGCGCCGATCTTCCTGTCATTGAGGATGCCTGCAACTTCGAGCAGCGTGATTTCGGGCTCGACGGTCACCACGTCGCGGCCCTTCGCTTCCAGCATCATTCTTACGGTAGTCGACATGGCTTCCTCCCTGCCTATCAACGTGCCGCGGGCCCTCCTGAAAACTCTCTCCCGGGGCACTCTTCGTATCGCGAAGATTGTAGGACGGGCGGATTCCGAGATCAAGCGGCTGTGATCACAGCTCCCGGTAGCGGATCGGATCGAAAAGCGAAAACAGCAGGAAGCCGAAGAGAAAGCCGCCGATATGGGCGTCCCAGGCGATCTCGCCCACATCGCTGCCGATCAGCGGCAGGCCGAAGGCGATCAGCATATTGCCGAGCAGCCACATGCCGGTGAACATGAGAACGGTGCGATTGGAAAGCGCGCGGGCGATCGACAGGCGCGGATGGAGGTGGCCGAAATTGCGGTCATACCCGCCGCCCGAGGGAAAGGCGAACCGGCAGGCGGCGCCCATCAATGCCGAGACGACGCCCGAGGCACCGATCAGCAGGGTTTCCTCGCCCCAATGGATCGCCGCATGAAAGAACGCGGACGCTGCGGCTGAGAATGCCCAGAACAGCAGGTAGCGGACGGCACCGATGCGCCGCACGACAGGCGCGCCGAATGCGGCAAGCCACAGGCCGTTGAAGGCAATATGTTCGACGCCCCCGTGAAGCAGAGAATAGGTGACCGGAGTCCACAGCCACTCGTAACCCTGGTCTCCCAGCGGATAGGCATAGCGGATCGGGGTGAAGGCGAGCTCGACGATGAAGGCGAGGCGCTGGTCGCCGCTGAGGATATACTCCTGCACGACATAGAGGCCGGCGAGCAGTGCAAGGCTCAACAGCAGGATGCGCGGCAGATTGAAGGCCGGCGGCGAAGGCCGCTTCTCCTTCTCTTCGAAAGCATCGTCCGGGGCCATGTCGGGCCGATCGTCCATGGCCATTCCTTTCTGCGCATGTAGCCAAGGCATACAGCAGCATCCCTGCAACGGCAATGTGCGGAGGCAATGGCTTTCCGCCCGCAGCCTTCACCATTTCATGAGCCGCCTTCACCGGCCTATCGGTCAACTGGCACGATTTTCGCTAATCCTAATATATCCAAGGGGTCAAAAGGGGCGATCTGGATCATAATCGAACAGGACAGGCTGAATGCGGACTAGAGCAACGGAAGAAATCCTTAACTATTGGAACGGCTTGAGAGGCGCGCGCCCTGCCCCGCTGCGCGCAGATCTCGATCCGTCCGCCCTGCGCCATTTCCTGCCAAATCTGTTCATCGTAACCGGGTCCGCACCGGCTACCCTCTCCTTCGCTCTTGCCGGCACCAGGATCTGCGAACTCTTCGATCGCGAGCTTCGTGGCACCGACTATCAGGCGATCTGGGGGAAGGTGCCGGAGGGCGCCCCAAGGAAATCATCGACAACGTGCTGCTCTACGAGCGCGCCGCGCTCCTCGAGGTCAGGCTATCTCCGGATGGTGACGATCGCCCCCATGATCTGCTTCTGATGCCGCTGCGCACTATCGGCCATGTCAGCGACCGGGTCCTCGGCGCGCTGATACCGCGCTTTCGTTCGCCGCCGCCGCGTCTGGTGCCCGTCAAGACACTTTCCCTGGAGAACTGGGCCTTTGTCGAAGCCGATGGCGCCATTCCTCGTTTGAGACATGAGGAGCCGCTAGCGCAATCCCCGGTGACGCTGCTTCAGCGGCTGGTTGCCAATAGCCGGTTTGTCCAGGCTCGACGGTAGCGACCGGCAACAGCCTTCAGGTGCCCTCAGAGAACCATCTGTTAACTGGCTGGTGATATCTCTATAGTTGACGGTCAGACCCAGAGCAGATTTCTAAATGTATTCTTTTCAGCCGGCCACGACACAACCGACGCAGCCCGCCGTTGTCCAGCAGCGGTCGTTTCAGCGCGTGACGGTCAATGTCGAAGGTCGTCTGATGCTGGCCAGTCATGAAGAATACGCCTGCTCGGCCATCGATATGTCGCCCGGAGATGTGCGTTTCACCTGCGTCGGCCGTCCACGCGTCAATGAGCGCGTCATCGCCTATCTCGATCATCTCGGCCGCCTTGAAGGCAATGTCGTCAGCCTGTCCGACGACGGCTTCGTCATGTCGATCAACGCGACTGAGCGCAAGCGCGAGAAACTCGCCGCGCAGCTGACCTGGATCGCCAACAAGCACGAGCTCGGCCTGCCGGAAGATCGTCGTCACGATCGTCTGACGCCGCGCAACACCCTTTCCGAGCTCACGCTCGAAGACGGCACGCGCTATGCCTGCCGCATCATGGACCTTTCGCTATCCGGCGCTGCCGTCGACCTCGAAGTGCGTCCTCCGCTCGGAACGCCGGTCCGGCTCGGCAACATGCGTGGCCGCGTCGTCCGTCACTTCATGGAAGGTGTCGCGATCGAGTTCGCCTCGGTCCAGTCCCGCGAAGCATTGACGGCTTTCCTGTAAGAAGCGTTCCCTATCTTATAAATCAGACGTTCGACGCCTCTTCCTTTGTCCGTTTGCGGCACATAGGACGGGGCGTTTTCGTATCCTGTTGTTCGAAAACAGGACCCGCTCGAAAAAAATGTGCCTTTTCGGGATTTTTTTGGGCGCGTTTTCGGCGTGACTTTGACCCATTTCGCCCAGGATTTCCGCCATGCGTCGGGCTCTCACGACTTCGGAAGCGCCGCTTAACACACTGCATGATGGTTATGCCGCCCGTCGATCGCTGACGAAGACGTCAGGAGTCTCAATGTCTTGCGATGCGAACGGTCGGATTTGATCGGTATTTTAATCAAATTTGCCGCGAATTTGCGCGGCATTTGAATTAAATTTTCCGCGTGTTTTATGCGTATTTGTCTCAAGTTCGATTACAATAAGCGTTTGATTTTACGACGCTATTTTGCGCTCTGGAAAATGCCCTCTGGCACTGTCCTCCCAACGAACGGGGAGACAGCAGATCATGCTTCCGAAGACATTTGTACGGGTAGTTCTGACGGCAGCCATCGCTCTTGCAGCAGCGGCACCTTCTTTGGCAATGCCGGCCGGCGCGATGCGGATCATCGGCAAGGCCAACCCGCCGATCGGTCACTACGAATTCTGCCAGACCTACGCCAGCGAGTGCCAGCCGCTCGGCCGCGATGCCGGCCCGGCCAAGCTGACGGAAGACAAGTGGAAGACGCTTCTCGACGTCAATTACACCGTCAACACCTCGATCACCCCGATGACCGACCAGGAAATCTACGGCGTCGAGGAACGCTGGGCCTACCCTCGCACCGTCGGCGACTGCGAGGACTTCGTTCTCCTGAAGCGCAAGATGCTGATGGCCAAGGGCTTCGACGCCTCTGACCTGCTGATCACCGTCGTTCTGCAGCCGAGCGGCGAAGGTCATGCGGTGCTCACCGTCCGCACCGACCGCGGCGACTATATTCTCGACAATATGCGCAACAAGGTCATGATCTGGACCGATACCGAATACACCTATCTCAAGCGCCAGGACGCAAGCGATCCGTCGCGCTGGGTCAAGCTCCAGGACGGCCGCGCCGTCGCCGTCGGCAGCGTCAGCCAGTAAGTCACGCCGGGCACAGCGCCCAGCCGCCGATACCGTCAAGCCGGGGCCGATCATGTCGGCGCCGGCTTTGCGCATTCAGGCGCTTTACGAAGCGTTAACGATGGCGGGTGGAGTATCGCCGGCGAAAGCGACTGGGCCCCCTGTATCCTGTTTGGTCCCCGCATTGCTGCTGAAGGACACAGGATCAAATGTCGAACCGGACATCCGCGCCCGTCGAGGACGATCTCCCGCTCATATCCCAGCGATTCATCTTTCGCCTGGCGATAGTCATCGCCCTGCTGGTGATCGCGACGATCGGTATCAGCGTGGGAGGCCATTGGCTGGGGCAGCGCATTGCGCTTGGCGGTCATTCGCAGAGCCAGGAGGTGATGGCGGTGACGATCGGCGAGGATACGCTGCGTGTTCCCGCCAACATGATCCGCTTCGCCGACCAGCGGAGGTCCGGTGTCGCGGAACGTCTCGACGTCTACCTCACCTGGCCGGGCCTTGAAGGCTATAGCGAAGCTATGCGCAAGAGTTTCGACTCAGTCGAGCAGCCGAACCTGCTGATCTTCCTGCAATTGTCCCAGAGCACGATGTCCAAGGAAATGTCCGGAAGGCTCGGGCCGGTTTATGCGCAACTGTTCGAGGGCGAGGCCCAAACCTATATCAGCGGCCTGACCCTCCATCATCTGCGTGCCGACAGCGGCTATGGCGATGAGGTTGTTCTGACCGCGGATCGTGGCGATGGTGCCCTGCCCTATGTGGTCCGCTGCCTGATTCCCGCACCCGGCGCAAAGGCGACCGGCGCCGACTGCCAGCGCGATATCCACATCGGAAACGACCTGACGGTTCTTTATCGCTTCTCCAGCACGCTGTTGAAGGACTGGGACCATATTGATGCCGCAGTTAAATCCTTTGTCCGGTCGCGGCTTGCAGAGCCTGCGGGCAGGATCGGGACGAAGACGAACTAAAATGCGTCAGATCGAAGAAACCAGCCGTTCATCATAAACCACTTGGTAACGCTGATCTCCTATATTGGCCGACAACGGTCTGGCGGGGGCGCGTCCGGATCTGATGGCAATGATTAAAGCGATGAGTGCGGCAGTGTTGAAAACCATGTTCTTCGCATCCTCTCCCAAGGGTGCAGTGAAGGCAAAGCGTCTCGGATATTTTTTCGCATTGGCAATGGCCCTGTCTGCTCTCGGGCAGGCAACGGCAGCTGAAGCGGCGCCGAAATATGCGGGCATCGTCGTTGATGCGAAGTCGGGCAAGGTCCTGTACGGCGAAGATCCTGACGGTCTGCGCTACCCGGCGTCGCTGACCAAGATGATGACCCTTTATCTCACCTTCGAAGCGCTCGAATCCGGCCGCATCAGTCTCGACTCCAAGGTTCCTGTTTCGGCCAATGCCGCCAAGGAGCCGCCGTCGAAGCTCTACGTCAAGGCAGGCGGCAGCGTGACCGTCGATCAGGCTATCCGTGCTCTGGTGACGCGCTCCGCAAACGACATCGCGACCGCTCTCGGTGAATATGTCGGCGGCTCGGAGGCGCGCTTTGCCCAGCTGATGACGAGCAAGGCTCGCGCATTGGGTATGACCCGCACGACCTATCGCAATGCGCATGGCCTGCCCAACACGGCGCAGATGACGACGGCCCGCGACCAGGCTCGCCTCGGTATCGCTCTTCGCCAGCACTTTCCGCAATACTACCCGTATTTCGGTATTCGCTCCTTCCAGTATGGCAAGGTCACGATTGGCAACCACAACCGCCTCGTCGGCACGGTCAGGGGCGTCGATGGTATCAAGACCGGTTATACCCGTGCTGCAGGCAGCAACCTTGCCACGTCGGCTGAACTTGACGGCCGCTCGATCGTTGCCGTTGTTCTCGGCGGTCGCTCCAGTGCTGCCCGTGACGCAACGATGCGCAAGCTGGTCGCCGAATACCTTCCCAAGGCTTCCCGTGGCGGTCGTTCCAACCTGATCGCGCAGACTGCTCCGGCGGCTCCTGCGACCCCCGTTGCCCGTGCTCCAGCCGTAACCGCTCAGGCTTCCGAAGGTCGCCAGGTGGCTGCGTTCGATCTGCCAGACAATGGCCCGCTTCCGGATGCCCGCTACACCCAGCGCCAGGCCCCGGCTGCAGTCGAAACCGCGTCTGCCTCGGCTTATGCCGGCCAGTCAGCCCAGAGCCGGTCCGTCGACCAGGCGATGAGCGCGGCGATGTCTCCGCCCGCAGCGATCCCTTCGCCGGCTCCCGAATACATGCCGAAGCGCGAGCAGGCTTCCCTGAAGCGTGATCTGCCCGAGGCTTCTGTTGATGAAGTCACCACGGCTTCGACCCGCACGGCTACCAAGTCCGTGGCCATGTCCGGCTGGGTCATTCAGATCGGCGTCTCTCCGAACGAGAAGATGGCCAACGAACTCCTGCAGAGTGCGCAGGATAAAGGCGGCAAGGTATTGCGTACCGCCAAACCTTTCACGGTCGCCTTCTCCAATGGCGGCCAGCAGATCTACCGCGCCCGGTTCGGCGGTTTCGACGACCAGAAGGACGCGGTCAATGCCTGCAATGCTTTGAAGAAGAAGGGCGTAGGCTGCTGGGCTTCCATGCAGTAACGGCAGCGGGCGACAAGCCCGCCTGTCTCACCGCCGGGCCGGCGACGGCCCGGAGAAATCTCGAGTTTGTAATGTGTAAACGGGGTTTCCGATGGGAATGAATGAAAACAGCATCGATTTCGGAATGGTGCAGATGTCGCGGGCACGGGGCGTAGCGCTCAACCCGCTCCACGAGGCAGCCATGCGGCTTGCCGGCCTCGGCCTCAACCGGTCGAAGGAAAAGACCAAGGACCTCGTGTCCATGCTGCTCAGCCACGGCGCGCGCGCCTGGCGTCAGGGACAGCCGGTGGCCGGTATCCACCTTCACGTCGCCGCCCATTCCGGCCGTGCGCCGGTGCGGATGGCACTGCCGAAGGCAGACTGAGTCGAATAGGATTTAGAGGAGGCCGAGATCGGCTAGTTCGCGGCGCAGGTCTTCGGGCAGCGCCGCGACATCCTCGCCAAGTGCCCCGAGATCGCGCGGCACTTCCTCGTCCTTCAGATAGCGCCAGCCCTGGAACGGCCGCTTCGGTTGCGAAGCGGTCTCGATCACTTCGGGCCCGAGCACCAGCTCGCAGCGCTGGATGCCGTCGCCGCCGGTGAAGGTGCGGATATCCAGAAGCTTCTGCCTTGCTGCGACCTGCCCCTTGATGACCCAGTAGAGCGAGCCGTTATCGAGCAGTTCGTCGACGCGCTTCGGCACCATGCGGGTCGTATGGATGCTGTGCGGTTCCAGCCCGGCGGCCATTGCGGTGAGAGACCGTTCGGCCACCCAGTCCCGCAGATCCTGGATGCTGTCCGCGCCGACGCAGAGCTTGATCAGATGAAGAGCCATGGCTTTGCTTGAAGACCCGCAGGCCCGATGCGTCAAGTGCCAATGGTCGGCCTGTCCACAGTGACGAGGCCGATCAGCACTCCACGACATTGACGGCAAGACCGCCGGTCGAGGTTTCCTTGTATTTCTCGCTCATGTCGTTTCCGGTCTGGCGCATGGTCTCGATACAGGCGTCGAGCGGCACGAAATGGGTACCGTCGCCCTTGATGGCGAGCGAGGCGGCCGTCACCGCCTTGACCGCGCCGAGCGCATTGCGCTCGATGCAGGGAACCTGGACGAGACCGGCGATAGGATCGCAGGTCATGCCGAGATGGTGTTCGAGCGCGATTTCAGCCGCGTTCTCGATCTGCTCCGGCGAACCGCCCATGACAGCGGCAAGGCCCGCAGCCGCCATCGCGGCCGCCGAACCCACCTCGCCCTGACAGCCCACTTCGGCGCCGGAAATCGAAGCATTATGCTTGATGATGCCGCCGACGGCGGCTGCCGTCAGCAGGAAGTCGTGGATGTCCTCCCGCGTCGCGTCCTCGTGGAAATGCAGGAAATATTTGAGCGTCGCCGGGATGACGCCCGCTGCACCGTTGGTCGGCGCGGTGACGACCCGTCCGCCACCGGCATTCTCCTCGTTGACGGCCATGGCGTAGACGCTGAGCCAGTCATTGGCGAGGAGCGGGTTGTGGCGGTTGCTGCGCCATTCCTCGTTCAGCCGGTCGTGGATCGCGCGCGCCCGGCGCTTGACCTTCAGCCCGCCGGGCATGATACCGTCGACCTTGAGGCCGCGGTCGATACAGCCGCTCATCGCGCCCCAGATCGAATCAAGCCCGTCTTCGAGCTTCTGCTCGCTCATCCGGGTCAGTTCGTTGGCGCGCTTCATCTGCGAAATGCTGAGGCCGGCGCCATGGGACATGTCGAGCATCTGCTTCGCGCTGGCAAACGGATAAGGCACGCGTTCGCCGGAGCCGGCATCCTTGGCTGCGCGCATCGCGGCAAGCTCGGTATCGGTGACGACGAAACCGCCGCCGATGGAATAGTAGACGCGCTTGAGCAGCAGGCGGCCGTCACGGTCGAGCGCGGAAAAACTCATGCCGTTGGCATGGCCTGGCAGCGGCTGCTTTTTATCGAAGATCAGGTCGGTCTTCGGTTGGAAGAAGTAGGATGGGTGGCCGGGAGGCGTAACGCAACCGGTGCGCTCCACCTCGTCGATGATCTCATCCATGCGGTCGGGGTCAACGCTATTCGGCGCCTCACCCATCAGGCCGAGGATGACCGCCCTGCCCGTGCCGTGACCGATCCCGGTAAAGGCGAGCGAGCCGTGCAGCGACGCCTGCAGCGCGGCGACATGAGTGCCGGACGGGCGCGGCCATTCGTCGGAGAGGATAAGGTCGAGAAAGCGGTTTGCCGCCGACATAGGCCCCATCGTGTGGGAGCTGGACGGACCGATGCCGATCTTGAAGACGTCGAAGACGGAAAGAAACATGGGGGCGCGTGTCCAGAATGCCGACTGATTGTCTTAGCCTATGCCAAGTGAGCGTGGCGTCATGGTGGCGGGCCGACACGGGTTTTGATGCCAACGACATGACGCGACGCTAGCCTATGCGCCGAGGCTTATGGATATTCAAGAGCGGAATTCCTTCGACGGCGGTTGCCGGGCTGCGGGCTGCGCCTAGCTCTTGTCTTGCCCCTTGCCGTCAAAGCGGAAACCGCGCAAGACGGCAGGGCCTGTCGAATCTGGTGGAGGACATATGACCGTTGCCGACTATGTTGCCTTTGCAGTCTTCGTGCTTGCCTGGGTAACCTATTCCTGGCTGACAGCCGGCTCCGGCGCGAGATTCTTTCCACGGCTGAGCCTCAATCGGGCCATGGCGGAACGGCGCAAGCACTGGATCTACAATTCGCTGCGTCGCGACCTGAAGATGATCGACACGCAGATCCTTGCCGGCCTGCAGAACGGCACCGCATTCTTCGCCTCCACCTCGATTTTCGCCATCGGCGGCTGCTTCGCGCTGCTCGGTGCGACGGACCAGGTCGAGGCGGTCTTCCGTGACCTCGCCTTCGTCGCCTATGCCGGCCGCACCGCCTTTGAGCTCAAGGTTGTCGGGCTGACCTTCCTGTTCGGCTACGCCTTTTTCAAGTTCGGCTGGTCCTACCGGCTGTTCAACTACTGCACCATCCTGTTCGGCGCGCTGCCGATGATGCACGATACCAATGCGGATCGGGCAGCGGCCGAGGCCGCCGCCGACCAGGTGGTGCGGATGAATGCGATCGCCGCCAGCCATTTCAATTCCGGTCTCAGAGCACTGTTCCTGTCGGTCGGCTATCTGGGCTGGTTCGTCGGGCCCTATATGTTCATGGGCATGACGATCTTCATCATCGTGGTCCTGACCCGCCGCCAGTATTTTTCCGAGGCGCGGCTGGCGATCATGGAAGCCAACAAGCAGCCATAGCGGTCCCGAGAACCTCCAAGGTAATCCCAGGGTATTCAATTGAGCATTCCAGCAGACAGCCAGGCCACAGCGCCGAAATCGCCCCGTATCCTTCTCATCGACACATTGCGGGGCATCGCGCTCATCGCAATGGCGACCTATCACCTGACATGGGATCTGGAATTCTTCGGCTATCTCGATCCGGGCACGGCGACGCAGGGCTTCTTCCGCATCTATGCCCGCTCGATCGCCAGTTCCTTCCTGTTTCTCGCCGGCGTCAGCCTCGTTCTGGCCCATGGCCGGGGCATTCGCTGGACTTCATTCTGGAAGCGATTCGCCATCGTCGCCGGGGCGGCCGCCGCGATCAGTATCGCGACCTATATCGCTTTCCCGCATGAATGGATCTATTTCGGCATTCTGCACAATATCGCGGTATCGAGCGTCATAGGCGTGCTCTTCCTTCAGCTGCCGTTGGCGATCGGTATCATCGTGCCGCTTGTGATCGTGGTGGCGATGATTGCCGACGCGAGCGTAATGCCCGGTTTCCTTCATTCGCCTGCCTTCGATACGCGCTGGCTGAGCTGGATCGGCTTTGCCGAACTGCCGCCGCGTTCCAACGACTATGTGCCGCTGTTTCCGTGGCTGGCGGCGCTGCTCGCCGGTGTCGCAATCGCCCGGATCGCCATCGCGCGTGGCTGGAACTTCAGGCTTGCCGATGTCCAGCGCCGCGATACGCTGCTGGCCAAGGCGGGCCGGCACAGCCTGGTCGTCTATCTCGTGCACCAGCCGGTCCTGATCGGCCTCGTCTATCTGTTTTCGCTGGTCTCGCCGCCGCCTGCGGTCGATCCGCGGGTGAACTATATGTCTAGCTGCCAGATGAGCTGCGTGAAGGAAGCGGACGAAGCGACATGCCGGCAGTTCTGCGGCTGTACCGCCGATGCGCTGATCGGCCAGCAGTTGATGACACCGCTGCAGGGCGGCGAGATCAGTGCCCAGGATAACCGTATCCAGATCATCGCGCAGGAATGCTCGGCGGCAATTCCGGCCCAGTGAACCCTATTGAGGCGACGAGTGGCTGAGAATCAGGTGCCGACGCCGATTTCGGCGAGGCGCGTCAGGCAGGCTTCCTCGACATTGTCGAGCTCGACCAGTGTCTCGTCGATATCCTTGCGCTTCTGGCGCAGCTCGTCGCGTTTTTCGTCGACACGCTTCATCAAAAGCTTGAGCTGGCCGAGTTCGCCCGGCGGCTCCTTGTAGACCTGGATGATCTCGCGGATTTCGGCGATAGTGAAGCCGATGCGTCGGCCGCGCAGGATTTCGAGCAGGAGCCGGCGATCGGCAGCGCGGAACAGGCGAGTGCGGCCACGGCGTTCCGGCTGCAGCAGGCCTTCATCCTCGTAGAAACGCAGGGTCCGGGTCGAGACGCCGAATTCCCGGGTAAGCTCGGTGATGCTGTAATATTTATCCACGTCAAATCCCTGCTGCGATCAGCGGAAAATAATTGACTTTTACGTAACAGTCAAATGACGCACAGGAGACATATTGGTGCCGGTCTTTCCGATCAGTGCAGCAGCCAGATCGTGGCCAGGCCGAGAAAGCTGACGAAGCCGGTCATGTCGGTGATGGCCGTGACGAAGACCGCCGATGACACAGCCGGGTCGGTCCCTGCCTTGTCGAGCAGCATTGGGATCATCATGCCGGCCATGGAGGCTGCGATCATGTTGATGATCATGGCCGATGCGATGACCATGCCAAGCTGGATATCGCCGAACCACCAGCCGGCGACGGATCCGACCAGCGTGCCGAACAGCGCGCCGTTGATGATGCCGACGCCCGCCTCGCGGCGCACGACGCGCCAGGCATTGTGGATGTCGAGGTCGCGGGTCGCGAGCGCCCGCACCGTCACGGTCATCGTCTGCGAGCCGGCATTGCCGCCCATGCCCGCCACGATCGGCATAAGGATGGCAAGCGCCACGATTTCCTCGATCGTCGCCTCGAACAGACTGATCACCGAGGCCGAGAGGAAGGCGGTGACGAGGTTCACCATCAGCCAGGGCACGCGGGAGCGCGACGTGTCCTTGACCGAGTCGGAAAGTTCTTCGTCACCGACGCCGGAAAGGCGGCGAAGGTCTTCTTCCGCCTCTTCCTGGATGACGTCGACGACGTCGTCGATTGTGAGAACGCCGACGAGCCGGTCGTTGTCGTCGACGACGGCGGCGGAGAGCAAGTCATACTGCTCGAAGATCTGCGCCGCCTCTTCCTGGTCCATATCGGCCGGGATCGGGTGATTGGTCTCCCGCATAATCGTCTCGATGCGGATCACGCGCTTGGCGCGCAGGATGCGGTCGAGATCGATGACGCCGAGCAGCCGGAAGGTCGGGTCGATGACGAAGATCTGCGAAAAGCTTTCCGGCAGGTTTTCCTCGTCGCGCAGGTAGTCGATCGTCTGCCCGACCGTCCAGAATGGCGGTACGGCGACGAATTCCGTCTGCATGCGGCGACCGGCCGAGCTTTCGGGATAGTCGAGCGCGCGCCTGAGCCTCACCCGTTCGGTAAACGGCAGCTGCGCAAGGATCTCTTCCTGGTCCTGCTTATCGAGGTCTTCAAGAATGTAGACCGCGTCGTCCGAGATCGAGATCGCCGATCGCCGCGGCGATCTGCGAATTCGGCATCTGCTCGACGATCTCGAGGCGGATCGCCTCGTCGACCTCGGTCAGTGCGGTAAGGTCGAAATCCTTGCCGAGCAGCCGCACCAGCGCCTGACGCTGTTCCGGCAGGATCGATTCGAGAAGGTCGCCGAGTTCGGATTCATGCAGCTTGGCAACATGCTGGCGCAGGAAGAGAACGTCGCGATCGGCAACCGCTGCGCCGACGCGCAGCAGGAAATCCGACTTGATCGAACCGTCTTCGGAATAGATGTCGTGGCCGTCATCGCCGGCCTTGTTGCGGATGAGGGTGTCGTCCTGGATATCGCTCATCAACCGCCCTCGCCTCGCATGCTGCCGGTCGCCGAATGGCAACGGAAAGCATATAGCCAACAATCAGATAGCATGAAAGACTGAAGCAATCCTATCGACCGCCGCGACCTGTCCTTTGCTGATGATCAGCAGAGGTTGAGACGCGGCTGAAATCATGCCGCAGAAAGCGAGAGCCCATGGCCGTCCGTCCCATCCTGAAATATCCCGATCCCGGCTTGTCGACGATCTGCCAACCGGTCACCGAATTCAGCGACGAGCTTGCAGCGCTTGCTGCGGACCTGCTGGACACGATGCGCGCGGCCCCGGGCGTCGGCATCACGGCTGCCCATATCGGCGTCTTCCAACGCCTCTTCGTGCTGGAACTCTCACCGGAACAGGGACCGCTCTATTACATCAATCCGGAGATCTTGAGCGCCAGTGACGCGACCATCCGCCACATGGAAGGCAGCGTCTCCATGCCGGGCGCGACCGACGAGGTCGAGCGCCCGAAGCAGGTTCGGGTGAGGTACCAGGATCTTGCCGGCAAGGTCATCGAGGCGGATGCGCAGGATTTTCACGCCGTGTGCATCCAGCACGAGATCGACCAGCTGGACGGCATATTCTGGCTTCGTCGGCTGTCCCGGGTGAAGCGGGAACGGCTGGTGCGCAAATGGCAGAAGGAAAAATAGCTCTCGGGTAGAACCCTGCCCGGTTCGTGCGTTGTCGCGACATGGTTACGAGAGGAGCAAGACCATGACGGAAACATCCAAGATTGATGGCAATGACCTTGGTAGTGAAGTCGCAGCCCGCCTGTCGTCGCTGCCGGACGTCGACGTATCGGCGGTCGATGCAAGGCTCGACGGAACAACGGTGGTTCTGGAAGGTTCGGTCGACACAATCATTTCGGCGCGCAAGATCATCCTGGCCGCGGAGACAGTGGACGGGGTGCATGACGTGGAAAACCACCTGACCCTGACCGGCAAGCCGAACTGAGCTGCACCGACAAGTGGCCGCGATGGCTTGACCGTCGCAGATTCCGCGCGTCCGAACTACAGCCCTTATGGATAAAGGCAAGGAGGCCTCCATGCCACTGAAGAAGAGCATCGACGACACCTCGCGCGAAGAGGATTTTCGCGATTTCGACGACCGTAACATCGATGAGGGCTGGCCCTACGCGGACCAGCCCGGCGCGGGTTCCGGCCCGGTGGATAATGCCGCCTATGGCACGTCCGGCGCCAATGCCGAAAAGGACCGCAATCCCGGCTTCATGATCGACGGTGCAGGTGCTGACGGACTGGAAGAGCCGTTGAAGGACAGTCTTCGCCCCGGAACGGTTGGGCTGGAGGACGCTGACGATCTCGAAGAACGCGTCACCGACGCGATCGATGCGCTTGGCGTGATCGACATGGACCTGATCGACGTGCATGTCGAGCGCGGCATCGTGACGATCGAGGGCGAAGTGGATGATGCGCCGACGGCTCAGCAGATCATTCGCCACGTTCAGGCAGTGAAAGGTGTGCGCAAGATCGCCAATCACCTGCGCCTTGTCGGCGTGGACAGCCGGATCCCCGACGAGGACTGATCCGGCAGTGAATTAGTCGACTTCGATCGAGATGGTCGGCGGTGTGTGCAGCGTGTTGCTGACGGTGCAGATCTCTTCCGCCATCTCGACGATCTTGAAACGCTCTGCTTCGCTGAAGTCGCCTTTGATCTTTATCCACACGGAGAAACGCTCGATCCGATATGGCTCCTCAGCGGATTTCTGCCCCGTGACTTCAGCAGTGACGCTTTCGAGATCGGTCGAGAATGCCGAGTTTGCTGGCGGCTATCCGGGCGCTGAGCGCCAGACAAGCGGAGAGCGACGCGAACATCAGGTCGAGCGGATTGAAGCCCTCTTCCGAAGCGCCTGTGACGACAGTCGCCTGACCGCCGGTACGGCTTGTCACCGTCGGGTGACCATTTCGCTTTAACTCGGCGGTCGCGCCAATCGGCCGTGCCTTGATCTTCACATCCACCATTGTCACGCCTTTTCGACGACGGTCGGTCCGAAAATGTCCTCGAATGCCTGTCGCAGCCGCACGTCGACATCCTGCATCATCACCAGCATGCCGAGATCGACAAGGCTGGTGACGCCGTAATTGCTGATTCCGCAGGGTACGATGCCGGAGAAATGCGTGAGATCCGGATCGACATTGATCGACAGGCCGTGAAAGCTCACCCAGCGGCGCAGGCGGATGCCGAGTGCGGCGATCTTGTCCTCCGACATGCTGCCGTCGAAGAGACGCGGCTTTTCCGGCCGCTGAACCCAAACGCCGACGCGGTCCTCGCGCCGTTCGCCGCGGACATTCATCAGGTCCAGGGTGCGAATGACGAGTTCTTCCAACGCTGCCACATAGGCGCGCACGTCCTGTCTTCTGCGCTTCAAGTCCAGCATAACATAGGCCACGCGCTGGCCGGGACCGTGATAGGTATATTCGCCACCGCGCCCCGTCGCGTAGACGGGGAATCGGTTCGGCTCGATCAGGTCGGACGCATCGGCGCTCGTTCCGGCGGTATAAAGCGGCGGGTGTTCGAGCAGCCAGACGAGTTCGTCGGCGCGGCCGTCGGCAATATCGGCCACTTCCTGCTCCATCACTGCCATGGCCTCTTCATAGGGCACGGGACAGTCCGTAATGCGCCAGCGCACGGGCGGGGAGCCCGAAGCGGGCAGCATAAGGTGGTCGAGATCGGTTCTGGTCAGCATGATAGCCTTCTGGCAACAAGATCGGTGCTTGGCAAGACGCCCGCTTTTCCGGCGCTTTGTCGACTGGTTTTATATAGGGGCTGTGGGTTCCTGTTTTTATCCTTCAAAAAACTGTCACGGCACACTTGTGCAGCCCAAATCCTTTTGCTAGATGCTCCCTCGCCGACGCAAATCGGCTCTACCACGATGCGGTCGTGGCGGAATTGGTAGACGCGCAGCGTTGAGGTCGCTGTGGGGCAACCCGTGGAAGTTCGAGTCTTCTCGACCGCACCAAATAAACCCGGCTTCGGCCGGGTTTTTCTTTTCTACTAGTCGGTTGCGATCTTTTCTTCATGTCGATTGCCAGGATGTATCTGGCGGTGCGCCCGCCGTGACATCAGGCGTTGCGCGATCCTTCCACAGCCAGCGACTGGATGACGAGACGGCAATTGTCGTTGCCCTGCGGCAAAAGCGTGATGGGGTCCACCAGACCGGCACTGACGCCAAGGCCGTTGGCCAGCGCCCAGCCCCAATTGTCCTGTGCATAGCGCAGAAGCTGCGGTCCCTCGACGGAGATGCAGGCCCTGCCCGCCTCGATCAGCTCCTGCGATGGGACGCCTTGAAGGCGCTGCGTCATCTCGGCCTGAAGCGGCGTGACAACAAAGATGGCGAATAGATAGCTGATGAATTCCGACACCATGATCTCCTGTGTTCCGACAGGCAGATAGGTGCGGTGGTATCGCCGCACCAGAGGCGCGCGGGCGTATGGATGAGATTTAGAATTTCACGCCGAGCGCCAGTCCGGCATGGGTGAGACCGTCATTCGGTCCGTCGCAGATATTGGCATGGGAGGAATGGTCGGCGCTCGCGACCAGATTGACCCTGTCGGTGATGTGCATGCCGAGCGCCACCTGCTCGCGGAACAGCAGCCGGCAGCCGAGGCGCGGGCCGTCGCCGCCGTCGAGATTGCCGTTATGGACCGTGCCGCCGAACCCCGCTTCGGCAAAGAACGTTTCGCCCAACGGCAGATGCCAGTTCAGCCCGGCATAGACCTGATCGGTCGCGTCAGCGCCGCCAGAGACGCCGAGTTCGATGCGGGGCTGCGTGAGAACGCCTGCCAGTCCCGTCTCAGACGATCCGAACGGTGCGAAATAAAGTTCCAGCGATCCGACCGCCCCCTTGTCCTTCGAGCCGTCTCCCTCGATGACGCCGCCGGCCCCAAAACGAACCTCGTCGACGATCTCTCCGGCCGTGGCGAATGGGGATTGGCAAAGGGCAATCCCCAGGGCCATGGTCAGAGACCGTGCTAGCGGCAAGATGAACGTCATCGAAATCCCCTCGAATCAATAGGGAAACTGTCGGCGCAAAACCGGGGCGTGTACAGTCGAGAATATGCCACTGGCCCTGTGCGAGGCTTGCTTGACGGTTCCTGTTGCCGCTCGGCTTGAACCGGTCGGTCGCCTGTGATTGAAGGAATCGAGCCTCAAAGAGTGACGCCGATGCCCGATTCTTCCCCGCAGAACCCGATCAAGGGCATGGCGATCATGGCCGGCTGCATGGTCGTGCTGCCGATGATGGACGCGATCGCCAAATACATGGCGACCTTCGAGACCATGTCGCCCGGCCAGGTGACCTTCTATCGATTCTTCTTCCAGTTCCTGGCGCTTCTTCCCATCGCCTTCTTCGTGCCGGGCGCATTGCGCGGCGGCAAGCGGCCCTTCATGAACCTCCTGCGCGGCGCGCTGCATGCGGCGGCAAGCCTGATGTTCTTCATGGCGGTCAAATACATGCCGCTGGCGGATGTCTTCGCCATCTATTTCGTCGAACCCTTCATGCTGACAATGATGTCGGCGCTGTTCCTCGGCGAAAAAGTCGGCTGGCGAAGGTGGCTCGCAATCGTCATCGGCTTCGGCGGCGCGATGATTGTCATCCAGCCGAGCTATGCGATCTTCGGCTGGACGGCACTTCTGCCCGTCGTCTGCGCCTTTCTCTACACGCTCTACCTCTTCCTCAATCGTGCGATCGGCGACGCCGATCTGCCGCTCACCATGCAGTTCGTCGCCGGTGTCGGCGGCACGCTGTTCATGACGGTGGGACTGCTGCTCGGCCATTTCGTCTATCCGGTCGAGTTCGAAGCCTCCCTGCCCTCGTCGTCCATGGGCCTGCTGCTCCTTGTCATCCTCGGCAGCATATCCGGCTACGTCCATCTTCTGGTCGTGCGCGCCTTCCGCATGGCGCCGTTGTCGCTGCTCGCACCCTTCCAGTATTTCGAGATCATCTCGGCGACGGTGCTGGGCTATCTTCTGTTTGCCGATTTTCCAACCCTGTCGAAATGGCTCGGCATAGCCATCATCGTCGCATCCGGCCTGTTCATCATCTGGCGCGAGCGTGCCAGGGTGAAACAGCTGGCAGCCGAACCGCCGGTTGGCTAGGAGGCGTTAACCGCGCTCCTTTGCTTGCCCTCAACTTCTGCCCCTTATGGCCCATATCCAGTTTCATGATGAAACGGAGAGACAGATGGGCGGTATCCGCTTTTCTTTTCCGGCATGCGTCATCGCCGGAAAGGGCCGCATCGACAGGCATGATTTCCTGATCCTGCGCAAATACACATTTGCGGAGGGGGTGACGACCTATGACGACGCCCTGCTGATGCTGGCGCTCAACGAGATGTGCCCGGAGCGCTGCGAGGAGTGGCCTGTCTATTTCATCGAGACCCTGAGCGACTTCATTGTCGATGGCATCTCCCCGCATGGCAGCATCGATGCGCTGAAATCCGCATGGCTGATCCAGACACTGGCGCTTGACGGTGCGATCGAGGATCCGCTGCATCTCGAATTCCTGCTGCACGCCATGGAGCGTGCCGTTTCCTGTCCTGAAATACTGTCCGCCTTCGCGCTGGATCAATTGCGCCTTGCGCTCTGTGACACGCCGGTCAGCGCCTATCGCAATGGTCGTCCTTATCGCGACGGCATTGCAGGCCATGACATCGCCTATGTCTGGCGGATTCTGAGAGGTGCCGTTGACGACGGGCGCCTGTCGCTGTCTCCACTGGAGGCCTCGATCCTGCAGATGATCAACGGTCTTGTGGAAGGCCGCGACAACCATCCCGGCTGGGCAGACGTCATGGAACATGTCACCGGAGGGCGGGGAGCGGCGAGGTTGCGCCGACGCCCCTGGTTCCGTATGCCCGAGCCTGCGCCGTCGCACCATCCGCAATTCGTCTGAGTAAGCTATTTTCGCGGACAGGAACCTTTCGTCGGATCGATTGACATCATCCGCGTGACGCGGTCCAAAGGCTGCATGAAAACCTCGAATCCCACGCTTCCCTTCGGCTATTCCCCGATCCCTGCGGGCAAGCTCGCCAACATGGTCACCTGCCTTGAAATGCATGGCCGCCCCCGGCGCGTCCGCAGCCGCCGGAAACCGGGCTGAGGGTCGAGCGCTGGGCCGAGCCATCGCTGGACGATTATCGCGATCTCTACCGGCGCGTCGGCGAGGAGTGGCTTTGGGTGTCCCGCCTCATCATGCCGGACGAGGAGTTGCGGGCGATCATTGGGGACCCGTTGGTCGAAGTTTATGTGCTGACTGACGGCGCGCGTCGTCTCGGACTTCTCGAACTCGATTTTCGCGAAGAGGAGAGTGCGAGATCGCCTTCTTCGGTATCGTCGCGGAAGCGATCGGCCAGGGCTCCGGCCGCGTGCTGATGAACGCTGCGATCGAACACGCGTGGTCGAGGCCGATCGCCCGCTTCTGGGTTCATACCTGCAATTTTGACCACCCCGCCGCCCTCGCCTTCTATCAGCGCTCCGGCTTCAGGCCCTATGCCTTCATGGTCGAGGTCTGCGATGACCCCCGCCTCGATGGGCGCATGCCGCGCGAGGCTGCTCCGCATGTGCCGCTGATCGAAGCGTGATCGGCTGACGTCTTTTTGCGGCATAACACGTCCGGTTCCGGCTTGAGCTGATCCGCCGGACCGTGCAAAAGTCCGCGCAGATTCTAATTGATTGATAATGGAGAGACACGATGGATGTCCGCGCCGCAGTCGCCGTACAGGCAGGCAAGCCCTTGGAAGTGATGACGGTCCAGCTTGACGGCCCGCGTGCCGGCGAGGTGCTGATCGAGGTCAAGGCGACCGGCATCTGCCACACCGACGACTTCACGCTGTCGGGTGCCGATCCGGAAGGCCTCTTTCCGGCCATCCTCGGCCATGAGGGGGCAGGCATCGTCGTCGATGTCGGCCCGGGCGTCACCTCGGTGAAGAAGGGCGACCACGTCATCCCGCTCTACACGCCGGAATGCCGCGAATGCTATTCCTGCACCTCGCGCAAGACCAATCTCTGCACCTCCATCCGTGCGACCCAGGGCCAGGAGTCATGCCTGATGGCACGAGCCGGTTTTCGATCGGCAAGGACAAGATCCACCATTACATGGGCTGCTCGACCTTCGCCAACTACACGGTGCTGCCGGAGATCGCGGTCGCCAAGGTCAATCCGGACGCACCCTTCGACAAGATCTGCTATATCGGTTGCGGTGTAACCACCGGCATCGGTGCCGTCATCAACACGGCCAAGGTCGAGATCGGTTCGACGGCGATCGTCTTCGGCCTCGGCGGCATCGGCCTCAACGTGCTGCAGGGGCTTCGACTGGCCGGCGCCGACATGATCATCGGCGTCGACATCAATCCTGACCGCAAAGCCTGGGGCGAAAAGTTCGGCATGACCCATTTCGTCAATCCGAAGGAGGTCGGCGACGACATCGTGCCTTATCTCGTCAACATGACGAAGCGCGGCAACGACCTGATCGGCGGTGCCGACTACACGTTCGACTGCACCGGCAATACCAAGGTGATGCGCCAGGCGCTGGAAAGCTCCCATCGCGGCTGGGGCAAGTCGGTGATCATCGGGGTCGCCGGCGCTGGCCAGGAGATCTCGACGCGTCCGTTCCAGCTGGTCACCGGCCGCAACTGGATGGGCACGGCCTTCGGCGGCGCGCGTGGCCGCACCGACGTGCCGAAGATCGTCGACTGGTACATGGAAGGCAAGATCCAGATCGACCCGATGATCACCCACACCATGCCGCTCGACGACATCAACAAGGGTTTCGAGCTGATGCATTCGGGCGAAAGCATCCGCGGCGTGGTGGTCTATTGAGTATCGACCCTTCAACGCCGGCGACGGAATACACGGTCGATGTGCGGAGGCTCGACGAGTTTTCCGCACGCGACCTCTATGCCATGCTGAAAATGCGTGTCGACGTCTTCGTGGTCGAGCAGATCTGTGCCTATCCCGAACTCGACGGAAATGATCCCGATTGCCTGCATCTACGGCTTCTCGACGGTGACGATCTTCTGGCCTGCGCCCGCCTCTGGCGGCCGACGCCCGACGTTCTTCCCCGCATTGGCCGCGTGGCGGTATCGCCGGACCATCGCGGAAAGCGTCTCGGCGAGGCATTGATGCGAGAGGCGATCGCCGAATGCGCAAAAATCTATCCGGGCGAAGAGATCGAGATCTCCGCCCAGGCGCATCTGCAGAAATTCTACGGCTCGCTCGGTTTCCAGCCAACGTCGGAAGAGTATCTCGAAGACGGCATTCCCCATGTGGACATGGTGAGGCGGGCCGGCTGATACATCAACCGATGGCCGCGAATGTGGCCAACGGCTCGCTTGCCATTCGACATGCTCGATCTATCTTCGCCAATGGGAAGCTAAGAAAGGAAAAGAGCATGTATAAGTTCGAAGTCTACAAGGACAAGGCAGGCGAATTCCGGTTCCGGTTCAAGGCCAATAACGGCCAGAGCATGTTCTCGTCCGAAGGCTATACCGCCAAGGCCTCTGCCATGGCCGCGATCGAATCCATCAAGAAGAATGCCCCCGGCGCAAATGTCGACGACCAGACGACGGCAACGGTTTGATGTGCTAATTCGCCTTCCTGTGAACTCTAAACCGCAAGAAGGCGAATACCGTTGATCTATGTCGATGCCGATGCCTGCCCGGTAAAGCCGGAAATCCTCAAGGTCGCGGAGCGCCACGGCCTCGAAGTGACGCTTGTCGCCAATTCCGGCCTTCGCCCCTCGCGTGATCCGATGGTGAAGAACGTCATCGTGTCGGGCGCCTTCGACGCGGCCGACGACTGGATTGCCGAGCGTGCCGGCGCCGGCGACATCGTGGTGACTGCCGACGTGCCGCTTGCCGGGCGCTGCGTGGCCGCAGGTGCATTCGTCACCGGACCGACCGGTCGTGTCTTCGACCAGGCCAATATCGGCATGGCGACGGCCATGCGCGATCTCGGCCAGCATCTGCGCGAGACCGGTGAAAGCAAGGGCTACAATGCGGCCTTCTCGGCCAAGGACCGGTCTTCCTTCCTCGAAACCCTGGACCGGCTTTGCCGCCGGGCGAAATCAGGCGGATAGGACTTCGCACGGTTGGGAGGCCGTCGATGGCGACACACGATCACGGCGGTAAGACTTCACATCGAACGGCAGGCTGGCGCTATCACCGCCACGGGCCATTCTTCATGGCAGCAATCGTAGCCGTGATCGCCCTGCCCTTTTTGCTCTGGCTAGTACCGGACCTCGCGGCAGCACTGACGGCTATCCTCTTCTTCGTCGTCTATCTGGGCCTCATGGCGCTCAGGATTCCTAATCTTGACGCCGATCGACTTGAGGCGAGCGGGCAGAATACCGACGAGCCCGCGCCGATCATCCTGGCCGTCACTCTATTGGCTGCGGTTGTGGCGCTGGTGACCCTGTTCGAAGCCCTGAACGACAAACAGACGAGCGGCGTGCTGGATGTCGCGGTCGGCTTTGCGGCTGTGATCCTCGGATGGTTCTCTATCCATATGATGTTCTCTGTCCATTACGCGCATCTTTACTGGCGTCCCGGTGAGAAGGATGATGGTGTCTCGCTCGGCGGGCTCGATTTTCCCGGCACCGACCGGCCGGGCGGCTGGGACTTTCTTTATTTCGGCTACGTGATCGGCATGACGGCGCAGACATCGGATGTCGGGATCACCGCGACCGATATGCGTAGAATAAACCTGCTGCATTCCGTCGTGTCTTTCTTTTTCAACACGGTACTGGTAGCCGCTGCAGTCAATGCGGTCGTCTCGCTGGCGACCTGACCTCAATCAAGCCGCAAGCCCGAAAGGACCGATCGCCATGAAGATCCTCTCCCAGAACACCGCATTCGGCGGCATGCAGGGCGTCTTTGCCCACGATTCGGATGCCTGCAAATGCGAGATGACCTTCGCCGTCTTCGTGCCGCCGCAGGCGATCAGCGAACCGCGTCCGGTCCTCTGGTATCTGTCCGGCCTCACCTGCACCCATGCCAATGTCATGGAAAAGGGCGAGTATCGCCGGATGGCCTCCGAGCTCGGCCTGATCATCGTGTGCCCCGACACGAGCCCGCGCGGCAATGACGTGCCGGACGAACTGACCAACTGGCAGATGGGCAAGGGCGCGGGGTTCTATCTCGATGCGACCGAAAAGCCCTGGGCCGAGAATTACCACATGTATACCTACATCACCGAGGAACTGCCGAAGCTTGTCGGCGAACAGTTCCGCGTGGACATGAGCCGCCAGGGCATTTTCGGCCATTCGATGGGCGGCCACGGCGCCATGACGATCGCGCTGAAACACCCCGACCGCTTCAAGAGCTGCTCGGCCTTCGCCCCGATCGTCGAACCGTCGACGGCCGACTGGTCCGCGCCTGCGCTCGAAAAATATCTCGGCGCCGATCAGGCCGCGTGGCGGCAGTATGATGCCTGTGCGCTGGTGGAAGATGGCGCCCGCTTCCCCGAATTCCTCATCGACCAGGGCAAGGCCGACAGTTTCCTAGAAAACGGACTGCGGCCCTGGCTTTTCGAAGAAGCGGTGAAGGGCACCGATATCGGTCTGACGCTTCGGATGCACGAGCGCTACGACCATTCCTATTATTTCATCTCCACCTTCATGGACGATCATTTGCGCTGGCATGCCGAGCGGCTTGGCTGATCGCTGACGCGGAGAACCCGCCGGCGGATTGGCCGCCGGCCGGGCATTCGGAATGCTTCAGATCTTGCTGCGGTTATCGACCGAGAAGGCGCCCGCCCCTGCAAAAACCAGGTAGAGGAAGATGAAGCAGAACAGGATGGCGGGCTCGCCGCCATTCGGTGCCGGCCAGAAGCCGCGCGGCGCATGCGCCATGAAATAGGCAACCGCCATCTGGCCCGACAGGATGAAGGCCACCGGACGTGTCAGGAAACCTATCGTGATCAGGATGCCGCCGACGAATTCCAGAAGAGCTGCAAAAAGGATAAGCGGCGGTAGACTTCCGCCCTCGCCCTGCGGCACTGGAAAGGCGAACAGCTTCATCGTGCCATGCTCGATGAACAGCAGGCCAGTCATAATTCTCAGGGCCGCGAGACCTTGGTCCCTATAAGCGGCCAGACGATCGAAGAAACCCATTTAGCTCTCCCGGGTTGCAATGCGCTCCAGCGATAAACTTGAGTTGGATTCGCCAGAAATCACATTTATGGCACCGATCGCTGATATGCGATATAGCGGTGTCTGTCGCGACCGATCAGCGTGGCTAGTGTCGCTGATTTTCCGAAAGTGCGGTCAGCACGGCGCTGCGTCTCGGATCCTTGAGGTGGAATTCCGAAGCGATCCGGTCGGCGATCTTTCCCGCCAGCACTCTGTCGGCGCCCTCCTCGCCGAAGCGCAGGACGGACATGTCGAACGATCCCTCGGCGATAGGCTCCCCGGCCCCGACCGAAATGGCCTTGACGGTAACGGCTGCGGAATAGCGCGTGCCGAGAAGTGCCGGCACGCGCTTTGCCTCGCCGATCTTCACGGTCAATATCGCGCGCGGGAGCATGAAGGAACGCGTGGTTGCCTGGATGGAGGCATCAACGAGACTATCGGTCCAGGCGATGAGTTCCGGCGGCACATCCGCCTGGGCGGTGACGAAGGCGCCACGCACGTCATAGAGCATCCGCTCCGCCGCATCCTCTTTCTCGGGCATGCGGAAACCCGTCAGCAGGACAAGGGCCAACGAAACTGCTGCGATACGCGATGAGAAAAACAACATGCAGGCATCCGGAACAACGGGCCTGCATGTTGCGGTCTTAGGGTTAGGGAAGGCTTAAGCGGCGGGCCTCAGGGCATGAAAAACAGCGGTCGCCGCCTGCAATTCATCCTGGCGCTGCTGGCGTCGATGCTGGGCCTCGGCATCCGTGCCCCAATGCTCGATCGTCCAGTCTTCGTCCAGATGGGCGAGCTGCCAGACCTCGTCGGCGGCGAGACGGCCATCGGCAAAGGCAAGTGCCAGGATTGCCGAGCCGGTCAGTGTTGTCACCGTGTGGAGAACGGCAAGCTCGATCGGCGTATCGTATTTCCGGAGCGCCGAGGAGAACGCTGCGGTTGCCTCCCGCGGCTGCTCCTTCGGCATCACGCCCTCGATCAGTTCGAAGCGCGCGCCATGCTGCTCGGAAACCCAATCGAGGATCGGGTCCCATTGTTGCTGCTGACGGAGCACGAGGTTTTCCGGATTTTCCGCGCGATAGCAGAGCATGTCGCTGGAAGAGAAGCGAAGGATGTCCTCGAACACGGCCTGCGGCTCGGTGGCGACGCCGTCGATTGCCGTGTTGATGAGCCGCGTGATCGGCATGGTGCGCGGATCGATCACCTCGACCTGGTTCGCCCATTCGTCACGCAGCAGTTCGGCAAGGCGCGACGTCGGCACGGCAAGCGCATTCTTGGCCGGCGTCTTCACCGGGCGGCCATCGAGATGCACGGCCTGACCTTCTTCGCCCTCGACGACCGAGACCTCGGTGTAGAAACGCTTCGGCAGCGGCTTCTGCATCTGGATCTGCGCGCGGCGCGTCGGGTCGGGGTGGCTCATCGCCTCGGACGGATCGGGAAACAGTTCACGCATGCTTTTATTCCTCAGCCGATATGGGCCAGTATCTCGCTCGGATGATTAACGATGACGTCGGCACCGGCGGCTTTCAGCTCTTCGACCGAGGCATAGCCCCAGGAGACGCCGATCGCGGTGGCGCCTGCCGCCTTTGCCATCTGCATATCGTAGACGGCGTCTCCGATGACAAGAGTATCGGCCGCCTGCATGCCGGTCTCGTCGCAGCATTCCGTCACCATGGCCGGATGCGGCTTGGACGGGCAGTCGTCGGCGGTGCGCGAGGCGATGAACTTGAAGCCGTGGGTCTGCTTGACGCTATCCAGGCCGCGGCGAGACTTGCCCGTCACGGCACCGAGAAGGATCTCGTCGCGCGCCTCAAGCGTGTCCATCAGTTCGCGAATGCCGTCGAACAGCGGTTCGCGATAATCGAGATCGGCGCGGACCACAGAAAACAGCGATTTGTAATAGGCCATCATCTCGACCGCCTCGTCATCGACATGCTGCTTGCCCTGCATGCGAGCGATCGCGATGTCGAGCGTCAGGCCGATGATCGCCTTCGTGTCCTCGAAACTCGGCTCAGGCTTGCCGAAATGGACGAAGGTGCGCCGCATGGTCTCGTGGATCAGGCCGGCGCTGTCGACCAACGTGCCGTCGCAATCGAATAGAACAAGCTTCATTCGTCGTCGTCCCTTGCGCCGTTTTCCATGTCGAAACCGAGAAGGTTCCAGCTCTGCACCATGTGCGGCGGCAGCGGCGCCGTCACCTTCAGGCGACCGCCCGACGGATGCGGGATGTCGATATGGCGGGCATGCAGATGCAGCTTCTTCTGGATGCCGCCCGGGAACGGCCAGTTGATGTCATCGTCGAAATATTTCGGATCGCCGATGATCGGATGACCGATCGAGAGTGCGTGGACGCGAAGCTGGTGGGTACGGCCCGTATAGGGTTCCATCTCCAGCCATGCGAGCGCCTGGGCTGCGGTTTCCAGCACGCGGTAATAGGAGATGGCGTGATCTGCCCCTCCTCGCCATGCTTGGCGATCCGCATCCGGTCACCGTCCGGTGTCTGCTCCTTGACGAGCCATGAGGAAAGCTTGTCCTCACGCTTGCGCGGCACGCCTTTGACCAGCGACCAGTAGGTCTTCTTGGTATCGCGTTCGCGGAAAGCGGCGGTCAGCTTCTGTGCCGCGCCGCGGGTACGGGCGATGACGAGCACGCCTGACGTATCGCGGTCGAGGCGATGCACGAGGCGCGGCTTCTCGCCCTTCTGGTTGATCCAGGATTCGAGCATCTGGTCGATATGGCGGGTCACGCCGGAACCACCCTGCACGGCAAGGCCTGCGGGCTTGTTGAGCACGATCACCTTGTCGTCCTCATGCAGGACCATGCGCTGCAGAAGCTCGTAGTCACCGCCATGCTTCAAATCCTTGCCGGCGATCGGTCCCTTCTTGATGTCGGTATCGATCGGCGGCACCCGCACCATCTGTCCAGGCTGGATGCGCGTATCCGTCTTCACGCGGCCGCCATCGACGCGTACCTGTCCGGACCGGAGAAGTTTTTGCAGCGGGCCGAAGCCAAGACCGGGGTAATGGATCTTGAACCAGCGGTCGAGGCGCATGCCTGCCTCGTCCGCCTCGACGGCGATATGCTCGATGCCTGCCATCAAAGCTCTTTCTTATATCTCTGTGATGGCCGGTCTTTAGAGCATTGCCCGCCCGAGCGCCAGCCCGCCGAAAACGGCAATCAGTGAGATGATGATGCTGGCGGCAATATAGAGCCCGGCCTCCATGGCCGCCCCGCGCTCGAACAATGCCAATGCATCCAGCGAGAAGGCCGAAAACGTCGTGAAACCGCCGAGAAAGCCTGTCACCAGCAGGAGACGCATTTCCGGCGAAGCGTTCAGCCGCCGTGCGATGACTTCCGTGAGAAGGCCGATGGCGAAGCAGCCGACGATGTTCACCGTCAATGTTCCCCATGGGAAAGCCGGTCCGAAGCGGCGCAGCGTCCATGCACCAACGAGGTATCGGCAGACCGATCCCACCGCTCCGCCGAAAGCAACGATCAGCATATTCATCATCTATTCAACTCGTTGGTGTGGGAAATCTTGATAATCCGGCGAAAAACGCCATCTCGTTAAAATGCGCCGGTTTTGCTTAAATTCCGGACAAGAAGGCCGACCTTAAATCTGTAAGATCGAAGGTAGAGAAGCCGATGACCCAGATAGTAGCCATATCCGCCAACACGGCGGCGATGAATATCGAAGCGCTCCGCACGCCGCGCCGTATCTCGGTGAAGGACCAGGTGCAGGATGTCAAGGCGGACGCGGAGAAGAACGCCAAGCGTGCCGAGAACGTAAGTGACCCCCTTGCGCTGGACGCCATGGTGCCGGCCGTCACGATCGGGCTCGAACTGATGACCGCGGGACGGCAGCCGCAACAGCACATTCCTGTCCGCCAGGTCGAGGCCGCCTATCGCGATCTGGAAGACTGAAATCCTCTCTTCGACTGGAACGTCTTTCCGGGATCAGATCCGGAGCACGGCACCGCCCAGTTGCTTCAGGATTGCTTGTCGTCGCCGTCGGTCACCCAGCAGGTCGTAAGCTTCCTCACCGCTCTCGATCGGCCGGCATACGGTCATCTCCATCTGCACCTTACCGGGTGAGAGATGCCGGAGCGCCCAGTCCAAGGCGCCGAGATAGGCGTACCAGCTCCGAACCCGAACAACTCGCCGCCGTTCTGCAACGGAAATCATGTTGGCCGCGACATTCTGCCCTTGCCAAAGCGACCGCTCCAACGATAATGAGCCGCAGACCCGTTGGGAGAAGCCGCTTCGATGCGGTGCCGAAGGAGCAACCGCCCCGGAAACTCTCAGGCAAAAGGACCACGGGAAGACTGCAGGAACTCTGGAGAGAAGCTTTCCGCAAGGGGCTCGCCGAAGGGATAACAATCTCAGGCGACAAGGACAGAGGGGCTCGAAACGGCGCGGAAACGCGCCAGATATTGAGCCGGCGTGCGACCTGGTATCCGGGCCCGCCAAACCTGGAGGCGTCTTTTGGACGATCAATCGGTTCTTCACACGACCCCGCTGCACGCAATGCATCTCTCGCTCGGCGCGAAAATGGTGCCTTTCGCCGGCTATGACATGCCGGTGCAATATCCGCTCGGCGTGATGAAGGAGCATCTTCACACCCGCACCGCCGCAGGCCTGTTCGACGTCTCCCACATGGGCCAGGTGATCGTGAAGGCGAAGTCCGGTTCCTACGAGGACGCGGCACTCGCACTGGAAAAGCTCGTCCCCGTCGATATTCTCGGCCTGAAGGAAGGCCGCCAGCGCTACGGCTTCTTCACCGACGAAAACGGCGGCATCCTCGACGACCTGATGATCACCAATCGCGGCGACCATCTGCTGGTCGTCGTTAACGCCGCCTGCAAGGATCAGGACGTCGCCCATATGAAGGCGAACATGCCGGATTGCGACGTCACCCTTCTCGACGATCGCGCTCTCGTTGCGCTTCAAGGTCCCCGCGCGCAGGCGGTGCTGGCCGAACTCTGGGCCGGCGTTTCGGGCATGAAGTTCATGGATGTGCGCGCAGTGCCGCTGCATGACGTGCCCTGCATCATCTCCCGCTCGGGCTATTCCGGCGAGGACGGTTTCGAGATCTCCATTCCCGCCGACAAGGCAGAGGAAATCGCCAGGGCGCTGCTCGGCCATCCCGATTGCGAGGCGATCGGTCTCGGCGCGCGCGACAGCCTGCGCCTCGAAGCCGGCCTGTGTCTCTACGGAAATGATATCGACACCACGACCTCGCCGATCGAGGCTTCGCTTGAATGGGCAATCCAGAAGGCGCGCAAGGCCGGCGGTGATCGCGAGGGCGGTTTTCCGGGCGCCGAGCGCATTCTCGGTGAACTGGCAAACGGCACCACCCGCCGACGTGTCGGCCTGAAGCCGGAAGGCAAGGCACCGGTGCGTTCGCACGCCAAACTCTATGCGGATGCCGAGGGCAATACGGAACTCGGCGAAGTCACCTCCGGCACCTTTGGCCCGTCGGTCGAAGGACCGGTTGCGATGGGTTATCTGCCCGTCAGCCATTCTGCCGCCGGCACCACTGTTTATGCAGAGGTGCGCGGCAAGTACCTGCCGATGACCGTCGCCGCCCTGCCCTTCATCACGCCCACCTACAAACGCTAAAAACCCTCCGGAGAGAACAAGATGCTGAAATTTACCGCTGAACACGAATGGCTGAAGCTTGAAGGCGATGTCGCCACCGTCGGCATCACTGCGCACGCCGCCGAGCAGCTCGGCGACCTCGTCTTTGTCGAACTGCCGGAAGTCGGCTCTGAGCTTACCAAGGACGGCAATGCCGCGACCGTCGAGAGCGTCAAGGCCGCCTCCGACGTCTATGCGCCGCTCGACGGCGAAGTGACCGAGGTCAATCAGGCAATCGTCGACGACCCGTCGCTCGTCAATTCCGATCCGCAGGGCGCCGCCTGGTTCTTCAAGCTGAAGCTGAAGAATGTTGCCGACGCTGACGCCCTGATGGACGAAGCAGCCTACAAGGACCTGATCGGATGAACGACAGCACCGACTTCCATTTTACCGACTACAATCCGTATGACTTCGCCAACCGGCGTCATATCGGCCCCTCGCCGACTGAGATGGCCGACATGCTCAAGGTCATCGGCTACAAGTCGCTCGATGCCCTGATCGACGCCACGGTGCCCTCCTCCATCCGCCAGCAGAACCCGCTGGCCTGGGGTGCGGCATTGACCGAACGCGAAGCGCTCGACAAGCTGCGCGAGACGGCCAACAAGAACCAGGTCCTGACCTCGCTGATCGGCCAGGGCTATTACGGCACTGTCACGCCGCCGGTCATCCAGCGCAACATCCTGGAAAACCCGGCCTGGTACACGGCCTACACGCCCTACCAGCCGGAAATCAGCCAGGGCCGCCTCGAGGCGCTCCTGAACTTCCAGACGATGATTTCCGATCTGACCGGCCTCGATGTTGCCAATGCCTCGCTGCTCGACGAAGCGACCGCCGCCGCCGAAGCCATGGCGCTCTGCCAGCGTCAGGCGAAGACCAAGGCGACCGCCTTCTTCGTCGACAAGGCCTGCCATCCGCAGACGATAGCGTTGATCGAAACCCGCGCTGCGCCGCTCGGCTGGACTGTCGTCATCGGCGATCCGATGACCGATCTCGATCCGGTCGACGTCTTCGGTGCGATCTTCCAGTATCCGGGCACCAACGGCGAAGTCCGTGACTTTACCGGCCTGATCTCCCGCCTGCACCAGACTGGTGCGGTTGCGGCCGTCGCCGCCGACCTTCTGGCGCTGACGCTTCTGAAATCCCCGGGTGAAATGGGTGCCGATATCGCCATCGGTTCCTCGCAGCGCTTCGGCGTTCCGGTCGGGTATGGTGGCCCGCATGCCGCCTATATGGCCGTCAAGGATGCGCATAAGCGCGCCATGCCCGGCCGTCTGGTCGGCGTTTCGGTCGATGCCCGCGGCAACCGCGCCTATCGCCTGTCGCTGCAGACCCGCGAACAGCACATCCGCCGCGAAAAGGCGACGTCGAACATCTGCACCGCGCAGGTCCTGCTCGCCGTCATGGCCTCCATGTACGGCGTCTTTCACGGCCCCCAGGGCCTGAAGGCGATCGCCCAGGCCGTGCACAAGAAGGCCGTGCTGATGGCCAAGGGCCTGGAAAAGCTCGGCTTCACTATCGAGCCGGACACGTTCTTCGACACGATCACCGTCGATGTCGGCCATATGCAGGGCCTCGTCCTGCGCGCAGCCGTCGCGGAAGGCGTCAACCTGCGCAAGGTCGGCGAGACCAAGATCGGCATGTCGCTCGACGAGCGCACCCGCCCGGCAACGCTGGAAGCCGTCTGGCGCGCTTTTGGCGGCGACTTCAAGGTCTCGGACTTCGAGGTCGAGTATCGCCTGCCGAACGCGCTTCTCAGAAAATCGGATTACATGACCCATCCGATCTTCCACATGAACCGCGCCGAAAGCGAGATGACCCGCTACATCCGCCGTCTGTCGGACCGCGACCTCGCGCTCGACCGGGCGATGATCCCGCTCGGCTCCTGCACGATGAAGCTCAACGCCACCGCGGAAATGCTGCCTATCACCTGGCCGGAATTTTCGGATATCCATCCGTTCGTTCCGCAGGATCAGGCTCTGGGCTACAAGGAAATGATCGACGACCTGTCGGCGAAACTCTGCCAGGTCACCGGTTACGACGCTTTCTCCATGCAGCCGAATTCGGGTGCTCAAGGGGAATATGCGGGCCTGCTCACCATCCGCAACTACCACATTGCCAATGGCGACACGCATCGCGACGTTTGCCTCATCCCGACCTCCGCGCATGGCACCAACCCGGCCTCGGCCCAGATGGTCGGCATGAAGGTCGTGGTGGTGAAGGTGCGTGAAAACGGCGATATCGACCTCGACGATTTCCGCGCAAAGGCCGAACAGCATGCGGCGAACCTCTCCTGCTGCATGATCACCTACCCTTCCACGCACGGCGTGTTCGAGGAGACGGTGAAGGAGATCTGCGACATCACCCACAAGCATGGTGGCCAGGTCTATCTCGACGGCGCCAACATGAATGCCATGGTCGGCTTGTCGCGCCCCGGTGACATTGGCTCGGACGTGTCGCACTTGAACCTGCACAAGACCTTCTGCATCCCGCATGGTGGCGGCGGTCCCGGCATGGGCCCGATCGGCGTCAAGGCGCATCTGGCCGCTCACCTGCCCGGTCATCCCCAGTGGGACGGTCGTGAAGGTGCAGTGTCTGCTGCCCCGTTCGGTTCGCCGTCGATCCTGCCGATCTCCTGGTCCTACTGCCTGATGATGGGCGGCGAAGGCCTGACGCAGGCCACAAAGGTGGCGATATTCAACGCCAACTACATCGCGGCCCGCCTGAAGGGCGCTTACGACGTGCTCTACAAGTCGGAAGCCGGCCGTGTGGCGCATGAATGCATCATCGACACACGTCCGCTCAACGCCTCTGCCGGCGTCACGGTCGACGATGTGGCCAAGCGCCTGATCGACTGCGGTTTCCACGCCCCGACAATGAGTTGGCCGGTTGCCGGCACTCTCATGGTCGAGCCGACGGAATCGGAAACCAAGGCCGAGCTCGACCGCTTCTGCGAGGCGATGCTGGCGATCCGCGAGGAGGCCCGCGCCATCGAGGACGGCCGGATGGACAAGACCAACAACCCGCTGAAGAATGCGCCGCATACGGTGGAAGACCTCGTCGGTGAATGGGATCGTCCCTACAGCCGCGAACAGGCCTGCTACCCGCCGGGTGCGTTCCGAGTGGACAAATACTGGTCGCCGGTCAACCGCGTCGACAACGTCTATGGCGACCGCAATCTGATTTGCTCCTGCCCGCCGCTGGAAGATTACGCGGAAGCGGCTGAGTAAGCATTGCAGTCATCAGATCCGATGCTTGAAAGGCCCGCCTCGCGCGGGCCTTTCAATATTCTCGACCTGCCCTTGTCTCGGCGCAATTCTTCGCTATTTTAGGTTTTATCGAACTTTGCTAGTGACTCGTCCGCGCCTCTCGGTGCTTACTGATTTTCTCTCATCGTCGATCTACCGCCGGACATTGGTCCGGTAACTGCAGCGATTGAAAGGAAATCGTTATGAACACGGGCACCGTAAAGTGGTTCAACAGCACCAAGGGTTTTGGTTTCATCCAGCCGGATAACGGCGGCCAGGACGTTTTCGTCCACATTTCGGCCGTTGAGCGCGCTGGCATGCGCACCCTCAATGACGGCCAGAAGATCAGCTACGAGATCGTCCAGGACAAGCGTTCGGGCAAGAGCTCGGCCGACAACCTTCAGGCTGCCTGATTTTGTTATTGCGCGACGCGACCACGGAGGTACTGGCGCGTATTGTGCGATGACTATGGAAGGTCGGGGTTCATCTCCCGGCCTTTTGTTTTTTCTGGATTGGCGCACGGTCGGCACCCCTGCAACCGGGCGGTGACAGGATCATGCCCAGGCGTTATTGTCTGCCTTAGCAGCCGATGGCCTACTTTCGGAATGTACGAAACCTCGATCTGGTGACGTAGCCGGCTTTCCTTCGGCGAACTTATCGTTCATACACGCGACCATCCAACCAAGAGCAAGCGGTTCGCCGCGTCAGGAGATTTCTTGCAGGTACTAGTCAGAGACAACAATGTCGAACAGGCGCTTCGCGTCCTGAAGAAGAAGCTTCAGCGCGAAGGCGTCTTCCGTGAAATGAAGGCTCGCCAGGCTTTTGAGAAGCCGTCCGAAAAGCGTGCGCGCGAAAAGGCCGAGGCCATTCGACGCTCGCGCAAGCTTGCTCGCAAGCAGGCACAGCGCGAAGGACTGCTGCCGGCACCGAAGAAGAAAGTGATCGCTCGCGGTCGCTAATGCCCCGATAGATGCAGCTTGGGTGATGTGCTGTTGCACTCCCCAACGCTGTACGGCAGTCGCAATATTTGGACGAGAACGGGCAGGAAGCACTGCATGACAGCGACCAAGGATCAGTTCTTCAAGCCCGCCAAGATGTCCGCGCAGGCCAAGTCCGAGCAGACCAACTCTGTCGTGCGGGAAATTCTTGATGCAGAGGTCTCTGCCCGTGACAAGAAGACGGAAAAGCTGCGTGCGCTGCGCCTCGCACAGCAGGAAGAGGATGCGGCAAGAAAGCTCGCTGAGCCCGTAGTCCAGAAGAAGCGTGGTCGACCCTCCGCCGCCAAGTAACCCGCGGCTTTCGTCTTACCGCTCAAGACCTATTTCACATATTTAGCTTGCATTTGAACCATTTCGCAGGTTTCGCGTTATTGGCCCAAGGCCGATTGCATATGGGCGCTCCCTGTGCAGTCCATGGGTGTCATGTCATGCGAGACACTCGCCGCCTTCCCTTCTACGGCATCAGGATGCTGGGTCACGGGAGAGCAAGCTTTGCATGTGAGGATGAAATGCTTCAGGACAATACTTCGTCGACCATGGTGCTCGGTTCGGATGACCTCGAACTCTTGCAGAAATTTCTCGAGGCATGGTGCGAGGAAAACGACGTCAGCCCTGAGAGCGAGCAGGCACAGTTTATCGCCGCCGGGCTTTTCAACTGGTATCAGTTCGAACTCGGCGATCGCGCGCTGATGAAAACGGAGCCGCCCGAAGAGCTTCCGGAGTCGACCGAACTGAAGCAATTGCTGCGCCAGCTCGCGGCCGCGTGATACGAGCGCCTGTTTCTTTATCCCCTTGTTATTGGCGGATTATAGGCGGTTTTTTTGTCGCCCCACATACATGCGGTTGCCCGGACTTCGATAGTTCCTTTAACTGGGTTCTACCTGCTGGTCTTACCGAGGACCACGGGTTTTGAAGTCATAAGCATGCATGAGGAAATACCGTTTTGAATAATGCAAAATCCAGGAAGATCAGCCCGCTCGTCGGCGGGATTATCACTGCCGTCGTCATCTTCGGGGCAGCCCAGCTTTTCTATACCATTCGCGGACCGGTCTATGCCGAGCCGAGCAATGATCCCGGCACGGTGACCGTGCGCCCGATCGTCAAGGATGACGGCGTGAAGAACATGACCATGTCCGTGGTCATCGCGCTGGCCGGTGGCGTCATCGCTGCGCGTGCAATCGGTCGCCGCAATAAGCAGGCCTGAGGTTTGCGGGTACTGAACTGAAGTTTGAAGGCTGGCCGCAAGAGCGGCCAGCTTCGGGTTCTCTGCAGGCCCGGCGGATTATGCCGCCTGCGGGATGCGGGCGATGACCTTGATCTCGAAATCAAAACCGGCAAGCCAGTTCACCCCGATGGCAGTCCAGTTCGTATAGGGCTTTTCGCCCAACACCTTCATGCGCACGGCCTGGATCGTCTCGAACTGGTTTTCGGGATCGGTATGGAACGAGGTCACGTCGATGATGTCGCTGAAATCGGCGCCGGCGGCCTTCAGCACGGCGGCAAGATTATCGAAGGCCAACATCACCTGCTTTTCAAAGTCCGGCTCCGGCGTACCGTCCTCGCGGCTGCCGACCTGCCCGGAAACGAACAAGAGGTCGCCCGAGCGGATTGCTGCCGAATAGCGGTTGGTCTCGTAGAGATCCTGACGGCCGGCGGGGAATACAACGTCACGTTTGGTCATGTTTCTGCTCCTGTCTGACCGGGAGGGCATTTCTTTGCGGTGCCCTGCCCTTCACGTCTCGAAGCGATGTTGATATACGCTTCGTATGTGGATATATAGTTAACATACGTTGCGTATGTCAATACACATACCCTTCGTATGTGACGCAGGAGATCGATAATGGTTGCCAGAAAGCGTTCCGAAATGATGGAGGAAACGCGGGCAAAGCTCATCCAGGCCGCGCGTAAGTCCTTTGCCGAAAAGGGCTATGCCGCCTCCTCCATGGATGATTTCACCGCAGCGGCCGGCCTGACGCGCGGCGCGCTCTATCACAATTTCGGCGACAAGAAGGGGCTGTTGCAAGCGGTGATCGACCAGATCGACGCCGAGATGCTTGCCCGCATGCGTGCCGCCGCCAAGGCGAAGGGCGGAAGCCTGTGGGAGGTCTTCGTTGCTGAGGGTGTCGCCTATATCGAGATGGCGATAGAGCCGGAAATCCAGCGGATCGTCATGCTCGATGGTCCCGCGGTGCTCGGTGACCCTTCGCAGTGGCCGAACCAGAATGCCTGCCTGCGCACCACCACCGAGACAATCACGGCGCTGATCGAGGAAGGCACGGTGAAGCCGGTCGACGCGGAGGCTGCGGCAAGGCTGATCAACGGTGCCGCCCTGAACGCCGCTTTATGGATCGCTGCCGCTGAAGACCCGCAGGATGTGCTGGCCAAGGTGGTCGATGCGTTCCAGCAACTGGCGAGCGGCCTGCTGCGAGATAGCCGTTGAAGCATCAGGGCGCACTGCGATCAGACGCGATCTCCATCTTGCCTTTGCATGAGACCTGAGCGATAGCGGGCGATCAATATCAGGTAAGATCCCGTGTTCCTCTCCGAAGCGCTGGCCATCGGCTCGGCTGTCTGCATCGCCCTGAGCTCGATGTTCATCAACGAGCTGAATGGCCGCGTGCCGCTGATGCGGCTGGCCCGCTGGCAGCTCACGTCTGCCTTCATTCTGACCGCGCTGGCCGCCACTATTGTCGGCGGCTGGTCGACGCTCGGCTGGTGGCAGGTGGAGGCGCTGATCGGTTCCAGCCTCGCCGGGATCGTTGTCGCCTCGACCACCTATTTTGCCGCCATCTATGTGGCCGGACCGCGGGTAACCGCCCTGCTCTTCTCGCTGGCCTCACCCTTCGCGCTGCTCTTCGGTTATCTGGCATTTGGCGAGACGATTAACGGCTTGCAGGGGCTCGGCGTCGTGCTGATCCTTGTCGGCATCGTCATCGCGATCGGTGTGCGTCGCCGGCGCCCGCCGCCGATGATCCCGCTGGCCGACGGTGAGCCGATCGAAGCCCCTGCCCCGCCCACACAGACGCCTTCGCTGATCGGCATCACGCTCGGCGTTATCACCGCCCTGGGACAGGCGCTCGGAAGCACGCTCGCGCGGCCCGCCATGGCCTCCGGCGTAGAGGCTTTCACGGCCATGGCGGTCCGCTCCGGTTTCGCGGTCATCGTCTTCTGGGCGATCCTTGCCCTCCCGGCGCTTCGGCGGGATCCTGCGCCCTTCGCCAAGCGAGACCTCGGACTTGCCGTCACCGCCGCCTTCTTCGGTACGGCGCTCGGCATGTCGCTGCTGATGGCCGCGCTGGCGATCGGCAATGTCGGCATCGTCTCGACGCTGTCCTCGATGACCCCGATCGTCATACTGCCCATGGTCTGGCTGAAGAGCCGGCAGATGCCGCGCGCATCCGCCTGGGGTGGCGCGGCGCTCGCGATCATCGGCACGGCACTGATCAGTCTCAAGTAAACGCGATCAAAATTCCGTCAGGTGCTTGAGGTGATTGGCCTTTTCGAAGAAGAGGGATGGCAAAGCCCCTCCTTTGAGTAGTCCTTCCTTGTTTCATCTCGCCAAAGCTATTCTCTGCCTCTACGTCGTCACCCGCTTCATCCTGCCGCTGCCCTGGCCAAGATGGTTCAAGGGGCTGATCGCCGTCGTGCTGATGGTGGTGTTCCAGCACAGCCTGATCAGCCTGCTCGTCTTCGGCACGATGTTCTCGCCGGAAGTGCCGCGGGTGGTGATGATCGCGGTCAACTGGATGGCCGGTTCGGTGCTGCTTCTGTCCGCCTTCCAGCTTGCGACCGATGTCCTCACGCTCTTAGTTGCCGCCGTGAAACGCCGCCGCGTGCGGATAGCGCCGAAACTGCGCTACGGGATCGGTGCCATCGCCCTGTCGCTGGCCGCCTTTGCCGTCAGCCAGGCGATCCGCGTACCGCCGGTCAAGGAGGTCGAGATAAGGGTGCGTGACCTGCCGCGCGAATTCGACGGCTACCGCATGATTCAGCTCACCGATCTGCATATCAGCCGCCTCTTCCAGGCTCCTTGGGTGGAGGAGACGGTGGCGAAGGCGAATGCCCAGAACGCCGACCTGATCGTCATCACTGGCGACCTGATCGACGGCGACCTCCAGGCCCGCGCCCGCGATGTCGCACCGTTAGCAAAGCTCACCGCAGCAGACGGCGTCTACACCATCCCCGGCAATCACGAATATTATTTCGGCCATGACGGCTGGATGGCGCAATACCAGGCACTTGGCCTCAAGACGATTTCGAACGGCCATGTCGTTCTTCAGCGCGGCAGTGCGAAACTGACGCTTGCCGGCGTCAACGACCTTGCGGCGACCCGCTTCGGCCTGGAGGCTCCGGATATCGGAAAGGCTTTGGCCGGTGCTCCATCAGAAGCTCCTGTCATCCTCCTCAACCACCAGCCGCGCGAGGCGCGGATCATGGCGGCCGCTGGCGCCGACCTGCAGCTTTCCGGCCATACCCATGGCGGCATGATCAAAGGCTTCGACAGGCTTGTCGCACGCTTCAACAACGGTTTCGTCTCGGGCCTCTATGACGTCGATGGAATGCAGCTCTACGTCAACAACGGCACGGCGCTGTGGATCGGCTTTGCGCTGAGGCTCGGTGTTCCCTCCGAGTTGACGGTGATCACACTCAGGCCACAGCAATGATACTTCCGGAGACGTATTGCGGCGATGCTTGCCTGCTGCGTAGGAAATAGACTGTTCGCGACGCTACGACCTCGACATTGCGCCGCAACATACTACATACCTAATAATCGTCGTGCGGACATGAGCTGCGGCGGCTGGGGGTAATGATCTGCTCTCGCTCACAACTGCAGGGACAAGTATGAGCGAAACCGCAGAGCGTACCAAAAAAATCATCGCGGACTATCTGGACATCGATCCTGTCGAACTCAAAGATGAGACATCGTTTTCGGAGGATCTAGATCTGGATTCTCTGGCTAAGATGGAACTCATCATCGCCTTTGAAGAGGCATTTTCCATCGATGTCCCCGATGACACTCTCGATACGATCCTGACCGTTCAGGATGCCATCGGCGCCATTGAAACCGCTCGATCCGATATTTCCTCCGTCGCGACGTAATGTTCCACGACCGCGATCACGAATGGGCAAGATGGTAGCGTTGGCCCGCCATTCTTGACAGGAACTTGCGTGTCCTTCGCCAGTTAGGTAGGCGGAGGAAATCACGATGTACAAGCCATCCAAGCATAATCACGACTGGGCCTTCTATATAGGCGTCAACCTTGCCCTCGTAGCCGTTATCGCTTCGAGCATGTTCTTCATCTGGCCGCTCTGACGGCGGCTTTATTCGGTGACGCCGAGCGCTTCGGCTGAAATCCAGAAGACTGCGTCCTGGGATTCCGCCGTTTCAAGCCAGAGAAATTCCAGATGCGGGAATTCTTCTTCGAGGATCTCGCGTCCTGACCCGATCTCGCAGATCATCCCGCCCTCGGGATTGAGATAGTCGGCCGCCTGGGCGAGGATTTTGCGGACGAGATCGAGCCCGTCTTCGCCACCGTCATGGGCCATGGCTGGCTCCGCCCGGTGCTCGGCCGGAAAGCTGTCCATCGAGGCATGGTCGACATAGGGCGGGTTGGTGATGATCAGGTCGTAGGTCTTGCCCTTCAGCGGCCCGAACAGATCACCGCGATAGAGCGATACCTGTTCCGCGACCTCGTGCTCATCGACATTGATTTTCGCGACTTCCAGCGCATCGCCCGAAAGATCGACGGCATCGATGGCCGCATTCGGGAAGAATTTTGCGGCGAGCACCGCGAGGCAGCCGGAGCCCGTGCAGATGTCGACGGCACTCTCCACCGCAAAGGGATCGGGCAGGTAGGCCGAGCCCTGTTCGCCGAGATATTCCGAGAACAGGATTTCGCCGATATGGGAGCGCGGCACGATCACCCGCTCATCCACATGGAAGCGCACGCCCTGGATATAGGCATGGCCTGTAATGTAGGAGGTCGGCTTGCGCGTTGTCACTCGCGTCTCGATACGTTCGGCAAGCAGCTTGCGCTCGGCGGGCAGCAGGCGGGCGTCGAGGAAGGGATCGAGCGCGTCGATCGGCAGGTTGAGCGTATCGAGCAGTAGGAAGGCCGCGTCGTCGCCCGCCGTCGTCGTGCCGTGGCCGAAGCTGAGTTCGGCTTCATTGAAGCGGGAGATCGCGTAGCGCCAGTAGTCGCGCAGCGTCACGAGTTCGCGGATGATGTCGTCCTGGCTCAACTTGTTCTCACCTTCATAGCCGCCCTTCGTCGCCGCTCGGGCATAGTCTCGTCTATCGCCAGCGCATATTTGGGCTGGACGGCCCCGCCTTTAGAATGGCAAGGGCGAGCGGGTCAACCGATACCGAAGCCTGCCGTGATCATCAACATGCTTCATTGAGGCGAATATATGCGAGCCGGCAAAGAGGAAGAGCGATGAAGGACAGAGGCAGAAGCCGTAGCCCGGCGGGCCGGCAGAAGGCGCAGGGCCCGTCAGGCGGCAAGCGCGCCACCCTGCCCCGCGCGCTCTCCAAGCTCGGCTACTGTTCCCGCACGCAGGCTGAGGAACTGATCCGCGCCGGCCGCGTGACCGTTGACGGCCGCTTCGTCAGGGATATCGAGACCTGGGTGGATATCGAAGATGCCGGGATTGCAGTGGACGGCAAGTCCGTCGTGGCAGAGGCACCCGTCTACCTGATGCTCAACAAGCCGCGCGGCCTCGTTACCACCCGTCACGACCCGGAAGGGCGGCCGACTGTGTTCGACTGCCTCAAGGGGTTCGATCATGCGCACCTCTCCCCCGTCGGACGGTTGGACAAGGCGAGCGAGGGCCTGCTCCTCTTCACCAATGACACGCTGTTCGCCAACGCGCTGATGGACCCGCAGACCCATGTCTCGAAGACCTATCACGTCCAGGCGGGCAGCATTGTCGATGACGAAGCGTTGCAGGCCTTGACGCGCGGCGTGATGGATGATGGCGAGATGCTGGCGGCAAAGAGGGCCAGCAAGCTGCGTGAGGGTGAGAAGAATTCCTGGCTTGAGATCGAACTCGACGAGGGCAAGAACCGCCAGATCCGACGTATGCTGGAGGTACTGGATATCGCCACGCTTCGGCTCGTTCGTGTTGCGATCGGGAACCTTGCGCTCGGGGAATTGGAAAAGGGTGCCGCCCGGCCACTGACGGCCGACGAACTCGCCGATCTCCAGCGTCTATCAAAGCCTGGCGCTCGCTGATCACTAGCCGCGTTTGCGTAAGGGTGGAACCTGCCGGAGCCCGGACAGCAGCTCCACCTCGTCCGCGCTCTTCGGTTTTCCGAGTAGAAAGCCCTGCAGTTGCTCGATGCCGTCCTCGACGACCATCCGCTGCTGGCCGAAGGTCTCGATGCCTTCCGCCACGACCGGCAGTTCGAGGCTCTTGCCGAGGCCGATGATGGCACGAACGATGGCTCTCGCACTCTCGTTCTCTTCCATCGAGCTGATGAAGCTTCGATCGATCTTGATCTTGTCGAACGGAAAACTGTGCAGGTTGCTGAGCGACGAATAGCCGGTTCCGAAATCGTCCATCACCACATGCACACCGAGCGCCTTCAGCCGTAGAAGAATGGCAAGCGTCTTGTCGCGGTCTTTAAGGAGCGAGGTCTCGGTGATTTCGAGTTCCAGGCGATGCGGCTCCAAACCGCTTTCGGCCAGCGCCGATGTGACCACTTCGACGAGATTGGGGAAGCGGAACTGCACGGCAGAGACGTTGACGGCAACGGCAAGCCCGTTGTCCCACTGGCTTGCCGTGCGGCAGGCCTCGCGCAGCGCCCATTCGCCGAGCGTGACGATGATGCCGGTCTCTTCTGCGACGCCGATGAACACGCCGGGCGAGACCTTGCCGAGCTCCGGATGGGTCCAGCGCATCAGCGCCTCGTAGCCGGTGCAGGTGCCGTCCGTCGCATCGAACAACGGCTGGAAGACGAGGCTGAGCTGCTGGCGCAGGACCGCGTGGCGAAGCTCGCTCTCGATCAGTCGCCGTTCCCGCAGTTCCTGGTCCATGGCCGCCGAATAGAAGGCAGCGGTACCGCGGCCGGAGAACTTGGCATTGTAGAGCGCCATGTCCGCGGCGTTGCGCAGGTCATGCGCCGTCTCGCCGTCCTCCGGATAGATCGCGACGCCGATGCTGACGCCGACGGCCTTCGGATCGAGCGTGACATTCATCTCCTGCCGGAACGTGTCGAGAATGCGCTCTGCCAGCATGCTCGCGCCCATGGGCTGGTCGAGGCCGGTCTGCAGGATGATGAATTCGTCGCCACCGATCCGGGCCGGCGTATCGGCCGAGCCGACGCAGCGGCGCAGGATATCGGCGACGTTGATCAGCACACGGTCTCCTCGGCATGGCCGAAGACGTCGTTGACTGCCTTGAAACGATCGAGGTCAAGCGCCAGTACGGCACACCGCTCCTTGAGCTTGGCGGCATCCTTCAATGCCACTTCCAGTCGTTCGCTGAACAGCGTGCGGTTCGGCAGGTCCGTCAATGCATCATGGCGCGCCATATGGGCGACGCGGCGCTCGGCGATCCGCTTTTCGGTGAGGTCGCGGACTGCGAGAACCTGACAGGCGCGGCCGCGATATTCGATCGTGTGGACCGCGACTTCGAGAAAGACTTCCCGCTGCACCTTGAGCGGCACGGCCTCGACGGCACCGCTTCTCTGGTCGGCCAGCGACAGGCCGTCCGCGGCGACCAGGAGGTGATCCGGGCTGCGGCCGAGAACGTCCCTGTCCTGAAGGCCGATCATTTCGGCAAAGCGGGCATTGGCCTCGATGATGACGCCCTCGCGGACCACGGCCAGCCCTTCGAGCGTCGCATCGGCAAAGCCGCGCAGGTCAGTCAGGTAGCGGTCGACGAAGCTGGCCGCGACCGTCGTCAGGATGATGACGCTCATCACGATCGAGATCGCGCCGATCAGCCACGTCCTGCCACTGCCGTCGAGCGAGGCTGCGGGTAGAGATGGATCGGGAACGAGCTCGGTTGCCGACATGGCGGTGAAGTGCAGGATGCAGATTGCCAGTACCCCGGAGAGTACCGCCGCGGTCATCGCCGCCTTGCCGCGGCGGCGCATCGAGAGGCGGAAGGCGAAGGTGAACAGTGCAAAGGAAAGCAGTGCTCCGGCCGGGATGGCTCCGATCTCGTAACGGATCGTGGCAGCGGCGCGGATCGCCTCCGTGCCGGTGAAATGCATGGCGGCGACGGTTGCGGTCGCCATCAGTCCGGCCAGGATATCGCTCCCTACGGTGCCTTTTTCAGCGACTTTCAAGCTCGCCCAGAAACCGACCGCTGAAATCCAGGCCGAAATGATCGTGATCAGAAGATCGAACTCGATGTCCACCGTGCCCTGATAGGCGAGCATCGCCACGAAATGGGTAGCCCAGACGGAAAGCCCACCCGTAACTGCGGCGATCACCAGCCAGACGCGTCGCCGCTGCTGGCTGCACTCGACCGCGCGTCGATGGATGAGGAAGAAGGCGAACATGCCGATGACGCATATGACCGCGGCCAGCGCGACAATGCTTCGATCATGCTGGATGGCAACGCATTCGAGGACCTTGAACATACGAGCTACCACATTCACGCGGTGATTGATTTCACCGACTGTTGCAATGAGCAGCTTAAATTCCCGTATTTAAGAAAGCAATAATATATGAGGATGGATCGAGTTCCGATCCGCCAAGGTTATCAGGCCGTTGCCAACGCCCTGTTCTGTTCAAGATCGACCGCGGCGAAGGCTGCAGAAATGATATCGACGCTTGCACCCGGGCGGGTTGCTTCGGAGGACAGGATCTGGCGGAAGCGGCGGGCGCCGGCAAAGCCCTGGAAAAGCCCGACCATATGGCGAGTAACGTGATGCAACCGGCCACCAGAGGTGATGACCTGTTCTGCATAGGCGATCATCGTGTCGCGCAGCGCAAGCCAGTCGAAATCGGCAGTCGCAACGGTGCTTTCACCTGCCAGCATGGCATTGACGCCCGCAAGCAGGCCGGTATTCTGGTAGGCGGCGCGGCCGAGCATGACCCCATCCATCACCGCAAGGTGACTTTTCGCCTGATCGAGATCGGAGATGCCGCCGTTGATGCCGATGAATACTTTGGGGTTTTCGCGCTTCATGCGATGCACGAGGTCGTAATCGAGCGGCGGGATTTCGCGGTTCTCCTTCGGCGAAAGTCCCTGCAGCCATGCCTTGCGGGCGTGGATCCAGATGGCGTCCGCCCCTGCCCCGATCATTCGGGCAAGGAAATCAGGCAGTACACCTGCCGGCTCCTGATCATCGATACCGATGCGGCATTTGACCGTCACCGGAGCGGAGGAAACTTTCTTCATTGTAGAGATGAGATCGGCGACATGGCCGGGATCACGCATCAGGCAGGCGCCGAACGTGCCGGATTGAACGCGGTCAGACGGGCAGCCGACATTGAGCCCGATTTCGTCATAGCCGTAGTCGGACGCAATACGGATTGCTTCGGAAAGCTTGCCGGCATCCGAGCCACCAAGCTGAAGAGCGATGGGGTGTTCGGCAGGCGAGAAAGAAAGAAGCCGCTCCCGCGGCCCGTGGATGATGGCATCCGCCACCACCATCTCGGTATAGAGCAGCGCCCGCGACGACAACTGCCGGTGCAGGTAACGGCAATGCCGGTCAGTCCAGTCAATCATGGGGGCGACCGCGAAGATCTTTTCGCCGGACTTCAGCGCTGTCTCGTAGAAATTCAAATCACTCGCTCCGAATCGGCGCTGCACCATGCAGGATTGTCCTGCTTGGAAGGCGCTAATGGTGATGGATTGATCGCTGGAGCCATCGGCATCCGGACGTATGGGCGCTGCTATACAATGCAATTAGCCGAAAAGGAAGGCTGTGCCCCATGCGCAGCATTGAAGTCATCTCGTCGCTGCGGGAACCGGGACGCTGCTCTTTCGTTGATGACCGCATACACACCAACAAGGAACCACCATGGCCCGCGATTTCTCCGCCGACCTCGACCGTCTGACCAGCCAGCTTGCAGATTTACGCTCAGCGCTTGCAAGGCAGGCAAGTGCCTCAGCCGACGATGCGTCGAGCTATATCATTCCACGGGCGCGTAAGGCCGCGAGCCAGTTTCGCCGTGACAGCCATGCCGTAACCGACGTCGTACGTCGCCATCCGTCTGCCACAACCGGAGCCGTCGTCGGCGCTCTCGTACTAACCGCGGCGGTTGCTTTCCTGTTGTCGAGATCCGGATCCAGCCGCGGCTGAGGCACGATCACAAGGGAGCCGCCTCGCGGCGTCAATGAACGGACGGCTCTTCTTCTTCATCGAGAAAGCTTTCCAGGCCGTCGCGTTCGGCGGTGGCAAGGAACTCTTCCCAGGCATCCTTGTCGGTCGCAAAATTCTCGTCCCAGGTCGTGACGACTTCGGTCTGACTGATGACTTCGAGCGTCCAGTCGCCATTCGTGCCGGCCGGGCGGAAGATGTCCACAAGCACGGTGATACCCTCATCCTCGAATTCGCCGGCGAACTCGGAATGTTCGAGAGCGGGCTCTTTCGGCTGCTTCTGCTTAGGCGGCTTTGACTGGGGAGGCTTGGACATGGTCGAAGACTTTCATCTCGTGCTGCACGGCATAGTCAGTGGCTCGAATTCGGCTCGTATGCAAGGGCGCCGTTAGATGCTCCCCATCGATTTCCCGGCCTGTCTCTCGTCCCCATATGGTGACATGGAAACTGTCCAGCTTCATAAGCCTCGCACACAAACGGGCTAGGAATAGCCCTGAAATTGTTGGACAAAGGCGCCAGCGTCTTTCAGTGATTTGAGGATATCCCCATGCGCGCCACCGTGATCCCTGCCCCCGAACCCGTGCTACTCGACGTCGTCGGCGAAACCGAACAGTTTCCGGTGCGCCGGGTCTATTGCGTCGGACGCAATTATGCAGACCACGCGATCGAGATGGGCCACGATCCGTCGCGCGAGCCACCCTTCTTCTTCCAGAAGAATGCCGACAATCTCTATCACGGCGAAACCTTCCCCTACCCGTCTCAGACCTCTTCCGTCCACTACGAGGTTGAGTTAGTGATGGCATTGTCCGGTGGCGGTGCCGACATCGCGCCGGAAGATGCGCTCTCCAAGGTCTATGGCTATGGTGTCGGCATCGATTTCACCCGCCGCGACCTGCAGGACCAGATGAAGAAGATGGGCCGTTCCTGGGAAGTGGCGAAGGCCTTCGAAAACTCCGCGCCGGTTTCCGCCCTCGTGCCGGCCTCGAAGATCGGCCATCCGCAGGAGGCTGCGATCTGGCTCGACGTCAATGGCGCCCGTAAGCAGGACGGCAACCTGAACCAGATGATCTGGAAGCTGCCGGAAATCATCGCTGAGCTGTCGAAGCTCTTCGTGCTTGCACCGGGCGACGTGATCATGACCGGTACGCCGGCTGGCGTCGGCCCCATCGTCAAGGGCGACAAGATCACCTGCGGCGTCGACGGCGTCGGCGATCTGTCGCTTTCGGTGGCCTGAAACGAAGAAACGGGGAGATTTCGGATGCCAATCTACGCGCTCGGAGAATTCGCACCGGCACTCCCTGCCGCCGACCGATTCTGGGTCGCGCCGGATGCCAATGTCATCGGCAAGGTCGAACTCGGCGAGGATGTCGGCATCTGGTTTGGCGCAACACTGCGCGGTGACAACGAGCCGATTACTGTCGGCGCGCGCTCCAATATCCAGGAGGGCGTGATGATCCATACCGATCCTGCCTTCCCGGTCACGATCGGTGCCGACTGTACCATCGGCCATCACGCAATCGTCCATGGCTGCACGATCGGCGACAATTCGTTGATCGGCATGGGGGCGACGATTTTGAACGGTGCGAAGATCGGTAGGAATTGCCTGGTCGGCGCCAATGCGCTCGTTACCGAGGGCAAGGAATTTCCCGACAACTCACTGATCGTCGGTTCGCCGGCGAAGGCGATCCGCGTGCTGGATGATGACGCGGCCGCGAAGCTGACGGCATCCGCCGCGCGCTACGTCGAGAACTGGAAACGGTTTTCGCGAGATCTCAAAGAGATCTAGGAACTGATCAGGCTGCGCATTTCTCGCAGACACCGCGGATCTCGATGGTCGTCTTCGACGGCTTAAAACCCTTGCCCTTAGCCCAGTCGTTGAGAAGATGATCGACTGCGTGGTCGTGGAATTCCAGGACCTGATTGCAGCTCTCGCAGATGGCGAAGGCGACCGTGCCATGGCCGTGACCATGCCCGGCACCACAGCATTCGCTTTCCCGATGGGCGCAGGCGACGAAGGCGTTCAGGCTTTCCAGCCTATGCACCATGCCGAATTCGGTGAGCTTGTCGAGCGCGCGATAGACCTGCAGTGGCGCGCGAAACCCGTGGTCGCGCAGCTTGTCGAGGATCGTATAGGCGCTCATCGGCCCCTCGGCGCGGTTCAGCGCGTCGAAGACGAGAGCCTGGTTCTTGGTCAGGGCCGGATTGACGATTGGCGCGTTCATCCTCGCACTCCTTATTGGCTGCCCGCTCGGCGGTATTGCGGCCGAAGGCGGGGACTAGACTTACGATGAAAAGTAGGAGCGCCGCGACCACGATGGAAGGGCCGGACGGCGTATCATAGGTGAGAGAGCCGAAAAGGCCGCCGATGACGGCCAGCGCCCCGATCAGCGAGGCGAACACCGCCATCCATTCCGGGCTTGCCGAAAAGCGTCGTGCGGTAGCGGCCGGGATGATCAAGAGCGAAGTAATCAGCATGATGCCGACAATTTTCATAGCGATGGCGATGACAAGCGCCATCAGCAGCATGAAGAACAGCCGCGCTTGCGCCGGCTTCATGCCCTCGGCCTCCGCCACGTCTTCGCTGACGGTCGAGGCGATCAGTGGCCGCCAGAGGAAGGCCATGGCCGCGACGACGAGCGCGCCGCCGCCCCAGATCAGCGCGATATCCGACGGGGTCACGGCCAAGATATCACCGAACAGGAAGGCGATGAGGTCGATCCGCACCCAGGTCATGAAGGCGACCAGAACGAGCCCGATCGCGAGCGCCGAATGGGAAAGGATGCCGAGCAGCGCATCCGCCGACAGCGACTGGCGCCTCTGCAGGAGAAGCAGAAGGCCGGAGACCAGGACTGCGACGCCGAAAACCGACAGAAGCAGGTTGACCTCGAAGAACAGCGACAGAGCAACGCCAAGCAACGCCGAATGGGCCATCGTGTCGCCGAAATAGGCCATGCGGCGCCAGACGACGAAGCAGCCGAGCGGGCCGGCAGTCAGTGCGACGCCGATACCGGCGATCAGTGCACGAATGAAGAAGTCGTCAAGCATGGCGGCCGCCCCCATTGCTTGCAGTCACATCGTGATGGTGGTGGGCGTGGTCGCCGTGCTCATGGGCATGATGGTGATCATGAGCGGTATGGTCATGGTCGTGAGCACCGTGATCGTGGTCATGGTGATGCCCGTCCTCGGGATGGCAATGGTCGGTGATCGATCCGTCCGAGTGGCGCACGCGGCCATCCGGCAGATGGGTATGGTCGTGATGGTGGTTGTAGACCGCAAGCGACCGCGCATTGCCGCCGAAGAGCCTTGCGTAGTCCGAACTCTGGCTGACCATTTCCGGCGTGCCGCGGCAGCAGACATGGCCGTTGAGGCAGATCACCGTGTCCGTGCCGGCCATGACCATGTGGAGATCATGCGAGATCATCAAAATGCCGCAGCCGGTGGCGTTGCGGATCGTGCGGATGAGATCGTAGAGCGCTGCCTCGCCGGCGAAATCGACGCCCTGGACCGGTTCGTCGAGCACCATCAGGTCGGGCTTGCGGGCGATCGCCCGAGCAAGCAGCGCGCGCTGGAACTCGCCGCCGGAGAGATGGCGAACTTCCGATCCGGCGAGATGCGGGATGCCGGTCGCTTCCAGCGCTGCCATTATGTCGGGCTCTTTCAGCGGGCTCGTCAGCGTCATCAGCCGGCGGACGGAAAGCGGCATGGTCCAGTCGATCGCGAGCTTCTGCGGTACGTAGCCGATGCGCAGATCGCGCTTGCGGGTGACGGACCCCTCGTCGGACTTCAACACGCCAATTGCCATTTTGGCGGTGGTTGATTTGCCGGCGCCGTTCGGGCCGATCAGCGTCACGACCTCACCGCGGGCAATTGAAAAGTCGATACCACGCACCAACCACCGATCATCGCGTCGGATGCCGGCATTCGACAGTGACACGAGCGTTTCAGCGGTGGTTACCTGATTTTTCGGGGCCGTGGCAGCTTGGCTGGTCATCAGCATGATCGACGAATTTTCCTGTTGTCACCCGTCATGGCACACGTTATAGCATAACTCAATTGATGTAATAACATTACGTCGGCCTACAAGGAAGTCTTCCCATGAAACTTGCCGCCGCCCTGCTCCTGTCTTCGGCCGCCATGATTGCCGCGCCGAGCGCATACGCAGCAGCTCCCGACGTGGTCGTCTCGATCAAGCCGATCCACTCTCTAGTCGCCTCCATCATGAAGGGTGTGGCCGAACCGAAGCTGATTGTCGATGGTGCAGCCTCCCCCACACATTCACCATGAAGCCATCGAACGCCCGCACCCTTCAAGGGGCTGACATGGTGTTCTGGATCGGCCATGGCATGGAAGCGTTTCTCGAAAAACCTCTGGAAGCCTTGGCCTCGAACGCAACCGTCGTGACGCTGGAGGATGCACCGGGCCTCGAAAAACTGCCCTTCCGCGAGGGTGGAGCATTCGAAGCCCATGATCACGGCGATCATGGGCATCATCATGATGAAGGCGAAGGCCATGCTGATCATGATGGACATAATCATGAAGGCCATGAGCACGAAGGCCACGAACATGGCGCCTTCGATACTCATCTCTGGTTAGACCCGATGAACGCCAAAGCCCTTGCCGCCGAGATCGAGAAGGCTCTCGTGCAGGCCGATCCTGAAAACGCGGAGACCTATCAGGCGAATGGTGCCGAGCTGATGAAGAAGATCGACGGCTTGGACAGCGAGATCAAGCAGACGCTGTCACCGGTCAAGGACAAGCCGTTTGTCGTCTTCCACGATGCCTATCAGTACTTTGAGCACCATTACGGGGTAAAGGTTGCAGGATCCATCACGGTCAGCCCCGAAACCATGCCTGGCGCCGAGCGGGTCAAGCAGATCCATCAGAAGGTGACGGATCTCGGAGCGACCTGCGTTTTCGCCGAACCGCAGTTCGAACCAAAGCTCGTCTCCGTTGTCACGGAAGGAACACCGGCCAAATCCGGCACGCTCGATCCGGAAGCTGCGACGCTGACGGCCGGGCCGGATCTCTATTTCGAGCTGATGCGCGGCCTTGCGACCTCGATGAAGACCTGCCTGTCTCAGTGAGACAAAAAATGGCCGGGGCGGAACACCTGACGGCCATTCTTCCGGCAGCGGGCCGGCGGACGTTGGTTCTCCAACATCCGCCGGCTTTTCTCAATTTATCGGCCGGCGACGATACCGGCGATGACGCCACTGGCAATGCTGACCAGCAGGAAGTCGTTATCGACCTTGACCCAGCGCTGACCGCGGGGCGGAGCAGACAGGCGATAGCGGCGGTAGTCGCGGATCTCGGCCATGCGGCGACGCTCGGCAGCCGTCATACGGTGGCCCTTCGACCAGCGGTGCTTGTGAACGACGACCTTCTTGTTCACGATGACGCGCTTGTCCACCCGCTTGTCGACATGCTTCTCGACGTGGCGGCTGCGGTCATGGCGCCAGTCCTGCGCCTGGGCAGTGGTTGCGATCGGGCCAGCCAGAACAGTGGCGGCAACAAGAGCAATAACGAACTTCTTCATGGCTGTTTCCTCGTATTGAACACACCCGGAAACTAGGGCGCGCACGATGAATGCCATATGAATGCAAGATTAAATATGCGTAATGAAACTAGTGAGTTGAGAGGCTTCGCTTACAACCGAAATTAACGATTTGGCAAAGCCTCTCGTGGTCCGCTATCGAATCGTCTCATAAGCGAAGCGGCTGAAATCGGCGGTTTGTGCACGGCCCGAAGTGTCGAAGGCGAACATCCCGACAAAGGCGCCGGTGAAGGACGCATGCTCGCCGCGACCGCCCTCATCGGAGATGACGCCGGCATCGAGAACGGGGCCGATTGTCTCCCAGTCATTCGATCCGCCAGGGCGCCAGAAGAACTGCAGATCGTTGTCACGGACATCCAACGCAAGCTCGACCGGTCCATCGGGGATCGAGACGCCGCTCCCCGCCGGAAACACCATTCGGGAATTTGGAAAATCACCGGGGCACGAAAAGATCGTCACCACGCGGCCAAGCTTTTCATGCAGCGTCACGACCAGGGCATGGAACTTGTGGCGGTTATAGTAGTGAGTCAGGCCGCAGGCCTGCTGGTAGGTATCGGGATCGAATGTCTCCACCGCCGTCTCGGCGCGGAACCTGTGATGCTCCTGCCGTCGGGCGACGAGCGCCTGCTCGAACCAGGAGCCGATACTTTCCCGGCCGGTCAGCCGCAGATGGCCTGGGCGATCCGAGAGACTGAAGATGCGCTGCGGTTCCGGCGTGCGCAGCCACTGGAAGTCGGCGGGAAGCGTCCTGCCGTCGAAGCGGTAGCCGATCCGGGCAGGCTGGGTGACAGTCTCGACATCTGCCGGAGCGGGCACGTCGACATCCGGTACCACACCGCCCTGGGCGAGATAGAGCCAGTCGTCCTGCCAGACGCATTTCTGCAGACCGGTTTCGCGGCCGAGCGGCGAACGTCGATGCGGTGCCAACGGCCGGCTGCAGAGATGGGTGTGATAGAACTGCCCGTCTGGCGTCTCCACATACTGTCCGTGGCCGGAACGCTGCAGCACCGCATCCGGCGCGTCCTTGGATGTGATGAGATGGGTGTCCGGGTGAAGCTCGTAAGGGCCTTCGATCACCCGTGACCGCGCCATTGTCACCGCATGGTTATATCCCGTGCCGCCCTCGGCCGTGGTCAGATAATAGTAGCCGTTGCGCTTGAAGAGATGCGGTGCCTCGACAAGACCGAGCGGGCTACCAGGGAAGATGTTGGTGATGGGGCCTTTCAGCGCCCTCGCCTCTGCATCCCATTCCTGCAGCAGGATGCCGTCGAAGGCCGGATGTTTGGGCGCGCCGCCATAGCTTTCTGTCCGATGGTTCCACTGCATGTTGACGAACCACTTGCGGCCATCCTCGTCATGAAACAGCGATGGGTCGAAGCCGGAGGAATTCACATAGATCGGATCCGACCACTCGCCCTCAATCGTCGGCGAGGTGACGATGTAGTTGTGAGCATCCTTGAAATTGCCGTCGAGCCGTTTGACATCGGTATAGACCAGCCAGAACAGACCGTCGGCATAGGAGAGGCACGGCGCCCAGACACCGCAGCTGTCCGGGTTGCCGCGCATGTCAAGCTGAGCGGCCCGCTCCAGCGGACGGCGGACCAGCGTCCAGTTCACGAGGTCACGGGAGTGGTGGATCTGCACACCCGGATACCATTCGAACGTGGAGGTCGCGATGTAATAGTCATCATCGACGCGGCAGATGGATGGATCGGCGTTGAAGCCAGGTAAAATCGGGTTGCGGATCACAATATTCCTCCTTGAGGTACGTAACTCAAGCTTAAGATGAAAAATACCCGGCGGAAACCCGCCGGGTTCAGATCGCAGCTTATTTATTGCGGGCAGGCCCCTGGCGCTCGGCGGATGCGGCCCAGATGTTGATGTCGGCCTCCTTGGCGTGGACGTCGATCTGGGCCAGTTCCTCGGCGGTGAAGTCGCGCTTCTCCAATGCCTTGACGCAATCCTCCACCTGCTCCGGCCGGCTGGCGCCGATCAGCGCGGTCGTCACGCGGTCGCCGCGCAGAACCCATGCGAGCGCCATCTGCGCCAGCGTCTGGCCGCGTTTTTCAGCGATGGCATTGAGCGCCTTGAGGTTTCCGACATTCTTCTCGTTAAGGAAGGCTGGGCGCAGCGATTTGCCCTGCGCGGCGCGGCTGTCATCCGGAATGCCGCCGAGATATTTCGACGTCAGCATGCCCTGTGCCAGCGGCGAGAAGACGATCGAGCCGATCCCGAGATCCTCCAGCGTGTCGAGGAGGCCGTCTTCTTCGACCCAGCGGTTGATCATCGAATAGCTCGGCTGATGGATTAGCACCGGCGTGCCGAGATCCTTCAGGATCGCCGCTGCTTCGCGCGTCCTCTTGGAATTGTAGGAGGAGATGCCGACGTAAAGCGCCCTGCCCGAGCGGACGATGTGATCCAGCGCCCCGCAGGTCTCCTCCAGCGGCGTATCCGGGTCGAAGCGGTGCGAGTAGAAGATATCGACATAGTCGAGGCCCATACGCTTCAGGCTCTGGTCGCAGGAGGCGATCAGGTACTTGCGGCTGCCCCAGTTGCCATAGGGGCCGGCCCACATGTCGTAGCCCGCCTTGGATGAGACGATCATCTCGTCGCGAAGCCCGCCGAACTCGTCCTTCAGGATGCGTCCGAAAGCGGTTTCGGCGCTGCCGGGCTTCGGGCCGTAATTATTGGCGAGGTCGAAATGGGTAATGCCGAGATCGAAGGCCTTGCGGCAGATATCGACCTTGCGCTGATGCGGCGTGTCGTCGCCGAAATTGTGCCAGAGGCCGAGCGAAATCGCCGGCAGCTTCAGGCCAGAACGGCCGCAGCGGTTATAGGTCATGCTGTCGTAGCGGTTTTCCGCCGGGAACCAGGTCATGATGAAAATTCCTCCAATGAAACCGGCGCCGAACCTGATGTCTTCCCGAGACGGATCGGCGCCGGGCGCATTCTTATCGCGTCAGGCGAGAAGCGCCAGAGCCTCGTCTATGCCGAGCGCCGCAGGCTTGGTGCAGGTCGTGGTGGTCGTGACGAAATTGCCCTCCGCGCCGGATTTCAGGATCGAAGTCATGACGTCGACGCCATGCAGTGCGCGGTCGATCGAGCAGCGGATGTCGCGCCCCTCGATCAGCGCCATGGCCATGTCGGCAAGGCCCGCCGTGCGATAATTGGCGCGCGGGCCGTTCGGGTGCTCCTGATTGGCCTTGCCGAAGGGATGGTCCCAGTCCTTCAGCGGCTGGATATCCTTGTCGCGGCCGCTCGCCTCGACCACGCCGCCGAAGAAGTTCGGGTCCGGCACGTAGATCGAGCCCTCCGTGCCGTAGAGCTCCATATTGGCATGGCGATGCGACCAGACATCCCAGCTTGCCGAGAGCGTGATCGTCGCCCCCTCTGTGAACTCCAAGAGCGCGTGGATATTGGTCGGCGTCTCGACCGGGATGACCTGACCCTTCAGCGGCTCGCTTGTGATCGTCCGCGTCGGGTTGGCCATCGAGGTCAGTGCCGCGACCCGCTTTACCGGGCCGAGGAAGTTAATCAGATTGGCGATGTAATAAGGGCCGAGATCGAGGATCGGGCCGCCGCCATTGAGGAAGAAGAAGCCCGGGTTCGGGTGCCACATCTCCATGCCGGGGCTCATCACATGGCAAGTGCCGGATGTGATCCGCCCGACCTTGCCCTCGTCGATGTAAGCACGGGCGAGCTGATGAGCGCCGCCGAGGAAGGTGTCGGGCGCACAGCCGATGGCGAGACCCTTCTCGCGGCCGAGCGCCTGCAATTCCTTGCCCTGCTCCAGCGTCACCGTCAGGGGCTTTTCCGAATAGACATGCTTGCCGGCCAGCAGGATCGCCTTGGAGACGGCGAAATGTGCATCCGGGATCGTCAGGTTGACGATCACGTCGAGCTCGTCATTAGCGAGCAGTTCATCGACTGTCTGCGCCTTGACGCCGTATTCAGCGGCCTTCGCCTTCGCCGCCTCGGGATTGAGGTCGGCGCAGGCGAGAACCTTGATCCCCTTGAACAGCGGTGACAGCGAAAAATAGGTGGTGGAAATGTTGCCGCATCCCAGGATGCCGACGCCAAGTTCCTTGGTCATGAGAAACTCCGATCGAATTCTCGAAAATCAATAGGTCTTGAAGGAGGCCATGGAACGCGAAGCGAGACGCTCGATGTCCTTGGGATTGTCGTGTTCCAGAACGTAATACTTCGCCGAGGTCTTAGCCTTCAACGCGGAGACCAGATCCTTCCACGGAACCGTGCCGTGACCGACGTCGGCCCAACCGTCCTCGTCCGTGTTTTCGCCGACCGGGGCGATGTCTTTGACATGGACGGCGGTGATCTTCGAACCGTATTTCTCGATCCATTCAAAAGGATCAGCGCCGCCGCGGATGACCCAGGCGATATCAGCCTCCCAGGTGAGATCCGGCCCACCGGCAAAGATCTGCTCCTGCGGCGTCGAGCCGTCCGGCAGCGCCTTGAATTCGAAGTCGTGGTTATGCCAGCCGAATATGTAGCCGGCGTCCTGATAGCGCTTGCCGGCTTCCTGAAGGCGCTTGCCGAAGGCGAACCAACCATCCTCGTCCGTCGGGCGCTGATCGGCGACCAGATGCGGGCAATAGATCGCCTTCACGCCCAGCGTCTTGGCGATCAGCAGCGCCTGATCCGGCTCCTTTTCCAGAAGATCGATGCCGAAATGGCCGGTCGGCATGGTCAGGCCATTGCCGTCGAGTTCTGCCTTCATCGCCTTGAGGCTTGCCTCGTCCAGCGTCGCATAGAGCGCGCCATAGCCTTCAACCTCCTTGTAGCCGTGACTTGCCACCAGTTTCAGCACGTCGGACAGCGGCGGAAAATTGCGGGCGCTGTAAAGCTGGAAACCTAACGTCGTCATATCATCCTCCTTGAAATGAAACTCAGCCTGCCGACTGGCAGGAGTAAAGGTCGTAGATGCGGAAGGTCGGCGGAGCCGCCCCGCCTCGCCTGCCGCCTCACTCGGCGTGAAGCGCACGAGCCGGTTTTCGCCAGCCGCAAGGTCGAAGGCATTGTCGGAATAGCGGCCGGGCGTTTCGCTCTCGATCAGCACGAAGAGCGCAAGCCCGCTCGACTGGACGAGGATGTCGAAAGCACCATCACCAGCCGGAGACACCGAGAATTCGAGGCCGGGCGGCTCGAGCTCCAGCGCCTTGTAGGTATCCATGACATGGTGCCCTTCCCCGCCCGAGCCGTTCGAGGCGGTGAAGTTCCAGGCGAGCAGGCAATCCGCGGGGATCCTGTCCGAGGCGATCGTCAGTGCCGTCACGGCCGCATCGGGCCCGCAGACGGCTTCTATGCTTTCGATCGAGTGCCGTTCGCCGGACAGTGTCAGGAGCGAAGCATTGAGCGTAACGGTCACGTCGTCGAGCGTGTCGTTTACCAGTGACAGGCGAATTTCCTTGCCATCCTCCGACGGAATGGCAGCCACGGCGACCGGCTGGAAGAAGCGCTTCGCCATGTAATGCAGCACTTTCCAGCCGCCGCCGTAGTCGAGGCTGGACCAGGACGCGACGGGCCATGTGTCGTTGAGCTGCCAGTAGAGCGTGCCCATGCAATGAGGTTTCAGCGATCGCCAGTAATCGACGGCTGTCCGGATCGCGACGCCCTGCTGGACCTGGCTGAGATAGACGAAATTGGCGAAATCCGTCGGGAAGCGGAAATTGCGGAACATCGTGCCGGCAATGCGCTCGTTGCCGCCGACATTCTTCTGGTGAAGCTCCATCACCGGCGAGGCGATGTTCATGTCCTTCTCCGCCGCATAGGTGCGGATGACGGGCAGCGACGTATAGGACTGGAAGCCGAATTCCGAGCAGAAGCGCGGATTGACGTCGCGATAGTGCTCGAACGGCTTGTTCTCGTGCCAGACGGACCAGAAGTGCATGTCGCCGGAACCATCCGCGTGCCAGGCATCGCCATAGTCGAGATAGCCAGAGGCCGGGCTCGACGGCCACCAGATCGCCTGCGGCACCGATTTCTTCATCGCCCGCTCGATCGTGTGGTTCAGCCGGTCGTAGGAGACGAGATATCGATCGCGATTGGTACGGGTTTCCTCATACCAGAGGAGCGCCCCGACAAGTTCGTTGTCGCCGCACCAGAGTACGATCGAAGGATGAGAGATCAGCCGCTTCGTCTGGTATTCGACTTCGTGTTCGACATTCTCGAGGAAATCAGGCGTCGAGGGATAGATGTTGCAGGCGAACTGGAAATCCTGCCAGACCATCAGGCCGAGCCGGTCGCAGAGGTCGTAGAAGTGGTCGTCCTCGTAGAATCCGCCACCCCAGATGCGGATCATGTTCATGTTGGCGTCGACCGCCGATTGCAGCAGGTCCTCGGTCTTTTCCGGACTGGACAGCGAGAAGAGCGCATCCGCCGGGATCCAGTTGGCGCCACGGCAGAAGATCTCGCGGCCGTTGATGCGGAAGGCGAAGCGGCTGCCCGCCGCGTCCTTGTCGGTCAGAAGTTCGACGGTGCGGAAACCGATCTGCCGAGTGATGGTCTCGCTCGGTATCTCGACGGCCAGCGCATAGAGTGCCTGCGCACCGCTGCCCGCCGGCCACCAGAGTTCCGGCTTTTCGACATGGAAGACATGGGTGATGACATTCTCGCCCGGCCGCATACCGCAGTCGAGACGCAGGCTTTCATCGCCAAGAGCAAGATGGATCGGCACGACGCCCTGCGCATCGGCAAACAGCGTGATCGCGACGGTCAGGTCGACCGAGCCGTCATCATGGTGTCTCTGTTCGGTGATGACATGCTCGATGCGCGCCGTATCGAGTCGCTTGAGCGCGATATCGCCATAAAGTCCAAGCGGCGCGATGGCGATATTCCAGTCCCAGCCGAAATGGCATTGCGGCTTGCGCAGCATGTTGCCGTCGGGGATCGGGCAGTTCTTGGAAAAAGGGATGTAGAAGGGCTGCTTGGCCTGACGTTCTGCGCCCGCAGCCGCATTGGAATGAAAGAGAATGCGGATGACGTTCTCGCCGGGCTTCAATGCCTGCGTCACATCCGGCCGGTAGCGGCGGAAGCAGTTGTCGGCGGAGAGAACGGGCACGTCATTGACGAAGACGATCGCCACCGTGTCAAGATAGGTTATGTCGAGATACCAGCTGCCATCCGGTTCATCGATGAAGAAGCTCCGCTCGATCTGCCAGTCCTGATGGGCAACCCATTGGACGTCGTTCTCGTTGCGGCCGAAATACGGGTCGGGAATGATGCCGGCGAGCTTTAAAGCCGTGTGCACGTCACCGGGAATGGACATGTCCGCTGCGTGGGCACTGTCCGGCGACGACAGGTGCCAGCTCCCGGCGAGATCGATCATGCCTGTCTCGCTCATGCCTTGCTCAGTCCCAATTGGCTCGCTGATATTTACGATCGTCATGGATGGCCCCTAAAAATCGAGGAAACACGTCCCTTGTCCCCGGTCAGGCCGGGGACAAGGGACCGGCAGCAGGGAGAGGGGTACATCCCGCCGCAGGTAATCAAATCCTTTCCTCCGTCTGTGCGTCGAAGAGCGAGGCCATCGTCATGTCGAAGCCGAGACGGACTTTCGAGCCGACCGCATAGCGTCGCGCGCCGCCAATGCGGACCGAGATCGTGTGGCCGGCAAGCTTGAGCCAGATGAGGTTGTCTGCGCCCATCGGTTCCTCGATATCGACGATCGCCTCGTGGACCTCTTCGTCGGAAAGATCGCCATCCACCCTGATATGTTCGGGACGGACGCCGAGTACGACCTTTCGTCTAGCGGCAAGCGCCTCGGAGGCCTCGTAGCCGGCGAGCGAGAAGCTGACGCCATTGGTGCGGAAGACCGGGCGACCGCCCTCCTCCGCCAGTTCGCCGGTCAGGAAATTCATCGACGGCGAGCCGATGAAGCCGGCGACGAACTTGTTCCTCGGGCGATTGTAGATTGTGATCGGATCGTCGAGCTGCTGGATGACGCCGCTCTTCATGATCGCGATGCGGTCCGCCAGTGTCAGGGCCTCGATCTGGTCGTGGGTAACGTAGATCATGGTGTTCTTCAGCGACTGGTGCAGGCGCTTGATCTCGACGCGCAGTTCTGAGCGAAGTTTCGCATCGAGGTTGGACAGCGGCTCGTCGAACAGGAAGACATCGACATCGCGCACCAGTGCACGGCCGATTGCGACACGCTGGCGCTGGCCACCGGAGAGTGCCGCGGGCTTCCGCTGCAAGAGCGGCTCGATCTGCAGGATGCCGGCCGCGCGGGCGATGCGCCTGTCGATCTCATCCTTCGCCACACCGGCCACCTTGAGGCCGAACGAGAGGTTCTTCTCCACCGTCATCTGCGGGTAGAGCGCGTAGGACTGGAACACCATGCCGATGCCACGGTCCTTGGGCTCTTCCCAGGTGACGTTACGGTCCTTGATGAAGATCTGTCCTTCGGTCGGCTCAAGAAGGCCTGCAATGCAGTTCAAAAGCGTGGACTTGCCGCAGCCGGATGACCCGAGCAGGACGAGAAATTCGCCGTCCTTGATGTCAAGATTGAGATTTTCGAGAACCGTTACTGCGCCGAAGGACAGCGACAGATCGCGGATGGAAACACTGTTGGAAAGATTGGAGAGGTCGGTCATCAAGGCTTACCCTTTACTGCGCCGGCGGCGATGCCGCGAACGAACAGCCGGCCGGAAACGAAATAGACGATGAGCGGAACAGCGCCGGTGAGCAGCGTCGCTGCCATGTTGACGTTATATTCCTTCACCCCCTGGACGGAGTTGACGATGTTGTTGAGCTGGATCGTCATCGGATAGGTGTCGGGCCGGGTGAAGACGACGCCGAAGAGGAAGTCGTTCCAGATGCCGGTGACCTGGATGATGATCGCCACGACGAAGATCGGCAGCGACATGGGCAGCATGATGCGGCCGTAGATCTGCCAGAAGCCGGCGCCGTCGATGCGGGCTGCCTTGAACAATTCCTCCGGCAGGCCGGCGAAATAGTTGCGGAAGAGCAGCGTCAGGATCGGCATGCCGAAGATCGTGTGGACGATAACGAGGCCGGTCAGCGAGCCGTAGATGCCGATTTCCCGAAGGATGATGACGATCGGGTAGATCATCACCTGATACGGGATGAAGGCGCCGACGATCAGCACTGCAAAGAACAGTTCCGAACCCTTGAACCGCCAGTTGGCAAGCGCATAGCCGCTGACCGAGGCGACCGCGATCGACACGACGACGGAAGGCACGAGGATGCGCACCGAGTTCCAGAAACCGCGCGAAAGACCGTCGCAATTGAGGCCTGTGCAGGCCTGCGACCACGCCTTCACCCAGGGTTCGAAGGTGATTTCCATCGGCGGCGAAAAGATGTTGCCGAGGCGCACTTCCGGCATGCCCTTGAGCGACGTCACGACCATCACGTAGAGCGGCAATAGATAGTAGAGTGCCGCAAGGCCGAGAATGCCGTAGATCATGATGTTGCGGCCGGACAGGACGCGCTTGGGCCTCTTGCCCCGCGGCCCGGATGCAAGCTCGGTCTTGACGGCGTCCATGCCGGCGCCTGTCGCATTGAGAGTGGAGACGTTAGCCACGCTTCTTCCTCCGAATTCGAGATAGGCCCAGGGGATGATGATGATCGCGACCGTGAGCAGCATCATGGTGGAGGCGGCAAAGCCCTGCCCCAGGTTTTGCGCCTGGAACATGTAGTCGTAGACATATTTCGCCGGCACTTCGGACGCATTGCCCGGGCCGCCGGACGTCTGCGCCACCACGAGATCGTAGAGCTTGACGATGCCGCTACCGATCAGGACGAGCGTAGTGATGAAGACAGGCCGCATCATCGGGATGACGACGAAGAGATAGGTCCGCCACATCGGGATTCCGTCAACGCGTGCGGCCTTCCAGATGTCCTCGTCAATGCCGCGCAGGCCAGCCAGCATCAGGCACATGACGAGCCCTGTCCCCTGCCAGAGACCCGCGATCAGGATGCCATAGATGACGATGTCGGGATTATAGAGCGGATCGAAGGTGAAGCTCGTCCAGCCGAGCGAGCGGACGATGCCCTGCACGCCGAATTCAGGATTGAGGATCCACTGCCAGACAAGGCCGGTAACGATGAAGGACAGCGCGAAGGGATAAAGAAAGATCGTGCGGAAGGCGCTTTCGAAGCGGATCTTCTGGTCCATCAGCGCCGCCAGCACGAAGCCGATCACCAGCGAGAAGATCAGCGAGAGAATGCCGTAGACGAGCAGGTTCTCGATCGAGATCCACCAGCGCGACGATGCCCAGAGGCGGTCATACTGGGTCAGTCCGACGAAATTCGCCCGCGGCAGAAGCCTGGAACTGGTGAAGGAATAGACCACGGTCCAGATCGTGCCGCCGAAGAAGATGACGGTGGCCACGAGGATCATCGGGGTCAGCGCAATCTTGGAATGGAGATTGCGGAAGAGTTGGTTCGGTCGGCCGGATGGGGCTTTGGGCGGGACGGATGACCGCGCGGGTGACGGCACGGAATTTGCCATGGTTCCTCCTCGATCGGCATGCGGCGGGCGCAGGCTTTCCTGCTGGCCCCGATCACTCGGGGCCAGTGCGGTTCATGATCGTGATGGGGCGGGTATCAGTCCGCCGAGCCGATGATCGAGGCGAAGCGCTCCTGCGCCTGTTCCGGCGTCATCGATTCATTGGCGAAGAACTCGGCCATCAGGTCCTCCTTCTGCTTCTGCGTATCGGCAGAAACGAGCTGGTCGGTGCTGATCGCAGTGCTGCCGTTGGATATGATCTCGATGCCCTTCTTCATGCAGTCATTGGCGGCTGCAAGATCGACGTCGCTGCGGATCGGAACCGAGCCTTTCTTGAGGTTGAATGCGACCTGAACCTTGGGATCGACAATCGTTTCGGCCAGCACTTCCTGCGCCTTCGACTTTTCCTCGTCGTCGAGAAGCGGGAAGTAGATGGCGTCGCCGCCGGTGGTCAGGGTCTGGTTCAGGCCGAGGCCCGGAAGGCAGCTATATTCCTTGCCGGCGGTCTGTCCCGCCTGCTGGAACTCGCCCTGCGCCCAGTCACCCATGATCTGCCCGCCGGCCTTGCCGGTGATGACCAGATTGGTGGCCTGGTTCCAGTCCTGTACGTTAGAGCCCTTGGCGAGCTTTCGTGCATCGTCGGCTGCCGCGAAGATCTTGGCGATCTCCGGTCCGGCAGCTGTCTCCTCGTCCTTGTCCTTGTAGACCTTGTTGTAGAGGTCCGTGCCACCGAGCGAGATGACCAGCGTGTCGAACAGGCCGTTCACCTGGAAGGCCGAGCCACCGACCGCGAGCGGCTGAATGCCGGCCTCTCTCAGCTTCGGACCGGCCGCGACGAACTCGTTCCAGTCCTTCGGCACCGGCACGCCGGCCTTTTCGAAGGCGGCATTGGAAAGCCACAGCCACTGCCAGGAATGAATATTGACCGGCGCGCAATAAATCTTGCCCTCGAAGGTGCAGCTGTCGAGCAGGCTTACCGGCTTGATGACGTCCTTCCACTTGCCTTTCTCGGCCACGTCGGTCAGGTCGCGCATCAGCCCTTCCTGAACCAGTTCCTCGGCCTGGCGGCCGTGGTTGAACTGTGTGGCGCCCATCGGATCACCACCGGTGATGCGGCTGATCATGATCGGCCGCGCCGTGCTGCCGGATCCGGCGATCGCGCCGTCGATCCATTTGTTGCCGGTGGCATCGAACGCTGTTGCCAATTCCTTGACCGCCGCGGCTTCGCCTCCCGACGTCCACCAATGCGTGACTTCTAAGTCTGCGGCTTGCGTGATGCACGGCAGTGCCACGGTGGCAGCCATTACAGCTGCAAAAGCACGAAATCCCATGAGTCTCCTCCCTCACTGAAACGTTGCAGTAAAAAGCTAGGGCAAAGATTGTTGGGTGGCAACCCCACATGGTTGAAATATCAACTCACAACAATGATGCGCAACCAAAGGTCGAGTTCGAATGGCGCGATGGGAGGATAATATTTCCACGATTTCGGGATATGGATCGATCCATAGAATCTTTTATTTTGCAGTGCAAAAAATATGTGCATCTGCGTAATCCCAACGATTGGTTGTGTACACGCTCAAATATCGTAAAAAAGGCGCTTGAAATTTACCTGTAACGTTTCAGATTTTTACCGTATGTAGCGATATCGAGCATGACGAGCTAAACAGGCGCATTTCAGTGCGAGCGGCACGATGGACGAGAAAACCAAAAGAATCCCGGCGACGGCACCAGCCGAGCGCCCTACCCTGAAGACGATCGCTTACATGACCGGGCTCGGTATCACGACCGTGTCGCGCGCCTTGAAGGATGCCCCCGACATAGGCTCCGACACCAAGGAGCGTGTTCGCCTCGTCGCCCGCCAACTCGGCTACCAGCCGAACCGCGCCGGTGTGCGCCTGCGAACCGGCAAGACGAATGTCATCGCGTTGGTCCTCTCTATAGAGCAGGAGCTGATGGGTTTCACCAACCAACTGGTTCAGGGCATTACGGAAGTTCTGGGCGGCACGCAGTATCACCTTGTGGTGACGCCGCATTCCTTCGAGAAGGACCCGATGGTGCCGATCCGCTATATTCTCGACACGGGGTCGGCCGACGGTGTGATCATCTCGCGTATCGAACCGGAGGATCCGCGCGTGCGGCTGATGACGGAACGGAACCTGCCCTTCGTCACCCATGGTCGCACGGACATGGGGCTCGCCCATCCATTCCACGACTTCGACAATGAGGCCTATGCCTATCAGGCGGTGGAGCAACTGGTGAAGCGCGGCCGCAAGCGCATCGCGCTGCTCGCGCCCCAGAGCCGTTTTTCCTATCACATCCATAGCCGTATCGGTTTCGAGCGCGGTCTCGTCGATTTTAAGGCGACGGAAGTTTCGATGGGACGGACGACGACCGAGACCTCGCTCGACGAGATAAGGGCTTATGCCGAGCGGATGTCCCGCCTGCCCGAGCCGCCCGATGGGATCATATCCCTCAGCGGTTCATCCTCGATCGCGATGATTGCAGGGATCGAAGCGGCCGGCCGCAAGGTTGGCCAGGACGTCGATCTCGTCTCCAAGCAATCGGCGGAATTCCTGAACTGGATACGTCCGGAAATCCTGACGGTGACCGAAGATGTGCGCCATGCCGGCCGCGAACTCGCCAAGGCGGTACTGGCAAGAATCGACGGTGTCGCGCCGGAAATGCTGCAGAGCATGGACGGGCCGTCATGGTCGGTGATCGGGCCGAGGGGGTGACTGCACGGGACCTGTGTTGCTGCTCCACGTCACGCAACAAGCCGGCAAGGCCGTCTACCAGAGACCGGCGCAATGCAACGCCTTCGATAATCGATGCTACGCGAGAAGGAGAGCGGCGTTTAAGCCCGGAAGCCCCTGCCGCAATGGTTGCAAGCCTGAAGAAAGGTTGCCACCTCAAAATGCGGGAAATTTGGGAGACCGATCTTATGCTCATAGTGGGTGATAGAAATTTTAGCGCGCAGGCACACCAGTCATCCCTGCGTGTGCAAGGGGAAACAACGTATTTCGATCTGCACCAGAGAGAGCTCGCTTTCGCCCTCGATCCTGCCGAGTTGTCGAATAGTGCCAGGTTGCAGAGAGCAGGGCTCAAGGAGGAGCGTTTCTCCATGGAGGATCATGGCATCGTTCTCGACCAGAAGGCTGAGAATACATGGCTCGTCGAGAAATCGGGTGTCGATTTCGGTGAGAAGTTCCTGAAACTTTCGGAGATGACGATTGCAGAGCGCCTTCGTTTTTTCTTCCTCGAGGACAGGGAAATGACCGAAGACGACCTCAAGGCGATGAGCGAAAAGGATCGGCAAGCCATCGAAGACCAAATCCGCCACATGATCATGGCGGCGCTGGGCTGGGATGACGACGAGTACGACGCGGCCTTCGGAAAATACCTGTCTTCGCAAGGCGAAGCGGGATCTACAGGGCAAGCGGGCGGTGGTGACTCGCCAGACAATCTCGGTCAAATCGACGCGGATCCGATGCTCGCACTACTGGCCGGTACGCAGGTATCCACCGACCACGACGACACGTAAGCTAGAGCGGGATGACCAGGCCGTCGCGCCCGACGATCAGTTCGCCTGCGTAGGTTTCGGCCAATGCGCGCCGCCAGTCATCCTCGGTGAAATTCGGATCGTCGGCGGGAATGAGGTGATTGAGCGCCAGCCGCTCAACACCTGCGTCCGTCGCTATACGCCCCGCATCGGCTCCAAATGTGTGGGATGCGACTAGGTGCTCGCGCAGCCGCGCACCGTTGCCGGTGCGCGCGACCAGACTGTCAATCCCGGCCGGCAGCATTGCCTCGTGTACCAGGAGGTCGGCGCCGAGGGCGAAATCGGCCAGCGGCGGAAAATAGGCGGTATCCGACGAGAAGACGACGGATCGGCTGCCGGCCTTAAATTTCAGCGCGAAGCATTCAGTCACCGGCGGGTGATCAACGCGCAGCGCCTCGACCTCGACACCATCGAGATCAGCCACCCTGCCCGGTCCGTATTCGCGGATGATTACCAGATCGGTGAGAACCGGGCGGCCCTCGTCGTCGATTCGGGTTTCGATGTCATAGGCGAGCGAGGCGAGAAAACCCTGCCAGAGCGCCCCGATGCCGGGCGGCCCATAGACGGTGACAGTGTGAGCGAGCCCGGATGTCCATGCGGTGTGGATCAGCGGGCCGAGTTCGAGCACATGGTCGGAATGCAGGTGGGTGATGAAGATGAGGTCGAGTTCGCGAAGCGTCATGCCGGCTTCCACGAGGCCCCGCGTTACGCCAAGGCCGCAATCGACGACGATGCGCCGACCGGCAAGGTCGAGCAGCATCGAGGTCGGGGATGGGCCGCCCGGCCGGATAGCCGGGCCGCCCTTCGATCCGAGAAGGACCAGCCGATCAGGCAAAATCGGCAAGGCCGCTGCCCCAGGGGCCGTGATGCTTGTCGACACCGTCCAGACGATCGAAGCCGTGGGCGCCGAAGAAGTCGCGCTGCGCCTGGATCAGGTTTGCCGTGCCCCTGCCCCGACGGTAGGCATCGAAATAGTTCAGCGCGGAAGCAAGTGCCGGAACCGGAAGGCCGTTCAAGGCCGCATAGGAGACGATGCGGCGCAGCGGAGCGTCTGTGTCCTTTACCATCTGCGAGAAGGCCGGGGTGACGATGAGATTGGCCACCTTCGGATCCTTGGTGAAGGCCGAGGTAATCTCGTCGAGGAACTGCGAGCGGATGATGCAGCCGTCGCGCCAGATCTTGGCGATGGTCGGCATCGGCAAGTTCCAGTCGAATTCCTTCGACGCTGCGGCCATGACTGCAAAGCCCTGCGCATAGGCGCCGATTTTTGCGGCGAGAAGCGCGAGCTCCAGATCGGCGAGGAAGGCCATGCCGTCCTTCGGCTTTTCCGGGGTGACCGGCTTGCCGAAGATCTTTTCGGCGGCTTCACGCTCGGTCTTCAGCGACGACAGGACGCGGCCGGCGACGGCCGCCTCGATTGCCGTTGCGGCGACGCCCATGTTCTGGGCCTCGATGACCGACCACTTGCCGGTGCCCTTCTGGCCGGCGGAATCGACGATCACGTCGACCATCGGCTTCTTGGAGATCGGATCGACTGCCTTCAGCACCTTCTCGCTGATCTCGATCAGGTAGGAATTCAGACGCCCGCCGTTCCAGCGTCCGAAGACATCACCGATTTCCGATGCGCTCATTCCCATACCGTCGCGCAGGATGCCGTAGATTTCGGCGATCATCTGCATGTCGGCATATTCGATGCCGTTATGGATGGTCTTGACGAAGTGGCCGGCACCGTTCGGGCCAAGCCAGTCGACGCAGGGCTCGCCGTTGAATTTCGCCGAGATCGAGGTCAGCACCTTCTCGACGCGCTTCCAGCTGTCTTCCGAGCCGCCGACCATGATCGACGGTCCGTGACGTGCACCTTCTTCGCCGCCGGAAACGCCCATGCCGATGAAGGTCAGGTCGCTGTTTTCCAGGCTCTCGAAGCGGCGCATCGTGTCACGGAAATTGGCATTGCCCGCGTCGATCATGATGTCGCCGGAAGAAAGGTAAGGCTTCAGCAGTTCCATCTGCTGGTCGACCGGTTCGCCGGCCTTGATCATGATGATGATCGGCCGCGGCGGACGGATGGCCTTGATGAAGTCTTCCAGCGTCTCGCAGGGAATGATCTGGCCCTGCAGTTCGCCGGCATCCGCATAGAATTTCTTGGTGACTTCGGGCGTGCGGTTGAAGACCGCGATCTTGTTGCCTTTTTCGGCAATATTGAGGGAAAGGTTGGCGCCCATGACGCCAAGACCGATTAGGCCGATTTCTGCCTGTTCCACGGGGAAGCCTCCGAATTTGTTGCGCCTTCTTTTGGCATCCGGATGTCGCTGGAGCAAGCCGAGGTTTGGCCAATTCAGCCATATTCCGCAGCACCCGGAAGAACCGCTTCAACTAGGGCGATCTTCCCCGTCGTCCATGATCCTCCAGGCTGCGCCATCGAGATCCTCATACTGGCCGTTTCTCAGGGACCAGAGGAATGCGACAAGTCCGAGCCCGCCGAGGAAAAGCGCGACCGGTATGAGGTAGATCAGCATGTTCATGCGGCGCGGATCTCCTCTTCGGCGGCCTGTACCGCCGCGCTGGGCTGCGACAATAGGCCCTCCGCACCGACGTGGTTCAGCCTGAGCGCATTTGCCACGACAATGATGGATGAGGTCGACATCGCAACGGCGGCGATGAGCGGCGTCGCATAGCCCGCAAGCGCGATCGGAACGGCGATGACGTTGTAGCCGATCGCCAGCGCAAAATTCTGGCAGATCAGCTTTCCTGCGCGGCGGGAGATGCCGATCGCCAGCGGCACCGCATTCAGGCTCTCATGCATGAAGACGAAGTCGGCGGCCTGCCGCCCGATATCCGCCGCGGTGGCCGGCGCCATGGACACATGCGCGGCGGCCAGCGCCGGTGCATCATTGATCCCGTCGCCAACCATCAGCACCTTGCGCCCCTCCCCGGCCAGCGCAGCGCAATGCTCGGCCTTGCCTTTGGGCGAAACCTCTGCCTTCCATTGCGCGATCGCCAGTTGTCCGGCAAGCGCTTGAACCGTCGGAATACGGTCGCCCGATACCACGCCGAGCTCCATTCCCTCTTCCGCAAGCGTGCGAATGGCCGAAGCGGCATCTTCCCGAAGCGCGTCCTCGAAGCGGAGGACTGCAATTTCGATCCCGTCGCGCGAAAGCACCGCCTCAAGACTTGTGTCTTTGCCGACGCGCTCGTCACCGCAAGCGAAACGTCGATTACCCAACCGATAAAGACTATCCCCTCGACGGGCTTCCAGGCCGCTTCCCGGTATCTCGATCACATCGTCGAAAAGCGGGAATGGCCCGGCGACCGCCGAGCAGATCGCCCGCGAGAGTGGGTGACGGGAATGGGCCGCAAGGCCCGCCGCGAGCGCAAGGATCTGCGCCGGGATATCCGCGGCATTGATGAGCTTCGGCCGGCCGAGGGTCAGGGTGCCGGTCTTGTCGAAAAGCACAGTGTCGACCTGCGCCAGCCGCTCCATCGCCGAGCCGTCCTTGACCATGATGCCGTTCCTGAACAGTCGTCCGGCCGCGACCACCTGGACGACCGGGACCGCCAGTCCGAGCGCGCATGGGCATGTTATGATCAAGACGGCAATGGCAATCAGCATCGCCCGCTTCCAGTCTCCACCGGCAAATCCCCATGCGAAGAAGGCGGTAAGTGCCAGGAGATGCACGGCGGGCGAATAATACTGTGCGGCGCGATCCGCCAGACGCCGATAGCCAGCCTTCGCCCCCTCGGCCACCTCCATCAGCGAGATCACCTCGGCGAGGAAGGAATCCTTTGCGGACGCTGTGACCTTGATGATCATCGAGCCTGTGAGGCTGAGCGTGCCGGCGTGCACGGTGGCGCCCGCAGCAACTGCCTGCGGTACGCTTTCACCGGTAACGATCGAGACGTCGAGATCGCTTGCGCCCCACTCGACAACGCCATCGACGGGGATCCGTTCACCCATGGCGATTGCCACCCGGTCGCCCGGCTTCACCTCTTCGACCGGGCGGTATTCGCGCGTTCCGTCGGCTGGCACCACCATGGCACCGCGCGGTGACAGGCGGGCAAGCCCGCTGACCGCCGCCCTCGCCCGATCGCGCATGATATGATCCAGCGTGCGGCCGATGAGCAGGAAGAACAAGAGCGAGACCGTCGCGTCGAACCAGGCGTGTTCGCCGTGATGCAGGGTTTCCCAGAGCGAAACCGCATAGGAGAGCGTGATCGCCAGCGCGATCGGCACATCCATGTTGGTGCGGCCTCGTTTCAGTACCGCCCAGGCCGAGGCGTAGAAGAATCGTCCGCCATAGATCAGCGCCGGCGCTGCAATCATCGCCGAAATCCAGTGGAAGAGATCGCGCGTTGCTGCATCCGCGCCGGACCAGACCGAGACCGAGAGCAGCATAATGTTGGCGGCGGCGAAACCGCAGAGTGCGACCGCGCGCAACAGATCCCTCTGCAGTCTGTCACCATCATCCAGCGAGGCGTCGAAAAGATAGGAATCGTAGCCCGTCGCGGCGCTAATCGCTTCGACGAATTCGGCCGGATCGACCATGCCATTGCCCTGGCCCTTGTCCCAAACGATCGAGACCCGCTTGGTGGAAAGATTGACCCGCGCCTTCTCGACACTTGGCAATGCCCGCAGCACCTTTTCGATGGAGACGATACAGGCGCCGCAATGCACGCCCGGCACGCTTAGATCGATTTGCTTCCTGCCCTCGCCGAGGTCGCGGCTGGCCAGCAGCATTTCTTCGGAGGATGGCGCCGACCTGGTCACGTCACCTTCCGAACCGGGGGCACAGCAGCTCATCACTTCGCTCCATGGACCGAGATGCGCTCCGCGTGATGCAGAATGCGGGTGCCGGCATCTTCCGCAATCGCCTCGACGATCCAGTGGCCGGGCAAGACCTGGTGCGAGGCGGTGAACACGCCCTCGCCGTCAGGTGTAAGCTCCAGCTGGAAATCCTGATGTTCGCCGACCGGCCGCTTGAAATTCAGGATCAAGTGATCGGCCGGCATGGCAGCGCCGTCCGCGCCGATGATTTCATACCGCACGGTATCCGCCGCAATCGTCAGCTTGCCGGTCACGCCGGTCGCAGCCAGCGCGCGTGCCTGCGCCACCTTGCCGTTGAACTGCTGGCTGGCGACATAGGTGTTCTCGACGACGAAGCCGCTCCAACTGGTGAAGGCGTTATAGGCCATGTAGAAATTCACCGAAATGATCGTGCCGAAGAAGAGCACCATGACGGCCACCATATGCCAGCCGGTGAAGACAAAACCCTTGTTCGATGCGGTGTTCATCTGTTTCCTCCGGGAGCAAAGAAATTGGCCGAATAGCTGTCACGCTCATGGCTCGAACGGTCCTCGGCGATGAAGTGGAAACGGCTCTCACTCTTCGCGGACGACTTGGGCAGGGTCACATAGGCCTTGAGCGCCATGGCCTTGTCGGGCTGGACCTCGATGGCGAAGACGCGGCCCGGCACATCGCTGACGCCGATGATCTTCATCGTCGCGTCGGGCATGCCGTCGAGAGACAAAAGCACGGTGCGCGGCTCCGGGATCATGTTGAGCAGCCGGATCGTGTATCCGTTTCGGATCGAACCGTCAGACTCCATCACGAACTGCGGATTGCGGTCATGCAGGACGTTGATTTCCAGCCGGTCGCGCGACAGAAGCGCGAAGATGAGGCCAATGCCCACGGCCGTCCATACGCCCATGTAGAGGAGCGTTCTCGGCCGCAGCAGGATCTTCCAGTTGAAATGGCGAACGCCATCCGCGAAGGCGCCGTCCGGCTTGCGTACACGCTTCGGATCGATCGCAGCCGTCCCTGAAGCCGTCGCCAGCGCCATGTTGGAATCGTATTCGTCGAGCGTTGCATAGGCGATCAGGCCGCGCGGTTTGCCGATTTTGTCCATCACCCCGTCGCAGGCATCGATACAGAGCGCACAGGTGATACAGGCCATCTGCTGGCCGTCCCGGATGTCGATGCCCATGGGACAGACTGCGACGCAGGCGTTGCAGTCGACACAGTCGCCGACCGACTGGCCGGCCGCGATCGCCTTCTTGGCGTGCCGGCTGCGCGGCTCCCCACGCCAGTCGTTATAGGTCACGGTCAGCGAATGCTCGTCGAGCATCGCACCCTGAATGCGCGGCCAGGGACACATGTAGATGCAAACCTGCTCGCGCATCAGGCCGCCGAGCAGGTAGGTCGTTGCCGTCAGAATGGCGACGGTCGAATAGGCCGCATAGGGAGCCTGCCCCGTAACGAAGTCGAAGGCCAGAGACGGTGCGTCGGCGAAGTAGAAGATCCAGGCGCCGCCGGTCGCGACGGCGATTGCAATCCAGATCGAATGCTTGGCAGTCCGCTTGACGACCTTGTCCGTGGTCCATGGACCCGCATCGAGCTTTATCCGCGCGTTGCGATCCCCTTCGACGAAACGCTCGACCGCGAGAAACAGATCGACCCAGACCGTCTGGGGACAGGCATATCCGCACCAGGCACGCCCAACGGCGGAAGTCAGCAGGAACAGGCCGAAACCGGCCATGACCAGAAGGCCCGCGACGAAGAAGAATTCCTGCGGCCAGATCTCGATGAAAAAGAAATAGAAGCGTCGGCCGGCAAGATCGATCAATACGGCCTGGTCGGGAGCGTAAGGCCCGCGGTCCCAGCGTATCCACGGCGTCAGGTAGTAGATGCCGAGGGTCACCAGCACGACCAGCCATTTCAGCCGGCGAAAGCGCCCTTCGGCTCGTTTCGGGAAGATCTTCTTCCGCTTTTCATAGAGCGGCTCACGGCCCTGTCCGGGCGGATGAACCGATTTCACATCAATGCGTTCAACGGATGCGTCAGTCGGGCCGACGCCGGGAGCGGAGTAAAGATTCATCGGAACCTTCCTTTGTTCCCTGCCTTCTCCCACCGCGCGGGTCCCGCTTCCTTGACTTAAGTCAAGCTGCGACATCTGGTGCAGCTGCACAGCCGGCGCCTGTGTATGGTTACGGAGGAACAAGCCTTGAGCACGATGTTCGCACGAATTGTCCACGCTCCGATCGAGAGGCCCTGGCGGGAGGTTTACGCCTTCGCGTCGCAGCCGGAGAACATGCCGCAATGGGCGGCCGGCCTGGCCTCGGGCCTGACCCGCGAGGGCGAAGATTGGATCGGCGACGGTGGCCCGATCGGCAAGATCCGTGTCCGCTTCGCTCCACAGAATGATCTCGGCGTTATTGACCACACGGTGACATTGGAAAACGGCGCCCGTTTTGAGAATGCTCTGAGGGTCGTGCCGAATGGCGATGGCGCGGAGGTGATGTTCACTCTGCTTCGGGCCCCCGACATCGATGACGAAGCTTTTGAAAGAGATACGGCCGCGATCACAAAAGATCTGCAGACGTTGAAAGGCCTGCTTGAGGGCGCCTGACGATGGCGCTCTTCGCGCGCCAGACGCTCAAACAAATACGGCCAAGCCCTGAGGCTTGGCCGCATGTTTTCGATATGGTTCCTAGCCAGATATCGAACCCTACTCCCCGCCGCCCAGGGAATGGACATAGACTGCGAGCTGCTTGACGGTGACGTCGCCGAGGCGCGTCGTCCAGGCGGGCATGACGCCATGCTTGGGGCCGCGGACCTGAGCGGCGATCTCGTCCTCGCCGTGCACCTTCAGCCAGATGGCATCGGCGAGGTTCGGAGCGCCCATGTCGCGATTGCCCTCGGCATTGTCGCCGTGGCAGGAAGCGCAGTTGTCGGCGAAGAGCTGCTTGCCGGGCTCGACCATCGAGGCGTCGCGCGGTGTTCCCGTCAGGCTGACGACGTAAGCTGCGACCTGGCGGATCTCGTCGGGCTGGAGAATGTCGGCGAAGGCCGGCATTTCCGACACGCGGGTTTTCTCGTCGACGCTGTCGCGGATACCGTGCGCCACCGTCTGGTAGATTGCATCGACGCTGCCGCCCCAGAGCCAATCGTCATCGTTGAGGTTCGGATAGCCCTGTCCGCCCGCGGCGCCCGTGCCGTGGCAAGGGGTGCAGTTGACGCGAAACGCCGCTGCGCCACCGGCCGTTGCGAACTGGTTCAGTTCCGGGTTGGCGATGATTTCGTCAGGTGTCGCCGCCGCGATCCGTTCGAGCATCGCACCCTGGGCAGTCCTGGCGACATCCACCTCGGCCGCGAATTCGGCGCGGCTCGAATAGCCGAGCACGCCCTTCGTCGCATCGTTCAGCATCGGCCATGCCGGATAGAAGACCGTGTAGCCCAGTGCCCAGACGATACAGGCATAGAAGGTCCACAACCACCAGCGTGGCAGCGGGTTGTTCAATTCGCGGATGCCATCCCATTCGTGACCGGTTGTTTCGACACCGCTGATCTCGTCGATATGTTTGTCAGCCATTTCAGTCTTCCTTTAAGGGAATTTGCGCGGCCCGGTCGGCCGGTGCCTTGCCGCCGGGACGAAGGGTGAAGATCAGTACGCCGATGAAGAACAGGGTCATCGCGAGAAGGCCCCAGCTGTCGGCGAAGTGGCGCATTGCCGTATAGGCTTCCATGTTCAGCCTCCTCAGCGATAACCGGTTGCGTCGTCATAGGTGGAAAAGTCGACCAGCGTGCCGAGCATCTGGAGATAGGCGACGAGCGCATCCATCTCCGTCAGTGTCTTCGGATCGCCATCGAAATCGCCGACCTTGGCCTTCGGATAGCGCTCCAGCAGAGCACTGGTATCGGCGTTCGGATCGGCCTGAGCCTTGAGGTCGGCATTGGCCTGTTCGACCATCTCGTCGCTGTAAGGCACGCCGACCACACGGTTGGCCTTCAACTCCATCGATGCGTCGGTGATCTCGAGCGGCGTATGCTTGAGGAAGGCATAGCTCGGCATCACCGATTCCGGCACAACATCGCGCGGTTCTGTCAGGTGCTGGACGTGCCATTCGTTGGAATAGCGGTCGCCGACGCGGGCGAGATCCGGCCCCGTCCGCTTCGAGCCCCACTGGAACGGATGGTCGTACATCGATTCCGCCGCGAGGCTGTAATGGCCGTAGCGTTCCACCTCGTCGCGGAACGGACGGATCATCTGGCTGTGGCAGGTGTAGCAGCCTTCGCGAATGTAGATGTTGCGACCGGCAAGCTCCAGCGGCGTGTAGGGCCGCATTCCCTCAACTTTCTCGATGGTGTTTTCGAGATAGAAGAGCGGTGCAATTTCCACGATGCCGCCGATGGAAACGACCAGCAGCGAACCGACCAGGAGGAGCGTGGCATTGCGCTCGATGAAATGGTGTTTGTCGAGAAGTGACATGGCTCGGCTCCTTATTCGGCCGGCTGCAGGGCAGCGGGCGCGACACCGGGGGTGCGTTCCTGCCGCTCATGGCCGAGGATGGTCATGGTGATGTTGAAGGCCATGATCAGCCCGCCTGCGAGATACATGCCGCCACCGACGGCACGCAGCAGGTAGTAGGGGAACATGGCCGCGACCGTTTCCGCGAACGAGTAGACGAGGAAGCCCTGGTCGTCGTATTCGCGCCACATCAGGCCCTGCTGGACGCCGGCGACCCACATGACGGCGGCGTAGACGACGATGCCGAGCGTGGCGAGCCAGAAGTGCCAGTTGACCATGGCGAGGCTGTAGAGCCGGTTGCGGTGCCATAGTTTCGGAACGAGGAAGTAGATCGCGCCGAAGGAGATCATGCCGACCCAGCCGAGCGCGCCCGAATGCACGTGACCGATTGTCCAGTCCGTGTAATGGCTGAGCGAATTGACGGCCTTGATCGACATCATCGGGCCTTCGAATGTCGACATGCCGTAGAAGGCGATGGCGATGACCATCATGCGGATGATCGGATCGGTGCGGATCTTGTCCCAGGCGCCCGAGAGCGTCATCAGGCCGTTGATCATGCCGCCCCAGGAAGGCATCCAGAGCATGATCGAGAACACCATGCCGAGCGTCTGGGCCCAGTCGGGCAGCGCCGTGTAATGCAGGTGGTGCGGACCGGCCCAGATATACATGAAGATCAGGGCCCAGAAGTGGATGATCGACAGCCGGTAGGAATAGACCGGGCGGCCAGCCTGCTTGGGCACGAAATAATACATCATGCCGAGGAAGCCTGCGGTGAGGAAGAAGCCGACGGCATTGTGGCCGTACCACCACTGCGTCAGCGCATCCTGAACGCCGGCAAAGGCCGAATAGCTCTTCACGCCGAGGAACGACACCGGCATCGCCAGGTTGTTGACGATATGCAGCATGGCGATGGTGACGATGAAGGCCAGGTAGAACCAATTCGCCACGTAGATATGGGGTTCCTTGCGCATCAGGATCGTGCCGAGGAAGACCACCAGATAGGCGACCCAGACGATGGTCAGCCAAATGTCCACATACCATTCCGGCTCGGCATATTCCTTGCCCTGGGTGATGCCGAGCAGGTAGCCCGTGGCTGCCATGACGATGAACAGCTGGTAGCCCCAGAAGACGAACCAGGCGAGATTGCCGCCGAACAGGCGTGCCCGCGAGGTGCGCTGCACGACGTAGAACGATGTACAGAGAAGCGCGTTGCCGCCGAAGGCGAAGATGACTGCCGAGGTATGCAGCGGCCGGGTCCGGCCGAAATTGAACCACGGCTCGATGTTGAGATCGGGAAAGGCCAGTTGCAGTGCCACGACGACGCCGACCAGAAAGCCGACGACGCCCCAGAACACCGTGGCAATCGTGCCGTATTTGATGACCTCGTCGAAATATTCCGACTTTACCGGCACCGTGCGGGGAGCCCCTGCGGGCGCGAAGGAGACGCGGCGCAGCATGACGATGCTGCTGATGCCGAGCGTGAAGAAAAGCACCCACATATGGGCTGCGAATAGGCTATCATGCGCGTAGGCCGCGCCAAGCAGCGCCAGGAAAGTCCCGACAACAAGTGCTGCTGTTTCCAAAGGGTAGTTCATTGTTGGTTTCCCCAACGACGTGTTTGCACGCCGCGGTGGTGCCCGAACAACGAATCCCCTGCCCTCGCACCGCCGCGATCAACTGGAGAAATGGCAGCAGCCAGCGATGATCGCCTTGACTTGAATCAAGAGTGATCCGGCACAGCAAAGCGCGCGCCTCGCCGCTTTTTACTTTGGGGAGATCTAGCAGACGACCGCTGAAAATGGGCTAGGGACTCAGCTCCGAGAGCCGACCCCATGGCATCAGCGACTGATTGTTTTGGCCGGAACTACATCAGGCGGCAGGGCGGCGCCTGCGGTCGGACGTTTCCTGCATCACGACCAGTGCGCCGATCAATGTCGAAGAGCGGGTGATCGGCGACATGCGGCAATGCACGACCACGGTCTGCCCTTCCACTTTGTCCGCGTAGGTCAGCGTCACGTTGTCGCCTTCGAAACAGCGATCGAGGCTCGGCTGCAGGTCGTGCCGGAAATGATGCAGGCCGACGAACTCGGCAAAATGCCGCCCGATCAGCTCCTCCCGGGGCATTTCCATCCGCCGCGCATTCGTCTCGTTCGAATAGAAGATCCTGTATCCCGGCGCGACAACGACAACCCGTTCCGGCAGCTTGTTGAGGAGGGAATCGTCGAGCGAACCATCGACAATCGCCTGGGCGACATCCGGCGGCCCGGTCGTGTCGTCGGATGCGTTCTCGGTCGGAGAGGACAGGCTTTGGTCGGTTACCAGATAGCGTTCCACCAGCATCTGCAGCAAATGCGCATTGCGCCTAACGCAGCCACGGTCATCGGCTTCCTCGTTGAGAAGATCGAGAGCAAAGCGGAACTGGATGCGGATCGCAGCCTGATCCTGTTGCCCCTGACCACTGAGAATAGCCTTGATCAAAGGATCTAGCTCGCGATCGAGCCGCTCCACGGCGTCATCATCCTCACGTTCTACCGCCTGGCGAAGATCGCCATACTTGGCCCAGAACAGATCAACTAATGCTTTCACAACTGACCCCTCTCCGAAGATGCGAGAAGCGGCGTCTTCCAATTGAAGACTATACTGATCCGATCAAACACGATTCTGGCTAAACAATTTATCAAGTTGCGACGCAAATATTCGCCTAATCTACCATAGCGGGAGTGTGCAAGGCAAAGAGCGGCACTCAGCGTTCGACTTCTTTCTTGATGTGCCAGCGGTCGTGATACCAGAGCCATTGTTCTGGATATTCGCGAACCCAACTCTCCACCTTGTCGTTGAGAACCTGCGACGTCCCCTGGACGTCCAGATTGCCCTTGGCGTCGCGGGGCAATTCTATCTTCGGCTCGATCTCAAGCCGATACCGGTTGTCCGGTAGCCTTATGCAGCGCGCCGGATAGACGTCAGCATCGAACTGGCGGACGAGTTTGGCAAGCAGCGGATTGGTCTTGACCGGTCGACCGAAGAACAGCGTCAAGAGACCCTTGCGGAATTTCTGGTCCACCAGCACGCCGACCCCGCCCCCGGCCTCAAGCCTGCGCGCCAGCGCGAAAGACGAACCGGCATGCGAGGGAACGAGCTGCCCCATGCGAGAGGAGCGGAAGGAGAAGACCTTCTCGGCGATATAGGGATTGTTCGGCGGCCGGAACAGCACCATCACTTCAAGGCCAAATGCCTTGCCGGCGACGGGAAGCAATTCGAAATTGCCGGTATGGGCAGTAAAGACGATGAACGGCCGCGGATTGTCACGCAGATCGAGGAAGATCGGGATGCCCGACACCTCCACCCTACCCGGCTTATCCTGTTCGGGATCGAAATCGAACAAGCGGTCGAGGAAGACATATTCGGCCGCGAGCCGCCCCATATGTCCCCAGCTGGCGACAGCGATCTCTTCAAGCTCCGCTTCAGCTTTCTCCGGGAAAGCATTGCGCAGATTGGTCATCATCAGCTTGTGACGCCAGAGCTTTGGCCCGAGGAAACGGGCGAAGCGGTCGGCATATCGGATGGCCGGATCGGCCGGCAGGATCTTCAGGGAATTCAGGAGACCGAAGGTCGCCTGTGCCACCAGCCATTGCTGGAAGTTCCTGAGCGCCAGCACAATCCGGGTGATGAACATCTTCACGTGTGTCAGTCCATCCGCAGGACGATCTTGCCGAAGACCTGTCGGCTCTCCATGCGCTCGAGCGCCTTGTAGATCTCGTCGAAGGCAACTTCGGTATCGATGACCGGATGCACGATGCCCCGCGCCATCTTCTGCATGGCGTCGGCCATGTTTTCCATGCGGCAGCCGAAGGAGCCGAGCAGTTTCAGCTGCTGCTGGAACAGCATCATCAGGTTGACATCGGTCGAGACACCCGAGGTAGAGCCGCAGGTCACCAGTCGTCCACCGCGTTTCAGGCAGAACATCGAGGCGGCGAACGTGTCCTTGCCGACATGCTCGAACACGACATCGACGCCCTTCTTCTTGGTCAGCTTGCGGACCACGCCTTCGAAGCGGTCGGTCCGGTAGTTGATGACGTGGTCGGCGCCGAGCGCCTTGGCCCCCTCGATCTTGTCGTCCGAACCGACGGTAGTGATGACGGTGCAGCCGGTCTTCTTGGCAAGCTGGATAGCCGCCGAGCCGATCCCCGAGCCGCCTGCATGGATGAGAATGGTCTCTCCCGCCTCGAGCTTGGCATTGTCGAACAGCATGTGCTCGACGGTGCCGAAGGTGACCGGCGCAAGGGCGGCGGCGACGGCATCGACGCCCGGAGGTGCCGGAACCAGCAGACGCGCCGGCAGGTTCGCCTTTTCCTGGGCAAAGCCGTCGAGATGGAAGCCGTGAACGCCGGATACGTTTTCACAGAGGTTGTCACGCTTTTCGCGGCAGGGCTTGCAGAGGCCGCAGGTACGCGCACCGTAGATCGATACGAGCTGGCCGGGCAGCACGTTGGAGACGCCGGGACCGATCGCCTCGACGACGCCGGATGCTTCAGCACCGATCGTCAGCGGCATCTTGCGCTTGGCGAATGCCATGCCGCGCCAGCCCCAGACGTCGATATGGTTCAGCGCCACGGCCTTGACGCGCAACGTCACCTCGCCCGGGCCCGGAGCTTCGGGCTCGGGAATATCGACGGCTTCGAGCTTGCGGTCATCGATCAGTTGCAGCGCGCGCATGTTTTCGTTTCCTTGTCGTAGGATCCCTCATTCCTGTGCTTGTCACAGGAATCCAGCCAGCCCAAATCCTTGGGCTGAAAAGACTCCTTCGCGCCGCAGACGCGGCGCTGCTGGACCCCTGTGACATTCCGTGGGCAGAGCCCTAGGGCCACAGGGCTGAGGGAGCAAGTGAGGGCCGCTCCTTCCAGATCGCGCTGGCCTTTAGACCGGTTCCCGCGTCATGACAAGGCTGGCGTTCTGGCCGCCGAAGCCGAAGGAGTTGGAAAGAACTGCCTTGGGCGAGCCGCTGCGCTTCGTATTCGGCACCACATCCAGCTCGATCGTCGGATCGGGATTGGTGTAGTTGATGGTCGGCGGCAGGGTCTCGGTCAGCATCGTCTGGATCGAGAATACCGCCTCGACGGCACCCGCCGCGGTCAGCGTATGGCCGATCATCGACTTGTTTGACGAGACCGGAATGCTCTTCAGGCTGTCGCCGAAGACGGCGAGCATGGAGCCATACTCCATCTTGTCGTTTTCCGGTGTCGAGGTACCATGCGCATTGATATAGCCGATACCGCCTTCGTCCATGCCCGCATCTTCGAGCGCCGCGCGGATGGTTGCGATCGCCGGGCCACCATCCGGTGACGAGCGTGTGCGATGGAAGTGGTCGGCCTTTTCGCCGAGACCCTTGATGATGCCGAGCACCTTTGCACCGCGGGCGATCGCCGATTCCAGCGATTCCAGGACCAGCGTTGCGGCGCCTTCGGCGATGACGAAGCCGTCGCGGTCCTTGCTGAACGGCTTGGACGCCTTTTCCGGCGGATCATTCTGGGTCGACAGAGCCGAGAGCAGCGAGAAGCGGATCAGAGCCTCGGCGCTGACCGAGCCATCGGTCGCGGCAACGAGCGCCTTGTCCGTGCGGCCCTGACGGATAGCTTCGACGCCGAGCTGGATCGCGGTGGCGCCAGACGCGCAGGCTGTCGACAGCGTCACGGGCAATCCGCGCGTGCCAAAAGTGTCGGCGAGACGCTCGGAGATCGAACCGAACTGTACGGCTTCGAGGAAGACCGGGTCAGGACGCTCGCGCATCGCGGTGAGAAAACGATCATAGGCATCGCCCTCGACGCTCGGCGGCGGCGCGCGATCTGCGAGCGCGAAACGGTCTTCCCATTCCGGTTCGACCGGAGGAGCCGCGAGAAACAGAGGACCTTCGAAATCGCCTGACAGGCCGGCCTGCGCCAGCGCTTCCTTGGTCGTCTCGCGGGCGAAGGCGAAGGAACGCTCGACCGCGTTGTTTGCCGGAACCGCGATGAAATCGACGGTGCCGCTGATGCGGGTCGAGAGCTTTTCGGTCGGGAAGCGGGTGATCTTGTGGATGCCCGACGTGCCTGAGGTCAGCGCTGCCCAGTTGTCGGTCAGCCCCCGTCCGAGGGAAGTGATCACACCCATGCCGGTCACGGCGACGAGCGGACGTCCGAGATGATCCTTGAAGCGGTTGTCACTCATGCTTCGCTCCTTCAGGCGTCGGTCGAGAGGATTGCAACGCCCTCGCCGCGCGTATAGCCGACAGTTGTCACCACCGCATGGGCGGCAGGCTTCGACATGGCTTGTTCGTTCTTGCCGTCAAATGCGGGCACATTGCTCTTGCCGTCGAGCGCCAGGGCCGCGAGTGCCAGACCGAGCGGGAACTGCGCTTCCATGCCATGGCCGGTCACGCCGCCGAAGCCGCGGATGGCAGCACCCGGGAAAGCCTGTTCCAGAACCGTCTTCTCACGAGCCGAAAGGTCCACCAGACCGCTTGCGCCGGAAAACACGACCGTGTCGGCAGCGTTGAGTGTGGAGCCAACCTCGGACAGACGCGAAAGGCGCTTTTCAAGACGTCCGTCGTCGCGATTGCCGCGATCGCCTTCGACCGCGTCGATCGTCGCGTAAATATGGGCGCTGCGCGCTTCGGCATGGGCGCGGGATTCGAGCACGAGGAATGCACCGACCGAACCCATGATCATGCCGCCGCCATTATCGGGCGAACGGGACCAGAGCGCTTCCCACTCACCGGTCGCATGGGCACAAATGCCCTCGACCAGCAGAATGATGTCGGCGCGTTCGGCGACGAAGGCGCCACCGACGAGGCTGTGGCTCGACTGGCCGGCCTTGATCCGGTGGAAGGCCGTCTCAACGGCGGAAATGCCGGCCGATTCCTCGCCCATGAAGGTGCGCGACGATCCCGTCACCTTGTGGACGATCGAGATATTGCCGGCCATGAGGTTGGAAAGCTGCGCCAGAAACAGCGTCGGACGCAGTTCCGTCGTCAGCTTTTCGTTGAGCAACACGTCGCGGTCGTTGCGCTTCAGACCTTCGTCGGCGATCAGCGAGATCGACCTTTATGTCGCGCTCGCCGCCACCGGCAGCCACGATCATGTCCATCGAGGCGCAGGCTTCCGCGTTTTCCTTGAGGCCTGCGTCATCGAGCGCCAGACCTGCGGTGAAGACACCCAGGCGCTGCCAGTTCTCCATCTGCCGCTGGTCGCCGCGCTTGGCGATCTGCGCGGACCAGTCGATTTCAGGCATGGGATGGATGGGATAGGGCTTGAAGCGTTCGACTTCGACCTTCGGTGCGCCGACCGCCGGCTGCGACAGGAACGCGACATGCGCATCCTTGCCGACGCCCTGGCAGGTCACGATCCCGACGCCGGTGATCACAACATCATTGTCAGACTTCATAACTGTCCTCTTTGCGGAGGTTAGCGGGCGGCTTCAGCCGCCGGCTTCCATCGCGGCCACAAGGCCGACTTCTTCGGCGCGCTTGCGCACGATCGGCGCCAGCGGAATTTCCGTAAACGGCATGGTGCGCAGCTTGAGCTGCGCGTCGCAGACCTTCTTGCCGGCAGACGAGATCTTCGCCTTGGTCACGGCATAGCCCGAGCCTTCATGCTCCAGATAGGCTTCGATGTCGAGAACCGCCTCCGGTTCGACAAAGGCGCGCATCTTGGCGCCATCGACCGACATCAGGAAAGGCATGGCGGCAAAATTGGTGGCGGCGAGCACGAGCATGCCCGAGGCCTGCGCCATGGTTTCGATCAGGAGCACGCCGGGCACGAGCGGCATGCCGGGAAAGTGCCCCTCGAAAACGGGGCTCTTTGCCGGCACGGTCGACCGCGCCTTCAGTGTCTTTCCGCTGAGATCGAGCGTTTCCACCCGATCGATCATCTGGAAATATTCGAGCAGCATGAGGGCTTACGGCAGGGCGTCAGCCCTTGGCCGCCCTCAGCTCGTCAATCTTGGCGCAGAGGTTCTTGAGGACGAAATATTCCTCGGTCGAAACCTTGCCCTCGTTGACTTCCTGGGTCCACTGCTCGAGCGGGATCTTGATGCCGAATTCCTTGTCGATCGCAAAGACGATATCGAGGAAGTCCAGGCTGTCGATACCGAGGTCATCGATCGTGTGGCTTTCCGGAGTGATGGTCTCGCGGTCGATTTCGCTGGTTTCAGCAATGATGTCGGCAACTTTGTCGAATGTAGCGGTCACGCCCATGTCCTCTGAAGAATATGTAAATCAGAGTTCCACATAGGGAAAACGGTTCCAAATGCCAATGGCTTCGTTTTTCGAAGCCCGAATTTGCACCGAAACTGTTGCCCAAACAGCAGTCGAAACAGCAGTTTTCCTCACACTGCGATGGAATGCCGCCCCCGGCCGGTATTGAAATAGCGGTCGAAAACGGCAGCGATGGTCCGCGCGAAGGGCTTCCCGTCCGTCGTTATGCGGAATGCTCTGTTGCTCACCTGACAGATGCCGTCGCGGTCCTGGCGGGCGAAGGCTCTCGCCTCGGCGATCACGTCATCTGCCCCATCGGAAAAAAGCGCCCGCAACGGCAGGAAGTCGAAGCCGAAATCGCACATCAGCCGTTCGATGACATAGGCACGCACGCGGTCATCCTCCGAGAACGCCACGCCGCGGAAAGCCGCAAGCCCTTCGCTTTCGGCCATGCGCTGATATTCGCCCGTCGCGGGCATGTTCTGAATATAGCCCTGCGGCAGCTGACTGATCGAAGATGCACCAAGCCCGATCAGCGCGTCTGCACTGTCGGTCGTATAGCCCTGAAAATTCCGCCGCAGGCGTCCGTTGCGCGCCGCGATGGCGAGCGAATCGTCGGGCTTGGCGAAATGATCGATGCCGACCGCCTCGTAACCCGCCGCGAGCAGCTTTTCGCTAGCGAATGTGCTCTGCTGAAACCGCGCGGTGAAATCGGGCAGCGCCGATTCCGGGATCATCGTCTGGTGCTTCTTCATCCATGGCACATGGGCATAGCCGAACAGGGCCACACGATCCGGTGACAGCGACAGGATGTTCGAGAGCGTGCGGTCCACACTCTCCAGCGTCTGATGCGGCAATCCATAGAGGACATCGCAATTGACCGAAGTCACGCCCTCGCCCGCACGGCGTCGACCACCGACTTTGTCTGCTCGAAGGTCTGGATCCGGTTGATCGCCTTCTGCACGACGGGATCGAAGTCCTGCACGCCGAGGCTCGCACGCGTCAGGCCGATCGCGGCCAGCGCGTTATAGCGGGCGTCGTCGAGATCGTTGGGATCCATCTCTACGCTGATCTCCACCTCGTCCGCCATGTCGAACGAGGCGCGCAGACAGACCATCAGATCGACCATGTCCTCGGGCTTGAGCATGGTCGGAGAACCACCGCCGAAATGGATGGCTGTGACTTTGGCGCCGGGGCCGACTTTTGCACCTACAGTTGCGATCTCTTTTCGCAGCGATTTCAGATACGCGGTGATCGGTTCGTAGCGTAGCGTCTGCTTGGTATGACAGGCGCAGAACCAGCAGAGCCGGTCGCAATAGGGAATGTGCAGGTAGAGCGACAGGCTGTTGCCTTGGCCGAGTTCGGACAGCCACTGCGAATAGATGTCGCAATTCACCCCACTGTGAAAGTGAGGGGCTGTCGGATAACTCGTATAGCGCGGTACCGCACCGGAATATTTAGCAAGCAGCCTCTCGTTCATCGCGCACCTCTTTTCTGCGGCTCCAGAGGTAGCCGGGGAATATTTTCGCGACTTTGACCTGGATCAAGCAAGAGAACGTCATGTGAACCAAGGTCAAACCACGGAGGGGAGCCCGAATCGTAGGACAGGAAGATGGATGCACAGCTGAAACTGCCGGATACACACGAGATCCCGCTCGTCTGCCGTTCCTGCGAAGCAAGGCACGGCGGCATCTGCTCCACCCTGACCACGCAACAGCTCGCCGAACTCAACAAGCATTCCCAGCGCCGTGCGGTCGAAGCCGGCACCGAGCTGATCGGTCAGGGCGAGCTTGTGACGTCCTACTCTAATGTGCTGAACGGCGTCGTGAAGTTGTCGAAGATTATGGCGGACGGCCGTCAGCAGATCGTCGGCCTGCAATTTGCTCCTGATTTCATGGGGCGGCCCTTCCTTGGCGAAAGCCTGATGACGGCCGAGGCCGCCACAGATACCGAACTCTGCGTCCTGCCGCGCAGACTGCTCGAACGCATGATCTCCGAATCGGCGGAGCTTGGTGCCAAGCTTCATAAACAGGCTCTGATCGAGCTTGATGAAGCGCGCGACTGGATGCTGACACTGGGCAGGAAATCCGCCCGCGAGAAGGTCGCCAGCCTGCTGGTGCTGATCGCCACCCACACGGAACCGGACCAGAGCCGCGACTGCGCCTTCGACCTGCCGCTGTCACGGGCGGATATCGCCGATTTTCTCGGCCTGACGATCGAGACCGTCAGCCGCCAGATGACCAAGCTGCGCAAGGACGGCATCATCCATATCGAGAACAACCGTCATGTCATCGTGCCGGATTTCGACCGATTGGCAGTGGCAGCGGGCGGAGACTAACCCTCACCCGCCGCATTTTCAGGGTGCGCGGCCTTCGACCAGAACGGCGCGGATCGCGTCGAGAACGCCTTCCGCCCGTACATCGGTGCAGACTATCTGGCTCGGCACACCATCCCAGGCGCTGCCGACGAACTTGCGCCCCTGATCGGGCGCCTGGATGGTCTTGCCGTCGGCCAGCCCGCCGCAGACCACCCGGACCGGGCCGGTGCGGGTATCGAACAGATGCGGCTCGGTGAGATAAACGCAGGCGCAGCTGTCATGTAGCACCATGCCGTCGAGGCCGACGCGCTGACGATAGAAGTCGATGTAGAATTGCGAGAGGTCGGAAAGAAGCTTCAGATCCGGGCCGCCGGCCTTGACCATTTCGGCCATCTCGTCGGACGACATCCGTGTCTTCATCGTTACGTCGAGGCCGAGTATCGTCACCTTCCATGGTGCGATGAAAACGGCGTCCGCGGCTTCGGGGTCGCCATGGATATTGGCCTCGGCTGCCGGCGTCACGTTGCCGTTGACGTCGAACGCGCCGCCCATGATCACCACTTCCTTCACCAGCGCCGCGATGCCGGGATCGGCCTTCAGCGCCAGCGCCAGATTGGTCATGCGGCCGACGGCGACAATCGTCACCTTGCCGGGATCGGCTCTCACCGTGTCGATGATGAACTGGGCCGCCGAACGCTCGTCCAGCGGATGGTCGATATCCAAAGGTACGCCGATATTACCGAGCCCATCCTCGCCATGAACAGCGGGGGCATAATGAGCGGAATCGCGGGCCTCGTCGAATGCGGTTCCCGCTCCCTTGGCGATCGGAGCCGAAATGCCCCATTCCTTGTGCAGGAACTGTGCGTTGCGCGTCGTGAGTTCGATCGCGGCATTGCCGAAAACGGTGGTCACGCCGACGAGCTCGATCTCGGGATGGCGATGCAGGTAGAGAAGAGCCATTGCGTCGTCCACGCCGGGATCGGTGTCGAATATGACTTTCTGCATGCGCCTGTCCAACTTTGCTGATGCTGCTATTAAGGCCGCGCACCATAGCCGCATTGCAGCAAGGTGCAATCCCGCCGCTCACGACTGGCGGATTGTGCTGTGGGTACTCTTGCCCGCAATCGGCTTCGGTGCCAAAAGGCGGCTCTTTCCTGCATTTCCTGCCCCGCGAGTGCCCTCCCGTGCCAGATATCGCCTTCGAGCTTCTGCTGCTCCTGTTCCTTGCCGCCTGCTTTGCCGGTTTCGTCGATCTCGATTGCCGGCGGTGGTGGCCTGATCACCATTCCGGTCCTGCTGATCGCGGGTCTTCCGCCGCTCGAAGCGATCGCCACCAACAAGCTGCAGTCGCAGTTCGCGTCTGCCTCCGCAACGATCGCCTATGCCCGCAAGGGCCACATAAACCTGCGCCAGCAGATGCCGATGGCGGTGATGGCAATGGCTGGCGGAGCGGCCGGTGCACTGCTCGCCTCGCTGGTACCTGCATCGATGCTTGCCGCCGCCATCCCCTTCCTGCTGATCGCGATCGCATTGTTCTTTGCGTTCAAGCCCAACCTCGCCGATGTCGATGGTCACCGGAGAGTGACGCCTTTCGTCTTCGGCCTCACAGTGGTGCCGATCGTCGGACTTTATGATGGCGTGTTCGGACCCGGCGCCGGCTCGTTCTACATGCTGGGTTTCGTGCTGCTCGCCGGCTTCGGTCTCTTGAAGGCGACCGCCCACACCAAGCTGATCAACTTCGGCTCGAACTTCGGTTCGTTTCTGGTTTTCGCTGCAACGGGCTCGATCCTCTGGAAGGTCGGCCTGATGATGGGGCTTGGGCAGTTCATCGGCGCGCAGATCGGTTCGGGCCTCGCCATGAAGAAAGGCGCAAAGCTGATCAAGCCGCTTCTGGTGCTGTCGTGTCTTGCGCTGGCGACGAAGCTCTTGGCCGATCCGAGCCACCCTGCCCGCCTCTGGCTCGGCTGGTAGCCGCAATTAGCCCTTCATCCGAAGCGGCAGGCCAGCAGCAATGAAGAAGACCTCGTCGGCGGCGGCCGCTATCTGCTGATGCAGGCGACCGGCATGGTCGCGGAATTCCCGGGCCATCTTGTTTTCCGGTACGATCCCGAGACCGACTTCGTTGGACACGAGCACGATCCGTGCCTTGCAGCGGGACAGGCAGGCGACAAGTCCCGCGCTGCGTGCCGGAATGTCGGCATCCTCCATCATGAGATTGGTGATCCATAGCGTCAGGCAATCGACCAGGATGACGCGTTCCGGTGCGTCCATCGCGACAAGCGTCTCGCTCAGTTCGAGGGGAACCTCGTGGGTGATCCAGGCCGGCCCGCGATCCTCGCGATGCCTGGCAATCCGCTCGCGCATCTCGTCGTCATAGGCCCGGCCGGTGGCGATGTAGTGCCGCTCCAGCCCGCTTTCCTGCGACAGCCTTTCCGCGAAGGCGGATTTTCCGGAGCGGGCGCCTCCGAGAACAAGGACGGTCCTGCCGGTCGAGATCATGGGGAGAGGATCATTCTGAAGCCAGACGAGACCGGACGATTCGTAGATCTGAGAGGCGTCCGGCCCGTGTTAGGGTTTGTCTGGATAATCATTGCGACATCATCGTGCCGACTCGTCCACCCGAAGTCAACCTGCCCCTGCCGAGAGTGCCTGGAAAACATCGCATCTGAGCAATTCGCAGCACTATCTCTTTTGCGACATAAAGTGGCGGAAGACTGAGTTGTGGGGCGCCCCGGCCAAGCGTATTGCATCGCTAAAATATGAGGTCGACGAGACGGCTCGCGGCCCTTGAGGAAACATCCGATGCTTTATGTTTTCAAGAACAGCAATGGCGTTCAGATCGCCTGGAATTCCGAAGCTCCTCGCACGCCTCGGGATCGCCGCCCGACCGTCAGCGAACGCCTGCTGACAGCGATCGGCTTTGCCCGCACGCCAAACCTCGGCTGACCTTTCCAGTATAGCAACAAATGGACTTTCCCGGCCCCTGTCGGGAGAGATGCGTCGCGAATGCGACGGCGCGGGGTAAAGGGGCAGCCGGTACGCTTTACCTAAGCCGGCGCCACTGACGGACATCCGTCCGCGGGCAGATCAATAGCGCGACATCCTTACCGGATGGTTATTGACGACGACCGGAGAGCCTTAATCGTCGCCGACTACCTCTTTTTTCATCAGACTACATTTTTTGTGCAGCGTAAACGCGGCGCTAATCGGCTACTAAACGTCAAATCTCGGGCGTGACTTTCGAGCCGTTTCTGATTGTCGGCTCATCGCCGTAAGTACAACAGCGCATATTGACGGCATTTGATCGTTTTTAGACCTTCCGAGCACTACAAAACACGTTCTTCCAACGAGTTAAGGCCATTTCGCGATTCAACGGCGCTGACAGCTGCTGTTGATTTATTTGATGGAAGCCGTACGGTAATCCGGCTGACACGCAAATGCGCCCTATCCGAGGCATCAGCCGCGATAGCAAAGAAGATGCACGTGGACGGCAGCTCTTCACTGGAGCGGCCCTGGCTGCTCCTGACACATATCCGCTAACGGATTTCGGTAAACCCGGCTCCGCGTATTGGTTGTCAACAATAAGACTGGGAGGTCTTACGATGAAAAAACTCCTTGCTTCCACTGCCTTCGCAGCCGGTCTCTACGCGTTTGCCGGAGCAGCACAGGCAGACTGTGGTTCCATCTCGATCGCTGAAATGAACTGGGCTTCGGCCGGCGTCGCCGCCAATGTCGACAAGATCATCCTAGAAGAAGGCTATGGCTGCACTGTCGAGCTCGTCACGGGCGACACGATGCCGACCTTCACTTCCATGAACGAGAAGGCGCAGCCGGACATGGCCCCCGAATTCTGGGTCAATGCCGTGCGCACGCCGCTCGACGCCGCCGTTAAGGAAGGTCGCCTGATAGAAGCCGCCGAAATCCTCGCCGACGGCGCGGTCGAGGGCTGGTGGATCCCGAAATTCCTCGCCGACGCCCATCCGGACATCAAGACCGTCGAGCAAGCGCTTGCCCATCCGGAACTCTTCCCTGCACCGGAAGATCCGTCGAAGGCTGCCGTAACAAACTGCCCTTCCGGCTGGAACTGCCAGGTTTCCACCGCCAATCTCTACAAGGCGCTCGGCGCCAAGGAGAAGGGTTTCGACCTGGTCGATACCGGCTCGGCTGCGGGCCTCGACGGCTCGATTGCCAGCGCCTTTGAAAAGAAGACCGGCTGGCTCGGCTACTATTGGGCACCGACCGCCATCCTCGGCAAGTACGAGATGGTGAAGCTCTCCTTCGACGTACCCCATGACAAGGCCGACTGGGATGCGTGCACTGCCGTTCCGGATTGCGCCAACCCAAAGGTCAATTCCTATCCGACCTCGGAAGCCTTCACCGTCGTGACCAAGCAATTCGCCGACAAGGCAGGCGTGGCGATGGATTACGTCAAGGCCCGCAAGTGGACCAACGCCACGGTCAACGGGATCCTCGCATGGCAGACCGACAACCAGGGCACCAACGAGGACGCCGCCAAGCACTTCCTCGAAACCATGCCGGAAGTATGGGAAAAGTGGGTCGCTCCAGATGTGGCCGAAAAGGTAAAGGCATCGCTTTGATGCTATGATATCAAGGGGCGGTAGGCGATTACCGCCCCTTATGCGTCGCGGAGGCCTTGCCGCATGTCGCAGTGGGCCACGTGGCCGGGGAACTGCTTCGTGATACTGCCTCTTCGGGTGACAGGCCGTGACCGAAAGCCATGTCGAAGCACGGTGCCCGGATACAGAGAAGAACAGATATATAAAGGGGAAAAGCATGGCGATCTGCGAGTTCCTGCCGCGAGCCCTCTGTAGGTTCCCGGCCATCAGCGACAGCTATATCCGCCAGGCGCGCCAGGTGATCGACGACGGCTTCAAGGGCCTAGTCCGAGAATATGGCAGCGTCATCGATATCGTTGTGCGCCCGCTCCAATGGTTTTTGAACTATCTGGAACGGCTCTTCACCAGCTCGCCTTGGACGGTCGTGCTGATCGTCATGCTGCTGATCGTCTATTTCGGCAGCCGTAGTGTCCGCATCACCATCGGCACTGCGGTCGGCATGGTTTTCATCGGCATATTCGGTCTTTGGGAAGACACGATGACGACGCTTGCGATCGTCACCGTCTCGACGCTGATCGCAATCGTCATCGGTCTGCCGATCGGCATCCTCATGGCCCGCTCCGACCGCATTCAGGGCGTCATCAACCCGATCCTCGACGTGATGCAGACGATGCCGAGCTTCGTCTACCTGATCCCCGTCGTCGTCATCTTCGGCATCGGCAAGGTGCCGGGCCTGATCGCGGTCGTGATCTACGCCGTACCGCCGATGATCCGCCTCACCAATCTCGGCATCCGGCTCGTCGACAAGGAAGTGCTGGAGGCGGCCGATGCTTTCGGTTCCTCGCCCGGCCAGAAGCTCTGGAACGTGCAGATGCCGCTGGCATTGCCAACCATTATGGCCGGCATCAACCAGACGATCATGATGTCGCTCGCCATGGTGGTCGTGGCCTCCATGGTCGGCGTCGGCGGCCTCGGCCGCAACACGCTGCAGGCGATCAACAACCAGTTCTTCACCTTCGGCTTCCTCAACGGCTTTGCCCTCGTCGCGATCGCCATCATCTTCGATCGCACCAGCCAAGCCTTCGGCAAGCGTCTTCAGCGTCATTCGGAGGTGGTCCATGGCTAGTCACGGCATTGAAATCAAAGGCCTCTACAAGATCTTCGGCCCCAACGGGCACGAGCATGTCGAGGCCTGTCGCAATGGATTGTCCAAGGCCGAGCTCAATACCCAGTTCGGCCATGTCCTCGGCCTGCAGGACATCAACATCTCCATGCCTGCCGGCGGCATCACCGTCGTCATGGGCCTGTCCGGCTCCGGCAAGTCGACGCTGATCCGCCACATCAACCGGCTGATCGAACCGACCGCCGGCGAAGTCATCTACGACGGCGTCAACATCTGCAGCATGAACGAGCGCGACCTGCGCGAATTCCGCCGCCACAAAACGGCGATGGTGTTCCAGAAATTCGCGCTTCTGCCGCACAGGACCGTCATCGAAAACACCGTTTATGGTCTGGACATCCAGGGCATTTCCCGCTCGGAAAGCACCAAGAAGGCGCAATACTGGATCGAGCGGGTCGGCCTTGCCGGCTTCGAGAACCATTATCCGAACCAGCTCTCAGGCGGCATGCAGCAGCGCGTCGGTCTCGCCCGCGCTCTGACCAACGACGCAGACATCCTGCTCATGGACGAAGCCTATTCGGCACTCGACCCGCTGATCCGCGTCGACATGCAGACCGTGCTTCTCGACCTCCAGGCGGAATTGAAGAAGACCGTCGTCTTCATCACCCACGATCTCGACGAGGCCCTGAGGCTCGGCGACAAGATCGCCATCCTGCGCGACGGCAAGGTCGTGCAGCAGGGAACGGGCCAGGAAATCGTCCTGTCACCGGCCGATGACTACATCACCGCCTTCGTCAAGGAAGTGAATCGCGGCCGTGTCATCCAGGCTAAGACCGTCATGGCACCCTTTGATGGTCAGGCGGACGGTGCCCGCATCGAGGCGACCACGACTTTGGAAAGCGCTGCCAAGGTGATGACCGAGAGCGGACAGAGCAAGGCAACCATCGTCGACGAGGCAGGCACGCCGATCGGCACACTCGACCTCCAGACGATGATCGCCGCAATGGTGACGCCGGCCGGTTCCGAAGCATCCAGGATGGCAGCCGAATAATCGCGATGTCGAACGAACGACGTAACAAGAGGCGTCGGCGTCGCAGCCGGCGCCTATCCTCTGAGTTGAAAGCATATAAAGGAATCTTTATATCTGCTCTACGATTTTCAGGAGGATGCCATGCCGACAACCAATGCCCTGACCGATCTGCTTGCTGAAAAAGGCGTCCTTCTGGCGGATGGCGCGACAGGCACAAACCTGTTTTCCGCTGGCCTCGAAGCCGGCGAAGCACCGGAAATGTGGAACGAGGCACATCCGGAACGGATCACCAAGCTGCATCAGGATTTCGTTGATGCGGGCGCCGATATCATCCTGACGAACACATTCGGCGGCACGCGTCATCGCCTGAAGCTCCATCACGCGCAGGATCGGGTATTCGATCTCAACAAGCGGGCAGCGGAGATCGCTCGTGCAGTTGCTGACGGCGCCGGCCGGAAGGTCATCGTCGCAGGCTCCGTCGGCCCGACCGGCGAATTGCTGATCCCGCTCGGCGCATTGTCCTATGAAGATGCTGTCGCAGCCTTCGTCGAGCAGATGGAGGGCCTTAAGGCTGGCGGCGTCGATGTCGCCTGGATCGAGACCATGTCTGCGCCGGACGAGATCCGTGCTGCCGCGGAAGCAGCCACGAAGGTCGGCCTGCCCTATACTTATACCGGTTCGTTCGACACAGCCGGCAAGACGATGATGGGGCTCAATCCGAAGGACATTCATCAGGTCGCAAGCGATGTCGGAAATGGCCCGGAGGCGGTCGGCGCGAACTGCGGCGTCGGCGCATCCGATATCCTCTCCTCGCTGCTCGACATGACGGAAGCCGATCCGAACGCGATCACCATCGTCAAGGGCAATTGCGGCATTCCTGAATTCCGCGGCTCGGAGATCTATTATTCCGGCACTCCGCCGCTAATGGCCGAATATGCGAGGCTTGCCCGGGACGCCGGCGCGAAGATCATCGGCGGCTGCTGCGGCACGTCCTGCGAGCATCTGGCGGCAATGCGCGTCGCTCTCGACAGTTATACACCGCGTCCTCGCCCGACGATCGAGGAAATCGTCGACAAGATCGGCCCGCTCCGCAATAAGACCGCCAGCGAGATCCGGTGGCGATTCAGGCCGAGAACGCCGTCGTCGCCGCATCTGAAGGACAGCGGAGAGAAAAGCATGAGCAGCATATCGCCGATCGGAAGCCGGGAAACGGTGGCCGAGGGATTGACCGGCCTTTCTGACGACAAACAGAACTGGCTGAAGCTTCTCATGGAAAATCCGGCGAGCGACGACCTGATGCTCGCTGGACTGCATCTCTATCTCGACCATGCTTCCGAAGCGCGATTTCTCAATACGCTCAAACTGCAGAAATGCGGCGAATGGCTTGGCAACGCTGCCCCCGACCGTCTGCAGATCCGATTGGCGGAAGCCGCGAAATCCAGCCAGCACCCGGCACACCAGGCATTCAAGGATGGCTTGACCCGCTCCGGCGGCCTCGAGCGAGCCTATCCAAAGGCGCCGATCTGACCTCTGCTCCCGCTTCATTTGAGCGGGAAGCAGTTCTTCGGTTGGCTAGACGAAAGGCGTCAGGCGGCGACAGCCGGTTCCCGCACATCGTCCAGCAGGAAATGCGCAACCACATATTTCACCGTGTGCTTGGTACCGCTCTCTGACACGGTATCGTCGGTGCCGCCATCGGCTGGATGCCAGCTGTGATAATGGGGATTGTTGGCGATTAGCGTCACGGCCTTGCCGGCAAATGTTCCGCCGAGCCGATAGCGCGCTTCGGCAAGCGGCCATATCTGCTGAAAGTCCTGTTCCGCTATGCGGATTTTCAACGCTTTCCGATTGATCGCCTCATGCTGCAGACCATCCTTGCCCACATATGCTGGCGCCTCAAGCGTCACCTCTTCTGCATTTTCCAGAACGTAGTCGAATTCTTTGGGCCACATCCGCTTCATAAAATCACTCCTCCCAGGTGGTTCTATATGGTCGTGCCTTATCAATTTAGCGCGTCCATTCCTGGACGCAATGTCCATTGTGACGCGGCCTAGCCAAGGCTCTCCATATGGAACCGCAGCTGCTCCGGCGGGTAGCGATATTCAGCCCCGACGGGACAGGCATTGCGGGCAAGACAGCCGGAAACCATGCAGCCTTCCCTGCCCGCCTGTGTCCGGAGGTGGCTGCGACAGTCCCGGAGCGCAAATTTCGCCGGATCGATATCGATCGCACCAACCGGACAGGTGGTGATGCAGGGCTTGGTTTCGCAAACGTCACAGGCATGTCTGCCGATGGTGACGTCTCTCCCGACAGCCCATGGAAAGCCAATTGCACCGCGATAACCGTGCCAGAGGCCATATTCCGGATGGATGAGAATGCCGAGTGGCGAAGGTTTCAGCCGCTCAGCCCGCATCGCCCATTGCTGGAACGGTTGCCAGGGCGGATCGGAAGGAAAGTAAGCCGTACCGCCGTATTTTTCCGCCAGCGGCCGAATGATCTCCTTCGACCATGTGTCGAGCGGATGTGGCCCCTCGTAACTCTGCCTCCACTCCGAGAAAGCGGGCCAGATCGAACCACCTACATTGCCGAACAGGAGGACGGAGGCGGCCCGCCCGCCATGCGCGAGAAACGGTCCCTCGCCCGCGTCAAAATCCGCCGTGCCGCGAAGCAGGATGCCGCTCGGATGCAGCGCTGCTTCGATCTCGCGACAGAGGGAGGAAGGGCCGCTCATCTTCGTCTCAACGAGGGCCCTTGTATTCATAGTGCGGTCGCCAGACACTCCCTGGATGAAGTCGGCCACCATCCGGGCGCCGCCTTGCTCCCTGGCGGCCTCGGGCTCTCTTCAAGTAAACGCGTCGGGCATCGAATCCTTGCGATCCTTGATGAAGGCGATCAGCGCCTCGTCAATCGCAGGATCGAGCGGCGGGGCCTCGTAATTATCCAGCCAAGAGCGGCAAAGTGCGTTGGCGCGATCCTCGATCCGCTTGGAACCTTCGATCTCCCACTGCTCGAACGAATTGTTGTCGGCGAGCGGAGAGCGGTAGAAGGCCGTCTGGAAATGTGCCTGGGTGTGGGTGCAGCCGAGATAATGGCTTCCCGGCCCGACTTCGCGGATGGCGTCAAGCGCCTGGCCTTCGGCCGACAGGTCAACGCCTTCGGCCATCTTCTGCATCATGCCGAGTTGGTCCTGGTCGATCATGAATTTTTCGTAGGACGAGACGAGCCCGCCTTCGAGCCAGCCGGCGGCATGGAGAACGAAATTCGTACCGGCCAGCAGCGTCATGTTGAGCGTATTGGCCGATTCATGTGCTGCCTGCGCATCCGGCACCTTGGAGGCGCAAAGCGAGCCGCCGGTTCTGAACGGCAGGCCGAGACGGCGGGCAAGCTGGGCCGCCCCATAGGAAACGAGCGAGGGCTCCGGCGTTCCGAAGGTGGGGGCGCCCGACTGCATGGAGATCGATGCAGCGAATGTGCCGAACAGGACCGGCGCGCCTTTGCGGATAAGCTGCGTCGTCGCCGCACCCGCCAGCACCTCGGCCAGGATCTGCGTCAGCGTGCCGGCAACCGTCACCGGGCTCATCGCACCCGACAGGATGAAGGGCGAGACCACCGAGGCCTGGTTATGCCGCGCATAGACCTTCAAGGCGCCGAGCATCGTCCCATCGAACACCATCGGCGAATTGGCGTTGATCAGGTTCAGCGTCACGCAATTGTTCTCGACGAACTCGTCGCCGAAGACGAGTTTCGCCATGGCGACCGTATCTTCGGCGCGCTCCGGCGCGGTTACCGAGCCCATGAAAGGCTTGTCGGAATATTTGATATGGCTGTAGACCATGTCGAGATGGCGCTTGTTCACCGGCACGTCGACCGGCTCGCAGACCGTCCCACCCGAGGAGTGCATCGACGGCGCCAGATAGGAAAGTTTCACGAAATTGCGGAAATCCTCGATCGTGGCATAGCGGCGGTTGCCGTCGAGGTCGCGCACGAAGGGTGGTCCATAGACCGGCGCGAAGATCGTTGCCTTGCCGCCGACATGGACGCTGCGTTCGGGATTGCGGGCGTGCCAGGTGAATTCCTTCGGCGCGGTCTTCAGAAGTTCGCGGCACAGTCCTTTTGGAAAATGCACGCGGCTGCCCCGAACGTCGGCCCCGGCCGCGGCCCAAAGTTCGAGCGCTTCTTCGTCGTCGCGGAATTCGATGCCGATTTCTTCGAGGATCACATCGGCATTATGCTCGATGAGCGACAGGCCTGCCTCGTCGAGCACTTCATACGCGCCGATCTTGCGGGTGATATAGGAAGCGATGCGCCGGGACCGCCGCCCGTGCGTGCGGCACGCCTGCCGGCCGCTCCCCGTTCGCCGCGCCCGCGCCGTCCCGAACCGCCCACATCGGTCTGCTGGCTGATGTCGTCCATGATGCTCCTCGCCTCCGCGCTATTGGCTCCTGGTCAGCCTTGCACGCATTCCCATTGTTTCGATGGTCAATGCTAGGCCTCCCGGCAAGTCCCCTCCTGCCTCTCTGCGTCACGCATTTGCACAAGACAGACATTTGCGACAGGAGCCCCGAACCATTCTCTTTCCGACGTCGGCCTGTCGCTTCCAAAAGAAATTGCGAAACAGTTTGCGGCTAGACATAGTTGCAGGTGTCAATGCGATTTGAACCATCGCCTCTAACCTAGGGAAGAGAATTCATGTCCGACGACGAAATCATTCTTGCGGAGCTCTCCGACGAAGAGCTCGTCCAGCAGATGCATGACGACCTCTACGACGGATTGAAGGAGGAGATCGAAGAGGCGACCAATATCCTGCTCGAGCGCGGCTGGACGCCCTATGACGTTCTCACCCAGGCGCTTGTCGAGGGCATGCGCATCGTGGGTATCGACTTCCGCGACGGCATTCTGTTCGTGCCGGAAGTGCTTCTCTCCGCCAATGCGATGAAGGCGGGCATGGCGATCCTGCGACCGCTTCTGGCTGAAACCGGTGCGCCGAAGCTCGGCAAGGTCGTGATCGGCACGGTCAAGGGCGACATCCACGACATCGGCAAGAACCTCGTCGGCATGATGATGGAGGGCGCCGGTTTCGACGTCGTCGATCTCGGCATCAACAATCCGGTCGAGAACTATCTCGACGCGATCGAACGGGAAAAACCGGATATTCTCGGCATGTCGGCGCTTTTGACGACCACCATGCCCTATATGAAGGTCGTGATCGACACGATGAAGGAAAAGGGCATTCGCGAAGACTACGTCGTGCTGGTCGGCGGCGCGCCGCTGAACGAGGAATTCGGCAAGGCCGTGGGTGCCGATGCCTATTGCCGCGATGCCGCCATTGCGGTCGAGACGGCCAAGGACTTTCTTTCACGCAGGCACAACCAACTGGCTGCAGGAGCCTGAGGATATCTGCCGGATGTGAGCACGGCGTGATTTCGTGCTAGATAGCTGGGGTTTCGCACCGCGTTCATCATCTGACGAGCGCGGTGCAATAGATGCCGCGATTGCGGTATTCCGTTACTGGGCAGCCTTGCCGACGCGATGGCCTGCATCCTGAGTGGCGTTCACGGTATTGGCCGTATCCTGACCCATGCCGCGGATCGTGTTGCCGCAAGAGCTGAGGGAAGCCGTAATAGCGAAAAGAGCAGCGATAACGGTAACTGTCTTGGCCGTCATGATGGAATACTCCGATGGGTAAGGATCAAAATGTGTTGGAAAGTGATTTTCCGGCTATGGAACGTTTGAAGTCGGAAAAGGTTCACGTAATTGCGTGCGGTGCGATCGCCCGTGAAATTTTGGCCGTTTCCAGACAGCACGGCCTCAACCATATCGACCTGAATTGCCTGCCGGCCATCTGGCACGCCTATCCGCAAAAGATCGTCCCCGGGCTGGAAAAAGCCGTCACTGAGGCGCGTGAAAACGGCTTTATGCGCATCTTCTTTGCCTATGCCGATTGCGGCACCGGCGGAGATATCGACCGCCTCTGCGAGCGAGTAGGCATTGCGCGCATCGCCGGACCGCATTGTTACTCGTTCTTCTCCGGCAACGATGTCTTCGACGCAAAAGCAGACGAAGATCTTCTCTCCTTCTTCCTGACGGATTTTCTCGCCCGCCAGTTCCGCGCCTTCGTCGTCGAACCGCTGGGCCTCGACCGGCATCCGGAGCTGAAGGACATGTATTTCGGCAATTACCGCAAGCTGGTCTATCTCAGCCAGGAGGAGGACGTCGACCTTCAGCGCAAAGCGCACGAGGCGGCCGACTACCTCGGGCTGGAGTATGAATACCGCTTCACCGGCTACGGCGATCTGACAACCGCAATGCGCTCCGCTTAACGCTTTCTTCTTGGCTTGTCGGCGAGGGTCGAGAAAACCCAAGTCCGATCCGGAGCGGCAGATGCAGCAGACCACCTCATCCAAGATCGTGGTGATGACCGCGGGCGGCTTGAATCCGCAGGTGATGATCAATGAGCTGGCAGCGCATTTCACCGATCTGCATGTCATCGAGGAGCGACCGGAGACCAAGGGAGAAATCCTCAGGCGTCGTACACGTAATCTCGGATGGCTGAATGCCTCGGGCCAAATGGCGACGATGATCGCCTCGCGGCTGAGCAAGAAACTCGCGGCGCGGCGGAGCCAGGAGATCCTCCGGCAATACGGCTTATCCGGCGAACCGAAGCCCGACATTCCGGTCACGCAGGTAACTTCGCTCAACAGTGCCGAGTGTCACGCAGCGGTGACCGGCCTCGCTCCGTTGGTAGTTTTCACAATCTCTTGCCGCATCCTTTCGAAGGCGACCCTTGCTGCGATCCCCTGCCCGATCATCAATTTCCATGCCGGCATCAACCCCATGTATCGCGGTCAGATGGGCGGTTACTGGTCGCGCGTAGAACGAGACGAACAAAATTTCGGCGCGACGGTGCATCTCGTCGATGCCGGTATCGATACGGGTGAGAGCCTCTACGAACAGCGCGTGTCGCCCGCAAAGTCCGACATGATCGCCACCTATCCGCTGCTGATCACCGCAGCCTCGACCGGCATCGCCATAAGGGCGATCGAGGACGCAATATCCGGCAATTTGCGGCCTTATCGCCCCTCGGGAAAATCGGCACTGAAATATCCGCCGACGATCTGGATGTGGCTCTGGCACGGGATTACCAAAGGCATCTGGTAGCGACGTCGCTTTTGGTCGCCTGCGACGTCGTGCCAAGCGCAGTCCCGGCCGCGCTGCCGGTGCATGCTCGCGGTCTACCGGAGGAGTACATGGCAGACCGCATTACCGTCTACTGGCGGGATATCCCCGCGCAGGTTATCATCAAGAAGGGCCGCCAGACGGCCAAGCGCGAGCTTTCGCTACGCTTCACCGAGGCGATCGACATGTGTGCGATGCGCACCGGCGCGGCCGAAACCGAAGATTATCTGGCGGAATGGCGCAAGGCCGATCCCGTCCCTGTCTCCGATGATCTCGAAGCCGAGGCGGACAAGGCCGCGGCCGAACTGGAAGCCGCCTACGACAAGGAACGGCTTGTCGCGCTGGTCAAGGCAGGCGGACGCGAAGCAGCCTGATATCCAAGCACATCTCATCATCCTCCCCCATAGCCGGAGAAAGATATGACCCGCACCATCGTCGCATCCGCAACCCGGGAAGTCGTGATCGGCTTTGATCAGCCCTTCTGCGTCATCGGTGAACGGATCAATCCGACTGGCCGCAAGAAGCTTGCGGCGGAAATGATCGAGGGCAATTTCGATACCGTCGTCAAGGATGCGCTGGAACAGGTGGCGGCGGGTGCGACCATGCTCGACGTCAATGCCGGCGTAACCTCCGTCAACCCGAACGAGACCGAGCCCGGCCTCCTCGTCCAGACGCTCGAGATCGTGCAGGGCCTCGTAGACGTGCCGCTGTCGATCGATAGCTCTGTCACTGCGGCCATCGAGGCGGCGCTGAAAGTTGCCAAGGGCCGACCGCTGGTCAATTCCGTCACCGGCGAGGAAGAAAAGCTCGAGGCGATCCTGCCGCTCTGCAAGAAATACGACGTTCCGGTCGTGGCGATCTCCAACGACGAGACCGGCATTTCGATGGATCCGGATGTCCGCTTTGCCGTCGCCAAGAAGATCGTCGAACACGCCGCCGATTACGGCATCAAGAGCCATGACATCGTGGTCGATCCGCTGGTCATGCCGATCGGCGCGCTCGGCGATGCCGGACGCCAGGTCTTTGCGCTGTTGCGGCGCCTGCGCGAGGAACTGAAGGTCAATACGACCTGCGGCCTCTCCAACATCTCCTTCGGCCTGCCCCACCGCCACGGCATCAATGCCGGCTTCATCCCGATGGTGATCGGCGCCGGCATGACCTCCGCCATCATGAACCCCTGCCGCCCGCAGGAAATGGAAGCGGTGCGGGCCGCCAATGTTCTGAATGGCACCGACCAGAACTGCAGCAACTGGATCATGACCTATCGCGACTACAAACCGGCTGAGGGCGGCGCTGCCGCGGCAAGCACCGCGGCCCCATCCGCAGGCGGCGGACGTCGGGGTGGGCGTGCAGCCCGGGCAGGCGCCGGAGCGCGGGCCGAGTAAGCAGGATAGAATGGCAGATATTTCGCAAAGAGATCCCCTCGTCCTCTTCATGCCGTCCGGCAAGCGCGGCCGGTTTCCGGTCGGCACGTCGGTGCTCGATGCCGCGCGCCAACTCGGCGTCTATGTTGAGAGCGTCTGCGGCGGCCGCGCCACTTGCGGCCGCTGTCAGATCGAGGTGCAGGAAGGCAATTTCGCCAAACACGGCATCACCTCCGCCGCCGATCACATCTCGCCTGTCGGACCGAAGGAGCAGCGCTATGCGGATGTGCGTACCATCCCCGCCGGCCGACGCCTCTCCTGTTCGGCACAGATCCTCGGCGATCTCGTCGTCGATGTGCCGCAGGATACGGTCGTCAATGCGCAGGTCATCCGCAAGGCGGCCACCGACAAGACTTTTGACCGAAATCCGGCGATCCAGCTCTGCTATGTCGAGGTCGACGAATCCGATATGCACAAGCCGCTCGGCGATCTCGACCGCCTGAACGTGATGCTGGAGAAGGACTGGGGGTTCCAAAACATCCTCGTCGCCCAGCATCTGCTGCCGGATGTGCAGAAGACGCTGCGCAAAGGCAATTGGGGCGTCACCGCTGCGATCCACCGCGATATCGAGGGCTCGCGCCCCAACCTGATCGCCCTATGGCCTGGCCTGCACAATGAAGCCTATGGCATTGCCTGCGACATCGGCTCGACGACGATCGCCATGCACCTCGTATCGCTGCTGTCGGGTCGGGTCGTCGCCTCCTCCGGCGCGCCCAATCCGCAGATCCGCTTCGGCGAAGACCTGATGAGCCGCGTCTCCTATGTGATGATGAACCCGGACGGCCGCGAGGCGATGACGACGGCGGTGCGTCAGGCGATCAACGAGCTGACGGCAAAAGTCTGTCAGGAGAGCGGCATCGACCCGAACGACATCCTCGACGCTGTGTTTGTCGCCAACCCGATCATGCACCACCTGTTTCTCGGCATCGACCCGACGGAACTCGGCCAGGCGCCGTTTGCACTCGCGGTGTCCGGCGCGGTCCATACGTGGTCGCGAGAGATCGATCTCGCCATCAATCACGGCGCCCGTGTCTATCTGCTACCCTGCATCGCCGGCCATGTCGGGGCGGATGCAGCAGGAGCAACGCTCTCCGAGGGCCCGCACCGGCAGGACGAGATGATGCTGCTCGTCGATGTCGGTACCAATGCCGAGATCGTGCTCGGTAACCGCAACCGCGTAGTGGCCGCCTCCTCGCCCACCGGTCCGGCCTTCGAAGGCGCTGAAATATCGGGCGGTCAGCGTGCGGCACCCGGCGCCATCGAGCGTGTCCGCATCGATCCGCTGACGCTTGAGCCGCGCTTCAAGGTGATCGGCGTGGAGCAATGGTCGGATGAGGAAGGGTTCTGGCCGGCCGCGGAGAAGGTCGGTGTCACGGGCATCTGCGGTTCGGCCATCATCGAGGTCGTCGCGGAAATGTATCTCTGCGGCATCATTTCCGAGGACGGCGTCGTCGACGGCCAGATGGCAGAGCGCAGCCCGCGCATCCTGCAGAACGGCCGCACATTCTCCTATCTTCTGCATGATGGCGCGCCCCGCATCGTCGTGACGCAGAATGACGTTCGTGCCATCCAGCTCGCCAAGGCGGCACTCTATGCCGGTATCAAGCTGCTGATGGAAAAGCAGGGTGTCGAGACGATCGACACGATCCGCTTCGCCGGCGCCTTCGGCTCCTTCATCGATCCGAAATATGCCATGGTGCTCGGCCTGATACCCGACTGCGATCTGGCGGAGGTCAAGGCCGTCGGCAACGCCGCCGGCACGGGCGCTCTGATGGCGCTTCTCAACCGCGATTTCCGTCGTGAGATCGAAGAGACCGTCAAGCGCATCGAGAAGATCGAGACCGCACTGGAACCGAACTTCCAGCAATTGTTCGTCGATGCCATGGCTCTGCCGAACAAGGTGGACGCCTTCCCTAATCTCGCGACTGTCGTCACCTTGCCGGAGAAGAAGGCTGTGGCTGAAGCAGGCGGCGAAGGCGGACGCAGACGTCGCCGGTCGCGGGAATAGGGAGCGCCCGGGGAACCCGGCTGCTCCGATGCGGTACTGATCAGGCAGCGGCCGCGACCGCTGAACTGAATGCTTCCTTGATGCTTTCCGCCACAGCCTTTCCGGGAATGGAAAGGTTCGGCGATGTCAGCAGCCGGATATCGAAGCTGATCAGTTCCGGCATGCCTTCCTTCGGACCGAGAATCTGCATGTCATCGGTTATGTAGGATAAGGGGAATGGCGCGATCGCCAGATCGGAGACCACCGCCGCACGCTGCGCCATCGTGTGGGCGCTGGCATAGGCGATGCGATAGGCGCGCTTGTGCTTGTCGAGCTGCGTCAACGCATCGTTCCGCCAGACGCAACCCTCTTCCCAGACCGAGACCGGAATAGGGTCACGCAGATGCGCATTACCGCATTTTGCACCCGCCCATACCAACTGCTCAGTATGAATAACCTCGCCGATGGTCGGGAATGGTCGGGTTGCGCAGTTGATAAGCGCCAGGTCGAGCCGCTGCTCATCCATGCGCTTGCGCAGAAGCAGGCTCTGATCCACCGTGACATCCACCATGATGCCGGGAAAGCTCTCGCCGAAGTCCTTGAGCAGCTTCGGCAGCAGCCGTTCAGCGATATCGTCCGGCGCTCCAAGCCGTACCACACCGGAAAGTTCCGGCATGACGAAGCGCGATACCGCCTCGTTCGACAGCGCAATCATCCGGCGGGCGTAAGTCAGAAGCATTTCGCCATGCTGGGTCAGCGTCACCGAGCGCGCGTCCCTGAGAAACAGCGTCGTCTTCAGCTGCTCCTCGAGCTTCTTGATCTGCATGGACACGGCCGAGGGTGTGCGCAGCACAACATCGGCGGCGGTCGAAAAGTTACCCGTTTCGGCAATGGCGACAAACGTTCTCAGGACATCATTGTCGAGAAGTTGAAGCGGGGGCGGAAAGGAACAGTCATCAGATCCTCCATCAAAAAATCTGAACGTAAGGACCATATCATTTCGTTTGATTGAAAGTCAAATCGGGAAGATACTCCAAAACATCGAAGCGGACGTCGAGTGTACTCAACCCGAGGATGTTAAGGCGGACTTCGATCAAAAGATGGATTGGCGCAACGTCTCACCGACTGGCCATGAAGCACCCAGGAAACGAAGGAGAGAAATGATGAGCACGGTAACCTCCCTGCACGTACATCATCCGCGCAAGACGCATTCCCATGAACCGTCGGCCCTCGACGCGCTTCGCGTGCTGGTCGCGCGGATCACTGTCGCCTGGCAGCGGCGCAAGACGGAGCGGATGCTTGAAAGCCTGCCGCAGGAAATTCGTAAGGACATCGGCTGGCCGACAACCATCAGCAAGTAAGGCTTCAGATGTTCGATAAACTGCCGGACATGGCCTGCGGAAACCAAGCCGCAGGCCATGTCGCATTTCGGCAATAGTCAGGGCCTCCCCTACCCGATCACCTGTCACCTGTGCGACGCCTGCATGTCGCAAAAATGCCATTTCCCTGTCGTCAAAAGCTCTTCTAATCCGCTACGTCCGTGCGAATGTCGCATTCAGACGTGCAAGACCGCATCAAGCGGCAGCAAGGGGAACGACAATGGATCTGATGAGCAAGAATCCGGGAAAGAAGCGGTCTATCGTCTTCTTTCTGGTCCCGCATTTCACCATGCTGCCCTTCTCGGCGGCGGTCGAGACGCTGCGGATCGCAAACCGCATGCTGGGCTATGACGCCTATACCTGGCGGCTCTGTTCCGCCGACGGGCAGAAGGTATATTCATCCAGCGGCATCGGCATAGAGGTCAATTCGTCGCTGGCCGACGAGCGCCGCTATCTCGCTGGTGAAAACCGCCCGAACATGGTGCTGGTCTGTTCCGGCATCTATGTAGAGGAATTCAACAACAAGTCCGTCAACGCCTGGCTGCGCGAAACCTATAATCGCGGAATCGCCGTTGGCAGCCTCTGCACCGGTGCCCATGTTCTGGCCCAGGCAGGCCTTCTCAACGGCAAGCGCTGCGCAATCCATTGGGAAAACCTCCCCGGCTTCGCCGAAGCCTTCCCGCAGGCCGAGGTCTATGCCGATCTCTACGAGGTCGACGGCAATCTCTATACCTGTGCCGGCGGCACTGCCTCGCTCGACATGATGCTCAATCTCATCGGCCAGGATTTTGGGGAGAACCTCGTCAACCGCGTCTGCGAACAGCAGCTGACCGATCGCGTCCGAAACCCGCACGATCGCCAGCGTCTGCCTTTGCGCGCCCGCCTCGGTGTGCAGAACTCCAAGGTTCTCTCGATCATTGAACTTATGGAGAACAATCTCGCCGAACCGCTGTCGCTGGTCGAGATCGCCGATGATGCCGGCCTGTCGCGCCGCCAGATCGAAAGGCTCTTCCGTCAGGAAATGGGCCGCTCGCCGGCCCGCTACTATCTGGAGATAAGGCTCGACCGCGCGCGGCACTTACTGGTGCAGTCGTCCATGCCGGTCGTCGAGGTAGCGGTCGCCTGCGGCTTCGTCTCGGCCTCGCATTTCTCCAAGTGCTACCGCGAGGTCTACAACCGCTCGCCCCAGCAGGAACGAGCCGAGCGTAAACTGACGCTCAACACGTCGAGAACGGGCGTCGTGGTTTAGCCAACGCTCCCGAAATACAGCGAGATCAAAAAGGCCGGACGCTCAACGCTCCGGCCTTTTTGATTGATTCATGTTCCGCGTGCGACTTAAGCGACGCTCTTCACCGCGCCTGCTGACCGTTTCGCCTGGTTCGACCAGATCTGGATCAGCGTATCGAGGTTCTGGTTGACGCGGCAGTAGAACTCCTCGTCGATGAATGGCCGCAGCATGAAGTCGTTGCCGCCGGCCTTGAGGAACCGTGCCGAAAGCAGGCGGTTCGAAGACGAGGATACGCCGATGATGCGCAGCTCATGCGAACCTCGGACCGAGCGGATGCGCCGTGTCAGTTCGAAGCCGTCGATATCGGGCATGTTGTAATCGGTAATGACGAGACCGATGTCGCTGTTCTTCTTCAGGATCTCGAGCGCCTTGGCACCGCTATCGGCCACGCTGACGCGGAAATTGTAGCGCTTCAGGCGGCTGGAAAGCAGCGCCCTCGCCGTCGGGCTGTCATCGACGATCAGCACGTGGTGACGGTGGTTGGTGAGGAAGCGGCAGACCGATTCTGCCAGCATGTCGACAGCGAAGACGTTGTCCTTGAGAATGTAGTCGACAATGTCCTTCGTCAGCAACTTGTCGCGGGTTTCCTCGTGAAACGTGCCGGTGAACACGATCGTCGGAACGGACAGGTCGATCAGATATTCGAGCGCCTCGCCGTTCTCGGCGCCCGGCAGGTTGATATTGGAGATGGCGAGCGTGATCGGATCGGTCGAGCGATCATAGGCAAGCTGCAGGTCCTCGAAATTGCGGCAGATCTCGACATCGATGTCGAAAAGCTCTTTCAGCCGCGTCCCGATCATCGAGGTGAAAACATTGGAATCTTCTGCAAGAAGAATACGTGAACCACCCAGAGATTCACCGGAATACTGCATGCCGGATATGCCGAGGAATGTCATAACAACCCTTACCGATAAAGAAATTCAGCCCTTCTTTTTCCTTTACTTCCAATGATTTGCAGAACAGTTAATTCGCCGGACGCGACACGCGAAAATAGGCAAGTATTCCTTCGACGAGATACTTACGGTCAATGATGACTGACGATTTACGCTTAATGCATTGCGAAGTTTGATGGCGTCCGGGGTCTGCGCGCAAAAGAAAAAGGGCTGCCGTCGTTTTCCGACCGCAGCCCTCTCCATTGTTTTCTGGCCGTTCAAGCTTCGCTCACGCCCCGCCCCGCTGATCTCCATCCTCCTCGGATGAGAGGATCGGCGGGCCACGATGGAAAACGACTTCCGAGCGCGGGAACGGTATCTCGATATGCTGCTCGCGGAAACGCTTGAGGATCTCGATGCGCACGTCGTTACGGATACGGATCCCGTTCGACATATCGGCCAGATGGAAACGCAACTCGAAATCGAGCGATGAGCCACCGAAGGCCAGGAAGTCGACGTGCGGCTCCGGATTTCTCAAAATTTCCGGAATGTCGGCAACGATTTCCAGCAGGATCGCGATGACCTTCTCAGGATCGCTGTCATAGCTGACCGAAACCTTGATCTCGGCGCGCTGTATCCGGTTCTTCAGTGTCCAGTTGCCGACAGGTGCGTTGATGAGGTCGGAATTCGGCACGATGATCGCCTGCTGGCGGAATGTCTCGATCTCGGTTGCGCGCACCGAAATCCGCTTGACAATGCCTTCGGTCGTCCCCGTCACTACATGGTCGCCGACCTTGAACGGACGCTCGACGAGCAGGATGAGGCCCGAGACGAAATTCGACACGATGTTCTGCAGACCAAAACCGATACCGACCGACAGGGCCGAGGCGACCAGCGCGAAGCTGGAGAGGTTGATCCCCGCCGCCGAGACGCCGACGATCACGGCAAGTCCGATCCCGAGATAGCCGATACCCGTCCTGACAGAGTTGCGGACCCCGAGGTCGACATGGCTGCGCGCCATCACATTGCCGTCCACCCATTTCTGGATCCAGCGGGTTATGACGTAGCCGAGAGCGAATAGCAGGACGCCGCCGAATATGCCGACGATCGAGATCGAGATCGACCCGATCCGGAATTCGGTGAAAAAGTTTATGATCCAGGATTCGATATCCGCGAACTGGAACCCCCAGGTCAGCAGGATCAGCGGAATGCCGAGGATGAGAGCCACGGCATAAATTCCAAGGCCAACGAGCAGGCCTGCCTGGTCAAGGCCAACTTCGCCGAACTTGTATCGGTCGGTGAGCCGACGGCCGAGCAGCGTATCGTTGAACGCGCCACGCTTCGAAATCGCCTTGCCCGACAGGATGCCGATATAGATCAGGACCGCGACGGCACCGGTGAGGACGATCTGTGTCGAGGCGAAGCGCGCCAGGCCGATATAGCCTGTTGCCACGCAGAAGATCAGTACACCGCCCATGACGCGCAGTAGTATGGAGAAAGAGCGCGGCCATGGACGACCCCGCTGCCCTGCATCCTCCCCTCGCCCCACCACGGGCTTGATGAAGGAGATTGCGATCAGGATTAGACCGATGATCAGTGACGCAAACAGGCTCTTCACGATCGTCAGGACCAGCGGCGAGTTGAGCGCCTCGCTCACTGCTCCGAGCAGATAATCCAGGCCGTTGACGACCGCCATGGCGATAACTGCAAGGCTGAGAAGCTGCGCGCCACCATCCGTGATCCTGACCAGACGCCATGCCGGTTCATCCGGTGCAAGCGCCGCATAAGTGAGCTTCCAGACGAACTGCACGAACCAGACGAAGCCGAAGAAAGTGGCTATGATCGGCGCCACGTCAGGCCTCAGAATATTGAACCCTTCGAGGAAGAGATAGGACGTCATCAGGAAGGCGGCGAGTGACATGCTCTGGATGATCGTCGACCAGAACGTGTAGGACAGCCGCTTGATATAGGCCGGATTGTCCTCTGGATGGCGTCGCAGGAAACGGCCGAACACCCGGTATCCGCCGATAAGGAAGAGCAGTGCCGCGCCGAAGGAAAGCCCGATTGCGCCGAGGAAGGCCAGCGTCTTGTATCGCCAGGCAAAGCTGAGCCAGCTGCCCATAGTGGAGCCGAAATTGCTGACCTCGGTGGAAAATGCCTGGCCGGCCTCGACGAAGAGTTCGGGCGTCAGTTCCGTATGCCGGAAAAGGGTCTGGGCAAAAAGCGTCCGGCGCAGGTTGGTAATGGTATTGGCGAGCTGCGTTGCTGAGTTCTGTAGACTGCCGGCGTCATCGACGATGATGTTGAGTTCGGAACGCTCGTTCTCAAGCTTCGTGCGCTCCTGAACCACTGCCGGTGCTTCGGGCGGCTGACCGGCGGCCGGCGGCTCCCCGAGGCTCGTCAGGCGCGCCTGAATCTGCTCCACTCGGACTTTCATGGCATCGGACGCTGCCCGCATCTCGCCGACGATCTCCTCGGCCCTCACGCGGATATCCGCGAGCCTGGCGTCGTCATCGGGAGCCTGCTGTACATCCTGTCGGAAAGAGTCGAGCTGTTGGCGCAGGCCCTGCAGCTTGTCCCGCATCTCGATATTGATGGAGTCTCCGGTCACATCCACCTGAGCTGCCAATTCGGCCGGCGCCTGAGTTGATGGCTGTTGTGCGACGGCGCCCCCGCAATCGACAGAGAGCAGATCAGCGCCATTAGAAGCGCCAAAGTCGGGACGGACGTCTTCGTCCTGCGAGGGAATGTATATGAGATCAATGTTCTCTCTGCTCTTGCTGACCGAATCGACTGCGAAAATAGAAGCAGTTCAAGGCGAAGAAAAGGAATGTTAGCCCCTGCTGCAAAGCAGTGGAACTTGGGAACATTGTGGCGCGTTAGTTCTCGCAGTGAAAAACGAGGGTAAGGAAATGGAACAAGCAGGTATCGGCTGGATCGCAGCCATCATCATCGGCGGCATCGCAGGATGGCTGGCGGAAAAGTTCATGAAGAGCGACATGGGCGTCTTCATGAACATCATTCTCGGGATCGTCGGCGCAATCGTCGCAAATGCGATCCTCGGCGTCTTCGGCGTCGTTCTGGGCGGCTGGATCGGCTATCTGATCGCGGGCTTCATCGGCGCCTGCATATTGATTGCGGTCGCACGCATGTTCAGGCGTTGACGACCGGCGGATCTACACGACAAGAAGAATTTACTGCGGGAGCGCAAGCTCCCGCTCTTCGTATCCGAGGACGCTCGCAAGTGCTTCCACGACGAGATTATGGTCGTCACGCTGCGGAAGGCCGGAAACGGTCACTGCGCCAATGCAGCCGGCGCCTTTCACAGTGATCGGAAAGCTCCCGCCATGGGCGGCATATTCGGCATCAGGGAGAGCAAACTTCGACTCGAGCGTCGCATCCTGCAGAGCCAGCCTGCGACCCACGGCATAACTCGACTGCAGGAAATGAAGCACGACATTGCGCTTCCGGCGTACCCAGCGCGGATTATCCGGCGTCGAACCGGGCATCGCCGCGTAAAAGACAGGCATGGAATGCAAGCTTATGTCGATCACGACAGGTAGGCCGCGGGTTCTCGCGAGCGCCTGCAGGGCACACCCAAGCTGCCACGCTGTCGATGCATCGAACGCGTCGAAGACAAGCGTCCCTTCCTGTCTCGCGATCAGTTCAATATCCTGTTCAAGCGACATGGCCGTTTCTCCCCGTATTTTGACGCTTTAACCGCGGTCCCTCAGTAGCGCGGGCCGGCTTACGGATACGAATGCGGACAATTCGTCGATCGCAAAACCGATCCGTTCCTGCAGCGGCTGCGCTGTAATCTCCGTGCCCGTAAAATCCCGGCTCGAAGCGTAGATCGCCGTCGGGATCGTGTGCGCCATGAAGAAGCCGAACAGAGGGCGCAGCTGGTGCTCCACCATCAGCGCATGGCGTTCTCCACCGCCTGTTCCTGTAATCAGGATAGGCTTGCCGCGCAGCTGTTCAGGCTCGATCAGGTCGATGAAATGCTTGAACATGCCGGGATAGCTACCCTTATAGGTCGGAGAGCCCATGACGAGAATATCGGCATCGACGACTGCAGAGAGCACGGCCGCAGCATTGCTGTCGAGATCGGCTTGAGACTTGGCATTGCCCAGCGATTTGCCAAGATCTTCCAGGTCGTAAACGGCTTTCGTCAGGCCGTATCTGGCGCTGGCGAGTTCCGCCACATAGTCGACAAGGGCAAACGTCTTGGATGGACGATTGTAGCTGCCCGAGAATCCGACCAGATTGAATTGCGCCATACTCATCCTCCGTTCCTGCCTACCGACATGGATCGGCACTTGCACCGGGGTAACATTTCGGAACGCAGGGGAAAAGCTACCCCTGCCCCGATTTTTGCTGGCAATTGTATCAGCCGCGATATCGGTCTGTTCTATCGGCAGGTGGGGTCCGCGCCCTTCACGCTCGGCACTTCTGCAGTCGGATTAGCATTGGCGTCGGTGCCGGGCAGTTCGCACCGCTCCTCAGGCATCGATTCGCTGTCGCCTGTGCTGCCGGTCGTTGCCGAGCCATCGACGCCCGGCAGGTTCGTATCGGCGGGTTGCTGACCTGGCGCGATGGCCGGCGCGGCCTCGATGATCCTTTGCGTCGCCGTATCGCCACGGGTCTGCGCAAGGGCGGGTGCGGCAAGCGACGCGATGGTCACGAATGCGATGGCAACTCTGATCATGTCATCCTCCATGAGATGGAGAAGAACACCGCTGGCCGATCTTCGTTCCGCCTGCGCATCTGCCCGACTGTGCACTTGCCATGTCGCCATATGGGGCATAACTCCCTGCACAGAACGACGAAGTGTCCATCGCTGCACTGCCTTGGTTTTCGTGTCCCGCCTTTACCAGCAATCCCTCAACTGCCGGAGCCCTCGGCCTCATGATGGAAGTCTTCACAGCAGCCGGCCTTGCCGCGCTTCTTCAGGTCATTGCAATCGATCTCGTGCTCTCCGGTGACAACGCCATCGTCATAGGGCTTGCCACGGCTGGATTGCCGGCAGAGCAGCGCCAGAAGGCGATCATGTTCGGCATTGCGGTAGCGACCGTTCTGCGCATCTGTTTCGCCGCGGCAACGACTTACCTTCTCGGCATTGTCGGCCTTCAGCTGGTCGGCGGCCTGCTGCTTTCCTGGGTCTGCTGGAAAATGTGGTCGGAGCTTCGCCAGGGCGGCGAGGATACTCCTCATGAACTGTCGGCGGGCGCTACGCCCCGCAAGTCCAACCAGAAAACCTTCTTTCAGGCCGCGACACAAATCGTCCTTGCCGATGTCTCGATGTCGCTCGACAACGTGCTGGCCGTCGCCGGCGCGGCGCAGGATCATGTGCCGGTGCTGATCATCGGTCTTGTCGTATCGATCGTGCTGATGGGCGTCGCGGCAAATTTCGTGGCAAAGCTGCTTCACCGATTCCGTTGGATCTCCTATGTAGGTCTTGCGGTGATCGTCTATGTAGCGGCGACCATGATTTATGAAGGTGCGACCGAGGTTTGGCCCTTGATCGCCTCCTCCTGAGAGAACGGAATAGTCTGTGGGCCGCTCGCGCTCACCGCGACAGCGCGCATACCGCCTCCAGCACTTCCTCGGCGTGGCCGGCAACCTTCACCTTCGGCCAGATGCGGGCGATCTTGCCGTCTGCGTCCACCAGGAACGTCGTCCGCTCGATTCCCATATAGGTCTTGCCGTACATGCTCTTCTCTTTCCAGACGCCGTAGCTCTGGCAGACCTCGGTATTCTCGTCCGAGCCGAGCGCGACGGTCAGCTCACGCTTTTTGGTGAAATTGTCATGCCTCTTGACGCTGTCTGCCGATATGCCGACCACGGCTGCACCCTCTCTCGAACTCCGGCAGAAGCTGTGAAAAGGAAATCGCCTCGGTCGTGCAGGCCGGCGTGTCGTCCTTCGGATAGAAGTAAACAACGAACGGCTTGCCCACATAAGCTGCCGAGGAAATCATCGTTCCGTTGTTTCCGGGCAGTTCGAATTCGGGCGCTTTTGCGCCAATTGCGAGATCGGTCATCGGTGTCCTTTCTTTCGCCAGCATCTTGAGAGATTGTCGCCGCAATGGGTATATACTGACATTTGACGCGTCCAGATCAGCGGTGGATGCCAAGGACGAGTTCTGCACTGAATGGCCGAAATTCGCGGAGAGAAGATCAATTTCAGCCGGAAAGATATCGTTCCGCTGCATGACCTTCCGTCTGCGCAGGTCGAAGATCCGATCATCGTTCACTGCCCGCCCCATCGCACCAGATCATGGCGATTCGGCAAGACGGTAGTGCTCTTCGTCATGCTGGTCCTGGTGGCGATCGGAAGCGCCGTCTTCGCCATCGAAGGCGGCATTGTCGATGGCACGCTGACAAACCGCGCCCAGGCAGCACTGAATAATGCCATAGGCCCGCGTTACGTCTCCACGGTCGGCTCGACCGCGATCCGCTTTGATTCGGATTTCCGTATCGCCATCGAGGCGCGTGACGTGGACATAGTCGAGCAGGCAACCGGCGAGCATCTCAGCCGGGCCGGTGCGCTGCGCATGGCGATCGATCCGCTGGCGCTGCTCGGCGGCCGGATCTCGATCAACAATATCGAGGCGCAGTCAATCCGCCTGGAAACAGCTCAGCTCCCTTCTGGCGACCCGATCGCTTTGTCCAAGGTGCGAGTGGACGCGGTACCGCAGCTGCTTGAGCAAGCTTTCCAGCGTCTGGATGAAGCCAGAGGCCTGATCGAACGAACCGGTACCGCCTCCATTCGATTGGCCGGTATCGAGATTGTGCTTCCGGCACCGCCGGGACGCAACCCGACCGTCCTTGAGGTCACCGATCTCAGGCTCGCCCGGACCGAGACAGGTGAAATCGGCGTCGACGGCACAATTACGGTCAACGGCCGCGTTGCAGAATCTGACGGCTGCTTCGAAGACGGTCGACGGCGTCACCGCGGCGCTCTCCGCACGCCTGTCTGGCCTTGAAGTCACGCCCTTCCTGTTACAGAGGACGGACGACGGTTTGCCGAGAGAGGGCCTGGAAAGCTCGTTGGATTTCGACCTCCAGGCCGCCCGCGCCCGTGGTGACGCCCAGCAGCCCGCCATGCAGGCCACCCTCCGCAATGCGCCAGGTCACTTTTATTTCGACGGAATCGAGCAGGATTTCAGCGGCGCCACCATCAACGTCGCCTATGATTTCGACAAGAACTCCATTGAGATCCTGAAATCCGAGGCACGTTTCGGCCCTACCATTCTTCCCTTCACCGGTGCAATCATCGATCTCAACCGATTGAACACCGCGGATGCGAGGCTCGGGTTTGGCCTCGACATTCTGGTCAGTGGCGCGACTGCTGTGGGCGCGACCGATGGCGAACAGCCGGCATTCTTCGATCTCAAAGCGACCGGTCGCTATCTATCCGGGGATCGGCAGCTCGAATTCGACGAGATGGGCCTGTCTAGCCCCTTGGCCACATGGCGGCCTCGCTGAAGGTCAAGTTTGGCGACAAATCACCCGAGATCAGCTTCGGCGGCAAACTGCCGAAATTTCAGGTCACGGGCGTCAAACAGCTCTGGCCCTTCTGGATGGCGCGCAAACCCCGCGACTGGATCATGCAGAATCTATTCGGCGGCGAGTTAACCGACGGCACCATCGCCGTCTTCATTCCGGCCGGGCGCATGAAGGGGCCCGGGATTCCGATGGAACTCGACGGCAACGAACTGCAGATCAGCTTCGACCTCGCCGATTCACGCCTCAATCTACCCGGCGACTTCCCGCCCCTGCGCGATATAAACGCGCGCTTTGCCCTCAAGGGCGAGAATTTGGCGGTGGATTTCAGCAAAGCTGCGACCTACGCCCCTTCCGGCAGGATTGTCACCGTCAATGGCGGTCGTTTTCTCTTCCGAACACGTATGAAAAGCCGCTTATGGCCGACATGGCGCTACAGCTTTCCGGCAATGCCGACGCGGTTACGGAACTCGCCAATTTCGCACCGGTGCGCGCTTTAAGAGGTACAGATTTCAAACCGGAAGACTTCTCTGGTGGCGCCAAGGCCGATATCCAGGCCCGCATTGGCTTGATCAACGACCAGAACCCGCCGAAGCCGACATGGAACGCCCGTATCGCCCTGGAGGGCGTCAATCTGCAGCCTGAGATGGAAGGCCACAAGATTGCCGCTCTGACCGGCTCGCTCGATGTCGATACGCAGGCTGCCCGACTTTCCGCTCGTGGCACGATCGACGAGGTGCCTGCCGATATTACGCTGACGGAACCGGTTGACGCGAATTCGACCGTCAAGCGCGAGCGGATCATCAAGGCAAGCCTGGATAATCAGCAGCGCGAAAAGCTTGTGCCGGGCCTCTCCGATATCGTCAACGGCACGATTGTCGCTGAGCTAACCCGCGTCGACGAAAAGCGTCAGGCAGTCACGCTGGATCTCACCCGCGCTGTTCTCACAGCACCGATGATCGGTTGGACGAAAGGCAGCGGGATTGGGGCAAAGGCCCAATTCAATGTCGTGACCGGCGACGCGAAACAGACCGACATCCGCGACTTTCAGCTTTCGGGCGACAGTTTTGGTGCGAGGGGCGAATTCCAGCTGTCGGGAGGCAGCCTTTCGACAGCCAGTCTGACACGAGTCCAGCTTTCCCCAGCGGACAATTACAGCGTCGTGGTCAAGCGCGCCTCAGGTGCCTACGACGTTTCCATCAACGGCGAGAGCGTTGATATCAGGCCACTGATCACCAGGATGCGCGCCGGCGACGACAAGGGTACGGGCGGCAGTGGTGGTAGCGGTAAAGGGGATAGCACCACCTTGCGCGCCAAGGTTGATCGGGCAGTCGGTTTCAATGACGAAGCTCTGTCCAACGTCAACGTCGCGTTTTCAATGCGTGGCGACACCATATCGCGGGCCGATATCACGGCAGTCACGGGTAGCGGACAGGCGCTGGTGAGCGAGATGACCCGCGGAGATACGATCTCGGTCACCAGCGGAGACGCCGGCGCGATCGTACGCTTCGCCGATCTTTACGACAATCTGCGCGGCGGCCTTTTGAACCTCAAGCTGAAGGCCCGCGGCGACGACTGGGACGGGGCTGTCGATATCCGCAGTTTCGCCATCAATAATGAAGAACGCCTGCAGTCGCTGGTATCAACGCCCGTGGGGCAGAATGGCCAGAGCCTGAACTCGGCGGTCAAGCGCGACATCGACGTCAGCTCCGCACGGTTTCAGCGGGCCTATGCCTCGCTCGTCTATCGCAACGGCGCCCTCGGCGTGGCCAACGGCGTGGTCCGCGGCGAGCAGATCGGCGCGACCTTCCAGGGCACGGTTCGCGATGCCAGCGGCGCCATGGACCTGACCGGCACATTCATGCCCGCCTATGGCCTGAACCGCCTGTTCGGCGAACTCCCACTGATCGGCGCCATCCTTGGTAATGGCAGGGATCGCGGACTGCTGGGCATCACCTTCAAGATGCAGGGACCGTTCGACAAGCCGAAGCTCTCGGTCAATCCGCTGTCGATCATCGCGCCCGGTGTCTTCCGGCAGATCTTCGAGTTCCAGTAATCGCACCCATCAATGAAAAAAGGCCGCGCTGAGGCGGCCTTTCCAATAATTTAGATTGCTTGTCGTTTGATCAGACCGGGCGCACCAGGATGTGCTTCTTCTTCCCGAGCGACAGCTTGATGACGCCATCGGCCGTGACTTCGCCGGTCCCGATCACCTTGCGCTCATCCGAGACGGCAACGTCGTTGATACGCACAGCGCCGCCCTGAACGTGACGGCGGGCTTCGCCATTCGACGACGCGAGACCTGCCTTGACGATCAGTGCCAAGAGGCCGATGCCGGCTTCCAGTTCAGCGGCAGCGACTTCGATCGATGGCAGGTTATCGGCCAGCGCACCTTCTTCGAAGGTCTTGCGAGCGGTTTCGGCGGCCTTCTCTGCATTCTCGCGACCGTGCAGCATGGCGGTGACCTCGGTGGCGAGGATCTTCTTCACCTCATTGAGCTCCGAACCGCCGAGCGCGGAAAGTCGTGCGATCTCGTCCATCGGCAGCGTGGTGTAGAGCTTGAGGAAGCGCGACACATCGGCATCCTCGGTGTTGCGCCAGTACTGCCAGAAATCATAGGCCGACAGCATATCCGGGTTGAGCCACACGGCGCCGTTCATCGACTTGCCCATCTTGGCGCCGGATGACGTGGTCAGCAGCGGCGAAGTCAGCGCATAGAGCTGCGGCGTCCCCATGCGGTGACCGAGGTCGATGCCGTTGACGATGTTGCCCCACTGGTCGGAACCGCCCATCTGCAGCCGCACGTCATAACGCTTGTTGAGCTCGACGAAGTCATAGGCCTGGAGGATCATGTAGTTGAATTCCAGGAAGGACAGAGACTGCTCGCGGTCGAGACGCGTCTTGACGCTATCGAAGGACAGCATCCGGTTTACCGAGAAATGACGGCCGACATCGCGCAGGAATTCGAGATAATTCAAGCCGCGCAGCCAGTCGGCATTGTTGATCATCAGCGCGTCTTGCGAACCCTCGCCGTAGTTCAGGTAGCTGGCGAAGACACGCTTGATCGAGGCGATATTGCTCTCGATCGTGTCCACCGTCATCAATTGGCGCGCATCATCCTTGAACGAAGGGTCGCCGACCATGCCGGTGCCGCCGCCCATCAGCGATATGGGACGATGGCCGGTCTTCTGCATCCAGTGCAGCATCATGATCTGGATCAGTCCGCCGGCGTGCAGGCTGGGCGCGGTCGGATCAAACCCGATATAGGCCGTCACGGTTTCCTTGGCGAACAGTTCGTCGAGACCTGCCTCGTCGGAGATCTGGTGAATGAAGCCGCGCTCGTCGAGCGTGCGAAGGAAATCGGACTTGAACCTGGACATCTCTTTACTCTGTGGATGTGTTTTGACTGCGAGAGCGCAACTAGCACCGTTTCAGGTGATAATCACTCCAAAAGTGATGATATTTCGCGGGCGTGGAACTCCGCGTGGCAAAGGGGGCGCCTAAATAAGCGTTCGTTAACCTTAAGGATGTGTAATCGCACCGGACAAGCATCGGAATTGACTCGTCTTTCAGGAGCAGCACGTGGCGCAGGGTGCCGGAAACAAGGTCTTTGGCAAACGCACCCAGCAGCATGTCCTGATTCTGGCGAGCGGCGACAAGATCAGGCATCTGACGCTGCGCCCCTGGATGGTCGCCCTCGCCTTCTGCTTTGCGGGCGTGACCATGATCGGATATCTCGGCGCCACCTCCTATCTCGTCATTCGCGATGACCTGATCGGCGCGACGATCGCCCGTCAGGCGCGCATGCAGCACGATTACGAGGATCGGATCGCAGCGCTGCGGGCGCAGCTCGACCGCATCACCTCCCGTCAGCTTCTCGATCAGCAGGTCGTCGAGAAAAAAGTGGAAAAGCTTCTGGAACAGCAGGACGCGATCTTCTCCCGTCATGGGAAACTCGGCTCGCTTCTCGATCGCGCGGAACAATCCGGGCTGGACGCCCCGCTGACGGCGCCGGCCGCCTACGCTCCTGCCGACGACGGCAAGCGCGCATCCTTGAGCGGCGGCTCGGCTGCCATTGCAGGCCTTCTCGCTGGCACCTCAAACGCGAGCCCTCTGAATGCCGCATCCATTATCGGCGAAACCAGCCTCCGCGAAGGCGCAGCAGACCGGGCCGACCGCATCTTTTCCAAGGTGACACTTTCGCTCAAGACACTCGAAAGCCAGCAGCTGGCGAAGATCGCCAACCTGACGACGGGCGCTTCCGCGACGGCTGATGCGATTACGGCGATCATCAAGCGCAGCGGCGTGGCGGTCGAGCAGGTTGCCGATGCAGGCGGGGCGGCAGAGGCCGAAGAAGGTGTCGGCGGACCCTATGTGGCGCCGGAGCTCGGTGAAAGCCGTTTTGATTCATCCCTGGGAGAACTCGACGCGGCACTGACCCGCCTCGAGAGCGTGCGCGAAACCGCGCGTGACCTTCCCTTCTCCAACCCTGCTCCCGGCCACGGCATTTCCAGCCGATTCGGCAACCGCATGGATCCGTTTCTAGGCAGGCTCGCACTGCATGCCGGCATCGATTTCCAGGCGCGCACGGGCGATGACGTGAAAAGCACCGGCGCCGGAACTGTCGTCGCAGCAGGTCCATCCGGGGGCTACGGCAACATGGTCGAAATAGACCACGGCCACGGCATCTCCACCCGCTATGGGCACATGTCGAGGATCCTCGTCAGCGTCGGCGACAAGGTGGAAACCGGCGATGTCGTCGGCCGCGCGGGTTCAACGGGCAGGTCCACGGGACCGCATGTTCACTATGAAGTTCGCCGCAACGGCATGGCTGTCGATCCGATGCGCTTCCTCAACGCCGGAATGAAACTGACCTCTTATCTTGAATGACTGGCGGGCATTTTCTGCGGCCAATCGCCGCCTGATTGCTTTCATTCACCAAAAAGACCTTGAGCAGGCCCGGTTTTCTTGACTTTCGGGCTTTTTGGTCATATGTCGCGCCCTGTTGTCGCCCCAATTCTGCGTGCCGACGAGTTGTGTTCTCCTTGAATGGAACGGAAACGTATTTCCTTTGACCACTTTTGCTGATCTTGGCCTGAGCCAGAAAGTACTCTCCGCCGTCACGGATGCCGGCTATACAACGCCGACTCCGATCCAGGCCGGAGCGATCCCGCATGCCCTGCAGCGCCGCGATATTTGCGGCATCGCGCAGACGGGCACCGGCAAGACGGCATCCTTCGTGCTGCCCATGCTGACGCTTCTGGAAAAGGGTCGTGCCCGGGCACGTATGCCGCGCACGCTGATTCTTGAGCCGACGAGAGAGCTCGCTGCACAGGTCGCGGAAAACTTCGACAAGTACGGCAAGAATCACAAGCTGAACGTGGCGCTCTTGATCGGCGGCGTGTCCTTCGATGAGCAGGATCGCAAGCTCGAACGTGGCGCAGACGTTCTGATCTGCACGCCCGGTCGCCTTCTCGACCATTGCGAGCGCGGCAAGCTGCTGATGACCGGCGTCGAAATTCTGGTCATCGACGAAGCCGACCGCATGCTCGACATGGGCTTCATCCCGGATATCGAGCGCATCGCAAAGATGATCCCGTTTACCCGTCAGACCCTGTTCTTCTCGGCCACCATGCCGCCGGAGATTCAGAAACTGGCCGACCGGTTCCTGCAGAACCCGGAACGTGTCGAGGTCGCCAAGCCGTCCTCCACGGCAAAGACGGTCACGCAGCGTCTCGTCTCATCGCACAACAAGGACTATGAGAAGCGCGCCGTGCTGCGCGACCTCATCAAGACCCAGGACGACCTGAAGAACGGCATCATCTTCTGCAATCGCAAGAAGGACGTCGCCGACCTCTTCCGTTCTCTCGAGCGTCACGGCTTTTCGGTGGGCGCTCTGCATGGCGACATGGACCAGCGTTCCCGCACGACCATGCTGGCCAATTTCAAGGACAATAACATCACGTTGCTGGTGGCATCCGATGTCGCGGCTCGTGGTCTTGATATCCCGGACGTCAGCCATGTCTTCAATTTCGACGTGCCGATCCACGCGGAAGACTATGTCCACCGCATCGGCCGTACCGGCCGCGCCGGACGTTCGGGCAAGGCATTCACCTTGGTAACGCGCGCCGACACGAAATACCTCGATGCGATCGAGAAGCTTATCGGCGAAAAGATCGAATGGCTGAACGGCGACATTTCCGCCCTACCCGCCCCCATGGAAAGCCATGATCAGGACCGCGGCCGCAAGGGCCGTGAACGTGGTCGGGATCGCAATCGTGGCGGTCGCCAGGAGCAGGCGGTTTCCCAGGAAAAGCAGACAGTCGCGGAAGAAACGAGCGTGGAAGCAGTGCAGGAAAACAAGAGATCCGATCGTCGTCCTGAAAAGCGCGATCAGGTTGCCAACAACGGCAATCGTGACCGCCGCCCCAACTCGGCCAACAACGACAACCGTGATCGCCGCCGCCACCGCGACCACGACGACGGCCCGACCCCGGTAGGTTTCGGCGATGATATCCCGGCCTTCATGCTGATCGTTGCAAACGCCGTAAAAGCGTGACGCAAAACGCTCTGCCCGGACAGGACTACCCCGGAATAGGCGTCGGCTTGATCATCCGTCGCGAGGACGGGCGGGTTCTTATGTGCCGGCGCCTCAAAGCTCCCGAGGCAGGCCATTGGAGCATTGTTGGCGGCAAGATCGACCTTATGGAACGTGCTGCCGATGCTGCCCGGCGGGAGGCAGAGGAGGAGACCGGTCTGCAAATCGGCCAGGTCAACTTTGTCGGCGTGGTCGAGGCGATCCTTGGGCAGGAAGATCAGCACTGGGTTTCGCTCATCTACCTCACCGAGAACTTCGGCGGTGAGCCGCGGCTAACAGAGCCGGACAAACACTCCGATCTACAGTGGATCGACATCGATCACCTACCGCAGCCATTGTCGGTGTTCGCAAGACAAGCACTTGAACAATTGAACGCCAAATGAAAAAGCCGTCCTGGATGTCCAGGACGGCCTTGCCTTGATGAAAATCGCTTGCGAGTATCGTCGGATGCTGTCGTCGGCCCAACCGTAGCTGAACCACATCCCCCATTACCCGTGAAAGATACTCGCGCTGCAGCATTCTGCGCAATACGCGAAATCTTGCACTTGCGGCAATTAAATTGAGTGCTGCAATCAGCTTTGCTGCCGAGGCGCGCGCATTGCGGCTTCAAAGGCGAGAACCACCCACTTGCGCATCTCGTCCGGGTCATCCAGTGCTTCGTCCGGGATTGACCAATAGGGCATCAGCACCGGCTTGCCCTTCTTGCCTTCATAGGCCCATTGCCTGGCCCCCGCGTCCTCGAACGCCGAGGCGCTGGTGGCATCGGCCTTGAGCATGACCTCGTCCCGAAGGTCGATCGCGATGATCAGCCCCTGGTGATAGATACCCTTGCCGCCGAACATCCGCTTGATGGTGACGGGACCGAGGCCTTCGAACATTTCTTCTATCGCAGCGTTGTCCATCCCCTACTCCCCGGGTCATTCCTTCAGAACCCCGCCAGCCGCGATGACGGCCTCGGGTGTGTCGACATCGATATGTGCCGCCGGACCTATATCGACATCGACCACGGGAAGGCCCGAATTCTCGATGATCGCTCTCGCGCCGATATCGCCCTGGAGGCTTAGCACGGCGGCATAGGTCGAACGTGGCAATATGATTGGATTTCCGCGTTTCCCTTCGAACACCGAGCGCACGATCGCTTGGCCGCCCTCCTCACGAAATGCCCGCACCAGCGAGGAAATCTGCTCGGCCGAGACTGCCGGCATGTCTGCAAGCATCACCAGTACGCCGTCATGCCTGGCCACAGCATCGTCCGAAAAGCCGCAGACCAGCGAACTCGCCATGCCGCTTTCGTAATCCGGATTGAACCGGATGCCGAGATCGAGCCCGGACAATGCCTGCTCCATCTCTGCCCGCCGATATCCTGTGACGGCAACCACCGAGGCCAGATCCGACTGCAGCAAGACCTGCGCCGAGCGCCGCACCAACGGAATGCCATCGAATTCCGCCAGCAGCTTGTGCGGCCCGCCGGCTCCCATCCGCCGCGCCTGGCCGGCGGCAAGAAGCACACTGCCGACGGCGATCGGTCTGTCGCCATCCCCATCTCCATCCCGTGGCCTTGGCCTGGTCGGTATTTCCATCAGCAGGCCTCCGACACCCATGCCGGTAATGTCGGCATCCGTCACCGTCTCGCCAACCATGATGCGGTTCAGGATCCAGTCGAAACCGTTTTCCTTGGGCGAGCGGGCGCAACCGGGTGCTCCGAGTACAGGCACTTTGCCGATACGGCCGATCACGATGAGATTGCCGGGATCCACCGGCATTCCGACGCGCTCGACTACCCCGCCGGCAGTGCGGATTGCCGCAGGAATGACGTCCTCCGGATCAGCAACAGCGGAAGCCCCGAACACGACAATCATAGCCGGCTCATTAATTTGCGTTTTCGTAAACTGCTGTAACTGTTCGGCTACTGCGCCTCTGACATGGGGCACGCGCACTTCATTGACGAGCCGGCTACCGGACACGGCAAGGCGTTGCGCAAGAAGCTTGGCCGTCCGGTCCATCACCGACGGCTTGAGAGACGGCAGCTCGGTCGCGATCAATGTCACCAATCGGGGACAGTAAGGTTTCACCTCGAAAGGCGTCGCATCGCGCAACAGGTTGGCTGCCTCCCTCACCCGCTCGCGGGCAACGGAAAGCGGAATGATTTTGATCGTCGCGACCATGTCGCCGGCTTTGATCGCCACGTGATCCGCCAAACAGGCCATGGTAATTGCCGAATCTATGCGGTTCAATGCGTCGACGACCGCCTTGTTGGCCACGAAAAGCCCGTCCAGGCGGGCGTAGATATTCACCCGTCCGGTCGTGGCTTCGGAGAAGCGGAGATGATCGAGCTCAATCGCATTTGCGATCTGCGCTGCCGCATCGTCTTCGCCAAGATCATCGGCTTCGAGCTTTACCGCGACAACCGATCGTACGCCGGCATCTCGCAGACGCAACAGGTCATCTGCCCCAAGCACGCGTCCCTTGGGCAAACGCCCCTGCTTTAGGCGAATGGAATGGGCGAGCATTGCGCCTTCGGCATCATCGATCTCGAAGTCGCCATATCTCATGCGCGCATTCCGCCATCAGAGAGATCTCTCTTGCGAAAGGCGGCGACGATCTCGGCAAGTGTTGCAACGGCAATCTCGGCCGGACTGGCGGCACCGATATCAAGCCCGATCGGCGCAGCAATGCGAGCGACCTGCTCCTCGCTTCGGCCCATCCCGATCAATCTCTCCACACGCTTTGCATGGGTCTTGCGACTGCCGAGAGCGCCGACATAGAAACAGTTCGCCTTCAAGGCTTCGGACAAGGGAATGTCGTCGATATTCGGATCGTGGGTAAAGGCCGCAACAGCTGTGTATGCATCGAATGGCTCGCTCTTCAGCACATCCTCCGGCCAGTCCGCCACCACGCGCGTGCCCGAGAATCGCTCCTCGGTCGCAAACGCCGTTCGCGGATCCATGATCATCAAGTCATAGCCGGCAATCGGCGCCATTCGCGCCAGCGCCTGACTGATATGGACCGCGCCGATCACGACGATCCTCGGCGGTGGCAGATGGGGGTTGATGAAATAGTTCGCGTCGTCACGCTCTATCGTCACCGCCTTGCCGCTGCGCATGGCATTGATGATCTCATCTGACAGGGCCGAGGCAGGAATTGCCCCTTCCACGACGACGTCGACACTTTCAGTGGAAAGGTTCGTCACCACAACCGCTGCCTTGCGGGCTGTGCGGGCCGCATTCAGTGCCACCAGCGTTTCTAGCCGCATCAGGCAAGCCTTTCGACGCGAACGCGAATACGCCCGCCGCAACTGAGCCCGACACGCCACGCGGTCTCGTCGGCGACGCCGAATTCCAGCATGCGCGGCTCTCCAGAACCGATGACATCGAGCGCTTCGGTAATCACGGCACCTTCCACACAGCCACCGGAGACAGAACCCTCGAAATTGCCCTCGCCGTCGATCACGAGACAGCTTCCGGCTGGACGTGGCGCAGAGCCCCAGGTTTCGATCACCGTCGCGATCGCCACATCCCGTCCGGCTTCGCGCCAATGCTGTGCAGTCAGCAACGGATCCAGGGCGTCGACTGGGTTCATGACAATATCCTTACGGGAAATGGCGGATTGATCACATCTGAAATGGTGACTGCATCGGAAAACTGCCAGAGCGGTCAGCAGATTTTGATCACCAAATTACGGAAATCATTCACTTGATGATCCATCTCATCATCCGCTGGCCGTCACCGACGTATTACATCCGCAAAAGACTTTGACGCCTTTGCCTTGTTCGTTAAAGGTGCGACGGATGAAAGCAGGGACCGGCATGCCTCCACAGCATACGAAACTCATCGCCTCGTTCGCGCTCGCCGCAGGGTTGGTCGGGCTGGCCAATGCAGCATCGGCGGCAACGATAGGCGTCGTGGCGCCAAAGTCCGGTCCCTATGCGCTGCTGGGTCAGCAGGTCTTCGAGGGCGCCCGCGCTGCTGCAGAGAATAACGGCGACACGCTTGTCGAAGTGGACGAACCTTGCAACGAACCGGGCGGAGAGGCTGCGGCTAAAGCGCTCATTGACGGCGAGGTCGATGTCGCCGTCGGCTTTCTCTGTGTAGAGACGCTGACCACCGCCATGCCTGCGCTAACGGTGCACGATATCCCCGCAATCACCATCTCGGTACGCTCACCCATTCTCATGGAAGATGCGTTACGCAACAACTGGCCGTTCTTCCGCATGGCGCCTGCCGAAGCCGCCGAGGCCGAGCAGGTCGCAGCAGCCATCGCGGCACGCTGGAAGGCGGATCCGATCGCGCTGATCGACGACGGAACGATCTACGGACGCGAACTCGTCAATGCAGTACAACAGAAGTTAGCGCCAATCGGCATCACCCCGGTCTTCACCGACACGCTGCGACCCGGCCAGGAGCAGCAGATCGCGCTGGTAAGGAGACTGCAGAAGGCCGGCGCCACGCATGTCCTGATCGGCGCCGATCGCAATGACGTTTCGATCATTATGCGCGATGCAGTGGCCGAAGGCGTTCCCTGACCGTTCTGGGCGGCGATGTGATGCGCGGGCCCAACCGGCCCGTTCCGCTGCGGGAAGGAGCCCTTGCGGTAACGCTCCCGACCTACCAGTCGCTGCCGGAAGCCGCCGAGGCGAGCGCCGCACTCAGGCAGCGCGGCGGCGAACCCGATGGTAATGCTCTGCCCGCCTATGCCGCGGTACAAGTCGCCCATGAGGCCACCGAACAGGCGAGCGGCGACAGAAAGATCACCGACATATTGCTGGAAATCCGCTTTCATACGGTGATCGGCGATCTGGGCTTTCAACGGAACCACGAACTCGCTGACAATCCCTATCGCCTGCTCGAGTGGCGCGGCGCTGATTTCACCCTGCCCTCGCCCGAAACCGAATGACGATTGCGGCCGGCCACAGGCAATGCTAGTCGGCGGATGACACAGGAGAACCGAAATATGACGCTGCCGCTTCGCATCGCCCCATCTATTCTGGCCTCGAATTTCTCAAAACTCGGCCAGGAGGTAAAGGATGTCGTCGATGCGGGCGCAGACTGGGTGCATCTCGATGTCATGGACGGCCATTTCGTGCCCAACATTTCCTTCGGCCCCGACGTGATCAAGTCGCTGCGACCCTACACCGACGCCTTCTTCGACTGCCACCTGATGATCGCTCCGGCCGATCCCTATCTTGAAGCCTTCGCCAAGGCCGGCTGCGACGGCATCACCGTCCATGCCGAGGCAGGCGTGCATCTGCATCGCTCGCTCCAGACCATCCGTTCGCTCGGCAAGAAAGTCGGCGTGACGCTCAACCCGGCAACGCCTGTTTCCGTTCTGGAAAACGTGCTGGACGACGTCGACCTCATTCTGGTCATGAGCGTCAACCCCGGCTTCGGTGGCCAGAGCTTCATTCCGGCCTGCCTCGACAAGATCAGCAGGATCAAGTCACTGATCGGTGACCGCCCAATCGAGTTGGAAGTCGATGGGGGCATCACGCCTGCCACGATCGGCGATGCACGTCGCGCCGGCGCCAACGTTTTCGTTGCCGGATCGGCCATCTACAAGGGCGGTGAGAAGTCGGCTTACGAGGCAAATATTGCCGCACTAGTTTCAGCGGCCGGCGGACGCGACTAAAGCCCCCGGCAGTCAACGCGAGCGGGCGGAACTTACGCATGCGCCGTGCCTCACTAACAGCCTTATGCACCTTCGATTTCCTAAAAGATTGAGCTTCGCCGTTCTTCTTGATAGAGCGGCGGCAATTACCGTTTTTGTCTAGCAAGCGAGCTGCCCATGATCCCCCGCTACTCCCGACCGGAAATGGTCGCCATCTGGTCGCCGGAAACCAAGTTCCGCATCTGGTTCGAAATCGAGGCGCATGCCTGCGACGCACTGGCTGCAATCGGCGTCATCCCGAAGTCGGCAGCGGAGACGATCTGGGAAAAGGGCGGCAATGCCGTTTTCGACGTCGCCCGCATCGATGAGATCGAAGCGGTCACCAAGCATGACGTCATCGCCTTCCTGACCCACCTTGCCGAGTTCGTCGGCCCCGACAGCCGCTTCATCCACCAGGGCATGACCTCCTCCGACGTTTTGGACACGACGCTGAATGTCCAGCTCGTCCGCGCCACCGATATCCTGCTCGCCGGGGTCGACCGCGTGCTCGCTGCTCTGAAGACCCGCGCCTTCGAGCACAAGAACACCGTCCGCATCGGCCGCAGCCACGGCATCCATGCCGAACCGACCACGATGGGCCTGACCTTCGCCCGCTTCTACGCCGAGATGGACCGCAACAAGACCCGTCTTCTGGAAGCTCGCGAGGAAATCGCCACCTGCGCCATCTCCGGCGCCGTCGGCACTTTGCCAATATCGACCCGCGCGTCGAAGAGCATGTCGCGGCGGCCCTCGGCCTCAAGGCCGAGCCGGTATCGACGCAGGTCATCCCGCGCGACCGTCACGCCATGTATTTCGCCACGCTTGGCGTCATCGCCTCGTCGATCGAAAACGTCGCGATTGAAATCCGGCACATGCAGCGCACCGAGGTTCTGGAAGCGGAGGAATTCTTCTCGCCGGGCCAGAAGGGCTCGTCTGCCATGCCGCACAAGCGCAATCCGGTTCTGACCGAAAACCTCACCGGCCTTGCCCGTCTCGTGCGCATGTCGGTTGTCCCGGCGATGGAAAACGTTGCTCTCTGGCACGAGCGCGATATCAGCCATTCCAGCGTCGAGCGCGCCATCGGCCCGGACACGACCGTAACCCTCGACTTCGCGCTGAACCGCCTTGCCGGCGTCATCGAGAAGCTGGTGATCTATCCCGAAAACATGTTGAAGAACATGAACAAGTTCAAGGGACTGGTCATGAGCCAACGCGTGCTTCTGGCGCTTACCCAGGCTGGCGTCTCCCGCGAGGATTCCTACCGTCTCGTCCAGCGCAACGCGATGAAGGTCTGGGAACAGGGCAAGGACTTCCTCGAAGAGCTCCTGGCGGACGAAGAAGTCCGCGCAGCACTTTCCGAAGAAGAGATCCGCGAGAAGTTCGACCTCGGCTATCACACCAAGCATGTCGATACGATCTTCACCCGCGTGTTTGGCGAAGCTTGATATCGACGGCAGTCAGGTCCATCTAGGCCGCATGAAAGCATCAGAAGCCGATATCCTCATCGTCCCCGGTTACACCAATTCCGGCCCGACCCACTGGCAGACCCGTTGGGAGCAGAAGCTCGCAACGGCCCGCCGGGTGGAGCAGGCCGAGTGGTCGAAGCCAGTGAAGGAAGACTGGGTCGACAAGCTTGTGGAGGAAGTGAATGCCTCCACAAGGCCTGTCGTGCTCGTTGCCCACTCGCTTGGCGTGGCGACGGTCATTCATGCCATCCCCCGCTTCGAGAAGAAGGTCGCGGGCGCCTTCTTCGTCGCCCCTCCGGAGGTCGACAATCCGAGCATCCGGCCTAAGCACCTGATGACATTCGGGCCCTATCCACGCGATCCGCTGCCCTTCCCGTCTTTGACTGTGGCCAGCCGCAATGATCCATTCGGCTCCTACGAGCATGCCGACGACATCACGGCAGCCTGGGGATCGTTGCTGATCGATGCCGGAGAATCCGGCCACATCAATGCCGAATCCGGCCATGGCCCCTGGCCTGAAGGCACCATGGTCTTCGCGCAGTTCCTGGGGCGGCTCAAGGGCTGAATCTGATGGCTCGCGATGTGCAAGACGCACGGGCTTCCGCAACCTGTCGTCGGCATATTCATTTGCAGGGACAATTTTAAGGTTGGCTTAATTCGCCATTTCTAAGATACGCCAATGCTTCGAGCACAGGCGATCCGATGTCATCTCTATCGAATACCCAAGACAGTGTGCCAGCCTCATCCGATATCGGATTGCTTGTCGCCGTTTTCGAAGCGGTTCCCTTCCCGACGGTATTGATCGACAGGGACGGTCGACTGCTGCATCTCAACAGGGCATTCGAGGCGAACTGGAGCAAGACGCGTCCTGATTTCCTTGCGGACCTTCTCCACCCCAACGATGGTCCGGCTCTCCATGCACTCATCGCCAATTGGCAGGGCGGTTCGACTGCCGCCATCGAGTTGCGCCTGCCCCGACCGGATGGCACGCTTCGCTGGGCCACTGTGACGCTCGCCGCTCCGTCTACGATGCATGGCGAAGCTGTACTCATAGCAGCGTCCTTTGCCGACATCACGGCCCTCAAGCAACAGATTTCCGAACTCTCCGCTCTTGAAAGCCGGTGGAACAACGCCTTGGTGAGTTCCGTCACCGGAGTATGGGACCACAACTGGGCGACCGGGCAGAAATATTACTCTCCGACATGGCGACGTATCCGCGGCATGACACTGGACGATCCCCTGCCCGCCAGCACCGCCGCCTGGCTCGACCTTCTCCACCCCGACGACCGTGATCGCGTCTTGCACAGTATCGAACGCCAGAATGCAGGCGATCCGGATTATGCGGTCTTCGACTATCGTGAGCGACACAAGGATGGCCACTGGATCTGGATAGAATGCCGCGGCAATTGCGTCGCTTGGGACGAGAACGGCAAGCCTACCCACATTGTCGGCACCGATACGGACATTACCGCCCGCAAGCTTGCAGAAGAGGCCGCCGCCCGCATGTCCCGGCGGCTGGACATGGCGCTCGAGATCTCCGGCGTCGGCGTATACGAATGCGACCTGACCACCGGTATCGTCGACTGGGACGAGCGAATGTTTCGCATCTACGGCCTCTCCCGTCGCGAGGATGTCAGGGTCGGCGGGCTCTGGGAGACCTTGCTGCATCCGGACGATGCCGAACGCGTACTGGCCAAGGTCGACGAGCATGTCCGTGATGGCTCTCGTTTCTCCGATCAGTACCGCGTGCTGCTTCGCGACGGCTCCGAACATATCATTCGTGCCCGAACGATGTCGTTTGTCGACAATAACGGCCACGACATGACTGTCGGTGCCAACTGGGATGTCACCGAAGACGTCCGCCTGCATCGCGATCTTGAGCGGGCAAAAATCCTGGCCGAGGCGCGCAATATCGAACTTGAGGCCGCCAAGGAGCGGATCGAGCATAGCGCCATGCACGACTATCTGACCGAGCTGCCGAATCGGCGCTATCTGGACGAGGTGCTCGATCGAATGAGCGCCGAATGCCACCGTAGCGGCGATGGCATCGCTGTCCTCCACATCGACCTCGACCGTTTCAAGCACATCAACGACAGCCTTGGCCACGGCGCCGGAGACGCCATGCTTCGCCATACGGCCGAAGTGCTGCGCTCGTCGGTCCGCCGGCAGGATTTTGTGGCCAGGATCGGCGGAGACGAATTCGTGGTTGTTATGCCGATCGACAACTCGGAAGCATCACTTCCCGCATCCGCAACACGCATCATCGGGCGCCTTGGCAGGCCAGTGGCCTATGAGGGGCAACTTTGTCGCGTCGGGGCGAGCATCGGCGTTGCGAGCGACTATGGCCGCGACATCGACGTACGCCAGCTCCTGAGAAACTCCGACATTGCGCTCTATCAGGCCAAGCGTCAGGGCCGTAACCGCTGCGTCTTCTTCTCGCCACAGGCAAAAGCCGGCTGAGTGTTCGGCCTATTCGTCGCCTGCCTATTCGTTTTCGACCTGACGCGCGGCCTCGCCCAGCAGGTCGACCATCCTGGTGCGGATATCGGTGTCTGCTATATCAACACCTGCCTGGGCAAAATCGTCTCTGAGCTTGCGGAAGACATCGTCGTCCCCGGCCTCGACAAAATCCGCTATGACGATATCACGCGCATACGCATCGGCATCGGCTTTGCCAAGCAGCCCCGCAGCCCATAGTCCGACCAGTCTGTTACGGCGTGCCAGCGCCTTGAACTTAAGCTCCTCATCATGGGCGAACATGTTCTCGAACGCCTTTTCACGATCACTCATGCCACTCATTGTAAGGTCCTCCCTGAATTCCGGCGAAAGCCATAACGTCCGAAGCCACCAATCGCTCCCTTTGATGCCCGCAGACGTCGACGACATAGATTGGAGACCGACAAATTGCGGTCGCATTTCAATGGCTAAACCACCAGACTGAGTGGCGCGGCCGGCACGCAGGTCTTTCTGATCCCCGCTACGGGAGCGTATGGTTGATCATTCCCGGGCGATAACTGTCGTGGAAAATCAAAAACCGTCGAACACCACCCTGCAAACCAATGTAGTTTGTAGGGGCTGATTCTATGTCCGACCAATATCCGGCAATTTGCCTGCTCCGAGACGCCCGCATTGTGAAAACGAATCTTTTCGGATATGGGACCGCCTCAAACACGATCCACAGCGGCCCCGCTGCCGCCCACAACGAGACAAGAACATCATGAACCGTCGCCGCCGTATCTACGAGGGCAAGGCCAAGATCCTATATGAGGGTCCGGAGCCGGGCACGCTGATCCAGTTTTTCAAGGACGACGCGACCGCCTTCAACAAGAAGAAGCATGACGTCATCGACGGCAAGGGCGTGCTGAACAACCGCATTTCCGAATATCTCTTCACGCACCTGAACAAGATCGGCATTCCGACGCATTTCATCCGCCGGATGAACATGCGCGAGCAGCTGATCAAGGAAGTGGAGATGATCCCGCTTGAGATCGTCGTGCGCAATGTCGCCGCCGGCTCGCTGTCGGAACGTCTCGGCATCGAGGAAGGCACGGTTCTGCCGCGCTCGATCATCGAATTCTACTACAAGTCCGACCAACTCGCCGACCCGATGGTTTCCGAAGAGCACATCACGGCCTTCGGCTGGGCCAACCCGGCCGAGCTTGATGACGTCATGGCGCTGGCAATCCGCGTCAACGACTTCCTGTCCGGTCTATTCCTTGGCGTTGGCATCCAGCTCGTCGACTTCAAGATCGAATGCGGCCGCCTCTACGAAGGCGACATGATGCGCATTATTCTGGCCGACGAAATCTCGCCAGACAGCTGCCGCCTGTGGGACATCGAGACGAAAGAGAAGATGGACAAGGACCGCTTCCGCCGTGATCTTGGCGGCCTTGTCGAGGCCTATGCAGAAGTCGCCCGCCGTCTGGGCATCATCAATGAAAACGAGCCGATCCGCGGTACGGGTCCGGTTCTGGTCAAGTAATCAGGGGTAATTGAAGTGATCAAGGCACGCGTGACCGTTACGCTCAAGAACGGCGTTCTCGACCCGCAGGGAAAGGCCATCGAAGGCGCTCTCGGCAGCCTCGGCTTCGACGGCGTTCACCAGGCCCGCCAGGGCAAGGTCTTCGACCTCGAACTCGACACAGCCGACAAGGCGAAGGCCGAAACCGACCTCAAGGCCATGTGCGAAAAGCTTCTGGCAAACACGGTCATCGAGAACTACACTATCGCAATCGACTAAAGGTTGCGGAGCGTGTGATGTCCGAAGTCACAAAGGAAATGCTCTACGAAGAAATGCTCAAGCTTGACGCGCGCAGTCAGCGCACGCTGGAAGCCCTGGAAGAACTTGTCTTGTTCATGAAAGAGACAAACCGGGAGCTAGCGGAAGGTCGAGCCAAAACCGAAGCACTGAAGAAGAAGCTCTTTGGTGATCGATTTGGGGCAAGTGGAGCGGTCCTTGACTGACATTTCACACGAATTCCTTACTGAACTGCTCAGGCGGCTTCACCAACGCGCGGACAAATCGGATGTGGCCATCCGGAACTTGCGTGACGAGATAAATGCAATGCGCCTGAATATGCAGGCGCAGCAAAGCGACATAAGCAATCTCTACAATGTGGTGCATCAGTTGGATGCACGCATGGAGAGGATCGAAAACCGCCTGGAACTGCGCGAGTTTCAGGAAGCCCAAGCAAGGTTTGGACCAAAGCCATGAAGTCAGCCGTCGTCCAGCTCCCAGGCCTCAACCGCGATCGCGACATGATCGCCGCCCTCACCAAGATTTCCGGCAAGGCGCCGATCACCGTCTGGCAGACGGAAACGAGCATTCCCGATGACGTCGATCTGATCGTCATTCCGGGCGGCTTCTCCTACGGCGACTACCTGCGCTGCGGCGCGATCGCTGCCCGCATGCCGGTCATGCAGGCGATCAAGGAAAAAGCTGAAAAGGGCGTCAAGGTTCTCGGCGTTTGCAACGGCTTCCAGATCCTCGTCGAGGCGGGCCTGCTGCCGGGTGCGCTGATGATGAACGCCTCGCTGAAGTTCGTCTGCAAGGAAGTAAAGCTCGAAGTCGTTAATGCCGAGACCGACTTCACCCGCGCCTATGAAAAGGGCCAGGTCATCCGCTGCCCGGTCGCCCATCACGAGGGCAACTATTTCGTTGACGCCGACACGCTGAAGAGCATGAACGACAACGGCCAGGTCGTCTTCCGCTATGCCGAAGGCACCAATCCGAACGGCGCGATCGAAGACATTGCCGGCGTCGTCAATGCTCGCGGCAACGTGCTCGGCATGATGCCGCATCCGGAAAACCTCATCGAGGCAGCCCATGGCGGCAACGATGGCCGTGGCATCTTCGCCTCCGCCCTCGATGTCATCGCTGCTGCCTGATAGCCCCCTCAAGAGAACCGGGAACGCCATGCGGACTTCACGCCGTCTTTCGACTGCCCTCTCCTCGTCGTTCTCGGCTCCGCATTGGCGGCATGCCAGTCAAAGCCTGTCGTCCAGTCGAGCCCATCGGCTCTGGACATCATGGAAAAGGTGGCTGTCGCCGCCAACCGCTGCTGGTTCAAGTCAGGTGACGCCGCCTTCAAATCCTATGCCTTTGCACCGGAACTGACCTCCTTCTCCGGACGCCCGCGCATCCTCCTGACCCGCAAGGGCTCGGCCGATATCCGACCTCTTCTCGTGGTCCAGGCGGAAGGCAAGCCGGCCCAGCTCAGCGCCTTCGGGCCACTGATGAACGAGCCCGTCGCGGGTCGCATCAATGGCGATGTCAAGCGCTGGGCGGCAGGCAACTCAAGCTGCTAAAGAACAGCCCATCCGGCGGTTGGGAATGCCGAATGGGCTGTGCTGACCTGCTTTATCGGGCAGGAACTCTGAATACTATCCGAGAAGCAGCGACTTGGCCGCTTCCTTCCGTGCGTCGACGCGGCTGACGCCTATATCCCGCAATTGCTCCAAACTCATCTCGAGCAGAGCCTGCCGACCCTTGCGGCGCGCGAACCAATTCCCCACCCTGTCGAACAATCCGACAAGCCCGCCGTGGCGCACAGGCATTGCGGCTGGAGCCATCAGATCGCCGGTCACGACAAATCCAGCTTCGCGCTGATAGGCGTCGGGATAGATTGTATCGATTGTCACCATATACTGATCGAGCTTGCGCATGTCACACCTTCCTGAGCGCGTTGCATCTGGTGCAATGTAGATAGATTGACTCAATAACGAGTACAATGTACTTAATTGTCACTATGACAACTTGGCTTCCCGATATTCGCGAGGGCTCCGGCCCGCTCTACATCCGTCTCGCCGACCAGATGGAAAAGGCGATATCCGACGGCCAATTGCCGGCTGGAGGCAAGCTGCCACCACAGAGAAATCTCGCCTATGACATTGGGGTGACAATCGGCACAATCAGTCGAACCTATTCGCTCCTTCACGAGCGCGGCCTCGTCAGCGGCGAGGTCGGACGCGGGACCTATGTTCTCGAACATGACGACTCCGCGCCTCAGGAACATCAGGATTCGGTGACCGCGAGCCTCGCCGGCACCCGCCCGCTCAACACGCCGGACGGCAAGATCCGCTTCGATAGCACCGCAGCCCCGGATGTCGGACAGAGCGAGACCATATCCGCTCTCCTGCAGGACATCATGCGTGACCATCCGCTGGAGGTTGCGGGCTATACCCGCAGTTTTCCCGATCGCTGGCAGCAGGCCGGCGTGCGTTGGCTGACTTATGGCGACTGGGCTCCTCAAGCGGACGCGGTCGTGCCGACACTCGGCGCTCATGCCGGCATCATGTCCATTATCACCGTTCTGACCAATCCTGGCGACCGCATCGTCTTCGAGCACATGACCTATTCCCAGGTCAGCCGCGCCGCCGGGCTCGTCGGCCGCCGCATCTCGCTCGTCGCCTCCGATGAATACGGCGTGCTGCCGGATGATTTCGAGCGCGCCTGCGTACAGCAGCATCCGAAGATCGCCTTCTTCATGTCGTCGGCGCAGAACCCGACACTTGCCACCATGCCGGAAGATCGGCGCCGGGCGATCGCCGAGATTGCCCGCAAGCACAATATCTGGCTGATCGAGGACAATCTCTATGGCGCGATGGACAAGAAGGATATCCCGCTGATCGCAGCACTCGCTCCCGAGCGAACCTTCGTCGTCGATGGGCTTTCCAAGGCCGTGTCGGCCGGCGTTCGGGGTGGCTGGGTCGCCTGCCCTCCCCATTTCGCCCAGCGTGTCCGCATCGCCCACAAGATGATCACCGGCGGCCTGCCATTCCTCCTGGCCGAACTGTGTTCTCGGCTCGTGTTGAACGGATCCGCCGAGGAAATCTGGGAACGCTGCAGGCTGGAGATCAACGCCCGTGAAGCGATTGCCCGCGACGTTCTCTCCGGCTACGATTTCAATTCCAGTCCCGACATTCCCTTCCTCTGGCTGAAGCTTCCGGAACCCTGGCTTTCCGCCACATTCAAGAACGCAGTTTATGCGGAAGGCGTCTTGCTCGATGACGAAGACGAGTTCAGGGCTGGTCGATCCGACCGGATCACCCATCGCGTTCGCCTCGGCTTCTCGCAGCCTCGTTCACGGCAGGAGGTCGCTGACGGACTGAATACCGTGCGGAGCCTTCTGGACAGCGGCTCGGCCGGTTACGACAGCGTCGGCTAGAAGGGCCGGGCCGGTTCCTGCGCCCTGCCGCGCGCTATCCCCGACCATTCCCCACTGCGGCTGATTTTCCTGTCGCACTCGTGGAGCAGTTAGGCTAAAGAGGCCCAAAAGCCCCGACCGGCAGCCATCCCAGGATAAAAGATGACGATCTCCAATTCCCGCCAGATCACCCCGGAACTCATCGCCTCCCACGGCCTCAAGCCCGACGAATACCAGCGCATCCTGGACCTGATCGGCCGCGAACCGAGCTTTACCGAACTCGGCATTTTTTCCGCCATGTGGAACGAGCACTGCTCCTACAAGTCGTCGAAGAAGTGGCTGCGCACGCTGCCGACCAAGGGCCGTCGCGTCATCCAGGGACCGGGTGAAAACGCCGGCGTCGTCGATATCGATGATGGAGACGTCGTGGTCTTCAAGATGGAGAGCCACAACCACCCGTCTTATATTGAGCCCTATCAGGGTGCGGCAACCGGCGTCGGCGGCATCCTGCGCGACGTCTTCACCATGGGCGCCCGCCCGATCGCTGCCATGAACGCGCTGCGTTTCGGCGCGCCGGATCATGCCAAGACCAAGCACCTCGTCTCCGGCGTCGTTGCCGGCGTCGGCGGCTACGGCAACTCCTTCGGCGTTCCGACTGTCGGCGGCGAGGTCGAGTTCGACCCGCGCTATAACGGCAACATCCTCGTCAACGCCTTTGCAGCCGGCCTTGCCAAGTCTGATGGCATCTTCCTCTCGGAAGCCAAGGGCGTCGGCCTTCCCGTCGTGTATCTCGGCGCAAAGACCGGCCGCGACGGCGTCGGTGGCGCGACGATGGCATCGGCCGAATTCGACGAGTCGATCGAAGAGAAGCGCCCGACCGTTCAGGTCGGTGACCCCTTCACCGAAAAATGCCTGCTCGAAGCCTGCCTCGAACTGATGAAGACCGGTGCGGTCATCGCCATTCAGGACATGGGCGCCGCTGGCCTCACCTGCTCGGCGGTCGAAATGGGCGCCAAGGGCGACCTCGGCATCGAACTCTATCTCGATCAGGTTCCGGTCCGCGAAGAGCGCATGACCGCTTACGAAATGATGCTCTCGGAAAGCCAGGAGCGTATGCTCATGGTTCTCGAGCCCTCCAAGGAAGAAGTCGCCAAGGCGATCTTCGTCAAGTGGGGCCTCGACTTCGCCATCGTCGGCAAGACGACCGACGACCTGCGCTTCCGCGTCATTCACCAGGACGAGGAAGTCGCCGACCTGCCGATCAAGGATCTCGGCGACCAGGCGCCCGAATACGACCGTCCGTGGATCCAGCATAACGGCCGCGAGCCCCTGCCCGCATCCCAGGTCGCAGAACCCTCGGATTACAACACCGCGCTCTTGAAGCTCGTCGGTTCCCCGAACCAGTCCAGCCGCCGCTGGGTCTGGGAGCAATATGACACGCTGATCCAGGGCAACTCGCTGCAGATGCCCGGCGGCGACGCCGGCGTCGTGCGCGTCGAAGGCCATGTGTCGAAGGCGCTCGCATTCTCCTCCGACGTTACCCCGCGTTACGTCGAGGCCGATCCGTATGAGGGCGGCAAGCAGGCGGTTGCCGAATGCTGGCGCAACATCGTCGCGACCGGCGCTGAACCACTGGCCGCGACCGACAACCTCAACTTCGGCAACCCCGAAAAGCCGGAAATCATGGGCCAGCTCGTCGGCGCCATCAAGGGCATCGGCGAAGCCTGCACGGCACTCGACTTCCCGATCGTTTCCGGCAACGTCTCGCTCTACAACGAGACCAACGGCATCGCCATTCTGCCGACCCCGACCATCGCGGGCGTCGGCCTGCTCGGGGATTGGCAGAAGATGGCCCGCATCGGCTCGGCCAAGGATGGCGACGTGTTGATCATGATCGGCACCGACGGCAGCCACCTCGGCTCTTCCGTTTACCTCCGTGACATCCTCGACACGATCGACGGCCCGGCGCCGATGGTCGATCTCGTCGCCGAACGCCGCAATGGCGAATTCGTCCGCGCCGTCATCCGCAATGCACAGGTCACAGCCTGCCATGACATTTCGTCCGGCGGTCTCGGCGTGGCGCTTGCCGAAATGGCGATGGCTTCCGGCAAGGGCCTGAATGTCAGCCTCGCAGACCAGCAGGGTCCGGCGCATGCGCTTCTTTTCGGTGAAGACCAGGCTCGTTACGTCATCGCCGTTCCGGCCGATCTCGCGGGCTTCGTCAGCGCCAGCGCCGAAAGCGCCGGTGTGCCGTTCCGCACGCTCGGCAAGGTCAGCGGCGACCGCCTCGTCGTCGAAGGCGTCATTAACGTGGCCGTTTCTGAACTGACGGCAGCGCACGAGGAATGGTTCCCGGCCTTCATGGCCTGATCCGCGCCCCTCAAGCGGAACTCGAAACAAATACAATGCCGGCGAGTACCACTTGCCGGCATTGTCGCTTTGACCGCGCCGCTCGTTTGGGGCAGTGTTCTTTCAAACGACTGGTCTGGAACGATTCCAGGTCTTGAGGAAAAGGACACAACAAAATGCCGATGCGACCCGGGAAATCGAAGACATGATCAAGGCCGGTATTCCCGGCGCCAAGGTGACCATCCGCGATCTCGCCGGGGACGGTGATCATTACGCCGCCGAAGTCGTTGCAGAAGCATTCCGCGGCAAGACCCGTGTACAGCAGCACCAGATGGTCTACGAGGCGCTGAAGGGCAATATGGGCGGCGTCCTGCATGCACTCGCTCTCCAGACCTCCGCCCCGACGGATTGATGCCATGAGCGATCTCGTCAGGCAGATTGTCACCGGCGTGGTCGAAAGTGTCGTCAAGGAACTTCTCGGCAAGTCCCACGGCAAAACGGCCAGCAAGCGCAGAAAACGTCAGGCACGCACGACGGAAGGCCGTTCTGCGACGACCGGCCGCTTCGTCAAGAAAACGACGCGCACGCGCGCCGCAAAACCGGCAAAGAAACAGGTTAGCAAGCGACGGTCGACAGCAAGCCGCAGCAAGCAGCGCAGCCGTTGAGTTGGCCGCGTTGCGATTTTCGGCATAGCGGAAAACAGCCTTCGCTTTTGCCGCAATAGCGCTGGAATTAGTAAGTTTCCCTTGCTATCTAGAACAGGACAAGCGCAGCGGTCCTTGAAACCGCATGTGAAAGGATAGGATATGAGCGGTATTCACGATTTAATCGACAACGAAGTGAAGACGAACGACGTCGTTCTTTTCATGAAGGGCACCCCGCAGTTCCCGCAGTGTGGTTTCTCCGGCCAGGTGGTCCAGATCCTGGATTACCTCGGCGTGGATTATAAGGGCGTCAACGTCCTGGCCGACGCGGAAATTCGTCAGGGCATCAAGGATTATTCCAACTGGCCGACCATCCCGCAGCTTTACGTCAAGGGCGAGTTCCTTGGCGGCTGCGACATCGTCCGCGAAATGTTCCAGTCGGGTGAGCTTCAGGGTCACCTCGAAGGCCAGGGAGTGAGTGTGCGCGGCGCGGCCTGATCGCCACCGTCCACCTCATCGCCGCCAAGTTTGAAGGCGCCGCCCCCGCGGCGCCTTTCCCATTGTTTAGGAAAGCGCTGTGACAAATTCTTCACAAACCACGCCAGCCAAATTGCAGGGCATGGGCAAGGTGCAATTCATTGGAATGATGGCAGCTCTCATGGCGCTTAATGCGCTCGCCATCGACATCATGCTTCCCGGCCTGCAGCAGATCGGCGCCGCACTCGGCGTGGAGAATGAAAACCACCGGCAGTATGTGGTCTCCGCCTACCTTTTCGGCTTTGGCATTGCACAGCTCTTCTACGGCCCGATCTCGGACCGTTTCGGCCGCCGCAAGCCGCTGCTGATCGGCCTTGCCATCTACATCATCTCGGCAATCTCCGTCGTTTTCGTGCCTTCCTTCGCGGGCCTGCTTCTGTTGCGCTTCACCCAGGGGATCGGTTCGGCCGCAACCCGCGTCATCTCCGTTTCGATCGTGCGTGACGTCTATGGCGGTCGCGCCATGGCCGAAGTCATGTCGCTGATCATGATGGTCTTCATGATCGTGCCGATCATCGCGCCGGGCACGGGCCAGCTCGTACTCTTCTTCGGCGATTGGCACCTGATCTTCGTCTTCATCGCTGTCGTCGGCATCATCGTCACCGCCTGGGTCAACAAGCGCCTGCCGGAAACGCTCGATCCCGCAGACGTCCGCCCGCTGACCGCCTCCTCGATTCTGGGCGGCTTCATGATCGTGCTGACCAACCGTGTGGCGCTCTGCTACACGCTGGCAAGTACCTTCATCTTCGGCGCCCTGTTCGGCTTCATCAACTCGGCACAGCAGGTCTATGTCGGCATCTACGAGCTCGGCGTCTGGTTCCCGGTCGCCTTTGCCGCCGTGGCGCTTTTCATGTCGATCTCCGCCTTCCTCAACTCCCGCTGGGTCGGCAAGCTCGGCATGCGCAGACTTTCCCATGGTGCGGTGGTCGGCTTCGTCGGCGTCACCTTCCTGTGGCTGGCGGTGCAGCTCCTCTCGTCGGAGCCAATGCCCTTCCTGCTGTTCCTGGCCTTCTTCGCCATGGCGATGTTCCTGTTCGGCCTGATTGCATCGAACTTCAACTCGCTCGCCATGGAGCCGCTGGGCCATGTCGCAGGCACCGCCTCGTCGGTGCTTGGTTTCATGGGCACGGTCGGCGGCGCCATCATCGGCGCGTCGATCGGCCAGGCCTTCAACGGCACGGCGACGCCGATGGTCGCAGGCTTCTTTACCGTCTCGGTGATCGGCCTGGTATTTGTCCTGATTGGCGAGAAGGAAAACTCTTCCAGCCGCATAATCCGCGCGTCTGATCAGCTACCTGAACAAGCAAAGAAAAAGGCCGGATCTCTCCGGCCTTTTTCTTGTTCTGTCATTCGGCTCGGATCAATGCCCGATGATCTCATTGCGCAGTTCCTGCCAGCTTTCCTTGTCCGTCGCCGCAAGCAGTCCGCCTTCCACATGGTGCGGCAGGTAGGGCGATCCATCGAGGCGGGCGACGTATCCGCCTGCTTCCGTCCCGATCAGCGTGCCGGCCAGATGGTCCCAGGGCATCAGCTTGTTGTAGAGCACGAACTGCACATGGCCGCTGGCGAAGGTACGATACTCGTGAGCCGCACAGCGATAGCTCGCAAACATCCGTACCTTGGCAAGGTTGGAGAGGATCCGCTCGCGCTCGTCGCCGAAGAAATAACCGGCCGACGCCATGCCCACCATGTCCTTGATCGGCTTCGGCCTGTCGACAGACAGGCGGATCGCCTCACCGCCCGGACGGCGCAGGAAGGAGCCCGCGCCCTTCTCGGCCATGATCCAGTCGTCGCCCATCGGGTCGTAGATGATGCCGGCCACCGTCTCGCCCTTCCAGACGACCGAGGCCATCACGCCGAAGGCCGGAATACCGGAGGCGAAGTTGAACGTGCCGTCCACAGGATCGACCACCACCGCAAAATCCGCATCCGCGAGCTTTCCGAGAAGTGCGGGATCGGCCGCGACCGATTCCTCGCCGATAAAAAGTGCGCCCGGAGCAAATGATTCCAGCTCCCGCCGGATCATCCGTTCCGCCGCCTCGTCAGCTTCGGTCACCAGATCCGACGGCTCGCTCTTGGCACGCACATCGTCTCCGCCAAGCCTGCGAAAACGCGGCAGGATCTCGATCTTGGCGGCATCGCGCAAAAGATCGGCGAGCTTCGTGACGTCGAGCGGCAAGGTCATTCGATATCCAATCTGTGTTTGAAAGTCAGTCGGCGGGATTGGCCGCAAGGCCGGCAAAGTCGAAGAGTTTGGGATCGAGGAGATGGGACGGGTTCACATGCGCCAGCGCCCGCAGCATCGCATCCTTGCGGCCAGGCATCCGTGTCTCGATATCGGCCAGCATCTGCTTCATCGCATTGCGCTGCAGCCCGTCCTGCGAGCCGCAGAGGTCGCAGGGAATAATCGGAAATTCCATGGCGGCCGCGAATTTCGCCAGATCGTCCTCGGCGCAATAGGCGAGCGGCCGAAGCACCATCAGGTCGCCTTCGTCGTTCAGAAGCTTGGCCGGCATGCCCGCCAGACGCCCGCCGTGGAAGAAGTTCATGAAGAAGGTTTCGAGAATGTCTTCCCGGTGATGGCCGAGCACGAGTGCCTGACAACCTTCTTCGCGCGCGATCCTATAGAGATTGCCGCGGCGCAGCCTGGAACAGAGCGAGCAATAGGTCCCGCCCGCCGGCACCTTTTCCTTCACGATCGAATAGGTGTCGCGATATTCGATGCGATGCTTCACGCCCACCGACGCGAGATAGTCCGGCAGGATATGTTTTGGAAAATTCGGCTGGCCCTGGTCGAGATTGCAGGCGATCAGCTCCACCGGAAGCAACCCGCGCCATTGCAGGTCGAGCAGCACGGCGAGCAGCGAATAGCTGTCCTTGCCGCCGGACAGGCCCACCAGCCAGCGCTTCTGATCCTTCAGCATACCGAAATCGTCAAAGGCCTGACGCACCTGCCGCAGCAGGCGCTTCCGCAGCTTGTTGAACGACACGGAACTCGGCGCATCCCTGAACAGCGCAGGCACGAGGCCCTCGACGACGTCGTCCAGTTCATCCGCAATGTTGGCGTTCACGCCCATGCTATCTCCCGCTGCATCAAGCCCTACACCTTCAATCAGTTTCGGAAGGCTTGATGCGTAGTCGCTAATCTAAATGTCTTTTCCGGCATCCGTGTGAATGCCCGGCCATATAAAGCGAAAAGCGGGCAGAGCCCGCTTTTCTGATCGTCTCAGGCGCCAAGCGCGGCAGCCACTGCTTCCAAGGCCTCGTCCGCCTTGGCCCCATCCGGTCCGCCGGCCTGGGCCATGTCAGGCCGTCCGCCGCCACCCTTGCCACCGAGAGCGGTCGATGCCACGCGAACCAGATCGACGGCGCTGAAACGCCCGGTCAGGTCCGGCGTCACCGCCACGACCGCGCTTGCCTTGCCGTCTTCCGAGACGCCGATCAGCGTCACGACGCCCGAACCGAGACTCGCCTTGCCTTCATCCGCCAGCCCCTTGAGGTCCTTGGCATCGATGCCGACCAGCGCCTTGCCCATGAACTTCACGCCTGCGATCTCGCGGACGTCATCGGTAGAACCGCCCTGCCCGCCACCCATGGCGAGCCGACGCTTGGCATCTGCCAGTTCCTTTTCGAGCTTGCGACGCTCATCAACCAGCGCCTCGACGCGCGCGACGACTTCGGCAGGCTGGACCTTCAGCGCGCCGGCCAGCGTCTTCACGCGCTCGTCCTGCTCGGAGAGATAGGCACGCGCGGCCTCGCCGGTGACAGCTTCGACGCGACGAACGCCGGCGCCGACGGCACTTTCCGACAGGACGCGGACGAGACCGATATCGCCCGTCGCATTCACATGCGTGCCGCCGCAGAGTTCGATCGAGTAAGGCTTGCCGGCCTTCGGGCCGTCGATTGCCTTGCCCATGGAAACGACACGGACTTCATCGCCATATTTCTCGCCGAACAGCGCCATCGCACCTTCCGCAATCGCATCGTCGACACTCATCAGGCGCGTCGTCACCGGCGCATTCTGGATGATGATGGCGTTCGCCATGTCCTCGACGCGCTGCAGTTCTTCCGCAGACATCGGCTTCGGATGCGAGACGTCGAAACGCAGACGCTCGGGCGCCACGAGCGAGCCCTTCTGCGCGACATGGGTGCCGAGCACTTCGCGCAGCGCCTCGTGCAGCAGGTGGGTGGCTGAGTGGTTGGAACGCAGGCGCGAGCGACGGGTATGATCAACCGTCAGTGCCACGGCATCGCCGACTTTGAGCGTGCCTTCGGCAACCTTCGCCACATGCACGAACAGGCCCTCGCCCTTCTTCTGTGTATCGGAAACGGCAACCTTGGCATGATCCGTCGCGATCACGCCGGTATCGCCCATCTGGCCACCGGATCTCGCCATAGAACGGCGTCTGACTGACGACGATCTGGACGTCTTCGCCGGCTGCAGTACTATCGACGGCCTTGCCGTCGCGCACGATCGCCTGGACAACGCCTTCTGCCGTCTCGGTGTCGTAGCCGAGGAATTCGGTCGCGCCGAATTTTTCCTTCAGTTCGAACCAGACGGTTTCGGTCGCCTTGTCGCCGGAACCGGCCCAGTGTGAACGAGCCTCCGCCTTCTGGCGCTCCATGGCATCGGTAAACCCGGCAATGTCGACACCGATCTCACGGGCACGCAGCGCATCCTGGGTCAGGTCGAGCGGGAAACCATAGGTGTCGTAGAGCTTGAAGGCGGTCTCGCCATCCAGCATGTCGCCCTTGTCGAGATCCGTCGTCGCGTCGGAGAGCAGCGAAAGGCCGCGTTCCAGCGTCTTGCGGAAACGGGTTTCTTCCAGTTTCAGGGTCTCGGAGGTCAGCGCCTCGGCGCGTACCAGTTCCGGATAGGCGCGGCCCATCTCCTGAACCAGCGTCGGCAGAAGCTTGTACATGACCGGCTCTTTTGCACCGAGCAGCTGCGCATGGCGCATGGCGCGGCGCATGATACGGCGAAGCACGTAGCCACGACCTTCATTCGACGGCAGAACGCCATCGGCAATCAGGAAGGCGGAGGAACGCAGATGGTCGGCGATGACGCGGTGGCTGGCGCTGCCTTCCGCCTTGACGCCCATGACGTCCTCGATCGTGCCGATCAGCGTGCGGAACAGGTCCGTATCGAAGACACTCTGCTTGCCCTGCAACACGCAGGCCATACGCTCGAGACCCATGCCGGTATCGATCGACGGACGCGGCAGGAGCGAACGCTCGCCAGGAGCGGTCTGCTCGAACTGCATGAAGACGAGGTTCCAGAATTCGAGGAACCGGTCACCATCTTCCTCAGGCGAACCCGGAGGGCCGCCCCAGACATTCTCGCCCTGGTCGATGAAGATTTCCGAGCACGGGCCGCAAGGACCAGTATCGCCCATCTGCCAGAAATTGTCGGAGGTCGGAATGCGGATGATCTTGTCGTCGGAAAAACCGGCGATCTTCTTCCACAGCGTCGCAGCTTCCTCGTCTTCGGAATAGACCGTCACCAGAAGTCGGCTCTTCGGCAGGTCGAACCCTTCGGTGACCAGCTTCCAAGCAAGCTCGATCGCCTGCTCCTTGAAATAGTCGCCGAAGGAGAAGTTGCCGAGCATTTCGAAGAAGGTCAGATGCCGGGCGGTGTAACCGACATTGTCGAGGTCGTTATGCTTGCCGCCGGCGCGCACGCATTTCTGCGAGGTCGTCGCGGTCGAGTAAGGACGCTTCTCCAGACCGGTGAAGACGTTCTTGAACTGCACCATGCCGGCATTGGTGAACATCAGCGTCGGGTCGTTGCGCGGAACCAGCGGGCTGGACGAAACGACCTCGTGCCCGTTCTTGCTGAAATAGTCGAGGAAGGTCGACCGGATGTCATTCACGCCGCTCATGCTACGCCCTTTTCAACCGCCGATGCGGTACCATAATTTCAAGTCCAGAGGCTTGTATCGTCCGCTTCAAGCACTGTCCAGCCGAACACAAAAAACCGGCCGCACATCTTCAGATGGCGGCCGGCAACCGTAAGCGGCTAGGATGTCTGGCGGATATCCCGAGTGCGGCGGAACCGCTTACTTATCTCAAAGATTACAGATCGTCGTCAGAGCCGCCTTCGCCTGCGTCCGGACCGCCATTCTCCAGGAAGCGGTCGGCGATCAGGCCGGCATTCTGGCGCAGCGACATTTCGATCTCGCGGGCGAGTTCCGGATTGTCGCGTAGGAAGGTTTTCGCGTTTTCCCGGCCCTGACCGAGACGCTGGCTGTTATAGGAGAACCAGGCACCCGACTTCTCGACTATGCCGGCCTTGACGCCGAGGTCGACGAGCTCGCCCGTCTTCGACACGCCTTCGCCATACATGATGTCGAACTCGACCTGCTTGAAGGGAGGCGCCATCTTGTTCTTGACGACCTTGACGCGGGTCTGGTTGCCCACGACTTCCTCGCGCTCCTTGACCTGGCCGATACGGCGGATGTCGAGACGCACCGAGGCGTAGAACTTCAGCGCGTTGCCGCCGGTCGTCGTTTCCGGCGAACCGAACATCACGCCGATCTTCATGCGGATCTGGTTGATGAAGATGACCATGCAGTTCGACTTGGAGATCGAAGCGGTCAGCTTGCGCAGCGCCTGGCTCATCAGACGAGCCTGGAGGCCCGGCAGGCTGTCACCCATCTCGCCTTCGATTTCAGCGCGCGGCGTCAGAGCCGCGACCGAGTCGACGACCAGAACGTCGACCGCACCGGAGCGAACCAGCGTGTCGGTGATTTCGAGCGCCTGCTCGCCGGTATCCGGCTGCGAGATCAGAAGGTTCTGCAGATCGACGCCGAGCTTGCGGGCATAGACCGGATCGAGCGCGTGTTCGGCGTCGACGAAGGCGCAGATGCCGCCCTTCTTCTGGGCTTCAGCAATCGTCTGCAGCGCCAGCGTCGTCTTACCGGAGCTTTCCGGACCATAGATCTCGATGATGCGGCCCTTCGGAAGGCCGCCGATGCCGAGCGCGATGTCGAGGCTGAGAGAGCCGGTCGATACCGTCTCGATCTCGACGAGATTCTCATTCTGCCCGAGCTTCATGATCGAGCCCTTCCCGAAGGAACGTTCGATCTGCGATAGTGCCGCTTCCAGGGCCTTACTCTTGTCCACGCCTTTTTCCTCTACGAGCCGCAATGTGTTCTGTGCCATGAGATCCCACCTTTAGGTTATTGCCGCCGCGCAAGCAATCAAGCAGCCGATGGGATATTCGTACTCATTTTGTTCTCATTTGCCAAGGGCCATTTAAGCCATTGTGAGAAAATCGTTATTTCCATTCCGTTCTGCGAACGTTCACGCCCGCTGCGCATCTGAAAATCCCGACTTAAATCAAATGCTTCGCGTCCATATGACAACACACGATCTCGTGCTTGCCGAGACCGCCGCCTCACTCCGAATCGAGCATTTCGCGTACCGCCACTGCAAGCTGCTTCAGCGAGAACGGTTTCGGCAGGAAACCGAACTTGGCATCCGCCGGAAGGTTTCGCGCAAACGCATCTTCCGCATATCCCGAAACGAAGATGAACTTCAGGTCCGGATAGGATTTCCGCAATTCGGTCAGCAGCGTTGGTCCGTCCATCTCGGGCATGACAACGTCGGAGACGACGATGTCGACCTTGCCCTCGAGCTCGTCCATGATGTCGAGAGCCTCGGTGCCCGAGCCTGCCTCGTGCACGGTATAACCGCGCGTCTCCAGCATCCGCTTGCCGCCGCGACGCACCGCCTCTTCATCCTCGACGAGGAGAACGACGGCAGAGTTGCCGGTAAGATCGAGCGGCTCGGCAGTCGAGGCCGCGGCGGCGGTCTCGATTTTCGCGACACTCGCGGCAGCAGCCTCTGGCGTACCCGCAGGTGCCTGTGGCACTACGTCCGGGATATGCCGCGGTAGGAAGATTCGAAAACTGGTGCCCCGGCCCACTTCCGATTCGGGATATAGATAGCCGCCGGACTGCTTCACGATGCCATAGACCATGGACAGGCCAAGGCCCGTCCCCTTGCCGACTTCCTTCGTGGTGAAGAACGGCTCGAAGATCTTGTCCATGATTTCGGGCGGAATGCCGGTCCCGTTGTCGGAAACCTCGACCATGACGAAATCGTCCGCCGGCAGTTCGGCTTGCGGGAAACCCGCCGCTTCCTGCGCGGTCACGTTGCGCGTCTTGATCAGGATCGTGCCACCGCCCGGCATAGCGTCGCGCGCGTTAACGCAGAGGTTGATCAGCACCTGCTCGAACTGCGAAAGATCCGTGCGCACCGGCCACAGATCGCGGCCGTAATCGACTTCCAGCTTCACGTTAGTACCGGAAATCAGCCTGTCGACCAGCATGCGCAAGTCGCCGACGACGTCCGTCAGGTTGAGCACGGCCGGGCGCATGGTCTGCTTGCGCGAGAAGGCCAGAAGCTGGCGCACCAGCACGGCGGCGCGGTTCGCGTTGCGCTTGATTTCCATCAGGTCGGCGAAGCTTGCATCGGAGGGCCGCGCCTGCAGTAGAAGATGATCGGAGGAAAGCAGGATCGCCGTCAGCACGTTGTTGAAATCGTGGGCGATACCACCGGCGAGCGTGCCGACCGCGTTCAGCTTCTGCGTCTGCGCCATCTGCGTTTCGAGCGCCTTCTGCTCGGTCGTCTCGACGGCATAGACGATGGCCGCCTCTTCCGGGGCCTCGTCGCTCTCGTCGATCACGGCATTGACGTAGAAGCGCACATAACGGTTCTCGTCGGCCGGATGGCGTGATCTCGATCGGCGGGATGTCGCCCTGCCGGTCCTTGGCAGCGGCAAGCGCATCCATCAGCTGCTCACGCGACCCATCATGGGCGATGCGGTCAAGCTGCACGCCGGCATCGACATCGTCGCGCGACACCGCACCAGAAAACAACCGCAGGAACGGCGCATTAATTCTCAAAATCTTGCCGTCGCCATCGACGGAAGCGATTGCCATCGGCGTGTTGTTGAAGAAGCGCGTGAAGCGCATGGCCGATGCGAACTGGTCGCCCTCGGCGCTCTTCGACCGCATCAGCACGACCGTGCGGCTTTCACCCGGCGCGCCGTCACGGGCAGCGCTGACGCTATGAACGAGACGTGCCGGCACGCTCTGGCCGTTGGTGCGGCGCATATCGAGATCGAGCGTCTCGGTGCGCTTCAGGCCCGGCGCTGGCTGAACCGACTGGATCAGCGCCATGCCTTCGCCCGCCACCAGATCGGACATGGTCATGGAGCGCGGGGTGAATTTCGTCAGGTCGACGCCCAGCCACTCCGCCAGCGTCGCATTGATATAGAAGACCTCACCCTTCTTGCCGGCCGAGAAGAAACCGACCGGCGCATGGTCGAGATAGTCGATCGCGTTCTGGAGTTCGCGGAAGAACCTTTCCTGGTCATCCCGCTCCGAGGTAATGTCGGTTATTTCCCATATATCGAGCGCATTCTTGCCGCCCGTGCCTAGAATACGAGCCTTCAGGCGATACCAGTGCGCGTCGGAATTGTTGCCGTTGCTGCGGCCGAGCGGTTGGAGAAGCCGGAATTCCTCATGCCCTTCCCGACCTTCCCTAAGCGCGGTTGTCAGGCGGTACAGCGCCTCGGTCGATCTGCGTGTCTTGGAAAGCAGAGTTTCCAGCGATTGCACGGCGCGGCCGCTGGCAGCCCCGTCATGCGGCCATAGGCGGCGTTCGCGTAGACGACGCGGCCCTTGGCGTCGGTGACGACGATACCGTCCGGGTGATTGGCGAGAAAACTGCGCGCCAGCTCGTCGGATCGCGATTGCGGCATCACTTCGACGAGGCCGATCAGCGACGACACGATGAAGAAAATGCCGACCATGGCAAGAATGCCGAGCAGGCCGAGCACCACCTCGTTGTCCAAAGCACGCTGAAAAACCACAAAGGCGACAGCTACGCCAAGCAGCACAACCGCCAACAGGATGATCCGTACGGCAGTGCCGCCGCGCGCTCCGCGATTGACCAGCGGCGCTTCGTCGTGGCCGGCCTTCGGCGACATCGTCATCAATACCTCACGTTCCGCAGCGCTGAAGCGCCGAAGCCACGGTGCGCACCGAATGTGAGCCCGCGATTCTCTCTTAGCAATTTGCGCATGTCGCAAAAAGCTCCACGGCTTGATAAAACACGGGACAGGCCAGTTCCGCGCCCTATCTGTGCAGCTTCGAGGTGTTAATTAGCGGAGACAAGCGGCAGTCGCGCTTGTCTCCGCGGCAAAAAATCGTCTGCTCGACAGTATAGTTCGCATGAGGAGTAACAAGACATGTTCGAAGATCTGATTGGCGCCTATGGCGGACGGCTGGTCGTGGCCGTCCTGGGCGTCGGCGCGGCACTCCTCTGCCTCATCGGAATTCTGTGGATAGTGCGCGGCCGGCGAGGCCCTCGCCCTTCGTGCGCGGCGGCCGCAACCGCAATCCCCGCCTTCAGGTGCTGGATGCCGCCGCGGTCGATACCCGCCGCCGCCTCGTCCTGGTTCGCCGCGATGATGTCGAGCACCTGATCATGATCGGAGGCCCGACCGATATCGTCATCGAAAGCCGCATTTCTCCGTCATCGCAGCCGAAGGGAGCAGACAGCCGGCCGCAGGGAATGCCGCATGCGGCTGTGGCGGGGGCCCCCGCTCCATTGTCGGCGCCTGCGAAGCCTATCCCGGCCCCGGTAGCCAGCCCAGCCGCTGCGGCCGAAACGGCTGCAATTCCTCAGCCGCGCACGGAACCGCCACGTGAAACAACAAGAGAACTCCCAGCCCGCGACATTCGCGCCACGCAACCTGCCGCCGTCGCGCCTGTCAATACGGCTCCGTCGTCGGTCTCCGTCAATGCGCCGGTTGTCGCCGCTCCGGCCGCGCCCGCCATTCAGGAGGTCGCAACCCCTCACAAGCGCCAAATTCGAACGGCCCAGCCAAGGCCACTGTCATGCCCATCCAGCGCACGCCCGAGATAGTGGTGACACCTTCCGCCCCTGCGCTGGACGATGCCGCAAAGCTCCTCGACAGCGCCCGCGACAGGGTGTTTGCCGAACGCCCCGCTCAGGCTCAGCCCCAGGCGCCTGCTCCGGCAGCACGCCCCGCAGCGCCCGTTGGCCAGCACCCGACCGCGCTCGGCAGCGAGTTTGAAAAATCCTCGAAGAGGAGATGGCCAGTAATCTCGCCGCCCGCGACGCAGCCCTGATCGGCCGCGGCAGCCGCCCGCTTCCTCAGCCCAATCCAACAAACACCACAGCCGCCGGCCCCACAGTTCCTATCCCCGGCGCACAGCGACAGGATCCGCCGCTGCAGGCAGAAGTCGCCCGCATTTTCGGTGAAATGTCGGCCAGCCGAGACAAATGACGATTGGCCGGTCTCCGGCCAACTTCGCAGAAACGAAAAGGCACGCCCGAAAGCGTGCCTTTTTTGATGTCGTTTGCGTCGACTACTCGTCGCGATAGACTTTTTCGCGTCGCTCGTGGCGTTCCTGCGCCTCGATTGACAATGTCGCGATGGGTCGGGCGTCGAGGCGCTTGAGACCGATCGGCTCGCCGGTCTCTTCGCAATAACCGTAGGTGCCGTCGTCGATCCGCTGCAGGGCGGCATCGATTTTTGAAATCAGCTTTCGTTGACGATCCCTGGCCCGAAGCTCGATCGCCCGGTCGGTCTCCGAGGAGGCACGATCGGCGAGATCCGGATGATTGGCACTTTCCTCAGCCAGATGGTCGAGCGTCTCCCGCGCTTCCCTGAGGATGTCGTTTTTCCAAGCGATCAGCTTAGCTCTAAAGTATGCTTTCTGATTTGCATTCATGAACTCATCGTTTTCTGAGAGTACATAATTGCTAAGATCGATCTTCTCACTCAACGCGATTCTCCTGAAGAACATCTCGTGCGGCCCCTATACCCTATTAGCGGGGGACGATTCAAGCCTTATGCCCCTGATTGAGGCAGTTTTAAAATTGTCACAAAAATCAGCTAAGTGACTATTTTTTAACCGCTTAACGGCGCCAATGAATTTGCCCGGCTACCGTTCTCCACAACTCTGGGGACCTTTTGACGGTTGACGTTCACCCCCGGCAACGCTACCCGTTTTACTGCTTGCTCATCTATGGGGGCCATGATGATTGAACCTCATCCATCCCGGATTTACTTGATGCGTCACGCTCAGGCCGTGTCGAGTGCGGCTAGCGGCCGCGACTTTGATCGTACACTCAGCGACCAGGGCTATGCGCAAGCAGAGCTTGTGGCCGACAAGGCTATCGACCTGGGCTACACTCCCGATTGTCTGGTCAGCTCAACGGCAATTCGTTGCCGGCAGACCGCGGAAATCGTTCGCCGGTCGGTGAGCGAGAGCCTCGATATCGAGTTCGTCGATGCGCTCTACAACAGCACGCCGGAAACCTATGCGACGATCATCGCCGGCCAATCGTCCAACACCTCGGTCATGCTGGTCGGCCATAACCCGACGATAGACCAGCTTCTGGAAGGCCTTATTGGCAGCGCAGCCCGCCGCTCCGCACTCGTGGGCGGTTATCCGACGGCAGGTATAGCCGTGCTCGATCATGCGCCGGACCGCGCCGAGGAAGGCTTTGACTGGATACTGCACGATTTCGTGAAGCCCTGATGGATGGCGTCATCGCGGGCCGTTGTATGCCTTCGGCAGCGTCCTATATAGGGAAAAACATTTCTCCGGGATCATGCATTGGCGCCATCGCTGACAAGTTTTACCGACGACGCTCGCATCGCATTCGACAATATCGCGGATCGAGCCTCTGCCCTGGTTCACCCGACGATCAGGCTCGGAGTGACCGGCCTGTCGCGCGCGGGCAAGACGGTTCTTATCTCCTCGATCGTCCATAATCTCCTGAATGGCGGAAGACTTCCGCTCTTTGATGCGATGAGATCGGGACGCGTTTCGGATGTACGACTTGAACCGCAGCCGGACGACGCCGTGCCGCGTTTCCAGTACGAGGATCATATCCAGGCGCTCGTGCGTGACCGGATTTGGCCCGATTCAACTCGCGCCGTTTCCGAACTGAGGTTGACGATCGATTATCAGAGCGCCAGCGGCTGGAATCGCTTGTTCTCTCCCGGCCGCCTCTCGCTCGATATCGTCGATTACCCCGGGGAATGGCTGCTCGACCTGCCATTGCTGACGCAGGATTATCGGGCCTTCAGCGCCGCGACGGTCGACCTGGCCGGGACCGGTATCCGTCGCGAGCTCGCCAGCGACTGGCTGCAATTGTCATCCGGCATAGACATGGATGCGCCCGCTGACGAAACGACGGCCCGCCGTCTGTTCGAAGCCTTTTCAGCCTATCTGCGCGCCTGCAAATCTGATGAACGGTCGCTGTCGACCCTGCCGCCCGGACGCTTCCTCATGCCGGGAGACCTGGAGGGCTCGCCTGCCCTCACTTTCGCGCCCCTGCCTGCGATCCCCGACGGTCCCGCGCCGAAGGGCTCGCTGAGAGCCATGATGGAGCGACGCTACGAGGCCTACAAGTCCGTGGTGGTCAAACCCTTCTTCCGCCATCACTTCGCCCGGCTGGACCGGCAGATCGTGCTGGTCGACGCACTGCAGGCCATCAATCGCGGCCCGGAGGCGCTGCTCGACCTCGAGCGGGCGCTGGCGGACGTGCTTGCCTGCTTCCGTCCCGGGCATAACAGCTTCTTTTCGTCGCTCGTCGGCCGCCGTATCGACAAGGTGCTGATCGCGGCCACCAAGGCTGATCATCTCCATCACGAAAGCCATGACCGCCTGGAACGGCTGACCAGCCGCCTCGTCGATCGCGCGATCCAGCGCATCGGCATGTCCGGTGCCGGGCTGGAGGTGATGGCGCTCGCCTCCGTCCGCGCGACCCGCGAAGCAAGGGTCAAGGAGGATAACCATCTCCTGCCCGTCATCGTCGGCACGCCGATCGCCGGCGAAACCATCAACGGTGAACGCTTCGACGGCATCAAGACGACGGCCATATTCCCGGGCGATCTCCCTGAGGATCCCGACCAGATGTTCCGCAGCCTCGACAGGGAAAATCCTGATCTGCCGGATATCAATTTCGTGCGGTTCCGTCCGCCCGCGCTGGATGACGCAGCCGGTGCGATGAAGATCGCCGTGCCTCATATCCGGCTGGACCGCGCACTTCAGTTTCTTCTGGGGGACCGCCTCGCATGAGACCGACCAGCACCCGCGATCCCGATCGCCGTCGTCCGTCGTCCTTCCAGGTGGAGGATGACACGCCCGCTGCCACTGTCAGACCTGTTTCGCGCGGCCCGAAAAGCTTCGACCAGCCCGAATCCGTCATCGCCGAAACGGATGATCCGTTTGCCCCATCCGCAGACCTTGACGCCGCAGCGCTGCCGGTCGCAACCCCAAGGCCGCGCAGGCGCTTTTCCTTTGCCGGTCTTGCCGCGGCAGCCCTTGGAACATTTCTGTCACTGGCATTCGGCCTCTGGGCCGATCAGGTCATCCGCGATCTCTTCACCCGCGCCGACTGGCTGGGATACGCCGCCATCACCGCGCTGTCCCTCGCCGCGCTCGGCCTGTTGGTCATTCTCGGGCGCGAGATCAGCGGCATCGCCAAGCTCGCCGCCGTCCAGTCCCTGAAGGCGGAAGCCGAGGAGGCCGCTGCCTCCGTGTTGCCGGCGCCGGCACGCAAGGTCGCGGATCGATTGTCATCTCTTCTCAGTCACCGGGCGGAGACTGCGCGTGGTCGCGCCGCGCTGGACGCCACCAAGGATGACATCATCGACGGCCCGCATCTTCTAGATTTCGCCGAGAAAGAGCTGCTTTCGCCCCTCGATCGCAAGGCGCGCGGCCTGATCCTCAATGCGTCGAAGCGGGTTGCGGTCGTCACCGCAATCAGCCCCCGCGCCATCGTCGACCTCGCCTACGTGCTCTTCGAGGTAACCCGCCTCGTGCGCGCAATGGCCGAGCTGTATGGCGCCCGCCCCGGCAAGCTCGGCCTCCTGCGCCTGATCCGCGATGTCATCGCTCACCTCGCGGTGACCGGTTCGATTGCCGTTGGCGACGGCCTCGCCCAACAAGTTCTCGGCCATGGACTGGCATCACGACTGTCCCGTCGATTGGGCGAAGGTGTCATCAATGGCCTGCTGACGGCTCGAATCGGTATCGCCGCGATGGACCTCTGCCGCCCGTTGCCTTTCAGGGCGCTGCCGCGGCCCGGGATCGGTGATTTTCTTTCCGATATCGTCGCAGCGGGTGGCGGAAAACAGGACGACTAGGTCATTCGGCAAGGATCGCTCAAGCCCAAAAGATACGAACCATTAACCATTTTCCCCTAATTTCGGGCTCACTAAACATTGCCTATTTCGGCAATCACGTCCCCAGGGGAAAGCCTATGTATTCTCGCATCTTTTCGCTCTTCGGCGGGCTCGCGGCCCTGACGCTTGCAACCGCCGGCACTGCCCTTGCGCCCCAGGCCGAGGCTGCCTCCCGCGACCAGATGTTCTTCCAGCAGGTTTCCGGTGTCTGGAAAGGCCCGGGTGAGATCGTCGCCGGCAAATACAAGGGCACGAAGTTCAGCTGCAACCTCACCGGCATGCCGTCACCGGATGGCGACACCGGCATGAAACTGGACGGCACCTGCCGCGTCGGCGTATTCCAGCAGCCCATGTCCGCCGTCATCACCCAGAAAGGCCGCGGTTATACCGGCAAGTTCCTGGATGGCGCCGAAGGTAAGGGCCTCGACATCATTTCGGGCTCGGTCAATGGCGACAAGGTCGTGATGGGCATCAACCGCGCCCAGCTTAACGGCGCCATGGTCGCCAGCCTGCGCGGCGAGAACAAGATGAATATCACGATTTCGGTCAAGGTTGCCGACCAGATGGTTCCGGTCATCGGCCTGTCGCTCGACCGCGATCTCGATCTCGATCGCCGTCGGCTCCATCAAGGAATAATCAGCCGGTCAGGCTGCTGGCGACCGCCACCAGAGGCCGTCGCCTTTCGCGATGCGGATACCGGTGGAATTCAAACCGCCGGCCCAGGTCTCCGCCTTTTTGCCCAGGATCATCATCTGCGGCGCAAGATCCGCGAGCGGCAGCATCACGAATGCCCGCTCCGTCATCCGCGGATGCGGCAATTCTAGCCTCTCCGTTTTCCGCTCCAGCGTGCCATAGGTAAGAATATCGATATCAAGCGTGCGCGGTCCCCAGCGCTCGTCGCGCACCCGCTTCATGTCCTTCTCGATCGCAAGACAGAGATCCAGCAGGTCTTCCGGCTCCAGCCGGGTCTCCACCAGCGCGCAGCAATTGAAGAAATCGGCCTGATCGGTCTTTCCCCAGGGCGGCGTCAGATAGAGCCGCGAAACGGCCGTCACGCGACAGTGCTCATGGGCGTCGACTGCCCGCAGCGCATGGCCCATGGCGGCTGGCGGATCACCGATATTGCCACCAAGACCGAGGGCCGCAATCTCCCAGGAGCGATCAGGCGTGGTGCTCAATGCGAACCTCCGCGTAGTCGAGAATACCGGCGATCGGCGCGCTCGGCTTGCGGATGGCAACCTCCACCCGACGGATCAGTGGCGACCAGGCGCACAGCGCAACGGCCACATCTCTCGCCAGCGTCTCGATCAGGTTGCGACGCGTACCGGTCATAACTCTCTCAACCAACTCGTAGGCGAGCCCGTAATGCACCGTCTGCTCGACATCGTCCGACACCAGCGCATCGCCACCGTCCACATCCATCAGCACATCGACGAAGAAGCGCTGACCGAGCGCGGTCTCCTGCTCGAACACGCCATGTCGTGCGAAAAACGCACAGTTCTTCAAGTTGATCTGGTAGATGGCCATCAGTTCGCTCCTGCTCCGAGCATCCGCCGGCGGCTCTCCAGCACGGCATCCGCCATCTTCAGCGCATCGAGATTTCCGGACACGTTGTGGACACGGAATACCGTGGCACCGGCCAGCCGCAGCATTGCGGTCGTCGCGGCCGTTGCGAAATCCCGCTCGGCCGGCAGTTCACGCGACGAGACCGCGCCGACGAAGCGCTTCCTCGATGTCCCGACCAGCAGCGGAAAACCGAGCCCGTGAAGCTCGCCAAGTCGCGCCATCAGATCGATGTCGTTTGCCTGGCTGGTGACGAAGCCGAAACCCGGATCCAGCACTATCGCCTCCTCGGCAATGCCTGCAGACTTCGCGGTATCGATTGAACGCGTCAGAAACGCCATTTCGTCGGCAACGATATCGGGATGGTGATCCTCCCGCCCGCGGGCCGTGTACATGATGCAGACACCGGCGCCGGTCTGTGCAACGACACCGGCCATATCCGGGTCATGCCGCAATCCCCAGACGTCATTAATGATATGCGCTCCGGCCTCGACAGCGAGCTTGGCGGTTTCGGCACGATAGGTATCGACCGAAATCAGCGCATCGGTCTCCCCGCGCAGCCTCTCGATCACCGGCAGCACCCGATCCTGCTCTTCCGCCGCGCTGATGGGCGCCGCACCCGGTCGGGTCGATTCGCCTCCGATATCGAGAATCGCAGCTCCCTCGGCAACGCAGGCCAGACCGTGGGCGACCGCCCGTTCGACATCGTCATACCGGCCGCCATCGGAAAAACTGTCGGGCGTGACATTAACGATCGCCATGACGCAGGCGTTGGTCCCGAGCGCGAGTTTTCGCCCATGCGCCAGACGCCAGGTGCTGTTGCGCGATGATGTCACCGGCCATCCATCTTTCTGAAAGTAACGCAATTTTGGCTGCCTCTGTGTTGCGCTTGCCGTGGCTATGCCCCAAGCTTGGGCGAAGTTCAACGTACCAGGTTCGAGAATGTTTTTGATGCGCAGGGTCCGCCGGTTGTTCGGCGCAGCTTGTCTCCTCTGCGTGATCCCGGTGACGGCCCATGCCGAACCTGTCATCACGAAGACCTATTCCTACTTCCGCATCGGTGGCCGCACGGCCGAAGATCTCGACCGCGAACTCGAGCGCCGTGGGCCGGTCACTCACACGACAGGCAACCGCCATCCCGGCGCCACCGAGATCAAGTTCGGCGGCGAAGTCACCTATGTCGAGCGTGGCGGCCGATGCTCGGTCGGCGGCGCCAAGGTGACCTTGCGCACCAACATAATCCTGCCCCGCTGGAGCAACCAGAGACGGGCAGCCAAGGACCTGCGCTTCATCTGGGGAACGCTCTCTGCCGATATCAAGCGCCATGAAGAACGCCACGCGGAAATTGCCCGCAATTATGCCCGCAGGCTCGAGCGGGAGTTGCTCGCCCTTCCGAGCCGCCGCAGTTGCGACGATGTGGAAACCCTCGTTTCGGAACTGACCAAGCGGATGCTCGCCGAACACGACAAGCAGCAAGTCCGATTTGACCAGATCGAATCGAAGAACTTTGACGCCCGGATGATGCGTCTGCTGCAATACCGCATCGACCAGCGCATCGACTGATCAAGCCTGAGATCCGCCATGACCGAAGCTTGCGCAACGCATGCGCAAGCTCCGGTGAATGATGGATTATTTATTAGAGTAAACTAATCGACAGAATCCAACTAAACATTTGGACATTAATGCTGGGTTCCTACGGCAATCGGAGACCCGCAGCCGTCGCGTCCAAGCCGCGCGAAAACCCGGAAGATATACGGGTTCGAACACATGTGAATGCCTCGCGTTCCCCCGGCGCGTGTTGAAGGTCTGCAGGCGATCCCTCCCTCACCTACAGGCCATGCGCCCGCCTCGCCTCGCTCGCACGCCTGCGGCGAGGCATTTCTTTGAAAACTGAGAGAGAGTTAGGCCTGACGTTCAGGCACGTTGACCACAAGACCGTCGAGATCGGCCTTGATCTTGATCTGACAGGAAAGCCTGGACGTTGGACGAACGTCGAAGGCGAAGTCCAGCATGTCTTCTTCCATGGCCGCCGGCGGCCCGACCTTTTCGGTCCAGGCCTCGTCGACATAGACATGACAGGTGGCACAGGCGCAGGCGCCGCCGCATTCGGCTTCGATACCGGGCACGGAATTGCGCACTGCATTCTCCATCACCGTCGAACCGTTATCCGCGTCGAGTTCGAAGCGGGTTCCGTCGAAGGCTACGATGGTCAATTTCGTCATGATGGGAAAATCCGAGAGTTGGGGAAGAGACCCTTCGGGTAAAGGCCTCGCATAGGCCGTCTCTGCCACCAAAATGCCGCGCCCGTCAATCACGCGGGCGACGCCGGCTTTGCTGCCGACGCCGAAGCCGTCTTATATCAGCGGCAAAGTCCCATAATGAAATTGTCGGCCTCGATGACCGCCGAGTGGACCGATGCCAGAAGAGCAGCATCATCCGGCTTGGCTTCCAGCCGTTCTGCCTTGGTGGCAACGGTGAATGCGCCGATCGCCTTGGCCGCACCCTGGAGACGATGCGCGAGAGCGGTCATGCGCGTGGCATCGGCGGTGGCCATTTCCTGCATCAGTGCCCGCGCCTGTCGCGCAAACATCTGCAGCACTTCGGCTTCAAGCGCCTTGTCACCCATCGTCTGGTTTGCCAGATGAACCAGATCCACCGGCCGCGACTGTGATGGACAGGCGATCCTGTGATTGTCGGGCGCCTCGAATGCGATCTTTGCCGCTGCCATTGCCATCTCGTTCTTTCCTTGCTTTATAGCGTGGACATGTCCGGATCATCCGGCCGAGCCATGGCTATCCCGTTAAATTTCGGCACAATCGCGGCGCAAATCTTCGCGAATGGTTAATTCGCGTTAAACTCCCGTGATTACAGGACATTCGCCCGAAAACATGGTTTAAATCCTGTTAACAAGCAATCGCATCCGGTACCGCTTCGACCCGTTTCAATTGTGCCCAATGCACAGATGTGCCACTACAGTACGGTTTAGTCGGCTGCCTGAGACACTTGGTAGCCGGTGTCGGAGGAACGGTAAGCTTTCATTATCTTCCGTTTGAAAGAACGGCTCTCCGACTGGAACATGAATGGGCAATCGAGCTTGCCGTGAGGCATCTCCATTTCCCGCAAGAGTATCCCGCTGTTTCGCTCTGCAGGCGGCAGCACGTGGAGCGGGGTGCCGGGCGAGTATGTAACGAGGCGTAACCGCATGGCGAAGAACACCAGCAATGAATCGATCGATGAGACTGCATTCCAGGCTTTGGAAGATGCGCTGAAGATCGACTTCAACGAAGAGACGCCCCGCGCGAAGTCCGCTCCACCTGCCTCGGAGGCCAGAGTGTCAGACACGTCCCGTACCCGCCCTGCCCGCACGCGCCAGCCCCAGGCAGAGCCAGCCCGTCCCGCTGCCGCGGAACAGGCACCGCGCCAGCCGAGCTTCGAGCCGGCCAATGACGCAGGCCGCCGCAACCCGGCATCCATTCTGCGTTCGCTGGACGGTGGTTCCATGCGTGGCGCCATCCGCAACGCGCTCATCATGTCGGTCCTCTGGGCGATCGCCGGCGTAGGCCTTGGCCAGCTTATCTACGGCAACCAGCTCTGGCAGGTTAACTCGGTAGCTGGCGTCCTCGCCGCTCCCGGCCTTGTCGCGCTTGCCGCCGGCATTCTTCTGCCGATCCTGCTCTTCTTCGCATTCTCCATCATGATGGCCCGCGCCCAGGACCTGCGAAACGCTGCCCGTTCGATGGCAGAGGTCGCCCTGCGCCTGTCGGAGCCGGAAACGATCGCCTCCGAACGGATCATGAGCGTCGGCCAGGCGGTACGCCGCGAAGTGTCGGCGATGAACGAAGGCATCGAGCGCACGATCGCCCGTGCCTCCGAACTGGAAACGCTGGTTCACTCCGAAGTGAATGCGCTCGAGCGCAGCTATACTGACAACGAATTGCGCGTGCGCGGTCTCGTCCAGGAACTCGGCTCGGAACGCGACGCAATCGTCAATCATGCCGAGCGCATCCGCTCGTCCATCGTCGGCGCCCATGATCAGCTGAAGGAAGAGCTGTCGCTCGCCACCGAGGAGATCTCGATCCGCCTTGCGACCTCAGGCGAAGCCTTCGCCTCGATGATCGACATGCGCGCCGCATCGCTGATGGAGAAGTCGGACGCTGCCGGCGATGCCATCGCGTCGCTGCTGGCCGCCAAGACGGAAGGCCTGATCGATACCCTGACCACGTCGGGCATCGCACTTTCCACCGAATTCGACATGCGCCTTGAAGGGCTTAGCTCGACGCTCAACGAGCGCGGCAATGCGATTCTCAGCGAATTCGAGACCCGTGCCTCGAGCCTCGACGCCAATACCGAAAAGCTCAACGCAGCTCTCGCCGACCGTACCCGCCAGCTGAACGAGACCCTGCTCGCCCGCACCCGCGAGATCACAGAAGGCCTCTCCAGCAGCGAGCGCACGCTGACCGGCTCGCTCGACGGCATCCTCTCCTCGCTTAACCGTTCGATCGACGAACGCGGCGCATCTTTCCGTCAGACCCTGCAGACCGCTGCCGACGATGCCATCATGGATCTCGACCTGCGCACGGGCCTCTTCGAAGAGCGCCTGCATTCGACGGTCGGCCAGCTCAGCACGACGTTCGACGAAGGCCTCACGCAGTTCACTACGGCTTTCGACCAGCGCGCCGGCAGCCTCGACAGCAAGCTGATGGAAAGCCTTGCCCGCATCAACGAGACAGTGGCCGGCGGGTCCGATGCGATTGACGGCATCCTGTCGACCAGCATCGAGCGGATCGGCAACGCGCTGACGGATCAGCAGCTTGCGATCGCCACCACGCTCGGAACCGGCCAGGAAGTGCTTGATTCCATGCTGGAAAGCCGCTCGAAGGAATTCTCCGACGCGCTTGCCGCCCGCAGCAGCGATATCGCCGGTGCATTTGGCGATGCCCACAACAAGATCGACATGGTCATGGCGGCCCGCGGCGGCGAGATTTCCGCAAGCCTCGCCGACAGCCAGAAGCGCTTCGAAGACAGCATTTCGAGCCGCACCGCCGCGATCATCGAATCCGTCACCGACAGCCATGAGCGCTTTGCCGGCGCCGTCGACGAGAAGGCATCCGCCCTCCAGTCGCTGATGGCTGACACGCCGGATCGCCTCGCCTCGATCCTCGACACTAAGAGCGAAGCCATCGCCCGTGCGCTTTCCGAAAGCGAACTGCGCCTGACCGATGAAATGGACCGCCGCGCAACCGCCCTCGACACGACGCTTGCATCCAACCGCGACAGGCTCTCCGAAATCCTCGACGACAAGTCGATGGAGATCGCCACCTCCATCTCGCTGCACGAAGATCGCCTCAGCACCACGCTGACCGATCACGCGACGAACCTCGTCAAGACCGTGTCCGAAGCCGACACGCGCCTGGAAGAAGCCTTCACCAAGCGCGCCGATGTCATCCGCGACGCTTTTGCCGATAACCAGCTCAACCTCGACATCTCGCTCGAAAGCCGCACCTCCGAGCTGGCCCGCCTGCTTGAGCATGGTGGCGATCGTCTGGAGCAGACCGTCAGCGGTGCAGCTGCGCGCATCGAAGAATCCTTCGACAAGCGTGCCGAGATAATCCGCGACGCTTTTGCCGATAACCAGCTCAATCTCGATATCTCGCTGGAGAGCCGCACGTCCGAACTGGCTCGCCTGCTCGACAACGGCAGCGAGCGTCTTGAACAGACCGTTGGTGGCGCCGCCGGCCGCATCGAGAACGCGATGACCCAGGGCACCGATCGTTTCGATGCCACGATGGGTGATGGCCTGCAGCGCATGGAGACCTCGCTTGAGGCCGCCCATCGCCAGATCGCCGACACGCTGACGACCAATGGCGAAGCGCTGGGCGAGACCGTAGGCTCCGCACATCTGCGTATGGCCAATGTCCTCGGCGAAGCCAATCGTGACATCTCCGAAACGATCGATGCCGGCCATGATCGCCTGCGCACCACGCTGGATCAGCGCACCGGCCTGATCTCGGCCACGATCACCGACGCCCAGGATCAGCTGGGCAACCTGCTGATGGATCAGGCTACCTCGATCGGCACGACCATCGCCACCAGCGCCGGCATGCTCGAAATGTCGCTGGAAGGTCAGCAGGAAGCACTGCGCGAGACGCTGGACAAGGCGAGCGAAACCCTTGCCGGCAGCCTGCAGACCGATATCGGCTCCATTGCTGGCCAGATCAGCGATGCCGCCCGCGAAATCAGCCATTCGACCGAAGCCTTCACCTCACGCGTCGAACAGACCGTCGGTGGAGTATCGACGGCCCTTCACGATGCCGGCAACCGCATCGAAGTCACCTTCGGCGGCCTGGAAGACCGTATCCGCGGAGAAATCGGCAATGTTTCGGCCATGGTCGACAATGCCGGCAGCAATCTTGCCGACACCCTCGGCGCCCGCACGGCCGACCTCGAACGTGTTTCGAACGCGGCAGCCGATCGTATCTCGGAATCGGTCAGCAGCAGCAGCATGGGCATCGAACTTGCAGCAAGTGAAGCTGCTGAGCACATCGCCCGTGCACTCAGCGAACAGACAGACGCCCTACAGCAGGTATCGAACGCAACGGCCGAGCGGATTTCCGAATCCGTCAGCAGCAGCAGCATGGGTATCGAACTCGCATCCAGCGAGGCCGCAGAGCACATTGCGCGCACGCTTAACGAGCAGGCCGACGCTCTTCGTCAGGCATCCAATGCGACCGCTGAACGGATCTCGGAGGCTGCGAGCAGCAGCAGCATGGGCATTGAACTCGCATCCAGCGAAGCTGCCGAACATATCGCCCGTACCCTCAGCGAGCGTACCGGCGCCCTGGAACGCAGCAGCGCCGACGCGACGCTCCGCATCACCGAGACCCTCGACGGCCGCACAGCCCATATCGAAGAACGCTTCGGCACCATGGACCGCGCCCTCTCGATCGGCCTCGACAATGTTTCGAAGACGATCGAAAGCAAGGCGGTCGGTCTCGCAGGATCCCTTCGCGAAGCCGTCTCCACTGCCGCGCATGAGATGGATGCCGAGGCGAACCGCTCTGCAGAGGCCCTCGCCCGCGCCGGTTCGGAGTTCACCAACGAACTCAACAACCGCAACACCGAATTCACCCGCGCCATCGAGGAACGCAGCAACGAGATCGTCGGCCGCATTTCCGAGACGCAGAACCGTCTTGCCGGTCAGGCTGCAACCGTCGCCCAGGCCTTCTCGGAGGCCGGCAGCGCGATCGTCAGCAAGGTGGCGGAAGCCGACAAGCTGGTGAAGCAGCAAGTGGACGCCATCTCGGCTGCCCTCGGTGAAGCGGAAACAGCACTCGACAGCCGCGGCCAGTCGATCCGCTCGACACTCACTTCCACGGCCGGCGAACTCGATCAGGCTCTCGATGCCGTCGACCGCGCGCTTGCGGCCCGCGGAGATGCTATCCGCACGGCACTCGACAGCCGCTCGCGCGATCTCAACTCCATGCTGTCCAGCCGCTCGGAAGAACTGTCGCGCCTGCTGGATGAGAAGGCCAAGCCGCTGGTCGAAGCCTATGCCGAAACCGGCCGCACGGCAGCTGAACAGCTCGCCAACGCCGCTCAGGAGACCTCGGCTCGCATCCGCCAGGAAAACGCGGCGCTCGTCGATGCGATCGCTGCCCGCGCCAACGAGACGCTCGCAGCCATCGGCCAGCGCAGCGAAGCCGCGTCGCAGATGATGCGCGGCGCCGAGCAGAGCCTGCTCTCCAATGTCGACGGCATCATCGAGCGCCTGTCGCACAGCAACGTCAACATCGCCTCGCTCGTCGAACAGGCGGCCGGTCAGCTCGCAGCTGCCGACCAGAAGCTCGACGACACGGCGGCACGCTTCGCCCATTCTGCAGGCTCCGCTGCGGATCTGGTGTCCGGCTCCAGCCGACTGCTCGAAAACAATATCGATCGCCTGGTCACGATTTCCGGCCAGACACTCAGCCAGGTCGGCGGCATCGTCGGTCGCTTCGAGGATCACTCCAAGGTTCTCGGCCAAGCCTCCGAACTTCTGGGCGCTGCCCAGTCCAACCTTGCCAGCACGCTGGACGAACGTCAGGACGCCCTGCGCAGTCTTTCGGCCGGCTTGGTCAAGCGTTCCGACGAGATCGAGGCGACACTCAAGCACCTCACGGCTCTCGTCGACGGCGCCTTCGAACGTGCCGAAGAACGCACGGCCCATGTCGGCGACAAGCTGCGTGACGGTCTGCAGGCCTCCTTCGCCGATATCGGCCGCCGCCTGGGCGAAACCCAGCAGCGCGCGGAACAGACCGCAAGCGCCATGCGCGCTGCCCTTCTCGATGCCGGTGGCGAAGCCAACCGGACGATCGAGGAGACCCTGTCGGAGGCCGAACGTCGCGCCCGTGATCTCGCCGATCAGATGCGCGGCAACCTTTCCGGCTCACTGTCGGAAGTCGAGCGCGTCCTCGGCGAGGCTTCACAGCGTTCCGACACGGCAGCAAACCAGCTGCGCGAAACGCTCCGTCTGTCGGTCGAAGATGCGGTCGGCCGCTTCTCCGGTGCCACGGACGAAATCCGCCGCTCGGCACAGGACATCCGCCAGGAGCTCGATGCGACCCGCACCGAACTGAAGCGCGGCGCCTTCGATCTCCCGGAAGAGGCGAAGGAAAGTGCTGCCGCCATGCGCCGCGCCGTCAGCGAGCAGATCAAGGCCCTGCAGGAAATCTCGCAGCTGGTCGGTCGCTCGTCGCAGCAGCTCGAAGTGGCCGAAGCCACTCAGCCGCGTGCACCCGCTGCGCCCGTGGCAGCTCCAGTTCGCCAGCAGCCGCAGCCTCTGCCGCAGCCGCCCCAACAGCAGGTGCCCCAGCAGCAGGCTCCGGTTCAGCCGGCGCCGGTTGCTCCGCGCAACGATCCTTACAACGCCGGCCTTCTGCGTGGCGGCCTGTCGCTCGACAAGCCTGCCGCTCCGTCCTCGCCGATCCGCCCGGCGGCAGAACAGCCTGCTCAGGGTGGCCAGACGGGTCAGGGTGGCTGGATCAGCGATCTGCTGCGTGGCGCATCGCGCGACGAGCAGGCCGAGCAGGCAGCGGCACGCGCCCCTGCCCGTCCGGCTCCGGAAGCCGCCCCGGCTCCGCGCACGGCCAATGGCGACAATCGCAATCCGCGCCATATGGTCGAATCGCTGAACTCGCTCTCCGTCGACATCGCCCGCGCCATTGATCACGATGCCTCTGTCGATCTGTGGCGCCGTTACCAGCGCGGCGAGCGCGACGTCTTCACCCGTCGCCTCTACACGCTGAAGGGCCAGCAGACCTTCGACGAGATCAAGCGCAAGTATGACCGCGAGCCGGAATTCCGAACCGCCGTCGATCGCTACATCGCCGATTTCGAAAAGCTGCTCGCAGACGTCGCCCGCACCGATCGCGACCGCACCGTGACCCAGAGCTACCTGACCTCCGATACCGGCAAGGTCTATACCATGCTCGCCCACGCAGCCGGCCGCTTCGGCTGATTGGCGGAATGACAAGAAAAACATAAAAAGGCCGCCCTCCGAGGCGGCCTTTTAGTTTCGAGCAGAGTGTTGCTGTCCCGCGGTTGATCTGCCCCGTTACGACCCTAGAATTATGGACGACGGATCTGAGACTGAGAGCGGCCCATTCGTGACCGATGATTTCACTGCATCGCGACCTCTTGTCAGTCGGCCAGCGCATTCTGCGCGGAAAGGCCTTCAGCGAGCCAGAACGGCGTATCCGTGCGTCTTGGCTGTCACTTTATCGATTGCATTTTTCCCAACGAACACGTCCGCACAGGAGCTCCATATGAAGCTTGTCGAAACACCGGAATTCTCGATCGAGGCCAATCCGATGTTTGAGAACGCTCGCATTTTTGCGGGCTCGATCGGCTTGCGGCAGCAACCGGAAACGGCGTTCTCGCCGCAGATGAGCGTGTGGTCTGCAAAGGCAGAAAAAGACATCACCGCAGGACTGGCTGACCGATGCTCTTGAGAGAGATGGGGGCAAAATTATCGGGCGCAGCACTGTTGCGTTGGCGGGCATGGCCGGTGAGATCAGCAAGGTGAAAGATCGGCTCGAGGATTGGGACACAAGGAAGAAACGGGATTGGTATCGCTTGCGGGCAGTCCTCGTCTCTGCCGACGGGTCTACCTGGTACCACGCGACGGCCATGGCAAGTAAACCGGATCTTGCAGAGATCGAAACGGACTTCACGCGTCTACTCGGTTCAATCCGCGTCAAGCTAGAGGGCGCTGCTGCGGAGATGGCCAAAGCGGCGGCTGATGCCGAGAAATCAGCGGTGATTGAGAAATTGAAGAACAACATGGAGAGGGCTTCGGCCATCCGCATCGCGCAGAGCGAGGAAGAGCGGCGCGTCGAGAGGCTTGCGAACGCGCAAGCTCCACTGACCGATATCGAGAAACGCTTCGATGATGCAGTGGCCGAGGCCGGCTTGGAAGACAAGCGCGACGCGCTACGTCGGATCGTGATGCCGACAGTCTCCATGACTGAGCTGGATATCGCCGACCCTACCCTTGTTGGCCTGAGCCGCATCGGCGGCGGCCCCGACCTCGCTGTTGGCCAGGAATGGCCACGCAATGATAACGGTTTTCATCTGAACTTTCTTGCTCAGGTCAATCTCGCCGACCTGCCGGACCGCCCCGAAATCTTGCCGGAAGCCGGACTGATCTCCTTTTTCACCGGAACGGACTATACCGACTGGCACGTCCTCTATACTCCAGCAGACGCCAAGCTTGAGCATCGCGCACTCCCTGAAAACGCAATGGACACGGCAATCGCAGCCCTTGAAATGGTTACGTGGGACAGCGCCCTTGCGCGCTTTGTGGCGGACGGGTCAAGCGTAGATGGCCTGTCGGTCGAAGCGGATGAAACGGGCCGCCTGACGTTCAAACGCGGGGCCGAGCCCGTCATGGCCTTCGCTTCCGAATACGAGTTCAGCCGATCGGCGCAGTCTCTAAGGCTTGAACGCTCGCTCAGCGCACCGTTCGGCCAGCCAGGGACGAACAACAACCCAAAAGCCTATGCCGATCTTGGTATCGACGACCCATCTGATTTCGCCATCGCGATCGGAGACCATTTCAGAATTGGCGATGGCCCGCAGCATCAGATGTTTGGCATCACCGGCGTCCGCGATCTCGCCACCCTCCAGAAAATGGCCGCCGACCATGCCGCTAAAAACGGATGGACCGACATAGCTTCGCCCGACGGCTGGTTCATCCTCGCCAAGATCGCCTCCGGCGGGGAAGCCGATTTCAGCTTCTCCGACCACGGTGACTATATCTTCATGGTCAACCGCAACGACGCCGCGAGGGGAGACTTCACGCGAGCTTACGCCTTTGTAGAGTCCGGCTAAAGATTTCGGCCAATTTTACCACGGCTGCTAGCTTAGAGCTCCGAGAATGCCATCTCGGCAAACAAGCACTAATCGCGCTGCACCGACACCGAGCAGGCCATGATAACGCCTGCCTTTGATGACCGGTCTGCTTTTATCAAATCGCCTTCAGCGACCAATCCACAATCTCCGCGCCAACCTTCGCAAACGCGCGATCAAGCGCCTCGACGAAAGCGCTGTTGGCGCTGCCGGAAACCGGCGATGTCGCCTTGAACACGCTGCTGGCGCGCACGGTGCCATTGCGATCGTTGAGGATCTTCGCGGAAATCTCGACGGTCGCCACCCGCGTGCCATCGGTCGTCACCTCGAAGGAACGGATATCGGTCACGACCTGATAGTCGATGGCGAGCCCCTGGCCCGGCTTTCCCACACCGCCGAGACGGCCGGAATTTTCGAAAGCCTCGACGAGCTTCGACTGCACCAGACGCGGCAGGCGATCGCCCCAACGGGAATTGGCGAGATACTGCACTTCCGAAGGTGACACACGCACCACGACCTGCTCGCTGTCGAGCATCTTCACCGCGGTCGGTTCCGGCACCAGGATCTGCCGGTTGCGGGCGGACGGGCCTGCGGCCGTCGGCGTCAGCGACAGATCGAACGTGTCATTGTTCGCCTTGGTGCCACAGCCCGTCACCAGCGCGGCAATCACAGGCATAGTCAACAGCAACGCCCGGCGCCCGGTCGGCAGTCCCTGGTACTTGGAAACGCTCATTAACTGCTACCCCTGCCTCTAGCGCCTTGTCCTGCCGTCATATTCCTTGACGGTCTCGCCGCCGAAGATCAGCCGCTGCGGATTATCGTCGAAATTAGTGATGGTCTGATTGAGATTGTCCACGGTCCGCCGCGTATCGGTGACCAGGGTCTGGATGTCCCTGAGACCCGTCGCCGAGAAGCGCTGCAGGTTCGCGGCGATCGGGCCGACCTGGGCATTGATGTTGTCGGCAACGGTACGGAACGATTCCAGCGTCCTGCGCGCCTCAGCAAACAGGCCCTGCGACTCGTCGCTCGACACCAGCCCGTCGACCTTGGCCAGGATGCCGTTGACCTGGGTCGAGGCGTCGTTGAGCTTGGTCGCCAGCTGCGTGAAGTCGGTGATCGCGTTGTTGATGTCCTCGGAGCGATGCGCCACGTCGTCAACGACGGTGCGGGCAGATGCCAGCGTCTGGCGCGCGTCCTCGGAAGCGGCCGAAATATTCTGGATCGCCTTGCCGACCTGGTTCGGGTCGACGGCGGCCAGCAGGCCGTCTGCACGCTGCAGAACGCTCTGCGCATCGTCGCCGACCTTCGCGAAGCTTTCCGCGGCGGTGCGCACATTCGCGACCAGCGGACCGAAATCCTCCGAGGCATTGGCAACATTACGCGATACCCGCTCGGCATTCGTAACGACCTGGTTTATCCGCTCCGCATCTATGGCCCGGACCAGTTGATCCGCTGCCTCGAGCGTCGAATTCAACGTGCCGGAAACGCGATCAACCGTGGCCGAGAGGCTGGACAGGCTATGCAGGAATTCGTCGATGCTGCCGGAATTGTTGGCGAGAGCGCCCGTAAACGTCTCGACATTGCGGATCGTCTGCGTCAACGGCCCGCGCGCATCGCCGACAAAGCCCTGTATGTCGCCGATCGCCTGATCGGCGCGCTCCAGGATTTTGTCCGCCGTCGCAAGCAGGTTGGTCACGCTCGACTGGTCGGCGATCAGCACGGCCGGACGGCCCGCCTCCATCGCCTTCTGCAGGATGTTTTCCTCGCCCTTGGCGCCGCCGGAAAGCTCGATATAGGCGGCACCCGTCAGGCCCTGCACTTCCAGCACGGCCTTGGTCGACTGGTAGACCGGCGCATCCGCCCTCACCTCGGTGAAGGCGATCGAATAGCGCGGGTCATCCGGGTCGATCGTCAGGTTGCGCACCGAACCCACGGGAATACCGTTGAAGCGCACCGGCGAGCCCACGGAAAGACCGTTAGCCGAGCCCGGAATGCGAATCGCCAGCTCAGCCGTCGGCCCGCCCCGACCGGACTGCGCCATCCAATAGACGAAGCCGAAGGCGGCCGCGATCACCAGCAGCGTGAAGAAGCCAACAAGGGCATAATTCGCTTTGGTTTCCATGGGTTACTTCACTTCCCTGCGTCTACCGGGGTTTTATTGTCATCTGTTACAACGGAACGCGCGCGTTTTCCCCGGAAATAGGACTGAACCCACGGATCATCGCAGTCGAACATATCCTGCAGCGTGCCTTCCACCAATACCCGTTTCTGTCCGAGCACGGCAATACGATCACAGACCGAGAACAGGCTGTCGAGATCGTGCGTCACCATGTAGACGGTCAGTCCGAGCGTATCGCGAAGCTTGGCGATCAGCGCGTCGAAATCCGCCGCACCGATCGGATCGAGACCCGATGTCGGCTCGTCGAGGAAGACGAGATCCGGGTCGAGCGCCAGCGCGCGCGCCAGTGCCGCGCGCTTGATCATGCCGCCGGAAAGCTCGGACGGATATTTGTCCGCCGCATCCGGCGGCAGACCTACCATTTCGAGCTTCACATAGGCGAGTTCGTCCATCAGCGACTGCGGCAGGTCGAGATATTCCCGCATCGGCAGCTGGATGTTTTCCTTGACCGTCAGCGCCGAAAACAGCGCGCCATGCTGGAAGAGCACGCCAAGCCGCGCATCGAGCGCCATGCGCTCCTCTTCGTTCGCATGATCGTAGTCAGTGCCCAGCAATTCGATCTTGCCCGAGCGATGCGGCAGAAGCCGAAGCACCGTGCGCATCAGCACCGACTTGCCCGTACCCGATGCCCCGACGAAGCCGAGGATTTCGCCGCGATAGACATCAAGATCGAGCTTGTCGAGCACCAGCTTGTCGCCGAACCCGACCGTCAGATCGCGCACCGACAGCACGACCTTGCGTTCGTCCTTTGCCGGGGTCTTCTCCATCGTCTTCTGTTCTTCGTCTGACATCACCACCCCTTAGAAATCGATCGCGGAGTAGAAGATGGCGAAGAGCGCATCGATGAGAATGACGGCGAAGATGGCTTTGACCACCGAGGCCGTCACATGCTGGCCGAGCGATTCGGCGCTGCCGCCGACCTTCATGCCTTCCACGGCCGCGACGATACCGATCGCCAGCGCCATGAACGGCGCCTTGATCATGCCGGATGCGACAGACGTATGGTCGATCGCCTCATGCAGGCGGGACAGATAGGTGTCGAAGGTAATCCCGGAATAAAGATTGGCGACCACCGCCGCACCATAGAGCGCAGCGAAATTGGCGACGATGGTCAGAAGCGGCAGCGCGATCGTCAAGGCGACAAGCCGCGGAAAGATCAGCACGCCGACAGGATTGAGGCCGATAACCGTCAATGCGTCGATTTCCTCGCGCATCTTCATCGAGCCAATTTCGGCCGTGATAGCACTTCCCGAGCGGCCGGCGATCATGATCGAAGTCAAGAGAACACCGATCTCACGCAATTGCAGAATACCGACGAGGTCGACGACAAAGATTTCGGCACCGAAATAGCGCAGCTGGAACGCGCCCTGCTGCGCGATGATCGCGCCGATCAGGAAGGACATGAGCACGATGATCGGCACGGCGCGCACGCCCATCCGATCGATATGGGTCACGACCGAAGCCGGCGAAACGCCTGCCCCGCGGCCGAATTTCAGCTGCGCGCCCCGGACGGCCGAGCCCAGAATATGCATCGCCGAATAGAGATCGCCACCCAGTTCCGCGACAAGCCTGCCGGGCGGCGTGAACACGCGCTCGAACAGGCTGCGCTTGTCCGGGCCCGGTTTCGGTGGAGCAGGTGTCTCCTCGGGCAGCGCCGCGACCAGTTCCTCGATCGTGCCGTTGCCGCCCGACAGCTTGGGCTCGCCGCCCTTGGCGGTCATCAGCCGTCGGATCAGCCAGGCGCCTGCCGTGTCGATACCTTCAATGCCGGAGACATCGATCTCGACGGCACCCTGATCACCGGCTTTCCCGGCGGCATCGAGGTCCTTCAGGACATGCGAAACGGAATGGTTGCGCCAATCGCCCGTCAATAGGTAGCGCTGACCGCCGCCCGGCAGGTCTTCCGTCTGGATTTTTGCGATATTGGAATTCACAGGCCGCGGGCGCTCGTTTCATTGGGTCGAATCTGGCAATGCGTTGATCGCATTCCAGGAACCCGCAATATAGACGGCTCGTGCCGATTTGCCACAAGAGGACATCCGAAAGCCATGAGCCGTCACCTTGAAGCAACAATCGAGGCCTTCCCCATCGCCGGCAGTTTCACGATCTCGCGAGGTTCGAAGACAAAAGCCGAGGTGATCGTCTGCACGATATCCGAAAACGGCATCACCGGCCGCGGGGAATGCGTACCCTATAAGCGTTATGGCGAAAGCCTGGATGGCGTCATGGCGGATATTCTCACGATAGCCGCAGAACTGGAACGAGGCCTCTCAAGGCAGGAGCTTCAGACCCGGATGAAGCCCGGCGCTGCGCGCAACGCGGTCGACTGCGCCCTTTGGGATCTCGAAGCCAGGCAGGCAAAGAACACGGTCGCGGCGATGATCGCTGCGACGTCGACGGATCCCCTCCTCACCGCCTTCACTCTCTCCCTTGCCGATGCCGCGACTATGGCGGAGGACGCCCGCAAGAACAGCGAGAGGCCTCTCCTCAAGGTCAAGCTCGGCACCGAGAACGACGAAGACCGCATGCGTGCTGTCCGTGTCGGCGCGCCTCGATCGAAAATCATCATCGATGCCAACGAAGGCTGGACAGAAGCCAATTTGGCGAGACACCTCGCCATAGCGCGTGAACTCGACATCTCCTTGATCGAGCAGCCGCTGCCCGCCGGCAGCGACGACCTCCTGTCACGCATCGAGCGGCTCGTCCCTATCTGCGCCGACGAAAGTGTCCATTCAACCGCCGATCTCGCCGCCCTGCGCAACCGCTATGACGCGGTCAACATCAAGCTCGACAAGACCGGCGGCTTGACGGAGGCCCTGAACATGAAGGCAGCGGCGACCCACCTGGGCTTTCAGTTGATGATCGGCTGCATGGTCGGCACGTCGCTCGCCATGGCGCCGGCCGTGCTTCTGGCGCAAGGCGCAGATTACGCCGATCTCGACGGCCCGCTGCTGCTGGCCAAGGACCGCCCAGGCGGCCTGCGCTATGAAGGCTCGCTCGTTTACCCGCCGACGGCCGATCTCTGGGGCTGAAGCCGCGCCGCAACAGCAAGAATGCCGAGGCCGGCGAGAGCAAGCAATGCCATGGCAAAATAGCCATTCAGGCCCGCCGAACGATAGATGATGCCGGAGAGCAGCGTCGAGGCAGCCAGGAACGCGCCGTTGTAGAAGACGTAAGCACCTTGCGCCGAGGCCTGGCGGTCTTCCTCCACCGCTTCCGCCAGCCGATATTGCAGGCCGAGATGGGTGAAGGCGAAGCTGAAAGCGTGGCCGATCTGCAGCACTATATAGCCCGCAGCGCTCCACTCGAAGGGAAACAGCGTCCACCGCACGATCGCAACAAGACAACCGATCTGCATCAGGCGCCAGGGCGAGAAACGCTTTGCCAGCTTTCCGGCCGCGAAGAACACCATGATCTCCGCGAAGATACCGGCACTCCAGAAGGCCGCGATCATGCCATTGGAGAAGCCGAGATCCTGCCACTGGATCGTGCTGAAACCGTAGAACATGCCATGGCTGGACTGGATCACAGCCGCTCCGATCAGCAGCGCGTGGATATCCGGCCTTTCTATACGAGATGCCCGCGCCCCCGTGCGCTCGCCTTCGTCGCCATCGAGACCCGCGGAGCCGACCAGCCGATTCCGACGGCCAGTGCGAGCATGACGGTCACCATGACAGGGATGACATCCGGCCCGGCCAGCGAAGAAAAGCCACTGGCAGCAAGCGTCGCCGCGACAAAACCGATCGATCCCCAGACGCGCATGAAGCCGTATTGCAGTCCCCAGCGTCGCACGCCGCTGATCGTCATGGCCTCGACGGTCGGGGCGAAAGGCGCGAAAAGTGCCGCCTGCAAAGCGACAACGATGAGAACCACCGAAAAATCACGGCTGATAAAGAGGCCCAGGAAGGCGATCAAGGAGAGCGCCGCGGACCAGGTCAGGATCGTCGTCGGCTGACGCGCCATGTTGGCCAATGGTCCGGTCAGCGGTGCCATCAGCACCCGCAGCACGACCTGAACCGCGAGGATCGCACCGATCTCCGGCGCGCTGAATTCTAGACTGTGAAGCCAGACCGGAAGATAGGGCAGCAATATGCCGTTCACCGAAATCGGTGCGGCATAGGCCAGGGCACAACGAAGCTGGAACTGCGGAGGAGCAGCGAGCGAAGGTTCGGCGGTTGTCACGGAATCACAACTATCTGTGAAGGTCCGCCAGACCTAGCATAGACGCCCGCAGCTTACACGTTATGCGGGCACATTTTCTCGGATGAAATGCGATCGGCCGGAATCAGGCGGCCTGCATGCCCTTGATCTCCGGGCTCGGCAGCGCATGCAGTTCCGCGGTTGCCTTGATCGTCTGCCAAGAGATCAGTTCCAGCGTACCATCGTGATGCTCGGCGATTGCCGTGCAGCTTTCCACCCAGTCTCCGGTATTGACGTAGTGGATGCCGTCGATGTCGGTCATCACCGCGTGGTGGATATGGCCGCAGATGACGCCGTCCACCTTGTTGCGGCGCGCTTCGTCAGCAACGACCTTCTGGAATTCGCCGATGAAGTTGACGGCGTGCTTGACCTGCAGCTTGGCCCAGGCAGAGAACGACCAGTAGGGCATGCCGAGCTTGCGGCGGATGGCTGCCAGTCCGATATTGATCACGATTGCTGCGTCATAGGCCCAGTCGCCGAGATAGGCGAGAAGGCGCGCATTGCGCACCACGACGTCGAACTCGTCGCCGTGCAGGATCAGGTATTTCTTGCCGTCGGCCATTTCGTAGGTCGCGCGATCCGCAACTTCGATCCCGCCGAAATGGGTGCCCGGGAAATCCCGCAGAAACTCGTCGTGATTGCCGGGAATGTAGACGATACGGCTTCCTTGCGCGCCTTGCGCAACAGCTTCTGCACCACGTCGTTGCATCCCTGCGGCCAGAACCAGCTGCGCTTCAGGCGCCATCCGTCGACAATGTCACCGACCAGAAACACCGTGTCGGCCTCGTGGTATTTGAGGAAGTCGAGCAGCAGATCCGTCCGTGCGGCCTTCGAGCCGAGATGCACGTCCGAGATGAACAAGGTCCTGAATTGCCGGGTCTCGAATGTCGCTGTCACGGAAGCCGTCCTTTCATAGCCTGCCCCGCGGTTTGAAAACCAGACTCGTGTTTCAGGATGATGACAGGAGCCGGTCTCCTCCGCGCGTATCTGCGCATGTTCCAATTTCCGCCACGAGCTGAAATTACCTGCTGTTCGCCGCTGGCGATTGATGTAAGAGGGTGCATCCTCCCCACATGGACGAAGATTTAAGAGCAAGGCAGGAGTGACTATGGACGCGAACGAAAACCAGAAGTCGGCTGTGCCGACCAGCGCCGATCTCGACGAACAGGCACTGTTTTTCCACCGTTACCCGCGTCCCGGCAAGCTCGAGATCCAGGCGACCAAGCCGCTCGGCAACCAGCGCGATCTGGCGCTCGCCTATTCGCCCGGTGTTGCGGCGCCCTGCCTTGCCATCCGCGACAACCCTGACGTGGCTGCGGACTACACCGCACGCGCCAACCTCGTGGCGGTCATCTCCAACGGCACCGCCGTGCTCGGCCTCGGCAATATCGGCCCCCTCGCTTCCAAGCCGGTCATGGAAGGCAAGGCCGTCCTGTTCAAGAAATTCGCCGGCATCGACGTCTTCGACATCGAGATCGACGCCGCCAGCATTGGCGAGATGGTCTCCACCGTCTCGGCGCTGGAGCCCACCTTCGGCGGCATCAACCTTGAAGACATCAAGGCGCCGGAATGTTTCGAGGTGGAGCGCCAGCTCCGCGAGAAGATGAACATCCCGGTCTTCCACGACGACCAGCATGGCACCGCGATCATCGTCGCCGCGGCGATCCTGAATGGCCTGGAACTCGCCGGCAAGTCGATCACCGACATCAAGATCGTCACGTCGGGCGCCGGCGCCGCGGCGCTCGCCTGTCTCAACCTCCTCGTTTCGCTCGGCGCGAAGAAGGAGAATATCTGGGTCCACGACATCGAAGGCCTCGTCTATGAAGGCCGTACCGAGCTTATGGACGAGTGGAAGTCGGTCTTCGCCCAGAACAGCGACAAGCGCGTGCTGGCCGATCTGATCGACGACGCGGACGTCTTCCTCGGCCTGTCGGCCGCAGGCGTCCTCAAGCCCGAGCTTCTCGCCCGCATGGCGCCGAAGCCGCTGATCATGGCGCTCGCCAACCCGACGCCGGAAATCATGCCGGAACTCGCCCGCCAGGCGCGTCCCGACGCGATGATCTGCACCGGCCGCTCGGACTTCCCGAACCAGGTCAACAACGTCCTCTGCTTCCCGTATATCTTCCGTGGCGCGCTCGATTGCGGCGCGCGCACGATCAACGAGGAAATGAAGATGGCCGCCGTCAAGGCCATCGCCGCACTGGCCCGCGAGGAAGTGTCCGACGTGGCCGCAAAGGCCTATACCGGCGAGACCCCGGTCTTCGGCCCCGATTACCTGATCCCCTCGCCCTTCGATCCGCGCCTCATCCTGCGCATTGCCCCGGCAGTCGCACGTGCCGCAGCCGAAAGCGGCGTCGCAGCTCGTCCGATCCAGGATTTCGAAGCCTATCTCGATCAGTTGAACCGCTTCGTCTGGCGCTCCGGTTTCGTCATGAAGCCGATCTTCACGGCTGCCAAGTCAGCGGAAAAGAACCGCGTGATCTTTGCCGAAGGCGAAGACGAGCGCGTGCTGCGCGCAGCCCAGATCCTGCTGGAAGAAAAACCGCCCAGCCGATCCTGATCGGCCGTCCTTCGGTGATCGAGGCACGCCTGAAGCGCTTCGGCATCCGCATCCGCCCGAATGTCGACTTCGCCGTCGTCAACCCGGAAGACGATCCGCGTTATCGCCAGTATGTAGACGACTATATCGCGCTCGTCGGCCGCCAGGGCGTCAATCCTGAAGGCGCACGCACAATCGTGCGCACCAACAACACCGTCATCGGTGCCCTCTCGGTCAAGCGCGGCGAAGCGGATGCACTGATCTGCGGCGTCGAAGGTCGTTACGATCGGCATCTGCGCGACGTGAACCAGATCATCGGCAAGCGGGCGGGTGCCTGCACCAATGCCGGCCTCAGCCTGCTGATCTCCCAGCGCGGCGCGATCTTCTTCACCGACACGTTCGTCAACTACAATCCGACGGCCGAAGAGATTGCGGAAATCACGGTGTTGGCGGCCCAGGAAGTGCGCCGCTTCGGCATCGAGCCCAAGGCAGCGCTGATCTGCCACTCGAATTTCGGCTCGCGCGATCTCGGAGAGCGCCCGCAAGATGCGCGCTGCCCTGGATATCATCCGCCAGACAGCGCCGGATCTGGAAGTGGATGGCGAAATGCAGGGCGGCTCGGCGCTCAACGAGGCGCTGCGCAAGCGCGCCATGCCGAACAGCACGCTGACCGGCGAAGCCAATCTTCTGGTCTTCCCGAATCTCGATGCCGCCAATATCTCGCTCGGCTTGGTACGGATGATGATGGACGCGCTGCATGTCGGCCCGATCCTGCTCGGTACGAAAATGCCCGCCCACATTCTGTCGCCCTCTGTCACCTCGCGTGGTGTGGTCAACATGGCGGCACTCGCCGTCGTCGAAGCCTCCCAGCCGGAGCCCCTGCAGCTCGTCAAATAAGCTGCAGGGCTCACGGCAAGTTTCCCGCATGCCGGAATTGCTAAAGAAAAACCTAGGGCATCGAAGGCGATTCTGTTTTCGCCTTCGATGCCCTAGTGTTGAAGCCAGCCGCAGAAAGATGCGACAGGTGGGAAATGACGCGCGTCAATGGACTGAGACTGGCGATATTGGCTCTCGGAGCCCTTTCCGTCCCGCAGGCGGCCAGCGCGCGGGATGTGGAGATTTGCGCCAATCTCTATCGCGAATTGAGCAATGCCCCGCAGATTATCGGCACGGGCGGCGACATGCGCCGCTATGCGGCCGAGGTTAGCCAGCAGAATGCCGATATCCGTAATTTGAGGATCGACATGCGCAACCAGGGCTGCCGCCCCAGGCTGGGCGGCGCTGGCGGCAGCATCGTAACACTGGGACGCTCTACCGATCCTGTCTGCCATCAGATGCAGGAGGCATTGGATGCGTTGGAGGCGCAGCGCAGGGCGCTGGCCGAACAGCGCAACAGCAGCCGCAGCCTGTCACAGCCCTCGGAAGAACGAGTCGCCATCCTCGCCGCCATCCGCCAGAACAATTGCACACCTGCCGATCTCGACGTGCAGACCGCGATCGACGAGCAGGAGCGCATGCGCATCCGGGGTATCGCCTTGCCTGGACCGGACACGAACTCGAGCATCACCCATCTCGGAGAACCGGTCGCCATCGTGCCGAAAGAAGAGAAGATCGAGTTTCCGCCGGAGCGCCCTACGATCCGAGCAGGAAGGTCCGCATGGTCGGACCGCGCTTCTTTCCGGAACGGAAGATCGATCTCGCCAATCCGAAACTCGTCGGAGCGCAGCCGCAGCAATAGCGCGCTCGGCTGACAGCGAAGTGGCCGTCAGCGCCGGCCCCAGCCATCCTTGAACACAAGCTCTTCCAACGGCAGTCTCTGACGCCACCCTTTGATCGCCAGTTCCGGCTCACTATAAAGTTCGTCCACATAGCCGAGGCAGAGCCAGGCGACGATCTCGATCCTGTCCGGAATGCCGAGCAGCGCGCGGACGTCAGCATCATGAAAAATGCTGACCCAACCGACGCCGATCCCTTCCGCCCGAGCCGCGAGCCAGAGGTTCTGCACCGCGCAGACCGCTGAATAGCTGTCCATGCGCGGATTGTGCGTGCGCCCCAGCACGACAGGCCCGGCCCGGTCGGGATCGCAGGTCACGCAGATCGAAAGCGGCGCCTTGCGGATGCCTTCGAGCTTGAGGCCGCGATAGAGGTCTCGGCGATGCTCTGGAAACATTGCCTCTGCCTCGGCATTGGCTTTCGAAAAGGCCTCCCAAGCGGCAAGCCGCACGGCCTCGTCGCGTATAAGGACAAAATTCCACGGCTGCATGAAGCCCACTGACGGCGCCGAATGCGCCGCTTCCAGCAAACGTCGGATAAGATCGTCGGGTATCGGATCGGGCAGGAACTGGTCGCGCACGTCCCGGCGCGTTCGGATGGCGCGATACACGGCGTCGCGGTCTCGCTCGTCGAATGCTTCGGCCGCCTGCAGGCCGTGGCTCATCATTTCAGGTCGCATCGTTTATCCCCAACAATGCAGCGGCAGCGAAGACCATCACTGGCCCGACGCAAACGCCCTCAACCTGTCCGCCGTCCGCGCGGATCGGTCCATATCGTCAGGCCGGTCTTCTGACTTGGCTTCGTCCCGCCATCGCAGCCTTCCCGGACAAACCAGTGGCATGTTGCGATAGCCGTCCGCCTCACAGCGTTGGGCACGTCCCGGAATTTCACCGGCTTCCCGATTCTCCCATCGACGATGGGCACCTGACGCCTGACCTTATGCCGGGCAGCGCTTCACCACGCAAGGCCGACGGTCATACGTCATGCTTCGGGGAAGTAGGGAACGTAGGCAAACTCATCACCATCCGGTGACCAGTTGGGGGAGTTGATCGTCCCCTGCCCGCCGAACAGTTCGAACAGCGTCTCGACATTGCCGCCATCCGGGTCCATCAGCCGCATCCGAACCTGCTTGTCGCGTGGATGATCGAACACGTCTGCGTCATAGGAAACGAAGACGACCTTGTCGCCCTTCGGTGACGGATGCGGGAACCAGTCGCCGTAGTCGCTCGTGGTGATCCGCTCCGCCTCACCGCCTGCCGCCGGCACGCGCCAGATCTGCATCAGGCCGGTGCGGCTGGAATTGAAATAGATCCATTTCCCGTCGGGTGAATAATCGGGCCCGTCATTGCGGCCCTCGCCATGGGTCAGCCGCGTCTCGTTCTGCCCGTCGATCCCGATCGTATAGATATCGAAGACCTGGTCGCGAATACCGCAATAGGCAAAGGTCTTGCCGTCCGGCGACCACCCGTGCCAGTAGGATGGCAGGTTCTCGGTCACCAGCCTCGGCGTGCCGCCAGCAGCCGGCAGCACATAGATCGCCGACTTGCCGAACTCGACCTTGTCGGAAATCGCGATCAGCGACCCGTCCGGCGAAATGCCGTGATCGTTGTTGCACATGGTCGCAAAGCCGGTATCGATCTTCTCCGGCATCACATCACCACTCAGAGACAGGCGATAGATCAGCCCCTCGCTGTTGAGCATGAGATATCTGCCGTCCGGCGACCAGTTCGGCGCTTCGAACAATTCTTCGGTCTGCCAGACCACCCGGTTTTCCCGGGTGCGGATGTTGAAGATCTCGACGGAACTGCGCGTCATCCTGTCTTATCCTTGGTTTGTACAATCGCACCGGCGGAGGATCTCACCCGGACCTCCATGTCTACCGTCCCCTCGTTGCGTATTTCCAGAGATTCGGACTTTTTGAGCACCGTGCTGAACTTCACAAAGCCAAAACTCTTCGTCTGAAACCCCGGATTGGCTTGCCTGATTGCAGAAGCAAGATGGCCGACTTTCACCCATTCGCCAGCGTCCTTACCCAATATCGCAAGCGCCTTGATGACATAAGGACGAATATCCTTGGTACGCTTGAGTGTGACAACCTTGGCCTCCGCCATCTTCTCCAGGTCGAGATCGAAAAATTCGTCGAAGGCCACCCTCAGTCCGCTAGAGGCTTTGCTGCCTCCAATGCCCACGGCCCGATTTCCTCGCATTCTCAGCCTAGTCGCTAGATGGATAAAATCGCTGTCGTTGGAGATGATACAGTAGGTACCGATCTCCGACTTACACATCATCTCCGTGACATCGATCGCCAGCAGAATATCGCTGCTGTTCTTGCCCGAAATCGTCACCTGCGCTGTTTGGAGAGATAGCGCGTGACGTGAGGCCACATCGACCCACGGCCGCAGCATCTCTCGGGTGAAATCGCCGTAGACGCGCCGTTCCACGATAGGGCCGCACGAGGCGGCGATGTCCAGCACCCGCTGTATCACCCTTGGCGGCAGATTTTCCGCATCTATGAACACACCAACCTTGCTGCCCACGACCGCCATGAGTTCCTCCAGACCAAGCTGCCTGCAGGAAACTCCAAGTTACCGCGATCGGGAAGGAATTTTCGCCGACTCGGTTAGCGATCCCTGAACCGGTTGGTGATCGGATAGCGCCGATCGCGACCAAAATTCTTCTTGGTGATCTTCACGCCCGGAGCCGACTGCCGCCGCTTGTATTCGGCAAGGTAAAGCAGATGCTCGATCCGATGGACGGTCGCTACGTCATGGCCGCGGGCAACGATCTCTTCCGTGCCCATTTCCATCTCGACGAGGCATTCGAGAATGTCATCGAGCGCCGGATAGGGCGGCAGTGAATCTTGGTCGGTCTGGTCGGGCCGAAGCTCGGCCGACGGCGCCTTGGAGATGATGTTGACGGGGATCACCTCGCCGGACGGCCCAAAGGCGCCTGCCGGCACATGGCGGTTGCGCCACTCGGCCAGCGCATAGACCTGCATCTTGTAGAGGTCCTTGATCGGGTTGAACCCGCCATTCATGTCGCCGTAGAGCGTCGCATAGCCGACCGACATTTCCGACTTGTTGCCGGTCGTCACCACCATCGAGCCGAACTTGTTGGAGATCGCCATCAGGATCGTCCCACGGGTGCGGCTCTGCAGGTTCTCCTCGGTGATCCCCTGTTCCGTTCCCTCGAACATATCAGCAAGCGACGAAAGGAACCCCTCAACCGGATCGGAAATCGGAACGATATCATAGCGGCATCCGAGCGCCTTGGCGCAATCTGCTGCGTCCTTGAACGAATCCTCGGACGTATAGCGATAGGGCAGCATGATCGTGCGCACCCTCTCGTCGCCCAGCGCATCGACGGCGATCGCGGCGCAGACGGCCGAGTCGATGCCGCCGGAGAGGCCGAGCACGACGGACTTGAAGCCGTTCTTGTTGACGTAGTCGCGGAAGCCAAGCATGCAGGCGAGATAGTCCGCCTCTTCCTTTTCCGGAATATGCGCCATCGGCCCCGGCAGGCAGCGCCAGCCATCTTCCTCGCGTCTCCAGTCGGTGACGACGACCGCGGGTTCGAACTGCGACAGCTGGAAGGCCAGCGACTTGTCGGCATTGAAGGCGAAGCTCGCGCCGTCGAAGACCAGCTCGTCCTGACCGCCGAGCTGCGCCGCATAGACCAGCGGCAGCCCCGTCTCGATCACCTGTTTCAGCACCACCTGATGGCGGATATCGACCTTGCCGCGATAATAGGGAGACCCGTTCGGCACGAGCAGGATTTCCGCACCGCTTTCCGATAGCGTTTCGCAGACACCGAGTTCACCCCAGATATCCTCACAGATCGGAATGCCGATCCGAACGCCACGGAAATTGACCGGTCCCGGCATGGCACCAGCCACGAAGACGCGTTTCTCGTCGAACTCGCCGTAATTCGGCAGATCGATCTTGTCGCGGATGGCGACGATCTTGCCGCCATCGAGCACGGCGATCGAATTGTGACGCCCTTCCTCGCCCTGGCGCGGAAAGCCGATGATCATGCCCGGCCCGCCATCGGCGGTTTCTGCTGCAAGCTCCTCCACCGCCTTCAGGCAGACTTTCAGGAAAGCCGGTTTCAAAACCAGATCTTCCGGCGGATAGCCGGAAAGGAACAGCTCCGTGAACAGGATCAGATCCGCCCCTTCGCGGGCTGCGTCGGCGCGCGCCTCGCGCGCGAGCTTGAGATTGCCGGCGACGTCGCCGACTGTTGGATTGAGCTGTGCGATTGCGATGCGCAAGGTCTGGAGATTTTCCTGGGTCATGGTTCCGATTTAATCCGACCCTGCGATTGCCGCAACGGCAAGTCGTCAAATTTCGACTTGGTCAGGCGTACCGCCCCAATCGCGCATCCATTACATCCCACATCTTTATTTTAGCGTGTTCTTAATAAGTGAAATCAATAATAAAGCCCAAGCAAAAACACGGGGGAGAGACGGATGCTCATTCGTCGATATGGTGCCAACAATTCAGGGGCTGCAGCAGTCGAATTCGCACTGATCGCCCCGCTTTTCTTCCTCACACTGCTGAGCCTCATCGCATACGGGATCTACTTCTCCGCAGCCCATTCGGTCCAGCAACTGGCAGCGGACGCGGCCCGCACGGCGGTCGCAGGTCTTAACGAGACCGAGCGCGAAACCCTGGTGGCCGATTTCGTCAGCCGGACCACGATGAACCATGCGCTCCTGGACAAGTCGCGCCTTTCTCTTCAGGTCCAGGTCGATCCGTCGAACCCCAACCAGTTCACTGTTTCTCTCAGCTACGACGCCAGCAACCTGCCGATCTTCAACCTGTTCAGTTACGCCATGCCGGCCAAGCAGATTAGACGCTTCTGCAACAGTGCGGGTGGGAGGCGTCTGAATGCTGCGGCACATCCACGCGTTCATAAGAAGCGACAGGGCCAATGTCGCCGTCTCGACGGCCATCTGCCTTCCCATTGTCCTTGCGGCCATGGCGCTCGGCGTCGACTACGGTTCCCTGACCCTGCAGCAGCAGGAACTCCAGACTGCGGCCGACCTTGCCGCCATCACGGCGGCCGCCACCCCGGCCAATCTGGAGAACGGCGTGCTGGCCTATGCCAGCCTCAACGGCAAGAACATTGCCGTCCTGAAGAACGGACAGCTCCTGAACAAGGGCGCCCCGGTCGCCTTCGATCCGGCGACCGTGTTCAGCAAGTTCGACGCCTATGCCGTCGTCAGCGGTGGCACCTACCAAGCGAGCACCATGGTGGCGGTCGCAAATCGATTCAAGTCCGGCGCCACTCCCTATGATGCCGTCCGCGTCACGCTCTACAGCAAGGGCGGGCTGTATTTCGCCAACAATGTCGCGACCGCCCCGACGCTCAATGCCAGCGGCACGGCGGCAGTCGACAAGATGGCCTCCTTCTCGGTCGGCTCACGTCTCGCCAGCCTCAATGGCGGCGTCGTCAATGCATTGCTCGGCAAGCTTCTCGGAACCAATGTTTCCCTCTCGGTCATGGATTACCAGTCGCTGGCAAACGCCAATGTCGATCTGCTGAAGGTGTTCGACAAGCTCGCCATCAAGCTCAACCTGACGGCCGCCACCTATGACGAGCTTCTCAACACAAGCATATCCTACGGCACGCTGTTGAACGCCATAGGCCAGACCACCGGCGTCACGCCGGCCGTCGCGGCCATCCTGAAGACCCTGGAGACAACCGTCTCCAAGACCAAGCTGACGGTAAAGCTCAAGGATCTCGTCGATGTCGGCCCCCTCGCCAGCCGCCTGATCGGCCAGAGTGACGGACTGACACTCGATGCCGGCATTTTCGACCTCGTCAGCACGACAGCCAATATCGCGCACGGGTCGAGCCAGGTGGACCTGGATCTCGGCGCGACCATACCCGGCCTCGCCAATCTCAGCGTTTCGCTTGCCATCGGCGAACCGCCTGTCGGCGCCACGTCGCTCGCCGTCGGCAAGACCGGCACGATCGTCCGCACCGCCCAAACCCGTCTGGCCATCAATGCCACGGTCGACGGTCTGACCGGCCTGCTCGGCATCAAGGTCAAGCTGCCGCTCTATCTCGAAGTCGCCCATGCGGAAGCAAACCTCGCCTCGATCACCTGCGGTTCGACCGGAGCGACTGTCGGCGTCGAGGCCGTGCCCGGCGTGCTGGAACTCTCGCTCGGCGACGTCGACCCCACAGCCTTCGCCAATTTCGGCAAGGACCCGCGCGTGACAAAAGCCAAGATCGTCCAGGCCCCGCTGATCAACCTGACGGCGCTTGCCTATGCCAACGCCACCAACATGAACACGACCCGCGTCAGCTTCTCGCCGTCGGACATCAGCTCGAAGGTGGTCAAGAACATCTCGACACAGAACACGGTCAGCACGCTGACCAGTTCCTTGCTCAAGGATCTGACGGTCGAAGCCGATGTCCTCGGCATCAAGGTCGTCCTGCCGACGGCGATCCTGGGCGGTCTGCTGGACACGCTGAACTTCGTCACCGCCCCGCTCGACCAGCTGCTCTACAGCCTGCTCGGAACGCTCGGCGTCAAGATCGGCCAGGCCGACATTCGGGTCGGCGGCGCCAGCTGCAAGAATCCGGTTCTGGTCCAGTAACCAAGTCGAGGAACCGAAAACGGGCCGGGCTTTCGCCCGACCCGTTCTTTTATTCGAAGATCGTGAGGGCCAATCGGCCCTGATCAATCCCAATCAGCCGTTGACGACCATCCGCTTCTCGTCGCGACCGGTCTTCATACGCTCGGCCAGCAGGAAGGCCAGTTCGAGCGCCTGGTCGGCGTTGAGGCGCGGGTCACAATGGGTGTGGTAGCGATCCTGCAGATCGCTGGCCGTCACCGCGCGAGCGCCACCGGTGCATTCGGTCACATCCTTGCCGGTCATCTCGACATGGATGCCGCCCGGATGAGTGCCTTCCGCCCGATGGATCTGGAAGAAGCTCTCGACTTCCGACAGGATCCGCTCGAACGGACGGGTCTTGTAGTGGTTGAGCGTGATCGTGTTGCCATGCATCGGATCGCAGGACCAGACGACCTTCTTGCCTTCCCGCTCCACGGCACGGATCAGCTTCGGCAGGTTGTCGGCAACCTTGTCGTGACCGAAACGGCAGATCAGCGTCAGACGGCCGGCCTCGTTCGACGGGTTCAGCGCGTCGATCAGCTCGATCAGGTTGTCGGGCTGCAGCGACGGACCGCATTTCAGACCGATCGGGTTCTTGATGCCGCGGAAATATTCCACATGGGCATGGTCGAGCTGACGTGTGCGGTCGCCGATCCACAGCATGTGGCCGGAGGTCGCATACCAGTCGCCGGATGTGGAGTCGACGCGGGTGAAGGCTTCCTCATAGCCGAGAAGCAGCGCCTCGTGGCTGGTGAAGAAATCCGTCTCGCGCAGGCTCGGCTGGTTCTCGGCATTGATGCCGATCGCCTGCATGAAGTCCATCGTCTCGCTGATGCGGTCGGCAAGCTTCTTGTAGCGCTCGCCTTGCGGACTGTCCTTGACGAAGCCGAGCATCCACTTGTGCACGTTTTCCAGGTTGGCATAGCCGCCCATGGCGAACGCGCGCAACAGGTTCAGCGTCGCGGCCGACTGACGATAGGCGTCGAGCTGACGCTCCGGAGCAGGAATGCGGCTCTCCGGCGTGAAGTCGATTCCGTTGATGATGTCGCCACGGTAGGACGGAAGCTCCACGCCGTTCTGCACCTCGATGTTCGAGGAGCGCGGCTTGGCGAACTGGCCGGCGATGCGCCCGACCTTCACCACCGGCAGCTGCGCGCCATAGGTCAAGACGACAGCCATCTGCAGGAAGGAGCGGAAGAAGTCGCGGATATTGTCGGCGCCGTGCTCGGCGAAGCTCTCGGCGCAATCGCCGCCCTGAAGAAGGAAGGCGTCGCCATTGGCAACCTTGGCAAGCTGGCTCTTCAGTCGGCGCGCCTCACCGGCAAAAACGAGCGGCGGAAACGTTGCGAGCTGGGCTTCTGTTGCCGCCAATGCGGCCGCGTCCGGATATTCCGGAACCTGCTGAATGGGCTTCTGCCGCCAGCTGTTCGGGGTCCAATTCTGTGCCATGTCACTCACCTGTCCGCTCGCAGCTTCGCGCTGCGGTCGTTCCTCTTGAAAAATAGAGGCCGGCTTATAAACCCTAACGGCACCTTTGACCAGCCGCCTTCGCCCGTGTTCGCGAGTGAACGCATCGTTGCTTAAATGCGGCCTTGAACATCGTTTCTTAACCAGCCGCGCAGGCTGGATCACCGCGTTAAATTCTGATTCAGCCCCATATCCGACATTCGCTCACATTTTAGCGCGCGGATCGAGCTTGGGGCTGCAGATGCGGATTTTGAAACGCTTGTCGAAGGACGAGCACGGTAATTTTGGAATAATGACTGCGCTTATTCTCGTGCCGCTGATCGGCGCCGCCGGACTGGCCATCGATTTCGGCCGGGCTCTCAGCCTGCGCAACGAATTGATGGGCGCAGCCGATGCTGCAGCACTCGGTGCCATCAGTCAGGGCACCGCAGGCTACAAGGCTATCCAGCAGATGAAGCAGGATTGCCAGATCACCATAGCGCAGGATGACGGCAGGAAACTTTTCCTAAGCCAACGCAGCGTTAGTGTCGAGAACGCCTTCACGGACATGCCCGTGGAAGTGGGCATCGATGTCCAACGCAAGGCCGGCATCATAACCTCCGTCGTGTCCTTCAGCGCTCACGTGCCGACGACATTCATGCGCCTGCTCGGCAAGAACGAGATGACCATCACCGGAAGCGCCACGGCGGGCTATGGTGCGCAGGGCAAAAGCTACACCGACTTCTACATGCTGCTCGACAACACACCGTCCATGGGCATCGCCGCCACCACGGCGGAAATCGCCAGGATGAAGAAGCTGACCCAAGCCTATAACGGCCGCGAATGCGCCTTCGCCTGCCATGTCGGCTACTACGATAACAAGGGCAAATTCATCGAGAGTCAGAACACCTATCAGGTGGCCAAGAACAACAAGGTCACGCTTCGTATCGACGTCGTGGCAAAGGCGGCAAAAACCCTGATCGACAGGATTGTCGACACCGCAGCCGTCAACGAGCAATATCGCGTGGCATCCTACTCCTTCGGCAAGTATGCGCTGGAACCGGGCTACCGGATCGACAAGCTGGCCTCTCTGACGCTCGACATGAAAAGCGCCGGCGACGCGACTGAAGACGTCGCCCTGATGACGACCGACCACGACTGGTTCAATGACAATGCGCTCACCAGCTTCGACGTGGCTCTTACGGCAATCGGCAAGGAAATCAGCGGCAATGGCGGTGGCGGCGCAAGCGCTGCAGATCCGGGGAAGATCGTCTATTTCGTCACGGACGGCGTTGCCGACCACCTGAAGCCGGGCGGAAAATGCGCCGGCAGCTGGGAGGGAGAAAAAGGCCGCTGCCACGAGCCGATCAACACGGCCTATTGCAAAGCTCTCAAGGACCGGAAGATCAAGATCGCTGTTCTCTATACCACCTATGTACCGCTGGATGGCGATGGCACCTGGGACGGCTACATCAAGAACGTATTCGCCAATAAGATCGCGTCGAAACTGCAGGAATGCGCTTCACCCGAGCTCTTCTTCGAGGTGGGGCCGGATGACGACATGGAAGCGGCCATGGTCAAGCTGTTCATCCAGGCCACCGGCGGCACTACGGGTCTCCGACTGACCAATTAAACGGTCAAACGAAATCGGCCGGCGTCATTTCCGCCGGCCGACTGTTTTTCTCAGACCCGCTCGCCGTTTTTCACGCGGTAGCTCGGGCTGTACATGGTCACCAGTTCTTCCGCCGCCGACGGATGCAGCGCCATAGTGCGATCGAAATCGTCCTTCGTCGCGCCGGCCTTCAGGCAGATGCCGATGATCTGCGCCATCTCGCCCGCCTCGTGGCCGAGAATGTGGGCACCGACGACCTTGCGGCTTGTCCCATCGACGATCAGCTTCATGATCATCCGCTCCGCCCGGCCGGAAAGCGTCGCACGCATCGGCCGGAATTCGGCGCGATAGACTTCGAGTTCGGCATAACGCTTGGCCGCCTCTTCTTCGGAGAGGCCGACGGTGCCGATCTCCGGCTGGGAGAAGACGGCAGTCGGGATCAGATCGTAATCCGGTGACGTCGGATTGTCCTTGTAGACCGTCTGGATGAAGCACATCGCCTCGTGGATCGCGACCGGCGTCAGCTGTACGCGATCGGTGACGTCGCCGAGCGCATAGATGTTCTCGACATTCGTCCGCGAATAATCGTCGACGATGACCGCGCCGCGCTCATCCATGGCAACGCCGGCAGCATCGAGGCCCAAGCCGTCGGTGTTCGGATCGCGGCCGAGTGCCAGCATGATCGTATCGACGGTGATCGTCTCGCCGCACTTGGTCTTGGCCGTCAGCCCGCCGGCCGGAGCCTTGGCGACGTTCTCGATCACGTCGGTCAGGATGATCTTGATACCCTTCTCGACCATCGCCTTGTGCAGGCCCTGGCGCATGTCGTGGTCGAAGCGCGACAGGATTTCCTTTCCACGATAGATCAGCGTCGTATCGACACCGAGACCGTGGAAGATGTTGGCGAATTCAACGGCGATATAGCCACCGCCGGCGATCAGGATCGACTTCGGCAGCTCTTCCAGATGGAAGGCCTCGTTGGAGGTGATGCAGAGCTCATGGCCCGGAAGTGCCGCATGGGGATTGGCGACGCCGCCCGTGGCAATCACGATCTTGTCGGCGGTGACCGTCTTGCCGGTCTTCGTCAGGCGGATCGTATGGGCATCGATGAGTTCGGCGCGCGAGATCGATGATCTCAGCGCCATTGTTCTCCAGCCCGCGGCGATAGAGACCTTCGAGGCGGGCGATTTCCTTGTCCTTGGCAGCAATCAGTGCCTTCCAGTCGAACGTGCTCTCGCCGACCGTCCAGCCGAATCCGGCAGCATCCTCGAAATGTTCTTGATACTGGGAAGCATAGACAAAGAGCTTCTTCGGCACGCAACCGCGGATGACGCAGGTTCCTCCGAAGCGGTATTCCTCCGCGATCCCAACCTTCTTGCCGAGACTGGCCGCCACGCGGCCTGCGCGCACGCCGCCGGAACCACCGCCGATTACAAAGAGATCATAGTCATAGGCGGTCATTTGGCTCTCCTTAAGCATGCAAAACGCAAGCCGATATAAGCCTTTCGCACCGCAAGAAAAAGCCCGGATCGCTCCGGGCTTTCACATGGCTGGTATGTTCTTATGGATTACTGCTGGGGCGCCAGATTGAGCGTGGGAGCAGGCGTCTGGGCAGCGCCGGCAGCCGGAGCGGCTTCGACGGCCGGCATTTCACCCGGATTTGCATCAATCACGCCACGCAGCTTTGCGGTGGACTGGGCCGACAGGTCACGGGAAATGCCGTTCGTCCAGATTTCCGCAGCGCGGCCAAGTTCGCGCGAGACGAGCGGCGTGCTCGTCAGAAGCTTCTTGCCGGCTTCCGTGTTGAAGAAGGTCGCAATCGTCTCCAGCTCTTCGGCAGAGAAGCTTTTGCATAGATGGTCGCGGCTTCCTTCTCGAGGTCGGCGCGACGCGACGCGAGAGCCAGAGCCTGCTCATCGACGATGGCCGAGATCTGGTCCTGGAAGTTCGGCGAGGACTGGATGAACTGCGCCTTCAGACGCTCGGCAAGCGCCGGCAGGATGCTGTCGTAACGATCGGTAACATTGAGCGCCGTGATCGCCTTGCGGGCGGCGTCGAGTTGAGCCTGCGGAACATCCTGGGCCTGCGCCTGAAACGCGGCGGAACCTGAAAGAGCCAAGGCAAGCGCGAATACACGGCCGAAAAGCGCCGATTTGATCATGTGTAAGTGCTCCTAGTTTTATTTCGCCTTGAGCGTCCGCGCTCCCGCCGGGCCGGCGATGATCGCAAGGGACGCCATATGAATGAATAGTCCGTGTTCCACCACGCCGGGGATGAGATTCAATTCGGCAGAAAGTGCCTCTGCATCAGGAATGCGGCCAAATGATGCGTCCAGAATATAGTGTCCGCCGTCGGTCATGAAAACATCTTCGCCCGATTTACGCATCGAAAGCGAGCCGGAGAGACCGAGCCGCGTCGCTGCTTTTTCGATGGCGATACGGGTAGCGATCTGCCCGAATGAATTGATCTCGATCGGCAGAGGGAAAGCGCCGAGCGTTTCGACGACCTTGCTTTCGTCGGCAATGACGATCACCTGCTTCGAAGCTGCCGCGACGATCTTTTCGCGAAGAAGCGCACCACCGCCGCCTTTGATCAGCGTCAGGTTGCCGTCCACTTCGTCGGCGCCGTCAATCGTCAGGTCCAGCTCGGGAAGTTCGTCGAGGGACTTGAGGGAAACGCCGAGTTCAAGGCAGAGCCGCGCCGTACGTTCCGATGTCGGTACGCCCTCGACGCGCAGGCCGCCATGAACCTTCTCGGCCAGCAGCCGAACGAACTCTTCCGCGGTAGAGCCGGTGCCGATGCCGAGCTTCATTCCGTCTTCGACATAGGCGAGTGCCGCTGCGGCCGCCTTGACCTTCATTTCCCGGGCGTCCATACGCCGCCTTCTCCCCGCTGTTTCAGCCGATCCGCTGTTTACACGCCCCTTTGCGCAAACGAAAGTCCCCCGACGCGGTTTCTCACACCGTCGACCCGGAGTCTTCTCGGTCCTCCTATCCGCGGCTTGGCAATCGCGGCGTGACATGCTTAAGCGGAACGGTCTGAAGAGCAGCAATGAGGTAATCCGTGAGCGCTCCCATCGTCATCTTCGATCTCGACGGCACATTGATAGACACCGCCCCCGATCTGATCTACAGCCTGAATCACACCATCGCCATCGCCGATCTCGAACCGGTGACCTTCGACGACCTCACCCATCTTGTCGGTCAGGGCGCCCGCGTGATGATCAAGCGTGCCTTCGAGCTGCGCAAGGTCGCGCTGACGGATGAACAGGGCGACGTGCTGTTTGCGCGTTTCATGGAGCACTACCGCGCTCACATGCCCGGCAAGAGCAAGCCTTTCCCAGGCGTCGTCGATTGCCTGGAACGCTTGTCCGCAGCCGGCATGAACCTCGCCATCTGCACCAACAAGAGCGAAGCTCTCGCTATTCCCCTGATCGAAACCCTGGGCCTTGCATCACATTTCCCGGTGATCACCGGAGGCGATACATTTGCGGTCCGCAAGCCGGATGCCGGTCATATCCTCGGCACGATCGAACGTGCTGGCGGCTCCGCATCCACCGCCATCATGATCGGCGACAGCATCAACGACATCCTTGCCGCCAAGAACGCCGGCATCCCGTCGATCGGCGTAACCTTCGGCTATTCCGACGTTCCGATGGCAAGCCTGTCGCCCGATCGCATCATCGACCGCTTCGACGAACTGACCGTCGCAATGGCTAAGGACCTGATGTCCTCGAAGTTCGCCGCCGAATAGCATCGCCAAAACGAAGAGGAGGCGACATTTCTGCCGCCTCCTCTCCAACGCTTGTCTTGCCTATGCGTCAGCTGCGTGCCGAACGCGCCTTGGTCGTGGTGTCGAATGCCTTCTCGACAGCCGTATCGCGATCATACACATCGTCGAAATACTCGACCGCGCCATCCTTGTTCGGCCATGCCGTGAAGTAGGACACGTAGACCGGGATGTTGGCGGTCACCTTTTCCGCGACGTTCTTGCCGGCGGCGATCTCAGCATCGACATCGCCCTCACTCACGCCCAGAACAGCGGCAGCCATCTTGCGCGGTTCGGCAAGGCGCACGCAGCCGTGGCTCAGAGCACGCATGTCGCGCTGGAAGAAGCTCTTCGAGGGCGTGTCATGCATGTAGATCGCATGGGCATTCGGGAACAGGATCTTCAGGTCACCCAGCGCATTGTCGCTCGACGGCGGCTGGCGGACGGAAATGTTGCTCGTCGAACCGAACCAGTTGACGCTGGACGACGGCATGACCCGGCCGTTGACGGCCACTTCATAGCCCGTGCGATCGAGATAGCTCGGGTCCTGGCGAAGCTTCGGCAGCATCTCGTTGATGATGATCGACTGCGGCACGCCCCAATAGGGGTTGAACTCGACCGTCTGGATCTGATCGTTGAAGAAGAAGGTCTGGTGTGCCTTCGAACCGATCACCACACGCATCGAGAACTGCTCGGCGCCGTGGTCGTGGTAATAGACCCGGTAGGCCGGCTGGTTGATGAAGACGTAACGCTGACCGAGATCATCCGGCATCCAGCGTGCCTGCTCCATGGCTACGACAAGCTTCTCGATCTTGTCCTGCGACGTATGACCGGTCATCTTGCGCAGTGTCGCGGCGCCGATGACGCCATCGGCCTTCAGGCCGACTTCGCTCTGGTACGACTTCACCAGTTCGACCAGTTCCGGCGTATATTCCGGGGTCTTCTGATAGCCGGCCAGTGTCGCGGCATGCTCGGTCTTCAGCGCTTCCGAACCCTTCTTTTCGATCACGGCCACGATCTGCGGCAGGTCGGCGCTGGTATTGCCGGGCTTGAGCAGCAGGCTATCCGGCAGCACGATCTCGTCACCCGCATTGGCCGCTTCGGCCTTCAGCTTCGCGAGTTCATTTTTCAGCGCAGCGAAGTTGCCGCTCTTCGGCGCGAGACCTTCGAGATAGGCCGCAGCCTCAGCACCCTGCGAGATGGCGGCAAGCGTGGCCGGCAGATCGACGGTCTTGCGCTTCAGGTCGTGATAGCCGGAGATGCGGTTGGGATCGACGCGACCACGAACCATGTCCTGCGCAAAAAGCAGTGCCTTCTGTGACAGGGCGAGCTCGAACTGCATCAGTTCCTGCTGGCGTGCGATGGCAGCAGCGGACTGCACTTCGGGCTGCGCGGCTACAGGCGCTTCCGGCTGAGCCGGCGTGGAGTTCTCGGCGGCATTCTGCACCGGGGCAGCGTCCACCACCGGAGCGGCAGCCTGTTCGGCGCCAACCGCCGGCGTTTCGGAAGCGACAACCGGCGTTGCTTCAGGCGCATTCGGGACATCCGGTGCGGCAGCCTCGGCCGCGACTGCATCCGCCTCAGGGGCGGCAGCAGCAGTCTCACCCGAGACAGTAGCGGGCTCGACGCTTGCCGTCGTCAGCGTGGGAGCCGTCAGCATGTAGTCTGCCGGATCGAGACCGTAGTCGGCAGCGCGCTCGAACAGTGCAAGCACCGCCCTCGCCTTTTCATTGATATCGTCCGGCGAAACCCAGATCGGCTGGCTCGCGGTTGCGTAATAGCTCTCGAGCGCCTGGGCAATATCGCTCGGCGACGAAACCTTGGCTTCGGCGATCGACCGCAGCGGCTCGGCGGCAGCAAAACCAGCCGTCTTCACCATGCGCTGCGCATCTGCCTTGTAGGTATAGTAGCGCGGACCGGAAACCTTGGGCAGCGGCTCGGGATCGGCAAGCGCACCTTCGCTCGGCATCGCCTCCTCGCGGCCACGTCCCGCCAGGGACCCGCCATCACGCTTGCCCGGGCCGCCCATAAGCAGGTCCCGAAGACTGATCGCGTGGGCAGGCGCCGTCGCGCCAGCGAAGATGGAAAAGCCCGACAGGAGCGCGAGCGCGAGCGTCGTCTTTTTTGATGTGTGCTGCAATGTAGTCCCCGTGACCATAAGCCCGCGTCTCGTTCGCGGCGTCGACTTCAGTAACACGCCATCTACCCGATCGCGTGAGGGATGGAAAGGAAATGGGCAATCACTTCTGGGTTTTCTGAAACCCCGAAGCGCGATGCGCCGAACACGGAGAAGGTTAAGAATTTATTGGTTAATTTTTTACTGACAAATGCCGATAGCGAGCCTTCAACCACAATATAGCGCGTCGATAAAACGACGAGACGTGTCAAAAACGACACGGGGGGATCGATCGCAAAAACGGCCGCTTCCGGCTTGCGGACCTCAGGCATTCGTATAGTAATGCGCGCGCCGGAGGAGTTTGCGCCCCAGCTGCGTTTGTGGACGTGCCGCCCGGCAGCAGCACCAGGGAGAAAAGGCAGCGAACATGGCATCCACCCGCACCGAAACCGATACGTTTGGTCCGATCGAAGTCGAAGGCGACCGTTACTGGGGCGCCCAGGCTCAGCGCTCGCTGGGCAACTTCAAGATCGGCTGGGAAAAACAGCCACTTGCTGTCGTTCGCGCCCTCGGCATCGTCAAGCAGGCAGCCGCCCGCGCCAACATGGAACTCGCCGGCCTTGATGGCACCGTCGGCAAGGCCATCGTCGATGCCGCTCAGGAAGTCATTGATGGCAAGCTCAACGATCATTTCCCGCTCGTCGTCTGGCAGACCGGTTCCGGCACCCAGTCGAACATGAACGCCAATGAAGTGATCTCCAACCGCGCGATCGAGGTGCTCGGCGGCGTCATGGGCTCCAAAAGCCCGTGCATCCGAACGACCACGTCAACATGAGCCAGTCGTCGAACGACACCTATCCGACGGCCATGCACATCGCCTGCGTCGAACAGATCCACCACCACCTCCTGCCGTCGCTGAAGCACCTGCACCAGGCGCTGGAAGCCAAGGTCAAGGCCTTCAGCCACATCATCAAGATCGGCCGCACCCACACCCAGGATGCAACGCCGCTCACCCTCGGCCAGGAATTCTCCGGCTACGCCGCTCAGGTCGCATCCGCGATCGCCAACATCGAACTGACCATCCCTGCCCTGTCCAAGCTTGCTCAGGGCGGCACCGCTGTCGGCACGGGCCTGAATGCGCCGGTTGGCTTCGCTGAGAAGGTCGCCGAGGAGATCTCCAAGATCACCGGCTTGCCCTTCGTCACGGCGCCGAACAAGTTCGAGGCGCTCGCTTCACACGACTCCATGGTCTTCTCGCACGGCGCGATCAACGCTGCGGCGGCCGCCCTCTTCAAGATCGCCAACGACATCCGCTTCCTCGGCTCCGGCCCGCGCGCCGGCCTCGGCGAACTGTCGCTGCCGGAAAACGAACCGGGCTCGTCAATCATGCCGGGCAAGGTCAACCCGACCCAGTCGGAAGCTCTGACTCAGGTCTGCGCCCACATCTTCGGCAATCACGCGGCACTCACCTTCGCCGGCAGCCAGGGCCATTTCGAGCTCAACGTCTACAATCCGATGATGGCCTACAACTTCCTGCAGTCGGTTCAGCTGCTCGGCGACGCCGCCGTCTCCTTCACCGACAATTGCGTCGTCGGCATCGAGGCCCGCGAGGACAACATCCGCAAGGGTGTCGAAAACTCACTCATGCTGGTCACCGCGCTCAATTCCAAGCTCGGCTACGACGCCTGCGCCAAGATCGCCAAGACAGCCCACAAGAACGGCACGACGCTCCGTGAGGAAGCTGTTGGCGGCGGTTACCTGACGAATGAGGAGTTCGACCAGTATGTCCGCCCTGAAAACATGATCGGACCGAAGTAACGCTGAACTATAGATTGTGGCCGCCAAGCACCCAAAAGCGCCTTGGCGGCCTCTCATTACCGCAAATATTTTTTCACTAAAATCTTGAATGCCATCGAGCCGCTTGCATAATGAATGTGAAAAAATCTCGTAAGTGCTTGAATACAGAAATAATTTTAATTCAGAATGATCGTCGCCGGCCCAATCCAAAGCGGCATAGCGAAACGAACGCCTTAATTGTTTCCCAATATTTTTAACCTATCAATTTACCAAACTTAACGTGCCGAGATTTAACTGGGGGTCGTCGATGACGACGGTATCTGCACCGAAAGCGCAGCCGAGTGATCTGATGGGGCAGATCATTCTGGCGGTAAGGTCGATGGGGGTCTCTCCCATCCCGCGCAACTATAACCTCTTCTATGAAGCGTATATCGGATCCAATCCGGACCTGACGCGTGATCTGGCGGCCCTTGGCAGCCGGGCGACGCAGGAAGATCTGGACGCCATTTCCGAACGCTACATGGGCGCGCCCCATGCGGCGGTCATCGAAAAGGCCAATGATCGCTTGCTGACCGAGCTCGACGCGCTTCTGAAGCTGCTGCGCCAGGAACAAAACTCCCTGGAAAGCTACGGCAAGCTGCTCAGCGAGACGGCTGCCCGCATCAATTCGAAGAACAGCTTCTCGTCCGAGATCATCCGCAGCGCGATCAGCCTCTTGAGCGAGGCGACCGACGACAAGATGGCTCACGGCGAGCGCACCGTGGACGACATGGTTCAGCGCTCCCACGAGATGGATCAGGTCCGCCGCGAACTCGACGAATACAAGCGCATCGCCAATACCGATTCGCTGACGCGGCTTTCCAACCGCCGTGCCTTCGACGAGCGTCTGGCGCTCGCCTACGACAATCCGACCGCCCTGCCGCTCACCGCGCTCGTGCTGGCCGATATCGACAATTTCAAGAAGATCAACGACAGCTTCGGCCATCCGGTCGGCGACAAGATCCTGGCAACCGTCGCATCTGTCCTGCGTGCCAATGTCCGCAAGGATGTCTTCGTCGCCCGTACCGGCGGCGAGGAATTCGCGCTGCTGGTCGAGGGCAACACGCCGGATGAAGTCATGATCATCTGCGAACGCGTACGCCGCGCGCTTGAAACCCGCACGTTCCGCAACACCCGTTCGGGCATCAATTACGGACCGGTGACGATTTCGCTCGGCTATTCCATGGCCGCCCAGGCGACCGATCCGGGCGAGCTCTATGCCCAGTCGGATGCCGCGCTTTACTACGCCAAGAACAGCGGCCGCAACCGCACGGTCTTCTTCGAAGACAGCATGAAGAGCCACTATGTTGGCAAGAGCTGGCTGATCTACAAGTCGTAAGACTTACCCAGAGGTCAGCCGCCGCTCACCACATGGTCTTGGCGGCGCGACCGGCCCATTCGCGATCGTAGGTTTCCTGGTCGAAATCCGCCTTGGCGGCCTTCAAGAGCTGCCCGGGTGTCGGCAGATCCTTCGGATCGACAAAACGTTCGGCATTCCAGAGCTCCGAGCGCATCAGCGCCCGCGCGCACTGAAAATAGGCCTCGCCGACCGTGATCACGGTTACCGTGCGCGGATGCCGTCCCTCCATCTCGAAACTGTCCAGCAGTCCCGGCTCCGCCGAGACGACCGCTGTTCCATTGATGCGCATCGCCGTATTGGAGCCCGGGATCAGGAACATCAGCGCCACCCGCGGATCGCGGACGATATTGATCAGCGAGTCCACCCGATTGTTCCCGCGCCAGTCCGGCAGCAGCAGCGTCTTGCCGTCTTTCACCCTGACGACGCCGCCGAGATCGCCGCGTGGCGAGCAATCGAGCCCTTCGGGGCCAACGGTTGCCAGCGCCACGAAGGGCGCCGTCTCGATCATCTGGCGATACTCGACCGTCAGTGTCGTTGTCACCTTGGCGACGGACGCTTCCGATACCCCGTCATAGATGGCCTTCAGCTGCTCGACCGAAGTGATGATGCCGGTAGACATGTCGTTCATGTTGCGGCCTCCTGGGCAGCGGCCTGCTCCGCCGCACGACGCTCGCGTTCGCGCCCGGTCCTTGCTGCGATGACGTCGGCCGGCTGCGCGTTGCCCTTGATCAGCGAGCGACCGGCATAGATGCCTCCCACTTGTTCCATCGCAAACCGCTCGCGATCGGTCTCGCGGAATTCCTCGATGATCTGAGCGGCAAGCTCCTCTTCCTCGCCGAGCACCGTCAGCACCTCGCTGCCGAAATTGAGCGCCGATCTCGTAGGTCTCGCGGATCTGGTAGTCGACGCCCGCCTTCAACAGGTCGATCGCGTGGCCCCGGTCATAGGCGCGCGCCAGAACCGGGACCATCGGATATTCTTCCTTGACGATCTCGGCGATCCTGACCGCCGCCTCCTTGTCATCAACGCAGATCAGGATCGCCCTGGCGGTTGCTGCGCCGGCAGCGTGCAGGATCTCGGGCCTCGATCCGTCGCCGTAGAAAACCTTGAAGCCGAAATCGCCGATATCGCGGATGAACTCTGCATCCTTGTCGATGATCGAAAGCGTATAGCCGCGGGCCAGCATAGGCTGGCTGACGATCTGGCCGAAGCGGCCGAATCCGATCATCAGCACGGTATTCTCGATGTTCTCGGGCTGGTTCAGCCCGCTCGTATCGACCGTCGGCTTCGGCGCCATCCGTACATAGATCGCGACCACCAGCGGCGTGACGGCCATGGAAAGCACGATCGTCGCGGTGAGTACGGCATTCGTATCGGCATCGATAATACCGACCGACGCCGCGGCGGCGTAGAGAACGAAGGCGAATTCACCGCCCTGCGCCATCAGGATAGCGCGGCCGAGGCTCTCGGGATGTGCAGCCCCCATAAGCCGCGCCACGCCGTAGATCGCCAGGCCTTTGACGATCATGTACGCGATGACGGCTAGGATCACATGCTGCCAGTTGGCGGCGATCACCGCGAGATCGACGGCCATGCCGACACCGAGGAAGAACAGGCCGAGCAGGATGCCGCGGAAGGGCTCGATATCGGCCTCCAACTGATGTCTGAACGACGATTCCGACAGAAGCACACCCGCAAGGAACGCGCCCATTGCCATGGACAGACCTGCCAGGTCCATCAGGAGCGCCGAGCCGAGCACGACGAGCAATGCAGCCGCCGTCATGACCTCGCGCGCCCCGGACACGGCGAGCAGACGAAAGAGCGGATTGAGCAGATAGCGACCGGCAATGACGAGCGCGACCAGCGCCGCAAAACCGATGCCGACAGATTGCAGCCGCTCAGCCAAAGGAACCGACCCGCCATCGGAGGCAAGCAGTGCCACGACCGCCAGCAGCGGCACGATGGCCAGATCCTCGAACAGCAGGATCGCCACGATATGCTGCCCCTTCGGCGTGTGCAGATGGTTGCGCTCCTGCAGCATCTGCATGACGATCGCAGTCGAAGTCAGCACGAAGCCCGTGCCGGCAACGAAGGCCACCGGTGCCGACAGGCCGAACCCCATACCGACGGCCATCAGCAGCACGATACAGGCGCCAACCTGCAATGCGCCGAGACCGAAAATGTCCTTGCGCATGTTCCACAGCCGCGAAGGCTGCATTTCCAGCCCGATGATGAAGAGGAACATGACGACGCCGAGTTCGGCGATATGCAAAATTGCCTGCGGGTCTGACACGAGCTTCAGCCCGAACGGCCCGATCGCTAGGCCCGCGGCCAGATAGCCGAGAACCGATCCGAGCCCGATCCGCTTGAACAATGGCGCGGCAATGACGCCTGCCCCCAGCAAGGCCACTACCTGGACCAGTTCGCTTCCACCTGCTTCTGCCGCCACCCCGTCTACCCTCTCGTCTGTTTAACCCAGTTATCGCCCACGCCGATTATCGGCGCTGCCACCTATCTCGTTCTTGTGACACCATCGCGACTCAAGCCCTTCTCGGCAAGCTCGCGCTCGTATTCGGCGAACATATCGGTGCCTTTTTCGCCAAGCTCGCGAAGATATGACCAGGTGAAGATTCCGCTGTCATGGCCGTCGTCGAAGGCGACGCGCACCGCGTAGTTGCCGGCCGGCGCCACGGCCTTGATGCCGACGTTACGCTTGCCTGGAACGGTCACCTTCTGGCCCGGTCCATGCCCCTGAACCTCTGCGGATGGCGAGAGAACGCGCATCGTCTCCGCCGGGATGGCAGCCGCGAAATCGTCGGAAAATGTCACCGTCAGGGTATGCCGGTCCTTGGAGACCCTGAGTTCCGTCGGCCAGGTATCGGTCATCGTCATGTCTCGCTTTATAAATGATATCGGAGCATTATGGGTTTGACGTTTCTGCTGCAACCTGTTTTGGACTGCGCCGATCGGCGGCCCAGGCCTTGACGCTGCCGCCCGGAATTCCCAACTTGCGCCCATGAGGGAGACTGCCCCGTGAATACGATTGCCGGACCTATCGACATTGTAAAGCCGCTGGCAGCCATGCCGGGGCCGATGATCGATCCGTTCGGCCGGGCGGTGACCTATCTGCGCGTCTCGGTGACGGATCGCTGCGATTTCCGCTGCACCTATTGCATGGCGGAAAACATGACCTTCCTGCCGAAGAAGGACCTTTTGACGCTCGAAGAACTTGACCGGCTCTGTTCGGCCTTTATCGCCAAGGGCGTGCGCAAGCTGCGCCTCACCGGCGGCGAGCCTCTAGTGCGCAAGAATATCATGTTCCTCGTCGAGAAGCTCGGCAAGCATATCGAGGCCGGTGACCTCGACGAACTGACGCTGACCACCAACGGTTCGCAGCTTGCCCGTTACGCTCAGGAGCTCTACGACAACGGCGTTCGCCGCATCAACGTATCGCTCGACACGCTGGATGAGGCGAAATTCAAACAGATCACCCGCTGGGGCGATTTCCGCAAGGTCATGGACGGCATCGACGCCGCCCAGAAGGCCGGGATCAAGATCAAGCTGAATGCCGTAGCACTGAAGGGCTTCAACGATCTGGAAATCCCCGACATGCTCCGCTTCGCCCATGGCCGCGGCATGGACCTGACTCTCATCGAGACCATGCCGATGGGCGAGATCGACGAGGACCGCACCGACCAGTACCTGCCGCTGTCTGAGGTTCGCGACGGTCTTGAGCAGCAGTTCGCCCTGTCCGATATCCCCTACAAGACCGGCGGCCCGGCGCGTTATGTCGAGGTAAAGGAAACCGGCGGTCGCCTCGGCTTCATCACGCCGATGACCCATAATTTCTGCGAGAGCTGCAACCGCGTTCGTCTCACCTGCACCGGCACGCTCTACATGTGCCTCGGCCAGAACGACGCCGCCGATCTCCGCACGGCACTGCGCGCTTCCGAGAGCAACGATTACCTGTCATCCGCAATAGACGAGGCGATCGGCCGCAAGCCGAAGGGTCACGACTTCATCATCGACCGCAACAATCGCCCCGCCGTCTCACGCCACATGAGCGTCACCGGCGGGTGATACCCTCGCTTTCCCACAATTGAACGAAGTGATGCACGGGCCCGTGGCCGCTTCCGACATCGAGCTTGTCGGCTGCGGCGATGGCCTCTGCGAGATAGGCTTTCGCTGTGGTCACGGCCGAAACCATCGAAGCCCCTTTGGCAAGCTCGGCTGCAATTGCGCTCGACAATGTACAGCCGGTCCCATGGGTATTGCTGGTCGCGATCCGCTTGCCCTCCAGCCATGTGAGCCCACGAACCTCCGCCAGCACATCGGGACTGTCCGCAGTTTCGAGATGACCGCCCTTCACCAGCACAGCCTTCGGACCGCGCTCAAGCAGCCGTCTGGCCTGATCCGCCATCTCCTCGCGGGTCACCGCCTCCGCTTCCCCGAGCAGCGCCGCCGTCTCCGGGAGGTTGGGCGTCACCAGACTGGCGAGCGGCAGCAGGCGCTCGATGACTGCCTGCTTGGCATCCGGCGCCAATAGCGGTGAACCACCCTTGGCGACCATGACAGGATCCAGCACGATCGGTATCGTCTCGGCATAGGGTCCCAGCACGTCGGCCACGGCCTCGGCAATCTCCGCATTGGCGATCATCCCGATCTTCACCGCATCGACGCGGATATCAGCAAAGACCGCTTCGATCTCGGCCCTGACGAAATCCGGCGGCAGCGCCTGTATGGCGATAACGCCCCGCGTGTTCTGGGCGGTCAGCGCTGTCAGCGCCGCCATCCCGTAGGTACCACGGGCGGAAAATGCCTTGAGGTCCGCCTGAATACCGGCCCCGCCGGAGGGATCGGAACCGGCGATGGAAAGAACATTCCGGATCGTCATCGGCGCACCCTTTCGATTTCGCCTGCGATGGATCTTGCGGCCGCCACCGGGTCCGGTTGACCACAGATCGCGGACACCACCGCCAAGCCTTGCGCCCCGGCCGCGAGCACGGCGCCGGCATGCTCCCCTTCACCCCGCCGATCGCAACCGCAGGCACTGGCGCAGCAGCCACGATCCGAGCCAGTCCTTCAAAACCGATCGGCGCCTTGTGATCCGGCTTCGTCGCCGTGGCGAAGACCGGCCCGACACCGACATAGTCCACCACGGCTGGATCGACGCGCCGTACTAGGTCCTCGGTCTCGACCGAGAGGCCAAGGATCATGTTCGGCCCGACCCGCCGACGCACGCTCGCCGCCTCCAGATCATCCTGACCAACATGGATGCCATCCGTCCCGATCGCGACCGCCGCCTCCACATCGTCGTTGACGATCAACGGCACGCCGGTGCCGGCAAGCACTTCCTTGAGCGCCCGCCCGATCACGATCATTTCCTCCGTGGTCGCGAGCTTGTCGCGCAGCTGCACCATCGTCACGCCGCCGGAAACAGCCAGCCGCGCCGTCTCGACCATGCCGCACGAACCGCACAGATCGCGATCGAGCACCAGATAAAGCGAAAGATCGAGGCGCCTCATGCCGGCACCACCCGTCCTGCCGCATCCAACTCGGCAGGCGTCAGCTTCGCCAACTCATCGAGGAAGCGCACGGCAAACGAGCCCGGCCCGTCCGCGCGCTCTCCTGCCTTCTCTCCGGCAGCGGCGAAGACAGACAAAGCCGCCACCGTCGCATCGAACTGCCGGTCTGGTATTGTCGCAACAAACGCCCCGACCACGCCCGTCAACGAGCAACCCAGCGCCGTCACCTTCGGCATCCATGCCGAGCCGCCGACCACATGCACCGAGCGTTTTCCGTCGGTCACGAAATCACGCTCGCCGGTCACGGCCACCACACATCCATGATGTTTCGCCAAGACCTTCGCAGCAAGCTCCGCGGAGCTAACGCTATCCCCGGCATCGACGCCCCGGCCTCCGGCGCGTTCGCCGGCCAGCGCAATGATCTCCGACGCATTACCGCGAATGACCGTCGGCTTGAGCTCCAGCATTTCGACAACAACCGCACGGCGATAGGACGTGGCGAAATGCGCCACCGGATCCAGAACCCAAGGTCTGCCGTTATCACCGGCCGCGCGCGCCGCCTGCCGCATCCCTGCCAGGAAGTCCGGCGAGATCGTGCCGATATTGATCGTCAGCGCCGAAGCGATGGCCGCGAACTCGGCAGATTCCTCGGCCGCATGCACCATAGCCGGCGACGCTCCCACGGCCAGCATGACATTGGCGGCGATATTCATCGCGACGAAATTCGTGATGTTCTGCACCAACGGATTTCTCGCCCGCATTGCCGCAAGCAATTGTCCCGGTGCTACGATCGGTTCGATGTTACTTGAATGAATTGGATCGACTTCCATCTGCGCCTCCTTTTCGAACGGAGGCGGACGCAGGGCACCACATGAGAATGCGAAGACCCGAACGACTCCTCCGCCAGCATGATCTGGTTCAGGTTCAAAGGGTGCTTCTCAGCCCGGCTTTCGCCGGACGCCCCTGTCAGTTGCAAGATCTAGCGGAATACAGCTTTCGGGGCCAGCAGATTATGCCACAGGAACCCCATGGCTCGGATCCTATCGTAAACCTAGGGCGCCACATCAACGTGATGCACCCCGTGCGGCAGCGGCACGCGCCCGATCGGTTCCAGCCTCGGCGTTCCATCCTTCACCACCCGAAACACGGCAAGCCCTGCCCCCACGCCCGGTGCCGCATCCGGCTGCGCCTCGAATGAGGTCGCAATCACATGGTCGCCGGTAAGATCGAACGTTCCACCTTCCGGCAGCACCGCTTCGAAGGACGTGTCCGACAGCTTTTCGAGCGCCCCCGTCTTCGGATCGAAGGCAAGCAGCGAAATACCCGCCTCCCGGCTGTAGCGCGGCGTACCCGGCGCAAAGCTCGTCCCGCGCATATTGAAGGTCGCGACCAGTCGCCCGTCCGGGCTCACCGCCATGCCCTCGGCGGAAATGTCGGTATCGACGCTGCCGAGCCGCTCATGCCGGACCTCCCGCGCCTCCGGATCGGCCAGCCGGATGACACTCATGGTCGAGGCGGCATCTGGAATGCGCCCATCCAGTGTCGTGGCGGCAAAATCCCGGCCCCAGTTGGAAGTCAGGTAATGGCGCCAGTCCGGGGTAAATCGCCCGACGAACGGATCGCGCCCGGTCTCCACGATATTGCCCCAGAGTTTCAGCGCAGGACCATCGTCACCATCCGCCACCTCGAAAAAGGCGACACGATCCTGCGTGTTGATATTCGCCGCCAGATACCGCCCGGAGGGATGCCACTGGACATTGGTTGCCGTCACGCCCGCGCGCGGCCCCGAAGCCGTTCCCGTTACGCCAAGTTCGGCCAGATTGAACCGCGCCACCGGACCGAATTTTCCGTCGCGGAACTCGGCGATCTGCAAAAGGCTCTCCTGCGCCGTATTGGAGACGACGGCCACGCGGTTTCCATCCGGGCTCACCGCCAATCCTCGGGATGGATGCCGATCTCGGCCGTATCGGCAAGCGCAGGATCGGCGCCGTCGGACAGATCGACAGCAAACAGCCGGTTCCCCGGCGGCAATTCCCTCATGGTCGTCGCGCCGTTCGGCCGTTCTCCCAGCCGCTCAGTGATGAAGGCCGTTTGTCCATCCGGCGTCAGCTCCAGTATTTCCGGCGCAGCCGTCACCGAATTCGAAATAGGCAACGTTTCCCGGCTCACCTTCCCGTCAACGATGGACAGCACCGTCAGCATATCGCGGTGCCCCGCTTCGTCAGGCGCCAGCACACCATCCGCATAGGTGCGGGCGACATAGTCGCCGTCGGAAATCACCGCCACCTTACCCGCCGAAATCCCGGCAAGGGCATCAAGCGATTGCGCCGATCCAGGCACGACACTCAGTGCCAGCGAGGCAGCAAGCACGGTCGTCGAAAAAAGATGTGATGGCATCATGATCCGGCTCCTTCGATCCATGGGCAGAGAGGCGTAGACGGTGCTCACGCGCATGCCGTCGCCTTGCCATCACGAAGGATAGGGATCACTCTGATCACGATCCAATCGAAATATTCCATTCCGTGATAGGCATATCGCATCAGGAGCCTGAGATGGATATCCGCGCTATGGCCTGCTTCGTCGCCGTCGCAGAGGAGCTGCATTTCCGCCGCGCGGCCGAGCGCCTGCATCTCACCCAGCCCTCGCTCAGCCAGCGCATCCGTGCCCTGGAGCATGAGATCGGTACCGATCTCTTCGTCCGCGACCGCCGCAGCGTCGCCCTCACTCCCGCCGGCAAGGCCTTTCTCGAACCGGCACGCCGCTCAATCGACAATGCCCGTATAGCGAAGGAACAGGCATTGCGGGCCGTCCGTGGAGAAGTCGGGCGCTTGCGTCTTGGCTTCACCGTCCTCGCCTTCTACGGCCTTCTGCCCGAAGCGCTGCAGGCCTTCCGCCGCCGCCATCCGGATGTCGAAGTGGAACTGGTCGAAATGAATTCGCCGTCGCTGGAAACGGCACTGATCACCGGTACGATCGATCTCGCGATCCTCCATCCACCGCTCGGTCACCTGGAACTGATGGTCCGCTCCCTGCCCGATGAACCATTGATACTGGCTCTGCCCGAAAGCCATCCGCTCGCGGCATTCGAAGAAATACCGATCAGGGCGCTTGCCGACGAACCGATGCTGATCGCACCGCGCGCCGTCGGCCCGAGCATTTATGACCGGATGATCGCCCTCTTCCAGTCGGAAGGCGTAACGCCGCACGTCGTGCAGGAAGTCACCCCGATGACCACGCTCTCCGGGCTTGTCGCGGCCGGTACCGGCATCGGTTTCGTCACCCACGGCCTGTCGCGCCAGCCCCGCCCAGGCGTCTGCTATCGCCCGGTCACGCCAACGCCGCCATCGTTGCCGATGGCGGCGTCATGGTTGAAACCGGAACTGACGGCCACCGGCCGCCGGTTCCTTGATGAGGTTCTGGCGCTTTACGTCCGCTAGATCCGGTCAGGCAGCATTGCTGTGCCGGCCCGGCCGGTACTCTCCCATGCCCGCGTCGCGGCCGCTGGCAGTCCGGAAACGCTCGATCTTCGTCGTCAGCGCTTCTACCCGATTGCGCAGACCGTGGATCTCGGCATTGTTCTCCTCCACCATGGCGGCATTCTGCTGGGTGATCAGCTCCACCTCCTGCACCGCATGGGTGACTTCGGAAATGCCGGTCGACTGTTCCGCCGCGGCGGAAGAGATCTGCGCCACCAGTTTGCGGACATCCGAGACATGGGAGATGATCTGCGACAGTGCCTCGCCGGTCTGTTCGACCAGATGCACACCGCTTTCCACCTGGGTGGAGCTTGCCGAGATCAACTGCTTGATTTCGCGGGCCGCCCCGGCGCAGCGCTGCGCCAGTTCGCGCACTTCCTGGGCTACCACCGCAAAGCCGCGGCCGGCCTCGCCCGCACGGGCTGCTTCCACCCCGGCATTCAGCGCTAGGAGGTTGGTCTGGAAGGCGATCTCGTCGATCACGCCGATGATCTGGCTGATCTTGTCGGACGACCGGCTGATCTCGCCCATGGCGTCGACCGCACGGGCGACCACCTCGCCCGAGCGCACGGCAAACGCTTCGGTCTCGTTGACCGACTGCGACGTCTGCTGTGCGCTGCCCGCCGTGCTGCGCACGACCTCGCTCAGATGACGCAGCGCCCGTGAACTCTGCTCGAGCGCCGCAGCCTGCTGTTCGGTGCGGCGTGCGAGGTCGTCGGCGGAAACGGCGAGGTTCGCCGTACCGCCATCGATCTCATGCGCTGCCGAGCGCACCTCTAGCAGCGTCGCCCGGAGAGCCTCGACGGCCTGGTTGTAGGTCCGGGCCATCTCGATGAAGTCGGCCGGCAGGTTTTCGTCCATGCCGGCGGCAAGATCGCCTTCGGCAAGGCTGCCGAGCACTCCCGACAGCGCGGTCAGAGCATGCTGCTGTTCGGCCGCCACACGCGCCCGTTCGGAAGCACGGCGCTCGGCCTCGGCGCTGGAAAGCTCGCGAGCCGCAGCCGCTTCCTGTTCCAGGCGGATATTTTCCTCGCGGCGTCGCGGAACACGGTGACGGACCGCACCATGTCGCCGATCTCGTCACGACGCTCGCGGCCTTCGATCGCCACTTCCAGATCACCGTCGGCCAGCCGGCGCATCACTTCGGTGACGCGGCGCAGCGGACCACGCAGGGTCTCGACCAGCATCAGGCCGCCGGCGATCGCCAGCACGGTACCGATCACCATCGCCGCGACGGAAAGCGAAGCCGAACGCTCGCTGTCTTCCTTGCCCACTTCCTGTGCCTGGGCGACGAAATCCTTCAGGCCCGCCATCCCGGTCGTCAGCGTTGCTGCTGCCGCAGTACGCGCCTTCTGCCATTCGCCGGCGATGCCGAGCAGCTTTGCAGCAGCATTGTCGAGCACGGTTAGATGAACCTCGGCCCTACCGGCAAATTCCGCCATCGTCACGTTGCTCTTGGCTAGCTCGGAAACGCGTGCCGTAACAGCACGCAACGCAGCGGTGCTTTCAGTAAGCGCCGCACGTGCATTCTCCGTTACCGTGCCACGCAGCCGCTCTACGAGAAGCTGCAGCTCGTCGATCCGTCGAAGCGAATCCTCTGTCTGCGCCAGAAGCTCGCGCTGCGCATTCACGTCGCCTTCCAACCCGACGAAACGCTCAGCCGCCGTCACCGCCTTCTTGGTGGAAAGCGCATCGAGATCGCCCTGGATGCGCATGAAGGCACTGGTACCGACGCGGGCTGCCTGTCCCTTCTCTGTGACGGGCGCATCACTCGCCAACGCCTTGGAGAGATTGGCAGAAGCTTCGCGAGCCGGAACGAAAGCCTTGTCGGCCTTCTCGGAGATCAGGCCCTTGATCTTGGCGAATTCCTCATCGAGCGCGCCGATATAAAGCTTGGCGGTATTGATTGCGCTGTCGTCGCTTTCCGCGCGACGCATGGCTTCTCGCAGGTTGGCGATTCGGCCTGCGATGGCGTTGTAGGCAAAGGCTTCGAGCAGCATGCCCTTGGCGAACTTTTCCTTGCCTTCGGTCTGCTTGCGCAGCGTGCCCACCTGCTTTTCGACGGCGGTGCCCATCGTTTGGATCTCCGCCATTGCGGCATCCATCTGGCTTTCGGTTTGGTCCCGCGCGGTCTTGATTGCCCACAGCCCGTCGACATGCGCCCGCATGGCCGGTGCGAGTTCCAGGACGGGTGCGATCCTTGCACTGTCCCCCTCGGATGTCAGCAACCCCTTCAGCGTGCCGACACCGCTTTCCTGCTTGTCGATATCCGCCTTCAATGCGGAAAGCGTCTTGTCGTCCGGCGCCACGGAAAACTCCTGCAGGCTCGCCTGCAGCCGCTCGAAATCACCGATATTCTCGATCGTCGCACGCGTCACCGTCATATGGCCGTTCAGCGTCCGGGCCGTGTAATAGCCCGCGAGCCCGACACCCGCGATCAGCAGCACGAGCGGAATGACGAAAAGAAGGACTTTGGTGACGATTTTACGGCTTTGAAGAAGTCGATCGATAAACAAGCTCGTTCCCGCAATTGGCGCGCAGCAGTCCACGGATGTCATCCATGCGTAGCGGCTAGGCTCCAACCTCATGCGAGAGCATTTTTGAGCACCTTTCACCACATTCGGTTGAACAAGTGTTAATTGCACGCGCATCAGAGGCGAGCAGTGACTATTGCCCGCCGATCCGTACCCGAAAGGCCGCTTTCCGACTGGCGGCAGTCACCGCCATCGCTTATGACGACGATCTCGGGAGGAAACAGCATGGCCCTATCGGACAATACCCGCGGCGCTCTCTTCATGGCGTCCGCGATGGCGGCTTTCGCGTGCAACGACGCGATGGTGAAGTTGCTGACACAAGATCTGAGCATCGCCCAGATCATGGCCGTACGCGGTGTCATGACCACTCTTCTGGTCCTCTCCGTCTCCCGAATGCTCGGCGTCAGCTTGTCGCTGAAATGGCTGGCTAACCCACTGGTGCTCTTGCGCACCGCTTTTGAACTTGGGGCCACCCTCACCTTCTTTTCCGCCCTTGCCCGCATCGAATTTGCGGCCGCAGCCTCGATCATGCAGTCGTTGCCGCTGGCAGTCACCCTTGGCGCCGCCCTCGTCTTCCGCGAGCCGGTCGGCTGGCGGCGCTGGACAGCCATTATCGTCGGCTTTCTGGGTGTGCTTCTCATTCTCCGTCCGGGCCCGGAAGGTTTCCAGCCAGCCGCGCTGTTCGCCGTCGCGGCCATCTGCTTCACCGCCTGCCGCGACCTCACCACCCGCCGTATTTCGTCGGATGTGCCGACACTGACGATCACCCTCTTCACGTCGTTCGTGGTGATGGTCGTTGGCTTCGCGCTCATCGTCCCGATGGGCGGCTGGCAGCCGATCTCCGGGACCGGCTGGCTGATGCTTGCCTTGACGTCCATTGCAGTCTTCGCCGGATACCAGGCCGTCATTATCGCCATGCGCGGAGGCGAGATCTCCTGCGTCGCGCCATTCCGTTATACCAGCCTCATCTGGGCCTTGATCATCGGCGTGCTCATCTTCGGCGAACGCCCTGGTATTTCCGTCCTCATCGGCGCAGCGATCGTCATCGGTTCGGGCCTCTACACCTTCTATCGCGAAAGCCGGCGCGCCATCGATACGGCCAAGACCGCCGCCGTGCCACCCGCCAGTGGCTAAGCGCTTCGTGAGATCTTGAGGCGTCCGCATCTTGTGACATTAACCAAGCTCGGCTAACAGCCGAGTTTGAATGATTGCGCATTGAGGAGAACCACATGGCAAGCCCCTCCGCCCCGCCCGGCCTGATTCTCGCCGGCGGCAAGTCGAGCCGGATGGGCAGCAACAAGGCTCTTCTCGCGCTTGGCAGCGACACCGTGCTCGGCCATGTCCTGCGCCGGTTGAAGCCGCAGGTCTTGAGCGTTGCAGTCAATGCGTCGACGCCGTTGCCGGGTTTCGAGGGCTTGCGCTATCTTGCGGATACGACGCCCGGCCAACTCGGCCCGCTTGCAGGCATCCTGACCGGGATGCGCCACTTCGGCGAAACGGAGCCCGAGGCACGCCATTTCCTCACCGTCCCCTGCGACAGCCCTCTTTTACCGCTCCACCTTACCGAACGCCTCTTCGACACAAGGCCCGACGCCCGCACGATCGTCGTCGCATCCTCGCTCGGCCGCAACCATCCGGTATTCGCGCTCTGGCCCGTCGCACTCGCCGACGATCTCGAGGCATGGCTCACCACAGACGAGAACCGGCGGATCAACGGATTTCTTTCCCGTCACCCTACGGTGACCGTCGATTTTGCTCCGGTCGAGACCGCCCATGGCACGCTCGATCCCTTCCTCAACATCAACACGCCGGAAGACCTTGCGCGTGCAAACCTGTTCTCCGAGGTCCTGTAATGACGCAGGCCGTCTTCGGCATTTCCGGCTGGAAGAATTCCGGCAAGACCGGCCTGACCGTCCGGCTGGTGACGGAACTCACTGCCCGTGGCTACCGCGTGTCGACGATCAAGCACGCCCATCATGACTTCGACATCGACAAGCCGGGCGCCGATTCCTTCCGCCACCGGGAAGCCGGCGCCGAGGAAGTGACGATCGTCTCGGGCACGCGCTTCGCCATCATGCACGAATTGCGCGGTGCGGCCGAACCGACGCTCGCCGAAATCCTTGCGCGGATATCCCCTGCGATCTCGTTATCGTCGAAGGCTACAAGCGCGAGGCCATCCCGAAGATCGAACTCCGCCGTCTGGAATCCAAAAGCCGCGAACCATTGGCTCCGAACGATCCGCATATCGTCGCGATCGCCGCTGACCATGCGGTTGAAGACAGCGCCCTGCCGGTCTTCCACCTCGACGACACGGCTTCCATCGCCGATTTCATCGTCGAGACAACCGGCCTCCCCAAACGCTGAAAGCCGCCGGCCTTGCGGCCGGCGGCTTCCTTATCTGCAGATTTGACGTCGCTTACTGGTTGGAAGCCACCGGCTTCACCAGCGGCGTGATGCGCCGGATGGTGACGCGGCGGTTTTCCTGGTTGGCCGCCTCGGTATTGACCTTCAAATAGCGCTCGCCATAGCCCTGGGTCGTCATGTTCTCCGGCGGAATGCCGAACGCATCCGACAGCACGACGGCGACCGATTCCGCGCGACGGTCGGAGAGCACCAGATTGCTGTCGTCCGAACCCACGGCATCGGTATGGCCTTCGATCAGGAAGGTCTCGGACGGATCCTTTTCCAGCACCTTGTTGATCGCATCCGCCACCTTGCGCAGCGAGCTTGCCTGGTTCATCGGGATTTCGGCGCTACCGGTCGCGAAGGTAACCGTATCGAGGTCGATACGCGGAACCTTGTCGCGGATACGCGCCGAGTAGCGGACTTCGTCGAGCGAATAGGGTCGCTCGACCCTCTCCACCGGCGGCTGCTCCAGGAACTCGTAGTAATCGCGATCCGGCTCGCTCGACGTGTCGATGATATAGTCGTCGATCGGCACGCCGAGACGCATGGGCGGCAGGTCCTCGCCCGGGTCACGCCATGTGTAGTTCTCGTCGCGATCCTCCAGCAGCTCCGGCGCATAATAGAGCACGTATTCCTCGCCGCCGCGGATGATACGCGAACGCTGCACCACCTCGCCGTAGCGGTTGCGGATCGTCACGACGCGCGTGCCGTCCGAGCGTTCCACCACCTCACGATAGCGGCCATCGCCCAGACGCTCGTATTCTGGCCCGCGGCCATCCTCATAGAATCGCCGGCTGTCGTCGTGACGGACGATGGTCTGGTTATCGATCGAGATGATGACGCGCCCGTCATCGCGGTCCCGGTCGCGATCACGATCTCTTCTCTGGTTCCGGCCCTGTTCACGATCGCCACCGGCGATCGCGCCGAGCACGTCCCAGCCACGCGGGCGCTGGAACTCAGGCCGGCCATCCATGCGCTCGCCGCGCTCTTCGACCAGTTCGCGGCGCTGGTTGCGCCATTGCTCGCGCTGTTCGCGGGTGATCCGTTCATTGGCCTGCGCGTCGGCATCCGTGCGCGGCGGCGGGGCGGCAGGCTGCTGCGCCTGCTGGGGGCGGCTGGCTGGCCCGGAGCCTGGCCCGCTGCATCGCCGCTCGGGCGTGCGCCGGGGGCACGTGGAGCCTCGGCAGCACCCGGCGCGGCGGCAGGACGCTGTTCCTTGGCGCTGTCGAGCACGGCCGCACCATTTTCGACGGGCAGCGTTGCTGGCTGTTCAGCCTGTTGCTGCGCTGCGGGCTGCTCTCTGCGCTCGCCACCGCTTGTCGCCTGATCGGGTGCCGCTTCGCCAACTGCGGGCTGGCCGTCCTTTGCCTGCTGTCCGCGACGCGGACGCTCGCCCTCCCGGCCCTGCTCAGCCTGCTGGGCACGACGCGGGCGCTCGCCCTGCGGCTGCTCGGCGTTTCTCTGTTGCTGTTCGGTCGCAGCCGGCTGCTCGGCATTCTGCTGACGCTCGGGTTTCGGCTCCTCTGCCTGACGCTGTGCCGGTTCGGCCGGAGCCGGTTCTGCCGGCTTTGTCTCAGCCTGGCTCGGTTCGGACTGATTTGTCTCTCCCGCCTTTGGCTCAGGAGCCTGGTCGGCCTTCTGCTCGGCGGGTTCTTCCGCAGCCGCAGGCTGCTCCGCCTGTTGCTGGCGACGCTGCGGCTTTTCACCACCTTCTTCCTGGGCCCGCTGTTCGCGCTGGGGCGGCTGCTCCTGCGGCTGTTCGGCCTGTTCCTCGCGTCGCTGCGACGGCTCTGCGCCTTCCTGTTCCTGCGCCCGTTGTTCACGGCGCTGAGGACGCTCGCCCTCCGGCTCCTCGGCGTTCTGCTGTTCCCGCTGAGCAGGCTGTTCCTGCGGCTGTTCAGCCTGCTGCTCTCGCTGGGCAGGCTGCTCCTGCGATTGCTCCGGCTGCGGTTGCTCGGCCTGGGGCTGCTCGGCTTGCGGCTCCTGCGGCTGCTTGCCCTCTTCCGGAATGATCTCCTGCTGCACGCGTATCACGCCCGGTTTTGCAAGTGACGGATCGCTCCCGATACCCGGCGGTATCGCATAGGCCGGCTGCATCAGCAGCGGCAGCGACAGGACCGGGGCCGCCACGCTGGCGAACAATCTCTGTTTGATCGACATCACGAATTCCTTCTCTTGGGTTTTCGTCCCTTGGTTCGCATAGCCTTTGCCCTTGCGGGCGCCTCTGCGGGCGGGCTTTCGCGGCGGCTCAACTGCTTGTGTTCCAGATTGGTTCCAGCCGGGCCGGGCAGCAAAGGTCCCTATGATCTGGACCAAAGTCTGAACCGGCTTTGAACAGCCCGTTCATCGTGACCGAGTTGCAGTGCACCATAAGCGTGGGTATCAAGGAGCTGTGAAGCCCTTGGTTGCCGTTGAAAATGCCGTTGCAATTTCTCCGGCGCCGGTATCTATAAAACGCAAGGGCCACCGCGCCCTGCCCCGGCTGCGAAAAAGCAGGAAAACGCTGCCGGGTAGCCAACAGAGAGGACCATCATGAACATCTCCGCCCGTTTGTTTGCAGCAGCCTCGGTTGCTGCACTTTCGCTTTCGCAGGCGCCGCCTCGGCACAGGAAAAGCTGGTGATCGGTACGGAAGGCGCCTACCCGCCCTTCAACGTTCTGGAATCCAACGGTAACCTCACCGGTTTCGACATCGACATCGCCAAGGCGCTCTGCACCGAGATGAAGGTCGAGTGCACCTTCGTCACCAATGACTGGGACGGTATCATCCCGGCCCTCCAGTCCAAGAAGTTCGACGCGATCATAGCCTCCATGTCGATCACGCCGGAGCGCCAGGAACAGGTCACCTTCTCCAAGAAGTATTACAACACTCCGCCGGCGATCGCCGTGCCGAAGGATTCCGACCTGAAGGACGCCTCCGCTGAATCCCTGAAGGGCAAGGCGCTCGGCGCCCAGGGCTCCACCAGCCACGCCAACTATGTCGAGAAGCACTTCCCCGATTCCGACGAGAAGCTCTATCCGACGGCTGACGAATACAAGCTCGACCTCACCAACGGCCGCATCGACGGCGTGGTCGACGACATCGTCGTGCTGACCGAATGGGTCAAGTCCGATGCCGGCTCCTGCTGCAAGATTCTCGCTCCGCTGCCGGTCGATCCGGAGATCAACGGCGAAGGCGCAGGCGTCGCGGTCCGCAAGGACGAACAGGCGCTCGCCGACAAGTTCACCGCCGCCATCGCTGCGATCCGTGCCAGCGGCGAATACAAGAAGATCCAGGACAAGTATTTCGACTTCGACGTCTACGGCGGCGAATAACCCGATTTTGTCGTGAAAAAGCGGCGGAAGGTTCGTCCTTCCGCCGTTTTCATTTTTGTGAACCCCTTGTCCTCAGGTAATTTTCCTTTTTAATTGGATTTCGAAAGCGGCACGGCATAAGCCGCAGGGGAATATGAACCGGAACATGATCCTATGAGCGGATGGCTTTCCGCCCTCTTCGACACCCTTGACCCGTTCTGTGGTCCCGTAGGCCTGTTCACCTGGCTGGCCGGCAATTCGCTGGTCGCCTGCGGCGATGCGGGCTGGGGCGATGAAATCGCCTTCGGCGTCAAGGTCACAATATCGCTGGCCATCGCGACGCTGCCGGTCGGCCTCGCCATCGGCTTCCTGATCGCGCTCGCCGCCCAGTCCGAGGAAAAGCTCCTGAGGCTCGCCGCCGGCATCTACACGACGATCTTCCGTGGCCTGCCGGAACTCCTGACGCTGTTCATCGTCTATTACGGCGCCCAGATGCTGATCCAGTCGGTCGCCGCCACCTTCGGTTATGAAGGGCGCATCGAGATCAACGCCTTCGTCGCCGGTCTCGTGGCGCTCGCGGTCGTCTTCTCGTCCTATTCCTCGGAAGTGCTTCTGTCGGCCTTCCGTGCAATCCCGCGCGGCCAGTATGAGGCGGGCGATGCGCTGGGCCTGCGCCGCTGGCGCACGATGTTTCTCATCATCCTGCCGCAGCTCATCCGCATCGCGCTGCCCGGTCTCACCAATCTCTGGCTGATCCTCCTGAAGGACACGTCCTATGTCTCGGTCATCGGCCTTGCCGATATCGTCCGCCAGACCGGCATTGCCGCGCGCGTCAGCAAGGAAGCCTTCTTCTTCTACTTCATCGCCTGCCTGCTCTATCTCATCCTGGCGATGATCTCCTCTTCGGCCTCGGCTTCATCGAACGCTGGGCCAAGCGCTCGGAGGTCGCCCGATGAGCGTGATCAACGAACTCATTCCGCCGCAACCGGCCCCAGCCGTCCTCGAACGGCCGCTGACCGCCGCAAAGGTCGTCGGCATGATTGTGCTGGTGCTCTGGGCGATCCTCGCCATGGGCCTGCTCAGCATGGTCATCGAAGGTTGGGATCCGGCCAAGTTCGAGCGTTACGGGCCGCGCTATCTGAACGGCCTCTGGACGACCATCTCGCTGGTCGGCATCTCGATCGTCCTCGGCGCGATCCTGTCGCTGCCGATCGCCTTTGCCCGCATGGCGAAGAACCGCGTCCTGAACGCGATCGCCTATGCCTATGTCTATATCTTCCGCTCGACGCCGCTGCTCGCCCAGCTCTTCCTGATCTATTACGGGCTCGGTAGTTTCCGACCGCAGCTGGAAGCCATCGGCCTCTGGTGGTTCTTCCGCGAGGCCTGGTATTGCGGCCTCTTCTCGCTGACCATCAACACCGCCGCCTATCAGGCGGAAATCCTGCGCGGCGCGATCGAGAGTGTTCCGCGCGGCCAGCATGAGGGGCGGCCGCCCTCGGTCTGTCGAAACGCGTCACCTTCCTGAAGGTCATCCTGCCCCAGGCACTGATCGTCGCACTACGCCCCTATGGGAACGAGATCATCCTGATGATCAAGGGCTCGGCCGTCGTCGCCATCGTCACGGTCTACGACCTGATGGGCGAGACGCGCTACGCCTTCTCGCGCACCTTCGATTACCAGACCTATCTCTGGGCAGCGATCTTCTACCTCTCCATGGTCGAAGCGCTCCGCCACCTCTGGGCCTTCATCGAACGCCGCCTCACCCGCCATCTGGTGCGTTAGCAGCACTCAATCGAGAACGCTGCTAACCACCTGAAATATCGTATCAATTTCGCGCGGCAACCGCTTCCAGGCAAGCTTCCGTTAAGCATGCCATGTTTCCATTTCCTTTACGGCGCACCCGATGCGTCGAAAAAGAAGGGAACAGCAAATGTCGGAACTCGAAATGATGCTGAGAGGCTACGGCCTCACCACCGCCCAGATTTTCTACCACCTGCCGGATCACCCTCACCTGCTGCAGAGCTATGTCTGGCAGGACTACGATCTCGCCCCGAATTTTCCCGAGATGAACGGCTTTCTGAAATTCTGGCAGGAGAAGCTGGATGGCCCGCTGCATTCCGTCCGCTACGTCCACCGCAAGCTGATCTCCGCCAGTGAGTGGCGCGCCGTCAACGGCGAGATCATCCTGCACTGAAACGCCGCATCCCGCTCGTCGGATTGCCAAGTCGCGATTGCCAAACGGCGCCGTGACGCTTAAAGCGCTCGCGACAACAGGGAATACGGCTATGGCGAAGATCGACGAAGAAGCATTGGCGGAAGCCTATAACCGCGCGCTGGAGCTGGAAAAGGCCGGCGACATCGACGCCGCCGTCGAGGCTTACCGTCAGGTGCTCGAAATCGACCCCGAGGATCATGGTGGTGCCGCCGTCCGCATCGCCTCCATGGGCCGCGGCGAAGCCCCGCCCAAGGCGCCCGACGCCTATGTCGAGACCCTGTTCGACCAGCATGCCGAAGGTTTCGAGGATATCCTCGTCGAACAGCTCGGCTATGCCGTACCCGTCATGGTGCGCCAGCGCCTGCAGGACCTGAAGCTCGGCCCGTTCAAGCGCATGCTCGACCTCGGCTGCGGCACGGGCCTCACCGGCGGCGCCTTGCGCGACATGGTCGACGACATGACCGGCATGGACATTTCCGAAAACATGGTCGAGATCGCCCATGAGAAGGAACTCTACGAGACGCTCTATGTCGCCGAAGTCGAGGACTTTCTCGAGGACAATGACGACGACGCCTTCGATCTCGTCACCGCCACCGACGTCCTGCCCTATCTCGGCGCGCTGGAACCGCTCTTCTTCGGCGCAGCCGAAAACATGCTCCCCGGCGGCCTCTTCATCTTTTCCTCCGAAGCCCTGCCCGATGGCGACGCGCGCACCTACACGGTCGGCCCGCACCAGCGCTTCCTGCATTCCCCCGCCTACATCCGCACCCGCCTCGCAGATACCGGCTTCGAACTCGTCGAAATGACTGAGATCAACGTGCGCATGCAGGACGGAGAGCCGAGCCCCGGCCATCTGGTCATCGCGAAGTTGAAAGGCTAGTTTCTTCGTCGGATCAGCGGAGAAATCGGCCATGGTGACTGAGGCGGCGCAGCGCTCCGATCTCCCCCTTGTGGGGGAGATGCCCGGCAGGGCAGAGGGGGTGGCAGCTCCATATTCTCCCTATCGTGCCGGGTGCAGCACCGGAACTGTCCCCCTCTGTCACCTTCGGCGACATCTCCCCCAAGGGCGGGGAAACTATCGGGAGACGCCCGTGACACCACAGCGCTACATCCTCGCCCAGGCCTATAACAACGCCTGGTCCAACCACCGCCTCCTGAAAGCCTGCGCAAAACTCTCAGCCGAAGAACTCTCCGCGCCCCGCACCAGCTTCTTCCCCTCCATCATCCACACGCTGAACCACATCCTGACGGTGGACTGGCTCTATATCGGCGCACTGGAAGGCCACTGTCCCGGCGCCTCCGCCTTCGAGCCCGAAATCCCATTTCCCGACTTCGCCGATCTCGACCGAGAGCAGCGCGCCGCCGACCGCCGCCTCATCGACCACTGTCGAAGCCTGACCGCTAAAACCCTGGGCGCCGAGGTCCGCATCCCGCGCGACACCCATGTTCAGGTGGAGCCCGCCGACCGCATCCTGCTGCATCTCTTCCAGCACCAGATCCATCATCGTGGCCAGGTCCATGGGATGCTCTCGGGCACCCGTGTAGCACCGCCACAGCTCGACGAATTCTTTCCCGCCGACCCGGCAGAGCAGGCGCTTCGTCGCCAGGATTTACATGAACTCGGCTATACCGAGTCTCTCATTTGGAGTGACTGACCCATGCTATATTTCGTCATCAAGGCCCTGCACATCCTGTCCGACTTCCTGCTGATCGGCGGCATGCTGATCAACGCCTTCGTCATTTCCATGGTGCCGGCGCCGATCCGCGTCGGCGTCATCGAAGCCTTGCGGAAATACGACCGCACCGTCACGACGGCTGCCCTTGCCGGCGCCTGGATCTTCGGCCTCTGGCTGGCAATAGGCTATATTGGCTTCTCGGAAGGCTGGCTGCACGCCAAGCTGCTGCTCGTCGTCCTCCTCTCCGCGCTCCACGGCATGCAGCAGGCAGCGATGCGCAAGATGGCGGCCGACCCCAAGCTCGACCCGAACGCTTTCGTGCGCCGCGGCATGCCGATCATCCTGATCTGTCTCGTGCTGGTCGTGGCTCTGGCGGTAATCAAGCCGTTCTGATTCGCCACCCGCCGCGTCACCAACGTGAGGCTCGGGCTTGCCCCGAGCATCTACCATCGTTGCAGCCTACGCGACGTGTTTGGATCCTCGGGACAAGCCCGAGGAAGACGCCCGCGAGTGCGGAGCGTTTACCCCCGCCCCAAGATCCGATCCAGCAACCGTCCCTCAATCTCCGCCAACACGGGATCGCCATGCCGCCTCTCGCCCGTCTGCGGGATATCGAGATCGAGGCTGACCCGACCCTCGTCGAGCACGATCACCCTGTCGGCCAGAAACACGGCTTCGGAAACGTCGTGGGTCACCAGCACCGCCGTGAACCCGAGCTCGCGCCAGACCTGCGCGACGAGTTCCTGCATGCCGATCCGCGTCAGCGCATCGAGCGCCCCGAGCGGTTCGTCGAGCGCCAGCAGCCCCGGACGGCTGACCAGAGCTCTGGCCAGCGCCACGCGCTGCCTTTGCCCGCCCGAGAGTTTCGACGGCCAGTCGCACGCCTTCTCGGCAAGCTGCACGGCGGCGAGCGCCCGTTCCGCCTCGCGCCTGCCCGTCTCCTTCGGCACGCCGTCGCCGAGGCCGACGGCGACATTGTCCGCCACCGAGAACCACGGCAGAAGCCGAGGCTCCTGGAAGACGATGCGGGCATTCGGCTCTGCTGTTGCCCCATCATCTCCATGGAAGGAAATCTCGCCGCCGGTCGGCTCGTCCAGTCCGACAAGCAGCCGCAGAAGCGTGCTCTTGCCGCAGCCGCTCTTTCCGACGATCGCGACGAACTGCCCGACCGGCACGTCGAGATCGATGCCCTTCAGCACATGATTGTCGCCGAAGCGTTTTTCGATGCCGCGCAGCCTGAGGCCAGCCGGCTGTGGCCCTGCGGCCTCGTGTGGCACCGGCAGTGGCTCGACATGGTGACGTTCCAGCTCCCCGTCAGAAACGAAGGCGAGCGGCGATTGGTAGGGTCCGATCGGCATGTCTTCTCTCCTCATCCCTGATAGGCCGCGTTCCAGGCGAGCGCCCGGCGTTCCAGCGTGCGGGCGATCACATCGGCAAGCTTGCCGAGAGCTGCGTAGATGACCAGTGCCAGCACCACGACATCGGTCATCATGAATTCGCGGGCGGTATTGGCCATGTAGCCGATGCCGGAATTGGCGGCGATGGATTCCGACACGATCAGCGTCAGCCACATGATGCCGAGCGCATAACGCAAGCCGACGAAGATCGACGGCAGCGCGCCGGGAAAGATCACCTTGCGGAACAGCGACCAGCTGCTCATCCCGTAGATCCGCCCCATCTCGACCAGATCGCGGTCGACATTGCGAACCCCATGATAGGTGTTGAGATAGATCGGGAAGAGCACGCCGAGCGAGGTCAGAAATAGCTTCGCCTCCTCACCGATCCCGAACCAGAGAATGACCAGCGGGATCATCGCCAGATGCGGAATGGTGCGCAGCATCTGCAGCGTCGTGTCCGTCAACTGCTCGGAGAGTTTCGACACGCCATTGGCGATGCCGAGCAGGAAGCCGATCGAACCGCCGATCAAAAGCCCGCTCACCGCGCGGGCGCCACTGACACCGACATCACGCGCCAATTCGCCCGACAGCAGCCGCTCCCAGAATGCCGCCACTACGGCAACCGGCGAAGGCATGATCCGGTCGGAAATGATCCCGGCCGAGGAACCGACCTGCCAGAGCACGACCAGTGTCACCGGCAGAAGATAAGGCAGCCATGCGCTCCCGCTCCCGGCCTTGGAGAAGGCACGCGGGCGAGGAACCACCCGCGCACCTTTCTCCGCCGCAGCCCTGGGAGGGTGTGCTCTTGCCCGTCGCGGACGGGCTGTCGTCTCTGATGCGCCGGATCTGCCGGCCTTCCGAAAACGTGTCGACTGTCGTCATCTGTTTTCTTGTCCCCGGTTGATCAGGATGCCGCGACGGCGCGGATGGTGGCGTGGCCGCCGCCGCCGAAGACCGGTTTCTCGCTGGCGAATTCGTTGCCGAAACCCGCCCGCTGTTCCTCGCGCGTAAGCCCAAGTTCCGGGAACAGCAGCTCCGCCACCCGGTAGGCTTCTTCCAGATGCGGATAACCCGAGCCGATCACCGTCTCGATGCCGAGCGCCTGGTATTCGCGAAGCCGCGCCGCCACCGTCTTGGGCGAGCCGACCAGAGCGGTACCCGCGCCGGAGCGCACCAGTCCGATCCCGGCCCAGAGGTTAGGTGAGACTTCCAGCTTGTCGCGTCGCCCGTTGTGCAGTGCCGCCATGCGCCGCTGGCCGACGCTGTCGGAATCCCTGGCGAAATGCGCCTGCGCCTTGGCGATCGTCTCATCGGACAGTTTAGAGATCAGCCGATCGGCCGCTTCCCACGCCTCCTCATCCGTCTCGCGCACGATGAAGTGCAGGCGGATGCCGAAGGAAACCTCCTGCCCCGCTTTTCGGCGGCGGCGCGCACGGCCTTGATCTTCTGCTCCACCTGTTCCGGCGGCTCGCCCCAGGTGAGATACTTGTCGCCCCGCCCGGCGAAAAATTCGATGCCAGCATCCGACGACCCGCCGAAATAGAGCGGTGGCCGCGGCTGTTGGATGGTGGGAAACCCAAGCTTGGCATTCTTCGCCTTGATATGCTTGCCATCGAGATCGGCATGACCGGTCGTCACCAGATCCTCGAACACCTGGAAGAACTCTTCCGCATGGGTGTAGCGCTCGTCATGCTCAAGGAAGATGCCGTCGCCTGCGAGTTCGGACGGATTGCCGCCGACCACGATATTGAGCAGCAGCCTGCCGTTCGATACCCGGTCGAGTGCTGCCGCCAGCCGAGCGTAATAGGCGGGTGCCGCCGTGCCCGGACGGATCGCCACCAGGAATTTCAGCTTTTCGGTAAAGGGCGCAAGTGCCGCCGCGGTGACGAAGGACTCCTCGCAGGAAACCCCGGTCGGCAGAAGCACGCCGGTATATCCGAGGCGATCCACCGCCTGCGCCAGTTCGCGCAGGTAGCGGTGCTCGGGTGGGCGGTTCAGTTCGCTGCCACCGAGATAAGAGCCGTCGCCGGCCGTCGGGATGAACCAGAGAAAATCGATGGGTTTTGACGTATCGGTCATTCGAAAAATCCTTGATCGCTATAGAGTATCGAGAGCGTCGCGCGGCTTGCCGCTCAGCTCGCCTTCGGCCGCCAGACGATGTCGCTGATGTCGAGTTTGCGAGGGATGATCTTGAGCTCGTAGAACTCGTCCGCCAGCGCCTGCTGGTACTGGACCGCCGCATCCGGCACGGTCGACACGGCGCCAAGATCGGCTCCGCGACGGGAGAGTACGACGTTGGTCACCTTTTCCGGCACGCCGGTGATCGAGGCGATCGCCTTCACCGTCTCTTCGAAATTGGATTGCGCCGCGCCACCCACCTTCTTCAGTTCGTCGATCACCTCGACGATCAGGTCGCCGTTCTCGGCCGCGAAATCGCCATTGCCGAGGAAATAGCTCCAGCTATCGACAACGCCTTCCGCCGTCGTCAGCACCCGCGTGTTCGGGTCCGCCTCGGCAATTGCCGTATAGGGATCCCAGATCGACCAGGCGTCGATCGAGCCGTTCTTGAAGGCGGCGGCGGCATCCGGCGGAGCAAGGTCGAGCTGCGTCACATCCGTTGGTGCCAGTCCGCCCTTGCGCAGAACCTTCACCGCCACGTTATGCGCGCTCGATCCGCGCTTGAAGGCAAGCCGCTTGCCCTTCAGATCCTCGATCGACTGGATCGGGCTATCCTTGTGCACCAGAATGGCCGAGCCTTCAGAGCTGCCGCGATAGGTGCCGACATAAAACAGGTTGCCCCGCGCCGCCTGGGCAAACAAAGGCGGCACATCGCCGGTCGGGCCGAAATCGAGCGCCCCGGCGCCCAGCGCCTCGAGCAGCGGCGGGCCGGAGGTGAATTCCGACCATGTCACCGTGATGCCGCGATCGGCGAAGCGCTTTTCGAGCGCGCCCTGGCTCTTGGCAAGTGCCAGCACGCCGTTCTTCTGCCAGCCGATGCGCAGCTCCTTTGCCGCAGCCCGTGCCTTGCCCCCGATCGGCAGAACCGTCGCAGCAGCCGCCGCCCCGATAAGCCCCAATGTCTGTCTGCGCGTAACCATGGAAGCGTCCCTTTCCTCTCCCCGGATCGTCGTGCCCGTCCATGTCCCTCATGGCGGCGATCCTTTCGATGAAGAAAAGGCTCCCATACTCTATCGACTTGGTCGACATTCCGTCATTTCAAAAAACAACCCTTCAATGAGATTTCATTTCTCCATTTCTCCAGGATCGGAATGCAAAACTGCTAAACAGACAAAACATGCTGCGCCGCAGAAAATCATTTTTGCCCTTTTGACGCTTTGCGCCGGCCACGCTTTGTTCTAATCCTGACGGCTCAGGAAATTCATGGAGGTTCGGCATGGCGAAAGTGGCATTCATCGGTCTTGGCGTAATGGGGTTCCCGATGGCAGGACATCTCAAGGAAAAAGGCGGCCATGACGTCTCCGTCTATAACCGCACCGCCGCCAAGGCCGCCGACTGGGCTGCGAAATTCGGCGGCCAAACCGGTGCCACCCCGGCGGAGGCCGCCAAGGATGCCGACTTCGTCTTCACCTGCGTGGGCAATGACGACGACCTGCGCTCGGTCACCATTGGCGAGCATGGCGTGCTCTCTGGCATGAAATCCGGCGCGATCCTGATCGACAATACGACGGCCAGCGCCGAAGTCGCCCGCGAGCTGGAAACGGCGGCGAAGGAAAAGGGCATAGGCTTCATCGACGCCCCGGTCTCCGGCGGTCAGGCTGGCGCCGAAAACGGTGTCCTCACCGTCATGTGCGGCGGCGATCAGGAAATCTTCGACAAGGCAAAGCCGATCATCGACGCCTATGCCCGCATGGTCGGCCTGATGGGACCGGTCGGCTCCGGCCAGCTGACCAAGATGATGAACCAGATCTGCATCGCCGGCATCGTCCAGGGGCTTTCGGAGGCCATCCATTTCGGCAAGCAGTCGGGCCTCGATATCGAAAAGGTCGTCGACGTCATCTCCAAGGGCGCTGCCGGCTCCTGGCAGATGGAAAACCGCCACAAGACGATGGATCAGGGCAAATACGATTTCGGCTTCGCCGTCGACTGGATGCGCAAGGATCTCGATATCGTCCTGACCGAAGCCCGCCGCAACGGCGCCAAACTCCCGCTCACCGCACTTGTCGACCAGTTCTATGGCGACGTCCAGGCCATGGGCGGCAATCGCTGGGACACATCCTCGCTGCTGGCGCGGCTGGAGCGGAAATAAAAGAACGACCACAAAACCCGATACGAATGGAAGCCGTCGCAAAACCATCACAACCTCAAGGCTAAAATCCCCTCATAACGCAAGCGAAGATCGGCGCACCGCTATGCGATTGAGGGGGAGAACAGCATGCCTTTTTGGCTTCTGAAAGGTCGGTTTGCACCACAGCTGGGCCAGCCTGATGGCGATTCCGTCCGGTTCATCCCGGACGATCCCGCACCGCTTTTCCGTCTGCGCCGACGCGGCTCCGCTCCCGGAATCAACGCCGGGAACGGAAGCGTACAATTGCGCTACGAAGGGATCGATTGCCTGGAAAAGGCAGCCATCCAGCCCTATTCGAGTGACGCGACGGCGTCCAACCTCGGCCTTGTGGCGCCGCCGCAGTCCGAGGCCAGAGGGTATATCTGCACCAACCAGCTAGATCCTCATGGAAGGCCGGTCTGCTTTGTGTTCTCCGGCAACACCCAGGAGGCCGATGGGGCGAGGATCCACCTTGGTCCCGAAGACATTGCGACCAGCGTCAATGCCACGCAGCTTGACCGCGGCCACGCCTATCCGCTGTTCTACGATACGCTTTACGCGGACCTGAGGTTGCATCTGGCGACCGTATACGCGAATGCAAGACAGGCTGGGGCGGGCGTCTGGGCTGCCGACGCGACGACTGCCGGCTTCGCCTGGAACAGCAATCTCGCGGCCCTTCCGCCGATCTTCCCGAAGCTGTGGCGACGCATAGACACATACCGGCACGACGAGACCTTCTTTGATCCGAACAACCCGGCCGCCAATCTCCCGGCATATATCGCGTCGCTCGGGGAAGAACGCGTTCTCATCGTCAGCCAAAGCAAGTTCACCGGCTTCGACGATCTGGTCGAAGTCCAGGGCGCGTCCGTTCGGCTTGTCGCCGATCCCGCAGACATGATCGTCGTTTCCGAGCCGGCAAACGCCTCGCCCTGACGCCCGCAATCACTCTTCACCTCGACGGCAGCCGAGGCCACGAGTGAGATGCTGCGTCAGCCGTCCGTCAGTCCATCCAGCAGTGCCTTGTCGAAGCGCGCCGGATCCTGGATCTGCGGGGCGTGGCCAAGGCCTTCGAACTCGACGAGCTTCGCGCCCGGAATGGCCTCTGCCGCCTGCTTGCCGAGCTGCGTATAATCGCCGAGCGTCCCGGCAATCTCCGGGCTCGCCCGATTGGCGCCGGGTGCCGTCTTGTCGGTCAGGCCGATCAACAGCAACGTCGGCACTTTCAATTGGCCGAATTCGTAGACCACCGGCTGGGTGAAGACCATGTCGGAAGTCAGCGCCTGATCCCAGGCTACCTGATCACCGCCCTCGCCTTCATACATGCCGGCGCCCATCGCCACCCACTTGTCGTAGCCCGGCTTCCAATGGCCCGAGTAGTAGAACTTCGTCTGATAGGCCTTGATGCTGTCGAATGTCGTCTTCTTCTCGCCCTCGAAGGCAGCCTCGATCGGCTGATAGGGCACACCCTTGGCCTTCCAGTCCTCAAGCCCGATCGGATTGACCAGAACCAGCTTCTCCGTCTCACCGGGATACATCAGCGCATAGCGTGTCGCGAGCATGCCACCCATCGAATGGCCGACAATCGTCGCCTTCTCGATGCCGCGCGCTTCAAGCAGCGCATGGGTATTTTCCGCAAGCTGCTGAAAGCTGAACTGGTAGGCCTGAGGTTTCGACGACTTGCAGAAACCGATCTGGTCGGGCGCGATCACCCGGTATCCCGCCTGGGTCAGGCTCTTGATCTGCCCTTCCCAGGTGGCGCCACAGAAATTCTTGCCATGCAACAGCACGACCGTGCGCCCGTTCGGGTTCTCCGCCGCGATGTCCATGAAGGCCATCTCCAGCAACTGTCCCTGACTGGAGACATTGAACATCTCGGTCTTGAACGGGTATTCGAATCCTTCCAGCCGCGCCCCATAAGTCGGCCGTTCGGCAGCCGCATCCTGGGCGAAGGCCGGGCCGGTTAAGGTCACGCCTCCAAGCAGGACAGGCGCCAAAGCGGCAAGGGAGATGAGGGATCGTGCGGACATGAAAACTCCTTCTGGCATTCGGACCCGGCAGATTGCGCAATGGGTCACGGGCTCAGGTAGGAGGCGCCACATCCGCGGCAATCGACAATAACGGCCCTGTGAAAGAGGTTTATCGGAAGATCAGTCGTCGCCGGCCTTCTGGTTGTCGATCAGCATGTAGTCGAGCGGCAGCTCGGTCGTGTACTTGATCTGCTCCATGGCGAAGACGGACGAGACGTCGCGGATCTCGATCTTGGCGATCAGCCGCTTGTAGAAGGCGTCATAGGAGGCGATATCCGGCACGACGACGCGCAGAAGGTAATCGACGTCGCCGCTCATGCGATAGAATTCAACCACTTCAGGGAATTCCACCACCACTTCCGAAAAGCGCTTCAGCCATTCGATCGAATGGCTGGCGGTGCGGATCGAGACGAAAACCGTGACCTTCGTGTTGACCTTGCCCGGATCGAGAAGCGCCACGCGGCGGCGGATGACGCCGTCCTCTTCCATCTTCTGGATGCGCCGCCAGCAGGGTGTCGTCGACAGGCCGACCTTCTTGGCGAGATCCGCAACTGCGAGGGTAGAATCTTCCTGCAGAATGCGCAGGATCTTGCGGTCAAGACGGTCCATGGAAAGAGCCCTTTCGAAATGATTTTTCCATTATATAGGTATTTTTGAGCAGTTAACCGAAATTCGTTCTCCCGATCAAGCTATCCACAACCCGCCTTAGGACAGGCAGCACATCCGCCTCAAACCATGGGTTGTTTTTCAACCACGCCGTATTGCGCCAGCTCGGATGCGGCAACGGCAGGATGCGCGGACCGTCATTGACAAAAAAATACTCGCGCCAGTTTTTGACCGTCTCGGTCACGCTTCCTTGCGCCGTGAACCGAGATGCCATGCCGCCGCATATTGGCCGATGACGAGGATCGTATCGACCTGCGGCATCGCGGCCATCACTCGGGCGCGCCAGGCCGGTGCGCATTCACGCCGTGGCGGCAGGTCGCTGCCCCTGGCATCATAACCGGGGAAACAGAAACCCATCGGCACGATGGCGATGCGGCTCGCATCATAGAATTCCTCACGCGAGACACCCATCCAGTCGCGCAGCCGATTGCCGGATGCGTCATTAAACGGCAGCCCGCTTTCGTGCACCCGAAGCCCCGGCGCCTGCCCGGCGATCAAAAGCCGTGCGGTAGACGACAGCACCACGACCGGCCGCGGCTCGTGCGGCAGCCGATCCGCTTCCCCTTTGAGGACAGTCCCGACAGATGCGGCAGCGCGATATCGATGCGCTGAGCTCCGCGATCGGGTCTGTGCCGATCACGACCAGAGGTCCGTCAGCCAGGCCGGAAGCATCGACCCGCCGCTCTCCTGCTCCTCCGGCTGACCGCGGCTTGCGCGCCAGGCTTTCGGCGTTTCGAACGGGCCGGCCCATATGCCCCTGCCGGCGTCGCGCGCTGTGCCTTCCTCATCGGTGTAGTCACCAGCTGCGACTGCCATGCCCTGGCTCACCATCTCCGCATTGACGTCGATCGTTGCACGGCGACACTGTACGAGAATTCGGCCGAACCTATCGCGCGCATCGCCGCCACATTCGGTGGCCGGGTCACGCGCAAAGGCGGCAAGCGCTTCTCGCGCCGCATCCCCGCAGCGCCATTGGCTTTTGCCCTCGCCACCACAGGTCTGGTCTGCTTCCGGTGCGTCGATCCCTACAAGCCGCAACCGCTCGACACCGGCAGCCAATGTGTCCCCGTCGATTGCATAAAACGGCCCTTGCAGCTCGACTTCATGGCCGAGGTCGATCTTGGCGATGATCAGCGATGCGAGAATGAAGAACGCCCCGAGGAAAACGCCGTCCATCAGGATCTTGGGTAGTCGGGTCACAATCCGGCCTCAATGGAAAACGGAAACTTCAGGAAAATGGCAAACAAAACCTTTCCCGGCAGCATCTTCTTAAGGATTGCTCCCTAATGTCTCAATCACACGAGGCAATAGTTCACAACCCATGAGTAGCGGCGTCAGTACCTCGACCGACAAAATTATCGTTGATCGATCGCGCAGCCACCGCAACAAGGCGGTGTCCAAGGCTGTCCGCGCGACCCGTGAACGCCTGCAGTTCAGCACCAACGGCAATCACGCCTTTGATCGGGACATGCTCGCCCAGCATGTCAACGCCGTTCTCCAATCAGCTGCGGCCGTCCCTCTCTTTATCACGCTCATCACCGGCGTCGGCATGTACCTCAGCCCGAGCGCCAACATGCTGGCCTGGGCGCTTTTGATGCTCAGCCTTCATGCGATCAACCTGTTGATCGCCCGACGATTCAGCCGCAAGGAAATCACCGCCGCCGACAGCGCGAAATGGCGCCGGAGGCTTTTGATCGGTCAGGTGCTGCTGGGCATCGGCTGGGCACTTTTCGCGCTCTACAATTGCCCCGTCTGCGGCGGAGACACCTATTATTTCTACAAGGGCGCCGCCCTTCTCTTCGCCATTTCCATCACGGCAATGAGCAGCTTCATGCTGCGCCAGAGCGTGCTGATCGGTTTTCTGCCGATGATCCTCGCCCTGCTCGTCAACGCCGTGCTGACGCGCCAGTTGCTGGATATCGGGCTCACAGCCATCTGCGCCACGGCCGTCGTCTTCTTCCACTATATCGGCGACCGCCTTTATCGTTCCAATCTGACGCTGATGGCCTACCAGTCGGAAAAGGACGATCTCATCGCAGAACTCGAAGTGGCGAAATCCATGTCGGACGAGGCCCGCCGCCGGGCAGAAGAGGCGAACCTCGCAAAGTCCCGCTTCCTCGCCTCCATGTCCCATGAGCTGCGCACGCCACTCAACGCCATTCTGGGCTTCTCCGAGGTGATGAGCTCCGAGGTGCTCGGCCCCCTGCCCAACCCGACCTACCGCGAATATGCCGGTGACATCCACCGCTCCGGTGAGCACCTCCTCAACCTCATCAACGAGATCCTCGACCTCTCCCGCATCGAGGCGGGCCGCTACGATCTGAACGAGGATTCCTGTCGCTTCTGGAAGTGGCGGAAGACTGCATCGGCATGGTGCAGCTGCGTGCGCGCGCCAAGAACATCACCATCCGCTCGCAGTTCGAGAAGGAAATGCCGCAGGTCTGGGCCGATGAAAAGGCGATCCGCCAGGTCATGCTCAACCTTCTCTCCAACGCGGTGAAATTCACCAGCCAGGGCGGCGAAGTCACCGTCAAGGTCGGCTGGACCGCCGGCGGCGGACAATATCTCGCCATCAAGGACAACGGTCCCGGCATTCCAGAAGAGGAAATCCCGGTCGTGCTCTCCGCCTTCGGCCAGGGTTCGATAGCGATCAAGAGCGCCGAACAGGGCACCGGCCTCGGCCTGCCCATCGTCCAGGCGATCCTTGCCAAGCATGACGGCCAGTTCGTCTTGCGCTCGAAGCTGCGCGAAGGCACCGAAGCGATCGCCATCCTCCCCGCCACCCGCGTCCTCCAGAGCGTCCCCGCCTTTGCGGATGCGCCCGCGGTGGAACGCCGCCGCAGGAGCTTTGCTTGAGACTAGGCGGGCTCTTTTGTTCCATCCAATTCGGGTGCATAGTAGGGACATGACCACGCTTCTCGATATGGCCATCGAAGCATCCCGCGACCTTCCTGCCGATCTGCAGGACGAGCTTGCGCGCATGATGCTGACCTTTGTCAACGAGGGACAAGGCACCCACGCCCTGACGCCTGAAGAGGAAGCCGATCTCGACGAGGCAGAGCGCGAAGTCGAGCGAGGCGAGTTGGTATCTGAGAAAGACGTCCGCGCGATGTGGGCAAAGTACGGACTGTGAGGCTCAGATATACTCCGAGCGCTCTTCGTGAAATTGACAATGCCATCGCCTATATCGGCGCGCGCTCACCTCAGGGCGCGCAACATGTCGCTTCGCGGTTCTACAAGATAATTGAGTTGTTGCGACAGCAGCCCGAGGCCGGCGCCATCCATAGGAAGCCCAACACCCGCCGTCTGTTCCTGACACCTTATCCCTACGCGATTTACTACCGTGTATCGCAAGACGAAATCATCATTTTGCGTTTTCGCCACACGTCTCGTCGGCGTTGAAGAACTTCAACCCACCATCTGTCGCACCACCACATATAGCGCAAACAGCCCGTTCGCCGCTAGCAAACAGAACACCGCGAACGATCCCAGGTCCTTCGCGTGCCGGCCGACGGTGGAGATCTCAGGCGAGATGCGGTCGACCAGTTCCTCGATCGCCGTATTCAGCGCCTCCACCGCAAAAAGTACCAGCATGAGGATCAGGAAGACGAAGTAATCCATCGCGCCGGCGCCGACGAGGAGAAACAGCACCAACCCCACGACAAAGGCGATCACCTCGTGCCGGAACGCCTCCTCCTGCCACAGACGCACCAGCCCCTGCAGTGAGTAACGCGTCGCCGCGATGATACGGCGGACACCGCTCGCCTTTTCGATATTGCTGTCGAGCGGTGTCTTTTCCATGCGAGACTTAAGCTTCCTTGTTGGTCACGCCGGCCTGCGCGAAGGTCGCCATGCCGGAATGGCAGGCGGCCGCCGCCTTGACGATGCCGGCGGCGAGTGCTGCTCCCGTGCCTTCGCCGAGCCGCATGCCGAGCGCCAGAAGCGGCGTCTTGCCGAGCTTCTCGATCGCCTTCAGATGCCCCGGCTCGCCGGAGACATGGCCGATCAGGCAGTGGTCGATCGCCGAGGGGTTCATCGCCTTGAGAATGGAGGCGGCAGCCGTCACGACATAACCGTCGAGCAGGACCGGGATCTTCTCCATGCGCGCCGCCAGGATTGCACCGGCGATCGCCGCGATCTCGCGACCGCCGAGGCGGCGCAGGATTTCCAGCGGATCGTTCAGGTGATCCCTGTGCAGTTCCACCGCCTGCTTCACCACGGCCACCTTGCGGGCCATCAGCTCACCGTGGCTGCCGGTGCCCGGCCCAACCCAGTCTTCCGCCTCGCCGCCATAGAGCGCCAGATTGATTGCCGCGGCGATCGTCGTGTTACCGATGCCCATCTCGCCGAGGCAGAGAAGATCGGTGCCGCCGGCAATCGCCTCCATGCCGAAGGCCATGGTCGCGGCACAATCGCGCTCCGAAAGCGCCGGCTCGGTCGCAATGTCACCGGTCGGATAATCGAGCGCCAGATCGAAGATCTTGAGGCCCAGATCGTGCGTCACGCAGATCTGGTTGATCGCCGCACCACCGGCTGCAAAATTCTCGACCATCTGCTGCGTCACGGACGAGGGGAACGGAGTGATACCGTGCTTCGTCACGCCGTGATTGCCCGCAAAGATCGCCACCAGCGGACGGTTGACGGCCGGTGCCCTGCCCGTCCAGGCGGCAAGCCAGTAGGCGATCTCTTCCAGCCGTCCGAGCGCTCCCGGCGGCTTGGTCAGCTGCGCGTCGCGCTCACGGGCATCCACCAGCGCCCGCGCATCCGGACCGGGCAGGTTGGCGATGAGGTTGCGGAAATCGTCGAAAGGCAGGCCGCTCAAGCTCATGGAAAGTCTCTCTGGTCTCGGCGCCGGCGCGCTCGTGTTTGACACTTGTGTTTGCCGGCAAATCACGCTTGTGTGCGCACTTCTTAATCGGGGAAGCCAGGAGCCACAACTGCCAAACGCGACGGATTTCATCGCCGACCTCGCCCGCTCGGTCGCATTCCTGAGCCGCATCCCCGTGCCGGACCGGTTCTTCCGAGATCATGACGGCTCTATTTCCCGCGTCGTGCGGGCCTTTCCTCTCGCCGGCCTGCTGATTGCCCTGATCCCGGCTCTCGTCCTCTACGGCCTAGCCGAGATCGGCGATGCGATGGTCGCGACCCTGCTCGCACTGACACTGCTCACCCTGCTGACCGGCGCGCTGCACGAGGATGGCCTTGCCGACGCCGCCGACGGCCTCGGCGGCGGGCGCGACAGCGATCACGCGCTTCTGATCATGAAGGACAGCCGCATCGGCTCCTATGGCGTCGTCGCACTCGTCCTTTCCTTCGGCCTGCGCGCCGCCTCGCTCGCCGCGTTGGCCCGCATCGATACCAGCCTTGCGGCCGTCGCGATGCTCGCGGCAGCCTCCGTCAGCCGGGCAGTGATGATCTGGCACTGGAGCGCCCTGCCCTCGGCACGCGAGACCGGCGTCGCCGCCTCCGCCGGCGCACCGGAGGAAACGGCCCGCAACGTCGCGCTCATATCTGGCGCCGTCCTCGGCATCGTCTTCATCATGTCCCATCTCGGCTTCGACGATGCGGCCCTTGCGCTCGTCATCACCGCACTCGCCGGTTTCGGCTTTACCGGCTTCGTGCGCAAAAACTTGGCGGCCATACCGGCGATACGATCGGCGCGACCCAACAAATCTGCGAGATCGCCCTCCTGGCCACCCTTGCGATCATCGCCTGAACTGTCGATATATTGGCCATGATCTCGCCCTGTATCCTAATCTGCTCGATCGACATGAAGACCGGCTACTGCTTCGGCTGCGGCCGCACGCGCGATGAGATCGCCGGATGGATCGACTATTCCGATGCCGAGCGCCACGCGATCATGGACGCGCTCGCCGCGAGATTGGAAACCGTAGAGCGCAAGCCGCGGCGGGAAACCCGTCGCCAGCGCATGATCAAGGAGCGCCAAGGCCTATGAATGGTCTGACCCTCGTCCTTCTCGTCCTCGGTGCGGGCCTTGCCCTGCTTGTCTTCAACCACGATCCCGGCCGCACCTTCGGCATCGACAACAGCGATTTCGGTCAGCTGATCTACCTGATCCCGATCGCCGGCTTGCTCGGCGCCGGCATTCTGTCCGGCCGCCGCGGCAATATGAGCGAGGCACTGCGCAATCTCGCCATCTGGCTCGTCATCATACTCGGCTTCGTCGCCGGCTATCTCTACCGCTACGACGCCCAGCAGTTCGCCGGCCGCATGGTCGCCGGCCTCGTTCCCGGCCGCGCCGTGGTCGTCACCAGCAGGGATGGCGATGAAGTGATCATCCAGAAGGCGCTCAGCGGCCACTTCCAGGCCGATGTCACGGTCGACGGCAAGACGATCCCGATGCTGGTCGATACCGGCGCCAGCAGCGTCGTCCTGTCCTATGATGACGCCGAAACGCTCGGCATCGACACCGGCGCGCTTGCCTACACAATCCCGGTCATGACCGCCAACGGCCGCGCCATGGCCGCGCCCGTGCGGCTCGACGAAATCGCCATCGGCCCGATTTCCCGCCGCAATGTCCGCGCCATGGTGTCGGAAGAAGGCCGCCTCGACGAAAGCCTGCTCGGCATGAGCTTTCTCTCGACGCTGAGTTCGCTGCAGATGCAGACGGATGAGCTGAGACTGAGGGACTGACATCCCGGCCCGGGCCCGGGATCGAGATCACGTCGCAACGGCAGGCTGGAGCCTGTAACAGGAGCACCATGACCGAGAACAACGACCTCGTGATCTATCCCATCCCCAGCCTCGTTGCGACCCTTCTCAATATGGAGAAGACCAAGGGCAGCCCGCTCACGGAACGGGAAGTGATCGAGATCCGCGACAATTGTCCCGCGATTTCGGTCTCTCCGGATGTAGCGCGAAGAATGGATGAGTCGCGTGGCTATCGCGACATCGATCCGGAAAACTGCTGGGAGGAATGGCAGACCGCCCGGCTGCAGCTGGCGGCCACCTGAGCGCATTCACCTGCGGGCAACAGCGCGCCTATTCCGCCGCGATCAATTCGACCACAGCCGGAGCCTCATCACCCTTGCCGCGAAAATGGCTAGGCGGGTCGCCGATGATGCGCTTGAAGGCACGGCTGAACGAGGCCTCGGCATCATAGCCGAGCTTCTCCGCCACCGTCGCGACGCGCATCCCGTCCTTCAGCCACAGCCGTGCCTGATGCATCCTCACCCGCGCCACATAGCGCGCCGGCGTCTCGCCGACGACACGGGCGAAGCGCTCGGCAAATCCCGAGCGCGAAGCGCCCATCAGCCGCGCCAGTTCGGCAACGGACCAGTCCCGATCCGGCTCCAGATGGATGGCGGCCAGTACCCGCCCGATCTCCGGGTTGCGCACGGCCGCAATCCAGCCGCTCGTATCGCCGCAGCCATGTTCTACCCAGGTGCGGATGATCGTCGCCGTCAGCACATCCGCCAGACGCGCCAGAATGCCGCCCGCCCCCACACGGTCCATATCCACCTCGCGAGCCATGGCCTCAAGAAGATGCGGAATGGCGGGTTCGCTGGTGGCGAGATCGCTGGTCAGCATCGCCTCGGGCATCATCTGTAGCAGCGGATGCAGCTTGTCGATGTTGAAGCGCATCGATGCCGTCAGCGCCACGGTGCCGCAACGGGCATCGGCGCATTGCATGTCGAACACGCCCTGGCAGACTTCCTTCTTGCCGTAGCGGCCGAATGGCAGGGGCTCGATGTTTTCGCCACTGGCGATCACATGCGCATCGCCCCGCGGCAGGATCACCGCATCGCCCGCATTGAGCCTCAGCCATTCGCCTGATGGCGCCTTTAGAAGCGCCGATCCGGAGGAAATGAAATGGAAGCGCGCGGCATCTTCGGCCGGGAAAGCCGTGGCCCAGGGCTCGGCCAGCCGGCAGCGGCCGTATTCGACACCGTCGAGTCGCAGGCCCCGCAGCATCTCCGAAAGCGGATCGGCTGGCATTGCGGATGAGAATTTGGACGATCTGTCAAGCATGTCGGAGTTTCTAGCATGGAAACGCCAGATCGTCACGCCTATTCCTGACGAATATCAAATCAGGAGATTCCCATGCACGGCAGCCCTCTACCATCTGATGACGAAACGCGGACCGGACAAGGTGTCGCACAGGAAGTTTCCCGTTGGGGCGCGGTCGTTTCGCTCACCCTCGGCGTCTTCGGTCTCGTTACTGCAGAATTCCTGCCGGTCAGCCTGCTGACGCCCATGTCGGCAGATCTCGGCGTCAGCACCGGCATCGCCGGCCAGTCGATCACCACGACGGCCGTCATGGCCGCCTTCGCCGGCCCCGGTGTCGTCATCGGCACCCGCAGCTTCGACCGCCGCTGGATTGTTCTGGTCCTGACGACGCTCCTGATCGTCTCCAGCCTGATCGCCGCGACCGCAACGAACATCTACATCGTGCTTGCCGCCCGCGCCCTGCTCGGCATCGGCCTCGGCGGCTTCTGGGCCATGTCGGCGGCACTCGCCATGCGCCTCGTCCCGCCGGCAAAGATGCCGCGCGCCATGGCCATCATCATGGCCGGCGTTTCGCTTGCAACCGTCTGTGCCGCTCCGCTCGGTGCCTGGATCGGCGCCACGCTCGGCTGGCGCGCCGCCTTCTACCTGTCCGCCGCCGTCGGCGTCATAGCGCTAGCCGTCCAGGCCTTCACCCTGCCGGCCCTGCCGCCGACCGGCCATGCCGGCCTCGGAACGCTGGCCGCCGTCATGCGCCGTCCGGCCATCCGCACCGCGCTCTTTACCATACTGCTCTTCGTCGCAGGCCATTTCGCCGGCTTCACCTATATCCGCCCCTTCCTGGAGCAGGTGCCGCATCTCGATGTCGAGACGATCTCGCTCATCCTGCTCGCCTATGGCGTCACCGGCTTCTTCGGCAACATGCTGGGCGGCATGGTCTCCGAGCGCAGCCCGCGCCTGTCGATCGTGCTCTTTACCAGCCTTGTCGCGGCATCCGCCATCATGCTTGCGGTCGGTGGTGCTTCGCTCGTCGTTTCGGCAACAGCGATCGCTCTCTGGGGTCTCGCCTTCGGCGCCTTCCCGGTCAGCGTCCAGAGCTTTGTCGTCGGTCATGCGCCGGATGAAGCCGAAAGCGCCGGCGCGCTGGTCATCCCCGCCTTCCAGATCGCCATTTCGAGCGGCGCGATCTTCGGCGGCCTGCTGATCGAAACCCAGGGCCCCGTCGCCGTCGTCGCCTTCGCCGCCATCGCGGCAGCCCTCGGCGCCTCGGTCATGGCCGCCCGCGGCGAACGCCGCCAGCTCTCGCTCGGCTGAACCCAGCACTCAGCCCGGCATGGGATCTGCGGGGGCGACTGACCTCCAGCCAGAAATGTGCCCCGAAAGCAGATCGAACCGCCCGCAGCCGACAAGGTTGCGGGCGGTTTTTCTTTGCTCCGCCCTCAGACAGCCCGGTAGTCGCTGGCCAATGCATCGTCGAGACTGCGCCCCGGCGCGACATCGGCAAAGAACGTCGCCGGCCACGGCCCCGCCGTCATCAAACCGAAATCGAAATTCGTCCGCCGGTCGGACCCCAGCACATACTGCCGATGCACCCGCAGGAAATCCCGCTTGATCCGGCGGTAGCGCTCAGGCTCCAGCATGTTGCGGATCCGCAGGAAGATCAGCCGTGGCGATGGCACGTTCGCATGGCCGGTCAAGGCCGTCACCGAGGATTTGTAGAAGCTGATGATGTCGGTGAGGCACTGAACCTCCACGAAGGAAAGATCCCTTGATCGCGCGATCGTCCCGACACGCGACCGAAGCACCTTGGCGGAGCGCAGCAGCCCGCATTGCAGGATCGCCCCGCCGAGCGTGACGAATGTGACCCGCTTGCCGGCAAACAGGTCCGGCTCCCGTTCCAGCAGCAGGCCGATCGTATGCACCGCCATGCTCGATCCCATGCTGTGGGAGGTGATGACATACTCGTCGGCATCCTCATCGAATGCCGGCCTTGCTGCCTTGGCCGATGCCTCGACCCACTCCCTGATCCACGCCTCATCCATGCGTGCGACGGCGACCGCCATCTCCCAGTCGGAAAACAGGTGCAGGGTAAAATACCGCTCCGAGAACGGCAGGAAGAGTTTTAGGAAAAACGCGACGCCCAGCGCGATGCCGAGCGGATAATGCCAAACGGGGAGATCCAACCACGATGGGTAGGCCGCCAGCGCCAGGCTGATCGCGAGCCCCAACACGACGAGCAGAAACGGAAAGACGAAGAACAGGCCGAAACGCCAGGCGTGGCGGAAGTAGCCGAACGCCCCGCCTTCCAGCACCACGACGGCAGCACTGCGAAAACCCCGCCCCAACCGCGTCAGCAACGGCCGCTGCGCCAGACGACTGACGATGCCGTCATGGTCCAGAACGAAGAACCGGCTCGACGTCCGCCAGGCCCCATCCTCGGAGGCCCTACCGCCGGTGGCCTCGATATCGAAATAGGGACAGTGTCCGTCTTCTCGCAGCGCCCCCACCTCGGCAGACAGGCCCCACAGCTTTGCCGTCATCTGCATCGCGCGCTCATAGCGCACCCGATGGCGCGGCGCGTCCAGCTGTTCAAAGCCGGGAAAGTGTAGAACCACGCGTTTTGCGACGCGTGCAGACGATGAAGATGCGGGCACTCAGGGTTTCTTTCTTTTAGGGCGGGAATTTGTCGGGCTCCCCACTGGCCCGGCGGCATTTTAGACGGACCTCAGCTTTGGCGCGCGCAGCACGCCCTAAGCCCAGACCTGTGGCGGGATTAAGGAGGAATCCGTCTGTCGCCACCGCTGGCCCAAACTTTCCCGGACATACGCCCGTCGTCGGCGCTTTGCCGCCAACCATCCGCACGTTCAGCGGATTGCAGTCATCGTAGCGAGGCGCCGGCTTTTCCGCCGGTACGGAAAGCTGCTATGGCTGCCTCCATGCTGTCAGCCTCATACACCACGCAAGGCCGCGCTTGCGGCACATGCACGCTCTGTTGCCGTCTGCCTGAAATCGATCACTTCGACAAGCCGGCAGACGAATGGTGCGCCCATTGTGTCGCCGAACAGGGCTGTTCCATCTACAGTCGACGTCCTTCCGTCTGCCGTGATTTTCTCTGTCGCTGGATGACGGATGGCGCGCTCGGAAACGAATGGGACCCCTCCCGCTCCCATGTGATGATCTACGCCCAGGGCCAGCAGATCACGGTTCTCGCAGACCCTGATTTTCCGGATGTCTGGCGCGATGATCCCTACCTTCCCCAGCTTCAGGCATGGGCAGCGGAAGCGGCAAAGACGGGCGGCTACATGATCGTCTTCTGGCGCGACGAGGTGGTGAAGATCTGACGCAAATCCGAGTGGACGTCGTCAGCTCCTCAGCCTGTACCCCGTCTTGAACATCCAGCCGAGCACCGACAGGCACAAGGCCAGGAACACGCCGATCATCGCCAGGCTGACGATCGGGTTGACGTCCGCGATCTCGTAAAAGCTCCAGCGGAAACCGCTGACCAGATAGAGAACCGGGTTGAGGTGGCTCACCGCCTGCCAGAAGGGCGGCAGCATGTCGATCGAGTAGAAGCTGCCGCCGAGGAAGGTCAGCGGCGGCACGACCAGCATCGGCACGATGTTCAACTGCTCGAAGTTCTTCGCCCACACCCCGATGATGAAGCCGAACAGGCTGAAGGTGATCGCCGTCAGCACCAGGAACAGCACCATGACGAAGGGATGGGCGATGCGGATATCGACGAAGAAGGACGCGGTGGCCAGAATGATCAGGCCGATGATCAGCCCCTTGCTCGCCGCCGCCCCAACATAGCCGACCAGGATTTCCGTCATCGCCACAGGCGCTGAAAGGATCTCGTAGATCGTGCCCGTGAATTTCGGGAAGTAGATGCCGATCGAACCGTTGGCCGTGCATTGGGTCAGAAGTGTCAGCATGATCAGCCCCGGCGTGATGAAGGAGCCGTAGGAGACCCCGTCCACCGACTGGATGCGCGAACCGATCGCCGTGCCGAAAACGATGAAATAGAGCGAAGTGGTGATGACCGGCGAGATGACGCTCTGCAGCAGCGTGCGGCGCATGCGCGCCATCTCGAAGCCGTAGATGGATTTGATCGCTTGGAAATTCATGCCTTTTCCTCCACCAGAGCGACGAAAATGTCCTCCAGTGAACTCTGCCGTGTGGAGAGGTCTTTGAAGTGGATACCGGCGGCCGTCAGCGCCGCAAGCAGCGAGGATATGCTGTCCTGGCTTTCGTCGTGGCTGTATTCGTGGATCAGCCGCAGCCCATCGTCCGACAATGTCAGGTCGAAGCCGCCAAGGCTCGGCGGAATGGCAGCCAGCGGCTCCGTCAGTTCGAGCGTCAACTGCTTGCGGCCGAGCTGTTTCATCAGCGCCGCCTTCTCCTCCAGCAGAAGAAGCTTGCCGCTGTTGATCACGCCCACCCGATCGGCGATCTCCTCCGCCTCCTCGATATAGTGGGTGGTGAGAATGATCGTCACGCCCTGTTCGCGCAGCTGCTTGACCACCTCCCACATGTCGCGCCGCAGGCTGACATCGACGCCCGCCGTCGGCTCGTCGAGGAACAGCACTTCCGGCTCGTGGCTCAGTGCCTTGGCGATCAGCACACGCCGCTTCATGCCGCCGGAAAGTTCGCGCAGCATGTTGTCCTTCTTCTTCCAGAGGGACAGATCGCGCAGGATCTTTTCGATCAGCGCCGGATTGGCCTTCTTGCCGAACACGCCGCGGGAGAAGCTCACCGTATTCCACACCGTCTCGAACTGGTCGGTCGTCAGCTCCTGCGGCACCAGCCCGATCATCGCGCGGGTCTGGCGAAAGTCTTTCACCACGTTATGGCCGCCGACCAGCACGGTGCCGCCGGTCGGATTGACGATGCCGCAGACGATCGAGATCAGCGTCGTCTTGCCCGCACCATTCGGCCCGAGCAGCGCCAGGATCTCGCCGCGCCGGATATCGAGATCGACGCCTTTCAGGGCCTCGAACCCGTTTCCATAGGTCTTGGTCAAATTCTGGACCGATATGATGGGGGGCATGTGTATCGCGCTTTTCGTGGAAGATGATTTCGCAGGAAGGCGCAATATAGGGGCGAGTTCGTGCAGAATCTATCCCTTGATGGAAGAATATTGCGTTCCGAATTTCGGAGTAATGAGCTGTCGGCCCTGCGGCTTCCTATGGCTCCCTGATGCTGAAAACTATGCTACGCAGGCAATGCGGACCGTTGGCTGGAAACCCCATAGAGAGCACCGCCCCGCTATTTTCGATACGGTAATACTGCGTAGGATCAGAGTCCTCCGGCGGTGGCGCGGATCCCGTTGCCAGAGCAGGATATGCGCCGACGACCTCTCCTTTGTCGAAGCAGGGTTCGCGGGGCAGGCGAAGCTCGACTATCGGCCCCGCGGTAACTTCTACACCCGGACGGGGCGCGCGATAGACGATCTCATCCACATGAACATTGTGGATTTCAATGTCTTCGGCTCGAAATGTCGCGAAGGCAGGCGTTCCGCTATCAGGCTCCATGCGCACGGCAAAGGTCTCCTCCAATGACCGCCTCGTTTGAATAGCGTCCGGCAGCAGGTCCGCAACGAGAGGCTTCAGATTATCGAGCGAAGTGGTGCGGGCTGATCTGGCCAATGCCGGGTAAAGCGGAGCGACGGCGAAACAGACGAAAAGGATCACAGGCATCCGAACGCGTTGGCCATCGCCGATATCTGCACTGTCTGGACACATCCCCATTCTCCCCTATCTGCCCTGAGCAGGCGATTTCGTACGGCCGAATATTTTCATCAAAAGCAGATTGAATAATGCACATGGTCGATTTTGCGGTAAGGTTTCAGGAACTCAAGCAAGAACTCGACGATCCGGATGCTCGCTTCTTGGGCGAAGGCATGGTGGACGACTTACTTGCTCTGGCCCCATATATTCCAGACAGGCAAAACGAGGCCTGGCTATTTCGCGAGCTTGCTGTTCTGGAAGGAAAAAGAGGCCAGTTGTCTTGCCTCGACCATGCCGATCGGGCGCTCGCTGCGCAGGCAGACACCGATATCCTACCACCGGACCGGCTCTATTTCATGCACGTCCTCTGTGGTGATGTGGGCGCGACATGGAGCGATGACCCGAGAACCCGCATGCACCTCGACAAGGCATTGTCGCTTCATGCGCAGCTTGATCGTCCAATCGGTGAAGAATTCTTCACCCGCCTCAATCTTGGCATCTACGAGAAGTCGATCGGCAGTTCTCGTATGGGCCTCGATGTTTTCGAGCCACTTCTTGCCGATGGCGAAAAACACCATGGCCAGCACAGCTCGGAGCTCAGCAATCTCCTGAGGTTAATGTCGGAAAGCCAGGAAGCGCTGGGAGATTTCGACCGCGCCCTCTATTACGGCAAGCGCAGTCTTGATCTCAATGACTACGCTACCGATCCCGGGCGCCGGGTGACGGCGCTGATGACATTTGGCCGACTTCAATTCAGGGCCGGCCGCAAAGATGATGCAAGAACCTCGTTCGATGAGGCTGTCGCATTCGCCGAGGTCCAGTGCTCCTCTTCGACGCAGGATTTCGCGAGAGAGGAGCGCGACAAGCAGTTTCCCGATCCGCTTCAAGCACCGCCACATAGTCTGCTCTCGCGATTGAAAGCGGCATTCAGGCCTCGCTAGAAACCATGACCGAAGATCAGAAAACCACGCTCGCAAAAAACTGCATCGACACCGCGACCAGAAACAGCGCAAACGCGAACTCCAGATGCTTTTTCGAAAGCGCATGCGCCAGCCGAGCGCCATAGGGTGCCGTATAGAGTGTCACGGGGATCAGCAGCGCCACCGCCAGCCAGTTGATATAGCCGGTGGAAAACGGCGGCAGGCCCGCCTCGCCCCATCCGCCCCAGACATACCCGACAAGACCCGGTATCGAGATCAGCACGCCAACGCCGGAGGACGTTGCCACGGCCTGGTGGATAGAGCGGCCATAGAGCGTCATGAAGGTGTTGTTCATCACCCCGCCCCCGATGCCCATCAGGCCGGACAGGATGCCGATCCCGGTCCCCATCAGAAATTTCACCGGATTTCCCGGCAAGTCGGAACCCAACCGCCAGCTGTCCTTGGCGAAGATCATGCGAAGCGCCAGCGCCAACGCGATGATCGCGAAGATCAGCCGCAATTCGGTACTGGAAGCCCAGGCAGCCACGATGGTGGCGATGATCGTGCCGAGCGGCACCGCGACGATCCAGCCCTTCAGCAGATCGATATCGACGGCGCCTCTTTGCCGATGCGCCATGAAGGAGCGGATCGAGGTCGGCACGATGATCGCAAGCGACGTCCCGAGCGCCAGATGCATGCGCACCGCGTCGGACACGCCGAGCAGGCCGAAGACATGAAAAAAGATCGGAACGAGGATGGCCCCGCCGCCGATACCGAACAGACCAGCCAAAAGGCCCGCAAGCACGCCGGCTGCCAGCAGCGCGACGATGAACGGCCATAAGTCGATGAATGCGGGCACGGCCTTCTCCTGCACGTTAAGCGCGCAGAAAGCAGGGTCCGCCGCACGTCTGTCATCTTGTCGTTACCTGTCTACAGCATTGTTGTGGCTAGGCAAGCGCCGGTCCCGCGAACCGCCGCCGCACCCTTGCGCGACCGTGAAAATGCTCGTCCGCCCGGTCATCGATACGGCTGGGTCATCAACACGGCTTGCCCGCCTGATGAGGACGATTGGAGCGAGGAAGGCCTTCCCAAGATGCCGCCGCTCGTCTCGCCGGCCGCCAATGTTTCGACACATTGGGCCGGCTTTTTCTTTGGGCTTTTGATTCTGCTTTATATTCAATACTTCGAATGGATTAGGTTGATTCCACTTATGCGCTCTTGATTGAAAATCTGCCCCCGTGCAGACGACAAAGAATTAGCAAGAAGAACATAAGCAACCAGCAATCCACACCCCGGAAATTGACGTAATGCAGTTTGGCGTTTAGTCGCGTATAAACGGTGCCGGAGTACCGTACCATGAAACCAACCGGGAAGATCTTGGCTATTACCCGGATCATGAGAGACGAATACCATGCCCAATGCTCTGAAGACGCAACGCACGCCGGAGGTTTTTCCGGCTGAGGAGTGCGATGATGATTTCGGTTCCATGGAAGAAATGGCTGCGATGATGGTGGAAGCTTTTACCATGCCGATGGCATCCGATCTGGCCGACACGGGCGACGCAGAGATCGACGCAAAACCACGCTTTGCCAAACCGCACAACTGAACGGGAGCCAAGCGTCCCGTTTGGCACTCTCGAAAGCAGCTTTCCACCGTGGTACTGCGCGGCGCTCGGAACGCGATGCCCTGTCCGCCTCAGTCGCAGTAACGCCGTCCGCCCTTGCGCGATCTCAGGTCGAAGTGAAAGTGGTTCCAGTGCTCCTTGTTGCTGCCGGGGCCGAGCACCGTGTTGAAATACTTGCAGCTGTCGCCGCGCACGGACTTCAAAAGCCCGCCCTCGCGGAACGAGAACAGCCCCTTCTTGCGCACGTCGATATCTTGGCCGTTCTTCAGCACGATCGCGCCGATGTCGATCGCGTTGCCCCGGGCATGTTCCGACATCGGATTGTTGCGCTGGCGGCTGTTGTTCATCTTGCGGCAGGAATAGCCGCCCATCGGCTGGATCTGGCGAATGCCGGTGAGATAGCGGGTACGCGCCGAGATCGCGAGATCGTTCTTCACCCATTTGGCAAAGGCAAGCGTCACCTGGCAGTTCAGCGTTACCGCCGGCTTCACGTCGATACCACCGGAAAGACCGGAAAGCTTGACCGGGTAGTCGATGCCACAGCTCTTGCCCTGGGAAATCCGCGGCAGGTCACGAAACTCGACGCCGAGGCGGCGCAGCTCGCTGCGGCAGGCGACTTCGGATTTCGGCATGACATTGCGAAGGAATGGCGCATCCGGTTCGCTCATCGGCGCGTCGCTGGCGACGGGATTGTTCGGCCGCAGCATCGCCACTTCCTGGACTTCCGCTGGTGCGCGGCTAGGCGCGACGACCGGCGAGCGGTCGCCCCACATCATGGCCGCACCCTGGCGCTTCGGCGGTACGATCACCCGATCATCGTTCGCCGGGCTATTCGAGATCGGCTGACGCCGCCCCTGCAACGCCACGGGGTTGTCCGTGCCAATCCCGTCGACGACGGGCTGGTCACCGACACCTTCGGCGATATCAGTGTCCTGCTCTTCGGCCAGCCCGACGACATCGCTCTCGTCCGGTCCGAAACCGAACTCCTCGTCCATGTTGACGCCTTCGGACGGGATTGACATCTGACCACCCTGCCCGGATGTCCGCGCAGCCGACGCCTGGCCCATCGCCTCGTCACTGTCGATCATCGGCAACCGACCTTGAGAAGCCAGCGGCGCGCTGGGCTGATAGACCGGCTGGGCACCATCCGGCGCGCGCAGGTAATGGCCACCATCGTTCGAGGCATTCGGAGCCGGATAACCGCCGCTCGCCTGCGAAACCGGAGCGGATGCCATCTGGTAGGGCTGCTGGGAAATCGGTGCCGGCGGCAGCGAACGGCTGGGCGAAATCGACCCGACCTGGGTGCCGCTATCGATCGACGCCGGTGGCACAAGCCCGTCGGCCGAGCATGCGACCAGCATTGTCGAGACCATCAGCGCGCCGATCACTCGGCGGGATAAGGGAGCATACGCCATACCAGTTGCCACTCTTCCGGTGCCAAAATGACACAATTGGGCATTTTAGGCAGGTTCGGTAAACGAAACCTTGCCACATGGCGGCGCTTTCTGGGCGATTTCGGGTCACCGAGACGACGCCGTGCAGCCCAGGTCGTCAACGACGAAGGCCGGAATGCTTCCGCACCCGGCCTTCGTTCCTATCCAGATCAATAGGTTACAGCTGGAACATCCAGTCTCAGGCAGCACGCGTCATGCGTTGGCCGTTACCCGCAGCGTTCAGCCTGAAGGCCTGGAGCAGATGCTGCAAGTGCAGGCTCTGCTCGGCAAGCACCTGGCTCGCCGCCGTCGTCTCCTCCACCATGGCAGCATTCTGCTGGGTCATCTGGTCCATGTGGTTGACCGAGGAATTGATCTCCTGCAGTCCGGTCGCCTGCTCCTGCGACGTGGTGGCGATCGTCTCCACATGGGCATTGACCTTTTCGACCAGCGCCGCGATCTCGACCAGCGCATCGCCGGTGGAACGCACCAGCGCCACGCCGCCCTCGACCTCCTGCACGGAGTTGGAGATCAGCGTTTTGATCTCCTTCGCAGCACCAGCCGAGCGCTGCGCAAGTTCCCGCACTTCCGATGCGACGACCGCAAAACCCCTGCCCGCTTCACCGGCCCGCGCGGCTTCGACGCCGGCATTGAGCGCCAGCAGGTTCGTCTGGAAGGCAATCTCGTCGATCACCGAGATGATCTGGCTGATCTTGCTCGACGCACCCTCGATCCTGCCCATCGCATCGATCGCATCGCGGACGATCGCACCCGAGCGGCTGGCGCTCGCCTTCGTTTCGCTCACCATGTCGCGCGCCTCCTTCGCCCGCTGCGAGGCGGTGCGCACGGTGGTGGTGATCTCGTCGAGTGCCGCCGCCGTTTCCTCCAGCGCCGCCGCCTGCTGTTCGGTGCGCTTGGCCAGATTGCCTGTGGCACTCGAAATGTCCGAGGCACTGTCGCGCACGATCATGCCGGTCTCCGAAATCGCCACGATCGCCGCGTTCAGCGCGCCGACCGCCGCATTGAAGTCCCCGCGCAGCTTGCCATAGTCCTCGCCGATCTCGCCGAGCGAGACGGAAAGGTCGCCGCCTGCCAGATGCTCCAGCGCTGCCCCAAGCTCCTGCATCGCCCGGGACTGCCGGTCGGCAGCCGTCGAAATCGCCTGCTCGCTCGCAGACCGTTCCGCCGCGATCGCACGCTGCTGGTCCGCCTCACGCGCCTGCAGCGCCGAGCGTTCCTCGACCGAGTCACGCAAGACGAGAAGCGCACGGGCCATCTCGCCGATCTCGTTTTTCTGTTCGGTACAGGGCACCGCCACGCCGGACGCGCCACCGGCGATCGCCTGCAGCACCTGCCGTACCTTGTAGAGCGGACCGGTGACGCTCTTGACGACGAACCACGCCCCGCCGATCAGAAGCAGCGCGCCCGCGCCAAAAATACCGGCAAACGTATAAGCGTCGCGGCGGAACATCGCATCGAGGTCGTCGACATAGACGCCCGTGCCGACAATCCATCCCCAGGGTTCGAAACCGGCGACATGCGAGAACTTTTCGACCGGCTGGTCTGCACCCGGCTTCGGCCAGTAATAGTCCATGAAGCCCTTGCCGTTAGCCTTCACCACCTTGACGAATTCGACGAACAGGAATTTCCCGTTGGGGTCCTTGTTCTGCGTCAGGTCGGACCCATTCATCTCCGGCTTCACCGCATGCATCACCATCGTCGGATGCATGTCGTTGATCCAGAAATAGCCGGAACCGTTGTCGTAGCGCATGGCGGAGATCACCGCCTTGGCCTGCGCCTGCGCCTCATCACGCGTCATCGCGCCCGAGGCTTCCATCGCCTGGTATTTCTTCATCACGGCCAGCGCCGTGTCGTTCATCTGCGCGAGCCCCGCCTTCCGCTCCCGCTCCGATGAAGAATAGCTTTCCAATAGACTGAAGGTCAGCGCCGCGGCGAGAATGACGAGTGACAATCCGACAAGACAATAAAGCCGCCAGGAAATGGCTAGACGTTGCATGTTACTCCCCCATTATTTGCAATTCGCATTAAATTCTAAACAAGGGAGATTACTGCGGTGTAAAGTTCTCGCAATACGCGCATTAGTCGAAAGTCTAATACTGCGCCATGCTTCCCGCACATGGGAGCATGACGAAAAGGCTCTGGCAAAGCCTGAAAACCTCGCTAATGTCAGTCACTTACAGAGTGTTCCGCACGAACCTCTGCAATGAGCAAGGAAAATTTCGCCCCATGACCACGATGCCCGCCGCCAAACCAACCGGTGAACTGACCCTGAGAACGCTGGCCATGCCGAGCGACGCCAACCCGGCCGGCGATATCTTCGGCGGTTGGGTCATGGCCCAGATGGACCTCGCAAGCGGCATCCGCGCCGCCGAGCGCGCCCACGGTCGTGTCGTCACCGCCGCCGTCAAGGAAATGGCCTTCCAGCTGCCCGTCAAGATCGGCGACACGCTCAACGTCTATACCGAGATCACCCGTGTCGGCACCAGTTCCATCACGTTGAACGTAGAAGCCTGGGCGCACCGCTCGCGGCACCGGGCGCTGGAAAAAGTCACCGCCGCGACCTTCGTCATGGTCTCGCTCGACGAGAACGGCAAGCCCTCACCGGTCCCCTCCGAGGAATAGTCCGGGCATGGGGATGGCGCACCAGCAGCCGCCCGCCTTTCCATGATGTGGCATCATCCCGTATTGGAGATGCCACATCATGCAAACGGTGCGGTGGCACTGCGCACGTCCTTGAAGGCCGCCTTGATCTTGCCGATCGCGGTATCGTCCAGCGTCGTCACCTCGTAAAAACTGCTGTCCACGGCGCGAATGGTGATCCAGTCCCTGTCGGTCTCGGCCGGGAACCGACCGGTGAATTCGCCCCAGATCACCTGATCCGTCGCTTCCGCCAGCGCCGCCAGCACCGGGCCCGAAACCTGGGCATTGTCCCGCGCCAACGTTTCGAGCTCCTCGCCGCCTTCGCCGGTCGCGTCGAACCACTGACGCCCCGGCTCGGACGATTTCACCGCCGAAACCGACCACATCGCCTGCACCGATCTTGGAGCAAGCACGCGCAGGAGGTGGCGCAGATCGACGACGAGCTCGCGCATCTTCGCGTCATAGATGCCATATATCCTGATTGTTGGCATGAATCGCTTCCCGACACCCGCGTCCATACTGGCCTAAAACCCGTATCGAAGCGACGCGGCCCGTCGAACTATCACCCTTTGAGGTACACAGATGACGTATCGAATCCGACGCCCGGAAATACCTTGCCGGTCAGGTTGCCCGGCGTGATGTCGAACTGGCGATAGAGCATCGCCGCTGCCACTTCCCGCACGTCTCCGGTCGGCATCAGGTCGCGCTCGTCCAGCAGTTTGTCGTCGCCGAGCCCGGGCCATTGCCCGAGAACCCGTCCTCCCGCGATCGAACCACCGGCAAGGATTGCAAGCCCACCCGTCCCGTGGTCGGTGCCGTTGGTGCCGTTCTCCCGTGCGGTGCGGCCGAATTCCGTCATCGCCACTACGACGGTCTTGCTCCACACGTCGTCACCTATCGCCTGCTTCAGGGTCGTGATTGCCGTCGCGAGATCGCCCACCGCCTTGCGGAATTGCATCGGCTGGCCGACATGCGTGTCCCAGCCGTTGATCGAGAAGCTCGCGACACGGTAATCCTCCTTCAGCATCCCGGCCGTCAGCCTGGCCATGTCGGCAATCCCGGCGCCACGCTTCTCGTCGCCATAAAGCAGGTCCGAGGCGACATCCGCCTCCTTGGCTTCGTTCAGCGCCTTGGCAAAGGCCGGATCGTTGGCATAGAGCCGATCGAGGAACGCGATCTCGTCTTCCGCCAAAGCGAAATTGCTCTGGCTCGACCAGGAATCCGCCTTGTTGGGGCCGGTCAGGATCAGCTCCATCGACGTGTTGATATCGATCGCCCGCCGTGCGTCGGAGCGCGGGATCACCGCGAGCGCCCGATTCAGCCAGCCGCTCTTCTGGCTCTTGTCCATGCCGCCGGTCTCAAGGATGTCCTGTCCGTCGAAATGGCTGCGCTGGTCGCGATAGGGCGTTGATACGGCATGCACGAAGGAAAGCTGCCTTGCCTGCCAGAGCGGCATCAGCGCCGAAGCCGACGGATTGAGACCGTAGAACCCGTCCAGATCCAGCAGACCTGTATCCGGCGTCTGGGCAAGCTTCGGCCGCAAGGCCGCAAAGGCCGGGTCTCCGTAAGGCTGGACGAGATCGAGCCCATCCATGGCCCCGCGCAGGATAATGGTGACGAAACGGTTGTCGCCCGGCGTCGCGGCAAATGTCACCGGCGTCAGAACGGGAGCCGCCGCCGCGCAGCAGGCGCCGGCCAGAAAACCACGACGGGACAGCCGCAAGCTTTCGTTGCTGTGATCGAAGCCCATCGGTCTATCTCCTGTTGAACTCTGCGGATGCCATTACCATGGTCAGCCCATGGACCCGGCTTGGCGCCTGCCCGATGACCCGCCGCGTATCGGCCGACGCCGCATCGCCGAGCGCCGCCTGCAGAAAATCGGATGGCTCCAGCTTCTGTCCGAGCAGCCGCGCCACCAGCCGCGACCATGCGATCCGCTCGCTGAGCTGGCTCGGCGTCAGCCAGACATTTGCCACATCGGCGAAGCCTGCCGGGCTAGACGGCTGCCAGATCGGCTGCCCCATCCGCTGCAATGCACCGAGCGTCAGGCCATTGGCCTGGGATGCCCGCCGCTTGCGCAATTCCTCGGTCCGGGCACTGCTTGCCATCTGCATCGCCTTGCCGACAGCGCTCGGCTCGTCGTCGCCATCCATGTCCTGCAGCAGCGCCGTCAGGTTCTCGTCGGGCAGATCAAGCGCGCGAAAGCCGGAAACGATGAACTCGAACGGCTGCTTGATCTTCTGGCCCGGATTGTCCCAGGCTGCCGGATGCTCCAGCATCGCCCGGTAGACTTCGCTCAGATTGCCGTCGCTGCCGTTCCATCCCGCCACCATGGCATCGACCAACTCGGCCGGCGGCTCGTCGCTGACGAAATGCGCTGCGAGCTTGCGGCAGATATTCCTGGCCGTGCGTGGGTCGGCTGCCAGATCCTTCAGCATCAGGACATGATCCTGGCCGCTTCCTTCGTCGTCGTCATAGTCGCGCCCGAGAAGCGTGATCGTCCCGCCCTGCGACCTTCGAGGGCGATTGACGACTTCCAGCGCACGATTGTCGACCGAGAGCCCGGTCAGGATCAACGCCGCTGCCCGGACGTCGTCCTGTCCGTATCCACTGCCGGCACCGAGCGTGTGCAGTTCGAGCAGCTCGCGACCGAGATTTTCGTTGAGCCCGCGACCATTCTCACGGCCGGCGACCGAATCCGGCCCGACGCTCTGGGTCTGGTCTAGATAGATCAGCATAGCCGGATGCAGGATCGCCGCCTTCAGAAGATCGGAAAAGGAACCGGCGAGATTGGGCCGGATCGCCTGCGCCTCGTAAAGCGGCACGATCATCCGCATGGGTAGCGATTTCAGCGCGCTGGTGGAAAAATGATCCATCCAGAAGCTCGCCAGCCGTTCGTAAAATCCGTAGCGGGAATGCACCGCCTGCGACAGCCGCGCCATCGCATCGACGCGGTAAGCGCGCTGCGCCTCCTTCTGGGTCTCCTTGCGGATGCTCTCGTTCGGCTTGCCGTCCTTGGCCGCCTTGGCTTCGGCCAGTCTCAGCGAGATCATCCGCCGCGCCGCCTCCTGCCGCCCACCTATTCCCTCGCGCGGGAAGCGCGGCTTGCGATCGACGCCCTTCTGAACCTGTTCCAGCAGCCCATCGGCATCGTCCGGTGCATCCTGCCCGGCGCGAAGCCCGTATCCATAGCGGATTGCTGCCAGAGTTGGCCGTGCAAGAGCCATGCGCTGCTTCCTTTCGATCGTCGAGTCACTGCCGACAAGTGCGGTGGAAACCGAGGCAAAGTATGGCATGCGGGAAAGATGGATGATTTGTAACCCGCAAGCCTGCCGACTCGTTCCCACCCGGATGCGCTTGATCGCCGTTCAAAATATGAATGACAATCGGCAACAGGCTGGAGAAAGCCACATTCACGCATTATTGAGGATAAACACGAATCGCCGCGCCCCAACTACGCGATCGAAAAGACTTTATTATTAGCAATGCCTCATACTATAGAGGTCGATACTGTAACCGGGCGACGCGATGACTACGCAGACGAATATGACAGACGGCCGGATGGAGCCTCAGCTTGCACTGGCCGTTAAGCGCGCCCAGGCGGACACAATACTTGACCGCCTGACGACCACGCTCGTGGTCAATGCCGCCGTCTCGATCTCCGCCGTATTGCTGAGCAGCATCAACCGTGGCATCACCCGCTCATCGCTGATCTGGCTTTTTCTCACCATGATCACGATCGCAGGGCGCTTCCTCGTCGCCCGCATGCTGACCCGGCGTCAACTCCCGCATCATAATCCGGTTCTGACCCTGCGCCTGATGATCCTCGGCGCCTTCGTCAGCGGCCTTGCCTGGGCGGCCCTGCCCTTCTCCCTTCCGGAATTCGAGCCGCTCGGCGTCGATGGCGGCATCTATATCCTCATGTGCGGCATGGGCACCGGCGCCGTATTGCTCGGCACCGGCCATGCGGTCACCGCACTCGCCTTCGCGCTGCCGGTGCATCTGTCGGTCATCGCCAGTCTGTTGATGGATACCAGCGCCGGCGGACGCCTGCTGGCATTGAACGTGCTTGCCCTCACCTTCGTGCTCTATAAGAGCGGCGTGAAGGGCGAGAGCATCGTCATCGGCAATATCACCGCACAGCTTCGCGCCACGGCTCTTGCAAACTCGCTGTCCCAGGCCAATGCGGACATCATGCTCGCCAACGAGCGGCTGGAAGTCCTCGCCAATGGCGACCCGCTGACCGGCCTTGCCAACCGCGCCGCCTTCAACGCCTCGCTCACCGAAGGCATCGACAATGCCCGCAGCCGCAAGGAACAGCTCGCTTTGCTGATCCTAGACCTCGACCGCTTCAAGACGATCAACGACACGTTCGGCCATTCCGCCGGTGACGACCTTCTCTATCAGGCGAGCGGTAGGCTGCGCGAGGCGGTCGTCGGGCGCGGCGTCATCGCCCGGCTCGGCGGCGACGAATTCGCCATCATCATCGGAGGCCCGCAGGCAGGTGACGAGGCACGCAGCCTTGCGGAAACCATCCTCGCCCGCGGCCGCGAGCCCTTCGTCATCCAGGGCCGCCCGGTCATGTCCGGCGTCTCGGTCGGCCTCGCCATCGCCCCGGAACATGCCGATACCGCGACCGACCTTTTCGTCTCCGCCGACATGGCGCTCTACCGCGCCAAGGACGAAGGCCGCGGGCTGTGGCGCGAATTCGACCATTCGCTCAAGGAACAAGCCGAGCGCCGCCGCCGCATCGAGGATGATTTGCCCGCCGCCCTGAAAGCCGGCGAGATCCGCCCCTGGTTCCAGCCGCAGCTGGACCTCGCGGAGAACCGCGTCGTCGGCTTCGAGGCGCTGGTCCGCTGGCGCCATGCCGAACTCGGCATGATCCCGCCGCCGGAGATCGTCACCGCCGCCCACGCCCTCAACCTCTCCGAGGCGCTGACCGAGACCATCGCCGCCAGCGCCTGTCGCCTGCTGGCCGACCTCCCCGACCTCGGCCTGCCGGACGCCACGGTCGCGGTCAATATTTCGCCGCGCGAATTCGAGCTCTATTCGGTCGCCGACACGCTCGACCGCGTCACCCGCGCCCATGGCATCGATCCCGGCCTGTTCGAGATCGAGATCACCGAGGAGGCGATCATCGACACGCTCGTCGCCGGCGAGCAGCTGAAACATATCGAGCATTCCGGCTACAAGCTGGCGGTCGACGATTTCGGCGCCGGCCATTCCTCCTCGCCTATCTCGTCACCCTCAAGGTCGACCGCCTGAAGCTCGACCGCCGCTTCGTCGAGAATATCGAGACCAGCCGCCAGAACCAGGAAATCGTCGGCGCCCTCGCCGGCCTCGGCCGCGCCCTGTCGATGGACATCGTCGCCGAGGGCGTCGAACGCCCCGAGGAAGCCGAGACCCTGCGCAGCCTCGGCTGTCCCGCCGGCCAAGGCTATTACTTCGCCCGCCCCATGCCCGTCGAAATGATCGCCACCTGGCTGGAGACGCGGGCGCTGACACCGGCGGCGTAAACCGACCCAAACTTCCGTTTCCCTTTGTACTCATTTTCCACCGCCGCCCTCTTCACTTCCGGCCGGACTCTCTCCATATTCGGGCCATGGCCAGATCTCCGAAGAAATCCACGCCCGAAAACCGCGAAGATCGTTCCGGTTTCGGTGAAGCTCCCCAATCGTCGTTCGAAGGCGCGCCCCTTGAGGGAAGCGTCGCCGACTGGGTGAAGCAGCTCGAGGCCGAGGCGGAAGCGTCAGGCATCGAGACCCAGCGCGAGATCGCGTCGAAGGCCGGCAAGCACCGCAAGAAGATCGAGATCGCCGCCCGCGAACAGGCTTTGCGCCAGGCCGAGGAGGAGGCTGCCAAGGCGAAGAAGGCAGCCGGCAAGACTTCCGGCAAGACCACCCAGAAGACGGCCAAAAACACCACGGCCCAAAAGACCGCCCGCGGCGTCTCGATCGGTGCCTCGTCCGACCCGAAAACCCGCGCTGCCGCCGGCCTCAACCCCGTCGCCGGCCTCGACATCTCGCTGGAAGAGGCGCAGTCACTGGCCCCCGGTGCGGTCACCGCCACCGTCGACGCGCTGTCGAAACTGATCGAAAGCGGCAACCCGCTCTTCAAGGACGGAAAACTGTGGACGCCGCACCGGCCCCAGCGCCCGGAAAAATCCGAGGGCGGCGTCACCATCCGCATGGCGTCGGACTACAAGCCCGCCGGCGACCAGCCGACCGCCATCAGGGATCTCGTCGAGGGCATCAACAACAACGAGCGCAGCCAGGTCCTGCTCGGCGTCACCGGCTCGGGCAAAACCTTCACCATGGCCAAGGTGATCGAGGAAACCCAGCGCCCCGCCGTCATCCTCGCGCCCAACAAGACGCTCGCCGCCCAGCTCTATTCCGAGTTCAAGAACTTCTTCCCCGACAACGCGGTCGAATATTTCGTCTCCTATTACGACTATTACCAGCCGGAAGCCTATGTGCCGCGCTCCGACACGTTTATCGAGAAGGAAAGCTCGATCAACGAACAGATCGACCGGATGCGCCACTCCGCCACCCGCTCGCTCTTGGAACGCGACGACTGCATCATCGTCGCCTCGGTCTCCTGCATCTACGGTATCGGCTCGGTAGAGACCTATACGGCGATGACCTTCCAGATGGCCGTCGGCGACCGGCTGGATCAGCGCCAGCTCTTGGCCGACCTCGTCGCCCAGCAATACAAGCGCCAGGACATCAATTTCATCCGCGGCTCTTTTCGCGTCCGCGGCGACACGATCGAAATCTTCCCGGCCCACCTTGAAGACGCGGCATGGCGCATTTCCATGTTCGGCGACGAGATCGACGCGATCACCGAGTTCGACCCGCTGACCGGTCAGAAGACCGGCGACCTGAAGAGCGTAAAAATCTACGCCAACTCGCACTATGTCACGCCGCGCCCCACCCTCAACGGCGCCATAAAGGCGATCAAGGAAGAGCTGAAGATCCGCCTTGCCGAGCTGGAAAAGGGCGGCCGCCTGCTGGAAGCGCAGCGACTGGAGCAGCGCACCCGCTACGATGTCGAGATGATGGAGGCGACCGGATCCTGCGCCGGTATCGAGAACTATTCGCGTTATCTCACCGGCCGCAATCCCGGCGAGCCGCCGCCGACCCTGTTCGAATACATCCCCGACAATGCCCTTCTGTTCATCGACGAAAGCCACGTCTCCGTCAGCCAGATCGGCGGCATGTATCGCGGCGACTTCCGCCGAAAGGCCACCCTCGCGGAGTACGGTTTCCGCTTGCCCTCCTGCATGGACAACCGCCCACTCCGCTTCGAGGAATGGGACGCCATGCGCCCCTCACCGTCGCCGTCTCGGCCACGCCCGGCAATTGGGAAATGGAACAGTCCGGCGGCGTTTTTGCCGAACAGGTCATCCGTCCCACGGGCCTCATCGATCCCCCGGTGGAAGTCCGCTCCGCCCGCTCCCAGGTCGACGACGTCTTGGGCGAAATCCGGGAAACAGCGCAAAAAGGCTACCGCACCCTCTGCACCGTCCTCACCAAGCGCATGGCGGAAGACCTCACCGAATACCTGCACGAACAGGGCGTGCGCGTGCGCTACATGCACTCGGACATCGACACGCTGGAACGCATCGAGATCATCCGCGATCTCCGCCTCGGCGCCTTCGACGTGCTGGTCGGCATCAACCTGCTGCGCGAAGGCCTCGACATTCCCGAATGCGGTTTCGTCGCTATTCTGGATGCCGACAAGGAAGGCTTTCTCCGCTCGGAAACCTCGCTCATCCAGACGATCGGCCGCGCCGCGCGTAACGTCGACGGCAAGGTCATCCTCTATGCCGACAACATCACCGGCTCGATGCAGCGCGCGATGGACGAAACCGCCCGCCGCCGCGAAAAGCAGATGGCCTACAACACCGAAAACGGCATCACGCCGGAATCGGTAAAGGCCCGCATTTCCGACATTCTCGACTCGGTCTACGAACGCGACCACGTCCGCGCCGACATTTCCGGCACCTCCGGCAAGGGCTTTGCCGATGGCGGCCACCTCGTCGGCAACAATCTCCAGACCCATCTCAATGCGCTGGAAAAATCCATGCGCGACGCCGCCGCCGACCTCGACTTCGAAAAGGCCGCCCGCCTGCGCGACGAAATCAAACGCCTCAAGGCCGCCGAACTGGCCAGCATGGACGACCCGATCGCAAGAGACGAGGCCCGCAGCCAGGAAGGTGGCTCATCCAAAAACGGCAAAGGCGGCCCGAGCGGTCGCCGCGGGTCTACCTCTCCCTTGCGGGAGAGGATAGTTCGCCCCGCGAGGCGCAGCCGAGTGGTTCGGCGAACTTGGTGAGGGGTGAAGACAGTTCCGCCCCTCAACGTCCCTCTTCCAGAAACCGTCGATCGACGACATGGGCCCGGGCACAGACACGGCACGTCCCCTGTTCCGCCGCAACACCCTCGACGAAATGACCGTCGGCCGCACCGAAAAGCCGTCCAACGCCCCGTTGCCCGAACGCCCGCCGGAAACCTATTCGACAAAGAAACGCTTCTCGCCCCTGCTCGAAGGCCAGCCGGAACGCGGTGACCCGCAAACCTCTCCGTCGTCATCCTCGGACTCGTCCCGAGGATCTGCCGGCGGAAGCGGCGAGCGCGACGATCCCCGCCCGGTTATCCGCGGCAAGATCGGCGCCGGCTCCTACGAAGATCCCGGCGAGCAGAAGCGCAAGGGCCGCACCAAGGGCAAGACGGGCCGTCCGGGCCAGTGAGCGAGATCACGCCCTGATCGGCCTCGGCCTGCACGCGCTGATCGGTCGACGCCTGTCGCGCCCGCTCCTGCTGCTGGCGTCGCTCTCTGCATCTGATGGGGCATCACCAGCGGTCAAACCTTCCTCGCCCCGACTACGTCGCCGCCGACATCCAGCCCGACAGCTTCGGCATTGCGGGGGCTAGTACCGTTCGATCCGTTCATGCTGAAGTTACTGGTGGCGCCGGGGGCCGTGTGGGCGGTGGTTTATGTGGGATGTTGGGGCGGCGGATCTAGCGGGGATTCTGGCAAGCGAAATTGTTCCCTGTTTACAGGCGACCGCCACGTGGGCGGCAGCATGCAACGCATTTATTCGATCGATCTTTTATGGTCGTGGCAAACCGTTGCGCTCTTCAGTTAGTTAGCAGTTAGGACGCTGGAGGCGAACCGCACTTGACACAGGCGAGCCACAATCTCGTCAACCGCAAAATCGTCGAGTTCGCTTCTGTCTGAAGATCCTGCCCCGCCGCATCAATTGCGTAACACTACACGCCTCTCGCCGGGTAGCTTTCCAAAACGCAGATCTCAAGGGCGTCGGCTAGCGCATCCGAGCTAGGCTCGCCCGCTTCGGGGATGTTGAGCATGAGGGCATGGGACGGGTCCGCTGGAAATTGGTCGGTACTTGCGAGCGGATCGTGAACTATTTCTATCCCAGTATTGGGCAACACGGAGGATGCAGCATCAACCGCCGACTTAACGTTGACAACAGCTAGCCTTGCGGTAGCGCCGTAGTTGAGGCGACTGACCTGCCGAATTCTGGTTACTGAAGCAGGCCGATCATTGCCGAAACATTCAAGCCAATTGAATGACGGCGAGTTTTTGTCTTTAGGGGCGGATAGAAAGGCATTTCCAAATACGGTGATGGTTTCGCCGACTTGATCAATAAACCGGCCTCCCACGTACCGTACCACGTGGTCTTCACGCGGCAGCGCGTCACCCTCCATTTTGCAAAAGCCGCAAGAGATTTGCATCCGCGATCATCTCAAGGAGATGGCCTAACTGAGCAGAGCCGTAATCTCTCTTGGTGCCGGTCTCCTCATTGTAGACTAGCACATAATTCACTTCGCCTAAGCCTTTGAACTGGAGACCGATTTGCTCCCCGTCCGCATTTCTCCAGAGAGCGCGGAAGTTACCATTGTCCAAAAGCGCAATGGCCGGCCTTTTGGAAGCGGATGCATTTAAGAGAAACGTTAGTATATCACTGCGCGATTCAGCATTGATCGAGATCGTTTCATCTCTTGCCTCTGCGTCGAGATCTAATAGGCGTTTCTGCACCTGTAGCCGAAGAAGGATAAGCTGACCGAATGTGGACTTGCTGGTGCGCGGCTGATTTTCGCGTGACAGGGGCTCACGCATAACGACGGCGTTGTGCGATAAAGGCGCTGATACCCGCCATTCGACGTTTCTGTCCGCTGCTTCGTCTACCAGAACATAGCAGCTTCCAGCCGCCTGAATTAGCTGAGCGCGCACCCGGCGAGCTTGTGCTGCCTCTGGAGTAGCCTTGGCGTACGGCACTTTTGAAGATGTGTTTGTGTTCCCGCGGAGTGCAGCGTTAGCTAATAAGCCATGGTAGGGCTGAGTACTTGAAGCAATGTACGTCATGATGAGGTTTCGCGTTTCAGCTTTAATATCTCGTCGATTTGCTCTGGCGACAGCCCTTGGATGACACCTAATTCACGAACACGACTTTCCAGCCAAAGGAAAAGATTCACAGTGGCGTTGAAGTCCATAATCAGATCGCACTCGACTGAGCGGTCCACAGCGAACTTGTCATCGTCCGAAACTTCCGGCCCAGTTGCATTGCCCCTTTCATCAACCGGGAGACGGGTAACTCCCGGCATTTTCTGCCTATCCGAATACGGGGCCAAGCGGAGGTTGCCTGATGGCGTCGGGCCTCCGAAAAATCCGTCTGCATAGATGACGCGAAAATACGAACTCTTTACATAGTGGATCGAAACGTGATCAACGGAGCCAGTCGGCAAGGGTGTGACCTCATAAAACCAAGGGAGCAACACGTACTATATTGTGCGGATGAGTCAATTAAATAAGGGTTTAGATTACCTCTTCGCTCTTGACCCTAACGCGGGAACCTTGCGCGTGGCAGCCGTAGCGTCAGATCGTAGGAAGTACGCAGCAGTCGGCGGTCGAGCTGTCTTCTGCGCTGGCAGACCGCTAGGATTTTCGCACCACTCCGATATCAGCCATCCATCCAGACCCTTGGATGATATTGACGACTGTGAGCCGTCGTAATCGATTGGTAAATTTGAGGTATCTGTCGCCACCTCCCTGACATCAACCGCAGTAGCATATCTCACCGCTTCACCACCCACTTCCCCGAACACCACAACCCCGCCCCCAGCGCGAAAAACGGCCCGAGCACGCCGAACAGTTCCGGGTCATCCCAGGGCATGGGGATGCTGAAATTGATACAGCCGGTGGCGTTCATGCCGCAGCCGAAAGCTGAGACCCAGTACCAGGCCGCGGCGGTGCCGATAAAGATCGCCACGCCCGCCCCCATCATCAGTCATCGGATTATGCGCATCATTGTTTCCCTTGTGTTTGGGCGGAGCGTGCCGCACGGTATCTCTCCCTTGCGGGAGAGAAAGCGATTTCAAGATCTTAGCTTTAGCTAAGTCTTAGAAATCGCAAGAGAGGGGTGAGGACTGGTCGGCAAAGCCGACGAAACGATCCAGTGAATCGTTTCGAAGGACGAACGCCTTGAGCCCCGCGAAAGGCCGGGGACGATCTTGCCCTCTCCTGAAAAATCTAGCGCTTAGCTTGTCAGCTAAGATGCTGATTTTTCTTCCTCTCCCGCAGGGGGAGAGGCAGGCCCGCACAAAATCTCACCCCTATTCGTCCCCGTCCCGAAAACCTCCGCCTACAATCTCCCCGTCCCGTCGCGGATACACCGGAAGGCGTTCCGGCGAGGCGGGGCCGGCACTGGTGATGAAGGGACGACGTGAACCTTCCTCATCGGGGTCCGTGAGAAAATGGTTGCCCTCCGACGACCGGGAGGCGCGGGATGAAAGTCGGACCGACATCCCGCATCACTTCCCTTATGGCGCGTCGGGCGTGCCTGTGAGGCATTAGAGGGTGGCGGGATGGCGCCATGGGGCGTTCGCGAACATTCTCGGATGTTCGGAAACCGTGGCGCAGGTGGATGACGTGGCTCAAGGTCGTCATGGCCCGGGCCGGGTTCCGTAAAAGGGCGTGCATGACACTCGCAAATGAGACACGCCCCCGTGCCCACTGTCCCGCTCACCGCAGAGCAACCGGAGTTCACGGATAGAAACTGCCGAACGGGGCGCTGAGAGGTGTCACTTTAAACTTTACTTACGAGGCAGCTTTCAGCGCCCCGTCCGTCCTCGGGTTAAACCCGAGGATCAAAAAATGCCAGAGATCGCCAAGGGGGTACTATGTCCAAAAACATGCCAAAGGAAATTCTGAGCCTGGAAACACGGCTCGCCCGCCACACCGCCGAGGCCTTCTGGATGCCGGCGCAATGCAGCCGCCGGGCCTGCCGTCGCACTGGCTGCTGCCAGGGCAGCGTTTCCGCCACCGGCGAACCATCCTGCATCGAGCGCCTCGCGCCGAGCACGCGCAACCTTTTCGCCAGCTATGCCGAGCTTGTCCGCATCTGCGCCGACCTGATCCGTGCCGGTGAACCGCCCGTTCCGTTGAAGGAAAGCGGGCAGGCCTACGCCTTCGCGCTCTGCCTGCGCGTGGCATTCCGCGCCCTCGCCGACCTGCCGGCCAACCGCGGCCCGCTGCGCCAGCGGCTGCGTCGTTTCAAGCTGGCGCCGCTCGGGCGGCCGCCCCGCGGCAGCGTGATCGCCTATGAGACCTTCGGCACCCGCACCGATCGTGAACCGGCGACAGCATCGGGAGAGGAGCCGGCCCAAAGGCTGCTTCCGCACCAGGATGCCGATGGCGCAAGACCGTACCCGATTGGGCCGAGCCCTTGAAAATTCACATATCCCCATCAACCGGATACCGGCTCGGCAGCGGTCCCGGCGCACGGGTCCAGCCATCTCTGCTTCGGCCATCCGCGTCGGCTCGCCGTATGCAGCCGACCAGACCGACCGTCAGGAGCGGGACACTCGCGATCCGCAAAGCCCGCCTTACTCCTGCCGCGCCACCGCCCGCTCGATCGCCTTGGCGGATTGCCAGAGCTCTTCCATCCGCGTGAGCGTTGCCGCTTCCAGCGTCTCGCCGGAAACTTCAAGTTCCGTCTCGATATGGTTGAATCGCCTGCGGAATTTCGTGTTGGTGCCGCGCAGCGCCATTTCCGGATCCGCCTTCACGTGCCGGCCGATATTGACCATGGCGAAGATCAGGTCGCCGAGCTCGTCGGCCACCTTGTCCGGCGCTCCGGCCGCCAGCGCCTCGCGCAGTTCCGCCACCTCTTCCTCGATCTTGTCGAGGATCGGCTCCGGCGTCGACCAGTCGAAGCCAACCTTGGCCGCCCGTTCCTGCAGCTTCAGCGCCTCCGTGAGCGCCGGCAGATGCCGGTCGACGCTGCCGAGAAAACCTTTTTGAAATCCTCCGTGAGGCCCCGCGCCCCGCGCCGCTCGGCCCGCTCGCGCTTCTCCTCGGCCTTGATCGCATCCCATTGCAGCTTCACCGCGCCGGGCGTATCGGCGTCCGACCTGGCGAACACATGCGGATGCCGGCGGATCATCTTCTTCGTGATCGCCTCGACCACATCGCCGAAGGAAAACTCGCCGGCCTCCTCGGCCATCCGCGCATGGAACACGACCTGCAGCAGAAGATCGCCCAGTTCCTCGCAGAGATCGTCCATGTCGTTGCGTTCGATCGCGTCGGCCACCTCATAGGCCTCCTCGATCGTGTAGGGCTTGATCGAGGCAAAGTCCTGCTCAAGATCCCAGGGGCAGCCGGTCACCGGCGTCCGGAGCGCCGCCATGATCTCGATCAGGCGCGAAATATCCTTCGAAGCTTGCATGAATTCTCTCCGGGAGATCGTCCCCGCCCCTCAGTTGAGCGGTATGCTGTTGTCGCCCTTGCCGGACTGGTAGCTTTCCGACAGGCGCTGGTAGGTGTCCTTGATCTGCGCCGTCTGCGCCTTCAGCTTAGCCCGCAGCGGCTCCGCCTCGGTCTCGACCAGCTCGGCGATGAAATAGGAATTCCAGAACGCGTTCGACCGCCGGTAACCGCCGGGCTCCAGGCCGAAAACCTCTTTCAGGATCTTCAGGTCGTGCGGAATGGCGAAGGCATCGCGCGAGATCCTCGTGGCTGAAGAAGGAGTAGAAATTGTCAAACCCGGCCCAGGTAATCGCCGACATGCACATGGTGCAGGGTTCGTGAGTAGACAGGAAAATCAGATCCTTGGTGGAAAGTCCTGAAGTCTTTTCATAGAAACGCTTCAACGTGTGAACCTCGCCATGCCAGAGCGGATTTTCCAGCTCGTTATTGGTCTCGGCAATCACCAGCGACAGATCCGACTTCTTCAGGATGGCCGCGCCGAACACCTTGTTCCCGGCCGCCACGCCGCGCTCGGTCAGAGGCAGAATGTCGTGCTCAATCACGTCGAGCAGGCGTGCGGCGATGGTCGTTGCGGCGGTCATGGCGGTCTTCCGATGGATGTCTATAGCGCAAGCTTAGGCGCTTGCCCCGCCGCCCGGAAGAGAAAACCGCCAAGCCCCGGCAAAAGCTGGGGAAACCCGGGCGGACATGAGCCACCGGTGGCTTTTGCTCATGAAAGCCGCTGCGGCGCAAAAGAAATACCGCGCTGCAGGTGAGATCGCACATCCATTCCTTCAATCCCCTGCGCCTCTGCCCGATACTTCCCGAACCATGGTTCAGGATATTCGCATGCCTTCCCAGACAGATCGCATTCAAAACCGCCATCAGGATCGGCTGTCGGTATTCCCGGCCTTTTTCCGTGTGCGCGGCAACCGCGTCGCGATCTTCGGCAATAGCGACGAAGCTTTTGCCAAGGCCCGCCTGCTCGCCAATACCGATGCCGAGATCGTCGCCTATGCCGAGGAACCGGAAGCCGATTACGCCGCGTGGCTCGCCGCCCAGGGCATCGACCCCATCCGCCAGTCCTTCTCGGCCGAACAGGTGATCGGCGCCACCCTCGTCTTCGCCGCCACCGGTGAGGCCGAAGAGGATCAGGCGATCGTCACCGCCGCCCGCGCTGCAAAGATCGCGGCCAATGCCGTGGACCAGCCGGATTACTGCGACTTCTTCACCCCCGCCATCGTCAACCGCGCTCCGGTGGCGATCGCCATCGGCACCGAGGGTGCGGGCCCGGTTCTCGCCCAGATGATCCGCGCCCGCATCGACCAGATGCTGTCTCCCTCGCTCGGCCGCCTCGCCTCGCTGGCTGCGGATTACCGCGATGCCGCCGAACGCATGGTGCCGCGCGGCGTGTCCCGACGCATTTTCTGGCGCCGCTTCTTCTCCGGCGATGTCGCCGATGCTGTCGATGCCAATGATCACGCGTCCGCTCGCCGCGCCGCCAATGCGCTGCTTTCGACCTCCGGCAAGGCCGAAGGCAAGATCTGGCTGGTCGGTGCCGGCCCCGGTGCGGAAGACCTGCTGACGCTGCGCGCCCAGCGCGTGCTGATGGAAGCCGACGCGATCGTCTATGACGCACTGGTGCCGCAGGCGATCGTCGACATGGGCCGCCGCGATGCCGAGCGCCTGTCGGTCGGCAAGCGCAAGAACTGCCATTCCAAGAGCCAGGACGAGATCAATCGCCTGCTGGTCGATCTCGGCCGCCAGGGCAAGCGCGTCGTGCGTCTGAAGAGCGGTGATCCGCTGGTCTATGGCCGCGCCGGCGAGGAAATGGCGGCGCTGCGCGACGCAGGCATCGCCTACGAGATCGTCCCCGGCATCACCTCGGCCTTTGCCGCAGCTGCCGATTTCGATCTGCCGCTGACGCTGCGCGGTGTCGCCTCGTCGCTGATCTTCACCACCGGCCATGACCTGACCGGCAAGGTCCTTCCCGACTGGGCAAGCCTTGCAATTTCCGGTGCCACGATCGCCGTCTATATGGGCCGCACGGTCGCCGCCTCCGTGGCCGAACGCCTGATGGGCGCCGGCCTGTCTTCGGACACCACTGTCGCCGTCATCGAGAATGCCAGCCGCGCCGACCGCCGGCTCTTCCATGGCGTGCTCGGCGAACTGCCGGAACTGGAAGCCCGCGACGATCTCGATGGCCCGGTCATGGTGATCATCGGCGAGGCCGTCGCCGGCGCGAATTTCGACAAATCCGAACCGCTCTCCGCCTTCCGCAAGGCCGACAAGCGGGAAAGCATTGGAGTGGAAAAATGACCGAGAAGGTTCTCACCGCCAACCGCCTCTCCGATGGCATCGCCGTCTGGCTCGATGCCGCCGGTCAGTGGAACGAACACCTGCAGGAAGCGCTCGTCGCCCGCCATGCCGAGGCGATCGCCTCGCTGGAAGCGATCGGCAAGCGTGATTTCGCCGAAAACAAGGTGGTCGACGTCGCCGTGATCGATGTCGAGGAGACCAACGGCATTCTCTGGCCGACCCGCCTTCGCGAACGCATCCGCGCCGCCGGCCCGACCATGGAATATGCCACGGGCTATAAACCAGCCGACAAAGCCTTCATCGCAGTCTGATACCGAAAGACCGGGACCCCATGTATCGTTACGACGAATTCGACCACGCCTTTGTTTCCAGCCGCGTGGACCAGTTTCGCGATCAGGTCGAGCGCCGCTTGTCTGGCGAGCTCGCCGAGGACGCGTTCAAGCCGCTGCGCCTGATGAACGGCGTCTATCTCCAGCTGCACGCCTACATGCTGCGCGTCGCGATCCCCTATGGAACGCTGAATGCGAAGCAGATGCGGATGCTCGCCCATATCGCCCGCAAATATGACCGCGGTTACGGCCATTTCACCACCCGCCAGAACATCCAGTACAACTGGCCGAAACTGTCGGACACGCCCGATATCCTCGACGAACTCGCAAGTGTCGAGATGCACGCGCTGCAGACGTCGGGTAACTGCATCAGGAACGTCACCGCCGACCACTTCGCCGGTGCTGCCGCCGATGAGGTGGCCGACCCGCGCCCTTACGCGGAAATCCTGCGCCAGTGGTCCTCCGTCCACCCGGAATTTTCCTTCCTGCCGCGCAAGTTCAAGATCGCCGTGACCGGCGCCGAACGTGACCGCGCGGCAATCCAGGTCCACGATATCGGCCTGCATCTGAAGAAGAACGACCAAGGGCAGATCGGCTTTGCCGTCTATGTCGGCGGCGGACAGGGCCGCACACCGCTGATCGCCAAGAAGATCAACGACTTCCTGCCCGAGGAAGACCTGCTCTCCTACATCACAGCGATCATGCGCGTGTACAACCTGCACGGCCGCCGCGACAACAAGTACAAGGCCCGCATCAAGATCCTCGTTCACGAGACCGGTGTCGAGGAACTGACCCGCCAGGTGGAGGAGGAATTCGCCCACCTGCAGGAAACCGAGCTGAAACTGCCGGAAAAGGACGTTGCGGCGATCACCGCCTATTTCGCCCCGCCGTCCCTGCCCGACCGTGCCGAAGGCTGGGCGCAGCTGGCCGCGTGGAAGAAGCAGGACGAGGCCTTTGCCCGCTGGGTGGACCAGAACGTCCAGCCGCACAAGCATCCCGACTATGGCATGGTGACGATCTCGCTCAAGCCGATCGGCGGCATTCCGGGCGATGCGTCCGACGTGCAGATGGATGTGATCGCCGATCTGGCCGAGGAATTCGCCCATGACGAGATCCGCATCAGCCACGAGCAGAACGTCATCTTCCCGCATGTGGCTCTCGCCGATCTCGAACCGCTCTATCGGGCGCTGTCCGCCCATAACCTCGTCACCGCCAATGCCGGCCTGATCACGGATATCATTGCCTGTCCCGGCCTGGACTACTGCGCGCTGGCGAACGCCCGTTCGATCCCGGTAGCCCAGGAAATCTCCACCCGCTTCGGCGCACCGGAACGTCAGGCGGAAATCGGAGAGTTGAAGATCAAGATTTCCGGCTGCATCAACGCCTGCGGCCACCACCATGTCGGCCACATCGGCCTGCTTGGGGTCGAGAAGAAGGGTGCCGAGCTCTACCAGATCACACTCGGCGGTTCCGGCGACGAGAATACCTCGATCGGCGAAATCATCGGCCGCGGTTTCGAACCGTCCAAGGTGACGGATGCGATCGAAACCATTGTCGATACCTATCTCGGCCTGCGCGAAAGCAAGGAGGAAACCTTCCTCGCGGCCTATCGCCGTGTCGGGCCGCAGCCATTCAAGGATGCACTCTACGGTGAAGCCAAGGCGGAGGCTGCGTGATGGCGAAAATCTGGAGAGAAACCGGCTTCGTCGAGAACGATCCCTGGGTGATCGAGACGGAAGAAGTGCAGGCTTCGGAAGATCAGAAGCCGCTTCTGCCGCTCGATCAGTTCATCGAGAAGGCGGAAGCGAGCAATGATGTCGGCCTCGGCGTGCTGATCAAGCCCGCCGACGATGTGCGCAAGCTTGAACCCTATCTCTACCGCATCGAGATCGTCGCGGTGGATTTCCCCGCCTTCAACGACGGCCGCGCCTTCAGCCATGCCTCGCTGCTGCGCGACCGGCTGGCCTACAAGAACGAGCTGCGGGCCGTCGGTGACGTGCTGATCGACCAGGTCCCGCTGATGCTTCGCTGCGGTATTGACAGTTTTGCCGTCACCAATGCGACCGCACTGAAGCGGCTGGCCGAAGGCCGCCTGCCGGGCATTGCCGTGCATTACCAGCCAACGGCGCGTCCTGCGGAACAGGGCGAAGGCTATAGCTGGCGCCGCCGAACAGTGCCCGCCTGATGAAACTTGACTAAAGATGACATATTTCTCAGGTTTCCGCGACAAACAGGCGCGGATGCCTTCAAATGCGCGGCTTGATGGTATATCTCGCTGTCGAACGATGAGACTGGAAGACCGATCGCGATGAACGCTCCTACCAAGAACGAAGAATTTGCCGCAAAAATCCCGGATGGCGTCTATGCCGAGACGGTGATCGCCGTCGAGCATTACACGGACCATCTGTTCCGTTTCCGCATGACGCGTCCGGCAGGTTTTCGTTTCCGTTCGGGTGAATTTGCCATGATCGGCCTGATGGTCGGCGAAAAGCCGGTCTATCGCGCCTATTCGATCGCGAGCCCGTCCTGGGACGAGGAACTGGAATTCTTCTCCATCAAGGTGCCGGACGGTCCGCTGACCTCGCATCTGCAGGCGATCAAGCCGGGCGACACGGTGCTGATGCGCAAGAAGCCGACCGGCACGCTGGTGCTTGATGCCCTGACGCCGGGCAAGCGCCTCTACATGTTCTCGACCGGCACCGGCATCGCGCCGTTTGCCAGCCTGATCCGCGATCCGGAAACCTACGAAAAGTTCGACGAGGTCATCCTCACCCATACCTGCCGCGAGGTGGCCGAACTGAAATACGGTTTCGACCTGATGGAAGAGATCCGCAATCACGAGTTTCTGGCCGAAGTCGTCGGCACCAAGCTCAAGCACTATCCGACCGTCACCCGTGACCCGTCCTACCCCTATCAGGGCCGCATCACCGACCTGATCGACAGCGGCAAGCTGTTCACCGACCTCGGCGTCCCCCGCTCGACCCGGACGTCGACCGCGGCATGATCTGCGGCTCGGCGGCGATGCTGAAGGACACCAAGGAACGGCTGGAAAAAGCCGGCCTCACCGAAGGCGCCAACAACAAGCCGAGCGAATTCGTCATCGAACGGGCGTTTGTGGGGTGAGATGCGACGGCCTATGGCCGGCAAAATGCTCCGGTGGAGCATTTTGAGAATCGAACGCTGCGAGCCTAAAGCGAGCAGCCGGGAGAGGTCCGGTCGGGCGTAGCCCGAGCAATCGATCCAGTGAACCGTTTCGAGGACCTAACGCCCTGAGCCCTGGCGAAGGGCTGGGCGGGATGCGACGGCCTGTGGCCGGCAAAATGCTCCAGTGAAGCGGCTTGCACACGATCAGTTTCCGTTGACGAAACTGTCCACGACCCAATCGGAAAGGTCCGACCATCGCCCCTCGAACATCTGATCGTGGGACCACAGTTCGACTGAACCATCCGGTAAAAGACAATAATAATCGCCATTGTCTCGGCAGATAGGCAGCCAGTCGTTGGGGACGCCCGATTCCCGCGCGGTCGCTATGCTCGGAATGATATTGCAACGCCCTTCCCCGTCGGCGCGAAGATACAGCAACTCCTTGCTCAGAACGATATGTCCCGCATTTTGAACGAGATATCGATAGTCAGTTGGTAGCTTCAGACCAATCGCGCCTTCGACATACTGAATGACGTCGTCATCGGGAGGCAGGATTGGTGAAACAAATCCATCATCATGCTTCTTGAGTAGCTCTACTGCTTCCTGAATCTTTGCTGATGCCATTGGAACGCCCTGCGAGTTTCGTTCAGGACGATATTGAGAAGATTGGCAGCCAAGGCAAGGCAGCAATGACAGCGGATATCGGCAGCCGGCCAACGACTGATCTCTGCCTCGGGCCGATTGCTACCATCAAGCTGATCCACTGAATGCATCTGCCTCACTTTGAGTAGCGAACGTGAATGTGACCAGTTCACTGCCATCGTCTTGACGGATGCCTATTGCAGTCACGATCAATCGAGCGATCTCGTCCTGCGCCTCGCGTCCTGACCGAGATGCTTTCACAGCCTTCTCGATGGACGCTGCGAAGACTTCGCTGATCAGACCGAGGCGCATATTGTGTTTCATGATGATATCCCGGTCTTCGATAATCGCTGCCTGTTCAGCCTTCGGGATCGCGGCATTGTCCATCGCGGTTATCGTGGCATTGGTCGCGAGCCTGATCGGACCTTCCTCAAGCCACCGCTCAACCATCTGCTGGAATTGAAGCATCCGCGCAGCAGGGATTGTTTTCTGTACAGTGATCGACATCTGCATTCCTTTGTCAGCTTCCATTCAGACCGATACGCGCTCCACGGATGGAGGATCGGCTGCCGCAATCATCAAGAAATCGCGCCAGCAGGGTGTATGGGGCTGAGCAACAAGCTTCAATGCATTTATGCTGAAGATCAACCTGCCGAATGAGGTGGAGGCGATAGCCGGGGCGGCCTGATGGACCGTTTCAGCCAGCGGGCCGCGTGGCGCAGAAGCGCCAATTGCAGACATTGAAGCGGGCAAGAGCTTTGGTTTATGGTCGCGCAGGGACTTAGTTTTTGGAAATCAGGCCTTTGAGTTACATTCAATCTCTTCGATCAAAGGTCGGACATGATCTCATCATGTTGCCCAGCGTGGCCGCGGTAATTTCCGACGCCGAAGGGCGGTTGCTTCTCCAGCAGAAAGGCAGCGGCGAAGGCTGGAGCCTTCCCGCCGGCGCGATCGAGCCGGGTGAGACACCCCATCAAGCGATTGCGCGCGAAGTCCTTGAGGAGACTGGGCTAACGGTCACAGACTCAGAAGTTTTGGCGGTATTTGGCGGTAAGGAATTCCGATACATCTATCCGAACGGAGATAGTGTCGAATATCTAGTCGTTTTGTTCAGATGCCTGACGAGTGGCGAGGCGGGAGGATGTACCGATCCTGAGACTGTCGGCCTCAAATACACGTCCTTCAACGAGATGCCGAGACTGGCCCTTCCTTATCCAATGGAGCTTTTGTTTCCAACAGGTAAGTAGCTACACAGCCTTCGTAGTCCGCCTCTTGCCCGAAGCGGACATCGGCGACATCTGCCAGATAAACCCGGAACACTGCACGCGCAGCGACGCGCCCCCGCCCCGCCGCAAAACCTCAATGCCGCGGAAATGCCGCGGCCGCGATCCGGGCCGCACTATCGGCAAAACTCGGCACCTTCGCGGCCACCTCCGGCTGCTCGTCGAGTTCGACATGCAGCGCCGATGTGAGGCTGGTGATGCTGTAGCACAGGCTGTGCACCGCGATGATCTCGACGATTTCCTGGTCGGTGAAGAAGCATTGCGCGTGCCAGACGACACTGCGTTCGGTCGACTTCCGGCACAGGAGCACGACGAGCTTCAGCAGCGCCTGCTCCTCTTCGGAAAAGACCGAGGATCTCGTCCTCGCCGGTGCGGATCGCCTCGATCTGCTTTTCGGTCACGCCAGACTTCCGCGCCAGGTTTTCATGGCCCGCCCAGGCATAACGGCCGCCGAGATAGGAGGCGGTGCGCAGGAAGGCGAGTTCCCGATGTTCAGGCTTCAGCGACAGCGCCGAAAGCTGCACCGCCGCCATTTTCACGAAGGCTTCGGCCCAGGCCGGGGCGTTGAATGCGACCCGCAGAAGATTGGCCGTCTGCGGCGAGCCGAGCGTCTTGGTGTAGATCTCGTCGGGAACAAAGGAAACCAGTGACATAGGGATGCTCCTCATCATGTCCTTCCCAGGCGGAAGGACGCTGACGGAAGCTCTCAAGCGAAGGTTTCGCTTATGCTACAGGACGGACGGGGATCGTTTCATCGATAACCGGAAAGTCTCGACGAGACAGCGAGCGATGACGATCACGCCGCTCTCGACGTGGTGTCGCGAGGCCTCTGATGCGGCCATAGACGAAAGGCCGGAAGTCTACCGCTCCCAGTCTTCCTTCTGAGGCTTCGGTCCGTTGCCGAGCCGGCGTTCAAGTTCCGCGGCCTGGGCTTCCGACATGCGCACGTCCAGCGTCACCGAACCGTCCTCGTTGTCCTTGCGGTCGTCGACGATGGAATTGCCGTAGACCCAGGAGACGAGCGAGAGCTTGTCGGTCGGGATGGTGATCGAGGTTTCGGTCAGAACGCCGGAAAGGCGCTTGGCGATCTCGTCCATCAGGGCGTCGAGCCCCTCGCCGGTGATCGCCGACAGCGCCATGATGTTGTCGCGGCCCTTGGCGCGGTCGAACAGCGCATCATGGGTTTCCGGGTCGAGCCGGTCGATCTTGTTCCAGACCTCGATGATGCGCTCGGAGCTTTCCTTCTCGTCGATGCCGAGATCGGCAAGGATGCGCAGCACGTCATGGGACTGGGCGGCACTGTCCGGGTCGGACATGTCGCGGACATGCAGGATAAGATCCGCCTCCAGCACCTCTTCCAGCGTGGCGCGGAAGGCGGCGACCAAATGGGTCGGCAGGTCGGAGATGAAGCCGACCGTATCGGACAGGATGACGGTGCGGCCGTGGGGCAGTTTCATGCGGCGCAGCGTCGGGTCGAGCGTCGCAAACAGCATGTCCTCGGCGAGAACGCCCGCACCGGTGATGCGGTTGAACAGCGTCGACTTGCCGGCATTCGTATAGCCGACCAGCGCCACGATCGGATGCGGCACCTTGCGGCGCTTGGCGCGATGCAGCTGGCGGGTGCGCACGACCTGCTCGAGCTCGCGCTCCAGCTTGACGATACGGTCCTGCAGCAGGCGTCTGTCGGCTTCGATCTGGGTTTCACCCGGGCCGCCCATGAAGCCGCCGCCGCCGCGCTGGCGTTCAAGGTGGGTCCAGGACCGGACGAGGCGGCCCTTCTGGTAGTTGAGATGCGCCAGATCGACCTGCAGCGTGCCTTCCTTGGTGGAGGCGCGGCGGCCGAAGATTTCCAGGATCAGACCGGTGCGGTCGATGACCTTGGCATTCAGCTCTTTTTCGAGATTGCGCTGCTGCACCGGGGTGAGCGGATGATCGACGATGACGAGGCCGGCGTCCTTCTCGTCGAGCAGCGCCTTGATCTCCTCGATCTTGCCTGTGCCCATCAGGGTCGCCGGACGCGGCTGGTTGACGGAGACGATCAGTCCCTCGGCAATTTCCAGGTCGATGGCGCGTGCGAGACCGGTCGCCTCCTCGAGGCGGGCCTCGTTGGAGCGCTTCGGAGCGACCACCACCGGCGCATCGCCCTGCCCGGTGCGGGCCCGTGTCTGCTTGAGCACGGGAACCACCACCACGGCACGCATGTCGTCCCGGTGCTTTTCGGCTTCCGGGACGAGCGATTCGTTAGACGTATCTCGGTTCGAAATCTGTCCTGATCCTTACGCTGCGTTTTCTTCCGTCTCGAACATCTGCATCGGCTGGCCCGGCATGATGGTCGAAATCGCGTGCTTATACACGAGCTGCGAGTGCCCGTCACGACGCAGAAGGACGCAGAAGTTGTCGAAGGACGTGACGACTCCCGTGAGCTTGACCCCGTTGATGAGGAATATTGTCAGGGAAATCTTTTGCTTGCGAACGGTGTTAAGAAATAAATCCTGCAGGTTCTGAGAACGTTCCGCCATAGCGTCGCTTCTTTCTTTTGCCGGCACGGCCGGGTCTGATCACTAGATTGTAAAGAGATGAACGGGCAATTCCCGAATTCCCTTCCCCCAAATGTCTGGTTATCAAATCACCGTCTTTTCCGCAATGTCGAAAAAGGCGTCGCGGATTTCGGATGCAACAGTGCCCGGATGGCCGTTGGCGATCGCCTTGCCGTCGACCTCGATGATCGGCACGCAGGAGCCGGTTGCCGATGTGAAGAACACTTCGCGCGCCGCCAGCATCTCTTCCGTCGTGAATTCGCGCTCCTCGACCGCAAGCTTCAGCGATTTCGCGACATCGAGCACCGTGGTGCGCGTGATACCGCGCAAAATGCCGTGCTCGGCCGGGCGAGTAACGAGCGCGCCGTCCGGCGTGACGATCCAGATATTGGACGATGCGCCCTCCATGACGATGCCATTGCTGTCAATGTAGACCGCATCCTGGGCGCCGGCCTCGCGCGCCTGCTGCTTGGCAAGCACGTTGGGAAGCAGGCCGACGGTCTTGATATCGACCCGGTCCCAGCGATTTTCCGCAACCGTAATGACCTTGATGCCGGTCTCGTATTTCTTGGCCGCGATCGACGGATCGACCGACTTCGCCGTGATGACCAGCGTCGGCGCGGTGCCGGCAGCCGGGAAGAAGTGGTCGCGGCGGGCAGCCCCACGCGTCACCTGCAGATAGAAGAGGCCGTTCCTGATCCGGTTGCGGCGCAGGACCTCGCGGATGACGATCGTCATGGCCTTGCGATCCATGGGCGATGCCATGCGCAACTCGCTCAGCGAGCGATCGAGCCGGTCGAGATGCCGTGTCAGATCGACGATCAGTCCGGCCCGGACCTCGCAGACTTCGTAGACGCCATCGGCAAACTGGAAGCCGCGGTCCTCCACATGGACGGCTGCGTCCGTGTGAGGAAGATACTGGCCGTTGACATAGGCAATTCTCGACATGCTGTTCACTTCATTTCGGGGCAGGATGTCTAAGGGGCGAAGCGAAGTGCCTGCCCGACGCTTCGCCATCCGCCCGTGATGACCGGCGGATCAGACGCCGAGAGACTTGAGCTTGCGGTGAAGTGCCGAACGCTCCATGCCGACGAATTCCGCCGTGCGGGAAATGTTGCCGCCGAAACGGTTGATCTGGGCGATCAGATAATCACGCTCGAACATTTCACGGGCTTCGCGCAGCGGCAGCGTCATGATGTGGACATTGCCCTTGGACGAGACCTTGGGCAGCATGTCGCCGAGATCGGTCGGCAGCATGTCGGCGGAAATCGCCGTGTCCGGGCCGTCGGTGCGGGCGAGGATCATCAGTCGCTCGATATTGTTGCGCAGCTGGCGGATATTCCCCGGCCAGTCATGGGCCTGCAGCACCGCCATCGCGTCGTCGCCGATCTTGCGCGAACGAATACCGGCCTGTTCGGAAACCTGGCGCATGAACATGTCGACGAGGAACGGGATGTCCTCGCGCCGTTCGGCAAGTGCGGGCACCTTGACCGGCACGACAGCCAGGCGGTGATAGAGATCCTCGCGGAATGCCCCTCGGAAATCTGGTTTTCCAAATTGTAGGCGGTCGACGAGATGATGCGGACATCGACCTTGACCCGCTTGGAGCCGCCGACACGCTCGAACTGCTGATCGACGAGCACGCGCAGGATCTTGTTCTGCGTCTCACGCGGCATTTCGCCGACCTCGTCGAGATAGAGAATGCCGCGATGGGCCTCTTCCAGCGCGCCGATCTTGCGGGCCTGGCCGGGGCCGCCCTCGGTGCCAAAAAGCGCGATTTCCATGCGCTCCGGCGTGATCGTCGCCGCGTTCAGCGCCACGAACGGGCCGGCAGCGCGCGACGACTTGCGGTGGATCATCCGTGCCACGAGTTCCTTGCCGGAACCGGATGGACCGAGGATCATGATGCGGCTGTTGGTTGGTGCCACCTTCTCGATCGTCTGACGCAGCTGCGACACGGCAACCGACGTGCCGACGAGCTCGGCCGCATCGCCGGTCCGGCGCTTCAGTTCGGAAACCTCGCGCTTCAGCTTGAGTTTTCCAGCGCCCGCTCGGCAATCAGGATCAGGCGGTCGGACTTGAATGGTTTCTCGATGAAGTCGAAGGCACCGCGCTTGATGGCAGACACCGCCGTCTCGACATTGCCGTGACCGGAAATCATCACGACGGGCAGGTCCGGATGGCGGGCCTTGATCTCGTCGAGCAGTGCGAGCCCGTCGAGCTTGGAGCCCTGCATCCAGATATCGAGGAAGACCAGCCGCGGCACGCGGTCGGAGATCGCCGCCAGCGCGCTGTCGCTGTCATGCGCCATACGCGTTTCGTGCCCTTCGTCGGATAGGATGCCCGCAACGATTTCGCGGATATCCGCCTCGTCATCGACGACCAGAATGTCAGACGCCATAAGCAATTTCCTTGTTCTTATCACTGGCGGATGCGCCGGCCGCATCGAGATGCGGCAGAACCACCCTGATCATGGCACCCTTGCCATGATCGAAATCGGCGGGAGCGTCATGCAGTTCGAGCTGCCCGCCATGCTCTTCAATAATCTTCTTCACGATCGCAAGACCAAGGCCGGTGCCCTTCTCGCGCATCGTCATATAGGGTTCGAGAATCCGGTGACGGTTCTCGGTCGGAAGCCCGATGCCATTGTCGATCACGTCGACGACGAAGACGTCCCGCGCCTTGTCGAAGCCGGTGCGGACCTTGACCTTCTGGCCATCCCGCTCCTCGCCTGCCGGCACGGATCTCGATCGCCTCGACGGCGTTCTTGACCAGATTGCCGAAAGCCTGGCCGAGCATGCGCGCATCGAACAGGCCTTCGAGCGGCTCCTCGCCGAATTCGCTGATGAACTCGACATGGCTGGCGCCTATTTCGCGCAGGAATATGGAATCCTTGAGGATGCCGCGCAGATCGGTGATTTCCTTCGACGGTTTGGGCATGCGTGCGAAGGACGAGAATTCGTCCACCATGCGCCCGATATCGCCCACCTGACGCACGATCGTATCGGTGCACTGATCGAAGACCGCGCGATCGTTTTCGTCGATCTGCTTGCCATAACGCCGTTTCAGGCGCTCGGCGGAAAGCTGGATCGGCGTCAGCGGGTTCTTAATCTCGTGGGCGATGCGGCGGGCGACATCAGCCCAGGCGGTCGAGCGCTGGGCGATCACGAGATCGGTGATGTCATCGAGCGTGATGACGTAGGAATCGGCGGCAGAACGCTGTTCCTCGCGGGTGACCTGGACGGACAGCGTCCGCTCCTTGCCCCCACGCATCAGGTTCACCTGCTTGCGGAAATCGCCGCGCGAACGGGCAGTCGCCTCGGTCAGCACTGGATCGATCTCCGGCGCGACCTCATTCAGCGTCTTGCCGATCAAACTTTCGGCGCTTTCGCCGAGCATTTCCTCCGCCGACGGGTTGACGATGGCGATGCGCCGGTCGTCCTCGACGCCGATGACGGCTGCCGTCACACCGGAGAGCACCGCTTCGATGAAGCGGCGGCGGTCGTCGACCTCGTCCTTGGCCTCGAGAATTTCGTCGCGCTGGCTGCGGATCTCGGAAATCATCTTGTTGAAGGTGCGCGACAGGCTGCCGACATCGCCATCGGCGGCGCGTACCGGCACGACGACATTGAGATTGCCGGCACCGACGCTGTCGGCGGCGCTGATCAGCAGGCGGATCGGGCGCACGATCCGGTCGGCGACCGCGATAGCCGCCCAGATTGCCGCAAGCAGCACGATCAGCGCAAAGCCGAGATAGAGCACGGCGAAGGCGACCTGCAGCGACATGCGGCCCGCTTCCATCGCCTTGTATTCGGCGGTGTTTTCCTCCATCAGGCGCATGGCGTTCATGACCTTCGGATCGACCGCGCGGATCGTATAGAGATAGGTGCCGGAGATCGCGTCCGTCTTGATCACCGCGCCGACGAGATTGGTGACACCCGGGGGTATCAGCGTCGGCTGGCCGGCTGCGGCAGATTTCAACGCATCCGCCGGGATGGCCGGCAGCGGCTTTTCGACCTTGATATCGGCCTGCGCGATCGCCGCACCGTCTTCCTGCACAAGGAAGGCGCCGAGCAGACCCCTGCCCCGCGCCTGGCGGGTCATCAGGTCGAGAAAGCCCGTGCGGTCGAGATAGAACATGGCCCGGTTGCGCTCCAGGTCGTTCGACATGGAGACAGTCTGGCCCTGCAGATAGCTGGCATTCTCCATCATGTAGGCGCGTGCGACATCCTGCGAGGACTGCACGATCGACTGCGTGCGCAGCGAGAACCAGCGATCGAGACCGACATTCAGCGTCAGGCTGGCGAAGATCGCCACGAGAACTGCCGGGGTAATCGCCACGATCGAAAAGAGCGCGACGATGCGCACATGGAGCCGCGCCGCAGCACGGCCACGATTGCGGGCACGCAAGAGCCGCGTCACTTCCCGGCCGATCAGATACATCAGCGCGAGGATGAAGAGCGAATTGATGACGGCGGAGGCGATCACGACATTGCCGGTCGGCGCGATCGGCGTCACCCCGAGGAGCACCAGCAGGGTCAGGCTGGCGCAGACCAGCGCGCCACCGGCCACGAGAATGCCCGGCAGCGCAAAGGAGGCACGCCGATCCTGAACAGAGGCCGCCGGCTGACCGTCGGCAAGAGATGCCGTCCCGCCGTCCACCATCGTTACCTCCGTCCTCAAGACCAAATGCCTTGCCGCCCGCACCCGACATGGGGACAGACGCATCAATACTGCTGAAAATGAATGTCCGTCGCTTCGACCGGGATGGAATCAGCCAGCCGAACAAGGGGCACCTGCGTGACCTCTAAGCAACGCATTGTGGCGAAAATGCAACGATGATCCCAACGTGTCAAGCGGCACGAGCATGAGGATCACGTGAATGCAGTATATTCACGCAACTCTTTGTGAAACGATAGAAACGGTCGAGAGGGGCAAGCGCGACCGCCCCTGATCTCCGGACTTTTCTTTCGAATACTACGCCGAACGGGAACTCCGGTAGACGGAAACTCCGAGTTCGCGAATCTTCTTACGCAGCGTGTTGCGGTTCAGGCCGAGCAGGTCGGCAGCCTTGATCTGGTTGCCGCGGGTGGCCGTAAGCGCCGCTAGAATCAGCGGATATTCCATCTCGGTGAGCACGCGGTCGTAAAGGCCCGGCGGCGGCAGACTGTCGCCGAAGCCGGCGAAATAGCTGCGCATGTTTTCCTCGACCGCCTGGGCGATCGTCAGCGAACCGTTGCGCGGCGCCACCTTGTCGATCGGGCTGTCGGGCACGTCGGCGCGCAGTTCCGTATCGATGATCTCGCGGGTGATGACCTCCTGCGGATAGAGCGCCATCAGGCGGCGCACGAGGTTTTCGAGTTCGCGCACGTTGCCCGGCCAGGCATAGGACTTCATCACATCCAGCGCTTCGTTCTCGAAGCGCTTCGGATCGAGCCCTCCTTCTCCGCCATCTGCATGAAGTGACGGACGAGATCCGGAATATCCTCGGCGCGATCGCGCAGCGGCGGCAGGCGCAGCGGCACGACGTTGAGGCGGTAATAGAGATCTTCGCGGAACAGGCCCTGGTTGATGAGCTGCTTCAGGTCCTTGTTGGTGGCAGCGACGATGCGCACGTCGGTGCGAATAGGCGTGCGGCCGCCGACCGTCGTGTACTCGCCCTGCTGGAGGACACGCAGAAGACGGGTCTGGGCATCCATCGGCATGTCGCCGATTTCGTCGAGGAACAGCGTGCCGCCCTCGGCCTGTTCGAAACGGCCGGTGGACCGGCTCTGGGCGCCGGTGAAGGCGCCCTTCTCGTGGCCGAACAGCTCCGATCTCGATCAGATCGCGCGGGATGGCCGCCATGTTGATGGCGACGAAGGGACCGTTGCGACGCTTGCCGTAATCGTGCAGCGCGCGAGCGACCAGTTCCTTGCCGGTACCGGATTCACCGGTGATCATCAGCGTCAGGTCGGTCTGCATCAGGCGCGCGAGAACGCGGTAGATTTCCTGCATCGCAGCCGAACGGCCGACGAGCGGCATGCCGTCCTGCATGTCGTCGTCGAGGCGAGCCTGCTTGCGCTTCGGCTCGGCAAGCGCCCGACCGACGATTGCGATCAGCTCGGTGAGATCGAACGGCTTCGGCAGATAATCGTAGGCGCCCTTCTCCGAGGCCCGGATCGCCGTCATGAAAGTGTTCTGGGCGCTCATGACAAGCACCGGCAGGTCCGGACGGGCCTTCTTGATGCGCGGCAGAAGATCGAAGGCGTTTTCGTCGGGCATCACCACGTCGGTGACGACGAGATCGCCCTCGCCCGCGGAAACCCACCGCCAGAGCGTTGCGGCATTGGACGTGATCCGGACATCGTAGCCGGCCCTGGTCAGGGCCTGGTTGAGCACCGTGCGGATGGCTGCGTCGTCGTCGGCGACAAGGATCGTGGCAGTCATTTAACGTTTCCTGTGGAGTTCAAGGCGCGGCCGTCACCGGCGTCATCCTTGTGCATGGGCATCAGAACACGGAATATGGTTTTGCGGGCCTGGCTGTCGCATTCGACAATGCCGCCATGGCCGCCGATGATCTTGGCGACCAGCGCGAGACCAAGGCCGGAGCCGTTCGTCTTGGTGGTGATGAAGGGGTCGAAGAGATGCGGCACGAGGTCGGGCGGCACACCGGGACCGTTGTCGATGACGCAGAATTCGAGCGGCAGCGAAATCTTGTCACGCGTGCCGGCGACGGAAAGCTTGATGCCCGGTCGATAGGCCGTGGTCAGCATGATTTCCGCGTCCGGCTGGTCATGAACCGCTTCCGCAGCGTTCTTGATCAGGTTGAGGAATACCTGAATAAGCTGATCGCGATTGGCATAGACCGGCGGCAGCGACGGGTCGTACATCTCGGAAATCTTGATGTCGCGAGCAAAGCCGGCCTTGGCGACAGCCTTCACATGATCGAGCACCGAATGGATGTTGAGCGGCACGCGATCGACGGGGCGCTCGTCGGAAAATACTTCCATGCGGTCGACCAGCGAGACGATCCGGTCGGTCTCGTCGCAGATCAGGCGCGTCAGGGCGCGGTCTTCGTCCGGAACGGAGGTTTCGAGAAGCTGGGCTGCGCCACGGATGCCCGAGAGCGGGTTCTTGATCTCATGCGCCAGCATGGAGGCGAGACCGGTTACCGAACGCGCCGCCGCCCGGTGGGTCAGCTGGCGGTCGATCTTGTCGGCCATCGAACGCTCCTGGAAAACGATGACGACCGAGCCGGGCTCGCCGGCGACCGGTGCGACATAGAGGTCGACCAGCTTTTCCTGTCCGAGCCGCGGGGAGGAGAGATCGACGCGGTATTCGTTGACCGGCGCCTTGCGCTCGCGCACCTGTTCGATCAGCGCAAGAAGCGGGCTGCCGAACGGAATGAAGCTGGAAATCTTGTATTTCGCCAGATGCGAGGCGCTGGCACCGAAGAAGGCCTCAGCCTCCCAGTTGGCGAATGCGATCTTGCCGGCCTGATCGACGAGGACGACCGGGTTCTGCACGGCGTTGAGAACGGCCATGGCGAGCGCCTGCCCGTGGGCGGCGTCCTGTACGGCGGACTTGGTCATGCGGCCTCCCTGTGAGACTGAGCGCGGCCGGCCATGGCGAAGATCCGAGACAGACGGCTGATGACGTCATCCGGATCCCGGGCAACCATGACTGCCGCTTTTTCTTCAGGCGCCGCTTCCGGCGCGTAACGTTCGATATACCAGCCGAGATGCTTGCGCGCGTGGCGCAGGCCGGGCTCCCGGCCGTACAGTTCAAGCATCGCCTCGTAATGCTCGATGACGATGGCGGCGATGTCGCCGGCTGCAGGCGCGGCATGTCCGGCAAGCCAGCCGATATGCCAGGGCCGGCCTTGAGCGCCGCGGCCGACCATGACGGCATCGGCACCGGAGCGGCGCAGGATCTCGGCCGCATCTTCCGGCGTCTGCACGTCGCCATTTGCGATCAGCGGGATGGTGATGACGTCGCGCACTGCGCGGATCGCATCCCAGTCGGCCTTGCCTTCGTAGAACTGCATGCGCGTGCGGCCATGCACGGTGATGAGCTGTGCGCCCGCCTCCTCCGCCCGCTTGGCGATCAGCGGGGCGTTGAGCAGATCATGGTCCCAGCCGAGGCGCATCTTGACGGTGACGGGCACCGATACCGCCTTTACCGTCGCTTCGATCAGCGACAGGGCGTGGTCGGGATCGCGCATCAGCGCCGAGCCGGAATAGCCGCCGATCACCTTCTTGGCCGGACACCCCATATTGATATCGATGATATCGGCGCCGTTATCGGCCGAGATCTTCGCAGCCTCCGCCATCCAATGGGCCTCGCGGCCGGCAAGCTGCACCATATGCGGTGTCATGCCGGCATTCTTGAGCCGCGCCCAGGATTCACCCTTGTTCATCACGAGCTCGCGGCTCGCCACCATTTCGGTCACGACGAGCCCTGCCCCGAAGCGCCAGGCGAGCTTTCGGAACGCGAGATCGGTGACACCGGACATCGGTGCAAGCACCGCCCGATTACGGACGGCGACGGACCCGATCTGGAACGGTTTAGCAAGATCACTGGAATGCAAATGATGATCTTTCAGGCAAGCAGGCATTGTGCACTATTTTTATTCAGGTAAGACGCGTTTGCCAAGAGAGATTCACAGGCTGCGTTATTTTTAAGCGGTACGCTGGAAAAGCGGCTTTTGAGGCTATAGTTCTGCCGCTGTCAATCCAAATCGCTAGGGCACGGGGACGACAACTCCATGACAATCGGCATCGTCATCGTCGCTGCAGGACGAGGTGAAAGAGCTGGCTCTCCGGACGAGGGACCGAAGCAATACCGCCCGATCGGCGGGCGTCCGGTCATTGCGCATACGCTTGCGACCTTCCTCGGCTGGGAGCGACGCGGACCGATCGTGGTCGTCATCCACCCCGACGACGAGGCGCTTTATGCCGCAGCGACAGCAGGTCTGGATGGTGTGGATAATGTCGTGACCACCTTCGGCGGCGACACGCGGCAGCGCTCGGTCTACGAGGGCTTGCGGGCGCTCTCGGCGACCGACGCAACCCATGTGATGATCCATGACGCGGCGCGCCCTTCGTCGACCACGACATGCTGGACCGCATCGCGGGCGCTTTCGACGATGGCGTCGACGCCGTGCTGCCGGCGGTCGCCGTGAGCGACACACTAAAGCGCGGCGGCAGCGACGGGCTGGTGCACGAGACGGTGTCCCGCAACAGCCTCTATGCCGCCCAGACCCCGCAGAGCTTCCTTCTCTCCGAGATCCGTTCGGCGCATGAAAAGGCTGCGGCCCTTCGCCGCGACGATTTCACCGACGACGCGGCGATCGCCGAATGGGCCGGATTGCCGGTGACCATCGTCGAGGGGTCCGTCGACAACATAAAACTGACCGTCAAACGGGATATGACCATGGCCGATGAAAAGCTCTCCTCGAAATTCTCGGCGGAAGGCCTGCCTGACGTCCGTTGCGGCAACGGCTATGATGTGCACCAGCTGGTGCCCGGAGACGGTGTGACGCTCTGCGGCGTGTTCATTCCCCATGACCAGAAACTGAGCGGCCATTCGGACGCGGACGTCGCGTTGCACGCGCTGACCGACGCGCTGCTCGCCACCTGCGGCGCCGGCGATATCGGCGACCACTTTCCGCCATCCGACATGCAGTGGAAGGGCGCGCCGTCGAAGATCTTTCTCGATCATGCGGCCAAGATCGTCCGCGAAAAGGGCGGCGTGATCATGAATGCCGACGTGTCGCTGATCGCCGAAGCGCCAAAGGTCGGGCCGCATCGCGACACGATGCGCGCCAATCTGGCCGAGATCCTCGGCATCACGATCGACCGCTGCTCGGTCAAGGCGACGACCAACGAGAAGATCGGCTTCGTCGGACGGCGCGAGGGCATTGCGGCGATCGCAACCGCCACCGTCGTCTATCGCGGAGAGACGGCATGAGCCTGTTTCCCGCCGATATCGAGGAAGAAGCGCGCCGGATCATCGCCGAGTTTTCCGCCCGCGGGCTGATGGTCTCAACCGCCGAATCCTGCACCGGCGGGCTGATTGCAGGCGCGCTGACGGAAATCGCCGGCTCGTCGGCCGTCGTCGACCGCGGCTTCGTCACCTATACGAATGAGGCGAAGATGGACCTGCTGGGCGTCAAATCGACGACGCTTGCAGCCTATGGCGCGGTATCGAAGGAAACGGCGCTGCAGATGGTTCAGGGCGCCCTCTTCCGTTCGCGTGCAAATCTTGCGGTGGCTGTGACGGGTATTGCCGGTCCCGCCGGCGGCTCAGCGGAAAAGCCGGTCGGCCTCGTGCATCTCGCCGCCCGTGGTCGCGAAGGTGCGATCCTGCACAGGGAAATGCGTTACGGCGATATCGGGCGGACGGAGATCCGGCTTGCGACCGTCCGTACGGCCTTCGAGATGCTTCGGGATATCGCCGGACGCTGAAGCGTCAGGCAGGTGCGTAGATCTTGTCGGCGCGCGATTCGAAGGCATCCGTGAACATGCGGAAGGCACGGTCGAACATCGAGCCCATCAGCGCACCGAGAATCATGCTCTTGAACTCGTAGTCGATGTAGAAGTGCACGACGCAGCCCTGCCCGCCATCGGTGGCAGGCTCGAAGCGCCAGCGGTTGTCGAGATATTTGAATGGGCCTTCGATATACTTCACATCGATTGCCTGCTCCGCCGGATTGAGCAGGACCTGGGTGGTAAAAGTCTCGCGGATTGCCTTGTAGCCCACCGTCATGTCGGCAAGCAGCAGCGTCTTGCCGTCCCGCTCCTTGGTCGAGCGGATGGCAAGCGCCTCGCAGAGAGGCAGGAATTCCGGATAGCGTTCGATGTCCGCGACCAGCGCGTACATCTTCTCGGGACTGTGCTTGACGGGGCGGCGGATTTCGAACTTAGGCATGACCTGCAGTTAAGCGGACGCCCTTTCAAGATCAAGCCCCGACAAGGTCGAGAAGCGCACGCATCTGCCCCCGGGAAGTGAGCATCACCACAGGACATTCGGGCGACAGCGCCTGGATGCTCTTGATGATCCGCGGCGTGGTCTTTGTCTCGAAATTCCAGACGAAGGATAGGAACTCGCGATCGGCGAGCCGCTCCCGGCAACCGGGCGCCATCTCGGGCCGGCTCCTGCCGAAATGGCGAAGGCTTCTTGAAAAGACGCCCCAGAGGCAGAGCCAGCGCGGCATGCGCACCCAAATGATCAGGTCGCTGCGCGGGACCCGAAGGTCGAAACTCGTCACACCAGTTCCGTCCATGATCCAGCGGTCCCTGGCAACAGCCTCGGCGATCAGCGCCCGCGCCTCGTCGCGATCCCGCCTTACCCAACCCGGCAGCCAGTAGAAGTCCCGGTCCATTGAGACAAAGGGTAGGTCGAGCCGCCGACAGAGCTTTTGGGAGAGCGTGGACTTGCCGCCGCCCGAGCAGCCGATGACAAGAACACGATCTGAATGTTCAAGTATTTTCGCCGCATCGGCGATATTCACGATGCGTATCGCTGCTCGCTCCGATGTGATGTCCACCGTCCGCCTCCCGCGCTTCCGGTTTGATAAATTTCAAGTTAAAGAAATTTAATGTGCCCAAGTGCCGAGTTGTAATGTACCTGACATCGCAATCCGCGCTATATTGGTGCGTTGCAACATTCTCAAGACCAAACCATCCGAAAGACGCATACCCATGGACGATTTCGCACAGATGATAAAGCTGCTCGAATCCGCGAAGCAGCTGGCAGACATGAATGGGTTGCCGATGCTCGCCTATTTCATCGAAATGGCTAAGGGCGAGACGCGCGGACACAAGTCCACGCTGCGGGAACGCAGGCACGGCCAGGAAAAGCCGCGCAAGATCGAAGCCGCCGAATAAAGATAAGCCGGGTGCCGCCTATTCGGCGGCAGCCAGCAGCTTCTTCTCCCGATTTGCCTTCAGCCGGGCAAAGTCATCACCGGCATGGTGAGACGAGCGGGTCAGAGGGCTCGACGAGACCATCAGGAAGCCCTTCGTATAGGCGACCGTCTCGTAGGACTTGAACTCTTCCGGCGTGACGAACTTCATCACCGCATGATGCTTGCGGGTCGGCTGCAGATACTGGCCGATCGTCAGGAAGTCGACGTCCGCAGTCCGAAGGTCATCCATCAGCTGCAGCACTTCGTTCCGCTCTTCACCAAGACCGACCATGATGCCGGACTTGGTGAACATGGTCGGATCGAGTTCCTTCACCCGCTGCAGAAGCCGGATCGAGTGGAAATAACGCGCGCCGGGGCGAACCGTCAGGTAGTTACCCGGAACGGTTTCCATATTGTGGTTGAAGACGTCCGGCTTCGCGGCAACGACGCGTTCCAGCGCACCCGGCTTCTTCAGGAAGTCCGGGGTCAGGATTTCGATCGTCGTGTTCGGCGAGGCCGCACGGATCGCCCAGATCACCTTCTCGAAATGCTCGGCGCCGCCGTCTTCCAGATCGTCACGGTCGACCGAGGTGATGACGACGTGCTCGAGGCCCATCTGCTTGACGGCCTTGGCGACGTTTTCCGGCTCGGCCATGTCGAGCGCATTCGGCTTGCCGGTCGCGACATTGCAGAAGGCGCAGGCGCGGGTACAGATCTCGCCCATGATCATGAAGGTCGCGTGCTTCTTGTCCCAGCATTCACCGATATTCGGGCAGCCCGCTTCCTCGCAGACAGTGACGAGCTTGTGCTCCTTCACGATCGAGCGGGTTTCCTGGTAGCCCTTGGACACCGGCGCCTTGACGCGGATCCATTCGGGCTTGCGCAGGACCTCGGTATCCGGGCGATGCGCCTTTTCCGGATGGCGGACGCGCTTCTCATCACTAAGATTGGTCCTGTCGAGAATGGTCACCATGAATTTCTGTCCTTAGCCGCTGATACTGCGGTCACGTCAACGTCTGACGAGTTTTGCGACGAATAGCAAAATGCACGAGCCGACGAAACCCTGCACCAGGTAACCCAGCCATCCGCTCGCGACATGGATATTGGCACTGTCGAAGATCGCATTGGCCAGCACCGCGCCGACAATGCCGATCACGATGTTCATGAAGATGCCGAAGCGCATATCCATCAACTTGCCGGCCAGCCAACCCGCCAAGCCCCCGATGATGATTGCCGCAAACCAGCCCACGCCCATAGATAACTCCGTCACTTCGTGTCCAAGATCCTCTCACTTGCGATTTCTAGCACTTAGCTGCGCTAAGATGCTGAAATCGCTTTCTCTCCACTAGGGGAGAGATAGGGGTGCCGCGCGCTCGGCGCCATACCTCTCCCTAGTGGGAGAGGTTACAAAATCATGATCTTAGCGTCAGCTAAGTCATAGATTTTGTTGGTGAGGGATTTCTCCCCGCCCCCTTACGCGTTCAGCACGCGCCCATAAGCATCCAGCACACTTTCCTTCATCGTTTCCGAGATGGTCGGATGCGGGAAGATGGTGTGCATCAGGTCTTCCTCGGTCGTCTCCAGGTTCATGGCGACGACGAAGCCCTGGATGAGTTCGGTGACTTCAGCACCGACCATGTGGGCACCCAGAAGCTCGCCGGTCTTCTTGTCGAAGATCGTCTTGACCATGCCCTGGTCCTCGCCAAGCGCCACGGCCTTGCCGTTGGCGGCAAAGGAGAAGCGGCCGACGCGGATGTCGCGGCCCTGCTCCTTGGCCTTGGCTTCCGTCAGACCGACCGAGGCGACCTGCGGGTTGCAATAGGTGCAGCCCGGGATCTTGCCCTTGTCGGTGGCGTGAACGTTGGGCAGTCCGGCGATCTTCTCGACGCAGACGACCGCCTCATGCTCGGCCTTGTGGGCGAGCAGCGGGCCACCGGCAACGTCGCCGATCGCGTAGATGCCGGGAACATTGGTCTTGCCGTAACCGTCGATGACGATGAAACCGCGATCGGTCTTCACGCCGGCAGCTTCGAGGCCGATATTCTCGATATTGGCGACAACGCCGACGGCAGAGATCATCCGGTCGGCCGTGACCTTCTCGGTCGTGCCATCCTTCTTCTCAAGCATCGCAGTTACCGAGTTCGAACCCTTCTCGACCTTGGAAACCTTGGTTTCCAGATGGATCTTGATGCCCTGTTTTTCGAACTGCTTCTTCGCAAAGGTCGAGATCTCGGCGTCTTCGACCGGCATGACCTGGCTCATGATCTCGACAACCGTGACGTCTACGCCCATGGCGTTGTAGAAGCTCGCGAATTCGATGCCGATTGCGCCCGAGCCCATGACGAGCAGCGACTTCGGCAGTTCTTCCGGCTTCATCGCTTCGAAATAGGTCCAGATCAGCTTGCCGTCCGGCTCGATGCCGGGAAGCGCGCGCGGACGCGCACCGGTGGCGACAATGATGTGCTTGGCGGTATAGGTGCCCTCGCCGAGCGTGTTCTTCGGCACCGGACCCTGAGGCTGGACAATCGGCTTGGAAATCTTGCCGACGACGATTTCGCCCGGCTTGGTCAGCTTGGCCTCGCCCCAGATGATATCGACCTTGTTCTTCTTGAACAGGAAGCCGACGCCGTTGTTCATGCGCGCGGCAATGCCGCGGGAACGGGCGACGATCGCCTTGACGTCCGGCTTGATCGAGCCTTCGAGCGTCAGGCCGTAATCCTTGGCATGCTGGGCGGTGTGCATGACATCGGCGGTGCGAAGCAGCGCCTTGGTCGGGATGCAGCCCCAGTTGGAGCAGATGCCGGCGAGATGTTCGCGCTCGACGACGGCAACCTTCATGCCGAGCTGAGCTGCGCGGATCGCCGCGATATAGCCGCCTGGACCGGCGCCGATGACGATGAGATCGTAGGATTGAGCCATTGTTTCCTGCCTTTATCCTTGTATTTCCATTGGGCGGCCAGCAATCCGCGGCCTGCCATGTGAATTCTTCTTCGTTACAAACCGAGCATCATACGGACGATCGGTTCGAGACCGCGTCCGATGGCGCGGGTATTTTCGGCATCGAGATGGACACCATCGACCGGACTGGTCTTCGCCACCGAACCGGCATCGAAGAAGCCGCAGCCGAGATCGTCGGCGAGATCGCGATAGAGCGAGGCGAGCATGGTCGATTCCTCCCGCGTGCCGCGATAGACGGCGGAGAAGATCGGATCGGCCGTTTCGCTGAACGACGGCGGCGACACGATCAGGACATCCGGCGCATCGAAGTCGAAGGAATAGTCGTGATGGCGGATCAGCCCGACCAGCCGCTGGACGCCAGCGCGCGCCGCATGGGCCGAGCCCGCGATCATCGGCTTCAGGTCGTTAGTGCCGAGCATGACGATGACCAGATCGAGCGGCATATGGGTGTGAAGTACCGTCGGCAGGTTCTTCACGCCGTTTCGATCGCAGTCAGCCAGATGATCGTCATAGCCGGTGGTGCGACCGTTCAGCCCTTCGGCGATGATCGTGACCTGCTCGCCAAGGGCCGCCTCAAGCACGCTCGGCCAGCGGTCTTCATAGGCATGACGCCCACGCCCTTGCGCGTCAAAACCCCAGGTCAGGCTGTCGCCGAAGCAGAGAACGGTTTTCATGGGCACAGGTCCTGTTCCCCTCCCCTTGTGGGGAGGGGCTAGGGGTGGGGGTGGCAAATGCCAATTCAATTCGCCTCAATACCGACGGCATGTCCAACATCACTTCCCGGTTCGAGAAACGCATCACGCGAAAATCCTGGTCCTTCAGATAGGCATCCCGCTCATTGTCGCGAATACGCTGATCCCGATCCTCGTGAATTTTCCCGTCCACCTCGATGATCAGGCGTCGATCGAGACAGACGAAGTCTGCAACGTAAGGACCGATGGCCATCTGGCGGCGAAAATGCGTACCGGAAATCTCGGATAATTCCTTGCGAAGCGCCGTCCAGAGACGGCGTTCCGCATCGGTCATCGTTCTGCGCAGTCGTGGGGCGTTCCGGGCGGCGGAAGCGCTGGGCGGATTTGGCTTCTCTCGATTCCATGCCATCCAACGCACCTCCGGTCGATCCACCCCACCCGTCCGCTACGCGGACACCCTCCCCGCAAGGGGAGGGAGACACGGACTACACCAGCATCGACATCGGGTTTTCGATGTAGCGCTTGAAGGCGGAAGCGAGTTCCGCGCCGAGCGCGCCGTCGATGACGCGGTGGTCGAAGGCGAAGGTGGCGGTCATGACCGTGCCGACTTCGATCTGGCCCTTGCGAACTACCGGCTTCTCGACGCCGGCGCCGATCGAGACGATCGAGGCCTGCGGCAGGTTGACGATCGAGGTGAAGGACGAGACGCCGAACATGCCGAGGTTGGAGACCGAAGTGGTGCCGCCCTGGTATTCTTCCGGCTTCAGCTTCTTGTCGCGGGCCCGCTTGGCGAGATCCTTGACCTCGTTGGAGATGACCGAAAGCGACTTCTCCTCGGCCTTGCGGACGATCGGCGTGATCAGGCCATCCGGGATCGACACGGCGACGCCGACATCGGCGTGCTTGTGCAGAACACGGGCGGTCGAGGTCCAGGAGGCATTCGCCATCGGGACATCGCGAAGGGCCAGCGCCATCGCCTTGATGATGAAGTCGTTGACTGAGAGCTTGAAGGCGGGAACCTCGCCCTTCTCCGTCTTCTTTACCGGTGCCGAGGCATTGATCTCGCCGCGCAGCTTCAGCATGGCGTCGAGTTCGCAATCCATCGAGACGGTGTAGGCCGGAACGGTCTGGCTCGACTCGGTGAGGCGCGAGGCGATCGTCTTGCGCATGCCGTCATGCGGCAGCAGCTCGTAGGAGCCTTCCGCGAACAGCTTGAGCACGTTGTCGTCCGACGGACCCTTTGCCATGGCAGGAGCAGCAGCACCGCCAGCAGTTGCGGCAGCGGCCGGAGCAGCCTTGGCGCCACCGGAGGACACGGCCTTCTCGATATCAGCCTTCACGACGCGGCCATGCGGGCCGGTGCCGGTGACGGCGGAGAGATCGAGACCGGCTTCCTTGGCCAGGCGTCGGGCGAGCGGCGAGGAAAACACGCGCTTGCCGTCGGCAACCGGTGCCGGGGTCGATGCGGCCGGAGCAGCATCGATGACCGGCTTGTCCGCCTTCGGCGCTTCAGAGGCGGTTTCAGCCTTGGTGGCCTCTGCCTTCGGAGCGTCGGTCTTCTCTTCGGTCTTGGCAGCTTCTGCCTTCGGCGCAGAACCACCGCCGGAGGATGCAGCCGCCGAAACGTCCTCGCCTTCCTCGGCGAGGATGGCGATCAGGGCGTTGACCTTGACGCCGTCGGTGCCGGCCGGCACGACGAGCTTGGCGACAACGCCTTCATCGACGGCTTCGACTTCCATCGTCGCCTTGTCGGTTTCGATCTCGGCGATCACGTCGCCGGACTTGACCGTGTCGCCTTCCTTGACCAGCCACTTGGCGAGGTTGCCCTCTTCCATGGTCGGTGAAAGGGCAGGCATGGTGATGTTGATAGGCATCGGGACCTCCCTTACTTGTAGCAGACGGTCTTCACCGCCTGGACGACTTCACCGACATTCGGCAGCGCCAGCTTCTCGAGGTTCGCCGCGTAAGGCATCGGAACGTCCTTGCCGGCGATCGTCAGCACCGGCGCATCGAGATAATCGAAGGCCTGCTGCATGACGCGGGTGGCGATTTCAGTGCCGACCGAGTTCTGCGGATAGCCTTCCTCGACGGTGACCAGACGGCCGGTCTTCTTCACCGATTCGATGACGGTCGGCAGGTCCATCGGGCGGATGGTGCGAAGGTCGATCAGCTCGACATCGATGCCTTCCTTGAAAGCTCCTCGACAGCCTTGACCGCATACGTCATGCCGATGCCGAAGGAAACGACGGTGGCGTCGGTGCCCTTCTTGTGGATGCGCGCCTTGCCGATCGGCAGGACGAAGTCATCCAGCTTCGGAACGTCGAAGTGCTGGCCGTAGAGGATTTCGTTTTCGAGGAAGACGACCGGGTTCGGATCGCGGATCGCAGCCTTGAGCAGGCCCTTGGCGTCGGCTGCCGTATAAGGCATGACGACCTTGAGGCCGGGGATCTGGCTGTACCAGGCAGCGTAATCCTGGCTGTGCTGCGCGCCGACGCGGGCCGCAGCGCCGTTCGGGCCGCGGAACACGATCGGAGCGCCCATCTGGCCACCCGACATGTAGAGCGTCTTGGCGGCAGAGTTGATGATCTGGTCGATCGCCTGCATGGCGAAGTTGAAGGTCATGAACTCGACGATCGGCTTGAGGCCGGCCATCGCAGCACCGACGCCGACGCCGGCAAAGCCGTGTTCGGTGATCGGAGTGTCGATGACGCGGCGGGCGCCGAATTCCTGCAGCAACCCTTGCGTGATCTTGTAGGCGCCCTGGTATTCGGCGACTTCCTCACCCATGACGAACACGTCGCCATCGCGGCGCATTTCTTCGGCCATGGCGTCGCGCAGTGCTTCACGCACAGTGGTCGAGACCATTTCGGTGCCGGCCGGAATATCCGGGTCGTTGGCGACGTCGATCTTCGGCTGGGCCGGAACCTTGTCGGAAGCAGACGATGCTTCGTCCTTTGCTTCGCGGGCCTTGCCGCCGGCAGCATCCGAAGTCGCGGCCGGAGTATCGGCATCCGCCTTGGCAGGTTCTGCCGGCTTCTCGGCCGACTGGTCGGCCGAAATCGCATCGGCGCTTTCGCCTTCGGCGAGCAGGACCGCGATCTTGGTGTTGACCTTGACGTTTTCGGTGCCGGCTTCGACCAGCAGCTTGCCGATCACGCCTTCATCGACGGCTTCCACTTCCATGGTCGCCTTGTCGGTTTCGATTTCGGCGATCACGTCGCCGGAGGTGACCTTGTCACCCTCTTTCTTCAGCCACTTGGAAAGCGTGCCTTCCTCCATCGTAGGAGAAAGCGCGGGCATCAGGATATCGATTGGCATAGGGTTCCCTCCCCGCGATCAGAGCAGAATGTCGGTGTAGAGCTCGGATGCATCCGGCTCGGGATCGTTCTGGGCAAAATCGGCAGAATCCGATACGACGTCGCGGATGTCCTTGTCGATTGCCTTCAGCTCGTCTTCGGTGGCCCAGCCGCCGTCGAGGATGCGCATGCGCACCTGTTCGATCGGGTCCTGCTCGGAGCGCATCTTCTGCACTTCTTCCTTGGTCCGGTACTTGGCCGGATCGGACATGGAGTGACCACGGTAACGGTAGGTCAGCATTTCGAGAATGATCGGACCCTTGCCAGCGCGGCAATGGGCGAGTGCTTCCTCGCCGGCAGCGCGGACAGCGCGGACGTCCATGCCGTCGACCTGGATGCCGGGAATGCCGAAGCCGGAACCACGCAGCGAATAGTTCGACTGCGCCGTTGCGCGGGCGGTCGAGGTGCCCATGGCGTAACGGTTGTTCTCGACGATATAGACGATCGGCAGCTTCCACAGGGCCGCCATGTTGAAGCTCTCGTAGACCTGGCCCTGGTTGGCGGCGCCGTCACCGAAATAGGAGACCGAGACGCTGTCATTGCCGCGATAGGAATTGGCGAAGGCCAGACCGGTGCCGAGCGACACCTGCGCGCCGACGATGCCGTGGCCGCCGTAGAAATGCTTTTCCTTGGAGAACATGTGCATCGAGCCGCCCTTCCCCTTGGAATAGCCGCCCTTGCGCCCCGTAAGCTCGGCCATGACGCCGCGCGCACTCATGCCGGCAGCGAGCATGTGACCGTGGTCACGATAGGCCGTGATGACCTGGTCGCCTTCCTTCTGCGCCATCTGCATGCCGACGACGACAGCTTCCTGGCCGATGTAAAGGTGACAGAAGCCGCCGATGAAGCCCATGCCGTAAAGCTGGCCGGCCTTTTCCTCGAAACGGCGGATGAGCAGCATTTCGCGATAGGCGTGCAGCTCGTCCTTCTTGTCGAAGCCCGGCGTATTCTTGCCGGTAAATTCCTTCGAGGCGGTCTTGGAAGCTGGTTTCGTTGCAGACTTTGCCGCTGGCTTGCGGCCGGACGTAGACGCGGATTTTGCTTGCGCCATCGATCCCTCCCTATGTGCTGCTCTTATGAATTAGAGGGCGGCCATGTCAAAATGACGCACCCTGGTTTCGCCGCGTAACATAGGGAAGAAAGCACGACCCAGCAATGCCATAATTGCATGGCTCACATTCTTTTCAAGTCATTGAAATAACTTGAGAAATATCAAGTTAACCGGAATTCGGTTAATTCAGAAATAGTTGTTGAAGATGACGATCTCGTCCGATCGCGAAACATTAAGCTGATACCGCGCGATTTCGTCCAGCATGTCCTTGTCGAGCGAACCATCGCTCATCAGATGCACCTGCCGCTCGAGCGCTTCGCGCTTGGCAGTCAGCGCCGCAAGCTCGGCACTACGCGCCAGCCGCTGCTTCTCGAAATTCTCGGTGGCGATCAAGCCGAGATCGCCATGGATCGAATGATAGCCGAAATAGGAGAGAAAAGCGACGGTAATGGCAGGCAGTACGAAGCGACCGAACTTTCTCTTCTTATGATGTTTTGTCCACATGCCTATTCGACGCCCTGAGCTTACGCGGCAGGATCAGCTTCATGGATCCTGATGACAGGGATCCAAAATCGCAGAACTTGCTTAAGCATTCGTTTCTTCTGTGCGACGCAAAAAGGCCCGCGCTGGCGGCGCGGGCCTTTTCCGGCTTCAAAATGAAGCGAAGCGATCAGGCTTTGAGGATCGCGCGGCCGGCGTAAGCAGCCTGCGGGCCGAGCATCTCCTCGATACGGATGAGCTGGTTGTACTTGGCCATGCGGTCGGAGCGCGACAGCGAACCGGTCTTGATCTGTCCGCAATTGGTCGCAACCGCAAGATCGGCAATGGTCAGATCTTCGGTTTCGCCCGAACGGTGCGACATGACGGCGGTATAGGCAGCCTTGTGGGCGGTCTCGACGGCGTCGAGCGTTTCCGTCAGCGAACCGATCTGGTTGACCTTGACGAGGATGGAGTTGGCGACGCCCATCTTGATGCCGTCGCGCAGGCGGGCCGAGTTGGTGACGAAGAGGTCGTCGCCCACGAGCTGAACCGACTTGCCGATCTTGTCGGTCAGCGACTTCCAGCCGTCCCAGTCGTCTTCCGCCATGCCGTCCTCGATCGAGATGATCGGGTACTTGGCTGCGAGTTCTGCGAGATAGGCGGCCATGGCCTCCGGCTCGAGCGTACGGCCCTCGCCTTCCATCACATACTTGCCGTCCTTGAAGAATTCGGTCGAGGCGCAATCGAGGCCGAGGAAGACGTCTTCGCCAGGCTTATAGCCGGCCTTTTCGATCGACTTCATGATGAAGTCGAGGGCTTCCGGCGCGCTCTTCAGGTTCGGTGCGAAACCGCCTTCGTCGCCGACATTGGTGTTGTGACCGCCGGCATGCAGTTCCTTCTTCAGCGTGTGGAAGATTTCAGAACCGATGCGGACCGCGTCGCGCAGCGTTTCTGCACCGACCGGCATGACCATGAATTCCTGGAAGTCGATCGGATTGTCGGCATGGGCGCCGCCATTGATGATGTTCATCATCGGAACCGGCAGAACATGGGCGCCGGCGCCGCCGACGTAACGGTAAAGCGGCAGACCGGCCGATTCGGCAGCAGCCTTGGCGACGGCGAGCGAGACGCCGAGGATGGCGTTCGCGCCGAGACGCGACTTGTTCGGCGTGCCGTCGAGCGCGATCATCGTCTTGTCGATATGGATCTGGCTTTCGGCATCGAAACCGCCGATCGCATCGAAGATCTCGGTATTGACGGCTTCAACGGCCTTTTCGACGCCCTTGCCGAGATAACGCTTGCCGCCATCGCGCAGTTCGACCGCTTCGTGCGCACCGGTAGAGGCGCCCGACGGAACGGCAGCGCGGCCCATGGAACCGTCTTCGAGATAGACGTCGACTTCGACGGTCGGGTTGCCGCGGCTGTCGAGGATTTCGCGGGCGATGATGTCGGTAATGGCGGTCAAAGGTCTCTCCTCAGTTTGACGTGCGGGCATCGGCCCGCACAGGCATTCACCGACAATGTGTCTTAGTCGATGACAGGCAAATTACAATGCGGCTCGATCGGGCCGAATTTTGACGGCGTCAGCCCTTTGCGACGGCATCAAGCGCCAGCAGCTTTTCAAGAAGTGCCGGCATGTCCTTCAGATGCACCATGTTCGGGCCGTCGGACGGAGCGTTGTCCGGGTCCTCATGGGTCTCGATGAAAAGGCCGGCAACCCCGACGGCGACAGCTGCGCGTGCCAGAACAGGAACCATGGTCCGGTCACCACCGGAAGAACCGCCCTGCCCGCCCGGCTGCTGTACCGAATGGGTGGCGTCGAAAATGACAGGCGACCCCATTGCCGCCATGACCGGCAGCGAGCGCATGTCGGAGACGAGCGTATTGTAGCCGAAGGATGCGCCGCGCTCGCAGAGCATGACATTCGGATTGCCGCTTTCAAGGAACTTCGCTTGGACGTTCTTCATGTCCCAGGGCGCCAGGAACTGGCCCTTCTTGACGTTGATCGCCCGGCCGGTCTTGGCGGCGGCGACGAGAAGGTCCGTCTGGCGCGACAGGAAGGCCGGGATCTGCAGCACGTCGACGGTCTTGGCGACCACAGCGCACTGCTCTTCCGTGTGAATGTCGGTCAGGACCGGAAAGCCGAATTCCTTCTTGAGGTCTGCGAAGACCTCCATGGCGGTCTCGAGGCCTATGCCGCGCTTGCCCGAGATCGAGGTGCGGTTGGCCTTGTCAAAGGACGACTTGTAGACGAGACCGATGCCGAGCTTGCCGCAGAGTTCAACCAGGTTGCCCGCCATCATGAAGGCATGGTCGCGGCTTTCCATCTGGCAGGGGCCGGCGATCAGCGACAGCTTGCCGGCGTTGGAAAACGTGACCTTCGCGGCGCCTTCACCGACGATGACCTCAGAATTGGGGGAGACTGCCATTTGCTATTCCTCGAAGCCGAACAGGACGCCCTGCCCGGGAGCCGGCGACACAAGTACGCGGCCATCCCGGCGGATGAATGCGACGTCATTAGCAGCAAGGATGATCTCTGTCACGGCCAGATCAGCCGTGCGGAATATGACGACCTGCCCCGAAAGACCGGTCGCACCACCTCGCACCGGAGCGCCGAAATCATGCGCCAGCTGCTCGGGATCCAGCACACGGATACGGCTGTTCTCGACGGCGAAAATCAGCCCTGCCTCAGCCTCTTCTCCCTGGACCTGCAACACATGCTCAAGCAGCGGTGCGGACTGGAGCGGATCTTCCGCCGAGAGCACGATTTCCTTGACGCCGATGACCGCATTCGCATGTGAGCGGAGCGTTCCCATATCCTGGGGAAAGGAAACGAGCCGCTGGACGGCAAAGGCGAAGAAATCAGGCGAAGCTTCGGCGGCCGCGAAGGCGAGCTGGAACCGCGCCTCCATCGTATCACCACCCGGAGACACCATAGTACGCCCGAACTGAAGCTGCTGGCCGCCGGAAACGCCGGCTGATACAAAGCGCGTATGATCGGCTTCGGCGTCATCACTGGCGACCACGAGTGCCGAAAAACCTTCCCGCCCCTTACGCCCGCGATAAATCAGATCGCGGTCTGTGAAGACATTGCCGCGTTTCGCAGCCATCCCCGCCTTGCGCCGGTCGGCCAGCGCCAGAGGCTCGAGATAGGTCCCATCCTCGAAGAAAACGCAGGCATTGGCCGTGCCGAAGGGATGATACCCATCCGCCGCCACCGTGAACCCCAGGTCTGACAGCCGGCTACGCGTCCGTGCCAGATCCGAGACCGGCAAGACAAGATGATCGATTTTCCGAATACTCACAAATGCCCCCGCACTTCCAATCGCTTAAGTACATTGGGCGAACTGCCGATTAGCGCAAGTAGATTTCTGCTGACAAATTGCGCCCGCTATCTGAGAAACTGATAGCGCCTTCACTAAAATTTAGGGACTTGCGGAACACATATGGAACATATAGTGTCCGTTCTGCATTTGTTTCCGATACGAAGGTGCCTTGGCGATGCTGACCCGAAAGCAACAGGAACTGCTTCTGTTCATTCACGAACGAATGAAGGAGTCCGGCGTGCCGCCTTCCTTCGATGAAATGAAGGATGCGCTGGACCTCGCTTCCAAGTCGGGCATCCATCGCCTGATCACCGCCCTCGAGGAACGCGGCTTCATTCGCCGACTTCCGAACCGGGCCCGCGCGCTTGAGGTGATCAAGCTGCCGGAAGCCTATACCCCGAGCCTTCAGCCTCGTCGCGGTTTTTCGCCGAGCGTCATTGAAGGCAGCCTCGGCAAAAAGCCTGCGCCGGCCGCACCCGCCAAGCCCGCCATGGATGAGACGATCAATGCGGCAAGCGTGCCGGTCATGGGCCGTATCGCTGCCGGCGTGCCGATCTCGGCAATTCAGAATAATACGCACGACATTTCCGTACCGCTGGAAATGCTGGGCTCTGGCGAGCATTACGCTCTGGAGGTCAGGGGCGATCTCGATGATCGAAGCCGGCATTCTCGACGGCGACACCGTCATCATCCGCAACGGCAACACCGCAAATCCAGGCGATATCGTCGTCGCCCTGGTGGATGAGGAGGAAGCGACATTGAAGCGCTTTCGCCGCAAGGGCGCTTCGATCGCACTCGAGGCAGCCAACCCGGCTTACGAAACCCGCATTTTCCCGCCGGATCGTGTCAAGGTCCAGGGCAAACTGGTCGGCCTTATCCGCCGTTATCACTAAGATAGGCGTCGGCGTCCGGGGTTCGCTCCTCGGGCACGTTCTCATGGCTTTGCCGTGCGGGATCGGCTTGCGGCGGCGGATCGGCTTGCGATGATTTGCTCTCAGCGATGCGGGCAAGCCAGGGCGGCAGGTTTTGGTCATAGACGTCGCGCCGCCAGTCATATTGGCGATGAACACTCCAGGGGCGGGACACCCCCGTCATTGCGGTGGTGATCCGCCAATCCGCATTCGCTTTTGATCCGGCGAAATCGATCTCCATGGCGCCTGTCTTTCTCAGGGTGGCACCGTTGAGCAATGGCGTGCCCGATCGGCAGGCATCGAATCTTGCGCGGGGAGCGATGACGAGATCGGCGACATCACAGGCGGCGCCGGTATAGCGTCCATCCTCGACCACAACGACAATGACACCGACTGGCGACATGGCGCTGCACCAGGCGCGTTCTCGACAGGCGAACTTCCCTTTCCAGGCGTCCCTCATACCAAGCCGAGCGTCGGCAATGGCCTCATTCGTCAACCGTTCTTCGCGCACCGGCGGCTTGGGCGCAACAGCACCACTCTTCTGAATGATAGGCGCCAACGTGATCGTAAGCTGCCTCGCTCTTTTCCATTGATCATGGATGAAGGCGGGAGGCCGAATACGGTTGATCGCGATGCCTTCATCGGTCCTGATACTGACAAGCGTACCATCCTCGGCGATCATCAGGTCGGATGCCGGCGGATCATGCGTCCAGAACAGGATCGCCGCGGCGGCAAGAAATGGCAGACCCGCAAGCCTCAGCCGCGTGCGCAGCAGCGTCAGCAGCAGGAACCCCGTCACGCCGAGCGGCAGGAACCAGGGATGAGGCTGGCCGATGACGATATCGCCACCCCAGCTCGCCACATGCCGAGCGATGGCGATCACCCACTCCAGGCTCTGCGCCATGATGCTTATGAATAGCGCGTCAAGACCAAAGGGCATCAGCAGCATGGCCATCAGCCCAGCGGGCATGACGAGGAAGCTGATGATCGGCATCGCGGCCAGATTGGCGGCCAGCCCATAAGTGGCGATCCGATGGAAATGCTCGACGGAGAACATCGCCGTGGCGAGACTGCCGATCAGCGAGGTGAGGATGATGCCGGCGATGAAATTCCATGAACCGACAATCGTCGTCACCGCCGGGTGACGGAAAGGCAGAGGTTCATATGGCCGCTCCTGCGCCCGCCTTGCCCAGGCGGCATAGCCCGCCACGAGCGCGGCCGTCGCGGCAAAAGACATCTGGAAGCTGGGCCCCATAATTTCGGACGGCGTCCAGACGATGATGATGAGCGCCGAGAGCGCCACATTGCGCAGGCTGATCGACGGCCGGTCGACCAGAACGGCGATCAGGATCACCGCCATCATGATATAGGCGCGCTGCGCCGACACGCCGAAGCCGGAGATGAGGTAGTAGCCGGTGACCATGGCAAGCGCGCCGGCGGCTGCGATCTTCTTGACCGGGATCGCCTGAGCGGTGCCGGGCGAGAGCGCCAGCAATGTGCGCAGGCCGACGAAGAAGATGCCGGCGGCAAGCGCCATATTGAGCCCGGAGATCGCCACGATATGAGCAAGTCCCGACACGCGAAGCGCTTCCACCGTCTCGTTTGAGATCGCCCGGCGCTCGTCGGTGATGATGGCGGCGGCAAATGCGCCGGCATCCCCGGCGCGATGGATCTGATCCGGTCGCCGATCTGTCGCCTCAGTGCAAAGAGCCATCGCTCCACCGCCTCCGTCGGTCCGGCCCTCATCTCGGTCGCTGTGACGGATTTCGGCGCACCGTAGAAATGACCGACAGCACCGATGCCGTCGAAATAAGCAGAAAAGGCAAAGTCGTTCAGCCCCGGCAAGGCCGGTCCCGACGGCGGTGAGAGCCGCGCCCGGCCGGTAATGGCGGCACCATTTTCGAACGGCACATGTCGCCCGCGCGCGACGAGGCTCACGCGAAGCGGTGGTCGGCGAAGGCCGGGCTCGCTCGTCGCGGTGATGCTGACGAGATAGCGCATCCCCGCCCCCACCATTTCGCCGCGCTCCACCACGCCGGAAATCGTCGTCGTCACCGGGGAATCGAGAATGACCGTTGCCCGCCGCCATGTTTCGACGCTGGCAAGGATCATGCCCGCGAGCAGAAGGCTGAGCCCTAGGAGGATCACGCGGGTAATACTGCCTTTTGCCATGAAAGCAGAGACAACCGCGATCAGAAGCGCTGCCACGCAGGGCCATGGATTTATGTCCTGAGGCGCCAGAAACCAGATCGTGCTGCCGAGGCCGATCGCAACGGGAACGAAGAGAAAACCGTGCCCGTAGGCGTGCTCAACGACGACCGCCGCAGAGAGTGAGGGCCCAGTCGCGCGCACCGCCTGGCGAGATGCCTGGCGGCTGTCGCCATGCCTCGCCTTGGGCGCTCGTCGCGACTAAGAGCAAGGTCGCCCGAGCCGATCACCGGCGACCTGGAATCGAGACGCAGGTTGGCGAAAGCCACGCGCTCTGCGCGTGCGCCCAAGTCGTCGACGCCTTCCCGTGTCAGATCTTTTGGCATGATGAAAGCCAGCCCGCCCGATCGCCCCGCTACAACCTGAGCGTTCTTTTAGAAGGCGTCAACGGCAGGCATATCAGCCCATGCCGTAAGGCCCTGATCGCGATTGCAACATCAAGTTGGCAACGCGTAAAAATCCGTCTGCCCAATATTTTTCGCGCTGCACAAATTGCCGTCAGGAAAGCTTGGCTTTGCGTTTCGGATCATATAGCTAAGCTGGGACGCTTAACTCTTATGGCGCTTTCTGGGCGCTATGCAGGCAACTGGTTGGAGGATCAGAATGACGGAAAAAAGCGCAACTATCACGCTCGGTGACAAGAATGTCGACATGTCGGTTCGATCCGGCACGATCGGCCCTGACGTCATCGATATCGGCGCTCTCTACAAGCAGACCGGCGCGTTCACCTACGACCCAGGCTTCACCTCGACAGCCTCCTGCGAGATCCAAGATCACCTATATCGACGGTGACGAAGGCGTGCTCCTGCATCGCGGCTATCCTATCGAGCAGCTCGCAGAGCACGGCGACTTCCTGGAAACCTGCTACCTGCTTCTCTACGGGGAACTGCCGACGGCAGCGCAGAAGAAGGACTTCGACTACCGCGTGACCCATCACACGATGGTGCACGAGCAGATGAGCCGCTTCTTCACCGGCTTCCGCCGTGACGCCCATCCGATGGCCGTCATGGTCGGCACCGTCGGCGCTCTCTCGGCCTTCTATCACGACTCGACCGACATTACCGATCCGCACCAGCGCATGGTCGCTTCGCTCCGCATGATCGCCAAGATGCCGACGATCGCCGCCATGGCCTACAAATACCATATCGGCCAGCCCTTCGTGTACCCGCAGAACGATCTCGACTACGCGTCGAACTTCCTGCGCATGTGTTTCGCCGTACCGTGCGAAGAGTACAAGGTGAACCCGGTTCTGGCCCGCGCCATGGACCGCATCTTCATCCTGCACGCCGACCACGAGCAGAACGCATCGACCTCGACCGTTCGTCTTGCCGGTTCCTCCGGCGCCAACCCGTTTGCCTGCATCGCGGCCGGCATTGCCTGCCTCTGGGGCCCGGCTCACGGCGGCGCCAACGAAGCAGCGCTCAACATGCTTCAGGAAATCGGTACGGTCGACAAGATCCCGGAATACATCGCCCGCGCCAAGGACAAGAACGATCCGTTCCGCCTGATGGGCTTCGGTCACCGCGTCTACAAGAACTACGATCCCCGCGCCAAGATCATGCAGAAGACCACCCATGAGGTCCTGGCTGAACTTGGCAACAAGGACGATCCGCTTCTGCAGGTCGCCATGGAACTCGAGCGGATCGCGCTGACCGACGAGTATTTCATCGAGAAGAAGCTTTACCCGAATATCGACTTCTATTCGGGTATCACCCTGAAGGCGATGGGCTTCCCGACTACTATGTTCACCGTGCTCTTCGCGCTTGCCCGCACCGTCGGCTGGATCGCCCAGTGGGCCGAAATGATCGAGGATCCGCAGCAGCGTATCGGTCGCCCGCGCCAGCTCTACACGGGCGAAGCAAAGCGCGACTACGTGCCGGTCACCAAGCGCTAAGCCGCAAACCGAACCGACAAAAAACCCGGTCAGAAATGACCGGGTTTTTTCTTGTCCAGAAGATCGAGCACGGCGCCCGCGGCCGCTTCCCGGGCGGAACCGGCACCTGCAATCGCTGCCAGGCGAGATCGAAGCCTTCCAGCATGGCGCGGCGCTGCAGCGTGTCGCCGGAGAGGCGCTCGGCCCAGCGGCAGAGGCTACCCGGACGCACCACCTCGTTGATATATTCCGGCACGACCGCATAGTCGGCGATCAGATTGGGAAGCGCGCCCGTCCAGATCTTGATGCGGCCGGCAAGCAGTTTGATCAGCCAGTCGGTCTTGTAGGCCGAGACGACCGGAACGGTGGCAAGGCCGAGCTCCAGAATGACGGTGCCGGAGGCGGCCATCGCTGCATTGGCTTGCGCGAACGCAGTCCACTTTCCTTCAGCCGTTGATGTGATCTCTATCTGAACCGGCAGCTTGGCCGCCATCTCGCGCACCATTGCTTCGCGCCGCGGCACGGTCGGCAGCAGGAAGCGCGTCTTGCCATTACGGGTAACGAACTCGCGCGCAGCCTCGCCGAAGATCGGCAGCAGGCTCTTGATCTCTGCGGAGCGCGAGCCGGGCAGGAGCAGGATGGTCTTCTCGTCCTCCGCTGACTTCACCGGCCGCTCTGCGCGCAGGCTGCGCACCTTCAGCAACTCGGCATCATTGGTCAGTCGATGCCCGACGAAGATCGTTTCCGGTCCGCCAAGCCGCGCCATGGCTTCCGGCTCGAACGGCAGGACCGCGAGCACCCGATCGACATAGGAGAGCATCGCCTTGGCGCGATATTCCTTCCAGGCCCACACACTCGGGCAGACATAGTTGACGATCGGCAGGTCGGGCAGAGCCGCCCTCACCTTCTTCGCCACGCGATGGGTGAAATCCGGGCTGTCGATGATGATCAACACATCCGGTCGCGCCTCGGCGATCGCCTTGGCGGTCTCGTTGATGCGCTTGATCAGGTTCGGCAGCCGTGCCAGGACCTGGGTGATCCCCATGATCGACAATTCGGAAAAGTCGAACAGCGAGTGAAGTCCCTGGACGGTGAGTGCATCCCCGCCGACGCCGATCAATTCGACCGGTCCATCATGCGCGGCCTTCAATGCTGCGACAAGATCACCGCCGAGGAGATCGCCGGAGACTTCGCCGGCAATGACGGCGACCTTCAAAGGGCGGCTCATGTCAGACCTCCATGGGCAAGTGTCGGCTCGATGCCGCAGACGAAGATACCGGCCGCGTCGGCTGCTGCAATCAACGCTGTTTCATCCAGAACGATGGCACGCCCAGCCTCCACCGCGATGCCGGCCAGGCCTGCTTTCGCGGCACTCGCAACCGTGGATGGACCGATCGTCGGCAGGTCGGCGCGCATATCCTGCTGCGGCTTGCAGAGCTTGACGATCACGCCGCGGCGACGTGCCGAAATCCGGCCCGCCGCGCGCAACTCGGCAACCCGCTCCAGCATGGCATCGGTGCCCTCGACACCTTCCATCGCCACAACGCGGCCGCCGACGGAGACGGCGCCCTGGCCGATATCCAGTTGGCCGAGAGAAAGCGCTGCCTCGGTGCCACGGGCAATATCGCGCAGGTCGTCCTCGTTCGGCGAGATCTGGCCGAGCGGGCCGAGTTTCGCAAGCAGGCCCGGCGCAATCTCATGGGCACCGACAACCTCGCAGCCCATCGCCTCGATCAGCTTGATGACCATCTGCAGCACGGCATCGTCACCGCGCGACAACAGCGTCCGCACGACGGACGGCATTTTCAGGATTGTCTTGATTGTCGGGCGAATGTCGCGCCATTCGGGACGGCGCGCAACACCGCCGGACATGACGACGCGGCCGATACCGTTTTCACGAAAAGCCTTCTCGATTTCCGCGAGATTGCCGACACTGACCGACAGGGTTTCGAACCCGTCAAAACGGTGATCTGCTTCATCCTTCAGCGAGATGATGAAGGGATCCTCGCCGACGGCCCTCGCCGCCTGCGCCAGATGTAGCGGCAGCAGGCCGCGCCCGGCGATAATCGCCAGACGGCCGCCTTGACGACCGTGGCGCGCCTTCTCCGACGCGTCGGCCATTGACCTCATCCCTTCCTGCGGAAAGGCGAGGAGATGGCGCGATCGCTATCAGCCGCGACGAAATCAATAACTTCCAGCGCCTCGGGGCAATCGAGATAATTTTCGCGGATCGCCGCAGCGTTTGCGCGGACATTGCCTTCGCCTTCGAAAATATCCTTGAAGGCGCGGCGCACACGATGGACCGTCTGCTTGTCCATGCCCGCACGGGTCATACCGACGACGTTGAGGCCGCCGAGAATACCCGGATTGCCGTTCAGCATCCCATAGGGAATGACATCGTAATTTACCGCAGAAAGCCCGCCGATGAAGGCCTGGCGACCGATGCGCGTGAATTGATGCACAGCGCAGCCGCCGCCGAGAATGGCGCGGTCTCCAACATGCACATGGCCGGCCAACATCACGTTGTTCGACATGATGATGCCGCTGCCGAGCTGGCAGTCATGCGCGATGTGGCTATTGGCCAGGAACAGGCAGTTGTCACCGACAACGGTCTTGCCGCCGCCGCCGACAGTGCCAGTATTCATCGTCACGCCTTCACGCATGGTGCAATTTTCGCCGACAGTTAGCGACGATTCCTCACCTGCTTCATGAAGGCTCTGCGAGACACCGCCGATGACTGCCATCGGGAAGATGCGGCAACCCTTGCCGATCTCCGTCTTGCCGCTGACGACGGCATGGGACACCAGTTCCACATCATCCTTAAGGACGACGCGTGGCCCGACATGGCTGAACGGCCCGACGACCACATTTTCACCGATCACGGCGCCGTCTTCGACGACCGCGAGCGGATGAATGCGCGCGCTGGCAGCAATATTACTCATTCGCCATCCTTACGGACGATCATCGCGCCGATATCGGCTTCCGCGACGAGCGAGCCGTCGACCTTTGCATCGCAGTGGAACTTCCAGATATTGCCGCGCTGCTTCTGCTTCACAACGTGATATTCCACGCGATCACCCGGCACGACCGGCTTGCGGAAGCGGGCGTTGTCGATCGTCATGAAATACACGAGGTTGCCGCTCTCACCTTCCTTGCGAGCGCAGATCGCGCCTGCCGTCTGAGCCATGCCCTCTACGAGAAGGACGCCAGGCATGATCGGGCGTTCAGGAAAATGACCAGTGAAGTGCGGTTCGTTCGCCGTAACATTCTTGATGCCGATGGCCGAGTTGTCACCGTCGATATCGATGATCTTGTCCACGAGCAGGAATGGGTAGCGATGGGGCAGCAGCTTCATGATTTCCTGAATATCGGCCGCGCCGAGTTCCGGCTTGGTCTCATCAGTCATTGGTCTTTTCTCCTTTGCGTTTTGCCCTATCGTCCGACTGAGCCATTTTCTCGGCCATTTCGCGAAGGAAATCCCTCATCGGGCGCGCCGGTATGCCACCGTAGATAAGACCGGCAGGTATGTCGGCGACGACGCCGCTCATAGCTGCGATCTGAACCCGGTCGCCGATCGTAATGTGACCATTTATGCCCGAAGCGCCGCCAATCAATACGCCATTGCCGATCTTCGTGGATCCGGCGATGCCGGCGCCCGATGCAATACCGCAATGCCGACCGATATGCACGTTATGCGCGATCTGCACCTGGTTGTCGATCTTCGTGCCCTCCCCGATGACCGTGTCATCCATGGCGCCGCGGTCGATCGTCGTATTGGCGCCGATCTCCACATTGTCCTGGATGATCACCCGGCCGATCTGCACGATCTTCAGCATGCCCCGCGGGCCCGGAGCGAAACCGAAACCATCCTGTCCGATGCGGGCGCCATTGTGAATGATGACGCCGTTGCCGATCAGAGCCGAGATAACACTCGCACCGCCCGCAATGCTGCAGTCACGGCCGATCTGGACGTCCGGTCCGATCATGACGCCCGGCCCGATGCGCGTACCGCTGCCGATATGCACCCGTGCACCGATAACGGCCATGGGTTCGACAGTCACACCCTCTTCGAGATGCGCAGTCGGATCCACGTAAGCGGCGGGGGAAATACGGTCATCGGCAGACGTGGTCAACACCGGGCGCATCGCCTGCTGGTGAAGCAGAGCACCTGCCATGGCAAAGGCTGCATGAGCGGCCTTGGTTGTCAGAACAGGGATGTGCGAAGGCACGATGCTTGCAAGGCCGGGATCGCAGATGATCGCTGAAGCCTGACAGGTCTCAAGCTCATGACGGTTCTTGCGCGAGAGCAGATAGCAGACCTGCCCCTCCTGTGCCCGGTAGACCGGCGCGACGGAACGGATCACACGGTCGCCCGCGCCATCATCCAAAGCTCAACCCCAAGATGGGCCGCCAGCGCGCGCAGGCTCACACCATCGTGGGGCGGAAAGAATTCGTTGTGGTCCATAAAGCCAGGGCTCCCGAGATGTTTCGGCCGCTTTCGCGGCCGGCAACAATCAGAACTGGTTCGCCATGCTGAAGCGGAATTCCTGGGTTTCGTCGAAGTCTTCCTTCACGACAGGAACCGCGTAGTCGAAGCGCAGGTTGCCGAACGGCGAAGCCCACATGATGCCGGCGCCGACGGACGCGCGCCAGGACATGCCAGTGCCCTCGACCTCGGAGCCGAGCTTGTCGACATCGCTACCATAGAGCGTGCCGGCATCGGCGAAGGCTGCGAGACGCAGGCCGATATCTTCCGGAACGGCCGGCATCGGCATCGACATTTCAGCAGACGCATTGAAGTAGGTCGTGCCACCGATCGCATCGCTGTGCTCGACCGTGCGCGGGCCGATACCGTCGTTCTTAAAGCCACGGATCTGGCGGCCGCCGATCGTGAACTGATCGAAGACGTTCAGGTTGTCACCCGTGCCCATGACGTGACCCGCACCGACGGCCAACGAACCGACGAGATCGGCTTCGGTCGACAGAAGGTGGAAGTAACGGGCGCGACCGGAAAGCTTGTAGAACTCCGAATCACCACCAAGACCGGCGAATTCATGCGTAAAGCTCGCATAGATGCCTTCGCGCGGCAGCGTCTGGCTGTCCAGCGTGTTGTAGGTCAGGGTCTGCGAAATGGATGACGACGAATATTTACCGTGGTCGATGAGGTTGCCGAAGATCGTCGATACGCGGTCGTCGCTGTTGCCGGAAATCTGATCCCACGTGTTGTCGTCGCCGAATGCGCCGTCCTCTTCGTACTTGACCTCCTTATAGGTGTAGCGGAACGTCGTCGCCAGATCTTCAGTGATCGGCGCGGTGACGCGCAGCGTAACCCCTGCTCGGAGTAGTCGTAGTAGTCGTTCGACGACGTCTCGTTGCGGAAGATGTCGAAGCCGGCCGCCAGGCGGTAGCCGAGGAAGTAAGGCTCGGTGAAGGACAGCGAGTAGGTACGCGCGTCATCGAGACCACCACCGACGGCGACGCGGACATACTGACCACGGCCGAGGAAGTTCTTTTCTTCGATCGACGCTTCGAGAACGAAGCCGTCGCCACCTGCCGAGTAGCCGGCGCCGATACCGAACGAACCGGTCGACTGATCTTCTACGTCGACGATAACGACGACGCGGTCCGGAGCACTGCCCTGCGCGGTCGAGATGTTGACGGATGTGAAGTAGCCGAGCGCTTCAAGACGACGCTTGGCGCGCGAAATCATTTCCTGGTTGAAGGCATCGCCTTCGGAGAAATCGAACTCGCGACGAATGACGTAGTCACGCGTGCGGGTGTTGCCGCGAACCTCGATACGCTCGACATAGGCGCGCTCGCCTTGGTCGACCATGTAGGAGACGCCGATCGTGTTGGTCTGCAGGTTGCGGTCACCGCGCGGGGTGACGCGGGCAAACGGATAACCCTGCGAAGCAACCTTGCGGGAAATCGCTTCCATCGACTTCTGGATTTCGCGGGCATCGTAGGTAGCGCCCGGCTTGGTTTCCACCAGACCCTGCAGCGATTCGCCGCTTACGCCTTCGACGCTCGATTCGACACCGACGTCACCGAAGGTGTAACGCGCGCCTTCCTCGACGGTGAAGGTGATGTTGTACTGGTTCGACGCAGGATCAAGCGTCGCGTCGGAAGAAATGATACGGAAATCAGGATAGCCGTGATTGTAATAGAACTGGCGCAGCGCCTCTTCGTCGGCGCGCAGCTTGTCCTGGCTGTAAACGTCCTTACGGGTCAAGAAGGACAGCGGGCCCGTTTCCTTCGTGACGATGACAGCCTTCAGACGACCATTGCCGTAAGCCTGGTTGCCCACGAAGTTGATGTCAGCGATCTTCGTACGATCACCTTCGTTGATGACGAAAGCGATATTGACGCGACCCTCACCGACATTGACGGTCTGGGTCGTGATTTCAACGTCGCTGCGGCCGATCGCGGCATAGGCGTCGCGGATGCGCTGAATGTCGGCATCAACCATGGCCTGGCTGTACGGGCCAAGCGGCTGGGTCTGAACGACGCCCGAAAGCTTGTCGTCCTTGATCTTGCGGTTGCCGTTGAACACGACCTGGTTAACCAGCTGGTTTTCGCTGACGGACACGACGAGCGTGCTGCCGGAAACACTGATCTTCACGTCGGAGAAATAACCGGTCGAGTAGAGCCGCTTGACCGACTCATCGATATCCGAGGCCGAGAAAGAGACGCCGGGGCGAATCGTGAGGTTGGAACGGACGGCTTCTTCACCCGCCCTCTGCGCACCACGGACCTGCACGCTGCGGATGACAGCAGCTTCAGCAGCTGGGGCAGTGGCAAGAACCATTACACCTGCGCCGGACGCGACAACACTAGCAGACAGCGCAAACGCCGACACTGCGTTCAAAAACTTTGAACCAGCCTTCATTTTCAATTCTTACCTTTTCCCGTTGTCCCTCGACGGTGTAACCCGACTCCGGCCACGTGTGTCGTTTTACCTTCTTTTGCCCTACAAGCAAGCTATCGTGTTAATTTCTATTTACTTCCTTTTGATGCGTGGCCATATCGCCACGCAACACATGCAAACATGGTGAATAATCCGTTATTTCAACGCTCTGATCAGGTTAACCGATCAGATTTGTTATGTCGTTGAATGTCGCGAAGACCATCAGGCTGAGCACCATCGCCAGTCCGATTCTGAACGCGATCTCCTGGGCTCCGGCGCCGAGTGGCCTCCCCTCACCGCTTCTATTGCGTAGAAAACCAGATGCCCGCCGTCAAGCACCGGAACCGGCATCAGATTGAGAAGTCCGATCGAGACCGAAAGCACGGCCGCCAACTGGATGACGGCGGCAAAGCCCAGCGTCGCCATCTGGCCGGATGCCTGCGCGACGCGCACTGGTCCGCCAAGCTGATCAGCCTTCATGCGGCCAGTCACAAGGTTGCCGATATAGCGGAAGGTGCCGGTGATGATGTTGCCGGTCTCCTTGAAGCCCTCGCCGACCGCTTCAAGCGGGGTGAAGTTCTGCACCCGGAAATTGCCGCGTTCCTCGTTTGTGACGATGCCGATCAGGCCGAGCTCGACCTTGTTGCCGAACTGATCCGTGATTTCGGTCCGCTTCGGCACCATGGGCAGGTCCATGTCCTGACCGTTGCGTTCCACCGTGACGACGATCGAGGTCTCGGGGCGGACGCTGACATAACGACGCACATCGTCGAACGTGTTGACGTCATAGCCATCGAGCGCCTTCAGACGGTCACCGGGCTGCACGCCGGCTTCCGCGGCGGCGCTGTCAGGCCGCACTTCGGCCACGACCGGATCGGCGACCATCTTGCCGTAGACGGAGAAGAGCACCGCGAAAATCGCGATCGCCAGGATGAAATTCGCGATCGGACCTGCGGCGACGGTCGCCGCTCTTTTCCACAGCTTTGCGCCCGCAAGCGTCTGCGCCCGGTCCGCCTCGCTCATATGCGCGACGCTCGACGCATCAGGCAGGCTCGAAGCATCCTCGTCTCCGAAGAATTTCACGTAGCCGCCGAGCGGAATGGCCGAAAGCTTCCAGCGCGTCCCGTGGCTGTCGGTAAAGCCGATCAGTTCGGGCCCGAAGCCCACCGAGAAAGCCGTGACGCGGATCCCACTCCATCTGCCGACCAGATAATGGCCCATCTCATGCACAAACACGAGAAGCGAGAGAACGAGGATGAACGGGACGATGTAACCCGTAATGAAGCTCAAGACTGCCATTGTGATACCGCTCAATATTCCATCGGCTTTGGAGTTCGCCTCAGAGACCGAAGAGAAAGGCTGCAACCGAGCTGCTAACATGGCCCTTAAGCGACGCATCCACAAGCGTCAGCAGGAATGCCAGGAAGCAGGCGAACACCAATCCATCCACACGATCCATCACACCCCCGTGTCCGGGGATGAGATGGCTGGAATCCTTGACCGCGAAGCGCCGCTTGATGAAGGATTCGAACAGGTCGCCGATCTGGCTGGCGACAGAAAGCAGGAATGCCAGCGCCATCGTCCAGAGCGACAGGCGCGAGAATACGCCGAGCGTCAGCACGGCACTCGCGATAACACCCGCCACCGCTCCACCAATCGCGCCCGACCAGGTCTTGCCGGGGGAGATGCGCGGAGCAAGCTTCGGCCCACCGATCGCACGGCCGACGAAATAGGCGAGGATGTCTGTTCCCCAGACCACGGCAAAGATGAACAGCGTCGCGACAAATCCCGCCTGGTTGTCGCCCCGGATAGCGGCAAGAGAAATGCCGCTCAGGCCGGCATAAACGACGCCGCCGGGCAGCCACCAGGAGCCGCGACCGAGAAGAACCAGCAGAACCGTCGTGATGACACCGCCACACAGCAGCGGCACGGAAAGATCACCCTCGCCCACCACGATGTTCAACGCGATGAGCGCGATGATCAGCCAGCCGAAGGCATTCGTCTTGAAGTTGACGTCCGCCAGCCCGGTTATGGTCGACCATTCATAGTAGATCAGAAGAGCAATCGCGCCGGCGACCGCATGAAACGCCGTTCCACCGACCAGCGTCGCGGCAAGCACGACGGCAGCGAGCACGATCGCCGATATGATGCGAAGCTTGAGCTCGCGCCCCATCAGCCGACGACAGCGGCCGGCTCTGCCGACAGCCCTCCGAAACGCCTGTCACGCGCAGCGTAGATCTTCAGCGCCTCGAGGAATAGATTGCGATCAAAGTCAGGCCAGAAGTCGGGAAGGAAGACGAACTCGGCGTATGCCGCCTGCCAGAGCAGGAAGTTCGACAGTCTTTCCTCCCCGCTGGTTCGGATGATGAGATCCGGATCGGGTATGCCAGCCGTATCGAGATGATCGGAGATCATGTCACTGTCGACAGCGCCGGGCTTGATCAGCCCGGCAGCAACCTTGGCCGCGATCTTGTTCATTGCCCGCGCGATTTCGTCACGCGAGCCGTAGTTGAAGGCGATGATGACGGTCAGGCCGGTATTGTCCTGCGTCGTTTCTTCAGCTTCGAGAAGCAGCGGCAGGATGTCGCCGCGCAGCCGTTCGCGCTCGCCGATCACCTTGATGCGCACGTTTTCGCGGTGCAGTTCGGCGAGGTCGCGGCGGATGAAGCGCTTCAGAAGCCCGAGAAGATCGTTGACCTCGGTCTGCGGGCGGTTCCAGTTCTCGGACGAGAAGGCAAACAGCGTCAGATATTTGACGCCGATCTCAGCGGCGGCCCTGACGGTCTCCTTGACCGCCTCGACGCCCTTGCTGTGGCCCATGGTTCGCGCCAGTCCGCGCTTGTTTGCCCAGCGGCCGTTGCCATCCATGATGATGGCAACATGCTCCGGGATGATCGCTATTTCTGGCGTCAGCATATCTTATGCAATTCCTTCAGCAGCCGAGGGAGGGCGAAGGAGCCCGGCCTAGACCTGCATGATTTCCTTTTCCTTATCCGCAAGCAAGCGGTCGACTTCAGAAATCGTATCGTCAGTCATCTTCTGAACCTTGTCAGACTGCGAACGGCTGTCGTCCTGGCCGATTACGCCGTCCTTTTCGGCTTTTTTCAGGCCTTCCATGCCGTCACGACGAACATGGCGCGCTGCGACCTTGGCTTTTTCGGCGTAGTCATGCGCTACCTTGACGAGCGACTTACGGCGTTCCTCGTTCAGTTCCGGCAGCGGAATGCGCAGGTTCTGGCCATCGACGATCGGGTTGAGGCCGAGATTCGACTCGCGGATGGCGCGCTCGACGGCGCCGACCATCGACTTGTCCCAGATCGAGACACCCAGCATGCGGGGCTCCGGAACCGTGATGTTGGCAACCTGGTTGAGCGGCACGCGCGAGCCGTAGGCTTCGACCGTCACAGGATCGAGGACGTTCGCCGAAGCGCGGCCCGTCCGCAACGAGGCGATGTCGCTCTTGAAGGCGTTGACTGCGCCTTCCATGCGGCGCTTGATATCGTTGAGATCGGTTGTCATCGGTCGGAACTCCCGTGATGTTGTTATTGGCGGCCGGCTCGGAAGAGCCCGGGCCACTGTCAGTTATCGGATACGATGGTCTTCAGTCCGCCGCCGGTCAAGATTTGGGCGAAACCGCCGGCCTCGTGGATCGAGAATACGACGATCGGGATATGGTTCTCGCGGGCGAGTGCCACGGCTGCGACGTCCATGACGGCGAGGCCCTTTTCGAGCACTTCGCTATGCGTCAGGCTGTCGAAGCGGGTGGCATTCGGATCCTTCTTCGGATCGGCCGAATAGATGCCGTCGACCTGCGTGCCCTTGAAGATCGCCTGGGCACCGATTTCGGCGGCGCGCAATGCTGCGGCCGAGTCGGTGGTAAAGAACGGGTTGCCGGTGCCGCCGGCGAAGATTACCACGCGGCCCTGGGACATATGATGGAGTGCCTGGCGCTGCGAGAAGCTTTCACAGATTTCCGGCATGGCGATGGCCGAAAGGACGACGGTGTCGATCTGAAGCTTGCGCAGCGAGGTCGCGAGCGCCAGCGCGTTGATGACGGTCGCCAGCATGCCCATGTGGTCGCCGGTGACACGATCGCCACCCTTCGACGCAACGGCTACGCCGCGAAAAATATTGCCGCCACCGACGACGACGCCGACTTCGACGCCCATCCGGCGGGCTTCGGCAATATCCGAGGCGATACGGTCGGCGACGGCGACATCGATACCGAAGCCCTGGCTGCCCATGAGAGCCTCACCGGAGGCTTTGAGAAGAACACGCTTGTAGATCGGCTGAGGCGACATGACGGCTCCTTGGAAAGCGAAACGGGGTCTGCGGAGAGATCAAACGGGTTGCGGATACACGAAGGGCACCGGCTTGTCACCGGTGCCCTCAACGTTTTCAGTGCATATAGCCGACGAAAATCAGCCCTTTGCGGCCGCAGCCACTTCAGCGGCGAAGTCGGTCTCTTCCTTCTCGACGCCTTCGCCCAGCAGCAGGCGAGCCATGCCGGTAACTTCGATCGGCGCGCCGACTTCCTTCTCGGCAGCCTTGACAGCTTCGCCGACGGTCAGGTCCGGGTTGATGACGAAAGCCTGCGACAGAAGGGCGACTTCTTCGAAGAACTTGCGCATGCGGCCTTCGACCATCTTCTCGATGATGGCTTCCGGCTTGCCGGATCTCGCGCGACTGCTCGATGAAGACGTTGCGTTCGCGCTCGGCGACGGCAGCATCGACTTCTTCGGCACGGACGGCGAGCGGAGCCGTTGCAGCAATGTGCATGGCGACCTGGCGGCCGATCGCGTTCAGCGCATCCTTGTTGCCGGTCGACTTCAGCGCGACGAGAACGCCGAGCTTGCCGAGACGGTCAGCGGCAGCATTGTGGATGTAGGTGGCAACAACGCCGTCTTCTACTTCCAGAGCAGCCGAACGGCGCAGGTTCATGTTTTCGCCGATCGTGGCGACAGCGTCCTTGATCGTGTCGGTAACGGTCTTGCCGGTAGCCGGGTAGATGGCAGCGCCAACGGCTTCAACGGTACCGTCGGTGGTCAGCGCGACGTCGGCTACGCCGCGAACGATGCCCTGGAAGGCGTCGTTACGGGCAACGAAGTCGGTCTCGGAGTTGACTTCGACGACGACAGCCTTGGTGCCGGCCGAAGCAACGCCGATCAGGCCTTCAGCAGCCGTACGGCCCGACTTCTTGTCGGCCTTGGCGATACCCTTGGCGCGCAGCCAGTCGATCGCTGCTTCGATGTCGCCGTTGTTTTCGGTCAGCGCCTTCTTGCAGTCCATCATGCCTGCGCCGGACTTTTCGCGCAGTTCCTTGACCAGTGCAGCGGTGATTTCAGCCATTGTGAGCCTCTTGTCGGTTCTTGTTGCGTGTCGCCGGAAAACCTCGGCGAACTCAAGGTTTTGGGAACGAATGTACCCGGAAGTATGACAGGGTGATGAAGATCAGCCCTATGGCCCTCGTCTCGATCGTCGGCAAGTGACCGGCAAGACGTCGGGCCTTAAACGACCAAGGCCAGGGATGGATATCTCTGGCCTTGGGCTTTACCTGGATGGGGAGCGGACCTGCCGCTCCAACCCGGCGATTAAGCCTGGGCTTCGGCTTCGCCTTCGAGAGCCGGCTCGACCGGAGCTTCAGCGGAAGCGCCGAGGTCACGGCCCGAAGCGCCCTGCTGGCGGGCGATGCCGTCGATGGCAGCGCGAGCGATCAGGTCGCAGTACAGAGCGATGGCGCGCGAAGCGTCGTCGTTGCCCGGGATCGCGTAGTCGATCTGGTCCGGATCGCAGTTCGAGTCGATGATAGCGACGACCGGGATGCCCAGGCGCTTGGCTTCGTCGATTGCGATCTTTTCCTTGTTCGTGTCGATGATGAACATCAGGTCCGGAACGCCGCCCATGTCGCGGATACCGCCGAGAGCCTTCTCAAGCTTCTCGCGTTCGCGCTCAAGGTTCAGGCGCTCCTTCTTGGAGTAGCCGGAAGCTTCCGAACCGAGGATCTCGTCGAGCTTGCGCAGACGGGCGATCGAGTTCGAAATGGTCTTCCAGTTGGTCATCATGCCGCCGAGCCAACGGGAGTTGACGTAGTACTGGGCGGAACGCTTTGCCGAATCGGCGATCAGCTCGGAAGCCTGACGCTTGGTGCCGACGAAGAGAACGCGGCCGCCACGAGCAACGGTGTCGGACACGACCTGAAGGGCGCGCGACAGCATCGGAACGGTCTGAGCCAGGTCGATGATGTGGATGTTGTTACGGTCGCCGAAGATGTACGGCTTCATCTTCGGGTTCCAGCGGTGCGTCTGGTGGCCGAAGTGAACGCCTGCTTCGAGGAGCTGGCGCATAGAGAAATCGGGCAATGCCATGCCTTGTTATCCTTTTCCGGTTGAACCTCCGCAAGGCGAACAGCAGACCCGTCGGGCCGGCCACCGGCGGAACCTTCCGGATTTCTCCCGGTCGATCCCATGCCTTACGTGTGGAATGCGGGGGCCATACAGGCCATTGGCCGGAAATGCAAGCGCTTTGTCACATTTCGCGGCAGGACGGCACTTCCCTGCCCTAGCTCGTACCGATCTTCTGGCGAACCTGATCGACATGGCCACGGACATAGACCGCATGCGGCTGGCCGCTGCTGCCGGCCGCAGCGAAGGTGATGATCGTCACCCCTTCCTCGAACGGCATGAGATAGAGGATCTGCGCCGGATTGATATAGATGTCCTGATTGTGGGTACTCTTGAAACCGATCAATGCCATGAATCACTCCTGCTCATGGCGGTGATACAGGCATGGATCTGACATCATGTCGAGTATCGACGGAGCAAGTACCCGTCGCAGCTGCGTCGCTATTGCGGCGCAACAGGGCAAGGGTCCTGCTGCTTCTTCAGCACTTCCAGCTTCACCAGACTGCCCTGCAGGGCGAAGTCGCCGTAATCCATGGTGAGGTCGCGGGTGATGCCGTTTTCGTAGAGCTTGAACGACATATTGTAGACCGGTGTCGGATCACCGGCGGCACCGTCGTTGAAATAGGCTATCGTCACCGGCCAGTATTGGGTCTGCGAGAATTCACCGGCATTGCCGGCATCCGCGTCACCCTTTTCCGGCGTCTCGGCCTTTCCGATCACTGTCGAAGTCAGGAGCGACTGGTCGCCATCTTCCGAACCGTCGAAGACCCGCGTTTCGAAGATGCGCTTGTCTTCCTTGGCATTGCGGATGATGTCGAGCATGTGGCTGGTCGGGAAATCGCTAGCGGGAAGATCGATCTCGCGGCCGTTCTGGCCCTGCAGTTCCACCTTCACGCCGCCCTCGCCCTGGCTGGCATCGCCGGTGAGCGCCTTGTCCGGCTGTTCGTCGGTGAAGGACTTGGTCTCGAAATGGAACTGGCCGGCGGAAAGATCCTCGAACGTCTTCGTCTGCTGGTCGCTGACACGCGTTTCCTCGCCGGTGCTGATCTTGGTCACGAGGCGGAAATTGGTGGTGAAACCGGTGCAGGCGGAGCCGTTGAACTCATAGACCATGCGGCCGAACATGCCCTCGATGCCGGAGCGCTCGGACGCATCCTTGAGCTTCAGGTCATAGACCGCCCGATGCGGGACGAGCAGGCGCGCGGCACTGTCGGCAGTCAGGGGCGACGCCATGGCGACACCGGCACCCGACGAGGCGGTACCAGCGACAAGGAACAGCGCGAGGCTCGTGCGCAGCATTCACATTCTCCTGTTGGACTCGAAGTCAGGTGTTATAAGAACGCCATTCGCCGAGGTTATGACCTTGATGCAGGATTTTTGAAGACTTGACAACAAAACCGGAGACCGAAATGTCAGATGCTATCGAAAGCCGCCTGAAGGAACTGGGATACACCCTTCCCGAGGCCGCCGCCCCCGCTGCAAACTACCTGCCGACGCGCATCAGCGGCAACACGCTCTATGTCTCCGGCCAGCTGCCTCTCGAAGGTGGCAAGATCGCCGCGCTCGGCCTTCTCGGCGCCGAGATCGACGTCGCCGCCGGTCAGCGCGCCGCTGAACTCTGCGCCATCAACGTGATCGCCCAGGCCAAGGCTGCCCTCGGCGGCGACCTTTCCCGCATCCGCCAGTTCGTCAAGCTGACGAGCTTCGTTGCGTCGGCTCCCGGCTTCACCGAGCAGCACCTTGTCACCAACGGTGCATCGAACCTGATCGCCACCGTCTTCGGCGATGCCGGCAAGCATGCCCGCTCGGCCGTCGGCATGGCAGGCCTGCCGTTCAATGCGGCGGTCGAAGTCGAGGCCATCATCGAGATCGACGCATGACGACGCAACATTCTGGCGCATCCTGGATCAAGGATGTGCCCGTCGCCCATCGTGGCTACCATGACATGAACGGCAAGGTCTGGGAGAATTCTCTCTCGGCCTTTTCACGTGCCATCGAGGCCGGGTTCGCCATCGAATGCGATATCCAGCTTTCGGCCGACAGCATTCCGATGGTCTTTCATGACGACAAGCTGGAACGCCTCTGCGGCATCCAGGGCGACGTGCGCGAACGCACGGCCTCCGAGCTCGGCATGCTGGCGATCGGTGGCACGGCCGACAAGATCCCGACGCTGAAGCAGATGCTGACGCTCGTCGCCGGCCGCGTTCCCCTGGTCATCGAGATCAAGGGACGCGCGGCGGAAGAGGATGACGGCTTTGTCGAGGATGTTTTGGAAGTGCTCGAAGGCTATCAGGGCAAGGTCGCGCTGATGAGCTTCGACCACCATATCCTCCGCGATCTGAAGAGGGTCGGCGCGCCCTACCCGATCGGCCTCACCGCCATGGGCGACAAGCCGGAAGAGTTCTTCCAGCATGACGAAGCGATGCAGCTCGGTCTCGACTTCATCTCCTACCACTGGCCGCATCTGCCGAATTCCTTCATCACCGCCCAGAGACGTGCCGGCATGCCGGTGATTACCTGGACTGTCAGGGATGAAAACGCGCTTGTGCATAGCTATCTTCATGGCGACCAGATAACCTTCGAAGGGTTCGACCCGCGCGAGGTTACCGCCCGCTAGCCTACTGGTTCGAAGATCGTCCACCGATCTTCAGGGTAGCAAGCGTGGATACTTAATTGATATCGCGTCCCGTATCCTGCGGGGCGTCTCAGGAAGTCATGAATATTCGGGAATGACCGCAAACCTGACGATCCGCATCGAAAAGTCCTTCGCCGCGATCAGCCCGCAAAGCTGGTCGCGGCTTTCAGGCGCGTCGAAGGCCAGCGCCTCCGAGGAAATGCCCTACAATCCGTTCCTCTCCCACGCCTTCCTATCCGCGCTCGAAGAATCCCGCTCGGCCAATGCCAAGAGCGGATGGCTCGGGCACCATGTCCTGCTGGAAAACGAGGCAGGAACGCTGGTCGGTGCCATTCCCGCCTATCTGAAAAGCCACAGCCAGGGCGAATACGTCTTCGACCACGGCTGGGCGGACGCTTTTGAGCGGGCTGGCGGGCGTTATTATCCGAAGCTGCAGTGCTCGATCCCGTTCACCCCCGCAACCGGCCCTCGCCTTCTGGTCGCGGACGGCTATGACCGCGAGACGATGCAGGCGACACTTGCCGCTGGTCTCCAGGAAGTGACACGCCAGCTCGGCATCTCGTCGGCGCATGTCACCTTCGTGCCGGACGACGAGGTCGAAATCTTCACGGACGCAGATTATCTTCACCGCACCGACAAGCAGTTCCACTTCATCAACGAAGGTTATGCCGATCACAATGCCTTCCTCGAGACGCTGGCGTCCCGCAAGCGCAAGGCGCTGAAGAAGGAACGCCGCGCGGCACTGGAAAACGGCATCACCATAGACTGGCTGACCGGCAAGGACCTGACCGAGGATATCTGGGATCAGTTTTTCGACTTCTACATGGATACCGGCGGCCGAAAATGGGGCCGCCCTTACCTGACGCGCGGCTTCTATTCTTTGATCGGCGAGCGTATGCCCGAAGACGTGCTGCTCGTCATGGCCAAGCGCGGCGGTCGTTATATCGCCGGCGCGATCAACTTCATCGGCGGCGACACGCTCTACGGCCGCCACTGGGGCTGTATCGAGGATCACCCCTTTCTGCATTTCGAGGTCTGCTATCATCAGGCTATCGACTTCGCGCTGGCCAAGGGCCTCAAACGCGTCGAGGCCGGTGCGCAGGGGAACACAAGCTTGCCCGCGGCTACCTGCCCGTCACCACCCATTCCATGCACTACATCGCCCATCCGGGCCTGCGCCACGCCGTTGCCGATTATCTGGAGCGCGAGCGGAGGATGTGGAGCACATGAACGAATACCTGTCCGAGCACAGCCCATTCCGCAAGGGCGAGCGGCAACAGGAAGACTGATCAACAAAATCTGGAGAGGACATTCGATGAGCTACGATCCGAACAATATCTTCGGCAAGATCCTGCGCGGCGAGATCCCGTGCCATCGCGTCTACGAGGATGCCGACACGCTGGCTTTCATGGACGTCATGCCGCAATCGCCGGGTCACCTGCTGGTGATACCGAAGACGCCGTCGCGCAACATTCTCGACGCTGACCCAGCCGTGCTCTCGAAACTGATGCCGATCGTGCAGAAGCTTGCCAAGGCCGCCAAGGATGCGTTCGATGCTGACGGCATCACGGTAACGCAATTCAACGAGCCGGCTGCGGGCCAGACCGTGTTTCACCTGCATTTTCACGTCATCCCGCGCTATGAAGGCGCTGGTCTGAAACCCCATACGGGTCAGATGGAAGACAATGCCGTCCTGGCCGCAAATGCCGAGAAGGTCATCGGCGAGCTCGGCAGCTGATCAGGACTGCAGGGCGAGAAGCCCGATGACGAGAATGGCGATCGGCGCGGCGACGCCGACCGCCACCTTCTTTCCGCTGGCGAGGAAGATGGCAAAGCCGATGCCGGCCGCCGCAAGCCGCAGCCAGAGCGGCAGAATCGGCAAGAGTGCCGGTCGGGAAGACGATCAGCTTGGCAGTGACGGCCATGACCAGCGCAGTCGCAACCGCCCTTACCCAGTTCAGCGCTTCCGACTCCTCGTTCAGCCGGTTACCGGCGAGAACGCCGAGCCAGCGCCAGAAATCCGTGGCGATAAAGCCTGCAACCGCGATCAGCACGTAGACCCAATATTCCTCCAGCATCACGCGCCCTCCTGCGGTATGGCCCGCCGCCGGCGGCGGTAGCGATCGATGAGATAGGCCACCGTGCCGCCGCCGATGCCGGCAATCAGCACGTCGAACTGCGGTGCCACCAGCGCCATGAGCGGACCGAGCACGACGCCGATGATGAAGGCCAACTTCACCACGACCTGCTTGGCGCTCGCCCAGATCGACGAGACGAAATAGACCGGCGTCAGCATGAAAAGCGCGCCGGCGACGAGCGGCGGAAACTGCGAGACGATGCCATAGCTGATGCCGACAATCGCCGCATTGGTGCAGGTCAGAGTGATGCCGAAGCCTGCGAAAAAGGCCACGCGATGCTCCCGCGGGACATCGCGAAGATGCGTCGAGGCGAAGACCCAGGACGTGATCGCGATGAAATGTGAGAGGAACAGCAGGATCCAGACCGGCGTCTTCTGTGTACGCATCTCCGGCACGATCGAAGCGACCATCGGCATCATGCGGATCGCCGAAAGCGTCACCGCCAGGAAGGAAGCGGCGATATTCGCACCACCGAGCATCGAGCCGACGAGAATCATCTGCGACGGCAGTGCCCAAACCCCAAGCGTCATCGTCACCGCTTCGGCGCGCGTCAGTCCCGCCTGCAGGGCGAAGGCGCTGAAACCGACATAGGAGGTCATGAGGATGATGGCCGGAAGCGATAGCACGCCGCGCATGCCCGTCAGGAACCAGTTCAAGCTGCCGCGCTCGGCGCGCTGCTCTGCGGACATCGGCATTCCATCTGTTGTTGACCAGTCCATGCCTACAAACACAAAGAAGCCGGGACAAGCCCGGCCTCTTTCTTTCAATCGATATGAGAGCGATTACTTAGCTTTCGGCACCCGCGGCACCGTGCTGCCCTTGCGGGCGGCAGGCTTCGGCGCGTCCTCGGCGATCACGTCGCCGTCGTCTTCCGCCTTGGCCTTGGCAGCGCCTTTACCACCGTCCTTGCCCTTGGGCGCGGACTTCTTGGCGGTCTTCGGCTTCGCCGTCTTGGCCTTGGCCTCCTCGACGGCTTCCTCGACCTCGGCTTCCGGCTTCGGCTTCACCGGCACGGCTTCCGGAATGGAATCGAGCACCAGCTTGTCCTTGCCGTCTTCGCCCTTGCCAACCGTGACGCGGACCACACCACCCTTACGCAGAGCCCCGAACAGGATCTCGTTGGCAAGCGGCTTCTTGATGTGTTCCTGGATGACGCGAGAGAGCGGGCGTGCGCCCATTCTCTCGTCGTAACCCTTGTCGGCCAGCCAGGCGATCGCGTCCTCGTGCAGGTCGAAAGTGACGTTGCGCTCGGACAGCTGCGTTTCCAGTTGCATGACGAACTTCTGCACGACCTGATGGATGACTTCCGTCGGCAGCGGCGCAAACGGGATCGTCGCGTCGAGACGGTTGCGGAATTCCGGCGTGAACAGGCGGTTCAACGCCTCTTCGTCTTCACCGGTGCGCTTGGACGAACCGAAGCCGATCGCGGCCTTGGCCATTTCCGAAGCGCCCGCATTGGTCGTCATAATCAGGATGACGTTGCGGAAGTCGATCTTCTTGCCGTTGTGGTCGGTCAGCGAACCATGGTCCATGACCTGCAACAGAATATTGTAGATATCCGGATGCGCCTTCTCGATTTCGTCGAGCAGAACCACGCTGTGCGGATGCTGGTCCACCTGGTCGGTCAGAAGACCGCCCTGATCGAAGCCGACATAGCCGGGAGGTGCGCCGAGCAGCCGCGAGACCGTGTGGCGTTCCATGTATTCCGACATGTCGAAGCGCAGAAGTTCGACCCCGAGCGAGGCAGCAAGCTGCTTGGCGACTTCCGTCTTGCCGACACCCGTGGGGCCGGAGAAGACGTAGGAACCAATCGGCTTGTTCGGTTCGCGAAGGCCGGCACGAGCCAGCTTGATCGCGGTCGACAATGCTTCGATCGCGGCATCCTGACCGTAGACCACCGAACGCAGTTCCTTCTCCAGGTTGGCGAGAACCTGCTCGTCATCCTTGGAAACCGTCTTTGCCGGAATGCGGGCCATCGTTGCGATAGTTGCTTCGATTTCCTTCTCGGTGATCAGCTTGCGGCGCTTGGAGGCCGGCAGCAGCATCTGCGCCGCGCCGGTCTCGTCGATCACGTCGATCGCCTTGTCCGGCAGCTTGCGGTCGGAGATGTAGCGGGCCGACAGTTCCACCGCCGACTTGATGGCGTCGTTGGTGTAGCGCAGCTTGTGATAGTCCTCGAAGTAAGGCTTCAAGCCCTTCATGATCTCGATCGCATCATCGATCGACGGCTCGTTGACATCGATCTTCTGGAACCGACGGACCAGAGCCCTGTCCTTTTCGAAGAACTGGCGATATTCCTTGTAGGTGGTCGAACCGATGCAGCGGATCTGCCCGGAAGACAGGGCCGGCTTCAAAGGTTGGACGCATCCATGGCGCCACCGGACGTGGCACCCGCACCGATGACGGTGTGGATCTCGTCGATGAACAGCACGGCACCCGGAAAATCTTCCAGTTCCTTGACGACCTGTTTCAGACGCTCCTCGAAGTCACCGCGATAGCGGGTACCGGCAAGCAGCGTGCCCATGTCGAGCGAGAAGATCGTGGCATCGGCCAGCGCTTCCGGCACCTTGCCTTCGACGATGCGCTTGGCAAGACCCTCGGCAATCGCCGTCTTGCCGACGCCCGGATCCCCCACATAGAGCGGGTTGTTCTTGGAGCGGCGGCACAGGACCTGGATCGTCCGGTTGACCTCGGAGTGACGCCCGATCAGAGGATCGATGCGGCCGTCCTTGGCCTTGTCGTTCAGGTTGACGCAATAGGCCTTGAGCGCATCGGCGGGCTTCTTGCTGGAACCATCCTCCGGCTCGCCGCCACGGGTTGGCTTGGCGTCGGAATCCGGCTCCTCGGCACCGCGCGGCGAACGGGTCTGGGAGGAACCCGGGCGTTTTCCGATACCGTGGGAAATGTAGTTTACTGCGTCGTAGCGGGTCATTTCCTGCTCCTGCAGGAAGAAGGCGGCATGGCTCTCGCGCTCGGCAAAGATGGCGACGAGCACGTTGGCACCGGTTACTTCTTCGCGGCCGGAGGACTGGACATGAATGACGGCTCGCTGGATGACGCGCTGGAAGCCGGACGTCGGCTTCGAATCTTCGTCATAGCCGGTGACAAGGTTGGCAAGTTCGTTGTCGACATAGTCGGTCACCGTCTTGCGCAGGTTTTCAAGATTGACGTTACAAGCGCCCATGACCGCAGCTGCATCGGCATCGTCTATCAATGCCAGAAGCAGGTGTTCGAGCGTGGCATATTCATGATGCCGCTCGTTAGCGAAGGTCAGTGCCTGATGCAGCGCCTTTTCGAGACTAGGCGAAAATGTGGGCACGTCGGGTTCCTCACTTCTTTTCCATGACACACTGTAGCGGATGCTGATGCTGACGGGCGAAATCCATGACCTGGCTCACCTTGGTCTCCGCTACTTCGTAGGTATAAATGCCGCACTCGCCCACGCCGTGATTGTGTACATGGAGCATAATGCGCGTGGCAGCCTCCCTGTCCTTCTGGAAGAAACGCTCCAGGATATGGATGACGAAATCCATCGGGGTGTAATCGTCATTCAAGATCAGTACGCGATAAACGTTGGGGCGTTTCGTCTTGGGCTTCGTGCGCGTGATTACCGAGGTTCCGCGACCGGCGCCGTCCCCGTCATCACCTTTTTCTTTTTGCATCGAGATCGGCAGTGCGATCATCATCTATCATCCCCCGGTGCCGACGACCATCACGTTGCGCCGAACCAGTCTTCCTAACTTAGTTCATTGGACACGGATTTTAAGCCCCTTTGCGGCGGCGCAATCACTATTCCGCTAGAGCGGCGTCCAACGACGAAAATTTACACATTCCAGCGCACCCGGCGTGAACTCAGAGTAACAAAACCGGGCTCTGTGCGGATACGAACACCTTTCTGCGGACACGCAGCAGGCAATGGGCGGCCGAAACAAGCGCTGGCGGTCCTTTCTGCGACCGCTCCCTATTAATGGGGAGCGCGCGAGGCCGGTTCAAGAGTAACGACAGTACGGGCGAGGTTCACCCGACCTGCCGAGCCGTATACCGGAATCAAAAGCGGGCCCTAAAGGCCCGCCTCACCTGCGCAAATCCGCGACCCGATAATCTCAGGCGTCGAGATCGACGTCGAGGATCGCCATCGAGAAATTGTAGGAGCGCTCGCCGTCTTCATCGTCGACATAGACGACGCCGAGGAATTCTTCACCGAGATAGACCTCAGCCGAGTCGTTCTTGCGCGGACGCGCCTTGACGATGATCTGCGGGTTCAGAAGGCGCTTGAAATAGGCGTCGATCTTTTTGATTTCGTCGGGCTTCACGACAATTCTCCGTCTCGTAGTCTTGATTTGCGCCGCTTGTGGCATGGCTGCGCGGCAAAAGTAAAGCCGACAGACGAGATGTCCGCCGGCTCATGAAGTGGCGCTCAAAAAGTCGCCGTCAATCCTCGGACATCAGCAACTGGTCCATCACCCGCGCGGGCTCGGAACAGCCCGCCTCGCCGACCACCTTGGCCGGAACGCCGGCGACTGTGGATTTCGAGGGTACCGGTTTCAGCACGACCGAGCCGGCCGCCACGCGCGAGCAGGAACCGATTTCGATATTGCCAAGAATTTTTGCGCCCGCGCCGATCAACACGCCGTTGCCGATCTTCGGGTGACGGTCGGCGCCTTCCTTGCCGGTGCCGCCGAGCGTGACGCCGTGCAGGATCGAGACATTGTCGCCGATCACGGCCGTTTCGCCGACGACGAGGCCGGTCGCGTGATCGAGGAAGATACCCTTGCCGATCTGTGCGGCCGGATTGATGTCGGTCTGGAAGACGCTCGACGAACGGCTCTGCAGGTAGAGCGCGAAGTCGCGACGGCCACGGGCATAGAGCCAGTGGGCAAGCCGATGGGTCTGGATCGCGTGAAAACCCTTGAAATAGAGCACGGGCTCCAGGAAACGCAGGCAGGCGGGATCGCGGTCATAGACGGCCTGGATATCGACGCGCAGGATCGAGCCCCATTCGGGCCACTCGGCGAGCATCTCCATGAAGGTCTGGCGCAGAAGCACGGCCTGCAGATCCGGATGGTCCAGCCGTTCGCAGATACGATGCACCACGCATTCCTCGAGCGAGCGGTGATTGAGCACCGTCGAATAGAGGAATGCAGCAAGCAGCGGATCCTGCTCTATCGCCGCGCGGGCTTCCTGTCTCAGCGTATCCCAGATCGGATCAACGCTTGCGACGGTCTCGGTCTGGCGAACTTCGGTTCTAGCGGCCATGGCCGTCTCCTCGTTTGCGTGAGGCGCATTATATAGATTACAATTACAACATTACCAACGCGGATGAAATCGCATTGCGTTGATCGTGATGATCAGAAAACCTGAGACCTTGCCAAGAAGGCGGCCCAATCTTCCATTTCAGCGCTCGGAAAGTCCCGCGTAAAACTCCAGAACCGCCTGCTTGAACACCTTGTCGCCAACGGCGAGCATATGGTCGCGACCGGGTATATCGAGCGCTTTCGCATTCGGCATCAGGTCGGCCAGTTCCTGCGCTGATCCGGCAATATCGTCCTTGGTACCGACGCCGATCAAGGTCGGCGCGTCGATACGCCCCATATCCGCGCGGGCGACGAGATCGCGCGATCCGCGGATACAGGCAGACAGCGCTTCCTTGTCGCTCTTTGTCTGGTCGGCAAAGGCCCGGAACATCTTTCCGCGCTCATGGGTGATGGCAGCCGGATCGGGAGCCAGCAGCGCATCGGCGATCGGATCCCAATCCCCCACCCCGTCGGTCATGCCGATGCCGAGGCCACCGAGAACCAGCGAGCGAACCCGTTCAGGATGCGCAAGCGCCGCGAATACCGAGATCCGCGCGCCCATGGAATAGCCGAACAGATGCGCCTCGGGAATGCGCAGGTGATCGAGCAGCGCGATCGCGTCCTCCGCCATGACCCAGGGGCGATAGGCTTCCGCATCGAGCGGCTTGTCGCTGCCGCCATGGCCGCGATTGTCGATCGCGATCACCCGGTAGCCGGCATCGCCGAGCGTCTTCAGCCAGCCCGGATGCACCCAGTTGACCAGTGCACTCGACGCAAACCCATGGATCATCAGCACCGGATCACCCGACGGATCGCCCTCGTCGAAATAACGGAGGTTCAGGCCGTCATGGACGAAAGATGAAAAGGCAGGAGCGTTCAGGTTCATCGGAAATCCTCTTATTCCTGCAGACCTCTAAGCGTTTTGTGCCCGGATGAAAACCATCCCGTCGCCACGATGATGAATGGATGCCTGCGCAATCTTGCATAGCCGCATAGAAGTGCGGGTGTGGCGCAATACCCTCTACACATTCCGCGCGAGGGGCGATAATGTCCGCCGCAAATCAGATGCATGGAGACGATCATGGCTGGCCACAACATTCCTCACTTCCAGAACGACGGCGGATATCCGGTCATCCAGATCGGCGTGAAGGAATTCATGTGCACCGGCGCATCCGTGCCCTACGATCATCCGCATATCTTCATCGACCTCGGCGACGACAACGAAAAGGTCTGCTCCTACTGTTCGACGCTGTTCCGCTACAATCCGGGCCTCAAGGCCGAACAGACCGACCCGCCGGGCTGTGTGTTCCACGTCAAGGCCGCGTAACGACATCGTTCGGGCAGTGAACTGATGCATCTCGACAAGGTTGCGATCGTGGGCGCCGGCATGGCCGGCCTCGCGGCCGCGCTGAGCTTTTCCCGACTGGGCATCGCCTGCGACATATTCGAGGAGGCCGAAGCGCTCGTCGAAGTCGGCGCCGGCCTGCAGATGTCGCCCAATGCCTCGGCCATCCTGCGCGAATTCGGCGTCCTGAACGAGCTTGAGCGCGTCTGGACCGAGCCGCGCGAGATAGCGCTCGCGTCCGGGCGCTCATTGCGCCGTCTGGCATCGGTCCCGGCCGGAGAGTTCGCCCGCAAGCGCTGGGGCGCACCCTATGGCGTATTGCACAGGGCCACGCTGCAGCAGGCTCTGCTGAAAGCCGTTGAAGCTGACCCGCTCTGCACCGTCAGGCTCGGCACGCCTGTCCGCGGCAATCCCCGTCATGCTCTTTACGAACTTACCGGCATCTCCTATCCGCTGGTGATCGGCGCCGATGGCGTCTGGTCGAATGTGCGGGCTTCAGTCGCCAAAGCGCCGCAACCCGACTTTTCCGGAAACATCGCCTGGCGATTTACCCTGCCGCTTTCCGAAGCGCCTGACTGGCTGCCACGCGACAGCGTCACTGCCCTGCTTGGCCCCTCGACCCACATGGTCGCCTACCCGCTTTCCGAAATGGGCGTCATCAATGTCGTGGCGATCGCCTCCGGCATCAGTCCCGGCGAGACATGGGATGCAGAGGCAAGCGAGAGCCAGAGACGCATCCTGATCCAGCAGTTCCGCGCCTGGAGCCCTGAGGTCACAAAGCTGCTCTCGACTACAGGCCAGCCCACCTTCTGGCCGCTGCACCAGGTCACGGCCGGTCGCTGGCACAATGGCAGCGATATTGTACTGATCGGCGATGCGGCACACGCCATGATGCCGTTCGCCGCGCAAGGTGCTGCAATGGCGATCGAAGATGCCTTCGTCCTGGCACTTGAAGTGCAAAAGGCAACGTCGCTTCCGGCAGCCTTATCGAATTTCGAGACGGTGCGGGCAGCACGCGCTGCCAAGGTACGGGCTCGCGGTGCATTCAACCGCTTCGCCTATCACGCCCGCGGCCCGTTGCGCATCGGGCGGGACATCGTTCTTTCGATGCGTCCGCCGCAATCGCTCGCGGCGGACTTCGATTGGCTCTACGGCTTCCGCGCCGGCTGATCAGACGACCGCAGCCGCGACAAAGCCCTGCTCCAGATCCTTCTGCAGATCCGCCGTGTCTTCCAGGCCGATCTGCAGGCGGATGACCGGTCCTTCCGTCGGCTGCTTGCGGATCGTACGATCCGACAGGTTCACATGAACCGCCAGGCTTTCGTATCCGCCCCATGAATAGCCGAGGCCGAAATAGGTGAGCGCATCGAGGAAGGCATGCGCCTTCGCCTTGGCCTGATCCGGCTCGGCCTTCAGCACGAAGGAGAAGATGCCGCTGGAGCCCTTGAAGTCGCGCTTCCAGATCTCGTGGCCCGGAAAGCTCGGCAGCGCCGGATGCAACACGCGAGCTACGTCGTCGCGGCTTTCCAGCCACTGCGCGATCGTGAGCGCGCTCTTCTGATGGTGATCGAGTCGAACCCCCATCGTCCGCAGGCCGCGGAGAATGAGATAGGAATCGTCCGGCGAGCCGCAGATCCCCATCAGCAGACGGGCTTCCTCCAGCTTCGGCCACCATTTGGCGTTGGCAGAGACCGATCCCATGACGATATCGGAATGACCGGACGGGTATTTGGTTGTCGCGTGGATCGAGACGTCGGCGCCGAAATCGAGTGGGCGGAAATAGAGCGGCGTCGCCCAGGTATTGTCCAGCGTCACGACGATATCATGCTTGTGCGCGGCATCCGCGATCGCGCGAATATCCTGCATTTCGAACGTGTTGGAGCCCGGAGCTTCGGTATGCACGAGCTTTGTGTTCGGCCGGATCAGAGCCTCGATCCCTGCCCCGATATCCGGATCGTAATATTCCACCTCGACACCGAGACGCGTCAGCATAGCGTTGCAGAAATTCCGGCATGGCGTGTAGACCGAATCGACGATCAGCGCGTGGTCGCCGGCGGAAAGAAAAGCAAGGAACGGAACCGAGATCGCAGCGAGCCCTGACGGCACAAGCACGGTTCCCGCCGAACCTTCAAGCTCATCGAATGCCGCGCATAGAGCATCCGTGGTGGGCGTGGCGCGCGTTCCATAGGTGTAAGGCTGGCTGCGTTTGTCCATGGTCCCCGAATCCGGAAACAGCACGGTCGATCCGCGCACGATCGGAGGATTGACGAAACCGTGAAAGGCCAAGGGATCGTTGCCCATATGCGCCAGTCGGGTGTTTGGACCGGCAGCGCTGATAAATTCTTTTTACTCATTGGGGATCGCTTACTCGAATGTGGCGGGACGCAGGCAGTTTTTGCCGCTCAAAGCGGCTCGGTCAACCGCCAATGCCGCAATCAGCCAAATAGATAGGCTAAAGCCTCCCATCGCATTGATTTCAAATGCACAATCACTCGGCAAAAACCTAGCAGAATTGACTACACTTGAAGCAATTGCTCAACGCGTGGGCGAAATTAAGGAATTTACCTCAATTCAACCACAATTCCGAACGGCGAGACTTGACCCTGCCTCCATTTGTGCATGAGATAGGCCTCACCCGCATCCGGGAGGTTGGCGGGAGGGGGCCGAATTCGTAACACGCCGAAGCAACGGTCTCGTTTCAACAGTTCAAAAACATAGATAAAGGTTGGGAAAATGAAAAAGACGCTTCTGTCTGCCGCGATTGGCGCAGCGGTATTCGGCCTCGGGACGGCCGCTTCTGCAGCCACGCTCGACGATGTGAAGGCCAAGGGCTTCGTACAGTGCGGCGTCAACACGGGTCTCGCAGGATCTCGCGCAGCCCGACTCCGCCGGTAATTGGACTGGCTTCGACGTCGACTATTGCAAGGCCATCGCTGCCGCCGTCTTCGGTGACGCGACGAAGGTTCGCTTCACGCCGACCACCGCCCAGAGCCGTTTCACCGCTCTCCAGTCGGGCGAAGTCGACGTTCTGGTTCGTAACACCACCTGGACCATCAGCCGCGACACCGCGCTCGGCTTCAACTTCCGCTACGTCAACTACTATGACGGCCAGGGCTTCATGGTTCCGAAGTCGCTGAACGTGAAGTCAGCTCTCGAACTCTCCGGCGCTGCCGTCTGCGTCCAGTCCGGCACCACGACCGAATTGAACCTCGCCGACTACTTCCGCGCCAACAACCTGCAGTACAACCCGGTCGTCTTCGAAAAGCTCGAAGAAGTAAACGCCGCCTACCAGGCCGGCCGTTGCGACGTCTACACGACCGACCAGTCGGGCCTGTATTCGACCCGCCTCGCCCTGTCCAACCCGGACGATCATATGATCCTGCCGGAAATCATCTCCAAGGAGCCGCTCGCTCCGGCCGTTCGCCAGGGTGACGACAAGTGGTTCGACATCGTGACCTGGGTCGGCTACGCGCTGGTGCAGGCCGAAGAATTCGGCATCACCCAGGCCAATCTCGACGAGCAGAAGAACTCGACCAACCCGGACGTCAAGCGTTTCCTCGGCACCGAAGCTGATACCAAGATCGGTACCGACCTCGGCCTGACCAACGAGTGGGCCTACAACGTAATCAAGGGCGTCGGTAACTACGGCGAAGTCTTCGAGCGCAACATCGGCGCCAACACCCCGCTCAAGATCGAGCGCGGCCTGAACGCCCTGTGGACCAAGGGCGGACTGCAGTACGCACCGCCGATCCGCTAATCCATACGCACCGGGACAAGGCGGCTGCGGCCGCCTTGTTCGTTTTAGCCAACAATCAGAATATAAGGCCCATCAGGGCCAACGGGAAAATTGGCACAACGTATGACGGACCACGCCCTGAACGACGCGGCGCCCCGGGCAAGTGGAAAGGCCTCGCCTCTCTACGATCCGAAGGTGCGCAGCATTTTCTTCCAGATCCTGACGGCGGTGATCGTCGTCCTCTTGATCTGGGCCATCAGCCACAACGTCGCCGAGAACCTCGCGCGCAGCAATACGGCCTCCGGCTACGGCTTTTTGAGAGGCCGCTCCGGCTTCGACATCGGACAGTCGCTCATCGCCTATACGAGCGATTCGACCTACGGCCGCGCGATCCTCGTCGGCTTCCTGAACACACTCCTCATCGCCGCGACCGGCATCGTCACCGCGACGATCGTCGGCTTCATCATCGGCATCGGCCGACTGTCGCATAACTGGCTGATCGCCAAGCTGTGCACGGTCTATGTGGAAGTGTTCCGCAACATTCCGCCGCTTCTGGTCATCTTCTTCTGGTATTCCGGCGTTCTCGCCATCCTGCCGCAGCCGCGGGATGCGATCGTCTTGCCACTCTCGACTTTCCTGTCGAACCGCGGCCTGACATTCCCCTACCCCGTATGGGGTGAAGGCGCGTCAGCCATTCCGGTCGCCTTCTTGGTCGGCATCATTGCCGCGATCGCTTTCGGCATCTGGACCAAGAAGCGCCAGATGGCCACCGGCAAACAGTTGCCGACTGGCTGGATCGCGGCCGCCATCATCATCGGCTTGCCGATCATCACCTTTCTGGTCATGGGGGCGCCGCTGACCTTCGACTATCCCGTCGAGGGCCGTTTCAACCTGTCCGGCGGTGGCACCATTCGCCCCGAATTCGTGGCTCTCTATCTCGCCCTCTCCTCTACACCGCCGCCTTCATCGCGGAGATTATCCGTGCAGGCATCAAGGGCGTCGGCAAGGGACAGACGGAAGCCGCTTCGGCGCTCGGCCTGCAGCCGGCAAAGACGACGCAGCTCGTCGTGGTGCCGCAGGCATTCCGTATCATCATTCCGCCGCTGACAAGCCAGTACCTGAACCTCACGAAGAACTCTTCGCTCGGCGTGGCGATCGGTTTTCCGGAGCTGTTCTCGACCGGCAGCACGTCGCTCAACCAGACCGGCCAGGCCGTCGAGATGATTTCGATCATGCTGACGATCTACCTGTCGATCTCGATCGCAACGTCGCTGTTCATGAACTGGTTCAACGCCAAGATGGCCCTGGTGGAGAGATAAGCCATGTCGACAAAAATCTCTCCTATGTCCGCGGCGAAATGCTTTCGGCAGAACCGCCGCCGCTCAGCGAACGCAGTGTCGGGGGCTGGATCCGCGCCAATCTCCTGGCTACGCCGAAGGATGTCGTCTTGACGATCCTCGCCGTACTGCTGCTGCTAGCCGTCATTCCCGGCGCCCTGAACTGGCTCTTCGTCCAGGCGGCCTGGGTTGGTGCAGACCGCACCGCCTGCGCCACCGTGGCCCAGGGTGGCATCCAGCCGGACGGTTGGAAGGGCGCCTGCTGGGCCTTCGTCGAGGACCGCTTCCTGCAGTTCATGTTCGGACGCTATCCGCTCGATGAACGCTGGCGCGTCGTCCTCGTCGGCATCATGTTCGTCGTACTGCTCGTACCGCTGCTGATCCCCAAGGCACCGCACAAGGCGCTGAACGCTCTTCTTCTGTTCATCATCTTCCCGGTCGTCGCCTTCTTCCTGCTGCATGGCGGCGTCTTCGGACTTCAGACGGTCCAGACCTCGCTCTGGGGCGGCATGACGGTAACGCTGATCCTCTCCTTCGTCGGCATCGCCGTGTCCTTCCCGGTCGGCATCCTGCTGGCGCTCGGAAGGCGCTCCGACATGCCGGTGATCAAGACATTCTGCGTCATCTTCATCGAGGTGATCCGCGGCGTTCCGCTCGTCATGGTTCTGTTCATGGCCAACGTCATGCTGCCGCTCTTCCTGCCTACCGGCTGGACGATCGACAACTTCCTGCGTGCCGTCGTCGGCGTCGCCCTGTTTGCCTCCGCCTATATGGCGGAAGTCATCCGCGGCGGCCTGCAGGCCATTCCGAAGGGCCAGGCAGAGGGCGCCGATCTGCTCGGCCTCAGCTACTGGCAGAAGATGCGCCTGATCATCCTGCCGCAGGCGATCAAGCTGGTCATTCCCGGCATCGTCAACACCTTCATCGGTCTGTTCAAGGATACGTCGCTGGTTTCGATCATCGGCATGTTCGACCTGCTCAACATCATCCGCCTGAACTTTACCGACACGACCTGGATCACTCCGGTCACTCCCATCACCGGCCTTATCTTTGCCGGTTTCATCTACTGGATCTTCTGCTTCGGCATGTCTCGCTATTCCGTCTTCATGGAACGGCACATGGACACCGGCCACAAGCGATAATAAGGGGAAAAACAATGGCTGAAGCCCAACCCAAAATGACCGTCTCCACCACCGACACTGCCGTCGAAATCATCGGCATGAACAAGTGGTATGGCGACTTCCACGTCCTGCGCGACATCAACCTGAAAGTGATGAAGGGCGAACGCATCGTCATCGCCGGCCCGTCGGGTTCCGGCAAGTCGACGATGATCCGCTGCATCAACCGGCTGGAAGAACACCAGTCCGGAAACATCATCGTCGATAATATCGAGCTCACCAACGATCTGAAGAAGATCGATGAAGTGCGCCGCGAAGTCGGCATGGTGTTCCAGCACTTCAACCTCTTCCCGCATCTGACGATCCTGGAAAACTGCACGCTTGCGCCGATCTGGGTCCGCAAGATGCCGAAGAAGGAAGCCGAAGAGATCGCGATGCACTACCTGAAGCGCGTCAAGATCCCGGAACAGGCCCACAAGTATCCCGGCCAGCTCTCCGGCGGCCAGCAGCAGCGCGTGGCGATTGCCCGCTCGCTCTGCATGAAGCCGAAGATCATGCTGTTCGACGAGCCGACCTCGGCTCTCGACCCGGAAATGGTCAAGGAAGTGCTCGACACGATGGTCAGCCTTGCCGAAGAAGGCATGACCATGATGTGCGTGACCCACGAAATGGGCTTTGCCCGCCAGGTCGCAAACCGCGTCATCTTCATGGACCAGGGCCAGATCGTCGAACAGAACTCGCCGGCCGAGTTCTTCGACAATCCGCAGCACGAGCGCACCCGACTCTTCCTCAGCCAGATCCTTCACTAGGATCTGCAGGAACGGAAACAAGAAAGGGCGCCGATGGCGCCCTTTTTGATGCTGCTATCTCGCTCTCGCTACCACCTGAACGAATAATTGGCATTCACGCTGGCAACCGTATCGGCATCGGAGAAATTCCGGTTCAGATTGCCGGAAAGCGTGATGTTCTCGCCAAGCTTCTGCTCGATCCCCAGGCCTGCGCCGAACGTATCGAATCCCCCTGCACTATTGGCCGAAGCGCTGAAAGCGGTACCGGTGGCCGTGCGCCTGAGCTTGATCGACTGACTGGCCTCCAGTCCCGTCCAGTCCCCCTGCTCGCCGCTATAGTGCATGGAATAGGTGCTGTGCCGCTCGACATTGAACGAAGGCGTGGCGATCTGCTTCTCGTAGTAGTTCATCGAAATCGTCGCGCTGCCGGCCATGCCGTCCAGATTGATACCGATGTCGCGGCTCATCTCGTAGGCCGGGCGTGTGATGCTCGCGGCTTTGATCCTGCTCCAGAACACGAGCGGCGTATCGACGATCCTGCCACCCTTTTCCGTGGTATTGACGCCGAGATTGAAGCCCGCCTCCGGCTCCAGGCGCGTCGGCAAACGCAGGCCAAGCTTGACTGCATAACTGGTGTTGGAATTCTTGATCGGCTGCCAGATCAGCGGCCTCTCGTCGCTTCGGGCAATGCCCGACATGGCGACAAACGCAAAGGCGGCCCCGCGGCCGCGAGCAAATGTCTGTTCATATGTATCCCCACTCGAAGGCTCAAAGACAATGCAAGGGTCCGGGCCGCCCCGCGCGACCCGTAAAAACCATTTTCAATGTATTGAAAGCGCCATCCGGGAACTCCTGCTCCCGACGCCAAATCTACCTTCCCCTGCGTGATGCAACGGAACCGATGACAGAGACTCTATCGCAAATGACCCAAAATTGGAATCCCGAAAGCCCATTTCGCAGATGCGAACACGCATATATGAATTCTTCTAGGTGGCATGGGAACAAATCGCCGCCTTCGCCGTTGCTGCGCAGCAGATTCACGGAGCCGACGCATGAAAGCCGCTTTCGCCTCACTTCTTCTTGCCGTAGCGCTTAGCCCGGCCGCCCATGCGGCGACCTTCACCTATGGCGGCGTGCCGATCGTGGAAGGCTCGGATATGGACCTGCGCTTACAGGCCGCCCGGGAGCTCTGCATGGTCGAGGCATCGACGCCGATCCGAGGCACGCCGCGCATGGAGAACTTTTATTACCGGATCGCGCTCAAATCCTGCCTCTACCGCCAGGGCTTTTTCGGCGACGGCAGCCATGTGTACCCGGTGCCGCTTTATGGGCAGCCGACTGTGGTGCGATAGCGGATATGCGAAATTTTCTTTGAACCAATAAAAGAGAATGGCGACCCCTGCAGGACTCGAACCTGCGACCTACTGCTTAGAAGGCAGTTGCTCTATCCAGTTGAGCTAAGGGGCCGAAGGCGGCAGCAGGGCTGCCGCTAGATCGTCAGTGCGTCCAGGGCTGGGTCCGGGTGAACCGGAAGTTATCCGTGTAGGATACGGTCTGACGCGCGACTTCCTTGGGCTGGATAACCCGGTATTCAATGCCCTCGCGCTTGGCGTAGGCCTCGGCCAGTTCCTGGCTTTCGAAGGTCAGGCGAACCTGCTGGTTCATGTCTGACGAAGAAGTGTAGCCGAGAATGGGATCGATGCGGCGCGGCGTTTCCGGATCGAATTCCAGCACCCAGAGATGGGTCTTCGCCTTGCCCGATTGCATCGCAGTCTTGGCGGGACGGTAAATCTTCGCGGTCATTAGGCCAATCACCCCATAATTCCTGTCCGGAGAGCCCGCCCTTGCGCCTGTTGCAAGGTGTTCTGACTCGCACGGACCGCACTCCAGCGGCTAGAACGCTTTTGCCGCGTCCAAGGTTCATTGTCAACGATCGCGTCCGCCATCAGAGCCCCTACCCAACATGGATCGGCGGTAGCTTACCGGACGATCGTCAGCGTCTCGGCGGCGCGGGTAATCGCGGTGTAGAGCCAACGCTCGCGGCTGTCACGGAAGGCGAAGCTTTCGTCGAACAGGACGACATTGTTCCACTGGGAACCCTGCGCCTTATGCACAGTGAGCGCATAGCCGAAATCGAACTCGTCATAGCGCTTGCGCGTCGACCACGGGATTTCTTCTTCGCTCTCGAAGGCGGCCTTCAAGAGCTTGATCTTGGCCGCACCGCGATCCATGTCGTCGTCTTCCGGGCGGATCATCAGGTTGATGCCGGGCTTGACGGTCTCGCGGGACGAGCTCATCACCTGCCAGAGTGAGCCGTTCAGCAGGCCCTTCACCTGGTCGTTGCGCAGGCAGACGAGCTTGTCGCCGGATTGCGGGTAGTCGGTAGTAAAGCCCTTCAGCTCGCGCAGACGCTGGTTATAGCGCTTGCGGGTGCGGTTGGTGCCGACGAGAACCTGGTCGGCTTCAAGCACGAGTTCCTGGGTAACCTCGTTGCGCGAGATCACCTGTGCCTTGCCATAGTCGCCATGCATGATCTCCTTGCCCTCGCGCACATTCATGGCGAGCTGGATGATCGGATTGTCCTGCGCCTGGCGGTGGATATCGGTCAGCAGATAGTCGGGCTCCTGCTCGGTAAAGAACCCGCCGCCAGACACCGGCGGCAACTGACCGGGATCTCCGAGAACCAGGATCGGCGTGCCGAAACTCATCAGGTCACGGCCCAGCGCCTCGTCGACCATCGAGCACTCGTCGATGACGATAAGCGCCGCCTTGGCGACCGGGCTCTGCCGATTGATGGCGAACATCGGCGAGACGGACGTCTTGCCGGTCTCCTCATCCTCGACCGCTTCTTCGCCGCGCGGGCGATAGATCAGCGAATGGATCGTCTTGGCATTGCGGGCGCCACGGGACCTCAGAACCTGCGCGGCCTTGCCGGTAAAGGCCGCAAACAGCACCTCGCCATCGACATGCTCGGCGAAATGCTTGGCAAGCGTCGTCTTGCCGGTTCCGGCATAGCCGAACAGGCGAAATACCGGGCTGCGCCCTCTTTCAGCCAGCGGGAAACGGCCTTGAGGGCCTCGTCCTGTTGCGGTGAAAATTGCATGGCCGCGACTTGGCAGGATTCTCCTGCAAAGCGCAACAGGAAAGAACGAAAGATGAATCAAAGCGGTGAAAGATGGATACGCATCATTCATATGGCTTGGCTAAAATCGACGCATGAAGATCCTCATTCTCGGCGCCACCGGCTTCATCGGGCAGGCGATCCTCCAGAAACTGCTGACAGATGGGCACGATGTCACCGGCATCGGTCGGGCGCCCGGTCGCGCAAGAGAGAAGATGCCCGCTGCCCGATGGATCGGCGCGGATATCGGCAAGCTGTCCGCCTCCGACTGGCAGCCGCTGATTGAGGATTGCAATGCGGTCGTCAACTGCGCCGGTGCCCTACAGGACGGTTGGTCCGACGATCTTGTGGCAACTCAAGAGAAGGCTATGACGTCGCTATACGATGCGGCAAAGGCTGTCGGTGGCCGACTGATCATCCAAATTTCGGCACGCACGGGTGGTGCTGCCGCCGACCTGCCCTTTCTCGCGACAAAGCGTCGGGCCGACGAAGCACTTGCCGCACGCGGCCTTCCCTTCGTCATCCTGCGCCCTGCGCTCGTCATCGGCCGCAATGCCCATGGAGGCACCGCGCTCATCCGTGCGCTTGCAAGCCTCCCCGGTGTCAGCCCACTGGTTCACGCAGAAAATCCGATCCAGACGGTTGCCGTTGATGACGTTGCCGACGCTGTCGCGCTTGCGGTGAGCGGCGCCATCCCATCCGGCAGCGATGTCGATCTCGCCGCGAAAGACAGCGTGACACTTTCCGAACTGGTGCGGCTGCACCGTGCCTGGCTCGGTCTTGCGCCGGCAAGACAGATCGCCCTGCCCGCTTTGCTGGCGAGGCCCGTGGCCCTTGTTGCGGATATGGCCGGCAGGCTCGGCTGGCGCTCGCCGCTGCGCACAACGGCAATGACGGTGATGACCGAAGGCGTGGTCAGCACCAGGCCGGGGCCGGACGGCCTGAGCATGTCCGATGCTGCCACGGTTCTCGCGCAAAATCCAAGCGGCGTGCAGGATCTCTGGTTTGCCCGGCTTTATCTCCTCAAGCCGGTTGCCATCCTGACGCTGTCCATCTTCTGGCTGCTTTCCGGTCTGATACCGCTCACGGACATCCACGCGGCCGCCGCACATTTCCTTCCTTCATGCCGGCACCGGCCGCGATGGCACTGACGCTCGGCACCTGTCTCCTTGATATCCTGCTCGGGCTTGCAGTCGCCTTCCGACCGACCGCCCGCAAGGCGATGCTCGGCATGATTGCGGTCAGTCTCGCCTATCTGGCCGGCGGCACGGTTCTGGAGCCGCATCTGTGGCTCGATCCGCTCGGCCCGCTGGTAAAGGTCCTGCCGTCTCTCACGCTGACCTTGATGACGCTTGCCATACTGGATGAACGTTGATGGACGGGCTGGTGAATATCGAGAACATCCTTCTCCTGCTGCATGTCATCGGCGCTACCGTCCTGTTCGGTACCGGCGCCGGCATTGCCTTCTTCATGGTGATCGCCAGAGGCACCGAGGACCCCAAGCTGATTGCCCATACCGCCAACACCGTGGTCCTCGCGGATACCGTCTTCACCGCAACAGCCGTCGTGCTGCAGCCGGTCACCGGCTATCTGCTGGCGAGCCGACTGGGCTGGCCTATGACGGAGAGCTGGATTGTCCTGTCGCTCGTCCTCTACGTCGTGACCGGCCTGTTCTGGCTGCCCGTCGTCTGGATCCAGATCCGTCTTCGCGATCTTGCGCGCATCGCTGACGCCAAGTCCGAGCCTTTGCCGGCCATCTGGTTCCGGCTCTATCGCATCTGGTTCGCCTGCGGCTTCCCGGCCTTCTTCGCCGTCCTCGCCATCTTCTTCCTGATGCTGACCAAGCCGGATATTCCGCTCTTCCAGTGAAGCCGCTTGGCATTCCCACATGCTGCATTAGACTGTCCCGATCCATTCCGATCGAGGTTCAGCGCCATGACCGAATTGCCCACCGTCACCCTTCCCTACGGACCATCCGTGCCCGCGCTCGGGCTCGGCACCTGGAAGATGGGCGAGGATCGGAGGCAGGCTGATCGGGAAATTGCCAGCCTGAAGCGAGGCCTGGATCTCGGCCTGACGTTGATCGACACGGCGGAAATGTATGCCGAGGGCGGCGCCGAGGTGATCACCGGCGAAGCGATCGCCGGACGCCGCGACGAGGTGTTTCTCGTCAGCAAGGTCTATCCGCACAATGCCAGCCACCGCGGCGTCATCGAAGCCTGCGAGCGCAGCCTGAGACGCCTCAAGACGGACCGGATCGACCTCTACCTGCTCCATTGGCGTGGCCCGCATCCGCTTGAGGAAACGGTTGCCGGTTTCGAGGAGTTGCAGGCAGCCGGGAAGATCGGCGCCTGGGGCGTTTCCAATTTCGACGTCGATGACATGGAGGAGCTGATGGACGTGCCGGGCGGCGAAAATTGCGCCGCCAACCAGGTGCTCTACAATCTCTCCCGGCGCGGCATTGAACATGATCTCCTGCCCTGGTGCCAAGGACGCAAGATCCCGATCATGGCCTATTCGCCGATCGAACAGGGCCGGATCGTGCGCAATGCCGAACTAATCCAGATCGCCAAGGCCAATCAGGCGACACCGGCGCAGGTCGCTCTCGCCTTCCTCATCAAACGCGGCGTCATCGCCATCCCGAAATCCTCGAGCCCCGAAAGGATCGAGGAGAATGCCGGCGCGATCGGGCTTGAGATCAGTGACGCAGACTGGGCAGCGCTCGATGCGGCATTCCCCGCTCCGAAGGGCAAGCGCCCGCTTGAAATGCTATAAGAGCTTGCGGCCGGCTACGATCGCGTCGATGGTCTGGAAGACATCGGTCACCGCCCAGGTCTCAGGATTCCGGTAGATCGGATAGTGCACGAAGGCAGCCGCCGCCAAGTGATCGACGCTGCGCGTGACCGTCCTGCGACCAGCGATGATACGGCGGGCTCTTTCGCTCATCCGGTCCTCGGTCAGCCCCCAGCCGGAATAGAAGGGCGCGGCGTAGCAGCGGACGGGAACACCTCTCAGCAGGGCATCGAAGCCGAACTGGCTGGCGACGGTCCACACCTCGTCCACGACCTTGAGGATGGCGGCTGCCGAAACAGGCTCGGCGGAAAGCGTCACGCCCGGCTTCCCGGCCGCCATCTCCGTGAGATAGCCCCTGCGATAACCGGCGATCACATCCGGATGGGTGCGGACGATGCAATGGGCGCCACTGGCGAGCGCATCGTTCAACATCGTTTCGAAGGATTCTTCCGATCCGAGCGACCGGGGAACCGAGACGTCACCCCTTACCTGGTCGACTAGCAGCACACGGCGCTTGCCGTTGCCGACGAATGTCGGCTCGTCATGCGGCAGGTGATTGTATTTGGAAAGCCCGTGATGGACGATCGCCTCGCGCACGCTGGCACCGAGGCCCGCATCGGCATCATCCGCCTCGATGATCAGGCGTTCGAGCCGGGATGCGACAGATGCGTCGGTCGACAGACCGAGATCGTCGGCCACGATGGACAGCGGCAGGCTGCCGGATTTACCGAGACCGACGGAGCGCAGAAACCCGTCCTCCAGCCGCCAGTGCGGCAGCAGGCGGGCTGTCGCGATTGCCTTCGTGATCTTCGAGCCGATCCGCCCGCCCCAGGCCATCGTGCCGGCAATGCCCGGCGTGAAGCAGGTACGGATCTCGTCGAGCCCGAGATAATCCTTCACCCACGGCAGATCGTCCCGGAGCCAGTGCATGGCGCCGAGCGGCGTGCCGACGGGCGGCAACCACGGCTTGCCGCCGATCCTTTGCGGGTTATCGGATTTCAAGACTTGAGCATCCCCTCACAATCGAGTTGCTCTCGCCTAACCCGGCGGACAGGTTTTGTCGATGCCCGCCGGATCGATCGGCATGTTACATGCCCTGCGGGCCGCGGTTCATCGCGGCAATGCCGGTGCGGCAGATTTCGATCAGGCCGAGCGGCTTCAGGATCGCCACGAACTGGTCGATCTTCGACGACTTGCCGGTGATCTCAAAGATGAAATGCTCGACGGTCGCATCCACCACCTTGGCCTGGAAGGCATCGGCAAGACGCAGCGTTTCCGCCCGGCGCTCGCCCTCACCAACGACCTTGATCAATGCCACTTCGCGCTCGATCGGCCGCTCCTGGCCAAAATCGCGAGCGCGCACCGTCAGGTCAACGACCCGATGCACCGGCACGATGCGTTCGAGCTGCGCCTTGATCTGCTCCAGCACGAGCGGCGTGCCGTTGGTGACGATCGTGATGCGGGATAGATGCGCTTCGTGCTCGGTTTCCGAAACCGTCAGGCTTTCAATATTGTAGCCGCGGCCGGAAAACAGGCCGATGACGCGGGCGAGCACGCCCGGTTCGTTGCTGACGAGAACCGACAGCGTATGGTTCTCCGGTTTTGCTGTCTCCGGGTTGATGAAGTAGGCCGATCCAGTAGGCTGCTGATGTGCATTCATGGTCTTGGGTCCGTTTCCTCAAGTATTGTCTTAAGAACAGCAGCGCGTATCAAACGAGCTGACGGCCCTTGGCATCGATTGCGGTCGCAACGGCTTCGTCGGTCGCGTCGTCGGGAAGCAGCATTTCGTTATGTGCCTTGCCGGACGGGATCATCGGGAAGCAGTTGGCGAGGTTGGCGACGCGGCAATCGAAGATGACCGGCTTCTTCACCGCGATCATCTCGGCGATCTTGTCGTCCAGTTCCTTCGGATCGTCGCAATACATGCCGATGGCGCCATAGGCTTCCGCCAACTTGACGAAGTCCGGCATCGCTTCCGTGTACGAATTCGACAGGCGGTTGCCATGCAGCAGCTGCTGCCACTGGCGCACCATGCCCATATACTGGTTGTTCAGAATGAAGATCTTGACCGGCAGGTTATACTGGATGGCGCAGGACATTTCCTGGATGCACATCTGGATCGATGCGTCGCCGGCGATGTCGATGACCAGAGCATCGGGATGGGCGACCTGCACGCCGAGTGCGGCCGGCAAGCCGTAGCCCATCGTGCCGAGGCCGCCGGAGGTCATCCAGTGGTTCGGCTCCTCGAAACCGAAGAACTGCGCCGCCCACATCTGGTGCTGGCCGACTTCCGTGGTGATGAAGGTCTCGCGTCCCTTCGATGCCTCATACAGACGCTCCAGGGCGTATTGCGGCATGATGACGTCGTTGGAATTCTTGTAGGAGAACGACTTGCGCGCCCGCCAACCCTCGATCTGCGACCACCAGTCGGCGGTCTGCGCCTTTTCAGGCTTCTTAGGCATTGCCCGCCACAGACGAACCATATCCTCCAGGACGCGGCCGACATCGCCGATGATCGGAACATCGACGCGGACGTTCTTGTTGATCGACGACGGGTCGATGTCGATATGGATCTTCTTGGAATCCGGCGAAAACGCGTTGATGCGACCGGTGATGCGGTCGTCGAAGCGCGCGCCGATACAGACCATGACGTCGCAATCATGCATAGCCATGTTCGCTTCATAGGAACCGTGCATGCCCAGCATGCCGAGCCAGTTCCTGCCCGAAGCCGGATAGGCGCCGAGGCCCATCAGGGTTGAAGTGATCGGAAAACCGGAGAGCTCGACCAGTTCGCGCAGCAGCTTGGACGCTTCGGGACCGGAATTGATGACACCACCGCCGGTATAGAGAATAGGCCTTCTGGCCGTCGCCATCAGTTCCACTGCCGCCTGGATTGCTGCCATGTCGCCGTCGACCTTCGGCTTGTAGCTCTTGTTGATCGCAGTCTCGGACGGCGGCGTGTAGGTGCCGGTAGCGAACTGCACGTCCTTCGGAATATCTACGACGACAGGACCCGGGCGGCCGGTCTGCGCGATGCGGAAGGCTTCATGGATGATGCCGGCCAGATCGTTGACGTCCTTGACCAGCCAGTTGTGCTTGGTGCAGGGGCGCGTGATACCGACCGTATCGGCTTCCTGGAAGGCATCCGAACCAATCAGCGTCGTCGGTACCTGACCGGTCAGGCAGACGAGCGGGATCAGAATCCATCAGGGCATCCTGCAGCGGCGTGACGGCATTGGTGGCACCCGGACCGGAGGTGACCAGCATGACACCGACCTTGCCGGTGGAGCGCGCATAGCCTTCAGCCGCGTGGCCGGCGCCCTGCTCGTGGCGGACGAGGATGTGCTGGATATCCTCCTGCTGGAAGATCTCGTCGTAGATCGGCAGCACCGCTCCTCCGGGATAGCCGAAAATATGCTCGACGCCATTGTCCTTCAGCGCCCTCAGAACGATCTCCGCACCAGTCATCTGGTTGTCGGGGTTCTGATTATTGGTGTCCGTCATCATCTTGGTCCGTTCACTGCTGGATTGTTACCGGCGGCTCCTCCGAGCCGGATTAAGGGCATAAAAAAAGGCCCCTTGAGGAGCCTGTCTTTCCGCGCATGGGTGGCTACCGCCGGACGGTTACACCGTCCTGCCCATGCGCGTTCCCACCACAATAAGTACCTTCGAGATTTTCATGGCAGCGAGTGTTAGCCACATAAATATCATTCGTCAACGCGAGATCGGACAAAATGCGCAACCGCACGAATCCGGAACAACATCCGTCTTCGTCGATTTCCCATATTATACTTGTTGTTAAGCCAGGCCCGATAATCTGGCCACTCGCCAGTTCTGGCTTCGAGCGATCGGGGTCATCGAGTCTCACACCCCAATCGAAGGGGCGCCTCTTGCTGAATGACGACATCCCTCGCCCGGCGCAAGCCGGAGAAACAGAACGTCGCGACACGCAGAAGCGCGGCAACCGCTTCCTCGGCCGGGTCGTCGCCTGCAACGGCTCCCACGCCACGATTGCGGCCGTTGCCGAACAGGGCGAGACCGAACTGACGGAACTCTGGTCCGTCGGCCGCCTGGTCTCGATCAGCGTCGGGTCGAACCGAGTTGTCGCGCTGGCATACTCCATGGAGACGGCAACCCAGGACTGGGCCGAAGGCGAAGATACAAGGTTTCAGATCGAGGTCGAACTCCTCGGCGAGGTGCGCGTTGCGGACGACGGCACTGAACAGTTCTCGACCGGCATCTCGCGCTATCCCTATCTCGGCGCGATCGCCCACCGTATCCGCGCCGCCGACCTCGTGCGCATCTACGATCCCGGCAAGAAAGAGACATGCGTCATCGGCAAGCTCAGCCAGGATGAGAGCATCGATGCCGCGATCCACATTCCCTCCATGCTGTCGAAGCATTTCGCCATCGTCGGCTCGACTGGCGTCGGCAAGTCCACCGCAGTGTCACTGCTTCTGCATCAGGCGATCGAGGCCGATCCGAAACTGCGCGTGCTGATCCTCGATCCGCATAACGAGTTCGCGGCCGCTTTCCCGAACCATGCGGTCGTCATCGACACCGATACGCTCGACCTGCCCTTCTGGCTGATGCGCCTGGAGGAGTTCGCCGAAGTCGTATTCCGCGGCCGCCCGGCGATACCGGAAGAACTGGATATTCTCCGCGATCTCATTCCGGAGGCAAAACGCGCCTTTCGCGGCAGCGATTCGAGCCTGACCCGCCGCACGACGGAAAAAAGCTCGGTAACGGCAGACACGCCGGTGCCCTATCGCATGGCCGATCTACTCGCCCTGATCGATGACCGCATCGGCCGTCTCGAAGGTCGTGCCGAGAAGCCGGCATTGCGGTCACTGAAGATGCGCGTCATCTCCGCCATCAACGACCCGCGCTACCACTTCATGTTCTCCAACAACACGATCAACGACACGATCATGGAGACCATCGCGCATATCTTCCGCATCCCGGGAGACGACCGGCCGATCTCCACCTTCCAGCTGTCAGGCATCCCGTCGGAAGTGGTCAATTCCGTCGCATCGATCCTTTGCCGCATGGCCTTCGAACTGGCGCTGTGGAGCAATGGAGCGATCCATATGCTCGTCGTCTGTGAGGAAGCGCATCGTTACGTTCCGGCCGACCGCGAAATGGGTTTTGTCCCGACGGTTCAGGCGATCTCGCGTATCGCCAAGGAAGGCCGCAAATACGGCGTCTCGCTCGGCGTGATCACCCAGCGGCCGGGCGAACTCGACCAGACGATTCTGTCGCAATGCTCGACCCTGTTTGCCATGCGCCTTTCGAATGATCGAGACCAGGAGATCATCAAGTCGGCCATTCCCAACTCCTCGATCTCGACGACGAGTTTCCTCTCTTCGATCGGCAATGGCGAGGCGATCGCCTTCGGTGAGGCAATCGCCGTTCCGATGCGCATGAAATTCACCCAAGTCGAGAGCAAATATCTGCCAAAAGCCCGCGGCATTGCCGACAAGGGCATGGATGGTACACCGGACACCGTCGACCTGAGGACCATCGTGTCCCGAATGCGCTCTGTCAGCGGCCCCGATATCAGCGCCTTCCAGCAGAGCTACTTGGCCGCCGAATCGAATTATCCAAGCGCGTCGGCTCCTTCGGCACCTGCGCTCGGCGCTGATTTCCCACCGGCCAGCGATCGAGAGGTCGAGGAATGGCGCCGCGAAATCCGTTCCGAACGGCGAGCTGCTCCTCCACTCCATCGGCCGAATTGCCGCGCGAGCCGCTGACGCCCTACCGCCCGGACATGCTGCCCGGCTTCGCCCAGACCGCCGAAGCACCGGCGCAACAATCCCGCACAATCTGGCGCGACCGCTCGGCGGTACCCGGCGGGACGGCGAGCGACGCGCCCGCTGCGCGGCCCAATCCCTTCGTCAAGCGTGAAGGCTCGTTCCGTGAAAGCCTTTAAAGAAGCCGCTGAGCAGCCTCTACGACAAGGACTGAAGCGAGGCGGGCGAGCCGTCGATGCGGCGCCAGGTCTCGTTCATCTGGTTGCGGAACCAGGTCATCTGCCGCTTCGCATATTGCCGGGTCAGCGCCGACGCGCGTTCGACTACGTCCGCTCGCGACATCCCGCCGTCGAGCATGTCGGCGATCTCGCGAACGCCGATCGCCTTCATGACGGGAAGATCGGCCGCAGGATTTTGCGCCATCAGCGCCCGTACCTCTTCGATCGCACCCTGCCTCAGCATCTTCTCGAAGCGCTGGTTGATCCGCTCATGCAGAAGCGCACGCTCGGGCAGCACGACGAATTTGAGCGACCGCTCTGGATCGACGATCATCGGTCCCTGCTTCCCCTGGAATTCCGAGATCGAGCGGCCGGTCGCCTGGAACACTTCCAGCGCCCTGACGATCCTCTGCCCGTCCCGGATCTCAAGCGTCTCGGCGACGGCTGCATCCTTGCCGGAAAGCTCAGCATGCAGGGCCTCCGGCCCTCTTCCTTCAGCCTCAGCCGCACTTCGCAGCGGATCTCCTGCGGGATCTCCGGCATGTCCGAAAGACCGCCCGTCAGCGCCTTGAAATAGAGCCCCGTCCCGCCGACGAAAACCGGCACCTTTCCGGCAGCGCGAACCGTCGGCAGCAGTGCCGTCACATCGCGCAGCCATTCACCTGTCGAATAGGCCGTTGTCGCCGGGACATGGCCGTAGAGGTGATGCGGGACACCTTCCATCTCGTCTTCGGCCGGGCGGGCGCTGAGCACGCGAAGCGTATCGTAAACCTGCATGCTGTCGGCATTGATGACGACGCCATCGCAGTCCTGCGCCAGCTGTACGGCGAGTGCCGACTTGCCGCTGGCGGTCGGCCCGGTTATCAGGATCGCGTCGAAATTCTGCACAAGGTTTTCCATATGGCTTTCGTTGCCACGCTCATTGCCCATCCGTCAAACCCGGTTCTCACACCGGCGCTCGCAGAACAAGCGGAAGGCGCGGTGAAAAGCTCCGGCCTCTACTGGCTGGCTGACGGCATCGCCTGCGATATCGCCCTGCATGACGACGAGGATCCTGAATCTGCGGAAGCCAAGCTGCGCGCCGTCATGGGCAGCGCTCCTATCGATGTCGTCGTGCAGCAGGCGGAGACCCGCCGCAAGCAGTTTCTGATCGCCGACATGGATCTCGACCATGATCGGCCAGGAATGTATTGATGAACTCGCCGATGTCGTTGGCCTGAAGGACAAGGTGGCCACCATCACCGCGCGCGCCATGAACGGCGAGATCGCCTTCGAACCGGCGCTGCGCGAGCGCGTCGCCCTGCTGAAAGGCCTGCCGATCACCGTGGTCGATGAAGTCATCGCCAAGCGCATCACGCTGACCTCCGGCGGCCCGGAACTGATTGCCACAATGAAGGCCAAAGGCTTCTACGCCGCTCTCGTCTCCGGCGGCTTCACCGTCTTCACCAGCCGAGATCGGCGCCACGCTCGGCTTCGACGAGAACCGCGCCAACATCCTGATCGAGAAGGACGGCATCCTCACCGGCGAAGTCGCCGAGCCGATCCTCGGCAAGCAGGCCAAGGTCGATGCGCTGGAAGAGATCTCGGCAAGGCTCGGCATCACGCCCGAGGATGCCATCGCCGTCGGTGACGGCGCTAACGATCTCGGCATGCTCGGTGTCGCCGGTTCGGGCGTCGCTCTTCATGCCAAGCCGACCGTTGCCGCCCAGGCGAAGATGCGGATCGATCACGGCGACCTGACGGCGCTGCTCTACATTCAGGGCTACCGGAAGAGCGATTTCGTCACCCCATGAGCGAACGCGGTGTCATCGTCGAAACGCCGCGCCTGATCCTCGGCACATGGCTGCCGTCGGACCGTGACCTGTTTCGCGAGATCAACGCCGATCCCAAGGTGATGGAATTCTTCCCCTTCCGTCGCAGCCACGAGGAGGCCGACACGTTTCTCGCCAAGCTGAACGGCATGGCGACGGAGGACGGCCTCGGCTTCTATGCAGTCGTGTCGAAGGAGACGCTGGAACCGATGGGTTTCTGCGGCCTGTCACGGCCCAACCTCCTGGGTGTCTTTCCCGAACAGATGGTCGAGATCGGCTGGCGTCTCGCCACGCGCTATTGGGGCAACGGCTATGCCACAGAGGCGGCCAAAGGTATTCTCGACTGGGCTTTCGTCACCAAGAACCTCGATGCGGTCGTTTCCTTCGCGGTCGAGGCCAACCATCGCTCGACGGGCGTGATGAAGCGTATTGGCCTGCATCGGATCGAGGGGCTGGATTTCGACCATCCGCGCGTGCCCGACACCCATCCACACCTGAAACGGCATGTCGTCTACGCGGTCACGCGGGACGAATGGAAACGCCGGATGCTCAGCCGGGCCTGAGGCCCGGCCGAACCGATCAGCAATCCGGTGTTAATCCAGCGGAATGGCGACGAAGCGCAGGTTGCCTGTCTTGTCGGCAATCATGATATGGGCATTGCGGCGTCCTTCGGCCTTCAACGCTTCCATGCGGGTCGTGACATCCTTCGGCGTCTCGACGAAGTCCTGCGCCACCTCGACGATGACCTCGCCCGGTTTGACGCCCTTTTCGGCTGCAAGCGAACCAGCAGCGACTTCGGTGATCACGACACCTTCGACGCTTTCGGCAATGCCAAAACTCTTGCGCTGCTCTTCGCCGAGCGGCGCAATCGTCATGCCATAGGCCGTGACCGGCTCCTTGCTCTGCTCGGCGCCCTGATTGTTGCCCTGGTCGCCATTGTTGGCATCGGGCTCATCGGCGCTATCCGGTTCGTCACTGTCATCGGCAGAAGCGGACTGTGCGCTGTCTTCCAGGCGCCCGAGCGTCACTTTGACGGTCTGCTCCTTGCCGTCGCGCATGATGACAACGTCGACGGCCTTGCCGACCGGGCTTTCGGCCACGATGCGCGGCAGATCACGCATCTCGTTCACCGGCGATCCGTCGAAGCTGGTGATCACGTCGCCGGCCTTGATCTCGCCGTTCTTGATCGGGCCGTCATTGATGATGCCCGACACCAGCGCGCCGCGCGCCCGGTCGAGGCCGAGGCTGTCGGCCACCTCGTCCGTCACCGGCTGGATGCGCACGCCGAGCCAGCCGCGGCGGGTCTCGCCGAACTCGATCAGCTGGCGCACGACGTTTTCCGCGATCTCCGTCGGCACGGCGAAGCCGATGCCGATCGAACCACCCGACGGCGAGATGATCGCCGTGTTGATGCCGATGACCTCGCCGCGCATGTTGAACAGCGGGCCACCGGAATTGCCCTTGTTGATCGCCGCATCCGTCTGGATGAAGTTGTCATAGGGGCCGGCATTGATGTTGCGGCCGCGGGCCGAGATGATGCCGAGCGTCACCGAGCCGCCGAGGCCGAACGGGTTGCCGATCGCCATCACCCAGTCGCCGATGCGCATGCGGCGGGAATCGCCGAACGGCACAGCCTTCAGCGGCGCCTTCGGCTCCACCTTGAGCACCGAGAGGTCGGTCTTTGTATCGGTGCCGATCAGCGTCGCCTTCAGCTTCGACCCGTTCGGGAAGACGACTTCGATATCGTCGGCCCCCTCGATGACGTGGTTGTTGGTCACGACGTAACCGGCTGGGTCGATGACGAAGCCGGAGCCGAGCGAAGAAACCTTCTGGTTGCCCTGCTGGCCACCCTCGCCGTCGAAGAAGTCGTCGAAGAATTCTTGGAAAGGCGAGCCGTCTTGGATCTGCGGCTGCTGCGGCCCGTTGCCGTCGCTCTTGACGCTCTGGGAGGTCGAGATGTTGACCACCGCATCGAGCAGGCCTTCGGACAGGTCGGCGATCGACGCGGGCCCGGCCGGAGCAGTGGCAGCGCCTGGAGCCGGCGGCGGATTGATGGAGGAGGATGGCGGTGGCGGCGCCGGCGGCATCGTGCCGGGCGCGCTGGGCTGAGCTTGCGACGGTGCCGCGGGAGCAGGCGCCTGAGCCTGGGTTTGTGCCCATGCGGACATTGGTGCCGCAGCAATCGCGGCTGCAAGGCCTCCGATGGCAACGCGCTTCCAGGGCGATCGAACCTGCTGAGCCATCTGGCCTCCTAGCATTTTGGACGTATTCGTAGAGCCCAGGAACAAGGGCTTTCAGCTGCCGCCTATTCGAACGACTGAATCGGGCAGAGTTTCGGCAAACAATAAGGCGGAATGCAGCGACGCGAAATTACCTTTTCGTGAGATAGCCGTGCAAAGACGCGGAAAAGAAAGAGCGGCCTAAGCCGCTCTTTCATCTCCTGTATCAGTTTGCCGGTGCCGGGGCGCCACCTGCCGGAGGGGCCGGCGGCGTTGCCGGAGCCTTTCCGTCCGGCGTTTCGAAGAACTTGAAGAACTCCGAATCCGGCGAAAGCACCATCGTGGTCCCGTTATCAGCCAGCGACGCGACATAGGCCCGCATCGATCGATAGAACTCGAAGAAGCTCGGATCGCGCTGGAAGGCTTCGGCGAAGATGCGGTTGCGCTCGGCATCGCCTTCACCTCGGAGGATTTCGGAATCCTCTGGGCTTCCGAGACCAGCTCCACGACCTGGCGATCGGCGATCGCGCGGCGACGTTGGCCCTGCTCGTTACCGCGGGCGCGGATGAGCTCGGCTTCCGCCAGACGCTCGGCGCGCATGCGCTGGAAGGTCTGCTGCGAGACTTCCTGCGTCAGGTCGGTACGACGGATACGAACATCGCGGATCGAAAGACCCAGCGTTTCGGCTGCACCGTTCAGATCGTCACGGACTTCCTGCATCATCGAGACGCGTTCGTCAGACAGCGCGGCGCTGAAGTCACGAAGACCATAGACGCGACGCAGAGCAGCATCGAGACGAGTGCTGAGGCGCGATTCTGCCGATCCCGGTCGCCCGAAACCGTTTCGCGGAAACGCCGCGGATCGGTGATCGCGTAGACGACGAAGGCATCGACTTCGTAGAAGGCGCCGCCGCGGACCTGGACACGGATATTGTCGAGGTCGAAGCGCAGCGCGCGGTCTTCGAGATACTGGACGCGATCGGCATCCATGAAGGCGAACGGCAGCTTGAAGTAGATGCCGGGCTCCTGCTTGACGGACTGGATCTCACCGAAGCGGACGACGATGGCCTGTTCACGCTCGTTCACGACGAAGACCGACGAGTAGACGAGAAACAATATGACAGCCAGACCGATGAGGAAGGCGGGGAGTCGGTTGGAATTCATCGGCTGCCTCCCTGCTGCGCTGCATTCGGATTACGGATCATTTCATTGAGCGGAAGATAGGGAACCGCTCCCTGCTGCTGACCATCCATGATGATCTTGTTGGACGACTTCAGCACCGTTTCCATCGTTTCGAGGAAGATGCGGCGACGGGTGACATCGGGCGCATTGGCATATTCGTTGTAGATCGAGACGAAGCGCTGGGCTTCACCGGTCGCCTCGTTGACGACGCGATCCTTGTAGGCGGATGCTTCTTCGCGAACCTGGGCTGCCTGACCGCGTGCCTGACCGAGCTTCTGGTTGGCATACTGGTTGGCTTCCTCGACGAAGCGATCTTCGTCCTGCTCGGCGCGCTGCACTTCTTCGAAGGCGTCGGCGACTTCGCGCGGCGGAGCCGCATCCTCGATCGGAACTGCGTTGATGGCAATGCCCGAGCCGTAGGTGTCCATCGTGCCCTGGATGATGTTGCGCACCTCGGTCGACATTTCTTCGCGGTTGTCGCGGAAAATGTCCTGTGCCGGGCGGCGACCGACGACTTCGCGCATGGCGCTTTCGGCGACCTGCTGCAATGTCGATGCCGGCGTTTCCAGGTTGAAGAGATAGGCCTTCGGATCGGTAACCGTGAACAGAACCGAGAACTGTACGTTGACGATGTTCTGGTCGCCGGTCAGCATCCAGCCGACATTCGAATTCGACCCCTCGGAGCGCCGATATTCTGCTGCTGCTCGGTGACCTTGACGATCTCGACCGATTCCAGCGGCCAGAGATGGAAATGCAGGCCCGGCATGGAAATTTCTTCCTTGGGCTTGCCGAACCGCAGCTCGACGCCGCGCTCGTCCGGCTGCACCGTATAGACCGACTGGAAAACGAGGAAGGCCGCGATAACCAGAGCCACGATGACGAGTGCGCCACCGTTGAAACCGCCGGGCATGAAGCCCTTCAGGCGATCCTGGCTCTTGCGGATGATGTCCTCGAGATCGGGCGGGCCGCCATTGCCACCGCCGCCGCCACCGCGTGGGCGGTTAGGTCCCTGACCCCAGGGTCCTTGATTGTTACCGCCACCGCCGCCGCCGCCCCACGGGCCGCCGCCGCCATTCTGATTGCTCCAGGGCATCAAAACCTCTTTGTAAGTGTCTCCCTTCCCGCACGGCGCAACTCATCGAAGAACCGCGGGGTTATCGCCCGTTATAGGTATGCGAGAGACGGCTTTCAACGCGCGTTCAATAACTTCCAAGTCAACGGTAACGAAATGTTTCAGTTTGCCGCAGTTTTCCTGTGGTAAATGGCAAAGCGCCTAACTCACGAGCCAAAAAAGTTACGCGAAGAAGTCCAGCTGTTCGCCAGCCTCCTCCTCAAGTCGATGGAGTTTGAGCTCGTACTGCTGCCAGTAAACGTCGATATCAGGCGAGCGCCCCATGAGCTCCTCCTTCACGCGATATCTGTGATATGGCACTCGTCTGCGATATTCGGTAATGCGGAATGGGAATTCGTCCTTATCAGACTTGGGGAATTCCTCTTCGTCCTCAATAATCCATTCTGATTTTGTGCCACGCGTTTTAGCGTCGAAGTCCACTTCGTATTTTGCGTCACCGTTGATGTGACCGCAAAATACATCCGTGACGAATATGCGATTTAGATATGTGTGGAACGTCTTGTATATCTGCTCTCCGCCAATAACAAAAAATTCCATCTTACCGGAAATTATCGACGCCATATCTGCGATCAAAAAGGCAGTCGAAGGATCTGGCGCCCACACGAGATCTTTGTGATCGTTGAGATAATCTGGCTCAGTCCGTGATAGAATTATGTTCTTTCTATTGGGCAGCGGTCGACCGATAGACTCGAAAGTCTTCCGGCCCATGATCACAGCATTTCCTTGGGTACGTTTTTTAAATAACTGGAGATCAGTCCCCAAATGCCATGGCAATTGGTTCTCAATACCAATAATTTTGTCAGGATAACTTCTTGCCACTATTGATGCGACCGAAGGCATTCTGACCTTAGTAGGATTTTTTTCATAGAGTCATGAACCCAACGCGTACTCTCTCAACGTGTCGCTCGGGTTATTATCTTAACAAGCAACTATCAAGGCCAATCTCACACCGCCACCGGCGCTTTGATATGCGGATCGGCGACATAGTCCACCAGTTCGAAATCCTCGAACTTGAAGGAGAAGATGTCCTTCACGTCAGGATTGATCTTCATTGTCGGTAGCGCCTTCGGCTCCCGCGTCATCTGCAGCTTCGCCTGCTCGACATGGTTTGAATAGATATGCGCGTCGCCGAACGTGTGGACGAAATCGCCGAGCTTCAGCCCGGTCACCTGCGCCACCATCATGGTGAAGAGCGCGTAGGAGGCGATGTTGAACGGCACGCCGAGGAAAATGTCGGCCGAGCGCTGGTAAAGCTGGCAGGAAAGCTTGCCGTCGGCGACATAGAACTGGAACAGGCAATGGCAGGGCGGCAGCGCCATGTCGTCGACCTGCGCCGGGTTCCAGGCCGAGACGATATGACGGCGGGAATTCGGATTGGTCTTCAGCCCCTCGATCAGCTGGGCGATCTGGTCGACATGCCCGCCTTCCGGCCGCGGCCAGGAGCGCCACTGATAACCATAGACCGGGCCGAGATCGCCGTTTTCGTCGGCCCATTCGTCCCAGATGGAAACGCCGTTTTCCTTGAGATAGGCGATATTGGTGTCGCCACGCAGGAACCACAGAAGCTCGATGATGATCGAGCGCAGGTGCAGCTTCTTGGTGGTGAGCGCCGGAAAACCTTCCGAAAGGTCGAAGCGCATCTGATAGCCGAACACGGAACGCGTACCGGTCCCCGTGCGGTCGCCGCGGTCGGTGCCGGTTTCCATCACATGCCGGAGAAGATCGAGATATTGCTTCATGGGTCTGGCCACCGATTCCTGAAATCGAGACCTACATAATAGCACGGACGGCCAAGACCAATCACCTGCCGGTGACGACCGCCGCTTATCCAGACCTTTCGCGTAACACGCACGCTGGATTGCGATGCTTATGTGACGGGGCCTCTTTTCAATCGGCTCGCAAACACCTATATCACCCATGCCGGACTTCGGTCCGGATATGGCGATAAACGGTCGGTGTAATAAACCTATTGGACCCGGGGGCGGTACCCGGCGCCTCCACCACAAACTGGCATGATCAGGCCGGTTTATGATGGGGGCGAAATAGGATCGACAAGGGTGTAAAGATCGAACTTTTGCTCGGCATGATACCGCCGTTATCGGGTCACAAGTGTAGTTGCAAACGACAACAACGCTAAGGAATACGCTCTCGCTGCCTAATGGCGGTGCGGGAATTCCGCTCTAAGTCCTTAGGGTTAGCCCCTTAAGGCGGGGTCCGAAGGCACCTGGCAACAGAAGCCTTCACCTTCCCCCTCACTGGAATACAATCGCCCAATGACTCGACAGGACGGGACTACCGTCCGCCGGGATGGCATGGCATAAGCCGTCTTAAATGAAAGACGAACAGGGAAAGACAGGACCGTATGGCTCAGGATCACATCCGTTACGATATTCTGGCTCAGGATGCGCTGCGTGGCGTCATTCGCAAGGTTCTTACGGAAGTTGCGGCCACTGGCCGCTTGCCGGGTGATCACCACTTCTTCATCACCTTCCTCACCGGCGCGCCGGGCGTGCGCATTTCGCAGCATCTCAAGGCGAAATACACCGAGCAGATGACCATCGTCGTCCAGCACCAGTTCTGGGACCTCAAGGTTACCGACACGCAGTTCGAAATCGGCCTTTCCTTCTCCGATACGCCGGAGCGTCTCGTCATTCCTTTCAACGCCATCCGTGGCTTCTACGACCCCTCGGTGAACTTCGAACTGGAATTCGAAGTGCCGCTCGTCGAGGAGGAGGAAGCCTCCGCCGAGATCACCGCGATCCCGGTCGATGCGGTTTCCAAGCCCGCCGAGGAAAAGAAGGAAGGGGCCGAGGAGAAAAAGGAAGGCTCCGTCGTCTCGCTCGATTCCTTCCGCAAGAAACAATAGGCGAGAGCCATGGGTGACGTCGTCAACCTCCGGCAGTTCCGCAAGACGAAGGCCCGTTCCGAGAAGGAAAAACAGGCCGAGCAGAACCGCCTGAGCCACGGCCGTACCAAGGACGAAAAATCTCTGACGACGGCCCTGAACGAGAAGGCCGAGAAGAAACTGGATCAGGGACGCCTGGAAAAGTCCCAAAAAGATCCAGAGTAAGTGGACATTAAGGGCCCGTTACCCGTCCTATTTGGCGACGCTTGACCCATTTCGTTCCGCCGCCTGTATAGGGCCCATTGGTCATGATGATCACGGAGCCCCACTTGATTCACAAGCATTCTGCGACCCTTCACGGACACCGCACCAGCTTCTCCCTCGAGGACGAATTCTGGTCGGAATTGAAGACGATCGCCAGGGCCAGAGGCATGAGCCTGGCCGGCCTTATTACCGATATTGACGACCAGCGAGCCTCTGGAAGCAACCTGTCTTCCGCCTTGCGGGTCTATGTTCTTCGCTATCTCAAACAATCAGACAAAATTGAAAATTCGGAAAAAGAAATAATCTCCTAATAAAAATTAACCCTACATCGGTTCTGCTTCTAGGGTTGCGTCTGCCGCGCCCTAGAAAATTCTCTCAACGGTCGATGCCGGTTCTGCGGTCAGCTTGCTGGCCTCGGCGTCCAGCACCTATTCGATCACGATAGCTTCCATCTACGTCTTCATATCGAAACGCGACCGCCTCAGCAGAGCTAAGCCGGTCCGCGCGCCCGATGTGGTCGACGAGCTACTGACCGACGCCCGGCAACGTGTCGGAGCCGAAAGGCGCCATCGGCTGATCGCCCGATCCGAGATTGTCGTCGGTCGGCGGCACCTGCAGGTCGAGCACGGTTCCTTCGCTCTGCCGCTGCTGTTCGGCGGCTTTGGCCGCTTCGATGATTGCCTGACGCGCCTTCTCCTCTTCCGCCGCGCGTCGGGCCTTTTCCGCAGCCCGCTCGCTCGCGAGAAAATTATAGAGCGCGACTTCGCGGCGAAGCCTCTGCTTTTCCAGGACGCTCGATTGCAGCATTTCCACCCGGCGCCGCTCCTGCTCATAGGCGCGCATGGAGAGGAAATTCGTCACAGCCGAAACGTCGATCGTCTCGCGCGGCGCATCGCGCTCCCGGAATAAAGAAGACGCACCGTCGGGTCACCGCCGGCGATCGCCTCGTCGCCCGCACCATACGTGACGGACAGCGCTGCACCGATATCTCCGCTGGTCAGACTGGCGCTGCCTTCGGCGACAAGATTGACGCCCGCAGCCTGTCCCCTGACTTCCTGCACACGAATTTCGCCCCCAGTAATGGTGAAGGGCATTTTCACATCGCCGAGCGACACACCACCCCGATGCACCTGCTGCGCGACGATTGCGCCGATCCGCTTTTCGGTAACCTCGTCCTTGGACTGATCGGCCGCCTTCATCAGCGATGCGAGAAGGTCCGTATTGATGCCCTCGACCGTCAGGCCGGACAGCCGCACTTCGCCGGAGCCGGTGAGTGCTGCAACGAGATCGCTGGCGCTCGCGCCGCTCGCCTCGGCTGAAGCATCGATCGTGACCTTACCCTCGGCCACCGGGCGCTCGCCATTGTTCCAGACAAGCGACGCAAGGTCGGCATTTTCCGCATGGAGCTTGGTCTGCAGAATACCTGTGCCGCTGCCGCTCGACATCAGCAGACGGCCTGTCAGCTTGCCACCCCGCCAGTCCCCCACAACCTCGTCGAGAGAAATGCCGCCGCCGCGATGGGCGAATTTGGCGGACAGGTTGTCGACGCGTCCGAATTCGCCGGCATCGAAACGCCGTGCCTTGAGATCAAGCGCGAGTTCGCTGTTACCGAAGACCGGCAGCGCAAACGGTGTCTTCGACGGCTGGCCGTTGGCGGGATCGGTGAGCGGCCCGAAGACGGCCTCACCCAGCCAGGCAAGATCGAGTGAATCGACACTGACCGCACCCTGCCCCTTGAAGCCCGGAACACCACGGTCAATTGAGAGCTTGCCGTCAAAGCCATTCCCGTCCGCGTCACCGCGGAGCGTCGCCAGTTCGAAAGCCTGCGGACTGATCGTGAAGTCCGTCTCGAGGTTCAAGGGCAGACCGCCACCGAACTGAGGGATGCCGATGCCGGCGAGCAGTAGGTAAGGCTCGATATCCTGGCTGCGCAGCGAGACATGCCCCTGCCCTTCCGCGAAATTGCCCGGAAGAAGGGAGATATCGCCCTTCGCCGAAAACGCCGTCCGCTCCGTCTTGAAATCAAGCTGGCTCTCTGCCGCACCATCAGCAGGCTGCCGGAGCGCAAGCGAAAGCTTACCCGGCCCGTCACCGCCGAAGGGCAGGATTTCAAAGCCCGCCTGGCCGAGAAGGATTTCCGATTGCGGGTTTTCAAGCGATGCCGTGACCACCATGGCATTGCCACCCGTGAGGTCGAACAGGGTCGGCAGATCGATATCTGCGGTAACCGTGCTGCCATTGATCGAGCCTGCGACCTTGGCCTGCGCTCCCGCCGAACCGTTGCCGATCGTCACGTCCGCCGTCAGGTCGGCGTCGGAATAATACGCAGCGTTGCCGGCAAGGCGATCGAGGACCGGATGGACCGGAAGCTGCTGCTTCAGCATGGCGAGGAAGGGCGTGAGATCGGCCGACTTCAGCCGGACACTCGCCGTGCCGTGATAGTCGAGCAGCGAACCCTCCACCTTACCCTCACCCGACAGACTGGCGCCCGCCAGATCACCGACGGAAAGCCGCTTCAGCGACAGCACGCCGCCATCCATGGTGAAGTCGGTATCAACGTCGCTTGCAGTGACGCCGAGCGCGGTAAAACGCTGTGCCTTGAGCTTCGCGTTAAGTCGGTGATCGAGCACGTCCATGCCGGCATCCTCGCCGGTGATCAGCGATGCCAGCGCCCGCATGGCATCGAGATCGATCTCGTCGCCGCTCAGATCCACCGAGAGCCCTGCCGCTTGCCTGCCCTGCGGCGGCATCCACCGCGACTGGCGTTCGACACGCCCTTCCAGGGTTGCGGTACCGATAGCAAGCTCGAGATCGTCGAAACGCTGCTGCTCTTCCGTCAGGTTCACCCTGGCCGAAAAACCGGCCGTGCGAAGTTGGCGAATGGCGGGATCGACATGGCCCGACAGCCAGTCAGCGAGGCCGGAGGGCTGCGTGGAGGCAAACAGCATGTCGCCCGCAAACGACGGCTGGCCTTCGAGGACGAGCGCACCGCTCGCCTCCATCCGGGTCCGCCCCGGCAGCGTCGCCACTGCCTTGTCCACGGTCCAGCCCTCGCCTGCCGGCTGCACGTCCAGCTGAATATCGCGGATCGTCGTGTCGTTCAGCACCACGGCCGGCAGCTTGAGGCTGGCACGACCCGGCACCTGCGGGATCGGGATCGATGCCGCCATTTCGATGAAAGCCTGCAACCGGCGCTGGGCGGACGCTGCCGCGTCCCGGCCGGTCTTGCCACTGGGGTTTTCGGCCAGATGATTGACGTCGATCTGCTGCCCTTCGGCCGTCAGAAGGAATTCGGAATTGCTGCCGGTGTCGAGCGTCGCCTCGCCGGTCACGACATAAGGATCATCCAGCTTGCCGACTTCCAGCCGATAGTCCGCAACCCGGATTCGGTCATTGGTCAGTTCGAACGTGCCCTTGACGCGCGGCCCCGGCGGCGGTGCGGTCACCGGCTCGCTCTCATCCTCCTCCTGCAAGACATTAGCGGTAAACCCGCCGCTATAGGTCGGCACGCTTTCGGAAAGCGCCAGTTCGCCGTCGAGATTGACCTCCAGCGGCTCGGCATCCGGCCACAGCCGCAAGCGCAACGGAAGCCGCCGGGCCTCGACATTCGCCGCGCCGGTATTGACGCTGAACCGGGCTGCCTGGCCGTCGAGCACCGCATCCCCTCGCCGCGCCATGGTCCGGCGAGCGATGCGGCAGACATGGCCGCCGTCAGCCCGGTGATCGAGCGCGACCGGCCGGACTGCTCGTCGATGATAGCCACCTCACCGCCGACGACATGGACGTCCTCGATGACCACGACGCGCGTCGGGATCGACGGACGGCTACCGCGCATCCAGTCGAGCGTTCCGTCTTTCAAGATACGCAGACGCGCCTTCGGTTCCTCGATGCGCATGTCGAAGATGCGCGCCTCGCCGGAGAGAAACGGCGCAAGCTCCATGTCCATGGAGAACCGGGCGACCTGGACCTGCGGCTGACCATCGAGATCCTGGCCGATGCGCACATCATGCAACGTGACCGAGGGAAACGGCAGGATGCGGGCGTCGACCTCGCCATGTACCGCAACCTTCTTGCCGAGCAACCGGCTGGCCTGCTGTTCGAATTCAACGCGAAAACTCGACCATTCGACGAAGAACGGCGCCAGCAATGCCGTGAACAGCACGAGGACGACAGCGCCCCCTATGGCCAACATTACCCGTCCGAGCACCGTCCGATCTCCCTTTGTCGCCTAAAGATTAGACCATCGGCCCACCGGTTCAAGTCACGCCTGCGCCATTCGGAAGATCTTGCCCGGATTGAAGATATTGTCCGGGTCGAGGCTTCGCTTGACCGACCGCATGATATCGACAGCGCCGCCCAGCTCCTCGTCGAGATAGGACATCTTGCCCTGACCCACGCCATGCTCTCCCGTGCAGGTGCCGTCCATCGCCAGCGCCCGGCGGCTGAGCCGTGCCGTGAAGGCCTCGACATTGGCGACAGACGCCGGATCCTTGTCGTCGAAGAGAACGAGAACGTGGAAGTTTCCGTCACCCGCATGACCGACGATGGGCGCAAGCAGCCCCGCATCGCGAATATCGGCCTGGGTCTCTGCCACGCATTCGGCAAGCCGCGAGATCGGCACACAGACATCGGTGGAAAGACCGTTCAGGGACGGGTCGAGCGCACGGCCAGCCCAATAGGCGTTGTGGCGCGCGTTCCACAGCTTGGTCCTCTCCTCGGCATTCGCCGTCCAGTGAAACTCGTCGCCACCGCATTCGGCTGCGATCTCCGCAAACTGTTCAGACTGAATGCGTACCGTCTCCTCGGTGCCGTGGAATTCGAGGAACAGCGTCGGCTTCTCTGGATAGGTTAACCCGGAATAGGCATTGCATGCCTTGATCTGAACGTCGTCGAGCAGCTCGATCCGCGCCACCGGAATGCCCATCTGGATAGTCATGATCACGGCATTGCAGGCAGTTTCGACATCCGGGAAGGCGCAGACGCCGCCGCCGATTTTTTCCGGAATACCCTGCAGCTTCAGCGTCACCGAGGTGATCACGCCGAGCGTGCCCTCGGCGCCGATGAAGAGGCGGGTGAGGTCATAGCCGGCCGAAGACTTCTTGGCCCGCCGCGCCGTACGGATTTCCTCGCCATCGGCCGTCACGACGGTAAGTGCCAGGACATTGTCCTTCATCGTCCCGTAGCGAACGGCATTGGTGCCGGAAGCGCGCGTCGAAGCCATGCCGCCGATCGTCGCATTGGCGCCGGGATCGATCGAGAAGAACAGGCCCGTATCGCGCAGCTCGCGGTTCAGTTCCTCGCGGGTGATGCCGGGCTCGACGGTAACATCGAGATCCTCGGGGCTGATGCGGAGAACCTTGTTCATCCGCGAAAAATCGACGGAAATGCCACCCGCCGCCGCATTGACCTGGCCCTCAAGCGAGGAGCCGACACCGAACGGAATGAGCGGCACGCGATGCTCCACGCAGATCTTCACCACCGACTGCACGTCCTCGCTCGTCTCGACAAAGACGACACCATCCGGCAGCTGGGCCGGCAGATAGGTGGTCGTATGGGCATGCTGTTCGCGGAACGACTGGCCGGTATGAAAACGCTCGCCGAATGCCTGCTTCAAAATACCGAGAACGGCCGCAATGCCCTCCTCGTTACGGGGCGCTGCCTGGACATCCTTGACGGCCATTCTCAAATTCTCCTGCGTGCCGGCGCATCGACCTTTCAAGTCTGATCCGGCTTTCAAAGGCCGGGATGCGTCAGTCATAAAGTGTTGTCGCGCTCTTGCACATCCGGTTCGGCGCGCAGCGCTTTAGGCAGGGTTCTGGTTATGGGACAAGGCCTTGTTTGTCCAGCAGCAAGGCACCGCGGAGGACATGCCGGCGCGTTATCCGCCGGCATCCTTCGATCTGCTATTCCGCCGCCATCAACGGGGGCTGCTTTTTCGAGTCGTTGGCCCGGCCGTTCTTGGCGTTCTCGAGCTCGTCATGCAGGCGCTGAGCCTCCTGGGCATGCGGCTTGCCGAAGCGTGCGAGCAGCAGATAGGCGACAGGCGTGATGTAAAGCGTCACGAGCGTCGCCATGCCGAGACCGCCGACGATGACCCAGCCGAGCGCGATACGGGCTTCAGCACCGGCACCCTGCGCCAGTACCAAAGGCACGCCGCCGAGCACCGCCGCAATCATCGTCATCATAACCGGGCGCAGACGCATGCTGCAGGCCTTCTCGATCGCCTCACGGCAGGACGCGCCCGCATCGCGCAGATGGTTGGCGAACTCGACGATCAGGATACCGTTCTTCGCCATCACGCCGATCAGGAGCACGAGACCGATCTGACTGTAGACATTGAGGCTCGATCCGGTCAGCACCAGCGCGAAGACGGCGCAGGCGAGACCGAGCGGCACCGTCGACATGATGATGATCGACGACAAAACGCTTTCGAACTGAGCCGCCAAAACCAGGAAAATGATGGCGATGGCAAAGCCGAAGGTCAGCGCCATGCCGCTGGAATTCTCCTCCAGCGTCGCGGCTTCCGCGAGCGGGATGAGACGTGTGCCCTGCGGCATGATCGGCTTTGCCAGCTCGGTCGCGACCTGCACGGCCTGGCCGAGCGAGACGCCCTCCTTCAGGTTGGCCGAGAAGGAGACGGAGGCAAGCTGCTGTTCACGGCGAAGCGTCGGAGCGACAGCCTTTTCCTCCAGCGTCGCTACCGTCGACATCGGCACCATGCGACCATCCTTGGCCTTGAGGTAAATGTTTTCGAGATCTGTCGGATCGTCGATCGGCCTCGTCGTCGACTTGAGCTTGACCGGAATAGCCTCGCCGTTGACGAAGACGTCGACGACGGAGCGGCCTTCGAGCAGCGACTGGATCGACGTCCCGAGCGCGTTGATGTCGATGCCGAGGTCGGAGGCGCGTTCGCGGTTCACCGTGACGAAGATCTGCGCCTGGTTCGGCTCGTCGTTGAGACGCGGGGTGTCGAAGAGATTGGTCTGGCGCAATGCCTCGACCAGCTGGATCGCCGACTGCGTCAGTTGCTCGTGGTCGGTGCCGACGAGAGCCATCTGCAGGCCGTTACCGGCGCCGCGGATACGCAGGCTGTTCTGCTGCACGGCATTGCCGCGCAGCGCCGGCACCGCGGCAACGGCAGTGTTGATATCCTTGACGATCTCGGCCTGGCTCCGCTCGCGTTCGGACCAGGGCGCCAGCGTCAGAACCATGAAGCCGCTATTGGATGCACCGCCCTGCCCCGAGATCGAGAACACGTTCTGGATTTCACCGGAATCGCGCAGCGGCTTCAATTTCTCCTCGATCAGTTGCAGCTTGTCGCGGGTATATTGCAGGCTGACACCTTCCGGCGCGGTGGCGCGCAGCATGACCATGGCCCGGTCTTCCTGCGGCGTCAGTTCGCTATGGACCTGACCGAAGGTGACATAGGCGGCGGCGCCAAGCAGCAGACCGACGATGATGACGGCAAGCGGCGTATTCAGGCAGGCTCGCAGACTGCTGGCATAGAGGCCCGCGAGAAAGCCGCCGAAACGCCCGAGAACACCGTGGTCCTCGCGCATCGGCTTGGTCAGCATGCGCGATGCCATCATCGGGCAGAGCGTCAGTGCCGTGATCGAAGAAAGGCCGACGGCAAAAGCGAGCACGAAGCCGAATTCGCGGAACAGGCCGCCCATCTGGCCCGGCAGGAACGACAGAGGAATGAACACAGCGGCAAGCGTCGCCGTTGTCGCCAGAACCGCGAAGAACACTTCCTGGGTGCCGAGAACGGCGGCCGCACGCGGCCCCATGCCCTCGGCGCGCCGGCGCACGATGTTTTCGAGCACCACGATCGCATCGTCGACGACGAGACCCGTCGCCAGAACGATCGCAAGCAGCGTCAGGATGTTGATCGAGAAGCCGACCAGATAGATCGCCACCAACGTACCGATCAGCGCCACCGGAATGGTCAGCGCCGGGATCAGGGTCGCCTTCCAGTCACGCAGGAAGAGGTAGATGACCACGACGACGATGAGGCTGGAAAGACCGAGCGCGATCTCCACCTCGTGCAGCGCGCCCTCGATGAAGACGGCATCGTCGCTGGTGATTGCAATCCGCGTGCCTTCCGGCAAGCTGTCCCTCAGATTGGCGACGGCTGCCTTGACGCCTTCCGAAATGCTGAGCGTATTCGACTGCGCCTGACGCAAAACGCCGAGGCCGACGCCGGGAACGCCGTTCGAACGCAGCGCCGTCGTGCCGTCGTCCGGGCCGAGCATGACGGTCGCCACATCGCGCAGACGGACATTGTCGCCGATCAGGATATTCTCGAAATCCTCCGGCTTCGTCAGGTTTGCCGTGGCGCGGACGATGATGTCCTGGGTCGACGATTCCAGCGATCCCGCCGGCACGTCCATAGCGGCCGTCGAAAGCGCGGCGGAAAGATCGGCGATCGTCAGTCCACGGCCGGCAAGTGCCTCCTGATCGACATCGACGCGAAAAACCTTTTCCTGGTCGCCGTAGAGTTCGACGTCAGCGACGCCATCGACGGCGGCCAAACGGTCGGAAATCTCGTTTTCGACCAGCAGCGTCAGGTCTTCCATCGAGAGCGTCGTGGAGGTGACGGCAAGACGCATGATCGGCTGGCTGTCGCTGTCCGCCTTGATGATGCGCGGCTCATCGGCATCGTCGGGCAGCTGGTCGGTGACGCGGCCGAGCGCATCGCGCACGTCGTTCGCGGCAACGGCAAGGTCTGCGGTATCGCTGAATTCGAGCGTCACGCGGCTCTGGCCAAAATCGGAGATCGACGAGATCGACTTGAGCCCGCTGACACGCGCGACGGCCCCTTCGATGATGTCGGTGACTTCCTGGTCCATGGTCTGAGCCGAGGCACCGTCATAGGTGGTGCGCACGCTGATGACCGGCTGGTCGACATCAGGCAGCTCGCGCACCTCGATGCCAACAAGCGCTGCGAGACCCGCAACGACGAGCAGTGTGTTGAGGACCGCAGCGAGAACCGGGCGGCGCACGAACAGCGCCGTAAAGCTCTTCTGGCCTTGCGCGCCGTGGCTTGAATTCATGCTGTCACCGGATTCGTTTGCGCTCATCGGCTGGCGACCTCCGGCGGCTTTTCGCCGGCAATGCGGACAGGGCCGTTTTCACGGACGCGCTGCAGGCCTTCGGTCGCGACCACATCGCCTTCCTTCACATCACCGGAGACGAGGATGGCGTCGGGATTGCGCTGGATGATGCGCACGCGGCTCTTCACCGACTTGTGGTCGACGACCTGCCAGACGAAGGATCCCTTCGAATCCCACTGCACGGCCAGCGGATCGACCGAGGCATAGGTCTCGCCGGGGAAGCGCATGGTGACGCCGAAGGACATGCCGGCGCGCAGCATATCGTCCTGGTTTTCGATCTTGGCTCGAATGCGGATCGTGCGGCTTGCCGGATCGACGCGGTTGTCGACGGCCTCAATCGAACCTGCAAAGACGCGGCCGGGACGCGAGGCCGAGGTCGCCTCGACCGGCATGCCGACATTGACCTGGACGGCGAAGCGTTCCGGCGCCCAGAAATCGACCAGCAGTTCGGACCGGTTGTCGAGCTGCACGACATTGCTGGTTGTGGTGACGTTATCGCCGATATTGACCGCGACGATGCCGACGATGCCGTCGATCGGCGCGACGACGGAGCGGCGCTTCAAGGCAAGTTCGGCATTGGTGAGCGCCAGCTCCGCCGTCTCCTTGGCGATCTGCGCGTCCAGTACCTCGAGCCGCGAGAAGCTTTTCAGCGTCGCGTAGCTGTCAGCCTTTTCGCGCGCGCTGCGAAGGAGCACCTGCGCCTGATCACGCAGGATCACCTGTTCGTCATCGTCGAGTTGGACGAGAACCTGCCCCTTCTTCACCCGGTCGCCCGAAGCGACATGGATCTCGTTGATCGTGCCGGTGGCCTGCGGCATGACGATGACGGACTGGATCGCCTCGCCGCTGCCGATGGCCGACAGCTGGTCGTTGACGATGCCGGTTGTGACCGGCCGGGTGGCAACAAGTACCGCTTGGGAAGCGCCATTGCCCCGCGCCTGTTCCGTCGCCTTATCGCCGTTGCCAGACGCCACGGCGCCTGCGGGCTCCCTGACCTGCGGATTGACTGCCGCGACAACGCTTTCGGGTGCGCCCATGGAAACCAGCGTGCGGCCGGCATCGGCCGACATGTAGACCCACAGACAGAGGCCCGCGAGCAAAACGGCCACCGAAAGGAGGAGCTGGTTCCAGATCCGCATGCATTCCCTCGTAATGATTGAAAAATATGGGCAGAAGTATCCCTGTTTCAGGTGCAACAAGCAATGCCCGTGCTGACACCTTACTGATTTGTAACATCACGCGATTTCACGCACATGTCAGCGTCTGGGGATAAAATCCGGGACCGCCATCAATTCACCTTTCCCTTGCCCCACACAAAGACAGGAATGAAAAGTGAACATGTTCTGGTCTTTCAGGCTCGAATCACTACATTGGCCGCATGAGTAATAGTTTCGATGATATTCCGTTCTTCGACGAGGAACCGGACCACGAGCCCCGCAAGCAGAAGTCTGCGGATCGCCAGCAGGTGACCGGCGAACAACAGGGCGGCCCGAAGGGTGGCCAAGCTGGTGGATTGGGAATTGCAGCACGCGCCATGGCCGCGCGCGATGGAAACCGCGCCGCACCTGACTATCTGTCCGGTTTGAATGCCGAGCAACGCGAGGCGGTCGAGACGCTCGACGGCCCGGTTCTGGTGCTGGCCGGCGCCGGCACCGGCAAAACCCGCGTACTGACGACGCGCATTGCCCATATCCTCGAAACGAACCGCGCCTATCCCAGCCAGATCCTCGCCGTGACCTTCACCAACAAGGCCGCCCGCGAGATGAAGGAGCGCATCGGCGTCCTCGTCGGCGGCGCCGTCGAGGGCATGCCGTGGCTCGGCACCTTCCACTCGATCGGCGTCAAGATCCTGCGCCGCCACGCGGAACTCGTCGGCCTGCGCTCGGACTTCACCATTCTCGATACCGATGACGTGGTGCGCCTCATCAAGCAGCTCATCCAGGCGGAAGGTCTGGACGACAAGCGCTGGCCGGCAAAGCAGTTCGCCGGCATGATCGACGGCTGGAAGAACAAGGGCCTCCTGCCCCACGACATCCCGGAAGGCGACGCCCGCGCCTTTGCCAACGGCAAGGGCCGCGAGCTTTACGCTGCCTATCAGGCGCGCCTGCGCACGCTCAATGCCTGCGATTTCGGCGATCTCCTGCTGCATCCGATCGCGATCTTCCGCAAGACGCCGGACCTGCTCAAGGAATACCACCAGCGCTTCCGCTATATCCTGGTCGACGAGTATCAGGACACCAACACCGCCCAGTATATGTGGCTGCGCCTGCTCGCCCAGCGTCCCAAGGACGTGCCGCAGAATGTTTGCTGTGTCGGCGACGACGACCAGTCGATCTATGGCTGGCGTGGGGCGGAAGTGGACAATATCCTGCGCTTCGAGAAGGATTTTCCCGGCGCAAAAGTGATCAAGCTGGAGCGCAACTACCGCTCCACCGAACACATTCTCGGCGCCGCCGGCCATCTGATCGCCCATAACGAGGGCCGCCTCGGCAAGACGCTGTTCACCGACCGCGTCGATCCCGATGATGAGAAGGTGATCGTCCACGCCGCCTGGGACAGTGAAGAGGAAGCCCGCGCCGTCGGCGAAGAGATCGAGCGGCTGCAGCGTGGTGACGGCGACGGCAAGAAGCATGCGCTGAACGACATGGCGATCCTCGTGCGCGCCTCCTTCCAGATGCGCGAGTTCGAAGACCGTTTCGTCACGCTCGGCCTCAACTACCGCGTCATCGGCGGCCCGCGCTTCTACGAGCGGCTCGAGATCCGCGATGCGATGGCTTACTTTCGCCTCGTCTGCCAGCCGGCCGACGACCTCGCCTTCGAGCGCATCGTCAACACCCCGAAGCGCGGCCTCGGCGATACGACCGTCCGCTACCTGCATGACAGCGCCCGCGCTCGCGACATCCCGATGCTGCAGGCGGCAGGCGAGATGGTCGAGACCGACGAGCTGAAGCCGAAGGCGCGCAAGGCGCTCTACGATGTCGTGCAGAGCTTCAGGAACTGGCAGGAACGACTTGAAACGACGGAACATACCGAGCTTGCCGAACAGATCCTCGAAGAGTCGGGCTACACCGACATGTGGAAGAACGACAAGTCGGCGGAAGCGCCCGGTCGTCTCGACAACCTGAAGGAACTGATCCGCTCGATGGAAGCCTTCGAGTCCATGCGCGGCTTCCTCGAACACGTCTCGCTGGTCATGGATGCCGAGCAGAACGAGAACCTCGACGCGGTCTCGATCATGACGCTCCACTCGGCCAAGGGTCTGGAATTCGACACCGTCTTCCTGCCCGGCTGGGAGGAAGGCCTGTTCCCGCATCAGCGCGCGCTCGACGAAGGCGGCCGCTCCGGCCTCGAGGAAGAACGCCGCCTCGCCTATGTCGGCATCACCCGTGCGAAACGCCGCTGCCACATCTGGTTCGTCTCCAACCGCCGCATCCACGGCCTCTGGCAATCGACCATGCCGTCGCGCTTCCTCGATGAACTGCCGCCGAGCCATGTCGATGTCGCCGCGTCGGATTCGTCCAACAGTTACGGCGGCTATGGCGGACGCGGCGGCTACGGCCAGTCACGCTTCGATAAGGCCGATCCCTTCGCAAACACATATTCCACCCCCGGCTGGAAACGCGCCCAGCAAAACAAGACCGATGCCACCCGCGACAACTGGGGCAGCCGCTCCGGTCACGCTGTCGAACGCATCGGCTACGGCGAAAGCGGCCCGCGCGGGCGCACGATCGACGGTGAACTGGTGGCGAAATCGGTGGCCGACACGCCGTCGAAATTCAAAGTCGGCGACCGCGTCTTCCACATCAAGTTCGGCAACGGCAACATCTCTGCCATCGAAGGCAACAAGCTGACGATCGAATTCGACCGCGCCGGCCAGAAGCGCGTACTGGACGGGTTCGTAGAGAAGAGCGGCTGATTGCTCGACGGGCAGGTCCATTGGGACCTATCCGGCTCAGATGAGACCTAGCGCAGCCCCACCGAAGCGAGAAACGCATCGACCTGCCTCGTATAGGCGCTGTCCTTGCCGAGTTCGGCATTGATCGGGCCGTGGCGGAGCGCGATGGGAAGCACCTTGGCGCCTCTTCCCGCTTTGGAGGCAAACCCTTCCGCCTGCGGGCAGGAATTGCTGCGCAGGCTGGAGCAGACGAGCAGCATCGGCGGGCTATTGCCCTTCACCTGCAGGCTGGGAGAAACCCTGGCCCAGAACGCGGGATCGGCGCCGAAGGCATCGTCATAGAATTTCGCATGGCGCTGTTTCATGATCACCGTCATGTCATAGGCTGCGCTGTCGAGCGCGATCGTGCCCGCCCACGGCTTGACGCCGGCCTCAGCGGCAAGCGAGCGATCGGCGGAAACCAGCGCCACCAGATGCGCCCCGGCCGAATGCCCCATCAGCACGAGTTTCGAGGCGTCGCCTCCCCAGCCCGCGGCCTTCCGCTGCACGCTTGCGAGTGCGGCCGCGACATCGCGCGCCTGCTCCAGCGGATCGGCCTTCGGCACGAGGCGCGTCTCGACAGAGACGAAGATGAAGCCCTTTGGCAGCCAATGGGCCACCTTGTTGTCCACCACCCTGGCTGCCGATTTCGAGCCGGCTCTCCACGCGCCACCATGCACCATGACGATAACAGGCGCATTCTTTGCCTTCGGCGGCAGATAGACGTCCATGCGCTGCTCCGGCGCGGCACCATAGGCGACATCCCGCTCGACCTTTACGCCCGAAGGAACATCGCGGCTCGGTCCGCCTGAAGGCTGCCCCGCAGCAAGCGCCATCCGGCAACCATTGGAAAGCTCCGCCTCGTGCTCGGCAAGGCAGCGCAGGATACGCCCGCCGCCGGGAACGGTACCGGCGCAAAGGGCGCGAAAATCGGCGCGGCAGGCTTTGAACACCGGGCCGGCATTCATCTGCTGTGCCGCGGCAGGCGAGATGGCAATGGCAACCAGCCCCGCAGTCAGCATCAATGCATTGCGCATCGAGCGACGGGAAAGGTGACTAAGAATATGCATGGAAGTTCCATTCGCAGTCAGTTTGGCAGAGCCGCATTTGCGACCCCAATTGTTGCCGGCGTATTTCAGGAGCGGAAGCGTTTGTGCCCCCTTCGGTTCCATCCGGGCGGACGATTGCAATTCCCAGACGATTACCTGCGAGGTAATCGCTTTCCGCCCCTCCTCTGCTAGGGTCCGCGCATGACCCAAGTAGACACCATCACCCGAGAGACGACCGGCGACGTGCTGCGCGAATGGCGTAAGCGCCGCCGCTTGAGCCAGTTGGAACTGGCGCTCGAGGCGGATATCTCGGCGCGCCATCTGAGCTTCGTCGAGAGCGGCCGTGCTTCTCCCAGCCGCGATGTGCTGGCGAACTTGGCGGAACGCCTGTCCATGCCGCTGCGCGCCCGCAATCGCCTGATGCTGTCCGCCGGCTATGCACCCGCCCATTCCGAAACGAATTTCGATGGCGCCGACCTCGCCCATATCCGGGACATGGTACGAGCGATCCTTGTCGGCCACATGCCCTTCCCGGCAATCGCCATCGACGGGCGCTGGACGCTGCTTGAAGCGAATGCCGCCGCCGCATCCCTGTTCGACGGCATCGATCCAGCTCTCCTGACGCCACCGGTCAATGTCCTGCGCCTGAGCCTGCATCCCGAAGGCCTGGCATCAAGGATCGCCAACCTCGGCGAATGGCGCCACCATGTACTGGAGCGGTTGCACGCGCAGATGGACAGTAGCGGCGACGGCTTTCTCGCCACGCTCCATGATGAGTTGACAGCCTATCCCGCACCATCCCTGCCCACCGCCACGACCGGCCGAACGCACCCGTCCATCGCCGTCCCGCTGGAACTGCGGGACCTTCGCAGCGACCGCGTCCTGCGCTTCATATCGACGACGACCGTTTTTAGCACCGCCACCAGCGTCACGCTCTCGGAACTGTCGCTGGAATGCTTCTACCCGGCCGACGAGGCGACGCGGGCGGCACTAACCGGAGCGGAGGAAATCCCATGAGCGTTACCTACGTGATCGAATTCGATGTCAGGCCTGAGGAACGGGATCGGTTCGCGCACCTGCTCACCGCCGTACTCGATGCCATGCGTGAGGAACCGATGTTCATCACCGCCACGCTGAATGCCGATCCCAATGATCCGAACCATTTCCTGCTGCACGAAACCTGGGTCAGCCACGAAGACGTCATCTCAAACCAGATCACCCGGCCATATCGCGACGAATGGCACGCGGCCCTGCCAGATCTTCTGGTGGGCGAGCGCAAGATTTCCGTCTGGCGGCCACTTCAACACGATTGCCGCCGCGGCGATCATGACGCTAGGATGTCCTAGACGACAACGTTCAAGAAGCGACAATGACAAGCCTCAGCAATCACGACATCATCGAACTCACCGCCTGGCGCCGCATGCTGCACACGATGCCGGAAGTCTCCGGCGAAGAAGTGGAGACTGCAAGGAAGTCGTGCGCTTCCTCAAGCAAACCGGGCCGGATGCGATCGTGGAGAAGCTGGGCGGCACGGGCGTCGCCGTCATCTATGACAGCGGAGTGCCCGGCCCGAGCGTGATGATCCGCGCCGAACTCGATGCCCTGCCGATCGAGGAACTGGGAGATCCTGAATACAAGTCGAAGATCGCCGGCAAGAGCCATATGTGCGGCCATGACGGTCACATGGCAACGCTAGCCGGTGTCGGTCGTGCGCTCGGTCGCGAGCGGCCGAAGACCGGCCGCGCCATCCTGCTCTTCCAGCCGGCAGAGGAAAACGGCGCCGGTGCAGCCGCCGTCATCGCCGACGAAAAATTCGACGCCCTGACACCGGATTACAGCCTGTCGCTGCACAACATGCCGGGTGTCCGCTTCGGCCATGTCTGGCTGAAGGACGGCCCGGCCAATTGCGCTTCGCGCGGCATGAAGATCGTGCTGACCGGCAAGACGGCCCATGCAGCCTATCCGGAAACCGGCACCTCCCCGTCAGCGCCGTCGCGCAACTGATGCCGGCGCTGAATGCCTTGTCCGTCGGCACGGTATCCGAAGGCAACCTCGTGCGCGCCACCGTCACCCATGCCTCGATCGGCGAACCGACGGTCGGCGTGGCTCCGGGCCATGGCGAGATCTGGGTGACATTGCGCACCTCAACCGACGACCAGATGGCAGCCCTCGTCGACAAGGCCGAGACCATGGCGCGCGAAGCCGCAGAGACGAACGGACTGGTGCTGAGCGTGGATTATCAGGACGTCTTCGGCCATTGCGTCAACGACCCGGAAGCGGCGACCATCCTTCGCGCTGCGATGGATGCGGAAAGCGTGACCTATGAACCCGGCGAGGGCTTTCGCGCTTCGGAAGATTTCGGCCGCTTTGGCGCAGTTTCGAAGTCCGCGATGCTCTTCCTCGGAGCGGGCGAAAATCACCCGGCCCCGCACAACCCGAATTATGACTTTCCGGATGACCTGATCCCGATCGGCTCGAAAATCTTCCTGCGGGCGATCAGGAACACGTTGGGTTGACGGAGCTCTACGCTCCGTCCCCTATCCTGCCTCAGGCGTCGTTGTTGCCGAAGAGCTTTGCGAGGAAATTGCCGTTCGAGCCTGCGCCCGGACGCTTGCCGTCCCACTTCGGCACGATGATCATGTGGGTGATTTCGCCGCGCTGGAACGCCTTCAGGAAACGGTCATATTCGGCGAAGGCAACGCAGCCGTGGGAATCGCCGCGAACGCGCAGCAGGTAGCTATGTGCGAGAAGTCCGGTACGGTTCTGCGGGTGCTTGCCGTCAACGGAGGTCAAACGGATCGCCGCAACACCGTGGAAAAGCTTTTCGCGCATGGAAAGCTTGTAGGTGCCGGGAGGCGTCGGACCACGCATCTTCACATGGGTGAATTTCGGATTGTCGCGCATGCTGCCGATGCCGGAATGGGCTTCAAGCTTGGTGCCATTCGGCATGTGCACGACGCCATTGGTGATGTCGTAGATCGCAACCTTGCTGCCGATGCCGGGAACCTTCGGCGTCGGCGAAGGGGAAATGGGCTCCTCGCGCATCGGATTGTTCGGCTTTGCGAAGGCGAGCGCGGTCGGCTTGTCTTCGTCATCGGCGCGGCCCGGCTTCTGCGGCGCGACCGCTGCGATGGCAGCAAGCGCATTCGGCTTTGCGCCGTCGCCGCGGGTTCCGGCACCCGGGCGAAGAACCGGCATCGGGCCGGCCTGCGGCAGTGCGTAATCCGGTGTCGGCGCGAGCGCCACGGTCTCTTCCTGGATGTCGATCGCTGCGTCGTCGGCCGACGCGTCTTCGATCGCAGGCTGATCTTCAAGCGAAGCCATCTCGACAGGCTTCATGTCCTTGAGCTCCGCAACCTTGGTGACTGTCTCGGCATCCTGGATCAGGTCCGGAAGCGCGCCGTCGCCACGCGGAGCAACGATAACGAGGTCTTCCATCGCGGATGCGAGAGCGGTGCGGATATCGCCGTCTGCAGGTCTTGCCTTGGCGAGTGCCGCGAACCGCTGTTCGGTCTCGGCACGCCGCGCGGCCTTGGCCATGGCATGATGCAGCGCCTGGCGTACATCGGAATTGTGCGGACGAAGCGCTTCCAGTGCAGCCGTCTCGGCGCCTTCGAGGCGACCCTTCTTCGGCTCGGCCGCAGCACTGCCCGGCAGCCTGGAGAATTTGGAAATATCGAGTGACGGGGCATCAGCCGTCTTGGAAAAATGGTCGCCTGTCACAACCGGCGCGAGCAGCGCGGTCTGGAAACGGACTTCCTTCACCGGCTTGACGGCGGTGGCAACGGTCACGACCGAAGCACCGAACAGCGCCGCGGCGGTCAGCCCGACACCGATCATCATGTTCGCCACAACGGAACGGCCGCGCTTGCGCTTGACCGGCCGCTTCGACACCTGATTGCGTTTCGTGGAGGCTTCGACCCTACGCACCATCACTCGTTACCCGAACCGTTACTCTTCAGGGTGGACACCGCCATGCGGGCCTCACCTGCCAGACTCAAGCGGTCGATGAAAACGGAGCCAAGCCGCGCCGAACCGCCATGCGAATGGGTAAGAGAATGAACGATTATGGTAACCAATGTCTTTACGCCGCCCCGATCAGTTTTCGGTGGTGCTGATAAAAGCCCAAGTCGCCGGAAGTTTAACCGAAATGCGGCAAGCCTGTGTTTCTGGTCATTTCAGATTAAGGCACGTCAACCCCGCGACTGTTGCTCTTTAGCGACAAAACGCCCTTAGTTCAAGGCAACAGGGTTAATTTTACCAACCGCCCTTTGGTATAGACCAAGAACATTCAGCGGCAGACAAAAGAAAAGGCCGCCCGTAAATTCGCGGACGGCCCTTTTTGCATGGAGAGCGACTTTGTTTAGCCGTCGATCCGGCGGATGGCACGGCCTTCATCGAAGAACCACGGCCGCAGGCGAACACCGATAATATTGCCGGCGAAGGCGGCAACGGCCCAGAGATAACCATGCAGGCTGCCCGAAGCGATGCCGGAGAAATAGGCCCCGATATTGCAGCCATAGGCGATGCGCGCGCCATAGCCCAGGAGCAGGCCACCGACGACGGCCGCAAGAATGGACCGGCGGGGAATGTTGAAGTTCGGCGCAAACTTGCCGGCCAGCGCTGCGGCCAGCATCGCACCGGCGATGATACCGAAGTCCATGACCGAGGTCACGTCTGCAAACACGCTCTGCGCCAGCGCCTTCGCATTGCCCGGCTGCTGCCAGTAGGCCCATGCCGTCGGATCGATGCCGATCAGCTGTGCGCCCTTGGCACCCCACAGCGCGAATGCCGAGGTCACGCCCCACGGACGGCCGGCGATCGCCAGCGTCGCGAAGTTCAGGATGACCAGTGCGATTGCGCCGAAGACCAGCGGCCAGGGGCCACGCAGGTAGCGGGCAAGGCCATGACGCGCCGACGGCGGTGCCTGCTCCAGCGCCCCATTGCGCTTCTTCTCGACGGCGACGGTGATTGCCGCGATGGCTCCGAAGATCGCCAGCGACACTGCAATGCCACCAAAGGCGCCAAAGGTCTGGAAGAGTGCGGTCGGCGGCAGCGACGGCAGGCTGACCCACCAGTCGAAATTGATGGTCGCCAGAACCGAGCCGACGACGAAGAAGAACAGCGTGATCAGCATGCGGGCATTGCCGCCACCGGCGGTGAACAGCGTGCCGGAAGCGCAACCACCGCCGAGCTGCATGCCGAGACCGAACATGAACGCCCCGACGATGACGCCGATACCGGCCGGCGAGATATTGCCGCGCACTTCGGTGCCGAACAGCACGCCGCTGGACAGCGCCGGGAAGAACAGGATCACGGCGAGCGCCAGCAGGATCATCTGCACGCGCAGGCCACGTCCCCTGCCCTCGGCGATAAAGACGCGCCATGCGGAGGTGAAGCCGAAGGCCGCGTGATAAAGCGAAATGCCGAGCGCGCCGCCGATGAGGAACAGCGCCCCATGGGCGGGCCCGTAGATTGCGCCAAGCGCGATGGTGCCGAGCACGAGGATGACGAGCGACACGAGGCCGGGCGTCCCCAGCGGCGGCAGCGCTTCGGCGCGCGAACCGACGGAAGAAGAAATGGACATTCGGATACTCCTAGAATTGGGCTTTAAGTAATGGCCGAACCGATGACTCGCGAGGTATCCAAATCCAACAAGCGATGACCTGAAGAAAACCGATTGCGCAAATTTCCACTCCGACAGCAAACGAATCTATGTTCGTAAAAATTCCACCCCGCGTGGGGAGCGCGGGGTGGAATGTGCCGACGGGATGGGGGACCCGATCGGCGGGGAAACTTATAGGAACGGTCAGAACTCGCCGGCCAGACCGACCCTGACACCGGCGTCACCGCCCGGCGAATAGCCGACCGAGGCATCCAGTATGACCGGGTAGTTCGTGTCGAACATATGCGCCACTGCGAAACTGGTCGCGACCTCGCCGTGATAAGTGGCGACATTCGTGCCCCAGGATGTCTTGCCCGGTGCCGATGGTTTGGGAGCCGGCGTCATCGCCATGGCCGCGGCGATGCCCTTCCGCGATTCCTTGCGCAGGCCGGAAATATCGGAATTCACCCGGTTTAGGTCGATATTGGCCGTCGCGATATTGCCGGCCGCATCGGTCGTCAGCACCTGGGTCGGACCACTCTGCGCTGCCCGGCTTGCCGCCGAGGTCACGCCCGGCATCGTATAAGTATTGGACGATGTGCCGATCATCACCTGCCCGGCCCGCGTCGTGGTCGCGCCGCCGCCGATGGCGGTGCTGTTGGCATGGGCGGCGTTCGAACCGTAACCGACCGCCGTGGCATCTGCTCCGGTCGCGACTGCATCCGGCAGACCGCTCGTATTGTTGGCGGCCAGCGCTCCGTTGGTGCCGGCACCGCCGATGAAGGAGTTGAGCGCTGCAATTGCCGTTCCGACGTCGTTATAGGTATTGCCGCGCAAAGTGTAACTCGGCCCATTGAAAACGTTGGTCGTCGCATTGTAGGTGGATCCGCCGCCGAGGGCATCGGCGACGTCCTCCAGGCTGGTGGAAACCGACGTCTGAACGGCGCGCAACTGGCGGACATTGACCGCATCCGTATCCGCCGTGCCACCGGCGACATTGGTGATCTGCCGCTCGCCGCCTGCCGATCCGATCGAGACCGCTCCCGCGGTCGACGTGACGGCCGTGCCGGAGAAGAGTTCGGCAGCACCATTCATACCGGCCCGGCTGGCGACCGAGTTTGCGCCGAGCGCGACACCACCGACGGCACTGACATTCGCATCCGCCCCGAGCGCCACGCCGTTGGCAGCCGTCACCGTGCCGCGAAGGCCGAGCGCTACGGCATTCGCGGCGGTCACGCTCGTATTGGCGCCGTTGCCGATGGCGATGGAATTGACTTCGCCGGCGACCGATGTCGGGTTTGCCGCACCGCCGAGACCGTTCAGCGTCCCTCCCCCATCGAAATTCCGGTCGGCGCATCGATGGCGATCTGGTTGGCCGCCAGTCCGCAATCGGATGTATTGACCGCCTGTCCGTTCGTATCCAGCACGGTCAGACCGATATTCTGACCGCTTAGCGCCCCGCGGATATTAAGATCCACGAGGCTGGCCAGCGGCTGAAGCAGAGCGTCGAGGCCCGAAGCCACTGGAGCAATGATGGGAAGATCGACGCTGAGGCCGGAACAGACATCCACCAATGGTGCCGATTGGGCATAGGCTGCGGTGCTGTTCAGCATGGCGACAAGGGCAATGGGCATTAGGGAAAAAGCGGTGACTGCAGGCCTTTTCATGACAACTCTCCAACTCCGGTAAGAATTATCATTTTCTAATATGCTTAATAAGCTATTTCTAATTTAGATGGGCTATATAATTTCGATGAGAGCTCTGAATTGATTGAGCAATTTCGCTTGCCCCGACATCGGGAGCGCGTCACAATGGTCTGAAAGCGGGAGAGTGACGATGAAAGCGCTGTTGTTGGTCGACATTCAGAACGGATTCTGCCCCGGCGGAAACCTGCCCGTGGCGGATGGTGACACCATCGTTCCGGTGGTAAACCGGCTGATCCGCGACGGTGGTTATGACGTGATCACCGCCTCCCAGGACTGGCATCCGGCCGATCATGGAAGCTTCGCCTCGCAGCACCCCGGCAAGAAACCTTTCGACATGGGAGAGCTTTCCGGTCAGCCCCAGGTCATGTGGCCGGACCATTGTGTTCAGGGAACGCCCGACGCCGAATTTCATCCCGATCTCGAAACCGACGAGATCGACTATATCCAGCAGAAGGGCGAAAACCCGGCCGTCGACAGCTATTCAGCCTTCCGCGACAATGACCGCGCCGCCCTGACCGGGCTCGCCGGCTACTTAAAGGCGCAGCAGATCACCGAACTCGATGTCTGCGGCCTTGCGACAGACTATTGCGTAAAATTCTCGGCCCTCGACGCCCGCGACATGCTGCCAGACGTCAAGGTGCGCTTTGTCTCCGACGCCAGCCGCGGCATCGACCCGAAGGGCGTCGCCGATGCGATCGACGAGATGCGGTATAAAGGCATCAGCATCGTCACCAGCAAGGAAATCCTCGCCGACTGAGCGCGCGCGCCGAACCGCAGAGCCGCCAGCCCCACAGTTCATCGAAATAGATGATTGAATAAGCGCAATTCGTTTGTCAGCAGCAACGTCTGCCCGTAAACGCCGGGCAAGACCGGCATGCATGCAGATGCACGCCCCAGAGGAGACATCCGCCGCTGCGGATGGACAGCTTGGAAAAGACCGCATGGATAAGAGCGATCAGGTCAGAGACGGCTTCAAGAACGGCCTCGTCGTCGCCTCTCTTCCGCCCCCTTCGGCATTCTCTTCGGCGCGATCGCCGTCGATAACGGTTTCAGCCTGACCGAAGCCGCGCTGATGAGCGCGCTCGTCTATGGCGGAGCAAGCCAGCTCGTCGGCATCGAGCTTTTCGGCCAGCATGTCGCCGCCTGGGTGATCGTGCTCTCGGTTCTGGCGGTCAACTTCCGCCATGTCCTTTACTCGGCAGCTCTTGCGCCGGTCATCGGCCGATACCCACACGCCGAGCGCTGGCTCGCCTTCTTCCTGCTGGTCGACCCGCAATTTGCCGAGGCCGTGAAGCGCGGCGATGCCGGCAACCCAGTGAGTTTTCAATGGTATATGGCGATGGGCTCCATCGTCTGGTGCGGCTGGGTGATCAATACCGTGATCGGCGCCTTTTTCGGCCGGATGATCGGCGATCCGAAGGCACTCGGCATCGATGTCCTGCTGCCGGTCTATTTCCTTGGGCTCGTGATGGGCTTCCGCAAGCGGCACAATTTCCTGCCGGTCATGCTGGCCGGCGGCATCGGCTCGGTCGCCGCCTATCACATTGTCGGCTCGCCCTGGCATATCAGTGTCGGCGCCGTGCTCGGCATTGTCGTCGCCGCCATTCTGCCCCCGCCAGCTTCCAGCAGTCTCGATCAGGATGCGGCAGTGACCGAAAGCGAGGCCGTGTGATGGAAGCCAATACCAGCGCCTTTGCGGTCGATTCGACCACGCTCTTCCTGATCGTCATGGCAGGCATCGCCACCTACCTGACGCGCATCGGCGGTTATGTGCTGATGTCGAGCATGAAGCGCATCCCGCCGCGGGTCGAATCGGCGCTCAACGCCGTGCCGGCAGCGGTTCTGACGACGCTTGTCGCCCCGCCCTTCTTCAATGGCGGCTGGGACATCAAGATCGCCATGGTGGTGGCGCTCATCGTCTGCCTGCGCTTCCCGGGCCTTACCATTCTCGCCGCCGGATGGGCGGCCGTGATGGCCGCCCGCTACGGTTTCGGTCTGGGCATCTAACCCAGATCAGCCCTCGATCGGCGCCGTCGCGGCCTCGAGCCAGGCCTGCACGCCGCTATCGGTCAGAAGCGGCATGAGTTTCTCGCGAACGGTCGCATGATAGGCATTCAGCCAACCGAGTTCCTCCGCCGTCATCAGCGACGCGACGACAAGGCGACGGTCGATCGGGCACCAGGTCAGCGTCTCGAAGGAGCGCATCGGCATGTCGCCGCCTTCCACTTCCATAGCATCGCGCACGAAGATCAGGTTCTCGATACGGATGCCGTAATGGCCGGGGCGATAATAGCCGGGCTCGTTCGACAGGATCATGCCGGGCAGCAGTTCCTGGGTCGCGAGCCGCGAGATCCGCTGCGGCCCCTCATGCACCGAGAGATACGATCCGACGCCATGACCCGTGCCATGGGCGAAATCGCCGCCGGCCTTCCACAGCGCGATACGCGCCAGCGGATCGAGGTCGCAGCCGCGCGTGCCCTTGGGGAAACGCGCCGTGCTGATCGCGATCATGCCCTTCAGCACCAGCGTGAAGAATCGCTTGCGATCCTCCGGCACCTCGCCGATCGCGACCGTGCGGGTAATATCCGTCGTGCCGTTGATATATTGCGCGCCTGAATCGATCAGGAAAAGCTCGCCCGCCTCGATCTTGCGGTCGCTTTCGCTGGTCACGCGGTAATGCATGATGGCGCCATGCTCGCCGGCACCCGCAATGCTGTCGAAGGAGACGTCGCGCAGCGGGTTCTGCATGTTCTGCCCGACGCGAGCGCGTGCAGCCTCCAGAGCCTCCACCGCCCGGATTTCGGTGAGCGAACCCGGCTCCGCCTGATCGAGCCAGTAGAGGAACTCGACCATGGCAACGCCATCCTGCACATGCGCATCCGCCGAGCCCTTCAGCTCCACCGCATTCTTGATCGCGCGCGGCAGGCGGGCGGGGTCCGTACCCTCGACCACGACCCCACCGGCGCTTTCGATCGCCCCGATCAGCGCCAGCGCCGTCAGTTCCGGATCGACCAGGATGCGGCCGCCATTGGCGGCACGAACACCGATGCGCTCGGTCAGCGCCGCCGGTGCCTGGATCGCTACCAGCGGCTGCAGATGCGCCCTGGCCTCTGTCCCGAGCTTGCGCTCGTCGATGAAAATCTCCGCCTTGCCGTCAGCAGTAATCAGCGCGCGCGATAGCGGATGCGGCGTATGCGGCACGTCGGCACCGCGGATGTTGAAGATCCATGCGACCGAAGACGGATCGGCGATCAGCGCGGCAGCAATATCTTTCGCCTTCAGGGCGCTGGCGATCTCGGCGATTTTCTCGGCTGCCGGCTTGCCCGCATGGGCATCCTGCTGCACGGCAACGGCGCCGAGCGGTTCGGCAGGACGGTCGCTCCATGCCTTGTCGAGCGGATTTTCATCCAGCAGCACAATCGAGCCACCAATCTCCGCCAGCGCCTTCGCCAGACGCTTCAGCTCCGTCCCACCATGCAGCCACGGATCGACGCCGAGACGGAACGCCTTCGGCGCATGCGCGGGCAGCCAGAGATGCGGCGGCTCGTTGACGAGGTCACCGCCGGTGAACACGCTGCCATCCACCTGCTCCGCCAACTGCGTCACATAGCGCCCGTCGACAAAGACGATCGCCTGCGAACGGGTGACCAGCGCCACGCCCGCCGACCCGGTGAAGCCGGTCAGCCAGGAAAGTCGCTCCGCGGACTTCGGCACGTACTCCCCTTGATACTCGTCGGCGCGCGGCACGAGGAAGCCGTCTATGCCGAGGTCATCGAACCGGGCGCGGATGGCGTTGACGCGCTCGCGTCCGAATTGGGGCGTGGAAGTGCTGTCGAAGGATTGAAACATGGCGGACATTCCAAGTGATCTGAATCAGGAAAGTTAATGACCGCACTTAATAGAATTACACCCGCGACCGCCAGTGAAAGGACGACCGCTGGGCATATCGGCCGATATTTGTGCAGGCGCGAAAAGAAAATGACGCACAGAGCGCCGCATCATGCGCACAGCGCATAACACCAATGATGCAAGCCTACTCACTAGGCATTGTGGAACAGCTTATTCAAGCCCAGACAGAGTGACGAAACACTCAGACCAAAGGACGAGATCAATGGCCAATTCCTTCTTCCGCAACGCCCTCAACCGCGTCGTCGTTGCTCGCGAGCGCCAGGTCGCCCGCTACGTCAATGGCGCCCTGATGGGCCTTGACGAGCAGACACTGAAGAGCCTCGGGACCAGCCGCGAAGAACTCCGTCGCAAGGGCGCTACCAACTACATCTTCTAAGCTGGCCGAGCGGCAAGACCGCTCACCGCAGGAAAGTCTCCCGCTCGAGCATATCCTCCCAGACTCGCGGGAAGGCCGACATCAGGTCGGCAAGAGGTGGCATGCAAATGCCGCCTCTTTTTGTTTTCAGCACCCGTAATCCGCATCCGACATGCACCAGATGCAATTGTGCGTCGCACAATCAGCCATTGGTGAGATGCATCGTTACCCAGCCATTGCGCCAGATGGTCGACAGGTGGCGGATGCCGGCCCCCTTGTAGGCCGCGATCACCTTCCAGCGCTGCGCCGCCAGAATGCCGGAGAGAATGACGGAACCACCGGGCGTGAGATGATGGGCGAGCTCCGGCGCCATCTTCATCAGCGGCCGGGCTAAGATGTTGGCGATGATGAGGTCGAAGGGCCCTCTTCCCGAAATGCCACCGAGTGGAAGCCCGGCGCCGTCTCCATCCGCATGCCGGCAACGATGCCGTTGCGCCTCGCGTTTTCGCGCGCGACCCGAACGGCGATCGGATCGATATCGGTCGCGAGAACCGGAATCTTCTTGACCTTGCGCACGGCAATCGCCAGCACGCCGCTGCCGGTACCGAGATCGAGCGCATTGTTGACCGGGCGGGCGCGCAGCACCTTGTCGATCACTTCGAGGCAACCGGCCGTCGTGCCGTGATGGCCGGTGCCGAAAGCCTGGCCCGCATCGATCTCGATCGCGATATCATTGGGCCGGATCTTGTCGCGGTCATGGGAGCCGTGCACGAGGTAGCGCCCGGCGCGCACAGGCTTCAGCCCTTCAAGCGACTTGGCAATCCAGTCCACGTCCGGAATGACTTCACGCTCGATCGCTTTTTCGGGGAACTCTGCCTTCAAGGCTGACGCGACCCGCTCGCGGATCACATCCTCCTCGTCCGCCATGAGATAGACCGAGGCTTCCCAGAGATCGCGCTTCTCGTCCACTTCGGTGGTGGCGATGGCGTAATCCTCCTCGCCGAACTCGTCGGAAAGGATATCGAGAATGATGCCCGCCGTTTCTTCGGTCGCGGTCACATAGAGGCGAATTTCGGCCACGGTCTTTTTCTCTCTGCTGATGGTTGCGCAGAGCATTGCCACAGATTGGCGTCAGCATTCAACCGCGAAGGCGATCAGCCCTTGATCAGGTTGGACAGCTTCTTCTCCGCCGCCTCGGCATTTTCCCCATAGGCGATTGTGCCGGCGAAGCGGCCGCCATTGTCGAGAAGAAAGACAGAAGCCGTGTGATCCATAGTGTATTCGCCATTCGGATCGGCCTCGTCGACCGGCACCTTCTTGGCATAGACCTTGAACCCCTTGATCATCGCGTTGACGGCGGCGGGATCACCCGAAATGCCCTTGATACGATCGCTGACATTGGAAACATACTGGCCGAGGATTTCCGGCGTATCCCGTTCCGGATCGACGCTGACGAGATAGGCATTGAGCTTGGTACCGTCCGGATCGACCTTGTGCATCCAGCCATTGAGCTCGAACAGCGTCGTCGGGCAGACTTCCGGGCAATGGGTGAAGCCGAAGAAAACGGCGGTCGGCTTGTCGCGGAACGCCTGTTCGGTAATCGGCTTGCCATCCTGCGCGACGAGCGTGAACGGAACGCCGAACGGCCCTTCCGCGATATCCTGCTTCTGGCGGGTGACTTCGAGCGTCAACCATACCAGCACACCCGCCAGCGCGAACGCCGCCACCCATAGTGCAATCCGAATGCTCTTCATCGCGTGTCTCGTATTCCCGAAATCGATGGATGCATGGATAGCCCCATCGGCTACGCCGCGCAATTCAACAGAGCGTTCAGAAGGATGCCCGCGCGCTTATGCCCCAAGATTAGGGGCTGCGGATCAGAAGCACCACGACAGGGCGGTTTCGCCGGCCGAGAGAAGAATGGACGAGCCGAACGTCACCCACCCCCAGAATGCCCATGCCGAAACGGCCGCTGCCGCGAGGCAGAGAAGAACAGAGGCAGGCAGCGCGAGGTTTCGGCTCGGGTTATGCTCCATGCGCGAAACTCTACAGCAGCTTTCCTCACCTGAACAGAACCGGACAACTGTTCTTTGCAAGCTGGTCCCAACTCTCCCGTTTCACTTGGAGATTCACTTGTTTTTCACTTCTCGCGGTCAATGATCGGTCAACAGATGATTCACGACGCCCCGTGTCCCGGGCTCCAGACCAACGGAAGAGATTTCACATGAGCAATGCGATCAAGCAGTCCGGCGCCTATCTCGAGATTGTCTCCTTTCACCTCGGTGACCAGGAATTCTGCATCGACATCATGGCGATCCGTGAAATCCGCGGCTGGGCCCCGGTCACCCCGATGCCCCACACCCCGCCTTACGTTCTCGGCCTCATCAACCTGCGTGGCGCAGTGATCCCGGTCATCGACATGGCCTGCCGCCTCGGCATGAAGATGACCGAACCGTCCGAACGTTCCGCCATCATCGTTACCGACATCGCCGGCAAGCTGGTCGGCCTCCTGGTCGAACAGGTTTCCGACATGATGACGATCAAGAGCGAAGACCTGCAGCCTGCTCCGGAAATCATTCCGGAAACCCAGCGCGACTTCTGCCGCGGCATCGTCGCACTGGAAAAGACCATGGTCTGCTTCCTCAACCTCGACACCGTCATCGCCGAAGAGCTTTCGCGCGAAGCAGCCTGATCGTCATCAGGCAAGTACGGATTTCCTATACCCTCCGGCGGACTTCCGCCGGAGGGTAAACTTTATTTGACGCACAGCCACCTTGCCGGGGCATCATTCTCCGATCAGAGTTCTGCCAGTCCCGAGACAGCCGGACCATACAAGCGCTTACGGCCGAAGGAGACTTATGCTGGCGCCTGATATGGGGAGAATGGCGATGGTGAGAGTGTTCTCTTTTGCAGCATTGATTGCCCTCGTCTCGGCCGACGCCGCCGAGGCTCAGACATCAAGGCCATCCGGCCAGAACCGCGTGATGATCGTCTATACGAACCCATCGCTCAACGGCGTTGCCAAGCACGAGAGCTTCCCTCCACGCCGGCTCGCATCGCCCGCGCCCAGGGTGAAATTCGCAGCAACGCAGCCCTGCGAAACGAGCTATTGAGACGCAATATCCAACTCAGGAATGTCATCGCCGTAGACGAGGGCCGTAACGGCCGCTGGACCGTCTACATGCGCTGACCCGCAAAGTCTCCGGCTGGAGACCGGAGCCGGATCAAGGCTTGCCCTTGGTCCAGGTGACCTGCTGGCCATAAAGCGGCACTGTCGAAATCGCCATCTTGGCCGAGCCGTTCACCACCTGCCGCGAATGGGCGAGGTAGATCAGCGTATCGTTCGTCTTGTCGTAGATGCGCTTGACCAGCAGGTCCTTCCAGATCAGCGAACGTCCCTGCCGGAACACCTCTTCGCCGCCCTCGTTCAGTTCGATATCGCCGATCTCGACCGGGCCGGTCTGGCGGCAGGCGATCGAGTTGTTGGACGGATCCTCGAACCAGTTGCCGTTCTTCAGCCGGTCGATGACGCTGCGGTCGAAATAGGTGACGTGGCAGGTCACGCCCTTCACCTGAGGGTCCGGCACCGCCTCGACGATGATGTCGTTGCCGATCCAGTCGACCCCGACTTTGCCGACCACTTCGGCAAGCGCGGGCACAGAAACGACGCCGACAAGAACGGTGGCAGCGGAAGCAAGGGTGACGAGACGGCGGTTGAAGCGAGGCATGAAAAAATCTCCGATCGATGATCCGCGACTGGAAATAAGGCTAGGCCGCCGGCTTGCAAGACAATGCCGCAAAAGCTCCGAAGATTACTGCTTGCGCAGGGTGCAGGCGTCGTAGCCGCCGGCAAACAACCGCCCTGCCCGCATGTCGATCGCCGGCGCAATGTCACCGACACGGGACACGTTGAGCGACCGCGCAATCGCGATCGACGCCTTGGCGCAGATAGCAGCATCTTCCGCCGCATTGTGGTGCATGAAGGACAGGCCGAGATGCTGCGCCAGGACATTCAGCTTGTGCGAGATCAGATGCGGCCAGACCCTCTGCGCCATCTTCACGCTGCAGAGATAGGACAGTTCCGGATAGGATTGTCGATACTGATCGAGACAGGCCCGCCAGACCGAAAAATCGAAGGCCGCGTTATGGGCGATCATCGTCGCGCCGGCAAAGTCGTCGGCGAATTCGTCCATCACCTCGGGAAACTCGCCGGCATCCTCGACATGCTCCGGACGGATGCCGTGGATCGCGATGTTGAAGGAGGAAAACCGCATGTCCTTCGGCCGGATCATCCGCTCCTCGACCCGCACCACCCGGCCATCCTCGATCCAGGCAAGCCCGACCGAACAGGCACTGCCGCGCTGCTCGTTGGCGGTTTCGAAATCGATGGCGATGGTTTTCACGATAGGCTTCCGATGGCGTTTTCCAAGCGACTTTTAGGCGCGATGACGTGATTCGGCAAAGACGGATGACCTCATCGCCTGTCTTGTCGGCGGACCTGCGAAATATTAAGTTTGGTCACAGGTGACCACTTTCGGAGTTCGCTATGGCGACGATCTCTCTGAAGAATGCGAAAGCCGAACTCTCCGCGATGGTGGACAAGGCGAGCGCCGGCGAATTCGTTACCATTACCCGCCATGGCAAGCCGACCGCTGTGCTCGTCAGCGTAGACGCGGCAGAGGTGGCGAGACGCGCCGTCCGGCGGACGAAGGAAAGCTTTGCGGATCACCTGCTCGCTTTTCCCGAAGTTGAAGATGATGTCTTCCAACGCAACGTTTCACCATCTCGGGATGCCGAATTTTGAGCGGCTTCTTGCTGGACACCAATGTTGTCTCCAGCTTATCGCCGGTATCCGGCGACATGAGCGATGGTCTCGCGCGATGGCTTCGTGTGCAGAGTGAGCAGGACAAACTGTTTCTTTCGGTCGTCACAATTCATGAGATTTCCAAAGGCATAACTCTGCTCAAACGCAAAGGTGCAAATGCAAAAGCCGATCGTCTCGGGCTCTGGCTCGATACGGTGAAAACGAATTTCAGCGACAGGCTTATCCCTTTTGATGCCGAAAGCGCCATCGTGGCCGGAGAACTGGAGGCGGATGCACTTTCGCGCGGGTTTGGGCCGGGAATGGCCGACGCTATGATCGCTGCAACAGCAAAGCTGAACGGCTTGACCGTAGTGACGAGGAATCTCAGGCATTTTAAGCCGTTAGAGATAGACGTCATTTCGCCATTGGACGTCTCCGTGTGAACATCCTCACCGGCCACCTTATGTTGACGGCCACCGGTGTGTCTGCTGTTATGCTCTCATGATCAACGCGCTCGCCCATACCCATCTCACCATGACCATTCGCCCTGCAGGGCGCGTGGCGGGTTTGGCGCGCTAGTCGATCATCCGTCCACCACCCTGCCGAATGATGGCAGGGTCCGGTGCGTCCGCTCTGCCTTTGGCAAAACCAAGGAAAGCGAAGATGAAATCCGAGGAAGAGATCCGGGAAAAGCCGCCGCGAGCCGACAGGCTGGAAGGCTTCGTGATCCGCGCGGCCGGTCCGTCTGACGCCGAGCAGATGGCCGCGCTCCACAACCTGCCCGGCTATCGCTACGGCACCTTGCGTATCCCGTTTCACACTCCGGCGGAGATCCGGAAGTGGCTGGAAAATCCGGCTCCCGGCGACAGACAGCTCGTCGCTTGTGCAGATGGTCTTGTCATTGGCAATATCGGCCTCAGCCCGGCAGCCAATGGCCGGCGTCGCCACGTCGCTTCGATCGGCATGGGCGTTCACGACGATTTCAGAGGCCGCGGCGTCGGCTCGGCATTGATGAAGGCTGCACTCGACCTTGCCGACAACTGGCTCGACATCCGCCGCGTGGAACTCACGGTCTTCACCGACAATGACGATGCCATCCGTCTCTATGAAAAGAACGGTTTCGTCACCGAAGGCCATCTCCGCGACTTCGCCTTCCGCGACGGCCGCTATGTCGACGCCTATTCGATGGCGAGGCTCAGAACCTGAAACTCAGCCGCCGATGAAGGCCAGCCACTCGTCCTCGTCCATCACCTCGACGCCGAGCTCCCTCGCCTTGTCGAGCTTGGAGCCGGCGCCGGGCCCGGCCACGACATAGTCGGTCTTCTTGGAGACCGATCCGGCCACCTTGGCGCCGAGCCCTTCCGCTCGGGCCTTGGCCTCGTCGCGGGTGAATTTTTCCAGGCTGCCGGTAAAGACCACCGTCTTGCCGGCGACCGGGCTGCTGGAGGCGGCGATCTGTTCGGCCTCCTGCGGCGTCACTTCCGCAAGCAGCCGCTCGATCACCTCCAGATTGCGCGGCTCCTTGAAGAACTCGACGATGGCGCGGGCGACGATCTCGCCGATACCCTCGATATTGTTCAGGTCCTCCCAGGCGTCACCGGCAAGTGACGCCGCCTCCTTCATCGCCTTGTCGAAGGCCTCGTAGCTGCCATAGTGGCGGGCAAGCAGCTTGGCCGTCGTCTCGCCGACATGGCGGATGCCGAGCGCATAGATGAAGCGGTTGAGCGCAATCGAACGGCGCTCGTCGATCGCATCGAACAGCTTCTTGACGCTGACCTTTCCGAAGCCGTCGATGTTTTCGAGCTTCATCAGCGGCGACGCGTCCTGCCGCTTCTTCAGCGTGAAGATGTCGGGCGCAGTACGGATCTGCAGCGACGGGTCTTCCGCCTCGAAGAAGAAGTCGACCTGCTTGGTGCCGAATCCTTCGATATCGAAGGCATTGCGGGAGACGAAATGCTTCAGGTGCTCCGTCGCCTGCGCGCGGCATACGAAACCGCCGGTGCAGCGGGTGACCGAGATCGAGCTTGCCGGTCTTCTCGTTCTTCTCCCGCACCGCATGACTGCCGCAGACCGGGCATTTGGTCGGGAATTCGTATTTCCTCGCATCGGCCGGCCGCTTTTCCATGACGACATCCAGCACCTGCGGAATGACGTCCCCTGCCCGCTGCACGATCACAGTATCGCCGATGCGGATATCGTGGTCGTCCTCGCGGATGCGCTCGCCGGAATTGCCGATCCCCTCGATATAGTCGGCATTGTGCAGCGTCGCATTGGTGACAACGACGCCGCCGACCGTGATCGGCGTCAGCCGCGCCACCGGTGTCAGCGCACCGGTGCGCCCCACCTGGATGTCGATATTCTCCACCGTCGTGAACGCCTGCTCGGCGGGGAACTTGTGCGCCGTCGCCCAACGCGGCGAGCGCGAGCGGAAACCGAGCCGCGCCTGCAGGTCCAGCCTGTCGACCTTGTATACGACACCGTCGATATCATAGTCGAGATCCGGCCGGGCAAGACCGATCTCGTGATAGTGGGCCAGAATGTCCTCCAGCGAATTCAGCCGCTTCATCAGCGGGTTCACCGGAAAGCCCCAGTCCTTGAAGGTCTGCACCATCTCGTATTGCGTCTTCGGCAGGTCGTTCGGCTCGGAAATCTCGCCCCAGGCATAGGCGAAGAATTTGAGCTTGCGGCTCTCCGTCACCTTGGCGTCGAGCTGGCGCAGCGATCCGGCCGCGGTGTTGCGCGGATTGACGTATAGCTGCTTGCCCTGCGCTTCCATCTCGGCATTGAGCGCCAGGAAATCGCTCTTGGCCATATAGACCTCGCCGCGCACTTCGACGACCGCTGGCACGCCCTTCGGCAGGCGGTTGGGGATCTCCTTGATCGTCTTGACGTTGGCGGTCACGTTCTCGCCCGTCGTGCCGTCGCCGCGCGTCGCGGCATTGACCAGCACGCCGTCCTCGTAACGGATCGACATGGAAAGACCGTCGATCTTCGGCTCCGCGGTAAAGGCGATCGAATTGTCCGGCAACTGACCGAGGAAACGGTAGACGGAATTGACGAAGTCGCGCACGTCCTCGTCGGAAAACGTATTGTCGAGCGACAGCATCGGCCGCGAATGGGTGATCGGCGCAAAGGTGGCGAGCGGCGCAGCTCCCACCTTGATCGAGGGCGAGTCGGCGCGGATCAGTTGCGGAAAGCGTTCCTCGATCGCGCCGTTGCGGCGCTTCAGCGCGTCATAATCCGCGTCGGAAATCTCGGGCGCATCCTTGGCATGATACAGCTCGTCATGATGCGCCAGTTCCTTTGCCAGCCGTTCCAGCTCGGTGGCTGCGGTCTGCTCGTTGAGTGTCTCGACGGGTGTCTGATCGGCGGCCATGCGGGAATCTCCATCTTCACCGCTTTTCTAGTGCAATCCTTGAGGATTGGAAGAAGCGTCAGTTCGAGGGTCATTCAAAACTCACGAAGATGTTGGGCGCCAACGGCTGAAACGGTGCCGACACCCGCTGGACGTGACACAGCACCCCATCGTAATACCTGCACCAACCACTCAGGTTCAGAAGACGTGCAAGGAGAGCTACAGCATGGCGCATCGCTGGAGAGACAACGGACTGCGCTACGGCCTCGTCACACGCATCTTCCACTGGAGCATGGCCTTCATCATCTGTTGGCAGTTCTCCGGGATCGTCATCAACCGGCTGTTCGGACGATCGGCACTCACCGACCTGCTCAACATGACCCACGGCGAACTCGGAGCCACGATCCTCATGCTTGCGGCGCTGAGAGCGCTCTGGGGCTTCTACAATCTCAGAAACCGGCCGCCCCATGAACAGGGTGCCTTGGGCCTTGCCGCCCGCGCCGGCCATGCCCTTCTCTATCTGCTGATGCTGGCGATACCAGCGTTGGCACTCCTGCGCGCCACCGGTTCCGAATGGGGTCTCGCCCTTTTCGGCTTCCAGCTCGTGCCGCGCGGCAACGAGCGGGTGGAATGGATGGTGGCACCCGCCAACCTGCTCCACGGCGCGCTCGCCTGGACGCTGCTCGCCATGATTGCCGGCCACATCGCCATGGTGCTGATCCATCGTTTCGTCTGGAAGGATGAGGTTCTGCGTCGTATGGCAGGACCGGCTAGATTACCGCAGGCCGCTGAGTAGAGAAACCGCCCGGGATGCGGCTGGTCAGCCGTTACCCGACAACAATGCTGCCGCAGCCGCCCTCGCCTCGTCGGTGACGGAAGCACCCGACAGCATGCGGGCAATCTCTTCGGCCCGGTGTTCGGGCTCCATGGTCGCAACCCGCGTGGCGATCTTCTCCGAACCGTCGCTCGCCGGCCCCTTGGAGATCAACAGATGCGTCGCCGCACGGGCCGCAACCTGCGGCGCATGGGTGACGGAGAGAACCTGCACATTGGCAGACAGGCGCTTCAGCCGCTGACCGATCGCATCGGCCACCGCACCACCAACGCCCGTATCGATTTCGTCGAACACCAGCGTCGGAGCCGAACCGCGATCGGCTAGCGCCACCTTGAGCGCCAGCAGAAAGCGGGACAGTTCGCCGCCCGACGCGACCTTCATGATCGGCCCGGGACGCGTGCCCGGATTGGTCTGGACGTGGAACTCGACCGTATCGATACCCCCGGCAGCCGCAGAATCAGGATCGGCCGTGACATCGACCATGAAGCGGGCACGCTCCAGCTTCAGCGCCGGAAGCTCGGCCATGACGGCTGCAGCCAGTGCTTCAGCGCCGACTTTGCGCTTTTCGGAGAGAGCCGCCGCAGCACGATCGAATTCATCCTTCGCCGCAGCGGCGATCTTTTCAAGCTCGGCAAGCCGCTCCTCGCCCGCATCGAGATCAGCGAGATCCGCGACCATCTTCTCGGCCAGCGCCGGCAGGTCGACGACGGCAACCGAATATTTGCGACCGGCAGCGCGGAGCGCAAACAGTCGCTCCTCGACGCGTTCCAGTTCGCGCGGATCGAACTCGGTGCGTCGTAGCGCCGCTTCCACTTCCATCTGCGCATTCGATAGATGGTTCAGCGCCTGATCCAGCAGTTCGACGGTCTCTTCCAGCAGGCCCGGCGCCTCGTGGCTCTTGCGCTCCAGCCGGCGCACCATCGAAGCGATCAGCGGCACGGGCGAGGCATTGCCGTTGAGAAACTCGGAGGCCTCAGAAATATCACCGGCTATCCGCTCCGACTTCTGCATCTTCGAGCGCTGTTCGGCGAGCTCGTCCTCTTCGCCATCACGCGGCGAAAGGGCTTCGAGTTCTTCGACCGAAGCGCGGATGTAATCCGCCTCGCGGGCAGCGGCCTCCACCTTGGCGCGGTGGGTCTTGAGCGTCCGATCGGCATCCCGCCAGGACTTGTAGAGCCCGCTCACCTGAAGCACCTCGTCGCCGAGGCCGGCAAAGGCATCGAGCAGCGTGCGGTGGGCATCGGTATCGATCAGCGCGCGGTCGTCGTGCTGCCCGTGGATCTCGACCAGCACCTGCCCCGCCTGGCGCATCAGCTGCACGCTCACCGGCTGGTCATTGATGGAAGCGCGCGTACGCCCATCTGCGGACTGGATGCGCCGGAAGATCAGGTCGCCGTCGTCGTCGATACCGTTGTCGCGCAGAAGCTTGCGGGCCGCATGGCTCATCGGCACATCGAACACGGCCGTCACCTGCCCCTTGTCCTCGCCATGACGCACCAGGCCGCCATCACCGCGGCCGCCGAGCGCAAGCGAAAGGCTGTCGAGAAGGATCGATTTGCCCGCACCCGTCTCGCCGGTCAGCACGGAAAGGCCCGCCTCGAAGGCAAGGTCCAGCTTCTCGATCAGAACGATATCGCGGATCGAAAGCTGGATCAGCATGCGGCCTCGCCCATCAAGTCAGGCAGATAAATTGCATTAATCAGGCGCCGATCAGCTTGGCCCCGGCGCGGGAAATCCACGAGCCCTTGTTCTCGCGCGGCTCGACGCCGCTCGACTGCAGGAGCTTGTAGGAATCGTCATACCACTGGCTGTCGGGATAATTGCGACCGAGAACCGCAGCAGCGGTCTGCGCCTCTTCCACAATGCCCATGCGGTAATAGGTTTCCGTCAGGCGCGCCAGCGCTTCCTCGACCTGGTTGGTGTTGGAATACTGCTCGACGACGGTACGGAAGCGCTGGATGGCGGCAAGATATTCCTTGCGCTCGAGATAATAGCGGCCGATCTGCATTTCCTTGCCGGCAAGCTGGTCTCGGGCGAAACGGATCTTGGCCTGCGCGTCCTCGACATATTCCGAGATCGGGATAGTCGTTGACCACCTTGGTCATCGCATCGATCGTATTGCGGGCAGCCTTCTGGTCCTGGGTCACGTCGGCGACCTGCTTGGAATAGCTCAGCCCCACCAGATACTGCACGTAAGCCGAGATCCTGGCTGCGCGGATACTGGTTCAGGTAGCGGTTGCCGGTCGCGATCGCATCATCGTTGCGGCCCATCCGGTATTTGGCGAAAGTGCTCATCACCAGGGCCTTGCGGCCCCATTCGGTGAACGGGTTCTGGCGCTCGATGCTGTCGAACTTGCGGCTGGCTTCAACCATGTTGCCCGCCTTCATGTTGGCGAGACCCTGATTATAGAGCATTTCAGGTGATTCTGCTCTCGAAGCCGAGCTTGGTGATATCGATGTCCTTGTCGGACTGGCATGCCGTCACACCAAAACCGATACCGATGAGAGCAAGCGACAATAGACCGGCCCTCGTCAAGCTACGCATTCCTACAGACTTTCCATCAGCCATCCGATAGTCCCTGCTCGTCCCCGCGTAAATCTTCCATGCCCCGCGGCGTACTAGCCATAAAAGCAAGGTAAGGGCAACGCAATGGTTCGGCATTAATGCATTTTTGTGGCAAGGACTGCGCCTAATTGCCTCAAATCAAAGAAAAAGGCCGCTTCTTTCGAAGCGGCCAGTCAGACGGAGGTAATAATACTCAACCGGCCCAGGGGGCGTATTCTGCAATGCTGACCGGAACGAATTCGCCGGCCCGCACGCGTGTCCCGACCGAGGTCGGAGCCTCGACGACTTCGTAGGCCGTCGGATCGCTCAAAAGAGCCTTCAGCGCGTTGGCATTCATCTTGTGACCGCCGCGATAGGAGCGGTAGCAGCCGATGAACTGCGCACCGGCAAGCGCCAGATCGCCGACGGCATCGAGCGTCTTGTGACGGACGAACTCGTCCTTGGCGTAGCGCAGGCCTTCGACGTTGACGACAGTTTCGTCATCCGAGATGACGACCGAATTTTCCAGCGAGGAACCGAGCGCATAACCTGCGGCCCAGAGACGCTCGACGTCACGCATGAAGCCGAAGGTACGGGCGCGGGAAAGCTCGCTCTTGAAGGTCGCGGCCGTCAGGTCACCCTTCCAGCTCTGGCGGCCGATCAGCGAAGAGGCGAAATCGATCTCGACTTCGAGATCGCGTGCCGTCATACGGGCGGAACTCCGACCAGGACGCACCGGAATCGATCTCGCACCGGCTTCACGACGCGGATGTAACGGCGCTTGATGCCGAGGTTGACGATGCCGACCTGTTCGATCGCCTCGATGAAAGGATAGGAGCTGCCGTCCATGATCGGCATTTCGGCACCGTCGACTTCGACGACGACATTGTCGATGCCCATCGCATAGAGCGCCGCCATGACGTGCTCGATCGTCGCGACCCACTTGGCCGGCGAGACGCCGAGAACCGTGCAGAGATCCGTCGGGCCGACCTGCGAGGAAACGGCGCGGTATTCGACCGACGTGCCGTCTTCGAGGTTGCGGCTGAAAACGATGCCCGTGCCGGCTTCAGCCGGCTGGAACGTGATGGAGACCGGAGCTCCAGAATGCACGCCGATGCCGCTCAACGTAACCGGAGCAGCGATCGTTGCCTGAAACCCGAGCAATCCAATAGTCATTACATATGCCTTCTTCTTATCGTCGTCTCCGCATCCTGCGGATCCGTAGTCTTAGCTGGAGGGATATGAATCAAATGTTCCAGCACTCTCAGCGTTCTAAATACGCACCGACCGGTCGCTTTCCAAATCACTGTTCGTTTCGGATTGTTACGGTTCCACGACATTCTTTGCGTACCATTGCATGCGCCCCTGCTCTGGCCGCTAAGCCACTGCTGGAAAACTACATTTTAGGCCGCCGCTCATATACGCGTACATAACAAACGAATAAGGGCCCGGATCGGATGATCCGGGCCCTTTCAACTTTGTTGTCGGCCGTTAACTTAGTTCGACTGGCGGCGCAGGAAGGCCGGAATTTCCAGCTGGTCGTCTTCGTGATGCGACTGCGGAACGGCGCGGCCGTGATCGTCGAGATTGCCGCGACGCGGAGCATAGAGGCTCGCTTCCGGAGACAGCGGACGACGCTGCTGCGGAGCCGGGGCGGACGAAGTCATGTCAGCCTGGACATGCTCTTCTTCCTCACGGCGACCAAGCGAGTTGGTGATCCGCTTCAGGAGACCCATCGGACCACGCTCTTCCTGTACGTGCTGTACCGGCTGCGTGCGATGTTCCATCTCGGCCTTCACGACCGGCGGAAAGTCTTCGACCTTCGGCATGCGGACCGGTTCCATGACCGGCTCCTGGTAAGCCGGCTGGGCGAGCCGCGGTGCAGGCTGGCTCATGACCGGCGCCGGAGCGGGCTGGTGCTGAACCGGTGCCGGCTGCGGAGCAGGCTGGGCCGGACGAGCCATGACCGGAGCCGGAGCTTCGGTCGGAGCGGCTGCGAAGAGACGGCTCTGCGGGCGGAAATCGTCCTGCGGCTGCGGGGCGACCGGCTGCGGAGCAGGCGTCGGGATTGCAAGAACCTGTTCCATTTCGGCTTCGGCCTGGCGGATGGTGTCTGCGATCGGATCGACCGGCTTGGCAGCCTGAGCTGCCTGGGGGCCTGCATTATCGCAGGCTGCTGTGCGGCCGGAGCCGGAGCAACGGCCGCCGAAGGACGGATAATCGGCTTCTGGGCAGCGCGCATTTCAGCGGCACGCAGGTCGACTTCACCGTGAGCGCGGTCGATGCCGGTGGCAACGACGGACACGCGGATCAGGCCTTCGAGCGCTTCGTCGAAGGTCGCGCCGAGGATGATGTTGGCGTCCGGATCGACTTCTTCGCGGATGCGGGTCGCAGCTTCGTCGACTTCGAACAGGGTCAGGTCGCGACCGCCGGTGATGGAGATCAGCAGGCCCTGGGCGCCCTTCATCGAGGTTTCGTCGAGCAGCGGGTTGGCAATTGCAGCTTCGGCAGCCTGCATAGCGCGGCCCTGGCCGGACGCTTCGCCGGTACCCATCATCGCACGGCCCATCTCGCGCATCACCGAGCGAACGTCGGCGAAGTCGAGGTTGATCAGGCCTTCCTTGACCATCAGGTCGGTGATGCAGGCAACACCCGAGTAGAGAACCTGGTCGGCCATGGCGAAGGCGTCCGCGAAGGTCGTCTTGTCATTGGCGATACGGAACAGGTTCTGGTTCGGGATAACGATGAGGGTGTCGACCGACTTCTGCAGTTCCTCGATGCCCTGTTCGGCGAGACGCATGCGACGCGCGCCTTCGAAGTGGAACGGCTTGGTAACGACGCCGACCGTCAGGATGCCCTTGTTGCGGGCTGCCTGTGCAACGACGGGAGCTGCACCCGTGCCGGTGCCGCCGCCCATGCCGGCGGTGACGAAGCACATATGCGTGCCGTTCAGATGGTCGATGATTTCATCGAGGCACTCTTCAGCGGCCGCGCGGCCGACTTCCGGCTGCGAACCGGCGCCGAGACCCTCGGTGACCTGCACGCCCATCTGGATGATGCGCGAGGACTTGGTCATGGTCAGTGCCTGGGCATCGGTATTGGCAACGACGAAATCGACGCCTTCGAGACCGGCCGTGATCATGTTGTTGACAGCGTTACCGCCGCCACCGCCGACGCCAAATACGGTGATCCGAGGCTTCAGCTCGGTAATATCAGGCTTTGCGAGCTTGATCGTCATTGTACCTTTCCTTCTTCTCCTGGCCGCATCGCCGAGCTGGCCAAATTCATTTCTATGTCACTCTGACAAGGGAGGGCTGACTCCCCGTCAAAAACTCTCTTTGAGCCACTGGCCAACGCGGGCCAGCCTGCCGTTTCCATTGCCGAGGGAGGCGATCAGGCCGCCCTGGGAAGCGTGTGTCTCCATGTCCGCGACCTGCGGGTAGATGATCAGGCCGACAGCAGTGGAGAAAGCCGGCCCCTTGGCAGCGGTCGGCAGACCCGAGACGCCCATCGGGCGCCCGATTCTGTACGTTGCGGGCGAGGATGCGCCGCGCGGTTTCCGGCAGGCCCGTCAGCTGGCTTGCGCCGCCGGTGAGCACGACCCGCTTGCCGACGATCGGGCTGAAACCCGAGCGCTGGATGCGGTCACGGATCAGTTCGAGCGTCTCCTCGATGCGGGCGCTGACGATCCGGGTAATGAGCGAACGCGGCACCTGGGTCGGCTGGTCGCGATCGTCTTCGCCGATCGGCGGAACCGAGATCACGTCGCGCTCGTCGGCGCCGTTGGCCAGAGCCGAACCGTGAACCACCTTCATCCGCTCTGCATCTTCGATGCGGGTGGATAGGCCGCGTGCAAGGTCGGTGGTGACGTGATGGCCGCCGAGGCTGATCGCGTCCGTATGAACGAGCTTGCCTTCGCAGAAGACGGAGATCGTCGTGGTGCCGCCACCCATGTCGATCGCAGCACAGCCGAGTTCGACTTCGTCGTCGACCAGGGCCGCAAGGCCGCTTGCGTAGGGCGTGGCAACGATGCCTTCGACCGAGAGATGCGCACGGTTGACGCAAAGCTCGAGGTTCTTCAGCGTCACGCGCTCCGAGGTGACGACATGCATGTCGACGCCGAGTTCGTCACCATACATGGACAGCGGGTCGCGGATGCCGCGCTCGCCATCGAGCGAGAAGCCCGTCGGCAGTGAATGCAGGATCGCACGATCCTGGCGCTGCGACTGCTGGCTGGCGGCGACGAGAACGCGGCGCAGGTCCGTGGTTTCGACTTCCTGGCCACCGAGATCGATGGTCGCGGTATAGACGTCGCTGGCAAGGCGGCCCGCGGAAACGTTGACGATCAGGCTGTCGACGGTGAGGCCAGCCATGCGCTCGGCCGCATCGACGGCGAGGCGTACGACGCTTTCCGCTGCGTCGAGATCGGCGATGACACCGGATTTCACGCCGCGCGAACGCTGGTGGCCGATGCCGATGATCTCGATATGGTGCGTGCGGCCCGGCAGGATCTGGCTTTCCTGACGCGGGGTCAGGCGGGCGATCATGCAGACGACCTTCGTCGAGCCGATGTCGAGCACCGAGACGACGTGGCTGCGCTTGGACGAAAGCGGCTTCATCCGCGGCAAACCGAAATGGGAGGAACCAAATACGCTCACGACTGCCCTGCCTTCTTCAATGCCTTGGTCCGCTCTTCGACTGCTTCCTGGCGCCGCTCTGCAGCAGCGCTGGTCAGCTGGATCGTGGTTCTGTCGTTGAGGCGCAGGTCCACGGCGGCGATATCCCGCTCCAGAACGCGCTCTTCTTTTTCCAGGCGAGCGACGAGCGCCAGCGCCTTGGAAATTCCTTCTTCCGGCAGCTTCAGGACGATGCCGTTGTCGAGATGCAGGTCCCAGCGGCGGCTTGACACCCGCACATAGGCACGAACCCGGCTCGCCAGTTCAGGCCAGCCGTTCATCTCTTCGGCAAGCTGTGCCGCCGTCTTCTCCGCATCACGTCCGACGAAAAGCGGCAGCGAGGCGAACTTGTTGTCCTTCAGCGGCGCGATCACCGAACCGTTCTTCTCGATCAGCGAAAGCTCCGAGCCGTGCTGCCAGATCGCGAAAGCGGCGCGCTCCTTCAGCATGACCTCGATCGTGCGCGGGTAGACCTTGCGCACTTCCGCATATTCGACCCACGGCAGTTCCGAGAGCTTGCGGCGGGCGGCATCCACGTCGAGGGCGACGAGCGACGTCGTGCCGTCGAGACCAAGCAGCTGCAGGATGTCGATTTCCGACGTCTGGTCGTTGCCGGAGACGCGAACGTCCTCGATCGCAAAACCGACGGCAGCCGTCGTCGCCTGGGCAACCTCATGACCATGACCGCCGAGCGACATGCCGTAGAGACCGACGGCGGCAAAGAAGCCGAAGGTCGCAAAGGTACCGGTATGGCGCGGAATATCGATACGGCCTGTCGCGAGGCTGACCGCGAAGCGGACGACCCGTCGCAGGGGGCGTGGCAGAACGCGGCGTTCATCGCCGATAGCGGCGCCGGAACGGCGATCAGAGCCACCCGTGATTTTCCCGATCAACGCAGACACGACGCGTCCTCCACCATCCAGCGAACCAGCTCACCGAAGGAATATCCTGCGTGAACCGCCATTTCGGGCACGAGCGACGTTGGCGTCATTCCAGGCTGGGTATTGACCTCCAGCCAGATGAGTTCGCCGTCTTCCGAGAAGCGGTCGTCAAAACGGAAATCCGAGCGACTCACGCCACGGCAGCCGATCGCGTCGTGCGCCTTGACCGCCAATTCTTGTATTTTTTGGTAAATATTCGGTGAAATCTGTGCCGGGATGACATGCCTGGAGCCACCCGCCGCGTACTTGGCATCGTAGTCGTAGAAGCCGGGCCCCGTCGGAATGACCTCGGTCACCCCAAGCGCCTTGCCGGCCATCACACCGCAGGTCAATTCGCGACCGTGGATATAACGCTCGACCATCACCTGATCGCCGTAGCGCCATTCGGAAGACGTGATGATCTGCGGCGGATGCGACTGGTCTTCGCCGACGATGACGACGCCAAAGGACGAGCCCTCCTTGACCGGCTTCACCACATATGGCGCCGGCATCGGATGAACAGACTTGAACTCGTGGCGATCCATGACCAAAGCCTCGGCCACAGGAATGCCGGCAGCCTTGGCGACGTGCTTCGCCTGGCCCTTGTCCATGGCAAGCGCAGACGCCAGTACGCCGGAATGCGTGTAGGGAATTTCGAGATATTCGAGGACACCCTGAATGGTGCCGTCTTCACCAAACGGTCCGTGAAGTGCATTGAAGGCAACGTCTGGGCGCAGATCTGAAAGAACGGCAGCAACATCACGACCCACATCCACACGGGTCACGCGATAGCCTTCGCCTTCCAGCGCCTCAGCGCACGCCGTACCGGACGACAGGCTGACAGGCCGCTCGGAAGAAAATCCTCCCATCAAAACAGCCACGTGCTTGCCACTCATCCACCACTCCTTGAAAAATAGTCCTACTCTGGGTGATCGCACTTGCGCCAACCTTGCGCCCTGCGACTCCTTCAAAACCTGTTCGCTATTGGTGCAGCAAAATGGTTAACAAATCGTTTACTTTGCTTAACGAGACAAGCCAAAGCACTGACTTAAAACGATAATTTTCGTCGCGAAATGGTTAACGTCATTTATCAAGAAGACTGATTAAGCGTAGGCGCCGGCAGAATCTGTTGTCCGACTCGCCGATTCTTTGATTCTGCGAAATCGTCGATTATTTTGCATTTGTTACCCGAAACAGGGTTTTCGCGGCCATAAAATTACGATACTGCCCGACGCGGCCCTCCCAAGAGCCTATTGGACACTCATTTTCTGAATTGGAATCAGTATGACAAACGCGACGCAGTCCGCTTCGCCGTCTGCTGAGCCGTTAGCGCCTGTTGCAACGAACTCGCCTGCACAAGTCCTGACGGCCAGCGTGGTCGGCACGACGATCGAATTCTTCGATTTCTACGTTTACGCCACCGCAGCCGTCCTGGTGTTCCCGACCCTGTTCTTCCCGGGTTCGGATCCGACAAGCGCGCTTCTGGCTTCTTTCGCGACCTTCTCTATCGCCTTCTTCGCCCGTCCGCTCGGTGCCATCGTGTTCGGCCACTACGGTGACCGTATCGGCCGTAAGACGACGCTCGTCGCAGCCCTTCTGACCATGGGTATTTCCACGGTCGTGATCGGCCTCCTGCCGACCTATGAGCAGATCGGCGTTCTCGCACCGCTGCTTCTGGCGCTTTGCCGTTTCGGCCAGGGCTTCGGCCTCGGCGGCGAATGGGGCGGCGCGGTTCTGCTGGCAACCGAGAACGCACCTCCGGGCAAGAAGAGCTGGTACGGCATGTTCCCGCAGCTCGGCGCACCGCTCGGCCTGTTCCTCTCCTCCGGCGTCTTCTGGATACTCCTGCACTTCATGTCCCAGGAAGCTCTTCTCTCCTGGGGATGGCGCGTGCCGTTCATCGCCTCGATCGCGCTGATCGCCATCGGCCTCTGGGTCCGCCTCTCGATCACCGAAACCCCGGCCTTCCAGAAGGCCATCGACAGCCATGAGCGCGTCGAAGTTCCGGTTGCCGAACTGTTCCGCAAGCACAAGCGCAGCCTCGTGCTCGGCACCTTCGTGGCGCTCGCCACATTCGTGCTGTTCTACATCGGCTCGGCCTATCTTCTGTCCTACAACGTCAAGGTCCTGAAGATGCCGTTCCTGGATGCGCTGGAAGTGCAGCTCCTCGGCTCCGTCGTCTTCGGCATCTTCATCGTGGTCATCGGCAAGCTGGCCGAAAAATACGGCCGCCGGGAAATGCTGATCGTCACGACCGCGCTGATCGCCGCATTCTCCTTCTTCCTTCCCTACCTGATGACCAACGGCGAAGGCATGATCTTCCTGTTCGTGGTGCTCGCCATGGTGCTGATGGGCATGACCTACGGCCTGATCGGCACGGCGCTTGCCGCCCTGTTCCCGACCTCCGTGCGTTACACGGGCTCGTCGATCACCTTCAACTTCGCCGGTATCTTCGGCGCGTCGCTGGCCCCTTACATCGCCACCTACCTGCAGGCGAATTACGGCATGACCTATGTCGGCTACTACCTCTTCGTAGCCGCCCTCGTCACACTCGCCTGCATCTTCCTGTCGGGCAAGGACGAGGTCTGATCCCAGCCGGAATCAAGTCATAAGAAAAGCCCGCGAAGCCATTGGCCTCGCGGGCTTTTTTTATGTTCAACCCCAAACTGACGCCATCAGCGATGGTGGGGATTTTTATAATAGTCGTAGACGAGCCACGCACCGCCAAACGCGGAAACGATCCACGGGAATACGTACCAAAAGAATTCCTGCGAGCTCATGCCTTCAGTCCTCCAAGGACGCGTTGTGCCATCCAATGTAGTATGACAGCGCCAAAAATCCAACCCAGCATGATCGTCGCCGAATTCAGGCTAGCAGAGGATGGACTGAGAGAAAGAACCTGCCCGAGAACGCCCACAGCGATGAAAGCGGTCGACAAACGATCGAGAGCGCCAGCCAGAAGCTTTCGCCGCTCGTTATTGATCAGAACAAGCCGAATTCGATCCTCTCTGGAAAATTCGGCTTCGCTCATCACTCCGTAGTCGCCCCCTGGAACGGCTTCACTTCCCGTCCCGGCATGAATATACCGAGCCGCTTGATCTCCCATTCCAGCTTGACGCCCGAATCCTCGAATACGCGCTGGCGCACCATCTCGCCGAGATATTCGAGATCGTAGCCGGTCGCATGGCCGATATTGATCATGAAGTTGCAGTGAAGCGACGACATCTGCGCGCCGCCGTTCATCAGGCCGCGGCAACCTGCATCGTCGATCACCTTCCAGGCGGAATGGCCGGGCGGGTTCTTGAAGGTCGAACCGCCGGTCTTTTCCTTCACCGGCTGCACCGTCTCGCGATGCTGGCGCACGGCGTCCATATCGGCACGGATCTTCGCCCTGTCTTCCGGATAGCCCTCGAAGACAGCGTGGGTGAAGATCAGATCCTTGGCCGCCGACGAATGGCGGTAGCTGTAGCCCATGTCGGCCTTGCTCAGCACATGCTGGTTGCCCTGGCGATCGACGGCATGCACCTCGACCAGCCGCTCCGCCGTCTCGCCGCCATTGGCACCCGCGTTCATCCGCAGCGCACCGCCGATCGAGCCGGGAATGCCGTAATAGAAGGCGAACCCGCCGATCCCGTTGTCCATCGCCATGGCCGCAATATGCTTGTCCGGGCAGATGGCGCCCGCACGGATGCGGTTGTCGCCGATCAGATCCACCTGACCGAACCCTTTGGCGGAAAGACGCACGACGACGCCCGGGATGCCGCCATCGCGCACCAAAAGGTTCGAACCCACGCCGACCACCGTCAGCGGCACCTCTTCCGGCAGCAATTTCAAAAATGTCACCAGATCGTCGATGTCATGCGGCTGGAACATCAGTTCGGCCAGACCGCCGGCCTGGAACCACGTGACGCGATCCATCGGCGCATCCGGCGTCAGACGGCCGCGCAGTTCCTTGACCCCATCCCCGAGCGAGGCCAGCAGCTTATCCCCATTCACCTGCTTCATTCTCACGTTCCCGATATGCTTTCCAATTCCTTCGGCAAGACCGCCGCCCATTGCGTGATATTGCCAGCCCCCAGAAGAACCACGAAATCACCCGGTTTCGCAATGCCTGAAACGATGGGGGCCAATTCTGCAGGCGTCGTCATGTAGCGCGCGTCGCGATGACCTCCGGCGCGGATGCGCGAAACCAACGCTTCGGAATTCACGCCCTCGATCGGATCTTCGCCCGCCGCATAGACCGGCGCAAGGATAATGCTGTCCGCGTCGTTGAAGCAGGTCGCGAAATCCTCGAACAGGCTCGCCAGGCGCGAATAGCGATGCGGCTGATGAACCGCGATGATGCGGCCCTTGCAGGCCTCGCGCGCAGCTCTCAGCACCGCCTTGATCTCGACCGGGTGGTGTCCGTAGTCGTCGAACACCTGAACGCCGTTCCAGGTTCCGGTCAGCGTGAAGCGGCGCTTGACGCCACCGAAGGCCGCGAGCCCCTTGCGGATATCGTCCTCGGAAATGCCCAGACGATTGGCGACCGCAATCGCCGCGGTCGCATTGGAAATGTTGTGACGGCCGGGCATCGGCAGCGTCAGATCCTTGAACGAGAACACGCGGCCGGTGCGCCGACGGCGGATTTCCACGTCGAAAGTCGCCTTCGTCCCGTCCATGCGGATGTTGGAAAAGCGAGCATCGGCCTGTGGGTTTTCCCCATAGGTGACGATCTTGCGGTCCTCGATCTTGCCGACCAACGCCTGCACTTCCGGATGATCGATGCATAAAACGCCGAAACCGTAGAACGGCACGTTCTCGACGAACTGCCGGAAGGCAGCCCGCACCGCATCGAAATTGCCGTAGTGGTCGAGATGTTCCGGGTCGATATTGGTCACGACCGCCACTTCGGCAGGCAGTTTCAGGAAGGTGCCGTCCGATTCGTCGGCCTCCACCACCATCCACTCGCCCTCGCCCATGCGGGCATTAGTGCCATAGGCATTGATGATGCCGCCATTGATGACCGTCGGGTCGAGATTGCCGGCTTCAAAAGCGTCGCGACCATCGACGTCGTCGTCGTCTTGCCATGCGTGCCGCCGATCGCGATCGCATTGCGGAAGCGCATCAGCTCGGCCAGCATTTCGGCGCGGCGCACGATCGGCAGCGATTTTTCACGCGCGGCGATCAGTTCCGGATTGCTCTTCTTGATCGCGGTCGAGACGACCACCACTTCGGCGTCACCGAGATTCTCGGCCTGATGACCGACGAAAACCTCGATGCCCTTGTCGCGCAGGCGCTGCACATTGGCGCTGTCCGACTGGTCGGAACCCTGGACGCGATGACCTAGATTGTGCAGCACTTCGGCAATGCCGCTCATGCCGATACCGCCGATACCGATGAAATGTACGAGGCCGATGGCCTTGGGCATCTTCATGCCTGAACTCCACTCATATTATTCTTCTTGTATTCGGCGATCGGCCGCTTTTCGGCAACCGCCGTCACGAGATCCGCCAGTCTTTCCGTCGCATCCGGCTTGCCGGCCTTCTTGGCGGCAGCCGCCATGGCTTCCAGCCGATCCGGCTCGTTCATCGCCGCCGCGATCATTCCCGACAGTTTTTCCGGCGAAAGTTCCGATTGCGGCACCACCTGCGCTCCGCCTTCCGCAACCAGCGCCGCCGCATTGGCCGCCTGGTCATGGTCGAGCGCGTAAGGGTATGGCACGAGGATCGACGGCCGGCCGATCACCGCAAGCTCGCTCACCGTCGAGGCACCCGAGCGGCAGATGACGAGATGCGCCTCCGCCAGCCTGTCGGCCATGTTGGTGAAGAAAGGCGCGATATCGGCCGGGGACTTCAGCTTGGCAAAGCAGGACGTGACACGGTCCCTGTCTTCCGGCCGCGCCTGCTGCGTCACGACCAGGCGTTCGCGCTGGCCGGGTTCGAGAAGGCTGAGCGCCGTCGGCACAGCCGAGGAAAAGAACTGTGCCCCCTGGCTGCCGCCGAAGACGACGAGCTTGAACGGCTCCTGCCCGCGCGAGGCCACATAAGCGATCTTCGCCGCATCGAGCACAGGCGGCCTGACAGGATTACCCGTCACCACCGTCTTGCCTGCATATTCGCCACGGCCTTCCGGCAGGAACCCGCCGGCAATCGCCTGGACGCGCCTGGCGAGCGCCTTGTTGGCGCGGCCCATCACGGCATTCTGCTCGTGGATCAGCGTCGGAATGCCGAGCCCCGTCGAAGCCATCAGCGGCGGCACGGTCGGGTAGCCACCGAAACCGACGACGGCGAGCGGCCGAAGCCGCGTCAGCAGCCGGCGCGCCGAACGCAGCCCCACCCACAGCTTCCACGCGGTCTTGGCCATCGCGATCGGGTTCTTCGACGCAAACGTCGCCGACGGCACGACATGGATTTCGTCGGCCGGAAACTTGCCGGCGAACCGTTCCGCCCGGCTGTCCGTCACCAGATGCACGGAAAAGCCGCGGCGCCTCAGCTCATGGCCAAGCGCTTCGGCTGGAAACAGATGGCCACCGGTTCCCCCGGCGGCCAGAACGATCGTACCCTTGCTCATTCCATCTTACTCCGCCGGAACACCATGGGCGTGCCGGAACAGGCTGCGCTCCTGTGCCCGCTTTTCGGGCCGGTGGCGGGTCAGCGCCAGGATGAATCCGGCCGTGATGCAGATCGCGATCTGTGATGAACCACCATAGGAAATCAGCGGTAGCGTCATGCCCTTGGCGGGCATCAGTTCGAGATTGACGCCGATATTGATCATCGACTGTATGCCGATCTGCAGGACGAGGCCCGCGACGGCAAAACGGTTGAAGTCGTTGCGCTCCTTGAAGGCGTGGTTGAGTCCGCGAAGCACGATGAAGGCGAAGATCAGTACTAGCGCCATGCAGAATATGATGCCGAATTCTTCCGCTGCAACCGAGAAGATGAAATCGGTATGGCTGTCCGGCAGGATGCGCTTCACCATGCCCTCGCCCGGCCCCTGGCCGAACCAGCCGCCGCGCACGATCGCCTCATGGGCAGTCTCGATCTGGAAACGGTCACCCTCACCGGTCAAAAACTTGTCGAAGCGTGCCGTGACGTGCGGCAGCATGTAATAGGCCGCCACAAGGCCGCCCGCGCCAAAACCGCCGAGCAGCACGATCCACAGCCACGGCATGCCGGCCATGAAGAACATGCCGCCCCAGACGACGCTGGTGAGAATGGTCTGGCCAAGGTCGGGCTGGGCGACGAGCAATGCCGCCACGATGCCGAACAGGATGATGGCGAAGAGATTGCCGGGAATTTCCGGCTGGCGCGCATGTTCGGAGAACAGCCAGGCGCAGACGACCACGAAGGCCGGCTTCATGAATTCGGACGGTTGGATGGAGAAGGCGCCGACGCCGATCCAGCGCCGTGCACCCTTCACCTCGACGCCGATAAACAGCGCCAGGACCATCATCGCCAGCGAGACGGCGAGAAGGATGATCGCGGTCCGGCGCACCTGCCGCGGCGTCAGGAAGGACAAGCCGATCATCACGACGAGCGACGGGATGATGAACATCGCGTGGCGCTCGACGAAGTGGAAGCTGTTGAGGCCGATGCGTTCCGCCACCGCGGGAGACGCGGCAAAGGACAGCATGAAGCCGATCCCCATCAAGAGGATAAAGGCCGCAAGGAAGAAGCGGTCAATCGTCCAGAACCAGTCTGCGAGCGGCCCTCGGTCTGCGCGGCTTACCATCGTTTAGCTCCTCTTTCCGGTCTCGACCAGCATCGTCACGTCCTGCAAGCCGGCCACGAGCTGCACGAAGGCATCCCCGCGGACCTCGAAATTCTTGAACTGATCGAAGCTTGCACATGCCGGCGAAAGCATAACGGCCGATGCGACTGCATCGCTTTCGGCGTCTGCGGCAGCGTGGGCGACGGCCTGATCCAGGGTCCCTGAGATCTCGTATCGCACACCATCGCCAAGGGTGGCCGCAAATGCCGGCGCGGCCTCTCCAATCAGATAGGCTTTGACGATACGCGGGAAAAGTGGTGCGAGGCTTGCGATGCCGCCTTCCTTGGGAAGACCGCCGGCGATCCAGTAGATCCGCTCATAGCTCGAAAGTGCGGGAGCCGCAGCCTCTGCATTGGTGGCCTTGGAATCGTTGACGAACACCACCTGACTGCGGCGTCCAACGGGTTGCATGCGATGCTTCAGCCCCGGGAAGGATTTCAGGCCGGAACGGATTTCATCGGCGGCAAGCCCGACCGCCAGGCAGGCCGCAACGGCCGCCGCAGCGTTCTGCGCATTATGAGCGCCCTTCAGCGTCTGGATACCGTCGAGATCGGCGATCTCGCTCGCTGCGCCGACGCTTGCCCGCATCAGCTTCATGCCATCCGCATAGATGCCATTGGCGACGGGGCTGCGCTTCGAAATTCTCTCGACCGTCACGCCGGCCCGCTCGACGCGGTCGGCGATCAGGGCACAATAGCTGTCGTCGATGCCGATGACGGCCGTGCGGCTGCCGGCGACCAGCCGTTCCTTGATATCGGCATAATGCTGCATCGTGCCGTGACGATCGAGATGATCGGGCGTCAGGTTGAGCAGGATGCCGGCCGTTGGATTGAGCGTCGGTGCCAGATCGATCTGGTAGGACGAGCATTCGACGACATAGAAGCGTCCATCTTTCGGCTCGTCGAGCGTCAGCACCGCCGTGCCGATATTACCGCCAAGCTGGGTATCCCGGCCGCTTTCGCGCAGGATATGAGCGATCAGCGCCGTCGTCGTCGACTTGCCATTGGTGCCGGTGATCGCGATGAACGGGCAATCGGGCGCATGGGCGCGGCGCTCGCGCACGAAAAGCTCGACATCGCCGATGATCTCGACACCGGCAGCCTTGGCCAGATCGACTGTCCAGTGCGGCTTCGGATGGGTCAGCGGCACGCCGGGGAAAGAACGAAGGCGGCCTGTTTCGACCAGTCGATCGAGCGCAGGTCGGAAACGGTAACGCCGGCCTCGGATGCCTTGGTCACGCTGTCGGGATTGTCGTCCCAGGCGGTAACGTTCGCGCCACCGGCGACCAGCGCCTGCGCGGTCGCCAGCCCCGAGCCGCCGAGGCCGAACAGCGCGACATCTTTTCCCTTGAAGGTCGTGACCGGGATCATCGCGTTCCTACCGCAGCTTGAGCGTCGAAAGGCCGAGCATGGCAAGGCCGACGGCGATGATCCAGAAGCGGACCACGACCTGGCTTTCGCTCCACCCGAGCTTTTCGAAATGATGGTGGATCGGCGCCATCAGGAACACCCGCTTGCCGGTCATCTTGAAGAAACCGACCTGGATGATCACCGACAGCGTTTCCATGACGAACAGGCCGCCGATGATCGCCATGACGATCTCGTGCTTGGTGGCAACGGCAACCGAACCGATCAGGCCGCCGAGCGCCAGAGACCCCGTATCGCCCATGAAGATTGCCGCCGGCGGCGCGTTGAACCAGAGGAAGCCGAGGCCTGCCCCGATCACGGCACCCAGAATGACGGCAAGTTCACCGGTGCCGGGCACGAAATTGATCTGCAGGTAATTGGCAAAGACGGCGTTGCCGGCGAGATAGGCGATGATGCCGAAGGAGGCGGCCGCGATCATTACCGGCACGATGGCGAGACCATCGAGACCATCCGTCAGGTTCACCGCATTGCCGGCCGCGACGATGACGAAACCGCCGAACAAGATGAAGAAGAAGCCGATATTGACGACGAATTCCTTGACGAAGGGAAAGGCAATCGAGGTCGCGAGCGCCGGATTGGACGTCTGCGCATGCATGGCCATGCGCATCATGAAGAAGACTGCAATGCCGGCAATGACGAACTCGATGCCGAGACGCGCCTTGCCGGAAAAGCCTTTGTCGGACTGTTTCGTCACCTTGAGATAGTCGTCATAGAAGCCGATCGCACCGAAACCGAGCGTCACCAGCAGCGTCGCCACGACGTAGACGTTGGAAAGGTCGGCCCAGAGCAGCGAGCCGCCGACGATGCCGGCGAGGATCATCAACCCGCCCATGGTCGGCGTACCGGCCTTCTTGAAATGGGTCTGCGGCCCGTCTGCGCGGATCGGCTGACCCTTGCCCTGACGCACACGCAGCGAGATCGATCATCCTGGGACCGAAGAGGAAGACGATCAGGGCGGAGGTGAACAGGGCGGCGCCGGTCCGAAAGGTGATGTACCGGAACAAATTGAAGAATTGCAATTCGTCCGATAGTTCGACAAGCCAGATCAGCATGAAGGCCCTTTCCCGAAGCCGCTTCTAAAATTCAAAGTTGGTGGTCCGTGTCGGAGAATGCCGGATAGTTGTCAAGCAGGGCCGCTACGATCTTGCCGAAGCCGAGACCGAGGGACGATTTCACCATCACCACATCGCCGGGCTTCACTGAGCGGACGGCATAGTCGACCAGTTCCGCGGTCTGTTCGCGATACTCGACCTGCACGCTGTCGGGCAAAGCATCCCGCAGCACGGCCATTTCCGCGCCGGCAAGCCAGACATGCTCGATGCCCGCTGCCAGCAGTGCGCCGGCCAGCTCCTCATGCACCTCGGCAGAAAACTCGCCCATTTCCAGCATGTCGCCGAGCACGGCGATCCGCCGTCCAGTTAGTTCCGGTGTGGCCGAGGCAAGCAGTGCAATAGCGGCACGCATCGAGGCCGGGTTGGCATTGTAGCTTTCGTCGATCAGGGTCAGGTGGCCCTCGCCGATGCCCAGACGATGGCGCTCGCCCCTGCCCTTGACCGGCTTCAATCCGGAAAGCGCCTCGGCGGCGAGATCCATATTGGCACCGACCAGCAGGCATGTCCCGAGCGCTGCCATGGCGTTCTCCGCGATATGGCGGCCGGGCGACCCGATCCTGACTTCGCGGGTCTCGCCGTTGAGAACCGCCCAGATGGTCGAGCTCTCCGCGTCACCCTCGAAATCCGCAAGCCGGAAATCCGCCTTGGCGTGCTGGCCGAACGTGTAGATTTTTTTGACACCCGCTTCCTGCGCGCGTTCTTCCAGAAACTCGAACTGCTTGATGTCACGGTTGAGGATCGCGGCACCGCCCTCGACGAGACCATCGAAAATCTCGGCCTTGGCGGCGGCGATCTCTTCCAGGTCCTTGAAATGACCGAGATGGGCGGCGGCAATCGTGGTGATGATCGCCACATGCGGCTGCACCATCTGAACGAGCGGCGTGATCTCTCCGGCATGATTCATGCCGATCTCGAACACGCCGTAATCGACATCCGCCGGCATGCGCGCAAGCGTCAGCGGCACGCCCCAGTGATTGTTGAACGAGGCAACGGCGGCATGCACCTTGCCTGAAGGCGCCAGCACCTGGCGCAGCATTTCCTTCGTCGTCGTCTTGCCAACCGATCCGGTCACCGCAACGATCCGGGCGTTGCTGCGCGCGCGAGCAGCCACCGCCAGCTTGCCGAGAGCCACGAGCACATCCTCGACCACGATCATCGGCACGGTCAGCCGTCCCATCGCCGGCAGCTTTCCTTCGGCAACGACGATCAGCGCCGCACCGTTGGCGACTGCGATGCTCGCATAGTCATGCCCGTCGACACGGTCACCCTTGATGGCGAAGAACGCCTCGCCCGCACCGATGGAACGGCTGTCGATCGAAATGCCGGTAATGCCTTCCGGCAGTGCCCCGACCGGACGACCGTCCATGACGGCCGTCATTTCCTCAGATGTCCAAAGAATGCTCAAGATACCCGCTCCTCCAGCGCCTTGCGCAGTTCCACATGGTCCGAGAACGGCAGCACGGTCGTCCCGACCGTCTGGCCTTCCTCATGTCCCTTGCCGGCAACGATCAGCGTATCCCCCGACGCCAGCATGCCGACTGCATGCCTGATGGCCTTGGCCCTGTCCCCGATCTCAATCGCCCCCGGCGCCGCAGCCATGATTTCCGAACGGATCGCCTCCGGCACTTCCGAGCGCGGATTGTCGTCGGTCACGACAACGACGTCGGCCAGCCGCGTGGCGATCTCGCCCATGATCGGCCGCTTGCCCTTGTCGCGGTCGCCGCCGCAGCCGAACACGACCATGACGCGGCCGCTGGTGAACGGCCTGACCGCCGTCAGCACCTTTTCCAAGGCATCCGGCTTATGGGCATAGTCGACATAGGCGAGCGCGCCATCCTTCGTATGGCCGACGAGTTCGAGACGCCCCGAAGCGCCCGTCAGGGTCTCCAGCGCCTTGAACACGGCCTTCGTCTCAGCCCCGGTCGACAGCGCCAGACCGGCTGATACGAGCGCATTGGCCAGCTGGAAGTCGCCGGCCAGCGGAATATCGATCTCGTGGATCTCGCCGTTGAAATGAACTTCCGCCATCTGCTTGTGGCGGAAATGCTCGACCCGCTTGACGCAGAGATAGTCCCCCTTGCGCCCCACAGTCCGCACATCGAGACCGGATGCCTTCGCGACACGAATTGCCTCGTCCGACCACGCATCGTCGGCGAAGATAGTTGCCGGTGCGCCCTTCGGCATCAGCGTATCGAACAGCCGCATCTTGGCGGCCATGTAGTCTTCGATCGTCGGGTGGTAGTCCATATGATCGCGGCCGAGATTGGTAAAGGCAGCGGCCGAAAGCTTCACGCCGTCGAGACGCGACTGGTCGAGACCGTGGCTCGACGCCTCCATCGCCGCATGGGTGACGCCCTCGTCGGCAAGCTCGGCGAGCAGCTGCTGCAGGTCGACCGGATCAGGCGTGGTCAGCGAACCGTAATCGTTGCGCGTCGGAGACACGACGCCCGTCGTGCCGATCTGCGCCGCATTCAGCCCCGCCTTGGCCCAGATCTGACGGGTGAACGACGCGACCGAGGTCTTGCCGGCCGTGCCGGTCACCGCCACCATGGTCTCCGGCTGCCGGCCGAAAAAGCGGGCGGCGGCAATGGCAACGAAACGCCGTGGATTGGATACGGGCAGAACCGGAATACCAGCCTTTACCGGGTCGGCGGTAATCGCCACCACCGCGCCCTTGGCTGCAGCATCGCCGATAAAGCTGAGCCCGTCGGCCTTTGACCCGGAAAGTGCGGCAAACAGCATGCCCGGCTTGATCTTGCGGCTGTCCGAGGAAAGCCCCGTGATCTCCAGGTCGCCGACGGGACCCGCAAGAACATCATTCACTTCCGGAAAGTCCGGACCGGCAAGATCACGCAGCTTCATAGGGTGTATTCCATTTATCGGGCAACGATCACGAATCGTTGCCCGAGTTGTTATCGCTCAATAAGACACAAGCAGGGCAGAACCGTCATTGCCGAATTTCGGCTTTACACCGAGAATGGGGGCTGCCCGGCTGATGATCTCCTTGACCATCGGCGCGGCCGATGTCGCAGCCAGTGCCGCGCCATTGCCCTTGTCGGTCTTCGGCTCGTCGCTGAAGCTCAACACCACATATTGCGGGTCGCCCATCGGGAATGCGGACAGGAACGCGTTGAAGTTCTTGTCGTGAACATAGCGTCCGTTGACGATCTTGTCCGCCGTACCCGTCTTGCCACCGACGTCGAAGCCGGCGACGCGCGCGTTGCGACCCGAACCATTGGCACCGTTCCATTCGAACAGATAGCGCATGTCGCGGCTGGCGGTCGCCGTTAGTACCTGCGTCGCGACGAGGTCGGCCTGCTCTTTCGTTCTCGGCAGGAAGGTCGGCTCAATCAGCTTGCCGCCGTTCATCAGCGCAGCACCCGCAACAGCGGTCTGCAACGGCGTGGTTGCCACACCGTGACCAAAGGAGATCGTCACCTGGTTGATCTTCTTCCACTCACGCGGCTGGCTCGGTTGCGCGATTTCCGGAAGCTCGGTCTTCATTTTCGTGAGCAGGCCGAGCTTGGTCAGGAATTCCTTGTGCCCCGGTATCCCCACCATATCTGCGATCTTTGCAGTACCGATGTTAGAGGAATACTGGAAGACTTCAGGAACGCTCAGGAACCGGCCCTTGCCATGAAAGTCCTTGACCGTGAACCCGCCCATGCGGATTGGAAAGCGCGCATCGATACTTGAGGACAGGTTGATCTTGTTTTCGTTAAGACCCATGGCGATGGTGAAGGACTTGAAGGTGGAGCCCATTTCGAATGTGCTGTTCGTCATGCGGTTCATCCAGCCCTTTTCGGCATCCACACCGTTAGGGTCGTTCGGATCGAAATCCGGCGCCGAAGCCAGCCCGAGGATTTCGCCGGTGCGCACGTCGATGACGGCAGCACCCGCGCCGATCGAATTGTATTTACCGATCGACGAGGCAACGACATCGTGAACGATCGCCTGCACGCGAAGGTCGATGGACAGCTTCACCGGCTCGAGCGGCTGGTTCGACGTCATGCCGACGGCTGCGAGGTCCGCAAGCCCCTGCGTGTCGATATAGCGCTCCATGCCGGCAACACCGCGGTTGTCGATATTCACGTAGCCGATGATATGCGCAGCGGTCCGACCACCCGGATAGAAGCGGCGCTTTTCCGGTCGGAAACCGATGCCGGGAATGCCGAGCGCCAGGATCTGGCTCTGCTGCTTCGGCGTCAGCTGACGACGCAGCCACTGGAAACGCGAATTGGACTTGAGCCTGGAATAGGTGGAGCGGATGTCGAGGTCCGTCAGCACGGTCGAGAGTTTCTCGACCACCTCGTCGGCATCGACGATCTTGTGCGGCTCGGCAAACAGCGAGACGGTGCGGATGTCGGTCGCCAGCAATTCGCCATTGCGGTCGACGATATCGGGGCGCGACGCCATCAGCCGGTCGGCGGGCAGAATGCTCGATGTCGTCTCCGGCATCGCCATCCCGTATTGCACCATACGGCCGCCGATCACGCAGTAGAAAACCGTAAAGCCCGCGATCAGCAGACCGACGCGGTTGCGCGCCTGGGAGGATTTCCGCTTGCGGGTGCCTTCAAACGCAGCGCCCGGGACGATCGCCCTGCCCTTGCGGTCGGAGGAGAAATGCGCCCTGCGCTTGACCACCATTATCCGAGAAAGAAAAGTCATTAGCGATTCACCGAACCAGTGGAGATTGCGTCGGGAGACCAGCCGCGCGGCAGCGGCAGGGGAATTTTCGGCGCCGGAGTGGCCTTGGCGGCTTCGACGCCCTTCAGCGCCGCAGCCACTTCGCCCGACTTGCCGGCAATGATGTCTTCGATCGTCGTTTCCGGCTGCGGCAGCTGCGATTTCAGCATCGGCAGTTCCTTCGGCATTGCGAGCTGCGTCGGGTCGGTCGGGATGAGACCGAGCTCGGCGTCATAGACCTTGGAAAGCGGCTGCAGACGATTGGGCTGGGTCAGAAGCGCCCAGTCGGCCCGCAGCAGGTCGATCGTGTCGCGCTCCAGCTTGATCTCCGATTCCAGGCGGCGGACTTCGGTCAGCTTCTCGTCGGCACGATGCTTGATGCTGTAGGTGACGACCGCCATCGCGGTCATCACGCCGATCAGCACGAGATCGAAACTCCTCAGCATCTCAGGCTCCCATGGTCGCGAGGCTGGCCAGATCGGGCAGCGCGAAGATCGAAAGGTCTGCGGCACCGGGGGCAGCGGTGGTACGAACGCCCATGCGAAGCTTTGCCGAACGGGCGCGCGGATTGATCTCCGCCTCGGCCTCGCTGGCGGCCACCATCTGCTTGCCCGGAAAATCGAAAACCGCGGGGCGAACATCGACGGCCGGCATGTGCCGAGAGCCGGATGCCTTGCCCGAACGGTCGGAGAAGAACTGCTTGACGATCCGGTCTTCCAGCGAATGGAAAGTGACGACGACAAGACGCCCCCGGGCTTCAGCGACCGCTCAGCCGCAAACAGCGCACGGGCAAGCTCGCCCAGCTCGTCATTGACGAAGATGCGCAGCGCCTGGAAGACGCGGGTCGACGGATGGATCTTGTCCTTGGCGCGGCGCGGATTGACCGTCTCGATCAGATTGACGAGATCGCGGGTTGTCTTGAACGGCTCACTGGCGCGGCGCTTCTCGATGGCGCGCGCGATACGGCCGGCATGCTTTTCCTCGCCCAGAAAACCGAAGATGCGGATCAGATCACCGACCTTGGCGCGATTGACGACATCCGCCGCAGAAACACCATCGGCCGACATGCGCATGTCGAGGGGGCCGTTGCGCTGGAAGGAGAAACCGCGCTCCGCCTCATCGATCTGCATAGAGGAAACACCGATATCGAGCACGACGCCATCGAGCCCGCCCTCGGGCGCAAATTCAGCAAGCTGCGAAAAACGTGAATGAACGAGCGACAGGCGCCCCTGATGCTGCTTGACCAGCGCCTGACCCGCAGCAATGGCGGTCGGGTCGCGATCGATCGCGATCACCGAAGCCCCCGCAGAAAGGATCGCGGACGTATAGCCGCCCGCGCCGAAGGTACCATCGAGGATGACCTTGCCCGCCTCGGGCTGAAGCGCATGGACGACTTCGTTCAGAAGAACCGGAATATGGCGCACCGGGCCGCCTTCGGCCTCGACGTCAGCACCATCCGATTTCGTCACCATACTGCACTCCTGCCGCCATCGGAGCGCAGGCCCGCGCTCCATTCCTGTCGCCGTGAAACCTCAGACCCTTCGATCACCGACCAGCCAAATCGCCGGCAGAGACCCGAACAAAACGCCGCCCGATCGAAGCATTCGATTGTGAGGCGGAAGACCGCCCAGGCGCAGCGAAAGAATGGAACGACATTGGACCACAGGGACATCGGCGGGACAGGCTCCGCTAGCCCATCCCAGACAGCATTTATTTATGACCCGTTAAGTTTAACAAAGCGTTACCAAGGCCACTCGCGGGGACATCACGGAGACATCAACGAATTGCGATTTCCGCCTTGTTTTCAATCTGTTGAAACAACGGCCCCATTGCCGCACGGCAGTTCTTTTCAAAAGCACTCGGCACGCGGCCGTTAACACCCGGCCGCTTGCCGAGTGCTTTCCCCATTGGATCAAAGTGAGATTCGCCAGTTGGCCTGTAAGCCGGGTTCTGTATGGCCCCGATGCGAACACCGGAACGTGGCAGCCATTCATCTGGGACGATGCTTGCACATCGCCTCGCGCAACCCACCCGGATGACTGGCCCAGAAACAGGCTGTAGGCGCTTGCGCGCCCCGCGTCATCCCTATTCGGTCTTGCTCCCGGTGGGGTTTACCTTGCCGCCGCTGTCACCAGAAGCGCGGTGGGCTCTTACCCCACCCTTTCACCCTTACCCCGCGTGAAGCGAGGCGGTTTGCTTTCTGTGGCACTTTCCCTGAGGTCGCCCTCGCCGGACGTTATCCGGCACCGTGTTTCCGTGGAGCCCGGACTTTCCTCACCCTACCGCCTTTCGGCATTGGTAAAGCGCGGCTGCCCGGCCAACTGGCATCGGCTGCATAGACGGTTTGATCGGCAAAGGCCACAGCAAAGAATCCGCCGCGCGATCCTCAGGCAAAGCGCGCCGAGAACGGAACGTTATAGGCCTCGTCCTGGATTTCTCCGTGGAAGATCAGTTCCGCGCCAAGCCGCCCGATCTCGTCAGAGCTCTTGGCGGCAGTACCGCATCCGCCGGTCAGCACTGCGATATTCGGAGAATCGGTAAAGGCGATGGACGGGTAACCCGTCTCGGTCTTGGAGACGACACAGGCGCCGGTCGAGATCCGGCTGCGGTCGATGCCCGGAACCAGCGTCTCGATGATCCCGGCATGATGATCGCGCACCGTCTCGCGGCCGCCCGACCGGAACCAGGCCCGCATCTCCTCTTCGGACGTGACGAGCTTGTCGCTATTGTCGCCACCGATCTTCAGATAGACCTTGCCGTCCGGATAGCGCACCGGCGGCAACAGATAGATGTGGTTGCTCGGATCACGGGGTTCGTAGATCAGCGACGGCATGCCGGAGAACTTTTCAAGTTCCTCATCCGGAATGTGGAAGAAGGTGACGGTCCGCGCATAGACGGACATCTCCACCCGGCGCGGCAGCAGGCCTTCCGCCGTCGAGAACCCGCCGGCGGCCAAAAGCACGCGGTCCGCCTCGTAGACATTGCCTTCGGCCGTGGTCACCACAGCCCCGCCCTGCCCTTCGCGCACCGAGACGACGACTTCGCCGATCCGGCTGACACCCTGTTTTTCAGCGATGACGGATTGGGCGGCGACCAGCGCGCGCGGATTGACGTAGCCGGCATCGCTCGCCTGATAGACGCCTTCACATCCCGGCTCGAAACCGAAGTAGGGAAACCTGTCGGCCAGCTGGCGATCATCCAGCATCTCGATATCGACACCGAGTTCGGCAGCGGCGTTGCAGGTCCCGATCAGATAGGAATGGCCGGTACTGCGCGCCGGCCCGACCATCAGGCAACCGACGGGATGATAGAATTTCACGCCGCTTTGTGCTTCGATCTCGCCGTAGCGGGCAATCGACCGATTGGCGAGACGCGCCCAGACCTCGTTCGGATCGATGGTTCGCGTGATGCGCGCTTCATCGTAGTGGCTGCCGAACACACCCTTGTGGCTCACGGGATCGGCCGGCTCATCAGGCCCGATCAGCGCCACGCCATCGGCCCATTGCGAAAGGTGGCGGGCTGCCGCCGCCCCCATCATGCCCCGCCCGACGACGATATACTTGAACCGCTGCGCCATGCCCTGCCCCTCTGATTCCGACGGCTGAATGCTTTGTGGTGATAAGCACTTGTAGCCGTTTCCGGAATCAAAACACCAGAGGCAGGAGGTCAGTAAAGCAGCGGAAAGTTCCGATCATAGACCAGCGAGACGGTGGCGATCGACGCTGTAGCGACCGGCGCCGGGGGATCCATCGTCGCAATGACCGTCTGCACCTTGTTGCAGTAGCGCTGCGACACAGGGTTCATCCGCTTGGCACCGTGGCCCGCATTATACTTCAGGATCGTCCGACAGATCTTGCCGTCACCGAGGTCATTCGCACCGGCGAGATATTTCATGCCGAAGCGGATGTTGGTTTCCGGATCGTAGAGCCCGGTTGCCTTGCCGTCATAACCCATCAGCTTGGCGGTCGCCGGCTTGATCTGCATCAGGCCGATCTCGCCCGCGCTACCCTTCACGGTCGGGCGGAAGCTGCTTTCGATCTGCACGACGGCGAGAGCAAGCTCGGTCGGCACATCGTATTCATTCGCGTATTTCTGGATCAGCGCCTCATAGTGGCTGCGCCGAATGGCAAGCCGGTCTTCCGGCGTCTTAGCCATCGCGTCGGTCTCGCGTGTTTCCCAGGGTTTGAGGACCTGCTTCTTGACGTAAGTGATCGTTTCTCCGCCGTCCTCGGCACGCACGAAACCAGTACCCGCGGCGAGCATGGCAATGCCCACAGCGGCTGCAACAGCCAGTCTTTTCATGAATTCAGTCAGTCTCCGGATACGGGCGTCCCGTCATCATTGGGGATCGTCCCGGCAGGTAAGAGGATGAAAGATACGCACATCCATCGGACGCGTCGCCGGAAAGACGGCGCGCCACACGACCTGATCGTTTTTCTAAGCAATCCCCGCCTACACTGGTGACTGCGCGAACTGTCTGGTTAAAGCCGGAGAATGGGGAAAGTATGTGGCAATGCAGCAATCGCTAACTTTTGCCGTATCCAAGCAACGCCTGGAACCTTGCTTCTAGCTGTATTTCGGCAATGCTTTGAGCAGCCGATGCAGCGTGTCGATTGTCGAGGCATCCGCGATCCCGTCCACCAGAGCCGGGCGGAAATGGCGCTGGAATGCTTCGACTACGCCTTTCGTGCGCTCGCAGAAATTACCTGTAATCTCAAGGTCGTAACCGTAGAGCGACAGCATCGACTGCAAAGCCTCCACCGGCTGGCCGCTTTCGCCCATCTGGAAGAAACGACCGCTCGAGATCTGCGTTGGCTCGACCCAATGGCCGACACCGGCTGCATACAAAATATCCCAGGCAAAATTTTCGCCCGGATCGACCTTGCGGATGGGGGCCACATCCGAGTGTCCAAGCACCCGTTCGGGCGAAATAGACCACCGCTGGCCGCAATCCAGACACAATTGGATCACCGCATCCATTTGCACCTTCGGAAACGGCGGCAGCCCGCCGGGATGCCCAGGATTGGCGATCTCGATGCCGATGGAACAGGAATTGATGTCGGCTTCGCCCGCCCAGGCGCTCTTGCCCGCATGCCAGGCCCGCCGCGTCTCCGGCACGAGTTGGATCACACGGCCGTCCTCATGGATGAAATAGTGGCTTGAGACCTGGCTTTCCGGATTGCAAAGCCAGCTCAGCGCCTGATCGGCACTCGGCATTCCGGTATAGTGCAGGATGATCGTATCGGGCGCCATCCGCCCCACGCGCTCTCCATGGTTCGGAGACGGCTGGACCGAGGCTGCCGCATGGTCCGCGACGAAATCGGAGGTCATGCCGCCTGGCGCTCTTTCTCGATCGCCTCATAGGCGGCGTTGAGTGCCGCCATCCGCTCATTGGCCGCCGCATGCAGCGAGGCCGGCACGCCGCGGGCGATCAGGCGGTCGGGATGATGCTCGGAGACCAGCAGGCGATACTGCTTGCGGATCGCTGCAAAATCGTCCTCCGGCGAAACGCCGAGCACGAGATAGGGATCGCGCCCGTCGAGATGGACGTGACGCGCCATGATGCGGCGGAAGTGATCCTCGCTGATATGGAAGATCTCGGCGATGCGGCCGAGGAACAGCAGTTCCTTCTCATGCACCAGCCCATCCGCCTTGGCGATATGGAACAGCCCGTCGATGACATTCTCGAGCATCGGGCAGTTTTCCGTGGCACCGGATCCGCAGAGCCCGGCAAGCTTCGTCGCATAGGCCTCGTAGCCGGCGACATCCTGGCGCGCGAGATTGTAGAGCCGCGCCACATGGCGGGCTTCCTCGTCGGGAAAATCGAAGATCTGCTGGAAGGCGCGAACCTCGGCCTCCGTGACGATTCCGTCCGCCTTGGCCATCTTGGCCGACAGCGCGATGATCGCCACCGAGAAGGAAACCTGCCTGCGCGTCTCCGGGTCACCCTCGAACAATGTGCGGATCGCTTCCACGACACGGCTGAGCGCACTGCCGGCGACATCGCCGACGGCGCTCACGAGGCGCTCCCAGAGAGAGGAAATATGCAGGCAGGAAAAATCGAAAATCATGTCCGTAAATGACCAGATAACGCGCCTGATTGCAATGTGGCGAAGGGTCGCCGCCGGATTAAACTATGTTCATCTAATCCGAACAATCGGTCCAATTCATGAAAGCGACAAGCGTTCCGGATCGTCCTGACATATCGCCTGTTCCCACGATCACGATAGCGAAGATCGTATCGCAGAGTTTGGATGTTCCGATCATAATCGCCTGCCGGCTTGTGCGAAAGACTTTTCGCACACCGCAATAACCAACTGAAAATGCTCGACTTTAAGCGCTTGCGAGACAGATTGACACAACGGCGCGCTTTCTTGAGAAATTCACTTTACACGCCCTATATGCTGACGCATCCATTTCGATGACTTGTCCATAGTGAGCGCATCGGCGCGACGGAGGATCCATGGCCAAACAGAAAGTTGCAATGCTGACCGCGGGCGGTCTCGCCCCTGCCTGTCATCCGCAGTCGGCGGACTGATCAGCCGATATACCGACATCGCACCCGATGCCGAACTCATCGCCTACCGCTCGGGCTACCAGGGCGTGCTGCTCCAGGATCGAATCGAAATCACCCCGCAGATGCGCGAAAAGGCCCATCTTCTGCATCGCTATGGCGGCTCGCCGATCGGCAACAGCCGCGTCAAGCTCACCAACGCCGCCGACTGCGTCAAGCGCGGACTGGTCAAGGAAGGCCAGAACCCGCTGGCGGTGGCCGCAGAGCGCCTTGCCGCCGACGGCGTGACGATTCTCCACACGATCGGCGGTGACGATACGAACACGACCGCAGCCGATCTCGCCGCCTATCTCGGCGCCAACGGCTATAACCTCACCGTCGTCGGCCTGCCGAAAACGGTCGACAACGACGTCGTGCCGATCCGCCAGTCGCTCGGCGCCTGGACGGCCGCCGAAGTCGGCGCCACCTTCTTCGACAACGTCTCCAACGAACAGACCGCCGCGCCTCGTACCCTTGTCATCCACGAGGTCATGGGCCGTCATTGCGGCTGGCTGACGGCTGCGACCGCGCGCGCCTACATGCAGAAGACCAACGCCAACGAATATGTCGAAGGCTTCATGATGAGCAGGGAGATGAAAGGCATAGACGGCCTCTACCTGCCGGAAATGGCTTTCGACGCCCAGAAGGAAGCGGCGCGCCTGAAGAAGATCATGGACAAAAGCGGCCATGTCACGCTGTTCGTCTCGGAAGGCGCCTGCCTCGACGCGATTGTCGCAGAGCGCGAAGCCGCCGGCGAGACGGTGAAGCGCGATGCCTTCGGCCACGTCAAGCTCGACACGATCAATGTCGGCAACTGGTTCCAGAAACAGTTCGCCGCACTACTCGACGCGGAACGCTCGATGGTACAGAAATCCGGTTATTTCGCCCGCTCCGCACCGGCCAATGCCGATGATTTGAGATTGATCCAGGGCATGGTCGATCTGGCCGTGGAAAGCGCGTTGAACAAGGTATCCGGCGTCACCGGCCATGACGAGGATCATGGGGGCAGGCTCCGCACGATCGAATTTCCGCGCATCAAGGGTGGAAAACCTTTCGATATGTCGGCAAAATGGTTTGGTGACATGATGGACACGATCGGGCAGCCCTTCAAGGCGGCCTGACTTTCGTCCTTTTCTTGGCAATGACGGGCGCTGTGGGCGTCCGGGAGGGTGATGATGACCATTGAGGCATGGCTGGCTCTAGGCGCGACCGCATCGGCGCTGCTGCTGCTTCCTCACCCGCTTGCCATTTCCGTCGCCACCTATGCGCGGTCCTGGGGGCGCAAGAGCGCCCTCCTCACCGTCCCGGCGGCCATGGTGGCGATCATTCTCGCCTCCGCCATCGCAACGGCGGCGGTCGTCTGTCTGATCGCCGTCATGCCGGCAATCGATGACGCGGCGTCGTGGCTCGGCCTCTCTTTCCTGATGATCTACGGCCTTTATGCCCTGCAGGATCCGCGTCTGCGCGGCGGCGTCGCCGACAACGACAATCTCCCCGAGACCCGGCCTCTCCGCGTTTTCGCCCATTTCCTCCGGGTGACGTTCGGGAGCGGCCGCTACATCTTCCTTCTCGCCGCCATCATCGGCCAGTTCGCCAATCCCGGCACCGACCAGTTGGCATTCTCCGCCACGATCCTCGCCATTCTCGCTGCCTCGGCCTTCGCCTCCACCCTTGCCTATGCGCTCGTTCCTAAGCTTTCCACATGGAAACGACGCCGCCGCCCCGCCTCGGGGAAAGCCTCGCACAAGCCCAAAACCCTATATATCGCAAGACGCGCCGTCACCGCCGGATACCGGCGCATTGCCGCGTGATGCGTGGCCGCTTGTCGGCACGATCCGGATAGGTTAATGGAAATCGACATTCCGCGATTTCCGGGCGGTCTTGTTAACGTTCTGGGCAACGATTTTTAGTGAAAGCGACCCAATGGCGATGATGCGTTTTGTCGGCCGCAAGGCAGCCGTGGTTCTTGCCATGTCCTCTGCTTTGGCCGCATGTTCGAGCGTGGATCGTGAAGGCAATGTGGCCTCGAACGGCACGACATCGACCGAGGCAACCGCCGGCGAACAGGTTGCCGTTGCAGGCCAGCCGACAGACGGCACCGCCATCCAGGCCGGCGCCGACAATACCGTCACCCTCGTCAAGACCAGCCGCCTCCCCATTCCGGTTCCCACCGCAACCGAAGCGACCTCAGTCCAGACGGTCGCCATGGCATCGACGACAATGGCGCCCTTCGTCGCCATGCAGCCCTCGGCTCCAGCGATAACGGCGGTTGCCCCTCAGACGGCAACCACGTCCACACTCCTCGCCTCCGCCCAGACCGCACCGCATACGACCGCCAAGGCCGGACGCCTCGTATCGCCGCCCGTTGCGGCAGCCGTCCAGACCGGCCAGATCCAGCCCGCAGCAGCCCAGGCGATCGCACTCGACGAACCCGAACTGACGCCGGACATGGTAGCACTGCAGTCGGTTATTCCGACGCCTCGCCCCGCCGTACCGGGCATGTCCTCGGGAACCACCACGCTCGCCTATGCCGCCCAGCCCAAGGCCGTCGCTGCCGTCTCGGCCATCGACAACCGCATGGAATTCCCGCCGGCACCGGGCGAGCCGATGCCGGAAACCGCTGACGGTGCGCCTTCCGATCTGAAAAAGCTGATCCACCGCTATGCCGGCCTTTATGGCGTGCCGGAATCGCTGGTCCACCGCGTCGTCCACCGCGAAAGCAAATACGACCCCAAGGCCTATCACAAGAACGGCTATTGGGGCCTCATGCAGATCAAGTATTCGACCGCCAAGTCGATGGGCTACGAAGGTCCGCCGGAAGGCCTGCTCGACGCCGAGACCAACCTCAAATACGCGATAAAATATCTGCGCGGCGCCTGGCTCGTCGCAGACAACCAGAACGACAACGCGATCCGGCTCTACGCGCGCGGCTATTACTATGATGCCAAGCGCAAGGACATGCTCCACGTCCTGCAGAAATAATCAGCCGGCTTCCAGTTTCGCGATGACCGCCTTCAACAGCGGTATCGCCTGATATCCCATGGGCCGTGGTGTCAGCCCCATGCGCAGCACGACGAGATCCAGCGACGGAACGACATAGAGCTTCTGCCCGTCATGCCCGTCGATGATGAATGTGTCGCCCGGAAGCCCCTCGCGCGGGTTCGGGATCCAGGTCTGCATCTTCGAATAGCGACCGTTCGAGCTCCTGTCGGGTTCATGCATCTGCGCAACGAACCCCTCCGGCAACAGCCTCTCGCCATTCCACACACCATCCTGCGCCAGCAGCAGCCCGAACCGCGCCCAGTCCCGCGCCGTGGCATACATGTAGGAGCTACCGGCATAGGTTCCGGCGGCATCTGTCTCCAGCACGGCACTCGTCATGCCGAGCGGCTTGAACAAGGCCTTGCGCGGATAGGCGATCGCCTCCGACTGACTGCCGGCATGGTTCATCCAGATCCGTGAGAGGAGCATGGCAGTCCCCGACGAATACTTGAATGCCTCGCCCACCTTACCCTCCAGCGGCAGGCTGGCGACGAAACGCGCCATGTCCGGCTCGAGGAACAGCATGCGGGTCACGTCCGCCACCGTGCCGTAATCCTCGTTGAAGGCGAGCCCGCTCTCCATCCCGAGAAGATCCGCGACGCTGATCTGCGCCCGCCCGTCATTCTGCCATTCCGGAAAAAGCCCCGTCTCGTCCAGCCGCATCCGGCCCTCGGCCAGCAAACGGCCGATGATCGCGGCATTGACCGTCTTGGTCATCGACCAGCCGAGCAGCGGCGTATCCTTGGAAAATCCGTTGCCATAGGTTTCTCCTGCAATGCCGCCCTTGTGGACGATCACGACTCCGCGCATGCCCGGACCGGTTAAAGTTGCGTCTGAAAGCACGCCCGCAAAGGATTCGGCAGACTCGATTTTCTGCCCCTCGGGCCACAAGGCATCCGGCACATCCAGGTCGGGCGCTCGCAATTGCCTCTGGGCGATGGCCGCCGTGCCATCCGGCACCAGCGTACATCCCGTGCCCTCGCGATAGATGGCTTCGCTCGGCGCGATTTGGCCGAGCAGCCCCGCCCGGACATGCTGCGTCTCCCGGTCCACATCGACCCGCATCAGCCGCAACAGCGGATTGCCCGGCGCCTGCACGTCGAGCGAAAGCACCTCCTGCGGATCCCGATGGGCAATAAAGACATTCGAGCAGACGATCTTGGCGGTATAGCCGCTGCCGACACGAAGCAGACCGGGCGGCACGAAATAGAGCCAGCCCCCGGCACCGACCAGCAGCACCAACACGATGACGACGAGAACACGAGAAATCCGCCTGACCACAAACGCCTCCATCTTTCGGCGCGCATGCAAGCAAAATCCGATCGCGAGGAAAAGCCCGTAGTTTTCACATCCCGCGTTATCGCGTTTTCCTCCCTTGAGGTCGAATGCCGCCTCCATGCCCCTCACCAACAAAATCTAAGAATTCGCTGAGGCTAAGATCATGATTTTGTAACCTCTCCCCCAACGGGGTGAGGACCGGTCGGCGAAGCCGACGAAACGATCCAGTGAATCGTTTCGAAGGACGAACGCCTTGAGCCCAAGCGAAAGGCCGGTTGGGAAAGCGCCGAGGGTGCGGCTGGCACTTTCTCCCCCTCGGCGGGGGAGAATGGAATTTCAGCATCTTAGCCAAAGGCTAAGTGCTAGAAACTCCAAGAGAGGGGGTTGATGCCGGCGGGGACGATCTTGCCCCTCTCCTGAAAAATCTAGCACTTAGCTTGTCAGCTAAGATGCTGATTTTTCTTCCTCTCCCGCATCGGGGTGAGGACTGGTCGGCGAAGCCGACGAAACGATCCAGTGAATCGTTTCGAAGGACGAACGCCTTGAGCCCAAGCGAAAGGCCGGGGACGTTCCGGCACCCCTTTTGAGCAATTTCAATCCCTTACAACAAACTTCATCCCCGTCTTTTCGAACTCTGCCTACAATTCCCCCGTCCCGTCGCGGATACACCGGAAGGCGTTCCGGCGAGGCGGGGCCGGCATCGGTGATGAAGGGACGACGTGAACCTTCCTCATCGGGGTCCGTGAGAAAATGGTTGCCCTCCGACGACCGGGAGGCGCGGGATGAAAGTCGGACCGACATCCCGCATCACTTCCCTGATGGCGCGTCGGGCGTGCCTGTGAGGCATTAGAGGGTGGCGGGATGGTGCCATGGGGCGTTCGCGAACATTCTCGGATGTTCGGAAACCGTGGCGCAGGTGGATGACGTGGCTCAAGGTCGTCATGGCCCGGGCCGGGTTCCGTAAAAGGGCGTGCATGACACTCGTAAATGAGACACGCCCCCGTGCCCACTGTCCCGCTCACCGCAGAGCAACCGGAGTTCACGGATAAAAACTGCCGAACGGGGCGCTGAGAGGTGTCACTTTAAACTAAACTTACGAGGCAGCTTTCAGCGCCCCGGCCGACTTCGGATCAAGTCCGAAATGAAAATGCCAAAGATCGCCAAGGGCGGACTCCGTCCTGCGCTAACCGGCTACAGAAGGGAGCGACAATGACAGGGCACGATCACCCTAAACCAAAGGCCGCCGACAGCCCTTACTCAGCCAAGTCACAGCAAGCGTCACGAAGCTGTAGCACGAAGCGGCTAAACGCCTTCGAACTCATGATGAGGCAGGATTGGTCATGGCAGATATCGTCGAAGATCGTGGTTTGCAGCGTAATCGCAAGCTGAAAGACGCCCTCCTCCAGCACAAGGCCCTCTCCGCCCACGGCCTCTCGGAGCGCCTGTTCGGCCTCCTCTTCTCCGGCCTTGTCTATCCGCAGATCTGGGAGGATCCGGCGGTCGACATGGAAGCGATGGAGCTTTCGGAAGGCCATTCGATCGTCACCATCGGCTCCGGCGGCTGCAACATGCTGGCCTACCTCTCCCGCTCCCCGAAGCAGATCGACGTCGTCGACCTCAACCGCCACCACATCGCACTGAACCGGCTGAAGCTCGCCGCGTTCAAGCACCTGCCCTCCCATGCCGATGTCGTCCGCCAGCTCGGCGTCGATGGTGTCAGGACGAACAGCAAGGCGTTCGACGCCCACATCGCGCGCCATCTCGATGAAGCGACCCGCGCCTACTGGGAAAAACGCTCGCTCACCGGCCGCCGCCGCGTCGATGTCTTCAACCGCAACATATACCGCACCGGCCTGCTCGGCCGCTTCATCACCATCGGCCATATCGTCGCCCGCTTGCATGGCGTCGATCTGAAGCAGTTCGCCAAGACCCGCTCGATCCGCGAACAGCGCCAGTTCTTCGACACCAATATCGCGCCGCTCTTCGACCGGCCGCTGATCCGCTTCATCACCAGCCGCAAGAGCTCGCTCTTCGGCCTCGGCATTCCGCCGCAGCAATATGACGAGCTGGCGAGCCTCGCACCGAACGGCTCGATCGCGCCGGTCCTGCGCGAACGCCTCGAAAAGCTCGCCTGCCATTTTCCGCTGAAGGACAATTATTTCGCCTGGCAGGCCTTCGCCCGCCGCTACCCACGCCCGGAGGAAGGCCATCTGCCGACCTATCTGCGCGCCGAGAATTACAAGGCGATCAGCCGCAATACCGACCGCGTCGCGGTCCACCACGAAAGCGTCACCGTTCTCCTGTCGCGCAAGCCCGCCGCCTCGGTCGATCGCTACGTCCTTCTCGACGCCCAGGACTGGATGACCGACGAGCAGCTGAATGCGCTCTGGAGCGAGATCAACCGCACGGCCGCCCCCGGCGCCCGCGTCATCTTCCGCACCGCCGCCGAAAAGAGCGTCATCGAGGGCCGCCTGTCGGAAAGCCTCCGTCAGGAATGGACCTATCTCGCCCAGCGTTCGGATGAGCTGAACCTGCAGGATCGCTCCGCCATCTACGGCGGCTTCCACATCTATGTGAAGGCCGACACCGCGAAGGCCGGCGAATGAGCGCCGATTTCGCCGCGGGCGGCCCGACCGGCGGTCATGCCGCCGAGATGGACCGGATGTACCGCTACCAGCGGCACATCTACGACCTAACGCGCAAATACTATCTCTTCGGCCGCGACCGGATGATTTCGGGCCTCAAGCCCCCGCCGGCGCACGCATTCTCGAAGTCGGCTGCGGCACCGGCCGCAATCTGGCGCTGACCCGCAAACATTATCCGACAGCCGAACTCTACGGCCTCGACATCTCCCACGAGATGCTCCAGACCGCCCGCGCCAACCTGACGGGCAAGGGCCCGATGCCGTCGCTGATCGTCGCCGACGCCACCACCTTCCGCGCCGTGGATTTCGGCACCGAGGGTTTCGACCGGATCATGATCTCCTACGCCCTGTCGATGATCCCTGCATGGGAAGAGGCGATCACCGCAGCACTCAACGCGCTGAAGCCCGACGGCTCCCTCCACATCGTCGATTTCGGCCAGCAGGAACGCTTGCCGACCTGGTTCCGCAGCAGCCTGCAGACCTGGCTGAAACGCTTCCACGTCACGCCTCGGGCCAACCTCCACGCGGTTCTGGAAGCGAACATCGCCTTGGCCAATGCCGACATGATCTTCGAGGAGATCGGCCGCGGATACGCCTGGCATGCCGTGATCCGCAAGCGGGGCTGACGACGCCATCGCGGCGCGTCGCTTTCCATAACGCAATCTTTACGGCGTTATGGTAAACGGCATCTTCAGCTTTGCCACATTAGCAGATATGGGCAGAGGCTTGCGCCTGCGGTAATCTCGGATAGTCCATGCCCCGTATCCTTCTTGCTCTCGTCGCGACTGCCCTTCTGGCGAGCGCCTGCACATCGACCAGCGACCTGATGGACACCGCCTCGATCAGCGGCACGAAGTTCCGTGACAACGACCCGCAGGATTTCGGCCGCAATCATCCCGGCCGCCACGAGGTCCACGGCATCGACCTGTCGAAGTGGAACGGCACCAATATCGACTGGCAGACGGTGAAGAAATCCGGCGTCTCCTTCGTCTTCATCAAGGGCACAGAGGGCAAGGACCGCATCGACCCGGCCTTCACCACTCATTGGCGCAACGCCGCCAATGCCGGCATTCCGCATGCGGCCTATCACTTCTACTATTTCTGCTCGACGCCGGAGGATCAGGCAGACTGGTTCATCGCCAACGTGCCGAAGGAAGCCAACATGCTGCCGCCGGTGCTCGACATGGAATGGAACCACGCCTCGCCGACCTGCAAGCTGAAGCCGGATGCCGCGACGGTGCGCGACGTCATGCGCCGCTTCATGGCGCGTATCGAGGCCCATTACGGCCGCAAGCCGATCATCTACACCTCGGTCGACTTCCACCGCGACAATCTGGTCGGCGCCTTCAACGACTATCACTTCTGGGTCCGCTCGGTCGCCGCCCATCCGGGCGAGATCTATTCCGGCCGCAAATGGGCCTTCTGGCAATATACCGCGACCGGCGTCGTGCCCGGCATCAAGGGCAATACCGACATCAACGTCTTCTCCGGCAGCACCAAGACCTGGAATGCCTGGGTCGCCGCCGCCAACGACTGAGGCAAGGCTGATCCAATTCGTGCGTCTCGCCGATTCGTGCTTCTGGCAATGTGAATGCGACTGCGCTAAATAGCCGCGTGACCGTGACGTCCGTGATGGAACGACGCGGCCATTCCAAGCATTCTTCACGCCAAATCATTCCCGAACACGTCACAGATCGCCAGGATCGCCAGATGCCATTCCTCGACAGCCGCCGCTTTGCCCTTGCCGCTCTCATCGCCGGAGGCCTCTCTGCCCCGGCTCTCGCCCAGACGCCAGCCGCGGAACCTGCCCCGGCCTGCGGCGGCGACCTGACGGCTTTCCTCGAAGGCGTAAAACAGGAAGCGGTCTCAAAGGGCGTGCCGGCAAGTGCAGTGGACGAGGCCCTCGCCGGCGCGCAGATCGACCAGAAGGTTCTGTCCCGTGACCGGGCCCAGGGCGTATTCCGCCAGACCTTCCTCGAATTCTCCCAGCGCACCGTCAGCCAGGCCCGCCTCGATATCGGCCGCCAGAAGCTCAAGCAGTATGCGGATGTCTTCGCCCGTGCAGAGAACGAATTCGGCGTGGCTCCGGGCGTCATCACAGCCTTCTGGGCGATGGAGACCGATTTCGGCGCCGTGCAGGGCGATTTTAACACCCGCAACGCGCTGGTCACCCTCTCGCACGACTGCCGTCGCCCGCAGCTTTTCCGCCCGCAGCTCATTGCGCTCACCGAGATGGTCCAGCACGGCGACCTCAACCCGCAGACCAATACCGGCGCCTGGGCGGGCGAAATCGGCCAGGTGCAGATGCTGCCGGAAGACATCATCGCCCACGGCGTCGATGGCGACAACAGCGGCCATATCGACGTGAAGGGCAGCGCCCCGGATGCAGTCCTCACCGCGGCAAAATTCATCCAGAGCATGGGCTGGAAGAAGGGCGAACCCTGGGTCCAGGAAGTCACCCTGCCGGAAAACCTGCCCTTCGAGAAATCCGGCCTCGGCAACGAGATCCCGGCCTCGGAATGGTTCGACTACGGCGTTACCCCGCGTGACGGCGACATCACGTTCGGCAACCTACCGGCAGCGCTGATCCTGCCTCAGGGCCGCAAGGGACCGGCCTTCCTCGCCTATCCGAATTTCGGCATCTATCTGCAGTGGAACCAGTCGTTCATCTACACGACCTCCGCCGCTTATTTCGCCACCCGTCTCTCCGGCGCACCGCCCTACCAGAAGACCACGCCGGAACCGGGCCTCGATGTCGACGCCATGAAGCAGCTTCAGGAAAAGCTCGACGCCCATGGCCATGACGTCGGCAAGATCGACGGCATTCTCGGCTCCGGCACCCGCCAGGCCGTGCAGAAGGAACAGCAACGCCTCGGCATGCCCGCCGACGGCTGGCCGACCCAGGCGCTGCTCTCCGCCCTCTAAAGCAGCTCCAGCAAAAGTGTGGAGCGGTTTTGCGTCCGAAACTGCGTAAAACCGCTTTAATAAAACTCTGGGTAATGCAGGAATCGGGTGGCGGAAAACGCCGCAGTAGCTAATCTCGGCTGATACAACCGGGATTACATCATGACCGCCGCCCACTCCACCAGACCAAGTGCCTTGGCCTGGTGCCTGCTCGTTCTCCTCGGCTTCCTATGGGGCGGCTCGTTCTTCTTCGGCCGCATCGCAGTCCTGGAAATCCCGCCCTTCACGCTGGTATTCCTGAGGCTCGGGCTCGCGGCGCTGGCGCTGCACATCTACCTGCGCGGCCGGCACGGACTCTATCGCACGCTGGCCGAGCGCTACCGCGAATTCATCCTGATGGGCTTCATCAACAATGCCCTGCCCCACACGCTGATCTTCTTCGGCCAGACCGAGATCGGTGCCGGCCTCGCCTCAATCCTCAATGCGACGACACCGATCTGGACGGTGATCATCGCCAACCATTTCACGGCGGATGAAAAGCTGAGCACAGCCAAGCTCGCCGGCTGCCTGACCGGCCTTCTGGGCACCGCGATCCTGATCGGCCCGAGCCTCTCCTCATCCGCCTCGATCCCGCTCTGGGCCCTGATCCTGCCGATCGGTGCCGCGATCTCCTACGGCTTCGCCGGAACCTACGGCAAACGCTTCCGCGGATTGGCCGCACCGGTCACGGCCACCGGCCAGTTGACTGCGTCGTCCCTGATGATGCTGCCCGCCGCCCTCTTCTACGACCAGCCGTGGTCGCTGCCCGTACCGTCGACCGAAGCCATAGCGGCCGTCATCATCCTGGCCCTGCTCTCGACCGCCTTCGCCTACCTGATCTTCTTCCGCATCCTGGCGCTTGCCGGCGCGACCAATGCGTCGCTGGTGACGCTGCTCGTGCCCCCGAGCGCCATCCTTCTCGGCGCGCTTTTCCTGCATGAAAGGCTAGGCTGGACAGACTTCGCCGGCATGGGCGTGATCGCTCTCGGACTGCTGATGCTGGACGGACAGAATCTTTGCCTCGCGAACGCGAGCGGCCTGATTTCCGCTCACGCCGGGCAACAGACTTTAACAATTCGGCAAGATTTTTCCCCAGCCCCTAGGAAGATAAAATCGTTTTAAGAGCAACAGCTTGGGAAACGATTTTGATATGTTGACTGCGCCCGCCGCTGCACTGCGTCATAAAAACGGCTTTGCGCCGACGCAAATCGGTCATAAAGTTTAAAGGTCAACGCAAGGAGGCAGACATGGGACGTACTTACCCCTCAATCTCCTGGTAGTCGGTGCAGCATTCGTGTTCGTGGCTTCGATGCTTTTCATCTAGCCCTGATTCTGCACACATCCTGCCAGTCGTATCTTGCATCCAAGAACGTTTGATATGACAGCCTTTCCAAAGACGCATGCTCCTTAAGAGCATGCGTTTTCCACATCTGGGCTTTGGATTTATCCCGATGCGCCCGCTTAGGCGGCAGCGACGGCCTTGGCTTCAACGGGCTTGTAACCGATACGCTCCAGAACCGCCGAAACGAGCGGTGCCCGGTTCATCGTGTAGAGATGGATATGGTTGAAGCCGCGCCTCGTAAGCGCCTCGATCTGCTCGGCCGCTACATCGGCTGCGACCTTGGCACGCTCTTCCGGCTTCTCGTCCAGCCCTTCGAATCGGTCGTCGAGAAAGCCCGGCATGACGGCACCGCAGCGGCGGGCGAAGCGCTTGAGCTGGGTGAGGTTCTGGATCGGCATGATGCCCGGAATAACTGGAAGCGTGATGCCGGCTGCCGCGACCTCATCCATGTAGCGGAAGAAGGTGTCGTTATCGAAGAAGAACTGCGTCAGCGCCCGCGTCGCGCCGGCATCCGCCTTGCGCTTCAGGACATCGATATCCGCCGCCATGTCGGGGCTTTCGGGATGCTTTTCCGGATAGGCCGAGACCGAGATGTCGAAATCGCCATAGTCAGCCAGAGCCCGCACCAGATCGGCTGTCTGCGCAAAACCCTGCGGATGCGGCGCATAGGCGGTGCCGATACCTGCAGCCGGATCTCCACGCAGCGCCACGATGCGGCGCACGCCGGCTGCACGATATTCGTCCACGACAGCACGAACCTCGTCCTTGGAGGCATCGACGCAGGTCAGGTGCGCGGCCGTCGGCAGGCTGGTGTCGCCGATGATCTTCTGCACGGCGGCAAGCGTCGGCTCTTTGGTCGATCCACCGGCGCCATAGGTGACGGTGACGAACTCGGGCTGCCAGAGAGCAAGCCGCTCCACGGTTTCCCAGAGCTGCGCTTCCATTTCCTCCGACTTCGGGGGAAAGAATTCGAAGGAAATCTTGAGGCGCTGGTTTGTCGTCTTCTCGTCCATGATCAGCCTTCCTGAAGAACCGGGATCGCGGTTGCCGGTTCGGCGTCAGCGATGAGGAGGCGGCGATCCTTCGCCAGCCAGATTGTAACGGTAAGCCCCTCGGTCTGATCGGGGGCGATGTCGATCGCCTGCTCCACGTCGAGACCGATCTTTTCCAGCCAGTCGCTGATCGTCTCGTGGGAGAAGCCGAGCCGCACATGGGCATGCTCCTCGCGCAGATGTTCGAGCTTGTGCGGGGCAAGATCGACGATCAGCAGGCGACCGCCGGGACGCAGGATGCGCGCAGCCTCGCCGATGGCAAGCTCGGGCTGATCGAGAAAATGCAGGACCTGGTGGATGGTCACCAGATCGAACTCCTGCCCTTCGAGCGGCAGGTTGAGAATGTCGGCATGACGGACGGACGCCTTGAGGATGCCGGCTTTGTCGAGATTGGCGCGCGCCACCGACAGCATGTCACGGCTCGCATCGACGCCGACCGCGCGGCGATAATGCGGGGCAAGAAGCTGCAGGATCCAGCCCGTGCCGGTGCCAAGGTCGAGCAGCGAGATCGATCGGCGAAGGGCCGACCAGCCGCAGCAGCGCCTTTTCCACGGCGGCGTCGCTCGCATGCAGACGGCGCAGCTCGTCCCATTCGGAAGCGTTGCGGCTGAAATAGGCCTGCGCCCGCTCCGCCCGCTGGCGCTTCACGGCGGCAAGCCGCTCACCGTCGCGCAACAGAACCGGGTCGTCCGGGGAAGCCGCCGTCAGCATGGTCCGCACCAGGGACGCAGCCTCGCCGTCATGGCGCAGCCGGAAATAGGCCCAGGCGCCTTCCTGATAGCGTTCGATCAGGGCATCTTCCGTGAGGAGCTTGAGATGGCGCGAAATGCGAGGCTGCGACTGGCCGAGGATTTCGGTAAGATCGGTCACCGTCAGGTCGCCGCGTGCCAGAAGCGCAAGCAGCCGAAAACGGGTCGGCTCGCCAACAGTCTTCAGCACATCAACCAGTGTATCGAGCGGCAACCGCATGTCGGCATCCCCGGCAATCAAGATATAAAGATATCTTTATATGAAAAATGCAGGTGATGCAAGCGAAGGTCGGAGCTTATGCCCGGCGCTTGTCAACAGAGGCATCGACGGCGTCCTTGCGAGTTGCCGGCTCGCCCAAAGCCACCACGCCGTCATCCTCGCCCTTGTGGCGAGGATCTAACCACGTCGAGAAAAACGATTCGTCGCAGATCCTCGGGACGAGCCCGAGGATGACGTCGGGTACGCGGTTCATGCCTTTAAAAACAGAAGGGCGGCCTAGCCGCCCTCCACATATCATTTGTGTCCACTAGCCCTTAGCGCGTCAGGCGCTTGTGAGCCTGGCTGCCCGGGTTGAGGGCGTCGGGGCCGAGGCGGCGGACCTTGTCTTCTTCATAATCCTCGAAGTTGCCTTCGAACCATTCGACATGGCCGTCGCCTTCGAAGGCGAGGATGTGGGTGGCAAGGCGGTCGAGGAACATACGATCGTGGCTGATGATGATGGCGCAGCCGGCAAAGGCTTCGAGCGCGCTTTCCAGCGCACCGAGCGTTTCCGTATCGAGGTCGTTGGTCGGTTCGTCGAGGAGAAGAACGTTGCCGCCGGCCTTCAGCATCTTGGCAAGGTGAACGCGGTTGCGCTGACCACCCGAGAGATTGCCGACCTTCTGCTGCTGATCGCCGCCCTTGAAGTTGAAGGCGCCGCAATAGGCACGGCTGTTCATGTCGAACTTGCCGAGCTTGATGACTTCGGCACCGCCGGAGATTTCTTCCCAGACGGTCTTGTTGCCATCGAGAGCATCGCGGCTCTGGTCGACATAACCGAGATGCACGGTATCGCCGACGCGGATCGAGCCGGCATCCGGGGTTTCCTGGCCGGTGATCATCTTGAACAGCGTCGACTTGCCGGCGCCGTTCGGGCCGATGATGCCGACGATACCGCCCGGGGAAGCTTGATCGACAGGTCGTTGATCAGGGTGCGGCCGTCAAAGCCCTTCTTGATGCCGTCGAGTTCGATGACGACATTGCCGAGACGCTCGGAGACCGGGATGATGATCTGCGCATCGCCGGGCCGGATGTTCTCGGCCGCATCGACCAGCTGTTCATAGGCCTTGATACGGGCCTTGGACTTGGCCTGACGAGCCTTCGGGCTGGATGCGATCCATTCCTGTTCACGCGACAGCGCCTTCTGGCGGCCGGCCTCGTCGCGGGCTTCCTGCTGCATGCGCTTGGCCTTGGCACCCAGATAGGCGGAATAGTTGCCTTCGTAGGGGATGCCGCGGCCACGGTCGAGCTCGAGAATCCAGCCCGTGACGTTGTCGAGGAAGTAGCGATCGTGGGTGATCATCATCACGGCGCCCGGATAGTCGCGCAGGTGACGTTCAAGCCAGGCGATCGTCTCGGCGTCGAGGTGGTTGGTCGGTTCGTCGAGCAGCAGCAGGTCCGGCTGCGACAGAAGCAGGCGGCAGAGCGCGATACGGCGACGCTCACCACCCGACAGGTTTTCGACATTGGCGTCCTTCGGCGGGCAATGCAGCGCTTCCATCGCCATCTCGACCTGCTGTTCCAGGTCCCAGAGGTTCTGGCTGTCGATGATGTCCTGGAGCTTGGCGCCCTCTTCCGCAGTCTCGTCGGAATAGTTCATCATCAGTTCGTTGTAGCGGTCGAGCACGGCCTGCTTGTCGGCCACTCCGACCATGACGTTTTCGAAGGCATTCTTCGTCGGATCGAGATGCGGCTCCTGCTCCAGATAGCCGACGGTCGCACCTTCGGCGAGCCAGGCTTCACCGGTGAACTCCTTGTCCTGACCGGCAATGATGCGCAGGACGGTCGACTTACCGGCGCCGTTCGGGCCGAGGATACCGATCTTGGCGTCGGGGTAGAACGACAGGTTGACGTTCTCGAGGATCTTCTTGGCGCCATAGGACTTGTTCAGTCCCGACATGTGATAGATGAACTGACGTGCCATCGATAAATAAGCTCCGGGGGAAAGAGGTTTTGCCGCTATGTAGGCGAAGACGCGCCTCGGGGCAATGCGCAGAGCGGGGGAGGCCTTGAAATGACCTTGGAATTTGGGTGGGAAACATCGAGTTTCCCCAGCCCGACGGGTGCGTCGGTCACGTATCACCACGCCGCGGCCGTCGAACCGGCCAAAGGGATATTGCTGGTTTCCCATGGACTGGCGGAACATTCGAGACGCTACCGGCCATTTGCTGCCGCGATGGCCAAGGCGGGATTCCATGTCTATGCCTGGGATCACCGCGGCCATGGCGAGACGACGGCACCGGACGCGCCGATCGGGCGATTCGCTCTCAAGGATGGTGCGGCGATCGTTCTGCGCGACGTGATGGCGATGCGCGATCTGGCTGCAGCCGCCCATCCCGGCCTGCCGGTCATCCTGTTCGGCCATTCCATGGGCGGGCTGATCGCACTCAATGCCGCGGTAGATAATCCACGCGCCTTCGATGCCGTGGCGGTGTGGAATTCAAACTTCAATCCCGGTCTCGCCGGTCGCGCCGCGCAGGGCCTGTTGCTGGCCGAGCGCGCCCTCAAGGGATCGGACGTACCGAGCGGCATGCTGCCCCGCCTCACCTTCGGCGCCTGGGGCAAAAGCATCCCGAACCATCGTACCGCCTTCGATTGGCTGAGCCACGATCCGGCAGAGGTGGATGCCTATATCGCCGATCCGCTTTGCGGTTTCGATGCCAGCGTCTCGCTCTGGCTCGACCTCTTCGAACTCACCTTCCGCGCACCGGCGCTTATCGATCGGATGCCGAAAGACCTGCCGATCTATCTGCTCGGTGGCGGTGAAGACCCGGCCACCGACAAGGGCAACGCGATCTTCTGGCTCTCGGCGCATCTGAGGAAAAACGGCTTCCACAAGGTGATGACGCGGTTCTGGACGCATACCCGCCACGAGACCCTGAACGACACCGTTCGCGGCGAGGCAACAGCCGAGTTTGCGGAGTGGGCGGCAACTATTTCCAAGCGTAGCTGACGGCGACGGAATGAGTTCATGACTTTTATTCAAGTGCGCGAAGATTCCACCCTCGGTATATCCAGACCATGAGCGCAGCGCCCGCAAAACCGGCTCCATCCATGCACGCCATCAGTATCACCGCTGGCCTGGGCTTGATGATCCTCGCCATGTTGATCGCGCCTCTGATCGACGTCTTTTCGAAGCTCGCGACGACCTCCGCCTCCCCCACCATGATCACGGCCGGACGCTTCGTCTTCCAGGCGCTATGCATGCTGCCCTTCGTGATCTGGACAGGCTCATGGCGTAGCTTCTCCTGGCGGATGAGCTTCTACCATTTCATTCGCGCCGCCGTGATCGCGATTTCCATGGTCTGTTTCGTCGCCACGCTGGCGGTGATGCCGGTCGCTGACGCTGTCGCGATCTTCTTCGTCGAACCGATCATCCTGACCGTGCTGTCGAGCATCTTCCTGAAGGAGATCATCGGCTGGCGCCGCTATACTGCCTGCGTCGTCGGATTTATCGGCGCCATGATCGTCATCCGCCCGAGCTTTCAGGAGATCGGCTATATCGCGCTCCTGCCGGTCGTCACCGCCTTCGGCATCGCCATCTTCGCCATGATGACCCGTGCGCTTGCTCAGCGCGAAAATCCCTGGGCAATGCAGTTCCAGATGTCGATGTGGGGCTTGCCGATTTGCGCTGTGCTGCTCCTGATCGGAGGCATGACCGAGATCGACTTTCTCGCCCCTCCGTTCCCGACCTCACCACCTTCACATGGATTGCCGCAGTTGGCGTCGTTGCCGCCCTCTCTGGCGTCCTCAGCGTCTATGCCTATCGCGCGGCACCGGCCTCCGTCCTGGCGCCGATCCAATATTTCGAGATCATCTCGGCCACGCTGTTCGGCTGGCTCGTCTTCGGCGATTTTCCCGATCCGATCAAATGGCTCGGCATTTCGATCATCATCGGCTCCGGCCTCTACATCATCTGGCGCGAGCGTCGCGTCGCCTCGATCAAGCCCGTCACCAAAAGCGAAACGACATCGGTAGCCCCCTGATCATGGATAATGCCAAGAAGAAGCCGCCGCTCGACGGCATCCGCGTCCTCGAACTTGCCCGTGTTCTGGCAGGCCCTGGGCCGGCCAGATGCTGGCCGACATGGGAGCGGATGTCATCAAGGTGGAAAACCCGGACGGCGGCGACGACACGCGCGCCTGGGGACCACCCTTCGTCGAGAGCGTCGACGGCGAGAACCTGTCGGCCGCCTATTACCATTCGACCAATCGCGGCAAGCGCTCGATCGCCGTCGATCTGAAGACCGAGGAAGGCCAGGAGATCGTCCGCAGGCTCGCGGCACAGTCCGACGTGCTGATCGAGAACTTCAAGCTCGGGGGCCTGAAGAAATACGGGCTCGACTACGAGAGCCTCAAAAGATCAATCCGAAGCTCGTCTATTGCTCGATCACCGGGTTCGGTCAGGATGGCCCTTACGCCTCGCTCGCCGGCTACGACTACATCGTCCAGGGCATGTCCGGCTTCATGTCGATCACCGGTGAGCCGGACGGCCAGCCGATGAAGGCGGGGGTCGCGATCGCCGACATCTTCACCGGCATCTATGCCGTCACCGCCATCCAGAGCGCGCTGATCCATGCGATGAAGACCGGCGAAGGACAGCTCGTCGACATGGCGCTGCTCGACGTCATGTCGTCGGTGCTCGCCAACCAGAACATGAATTACCTGATTTCCGGCATCTCGCCGGTCAAGCTCGGCAACGCCCATCCGAACATCTCGCCCTATGAGGTGATCCCGGTTCTCGACGGCCATATCATCCTCGCCGTCGGCAATGACGGGCAGTTCCGCCGCTTCTGCCGCATCCTCGGTGTCGAGCAGCTGGCAGACGACGAGCGCTATGCGACCAACAAGGCCCGCGTCGCCCATCGCGTCGAGGTGCGCAGCCTCATCACCGCCGAGACGACCCAATGGACCAAGGCCGATCTGCTGGCCGCCTGCGGCGAGAATGCCGTGCCGGTCGGGCCGATCAACTCGATCGGCGAGATGTTCGAGGACCCCCAGGTCAAGGCGCGCGGTCTGCGCGTCGATCTGGAGGCGGCCGACGGCACGATCATTCCGGGTGTCCGCAGCCCGATCGTGCTCTCCGAGACGCCCCTCGCCTATCATCGCCCGAGCCCGAAGGTGGGCGAGCATACGGACGAAATTCTCGCCGAACTCAACGCCTCCCAACGGGCATCCCAAAAGGCATCCACCAAGGCAACCGAAAAGGACAGCAACCGATGACGACTGCCAAGCGAACCGGAGGCCAACTCATCGTCGAGGCGCTGAAGGCGAACGGCGTCAAACGCGTGTCCTGCGTCCCGGGCGAAAGCTATCTCGCCGTGCTCGATGCGCTCTATGAAAGCGGCATCGATGTGCTCGTCTGCCGCCAGGAAGGCGGCGCTGCGATGATGGCCGACAGCTGGGGCCGTCTGTCCGGCGAACCCGGTATCTGCATGGTCACCCGTGGACCGGGCGCCACCAATGCTTCGGCCGGCCTGCATGTCGCCAAGCAGGATTCGATCCCGATGATCCTCTTTGTCGGCCAGATCGGCCGCGACATGAAGGAGCGCGAGGCCTTTCAGGAAGTCGAATACCGCCGCGCCTTCACCGAATTCGCCAAATGGGTGGGTGAGATCGATGATGCCCGCCGTATTCCGGAATTCGTCACCCGCGCCTTTGCGGTCGCCACCTCCGGCCGCCCCGGCCCGGTCGTGCTGACCCTGCCCGAGGACATGCTGGTCGAGGAAGTCGAAGCGGTCGAGGCGCAGGCCTATACGCGCGTCGAGAGCCATCCCGGCCGATCGCAGGTCGCCGAATTCGAGAAGCTGTTGAAGGAAGCGCAGCGGCCGATGTTCATCCTCGGCGGCACCCGCTGGGACGAACACGCGGTCGCGGACTTCCAGGCCTTCGCCAGCAAGTTCAAGGTGCCGGTCGGATGCTCCTTCCGCCGGCAGATGCTGTTCGATCACCTGCACCCGTCCTATGCGGGCGATGTCGGCATCGGCATCAACCCGGCTCTCGCCAAGGAGATCAAGGACGCCGACCTGCTCGTGCTGATCGGCAGCCGCATGTCGGAAATGCCGTCCTCCGGCTACACGCTGATCGACATCCCCTATCCGAGCCAAAAGCTCGTCCATGTCTTCCCCGATCCGGAAGAACTTGGCCGCATGTATCGCCCGGATCTGGCGATCTGCGCAGCACCCGCGGAATTCGTCGAGGCGATCAAGGATCTCGAACCACCGGCGCTGCCGCTCTGGGCCGAGCGCAAATCGGCGATGCACGATTCCTATCTCAAATGGTCGACACCACCCGAAAGCGGCCCCGGCGACGTCCATATGGGACCGATCATGGCATGGATCGAGGCGAACGCGCCGGACGACGCGATCTTCACCAACGGCGCCGGGAACTACGCCACCTGGCTGCACCGCTTCCATCGCTTCCGGAAGTACAACACCCAGTCGGCGCCGACCTCCGGCTCGATGGGCTACGGCCTGCCGGCAGCGGTTGCCGCCAAGCAGCTCTTCCCAGAGCGGGAAGTCGTCTGCTTTGCCGGTGACGGCTGCTTCATGATGCACGGCCAGGAATTCGTCACCGCCGTCCGCTACGGGCTGCCGATCATCACGGTGCTGGTCAATAACGGCATCTACGGCACGATCCGCATGCACCAGGAGCGGGAATATCCCGGCCGCGTCAGTGCCACCGATCTCGTCAATCCGGATTTCGTCGCCTATTCGAAGGCTTTCGGCGGCCATGGAGAACTGGTGGAGAAGACCGAGGATTTCGGCCCGGCCTATCTGCGTGCCCGTGAGAGCGGCAAGCCTGCGATCATCGAGGTGAGGCTCGATCCGGAAGCGATCACGCCTGCCCGTACGCTGACCCAGATCCGCAACAAGGCCTGATGTCCACTTCTGGGCTTTTGCTCATTCGATGGGAACCATTCGCTGGCCAAGCTGTTGATAGGACATGGCTAGTGAAACAAAACGCAAAGCACTAGGAGGCATGTCGACCTTTGTTGTCGTCATCTTCCTGATCGGCATCGCTCTCGCCGCTTTCTATCTTTTCGGCATGACGCCGGGCGAACCCTGATCGACAAATAAAAAAGAGGCCGGTTTTCACCGGCCTCTTTTTTCATGCTCGGATGATCGAAATCAGATCGCAGCGGTGACGATGAACTCGACCTTGTACTTCGGTGCGGCGAGAGCGGCTTCGCTCGTTGCACGTGCCGGCGGGTTGGCCGGGTCGATCCAGGCTTCCCAGGCAGCGTTCATTTCGCCGAAGGTCGACATGTCGGAAAGATAGATGATTGTCTGCAGGATCTTCGACTTGTCGGAGCCGACTGCGGCAAGCAGGCGATCGACTTCGGCGAGCGCGTCCTTGCACTGGTCGGTCACGGTCTCGCCTTCGCCAACCTGGCCGGCGAGATAGACGGTGTTGCCGTGGACGACTGCGCCGCTCATGCGGGCGCCGGGCTCGATGCGCTTGATGCTCATGGGAATGCTCCTGAATGCTGAGCTGGGAATAAGCACGACACGGATGCCCGCATCGTGCGCGAAAAACTCGTTAGCCGCGCGAACGCTGGGCCTGGTCGTAGATCGCGGTCGAGCGGGCGCCCGAACGGCAATAGCCGAGCATCGGCTTCGGCAGATCTTCCACCGCATCGACCATCTCGGTCACGCCTTCCGGCGTCAGGCCCATGCGGCCGACCGGGATATGGCGGATCTCAAGGCCGAGTTCCTTCGCACGCGCCTCGATGTCGGCGAAATGCGGCTGACCAGGCTCTTCCTCGTCAGGACGATTGCAGACGATGGACTTGAACCCCATTGCCTTGACCTCGTCCAGTTCGTCCACGGTGATCTGACCGGAAACCGAATACTCGTCGTTGATCTGGCGGATATCCATGGGCAACCTCCATTCCTTATTGAGGCGCAAGCATTACGCGGTGCCTCGGTGAGCGTCAACGACAGAAGGGTGTCAGATCAGACGAAGGCAAAACGCAGCGCATAGTCGGCGCTCTCGCCCGGCTTCAGCCATTCCAGCTCGCCGCCTTCCTTGAGCTCCTTGCGGCTCGCCAGCCGGTGGGAAACCGGCTCGATGCCGAGCACGTGGGCGGGCGCCGCCTGGTTGCGCCAGATCTGCAGATAGGGCAGCCCGTCCGTCTTGAACCGGACCTTCAGCGTCGATCCGCCGAGTGCCGCGATCGGGCCTAGAGCCACTTCCGCCCATTCCTTGCCCTCTTCCTTCGCCGGCACGCAGAACACGCTGCCCGGATCGGGACCGAATCCCCAGGGCATCTGCCCGCCCTCCAGCATCCGGCCGGAAAGATGCACGGCATCGTCGAACAGCCAGGCGCCGACATTCATGTGATACATATGCACCCGCGCCATCGGCCGGTCGCCGGTATTGGTCACCCTGTCCTGCAGGCAGACCTCGCCGGTCGTGTTGTCGATGCGCCAATGGCGTTCGAGGACAGCGCTGCCGCCATCGGCCGTCGCGACCTTCACCTTCGCCCGACATTCGGCATCCTCGCCCTGGGCATCCCAGAACTGGATCTCGGCCGGATGCGACGAGAAGGACCCGTGCAGCGGAAACTTTCGGCCATTGCTCTTGCCGTCGATCAGGTCCGGATGGCGGATGTGATCGGGGCCACAGGTGAACAGGAAACCCTCCAGCGAATGATCTATCCGCGGATCACCATCGTCCGGTATCGCCCTGCCCGGCGCGATGTCGATATTGTTGACGAAGCAGCTTCCGATATCGAGCACCGAGCTTTCGTCCAGCATAAGCCGTGGCCCCAAAGCGGCGGAGAAGGTCTTCATCGGTATTTCCTCCTGGTGCTCACCCGGGCGTTACCAAAGGTGAGCGGAATTTAATGATTCATTCATTGCAAGCTGAGATTTTTCCATACAAGCGTCAAATTTAACTTGTCAGTCATCGCAGACAGCAAACGGGAACCAGAAAGCCCCATTCCCGATTACCTGAATGTGCAACATTATAATCGGTGGAATCGTGAAGCGCTCGCTCCTTTTCAGTATCAGCCTGTCTGTCCTTGCGGCATCCCTCAGCCAGTCCCCGGCCTCGGCGCAATCGCGCTATTACGGCTACGAGGAAGGACCGATGCTCGTCGCACCTGACGGCGCTATCCTCGATTATGTTCCCAATGGTGGCGGAATTTCCATCACGCGCGACCGAGCCGGGCAGCGCGTCTATGTCGACAGCTATGGCAATGTCATCGCGACCGAAATGCACCGCGACGGCTATCGTGGCGGCAATAACGGCTATCCGCCGCCGCCCGGCTATCGCAACAATCGCCGCGACCAGGCCCGTTACGACGACCAGAGCGGATACGGCTATCGCGACTACCGCCAGTACCGCCCCGGCGATCCGACAGAGCCCGGCGCAACGACCGGCTCGATCGGCCGACAGGATCAGGTCACGCGCATGCCGCTCGACCAGCAGGAACTGCCGGGTGTCGACCAGGGCTATCCGGAAGAGGCATCGCTTGAGCCGAACCCGAGCCTGCCGCCGGCCGAGCAACTGCACCCAAACAAGCCGGTCGCCACGGTGACGAACAAGCCGCAGGCTGAAATCGCGGCCCTCCAGGTCTTTCTGGATCGCGAAGGCATTTCGCCAGGCGTCATCGACGGCCGTCTCGGTGACAACGTCAACAAGGCGATCGCTGCCTGGCAGGAAATGACGGGCGAGACGCTGGATCCGAACAATTCCGAAGAGATAATGCAGCGCCTGACCTATTCCGGCGGCCTGCCGATCGTCGACTACACGATCACGCCGGCCGATGCCGCGGGTCCCTATGTCGCGTCGATCCCGGAAGACTATGCCCACAAAGCGGCCCTGCCGGCCATGTCGTTTACCTCGGTCACCGAAAAGCTGGCCGAACAGTTCCACATGGACGAGAACTACCTGAAGTCGCTCAATCCGAATGCCGACTTCTCCATTCCCGGCACGATCATCAAGGTCGTCAACCCGGCGCAGCCGAAGAAGGGCGAAGTGACGCGTATCGTCGCCGACAAGGCGCGCAAGCAGGTCTTCGCTTACGGCGCCGACAACAATCTCATTGCCGCCTATCCGGCGACAATCGGCTCGTCCGACACGCCGTCGCCGAGCGGCGACCACACGGTCCAGCGCATCGCGCTCGATCCCGGCTACACCTACAATCCGAAGATCAATTTCACCCAGGGTGAGAACAAGGAAATCCTGCAGATCCCGCCAGGCCCGAACGGCCCGGTCGGCACCGTCTGGATCGCCCTGTCGAAGCCGACCTACGGCATCCACGGCACGCCGGAACCGTCCAAGATCGGCAAGACCAACAGCCACGGCTGCGTGCGCCTGACCAACTGGGATGCGACCGAGCTTGCCAAGATGGTCAAGCCGGGCACGACGGTGGAGTTTGTTGAGTAAGGACTGGAAGCCCCTTCGAGGCTTAGGAAAATTGCCGGCTATCACTGGACGTTCTGCTCCCGATAAGCCGCAAAGGCCAAATGCCGTCATCCTCGCCCTTGTGGCGAGGATCTAATCACGCCGAATAAAATCACGACGTCGCAGATCCTCGGGACAAGCCCGAGGATGACGGCGGACGTGTAGCCTCCCGAGCCATTTCTCAAAGACTTCTTCGCAACAGCGATCAGATGCCGCGGCCAAGACCGATGAGCCGGGACACCGCCGAGCGCGTCACCTTGACCGGCATCAGGCTGAGCACTTCCTGGGCGAACTGGCGGGCATTGTCGCGTGCCTTGTCGACATTGCTGACCCTAGCCGGGTCCATGCTGTGCAGCGTGCCGCCGGTCTCGAACAGCTCCTTGAACGCGATGCGTTCGCCGATCGGCGTCGCCAGAACATGAACGCCCTTGGAGGCGAGCAGGCCCTTGATCGCCACGATCGCCTTCGTCGTCACCATCGAGGTGACGCGGGTGAGAACGACGGAATGGGCGATGTCGAGCCGTCCCTTATCCTTCATCAGCGCCAGGAGATCGAGGATCTGCGCCGCACCCCTGGCATCCATGGCAGAACCCTGGACCGGGATGAAGACATGGTCGGAAAGTCCGAGCGCGGTGGTGACCAGCGCGTCACGGGCGCCGGCGAGGTCGATGATGAAATAGTCGGTCTGCGACGCCATCTCGCGCAGGTGACACTGCAGCGATGCGATGGTGATTTCCGAAACGACTTCGATATTGCGGACCTTGCCCGAGGCCTCCTGCCATTGGCTGATCCAGCGCTGCGGGTCGGCATCGATGATGGTGATGCGAAAGCCCTCATGGGCGAGCTCGGTGGCCAGCAGAAGTGCGGCTGTCGTCTTGCCGGCGCCGCCCTTGGCATTGGCGAAAGAGATTACGGGCATTTTCCATCCTCGAAAGGTGACGAGCCGCATCGCTCTCCAGAATCCCCGAAGCATGGGGCCGTTAGATCGCATCCTTTCCAATCATGGTTAACGAATGATTAATTTCAGCATCTGCGAATATCATCGAGAAGAACTCGTCCCTCACAGTTGAACGAAGAAAGGCGGCCGCGCGTGCAGCCGCCTCCTTTGCGAAACGACTCGGGCGATCAAGCCAGCGCAGCGGCCTCCTTGTGTTCCATGGCGAATTCCTCTTCCGGGGAGAGAATTAGCCTGTGGCGGCCGACGATCGCGAAATAGGCGATCGCGACGGCAAACCAGACGACGACCCAGACCACGCCCTTGAAGAAGTTCGGATCCTGGATCTGGTAGAGCAGCGTCACGACGGCGATGATGATCGTCAGCACCGCCCCCGGAATGCCGAGCGGCGAGCGGAACGGCCGCTCGATATTCGGCAGTTTCTTGCGCAGGATGATGAAGGAGATCGCCTGCATGATGTAGGAGAACATCGCCCCGAACACGGCCATGTTGAGCAGCACCGCACCGATCACCGTACCGCCTTGCTCCGCGCCGAGCGCGAACCAGATGACCAGCATGACGGCAAGACCGACCGCCGCCCCAGCCATCATCGCCACATAGGGCGTCTTGTAGACCGGATGCGTGACCGACAGAGCCGTCGGGAAGTAGCCGGCACGCGACAGCGAATAGATCTGCCGGCCCTGGGCATAAAGGATCGTGTGGAAGCTGGCGATCAGGCCCGTCAGCGCCACGAGGCCGAGGATGACAACGCCGCTGTCACCATAGACCGCCTTGAAGCCGTCCAGCAGCGGCTCCAGCGCCGAACCGAGATGGAAGGCGCCGACACCCGGCAGCGACGGGTTGAGCAGCACGATCATGAAGGCCGAGATCATCAGGGTGATGATGCCGAGGATGATGCCCTTCGGCATGTCGCGCTTGGGATCGACCGATTCTTCGGCCGCAAGCGGCAGCTGTTCGATCGCGAGGAACAGCCAGACGGCAAAGGGCAGCGTCGCGAGCACGCCGGAGAAACCGAAGGGGAACCAGTCGCCATTGCCTTCCGGCAGTTCGATCGCCGCACCATCGGGACCGACGCCGATATTCAGCGCCCAGCGGGAAAAATCCATGTTCGGGATCGCGCTGATCCAGAAGAACACCAGAACCGCCAGCGAAATCAGCGTAATCACCAGCGTCACCTTGAACGACAGTTCCAGGCCGAAGACGTTGAGCGCCAGGAAGACCGCGTAGAACAGGATCCACAGAAGCGGCGAATAGGCCGGATCGAGCCCGAGGATCGAGTTCACATAGGCGGTGATGAAGGTGACGATGACGGCGGGCGTCAGCACGTATTCGACGTTTTCGCAAAGGCCGGTGAGGAACCCTCCCCACGGGCCCATCGCGGTGCGCGCAAAGGAATAGGCCGCACCCGTATGCGGCAATGCCGGGCTCATCTCGGCGATCGAGAAGGTCAGCCCGAGATACATGATGGCGATGATGATGCCGGCAACCAGCATGCCGCCCCAGCCGCCGGTGGCGAAGCCGAAATTCCAGCCGGAAAAATGACCCGAGATGACCGCGCCGACGCCGAGCGCCCAGAGCGACCAGACACCGGCGTAACGCGACAGTCCGCGCTTGTCGAAATAGGAGGCGTCGGCCTTCTTGTAGCTGACGCCGGCAGATGAACTTTCCATTCCCCTTCTCCTGCTCAAAGCAACGGGCTCCGGCCCCAACGGCCGGATATGCCCTGTCCTCTTCGCGCCGGCCCGATATTTCGGTGCCGGCACTGACACAGCTTTGACGCTCCCAAGGGGATCTATTTCTTACGCAGTCCCTGATCGGGTTGCAGTAGCGGACGGTCGCGATCCCTCGCCCGGCCGATTATAATTCGCTCTTCTTTCAAGGGCTCAGCATGAAAGCAGTCGTGAAAAGAAGATCGGTAGAAATAAAATAAAAGTTGCAGCAGAGAATTCTTCACTTTGTGCGCGTCGTCAAACGAAACTTCGCTTTTCCCTTGGCTGAATTGCGCCTTCCCTGTCCTTCCCGCGACGTCTGGCCCCGGTTATCCACAGGCCACGGCATCCGGCAATCAAGGCATCGCGAAAAAGTGCTTTCAAAGCGGGGGCTTATAGGAAGATGATCGGCGCCGGGCCTGTCACATACAGTTCACGAAACGGCTCTACGAGTCGCCGCCGACACGACAAAACCCTCAGGAGGACACCCGTGCTCAAGAACGCCCATCGCCTGCTCTCGCTGACGACTGCCGCAGTCGTTGCTTCCACCTCCTTCGCCTTTGCCGAGCCGAGCGCCGAGCTGATCGCCGCCGCCAAGAAGGAAGGCTCGCTCACCACCATCGCCCTGCCCCACAGCTGGTGCGGTTACGGCGACATCATTGCCGGCTTCAAGGCCAAGTACGGCATCGAAGTCAACGAACTGAACCCGGACGCAAGCTCGGGCGACGAAATCGAAGCCATCAAGGCCAACAAGGGCAATACCGGCCCGCAGGCGCCTGACGTCATCGACGTCGGCCTGTCCTTCGGCCCGTCCTCCAAGGCTGAAAAGCTGATCCAGCCCTACAAGGTCTCCACCTGGGATTCGATCCCGGACGACGCCAAGGATGCTGAAGGCTACTGGTACGGCGACTATTACGGCGTTCTCTCCTTCATCGTGAACACCGACATCGTCAAGGAAGTGCCGAAGGACTGGAAGGACCTGACCAAGTCCGACTATGCCAACTCGGTTGCTCTTGCCGGTGACCCGCGCGGTTCCAACCAGGCTGTTCAGGCCGTCTACGCCGCAGGCCTCGCCGCCGGCGAAACCGACGCGACCAAGGCTGGCGAAGCCGGCCTGAAGCTGTTCTCGGAAATCAACAAGGCCGGCAACTTTGTTCCAGTCATCGGCAAGTCCGCTTCGCTCGCTCAGGGCTCCACCCCGATCGTCGTCGCCTGGGACTATAACGGTCTCTCCTGGCGCGATACGCTGAAGGGCAACCCGCCGCTCGAAGTCGTCGTTCCGGAATCGGGCGTCGTCGCCGGCGTCTACGTCCAGGCGATCTCTGCCTTCGCTCCGCACCCGAACGCTGCCAAGCTGTGGATGGAATATCTCTATTCCGACGAAGGCCAGCTCGGCTACCTGAAGGGCTATTGCCACCCGATCCGCTTCAACGATCTTGCCAAGAACAACAAGATCCCGAAGGAAATGCTCGACGCCCTGCCGCCGGCAGCCGCCTATGAGAAGGCGAAGTTCCCGACGCTCGAAGAGCAGGACAAGGGCAAGACCGCCATCACCACCAACTGGGACAAGGTCGTCGGCGCCAACGTCCAGTAAGCTAGTTAAGCAATGCATTCAGCCTCCCCGTCTTTATAGGCGGGGAGGTTTTCCTCCTCGGACAGAAACCCGGCTTCATGAGCACAGCATCCTCGTCCTTCATCGACAGACGTACCGTCATCGATTGGCTCGGCATCGCGCCGTTCATGATCTTCGCGCTGATGTTTCTGCTCGTGCCGACGCTCTATCTCGTCACCGGCGCCTTCTTTACGCCGGAGGGTGATTTCACCTTCAAGAATATCGGCGACCTGTTCACGCCGACCATCCTTTCGGCCTACTGGATCTCGATCAAGGTGTCCTTCGCCTCCTCGCTCGGTGGCGCGCTGATCGGCTTCTTTCTCGCCTGGGCAATCGTGCTCGGCGGTCTGCCCTCCTGGATCCGCTCCGGCCTCCTGACTTTTTCCGGCGTCGCCTCGAACTTTGCCGGCGTGCCGCTCGCCTTCGCCTTCATCGCCACGCTCGGCCGCACCGGCCTCGTCACCGTCTTCCTGCGCGACTGGTTCGGCTTCAATCTCTATTCGACCGGCTTCAACCTTCTCTCCTTCTTCGGCCTGACCATCACCTACATGTTCTTCCAGATCCCGCTGATGGTGCTGATCCTGACACCCGCGCTGGACGGCCTGAAGAAGGAATGGCGCGAAGCCTCCGAAATTCTCGGCGCGTCGACCTGGCAATACTGGCGCATGGTGGCGATGCCGATCCTGTGGCCAAGCCTGCTCGGCACCAGCCTGCTGCTCTTCGCCAATGCCTTCGGCGCCATCGCCACGGCCTATGCGCTGACCGGCGCCTCGCTCAACATCGTGCCGATCCTGCTCTATGCGCAGATCCGCGGCGACGTGCTGCACAATCCGAACCTCGGCTACGCGCTGGCGCTCGGCATGATCGTCATTACCGGCATCTCCAACATCCTCTACATCTGGCTGCGCATGCGCGCCGAACGCTGGCAGAAGTGAGGGCGCGCCCATGAAGATGACCAAGTTCTTCGCCTGGCTCGCCATCGCCGTCGGCGTCATCTACTTCTTCGTGCCGCTGCTCGGCACGTTCGAATTCTCGCTGCGCATGCGCCGCGGCGAATATTCCTTCGACTCTTACGGCTCGGTCTTCTCCGACATCCAGTTCCAGCAGACTTTCGGTTTCTCGGTGCTGATGGCGCTGCTCACCATCGTCTTCGGCATGCTTCTCGTCGTGCCGACCGCCTATTGGGTGCGCCTGCGCCTGCCGCAGATGCGCCCGGTGATGGAATTCATCACCCTGATGCCGCTGGTCATCCCGGCGATCGTCATCGTTTTCGGCTATCTGCGCCTCTATAACTCGTCGTCCTACATCCCGTTCACCGGCTCGATCTTCGGCACGAACGTGCTGCTGGTCATGTCCTACATCACCCTGTCGCTGCCCTATATGTACCGCTCGGTGGACACGGCGATGCGCACGATCGACGTCCGCACCCTGACGGAAGCCGCCGAAATCCTCGGCGCCAAATGGCCGACCATCCTGTTCAAGTGCATTTTCCCGAATGTCATGTCGGGCGTCTTGTCGGGCGCCTTCATCACCTTCGCCATCGTCATGGGTGAATTCACCATGGCATCGCTGCTCAACCGCCCGGCCTTCGGTCCCTATCTCCAGCTTGTCGGCGCCAACAAGGCCTATGAACCTTCAGCGCTTGCCGTCATCGCCTTCGCCATGACCTGGATTTCGATGGGCCTCCTCCAGCTTGTCTCCCGTTTCAGCAAATTGACGCCGTCCAAGGCCTAAGGATTTTCCATGTCGTTTCTTGTCCTCGACAGCATCAAGAAGAGTTTCGGGCCGACCCAGGTCGTCAAGGATTTTCACATGGCGATCGAGAAAGGAGAATTCATCTCTTTCCTCGGCCCGTCCGGTTGCGGCAAGACGACGATCCTGCGGATGATCGCTGGCTTCGAGACCCCGAGCGACGGCACGATCACCATCAATGGCAAGAACCAGTCCGGCCTCAAGACCAGCCAGCGCAATATCGGCATGGTCTTCCAGGCCTATGCGCTCTTCCCCAACATGAACGTCTTCGACAACGTCGCCTTCGGCCTCAAGGTCGCCGGCATGCCGAAGGCCGAGATCGAGACCCGGGTGAAGGAGATGCTGAAACTCATCCATCTCGAACATCTCGCCGACCGCTACCCCTATCAGATGTCGGGAGGCCAGCAGCAGCGCGTGGCGCTCGCCCGCGCGCTGGCACCGAAGCCGCAGGTCCTGCTGCTCGACGAGCCGCTTTCCGCCCTCGATGCCAAGATCCGCGTGTCGCTGCGCGAAGAAATCCGCCAGATTCAGCGCCAGCTCGGCATCACCACCGTCTTCGTCACCCATGACCAGGAAGAGGCGCTGTCGATCTCCGACCGCATCGTCGTGATGAATGCAGGCCGCGCCGACCAGATCGGCACGCCGTCGGATATCTACAACCGCCCGGCGACCCGCTTCGTCGCCTCCTTCGTCGGCACGCTCAACATCATCGACGCTGTAGTCGCAGACCCCGCGGCCAACACCATCCGCATCGGTGAAAATGTGATCTCTCTGCGTGAGACGGTTGCTGCGCTGAAGGCCGGCGACAAGATGTCCGTCGCACTGCGTCCGGAAGCCGGATCACTCTCCGAAAGCGCCAAGGGCGACACCGCGCTCACCGGCACCGTCGTGTCGTCGCACTTCCTCGGCTCGGTCGTGCGCACCAAGTTCCAAGTCGGCGGCAACCAGATTTCCTTCGACATGTTCAATGCGCCGGACAAGATCCTGCCGCAGCCGGGCGAGACCGTTACGCTGCGCTTTGCCGCCGGAGACCTGCTACTTATCCGCGACTGAAATCCCCCCAAATACACCTGTTGCTTAACTGCATCGTAATGCTTGCCGAATGACTGCTGGAGCGGCCGTTCAGCCTTGAAATGCGAGGTCTGATACCGCATTGCCCTAATGTTGCCTTCCCGCTGGAGGGCCATCCCGAGCAACAGTTGAGTATCATGTCTCCGATCACCTCTTCGGCGCCGCGCCGCCTTACATCGCAGGATTTCCGTACACTTGGCCTCGCTGCACTTGGCGGTGCTCTGGAATTCTACGATTTCATCATTTTCGTCTTCTTCGCGACGGTGATCGGCAAGCTTTTCTTTCCACCGGACATGCCGGACTGGCTGGTGCTGATCCAGACCTTCGGCATCTTCGCAGCCGGCTATCTGGTTCGTCCGCTCGGCGGTATCGTGCTAGCTCACTTCGGCGACCTGTTCGGCCGCAAGAAGGTGTTTGCCCTGTCGATCCTGCTGATGGCCCTGTCGACGCTCGGCATGGCGATCATGCCGACCTATGCGACGATCGGCGTGCTCGCGCCCATCCTGCTGGTTCTCATGCGCATCCTGCAGGGTGCGGCAATCGGCGGTGAGGTGCCCGGCGCCTGGACCTTCGTCGCCGAACACGTACCCTTCCGCCGCGTCGGCTTCGCCTGCGGCTTCCTGACCTCCGGCCTGTCGCTCGGCATTCTGCTCGGCTCGTCCATCGCCGCAGTCATCAACACCGTCTTCACGCCGGAAGCGATCGCGGATGGCGCATGGCGCATCCCGTTCTTCCTCGGCGGCATATTCGGTTTGCTGTCGGTCTGGATGCGTCGCTGGCTGCAGGAAACGCCGATCTTCACCGAGATGAAGGCGAGCCGCGCACTCGTGCCGGAACTGCCGCTGAAGACGGTGCTCCGCGATCACCTTCGCGGCGTATTCATTTCGGTTCTGCTGACCTGGGTTCTCTCCGCAGCGATCGTCGTCACGACGCTGATGACCGCCACCCTGCTGCAGAAACTTTACGGCTACACGCCGCAGCAGTCGCTTCTCGCCACCAGCTTCGGCACCGTGTTTCTGATTTTCGGAACGTCGGCCGCAGGCGCCATCGTCGATCGCATCGGGTCGGGACGCTTCTTCACCGTCGGCGGCGTCATCTTCGGTGCCGCGACCTGGGCTTTCTACAGCCTTGCCTCGACCTCGATCACCACCGTCTTCGCCCTTTACGCGGTGATGGGCCTCGCGGTCAGCATGGTCGGCGCCGTACCTTACGTCATGGTCCGCGCCTTCCCGGCCCGCGTCCGCTTCTCTGGCCTCTCCTTCTCCTACAACGTGTCCTACGCGGTATTCGGCGGCCTGACCCCGATCGCGGTCACCTCGGCACTTGCCATCAATCCGATGGCGCATGCCTGGTATCTGCTCTTCATCGCCGCCCTGACGGTCGGTCTCGGCGTTTATCTCTCGCTATACGGCGACAAAGTGGAAGCCGATGCCGGCATCGAGGAACTGACGGCGCGACTGGCCAGGGGCTGAGAACCAGGCAGGCGGCAACACTGCCGCCTGCCTTGCCTTGTTGTATTGCGGGTAGCGCCCCTCCCTGTATAATCAAGCCAGCCTTTGCGGAGCTTCTGGCATGACACGGACAACAGCGAGCGAATTCAAGCGAAACCTCCAGGAATATCAGCGTCAGGCCGAACGTGAACCGATCGAAATAACACGCGACGGCCAGCCGAAGCTCGTTCTCATGTCAGCCAATCACTATGACTGGCTGCGAGCCGCAGCACAGCGAGCCCATCAGACGAAGGATGATGTCAGCCCGGCAATTCTTGACGCGATCGAAAGCGCCGAGATGGATGAAAGGCATCGGCACCTCGACGACCTCCTGAAGTAGACCTTTGCCGATGGCGCTTCCCGCACCCGAACCGGGATTGGTGATCCGCTATGATTATCTCTGGGCGACTGAACGGGTTGAAGGGCGATCCTCCGGAAAAGATCGCCCGGCCTGCCTTATCGCAACAAGCGATCCGGCTGCACGACCACGGTATGTCGTAATCCTCCCGATCACGCACAGCCGGCCAGCAGGTAAAACCATCGGAATAGAAATCCCGCCCAAGGTGAAGCAGGCGATCGGGCTTGATGAAGCACCCAGTTGGGTCATCGTATCAGAATACAATATCGACGAATGGCCGAACGCAGGCCTCTCCCCCATTCCAGGCAGTCAACACAATTTTGCCTACGGCTTTCTTCCGCCAGGCCTTTTCAAGATCATCAAGGAGAATTTTCTTGAGCTTGCACGGGATGGCAAAAGTAGATCGGTCCGGCGCTGATTGATCTGTGGGCTGAAACGGAAAGAAGCCCGAAACGTCTGTTCCAGGCTTCCCCCATCGCTTTTCAAACTGCCAGCTTACGCCGCGTCATCGATCTTCTCGACCGCATTGGTCGGCACATAGTTCAGCACAGGCCCGAGCCAGCGTTCGACCTCGGTCACTGCCATGCCCTTGCGCGACGCATAGTCCTCGACCTGATCCCGCTCCACCTTGGCGACGCCGAAATAATAGCTCTGCGGGTGGCCGATATAGATGCCGGAGACGGATGAGCCCGGCCACATGGCGAAGCTTTCGGTCAGTTCCACGCCCGTCGCATTGGTCGCGTCGAGCAGGCGGAAGAGCGTGTCCTTTTCCGTATGGTCGGGCTGTGCCGGATAGCCGGGTGCAGGACGGATGCCGGCATATTCCTCGTGGATCAGCTCTTCGTTCGTAAACGTCTCGTCCGCGGCATAACCCCAGAACTCCTTGCGGACCCGCTGGTGCATGCGTTCGGCAAAGGCTTCGGCAAAACGGTCGGCCAGCGCCTTGACGAGGATCGACGAATAATCGTCGTTCGCCCGCTCGAAGCGCTCGGCGATCGCCACTTCCTCGATACCCGCCGTGACGACGAAGCCACCGACGTAATCGGCCTTGCCGCTGTCGACCGGTGCGACGAAATCCGACAGCGCCACGTTCGGACGGCCATCGCGCTTCGAAAGCTGCTGGCGAAGCGTGTAGAAGGTCGCGAGATCTTCCGAACGCGTTTCGTCGGTGAACAGCCTGATATCGTCGCCGACGGCATTGGCCGGCCAGAAGCCGATCACGGCGCGCGGACGGAACCAGTTCTCGTCGATGATCTTCTTCAGCATCGCCTGAGCATCGGACCAGAGCTGACGCGCAGCCTCGCCCTGCTTCTCGTCCTCCAGGATCGCCGGGTAACGCCCCTTCAGCTCCCAGGTCTGGAAGAACGGCGTCCAGTCAATGTATTGGGCCAGCTCCGCCAGATCATAGGTCTCGAATACCTTCGTGCCGAAGAACTGCGGCTTCACCGGCTCATAGGAAGCCCAATCGACTTTCTCCGCATTGGCGCGGGCGCGGGCGATCGGCAGGCGCAGCTTTTCGCGCTCGCTGCGGGCATGGGCTTCCGCAACCTTGGCATATTCGCCGCGGATACCGTCGACATAGGCCGGCTTCTGTTCCTTAGACAGAAGCGAGGACACGACGCCGACGGCGCGCGAGGCGTCCGTGACATAGATAGCCTGGCCTTTTTCATAGCGCGGATGGATCTTGACCGCCGTATGCACGCGGCTCGTCGTCGCGCCGCCGATCAACAGCGGGATATCAAAGCCCTGCCGCTCCATTTCGGCCGCCACATGCACCATCTCGTCAAGCGACGGGGTGATCAGGCCGGACAGGCCGATGATATCGACCTTTTCCGCAACCGCCGTTTCTAGGATCTTGGTGGCGGGCACCATGACGCCGAGATCGATGATCTCGTAATTGTTGCAGGCGAGCACGACGCCGACGATGTTCTTGCCGATATCGTGGACGTCGCCCTTGACCGTCGCCATCAGCACCTTGCCGGCCGACTTGCGCTCGTCGCCGCCGTTGAGGCGCTTTTCCTCTTCCATGTAGGGAAGCAGCACGGCAACGGCCTGCTTCATCACGCGGGCGGACTTCACCACCTGCGGCAGGAACATCTTGCCGGAGCCGAACAAGTCGCCGACCACGTTCATGCCGGCCATCAGCGGGCCTTCGATGACGTGCAGCGGACGTTCCGCCTGCTGGCGCGCCTCTTCCGTATCGGCATCGATATAGTCGGTGATGCCGTTGACAAGCGCGTGGGACAGACGTTCCGCCACCGGCTTTTCGCGCCAGGAAAGATCCTGCACCTTCGCTTCCCGGCCGGGGCCGCCACGGAACCGCTCGGCGACCTCGAGAAGTCGCTCCGTGCCGTCGGCACGGCGGTTCAGCACCACGTCCTCGCAGGCTTCCCGCAGTTCCGGGTCGATATTGTCGTAGACTGCCAGCTGGCCGGCATTGACGATGCCCATGTCCATGCCCGCCTGGATGGCGTGGTAGAGGAACACGGCGTGCATCGCCTCACGCACCGGCTCGTTGCCGCGGAAGGAGAAGGAGAGGTTCGACACGCCGCCGGAAATATGCACGAGCGGCATTCTCTCGCGGATCGTCCGCGTCGCCTCGATGAAGTCGACGCCGTAATTGTTGTGCTCCTCGATACCCGTCGCCACCGCGAAGATGTTCGGGTCGAAGATGATGTCTTCCGGCGGGAAACCGGCCTGTTCCGTCAGGATCTTGTAGGCGCGGGTGCAGATCTCGACCTTGCGGTCATAGGTATCCGCTTGGCCACTCTCGTCGAAGGCCATGACGACGACGGCCGCACCGTAATTGCGGATCAGCTTCGCCTGGCGCAGGAAATTCTCCTCGCCTTCCTTGAGCGAGATCGAGTTGACGATCGCCTTGCCCTGTACGCATTTCAGGCCGGCCTCGATGATCTCGAACTTCGACGAGTCGATCATCACGGGCACTCGGGCGATGTCAGGCTCGGCGGCGATGAGGTTCAGAAACTCGACCATGGCGTGGCCCGAGTCGATCAGGCCCTCGTCCATGTTGATGTCGATCACCTGCGCGCCGTTTTCCACCTGGTCGCGGGCAACGGCGAGTGCGGCCGTGTAATCGGCATTGGTGATCAGCTTGCGGAATTTCGCCGAGCCGGTGACGTTGGTACGCTCGCCGACATTGACGAAGGGAATGTCCTTGGTCAGCACGAAGGGCTCGAGGCCCGACAGCGACATGAACGGCCTGTGCTCCGGAATCTCGCGCGGCTTGTGCTTCGAGACCGCCTCGGCAATGGCGCGGATATGGTCCGGCGTCGAGCCACAGCAGCCGCCGACGACGTTGACCAGTCCCTCGCGGGCAAACTCTTCCACCTGCGCCGCCATCATCTCCGGCGTCTCGTCATACTGGCCGAATTCATTGGGAAGGCCGGCATTCGGATAGGCGCAGATGAACGTGTCGGAGACGTCCGACAATTCCTGCAGATGCGGCCGCATGGCATCGGCGCCGAGCGCGCAGTTGAGGCCGACCGTGAACGGCCGCGCGTGATTGACCGAGTTCCAGAAGGCCGACGGCGTCTGGCCCGACAGGGTGCGGCCGGAAAGGTCGGTGATCGTGCCGGAGATCATCACCGGCAGATGGATGCCCTTGGCCTCGAAGCGTTCCTCGCAGGCGAAAATCGCAGCCTTGGCATTGAGCGTATCGAAGATCGTCTCGATCAGGATGATGTCGGCGCCGCCATCGATCAGGCCGTCGATCTGCTCACCATAGGCCTTGCGCAGGTCGTCGAAGGAGACGGCGCGGTAGCCGGGATTGTTGACGTCGGGGGAGATGGAGGCGGTACGGTTGGTCGGGCCGATGGCACCGGCGACGAAGCGGCGGCGTCCGTCTTCCTTCTCTGCCCGCAAGGCGGCACGGCGGACGAGACGCGCTCCGTCGCGATTGAGGTCGTAGACAGCGCCTTCCATCTCGTAATCGGCCTGCGCGATGCGCGTCGACGAAAACGTGTTTGTCTCCAGAATGTCGGCACCGGCCATTGCATAGCGATAGTGGATATCCTCGATCGCCTGCGGCTGGGTCAGAATCAGAAGGTCGTTATTGCCCTGCTGATGACAGGCGCAGCCGATGAAGCGCTCGCCGCGGAAATGCTCTTCCTGGAAACCGAGGCCCTGGATTTGGGTGCCCATGGCACCGTCGATGACGAGGATGCGCTCGCGGGCGGCGGCCTTCAGGGCATTTAGAATTTCCGTGCCGTCACGTGGGGCGGCTGCTGATCCGAAAAGTTCGTCGAACACGGAAGGCTCCTTGGCATTCATCAAAATATCCATAACCATATAAAGATGCCTTTATGTGAAGTCCAGCTTTATGACGCCAGCGGACCATGTTTTGTCGATGACAGGCCCCTATATGGTCGATATAGCCTGTCGATCTAAGGCAGGCCGATTGCGATAGGGAGAAAAGCATGAGCGAAGCTGGTCAGGTGTCGAAATTCTGGAGTGATCTTCCCTACCACCGTCGCTGGCTTCTCGATCAGGCCGACGGGTTGTTCGATTTCTTCCAGTATCGCGCCATCAATCCCAAGGGCGGCTTCTACGATCTCGATGATGTGGGTAATCCGTTGCCGGGTGCCAACCCGACCCGCGGCATTCATGCCTCGGCCCGCATGGTCCATTGCTTCTCCATCGGATATCTGCTTGGCCGCCCGGGCTCGGGCGACCTGATCGACCACGGCATGAACTTTCTCTGGAACGGCCACCGCGACCAGACGAACGGCGGTTACGTCTGGACGATGAACGACGACGGCGCGGCTGACGGCAACAAGCAGGGCTATGGCCACGCCTTCGTGCTGCTCGCGGCCTCATCCGCAAAGGTCGTCGGCCATCCGCTGGCCGACCGGATGCTGGCCGATATTACCGAAGTGCTGGAGACCCGTTTCTGGGACAAGAGCCACGGTGCCATCGCCGAGGAATTTGCTGCCGATTGGGGCCCGATCGACGGCGGCAGCTATCGCGGCCAGAACTCCAACATGCACCTCACCGAAGCGCTGATGGCCGCCTATGAGGCGACCGGCGAGCAGCATTATCTCGACAAGGCGGAGAGTATCGCCGACCTCATCATCCGCCGCCTTGCAGGCGCGACCGGCTTCCGCGTCGGCGAGCATTTCGATGCCAACTGGATCCTCAACAAGGACTATTACCACCCGGACGAAATGTTCCGTCCGGCCGGCACCACGCCCGGCCACGCGCTGGAATGGGCACGCCTGACGCTGCAGCTCTGGACGTTGGGCGGAAAAAGCATGCCTGGATGCCGGATGCGGCAAAGAACCTTTTCGTCCAAGCCATGTCACTGGGCTGGGACAAGGAAAAGGGTGGCTTCTTCTATACGCTCGACTGGGAAGACAAGCCGGCCAAGACCAACAAGCTCTGGTGGCCGATGTGCGAGGCGGCGGGTGCCGCTCATTACATCAACCAGCATCTGCCGCACGACCCGTTCTACGAGGACAGCTACCGGCTGATCTGGAGCACCATCGCCAACAGGTTCATCGACCACAAGAACGGCGGCTGGCACGAGGAATTGACGGAAGATCTCGTTCCCGCCCACACGCTCTTCCCCGGCAAGGGCGACATCTACCACGCTCTTCAGGCCTGCCTGATCCCGCTCTATCCGGCAGACGGCAGCCTGACGAAAATGATCGTCGAAGCTGACGGCCGTATCTAAACGGATCGTCACCAGTCGGCGACGGAACCATCAAGGCCTAGATCGGTTTCCGGTGTCACATATTATCTGACGCCGGAAACCGATCGATGCTGAACAATCTCGCCAATGAATTTGCCCACGAAGCGCCCGTCTCGATCGAGGTTCTGATCGTTCGGCTGCTAGGCGCGGCGATCTTCTGCGGCCTGATCGGCCTGGAACGGGAAAGCAGCCACAACTCCGCCGGCCTCCGCACCAACATGATGATCGGCCTCGCGGCCTGCGTTTTCACGCTGGTCGGGCTGCAGATCCTGCATGAATTCGGCAATCAGCCCGATACGGTCCAGATCGACCCGATGCGTCTCATCGAGGCCGTCACGGCAGGCATAGCCTTTCTCGCCGCCGGTGTCGTGTTCCAGATGCGGGGCGACGTGAAGGGCCTGACGACGGGTGCCAGCATGTGGCTGTCGGGCGCGATCGGCCTCTGCGTTGGGCTCGGCATGTGGCTGGTCGCGGTGCTCGCGACCGTCACCGGCATCCTGATCCTTTGGCTCCTGCGCAAGGCCCAGGTCGCTTCAGGCCTTAAGGACGAGAGGTAGGCTACGGCCTACGAGCGGAGAGCTTCGCGCATCTGACGCACGACGTCGGCACTGGTCCGATATTCCTGTTGGGCCGAAAAGCCGAAGCGGGTGAGCGCTGCATTCGAAGACATCACCGGAAGGCGACACGAGGCATGAACCTCGGTCACCCTTGTTTCACGCACGATCTCGGCAACATTGGCCGGCGTGATCCCGCTGCCCGCTAGGATCGAAATCCGGTCGGCCGCCTGTTCGACGAGACTGCGAAGAACGCCGACACCATCCGGCGCCTTTACCGACAGGCCGGAGGTCAGTATGCGTTTGAAGCCGAGTTCGATTGCCTGCGCCAGCGCTTCAAACGGATCAGGCACGAGGTCGAAGGCACGATGCAGCGTCAGGCCCATTCCGCGCGCGCGTTCGGTTTGCATCCGCAGCAGATCAACGTCCAGCGTTCCATCCGTCCGGCTCGCCCCGAGCACGACACCGGCCAGCCCGCTTTCGCGGGCAGCGTCGATATCGGCCAGCATCACCTCCCGGTCCGCAGGGCCGAACACGAAGCTCCTGATCTTGGCCGGATCATCGCATAGACCGGCACCGATGCCTTCGCCGCCAATGCCATCAGCCCCCGCGACGGCGTCAGCCCGCCTAGATCGAGCGCCGAGCAAAGTTCGATCCGATCAGCGCCACCTTCGACGGCCGCTTCAAGCCCTTCTGCACTGTCGACGCAGACTTCAAGCAGCACGGACATCGGATGCTCCCTGCCTTGCCAGAACCGCCGCACCGGCCAGACCGCCATCCTCGCGGCGGATTGCCGGCACGAGCAGCGGTCGATCGAGCCGATGGAGGATGCGCGCCCTCACCGCTTCGTCCAGCGCCGCAATCAGCTTGCCCGCCGAGGCAAGCCCGCCGCCTACCGGCACGATGAACGCGCCGACCGTGTTGATGGCCACGGCCAGCGGATCGGCGACCAGTTGCAGATAGGCATCGATCGTTTCGCAGGCTTTCGCTTCGCCTGCCTGCCAGTCCTCGATGATCTGGTGGCTGCTGCGGGTTTCTTCATGAAACAGGCCATGCAGGCGCTCCATGCCGCGCGCACCGCCGATCGTGTCGATGCAGCCGGACTGGCCGCAGCCGCAGGCGAACCGCGGCACGGACACGAGACTTCCCCGAGCTCGACACTGGTATTCATTGCCGGCCCATGCCCCCATTCGCCGGTAACGCCGCCGGCGCCGCGCACGATCCGGCCGTCGATCGCCAGACCGCCGCCGATGCCGGTGCCCATGATGATGCAGAACACGACGGGATAACCGCGCCCTGCCCCGTCATTGGCCTCGGCGAGCGTCAGGCAATCGGCATCGTTCGCAGCAAAGACCGGCCGCCCGGCAACCGATGCGATCGCCTCGGCGATCGGCAGGCCGGTAAGCGGCGGGATGTTTGCGGAAAGTCCGGCCCCGGTGATCGGATCGACCAGCCCAGCGACGGAGAGGCCGAGTGGCAGGTGCCGCGACGGGTCGGCCTTGTCGGCCAACCCCTGAAGCGCGTCGGCAAGATCCCGCCAGTCCGCCTTCGGCGTCGGCACGCGATCCAGTTCCTCGACATGGCCCGGCATCCGCGAGATGCCGAACTTGATGAAGGAACCACCGATATCGGCGCAGAGCACAGACGCACCCTGCCCAATGTCACCGCGAGGTGAATTGACGGACTGCATCACACCGCCCGCTCTTCGAGCCATGCGCGGGTGATCACCTCGTCTTCGGCACCGAGCCCATGATTGGCCTCCAGCACCTTGGCCGTCAGTTCTGCACCGGCGGATTTCAGCCTGTCTTCCAGTTCTACGGCCAGCGAACCGTAAAAATCATCGGTCGCGCTGAGCGACAGGACCTGCACACCCGACAGATCCACCTCCGGCCGCACCTCCAGCACGTTCATGGAGCGCAGCAGAACCGCCTTGCGGATCACCTCGGGGTGAAGCTGCATCGTGGCGCCGATCATGTTGCCGCCGTTCGAATAGCCGAGGAAGGTCGTGCGCTTAGGGTCCACGCCATAGGCCGGACCGATATCCTCGATGAAGGCGACGAAGGCTTCGGCTTCGGAGGCGATCTCCTTCTGGTCGAAAGTCACTTGGTCGAAGCGGCGGAAGAAGCGCGGATAGCCCTCGTCGACCGACCGGCCGCGCAGGCCGATCAGCATCGCATTCGGCGCCACCTTGCGGCCGAGCGGCAGCATGGCCGTCTCGTCGGCGCCGGTGCCGTGCAGCACGACAAGCGTCGAACCATCCCATGTCTCCGGCATATGGATGCGATGGACGAAAGGTAGGTCGCGATAGGTGATCCGCTCCTCGCCGGGAAGGCCGAACTGCGGCAGCATCACCTTCAGCGCGTCACGATCGCCCTTGAAATGTTTTGGGATGAAGAAGCCGCTGCCGAGCGTCTCGATCGGCTCGTCCGTCATGAAGCCGGGACCGTCGGAGGCAAGCTCGATCAGCGTGCCACCCGGCTCGCGGACATAGAGCGAATAGAAATACTGGCGGTCATGCATGTTCATCTCGCCCGCATCGGCGGCAACGAGGCCCGCATGCACGGCCTCCACTGCCGCCCTGTCGGGTGCTCGGAGCGCCACATGGTCGATCGTGCCGGTGCCCGGCGCTGCAGTCCAGAAACCCGAGGCATCGCGCACGTCGAGCACCTGTCCCGTATCGGAGACCAGCCGCTGGATCGACCCCTCGGTGGCACCCGCTTCGAAGCCCATGTGCTTCGTCAGAAAGGCAGCGGTCTCCTCGGCTTTCTCGGAGAGGATCGTCGCTGCACGAATGCCACGGATCGCATCGGCCTCGGCGATGCCGCCATCCTTCCACCAGACCCAGTCGCCGTAATCATCGACGCCGACGAGCTTGATGATGATGCCGTCGGGATCGGTCAGACGCAGCACCGGCTCGCCGAATTCCTGGGTCGGGCCGGTCATCTTCACATTGCATTGCAGGGCACGCGTCAGCCAGAAGCCGATCGCCTCGCGATCGACCGCAAGGCTGATCTCGCTCGTTGCCCCATGGCCGACGCGGCCGAGCGAGCCGTCTTCCCAGGCGAGAAAGGTGATGAGCGAGCCGGGCGTTGCGGCGCCATCGCCATAGAAGAGATGCAGCTGCCGCGCATCCTCGAAACCAGCCGTCCGCTTGACGAGACGCAGGCCCAGGAAACCCACATAGAAATCCACGTTTGCCTGGATCTTGCGGGTGATGGCGGTGACGTGATGGATGCCGCTGGTCATGGTTTTCTCCGCTGCTTCAGTTGGCCCGAACTCACTTGGGTTCCAGAGACATCATCAGGTTGGTGATAAGAGCCGTACGCGGCGCAAGGCTGCTGACGAAGATATGCTCGTCGAACGTATGGGCACCCGCGCCATCGGCGCCGAGACCGTCCAGCGTCGGCACGCCAAGGGCTGCCGTAAAATTGCCGTCCGAACCGCCGCCAGTGACCACGCCTTCCAGCGTGATGCCGAGTTCGGCGGCAATACCGGCCGCCACATCGAACAGCTTCACGCCGTCCTGCGACTGGGCGAAGGGCGGGCGGTTCATCTGGCCTTTTATCTCGAAGGTGATGTCGGGATCGACCGGCTTCATCGCCTCGATCTTGGCGGTGATCTCCTTGGCCGCGGCCTCGTCCGGCACGCGCACATCGACCTGCATGCGGCATTCCGCCGGCACCGTGTTGCGGCCCGTGCCGCCCTGGATCGTGCCGATCGTCACCGTCACGCCGCGCTCGGCATCGTTCAGCGCTTCCAGCTCCAGCACGAGGCGGGCGGCGCCGCGGATGGCGCTGCGTCCGTCCTGTGGCCGCGTGCCGGCATGCGAAGCGCGTCCCCGCACCGTGACGTCGTACATGGCGACGCCCTTGCGGGCGATGACGATCTTGCCGCCGTCGCGGGCGGGCTCGACCACCAGCGTATAGCCGGCATTGCGGGCAAGCTCTTCCATATAGGCGCGCGACGAATAGCTGCCGATCTCCTCGTCCGGCACGAAGACCAGATCGACCGGCATTTTCGAACCGCGCGAGACGGCGATCTTCAGAGCTTCGAGAGCCATCAGCGCGCCGGACTTCATGTCATAGGTGCCGGGACCGTAAAGTTTGTCGCCATCGCGCTTCAGCGGCAGCTGCTTGGCGATCACTCCATGAGCATGGACGGTATCGAGATGCGCCAGCACCAGCACGCTCTTCTCGTTGGCGCCTTCCGGGCGCGGAGAGCGCACGGTCAGGATATCGCCGAGACCAAGCGTGCCCGGCAGGCGCTCGACATCGAGCGATGCAGCCTTGGCCAGTTGTTCGACATGATCCACCAGCCGGTTGACGGCCTTTGCATCGTTGGAGGGCGTTTCGATTTCCACCCAGGCAATGAGTTCCTGCAGCAAAGCTTTGTCGTCGATATCGGCGGCGGAAACGAAACTCGTCATGAAAATCCCTCTGTCATGTCATGCACTTGATGGGCGGACTATACCGATGAAAGACCGACGGGCAACGGCACGGCGCTGTGATCAGACTGTTCGAGAATTAAATCGGCCGGCAAGAAGGCGCCGCGAAACGCGTCAGCGTTCATTCACCAGATTGAGGATGAGCTGATGGACATTGCCGCCATTGTTCATCTCCACTTTGTCGTAATCCCGGTGCCGCTCGCGGTTGCGCCTGGAGATCTCGCCGAGCTTTGCGGTGAGTTCCTTGCGGATCTTTGAACATTTCGGATCGTCCGGCACCGACAGGCCGACGCTGACCGCCTCGATCTCCTTGACCATCTCGACGATCATCTCGCCATGCAGAAGCTCGTGCTTCCTCACACCGGCCTCGAACACGTCCCACTTGGCCTTGAGATTATCCGGCATGTTCTTGCCGGCGCGCGGCAGGGTATAGATCAGGGTCAGGCTTGGCCGCGCCGAAACGAGCGTGCAGGCGCCATCGGGCTGAGGCCGGTAGTCGCGCGACCAGAGAAGCTTGAAATCGGTATGGGCGATGGTGCGCACCTTGCCGCCGACCAGCGGCCCCTTCTCGCCGATCTGGGAGTAGAGTTCGATGCCGGTCGAACCGCTGACCGTATAGGTCTTGATCTGTTCGACGGGCGCCCATTGGGCCATCGCGATGGAGGGCACGACCGACAAAATGCCAGCCAGAAGATATCTGCTCAGTCTCACTCGTGGACGCGCTCCAACCAGAACTCTGTTGTCGTCCTAGAGGTTGGAGCCCGTCTTTTCAACGTCCCGATGAAACCTGCAGCGTCAGGCTTGTGATCGCGCGACCGGCATCAGCCGCCGCTCGCCAATCGCGCCGTCCAGATCGTAGACAGAAACCACGGCCTCCTGCCCGATCCGCGAACCGTCGAGAAGCCGGATCAGGTCATCGGCACCGGCGACCGGCTGGTCGTCGATGGCGAGGATGAAGTCGCCCTCCTTCAGGCCCGCCAGTTCCGCCGGACTGCCCGGCTCGATGCGGCGGATACGAACGGTCGTTTCTTCCGTCATCCCGGCCCGCACCGCGACCCGGCGCGGCAGCGCGATCGTGTCGACCACGACGCCGATATAGGCGCGGCGGACATGGCCGAAGCGCATGATCTCGGAGACGACAAAATTGGCGGTGTTCGACGCCACCGCGAAAGCAATCCCCTGCGCGCCCTGGATGACCGCCGTATTCACGCCGACGACCTCGCCCGCGGTCGAGACCAGCGGCCCGCCGGAATTGCCTGGATTGAGCGCGGCATCGGTCTGCACGACGTCATCGATCAGCCGGCCGGTCGAGGAGCGCATGGAGCGGCCGAGCGCCGAGACCACGCCGGTCGTGACCGACCAGTCGAAGCCGAGCGGATTGCCGATGGCGATCGCGATATGGCCACGCCGAAGCGATTTGGAATCGCCGAGCCGCGCCCAAGACGACACGTCCATGTCGGCTCGGATCAGGGCGATATCGGTATCGGGATCACGCCCCAAAACGCTGCCCTGCCCGACCGAGCCGTTCGCCGCCCGGATGCGCACCGCCTTGGCGTCGCCCACGACGTGGTGGTTGGTGATGATCAGGCCGTCCGGCGAAATGGCAAAGCCCGAGCCGTGCCCGCCGCCGGAAAGCCGTTCGATCCGGCTGACCGCCGGGCCGACGCGATCGACGGCGGCAGCGACCGTGGTCGAATAGGCATCCAGCAGGGCGGCACTCTCCGGAACGGGAGGATTCTTGTCGATGAAACCCATGATGGTTACTCCGGAACTGACTTCCGAAATGGAAGAGATTTGCAGCAGATGTGGGCGTGCCGCCTCGACGGAACAAGTGAGTCCTCATCGCGCATCCCATGGAGGCTCAAAGTCACTGGACAGCATAAGCGAGTGACAAGCGGCCAAACTTGTCATACATCTGAGTGCAGAAATATAATGTGGACGCGGCAGTACGCCGATCAACGTCAAGCGAAAGAGATAGGAAGGACCGCAGCCCCCATGAGCAAGGAACTCAAGATGAGCGACGAACTCAAGTCGGACACGATCACTTTCCCGAAGACCCGCGCGACCCAACTGAGCGACACGCTTCGCCAGGCGATCGCCGAGGGACAGTTTCCGCCGGGCTCCCGCCTGCCGAGCGAGGCTCAGCTGACGACGGCCCACGGCGTCAGCCGCACGGTGGTGCGCGAGGCGATCGCGGCACTGCGATCGGACCGCCTGGTCGAGGCCCGTCAGGGCGCCGGCGTCTTCGTCCTGCAATCCACGCCGGCCCCGCAGCCGTTCAACCTGTCGCTCGGACAGATCGATCTCGCCCGCGTTTCCTCGATGATCGAGCTTCTCGAGCTCAGAACCGCCGTGGAAGTTGAATCGGCGGGGCTTGCGGCCGTTCGGCGCTCTCCCGCACAGGAAGAAGTGATCCTCGACCGACACTATGCCGTTCGGGCCTGTCTCGAGGCCAACCAGCCGACCAGCGAGGCCGATTTCGCCCTTCACCTTGCCATTGCCGACGCCACCAACAACCCGCGGTTCCGCGAATTCCTGACGATGATCGGTCGCAACGTCATCCCCCGCGCTGCCATTCGAGGCGACGACAAGGATGCCGATCAAACCGGCTATATCAGCCTGCTCGTCGAGGAACATCAGGCGATCGTCGAGGCCATTTCGGACGGCAGCGAGGAAGAAGCACGCGAGGCGATGCGCCGTCATCTGCGCGGCAGCCAGTTGCGCTACCGCGCACTTCTTCGCGCACTCCGCGAAGATGTCAGATAACTTGTTGACATCAATTTAGCCAACCTGTACGACAATTTCTGTCTGGAGGAGACATTCGAGAGGAAATTTCATGATGACGCCTGAAGAGATCAAGGCCACGCTTGGTGCTGGCCTGCTGTCCTTTCCCGTGACCCACTTCGATGAAGCGGGCGAGTTCAAACAGGACAGCTATCAGCGCCATATCGAGTGGCTGTCGGGCTTCGACGCCCCGGTCCTTTTCGCGGCAGGCGGCACCGGCGAGTTCTTCTCGCTTGCTCCCGATGAAGTTCCCACCATCGTCAAGGCTGCCAAGGAAGCCGCCGGCAGCACCGCGATCGTGTCCGGTTGCGGCTTCGGCACCAGGGTTGGCGTCGACATGGCGAAGGCCGTGGAAAAGGCCGGTGCCGACGGCATCCTGCTACTCCCCCATTATCTCATCGATGCCCCGCAGGAAGGGCTCTACAATCACGTCAAGGCGATCTGCCAGTCGGTCGGCATCGGCGTCATGGTCTATAACCGCGACAACTCGGTGCTGCAGGTCGACACGCTGAAGCGTCTCTGCGACGAATGCCCGAACCTGATCGGCTTCAAGGACGGCACCGGCGATATCGGCCTCGTCCGCCAGGTCACCGCCACCATGGGCGACCGGCTGATGTATCTCGGCGGCATGCCGACGGCGGAACTCTTCGCTGAAGCCTATCTCGGCGCCGGCTTCACCACTTATTCGTCCGCCGTCTTCAACTTCGTCCCTGGCCTTGCGGTCGAGTTCTACAAGGCACTGCGGGCCGGCAATCGCACCCGCTGTGAAGAAATCCTGACGGAGTTCTTCTACCCCTTCATGGCGCTGCGCGCCCGCCGCAAGGGCTATGCGGTTTCCGCCATCAAGGCCGGCGTGCGCCTGCAGGGCTTTGACGCCGGCAAGGTGCGCCCGCCGCTCGATGACCTGACCGCCGAAGAAGAGCAGATGCTCCTGAAACTCATTGGCAGCCACAAGCGGTAAACGTAGATGAAGATCGCTTCGGTCCGCACCCATCTTCTCGAACACAGGCTCGACGTCGCCTTCGAAAGCGCCTCCATGCGCTTCGACCGTCGCGCCCATGTTCTCGTCGAGATCGAGTGCGACGACGGGACGGTGGGCTGGGGTGAATGCCTCGGCCCTGCCCGCCCCAATGCGGCAATCGTCGCCACCTATGCCAACTGGCTGATTGGTGAGAACCCGCTCGAGACGGAAAAGATCTGGGCACGGCTCTACAATGCGCTGCGCGACCAAGGCCAGCGCGGTCTTGCCGTCACCGCCCTTTCCGGCGTCGACATGGCGCTCTGGGACATCAAGGGCAAGCATTTCAACGCCCCCGTCTCCATCCTGCTCGGCGGGCGCTTTCGTGAAAGCGTCCGCGCCTATGCGACCGGCAGCTTCAAGCGCGACGGTGTCGACCGGGTCGAGGACAATGCCCGTGACGTGGCGCGCTATCGCTCGGAAGGCTTTCACGCCACCAAGATCAAGATCGGCTTCGGTGTTGAGGAAGACCTGCGCGTCATCCGCGCCGTGCGCGAGGCCGCCGGCCCCGACATGCGGCTGATGATCGACGCCAACCATGGCTACGACACGGTGGAGGCAATCAGGCTCGGCAATGCGGCAGCCGAATACGGCATCGACTGGTTCGAGGAACCGGTCGTACCGGAACAGCTCGCCGCCTATCGCGAGGTCCGCAGCCGACAGCCGATACCGGTTGCCGGCGGTGAAACATGGCACAGCCGCTGGGGCATGCGCGAGCCGATCGAAACCCGCGCCGTCGATATCCTTCAGCCAGATCTTGCCGGCGTCGGCGGTTTTACCGAAGCCAAGCGCGTCGCCGATTTCGCGGCACTCCACGGCATCCGCGTCGTCCCGCATGTCTGGGGCACAGCGGTCCATATCGCCGCGGCGCTGCAGTTCATGGCGGCGATGATCCCGAGCCCGGTTCGCGTCAACCCGATCGAGCCGATCCTCGAATTCGACCGCACCGACAACCCCTTCCGTCAGGCGGTGATCAAAACCCCGATCGAACACGAGCGTGGCGTGGTGCAGATCCCGAATGGCCCGGGCCTGGGGATCGAGATCAACCGCGATGCGCTCAAAGAATTCAGAATGGGAGACGCCTGATGCTCGTCCGCCCCTTTCCGGCAATGCTCCGAAAACCAGGCTGCCGCAGGGTGCGGTCGACACCCAGATGCATATGTATCTGCCGGGCTATCCGTCGCTTCCGGGCGGCCCCGGCCTTCCGGTCGGCGCCCTGCCCGATGCTGATCAGTATCTGCAGTTCATGGAATGGCTCGGCATCGACCGGGTCATCATCACCCAGGGCAATGCCCATCAACGGGACAATGAGAACCTCGTCGCCTCCCTCGGCGTCTTGGGCAATATCGCCCGCGGCGTCGGCGTCATAGATAGCACCACGACCGATGCCGAGATCGAGCGTTTGGCGGCCGCCGGCATCGTCGGCACCCGGATCATGGATCTTCCCGGCGGCGCTGTCGGCCTGTCCGAACTCGAGGCGGTCGACGCCAAGGCGGCGGCCCATGGCTGGATGCTCGCCGTGCAGTTCGACGGCAGCAACATCCTCGATCATGAAGCTCGGCTGAAGAACCTCAAATCCCGCTGGGTCTTCGACCATCACGGCAAGTTCTTCGCGGGCGTCACGCCTGAGAGCGATGAGGTCGCGGCCGTCAAGCGGCTGATCGACGGGGAAAATGCTGGTTCAAGTTCGCCGGCGTCTACGAGTCGTCGAAGAGCGGCGGCCCCGATTACGAAGATGTGGCAGCCGTCGCCCGCGATATCGCGGCCTATGCGCCGGAGCGCATTGTCTGGGGCACCAACTGGCCGCACAATCTGGCGCGCGAACAGGCTGATTACCCCGACGACGTGGCGCTGACCGATACCGTGCTCGGCTGGCTGCCGGATGAGAACGCGCTGCAACTGGCGCTGGTCAAGAACCCGGAAGAGCTTTTCGGCCTTCCGGCATGGAGTGCATCGACAATCTGATTTTTAAACCGCCGGCGCGTGGAGGCGCCGGCCTTTGGAGGAGGAAAACATGAAAATCACCAAAGCTCTCGGGCTGGCACTCGCTCTCACGCTCGCAGCGACGACTGCCATCCCTGCGGCCTACGCCCAGGAAATCACTCTTCGCTCGGCCGACATCCATCCGGACGGCTATCCGACCGTGGACGCGGTCAAATATATGGGCGACCTCGTCAAGGAACGCACCAACGGCCGCATCGCCATCCAGGTGATGAACAACTCGGTTCTCGGCGGCGAGAAGGACACGATCGAGCAGACCCGCTTCGGCGTCATCGACATGAACCGCGTCAATGCCGCGCCGTTCAACAACCTGATCCCGGAAACGGTCGTTCTCGGCCTGCCCTTCCTGTTCCGCTCGACCGAGCACATGCACAAGGTCGTCGACGGCCCGATCGGCGACAAGATCCTCGCCGCCTTCGAGCCCCACGGCCTGATCGGCTTGGCCTATTACGATTCCGGCGCGCGCTCCTTCTACACGACCAAGAAGCCGGTCGAGAAGCTTGCCGACCTCAAGGGCATGAAGATCCGCGTCCAGCAGTCCGACCTCTGGATTGCCATGATGCAGGCTTTCGGCGCCAACCCGACGCCGATGCCGATGGGCGAAGTTTATTCCTCGCTTGAAACGGGCGTCGTCGACGGTGCGGAAAACAACTGGCCGTCCTACGAATCCGCCCGTCACTACGAAGTGGCGAAGAACTACACGCTGACCCAGCATTCGATGAACCCGGAAATCCTCGTCATGTCCAAGGTCTCCTGGGACAAGCTGACCCCGGACGACCAGAAGATCATCCGCCAGGCGGCCAAGGACTCGGTCGTCAAGATGCGCGAACTCTGGGCAGCCCGCGAAAAGACTTCTGAAGAGAAGGTTCGCGCCGGTGGCGTCAAGGTGATCGAGGTCGACAAGGAAGAGTTCTCGGCCGCGATGAAGCCGGTCTACGACAAGTTCGTCACCGACGCGTCGATGAAGGCGCTGCTGGAAGAAATCCAGGCGGTGAAGTGATCGCATGAAGCATAGCCGGCCGCCTTCGGGTGGCCGGACCAATTCGGTGAGCGTCCTGCCCTTTCCGTCATGCTCGGGCTTGTCCCGAGCATCTGCCCAGCGTGCCTTCCATTGGACGGCGCAGATCCTCGGGACAAGCCCGAGGATGACGTCGGCGAGAGCTGCGACCCGCCAGAGGACTGACCGGCATTGCCGAAGAGGCACTGGGGTCGAGGAGGACAGGACAATGCGAAAATTCATGCTGGCCATCAGGCCTATTCTGGGCGGGATCAGCCGCCTGTCACTGTGGATCGCCGGCATCGGCATGATCGCCATGACGCTGATCGTCGGCTGGCAGGTCTTCAGCCGCTATGTCCTCAACGACAGCCCGAGCTGGTCGGAGCCGCTGTCGCTCTACCTCATGTCCTGGTTCATCATGCTGGGTGCAGCCGTCGGCGTGCGCGAAAGCGTCCATCTGGGCCTGGACATCGTCCGCTATGTCATGCCGCCGGGCGTGCAGAAGGCGATGGATCTCTTGAGCCTCGGCCTGATCATCCTCTTCGGCATAGGCATGGCCTATTATTCCAGCCTGCTCGCGGCCGGCACCTGGTCGGCGCGCATCCCCGTCCTCGGCTGGCCGGGCGGCACGGATTTCTTCCCGATGATCGTCGGTGGCGCGATGATCGCAATCTTCTCACTCGAACGTTTCATCGACGTCGCGATCGGCGAGGAAGTCGCCGCCGACGTGCTTGTCCAGGAGGCCGCATAATGGCCTATACCATCCTTTTCGGTGCCTTCACCTTCCTGATGATCATCGGCATGCCGATCGCGTTCTGCCTCGGCATCGCGTCCTTTGCCACCGTGCTCTATCTCGGCCTGCCGCCGATCGTCGTCTTCCAGCAGCTGAATTCCGGCATGAACGTCTTTGCCATGATGGCGATCCCGTTCTTCATCTTCGCCGGCGACCTGATGGTGCGCGGCGGCATCGCCACGCGGCTGATCCGTTTCGCCGCCGGTCTCGTCGGCCACATGCGCGGCGGCCTCGGCCAGGTCAATGTCGTCGCCTCGACCCTGTTCGGCGGCATTTCCGGTTCCGCGGTTGCTGACGCATCCGCGGTCGGCGGCCTGATGATCCCGCAGATGGCGAAGCGCGGCTACGACCGTGACTATGCGGTCAACGTCACCGCCAATGCGGCCATCATCGCGCTGATGATCCCGCCGTCGCACAACATGATCCTCTACTCGATCGCAGCCGGCGGCAATGTCTCGGTCGCCGACCTGTTCACCGCCGGCATCATCCCCGGCATCCTGCTCGCCGGCGCACTCATGTTCACCGCTTGGTGGGTCGCCGTGAAGCGTGGCTATCCGGCCGATGCCTTCCCGGGCTTCTCTCGTGTCGGCTATTACTTCCTGGCCTCGCTGCCCGGCATCCTGCTCATCGCCATCATCTTCGGCGGCGTCCGCTCCGGCGTCTTCACCGCAACGGAAAGCTCCTGCATCGCCGTTCTCTACGCCTTCCTCGTCGCCATGCTCGTCTATCGCGAGCTGAACTGGGAAGGCTTTGTCGAGGCCGTCATGGGTGCGGTGCGGACCACAGCCATGGTGCTGCTCGTCATCGGCACCGCCGCCTCCTTCGGCTGGCTGATGGCGTTCCTGCAGGTCCAGACACTGATCATCGCGGCGATCAGCGCGATCTCCGACAACCCGATCATCGTGCTCCTGATGATCAACATCATCCTGCTCGTCCTCGGCACCTTCATGGACATGGCGCCGATGGTCATCATCGCAACGCCGATCCTGCTTCCGGTCGTCAAGGCCTTCGGCATCGATCCGGTGCATTTCGGCGTGGTGATGATCCTCAATGCCGGCATCGGCTTGAACACGCCACCGGTCGGCACCGTGCTCTTCGTCAGTTGCGCGGTGGGCGGGATATCGATCCGCGAGGCGATGCGCACGATCTGGCCGTTCTTCGGCGCGAGCGTCCTCGTGCTGCTGCTTGTGACCTACATCCCTTCGCTGTCCCTCTGGCTGCCTGGCGTGTTCAGGTAGCAGCACACGAAAATTCAGACCAGCCAACCAGATCCCGCTTCGGCGGGATCTGTCTTTTCGGGCCTCTCCCTACCTGATATTTGGTGGTTCACGCCGTCTGGTCGGCGGGCTATGGTCGCCGGATTGCATCGCTTTTGTCAGACGGATTTTGCCATGACCGATACCGTGACCAGCCGCTTTCTCCGCTATGTCGTCCTCGATACCCAGTCCGACGCATCCTCTCCGACCCAGCCCTCGACGGCAAAGCAGCTCGACCTCGGCAGAGCTGCTGGTGGAGGAACTGAAGGAGATCGGCATCACCGATGCGGAACTGGACGAGCACGGCTATGTCTACGCGACGATCCCGTCGAACACCGGCAAAAACAACGTTCCGGTCATCTGCTTCTGCGCTCATATGGACACGGCACCGGACTTTTCCGGCACCGGCGTCAAGCCGCAGGTGATCCGCAACTATCAGGGCGGTGCGATCACGCTTCCCGGCGAGCCGAGCCGGGTCATCCGTCCGGAAGAACATCCGGAACTGAAGAAACAGATCGGCAACGACATCATCACCTCGGACGGCACGACGCTGCTCGGCGCCGACGACAAGGCAGGCCTCGCCGAGATCATGACGGCCGCCGAATTCCTCATCAACAATCCCGACATCAAGCACGGCGCGATCCGCATCCTCTTCACGCCCGACGAGGAAATCGCCCGCGGCGTGGAAAAAGTCGACCTGCAGAAACTCGGCGCCGATTTCGGCTATACACTGGATGGCGAGACGGCCGGCACGATCGAGGACGAGACCTTTTCCGCCGACAGCGCTGATATCGTTATCAAGGGCGTCGCCATCCATCCGGGCTTCGCCTTCGGCAAGATGGAGAACGCCATCCGCATCGCCGGCAATATCGTCGCGAAACTTCCGAAAGACATGGCGCCGGAGACCACCAAGGGCCGCGACGGTTTCATCCACCCGACCTCGGTGACCGGCACAATGGAGGGCGCGAAGATCAGCCTGATCCTGCGCGACTTCACCACTGACGGATTGAAGGCCAAGGCGAAGCTGCTGGAAGGGATCATTGCCGAGGTGATGGCGGACTACCCGGGTTCGTCGCATACGCTGAAGATCATCGAACAGTATCGCAACATGAAGGAAGTGCTGGATCGACATCCGCAGATCGTCGAGAACGCCATCGAGGCGATCAGCCGCGCGGGTATGACGCCGGTGCGCGGCAGCATTCGCGGCGGCACGGACGGTTCGCGCCTCTCCTTTATGGGCCTTCCCTGCCCCAACATCTTCGCTGGTGGGCACGCCTTCCACTCGCCGCTCGAATGGGTCAGCAGCCAGGACATGGACCGAGCCGTGAAGACGATCGTGGAACTGGCGAAACTCTGGGAAGAGCGCGCCTGAGCCATCGAGATGCCCGGCAGCCGGCGGCTAATGCATCGTCAGGCTGCCGAGGTCCTCGACCAGTGACTTTCGGGCACGATTGACCCGGCTCTTCACGGTGCCGACCTCACAGCGGCAGATGCGCGCCGTCTCGTCATAGCTTGTGCCGAACGAGATCAGGATCAGCGCCTGCCGCACATGGCGGGGCAGTTTCTCCAGCGCGCTTTCCATCTCATTACGGCGAACGACCCATTCCTGCGCCGGCGGCACGCTGAGCATCGATGCAAGCGCATCGTCGATACCCACCTGCTCCCGCTGACGCACCCGGTAGGCAGTGCAGAACGTGTTACGCATGATGGTGAAGAGCCAGGATTTGAGCGCTGTTCCGGTCTTGAATTGGCTCGACGCACCAAGCGCCTTCAGAAGCGTATCCTGCACGAGATCCTCGGCGTCTCCACCGGGTCCGACGAGCCGCCGGGCGAAACGGTTAAGCGCTGGCAATTGAGCTTCCACGTCGGGGCGAACGCCGTCTGTGGCTGCTTTCGCAAGTCTTTGATCGTCCATTGATGCGATCCTCCCTGCGCCGGAAACGGGCGATCGGCGGGAGCGTTGCCGTACGGAAACGTACGAAACAGCGGAAATTTCAATCAATTCGGGAACGGATCAGCGACTTGTCGGTAGGGTAAGGGCAGTTCGACAAACAGCCCATGGAAGGACCATGCCCCGATATTTTTTCCATATCCAGTCCGCCGGTCATCGCTACGATGACAAGGAAGGAAGCGAATTTCAGAACAACGAGGCGGCTCTCAGCGAAGCCGCAATCGCTGCTCGTGAACTGAGCGCCGATCGCCTGAAGCGCGGTCTTGCAACCGATGAAGGGCTCTTTGAGGTGGAGGACGCCAGCGGCAGCCTTGTCGGCACCGTGCCATTCCCGCGGACTTCGGGTTAGGCAACCAGAACCTTAGCTGAACGGCCCGATCAGCCGGAAATATTCGCGCTCGCACTCGCCATAGGCATCGCTGGCAAACTCCTCAAGCGCCGGCCTATCGCGGACGATGATCATACCGCGCTCGGAATAGATGAGCTTGCGCCCTTCCAGCACGTGGAGAGCGGTCGTGACACTCGGTCGGCGTACGGCAAGCATGATCGACAGGAACTCGTGGGTGAGGCTGATTTCGTCGCCATCGGTGCGGTCGTGGCACATCAGGATCCAGCGTGCCAGACGCTCATCGATATGGTGGACGGCGTTGGACAGTGATGTATAGGCGCCCTGTACGGATAGTGCCTGGACATAGCGGCCGAGCAATGCCTTCGCCTCTGCATCCTCATCCAGCATCTGCTTCAGGATCGACGCACGAATGCGATAACCGTCGCCCTGAACCTGCATGAAGATGGAATAAGGGTCGGTACCGGCATCGAGCACGACGGCCGCAGGTGTCATCCCATCACGGCCGAAAATGCCGATCTCGGCATGCTGGCCTTGCGGCGAGCGGGCGACGATGGACGCAATGCCGGTTTCCGGGAAATAGGCATAATCGGCTTCCTCATGAGGTTCCGACAGCTCGAAACCGCGCGGCAGCTCAAGAAGTTCCAGATGCTGCGCGATCGCATCAAAACTTTCCGCCGACATCAATCGAAGCAGATTATTCCGAACAGCCGCTTGCCGAATTTCACCCATCACCCATCCCTGAAAAGCAGAACACGGCCTATTCGGCTTTCCTCTGGAAGAGTCTCCGCTCGTTTGAACAAATCCATCTATGACCAGAAAATTCGTGAGACAACCCGGCGACGGGGCTCGGTACGGTATCAGACAAAGGCACACACGCCCGCGTAATCCCGCTATCTTATCAGCATCTTGTATCGTCAGAGATCTCGATTTGTCCGATAAGCTCATACTGCTGCTCGAAGATCAGCCGCTCATCTCGCTGGATGTAGAGGATAGCCTCGCGGAGAACGGGTTTCGAAATATCGTCACCCTTCGTACCCAGAAGGAGGCCATGGCGTGGCTTGGTGAATTTTCACCGGACTTCGTGCTTCTCGATCTTTATCTGGACGACGGCGACAGCAGACCTGTGCTGGAGCATCTGCACAAGACGCAAACGCCTTTCTTGATCTATACCGGCAGCGAAAAGCCGCCGGAATGGGACGGGTCCCTCTTTGCCGCCGGGGACTGGCTGAGCAAGCCGGGCGATCCAGCGATTCTCGCGGGAAAGATCCGCACCCGGCTTGCTCTCGATTAGAGATCCCTAGGCCGATTTCTTGGCCTGAGGCTCCGTGCCTTCACCGAACAGTCTGTTAAATTCGCGCTCCGCTCCGCCATAGGAATCCGCCGCAAACTCTTCCAGCGCCTTTCGGTCCCGCACGACGACCGTGCCACGGTGCGAGTAAATCAGGTGTTTGCCTTCAAGCACATGCAGCGACACGGTAACGCTCGGTCGGCGCACCGACAGCATGATCGCCAGGAACTCGTGCGTTAAATCGATCTCGTCGCCGTCGACGCGGTCGTGGCACATCAGGATCCAGCGCGCCAGTCGCTCGTCGACGGAATGGATCGCATTCGACAAAGCCGTGAACGAAGACTGGCTCATCGCGACATGGCCCCATTGTGTCAGCAGGCGCCTGATGCCTGGCGACTTTTCGATCAGTTTCCACATGCGCTTGATCGGCACACGGACACCTTCGCCAGGCACTTGCATGACGACGAAATATGGTGTGTCGGCTGCACCGAGGGCGACAGATGCGGGCGAAACGCCCTCTCGCCCCAGAAGGCCGATCTCGCTGCGCTTGCCGGAGGGCGACACGACGACGGTCGACACGACCCCGGAAAACGGGAAATAGCAATATTCGAACGGCTCTCCAGGCGCAGAAAGCACGAAGCCCTGCGGAAGCTCGATCTGCTCCAGAGCCGGTTCCAGCAACGCATAATCTTCTGGAGCAAGGAGAGCCAGCAACTTGTTCCGATTCTTCACCGTAATCCTCCATCTTGAGTTGCGTCACCCGGCACGTCATGGGCCGGGACAGAGCTATGCAAACGACCGTAACTGAGGCTGAGTTCCATCCACTTGAACTTCGCCGCGTCAGCCCCCACCTCCTGTATGCCGGTTGCCTGATAGGGATCGGCAGGAACAGACAGCTGCTCTTCTGACCATGTTGCTTGATGAGGATATGGTACGGCGAGGTCACCCGAAACCTGTAGCGCTCGCGCATTGCGTGCGCCGTCATACTACTATGCTTTGAGCACTCTCAGTGCGGCCGCTGAATTGCCGGAAAAGCCTACCCGACGGGCCGAACCCCGACTGGAAAAGGCGATGAGACCCGGCGTCGAGTATCGCGTCTGGAGGTTATGATGAGACAGGATCCGTACGAAATTTTAGGCGTGAAGCGGGATGCCTCGCAGAAGGACATCCAGAGCGCTTTCCGCAAACTCGCCAAGAAGCACCACCCCGACCTCAACCCCGGTGACAAGAAGGCCGAGGATCTCTTCAAGGAGATTTCCGCAGCCAACGAAATCCTCGGTGACGAGGAGAAGCGCGGCCGTTTCGACCGTGGCGAAATCGACATCAACGGCACCGAGCGTGCGCCCTATCACCAACGGGAATATGCCGGCGCCGGCATGGGCGAAGAGGTGTATTTTGACGAGGCCGACTTCGCCAGGCACTTCGGTGGTGGCCAGCAATTCGGCGCCGATCAGTTCGGCGGCTTCGAGGATATCTTCGCGAGCTTCATGTCGCGCCGCGGCGGCGGGGCTTCACAGTTCCATTCCCAGGCGGCATCCCAAGCAACGTCGAAGGGTGCCGATGTGCATTACAGGATGGAGATCGACTTCCTCGACGCCATAAACGGCACGACCACCAGCGTTTCGCTGGCGCCGGGTGCCGGGTTGGACGTAAAGATCCCCGCCGGCACCAAGGACGGTCAGATCCTGCGCCTGCGCGGCAAGGGCGGCAAAGCGCCGGGCAACGTACCGGATGGCGACGCGCTGATCGAGGTCCACGTCAGGCCGCATTCATTCTTCGTCCGCGACGGCGACAACATCCGCGTCGAGGTGCCGATCACGATCCGCGAGGCCGTGCTCGGCGGCAAGGTGAAGGTTCCGACGCCGACGGGATATGTAAACCTGACTCTGAAGTCCCATACCGATACCGGTACGGTGCTGCGTGTGAAGGGCAAGGGCGTGGCGAAAGCCGGTGGGACGCATGGCGACCTGCTGGTCACGACCAGGATCGTGCTACCGGAAAGGCCGGATCTCGATCTCACCGCCTTCCTGGAAGCCTCTCCGGAAACGGCCGGCGGCGATCCGCGCAAGCATCTGGCCCTGTAACCCGGCCATCGGGAAATCTCCGAAATATCACAAGTTCAGAAACTGGTGACACTCCGGCGATAGATTAGCGATGACTTGAAATATACGGCCGGGGCGCCATCTTGCCCTGGCCCATGATTTGCGTTGAAATGGTGAAATGTCCGAAGCTGAATTTCTGAACGACTGCCCGAATATCCTCCTTCTGGAAGACGACCTGCTCCTCGCCATGGATATGGAGGATCACCTCCTGAAGACCGGTCACAAGATCGTCGGGCCATTTGGACGCATAGCCGACGCCATGGACGCAATTCCCCGTAACGATCTGGCAGGCGCGATTGTCGACCTCAATCTTCATGGCGAACTGTCTTTCCCCGTCATCGAAATGCTGCAGCAGCATTCGGTGCCGGTCATCGTATGCAGCGGTTACGCCGAAATTCCCGAGATAAAGGGACAGCTTGAAGGCATGGCCATGCTCTCCAAGCCGTGGAATGCCCAAAAGCTCGACCGGCTGATGCGCGAGACGTTCGGCGTTAAAAACAGCGCCTGAAACACGCCGCTGTATTCGCTCGCGATCAGATCGAGCCGAATAGTTTCTGGGTCACGAAGTAACCTACGACCGCCGAAAACGAAGTGAGAACCGTGCCCCAAGCCATGTCTACGGCGCTGACGGCGGGCGACCAGTTCTTCAGCGTCGCCAGGTTGGTCATGTCGTAAGTCCCGTAGGCAATGAAACCGAGGATGGCGCCGGCGATCGCCGCTGTCGTCCAGTTGCCGGAGACCAATGCCGGCTGCACCGCGAAATAGACGATCCCCGCGACATAGAAGAGGTAAAAGACGCCGGCGGCGACGAAATTTGGCTGGTTGAGCAGCATGTCGCCCAGCCTGCTTTTGTAAAACCCGGTCGCAACAGTTCCGAGCCATAGGAAGTCCAACCCTAGGAAGGCGACGGTCGTAGCGACATAGGCGATTACATAGGTCATCGGCTCCTCCTGCGGGCGGGTTTGGAGAACTAGATTTTCAATATCGGTTGGACGAGGCGGACGATCCAGCTCGAGAATTTCAGCGGCGCCTCGGTGACGGCAAGGCAGATGCAGTCCTCTCCCGGCGTTGCGGTGGGCGTATGCAGGAGGTCACCGTCGGCTTCCTCGATATCACCGCGGGCGAAAAGATCGTCCCCGTCGTGAAAACTTCCTGCCAGAACAAGCGTCAGCTCACGCCCCACATGGGTATGCTCCGGCACCGGCTTGCCGGCCGGGATGCGCAGCAGACGCACCTGTGTATCCTTGTCCTCTGTGTCGATCAGGATCTGATAGGCGCCGCGCCCAAGTGCGCGCCACTTCAGCTCCGCCAGATCACCGCCGACATAGGAGCGAAGCGGCTCCGGAAGCACGGCGGTCGGCCGCTCCTGCACCGGGCTGGCCTTGATTTCCTCGGCCTTGAGGTCGATCGATCGCTGTTTGAAGCGTAACCACGCTTCGTCCTGGTCTCCGCTCTGCTCGGCCTTCTCCAGAAGCGCGCCCGCAGCCCCTCGATGGCTGCGAGCCGACGCCGACATTGAGGGCAAAGCGACAGGTGGCTCGCGACAGCGAGGCTCCAGCCTTCCGAAAGGCTGCCGGATGCGTACTCGATCAGGAAATCGTCGCTGAGGTGATGCTTGATGGTCATAGCTGGCCGTCCAGTGCTGATCGCAGCTTTGCAAAGGCCAGGCGTATGCGTGACTTCACCGTTCCCAGAGGCACACCGAGATCGCGTGCAATCGCCGAATGCGACGCCTCCTCAAAAAAGCGCGGCGTAACACATCGACCTGCTCCTCGGGCAGGGTCGCCATCGCGCCGCGCAGCAACTGTGCCTCCTGCATCTGCTGGAAATCCTGGTCGGCACCGGCGACGTCGTCGGGTACGAAGGCCGGATCGTTGACATCGAACGCCGGACGGCGGCGGCGGAACGCGTCGATCCTTATGTTTCGGGCGATCGTGTAGATCCAGGCCGATACATTGCCGCGCGCCGGATCGAACTGACTGGCCTTGTTCCACACGGCGGCCATGGTTTCCTGCATCAGCTCCTCGGCAGCCTGTCTGTCCCTGGTCTTTGCCGCCATGAAAGTGCGGATACGCGGAGCATAGAAGCGGAATATTGCTTCGAATGCGTCGATATTCCTTTCCCGGCCCACGACTGCGAGCAGCCGAACCATCTCCTCCTGGGAGAGGTCGCCCGGCGCCAAGCCGTCGGTGGTTTTATTATTCATCCTGAACCCATGCGCTGCCCGTCTGGAAAACCTTGCGGCAACCATGGGTCTGTTGTGGCACGTCTCTACCGAGATAGGAATGGTCAGGTTCATGGCAAGCATTACGGCGGGCCTGAAAGAACGGATCATGCGGCATTGAAAAAATTTCTGACCTTCAGCGAAGATCCGTTTCCTGCCCTATCTCGTATTGGACTTCAGATGACGACGATACTGGGCGAGAGGATGCCGGAATGAGAACGTTGACGCGTGACGCGAGACAGGATCAGGCGAGGGTCGCAGTCATCGGCTCCGGCATAGCCGGCCTGTCGGCGGCATGGCTTCTGTCGAAGAGCCGCGACGTGACGCTCTACGAAAACTCCCCCGGCTCGGCGGCCACGCCCATACCGTGAATGTCGAAATGAACGGCCGAAGCATCGCCGTCGATACCGGCTTCATCGTATATAATGACGTGAACTATCCCAATCTGGTTGCGATGTTCGAGCACCTGAACGTGCCGACGATCGCCTCGGACATGTCCTTCGCGGCATCGATGGACAATGGCGATTTCGAATATAGCGGTACCGGCCTCGCCGGCCTGCTCGGCCAGAAACGAAACGTCCTGCGCCCACGCTTCTGGACCATGCTGAAGGACGTCTTCCGTTTCTACAAGCACGCTCCGACCCTGCTCGGCCGGCCGGAGTTCGAGGACGTGACGCTCGGCGGCTATCTCGATCAGGCGGGCTATTCCGAGCCCTTCATCAACGATCACCTGATGCCCATGGGCGCCGCGATCTGGTCCACGACGGCGCGGGACATGCACGACTATCCGCTGCAGGCCTTCCTGCGCTTCTTCGTCAATCACGGACTGCTGCTGCTCTCGGGCCGTCCGCAATGGCGCACGGTCGATGGCGGCAGCCGGGAATATGTGGCGCGTCTTGCCGCCGATTTTTCCGGAGCGATCAGGCTCGACACGCCGGTTGCCTCGATCCGCCGCGCCGCAAACGGCGTCGTCGTCACCGATGCAACTGGCCAGTCGGACCTTTTCGATGATGTGGTGATTGCGGCCCATGCCGATGAGGCGCTTGCCATGCTGTCCGATGCGGACGAACAGGAGCGACAGCTGCTCGGCGCATTCGGCTATACGGAAAACCAGGCCGTATTGCATAGCGATGTGGCGCTGATGCCCAAACGCAAGCAGATCTGGTCGAGCTGGAATTATCTCGGCGGCGGCAAGTCCGGTGAGCAGCCTCTCTGCGTCACCTACTGGATGAACCGCCTGCAGAAGCTCGACACGCCCTCCCCGCTTTTCGTCACCCTGAACCCCAACCGCGAACCCGATCCTGCAAAGGTCCACGGCATCTATAACTACACCCATCCCCGTTTCGATAGCGCCGCACTGAAGGCACAGAAGGAGCTGTGGGACCTGCAGGGCAGAAACCACACATGGTTCTGCGGCGCCTATTTCGGCAGCGGCTTCCATGAGGACGGCCTACAATCGGGGCTCGCCGTCGCTGAGGCACTGGGCAGTCTGCGCCGCCCGTGGAATGTCGAGAACAGAATCCGGCCGGATCCCGATAACTCCTTTCCGGGAAGCGGCCGAATGACGGCAAGCGCTTCCCCCTCACCTCAAGCATCTACGCCGGCGACGTCGTCCATACCCGGTTGCGCCCGAAACAGCACAGCCTGCGCTACAGCGTCTTCTCGCTTCTGCTCGACCTCGACGAACTCTCGGCGCTGGACAAGGGGCTTCGCCTGTTCTCCGTCAATCGCCGCGGCCTGTTCAGCTTCTGGGAAAAAGATCACGGTGAGGGATCGGAAAACGGCCTGCGGATTTGGGTCGACAGCCAGCTGGAAAGCGCCGGGATCGGCACCGACGGCCTGCGGATCAGGGTCCTCTGCTACCCGCGCATCTTCGGTTACGTCTTCAATCCGCTGACGGTCTATTTCTGCTACGGCGCGGACGATGCGCTTCGCGCCGTGATCTACGAAGTCTGTAACACTTTCCACGAGCGGCGTGCCTATATCATCCGGGCCGGCAGCGATCATGACGGCGACATCAGCCATTCCTGCGACAAGGAACTCTACGTTTCGCCATTCGTGCCGATGGACTGCCGATACGATTTCACCGTCCGGGTGCCGGCCGACAGGGTGCGGATCGCGATCAAGGAATCCGATCACGACGGCATGCTGCTCTACGCCATGTTCCAGGGCAGCCAGCAGCCCCTCACCGATCGCGGCTTGGCGCGCGCCTTCCTCCGATATCCGTTGATGACGCTGAAGGTGACGGCTGCGATCCACTGGGAGGCCCTTCACCTCTGGCTGAAGCGCGTTCCCATCCACCGCCACACGAAAGCCGCCCATCCCCGCGCCACAACGATCGTTGCCAATCCCCACGGTACGGAGACCCCCTGATGTCGGATATCGACAACAACATGCAGATGCCCCTGCCGTCCTTTTCGCTCTCCGAGCGGATCGTCTGCCGCTGGGCGCAGAAGCTCGCTTACGGCCAGCTGACGCTGCGGTTTCCGAGTGGACGTGAGATCCGCGTAGCTGGCGAGCAAAGCGGCCCGACGGCATCGATCCAGTTCAGGTCGATGCGCCCCTTGCGCCGGCTGATGAGCGGCGGCAGCCTCGGCTTCGCCACGTCCTATCTCGAAGGTGAATGGGAAACACCCGATCTCGGCGATGTCATGGATCTCGCCATTGCCAACGAAGCGCGCTGGGCGGGGATCATGGCGGCGAGCCTGATCGCAGCAATCGTCGCCCGGCTACGCCACCGGCTGAACCGCAATTCCAAGGCCGGCAGCCGCCGCAACATCGCCTTCCATTACGATCTCGGCAATGAGTTCTATCGGCTGTGGCTCGACGAAACGATGACCTATTCCTCTGCTCTGTTCAAAGATCCGCGCCAAAACCTCGCCGACGCGCAGACCGCCAAATACCGCCGCATCATCGACGAGCTGAAAATCTCCAAGGATGATCATGTGCTGGAGATCGGCTGCGGCTGGGGCGGTTTTGCAGAGGAAGCGATCCGCGCCACCGGTTGCCGCGTGACATGTCTCACCCTGTCGAAGGAACAGGCCGCTTTCGCCAAGGACCGACTGGAGCGCGCCGGCCTCGCGGACCATGCCGATATCCGCCTGGAGGATTATCGCGACTGCGAGGGCACGTTCAGCAAGATCGTCTCGATCGAGATGTTCGAAGCCGTCGGCGAGGAAAACTGGCCGACCTATTTCGACCGCGTGAAATCTCTGCTCGCGCCGCAAGGCCAGGCGATGATCCAGGTGATCTCGATCGCCGAGGAACGCTTCGCCCATTATCGCAAGCATGCCGACTTCATCCAGGCCTACATCTTCCCGGGCGGCATGCTGCCGAGCATATCGGCCTTCGAGCGATCCGCGACCTCGGCCAGCCTTTCGGTCGAGGACCGCTTCTGCTTCGGCCGTGACTACGAACGCACGCTGCTTCTGTGGGACAAGGCTTTCCGTGCCAACTGGCAGAGGATCGCGCCGCATGGCTTCGACGAGCGCTTCTCGCGCATGTGGCACTATTACCTGCAATATTGCGCCGCCGGCTTCCGTACCGGTCGCCTCGACGTCGTCCACTTCCGGCTGGCCAAGTAGCGCGACTAGTCTTCGCGCAGCATCCGGCGGGTGATCGGCAGGCTCAGCGCATAGGGCAATGCCCGCAGGAGCTTCATCGCGATCGCCATCTGCCACGGAAAGACGATCTCGAACCTGCTGCTCTCGAGCCCGGAAACGATGGCGTCGGCCGCCTTCTCCTGGCTGATCAGGAAGGGCATCGGAAAATCGTTCTTCTTTGTCAGCGGCGTATCGACGAAGCCTGGGCTGATGAGCTGCAGCTTCACCCCTTCCCGCTCGAGCTGCGGCCGCAGCGCTTCACAGAGATTGATCAGCGCAGCCTTGGTCGCCCCATAGAAGCCGCCGCCCGGCAGGCCGATATAACCGGCCACCGAGGCGATGACCGCGATCTGACCCGACCCGCGCCGCATCATAGGCTCGATGATCGCCTGCAGGCTGTTGCCCGTGCCCGTGACGTTGAGATTGACCATCTCGGCAAGCACGGAGGCGTCGAATGTCCTGGCACTTTCCCGCTTGTAGCTGCCGGCCGAAAACAGCGCGAGATCGATCGGCCCGAGCGCCTGCTCGATCGACCGGACCGTCTCGGTGACGGCTTTTCCGTCCGTGACGTCGAGTGGATAGGCATGGATGGAGCCCGGCCGTTCTGTAGCCAGCGCAGTGAGCTTGTCAGCCGAGCGGGCACTTGCCGCTACCTGCCAGCCACCATCGGCGAGCTTCAATGCGACCGCGCGACCTATGCCTGAACTCGCCCCGGTCACCCAGGCGATTTTCCGTTCGGCTGTTCCGTTGTTCATGAAGCTCTCCATCCTGCTATCCCTGATTACGCAGGATGGAGGCAATCGGATCTTCGCTCCCGGAAAACCTATGTCACTTGACGGGGACGGCATCCTTCGGTTCGCGCGAAATAAAGCGTCGTGCGATGAGCCAGCATCCCGCCGCCCAGACGGCACCGGCGCACCATCCGCCCAGAACGTCGGTCGGATAATGGACACCGAGATAGATGCGCGACAGGCCGATGATGAGCGTCAGGAAAATGCCCGTCGCCATCAGGAAGATCCGTGTCGAGCGATATTGTTCGGCGCGCGACAAGATCGCGGCAAGCGTCAGATAGGTGACGGCCGACAGCATCGCATGGCCGCTCGGAAAGCTGAGATCACTGACATCCACCAGATGCGGCACGATATCCGGCCGCGGCCGCCCGACACCCAGCTTCAGCGCGTTGCTGATCAGCCATCCGCCCAGCACGGAGAAGAACATGAAAGCCGCGATCGCCCGTTGGCGCGAAAGCAGCAGATAGAGGGTCGCCAGAATGGTCATCAGCGACAGCACCGTCACACCGCCGAGCGCCGTGATGTCGTCCACCGCATGGGTCACCCAATAGGGTGCGACTGGAATGGCAAGATCGGTCGCCTGCCGCAGGCTGAGAAGTATCTTTTCGTCGAATGCATGGGTTTCGCCTTCGAGCACTTCACCCGTCAGCATCAGGAAGGCGAGTATGCCACCGGCGATCGCAGCGAAGGTAATGAGGCCGATGGGCTCGAATGTCACGAACCGGTCGATGATCCCCTGACGGACGCGCTGATGGAATGGCATGCTCTCTCACGTGATTGATGACGATGGGGAGTAGATAGGAAGAAGGCGCGGTCTCACAAGAATTGTACAAGCCTCAAATCACCGTTGGGATGAAGATTTTCGCCAACTTCGCAGTTGCAGCAAGTCTATTGGAACCTTAGCCGGCGATCCGGCGTTTCATCGCGTCCCCAGCAAATCTTGAGAGGCATGTCGTGGCTCAAGCTCAGCGCGCCCATTCTGATCAATCCGAAAGCACAGAGGCCAAGGAACACAACCCCGAAGAGGTTGGTGCTCAGGCCGACACTAAAGACGACCAGAAGAAGCCGTCGATATTCAAGCGTCATCCTCTCTGGATCGCATTGATCGTCGCGCTGCTGATCGCGCTCGGCGTCGCTGCCTATTTTATCTGGCTGATCTTCTTCCACCCTTATGAGACGACGGACGACGCTTTCATCGACGCTCGCAGCTTCTCGGTGGCGGCCAAGGTTTCCGGCTACCTCGCCGATGTTCCGGCTACCGACAACCAGCATTTCGACGCGGGCGCCGTGATCGCGAAGATCGAACCGCGCGACTATCAGATCGCGCTCGACCAGGCGAATGCGCAGGTCGAGATCGGCCCGGGCCGCGATCACCAATGCCGAGGCTCAGATCGAGGTTGCCGGGGCATCCGTCGAAGAGGCAAAGGCACAGCAGCAGTCCTCAGAGGCAGCCCTTCAATTCGCCAAGGACGAAGCGGCCCGGCAGCGGGAACTGGTTCAGGGCGGCGCCGGCAGCCTGCAGACATCGCAGCAGGCGGAATCCAATCTGAGGCAGGCGCAGGCGAGCTACACCCAGTCCGGCGCCAGCATTACGTCGGCGATGAAGAACCAGAGTGCCGCCGAAGCCCAGAAGGCGAGTGCAGAGGCGAGCCTCAAGGAAGCCGAAGCTCAGCGGGAAACCGCCGTTCAGAACCTCAATTACACGACGATCACCACAGCCCAGCCGGGCCGTGTCGTTCGGCTTTCCGGCGCCAAGGGCCAGTTTATTCAGGCTGGGCAGGCAGTTGCCATGTTCGTGCCCGACGACATCTGGGTCACGGCCAATTTCAAGGAAACGCAGCTGGCTGACATGCGCCCCGGCCAGCCGGTCGATCTCGTCATCGACGCATACCCGGACCATCAATTGCACGGCAAGATCGCCTCGGTTCAGCCAGGCTCCGGCACCGCCTTCTCGCTTTTGCCCGCCCAGAACGCCACCGGCAATTACGTGAAGGTGACCCAGCGCGTACCGGTGAAGATCGAGGTCGATGAATGGCCGAAGGACGTGTCGATCGGCCCCGGCATGTCGGTCGTCCCGACTGTGACCGTGCGCCCGAGGAACTGACATGGCGGTCGCAGAGGCAAGCAGTGGAGGCGGGGCCCGTTCGGGCGCCCGCCGGGCCACCAATCCATGGCTGGTGGCCATCGTCGTCGCGGTCGCCGTCTTCATGGAAGTGCTCGACACCACCATCGCCAACGTGGCACTGCGCTACATTTCCGGCGGCCTGGCCATCAGTTCCGACGAAGCCTCCTGGGTGGTGACGACCTATCTCGTCTCCAATGCCATTGCACTGATCGCCTCCAGCTTCATCGCCCAGAGATATGGCCGCAAGCGCTTCTATCTCCTCTGCCTCGCCGTCTTCACCATCTCGTCCGTGCTCTGCGGCCTTGCCTGGGATCTGCCCTCGCTGCTCGTCTTCCGCATGATCCAGGGCTTTGCCGGCGGCGGCATGGTGCCCGTATCCCAGTCGATCCTCACCGATGCCTTTCCGCCGCAGAAGCGCGGTCAGGCCTTCGCCATCTTCGGCGTCGCGGTCGTCGTTGCCCCCGTCATCGGCCCGACACTGGGCGGCTGGCTGTCCGACAATCTCTCCTGGCACTGGTGCTTTCTCATCAACGGCCCGGTCGGCATCTTCGCCTTCGCGCTCGTCTACTTCCTCGTGCAGGAACCCGAGGACGCAGAGAAGAAGCGCGAAGAGATGCGCAGGAACGGGGTACGCTTCGACGTCATCGGCTTCGGGCTCGTCGCGATCTTTCTCGGCGCTCTGGAACTCGTTCTGGATCGAGGACAGACCGAAGACTGGTTCGATCTCGACCTTCATCATCGTCACCACGACAATTTGCGTCGTGGCTCTGATCGCCTCCATCCCCTGGCTTCTGACGAAGAAAAACCCGGCCGTCGACCTGCGCCTCATGGCAACCCGCCAGTTCGCCTCCTGCATGATCGTCATGCTGGCCACCGGCGCGATCCTCATCGCCACGACCCAGTTCGTGCCTCAGGTATTGCAGGAGAACTACGGCTATACCGCCACCTGGGCGGGCCTTGCTTTGTCCCCCGGCGGTCTCGTCACAATGTTCATGATGTTCATGGTCGGCCAGCTGACCTCGATCTTCCAGCCGAAATATCTGATCGCCATCGGCGCCGGCATCATCGCGCTTGCCATGTATGACATGACGCGCCTGAACCCGGATCTCAACTTCGGCTTCTTTGTCACCTCGCGCCTCTATCTCGGCCTCGGCTTGCCGCTGATCTTCATCCCGATCACCGCAGCTTCCTACTATGGCCTGCGCCCCGACCAGACCGACCAGGCCTCCGCGCTGATCAATGCGGCCCGGAACACCGGGGGCTCGATCGGCGTCTCAATCGCCTCCAACGTGCTTGCCCATCGCGAGCAATGGCACCAGAGCATGCTGGTGGAACATGTCGTTCCGTCGGATCCGAGCTACGTCCAGACGCTGAACAGCGTGCAGCAGTTCTTCGCCGAACGCGGCGCAAATGCCGTCGATGCTCAAAACCAGGCCATGGCCTATATCGGCGAGCAGGTTCAGGAACAGGCGAGCTATCTCGCCTATATCGACGTCTTCCACGTTCTGGCGATCATGGCCGCCTGCGCTATCCCCCTTGCGCTGATCCTGAGAAAGGTCGATCTGAAGGCAGGCGGCGGCCCGGCCCACTGAGTGCTCCCGCGGCCTTCGAGCAGTGATCGCCCACCGATGGATAAGGATCAGCAGATGCCCCAGACCGTTCTTTCAGTCGCAACCCGCGGCCAGGGCCTCTACGAATTCACCGACGAGGTTGCGGCCTTCGTCCGTAGCCAGTCGGCCGGCGAAGGCCTGCTCACCGTCTTCGTGCGGCACACCTCCTGCTCGCTGCTGATCCAGGAGAATGCCGATCCCGATGTGCAGCGCGACCTCAAAACCTTCTTCAACCGGCTCGTCCCCCTTCAAGCCATCCGGACATGAGCTGGGTCATCCATACCGACGAAGGGCCGGACGATATGCCCGCTCATATCAAGGCCGCGCTGACGGCGGTCTCGATCGGCATTCCCGTGATCGGCGGCCGGCTGGCGCTCGGCACCTGGCAGGGCATCTATCTCTTCGAGCACCGTGACCGCCCTCACCGGCGCGAGATCGTGCTGCATCTCTCGACGTAACAGATATGCCGACCTCCCTGTGATGAACTCCCGCTGAACGCGCCTTTTGGCACGCGTTCAGGTGGCGGCAGTTAGCTTTCGATCATCGCCGGATGTGGCGACGAGAAAAAGCCTGTAGCAACGGAGGATCATCCCATGACCAATCGCATTGCAAGGATCGGCGCCAGGCTCGGGCTGGCTGCCATCATCGCCCTGACCGGCCTTTCCGCCACGATCGGTACGGCCTCGGCGGCCGAGCCGCGTTTCGGCATCTATGTCCAGCACCATGACCGCGACCGCGGTTGGGACCGCCGCCACCACGGCCGCCCGGGCTGCTCGCCATGGCGGGCCGAGGACAAGGCGTCCCGCATGGGCCTGCGCCGGGCACGCGTGGTCGACGTCTCGCGCCGCGCGGTTGTCGTCGTCGGCCGCGACAGGCACGGTCGCGACCGCATCGTCTTCGCCAACGAACGCGGCTGCCCGGTCATCCGTCGTTAGAGCGTTAATTGAACACCGCTAAAGGAAAGAGCCCGGCCACCTGCGTGGCCGGGCTCTTTCTCTTAACTCCGGGAGGACAATTACTGCTGCAGCGAGAAGGTCACGTTGACCGTGACGCTATAGGTGTTTTCGCCCGTTGCCAGCGGCACCGAATCGCCCGCTTCCTTCGCCATCGCCATGCGCACCATCGGCTGCGCCATCGGGCGTACCGAATTCTCGCTCATCTCGATGATCCGGCCGAGCTTGACATTGGCGGCTTCCGTCAGCGTCTTCGCCTTGGCGAGCGCTTCGGCCACGGCCTTCTTGCGTGCTTCGGTCAGCGCCGCTTCAGGATTGTCGTTGGAAAAGCTGATCTGGCCGCCCTTGTTGACGCCGAGCTTGACCGACTGGTCGAGCAGCACCCCGAGCTTCGGCAGGTCGCGCACCCGTACGGTCAGGGCATTGCTGACCTGATAGCCGACGATCTCGCCGGTTTCCGTCTGGCCGTCCTTGTTTTCGGTGCGGTTATAGCGCGGAAAGATCTGGAACTGGCTGGTCTGGATGTCCCGTTCCTCGACGCCCTGTTCGCGCAGCGCGCCGACGACATTGCGCATGGCAGCACTATTGGCGGTCAGAGCCGCCTCGGCCGTCTCGGCTTCGCGCAGCACGGTGAGCGACAGGATGGCGATATCCGGCTTCACGGCCACCTCGCCCTCGCCGGAAACGTTGATCTGCGGCTCACGGGCCTGCGCGTCCTGGGCAAGAGCAGCATTCGAACTCACGCCGAGGAGAACGGAGGGCGCGAGCAATGCGGCGCAGGCAAAACGGGAGATGGAGTTCATGGTGTTTCCTTGCTGTAATATTTCGCCCTGCCGCGCGTCGCCCTTCCTTCATCGAGGCGGAGGGGCGGCAAACGGCCTGCTTTTCCGAGTCTTGACGACACGCAGACCTCTTACCTGACGGTGCATTGTGAAGCTATTGCGGCAACGGCTTGTGAGCGATGACAAATTGCGTTAGAGCGGGCTCAAGATGGAGTGAACCATTGCACCCATCGCTGCCATTGGCAGGGGCCTGTAGCTCAATGGTTAGAGCCGGCGGCTCATAACCGCTTGGTTGGGGGTTCGAGTCCCTCCGGGCCCACCAACATTTTTCAGCACTTCCGCGCAAATCCTAATGTGACTTGAGAGGCAGCGGTATTCATTTCCGCTTGTCTTTGCCATCGGGAGCATGAGGTCCATCGATCTCTCTGTCGCCGAGCTTTGAGAGTGAGTATGTCGTGTCGGAGCCTCGCCAGGGGAACCAAAACGGCCTAAGAAGCTCCAAAATAATGTACTGGAACTAGCTTATGAACACGCCTTGGAAGAAACCGGTTGTCGTCCTTATTGGGGAGCCGCCGGAAGAAGCTGTGATTGAAACGACGCAGGGCGCCGCCTGGGCCATGATCGAGGACTGGCCTGTCGAAGATGGTACTTTGCTTGACCGGGCGCTGGCAATCTGTGCCGCGGTTGATGCCGGCAAGCGCAAACCGGAGGACGCGCGACAGGCTTTTGTCGAGGCCGCAAAGGAAGCCGGTGTGTTGATCCGCTCGTGAATGGGTGGCGGCATGATCTTGCGATAGTCCTCGTCCGTCTATCTCAACGCATACACCCGGTGACACGCCTCGCTGACTTTGGAATTCTGGCAAACAGCGGGCTCCATTAAAGACCGCATGGTCGCGATGTGCAGCTTGGGAGATGCGTGCCATCGGACGAGACCTTCGTCATCTGACGAAGCACTGACGACCATCACCGCGCTCGGTCAGATGCTCGATGAGCCCTCGCTCGGCCCCAGCATTCTTTACAGTTCCGGAAAGCCCCGCGCCCGCCATTGGCTGCGCGGCACCGCCTCGCCGACGTCGAAGCCGAATGAAACGACCTTCGTGGCGTTCTGGTTGATCTCGCAACGGAAGCCGATATTGAACCACTGGCCGTTTGCGCGAAACGCGGCCTGCCTGATGTCGAGGACGGTTCCTTCCGGCAGGCGATAGGACGGCAGAAGTTCAGGCTGGTAGGCCGGCGACGCGTGTCGAAGCTGCTCCCTGAGTTCGGTTGCGCAGAGCTGGCTTGCGCGAATGTCGCGCGGAATGCTGCCCATCGCCGTCATCGCTGTCGGATCATCCGTATCATTCTGCGAGAACAGCCGCTTCACCTCTTTCGGGGGCTGCCCGGCGGGCCTGGCTTCGCCCTCCTCAGTATTTTCAGGCGCAGGCGGCGTCGGCCTTGGCTCGGGAATGATCGCGACCGCAGAGCCGTCAGCCGGCTGTTCATTGTTCGAAGCAAGCGGTTCGCCGGTCATGCCATCGATCTGCGGTGCCGCAATATCATCGGCCGGCGCTGGCTCCCCGGTTGCATCCTCGCTGGGTGCCTCGGCCTGAGCATCCGCCTGCTCGGTCGCCTCGGCGGGTGCATCGGGCTCCGCAGCATCGGTCGGCGCATCAGTCTCCTGTGCCTGCTCCGCGGCATCTCCGTCTTGGGCAACTTCAGGCCCGGCATCCTCGTCGCCGAACTCGAATACCGGACGCAGCGTCGGAATGGGCTGCCCCTGCGCTGGCTGCTGATTGCCGGCCTCAGCCTGCTGCTCCGATGGGGGCGGCATCTGCTGTTCCGGTGGCTGTGCGGCCTGCTCGGGCGGCTGTTCCTCGGCGGCGGGTGGCGACGGAGGCGGTTCGGCCTCAGCCTGTTGTTCCGCTTCCGGTGGAGGCTCGGCCGCTTGTTCCTGCGGCTGGCTCTGCTCCGGTGGCGGAGATTCCGTCTGCTCGGCGGTCTCAGCCTGTTCCTCGGCCGGAGGCTGAGGCGGTGCACCCTGCTCCTCGGCTTCCTGCTTGGGCGGCTCCGGTGGCGGTGGGATCTCGGCCTTCTGCTCTTCCGGCTTTTCCTCCGGCATGGTCAGGTCGAGCGCCTGCTCCTCGTCCTTCGGCTGCTCCTCCGTCGCAGGTTCGGGCGGCGCCTCTTCCGGCGGCACCATCTCGACCGAGACGGTCTCCTCCTTCTGTGGGGGCTCCGGTTCGGGAACGGGCAGGCTTATCAGCAGCGCGGCCACTATCACTGCATGCACCGCCACGGAGGCTGCAACGCCTCCATAGATCTTGTGTCGCGGTGTGGGTGATCTCTCCTGCATCGTCCCGATGTAGGATGAAAGGCGGGCAGGATCGAGTCCCCCTCACCGCTTCCGCCTAAGAAAAAGCCCGGTGCACAAGGCTACCGGGCTTGTTCTCGTAAAATTGAAAGCGGCTGACGCCGGCTTAGCTGTCCAGGAAGCTCCGAAGCTTTCTGGAACGGCTCGGATGCTTGAGCTTCCGGAGCGCCTTCGCCTCGATCTGGCGGATACGTTCGCGGGTAACCGAGAACTGCTGGCCGACTTCCTCAAGCGTATGGTCGGTGTTCATGCCGATGCCGAAACGCATGCGAAGAACACGTTCCTCACGCGGTGTCAGCGAAGCCAGAACCCGGGTCGTCGTCTCGCGCAGGTTCGCCTGGATGGCGGCGTCGATCGGCAGAAGCGCGTTCTTGTCCTCGATGAAGTCGCCGAGGTGGCTATCCTCTTCGTCACCCACCGGGGTTTCGAGAGAGATCGGCTCCTTGGCGATCTTCAGGACCTTGCGGACCTTTTCGAGCGGCATGGCGAGCTTTTCGGCCAGTTCTTCCGGCGTCGGCTCGCGGCCGATCTCGTGCAGCATCTGGCGCGAGGTACGGACGATCTTGTTGATCGTCTCGATCATATGCACCGGAATACGGATCGTGCGGGCCTGGTCGGCGATCGAACGGGTAATCGCCTGCCTGATCCACCATGTCGCGTAGGTCGAGAACTTGTAGCCGCGGCGATACTCGAACTTGTCGACCGCCTTCATCAGGCCGATATTGCCTTCCTGAATGAGGTCGAGGAACTGCAGACCGCGGTTCGTGTACTTCTTGGCGATGGAGATGACGAGGCGAAGGTTCGCTTCGACCATTTCCTTCTTGGCGATACGCGCTTCGCGCTCACCCTTCTGCACCATCGAGACGATGCGGCGGAACTCGGCGACGGAAATGCCGGTTTCGGTCGCAAGATTCTGGATTTCCGAACGGATTTCCGTGATCGTGCGGGTCTCGGCCTTGGCGAACTCCTTCCAGCCCTTGGCTGCAAGGTTTCCGACCGTTTCCAGCCAGTTCGGCTCGAGCTCGGCGCCCTGGTAATGCTCCAGGAACGAGTCACGCTTGACGCCGTAGGAATCGGCGAGACGCAGCAGGCGACCCTCGTTCTGCATCAGGCGCTTGGAAATGTCGTAGAGCTGCTCGACGAGGCTGTCGACGCGGTTCTGGTTGAGCGACAGCGACTTGACCGCCGTAACCAGCTCGTCCTTCAGTTCCTTGTAGCGCTTCTCCTGGGCCGAAGACAGCGTGCTCGCCGCAGACAGGCGGGCTTCCACCTGCTGGTCCTGCAGCTTGCGCAGCTTCTTGTAGGTATCGGCGATCAGGTCGAGGGTTTCCATGACCTGCGGACGCAGTTCCGCTTCCATCGCGGCGAGAGAAAGGCTCGACTCATCGTCGTCCTCTTCCTCTTCCTCGATCGGCATTTCGCCGCCGACGGACGTGATATCGTCGTCATTGGCAGCCGTCATGCGAGCCTTGCGGCTCTTTTCCTTCTCTTCGGCAGCCTTGCGGTCCGCCTCGATCTTTTCCGGGCTCTGGAACTGCGGAGCAGCCTTGGCTTCCGGACCCGAATAGGTCGTTTCGAGATCGATGATCTCGCGCAGAAGCGTCGTCCCCTCATTCAGTTCGTCGCGCCAGATGATCAGCGCCTGGAACGTGAGGGGCTTTCACAGAGACCACCGATCATGGTCTCGCGACCGGCCTCGATGCGCTTGGCGATCGCAATTTCGCCTTCGCGCGACAGAAGCTCCACCGAGCCCATTTCGCGCAGGTACATGCGCACCGGATCGTCGGTACGATCGGTGGGTTCCTTCTTCTTGGCGGTAGCGACTGCCGTACCCGTCGAGGTCGTCAGTTCACCGCCTTCGCTGTCGCCGTCATCGCTGTCCGAGCTGTCGTCGTCGTCGCCGCCGGATGCCTCTTCGGCATCCTCGTCCTCGATCACGTTGATGCCCATGTCGGACAGCATCGCCATCGTGTCCTCGATCTGCTCGGAGGTGACTTCCTCCGACGGCAGGACCGAGTTCAGCTCGTCCATGGTCACATAGCCGCGCTTCTTCGCGGCCTTGATCATCTTCTTGACCGCGTCATCAGAAAGATCGAGAAGTGGACCGTCCGGCGAGCCTTCGCGTTCGTTCTCTGCTTCTTCGTTTTCTTTGACTTTTGTTGCCATGTAGTTCGTCACTTTCCCTGAACGCCACTGCGTTGCATCTCAAGAGCCACGCTTGTGGCCTGCGGTCGAAGACTTCATCCCCAACCGCGAATCACTTGCCCACTCGTAACGGAATGACCTTTAATTCCCGATTACCAGAAGCGATCGCCATGTTCGGACCGCTTGTAATGGATTGCCGATCGCACCGGCGCAGTTGACCCAATCCGCCTATCTTGCCTAGAAATGGTGATTCCCACAAATTAACGATCCGTCAAGCTTTTCTCGGGGCTTTGCCCAGAAAAAGTGGAAAAAGACGCGCTGCACCCGGCATGCCGAGGCTGTTCACCAGTTCGACGCTTATGTAGGCGGCCCGATCTATAAGACAAGAGTTAACCAAAACACAATTCCCGCATCCTATGCGCGAAGGCACATTTCGACAGCCACCCTAATGGCTCACGGCCGCCCCCTTCACCCGCCCCGACAACACGCCGAAGCCATCGATGATCGCTTCCTGGTTTTCGAGCCTCGTGATCTCGTTCTGGATCTCCAGGAGTGCCCGCAGCAAAATCTCACCGCGTTCGGCATCGTCGTCACTGCCCGTCAGGTCGGCGATCTCGCGCTCGAGTTCGAGCTTCTGGTACCGAAGCTCCTTGTTGCGGGAGTGAAGCGCCCGCGTCTGGCGGTATGCCTGCAGCGCGTCATGGGGATCTGCCGCTTCCGTCGCGGTCCAGAGCCTTGCATTGCGCACCTGCTGGCTCATCGACGTCAGCAGATCCCCGAACCCTTCCGTTGCAAGGTTGGAGCGAAGGTCCTCGGCCGTGATCTTCTCGCCAAGTCGCGCAACGATGCCGAGTACGCAGGACCAGAAGCGCTGCAGGTCCTTGTTTTCGAAATCGATCGAGGAAATCTCGTCATATTCGTCGAGCAGCAGCTGCGGATGATTGACGATCGTCAGCGCCAGTACGGTTTCGCGCAGCGCCGGCCGCGACTGGGCGGAAAACTTCAGCATCTGGTTCAGCCGCGCGCTGCCGGCTGTCCCGTTTTCGATCATCGCACCGCCGACGGTATGGTTGGATGGCGCTGGACCGCGCCGGCCCGGCGCGGCCTGCCGGCCACGTTGCCCGCCGCCTTGGCGGCGGTCCCCGTCTCCACCTCCGGTTCTCCCAGAGAAGAACGAAGCAAGGCGGCCGCGGATATCCTGCTGGTAGTGGTAGCGAACGCTCTCGTCGGCGATCACCGAGACGATCTGCTTCAGCCGTGCATCGAGCTCGGCCCGTCGCTCGGGCGTATCGAAGGTCGCACCGGCCGTCTCACGCTGCCAGACCATGTCGACCAGCGGCCGCGCCTCGGAAAGAACCCGGTCGAAGGGCGCCCTGCCCTCGTGCTTGACGAGATCGTCGGGGTCCTTGCCGTCCGGAAGCAGCGCGAAACTGACCGACTTCCCCGGCTTGATCGCCGGCAGCGCGAGATCGGCCGCGCGGTTTGCCGCACGAATACCGGCACCGTCGCCGTCGAAGCAAAGCACCGGCTGCGGCGAGACCTTCCAGAGAAGATCGAGTTGGTTTTCGGTCAGCGCGGTGCCGAGCGGCGCCACCGCATTCTCGACGCCCGCCTGATAGAGCGCGATCACGTCCATATAGCCTTCAACGGCGATCAGCGTGCCGCTCTGCCGGCGATCGCCGGCAGCCTGCGCTGCCCGCCTTGCGCGGGAGAAATTGTAGAGCACCTGCCCCTTGTGGAAGAGTTCGGTATCCGGCGAGTTCATGTATTTCGCCATCGCGTCCGGCGCCATGGCGCGACCACCGAAGGCGATCACCTTGTCGCGCGACGACAGGATGGGGAACATGATGCGATCGCGGAAATAGTCGTAGGAGACGGGGATATCCGGCCCGTGGCGCACGAGGCCACAAGCCTCGATCTGCTCGCGCGGCACGCCTTTACCGGCAAGATGCTCCTTCAGCGCATTGCGGCTTTCCGGCGCAAAGCCCAGGCGAAACGTCTCGATCGTGCGTCCGGTCAGGCCGCGGTCGCGCAGATAGGCCCGTGCCTTGGCGCCATTGGCGCTCTGCAACTGGTCCTGAAAGAACAAGGTCGCCATTTCCATGACGTCCTGCAGCGAGGTTCGTTCCTTCTCGCGCTTCTCCGCCTGCGGGTCCGGCTGCGGCATGGCGATGCCGGCAAGATCGGCGATCTGCTGCACGGCCTCCGGAAAATTCAGGCCTTCAAGATCGGTGAGAAAACGGAAGTGATCGCCGGACACGCCGCAGCCGAAGCAGTGGTAACGCCCCTTGCGATCCTCGCAGTGAAAGCTCGGGCTCTTCTCGCCATGGAACGGGCAGCAGGCCCAATAATCCCCGCGCGACACATTCGTCTTGCGCCGATCCCACGTCACACGCCGGCCGATCACGGTGGAGATCAGCACGCGGTCGCGTATCTCGTCGAGGAACGTGTTGGAAAAGCGCATATCATACTCTCAGGGTCAGACGTCATATAAGCACGAGAGGCCCCGAACGCCACCGGCAAGACAGATGGTGCCCGCTATTCACAGGCTTGAAAAACCAGGGGACGGATATACACTGCAACACAGCGCCTAATTGAAGTTCTTATACGCAGCCAGACAAGCAGACTGACCGTTGTGAGAACCTGTCCAATGGGCCGGGAGTTTACGGAAACCGCAAAATTCGAATGGGACGAAGCGAAGCGCCTCGGCAATCTTCGTAAACACGGCATAGATTTTCCTCGCGCCGCTGACGCACTGAAACGTCCCCATGTCGAATTTCCGTCAGATCGTAGCGGAGAAATCAGAACCCTTGCGATTTGTCCGGATACGGGCACCATATTGGCAGTGGTTTACACAATGAGAAGCGAGCGTTGCCGGATAATATCGGCAAGAACTGCGAGCAAACATGAGCAAAGAGCGTATCGTCAGGTATACGGGTAAAGAAATCGAAGAAATGATCCGGTCGGGTCAAGACAAGACCGACTGGGCGCGCGTCAATGCCATGACCGACGAGGATATCGAGCGCGCCATCGCCGACGATCCCGACTGGGCCGAGTTCAAGGATATCGACTGGTCGAAGGCGAAGATGGTCAATGCGGAAGCGACAACGTCAACCTCCGTGGCCATAGACGAGGACGTCATCGACTTCTTCCAGGCGACCGGCAAGGGCTATCAGGCCCGCATCAATACGGTGCTCAGGGATTACGTCGCCGAGCAGAAGCGCTTGAAAAATAAGGCGGAGGCACTTCGGCCCCCGCCTCGTTCAATGGCCGGCACCGCAATAGCCTCAGCTCAGCTTCGCCTTGATGACACCGGAAGCCTTGGCGAAATCCATCTGGCCGGCATAACGCTCGCGTAAGGTTGCCATAACCTTGCCCATGTCCTTCATGCCCGCGGCACCCGTCTCGGCGACGACGGCGGCGACGATTTCGTCGACCTTCTCATTCGAAAGCTGTTCCGGCATGAAGGCCTTGAGCACTTCGATCTCTTCGCGTTCCTGGGTCGCGAGTTCCGCGCGGCCGGCATCCTCATAGATCTTGGCCGATTCTTCGCGCTGTTTCACCATCTTCTGCAGGATCTGCAGGATCTCGTCGTCGGTCGCTGCATCCTTGCCGGTGCCGCGATTGGCGATGTCGCGATCCTTGACCGCAGCCTGGATCAGGCGGACGGTGGAAAGCCGGCGGCTGTCCTTCGCCTTCATCGCATCCTTCATGGATTCGGTGAGCTTTTCGCGCATCATCTTCGTTCGTCTCCGTCATGGCGGGTAGTATCGTCCCGCAGCGCCTCCCCTGAGGCATTTGTGGTGGTGATAGATCAGGCTTGCAGGCCGATCAATCTTTTCCCGCAATTGCTCGCGGATTGAGGGTGATTCTTTAACGGATACGATTGACCCGGACCCGGCCTTTGTTTATTTTCCCGCACCTGCACGACATTTGGATTTGAAGAGCCGCCGGCGATATCGCTTGCGCACTTTTCTGCGACAACAAGAAACCCCTGCAGCCTGTCTTTGCCTAAAGACCGGAACGATGGGTCAGAAGGATAGCCATGACCGGTACCGCACCCCAGACACCCGCTTGGACGCCCAAAAAGCCCACCGCCCTCCTCGTTCTCGCCGATGGCACCGTCATCGAAGGCACCGGCGTCGGCGCGACCGGCAAGGTGACCGCGGAAGTGGTCTTCAACACGGCGCTGACCGGTTACGAGGAAATCCTCACCGATCCTTCCTATCTCGGCCAGATCGTTACCTTCACCTTCCCGCATATCGGCAATATTGGCACCAACGAAGAAGACATCGAAGACCTGACGCCGGCAGCACGCCACGGCGCGGTCGGCACGATCTTCAAGGCCGATATTACCGACCCGTCCAACTACCGCGCGGCAAAACATCTCGACGAATGGCTGAAGAGCCGCGGCGTCATCGGTCTGTCGGGCATCGACACCCGCGCGCTGACCGCCTGGATCCGCGAGCATGGCGCGCCGAACGCCGTCATCGCCCACGACCCGAACGGCGTCTTCGACATCGAGGCGCTGAAGGCTGAAGCCAAGGCATGGAGCGGTCTCGAAGGTCTCGATCTCGCCAAGGTCGCGACTTCCGGCCAGTCCGGCCAGTGGTCGGAAAAGCCCTGGGTCTGGAACGAGGGCTATAGCGAACTGAAGGCGGAAGATGCCAAATACCACGTCGTCTGCATCGACTACGGCGTCAAGCGCAACATCCTGCGCCTCTTCACCGGCCTAGACTGCAAGGTGACGATCGTCCCGGCGCAGACGTCTGCCGAAGACATCCTGGCGCTGAAGCCCGACGGCATCTTCCTGTCGAACGGCCCGGGCGACCCGGCCGCCACCGGCGAATATGCCGTGCCGGTCATCCAGGAGATCATCAAGACCGACATCCCGACCTTCGGCATCTGCCTCGGCCACCAGATGCTGGGCCTGGCGCTCGGCGCCAAGACGGAAAAGATGCACCAGGGCCATCACGGCGCCAACCACCCGGTGAAGGACCACACGACCGGCAAGGTGGAGATCGTCTCGATGAACCACGGCTTCGCGGTCGACTCGAAGTCGCTGCCGCAAGGCGTTGAAGAGACTCACATCTCGCTGTTCGACAACACGAACTGCGGCCTGCGCGTCTCCGGCAAGCCGGTCTTCTCCGTCCAGCATCACCCGGAAGCATCGCCGGGCCCGCAGGACAGCCACTACCTCTTCCGCCGCTTCATCAACATGGTGCGCGAAAAGAAGGGCGAACCGGCTCTCGCCGAGCGCTGATAACAGATTAAGACGTTCTGACGTTCAGGCGGCCAGCGTGATTGCGCTGGCCGCCTTTTCATTTTGCCGGACCAGTATCCAGAACCGTCCACAAAGCAGCAGCGCTGCAGCCGCAAGCCCGAAGACGAAGCCGTACCACACACCCTGGCTTTTCAGATCCAGCGGAAACGCAAGCAGGTAGGCACAGGCAAAACCGATCGGCCAATAGGCGATGAGCGCGAGGATCATCGGGATACGGGTGTCCTTCAAGCCACGCAGCAGGCCGGCGCCGACAGCTTGTAGCCCATCGACAAGCTGAAAAATCCCGGCAATCACAATAAGCGGCACTGCCAGATCCAGCACGGCGGTTGCGTTTGACTGCCGTGTATCGAGGAAGAGCGCACCGAGATCAGCCGGAAAGACGGCGAAAAGCAGGCCGCCGACCAGCGTGAAGCAGATACTGGCGAACAGCACGGCGGTGGCGGCGTGGCGAACGCCGGCAAGGTCGCCGCCTCCATAGGCCAGCCCTACCCTGACCGTCGCCACCTGCGCCAGGCCGAGCGGGATCATGAAGGCAATCGATGCCAGCTGCAGTGCAATCCCGTGGGCGGCAAGCTCCTGTGTACCGATCGTACCGATCATCAGGGAGGCCGCGGCAAAAAGACTGGTTTCGGCCAGAATGGTGAAACTGATCGGCAGCCCGAGCGCCAGGTTTTCGCGGATCGCACCCCAGTCCGCCCGCCAGAACCGGACGAAGAGCTGGTAGGTGTTCGTTTCGGGGCGATAACCGATATAGGTGATCATCAGGATGCAGCCGAGCGTACTTGCGCAGACGGAGGCGAAAGCCGCGCCCACAAGGCCCCAGGCCGGCGCACCGAAATTGCCGAAGATGAACATGTAGTTCAGCACGGCGTTGGTGAGGAACATGGCGATCGTCACGTAGAGGATGATGCTGCCACGCTGCAGGCCGCTTAAGAAGCTGCGGAGAACCATCAGAGTCAAGGCAGGGAAAATACCCCACTGAGCAACGCGCAGATAACCCTGCGCCAGCGCTGCCACTTCCGGCTCCTGCCCCAGCGAAAGCAGGATCGGCTGCGAGAACCAAAGGATGGGCGCTGTCAAAGCGGCATAACAGAGCACCACCCAGATCCCCATGCGCACGGCACGGCGAACGGACGTCACCTCACCCCGCCCCATGGCATGAGCCACCATGGGCACGACGGCAGCGGCAAAACCGGATCCGAAAATGAAGACGATGAAAAAGACCTGGCTCGCCAGAACGACGGCTGCAAGCTCGGTCGTGCCCAGCCAGCCGACCATGATGACGTCGGTCGTATTGATCGCCATCTGCGCAAGCTGAGCTCCGACGAACGGAATGCCGAGGGCAAATGTGGCGCGCAGATGCGAGAACCAGGACTTGGCCTGAACCCCGGAATCAGCGGTATTCACCGAACTCGACATGACAGAACCTCGATAAAAGAAAAGGCCGCTTCCAGTATTGGTCAGCGGCGCAGCATCTTGCCTATAAAGAAGGCAGGACGGGCCAGCAAGACAAACGGCCGATCCAGAAGTTTTTGTGCTGGAGACTTCAAGAAACCTGATGGATCTCCTTGGCCGCACCGACCGTTTCCGACCGCGAAATCTTGAGGACAAAGAGGATCCCCGCCAAGGCCATGAAGATCGCCGCCATCAGATAAGGCGCGCCGGCAAATTCGACGATTGCACCGTCTCCGGTAAAGCGGCTGAACAGTTGCGTGAAGATTGCCGGCCCGACGATCGTCGTCAGGCTGGTGAGACTGGTCATCGCGCCCTGCAACTCCCCTTGCGCCGACGGCGGCACCTTGGCCGATGCGATGCTGCGCAGCGCCGGGTCCGCGACGTTTTCGATCGTGGTCAGAAGGATGACGGCATAAACCATCCAGCCTTGCCAGCAAAACGCATAGCCGACGAAGGCGAGGCAGGAAAAGGATATGCCGAGGACGGCCGTTCGCCATTCGCCGAGCACCGGGATCAGCCGCGGCAGGACCACGCCCATGACGATCGCCGCCGAGATGCCGAACAGCCCGAGCGACAGGCCGATCTGTGCCTCGCTCCAGCCGTAACGATAGGTACCGACGAAGGGCCAGACAGACGGATAGACGGCATGCGAGAGCCAATAAAGAAAGGTCACCAGCAGGACCCAGATGATGCCCGGGTAATGGCGCATCTGGCGCAGCGCGCCGAGCGGGTTGGCGCGGCGCCAATCGAAGGCGCGACGATTGTGCCGCTCCAGGGTCTCAGGCAGCAGGAACCACGCCGCGATGAAGTTTGCGAGCGACAGCAGGCCGGCGCCGAGGAACGGTACGCGCGGCCCGAGTTCGCCGAGCAGACCGCCGATGACGGGGCCGACGGTAAAGCCGACGCCGAAGGCGATGCCGATCAGGCCGAAATTGCGCGCTCTTGTTTTGTCGGTGCTGATATCGGCGATATAGGCCGAGCAGGTGGCGAAACTGCCTCCGGAAATGCCGGCGAGAACGCGCCCGACGAACAGCATCCAGAAACTGGTCGCGGCAGCACAGATCAGGTTATCGAGCGCGAATGTCAGCACCGCGACAAGAAGAACAGGGCGACGCCCGAACCGGTCGGAGAGATTGCCGAGCAGTGGCGCGAAGATGAACTGCATGGCCGAATAGATCAAAAGCAGCCACCCGCCATCGATCGCGGCCGTACTGACGTCGTCGCCCGTCAACTCCTGCAGGAAGGCGGGAAGGACAGGCATGATGATCGCGATCCCGATGATATCGAGAAACAGGATCATGAAGACGATGAAAAGACCGCGGCGGACGAATTTCGGATCAAGCATCGGGCGTCTCTCTAACTTGGTATTCCGCTGAAAGACGATCGGTTCGCCCGAATGTTACATACAGAAATATGAAAAACAGAACAATACATGAACGCATGAAGTTTTTTGATGCGCCCGATCAGGGAATCGCAACCTTATCGAAATCCGAGCGGGGAGATTTTTCACAATGATCGAATTGGTATGGCCGGGGATCGTCATCGGCGTTGCGGCGACTGCCCTGATGGATCTGTGGGCGCTGACGCTGCATCTGGTCTTCGGGGAGCCCAAGCCGAACTGGGCACCTCCCGGCCGCTGGTTCCGTCATCTGGCAAAGGGCAAGGTCTTTCACGATTCCATCGCCGCAGCCGAGCCCTATGAGCACGAACAGGCGCTCGGCTGGTCCGGGCACTATGCGGTTGGGATCATCTATGGTGTCGTCTTCGCCCTCATCGTGGGGCCCGGCTGGTTTGCGGCACCGACGTTCCTGCCTGCCTGGATCTGGGGCATGGTCACGATTGCTGCCGGCTGGTTCTTCATGCATCCCGGCATGGGCCTCGGCTGGGCGGCATCGAAGACGCCGAGACCGAACAAGGTGCGGCTGTTCAGCATTCTAGGGCACACGGTTTTTGCGCTTGGGCTTTGGGGCGCGGCGATGTTGATGCGTTGAGAACCGACACAGCAGAACGGTCCAGGATAACCGCAAAGCAGTATTCGGGAACGTTAGGCCTCGCTCCTTTAAAAATATCCGCATCTATCCAGAGACTTACGAGGACGGAAGTAAGGCATTCATCCCCGCCCCTCGCCGATCCGCGACAATCGTCGCGTCATCGAGCGGGAAACCGGGTTCGCGAACCGGGCTCCCTTACCAGGGTTCAACGACCAGGTTTTCGATGATGGTTGCAAATGCCAGAATGGCGGGAATTGACAAGTCCCGAAGCGAAGGCAGGAAGCGATCGGGGCAGGCGAAAAACCTACCACCAAACTCTTATACCAAACGCCTGCCCCATTCCCGCAACCATGGCGGATCACCGGCGTGGCCGAACGTGCGTGCAGTCGTGACTAGACATCACCCGAAAAAGTATCGCAGGCATTTGTATCGCCGCTGTCGAAGCCGCGCTTGAACCAGCGCATGCGCTGCGCCGATGTTCCGTGGTTGAAGCTTTCGGGCACGACATAGCCCTGGCTGCGCTTCTGTAGCGTATCGTCGCCGATCTGCTGTGCCGCGTTCAGTGCCTCTTCGAGATCGCCCTGACTAAGCCACCCCTTCTGGTCCGTATGTTTGCCCCAGACGCCGGCAAAACAATCGGCCTGCAGCTCGACGCGGACGGAAATCGCATTGGCCTCGGTTTCGCTCATCCGCTGGCGCATCTGATTGAACTTGGGCAGAACGCCGATCAGGTTCTGGACGTGATGGCCTACTTCATGGGCGATCACATAGGCTTCGGCAAAGTCACCCGACGCATCGAAGCGCTGCGACAGTTCCTGGAAGAAGGTCGTGTCGAGATAAAGCTTGCGGTCGCCCGGGCAGTAGAACGGTCCCGACGCCGAGGATGCGAAGCCACAGGCCGACCGAACCTGACCGGAAAACAGCACGAGCGTCGGATCCTGATAGGTCTGGCCGCTCGCCTGGAAGATCTCCTTCCAGGTGTCCTCGGTATCGGCAAGCACGGTGCGGACGAAGGCCGTCATCTCGTCATCGGCCGGCGTGCGCTGCTGCGACTGCTGGGTGCCGCCGCCATCGTCAAAACCGATATCACCACCGGAAAGCAAGGTCAGCGGATTGATGCCGGTGATCCAGCAGATGATCAGGATGACGACGAGGCCGCCGATCCCGATACCGCCGCCCCTGCGGCCTCCTCCGCCGATCGGAATGCGCATCCCGCCGCGCCCGAACGGATTGCCGCCCATGGATGCACCACGCTGATCCTCGACATTGTCGGATTGACGTCGACCCTTCCATTCCATGGCGCATCCTCCAGCGGCAGGCTTTGTCGATTTGTATATATGGCAGTCCGCTTACAAATCCATTGTGAAAAGACGTGCTCGAAGACACGCTAAAGTCGAAGCAATGATCAACTATATCACTTTGGAATACAGTAATAGACGCAATCCAACCCATACAAATCCGAAACGCAACACATTGTCACATTAAATTATTGAATACATTCAGAAAAAACTAACCAACACCATTCACCTTGCCGACGGTTTTACTGATCACGCGAGGGAATTGATCCATGCCACTATTCGGCAATCGGCAGAACGCCAACAACAAGCTGGAAGAACGTCTGGCGGCAGTCAGCGAGCGGTCCGAATTGCTGGACGAAGCATGCGGCATCGGCCTGTGGGAAGCAGTGCTCGTCAATGGCGATGCCATGCATCCGGAAAGCAAGTGGACCTGGTCGGCCGAGTTCCGCCGCATGATCGGCTATGAGAACGCCACCGATTTCCCGAACGTCGTCAATTCGTGGTCCGACAAGCTGCATCCCGATGATGTAGAGCCCACGTTCGCGGCCTTTTCCGGCCACCTGACGGACAAGACCGGCCGTGCCCGCTACCGGGTCAACTATCGCCTCAAGATGAAGGACGGCTCCTATCGCTGGTTCCGCGCCACCGGCGGCTGCCGCCACCAGCCGGACGGCAAGACGATCCGCGCCTGCGGTTCACTGACCGACGTCCACGAGCAGATCATGCTCGAGCAGAAGACGGCGCGCGAGGCGGCAGAAGATCAGATGGCGATCGAGAGCCTGCTCTCCGGCCTTTCCGCTCTCGCAAAGGGCGACCTCACCTACCGGATCGATGCCGATCTCGCCGACAAGACCCGCCGCCTAAAGGACGATTATAACCGCGCCGTTCAGACGCTGCAGACCATGGTCGCCTCCGTCGCCCACGCGACGCAGAGCATGCATGGCACGGCCGGCGAAATCAGCCATGCGGCTGACGACCTCGCCACCCGCACCGAACGCCAGGCGGCAGCGCTGGAAGAGACCGCGTCGGCGATCGACCAGATCACCTCGACCGTCAGCAAGACGGCAGCCGGTTCCAAGCAGGCGGCGACCCTGACGCTCTCGGCCCGTCAGGCGGCAGAGACCTCGGCCACCGTCGTCGAAAGCACGGTCAACGCCATGTCCCAGATCGAACAGTCGTCCCAGCAGGTCGGCAAGATCATCGGCGTTATCGACGAGATCGCCTTCCAGACCAACCTGCTCGCGCTCAATGCCGGCGTCGAAGCAGCCCGTGCGGGCGAAGCCGGCCGCGGTTTCGCCGTCGTCGCCCAGGAAGTCCGTGAACTCGCCCAGCGCTCGGCAAATGCGGCCAAGGAAATCAAGACGCTGATCGACACCTCGTCGCAGCAGGTACAGGAAGGCGTCACCCTGGTGGATCGAACCGGCGACGTGCTGCGCAACATCTCAACCCAGATCAACGAGATCAATGCCGTCGTCAGCGACATCGCCTCCTCGACCCACGAACAGTCGACCGGCCTGCAGCAGATCAACACGGCTATCAACCAGATGGACCAGATGACCCAGCAGAACGCAGCCATGGTCGAGGAAACGACTGCCGCAAGCCACGGTCTCGTTCGGGAAGCCCAGGATCTGGCGCAGATGGTCTCGAAGTTCAGCGTCGGAGAGGCCGAACGGTCGGCGAGCCACGCGGCACCGGCACGTCGCTACGCGGCGTAACCCGGATCTGCAGAGCTCGCCTGAAACATCAAAGCCCGCCTCCCGGCGGGCTTTTTCTTTATGCGACCTGCAACTGCTTCTTGCTCGGCAGGAACACGGTCAACAGTCCGATTGCCGGCAGGAACGAGCAGACCCCGTAGACGAAAGCGATGCCATGGTGGTCGGCAAGCACGCCGAGGACGGCCGCCGCAATACCGCCGACACCGAAGGCGATGCCGAAGAAGATGCCGGCGATCATGCCGACCCGGCCGGGCACCAGTTCCTGCGCCATGACGATGATGGCCGGGAAGGACGAGGCCATGATGAAGCCGATGACGGCCGACAAAAAGATGGTCAGCGGCAGGTTGGCATAGGGCAGAGCCAGTGTGAAAGGCAGCACGCCGAGAATGGAAATCCAGATCACCACCTTGGAGCCGAATTTGTCGCCGATCGGGCCACCGACGACCGTGCCGAGTGCCACGGCGCCGAGGAAGACGAAGAGCATGATCTGCGACATCTGGACGGAAACGCCGAAACGCTCGATGGCGAAGAACGTATAATAGCTGCTGATCGAGGCCATATAGGCGTTCTTCGAGAAGGTCAGAATGGTCAGCACGGTAAGCGCGATGACCACCGTCCGCTTCGACAGGTTATGGGCGTTTATGGCCTTCTTGCGCCCTTTGTTGGCGAGCATATGTGCCTTGTACCAACGGGCAATCCAGGTCAGCACGATGATGCCGAGAAGCGCCATGCCGGAGAACCAGGCGACACTGCCCTGCCCGTTCGGTACGATGATGAAGGCGGCGAGAAGCGGGCCGATCGACTGGCCGAAATTGCCGCCGACCTGGAATGTCGCCTGGGCAAAGCCGTAGCGCCCGCCGGCGGCAAGCCGCGCCACGCGCGAGGCTTCCGGGTGGAAGACCGCCGAACCGATACCAACGAGGCCTGCGGCAATGACCAGCATCGCATAGGTCGGCGCGGCGGCCAGCATGAAGAGGCCGATGAAGGTCGAGGCCATGCCGACCGGCAGCGAATAGGGATAGGGCTTCTTGTCGGTGATGATGCCGATCACCGGCTGCAATAGCGATGCGGTGCACTGGAAGGCGAGCGTCAGCATCCCGATCTGCCAGAAGTCGAGATTGAAGTCGGCCTTCAGCATCGGATAGATGGCCGAGATCATCGACTGCATGATGTCGTTCAGCATATGGCAGAAACTGGCTGCCAGGATGATCGGAAGAACGGTCTTTTCCGCCGCAGCGGCGGCTACGGGTTTCGACGTTGCGTCAGCCATGGAATTTCCTCCGGACACGGGCCGCCTATCGGATCACCGTCGCCGCATTCTCTTGATTATCCGAGGAATAGTATCGGCGGCAATGGCTGTCCATGGCATCATTGGCCCAAACGGTACGGTGCCAGGCAGGTTGAAATGGCCTAAGCGGCGACCTTGAGTGCAAGCCGTACGGAATCCAGCCAAGTATGCGCGGCAGGACTTGGGCCAGCTTGATGCACACCAAGCACAAGACGATCCCGGCAGGCGCATCGACGAAATAGTGACTTCCGTGCGTGACAACAGACACGATCATCGCAAGGTTCAGGAACAGAAAAGGATAGCGCAGCCAGCGGCTATTCCAGGTGGCCCATATGCAGAGCACAGCCACCGCGGCATGGACTGACGGAAACGTGACGATGCCTGCCGCGCGGTCGAGAGAGAACACGAAATCCGGATCCGTCCTGACCGCATTGAACTGTTCGAGGAAAAATATCCGAAGTGAATATCGATGCTACGCAGTGCACCCAATTCGACCCCGTAATAGGGAAATGCGCTGACGGCGGGAACCCAGACGGAGACGAGGCTTGAGATCAGACCGATAAGTACGAATATCGAGACCTTGCGGTATGCTCGCATCGCTCTCCCCCGATTGACAGAAGTACCGGCAGCAGCACCAGTTGCAACGCGAGCGATTGGTAGGCAGCATCGAGAGAATAAGCGAGCCAAGGTCGCGCATCGACAAAATTTACGAAAGCATGCCAATCAAGTCCCAACGCATTGTCAATCGCCGAAAGCCTCTCGTCTGCAAGCTCGAACCCGGCATAAGCAGCGAGATAATTGGCTACGACGACTGGCGCGGTGGCGAGAAAGCCGATCCCGGAAGTCTCCAGTATCGCGCGACATGTCAGCATTCCGCGCCATAAGCAGTACAGACTACCAAAAGCGTAATGACGCCGATCAACGGCGCCAGTGGCCACGCCGACGAGTAGTCGACCGGCATTGCTGAGACAAGAACGAGCGCTCCAACAATAAGATACGTGATCAGCGCAAGCCATATCAGCGTATGGCGCGCGCGCCGGAATTCGTTCGACATCCTCACCCCTTATTTTAGGCCAGGGAAAGTGCCATCCAATTATTAACGTCGCGCTAGCCTCTGTACGCCTCGCTTTCGCGAGCTTGTCTTGCCGAGCGATATCAGGAGGACGTTACATTTGCCGGACCTCTGACACGCGCCTTTCGCCCGCGTGTCACCAGTCGTCCCAGATGATTGAACGGCTTCTCCATGATCGCATAGGAGATCGCAGCACCGATGACGCTGACCGTGACGATCAAAGCCATGCCGATCACCGTCGCGACCTCGCCGAGGGCCAGGCGCTTGATCACGAACCAGCCGAAGCCGACGACGAACATGTGGGTGAGATAGAGCGAGTAGGAGATGTCGCCGAGCTTCACCAGGCCGCTGACCAGCAGCCCGTTGCCGATCAGGCGCTCGAAGGCAAGCGAGAGCGCCACCAGCGCCAGGGCGGCGATGACCAGCCATTTGTAGCCGTGGAAGCTGGCGAAATCTCTGAAATCCAGGCTGAACAGGTTGCCGAGCGCAGCGAGCGCGATCAGCGCCATGAGCACGATCCCCACCAACGGCATGTTGTCGAACAGTCGGCGCCGTTCGGCTTCCGCCAGCCACAGCCCGCCGACGAAAGCGAGCAGCGAGAAATTCAGGTAGAAGGCCAATATGCTTGATTCTGGTGGAATGAAGAAAGCAGCACTCGCCATCGAACCCAGAAGGATGGTCAGGGCAATGGTGCGCTTCAGGCTGTTGGCGATGAAAAAGAACGCGGCGAAGACGAGGTAGAAAAAGACCTCGTAGTTCAGCGACCAGCCGAGCTTGAGGATCGGCCGCCAGTCATTCGGCGCATCCGGCAGGGCTGCGGGAATGAAAAGCAGCGAGGAGACGAGATAGCCGACATCGGCCGTTGTGTGCTTGAAAAGCGCCGGCATAAACAGCGCGCAGAAAAAGGTCAGGAGCGTGCAGACCCAGTAGAGCGGCACCAGACGGAAGAAGCGGCGGATGAGAAAGCTCACGGGATCGAAACGGGCATCACCGGACGGATGATTGTTGATATGAGCAATGATGAAGCCGCTGATCGCGAAGAAGACGATGACGCCGAACAGGCCGAGCGTCAGGATCGAATTGTTCGGCTGCTCGCTTGGGTGCTCGATCACATGAGCGATCACCACCGATCCCGCCGCGAGCCCGCGCAGGATTTGTATCGACAGGAGCTTGCGCTGGCTGTTTTGCTGGGGCGATGCGCTCATGGGCAAATCCTTGTCGCTCGTTGAGCGGCAAGGAATAGCCGCTTCGCCCCGCACAGTCATTAGTTAGCGCTAATATTCTTAATGACGGAACCGCTATCGATTCAGATGCAGAGCGATACGCGTCCCGGCGAACCAGACAGGTGAAAACGGCACATCATCGCGGCAAGGTCGCATCCCCTCCGCGGCCTTGGAAACCAAACCGCGGATTCCTGTCGATTTGCTCAATTATGGGGTTCCGTTCGGGCAAACATTTGCCTATAAGCCGCGTCTAGCCAGAAAAATGATGCGCACGCCACCCGACCGGAGCTCCCTGCCCCGAGCCGGTTTTTCGCGCAGAAAAACAGCGGATAGAGACCCATGCCAAAGCGCCAAGATATCAAATCGATCCTCATCATCGGCGCGGGTCCGATCGTTATCGGCCAGGCATGCGAATTCGACTATTCCGGCACCCAGGCCTGTAAGGCGCTGAAGGAAGAAGGGTACCGGGTCATCCTGGTCAATTCCAACCCGGCAACGATCATGACCGACCCGGGCCTCGCAGACGCAACTTACGTCGAGCCGATCACGCCTGAAGTCGTCGCCAAGATCATCGCCAAGGAACGTCCGGACGCGCTGCTGCCGACCATGGGTGGCCAGACGGCGCTCAACACCGCGCTCTCGCTGAAGCGCATGGGCGTGCTCGATCGCTACAATGTCGAGATGATCGGCGCGAAGCCTGCCGCAATCGATATGGCCGAAGACCGCGCCTTGTTCCGCGAAGCCATGGCCCGCATCGGGCTGGAAACGCCGAAGTCGATGCTCGCCAACGCAACCGACATCAAGGATGCCGACCGCAAGGCGCATGAAGCCGAGCGCGCCAAGTTGCGCGACACGCTTTCGGGCGCCGATCTCGACAAGGCGCTCGATGCGCTGGAAAACCAGTGGAACCTCGGCGAGACCGACCGCAAGCAGCGATATATGGCGCATGCCATGGCGATCGGTGCCCAGGCGCTCGACGTCGTCGGCCTGCCGGCCATCATCCGCCCGTCCTTCACGCTCGGCGGCACCGGCGGCGGCATTGCCTATAACCGCTCGGAATTCTTCGAGATTGTCGGCTCCGGCCTCGACGCTTCCCCGACCACCGAAGTTCTGATCGAAGAATCGGTACTCGGCTGGAAGGAATATGAGATGGAAGTGGTCCGCGACACGGCGGACAATTGCATCATCATCTGCTCGATCGAAAACATCGACCCGATGGGCGTCCATACGGGCGATTCCATCACCGTCGCGCCGGCGCTGACGCTGACCGACAAGGAATACCAGATCATGCGCAACGCCTCGATCGCGGTCCTGCGCGAGATCGGCGTCGAGACCGGCGGCTCGAACGTGCAGTTCGCCGTCAACCCGGCCGATGGCCGCCTCGTCGTCATCGAGATGAACCCGCGTGTCTCGCGCTCTTCGGCACTGGCATCCAAGGCAACCGGCTTCCCGATCGCCAAGGTCGCGGCCAAGCTCGCCATCGGCTACACGCTCGACGAACTCGACAACGACATCACCGGCGGCGCGACGCCGGCCTCGTTCGAACCGTCGATCGACTACGTCGTCACCAAGATCCCGCGTTTCGCCTTCGAAAAGTTCCCGGGCGCCTCGCCGGTTCTCACCACCGCGATGAAGTCGGTCGGTGAAGTCATGGCGATCGGCCGCACCTTCGCCGAATCGCTGCAGAAGGCGCTGCGCGGCATGGAAACGGGCCTGACCGGCCTCGACGAGATCGATATCCCGGGCCTTGGAGACGGCGACGACCACAATGCCATCCGCGCCGCGATCGGCACGCCGACCCCGGACCGCCTGCGCCAGGTCGCCCAGGCACTGCGCCTCGGCATGACCGAAAACGAAGTCCACGAGGCCTGCAAGATCGACCCGTGGTTCATCGCCCAGTTCAAGGCGATCGTCGACATGGAAGCCCGCATCCGCGAGCACGGCCTGCCGACCGATGCCGAAAACCTGCGCATGCTGAAGGCTATGGGCTTCTCCGACGCCCGCCTCGCCTCGCTGACATCGAAGCGTCCGAAGGAAGTTGCAGAACTGCGCAACTCGCTCAACGTCCGCCCGGTCTTCAAGCGCATCGACACCTGCGCCGCCGAGTTCGCCTCGCCGACCGCCTATATGTACTCGACCTACGAGACGCCTTTCGTCGGTGAGCTGCGCTCGGAAGCCGAAGTTTCGGCCGCCAAGAAGGTCGTCATCCTCGGCGGTGGCCCGAACCGCATCGGCCAGGGCATCGAGTTCGACTATTGCTGCTGCCACGCCGCCTTCGCGCTGAAGGATGCCGGCTATGAAGCGATCATGATCAACTGCAACCCGGAAACCGTGTCGACCGACTACGACACGTCCGACCGCCTCTATTTCGAGCCGCTGACAGCCGAAGACGTGATCGAGATTCTCCGTGCAGAGCAGGAAAAGGGCGAAGTTGTCGGCGTCATCGTCCAGCTGGGCGGCCAGACCCCGCTGAAGCTCGCAGAAGCGTTGGAAAAGAACGGCATCCCGATCCTCGGCACCGCGCCTGATATGATCGACCTTGCCGAAGACCGCGATCGCTTCCAGAAGCTTCTGATGAAGCTCGACCTGACGCAGCCGAACAACGGCATCGCCTATTCGGTGGAACAGGCCCGCACCGTCGCCTCCGAGATCGGCTTCCCGCTCGTCGTGCGCCCGTCCTACGTTCTCGGCGGCCGGGCCATGCAGATCCTGCATTCGGAAGGCCAGCTGCAGACCTACCTGCTCGATACCGTGCCGGAACTGGTTCCGGAAGACATCAAGCAGCGTTACCCGAACGACAAGACCGGCCAGATCAACACCCTGCTCGGCAAGAACCCGCTTCTGTTCGACAGCTACCTGTCCAACGCCATCGAAGTGGATGTCGACTGCCTCTGCGACGGCACCGACGTCTTCATCGCTGGCATCATGGAGCATATCGAGGAAGCCGGTATCCACTCGGGCGACTCGGCTTGCTCGCTGCCGCCGCGCACCCTGTCTGATGCCATGATCGACGAGCTGGAACGCCAGGCCAAGGCCATGGCGAAGGCGCTCAACGTCGTCGGCCTGATGAACGTCCAGTTCGCCATCAAGGACGAGACGGTCTACGTGCTGGAAGTCAATCCGCGCGCCTCGCGTACCGTGCCTTTCGTGGCAAAGACCATCGGCGCCCCGATCGCCAAGATCGCCACCCGCGCCATGGCCGGGGAGAAGCTCGACCCGCTGTTCTCGGCCTACGGCACCAAGCCGGATCCGCGCAACCTCAAGCACATCGCCGTCAAGGAAGCCGTCTTCCCGTTCGCCCGCTTCCCCGGCGTCGATACGCTGCTTGGGCCCGAAATGCGCTCGACCGGCGAAGTCATCGGCCTCGACACGGATTTCGCGCTGGCATTCGCCAAGTCGCAGCTCGGCGCGAATGTCGAACTGCCGCGTGACGGCACGGTCTTCGTGTCGGTGCGTGACAGCGACAAGACCCGCGTGCTTCCGGCCATCCGCCTGCTGACGGAATCGGGCTTCAAGGTCATGGCGACCGGCGGCACCGCCCGCTTCCTCGCTGAAAACGGCATCGACGCCACCAAGATCAACAAGGTTCTGGAAGGCCGTCCGCATATCGAGGACGCGATCCGCAACCGCCAGGTCCAGCTGGTCATCAATACGACCGACGGCAACAAGGCGATCTCGGATTCCAAGTCGCTGCGTCGCGCCACGCTGATGCAGAAGGTGCCCTATTACACGACCATGGCCGGCGCCGAAGCCGCCGCCATGGCGATCAAGGCGCTCAAGGCCGGCAATCTCGAAGTCCGCCCGTTGCAGAGCTATTTCTAAGCCACAATAGGAGCCGGTCAGCATTCCTGTTGACCGGCTTCTTTGCCGTGTATTTATCCGATCAGTTAATTAACCGAACGGATAAATATGCCCCTCGATCCTCTTTCACAGACGATGTTCGCGCTTGCGGACCCGACGCGCCGGGCGATCCTTGCGCGGCTTTCGACCGGCGAGGCAACGGTCAACGAGCTGGCTGCGCCCTTCGACATGAGCCTGCCGGCTGTCTCCAAGCACCTGAAGGTTCTGGAGCGCGCCAACCTGATCACCCGCAGCCGCACCGCCCAGTGGCGCCCCTGCCGCCTGGAGCCCGAGCCCCTGAAGGCCGTCGACGGCTGGCTCGGCGACTACCGCAAGCTCTGGGAACACCGGCTGGACAGGCTGGAAAACTATCTCGCGACGCTGAATCGGCCGGAAGACAAGAGGGAGGACGGCAATGACCGATAATCTGGAACGCTCGCTGATCATCGAGAACGAACGGGTGTTTGCGGCAGACCGCCCTGCCCTGTTCAGGGCATTCTCCGATCCGGATGTGCTGGTGAAATGGTGGGGGCCACACGGCTTCACCAACCGCATAGAGCAGTTCGAGTTCAGGAACGGCGGCACATGGATGATCGTCATGACCTCTTCCAGCGATACCGATTTCGAAAATCACTGGACCTTCGAGGACATCCGGCCGGATGAACGCATCGTCGCCTTCCATCACGGCCCGATGCACGCCTTCGGGTTGGAGATCGGCTTCCATGAGGCTGACGCCGAGACGCGCCTCACCTGGCGCATGTCCTTCGAGGATATGGAAGAGAACCGGCAGATCGAAAAATTCCTTCGGGCCGCCAACGAACAGAATTTCGACCGGCTGGAAGCCGTCTTGTCAGACTTGGAAAAGGATCGCTGAGATGAGTGCAGAACTGGACCCGAGCAAAATCATCCGCCTCGACCGCTTGATCGACGCCCCGCGCGAACTCGTCTTCGCGGCCCTTTCCGATGCAAGGCATCTCGATGCGTGGTGGGGACCGGAGGGTTTTACCAACGAGACGCATGCCATGAGTTTCGAAGTCGGCGGCCTGTGGCACTACACGATGCACGGCCGGGACGGAAAGGACTGGCCGAACTGGATCCGCTACACCGAGATCACCGCCCCTCCCGCATCGCCTATGACCACGGCGGCGAGCTGGATGAGCCTGCGCATTTCACCGGCCTGATCACGCTCGATGAGGAAAGCGGCAAGACCCGCATCACACTCACCCTGATCCTGCCGACCGCGGAGGCCAAGCAGGCGGTGGTCGAGTTCGGCGCGGTGGAAGGTGGGCAGCAGACGCTCGCCAAGCTCGATCGGTATATGGGGACACTCAGGTAAAGGACTTAAGGTCGGTCGCGGCTACGAAGTCTCTGGGTCGAACGAAGTCCGAGCAGCCAGCATACTAGCGGTTATGAGCAGGCCGAAATAGAGTTTATGAGACCTTGATACATCACTTTTAGTCAGGGGATCGAGCGGGAGGATCCGAACAGGCGGTTGCCGGATGACCCGAACCGGACCGATGGGGTTCGAAAAATCTAAGAGTGAGCGCAGTGCCAGCAGGTGGAGAGATAGGATAGGCAAGTGAAGAAATACAAACCTCTTACGATCAACACAGGTCGATTGTTCGCAATCGAGTTGGCTGACGAGTTAGGTTTCGGGTTCGGTTATGCAACCCTATCGCATCTCAACTTTGGGCACCTCGTAAACATCTTCAAGGCGATCGGTGACACAAGAGATCTGCCACCTGAGCTCTTCGGGCAGGATTTGATAATAACAGACCATCTGATCAATGATGGGCCGTTCGTGAAGTCGCGCAACAATCCAGTCCCATGGGTTCTGCTGGATTCGGCGTGTCCCAATCCGCAGGTGCCTCGAAATACCTTCTTTCGGGTTGGCAATCGGATCTTCGATATGCAAACCGATCAAGAAGTGACGGACGACACTCTCGATCCGGATAGCTTTCCACCCGTGAAGTTCCCTATGGACGATCGTCTGACCTACGAGGTGACGGCTCTCCTTACCGGGAAGCAGTGGCGCCTTAACGAAGAGAAAGATCTGTACGAGATATTTTGAAGCTGGCGGCGGCTTTGAGCAGCGTGATCGTTATGGGAGCCAAGGCCCCCGGCCACATTGAGGCGCAGTTGAGCGTCGCGCTCAATCCCCCAGTTCCATCTGAAACTCCACCCTTCATTGAACATCCCCCACACCACTGGTAATTTCACCCTGCATTCGCGAGGGGGCGGGCATGTCGAAGAATATCGTCATTCTGTTCGACGGGACGTCGAACGAGATTTCCGCGGACCGCACCAATGTGCTGAGGCTGTTCGGCGCGCTGGAGCGTTCGGAGCGCCAGATCGTCCACTATGATCCGGGCGTCGGCACATTTGGCGCCAACAATGCCTGGTCGAAACTCTATCGCAATTCAGTCGAGGTCTGGGGGCTGGCCACCGGCTGGGGGCTCGACCAGAACGTCAAGGAAGCCTACCGGTTTCTGATCGAGAACTACGATGCCGGCCCGACGGATGCCGATGGCAATCATGTGGATCGCGATCGCATCTACATTTTCGGCTTCAGCCGCGGCGCCTATACCGCGCGGGTGCTGGCGGGCTTCATCCATGCGCTCGGCTTCATGAGCCGCTACCATCTCAATCTGCTGGATTATGCCTACAATACCTACAAGGGCATTTCCGACCGGGAACAGAGAGGGCAGGATACGGTTCAGGACGGCGATGCACGGTCGGCCTTCGCCTCGATGCGGCTATATGAGCGCACTTTGAAGACCGGCAGGCCGCCGATCAAGCTGCTCGGTCTGTTCGATACGGTCGCTTCCGTCATCGAGCCCGGAAAACACTGGCTGCAGATGAAGACCCATCCCTTCACCCACCGCAACCCGAGCGTCGAGTGGGTGCGCCATGCAGTCGCCATCGACGAGCGCCGCACCATGTTCCAGCCGGAGCTCTGGACACCCGATCAGGACTACAGGGGAAGTCCGTTCAAGAAGGTGAAGGCGAAGCAGAATTTCAGGGAAGTCTGGTTTTCCGGCGTGCATGGCGATATCGGCGGCGGTTATCCCGAAGCGGAAAGCGGCCAGGTAAAAATCCCGCTCGACTGGATGATCCGCGAGACGGAACCCACCGGACTGCTCTTTCAGCAGCATACCGTCGACAATTTGGTGCGCGGCGAGCGCGACAATAAATATGTGCCGCTCGATCCGCTCGCGACACTACACGATTCCATGAGCTTCGGCTGGCGGCTGCTCGAAGCCGTGCCCCGCCGCGTGCCGGAAAATTCCTGGCGCAAGCGCGGCGACCGACGCAGGATATATATTCCCTGCAAGGACCGGCGCCTCATTCCCGATGGCGCGATACTGCACGATTCCGTAAGAATCCGGATCGACGCGGGCGGCTATAATCCGCCGAACCTGCCGAAGAATCCGGTCTACGTACCGTGAAGGCTATCTCGTGGGAAGCTGGCGCAGGAACGGCAGGCCGCCTGCGGATCAGATACGAAGGATCGATGCGCGCCGCGGCGCGATAAGACATGTCCGCTGGCGGGTCATCCGGCATAATCCCGGAAATATTTCCACATCAGCAAGGCGACAATAGCCAGGGCTGTCCACGTCACGACTGCGACGAGGATCGACATGATCAGGTTAGCAACCCGCCTCGTCATGCGGCGGCACCTCCAGAATTGATCCGGGGATAGGCTAGAGGCCAATATTCGGCCTGTCCCGATTGAAGACTGGGAAGTCTTAAGAGACTACGCTGCAGTGCACACAAGATTTCGCAGCCCGTCCCGTTTCGCGCCGATACGGCGTCGAAATGGCACAGGAACGCCCGTCGGGTTGCATCATCAAAATTGCATATTTATCGAGCGTTGTGCGACTTCCGGATAGCATCAGCCTCGCCCTCAAGGCCGGGATTGCCCTACACGATGGCGAACATGCGGGCGCGGCAGAGACAGTTGCTTCAAGCCTCGTTGATGAAGCCCATCAGCAGCGCCGCCGCGAGTAGGAGCAGCAGGCCGGCATCGAACAGGGAAAAGTGCTGCAATATGTCCATGGCATTATCCTCCTGAAGGCAGATAGGCCTTCATCGGGAGACTGATCCGCTCCCTCCCCCATGTCCTTGACCTCGCGCAACCACCCTTGCCAATCGCCAAGCACCGAATAAACGGCCTCACATCAGGCGCTGCACCGCCGCCAGATCGTCGCGGAAGCGGATAAGCTCCTCCTGCTTCCGTCCCTCGTCGGGAATGCGCAGGAGATAGGATGGGTGGACGGTAACGAAGAGCGTGCGGCCATCCTCCATCGGGATCGGCGCGCTGCGTACGTCTTCGAGCTTCTGGCGCATGTCGGTCAGCGCAAACAGCGCCGTCGCCCCCATCGCCACGAGAAGCTTGGGCTGAACCAGTTCGATTTCCTTCGTGAGCCACCAGCGGCATTGCCGCACCTCGCCCATATTCGGCTTCTGATGGATGCGGCGCTTGCCGCGCGGCTCGTATTTGAAATGCTTCACCGCATTGGTCACATAGAGGCCGTGGCGATCGATGCCGACCTGTTTAAGCGTATCGTTGAACAATTGGCCCGCCGGCCCGACAAAGGGTTTGCCGGCAAGATCCTCCTGGTCGCCCGGCTGTTCGCCGATGATCATCGTCGCCGCATTGGCCGGTCCCTCGCCGAATACAGTCTGGGTGGCCCGGCAATAGATGTCGCAGCGCGTGCAGGACCGCGCCTCCTCCCGCAGGTCTTCGAGCGTGCCGGAGGCGGCGCGTGGCGTGGCCGGCACCTTCGCTGCCGCCTCCTGGATGCGATGGTGGAAAGGCAGCGGCTCGCTCGCCTGTTTCGCCGCCATCTCGATGACATTGGCCTCGGCATTGGCGATCAGGCTCGGGATGAGATCCGCTTCCGGAAGGTTCTTCCAGTATTTCTTCGGCATCTCCTTCGTCATCATCTTCACCTTCAGCCGCGCCGGGTTGAAGATGGAGGCATAATAGGTGCGCCACAGCTCGTCGGTATCGTCGCGAAGGTTCGGCTTTTCGGCCGGATCGTCGGTGGTGCGCAACTCCTCGCCATCCCAGGATGCCGAGCCCTTGGGCGTCAGGATCAGCCAGTCCATGTCGGTGAAGCGGCGCTGGAAGAATGGCGCCACACGGCTGACGATGAAATGGTCCGGCTCGAACCAGGCGATGAAGCGCCGCCGCCCGGCAGTCTCCTCCGGCAGCTGCAGTTCCTTGAAGCGGACGAAGGCCGTCATCTTGTGATAATCGCGCCCGACCGACTTCGCCATGCGGCTGGCGGCCACCACATCCTGGTCGCTGGCATGCTGCAACAGCGACTTGGCCCCAAAATTGATGCGGAACAGCATGCGATAAAGAAGCGCGAAGCGGGTCGGGTCGGAATGACAGAGCACGGCCTCGGCCAACCGGACGAAGGCCATGGAGACGATCGGCTTTTCGCAGAGAGGGGACGGTTCCGGCAGGCGGTTGTCGTCGAAACCGAACAGCCCGTCGGCATCGTCCATCGTGCGCCAGTCGATGATGTCGGGCACGATGCCGGCCAGCATGAAGGCCCGGGCGGCATCCCGCCACTCGGTCGCATCCCCCGCCCCCGCAAGGAATAGCGGAACATCATAGCAGCGACAGTTGCTCCGGCTGGGGTTGAAACATGGCGCGCAGGTCGGATCGATCGACGAGACGGTGCGGCGTCCATCCGTCGCAGACGACGAAGGGCTGCACCTTTTTCAGCGACACGCCGAGCCGCTTCAAGTCATCAAGCCTCAGCCGCCGGAACCGCCGCGACGAAATGATGCCCTTGACCGTCTTGGTGCCGAAGCCCGGCACGCGCAAAAGCATCTCCCGGTCGGCACGGTTGATATCGACCGGAAAACGGTCGCGGTGCCCGAGCGCCCAGGCAAGCTTAGGGTCGAGATCGAGATCCAGCATGCCGTTGACGCCGCCGGACGTGATTTCGCCGATATCGAAGCCATAGAAGCGGTAGAGCCAGTCGGCCTGATAGAGACGGTGCTCGCGCATCAGCGGCGGCTTGATCAGCGGCAGGTTGCGAGACGAGATCGGGGATCGGGCTGAAGGCCGAATAGTAGACGCGCTTGAGGCCGTAGCTGCCGTAAAGCCGCGCGCTGGTGCCGAGGATCGTCGCGTCGTTTGCACCATCCGCGCCGACGATCATCTGCGTGCTCTGGCCGGCCGGCGCGAATTTCTTGCGTCGCTTCGTCTGCAGCGTCGGCTCGGCCATTTCCTCGATCTTGAGCCTGAGATTGCCCATGGAGCGGCGAATATTGTCCGGCCGCTTTTCCGGCGCGAACTTTCCGATCCCGGCATCGGTCGGCAGTTCGATATTGATCGACAGGCGGTCGGCATAAAGCCCCGCCTCCTCGATCAGATGGGCGGACGCCTCGGGAATCGACTTCAGATGGATATAGCCACGGAAATTGTGGATGGTGCGAAGCTCTCTGGCGATCCGTACCATCTCCTCCATCGTGTGATCCGAGGAGCGGATGATGCCCGACGAGAGGAACAGGCCCTCGATATAGTTGCGCCGGTAGAATTCCAACGTCAGCCAGATCACTTCTTCGGGCGTGAAGCGCGCCCGCTCGACATTGCTGGAGGAGCGGTTGATGCAATAGGCGCAGTCATAGATGCAGAAATTGGTGAGCAGGATCTTCAGGAGCGAGATACAGCGACCATCTGGCGCATAGGCGTGGCAGATGCCGGAACCTTCCGTCGATCCCAGGCCGACGGATGACGACGAATCCCGCTTCGTCGTCCCGCTGGAGGCGCAGGATGCGTCATATTTGGCGGCGTCCGACAGGATCGCCAATCGTTCTTTCAGCGACTTCTTCATTATGTTTGTTCTATATATGTTCTCATTGGAGGCGTCAAGAGATTGACAAATGAGCGCGGTTCACATCAGATATCTATGCGGGAGACATGACGGTTTTTCGAATTTCCTCACGGGGAACATCGAAATTCTGCTATAGTGACCTATATTTTGACGATGCGATGGTTCCGAAGTTTACGCTCCGGAACCTGTTTCTTTTGTGTTCGCGGCAACCGCGGTCACATCCCTGAAGGACAAGGAAATGGTTGATAAGGTACCGATGACGCCGAGCGGGTTTACCCAGCTGCAGGAAGAACTGCGCTGGAGGCAGCAGGAAGAGCGTCCCCGTATCATCGAAGCGATTGCGGAAGCGCGCGCCCATGGCGACCTTTCGGAAAACGCCGAATATCATGCCGCCAAGGAGGCCCAGAGCCACAACGAAGGCCGCATCACCGAGCTTGAGGATTTCACTGCCCGTGCAGAGGTGATCGACCTCTCCAAAATGTCCGGCTCGACCATCAAGTTCGGCGCGACGGTAAAGCTCGTCGACGAAGATACCGAAGAAGAAAAGGTCTATCAGATCGTCGGCGACCAGGAAGCCGATGTGAAGAAGGGCCGCATCTCGATCTCCTCTCCGATCGCGCGTGCGATGATCGGCAAGGAAGCCGGCGATTCGATCGAAGTCGTGGCGCCCGGCGGATCGAAGGCCTACGAAATCCTCTCCATCTCCTGGGGCTGATGCCCGGTGAGCAAGAGAGGCGACGACGCCGTCGTCGATATCAGTGACGTCGAAGTAATCGCGCCGAATTTCAAGCGGCGCCTTTCCGGCGTCACCTCGACCATCATCCAGCTCGTTCCGGTCCAGCGTGCCCTTGGCTACAAGGTGGCAGCGCTTGGGCCGGGCTTGCCGTCGAGCATTCCCCATATCCGTTTTCGCGACCTCCTGCGCTGCTGGAAAGCACCGCGGGGCAGGCGCGTGCGCATCTGGCATGCCCGCCGCAACCTCGAAATGCTGCCGGCGATCTTCCTGCGCGACGTCTTGCGGATGAAGCTGAAGATCGCCTTCACCTCCGCCTCCCAGCGCAAGCATACGGGCTGGACGAAATGGCTGATCTCGAACATGGACGCGGTGATCGCCACCAGCAGCCGCACATCGGGTTATCTGACCGTGCCGAACACCGTCATCCTTCACGGGATCGACACTGAACGCTTTGCACCTGCGCCGGATAAGGCTGAAGCAAAGCGCGCCCGCGCGCTGCCCGCTGATCGCAAGATCGTCGGCTGCTTCGGCCGCGTCCGTCACCAGAAGGGCACCGACCTCTTCGTCGACGCGATGATGGAAATCCTGCCGGCCCGGCCCGACTGGATCGCCATCGTCGCCGGCCGCGCCACCGGCCCGCATGTCGATTTTGAAAAGGGCCTGATCGAAAAAATCGCCAAGGCCGGCCTCGCCGATCGCATTCGCTTCGTCGGTGAACACACCAATATCAACGACTGGTACCGCGCACTCGACCTGTTCGTCGCCCCCAGCGCTGGGAAGGATTTGGCTTGACGCCGCTGGAAGCGATGGCAAGCGCCGTCCCGGTAGTCGCCACCGATGTCGGTGCCTTTTCCGAACTCGTTGTCACCGGTAAGGAGGAAACCGGTGTCATCATCGCACGCGACGATCTCGACGCGATGAAGACTGCGACAGCGACGATGATGGATGACGAGGCCCGCCGGCTGAACGCCTCGGCCTGCGCTCTGCGCCATGCGCGCACGCGGTTTTCCATCGCCAACGAGGCCGACGCCCTGGGTCGCGTCTACGAAAGCCTGATGGCGACCGCTTAAAGACAATCCCAGGACACAGAATCCTCCACCCCATGACAATGACCCTCGCTTGCGCCATCGATCGCAACTACACCGAACTTGCCGGCGTGATGCTGCATTCGGTACGCATCAACGGCGATATTCCCCATGTCCCTCTTTGCGTGCTTGGCGACGGGCTGAAGCCGATCGACAAGAAAAGGCTGGAGATCTGCGCCGGCCGCAAGATCAAGTTCATCGACCTGACCGACGAGATGATCGCCAGATTCGCCGGCTTCCGGACAAACGCCAACTGGAGCCGCGCCATCTACGGCCGCCTGATCCTGCCGGACCTTTTGGACGCCGACGTCACCCGCCTCGTCTATCTCGATGCCGATACGATGGCGAAGAAAAGCATCCGCCCGCTTTTCGAGATGGATCTCGGCGGAGCGATCGCAGCCGCCGTCGGCGGCTCCCTGCCCCGCATGAACGCGTCCATCGGTCGGCCCGCAGACAGATTTTACTTCAACTCAGGCGTTCTCGTTCTCGAGCTTGAAAAGTATCGGACCGAAAAACTGGGCGACCGGGCGCTGGAAATCGTCAGGAACAACAACCTGCGCTTCCCGGATCAGGATGCGTTGAACCTCGTGATCGACGGGCGTGTAGTGCCGCTCGACCGCAGCTGGAACGAGGAATTGGCCGCAGGTAGCGATACGGCGGCGATCATCCATTTCACCCATGCCAAGCCCAATACGACCAGATGCAAACATCCGGAAAAAGAGCTTTTCCTCGAATACCGACGTGACACGCCGTGGGCCAATAAGCGGTTGAAGACCAAGCTCGACAAACGCTGGCGCAAGTTCAAGCATTCGCTGCATCGCCGCTGGAAAGCCGTTGCCGGCGGCTGATCAGGCACGCTTCCGGGTCATCAGATCCAGGTAGGCATCGCAGATCGCCTGTTCGGAAAACTGCGCCATCAGCGTGCGACGGCCGCCCTCGGCAAGCGAGCGGGCCAGTTGAGAATCCGAGAGGATCTGCGCAATGGCAGCGGCAAAGCCGGCGGCATCGTCGATATCGACCAGCAGACCGTTCTCGCCATCGCGCATGAACCAGACGGGACCTTCAGATCGGGACGAGACGACCGGTTTGTCTTGCGCCCACGCTTCCAGGATCACGTTGCCGAGCGGCTCGTGGTTGGAGGGCATGATGAAGATGTCGGCGGCGGCGACGTGCGGACGGGCGTCCTGCTGCCAGCCGAGAAAGCGGGTCCGGTCGAAAATGCCGCGCTCCCTCGCCTGCGCTTCCAGCGCCTCGCGCTCCTCGCCCTCGCCGGCCAGCCACAGCCAGATATCGGGAAGCCTCGCCACGGCATCGATCAGCGTATGAAAGCCCTTGCGCTTGACGAAGCGTCCCATCGACATCACGAGCGGCACATCGGCCGGCGTGTCGAAGGCGGCACGATCGATCGGCGCGACCTTCTCGGTATTGGTGAAGTTGGAAATCACCTCGACGCGCCGGTCCCAGCCGAGCTTGCGCACCTGATCGGCAATGCCCGGCGTGTTGCAGACGATGACATCGGTATTGCGGAAATAGGTGAGCCGCAGCGGATAGTCGCCGAGCCGCGAGATCTTGATGCAGCCGTCATAGGCCGGCATCAGTTCGCTGGCGCGCGGCGCCCAGGCCATGATCGCATCCGGCCTTTCCGCCTTCGCCATCCGCATCACCTTCATGGGCAGGAGCACGCGATCGAGCGACAGGTTGCGAAAATGGCTCTCGACGATGCGGCTCACACCGTCGATATCCTTCCTCCATGACCGGTCAGGACGGATGACGCTGATCTGCTCGATATCCCGGCGAGCAAAGGCGTTGACGAGATGGGTGAAGAACCGCTCGGCTCCGCCATCCTTGCCGAAATGGAAGTGCATCACCTTCATGGCGCGGCCGAACCGGTTTCGAACAGCCGCATATAGGTGCGCGCGATCACCTCTTCGGAAAAACGTTCGTCGAGCGTGCGGCGTCCGCCTTCGACAAGCCGCGCCCGCAGGTCGGAATCGTTGCGTAACCGGCCGAGCGCCGTCGCGAGCCCGTCGGCATCGCCGCAATCGACCATCAGCGCATCCGTCTCGTCCGTCATTACCCAGGACGGGCCTTCCGCCCGGGTCGAGACGGTCGGCTTGCCGGCACCCCAGCCTTCGAAACAGACATTGCCGAGGGGCTCGTGCAGCGAGGTTACCGTGAAAGCGTCGGCAGCGGCGAGATAGGCATAGGCGTCACTGCGCCAGCCCGGGAAACGGACGCGGTCGGCCATGCCGAGCTCCGTCACCAGCGCCTGCAGGCTTTCCTTCTCCGGTCCGTCGCCGAGCAGCCAGAGATAGGCGCCATCGAGCTTATGGACCGCGCGGATCAGGCTGTCGAAACCCTTGCGCTTGACGAACCGGCCCATACCGATGACGACGAAGGCGTCGTCCGGCGTATCGAGCACCGAGCGCTCGATCGGCGCTCCGGCCTTGGCACGGGTGAAGTTGGGAATGACCTCGACGCCGCGCGTCCAGCCCAGCTCGCGGACCTTGGAGGCGATGTCGGGCGTGATGCAGATGAGCGTCTGCGAGTTCGTGTAATAACCGAGATGTTCCGGATAGTCGCCGAGACGAGAGAGCCGCCGCGCCGGCTGGTAGTCCGGCATGAAACGGCTGGCACGCAGCTGCCAGGACATGATCACGTCCGGCTTGAACTCGGCGAGGATGCGCTTCATCCTGGCCGAGAGGATGAAGCGCGACAGCGAAATGCGCCGGAACACGCCCTCGTAGACAATGCCCTGTTTCTCGATGTCCTTGCGCCAGCTGCGATCAGGGCGGATCAGCATACGCTGCTCGACGCCACGGTCACCGAGCGCGTTGACGAGGTTGACGAAAAAACGCTCCGCGCCGCCGTCGGTGCCGAAATGGATATGCATGACTTTCATGGCAGCCTCGGGTCCGTGTCTCAGTGATTGACGGCGTCGTCCTGGTTTGGCCTGTCCTTCAGTGCCGTGCGCTGAAACAGCTTGGCCTGGGTCAGGAAGGAATAGACACCACCGGTCATCGCCTCGATAAAGCCCGACACGCCGCAGCGCCACAGGCCGTTCTTGAAATAGAGCCGCAGGAAATAGGCCCAGGGCGAAAATATCAGCTTGAGCGTGCTCGGCTTCTTGCCGGCGGCGAATTGCTGGTCGGCCTTCAGCGTCGAATACTTGTTTTCCTTGAGAATCTGCTCGTCGATGATCAGCGGCCGGAAATGCAGGAGCGATCCCGTCGCGGCATTGTCCACCCGTCCATCGGGGACGATGCCTTCATGCACCGCCTGGGAGAGATCGTAGCGCCCCTGCCCTTGCGGATCAGGCGAAGGTTCTTGCGTTCCTTCACATGCGCCGGCGTGTAGCCGAAGCCGATCAGATAGGGACGCCGCGCGACGCGCCAGCCGACGACCTCTTCGGGCGCCTTGATCAGCTCGGGCAACAAGGCCCTCAGGTCGCGGTCGAGCCGCTCGTCGGAATCGATATTGAGGCACCAGGGCTGGCTGCATTGCTCCAGCGCGAATTGTTTCTGCCCGGCATAGCCACGCCATTTCTCCTCGATCAGCCGGATCGGCCAGCCTTTATCGGCATAGGAGCGGATCAGATCGAGCGTGCCGTCCGTCGAGCCCGAGATCGACAAGCACGATCTCGGAGAGATCAGCGAGGCTCTCGATGCAATTGGCGAGATAGGCCTCTTCATTCTGGCAGATGATGAAGGCCGAGATCGGGAGCCTGGACATGGTCCGCCTCCTTTAAACTTCCACGAGGCCGAGCTGCTTGACCTGGCGGATGGTCAGCATGGTGCGGACCGTGTCCACATGCTCGTCGGCGGTCAGGACCTCGATGACGAAATCCTGGAATTTCGTCAGGTTCTCGGCCGTGCAGCGCAGGATGAAGTCGCTGTCGCCATTGACCATCCAGGCCTCGCGCACCAGCGGCCATTGCTGCATTCTGGAGGCAAAGCCTTTGAGATCGGCATCCGACTGGCGCTTCAGCCCGACCATGCAGAAGGCGACGAGATCGAAGCCGAGCTTCGGCCCGTTCAGGAGAGCATGATAGCCCTCGATTATGCCCGCTTCCTCCAGCTTGCGGACGCGCCGCAGGCAGGGTGGCGCGGAAATCCCCACGCGTTCGGCAAGTTCCACATTCGTGATACGGCCGTCCCGCTGGAGCTCCCTCAATATCTTGATGTCAATGGCGTCGAGATCGGCCTGGAGCACGGTATTCCCCTATGAATGGGAAGGCTTTTAATCGAAACCTCGTTTAACGCAAGGCGCAAGCGAATGCACTCGGCTTCCCGCCGTTTTCAGGCTGTTGCGTCCAACTGTCCTGTTACTAATGCAAACCTGCCCTTGCACTACCGCATGGATCGACATTACATGGTCTGCAAAAAGCGGCAGAGCGGGAAAGGCCTTCCTATATTGGGTGCGAACGTTCTGACCGATCCTTGAAAGGAAGTCTTCATGTCCGCCCGTCACACGGAAGTGCTGATCATCGGTTCTGGCCCCGCCGGCTACACGGCAGCCATCTACGCAGCCCGCGCCATGCTGAAGCCGGTCTTGATCGCCGGCATGGAACAGGGCGGTCAGCTGATGATCACCACCGATGTCGAAAATTATCCAGGCTTCGGCGACCCGATCCAGGGTCCCTGGCTGATGGAGCAGATGCTCAAGCAGGCGACCCATGTCGGCGCCGAGATCGTCAACGACCTCGTCACCGAAGTCGAGACAACGAGCCGCCCCTTCACCATCCGCACCGATTCGGGTGCTGTCTGGACCGCCGACACGATCATCATTTCCACCGGCGCCAAGGCGAAGTGGCTCGGCATCGAGAGCGAACAGCATTTCCAAGGGTTCGGCGTTTCGGCCTGCGCGACCTGCGACGGCTTCTTCTATCGCAACAAGGACGTCATCGTCGTTGGTGGTGGCAACTCCGCCGTCGAGGAAGCGCTCTATCTGTCGAATATCGCCAAGACCGTCACCGTCGTTCATCGCCGTGACGAATTCCGCTCGGAAAAGATCCTGCGCGAACGCCTCTTCCAGCGAGAAAACGTCAAGGTGCTGTGGAATACCGAGATCCACGAGATCACCGGCAAGCCCGCCAAGCCGCCGCTTCCGCCATCGGTGGAAGGCGTCAAGCTGCGCAACACCTTGAGCGGCGCGATCACCGAGCAGCCGATCGACGGCGTGTTCGTGGCCATCGGCCATGCTCCGGCCACCGAGCTGTTCAAGGACAAGCTCAGGATGAAGACCGGCGGCTACCTCTGGACAGCGCCGGATTCGACCGCAACCGACGTGCCCGGCATCTTTGCCGCCGGTGACGTGACCGACGACACATTCAGGCAGGCGATCACCGCCGCCGGCATGGGCTGCATGGCAGCCCTCGAAGCGGAACGCTATCTCGCCGGCATCCAGCCAGTTGCCATAGCAGCGGAGTAAGCATGGGCGTTCCTCTCGACTGGGATAAATTGCGCATTTTTCATGCGGCGGCGGAGGCTGGCTCCTTCACCCATGCCGCAGATAAACTGCATCTCTCCCAGTCGGCGATCAGTCGCCAGGTCAGCGCGCTTGAACAGGACGTGGGCGTCAAGCTGTTTCACCGCCATGCCCGCGGCCTGATCCTGACCGAACAGGGCGAATTGCTCTACAGAACCGCCCATGATGTTCTGCTGAAGCTGGAAACCGTCAAGGTCCAGCTCACCGAGACGACCGACAAGCCATCCGGCAAGCTGCGTGTAACCACAACCGTCGGTCTCGGCCAGGGCTGGCTGACCGACAAGGTGCAGGAATTCCTGCAGCTCTATCCGGAAATGTCGATCCAGCTGATCCTCGACAACGAGGAAGTCGACGTCAATATGCGCCATGCGGATTGCGCGATCCGGCTTCGCCAGCCGCAGCAATCGGACCTGATCCAGCGCAAGCTCTTTACCGTGCATATGCACGTCTATGCGGCACCCTCCTATATCAACCGCTTCGGTGAGCCGCAGACGATCGACGATCTCGACAACCATCGCATCATCACCTTCGGTGAACCGGCGCCGAACTACCTGCTCGACGTCAACTGGTTGGAATATGCCGGCCGCTCGTCCGATAATGCCCGCACGCCGCATCTGCAGATCAACAGCCAGACGTCTATCAAGCGCGCCTGCCTTCTCGGCATCGGCATTGCCTGCCTGCCAGACTATATCGTCGGCCGCGACCCAGGCCTGATCCAGCTCGCCATAAACGCCGATATTCCGTCTTTCGATACCTATTTCTGCTATCCGGACGAAATGAAGAATGCGGCGAAGCTGAAAGTCTTCCGTGATTTCATCGTCGGCAAGGCGCGCAACTGGAGTTTCTGATATATTTCAGAGACTTAAAGACCACCAAAAGAATCACGCGCGGCAATTATGCAGGTTTTAAGACACCAGCCTTGCACACATCGCATGGCTGGCCTGCACAAAATAAGATTGCGCGATGCACAAAAAACCACCATATCGCACTCAGCTGATGCACACGGTGGCTTTCCTCCCAGTTCCACCGCACCAGCTGTTCCCCTCTGGAGGTTTTTTGACCTTCACACTTAAAAGGGCCCTGGAGCGATCCGGTGGCCCTCTTTTTTTGCCTGAACTCCACCCCGGTTACAATTGAGACGTAGGGCATTACAAAAGTAACGTTCAATATCCTATCCGGCCCTTGTCGTCCGGAACATGCGAGCCCATATTCATAATCAGCTAGCGCCACTTGTGGCTTCCCCGCCACCGCGCTGGCTGTTCCCCTCTGGAGGTTATCGACCTTCACACCTGACGGGCCGCGGAGAAATCCGCTGGCCCGATTTTTTGCCTCTTTAAATCGAGAAATTCCGATCTACATATCGTCTGGAGGCGATTTAGATGACTATCGATAAAACGGAAATTCTGAAGGCACTGGCTCACCCGATAAGGATCTCGTTCCTGGAATGGATGCGCGAACCCGAGCGGCATTTCAGCGACCAGGCCCACCCCTGGAAATGGGCATTTGCGCCAAGCAATTCGAAAAGAGATGTGGTCTCTCCCAGTCCACCGTCTCCTCGCATCTGGCGGCCCTTGAAAAGGCTGGCCTGCTGAAATCGGACCGTGTCGGCCAATGGGCCTTCTATTCCCGCAACGAGGATACGATCGCAACCTTCCTGACCGAGCTCAGATCGACGCTCTGATCAGGCCTCCTCCTCAACGTCACCCTCCCCAAGCCAAAGGCAAAAGGACCCTGCAATGACCACTATCTTCGACCCGGTGAAGTTCGGCGACATCGAACTGGCGAACAGGATCGTCATGGCGCCGCTGACGCGCAACCGCTCTCCCAAGGCGACGCCGAACGACCTCAACGTGACCTATTACGAGCAGCGCGCCACCGCCGGTCTGTTGATCACCGAAGGTACCCCGATCACTCAGCAGGCGCAGGGTTACGCCGACGTGCCGGGCCTCTATTCTCCGGAAGCCGTCAGCGGCTGGAAGAAGGTGACCGACGCCGTTCACAAGAAGGGCGGCAAGATCGTTACCCAGATCTGGCATGTCGGCCGCGTATCCCACGTCTCGCTTCAGCCGAATGGCGGCGCGCCGGTTGCTCCTTCGGCCATTCCGGCAGGCGGCAAGACCTACATCATCAATCCCGACGGCAGCGGTGCGTTTGTCGAGACCTCGGCTCCCCGCGCGCTGGATACTGCCGAGATCGCCGGCATTCTGGAAGATTACCGCAAGGGCGCACGCGCCGCGATCGATGCGGGCTTTGACGGCGTCGAAATCCATGCAGCCAATGGCTACCTCATCGAGCAGTTCCTGAAGGAAGGCGCCAATCAGCGCACCGACCAGTATGGCGGTTCGATCGAAAACCGCGCACGCTTCGCTCTCGAAGTGGTCGACACGGTCACCAAGGAAATCGGTGCCGGTCGTGTCGGCATCCGCCTTTCGCCGACGACGCCTGCCAACGGCATCACCGAGACAAAGCCGCAGGACGTCTACAACTATCTGGTCAACGAACTCGGCTCACGCGGCTTGTCCTTCATCCACGTCGTTGAAGGTGCGACCGGCGGTGACCGCGACTTCACCCAGGGCGACAAGCCGTTCGACTATCATGAACTGAAGAACATCTACCGCAAGGCGAGGCGGCACCGGCGCCTGGGTGGTCAACAACGGCTACATCAAGGACAGCGCAGAAAAGGCCGTCGAGAGCGGTTATGCGGACGCGGTTGCCTTCGGCAAGCTGTTCATCGCCAACCCGGATCTCGTCGAGCGCTTCAAGGACAACGCGCCGCTGAACGAGCCTGACAAGGCGACATTCTACGGTGGCGGTGCCAAGGGCTATACGGACTATCCGTCGCTCCAGGTGGTCGCCTAAATCCTGCTACTCCTGGGGCCGTCTCGTACGGCCCCAGTCGTTTACATCATCACGGGCAAGGCACGCTACGCAAAGGCAAGCGCAAGGTGAAACTGGCACGTGACCAGTTTCCGAAAGGACCGGCTCCGTGCAGTGAGGCGCCTATCGCGCTCCGGCCTGCTCTTCGTCCTGGACCTCGGCTTCCGGCCGATCACCGCCATCGCTATGCTCGGTGTGCCAGACGCCCTTGTCGTCCTGCCAGCTGATCTCTTCCGGCTCTCCGCCGACCTGCTGTTCCGCAGCGACGATCCGCGCCGCCTGCAGCGCATCCGAATGGGTCGGGAAAGTCTCGGAATAGACGTCTCCGAGCCGGTAAGCCCAGCCGCCATCATGCGGAACGACCTTGTAAACGACCTTGCTCATAGTTCCTCCTTACGCGTGGCCGCATCACTGTTGATTTTTGGGCTACGGCTTCTGAATGGAGATGCGAAAGACCGCAGCGAGGTTCCAGGCCACGAGCGAAATAATGTCATCATCATACAAATTGCGCAAACATCTCCCGGCATCGGGTGCCACGACTTGATGCGGCCAGTCGACGCGTTAGATCTCAACCGCAAACCGGAGATCCACCGTTGAAGATATTGTCGCTCGTCAGGCAGGAGGCTTTCCTTCTTGTCGCCCTCGCCGTCGCGCTTGTCGCCTACTTGTTCGAGCATGCCGTACTTGAAAGCGGCAAGGCGATGTCGCTCGTCGCAGCAGCGGTGCTGATCGGCGTCATCGTCCTCGCCTCGACCCGTGTCGCGCACCATGCGGAAATTCTGGCCCACAAGGTCGGAGATCCCTATGGCACGATGATCCTGACCCTGTCCGCAGTCGCGGTCGAGGTGCTGATCCTGGCGATCATGATGGGCAGCAGCAACTCCCCGACACTGGTACGTGACACGATCTATTCGGCCGTCATGCTTGATATCAACGGCATTCTCGGCCTCGCAGCCCTTCTCGGCGGGTTGCGGCATGGCGAGCAGATCTACAACGACGATTCCAGCCGCACCTACAGCGCCATGATCCTGACGGCGATGGGCATCTCGATGATCGTCCCGGAATTCATCCCGGAAGCGAAATGGCACTACTATTCCGCCTTCACCATCTTCGCGATGATCGCGCTCTATGCGCTCTTCCTGCGCATGCAGGTCGGCCCGCACAGCTATTTCTTCAGCTACAGCTATGGCCGCACGCCTCGGCCAGCGCAGGCATCCCAGGCGATGTCATCGGCACCGGGCGCATCACCAGCGTCCCAAACGGCAACCGGTGCCGCCACCGCGGCGCCCGAAACACCTGTGCATGCGGAAGCCGAGGCGGAATCTGCAACACTCTCGATCGCCATCATTCTCGTCGGCGTGCTGATCATCGGATTCCTCGCCGAATTCATGTCCGCCTTCCTGAATACCGGGCTGGAAGGCACCGGTGCGCCCCTGCCCTGATGGCCGTGGTCGTGGCTGCGATCTCCGCCGCGCCCGAGATCCTGACCGCCCTGCGCGCCGCGCTGCGCAACCGCATGCAATCGGTTGTCAACATCGCCATGGGTGCGTCGCTCTCCACCGTCATCCTGACGGTCCCGGTCATGGAGGGCATCGCGCTTTATACGGGCCAGCCCTTCATCATGGCGATGACGCCCGTCCAGACGGTCATGGTCGGCATCACGCTGGTGGTGGCGGCGATCAACCTCAATGACGGCCAGACCAACGCGATCGAAGGCATGACACATTTCGTTCTCTTCGCAACCTTCGTCATGCTGACGGTCCTGGGTTTGTAGAAAGGCAGCAGGCTCAACCTTTTGGCGTGCCTTGAAACGGGACTTCGTCGCGATACTTCCATTCGGAAAGTCTAAAAAATTGGGAGATTCTGACCATGGGTATTTTCGACAAGATCAAGAATGCCATTTTCGGCCGCGCCGAGGCAGCCGACGTAGAGACGACGCCGGCCGCGGGTGCAGCTCCGACCCCACCCGCCGCGTCACCCGCGGCGCCGGCACCGGTCACGCCCACGCCTGCCAAGACTGCGGCACCGACACCCTCGGCACCGATCGACGTAGCGCCAATCTTAAATGATGCCGTCGCCAAGAGCGGCCAGAAGCTGGACTGGCGCAAGTCGATCGTCGACCTGATGAAGGCACTCGATCTCGATTCCAGCCTCGCCGCCCGCAAGGAACTCGCCGACGAGCTGGGTTATACAGGCGCGAAAGACGGTTCGGCCGAGATGAATATCTGGCTGCACAAGGCGCTGATGAAAAAACTCTCCGAGAATGGCGGCAAGGTTCCCGCCGAACTGCTCGATTGATCGGTCTCGAGTGACGCCCAATCGAAAGCCCGCCCACAAGGCGGGCTTTTGCTGCCGGCCGAAGGCAGCACCTTTTAATAAAATAATCTTGAACGGCGCGTGTTCGGCTCAGCGCGCGAGGCGCCCTATCTCGTTGCGACTGGCCGGCCCGCTCCCATGACGAGCAGTGCCGACAGGAAGCCGACACCGCACAACACCTCGTCGAAGGGAGCATCGATGAACCGCCTCAACCTCATCCTTACCAGCACGATCCTTGCGGCAGCAGCAATCGCCGGCCCTGCATGCGCGCAGACGGCCAGCCAGCCAGCCGAGACCGGCCGCGCCAACGCACCCGACCAGAAGCCTGCCTTCGAAAACCAGACGCGCGCGCCGCAGCCCGCCGCGATGCCGAAGATTGCCACCGAGGTGGTTGCGGAAGGCCTGCCGCATCTATGGGCGATGGAATTCCTGCCGGATGGACGGATGCTGGTGAACGCCAAGGAAGGCAAGATGCATATCATCTCTGCTGACGGTAAGGCCGGGCCTGAGATCGAGGGCGTTCCGGAAGTCGCGTTCGGCGGACAGGGCGGCCTGCTCGACGTGGCACTGGCTCCCGACTATGCGACGTCGGGCATAATCTTCTTCTCCTTCTCCGAGCCGCGCGACGATGGCAATGGCACGTCGGTCGCCTCGGCAAAACTCGTTGCCGACGACAACGGCGGCGGGAAGCTGGAAAACGTCAATGTCATCTTCCGCCAGACCCCGACCTATGACGGCAACAAGCATTTCGGCTCGCGCCTCGTGTTCGGCCCGAGCAACGAGCTCTATGTCACTGTCGGCGAGCGCTCCGACAGAGAACCGCGGGTCCAGGCTCAAGAGCTTGCGAGCGGTCTCGGCAAGGTCTTCCGTATCGACATGAACGGCAAGGCGCTGCCCGACAACCCCTTCGTCAACGAGGAAGAAGCCCTGCCGGAAATCTGGAGCCTCGGTCACCGCAACATGCAATCCGCAGCGCTGGACGGACAAGGCCGCCTTTGGACGGTGGAGCACGGCCCGAAGGGAGGCGACGAGTTGAACCTTCCCCAAGCCGGCAAGAACTACGGCTGGCCGGAAGTAACCTATGGCGTCGAATACAGCGGCAGCGCTGTCGGTGAAGGGATCACCGAAAAGGCAGAGACCGAACAGCCGGTCTATTACTGGGATCCGGTCATCGGCCCGTCCGGCATGGCTTTCTATGATGGCGACGCCATTCCCGAATGGAAGGGCACCTTCCTCGTCGGCGGCCTTGTCAGCCAGGGCGTTGTCGTTCTCCATCTCGATGGAGACAAGGTTTCCCATGAAGAACGCGTCGATCTCGACGCGCGCATCCGTGACGTGAAGGTCGGCCCGGATGGCGCCGTTTATGCCGTCACGGAAACCCGCGGTGGCGAATCGAGCATCATCAAGCTCACCAAGGCCTAAGCCAACATTATCGCGTATGAAAAAGCCCGCCGTTTCCGGCGGGCTTTTTGGTCGTATCTCGCGCTGCTTACTTGCAGGATGCGCAGAAGCGCTGGATGCGCTTGCAGGCTTCCTCGAGCAACTCCTCGGAGGTCGCGTAGGAGATGCGGAAGTTCGGGCCGAGGCCGAAAGCCGATCCGTGGACGACGGCAACGCCTTCTGCTTCCAGTAGCTCGGAGACGAAGTCCTCGTCCGTTTCGAGGACCTTGCCCGTCGGCGTGGTCTTGCCGATCAGGCCGGCGCAGGACGGGTAAACGTAGAAGGCGCCTTCCGGCTTCGGGCACACGAGGCCGGTCGCCTGGTTCAGCATGGAGACGACGAGATCGCGGCGACCTTCGAAGATCGCCTTGTTCTTGGCAACGAAGTCCTGCGGACCATTCAGCGCTTCGACCGCAGCCCACTGGGCGATCGACGACGCACCCGAGGTCTGCTGACCCTGGATCATGTCCATGGCCTTGATCAGCTCGATCGGGCCTGCGGCATAACCGATACGCCAGCCGGTCATTGCATAGGCCTTGGAAACGCCGTTCATTGTCAGCGTGCGGTTATAGAGCTTCGGCTCGACCTCGACAGGCGTCGCGAACTTGAAGTCGCCGAAGGTCAGGTGCTCGTACATGTCGTCGGTCAGGACCCAGACATGCTCGTGCTTCAAGAGCACGTCGGTCAGGGCCTTCAGCTCCTCGGCGCTGTAGGCTGCACCCGTCGGGTTGGACGGCGAGTTGAACAGGAACCACTTGGTCTTCGGCGTGATGGCGGCTTCAAGTTCGGCAGCCGTCAGCTTGAAATTGTTCTCCTGCTTGGTGACGACCGGAACCGGCGTACCGCCGCACAAAGCTACCATTTCCGGATAGGAAACCCAGTAGGGAGCCGGGATGATGACTTCATCACCTGCATTAAGAGTTGCCATGAAGGCATTGAAAAGAATCTGCTTACCGCCAGTACCGACGATCGTCTGTTCCGGCTTGTAGTCGAGGCCGTTCTCGCGCTTGAACTTCTCCGCGATCGCCTTGCGCAGCTCTGGAATGCCGGAAACCGGCGTGTACTTGGTCTCGCCGCGATTGATGGCGTCGATTGCGGCCTGCTTCACGTTATCCGGCGTATCGAAATCCGGCTCGCCGGCGCCGAGGCCGATCACATCCCTGCCCTTCGCTTTCAGGTCTCGTGCTTTTTGCGAGACTGCGATGGTGGCGGATGGCTTCACACGGGAAAGGGCATCGGCAAGAAAGGCCATATCTATCGGTCCTGGAGGCTGTTGATCGGTGCGGAGGCACAGGCGCATCCGCCGACCATGCTGTATGTCGAATGACGCCAGCGGTTTCAAGCGGAAAGCTTGAATGATTTCCATCAATGTGAGTGATCAGATGGCGGAGAATTGGCGAATTTGATTACATCTGCACGCTTTCGCCTGCCCGATCCGGTCATCGTGAACAAAGAATTGACGTCCCGCTTCCATCGCTCCGATGCTCGACCGGCAAGTACAACTGGAAGCGTGAGAGAGCGGCACAACGGGCCGCAGGCTATACCCTGAGCCGCCTGCACTTACAGTCGTTTAAGTTGCCGTCGGAGCGCATCGAAAACAGCCGGTCCAATATGACACGACTGTAACTTTGGTGTCCCAGAACGGGACATTTGCCAATACAATCAATGATGGTTGACGATATACTGCAAGCCGGACATTGCCTCAAAGGCGAAACGTCTTGCGTTTCAACGCCTTCAGCCGATCTCGAATTTTCAACCCATCGGCGCACTGTAGCAAAACTTTTTCTTGCCAATTTTCGATAAACACAGCAATCTGCCGACGTTCGGGCAATTTACGAGCATGGGAAGACCTATAAAAATGCGATCCGAAGGCGCCAAAACTTCGGGCGGGGACTGGGGGCAACTTTTTTGAGCTATTCCTTTTCGCCGCGGTAACACAGGGACCCTTTCTTAAAACTGCCTGCCGCCGCCCCTCGGGGCAATAATGTTGTGCTGTCCGCCGCTGAACACGGACAGAGAGAAAAGGACCTGCTGCATGGCCGAAACTGGCACTGTAAAATTTTTCAATACTGACAAGGGCTTCGGCTTCATTAAGCCAGATAATGGTGGCGCCGATATCTTCGTCCATATCTCCGCCGTACAGGCATCGGGCTTGTCCGGTCTGTCGGAAAACCAGAAGGTGAGCTTCGACACGGAGCCGGATCGCCGCGGTAAGGGCCCAAAGGCCGTTAACCTGCAGATTTCTGGCTAAGAGCCTAAGGCTTGACCCAAGTTGAAGCCCGGCAGATTTGCCGGGTTTTTTTGTGCCTGCATTGTCCCGTTTCGGAGAAAGTCAGCTAGAGCCCCTGAAGATAGGGATTGCCCCTGCGTTCGTCGCCGATGCGGCTGCCCGGGCCGTGCCCGCAGAGAAAGCCGATATCGTCCCCGAGTGGCAGAACCTTGTCACGGATGGATGCCAGCAGGGTCGCATGGTCGCCACCCGGCAGATCGGTGCGCCCGATCGACCCATTGAACAGCACGTCGCCGAGATGAGCGAATTTCTGCGTCGGATTATAGAAGATCACGTGCCCCGGCGCGTGGCCCGGGCAATGGTAGACCTCGAAGACATGACCGCCGAAGGACACTGTATCGCCGTCGCAAAGCCAGCGATCCGGCACAAGGTTTTGCGCCTCCATGGCAACGCCGAAAGACCGGGCCTGCATCTCCAGATTTTCCAGAAGCGGCAGGTCGGCTTCATGAGGCCCGATGACCTGGACGCCCAGGGCCTTGCGTAGCTGAGAAGCGCCCCCGGCATGGTCGATATGACCATGGGTGATCCAAATTTCCTTGATCGACAGGTTGTTTTCGCGGATCGTAGCCTCGATTACCGGCACGTCGCCACCCGGATCAATCACCACGCCTTCGCGGGTCTCGTCGTCAAAAAGGATGGTGCAGTTCTGCTGGAAGGGCGTGACGGGTATGATCCCGGCTTGAAGTTTTCCCATGGCCTCCGACTTTCGCGCGTGTTTCGCGGGGTATAGCGCCTGATGGGAAAGAATGCAGCCCTAGGGTCAAAACTATTCGGCCGCGACGACCATGTAACGGGCATCGGCGGCAACCGGCGGGGCGAGCGAAGCAGTGGCGATGAGAAACGCGCAGACTGCGAGTTTCAGGGTAAGGACAGTGACAAAGACGGCGCGCAGCGGGTGCGGCTTAGGTTCGTCAATCGTAATCGGCGGAATGGAAGAATAGGTCTCGGTCATGGCGGGTGCTCTCCGATCTGTCTGGCGGTAATAATGAGTTTTTCATCACTAAGTTCCCGTCATGTTATGGAGATCCCGCAATCAATGCTTGGAAGATACGCGCACTCCGCATTTGGATGCCGCGCAGGATCGGTTAAGTTTTCGAAGCTTTCCAATCACGTTTCGTTGCCGGTTTGCGAACAAATTCTGTTGATTGTTCAAGCCGATCGCGCTTTATCGAGACCGAAGGATTACAATCGGTGGCAGTAAACGACTGCCCTCGGCGACGAGCCTTGAAGACTGGCCTGCAGAAAGGATCCGTACGTGTCTCGAGCAATGGCGGCAAAGCCCGTCAGGAAAGCCCAGCCTCCCTTGCCGGCTGTCGATGAGAGCCGGATAGACTTCGAGACGATCGAGCTTTTCTTCTTTGCCTATCGCGACTTCATTTCCGATCCAGATGCCATTCTCGCGGGCATCGGCATGGGCCGAGCCCATCACCGCGTCGTCTATTTCGTCAGCCGCCAGCCCGGACTGATGGTGAGCGATCTCCTCGATATCCTGCAGATCACCAAGCAGAGCCTGTCGCGTGTGCTCAAGCACCTGATCGAGGCCGGCTATATCCGGCAGATGGCGGGCGCCAAGGACCGGCGCGAACGGCGCCTTTATCCGACCCTTGCTGGCCGTGAACTATCGCTTGCCCTATCTGAGCCGCAATCTCTGCGCATCGCCCATGCGCTGGAAGGCCTCAAACCGGAAGCCCGCGAGGCCGTGAAACAGTTTTTAAAGCAGATGCGCGGCCGCGATCAAAGCCTGCCGCCCGTTCATGACGACGTGGAATAGGATGCCGCAATGACGAAGATGCCACCATCCGACGACGCCCCTCACCTTCTGATCGTGGATGACGACAAGCGCATTCGCGACCTGTTGAACCGCTATCTGACGGAACAAGGGTTCCGGGTGACGATTGCCGCAGATGCAGCCGAAGCGCGGCGCAAGCTGGAAGGCCTGTATTTCGACCTGATCATTCTCGACGTCATGATGCCGGGCGAGATCCGGCCTGTCGCTCACGAAGGCGCTCTACGAGAAGAAGACGATCCCGGTCATCCTGCTGACGGCGCGTGTCGAGGCGGATGCGCGTATTGAGGGACTGGAAGCAGGGGCTGACGATTATCTGGCAAAACCCTTCGACCCGCGCGAACTCGTCCTGCGCATCAACAACATCCTGCGCCGCAGCGCGTCCGACGCGCCGAAGATCGAGCAGGTCATCTTCGGGCCGTTCACTTTCTCGATCTCCCGCAAGGAGCTGCGCCGTGCGGCCGAAACCATTCGCCTCACCGATCGCGAGCAGGAAATCATGCTATTGTTCGCCACACGCGCCGGCGACACCATCCCGCGTCATGAACTGATCGGCGACGATTCCGATGTCGGCGAACGGACGATCGACGTGCAGATCAACCGCCTGCGCCGCAAGATCGAGGAGGATCCGGCAAACCCGGTCTATCTCCAGACGGTCCGCGGCATCGGCTATCGTCTGAGCATCGACTAGCAAGGTGGAGCGGCAGAGGAAGCGCCAATGGCTCTTTTCGAAACGCTGAGGCAGAATGTATCGGCCGTCGCCCTGCCCGGCTGGCGGCCCTTCACACGCTGGCTGCGCCGGAGGCTGCCGACCGGCCTCTACACCCGCTCGCTGCTCATCGTCATCCTGCCCATGCTGCTGCTGCAGACGGTTGTCGCCGCGGTTTTCATGGAGCGCCATTGGCGCATCGTCACGGAGCGTCTGTCGGAAGGTACCGTCCGTGACATTGCAGGGATCATCGAGGTCATCCGCTCCTATCCGCAGGATGCCAATTACGACACCATCACGCGGATCGCCGACGAGGCGCTGAACCTCACCATCGCGGTCGAGGCCCAGGGGCAGTTGCCGCCACCGCGGCCGCGGCCCTTCTTCTCGATCCTCGACGGCATCCTGTCCGACCAGATCACCCAGCAGATCCGCATGCCTTTCTGGCTCGACACGGTCGGCGACAGCCGGCTTGTCGAAATTCGCATCAAGCTCGACGAACGGGTGCTGCGCATCTTCGTCAGAAGAGGCTCAACCTACGCCTCCAACACCCACATATTCCTGGTCTGGATGGTCGGTACTGCCTTTGTGCTCGTCCTGATCTCCATCCTCTTCCTGCGCGGGCAGATCCGCCCGATCCTCTCGCTTGCGAACGCCGCCGAGAGCTTTGGCAAGGGCAAAAGAACGAGAGCTTTTCGCCCAAGGGCGCCGACGAGATCCGGCGCGCGGGTCTCGCCTTCATCCTGATGCGCGAACGCATCGAACGGCAGCTTGAACAGCGCACAGCCATGCTGGCGGGCATCAGCCACGACCTGCGCACCATCCTCACCCGCTTCAAGCTGCAACTGGCGCTCGCCGGCGACAAGCCGGAACTGTCCGGCATGACCGAAGATGTGGACGACATGCAGTCCATGCTCGAGGGCTATCTCGCCTTCGCCAAAGGAGAGTCGGAAGAGGATTTCGGCACCCTCAGGCTCAGCGAGTTGCTTGAGCGCTTCCGCAACGATTTCGAACTGCGCGGTCGGCCGCTGACCTATGAGATCGAGGGCGGAGACGAGATCGCCGTACGCCCCAATGCCTTCACGCGGCTCGTCGCCAATCTTGTGTCCAACAGCGAGCGCTACGCCAAGACGCTTCACATCAACGCCCGCCACAGCGCCAAATGGCTGACTCTGACACTGGATGACGACGGCCCCGGCATTCCAGAGGCGTCGCGCGAGGAAGTGTTCAAGCCCTTCTACAGGCTCGACGAGGCACGCAATCTCGACGCCTCCGGCACCGGCCTCGGCCTCGCGATCGCCCGCGACATCGCCCGTGCCCATGGCGGCAACGTCACACTTGGGGAAAGCCCAAGTGGAGGATTGAGAGCAGTGGTGCGTATTCCGGCCTAAGGATCTATCGCGATCGCCGCGTCGGTTGCTGCACGAGGGCCTCATTGAATCTCGTCTTCTCCGCCCTCTGGTTGAAAAGCGACCGGTGGCGCGCCAGCTATAGGGGCCGACCACTGATGGGTTACCAAGCAGGAAGAGGACACAGGCCATGTCGATTGACCCTATTCTTTTCATGGGCGGTTCAGGTGCAATAGGACGCCAGACTGCAAAAGCGCTTCATGCGGTACATCCCGAGATACCGCTATTGATAGGCGGGCGCGATCTGGAGAAAAGCGAGAAAGCCGCCCGCGAGATTGGTCAGGCGGAGGGCGTGGCGCTCGATACAAGTGCCGATGACCTCGGCCTCGGTGACCGCGCGGTGAGCGCCGTTGCAGTCTTCTACTCCGACGAGCGCGCCGCCGGCCTTCGTTTCGCGCAGGCACGCGGCATTCCGCATCTGGGCATATCGGCAGCAATCTACGAGATCGCCCCCGACGTCGCGAACTTCATGCACAAGCCTGGCGCCGCGCCGATCGTCTTCGGTGCCGAATGGCTTGTCGGCGCCACGACGATCCCGACGCTCGATATTGCAAAAGCGTTCGGCAGCGTTAGCGACATCGTCATCGGCGCACTGGTGGACGAGGAGGATGGCGGCGGGCCTGCAGTTGCCGCCGACTTCGAGCGCATGTCCCAGATGATGCCGGCCGCGTTTACCCGTCGGGACGGCGCCTATATCTGGCGCGATGGCGACGACGCCAAGACCGAGTTCTCGGCCATCGACGGAACCCGGATAGAGGCATCCGGCTTCTCTTCCATCGACGTCGTCGGCCTGGCAACGGCGACAGGTGCGCCGAATGTTCAATTCAATCTTGCAACAGGCATCAGTTCCAGCCGCCGCCGCGGAGAGCCGAAATCCACGGAGATCATCATCGAACTGACCGGAAAAGATCGTGACGGCCAGGCGTTGCGTACCCGTCATGCGGTCTTCCATCCTCAGGGAGCGGCACCTCTGACGGCACAGGGAACGTCGATGATCCTTGAAAGGCTACTCGGCCTGGACGGCAATCAGCCCACACCTGCCGGACTCTATTTCCCCTTCCAGGTGCTCGACCCCAAAGCCTATCTCGCTCGGCTGAAGTCGGCGGGCGGGAGTGTTACGGCGTTGCATCCATCGTGACCATGGCGTGCACGCCTCTCCGGGCGGCGACCATGTCTGTGCGACGGACATGGTCCAACTCGGATGAGCGTCTGCTGAGAGTATTTTTGAAGTGTCGACGAACTGTCTCGCCATGCTGGTCATCAGCCGTCGCTGGCCTTAGGGTCGGTATGGATGATTGCGGGAAAACTTGAGGTGGACCAAAAATGAGCGGCGAAAGACACCAGCATAATGCGGCCTGCCACTGCGGTTCGGTCAGGTTCCGGGTCAGGCTTGCGGATGAGTTCAACACGATCCGCCGTTGCACCTGTTCCTTTTGCCGGATGCGCGGCGCCATCGCCGCCTCGGCCGAGCTTGCCGATATCGAATTCATCGGGGGCGAAAACAATCTCACGCTCTATCAATTCAACACCGGCACCGCGAAACACTATTTCTGCAAGACCTGCGGCATCTACACCCATCACCAGCGCCGCTCGAATCCGAACCAATTCGGCATAAACGTCGCCTGTATCGAGGGCGTAAGCCCGTTCGACTTTGCGGAGGTTCAGGTCGTGGACGGCGTCTCGCATCCGTCCGATACCGGTTCCACATCAAGGATCGCCGGGATTCTGAGGTTCGATCCGACGACGTGAGATGAGGTTTCAGAGCAGCTCTCAGCCGCTCACATCATCTTGCGGCCGTTCGGCACGCCTTGCTCGACGGCGGCGAGAACGATAGCGCCGTTCTCGTCCTCGAAGCCGAGGGTGAGGACTTCCGAACGCACCGGGCCGATCTGGCGTGGCGGGAAATTGACGACGCCGAGGACCTGGCGACCAATAAGCGACTCCAGCGTGTAGTGCACGGTGATCTGAGCGGAGGATTTCTTGACGCCGATCTCCGGCCCGAAGTCTATTCTGAGCTTAAAGGCGGGCTTGCGCGCTTCCGGGAAGGGTTCGGCTTCGATGATCGTCCCGACGCGGATATCAACCTTCTCGAAGTCGCCGAACGTGATCTCGTCTGCCATGCTCTCAGCTTCCCAGTTCTTCTGCCCGTTTGCGTGCGGCGGCAATCGCCTCGTCGAACAGCGGCTGCATGCCACCGTCCGCCATCAGCACAGAAAGTGCCGCAGCCGTCGTGCCGCCCGGCGACGTCACGTTCTTGCGCAGCTGCGCCGCCTCGTCAGTGGATTGATGGAGCAGTTCGCCCGCACCGGCGACGGTCTCGCGGGCCAGCCGCATGGCGGTATCCGCCGGCAGGCCGAGCTTGCGGCCGGCCTCGGCCATGCACTCGACGAGATAAAAGACATAGGCCGGGCCACTGCCCGACACGGCCGTGACGGAATCGATATCGGCTTCGGTCGCGACCCATTCGACAGGGCCGCTCACCTTGAGCAATCCGTCGACGGCCTCACGCTGCGCGTCCGCGACCTTTTCGTTGGCAAAGGCACCGGTGACGCCGCGGCCGATCATCGCCGGCGTGTTGGGCATGGCGCGGACCATTGCCGCGTCGCCCAGATGGCTCTTCATGTAGGAAAGCGTCTTGCCGGCTGCGACCGAAACGACGACCGTATCGTCACCGACGATCGCCTTCAGCGGCGGCAGCACCGTATCCATCATCTGCGGCTTGACCGCGAGGAACAGGATATCGACTTTGAGCCCTTCAGGAGCAGCCGTCACATGCTGCGCACCGGCGGCGGATATTTTGGCCTTCATCGCGTCGGAAGGCGACGGATCGATGACCGTGATCCGGTCACCCGCAATGCCTTTATCCAGCCAGCCTGACAGCATGGCGCCGCCCATATTGCCGGCGCCGACGAGAACGATCGCTCCCTTGCCGCCGGCCATGATCAGCATTCACCGACGGTTTCGAACAGCACGGCATCCAGTGCCGCCTTCGCTTCCATACCGGACCAGACAACGAACTGGAAGGCCTGGAAATAGCTCTCGCAGGCTTCGAGTGCGCTCGAAAGCAGCACTTCCACCTGCTGGTTGGTCGGCTCTGCGCCACCAGCGAGCAGCAGCGACTGGCGGAAGATGATCACGTCTTCCTGGCGCCACAGGTCGAAATGACCCATCAGCGTCTGGCCGTTCACATGCGAGAGAAGCCGGATGACTTCATTGACGCGGCTGTCCGGGATCTTGAGATCGAAGGCGCAGGCCAGATGGAGCGCCTCGAAGTCTTCCATCCAGGAAAACGAGACGTGATAATCTGCCCAGCGCCCCTCGACGGTCATCGCGATCTCGTCCTCGCCGGATCGCTCGAACGTCCAATCGTTGGAGGCAGCGACGAATTCGATCATGTCGACCGGATTCGACTGACGTTCAATTTCCAATTCCATGAGGCTCATGCGGCACCTTCTTGACCGGAATGAATGCGGATTTGCGGATACGCCAACACGCGAACACTTAACCGGAACGACACTCCCGATGATCTTACGACGCCGCCAGATTAACGCTCTCACCCTGTCTGGAGCTTACCAGTTCGTTTCGAGATCATCATTTAAAATCAGTGTAGCTAGACAGGTTCCGGTCGCTACCCCTCACCCCATTATTTCCGTGGGGGAATCACTTGCCGGGTTCGTATTCGGGATCAGAAGAGAGTCTTAACTGACTCTGCCGACTTGCTTTTTCGGCTATGTCCACAGGCTGTATTTTTCACTCGAAGACGGGTCCTTTTCTTTGGATAAGGACCGAATACGGTGTGCAGGAACGGAACAATCCTGCCGCGCAAAACAAAACGACCTCCCGCGCTACCGCGGAAGGTCGTTTCCGATTCCAAACTTCGTCTGTGAAGCGCTAATCAGCCCTGCTGATCGGAGAGCTTGGCTTCCAGCGCCTCGATGCGGGCCTTCAGCGCCTCATTTTCGTCGCGGGCGCGGGCAGCCATTTCGCGAACGGCTTCGAACTCTTCGCGTTTGACGATGTCCATATTGTTGAGGAAACGCTCGGCCTGGGCATGAAATGCCGTCTCGACTTCCTTGCGCACGCCCTGCGCGGCCCCTGCAGCATCCGTCATCAGTCGGGCGAAATCATCGAAAATGCGGTTGGTTCCGGTCGACATCTGTCATCTCCTTGCAGCCGGTCGTCTAGCGTCCGGCAAAATATCCATTGGAATGGAAGTAGGGCTAGAAACGTTCGGTTGCAAGCGCCATCCACTGCCGTGGCGGGTGATCGGCCGATTCCAGCTTGACCGCCACAATTGCCAAGGCCATGTTCCGGCCACAACGGTCTCGCCTGGAAATTACATTTGTACGAAGCACTCCATCTTCTCGCCATTCTGCCGTTTCCGAACATCGATCCGGTGGCCTTCTCCATCGGTCCGCTGGCCATTCACTGGTACGGTCTCGCCTATGTCGCGGGCATCCTGCTCGGGTGGTTCTATGCTCGCAAGCTGATCGAGCGACCGGACCTGTGGAAAGGCGACGCTGCCCCGATGACGAAGACGCATCTCGACGATTTCCTCGTCTGGATCGCGGCCGGCATCGTGCTCGGCGGGCGCACGGGCTATGTCCTGTTCTATGATTTCGCGCGCATGATCGAGAGCCCGATCCGCATCATCGAAATCTGGAACGGCGGCATGTCCTTCCATGGCGGCCTGATCGGCGCGACGCTGGCCATGATCTTCTTCGCCAAGAAGAACAGCATCCCGGTCTGGAGCATGTTCGATATCGTTGCGGCCGTCGTGCCGATCGGCCTGCTCTTCGGCCGTATCGCCAATTTCATCAATGGCGAGCTCTGGGGCCGTCTGAGCACCATGCCCTGGGCAATCGTCTTTCCGACCGGCGGCCTCGGCGCCCGCCATCCGAGCCAGCTTTATGAAGCGGGCCTCGAAGGCATCGTCCTGCTTCTGGTCCTGGCGCTCCTGATCTTCCGCTTCAAGGCTCTGCGCACGCCCGGCATCATCTCCGGCGTCTTCGTCATCGGCTATGCCTTCTCGCGCATCTTCGTCGAATTCTTCCGCGAGCCGGATGCGCAGCTCGGCTATCTGCTTGGCACCGGCTGGCTGACCATGGGCATGGTCCTGTCCCTGCCGATGGTGGCAATCGGCGTGTGGGCCGTCATCAGGGCAAAGACCGCTGCCGCCCGCATGGCGCGCGTCTGAGGCGAAACCCGTCATGAGCACGCACGCCCCAACTCCCTCGCCGAGAAGATCAAGACGCTGATCCGCGCCAACGGGCCGATCAGCGTGACCGACTATTTCGCGCTCTGCCTCGCCGATCCGGAATACGGTTATTATCGCACGCGCGAACCCTTCGGCCAGGCGGGCGACTTCATCACCGCGCCCGAGATCAGCCAGCTGTTCGGCGAAATGCTGGGCATCTTCATGGTGCATGCCTGGCAGCAGCACGGCAAGCCGACCGGCGTGCGCCTTGTCGAAGTCGGCCCCGGCCGCGGCACGATGATGGCCGACATGCTGCGCGTCATCAAGCGCATCGCACCAGCCCTGCTCGAAGACCTGAACGTGCATCTGGTGGAAACCAGCGAGCGCCTGCGCGGCGTCCAGCGCATCACGCTCGAGGCCTATTCGACCAAGGTCAGCTGGCACGACAGCTTCGAAGAAGTGCCGGAAGGCTTTTGCCTGATCGCGGCCAACGAATTGTTCGACGCCATTCCGATCCGCCAGTTCGTCAAGACGCCGACCGGCTTTCGCGAGCACCTCGTCGGGCTCGGCGCCGATGACGAACTGACTTTCGTCGCCGGTGTCGCAACCGTCGATCCGTCCCTGTTGCCGGCTCCGGCGGCAGGTATTCCCGACGGCACGATCTTCGAGCTCGCCCCTGCCCGCCAGGCCGTCATGCAGACGCTCTGCGAACGGCTCAAGCATCAGGGCGGCACCGCGCTCATCATCGACTATGGCCATATGGCGACCGGCTTCGGCGATACGCTGCAGGCGATCATGAACCATGACTTCGATCCGCCGCTGGCCCATCCGGGCGAAGCCGATCTTACAAGCCATGTGGATTTCGAGGATCTGGCGAAGGTCGCGCTCGTCGCCGGCGTCCACCTGAACGGCGGATTGCGCCAGGGCGAATTCCTCTACGGTCTCGGCCTTGCCGAACGCGCCTCGGCCCTTGCCCGCGACAAGGATCCGGCCGAGCAGCGGCTGATCGCCGCCGCGGTCGACAGGCTGGCGGGCGAAGGTGCGGGCAAGATGGGCGAACTCTTCAAGGTGATTGCCGTCTCCAGCCCGGCGCTCAAGCTTATGCCGTTCCGGCCGGTGGACTGACGAGCCCGCCGGCGGATTGACAGCGGGAGCCCTCTTGCGCCAATCTCCCCCACAAGAAACCGAAGCATTCGCGTAGATTGCGAAATAAATTCAATGGGATGAACGCCGATGCCGGGATTTGGCCTGCCGCAGCCGATTGAGAGCGATTTGCTGAACGAGCGGGCAGCCCCCGCATCCGTCATGGCTTCTTCACCCGCAAGGGCGGCGTCTCCGAAGGCATCTATGCCGGGCTGAATGTCGGCGTCGGCTCCGATGATGATCGGGAGAAAGTGACGGAGAACCGTGCGCGTGTCGCCGCGTGGTTCGGCCTTGGCACCGAAACTCTCAATACCGTCCACCAGGTCCACTCTCCTGACGTCGTTGTCGTCGACTCGAAGAGCGCGAGCGGCGAGCGTCCGAAAGCGGATGCGATGGTCACGACGGTTCCGGGCGTTGTGCTCGGCGTCCTGTCGGCCGACTGCGGCCCCGTGCTGTTTGCCGATGCCGAAAACGGCGTCATCGGCGCCGCCCATGCCGGCTGGAAGGGCGCGCTATACGGTGTGCTGGAGAATACGATCGAGGCGATGGTGACCCTTGGCGCCGACCGATCGAAGATCACCGCCGTGCTCGGGCCCTCGATCGGCCCGAAGAGCTATGAGGTCGGTCCCGAATTCATCGAAAACTTCAAGACGGTCGATCCGGGCTACGCGATCTTCTTTTCGCCCTCGGAAAAGCCTGGCCACGCGATGTTCGACCTGCCGTCCCTGACGATCAAGCGCCTGACGGACGCCGGCATCAGTGCCGCCAATCTCGGCCTCGACACTTATTCCGATCCCGACAGGTTCTTCTCCTATCGGCGCACCACCCACGCCAGAGAGCCGGATTACGGCCGCCAGATTTCCGCAATCGCGATCCGGGAGGATTGATATGGCCCTGCACTTCGAACGCGAAGAATATGCTACCCGCATGAACCGCCTGCTCGCCGCGATGCAGGAGCAGAAGCTCGATGCCGTTCTGCTGTTTGCGCAGGAAAGCATGTACTGGCTGACCGGCTATGACACGTTCGGCTACTGCTTCTTCCAGACGCTGATCGTCAAGGCGGACGGGTCGATGACGCTTCTGACGCGCTCGGCCGACCTTCGCCAGGCCCGCCAGACCTCGATCATCGAGAATATCAGCATCTGGGTCGACCGGCTGAACGCCGACCCAACGCTCGATCTCAAAAACCTCTTGAGCGAGATGGATCTGCTCGGCGCGAAGATCGGCATCGAATACGACACCCACGGCATGACCGGCCGCATCGCCCGCCTGCTCGATCACCAGCTCGCCACCTTCGGCCAGGTGAGCGACGCCTCCTACATCGTCAGCGGCCTGCGCCTTGTAAAGAGCCCGGCCGAGATCGCCTATGCGCGCCGCGCCGCCGAACTCGCCGACGACGCGCTCGACGCGGCTCTGCCGCTGATCAAGGCCGGCGCCGACGAAGCCGATATTCTCGCTGCGATGCAGGGCACGATCCTTGCCGGCGGCGGCGACTATCCCGCCAACGAATTCATCATCGGTTCCGGCGAGGATGCCCTGCTCTGCCGCTACAAGGCGGGCCGTCGCAAGCTCGACGCGAACGACCAGCTGACGCTCGAATGGGCCGGCACGTCAGCGCATTACCACGCCGCCATGATGCGTACCGTCATCATTGGCGAACCGACATTCCGTCACCGCGAACTCTACAAGGCCTCGCTCGAAACGATCCAGGCGATCGAGGAGGTCCTGCGGCCGGGTCACGTCTTCGGTGATGTCTTCGACACTCATGCGCGCATCCTCGACGAACGCGGCCTCTCCCGCCACCGGCTGAATGCCTGCGGTTATTCGCTCGGAGCCCGCTTCTCGCCGTCCTGGATGGAGCACCAAATGTTCCATGTCGGCAACCAGCAGGAAATTCTGCCCGACATGACGTTGTTCGTGCACATGATCATCATGGATTCCGAGACGAATACCGCGATGACGCTCGGCCACACCTACCTGACGACCAGCGAAGCACCGCAGCCACTCTCCCGCCACAGCCTCGATCTCATCGTCTGCTGACAACCGGCTCCGACGAGGTCGCCGAGATTGACTCCGATCGAAGGCGACCTCTAAGCTCTCGACGGGGGCAAGCTGGTCAGGAGACGGATTCGTGCGGCGTTCGGTAAGATTTCACATCGCCATCGCCGCGCTGCTGACCCTCGGACTAGTCTCGTGCACCACATCCGATGCCTTGACGCCTCAAGTCGACGTCGGCGGAGGAACGACACGTTCATCGACGCCCGTCACCCAGGCAGACACCGATCGCATGGCCGGCACCTATGCGCCGCCAGCGGTCCAGCGATCGCCCGGAGGCTACGCCACCGGTCCGCAGAATTCACTGGAAGCCCAGGCGCGGGCACTCGAGGCCGGCAACGCAGTCTCGCCCTCGTCCTCGGGGCCGCCGCCGGATTGGGAGGGCAATGAGAGCCAGCCGATACGGTCGCCTTCGGATGAAACCGTGCCCCCTGCGGCGCCTCAGATCGCAGCCCAGCCGCCGGCCGGAGGCGCCGGCACAATCCGTTTCCTGCCCATCATCGGCGCGCCCGTTCAGGCTGTGACGCCTCTCTCGCGACAATTGGGCGCAGAGGCGCGGGCTTCTGGCCTAACCATCCGCCCGTCGAGCGACAACAGCACGGAGCAGATCCTCAAGGGCTATTTCTCCGCCTTCGCCGACAGCGGCAAGGTCACCATCGTCTATGTCTGGGACGTGCTCGACAATGCCGGCGCCCGTCTCCACCGCATGCAGGGCCAGGAAACTCTTCCGGCTCAAGGTTCGGATCCATGGGCGGCCGTTCCGCCCTCCCTCATGCAGCAGATCGCCACCAAGACGATCCGCGACTACCTCTCATGGCGTCAGACCCAGGCCGGATAGCCTGTCATCGAACGCCGGAATCTATGCCGCAAGTCACACATCGTTCATAAAAAACGTGGGCAGGATGGAAATGGCTATTGCATTCGAAACCTGCGGCGGTAAAAGGCCGCCATCCAGCTTCAAAACAGGCGGACCGCAATGAAGGTTTTCGCAGGCAATTCGAACCGGCACTTGGCCGACGCGATCTGCAGTTATCTCAATGTTCCAGTCGGAAAAGCCAGTGTAAGGCGATTTGCAGACCAGGAAATCTTCGTTGAAATCCAGGAGAACGTGCGCGGGGAAGACGTCTTCGTCATCCAGTCCACGTCGTTCCCGACCAACGATCATCTGATGGAACTGCTGATCATGATCGACGCGTTTCGCCGCTCGTCGGCCAAGCGTATCACGGCAGTGCTTCCCTATTTCGGCTATGCGAGACAGGACCGCAAGGCCGGGCCGCGCACGCCGATTTCGGCCAAGCTCGTCGCGAACCTGATCACGGAGGCCGGTGCCGATCGCGTGCTGACGCTCGATCTGCATGCCGGTCAGATCCAGGGCTTTTTCGATATCCCGACCGACAACCTTTACGCCGTGCCGGTCCTGGCGCGTGACGTGAAGGAAAACTACGACCTCAACAACGTCATGGTCGTCTCGCCGGACGTCGGCGGCGTGGTTCGTGCGCGGTCGCTTGCCAAGCGCCTCGATTGCCAGCTCGCGATCGTCGACAAGCGCCGCGAACGCGCCGGTGAATCGGAAGTCATGAACGTCATCGGCGATGTCGAAGGCAAGGACTGTCTTCTGATCGACGACATCGTCGACTCGGGCGGCACGCTCTGCAACGCCGCCGAAGCCCTCTTGAAGAACGGCGCGACCAGCGTGACCGCCTATATCACCCACGGCGTGCTTTCCGGTGGTGCGGTTACCCGTATTTCCTCGTCCAAGTTGAAGGAACTGGTCATCACGGACTCGATCCAGCCTACGACGGCCGTTCAGTCCGCGCCGAATATCCGCGTCATTTCCACGGCGAACCTGCTCGGCGAAGCAATCAGCCGCACATCGATGGAATCGTCGGTCTCCAGTCTCTTCGATTGATTGGCGCAGGCCAATTCTGCCAAAGTTTCAGATTACCGCGTCGGGCCGGAAGTCGTTTTCGATTTTCGGCCCGATGCTTTAGGCTGACTATGATCAACCGGAGAGGAACCGCCATGTTTTCAATTAGAAGCCAGCGCAACAGGCTGCCGCTTCTCGTCCTGCTGCCGATGCTTTCGGCCTGCGTCGAGGGCGGTCCGCCGTCCGGCCCGGGTGGATATTATCCGCCACCGCGCCCTGAGCCCGGACCGCAGATGTGCACGATGGAGTATCGTCCGGTCTGCGGCGAACGCGGCGGCCGGTTCGAGACTTTCAGCAATTCCTGCCAGGCGCGCGCCCGCGGCTTCCGTGTTGCCAGCCCAGGCGAATGCCGCGGCCCCGGTGGATATCCGCCTCCGGGCCGTCCCGACAGGCCGGATAGACCCGGCTGGGACCGCCCGGGAAGACCGGATCGGCCAGATCGCCCGGAACAGGGCTTCTGCACCCGCGAATATCGCCCTGTCTGCGGCCAGAACCGCGGCCGCACGCGAACCTTCCCGAATGCCTGTGAAGCCCGCAATGCCGGCTTTGGGGTAATCTCCTCCGGCGAGTGCCGCCGCGGCTGACGGAAGAAATCGCTCAGCCATCCAAAACAAAATGCCGGGATCGCTGTCCCGGCATTTTGCATTCGGCAAATCCGTTGACTATGTAGATCGCCTATTCAAGGAGCCCCGCATGGCCTCACGCGACCGTTATTCCCGAAAACTCGAATGCGCCCAGTGCGGCCAGACCGGCTTTGCCGAGGTTTCGGAAACGGATGACAAGCGCGCCGGCAATCGTGATTTCCGCATCGACGAATTGCCGAAGGGCTTTCGTACGGAGTTCGCATCCGCCGACCCACGCAAATACATGATCCGATGCGGCGACTGCGGACTGAAATTCCGCTTCGAGCAGAAGTCCTACTACGCGCCGGGCGGCGAGGCCCGGCGGTAGTCTTCCTGCCGGAATTCCGCTCAAGCAGCCGCAACGACCTTTTGATCACCCATCGGTGCAGGGCGTCCAAGCAGATAGCCTTGCGCTTCGTGACATCCTTCGTCCCGCAGGATCAGAAGCTGGTCGCTGGTCTCCACACCTTCCGCCAGGACCGGGATGCGAAGCCCCTGCCCCAATGCCAGGATTGCGCGGACCATCGCCTTGGCTTCTTCGCTGCGCTCGACATCCGCCAGGAAGCTGCGATCGAGCTTGATCTTGTCGAACGGGAAGGACTGCAGGGTCTCAAGCGACGAATAGCCGGTGCCGAAATCGTCGATCGCGATCGACACGCCGAGCGCCTTGATAGCCCGCAGCGCATGAAGCGCGCGCTGCTTGTCGGCGAAGATCGAGCTCTCGGTGATCTCGAGCTCCAGACGGCTCGGCTTCAAGCCGGTTTCGAGAAGCACCGAGTGGACGATTGCCGGCATGTCGGCATGGGCGATCTGGACCGGTGAAAGATTGACAGCAACCTTGTAGCCGACTGGCCAAGTCGCCGCCTCGCGGCAGGCTTCCCGCAGAACCCATTCGCCGATCGGCAGGATGGCACCGCATTCTTCCGCCACGCCGATGAAATCGACCGGCGAAACCTGCCCGCGCTCCGGATGCCGCCAGCGCAGCAGCACTTCGTAGCCGGTAATTTCCCCGGTCGAGATCGACTTCTGCACCTGATAATGCAGATAGAACTGCTTGGCCTCAATGGCCGCCCAGAGGTCCTTAGCCATCTTGGTGCGGTCGCGCGCCGCTTCGTCCATTTCCACGTCGTAGAAGCAGACCTCACGGGAGAGCGAGCCCTTGGCGCGATACATGGCAAGGTCGGCATTGGCGATCAGCGCCTCCGGCGAATTGCCGTCATTCGGATAGAGCGCCACGCCCATGCTGGCGCCCGGCACCAGCCGGTGACCTTCGACATCCATCGGCCGATTGAATTCGGCGGTCATACGATCAAGGAACGATTGCACGTCGGCAATGTCGTTGTAGCGCATCGCGGCCACGAATTCGTCACCGCCGAAGCGGGCGAACATGTCGTTGGGACCGACCAGCTGCATCATCCGACGCGCCATTTCCTTCAGCACTTCGTCGCCGACCGCGTGACCTAGCTGGTCGTTGATCTGCTTGAACTTGTTGAGGTCGATCCCGACAACGGCAAGCTGATCGCCGCTATGGGCGGCATGCAGGACCTCGCCCTCCAGATAGCTCATGAAGGCTGCGCGGTTGGGCAGCTGCGTCAGGCTGTCATGGCGGGCCATGAAGGCGATCTGTTCCTCGGACCGGACCTGCTCGGTAATATCCTCGAAGGTCGCGACCCAGCCACCGCCGGCAAGCTCGTTGAGAGCGGTGCGGACCGTATGCCCATCATAGGTCCTGTGCAGCAGGCTCTGCGGCCCGGCCTTCATCGCAGCAATGTAACGGTCGTAGTGGGCGCGGGCGCGCAGGCTCGCATCCCTGGGATCGGGATAGGACATCTCGAAGCCCTTGCTGACGATTTCCCAATAGCTACGGCCCGGCACGACGAAACCCTCGGGGAATTTGAACATGTCACGGTAGCGGCCATTGGAGAGAATGAGTTTCTCGTCGCGGTCGAACAGGCAGATGCCCTGGCTCATGTTCTCCAGCGCCAGGTCGAGGTTCTGGGTGATGGCGGCGATCCGGTCGCTGTCTCCCTTCTGTCGTGTGATGTCGCGCGTGATCTTCGCATAACCGACGAGGATGCCGTCATCATCGATCACTGGCTGGATGACCACATGCGCCCAGAACCAGCTGCCGTCCTTGCGGTAGCGCTTGCCCTCCGCATCGAATCGACCGGTTTCACGCGCGGTCTTCAAAGCCTTCGCGGGCGCGCCTGCAGCCTGATCTTCAGCGGAGTAAAAGCGGGCAAAGTTCCGCCCGACGATCTCCTTTGCCGCATAGCCCTTGGCACGCTCGGCCCCGGCATTCCAATTGGTCACGACGCCGTTCGGGTCGAGCATGTAGATGGCGTAGTCGGTGACGCCGCGGACGAGCAGCTGGAAATTGCGTTCGATAGCCTTCGACGAACGGGCGGCCTGGCCCGACACGATCGCCGCCGCAACGCCGGATCCGATGAGCGAAAGAGAAACGACGATAATCGTCGATAGCATCAATGGCTTGGACAGCGAGCCGATCTCAATGCTTTGCGAAAGGTCGGGAACGAGCTCGACAGCGCCCATGGCAATGAAATGCATGCAGACGATCGCGAGCGATAGGGTCGTCGCGGCAAGTGCCACCGTCTTCGCCCCCTTGCCGAGTGCGATCAAGAACGCAATCGGCGCCATGACGACGGCAGCGGCAATCGCGGTGATCACGAGCGGACGCGACCACGCGATCACGCCACCGAACTCGATTGCCGACATTCCAGTGAAATGCATGCAGGACACGCCGGCGCCGAAGATCGCGCCGGCGGCGATGGCACCAAGACGCGTCGGTGCAGCGACCATTAGGAACGACGCGACGAACGTGGAAGCGAAGGCCAGCGCAAGCGAAACGAGGGTCAAAGAAAGGTCGAAGCGGAAAGCCATTCCCGGGTCGTAAGCCAGCATCGCGACGAAATGGGTCGCCCATATGCCGAATCCCCTGCCCCGCCGGCCACGGCGGCCCAGATCATCCGCGCACTGCCGCGCGTCTGCTTTGCCCGTCCGATGAACGTGACCGTCGCCAGATTTGCCATGAAGCACAGCAGGCCTGCCACGACGACAAGCGACAGATCATGCTCATAAGCTAGGCAGGTGAACACACCATACATAAGAACTTACCCCCGAAACTTGATCCTTTTTTAAGGGGCAGCGTCTTTAACAAACTCCGTACAGCTTATTGAGCACACACTTTTTTAGGTCACCATGACAAAACGTGCTTAATAGTCCCGCAAGCGCCCCCCACCGTGAGTAAGCCTGGGCGGGCGACGCACCGATAGGCTGCATCAACCTGATTGCCTGTCGCATTGACTGAGCCCTTGCCTCCCTATGCCCCTTGTATTATAGGGACCGCGTCCGCACAGACACCCTTGGAGGCAATGCGGATGGAGAGCGTCGTGAGATGCCCTCCGGTTCGAACCGGCAAATGCCGGCAGAACTCTCCAAACAACCTCGAAAGGAAATGCCATGAGCCAGGAAACTTACGTGCTCAAGGCCGAGGCGCGCGAACGGGTCGGTAAGGGGTCCTCCCGTGAACTTCGCCGCAACGGTTTCATTCCTGCAGTCATCTACGGTGACAAGCAGACTCCTCTGTCGATCGTCCTCAACACCAATGAGGTCACCAAGCGTATTCACGCTGGCGGTTTCATGACGACGGTCGCATCCATCGAACTCGATGGCAAGAAGATCAGCGTCCTGCCGAAGGACTACCAGCTCGATCCGGTCCGCGACTTCACCATGCATGTCGACTTCCTGCGCGTTTCCGCCAACACGGAAGTCAACGTCGAAGTTCCGGTTCACTTCGTCAACGAAGACAAGTCCGCGATCAAGCAGGGCGGCGTCCTGAACATCGTCCGTCACACGGTCGAGTTCCATTGCCCGGCAAACGCTATCCCGGAATTCATCACGGTTGACCTCGACGGCGCCAAGATCGGCGACAGCCTGCACATTTCGGCTGTCAAGCTGCCGAAGGGCGTTCGCCCGGTCATCACCGACCGCGACTTCACGATCGCAACGATCGTTGCTCCGGCAGCCGGCGTTGCCGACGAAGAAGAAGCCGCAGCAGCAGAAGCTTCGACCGAAGAATAAGATCTTCGGCATCAGCTCTTTGCAGAGCCCGCCCCATCCGGGGCGGGCTTTCTTGTTTTCGAGACATCCATTGCGCCGTATGACGCACCCTTAACGATGTATTTGCTTAACCCCATGAGGGAAGTTTAAAGCTTTCGATGGAAGTATGCCCCTCTACTATGGGGAAATACTTTGATCGCCTCCAGGCGAGTTGCGGGGAAAACGAATGACTCATTCTGTTGAGAGTCGTTTCATTGCGCTGATTTCTGGCGCACTTCTTGTCGTGGTCGCGCCGCTATTTACGCTTTTCCTAACATTGTCTTCCCAGCAGGCATCCCAAAGCCTGACCGAACATGTCGACGTCGTGCTGACCAGCAATTCGCAAGCGCTGGGCAAGCCGTTGTGGGATCTCGACGCCGACAGCATCGAACAGGTCGCGCTGATGCTGGTGGCCGATCCGATGATCCACGCCGTCGACATCCGCGACACGACGGGCAAGCTGAGCGTCTTCGAAGGAGACAGCAATCCGAACAATTTCTATGGCTTCGACGCGCGTACCCGACCGGTCATCTACAAGTCCGTCCAGGGCGTCCGCGAAGTAGGCACACTGACCGTATGGGTTCCGCAGCCCAGCTGGTTTTCCGCCCTTCACCAGATCGAATTTGCTTTCATCTCCATCTTCATCATTGCCATCCTTACCGTGTTCGGTGCGGCCGTCTTCGGCAACAGGATGATGGTCATCAAGCCCCTGATGCGACTGACCGCGGCGATCGAGGCCACCCGGAGGCTCGGCTCGCGCCATCATGTTGACTGGCGCTCCAATGACGAGATGGGCCGCCTGGCGAAGAGCTACAACGAAATGCAGGCTCTGCTAGAACGTGAGGAGCGCGAACTGAAGCGCGCGCACGAGCAATCGGTGGAGATCTACAACCTCACTCCGGCCATGCTCTTCTCGCTGACGACCAGCGATACGATTGCCGCCGTCAGCGACTACTGGCTTCTTGCAAGCGGCTATTGCCGGGAGGAAGTCATCGGTCGCCCGTTCTCCGAGCTGCTTTGCCCGATGGACCGGCCTGCATTCGAAGGACGCCGACCGGGCGGCGATGGAGAAAATTCGCGACGGGAGATCACCGTGCGGTTTCTGCGGAGCGATGGAAGCGCCATGGACGTCTTGATCGCTGAAGCCGAACTTGCAGGTGTCAGCGGCCATCTGACAGGCTCGCTGAGTGTCATGACCGACGTGACACAATTGAAGCAATCCGAACTGCGCAATCATCAGCAGGCGATTTCTGACCATCTGACCGGCCTGTTGAACAGACAGGGGTTTGAAAGCGCACTCGACCTCAGGATCGTCGACGCCGATCGCGAGGGATCCAGACTTGCCTGCCTTTTCGTCGATCTCGACCGCTTCAAATCCATCAACGACAATCACGGTCATGCAGCAGGTGACACAGTCTTATGCGAGTTCGTGGCGCGCTTGCAGCCGATGCTGGATGACGGCGATCGTGCATCGCGCCTCGGCGGCGACGAATTTGCAATCCTTCTGGCCGGACACGATGCCGAGGCGAGAAGCGAGGCGCTCTGCCAGCGGATCGTCGATATGCTCGAGACGCCATTCCATCTTGACGGCGCGACTGTGCGGCTGAGCGCCAGCGTCGGTGTCGCCTTCTATCCCCAGCATGCGGCAAGTGCCGCGGAACTTCTGCAGAAATCCGACCTAGCCATGTATGCCCGAAAACGCGACGGCAAGAACGGTACACAGGTCTATAATGCTGCCATCCTCGACCGAACGCGCGAGCGTGCGGAGATCGAGAGCGACATCGAGCTTGGCATAGCAGGCAACTGGTTCGAAGCGCATTTCCAACCGATCGTGGAGATCACCAGCGGCCGAACGATGGGGTTCGAAGCGCTCATGCGCATGCGCCATCCCCGCAAGGGCCTGATGCCGCCTGGCCCGCTGGTCAGCGTCGCCGAAGAAACCAGCAGCATCATCGAGATCGGCAATCTGATCCTTGAGGACGCGCTGGCAAATCTTGCGCGAGCATCCCGCCTTCCGGCTCTGGCGGATGCCTATGTTGCCGTGAATTTTTCACCGTTGCAGTTTCAGCCGGGGCTGCCGAACCGTCTCGCATCGCTTCTTGCGCGCCACGGCATCAGGCCATCCCGCCTCGTGGTCGAAATCACCGAGGCCGTTCTGATGCACGACGACCCTGAAATCCGGCGCATTCTCGACGAAATTCATTCCTTCGGCTGCCGCATCGCACTCGACGATTTCGGTACCGGCTATTCCTCGCTCAGCTATCTCAACCGCTTCCCCGTCGATATCGTCAAGATCGACCAATCCTTCGTGCAGTCGCTGATCGGATGTGAGCCGGACGTGGAGCGCAAGAGCCGGATGCTGATCGAAGGGATCACCACGATCTCGCACAAGATGAACTGTGCGGTCGTCGCCGAAGGCGTCGAGACGCGCCAACAACAGCTGCAGTTGATGCAGATGGCTGTCGATTGCGCACAAGGTTATTATTTTGCCAAGCCCCAGAGCATCAACGATCTTCTGGCCAATCTGTCTTCGCGAGCGGATGAGGCATCCCTTGCAAGCTGAGACTTGAACGCCACCGAGCAGGCCATCATCCAAACCATTCCGAGGCATGCGATGAAGAAGAAGACATTGCTCATTGGAACGCTAGGCCTGGCATCGATGCTGGCATCGCCAACCAAGGCTCAGCATGCCGTGACGTTCACGACCGAAGCCTATCCGCCCCTTACCTATCGTGACCCCGACGGCTCCTATCGTGGCGCCGGCGTCGACCAGGTCGGAGCGATGATGCGCAATGCAAGCATCCCCTTCACCATGGAGATCATGCCCTGGGCCCGTGCCATTGCACTTGCGGAGACCCAGCCGATGCACTGCGTCTTCGCCGCCGCTCGCACACCTGAACGGGAGCCGAAGTTCAAATGGGTCTCGCCGCTCAACGTAGATCGAAATTTCCTCGTAAGAAACGGCCGATCCGCGGTGCGCGCGACCACCATGCAAGAGGCCAAACGCTACACGATAGGGACTCATCGTGCGGATTATACCGAGAGCCTTTTGCGCGAGCGCGGCTTCCCGGCGATCGATCTTAGTGCCGATTTCGAACTCACTTTGAACAAGCTTTTGGAACAGCGCATCGACATGATGCCAATGGCGGAAAATGCTTTCGACGAGTTGCGGGCGGAAGGGAAACCGCTGGAGAAAGTCATTCTGTTCTCCGAACCGCAACTCGGCATCGCCTGCAACAGGGACATGCCGGACGAAATGATCGAGCGGATGCAGCAGGGCCTGGACACGCTCATCCGTGACAGGCGGCAGGATGAGATCCTTGAGCAATACGGTGTGAAGCCGCTTCGCTGGTGGGACCGGTAAGCGAAAAACTGTTGACACGACCTCCGTTTCGCGGTGGTGAACCGGTAATAGCGAACGGAGATCTTCGATGCTGATCATTGCCGGCCTGGGTAATCCGGGCGCGAAATATGCGGGTAACCGCCACAATGTCGGCTTCATGGCGGTCGATGCCATCCAGCGTCGCGCCAGCTTTTCGCCCTGGTCGAAGAAGTTCAAGGCGGAGATTTCCGAGGGCGAGATCGACGGCGAAAAAGTGCTGCTGATGAAGCCGCAGACCTTCATGAACCTTTCCGGCGAGATCCGTCGGCGAAGCGATGCGCTTCTTCAAGCTGGCACCGAAGGACATCATCGCCATCTATGACGAGCTGGATCTGGCGCCCGGCAGGACGCGTATCAAGACCGGCGGCGGGCATGGCGGGCACAACGGCATCAAGTCGCTCGACGCCCATTGCGGCAAGGAATACCGCCGGCTGCGCATCGGCATCGGCCATCCCGGATCGAAGGAACAGGTCCACAACCATGTTCTGGGCGACTTCGCCAAGAGCGACCGCGTATGGCTCGAACCCTTGATGGATGCGATAGCCGATAATGCCGGTATGCTGGTGAAGGCCGAGGATCTCGCAGCTGATGAACAAGCTGACGCTTGCCGTCGGCGGCAAACCTGAACCGGAAAAGCCCGCCAAACCGGCATCGGCACCGAAACCGGCCGGCAAGTCGCATATCCATCAGGCCCGCGGCGGAGCGAAGCCGAACCTTCCGACGACAGGCCCCATGGCCGATATGCTGAAGAAGATGTTTGGCTCCAAAGGCGACTGAGTATCCCGCTCATCCAGACGCCCTACAAAAACCGATAGACAGTCATTTATCTGGAACAATTCGGACCTTCGGTGCTTACCTTCCGGAAGGAGGCACCGATGTTTCATCACTCGACGGCAATTCCCTTGCCTGCCCTCATGCACGACCGGCTCGACCGCGCCGCTTTGGACCTCCTAGGCAACGCCGCGCATTCGGTCGACTTCGCCCATCCCGAGGAGAGGCAGCGCTGGTTTCAGCAGACTCCGTCTCCTGGCGCATCTTCAAGAACCAGGTCACCATGTTCATTGGTGGCGTCGCTGCCGTAATCCTCGAATTCGCCGAGCCAAAGGTGCGCGACGGCGTCTGGCAGCACAGCACCTTCCGCCAGGATGCGATGAAGCGACTGCAGCGTACCGGCCTCGCCGCCATGGTGACCGTCTATGGCGCCCGCAGCCAGGTCGAGGCGATGATCGCCGGCGTGGTCCGCCGTCATGGCAGGGTTGAGGGCATGACGACAGGCGGCGAAGCCTACAATGCCAATGATCAGGATTTGCTCGACTGGGTGCAGGCTACGGCGGGTTTCGGCTTCATGGAGGCTTACCACCAGTTCGCTCATCCGCTTTCGAATAGCGAGCGCGATGCCCTGTTTCGCGAAGCACAACCTGCAGCGCGCCTCTACGGCGCAACCGGCGCTCCGGCATCGCAGGCCGAACTGGACGCGCTTTTCGAAAGCATGCGCAGCCGCCTCGAGCCATCCCCGATTGTCGGTGAGTTTCTGGCGATCATGGCCGAAGTCCCTGCCCTTCCCGGTCCCTCTCGCCCGTTGCAGGGGCTGATGATAAACGCCGCGGTCGACATTCTGCCGGCATGGATCCGCGAGCGATTGCAGCTTGGACCGGAATGGTCTCTGAACCGGCTGGAGCGGGCCGCCGTTTCTCTCGCTGCGAGAAGCGCGGACCGACTGCTGCTGCGCTCATCCCCACCGGTCCAGGCCTGTCTGAGGCTCGGCCTTCCCGAGGATTATCTCTATCGCCGCCAATAGCTGCGGCTATTCCTCAGGCTCCGTGGTGAACATCAGAGGGAAGCCGGCTTCCTTGCCGAGGTCGGTCGCTTCCTTTGCCTTCGTCTCGGCGATATCCCTGGCGCAGACCACGACAACACAGGAGCCGAGGCGGTGTGCCGTCAGCATGACCCGACTGCCGGCCTCCTCGCTCATCCGGAACACGGCCTTCAGCACCATGATGACGAATTCGCGTGGGGTATAATCGTCATTGAGCAGAATGACCTTGTAGAGCTTCGGACGCTCCAGCTTCGGCTTCGATTTTGTCTTGGGATCGATAACAGTGTCGTCGGCCATCAGCACAACCTCCTGATGGGCCCTGTATAAGGGCGTTCGAATAACAGTAATTTTGCATCGCAACAGGAATATTTCAAGGCGAGGGCGGAAGATGGCAGTCAATCGGTGTCGAGAATAAGACGCCGCCGACAAGGTTGTCTGCCCTACCCACCGGACGCTGCCTTCTCACCAAGCCTTGACCCGCAAGGCACTTTCCCCCATAGCGACTGCAAAATCAGTTCAAGCGATAGGTTTCATCCCCGATGGGCTTCAAATGCGGTATCGTCGGACTGCCCAATGTCGGCAAGTCCACTCTCTTCAACGCGCTGACCAAGACCGCTGCCGCGCAGGCCGCGAACTATCCGTTCTGCACGATCGAACCGAATACCGGCGAGGTCGCGGTTCCCGACGCCCGCATGCAGCAGCTGGCGGCGATCGCAGGCTCCAAGGAAATCATCCCGACCCGCATCTCCTTCGTCGACATCGCCGGCCTCGTGCGCGGCGCGTCCAAGGGTGAAGGCCTGGGCAACAAGTTCCTCGCCAATATCCGCGAAGTCGATGCCGTCGTGCACGTCCTGCGCTGCTTCGAGGACGACGACATCACCCATGTCGAAGGCCGCATCAACCCGGTCGGCGATGCCGAAACGATCGAGACCGAGCTGATGCTCGCCGATCTCGAAAGCCTGGAACGCCGCGTCGAGCAGACCCGCAAGCGCGCCACCGGCAAGGACAAGGAATCGGTTGCCCAGCTGCCGGTCATGGAAGCAGTCATCAAGCTGCTGCAGGACGGCAAGCCGGCCCGCCTTCTTCTCCAGACTCTGTCGGCGGAAGAAATCGAGATCCTCAAGGGCCTCAATCTCCTGACCTCGCACCCGGTTCTCTACGTCTGCAACGTCGCCGAGGGTGACGCCGTCGATGGCAATGAGCACACCAAGGCTGTTGCCGAAATGGCCAAGGGCCAAGGCGCGGAATGCGTCATCATCTCGGCCGCAATCGAATCCGAGGTCGCCCAGCTACCGGAAGAAGAAGCCAAGGAATTCCTCGGCGCGCTCGGCCTGGAAGAAGCCGGCCTCGACCGCCTGATCCGCGCCGGTTACCACCTGCTCGACCTGATCACCTATTTCACCGTCGGCCCGAAGGAAACTCGCGCCTGGACGATCGTGCGCGGAACCAAGGCCCCGCAGGCCGCCGGGGTCATCCACACCGATTTCGAACGCGGCTTCATCCGTGCCTTCACCATCGGCTTTGACGACTACATCGCCTACAAGGGCGAAGTCGGTGCCAAGGAAGCCGGCAAGGGCCGCGACGAAGGCAAGGAATATGTCGTCCATGACGGCGACGTGATCCACTTCCGCTTCAACACCTAAGTCTTTGACAGGAGACCATGGCAGGCTCCCCTGCCGTGGCCTCCGACCGATCTGCCGAGGCGCCGAATGCTCTACCTCGAGGATTTCACAGCCGGTCGCGTGCTACCGCTCGCCTCGCAGACCATGAGGGCCGAAGCGATCATTGCCTTCGCCTCGGAATTCGATCCCCAAGCGATGCATCTGGATGAGGAAGCCGGCAAGGCCAGCATCCTCGGCGGACTGTCGGCATCGGGCTGGCACACGGCAAGCGTCTTCATGCGCATGATGTATGACGGTTGGCTGGCGGATTCGTCCTCCGAAGGCTCTCCCGGCATCGACTTCATGGAATGGAAGAAGCCGGTTCTGGCAGGCGACAGGCTCTCTGGCCGCTCGACGGTGATCGAGGCCAGACGCCTGCAGTCGCGCCCCGGCATCGGCCTCGTCAGGTTCCTCCACGAGGTCACGAACCAGAATGGCGACGTGGTGATGCGCGGCGAGAACCCGATTATGTTCCGCGCCCGCACCGACGGGAGCAGCGAGGCATGAGGCTCATCGAACTCTCCCCGCCCGGCCAGACGACCGTCATCGGCTCGCTGCTGTTCACGGCAGAGGACATCATCGCCTTTGCGAAGAAATTCGATCCGCAGCCGTTCCACACCGATGCAGAGGCAGCGAGGAACTATGTCTTTGGCGGGCTCTGCGCCTCGGGCTGGCACACCTGCGCCGGCTGGATGAAGACTTATATCGCCTATCGCGACCGTGAACGTGCCCGGCTTCTCGCAGACGGCATCGAGCCACCGAAATTCGGCCCCTCGCCCGGCTTCAAGAAGCTGCAATGGCTGAAGCCCGTCTATGCCGGCGACACGATCACCTATTCCACTTCGCTGACCGACAGCCGGGCACTGATGTCGCGACCCGGCACCTTCATCAACACGTCCGCCAACGAAGGCGTCAACCAGAAGGGCGAAACAGTTCTGCGCTTCCAGGGCAGCGTGCTGGAGTTCGAATAGAGCCCCCTATCGGGCGACGACCACCGCCGCCCCTGCCCCAATCATGAAGGTCCCGGCCGCTCGATTGACGCGCCTAACGACGACCGGGCTGCGAAGCGCACGCCGCGCCCGTGCCGCCAGCATCACATGCCCACCCACGACGAAAACCTCCACGGCGAGGATCACCGCGGCCAGCATGCCGCCGTCAGCAGCGGTCAGCGTGGTCCCGACCACATTGGGCAAGAGCGCGATATAGAAGAGCGGCATCTTGGGATTGCCGAGGTTGAGGACGACACCCGTGAGGTACGCCCCCATCACGCCTTGCGAAGACCTCGCCTCAAGTTCCGGCACGATCGGCTTCGCCGTCCAGAGCCTGATGCCGGTCCAGACAAGATACAACGCTCCGGCATAACGCAGGACGGTCATGACCGCCCCCATCTCGCTCGCAACCACCGACAGACCGAAGACGGCAAGCCAGAGAAAAAGCAGGATGCCGGTGCATGTCCCGGCTCCATAGGCAATGCCTGACGCCGCGCCCTGCGCGATCGTACGCGCGACGATCGTCACGTTGTCGGGCCCAGGGCTGGCAGCGAAGAACAGGAAGGCGGCGGCGAAAGTCGCAAGCGCGGTAAGATCCATCGATTCCCCCGTCGGAAAGATGGGAGACTAGCAGCGAGCATCCGCGCCGCCACCCCTGGAATACGAGGGGACAAAGCCTACTGATCAGTGCCCGGAAAACTCGGCCAGCGTGCGCACTTCCACGCCAAGCGCTTCGAGCTTCTTGCGGCCGCCGAGATCCGGCAGGTCGATGACGAAGCAGGCGGAGACGACTTCCGCACCGATCTGGCGCAGCAGCTGCACGGCGCCGACGGCGGTGCCGCCGGTGGCGATCAGGTCGTCGCAGAGGATCACCTTCTCGCCCGGCTTTACCGCATCGACATGGATCTCCATCTCGTCCGTACCGTATTCCAGCGCATAGGCCATGCTGACCGTCCGGTAAGGCAGCTTGCCCTTCTTGCGGATCGGCACGAAGCCGGCCGAAAGCTGATGCGCCATCGCGCCGCCGAGGATGAAGCCACGCGCTTCCATGCCGGCGATCTTGTCGACGCCGAGGCCTTCATAGGGCTTCACCAGTTCGTCCACCGCCAGCCGAAAAGCCGCCGCATCGCCAAGCAGCGTGGTGATGTCGCGAAAAATGATGCCGGGCTTCGGATAGTCCGGGATCGAGCGGATGGAAGCGGCGAGAATGTCTTTGGCGGATGTCATGAAAACCCTGTCTGTCGTCCTGTTGCGGCGCTCTGCAAAGCGCGCATGAAAAAGGCGGCCGAAGCCGCCTTCTCTACCCGTGAGCCAACGGAGGATCAATGTCCCTTGTTGGCGTAGACCGACTTCTTCGTCAGATAGATGAGGCCGGTGAAGATGACCAGGAACACCATGACCATGAAGCCGGTACGCTTGCGCTCTTCCAGATGCGGCTCGGCGGTCCACATCAGAAAGGCGGAGACGTCCTTGGCATACTGGTCGACCGTCTGCGGCGCGCCGTCGTCATAGGTCACCTGATCGTCGGCAATCGGCGGCGCCATCGCGAGCGAGGCCGCATTGGCGAAGTACGGGTTGTAGTGACCGCCTTCTGGCACTTCGACGCCGGCCGGCGGCTCCTGATACCCGGTGATCAGCGAGTAGATATAGTCCGGCCCGCCTTCCTGGTACTGGGTAAAGATGTCGAAGACGAACTGCGGGAAACCACGGGTGATGCCGCGTGCCTTGGCAAGCAGCGACATGTCCGGCGGGGCTGCGCCGTTGTTGGAAGCGGCAGCGGCCTGCGGGTTCGGATAGGGCGACGGGAAATAGTCGGACGGCGTCGCCGCACGTTCGAACATCTCGCCGTCGTCGTTCGGCCCATCCTGCACCTGGTAGTTCGCAGCGAAGGTTTTTACCTGCGCTTCCGAGTAACCGAGGTCCTCCAGTGTGCGGAAGGAAACCAACCGCATCGAATGACAGGCGGCACAGACTTCCGTATAGACCTTCAACCCGCGCTGAAGCTGCTGCTTGTCGTAATGGCCGAATGGCCCGGCAAAGCTCCAGTCCTCATTCTTGGGATGATGGATCGGATAATGCGGCGTGCCGCCTTCCGCGTGCTCTTCGCCGCCGGCGGCAGCATCGTGGTTTTCCTGCGCCTGAACCTGGGTCAGGCCGAGACCCAGCCCCACGCCTGCGAGAAGTGCCAGCGACAGGATGCTTGTTGCAAGCTTTTTCATGATCTTGTCCCTCTCCGTCGCCGCGCTCATGCCGAGACCTTCACGGGCTCGGCGACCGCCGATCCGTTCTTCTTGGCTTGCTGCTCGAGCACCGCCTCGGTGATCGAGTTCGGAATTCTCCGTGGGGTTTCGAACAGGCCGAGAAGCGGCATGATCACCAGGAAGAAGCCGAAATAGTAGAGCGTACCGAGCTGCGACAGGAGAGTGTAGATGCCTTCCGCCGGCTGCGAGCCGAGCCAGCCGAGCAGGATCGCATTGGCGACGAACAGCCAGAAGAACAGCTTGTACCATGGACGATAGACGGCGGAGCGAACCTTCGACGTATCGAGCCAGGGCAGGAAGAACAGGATGATGATCGAGCCGAACATCACGAGCACGCCGCCCAGCTTGGAATCGATCGGCCCGACATTGAAGGTGATCGCACGCAGCATTGCGTAGAACGGCAGATAGTACCATTCGGGCACGATATGCGACGGTGTCTTCAGTGCGTCGGCCGGGATGTAGTTGTCCGGATGGCCGAGATAGTTCGGCATGTAGAAGATGAACCAGGCATAAGCGATCAGGAAGATCGAGACACCGAGCGCATCCTTAAGCGTTGCATAGGGTGTAAACGCGACTGTATCGGTCTTGGTCTTCACCTCGACGCCGGTCGGGTTGGTCTGGCCGGTGACATGCAGTGCCCAGACATGCAGCACGACGACGCCTGCTATCATGAAGGGCAGGAGATAGTGCAACGAGAAAAAGCGGTTGAGCGTCGGCTGGTCGACCGCAAAGCCACCGAGCAGGAACTGCTGGATCCACTCGCCCACAAGCGGAAAGGCCGAGAAGAAACCGGTGATGACGGTGGCACCCCAGAAGGACATCTGTCCCCAGGGAAGCACGTAGCCCATGAAGCCGGTCGCCATCATCAGGAGATAGATGACGACGCCGAGGATCCAGAGGATTTCGCGCGGCGCCTTGTAGGAACCGTAATAGAGGCCGCGCGCGATATGCAGATAGACCGCAATGAAGAAGAACGATGCGCCGTTGGCATGCATGTAGCGCAGGAGCCAGCCGTGGTTGACGTCACGCATGATCTTTTCGACCGAGTCGAACGCGACGCCGGTAGAGGCCGTATAGTGCATGGCGAGCACGATGCCCGAAAGGATTTGCACCACGAGCATGACCGACAGCATGGCGCCGAATGTATAAGCGTAATTGAGGTTACGCGGCACCGGATAGGCGACAAAGCTGTCGTACAGCATGCGCGGCAGCGGAAGCCGGGCATCGATCCACTTTTCCACGCCGGTCGACGGCTGGTATGAAGAATGTCCACTCATGTCCCTGCCCCTCACCCAATCCGGATCACGGTATCGCTAGCGAATGCGAATGTCGGAATTGCCAGGTTCTGCGGCGCAGGACCTTTTCGGATGCGGCCCGCCGTATCGTAGTGCGAGCCATGACAGGGACAGAACCACCCGCCGAAATCCCCGGCCTGGCCGAGGGGTACGCAGCCGAGATGGGTACAGGAGCCGATCATGACGATCCAGTTCTCCTTGCCGTCGCCAGCCGAGCGGTCGATGCTCGTGGCTTCAGCATCCGCCGCAAGGTTGGCGTTGCGGGCGACGGGATCCTTGAGGTCGCCAAGCGCGACCGCATTGGCCTCCTCGACTTCCTTTGGCGTCCGGTTGCGGATGAAGACGGGCTTGCCGCGCCATTTCACCGTCAGAGACATGCCGGGCTGCAGCGCAGCGACATTCACTTCGATGGAGGCGAGAGCCAGCGTCGATGCGTCGGGGCGCATCTGATCGATAAACGGCCACGCGACGGCTGCGGCACCGACCACACCCGTCATGCCCGTCGCTAGATAGAGGAAATCGCGGCGAGTAGGCTCGCTCACGGTCCCGTCGTTTGGATTATGCTCACTCACGGTTCAACCATCCTCTCATGCAATGTCCCAGTCATTCGCATGCCTCCTCCTGGCTATGGTTAAGCCTCCGCCACCATAGATCGAACATCGATTCCCCAGCAAGACGGCTCCTCAACGCTTTGATCGCAGAAAAACTCCCGCTTTGGCAAGGCCTTCGGCCTTCCAAGCGAGGGTCGCCCTACACTTTTGCGTCGCAACAACCGGGTGCGGCAACGCGCCTTTTCAAGCGATTGCAGCAGCACTGATTTAGCGCGCAAAATCAAAGCGTAGCTTGACTTGGATCAAGTGTGGCAGCGCCACGTCCACCCGCCAGGGCTGTCGCGTTGCCAGTGTTCTGCGGGCATGCTAATGCATCGCAGCATCACGGGGCCTCGGACGCGATCATGACCATCAGACAGATCTTATCCGTCGCCATCTGCGTCATCGTGTCGCTTGTCCTGTTCGCGATTGCGACGCGCTATTTCCATCCGCACTGGATTTTGGCGGCTCTTCACAGCCTGCAACTGCATTTTGCGCTTGCCTGCGCGGTGGCGATGCTTGTCGCCATCCTGCTTCATCGCAATGTCGTCAGCTACCTGCTGCTCATCGCTTCCCTCGTGCTGGCCGGACATGCGGTCGTCATGGGCAGGCAGCTCGCGTCAGAGGTGACGGCGGCGGATGCCGATGCGCCGGGCTTCAGACTGATGTCCTTCAACATCCTGTCCAACAACTACACGAACGGCGAGGCGATCGCGAAGATGATCGCGGCCTCAGGTGCCGACGTCGTCAACGTCATGGAAAGCGAGCCGCTGCGGGCCCAACTGCCCCTGCTCGCCGACGCCTATCCCTACCATGTCGGTTGCGGCATCCAGGTCATGGACTGCGATCAGCTGATGCTGTCGAAGACGCCGCTCGAAAACGGCGTGATCCGCAGCCTAGGCCCGATCTTCGACAATCGCTTCATCCTGGCCGAGACGGTGATCGGCGGGCACCGCATTCATGTCGCCGGCATCCACACGACGAAGCCTTACTTCGACAATTTCCAGACGATGGAACTGATCCGGGCTGCCCTCGCCCTGACGGACACGGAAGGTCCGCTGGTCCTGTCCGGCGATTTCAATGCATCGAGCCTCGGACCGAATGTTCGCGAATTCCTGCGCTGGACCGACCTGCGCGCCGCGAGCTGGGAACCGGCGACATGGCCGATAGAGCTCGGTCCTTTCGGCCTCGCGATCGACCATGTCTACGTTCGTGCGCCGTTGAAGTTCCGCTCCGTAGAACGCCTTCCCGACGCTCACGGATCGAACCATGCCGGGCTGATGGCCGAGATCGCCATTACCGGAAACTGAGGCTTGCCACGTCAGGTTCGATAGTCGATCTACTGCGCAGCATCTGCCGCAAGAAAACCGCCGGTCTGCCGCGACCAGAGCTCGGCATACAGCCCGCCCTTTGCCAGCAGCTCGTTATGGGTCCCCTCTTCGACAATCCGCCCCTTGTCGATCACGATCAGCCGGTCGAGCATGGCGATGGTCGAGAGCCGATGGGCGATCGCCAGCACCGTCTTGCCCTGCATCAGCTCGTCGAGGCTCGACTGGATCGCCGCCTCGACTTCCGAGATCGAGCGCCGATGTCGCCTCGTCCAGCACCAGGATCGGCGCGTCCTTCAGCATGACGCGGGCGATCGCGATCCGCTGTCGCTGGCCGCCGGAGAGCTTGACGCCACGCTCGCCTACATGGGCATCGAACGCCTTGCGGCCACGCTGGTCTACAAGGCTGGCGATGAACTCGTCGGCCTGCGCCCGTTTCGCCGCGTCGAGCAATTGCGTGTCGGAAGCATCGGGGCGACCGAACAGGATGTTGTCGCGGATCGAGCGGTGCAGCAGCGACGTGTCCTGCGTGACCATGCCGATCTGTGCCCTGAGCGATTCCTGCGTCACCTTCGAGATGTCCTGCCCGTCGATCTCGATCCGACCGCCTTCAAGATCGTAGAAGCGCAGGAGCAGATTGACGAGCGTCGACTTGCCGGCACCCGAGCGGCCGATGATGCCGACCTTCTCCCCCGCCCTGATGGTGAGGTTCATGTGGTCGATCACACCGGCGCTGCGGCCGTAGTGGAAGCTCACATCCTCGAAACGGATTTCCGGCCGCTCGACGGTGAGTGCCGGCGCACCGGGCATATCGGTCAGCTGGATCGGCTGCGAGATCAGCTCGGCGGCATTCTGCACCGTGCCGAAATTGCGCATGATCCCGTTGAACTGCGTCATCAGCCGGCCGAGCAAGAAGTTGAGACGCAGCACCAGCGCCAGCGTGAAGGCCACCGCGCCGGAGCTGATCTTGCCCTCAAGCCAGAGATGAATGCAGAGCGCCGCCATGGAGGTGATCATCACGCCGGAGAGAAGCGCCATGGAGGCGCGCACGCCGGTGATAAACCGGGTGAACATGATGACTGACGACTGGAACACGTCGAAGCCGTTGCGCATGTAGCGGTCATTCGCCTCGTCGCGGCCGAACAGGCGAAGCGTCTGGATATTGCTATAGGCATCTACCATGCGGCCGGAGAGCATGGATGCCGCCTCGGCCGTCTCCTTGGAATGATAACGGATGCGCGGCACGAAATAGCGGGCGAGCGCTGCAAAGATCGCCACCCAGGCAAGCACCAGCATCGCAAGCCGCCAGTCCAGCCCGCCGATCAGCGTCAGCATCGATACCGAATAGATCAGGACGAACCAGACGCTTTCCATCAGCGAGGTCACGAGATCGCCCGCCGCCTGCCCGCCCGACCAGACCTTGGTCACGATCCGTCCGGCGAAATCGTTCTGGAAGAAGGACAGAGACTGGCGCGCCACATGCCGGTAGGACTGCCAGCGGACGAGATTGTAGAAGCCGGGCGTGATGATCTGCTGGTCGACCAGTGCCGTCACCATCGTGACGAGAAAGCGGACGACGCCGATCAGCACCAGCATACCGCCGAGCTCCCAGCCATGGGCGGCCAGCAAGCCTCCCCATCCTGCCGCGCGGTCGACCGTGGCGAGAATATCGACCAGCCGGCCGACGAACCAGAAGAGTGCAGCCTCGATCGCCGCCGTCAGGCCGCCGAGCACCAGCATTGCCAGAAACGGCGCCTTGGCCTGGCGGACATAGAACCAGATGAAGGACAGCGTGCCGGAAGGCGGCCGCAGATCCTCCGCTTCGGCGAAAGGTTCGACGCGTGTCTCGAAGAAGCGAAAGAATTGGGTGATGGCCATGGCCACCGATATATGCCGGTTCGGCAGTACGGCAAAGGGTGCGACCAGATTACATTTCGGCAAGCATCATGAACCACCGGCGGAAACGAAAAACGGCGGCCCGAGGCCGCCGTTCGATGTGTTCGTCAAAGCTGGTGCCGAGCTTAGAACTCGGACCATTCCTGCTTGACGGCAGCAGCGGAAGAACCGCCGCCGAAGGCCGAGGCGATCTTGGCGCCGAGCGCGCGTGCCGGCGATGCGGCCGGACGCGAGGCAGGCGTTGCCGCGCGCGGTGCTACGGCAGCTTCGCCGCCGAGCTTGAACTGCGACAGCAGCTCGTTCAGCGCCGCCGCCTGCGTTGCAAGGCTGTGGCTTGCTGCGTTGGTCTGCTCGACCATGGCCGCATTCTGCTGGGTGCCCTGGTCCATCTGGTTGACGGAGGTGCTGATCTCGGAAAGACCCGTCGACTGCTCGCGGGTGGAGACGACGATCGAGGCAACGTTGCGGTTGATCACCTGCACGTCGGCAACGATGGTTTCCAGCGCCTTGCCGGTCTCGCCGACCAGCGTCACGCCATCGCGAACCTTCTCGCCGGAGGCGCTGATGAGCGCCTTGATTTCGCGCGCGGCATTGGCCGAACGCTGGGCGAGTTCACGTACTTCCTGGGCAACGACCGCAAAGCCCTTGCCGGCTTCACCTGCACGTGCCGCTTCCACCCCTGCGTTAAGCGCCAGAAGGTTGGTCTGGAAGGCGATCTCGTCAATCACGCCGATGATGTTGGAGATCTCACCGGAAGACTTTTCGATCGCCTCCATGGCGTTGACCGCCTGGCGGACGATGTCGCCGGAACGCTCCGCACCTGCGCGGGTCTGGTCGACCAGCGTGCCTGCTTCACCGGCACGAACGGCCGAGATCCTTGACTGCGGTGGTGACCTGCTCGAGCGCTGCGGCCGTTTCCTCGACCGAGGCAGCCTGCTGTTCGGTACGCTTGGAAAGGTCGTCGGCAGCCGAGCGGATCTCGTTGGCGCCGGCATCGATCATGCGGGCATTGTCGCCGACCGAGCGCAGCACGGTCTGCAGCTTGCCGACGGATTCGTTGAAGTTTGTGCGCAGCATGTCGAGCTGGCCGGCAAACGGCTGCTGCAGGCGGATGGTCATGTCGCCATCCGACAGGCTCTTCAAACCACGAGCGAGGCCATCGACGGCAAAGGCGACGTCGGCAGCTTCGCGGGCCTTCTGCTCTTCATTGGCGATACGCTCGCGCTCGCTCATCGAACGATTGGCTTCGGTTTCCTGCTCCAGGCGGACGCGCTCCAGTGCATTGTCGCGGAATACTGCGACGGCCGCCGCCATTTCGCCGATTTCGTCCGGACGGCCGGCATAGGGAATGGCGACCGAGCTGTTGCCGGCGGCAAGGACGTTCATCGAATTGGTGATCTGGGTGATCGGGCGGGTCACGCGCATAAGGCACAGAACCGCAGCACCGACGGCAATCGCGACGGCGAAGAGGACGCCGCCGATCGTGGAGATGTAGACGAAGTCAGCCGTGTCGCTTGCCTTCTGGCGATCCTCGACGCTGCGTGCCTTGTTGTCGTCCATCAGGCCCTGCAGCATCGTGCCGGCCTCTCCGCCCAACGGGATCATCTTGGCGATGACGTCCTTGGCTTCATAGACCCGCGACGACTGAACGAGACCGATAAACTGCTGCCCGAGCGCGTCATAATCCGCGACGACCTTTTCGATCTCGGCGAATTTTTCCTTCGCGGCGGGGATCGTCATCGAATCGCCATAGGCCTTGAAGGCTTCAGCACGAGCGGAGTTCTTTTCCTGAAGCTGGGAAAGCCAGTTCTTCCTCTCCGCGGCATTGCTTGCCGTCAGCGTCATCAAATAAAGACGACGGATATCCGACAGAACGCCGTCCATATCCGCAACCATCAGTGCGCGATCGATGCGCCGGCTGATCTGGTCGGTCTGCTCATCCATCTGAGCGACGGAACGCATGCCGAGAGCACCCTGAACAATTAGGATTAAGACCATCACGCCGAAAAGCGCAGGCAAAAGTAGTTTTATCTTAATAGAGTTCATCATCTCGTTAACCAGCTGAGGAAAAAGCCAAAAGTGCGAAGCACCCGTGCTTACTTGCTGCCAGTTTCCGATGAAGAAAGACTTACCAACCGATGAGAACAATCGGCGTTCAACGCAAAGTCGCGCCTGGATTTGACGAACATCAAGTCCGGCTCATGCAAAAAGGGCGACAAGCAACCACGGCGCGAGATGCGAAGGCGGCGGGTTACCCCGCCGCCGCGTCCTCCAGTGCATGATCGCCGAGGAACCCGCCGGACTGCCTGTGCCACAGATCGGCGTAGATGCCGCCCGAGGACACCAGTTCCTCATGCGTCCCGACCTCGACGATATGGCCCTTGTCGAGCACGATCAGCCGGTCCATCTCGGTCAAGGTGGAAAGGCGATGCGCGATTGCGATCACCGTCTTGCCCTGCATCAGCGAGAACAGGTTTTCCTGGATCGCAGCCTCGACTTCGGAATCGAGCGCCGACGTCGCCTCGTCCAGCACAAGCACCGGCGCATCCTTGAGGAACACGCGGGCAATCGCGATCCGCTGGCGCTGGCCACCGGAAAGCTTCACGCCGCGTTCGCCCACATGGGCATCGAGACCGGTACGTCCCTGCAGGTCGGACAGGCCTTCGATGAACTCCCAGGCATTGGCGCGCTTGGCGGCCTGCATGATCTCAGCATCGCTCGCCTCGGGGCGGCCATAGGCGATGTTGTCGCGGATCGAGCGGTGCAGCAGCGAGGTATCCTGCGTGACCACGCCGACGAGACCGCGCAGGCTGTCCTGGGTGACCGTCGAGATGTCCTTGCCGTCGATGGTGATCCTGCCCGCTTCCAGATCATAGAAGCGCAGAAGCAGGTTCATCAGCGTCGTCTTGCCGGCGCCGGAACGGCCCACGAGGCCAACCTTCTGGCCGGCGGGAATGTCGAGCGACAGCCCATCGATGACGCCCTTGTTCTTGCCGTAGTGGAAGCGGACATTCTCGTAGCGGATATGCCCCTTGCCGCCAGTGGCCGGCCCAGTGGCAATCGGATGCGCGCCCTCGACGTCGATCACGTCATGCGGCTTGGTCATCATGTTCATGCCGTCATAGACGGTGCCGATCGCTTCGAAGAGCGCGGTGACTTCCCACATGATCCATTGCGACATGCCGTTGATGCGCATCGCAAGGCCGATCGCCACCGCGATCGAACCGACGCTTACCCCGCCTCCGAGCCACAGCCAGATACCGAGACCCGCCACGGCAAACACCGTCAGCGCGTTGTTCAGGTCGACGAAGATGTTGAGCAGACTGATCTGGCGCATCTGGCGATGCACCGTACCGAGAAACTCGTTCATGCCTTCCCTGGCGTAGCGCTCCTCGCGACCCGCATGGGAAAACAGCTTCACCGTGCCGATATTCGTATAGCTGTCCACGATACGGCCCGTCATCATCGAACGGGCATCGGCCTGCTCGCTGGAAAGCTTGCGCAATCTCGGAATGAAATACCGCAGGATCAGCACATAGAGCACGAACCACATGACCAGCGGCAGCACCAGCCGCCATTCGACCGCGATGACCAGCGCCAGCATCGAGACGAAGAAGCTGATCGCATAAACGAAGACGTCGATGATCTTCATCGTAGCCTCGCGCACGGCAAGCGAAGTTTGCATCACCTTGGTCGAGACGCGACCGGCGAATTCGTTGGCGAAGAAGGCCATGGAATGGCGCAGCAGGAAGCGGTGCATCTGCCAGCGCGCGATCATCGGATAGTTGCCGGCCAGCACTTGGTGCATGGTGATCGTATGGACGGCACCGACAAGCGGCAGGCCGACCAGCACAAGCGCCGCCATCCAGAACAGCTTCCCGCCTTCATCCGAGAGGAAAGTCTCACGGTTCGCCGCAGCCAGCCAGTCGACGATATTGCCGAGGAACTGGTAGAGCAGCACTTCGGCAACGGCGATCAGCAGCGAGCAGGTGCCGAGCAGCGCAAGCCACGGCCAGACCGGCTTGGTATAATGCCAGCAGAAGGCAAAAAGCCCCTTGGGCGGAAGGGTCGGCTGATCGTCCGGATAGGGATTGAGACGACGTTCAAACCACGAAAACATGAATAAGCTCCGATGGACGGAAACCTCGAGCGATCCGAAGGCACGGGCATACCGGAGCCGATACACATCGAGGGAAAACAGCTATGGACGCATTCGACGACGAACGGTCCTTGAAGAGCGGATCAGTGAAGAAAAGACTTTGCGTGAACCGCGAAACGCCTCAGGCCAGACGAAGATCCGACTGGCGGAGGCGCGAGAGCACGGTCATATCCATGTAGGCCTCCGGAGTGGGCGTTAAACAGGCCGTCCTCATACACGCTTGCGGTAAAATTGAAAAGGCCATTTCGGCCACAGATCGCGCCGCGCGAAAAGTCATCGAGTGCCCTAGGGAAAGACAAGGGCCTTGAGCGAGAGACCCGGTCTCCGCTAACAAGATCTCCATGACCGACCTGCGCATTGCTCTTTATCAGCCGGATATTCCCGGCAATACCGGCACGATCCTGCGGCTTGCCGCCTGCCTCGGCCTCGGCGTCGACATCATCGAGCCCGCCGGTTTCGACATATCCGACCGTAACCTGAAACGCGCCGGAATGGATTATCTCTCGGCCGTTTCGCTCACCCGCCACGTGAACTGGCAGCAATTCGACGAATGGCGCCGCGGAGCCGGCCGCAGGCTGGTGCTCGCGACCACGAAATCGCCTGAGCCCTATACGCAATTCGCCTACCGGCCGAACGACATCCTGCTCTTCGGCCGCGAAAGCGCCGGCGTGCCCGACCATGTGCATGAAGCAGTCGAGGGACGCATCCTGATCCCGATGGTGGAAGGCCAGCGCTCGATCAACGTCGCCATGTCGGCCGCCATGATCGCCGGCGAGGCGATGCGCCAGACTGTTTGGCAATAGCCAGCTTTTTCAGTCCGCGGTCGGCAGGCGCCGCATGGTGAACTCGATCCGGTCGCCTTCCAGCTGCCGCCAGCTCTCGACTTCCGTCCAGTAGGCAGCCTTGGGAAATTCCTCGAACCATTCCCTCGCTTTTTCGCGCGCATCCAACCGGGACATCTGGAAAGTCTCCCGGACGAACATGCCCGAACGCTCACCGGCGGTCTGCTGCCGATGGCGGCTGATCCGCCGCTTCAGGCCGTCGAGCGGCGGTGGTGTGAATTTCGCCATGAAAGCCTCTCATCCGCACCTTGCTGAATACGGAAGATAGGCTTGCTCTGCACGTTTTACGAGTCTGATTTTACACGGATGATTAGCCGTGGAGCCGACTGCGGAATGGCTCGCGAAAGTCATTGCTGTTATGTCGGTGGCCGAGGAGCCGAATCGCCCGAACAAGCGACTGCGCCAAGCGAATGCGCAACGTGACTTGCAAGACCGGAAGGAAGTATTGAATGGAGCGTCCTGATCTGCCGAAAGGCCTGCCTGACGACATCGAGGACAAGAAGCAGGCAGCGCGCGCCTGGTTCCAGACCCTGCGCGACACGATCTGCGCCTCCTTCGAGACCCTGGAAGAGGAACTGACCGGCATGCTGTCGGACCAGCCGCCCGGAAAATTCACGGGCAAGGACTGGCTTCGCGACGGTGGCGAAGGCGGCGGCGGCCGTATGTCCATGATGGAAGGCCGCGTCTTCGAAAAGGTCGGCGTTCACACCTCCACCGTGCATGGCGAATTCTCCCCGATTTCCGCAGCCAGATCCCCGGCGCCGAGGAAGACCCGCGTTTCTGGGCCTCCGGCATCTCGCTGATCGCCCATCCGGTCAATCCCAATGTGCCGACCGTGCACATGAACACCCGCATGGTGGTAACGTCGAGCCACTGGTTCGGCGGCGGCGCCGACCTGACGCCGGTGCTCAACGATCGCCGCACCCAGGAAGATCCGGATACCCAGCTCTTTCACCGGGTAATGGAAATCACCTGCCAGCGGCATGGCGAGGTCGCCGACTATCCGCGCTACAAGGCGTGGTGCGACGAGTATTTCTTCCTCAAGCACCGCAACGAGCCGCGCGGCATTGGCGGCATCTTCTTCGACTGGCTGCAGTCTCCCGCAGAAAAGGGCGGCTGGGAGGCCGATTTCGCCTTCGCGCAGGATGTCGGCCGCGCCTTCAATCTCGTTTATCCGCGCATCGTCCGGCAGAACTTCAACAAGCCATGGACGGAAGAGCAGCGCGACGAACAGCTCGTGCGCCGCGGCCGCTATGTGGAGTTCAATCTACTCTACGACCGCGGCACGATCTTCGGCCTGAAGACGGGCGGCAACGTGGAATCGATCCTTTCCTCCCTGCCCCCGTCGTCCGCTGGCCATAACGAAGGATACGGCAGATGAACACGGAACTGGTTGCGCTGACCGGCGATCACGACATCACCGAAAAGCTGGAAGCCTATTTCAGAACCGTCGACGCCTGGAGCGAGGGCCGAGACGAGCTCGGTCTTTTACCGCGACCCGAAGCGATCGAGCAGACTGAGAATTTTCGAAGCTTTCATCCGCTGGTCAGGACACTCCAAGGCATAGTTCTGGATGATCCCGACACGAGCAACCATCATGTGGTTGTGTGTCGCAGCCCGCTAGAAGGAACGGTCGTTTATCTGGCTCATGACGGCGACAGCCGGATCGTTTTCGACGGCATTACAAGCTTCATGGAAGCGGCCCGCCGTGCTTCTGATGCCGGAGGTTTCCTGGATGATGAGCATCCGCAACATGCTTGGATCGCCGGCGATCAGGCCGGCTTGAAGAGCCTCATCGCGCAGCTATGTTCGGAAGCGGATAACGAAGATATCGTCCCGGTTCTTGTGCCCTCGCTCGACCTCTCCGACCCGGATTATCTGTCCATCCTTGTCGGTGGCGATGACGTTTACGTCGCGGAAGCGCTATGCCGGACGATAGCTCAGCGCCCGATGCCGCATCTGATGCAGGTTGCCGAGCAAGGCGAGCAACATCCGCACCCGATGGTGCGCAACGCCGCCACTCTCGCGCGAAAGCGCATTTCAGGGCTCTAGCACATCTCGCCTGCGGGAAGTCTTGGGCTGTCGACACGCAGGGTATCTCCGACAATACACCGACGCACGAATCTTTGATCTCTACAACAACTCTTCGTTGACAAATGTCATACGCGAATCGCATCCTTGGTGTTAGCTTGTTCTAACTTAGCTCGAACGAGCTATCACCGGAGGAGGAGTCGATGAGTGAATCGAAGAGCATGCCCTCACCAGCAGCATTGCCTCCCAAGGACGATCCGAACCACCCGACCGACAAAGCCCAGCTTATAGAGCGGATGGCGCGTGAAATGCGGACCGCGAGCGGTGGTGAACTCCCCATTCCTTCTGTGTCGAGCAGGTCAAGCGCAAGCTGGCGGGCAAGACTGCGGAAACGGCAGCGGCCAATACCGCAGCGGCATTTTCGGCAAAGACGGCGCAGACCGGCGGCAGATCGGTGTTCCACTCTTGGGCTATGCCCGAATAGCGACCTGGCGCGGCCTTTTCCGCATCAGCCTGGGCAATCGAGAACCGTGGGAACTCTTGCGCTCTCCATTGGTTTCCGTCTGACCACTCGCAAAACGGGTGGCGGACATCAACCATCAGGGAGATATGGCCATGCGGCTTTTCGAATGCGGGACGCTGGTGCCCGGATGCCAGTGGCATACGCGCGCCGAAGAGGATGCCGAAGTCGTGCGTCGGGCGGTGGAGCATATGCGCAGCGCCCACGGCGAGGAAATTATTCGCGAGAACATGGTGGAAAACATCAAGGCGCGCATCCGCAACGAGCAGAACGCGCCCGCCTGAGTTTCATCGGGCTTGAGCTTCACCAAGCCTGGACTTCGTTGGCTTGAGTTTCGGGGCTAGTCCTGCTTGCTCACCATATCCGACAGACGAGCGGCCAGTTCGGGCCGCTCGGGATTGAAGTTCCGGCTGATCCAGAATTCCTCCAGCTCCTTCAGAACCTCTCCCACCTGCTTGCCTGCGGGCACACCGGCTGCAATCACGTCCGCGCCACTCAGGGGAAGTTCGGCTTTTCGTAGGCCTCCGCCTTGGACAGAAGCTCATACAACCGCGCGCTCTTGCGCATCGCGATCGGGTCGCCTTCTGCGGAGGCCCGTGCCGATGCCAGCGCCAGCTTCAACCGGCTGATCATGCCAGGCTTGCCGTGCCTGTAGAGCAGTCGCGTAAAGCCGACATCTGTCACCTCGTCCGGCGGCATCGGCGTCGTCGCCCAGCGTGTCAGTTTCAGTGCATCGGCATTCGACAGGCGCAGCCGCTTGGCGAGCGCTTCCAGCCTCTGTTCATCCGGTGGCACGATGGCCGCAAGCCTGAGCAGCGGATCCGGTGCCCAGCCGAGCGACTTTTCTGCCGCGACCAACCCGTGGATGGCATCGATGCCCCATTTTTCCGTCTCGGACAGAATTTCCGTCAACACGCCGGCCTGCCGCATCCACAAAAGCGACCGTGACGGGTCCGGTGCGGATAGCAACTTCTTCGTCTCGGCCCAGACCCGTTCCGCAGACAGCGTCGAAAGCTTGTCCTTCGCCCGCGCGCAGGCTCGCAAACCATCAGCATCGGGGCGGCCGGAGCCGTAAAAGGCGAAGAAGCGAAAGAACCTGAGGATCCGCAGATGATCCTCGGCAATCCGTTGCGACGCGTCGCCGATGAAGCGGATGGTCCGTTTTTCGAGATCCTTCAACCCCTCGACGAGATCAATCACCTCGCCCTTGGCATCTGCATAGAGCGCATTGATGGTGAGATCCCGCCGTTCGGCGTCAGCCTTCCAGTCGGTGCCGAATTCCACAACTGCATGCCGGCCATTGGTCTCTATATCGCGCCTCAGCGTCGTCACCTCGAACCCGCGGCCGTCGATGACCAGCGTCACCGTGCCGTGCTCGATGCCCGTCGGCACGCTCTTGATGCCGGCCGCCTTGGCGCGCTCGACGACGACCTCGGGCCGCAGCGTCGTGGCGATATCGACATCCGCAACAGCAAGGCCCATCAACGCGTTGCGCACCGCGCCGCCAGCGACCCGCGCCTCGCCGCCATCATCATTGAGCAGCACAAGAATGCGCTGCAGGGCCGCATCCTGGAACCAGGTTTCGCCAGCCACCGATGTCATGCATAAAGCCTTTCGTAGAGAGTGCGGAGGATACCGGCGGTGATCCCCCATATATTCCGGTTCTCGTAGGGCATCAGGTAGAAATGCCGCTCCGTGCCGTTGAACTGCCGGGTGCCGCGCTGATGGTTCGCTTCGTTCATCAGAAACGACAGCGGCACCTCGAAGGCATCATCGACTTCCGTCGGATTGAGCTTCAGGTCAAATCCGCGATTGACCACGGCAAGCACCGGCGTGATGCGAAAGCCGGTCATCGCGTAATATTGCGGCAGCCGCGCCAGCGGTTCGACGAAACGGGGATCAAGCCCGATCTCCTCTTCCGCCTCACGCATCGCCGCCCGCTCCGGAGAGCCGTCCTCGGGATCGACGGCACCGCCCGGAAAGGCGATCTGGCCGGAATGTTTCCTCAAAGTCGCCGTGCGCTGCGTCAGGATCACCTTCGCCTCGTCCCCGTCGTCGATGACCGGCACGAGAACGGCCGCGTCCTTGAGCTTCAGCTCCATCGCGGTCTGGACGAATTGCGGATTGAGCAGATGGTCGCCATGGTCACGCCACGCCGTCTCCAGCGGAGCTCCGGCCTGATGCAGCGCTCGGCGGCGAAAGCTCTCTGCCGAAAACGGCGCGCGGTCATGGGCTGAGAGATCGCTCATGACGCCAGCCGATCCAGCTCGTCCGCCGACATGATCGGGAAGGTGACGCCGCCCGAGCGGACAGAAAACATCGCGACACCATCGACATCGATAACGTCACCAAGCTCGACCAGGTCATACATGACGGGCCGCGACACGAGCGCTTCCAGCCGGCCGCGCACGAGCAGATAGGGCTTCAGCTGCCGGTCCTCGCCGAGCGTCTCGAAGCGCAGCGGATGCTCGGTCCCGATCTCCACAACGTCACCGACATTTGTGCGGAACGTGAGGACCGGCTCATCGTCTCGCTCGGTCACCTGCATCTCGACCGCCAGGAAGGGCGCGTCGACGACCCGGATGCCGACCTTTTCCACAGGCGTGACGAGATAGGTCTTGCCGTCCTCATCCTTGCGCAGGACGGTGGAGAACAGCCTGACGAGAGGCGCCCGGCCAATCGGCGTACCCATGTACAACCAAGTCCCGTCGGCCCTGATTTCCATGTCGAGATCACCGCAAAAGGGCGGGTTCCATCTGTCGACCGGCGGCAAGCCGCGCTTTCCGGTACCTGATTGTTCGGCGGCGCGCGAAATCATGGCCGCAAGGCCGGCGGCGTCGGATGCCGAATTTATCGTTTCTGCTGCCATCTTTCAGTCCCGGTTCGATTTTAATCGTTCACGGTCGCGGTAGTTCTCACGAGATAGTCATTCGAAACGAGCTTGTCAGCCATATTTCGGGTAATAACTTCTGAGGGTATCGTGTCTGTTGCGGTGCAACGAGTCGCGACCGGGCATGAAGCCGTTCGGTTTTGAACAAGACCTTGAACATGGAGAACGACATGGGCGTGATGAATCCAACCGAGGCCGTTCTTGATGAAAAGGCGATCGTCGCAGCCGCCGAAAAGGCGCTCGCAGACATCGCAGCGGTCCGCGAGGAAGTCGCCAAGGTCATCTTCGGCCAAGAGCGGGTCGTCGAAAACACCCTTCTCGCCGTTCTCTCCGGTGGCCACGCATTGCTCGTCGGCGTCCCGGGTCTTGCCAAGACAAAACTCGTCAATACCCTCGGCACGGTTCTTGGTCTCGATTCCAGCCGCATCCAGTTCACGCCCGACCTGATGCCCTCCGATATTCTCGGCTCCGAAGTCATGGATACGGACGAGAGCGGCCGCCGCTCGTTCCGCTTCATCAAAGGCCCCGTCTTCGCCCAGCTTCTGATGGCCGACGAGATCAATCGCGCCTCGCCGCGCACCCAGTCGGCACTGCTGCAGTCAATGCAGGAATATCACATCACGGTGGCCGGCCAGCGCTACGATCTGCCCGCCCCTTTCCATGTTCTCGCGACCCAGAACCCGCTGGAACAGGAAGGCACCTATCCCCTGCCGGAAGCACAGCTCGACCGCTTCCTGCTGCAGGTCGACGTGCTCTATCCGGATCTCGCCGCCGAGCGACAGATCCTTCTCGACACGACCGGCATGGCCGAAGCAAAGCCGCGCGGCGTGATCGACAGCGCCCGCCTGCAGGAGATCCAGATGCTGATCCGCCAGATGCCGGTCTCCGACAAGGTGGTCGATGCCATCCTGTCGCTCGTCCGTTCAGCGCGTCCTGGGCACGGCAATGCTCAGACCGACAAGCATGTCGCCTGGGGCCCCGGCCCGCGCGCCGGCCAGTCGCTGATGCTGACGGCGCGTGCACGCGCACTTTATGAAGGCCGCCTCGCCCCGTCGCTCGACGATGTCTACGCGCTGGCGGAGCCGGTTCTCGAACATCGTATGGCCCTGAATTTTGCAGCGCGCGCCGAAGGCATGTCGGTGCGTGACGTGATTGCTGGATTGGTAAAGCAGGCTCGCGGGTAAAATCCCGCTCCTCTGAAAGGACAGTGCGTGGCATCAATCGGCCAGATCGTCGAGCAGACATCCAGCAGCGAAGTCCTCTCCCGCGCCCAGGCGCGCGCAGCACTCGTTCCCGACTGCATGGTGGAAGCAAAGCGTATCGCCAACACGGTGATCGCCGGCTGGCATGGCCGGCGCAAGCGCGGCATGGGCGAAAACTTCTGGCAGTTCCGCCCCTATGCGGATGGCGAAAGCCTGTCGCGCATCGACTGGCGCCGCTCCGCCCGCGACGACCACACCTATGTCCGCGACCGCGAATGGGAAGCCGCCCACACGATCTGGCTCTGGGCCGACATGTCGCCGTCGATGATGTACAAGTCGACGCTCGCCATGGTCTCGAAGGAAAGCCGCGCGCTGGTGCTGATGCTGGCGCTTGCCGAAATCCTCGCGCGCTCAGGCGAGCGCATCGGATGTCCGGGCATCATGGAGCCGGTCTCGTCCCGCAACGCCGCCGAACGGCTGGCAACCGCCATCATGCACGCACCGCTCACCACCGGCCTGCCGGAAACCTCGATGATCAGAGGCCAGAGCGATATCGTCCTGATCGGCGATTTTCTCGATGACGCCGATACCGTGATGAGCCGCATCTCGCCGCTCGGGAAACGCGGCCTGCGCGGCCATGTGGTCGAGGTCGCCGACCCGGCCGAGGAAACCTTCCCCTATGCCGGCCGCACCGAATTCACCGATCCCGAGACCGGCGAGAAGCTGACAGCCGGCCGCGCCGAAATGATCCGCGACGACTATCAGCGCGCCTATCTCGCCCGCCGCGAGGCGCTTGGTGAAGGCCTGCGCCGGCTCGGCTGGAGTTTCGTTTTCCACCGCACCGACCATCTGGCATCGGAAGCGCTCGTCGCCGTCCACGGTTATCTCGCCGGCATGCCGGCCGTCATTCCGGGGGCGCGGACATGAGTGCTCTCGCCTTCGCCAACCCCTTCATCCTCTTCGGGCTTCTGTCGCTGCCGGTGATCTGGTGGCTGCTCAGGCTCACCCCGCCGCGCCCGCAGACGGAAGTCTTTCCGCCGCTTCGTATCCTTGCGACGGTCCTGAAGCGCGAGGAAACGCCGGCCCAAAGCCCCTGGTGGCTGACACTGCTGCGCATGCTGCTTGCCGCCGCCGTCATCCTGGCGATCGCCGATCCGGTCCTCAATCCGCGCGCAAGCTCGCTCAATTCCGGCGGTCCGCTCGCGCTTGTGATCGACAATGGCTGGTCGAGCGCCGTCGACTGGGAGCGCCGCATCGAGACGGCCAACATGCTGATCGACGAGGCCGAGAGCTCCGACGTGCCGGTTTCGGTCATCTTCACTGCCGAAGCGACCAACGAGCCGGTCGCGGGAACCGCCGCCGCCGCGCGTGACAAGCTCGCCGCAGCCGAGCCGAGGCCGCTCGTGCCTGACCGCCTGCGCGCCGCCCGCGCCTTGCAGGAGTCACTGAACGGCAACCAGCCCGGCACCGTCGCGATGATTTCCGATGGCATCGCTGCCGGCGGCGACGAAGAGGCAATGACGACGCTCGCTGGCCTGTCTCCCGGCGAAGTCCGCCTCTACGAAGGCGACGGCCGTGGCTCGATCGCGCTGACCAGCGCCACCAACAATTCCGCCTCCATGGCTGTCACCGCCACCCGACTTGAGACCGGTGCGCCGCAACAGGTCACCGTCAACGCGCTGGATCAGCAGGGCCGCGCGCTCGCCTCGGGCACGATGGATTTCGCCGCCGGCTCCGGTACCGCCACGGCGGAAATCTCCGCCCCTTTGAGCTGCGCAACGATTTCGCCCGCCTGAGTGTCGAAGGTGTCGCTACGGCCGGCGCCACCCATCTGCTAGACGACGGCTTCAAGCGCCGCCGCATCGCTCTGATAGCCGGCGAGAGCGGCAGCGATTTCCAACCGCTGCTCCAGCCGCTCTACTACATCAGCCGCGCGCTCTCGCCCTATGCCGACGTCATCCAGCCGAATACGGCCGATCTCGCGGTGTCCATCCCGCAGATTCTCGAAAACAACCCGTCCGCGATCATCATGGCCGATGTCGGGCGCCTGCCGGCGGAGACCTACGCTCCTCTACAGCAATGGATTTCACGCGGCGGCACGCTGATCCGCTTCGCCGGCCCACGCCTTGCCGCCGCCCCTGCCGACGATCCGCTCGTGCCGGTGCGGTTGCGCCAGGGCGAGCGCGCGCTTGGCGGCGCCATGTCCTGGTCAGAGCCGCAGGTTCTGGCGGACTTCCCGAAATTCGGTCCCTTCGCCGGCATGCCGCGCGCCGCCGACATCACCGTCACCCGCCAGGTCCTCGCCGAACCGACGCCGGACCTTGCCGAGCGCACCTGGGCAAGCCTTGCCGATGGCACGCCGCTGGTCACGACCCGCGAAGTCGAAGCCGGCCGTCTCGTCCTCTTCCATACGAGCGCCGAGGCGACATGGTCCAACCTGCCCCTATCGGGCAATTTCGTCGAAATGCTGCGCCGCGTGGTCCAGCTCGCCCGCGCCGGCGGTGCGACCACTTCGTCTGCCGGCTCGGATAACGCGGCAGCGACCCTTCCGCCTTATCGCCTGCTGACGGCTGACGGCCTGCTGACGACGGAAACGGGCGGTGCCCGCCCGATCACCATCGCCGCCGGCCAGACGCCATCCGCCAATTTCGACCATCCGCCCGGCCTTTACGGCACCGAGGACGGCTTCTCGGCCGTAAACCTTTTAGCCCCGGGAACGGTGCTCGCCGCCTTCGATCCCGCCGCGATCGGTCGCCCCGTCGTCCGCGAAGGGCTCGCCGGTGGTGAAGCCGTGTCGCTGCGTCCTTCGCTGTTTGCCGCAGCCTTCGCCATGCTTATCCTCGACAGCCTGATCGTGCTCTTCATGAATGGTGCCTTTTCCCGCAGGCCGAAAGGCCCACGCCGCAGCTCCGATGCAGCCACTGCGGCCGCTATCGCAGCGCTGGCCTTCGGCCTCTTCGCCATGCAGCCGAACCCGGTTTCCGCCCAGGAAATGCCGGAGGGCAGCGGTGCGAAGGCCGGCGACGAGCAGATCCTCGAACATCTCGACACGACCCATCTCGCCTATGTCGTCACCGGCGAGGCGGATGTGGATAGCGTCTCCGAACAGGGGCTCGACGGCCTGTCGCAGTTCCTGACCTATCGCACGACGCTGGAGCCCGGCGCGCCCGTCGGCCTCGACATCACCAAAGACGAACTGTCCTTTTACCCGATCATCTACTGGCCGATTTCCGCCAACGCACCGATGCCCTCGCAGGCCGCGATCTCCCGTATCGACGCCTATATGCGCAATGGCGGTACCGTGTTGTTCGATACGCGCGATCAGGTGTCCTCGCTTGATGGCGGCACATCTCCGAACGGCGAGCGGCTGCAGGAAATCCTCGCCAACATCGACATTCCGCCTCTGGAGCCCGTGCCGGAAAACCACGTTCTCGCGCGTTCTTTCTACCTACTGACCAACTTCCCCGGCCGCTATACCGGCAGCCCGCTCTGGGTCGAGGCACGGCAGGACGGACGCAACAGCGCAAACCAGGTGTCTTCCGGCGGCGACGGCGTCTCGCCGATCATGATCACCGGCAACGACATGGCCGGCGCCTGGGCCGTCGATGCACAGGGCGCGCCTGTCCTGCCGACCGTACCGCCGGACGACATGCAGCGGGAATATGCCTACCGCGCCGGGGTCAACATCATGATGTACATGCTGACCGGCAACTATAAAGCCGACCAGGTGCATGTCCCTGCCCTGCTCGAACGGCTAGGCCAGTAAGGGAGAACGACGATGACACTTGAATTCGCGCCCTTCTTCCCCTGGCCTGTGCTGATCGGTCTCGGCGCCTTCGCGCTCATTCTCTGCGCCATGGCTTTTTGGCGTGGCATTCGTGGCGCGAGCCTGCGCACGCTCGCCCTCGCCGCCCTGCTTCTGGCACTCGCCAATCCGACGCTGCTGCAGGAAGACCGCGAGCCGCTCTCGACCATCGTACCAGTCATCGTCGACCGCTCCCAGAGCCAGCAGACCGAGGAACGCAAGCGCCAGACGGATGAGGCGCTGGCCGAACTGAGGGATCGCTTCTCGCGCTATCCCCGCATCGAGACGCGCATCGTCGAGGTCAATGACGACCCGGATAGCGACACGCCCTCGACGAGGCTGTACACCGCGCTCCGTGCCGCGATCTCCGACGTTCCGCCTGCCCGTCTCGGTGCCGCCGTCTTCGTTACCGACGGCCAGATCCACGACATGCCCGGCACCAATCAGGATCTCGGCTTCAATGCCCCCGTCCACGGCCTGATCACCGGCCAGCCGGACGAGTTCGACCGCCGCGTCGAAGTGGTCCGCGCCCCGCGCTTCGGCATCGTCAACGAGGAGCAGGAACTGACGCTTCGGGTTGTCGACGACGGCCGCTCCAATAATGCGCCGGCCCAGGTGACGGTGCGCATGAACGGCGAACAGACCGCGACCTTCCGCGCCACGCCCGGCACCGATACGCCCTTCCCCTTCACCGTGCCCCGCGCCGGCAATAACGTGATGGAATTTTCCGTCGACGAACTGCCGGGCGAAGTGACGACGGCAAACAACCGCGCTGTCCATGTGATCGACGGCATCCGCCAGAACCTGCGCGTGCTGCTCGTCTCGGGCGAACCGCACGCAGGTGAGCGCGCCTGGCGTAACCTCTTGAAGTCCGATGCCTCGGTCGATCTGGTCCACTTCACCATCCTGCGTCCGCCGGAAAAGCAGGACGGCACGCCGATCGACGAACTGTCGCTGATCGCCTTCCCGACCCGTGAACTCTTCGTCGAGAAGATCAAGGATTTCGACCTGATCATCTTCGACCGCTACAAGCATCGCGGCGTCCTGCCGATCCTCTATTACGACTACATCTCCCAATATGTGCAGAACGGCGGCGCGCTGCTGATCGCGGCGGGCCCGGAACATGCGAGCGAGGATTCGATCGCGCTGACGCCGCTGGAACAGGTACTCCCCGCCTCCCCGACCGGTGAAGTCCACAATGCCGGCTTCTATCCGCACCTTTCGGCAGCCGGCCAGAAGCATCCGGTGACCCGCGGCCTCGACGGCTCCAATTCCACCCCGCCCGCCTGGGGCCGCTGGTTCCGCACCATCGATGTCGACCAGCCGCAGGGCCAGACGGTGATGGAAGGCGACGGCAACCGTCCTCTCCTCGTGCTGAACCGCCAGGGCGAAGGCCGCGTCGCCATGCTGCTCTCCGACCAGGGCTGGCTCTGGGCCCGCGGCTTCGAAGGAGGCGGCCCGCATGTGGCGCTCTATCGCCGCATCGCCCACTGGCTGATGAAAGAACCGGAACTCGAGGAGGAGGCGCTGACCGCCCGCTCCTCCGGCCGCACGCTCGAGGCGACGCGCCAGACGATCGGCGACGATCCGGGTCCCGCGACAGTCCGTTTCCCGTCCGGGCGCACCGAGACCATCCCGATGGCCGAAGCCGGCCCCGGCCAGTACCGCTTCGAGCGGCGCATGGATGAGGTCGGCCTCTTCCAGGTGTCGAACGGCGATTTCACCACGCTCGTCCATGTCGGCGCCGTCGATGCACCGGAATTCAAGGCAATGATCTCGACCGAAGAGACGCTGAAACCCTATGCCGACGAAACCCGTGGCCTCGTCACCCGCGTCGCATCCAGCGACGGCATCACTTTGCCCGATATCCTGCCGGTGCGCGGCGAGGTGCGCATCAGCGACCCGAGCCGCATGGTCGTGCGCATGACCGATGAATCCGTGCTGCGCGGCATCAACAGCCTGCCGCTGTTCGCCGGCTTTGCGGGCCTCTCGGCCCTGCTCTTCGCCGTCGCCGCCATGTGGTGGCGCGAGGGTCGCTGACCCGTGGCCACGATCGAGCTCACGTCCGCGCCAACCGGCGAGGATCTGGACGTCATCCTCAAGGGCCTCACCGCCTATAACGAAGCCGAGGTCGGTCCCGCCGACCGCATCCCGCTGGCGGTCCTGATCCGCGACGAAGGCGGACAGGTGATCGGCGGCCTGTCGGGCTACACGTCCTGGGGCTGGCTGTTCACGCAATTGCTGTTCATTCCCGAACAGCTGCGCGGACACGGCATGGCCGCCAGACTGCTGGATGAGGCAGAGGCCGAAGCCCGCCATCGCGGCTGCCGCGGTGCCTGGATCGACACGTTCAACCCGCAGGCCCTCAAGGCCTATCAGCGGCAGGGATACGAGATCTTCGGCGAACTGCCCGCCTTCGTCGGCGACCGCACCCGCAGCTTTCTCCGGAAGGCGCTCTGAGCTACAACTCCCCTGAAAACGGGAGGAAATCCAGAGGCATGGAATCCGAGCTTAAAGTGACGGAGGGAATTGCTCCTTCAAAGGAAGCGGTCATTCTCGATCGGTTGAAGTCATTCAATACCGCCTCTTTCGGCGAGAGCGATCGCCGCGAACTGACCATCCCTCTTTACGGCGATGAGGGCGAAATCACTGGAGGCCTCGTCGGCTATACAGGCCGCGGATGGCTCTATGTCTCGATGCTCTACATCCCGGAAGAACTGCGTGGCCAAGGCCTTGCCGCCCGCATGCTCGCCATGGCCGAAGACGAGGCCCGCCAACGCGGCTGCATCGGCGCCTATATAGACACGATGAACCCGGCGGCGCTGAAACTCTATCTCAAGCTCGGCTACGCAGAGATCGGCAGGCTCGACGCGCTCGCGGGCGGCCATGTCATCACATGGCTCGCCAAACGCTTCTAGAGCGCGTCACGACAGCGAAGCGTCCCTCGTCTCGACACGGATCATCAGCGAAGCGATCGCCGCAACCAAAAGCAATGCGGCGAAGATGCCGATCGTCAGGCCGAAGCCGTGGGCAACGATATAGACCATGGCCGAAGGCGCGATCAGCCCGCCGAGCCGGGCCATGGCGCCTGCAGCGCCCATGCCGGTTGCGCGCGACGTCGTGGGATAGAGCTCCGGCGTATAGGCGTAGAGCGCCCCCAGGTGCCGAGAAGCGCAAAGCTCATCAGCAGCAGCGACGTTCCGATCATCACCGCGCCTGACGCCAGCACGAAGAGCAGGCATCCGACGGCGGAAAGCAGGCAGAAGCCGGTCAGTGTCGGCTTGCGGCCCCATTTCTCCACACCATAGGCGGCAAGCGCATAGCCCGGCAGCTGAGCCAGAGCTACGAGGACAAGGAAGCCGTAGCCGCGCACGAAGCCGAAGCCTTCGCTGGCAAGCCTCGCCGGCATCCAGGTGAAGACCCCGTAATAGGAGACTGAGACCAGGAACCAGACAGCAAGGATCATCACGCTCGTTCGCCGCAGCGCCGGCGCGAATATGCCGACCCGCGCCTCCGCCGGCGGCAGAACCAGTTCCTCCGACAGCGCGAGCTCCTTGCCGGTATTGACGGCCACGATCCGGTTCACCACCTCGCGCGCCTCATGCGTCTTACCCGTGCGCAACAGATAAATCGGCGATTCGGGGATGAGCACGCGCATGCCTATACCAAGGATAGCCGGCAGGGCCGTGACGGCGAAGATAACCCGCCACGCGTCGGTGATCCCGGCAACGTTGGCGATCCAGGCCGTCAGGGCAACGATCAGAGTGCCGATTGCCCAGAAACCTTCCAGCGCCACCAGCCAGCGGCCGCGGTTCTTCGCCGGAAGGAATTCCGACATCATCGCATAGTCGACCGGCAGAGTGCCGCCGACCGCCATGCCGGTAAACAGCCTGAGGATCAAGAGAATGGTGAAGTCAGGCGCAAAGATCGACAGCGTTCCGAAGAGCGCGTCGCAGGATACGGTGATGATCAGCACCGAGCGTCGGCCGATCCGGTCGGCAAGCCGTCCGAAGGCAACCGCGCCGATCAGCATGCCGAGGAAGAATACCGTTCCCGTCTGCAGGGCCTGCGGGATAGTCAGGCCGAAGGTCGCCGCGATCGACGCCGCGGTAAAACCGACCGCCAGCACCTGCATCGCGTCGGCGGCCCAGACGAGCCCGAAAATCGCAATCAGCCGACGCTGATACCGCCCGGCGCCGGCACGATCCAGCGCTTCGTCGACAGTGATGTATTTCATGCCCGCCCTCACCCCTGAGTTCAGTTCGGCTCTCGCCACCAGCCAAGGGTAGGCATAATCGATTTAATTTATTCGCGCCAGCCGATGACGCCCTTCAGGCCGTCATGCACGCCCTCGACCAACGGTACGACCAGAACTCGTGCCGGATCGACCGGACCGGGGAACTTCAGCGCATCGTAAGAGACCTTTTCGAAGCCGAGCGGCATGTAATAGGGCGGGTCACCGATCAGGATCACGCCTTCCGAACCCTTGCGCCGCGCGGCCTCGATGGCAATCCGCACCAGTTCCCGGCCTATACCGCGGTTCTTGTGCGAGGGCCTGACGGCAAGCGGGCCGAGCATGTGGCCTCTTACGGAACCCGCCAGCACCGGCGTCATCCGCACGGAAGCGATCGTCTCGCCGTCATCGGTGCAGACAAAGGACAGCGACCGGTCATGCGGCCCCTGCTCGCGGATGCGGGCTGCGGCCCTGACATGCCGGCCGGGACCGAAGGCTTCTTCGTTGATCAGTTCGATGACTTCATCATGAGACGCGTCCTCGGTCAGATAGACGAGATCGTGTTTTGCGAGCGACTGGATGCTGAGAAGGTGCAGGGACATGGTGAACCGAAGCCGTAGATAAAGGAGCGGACAGGACAAGCGAAATCGATGACGCCTCTTGTGGCGTCGTGGTCGATCTTCAGCGTCGTCGCAGTGCCCGTACTTCGGTCATGAGAGTGCGTGTTCCCGAAAAAGTGTGAAAAGCGAACTAGCAGTATTTCTTTTGTCCGTCCAATGCAAAAACACATCGTTCGCAAAATCGCGTCTCGCCATCTGCCGCAAGCGCCGTATGTATCGGGAAACGAAGGATAAGGAGAGCGCTATGGGCATGCTCGTCGAAGGCAAGTGGCAGGACGTCTGGTACGACACCAAGGCGACCAAGGGACATTTCAAGCGGACGGAATCACAGTTCCGCAATTGGATCACGCCCGACGGTTCCGCAGGCCCGACGGGAAAGCCCGGCTTCAAGGCGGAACCCGGTCGCTATCATCTCTATGTTTCCCTCGCCTGCCCCTGGGCGCATCGCACGCTGATCTTCCGCAAGCTGAAGAAACTCGAGGGCCTGATCTCCGTTTCGGTCGTCGACTACCTGATGCTGGAGAACGGCTGGGAATTCAGGAAACGCGACGGCGCCACAGGCGACGACCTGTTCGGTTCCGACTACCTCTATCAGGTCTATCTCAAGGCTGATCACAGCTATTCGGGCCGCGTTACCGTGCCTGTCCTGTGGGACAAGCAGCAGAACACGATCGTCTCCAACGAAAGCGCCGAGATCATCCGCATGATGAACAGCGCCTTTGACGGGCTGACGGGATCGGATCTCGACCTCTATCCCGCCGAGCTGCGAAGCGAGATCGACGACCTGAATGCCATCGTCTACGACCGGGTCAATAACGGTGTCTACAAATCAGGCTTCGCGACGACACAGGACGCCTATGAAGAGGCCGTCACCGCGTTGTTCGAGACACTCGACATGCTGGACCAGCGGCTGGAGACGAGCCGCTATCTCTTCGGCGACCAGCTGACCGAGGCCGACTGGCGGCTTTTCACCACGCTGCTGCGCTTCGATCCCGTTTATGTCGGCCACTTCAAATGCAACATCCGCCGCATCGCCGACTATCCCAACCTGTCGGGCTATTTGCGCGACCTCTACCAGCAGCCGGGCGTGGCCGAGACCTGCAATCTCTTCCACATCAAGCATCACTATTACGAGAGCCACAAGACCATCAATCCGACCGGCATCGTGCCGGTAGGCCCGGCGCTTGACCTGAATGCCGCGCATGGGCGCGAGGGGTTGGCTCAGACCTGAGGCATCGCCCGCTCACCAATAGTCAGATCGCTCCGCTTTGCCGCTCAGTTCCTGCAACCGGCGAAGCGTCGCGTCTGTCACGCCGTCGGGCAGAGCCTCCAGCGAATAAAAACCGCTCTCGGCGATCTCCATGTTCGGCGCACGCGGCGCCGTCTGCTCCACGTCGACGCGATAGAAAAGCACATGGTCGCGCTTGCTGGCCTTGCGATTGTAGTAGACGTGAAAGAGCTGCGGCTCGCCCCTGACGACAAGATTGCCCTCCTCCCGCAACTCCTTGTGCAGAGCTCCAAGCGCCGTCTCGCCCCGCTCCATCCCGCCACCCGGCATGTACCAGCCTGGAACATAGGTATGGCGCACCAGGAAAATACGGCCTTCGGCATCGAAACAGGCGGCCCTGACGCCCACGGTCATACCGCGCGTGAAGAAGAAAACGCGGTGCATCAGCCACACGATTATGCGGGTACGCCAGCTGCCGATCTCAGGTATTCCAGCGCTGCTCATATGACCTCCACATCGCTCGCGCAAATTTCATAACGAATTTCCATTTCGTGCGTTATGTCTGGGTCATGTTCAAATTCGCCCATATTTCCGATATCCACCTGGGGCCTCTCCCGAACCTTACGCTTCGCGAACTGATGTCGAAGCGCATAACCGGCTTCGTGAACTGGCATCGAAACAGGCGCAAGCATCTCTTCGTCAATACGCTCGACCTCATCCTGAGCGACCTGAAGAGCCGCCATCCGGACCAGCTCGTCATCACCGGCGATCTGGTCAATTTGGCGACGAAGATCGAGACACGGCTGGCGCGCGAATGGCTGGATACGATCGGCACGCCGGAGACGATGACGGTGGTGCCCGGCAATCACGACGCTTACGTGCCCGGTGCCCACGATAAGTCCGTCGAGGCTTGGTATCCCTATATTGCGAGCGACGACGATTCCCAGCACTGGTCGGAAGAAGACCATATCTTCCCGACGCTACGCCGCCGCGGGCCGCTGGCGATCATCGGTTGCTCCACCTCCAATGCCACTCCGCCCTTCTCCGCCTCCGGCTTTTACAGCCCCAGGCAAGCGCGCGAGACGGTCAACCTGCTGAGGAAGGCCGGCGAAGAAGGCCTTTTCCGCGTCGTCCTCATCCACCACCCGCCGATTCATGGCGCGGCTGCATCCCACAAGCGCATGATCGGGATCAGGCGTTTCGCGGCAGCGATCTCTACCGGCGGCGCGGAACTCGTTCTGCATGGCCACACCCATCTTAACACAGTCTACCAGCTGAAAACTCATGGTGATCCGGTGCCCGTCGTCGGCATCGCTTCCGCCTCCCAGGGACCCGGTGGCCATAAACCGCGCGCGGCTTATAACCTCTTCACTTTGTCGGGAGAGCCCGGCGCCTGGAACCTTCTGTGCGAGCGATATGCGCTGACCGAGGCCGGCGATCACGTGCAGCTCGACGAGAGCCGGTTGTTCTACGGCCATGTGCCGGAACAAATCCCGGTGGAGGAAGCCGCCAGAACACTACAAGTTTAAGAGAAGCTTGTTGCATAATCGTCACAATCGATTCATAGCTAGATCTCGCAAGCAATCGATCGAATGGCGAAAAGGCCACCAGCGCATTCATGACCGCATCCGCCACCTCCAATGACATCCGCCGCGATCTCGTGGCCCTCCTGCCGCAGCTCAGGCGTTTTGCCTTGACGCTCACCAGTGATGCCTCGATGGCAGATGCATTGGTGCAGGATGTCTGCGCGCACGCGATCCAGAAGAGCCATCACTGGAAGGGCAAGGGAAGGATCGAGAGCTGGTTGTTCAGCCTGATCCGCACGACATGGAGCGATCAGGCAAAAAAGCGCGGTGATCAGGAGGCGAATAGCGTAAATGCCTCTTCAAACGATATTCAAGGCATAGCGGGCAGAACTCTTCTCTGTCTGCCGGAAGGCCTCGCCAGCACGCTGCTTCTCGCCGATGTGGAGCGTTTCGATTATGCCGAAGCGGCGTCCATCCTCGGCATCCCGTCAGATACCTTTGCCTCCCGGCTCTGCGCTGCCCGCTTGCACCTTGCCTCGCTGCCTCCCGAACCGATGGAGAGGCGGGCATGACAATTGCGAGCGTCGAGCCGTCAGCGCTGGAAAGGAGCCTGTCGTCCTTTGTCGACGGCCAAATCTCCGACAACGAGAAGCAGGACATGGAAGCGCTTCTGGTCAACGATCCCGAAGCGCGGAGCCTGCATGATGGCCTGAAGCGCGGCGGCGATCTCGGCCGCCGCCTGTTCGACGACATGCTGAAGGAGCCCGTTCCGCTTGATCTGGTGCGCGGCATCAAGAATGCGCCGCTGCCCCGCAAGGCAATCCGCCTTCCCGGCTCGCCGCGGCCCAGCATGGCATTCAAGATGTCGGCACCCGCAACACTTGCCGCCTGTACGCTGACACTGATCCTCGGCGGCGGCATCGGCTACATGATGGGCATGCAGCCGCTTGGCGTCGCCTCGCCGCAACTCGCGCAAAGCAACGCCGCGGCCACGCGTGACTGGTTTGATGACATCGTCGCCCACTACAGGCTCTACGCGCGTCAGGATAATCGCCTCGTCGAGATCGGCGCCGATCGGCCGGCCGATATCCTGCAATGGCTGACGACCGGCACCGGCGTAACCTTCCGCATCCCCGATCTAGGCGATAGCGGCCTGACTTTCTTGGGCGCCCGCATGATCGCGGCCGACAATACGCCGACCGGCATCCTGCTATACCGCCGCACAGACGCCGATGTCGGCAGCGACATCATCGCGCTGACTTTCTCCAAGTCGCGCCCGGAAACCTCAAGCCGGCCGAAGACATCCGCATTGATACCGGACTTGTGTCCTGGAGCACGCCGATGGCGACCTATGTCGTGGTCGGCCCCTCTTCTGCCGCAGACCTGGATGAGATTGCCGCCAAGGCCGCCGGGCTGATCTGATCCGGAAGATCGAACGCACGCGATAATCCAAAACGACAAAAGCCGCATCGAACCCGATGCGGCTTTCGTTTTAGCCACACTCAAACCTTAGCGGCTGCGCTCTTCCAGAACCCGGTTCGCGGCAGAGACGATCGCTTCCAGCGAGGCGGTGACGATGTTTTTGTTGACGCCCGCACCGAAAAGCTTTCCGCCCGGATGCTCCATCTCGACATAGGCGATCGCCGATGCGTTGGAGCCATGTTGCAGCGAATGCTCGGAATAGTCGTTCACCGACAGGTCGATGCCGAGATAGGTCGACAGCGCATTGATGAACCCGTCGATCGGGCCTGTGCCCCTGCCCTCGATCCGCTTCGTCTCACCGCCATCGGTGATCTCGGCTGCGACGACGCGGATGCCCTTGTGGTTCGGCTCCGACGGATAGGTGTGGTGATCGACGAATTTCAACCGCGCGTCCGGCTGCTCGACATAGCGCTCCATGAAGCGCTCGTAGATGCGCTTGGAGCCGACCTCCTTGCCTTCCTCATCGGTGATCCGCTGGATATCCTCGCGGAACTCCACCTGCAGGTTGCGCGGCAGGTTCAACCCATAGTCCTGCTGCAGGATATAGGCGATGCCGCCCTTGCCCGATTGCGAATTGATGCGGATGATCGCCTCGTAGGAACGGCCGACATCACGCGGGTCGATCGGCAGATAGGGCACTTCCCAGACCGGATGGTTGGCGACCTTGATCGCCTTCATGCCCTTGTTGATCGCATCCTGGTGCGAACCGGAGAAGGCCGTATAGACCAGCTCACCGACGTAAGGATGGCGCTCGGGGATCACCATCTCGTTGGAATATTCGTAGACTTCCTTGATCCGCTCGATGTCTGAGCAATCCAGTTCCGGATCGACGCCCTGGGTGTACATATTGAGCGCCAGGGTCACGACATCGACATTGCCGGTGCGCTCGCCATTGCCGAACAGCGTGCCTTCGACGCGGTCGGCACCGGCCATCAGCGCCAGCTCGGTCGCGGCGATGCCCGTCCCGCGGTCGTTATGCGGATGAACGGAGATGATGACGCTGTCTCTTTTGTCGATATTGCGGCACATCCACTCGATCTGGTCGGCATAGATGTTCGGCGTCGCCATCTCGACGGTCGACGGCAGGTTGAGGATCAGCTTGTTCTCCGGCGTCGGCTTCACTTCGGCGATCACTGCGTTGCAGATCTCCAGCGCCACTTCCAGCTCTGTGCCGGTGAAACTTTCCGGCGAATATTCGAAGCGATAGTCGCCGCCCGCCTTTACGGCCATGTCCATGATCATCTTCGCCGCATCGACGGCAATCTGCTTGATGCCGTGAACATCCTTGCCGAACACGACGCGGCGCTGCAGCTCCGATGTCGAATTGTAGAAGTGGATGATCGGGTGCTTGGCGCCTTCCAGCGCCTCGAACGTGCGGGTGATCAGTTCCGGCCGGCACTGAACCAGAACCTGCAGCGACACGTCATCCGGCACACCGCCCTCTTCCACACACCAGCGGGCGAAGTCGAAATCGGTCTGCGAGGCGGAGGGAAGCCGATCTCGATTTCCTTGAAGCCCATGTCGAGCAACAGCTTGAACATGCGCGCTTTGCGATCATGGCCCATCGGGTTGACCAGCGACTGGTTGCCGTCACGCAGATCGACGGAACACCAGATCGGCGCCTTTTCGATGATCTTCGACGGCCATGTGCGGTCGGGAATATTGATGGCGGGATAGGCCCGGTACTTCACCGCAGCGTCGGCCATGCCCTTGGATGTGGAAATCTTGGTGTCCATGTCTTCGTCCTCGTCCTGCCATCCCCGGGCTTCGCGTCTTAAGCGCGGCCTGTAACGAACGGATGGCGCCCTGTCGGGCTAATCTCAGCTTAAATTAGGATTTCTTGCGAGGAGCTCTTACGCCGGCGGGCTTTGTCGGCCGCCGGGCGCTCCTCAACGGACCCGGCAACCGAGTGTAAGGTCGAGGCTAAGAAGCGAGAGAGGCGCGAAAACCGTCGCCCCGGCAGCGATGCTGCGGGCGGCAAAACGGTCGGACATGATCGCGCCTGTCATGGTCATGTCGGGATGTATAACTGCCGCGAATGAAAGTGGCAAGAACCGCTTTCGCCGTTGCGGTACGGTTTGCCTCAGGCCTTCTTGCGCATCACGCGTGCCAACCCCATCATCACGCCGCCAGCCACGAGGCCCCAGAACGCACCGGAAATACCGGCAAACGTGGCGCCGGATGCCGTGACGAGGAAGGTGATCACGGCAGCCTCGCGCGTTTCTGGATCACGCCATGCCGCAAAGGCCGCATTCGAAAAGGCACCGATCAGACCGAGACCGGCGACAGCTTGCAGGAGAATCGGTGGCGCCATCGAGACGAAGGCGATGATGCCGCCCGCGATCAGGCCGAGCACGATGTAGGCAGCACCGCCGACGACCGCCGCCCAATAACGTCTGGCGGGATCGGGGTGGGCATCTTCGCTGGCGCACATCGCCGCCGTGATCGCAGCCATGTTGACCGGCAGGGCGCCGAAAAAGGCGCAGATGGTCGAAAACACGCCGGTCGAGGCAAACAGCGGCCCGGGCTCCGGCTCGTAGTGATGCGCCTTGAGGATGGCGATGCCCGGAATGTTCTGCGACGCCATGGTGACGATGAACAGCGGCAGAGCGACCGAAACGACACCATGCCAGGTGAAGACAGGCATGACGGCGATCAGATCCGGGTGGATCGCCTCGCCGATCCGCGCGAAGGCATTATCCGGCAGGTCGACGCCGAAGATGAGCACCAGCACGAAGGCCCCGAGCGCAGCCGGCACGGCCCAGAGCCGCCAGCGCGAAACAACCACCATCCAGGCCAGCACGATCGGCAGGCCGAGTGCCGCATCGAAGGCGACAGCCTTGACCGGCGCAAGGCAGAGACCGAGAAGAATGCCGGCAAGCATGGCATTGGCAAGCGCGGTCGGGATCAGCCGGATCGCCCGGCCGAGCGGGTGAAACAGTCCCGACAGCGTGATCAGCACGCCGCAGATGACGAAGGCGCCGACCGCCGCCGGAAAGCCGCCCTGTATGGCACCGGTCGCGGCCAAGAGCGCGCCGCCGGGCGTTGACCACGCCATCATGATCGGCATGCGAAGCCGGAGCGAGAAGTAGATCGCCAGAACGGCCTGCGCGAGCGAAAGCGCCAGAAGCGCGCTCGCCTGTTCCGCACCCGTCGCCCCCATGGCCTGCAATCCCTGCAGGATGACGGCAAAGGAACTGATGAAACCGACGAAAGCCGTCAGCAGCCCCATGGTGAGGGCAGAGGGGAGAAATCTTTGAGCATGGATGACTCGGGGACAGATTGCGCGAACTGTCCGTTCGTCAGATCAAACCGAGAGAGTTCTTGCAAGTCGGCGAAGGTCGAAAGCGTTCGGCGGGTCACGCCTATCGCTCATCCATGCGTTGAAGAGATCACGCAACAGGGTCGCGTGATCTCAAGGCTATCTAGGAAAGCATTCCGTCATGGTGGGTAGCAGAGCTGGCTGTTGCCTGCTCCATATCGTCCAGCGAATAGGCGCGGATGTAGTCCACCTTCAGCTCCGAGCCATTTGGCAGACCGTCTGCCGGCTTCCCCGCCATGCCGCCGACCGCAAGGTTGACGATCATGTACATCGGGTCATGCATGTCCGATGGCGTATCCGTCTGCGCAACGGCGACGTCGTCGAAATACCAGGTGATATGTTCTTCGTCCCAGAGCAGCCCATAGGTGTGAAAACCTTCGGTGCTTGCCACGCTGACATCCTGGATGACGGAAGTCTTCTCACCCGTCTCGTTCGAATGCGCCGAGAGGATCAGCGAATTCGGATTTTGCCCACGCATCTCGATCACGTCGAGTTCCGGCGGCCAGGAGCCATCTTCCGGCAACAACCAGAATGCAGGCCACGCGCCCTGTTCCTCCGGCATGTCGGCGCGGATCTCGAAATAGCCGTAGGTCTGGGCAAAGCTTGCATGCGTCGTCAGCATCCCCGACGTGTAGTCGTAGCCTTCGACATGGTAGGAAAGCTCGTCTGGTGTCTGCTCCGCCCGGATCGTCAGCACACCGTTCGAGATCGAGAATGGATTAGCCGATGCGGTCGGGCCGTATTCCGGATTGATGTACCATTGATACTCGCCATTGGTATGGAGCGAGGCTCCTTTATCCGGCGCCCACCAGTATTTCGCTTCCCATGTGCCGCCTTCACCGTTGTTGAGCGAAAGTGAATTGAAGTCGTCATTGAAGGTCTGGGTGAGGTTGGAGCGGTCCAGGTTCAGATCGAATTGATCTGCGCTCAGATCGTCCTTCGTCGTGTTGGCAAGAACAATGCTCTCCCCATTGTCGAAATTGAGCCAGAGGTCGCTGCCTTTCTGCGTCGATCCGCTGATCAGCTGGTCGAAGGTCGTGGCGCCGTAGCCATTCAGGCGGATCGTGTCATCCGCGCCGAAATCCCGGATAAGATCCGTGCCGTTGCCGCCGGTGAAGATGAATGTATCGGCACCGCCGCCGCCGATCAGCACATCATTGCCGGCACCGCCGTCGATGGTCTGACTTCCAGAGCCGCCGGTAATAATATTGTCGATGGAATTGCCGAAGGCATAGCGACCGTCGCCGGTCACCCTGAGATTTTCGAAATTCTCCGGCAGGGTGTAGCTCATCCAGGTATCGATCGTATCGACCCCTGCCCCGGATGACTCTACGGCACGGTTGATGCTGGAATAGAGGTAGTAGATATCGTCGCCGGTTCCGCCGGCCATGGTCACATTGACGGCGCCGTCACCCCAGATGGAATCATTGCCGGCAGTGCCGTTCAGCGTCGGTCCGGATCCCGTCGCCGAGAGCCAGGCCGTTGATGTGCCACTATAATAAAGGGGTTGGCCTAACGCATTCAAAATGGAATTCGTCATCGAAATCGCTCCTGTTGCGTGGTCTCCTCCAGATTTTCTCCCGCTGGGAACATGCGGCCGGAATGGGGCGAGAATGCAACAAACCGAGACATAATCCGATTTTGATACACCTAAATCGTCATGGCGGTTAAGTCAGGCTGAAACGGCGATCGAACGATGTGCCGCAATGAAACAGGCTTTATCGCGGCACTTATTCGCATATGGAAGCGGCTCAACGCTTGGTCGCGACCACCTCGAGATAGTCGCTCGGAACCACCATCGTCCCGTCCTTTGCGTGATTGAAACGCGAAATCAGATCGAGCAGCTCCCTTTGTAGATCGGCCTGCTTCTCCGGCTCAAGCGCTCCGAAAGCTTTGTGAACCGGCCCGTACCAGTTGCGGAACACGTCGACCCAGTGTTCGGGCGAGCGATACCGGAAGACGAAGGACTGTGCCTCGATTGCCAGACCGGCCATCGGTTCAAAAGCTCATCGAGCCGCGCAGGCGTGCCCCAGAGGGACGGCGGCTGCACACCGGCTGGTGGCGGGACGTAACGCCCGATCGTTTTGAACAGCTGTCCGATGAAGCTGTCGGGCGTCCAGTTTGCCATGCCGATGCGGCCGCCGCTCTTGCAGACCCGCAGCATTTCTCCTGCCGCCTTTTGCTGGTCGGGCGTGAACATCACGCCGAAGGTGGAAACGACGACATCGAACGCCTCATCGCAAAATGGCAGAGCTTCGGCGTCCGCCACCTGGAAATCAACGGTAAGCCCCTCCGCCTCAGCCCGGCGTCTGCCCTGCTCCAGCAAGGCAGGCACGTAGTCGGTCGACGTCACGCTGCACCAGCGCCGCGCGGCAGCCAGCGTTGCATTCCCGTTTCCGGCAGCGACATCCAGCACCGTTTGCCCGCCGCGCAGGTCAAGCGCCTCACACAGCCGCTCGCCGACGATCTGCAGCGTCGTGCCGACCACCGCATAGTTTCCGGAAGCCCAGGCGCCCTGCTGCCGTGTCTTGACGGCAGAAAAATCCACGCCGCCGAAAGGCACGGGCTGCAAAGGCGGAGCTGCATTACCCCGGGACGGGTTGAGATTGGTGTTCTGCATTGTAATCCCTCCACTCGAATGATCGGCCCGCTTGATCTTGGGCCATGGAGGGAAAATGCAGGAAAGCACCTCAGTCTCTCCAGTGCAGGAAGTGTAGCGGACCTGCTACAGAAACTGGAGCACTCAGCAGCCGGCAAACGAGCTGCGCACCATCCATGTGTCGATGCGCGCGGCGATATCGGGGTCACCGACGAGTGAAATCGTACCGCGATCGATCTCGGCCTTCAGACCGGACAGGCCCATCCAGGCCGCAGTCATCGCCTTGAGTTGTGCGGTAATATAGAGGTCGACGTCATAGCCGGGGTCGATCAGGCATAGATCGACAGGCTCCCCGGCTTGCTGACGATCCAGTAATTGCGCTCCTCACGCGGCAGTTCCGGATAGCTGAATTCGATCACGCTGCGCTTTCGCTTCGGCAGTCCGGTCGCATCGACCTTGCGGCGCATGTTCCACATCAGCAGACGCGCATCGAGATGTTCGAGGGTCACCTCCGCGTCGACATTGCGGTGCGCCCAGCGGCCGAGCTCCTTGACGATCGGCGCAAGCTCATTGGCGATATCGGTCGTCACATAGGTGATTTCGCCGGTCCGCCCGTTGATCGAGCGGGTGACGAGGCCGTTCTCCTCCAGTTGCTTCAATCGCTTGGACATCAGCGTCGGCGACATTCCCGGTACGCCGCGCCTGATCTCGTTGAAATGGGTCGATCCCGACCACATTTCCGACAGCAGCAACAAGGTCCACCGCGGTTCGATCAGCTCGCAGGCCTTTGCGATGGGGCAGAACTGATTGTAGCCGTCACCCTGCATGGCTTGGTCTCCCGTCCAGCAAATTATGCGCCTGCGTAGAGACAGGGTCTAGTCCACGAATTGTACCGGCACACTGACTGAACAACCAGAGGTGATCGCCGGCAGCCTTCAGGCTTAACCTCTTCAACACCTTATTCCTAAAGTATAATTTTAAAGCTTATCTGAAAAAATGGCCAAGTATCCGATCGGAATAGTCTATGGCCTTTTATACGTCTTCTGCAGCACCCGGCGCACCGGCGACCCAGTCGTTCGGAATAAGCTATTTCCTGCCTGCCATCGTGGTTGTGGTGGCCGTAACCATTGGCGTCGTTCAGGCCGATCGCGAACAGCACGAACAGTTCCTGTCCGAACAGCGGCTTGTCGCATCGGAAAGACTTGCCCAGGTATCCTCCAGGCTGGAGACGCAGATCCACGGCAACGTCAATCTCGTCCACGGTCTGGTTGCCGCCATCGCTGCAAGCCCGGACATGAGCCAGCCGCAGTTCGCCGCGCTATCGGAACGAATATTTTCCGTCCCCTCGCAGTTGAGGAATGTTGTCGCCGCGCCTGATCTTGTGGTCAAGCTCGTCCATCCCCTCGAAGAGAATAAGTCGCTCATCGGTCATGACTATGCGGCGCATCCCAAGCAATCGGGTTCGGTCATGGAGGCCATCAAGCGCCGTAAGACCATGATCGCCGGCCCCGTGAAGCTGGATCAGGGCGGTTACGGGCTGCTCGTCCGCTACCCCGTCTTCAAACTGTCCAACGGGCATTTTTGGGGCATAGTTTCTTCGGTCATAGATGCTGATCGCCTGTACCGCGACAGCAACCTCAATTCCAATCGCCAACCTCTGGATATCGCCATATCCCGGCGCCCGCTTCCGCAGCCCAAGGACGTCTTTGTCGGCAACCCCGCCGTCTTCTCCGAAGACGCGGTGCGCACCCGCATCGAGCTCGGTTACGACACCTGGTATCTCTCTGCCGTTCCGAAGGGTGGATGGGTCGAGACCCCGCCCTCAATCGCGATATTCCGCCTGTATGCGGCGCTGATTGCCGTCGGCATCGTCGCTCCGATGATATGGGCGGGGCTGTTGATGAAGCAGCGGTACCGCACCCTCGTTACCCTGCAGCAACGGGAGGAGGAGCTCGGATCGATTTCCCATCGCCTCGGATTGGCCCTGGAAGCATCCGGCATCGGCGTATGGGAATACGACCCGGATAGCGGCAATCTGATCTGGGACCGCCGCATGCGAGAAATGTATGATGCCGCGCCGGATCGCTCGACATTCGGCTATGAAGACTGGAGAAACGCCATACATCCGGACGATGCCGCGGCCGCAGTGGCAGGTTTCCGCGAGACGCTCAATGACGATTCTCCTTACGTCACCCAGTTCCGCCTTGTTTCCCCGCGAGGTGAAATCCGCCATATCCGTGCCAATGGGCGCGTTTACCGCCCGCCCGGTCGTCCGATCAAGGTCATCGGCGCGAACTGGGACGTGACCAACGACATGATGCTGCAGGCGGAACTGAACGATGCGCGTCAGCGCGCCGAGCAACAGAACGACCAGTTGCGCGCCACCCGCCGCACCCTCGAACACCAGTCGCTTCACGACGCGCTGACGGGCTTGCCCAATCGCCGCTTCCTCGACCAGTTTATGGATGCCGAGAATACCGCTGATGCCAACCATCGCCTGGCTTTCATCCATGTCGATCTCGACCGCTTCAAGGAGGTCAACGACACGCTTGGCCACGCAGCCGGCGACGAGGTGCTGAGACAAACGACCGAACGACTGCTCAAGCTGATCGGCCACGACGAATTTGCCTCGCGCGTCGGCGGTGACGAATTCGTCGTCGTCACCAGCGGCCCGCAGGCCTGGCGCCGCTCGCGCGAACTGGCGCTTGCAATCGTCCGCTCGCTCGCCAAGCCGATCGAGATCGACGGCCAAAAATGCCGCATCGGCTGCAGCGCCGGCATCGCCTGCCAGACGGCCGCCGCAGAAGACCCACGCCAGCTTCTCGTCAATGCCGATATCGCCCTATATGAGGCGAAGAAGCGCGGCCGCAACCGCATGGAAGTCTTCTCCGAAGAACTTCGCATGGCCGCGGTGCGCCGCAAGAACACGTCGGACGAATTCCTGACGGCGCTCGAACACGATCAGATTGTGCCGTTCTTCCAGCCGCAATTCGACGCGTTGACGCTCGATATCGTCGGTGTCGAGGCGCTCGCCCGCTGGGATCATCCCGAGTTGGGCATCCTCGCCCCGGACAAGTTCCTCGATATCGCCGAAAGCCTCAACCGCGCGGCCGATCTCGATGCGATCATGCTGGACAAGGCCTTCTTCCAGTCCACCCGCTGGCAGGCCCTTGGCCTCGACATCCCGCATCTGTCCGTCAACATCTCGGCCCAGCGGCTAAAGGACGGCCGCCTGATGGACAAGCTGGCCGGCATGCATTTCCGGCCGGGCAGCCTTTCCTTCGAACTGCTCGAATCCATTTCCTTCGACGGCAATGACGACGAGCTGCGCCTCGCGACCAGCAGGCTGAAGTCTCTCGGCGTAGACATCGAGATCGACGATTTCGGCACGGGCCACGCGTCGATCGTCAGCCTCCTCGAACTCGGCCCGAAACGCCTCAAGATCGACCGGAAGCTGATCGCACCGCTCGAAGCATCCGCCTCGCAACGCAGACTGGTCGCCTCCATCATCGAGATCGGCAAGTCTCAAAATATCGAGATCCTGGCCGAAGGCGTCGAAACCCAGGCGCATATCGAGATCCTGCGCAATCTCGGCTGCCACGCGCTGCAGGGTTATGCCTTCGCCAAGCCCATGTCGGCGGAAGCTTTTGTCGACTTCGCCCGCGACTGGCAAAATCGCGACCGGCTCGGCAGCGCCGTCGCGTGATTGCCGGAACAGGCTGAAAACAGAACGAATGCACGGAACGGCTTGACCTTGCCCCTGGGTCCGCCCCGATAAGGATGCGGACTATAACCAGCGAGGTGATTCCGTGAGCCCATATCCAGCAGATCTTACCGCGTCGCAGGCCGTGCGGAGGCTCGGCGTATCTCGCAAGGCCCTCCTGCTTTACGAACGGCACGGACTGGTCGAGCCGCAACGATCGGCTGCCGGCTGGCGACTTTACGGACCGAATGAAATGGCGAGGGCGGCGGCCGTCGTGGAGATGCGCAATCTCGGCCTAAGCCTGGCCGAGGTCAAGCGCATGATAGGCGGCGAACTGCAAGCAATGGACGCGGCTCTCTCGGCCCATCAGGCGAGGCTTGAGCGTCAGATCGACGTCGTTTCGGAAAGGCTGCGCGCAGTGAACGACCTTCGCGCGGGCATTTCCCGCGGGCACAAACCGACGCCAGAGGAACTCGCTCATGGCCTTCGCCAGAGACCGAAGATCTCGGTTTGCTTCGACCTCCCTGGCCCTGGGGCGGTGAACGCTTCGAGTTTAATAGCGATGCGACGCTGATCTACATCGTCGGGCCGCTCGGCAGTGGCAAGACCCGCCTCGCGAAAGCGCTGGCCGGCAACATAGCGGATGCCATCTTCGTCGGCATGGGCCGGGATGGCGACTGCGACGGCAAGCGAATGGCGGATGACGTTGAACTCGCCCGACGCGTGGATCGAGCCATGCGATGGATGGCCGAGGAAGGCGCGCGCGAAACCGCTGCCCTTCAAGCACTGCTCGTTGCCATAGAAAGCGATCCCGAAACCATCAAGGTCATCGACATGATCGAGCATGATCTCGACGCGGCCACCCAGCAGGCAGTCGCGGCATGGCTGAAACGCCCGGGCCGCAGCGTGCCGATCTTCGCCATGACACGCTCGTCGGCGATCCTGGATCTTGCAGCGATCGGCCCGCAGGAAGCAGTACTCTTCTGCCCTGCCAACCACAGCCCGCCTCTCGTGGTGGAACCACGCACCGGAGCCTTTGGCTTCGAGGCGGTCGAAACCTGCCTCGCGACGCCTGAAGTGCGCGCTCGGACTGCCGGCACGATTGCCTGGCGGCGGCAGGCCGCCTGACGAAAAAGCCCCGCCGGCTATGAGCAGGCGGGGCTTCAAAAGAACCTATGGGTTCAGGCGATCAGAGTTCGCTCTGCGACGTCACGATCTTCGACACCAGACCGTAGGAAACGGCTTCGTCGGCGGAGAGCCAGTAATCGCGGTCGATGTCCTTGGCGATCTTGTCTTCCGGCTGCCCGGTGGCCTTGGAGAAGATCTTGATCAGACGCTCGTTCATCTTGATGATTTCGCGGGCCTGGATCTCGATGTCCGAAGCCATGCCGCGGGTACCGCCGGACGGTTGGTGAAGCAGGAAGCGGGTGTTCGGAAGCGCGATACGGCGCTCTTTCGGCGCGGCCGCATAGATCAGCGCACCGGCGGAAGCGACCCAGCCGGTTCCGATCATCCAGACCTTGGGCTTGATGAACTTGATCATGTCATGGATCGAGATCGCCCGATCTCGACGTGACCGCCAGGCGAGTTCACGTAGATGCGGATGTCGTCATCGCTGGCTGCCGAAAGGGCGACCAGCTGCGTGTTGACCTTCTGCGCCAATTCCTGGGTGATCGGCCCATAGATGAAGATCGAGCGCGACTTGAAAAGATCTCGCCTCAGTTTCCTTGCCCAGCGGCAATTCCTTGGTCTTGTCGTCGTTGTCGTCTTCGTCGTTCAGCACAGTCAGTGTCTCCTGCATGGGATTCATATACCGGACATAATGTGTTCGCGGCCACAAAACAATGGAGGCAGGCCCGAAGCCACACGGTTAGCGGTGACTAAGGTGAATGACGTAGGAACTTCAGCCCGATAGCCCTTGATTGCCGTGGACAGGCCGGACGGTCCTGCCCTATTCTCGCCAACATCGATTTTGCAGAACAAGATTACGGGGACCCGATGTTCAAGCGCCTTTCACTGTCAGCCGCCATTTTCGCCGCCGCGGCGGCACCCGCTTTTGCCCATCTCAATCCGGAGGAACATGGTTCCTTCATGGCCGGCTTCTCCCACCCGCTTTTCGGCATGGATCATATCCTGGTGATGATCGCGGTCGGCCTCTGGGCTGCTCAGATTGCCCAGGACGGAAAGCGGAGCGCTCTGTGGATCGTTCCGTCTGCATTCGTCGCGACGATGGCTGTCGGCTTCTCGCTGGCGCTTGCCGGCATCGAACTCCCGTTTGTCGAGCCCGCGATCCTTGCATCGGTCATTGCGCTCGGCCTTCTCGTTGCAGTGGCCGTTCGCCTGCCGACGGCAGCCTGCGCCGCGATCGTCGCGATCTTCGCTCTCTTCCACGGCCATGCCCATGGCGGTGAACTCGGTTCGGCGGGCGCGATGCAGTTCGGCATCGGCTTCGTCATCGCCACCGCCCTACTGCATGTCGCCGGCATAGCCCTGGGTCTCGGAATTTCGCGGTTCAGCCCCTATATCGCCCGCGTTCTCGGGGGCATCACCGCCCTGCTAGGTCTGTCGCTGGCCTTCGGCTGAGCGGAAACCTCGGGACAAAGCCGGAGACGGCCGCATTACCGCGAATTAACCTTCCGGCGGTTTGAAAAGCCGATACTCTCTCCTACCTCCCTGTGGATAACAACAGCCCCAAGGGGCTCACAGGGAGGCACTCATGTCGCCGGAAGAACGCCAGCTTCTCAATGGACTTTTCGAACGGATCCGCACGGCATCCGCCACGCCGCGGGACAGGGAAGCGGAAGAACTGATCGAGCAGGAAACCCGCCGCCAGCCCTACGCCGCCTATTATCTTGCCCAGGCAGTCGCCGTGCAGGAAAAGGGGCTCGAAGCCGCTGCCAACCGCATTCGTGACCTTGAAGACCGCATACGCGAGCTGGAAGCCAGCGGAAGTGATCACCGCCGCGCCGAACAGGGAGGAGGTTTTCTGAGTTCGATTTTCGGCTCATCACAGCCTCAACAACAAGCGCCAGTGCAGCAAAATTCCGGTCCATGGGACAGCACGGCGCGTGGGCCGTCCGATGACGGCCGTCGCCACGATGAAGGCTATCGTAGTCCGCAGCCCTCCTCTGGCTACCAAGCTTCAGCAAACCAGCCCGCCGGCCCATGGGGCGGTAACGCATATCGCGGCCCGTCCGCCGGCAGCAGCTTTCTGACCGGAGCACTCGGGACCGCGGCCGGGGTAGCCGGCGGCATGCTGCTCGCCAATTCCTTGTCGGGAATTTTCAGCAGCCATATGTCCGGAGCGGGCCTCGGCAATCCGCTCGCCGGTGCGGGCGCATTCGGCGCCTCGGAACAGCCTGCCGTCGAGGAGACCGTCGTCAACAACAACTACGGTGACGATGCCATCCGCGAGGCGTCAGACAATGGCGACGATGGCGGCGCCGCCGGTAATGATGGCTGGCAGCAGGCAGATTACGACAATGATGACGGCGCCTCTGATCAATCGGACTTCGGCGACGACAACAGCCTCGACATCTGAGCCACACCCCGAACGGACCTCGGGTAACAGCACCAGTAAGTGTCAGGTCATGGACGGCGACGATACGTGCTTCGCTTGCCGGCGGATGTGATCATCCAGAAGGTCTTTCCGTCGTCATCCGTCACGATGCGGTCGCAGCGGTTGCGGCGGCTGTCGAAATGGATGCAGATCCTGCCATTCGCGATCGTATACACGCCGGGATATTTCCCGGCATGAAGGTAGCGTCCATTGGTCATGTATCGCATTCGACCATTCATGGTGTGGCCGACAGCAATCCGCTCGATTTCTGCCTTGGTAGCCGGCCGCTCGATGGCATGAGCCAGACTGCTTGAGAGAACCGATGCCAGCAAGGCGACACCTGAAATGCAAATGACCTTCATCTCTTCCTCCAGCTTTAGATGGAGCTGAAGTAAAGCAGACTATCCGCGTCCCGACATAAATCTATGTTGGTCAACAATGGAGATAATCTGCTTATCGAGCAGTATTATCGGAAAGACTTCGCTTTGGGCGACCTCCGAAGGCGGCCGCTCGCTTCGCATCATGGCCGTCCTGGCGGCTCTCAGCCTCGACCGCGATAGGTGGGTACGCCCTGGTCAGGCAGCCATACACCGGCCGGAACTTCGCCCGTCTGCCAGAACACGTCGATCGGAATGCCGCCGCGCGGATACCAGTAGGCACCGATCCTCAGCCATTTCGGCTGCAGCAGCTCGACGAGCCGCTTGGCGATGTAGACCGAGCAGTCTTCATGGAATGCCCCGTGATTGCGGAACGAGGTGAGAAAAGCTTCAGCGACTTCGATTCCACCAGAAAGGCATCGGGAATGTAGTCGATCACGATATGGGCGAAGTCCGGCTGGCCGGTCATCGGGCAGAGCGACGTGAATTCCGGCGCGGTGAAGCGTGTCACGTAATCCATGTCCTGGTTGCTGTTCGGTACGCGCTCCAGTACGGCCTCTTCCGGGCTCTTCGGCGCGTCCACCTGTTTTCCGAGCTGCGACAGCCCGCTGACATCCGTCATCGTCATTTGCCTGTTCCTTCCGGGCCTGCATGCCCTTCAACGTCTACCTTCTGTCCATGTGCGTGCTCGCCTTCGGGCTCGACATGGATCGCCAATGTGGCGCCGGGAATAACCTCTTTGATCGCGTCTTCCAAGCGGTCGCAGATATCATGCGCTTCTCCGACGCTCATCGATGCGGGCACGACGAGATGGAAATCGATGAAGGCCGCTGCCCCTGCCCGTCTGGACTTGAGGTCGTGAACATCGAGCGCGCCAGTGGAATGGGTAGTGATCGCAGCGCGCACCGCTGCCTCCTCGTCCGGCTCCAGCGCCTTGTCCATCAGGCCGCCGAGCGAGTGGGAAATCACCTTGTAGCCCTGCCAAAGGATGTTGATCGCCACGAGGATCGCGAGCAGCGGATCGAGGATCGCATAGCCGGTGACGACAGCGAGGATGAGGCCGACGAAGACACCAGCCGAGGTGACGACATCCGACATGATGTGATGACCGTCGGCCGTCAGCGCAGGAGAGCGGAACTTTGTCCCGGTGCGGATGAGGATTGTCGCCCAGATTGCGTTGAAGACACCGGCAACCGCATTGATCGCAAGCCCCAGCGCCGGCGCCTCCATGACGGCCGGAGATGCCAGCGCGTCCCACGCCTCCTGGATGATCAGGATCGCCGCAACGACGATCAGCACACCCTCGACGACAGCCGAGATATATTCCGCCTTGTGATGCCCGAACTGGTGGTCATGGTCTGCCGGACGCTCCGCATAGCGGATGACGAAATAGGCGATGAAGGCCGCCGTCACGTTGACGAAGGATTCCAGCCCGTCGGAGAGCAGTGCCACCGATCCGGTCACCCACCATGCCAGCATCTTCAGGCCCATCACGCCGATCGAGATGGGGATGCCCCAGAATGCCAGCCTGCCGACGATGGATCTGTCCTCAACGGTAACGGTATTCACGGATCGCGCCTCTATTGCGTGTGCGAATGACTTGCAGGAGCCAAGCTCCAAAACGGCAAAACCGCCGCCACGACGGAGGTCGCGGCGGCGGTTTCGGATGAGCGGTTCTATGCCTTAGACAGGGTCGGTTGTCAAAGGCGCGCGGTTACTCCCTGCCCGACAATGTTCATCCCCAATATCTTGTTAGGCTTATCAAGAAAATCTGTACAAAAGAGATCCAACTAAGCTTATGTAACGTAAAACTAATAAAAATGGACCGATAGGCTGGGATGGACACCAATATCCAATTCTTCATCGAATTCGACAAAGAAACGATGCGACGCTTCGACGTTACCCCCGCGCCGGACGGCAGCTATGGCGTGACCACCACGATGCAGTTCGATGCCGGCTGGGAGAAGCCGGAAACGATTCTCAATTTTTCCGACAAGAAGAAGCTTGCCCGTCACCTCATCAACGAAGGCATCCCGCGCGAGGAAGTAGATAGGAAGCTCGGGGTCTAGGCATTTGGCGAAACGCGGGGCTTGCTGCTGCCTCAATCCTGAGCCCTGCTGATGGCCTCGCGTTTCGGTAAATCAGGAAAGAGGAGCCGGCAAGGGGAGAACTCACCCCTTGCCGGCTCCTCTTCCCAAAACGGCTCAAGCAGCCTTCGTCTCGCGCTTCCTGGCCAGATGCGCCACGACATTCTCGATCATCCGCATCCCTGCATCGCCGCCGAGCGTCATGATCGATTCCGGATGGAACTGCACAGCCGCGATCGGCTCCTTGGCGTGCTCGATGCCCATAATCGTGCCGTCTTCGCTCTCCGCCGTAATGATGAAGTTCGGATCGAGCGTCGCCGGATCGGCAAAGATCGAGTGATAGCGACCGACCGTCACTTCCTTGGAAAGGCCGGAAAAGACGATGCCCGGCTCCAGCACGCGGATGCGCGATGGCTTGCCGTGCATCGGCAGCGCCAGATGGCGCAACTCGCCGCCATAGGCTTCCGCCAGAGCCTGCAGGCCGAGGCAGACGCCGAAGATCGGCAGGTTCTTCGCCCTGGCCGCCTTGATCGTCGCCTTGCAGTCGAAGTCCTTTGGGTTGCCGGGTCCCGGCGACAGCACGACGAGATCGGGATCGATCCGGTCGAACACCTCTTCCGGCACCGGCGTGCGAACAGTGGAAACCGTCGCGCCCGTCTGGCGGAAATAGTTGGCGAGCGTATGGACGAAACTGTCCTCGTGGTCGACGAGCAGGATCTTCACCCCTCGCCCACCCGGGCGACATCACGGGAGACCTTGCCCGTATTGCCGGCGCGCGCATCGCGGATCGCGGAAATCATGGCCGATGCCTTCAGTTCGGTTTCTGCTTCTTCCTCTTCCGGGTTGGAATCGTTCAGCAATGTCGCACCGGCACGCACTTCGGCAATGCCGTCTTTGACCCGGATGGTACGCAGCGTCAGACCCGTATTCATGTTGCCGTCGAAGCCGACCATGCCGATCGCACCGCCATACCATGCGCGCGGGCTCTTCTCGTGGCTCTCGATGAAGCGCATCGCCCACAGTTTTGGCGCACCGGTGACTGTCACGGCCCAGGCATGAGACAGGAAACCGTCGAACGCATCCATGTCCGGCCGCAGGCGGCCTTCGATATGATCGACCGTGTGGATGAGGCGCGAATACATCTCGATCTGGCGGCGACCGATCACCTTCACCGAACCCGGCTCGCAGACACGGCTCTTGTCGTTGCGGTCAACGTCGGAGCACATGGTGAGCTCGGACTCGTCCTTCTTGGAATTGAGCAACTTGAGGATCTGCTCGCTATCGGAGATCGCGTCCTCGCCGCGCCTGATCGTGCCTGAGATCGGGCAGGTCTCGATCCGGCGACCGGAGACGCGCACGAACATCTCCGGCGATGCGCCGATCAGATACTCCTGGTTTCCAAGATTGATGAAGAAGGAATAGGGCGACGGGTTGATCGCCTTCAGCCGGTTGGAAATCTCCGAAGGCTTGGAATCGCAGCGTTCCATGAATTTCTGGCCCGGCACCACTTCGAACAGATCGCCACGGCGAAAACTTTCCTTCGCCTTGGTGACGAGGCTCGCGTATTCGCCCGGCTTGTGGTCGCCCTTCGGCGGCGTGACCGTCGTCCGGCGGAAAGGATCAGGCGCTACATCGCCCGACTTGCCCTCGGTCGTCACGCCGTCCTTGGCAAAATCATAGCGGTCGACCCAGGCCTTCGCCGCATGGTGGTCGACGACCAGGATTTCGTCCGGCAGGAAAAGCACCATGTCGCGCTGGTCTTCCGGCCGCTCCATCGAAAGCTTGATCGCATCGAACTGGAAGGCGAGATCGTAACCGAAGGCACCGAACAGGCCGATGGCCGAATCCGCATCGGAATAGAAGAGATCGACGACTGCCCGCAGGACGGTGAACACCGTCGGCATCTTGGAGCGCTCTTCTTCGGTGAAGACGCGGGACGGCTGGTTGACCGTCAGGTCCAGCCGGCGTGCAGTCCGTTCGCCAAGTGTCAAGTCCTCGACCGTCGCAAGCCTGTCGGCAACGAACCCAAGGAGAACCTCACCGCGCTCGTTATAGGCATCGATCCATACCTTGCGGCCATTGCAGGTGAGCCCGAGCGGGGGATCAGCGATGGCCGTGTCCCATCTTGTATAACGGCCCGGATATTCATAGTTCGACGAGAAGACGGCGCCGCGGCGCTCATCGAGCCGGTCGACATAGGACGAAATCGCCGTTGCATATTCCGCCGGCCGGCGTGCGCGGCTGACGGTAATGCCGCCCTTCGTCTCGTAAGTCTCCGATCCGTCGTCGTTGATGATCGTCACCATGGCATGCCTCTCCGGTCTCTCGTCTCCGGCGCAGGCTGAGACTTCACGTCGCGTTGGCCTGCTCGGGTTGTTCAGTACCCGTTTCCCTCGTCGGCCAATAAAAAAGCCGCCTCGGGTCTCGGGCGGCTTGGTCTCGTCTTGTCGATGGACATGACTGGTCAAGGCCGCGTCAGCGTGCCCACCACCAGTTACCGTTGTTGATCATCGAAATCGTCATGGGCGGAATTGTTAGCGTCAGTCCGTTCCACGCGCAAGCGCAAAAATACCGTCGACGGATGCGACCAAATCCGGGTCACGCGCGTTGCCTGTCTGGCCGGACGTCCGAGATAGCCCGGCAACGGGCGTTCTGGCCCATGGATAGACGAGGAATAGGACAGGACGAAGGATGAAGCGATCCCTTTATCTTCTTGCCTTGGGCATGCCCCTGATGCTCGGCGCATCACTGCCGCCGACGCGGCCGATACCGCAGGCTCAGCCTGCGGATGTCGTCGAAGTGAATGTCATCGACCGCTTCCTCCAGGATGCCGGCGTCAGGAAGCGTCCGTCCTCCCAGCGCACCAGAACACGCTCCCAGGCCAATCGCGGCGTGTTCCCCAAACCACCGGCCATCGCAAGCGTTCCATTGCCGCTGCCGAAGCCTACGCAAAACGCGCAAGCTGCGCCCGCAAACGAGCAGGCGCAGACGGAAGATAAGTCTGGCACCACCCCAACGCCGCAGGAAAAGCCAGCGGAACCAGAGAAGGCAGAAACCGCTCCCGGGAAACCGGCAGAACGCGAAACTGCGACGCCGAGCACCTCATCGTCGGACACTGCTCCGCCTTCTGCTGCAAAGCCGGAGACGGCAAAGGCCGACGAGCCTCCGTCTCCAGCCACACCGGCTCCGACTGACGGGGCAGCCAGCCCGCCTGTCGTCCAGCAGCCGGCCACCGCTAACGAGCCGGCCCGTGAAGCCGAGGTTCCCAAGCCCTTGGCCAAGCCTGAAACGGATGAGGCAGCGACCGACAACAAGGGGCCGGCAACGAAGAACGATCAGGAACCAGCCAAGGACGGCGAGACCGCTGCCGATGAAACCAAACCCGATGGGAAAGCGGCGGAAGAAGGTGAAAAGGCCGAGGCCGAACCGCCTCCACCGCCGCTTGTGAAGGAAGACCCGCAGGAACTGCAGGCCTGCCTTGCCGATCTCAAAGCGATCGGCGCAAAATTCGAGGCGACGGATCCGATCAACGAAGGCAATGGCTGCGGCATCGAGCACCCGATCGATGTCGCCGAAGTCCTGCCCGGTGTCGATCTCGGCGGCGCGACGATGCGCTGCAAGACGGCGCTCACCATGGCCCACTGGCTGAAGGACACGGCCCAGCCGGCGCTGGACATCGCCATGCCTGGCCGCAAGATCGTCCGCCTCGTGCCCGGCTCCACCTATCAGTGCCGCCTCAGAAACAACGCCTCGACCGGGAAGATTTCAGAGCATGCGCGCGGCAACGCCTTCGATGTGGCCGCCTTCAAGCTCGACAATGGCGAGACCATCGAGATGAAACCACGCGACGAGGATTCCACGCTCGAAGGCGCCTTCCAGCGCACCGCGACAGCCGGCGCCTGCCTGCACTTCACAACCGTGCTCTCTCCCGGCAGCGATGCAGCCCACGAAGACCACCTGCATCTCGACGTCATGGAGCGGAAAGGCGGCTATCGCTACTGCCGTTGAATCAATGTCTCAACAGCATGAATCATAACCGCAACTGCAAGCCTCAAGCATCTGTTTCAAAAACACAATCCCGCGAAACTCGACCTGAGTTTCGCGGGATTGTGTTTTTAGGGACTAGTTGGGGGTCAGAAGATCGGCTTGAAGCAGACCTCGACAACCCGGCTATCGTCCGGATCGGTGATGCGCAGCAGCTGGCAGTCGCGAACCTCGCGGCGCACGTAAGTCGTGCGAACGGCGCGAGCCTCGCGATAGTGAGACTGGGATGGCGCATAATAGCCACCGACGAGATCAGCGGCACCTGCTGTAATGGGCGATACCATTGCAGCCATAAGAGCAGCCGCAGGAAGCGTAAGCTTTCGGAATGAAATCGACATGGATATCTCCGGAAAAGAAAAATGGACGCGGAAAAGGTTGCCCCCAATCCCGCGCAGCATCAATTCCGAAATGGGATTTAGGTTCCCACAGCTCCTGCACGCAACTAGGTGAGATCTCTCGAACTGTCGAAAGGCCGATGTTCACCCATTGGAAACCGGGTCAGAGATCCCGCGCAGCGGCAACCCCGGCCACGTCCTCGTCTGTCAGCACGACCTCGTATTTCTGATCCGGATCGAACACCTCGACACGATTTGCCGTCACTTCGTCGTTTTCCGCCAGCGCCCGAGAAAACGCCTCGGGCGACCGCTCGTCCTCGACCAGAATGGTGCTTCCGGCCTTCAATGCGACTTCGAGATAGGGCATGGCGGCTCCTTCCTGCGTTCTTGCCTGTGAAGCTGAACGCCCGGAGCCTCGATCGGTTGCCTAGAATAGCCCTTCGATCTGGCCTTCCTCGTTGAGCATGATCCGTTCCGCCGAAGGCGAGCGCGGCAGACCTGGCATAGTCATGATCTCGCCGGTGATCGCCACGATGAAGCCGGCACCGGCCGAAAGCCGCACTTCGCGTACATGCACGACATGCCCTTCCGGCGCGCCGCGCAATGCAGGATCGGTCGAGAATGAATATTGCGTCTTGGCGATACAGACGGGCAGATGGCCGTAACCCTGATCCTGCCAGGCCCTCAGCTGGTCGCGCACCGCCTTGTCTGCCGTCACTTCGCCGGCATGGTAGATCTTCGTGGCCACGACCTCGATCTTTTCCATCAGTGGCGTATCGTCGGGATAAAGCGGCTGGAAATCGGCCTGACCGCTATCGGCAAGCTCGACCACCTTATAGGCAAGCTCCTCGATGCCGGCAGAGCCCTGCCCCCAATGGCGGCAAACGATCGCATCAGCGCCATGCCGATCGACATATTCCTTGATCGCGGCGATTTCCGCATCTGTGTCGGAGATGAAGTGGTTGATCGCCACGACCACCGGCACGCCGAACTTGCGCACATTGGCGACATGACGGCCGAGATTGGCACAGCCGCGCACGAGCGCCTCGACATTCTCGGCGGACAAGTCTTCCTTCTTCACGCCGCCATTCATCTTCAGCGCACGGATCGTTGCGACGATGACCGCCGCATCAGGCTTCAGCCCGGCCTGACGGCACTTGATATCGAAGAACTTTTCAGCGCCGAGATCCGCCCCGAAGCCCGCTTCCGTCACGACATAATCGCCGAGCTTCAGCGCCGCCTTGGTGGCGATCACCGAATTGCAGCCGTGGGCGATATTGGCGAACGGGCCGCCATGCACGAAAGCCGGATTGTTCTCCAGCGTCTGCACCAGGTTCGGCTGCATCGCATCCTTGAGCAGAACCGCCATCGCCTTGTCGGCCTTCAGATCACGGGCATAGACCGGCGAGCGGTCGAAACGGTAGCCGATGACGATCTCGCCGAGCCGCCGCTCGAGATCGGCCAGGTTTTCGGCAAGGCAGAGGATCGCCATGACTTCCGAGGCGACCGTGATGTCGAAGCCGCCTTCGCGCGGAAAACCGTTCTTGGAACCGCCGAGCGACATGACGACTTCGCGCAGCGCGCGGTCGTTCATGTCCATCACCCGCCGCCAGGTGATGCGGCGGATGTCGATGTTAAGCTCGTTGCCCCAATAGACATGATTGTCGATCATCGCCGACAGGAGATTATGCGCCGAGGTGATGGCGTGGAAATCGCCGGTGAAATGGAGGTTAATATCCTCCATCGGCACGACTTGAGCATATCCGCCGCCAGCAGCCCCGCCCTTGACGCCGAAACAGGGACCGAGGGACGGTTCGCGCACGCAGATGACCGCCTTCTTGCCGATGCGGTTGAGACCGTCTCCGAGGCCGACCGTCGTCGTCGTCTTCCCTTCGCCGGCCGGCGTCGGGTTGATCGCGGTGACAAGGATCAGCTTGCCGTTCTTGCGGCCGTCGAGCGAAGCGATGAAGCCCTCGCCGATCTTCGCCTTGTCGTGACCGTAAGGAATGAGGTCCGCAGAGGGAATGCCCAGCTTATCGCCGATCTCGCCGATCGGTTTCTTCACCGCTGCGCGAGCGATCTCGATATCCGATTTCACGTCTACCATAGGTATTCTCCGCATCTCTTTGCCACGCATGGCCCGTGGCGACACCGATAGCGAAGATGGCGCGAAGATAGAATAGCCAAGGGTGATCTTCCCGAGATGCCCACAAGGAAAAGGCGGCGCAGTTTCCCGCACCGCCTTTTCAGAGCGTCCCCGCTCCTGTCCACTCTTGCCGGTTAGAACCGCTGCGTCAGCGAGATCTTGAAGGTCCGGCCAGGCTCGGTGTAATAGTCCTTCGTCGCGGCAGGCACGGTTGCGTCCTTCGTGTTGAGCGCATCCCAGTACTTCCTGTCGAAGACGTTGTAGACGCCGGCGCGGATACTCAGGCCCTTGACCTGCTCGGGCTCCCACCATGCCGTCAGATCGACGAGGCCGTATCCCGGCGCCTTGAATGTTGCCGTGGACTTGTCCGAAACGCCCGCCACGCCGGTCCACAGCGCATCGACGCCCCAGCTGTCGGCCGCGTAACCGGCACCGATGACACCCTTCAGCGGCGCAACGGAGCTGAGGTAGCGATCCGTCTGCTGGTTTACGCCCCTCGTGAAGGCGAGGCCTGCGCGGACATTGAAGCCGTTCACGAAGTTCTTGTGCACGCTGAACTCGGCACCGTAAATCTTGGCGCGCGAAATGTTCTGGTATCCCGAAACTCCCAAGGGAAGTCTGCCGGATCGTATCCCGCTTCGATGGCCTCGGCGTTCGTATAGGCGCGGCTGTCGATGAAGTTCTTGTAGCGATTGTAGAAGAGGTTGACCGAGCCACCGAAGTCGCCGTCTCCCAGACGTGCTCCCACTTCGAAACCGCGGCTGGTTTCCGCTTCCAGATCAGGATTGCCGATCCGCAGATAGCTGCCGGTCCCGCCGTAGGTGAGATAGAGCTCGTTCGCGGTCGGCGAACGGAAGCCCATCGCCCACTGGCCAAAGAAGGTAAGGTTATTGTTGACCTCATACTCCGCCAGGATTTTCGGGGAAAACGCACTGTCGCTGGAGCCGTTCGGCAGAACCGGCGTTGCCGGGTTGCTCAGATAGGCCTCAGTGTCCTGGGGAGAGTGATCATACCAATCGAAACGGATACCCGGCGTAAGCGAGAAACCGCTATCTCCGAATGTCATCCGGTCCTGCGCATAAACGCTGACCTTCGAGCTGTCGACATCCGGCATGTCGGACTGGTTGGTGTGCAGCATGCTGCAGGGCGGAAACAGAGAGGTAATAGGCGTGCACGAGATCGACGCCGGCGGAATATTGTTCGGCCTTGGAGAAGAACATGCTCGTGCCGAGCGTGAACGTGTGATTGACCGATCCGGCATCGAGACCGGCATCGAAGAACCCGTTGAAGCCCACACCGGATTCAGAGATCTCGTTATTACGCTTGAACACGCCGCGAACGCTGGTCCAGCGATAGGAATCCTGGCTGTCGACGCGCTCCTGCCGCTGCCAGTAGAGAGTTGCCTCGGCGGCATCGATCAGGCCGTCCATGCTAGGCGCTTCGTATTCGTAATCGAGCGAAACGCGGGTGCGCTTGTTTTCTTCCCCTGAGGAATGGTCGCCCGGACGATAGTTTCCGGTAGGGGTCTGCGCCTGCTTCAGATCGATATCCTTGTCGAAGTCGAAATGCTCCGCCGTTATGCCGAAACGATGCCCGCTATCGGTATCCTGACGCAGCTTGAACAACAGGTTGTACTGATCGTAGTCGGCCGGGTTCGTTTTGGTTCTGAGCGGCCCGTAGCCCCCGACATCGCCGCGATTGTCCCGCTCATCGCCCTTCTTGTAGGTACCGAGGAACAGCACGGACGTATTCTGGATCTTCTTGGCGACAGCCGCTCCGCCAAACCTGCTATTGTCCATGCTGTCGTAAGTGACGCCGACCTTGCCGCCCCAGTCCTTGCCTTCGCCGATCAGGTCTTCGGGCTCCAGCGTGCGCAGGACGAGCGCGCCGCCGAGCGCGCCATCGCCGATGCGGCTGCTGTCTGCGCCCTTCACCACATTGACGGTGGTCAGTGAGAAGAAATCCACACTGTCGGCACCGCCCGCAGTGCTGCGGGCACCATCGCTGAGATAGCTCAGAGGGATGCCATCGACCAGGGTCGTTACGCGATTGCCTTCGAGGCCACGGATGTTCAGGGATTTCGTCGCCCGGTTGAAATTGACGCCGGGATCAATGGTACGACCGAGATCCTCGATGGACTGAACCTGCTTCTGCTCAAGCTGAGCTTCGGTGGTTTCGGTTGCAGTCGGTGTGCTCTCGAGATCGCCGGCCTTGGTCGGCCGTTTGCCCTTCAGCACGATGGGCTCCAGAGATTCTCCCTCCTGCTCGGCCTGGGCCGGTTGCTGGGCAGAGGCCTGGGCAGCAATCGATACCAAAGCGAGTGCCGTGCACGTGGTAAATACATAGCGCAGACGCCGACTGATCATGAATATCCCTTCGTCCGGCCGCACGAAATCGTCCCCGCGCGGAAGCGCGTGGAACAATGGATGGGCCTCGTTCAACTATGGCAAAAATACGGAAAGCAGCAGAAAGCCGCCTTATTCATGCCATTATAAAACATGAGCAAAATTGTCAATTATTGAAACATGACTCTTGCGATCATCTTTCCGAGAGGCAATTTTGGTGACAAATTTACAACAATCCTGATGGGTATCTTGCGACGCTGGCATTCCTAAATTATGGGAAACTAAAAACTATTTCCGCGGAGCCCCGATGAAATCGCTGGAACTACTGGTCGAAAAGATCATTCTCTCGAGCCGCTGGCTTCTGGTCGTTTTCTACATGGGACTGGTCGCAGCGTTGGCCGTCTACGCCCTCTCCTTCATCTTCAAGTTCTGGAAGGTTGCTCAGGGCGTATTCACGCTTGGCGAAGCAGAAATGATCCTCGCCATGCTCGGCCTGATCGATGCGGCACTCGTCGCCAGCCTGATCGTCATGGTGATGATCTCCGGCTACGAAAACTTCGTCAGCCGCTTCGACGAGACGGAGGCGGATGTTTCCTTCCTCGGCAAGCTTGACGCCGGTAGCCTGAAGATCAAGGTAGCCTCCTCTATCGTGGCGATCTCCTCGATCCATCTGCTGCAGATTTTCTTGAACGCGAGCCAGTATAGCGACGGGCAGCTGATGTGGTACACCATCATCCACCTCGCGTTCGTCGTCTCCGCCGTTATGCTCGGCTGGCTCGAACGCATCATGGCCGCCGCCAAGGCGGACAAGGCTGAGGTCAGCAAAGACAACGACCACCAAGTCAAGCTCTGACTGGAGAAACCTAAGGTTGTCAGAGATGTTTCCGCCTCCAGACACAGTAGAGACAAAAAGTCGGAATGAACAATCGCACATAATCGATTGGTAAGGGATGCCGCTTACCAGTGTACCCAATACACTGGAGCAAGACATGACTGTTGGCAGGGACAATCTGCTCATGGCCGAAGGGCCGGGCAATCGTGGGGCAGATAAAATCCTCCTTATTGAGGATTCCGTCGCTCTCTCGACCCTGCTGACCCAAAGGCTGGAAGAGGAGACCGGCGTTTCGGTGACCCGTTGCGGCAGCATGGCGGCGGCTCGCGCCAGGCTGCAGGAAAAAGCTTCATGCTTGCGCTCTCCGGCCTCAACCTTCCGGATGCACCGAATGGCGAAGTTCTCAGCCTTCTCGACGAATCCGGCGTTCCCACCATCGTTTTCACCGCCCGTTTCGATGTGAACGCCCGGGAAAAATATGCCGAAAAGAAGATCATCGACTATATCGTCAAGGACGGCAGCCGCACGGTCGACACGGTTGTCCACACCGTGCGCCGCTTCTGCACCAACAGCTCTTACCGGATCCTCGTGGTTGACGACGTCCGCACCGCCCGCTCGGGCCTGACCGACATTCTCGATCGCCAGAATTTTCAGGTTCTGGAAGCCCATTCCGGCAGGCAGGCACTCGAAATCCTGGCCGGGGACGACACGATCGAACTCGTCATCACCGACTATCACATGCCCGACATGGACGGTTACGAGCTGACCCGTCGTATCCGCGAAACCCGTGGCTCCGAGGAAATCCGCATCGTCGGCGTCTCGTCCTCCTCCGACCGCCTGCTCTCGGCAAGCTTCCTCAAGGCGGGCGCCTCCGACTTCATCTACCGCCCCTTCGTACCGGAAGAGCTGCAGTGTCGGATCGACAACAATATCGAGACGCTGAACCAGCTGAAGCACCTGCGCCGCCTTGCGGAGCGCGATCATCTGACCGGACTGGCAAACCGCCGGCACTTTTTCGACCGCATGCGCAATCTCGGCGCCGATGCCCTTTCCGGCTCCATAGCCCTGCTCGACATCGACCACTTCAAGAACGTCAACGACAGCTATGGTCATGATGTCGGCGACCGCGTGCTGGTGACCCTGGCAACCGTGATGGAGAAGATGTGCGCGGCCGGCCGGCACATTCCCGCGCGGCTCGGCGGCGAGGAATTCGCCATTTTCCTCAACAAGGCCGATGCTTTCCAGAGCCATTCCTTCTGCGGGGACCTACGCCGGGCAATCGAGGAAGCCGAGGTGCCGACCGGAAGCGGCAAAATATCCGTCACGGTTTCGATCGGTGTTGTCGAGATCGAGCCAGGCGAGACGTTCAACAACCAGATGAACGCCGCCGACCAGCTTCTCTATCTCGCCAAGGCCAACGGCCGCAACCGCGTCTATTCCTCGCTGACGCTTCCCGAAGCCATGCGCTCCCTGTCATCCTCGACCGGCGATTGACGTGGCTCAAACGATCAAGGCACCTCGCGGTGCCTTGATCCATTCAAACGGCGGTGTAGCTTACGCTTCCGTATTTGCATTGAGCGTTCGACACGCAAAAGGCTCCAGTGGAGCCTTTTGCCGGCAAGCCGTCGCGCCCTGCCGGCCCCGGCTTACGCCGGACCGTTCCTCACCCTTCCCCGATCGCGATCAGGCTGGCGTTGCCGCCGGCTGCAGCCGTGTTGACGGAGACGACCTGTTCTTCGGCGAAGCGCATCAGATAGGCCGGACCACCCGCCTTGAAGCCGGTACCGGAAAGTTTTGACCCGCCGAAGGGCTGGGTGCCGACGACGGCGCCTATCATGTTGCGGTTAACGTAAACATTGCCGACATCGAGCGCGTCCGAAACCTTGCGGATCGTTGCCTCGATACGGCTATGGATGCCGAGCGTCAGGCCGTAGCCGGTTGCCTCCACCGCCTCGATCACCTTGTCGAGATCCTTCGCCTTCCAGCGCACGACGTGGAGAACCGGACCGAAGACTTCCTTGGTCAGTGCCGCAGCGCTGTCGAGTTCGATGATGTGTGGCGCAAAGAAATTGCCCGTCGTCGGCACCTTGCCCGCATAACGAACCTTCTGCTTGGCGCCCATCTCGGCCACATGGCCGGACAGCATCTTCGTCTGGTTCTCGTCGATGATCGGACCGACATCGGTATTGGCAAGCATCGGGTCGCCGAGATTGAGTTCGGCGGCAGCCCCTTCGATCATCTTCAGCATGCCGTCGGCAATATCGTCCTGCAGGAACAGCAGCCGCAGGGCCGAGCAGCGCTGGCCGGCCGAACGGAAGGCGGACATGACGACATCGTCGGCCACCTGTTCGCCTAGCGCCGTCGCATCGACGATCATCGCGTTGATGCCACCGGTTTCCGCGATCAGCGGCACGATCGGACCGTCCTTGGCCGCGAGCGTCCGGTTGATCGCCCAGGCCGTCTTGGTCGAGCCGGTAAAGGCGACGCCGGCAAGCTTCGGATGGGCGGTGATGGCAGAGCCGATTTCCGGACCACCCGGTAGGAATGCGAGCGCCTCGACCGGAATGCCGGCCTGATGCAGCAGCTTGATCGCCTCGAAGGCGACCAGCGGCGTTTGCGGCGCCGGCTTGGCGACAACCGTGTTGCCGGCCACGAGTGCTGCCGAAACCTGCCCAATGAAGATCGCCAGCGGGAAATTCCACGGCGAGATGCAGGCGAAGACGCCGCGGCCGCGCCACAGGTGCCGGTTGTCCTCGCCGGTCGGGCCGGGCATCGCAGTCGGTGTGCCGAAGAGTTCGCGGCCCTTGTCGGCATAGTAACGAAGGAAATCGACCGCCTCGCGGATTTCGGCGACACCGTCATCCAGCGTCTTGCCGGCTTCCTGTGCCAGAAGCGCCAGCAGGCCGTCGCGATTGTCTTCCAGCAGCCCGGCGGCACGTTCCAGGCAGGCGGCACGCACTTCCACCGGCTGGCGCGCCCAAGCCTTGAACGCCTTGGAGGCGGCATCGAAGGCGACGCCGACATCCGTAACGCTCGCGTCCTGCACCGTGCCGACGATCTTCTGCCTGTCGGAGGGAGACCGAACCGGCTTGGCTTCCGCCTTGGGCACCAGACCGGCAACCAGCGGCCCGGCCTTGATCTCGCCAAGCGGCCGCTCAAGCGTCGCCATCAGCCGTTCAAGATTTTCGCGATGGCCGAATTCGAAGCCGGCGCTGTTCTTGCGGCGCCCATAAAGCTCGGACGGCAGCGGAATCTGCTTGTGGCGGGCGCTCGCGCCATCATCCAGGCCAAGGCGCTGGGCGGGGCGCTCCAGCAGCTTCTCGACCGGGATCTGCTTGTCGCCGGCAACCGCGACGAAGGAGGAGTTCGCACCGTTTTCCAGGAGGCGGCGGACGAGATAGGCGAGCAGGTCGCGATAGCCGCCGACCGGCGCATAGATCCGGCAGGCGATGCGGTCGTTGCTTTCCAGCAGGTCATCATAGAGCGCCTCCCCCATGCCGTGCAGGCGCTGGAATTCGAAGCCGCTGCGATCAGGGCCGGCCAGTTCCAGAATGGTCGCGACGGTCAGCGCATTGTGAGTGGCGAATTGCGGGAAGATGCGGGCGCGTTTCGACAGCATCTGCTGGGCGCAGGCGAGATAGGCCTGGTCAGTGGCGGGCTTGCGGGTCCAGACCGGATAGTCTTCGAGCCCGCGCTCCTGCGTGCGCTTCACCTCGGTATCCCAATAGGCGCCCTTCACGAGGCGCACCATCATCCGGCGACCATAGGTGGCGCAAAGATTGTCGATATAGTCGATCACTTGAGGCGCGCGCTTCTGATAAGCCTGGATCGCAAGCCCGAAGCCGTCCCATCCTGCAAGCGACGGGTCGGAGAACACGGCGGCGATGACGTCGAGCGACAGTTCCAGGCGATCCGCCTCTTCGGCATCGACGGTGAAGTTGAGCTGATGCTCCTTCGCCATGCGGGCGAGGTCGAGCAGATCCGGCACCAGTTCACGCATCACCCGGTCGCGATGGGTGGCGAGATAGCGCGGATGCAGCGCCGACAGCTTGACCGAAATACCCATGCGGTCGGGCAGCTGCTTGCCCTTGCCCTTCTTGGCCATGAACGTGCCGATCGACTGGATCGCGTCGGCATAGGAGCGGAAATAGCGCTTGGCGTCCTCAGCGGTGCGGGCACCCTCGCCCAGCATGTCGAAGGAGTGGCGGTAGCCCTCTCCTCGCTCTTGGCGGCGCGGCCAAGCGCATCCTTCATTGTCTCTCCGAGAACAAAGTGATGACCGAGGAACCGCATCGCCTGCTTGGTGGCGCTGCGCACCGTCGGAAGGCCGACGCGCTTCACAAGGCCGCGCAGGACACCTTCCGGCGTCTCGCCGGGGCCGATGACGCGGGCAGACACGGCAAGCGCCCAGGCAGAAGCCGAGACGAACCAGCTTTCGCCTGTAGCCTCATGGGTGCTCCAGCCTCCCTGGCGCAGCTTGTCCTCGATCAGCCTGTCCTGGGTGATCGCGTCGGGAACGCGCAGCAGCGCTTCCGCCAGCACCATCAGCGCCAGCCCTTCGCGCGTCGAAAGACCGTATTCGCGCAAAAGTCCTCGACACCGCCGACCTTGCCGGAGCCGTCGCGAATGGCGTTGATCATGCGACGTGCACGCTGGTCGATCGCCGCATCCTGGGCGGCGGTAAAGCTGGTGCGGGCGGCGAACTGGCGGATCAGCCGATCGTCGTCACCGGCATAAGGGGCATTAAACAGCGCAAAGGTCTCGGTCACGTTTCTCGGCTCCATGGCACATCCCGTTTCATCGCCCAGATAGCGGGAAATTGCTGGTGTTTCCCGCTGATTTCATCGATAGTAGCGGAGGATCTCACTGCAAAAACGACACTTCCTAGGGACAACATGAAGGATTTAGACCGCCTCGACCGCAAGATACTCCGGCTGCTCCAGAAAGAGGGCCGCCTGACGAACACCGAACTGGCCGATCGGGTAAGCCTTTCCCCACGGCCACGACCGAACGCGTCAAGCGCCTGACCCGGGAAGGGTACATCACGGGCTACAGCGCGCAACTCTCCCCTACCAAGCTCGGACGCAATCTCCTCGTCTTCGTTCAGGTGAAACTGGACCGCACGACACCGGATGTCTTCGATGCCTTCGCCGCCGCCGTGAAGCGCAGCGATGACGTGATGGAGTGTCATATGGTCGCGGGCGGTTTCGATTATCTCGTCAAAGCGCGCGTAGCCGGCATGGATGCCTACCGCCAGTTTCTCTCGGAGGTGATTCTCCCCTTCCAGGGGTCCGAGAGACCCACACCTACGCGGTGATGGAGGAGGTGAAAACGACTGGGCATATTCCTGTGTGATTGACATTTGCCCACAACCCACTGATATTAAATAATTAATGTGATCAGATATCAGAAATATTGCATTGGTAACCATTCGTGCACTAATATCTGCTGGCCATTCAAACTGATTAGTATATTTATTAACAAGAACATAGCTCCTCGAAACGATGAACTGATGATCATTCTCGAACGGCAATCGGTGCTGAGCAGCGAAATCTCCGCTGTCCATTCACAGGAAGGCTTGTTCCTTGCCTTGAGACGTGTGACGCACGAATTTAGTCTGCGGCATGTGACTTTGCTTTCCCTGCATAATCCAGACGAAGAATTTCTTTCGCGAATGGTGGTGGAGAGCAGCGTTCCCAAAGCCTTCCATCAAGAATTCGACCGTAAACGGCTCTTGAGAAAATGCCCGATCGCCCCGATCATCCTCAACTCCAAGCTGCCCTTCTGTTGGTCCATCAATGACACGATCCAGACCCGCGGCTTCTGAACTCGATCCGGCTATCGAGGAGTTGCAACGCCGTTACGATCTCATCACCAGCGTTGCGATGACCCTGTATTCGATGGACGGCGGCCGCTTCATCATGCGCTTCGACGGCACGCGCCACCGCCTGACCCAGGTGGAACTGAACGAGATCGGCATGATCATGCTGCACGCGTTCGACGTCTATGACCGGATCAAGCGCTGCGAGCGAAAAGCCGCTCCCGCGCTCTTGACGACCCGCGAACTGGAGGTTGTTCGCTGGACCGCCCAGGGCAAGACCTCCGCCGAAATCGGGCAGATCCTGTCGCTCTCCGATCATACCGTCAACGCCTACATGACCAATGCGATCAAGAAACTCGATTGCGTGAATCGCACCCAGTTGGTAGCTAAGGCGTTGAGGTTGAGGCTGATCGCCTAGTGTATGAAGGGGTCTCATCCGGCGTCAGGAGACCCTGGATTGGCGTCCTGGATCGAATATTCTCGCAAACCATACGAGGCTCAGCATCGCATGGTTGGATTGGGCGACAACGAAGTTCTGGAACTGCTCTCGTCGTTCCGGCTATGCGGTTTTTGGCGCTTTGACATAGACAGCGGCCATTTCTTCGCAAGTCCTGACCATGCCAGGATCTTCGGCATGACGCACACGACTGGTCCGGTCAATCTCGTGAAGCTCAGCTCCCTCATCCATCCTGACGACCTCTCGTCGATGATGGAAACTTTTGAGAGAGCCAGTGCAGCTCGACTTACCTATCACAACCTCTACCGGGTGAAGACCGACGCGGAGAACTATCGCTATGTCCGCAGCGTCGGCAAGTTCCGTCCTGCGGAAAGCAGCAAGGGCGAGGTTATAGGCATGACCTATGAACTCTTCCCCCAGGAGACCACGATCGGGTTCATTTCAGGGGAAGAAATCTTGAACGAGCATGGGGGCTAAAGCATGTCTCCCGAAAGTGGCTCCGGTTTCGGGAGACATGCGAAAAACAAAAGGCTAAAGTGTGAGAGCGAATCTGAAAGATCGCGACACGCTTTAGCGGTCCAGCACCGAGCGGATTTCCACGAGGTTGGAGCGGATCTGCAATGTGTAGAAACCCATCACCGCAAGATGCGTCGGCATGATCCACCCGTCTTCACGGCCATTGGAAATGATGGCGGGCTGGATGCGCAACGCAGCCTGCATCTGCTTCAGCGTATCGCCCCAGAGCGTTGCGAGGTTGCGCTCGCGGATCACCTGCGAGAAATCTGCTCCCGCACCAGAGAGAATGGCGTAATAACCATAGATCTGGCCATACGAAAACCAGAAGCGGTCATCCGCCCGGGTATCGAACCAGCCGCCATTATAGTTTTCCGAACGTTCCCTGAGGATCGCCGAGGTGCCGCCGAGATCGTTGGCGATACGGTCGAGGAACTGGACGAGATTGTCGGCGCGGCTATCGAACATCGTCGAGCAGTTGCCGAGTTCCACATTGAACTTGCGCAGGCTGTCGATCGCTGCGCGATAATAGCTCGGCGTCGGCGTCTTCGGGCCGAACGGGCTGAGGCCGAAATACCAGGAATATTCGTCGAACTGCAGATTGCTGCGCGCGTCCTGAAGGTTATTGTTGACGCCCGACGTACCCCTCACCCGCGCAAGCGTATCGACGAGTTCCACTGACGTGCGACGCACGGCCTGGTTCACACCGCGCTGGAAGGACGCCTTGTTGTCGAGAAAGGGCGTCGCATCCCAGTCCATGCCGAAGAAGCCGAGACGATAGAGCAGCATGGACGAAATCCATGCGTTCTGGTTGACGTTCATGTCGGTCAGGTCGACGGCCGCGTCTGCGATCGCCGAGGTCTGGCATTGCTTGGGAACGGTCGAGGTGGCCGCCGCATTGGCCTGCTCCTGCGGGCCAGCGGTCGGCAACTCCTGCCCCGCCGGAATGTTTCTCTCGCTCCAGCGATAGCTGTCGACGAAATTGGGATTAAAGCCGCTCCACACCTGCGTCTGCCAGATGAAATAGCCGTAAAGACCAACCAGGAGCACGAGAAACGCCGCAATAGGAGCCTTCACCCAGAGATGACGCCCGCGATACCAGCCGTGGGCGGCCATGAACGGCCAGATCAGCCAGGCAATCAGCAACCGGATCCCGCGTCCAATGGCGGAAACGATCCTTCGAAGAAATCCGGTGATCTGGTCGAGCATTATTCCTCCTGGAACCTATCAACAATCGTGACCGCTGACATATGTTGTCGAACCGTGTTCTACAACAGCACGGTTCATCAAGCTTGACCGCGAGGCGAGAACCGCTCCTCGAAAGCGCGGTCTGCGGCATGGCGCGCAGGCGCCAGACGGCCACCGGGCAGGATGCCGTCCGCAAAGCGTGCGATCGACGGGCTGAAATGCGGATGGGCTTCTGGTCCCGGCAGTGCCTCGCGCACCAGGCCCATATCCGTGAGGACATTGTAGACCTCCAGCGCATGCTCAAGATCGAAGGTCAGCTTGTGCAGCAAGACCACATGGTCGCCGATTGCCCTATTGAGTAAATCGACGAAGGCGGAGAAGGAAGGAGCGGCCGGGTCGACCGCTTGAGCGCTTTCGATATCTGACGGGCGCGACAATTCGGCGGCCGCATCGTCCATCTCCTGTTCGCGATTGCGATTGCGGGAATAGAATTTCGAAAGAGTGGCCTCCGCTCTATCACGCTGCCCCGTCACCATGTGACGATGTCCCTCGATAATTCCCGCCAGCCGGTCACAGCGGCCAAGTACCAGCAGCAACCCCTGCCCTTGCGACAGCCGACCGGAGCGACCTGCAATCCGGCGCCGCATCAGCCGTTTTGAAACGTGACCGATCCATCGGTCGCTGCGACGCGGCTCGTCATCTGCCGCGAGCGCCGTACGTGCCCCATCAACCGCCTTTGAGATCTCTCCGACCTGCCCGGCCAGCATGGCATGGGCCATCTTCTGGTGGGCGATCAATGCATCGCAGTTACGGTCGAAGTCGGCGATATCAGCCGCATGAGGAGCTCCGGGGCCGACGCCCGACACCACGCGCTCGACGAGCCGGTCGGCCACTTCGCCGATAGCCCTCAACTCGGCGCATGTCTGCGCCATAGCCTCTTCGAACGAAACCGCCCCTCAATCCGCCGCATTCCTGCCCCTGGTACCTGCGCTCGGCCGCCCCCGGCCTTTCATGCGCCAGACGGAAATAGGGCCGCCACGCGATTTGACGATGGCGGCCCTATCGAACAGTTCAGAAATTCGACAAGGTGTTGGAAATTCGGCGGCGCCGAAGATCAGAGCCCGAGATTGGCGATCTCGGCGTCCAGCCGATCCTTGGCCTTTTTCGGCATCTTGGCTGCCTTGACCGCATCGATATTTGCGGGCGCATCACCGACGACGACGAGCGCCACCATGCCCATGCCGAAATGCGGCGTGCACTTGAATACGTAGGCACCGGGTTGATCGACGGTAACCGACAGGTCCTGGCTCATCTTGCCCTTGATCGCGGCAACGCCGTCCGGCACGAGGCCCGGCAGCGAGGCTGCGTCATGGCCCTTATCGACGGCGACGAACTTGATCGTGTCGCCGGGTGCAGCCTTGACGGCTGCAGGCTCGAACACCATCGCCTGGCCGTCCGTGCCCTTGTTCATCATCTTGATCTCGATCTCGGCAGCAAGCGCCGGCAGTGCCAATAGGCTCATGCCGGCAGCCAGAACGAGGGAAGTGAGACGGGTCTTGGTCATTAGAAATTCTCCTGCGGGGATCACGCGAAACCGTGGCAACGGTGTTCTAGGGTCAAAACTCAATCAGGATGGGTGTTCTGCAAGCTGTATTTTGTGCCTGAGTAGGAGGGAAGTGCAGAAAGTGCCAATCACTTTCAAACTTCTCCGACGCCCGCAGGCACAAAATACAGCTTGTCCGAAGGATTGAACGGGATGGGCCGCCTGATCGCGAACAATGCTCGACAAGACCTTCGGGTCTTGCCTTGCGCTTGTTCGCTTCCATTCGATCCCATCCCGTTCAACAGAACACCCATCCTGATTGAGTTTTGACCCTAGCCCTCCTCCCGGAGCACGCTTTGACATCGGTCAATTGTAGCGCGCAAGACAATCCCGCCTGACGACCGGACACGATCGCGTTTACTCGCAGCGCATCGCCTCTTCCCAGTGGCGGCGGCAGAGCGACACGTATTTCTCGTTGCCGCCGACCTCCACCTGAGCGCCCTCGCGGATCACCTCGCCCGCCTCGTCGACCCTGACCACCATCGTCGCCTTGCGGCCGCAATGGCAGATGGTGCGCACTTCGCGCAGCTCGTCGGCAATCGCCAGAAGCTCCAGCGAGCCTGGAAACAGCTTGCCCTGGAAATCGGTGCGCAGCCCATAGGCCATCACGGGAATACCGATCCGGTCGGAGACCCGCGCCAGCTGCCAGGCCTGTTCGGCCGACAGGAACTGCGCCTCATCGACGAAGACGCAGGCGATCGGCTCGGCGGCATGCATCTCGCTGATCATCGAGAACAGGTCTTCGCCGCCACCGAAGGGGATCGCCTCGGACGACAGTCCGATCCGCGAGGCGACGCGTCCCTTGCCGGCGCGATCGTCGAGCGCGGCGATGAAGATCGCCGTGCGCATGCCCCGTTCCCGGTAGTTATACGAAGCCTGCAACAGCATCGTCGACTTGCCGGCATTCATCGTCGCGTAGTGGAAATAGAGCTTGGCCATGGATGCGTTTTGACCTTCCGCCGCTTTCGACGGAAGGGATTGGTGCCGATAACCACAGATAATTGAAGCGCTGCCCCCAAGCGCTCCGTCAGCCGAACAGCGATGCGGCCTTGTAGGTCAGGTAGGAGATCAGCGCCGCCGCCGGCATGGTGACGATCCAGGCGATGACGATGTTGCCGGCAAGCCCCCAGCGCACTGCCGACATCCGACGCGCCGCACCCACGCCGATAATGGCACCTGTGATCGTGTGGGTGGTGGAGACCGGAATACCGAGCCATGTCGCGCCGAACAGCGTCAGCGCACCGCCCGTTTCGGCGCAAAAACCCTGCATCGGGTTGAGCCGGGTGATCTTCGACCCCATTGTGTGGACGATCCGCCAGCCGCCGAACAGCGTGCCGAGTGCCATCGCCGACTGGCAGGTGATCACCACCCAGAACGGGACGTAGAACTCAGAACCGAGATAGCCCTGGCTGAACAGCAGAACCGCGATGATGCCCATCGTCTTCTGCGCATCATTGCCACCATGACCGAGGGAATACAGCGAGGCCGAGATGAACTGCATGATGCGGAATGTCCGGTCGACAGCGAAGGGCGTCTGGCGCACGAAGATCCAGGAGACGGCAAGCACCAGCACCAGCGCCAGGAAGAAACCGATTGCAGGTGACATGAAGATCGCCCCCGCCGTCTTCAGGAAACCGCTCCAGACGATCGAAGAGACGCCGACCTTGGCAAGACCTGCTCCAATCAGTCCACCGACCAGCGCGTGCGACGAACTGGACGGAATACCGAAGATCCAGGTGACGATGTTCCAGACGATCGCCCCCATCAGCGCGGCGAAGATCACCGCAGGCGACACGATGCCGGGATCGATAATGCCGGTTCCGAGCGTCTCGGCCACATGCAGGCCGAAAAACAGGAAGGCGATGAAATTGAAGAACGCAGCCCAGGCCACCGCATATTGCGGCCGCAGCACACGCGTCGAGACGATCGTCGCGATCGAATTGGCGGCGTCGTGCAATCCGTTGAGGAAATCGAAAAACAGCGCGATGCCGATCAGACCGGCGAGAAGCGGAAAAGCGAGTGTCGCGTCCATCAGACATTCTCGATTACAATGCCGCTGATCTCGTTGGCGACGTCCTCGAACCGGTCGACGACCTTTTCAAGTTCGCCATAGATCTCGCTGCCGATCATATAGGCCATCGCATTGCCGGCAGCGCCATGGCGGATGAAGAGATCCTTGAGCCCCTGATCGTGCAGGTCGTCGGAACGCCCCTCGACGCGGGTGACTTCTTCGGCGATGGCGCTCAGACGCTGTGCATTAGCGCCGACCTTATCGAGCAGCGGAATGGCTTCGGCGACGAGATGCGCGGCCTTCACGACCTCCTCGCCCATCTGCCGCATCAACGGATCGAAGCTCGTCTGCTCGAACAGGCGGATCGTTTTGACCGTCTTGTGCATCATGTCGATCGCGTCATCCATCGACTGGATCAGATCCTTGATGTCGCCGCGGTCGAAAGGCGTGATGAAACTGCGCCGCACGGCCAAAAGCACCTCGCGGGTAATGTTGTCGGCGCGGTCTTCCAGTGTCACGATGCGCTCGCAGTTCTTCTCCACGTCCTCGCCGTTGAGAAGACTGCGCAGCGCCTCGGCAGCTTCGACCACTGTGCGCGAATGCTCGGAGAACATGTCGAAGAACTTGTCCTCGCGCGGCATCAATTTCCGGAAAACGCTCATCATGGCCCTGTCCTCGGTATTGTCTCAGTGTTCGTCGTCTGGCGCCGCCACTGTCACAAAACTGTCATAAATGCTATCGGGCCGCTGGAATCAACCGTGAAAATCGGCTTTTACCCGCCCATGAAGCCTGCCAGAAAAGATAAGAAGCGGCTCGACACCAAACCGAGGACGCTGCTGCAACAGCTTGCGCAGATGCCGGACAAGCTGTTCAACGGCGAGTTCCGGCATCAATACGCAGCGCTCTGCTATCGGCAGGCGGCAGGCCGCGGAGATATCGAAATCCTGCTCATCACCTCGCGGGAAAGCGGCCGCTGGGTGATCCCCAAGGGCTGGCCTATGAAAAGGAAGAAGCCGCACGAAGCCGCCGAGATAGAGGCATGGCAGGAAGCGGGCGTCCGCGGCCGGGCGAAAAAGAAGCCTGTGGGTCGCTACACCTATCTGAAATGGCTGGACGACGGCGACGTCGCGCCCTGCATGGTGGAAGTCTACGAGATCGAGGTCACCGAGATAGATGCCAAGTTCAAGGAACGCGGCCAGCGCGAGCTTGCCTGGCTGTCACGCGAGGAAGCTGCCCATCGTGTCCGCGAGGTCGAGCTCAAATCCCTCATCATCGACTTTAGGCCGAAACAAAAATAGGCGACGGCTAACCAATCGGCCGGCATCGCTCAGCCCTGCCCGCCCCTGGAATTTCCAGCATGCGGAGAACGAAATCCGCCCGTTCGCCGACCGTCACTTTCGGCAGCGGGATCACTTCATAGCCGAGCGCGGGATAGATCGCGGCAAGCCGCTCGTATTCGGCAACGGCGTCATCAAGCGAATGGCGCCTCTCAGCGTCCCCGGCATAGATTTCCGGCCAAGGCGGCGTCATGAAGACCATGGGTTGGTAGGGATGGGATGCGTTGAGCCGCGCGGCAGCCGGCTCCCCGGTCGCCTGCTCGAGCGCTGCGGCTGCATCGACCAGCCCGCGATCGAAGAACGTCCAGCCTTCATTCCGGGCAGCCGAAGCACGGTCGGCGACCGCCATTTCAATGGCCCGACGCGCAAACGCCGCGAGGTCCACCCAGGGAGAGCGGCCCCCGTGCCTTCCAGTTCCTCCTTCACGATCCGCCGTCCGGGCTCTTCCACGACTGTATGGCCCCGCGCTGCAAGCTCGGCAAGCAGTGTGGACTTGCCGCCACCGGAGCATCCTGAAATCACGACCAAACGGTCCATGCGAAATATTCCTGTCCTGTAAGCCGGATCGAGAAGGCAAGGTTTCGGGTATTGCCGCCATCGCCGCCATGCCTAATCTGCGCGAGATCCTATCGGAGTGACACTCGTGCTGAAACTCGATCATCTGACCGTGATAGCGCCGTCGCTGGCCGAAGGGGTTGAGCACGTCCGCAATTGCCTCGATCTCGACGTGCCCTTCGGTTCGCGCCACGACTATATGGGCACCCACAACCATCGCCTCCAGCTGGGAAACTCCGTCTATCTCGAAATCGTTGCGCTTGATCCCGACGGCACGCCACCCGGCAGGCCACGCTGGTTCGGCTTGGATGATCAGCGAAAGATCAGGTCGGACTGGGATGCCGGGCGACGCCTGAGAGGCTGGGTTGCCAATACCGATCACATGGATGCCATCCGCCAGACCCATGGTGCAATCTTCGGCGACGCGGTGAGCCTGCCGTCAGCGGACCCGACCTTCACATTCTCGATTCCGGCTGATGGATCGCTTCCGCTGGATGGCGCGGCTCCCTCGATCATCGATCATCGCGGCGATGCCAGCTATGTGGCCTCCATTCCGGACCTCGGCGCGCGCCTTCACGCGTTCACCCTGGAGCATCCAGATCCGGAAGGCATAGAGGCGCTCTACCGGGATCTCGCCATCCAGCAGCCGCCGGCCGTCATCGCGGGTCCCGAGCTTCGCTACCGGGCGGCGATTGCAACGCCTTCCGGATTGAAAGCACTGACCTGAACCGCCGCACGACGCACGGCAGCCGATTCCAGCTCATTTGCCCAGGCTCAGTTGCGTCGGTGAACTGGCGGCCGCCCCCAATATGGCAGCCGCCAGCCATCGCTCCCTGAAGGTGGCCGGCCGGTTGCGGCAACGCCTGGCGAAACAAGCGCGCGGCGAACTGGCCAGCATCAATGCCGCGAGATACGCGGCTTGAAAAGAGGTGGGGACGTCCTTCCAATGCTTCCGGCTTGAGCAAGGGCTCGGCCGCCTGTCCGTCATGCCGCTGGATGAAGACGTCGTATTTCGACACGTCGACGAGATCCCATAACGCGTCGGGCTCCCAACCGAATTCACGCACGATATTGCAATGGACTTCGATGGAGAGCGCCGGCGTCCTCGCCAACGCCTGTTGCGCGCCGCGCAGGATCTCGAACTCGTAGCCTTCCACATCGATCTTGATGATATCCGGCCAGAACCCCTGCTCCTCCGCCCATTCATCCACAGTCACGACGGGCACCTTGATTCCGCTGCCGCTGCGAGACACTTTCGCATTTGAACGAGACCGGATGAAAAGCGCCCCCGGTTTGGAGCCGACCGCGGCACCGACGGCGATCACATTATCGAGGTGGTTGAGCCTTACGTTTCTTCTCAACACATCGACATTGTCCGGATGCGGCTCGAAGCTGACGACACGGCCATTGGGCCCGACCATCTTCGCCATAACCACGCAATCGCGACCATGGTGCCCGCCGCATTCGAAGATCGTGGCATCCCGTAGATCCAGGGCAGCCAGCGCCGCGATTTCGTGCGAGTAGTCGGTCGACTTGCGCGCGTACCAGTTCTTAGCGAGCGGCGTCGAGACGACGAAGTCGAACGGAATGTCGTTTACCGTCAGCTTCTCCTCATGGGGAGTAAAGCCGAAAGACGCGATGAAATCATTCAGCCTGGGGATCACCGCAGCTCTCCACCACTGGCCATCGAGATATTTCGACCTTGAAGATGAGATCATGCCGCGCCTCCTATGACGATGCAGAGAAGCGATGATACCACCTGGAATTGCATCCAAAACAATTCAAATGGAGGGATTCCGGGTGGATTACATCGGGAGATCGCGGTCTAACCCTTCTGTCTATCGCTCCCGATCACGCCGCACCGAGCGCCAGGAATCGTCCTCCCAAGGCCGAGCAGGCCCAGTCAAGGCGCGAAAGAAGTACAAATCCGACACTTACTCAGCATAGATGAGCGTCCACAGCATCACGCCGTCGAGGCAACGTTCAGCGGGCCCTGATGCACAACGATGCGGGCGTGGTAGGGAACGCGGGTGTAGAGGTCGAGAATGTCTTGGTTGACGAAGCGCACGCAGCCGGATGACGTTGCCTTGCCGATCGATTGCCATTCCGGCGAACCGTGCAGGCGGTAGAGCGTGTCCTGCCCGTTCTGGAAGATGTAGAGCGCACGCGCCCCGAGCGGGTTCTTGATGCCCGGATCCATGCCGCCGGCTTCCACCGAGTAACGGGCAAGCGAAGGCTGGCGCGCAATCATCTCGTCCGGCACCTTCCAGCGTGGCCAAGGCTGGCGCCAGTGCACCACGCCCTCGCCTTCCCAGGCGAACCCGTCGCGGCCGATGCCGACGCCATAGCGCATCGCCGTCCCGCCGGGCTCGACCACGTAGAGGAACCGGTTCGGCGTATCGACGACAACCGTGCCGGGTGTCTCGCCGGTCGGGTCGTACACCCGCTGGCGATAATATTTCGGATCGATCTCCCGGTAAGGAATGGCCGGGATCTGGTGGCCGCTGTCCTCCAGTGCCGCATAACGCGCCTGTAGCTCCGCCTCGTCGGGCGGGCCGACCGGGCGTTGCGCCACAGCCGGAACCACTGTCGGCCGCCCCGCCGTGGAACAGCCTGCAAGTGCCGCACTCAGGGAAAGCGACCCGAGAAGAAAACTGCGCCGCGGCAAGTAGGATTGAAAGTCCATGGGAATCGATTCCGGAAATTTCGCAAGGATTGATAGGCCTCTATCCGCCTGCGATCATCACGGATCAAATCACAAGTCGGGCATCTGGCAAAGCAGGCGATCTACCCGGTGGAAGCGCTCGGGCTGGCTCCTTTGACAGCCCTGTCCCATTCCATGTCGCAAATGCCCCCGCTACCGTGCCGCGAATGCACGCGCTTGCCTCCCGTAGGAAGATATTGATAATGACGGGAACAAAGAAAAACGGGAGCAAATCATGCGCATCCATACATCGCTCGCCTTCGCCGCCGCCCTCTCCGCCTCTGTCGCCGGTCTCGCGACTCAGGCTGCTGCCGCCGAACCGGCCGCCTGTGGCACCGTCCGCTTCTCCGATGTCGGCTGGACCGACATCACCGCCACCACCGCGACAGCCTCGGTTCTTCTGAAGGCGCTCGGTTACGAGACCGACATCAAGGTTCTCTCCGTGCCGGTCACCTACTCGTCGCTGAAGAACAAGGACATCGACGTCTTCCTCGGCAACTGGATGCCGACCCAGGAAGGCGACGTGCGCCCTACCTGACCGAAAAGACCGTAGAATCCTTCGGCCCCAACCTCGTCGGCGCCAAGTACACGCTCGCCACCAACGAAAAGGGTGCCGAACTCGGCATCAAGGATTTTAAGGACATCGCCACCCATGCGGATGCGCTTGGCGGCAAGATCTACGGCATCGAGCCGGGCAATGACGGCAACCGCCTGATCCTCGACATGATCGAGAAGGACACGTTCGGCCTCAAGAAGCTGGAAGTGGTGGAATCCTCTGAACAGGGCATGCTCGCCCAGGTCGCGCGCGCCGACAAGGCTGGCGAGCCGGTCGTCTTCCTCGGCTGGGAACCCCACCCGATGAACGCCAATTTCAAGCTGACCTATCTGACCGGCGGCGACGACGTCTTCGGCCCGAATTTCGGCGGCGCCGAGGTCTATACCAATGTCCGCGCAGGCTATACCGAGGAATGCGCGAATGTCGGCGCGTTCATCAAAAACCTGAAATTCTCGCTTCCGATGGAAAACGAGATCATGGGCGGCATCCTGAATGACGGCGAAGAGCCGGAAGCGGCTGCCACCGACTGGCTGAAAGCCAATGGTGCGGCGATCGAGCCCTGGCTTGCGGGCGTCACCACCAAGGACGGCAAGCCCGGCCTCGATGCGGTCAAGTCCGAACTCGGCCTCTGATCCACGCTCAAGGGCCGGTCACGCAGTGAACCGGCCCTTCCGCTCTGCCTTTTTATAACATCGGGGTGATATCGGACGTGAACTGGCTCCCTGACTGGCTCGTCGATTCTGAGCGGCAAGCTTCGGCTCGGCACCTGGGCCAAGGATGTCGTCGACTGGCTGACGACCAATGCAAACTGGTTTTTCGACTGGCTGTCGAATGTGCTGTCGGCTGTCATCGACGCGCTGCTGGCCGTGCTCCAGTTCCCCCACCCGCTCGTGCTCGTGGCGCTGTTCACCGTGCTCGCCTATGCGCTGCGCCGCTCGATCGGCATCACGCTGTTTACCTGTCTCGGGCTGCTCCTGATCTATAACCAGGGTTACTGGAAGGAGACGACCGAAACGCTTGCGCTGGTTCTTGCCTCCACGGTCGTCAGCATGGCCGTCGGCATTCCGCTTGGCATCGCCGCGGCAAGGCGCAAATGGGTCTACGAGATCATGCGCCCGGTGCTCGACCTGATGCAAACCATCCCGACCTTCGTCTACCTCATCCCGGCGCTGATCCTGTTCGGCCTCGGCATGGTGCCGGGTCTCATCGCCACCGTGATCTTCGCCATTCCGGCGCCGATCCGCCTCACCCGCCTCGGCATCATCTCGACGCCGGAAGCACTGACGGAAGCGGCCGTGGCCTTCGGCGCAACACCCGCCCAGGTACTGCGCAAGGTGGAACTACCCTACGCCATGCCGCAGATCATGGCCGGTCTCACCCAGACGATCATGCTGTCGCTTTCGATGGTGGTTATTGCTGCTCTCGTTGGCGCCAACGGCCTCGGCGTGCCCGTCGTGCGCGCGCTCAACACCGTCAACATCGCCCGCGGCTTCGAGGCGGGCCTCTGCATCGTCATCCTCGCCATCATCCTCGACCGGCTGTTCAGAAGCGGAAAGGAAGATGCCGCATGAGCCTCTCGCCCAAGCTGCAAGCCGGCCAAGCCGAAGCCCCGGACTGCGTCACCTTCACCAATGTAGACATCGTCTTCGGCGAGAGGCTGGGCCAAGCGCTACCGCTTCTCGACAAGGGCATGAGCCGCGACCAGATCAGCGCCGAGACGGGCATGGTGGTCGGTGTCGCCAATGCCAACCTGTCGGTCAAGGAGGGCGAGATTCTCGTCCTGATGGGGCTGTCGGGTTCCGGAAAGTCGACCTTGCTTCGTGCGGTCAACGGCCTTGCACCGGTCGTGCGCGGCAGCGTGAGCGTCGCCACGCCTTCAGGCCCGGTCGATCCCTACCGGGCGAGCGCGAAGGTGCTGCGCGATTTGCGCATGCACAACGTCTCCATGGTCTTCCAGCAATTCGGCCTTCTGCCCTGGCGCACCGTATCGGAAAATGTCGGCTTCGGCCTGGAGCTTGCCGGCGTGCCGGAGGCCGAACGCAAGCGCCGGGTGGCCGAACAACTCGATCTGGTCAACCTTGCCCAATGGGCCGGTCGCCGCGTCGGCGAGCTCTCCGGCGGGATGCAGCAGCGCGTCGGGCTTGCCCGTGCTTTTGCAACGGGCGCCCCCATTCTTCTGATGGACGAGCCCTTCTCCGCGCTCGACCCTTTGATCCGCACCAAGCTGCAGGACGAGTTGCTCGAGTTCCAGCGTCGTCTGAAAAAGACGATCCTCTTCGTCAGCCATGATCTCGATGAGGCATTCCGCATCGGCAATCGGATCGCCATCATGGAAGGCGGGCGTATCATCCAGTGCGGCACGCCGCAGGAGATCGTGCGCGATCCGGCCGATGATTATGTTGCGGACTTTGTGCAGCATATGAATCCGATCAGCATGCTGTCGGCCCGCGACATCATGACACCGGGTGTTACGTCCTCCGGAAATGTGCCCGTATCGGCCACGGCATCTCCCGATACGCCGCTCGTCGACATTCTGGATGCCCTGGCTCGCCAGAGCGGAACCATCGCAATCGTCGAGAATGGCGGGATTGTCGGCTCGATTACGGCAGACAATGTCGTGGCCGGACTGACACGCCATAGGCGGTGAATCAACCGTTGAGAGCTTATTGCAACCCCTAAACTTAACAGGGTAAGGCATCTTTTGTATCTCGAAAATAAATGTTATAGAGATACAACAAATAACGGTTTCAACCTGAGAGTGAAGAATGGCCGAGCAGGCCCAGTTGCTGCGCCCGACGGACGATGAAGCACGCGAGCTCGCTCGCCTGCTTGTGCGTGGCGCGCGCTACATGTCGCTCGCGGTCATTGATGCGGCAACGGGCTTTCCGTCCGTTAGCCGCGCCTTGACAGCCATTGATCTGGACGGCACGCCTGTCGTGCTCGTATCGGCGCTGTCGGGACATACGAAGGGACTTCTGGCGGACGCCCGTTGTTCATTGCTGGCCGGCGAGCCGGGCAAAGGCGATCCGCTGGCCCATGCCCGCATCACGGTCCAGTGCCTGGCCGAGATGGTCGAACGCGAGAGCGGCGACCATGTGCGCATCAGGCAGAGATTTATTTGCCGCCACCCGAAGGCGCAGCTTTATGTGGATTTCCCGGACTTTCGGTTTTTCCGGCTGATCCCGCAACAGGCATCGCTGAACGGAGGCTTCGGGCGCGCTTATGCCTTGTCCGGCGACGACCTCATCATGGCGGCTGCGACCGACGAATCGGCCTGGACGCAGCTGCAGGAAAAGCTTGGCGATCTCAAGCCTCAAGCGGCCAGTCTGGCAGCTAGGCTGGGGCTCGGCGACAAGAACTGGCGGTTCGGCTTGGCCGATCCATCAGGAATAGACCTGATCTCGGGTGATCTGCTCGTAAGGCATGAGTTTTCACATACGAAATATTTGCCTGACGACGTCATGTATTATATTTACGAATAATCTAAAGTTCAGTTTGAACTACCCGAAATTTAGGGGATATACAAATTCTGGCGATGCCGCCTAACATCATAAAAAATGAAATTATGAATTACGCGGCTGTTATGGAGACTGAGGGGAACGAGTTGATGGATAAGGTACCGCTTTCTGAACATTCGAATGCCGCTGCTGGCTTGTTGTCGGCAATGGCCAATCCCAAGCGACTGATGATTCTCTGCTGCTTGGTCAAAGGCGAAGTCGCTGTGGGCGCTCTTGCCACACGTGTCGGCCTCAGCCAGTCCGCTTTGTCGCAGCATCTGTCCAAGCTTCGCGCTCAGAAGCTGGTCAAGACACGCCGCGACGCACAGACGATCTATTATTCGAGCTCGTCGGAATCGGTTCTGAAGATTCTCGACAGCCTCGAAGACATCTACATCACTTCCGAGCGCAAGACGTCGGCGGCTGCCTGATCCATTTGGATCGGTCCAACACGATGTACCCACGGCTGTGTGACGACTTGCTACTCTGTCGGGGGGCAGAGTGAGAAGTTAGCCAACACCGCTTGGGTTTGTCACCCGGACCAGAGATGGCCATGAGCGCGAAATGATGTTTCGCTGCAGGCCATAGGCATGCTTCAGCCGGATTTGAGCGGCGCGGCATGCGAACCAAGGCACGCAACATTTGTCCTCCGCCGACCACTCGCCATCGAGTGCGGGAGAAGCCGTGCGCGCATAATTTGCCGGGAACGTCCAGCGATCTATCCGTGGACGATACAGCGAACACGCCTCGAACATTTTGTGCTTCTGTTCCAAATCATTAGTATCGTCTCCTGAATTGGAGACCTTGCGAAATGTCCAAACGGCTTGAAACACTGATCGATCAAGGCACGGGCCGCGAACCGGCCGATATCGTGCTGAAGGGCGGCAAGTTCTTCGACCTCGTCACCGGCGAACTCGTTCAATCCGACATCGCCATCTGCGGCGAACGGATCGTTGGTACCTGTGGCGACTATCAGGGCAGGACCGAGATCGACATCACCGGCAGGATCGTCGTGCCGGGCTTCATCGATACCCACCTCCATATCGAATCCTCGCTCGTGACGCCGCACGAATTCGATCGCTGCGTCCTGCCCTATGGCGTGACGACCGCAATCTGCGACCCTCATGAAATCGCCAATGTCATCGGCGCCGAGGGCATCCGATATTTCCTGGACTCCGCCGAGCAGACGATCATGGACATCCGCGTCCAGCTCTCCTCCTGCGTCCCGGCGACCCATCTGGAGACGGCCGGCGCCGAACTGCCGATCGAGAAGCTCCTCCCCTTCCGCGAGCACCCGAAAGTCATCGGCCTTGCCGAGTTCATGAATTTCCCGGGTGTGATCCACAAGGACCCCACCTGCCTCGCCAAGCTCGACGCCTTCTACGGCGACCATATCGATGGTCACGCCCCCTCCTGCGCGGCAACGACCTGAACGGCTATCTTGCGGCCGGCATCCGCACCGAGCACGAGAGCACCACGGCCGAAGAAGCGTTCGAAAAGATCCGCAAGGGCATGCACGTCCTCGTGCGCGAAGGCTCGGTGTCGAAGGATCTGCACGCGCTTATGCCGATCATCACCGAGCGCCTGTCGCCTTACCTCGCGCTCTGCACCGACGACCGAAATCCGCTCGATATCGCCGAGCAGGGTCATCTCGACTACATGATCCGCACCGCGATCGCGGCCGGCGTCGAGCCGCTCGCCATCTACCGCGCCGCATCCATATCCGCCGCCAAGGCTTTCGGCCTGCGAGACCGCGGCCTTGTAGCCCCCGGCTGGCGCGCCGATCTCGTCGTCATCGACACACTCGAAAGCTGCAAGGCCGAGATCGTCTTCTCGGCCGGCCGCCGCGTCAGCAACGAGCTCTTCGCCACCCGCAAACCCGTCGCCCCGGTCGGCCTTCATAGCGTCAAGGCAAGGCCGGTCCAGGCCATGCATTTCGGCGTCCCCTATTCCGAAGCCGAAACCCCGGTCATCGGCGTTATGCCTGGCAAGATCATCACCGAGCACCGTCGCTATCGCCTGCCCGCCGCCGGCAACCAGGCCGGCGTCGATCTCGACCGCGACATCATCAAGGTCGCCGTCATCGAGCGCCACGGCAAAAACGGCAACCACGCCAACGGCTTCGTCCAGGGCTTCGGCCTGAAGAAGGGCGCGATCGCCTCCACCGTCGGGCATGACAGCCACAATATCTGCGTCGTCGGCGTCTCGGAGGACGACATGGCGCTCGCCGCCAACAGACTGGGCGAAACCCAGGGCGGCTTCGTCGTCGTCGAGGATGGCAAGGTCACGGGCGAGATCGCCCTCCCCATCGCCGGTCTGATGAGCCGGGAACCCTATGAGTGGGTGCGCGACACGCTGCATGAGCTGAGGAAGTCGGCCTATGCCCTTGGAACGACGCTTGAGGAACCATTCCTGCAGGTCGCCTTCCTGCCCCTTCCCGTCATCCCCCACCTGAAGATCTCCGACCGGGGCATGGTGGATGTCGACAGGTTTCAGCTGATCTGAACAGGTCGCGTCAGAGAGACACGCATCGGGCGCTGGAAAAACACCAAGCGGCCTCCCCTTTTCCATAGGTTGCGAAAACCTGGCATCGCGAGTTCTCTTCTTGCGAAATCCAGGCCAGGTTTTTACAGATATTCCGCCGGGCGAAAGTCAAACATGACTCGCTCGACGCGTCGTCCGCGTGTTCTCCCGTCTTCCGTCACATTGGCTGTGGCGCCTGGAAGACGGTGAAGCGGGCGTTCACTGCGGGTATAGCCCCATCCAAGGAGACCAGACATGAACTTCAAGACCCTCATCGGGGCAACCGCCCTCGCCTCCACCCTGTTTTCGTCAGTGGCCTACGCCGACATTACGATCGGGCTGATCGCGCCGCTCACCGGCCCGGTTGCCGCCTATGGCGCTCAGGTCAGGAACGGCGTCGAGACTGCCATTGCCGTGATCAACGAAAACGGCGGCGTACTCGGCGAAAAGCTCGTCCTGAAGGCTGCAGATGACGCGGCCGAACCGAAGCAGGGCGTATCCGCCGCAAACCAGCTGATCGGCGAAGGCATCCAGTTCGTCGTCGGCCCCGTCACCTCCGGCGTTGCGGTTCCCGCGTCCGACGTGCTGGCGGAAAACGGCGTGCTGATGGTCACCCCGACGGCGACGACCCCGACGCTGACGAGCCGCGGCCTCGAAACCGTCCTTCGCACCTGCGGCCGTGACGACCAGCAGGCGGAAGTGGCCGCACAATATGTGCTGAAGTCCCTCAAGGGCAAGCACATCGCCATCATCGACGACAAGGGCGCCTATGGCAAAGGCCTGGCCGATGCCTTCAAAGCCACGCTCAATGCGGGCGGCGTTACAGAAGTCGTCAACGAATCCGTCACCCCCGGCGACAAGGATTTCAGCGCTCTGGTGACCAAGCTCAAGGCGCAAAATGTCGACGTGATCTATTTCGGCGGCTACCATCCGGAAGGCGGCCTGCTCGTCCGCCAGCTTTCGGATGCCGGCGTAAAGGCCGCCCTCATCGGCGGTGACGGCCTGTCCAATAGCGAATACTGGACGATCGGCACTGCCGCTGCGGCAGGAACGATCTTCACCAACGCCTCGGACGCCACCAAGAACCCAGATTCCAAGGCTGCAGCCGATGCGCTCGCCGCACGCAACATCCCGGCCGAAGCCTTCACACTGAACGCCTATGCCGCCGTGGAAGTCATCAAGGCCGGCATCGAGAAGGCAAAGGCGGCGGATGACGCGGCAGCCGTGGCGGAAGCTCTGAAGTCCGGCGAGGAAATCCCGACCGCGATCGGCAAGCTCACCTATGGCGAGACGGGCGACCTCACCTCGCAGAGCTTCTCCCTGTTCAAGTGGGAAGACGGCAAGATCGTCGCCGCCGAATAATCTGACAACGGCTTTCCGGCGGCACCTTCAAGGATTGCCGCCGGAAGACATCCATCTCAAAGCCTCAAGTTCTGCCGCCTTACCGTCAGACAGGCCCTTAAAGCCCTGCCTCCTCCCTCTTCCGGCCAGCTTGTAATTATTAAACCGACCGATTGACAATCCATCTCGATAAGCGCACATTCAACCACATGGTTGAATTACACGCACAGCAGATCGACACCGTTTTTCATGCGCTGAGCGATGCCACGCGCCGCCAGATGCTGCGGGAACTGACACGCGGCGAACGCACGGTCGGCCAGCTGGCCGAGCCCTACGCCATGTCGCTCGCCGCAGCCTCCAAGCATATCAAGGTTCTGGAGGGTGCCGGCCTCGTGCGCCGCGAGATCCAGGGCCGCACCCATCTCTGCCGCCTCGATCCCGGCCCGCTCGCCACGGCACACGAATGGCTGTCCTTCTACGAACATTTCTGGACCGATCGCCTGGATGCTTTGGAACGCCTCCTGAAGGAAGACGACGCCCGAAGGGCCTTGGCCGATCGACCCACCGACAAACCTGCCCCGAAGCCTGCCCCCAAGCCCGCATCGAAACCTGGAAATGAACCTTGAATCAAAACTGGGAGAAGACCGATGAACAGCATGAATCTATTGGAGAAATACGGCACCGTTACAGCGCCCTCCGAGATCACCATCCAGCGCAAGCTGCCCGGTCCGATCGAGCGCATCTGGGATTATCTGACCGATAGCGACCTGCGCCGCCAATGGCTGGCCTCCGGCATCATGCCGAGCCAGCCGGGCGGCTCGTTCGAACTCGTCTGGCGCAACGACGAGCTGACCGACGGCGCGGAAGCTCGGCCCGAAGGCTTCCCGAGGAACAGCGGATGACGAGCGAGATCGTTCTCTTCGAGGCCCCGCACCGCCTCGCCTTCACCTGGCCGCCGCGCGGCGAGGTCTCGATCGAACTCAAGACCATCGGCTCGGATGTCTTGCTCACCCTCGTTCACAGACGCATTTCCGACCGCAAGAACATGACCATGGTCGGCGCCGGCTGGCACATGCATCTCGATATCCTCGCCGCCAAGGCCGAGGGTCGCAAGCCTGAGCCCTTCTGGCAGGGCTGGCAGCGGCTGCGGGATGAGTACGAGCGCCTCATTCCGGAGTGAACCTCCCACTCCCTGCCGGCCTCCGGATCGGCAGGGCCAACGCTGACAATCGATCGCCCTTTCGGACATGGAGACAATCATGAGCAGGCCATTTACCGGCGGCTGCGCCTGCGGCGCCATCCGCTACCATGTCACGAGCGACCCTGTCGCCATGGTCGATTGCCAGTGCCGACAATGCCAGCGCGAGAGCGGCACCGGCCACACCTCGAACATGGTCTTCGCAGGCGCGACGGTAAAGCTTGAAGGCCAACCCGGCCATTGGGAGGCGACTGGTGACGGCGGGACGGTCAAAAGTCGCGCTTTCTGCACGACCTGCGGCTCGCCCGTCTACATGACCTTCCCCGCCATGCCGGATCTCTTCGTCATCCGCGCCGCAAGCCTCGACGAGCCGGACCGCTACCAACCGCAGATCGTCACCTGGACCGACGGCGCCCAGCCATGGGATCGCATCGACACGGCCCTGACCACCTTCGCGCGAATGCCACCGGCAGGGTAAATCACCATCTGAGCCAGTAACGCACCATAATCTGCCAGTCGCCCGCCAATCGGCCAGCCGTGCCACATTCTTGGCCCTCAGGTCTTGAAGATGACAGGCTTGTCAGGCAATAGGCCCCTTCACGTTTTAGAAGAACTGTAAGAAGGCCGGCCGAACGAGATGCTGCAGACCCCCTACTACCTCATCGACAAGTCGAAACTGCTCCAGAATATGGAGAAGATCGCCGTTGTCCGCGAGAAGTCGGGCGCCAAGGCATTGCTGGCGCTAAAGTGCTTCGCCACCTGGTCGGTCTTCGATTTCATGCGCGACTACATGGACGGCACCACGTCCTCGTCGCTGAATGAGGTCCGCCTCGGCCACGAGCGCTTCGGCAAGGAAACCCACGCCTATTCCGTCGCCTATGCCGATTACGAGATCGATGAAGTCGTCTCCCACGCCGACAAGATCATCTTTAACTCGATCGGCCAGCTGCAGCGTTTCGAAAGCCAGTCCTCCGCCATCACCCGCGGCCTGCGCCTGAACCCCGGCGTCTCCTCCTCGTCCTTCGATCTGGCAGACCCTGCCCGCCCCTTCTCGCGGCTGGGCGAATGGGATCTCGCCAAGGTCGAGCCGGTCATGGACATGATCACCGGCTTCATGATCCACAACAATTGCGAGAACAAGGATTTCTCCCTGTTCGATCGCATGCTCGGCGATATGGAGGAAAAGTTCGCACCGCTTCTGAAGAGGGCCGAATGGGTCTCGCTCGGCGGCGGCATCCATTTCACCGGCGACGACTACCCGGTCGACCAGTTTGCCGAACGCTTGAAGCGTTTCTCCGGCGAATATGGCGTCCAAGTCTATCTTGAGCCAGGCGAAGCCTCGATCACCAGATCGACGACGCTGGAAACCACCGTCCTCGACACGCTTTACAACGGCAAGAACCTTGTCGTGGTGGATTCATCCATCGAAGCGCACATGCTGGATCTTTTGATCTATCGTGAGAATGCCAAGGTTCACCCCAACCAGGGACCCCATCGTGCGATGATCTGCGGCAAGTCATGCCTTGCCGGGGATATCTTCGGGGAATTCGACTTCCCGGAGGAAGTAAAGGTCGGCGACCGCATCTCGTTCCAGGATGCTGCCGGTTACACGATGGTCAAGAAAAACTGGTTTAACGGCGTGAAAATGCCGGCAATCGCCATCCGGGAACTGGATGGCAGCCTCAGGACGGTCCGTGAGTTTGACTACACGGACTACGAACAGAGCCTTTCCTGAACAGAAAGGGCCAAAGGCCCACAGGACAAGACTTTCTGACGATTGGACGCAAGGAGTGGTCCCCAGAATGAAGAAGAACGTGCTCATCATCGGCGCCGGCGGCGTCGCACAGGTCGTTGCCCACAAGTGTGCGCAGAACAACGATGTCCTTGGTGACATCCATATCGCATCGCGCACCAAGTCGAAATGCGACGCCATCATCGCCTCAGTCCACGAGAAGAAGGCGATGAAGCAGCCGGGCGTGCTCGAAGCCCATGCGCTTGACGCGCTCGACATCGAAGCCACCAAGGCCTTGATCGAAAAGACCGACAGCCAGATCGTCATCAATGTCGGCACCGCCTTCTTGAACATGTCGGTGCTGCGCGCCTGCATGGATACCGGCGTCGCCTATATCGACACCGCCATCCACGAAGAGCCGAACAAGATCTGCGAGACCCCGCCGTGGTACGGTAACTACGAGTGGAAGCGTGCTGCCGAATGCGAGGAAAAGGGCATCACCGCCATCCTCGGCGCCGGCTTCGATCCGGGCGTCGTCAACGCCTATGCGCGTCTGGCCAAGGACGAATATCTCGACAAGGTCACCGACGTCGATATCGTCGACATCAATGCCGGCAGCCACGGCAAGTATTTCGCCACCAACTTCGACCCGGAAATCAATTTCCGCGAATTCACGGGTGTCGTTTATTCGTGGCAGGGCGGCGAATGGAACGTCAACAAGATGTTCGAAATCGGCAAGGACTACGACCTGCCGGTCGTCGGCACCCGCCGCGCCTATCTCTGCGGCCATGATGAAGTGCATTCGCTGGCCAAGAACATGGAAGGCGCCGACGTGCGCTTCTGGATGGGCTTCGGCGATCACTACATCAACGTCTTCACCGTCCTAAAGTCGATCGGCCTTCTCTCCGAACAGCCGGTCAAGCTCGCCGACGGTTCCGAAGTCGTGCCGCTCAAGGTCGTAAAAGCCTGCCTGCCCGACCCGTCCTCGCTGGCGCCGGAATACGAAGGCAAGACCTGCATCGGCGACTTCGTCAAGGGCATCAAGGACGGCAAGGAACGCACGGTGTTCATCTACAACGTCGCCGACCACAAGGAAGCCTATAATGAAGTGGGCTCCCAGGGCATTTCCTACACCGCCGGCGTTCCCCTGGTCGCAGCCGCCATGCTGGTGGCAACGGGCGAATGGGACGTCAAGAAGATGGCAAACGTCGAAGAACTGGCCCCGCGCCCGTTCCTCAATATCCTCAACAAGATCGGCCTGCAGACCTGCATCCGCGACGAACAGGGCGAGCGCGAACTGCATTTCGATTGAGATGCGGCGAAAGCCTCATCACTGAAATGACGAAAGGCCCGCGAGTGATCGCGGGCCTTTTTGCTTTAAAAGCTCGGTTGGGATCACGCCGGCCTTTTGAAGTTGAGGCGATGATAGGCCTCGACGAAGCCCCGACGTAGAAAATTGTCGCGCGACGTCTGTTTCATATCGGGTTGCTCCGGCCGGCCGGTTTCGGCGGTGATGTGGGTGGCGCCCTTGGCAAGGGCGATCTTGGTGCGAGCGTCAATCAGCGCCCCCTGGACACCGTTTCGCCTGGCCTCCGGCAATGTGCCGCCGACACCGAACCAGGCCCAATTGTCCTTGACGAAAAGGGCTCCGCTTCCGGCAGGCTTGCCGTCGAGCAGCGCGACAACCGTCGTCCAGTTCGGCCGGCCGACAAGCGCCCCGAACCAGTCCGCAAGGATCTCGGGAAATCCGAAGGCCTTCACGACAAGTCGGCCGTAGACCGCCGGTTCGGGATCGGTAACGATCTCGATGCCGGACTGCAGCGATCCGCCTGCGTGAATCTCGCTCGAAAAGTCGAAACGGCGAACGAGCTTGGACCATCCATTGCCCGTTGGCGTAAGGCCCATACTGCCGGCCCAGCGTTGTATTGCCGCCGTGCTCTCGTCATTTGCGATCTGCAGCGCAAAAGCAGGATCAGCATTCTCTTCCAGCCATGTCGTTAACGAGGCAAGATCGGGAGCCTCCGCGTCCTCCAGACCGAAACTGCGGTTGAGCTCGGTGACCGCCATGCCCCGGCATGCAATAGCCGGGGCAGAGCTGATTTCAGTGGATGCCAGCGCCATCTCGCCCCTTACGTGAGCAGGCGCGGCCGCATAAAGATCGAGCCAAGCCTCTTTCTCGATAGCCTCGATGGTCGCCGGGGAAATTCTCGCTACTGTATCCACTTGCATGACGGCTCCTTGCCAAGGATATGACCTGGAGCTGAAATACCATCGAATATCGGCACGGCCACGAGACTTCGCGCTACGATTGAAATCACTGCGTGAAACGTCTGAGCGCTGCCGCTTCAGCCTTCGCCGGTCACAAGATCATGAACCGTGGCGGCGAAGCTGTCATAAATGGTCAATAACGGGAGCATCGAGAAGAAGGCATTCTGGCTGCCGTCCTCCACGTAGGGCGACCAGCGGATCAGGGTGTAGAGCCTCCCTCGTGCCAGACCATCATTGCGCGAGCACTGCTTTGGGTCGTTCCATCCTCGCCCGTCAGCGAAAACAGGAAATGCTGTACCAGCGCGTCCTTGCCGCTCGGCCCCGATCCGGCACTGGTCTCTTCGAGTTTGAGCACGCCGGGCTGCTGTCCCTGGAACTGAAGCTTGATGAAAAGCGGGATTGCCTCGCTACCAACCTTTTCGAGGTCGGGTTTGGCAGTCATGTCCGCTGCCAGCAGCCACGCTCCGCCCTTGGTCACGTTCCCATCCTGCTTGAGGATATGCAGCTCGGCGGTCGGCCGCCCGTCGAAATCGTTGATCGGGACGCCCCAGTCGTCGGGAATGCGCAGGTCGATCGTCTTGCCGCCGATCCTGAGAGGCACTTCCTTCACGCTGTCCCAGTAACCGCCATCCTCGCCGTTCTTGAATGCCATGTTGTCCGTAAACGTCGTGGCATAATTCTCCGCGGCCTCGAAAATCGCGGAACGATCCTCATCCGTCTTGGCCTTGGCCAGCGAGAAGAGGAAATTCACGGCCAGAGCCTGGTGGCCGCGCGTCAGGCAGCGGCTAATGATGCCATCGGCAGCAAGCCCGTCGACATATTTGAATGCCAGGGACATGGCATCGGACCGATGCCGCGTCACCTTCTCTTCGACCTGTTTGTACCCCTCTTCCTCCTGCACCCGGCTACAGATGCGATCGGCACCGCCGGATGTCCGAAGGTCATAACCCAATATGGTCACCCTGACGGGTACCTCGGCAGTATCGATCACCGGCACCTCGCCGATGATCTTGATGCTGCCGAATCTCATTTTTTCCCGCGGCTTCATCGGCACGAAAGCTACTTTTGCCTCGTCCGGCACCAGCGTCTTGAAATCCAGGTCCGGCGCCGAAAACTCGAACGCCCTTTCAACCCAGCCTTCTTTGACCGGCGGTTCGCCAGTTTCTTCGGCAGCCAAGGGCCCTCCAAAACCAACGAGCGCGCAGGTCAACGCCTGAACGAGCAAAAGCCTCTTCATGCCGCCCCCCAAATTTGCCCTTATACCCGTGCGCAGAACACGTCGATCGCATCGAGTTCGGCCACTCCGCCCGCCAGCTTCGAAGTGAACCCCGGCATATCGACTGGCATCACGCTGCCGAAACGGGCCGGAAGCGTGAACTTCTGCGGCTCCCTAGTCAGGTTGAAGACGAAGAGCAGCTTCTCGCCGCCCTTCTCGCGCACGAAGGCGAGCAGGGCCTGGTTGGTCTCGATGAAGGTCATGTCGCCATCAATCAGCGCCGGATGCGCCTTGCGGAAGGCGAGCGTCTGGCGGTAGTGCGCCAATACGGAATCGGCGAGCTTCTCCTGCGCGTCGACGGCGCGGCTTGCATGGTCGGCCGGCACCGGCAGCCAGGTCGTCGAGCCGTCGGTGAAGCCCGCATGCGGCGCCTTCGCCTCCCACACCATCGGCGTGCGGCATCCGTCGCGGCCCTTGAAGGCCGGCCAGAAGCGGATGCCGTAGGGATCGCGCAGATCCTCGAAGGAGAGTTCCGCCTCCGTTAGACCCAGTTCCTCGCCCTGATAGAGGCAGATCGAGCCGCGCAGGACAGAGATCAGCGAGGCGGAAATCTTCGCCACGCGATCCTGCTCGCTCGGATCCTCGATGAAGCGGGTGACATGGCGCACCACGTCATGGTTGGAAAACGCCCAGCAGACCCAGCCATTGACCACGGTGTCCAACACGGTCTGCATCACCTTGCGGATATAGCTCGCCGAAAACGCCGGCCCGAGAAGGTCGAACGTGTAGCACATATGCAGCTTGTCATTGCCGGTCGTATAGAGAGCCAGCGTGTTGAGCGAGCGTGGCCCGTCGCCCACCTCACCCACCGAAGCACGGTCGTCATAGCTGTCGAGCAGCGCCCGGAACCGCTTCAGGAAGCCGATATTCTCCGGCTGCGTCTTGTCGTAGAGATGGTTCTGCATCGAATACGGATTGGTATCCGTCTCCATGCCCGCGCCGTCGGTATCGTAGACCATTGGCGGATTGTTGCGCAGCTGCTTGTCGTGGAAATAGTAGTTCACCGTATCGAGCCGGAACCCGTCCACCCCGCGGTCCAACCAGAATTTCACGGTGTCCAGCATCGCATCCTGAACATCGGGATTATGGAAATTCAGGTCCGGCTGCGAAATCAGGAAATTGTGCATGTAATATTGCTTGCGCACGCCGTCCCATTCCCAGCCCGGCCCGCCGAAGATCGACAGCCAGTTGGTCGGTGCCGTGCCGTCCGGCTTCGGGTCGGCCCAGACGAACCAGTCCGCCTTGGGATTGGTGCGGCTCGCGCGGCTCTCGATGAACCACGGATGGCGGTCGGACGTGTGCGAGATCACCTGGTCGATGATCACCTTGAGGCCGAGGCGATGCGCCTCCTCCATCATCTCATCGAAGTCGGCAAGCACGCCGAACATAGGATCGACGTTGCAATAATCGGAGACGTCATACCCCATGTCGGCCATTGGAGACGTGAAGAAGGGCGACAGCCAGATCGCGTCGACGCCGAGCGAGGCGACATGGGCAAGGCGCTGGGTGATCCCCTTGATGTCGCCAAGACCGTCGCCGGTCGTATCCTGGAAGGATCGCGGATAGATCTGGTAGATCACCGCGCCGCGCCACCAGTCGGCACCCGACTTGCTCTGCACTTCCGTCGCCATCGTCTGCATCTCCTTTCCCGATTGTTCCAACGCCCAACCTAGAGCCCTGCCCTCAAAAGACAACGCGCAAACGAGACGCCCACACGCTCTTGTCAGACAACGTTCTTCGGCCTATGCGACTTAGCCAACAGAGGAGGACGACAATTGGGCGGAAAGCTTCTTTCGATCGGGGAATGCATGGTGGAACTGTCGCAGGCGGGCGAAGGCCTGCTGCGCAAGGGCTTTGCCGGCGACACGTTCAACACTGCCTGGTATGCGCGCGCCTGCTTCCCGTCCGACTGGTCGATCGATTACTTCACCGCCGTCGGCGATGACCCGCTCTCCACCGACATGCTGGCGATGATGGAGGAAGCCGGCATCGGCACCGGCCTCATCCGCCGCATCCCCGGCAAGACGCCGGGCCTCTATCTCATCACCCTGAAGGATGGCGAGCGCACCTTCAGCTACTGGCGCGATACGGCAGCAGCGAAGAAGCTCGCCGAGGATGCCGATCATCTGCGTGCCGCGATCGAAAGCGCCGACATCGTCTACTTTTCCGGAATCACGCTCGGCATCCTCGCTCCCGAAGCAGCTGACACGCTGCTGTCGGAGGCGCGCCGCGCCAAGGCCATGGGCAAGACGGTCGTCTTCGACCCGAACATCCGTCCCCGCCTCTGGCCGAACAAGGAATACATGCTGAAGACGATAGAGGACGGCGCCCGCTCTTCCAACCTCGTCCTGCCGAGCTTCGACGACGAGGCCACCCATTTCGGCGACACCAACGAGCAAGCGACCATCGCCCGCTACCGCAGCTATGGCGTCGAGAACGTCGTGGTCAAGAACGGACCTGCCGGTATCACGCTGGCCTTCGGCACCTCTCCAACGGTGCACGTCCCCTCGGTCAAGGTCGACAAGGTGGTCGACACGACAAGCGCCGGCGACAGCTTCAACGGCGGCTTCCTCTCCCGCCTCATGACCGGCGCATCACCGGCAGAAGCCGCCGCCCACGGCGCCGCCGTCGCCGCCACCGTCATCCGCCACCATGGGGCGCTGGTCAGCCCGGAGCTTTTGCCGGCATGACCCCGGCTCACCCCATGTCCGTATGGATGAAATCATCGCCCTTGTAGGCGATCTTCTGCCCGACGCTGGCGGCACAGGCATAGGTAAAGCAATCCCCGAGATTGAGCTTTGCCCGGTGCCCGACGAGTTTGCCATAACGGGCAGCTACATCCCGCGCCGCCATACCGATTTCAGATGATATCGGAATATCCTGTGCCGCGAGTGCTTCGATAAGCTGATCGACCGCAGCACCCGATTGCCTCAGTATCTCCGGCGTCGGCTTTCCTTTCGCGTCAACGGCTTCGGCCTTGGCTCGCGCGAGCGAAAGGCTAGCCTCCATTCGGACCATCGGCGACACGTAGAATGGACCACCTGCCGTATCGAGACGCGCCATCTGCTCCTCTGCATCCGCTTCGGGTTTGAGGATTGCTACAATAACCGACGCATCAATGAACATTAGAGATCGTCCCAAAGTTCGTCGCTGAAAGCCTTCTGGTCGAACTTCGGATTGGATGGACCGATGGCATCAGCCATGGCCCGCGCCTTGGCGAGCCGGTCTCTCATCGGAACCCTTGCGCGCGTGCGTTCTAGCTCATGGCGCAGCGCAGTGCGCAATGCCTCCGTTTTGGTGGGAGCATTCAGCAATTGCTGCAGCTCGACCGTCATCTCGGCAATCTCCTCATCGCGTACGAAAAGCGGCATGAGATATCTCCTTTTCCGAAACAAGATATCACCAGGTATACAACGTAACAACGCCCCACACTCTGCTTCATCCCCCTGTTACAATAGTTGGCGATAGAGAGCCGAAAACGCGGGCTATCAGCGAGTCGCCCGCGGATCGGCAACGGGGCTTGGGGCCGTCGCATGACCAGAATCACGATCGTCACGGATGCCTGGTATCCGCAGGTGAACGGCGTCGTCCGTTCAATCGAGAACACCAATCGCGAGCTCACCGGCATGGGCGTCGAGGTGTTCATGGTCACGCCGAAGGATTTCGCCAACATCCCCTGCCCCACCTATCCCGAGATCAGGCTGTCGGTGACGACCTATACGCAGGTCGCCGGTGCGATCGAGAAGACCATGCCGACGGCAGTGCATATCGCCACCGAAGGCCCGCTCGGCCTGATCGCCCGCCGCTGGTGCCTGAAGAACAACATGCCGTTCTCGACCAGCTATCACACCCGCTTTCCAGAATATGTCGCGGCCCGCTTTCCGGTGCCTATCCGCTGGATGCAGGCCTTCGTCCGCTGGTTCCACAATGCCGGCAATGGCTGCATGGTGGCAACCGCGAGCCTCGAGCGCGAGCTTTCCAAGATTGGCATCCATAACCTCCTGCGCTGGAGCCGCGGCATCGACCAGACGGTCTTCCACCCGATGGAACGCGACGAGCGGCCCTTCGACCTGCCACGCCCGATCTTCATGACGGTCGGCCGCGTCGCCGTGGAAAAGAACCTACCCGCCTTCCTCGATCTAGACCTGCCCGGTTCCAAGGTCGTCGTCGGCGACGGCCCTGCCCTGGCAGACCTGAAGAAACGCTATCCGAACGTCCTCTTCACCGGCATGAAGACGGGAGAGGAACTGGCCAAGGCTTATGCTCAGGCCGACGTCTTCGTCTTCCCGTCCAAGACGGATACATTCGGCAATACCATTCTGGAGGCACTCGCCAGCGGCGTCCCGGTGGCGGCCTACCCGGTCATGGGGCCTGTCGACATCATCGAGGAAGGATCGGGTGCCGGCGCGCTGGACGAAGACCTGCGGATCGCCTGCCTCAAAGCGCTCGACTGTCGCCGCGAGGATGCAAGTCGTCTGGCCAAACATTACACTTGGGAAGCGGCGTCGAAACAGTTTCTCGGCAATGTGCTGAAGGCTCAGGCCAGCCATCCGCATTCAAACAGCGCACTCCCTGCAAACTGACGCAAAAGGGCCCGGCGGATAAACACCGGGCCCTGTCTCCTTGGCATGCTTTCGGCCAAACCGCCTATTTCTTCAGAGCATCCCTCAAGGTTGCGTTGGCTACCGAGATGGCGCTGCGAACGGCCGGTGTCTCGGCAATTGCATTCAGAAGCACGAAATCGTGGATCGTGCCGTTGTAGCGGAGCGAGGTCACCTTGACGCCCGCCTGCGAAAGCTTGCGGCCATAGGCCTCGCCCTCGTCGCGCAGCACGTCGTTCTCATCGACGATCACGAGTGCCGGCGGCAGGCCGTTGAGCTGTTCGATCGATGCCTGAAGCGGCGAAGCGGTCGGCTCCTTGCGCTTTGCCACGTCGGGCAGATACTGGTCCCAGAACCACTTCATCGCCTCCTTCGTCAGCCACGGGCCATTGGCGAACTGATTGTAGGATCCGGTATCGAAATTGGCGTCGGTGACGGGATAGAACAGCACCTGCTGGTCGATCTGCGGTCCACCGCGCTCCTTGGCCAGCAGCGTGAAGGCCGCAGCCATGTTGCCGCCGACGCTGTCGCCGACCACGGCGAGCCTGCTCGCATCCACACCGAATTCCTTCGGATGCTCGGTCACATACTTGGCCGTGGCATAGACCTGTTCGATGGCGACCGGATAGCGCGCTTCCGGCGAGCGCTCGTAGTCGACGAAAACGACGGCAGCCTCAGCGCCGTTGGCGATTTCGCGAACAAGACGATCATGGGTGTCCGCATCGCCCAGCACCCAGCCGCCGCCATGGACGTAGATGATGACGGGCAGCGTGCCTTTGGCGCCGGCGGGCTTCGTCACGCGGATCTTGGTCTTGCCGGTCGGGCCGATATTCAGAACCTTGTCCTGAACGTCCGCGGCGAGCTTTTTCACATCGCCCTTCTGTGCACCGGCCAGCACGTCGCGGGCATCCTTCGGCGATAGCGTGTAGATCGGCGGCGCACCGGCGAGCGAGTCAATGAAGGCCTGCGTCTTAGGCTCCAGCACCGGTTCGGCGGCGATTGCGGCGACGGCGGATGCAGCGGCGATCGCTGCGGCGGATACGGTTGTGATAATTTTGGACATTCTCTTGTCTCCTTTCCTGATCGTGTCGGCCTCGTTGGCCATGCAATTTATATCGCGCACGATATGATCGTTTACAAACGATCATCCGACATGGCAGTCATGCAAAAACCTGCATGGCGATTATTTATCGCGCGACCTAAATCTGATAGGTTCAGGAAATAAGACGGCACCCTGCCCATAGTCGAAAAGGCAAGGCGGGCCAGGCAAGGAGGCAGATGATGAAGGACGAATTGAAGCTCGACACGTTCCTGTGCTTTGCCCTCTACACGGCAAACCACGCGATGAACCGCGTCTACAAGCCCCTGCTCGAAGAGTTGGAGATCACCTATCCGCAGTTTCTCGTACTCGTCACACTCTGGGAAGAGGACGAGCAGACGGTCGGCAGTATCGGTGAAAAGCTGTTCCTCGAATCCAGCACCCTGACACCGCTTCTGAAGCGGCTGGAAACGGCGGGTTATATAAGCCGCGAACGCAGCAAGCAGGACGAACGGCAGGTCATCATCCGCCTGACCGACCGGGGACGCGCCCTGAAAGCACGAGCACAAAAATCCCCGGCAACATCGTCGCCGCCACGGGCTGTTCGTCGGATGAGGTGCAACGCCTGCGCCAGGAAGTGAGCGACCTGCGCGACGCATTGGACAAGAAGGCGAACGCCGCCTGAGCCAGCCTCCAGCGCAGGAACGCGAAGACCGGCTCAGGATGGCCTCGTGCCAGAACCGAAACTTATGAGGCGCTTGCGGGAAGCGCCTCAAGTCGGACAGATTGCGAGCGGGTCAGCCGCTCCGCCCGTCGCGCCAACGGAAATAGGCGACACCGCTGGCACCCAGACAGACTGCTGCGACGAGACCTGCTACAATCATGAATTATCCTCCCAAATGGGCGCACCGCCTCGAAAATCGCAACTGATTTCGCCAGGCACGATGCGCGATCTCCCAAAACAACGGCGCCCCGTGGCGCCGCAGTCCGGCCTGCGAGTCCTCCAACCGTACAAGCCAGAGTGGCAGTGCAACACGGATCAGCTGGAATTGCAAGCCAGCTAAAGGATGAGACTCACCAGCGGCTGTATCCAGTCCCTGCCCCATTTCCATACAGGCCCGCGCGGAGTATCTTAGATTCCGCGCAAATATCGGCGACGCAAGCATGGATGGCGACCGTGACACAGGCATCCCGTCATGACGTCTGGCGCTCGGGCGACAGCTACGAGAATTATATCGGCCGCTGGAGCAGGCGCGTCGCACCCCGCTTTCTCGACTGGCTGGAACCTGCAAGCGATCTCGACTGGCTGGAGGTCGGCTGCGGCACCGGCGCATTGACCCAGGCCATCCTCGCCCATGCCGAACCGCGCTCGGTGATCGCGATCGACCCCTCCGAGGGCTTTCTGCAGAAGGCCCGGTCCGACATTCTGGACCGGCGCGTGGAGTTCCGCCCCGGCGATGCCCAGGCCCTGTCGATGATGGCCGACACGCGGGATATCGTCGTCTCCGGCCTCGTCCTGAATTTCGTGCCGGACCGCATGCTGGCCCTGCAGGAAATGCTGCGCGTCGCCCGTCCGAAAGGCGTGGTCGGCTTCTATGTCTGGGATTATCCCGGCGGCGGCATGGAATTCATGCGGGCCTTCTGGTCGGCCGCGATCGCGCTCGATCCTGCCGCCCGCGAGCTTGGCGAGGGAACCCGCTTCCCCTTCTGCACAAACGACGGCCTGTTAGAACTGGCCACTGCAGCGGGCCTGGCAAAGCCCGAAGTCACGCAGATCGAGATCGCGACCACCTTCCGGGATTTCGACGACTTCTGGCGCCCCTTCACCCTCGGCGCCGGTCCGGCACCCGGCTATTGCGCCAGCCTGGGGAGGCCGAGCGGGAGAGACTGAAGGAAAGGCTGCGGGCGGACCTGCCCACTTCGGCCGATGGAACCATCGCCCTCAACGCAAGGGCCTGGGCCGTTCGTGGCCGCAAGCACTGATCGTGATTCTCGAAGAAGCGCTGAAGTCAGCGCTTCTTCTTGCGGTTTTCGAACGGGTTATCGCCTGCCTTGAAATGGATGCGGATCGGCACGCCGGGCATCTGAAAATCGTTGCGCAAGCCATTGATCATGTAGCGGATATAGCTTTCCGGCAGCGCGTCGGGGCGCGTGCAGGATACCATGAATGCCGGCGGACGCGCCTTCACCTGGGTCATGTATTTCAGCTTCAGGCGACGGCCGGAAACCGCCGGTGGCGGATGCTGGATCTGCGTGCCTTCCAGCCACTTGTTGAGGCGGGCCGTAGAGATGCGCTTGTTCCAAACCTTGTCGGTCGCAATGATCTCCTGCATCAGCTTGTCGAGCCCATAGCCCGTCTGGCCGGAAATCGGCACGGCGCGCAGGCCGCGCGCCTGCGGCAGCAGCCGCTCGGTCTTTTCGCGCAGCTCCGCAAGCACCGCCTGCGGGTCTTCAACGAGGTCCCACTTGTTGAAGGCCAGAACCGCGGCACGGCCCTCGCGCAGCACCAGGTCGGCAAGCTGCAGGTCCTGCTTCTCGAACGGGATCGTCGCGTCGAACACGATGACGACCGTCTCGGCAAAGCGGATTGACCTGAGCGAATCCGCAACCGAGAGCTTTTCCAGCTTTTCGGTCACGCGTGCCTTGCGGCGCATACCGGCCGTGTCGAACATCTTGATGGTCCGGCCCCGCCATTCCCAGTCGACCGAGATCGAGTCGCGGGTGATGCCGGCTTCCGGACCGGTCAGCAGGCGATCCTCACCGAGAAAACGGTTGATCAGTGTCGACTTGCCGGCATTCGGTCGGCCGATGATGGCGACACGCAGCGGCTTGGTCTCGTCATATTCCGGCTCGTCATCCGCCTCGTCACCGAGAACGCTGTCGCGGACGTCGACATCCGTCTCCGCCTCGTCGTCTTCGGTCTCGGGGAAGGCCACGTCCTCGCCGATCGCCTCGACGATCGCGTCACGCAGATCGATCATCCCCTGGCCATGTTCGGCCGAGATCGGAACAGGCTCGCCGAGGCCGAGCGTATAGGCGTCGTAGAACCCGCCGTCCGAGCCCTTGGCTTCCGACTTGTTGGCGACGAGCACCACCGGCTTTCCGCTGCGGCGCAGCAGCTCGCCGAACGTCTTGTCGAGCGGCGTCAGCCCGTATTTGGCATCGACGACGAAGAGCGTCAGGTCGGCTTCCTCGATCGCCATCTCGGTCTGGGCGCGCATCCGGCCCTCGAGCGTATCCGGCCCCACCTCTTCGAGACCGGCGGTATCGATGATGGTGAAGCGCAGGTCGACGAGTTTGGCATCGCCCGGGCGACGGTCGCGCGTGACACCCGGCGTGTCGTCGACAAGCGCCAGCTTCTTTCCGACCAGACGGTTGAAAAGCGTGGACTTGCCGACATTCGGGCGTCCGACAATGGCGACGGTGAAGCTCATCCTGTTTCCTCAAACCCCGTTCCGGGGCCTCAATTCATGGGGCCTTATCCCTGAGCGGGATCGGGCGCCTTGCCGGAAGCGGCGATGTTGTCGAGCATGATCTGCGCGCGGTTCGCCACGTTGCGCGGTGCGCCCGCATCATTGGCGATCTGCTGGAACCATTCCTTGGCCTGCTGCATGTTGCCGGCCTTGTAGGCGGCAAGGCCGAGTGCTTCGCGCGCCGAGTTCGCCAGCACATTGCCCGGGATCGCCATCGCCTGAGCTTCCGCGGCCACCTGTTCGTAGGTACCGGTATCGATCAGGATCCAGGCCGCGCGCAGCTTGGCGAGATCGCGGATCGGCTCCGGCACGGATTGGTCGCCGCCAACCTGCTTGTAGGCCTCGACGGCCGGCGCCACATCACCCTTGGCCTGCTGAACGGATGCGGCGCGAAGCTTGGCGAGAACCGGATAGGAACCCGTGCCGTCCTTCTCGATCGCGCCGAGTGCCGACAGCGCCTCGTCGTTCTTGCCTTCCGAGGCAAGCGTCAGCGCCGCGATGAACCGGTCGCCGGACTGCGAGGAGCCGTGGTTTTCCCAATACTCGTAACCGCGCCATGCGGCTGTGCCGACGACGATCAGCACGGCAACGCCAATGGCGATCTTGCCGTAACGCTTCCATGCGTTGTGGAGCTGGTCTGAGCGAAGCTCTTCGTTCACTTCACGGAAAAAACTGTCGTCGTTATGCGCCATCGAAGTCTCCGGCCCCCGCTGGAGCCAATGCTGGATAGAACCCGGTCCGATCTGGCGAACAATCCTGCGGCCAATCGTGCTGAACGCGCCTTCTAGCTTATTTTGTCGAGGATGTAAGGCCCCCGAACATTTCATGACAAGCTTGTTAACGCGTCTTCGGCATGATCGCCAATTCAGGCTTTATCCACCCTCTCCCAAGCTTCGCCTCATTCGACGCCCAAGAGCGACCCTGTTTTAGAGAATCAGGAACCCGTAATGCGTCTTGCCGCCTCGCTCTCGACCTCCGTCATCGCCCTTCTTACCACCTTCTGCCTTTCCGTTTCCGCATCTGCACAGGATGCGCCGGTGGCGGATACGGCCAGGCCGAAGCAGCTGGTGATGATCTCCTTCGATGGCGCGGGCTCCAACGCACTCTGGCAGCGCAGCCGCGATTTTGCGCGGAAGAACAACGCCCACTTCACCTATTTCCTCTCCTGCTCGCTGGTCATCCCACGCGCCGACAGGGCCAGGTATGAGGGCCCGGGCAAGAAGGCCGGTCGTTCCAATATCGGCTTTGCCCAGGACAGACCGGAAGCGCAGGAAAGGCTGGGCCATATCTGGAACGCCCATGCCGAGGGCCATGACATATCGAGCCATACCTGCGGTCATTTCGACGGCAAGGACTGGTCGGCATCAGACTGGACGGCCGAGTTCACGAGCTTTCACGATGTCATGACCAATGCCTGGACCGCGATCGGCGCCGGCGACGCCGAGCCGAAAGGCTGGCGCGACTTCATCGACAACGACATCAGAGGTTTCCGCGCCCCTATTTCTCCACCAGCGACGGTCTTGTCTCAGCGGAAAACAAGGCCGGCTTCACCTATGACGCGAGCCTCGTCACCAAGGGACCGATGCTGCCGGAGAAGAAGGGCGACCTCATCCGCTTCGGCCTGCCGCTCATTCCGGAAGGTCCGTCCCAGCGCCCGATCATCGCCATGGACTACAATCTCTCCATCCGCCACTCGGCCGGCGTCGACAATCCGTCCCGCTCGGCGGAATTCGAGGAGCGCGCCTATTCCGCCTTCCGCGCCGCCTTCGACAAGCAGTATAACGGCGAGCGCATCCCGCTGCAGATCGGCCTGCACTTCGTCGAGATGAATGCCGGCGCCTATTGGCGGGCGATGGAACGTCTCGCCTCGGATGTCTGCAACCGCGCCGACGTCGCCTGCGTCACCTATAGTGAGGCGATCAGGATGCTCGACGATCGACGAGCCAAAGTGCATTCCTCCGCCGAAAGCAAGAATTCCGCCGGCTGACCGGCGCCAAACCTTTCGCCCATCCGTTCAAGCGCATCCGCCGACCGATATTACAGCCTACCTCCAGCCAGGATATGACACTTCCATGACGACCCGCCTTCTCAAGCTCCTCCCTGGCTCGCGCTTGCCGCCATCGTCTTCGCCACGGTTTCGCCGATCCGCCTGCGCCCTCATGACTTCGCCTCGGTCGATATCGACCGCGCCGGCGCCTTCGCCGTCATGGCGCTGCTCTTCGTCATGGCCTATCCGCGCCGCTGGCTCGCCTGCGCCATCCTGCTCATCCTTGGCGCCGGCGGCATCGAACTGCTGCAGTATCTTTCGCCGACCCGCCACGCCCATCTCGACGACGCCACGGTCAAGGCCGCCGGCGCAGCCTTCGGCTGCCTCCTGGGCCTGGCCGTAAACCGCACCATCATCCGCTTCCGACAGCCAGCCATGGCCTGAAGCCGTCTTGTCGTCAAAAGGTGGACGCTATGCCCGCCAATCCAAATTTCGCGCAAGTCTTATCAAGGACTTGCGCTTTTCTTTGCCCATTTTCATCCCCGCCCTTCGCGGCCTCGCAGATAATCGACGGGTCATCGGATGGGAAACCGGGTTCTAGAACCGGCAGACCTCCTCGGGTTCGCGCTCGGTTCCGGTGATGGCTGCATGTCGCGGCCGCGTGGGAAATGACAAGTCCCACAAGGCCAGAACAGGCGGTCGGGGCAGGCAAAACCTGAACCACCCAATGCAACCAAATACCGCCTGCCCTTCTCCCAGGGGTTCCGAGCACCGGCCTTTCTTCGACCTTTAGGCCCGCGCAAGGACCCGAAACGCAAAACCGCGCCGGATCAAAAATCCGGCGCGGCCAAACGTGCTTTTCTTTTTCGAAAGCGAGAAATCAGGTCGGCTTGTTCGCTGCCATCTCGCCACCCTGCGCCTCACGCTTGAGATAGTTCTGGTCGATCTCCGGCAGCGGCTCATCGTCGATCGCCGCTTCGAACGCCTTCAGACGTTTATGGATGGACAGAAGCTCGATGATCGTGGTCCAGGAATTGACCAGATACTGGAACGAGTTGGAGACCTGGCCGAAAGCGGTCGCGATCTGCTGGTAGATACCGAAGGTGATCTTGCCGGCAACGATGGTCGGAACCAGCATCAGGGTCAGGAAGACGGCGTCGGCCTGCAGGTAGAAGTAGCGAGCGACGTTGAAATAGAGATAGTGCCAGTACATGCGGAAATAGTTCTTCCGCACATTGCCATAGAGCTCCCTGACCGTCGGCGGCTGGGCGCGGTCGGCATGGTCTTCGCCATAGACGAGTTCCTTGCGGTAGGCGGCCTCGACGCGCTGGTTGCGGAAATGCAGGCCCGGCAGTTTGATACCGGCAACGGCCAGCAGCACGGTGCCGAACACCGACCAGAAGATTGCCAGCCAGAACAGCGCATGCGGCACTTCGCCGATGATCGGCAGCTCGGAAACATAGCTCGACAGGCCGAACAGGATCGGCAGGAACACGATCAGCGTCATCACCGAGTTGATCAGCGTGATGCCGAGGCCTTCCAGCGTCGCCGAAAAGCGCATCGTGTCTTCCTGCACACGCTGCGAGGCGCCTTCGATGTGGCGCAGCTTTTCCCACTTGGACATGTAGAAATTGTTCATCGCCGTACGCCAGCGGAAGATGTAGTGGCTGGTGAAGAAGTCGGTGAGGATCGAGATGAACATCGACAGGAAGACGATCTGCGCGAACACGATCTGCAGGCTGTAGAAATCCCAGGCCGTCGTGCCGGGCTTCCCCTGCAGCGCGTTCATCAGCGTGTCGCCGAACGGGCGCCGCCAATTGTTGATCACGACGGAGACCTGCACGCCGAAATAGGTGACAGCGATGATCAGCAACGAGCCCCATACCGACCAGCCGATCCATGGATTATGCTTGTCGATGAACGACCATGCCGCGCCGAACAGCAGAAGGCAGATGGCGAAGTAGGCGTAGAAGAAGAGGTTCGACGGCATCAGGAAGTAGGTGAGGTCGTAAGGCTCCGACGCGCCTTCAGGCATGCCGAAGCCTGCGCGATCGCCGATACCCGCAACGATGAAATACCACGCAAGGACTGCAACAAAAGCAAAGACGACGGCAGATAAAAAGAACAGTTTCGGTCGGGGGAAGAAAGAATGGAACACGGAGCGGACGCTTTCCTGAGTTCGAGTCTGGGAGGTGGTATGTTAGCGCCGGAAACTATGGCAGTTCCGTGGATGCGGCAATGGCCGCACCGCTTTGTTACACATTTGTAACCGCTATTGTCTTCAAGAGCCGGTCAGGACTTCAGTCAGGCGGTGCGCCGCGCGACGCCGATGGCGAGAGCCACGCAGACGACGAGAACGGCCGTTGCGATCAGCGTCGGCAGGGTGAAGCTGCCGCTCACTTCCGCCGCCCAGCCGGCGACCAGCGGCCCGATGATCTGGCCGACGCCGAAGGCGGCCGTCATCGAGGCGAGCGCCCGGCGCGGGCTTTCCGGCGCCAGCGTGCCGCCGAGCTGCAGCCCGTAGGCGGTGATGACCATGAAGGTCGCGCCGAGCAGCAGCCCGCCGAACAACACGCCGGTCGTCGAGGGCAACAGCACCGACCCGACAACGCCGAGTGCCAGCACGACGAGGAAGCCGTGTAGGCTTTCGCCAGCCCGAAGCGGATCGCGACCGGGTGCCAGGCGACGAGCGACACCGCCGCTGCGCAGCCGGTGACGAACCATGCGAGGAATTCGACGATCGGCCCGGCATCGCCCTGCCGCGCCATCGTCACAAGGAAGGTCGCCGTGATGACGTAACCGAAACCGAACAGACCGTAGGAGGCCGTCAGCATGACGAGCGGCAGGCGCCATTGCAGCTTCGGTTCGGCCCTGCGAACGGCATTCGCCTGCGGTCGCGGCAAAAGCAGATGAACGGCCAGCACCGCGACAAGCGCGATCGCAGCGCCTGCCAGCCAGTTGATCCGCCAGCCATGCGCGGCATCACCCGCCGACGTGTTGACGATCAGCGCCAGCGCCGAGGAGAGCGCGATCCCCATGCCGACACCGCCGAAATGCAGGAAATTGACCACATGCCCCTTGGTCCCGCCCTGGCGCGCGAAGGGCAGGACGATGGACGACGTCAGAACCATGGCGAGCGCGCTCGCAAGACCGGCAAGAAACCGGATGACGATGAAGGCCGCGACCGAGGTCGTCAGGCCCATCGCGGCAAGCAGCAGCGCGCTTGCGGTCAGCGCGGTGATCGCGATCAATCTTTCGCGACCCGCCGCCCAGCCATAACCGGCCAGGACCGCGCCTGCCAGATAGCCCGCGAAATTGCCGGCGGCGATATAGCCGGCATCAGCCGACGAGATCGGAATGCCCGCGATCATGCCCGGCAGGACCGGCGTGTAGAAGAAGCGGCCAAAACCCATGGCGGCAGCCATGGCAATGGCGCCAGCAAGGCCGACGAGGCGAAGATCGGTGCGTGGGGTCATGTCCATGATCCGCTTATGGCAGCGGCTTTTGCGCCGCACAAATCAGCAATTTTCATAGCTCCGGGAATAATTTGAATATTCCGGCCGGTAACGCACCCGCATCATCGAATTGATGCAGTGCGGGAATCATTTGTCTTGTTGTTGACACGAATGACCGGCATGTTTTGCGCAGTAAAGAGTTCACCACATCATTCAACGACGAAGAAAGAGCGGGAGGCGCAAGCATGAACCGTGACCTGACCGTATCCGATGTCCTGATAGATCCGCTGATCGCGCAGGTGCGCAAGGCGGATGCGATCGGCTATGCCTCCTTCGCGCAGCTCATGCAGAGTGCTGCGCGCGTGCATGCCCGCCAGGTGGTCGAGCATCTTCGCGAAGAGCGCGCCGACGCCTTCTATCACGCCGTGGAAGTGGCCGATCGCGCCAATAATCGCGTGATCTGAAAGCAGTCGGGCCGCATTGCGCGGCCCTTTCCCCGATCAATTCGCTAACGTCAGGATCAGCGGCCCGTTGCGGGTCGCGACGATCGTGTGCTCGTATTGCACGGTCGGTGCGCGCGGATCGCTGTAGAGCGTCCACGGGTCGCCATTGTCGCCGTCCTCCGCCCATTCGGCACCGAGTGACAGGAAGGGCTCGATGGTGAAGACCAGTCCCTCTTCCATCATCCGGCTTTCCTGCGGATCCGGCCAGGTCGGAATTTCCTTCGGCTCGTCATGCAGCGTCAGCCCGATGCCGTGGCTCGATAGATTGGTGATCAGCGAATAGCGGTTCTTCTTGGCGAATGCGCCGATGGCATTGCCGATGCCGGCGATCGGCCGGCCGGCCTTCACCTGCTGCAGCCCGGTCCACAAGGCCCTCCGCCCGTCGCGGCAGAGCTTCTCGATCTCGCGCTTCACCGGGGGCACAGCATAGGACGAGCCGCAATCGCCGAAGAACCCGTCCTTCACCGCCGACACGTCGATATTGACGAGATCGCCGGCCGCAATGACGCGACCGCCCGGAATGCCGTGCGCCACTTCCTCGTTGACGCTGATACAGGTCGCGGCGAGAAACTGGTAGCAGGTCTCCGGCGCCGACTGAGCGCCGTTATCCTCGAGCAGCTTGCGGCCGATATCGTCCAGTTCCTTGGTGGTGATCCCCGGCTCCAGCGACTTCGCCATCGTTTCCATCGCCTGGGCGCAGAGCCTGCCGATCGCCTTCAGCTTGTCGAGTTCGTCTTCACTGGAGATTACCATTCCGTATCACTTTCTTCGTCACAGGCATGTCGTTGCCGCCTAACCGCTGCACAGTTTGGCGCGACATGCCCTCTTCCGGTTCATTCCGCCTGCGATGTGGCGCGCTCGGTCGATCCGGTCAATTCCTTTCTGACGATCGGCGCCACCTTCGTGCCGTAAAGCTCGATACCGCGCATGATCTGATCGTGCGGCATGGGACCGATGGCCATCTGCAGCAGGAACCTGTCCATCTTGAACACGCCATGGGCGGCAATGATCTTCTCGGCCACCAGTTCCGGCTCGCCGACGAAGAGATTGCCGAGCGGCCCGCGGGCTTGGTCGAAATGGGCCCGACTGGTCGGTCCCCAGCCTCGCTCGCGGCCAATCCGGTTCATCACCTCCGCCTGCGGCCCATAGAACTGGTCGGCGGCGGCTTCGGTGCTGTCGGCAATGAAGCCGTGCACGTTGATGCTCGTCTTCAACTTCGCCGGATCCACACCGGCGCGCTCGCCCGACTGGCGATAGAGATCGGCAAAAGGCTTGAACCGCGAATATTCGCCGCCGATGATCGCAATCGCCAGCGGCAGGCCGAGCGCACCGGCGCGCGCCACCGATTGCGGCGTGCCGCCGACAGCGATCCACACCGGCAGCGGATCCTGCAGCGGCCGCGGATAGACGCCGCGCCCGTTGATCGCCGGCCGCATCTGGCCCTGCCAGGTCACGACCTCCTGGTCGCGGATCGCCAGCAGCAGCTCGAGCTTTTCGGTGAAGAGATCGTCGTAATCGCCGAGGTCGTAGCCGAACAGCGGGAAGGATCTCGATGAACGAGCCACGCCCGGCCATGATCTCCGCTCGCCCGCCGGAAATCAGATCCAGCGTCGCGAACTCCTGGAACACCCTCACCGGATCGTCCGAGCTCAGCACCGTGACGGCGCTGGTCAGCCTGATCCGCTTCGTCCGCGCCGCGGCGGCCGCAAGCACCGTTGCGGGCGAGGAAATGACATAGTCCGGCCGGTGATGTTCACCGAGCCCGAAGACGTCGAGCCCGACCTGATCGGCAAGCTCGATCTCCTCCAGCAGGTTCTTCAGCCGGCGCGCACCTTCGGCACCCTTGTCGAGAGCGGCGGCGTCCACGTCGCCGAATGTATGAAGCCCGAGTTCCATCTCAAAATCCCGTTTTAGCTGCTCTTCAGATAGAGATCGGCTGCGACACGCGCAAACCGGAAACGCTCGAACGGTTTGTTCGATCAGATCGATATGTAGCCCCACATATGACCCGGCGGTGAACATCAATTCTTAGCAATCTCCACCTACGGTCCGCACTGCTTCGGGGGAATACCCCTATTCGGGGAAATGCCCATCTTCGAGGGAATGCCGTGAGTGAACTGGCGCAGGACAGCGACAGGCAATCGAGCCTGCTCGCCATGCAGATGGAGGCGCTCTACAAGGGCGCCCCGCAATCCGTCATGAGCATTTTCGGCGCTGCCCTCGTCGTCTTCACCTACTGGTCGCCGGAGCTCCGGTCGGCCCTGATTCTCTGGTTCTCCCTCACCTGCCTCGTCGCCTTCGTCCATATCGGCACCACGACGTTGAGGCCGGAAAACGCCTCCAAGCGCTGGCAACGTCTCTCCTGGTCGCCCTATCACTGGTCTCCGGCGGCATGGTCGCGTTTCGTCCGCCTCGTGCATTTTTGTTCCGGCGCGACCTGGGGCGTCGGCGGCGGCTGGCTGCTCCTGAACGGCAACGACCACCAGACGCTGGTGATCTGCTGCATCGCCATGGGCGGCGTCACCGTCACCATTCCGGCGATTATCTACCCGTCCGCCTTCAACCTCTTCCAGGTGCCCGTCTTCCTCTCCTTTGCCGTGGCGCTCGCAGTGAGCGACGTCGAATACGGGGCCCTGCTTGGCTTCGCCTCCGCGACGCTCAGCATGGCGCTCGCCATCATGTCCCACAGCATGGGCGAGCAAATGACGCTGGCGTTCAAGCTGTTGCAGGAAAACCGGCATCTGACCGATGCGCTCGCCGCGCGCGGCTCCTTCCTCGAGGAGGAGAACCGTGAGCTCACGGCGCAGACCATGACCGACCCCCTGACCGGCCTCGCCAACCGCCGGCGGCTGATGGAGTTCCTGCGCCGCACCTCCGGCCGCTGCGCCGTGCTGATCATCGATGTCGACCATTTCAAATCCTACAACGACAACCACGGCCACGGCGATGGCGACATCTGCCTCGTGCTTGTCGCCGATGCGCTGCGCCGCAGCGTCCAGCCGTCGATTGATCTCGTCGCCCGCCTCGGCGGCGAGGAATTCGTCGTTGTGCTGACCGATCTCAGCCGCCAGCGCGCCCTCGACGTCGCCGAACTCATCCGCGCCAACATCCAGTCGCTTGCCGCCAACCATCCGCAAAGGATCCGCCGGCTGGTCACCGCCAGCATCGGACTGGCCTATCGCGACGATGACCGGCAGAAGAGCAATACGGACCTGATGACCGAAGCAGACGGCGCGCTCTACACGGCAAAGAACACCGGCCGAAACCGCGTCGCGACACTGTCCGGAAGCCAACCGGTTGCTGCAGAGCGGGCATAGGGCTCGGCATTGACGGGATAACCTGCCATTCCGCAAGGATAATGCTGGCCGGCAACCGGCCACGCGCTACATTGTCGCCCTTGAACATTCAGAGAGAGGGCAAGCATGAGTTTCTTCGAAAGCCTCCTCGTCCTCATGCTCGTCGCGATAATCCTTCTGCAGGTGTCGCGGCGGCTGCGCGCCCCTACCCGTCCATGCTGGCGCTTGCAGGCGCTGCAACGGCGCTCATTCCGGGTACACCGGTCATCAATCTCGATCCCGCCACAGCTCTTGCGCTCTTCATCGCCCCCGCCCTGCTCGATGCCGCCTTCGACTTTCCGGTCGGCATCGCCAAGCGCTTCTGGCTGCCTCTGCTCGTCTTCGCGATCGGCGGCGTTGCCGTTACCGCGGCAATCGTCGCCTGGGTCGGCTGGGCCTTTGCCGGCCTACCCATCGCCGCCGCCGTCGTGCTTGGCGCGATCGTCGCCCCACCGGATGCGGCAGCCGCAACCGCCATGCTGTCGACCATGTCCATCCCGCGCGAGACCGATACGATCCTGCGCGGCGAAAGCCTGTTCAACGACGCCGCGGCACTACTCATCTTCGATGCCGCGCTTGCCGTGCAATCGGCCGGACATCTCGATGCCGAGGTCGGGCTGCATCTGGCGCTCGCCGTCCCGGGCGGCATCATCTTCGGCATCCTCGCCGCGCGGATGATCCGTCGCCTGACCCAATCCGTCAGCGGCACGCTTGGCGGCAATGTCATGCAGTTCGCCCAGACCTTCCTGCTCTGGATCATCGCCACCCGCCTCCACTTGTCGGCCGTACTCGCCGTCGTCTGTTGCGGCATGACGCTTGCCCAGATGACGGAATCCCGGTCATCGGCGCGCATGCGGGTCCAGTCCTATGCCGTCTGGAGCGCCGCCGTTTTCGTGTTAAACGTCATGGCCTTCCTGCTGATGGGCATGCAGGCCCGTGCCATCCTCACCGACATGCAGCCGGGCCATCTCGGCGAGGCGGTCACCTTCGCGCTTCTCGTCGTCGTCACGGTGATCGTCGTACGGCTCGCCGTCTGCCTCGGCTTCAACCGCATCCATGCCTATTACGCCCACCGCGCCGGTCGCCCGGAGCCGGCGACGATCAAGCAGGCGACGCTTGCCGGCTGGTGTGGCATGCGCGGTCTCGTCACGCTCGCCACCGCCTTCGCCCTGCCTCCCGATTTCCCTGAGCGCGATATGGTGGTGCTGGCCGCCTTCGCCGTCGTGCTTGCCACGCTCGTCGCCCAAGGGCTGACACTGGTGCCGCTGATCCGCTCGCTCGGCCTCGACCGCCGCGAGGAAGGCCTTCGCGAACTGACGAAGATCCGCGCCCATATCGCCAGAGCCGGCTTCATGAAGCTGGAGCATGAGGACGGGCCGGAAGCCGAGCTGCTGCGCAACAATTTCAAGCTGGAAAAGCACGGCAACCTGCATGACGAGGGAGCCGCCGCCCTGTCGAACTACCGCCGCTTGGCGCTCGAAGCGATCAACGCCCAGCGCGAGGCGCTGGAGGAGTTGCGCGAGGACAACCGGCTGACCGTCGACGAATACAATTTCTTCCTCGAGGAGATCGACTGGCGCGAACTCTCCGTCCTGCCGGAAGAGGATCGCCGCATCGAGGAGACCTGAGGGAGTAGAAATTGGCCCGGCCGCAATGAATCACTTCATCAACGCGTCGGACCAACCCTCTGTTCGGACTCTACATTTCACATCGTCTTCGCGACTTCGGCCATCTGGTTGGCAACAATGCCCCAGCCTTCCTCGAAGCCCATTTCCTGATGCGCCTTCATGTCCTCTTCATTCCAATGGACCGCAGTCGCCGTGTAGCGAGAGCGCCCGCCGCCGAGATCCTCGAATTCCAGAATACCGGTCATGAACGGCTTTGCCGATGGAACCCAGCCCGCCGTATAGGCGTCGGTAAAGACGAGTTTGCGGCCCGGCACGACTTCCAGATAGACGCCCGGATTGGGGATCTTCTCGCCGTTCGGTCCTTCCATCAGGACAAAGCTCTCGCCGCCCGGGCGAAGGTCGGAACGCGCCTCCGTCACCTTCCAAGGCAGCGGGCAGAACCACTCGCCGAACCGCTCCGGCGTCGTCCAGACCTTGTAGAGCTTTTCCGCCGGCACATCGAATTCGCGGACGAGTTGCAGCTTATAGATGGTGTCGGTCATGCCCTGTCTCCTTGTGTTTCATCAGCATCGCATCGGATGTTGAACCTAGGACGACGGACGAGGCCGGAAACCGACACGGCCGGCAAATTTTGTTGGCCGGCCGCTCGAATTACCGCAGATAGTGAATATGCGGCCGCGCGTGATGCGGAGAGGTATCGACCCGGGCATCGACCGAAAACACGTCGCGCAGCAGTTCCTGCGTGACGATCTCTTCCGGCGTGCCGGAGGCGACGATCCTGCCCTTCTGCATCACGATCAGCCGGTCGCAGAACATCGCCGCGTGATTGAGGTCGTGCAGCGCGATGATGCTGGTGACCGGCAGGCCGGAAACGAGCCGCATCAGGCCGATCTGGTGCTGGATGTCGAGATGATTGGTCGGTTCGTCGAGGATCAGCTCCTTCGGCGATTGCGCCAGCGCACGGGCGATATGCGCCCGCTGCTTCTCGCCGCCCGACAGGCTCTGCCAACGGTCGTTGCGCTTCTCCGTCATGCCGGCGCGGTCGAGTGCTTCCGCCACCGCATCGTCATCCGCCTGCGACCAGCCGGAAAACATCGAGCGATGCGGAAATCGCCCGAGCTTCACCACATCGATGACCCGAAGGTTGGAATTGGTCGTCGCATGCTGTTCGACGAAGGCGACGCGCTGGGCAATCGTGCGACGGCCGATGCTCCGGATATCCATTCCATCCAACGTCACGCGGCCGGAATGCGGCTTCTTCAACCCGGCGAGAAGTCTGAGCAGCGAGGTCTTGCCGGACCCGTTCGGTCCGAGCAGCCCAAGCATCTGCCCCGGCTGAGCCTCGAAGGAGACGCCGTCCAGAATGGTCTTGCGACCGATCTTCCAGATGAGATTGTCGGCCTTGATGCTCATGACGCCCTCTGGAAACGGTAGAGGATAACGGAGAAGAACGGCACGCCGACAAGCGCGGTCACGACGCCGATCGGCAGGACCTGCTGCGGGATCAGCGCCCGCGAGGCGATGTCGGCCAGAACCATGAAGATCGCGCCGACGATGGCGCAGGCCGGCAGCAGCCGGATATGCAGCGGCCCGACGACGAAACGCGCCGCATGCGGCACGACGAGGCCGACGAAACCGATCGTGCCGACCATCGAGACGATCGTCGCCGTCATCACGGCCGTCAGCGCAAAGAGCGCGATCCGCGCCCGGCCGACATTGACGCCGAGCGAGGCCGCCGCCTCGTCTCCGAAGGCAAAGGCATCGAGCACCCGCGCATAGAAGAGACAGGCGACGAGGCTGGCGCCGACGACGACCGAGACCAGCATGAATTCCGGCCAGCGCACGCCGCCGAAACTGCCGAGCAGCCAGAACATCACGTCGCGCGCCTGCTGCGCATTGCCCGACGTGGTGACGATATAGGAGGTCGCGGCATTGAAGAGCTGCGAGGCGGCAACGCCGGCAAGAATGGTGCGGTCCGCCCCTCCGCGCGTGCCGTTGGAGAGCAGCGCCACGAAGAAGAAGGCCGCAAACGCCCCGGCAAAGGCGCCGGCCGAAAGCGACACGGTGCCGGCACCGATGCCGAGAATGACGATCGCCACCGCTCCGGTCGAGGCACCGGCGGAAATGCCGAGCACATACGGTTCGGCCAGAGGATTGCGCAGCAGCGACTGCATGATGGCACCGGACAGCGCCAGGCCCGCGCCGCAGAAGGCGGCGACCAGAGCGCGGCTGAGACGATAATCCCAGATCACCGTCTCATGGATGCGGTTGAGCTCGATCGCCGTCCAGCCTAGCCGGTTGGTGATCGCCGCATAGGTCGTCGCAAGCGGGATCGGCAGGTCGCCGATCCCCACGCTCACGCCCACAACCAGCGCGATGGCGGCGAGCGAGGCCAGAAGCAGTGCCGTAAAGGCGGCGAACTGCTGGCCACGCGACCAGACTGGGCGCGCCGCTTCGCTCACTTCAAGAGACCGAGTGCCTTGAGCTGTTCGGCCACCTGTTCGGCACCGTAGATGGTGCGGACGGTCGGGTTCATCGCCTGTCCGTCCATCACGATCATCGCCTTGTTCTTGACGGCCGTGATCTGGCTGACGGCCGGATCGGTGGTCAGGAACTTGATCTTGGCTTCCGGCTTGTCGAGTTCCCAGCGGTTGCGGTCGAGATTGGCAACGACGATGACGTCAGGGTTGGCGGCAATGATGCCTTCCCAGCCGAGCGTTGGCCATTCGGCTTCCGCATCGATCGCATTCTTTCCGCCGAGCACGTCGGCGATGAAGCCGGAAGCGCCGTTCTTGCCGCCGAGATAGGCGTCGGCCGTCGGCGACGGGCTGGAGAACCAGAAGACGTAGGAGAGCTTCTTGCCATCGGCGGAAACGCTGGCGCGCAACGCCGCCTCGCGCTTCTTGAAATCGGCGATCAGCGCATCACCGCGATCGGCGACGTCGAAGATCTGCGAAAGCTCGGCGATCTCCTTGTAGAGCAGGTCCATGCTCCACAGCTGGTCGCGGCTGCCATATTCGTTCTTCACCTTCTCGGTCGACAGGCAGGTGCTGGGCGAGATGTAGGACGGCACGCCGACCTTGTCGAAATCCTCGCGCTTGGCGACCTTGCTGGTCGGGCCGATCAGGCTCGGCAAGGCTGCGGCGACGAAATCCGGGTTCTGCGCCAGAATGCTTTCGAAGGTCGGGAATTCGACGGTGAGAAGCTTCACCTTGGCATTGGCCGCCTCAAGCTGCGGCAGCACCTTGCTCGGCCAGAAGGCCGTGCCGACCATCTTGTCCTCAAGACCGAGCAGAAGCAGGATTTCCGCGCTGTTCTGGCCGAGGCCCACGGCACGCTCCGGCGCTTGTCGGAAGGTGACGGACGCACCGCAATTGGCGATCGTCAGCGGATACTGGGTCGCGGCCTGGGCCGGATTTGCAGCAAAGAAACCGAGGGTAACGCAGAGGCCGGTGGCGGCAAGGAGGGACTTCAAGACAGTCACGAGAGTGTTTCCTGATTGTTGGCGCGAGACTGCGCCCGCGCCCTATAGCCACGCCCCGGAAGCAAAACAAGATTGTTTTCCTCATATTTCGTCGCATGCCACGAATGCGTCACGACGTCATACCGGCAAAATGCCGCAACGGCCTCTTGCAGCTAAAACATCTTTCGCTTAAGGACCGCCGCGGGAGGAACGCAAACCAACAATCGAGGTGGCCGTTGCCTTCCAAGACCAATAAGAATTCCGCTTCCACCAACGCAGCTGGCTCGATGAGCCTCAGCCGCCGCCAGCTTCTCGGCTCTGCAGCCGGTGGTGCGGCCGCAGTCGGCGTAACCTCGCTCCCGGCCTGGGCCCAGACCTCCTCCGAAAAGACGATCGACGTCCTGCTCATCGGCGGCGGCATCATGAGCGCTACCCTCGGCGTTCTCCTGTCGGAACTGGAACCGAACTGGTCGATCGAGATGATCGAACGCCTCGACGACGTGGCGATGGAAAGCTCGAACGGCTGGAACAATGCCGGCACCGGCCACTCGGCACTCGCCGAGCTCAACTATTCGCCGATGGATTCGAACGGCAACGTCAACATCACCAAGGCAATCGAGATCAACGAGTGGTTCCAGATCACCCGCCAGTTCCTCGCCCACCAGATCGATGTCGGCGTCCTGACGGAGCCGCGTTCCTTCATCAACTCCACCCCGCACATGAGCTTCGTCTGGGGCGACCAGAACACCGAGTTCCTGGCCAAGCGCTTCGAGGCGCTGAAGGCGAGCCCGTTGTTCGCCGGCATGGAATTCTCCAACGATCACGCTCAGATTGCCAAGTGGGTTCCATTGATGATGGAAGGCCGCGATCCGAACCAGAAGCTGGCCGTCACCTGGAGCCCGCTCGGCACCGACGTCAACTTCGGCGAGATCACCCGCCAGTACGTCACGAGCCTCAAGGGCAAGCAGACCTTCACGCTGCGCACCAATTCGGAAGTCACCGCCATCGAGCGCAATGACGACGGCACCTGGAGCGTCTCCTTCGACGACAGCAAGAATGGTTCGTCCACGACGCTGAAGGCCAAGTTCGTCTTCCTCGGCGCCGGCGGCGGCGCGCTGCCGCTCCTGCAGATGTCCGGCATTCCGGAAGGCGACGCCTATGCCGGCTTCCCGGTCGGCGGCTCCTTCCTCGTCTGCGACAACCCGGAAATCGTCAACCAGCATCTCGCCAAGGCCTATGGCCAGGCCGAGACCGGCGCTCCGCCGATGTCGGTGCCGCATCTCGACACCCGCGTCTTCGACGGCAAGCGCCACATCCTGTTCGGACCCTTCGCCACCTTCTCGACGAAGTTCCTCAAGGAAGGGTCGCTGTTCGACCTGCCGGCCTCCGTCACGCTCGACAACATCTGGCCGATGGCCCAGGTCGGTACCGCCGAGTTCTCGCTCGTGCAGTATCTCGCCGGCCAGCTGATGATGTCCGATGAGGACCGTCTGAACGCGCTGAAGACCTACTTCCCGAATGCCAAGGCCGAGGACTGGCGTTTCTGGCAGGCCGGCCAGCGCGTCCAGATCATCAAGAACGATCCGGAAAAGGGCGGCATGCTGAAGCTCGGCACCGAGATCGTCGCCTCCGAAGACGGCACCATCGCCGCCCTGCTCGGTGCCTCCCCGGGTGCCTCGACGGCTGCCCCCATCATGCTCGACGTCCTGAAGAAGGTTTTCGCCGAGAAGCTCAAGACGCCGGAATGGCAGGACAAGATCCACCAGATCGTGCCGAGCTACGGAACCAAGCTCAACGAGAACCCGGAACTGCTGGCCAAGGAATGGGCCGCGACCGAGGAACGCCTGCAGCTTGCCATCAAGGCTCCGCAGATTGATGCCGCCGCCTATGACCAGCCGGGCGCGGCAACGCCTGCCGCGGGCGAAATCAAGAAGGTTCCGGACATGGCTCTCTGAGCCGAACCGGATCCATGAAAGACACCAACGGCCCCGCTCTCGCGGGGCCGTTTTGGTTTCAGCCGGTCGCACGGTCCGCGCGTGACATTTGCAACCCGAAGAAACGCGGATGAAAGAAACCTGTCAGACGGTACATCTCTGATCGCCCCCAACCAGGAGGCACAACATGTACAATCAGCAATTCACCGAGGTAAGGCTCGACGTTCCGGAAATTTCGTTCGAGGAACTCGATACCAGGTCGCACGACATTTACCGGACCTACCGGCCGCAAGTGCCATTCATCCGGCGGCCGGACGGCGTCTACCTCATGCTGCGCGCCAAGGACATGGCGACACTCTACGACGAGAGCAAGGCGCGTCAGCTGGAAACCGAATATATCGCCAGCCGTGGGGTTACCTCCGGGCCCGTCTGGGATTTCTTTGCCAACGGCATGCTGACATCGAACGGCCAGGCGCACCGCTCGCGAAGAGCACCGGCCGCCCGGACATTCTCCTATCGGCTGATCGCCGAGTTGAGGCCCAGGATCCGCGATAGCGTCAATGCCGTATTCGACATGAACGAAACTCGCGGGGCCTTCGATCTGCGCGATGACTTCGCCTCGCTCATCCCTGCAATGACCATTGCCGCCGTGCTCGGGCTCCCTCGGCCGATATCCCGCACTTCACCACGCTGGTCTATGTCGTGGCCAGGATCCTGTCCGGCTCCTGGACGCAGCAGGAGTTGCCTCAGATCGAAGAGGCAGCCTCCAAACTCATGGCCTATGCGCAGGAACAGCTCGACAGACGACGCCGCGAGCCGGGTGACGACTTCATCAGCAACTACATCATCGCAGCCGACGAGGCGAACGAGCTCACGGCGCTCGAAACCCTGATGCAGCTGGTCACGCTCATCATCGGCGGCAGCGACACGACCCGTTCCGCCATCGTCATCCAGACCTCGCTGCTGCTCCAGCATCCTGAACAATGGCAATTGCTGCTCGACGAACCCGAATACATACCCGGTGCCGTGGCTGAGGCGATGCGCTTTGAGCCGGCCGTCGGGTCCGCCCCGCGGATCACCACCAACGACCTCGTCTTCGACGGCTACCTTCTGCCGCGTTTCAGCATTGTCGGCCTGATGCTTGCATCCGGCATGCGGGATCCGGAACTCTACGAAGAACCGGAGCGGTTCGATATCCGCCGTGCGCCGGCAAAATGGCACCAGGTGTTCGGCGGCGGCGCGCATCGCTGCCTTGGCGAGGCATTGGCGAAGATCGAGCTGGAGGAGGCATTGAAGGTGCTGCTTGAGCGGGCACCGAAACTCGCCATCGACGGCGACTACCCCACCGTGAACGGCCATTCCGGCATTCGCCACATCGGCAACATGCCCGTCAGGTTCTCTTAGGCTCCTCCCTAAGGCTTTGAGAGACCGGAACCGGGTGCTCGACGGCGCCCGGTTCTCGCGTGTTCTGCCCGGGAGGTTGACCGTTCGTCCCACATCTCGCGGCACCGGGCTTTGTACGCTACCGTACCATTGTCGCCCGCTGCATTTCTGCTAAATCAAATATCGAGAAGTGCGGAGGCCCGGCCTGCGACACAGCGCAAACAGGATTGTCCGAGACCGACCTTGCCTACGCCGACCGATCGCGACGATATCGACGAAAGTCGCCGCCTCGAGCTTCTCGAGGACTACGACATCCTGAACACGCCGCCGGAGCCCGAATTCGACGATATCGTCCTCGTGGCTTCGGAAGCGTGTGAAACCCTGTCGCGCTGGTGAGCCTCGTCGAAAAGGATCGCCAGTGGTTCAAGGCGCGCGTCGGGTTCGAGGCCTGCGAGACGCCGATCGAGCAATCGGTCTGCGCCCATTCGCTCGCAAGCCCGAACCTCTTGATCATTCCCGACCTGACGCTCGATCCCAGAACCTCCACGAACACGCTGGTGACCGAGCCGCCCCATATCCGCTTTTATGCCGGCGCCCCACTGGTCGGCCCGGACGGCGTCACGATCGGCACGCTTTGCGTCATCGATACCAAGCCGCGTCCTGACGGCCTGACGCTGTCGCAGCAGAAGATGCTGGCCGCTCTTTCCCGCCAGGTCATCGCGCTCCTGGAACACCGGCGGATGTCCAACCGCAAGGACGTCCTCTTCCGCCGGCAGAAGAACATGTCGGCGACGATCCGCTCCCACGTCAACAAGACGATTGCGGCACAGGAGGCCGGCCGCATCGGCACGTTCGACATCGATATCGAAACCGGCGTGGCAACCGTGTCGGCGGAGTTCTGCCGGCTCTTCGATGTAGCCGTCCAGCCGACCTATCCGGCGAGCACGTTCGAGGCGCTTCTCCTGCCTTCCGACCGGGGAATCCAGTCGACGGATGAAAGCCGCGCCGATGGTTCGGCGGAGACGAATGTCGAATACCGGATAAAGACGGCGACCCAGGGCATCCGCTGGATCAGCCGCCACGCGGTTTTCGAACGCAATGATGAGGGCCGCCCGATCAAGATGCTCGGCACGGCACAGGACATCACCGACCTGAAGCGCGCGGCGCTGAGAACGGAAGCGCTTCTCGACCTCGGCGATCGTCTGCGCGATCTGGACGACACGTCGGACATGGCGCTTGTCGCCGCCGATCTGATGGGAAAAGCTTTCGACGCGACCCATGCCGGCTTCGGTATCGTCGATACGACGAACGAGACAGTCACGATCCACGCGGAATGGCACCGGCCGGGCGTGCCCCGCTCGCGGGCGTCTACAATTTTCGCGACTATGGATCATACATCGAGGATCTCAAGCTCGGCAGTCCGGTGGTCATCCCGGACGTCGCAAGCGATCCGCGCACCGCACAAAATGCCGAGGCGCTGCTTGCCCTCGGAATTCGCGTGTTCGTCAATCTGCCGATCCTCGATCACGGCCGCTTCAACCTTCTGGCCTTCGTCCATCACGATCACCCCTATCCTTGGAGCAAGGAGGAACTCTCCTTCGTCCGCAGCTTCGGCGACCGAGTGCAGGCGGCGATGGCCAGGCTCCAGGCTGAAAGCGAGCAGAGGACCCTTAACAGGAAATCGGCCATCGCCTGAAGAACACTTTCGCCATGATCCAGGCGGTTGCCACGCAGACCCTGCGGCCGGTGACCGAACGGAACCACGTGGAAAACTTCGAGAAACGCCTGTTTGCGCTGAGCAAGGCCCATGACATCCTGATCAACGAACATGGCGGCGCATCCATGCGTGCCATCGTCGAAAGCCTGGATGAAACGCTCGCCATGCCCGGCCGCCTCCTGATCGAGGGCCCTGACGTGATGCTAGGGCCTCGCGGTGCACTGTCGACGGGGCTGCTGATGCACGAGCTCGGCACCAACGCGATGAAATACGGAGCGCTGTCGGTGCCCGAAGGCATCGTCAGCGTGCGCTGGTCGGTGGCCGAGGCTGGCGGCGAACCGCGAATGACCCTCTCATGGAATGAATCCGGCGGCCCCATCCCGACGCAGCCCCAGCGGAAAGGCTTCGGCTCCAAGCTCATTCAGATGGGATTGATTGGAACAGGCGGCGTTGTGGCTCGTTATGAAGCGCCGGGTTTCTCCGTGGAGATGTCGGCATCGCTCCAGCAACTGCAACAGGCCAACTGACGTATGGGACAATCAACGCCAATCGCAAAACCCGTGGTACTCGTCGTGGAAGACGAGCCGCTGCAGCGGATGATGGCGGTCGACCTCGTCCTCGATGCCGGTTTTGACGTGGTGGAAGCCTGGAGCGCCGACGAAGCCGTCACCATTCTCGAAAGCCGTTCCGATATCCGCGTCGTCTTCACCGATGTCGACATGCCGGGCAGCATGGACGGATTGAAGCTCGCCGCCGCCATTCGCGACCGGTGGCCGCCGATAGAGATCATCGTGACGTCCGGCCACATGCGCATGACCGAAAACGTCCTGCCCGACCGCAGCGTTTTCTTCTCGAAGCCCTACGACACGGAAAGGGTGACTGCCGAAATGACCCGCATGGTCTCGGCAGGTTAAATCGCCCAGCAGGTACGCCCTTCTGAAAAATCGACGCTTTGACGTGGTACGGGTACTTCTGCTCTCTGGAGATAGCCCCATCTGCGCAGCTCCGGCCCGGATGATCGCAATCCGGGCCGAACTGTCATTCCCGCAGAAACGCGGCGCGCCCGAAGGCGCCCTCTACCTTCAGCGGTTGAACATGCCGATGACGCGGATCGCGACCTGCTGATGGTTCGTATTCAATCCGATATACTGGTACTGCAGGCCTGTTGTCGAAGCGAGCTCCTGGAGAGCCTTGTATTCGTGCAGTTCCCAACCCGGATAGTTGAAGTATTCGTCGAACAGGATGATCGTGCCGGGTACGATGCGCTCCGCTTGCGCGAAACATGCAGGGCCCGGTCAGGAACGCGAGCTTCTGCCAATTTCACGTAGAGGCTGCATCGTCTCGAAGACATACCTGGCCAGCCTGATGCCGGCGTCTTGCGCCGGACCGGCCTCGCGCCGCGGTCAATTCAAAGGTTAAGGGCACTGCTCTGCACCTCACTACTTTAGAAATTCAGTAAATTTGCAGCAATGCAAGTTAGGTGAAATCCACCTCACTTCTTGGGCAATAATTCAGGCCTCTCAGATAGATATGCTCTCACAACGAGTGAAATTCTGTGGGGGCACATGAACAGGCTTACGAAACGTTTTCTGGAGGATCGCGGCGGCAATTTCGGCATGATGACGGCGCTTCTCGCCTTTCCGCTGATCATTGCCGGCGGATCGGTAATCGACCTGTCGACTGCCTCTATTGCAAAGACAAACGTTCAGGGCATATCGGACAGCGCAGCACTTGCCGGTGCGCGCATCTACGACGGCACCAATGCCAATGCGGCCAAGGCAGCGGCAGAGAAATTCCTCAAGGGCTATTCGGCAGATCTCCCGAAAGACGCGACCTACAATATCGCGATGAGTGGCCAGACGGTGCAGGTATCGGTTTCCGGCACTTCGCCCAATACCTTCATGGGCATGGTCGGCGTCAGCACCACGCCGGTCGGCGTCGCCGCTTCGGCAATCGCACCTATGATGCCGAAATCGGTCACCTTCACCCCCACGGGCGCGCAGGGCTGGTACTACAAGAAGGTGTCCATCCTGGTCATAAGGCCGAAAAGCACCGTCGAGGAAGTTATCGGCACAGTTGTCTATCAGCCCACGACACGCAACAACGGCGGTCAGGGGACAAGGACAATCTCACCGTCATCCACCTTCGATCTCGGAAAATATTCCAAGCTCATCCTCAAGATGGAGATCAAGTACGACAGCTGCCCGATCGGCACCAAGCTGGAATTGGACGGCGCCAAGGTCAATTGCAAGCAGGATAACGGCAATCAGTACAAGACCTACAATCTAACACTGCGGACGGACAATCCCGAGACCAGTCACTACCTTTTTGTCGACGGAAAACAGCTCCCAAAAGGCGTGGAAAGCCCATTGAGCAACATTTTCGAATGCGGCCAGACCGCAAGCCACGCATGGGAAGACGGCGGCGGCTTCGACCGCCAGGACTTCTTCTATACCGCTGAAGCGGTTTGCGCTCCGAACGGCGAATATGTGCGGCTAACACAGTAGGCTCGACAACAGGTGTGGCGCTAACCCGCCGCCTCGCCCAGCCGGTCGATCTGCCGGCGGATATGGGCGCATTCGGCCGGGGAATTGGCGAGCGCGATCGCCCGGTCGAAGGCGACCCGCGCTTCCGCCCGCCGCTCGGCCTGCAGCAACAGACCACCCCGCACGCCATGGAAGTAGAAATAGCCGTCGAGCTTGTCGGCCAACGGCCCGATCAGGTCGAGCGCCGCATCTGCGCCACTGAGCTTCGACACCGCCACCGCCCGGTTGAGCGTCACGACCGGTGACGGCGAAAGCCGCTCCAGCAATTCGTAAAGCAGCGTGATCTCGCCCCAGTCGGTATCTTTCGCCTCAACTGCGCGGGCATGCAGCGCCGAGATCGCCGCCTGCACCTGATAGGGCCCGGGCTTGCGGTGACGGATCGCCTTGTCGAGCATGGCGAGAGCCTCATCGATCAGCCTGCGATCCCAGCGGGCGCGGTCCTGTTCTTCCAGCAGCACGATTTCGCCCGCCGCATCGAAGCGTGCGCCGGCACGGGAATGCTGCAAGAGCATCAGCGCACAGAGCCCCATGATCTCCGATTCGGCCGGAAAGATGCGCAGGAGCAGCCGCGACAGGCGGATCGCCTCGTCGCAGAAGGCGGCGCTGTCGGGATTGGCGATGCCGGCCGAATAACCCTCGTTGAACAGCAGATAGACCATCGCCGCGACCGTCTTCAGCCGCTCGGCGCGTTCATGCACGTCAGGCGCCTCGAAGGCGACGGCGCCCTCGCCCGTCTGCGCCTTGGCGACCCGCGCCTTGGCCCGGGTGATCCGCTGCTCCATCGCGCTTTCGGAGACGAGGAAGGCGCGGGCGATCTGTTGGACGGAAAGCCCGGATATGATCCGGAGCGCCAGCGCGATCTGCTGCGTATTCGGCAGGTCGGGATGGCAGCAGATGAACATCAGCCGCAGGATGTCGTCGCGGTAATGCGCATTGTCCAGCCGGTCGGCGATGTCCTCCTCGGCATCGGAGAGATCGGAAAAGACAGCCTCTTCCGGCAGCGGATCGTTCTTTCCCCGCTTGCGGATCTGGTCGACGCCGCTATTGCGGCCGACAAAGATCAGCCAGGCGGCGGGATCACGCGGCGGCCCCTTGTCGGGCCATGTGCGGATGGCCCGCAGGCAGGCCTCCTGAAACGCCTCCTCGGCCGTATCGAGATCGCGGAAATAGCGCAAAAGCGCGCCGAGCGCCTGCGGTCGTGCCGCTGTCAGAGCCAGTTCGATCCAGGCGAGGTCTGTCATGACGAGCCGCCTTCATTCGCCTTGATCTCCCCTCGTCCCGCCTCGCCGGGATGGAAGACGTAGAAGGGGCGTATCTCGTAAGAACTGGAGCCCGGATTGACGGCCGAAAGGTCCTTGGCGAAGGCAACCGCCTCGTCGAGCCCGTCGAATTCCGCCGTGTAGAAGCCGAGCAGCACTTCCTTGGTCTCGGCAAACGGGCCGTCGAGCACCAGGGCCTCGTCCTTGCCGCCCGCCTGGGTCTTACCCTTGCGCACCGTGGTGGCCGCCGTCGTCGGCATCAGCCGACCGGTCGGGCCGAGCTTGCCGGCCTTCGCCAGCGGCTCCTGCACCGCGTAAAGCCTCGCCATGACGGCGGCTTCCTCCTCCTTGGACCAGGCGAAGACGGTTTCCTCATGGGCATAACACAGGATCGCATAAAGCATCACTCTCTCCTTCTCCAATGGAAGACGAAGAAGTAGCGGCAGAACCGACAATGTGCATCAGGAAATCGTCTCTTTCCGATCGAGCGAGGCCGAACTAGGTTCAGGACAACAAACACTCAGCCACAGGGAACCCCATGACTGATCTCTCCGCCTTTCCGATCACCACCAAATGGCCGGCAGCGAACCCGGATATCGTGCAGCTCTATTCCGCCCCCACCCCGAACGGGGTGAAGGCCTCGATCATGCTGGAAGAGACCGGCCTCCCATACGAGCCGCATTTCATCAATATCGGCGCCGACGAGACCTGGGGGCCGGAATATCTGGCGCTCAACCCGAACGGCAAGATTCCTGGCGATCCTCGACCCGAACGGTCCGGGCGGCAAGCCGCTGGCGTTGTTCGAGAGCGGCGCGATCCTGATCTACCTCGCCGAGAAGACCGGCAAGCTGCTGCCTGCAGATCCGGCCGCGCGATACGAGACGATCCAATGGGTGATGTTCCAGATGGGCGGCATCGGACCGATGTTCGGCCAGCTCGGCTTCTTCCACAAATTCGCCGGCAAGGATTTTGAGGACAAGCGCCCGCGCGACCGTTACGCCAAGGAGAGTGCCCGCCTGATCCGTGTGCTCGAAACCCGCCTCGAAGGCCGCGACTGGATCATGGGCGACGAATACACGATCGCCGACATTTCCATGCTTGGCTGGGTGCGCAACCTGATTGGCTTCTACGGCGCGGGCGATCTCATCGCCTATGACGAACTGAAGAGCGTGCCGAAATGGCTGGAACGCGGCCTCGCCCGCCCGGCCGTCCAGCGCGGGCTGGAAATTCCCAAGCGCTCCGCCTGACATCTGCGGCAGGAACCCTATCTCCTCGGCGTAAAACCCGAGGAGACAGACATGCCGATGCCTAAATTTCCGCTCGAAGGATCCTGCCGCTGCGGAGAGGTGCGCCTTAAGATCAGCGCCGTGCCAATGATCACCATGGCCTGCCATTGCAAGGGTTGCCAGAGGATGACCGCTAGCGCATTCTCCTGCTCGGCGGCAATCCCCTCGAACGGTTTCGAGGTGACGAGCGGCGAACCGGTGATCGGCGGCGCCCATGGCGAGGATGCCCACCATTATCATTGCCCGCGCTGCAAGAGCTGGCTGTTCACCAGGGCCGTCGGCATGGACTGGTTCGTCAATATCCGCCCGACCATGCTCGATGACGCCACATGGTTTTCACCCTTTATCGAGACCTACACCTCGGCGAAATTTCCCTGGGCCGAAACCGGCGCGAGGCATGGCTTTCCCGAATTCCCGCCGCTTGATGCCTATGAGGGGCTGATGAAGGAATATGCGCGGGCCTGACCGGCGCGTCCCGCATCAACACATATTTGCGCGCATTTCGCCGTTATGTGGAAAAGCGGAATAATGTCTTTTCCCTCAACTGGATAGAGGTGCGACGTCACGTCGCCCTCACCCCTTTGTGACCGCGCAAATCATCGAAATGCCACACGAATTAACCTCTCGCTAACCGTGCCCGCCTTGAATGGCGGCACTCATCTGTAAGGCCCATCTCCCGGGCCTGTTGTCGTTTTGTGGAGATAACATGCGCACCAAATCTGCAGCTCTTGCACTCGCCCTCACCGTAATCGCGGCATCCGCCGCCACCGCCGCCCAGCCGACCCGCATCAAGCAGTTCGAGGCCTGGGGTGTCTATTCCTACACCAACAATGGGCAGAAGAGCTGCTATGCCCTCTCGGTACCGACCACGTCCGCGCCGGCAAGCGTCAATCACGGCGACAACTTCTTCCTGATCTCGCCGCAGGGCCAGGCCTTCATGCCGCAGGCCATCATGGGTTACGCTCTAAGGTCGGGATCGGATGTCGAGGTCGCCGTCGGCGATGCGAAATTCGATCTGGCACCGCGCGACAACACCGCCTGGGTGCGCGACCAAGGCCGCGAGCCCGCGCTGGTCAACGCCATGCGCGGCGGCAGCAGCATGACGGTGAAGGCCACTTCCGGCCGCGGCACCAATACCAGCTACTCCTACTCGCTGAGCGGCGTCACCGCGGCCCTGCAGGAAGTCCAGAAATGCCGCTGAACGGCGCCGGGCGGCGTTCGGGCGTCATGATCGGCGGGGAGCCCGCTGATCCTATGCTGAGCAGAAACGTTCGGCGGTTCACCGCCCTGACCCTGGCCGCTGCGCTGGGACTGACAGTCTTTGCCCGCCTGGAGGCTGCCGACATGCAGTCTCCGGCGGCAACGGCAAGCCCGGCGGCGACGGCCGCCTTCGGCTCGGGCTTCCGTAAAGGCCGGGTCACAGGCTGGCCCCTGCCCCGCTTCGTCTCGCTCAAGGCGCGCAGCGCCCATATGCGGATCGGTCCCTCGACCGATTATCCGACGGTTTGGGTCTACTCGGCCCGTGGACTGCCGCTGGAAATCACCGAGGAATACGGCAATTGGCGTCAGGTACGTGACCAGGACGGCACGACAGGCTGGATGTTCGCCCCGCTTCTTTCCGGCAGCCGCACCGCCGTCATCGGCCCGTGGCACGACAAGCCTGTGCCATTGCGCAACGCACCGACGAAAACCGCCGGCATCATCGCCGAACTTGCCCCGAAGGTGCGTCTGAACCTCAGGCATTGCGACGGATCGTGGTGCGATGTCTCGCTGCAGACCAGAAGCCTTGCCGGTTATGTGGCCCAGGCCGATCTATGGGGCGCCTATCCGCATGAGCGGGTGGAGTAAAAGCGGACCTTAGCGCACCACGAAGCAGTCGATCGAGCGCTCTTTCAGCACGGAGCAGGCGCGTGTCGCCTCTTCCCGACCGGCGAAGCCGACGAGCCGGGCGCGAAACACTTCCTGGCGGCCGGAATAGGAACCCTCGACGCTCGGCGCGAGCTGGCCGAAATCGGAAAGCAGCGGCATTGCCTTTTCGAGCGCCGCCGAGGCGCTGGAGCGGCTGCCGGCTGCGGAAATCTGGATGCGCCAAAGCTCAGCACCACCAGCCTGCGTATCCGCGCTGGCGATCTCCGCCAGCGGTGCGACCTGGGGAACGCTGGCATAAGGCGTGACGCTGGCCGCGGCCTTTGCCGGCACGCCAACCGTGATCTCGCGGCGCTCGCTTGGAACAGGTAAAGCCGAGGCGACGGCAGTGCCCCCGCCCGAGCGCTTCTGGTCGCGCGTCGTGGCAACGGCGACACCCGGAAGAGCGCTTGCCCCCGGAACTGTCTGGTCGAGAAGTTCCTCCATCCGCGCGTCGCGCAGGCGCGCAGTCTTGCCGCCGAGCACCACGCCGATCAGCCGACGACCGTTGATGGTCACGGCACTGGCAAGGTTATAGCCGGACGCGTTGACGAAGCCGGTCTTGATCCCGTCCATGCCGGGATAGCGGTACATGAGGTTGTTGTGACCCTTGATCGTGCGCCCGCGGAAGGTAAACGAGCGCTGCGAGAAGATCTGGTATTCCTTGGGATAGTCGCGGATCAGCGCGATCGCCAGCACCGCCATGTCGCGCGCCGTGGTGACCTGTGCCTCGTCCGGCAGGCCGGACGCGTTGCGGAAGACCGTGTTGCGCATGCCGAGCTGGCGCGCTCTGGCCGTCATGATCGCGCCGAAACGCTCTTCCGAGCCGCCCAGATGGTCGCCCATCGCGGCGGCGGCATCATTGGCCGAGCGGATCGCCATGGCATAGACCGCTTCGCGCACGGTGATCGTCTGGCCGGCCTTCACGCCGAGCTTGAAGGGGATTTTCGACGCCGCGTTGGGCGTCATGACGATCTCGTCGTCCCAGCGGATCTTCCTCGCCTTCAACGCCTCGAAGGTGAGGTAGAGCGTCATCATCTTGGTCAGCGATGCGGGATGATTGAGCGTCTCGGCATTCTCCGACGCCAGAACCTTGCCGCTCGAAGCATCGTAGATGTAATGCGCATAGCCCGCCTCGGCGCCGCGGCTCGTCAACAGCAAGGCGAACGCAAGCGACGCAAACGCCATGATCCGTCGGATTGAAAGCATGAGCTCCCCTCTCGAAACCGCGGGACAGGATAGGCAATCGCGCCGTCGCCTGTATCGATACATCCCGCAATACCTCATGCCCGTGCCCCTGGTCAAACCTTAGGGTTAGACTGAAGTCTTGGCCGCACCGTTAAATATCAGGCGAGTGTCCGCTTTACCGCATCCTTCCAGCCGGCGATTTTCTGCTTGCGCAGCTTGGGCTTCATCTCCGGTTCGAAGCGCTTTTCGCGGGCCCAGGCCTTGGCAAATTCCTCCCGGCCGGGCCAGACACCGGCCTTGGAACCGGCAAGCCAGGCAGCGCCGAGCGCCGTTGTCTCGAGAATATGCGGGCGATCCACAGGCGCATCGAGAAGGTCGGCCAGCCGCTGCATCGTCCAGTCCGAGGCGACCATGCCGCCATCGACCCTCAGCACCCGGCGCCCGTCATGGCCGCGCCAGTCCTTGGTCATGGCATCCAGCAGATCACCGGTCTGGTAGCAGACCGATTCGAGCGTCGCTCGGGAGAATTCCGCAGGTCCCGTCGCCCGTGTCAGGCCGTAGATCGCGCCGCGCGCCTCCGCATCCCAATAGGGTGCACCGAGACCGGTAAAGGCCGGCACCAGATAGACGTCCTGGTTCGGATCGGCCTCGGCGGCAAGCTCGCCGCTCTGCCTGGCGTTGTCGATCACGCCCAGTCCGTCCCGCAGCCATTGCACAGCGGCACCGGCGATGAAGATAGAGCCTTCCAGCGCGTAGGTCGTCTTGCCGTTGAGGCGATAGGCGATGGTCGAGAGCAGCCGGTTCTTCGAGCGGACGAGATCCTTGCCGGTATTGAGCACGGCGAAGCAACCGGTGCCATAGGTGGATTTGACCATGCCCGGTTCGAAGCAGGCCTGACCGATCGTCGCCGCCTGCTGGTCGCCCGCGACGCCGAGGATCGGGATTTCCGCTCCGAAGATAGCCTTGTCGGTAACACCGAAATCGTCGGCGCAATCCTTCACCTCCGGCAGCATGGCCGACGGTATGCGCAGGATGTCGAGAAGCTCCTCGTCCCAGCGGTTGCGGGCGATGTCATAGATCAGCGTGCGCGAGGCGTTGGTGGCATCGGTGACGAAGCTTTTGCCGCCCGTCAGACGCCAGATCAGATAGGTATCGACCGTGCCGAAGCAGAGACGGCCGGAGGCGGCCTGCTTGCGGGCGCCCTTCACGTTGGACAGCAGCCAGGAAATCTTCGTGCCGGAAAAATAGGGATCGAGCAGCAGGCCGGTGCGGTGGGTGAAGAGCTTCTCCAGCCCCTGTTTCTTAAGCTTTTCGCATTGCTGCGCGGTGCGGCGGTCCTGCCAGACGATCGCATTGTAGATCGGCTTGCCGGTCTCCCGGTCCCAAACGATCGCGGTTTCGCGCTGGTTGGTGATGCCAATCGCGGCAATCGACTTGGCCTCGACCTTTGCCTCGGACAGCGCCCGCTTGATGGTCCAGAGCACGCTCTCCCAGATCTCTTCCGGATCGTGCTCCACCCAGCCCGATTTCGGAAAGATCTGCTTGAATTCCTTCTGCCCGACGCCGGCGATCTGCATCTTGCCGTCGAACACGATCGCGCGTGTCGATGTCGTGCCCTGGTCGATCGCCAGAATATAACCCGCCATGCTGTCCTCCTCACCATTCAGCGTGTCGCTCAAGGTTTTGAGCATTTGCCGCGAAGAGGGTCAACGGGTGCGTGAGCGGGTGGCTTGCTCCGTCATGGTGCGGGGCCGATCGGTACGAGAATTTGCTGTGCTCCGTCGTCGAACCAACAACGCGGCAATATGCGAATTTTCTAACACACCAGAAAATAAGCATAATCTCCAGCTGATCCACAGAAACCTGATTGGAAAACGCAAGAATATGCGGACGATGCATCATGGTTGATAAACGATGAACAGGAAGTAGCGACAGCCTTATCTGACAGCTCAGTGCGAGATCTGGCACTCGCCAAATGCCTGTCCGGCAGACCATAAAAACTAAATCTAAATTACATCAAGCTGATTGATCCCGACGAAAGGAGGACGCTCAGGCAACCGAGGGTATGGCTAGCCGTGTATTTCAGGCCTATAAAAGATCACATTTGAATAACTTGATTAACGCGTTCTTCGGCGGCGGCTTTCTAGCGTTAGCGCTGCATCATATGTCGATAGGAGAAAATTCGGAATGATTCCGATGACTTCGAGGCTCGCCCAGGCGGTGCAGTCCTCACTGACCATCAAGGTCTTCGCGATCTGCTTTCTGTCCGTGCACGTGCCGCTTCTGGTGTTCATCATCTACCTGGCGAGCGGCTTCGCTACACAACCTGAGCCTGTGCTCATCCTTCTGCTTGCCGCGACGCTTGCCGGTACGGCCATTTGCCTGATGACGCTCTGGTGGCTGATCCGCCCCCTGCGCCTGCTTGCCCAGGCGGTGAGGACCTATCAGGAGGACGGCACGCCGGTTCGCATGCAGCTCGACAGCCGTGACGAAATCGGCCTTCTGGCGACAAGCGTCACCTCCATGGTCGCGGAGACCGAAAACCTCATGGCGAAGCTTCGTCACCAGGCCATGACCGATCCCCTGACCGGGCTTGGAAACCGCCGCTGGCTGGCCGAGCGCTTGGGCGAGGAAATGTCGCGTGCCGAACGCCAGTGCCAGCCGCTCTCCGTCGTGGTCTTCGACCTCGACCGCTTCAAGGCGATCAACGACAGCCATGGCCATGAGACCGGCGACCGCGTGCTGATCGCCGTCGCCGAGATCGTCAAGACGTCGCTGCGCCGCTATGACCTTGCGGCCCGCATCGGCGGCGAGGAATTCTGTATCATCCTGCCGCAGACCTCGATCGACGATGCAGAAGTGATCAGCGAACGCCTGCGCGCCACGCTCGCCGCCACCGTCGTGCCGCCGCTGCGTCGCGGCCGGATGACCGCGAGCTTCGGCATCTGCGAAGCCGGTGCCGAGACGAGGCTCTCTATTCTTCTGCAGCGGGCAGACACCGCGCTTTACGAAGCCAAGCGAGACGGCCGCAACTGTGTCCGCCGCGCGGCCCCGGAGACGACGACCGAGTTGGCCGCCGCGGCTGCCGGCCTGACCCCGGTGGAAGATGCTGACAATGAAGGGCCCCAGCAGACGCAGCAGTCTGCAACCCAGGAACATTGATGTCGGCGCCGCTAATTTCATCGCGGCGCTGAGCTACCCCAAGAAACGACATTCAAGCCGCCCCGATGATCGGCCGTTGCCAGCATCGGGGTTTTGCGCATAGCTTCCGGAAAGCGGTGGAGGAGAAACCGCGTTCAGGGAGAGATCGCATGAAAAGATCCGTCGTCGTCACCGGCTCCACCAGCGGCATCGGGCTCGGCATCGCAAAGGCCTTCGCGGCCGACGGCGACAACGTCATCATCAACGGCTTCGGAGATGCACAGGAGATCGAGGCGATCCGCGCAGGCCTCGACGCGTCGGGTGACGGCTCGATCCTCTACCATCCGGCCGACATGACCAAGCCTGCCGAGATCGAGGACCTGATCGCGACGGCCGAGAAGAATTTCGGCACCGTCGATGTGCTGGTCAACAATGCCGGCATCCAGCATGTTGCCCGCATCGAGGAATTTCCGCCGGAAAAGTGGGACCAGCTGATCGCCATCCTCCTGTCGTCGGCATTCCACACGATGCGCCACGCCATTCCGCTGATGAAGGCATCCGGCAAGGGCCGCATCATCAATGTCGCCTCCGCCCACGGCCTCGTCGCCTCCCCTTCAAGTCGGCCTATGTCGCCGCCAAGCACGGCATCATGGGACTGACCAAGACGGCGGCGCTGGAACTGGCGCAGGACAATATCACCGTCAACGCCATCTGCCCCGGCTTCGTGCTGACGCCTCTCGTCGAGAAGCAGATCCCCGACCAGGCGCGCGAAAAGGGCATCACCGAGGCTGAGGTGAAGGACGAGGTCATGCTGCGCCTGCAGGCGACCAAGGAATTCGTCGGCATAGACGAGGTCGCATCCGCGGCGCTTTATCTGGCGAGCGACGCGGCAAAGAGCATGACCGGCACGCATATCTCCATCGACGGCGGCTGGACGGCGCAGTAGTATCAGGAATCGCGCACAATCCCAGCAAGCATGGCGCCCGGAAACAGATCGGGGCCTGCAGACGAAGGAGACAGATGAGTTCAGCCATCCGCTTCATTCTCAACGGCGAAGACGTGACACTCGGCGATTTTGCCCCGACGGACACGCTTCTGGATTATCTGCGCCTGAGGCGCCGGCTGACGGGGACGAAGGAAGGATGCGCGGAAGGCGATTGCGGCGCCTGCACCGTGCTGGTCGGACGACTGACCGAACAGGGCCTGCGCTACGAGAGCGTCAATGCCTGCATTCGCCTCACCGGCTCCCTGCACGGCACCCATGTCGTCACCGTCGAACATCTGGCCGGCGAGGATGGCACGCTGCATCCGGTCCAGCAGGCGATGGTCGACTGTCACGGCTCCCAATGCGGCTTCTGCACGCCGGGCTTCGTGATGTCGCTATATGGCCTGTGGCTCTCCAACGAAAACCCGAGCCGGGCGGAAATCGAAAGCGCGCTGCAGGGCAATCTCTGTCGATGCACGGGCTATGAACCGATCGTCAAAGCCGCCGAGAAGGTAGCGACAAGCCGCCCCAGCTCGCTCTTCGACCCGCTGGAGCGCGACCGGATGGAGATCACCGGCAAGCTGCTCTCGATGAAGACGTTTACCGACACGATCGTGGTGGAGAAGCTAGACGAAGCCGGCGTGACGCGCTCGATCGTGCCGGCTTCGATCCACGCCTTTGCGGAAATCCTGTCGCAGGAGCCGACCGCCACCATCGTCGCCGGCGCCACCGATGTCGGCCTGTGGGTGACGAAGCAATTGCGCCGCCTCGACCCGGTGATCTTCATCAGCCACCTGACCGAGCTGCAATCGATGGTCATCGAGGATAGAGGCATCACCATCGGCGCCGGCGTCAGCTATGCCGAGGCCCATGGCGTGCTTGAGGCGGTCATACCGGCTTTCGGCGGCCTGATCGACCGCATCGGCGGCCAGCAGGTGCGCAACATGGGCACGATAGGCGGCAATATCGCCAACGGCTCCCCGATCGGCGACATGCCGCCGCCGCTGATTGCGCTGGGCGCCGAACTGACGCTGCGCTCCCATTCCGGCCGTCGCACAATGCCGCTCGAAGACTATTTCATCGCCTATGGCAAGCAGGATCGGATTCCCGGCGAATTCGTCGAAAAGGTCTTTGTGCCGCGCCCGGCCGACGACAGCCATTTTGCCGTCTACAAGATCTCCAAGCGCCGCGACGAGGATATTTCCGCCCTCTGCGGCGCCTTCTACCTCGCGCTGGACGAGGACGGTCTGGTCGAGACGATCCGCATCGCCTTCGGCGGCATGGCGGCGACGCCAAAACGGGCGAAGTCCGTAGAGGAAGCGTTGACCGGCCGCCCATGGACCTGGAGCGTGATCGCCGCCGTCCGCGACGCTTTCGACGACGACTACCAGCCGCTGACCGACTGGCGCGCGACCAGCGAGTATCGCAGCCTGACGGCGAAGAACCTGCTGACGCGATTTTTCCTGGAGACGGCGGGGGCTCCGACGGAGCTGCGGCGGTTCGACGAGATGGAGGAGGCGTGAGGATGGTTGCGGACCATATGCTCCAACTGATCCTTCAAGTTACACGCGGACGGTGCGGCATACTCCCGGTGATCTCCCCCTTGTGGGGGAGATGTCACGAAGTGACAGAGGGGGTGGCGCGACAAACTCCGCGAGCGAAGGGTGCCTGGATTTACCCCCTCTGCCCTGCCGGGCATCTCCCCCACAAGGGGAGATCACCAAGTGGCAAGCCTCGGAGGCTCTATCTGATGGACAAGACCACCTTCGAGCTCAAGCCCTCGATCGACGCTCCGATGCATGCCTCGCTGAAACATGATTCAGCGCATAAGCATGTCACCGGAAGTGCCGAATATATCGACGATATTCCGGAACCCGCAGGCACGCTGCATGGCGGGCTTGGCCTGTCCGACCGGGCCCATGCCGAGATCGTCTCGATCGATCTCGACGCGGTGCGCTCCGCCCCCGGCGTCGTCTGGGTGATGACGGCCGACGATATTCCCGGCGAAAACGATGTTGCCTCGACCGGCAAGCATGACGAGCCGCTGCTGGCTGAAACCAGGGTCGAATTCCACGGCCAGCCGATCTTTGCCGTCTTTGCCGAGACCCGCGATCAGGCGCGCCGGGCGGCGAAGCTGGCAAAGATCGAATACCGCGACCTGCCCCACTGGACCGATATCGACGGCGCTCGCGAGAACGGCGCGCCTCTGGTCACAGAGCCAATGACGCTTAGACGCGGAGAGCCGGAGACGGAGATCGAAAAGCCGCCTCTGCGCATCCAGGCTTCCATGAATATCGGGGGCCAGGAGCATTTCTATCTCGAAGGCCATATCGCGATGGCCATTCCCGGCGAGGATGAGGATGTCACCGTCTGGTCCTCCACCCAGCATCCGAGCGAGGTGCAGCACATGGTTGCCCATGTTCTCGGCTGTTCCAACCATGCGGTCGAGGTGAAGACGCGGCGCATGGGCGGCGGCTTCGGCGGCAAGGAGACCCAGGGCAACCAGTTCGCGGCGCTGGCCGCCGTCGCAGCGAAGAAGCTGAAACGGGCGGTAAAATTCCGGCCGGACCGCGACGAGGACATGGTCGCCACCGGCAAGCGCCATGATTTCCGCGTCGATTACGACGTCGCCTTCGACGAGGACGGGCTGATCCATGCGGTCGATACGACCTATGCGGCGCGCTGCGGCTTTTCCGCCGATCTCTCCGGGCCGGTCACCGACCGGGCGCTGTTCCATGCGGATTCGAGCTATTATTACCCACATGTGCGCCTCAAATCGCAGCCGCTGAAGACCCACACCGTCTCCAACACCGCCTTCCGCGGCTTTGGCGGTCCGCAGGGGATGCTGGGCGCCGAGCGGATGATCGAGGATATCGCCTATGCCGTCGGCAAGGACCCGCTCGAAATCCGCAAGCTCAATTTCTACGGCCAGCGCGGATCGGGCCGCACGGTAACGCCCTATCACCAGGACATCCACGACAACATCATCGCCCGCATCGTCGACGAGCTGGAAGTCTCGTCGGATTATCAGGCGCGCCGGCAGGCGATCCTCGAATTCAACGAGAACAGTCCGGTGATCCGCAAGGGTATTGCCCTGACGCCGGTCAAATTCGGCATCTCCTTCACGCTCACCGCCTATAACCAGGCGGGCGCGCTGGTGCATGTCTACAATGACGGCTCGATCCACCTGAACCATGGCGGCACCGAGATGGGCCAGGGCCTCTACACCAAGGTGGCGCAGGTCGTGGCCGATGCCTTTCAGGTCGATATCGACCGGGTGAAGATCACCGCAACGACGACCGGCAAGGTGCCGAACACGTCGGCCACCGCCGCCTCCTCCGGCTCGGACCTGAACGGCATGGCAGCCTATGATGCCTGCCGCCAGATCAAGGAACGGCTGATCGATTTTGCCGTAAGGCAATGGAAGGTCACCCGCGACAAGATCGAATTCCTGCCCAACCGGGTGAAGATCGGCGGCGAGACGGTGCCCTTCGATACCTTCGTCAAGGCCGCCTATTTCGACCGCGTGCAATTGTCCGCCGCCGGCTTCTACAAGACGCCGAAGATCCACTGGGACCGCGCCGCCGGCCGCGGCCATCCCTTCTATTATTTCGCCTATGGAGCGGCGGTCTCGGAAGTCTCGATCGACACGTTGACCGGCGAATACATGATCGACCGCACTGATATCCTGCATGACGTCGGCCGCTCGCTGAACCCGGTGCTCGACATCGGCCAGATCGAGGGCGCCTTCGTGCAGGGCATGGGCTGGCTGACGACGGAGGAATTGTGGTGGGACGACAAGGGGCGGCTTCGCACCCATGCGCCCTCCACCTACAAGATCCCGCTTGCCTCCGACCGGCCGAAGGTCTTCAACGTGAAGCTCGCCGAATGGTCGGAAAATGCCGAACCGACCATCGGCCGCTCCAAGGCCGTCGGCGAACCGCCTTTCATGCTGGCGATCTCGGTGCTGGAAGCGATCTCCATGGCGGTGGCAAGCGTCGCCGACTATGCGGTCTGCCCAAGGTTGGACGCGCCCGCGACGCCTGAGAGGGTGCTGATGGCGGTGGAGCGGTTGAAGGCGATGTGAGGCCCACGGTTCTCCTCCCTTCTCCGGGTCTCGCGTCACAATTGTTCGCCCGGATCAACGCTCTGTCCTTTTGTCGGATATACCGTCCGCTCGGGCTAGCCGTACCTCGCCGGTGCCCCGGACTTGCTGGCACCGGGCGGGCGGGATAACCTGACCGTAAGAGTTCGCTTCGCAAGCCAGAACCTGCGCAAGCCTTCCTTGGGCTGGATGCCGCGTCCTGAGCCAGCGTCGAGGACATTTATTCGTGGAGGGTCCATGGACGCGCCGCTGATCATCAACGAATACGCCGAGATCATCCAGACGTCGCTGGCACCCGTTTTTCTTCTTGCCGGTACGGCGGCTTTCGTCAGCATCTACAGTTTGCGGCTTGGCAGGGTGGCGGACCGCCTCAATGAAGTCGGGGAGAGGGAATTGACCGGCGAAGACGGAAGGAGATGGCTGAACTACCTGAGATGCCGGACCCTTATCCTGGAAGTTGCCGTTGTCCTGGGCGTCCTTGCAGGCCTGTCCACCTGCGCTGCGATCCTCAATCTTCTCGGCGGCTCCCTTGCGATCCGCCTCCGACCGGAGAACCTGCCGTGGTTCTTCGGCGGTGCCATCGTGTGCCTGATGCTTTCGCTGATCGCATTCCTCATGGAGCTGATGATCGCGGGCAGAAGCATGCTTGTTCAGATGAAACGGCGCCCATAGCGTTTGGCAAAGGCCTTTCCTTCACGTGCAATTCGCCTGTCCTGTCTGGGGAGAAGGTTAGGGAGAGAGGCCGAAACGGAGTATAATGGGCGCTGCGGCCAACGAGGAGGAGGTAGGCACATGACCATCACGATCCGTCCGGAACGTCCCGGTGACGAGGGCGTCATTCATGACCTGACCCAGGCGGCGTTTGCACCGACGCCCTATAGCCAGGGCAATGAGGGTGCGATCGTAAGGGCGCTGAGGGCCGGTGGCGACCTCACCCTGTCGCTGGTGGCGGAGCAGGATGGCGAGATCGTCGGCCATGTCGCCTTCTCTCCGGTCGCGATCGACGGCCATCACAGCGACTGGTTCGGCCTCGGCCCGATCTCGGTGCGCGCCGACCGGCAGAAGCAGGGGATCGGCCGCGCCATGATCCGCGAGGGGCTGCACCGGTTGAAAGCCGAGGGCGCCATGGGCTGCGCGCTGATCGGCGATCCTGCCGTCTATGCCGGATCGGGCTTCGAGAACGACGGCCGCCTCTCCTATGAGGGCGTGCCGGAAATCTACGTCCAGCGCGTCGTCTTTTCCGGCCCGCCCCCGCATGGCGTCGTCACCTTCTCGCCGGCATTCGCCGCGACGGAGTGAACTTCACGGCGCATCTGACGTTATCGATGCGACGTAGAAAAGCTGGAAACCAGGGAGGAGACCATGGATTTCGCCAGCCTCAAGCCCGCAGCCGAACTGGCAAAGCTGCGGCACATGCCGTTTCCCGGCGAGAGCCCGGAATATAGCCGCGCCCGAGAAAAATTGCTGAAGGCGGAGATCGAGTTCCGCCGGCAAATGACCAAGCTCACTGAACAGCGCATGGCACTGCCGCCCGGCCCGGTGATCGACAAGGATTACCGCTTCCAGGACGGCACCGGGAGGGATCTGGCGCTGATCGATCTGTTCGGCGATCACGATACACTCGTCACCTATTTCTGGATGTACGGGCCGGAGCGGGAACGCCCCTGCCCCATGTGCACCAACTGGCTGGGCTCGGTGAACGGCAATGCCGCCGACATCAAGCAACGCGTGGCGCTGAAAATCCTCGGCCGCAGCCCGGTCGAGCGGCAGAAGGGCTTCGCCGCCGAGCGCGGCTGGTCCGATCTCGATTTTCTGCAGACCGTCGATGACACTTACGCGCAGGATCTCGGGCTTCTCAACGACGATGGGTCAGAGAACCCGGCGCTGACCGTCTATCGGCGCGACGGCGACAGGGTGCGGCTGTTCTGGGCGGGAGAAATGCCGGCAGCGGCCGCCGATCCCGGCCAGGACCCGCGCACGGCTCCTGACATCGCCTCGCTGTGGTCAGTACTGGATCTGACCCCGGAAGGCCGCGGCGACAACTGGTATCCAAAGCTGAGCTATTGAGCTTTGACTAAGGCTCAGAACAGATAGCCCAGCGGGATGCAGCCATCGATACCGGCGAGAGGCGGTCGCTCGGGACATGGGATCGGCCATGGCAACCTCCGATGGATATCGGGGGCAAGATGGCGTAGGCTAAAGGCAATCCAAGGGGTTCACGTCTCGTCATCGCCATGCCCGATCTTCCCTTCGCAACCTTTCTGGCCCTGCACCCGCGCACGATCCTCGTCGAACTCGTCGAGGCCAGGGGCTCGACGCCACGTGAGGCCGGCACGTTCATGCTGGTGGCGGATCGGGCTATCTGGGGGACGATCGGCGGCGGGCAGTTCGAATATATGGCGATCGACAATGCCCGGGCGATGCTCGCCGGCGGCGGCGAAGCCGTGATGACGATCCCGCTCGGTCCCGAGATCGGCCAGTGCTGCGGCGGGCGAACGCGTCTGTCCTTCAGCGAAGTTACCGGCCAGATCGCTGCGGCGCTCGGAGATAGGATGCGGAAGGAAGAGGACGCCCGGCGCCCGGTCTTCCTGTTCGGATCCGGGCATGTGGGGCTGGCCTTGGCAAGAGCGCTCACGCCCCTGCCCTTCGCCGTCACGGTGGTCGAGACCCGCGCCGAGGCGCTGGAAGATCTCCCCGGGGAAGTCGCTCGTCGGCTGACCGCCATGCCGGAGGGCTGCATCGCAGAGATTCCTTCCGGCGGTGCAGCGATCATCCTGACCCATGATCACGCCCTGGATTTCCTCATCGCCGAACGGGCCCTGTCGCGGCACGATCTCGGCTATGTCGGCATGATCGGCTCGGCCACCAAGCGGGTAACCTTTGCCCATTGGCTAAAGCGACAGGCGGGTGAGGACGGCGACGCAGAGGCGATGATGGGTCGCCTCGTTCTGCCGGTCGGCGGCTCCGTCGTCCGGGACAAGCGCCCGGCCGTGATCGCCGCCCTCATTGCCGCCGAACTGCTGCACAGGCTTCCGCCGATGCAACCGAAACCGACATCAGAACGGCAGATCGCGACCCACTGAGTTGCGCCTGTATTCCCAAAAATCATCCGAGCGCTCATGCGGCGGCGCCTCGAAGCCGACGTCGGCCCGCAGATCGTCCGGCAATTCCGTCGCCCGCGCATGTCCGCCGGATAGGAGATGGCGGAGAAAATTCGACAATGCCCAGCCGAAACCCGCCAACCGCTGACGAGCTGCACGACCTGCGGCGGACAGAATGGGCAAGCGATATGTGTCTTCGGAAAGCATGACCTGCTCCAAATCAAGTGTTGAGACTGTCGATAGCGTCGCTTGCAAGCCCAACCCGAGACACAGACCTGGCGTGCACGAAACGCTGTCGGACCTCAATGTCGGTGAAGAAGGCATCCCGCAGATTGCAGGCGAACTCCAATTCAATTACAACCGACACCGATAAAGAGAGGTTATGGTGAAACTGTCGCGCCGCTTCCCGCTCAATGCTCTGAGGGTTTTCGAGGCGGTTGCTCGCCTTGAGAATTTCACCCGCGCAGCCAAGGAACTCGGCATGACGCAGACCGCCGTCAGCTACCAGATCAAGCTGCTGGAAGAATTTCTCGGCGACGCCGTCTTCATCCGCAGACCGCGCGCGCTGCAGCTGACGGAAACAGGTGCGCGGCTGCTGCCGAAAGTGTCGGACGCCTTCGCGCTCCTCTCCGATGCGGTGAGCGACGCCCGGAAGGCGATGGGCAAACGCTGGAAATCCGGTCTCCGCCGACATTCGCCTCCCACTGGCTGTCGCCGCGCCTCGGTACGTTCAGGGCCGCCTATCCCGACATCACCGTTCGCCTTGTCCGTCTCATTGATGCGGCGGATCAGCCGGGCGGGACGCTTGATGTCGTCATCCGCATCTCGGCCGAGCCGCCGGAAGGGATGGTCAGCCATCCCCTCATGCGGCTTCGCTATTCGCCGATGATTTCGCCCGATCTGGCCACCAGCATCGGCGGCGTCCGTGCCCCTCCGATCTGCTCAGGCTGCCCTGGATTTCGGAAATAGACGGGACATGGCTCGACTGGTTCGAAGAGGCCAGGATCGATCCGGCATCGATCAGGCCGACCAGCCTCAATGCGCTGGGCGCTCAGGATCTGGAGGCACGGGCGGCAGTCTCCGGCCATGGCGTGGCAATGCTGAGCCCGTTCTTCTTCCGCGACGATCTTGCCGCCGGCCGCCTCGTCCAGCCCTTCGACCTATCGGTCGGTGACGGCAAGACCTATTTGCTGGCCTACCCACCAGCCCGGCGCAATGCGCGAAAAGTGGTCGCGTTCAGGCGCTGGATCGAGGATGCCATTACCGCCGACCTTTCCGAAGGAGACACGGGCGCCATTGCCCATGTCGATCTCGGCACGCCGGCCTGAGAAGTCCTCATAGCCAGGGGCGCGGCTGGCCGATGATCTCCCAGGCATCCGGCCGTGCGACGCGCTCCACCGTGCTCGGCGATACGCGTCCGTCGAGCATGCCGAGGTCGCGCAGATCGTGCTCGTTCAGGTCCTCGGCATCCACGGCGTTGTGTCCGTAACCGAAGCCGAAGAGCATTGCAGACAGATGTTCACTCCCGATTTTCAGGCGCAGAAGGCCCGTGCGCATACCATGGGTCATGGCCGCATCTCCTCTTTCCACCGCTGGCCGTTATTTCAACGGACCAGCATCGATTCAATTGATCTCTATGATTGGAGGATGCGCTCGTTTATGCTTCGTTTCCAACGAAACATCCGTCTGTATGGATCAAGAGAGCTTATCCATGAAAATGTCGAGACAGGTTCCGCTGAATGCGATGCGTGCCTTCGATGCCGCAGCCCGACGGATGAGCTTCACCAAGGCCGGCGAAGAACTCGGCATGACCCAGACGGCGGTCAGCTATCAGATCAAGCTTCTGGAAGACGTGCTGGGGGAGCCGCTTTTCCTGCGCCGCCCGCGGCAGGTGACGCTGACCGACGCCGGCGCGAGGCTGGCCCCCAAGATCGCAGAGGCTTTCGGCATCATGGACGAGGCCCTGGCGGGGACGAAGAGCCAGTCCGACAGCACGCTGATCATCCACACGACCGCAACCTTCGCCTCACGCTGGCTTGCCGCACATCTCGGCACGTTCCAACTGGAAAACCCGGGCATTGCGGTGCGGCTGGAAACCTCGCAGGAGATGGTGGATTTCACCCGCATCGAAGCGGATGTCGCAATCCGCAGCGGCAGCGGACAATGGCCGGGGCTGAAGGCCCATTTTCTGATGAAGAGCGATTTCACGCCGATGCTGAGCCCGGCATTGGCCGAAACAATCGGCGGCGTTCGCGAGCCGGCCGATATCCTCAAACTCCGCATCATAGACCCCGGCGACATCTGGTGGCCGCTCTGGTTTGCGGCGGCCGGCCTGCCGGAAGCCGATCTCGAAGGCCGGCCGATAAGCCGTTTCGGTGCGCAGTCCTTTGAAGCGGCGGCCGCGATCGCCGGCCAGGGCGTGGCGATCCTGAAGCCGGAATTCTATACCGACGACGTGGCGCTCGGCCGTCTGATCCAGCCCTTCGACCTACGTGCGACCGACGGCAGCGACTATTGGTTCGCCTATCCGGAAGCACGCCGGAATTCGAACAAGATCCGCGCCTTCCGCGACTTTATGCGCAAGAAGATGCCGACCTTCCAGGATTAATACCCGGCCTCGCTGCCGCTCAATAGCTCATGTCGGGCGCATAGAAGCAGCGCAGCGTGTCCTCGGTCGGATAGAGGCAGAGGTGATATTCCTCGTCCTTCGACCGGCGCGCCTCGCTTTGCGGCATGGTGAAATGGTGAGGCTTGGTGATCATCCGATGATCGCCGGGCCCGAGCAAAATTTCATAGCCCTGATTGGTAACGCGGACATTCCGCGTCGAGATCATCTGGCAATCACCACTATGGGCGTCGCCATTGCAGCAATAGCCGTCATATTTCCACTTTATTCCGGTCGGGCTATGGGCTTCGTGGGCGTTGGCCGAAAGCCCCCTCCCATGCCAGTTACGCCGGATACAAACGCAATCATCGCACCGGTCAGAATAGAACACCTGTGTTTGGGCATCAGCCTGTTCTCCGTTGATGGATGCCATCACCGGCGGCGTGCCAGACGCAATACTCCGGCACCGCCGGTTGAATTTGCAAGTCCTACAATACGCGAGTCGCCTTAGCCGGCTAAGCCCGAAATATTGCGATGCACCAAATATATTTTAGCAATCAATCATATTGAAGCTGCGGCACGGTGAACTCCCCGGGGCGATTTCAGGTTCCATGTCGGGAACAATTTATTCGGAAGCTCCGCCATGGTCGGACCGCCCCAACCGGGAGGCGAGGCTTGAGCAAGCGCGATTGGATCAAACCGAGCCGTTCCATCTCCTGTGGGTAAGTACCGATTTCACAAAACCGACATGCCGTGGCAGCGGATCTGTGGCACTAGGCCCCGTCATTTCAATGCGCGTCCTTCATCGGAGACCCATGATGAAAAAGCTCCTTGCCTCAGCGATCCTCACAGCCGAGCTCAGCGCCTTCGCCGGCGGCGCCCGGGCCGATTGCGGCTCTGTATCGATCGCCGAGATGAACTGGGCCTCCGCTGGCGTCGCGGCCAATGTCGACAAGATCATCCTCGAGGAAGGCTATGGCTGTTCGGTCGAGATGGTCACCGGCGATACGCTGCCGACCTTCACCTCGATGAACGAGAAGGGCCAACCGGACATCGCGCCGGAACTGTGGATCAACGCGGTGCGCACGCCGCTGGACAAGGCCGTCGGCGAAGGCCGGCTGGTGATCGCCGCCGAAATCCTGTCGGAAGGCGGCCAGGATGGCTGGTGGATCCCGAAATTCCTCGCCGACGCCCATCCGGAGATCAAGACCGTGCAGCAGGCGCTGGAACGCCCCGACCTCTTCCCTCCTCCGACGATCCGTCCAAGGGCGCGATCTACAATTGCCCCCGGCTGGCAGTGCCAGGCCTCGCTCGGCAATCTATTCCGTGCGCTGGATGGCGAGAAGAAAGGTTTCGAGATCGTCGAGACCGGCTCCGGTGCCGCGCTCGATGGGACGATTGCCTCCGCCTTCGAGAAGAAGACCGGCTGGCTCGGCTATTACTGGTCGCCGACCGCCATCCTAGGCAAATACGAGATGGTGCGCCTCTCCTTCGGCGTGCCCCATGACAAGGCCGAATGGGATGCCTGCACCTCGGTCATCGATTGCGCCGAACCGAAGGTCAATTCCTATCCGGTCTCGGAAGTCTACAGCGTCGTGACCAAGCGTTTTGCTGACGAGGCAGGCGTGGCGTTGGACTACATGAAGAAGCGCAAATGGGCCAATACCACGGTCAACAGCGTGCTGGCCTGGCAGATCGACAACCAGGGCACCTATGAGGATGCGGCACGGCATTTCCTCGAAACCATGCCGGACGTCTGGACCCAGTGGGTGAGCCCCGAGGTCGCAGAAAAGGTCGAGGCGGCGCTCTGAGACGAGCGCATGGGCAAAGACCCTTGAACTTGGCGATACGCGCAACATCTCCTGCGCGTATCCAATCAACTACGGCAACGCCTGATGTACCTGCTCTCATCGCCCGAAGGATTGCGGCGCCACATCAACGGCACGCTGTTGACCCGCAATGCGGCCTCCGCATGGGGCAGCATATCGGTCCAGATCCTTTCGCATGAGGCATCGGAAAGCTCGCTTCTGGTTCCGGCGGTCGCCGAGCCGCTTCTCGTCTGGATCGTCTCCGGTGCGGTGCACATCGAGGAGCGGGAATTTGGCGGCGACTGGATCGCCAGCGACGTATCGGCCGGCAGCTTCTATCTCACCCATAGCCCGACACCCTATGAAATGCGCTGGCAGACAGTGTCCGGCGAGCCCTTCGTCGTCATGCATCTCTATCTCGGGCTCGGCATCTACCAGCGCGCCGTGGCGGAAGTCTGGGGCAGGCAGGCCGAAGGGGAATATCACCTGCGGGATGTCTCCGGCGTGCGGGACGAAACGATATCGCGCCTGATGGAGATGATCCGCACCGAGGTCGCAGGGAGTGCCTACAAGAGCGAGATGTATCTCGATGGCCTGGCGCAATCCCTCGCCATTCACATCGTCAGGCACTACGGCGATATCGAACAATCACTGGCCCTGCGCCGCGGCGCACTGCCGGCGTTCAAGCTGCAGCGGGTGACGCAGGTAATGGAGGCCGGGCTCGACAAACCCTTCAGTCTGGAAAGCCTCGCAGGCGAGGCTGGTCTCAGCCCCTACCATTTCTCGCGCATGTTCAAGCAGTCGACCGGCTCGTCACCCTCGGAATATTTCATCCAGATGAAGATCGCCAAGGCCCGCCGCCTGCTCAGGGAAACCGAGCTGAACATCGTCTCGATCGCACTCGACCTCGGCTATGCGAGCCCGAGCCATTTTGCCCGCGTCTTCAAGCGCCAGATCGGCGTCACGCCGCGCGAATACCGCAGCTGACACCTGCCCGAACGCGGTTCGCCGCAAGATCGCGCTACTATCCGCAAGCCGCCGCGCGAAGCCTACGCCCCAATTTCGTAATCACCACTCATCTTTCAGGCGGCAGTCAGCGGCCTGGAAGCAGGAGCACAATCCTGATTGCTTTTCCAAGGAGGCCATCATGGCTGACAATGAAATGGTGAACGAAATCAAGGGCAAGGTCGCAATCGTAACCGGTGCGGCCAGCGGCATCGGCCGTGGCATCGCCGAGCTCTTCGTTGAGCGCGGCGCCAAGGTCATCGCCGTCGACAAGAATGACGCGGTCTATGGCATGGCGTCCGACAGTTTGGTGCCGCTGACGGCGGACGTGACTGCCGACGGCAGCGCAGAGCAGGCCGTCACCACGGCACTCGACCGTTTCGGCACGCTCGACATCCTCGTCAACAATGCCGGCTACATCAACTACCGCAATGTCGTCGATACGACGCGCGAGGAATGGGAAAAGGTGATGGCGATCAACGCCACCGGCTATTTCCTCTTCTCCCGCGAGGCAGCCAAGGCGATGATCCCGAACGGCAAGGGCGCGATCGTCAACATCGCCTCCTATGCCTCGTTCTTCGCCTTTCCGGGCATTGCGCCCTATGCCGCATCAAAGGGCGCGGTGGCGCAGTTGACCCGCGCTCTGGCGCTCGAAGTCGCGCCGCACGGCATCCGCGTCAATGCCGTCGGCGCCGGCGATGTCGTGACCAACCTGCTCGACACGTTCCGCGACGACGGCCGCGAATTCCTGACAGAACACGGCAAGTCGGCGCCGATCGGCCGCTCCGCAGAACCGCGCGAAATTGCCGAGGCTGTCGCGTTCCTGGCGTCGGACCGGGCAAGCTTCGTGATCGGCTCGATCTTCATGGTCGATGGCGGGTTCAGCGTCCAGATCGCCTGAACCACCGGAAGGCCCGGCCGGCAGACGGCCGGGCACTCCCGCTGTTGCTGCGCACGAAGCGCAAGGCGCCGGCGCTCTCCTGGCAGATCCGGATTTTCCGCCTCCGTCGCCGATCCCTCCCTTCCCTCCACCGCTTTTTTTGCCCACAGTGTCGAGTCGGCAGAGGAAGCGGGGAAGACGAATGTATGAATATGCCATCGCCTGGGAATGGCTGAGTTTTGCGGCCCGCTGGTTCCACGTCATTACCGCGATCGCCTGGATCGGCTCGTCCTTTTATTTCATCGCGCTCGATCTCGGACTGGTGAAGCGGCCGCATCTGCCGGTGGGCGCCCATGGCGAGGAGTGGCAGGTCCATGGCGGCGGCTTCTATCACATCCAAAAATATCTGGTCGCGCCGGCGCAGATGCCCGAGCACCTGACCTGGTTCAAATACGAGAGCTATTTCACCTGGCTCTCCGGCTTCCTGATGCTCTGTATCGTCTATTACGGCGGTGCCGACCTCTTCCTCATCGACCGCAGCGTGATGGACCTTCAGCCTTGGCAAGCGATCTGTCTGTCGCTGGCGTCGCTCGGCGTCGGCTGGATCGTCTATGACCAGCTCTGCAAGTCGCCGCTCGGCGACAATACCTGGGGCCTGATGATCCTCCTCTATATCGTGCTCGTCGCGATGGCCTGGGGCTATACGCAGGTCTTTACCGGCCGCGCCGCCTTCCTGCATCTCGGCGCTTTCACGGCAACGATCATGTCGGCCAACGTCTTCATGATCATCATCCCCAACCAGAAGGTCGTCGTCGCCGATCTGATCGCCGGGCGCACGCCGGACGCCAAATACGGAAAGATCGCCAAGCAGCGTTCGCTGCACAACAACTACCTGACGCTGCCCGTCATCTTCTTCATGCTGTCGAACCACTACCCGCTGGCATTTGCCACTCAGTTCAACTGGGTGATCGCAGCACTCGTCTTTCTGATGGGCGTGACGATCCGGCACTGGTTCAACACGACCCATGCCAGGAAGGAAAGCCGACCTGGACATGGCTGGTGGCGGTGATCCTCTTCATCCTGATCATGTGGCTGTCCACTGTGCCGAAAGTGCTGACCGGGGAGACGGAGACCGCGATGACGCCGGTCCAGCAGAAGTTTGCTTCCGACACCCATTTCATCGCCGCCCGCGACGTCGTGCAGGCTCGCTGTTCGATGTGCCATGCCGCCGAGCCGGTCTGGGAAGGCATCACCTTCACGCCGAAATCGGTGAAGCTGGAGACCGACGCGGAGATTGCCTCTCACGCCCGGGAGATCTACATCCAGGCCGGACGAAGCCATGCCATGCCGCCGGGCAATGTCACCGACATCTCGCCAGAGGAACGGAAGTTGCTGACCGCGTGGTATGAAAGCGCGGTCGCTTCGAAATAGGCATGCAGAAACACGATCTGCCGAAACAGGATTTGCAATGACCACACTCATCCGCGGACGCCTTCTCTCCTTCAAACGGGCGCCGCAGTCGCTGACCGACAGCGACAGCTATCTTTACGAACATGACGGCGGCCTGCTGGTCGGTGACGACGGCCGCATCGCCGCGGTTGGTGACTACGCTGCCGTGAAGGCAGATGCGCCTGAAGACGTTGCGGAGATCGACCATCGCCCGCACCTCATCCTGCCCGGCTTTATCGACACCCATGTGCATTTCCCGCAGATGCAGGTGATCGCCTCCTATGCCGCGAACCTGCTGGAATGGCTGAACACCTATACGTTCCCCGAGGAATGCCGCTTTGTCGAAAGCGATCACGCGGCACGCATCGCCACCCATTTCTACGACGAGTTCCTGCGTCACGGCACGACGACCGCCGTCGCCTATTGCTCCGTCCACAAGACCTCCGCCGACGCCTTCTTTGCAGAAGCCATGAAGCGCAACATGTGCATGGTAGGCGGCAAGGTGATGATGGACCGCAATGCCCCTCAGGGCCTGCTCGACACGCCGGAAATGGGCTATGACGAGACCCGCGCGGTGATCGAACAATGGCACGGCAAGGGACGCAACCACGTCGCCATCACGCCGCGCTTCGCCATCACCTCGACGCCGCAGCAGATGAAGGCGGCCCAGGCGCTGGCGCAGGAATTTCCGGATCTGTTCATCCAGACCCATCTGTCGGAAAACCACGACGAGATCCGCTACACCTGCGAGCTCTATCCCGAAGCGACCGACTATACCGACATCTATGCCCGCTACGGGCTGCTCGGAAAGAAGACCCTGCTCGGTCACGCGATCCATCTTTCCGAACGCGAAACGGATGCGCTGGCGGAAGCCGGCTCGATCGCCGTCCACTGCCCGACCTCCAACCTCTTCCTCGGCTCCGGCCTGTTTCCGTTGAAGGCGCTGATGCGAAGGAGAAGCCGGTGCGCGTCTCCGTCGCCACCGATATCGGCGGCGGATCGAGCTATTCGATGCTGAAGACGATGGACGAGGCCTACAAGATCCAGCAATTGCTGGGCGAGCGCCTGAACCCGCTCGAAAGCTTCTACCTGATGACCAGAGGCAATGCCGAGGCGCTGTCGATGGAGGAAGAGATCGGCACGCTCGACGAGGGCTCGATGGCCGATCTCGTGGTGCTCGGCGCCGCGCCGACACCGGCGATGAAGCTCAGGATGGAGACGGTAAAGACGCTGCCCGAAGAGCTGTTCCTGATGCAGACCATGGGCGATGATCGCGCGGTGGTGGAGACCTATGTCGCGGGCGTGGCGATGAAAAGCGACCTTCAGGCCTCTCTTATCTAGCGATTCCTGGCAATCTCGTAGACCTCGGAACGCTCCCGCTTTCCAACGGCGATGACCACGACCGTTACCCTCTCATCCTCGACGCGATAAACGAGTCGGTAACCTGCGGTACGCAACTTAATCTTGTAGTGATCGGCCATGCCGCGCAGTGCATCCGGCGGGACGCGGGGGTTTAGGAGCCGTTCCGCCAGCTTCTTCCTGAACTGCTCGCGCAATGTGGCGCCGAGCTTGTCCCATTCCTTGCGGGCCGATGGCAGGAATTCGAGCCTATAGCTCATCGATATCGACCGGCACGCCCTTCTCGTCGGCACGAGCCTTGATGATTTCAACCAGTGCATGGTCGTCGAGAGCGTCGATCATGGCCTCGTAAGTGTCGGCCGGTACCATGTAGGCCATGACCTTGTTGTGGTTTAAAATCGCGATAGGAGAGCCGCTTGCTCCTTCGATGACTGCGCTCGGATTTTTTTCAGGTCAGACACGCTCACCGCGATCGCTGCCTCAACTCTTTGCATCATAGATAGATCCTAAAACAGGTCTGAATTCAGCACTATTTATATCACGGATTTTCTGATGGTGCATAGCACGGCCTCGCCGACCTGCTTCACATCCTGATGCCAGCTGCCGGACGACGTGAACGCCGAGCCTAAGAACTTACTCATACATACATTCCTGGGCACCACGCCGATATTAAGCAAGCCAAGGCTTTCCGGCGTTGCCATATTGAGAAGGCGCGCGCGAATGGCTATCACGTGATCCCACAACCGACCCGAACACGAACGAAGGCGCGCCTCGGCATGACCCCAGATTACCTCGTCACCCATTCCGGTGGCTTTCATGCCGACGAGCTTCTGTCGAGCGTCATCCTGACGCGGCTTTTCCCGAACGCCAAACTGGTGCGCAGCCGCGCGCCCGAGTGGATCACGCCCGGCCCCGATCGCGTCATCTATGATGTGGGTGGCGCCTATGATGCCGAAGCGGGCATTTTCGACCATCACCAACGCGGCGCACCGCTGCGCGACGACGGCCAGCCCTACAGCTCGTTCGGGCTGATCTGGAAGCATTTCGGCCGCGACTATCTTGCGGCATCGAACGTCCCGGCAGAGCACATTGAACAGCTGCACGCTTCCTTCGACGCAAGCTTCGTGCTGCCGATCGACCTTACCGACAATGGCGCACTCAGCCCCTCCGGCCCGCTCGCAGGTCTCACCCTTCCGGCGCTGCTGGAAACCCTGAAGCCGGTCTTCGACGAAACCGATCCCGAGGCTGAAACGCGCTGCTTCCACACCGCGCTCGGCATTGCCCGCAGCTTCGTTGAGGCGCGGATCGCCGGCCAGGCGGCAAAGCTTCGCGCCGAAGCTCTGGTGCTCAAGGCCATCGAAAAGGCCGGCAGCGGCCACGTTCTGGAACTGCCGATGGGCATGCCCTTCCGCCCGGCGATCGTGAAAGCCGGCGCCGATCATCTGTTGTTCGTCGTCCACCCGCGCGGCGACAAGGACTGGTGCCTGACCACCATCCGCCGCAGCGACGAGGGCTTCGAGGCGCGCGCCGACCTGCCGGCCGCCTGGGCAGGCCTGACCAACGGCGATCTGGAAGCGGCAAGCGGCGTCAAGGGCGCGAGCTTCTGCCACAACGCCCGCTTCATCGCCGCCGCTAAGAGCCGCGAGGCGGCCCTTGCCATGGCCGATATCGCTGTTGCCGAAGCGACGGGTGCGCAAATACAGGTGCTGGAAACGGAATGACCCATCGACCTCGCAAGAGGCCGTTGCCGAATCTATTACAAGCGTTCAACCAAACACTGCCAGCAACGTGATGCTAGCCTAGGAATTCAGGCTAGCCGCAGCTATGCGGGACAAAGCTGGTTTTACCGGAGGCAAATGATGGCGGATATCGAAATAAGTCTCTCATCGTCCGGCGGCACGGAAAAGCTGATATGTCGCGACCTGCCGAAACTGCAGCCCGGCTCCGGTGAAATTCTTCTGCGCCAATCGGCCATCGGTGTAAACTACGTCGATCTCTACCACCGGACCGGAACATATGCCCTCCTCCTATCCGGCCGTAATCGGTGTCGAGGCGGCGGGCTTCGTCGAGGCGGTGGGCGACGGGGTACATGGGCTTAAGGTGGGAGATCGCGTCGCCTATGCCGCGTCCCTCGGCGCCTATGCCTCAGTTCGTATCCTACCGGCGCAGAAGGCCGTCCTTCTTCCTGACGATGTCTCCTTCGAAGTCGCGGCATCATCGCTTCTGAAGGGCATGACCACATATATGCTGCTGCACAAGACCTACGCTGTGAAGGCCAAAAGCCTGATACTGGTACATGCGGCAGCGGGAGGATTGGGTGCCATCCTCGTGAAATGGGCAAAACAGATCGGTGCCGACGTCATCGGGACCGTTGGCTCGCCTGCCAAGGCGGATCTCGCCAAAAGCTATGGCGCAGACCATCTCATCGTCGGGCGGGACGCGGACGTTGTTGCGGAAGTGAAGGCTCTGACCTCCGGCAAAGGTGTGGACGTGGCCTATGATGGCATCGGAGGAGATATGCTGGCCCGCACGATCGCCTGCGTCCGCCCGTTTGGAACCATCGCCTCGATCGGTCAGGCGGCCGGACCGATACCGCCCGTTCCGATCGAAATACTGCGCCCCGGCAAGTCGCTGACACTGCCGACCATCATGGCCTATTCTGCAGACGAGGCGAATTATCGCGAGGCCGCCGAACAGGCGATCAAGGCAATGCAACGCGGCATTTCCTCAACGATCGCGGGGGAGTTCTCCCTGACCGATGCGGCCGCCGCGCATACCCTGCTTGAAAGCGGCAACGCAGCCGGCAGCCTCATTCTCGTCCCTTGACCTGCCCCAAGCAGCCGATGGCAATGAACCGATCGGTCTTCGGCCGGTTAAATTGAACGGCAAACATTCCGCTGGCAGATGCGCTCTGATGTGCTAGTCGTCTAACTTCATTTTTGGAGGAAGATGACCGCATGTCGAAGCCATATACCATTGCAGATCTGAAGACGCTTGCCCGTCGTCGCGTGCCAAGAATGTTCTTCGACTATGCAGACAGCGGCGCCTGGACCGAAGGCACCTACAGGGCCAACGAAGAGGATTTCGCCAAGGTGAAGCTGCGCCAGCGTGTGCTGGTCGACATGACGAACCGTTCGCTCGCAACGACGATGGTGGGTGAGACAGCCGCGATGCCGGTGGCCCTTGCGCCGACCGGCATGACCGGTATGCAGCATGCCGATGGCGAGATGCTGGCCGCCAAGGCGGCAGAGGAATTCGGCGTCCCCTTCACCCTATCGACCATGAGTATCTGCTCGATCGAGGACGTGCGCTCGGTGACCACGAAACCTTTCTGGTTCCAGCTCTACGTGCTCAAGGACCGCGGCTTCATCGAGCGGCTGATCGACCGCGCCAAGGCGGCCAATTGCTCGGCGCTGGTCGTGACCGCCGACCTGCAGATTCTCGGTCAGCGCCACAAGGATCTGCGCAACGGCCTTTCCGCTCCACCGAAATGGACGCTGAACACCGCCATGCAGCTTGCCACCAAGCCGCAATGGTGCCTGGAAATGCTGCAGACCAAGCGTCGTGGCTTCGGCAATATCGTCGGCCACGCCACTAATGTGTCCGACCTCTCGTCGCTGTCGGCGTGGACGGCCGAACAGTTCGACCCACGGCTTTCATGGGACGACATCCGCTGGATCAAGGATCTGTGGGGCGGCAAGCTGATCATCAAGGGCATACTGGACGAGGAAGACGCCCGCGCCGCGGCCGATACCGGCGCCGACGCGATCATCGTCTCCAATCATGGCGGCCGACAGCTGGACGGCGCCCCTCCTCGATCTCGATGCTGCCGAAGATTGTCGATGCGGTGGGCGACCGGATCGAGGTCCATTTCGACGGCGGGATCCGCTCAGGCCAGGACGTGCTGAAAGCCGTGGCGCTCGGCGCCAAGGGCACCTATATCGGCCGCCCCTTCCTCTACGGCCTCGGCGCGCTGGGCAAACCGGGCGTGACATTGGCGCTCGAGATCATCCGCAAGGAGATGGACATCACCATGGCACTTTGCGGCAAGCGGGACATTCAGGATTGCGGCCGCAACATCATCGCCAGCGCGCAGTTCTGACGGCATACGGATTACGGGTCGGATGCTGTTTCAAGCCGGAAAGCTGACGGTCGGGATCGTCCTGCCCATCCAGTCGCGGGACGGTGGACGGGACATCGATTTCGGCCTGCAGCTGGAACTGGCGGCGCGCGCCGACGCGCTCGGCTTCTCGGCGCTCTGGGTTCGCGACGTACCACTGAACAGCGCCTCCTATCCCGATCCCGTCGGTCATTCCGATCCCTGGGTGCTGCTCGGCGCGCTTTCGGCCTCCACCCGCTCGATCACCCTGGCGACGGGTGCCATCGTGTTGCCTCTGCGCCATCCGCTGCATATCGCCAAGGCGGCGCTCTCGATGGACGCGCTGTCGTCCGGGCGTTTCCTGCTTGGTCTCGGCTCGGGAGACCGCCCCTCGGAATTTGCCGCCTTCGGTCGCAATGTCGAAGAGCGGCGTGAACTGTTTCGCGGCCATTGGGTGGAGCTGGCATCTGCCCTGGGCGGACAGGTGAATGGCGGGACCGATTTCGAAATCAGGCCGCGCAGCGGACGGCAACTGCCTCTCGTGGCGGTTGGATCGTCCTCGCAGTCTCTGGAATGGATCGCCCGCAACGCCGCGGCCTGGATGACCTATCACCGTCCGCTTGCCGCGCAGAAGGATCGCATTGCCTTGTGGCACAATGCCGTCGCTCGCTCGACCACCGAGTTTCGTGGACTCGGTCAGGCCATGGCACTCGAACTTGTAGACACGACCAGCGATAGCATCGAGGAGATCAATCTCGGATATCGCACCGGCCCGGACGGGCTATACCGGGCGTTGACGGACATGCGAGATCTCGGTGTGCATCACGTGGCGCTCGATCTTGCGGTCGATCGCCACAAGGCACTGTCCGATCTCGACATCATTGCTCGCGATGTACTGCCTCGGCTGGCTTCAGGCTAAGACGCCTCAGCCACACCACCCGCCCCTGCCCTGGCCGGGGCGCTTGGCCAGTCCCTCATTGACCAGAACGTCGGCCAGTGAGCGACCGTTGCGAGTGACGTCGCGCAGCTTGTGGCCCTCGACTTCCGCGTCATCGCCCTGCCATGACACCAGATCGAACGGGCCGGAATCGAGGAAGGCGCGCACGCGAAGTTTCGCGTCGCTGGCCTTGATGCGTTCTGCCTCGCAACGGGGCTTCTTGATATCCGGCACCTCGACGCCCACGAGCCGGATCTTCTCGCCATGGAAGACGAAGCGATCTGCCGAGACGACGCAGTCGTCCTGCTTGGCAGTGCCGCAGAGAAAGAATTTCGCCTCGTAGGAACCGGCGAGCCTGTCGCCGCTGCCTGCGGCAGGCTCCGAACGGGCGACGTCCAGCCCGGGCTTGCCGACCGGTGCCGGCGGAATGATCGCCGCCGTCTGCGTACGGTCGGGCGCACCGACGGGACGCGGTGGTATAGGGCCGGTATTGCGTGATGCCGTCGACGAATGCGGGTGGGACGGCGCTGGCTTCTCGCGCGCCTCTTCCCGCGTCGCCGTGCGCACCGGCTTGTCCTGCGTCAGGCTGGCGACGAAGCGGCGCGCGGGCGCAAAATTGTCATAGACCGCAATACCGCCGCCGATCACGACGAGTGCTGCCACCCACGGCCAGAACGACGATCCCGACCGGGCCGACGAACGCTTGGTGCTCTTGCGTCTCGATCCTGATTTTGCGCGGGACTGGGCCATGGAATCATCTCCTGTCAGATCGGACTGGAGTATCGCGGCCAAGCCTTGCCGAATGGTTTCCATAGAAACCGACCACTTGATGTTATGTATAGATGTGTATAAATTTAAATCATGAAGAGCGGCGATGTGATTGCGCGGCTGCGCGGGGATGGATGGTTCGAGGTGGCCCAGAGGGGCAGCCATATTCAATTCAAGCATCCGACAAAGCCCGGACGGGTGACGGTGCCCCATCCAAAGCGCGACATCCCGATCGGCACGCTTCGAAGCATCGAGAAGCAGGCCGGGCTGAAACTGAGGTGAGCATGAGCAACTATATCGGTCTTATCCACAAGGACGCCGACAGCGATTACGGTGTCTCCTTCCCAGATTTCCCTGGCATCGTGACTGCCGGTACGACTCTCGACGAGGCGCGTCAGATGGCCGAGGAGGCCCTTGCCTTCCATGTCGACGGAATGATCGAAGACGGAGATGCCGTTCCCGAACCATCCAGCCTCGAAAACGTCATGGCCGATGAGACTAACCGGGATGGCGTTGCCATACTCGTCACGTTGAAGACCCAGACCACGAAGGTGGTTCGCGTCAACATCACGCTGCCGGAAGATGTGCTGCAGACGATCGATGCTTATGCAGAAGCCAATGGCCTTTCACGCTCCGGATTTCTGGCCCGGGCTGCCCGGCATGAGATCAAGCGCAGCAGCGCGGCCTAGTCACGAAACCCGCCCTGTCGCCAAGGCACTAGCCCAGTCCGCGCGGCCGTTCCCGGCGGCAAGGCGTGACATCGCCATGTGATCGTAGGATACGGTGTGGAATGTTGGCGCCCAGCCGGCCGCGGTCTTCTCGATGACCGCGTAGGAGGCAAGGGCATGGCCGGTCTCGACCTTATGATAGAACGGCGCGTCATCGTCATAGGCGGGCTGGCCGACACTGCCGGGATTGACGATCAAGCGGCCGTCGACAAGCGCCACCATGCGCGGGATATGGCTGTGGCCGCAGAGGATCAGCGACTGGTCGATGCCTTCGGCGAGCGCCTCGATCTCGTCCTGCGGGCGGAGCGTCACATGACCTTCAGGCGACACGGTTTCCAGCCAGTAGAGATTGTCGTCCTTCGGCGTCGCATGGCAGAGAAACACTTCTTCGCGCCAGACCATGCTGAAGGGCAGCTTGCGCAGCCAGTCGAAATGCCGGGGCGCCATCTGGCGGTGGGCATGGGCGTCCGAGAGCGCGCCGAGGGCATGCAATTGGTCGGCGGTTTTTTCGAGCAGGTATCGATCGTGGTTGCCGCGCACCGTCTTCGTACCGGTCATGTCGAGCAACAGCAGGAGATCGCCGGTGCGATCGGCCTCCAGCGGCCCACTGAAACAGTCGCCGAGATTGACGATGTCGCGGATGCCGAGTGCGGCGACATCATCCAGCACGGCCTGCAGCGCCGCGCAATTCCCGTGGATGTCGGCGATCGCGGCGAAACGCATCAGCTGCCCCGATAGGTGGAATAGCCGTAAGGCGAGACCAGCAGCGGCACATGATAATGCGCCGTCGTATCGGAGATGCCGAAGCGGATCGGGATAATGTCGAGGAAGGCCGGATCGGTCAGCGGGACACTCCCGCTGCGGAGATAGTCGCCCGCATGGAAGACGAGTTCGTAGGTGCCGGCAACGAAGCTGGCATCGATCAGGATCGGCCCGCCATCGACGCGGCCGTCCGCGTTGGTCGTCACCGACCTGATCTTCTGTCTCACATCGCCTTCGATCCGGTAGAGATCGATGACCATACCGGCTGCAGGCGTGCCGTTTGCCGTATCGAGGACATGGGTTGTCAGGCCGGTCATAAGGCAGGCTCCGCGATGAGGTATGGCATGTTGAAGGTGAATTCTTCCAGGTTGGCACCGGTATTGTCGCGGTCGACGACGAGGAAGTCGCTGACCTCCCCCAGCGCCATCAGCGGATGATGCCAGGTATTGGCGAAATAGTTCACACCCTGATCGGCCCGGGCAAGAAAGATCTGCGGCCGCCCCGGCCGTCCGCCTTCATCCGCCGAGACGCCGACAAGGAAGGGTCGGCCGGAGAGTGGCACGAAACTCTGGCTGCCATACGGATGGCGCTCCATCATGCCGACGGAATAGGGAAACTGCCTCGGCTGGCCGCGAAAAATGTTGAAGATCAGGCGGTCTCCGATGCCGACAGGTGCTGCGAGCCCGTGATAGCGCTCGGTCGTGCCGCTGTTGATCAGCCGCATGGTCGAGGGATCGGCTTCGATCACCTCGCCATAGGGCGCGAAGGCGGATCTGGTAAGGGGCAGGATTTCGAGGATTTCGGTCACGGCGGGCCTTTGGTTCATTCGCCTTGTGCATGCCAGTTGCGCAGTTCCGCAATCTGGTTTGCCAGGCTTTTCATGGAATTCTGTGTCGCAAGCCAGATTTCTTCCGGCCGAAGCTGCGAAAACTCGCCGAGGATATGGTCCCGCATTTCACGCGTAGCCGTCCAAGGGAGTTGGGGATGGTCGGTCGCGAGATCCGGGATGGTGCTCCATCAGATCGGCAGCGGCCTGGCCGGCAAGAAAATGACAGAAAGCGACCGCATTGAACGTCACCTTGCTCTCGACAAATGCCGCCTCGTCCATTCCCTCGACCATCCGAAGCGCATCGGTCGCCGATCGCTCCATGATCTCCAGGTAGTCAATGGCGCTGCGTTGTTTCGGATCCTGCATCTCACCGCTCCGGCAGAAGCGTCAGCAGCCGCAGCAGCGCGATCCGCTCCACCTGGGCGCAGGCGGTGGCGAATTCCGCCTCGGCGCTGTTGCCGACGCGGGCCTCGAAGGCGGCTAGGATGTCTTGCCTGTCGAGGCCCTTGACCGCGATGATGAAGGGAAAGCCGAATTTTTGCGTATAGGCAGCGTTGAGTTCGGTAAACCGGGCATGTTCTGCGGGGCTGAGCCGGTCGAGGCCGGCGCCGGCCTGTTCCAGCCGGCTGTCTTCCGTCAGTTCGCCGGCGATCGCGAGCTTGCCGGCGAGATCCGGATGGGCGCGCAGAACGCCCAGCCGCTCCTCCGGGCTCGCCTTGCGGAATTCGCCGACCATGGCGGCATGCACGCCTTTGGCCGTCAGCGGCACGAAGATCAGCCCACCGTCATAGGCACGCTCGGCGATGAAGGGCGAGTGCTCGAACACGCCGCCAAAGGCTGAGATAAAATCCCCGCGCGCCGTCATGGTGTCACCTTAGGCCAGTTGGCGGGCTTATGATGCGCGTGCCAGTGCCTGGCGATCTCGATGCGCTGCGGCACCCAGACCTTGTCGTGGGAAAGCACATACTCCATGAAGCGGCGCAGCGCCGCGATACGGCCGGGGCGGCCGACGAGGCGGCAATGCAGGCCGACCGACATCATCTTCGCGCTGCCCTCCTGCCCCTCGCGATAGAGCGTGTCGAACGCGTCCTTTAAATAGGTGAAAAACTGGTCGCCTGCATTAAAACCCTGCGGCGTGGCGAAGCGCATGTCGTTGGTTTCGAGCGTATAGGGAATGATGAGGAATGGCTTGCAGTCCAGACCCATCACCCAATAGGGCAGGTCGTCGGCATAACTGTCGGAGGAGTAAAGAAAACCGCCCTCCTCCATCACGAGCTTCAACGTGTTGTCGGATGGTTTCCCCTGGTACATTCCATAGGGCCGCTCGCCGACGAGTTCGGTGTGGAGACGAACCGCTTCGAGGATGTGCTCACGTTCCTTCTCAAGCGGAAAATCCTTGTATTCCAGCCAGCGATAGCCGTGGCTGGCGACTTCCCAACCGGCCTCCTTCATCGCCGCGACCGCTTCCGGATTGCGGGCCATGGCGAGCGTGACGCCATAGACGGTACACTGCATCTTCAGCTCGGTGAACAGCCGGAACAGCCGCCAGAAGCCGGCGCGCGAGCCATATTCGTAGATCGACTCCATATTGAGGTTGCGCTGGCCCGGCCATGGCGCGGCACCGACGATTTCCGACAGAAGGTTTTCCGAGGCCGGGTCGCCATCAAGGATCGAGCTTTCGCCACCCTCCTCGTAATTGATGACGAACTGCACGGCGACATTGGCGCCGCCCGGCCATTTCGGATCGGGAATATTGCGGCCGTAGCCGACAAGATCGCGCGGATAGTCCCTTATGGTTATCGGCATTCTTCCACCTCTGGCATCTGCGGCGACGGTAGCGCACCGCTTCCGCAGATGTCGAGATGCAAACTTGCGCGCGTCGATCAGTCGAAGCGATCGTCGCGCGGCCGGCGATAGACCCCGTCGCCGAGGCCGATATCGCGCAGCATGTGGTCGTCGAGTTCGAGACCGGAAGCGAACGGCAGACGGCCCGAAGGCACGATTAGCACCTCGTCTCCGCCCTGCCTGTCGCGATAGCCGACCGCAAGCGCCGAAAACGCCATCGACAGAACGGATGACAATGAGAATATGGACATGATGGCCTCCTCCCCTATTCGGCCGCAGCACGCGGCATGCAAGCCTCGCAGATGGCCGCGACATGGCGGTGATCGGTACCGCAGCAGCCGCCGAGCACCCGCATCGACGGATTGCGTGTCGTCAGCCTCGCGTAGCGCCGGCTGAGATCCTGCGGATCGCCAATGTCGATCTCGGTCGATTCATCGAGCTCCGCATGGCTTTTCGCAGAAGCGTTGGCACGAATGCCGCCGATTCTCCGCAGCCATTCGGCGTTGCCGCCGAGTGCGTGGTCGAAATGGCTCGGATGCGCGCAGTTGACCATGTAATAGGCCGCGGCCGACCCGGTCATGGCGTCCGTGGTCTCGATCGCCTCCTCAAGCGACATGCCGTCGGCGAGCCTGCCATCCGTCTCGACCGTGAACGAGATCACGACGGGCAGCCCCACAACCTTTGCCGCCCGGATGATGCCGATCGCCTCCTCGGTCGTGTTGAGGGTCACCCCCGTCACCATGTCGAGTTCGGTCTCGGCAAAGGCGCCGATCTGGTGGGCGTGATAATCCTCCGCCTTGGCGGCACTCATCCGGCCCCGCTGGTAGGCATCGCCGCGTGGACCGATCGCCCCATTCAACAGGATGCGCGTGCCGGGCTTCTGCCATGCGCGCCGCAGGTCGGCGACATATTCGACCGAGCGGATGTTGAGCGCGCGCAGGGCGGCGAGATCGTAGCCGAGCTTTGCAGCCCAGTCCGGATTGGCTCGCCATGTCGGCGTATCGAGAATGAAGCCGCGGCCGTGACTGCGCGCTATCGCGAGATAGGGCTCGTAATAGGCGGTCAGTTCGGCCCTCCCCATCGCATCGTCCAGCAAGGGAAAGGATGCGAAATGCGGCAGGTCAAGGCCGCGTTGGAAGATCAGCGTGGTCTCCAGCCCGCCATCGGTCAGAAATATCTCCTCCCCGAGATGCGGCAGGCTCTGGCGATCGTTTTTCATCGTCATCTCCTGTGATACTATGGTGCAGGCGCAGCGCGGGCACTTCCGCAGGCTGCGATCTGCCCCAGTGTTTTGCGCCAGATGGGGGCCTTGATCTACGCGGCCTGCGGTACAGCCCGGACAGTTTTCGAAAAGGCGAAATCATTCAGGGGGATGGCATGTCCCAGAAGACAGAGGCATTGACCGGGAGCGGCCGAGGTGACGGCAAAACCGTACCGCCGGTGCAGTTTTCCCATGTCCAGGCCCAAATCGGCGCTCCTGTTCGCGCGCCGAGCAAGGGCGAAGCGACCCGCGAGCGCATCCTCGAAGTGGCGCAGATATCGGTGCTTTCCAAGGGGTTCGGCGCGACGTCAATCGAAGAGGTGATCGCCGAGGCAGGCATTACCAAGAGCGGGTTCTTCTATCATTTCCGCGACAAGAACGAGCTTGCCCGCGAGATGCTGCGCCGCTACGTCGCCGAGAACGACCGCATCTTCGATGACCTGTTCGACCGCGGCCGCGAGTTGGCCGATGATCCGCTGCAGGCCTTCCTGATCGGCTTGAAGCTCCTGTCGGAACTCGCGCGCGATCTGCCGGGCGTTCATCCCGGCTGCATCGTCGCCTCGATCTGCTATCAGGAACGACTTTTCGACCGAGAGGTCCATGCGCTGAACGCCAACTCGGTATCATCATGGAACAGCCGCTTCCTCGGTTATCTGGAAGAAATCGCCGCCGCCCATCCGCCACAGGAACCGGTTGACCTTAAGGATCTGGCCAACATGCTGTCCTGCACCTTCGACGGCGCCATCATCATGTCCAAAGTGCTCAACGACCCGACGCAGCTGGAGCGGCAGATCCTGAGCTATCGGACGTATATCAAGCTTCTATTCGGCCAGCCGATAAACGACCGCGCGGCATGAAAGCCGGCGATCGACGCGAGCCGAGCGCGTCATGCTTTAGAGGCCTACGGCCCGCAGGAACGCCACGCAGGCCACCCCGAGACTGACAGCAGCGAGCATGGGGAAGCGGAATGCAGCGAACGCGGTGACAAGGCAAGCGATCGTTTCGGCAATGCCGGTCGCAAAGGCGGTGGGCGCGACGACCGCCATCAGGACGGCCGGCGGGATCGCCTCGAGCGCCGCACGCCGTGAACCTTCGAGCGAGACGTGACGGAGAAGGAATAATCCGCTCAGCCGGGTGAGCATGGTTGCGGCAGCCATCGCCAGGATGGCAAGAAGGCTTGAGAGTTCGATGGTCATTGTTCGAGGAGCCTTTCTTTACGCGCGGCGGCAACAAGCGCGGCGGCAAGACCGGCCAGCGCTCCGGCGGCGATGTACCAGACGCCGGGAACGAAATGCTGCACGAGGACCGCAGCGACTGCACTGGCGGTCAGGACTGCGCCGGTATCCGCCCCTTTCCAGAAGCCCATGACCAGCACGATGAAGACGGCCGGGAAGGCGAAATCCAGGCCGATCACCACCGGATCGCCGAGCAAGGCGCCGAGTATCGCCCCGGCAAGGCTGGAAAGCACCCAGGCGAGATAGAACGGCGCAGCTAGGCCAAAAACCAATAGGGCGTCAGCCTTGCGACACGCGCCCGGAACTCGGCCATGGCCCAGATCTCGTCTGCCAGGAAGAGCATCGAGAGGGCGCGGGCGCGTGGCGAGAAGGCCTGCATTTTCGCGGCGAGCGATGCGCTCATCAGCACGTGGCGGACATTGACCAGCAGCGCCGCCAGACCGAGGCTCGCCCAGACCGCGGGATGGGTCCAGATATCCATCGCCACGAATTGAGACCCGCCGGCAAAAACCAGCGCGCTCATCAATCCGGTCTCGGCGGTCGAAAGTCCCTTGGTGGCTGCGACGGTTCCGAAGACGAGGCCGATCGGAATGACGGCGGCAAGGAGCGGCGAGATGGATCGCATGCCGCCCAGCATTTCCTGCAGACGAGTGGTGTCGGTCACGTTGAAGAATTCTCCGGTTTCGCGGGCCGTGGTAGCGGCACCGGTCGGCAGGGTCTTGAAGAAAAGTGACCAAAGGCAGGACAACATGGGCGAAGGTTGCAACTGTAATCAATCAACCGGCGCGATATTGCCCCGGCGTCAACCCGGTGCGTGCCTTGAAATGCCGGGTGAAATGCGCCTGGTCGGCAAAGCCGCATTCGAAGGCGATAGTCGCGGGCTGGCGACCTTCCCGCAGACTACGACGCGCTTCACGGATCCGGATATCGGTGAGAAAGGAATGCGGCGTGATGTGAAATTCCCGCCCGAAGGCACGGATGAGATGGGCGCGACTGAGGCCAGCCACGGCCGCGAGTTCTTCCAGCCCGATATCCGACGCGTAGTGTTCGATCAGATAGTCTCGCGCTCGATGGACGGCACCCTTCTCGGCCGTATCCGTCGGCACGATGATGGCGCTGCCGTGGCGGTAGAACAGGGCTCCGAGCACCTGGAACATCGCCTGACTGGTTTCCAGCGCGCCCGCACCGCTCTCCAGTGTCAAATGCGCCCGGTGGAACGCGGCGGCCAGCGTCTCGTCGCGCAGCACCTGCCGGCCGAAGGCGGGCGTGCCTTTGACCGGCTTGCCGGTGGCGTCCTCGAGGATTTCGCGGAGCAGGGACAGGTCCGGATAGATCATGCGGTAGCGATATCCGCCATCGCGCGGTGCGCCGTCGTGGATCTCGCCGGGGTTCATCAGGTAGATGTCGCCTGGCCCCGCAGTTCCCCGCTCGCCGCGGATGGTGACGACCTGCGAGCCTTTCTCGATCGTGCCGATGCTGAACGTATCATGCGCGTGGGGAGCGAATTCATGGGTGAGGAATGTTGCCGCTAGGCATTCCATTCCGCCGAAACGGCTGTCGCGCCAGAAGCGGGTCTTCTCCGCCTCCGCCAGAGGCATGTAGTCGGTCGCCCGTTCCTGCGAGATATTGTCCATGCCCATCGCATAGCATTTTCCGCCGGGCGATTCTTGAACAAAAGTGATGCCTGCGCGGTCTCGGCTCAGGCGATCTTGCGGGCCGCGACGCGGCCCATCGGGTGCAGCGAATGGACCTGCAGCGGAGCGCCCGGCTCTTCCTCGACGAAAAGAGCGAGATTGGCGATCTCGACCGGCTTCATCAGATAGGGCGCGAAATACTCTCTGAGAGCCAGCTCGAACCGGCGGACGTCGCTTGGCGCCAGCGGACCGGTCAGCGACATGTGGAAGCGGAACTCGTCCATCACGTAGGGATGGCCCCAGCGATAGAGATTGGCGAATTGCGAGGCCGAGAGATCATGGTTGTCACTGCGTTCCATCTCCGAGATCCGAGATCGGGGCGCGGAAGGCGTCGAATTCCTGCACGACGGAGCAGGCGAAGTGGCGCATATGCTCGCAGGGCCTTTCCGGCATGAGGCCGAAGAAGGTGCCGAGCCGGCCGACTTCCAGATGGGGAAGCTGAAAGGGCTCATGCGCGCCGGCAAAGCGCATCAAGTGCCTGAGCAGCATAGACTCGTTGATCTCGGGCGCGAGCCGGAACGGCGCCTTGAGCGTCGCGTGGAAACCGCTGCGGCGCGGGATGGCTGTATTGAAGGCGATGTCGTGCAGGCCGATGTCGCGCACGGCCGGCGGTTCGACCATGTCGCCGGAGAACGCGTTGCGCCCGAGCCACTGCGACGCGGCAAGCGTCAGCGGGTCATGAGCCGGCGGCGTGAAATAGATTGCATAGCGCATGCGTCACCTTCTCGTGCATCCCTGTCAACGCCCTGTTTGATTACGCATGTGCTTAATCAGCCCGTGATGAGGCAACTAAGTGATTTGCGTGACAGATTAACGACGGAAGACGCGAAGAATTCGCGTTTAACGAGCAGCCACGGAAAAATGGTTTTCGAGTATAAATGACGGTGGAAGCCGCATTTCCTTGCCAAGCACTCCGGCCAGAGCCGCATCCGCAAGTTGATGGGCCACGCCGAAACTCACCTTGAAGCCGCCCGTCAGCGCGATCACTTGGCGGTGATCCGGATGTGGGCCGACCATCGGGTCGCGGCCGATGGCCTTCGGGCGCAATCCTGCCCAGCGCTCGACGAGTTGCGCATCCTGCAAGGACGGTACGAGCGCCCTTGCCCGTTCGACGAGGTCATCAAGCTTTGCATCGGTGGAGAACGGTGCATCGAAGCTCTCCTCGCTGGTGCTGCCGATTGCCACATGACCGTCTTCGTGGGGAACGACATAGAGACCGTTGAGGAAGAGCAGCGGCCATTCGGGATCGATATCGGCCTTCAGCAGCACCGCCTGCCCCTTCACCGGCTGGCCGATCGGCTGCGGCCGCGGCGGGGATATGCCCTCGATCAGAGGAAACGAGTGATGGCCGGCGGCAACGATGCAGTGTCCGAAGGCGATGGATGAGCCGTTGGCGAAGACAACACTGTTGCTCGCGGTATCGATGCGCGACGCTTCGAGGCCTTCGACGACGGTGACGTGGCGGGCGTTTTTGAGACTGGTCGCCAGCACCGCCGTCAGTCTACGGGGCGAGACGCGGGCGGCAAAAGTGTCATGCACGATACCGGCCTCAGTGAAGCCCGCATCCGGCCAGCCGACATGAGGTGCCGCATCCAGCACCTGCCAGCGGAAATCACGACCGCCGGCCTTCCAGTTCGCTTCGACATCCTGCGAGTGGCGGAGCGCAATGTCCCTGAGATGCGGTTTCGGCAGCGGGATCAGACGGCCGGAGCGGCGGTAGCCGCAGGTGAGCCCTGTCTCCGCCTCGATCCGCTGCACCTCGTCTTCGAGAGCCAGAAGCGCATCGAACTGAAACTGCTTCTTGTCGTTCCACTTGTCCGGCGTATGCGACATCAGCGCGCCGAGCAGGCCGCCGCTCGCCCCCTGCCCTAAGCGGCCGGCATCCACGAGCACGGTGCGGATGCCGAGGCGCTCGGCCTTGACCGCCGCCCAGAGCCCCATGATGCCGCCGCCGAGGATGACGAGATCGGCAGAGGCCGGCAGATCGCTCGGGCTGCCAGATTGACCATCGGAGCCGGCCGGATTATCCGCTTGTCCCATGAGCACGCACGATCCCGAATTTGATACACGACAAGGCCACCAGCCCGAGACGCAGACGCTGGACTGGCATGACGGCGATATGCCGTATTCGCACGAATTTGGCGATCACTTTTATTGCCGCACAGACGGCCGGCTGGAATGTGGCCATGTGTTTCTCGCCGGCAACAGCCTGCCGGATCGCTGGCAGGCAATGTCTCCGGATGGAGACCGCTTTCGCATCGGCGAACTCGGCTTCGGCACCGGGCTGAATTTCTGCGAGACCTGGCGGCAATGGACGCTTGCCCGCAAGCCGGGCACGCACCTGCATTTCACCTCCTTCGAACTCTACCCGATGAAGGGTGACGAGATCGACCGGGCCCTTGCCCGCTGGCCGGAGATCGACGCGGAGCGCAAGGCGCTGGTCGCGGCCTGGCCGGAAAGCCCGCAAGGCCATGTGACGATCGACCTGGATGCACAGACACAACTGACCGTCGTCTGCGGTCCGGCGCTTGAAGGCGTCACGGCGGCGGAACCGGATTTCGATGCCTGGTTCCTCGATGGCTTTGCCCCATCCCGCAATCCCGGCATGTGGTCGCCGGAACTGATGCAGGCGCTGTTCGACAGGACGAAACCCGGCGGCACATTCGGCACCTATGCGGCGGCCGGCTTTGTCCGCCGCAACCTCGCAGGCGCAGGCTTCGCCGTCGAGCGCCGACCGGGCTTTGCCGGCAAGCGAGAGATGCTGTGCGGGGCGAAGCCCGAGGCAGCTTTATCCGCCTGATCACAGGGAATGCAGGATGCCACCAGTCGGCGACATCCATCGATCGGACTAACGCGACTTCGACGTCATCCTTGCACCGCCGATCCAGGTGCGGACCTTGTCCTCCAGCGCCTCGGGGCTGATCGGCTTGGACAGGTAGTCGTCCATGCCTGCCTGGAAGCAGAGTTCGCGGTCGCTTTCCAGCGCATGCGCCGTGACGCCGATGATCGGCGTATGGGTGCCGGTCTTCGCTTCCAGTTCGCGGATGCGACGGGTCGCCTGATGGCCGTTCATGATCGGCATGGAGACATCCATGATGATCACCGCCGGATCGTTCGCCTGCCACGCCTCGACCGCCTCGGCGCCGTTCCTGACGATCTGGAACAGCCAGCCGGTGGTCTGCAGGATCTGGGTGAAGACGATCTGGTTGACCTCGTTGTCCTCCGCCACCAGCACGTCGAGCGATGGCGCGGCCTGGACCGGAGCGGTCGAAGATAATGATGTCACCGCGGCGGGACTTGATGCAACCGGCACAACCTCGCTGGCGATCGCGGCCTCCATGCGCCGCTTGCTGCGCACCGAACGCACCACGTCGATCACAGTGCTGCGCAGCAGGTTTGCGCGCGCCGGCTTCATCAGATGGGCGTGGATCTGCAGCTCGGCGAACATGCTCTCGTCGCTCGCCATGTCCATCGAGGTGAGGAAGATGACCCCGGTGCCGTCGAAGCGCTGGTCGCGGCGAAGGGCCTTGGCGAAGTCGAGGCCGTTCATCTGCGGCATGTGATAGTCGAGCACGATGGCGTCGACGGTGATGCCGATCCGCGCCGCCTCGCTCAGAACCGCAAGCCCCTCGGCGCCGCTTTCCGCTGCAACCGTATCGAAGCCCCACATGCTGAGCTGTTCGGTGAGGATGCGACGGTTGACGATATTGTCGTCGACGATCAGCACGCGCGCACCGCTCGTATTGATCGGCAGCGTCGTTTCCTGCTTGCGCTCGGCGACGATCGGGAACGGCAGGCTGACGGTGAAGACCGAGCCGCGACCGACCTCGCTCGTCACGCCGACCGAGCCGCCGAACAGGTCGACGAGGCCCGAGGTGATCGCAAGCCCGAGACCGGTTCCCTCGTGGCGGCGGGTCGAGGACGTATCGACCTGCGAGAATTTCTCGAACACGGTCTTCAGCTTCTCGTCGGGAATGCCGAGACCGGTATCCTCGATGCGGATGGTCAGCATCAGATCGCCGGCGCCGACCGGTTCCGACTTGAGATCGATGAAGACGTGGCCCTTTTCGGTGAACTTGACCGCATTGCCGACGAGGTTGGTGACGATCTGGCGGAAGCGGCCGGCATCGCCGAGCACGGTCTCGCGGACGGCCGCGTCGCCCCGCACGATCAGCTCGATATCCTTGTCGGCTGCAGCCGACGACAGAAGCGTCGCGACGTCCTCGATCGCCTCGACCGGATCGAAGGGCGCGCGGCGCAGCTTCATCTGCCCGGCATCGATCTTGGAGAAGTCGAGGATGTCGTTGATGATCGTGAGAAGCGCATTGCCGGATTTGACGATGATATCGATGAACGTCTTCTGGCGGGTGTCGAGATTGGATTTCGCCAGTAGCTCCGCCATGCCCAGCACGCCATTCATCGGCGTGCGGATCTCGTGGCTCATATTGGCGAGGAATTCGGACTTCGCCCGGTCGGCAGCCTCGGCCCGCTGCAGCAGGCGCGTCAGCTCCTCCTCGCGCATCTTCGCCTCGGTGACGTCAGTAAAGACGGCGAGCCAATGGTCGCTGCTCGTCTGCCGTGCCTCGACCTGCACCCACTTGCGGTTCTCGATCTTGAACGAGGCATAGAAGGGTATGCCGCTGTCGATATTGGCTTCCAGCGATCGGAGCGTCGCCATCGCTTCCTGGTGCGAGCCGAAATCCCCGCGGCGAACCGCATGGCGGAAGATTTCGCTCCACTGGGCGCCGGGCGCCGTCATTTCGGCCGGAATTTCCAGCATGGCCGGCAGCGCGTCGTTGGAAAGCTCGACCTCGCCCTCGTGCAGGATGAGAAGGCCCTGCGACATCGCGCTTGTCGCGTCGCGCATCAGCGCGCCGTGACGTTCGAGCGCAGCGCGTGCCTCTTGGATTTCCGCGTCGCGCCGACGCATGGCGGTCACGTCGGTATGGCTGAGCAGAAGCTTGCCGTCGGTCAGCCGCGTACCAGAGATCAGCAGCTGCCGGCCGAGCCGGGTGCGTATCTCAATCGGAATGCCGCCATTGTCGTCGGCGAGTGCGGCGATACGCGCCTCGTAGACTGCATCGAGGCCCCGTGCGGAACCTGCATAGATGCCGTCGTCATAGTTGACTTCGAGGAATTCGCGATAGGACCGGCCCGGCAGTTCGAACGGCCGCTCGGTATCCCAGAACTCGTAGAAGGACGGGCTCGCATATTCGAAGACGAATTGCTCGTTGAGAATGCCGATGCCGACGGGCACGGAATCGAGAATCGTCTGCAGGTCCTTGCTGACCTTCTCGGCCTTGGCCTGCGCTTCCTTGATCAGTGAAACGTCGGTACGTGAACAGACGAGATAGCTGCTGCCCTCCTCGGTCTGGATCGACCGCAGCCGCGTCAGGACCGGGATGACCGATCCATCCGGGAAGGTCATGTCCTCCGACTTGTCGATATTCTCGCCGGCCAGAACGCGGGCATTCTCGTCCCAGAACCGCTCGGCGGCCCAGGGGAACATCTCCGCCTCGGTCTTGCCGAGATAGCGCTCGCGCACGTCGCCCAGCATCTGCTCGTAGGCGTGGTTGGCATAGGTAAGCTCGTGCCGGTCATTGCGCACGAAGACGGGCGCCGGCAGATCCTCCAGGATGGCGCGGAACAGTTCGGTCTCGGCGACCTGGCCGCGAAGCACCGTTTCCTGTTCCTTGAAGTCGGTCACGTCCTGTCGGATAGCGATGAGCACGCCATTTTCCAGCCGCTTGTTGACCGTCCGCATCCACCGGCCGTCGGCCAGCTGGTTGATATTCTCCCAATAGGGCTGGCGGAACGGCTCCATCCGCTGCGCGATCCAGGCTTCGCGGCTCTCGTCGGTGTCCGCCAGTTCGCGAGGCATGATCTGCCTGCGCCGCTCATAGGCGTATCCAAGGATTTCGGTCAGCGTGATGCCGGGCGTGACGTCGATATCCAGCGAGCTGAAATAATTGACGAGCTGCGAATTGCAGTAGAGCAGCGTGTCGTCGCGGTCATAGATGCCGATGCCCATTTCGAGCATGTCGAGCGCATCATCGAGCAGCCGGTTGTTGAGGATCGAGCCCTTGGCTGCTGGCAGCGGTATGATCTGCGCGGCAGCGGCCGAAACCGGACGCGCAGCGACCAGTTCATCGATCGTGCCGAAGAGATAGGTATGGTCGTTTTCGGTCAGGAAGCGCTCGACATGGACTTCGTAGCGCAACGTGCCCTCGCCATCATGCAGATGGGCGACCTCGTCGCTGCCGAAGACGATGGCGCGGCTTTCCTTTTCCTTGCGCTCGCCGGTATCGACCATGCCCGCAAGATCACCGCTCGAACCATCGATGAAATCCTCCGCCGGCAGGCCGAAGAGTTCCGCATAGGCAGCGTTTACCGCAACGTAGCGCAGGGCGCTGTCCTTGATGTAGGCCGGTTGCGGCAGATCCTGGATCCGCGCACAGGCTTTGTCGAGCAAGTCGCTGTGCATATCCAAGCGCTGCCGTCCCTTTTTATGTTCCCGGGAATTTTGGCCGATTCTTATGGCCCTGTGGGCGACGATAACACCATAGCGAGTGTTAACAACGCCTTTTTACCGGCCCTGGTTGCCCGGCTTTTTTCCTTAGTGAGCCAAGTTTTTTGACGCCCGCCAGCATGACCGTGCGGGCGATGTTCTGGAAGAGCCGGCCGGTGGTCGCAAATGACGTAGGCGATCCCTGATGGAATTTGCCACATTCGGCCAAACACGGCGCGGACGGGACAGCCATGAGCGAGATTACGACACAGGCAGCGAGTGACAACGAACCCTCCTCTACCGGCGGCGAACGGCGCAGGCGCAGCGGCGGCCGTGGTGCCGAACGGGTTCGTACCGGCTCGGCGACCGCCAGGTACCGCAACCTCGTCAACGGCATCGCCAAGACCGAAATCCTCTCGGCGGAAGCGCTGGAGGACATTCATGTCGCGTCGCTGACCGTGCTAGAGGAAGTCGGCATGGATGTCATTCTGCCGGAGGCGCGCGAACGGATGAAGGCGGCCGGCGCGGACGTAACGCCGGGCTCCGAACGGGTGCGTTTCGACCGGGCGATGATCGAGGAACTGATCGCCTCTGCCCCGTCCACCTTCACGATGCATGCCCGCAATCCGGCCCGCAACGTCAAGATCGGCGGCAGCAATCTCGTCTTCGCTCAGGTCGCAAGTGCGCCCTTCGTGGCGGATCGCGAAGGCGGTCGTCGTGCAGGAAATCAGGAGGATTTCCGCAAGCTGGTCAAGCTCGCCCAGCATTACGACATCATCCACACGACCGGCGGCTATCCGGTCGAGCCGGTCGATAGCCATGCTTCGGTGCGTCACCTCGATTGTCTCTCGGACCTCGTGAAGCTGACCGACAAGGTGTTCCACTGCTATTCGCTAGGGCGTGAGCGCAATCTCGACGCGCTGGAAATCGCCCGCATCGGTCGCGGCATCTCGGCCGAGCAGATGGAAGAGGAGCCGTCGCTCTTCACCGTCATCAACTCCTCCTCGCCGCTGCGCCTCGACGGGCCGATGCTGCAGGGGATCATCGAGATGTCGTCGCGCAACCAAGTCGTGATCATGACGCCGTTTACGCTGGCGGGCGCCATGGCACCGGTGACGATTGCCGGCGCGCTGGTGCAGCAGAATGCCGAAGCGCTGTGCGGCATCGCCTTTACCCAGATGGTGCGCAAGGGCGCCCCGGTCATGTATGGCGGCTTCACCTCCAACGTCGACATGAAGACGGGAGCCCCCGCCTTCGGCACCCCGGAATACATGAAGGCGGTGATGGCCGGCGGCCAGCTCGCCCGCCGCTACGGCATTCCCTACCGCACCTCCAACACCAATGCCGCCAACACGCTCGATGCACAGGCCGCCTATGAGAGTGCCATGTCGCTCTGGGCGCTGACGCAAGGCGGCGGCAATTTCATCCTTCATTCGGCGGGCTGGACGGAAGGCGGGCTGACGGCCTCCTTCGAAAAATTCATCCTCGACGTCGACATGCTGCAGATGGTGGCGGAATTCCTGACGCCGCTCGATGTCTCGACCGATGCGCTGGCGCTCGATGCGGTGCGTGATGTCGGCCCCGGCGGACATTATTTCGGCACGGCCCATACGCTGGCACGCTACGAAAACGCCTTCTATTCCCCGATCCTGTCCGACTGGCGCAATTTCGAGACGTGGACGGAAGCGGGACGGCCGACGACCTACGACCACGCCAACCGGATCTACAAGGAAGCGCTCGCCGCCTATCAGCAGCCGGCGCTCGATCCGGCCGTGGAAGAGGAACTCGATGCGTTCGTGGCGAAGCGCAAGGCAGAGGGCGGCGTTCCGACGGATTTCTGATCCGCCATTCATCCGACTCCCATTTGCCGCAATCCCGCCATGAAGCGCGGCAGAAGTTGCGCCATAACCGCAAAAGACAACCTGCAGACGATCGAGTGTGAACAGCCGTTCAGACTACTTATGGTTTCTTTCCATCAAACCGCCGAGATTGATCGTCAGTTTATGAGCGTACCCTTGAATAGCAGAGGGAAAGGAAAACGCTCATGTCGTTCATGAAGAAAACAGTTTCCGTAGGCCTCGTTGCCGTATCCGTCGTGGCAGCTCTTGCAGCCACCGCGCCGTCCGCAGAAGCCCGCGACCGTCACCACCATCGTGGCGACGATGTGCTTCTCGGCGCAGCAGCAGGGATCGCCGGCGGCCTGATCGGCGGCGCGATCGTTTCAAACTCGCAGCGCCCGGTCTATGTCGAGCCGGAATACGACTACGCTCCGCCTCCGCCGCCACCGCAGGTCGTCTATCGCCGGGCCTATTACGAACCGGCACCGCCTCCGCCGCGTTGCCACTTCGAGTGGGTGGAGAATGAATATGGCGAGGCCTATCGGGCCCGCGTCTGCTACTAAGCTCAAAGAGCGAATTGTCGAAAGCGGCGGTGTTTCCACCGCCGCTTTTGTTTTTGATCAATCGTCGTCGCCGTCTATCCAGACCTGTTCGCCGGACTGCGGGTTAAAATGGATCTCCATCTTGCGTCCATCCTTGTTGCGGGCGGAAACCTCGTAGCAGCCATCGTCGATATCGATGTCGCGGATCTCGAGATTGAGCGGCGCGATCCGATTGCGCAGGTCCGCCTCGCTCATCCAGTCGGCGACGGGCACGTTCCCGCAGCGGCGGCGGTCGTCGTCATCCGCATGGGCGACGGAGGCAAAACCGATTGCAGCGAGGGCGGCGGTGGCGAGGATGATGCTTTTCATGACAGGTTCCTTTCGAACAATCTTTTCGGTCCGGCCGGGACACCATTGCCTGACCGATGACGAGACCTTACGAAAGTCGCGCTGAGCGATAACTGACAGCCCATGTCAGCTAAATTTCAGCTTGGCCTTGCTAGAAGGTAGGCATGCTGAGCCGTCTCATTCCCCTCGCCGTCCTCTCCGCGATCCTGGCCACCGCGCCACAGGCACACGCCGACGATGATCATCTCGACCGGTTGCGCGATGCCGTGAACCGTGGCGAGGTCATGCCGCTGTCGAAATTGCAGGACGAAGTGCGCCGTGCCTTTCCGGGCGAGATCATCAAGGTCGAGCTGGATGAGGATGACGACCGCTTCATCTACGAGTTCAAGGTGCTGAAGGCCAATGGCCGGCTGGTCGAGATCGAGATGGACGCCAAGGACGGCCGCGTTCTCGATGTCGACAATGATGACGACGACTGATTGCCATGCGTATTCTTCTCATTGAAGACGACCCGCTGATTGCCCGCGACGTCACCCGCCATCTGGAACATGCGGGTTACCTCGTCGAGCATGAGCGCGATGGCGAAAGCGGCTGGTTCCGTGGCGACAGCGAGGAGTTTGCAGCCGTCGTCCTCGATCTCGGCCTGCCGGAACTCGACGGCCTGTCGGTTCTGAAACGCTGGCGCGCAGCCGAACGCGAACTCCCCGTGCTGATCCTCACTGCCCGCGGCAACTGGGAGGAGCGCGTCGAAGGCATCGATGCCGGCGCCGACGACTATCTCGCAAAACCCTTCCAGATGCCGGAGCTGCTCGCACGGCTCCGCGCCATCATCCGTCGCTCGCAGGGCAAGGCCGCACCCGTCATGCAGGCCGGCAAGCTCAAGCTCGACCCGCGCACGAAACACGCTAGCGTCGACGGCCTGCCGGTGGAACTGACACCGCTCGAGTATCGCTGCCTGCATTATCTGATGGCGAATGGCGAACGCCATGTCTCGCAGATGGAACTGACCGAGCAGCTCTATGCGCAGGATTTCGAGCGCGAGAGCAATTCGGTCGAGGTGCTTGTCGGGCGCCTGCGCAAGAAATTCGGCAAGGAAGTCATCGCCACCCGCCGCGGCTACGGCTACAGGATCGGCACGGCATGATCGAGAAAACACGGGACCAACCGCAATCGGAGAAGGCGCAGGCCGAAAGGCCCCTCTCGATACGTGCCCGCTTCCTCATCGTCTCACTTATCACGGTGCCGTCCGCGCTGGCGCTGGCGGCCCTCTTCATGGTCTCGGTGTTTTCCGCCAATCTGGAGCGGCGGCTCGATGCGGAACTGACCGGCCACATCAACAACATCGCCGCCTCCCTGCGCTTTGCCGTAGACGGCACTCCGGAGCGCCCAGCCGGCTTCTTCGATAAGCGTTTTGCAGATGCCTATGGCGGCCTCTACTGGCAGATCGGCGATGACGCGGCCCCTGCACGCCTGCGCTCGCAATCACTCTGGGACTACACGCTCCCTCGCCCGAAAACCTGCCGGCCGATGGCGCTGTCCATCGCTATGACATCCCCGGCCCGGACGGCTCGACACTCACGGCTCAGCAGCGGCAGATCATGGTGCCGACGCCTGCCGGCCTCAAGGCACTGCGCATCACCGTCGCTGCCGACCGCAAGCCGCTGGATGATGCAGGCTACCGCTTCGCCTTCGATATCATGCCCTATCTCGCCGGGCTCGCCATCTTCCTCATCGGCGCCTCGCTGATCCAGGTCGTTTTCGGTCTCAGGCCACTGGCAGCCCTTTCTAGCGGCCTGGACCGCATCCGCGAACGTCGCGGCGGACGCTTAGATGGCGTCCTGCCAAAGGAATTCGAGCCGGTCGAACAATCGGTCAACCGCCTGCTCGACGCCCAGTCGCAGGCGATCGCCAAGGCCCGCGCCCGCGCCGGTGATCTTGCCCACGGGTTGAAGACACCACTGACCGTTCTCTCCAACGATGCCCTGACGCTGCGCCAGCGCGGTGAGATCGACATGGCAGACGAGATCGACCGGCTGGTGGCGCTGATGCGCGGCCATGTGGAGGCGGAACTGGCACGAAGCCGCATCGTCGCCAATGCCGAGCTGCGCCAATCCGATGCCGACATGCAAAAAATCGTCAGCCAGATCACCCGCACGCTGAAACGCACGCCGGAAGGCGAAGCGCTGACCTGGCAGTTCCAGATCGGCGAACCGTCGCAGGTGCCTCTCGATCCGCACGACCTGCGCGAACTCGTAGGCAATATCGTCGAGAATGCTGTCAAATGGGCGAAAAGCGAGGTCTCGATCACCTGGAAGGACCGCCGCCTTGTCGTTGCTGATGACGGCCCCGGCGTTGCGCCCGAGAAGATCCGCAGTATGACTGAACGCGGCGTGCGCCTCGACGAACAGGTACCCGGCACCGGCTTGGGCCTGTCTATCGTCCAGGAGATCTGCACGATCTATGGTCTGTCGCTGTCGATCGAAAACCGCCAGGAATCGGGGCTGCAGGTGTCGATCGGGTTCTGATTACATCAATGAAACGGACGCACCTCGACCGGCGCGCGGCAGGCGATCACCGCCTTGCGGCCCCATTCGACGGCCTCTGCCTCGCTTGCCACATCCAGCACCCAGAACCCGCCGACATGCTCGCTGGTTTTCAGATATGGCCCATCGATGGTGGCGACATTTCCATCGCCCTGACGCTGTAGAGACTTGGCTTCGCTGGCAGGTTTCAGTCCGCCGACGAAGACCCGCACGCCGGCAGCTATCATCTCTTCGTTGAGCAAGTCGATGTCATGATGCATCGCTTCGTCCTCTTGGGCGAAGGGATCGTAATCATCGGGGTGATGAATGGCGACGAGATATTGCATGATAGGTCTCCTCCCTGTGCGGATGGCCGGTCTGTCAGCCTCTTGCCGGAAGGACGTGTGAGCATCCCGCGATCCGACAAGCCATACGAAATCTCCATGACGGTAGCCGCAACGAAGTTGCCGCCGATGCGTTTGCCGACAATCCCGACTGTTCGACAGGATAGAAATTTGTCCATCACGATTGACGAAAGCAGCCATCGCCGGCGCTCGTTCATCGCCGATACACTGGCGCTGATCCTGTTTTTCACCACGACAGGCATTATCAACGAGCGCTTTATTGCCGGCATGACCTGGGAAGAAGTATTCCATGCCCGCCTTCTCGGTGCTGTGCTGATGGTACCGGTCGCGCGTCCCTATGGCCTGTGGCGAGACTGGATCATGCGCCGCGCGGGAGACAGCCGCCTGTCGCAGGTTCTGTGGGACAGTCTTGCGCTCATGTCCTTCCAGGTGCCGATCTATGCCGCCATCATTGCCTTCAGCGGCGCATCCGGCCTGGGTCTTGCGAAAGGCATCCTTGGCGCGGCGGTGATGATGCTCGTCCTCGGCCGTCCCTATGGTGCCTTCCTCAATCTCGTCAGGCGCCTTTTCGGCCTGCCTCCCGGTGGCGAAAAGCCGATGTCGCTCAACAGTTGAACCCGACCGGGCGCGATACCAATGATTCTGTAGGTGAACGTTGTGGGAAACCCGATCAAAACCAATGACAACAAGGCATTGCAGCAGTATCGAATGCACGAACTGGTCGGATGGGCCCCATCTTGAGGGAGCCCATATCCGGTCACTGCAGATAACGTAAAACCCACCCCTCGATCCTTCATCGACAACTGTCCTCACGGTCGCCGGGTGCGGCCGAGTGATATGGGGGTTTATGATGAGCGAGACTGGTGGTTATTTCCCACGCTGGAAATTGAAGACGCAAGGGCAGATCATGCCCGACGAACGGCTGCCCGCCGCACAGACCTTCGTGCTGGGCCTGCAGCATGTGGTGGCGATGTTCGGTGCGACCGTGCTCGCCCCGATCCTGATGGGTTTTGATCCCAACGTCTCGATCCTGTTCTCCGGCCTTTCGACACTGATATTCTTCATCGCCGTCGGCGGCCGTGTGCCGAGCTATCTCGGCTCGTCCTTCGCCTTCATCGGCCCGGTCCTCGTCGCGACCGCCGCCACCGCCGGTGCGCCGAACCCGAATATTGCGCTCGCTCTCGGCGGCATCATCGCGGCCGGCGCCTTCTATACGCTGATCGGCTTCATCGTCATGGCAGCCGGCCACCGCTGGATCGAACGGCTGATGCCGCCGGTCCTCACCGGCGCGATCGTTGCCGCCATCGGCCTCGTGCTGGCTCCGATCGCGATTGCCAGCGCTTCGGGCACCGGCCCGGCAAGCCCGGACGGCAATCAGTTCGCGCGCTGGATCGCCATGCTGACCTTTGTTGCCGTCGGTGCAGTGGCGGTCTATGCGCCCGGCATGACCCGTCGCCTGCCGATCCTCATCGGCGGCGCACTCGCGTATATCGCCTACATGATCTTCGCCAACGGCTTTGCCTTCGGCCCGGCAATCGATTTTTCCGGCGTAGCAGCCGCACCGTGGTTCGGCATGCCGAAATTCACGGCACCGGTCTTCTCGATGTCGGCGATCACGCTCATCGCACCCGTCGTCGTTATCTTGGTCGCTGAAAACCTCGGGCACATCAAGGCGATCGGCGCCATGACCGGCCGCAATCTCGATCCCTATCTCGGCCGCGCCTTCATCGGCGATGGTATCGCGACAATGGTCTCCGGCGCCTTCGGCGGCACCGGCATGACCACCTACGCGGAAAACATGGGCGTGATGGCGGTGACCCGCATCTTCTCGACGCTGGTCTTCCTCGTCTCGGCTGCCATCGCCATCCTGCTCGGTTTCTCGCCGAAATTCGGCGCGCTGATCCAGACAATCCCCGGCCCCGTCCTCGGCGGCCTGTCGATCGTCGTCTTCGGCCTGATCGCCGCCACCGCCGGCCGCATCTGGGTCGAAAACAAGGTCGATTTCTCCGAACCGCGCAACTTGATCACCGTCGGCGTGGCGCTGGTTCTGGGTGCCGGCAACTTCAAGCTCGAACTCGCGGGCTTCACGCTCGATGGCATCGGCACGGCGACGATCGGCTCCATCTTGCTCTACCACGCGCTGGGTTGGGGAAAACGATCGGCGACGCATAGCATCGACGCCTGACATCGTGACAGACAAACGGGCCGGATTTCCGGCCCGTTTTCATGCACGCCCTTGAAACATCCTTGACTTTTGCCCGCAGATCCACCAAATGCGGGCCAGCTTTCACCTTCCGGCCGCCGCGTGAGTTGGCCCTGCGACAAAATCGATCGCGAAGAAGGAACAAGGCGCACTGATAGATCGCCCTGAAAATCAGGGTTTAAGCGCTGGGAAGCAATTTCCAACACACAAGTTCCCAAATCACGCGGGGTTCTTGACGCCAGAAGCAGCCCACATGGCATGGTGCCATGCAGGCATGATTGTTTCTGGCGCCCCGAAAGGTATTCGCTTTGACGAATTTTGAATCTCTTGGTGTCTCCAAGCAGATCGTCGCCACGCTGACCGCGCTTGGCATTGAAACTCCCACGCCGATCCAGGCGCAGGCTATCCCTCCTCCTCGAAGGCCGTGACCTGATCGGTCTCGCCCAGACCGGCACCGGCAAGACGGCTGCATTCGGCCTGCCGCTGATCGAGCGCCTGCTCGCTGAAAACATCCGCCCCGACAACCGCACCACCCGCTCGCTCATTCTGGCGCCGACGCGCGAACTGGTGAACCAGATCGCTGCCAACCTGAAGACCTTCGTCAAGGGCAAGCCGCTGAAGATCAATCTCGTCGTCGGCGGCGTCTCGATCAACAAGCAGCAGCTACAGCTCGAAAAGGGCACAGACATCCTGGTCGCCACCCCCGGCCGTCTGCTCGATCTCGTCGCCCGCCGCGCCATCGGCCTGACGACCGTTCGCTTCCTCGTTCTCGACGAAGCCGACCAGATGCTCGACCTCGGCTTCGTGCATGACCTGCGCAAGATCGCCAAGATGGTGCCGAAGAAGCGCCAGACCATGCTCTTCTCGGCCACCATGCCGAAGGCGATCGCCGATCTGGCCGCGGACTTCCTGACCGACCCGGTGAAGGTCGAAGTAACGCCTCCGGGCAAGGCTGCCGACAAGGTCGAGCAGTATGTCCACTTCGTTGCCGGCAAGGGCGACAAGACGGAAATCCTGCGCAAGTCGCTGCTCGAAAATCCGGATGGCCGCTCGATCGTCTTCATGCGCACCAAGCACACCGCCGAGAAGCTGATGAAGCATCTCGACAATATCGGCTTCTCGGTCGCCTCCATCCACGGCAACAAGAGCCAGGGCCAGCGCGAGCGCGCCTTGAAGGGTTTCCGTGATGGCGAGATCAAGACGCTAATCGCCACCGACGTCGCCGCCCGCGGCATCGACATCCCGGCCGTCAGCCACGTCTACAACTACGACCTGCCGGAAGTGCCGGATGCATACGTTCACCGTATCGGTCGTACGGCGCGCGCCGGCCGTGACGGTATCGCCATCGCCTTCTGCGCACCGGACGAAACGCTGCTGCTGCGCGACATCGAAAAGCTCATGGGCATCGAGATCAAGGCCGCATCGGGCGAGCGCCCCGAAGCTTTGAACCGTCCGGTCCGCGGCAACGGCAACAACAACCGCGGCGGCAACAAAGCTCGTGGCAATGGCGGTGGCCGCGGTAATGGCGCCGGAAATGGCGAGAGCCGTCCGCGCCGCGAACGCCCGGCCCGCAAGCCGTTCTTTGCAGCCGAAGGCGCCGAAGGCACCACGGAGGAACGCGCAGAGCGTCAGGACAACCGTGGCGAACGCCGTGGCAACAACAACCGTCCGCAGCGCAACAACCGCCGCAATGACGATTTCCGTGGCCAGCGCCGCAACGAGGAAGCTCCGCGCTCTGAGGTCGACAACGACCTCGCCGTGAAGTCCGACTTCCGCCCTGCACGCAAGGAAAGCGGCGAAGGCCGTCCGCAGCGCAATGATCAGCGCAAAGCCGGCCAGAACCATGGTCAGCAGGGCAAGCGCGACCACGCCGCTCATGGCGCCCATGAGGCCGGCAAGCAGCGCCAGTCGCATCAGGGTGCGGGCAATAGTGGCGATAACGCCTCTGCCACTCGTCCCGCCCGCCCGGCCCAGGGCGAAGCCCGTGGCCAGGCCCGCGGTCCGGTCCGCTTCGGCGGCGGCGACAACGGGGCCGAACAGCGCGGCGGCGGCTTCCAGGGCCGCAAGCGCAAGCGTGCCTGAGCACTTCCATAGATGACAACGAAAAACGGCCGGGTGAAAACCCGGCCGTTTTTGCATTCCGTAATACGGCTCGCTTATCCGTCGTAACCGATGATCAAGACGCCTTGGCGAGACCTGCTATGTGCGTCTTCGGCTGATAGATCGTGTTCTTGCCGTACCCGCGATGTTCGGGGCCAAGCTTTGACGCATCGGAACCCGGCTCTCGCTGCCACTTGCGGCGGTTGAGTTTGAAGCGCTTGACGAGATGTTCGAGTTCCCCGGCACCTTCGGCCAGCGCCTCGGAAATCGCGCTCATGCTGCCGACCATGGCCGCATTCTGCTGGGTCATCTGGTCGAGCGAACCGATCGCCGAGTTGATTTCGGAAAGGCTGGTGGCCTGTTCGGCCGAGCCCGTGGCGATGGCCTCTACATTCGTCTCGATGGACTGGACGAAGCCCTGGATCTTTTTCAGCGCATCCCCGGTCTGGCCGACCAGCCTGACGCCCTCGGTGACTTCGGTGGACGAGTTCTTGATGAGCCCCGAGATTTCCTTGGCAGCGGTAGCAGAGCGCTGTGCCAGCTCGCGAACTTCCTGCGCCACGACCGCAAAGCCCTTGCCCGCTTCACCGGCGCGGGCCGCCTCGACACCTGCATTCAGCGCCAAGAGGTTGGTCTGGAAGGCGATCTCGTCGATGACACCGATGATCTTGGAAATCTCGCGTGAAGCATTTTCGATGCGGGCCATCGCATCGACCGTCGAGCTGACGACATCCACGGAATCGACCGCAGCGACGCGCGCATCCTGCACGAGCTTGCGGGCTTCCGCCGTTCGACCAGCCGATTCACGAACCGTCACGGTGATCTGTTCGAGCGCAGCCGAGGTTTCTTCCAGGGCCGCGGCCTGCTGTTCGGAGCGGCTGGCGATACCGCCGGCGCTGTCGCGCATTTCACCGCTCTTGGTCGACAGCATCGCCGTCTCGGCAAGCACCTGTTCGAGCGTTTCCTGAAACTTGGCGAGCGACTGGTTGAAGTCGTGGCGCAGATGTTCGAATTCCGGCACGAAGGGATCGTCGATGGTGATGCGGATATTGCATTCCGCCAGCCGTTCCAGACCCGCTCCGACTTCCTGCAACGCGCGCACGCGGCCGGACACGTCGGTTGCGAACTTCACCACCTTGATCACCTTGCCCTCGTCGTTGAGGATCGGGTTATAGGTAGCCTGGATGAAGATCGCCGTACCATCCTTGGTGATCCGCTTGAACTCGTCGGCATAGAACTCACCGGCGGCGAGACGCGGCCAGAAAGCGGTATATTCATTGGAGGCGACATAGTCCGCCTCGCAGAACATGCTGTGATGGCGCCCCTTGATTTCGTCGAGGCTGTAGCCGAGCGCCGCGCAGAAGTTTTCATTGGCGGTCAGGATCATGCCATCAGGTTCGAACTCGATGACGGCCTGCGCCCGCGACAGCGCCGAGATCTTGCCCTTGCTGTCAAGGCTTTCAAGCTTGGCGGCGGTAATATCGCTGGCAATCTTGACCACCTTGACGACCTTGCCGCCTCGGATGACCGGGTTGTAGGACGCCTGGATCCAGATCTCCTCGCCGCTCTTGGTCAGGCGACGGAACTGGCGCTGCTCGAACTGGCCGGATGCAAGGCCCGTCCAGAAGGACTTGTATTCATCGGTCGCGGCATCCGCGGGATGCATGAAGATGCGGTGATGCTTGCCGACGATCTCTTCACGCTTGTAACCGACAGCGGCGCAGAAATTGTCGTTGGCGTCGAGGACCGTACCGTCCGGAGTGAATGAAATGATCGCCTGCGAACGGCCGAAGGCTTCGAGGATCGCGGAGGATTCACTTCCGAGAAATGTGGAAATCGGCATATCAGGCCCCCAACAAACAAATTGATTATTATCAATATAGTGCGACAGACCTTGCTAAATTTGAGTTAATACTGAAGCATTTCAGGGAAACACGACCTGAAAGTGCATGGATTAAATCTAAAAGAACCGGAAATTGAACATCTCTCAACAAGTAAATCCCATGGTTTACATTGCCACATAGATACAATTTCTGGTTACGACTTCGTTTTTCGATTGACCATCATGACGCCCAGCACGACAATAACCGTGCCGACGATCATCGGCCATGTCAGCGGCTCGCCGAACAGGACGGCCGCCTCGATCGCCACCATCGGCGGCATCAGGTAGATCAGGGACGCGGCTCGGGATACCTGCCCGCGGCCGATGAGATAGAGCAGCAGCAGCACCGCCCCCATCGAGATGCCGATCACCGACCAAGCCATGGCGATGATCGCCTGATGGGTCCAGTCAAAGCGCATCGGCTCCGTCAGCATTGCGATCGGCAGCGTGACGATAAAGGCACCGACGAATTGCAGCGTCGCCGTCGTCCAGAGATCGCCGTTCTGGAGGTAGCGCTTCTGATAGAGCGTGCCGTAGGTGACTGAACTCATCGCCACGAGATTGATGATCAGCGGAATACCGAGCCCCGTGAGGCCCAAAGAGAGGCTCGCGATCAGTTGGGGCGAGATGGCGAGCAGGATGCCTGCAAAGCCGAGCACGAGGCCGAGGCGCTGCCGGCCGACGAGCCGTTCACCGAGCAGGAAAGGCGCCGCCATCGCCGTCAGGAGCGGCTGCAGTCCGGCAATGATACCCGACAGGCCTGACGGTACACCCTGCCCGATCGCATACCAGACACCGGCAAGATAGAGCCCGTGCAGAAACACGCCGGACAGCATGGCCCGGCCGGCCTGCGCAAGACTTTCCGGCCAGCGTGCGCGGATGATGAGACAGACGCTTGCAAACGCGCAGGCCGCCAGCGCATGGCGCGCGGCGAGGAACGTCACCGGATCGGCATGCATGGCGGCATATTTTGCGACAATCCAGCCGGTAGACCAGAGGAAGACGAAGATCGCCGGGGCAAGGCGGTCGAGCATGGGAGATTTCCGAAACAGAGGTAAAGCCCCAATAAGCGCCGGCTACGCCACCGTCAAAGCAGAAATGCTGAGGGCTATTTCAAGCCTTTCTGATCATACACTGAGCAGCTGGCGTTTTTACGGGCAAGGCATTGATTCACCGAGAATAAGGGAAATCTAATCAATACACCTGGCACGTCGTTTCGGGGGCGACGCGGCTTTCTTTTGGAACCTCAAGACCGCTCGCGATTTTGTCTTCGCCGATTGCGCATGGTTCTTGCATTGACCTCGGCGTTGTATTCTTATGGCTAAAAAAGGGGAACGCTTCTTTGGCATTTGATGAAATGTTAACTGCGGAGAACCTTCCGCGCCCGCCATACAAAAACTACCATGACTGGTACGCGGCACAGGATACCGCGCATCTGATCCGCAAGACCCAGGACGCGGAAAACATCTTCCGCAAGACCGGCATCACCTTCGCCGTCTATGGACATGCGGACAGTTCCGAAAAGCTGATCCCCTTCGATATCATCCCGCGCATCATCTCCGGCCGCGAATGGCGCAAGCTCGCGCAGGGCATCGAGCAGCGGGTGCTCGCGCTCAACGCTTTTCTCGATGATATCTACCACAAGCAGGAGATCATCAAGGCCGGCCGCATTCCGCGCGAGCTGATCGAAAAGAACGTTACGTTTCTGCCGGAAATGATCGGCTTCAAGCCACCGGGCGGCGTCTATACCCATATCGTCGGCACCGATATCGTTCGCACGGGCGAGGACCAGTTCTACGTTCTGGAAGACAATGCCCGCACCCTCCGGCGTCTCCTATATGCTGGAGAACCGCGAGACGATGATGCAGATGTTCCCCGAGCTGTTTGCGCTGAACAAGGTGCAGCGGGTGGAAGACTATCCGCGCTTGCTGCGCCAGTCGCTCGCAGCCGTCGCCCCTCCGGGTTGCAATGGCAAGCCACGCGTCGCGGTTCTGACGCCAGGCATCTACAACTCCGCCTATTACGAGCACTCCTTCCTCGCTGACCAAATGGGCGTCGAGCTTGTGGAAGGCTCCGACCTGCGCGTCATAGACGGCAAGGTGAAGATGCGCACTACGCGCGGTTACGAGGCAATCGACGTGCTTTACCGCCGCGTCGACGATGATTTTCTCGATCCGCTTACCTTCCGACCTGACTCGGCGCTCGGCATCCCGGGCATCATGGATGTCTACCGCTCCGGAAATATCACCATCGCCAATGCGCCGGGCACCGGCATCTGCGACGACAAGGCGATCTATTCCTACATGCCGGAAATCGTCGAATTCTATACCGGCCGCAAGGCGATCCTGGAAAACGTCCCTACATGGCGCTGTTCGGAGCCCGACAGCCTGAAATACGTGCTGGAAAACATCGCCGATCTCGTCATCAAGGAGGTCCACGGTTCCGGCGGCTACGGCATGCTGGTCGGCCCGACGGCGACGAAGAAGGAGCGCGCCGAGTTCGCCGAAAAGCTTGCCGCCAAGCCGAACAACTATATCGCCCAGCCAACGCTTGCGCTCTCCACCGTGCCGATCTTCGTCAACAAGGGCGTAGCGCCCCGCCACGTCGATCTGCGCCCCTATGTTCTGGTTTCCGACAAGGTGAAGATCATCCCCGGCGGCTTGACCCGCGTAGCCCTGAAACAGGGCTCGCTGGTGGTCAATTCCAGCCAGGGCGGCGGCACCAAGGACACCTGGGTTCTGGAAGATTGAGGGCGTAACATGCTGGGAAGAACTGCAAACGGCCTCTACTGGATGTTCCGTTATATCGAGCGCGCCGAAAACATCGCCCGCCTGGTCGATGCGGGCCTGCGCGTCTCGCTCACTCGTGCCGGCTCCTCCGACGAGGACTGGCACGGCGTCTTGGAAAGCGCCGGCGTGCGCGAGGCCTATTCCGAGGTCCACGAAAAGCTGACGGCATCGGACGCGATCGACTACCTGCTGCGCGACCGCTCCAATCTGTCGAGCGTCATGTCCTGCATCGAGGCGGCCCGCAACAATGCCCGCATGGTGCGCACGGCGCTCACTCGCGAGACCTGGGAAGCCACCAACGAGGCCTGGATCGACTTGAAGGCGCGACTTTCAAGAAAACTCCGGGCAGCCGACATGCCGGAGCTGATCGACGTCATCAAACATCGCTGCGGCCTGATCCGCGGCGCCTTCCACGGCTCGATGCTGAGGAACGAAATCTACAATTTCGCCCGCATCGGCACCTTCATCGAGCGCGCCGACAACACGGCCCGCATTCTCGACGTCAAATATTACGTGCTCCTGCCCTCGATCAGCCAGGTCGGCGGGGCGCTGGACAACATGCAGTGGGAATCGATCCTGCGCTCGGTCTCGGCGCATCGCTCCTACGGCTGGGTCTATGACGGCGATTACCAGTCGGCGCACATCGCCGATTTCCTTATCCTGAAAATACAGATGCCGCGCTCGCTCGCCTATTGCTACGAGAAGATCGTCAGCAACCTCGGTTATCTCGCCGAAGACTACGGCGAGCGGCTGAAGGCC
>NZ_CP104991.1:0-765000 GCF_030323265.1 Terrirhizobium terrae
CCGACAATGTTGCAGACAGTATTTCCTTTCCTGCTGAGTGATGGCGTTCTCAATGCACGGGAGCAAAGTGTCGAGAGCTCTCGGTTCTGCGTTGATGCGGACATCGGTCGTGAACCTCCAACCTTCCTCCATAACGCAACGCTCAGTCTGTTTTGCGGTATCATCGAGTGGTCCATTCTGCACGGCTATACCGATATCGTCACGGTCACTGATCTACGCTTTGAGCGATTGCTGCGTCATGCACGTTGGCCGATGCAACGCCTGGGCCAGCCGCATATGATAGGCAACGTCAACAGTATCGCAGGACGGCTTCCGGCAGATCCGGAGGTCCTTAACCGTCTGCGTCCGCCGGGCTATCACCTATGCCACCTCACGCCTACGCCATCGAGTCATTCGGATTTCGTCTAGCTGACCTTGTCGATTTGTCGCCTAATTCTGTGCACTCAGCCCATAGCCGGCAGACCGCACCGTTCGAATAAGATCGGCACCACTGCCCAACTTGAGGGCTCTGCGCAGCCGCCAGATATGGACGTCAACGGTTCGTTCGTCGACGAATTGCGACAAAGGCCACGCGGCGGCGATCATCTCTTCTCGGCTGAATATCTGCTGCGGATGTTCGAGCAGGAGCCGGAGGATTTTGAACTCGATCGGACCAAGACTGATCTCGATCCCTCCGTGGTGAACCCGGCGCGTGTGCAGATTCATGTCAAGATCACCAAAGCTTAGACGGTTCGTTTGGGCTTCATACACGGGCGTGCTTTTCGCAAGCCGGTTGCGTAGGAAGTCCAGCACGCGGTGGGGCGCGATTGGCCGAACGAAGCATTCGTCGATACCGGCTTTGATCAGGTCGATGTGTTGATCTTCGGCACCTTGCCCCAGAAGGGCAATCGCGCAAATCGAGGCGGTCGATGGATTTTGTTTGAGGCGCGTGCATATGTCGACACCGAAAGGCGATCCCGGCTGGCAATCGATGAGAACCGCATGCGGGAGCCTGCCTGAAGCCTGCTCGGCGGTCTCCTCGATATTATGGGCCAAAATGGCGTCAAAGCCGTCTACTTCGAGAATGTGGCCCATCAGCAGGAAAAAGTCGGCATCACCGGAACTGATCAGGACCAAAGGGTTCACGAACAGGCCTTCAATGAAATGATCTGAAACAACCTGAAAACTGCTCCGTTGCTCCTCAGCAGATATTCAGTGCGCCCGAGCCGGCGTGTTGATCGTCGGCGAAGCTCCAAATGCTCACTGGGGGATGCAGGCCAGTCTAACAGGCACACTGTGTTGTGATCGGCTAGAATCTTATTTTCACGAAGAAATCCAATCGGTCGTGATTGTGACTGACTATCATTATTTCGTGAGGTTAGCAAGATTTCAGCAAGGTGACCCCGCAATTCTGCGCCTCCCCGTACCCTATTTCGCACGAATGAAGAACCATCCGCAGCCCAGTCAGCGACCGGATTTCGTCAGCGGCAAGGTGATGCTTTTTTGAGTGACGCCTCTGCCTTTGCAGACAAACGGACGCCCCAGGGTTCAGGTTCTAATATGTCCGATCTTCGACGAATTATCGCCTTTGTTGCTGCCGTTCGCGACCGCAGTGTCAAGACTGCTTCAGTGGTCAGCGGCTCACGCTACAGTCCAGCTGACATGTTATATATGCGATATATATGACCTGTTACTCACGACCCGAACGTATACCGATCACTCATCGAGGCAGCGCGAAGAATACTGTTTAGCTAGGATGTATTAGACGTCAACAGCGCTGCGTCGCCCCGCATCGGCCATACCAATATTGGATATATATTATTTTTATTAGCGAATATAACAAATCTTTTAAATAACTTTCGATTTTGTTTTATTATAAGTCCAAGCATCATAAGATATATATTCTGTCGTCGCTATTTCGTCGCGGCCCTGCCGGGCAGCAGAAGGGATGATGCAGATGACGACGTCAATCCAATTATCGGATCCTGCGCTTGGCAAAAGGTTTCGTAACACAGCGTCAATGATCGCGAAGACGAGGCAACACTTCGATGCTGCACATCAGCGCGGCCTGATGGCCATCCACGGTATATCGGGCGAGGGAAGAAAAGTACGCCTCTCCACACCCGATAGCGACGGTGCAATTGTCGTCGATTTCGTTCGCTGCTCCTATCTCGGACTTGACAATCATCCATCGGTCGTCGCAGGCGCAGTTGCGGCGATAAACCGCTATGGTTCGCTTCACTGGTCTTGTGCACGAACACGGCTCAATTTCGCCGGGATCAGGGATCTTGAGGCGGAACTGTCGCGGCTGTTCGATGTCCGAGCGATCACTTATTCAAGCGTCATGGTTGCGAATATGGGGGCCTTGCCGCTCCTGGCGTCGGGCTCGCTTACTTTGGGGCGTAGACCGACGATGATATTTGACCAAAATGCGCACATATCTCTTTCCTTCCACAAGCCGATAGTGGCGGAAGAAACCCGCGTCGGCACAATAGCCCACAATGATCTCGATGCCCTGGAGCAGATCTGTAAGAGCCAGGCTGATGTTGCCTATATCTGTGACGGCGTCTATTCGATGGGAGGCCATGCGCCCATAGGCGATCTGCGTTGGCTGCAGCAAAAATATGGCTTGTTTCTATACATCGATGACGCGCATGGCATCTCGCTATTCGGAACCCATGGCGAAGGCTTCGCCCGTTCTCAAATGCACGGTGAGCTTGGTGATCGGACGATAATTGCTGCCTCGCTCGGCAAGGGTTTCGGTGCCTCTGGCGGGATGCTCATGCTTGGCACAGAGGAGCAGGAAACTCTATTCCGGCGGTATGCGGTGGCTCACGCGTTTTCCGCCTCTCCCAATCTCGCCGCGGTTGGAGCGGCGATGGCATCTGCGGCTCTCCACGAAACGGAGGAGCTCGCAGAACTGCAACAGAAACTGGCCGCGCGGATTTTTCAGTTCGACAAGCGCATCGTCACTACGCAGCGCGGCGACCGGCTCCCGATCCGTACGCTCATTGTAGGTGACGAGTTCAAGGCCATGGAGATATGCGCGACCCTTCTTGCTCGCGGCTTCTACACATCGGTGATCTTCTTTCCGACTGTCGCGCAGGGCCAGGCAGGTTTGAGGATCTGCCCTACAGCCACTCACACGGTAGGCGAAATTGAGGTCCTTTGCGAAGCGATCGAAGACCTTGGCGTGCCGTTCAACACAGTGGGAGGTCTCGATCGGTAGGTTGATCCCAAACGGAAAGACGGGATGGAAATGCACATCCAGCGGGGCACGGAGCGACCAAAGATGTCAGGCATTGCGGCGCAGCAGCGAATTGGCCCGATGCGCGAGGTTTTCTCGAAAGCGCTCTTTCGATACGCCTGGTTCGCATCGGTCTTGTCTTTCTGCGCCGCGCTCATCTGCGAGTTCTCCGCAGTCTGGATGCTATCTTCGATGACAAGCCGCGCTGATCTTGTGGCACTCGCCCAGTCGGCGACCTATGTCTCGCTGATGATTTTTGCCCTGCCGAGCAGTTTCCTCGTTATGCTGGGCGGTCACCGCGCATTGCTGATCGCCGCGCAGATAGTCAGTGCATTGGCCATTGCCGGCGTGCTGCTTGCCCTTTCGCAGGGCGGGATCGCGCCAAACACGATGCTCGCATTCACTTTCATTCTTGGGGCCGCAGCGGCAATATCTGTGACGATGTGGCAGATCTCTGCCGCCGAACTAACAGCGCCGCAGCACAGCGCCGAACAGCGAAGCGAAGCTTATTCATGACGGTTCTTTCGTCAAATCGACTTATTCTTTCACCAGTGTGCCCAGGTGACCTGCAGGAACTTCACGCGTTGCACTGCGATCCCTTGATCGTCGCCAACCTGTTTGAGGGGCGACGCCAACGATTGCCGACACTTCGGCGCGCCTCGAAATCTATCTGAACGGTTGGCGGCAGGAGGGTTTCGGCTTTTGGACGGTTCGTGAGCGAAGGACCGGTCTCGTTGCAGGGCGCGCAGGACTACGTCGCTTCTGCGACGGCGCGCAGGTCGAATTTGGGCACTGCTACGCATCATTCGCGACCGGCCATGGGATTGCAACCGAAGCAGGCCGATTGATAGCGAACCACGCATTCGAAGAGCTCAAAATACCGAAGCTTGTGGCCGTGGTTATGCCTCGCAATGACCGCGGCATAAGGATTGTGGAGAGGCTCGGCATGGAGCGTACCGATACGCGACCCCATCGCGGGCGCTTGAAGTACTATTTCGAGCTGACGCCGGATCGTGTTCGCAGAAGCGAGACGAATTCCAGCGAGTGCGTTGTTTTCGATAGAACTGCCCGAGAGGGAGACGGTGGAGTGGGGTCATGACGAGAGTAGCAATCGTAACCGGAGGGGGTCGGGGATTGGCGCCGCGACCTGTCGTTTGCTGGCAAGAGACGGCTGGGCGATTGCGATAAACTATCGCTCGCGCAAGGAAGCCGCTTACGAGCTCGCAAACGAGATCGAACGCCGGGGCGGTTGCGCAATGCCAATCCCGGCGGACATTGCTGTCGATGGCGACGTCCGGCGCATGTTTGATATGACCGAAGAGCGTCTCGGGCCAATATCGGGCCTCGTCAACAATGCCGGGGTCGTCGGCGAGCGCAAGCGCTTCGCGGATGGAGATGTTTCGATCATGCGTGATGTGATCGGCGTCAACGTCCTCGGCACCATGGTATGTGCACACGAGGCGGTAAAGCGCATGTCAAAGACAGGCGGCGGCGCGGGCGGGGTCATCGTCAATATTTCGTCTGGACTGTCGAAAACCGGCGGCGCCTTGGCCGTGAACCCGGTCTTCCGTCCCGACCTGCCGAGCAGGCCATCGGGTGGCAGGGTTGCCTATGCGACTTCCAAAGGCGCAATCAACGCCCTCGGCATAGCGCTCGCTCAGGAGGTTGCGAGGAGGGCATTCGCGTCAACACGGTAAGTCCAGGAGCGACCAGGACCGAGATCGTCGATCCGATGGTAGTCGCCGAGATGGCCGAGGGTATCCCAGTTGGACGCTTCGCAGAGCCGGAAGAGATCGCCGAGGCAATCGCATGGCTGATGTCGGACCGCGCAAGTTATGTGACGGGTGCCTATCTGCGGGTCGGCGGTGGGCGGCTTGGTTGAACCGCGGACAACATGCGGCGCTGGCCTCGCAAAGCAAAAAACTTCGCGAAAACAATTGCTTATGCAATATTTTGCTTGATTTATATTTAGCGATTGTCGACTATATCATCCGTATTATCCCGATTTGAGGATGGCTCATGGATCTCGACAAGGTGGAATGGACGCAATCCCGTTACGGTCGTTCTGACCGGATCGGTGCTGCAAACAACATCCGTCCGGAAACTATCCTGCGAGCCATCTCGCTTGTTCAGTCCGGCACGGCGGTTTCGCTTGCGGTTGATGTCGGGCCCGACAGCCCGACGTTCCATCCGCGCTCCAGTCAGGTCATAGTTACTCAGTCAAGTGGCAGTCCTCGCTCGACGAAGGGACGCAACTGCCTCTGCGGAAATGATGACATGCTGATCACCAGCTGCGGCATAGGCACCCATATTGACGGATTGGGCCACATCGGCGTCGACAATGTGTTTTACAATGGCCTCAAAGCCGAAGAGATCGTTCGCAGGGACGGCCTGTTGGAACTGGGCACCGAAGGTATTCCCCGCTGATTGGTCGTGGTCTCGTGCTCGATTTTCCACACCTGCTCGACATCCCGTTCCTCGAGCCAGGACAGGCGATCAACAGCCGGGAGATTGCGGCGGCCTGCAAGTCTCAGGACCTGGAGATCGCCGCCGGTGACATTGTTCTTCTGCACACGGGGTGGCTCTCCGCGATGGCCTACGCTGGGCAGGACTATGTCCAACGATCTCCTGGTCTAGGCGTCGACGGTGCCCGCTATCTGGCCGAACGAAGCATCGTGGCGATCGGGGCTGACAATGCTGCACTGGAGGTGCTTCCGAGTGAGGATCCGACGCTTGCATATCCGGTGCATGAATTGCTTCTGCCGCGAAACGGGATCTACATTCTTGAAAACGTCAACACCCAGGCGATTGTCACACGCGGTGTCTACGAATTCCTGTTTGTCCTCGCCGTTCCGCGGTTTCGCGGTAGCGTTCAAATGGCTGCCAATCCCGTTGCGGTCTTCTGAAAAAGCTCCCCTCCACAGCCAAGATGTGAAGTTTCGACAAAGAGACTGATAACGGCGCCGGGCGCGAAAACGCCCCGGCGCACCTATTGCCTATTGGGCAATCCAGCTTTTCCAACGCTCGGCAATGTCCCGCTGATTTTGCCCTAGCCACTTGTAGTCGACCGTGACGACACCTGAAAGATTATCGGGATAGGTCGGGCTTTCCTTTTGTTCGTTCGCCGGCAAGAGAGCAAGGGCCGATCTACTCGTCGGCGCGGCTGCAATCGACCGTGCGAACGCGACCTGTATTTCGGGATGATCAAAATACCAGTTGAGAAAACGGAGGGCGTTTTGGGAACTAGGCGCCTTCTTGAAGACAACCCAGTGGGCGACGTTGAGTGTAGACCCTTGCCAGATGCGTCGAAGCGGGATCCCTCCTTACGCAGGAATTCGATCCGGGTGTTCCAGGTCAGGGTGGAAGCAACCTCCTCGTCGCGTATGGCGCGTTGAATCTGGTCGCCAGTCTTCCACCAGAGCGCAACATGGGGGCGGATCGCGTCGAGCTTCTTAAAGGCGCGATCGAGATCGAGTGGGAACAAGCTGTCGGCCGCAACGCCGTCGGCAAGCAGGGCCCCTATCAAAACACGCCAGGGCGAGCTGAAGTCCGGCAATGAACGTGGGCCGGGGAACGCCTTCGTGTCGAAGAATTCGCTCCAGCTCGACGGAGCGGGACTGTCCGTGAACATTGCGTCATTGGTGGTCAGCAAGGTTGCACCATAGACCGGGACGATTCCAAACCGATTGCAGGTGTCACCAACCCCGTCCGACTTCGCTTTCGGCACCTTCTCACAGCTCTCGCCAAGGTCGTACATCATGCTATTGAGATCGGGAACCCAGACATCGCCGGTATCGGCCTCCATCATATCCCATTCGAGCCGTCCGAGGTCGGACATGGCCTTGACCTTCGCCCATCGTTCGCCGATCCCGCCGCTGACGGTTATCACCTTGATCCCCGTCTCCTTTGAAAACGGCTCAAGGACGTGCTCGCGCATATTGCGCTCATAATCGCCGCCGGTCGTCCCGATGACCAGGGTGCCGCCATCTTGGCCAAGAGCCTGGCCAGCGGCTAGTCCAAGGAGTGCAGCATAAGCAAACCCTGCCAGAGCTCCCCGCAGATTGAAGCCATGCATTTCAGATCCCTCCGTTTGGTTGTTGCGTCTCACATTCCTGCTATTGCTTTCTTCGCCAGTCATTCGACCGGGCGAAGCGAACACCTGAGATACCGAGCGGGGCGATTGGCACCAACCGCCGGATCTGACTGACCGGTCAGGCCACAACCTCCTCGAACGCCGTCTCGACGTTGTCGGGCACGGATGTGAACAAGGAAAGAGGCGGGCGAGCGTCCTGATCGATGATGACATCAATCAGGAATGGGCGACCCGATGCCAATGCGCGTTGAAGTGCAGGCAGGAACCTTGTCGCTTCGGTCACCCTTTCGGATGCGCAACCGCAGGCGGCAGCGATCGCTGCATGATCGACCGGAGCGAAATGGCAAGCAGTCGTGTATGTCGCGAAGCGCGTCATCTCGGCATCTTTCTGAAAGCCGAGAACGCCGTTGTTCAGTACGATCACGATCACGGGAATGTCCTGACGCACCATGGTCTCAAGCTCCGCCCAGGAATGAGCAAAACCACCATCGCCCACGATCGCGACAACCGGATCTGCCGGCCTGGCGAGCTTTGCACCCATTCCAAGTGGCACGCCCCAGCCAAGACCGGCCAGTCCCCTGGGAGTAAGGAACCTCTGTCCGGGTGCCAATGCCGTCAACTGTCCTGTTACCCACATCGATGAGTAACTTGCATCCGCAACCACCACCGAGTCCGGTGTCAGGCACGATTGAAGGTCAAGCATGACCCGCTCGGGTCGCGTTGCGCCTACATGGCGGTCGAGCAGTCGCTGTCGCTCTTCTTCGAATGCGCGACGCATGCCGGCGATTGCGGTTTCGAGCGGCTTTCGCGCGCTTGCGCGCTGCGCAAGATCACATTGCATCATCGCTTCGGCGAGCGCCGTCAGCGCCTCTCGGGCGTCGCCCAGGAGGCGATGGGCTTCGTAATTGCGGCCGATTTCCAACGGATCCACGTCGATATGGTAGATCTCGGATGTCGGTGCGAGCAGGCGCCAACTGTCCGTGCCGTTTTGGTTCGTTCGCGTGCCGACCAGCAGTATGACATCGCATTCCTTTAGATAGTGCTTTGTCTGCGCGCCAAGTGAGCCCGGCCCGTTAAGCGCGCCCAGCACGCCCATTGAAAGCGGATGGCCTTCGTCGACTGCACCCTTTCCCATATTGGTTGTCAGCACCGGAAGATGCGCGTCGTCCTGCAGTCGTGCCAGCGCAGGGGCGGCGTCGCTCGACAGAACCCCACCACCTGCCATGATGACAGGCTGACGCGCCTTTGCCAGCGCCGCCGCCGCAGCAGCAATCCCCCGTTGTCGGGTCTTGGACGGTCAAGCGGCCAGCGTCCCAAGTTTGCACGGCGTCGATGCGGAGCCGAAAGCACGGGCTCGCGCAGGAGATCGGCGGGCAGCAGAAGTACCGCTGGCCCGGGCCTGCCGCTGGCCGCAGCACTGAAGGCGGCATCGATATAGTCGTCGACCCGGTCCGCGGTCAGGAGACGTTTCACCCATTTCACGCTGGACTGAAAAAGACCGATATGGTCGAGCTCCTGAAACGCGTTGCGGTCGAAATGCGGGCGCTCGACCTCTTGAACGAGCGCGACGATTGGCACACTGGCCTTCAGAGCTTCGGCAAGTGGCGCAACCAGGAGTGTCGCAGCCGGCCCGTTCTGGGCGGCGACAACGCCGACACGTCCCGATATCCGCGCATAGCCATCGGCCATCGTGCCGCCCATATTCTCCTGGCGGTAGGCAATTTGCCTGATCCCGATGGCTTCGGCCGCCAGGATGACCGCCGACGGCAGGCTCTGGGCGAAGATGAATTCGACGCCGTGGCGGTCGAGCGCTTCCGCGATCCGTTCAGCGACGGTCTGCTGGTGTTTCTGGGACATCACGGAGCTTCCCTTTTATTTTACCACCGGTTAGGAAGGCGTCGAAGACGTCTACCACGATGTCGATGTCTGTTTCGGTGACTGGGGTCGAGATGCAGGCCGCGGCTCCATGGGGTAAAATGATGCCTCGGTCACGGAAGAATTGCTTCAACGCCTGCATGGTCGCCGCCTCTTGCTGCGTCCAGCATGCCTCTCGAAAATCGCCAGGTGGTAGGCGGCGCGGATGTATGCGAAACAGGGACGCTGCCCCCGTAACGCAAAATGCAGCTCCGCGTTGGTCCGCGACCTCTCCCAGCCGCGTCCTTAATCGCGATCCCAACGCCTCCAGTCTGTCAAAGGCCGCCGGGTCGAGAGCAATCATGGCTGCCTGACCTGCGACCATGGAAATCGGGTTGGCCGAGAAAGTGCCGCCTTGAGGGAGCGGCGGCTTGCCACGGCTCGCGTCGAACACCTCCATGACGTCGCCGCGCCCACCAACAGCACCAACAGGGAAACCGCCGCCGATGATCTTTCCCAGGGTGATGAGATCCGGTTCAAGCCCGTAACGTACGGAGGCGCCCGCGAAACCTTGCCGGAAATTTAACACTTCATCGCTGATCACGAGAATCCCATGGGCGCGCGCCGTTTCTTGTATCGCTTGTATGAACTCTGGGGTCGGCACTAGAAGCCCGGCCCGGCTCGGCATGGGATCGACGAGGATCGCAGCGAGCCGTCCCGCGTGCTCGGTCAGTCGTCGTCGAGCACCGTCAGCATCGTTGAAGCGCAAGGCGACAACGTCATCCGATACCGAGCCCGGCATGCCGCGATATGTCGGGACTGAAGCAGGAGCATCCGGATCCCCCAGGTCTCCCTTGTCCCGCCCTGTGCAACCTCGGCCCAGTCATAGGCGCCGTGATAAGCGCCCTCGATCTTGGCGATGGCCGGGCGACCGGTAAAGGCACGCGCCGCCTTGATCGCAAACATAACCGCCTCGGTGCCAGAATTTACGAAGCGGAGATGCTCAAGCCGCTGCAGGCGTGCTCGAAGGAGAGATGCGAGGCCGATTTCTGCCTCGGTTGGATTGGCAAAGCAGCTGCCGGATCGCAATTGCTGCGTGACGGCCTCGACCACCGGAAGAAAACCGTGGCCGTGAATGAGTGTGGTGAAATTGCCGTTCAGGTCGAGGAAGCGATTGCCGTCGACGTCGACCACGTAAGCGCCTTCACCACAGGCGAGGTACCGCGGTATGGGATCTCTGTCGATCGTGATCCGGGCGGTGCCATCCGGAAATAGCTCTCGTGCCCGAGTGAAAAGTGCGTGCGACGCCTGTCCCGGCGCCATGCCCGACGTCCTTCTTGCCTTAGCCGGTTCAATCGAATTTTCGCCGATTGCTGCGGTCAGTGAACTCACGCGTGCCTCCCTTGTCTACCCGCTCTCCAGTGACTGCGGCAAGGACAACAGATTTTGATATTTGATGCAACAAAAAACTTCAAACGCCGACAGCACGGTGCAGCACGCTCTTAATGCTGGCTTTTTAAGGTCATTTAAGAAGATTTTCGGCCAAAACGCCGGTTAGTTGACGACAAACGACACTGATGTCGGATATTTTCAGTCAGTCTTCCTTAGGTGTCGATGCAGATACGAACGACTGCAGCCTTCGGAAGCCACCGCGGATATCGCTCTCGATCGCTGCGCGAACGGCGGCCGAGTCACGATCCTGCAAGCCCTTCAGCGCGTAAGAGTGGTTCAGCACGCCTGTTCGCGATTGCGCGAATTCGGGGTAGAGCTCGTTGAGCGAAGGGCCGATCCGCACCCAAAGGGATTCAATCACGGCAACAAGGCGCCGCATGCTTGACCGGCGATAGAGCAGGAAATGAAACTCGCGATTGGCATCAAGCACATCGCCGTAGCGCGCTGCATCCAGTCCGGCATTTAGGCGCTCCTGAATCTGCTCAAGCGCCGCGATATCCGAGGGAATGATGTGCTCGACTGCCCGTTCGGCGGCAAGCCCCTCCAGGGATAGCCGCATTGCAGTGATTTCTTCGAGATCCGCCATTGTCAGATAGGGGACTATGACCGTCTTCGGCCCCAAATTAACGAAGCCGCCCTCGCCGATGAGGCGTGTGATTGCGTCACGAGCCGGCGTTGTACTGATGCCGAACTCATCGGCAACATAGCGCACGGTCAGCTTGGTACCGACGCGCATGCCGCCACTCATCAGAAGCTCTTTCAACTGCAAATAGGCGCGCTCGCCGAGACTGACCTGGCGCTCGATCGGCGACAAGGTCCGAGTGGCGGTCAACGCCGAATCTTCGTCGTTTGGTGTAGCAGACATCACAATTCGAATAAGCGCTGGCCGACCCGAATTCAAGCGGTCAATCCGAAATCTGGCCGCCGATTTTCAATCACTTTGCGAACTCTCGTCGGTCTCGTTCGGAGCGTGCCCCCAAACTTGACAGGTTCATAAAATTTTTGTTACACCAAATTTCATAAATGACTTGGGTCTCCCGAAGCAGGCAGATTTGGCGGAGCGTTGCGAGCGAGACATGGCGGTCAAGCTCCTTCCCGTGAGGAAGATATCTCGCATGCCTGACCGGCCCGATAAGCTCCGGATTCTGTGTCGCAGACGCGCCCGACGGGCGGCGGAAATATCAAAGATAAGAGGGGTTGATCATGAATGGCGCGAGCATTTCTTTCCGAGGCATCGAGAAGCGCTATGCTTCGGTACAAGCCGTAGACCAAGTCTCCCTCGACGTTCGGCCGGGAGAATTTGTTTCACTTCTCGGCCCCTCCGGCTCGGGTAAGACGACTTTGCTGATGATGATCGCCGGCTTCGAATTGCCGACCGGAGGCAGGATCTTGATCGGTGATCGAGACATGACTTATGTAGCGCCGAATCGCCGCGGCATCGGAATGGTGTTTCAACGGTATGCATTGTTTCCTCATATGACCGTAGCGGAGAATATCGCTTTCCCGCTGCGCATGCGCAAAGTTGACACGAAGTCGATCCGGAATCGGGTCGCAAACGCCCTCGCACTGGTACAATTGGAAAACTACGGACAGCGCATGCCCAGCGAGTTGTCTGGGGGCAGCAGCAGCGGGTCGCAGTTGCCCGCGCCCTGGTGTTCGAGCCCCCGGTCTTGCTGATGGACGAGCCGCTTGGGGCGCTCGACAAGAAGCTGCGTGAGCAGATGCAGATCGAAATCAAAAGCCTGCAGCAGCGGCTCGGCGTGACCGTCATTTACGTCACCCACGATCAGGAAGAGGCGTTGACCATGTCGGATCGAATAGCCGTCATGCGTAGTGGTCGGCTGGAACAGGTCGGCACGCCGACCGACCTTTACGACCGGCCAGCAACGCCCTTCGTCGCCGACTTCATCGGCAAGACAAACTTTCTCGACGGGCGCTGCACAGTACGCGGGTCGGGCGAGTGCGATCTGGAACTCAATGGCGGTGAGATCATACGCCTTCCGCAACGCCGCACGATCAAGGCCGCTGCGGCTGAACATATCCGGATCGCCGTGCGACCGGAACTGATCAAACTCGTCCCGCCGGCTCCATCTTCGCCACTCGGAGGCGTGGTAGAGAATGTCATCTTTGTCGGTTCATTTCGAACCTTCCTCGTCCGGCTGTCCGCTGGGGAACTGGTCCATATCCAGTCTCCTGCAGGTATAGACGCCTGGCAGCCGGTCGAGGGGGATGCCGTGGCCTTGTCGATCCCTCACGGCGCCTTCCACCTGTTTTCGGATGCGAGGGCTTGATCTTGACCCCTCGCTCGTCCGTGAAAGCGCATTTGCTGTTCGCTTCCCCATCAGCGCGGCAATATGGCCCTGCCCTCTCCTTTGCGCTCCTCTCACCCGTCTTGGTTCTGATTGCGTTTGCTTTTCTCTACCCTCTTTCCAAGCTCATGCTTGGCAGTGTCTTTGCGCCGGAATTCACGCTCGAACACTATCGACGCCTCACCGAGGAACCTCTCTATCTCGCCGTGCTCTGGCGAACTTTCAAGATCGCGCTCATCGTCACCATCGGCGCGTTCGCACTCGGCTATCCTGTCGCCTACGCGATGGCATGCCTGAAGGGCAGGGCCGCAACCGTTATCACCGCCTGCGTGCTTATCCCGCTTTGGACGAGCGCGCTGATCCGCTCCTATGCCTGGATCACGCTTTTGCAGCGCAAGGGCGTGGTCAACACCGCGCTCAGTGAGGTCGGACTGGCGGAGGCGCCATTGAAGCTTCTTTATACGGAAGCGGCCGTCATCGTCGCCATGACACATGTGCTCCTGCCCTTCATGATCCTCCCCATCTTCTCGGTGCTGCGCGCGATACCCGACGATTATGTCCGAGCAGCGCGCAACCTCGGCGCAGATCTGATCACGGCGTTCTTCAAGATCACCCTGCCGCTAAGCCTGCCTGGTGTTGCTGCGGGGACGCTGATCACATTCATCCTGGCGCTCGGTTTCTACATCACGCCGGCCCTGGTGGGTGGTCCCGGCACGCTGATGATCTCCATCCTGATCGGACAGCAGACGACGGAACTTCTGAACTGGCCATTCGCCGGCGCTCTGTCCGTGGTGCTTCTCGTCGCAACCCTCATGGTCGTGGTGGCCTTTCGCCGCGTCCTCTCACTCAGCAAAGGGTTCCAGCTTGCTTGACCGAAATATGTCCATCACAACCGATACGATTGAAAAGGTGCCGGCGTTCAGGGTGAACTTGCCGAAGATTACGGGAGCTCTGGGGCTTATCGCGGTTCTCGCCTTCCTGCTCCTACCGACGGTGATCATCATTCCCATGTCGTTCGGCACAGCATCTTATCTGGAGTTTCCCCACGTGGACTGACGCTTGCTTGGTATCGGGAATATTTTGCCGATGCCGACTGGATGGCGGCCACCTGGTTCAGTCTGCGTATTGCCATAACGACCACGATCACTGCGACCGTGATCGGTACGGCCGCGGCGATCGCTTTGGTGCGCGGCAGTTTCCCCGGCAAGGAAATGATCCAAGCCGTGATCATGGCGCCACTGATCGTTCCGCACATCGTGATTGCCGTCGCGCTCTACTTGTTCTTTGCTCCAATTGGTCTGACAGGGAATTTCTATGGCTTCGTCATCGCCAATACGATGTTGTCGGTTCCATACGTCGTGATCACGATCACTGCTTCGCTGCAGCGTTTCAATGTCGACCTGGAACTTGCCGCGCTCAATTGCGGGGCCAACCGTATCCAGGCCTTTTTCCACGTCGTATTGCCGAACATCGTTCCCGGCGTGATGGGCGGCGCGGTGTTTGCCTTCCTCGCGTCCTTCGACGAGGCGACGGTGGCTTTCTTCATCTCAGGTCTCGAGGGCAAGACCATCACGCGGAAGATGTTCGAGGACATCGACTTCAATCTCACTCCGGTGATTGCAGCCGTATCAACGGTCTTGATGATTGTCTCCGTGATCCTGATGAGCGCGATCGAGCTCGCAAAAAGGAACCGCCCGCGCTGATACCCATGCCGCCTGTCGCTTTCCCCGCAAACCCGAAGCCGAGGTTTCAACCCCATGACGTCATCTGCAGCATCCGGTATCCAGGGTGAGATGGTATCACAGTTCCGTAAAAGGCGCCTCCTGATCGGCCGCATATATCACGAGTCCCATGCATTCAGCCCATCTGTAACCGGCGCCGAACATTTCAGCAAACTTCACGGCGATACGATGCTACAGAACGCCGACAAGAACGGCACGACACTCGGTGGCATCATAACCAGGGCGGTGGCACAAGGGTTGGAGGTCATAGCGTCCGTCTCCATCAGCGCCCCACCGGGCGGCCTCGTCGACCACAATTTCTACCTATCCGTCCGAGACGAGCTCATCGCCATCGCAAGGCAAAAGGAATTCGACGCTATCGCCCTCGAGTTGCACGGAGCCATGGCGACAACGCAGCTGCCCGATGCGGAAGGAGATCTTCTCACGCACCTGCGCAGTGCTGTCGGACCAGCCATGCCTATCGCCATCGGGCTCGATCTCCACGCCCATTTGTCGGATGCCATGCTGGAGGCGGCCGATATCTGCATTGCGTGCAAGCAAAACCCCCATTCCGACGTGGTAGAGTGCGGTGAGAGGCTGGTCGATCTTCTCGTCGCGACACTGCGAGGGAACTTGATCCCGTCATGAGCGTGGCTAGAGTTCCCATGATTCTTCCGGGGGCCGCCGATACGCTCTGCGGCCCGCTCGCGCAGCTGCATTCCAAGGCGCGAGAGATCACGCGCGCCAACGAAGGAATCCGGGACATTTCGCTGTTCAACGTATTTCCCTATAGCGACGACTTCGGCATGGGACAGGCGGTGGTCGTCGTCTCGCACGGCCGCTGCGCTCGTGCAGTCAGTGCGGCGAGCGAGATCGCTTCACAGTTTTGGGAATGGCGCGAATTCTTCAAAGACGAGCTGCCATCGATCGACGAGGCGCTTGACCTCGTGTCCGCCAGGCGGGACGCCGGCCCCTATATTCTCGCCGATGTCGGCGACCGCGTGCTGGGAGGTGCGCCAGGGGACAGCACTGCAATCCTTTCGCATGCACTCGCTCGCGGCGGTAATCTTCGTGGCGCGATCCCGGTGACAGATGCCCAGAGCGTGCGCGCGGCTCGTCTCGCCGGCATCGGCACCGAGGTCAACCTGGATATCGGGGGTAGGGCCACGCCCGGCTTTTGTCCGCTCGCAATCCGTGGCACCGTCAAGGCAGTTGGAACCGGACGTTTCGTGATCGCCGGGCCATTTGGAGGCGGCGATAAGACGACGATGGGCAATACCGCCATCGTTACCGTCGAAGACCGTTTGACCGTTTTGTTGACCAGTCTTCCGGGTTTCACCCACGATCCTGCAGCATTCACCAGCCAGGGGTCGACCTGGGCGACCAAGATTTCGTGGTCGTCAAATCCGGCTTTCATTTCAAGCTGAACTTCGCCGGCTTGGGTACGCCCTTGCGGGTGGCAACGCCCGGAATCAGTCATTACCAACCGGGCGTCTTGCCATGGAAAAGGGCCAAGTTCTGGCCCGAACACAATATCACAGTCCCGGCCATCACGTGCCGGGTCCATCATCGCGGCACGACAGGAGGCCACGCATTGCCTGACCGGGTCGGTGCATAGACGCGACAATCCCCAAATGCGCCGGCTCACATCCGTGGGCCGGTTACGGCGCTACATCTTTCTACAGACACGGAGCGGACCCGCATGACGTTCACCACGGCTTTGGCGAGGCATATTGACCCGGCCTCCCCACTTCTTGCCGATACCGGCTTCATCGATGGTCAATGGACCCATGGCGCCGCGACCACGACATTCGAGGTTCGAGATCCCGCAACCGGCGATACTATTGCCCACCTGCCGGACATGGGCGTCTGCGACACCCGCCGCGCGATTGATGCCGCACACACAGCCCAGGCGCTTTGGGCGTCCAGACCGGCAAAGGATCGCAGCGCTATCCTGCACCGCTGGTTCCAACTGATCTGCGACCACATCGATGACCTCGCCGCGATTTTGACGGTGGAAATGGGCAAGCCGCTGGCGGAGGCACGCGGGGAAATTGCTTATGCGGCCTCTTATGTCGAATGGTTCGGGGAAGAGGCGAAACGTATCTATGGTGAAACTATCCCCGCACCGACGGTGGATCGTCGCCTCATGGTAATGCGGCAACCGGTCGGCGTCGTCGGCGCCATCACGCCTTGGAATTTTCCCGCGGCTATGATCACACGCAAGGTGGCGCCGGCGCTCGCCGTCGGCTGCACGGTCGTTTGCAAGCCTTCTGAATTGACGCCGCTATCGGCCCTCGCGCTTGCAAAACTTTCACAACAGGCAGGCATTCCTCCCGGCGTCTTCAACGTCGTCATCGGTCAGGATGGACCAGGGATCGGTCGAGAATTTTGCAGCAACACCAAAGTCCGTAAGATCAGCTTCACCGGCTCGACCCAGGTTGGGCGCTTGCTGATGCGGCAGTGCGCGGATCAGATCAAGAAGGTCAGTCTCGAACTCGGCGGCAACGCGCCGCTGATCGTCTTCGACGACGCCGATCTTGACCTTGCGGTGGAGGGCACCATCGCCTCCAAATATCGCAACGCGGGGCAGACTTGCGTCTGCGCCAACCGAATTTATGTGCAGACTGGCATTTATGACGATTTCGCTGAAAAGCTTGCTGCGCGAGTGCGTACGATGACGGTCGGCCACGGCTTCACGCCAGATGTCATGGTCGGGCCTATGATCGATGATCGCGCCATTGCGAAGGTCGAGCTTCATATCGCCGACGCACTCGAAAAAGGCGCCACGCTGCTTGCCGGTGGCCGGCGGATCGATGGCGAGGGCACGTTTTTTGCTCCGACAGTCCTGTCGGCAGCAACGAGCAATATGAAGATCTCGACGGAAGAAACGTTTGGGCCAGTAGCAGCCCTGTTTCGGTTTGATACCATGGATGACGTCATTCACATGGCAAACGACACCGAATTCGGTCTTGCGGCCTATTTCTTCTCCACCGACATCGCCAAAATCTGGCTCGTCGCAGAGGCGCTTCAATGCGGGATGGTTGGGGTGAACACGGGAGTCATCTCAAGCGAGGCGGCGCCGTTCGGCGGCGTGAAGCAGTCGGGCCTGGGACGGGAAGGCTCAAGACACGGGGTCGAAGACTACTTGTCGATAAAGTATGTCTGCATGGGGGTCGGATAACGTCCTGCTCCGTGGCAAAAGGATGATCTTGTTAAGGAAGTCGCCGCCGGGTGATCGGCTCTCATACTAAAGTCTCAAGCAAATGCGATGGAATAGAGCACCAACGGCAAATAACCCCTGAAATTGCCCGATAGCTTGGATTGCCGGATCCGCCTTATGTTGACTCCAGGCGAGACATCGAACTCCCGCCACGTGCATGTCATGCAGCCGCTAGGAGTTTTGTGGAATGAAGCCCAGCCGCCTCGACAGCCTGATTGACGCCGTGCCACTCGCGGCCGATGAAGCGAATCTTTTGCGAATGCTGCGCACGAGCGCCCGCAAATGGGGCTACGATCATTTTGCCTACCTGCTTCTCGCTGGTAAGAGCAGCTTCGCGCTTTCCTCTTATCCAGGGCGATGGCAGCGTCGCTATTTCCAAAGACATTACCATCTGATCGATCCGATCGTGCGCATGGCTAAAACGGAAGCGCGTCTTTTTCCTGGTCAGCCGATACTATTCATCAGAAAGCTCCGCGCGACCAGGCCAATTTCCTTGATGAGGCGACCGGTTTCGGAATCTCGTCCGGGGTCTCCATACCAGTTGCAGTCGGGTTTGGCAGGACCGCCGTCCTCAGTTTCGCCTCGGCCCTCCGCAATGTTGAGGTTGATACATCGGATCCGATCCGCGCCTCGACGGCGGCAACGCTCCTGCACGCGCAGATCACTTTTATTCGAGCAGCTCCGACGATGACGGCGACGCCGAAGCTCTCGCAACGACAAGCCCTTTGCCTAAAATGGTCGTCGGAAGGCAAGACGATGGACGAGATTGCTGAGATCCTTGAGATCACGAAGCAGTCCGTCCGGTTTCATCTGGACGAGGCCCGCGCAAAGCTTGATGCCGTCAATCTCATTCAGGCCTCGTCGATGGCCTCGAGGAACCATCTGATCTGACCGATGCAGTCGGTTCACGTGAGGCTTCGCAGGAAGCAGGTGTCGTTGGCTGATCGAGTTTATAGCAGATCTTGCTTCAAACCATCGAGATGTTCCTCGCATGAGGCCTTTACCAGATCAAGCAGCATTTGCGTCCGTTCGGCGAGCCAAACGAGTGCTTCGTCGCTGATCTCGTAATGCTTCGAATAACGTGCTTTCACATAAGCCTCGTTTAGCGTGTTAAACCAGGCTCGTTCGCGATGCTGGTCACGCGGAAAGGCTTCTGTCAGATGACGATCCTGCTCCTCCGCCAGCGACCGAAGAAACTTGATATTGTGCGACGGCGGTCCGTAGTTGGTCATGGTCAAGAGGACACACGAGTAAGCTTGCTCTAGCGCTTGGTGAAGTTCGAAAGCGGCATTTTCCACATAGCTTCGCTGAGTTGCAAGGCGTGCCATGTCGAGGAACCGCGTCGCCGCGCGGAAGCGTTGATTGAAGTGATCTTGCGCCGCTGTAAACCGTTCTTCCTGTGTTAGCGGTACCGGCTCTGGAAGTTGCTCGTCATCGAGTTCGTAGAGGACCACGCCTTCCTTTCGGATGTCGGAGAAGAAGTATTGCCCCTCTTTCAGATAGGTATTCACCTCACGCCGGGAGTGGACGATGAAGCTTACCGGCGTCTTGATCGCCTTGTCATGGATCAGCCGGTCAGCCGCCTTGTACCAGTAAGTGGCGAAGTCGCAGAGCTTGCGATTGTTGACGATGATCAGAAGGTCGAAGTCTGAGCGGTAACCTTTCATCGTGAAGGGTTCGTCGACCCAGCCGCCCTTGGCATAGGAACCGAAAAGGATGATCTTAAGGATCCGTCCGCGCTTTTTAAATTCGGCCGTTCCATCTTTCAGCGCATCGGCAAATTCCTCATGGATGATCTCCAGCACGCGAGCAAGTTCTCGCTGCTTTTGCGGCGGCATATGATCCAATGAGGTTTTCATCATAGGTGGGCGCGAATTTTTCGAGACTGATCTGAAAGTGTTATTAAAACACGGTCGAAGACGATTTGCTACTTCTCCGCCTGCTTACACCCGCACGGGTTCAGGCCCTAAATGTTTGTTACCTGCTACAGACTCGAATCTATGCGGGGTCGGCATGCGCTTGCAACCCGCAAATATGAGGAGGTGTGAAACAGGGCGACGAATCCACGATTGACACAATGCCGACCCGGACAACCCGCCCAACGCGGACACTCATAATTTAGCGTCCCCCACCTACGAGACTACCATAGGTCCGAGTTCCACCCACTCCGCCATCCTTTGATGAGTTTTGCCAAGACAATGGTTCGCAAGAGCCTTCAAGGCTATCAGACGTGATCATGAAGACGGTCGTAAAGGATAGGACATTCTACGTTTGTCGACATCGAATGGCCGATCTGTTGCGAAGGTCGGGATGTCAAGACACGCTGAAGAACTCGATCATGGGGCATTCATCGAAAGGCATGATGATGCACTATGGTGAGGGCTATACATTAGAAAATAAGCGAGACGTCCCTTTGAGGGGCTTTGCCTGAAGCTCAAGCGATCCAAACCCGTAAGTTCAAGCAACCAAAGAAAGTGAAAGTTAGGAGACTACCTGCTTAAATGCGTGAGTATTCATATAAAAAATCAATCACCAATAACAAACTACGAGACGAATCCTCCTCAACGTATGATGTTTTGATTTCTGATCTAAAGCAACACCGACATTTTAAAACCGCCGGTGATCATATCGATGATCGCAAGAGGCTTTGGGATGATATCTCTAGGTTCATCTAAAACAACAAAAGGGCTCGCATTCGTGCAGTCCTGTTTTTAGTCCCAGAAACCAATCCCAGGATAATTCGACAGAGCTATCATTAGGATTGCCATCATGGTCACTACGCCGAAGAGCGCGAACGCAACGCTCACCGTCGCCGCGAGCCCCATACAACTATTAATTTAGTACCAGCGCCGCGATCAGCTCATTCTTACCTCCGTCAAACACCACTTTTTATTTATGATTTCCTCGATCTAGCGGCGCGGGAAGTCCAAAAGAGCGTTGTGGAACAATCGCCATATTTGCCGGTTAGACGATTGCTGGACGGTTCTCCACCCGGACAGAGCGATTGTCAAAGACCCCTGCCGTTAGCCCATGCGGCGGGGGTTCTTTCGTTTCATCCACTCACACGGACCGCATGACATACAGCAGAACCCGTATCTTGATTTGTTCGCTCAACAGATGGTCGTTTCGCCCCCTCCCACCAAAGGTCGGACTGAAGACAGCGAACACCGCCATAGCTGATGGGCTTGTTGAACGGGACGGCGAATTGCATCGTCGAGCGCGATATCGGCTTACGACAGCCGGGCATGCATTGAAGGAGCAGTTCGGGCCTATCTGATCAGCTTAAGCAGTCTCAAGGCATTGGGCATCATCAGTTCGATCACGCCGTCTCTTTCAAGACTGTACAGTTCGTTGACGATCTCGCTGATCATAGCCAGCCGCAACAAGTGGAACACCGGTTTTGTAAATCACGACGGCCTTACCGACTTCAGCGCCGATCTCGCGCAGCCTGTCAACGATGCGATCTTGACGTCCATGTTCCCTATTTGTACTTGTTTCATCAGGCTGTCAATCGGATGCGGTACAGGGGTACTTGCGAAATCTCGCATCTGTTCGTGCCCGCTAATCGCGGTTAGCATCCAAGACAATGGGGGCTGCAAATGAATTTTACCACGCACGAGGCGCATGAAGCGCTTGAACCGACCGATTTGACACTGTTACGCGCGGTCTTGGATGAGATATGCCGCGATCAGCACATCGACCCTAAGGCTAAGCACGCCGAATCGGTCGCACACGATCTCATCAACCTGTGGCTATCAGGCTTTAGATCGGCGCACGAGCTGAAAGCCATGCTTGCCCCGATGCCGCTCGCAGGCTAATCCAACATTTCAGAGATGTGGCGTCCCTGACTGACCCGGCTGGAAACGGTCGGGTCTTTTTTATTCGGATTTTGGAAATAATCGATGATCTAGCCAACGAGGAGCGAACATCCGCAGAATAAAGCGCGGATATCCACCGAACATACAGCCAGATCGCGGCGATTGAGTTCGTTACACCTACAACTTTTGTCCATTACCGTACCGAGCCGCATGCAACCTTGGAATAGTCTAAAGTGCGGCTTCATGCGGGGGCGGCATCATGGACAGATTGAATGGTCACCATATTCTGGTGATCGAAGATGACTACCTCATAAGCGCATCAATCGTTGACGAGTTGATTGAGCGTGGCGCAACTGTTGTCGCTGTCTCAAACCAGCGGGACGCTCTAAAAGAATTGTCGAACTGGCATTTCACAGCAGCTGTGGTCGATATCAATCTTGGTCACGGACCTGATTTCACCAGCGCCACGAAGCTGCAACGAGAGCGAATCCCGTTTGTCTTCATCACCGGATATGATTTGGACATGTTGGCCAGTGCGTTCGAGAACGTACCCGCGCTCAGAAAACCCCATGATACTGATCAATTGGCGGAAGCCCTGCTGAGCGCGATCAATCTCGCAGCCGCCTGATTGTCAGGCTTAGAAGCGGAAGGCGGCTGTTCAACGCATGGGAAAACAGCCGCTCGATGGAAGCGCAGTCGATAAAGACTACGGGGGTACTTCTACAATCGCATGTAGGCTGATCCAGTGTTCAGATTGTGGCGGGGAAGTAACGGGTGGAAGCGATCCCGATACCCCATCGACATAACCTCCACCCTGCCGAATATAATCCGGCTCAGGAGAGGTAGTTCACCACCACAACATGACAGGTATTGTTGGGCGAGGAAGACCAGCACGGCAATGCGCTTAGCCTTCCTCTGTCGTCAGCTTAATGGGGGATAAATCCAACGATCTTACGGATGTATGAAATCTGTCTGGGAAAGCAAGAGGCGAACGGCAAGAGACCTCCAAATCAATCCCCGTTTGCCATTGTCGCGCCCATCTGAGAGCCTGACAAAGAGAAGCAACGACGGGATACGATCCATCCGTGGCTATCAATTAGCAACTGCGCATGAGTATGCGTACGGTAACGGACGGTTTGGGTGGACGACAGCTCTACCGCCCTACGGTACACAGCTATCGTCCACAGTGCCCGACGTTGCGGCGGCTGGGTCGGACACAGGTGAGAATATGCTCATCAAGTGAAAATAAAATCAAGGGGAAGAAGAGGCAGTTCGGACCCCTCCAAAACTGCCTCGTGCCGGTGTCTCTCCAAACAACAGCAGGATCAGTATGAACGATTGGAAACACTCGGCAACCATAAGCAATCACTCACGCAACTTTGTGGGCGATACCACGCTATGAGGGCATCGGAAAGCTGATACACGCGTTGAGCGGAAGCATGAGACGGTCTCCGGTCCCAAGATTAGGCAGTAGCTGAAAGATCATGAGGGCGAATAAGAGATTATATTCGGAAGTTGTACCGACTCAGATGAAGAGAGGCGCGCTTGCATGCCCGCCCCTACCTCTCGCCATTTCTGGATGGCGGCGGCTCATGTAGGAGAAGATAGTCTAGAAAAGGTCGCCACCATTACAGTCATCAAGGCTCAGCCACCGGATTCCGTAGATTGAAAGATGATGATCGCAGAACTTGAGGCAAGCTCCTTTGAGAGACTTAATTCGACCATCCTAAATGTCATGAAAATGCGGCTGAGCAAGTTGACGCCATATGGGTGTGGGCGGTAAGTCGCTAATAAGGACGCCTGTTCGGCTCCCGCATGTTCGCATCCTTCTCGCGAGCGTTGTGGGCTTCACGGTTAAGCCAGCGTTTTGTAGCCAATTCAGGCGGTACCTGCTTGCCAGGTGAACGGCTTCTCTCCCAACGCCCCAACGTGAAGTAGGCGGTTATAGCGAGCGCCGTGACGAGGACGACAGCCAAAATAATCATTGGTGTGTGTTCAAGCATCGCAGTCTCCTTTCGAGGATCAAACGACCACACGTCAAAATGGGTTCCGAACCGGAACGAATGCACAACCGTCTGATAAGGCCTTGAACATTCGACGACGCTACACAAGCATCTGGAACAATAAGTAAGCGCGCATGTTAGGTGCGTGGAGGAACCAACCATGAACCGCACGCCCAAACACTCGCACGATTTCGCGTTCTACGTCGGAACAAATATCTGTCTGTTAGCGATAATAGCGATGGCGAGTGCGTTACTTTGGCTCCATTAGTTCGATGGGCGATGGATTAGCCATATTATTTGTACTTGGGGCACTGGTTATGGCGGCTTACTTGCCTTGAGTCGCACCAACCGCCTTTGAAGCCCCTGCTGTCTGTCTGTCTGACCCATTGTTGGATTGGCGACAGACCAAAAATATTACTTTTCATAGGTTGTATCCTCCCGGTTGCTTTGAAGTTTCGCTCATGCAAACAAACCGCGAGGGCAATAGGGGTTAGGGAATTCATTCAGTGCTGGCATTTGACGCCTTCCTTATTTGGAAGAAGATCTCGCATTCGGTTCGGCGCTCAATCGTGGGAAAGCGGAAACTTCACGATCAAAACTACAATTTTGCGGTGGACGCGCTTCCCAAGGAACTCCTCGCATAATTTGGATATTCTGGGACAAACCCCTCATATCAGCACCGGCGTTTATCAAGTACGCTGTGCAAAGCTGGATCGATAAAAATCCCGGCTGGAAAGTTCGGGTGATCGACAACATCACGCTGCCGACATGGGTAGATATTCCGAACCCGTTTGATCAGCGAAAAGTGCAAGGTCGATCAGACGCGATCAGGCTTGCGCTTCTTAAAGAGTACGGCGGTGTGTGGGTGGACGCCAGCTGCGCCTGCGTTGTGCCGCTGGACCACTGGCTTCCGTCTCTCATGCAGAGCGGGTTCTTCGCATTTCCTGACACTTATCCCGGTCGCGAAGTACAAAGCTGGTTTCTTGCTGCCTCACCCGATAACTATCTCACCAGGAAATGGTGCGAGCTTGCACTCCGCTATTATGGTAGAGACGGAAAGCTAGGTCACTATTTTTGGGTTATGCATCTGTTTGAATACCTGATTAGGACGGACCGACGGGCGGCGAACATTTGGGCTATGACACCCAAAGTTTCTGGTAAAGGCCCTGCCCTCTTGAAACGCGTGATAACGCAAAAGCGCCTTGCCCAAGAGATCCCCGCTACCGTCAACCTTAGCGCCATTCCGATGCTGAAGATCAGCTCCGGCACGAGAACAGACGACCCTGAAATTCAGAGTGCAATTGTCGAACACAGGGATATCGATATCCGCAAAATGGTCGAGCCTTTGCTGACACACCGACGGAGTTGATATGGCATCCGTCCCCGTTATCCTCCGTCTCCATAGATATGTCTCGGTCATCGACAGAACACCACGCGGGGACCGCACAATGGTGCAGCGCGTGGCCAGAAAGATGCTTCGTTGGTGGTTGGATCGGGCGCTAGGGCGTGGCTACGGCGCCTTCATCGGTAAGGGGGCTCGCATTGCAAAAGACGTGAAATTCGTCCACGAACTCTACGGTGTTTTTATTGCTGGTGAGGCCGTAATCGAAGAGGGCTGCCACATCTTCCAACATGTCACGATTGGCGCAAAAAAGGGCCCCGATGATCGATACCAAGCACCACGTATTGGAAGGAATGTTGTGATTGGCGCTAACGCGACGTTGCTTGGCCGATGCGTCATAGGCTCCGGGGCAAAAATCGGAGCCGGCGTAACGGTGGTCGATGCCGTTATCCCGGATGGAGCGATTGTAGTCAACAAGAGCGCCTACGACCTGACGAACCAGCGCTTCATCTATGAGCAATGACGTTGTGATCTTCTTGCAATGACGTGGTGATGTGGATTTTCCCTCACAGCAGATAGCCACTGTGAATATCAGAGTGATCACGTTCGGGCGGTATCGTAGCTGTTTCACAGGACTTAACCGCGCGGGTCCCTGTCTCGACTGTGCGACGGCCGCCCCCAAATATTTAGGGTAGGCCACGCCCCATTCAGTAAAAATTGAGCTTTATTCCGCATATTCGCAGCTACTGACGTTTTGCTTAGGGGAGTTCTAGCAGTGTCCGAGAAGAAAGTTCGCAAGCCGCTCTGGTTCAAGATCACCGCTTGTGGTTTTGCCGCTGTTCTATTTTCCAGCGCGCTAATTGGCGGCATGGCTTGGTATCGTCAGGATGCTGCCAAAGAAGAGACGCTGTTGCGGGAAGCATCCAGCGATAGCTCCCTCGTCGACAATGACATGATCGCTCAGAAAAAGGCGACTTCAGCACTTGCGCTTGCGCTCGCTGGCCAGCCGGATACCGCGAACCTCATTGAGAACAACGGCCGCGACGAAATCATCGCACGCTATGCACACAGCATGAGCGGGATTGTGAGCGAAGGTAACGTCCAGCTGATCACATTCGTCAATGCCAAAGGCGAGGCGGTCGCCCGCATCCACACACCCGACAAGTTCGGCGACGATATGAAAGCACGCCGGAAGACCATCGTGGCCGCTCTCGGGAGTGGGAAGCTGGTGGCCGGCACTGAGCCAGGCCGGACTGCTGTCAGCATGTTTGCATCTGCCCCGGTCATGCGTGACGGCAAAGTTATCGGCATTGTGGACACGGGAACCAGCCTGACGAACGATTACTTCAAGCCTCTCGCCGAGCGCATTGGCGGGCAGATCAATGTCCATATCATGGTGGATGGGAAGTTCCAGAGGCAGGCGTCGACGGCAGACACGGCGCTCCTCGATGAAGGGCAGCTAAAAGCCGCTTACGACGGTGCGACCGTCCGTGAGGACCGGGCGATCGGCGATAAGTTTTATCTCATCGAAGCTACGCCCTTCACCAACTTCTCGGGGAGAAGATTGGCGTGCTGGAGATCGCTTCGGACGTGACGTCAGTGGTGAAGGATGCGGAAATCGCAACTTGGATGACCGTTGGCGGCACCGTAGTCGTATCCCTGCTCTCCCTGCTCGGCTTCCTTCTGTTCGCGAAGTCGCTTGGCAATGCCATCGGTCGCCTGACGGGCACGATGGGCCGCCTTGCATCGGGCGATCTCAATGCCGAGGTTGCCGGCGAGACACGACCTGACGAAATCGGCGCCATGGCGAAGGCTGTGCAAGTGTTCAAAGACAACGCGCTGAAGACTGAAGCGTTGGAGCGTGACGCGGAAGCTCAGCGCAGCCAGACTGAGGAGCAAAGGCAGCGCAACGCCACCCGGGATCACGAGCGCGCCCAGGCAATGGCGGAGGCCACGAACGGATTGGCCGCAGGCCTGAAGCATCTCTCGGCCGGCGACCTCACATTCATCCTGAGCAAGCCTTTCGCCGACGACTTCGAGAGCCTTCGCGCCGATTTCAATGCCGCCGTCGAACAGCTGCGCGGCACGCTCGGCTCTGTCGCCCAGGCAACCAGTTCGATCGACAGCGGCTCGCGCGAGATCAGCCAGAGCGCCGACGACCTGTCGAAGCGTACAGAACAACAGGCCGCTTCTCTCGAGGAAACCGCAGCCGCCCTGGATGAAATCACCACCAATGTGGCCAACTCTTCGAAGCGCGCCGAGGAAGCCCGCACGGTGGCCATCCAGGCAAACGACAGCGCCCGCCAGTCGGGTGCCGTCGTTGCCAATGCGGTCAACGCCATGGGCGACATTGAGCAGTCATCCGGCCAGATATCCAACATTATCGGCGTGATCGACGACATCGCCTTCCAGACCAACCTCCTAGCGCTGAATGCCGGCGTGGAAGCAGCCCGTGCGGGCGAAGCCGGCAAGGGCTTTGCGGTGGTCGCGCAGGAAGTGCGCGAACTGGCACAGCGTTCCGCCAAGGCCGCCAAGGAGATCAAGGAACTGATCGGTAAGTCCTCGGCTGCAGTGGGCAACGGCGTTAAGCTGGTCAGCGATACCGGCACGGCCCTAAAAACGATCGAGGCCTATATCGTCACGATCAACCAGCACATGGACGCGATCGCCACCTCGGCGCGCGAACAGTCGGTGGGCCTGGCAGAAGTCAACACGGCCGTCAACCAGATGGACCAGGTGACGCAGCAGAACGCCGCAATGGTGGAAGAAGCCAATGCAGCCGGCGCCACGCTTGCCAACGAGTCGGCTCGCCTTCGTGATCTCATCTCGCAGTTCCAGCTCGGCGCCGGTGCCACGATGCAAAGCGCAACGCTCCGCCAGACGGCCTCGGTTATGGCTGCATCGCAGCGTTCGACCCCGCAGCCATCCCCGGCGCGCGGCATGATGGGCAAGATCACCCAGGCCTTCGGCGGTCGAGGTGCTGCTGCGCCAGCGGCCGACAATTGGGAAGAATTTTAATCGGCTCGTCATCCAAACAACTCCCCGTGGCCCCATCGGCCACGGACGTTGATCTGGGATGTTCGGCGATCAATACCCACCAGGACGTGCCGCTGCGCTTCGATCGCCGCAGCGGTTTCCGGCGGCGTCGCGCTGCCAATTGTACCGGCAATTTCCTGGATAACCCTGGTAGCTGCTTCCACCGCAATGATGGTTTGAACAATAGGCGACCGCGCCGCCGATCAGCGCCACAGCGACGATTGCGGTCGCTACCTGGTCCTGCTGCTGGACGAGTGCCGGACAATCCCAGGCTTTGACGCTCCGCTTCTCAAGCTCGGCGACGATTTGCTGCTGGAAGACCGGATCTTGGCTCTGCAAATAGGTCCGACAGAGCGAGACCTTATCCACTGCCTTCGGGTTCTTTGCGAACTCCGTCTGCGTCGTAGTGCATCCCGCCAAAGCAAGCGTCATCAGCGCGGCAAATCTGCCACGCATGGTGTTTTTCAATGTCACGATTTATCCCCAGTTTGCCCAGGGTGAAGATGCCACAACTTTGCGGCGTGTCGAGCGGATGGTTAAGTTAGCGTTAATAACCCCGCAGCGCCGCGGCGGTTTTGACTGAATGGGGATCACACGAAGTGGGCCGATACTCGTAGATTGACGGTGGATAAAAAAGCGGCGAGCTATTTTGGAACGGCAAGGCCGTCGTCACCGGAAAAGTCGTCGTGCTGCAGCGGTACGAGCGAATTTTGGCAACGATCGTGGAAGTCGCAAAGGTTGCTGGCGCGTTGCATCCTTTCGGGAAGTCCTTCGGCTGGTGGTAATAGCGGGCAATCGCTGCAGTCAATCAGTTCCGGCCACGGAATGCTGAGATCATGGCAGGCGTGACATCGCTGGCGTAGCAAAGCGGCGCATAGCCTCCGCCTTTCGCCCAGGCGCTGCGCTTGCCGCACCGACGGCCGGCACGGTCACGGTTCTCGGGACATGGGCAGTTGCCGGGGTAGTTGGCGATCGATGCTGCGATAATCCGCTGGACGATGAGACTGTCGGATACGTCGGGGGCAGCTTTCGGCGCCGGTTGCTCGGCCTGCGGTTCAGGATCCTTCCGAGCCGGCTCGAGCGGTGTCTCCGAGAGCAAAGAGGCGAAGACCCAGCCTTCCCGCTGCGTCAGCCGATCCTTTACTTGCGCCCCTTCTCCATCAGCGTCGAATACATCGACTTCCCTGCCGGCATCATAGCGATCGAGGATCGAATAGGTTTTGCCTGGGCCGCTTCGGAGTGCGACGGCATTGCCGCGGACGAACGCGCGCCTCGGCTGGGCAGCGTCGCGCGATCGCGCCGGCGGCTCGACGACTGCGCGAGGCGCTGCCTCCAGTTTGACCGGCACTGGGCCTCCGGACGGTTGGGCGCTTTCATGGGCCGGTTGGTAAGAAACTGTCGGTGATGAGGAAAGCGGTTGCTGCGCTTCCTTGCCCGTAGACTGCAGCAGATACAGGGCCGCTAGAACCGCAAGCCCGACAAAGAAGCGCTTTCGCATGATGCCACCCAACCCGGTGGCATATTCAAGCGGATTTCGCGTTAACGCAAGATCCGAGGAGCTCTTAGATATGTCCGCGGACAAAGCCCCTTGGATGCAAGTCCTCTAAAGAGGCCAGAGCACGCTGTAGAGAATTATTGACGTTGCTGAGGCCCGCGGGGTCAATGGTACGCGATGCTCCCGCCCGGCTTTCATCCGCTCGGCCGGGACGGTCCAATCACCGGCCTTAAGATCGAACTCCTTCCAGACAGCGCCGAACGTCTCACCGGATCGCGCAGCCGTCAGGATCGTGAATTCCAATGCCCGTGCGGCGGTCGCCTCGCGCTCCCGCAGATCCTTGATGAACGCCGGCACGTCGACATAGGGCATTGCCGCGTAATGGCGCGCGCCAGCTTCCGGCGCTTTGGCAGGAGCTTGTCGAGATGTCTGCGCCACAGGGCTGGATTTTCGCCGGATCGGTGCCCCTTTGCTTTCGAAGCGACGAGGACGCGCTCGATCCTGCCCCGCACCCGCGAGGCCGTTTCCGACTTCGTGAGCCAGATAGGCTTCAGCACGGCCAGGATATCCGCCGTGGTGATCTCGTTGACCGGCTTGCTACGCAACGGCGCGGCGTATTCGCGGAGGGTCGTTCCCCATTGGCCCACGTGCTTCGTATTCCGAAACTGGGGCTTCATCGCTTCGATATAGGCGTCGGCCTCATCACCGAAATTCGGGACGGCCGACGGTGCGGACCGCCGTGGCCTCGGGTACGCAGGGGCATCGTGAGCGAAAGCGGGAAGGCGGAGGCGCGCTGTTCCCATGCGGCATTATAGGTTAGAGATAGGCCATCTTGATCTGCCAGGTGGGCGACAGGCCAGTTCTCGTAGTAGATCGTCGTCACAGCGGCACTCGATCAGAAAAATCGTGGCAGATAGCCGAGATCGTCGTCGGCCGCCGGGGCGGGCGAGGACATCGCGGATTTTAGGTCGCCGAGATCGATACCCACCGTACGGGCGGCGATCAGCGATTTTTCCAGATGGCAGCTCGGCTTGCCATTCTCCAGGTCGACGATAAAGCGCTCGCCGGTGCCGCAACACTCGGCCAGCTGTATCTGGGTCCATCCAAGTGTTTTGCGGCGCTTCCGGATCAGCGCTCCGAATTCCGCGGCGGATCGGATAATGTAATCTCCATCTCCATACCATTTTGCTTACCGTACAGGAAGAAATAGGGAAATCCAGACAATCTTACCGATAAGGAAGGAAGGTAACTTCGAATGCAGAAACTTCCTGATCGGGAAGTCAAGTAATTGATATGGTTCGCTGTTAGGTGGGATTTCTCAGGCTCTGTCAGAAGAGCAATATGGTCAAATCGGATCAGCGGAAGCCCGCTATAGCGACCGAAGAGCGGTTGGACGACCCGTCGATAAGGATTCAGCAGGCCGCCGATGCAATGCACATATGGGACAGGATGCCCGCGGAAGAACGCGAGAGCTAACGGCGCTGATCCTCGACTCCATGCGGGATGCTGTCAAGAAGCGTGTCCCAAAATGCGAGCCTCCGACATCCGGCCGCTCTAATTGGGTGCGAGCCCGCAGGCCGGCAACGGCATTGTCTCCTGACGATAATCGGGCACGCAGCCGAGAGCGGAAAAAGCGTCTAGGCTGATGTCCGGTCCCTCGCCCCCGCAAAATTGCACCTACCAATAGCGAACTTTCTCCAATAAATTCAGTGGATCAAAGGCACTGAAGGGCGGTGTATAATTCAACGTGGGCCTAAAACTGCCCAGTTAATATCTCAGCGCGTCCAACATTTGAATGAGGACTTTCTCCCAAATAGAATTTGATCGATAGACGCACCACACGCGCAAGTCACCCTTTGTCAGCCTGGCGCTCATTACTGGCGCGAACAGAAGTGGTTGTATCTGGCGATGCGTGCATTTCGACGAGCGCTCCATCGATCTGCCCTTCAGCAGTGGAGCCGCGCACGAAAACCGCAGAGACTCAAGAGCGTTTTCGCACTCCGCCATGCAGGATATGGTCCTAAAGAGACTGAAGATTGGCCATGTAGCTCATCATTCGAAAACTACCGGTCATCAGCCGTCTGCCATTACAGAGAACAATAATTTGCGGCGAGCCAGAGATCAGCTGGTATCCGCTCCAATCGTGCACTGGGAGAACAGTTACTTAAGGGCGAGCGATCTTAAGCCACGACAGCACAGAGGACATTGATCTCATCCCATGACTAAAGAGCTCGATCAGGTCAATATTTATCGCCGGCTGAACGGTAACCGGCTTGTCATCTTCGAGAGGCAGGGTACTCTTTTACGGCAAAAACATGGATCTAGAACACTTTCTCTCGATGACATAGATGAGACACTGCTCCACGTCTTGCACAGACTTCGATGTAGCCATTTTAATTTTGGTTTTATATCCGATCACGGGGGTGTGGAAGACGGTCAAGCGGGCCAACAATCGGCATCAACGCTCATACATGTTCTCGATGGCATTCTTGGTGCGTACGGAGCATCACCGCACTTTTGGCTGGCCTGGCCACCGACAGCAGCTCCAGAAAGTTCTACACACTTCGCCAACCAAAAATTTCTGGACACAGCAGGGATGATTGCTCGCATTTTGGAGCATTACGACCTTGAGATTTCGAAATGCGTCTTTGTTGGCACGACCCTCGCAGGGCTTGCTGCCGCAGCGGGCCTCGGCGTAGATGCCCTCCAGTACTCCGCCTTTGCTGAAAGCAATGTCCCGAAATCTGAAACAGCGGAGTTGATTACCCTTCAGATTATGGGGCTAGCGGCACGCTCACGTTCCGCGCGTCAGTTGGGAAGACGACGTTCTCTGGTGACGGGGCACTAGCGACTGCGATCCCTATCCTGTGGCGGGCGCAACTTGATCGATTTGGGAATATCCCGGCTTGCCTCTTTGGTTGTTGCCTTTTCCGGCGGCCGCTCTTGATCCTGACCTCGCAAATCCGCATTGGACCGAGCAATGCGCGCCGCGTCGGCAATGCGATCATTCGAGCTCCTGTAGACGACGCCCTGCTCCGCCACATGATCGCGCCCCGCCGCAGACTTTGTAACCAAAGCATCCGGCTTCCCCTGAACAGTTTTTGAGTCAGTCCGACCACGATCCTTTACGACTCTCGAGTCCAGCTGCAGACCGACCACCTTTCCGATGACTTCCGTTGCCTGCTCAAAGATTAAGCGGTCAGCGGGATCGGCAATCTTTGCCGCGACACTCACCGCAATATTGGCCAAAGTTTCCTTTGCCGCTTTCGCCTGCGTCGAACTGATCGGTGTAGATCGGATCATATTGTCCTGCCCTTTCTCTTCTGCGGGATCACGTCCCTGTTGAACGGCGGCTTCAAGCCGGTGATGTTCACGACGCAGCCCGGCACAAAGATCCTGACTCAGCTCACGAACCGTACTCGGGGCAGATCTGTCGCGCGCGAGGCCATCGAGCATTTGAATCACTCGGCCAACGGCTCGACGAGTTTGCTCGAACCTAAGTTTGGCGTCATCGCGGCTCGGCTCGACAGGCCTATCCCAGATCTTAGAAACCACTTTGTCGAAAACATTGGAGGGCGCGGTCGCCCCCATCCGCTGAAACATCTCCCATTCCCACCGCTTGACCGGAGGAGGAGCCGCACGTTCGGTCCGCTTCTGTCGATCTATAGGTAATCCCCGATCACGAGCCTTTTCGGCGAAACGAAGCCGCCATTCCGCGAAGTCGCGAATATTTGGATTGAGCGCACGCCCAGTGCTATTGCGTAGCGCAACGACAACATGCAGATGCGGATGCTTCTGCGGGTCCGCACGATTATGGACGGCATAGGCGTAGCGGTGACCGGTGAACTGCTCTCTCAGAAAATCTCGACCAGCGAGAACGAACCGATCGCGGTCCACGTTGGCCGGCCCGGATAGCAGGAGGTGCATGAAGTCCCGTGGCTGCCGCGTCTGCATCAGCGACCCGACCAATTGACCGTGCTTGGTCAAGTCCTGGTGATCCGTGGACACGAGCTCGCGACGTTCGCTACCTTGCTCGTAACGACCGCTTTTTCCCGGCCTCTCGACCAGCTGGGTTTTGTCGAGACGGCAACCTCCGCGCCATCGCGTTGCATGGCGTGGAGGGTCGCCGTAAAGCCCTTCGGTCCAGACGAGCAACTCGCCGGATACCGGGAAACCGGAATGATCCCGGCGTCCCGCAAGGCCCGGTCCATGCGACGCTCTATGGCATGGACGTTATCGATTTCAGCGGAAATCCGGTTGAGCTGGCCGCGGTCAGATCGGTCCTTCTTTTCGTGCGCGATGACCAGCGCGAAATGCAACCTTGTCTGCCCTCCCACGCCGTCGCTCACGCTGAAGGCATAGGTCCGATTGGTGTCGCCCTCTCGGTAGAAGCCGTCATCGGCAAGTGATCGAAGGGCGTGTCCGATTTTCTTCCTCTCAGCGGTCTCCAATTCATAGGTTAGGCGCAGAACATCATCGGTGCCCTTCCGATGGCTGAATTCACGCTCCCATGATCGCACCGCCGCGTTGATGTCCGTGACTTCCAGCCCGTCTTGATCGCGCGCCTTCTCTTCCTTGCTTTGGTAGGCAAGGACATTTTTCGCAGATACTGCTCCTGCTCCGTAAGACAATACCTTCACGACAACTGCATTGTTTCCGGATGCCCGGCTGAGCGCCGAGGCCGCGCCAGCATTCTTCCCCGCCGCAGATAAACTGCCAGATGCAGCCGACCTATTACGGGTGCCTCCACCTCCCCGCCGCGCCGACGGCTGTCCTCTTCGACCAAATCGAAATAGCTCGGCAGCCTGCGGTCGGCCGACTTCGACATCGAGGGAGTGTTAGATCGATCGTTCATCATGCTTCCTAATAAGGTCGTCGATGAAGCTTGATGGGCGGACGAAGCTCGCCTCACGAACGGCGTCCAATGCGCCCGTCAGCTCCTTTAAACTATCCGCCATCGCCGCGCACGACGGGGAGCTGTTGCCCGCCAGAAGAAAATCCTCATTGCGAAACGCAAGCTCACGCAGGAATTGACGCATGTTTGCGAGCTGCCGGTCATGTTCTTCGAGCATCGCAGGAATGCGGGTAATCTCGCGGGTTACAATCAACTTGGCGACAATATTGGTGGAAACGTCGAGCCGCTTTGCGAGCTTGTCCAGACCGTTTAGAACGTGAGCCGGGAGGCGGAACATGATCGCTGGCTCACGCATAAGCCTTAAAATCCCCGCGCCTTCAAAGCTTCCAGGATAAGGCGATGGGTTGCCGCGGACAGCTGTTCATGTTGCTCGAGGGAAACGCGAAAGATCTTCATCAAAACATCGTCGTCGAGATAAAGAGAGATGCGCTTCCTTCGGACAACGTCAGCATTCGTCACCACCGAGCGCTTCGTCGTCACCTCATCATGGCGATCGCCCCTACCCTTACGAGTTGCTGATGGCGAGACAACCTTCTCACCATCCCCATTGTTTTCCTCGGGGAGGCCTTCTTCCGGCAACCAGGTTTTCAGATCAATGTCCGTCGGCATGTACGAGGTTGCAGCGTCTTCGACCGCTTTGACATGCTCTTCCCTCGATCGTGACAGAGCGAGGATGTTTCCGGCTGGTGTTCGCTCTCGAGACATGAAGCTAGGCTGCCTCCCTCTGCAGCAGGCCGATAAACTCGTTGTTGATCCTCTTCACGAGATCGATTGCATCGAGGACGCTCTCGCAAGCCCGCCGCTTGGCGGATAATGTCAAGGCCTGATTGCTCTCTATGGTGGCCAGTTTGGAGTAGAGAGAACCAAAGCCAGCCCCGACATCGCTGAAGTGGTTACTCTTGCGGACGACCGTGTCGACTATCGGAATTTTGCCGCTGGTCAGGATTGTATGCACCTCCGGCAAAGATCGATTATGCTTCAGCGCAATCATATCGATATAGTTCCAGATCGCCGCAAACGGGATCGGACCGGCTGCCCGCTTCTTCGAGATTTCCGTCAGGATTGTTGCTACCTTGATCGCCGACGTCGCAGCGGTCGGCTCAGGAATGATCGGGATCAGCACGGCATCGCACTCATGATAGACCTCGATTGCGCGGTGGTGCACATAGCCTCCGACGTCGTAGATGCGGATGTCCGCTTCGGGCGCCTCCGAAAGTCGATCAGGGAAGCGATCCCCCGGTCCAATTCGACAGTGAAGCAGAGTGCCGTCGGTCGGCAAAAGACCACGTTTCATGGAGACGTTGTACCATCGCGTCGATGACTCCTGTTCGTCGCAATCGATGAGAAGCGTGCGATGTCCCTGCTGGGCAAACTCTGCCGCCAAATTGACGTTAAGCGTCGATTTTCCAGCGCCTCCCTTGAAGGTCGAGATTGCGAGTGAGAGTGGTTTAGCTACCATAACGTTTCTCGAATCCAAGCCGTGCTGTCGTGCGGCAGTTCAAATTCGCCGGGCGCGCAAACAACCCAGGCCAAACACGATAGCGATCACATTCCCCACCACGAGGGTGGCGACCCGTGCGAATTGGCCATGGAGTTCCTAAGCTTGGCGAGACTTTCGTCCTGCCGCCTTGCCGCAATCGCCATGTCGGCCTCCTCGAGGCGCTCAGTCGTTGTTTTCTCCGGCGGTTTACCCGGCCAAACTCCCAGTATCGGCAGGCAAAGAAGTGTAGCTGAAGCGATAGTCGCCGCCTTGAACAATTCCGAATGGGCGTAGAGATCTGAAGCCGATTGCCAGAGTGATAAGGTCCAATCTGCGGGAAGAAAGCACGAAACCAACAGATAGATCGGCGCTACAACCAACAATAAAGCAATCTGGGTGAGAACGCAGATTGAGCGAAAAGAGAACCGCACAAACATAAAAGCCGTCCGAAATGCCGCCATCGACGTCCTCCCTGAAGAGTTGAGCAGCACTCAGATCCTACATCACACTTTTCGAACAGTCCATACTTGCACTGCAGTATAATTTAATGCATTGTGTGGTATGTCTCAAATGACCGATAAACGCGGGCACTGTCACGCGTGATGCGTCTTATCATTCTGCTCTTATGCAATTTCTAGAGCATCTGTTTACGTCACGATGCGGGATGGAAAGAGCTCATGCGACAGCTAGTTACGAACATGCAGGCCGTTCATGTCACAGGAATAAAATTGTTCCCGGCACCACGCACGACAACCTTCGCTGCAGCGATCACGGCAGTCCTCAATGCCATCAGCATGAAAAATGAAAATGCATCAAGCGGGAGCGTGAAGCCAAGCTTTGCCGAGTGCTCCGCTCAGTCGATCAATTGACGCGGGTGGGAGGCACAATGCTCATTCCCACAATTCTTGCCTCCAGCTTTTATGCAAGTATTTACTTCATGCCTGACATCAAAGCGGGCCACACGCTGCTCCCACAGAGATCCACCGCTCCGATAGCCCTAATTCAGGCTACAGAAGCGGATCTCACCTCACCAGCCAGCGAGACTCCCGCGCCGCATTCACCCCCTTTCCAATCAGCGCGCAATTCGAGACGGCTGACACCTGGGTTTCCGGGGACGCCGATATCGTCTCTATGGCGTTCAGGCATGTTTGAGAGGAACGCGCGTCACGGTCCTGAACGGGACACTACGCGATTGCGGCGAGCTAAACATCATCATGGCGCAGGCAATCATCAGGGATACAAGGCCTGTCTGCGAAGATGTCAAAGACATCGATCAGAACAACGCCGTGGTCGTTTGCCACACGACATCAGGTGAGCGCCATTACGATCTCGCGACCTACCTCATTGCCCAGGGATGGGCGTTTGCGGCGGTCGACGATCACGGGCAACTCATCGTACCCGGCTATAGGGTAGCCGAGGAAAGCGCGCGGTTAGCGAGAGCGGGGCTGTGGGCCTCATCTGATTTGCCCCATCCTCTCTCCGTCCTGCAGAGCCATGGAGGCCTCAGAAAGTGAGGTTCGTTTCAAAGCTTTTCATAGCACTGTCCATTTTGCCCGCCTCTCTGATGGCCCAACAGCAGCCGGCTAATTTGCCGCGCCAGATTTATGGAAAGGTCCGGGTCGTCGATAGCACGACCTTCGAGTTCGTCAGGACCACTCAGCTCGTGCGGCTGGCCGGGTTTGAGGCGCCCAGGCTTGAACAGACTGCCACCGATGACGGGGTATCCTGGCCGGTGGGCCAGGTGTCTCGTGCATGGATGATCCTTAGGACGCTCGGGCAGAACCTCAACTGCGCGCCGATCGGTCGCGATCGGAACAAGGTTTTGATCGCCCACTGCTTCGTCGGAGAAACAAACCTTGCCGCGACTGCGATTGCAGAGGGCATCGGATATGCCTTCAACTATCGCGACGAACCGCAGGTGCCTGCATATTTCGATATCGAGAGAAAGGCACGTGGATTGGGCTATGGCGTTTGGTCGTCACCAGACCTGCCGCCGCCCTGGCTCTACGCTGCAACGATCGCGAAACCTGCAGATTTTGAGCCAGAGCGGCCGGACACTAAAATGGAGCTTCCCTGCCCTTGCCGGTCTCCAAAGAAATAGATGACATCAACCATGCGAATGGAGGCTAGATGCTTCGCTTATGTAAACCCTTGCCGATCGCACTGATCCTCGTCGTATCGAACGCGGCCGCAGGCCTTGCTCAAGATGCTGTCACGCCGTCCCAGATCGAAAGCCGCGACCCGAATGCCTGCGGTGCCGCGGGCGCTGGCTGCGACCCGGCCGCCGTCCAGGAATGGAAGGTCGTCGGCAATCGCCTCGCCGATCTGTCATCGGCGGATCTCAGCCAATACGCCTATGCGTGCGCTCAGCACCAGGACTGGAAAAAGGATTGCGAGACTGACCCGGCCGCAGTTCTGAGACGACTGGGCATCGAGGGATACTGAGCCTTGTCGGCTAGATCATCCTACGGATGGCTTGTTGCTGCAACACCGTTCGCATTCCTGATCGGCTCTGCCGGAGGCTTTATCCTGCACGCCGATCAATCAAAGGATCAGGATCATTCGCCGAAATGAGGCGACCCGGGATGTCGTTCGCAAAAACGATGTCGCTGGGAGCAACTGCAATGATATGAAGTGGAGGCATGTTATGAAACGGATGCCGTTTGCTATCGCAGCTCTGGTCGGCCCGGCATTAGGATTGATCGCGACACCGGCGAAATCGCAGGATGCTTCATGGGGATGCCAGGTCCTGTTATGCGCGGCCTCCCATAACCCTTCCTGGCACGGTGTCGGCTATTGCGTTCCACCCATGACAAAGCTGATTTCCGCGATGAAAAGGCCGGGCTTCTCATGGCCGATCTGCCATGAGGCGAATGCCGGGAAACCCGGGCATGAGCCCTACGAAGAGTGTCCCGCCGGTACAACGATGGGATACAGCACACAAGGGGAGCATGGCTGGCAAGGTGAGCCGGACCGATGCATCAAGACAGTGGACGCGTGCCGCCCTTCAGGCAATCGAGACGCCAGTATCAGGGTTTCCGTTGCGACCATTCGAAGTGTTTACGGCGACAGCGGCAATGGCTGCATCCGGAAGATCTCAACTCCGCGTCCTCGCCGAGCAGACCCATATTTTTTCGACATCCCCAACGACGAGGGTGTGAAACAGAGGTTCTGGTTCAATCTCGACGACTAGGCGGACGCCTGTCGTTCAGTTCGGAAGATCGCCTTTCTTGATCTTCTGGCGCCGGGCAAGCAACACGGCAACTTGCGGGAGATCGATTTCGGTGACGGTCAGCAAATCCTCAATCCTCACATTCCACTCCCGAGCCATTTTGTCGAGAGTAGACAATTTGACATCACGCATGCCGCGCATCACCTGCGACATATACGCTTCTGTCACCCCAAGCTGCTCAGCGAGCACCTTGGCTCGCAAGCCACGGTCTCGCTTCAAGCGATCCAACCCGATTGCAAGCCGCTCCGAAAGCGACAGGTGCTCCAAGATTGAAGGATCCAACGGTTCGGTGACCTGTTTCGCCTTCACACGCCTCATTGGTGGCCTTCTCCAGAACAATCTGCAGTCGGCCGACAGCAGCCAAGCATGTCAAGCCGACCGCGGAGGCTGAGAGGATTTGCGAATAGAGAGCTTCCACGATCCATGACACGTCCACGATCTAAATTACGACTGAAACTCGGCAGCTCCTCGCGCTTAAATCACCCGCGAGCGTCGCCGACTTATACCGGAGTGATAGATACCCGCAAGAGGACTGTATGACCGAACGATCGCTAAAGACCGTCGCCAGCTCTTCACACCGGCGGATGCTTTCTTCACCCAAAGAACGATACGCCCAGACTGCACCGAATGAGATCGAACTAAAGGCCGAGGAGGTGGCAATGTCTACTAGCTTCATTGGATTCTATCGCTTTCGGTGGCGAAACATCTCTAGCGCGACAGCCATTTTGGCAGCCTCCTTCCTCTGCGCAAAACTTGTCACCACAGACGTCCTGACGTTGGGCTATACGATGGTGGTGCCGGTCTTCACAGTCCTGTCGGTCCTTTTCGAGGATGCCCGGACGGATCGGGGAGGTCTTTTCGGCATGAGGGCCTGGACAAAAACCTCGATTGCAGCGGGAAGCGCAGCTGGCGTCGGATGCCTTGGCTATCGCTTATGGTTGCTTGGCTTTTGACGGGAGCGCCGGATGCGGATCGTCGTGCGAAATAGCCCTGGGCACGAGCTCGAGACACTCAGCCAAGCGGAAAGATCTGCCTTGCATCGCTGGTACGGAAACGCGGCAACGGAGGAGGACGAAGGAACCGCGCTTGCAATCATTCAACGGGCAAAAATCATGGGCGGTTGGATCGCCTGCGACTGCATGGCAGGGCGAGCCTCACCCTTGTTGGCGCCGATCCAGCAGGAACATACTTTCACGCTGCGACGGCTGACCGCCAGAAGACCGGAAGATCATCAGCAGGATGGGCGTCCTAATCACGCGGAAGCCTGCCCGTTTCATGTCGACAAGGATGGTGCTCCTGCACTGATCGATCGGCATTTTCAGATACGACCGATCCTCAAGCCTGACCGTCTCTACGTCGATCCGCTGCCAGCCATGCCAGACGGTCTTGCCGATCTTTCCGAACGGGAACGCCCTCGGCCGCGCGAGCGAAATGACCGGCCATCTCGGCTCGGGAGCATTTTGTGGCGCATCCTCGAAAGGGCTGAGATCAACATCGTCCCTCCTTTGCAGGAGCAGCACGTCTTTTCTCTCAGCGGGCAGCTATCGCGGATGCGCGCGTCCGCGAAGGAATTCCGCGTGTTGCGAACCTGGACCCTCAATGCGCTGACTTCAACCTGGGCCGCTGATTACTGGGATGGCGACAGCCGCTGGCAGAGATTGCTGGCCGCGTCGCGCAACGAATGGCCCCTAACGGTTCGTCGCACTGGATTTATGCTCCTTTACGCCAAGAGTGTGTCCGCACAGTCTGTCATGCCGGCATCGTCTGCGCGCAGGATTGATATTATGGGCAAGGTTCGCCAGCCTTTGCAAGGCGATTCATCACAGCGGGGACCATTTCTGGTCCTGCTCAACGCCGATTTCGGGGATGATGATGACGGGCCGGTTCGGGCAATTCAGGCGTATGCCCAACCCGTCTATAATCCCGACACACTCTTCCCGGTCGAATCGGGTTTCGAAAGACAAATTTCCCATCTGCTGTTCTGGTTGCAGGATGCCTTATTCGAGGCCCTGCCGGACCTCAGGGTCCGGATCATCAAACCGCTGTTTGCGATCGAGACACCGATCGGCCTGTGCCGGCCCGATTTCGTCATCGACGCTACCTATAAAGATCATCCATCCATCAAGCTCATTGTCGAAGCGATGGGAAGAGAGACCAAGGACTACCAGGCTGCGAAAGCAAAAGCACTGCCGCGAATGGAACGGATTGGGCCAGTCTTTCACATCACACCGGCTGATCTTGCGGGGGATCACGCCGCAAGGTCCGCTCGGCGCTTGATGGAATGGGGCCTCGAGCAGCTTCGCCATCCAAAGGTCGCGCCATAGACCGCATCACAGGAAGTTCCGATTAGCCGTCCTTAGGATTGCCGGCTTCAGTGTGCTCGTGGCCTGATGTGGTGGAATCGATCTCCGTGTTGGCAGCTTCAAGCCGCCGAGCTTCGAAGAAGGCAATCACCTCTGGCGGGCAGTTGCCGAATATCCTTCTCACCAGGGCGCCCGCGAGTTCCGAAAAGGATGCCTTCAATTCGCTTTGGACGAGGGCCTGCTCTGGTCTCGCGCTTTTCGTCAGTGCGGCCCTTTGCGCACGCATCTCCATCTCCCGTTCCTTGAACATCAACCATAGACCCGCGTCCGCCTTAGCCGCGGCAACGAAAAGCTTGTGGTTGGAACGCGTTGAAACGTCATGAGCTGAGAAATGTATTATGTCACGCATACTGGTCCCTCTTTCAAATACGAAAGGGCTTCGCAGCCGATCGCCGCTTATGGCTCCTCGACGTGGACAAGATCCTCGCGTAACGGGTCGCGTGCCGCCTCTGCGAACTCCCGCAAATGGTTTCTCGACGCGTCGTCCGAAAGCCGATCGGATAGGTTCTGGATCAGCAGGTCGACGTCCCTGTTGAGCTCGATCGGATCGATGACCCTATCTTTCTGCTGGAATATCGCTTCATTCAGAGCCTGAATGTCATCGCCGAATACCTTCCTGACGTCCTGTCGTCGAAGGACTGGTTCGCCGTATGATGCCACATCCCCCTCAGCAGGCGAGACTGGCACGAGCGATGGGACCTGGTCCCGGGCGCGCGGCGATCCGGGATAGACCCTCCGGCCCAACGCCTCCTCGTCGATCTCGATATTGATGACGCCTGTTTCTGGCGGCGGTGGCGGGAAGATTTTCGTCTTCCCGCATACACTCGAAGCCCGCTTCGGCTGAGACTTCAGGACCGCTTCCGGCTTCTCTGATGATGGCTTGCCTTCAGCGACGCCAAGCTCGCGCGTCTCGTCCAGATCGAGGCGATGGCGAAGCTCGTCAAGCGAGGAGATATAGACTTGCCGCACACCTTGCTTGACGACGAACCGCAAGTCTTGCGGATTTTGCCGCAGCGCCTTTGGCGCAGCATCGTCACCTGAGGCAGCCCGGGCGCCCTGCTGCATCGTCCATTCAACCGGCTCCATGCAGGGCTTTGCTATCGGCTTGAACCTGCGCACCTTGGCAAACATGCGTTCGCCGCCGGAATCGAGCTTCATGATCCGCATCAATGGCATTCCAGTCACCTGCAGGATCGCCTCTTCCGGCTTCATCATCATCAGCGTATTGACGGGAAGCAGATCGACTGAAACCGGCACCTTTGAGATCGACCGTTGTCTGCGGCCATGACGATGCGAATAGGAAGACTGATCGACCCATTCAGTCGTCTTGCCCGCCGCCAGGGAGACCGCGCTCGCATCCTCCTGATTCTGGAAGTTCATGAACAGCTTGATCGTCGAAGCCCCCATCAGAATTTTCTGGCCGGACCGTTGATAAAGGCGTTCAAGCTGAGCGCCATCCTGAAGAATGAACACGAAACGAACCCCATTTTTGCGGATAAGCGGAGCCAGAGTCAGTACGGTGTCGATGCGGCCGCCATTGCCGAACTCGTCGAGCATCATCAGGACTTCGTGCTCGCCGTTCGGCAATGGCCCAAGCTGCACCAGCTTGTCAGCCATTTGCTGGATGAACATCGAGATCAGCCGCTCGTAGATCTGAATGGCATTCCAGCCCGCCTGGATAAAGATGGCGAGCTTGCGCTTTCTGATCGCATCGATCGGGATCGTGGTGATTGATGTCAGCGCCTCGACCAGAGGGTTCTGCAGGAAGTTGAGCTTGGCGACAATTTCAGCAGCGATGCCTTCGCCGAGCTTCTCGTGACGACCTGCAAATTTTGTCAGTTGCATCCGGGTCTGATCGGAGAGCACCGCGTCGTAATTCTCCAGAAGCTGGACGATCGCCTTTCGCTCGTCTGACATGGAGTTGAGGATGCGATAGAGCTCGCTCAGCGATTTGCGGGTATCCGGGCACTCCAGGACAAAGCCGAGCATCGCCGTCAGCAGAATCCTGGCGCTCTCTTCCCAAAAGTCGGAGGAATCCGAGCGGAGCCGCTCGGGAAGCAGCATTTGCGTCAGCTTCTGAAGATCGGTAATCCGCTGGTTTGGCTCCGAGCTGATCAAATCCAGCGGATTATAGCCATCGGTAAATCGGGAGCCCGGCGCCAGAAGAAAGATGTCGTAGCCCTTGTCCTTAAGGTAGCCCGAGGTCTCATCGAAAAGCTCGCCGCTCATATCGAGCACGACCTGCGACCCTTCAAAGCTCATCATCGTCGGGATGACGAAGCCGCGCGATTTTCCCTGGCCGGGCGAACCGATGACCATGACATGCTGGTCGCCGTCATTGCGCAGAAGCAACCCCTGTTTCAGGCCGAGCACGATGCCATGCTTGTCTCGCAGTCGAAAATCAGCAGCATCTTTCAGCGTCGCAAGCCTTGCCCGTCCCATGATCATCCGCTGACGCTTCTGGATCGCGGCTCCGATCGGAAAGCCAACCAAGGCACCTGCAGCGGCAAGACCAGCCAACGCCGCAAAGACGGTCTGGCGCGAGGGCTTGTGACAGCCGCCGGCCGCGTCCGTGGTCCCGAAAGGGGCCTGATACATGGCGGCAAGATGGTTGCCGTAATAGCTGGCGATCTCGGCGTGCTCCCCGCCTTCGTCGCGACCATGTAAAAGGCAATGCCGTAGATTATGACGCCGCCATAGGCGGCGGCGAAGATCAAGGCGGTTAGCGCGATCAGGCTGAACATCGACCGGACATGGAGCAGATAGAGGATCTTGCGCGACAAGGCCTTTCCAGCCTTCAACATCCAAAGGCTCAAAACGAAGAATAGGAACGGCGACGACAGCGCGAAAGCGAGGACGGACAGTCCGACTGTGTTTCTCGTGTGGATGATCGACCATGTGTAGCGCATGGCGTCGGTAAAGCGCACCGCACTAACATAGTCGAAATAGGACCCCTGCCCAAACGAGACGATATAGGCGTCGTAGATCGTGGCGAATATGAAGAGCCACAGGCCAAGCGCACCGAGGATCGCGAAGGGAAGGGTGAGCGGCGACGCCTTCTGCAGGCCAGACCATTTCGGGCGCTCAATCTCGCTGGGAGTGGATACGCTTGCCATCTTCATCGACCTCATCGGCAAAATAGATCTCGCTGACGCCGCGGCCGCCGGCGGCGTCGCTCTTCTTCAGCTGGACCACGATCGGGATGATGGAGCGGATGTAACGAATGATATCGTCCCGCTCCATGCGTACATTGCTATTGAGCACCAGCGTCGAGAGACGATTGAAGGCGTGATGCGGCGAGTTTGCATGGATCGTCGACATCGAGCCGGGATGCCCCGTATTGATGGCATTGAGGAAGTCGAACGCCTCGTCACCTCGCAGCTCTCCCATGAAAATCCGGTCAGGCCTCAGGCGCAATGCTGTGGCGAGAAGGTCGCTCATCGTCACCCTCGCCTCCCCTGCCCACCTTTGGACACGAGCAGGGACACGACATTTTCCTGTCGGGGTTCGAGCTCGGCGGTGTCCTGCATCAGGATGAACCGTTCCTGATTGGGGACGGCTGTCAGCATCGTGTTGAGGAAGGTGGTCTTACCGGTCGACGTGCCGCCTGAGATCAGCATGCTTCGATGGTTGACCGCCGCGAGTTCGAGGAAGGCGCGGACTTGTCGCGCCCTCAGAAGGCGGGACAATTCGATGTCGACGTTATCGATATAGTCGCCACCGGTGACCTTGGTGAAGCGGAAAGCGCCGGCCCGCTCATAGTCGTTCAGGTCGAAGCGACGAATGAACTGCTTGCGGATCGAAAACGCGTGGCCGGTCGCAGACGTCGGGTTGAGCACGAACTGGACACGCTCCCCGCCGGTAAGGGTCGCCGACAGCAGCGGGTTCTCGGCATTGACCGTCTGCTTCGTGAAAGAGGCCGCGCGGGACGCCATGTGGCGGATCGCTTCCTGGTCGAGACCTTCGATATGCTCCCTTACCATCGCGAGATGGCCGATCCTCTCGAGCCAGACCTCGTTATTGGCCTGGCAGGATATCTCGACAATGCCTGGATCGTCGAGAAAGTGCCGGATCGGCTGCAAAGCCTCGGCCAGAAAATGATGCTCTGCTGAGATTACTGGGCGGGCGTTCATTTGCCACCTTTTTGCTTGCGCAACCGATCGAACTCTTCGCGGACCGGATCGGGGTAGAGGCCGGCGAAATCGAGGTCGCGTGTGACGAAGACATTGATGTCGGAGCCTTGGCTGATATGGATGGTCGGCCGAATGTTGCGGCTATCCTGGAATGCTTCAGTACCCAGTTGCTGGATACCGGATGCGATCGTCTCGGCAGCGATCTGGCGGGCGCGATCCTGGGATGTGTCGCCGCTGCCTTGGGGGATCCGCGTGACGCTTCCGTCACTGTTGACCACGGTGATGTACTGATTTTCCTTTTGACCGAGCTGCGCGATGTACTGGGTGGCACCTCCAATCAGGGTCATGAGCGCCGGCGGCCCGAACCGCTCCCAATATTTCCGGTCGACAGTGCCGGTCATGCCCGAGCGCCCTAGGCGGTCGGTTCCGTAAGAGCCAAGCTGCACCGAAACGCCGTCGCCCCTGATCATTCTTGTCCAGACGATCAGGATCCGTTCCTGCCCGCGCTCGACACCGGACTTGTAGTCGCCGATCAAGGATGAACCGGCGGGGATCAGTATTCGTCGCCCGTCGAAGGAATAGACATCCTCTCGCACGATCCCCTTCACCATGCCGGCGAGATCGGAATTGATGGCGGTCTCCAATGTCCCGCGGATCATCGTCCCTTGTGGGATCCATGCATCGGTCCGGCGGTTCTCGGTCGCAACCGAGACCTGGACACCCTGCCCACCCATTGCCTTGAGGAACGCCCGGTCCCCGTCGACCGCTCCGCCATTGTCGGATGCGGGTGCGGCATCAGCGCCCGTAGCCGATCCCATGCCAAATGGCGCAGCACCCGCCCCCGAGGTCGTGGCCTGTGCAGCACCCTGCGCGTCATTCGTCTTGTCGAAGACCAAGGCCGAGGACCGTACGCGCTCAAGCAGCTTGGCCTGACGGGCGAGCTCGATGCAACGCGGATTGTCCGGGTTCTTGCCTCTGGTGCAATCGACGTCCGCCGGCGGAAGTGCGGGGGCAGCAGCCGGCACAACGGGGGCCGGCGGCGGTGGTGGAGGCGGCGCCTCCGGCACCTGCACGGTCGGCAATGGCGGTGGTGCGGGTGGTCTGAAGCCCTCGTTTCGGGGCGTCTGCACCGGGCGGAATTCCTCGCGCGGCGTGTTGTCGACGACCTGCTCCTTTTCACCGCTGGACAGAAGGAAATAGAGGACAACGCCTACGACGGCGATCGCTGCAACCACTGCAAATGGGCGCATCAGGCCGATCCCGGCCCGCCTGACCGGTCCGCCAAGCGACGCATCACCATCCAGCGAGCGATAGTTGGGCGCATTGAAGTTGGGATCCGACATTGTGCCCTCCTATCTCGATTGCGATTGCTGCAGTCTGCTTGCGCCGCGCAAACGCTTCGGGGCCACGGCACCTTCAATCGGCGCGGGGATGTCGGTGGGCACGGTCCGCAGATTGAAGAGACATGTCTCTTCCTCAGTCCCATAGCGCAGCGACCATTGCCGCGAGACCTTGTCGATGACGATGTAATCCGCCTCCCGCCGATAGTTCACGAGGCTTTCCCTGCGCTTCGCATCGACGATGAAGATTGCCGGAATATCGCCAGAGAATTTCATGAAGGTCTTCAGCCCGTCGTCAAAGACCCAGACGGGCTTGGCCGCATCGTTGCCTTTGAAGCCATAGTCATAGTTGACCTTGTCGCGGCGGATGTTCTTGATGTTCGGATTGCGCTGCGCATCCTGCGCCTGTTTCCAGAGCTCGGCCGTTCCCTTGAGACCGGCGTCTTCCGGATAGGTGAACTTCAGCTTGAAGGTCTGATTTTGCATCGCCTTGCTGTCGTTGACCCGCAGATCAAAGGAATAGGTGCGCTTTGTCGTCACCACGGAAAGATTGGTCGCGGCATCCTTCTCCATTGGCTTCAGGGTCAGCGACCGCCTGTCGGCAGAGGTGAGGATCTGCCAGGAGACGGTATCGCCGGCGACGACCTGCGTGATGTCCTCGTCGGAGCCAAACAGGATGGTGGTCACCAGACCGTAAGTGCCCGTCACCTGGAAGACCTGCTCGGCGGAATAGGGCAGCGAGCGGATGCGCGGGTCGAGCCTGCCCGGTCGTGCCAGCAATTCGGCATTCGCGATCGTCGGCTCAAGAACCGCCAAGACGGAAAGTGCAATCATCCATCGCTTCATGGCACGAGCCCCGATGGCATGTTTTCCGGAACCTTGGCGTATTCCGTCACGACAAAGCCGAGCGGATTGTAGAGACGCACGCGATTGCTCGCCGGAAGATTGATCTGCCGATACCGCACGGTCGCTGACCATCGATTGACGACATCCCCGCCGCGGCGCCGCTCGCGTGTTTCGAAACGCACGGCCATGGTCGAAGCATTGAGTGGATTGACCGACAGGATCTCGGGACGGATGTCGCCGGTCGCGCCCATGGTTTTGACCGGACCGCGTGGATTGCTCGGGTTCATCCAGTCCTCGTAGTCCTTGAAGGTCGCCGAATTCGGCTCGGACCAGAGAGCTATCATGTCGAAATTGTCTGAGAGGTAGCGGGGGTCGTATGTTTCTCGACGGATGACATAGTTCCCGACGAAGGACGCCTGCACCGCCGGAAGTTCCGAGACGCTTGCGCGATCTTTGTCGAGTGTCGTGACGGTCTCCATGTAGCCTGTATTCTTGTCGACGATCAGAGGCACGACCTCAGTGCGCACAAGCGGGAAGAGTTGCGCGACCGAGAATGACAGGATGCCGGCGATGGCCCAGCCGGCGAGCGCAAACACCATCAGGATCATACCGATCAATGTCCGCAGCGACCGGTTCTTCTCGCCCCAGGAATGGTGTTGATCGTAAATCTCTTGTGGACCGGCAACCTGATCGGTCGACGCGGTGCGTATCTGTCTCTTGAAGAGTGCCAAAATCTATCCCCAAAATTCCTGCTATGAAAAGGATGCCGGCCGATGAACGGCGCGATCTCATCCGCCGTTACGCCGTCGCATGGTCAGCATTCGGCCGAGCGAACCCGACGCAGCAATCGTGCGGCGCCCAACAAGTGCAGATGCCGTAAGCGCACCTTGCGGCCCGACCAACATACCAAGTGCCGCCGCGGCGGCCTGCCCACCGCGCGAATTGCTGGACGACAGTGCATGTCGCGTTGCCCCATAAAGGATGTCGGCACCACCTCCTGTGGGGATTTGGGATGACGCGGAGCCGTAGGCGAAGGTTCTGGCGACGTCCGGGATCTGCAAAATGAAATAGGCGATAAGTGCGAGGTAGAGCACCATGGCGACGACGATCGCGAGCGCATTCTCGCTTGTGGCCATGTCATCGTTGATTGTGTCCATCATGCCGACCAGAAAGCCGAACGAGAGGCCGGCCATGATGTAGGTGAAAAGAAGCATGAACATGCCGAAGGCGATGCCCTTGACCCAGGCGTCGAACACAAAGCGGGTGATGCCGAAGAAATAGCAAAGGATGGCAATCGGACCGATCGCCAGCATGACAGCTGTGATCATCTTGGCAAACAGTGTAACGCCGGTGAGGATCAGCAACATCGGCAATAGGCCGAAGACCAGGACAATGAAGACCACCACCGCGCCGGTGACGTTCGGCAGCCAGCCAGACTCGTAGGAATTGAATAGCTTCATGGCGAAGTCGTAGACCTTGCGCGCCATCGACGCGACCTGTTGAGCCAGGTCCACACCAGCCGACCCGCCACCCATCGCCGAAGAAATCGCTGAGCCGATATCCTGCGGCGTGGACAGCACGAACTGCCCGATATTGTGGTAGAATGTCGCCCAGGACATGATCAATGCATAGGCGAGTGCGACTTTGAAGCCCGTAATCGCCACATCCGACAACGAAATATTAGTTTGCCCGAGTGCTGCGAGAAGGAAATACAGGGCCAGGAAGATAGCCAGTACGGCGCTGACAAGGTCGCTGTTTTCGGCAAACAGCCCCCATGCCCGCTCCAGCGAAGCCTCATTGATCTTGTCGAAATATCTGAGCGCATCGCCATAGAAATTGATCGCGTAGCTGACTGGATCCATCTCGTTCCCTCAAACCCTGTTGTCGGGCTGGAATTGCCGGTCAGAAGTGACTGACCGGTCGCATCGGGCCGCAGTGGTGCGGCAACACCGCGTCGAACGCTGGCCCAAGCGGGGCAGGCTGTGGGTCCTGCCTGTAGCCGAGCGCGGGGACCGGGCTTTCGTCGGCCGAGCATTTTGCCAGCTGTTCGTGCTTTCCGGCACAGCCGCCGAGAGCCAGGATAGTGCCGACCATCGTGACAAGAACCTTCACGGGGACTGCTCCTCGAACGCCTTCAGCTGATCGCGCACCGACGACGTCTCGGTGCTTTTCCCCTCATCACGGATGACACTGTCCGGGAGCGTAGCGAAGGTCTTCAGGTTTTGCGAAGAGGTCGCCAGAGCCGCTTTATATTGCTGGTTTAACAGCAAGACCTGGTTGTTGAGTGAGCCGACTGCCTCATTGGCGGTCTGGTTTCCCTGCAGCACCATCTGGGTGTTCTGTTCCAGAGCGCCTTTCACGTCCTGCGCCGAGCCGATCTTCTCGGTCGCCTGCATGAAGGAATTTTGGCGGTCTTTCGTCGCGCTGTTCATCGCGTCGGTCAGCGCCGTCAGCGTCGTCAAGGCGTTGGTCCCTTGAGAATAGGCCTGATTGGCCCCGGACAGTTCGCCGCCCTTGGCGGTGTCGACCACCATTTTCACAAGATTGAGACCGTTGATCAGCTTGGCAGCCGTGTTCTGGAACTGGCCGCTGATACCGCCGAACACAGCCTGGTTGCTCGACAGGATCGAATTGAAGTCAGGTGCCTGCCCCATGCTGAAGCCATTGCCGGTGGCGAGCTTGGCAAACTGGCTGGCATCCTGTGTGCGATCGCCGACGATCGCCTGCAGGGTCTTCGTCACATTATCCTTGACGACCGACGTATCCTGCTGGATCTGTTTCGACAGCCGCTCGATTTCCTGAGCTGCCGCGATATTTTCCGAGATCCTTCACTGGAACCTGTGCGAGGGCATGTGGCGCGGCGATCAGGCCAAGCCCGATTGCAAGAACAATCCTATTCATAAGCCTCTCCTTTGCTGTTTCGTCGGTTTTCCGTGGGTCGGGCATCGACGACCGTCACCAATCCAAGCACCGGATCGTCCATCGCCGAGAAAGTCGCTGTGTCACCATTGGTACGCGCCGCATCCTGAAAGTCCTCAAGCCAGCGCTGTATCTGCTCTGTCGTGGCGTTTACTGGGACGGCAACGCAGCGTGTGCTGCCCGTATCGATGATTTTTGTCGGGCACTGGATTTGCACCATCACCAACGACCCGTCGTTATCCTTGGAATTCCCGCCGCCCGAGCCTCGGAGACTGGCAGATGACGATTTCAGGCCGGCCTGGAGGCGCCGGAGATATTGCTGGTTTGCTTCAAGGGATTTCTGGGCGAACGCATTCCAGATGTTCGCGCGATCGACCTGCGCCTTTGTGTTGCGATCGATGGCCCTTTTCAGCTGTTCGCCGCAGCCCGTGTTATCGCTGACCGCTTCAGGTTCGGTCGTCTCTGTCCCAGTCGGCGTCCGATCGCCATTCTCAGCCTTGTTGCGCTCGTAATAGGCCGAGACCTTTTTGACGTAGTCCTGGGTCTCGGCAATGTTCGGGATCTGGCCGTTTTGAAGCGATTGACGATAGGGGCCAGCATTGTAGCCCGCAGCGATCAGATCGTAGCGATCACCGAACATCCCCTGCAGTTGCTTGATGTATTTGACCCCGCCGCGGATATTATCCTGGGTGTCGTAGGGGTTCACACCAAGCCCTGCTGCCGTCCCCGGCATCAGCTGCATCACGCCGGTTGCACCGACCCCGGAACGGGCCGATTGGCGGAAGCGCGATTCCTGCTCGGCGATCGCCATGGCAAAGTTGGGATCGACGCCCTGCCGGATCGCTTCGTCCCGGACCATGCGGGCGACTTCCTGCTGGCTCGGGGTTCGTTTCGACGGGCCGGCCGGCGCCGCATCGCCAGCCATTCCGGCCGCCGAGCAATCTGCCGGCGCTCCGGATCCCTGCCCGGGAGCGACGCTATCGGTCGTCCCACCGGAGGCACCTTTGACGCTTTGCGTGTAAGCCTGGTAGGGCCCGTAACTATCGCGGGTCGCCTCGTCGCTTTTCAAGCGGGTGTCGTCGATCACCGGGACCTGCGCGCGCGAGACCGAGGGCACCATGATGATGGCAAACGCGAGCGCACTGACGGTTGCAAGTTCAGGAAGTCTTGGCGTGGTCATCCCACACGTCCCCCTCCCATTCGCAGAATTTCGAAAGCCAGCCCTTTGGGTCGTCACCGTATTCGTCACGAAGCATCTCGACCTCGCGAACAGTCTCTTCCCGCCCGGACAAGACCTTGATGAATTCGGGCATGTGAGACATGTCGACACGCGCGATCACGCTGCTTTTCGCCTGCTTGATCAGCATGAAACGAGAGCTCGGATCGCCGTTCTTGACCCAGTCGAACTCGGCCCGCGATAGCCCGAAATGCTCCATGTAGGAGCTCTCGTCGGCCTTCGGATTGGCGAAGAATATGTTTGTGGAGGTCTGCTCGATGATGGTGCGACTGACACTTGATTGGACCACGTCGTCGGCCGACTGCGTCCCGAAGATCACCAGACCGTTCCGCTTTCGGATGGTCTTGAAATAGTCCTTCATGGTGCGCTTGAACTCGTCGTCGTCGAGCAGCTTCCAGGCTTCGTCCATCAGATTGATGATCGGCGCCTTGCCGTCGTAGATCTTGTCCAGGCGATGGAACATGTAGAGGAGTGCCGCGGTGCGAACCGCCGGATCGTCCAGGATCGATGTCATATCGAAGCCGATCATCGGACGGGAGATGTCGAGACTGTCGTCGGCATTGTCGAAGAGCCAGGCATAGGGTCCCTTGTCGACCCACTTGTCGAGCCTGGCGATCAGGCTGCCTTCTGTCCGCTCGCTGCCGGCAAGAAGTGCGCGCAAGGACGAAAGGCGCCGATAGGACCGGTCCTTGGTCTTCAGAACAGACTTGATGGCATTGCGGATAATCGCCTCTTCCTGAGGCGAGAGGGTTTCCCCTCCTTTGTCGGCTTCAGCATGAAGCTGAGAAGCCCATAGAGGAAAACACGATTTTCCTCGGTGTCGTCCAAAAGTAGCGGGTTCCAACCGGAGGGTTCACCGGGCTCAAGCGTCATGTATGTGCCGCCTGCGGCCCTCACCATGATGTCGAGGCCCCGGTCCTTGTCGAAGACGATCGTTTTTAGCCGCGGGCTGACCCGGTAAGCCTGCAGGATCAGAAAGGACATGATCACTGTCTTGCCGGATCCGGTCGGCCCGAAGACAGTCGCGTGCCCGACATCGCCCTGATGGAAACTGAAGAAGAATGGCGTACCTGACGTCGTCTCGAAAATCGTGATCGCCGGTCCCCAATGATTGCCGTCCGGCTTGCCATAGGGATAGGCATGAAAGCTGCTCAATCCGGCACAGTTCAACGTCGAGATCATCGCGCGGCGTGCGATATAGGCCTGATTTCCCGGAAGCTGCGCCCAGTAGGCCGGCTCCGTATTGAGGTCTTCGCGGACATAGGATGCGCCAAGCGCGCCCAGTTCATTACCGATCAGGGCAACCGCATCGTCGAGCTGCGCGATGGATTTGGCGATAGGCATGACGGTCAGATGATGTTCGGTGAAGGCGACACGCTTGCGGGCAAGCTCGTCGCGAGCGATGTCGAGATTGGCCTGGACACTCGATCCGCCCTCGTCCGCTTTCGACATTTGCCGATCGAGACGCTCGATGCGGCCACGCGCGGACATGTCGTCGACGAAGGACATCGACTGGGTCAGCACCATTTCGAACGGCAGCTTGAGGATGTAGTCGAGCATGCCAGCACCGGTCTCGGGCGGATATTCCTTCAGCGACACCATGGCGGCATACCGGTCGTCGCCAGTCGTATCGCCTTCAAGATGAATGAGGCGGTTGCCGATCGAAGTGCGGCGCGCCGGTAGCATCTCGTCAATCGGGGTATTGCCGAGGCGGACCGGACGCACGCGCCCACCATTGAGCAGGGTGTAAAAGAACTCGCATTGTTCGGAGAACCAGACCTTTCGAGCGCCCTCCTCCAGGACGGCATCGTCGGCGATTGCCTTGTAGACCGCGCGACCATTGCCGAGATCGGCCTCGATACGCTGAACGTCGCGCAGAACCTTCGGACTGTAGACGGCAAGCGACTTTTCCAGCGCGCGGGTCGCCTCGACCAGCCGGTCGCGCATCGCCCGGAACTGCTCCTTGCGGACGACATTGCCGCCGATGCCCATGACGCGAGAGAGCGTCGAGCCCTTTTTGAACAAAGGCCGAACGACCAGCGTGACATAAGTGTCGTTCACGAACATCTCGTTCCTGGAAATGCTCGATTGATAGACATGATCGAGACGCTGCATGAACGGATCGGCAAAGGTCGAGGGTAGCGATGGCGCGACCTTGCGCCTGATGACATGCGTGTAGAGTGCGAAGTTGCCGATCGAGGAGATTGCACGGAAGGCTGCGTTGCGCTGGCGCTGCAACATGTTGATGGTTTCGATATCGGCGGTCTCGAAGGAGAACCCGGTCAGTTGCATGGTCGAGACCAGGCAGTCGTTCTTCAACCGCATGATGCCATTTTCGATTGGGACATAGAAAGGGACATGGGTCGCGACGCTTTTGTCCGCGAAGATCTCCCAACCTTTCGACAGGCTTCCCTTCAAGGATCGTGCCATCGTGCTCATCGCCTATACTCCATAGGTCCTGATGCCGCCGCCCAAGCGGCGGCCGAGGAGGTTGACGCCGCACATGCTGAGCCGCCCAACGATGTCGAAAAACCAAAGATCGAGCTTGACGGTGAGCACGTAGAGAATGCCGTGGAGAACGATGAACGTGGCCGGGAACCATAGGATCGAGCCAAGGATCATGAACACCATCAGCGACACGAAGCATTCGGCGAGAAAATAGGTGTAGGGGATTCCCATGACCGTCGGTGGACGTGTCAGCGCAAGAATGATGGGATAGGACTCGATGGTCTCATCGGCCCCGTCGATCGTGGTCGCGGCGCTCACCATGATCAGGCCCCACTGCCGGTGAGAAAGTCAACGAGTTCGGCAGCTGCAAACATGCCGGCGAGACTTCCGCCAACCCGCAACAGTGCCCCCCATGACCAGTAGCCGAAGGCGGCGGCCAGGAACATGCCGATGAACGCGATCGCGCCAACAGAGCGACCGAAAGGTCCGGTGAAGAATTGCACCAGCCTGTCGGCGGCGTTCTGAAGGGCATCCAGGTTCTGGGCCGCAGCGGGCTCATATTGGACCAACACAAGGATCGCGCTGGCTGCGATGACGCACGCCGCGTTGACAATAGCCTTTTGCTTTACAAGCCAATACCACGCGGCCCTGCCGTAAACCGTGGCGACCTCAAGAGCGACTGCGGAGCTTTTCATTGGACTGCCTCTTCCTTGACGATTTTCACCGGACCGCCGACAACGATGGGGGCAGGCTGCTGACGAGCCGGTCCCAGCGCCGCCGACGGTTCCGCGGCTGAGAAAACAAGCATGGGAGACTTTGCGCGCTCGGCCGTCCCCTTGCGCGCGACTGGCGAGATGCCTGCCTGGGGCCGGACGGCCGCGTGAGCCGCAGGGAAAGTCGCAGTCATCCCCGTGTAATATCCGACAACCCGCGTGACATAGTCGGCAGTCTCTTGGATCAGCGGCAGCGAATGACTGGCATCGACGCGCGGCTCGCCGGCGTTGTAAGCTGAGGCGATCAGGACAGGATTGCGGTATTTGCCAATTAGCAGGTGCAGGAAGCGCGTTCCGGCGCGAATGTTCTGTTCGGGGTCGGTCAGGTCGGAAGCCCCGAAAGCCGTTCCAATCTGCGGCATGACCTGCATCAGACCGATGGCGCCAGCCGGGCCTGCGAGTTGCCGATCAAACCCTACGTTTTCGGCGCGCATGATGGCGAGCACCCAATTCGGATCGACCTCTTCTTCTGCCGCAATCCGGACAGCGAGTGCCGCATAAGCTTTCGGTACGCCGTCGAGGAGATCGCTTCGCGGCAGCACGGGATGAGGCTGCTGTGGGGTGCCCAACTTGGCCTCGGGTCCGGTCTTGGCCGGTGCTTCCCCAAGCGAGAACACGCCAATCGGAGAATAGGCGGCGCGCCGATATTTCACACCTTCATCGTCGCTCGGATCGAGAAGGCGCGACACGGGATGCGATACGGGAAACGTCAGACCGTCTACAGAAAAAGGCAGTGGATGGCTCGAGCCGGGCCTTGATCCTGCGAACCTCGCTGCGAGGCGTTCAGAGTCGATCGCCGGGGCAGAGACAAAGATCGGTCGGGCCGCTTCCGCCTGTATGGTGGATCTGAATGACAGCCTTGCGGATTTCGGCGCTACACTTAAACCCGCAGCACGCCTGTCGGTCGCTCTGCCTTGCCAGACGTGATGTTCGTTGCCAAGGCTCGAGGCATACCCTGTGAAAAAAAGGACCGAGGCGATTGCGGACCAAACGGAACCCCTCGTCCGTATGTCTTGGGCCAACCTCTTGCGGTAAAACGAGCTGCGATCCATTTTCGAACCACTTTAAAATTACACTACGGTATAATTTTGAACGCATTTTTATGCAGAAATCAACGAAAAATATCACTCGCGTATAATTTATGAACCGTTGATTTTTTGGTCACGCTGAAAAAGATGAAATTTCAATCGTGTACACGCGACCAATGATCCCGCGTCCAGCGGTGCCGGATTTGCTCCTGATCTCCGAATACTTTGGCAAGTCGGACCGCCGTGCCGCCCTTGACCAGCACCGAGTCGGCATCCGACCGCGATCGCGTCCCATAGATGTCGCAGATATAGTTTGGCAGCTCCTTCTGAACGCGCGGCGCCGAAGCGCAGGAGGCAACCTGATAGCGTCGGCCATCAACCGACGCATAATCGCGACCCATCTGCTGAACTGAACCGAGACGATGGCGTGCGTAGTCTGTCCCATATTCCAGCTGGCAGTCGACGATCGTCGAGCCGTAATGCCTGCAAGCAGCCAGGCTCAGATAGCTGTAGGGTGCCGATGGAAACGGACGCGGTGACGGATTGACGCTAGCGCATCCTGCCGCAGATACTGTGAAGGTCCAAACTAGGCAAAACGCCCTCAAATTATGCATGTTGCTACTCCTGGGTTTCCCGGCCTTAGCCAGCGCCAATCAGTGTATTGATGAAGAGGTCGCGGGCGAGCGAACCGAATGGAGATGCGGACCATCGAGCTTCCTCCAAGGCTTGGATAGCAAATCATAGTCAGGCTTAAAGGCAGCATCGTTCACAAGGGCGGTCGGTCCGATCGCGGCCGATCGCGTCTGGGTGCTGCAACCTTGGCAGTCGATTGCGATACGACCTGAGAACCATTCCTTCTGTCAGAAGACGATCGGACGTTTGTCAGGTGCGTCACCTTGATAAAATTACACTACAGTATAATTTGTATCACCGTGATATCCATCTCTCAAGAAGTTTGCGTGCCAATCCGCGGGGTAGCACTTTCGACGCTTCCCATGGCAATGGTCCGCGCTCCTCCGCAATCCATTCTCATAGATCAACTTAGCGGTTCACACAGAGCCGGGCATTTGAACCTAATCCCACTCGCTCAATGGGTGAGGCCCCATTCGCCGATAACCTCAGTCACGCACTTGCCGATACACTCGAAATCCAATCCGCTTAAACGCCGATTCTCTCAACAGGCTCATCACCAGCTCACCGATGCGCGCAATCCCCTATTTATCGATAGCCGCATCCACTCATAAGCTAATCCGCCGATGCACTCGTTCCAATTTTCGCCGATTCACCTACATGGTCATTCGCTAATCCACGCATCCGCTTATTCGGCGAATGCCGCGCTCCACCGATTTGCTGAAACACTCAATCCCACATTCGCCGATCGCAACCGACAAGTAGCCCTCCATCTTCCGACGCTTTTCTGCCATCCTTCAACGGCCGAAGGGTCATTCTTCCCTCCCCTTCTCGGCGGCTTTCGAAATAACGTCGGGCGCTTTCCTGCAAGGCTCGCCTTGCCATTGCCCCTCGGGCGAAACGGCTATTGGTATACCAATAGCCTATCCTGCCATCTTTCTCAGACCGACCAACCACCGCGCTATTGCTGCGACGCGGATCATCGGTGTTACACTTCCGATCGCTATTGCTTCGTCTGACGACCCGCAACAGAATCTGCGGCTCGGGCACGGTTGGTCGGTCTGGGAAGATGGCAAAGCGAGCCGCCGTCATGAGCTGCCGGGATGTTTGGGGCGGAGGGATCCAACATCGAAGGCTGCGAGCGATGAGACGGCTTGTCGATCCGGACATGTCATCCTGCGCGAGTGATCGTTACCGAAGGGCGGAGACCGCAAGCAGGATTGGTGAGCGGCGCGAGTAGAGCACGGTCGGCGCCAGTTGTCTCGGCCAGGCTGCAGCGTGTCTCGGCCTTGCATCCATCACGATGATGAATCGAAACTCGTCGACAGATTCATAACTGTTGTTGGACGGAGAGGGTAGGATCAACGATTCTGCCGGCATGATCTCGCAACCTTACCAGCTTTATGTTGAACGATTGGACACCATGAGAAACATGGCGCGCTACTACGCCATGGATATCTCGGTAACACTGTTCGGCCAAGCCTGCCTAACGCGGCGGTGGGGCCGGATTGGGTCAAGCGGGCAGTCTAAACAGCACATCTTCGACCATGAACAGGAGGCGGTGTCGCTGTTCCTCGATATCCTGCGTCAGAAGCGGGGCCGCGGCTATCGCCCAACTCGGCGCAACAAGCTTGTCTGATTGTTATGGCGCCGAGCGTAATGGGCTCGCAAAAAAGCCGATGCATTCGTCGCCCTTGACAGAGGCGACAGCGCAGCCGGCCACCGTCCTGTTACCTCAAGCGATCGGACATGCCTTGCGAAACGGGCCTTTGCGCACGGCGCGCGCCGGTCGATCCGGCCGGGTCGGGCCGGGCCGTAAAAGCCTCCCTCAGAAGGGAGGCTCGGCCGAGACCTGACCGTCTTGCTCGGCGATGATTACCGCAAGCTCGGCGCAAGCAAGCTCGAGCTCCAGTTCGAGCCGACGGCGCTCGGCCGGGTCGACCGATGCGTTCTTTTCCAAGCGCAGCTCTTCGATGTGTTGTTCCAGGTGCATCATCGTCTCCTTGACGTTGTGAATGACGACGCCCGCCGTCATGAGGGGTCGGGTCGGGTCAAGGTTCGCGTCAGCGACCGGCGGAGCCGGCGTGCGGAGGAGCCGATTTTGTTGGAGCGGAGGGAACCGGAGCGGAGGCAAAATTGGAGGTGCCGCGCGACCTTGGGGCGGCGCGATCGCGCATGGCACGCTCGGCTCAACTGAGCAGACTTCCCCTCTCCGTATTGCACCCAATGCGACGGGCGCGGTCAGGTTCAAGCGCTCGTTTGGGGACTCGGTGTCGCGAAGTTGTGGAAAGGCCGAATTTTCGGGCTTTTCTGCTGCGTCCCACAGATGACATGGAACACGTTGGCTGCAAGGCTCCTGTGGTCAATGATGCGGAGACAAGAGCATGACGACCACAAACGAAATTGCCGACAAGATTGCGTCCGACAATAACCTGACGAAGGTACAGGCCAAGGCCATCGTCGAGGCGGTCATTGCCTCGATCACTGAGGCGGCGATCGCCGGCAATGAAACCAGTCTGCCTGGGTTCGGAAAGTTCAAGGTGAAGCACACGCCGGAGCGCGAGGCGCGCAACCCGGCGACGGGCGCGACTATCAAGGTCGCCGCGGCCAAGAAGCTCGCCTTCACGCCTGCCAAGGCGCTGAAGGATGCCCTGAACAAGTAAAGGCCCGGCATGGACGGAGCAGAGCCTGGCATCGCGTCCCGGGCTTTTCTCGTTTCGGTGCTAGGGTTCATGGGGTAAACCGACGTCTAAACTCCTGGATGACGGTCTCGGTAGTCGAATGAAGTGCCTCACGACCGTGGTCATCAAGCAGTCGCAGAAGCATTCCTTGCGCCATGGCACGAAGTCGAAGCCGAGTACTTTCGTCGCTTCGTAAGGGAGAGAGTGTTTCGAAGGCACGGTGTTCGACGCCAAGCCAGAGTTCGAGATCGCCCCTTCGGGACTGCCGAAAGCCTACAGGAAAAAGGTCCGGCGCGACGGTCGTACACCATGACAGCGTCGGGGCCGATCTGGTGGAAGGCGGTTCTGGTGACGCGGTACAGCGGCTCATATCGGCCTCCTCGGGGATTCGATGGACACTGGCCCCTTTAGGCGCGGGCCTTCTATCAGCCCGCGATCTACGGCATCCTGCAAGGCTCAGTGCCAGGGCCAGACAACAAAAGAAGGGCTCCGCCAAGCACGGCGGGGCCCTTTATTGCGGAACTCAGATCTCGCGCTTCGGCCGGTTCCAGATGAGGGCAAAATCTCCTTCCTTGTCACCCGGCCACAGGGCGGCAGTAATCGGTGCGTTGAAGCTTGGATCGTCGAGCTTGACCGATATGTACTCTTCGCCATCGTTGGAGACCGCCTTCCAGCCGGCGCCAACTTCGACGCCGTTTCCGGCTGTGATCCGGAAGTCCGGGGCATCTGGCGAAACGCGTTCGATTGGGTTGAGGCGGGCCTTCATGCTGACGGTGAGGGTACGAACATTGCCGATGATGGAGTTGTTGCCGTTGGTAGTGAATTCGCCGATAACTGCCATTGTCGTGTTCCTTCTTCGGTGTGTTCGGGCCGCGCCCATCGCGGCCTCGATGGAGGTGTCAAGACCGAGGGCGATCGACGCCGCACCCTAGGCCGAAACGTCAGTGGAGGGCGGCTGGAAGCGGCTTTCTTGTCGCGCGAGGAATGCGAACCGCGTTCGCAGGGGAAGAAAGTTGCGGACAGCCGTTGCGGTCGAGGCGATCGAGACGAAGTTGTCCTTCGGTCACACCAGTCCTATCGAGGTCTGCGTGGGTGAAGTCCGTCGTTTCGGACGGGAGGCCACGACCCGCAGTCAACGGCAGGCTCGCGATTGACATGACGCCAGAGAGGCTGTGTCCCAGGCCCCCGCTCGACCGCTTGGCCAAGCTGCCCGATCAGCATGGGCTGGCGGCCCAGCATTTTTTTGTCCACGACGACGCTGTCGCGATTGCGTCGGCCGGCCGGGTCTCTCCAATCGCTGAGGCTAGACGACCTTTCCGGCGAGACGCCGCGTATTCCCCTCGTATTCGTTCGGCCATAGATCGAGCGGGCCATGGTCGGCGGCGGTCGGCGGCCGTGGAAAAACCGGCTTCATCGAGTGGGAGGCAGGACCGGTGAGACAAGACTCCACTGCGACCCGCAGTTCTTGGCGGGAAAGCCCGATCGACTTCGATGGCATCCTCCCAGAAAGGGTGATCGCCTTCGCGCATTAGCCGCCAAGGCAATCCTTACGGCCCATGCGCCTTTCGAACAGCGGAAACCGTTTGATCCGCCAGACTTCGAAGCTCGGCTAGGCGCGCATGATCTCGTCGGTCGAGACCGATCCAGGTCTCGGTCACGGGACTAGGCGGCGATCGCTTCGCGTCAGGCCGGCCAGCTTGGGAACCTTCCGTCGGATGGAAGCGATTTCAGAATCCTTCGTGCGTTGCCGCCGGATCATACCACGGAGACGGTTTCGGTCGTGATCCGCCGCGAGCCGATCTCGACCGGGGCGCCATCATCATTCTCGTCAAAGACTGGCAGTTTCGCGCCGGTCGGCGTGACGCTCCAGGCGAAGGCGGGGATGAGCGCCATCAATCGCCTAGGCCAGTCTGGAGCAACTGCTCGCGGATATTGCCAGCCGAGACCATACGGCCGGCAATGACAGGTCATTCGGTGACGTCAGCCATTCGTGATGATCACCGACCGCGCCAGGCTCCTCGGCCAGGATCGGCGAAGATCGCGCACTCTGGCATAGGCTCGATCTACCGTGCGGCCATCAGCGCCTTGATGGATTGGGCCCGGCCCTGAGAGACAGTTCTCTAAGCCGGATCATTGAGGGTTCAGCATGTTCGGCAATCTCGGATGCGAACACCATCACGCCGCCGTCTCCTGATCGGAACCCACCTGCGGCTGAAGACCGTGGAGATAGGCGACCGCGCGCTGTGCATGGGCAGCAGCCTGGAAGATAGCACGCTTGTCGGATCCGAGAATTGCGGCCCAGGTCTGGATGTAGGCCGCATGGTCCGGCCGTGGCTCCAGCTCCGGAACGATCCCGAGATCGGCGCAAATCATCGCAGCGCCGAGCTCCACGAGCATCTCCTCAAAGGCACGCTCGCGGCGATCCTTGTGATAACGGGAAAGATCCCTGTTCAGCCGATGAGCCGAAGACGTCCAGTGCAGTGTCTCATGCGCACGGATGGCAATGAACGATGCCACATCGCGGAATTGCGCCGGTTCGGGAAGCTGGATGTGATCGGTAGACGGCGAATAATAGGCCTTGTTGCCGCCATACCGGACAACCGCATCGGTATTGTCGAAGAAGCCATCGGCATGCTCTATCCGCTCCAGCGGTCTGCTGATCGCGTCAGGCGCGCTGTAATAATGTTCCGGCAAGCCTTCAATTTGATCACAATTGAAGACGGTGTAAGCTTTCAGGAATGGGATATCGCGTTCTATCTCCGCACCGTCGGCGTCGGCTTCCGTCTTGGTGAAGCGGCTGGCGTAGACGACGGTGGCACCGTTTTCGCCCTTGCGGACATGAGCGCCGAGCTCGTTGGCTTGACGAAAGGTCATCCAGGTCGCGGATGTAAACCCGCGGGCGACGCTTTCAGACCACAAAAGCAGGACATTGAGCCCGGTATAGGCCTGACCGTTGTGACGAAGCGGCCGGCTCACCCGACCGGTCATATTGCGGGCGCTCCATGGCTTGACCCATGGGCGCACTCCATTTTCCAGATCGGCGACGATCCGGTCTGTAATGCGGGCATAGATGTCGATGCGGGCGTTTTCTGTTTTCCTGCTCATCATTCGAACCTCCGTTTACGGGAAGCCGCGTCGATCGCGGCTTCGTCACGGCGGTCCAAGAGCAGGAGCGTTCAGGGGCAGACGCACCGGAACGGCCGAAACGCATGTGCAGGACGGCGGAGCCGTTGCGGCCTGCATCCGGCTCCTGCAGGACCGAGGCCGGGACGAGGTTGCGAGGGCGCCGCTGGCCATTGTCCTGCTTTCCCTTCCTCTCCCTTTTCCATCGTCATGGACGTGATGGCGGACATGCAAGAGGCCGCCCTGATTGGGCGGCCACCTGCGTCAGACCTTGAGGGAACGGCGGAACCTGCGCTCCGCCGTTGGAATGGCCTTAGTCGAACGCCGACATTTGGGCTGCAGCCGCTTTGCGGTCGAGCGTCTGGCCGGGAGTTTCGACCGGGCGGTCGAAGGGCTTCCAGCGCTCGCCGACAATCTGCTCGTAAGCTGCGACGGCGCCCTCGGCAGCCATCCACAGCGCGTGAGCCTGGATGCCCATGTCTGCGGCAAATTCACGCTTGCGTTGAGCGGCGCTGTCGTAGCCGACCGGGCCGTCGAGATCCTCGTCGCGGGCTTCAGCGGCACCCTTGGCGGTGGCATCGCGTGCCACGCTGACGGCACGGGAATAAAACTGGCCGGCACCATGCGCCGAGCCGACATAGGCGCCGACGATCCGCTGGAGATGGATCTGCATCGCCCGCTCCCCGAGGCCGTCCGAAAGGCCGGTGGCAGTCTCCACGATCAGGCGCTCGTGCATCTCGCGGATACCGTCGCTCTCGACCATGGCGGTCCCAAAACTTTCTGCGATCTTCAGTGCCTGGGTTTCATCGGGGCACGTCAGGCGGACCATCTCGATGGTGGCGCCCTTGCGAAGCTGGAGCACGCGGGCGGATGGACGGGAGTCTCGATTGGGAGATTGCCGAGACTGGTTTGCTGGCTTTGCCATGATGGCTTCCTTTCTCTATCTGCCGAGGCGGTTTCGGCCCCCTTGGCCGCCCCGTCCTTCGGTGCGCTCGCAGGGGACCGACGCAAACCGGCCGGTTCAGGGTCCGGGCGGGCCAGATCGAGCAAATCCGGTATGCGGGCAAGCGGGGCGAAAGTCCTGCGATGTCCCGCATTCCTGATTTGCAACGAGCGGCATGACCGGCCGCACCGAGGCGCGACAGCGGCCTTGAACCGGCCGGGCGTTGGTCCAGAGCGCCACAAAACCGATGGGCGGGCCGGTCAAGGGAGCAACCTTGCCGGCCGAGATCCCGGAAGCGGCCAAGCAAAAGCAATGAGGACCCGTGCCACGACCGGACCGGATCGCCGACGATTTCCACGAGGCAGTCTCGGGCGCAGATTGCGTCGGCCTTCAATAATCCGACTGCGCCGGCTTCCGCATCAAAGCACCAGATTGTTAAGGATGTTAGCTTTTCGCGGCCCCCTAGCAAAACGCCACGGGAGGTCCGTGATAGGTAGGTTCCGCGATACGCCAGAAGGATAGCCGTGACGGTTTAGCGACGCCTCCGCTGCCTTGCGGCTAGCGGCGAGATGGGTGAGTTTGGCATTCTCGCCGGCATTGTCGCAGATGCGGAAACTCCCGACAGCTGGGACCCCAAGGAGGCTAAAGGTCGAGCTGCAAGCTGTCGTAAAACTCCGATAGACGCGGATCGCGATGACCGCCGGCGCCATGATCGCCCTTGTTCAACCTGAAACCGGCCGGTACGATAAAGCTGCCGCGCCGATACTCGTCCTTAACGCTGACCAGCTGGCTCCTGCCGTTGCGTGACTGTCAGGCGGACTGTTTTTTTGCGAAGGCGTTCGGATGGGCGTGGCGTGCCATCGGAGCGGGCCGACTTGGACCTTCGTCAGGACGCACTAGACCGGGCATTTTGCGAACTGCCATGGTGTTGGAAGACTGGAACGACCGCATGCGCGCGGCGAACGGCTTGCCTTACCGCAACTGAGCACATTTCCTTCTCCGATTTTTGAGTCGATCTCCTAGGAATAGGAGACGTAAAGCCGCCGCCTCATAGAGCTGGCGGACCAACATGCTTGCCAATCGCAGCGCAGCGATGGGGACATCGCTGTTGCAATGATCAAGCGGAAGACTCGAACCTCACCGGGGTTGTTCAGACCTGTCGGGGAACCAGATCGCATCGAACGCATTACATGAGCCAAAACCGGAGGCTTCTGGCAATGGCATCATCCTACTCCCTAGAAGATTTCATGACGCAGTACAGCCTTTCGAAATCCGAAGCGGAGCGTATTCTCCGGATCACGGGTTCGCTGAAAGCAGATGTCGACGCTTTGATGGCGGCTAAATCGCGCAGAGCTACCGCAAGCGATTGGATCCTCGATCCATACAGCGAAGTACCACGCCCAGAAAACCGCCCACGACGAGTTGCCGTTTGAAACCAGAGCCGTCTGATGGCACCGATCGGGTTAATACCGGTTCTCAACATAGCCAGTGGTCACTCATGCGGCTCAGCCATTCGCACTGAGCCTGTGGCAAGCATATGTCCGCCGGCAGAGGCTTTTGCGTTTTTCCTTGCCGATTGGTCCATTGAGCCCATCGCATGTCCTTACCCGATTGTGCTTAAAAATCCTTTGGGTGTTGGGGCACGACCCCTCCCATTCGGACGATCACTCACAGGCCAAAGCAGAGCGCTCCGTGTGGGTTCGACACCCCAAATTTTGGCACATATCGATGGCGGGAGCAGAGGCCGTCTATTACATCAGGTCATGACCACTCGTCCGGGCGTCACGGCGGCGCTGCCGCGTCGAGGGTTTGTATGATTGCTCGACCCTCGCATATATGCGAGTTGCATCATTGCGGCCGGTTACGCAAGATCTTGTCCTTCTGACGTCAACAATTGCTTGGTCCGCTGCCCTTGCACGTGTAGACAAGCAGGATAATTCAACCCCATATCTGACCGCCAGCTCAACCCGATCTCTGACCGAAATCGCCAAGATGAAATCCTCACTCGATCACATGCCGCCGCAGAAACGGCGCGAGCTTGCCCGCGTGCTGGAAGTCTTGCACGAGGAATTTGAGGATGTGCTGAAGGAGGGCACGGCTGAGTTCAAGAAGCGCGGACGCATCTTGAAGATCATCCTGTTCGGCTCCTATGCCAAGGGCGGGTGGGTCGACGAACCCTTTACGATGAAAGGTTACCGGTCAGACTTCGACCTTCTGATCATCGTCAACAATCGCAAGCTCTGCGACTTCGCCACCTACTGGTACAAGGCGGCTGACCGCCTGATCCATGACAAGGCGATCAGGACGCCGGTAAGCTTCATCGTTCACTCAAGACGTGAGGTGAACACCTATCTAAAGGAGGGGCAGTATTTCTTCTCCGACATCCGGAAGGAAGGCGTCGTCCTCTACGAACTCGATGACGAGCCTCTGCCCGAACCGCAGCCGCTAACGCCGGAGGATCAGCTCAGGGTGGCGCGAGAACATTTCGAGGAGCGATATGCTGAAGCATATGCGTTCAACAGTACAGCAAAACTGCAACTTGCCCAGATAGATCAAGGTCGCGCGATCTGGAGGAAGCTTTCAGCATTCAGCCTGCATCAAGCCTTGGAACAGGCCTATTCTTGCGTCCTATTGACGCTTAGCAACTACGCTCCGCCATCGCATAACATCAAGTTTCTTCGCTCGCTCGCGGAGGAGCAGGACCGTCGTCTGGCGGAAGCCTTTCCGCGCGACCAGCATCGCGAGCGCGCTTGGTTCAATACGCTCAACGAAGCTTATGTGAAGGCGCGATACTCGAAGCATTACGAGATCAGCGACGAAGCACTCGTCTGGCTCGCTGAACGAGCGCAACTGCTGCTCGACCTGGTGAAGGCGACATGCAGGGAACACCTGGATCGTCTTGCGACGGTCGCTGATTGACAGATCCCGCGGAAATCACGGGTGCTGAACCAAACCCTCACGAGTCAGACCGGCACCCCTTATGCGTCCTTCTAGCCTCGGTGTTTTTATCCGGCAAAGAACCTTATGGACACGAGAAAGACGTTCAGATGCCGCACTCAGAAGGAGGGAACTCATAATATCGATCGGCGTCCAATCACTCGACCCCAGACTTCATCTCGGCCGCTTCGCTATCTTGTCCAGATGATGGAATTTGGAACGGCACCCCAGATTGGGGGCACATCATTGTGATCGTGTAGAACCTGTGAAGCTTTGCTTGTAAGCGCGACCATGCACATTTATGTAGGCACCATCGCGGACGTGGCCGCTCCTGCGTGGCGATCTCCGGATCTGTTCGGCAGCGGAGGCTTTGGAGACGTTTAATGGCAGCAGGTCACCGATTTCGGCGGCTTCTTGGCGCCGGGCAACTCAGTAAGTACGTGGCGGAGCCTCGTAGCGTATCAACGCCACGGGCGCGACAATTCAGCATCAGTCTACAGATTACGGCGCCTGCCCTGGCTCCGTCAGCGGTGTCGCCGAACAGCCACGAGTTTCTTCCGGTCGCAAAAACTCTCATTTCGCGTTCCAAGATGTTGTCATCAATCGGAATCTTGCCGGCGCCCGCTCAGCCGGCAATCTGATATTGCCCAAGGGATGGCGGATCGTGGCATCGATATTGATACCGTCGAGACTCCAATGCCGTTGCTCGGTCGTAAGTGCAATTACCGCCGGCTCTCGACGCGGCCATCGGTACATGTTCTTTCGTCAACCGCTTCAGGATCAACACGAAGCCCGAGCGATCGAATAACAGCCGCTTCATCCGGTCACCCCGGCAATTTCAGAAGACAAATACCGCAGGGACTGAGAGGTCCAGCGCCACCGTCTCATAGACCTGGACCGCAAGGCTGTTGATGTCGGCCCGGAACTCGATCTGCTCCCGATGCAGGGAGACCTTTAGATCAGCGCCCAGTCTGAACAGACGACACAACCGGACTTGGTGCCTGCGCAAGCCGGACAATGTGCGAAGACGGCAAAGGTGGCAGGCCCGCTTTAGCCGTGGGAATGCCTAGCTCACCATCATCACGACCTTTGTCGTTTTCACACCTGTCAATACCTGAGCAATACTCCCGATCAGTGCCGTTTGGATCTTCCCCAGGTGATGCGGCCGCTGGCGGGACATCGCCGATACTCCTTCCGATGGTCGGAAGGGAGATGTGGTGAACAAGCCGGTGAGGTATTCGCGCATGCGAATGTGCCGCCGCGCATGAACAGCAGTGGCAGGATCTCGAACATGTAGTCATGCGAGGCCTCGTCGATTTCCAATCACTCGCCCCGGTAAAGGGCGCTGTCGTCGCCTGCCCATATATTCCATGTATTCGAGCGCTGAACATGGCGGTCGAACATGTTGAACATTTGCCGGCTGTCGGCGATACCCTGGCAGATCTTGCGGATGGAAGAGAAGGTCATGTCGGGCTCCTTCGGCTTCGTCCCGGCGTGAAGCGTGGCCGATCCTCGTGGTCGCCATCGTCTCTTCAGCCCTTCTGGACCCCTCCCCTCAGGCCGCCTCTCCGTCCGGACGGGTCAAGGGCCGGCTTTGGCTGGGGAAGCTTCGCCCCTTGACGCGCCCGGGGGCATGCGGCACATCCGTCTCCTCTCATCCCCTCTCCCCTGTCTTCGTCGTCTTTCTTTCCCTTCTTTTTATTTCCCGCGCGCGCAGCGCGTCGTTCCAGTCATCCTCCTGCGGCTTGAGGCGCAGCCAGTCGCAACCGGCCGCGTCGGCGATATCGCGCAGCCGACTGGCAAATGTCTCGCCTTGAGTATCGGCGTCCGTGGCAGCGACAAGTCGGGCGCCCGGGCGAGACGCAAGCCTACGTAATGCCGTGTCGGTCATCGGAGACCAGCCGCCTCCGGTGCTGAGATACAAACTGCCCTCGCGAAAGCCCTCCAACGCGGCAAGGCTCATGGCATCGATCGCAGCCTCGGTCACGCAGAGCCGCAATGCATTCTCAGCACCAAACCGGAAGAGCACCTTGGAACCGCCAGTGGCAAAGCCTCGCCAGCTTGGGCCACGTTCTTCCCATCCCGACACAGCTCCTGCGTCATCGAGATGTGCCGCCCAAACGCTGCCATAAGGCCCTTCCCGTAGCAGATCGGTTTGTATGGCGGTGCGAATGATCGCATCGGGCAAACCGCGTTTCGATTGCAGGTATCGCCAGGCCTCCGATCCTTGCCACGGGCGGCCGCGCGCGGCCCAACGCGTCTGGACGGTGGCGTTTGGATCGGCGTTCTGAACGGCCCACAAAGTCTGGCCCAGTGGCCAAGCCGGCCGCCCGGTGAAAGACCCGACCAAACCCGCCACGCGCTCGACGGCTTGGCCGAAGGACAGGCCGTCCAGATGCTCGGCAAGACCGAATACATCGCCCTTCGCGTCCGAAAGGGGATCGAACCATCCCCTCCCCTCGTGGATGACGATGGCAATTTCTACACCGCGCCGATATTTTATCGCCCGCCGCGTGCTCTCCTTCAAATCTACGGCGAAGCCGGCCTGTTCAAGCACAGCGCTGCACGGGACCCGGTCCCGCAGATGTTCCAGTTCCTTTCTTTCCATGGCTCGTTCGGACCCGAGGCCCGCCTTTCCTTGCCTGTTCCTTGTCCTTCCCTTTCCCCAGATTTCGCGGGGCCCCCTCCCCTTGCCGCGAAGAGCAAAGGGGGCAAGGGCGCGGAGGGCAGTTTCAGGTCACGCGGATTGCTCGAGATCTATGTCGCCAGACGCGGCGAAGCCTCCTTGCCGCGTGCCGCTCGCAAGCGGCATTCAGGCGACAATTGCTGGTGATCGAGGTAGCAACGCCCAAGCGTCGATCCGCGGCTCCGCGACGATCACGATAACCCCTGCGGCATGATGGGCGAGCCCCGGTCATGAACCGCTCCTTAACCATTCGCAATTTGCCCGCTGATTGGAGATCCGGCTTTCGTTTGCTGGGCTTTTGGACGCAGACAGTCATGCGAATGTGGCAAGCCAAGACTGATCATGGGAAAATTACAGCGGTCGCCGGTGCCATAAGATTTTCCGCGGACGGTTACGACAATGTACTGGTGCGCACATCGCCCGTGGGCGTCGACATCCTCTGGCGCTGTACGAAGTCTCCCGGTTTGGAAGAGCCTATCACGTGTGCGGCGCTGCCTTGTTTGCGGGCGCGACGAGATAGGCCATATAAGGCGCGATGAGCGATACAAAGATTTTTGTCGGCCTGCGGCCGACCCGGGGCAAGCAGGCGCCCGAGCGCATGCCAGGTGGCCCGACTTGCCAAGGGGATGGCTGTGATAAGGCCGGGATACATCGCGCTCCCGTTGGGCGCGACGCGGAAGGCCTCTACCTGATGTTTTGCGCGACACATGCCCGCGAGTACAACAAGGGGAATTTCGCGAGCGACCAGTCGGATCCTGTCGTGGCTCGCTACCAGCGTGAAGCGGCAATCGGCAAGCGTCGCACCTGGGGAGAAACAGTGTCTCAGGCGTCGGAGATGCCGCTTCCCTCGACCGAACGTTCCGGATCCGCCAGGATGCATGATGCCCGCAGAAATGCAGCCCAAGGCCAGGCAGCGAAGGCGGATCTTCATCGGCGCAAGCTCGAGGTGCTCGAAGCGCAGGCTTCCGAAACTCTAGGCCTCTCTGAGGAAGCAACGCCTGCCGAGATCAGAAGCAGCTAAAAGGCGAAGATCAAGATGCACCACCCTGACGTCAACGCGGGTAATCGAAAGTCTGAGGACGAGCTTCGCGCATCTCGATCGGCACGAGATCGTCCAGCCGGTCATGGGTGAGGACACAGCCGCCCGGATGCTGGCCGAGATGAAGGGGGCGCCCATCAACTGCATAGGAATCAAGCCGTCACTACTTAGGAATATTTCCCTGAACCTTGGACGAGAGGGTGGGTTTCCGCAAGATTCGATGACGAATCAGTGAGCTAGCTTAACTGCTCCAATAGTGATTTTTTTCCACTGGCGCTGGAGGTTGCGGATTGCCAGCGTCTGCAATCAAGCGCCCGAGGTCCGTTGCCTATTGCATTTATCCAGTGCGGCCACCGCAGCCGCGCTCGACAAGTCCGACAAGACCGATAAACTGAGGCGTCGACTGTCGTTGGAGGGTGAGCATCATCAATCGCGTTCGCCTTACCACATGTCTCGGCATCCTTGCCGGTCTCGTCCTGCTTTGGGGATGCGGCATGGCAGGCGCGACGGAACCGGCGAAAACGCCTTCAGAGTGTCTTTACCGGCGCTCTGCCGTTGGAGATGGCGAGCTCTGCAACGCCAAGGAAACATTCAACGCCGATCTATGCCGCACCATTGGCCATCTTGCCGAGAAGCATGGCGTGCCTCCCGATTTCTTCGCCCGTCTTATCTGGCGCGAAAGCCTGTTTCGGCCGGAAGCGGTCAGCCCAAAGGGAGCGGAAGGGATTGCACAGTTCATGCCGTCAACCGCGAAGGCCCGCGGGCTTGCCGACAGTTTCGACGTGATCGATGCACTTGATGCGTCTGCTGGCTATCTCGCCGAGTTGAAACATCGGTTCGGCAATTTCGGCTTTGCCGCGGCAGCCTATAATGCCGGCGAGGCCGGCTTTTCCCGCTTTCTCGACAAGGATCGCCTGCCGATCGAAACGCGTGACTATGTCTTTGCCATCACCGGAAGCACGATCGAGATCTGGCGTGACGCGCCTCCCGACACCGTCGCTCCCCCACTCGACACGTCCCGTCCGTTTCAGGAAGCGTGCACAGTACTGGCGGATACAAGGCAGATGAACGAACCGGTTTTTGCCGGATCGGCAGACTGGGCGCCATGGGGTGTACAGCTTGCGGCGCATTATCGGCCAGCTGTCGTCGACCGACTGTTTACCCGCGCGGTGACCCGCCTGCCCGCGCCGCTAAATTCTGAACGAGCACTGATCGTCCGGCAACGCGGCGGCAATTTCGGCTATCGGCCTCGCTATGCGGCACGGATCGGACGGGAAACGCGACAGGAGGCTGTCGAACTTTGCGCCGCGATCAAGGCAGCCGCTGTGCCCTGCACGGTGCTGCGCAATCGATGATCCTGTTGGCTTAATAGCTGTTTCTATGCGTCCCCGGTGTGGTTTCGTGACGGAGACCAGGCAATGGCACGCAATTATGCCGAATGGCAAAAGCATGCCGCGATCGGCGATCTTGCGTCGGTGGCAGTCAAATGGTTTCGCAAATCGCCGAAACGGATGCCGGGCTCGATCTCGATCGCAGCCAGTTCCGGTGGTACGAGAGACGTGCCGCTTATCGGACACACGCTGGAGGTGCCTGGTCGAAGATCAGTCGCGCCCAATGACCCTTTGGGATTGTCCCATGTCACAGACGACGGATTTTACTGCCGAGCTGTTCGAGGCTGCCAACCGCCTGGATGTTGTCTCGCCCTTCGAACGCCGTCGCCTGATCGAGCGGTCCGTGGCTGTCATCGCGGCGCAGCAAGAGCTTCTGAAGCTTCGCGGCAATGTCGTGCCAATCGAGCCGGATTTTCTCAAAGAGATCGGCAAGCTTGCCGAGATGGCAGGAGGCGACAACGGTATCGATGTGCTGATCAGCGCTGGCCTTCTGATGCTGGCCGACGAAATCCGGCGCCTGCGCATCCTTTGCCTGACGACCCGCGCCGACGGCGATCAAGCTTGATACCTCCGCTCTATGCTGGTTGACTGCTCCTCCATGGAGGAGAGCATATGTGCAACCTGTATCGCATGGAAGATCGCGACTGGGTGTCGACATGGGCTCGCGATGCCGAGATCCTGATTAACCTGATGCCGGCCTATCAGATGAACCCGGATCAGATGGGGCCTATTCTGCGCAACACTGCTGATGGCGGCAAGCAGCTCGTCCACGCTCGATGGGGACTGCCTTCCCCGCGATTTGCACTTGAAAAGGCGGCCAAAGTGAAGGCCGAGAAACTGAGGGGCAAAGGCAAGCCGGCAGACCTCGAAGAGCTGATCCGCATGGAGCCGGACCGCGGCACAACCAATGTCCGCCATTTAAATTTTCCACACTGGAAGCGCTGGTTCGGCGTCGAGTATCGCTGCCTCGTTCCGGTCACGAGTTTTGCCGAACCGGACCCGAAAAGCCAGATCCCGGGCGGCAAGGTGCCGAACGCCTGGTTTGCGCGTGACGAGCAGACATCGCTGATGTTCTTTGCCGGCATCCATGTTCCGCAATGGCAAAGCGTCAGAAAGGTGAAGGACGGGCTGACGACCGATGATCTCTATGGCTTCCTGACCACGAACCCGAATGCGCTGGTGGAACCGATCCATGAAAAAGCCATGCCGGTTCTGCTTCTAACCCCGGACGAGGTCGATACATGGATGCGGGCTCCCTGGGATGAAGCAAAAGCGCTTGCCCGGCCACTGCCGGAGGATGCCCTGATTATATCGTCACGCGAGCCCTATGGTTCATCGATCATTCCGAAAGACGGCGAGCCGCTTGAACAGCCAACGCTGTTGTGACCATTGACGCCGGTTGATCTTGGAAACATTTGACTCTCAGTTTATTTGTTCTTATTTTGTTCTTTTCGGTATGGAAGGGATATGGACATGAGCTGGCTCAAACTCGACCCTGCAAAATCATCGATGTCGGAACCCGACTTCTATCGGACTGCCCATAACCACTATCTGGATCTGTTTTTGCCGCATGTCGGCAGCTTCGATTGGGACGTCGCCGCCTTCTACCAAAGCCTGGAAGAGCCGCCGATCTATTACTTTTCGCCAGGCGCTGCCGATCTGCTCCTGAGATTCGGAAAATTCCCTTATGAGCCATGTGATAGACCAGAATTCGACGCAGTCCAATTACAGGTCGGGAGCTCACTTGCCTACGATACCGCCTGGGTGGAACTGCCTGACGAAACCCGTCCTTATCCCAAGTTCGATCAGGAGCTTGCCGACGCCGAGGCTCACTACCGGGACAGCGTCTGGGGACCGGGCGGAGAATGCGGACCAATCGAAGACGACACCGAACACCATGACTGGCAAACACCTCGTCGGTGATGGCGGTGTCTACCGGCCGCTGAGCTCGCATCAATGGACACTGTAACATCTCCGACCACCCGAAAGATTATCCACGTCGACATGGACGCCTTCTACGCGTCGGTGGAACAGCGCGATAATCCCGAACTGCGCGGAAAACCGCTTGCGGTCGGAGGCGCAGCCGCAAGGGGCGTCGTTGCCGCTGCCAGCTATGAGGCACGAAAGTTTGGGGTTCATTCCGCCATGCCGTCGGTCACAGCGGCGCGTAAATGTCCGGATCTGATTTTCGTGAAGCCGAGGTTCGAGGTCTATCGGTCTGTCTCGCAGCAGATTCGCGAGATCTTTGCCGAATACACGCCGCTTATCGAACCGCTGTCGCTCGACGAAGCCTATCTGGATGTGACCGAGAACCTGAAGGATATGCCGATTGCGACCGAGATTGCGCTGGAGATCCGGGCGAAGATCAAGGCTGTGACTGGCCTCAACGCATCCGCCGGGATTTCCTACAACAAGTTCCTTGCCAAGATGGCCTCTGACCTCAACAAGCCGAACGGCCAAGCAGTCATCACCCCGAAGAATGGCCCGGCTTTCGTCGAACAGCTTGCCGTCAAGAAATTCCATGGCGTTGGGCCGGCCACGGCCGAAAAAATGCATAAACTCGGAATTGAGACCGGGGCAGATTTGAAGGCGCAGTCGCTGGCTTTCTTGACGCAGCACTTCGGCAAGTCCGGCCCCTATTTCCATGGTATCGCTCGCGGCATCGATAACCGGCAAGTCCGGCCGGATCGAATAAGGAAATCCGTCGGCGCCGAGGACACGTTCGTGCATGACATCGACGATCTCGATCTTGCCACGAGCGAATTGAAGCCGCTCGCGGAAAAGGTCTGGAGTTATTGCAGATCCAAAGGCTTCAGTGGGAAAACGGTCACCGTCAAAATTAAATATTCCGATTTCACCCAGGCAACCCGGTCTAAGAGCAACGCCCTGCCCTTCGCCAACTGCAACGCTGTTCTTGAGACGGCGGCTGGACTGCTGACGACCGTCTATCCCTTCAAGCGGCCCGTACGCCTGCTCGGCGTGACCTTGTCTTCTCTGACGAACGACCGTGATGCGGATCATGGGGAACAACCGCAGCTCGGATTTGATTTATAGTCCTGGATCATTGGAGAGAAACGTCAACAGTGCCAACATCTCGCATCCGCGTCATTGATCTCGAGACAGCCGGCAATGGTGCAAATGACGTCTGCGAGATCGGCTGGCAGGACGTGGTTCTCGGCGGCGACGGTCTATGGGCCGTGACCGAGGAGCGGGGCGCGCGCCTCGTCAATCCAGGGCGCCCAATCTCTCCCGAAACCATGGCGATCCACCATATTCTCGATGAGCATGTCGCTGATGCGCCATACTGGAAAGAGATCGCGCCGAGTGTCTTGCGTCCCGCAGATGGGGTCATGGCACTCGCGGCCCACCGCGCCGCCTTCGAGCAGCGATATTGCACGCCGAGACTGTCTGGCGGGGCGGTCTGGATCTGCACCTGGAAATGTGCGCTGCGTGTCTGGCCGGAGCTCCCGCGATTTTCCAATCAGATGCTGCGCTATCAGCGCGGGCCTGAAGGGCTTGTCCACGAGATCGGCCTGCCAGCTCATCGTGCCATGCCGGATGCCTATGTCACGGCACACCACCTGCGCGACCTCTTGAACGCGGCATCGGTAGAGCAGCTTCTGCAGTGGAGCGCCGAGCCAGGCCTCTTGCCGCGCGTGCCTTCCGGCCCGGATCGCGGCAAGAGCTGGGACCGGGTCGGCGTGGAAGCGCTGCAGAACTATCTTGGCGATCGGGACGCCGACATTCGTTTCAGCGCCCGGATCGAGATGGAGAGGCGCGGCGCAACCGGGACCTCCAGCGATGACAAGCCGGCACAAGGGTCATTGCTATGACGAAGGATTCGGCTTCACGATATCCTGAGACACCAGACGGTCGGTACTTCGTGGTGCGCGGCCGGCTCTGGCGCAAGAGCAATCCGGCGCTCGACGACGTAACAAGAGAACGACTGGTCAAGGAATTGATGTCGGCAAGGCGCGCGGTCCGGAATGCGGCGAACGATCCGTCCGAGATCGCAAAGGCACGTCGGCGGGTAAATGAGGCGAAGGTGGCGCTTGGCGAGCGTGGCCCTGTCTGGTGGGACGATGGCGCACCGGATTTCAACCGGCATCTGGTCAAGAATACGCCCTATGCCGCGTGGTTTGAACTGTTGCCGTGACAGGGCATGCCGGCACATGCCGAAGCAGGAGTATCGATGAAGACACGCCATCCGCTCATTCTCACAGCTCGGATCGCGGAGAAAGACCTCGAGCAATTTGATCGGCTTCGGCAGGCACATTTTCCGCCAGACCGTAACTTCCTGAGAGCGCATCTGACGATGTTTCATCGGTTGCCAGGTGAATATGAGGCGCGGATTGTCGACGCGCTCAACTGCGCGGCCGAAAGCGTGCCTTCCGTGACAGCTGAGGTCAGCGGCGTCAGGCATCTGGGCGCAGGCGTCGCCTTTGTGATTGCCTGCCCGCCCCTCGAGGCAATACGTGGAGCGTTGAAGAGCGCGTTCGTCAACTGGCTCGGGTCGCAGGACATGCAGACATGGCGGCCGCACATCACGATCCAGAACAAGGTGGCGAGAGTGAAGGCAGATGAGCTTTACCGCGACCTGCAAGCGCGCTTTGAGCCTCGGTCCATCGAGATCGTCGGGCTCGATCTCTGGGCCTATCTCGGCGGCCCTTGGCAACATCTGGCCTTGGCGCCTTTCGGCTCCAGACCTCAAGCGTGATCAGGGCGCCTGCCTCTGCAGAGCTTCAAGCTCTTGACGGGATGTGATCCAGCAACCCGTCAATCAAGAGCCGCGACGGGTGGACGTCGGCTAAATATTGGAAACGTCTAATGCTTTTACCGGTTTTAGACGCATAGCCAGACAAGGTCAGCGTATAGGCTGCCCTCAAGGAGTGAGGGCAGCCACGAATGCACCGAAAGCGGACATCGTTTGATGTTACATCAATAAGGCACGGCGTCATCATGACAGTCGCGATCGGCAAGGCCACCGTAAACTGACCGGGCGAACGGTCGTAGCGCATCAGACGAGATTGAGCTCTACGTTGATATTCCCCCGTATCGCCTTCGAATATGGGCAGATCTGATGCGCCTCATGGATGATCGCCTGGGCGACCTCGCGCTCCATGCCAGGCAGGCGGACATTCAGGCGGGCCTGCAGGAAGAACTCACCTTCGATCGTTCCGAGATCGACTTCCGCATCGACGGCGGCATCCGCCGGCAACCGCAATTGCCGCGTACCGGCAGCGCGGGTCATGGCGCCGATGAAGCAGGCCGACCAGCCGGCGGCAAACAGCTGCTCCGGGTTGGTGCCCGGGCGACCGCTTCCCGGAGGCGAAAGCTTTAGCTCCAACGCAGCATCATCGCTGCGCGCGAAACCTTCGCGTCCACCCGTAGTGTAGGTCCGACCGGTATAAAGAACTTTGTCGATCTTCGGCATGGCAAACTCCTTTTGAGCCAGGCCAGCGTTGTTCGCTGACAGGAAGACGTTTCGCCCGCTGGAGTATCCGCACTGTTTCAGGAGAACCGGTGAAATGTATCAAACCGTATATCGGTCCGGCAGAGCCGAAAACAGAACGCCGGAAAGCCGGCGGCCGTTATCATCGCAACGTCAGTTCCAACGCAAGCCCACCGCCGTCTCGATTATAAAGCCTCACCTTGCCGCCAAGGGCCGTGGCCAGCTGCTGGGCGATCGCAAGCCCCAGTCCTGTGCCGCCGGTCTCGCGGTTACGCGATTGTTCTAGCCGCACAAAAGGCTGCATGGCGGCCTCCAGCATCTTCTCAGGTATACCCGGTCCTCTATCGAGGATCATCAGGACCGTTTCGCCATTTTGCTTCCGCTCGACACTCAGCTCCGCCGCGCCGGAAAACTTGATCGCATTGTCGATGGCGTTTGTCAGGATACGTCGCAGCGCATGCGGCTTCGTCGTGATCGTGCCCCTTACGGGGCCGATCACCGTCACGGCCTTGCCCGTATCCTGATAATCATAGGCAATGCTGTCGATAAAGGAGGCGAGATCGATACGCGACGTCTTTTCGCCATTGCCATGCGAACTTCGCGCATAGGCGATGCCGTCCTTCACCAGCATTTCGATCTCGCGCAGGTCGCTGACCAGCTTGTCGCGATCCGGGCTTTCGTCCGCCATGTCAATGCGCAGCCGCATACGGGCGATCGGTGTCTGGAGATCGTGGGAGATGGCCGCAAGGATCTGCACCCGTTCCTCAAGATGATGCGCGATCCGGTCTCGCATGGCGTTGAACGCCCGCGCCGCATGGGCCACCTCACGGGGACCGGTCTCGCTGATCGGCTGGTCCTTGCCATTCGGATCGAGCGCATCGGCGGCAGCGGCGAGATCGCCAAGCGGCCGGAATGCCTGACGCACGACAAGCCAGGTGCAGAGGACGAGCAACACCATCTGCACGGCAAAGACATATGGCAGCCAGCTGGCCAGCGGCATGACACCCCGCGGTGTCACGTCGATCGTCAGCGGGGAACCGTCAGAAAGCGTCAGATGTCCTTGCAGCCTGCGATTTTCACCAGGAATGGCTTCCACCGTCAGCGGGAATTTTTGACCCGCGGCGTCCTCGATCCGCGCGGCGATCTCGGCTCCGCGCCCCGACATGTCAGGGACGCCCGGAACTCCTGTTCCAAGCTCCAGCCGATAGTTTCCGCGGCTGAGGCGATCGAGCCATGCCGGACGTTCTGCTGCCGGCAGCCGGTCAATCACCGCGATCGAGGTTGCAAGGTCGCTTTCGAGCGTACCAAGCATCACGGCCTTCGCAGATGTATAGCGCTCGAAAAACAGAATGCTGAAGGAAAGGCCGTAGGCAATCGCAAGGCCTGAAAAGAGGATGAGAAACAGGCGCGCGCGAAGGGTGCCCGGCCAGAAAGCGAAATGCCGGCCCGCTTTGTTCGCCGCCGGCTCTGTCATGTCCTGGCCTCCGAAATTTCCACCGGCACCGCGAAGACGTAACCTTCCGCACGCACCGTTTTGATATAGGTCGGCTCGCGCGCGTCGTCGCCCAGCCGCTGGCGCACGCGGCTGACGAGAAGATCGATCGAGCGGTCGAACAGTTCCGCATCGCGGCCCTGCGTCAAGTTCAAGAGCTGGTCGCGGTTGAGAACACGCTGCGGGTGGTCAATGAAGACGCGCAGGAGCCGATATTCGGCGCCGCTGAGCGTAATCTCCGTGCCCTCGGGATCAAGCAGATGCCGGCCGACGGTATCGAGGCGCCATGTTCCGAAGGTCAGGATCTGGCCTGCCTCGCTGATCTGCAGGTTTGGCGGCAGCATTCTCGTGCGGCGAAGAACGGCCTTGATGCGGGCAAGAAGCTCGCGCGCCGCAAAGGGTTTCGGGAGATAGTCGTCCGCGCCCATTTCCAGCCCGATGACACGATCCATCTCGTCGTCCCGCGCGGTGAGCATCAAAACCGGCGTCGCCTTGTGCCTACCGGCACGCAGTTCCCGGCAGAGAACCAGCCCGTCATCGCCGGGCATCATTATGTCGAGAACGACCAAATCCACGACATTGGCATCGAGGAAGCTGCGCATCTGCCGACCATCAGCGGCGACGCCGGTGCGCAGGCCGTTCTTCTTCAGATAGCTCGACACCAGTTCACGGATCTCGCGATCGTCGTCGACGATCAGGATATGGTCGATATGCTCCATCTCGGGTTCTCGCATCCTCTGTCTTTGCTGCGTGTCGAGGAATTCCCATTTAGCCCCGGATGCGGCCTCCGCGAAGCCGGGAAATGCCCTGTGGCGTCCTGTTGCATCCGGAAATTCGCCGCGGCTAGAATTTCGCGACGTCGAGCACCGCCCGGGCGAATTCCACTGGTGCTTCCTGCGGCAGATTGTGACCGATGCCACCGCCGATCGTGCGATGTTCGTAACGTCCCGAAAACCTTGCTGCATAGGCAGACGGATCCGGATGCGGCGCGCCATTGGCGTCCCCCTCCATCGTAATGGTGGGAATGGTTACCACGGGTGCCTTGGCAAGACGCGCTTCGTAGGCATCGTATGTCGCTTCGCCCGCAACCAGCCCGAGCCTCCACCGATAATTGTGAATGGTGATGTCGACATGGTCGGGATTGTCGAGGGCGGCGGCGGAGCGGTTGAAAGTCTCGTCATCGAATTTCCAGGTCGGCGATGCCGTCTGCCAGATGAGCCGCGCAAAATCATGGGTATGCGCGGCGTAACCGGCACGGCCACGTTCGGTGGCGAAATAGAATTGATACCACCAAGCAAGTTCGGCCTTGGGCGCAAGCGGAGCGCGATTGGCTTCCTGGCTGCCGATCAGATAGCCGCTGACGGACACAAGCGCCTTGAAGCGCTGCGGCCAGAGCACGGCCATGATATCCGCCGTCCTTGCACCCCAGTCATAACCGGCAACGATCGCAGTTTCGATCTTGAGCGCGTCCATCAGCGCGATCATGTCGACCGCAAGGGCTGCCTGCTGGCCATTGCGCGGTGTTTCGGACGAGAGAAACCGTGTCGTGCCATAACCGCGCAGATAGGGAATGATGACCCGATACCCGGCATCGGCAAGGATCGGCGCAACATCGACATAGCTGTAGATATCATATGGCCATCCGTGCAGGAGCAGGACGACGGGACCATTTGCCGGGCCGTCCTCTGCATACCCGATATTGAGGACACCGGCATCGACCTGCTTCAGGGCGGCAAATTTCGTATGGCCGCCCAGCCTGCCTTGCGAATTGCCGGATGACCCGGCTGCGGCGGATTGAGCATTGGCCAGCGACGTGGCACCGAGCTCGACGGCTGCGACGGTCATGGCTGCCAGGCCAAAGAAGCGGCGGCGTTGAAGCTGAAACATATCGGACATGGGTTTTCTCCGGTTCGCGTTGATGACGATCCCCAAGAAACAGCTTGTATGTATTGTCGATATGTCCTGCGACCTGCTCAACTGCAAGCAAGTGTAGCGGCACGCCGCCGAGATACAATTCGATACAAAAACCTCGCTTCACCTGCGCGAAAAGACGACGAGATGGCCGGTCCCGCCCGCCTGATTGTTTCATATTATGGCGGCGCGGGCGCTACCTACACTCCGATACATTTCTCCCTGAAGCCGGACACATCCGAGATACCCGCGTGCGCGCAGATTGGCGCAGTTGCCGACGACGCCCGTGTCGGCTTCACCAACACTCATCGGGCTTCAGAGGACACGACCATGACGCTTCTCGTCATTGCCTATCTCGGAGGGGCGCTCACCATCCTGAGCTCTTGCATCCTGCCGATCCTTCCCTTCATTTTTGCTCGTGCGGGACAGCCGTTCCTGCGCAGCACGCTACCCATGCTGACAGGCATGGCCGCGACATTCTCGCTCGTTGCGACACTCGCTGCGATCGGCGGCGGCTGGGCCATCGAGGCGCATGAATTCGGCCGGCTTGCCGCGCTGCTGCTGCTTGCACTGTTCGGCCTCGGCCTCATCTCTCCCCGCATCGCCACGATCCTGAGCCAGCCTGTGGTCGGGCTAGGCAACCGGCTGATGAATGTTGCCGGAAAGCCGGGCAGCGTTGCAACCGCCGCGGGCTCTCTCCTTCTAGGCATTGCCACCGGTCTCCTCTGGGCGCCCTGCGCCGGGCCGATCCTCGGCCTCGTGTTGACCGGTGCCGCCCTGCAGGGCGCCAATCTCGAAACGACGGTTCTCCTCAGCGCCTATGCCGCAGGCGCAGCCACATCGCTTGCCCTCGCCCTTTTTGCAGGTGGGCGCTTCTTTGCTGTCTTGAAACGGTCCCTGGGTGTCGGCGAGCGTATTCGTCAGCTCCTCGGCGCAGCCGTCATTGCAGGCGTCGGCGTCATCGCGCTCGGCCTCGACACCGGCCTTCTCGCCAAGCTCTCCTATGCCAGCACGTCCTCCTTCGAACAGGCGGTTCTCGATCATCTCCACACCCGGCCAGGCGAAGGCGGCATGGAGGTGGTAAGTAAGGAGAATTCCGTGCTCGCCAGCAACGGCAAACCGTTTCATTCAGACCTTCTCGTCGAAGGACGCGCACCGTCACTGGGGGTGCCGTCGAATGGCTGAATTCGCCGTCGCTTTCTGCGGAAGCTCTGAAGGGCAAGGTCGTGCTCGTCGATTTCTGGACCTATTCCTGTATCAACTGCATCCGCACCATTCCCTATGTCCGCGCCTGGGCCGAAAAATACAGAGATCAGGGGCTGGTCGTGATCGGCGTGCACGCGCCAGAATTCGCCTTCGAGAAGAAGATCGACAATGTCAAAAAGGCAATCTCCGACTTCAAGATCGGCTATCCCGTCGCCATCGACAACGACTTCAGGATCTGGCGTGCCTTCAACAACAGTTACTGGCCTGCCAGCTATCTGATCGATGTCAAGGGCAATATCCGCTACCACCATTTTGGCGAAGGCAATTACGGCCGGACCGAGCAGACAATACAGAACCTGTTGCGAGAAGCCGGCAGCGACGTGGCCACCACCGCGCCCGTCAAGCCCGAGGCGAAAGGCGCAGAAGCGAGCGCCGACCTGAAAGATGTCCGCTCGCGCGAGTCCTATATCGGTTATCGGCAGGCCACCGGCTTTGCCTCGAACGAAGGCCTTCGTCCCGGCTCCTCCAACACCTATTCGATCGACAAGCCAAGTCTTAACGAGTGGGGTCTCTCCGGCAGCTGGACTGTCGGCGCGGAAGAAGCGACCCTCGACAAGAGCGACGGCGCCATCACCTACCGGTTCAGCGCCCGCGACCTGCATCTCGTATTGGGGCCGGATGGCTCGGGAAAACCGGTCCGTTTCCAGGTGACGATCGACGGTCATGCACCCGGCGCCGACCACGGCACGGATACCGATGCCGACGGCAATGGCACGGTCACATCCACTCGCCTCTACCAGCTTGTCCGTCAGTCCGGCGGCGTCACGCCCAGAACCTTCACCATCCGCTTCCTCGATCCGGGCGTGCAGGCCTACGCCTTCACCTTCGGCTGAACCCCTGCCCCACCTATCCAGACAATAACGGATCACGACATGAATCGCCGTTTCATTTCCATCGCAGCCATCGCATTTGCCACCAGCGTCATCGCCTTCGCCGCACAGGCGGCGGAGGCAAAGAACATCGTCATCGTGCATGGCGCGCTTGCCGATGGCTCCGGCTGGCGCAAGGCAACCGAGATCCTCGTCGACCGCGGCTTCAACGTCACCACCGTGCAGGAGCCGATCACCTTTCTCGCTGAGGATGTCGCCGCCACCAACCGCGTGCTGGATCTACAGGACGGACCGTCGCTACTCGTCGGCCACAGCTATGGCGGCATGGTCATCACCGAGGCGGGCAACAATCCACATGTTGCAGGCCTCGTGTATGTGGCGGCCTTCCAGCCCGAAATGGGGGAAAGCCTGTTCGATCTGGCAAGCTCCAAGCCCGCCGGCGGAATGAACATCCGCGAAACGAAGGACGGGCAATATCTCCACCTGGACCCCGCTGCATTCGCGGGTGACTTTGCCGGCGACCTTCCGAAGAAGGACGCTGATTTTCTGGCGAGATCGCAGGTCTTTGCCGCCAAGCAGGCTTTCGCGGCGAAGATCAGCGAGCCGGCCTGGAAGACGCGCAAGAGCTGGACGGTCGTCGCCACCCATGACCGTTCGATCAATCCGGATCTGGAACGCGACATGGCCAAGCGTGCGGGCAGCGACGTGACCGAGATTGCGGCAAGCCACGCCGTTTTCATTTCCCAGCCCGAAAAGGTCGCTGATGTGATCCAAAAGGCGGCGAAAGCCCTGTCACACTAAGCCCCGCAGATCTCCATCAAACTAAGCCACGCCTTTTTGGGGCGCGGCTTTTTACGCTCCGAGCGGCGCTCCAAGCTGAAACCGCCGGGTGATTTCGATGGCCTCGAGGAACGCCTCATCATGGCTGACCACCAGAAGCGCACCATCATAGGCGACCAGCCCCGCCTCCACGGCGGCGATGGAGTCAAGATCGAGGTGATTGGTCGGTTCGTCGAGAATAAGCAGTTGCGGCGGCCTTTCTCCACCGAGGACACAGGCCAGGCCGGCGCGCAACATTTGCCCACCTGACAATTGTCCAACGTGCCTGAGGCTGGCATCGCCACGAAACATGAAACGGGCGAGAGCCGCTCGGCAGGCATTTTCGCCTGATCCGGGATTGAGCCGCATGAAATTGTCCCGGATTGACAGCTGCGGATGCAGCAGGCTGACCTTCTGGTCGAGAAAGGCGTATGGCACCTCGACCCTGACGGACCCTGAAAACGGTGCCAGGCCTCCAGTGATGATGGACAATAGCGTCGTCTTGCCCGTGCCGTTCGCGCCGATGACGGCAAGCCGTTCGGGACCAGTCAAAGTCAGCGAAAGATCGGAGAGGACCGGAGCATCGCGTGCATAACCCGCAGTCACCTTGTCCAGCCGCAGCACCATCCTCGACCCCACAAGACCCGTTGATGGCAGCGAAACCTTGAAGGGATCGAGAACCTCCAGGCGGTCGCGGGCAGCAGACACATCGACCCTCGCCTCTCCCGCCATTCGACTTGCAGCCGCGGCCTTCTCTCCGCCGGTCTGCTCCGCACGCATGGCGCGGCCGCCGACCGAAATTCGCGGTATACCGCCCTCTGCCGCCTTCCTTTTTCCTGCGCCATCGCGGCGGGCCTGCCGCTCCGTCGTCTCCTGTGCCTTGCGCTTTACCTCTCTTAGTCGCTTCTGTGCGTCGGCCAGATCATGCCGGGCAGCGGCAAGTTCAAGAGCCTTGCGTTCCCGGTAATGGCTCCAGTTTCCGCCATAACGGCTGATGCCGAGCGATGTCAGCTCCACGATCGCGTCGACATTTTCCAGAAGCTCCCGATCGTGGCTGACGACGATCGCGCCCTGGCGCCAGCCGGCGAGAAGCTCGATCACCGCCGCCCGCCCGTCCCGATCGAGATTGTTGGTGGGCTCGTCGAGGATCAGGAAATCGGGGGCGTGATAGACCTGGGCAGCCAGCGCGGCACGGGTGCGCTGGCCGCCGGAAAGCTGCGCAAGTGACGTCGACAAAGGAATGGAGAGGCCAAAACGCGCCAGCGCCGCCTCGATATCCGGCTCCAGCATCCAGTCGATATCGGCCAGTTCCTCGAGCGTCGCCGTGCCTGCCTGCGCGCGCTCGAGTAGTGCAAGCGCATGACGGGCGCCGAAGAGATCGGCGACGGTTTCACCTTCCGCGGCCTGTACGCTCTGGCGCAGGATGTGGATGCCCGCGGGCGCCGCCAGGGATCCCGAAGCCGGCGACAAGTCACCTACGATCAAGTTCAGAAGCGTCGTCTTACCGACACCATTGCGGCCAACGAGCCCGGCCCGTTCGTGACCGAAAACGATATTCAGATCGGAGAAAAGCGGACGACTGTCAGGTGTGGACCAAGACAGATTGGAGAGAGTAACGGAATGCGGCATGGACAAGATCTTCCCGTATGGCAAGGCAAAGCGGCGTTGCGATCGGGTTGAAATCCATTGTCGACCATCTGTTGGTGCTGCAGACGGTGGTGATCTAGCGCGTAAAGGCGGTGGGTTCAAGGCATACGACGACGCTAATCCCAGGCAACCTCCCTGACCAGATCGACCAGCGCCCGCAGCTTGGCCGGAATATGGCGCCGGCCGGGATAATAGAGGCAGAGACCCGGATAGGGAGCGATCCAATCATCCAAAACCTCAACCAATGTGCCATCGGCAAGATCCGCGGCGACCTGCCACGCATTGAGATAGGCAAGGCCGGCGCCTTCCCGCGCGGCACGCAGCATCAGGTCGCTCTCGTCAAGCGTCAGCAGGCCCGCAACATCCAGGGTGAAGGCCTCGCCGTGCCGCTCGAATTCCCAGTGGTAGAGAGAGCCGCTCGCCATACGCGCCCGAATGCAATCATGGTTCTTCAGATCGGACGGCACTTTCGGCATACCATGCCGCTCGAAATAGCCGGGAGAGCCGACGATCACGGGGCGAACGGAGCGGCTGATCGGCTGGATGACCATATCTGGCGGCACGGTCTCGCGAATGCGAATGCCGGCATCGAAGCCCTGCGCATTGATATCGACCAGCGCGCCCTCCGTAACGATTTCGACCGCCATTTGCGGATGGCGCCGCCGGTACTCCAGAAGCACCGGATTGAGCACCATGCGCGCCGCACCGACAGAGGTGTTGATCCGCAGCGTGCCGCTCGGCTCGGTGCGATGCTCGTCCGCCAGATCGACCGCCTTGCGGATTGCCGCCAACGCCGGCGCGATCTCGGCCACGAACTGCTCACCGGCGGAGGACAGGACGACGCTGCGTGTGGTCCTGTTGAAAAGCCTCACGCCGATGCGGGCTTCCAGAACCGCGATCTGCTGGCTGAGTGCGGAGGAGGATATGCCCAGTTCACGCGCTGCCGCGCGGAAGCCGCCATGTGTGGCCACAGCAACGACCGCCTCGAGTTCGGCCAGTGTCCCACGCAGCATTGTCCGCCATTCCTTATCAGATCGTCCTTTATTGGCCAGCTTATCAAATCAATGTCGAACCGCCAGATGAAGCGCATCACTTTCAAGGAGACGACGATGCGTATCATCGACAAGATCTATAACACGGCCAGTTCATCACCCCGCATAGCGCGGAGATCGCCGATCTCCACAATCCCTCGACGGAGGAGAAGATCGGCACGGTGCGTCTCGGCGACATCGAGGATGCCCAGGCGGCAATTGCCGCAGCAAAGCGCGCCTTTCCGGCCTTTGCCGGTACAGGCAAGCAGGAGCGTATCGCCATGCTCGAACGCCTGAGCGACGCCGTTGCCGCACGAAATGCGGAACTGACCGAGGCGATGGCGACGGAATATGGCGCCCCGCAATATTTCACCGGCTTTGCCGTCGCTCATGCCGCATCCAGTTTTCGGCACATGGCCGAAGTGCTCAGGGATTACGACTTCAAGCGGCGGATCGGGCGGGCCGAGGTCACGATGCAGCCGATTGGAGTGACGGCTGCGATCACGCCCTGGAACAGCAATTACGGCTTTATCTGCGCGAAACTCGCAACCGCTATCGCAGCCGGCACGACGATCGTCATCAAGCCGAGCGAGATGAGCGCGATCCAGACACAGCTGCTTACAGAGTGCCTGCATGAAGCCGACCTGCCCAAGGGCGTGTTCAACATCGTCAATGGCCGTGGTGAGACTGTCGGAGCGGAATTCAGCCGGCATCCGGATATTGCCAAGGTCACGTTTACCGGCTCGACTGCCGTCGGCAGGCAGGTTCTTCGCGCGGGCGCCGAAACCCTGAAGCGGGTAACGTTGGAGCTCGGTGGCAAGGGACCGAACATTATCCTCGATGACGCGGATCTCGATATCGCCATTCCCACCGCCCTGCGGGTTGGTCTGATGAACAGCGGCCAGGCCTGCATTGCCGGTACCCGCATTCTTGTGTCCGAGACACGAAAGGCCGAAGTGATCGAGAGACTGCGGACTGAGATCGCGACGTTCAAACCGGGCGCACCATCAGACCCGACCGTGATGGTCGGGCCGATGATCAGCCAAAAACAATATGACCGGGTACAGTCCTATATCAGGCTGGGGCTTGATGAAGGCGCAGACCTCATCGCCGGCGGCCCCGGCCGTCCGCAGGGTTTCAGCCAAGGGTGGTTTTCGCAGCCGGCGATCTTCGCCAATGTCACGAACGACATGCGTATCGCTCGCGAGGAGATTTTCGGACCGGTACTGTCTGTCCTGACCTACCAGGACGAGGAGGATGCGATCCGTATCGCCAATGACACGAGCTACGGTCTTCAGGCATATCTGCACGGCACGGACATCGAGCACATGCAAGCGCTTGCTATTCGGCTGGAATGCGGCCGGGTAGTGATCAATGGTGCACCCCACGAGCCAATGGCGCCGTTCGGTGGAATGAAGCAATCTGGTATCGGTCGCGAGTTCGGCCTGTTCGGATTGGAGGCTTTTCTGGAGCCGAAGGCGATATTGGCTTAATTCAGAACCTCAAGGTAGCAGAAGTGACACGCAACTGGCCAAGCCGACCGCAATGTTCCTTCCCGATCGCAACTTGTCGTCGCCAACATCATCGTCTCGCTCTCGATGGGGAACTATGGCCCCACTGTTGTTCCACGTCAGCAAGAACTAGCCAGCGATGCAACTGCTGGATCTTGTGAACTAACTTCTCAAAAAACGGATGGTAATGGATGAAGAAATGGAATTTCCGAATACGAGTACCGTCCGGATCACACCAGAAATCTTGTCACTGATTGCCGAATTCGACGAGTTCAAAGGTGCGTGGCGCGCGATCGGCCGCATTGCACCTGAGCGATTGTCCAGCCTTCGTCGGGTCGCCACGATCGAGAGCGTCGACGTCATGATCGAGCGAGCGGTTCCTTACCGAATAAGCTCTTGCCAGCAGAGGCACTGATGGTTGATGTCGCGAACCGACAGCTAATTTTCGAAAAGCTTCAGAGTGACGAGAACGCGTGTAAAAGCCACTAGTTAGCTCGCCACCGGAAGCCGCGTCGTCGCACGATTGATATAATCGACCAAGGCACGGGCGGCCGTAAATGATTTCACGGCTTCCTCTACCAGGCTGGAAGACATCAGCATCTCGTCTGAGATACTGCGACATGCGCCAAAGTTCCTGAGGTTGAAGAAATCGAGCGCATCATGGTTTTTCACATAACCCTTGCCGCTGGCATCATGCCCGCCAGTCAGACCGTTCGGGAAATATTTCTGAAACAGCGGACCTTCAACGATACCTCTCCATTTACCGGTATGGCTCACGATCGTCTGCCGTAAAATGCGAGCAAGACGCGGGGCTGGAAGCAATGCGCCCCCTCCGCTATACGAACGCGAGGGCGAGATCTGCATGAAGTAAGTTGCAGCAGCATTTTTCGATGGTGACACACGCAAAGTGATCGACCCCACACCTTTCGATATTAGCACTCTTGCCAAACATTTTCGCGGGTCAGGGTTAGCTTCTGCGATACGAGGATCTATCGATCCGGCATCTGCGATCAGCTTCAATGTGAACTCCGTGAGATCGCAGCGAGCGCAATCAAATTGGACTTTGTTGTCGGTTAGCCATTCAGCGTCATGATCGCCGGAGGCCGTCGAAAGAAATTCTATAGTCGACTGATCGATCATTCGTCGTTCCATTGCCAGCGGATAGCATCACGGGTCGAGAAATCTTTGGAACATAAAAAGAACGAAAATATGTCCGGCTGCAGCTGTCAGGAGCCCGGAACAGATTTCAATGCGCTCAGCACGGACGCGCCGCTCACGACATGTTTCTAGTTCATGGTCTAGGTGCCGGTCGGAGACAAGACAGTCGCGGCAATGCAATCCTTTAGACCCAGGCGCAGATGAGCCTCGCTAGGCCAGAGAAGTAGAACGAGCATCCCGTCGCTCGTTGGGCAACCTGATGCGTTTCCACCGCGCACGGCGAAAGTGGGAAACAGCAGCAGCAGGAGCCCATATGACCGATCGCCTTACCATGCAGGATCCCCGCAACCAGTATCCAAAGCCCCCTTCCCGAAACAGCCTTAGCCGGTCCCAGGCATCGCAGGTCAGATGGAACCGAAGGCGGACCATGACGAGACGAGTTACAGAGGCTCCGGCAAGCTCGTCGGCAGAAAGGCGCTGATCACAGGCGGCGACAGCGGGATCGGACGCGCAGCGGCGATCGCGTATGCACATGAAGGTGCCGACGTCGCTATCTCCTACCTAGAGAACGAGGAGGCTGACGCTCGCGAGGTCATCAATCTTATCGAGGCGGAGGAACAAAAGGCTGTCGCCCTTCCCGGCGATATCAAGGATGAGGAGTGGTGCAGGAAACTGGTCGAAGAGGCTGTATCCTCGCTTGGAGGGTTGGATATTCTTGTTATCAATGCCGGACGTCAGCAGTTCCGCGAGGATGTTTCGAATGTCTCGTCCGAAGACTTCGACAAGACCCTCAAGACCAACCTCTATGCGATGCACTGGATCACGCAAGCGGCGGTAAAGCATCTGCCTGCAGGCGCCTCCGTCATCACCACAGCCTCCGTGCAGGCCTTTGATCCATCTGCAATCCTTCTCGATCACGCGACAACGAAGGCTGGCATCGTCGCTTATACGAAGGCGCTGGCGGCCCAACTCATCGAAAAGGGCATCCGGGCGAATGTCGTCGCCCCTGGTCCGTTCTGGACTGTGCTTCAATCTTCCGGTGGCCAGCCACAGGAGAAAGTCATGAAGTTCGGCGAACAGAGCAAGTTTGGCCGGCCGGGACAGCCCGTCGAGATTGCTCCGATCTACGTCCTCTTGGCCAGCCAGGAGGAAGCTACATCACGGGAGAAGTTTACGGAGTGACGGGTGGAGCCGGCATCGCCTGAACTGAAGGTGGAGGCGGTTCTTGCCGTCTCCATCCTACACTTTAGAGATCGGAAGCAGAAGACATCCAGACCGCTTAATGCAAGCTTAGGCGACGCTCTTTCTGCGTCTCTCGAGCCGATTGATCCCATAGGAGTTGCGTAGTCAAACAGGAGGATGCGATGAAGGTTAAATACATACGCGTAGTGCACGGAGGCGCCGGCAACTGGATTGTCGACTTCATCGGTGATGATGACGAGGCTGTTTCGGTGAAGGTCAATGACGACGCCGTCACAAGCAAGGACGAGGTCGTCGCGCATGCCAAGCAGATCATGGTCGAGTTGACTGCGTTTGGGACCCGTGGAAGCGGGACAGGCGTTAACAGTTACGACATTCTGAGCAATGGTAACTTCGATCTCGATGGCCCACCAAGCGGCCCTCGCCACTGAACGCGCAGGCAGCAGCTATCCAGCGCTTGCCCTCTTTTATATTGTTTGCCTAATATTCACGCGGCGACAGGAACTTGCACCGTCGAACGACGTTCTCTTGCGGCAAATCTGTAGGGAGTTGAACAAATGTCTGGTCCAAACGCACGATGGAATGAGCCTGTGGAGCTTGCCTCCCCGTCAGGCTCACTCAAGGTCAGCGGTCCATTCGAGGCACTCGCGCACATGACGGAGAACTGGCCTGCTGCGCAGGGACTTGATTTCGTACGCGCGCGCAGTGCTTGCCGCGGCGCGATCGCGGGTCACAGGACTGTCGATGAGGCGCGTATCGCCTTCGAAGCGGCTGCCAGCGAGGCACGCAAGCAGTTCGATCTGCGTCGACATTGACCGCAAGGAGGGCATTGGGCGCGATTGCATGCTCGTCCGCCTCACCTATCGGCGCCCGGCCAATCGTTGGCGGCTTCATCGGCAAATTTATCGCTAAGCGCGATGGAGACGAGAGCGCTGAGCTTGCTCATTGCGCCTCTAGTTCAACGAATGGTCGGGCCGGGATAGCCCAGATGGGCGGTGTGGAATTTAGAGAAAAGCTCAATTCCTGTGGCGGCTAGATCCTCTGCGACAGATAGCTCGGACTGAGCAAGATCTTCCGCAAACGTCAGATTAGCGGATCCAAATGTGAGCATCGTCTCTTCGAGCAGCTCTTAACCTTTTTCCGTGGCGATGCAGGGTTATGAGGTGCAGACGGCGTGGTGCGAACACTCTTAGCGAACCCCAGCACCGAAACTTTCTCTAGAGTGTATGGAACAATCGGGCTGCAAGTGCGTTGCGGGGCCTGATGTGATACATTATCTCGAAAAGGACGGCATTTCGAATGTTGCAAGCGAACCCGGAATACGGGAAAATCATCCGTATTCCCAGAAGCGCTGGCCTAAGGTATGTACCGCTCGTCGGTACAGCGCGACGTTCATTTGTTTTTGCTAAAGCCACCGAGTTATTTCCCATCGGCGCCAGTCGACACGCGTGCGCTTTCTGTATCAACTGGCCCACCAGGAATCAGGCTCAATAACCCGCTGATCGGTAATATTTCCTTTCATTCGAGAAATTTATGACAATCTACGCCGTCGCGCCCTCCAAGCGAACCCTTGGTCTCGACCCTTCGGTCGCCTTCAGTCTGGCCAGTGCACTGGCGTTCTTCCTCATCAGTGCCGCGGTCTCCTGGTATAATGTCCAGACACTGCGCTCGAACAACGAGCGGGTCGTCCACTCCCATGAAGTGATTGTCGGGCTCTCGGATCTGCTTTCGCTTGTCCAGGACGCCGAAACCGGCCAGCGCGGGTTTCTGTTGACCGACAGCGAACGTTACCTCGAGCCCTATAATGCGGCGATCAATGCGATCCCGAGACGTCTCGAGACGATCGCGGGCATGATCAGCGACAACCGTTCGCAGCAGCAGCGGCTGGCGGCCCTCAGGTCCCGTGTCGACGCAAAGCTTGCTGAACTGCGCAGCACCATCGATCTGCGGCGCACACAGGACGCCGACGCAGCTCTCGCGGTCGTCAATTCCGACCGGGGAAAAGTTGAGATGGACGCCGTGCGCGCGCAGCTGACGGCCATGAGGCAGGAAGAAGCCCGCCTCCGCACGCAGCGGCTCTCAGAAATGGAAAGCGCCTACACGACGGCCTTCGCCAGCAGCATTCTGGCCGGTATTCTGGGTATCCTGCTCACAATCGCGATCGGCGTACTAATGCGCCAGGCGACGCTTTCGCGCCGCAAGCAGGATTGGCTTCAATCCGGCGAGGTCAGCCTCAACGCCGCCGTCACCGGCGATCGGCGTACCGAGGACCTTGGCGACAGCATTCTGGAATTCCTGGCCCGATATACGGGTGCCGTTGCGGGCGCGATCTTCGTCAAGGATGAAGACGATTTCCAGCGCAGCTCGACCTGGGGCGTTCCCGACAACGCAAGCGTGCCGGCGCGCTTCAAGCCGAGGAGGGCCTGCTGGGCCAGGCCGTCTCCGGCGGCAAGCCAATTCTCGTGGCCGACGTGCCGGATGGCTATCTCACCTTCGGCTCGGCTCTCGGCAACGACAAGCCGAGACATTTGCTGATTTCGCCCGGAAGCGTCGACGGCGCGGTGAATTCGGTCATCGAACTCGGCTTCCTGCGTCCTATCGGTGAGGAAATCCTGACCCTCCTTGACCAGGCTTCCGCATCAATCGCCACCGCCGTCCGCTCGGCAAAGTATCGCAGCGATCTGCAGAACCTGTTGCGCGAAACCCAGCGGCAAGCGGAGGAATTGCAGGTTCAGGGCGAGGAATTGCGGGTTTCCAACGAAGAGCTGGAAGAACAGGGCCGGGCGCTGAAGGAATCGCAGGCCAGGCTGGAACAGCAGCAGGTGGAACTCGAGCAGACCAATTCCCAGCTCGAAGAACAGGCCCAGCAGCTGGAAGGTCAGCGCGACGATCTCGAAAAGATCAATGCCTCAGTTCAGCTGAAGGCGCGCGAACTAGAACAGGCGAGCCGTTACAAGTCGGATTTCCTCGCCAATATGTCGCATGAGCTGCGCACGCCGCTCAACTCCTCGCTGATCCTGGCCAAGCTTCTCGCCGACAATCCGGACGACAACTTGACCCAGGAACAGGTCAAATACGCGCAGACCATCCAGTCCTCCGGCAATGACCTGCTGAACCTGATCAACGACATCCTCGATCTGTCGAAGATCGAAGCCGGTCATGTGGATATCACCTCGGAGCCGGTTTCCCTCGAAAGGATGACGGGAAGTATCCGGCAGCTGTTCGATCCCGTGGCCAGGTCGAAGGACCTCGGCTTCGACATCGAAATAGCCCCGGAGGCACCTGCGGTTATCGAAACCGATCCGCAACGGCTTGAGCAGGTGATCAAGAACCTGCTGTCGAACGCCTTCAAGTTCACCGAAAAAGGCAAGGTCACCCTGGCTCTTCGCAGCGCCGGCGACGGACAACTGGCACTGGCCGTATCGGATACGGGCATCGGGATTGCCGAGGAGCAGCAGAACAGCATTTTCGAAGCCTTCCATCAGGCAGATGGAACTATCAGCCGCCGCTTCGGCGGCACGGGATTGGGATTGTCGATTTCCAGAGAGCTTGTCCGGTTGCTCGGCGGCACGATCCACCTGACCAGCCTTCAAGGCCAGGGAAGCACGTTCACCGTCATCGTGCCCGTATCCTATGACCCTTCCCGGGTCCTGTCCCGGGATATTCGGACCGCGGAAACAATGGCCGCACCACGGCTTGTTGTCGAGGAGCAAGCCCATCCAGCATCAGCCGCCATGAGATCGTCGAGGACGACCGGGCAGTGCCGAGCGACGGCAGGCGTACCCTGCTGATAATCGAAGACGACGATACTTTTTCGGCGATTCTGCGTGACCTCGCGCGAGAAATGGGTTTCCGGGCGCTTGTTGCGGGCACGGCCCATGACGCGCTGGACCTTGCAAGGCAGCATATGCCAAGCGCGATCGTCCTCGACATCGGGCTGCCAGATCAGTCGGGACTGTCGGTGCTCGACAGGCTCAAGCGCGACGTGCGCACACGCCATATCCCGATCCACATCGTCTCCGCCGACGACTACACCGAGACCGCGCTGTCGCTTGGCGCCGTCGGCTATGTCATGAAACCGGTTCAGCGCGAACAGCTCGTCGAGGTTCTGCAGAAACTGGACGCCAAGCTGTCGCAAGGTGTCCACCGCGTCCTGATCGTCGAGGACAACGAGGTGCAGCGACAGGCGGTGGCGAAACTGCTCACCTCCCATGATGTCGAGACGATCGGGGCGGGCACAGCCGCCGAATGCCTGACGCTTCTGAAAGAGCAGACGTTCGACTGCATGGTGCTCGACCTCTCCCTGCCGGACGCGTCCGGCTACCAGCTTCTGGAAACGATCAGCGCCGACAGCAGCCATTCCTTCCCGCCGGTGATCGTCTATACCGGCCGGGTACTGTCGGCGGACGAAGAGCAGCGACTGCGCCGCTACTCAAAGTCCATCATCATCAAGGGTGCGAAATCACCGGAGCGGCTCTTGGACGAGGTTTCTCTGTTCCTGCATCAGGTGGTTTCGGATCTGCCCGATGAGCAGCAGAAGATGATCCGCAAGGCGCGCAGCAGGGATGCGTTGCTGGAGGGCCGGCGGATCCTGATCGTCGAAGACGATGTTCGCAACGTGTATGCCTTGACCAACATTCTCGAACCGCGCGGAGCGGTCATAGAGATCGCCCGCAACGGCCAGGAGGCGCTCGACAAGCTTGGCCAGTCGCAGGGCGATGCGGCCAAGGCCATCGATCTCGTCCTGATGGATGTGATGATGCCGGTCATGGACGGACTGACGGCCACCCGCACGATTCTGAATTAATCCTGACTGGAAGAAGCTGCCGATCATCACGCTGACGGCCAAGGCGATGCCTGACGACCAGCAGCGCTGCATCGAGGCCGGCGCCAATGATTACATGGCCAAGCCCCTCGATGTGGAAAAGCTGCTCTCTCTCGTACGTGTGTGGATGCCGCGGTGATCGAGACCTTCGAAAAAGTCGAGGACATTGAAATACGGCTTCTGTTGGAGGCGCTTTATGTCCGCTACCACTATGACTTCCGCAACTATGCGATGGGGTCGATCAAGCGTCGGTTGAGGCAGGCCCGTGATCAGATGGGCTTTGAGACGATCTCGGCGCTGCAGGAGCGTGTGCTGCATGATGAGACGATGCTTCCGCGTCTGCTTGGCTATCTTACGGTTCAGGTCAGCGAGATGTTTCGGGACCCCGGCTATTTTCGCGCCATCCGCGAAAATGTCGTTCCCCACCTGAGAACCTATCCGTCGCTCAAGATCTGGATTGCCGGCTGCAGCTGCGGTGAGGAGGTCTATTCGTTGGCTATCCTGTTTCGCGAGGAAGGGCTTGAAGACCGAACCATCTTCTACGCCACCGACATCAACCAGGATGCTCTGCGGATGGCCGAAGCCGGCGTCTATGACCTCGACCGGATCCAGCTGTTCACCGAGAACCACCGCAAGTCGGGCGGCAAGTCCTCACTCTCCGACTATTACAGTGCCGGTTATGGCCGGGTCTCGTTTGACCGGACGCTGCGCGAGCGCGTCGTCTTTTCCGACCATAGCCTCGTCACCGATGCGGTGTTCGGCGAGATGCACCTGATTTCCTGCCGCAATGTGATGATCTATTTCGACCGGCCGCTGCAAGACCGTGCGGTCGGCCTGTTCAAGGATTCCCTGGCGCGCAAGGGCTTTTTGGGAATCGGCGCAAAGGAAAGCCTTCGCTTCTCGGCGCATAGCGAAGAGTTCAGGGAATTCGTGCGCGAGGAAAAGATCTATCAGAGGGTGAGCAGATGAGCGCTGCCAGCCCTAGGGCAATCGTCGTTGGCGCTTCGGCCGGAGCATTGGAGGCGCTCACCGCCATCCTGCCGGATTTGCCCGGCGATTTTCCGTTGCCGATCATTATCGTCGTGCATATCCCGCCCGACAAGCGCAGTGTTCTTGCCGAACTGTTCCGTGCGAAATGTCGGATCGAGGTGGTCGAAGTCGAGGACAAGGAGCCCTTGCGACCGGCAACCGCCTATTTCGCGCCGCCGGATTATCATCTCCTGGTCGAGGATTTTGAAACGCTGGGCCTCACCAACGAGGAACCGGTCCTTTTTTCCAGGCCTTCGATCGATGTGTTGTTCGAAAGTGCTGCCGACGTCTATGGTGCGAGTGCCGTCGCCATTTTGCTGACCGGTGCCAATCAGGATGGCGCCACCGGTCTGCTCGCGATCGCTGAGGCCGGCGGACACGTGATCGTCCAAGACCCCGAAACTGCTTTTGCCGCCGCCATGCCCGAGGCAGGCCTGGCGCTCTGCCCCGATGCGACAGTCATGTCGCTTGACGGCATATCAGAATATTTAAGGAGGATCGGCTGAAATGAGCCAGGTTTCGTTTCTATTGGTCGATGACCTTGAAGAAAACTTGATTTCTCTCGAGGCCCTGCTGCGCCGCGGAGGCCTGAACCTTCTCAAAGCTCGCTCCGGCGACCAGGCATTGGAACTTCTGCTCGAGCATGATGTTGCACTGGCACTGATCGACGTCCAGATGCCGGGCTTGAACGGCTTCGAGCTTGCCGAATTGATGCGTGGAAACGAGCGCACGCGCCGGGTGCCGATCATATTCGTCACGGCCGGCAACACGGCCGACAGCCGGTGGCGGTTCCAGGGTTACGAGGCGGGCGCCGTCGATTTCATTCAAAAGCCGATCGAACCTGATGTCTTGCGCAGCAAGGCCGAGGTGTTCTTCGAGCTCTACCAGCAGCGGCAACAGATCGCCGCCCAGCGTGACGAGCTGCAGCTGCAGGCCGAAGCGTTGAAGGAAGCCGATCGCCGCAAGAACGAGTTCCTGGCGACGCTCGCCCATGAACTGCGCAATCCGCTCGCTCCTCTGCGCAACGGGCTGGATATCCTCAAACGCAACCCGAACGGCGAGAATGCGGGCGAAATTCGCAACATGATGGACCGGCAATTGGTGCATCTGGTCCGGCTGATCGACGACCTTCTCGATGTGTCACGCGTCAGCCAGGGAAAGATCGAACTGCGGAAGTCACCGGTCAGGATTGACGAGATCATCAATTCCGCAACCGAAGCCAGCCGTCCCCTGATCGACGGGGCAAGGCACAGCTTGACGATCGACATGCCGGTCGAGGCCCAATGGGTCGATGGCGACCAGGTCCGCCTGTCGCAGGCCCTGTCGAACCTGTTGAACAATGCCGCCAAATACACGCCGCCGGGCGGGCAGATCGCCCTCACCGCACGCACGGTAGGAGATCAGGTCGTCATCCGGGTAACCGACAACGGGGTCGGGATACCGGAGAACATGCAGGCCAAGGTGTTCCAGCTCTTCACCCAGATCGACGACCATTTGCAGCGCTCCCAGGGTGGGCTCGGCATCGGCCTTGCCCTTGTCCGGCAGCTTGTCGAAATGCACGGCGGCTCGGTGGAAGCCTTTAGTGCGGGGCCGGGATCGGGCAGCCGTTTCACCATCAGTCTTCCCCTGGTGCCCGCATCGAAACCTCCCGAAGAAACAGAGCAGCTGTCGACTGGCATCCCTTCATTCAGACCGCTAAAAGTTCTCGTCGTCGACGACAATCCGATTATCGCCGACACGCTGGGAATGATGCTCGAAGATATCGGTCATGAGTTCGAGGCCGTTCACGACGGTCGCGAGGCCCTCGATGCTGCAAGGCTCTATCATCCGGACGTCATTCTCCTCGATATTGGTCTTCCCGGCATGAATGGCTATGAGGTTTGCCGCGCGTTCCGCAGCGACGCAGAGTTTCTGACCACGCCCATCATTGCGCAGACCGGTTGGGGCCAGGATCGCGACAAGGAGCTAGCGACCGAGGCCGGCTTTGATTTCCATCTGACGAAACCCGTCCCGCTGGAACAGTTACAGAAGGTGTTCTCGACACTTTCAAGTTAGCGGAGGTATTACTTGAAAACCTTTGAAACGACTCGAACCGGCGATCTGCTTTCCAGGTGGTTTGCTTTTTCCCGTCATTCAAGATTTTCGCCAGAGGAATGCGAGCCACAATGGCAGCGCAAGGAACCGGATGCGAGCTGCCTGGGTCGAGCCGAAAAACCTTCGAACGAAAAAGCTGGCCGCGCGAAGAGGTGCGGCAGGCTTCGAGGCGCGCACTCGAGCCTCAAAAAACAGGCAGCGCTCCTGCAGCAACGGGAAGTTTCTGTCGACCCCGTTCACTCTAGCAGGAGGGGTTAAGCGAGCGTCACCGCGCCAGACTTTCGCGTGAATACGCTAACCGCATCAATAACATGGTAGTTAGTCAGTTTCTCGTGCAGTCTTCCTATTTTTGTCTCGCAATGCCATATCTGAAAAAAATGGATATGGGCATGGATCAAGAAATCGAACGACCACTGACTGAGTTTTTCAAGAACTCGTCGATCGCCTTGGCTCTGGCTACAGCGGATTCCGACAACCACCTCGTCTTAGTCAACGAGCAATTCACCAAGTTGACGGGCTACGATAACGCGGGTGTTGTCGGGAAGAACTGCCGCCTTCTGCAGACAAGCCCGCGCGGCCTGCATGCCGAGAACACTGAGGCCAAGGCCAAGATACATGCGTTTCTGAAGCCGGACGGCCCGGCGACAGTTCGTACGCCAATTGTCAACTTCCGAAAGGATGAGCGAGCGTTCGTAAACCTGCTCTTCATGTCAAAGCTCACTGGTGCGGCTGGCAAGATTTCTTACATCTTTGCTTCGCAGTTCGACGTGAGCCGGACGCATCCTGACCTGCTGCAGGCCTATGACGTTGCTTTAGACGATACGCTCTCCAGATTAAAGCCGCTACTTGATGGTCATAATGTTCTCATAGAGGGAACGTTGGCGACCATTGCGAATTCAACGACGACTATCGCTCAGGCAAAGCTGACCCTGGCGGAGCTGGAAACCAGTTCGCCTTATTAGGCTGGCCACCACATTCGGCGGCATAAAGGATTGCACTTGTCACAACGACCGAACTTTGAGGCCGCTGTTCCTGTTGTTGGAATTGGGTCTTCCGCAGGTGGCCTTGAGGCCCTGCGCCAGATGTTTGCGGCGGCCGAGGTGCCGACGGGCCTGGCGTTCGTCGTTGTTCAGCACTTGGACCCCCACCACCAGAGCATGCTTGCAGAACTGCTTGACCGGCACACGCAGTTGTCTGTTCGACAATGCGAAGGTGGAGAGGAAATTGAGGCTGACACGGTCTTCATCATCCCACCGGGGAAAAGCCTGAGCATTGACGATGGTCGACTCGCACTCAAGGACTTTGAAGAGCCGCGCGGCCTACGCCGACCGATCGACGACTTTTTCATATCGCTCGCCAACGATCAAAATGCCAATGCCGCCTGCGTTATCCTGTCTGGAACCGGAGCTGATGGCTCGACAGGGCTGAGGGCTATCAAAGAGAATGGTGGCCTCTGTGTGGTGCAGGAAGCGTCCACTGCCAAATACGACGGGATGCCTGTAGCGGCAACTGGTACCGGCCTCGTCGACTTCGTGCAGCCGCCGGAACAGATCCTCGCCTGCATCGGCGGATTCTTTTTCGCAAAAGTCAAGGGGCTGACAAGACGGAAGCGTCAAAGGTTGCAGACCACGTCGATGATCTGTGCACTGCGCTCCGCAGTGTGGTCGGCCACGATTTTGCAGGCTACAAGCGCTCGACCTTTGTGCGTCGGGTGGAAAGACGCATGCATGTCCTTGGAATAGACAACGGCTTCGACTACCTCAACCGCGTTCAGAAAGATCATAGCGAATGCGATGCGCTGTTTCGCGACCTGTTGATCAACGTGACGCGTTTTTTCCGTGATCGATCTTCGTTCGACGTACTGTCGGAAAACGCCATTAAACCGCTTCTCCAGGAGGGGGCGCATAGCGAGGATGGCGTTCGGGTGTGGGTTCCCGGCTGTTCGAGCGGGGAAGAAGCTTACACGATTGCAATTCTCTTCGCAGAGGCAGCCCGGGAACTGGACCTTCCTTGTAACGTGCAGATTTTCGCTACTGATATAGACGAAAGCATGCTCAAGATCGCGCGAGAGGGTCATACCCGATCGCTGCGCTCGCTGATATCCCGCACGAGCTGCAGGAGCATTATGTCGTTCCTCACAAGGAACGCTTCAATTTTGTCGGGCAGATCAGAGATATGATCCGGTTTTCGGGGCATAGCCTGATCAAGGACCCGCCGTTCTCAAAGCTCGATCTTGTGTCTTGTCGCAATCTCCTTATCTACTTTGATGACAAGCTGCAAAAGACCGTCATGCCCCTTCTTCACTATGCTATTCGGCCGGGCGGTTTTCTTTTCCTCGGCTCGTCGGAAAGCGTCGGTCGTTTCGATAATGTCTTTTCCGTCATTGATCAGAAAGCGCGGCTGTTTGAGCGGCTTCCCGGTTCCCCGACATATCCCATACCGTTGCCCGGGGAGCGGCGTGATATACAGAGACCGAAGGTCACGTCGCCGGCGCCTGACGCTGGCGAGCATGTAGAGCAACTGGCAACAACCCGGCTCATGGAAAGGTATGTTCCGGCCAGTGTCGTATTGGATGACGACGGCCAGATTGTAGCGGCCTACGGCCGTCTTTCACGGTTTTTCGAATTTCCGGTTAGTGGCATCAACGAGGCTAGTGCTGTCACCTTGGCAAGGCCCGGCGTACGCGAGCAGCTTGGTCCACTTCTGCGTCAGGCCAAGACCGCACGCAAGCGCGTCATTGCTAGAAACGTCGAGGTCGTAACGGACTTTGGGACTTTGAGAACTGACATTGTCTGTGACCCGCTCAATGCGGGTTCGCGTCTGGTCGTGTTTCAGGAAATTTCGCAATTCACGCCTCTCGACAGTGGGGATCTGATCGATCTCGAGCCCAACAATGACCACGTTGAGGGTCTTGAGCGCGAGCTTCGTGCGGCAAGGCGCCGTTTACGTTCGGCGACGGAAGAACTCGAAACGGCAAACGAGGAGTTGAAAAGCTCCAACGAAGAAATGATGTCGATGAACGAGGAGCTTCAGTCGACAAACGAAGAACTGACGACCGTAAACGACGAGCTCAAAACAAAAGTCGACGAAGTTACTGTCGCCAATAGCGATTTGCGAAACTTTTTTGAGTCCACCAGTCTCGCTGTCATTGTGCTGGACAAGCACCGTCGCCTTCGCTCCTACACGAAGGCGGCAACGTCCTTGTTCCCGTTACAACCGGCCGATCGAGGACGTCCACTATCCGATGTCGCCAGCCGCCTCCTAAAGTTCGATGTAAACGCCAGGGTAGAAAGCGTCATGGAAGACGGCGTCGAGTATCAGGATACGGTGCTGGATCATGACGGGCAGCGTACGTTCTCGCTGCGGATACTGCCGTACCGGACGATCGATGGCTCGATCGATGGCGCGACAATCGTCCTGACCGACATCTCGCACGCCATCAGCGTCGAAGGCCAGCTCGCAGCGGAGCGTGACCGCCACGACCTTGCGATCGAGGCATCAGGCATCGGCGTGTGGGAGTACCATCCGGATCGAAAGCAGTTCGTGTTTGGCGGACAGGCCGCGGAATTGCTCCGCACCAGCGGCGACAGCCCTTCCCTTCACAGCGTGACTGAAAAGTTCTCAGATTCCGATCGCAAAGCCTTCGATCGCGCGCTCGAGTATGCGGTAGACAAACGCGAGTCGTTTGAGGTCACAATCCGTATCGATGGCGAGGGGCGACAGACTTGGATCAAAAGCTTCGGTCGATATGTCGAAGACAGCGACCCGCCGCGCCTTATCGGTGTGAGCGTTGATGTCACGGCGGAAAACCAATTGTCTGAAGCGCGCGAACTAATGCTCAACGAGATGAACCATCGCGTGAAGAACCTGTTCGCGATGATCGGCGGAATTCTGAGGATTGCCGCGCGCACACACACCACTGCCAAGGCGCTGGTGAACGACGTGGAGAGCCGTGTGCTGGCGCTAGGAGAGGCTCACACGCTGGCGTCCAATCAGCATCGGACCAAGCCCATCGAGCTTGAGGAGTTGATCCACACGATCCTCGCCCCGCATTCGGGTTCCGAAATCGAAATCCATGGTGGACTGTTTCCCATCTCCACGAACTGTATAACGCCCCTTACACTTATTCTGCACGAGTGGGCCACGAACGCTGTGAAGCATGGTGTCCTGGGTAACAGGCCCGGTTCCTTGATCATCACTTGGGAAAGAAACGCCGATAAGACGGTTTTGACTTGGAACGAAAATGGTGAAGACGACGTTGAGGATGCTGGTAAAGCGGGTTTTGGGACCGTCCTGTTATCGACATCGTCGCGGCAACTCGGCGCCACAATCGAAACCAAGATAGCGGGCTCAATCATTTCGCACATTTTGACATTGCCCAATTCGGTGAGACATGACTGCTAAAAAGGTGCTGTTGGTTGAAGACGAGATGTTCGTCGCACTCGATATTCAAATGACTTTGGAAGATGAGGGCTGGCAGGTGTCAGGGCCGTTCGCGACGGCCCGTGAAGCACTAGAGTTTCTTGACGACAACTCAGTACATTGCGCAATCCTCGATGTCCGATTGGCGGACGGAGACGTATTTCCAGTTGCAGACCGTCTCAAGAAAAACGAAATACCCTTCGTGTTCCATTCCGGCCATGCTAACCCGCAGAAGCTTGTAGAACGATATCCCACCTCACTGGTGTGCCAGAAGCCGTGTCATCCTACCGCGTTAGTTTCGAGGCTGGCGTCGTTTGCCGAGAAATGTGACACGTTCGTGGCATGACACCAGCCGATCAGAACAAGCCATTCCGGCAATGGTCATCATAGGCGCGACCAGAGGATGTTTCTTGCTTTGACGAAGGCAGGCTGACTGATCGGGTAGGGTGTCCCGATGGGCTCGCCTAGCGGGACCGACATAATTCTGAGCGGCCTCGCATACCTATGGCCACCAAGCTGATTTTGAATGGGAAAGACAATCGCCTGCAATATGCCTCGCGGCTGCATTATGGCTAGGTCGCGCAAGCCAATTTGGCGAGACTTTCCGCGAGTTCATCCTTCCGAAATGGTTTCGTCAGTCTTGAAAGGTTCGAACTAACGCCCTCGCTCCCGGCATAGCCGGATACGAGTAAGACGCGCGTTTCGGGCCTAGCGCTTCGCACTTCGCGGGCTAGATCCAGCCCGCTGATGCCAGGCATGAGATGATCGGTCACGAGAAAATCAAAGTGCTCGCCGGACTTGAGGAGGTGGAGAGCCTGCTCCCCGAGGCGACCTCGGTTACCGCGTACCCGAGATCGCTCAGCATATCGGCGGTACTCATCCGCACGAGTTCCTCGTCGTCGACCAAAAGTACGCTCCCGCAAGTTCTTGGTAATACGAATAGTCCCGCCGCGGTCTTTACGGTTTCAGGAATCGCATGGCTGAGAGGCAGCCAGAGGTCAATAGTAGTGCCCTGTCCAAGACGGCTTTGGATCGTAAGAGCACCTCCAAGCTGGGATGCAAGCCCGTGCACCATCGAGAGACCCAGTCCCGTCCCTTTTCCAACGCCCTTCGTCGAGAAGAATGGCTCGATAGCTCGCGCGAGCGTCGCCTCGTCCATCCCTGCCCCGCTATCGGTGACGGACATACAGATATACGCATCGGGCGGAAGGTTCGTGCGGTGCCCTGCGGCGACACGTTCCATTCTAGCGGAAATCCGCAGCTCGCCACCGCGTTCCGCCATGGCATCACGTGCGTTCACAGCAAGATTGAGCAACGCCATCTCAACCTGGTTCGGATCGGCCTTCGCAGGGGAAGGTCGTCCTGAGCATCCACCACGAGCTCAATCTTTGGACCGGTCGTGCTTGCGATAAGTTCAGTCATCCCCGCGATTAGCTTTGCGACATCGACCGGTACCGACTGAAGTGGTTGACGACGGGCGAAAGCGAGCAATCGCTGAACAAGCGTTTTTGCGCGTTCAGCCGATTGCACTGCCCCGGCGATCAAACGTTGTTCGCGCTCATTTCCGAGGCCTCGGCGCTGGAGCAGATCCAGGCTTCCGACAATGGGCGTCAGCAGGTTGTTGAAGTCATGCGCCACACCGCCGGTGAGCTGCCCCATTGCCTCCATCTTCTGCGATTGTCTGAGCGCATCTTGCGCCGCCTCCAACTCGGCTTGGGCACGAACCCGTTCGGTCATGTCGTAGGCGGTGTTGACCGCACCCATCAGCCGACCGTCGCGATCGCGAAGCGCGTTAAACCGCACTTCGAAGGCAACTTTCTCGTCGCCGAATGTGTCGATCAGCACAAACTCTTCACCCGCAAGTGCGCGTGTCCAGTGGGCACGCACCTGCGCCTGATGTTCGGGCATACTGGCCAACATGTGCAGGAGATTGTCACCTACTTTGGCTTCGATGCTATACATGCGCTTCAGAGTCGCAGCGTTCGCGCTGTTCAACGCCAGGATGTTATGATCTTTGTCCATGACGAGGATCGATGCGGGCGAGCTCTCGACGACGTCGGCAAACACCTTACGTTCCGCGAGCGCCTCTTGAAGTTTTGCTTGACGCATTTTGTCGTCAGTCACGTCACGTGTGATCGAGTAGAGCTTGCCAGCTTTCGGCACGGCTACCCACGACAGCCAGCGCCAGCCATCATCCTTGGTCCGGTAGCGAGCTTCGAAGCGCCTAACCGGCTTGCCGTTTCGCACGAGCGCAAAGGCGTCCACGCTCGCGGCTATGTCATCGGGATGGACAAATTGCTGATAAGGCTGGCCCTCAATCTCGTCTGCCAGCCAGCCGAGCGCAACCGTCCAAGCAGGGTTGACTGTATCAAACGTTCCATGGCTCAAGTCTATGACGGAGAGCAAGTCGAGGCTATGACGCCAAATCTGATCGCGCTCTGCGCTGGTTTCAGCCACGCGGCGTTCCAGAGTGTCATTCAGCTCGCGTAGGCGATCTTCGGCGCGCGCGCGCTCGATGGCTGCTCGCACGCGTTCGGCGACCTCACGGAAAAGGCCTTCTTCCGAACTTGTCCAAGCGCGAGGCGTAACACTCTGCATGGCAAGCAAGCTGACCCAATGCTCATTCTCGAACAAGACGACATCGAGGTAAGCGCCGACCTGCCTTGCCTGGAGCCCGGCCCGCGCGTCGTCATTGAATCTGGAATCTCTGAGGACATCGTCGACCTTGACGACCGGACACTCATGGTAAGCGCGTAGCAGTTCGGGTCCAAACGCTGCCAGATCGTGTTCTCCCACGATTGACTCAACACCTTTCGTAAAGTCGCGCTCGATTTTCATGATACTGCCGAAATACTCGGCGTAGAAAACCCGGCTGAGATTGAACCGCTCGCCCAAACGCTCTACCGCCGCCGAGGCGATCTCATTCGGCGTTTGAAGCACCCGCATCGCGTCCGAGAGCGACAGCAGAAAAGCCTGCCGTGCCTCGCTCTCGCGTAGCGCTGCCTCGACGTGCCCGCGCTCAATCGCCGTTGCAATCTGGGCGGCGATAGCAGTCAGCGCGTCAAGTTCTTCCGGCGAAAACGCTTTACCTCGACGACCAAACGAAACCGTGCCAAGCAGGTCGTCCGCGGCCAGAAGCGGCACACTGAAATACGTGTTAAGACCGAACTTTTTCAAAGTTGCGGCATGTGCCTCACCGGATGTCTGGATGTCAGTCACAAGCATCGCTACGCGCTTGACGGCGACGATCCCGCAGACCGTCTGGCCGAATTCAATTCGTGCTGCTGCCCGCTCTTGCTCAGGCGTGAGGCCTGCTGCTGCAACCAGCTTCAGTGCACCGTCGCTGCACTGGTAATGGAATGCTACGTCAAGGCTGAATTCGTCGGCCAGAAGCAGGAACAAGGCTCGCACCGCCTCAGCTTGATCGGATGCACCGAGCAAGATTGTCGACGCCTTGGCGACAAGCGACAGACGACGGGCATGCTGTTCGGCACGGCGTCGTTCAGCCAGCGCGAGAGCTTCCGATCGCTTGAGTTCTAGCCGCGCCATGGTCTGGTTGGCCAGCACCAGGAGCGCGCGTTTTTGACGCTCGCTTATACCCTCCGGCCGGCTTCTCCGATCGAGAACGCAGACCGTGCCGAGCGGGAGGCCGTCAGGAGTCTCCAGGACCGCGCCTGCGTAAAACCGTAGACCGCCGGCGACATGGACCAGTGGATTGCCTGTGAAGCGATTGTCTTGGGTAAGGTCGGGCACGACGAGGACGCCCGGCTGCAGTATTGCATGCCGGCAGATGGAAACGTCGAGCGGGAGGGTGTCCGTACCGATACCGACTTCCGCCTTAAACCACTGGCGATCGGCAGCGATGAAATTAACCACAGCAATGGGTGCTTCGAGTATGTCTGCAGCCAGCTCTGCGACATCATTAAAGGCGTTCTCGCGACCGCTGTCGAGTATGGCGTAGCGCTCGATGGCGGCCAGACGATCTGCTTCATCCCAATGCGGCGCGCAAAGCTCCGCGTCGAGGCCGGATGTCACGTCGCTCATGGGGTAGAGTTCTCCGATTCTGCCATTCTGGGATGCGCTTCGAAACTTGCCGAAGCAGACGGCAGAACGCTATTCATTAGTCGATGGGCCAACGGTCTTATTGGAAAACAACCTTAGACTCTGGGTTCAGGTATTACCAGAGGTGAGCACACACAAAGACAGATCCCCCTCATCACCGCAGACACACTTCGGTCAGCTCGCTCAGACCCGGAAATGTCGCATGCTGGCCCATTTCTGATGGTCCTGATGCAACACGAACCCGTCGACATGCTCATGAGGGCTGCAGTCTTTCTTTCGTCTTTTTGAGCGTGCAGTTCGACGATCAATTTTAGATGGACCTTCCGAATGCTCTACCCCTCGGACAGGGCGAGCATCCGGGCGAGCTAAGCGACGCATGGCAGTCACCTCTACCGCCGGAACAACCGCACCCTAACCCCGCGGATCTCGGATTGTGTTATTGGCTTGGATCGGGAATTAGGACTCGTCAGTCTTTCCACGATCCGACTGTGCCGTACTCGAAGTACGGCGTTGACGGTGTTCAAACTGGGCGATTTCAGAATTTGGACTGAGTTGCTTGCCGACTGCGATTTTGCATCCGGCCCGTTGGCATCACCACTGTCTGCTACCTCGACATTAACGCGCTTCACGGATCTAACCTCAGCCACCATAATATTCGCAGACGCGGCGGCGGGAAGGCGCTCATATGCCTGCCGGTTCGGATCCACCCGCTTAACTCCCGATGTCTAAAGAGGCTCGTCATGTAGACCGGCAAAGGCATGAGGCTCGGACGACTGCGCGATTTCGGATGATAGCTTCACACCGCAAGCTGCTACCGGTAGCAGACAGGAAGCGAGAAGGAGGCCCGTGAGAAGTCTGCGCATAGCATACAACCCTATGATTTTGCTCTCAAAAAGAATGCTGGCGCGACAAAATTGTTCCTCGGTATTGTGTCTGATCACAAGCGGGCACTCTGCAGTAGCCGATCTGCCACCCTGGCGGCCTCAGATCGTCACCTCTAGCGTCACGGGCTGAGCGGCGACTTCGCTTTTCTCAAGACTATGGGAAAGTTCTTTGATAAGCCGTAGGCGGAACGCGCTTGCGGCTGGCGAAGTTCTCTGGAAATCGGCTGCAATGCCAATGGCTGTAGAGAAAATGCGGTCCGAAAGAAAAAGGGTTGTACGACGCGTCTGGCACCTACCGACGGGAAAAGTTGCGGTTCAGCAAAAGACACCTCACTCGCGTGGATTTTGCCGTCCTGCTCGGGCATGGCGGACACCGCCATAACTTTGATCGCCAAGGATCAACCATGCTTTCAGCCGAATGAAAAAATGGACGGACAAAGAAGTCCGGCCACCATAAATCAATCGATTGGAAACCGAAGCTTTCGTCTTGCGGATCGGCGCCGTCCTTGAAGAATTTTCCAGCCTCGAAGGGATTGTTGAAGCGGGCCGTTCGCTCGAGTACGAATTTTGCGACCTGCGGAAGGACGCTATTATCGCCATGACGAAGGAAGCAGGCATTCAAACGCCACCCAGCGTCGGCGAACGTCTCGGTAAAGTTCGGTAGATACAGCCGGCATCGAGCACATCGCGCGTTCGATGTCGGCACTATAAGACATCGGGAGCACCGAGCGTCTTCTGACTTCGCGGGAGTTCATTCGACGAGGGAGCCCGCCCCCTCCCCTCGTGCTCCCCGCCCCACCCTTTGTTCAAGATGAATTCTTCATGAGACTGCCAGAGCCATTCACCGTTGAAATAGGAAAGCGACCGGTCGCGGTTCGTACCCATAGCGGCCTGCTCCCTGCGAACCGGATTACCTCGCTTGGGAGGCAGGTAATCGCGAAATGCTGGTGCGACTGCTGAGGGCGCTTTTCGACCGACATGATGTCGATGTGTCCTGGCTCTTGAGCGGCCAAGTAAAGCGGTGGAAACAGTCCTGCCTGAGTGCTGACAGGCAGACATTTTCTTGTCAGCATATGCTCACTAGGATATTATAATATCCTCGAAAGGATATGCTGCGATGCCGCTCTACATAAAAGATCCCGAGGTCGACAAGCTTACCGCCGAACTGATCAACCTGACGAAAACGTCCAAGGTCGATGCAGTCAAGGCGGCGCTCAGGCATGAAATCGCCAGCCGCAAGAATAAGCTACCTGTTCGCGAACGACTCGCCAAGACCCTCGCCATGGCGAAGGAGGCGGGGCCGATGGTTCATCTCGATCACAAGCAATTGACCGACGAGATGTGGAGCGAGGACTAATGCTGTTCATTGATGCGTCGGTGATTGTAGCGATCATCGGACAGGAAGTGGATGCCGACCAACTGATGGATCGGCTGTCCGATGATGACGGTCCATTCTACGTTTCTGCTATGGTGCGGATGGAAGCGACGCTGGCGCTGACCCGCCAGATGGCCGAAGCCCATGGGCGCAACAACCCGGCCACACCGGAGATTGTCGTGAAGGCACGCGGTCTCGTCGATCAATTCATTACCGACCTCGAAGCGCGCGAGGCGGTGATCTCGGGCGATGTTGGAACTAAGGCGCTGGATGCGGCCCAGCTTTACGGCAAGATCGTCAATCACCCGGCCAAGCTCAATCTCGGCGACTGCTTCACATATGCCTGCGCCCGAGCCTACCGCACTAGGATCGCTTATAAGGGTGATGATTTCACCGAGACTGATCTTGGCTGGTAGGCGGTGTCGCGCCGGAACACGGAAGCCGTAAGCTGCCGTTCAAGATAGATCACGGTATGCCCGAAATAGAGCGAGAGGCGACGCGGAGGCTTTGGAACGGACTTCGGAAGAAGCACCAGCGTTGCGCTTGGGCCGTTGCAGGGACATCGACAATCTGGGCAAATGCGCTGTTTTTCCTATAATCGCACTTAGAACTCCAGCCGGCGGGCTTCTTCCTTCCTTGGCTGCATTTCCCAGTAGCCATGGCCATCCTCGTCTTCGTTGTCAAAAAGACCCTCGATGAACGCGCGGAATGAAAGGGCTTGCTGGCAGAGATAGTCATTGTCAGAAGACGACCAAGCTCCGCCGAGATTGCGCATCCAGCTATAGACGTGGCCATAGTCGGACGCCGCTAGCGCGGCGTCCGCACGGACTTTGTCGGTCGAGCGTAGCGGAGTACTCGGCCTGTTATCTGTGGGATCTTGACGAAGTTAGGCAGCCTTCTCAGCGTTGAATCCGACAGCATTGTCAAACACGCCCATAAATCGGGGAACGGTAGCTTCTCGCGACCAGTCGCGCTGTAATTCGCAGTACATCTGGACGCGACTGATCAGCTCGACGCCAGCCTACTCAACCCGTAGCACAGCCTCGTGCGCGGCAGGCATGTGAATCTGCGTTGTGCAGAGATTACTCAGGATGTCGCAGATAGAAACTACGCCATTAGGAGTACATCGACATTTGCTTATATATGTGGCTCAATGTCCAAGAGCTTAGTGATGCTCGCGTAAACTTCCCAACCTTTTCGCCCCTCCAAACGACTCTATGGAGGGGCTCTTTTCATCTAAGGATGATCTATTAGGATTCCGATCGGGGTCGCTATTTGACCGTCGAAAAAACCGGTCAGGAAAACGCAGTGATGCTTACTAAGAGTGAGAAGAACGACCTCGTTCACGCAGGCACGAGAGCAGCGCTCAATCGCGTTGGGGCGTTCACCTGCCCTTATGTCGATGATGATGCTCGCTTCGCCGCTTGAATATCGGGTTATAAGCTTGGCGCACTCCGTCTAGCAGCAGCAAAGACGCGGAATGATCCGGTTGAGGAAGCGGAAGACTTTTGGGCAGAGGTGTGCCCCATCAAATGATAAAAACCTCGCGCCGTCCCTTGGCGGTTGAGCATTTATGACCAGATGCTCATTTTTCGCCTGGCGGTTTATGGACAACTCCTAATATATACGTAAGTGGTGACGTGGACAAACCGCTAGAGGACAGCATATGCCGGTGGACGACCGAGATTTCGAACGCGACGCTTCGGTCAAGCCAGAATTGCAGATCAGCGCAGGCAGAATGTTGCTGCTTGCTGCAACAGGTATCTGCATAGTCGGCCTCATTATGTTTGCGTCGAGATCATAGTCACCCGAATGGGTGAAGACAGATATTAGGCCGTCTTTATCTTCAGTCCTGCAACGTTTTTTTGGGGGATTGAATGAAACGCTACACAATATTAGCAGCCATGCTCACATCTGCTTTGACACTCTATGCACCTGCCTCAGCGGATGCGCAAACTAAACAGTCTGGCAAAACGTCTACATGGGACGGCACTTGGTCTGGCACGTCCAGCGCTGGTGGCAAAACCAGCGTCAGGATCGCCAATGGCAAGGTGACGTTCTGGACAAACAACGGATTTCCGCGCCCGAAAGTAACCGGCTCGGTCAAAGGCAACTCGGTTGCTCTGGATGACCAAAACGGTTGGAAAGCCACGATGACGGCGCAAGGGGAAGGCAAAGCCCGGATCACAGCGGCAGGTATTGGCAATAACGGCAAGCCAGCCAAGAACACAGCCATACTGCGCAAAAACTAGCCTGACCCTTGAGGGAAGCGTGATTGTAGCCATCAACTGCAATCGATCTTTAAAATGAGCGGCCGCGCGTCGGTCACCAACAGAACAAAATGTCGGCCTCCGAGTTCTTACCCCAAGTAAGCAGGAGGCCGTCATGACATCTTCATTCACCGCCGCGAAACAGCGCGAGATCCAAGAGCAAGTTGCGCAAGCCGACGAACTGGAACCGGCTCCCAAGGAAGGCGCGATGCAAGCGGGCGCTCGGTTATATCCGGAACCGCCCTTCCCCAAACAACATCAGGACAAGCCAGGCGACGAAGCTAGTCTCGTCCCACAGACATATTACGACGCACCGTATTACCTTGGCTCACAAAAGCTTCAGGACAAGGTCGCGCTCATCACAGGTGGTGACTCGGGAATCGGAAGATCCGTCGCAGTCCTCTTTGCTCGCGAAGGCGCGGACGTTGCGATTGTTCATTTAGATGAGGATGATGATGCGGCCGTTACCGCCGAAGCCGTAAAACGCGAAGGCCGTCGATGCTACGTCATCAAGGGAGACGTAAAGGACTCCGCCTTTTGCCGGAAGGTTGTCGCAGACACCGTTTATCAATTCGGAAAACTCGACGTGCTCGTCAATAACTCGGCATTTCAGGTTCACACAAACGATATACTCGATCTGACGGAGGACCACTTCGACGAGACGCTCAAGACGAACCTTTATGGCTATTTTCACATGGCCCGGGCTGCTGTGCCACATCTCAAGCAGGGATCGGCGATCATCAACACCGGATCGGTCACCGGCTTCGACGGCGAAAAATCGCTGCTAGACTATTCAATGACAAAGGGCGGCATTCACGCCTTTACGAAATCGCTCGCATCCCAACTCGTCCCGAAAGGCATCCGAGTTAACTGTGTCGCGCCCGGCCCGGTCTGGAGCCCGCTCAATCCGAGCGACAAAGAGGCCGACAAAGTTGCGCAGTTCGGGTCGGGTGCTCCGATGAAGCGCCCGGCGCAGCCGGAGGAAATCGCTCCTGCCTACGTGTTCCTCGCCTCGCCGCACTGCTCAAGCTTCATAACGGGCGAAGTCTTACCGATCGTCGGTGGATACTGAGGGAGGTCGGCATGGCGACACGACTTGGCGCATGCCGATGTAGCGAGGTTCAGTTTCAGGTTACGGGTGAGCCGGTCCGGGTGGCTATCTGCCCTTGCATCGACTGCCGACACGAAAGTGGATCGGCCTTTACTTACTACGGCATCTGGCCTTCCGCAGACTTTCAGCGACCGAGGACACTTCAATTTACGAAGGTCGAAGGTTTTGCAGCCAATACGGTTCGAGGGTCTTTGCATTCGACGAAGATGAGGCTGAGATAAAGCTCGGTAGCCTTCAGGCCGGCCCCTACAGAGTTAAGACCTTCCTACGAGCTTTGGGTGAAAAGGCGCGAGTGCTGGTTAGCGCCCACCCTGATGCGCAGCAATACGACGAGGACCGAAATTAGACACTAGCAAAGGACCTAACTTCGTCCGTGCCGCGTCTAATCGGGCTTTTGCATGCATTGGAGGGAGGATCTGATGACTGAGGAAGATCGTAAGCCCCAAGATGCCAATGGGCGCGCTACCAAGTATGAGGACCGTGGTCGAACAGTGGGAAAGCCGGGCTTCGCAAAATCAGCATGGTGCATTGCCATCGCTGCCATTGCGCTTACCGCGTTCCTGTTATGGATCTTTCTGACGCCGAGAGTCTAATTATCGTCAGTGGCCATATTCGCGATCTGTTGTGCCCCAGTACGCGTCCATCCAGGCCCATGAACTGGCCGACACTCACTTCCGCCAAGCCGTAGAGGGGCGACGTGACGACCACGCGATCGCCTGCAGCGACGCAGCGCTCGAAGACCTGACGCAGAGCGTCGCGGCGGTCGCCGCTTCAGGTCAAAGGTCAGGAACGTGCCGAGGCCCAAAGCTGTGACCTTCTCGCCGGTGGGCGGCAAAGTGCGGGTCAGCACATTCTGGTTTGATTCCGAGGTTGGCGATGTCGCGCTCGTCGCCTGGGTTCGCGCCGCGGCGTTGGTGGCGAGCGCCAGTCCTGTAGCAGCCGCGCCCATCGTGCCGAGGAAGCCACGTCTGTTCATATTCGCCTGGTCCATAGGTGTTTCCTGTTTCTGAGCGTCAGAACTGCCAGTTGGCGGGAACCCAGGCGTACCCGCCATCGGTCTTCAGCATCCGCCCCAGGCCGGGGAACGGGTAGTGGAAGCCAAGCACGGGCATGCGCTCGGTGGCCGCTCTGTCGAAGATGCGACGACGGGACGAAAGGGCTGTTTCCTTGTCCCGATCCGGGCCTGGAAGCCAGGGATTGTCGACGTTGACGACGGGGTGATAGGCAAGGTCTGCCGTCAGCAGCAACTGGTCGCTTCCAGAGTGGACGAGGAAGGTGGCCATGCCCGGCGTGTGGCCGAATGCCGCGATCGTCGTTAAACCCGGCACGATCTCGGCGTCGGCTTCATAGAGCTCGACGTCGTTCATGAACGGCGCGAGGCTGTTCTTGATGTTCGCCGCAAAGCGCAGACGGAACTCTTCCGGCACCGGCATGTACGAGAGGTCCGGATCGGTGCGCACAAAGAAGTCCCAGTCGGCCTTCGGAACAAACACAGTGGCGCGAGGAAAGGCTTTGCCGCCGTCCGCGGTCCTCAAGTTACCGACATGGTCGGGGTGGGTGTGCGAGACGACGATCGCATCGATGTCCCCAGGATCAAGACCGATCACTGCCAGGTTATCGAAGATCTGCCCGCCCTTCGGACCCATCGTCTTACCGGCCCCAGCTTCGATCAAGATCCGCCGACCGCCGGTCTCGATCAGCAGCGTATTGAGGTTGAGCGTCAGGTGGTCGGTCGGAAGAAACGCCTGCCGCAAGACCTCCTGAAGCTCGGCTTCCGGCGCGTTGCCTGCATAGACGCGAGGCGGCCCACCGATCACACCATCGCTCAAGACAGTCGCGCTGATCTCGCCGACGCGAAAGCGATAATGCCCAGCATTGCCGGCCACCGGAAAAGCCGCCTGGGCGCGAGCGCTGCCGGAGTCACTCAGGCTCGGGATCAGCATGCTCGATGCGCCGGCGACGGCGGACAGCATGATGGCACGTCTGTTGAGGGTAAGGGTACTCATCAGGTTTTCCTCCGTGTTGGGGGCTCAATTGCTTTATCGCTTCGTATGGGTCGAATTGACTGTGAAAGTAAGCATCGAGCGCCGCGTTGGACTCGGCATCAACCATGACATCGGGCTATTGATCTGATAACCTGCGTCAAGTTTATCACCTTGATTAGAAAAACTTCGCAATGGATCCTATTCGTCTGGACAGTTTCGATGTTTTCGTGGCTATCATGCGCTGTGGTGGCTTCCGCGCTGCTGCACTTGAGCGAGGCGTGTCTTCATCCGCGTTGAGCCAAACGATGAATGGGCTGGAAGAGGCTTTGGGTATCCGGCTCCTCAACCGAACGACGAGGAGCGTATTCCCAACGGAGGCAGGACAGCGCCTTCTGGAACGTCTGGCGCCTGCACTGAGCGACATCCGGCTCGCAATCGCCGAAGTGGACGAATTACGGGATAGCCGGTCTGGAACGCTTAGGATCAACGCGCCGGCGCCGGCTGTCGATCATTTTCTCTGCCCGCTTGTCTTCGACTTCATGGACCTTTATCCCGAAGTGAAGATCGAGATCATCAGCGATGCGGCCGTCATCGATATCGTAGAACAGGGTTTCGATGCAGGCGTGAGGTTCGGCAAGCAATTGGCTCAGGACATGATCGCGCTGCCGCTCGGGCCCGCGCTTCGTTACGCAATCGTCGCCTCGCCCGACTACATCAAGAGGTGCGGAGAACCACAGACGCCGCAGGAACTCGTCACTCACGACTGTATCAAACGTCGTTTCCCCGGTGGCACGCATGTCACCTGGCGGTTTGCCGAGGCAGGCGAGGAAATCGAAATCGTTCCAACCGGTCGCTTGACGGTCAGCTCCGCACACAATGAACTGCAAGCTGCGCTGGCGGGCAGAGGAATCGCCCATGTCTTCGACGACTATGCGAAGCCGCATATCCAAACGGGCCGGCTGGTGGAGCTTCTCTCCGACTGGAGCCCCACCTTACCGCACTGGTTTTTATACTACGCCAGCCGCCGACTTCCGAGTGCCGCCATGCGTGCGTTTGTCGATTATATGAGAACCTATAACTGGCGGGCAAACGACTGACGGCCCATGCCTTGAGGTCGAGCCTTACAGGGTAGCCTCGTGCCTCATTTGACGCGCTGCCCTTCGATACGGATTTCGGTGCCCTCCGGCCTGCGGAACTGTTCGGTCATACGGTCGCCATCAACGATCATCCTCAGATCATCACGCGTTCGCACGCTGCCGATCCAGTTTGGAAATGTCGCCCCTTCGACACAGTTTCCGCTGATGTCGCACAAGAAAGACAGATGTTCTGCGTCTTTGCGCCAGCGCTGAAGAAACGCTATCGAACTGGCTTCAGGGTCTCATCAACGACAATGGTTAATCTCTTCTCAACTTTGTAGAGACGAGACGATGTCGATTGAGCAGCCCACCGTTGAGCGGCTGAACGAAGTTCTGGATCTGATCCACGATATCGCGGCGACAGCGTCGTCGGAAGACAACATTCCTCCGGTCGTCGACGCCGCTCTCGATAAGATTATCGATTTAGCTCGGTCCAAGTTCAATGTAGCGGACGACAAATCTTCTTCCAGCTCGTGATTTCTCGCAGGTGCCGAACACGGCATAGAATTTGACACCTATCGCGCGACCGGCCTAGGTTAGGCCAAATCGCAGATGTTTGGTGTGGGACAAGTGTTCCGCGGTCGCCATCTTTTCTCGTGACTTTCATGTCTAGAACGACGTTTTAACGGAATAACAGCCGGCATCCGAGCCGAGGGCCGTCTCGGGTGTCCAAACTGCCACTGTGGACAGTTCCGCCGATCTCTGCCGCCCTTAAAGTGTCGTCGTTTCACCTGTCTGAGTGGGTGCGACATTTAAATCTACCGGACGCGTGAGGAGGTACCCCCAATCCGGTTTGCCGCCTCTCTTTGTTGCCAACGGAAGCCTAGTATTTCGCCGCGTTGTCCACGCGCTTACCGGCATTCTGAGTGGCGTCCACTGTGCCGGCTACATCCTTCCCCACTCCGCGGATGGTGTTGCCGCACGATGATAGCGAACCGGTGATCAGGGCCAGAGATGCGATGGTGATGAAAATCTTCTTCATCGTTGTCCTCTCCATTTGATGACATCAGTGAGATAGAGCGGGTTTGAACTATAAGAAGATGTGGGAGCACATACGTGGCAATAAAAAAGGCCGGAGCGAATGCTCGCTGCAACCTCCCTTGACCCCATCCGGCACTGTCAGCACATCCGTGGTCGCCGTCGAGCGATCGTTAGGCAATAGATAGTGTCGCAGCTCCTTCATTTGACTGGCGCATGAATGAGGCACGCCGCGAGCGCTCGATCTAACGCCTATAGCGTCAGTCCGGCGCTCGCACATTCTGTGGTCACGGATTGCAGTTGTTGAGACATAAGAAACGCTGCTATATCGCCATCCCACGCAGCGAGTAAGCGATCCACGCCGTAACCAGGCGCTTCTGCTGACGCCCGCAACACGCCCGCCAACATTGCGAAATCATGCTCGTGACCTGCAGGCAGCTTAGCAAAGAGACGCTCCTCAAGACGGTCGTCAATCCAATCCTCGATAACCGGCATATCCGTTTTCTCCGTTCGGTGACGCATAATCTTAAGAGCCGCTTTGGTTGCGTGAGAGTGTTCCTCGTCGCCCTAATGAAGGAACTGCCTCTCCGCCCGGAACCATCGGCGCGTACTACCCAGAGAGCAACGTGCTAAACGCTGTTGATCACCACGATCGGCTTTCAAAAACACCCGCTTCAAAAGCTATCCCGGTTCGAATTGAGAAAATGAACTCTTAGATCATTCGCTCTCAACGTTTTGGGTCGAGCTTCGATTGCCAGAAAAGCGCGTTTCACCAAGCCGTGAAACGCGGAAAGAACGGGAAGGCAACAACGGATGGATGACAGCGAAACTGTGAGAAAAATCGCTCGCGCAAATGACAGAAAGAATGAAGCGATCAGACTGCGGGCCAAGGCTAAGGACGCTGGGAACACCGCCGCCATCGAAAAGGCGACGGCAGCAGAGGCCCTAGCTCACGAAGCGATCCTCGCCTATGGCAGGGACCAAGCGATAGAAGGAGATCGGCTCTGTGAGGACAGTGCACAAGCCATCGAAAGAACAGTCGCTCGTTTAGGCTCCGAGCGTTTGCCTTGATCTTCTAAACTATCAACCCCAGGGAACTTGCAAAGCGGCTGACGTCAGATGACATTGTCTGCTCGCCGCTCACTTTAATACCTCATCTATAGCTTTTCATCTCGTCAGGCCCGTGCGGTTTGCGAAGCAGGACAGCTTTCGGCCCACTCTCCAGAACGGGGGCCTCATTCATGCCTGTTGAGAAAACGATACCGATGTGAGGCCAGCGACGGCGCACCACATGAGCAAGCATTTCGCCAGACATACCGGGAAGACCAAGATCAGTCACCAGAACATCAACAGAGTCGTTTTCTAGGATCTCCAGCGCCGCTTCGGCGGATTCGGCTTCGAGAACTTCGTGCCCCAGCTCAACGATCATATCCGCGTCAGACATACGAATAAGCGCATTGTCTTCGACTAGCAGCATGGTAATGGGCAACCGATCGCTTGCCGAACCCTCGATCTCCCGTTGATTCCGATCGCTCGTCGCGAGAGCCTCAGCGGACACAGCCGCTTGTTTCTCGTTGTTCAGAAGGTGACGAATCTTTCGGGCCAAGGCATCGCGGGTATACGGTTTTGAGAGGAGCTGAACGCCCGGATCCAGCCGACCGCCATGCACGATCGAGTTTTCAGTATAGCCAGAGGTGAACAGGATAGCGATATTCGGAAGCCGCTCCTTTGCCTTGCGAGCAAGCTCCGCGCTCTTGAGCGTCCCTGGCATCACAACATCAGTAAACAGCATGTCGATCGGGATGCCGCTTTCCAGAATTGTCAGGGCGGCGGCGGCATCCGAAGCCTTGAGCACACGATAGCCCAGTTCCTGCAACATTTCGACGACAGTGGCGCGAACACCCTCGTCATCCTCGGCCACCAGAATGGTCTCAGGCCCGCCCTCGACGGGACCATCCATCGTCACGACTTCCAGGTCCTCCTGGCCTGTCGACCGCGGCAGATACATCCTGATCGTCGTACCCTGCCCCACTTCGCTATAGATCTTTACATGACCGCCGGTCTGCTTGACGAAGCCATAAACCATGGATAGCCCGAGGCCCGTGCCCTTCCCTTCCGGCTTGGTCGAAAAGAATGGCTCGAAAACCTTCTCGATCAGGTCAGGCGACATACCCGTGCCGGTATCCGTGACCGACAGCGCGACGTATTGACCGGGCTCTACCTCCTGATGAAGTCTTGTATAGCTATCATCGAGATAGGCATTGCCGACTTCGATAGTGAGCTTTCCATAGCCATCCATCGCGTCGCGAGCATTGATTGCCAGATTTAGGATGGCGTTCTCGATCTGCATCGGATCGACGAGAGTGTTCCACAAGCCACCTGAGACGATCGTTTCGACCTCGACGCCTTCGCCGATCGTCCTGCGTAACATCTCGTCCATGCCGCGGAGGAGCCGGCCAATGCTCAGCACCCGCGGATCCAGTGCCTGACGACGGCCGAAAGCAAGAAGCTGAGACGCGAGTTTTGATCCCCTATCCACACCGGCGAGCGCGTTCGAGATACGGCGTTCGGCCTGACCGTTTCCGGCCACGTCTTTCGCGAGCAGTTGCAGGTTGCCAGCGACAACCTGAAGCAGGTTGTTGAAATCGTGGGCCACGCCACCCGTCAGATTTCCGATCGCCTCCATCTTCTGCGCTTGCTGAAGCGCTGCTTCCGTAGCTTTCAGAGCCGAGGCTGCTTTGCGCTCATCCGTTACGTCGCGGCCGACCGCGTGAATGAATGCCTCATCGGGCACCGCGGTCCAGGAAATCGCCCGATAGTCACCGTCGCGGGTCTGATAGCGGTTCTCGAAAGAAAAAGTCGTTACGCCCTCGCCGAGCTTCGCCACTTCCGCAAGTGTCGAAGCTCTGTCGTCCGGATGGATGAGATCCATGAAAGAGCGCCCAATGAGGTCACCCTCCTTCCAGCCGAACACGGATTGCCATGCCGGATTGACCGCCGTGATTTTTGCATTGAAGTCAGCGACCAGCATGATGTCAGTGGAAAGCCGCCACATCCGGTCGCGGTCGGCGGTTCGCTCCGCCACGTGGCGCTCAAGCGTCTCGTTCATTTCCTGCAGGGCCTGTTCGGCTTTTCGGCGCGCGGTGATATCCTGACACACAACGGCGATCTGGCGACGCGTGGCTGGCTCTACCCGGAACGCACCGACACTGAGGATTTTGCCTGTCTCATCGAAAGGCATTTCCAGTCGTCTTGGCTCACCGGTTTCCAATACCGGCCGATAATATTCCACCCATTTGCCAGCCTCAGTGGGAAATGCCTCCCGTACCGTTTTGCCAATCAAGCCGGAGACGCCCGAATGCCGTTTGTAGGCTTCATTGTACTCGACGTGCACATAATCGCTCAGCGGACCGCTTGGCCCGTCGAGAAACTCGATGATGCAGAGTCCTTCATCGAGAGATGAGAACAGGCTGCGATACCGCAATTCACTCTCGCGTAGCGCCACTTCTGCATCCCGAACCTGCGTCAGGTCGAGCATCGCACCAATCATGCGTAGCGGCTTGCCTTGCTCATCCCGGATAATGTAGCCGCGATCCAGCACAGGTGCGTAGGTTCCGTCCTGACGACGAAACCGATATTCTTCGGTCCAGTCGGTTTCCGTCCCGTCGATCGCTGCGTGGATGGACTGATCAATCCGGCTGCGGTCCTCCGGATGGATGTGGTGGATCCACCACTCGCCGGTCGGCTCGACGCTTTCGAGCGGATGGCCATAGGCAGCTGTCAGCGCATCGTTCCACAGCACATGGTTCGATGAGAAATCCCAGTCCCAGATCGCGTCATTGGTCGCGCGGCTCGCTAGCCGGTAACGCTCCTCGGTCTCATGGTGGATCAGCTCTTTCTCACGGGACTTCGTCACGTCGCGCACAGTGCCGATGAAGCGGATCGCTTTTCCACCCTCGAAAAAGGTGCGCCCCTTGGCAGCGACCCATCGAACCCGCCATCGACGACGCCTACTGTCCGGTAGGCAACGTCGTATTCGCCATTACCGTCGATGCTGATTGCAGCCTTTACAGCGGCATCGATGTCCGCCCGGTTATCGGGATGCAAGCCCGTCAAGAAGGTTTCGTAGGATACGCCCGCATCTGGCGGCAGACCAAACAGTTCACGGCATCGGTCATCCCATTCGAGAACGTCGTTCACAAGGTCATAGTCAAAGGTTCCGACCCCCGTGGCCTCGAGCGCCAGCGCGAGTTTCTGTTGCGCCTTGCGAAGATGGATTTCCGACGTCCTTCTGGCGGTGACGTCACGTGCAACCCCGAGAAAGCGCAGTGGCTTGCCGTCGGTGTCCCGCTCAAATTCGCCCTTCCGGGCAATCCATTTGACCTCACCGCTATCCGCTTTGCGGATTCGATACTCTACTTCCGTCGCGGCATCCCCGGCTGCGCGAGTCTCGGGATGGGAAACGAACTGCTCATCATCGGCAAGAACCAGTGCCTCGAAGTCGGTCGCTGGGCGACTGGCTACATGATCGAGGCCGTAGAGTTTCGAAAATTCCGGGGTCGCCGAGATCATGTCGGCCTTGATATCGATGACGAATGTACCGATGCCACCAGCCGCTTGGGCCGCGCCGAGACTTTCGGTGACGTTTCGGGTTTGGTCGTCAGATGTGTTCACTCGTCTCTCATCCTGCTATTGCCGCAAACCTTCGTAGAGTGATCAGGCAATATCGGCAAGTTGCGATCGATACCTCCACCGTTCGAGCAAGGCACACATTTGGCACATAGTTACGCGCCAGGGCGGGTCATTAGTTCGATCTGGCGCAGAATGCGTGTCGGATCGAAGGGCTTTGCGATGAATTGGCTGCTCGCTGGCAAAGAAGCGTCTTCAATATGCACGCCCCCAGATGTTAGCAGGAGGACAGTCGGCGGATACCTGTCGCGGATATAGTGTGCGAGTTTCAAGCCATCCATTGACCCTGGGAGCTGTATATCCGTGAGGACGATACGGATCGTCTTTTCTTTCTCCAGGATGTCGATAGCCTCCCTCGAGTCTCCTGCCTCGAAGACGTGGTAACCCGCATCAGTGAAAAAGTCGGCCAACTCGATCCGTATGAGGACCTCGTCCTCAACGAGAAGAATAGCGTGCGTGTTAATCGGTGTTGCCTGTCCCATCCTTAACCTTCCGCCATGCCGGCGGCCTCCAGTTCGCACTCGATCTCGAACGTGAGACCTTCGGGTCGGTAATCCATTCTCGCTTCACCTTTGAAATACGACCTCAGGGACCGCTCGATCATCGTCGAGCCGAATCCCCGCCTCATCGGCGGCATGACGAGCGGGCCGCCAATCTCCTGCCAGAGAAGTCTCAGCCGTGGCTCTCCCTGATTACCGCTTTCGATATTCCATGTCAGCTCGACATGGCCTGTCGCATTCGACAGAGCCCCGTATTTGGCCGCATTTGTCGCCAGCTCGTGTAAGGCGAGAGCGAACGCCAGCGCGCCGCGGGGGTTCAGCGTGAGAGGCGGACCGTCCACCCTGATGCGGTTGCCGATCTCACCGTGTGGCCCGAGCACCTGGGTGATCATCGCCATCATGTCGGCAGAAGCCCAAGAGTTCGCTGTCAGGACCGTCGTGGCGTCGCCGAGCGCGACCAGGCGCGCGGACAGCGCGGTATTGGCGGACGCAAGGTCGTGCGACTGGCGAAGCGTCTGCGAGACGATGGACTGGACGACCGCAAGGACGTTCTTCAGCCGGTGGCTGAGTTCGTCGTTCAAGAGAAGCTGCTGGGCTTCGGCCTGCTTAAGGACCTCGTTGGTTTCGGCGTGTTGTCTCGCGAGCCGTCGGTATCTTGCGAAGGCCGAGCGCAACTCCGCCGAGAGCCAAGCGAGTGCCGCAGTGACGACAAGAAACAGGATGCTTCCGGCCCATTGAGGTCCTGACATCCAGAGATCGTTTTCGAGGCTGCCGATGGTGAAGGCGGCCACGGTGGTGGAGAGGATACTCGCGTAGATGCCAGCACCTCGTCCTAGTACGAGACCGAACAGCACAATGAACGGGATGAAGAAGAGCCAGGGAAGTAGGCCTGTGATGAACAGGGAGCGGAAAACGCCGACGGCGATGACAGTGGCGGTCACGACCAGAAAGCGGTGGAACGCCGCGATCTGGTGCTGAAGCGACCACTCGAGGAGAGCGTCAAGCGACGGCGTTGTTCTGTGATGAGGCATACGTAGGTCGGAACTCCGGGTATCGGAAAGGGAAAGTGTCAGTTGACGCCCCTGTCGGTGTCCGGCGACCCGGCTGGCTTTGTCGGTGTGGACACAGAAACGGGATCGCTAGCCGGAAAGGTTTCCTTGAGGCCTTCGTCCAGCTTCTCTTCCTTGGACTTCCTGCTCTCGGCAGCCTTCTCAGCCTCTACGGATTTCACGGCTTCGAACTTGGGCATGGCTCTCTCCTCACAGGAAGCGGCGGTTGACTTCGTTGCTGATCATCGGGATCGCAACAGCTGTGGCGGTCGGGAGCCTGAAAGCCTGGATCAGCTTGCCGAGCGCGAACGTCTTGCCGACAGTGGCCGCAATACGGAGCCACGAATGTGGGTCTCTGACAGCGAAGTCGACATCGGACCGGTTGTGGATTTCCGCCAGCTTGTCCTTGAGGTCGGCGACCTCGGCGCGTAGACGTCGCACTTCCTCCATGGCGGCCTTCTCGGCTGTGGTCTTGCTTTGCGGGGCCATTCTTATTCCTTGTATTCAGCGAAGTAACGGCCAGCCGCGGAAAAAGATGCACGGGCATCGACGGAATATCCACTGCACACCCACAGGACACACAGGCTGTCCCGAAGATGTTCATTGAAGACCGTGCTATCCAGCACACGCCGTTAGAGTTATCAGGTCAGCTTCGCTCACGTCACCTTCGTGAACAGGGATTTCCGCGAGACGACCTTGCCTGCGGTCACGAACGACCCGTCGCCGATGTAGTGCAGCGTTTCGGGATGCGCGGGCCGCTCGGCGACTCGGGCTTTCACGATCTCGAAGACGAAGAAGTTGCGGCTGTCCACGAGAGCGTCGTCATGGACTTTGCACTCGAAACACGCATGGCATTCAGCGATCCCGCGCGCGCCTACTTTGACGCTTTCCGTCTTCGTCAGCCCAAACTCCTCGAACTTGTCCACGCTGCCGCCGTCGCAGTTGCCGATGCGCGAGACGGTTTCGATCATGTCGGCCGTGGGGAGATTGACGACGCATTCGCCGCTTTCGAGGATCATGTGATGGCTGTGATTACCGCGCGAGATCATCGCGCCCCAAAGTGATGGCGCAAACTCGAGGATGGTGTGCCAGCCGAGCGTCATAATGTTGTCCTGGCCCTGCCACCGCGAAGAGATCAGAACTACGGGACCGGGTTCGAGATAGCGCCGGACGTCGGAGGCAGGGAAATCTGTTTTTTGCTCATTGCCAGAGAATGAATCGACGGGCGATCGGGTTCCGGAATGGTAGCTTTGACCTTCCTCGGTCTGCGGCGCGACGATGGTGCAGACCCCTCGGGACGGTAGTCAAGCTTCCACAGAGCGCCAGCGCCGAGACCTAACTCGATCAGCCGCGTGCCGAAATTCCGACGCGCTCGTTGCTCCACGGCTGGCCCGCCGCTCCCCGCCCAGCGTAAGGTAAGCAAATCCGGCGCGTCACCTATGGTGTCGTCTGCTGGTGCTGTATGATACGCCACTCCTCGTGGGCGACGCGCCGTATCGTCGACGTGCAATACGCCCCGGTTGCCTTGCCATCCTCCATAGACGCCGAAACCCGGTAGGCTACAACGATCAAACCTTCCTGCGGCCGATAGACCTGTCGCTCTGAGAAACTGACTTTTGCCCAGCGATTGAGCTTCGACATCTCCGCTTTCGCCTTCGAGCCAACCACGACGTAAGGCGCTGCGGGAACGACAAAAAGCGCCTCGTCGTCAATGACCTTGTCAAAGTTGGACGGACCGCTTAACCAGACGCTTTCCTCGAAGTCCCACACCCGGCTATCTTCCATTCTGTTTCTCCAATGTCGATTTGAAGTGCTGTTCGAGCGTGACTTCCCCACGGATCGGATCATCGGGAAGTTCGGAACCCTGATCGAGAGAAGCGAGCATCATGTTGGTAAAGGCCTGCGCCGCTTCGTCGGAAAATCCCTGCCTGAGATAACTGGCGTTTATGCCGTCGCGCGGTATGCGCTCGAGATGAACATGCCGGCCGAGGGTATCTGACAAGATTGCGGCAACATCCGCGGAGCTGTATCTGCGCGGCCCTTCGACGTAGCTGACGCCGACATCGTCGATGGCACTCGTCAGTCTGGCAACGACGCCATTCCCGAGGTCGATCGGGGCATCACGAGGTTTTCTGGGAAGGGTGTGGATAGCTCGCCCTTCTTCGCGGGTTCGATTAGCATGTCAATATTAGTGAAGTAATATGCGCCCCGATTGACCGCCATCGCAACGCCGGTCGCCTTGATCTGCCTTTCGAATTTCCAGAGCACGGAGAGATCGCCGATGGCGTGGCCTTCCTGTGCGCCGTAGGTCGAGACCACCATGACCTTTTCGAGCCCCGAACCTTCGACCGCATCCGCTATGGAATTCGCCGTCCGCAGTTCCTCAGTATTCGTATCCGTCGTAGGGGGCGCTTGCGGAACGAGCAGGAACGCTCGCTTCCCTCTCCTGAAGACATCTCGAAGGGCGTCCGTATCCTTGAGGTCCACCGCAACGCCTTCGACCTCGCCGCCCGTGATAGAATGCGCCTTCTCGTTGTCGTGCGTCACCGCAAGAACATTCTCGTTTGACGCCTTGAGACTTTGGACCACCTGCGAGCCGATGTTTCCGGTTGCTGCGAGAACAATGCAGGTCAATTCCTCTCGTCTCCCTTACCACGTTCTGGGGGCGAGATCGCGGCGGACGGGTTGGGCACTCGCCTGGCATTTCGTTGCCCGCAACGAGAAACCGGAAAAACCGTTGCGTCTGCCATCCCCGTCGCGTCCGTTGACACGCCGCGATCTCGCAAGGCTAACCATTGGACTGCGGGATCGTTGCGACACAGATCGCGCAAGCAGGTCCGACGCGACGAAGCACCCTACTGACGGATGACAACTCTCTCGGGAACTCCAGCGCCCGTTAAGGAACGATCGGCTCCCGGTCGGGTTTAACCTCGTCATAAAAGGGAGGAAAAACCCATGGCATTCATCGAGGCGAAAGACGGCGTCCAGCTCCACGTCAAAGACGTGGGAACCGGTCATCCTGTGGTGCTGATCCACGGTTGGCCTTTGACGGGGGATATGTTCGAATACCAGACGCTGGCGCTTCTTGAGGCGGGCTATCGAGTGATCACCTACGACCGCCGTGGATTCGGCCAGTCCGGACATCCCGCCGACACCTACAATTATGACGTCTTCGCAGACGATCTCGGCGCGGTGCTGGAGGGTCTCGATCTCCAGGAGGCGCATCTGGTCGGCTTCTCGATGGGTGGCGGCGAGATTGCCCGCTACCTATCGCGCCATGGGACCGCGCGTGTCGCCAAGGCTGTGCTGGTTTCGTCTGTCGTCCCGTATCTGTTGAAGGACAGCTCCAACCCGGATGGTGTCGATTCCAGTGTCTTTGTCGACATGAAGCAGCAAGTCCGTGAGGATCGTTTCGCCTTTCTGCAGAGCTTTGCGAAGACCTTCTATGGTGTCGGTCTCGTTAGCAAGCCCGTCAGCCAGGGCGTGCTCGACTGGTCGTTCGTCCTTGGTGTCATGGCGAGCCCGAAAGCCACCATCGACTGCATTGATGCTTTTGGTCGGACGGATTTCCGACCGGATCTGAAAGCCTTCACCATTCCGACCCTGATTATCCATGGCACGTCGGACAAGACGGTTCCCATCGATCCATCAGGTCGAGCCGCAGCCGCAGGAATCAGCGGCGCGAAATTCATCGAATATGACGGAGAACCTCACGGGCTGTTTGCCACCGCACCGGAGCGTCTCAATCGCGATCTGATCGAATTCCTTGGCTGACAGAAACTCTGATCCGCTGCCATCCTGTCTGGCGGCGGGTCAAGCCCCTCCAACGTCCAACCGGAATGGAAAGACCATGACGACATCAGCCCGCAAGCCGCCCGAGAAGCCGAGCGACGAAGCAGACCGTCATCAGATCGCGATGGCCAAGAAGGAAGGCGCTGCCTACCACGCCTCGCTCAAGTACATGGCCGAAGAAGTAGCCGACAGCGGCGGCATGAAGCGTGCGGGCGACTATATCGTCGCCTACGCGCAGGAACGCGCCGAGGGCATGTATATGCTCAAGGGGAAGGCGAGCTCGAATGGGACGCGCCGACGGACGAAAACTGCCATCTGGAGATTTCCGTCAGCGACGCCGGCGACCAGCGCTTCATCCCCTATCTGGAAATCACGGCAAGACTGACCCCTGAAAGCGGCAAAGCCGTCGGCCCCTTCGAGGTACCTTTCGTGTGGCATCCCGGCCTCTACCACTACGGCACGAACATCAAGGTCCCCGGAGATGGGAACTACAAGCTTGACGTGACCATCAAGCCGCCAACATTCATGCGGCATGACGAGGTAAATGGGAAACGCTACGCGAAAACCGTCGAGGTGACGTTCGAGAAAGTAGCGATCAAGACCGGGCAAGAATGAGGGTCAACCCATTTTCCTTTCGTGAAGCTCCTTCTGCGCTTTCTCAGTCTTGAGGAGGCGCAGGCCCATGGCGTGCAGGACGCTCGGCGATTGGTAAACTGAAGATCGCCGTATTCAATAACCTCGATACGGTTACCCCATGGATCGAGGAAATCGGGAAAGTTTCCGCCCAGAAGTTTCGCGCCCGCCTTTTCAGCGAGGACGCGGACATGGCTTCCGTCATCGACCACCAGCCGAAATGACGATCGCGGTCAGGCCTCTGATGTCTACCACGGCTCAGCGCGATGAACTGATCGCCCATATCGATGAACGCCATCGCGACACAGCCCGTATCGTCTTTATGGCTGCCTCGAAGGTTGGAGGTGAAAATACTTCCGTGGAAATGCAGCGCTTGCTCGATATCCCCGACTTCGAGCGCGTCATCGCCATCACGCGTTCTCGCCTGGATACTGCGAGGCTTTGAGCAATTCTGCCAGATGGACGGTGTTGCGGACGAGCATATCGACGGTTTTGGTGACGACGTCGGGCGCCGTTTTCAGATCCACGAAGTTGGTGCTGCCCATGGCTTCTCCGACTGAGTAGGCGTCCGCGTTGCGGGGATCGTAAACCCGACATCGTTCAGCGTTTGATAGACGTCGGCGGAGACATTGTGCGCGCCGTCCTCGTTGCCGACCACAGCGACCGCTGCGACGCGACCGTAAGACACCATTCGGCCCTGCTCGTCAGTCTCTTCCAGAAAAGCGTCCATACGCTCGAGCGCTCGTTTGGTCACCAACGATGTCTGCCCCATCCAGATCGGGGTACGCATGACCCGGATGTCCGCGTCGAGAATTGCGGCTCGGATGGCAGGCCATGCGTCGCCCTCTCCTTCGTCGGACGTGACGCCCGGCAAGATGTTATGGTCTGCCAGGCGAAACAGTGTCGTCTCGACGCCATAACCCTGCATACCGTCAGCTATAAGAGCAAGCATGCGAGCCGTCGAAGATGGGCTCACCCCAGACGACTTGAGCGGTCCATTGAATCTACCGCTGTCAGGGTCATGACGATCTCCATCTCATCATCGGGAATACGCATAGGCCCCGCCCCGCTCCAAGGCAGTCCGGTAGGCAGGTCTCGCGTGAATTTTCTGAAGCCATGCCATCGTCGCGGGGCGACTTTGGTCCAACCCTGCGCGTTTCGAAGCCGCCTCGAGCGGAAAGCTCATCATGACATCAGCCGCGCTTATGTCGTCGCCGGCAAACCACGGTCGAGACCGCAACTGGCTTTCGACATAGTCCAGATGGACATCCAGCATCGGCCTGATCTTCTTCGCGGCCAGCTTTCCGACCAAGGGGATCTTTGAGGCAACGAGAACAGCGAACAGGACCGGCATCACCGACCCTTCCGCATAGTGCAGAAACTGCCGGTATCTGAGTGTGCCCTCAAGATCCTGGGGCGGCCCCAATCGGCCTCTAACCTTCGCCACCAGGTACTCACAAATCGCACCGGTTTCCACCAGCGTGATTGTGCCTCCATCACTTGTGTCCTGAACGATCGGAGATTTGCCGAGCGGATGTATCTGTCTCAGCTTCGCTGGGGCTGACATGTCCGCGTTTCGCTCATATCGCCGGATCTCGTAGTCGAAACCGAGTTCTTCCAGCATCCAGAGAATGCGCTGGGATCGGCTATTATTGAGGTGATGTACAACGAGCACTGAGGCATCCTCCCAACTGGCGGGCGATCACGGCTGGCCGCCACCTCCTGCCGCTCCATAAACCTGCCCGGTCGCATAGCTCGCCTTGGGATCCGCAAGCTGCACGTAGATAGAGGCGAGTTCCGCCGGCTGGCCAGGTCGGCCCATCGGCGTGTCGCCGCCGAATCCTTGAAGCTTCTCCATCGTCGCGCCGCCGGATACCTGTAGCGGCGTCCAGATCGGTCCCGGCGCGACACCGTTCACACGGATCCCCTTCGGCCCGAGCTGCTTGGCCATCGATTTGGTGAAGCTCATGCCGGCAGCCTTGGTGATCGCGTAATCGACGAGATTGGCCGATGGATCGTAGGCCTGCTCGGATGTGGTCTGAATGATGACCGATCCCGGCGTCATGTGCTCGAGCGCCGCCCTGGTCAGCCAGAACATTGCGTAGATGTTCGTCTTCATCGTCGCGTCGAAGTCCTCCGAGCTGATATCGCTGATCGACTGCGCCTGCTGCTGCCGCCCCGCATTGTTGACAAGCGTGTCAATTCCGCCCAAGGCTGCGACGGTGTCCTCGATGAGCGTCTTGCAGAAGGTCTCGTCACGAAGATCGCCGGGAAGCGCCACGCCTTTGCGGCCTTCCTTCTCGATCAGCGCGATGACTTCCTGCGCGTCGGCCTCCTCGTCAGGGAGATAGTTGATCGCGACATCCGCGCCCTCGCGTGCGTAGGCGATCGCGGCAGCCCGGCCCATGCCGGAATCGCCGCCCGTGATCAGTGCCTTGCGGCCGGTGAGACGACCGGAACCGACATAGGAGGTCTCGCCGTGATCCGGCCTTGGGCTCATCCGGCCAGCAAGGCCCGGGAACGGCTGGGTCTGCTTGTCAAACGGCGGCTTCGGATAGGTCTTGGTCGGATCGACGGTCATTGCAATCTCCGGGAGGCTATTGGCATTTGAGTAGTCAAGCGAAGAGCCCGGCGCTGAGGCCGGGCTCCTGTCATCTCAGTGCTTGTGCTCAGGCATGTCCTTGAGCTGGTCCTTGGTCCAGGTCGTGACGGCATGCACGTCGCCATCCTCGTCGCGCATAAACTCGAGGTCGGACAGCGGAACAGCAACCGGCTTGGCACCGATCCCTAAGAACCCGCCGACATCGATGATAGCCTGGCTGCCCATGCCGGAGCCGTGGACGTGATCCAGCTTGCCGATTTTGTGGTCATCTGCGCCGTAGATGGTTGCGCCTTCGAGGATAGCCGGGGTGAGCTCGGTCTGGGTCAGGCGTACGTGATTGGTGTGGTCCATTGTCGTTTCCTCCGTGTGCTCGGAGACTGGCAAACAGATCTACAGAGAGATTGTTCCAGGTTCGCCTCGGGGCCACGCAACTCCCAACTTACCTCCGCCGGCGGTTCTGGGTTTCCAATCGGCCTAGGCACCGCTCTCATGGTATGCCTGACGGCACAATTATGCTTCCCGCGCGTTGAGGACGATCCTCTCACGTCGGTATAACGCCGGCTGCACTCGGAGATAGCCCATGACCATGTCCGTCAACGGCCAAGCCGTAACGCTTCCCAACGATGCCCGTGTCTCACTCCTAGATTTCCTGCGTGAAGACCTCCACCTTTCCGGTACCAAGAAAGGCTGCAACCAAGGTGCTTGCGGCGCCTGTACGGTTCTGGCGGATGGCGAACGCATCCTTTCCTGTCTGACGCTGGCAGTTCAATGCGAGGAGCGTGCGATCACCACGATCGAAGGGCTGGAGCAAGAGGGCGTTCTTCACCCACTACAGCAGGCCTTTATCGAGCACGACGGCTTCCAATGCGGATACTGCACGCCGGGACAGATCTGTTCTGCGATCGGCATGGTGGCCGAAATGCGCCGTGGTGTGCCAAGCCAGCTGACCGACGACTTGGCTGCGGACGTCGTCCCGCTCGATCGGGACGAGGTCCGCGAACGGATGAGCGGTAATCTCTGTCGCTGCGGAGCCCATAACGGCATCGTCGAGGCCATTGAGGATGCGCTGAAGGAGGCGGCAGAATGATACCGTTCTCCTTCATGCGTGCGGGCGACGCCAATACCGCCCTTGATCTTGCCGCCAATGGCGCAGCAAAGTATCTCGGCGGCGGCACCAATCTCGTCGATCTCATGCGTGAGACTATCGAGAGGCCTAGCGCGCTTGTCGACGTCACGAACCTATCGCGCGAAATCGATACGCGCGAGGATGGCAGCATTCTGATTGGCGGCGCCGCGCGAAATACGGCTGTAGCGGAGCATCAGTCTATCCGGCGGAACTATCCGATACTGTCACGGGCGATCGTGGCCGGCGCCTCCCCGCAGATCCGGAACATGGCAACGGTTGCTGGCAATATCCTCCAACGCACCCGATGTCCCTATTTTTACGACAACGAAGGCTCGCATTGTAACAAGCGTCAGCCGCAAGATGGATGTGACGCTATCGCCGGTTTCAACCGCTATCATGCGATCTTCGGGGCCTCGCCGTCCTGTATTGCCACCCATCCTTCCGACATGTGCGTGGCATTGGCGGCGCTCGATGCGATCGTCCATCTGAGAAGCGAGAATGGCGACCGGAGCATACCTCTCAGCGAACTCCATCGCTTGCCGGGTGACCGGCCAGACATCGAGACCGTCATGCTTCCGGGCGAATTGATCACCGCAATCGAACTGCCCGCCTTGCCGTTCGCTGCAAACTCGACCTATCGGAAGGTGCGCGACCGGGCAAGTTATGCGTTTGCGCTGGTCTCGATCGCGGCGGCGATAGATGTCGAGGACGGGCTCGTCACCGACGTCAGGATCGCGATGGGTGGCGTGGCGCCGAAGCCATGGCGTGCGTTGAGGGCCGAGGAGGCTTTGCGCGGCCAGCCAGCGTCGGAAGGGTCCTTCCGTGCCGCAGCCAGAGCTGAACTGTCTGATGCGAGGCCTGCCACTCGTAACGCATTCAAGGTCGAACTTGCCGAGCGCACGCTTGTCGCCGTGCTTTCGGACCTGACGGGAGAAGCAGCATGAGCATGTTCGACAAAGCAAAGGAAACAGCTCAGGGTGCGATGCAGGCGGTCATGAAGAAGGCGGTCGAGGTCGCTCCGGACCGGTGGATGCCAGGCGGCGTCCCCGACCCATTGATCGACGCCAAGCATGGTCATGTCGGTCGGCCGGTCACGCGGATCGACGGCCCACTCAAGGTCAAGGGCGCAGCCCGCTTCGCGGCAGAGTTTCGCTCGGACGGAATGCTCTATGCGGCACTCGCCTACAGCACCATTCCCAAGGGCCGGATCTCGCATATGGAAACCTCGAAAGCTCAGGCAGCGCCGGGCGTCTCGCTGGTTATGACCTATCGCAACGCGCCACGCATGAACCCTCCGCCCAAGTTTCTGTCACAAGAAAAGGCAGCGGGTGGCGATGATCTGCCCGTGATGCAAGGCGACGATGTTCATTGGAATGGCCAGCCGGTTGCACTCGTTCTGGCAAGCACGCAGGAGCAGGCCGATCACGCGGCATCGCTGCTTGAGGTGAGCTACGTCGCTGAGGCCGCAGCGACATCGCTTTCCAACGCCAGAGTGAAAGGTACCGAGACCGGTGCCTTCATGGGCGAACCGCTTCATAACGAGGTCGGCGATGCCGAAGCGGCTTTTGCCAATGCCGAGGTGAAGGTTGACAGCACCTACCATTCGCCACGTCACAACCACAACGCCATGGAGCCTCACGCTGCCACCATTCTGTGGGAGGGCAACAGGCTTATCATCCATGATGCTACTCAGGCTGTTGCGCATACCGCCTGGTCGATGGCACAGGTCTTCGACATGGATGAGAAGGACGTGCATGTCACCTCCCCTATGTCGGTGGAGGATTTGGATCGAAGACCATGTGGCAGCATCAGATCCTTGCTGCTGCTGCATCCAAGCTATCAGGACGTCCTGTTCGGATCGCGCTGTCACGCGAGGGCGTATATCGCATCGTTGGCGGCCGCAGCGAAACCGAGCAGCGTGTGGCGCTCGGCAGCACAACCGGCGGCAAGCTGACATCACTCATTCATACGGGCCTGACACCACAGTCGCCACATAGTGCCCTCCCCGAACCATTCATCATGCCGACCCGTGGCGCCTATGCGGTTGAAAACATCAAGCTCGACGTGCAGACATGCCGTCTCGATATGATGGCCAACACCTTCATGCGTGCGCCGGGAGAAGCGGTCGGCACGTTCGCACTCGAATGCGCCATGGATGAGCTGGCTGACAAGCTCGGCATTGATCCGATCGAGCTGCGTGTTCTGAACGAGCCGGACCAGGACCCGATTGGTGGAAACCCGTTTTCCTCCCGTAACATCGTCGAGGCTTATCGTCTCGGTGCTGAACGGTTCGGATGGAACGAACGCAATCCAATCCCGGCGAGCCGGCGGGAGGGCGAGTGGTTGATCGGCATGGGTTGCGCTACCGGCACCTATCCCTACTACCGCATGCCGGGCGCGGCGGCCCGCCTGACAATGGCCGCCGACGGGCATGTCACGGTGGATGTCGCCGCCCATGAAATGGGCATGGGTACATCAACCGTGCAGACCCAAGTCACTGCCGATCGCCTCGGCCTGCCCCTAGGCAAGGTGACGTTTCGTTATGGCGATAGCTCGCTCCCTGGTGTGATCCTGGCCGGCGGTTCTCAGCAGACCGCAGCAATAGGCATGGCTGTCATGGTTGCCTATGGCGAACTGGTCAGCGAGCTTCTGAAACTCGCTGGCAATGACTCGCCGCTGGCGGGCCTGGGCGCCGAGGATGTCGTCAGCGCGAACGAAGGCCTTGCCAAGCGCGACGAGCCCGGTCGCTTCGAAACCTATTCCTCGATACTGTCGCGCGCCCAGAAACGCGAGCTGGTCGTAGACGGCAATCCGCCCATGCCGTTAGAGCTTCAGCACTGGTCGATGCATTCCTACAGCGCCATATTCTGCGAGGTCCGCGTAAACGCGATCACAGGCGAACCACGCGTCAACCGCATGCTTGGCTCGTTTGATTGCGGCCGCATTATCAACCCGAAGACGGCGGCGAGCCAGTTCAAGGGCGGCATCATCATGGGAATGGGCCTCGCTCTGACCGAGGAGACCTTGTTCGACGAACGGAATGGCCGGATCATGAACCCGAGCCTTTCCGATTACCATATCCCCGTTCATCTGGATGTCCCCGATATCGACGTCATCTGGACCAACATCCCCGACCCCCATACACCTATGGGCGCCCATGGTGTGGGCGAGATCGGCATCACCGGGACTGGTGCGGCGATCGCTAATGCGATCTATAACGCCACCGGCAAGCGTGTCCGTGATCTCCCGATCACGCTCGACAAGCTGCTCTAGGCGGGAGTGTGCCTGCTGACCAGAACCAGCCCGCAGGTACCTCTTGGACAGATCCAGGCCGTCGGCTTGGAGGTAATTGCTCCAACTAAGCGACTTGAACCCCGACTTGTTTGCGACGTTCGATGCTGAATAATCAATAGCCAGGATCTACGCCGAACACCCAAGGCATGCCGGTTTCACACATCGCTTCGTTTCAGGAGGTAATCCAAACCGCCAGCACGGTACCATCGATAACCGTAGGGCTCGATCACCATGTGATGCTTGCCGCCACCATTTGCCTGGCTATTGGTTCCGTCGGCTATGTCGATAAGTACATTGCCATCATCGCCAATGCCCGCCTCGAATGTGATCTCCACCGGCTTGTCGTGAAAATTATGAATGGTGACGACGGCATTATTGCGCCAGTCGTATCGCATCGCCAATACTCCGTCGTCGCCGCAATCCAAGACCTCGAACGTCCCCCAACCGATTTCCGGCGCCTCCTTGCGCATGCGGATCATCCGCTCAGTCCAGTTCAGCATCGACTGCGCATCGCGGCGCTGGAAGGCGACGTTAAGATGCTCGAAGCCGTAGGGCCCTTTCTCGATCACCGGCAGAACAGGCTTGGTCCCCTTCGTAAACCCGCCTTGTGGCTCGTTCGACCATTGCATCGGTGTGCGCGCGCAATTGCGCTCTGGAAGTGACAGATCGTCACCCATGCCGATCTCGTCACCGTAACGCAGAACCGGTGTTCCAGGCAACGAATACATCAAGCTGTATGCCAGCTTGAGGCGCCGTTCATCTCCGCCCAGCATCGGTGCCAATCGACGGCGGATCCCACGATCGTAGAGCTGCATCGACTTGTCCGGTCCAAATGCAGAAAAGACCTGCTGGCGCTGGTTTTCGCTAAGGCGCCCGAGATCAAGCTCATCATGATTGCGCAGGAAGATCCCCCACTGACCGGTATGCGGTCTCTCCCTGGTCGCATCCATCGCCTTTGCAAGTGGGCGGGTGTCGGCGCTGGCCAGCGCGTAGAACAATGACTGGTTGACATGGAAGTTGAACATCATCTGCATACGGTCGCCGTCATCACCGAAATATTGCAGGTTCTCTTTCGGCACGACGTTGGCCTCCGCCAATATGATGCTATCGCCCATCCGCCACTGAAGGAACTCCCGGAAAGTTCGAAGCATATCGAACTGCTCCTTGGGCCTCTTCACCTCGGCGCCCTTCTCGGCGATCACAAACGGAACAGCGTCCATCCGGAAACCAGACACGCCAAGCTGCAGCCAGAACCCCATGATCTTGAGGATTTCTGCCTGGACGTGGGGGTTGGACGTGTTCAGGTCCGGCTGGAAGTCATAAAAGCGATGAAAGTAGTATTCTCCTGACGTCTTGTCCCTCGTCCAGGTGGTTTTCTGGACACCCGGGAAGACCATGCCTTCATCGGCATTGGCGGGCTTCTTAGCCGACCAGACGTACCAGTCCCTGTATGGAGAATTCTTGTCGGAGCAAGCCTCAAGAAACCATGGGTGCTCGTTCGAAGTGTGGTTGACGACAAGATCAATCAGCACCCGGATGCCGCGCTGCTTTGCGCCGTGGGTGAATTCCACAAAGTCGCCCAGCGTCCCGTAGCGGGGATCGACGTTATAATAATCGGAGACATCGTAACCGTCGTCACGGCCCGGCGATGCCTGAAAAGGCATCAACCAGATCGCGTTGACACCGAGGCCTGCCAGATAGTCCAGTCGGCGTTGCAGTCCCTGGAAATCGCCCACGCCGTCGCCGTTTGAATCCATGAAGGTTTCGACAGAAAGGCAATAGACGATGGCATTCTTATACCAGAGATCGTTGATCAAAGCGGCCTCCACACGCAATTTGCAAGCAGGCCCAAGTGCGTAATCAACCGAAAGGTTCCCTTTCAATCGACGTCCAGTCCGAATGCAAGGCAAGCTTTGATGTCGATTATCGCGGTGACAGTATCTGCGAACCGATTGGAACCGTTCGAAAATCGCGAGCTGGAACTTTCGAATGATATCTTCCTTTACCGAAGATCCCTCCGACATTCACTGAACCATGCGAGGACGCCGATGACTACCGAGTTCAGATCTCCCAATTGGTGGCAGCGATCGACAATCTATCAAATCTACCCGCGCAGTTTTGCGGATAGCAATGGTGACGGGGTCGGTGATATCGAGGGGATCATTTCCAAGCTCGACTACCTAAGAGCACTCGGCATCGAAATCATATGGCTATCGCCAATCTATGCCTCTCCGATGGACGACAACGGGTACGACATATCCAACTATCAGGATATCGCTCCTGAGTTTGGCACGCTTCAAGACTTTGACCGGCTGATCACAGAAGCGAAGAGCCGCGGCATCGGCATCGTCCTTGATCTCGTTGTAAATCATACGTCGGATGAGCATCGCTGGTTCCAGGAAGCGCGTAAGTCGGCCAGCAACCCCTACCGCGACTTTTACATCTGGCGAGAAGCGATTGACGGCGGGCCGCCCAATGCATTGACGTCTTCTTTCGGCGGACCAGCGTGGACGCTAGATCCTTACACCGGCGAATACTACCTGCATCTTTTTCCCGCCGGCAACCCGACCTCAACTGGGAGAACCCGTCGGTGCGCGCCGAAATCTATAAGATGATGAACTGGTGGCTGGAGCGCGGCATTGCCGGATTCCGGATGGATGTCATCGACTATATCGGCAAACAGATCGACCAAGGGATCATCACGGATGGCGCTCATCTTCACCACTACCTGCAGGAAATGCACCGCGAAACGTTCGGGAAGCGGAATGTTCTGACAGTCGGAGAGACCTGGAGCGCAACACCGGGGTCGGCACTCCTTTATTCCGGCCGGGACCGGCACGAACTGTCGATGGTCTTTCAGTTCGAACATGTGACGCAACAGTGGGACGAGGTCTATGGCAAGTGGCGATCGCGCCCCTTCGATCTCGTCAAACTGAAGTCTACACTCAGCAAGTGGCAATATGCGCTGGCAGATGACGGCTGGAATTCCCTTTTCTGGGGTAACCACGACCTCCCCCGCGCAGTTTCGAAATACGGAGATGTGAAAGGGTATCCGGTTGAATCGGCCAAGATGCTGGCGACCGTGATGCACCTCTTGAAGGGCACTCCGTTCATCTATCAGGGCGAGGAGATCGGCATGACGAATGTGCCGTTCACCAAGATCGAGCAGTATCGCGATATCGAGACCCTCAACATGCACCGCCTCCATCTCGAGGCGGGTCTATCGCCGGAAGAGTTCATAAAAGGTGCAAACGATAATGGACGGGACAATGCGCGGACCCCGATGCAGTGGACATCGGAGGCAAATGCAGGTTTCACCACCGGTATTCCATGGATCGAAGTCAACCAGAACTATACGGTCATCAACGCCGAGCGCGCCGTCTCCGACGAAAATTCGATCTGGAATCATTATCGCAAGCTGATCGGGCTCAGAAAAGAATACCCGATCATCGTCCATGGCCGGTATCAATCGTTTCTCGACCAACATCCCGACGTCTTCGTCTACACCAGGAGTCTGGATGACGCTCGCCTCGTTGTCATCGCCAGCTTTTCATCGAGAGAGCTCATAGTTGAGATTCCGACTGAACTGCAGGTCTCCGGTCGCTGCCTGATCCATAATTACGAGCCGGTCGAGATTTTACTCACTTCTATAACACTTCAGCCTTATGAGGCGTTCGCAATCTTAGGAAGCTCGAACTGAACGCCGGAACATAGGTGGGGACACGATGAGATTTCGCTTATCAGCTCCTGGCGGACGCATGTTCTTGAGCGCGCTGTACTATCCTGATCGATCGCATGACTCGTAGTGCTTTTGAGCGGGATCGAACAATCGGCCCACCTGATTGTAGTCGCTCAGTTCTGCGGCAGATATTCTGGCCATTCCTGCGCGCCATGGAGTATGCGAAGAATTCGGACTGTCGTATCGGTGATGGCGTAGGCGGCAACGTAAGGCGTACCATTGATCACGAGTTCGCGTGTGCCGGCAACTCTACCAATGCGCCCACTAGCAGGAAAATCGAGCAGGCGACGGGCGGCCTCCTATCCGCTCCTCGATGAGAACCGCGGCTACAGGCTTATCTGCCTCAAAGTGCGTGAAGATGGCGTCGCGATCCGATAGCGCAAACGCAGACCGAGTAAGCTTCACAGAAGGTTTTTCCTCCGCACTATCCGCTCCAAGCGCGTTTGAGTTCCTGAATGGACATGAACCTTTGACCCCCATTTTTTAGAAGAGACATGGATTCAACCGCTTAGAGTTTGGACGGCACGCGCCCCTTATGGAATCAGCCGTATCGCTGGCAAGAACGAAAGCCTGAAGCACGAGCGAGCCGAGGAACTTTCTGGCGACTTGTTAGGCCGGGCCTCAGGAAATAATGCCATCAGATCAACCTTACCCGCTCGTCAAAGCCATGGGACTGCCAGCTTTTTACCCTGCAGGGTCCAGACCAACCTACCGCTTCAGTTTTGGAGTTGATGCTCCTCGGGATTGCCGTCCATCAGCATAGTCATATATAGGACCGCAAAAACGCCTTCGGGGCGAAGGACGGGGTTAATGGACAAAGCAGCGCGCAGTTCCCAGCGCGTGTCGGTTGGACCGGACGCGCCAGCGCTCACTACGATTTTTGGAGGGACACTCGAGATGACTGACGCGCCTGACCTGACGACCCGAAAGGTCCTGGTCGTGGAGGATGACTACTTCATCGCCAGCGACATGGCCGCAGCGCTTCGCGGTGCAGGTGCGGAGGTTCTCGGTCCATGCCCCAACCAGGAGGCGATGCTCGATACAGTCGCAGACGCCGACACATGTCGTGCTTGATTCGAACTTGGGCGGTGGCGGACCATTCAATGATGTCTCCCTGCTCGCTCATAACAGGAACTGCGCCGGACAATGTCCAACCGATTTGGCCATCGGCTTAGCGCACACGATGCTCGAACTCGGAAGCCTGTCCCTCAGCGACAGGATGACCGTCAGGAACTAGCGCTGGATATGGCTCATTCAATGCACGAAGTGATGCAATGCGTGCCACCTGACCGTCACATCACACTTTGCATCTGTCCAGATCCCGCAATATCCGTGCGGATGTCAGCGCAACATTGGCGATCGCTGTTGGCTCGCGCATCCACTCAAGAGTGTTCTATCGGAAGGCATGCCTAGAAACCAATGGGCCTCGGTTCACCTTTTAGCCGCTTCTTTTGAGGCGGACTTTCGGCCCCAGTAGAGGAACAATCAGCATAGCGCTCCGTTAGGCCGCCATCACCCGGTAAAAGAAAGGCTGTTTCATGGACATTAATGCTACCCAGTCCGCCCTTCCAAGCTGTCCCATCACCCTGAAGATCAATAGCGAGATCCACTCGCTTAATATCCAGCCGTGGGTGACGATGCTCGACCTCTTGAGAGGGCCGCTTGAACTGACTGGCACAAAGAAGGGTTGCGACCACGGCCAGTGCGGCGCCTGCACGATCCTTATCGACGGCGAGCGGGTCAACTCGTGTCTCAAGCTCGCTGTCTCGCTGGATGGTTGCGAGATCACTACGATCGAAGGCCTTGGTTCGCCAGAAGCAATGCATCCGATGCAACGAGCCTTCGTGGAGCATGACGCGTTCCAGTGCGGCTATTGCACTCCGGGACAGATCTGTTCAGCCGTTGGCTTGATCAAGGAAGGCCACGCCCATAGCCGCGCAGAGATCCGCGAACTGATGAGTGGCAACCTGTGTCGCTGCGGCGCCTACACCAACATTGCCGATGCTATCGAGGACGTTTTGGGCTCGGAAGCCGCTCGCAATTTCCGGGAGGCCGCAGAATGAGAGAGTTTTCTTATACCCGCGCCGAAACCGTCTCAGACGCCGTTTCCGCCCTCGCCTCCAACCCGCAAGCCCAGCTTCTCGCCGGCGGCACCAACCTCGTTGACTTAATGAAATACGACGTCATGCACCCGGCCGCGATCATCGACATTAACCGCCTGCCGCTAAAATCCATAGAGGAAACCGAGGACGGCGATATTCGTATCGGCGCCCTCGTGAGCAATTCCGCCATTGCCTATGACGAACGGATCAAGGAACGCTTTCCGCTGCTTGCCAACGCGATCCTTGCTGGTGCCTCTCCGCAGCTTCGCAACGCCGCGACTACCGGCGGCAACCTTTTGCAGCGCACCCGCTGTTACTACTTCTATGACCCGTCGACTCCTTGCAACAAACGCGAGCCCGGCTCGGGCTGCGGCGCAATCGGCGGCGTCAATCGAATACATGCCATTCTCGGCGCGAGCGACAAATGCATTGCCGTCCATCCGTCGGATATGTGCGTGGCGCTCGCCGCCCTCGCCGCCACCGTCGAGGTAGAAGGCCCGGCCGGCCGCCGGGACATTCCGTTCACCGAATTCCATCGCCTTCCTGGCGATTATCCGGAGCAGGACAACACCCTGCAGGCTGGCGAAATGGTTACGGGCGTGCGTCTCGAAGGTCATCACTTCACCCGTAACTACACCTACCTGAAGCTCCGCGATCGCTTGTCCTACGCCTTTGCGCTGGTTTCCGTTGCCGTCGCCATGGATGTTTCCGATAGCCGCATCGTTGACCTGCGCGTCGCACTCGGCGGCGTAGCTCATAAGCCGTGGCGCAATACGTTGGTAGAAGCCCAATTTGCTGGCGCAACTGCCGACGAACCCACCTTCCGCCGTGTTGCCGACCGCCTGCTCGCGGGCGCCGAAGGCCAGGGCGAAAACGACTTCAAGATCCCGCTCGCCCGCAAGGCGATCGTCCGGGCGCTCAGGCAGGCCGCCGCCGGCACACCCCAGGATCAGACCGTCAAGGCGATCCAGTGAAGGAGGACACGACACATGCTGAACGAGATCCAAAGTCGTCGGCCTTCCGAAATCCCGCATTGACGGGCCGCTGAAGGTCACCGGGCGGGCGCGCTATGCCGCCGAGCACTTCGAGCCCGGCATGCTGCAGGGTTATGTCCTCTGCTCCACGATCGCCACCGGCCGCATAGCCGAGATCGATACTTCGGTCGCCGACCGTTTTCCCGGCGTGATCAAGATCTACACCCATGAAAACCGGCCGAAAGTCGCCGAAAGCGACAAGAAGTGGAAGGACGAGGTCGCCCTGCCCGGCCACCCGTTCCGGCCGCTTGAAAGCGACCGCATCCTGTTCGACGGTCAGCCGGTCGCGCTCGTCGTGGCGGAAAGCTTCGAAGCTGCCCGCGACGCCACCTCGCTGATCCGGGTCACCTACGCAGGCGAAACGCCCCATACCGACCTCAGCCGCGAGGAGCCAAATTCCTACGTCCCGCCGGTCCCGCGCATGGAGGCCTTCATGCCGCCGCCGCCGCGAGGAGACGCCGAAAAAGCCTTTGCCGAGGCGCCCCGGAAGATCGCCGTCGATTACACGATCGAAGGCGAACACCATAATCCGATGGAGCTTTTTGGCACCACGGTCCTTTGGGAAAAAGACGGTGAACTGACGATCCACGACAAGACGCAAGGATCGCAAAACAGCCACGACTTCGTCTGCAACGTCTTCGGTCTCGACCCCGAGACGGTCACTGTGCAGAATAAATTCGTCGGCGGCGCGTTTGGCTCGGGCCTGCGCCCCAAATATCAGCTCTTCCTCGCCGTTATGGCGAGCCTCGACTTGAAGCGGTCGATGAAGGTCGAGATGAGCCGACGCGAGATGTTCTACCTCAGTTGGCGTCCCAAGGCGATCCAGCGTGTGGCGCTCGCGGCAGATGCAGAAGGCCACCTTCAGGCCGTCTTACACCACGCCCTCCATGCCACCTCACGCTACGAGGACTACCAGGAAAACGTCGCCAACTGGTCAGGCCTCGCCTACAAGTGCGACAACGTCAAGATTTCCTACGAGATCGCCAAGCTCGACGTTTCGACCCCGGGCGACATGCGCGCTCCCGGCGCCGCCACCGGCGTCACGGCGCTTGAAACAGCAATGGACGAACTCTCCTACGAAGTCAGTATCGACCCACTTGAACTGAGGATCAGGAACTTCGTCCACCGCGACCAGAACACGGATAAGGATATCACCTCCAAAGCCCTGCATGCCTGTTACCGCGAAGGTGCCGAGCGATTCGGCTGGGCGAAGCGCTCACCCGAACCCCGCTCGATGCGCGATGGGGAGGAACTGGTGGGCTGGGGCATGGCGACGGGCTTCTGGGAAGCTCAGCTTTCCCCGGCCGAGGCCAAGGCGCGCCTCTCGTCCGACGGCAAGGTCGTTGTCTCTGCCGCCGCCTCCGATATCGGGACCGGCACCTACACCATCCTCGCCCAGCTTGGTGCCGAAGCTTTTGACGTGCCGCTTGAGGACGTAACGGTCAGGATAGCCAAGTCAACGCTGCCCAAGACCTCTGTCGAAGGCGGCTCCTGGACCGCAGCGTCAACCGGGTCCGCTGTTCAGGTTGCGGCAAAGACCGTCATCGCCACGCTCTTGAAGCACGCCCTTAAGATGGACAACTCGCCTCTCGAGGATGCCAAGTCGGAACAGGTTGAGATCGTCGGGGGTCGCCTCGTACTGGAAGCCAACCATCAGGTCGGCGTCGCGATTTCCGACATCATGCAGGCCGCCGGCGTCTCGTTCATCGAAGAACTTGGTCAGGTCGCGCCTGACAAGGCGATCCAGAAAAGGTTCTCCGCCTATACCCACTCCGCCGTGTTCGTGGAAGTGAAGGTGGACGAGGAGCTCGGCCGCCCACGTGTCACCCGGGTCGTTAGTGCCATTGGCGCCGGTCGCATTCTCAACCCAAAGACGGCGCGCAGCCAGATCCTCGGCGGTGTCGTTATGGGAATCGGCATGGCGCTTCATGAGGAAGGCATGGTCGATCACCGCACCGGCCGGATTATGAATCACAATATCGCCGAATACCATGTGCCGGCCCATGCCGACATCGAAGATATCGAGGTGATCTTTGTGGACGAGGACGACGACAAGGCGAGCCCAATCGGCGTTAAGGGCCTTGGTGAAATTGGTATTGTGGGGGTCGCTGCGGCTGTTTCGAACGCGATCTTCCACGCGACAGGAAAGCGCATTCGCCATTTTCCCATCACGATCGACAAAATCCTCAAGGACGAAACAAGCCAATGAGCAATGGAATTTTAGCTGCGCCAGTCCGCTACACTCTTGGCCTGGAAGACATCCAGCCGGACGAGCCGCAGACGGCCCGCGATCTTGCCGAAACGATGCTGTCGATCTCGGAAAAGACTTACGCCGATTCCGGTCAAGCGATGCGCGCCGTTCATGCAAAAAGCCATGGGCTGATCGGCGCGACGGTCGAAGTGCTGGACAACCTGCCGCCGGAACTGGCGCAGGGAATTTTCGCCGAACCGCAGCGTTATGAGGCTGTGATCCGGCTTTCGACGACGCCCGGCGATCTTCTGCATGACAGCGTCTCAACGCCCCGCGGCATGGCGCTGAAAATTCTCAATGTCGAGGAGCGCGTCTTCCCGGATCGGAGGGATCGCTCAGCCAGGACTTCGTCATGGTTAATGGTAAGGAGTTCAACTCGCCATCGGGCAAGGCTTTCCTCAAAAACCTCAAGTTACTCGCCTCTACGACCGATCGGATGGAAGGTACGAAGGAAGTCCTCTCCAGGATTATGAAAACGCTAGAAAAAGTATTGGAGAGCGTTGGAAGCGAGAGCGCTGCTTTGAAGTCGATGGGAGGCAATCCCAAAACTTATATACTTGGAACAAGCTTTTTCACCCAGCTTCCGCTTCGATACGGCGAGTACATCGCCAAGATTGGCGTCGTTCCGGCATCCGACAATCTCAAGGCACTCAACGATGCGACTGTGGACACATCCACGGATCCCGACATCATACGCCACGAGACGGAAAAATTTTTCGAGAACGAGACGGCCGTCTGGGACCTGCAGGTCCAGTTGTGCAGGGACATCGATGGCATGCCAGTAGAAGGCGTTAAGGCTTGGGACGAGGAAAATAGCCCGTTCGTCACAGTCGCGCGCATCACAGCATCGCCGCAGGCGGCATGGAGCGAGCAGCGCTCAAAAACCGTCGATGACGGCATGCATTTTAGTCCATGGAACGGCATTGTCGAGCATCAGCCGCTCGGGTCGATCATGAGGCTCCGCAAGCTCGCCTATCATCGATCGGCAGCCTTTCGCTCTCAGCGCAATCGTACCCCGGTGACCGAGCCGCTCGCCTGTCCATTGAGCTACGGAACCGCCACTAACTCGTCGCCCGGACTGGATAAAGTCGACCGATAACCCTCGGTAGTCTCGGACCGGATGAGTTCAGCGCTGTCTCATTGCGAATTGGTTCGGAGCCTCCCGACGGCAACAAGCCTCTAACGAAAAAAGGCGGCAGAGATGCCGCCTTGCCCAGCGTCACGTCCACATATGGGAATCGAACTCACGACCAGCACGCAATAGAGTAGGAGAATGAATTGATTAAAAGGAATCTCCTGCCCAATCTTCATGACTGTTCCGGATACGGATCACGAAAACGCCTCCATCTTCGATGAGGCGATAGACTACAAGGTGAGCTTTGAAGGGATGTATCCTGACAGGCGGAGAAATCTCATCGCGTCCGCGCGCCATTCGCGGGTTCGCGGCGATGAGTTCGAATAAGGCAAAAAGTTCGTCATGATAGCGTTTGGCGACAAATGCTCCGAAGACGTGGATGCCCTCTTCAGCAATGGACACAATGTCCTCTTCCGCTTGGGCTGAAAGGCTAAACGGCATTAAGCGCGTCTGCGGTTGACATCGGCTCGCGCGGTCGCTTCTGCAAACAGTTGGTCACCTGAACGGTTCCCAACTCCACTTGCGATCCCGTCGTCGACAAAGCGCTGCATCTCGGCAATCTTGTCTGTGCGGGTCTGGTCTCTCCGGATCAGATCTCTGACATAGTCGCTTACATTTGAATACCGACCCGTCTTGGCTTGTGCTTCAACCCAATCCTTCATAGGGTCCGGCAGTGATACATTCATCGTCGCCATTGCAGTCTCCTTGGTACCCCAAGATATCTATCAATGGCAAAGTTTGTCAAATCTGTCATCGCATGATTAAGCTCTTGAGAAGAGCTGGACTGCGAACTAGGATTTGAGCGGCTTGAAAACGCAATGTAGGACGGACATAGCGGACAACGGCTTTTCAAAACCAATTCACATGGCCAGTGCCGTTATGCACCGCTTCTGATCACTTTCGCTACGGCTGCAACCCTGCGCAGCGTGCAGTATTGCGGATATGTGTCTCCATTTCACTGCATGCACCATCTCCGTCATTGTTCTTCAAGGCAGCTATGATGCGGCGGTGCTCTGCCGGGCCGATGATGATGCAATATCCATGGTCGGATCGATGTCGTGTCCGAGCTCGCGTAGCGCCGCGCGGCAGCTCGACAGGATCCCAAGCTCCGATGCGATCAACGTTCCATTGAGGTCGAGTAGGATAGCAGGAAGGTCATTTGCCAACGCGGTCGTGCTCCATTGATGTGCCTGACAGCGCAATAGCTTAGAAAAACCGAAACGCATTTCGTCATGGCGCCATTCGGAATTCAGGTGGGCCATTATATCCCAGTAAATTCTTAGCCGCGGGAAGGATCGACACATGAAGACTGCCACTGCCTGCCGTGATTGCACGTTAAAGCAACAGAACCCCCGGCTGTGAAGGGAGCAAACGAGCTCCATGCAGGTAGCATCCGACTGAAAATCATAACGTCCCAAAGATAAATTTCGAGCGCAAGCGGAATGATACCCCTAGCGTTACCTGAACAGGAACGCTAAGATGATGTCGTCTATGCGTTCACTGCGTTGATGAGATCTTTCAATCCAATCATCAGCATCATCGGGTCGGACGGAGACGGTAGAAATCCAACGGCTTCATAGAAGGCACGTGCGTCATCGGATATGGCATGCACCAGCACGCCACGGATACCGAGGATCTCCGCGGCATTGAGCAGACGCAGGCCGGCATCGCGCACCAAAGCTCGACCAATACCGCGGCCCTGATGAGACAGGTCTATAGCCAGTCGACCAAGTACGGCGACTGGGATCGGATCTGGCATGTTTCGCTTAAGGCGCCCTGGTGCTTCTGGCGTCCTCACCGCGCCAGAGGCGAGAGCGTAATAGGCAACGACGCGATTTCCGTCGCAGACCACGAAGGTACGAGACGCACCGCCCGCCTGATTGGCTCGCGCTCGTCGACGCAGCCAGTCATCTAGCTCCGGAACGCCGGAATCAAATTCGACAAGCTCATGATGCTCGGCCAAAGGAGCAGGGGAAGTGAGGGTCACGCCTTATCCCATGGAGCTTTAGTCGACATTGTGCGTTTCAGACGCTCATTCAGCTGCGCTGGCGCATCGAGCCGGGCTAGGTATTCGGCATAGGCCTCCGGGCTGACCGTGAATACGGTACGGTCAAGCAGCACTTCCTCGGCGCGGCGTTCAGACGCCTCCAGCATGAAATCCGTCCGCGTCTTGCCAAGCAGTTCAGCCGCGCGGTCGATGAGATTGCGCGTCGCGGGTTTGATACGGATGTTCAGTGGAACACTTGCGTCCACATTTTTGCGAGTATGTGACGTCGGCATAGGCACCTCCAATGTGATAACGTTATATAGTGTAACGACACCATCGTTACAAGAGCTGTACGATGGTGTCGTTACACGCCCACATGCTGAAAGGTTTTATTGGTGCTGTTGATGAGATACGAACCTCAGCCCCGTAGTTCACGTGAACGTACAGCTAGCTTTTTAAATGGCTCTGAAAAAAGCTGGGAGGTCAACGGCTACATTCAGAGGCTCGAAGTGCCGCAAATTATCGGTAATCACCGTCAAATCGTAGGCGCGAGCTGTCGCGGCGATGACGATGTCACCTAACCCGGGGCTCTGGCCTTTTCCTCTCGCTTCATCCTCCATGGACCCGGCGATTCGAGCGACAACGGTGTCCAAGGGTAATATTCGATCATCAAAGGTCGTGGTAATAAAATCCAGCCAGAGCGAAAGCCTCTTCGCCCGTAAAAAACCACCACGGCGATGGAGCGACCGCAGCCCTCTCTCGACCTCAGCTACCGTCATCGCGGACAAGAATAGCGCATCCGCCTCACCTTGCTGATGAAACCATTCGCGAACCTCAGCAGAGGGCGGATTTTTATCCGGTGCAAACTTGATGATGATATTTGTGTCTAGCAGATACGCGGTCACAGATCGGCGTCGCGCATAGTTGAATGGTCACGCCCGAGGTCCGCACCGCCTGGAAAGGTCAACAAGAAATCCCCAAAGTTCGCCCTAGGCTTCATCAGCGCCTTCTTTGCTGCTTCCGCAGCCTCAACGCTCACAATCACCGCAGCCGGTTTTCCATGCCTTGTGATATGTCGGCGATCTCGTTTGTGGTCGTCATGGCAGTCCTCGTTGCTCGAAGACCACAGCTTTTCTCCACTTGGAGCGAACTGTCAGTAGTGACTTTGACATCCGAGCCTCAGAGGCGATGATGTCCACAGCTAAAGAGCTACAAGGCCGTCCCTCCGGTTCGTCCGGTCCACTTCCGTCTTGCCACCTCCTCTGTCACGCGCAATTGCTCCTGGATTAAGGGATTACCCTCCAGGCGACGGCTCGGCTGCCTCGGCGCCCGCATCGCCTCCTGATGGCCGCCCTTCAGGCGGATCCCTTGGGGACTTATCTTTGCTGTCTTGCCTCTGCAGGTCGCGCTCAATCGTCTCACGCGAACCTTCGGCGGGATCCTGTTCGGGGTGGTCTTTTGGGTCGGCCATATCAAATCTTCTGTCCGTGACGAACCAGATCAAAGGTCGAAATGTTCCGCGCCGGACCACCTTGATGCTTAATGCCGGGCCTGTGGTCGCTCTGATGCACTCGAGCGCAATACCCTCATCCGCAAGCATGGTGCGGGGATGACCTTCTCAAGGCTGCGGCGTATGGCGGCAACGGGCTGCGATCGACTTATCAGCGACGAAGGAGATCGATGCCAAACTCGGTTCCCATGTCTCGATGGGAAGTCTCGCTGGTCGAAGAACTTTATCCGACCCTCAATCAAGACAGTCGTCTCGGCGGCTTACGACGCGCAGATTTCCTTTGCCATTTTGATTGTTCCCATCGGCTTGTAGACCTGAGCTCTTGCTAAGCTTAACCCGATTTCGGCCGGAATTCTTCGCATCATAGAGCGCCATGTCAGCTCTACGGAAGGCGGCCGAAAGATCGTCGGCTGAAGCAACTGCCGTCACTCCGAAGCTCGCGGTAATTTTCACATCGGCCGGTAGATCGCCGATCGTCGCTGTGGCGCTGCGCAAAGTCTGCGCAAACAACACTGCAACCTCAATATCTGTCGCTGGCAAGAAGATAGCGAATTCCTCTCCACCCAGGCGCCCAGCAACCCCACCGTCCAGCATGTGTCGGCGCAAAAGCCTGCTGAACTCCTGGATCACAAGATCCCCGACATGATGTCCGTGCGTATCGTTGACAGATTTAAAATGATCGAGATCGCAGACGACGAGAGCATGGCCAACAGTGCCGGATTTCGCGAATGCAGATTGGATCGCCCGATCGAAACCACGGCGATTGGAAAGGCCGGAAAGTGCGTCGCTGTCGGATTCATTCTGCTGAGCCGTCATGATCTCCAGCACGAGCACAGCAAGCAGCGTAAGACCCACCGCCACCACAAGCACCGCCGTTGAGCTTTGCGAAATCAGCGCGTAGTTGGTTCGCACGTAATCGCTTGCGGTTACTCCCGAACCGACCAGCACCGCTAGCCATGCCTTGGCAAAAAAATGCACGCCGGTAAAAAGCATCAACCAACCGAGAAATCGGTCAATCATCAGACGCCTGCGTGATGAAAGAACGGCGAGCGCACTAGACAGGACTGCGATTGCAAAAGGCGCTTGATAGGAGAATGACTGTACCGTTGTGCCCCGCGGAAGACCGTAGATGAAATAGCTGAACAGCATGCTTGCCGCGAGAAAGGAGATTCCAACGTCTTTCCTCAGCGGCCGGCCATAAAGCTCGCCGATCCCGAGACGAAGCAGCACCATTCCTCCAAGAAGCGAAGAAAAGGCGGCAAGGCCGAAGAGTTTCGGGAGATTCGTGTAGGCGACCAGCATCTCGCAGACAGCCGATAGCGAGGCGACGCCAAATCCAGCAGCCAGCCAAAGCGCACCCGCGCGAGACCGACACCGTGTCGCGACGACCGCGAACACGGCGCCAAAGCACATGGCGACGAGAAAATTCACCGCCAGAAGAAATACCGCACCGTTCATCATGTCGTCAGTCAATCCGTTTGTAGCCAGCCGTATTAGAGCAGAAGTCTGAAACTGCCATTGAGCTACAGCACTATAATCGAATGAATTTTAGACGAGCTTAATGTTCCGTTACACATTATGGAAGTGTCAAATAGGAGTGGGGCTCGTATCGTAGCCCTGTCGCGCGAAAATGCGGCGCGCCGATATGACGCACTTGCATTCCTACCTTCTAATATACTGCGTAGTAACTATATCATTGCTGGCGTATATGAACGCCACTTCATAAACCGATTGGAAAAATCTTGCTCCCAGGACTCTCGGCCGCAGAAAGCGCCCGCTTCTTCGAACGTGTCAGCGCGACCGCTATCGCCAACCAGGCGACATTGAAGTGCTGTCTAGAGGGAATGCCCCTTACGGTCGACAATGTCATTCTCTTTGTAGGAGACTTCGTCGAGCCGGAACACGCTGAAGCAACTGGTTTGTTCCAGGGGATTATGGGCGCGATCCAGGAAGTGCTCGATTGTAAGGGGATGATGTCGCGCGTCGGTGCGGCGAATGACATGCGCTGACGTTCCTGAGTGGACAGGGGATGTCGCGGCCGGGACGCACCGATCAAGATCATCACAGGTCGTGAGCCGCCGCGAGATCCCCTAGCGCCCTGTGGCGTTCCATTGCGCCAAGCAGGTTCGGAAGCGTATCGTAACCTTCACGGAAAAGATTAAGGCAGATTTCTGCGGCGATGACTGCGTCGGGATCATCTTTGGATAGCCCGTACCGATTTCTCCAGGAGCTCAAGGCGAAGTCGATGATTTCTAGCTCGACCGGGCCAAACGTAGTCTCGAAAAAGATGGCATTCTAAATTCCTTCATAGCGCTGAGCGATTTGGAGGAATAGGGGGCGAATTCAAGATTTTGTCTCAAGGATTTACGTATCACCCGCCCGGGATCGAGCACACTGCACTGAATAGTCCGGATCCTCGCCCTCTGGTCTCGACGCGCCGACCGGCGTCATCGTTTCCTTCATGAGCAAGTCTCGTCTCGCCCAAGGAAGGATAGCCAGCCGGGCAGTTAGATTTCACCCATATCGTAAGCGAAGAAAATTTCCGCTTTAGGAATATTGCAGATGGCTTGTTCTTTAGCTGGTTGGCGATAGTTATCCGGCCAGTGCAATGTATTGCGAGTAACCCGTGCTTCAGCCAGCCAGCGACGACGCCGATCCGTTTCAATTCCTTGGACACCAAGGTGAGGTCGCTGACCTCATTCGAAAGCATGAGTGGTCGAAAACGCCACTGGGTGGCGTCGAAAGCTGGCCCTCCTCTCTGAAGACCGCTACCGCCCTGCTGCTCCAGTCCCCTGTTCCGATTGTGATGCTGTGGGGCGAGCAAGGCGTGATGATCTATAACGATGCCTATTCGGTTTTCGCTGGCCATCGTCATCCCGAGCTTTTCGGATCAAACGTCCGCGAGGGCTGGTCGGAGATCTCTGATTTCAACGACAACGTCATGAAGGTCGGCCTTGCTGGTGGCACGCTGTCCTATCGCGATCAGGAACTGACACTCCACCGGCATGGTTATCCCGAGCAGGTGTGGATGGACCTTGCCTATTCCCCAGTGCCGGACGAAAGCGGGAAGCCTGCCGGCGTCATCGCCATTGTGGTCGAAACAACCGAGCGCGTTTTGGCCGAGCGGAGAAACAGGGAAGAAGCGCAGCGACTTCAAAATTTGTTCGAGCAAGCGCCAACCTTTATGGCGATGATCAGTGCCGACCAGCAGCGTTTCGAAATGATCAACCCGGAATATCGAAGGCTGATAGGCGATCGAGACATCGTAAGCCTGCCCTTCGCTGAAGCATTGCCGGAAGTCGCCGAGCAAGGTTTTGACAAGTTGCTTGCTCAGGTCTTCGCCTCAGGAGAACCGATCAGACGGACGTCGGAACGCGTGATGTTCCGATGGCGCAAGGACGGTCCGCTCGAGGAGCGGTTCGTCGATTTCGTCTATCAGCCGATCCGGGAGAAGGGCCAAGTCACCCACATCTTCGTGCAGGGATCGGACGTAACCGAACGTGTACGTGCGGAAAACCATCAGAAGCTTCTGATCAACGAGTTGAATCACCGGGTGAAGAACACCCTGACGTCGATTCAGTCGATCGTGACGCAGACCCTTAGGGGCGTTCAGTCTAAAGAAGAGGCCTCAAGCGCGATCACGGCGCGGATATTGGCGCTGTCGCGTGCCCACAACGTTCTGACCGACGAGAATTGGGATGGAGCGGATCTGCATGGAATGGTAGAAAGCGCCCTCGAGGCGTTTCAGCAGGAAGGCCGACAGTCGATAAACATCAGCGGTCCAGCTCTTCGCGTCGGACCCCACGCCGCACTTTCGATCGCTCTGGCTCTGCATGAGCTCGCGACAAATGCGGTGAAATACGGTTCTCTATCAAGCAGCAATGGAGCGGTTGACGTATCCTGGCATGTCGATGGCCATGATCTGTTCAAGCTGGAGTGGACTGAGATCGGGGGCCTGAAGTTATCCGGGGAGACAGACATGGTTTCGGATCGCGCCTGATCCTGCGGGTCTTGCCAAGAGAGCTTCAGGGAACAGCAGACATAGATTTCCGTCCGACCGGCGTTGTCTTCGTGCTCGAGACGTCATTGGAGGCCATCAGCGATCGACCTTTGGTGGATAAGACCTGAATGGCCCGAATTCTGATTGTTGAAGACGAGATGCTGGTTGCCATGCTGGTCGAGGATGTCGTCCTCGAGCTTGGACATCAGGTCGTCGGTCCGGCAATGCGGCTTGAGGATGCTCTTTCCGCGACTGAAGTCGAAGATTTCGACTTTGCTATCCTCGACATCAATCTTGCAGGCAAGCAGTCATTCCCGGTTGCCGACCGGTTGGCCAGGCGCGGCATCCCATTTATGTTTGCTAGCGGTTATGGGGCCGCGGGCCTCGCCGAGGCTCACCAAGCCGCTCCGGTTCTTCAGAAGCCGTTTTCGCCGGCGCAAGTGGAAGCCATGTTGCGCCGTCTTTGTCCGGCATGAGCCGCAACGTCATCGGCGGCTGGAAATCACTCGTCGCGTCGTTCCCAATTCCGCTTATTCGGCGGCCGCTGCCCCGGCACCCGCATCTTCAGAGGTCAACTGGTTTGCCTCCAACATATCTCTGCTGTAAGTCCATCAGGCTCAAACTGAACCTTCACCGATCCTGTGTCCTTCGACAGCGAACTCATCAGCAAGCGTGTGCCGAAACCACGGCGCGAAGGCTGAGGGCTGACTTGTGGGCCACCTGTCTCCCACCACCCGATCACCAGCGACGCATCCTCATAGAGGTGGCGACGTTGACCCGGCCGGAATTCCAGAGGTGACCGAAGGCAAATTGCTGGTGAAGACGCTCTGGCTCTCTGTGGACCCATATATGCGTGGGCGGATCAGCCCAGCGAAGAACTATGCCACGGGCTTCAAGATCGGCGACCTCATGCGAGGTGGCGGAATTGGCGAGGTCATAGCTTCCGAATCCATCGATTTCCGTGCTGGCGACATCGTAACCAGCGATTATTTCGGATGGCAGCCATTCAGCACCATTCCGGCGGGAAGTGCAAAGACAGTGGCAACAGAAGATGCGCCGGTTCAGTCCGCACTCAGCTATCTCGGCATGCCGGGTCTTACCGCCTATTTCGCCCTGCTCAAGACGGGGCAACCAAAGGCCGGCGAGACAATCCTGATCTCGGCGGCATCGGGCGCTGTTGGGCAGATCGCGGGCCAGATTGCCCGGATAAAGGGGCTCGATCCCGTGGCAGTCGCCGGGTCGGACGAAAAGCTCGATTGGTGCAACGCACTTGGATATCGTGCAGGCATCAATCACCGGACCTCGCCCGACCTTGTTGCGGATGTAGCGGCTGCCTGCCCCAAGGGTGTGGATGTGTACATCGACAACACGGCAGGACCCATACACGATGCCGCAATGCTGAATCTCAACACATTCGGCCGAGTAGTGATAGTCGGGACGATCTCCTTGCCGATCGCTTCGACCAACCGGATATCGGCTTGAGACATCTCAGAAGAGCTCTGATCACACGTGCCCGGCTCGAAGGCTTCCTTCTCGACGATCATGAACAAGAATATCAAATGGCAATCGCCGATCTGGTGTCGTGGTACAGGCAGGGATTGCTCGAAACGCGCGAAGACATTGCCGAAGGGATCGAGAGCGCGCCCCACGCCTTCTTAAGAAGGTTGAGGGGAGAGAACTTCGGAAAGCAGTTGGTCCAGCTGTAAACACACGCGAGCAGTCATGCCGGCGACGTCTGCGTGGGGCCGAAAGCTGACGACGCTTTTGTTATGGCTCTTGAGCTGAATCGGACCAAGAACCGTTAGATTCAGAATCGTAACCTCAAAAGAGATCAGTTACTTCGAGCAACAGGTTGGAGACGGCCATAACCTTCCAGTGCCCCCTCAACGAGGTAGCACTATAGGAGTGAAGCTGAGAACAGTGTCCTAAATTCTGCGGCCTGGACATCCGTGACGATGGTGCAGTTCGGCGCGCGGCCAGCAAGATGCCGCTCACTCACCGCCGCGATAACCTGACCGGCAGCGGGGCCACTGTCCGTGTAGATCGAAACATGTGCCTGCACGGTCTTAAAGATTTCGGGCTTCAGCATCCACGCAATCGCCGCGGGATCATGAAGACAGGGATCCTTGGAGCCGTAATTGATCAGCAGATGCGCCGCTTCAGCCGCAACCGGCGTATCAACCGCCTGCACCTGGCGGATCATCTCATCCGTAACGGTCGCCTGGCGCGTGACGTCGAGACCCAGCATTGTGATCGGGATGCCGCTGTCGAAGACGATCGCGGCCGCATGCGGGTCGACCGCAAAGTTGAACTCCGCAAGGGGTGTCGTATTGCCAGGACAGAAGGCCGCACCGCCCATGATGGTAATGGCACTGATGAACTCCGGCAATTCCGGATCGAAAAGCAGGGCCAGCGCTAGATTGGTCAACGGACCCGTTGCGCAGACATGCAGCCCGCCTTCGGCGCGAGCGATGCGCGAGATTTCGTTGGCCGCATGGCCGCTGGCAAGCGGCATTGACGGCGCTGGAAGCGTGCTACCGGCAAGACCATCTGACCCGTGCATAATGGAAAGGCGGCCACGCGACGCCATGATCGGGCGGGCGGCACCCGAATAGACCGGGATATCCTGACGTCCGCACAATTCGAGGATGCGTCTTGCATTGTTGACGACAGGCTCGAGACCGACATTACCGGCAACGCAGGTCACGGCGATCATGTCGAGCGCATCCCGTCGACCAAGCGCCAGCACCATGGCAAGCGCATCATCGGCGCCGGGGTCGCAATCATAGAGAAAACGCAGTGCGGCCATGTTTCGTTTGCTCCGGTCCAATAGGGTAGGAAGCACCCGGGAGGCGCCACCAAAGTTTTTAATTGCCACCCGAGCCGGGAGCGCTGCCGCTCCCGGCTCGGGTGCAAAGGCCCTGGGGAATTAGGCCTTATCGATCAGGAAACGAGCAGCTTCCGACGCCCAGCCGAAACGGACGGTGGAGCCGACCTCGACATCACCCGCGGTTGCAGGCGCGCGGGCGATGATTTCCTGCTCGCCGGCATCGATGATGACGCGCAGTTCCGAACCGCCATAGACGGTTTCGCGTACGCGCCCCTCGCAAAAACCTTCGCCGAGTGTGATCATTTCCGGGCGAATGACGAGCGCGCCCTTGATGCCATCTGTGGGGGGCACCGGCAATCGGCAGCGTGCCGATGGCGGTCTCAAGCGCGCCGGCCTTGACCGTGCCACGGATGATCGACGACACGCCGATGAAGTCGGCTACAAAGAGGTTCTGCGGCTCGTCATACATCTGGCGCGGCGTGCCGAGCTGGGCGATCTTGCCGTCGTTCATCAGGCAGATGCGGTCGGAGAGTGCCAGTGCTTCCTGCTGGTCGTGGGTGACAAAGATGATCGTCGCGCCGGTTTCACGGTGAATGCGCTTGATCTCGATCTGCATGACTTCGCGCAGCTTGGCATCGAGCGCGCCAAGCGGTTCGTCCATCAGGATGATGGCCGGATCGTAGACGAGGCAGCGGGCAAGCGCGACGCGCTGCTGCTGGCCGCCGGACAGCTGCGAGGGAGAGCGCTGCGACGCGTGGGCAAGACCGACGGTTTCCAGCGCCTTGGCAACCTTGGCGTCGATTTCCGCCTTTGGCAGGCTGCGCATCTTCAGCGCAAAACCGACATTTTCCGCCACCGTCATATGCGGGAAGAGCGCGTAGTTCTGGAAGACCACGCCGATATCACGCATGTTGACCGGCGCATGCGTCTGGTCCTTGCCGTCGATGATGACGGTGCCGGATGTCGGCTCCTGCAGGCCGCAGATCAGTTGCAGGAGGGTGGTCTTGCCCGAGCCCGAAGGACCAAGCAGGGTGAGAAGTTCGCCCTTGCACACTTCGAGATTGACGTGATCGAGTGCGGTGGTCTGGCCATAGAGCTTGGCAAGCCCCTGAACTTGAAGCTTGATTTCCGGCGTGTTGGCAGAAGCGGCTGACATGTCGAAACGTGTTCCTTTGGTCGTGATGGGATCGGCAGGGTTGCGCATATCAGCGCGGCCTTGCCTTTTCGGCGATGACGAAAAGTACTGTCACCACCGCCACGATGAAGACCGAGGCCGCGGCCAGGGTCGGAGAAATGCTGAGAATGATATCGTCCCACATCTGCTTTGGCAGGGTCTGCTTGACGCCCGCACCGACGAACAGCGCGATCGTCAGTTCTTCGAAGGAATGCAGCAGGCCGAACAGGAAGGCTGCGATGGCGCCGCCCTTGACCAGCGGCAGAAGCACGAGACGGATCTGCTGCCAGCGGCTGGCACCGAGCGTTGCCGCCGCCTGAAGCAGGCGCCAGTCGAAACCACGGAACGTGGTCAGCAGGATGACGAAGACGATCGGCATAGCCGACAGCGTGTGGCCGAGTATGATGCCGGTATCCGTCGCGATCAGGCCGACCTTGGCCAGCACGTAGAACAGCGACACGCCGATGACGATATTTGGCACGATCATCGGCAGCATGAAGGACAGGAAAATCAGGCCGCCCGCCTTGCGCTGCGTTCGGGCCAGACCATAGGCTGCCATGCCCGAGATGATCGTGGCAGCGATACCGGTCACGATGGCGACGATCACCGAGCGGGACGTCGCGCCCATCCACTGGCTGGAATTCAGATAGGTCTGGAACCATTTCAGCGAAAAGCTCTTCGGCGGAAATTCGAGAAAACTCGATCCGGAAAAGGCCATCGGCGGGAATGCCAGAACCGGGATGACCAGGACGGCAATGACGATCCACACGAACACGGTGAAAACGCCGCGACCGAAACGCGCCGGAAACAGGTTGGCGACAAAATCGCTGACGGCGGCCCCCATCTCGATGACTGCGCCACCGATGGCCCCAATCACGCCACCACGCCTGGTCGCCGCGCCATTGCCGGAAACGGCCGACATGCCGAAAAAGCGGTCGTAGACGGCGATGGTGATCAGCGTGACGGCAAGAAGAAGCGCTGCGAGAGCACCGGCGAGGCGCAGATTGAAGAGTTGCTGTACCTGGGTGATCATCATCTGACCGATGACGGTTTCGCGCGGCGAACCAAGCAGAGCCGGCGTGATGAAGAAGCCGAGGCCCATGACAAAGATCAGCAGGCCGGCGGCGGCAACACCCGGCATCGAAAGCGGCACAAAAATGCGCCAGAAGGACTGGCTGCGGCTTGCACCCATGGTCATGGCGGCAGGGATGAGACGGCCATCGATGTTCAGCATGGTCGGCAGCATGGTCAGGATCGCGATCGGCAGCATGGCATGCGCCATGCCGAAGATCACCGCGCCGCGCCCATAAAGCAGATCGAGTTGCGTGTCGAAACCCATGCCGGTCAGCATCTGGGCGACGATGCCCTTGCGAGCGAGCAGAACGATCCAGGCGAAATTTTTCAAGAGTGGACTGACCCAGAAAGGAAGAAGCACCAGCCACATGGCCATGCGGCGGCGGCGCTCAGACATGCCGGCCAGCCAGACTGCGATCGGATACCCCGCGAGAAGACTGACGATGGTCACCTGCGCGGCAATGGCAAATGTATTGCCCAGAACCCGCACATAAACGCCGGCCGAGATCATCTGCTCGTAGACGCTGAGGTCGAAGGCGCCGGATTTGGGGTCGATGAAGGATTGCCAGATCAGCGCGCCGGCCGGAAGGATCAGCAACAGCGCCATATAGACAAGCCCCGGCATGGACAACCAGAGGCTATCCAGCCTCAGGCGCTTCCGTGAGATCGTGTCTGTGGCAGAAAGTTCAGCCATTGGGAGTCCCGTCTGTTAAAATGGCCCGTCCCGCATGTCGCAGGACCGGGCCACCCTTTGTCAGATATGCAGCTCCGCCGGAAAACGGAACTTGAAGCTCAGGTGGAATTCAGGGACTGATCAGCTCAGGATCCACTGCTCGAAACGCTGCGTCAGCGCATCCTGGTTTTCGGCCCAGTATGCGGCGTTGAGAACCGTCAGACCCTTGATGTTTTCCGGCGAGGTCGGTAGAAGCTGCGCCTTCTCGGCATTCAGGTGTTCGTAAGCCTTCATGTTGGTCGGGCCGCAAGCGAGAATGTCGGTGTAGGCAGCCTGACGCTTTGGATCGAGGCACCATTCGATGAACTTGCGGGCGAGATCAGCCTTTTCGGTGTTGCCGGCGATCGTCCAGCCATCGATGTTGAACAGGCCACCGTTCCAGACGATGCCTGCCGGTGCGCCGGCATTGATGGCCGCCTGCGCGCGGGTCGACCAGGTCGACATCATGTCCAGTTCGCCGTTCTGGAGAAGCTGCGTGGCGTGAGCGCCCGAGGTCCACCAAATGTCGATGTTGGACTTGATCTTGTCGAGGCTTTTGAAGGCGCGGTCGACATCGAGCGGATAAAGCTTGTCGAGCGGAACGCCATCGGCCAGCAGTGCCATTTCCAGTGTCGTTACCGGGCTGCGCCACAGGCCGCGACGGCCCTTGAAGGATTCGACATTCCAGAAATCGGCCCAACTGGTCGGCACCGTCTTCATCGTGTCCTTGCGGTAGCCCATGGCCAGCGCGAAGATGGCGACGCCGGCAAAATCATTCTCGAACGTGTGCGGCGTGAAGTCGTCCTTGTTGGGCACTTCGATATTGAGCGGCAGCATGTAATTGCCGCCGAGCTTGCGGATACGCAGCACGTGTTCCGGCGTCATCAGCGCGACGTCGAACAGTTTGGTGTCGGTGTCGATCGCCATCTTGTATTGCGGGATCGGATCCGGCTCGTTGGTATTGGTCTGAATCGTCACGCCGGTTTCGGCGGCAAAGGTGTCGTAGAAGGCGACCTTGAAGCCTTCATAGAAGGCGCCGCCCATATCGCGTACGACCAGCGTTTCGCCGGCAAAGGCGCGGGTGCCCTTCAGCAGCGCCGGAGCAGCAAGCGCTACGGCGGCAAGGCCGGTGGTCGCCTTCATGAAGCCACGGCGCGATACATTGTTATTCATTTTTACCCTCCGGCGTTTTTGTTTGACCTTCGTCAACTCTACTCTTTCCGTCACTGCGGCTTCGGTAAATTACATTTTTCCGTGCATCTGCTTTGGCACATGCGAAGCAAGCGGCCGACGGCTTGCGCAAAAGCGAAGAACAGCCTCGGCAAGCACGTTGTCACAGATCGCTAGCTGGGATTCCTCGATGAATTCATCGGGGCGATGCCCCTGTTCCATGCTACCCGGCCCGCAAATGACCACCGGCACATCCAGCGCCTGTGCGAACAGACCCGCTTCCGTGCCAAAGCTGACGCGACATTCCTTGCCACCCTTCGGCAGGCAGGCGGCAAAGGCCTGCACGACAGGATGATCGCCATCAATCGAGTGGCCCGGATAATTGCCGGTGATCTCGATATCGATCGACGCCTCCTTGAAACGTTCCTTGTGCGGGGCGACGGCCGCAGCACCTGCCTTGCGAACCTGCTCGGCCAAAGCCAGCGGATCGTCCGCCGCCATCATGCGGCATTCCATCAACAGCTCGGCATTGTCCGGCACCAGATTGACCGCCGTGCCGCCCGAAAGCTTGCCGACATGCACGGTGGCATAAGGAACGGAATAGCCCGGCTCACGCGGACCACGGGCCTCGATTTCATCCTGCAATTTGCGCAGGCCGGAGATGAAATCGCTGGCGATATGCAATGCGTTGAGCGCGAGCGGTGCCTCGGCGGAGTGGCGCGGCACGCCGGTCGCCTTAACGTGCAAGGCCATCTTGCCCTTGTGGCCAAGGCCGAGCTGCATCGATGTCGGCTCACCGACCACGATCAGGTCCGGCAGGATGTCGCGTGCGGCGATTTCCTCAAGCATTGGTCTCACTCCGACACAGCCGATTTCCTCGTCATAGGAGATTGCAAGCCACAAGGGGGCCGCCAGGCTTTTCACGTCGATCGTTTGTGCCAGCGCCAGCGCCGATGCGACAAAACCCTTCATGTCGGTCGTGCCGCGCCCATAAAGCTTGCCATTCTTAAGCGTGAGACTAAACGGCGGCACCGTCCAGTCCTGCCCGACAACCGGAACGACATCGACATGGCCGGACAACATCAACCCGCCAGGTGCATCCGGGCCAAGCCGCGCCAGTAGTGCTGCCTTCTGTCCGGTCGCGTCGTAGAAGCGTTCGCAGACCGCGCCCGCTTCTTCCAGTGCTGTCTCGACTTCGTCGATCAGCGGCAGGTTGGTGTCCGAACTGACGGTGGGATGCGCGACGAGGCGCTCAAGCCACGCTTGCGTCACCGTCACAGCCTTGCCTCCGCCTCATCCATCGCCGCGTTGATGTCGGCAACCAGGCCGGCAACCTCGGCTTCCGGAATGGACACGCGAAGACGGCGTTCCAGTGAGGTGAAGATGCCGAAGAACGAGTTGGCGCAATGGTTGAGCATGCGCATCGCGTCGTCTTTCGAGATATTGCAGCGGCTGACCAGATAGGCGCAGATATGCTCGCAGGCGATGGCATTCGGCAGCACATAGGCTGGCTGGGTGTCATAGGCGATGCGACGGAACGGCAGGACCGACGGCTTGATCGTCAGGTCGGCGGACAATTTTGGATCACGCGAGGACGCGCCGATAACGAGGCGGGCATCCACACCTTCCAGCACCCAGCGTCCGAGCGCCGGGTCCCAGATCGCCAGATCCGAGCCCTTGAGGGTGATCTCGATCCGTTTGCTTTCGCCGGGCGCCAGAACGGGCTTGGCAAAACCCTTCAACTCCTGCGGCGAACGCTTCAAACGTTTGCCCGGTGCATGAAGATAAAGCTGCGTCACTTCCGCACCAGCACGGCCGCCCGTGTTGGTGACGGTGAAGGCAACAGTGATTTCATCCTGCAGGCCGATCTGGGCGGACGACACGCTGAGATCGGAATACGCGAAGGTCGTATAGCTCAGGCCATGACCGAACGGGAAGAGCGGTTCTATTTCGCGCAGATCATAGGAACGATAACCGACATGAATGCCTTCGCCATAAATATGGCGGCCGTTTTCGCCGGGATAATGCAGGAAGCCGGGAACATCTGCCAGACGCTTCGGGAAGGTGACGGAAAGCTTGCCGGACGGATTGACCTTGCCGGTCAACACATCGGCAACGGCACCGCCCATGGCCTGGCCGGCATAGAAGGTGACGAGCACCGCCCCAACCGCATCCACCCACGGCATTTCTACCGCATCCGGGCATGCGATCACAACTGCGACCTTATCCGAAGCCTCGGCAAGCGATGCGATCATGTCATCCTGACCAGGGCCAAGCGCCAGCGTCGTACGGTCGGAACCTTCGCCATCATAGGCGCCCTCGGTCGAGGTATAGACCAGAACCAGATCCGCCTTTGCGGCCAGCGCCAGCGTTTCGGCATCGGCCTCTTCACGGAAGGTCAGCATATGGTTTGCGCCAAGCGCCTGCTGCAACTGCTCCAGCGGCTGGTCGACCATGGTGGGGATTGTGGTGGCACAACCGGAACCCTGAATGACCGGCGTGCCAGCATCACGACCGACGACGAGAATGGTCTTCATGTCCGGCGTGATCGGCAGCAGGTCTGCGTTGCGCACCAGAACCATGGAAGCAGCCGCCATGGCGCGCGCTTCGGCATGATGGTCCTCGGCGGTGTAGACCGGCACCGGATTTGCCGCGCCTGCATTGCAGCGCTCGATCATTTCCAGCATGCGCGTGCAGGACAGGTTCGCCACGTCTGACGGAACGGTGCCGTTGTCGAGTGCGGCCAGAAGATCGGCCTTGCGGCGCGGGCTTTCCGGCATGTCGAGATCGCCACCCGCCATCAGCGAAACCGGACGATCCTTGATGCCGTGCCAATCGGAAACAACCACGCCGTCAAAGCCCCAGTCATCGCGCAGCACGTCGTTCAGGAGCCACGGATCCTGTGAAGCCTGCACCCCGTTGAGGCGATTGTAGGAGGACATGATCGTCCAGGGCTTTGATTGCTTGATGGCGATCTCAAAACCCTTGAGATAGATTTCCCGAAGCGCACGTTCCTCGATGACACTATCCATCGTGGTGCGCTCGACCTCGGAATTGTTGCAGGCAAAATGTTTGAGCGAGGTACCCACGCCTTGGCTCTGGATGCCTTCGATAACGGCTGCCGACAGCTTGCCGGTGACCAGCGGATCTTCGGAGTAATATTCGTAGGAGCGGCCGGCGAGCGGCGTGCGGCGCAGATTGATGCCGGGACCAAGCAGCAGATGCACGCCCATGGCGCGGCATTCCTGACCGAGCAGCACGCCGAGCCGCTGCATCAAACCTTCATCCCAGCTGTTACCCATCGCCGAACCGTTGGGGAAGCAGGTCGCCGGCTTCATTTCCCCCACGCAATCGCGACATCGCTGGCACGCTGGTTGACAACGGAGAGGAAGGCATCGAGATCCATGCCGCCGCGTTCATCACTATCGATCTGTGGGATCGAATATCGTACGCCATAGGTGCCGTCAGTCATGACGATCGGCTTGATGCCATAGGCGGGAACAGCCGCAGTCTTCCACATTCCGAAACCGGAAAGCAGGTCGACCTTTTCCTGATTGGTCATCGCCTCGACGATCGATGCGATTGTCTGATCTGCGGACTTGGTCTTCTCGTGCATTCTGGACTCCGTGATGCGGCACTCACCGCGCTGGTCAGGCGGTGTTGGCGCGCACATTGTCAGCCACCGAACAAAAATCAAAATAAGATATTCAGAAGTGATGCTTTGAAAAAGCGAGCCTAGCTTTGGCTTGTCCGACGCAGGTTGAGGATCGGCGCCTCCATGCCCGGCACATAATTGTCGGAAATGAGGTTGCTGCAATGCTCTTCAAACGTCCGCACCATACGCGTCGAAACCTGCTGGCCGACGCGGATCAGGCCGATACGCATCGGCCGGTGCTCTCCCGACAGGCGCAGGCTGACAAGCCGTCTCCCATCCAGCGCTGCCTTGTTCTTCGGCCGGACATTAGCAAGCGTATAGCCGTAACGGCTGGCCACCATCGTGCGGATGACTTCCTGATGCTGGATCTGCGCGACGATATTCGGTGTTGCTCCGGCGGCCGCGAACAGGCCGAGGAAATAGTCGCGCGACAGCGGCAGATCGAGCAGGATGAATTCATGTTCCTGTAATTCGACCAGCGAAATCGCCGAGCGTTCGGCCAGCGGGTCGGTTTCGGCCACCTGAACATAGGGCGGAAGCTCCGCCAGCGGCGTAAATTCGAAACCTTCCGGAACAGACAGATCGTATGAGAGCGCGATATCCAGTTCGGCGCGTTCCAGGCGCGTCAGCAGTGTCCGGTGATCGGCGACAGTCGGCCTGACAGTCACGCCGGGATAGGCTGCCTTGAAACTCTGGCTCACTTCCGGCAGCAGCATCGGCGCAAAGGTGAGCAGGCAGCCGAGCGACAGGGTTCCGCGAATCTGGTCCGTTGCTTCCGAGGCTGCGGTATAGAGGTTCTGCACCTGCTCGATCACCGCCTTCGCCTGCAGCAAAAGTTTCTGTCCGGCCGGGGTCAGCGACAGTCCCTGCGCATGGCGCCGCAGGAATAACTGGGTGTTGAGCTCGATCTCCAGCTGCGAGATCGCCGTCGAGATAGAGGGCTGAGAAACCCGGATACGGTCCGATGCAAGCGTGATCGAACCGGCTTCTGCCGTGGCGATGAAATATTCGAGCTGCCGCAAAGTGAACCGCATGTGAGGCCCTGATGCCAAAAGTCACGCCGCAAGGCAGACGGATAGGCCCCCGTCAAACGAGGCGCCGGACGGCAGCCTAATATTTGTGCTTTGCTAAAATGTAAACGTTCCCTCACCGAAGTGACCTCGTCAGCCCGCCCGTGCCCTGCTTTCGGCAATCCTAACCAGTGCTGCAGCAAATCATAATTTTCCGAATGCCAAGCCTTCGCTAGACCGGAACGATAGCTGAGCGCCGAACGGCGGGTCGTTGCGAAATAAAGAAGGGCGAATGCATGTCAGTCGAAAAGATCCATACGCTGGTGGTTGGCGCCGGCCAGGCGGGTGTCGCCATGAGCGAACACCTGAGCCGCAACGGCATCGACTACATCGTGCTCGAGCGCGGGCGTGTTGCCGAGCGCTGGCGTTCGATGCGCTGGGATTCGCTGGTCGCCAACGGCCCGGCCTGGCATGATCGCTTTCCGGGGATGGATTTCCCCGGTCATCCTGACGCATTCGTGCCCAAGGAAGGCGTCGCCGATTATTTTGAAGCCTATGCCGACATGCACAAGGCGCCGATCCGCTGCGGCGTCGACGTCACCAAGGTCGAACGGCTTGAAGACCGGCCCGGTTTTCGCGTCGAAACCTCCGATGGCGTCATCGAAGCTCTCAACGTCGTTGCCGCTACCGGCCCGTTCCAGAAACCTTCCATTCCACCGATCGTGCCTGCGGATGCCGGTATCACGCAAATGCATTCGAGCGATTACCGCAATCCCGCGCAGCTCGCCGAAGGCGCGGTGCTGGTCGTTGGCGCAGGTTCGTCCGGCGTGCAGATTGCCGAGGAACTGATGTTATCCGGCCGCAAGATCTATCTCTCCGTTGGCCCGCATGACCGCCCGCCGCGCGCCTATCGCGGCCGCGATTTCGTCTGGTGGCTCGGCGTGCTTGGCAAATGGGACGCACAGGCACAGGCCCCCGGTTCAGAGCATGTGACCATTGCGGTCAGCGGCGCACACGGCGGCAAGACCATCGATTTCCGCCGTCTGGCGGCGCAAGGCATGGTGCTGGCCGGCATGACAGTTGCCTATAATAACGGATCGCTTTCCTTCGCCGACGATCTTGTCCGAAATCTCGATCGCGGTGACCAGAATTATCTGTCCCTGCTCGACGAGGCGGATGCCTTTATCGCCCGCAATGCTTTCGATCTGCCGGAAGAACCCGATGCCCGCACGCTGGGACCGCAGGTCGACTGTGTCACCAATCCGTTGCGCGAGCTCAACCTGCAAGAAGCGGGTGTAACCACGATCATCTGGGCGACCGGTTTTGTCTCGGACTACAGCTGGCTGAAGGTCAACGCTTTCGACGAGGCCGGTCGTCCAAAACACCAGCGCGGCGTTTCCGCTGAAAAAGGTATCTACTTCCTCGGCCTCCTTGGCTTTCCGGCCGCGGTTCCAGCTTCATCTGGGGCGTATGGCACGATGCCAAGCATGTGGCCGACCATATCCTCATCCAGGACACGTACCTCGCCTACGCGCCGCAACCCTGATCATCCGGCAAAAACCTGCCGACGACCAACATGAACAATCCGATGGAGAAGAGAATGGCCCATACGCGCATTCGCAAGTTCAACACCAAGGAAACATACCCCGAGCAGAAGCTCGACAACGACCTCTGCCAGGCCGTCGTCGCCCGTGGCACGATGATCTTCCTGCGCGGCCAGTGCCCGCAGGATCTCGACACCGCCAAGAACATCGACAGCCATGATCCGGTGGACCAGACCCACAAGGTGATGCAGAACATCCGCCAGCTGGTTGAAGAATCCGGTGGCAAGATGGAGCACGTCACGAAGCTGGTCGTCTATCTCACCGACGTGCGTCACCGCGAAGCCGTTTACCGGACCATGGGCGAATACATCAAGGGCGTCTTCCCGGTCTGCACCGGCCTTGTCGTCGTCGCGCTGGCACGCCCCGAGTGGCTGGTGGAAATCGATGCGACCGCCGTCATTCCGGACTGATTCTTCCTCACATGGTGGCGGTCGGCATTTATCGGCGGCCACAAAGGCACACCGACATCCCACCTGATACAGGAGTTCCCATGACCTTCTCCATCGTCGCGCGCTGCGATGAGACCGGCCAGTTCGGTGTGGCGATTTCGTCTTCTTCTCCGGCTGTTGCCGCCCGCTGCGCCTGGGCGCAGGCCCGTATCGGCGCAGTGACCACGCAGAATGTCACTAATCCCGCGCTTGGTCCCAAAATGCTGGAGGAGCTCGCAAAGGGTGCCCACGCGGCGGATGCAGTTGCAGCAGCCCGTCAGAGCGATGATTTTCCGGACCATCGCCAATTGCTGGCAATCGATACCGAGGGCAATACAGCCATTCATTCAGGCCCCAAGGCGCTTGGAATCTGGAGCTCTGCGACCGGTCACCAGTGCGTTGCCGCCGGCAATCTGCTGGCCAATGACGGCGTGCCGCAAGCAATGATCGACACGTTCGAGAAAACACCCGGATCTCTCGGAGACCGCCTCGTCGCGGCACTGAAGGCGGGCACCGATGCCGGCGGCGAAGCTGGCCCTGTTCGTTCGGCAGGTCTGCTGATCGTCGACAAGCAGAGCTGGCCCTATGCCGAATTGCGGATCGACTGGCTCGATGAAGGGTGCCCGATCGCGGCGGTTGCACGCGCATGGGAAGTCTACAAGCCTCAGGCCGCAGATTACGTGACACGCGCCCTCAATCCGCTATCTGCGCCGTCATATGGGGTGCCGGGCGACGAATGACCCGCAATGCGGCCTGAACGGCAAGAGCAAACGCGCGGTATCGTCTTGACCTTCCCCCGATCCTGCCCCGGGATACGAGGATCGAAAGGTCGGCTCTGTCGCCCAGAACCATCACAGTCGTATGTTAAAGGCATTTTATGGAAACCATCCCCACCCGTGCCCGTCAGCAAACATTAGGCGCGAGCGGCATCACCGTTTCGTCGATTGCATGGGGCATGTGGCGCCTGGCATCCGGCAATCCTTCCCTGAGCGACGTCCATAAACTCGTTTCATCCGTTCTGGATGCCGGGATAAACTTCCTCGATACGGCAGATCTCTATGGATTTTCCGCTCCCGGTGGTTTCGGGAGCGCCGAGGCGCTGCTGGGGGATGCTATCGCCGCCGATCCGTCCCTGCGAAATCGCATGGTGCTTGCCACCAAGGCCGGCATCCGCCCGGGTGTGCCTTATGACCAGAGCCGTTCCTATCTGGCGGAAGCCCTCGAGGCCTCTTTGCGTCGATTAAAAGTCGATACGATCGACCTGTGGCAGATCCACCGGCCGGATGTGCTCGCACATCCGCAGGAGGCCGCCAGGTGCCTGCAGGATGCCATCGCCAAGGGGAAGGTCAGGGCGCTTGGCGTGTCCAATTTTTCCATACATCAGGTTCAGGCGCTCCAGCATTTTCTCGGGCATCCGCTCGTTTCAACGCAGCCGGAGATCAGCCCGTTGCGCATCGACTGCTTCGAGAACGGCGAACTCGATCAGGCCATGATGATGGGGCTTACACCTCTGGCGTGGTCGCCCCTGGGGGCGGCAGGCTTCTTGATCCGCGCGACGACAAAGATAAAAATGTTGCCGCAGAACTGGATAGGGTCGCAGAACGCGCGGGCGTCACACGCGATATCGCATCGTATAGCTGGCTGATGTCCCATCCTTCCGGGATCATTCCGATCATTGGCTCGCAAAATCCCGAAAGAATTGCTGCTGCGCTTGCCGCTTTCGATGTCCGGTGGACCCGAAGCGAATGGTACGCTGTTTTTACATCCGCCCGCGGCAAAAAGCTTCCTTGACCTCAGGATGGGTGAGCAAGCTAGCGGGTGACAGGTCAATCGACTCCCGCGACCGGTCATGCCATGTCACCGGAGAAAATGGGCTGATTTGGCGAACGTCTTAAAGGCGACTGATTTCCACAAGACGCCACGCAGCTCGTTACCCGATGGCTGGCCAACAAGGCTGTGCTCCCGCGGTTCGCAAAATGCGTAGAAATCTGCAACCCAACAACCGTGCATCCGCGTGAGGCGGTGGCGTGCGCTATGGTCTTGAAGGAATGTGATCCCTCAACCCACTCATAGAAACCTCGATTATCGGCACTTCCAGATCGAAAACGCGAAAATTTCTTGCAAAAGGCGATTTCTCGGTCGAGCTTTCCGAGACAAAGTTGTGGGAAGATACGACATTTGAGGGGTTGCGCTTGCAATGGATTCTGAGCGCCTTCCTCGTGAGGACAGCACGCTCGGAGCCTATGGGCGCGCTCTGGCAAATGCTACAAGGAACCTTCTCAGCAGCAGCGCATTGTCGCTACGTCACGAGGGCCGCGCCCCCGTCCCCCTGCGTATAGAGAGTCTGGACCCCACCCCGAACTCCCAGGCCCTCGTGACCATTCCCGATGATGGCAATGGACCGACGAGAATTTCATTGAAAAGCCTCCGCACCCTGTCGCGACTGAAACAGGTCAGGAAAACAGGGCAACGACTCTGTACGTTATGTAGGAGATCAGCGCCGCCGCTGGCATGGTGACGATCCAGGCGATGACGATGTTGCCTGCCAGCCCCCAGCGCACCGCCGACATCCGACGGGCGGCACCCACGCCGATAATGGCACCGGTGATCGTGTGCGTCGTCGACACCGGTATACCGAGCCAGGTCGCGCCGAACAGGGTCAGAGCCCCACCGGTCTCCGCACAAAAACCCTGCATCGGGTTGAGCCGGGTGATCTTCGATCCCATCGTGTGGACGATGCGCCAGCCGCCGAAGAGCGTGCCGAGCGCCATCGCCGACTGGCAGGTGATCACCACCCAGAACGGCACGTAGAACTCGGAGCCGAGATAGCCCTGGCTGAACAGCAGCACGGCGATGATGCCCATCGTCTTCTGCGCATCATTACCGCCATGGCCGAGGGAATACAGCGAGGCCGAGATGAACTGCATGATGCGGAATGTCCGGTCGACAGCGAAGGGCGTCTGGCGCACGAAGATCCAGGAGACGGCAAGCACCAGCACCAGCGCCAGGAAGAAGCCGATTGCAGGTGACATGAAGATCGCCCCCGCCGTCTTCAGGAAACCGCTCCACACGATCGAGGAAACACCGACCTTGGCAAGACCTGCACCGATCAGCCCGCCGACCAGCGCATGCGATGAGCTGGACGGAATGCCGAAGACCCAAGTGACGATGTTCCAGACGATTGCGCCCATCAGCGCGGCAAAGATCACCGCAGGCGAAACGATGCCGGGATCGATGATGCCGGTTCCGAGCGTTTCGGCCACATGCAGGCCGAAGAAGAGGAAGGCGATGAAGTTGAAGAATGCCGCCCAGGCCACCGCATATTGCGGCCGCAGCACACGCGTCGAGACGATTGTCGCGATCGAGTTGGCGGCGTCGTGCAATCCGTTGAGGAAGTCGAAGAACAGCGCGATGCCGATCAGGCCGGCAAGAAGCGGAAAAGCGAGCGTCGCGTCCATCAGACGTTCTCGATCACGATGCCGCTGATCTCGTTGGCGACGTCCTCGAACCGGTCGACGACCTTTTCAAGTTCGCTATAGATCTCGCTGCCGATCATATAGGCCATCGCGTTGCCGGCTGCGCCATGGCGGATGAAGAGATCCTTGAGACCCTGGTCGTGCAGGTCGTCGGAACGGCCCTCGACGCGGGTGACTTCCTCGGCGATGGCGCTGAGCCGCTGCGCATTTGCACCGACCTTGTCGAGTAGTGGAATGGCCGCGGCGACCAGGTGCGCGGCGCGCACGACCTCCTCGCCCATCTGCCGCATCAGTGGATCGAAGCTGGTTTGTTCGAACAGACGGATGGTCTTGACCGTCTTGTGCATCATATCGATCGCGTCATCCATCGACTGAATCAGGTCCTTGATGTCGCCACGATCGAACGGAGTGATGAAGCTGCGTCTGACCGCGAGAAGCACATCGCGGGTGATATTGTCAGCGCGGTCCTCCAGTCTCACGATTCGTTCGCAGTTGTTCTGGACATCCACGCCATTGAGAAGATCGCGCAGGGCCTCGGCGGCTTCCACCACCGTCTTCGAGTGCTCGCAAAACATGTCGAAGAACTTGTCCTCACGCGGCATCAATTTTCGGAAAATACTCATCATAGGCTAGCTCCCTACGTGATTTTTGCGTGCGGCAGCGCTGTCATAAAACTGTCATAAACACAGGCTGGCCATTGTAGCAACGGCGAAAATAACCGATTGATATTACATGAAGGCCATAAGAAAGGACCGCAGGCGGTCAGTTGCAAAAGACAAGACGTTGCTCCAGCAGCTTGCCGCGATGCCCGACAGGTTGTTCAGCGGAGAGTTCCGGACACAATATGGCGCTCTCTGTTACCGATGGACTGATGACGGGCGAGATCTGCAAGTCCTTCTGATTACATCGCGAGGCACCGGACGTTGGATCATCCCGAAGGGTTGGCCGATGAAGAAGAAGAAGCCGTACGAAGCCGCCGCGATTGAAGCTTGGGAGGAAGCTGGGGTACGCGGCCGTGCGAAGAAGGCGCCGGTTGGACGCTATACCTACATAAAGTGGCTTGACGACGGGAATGTCGCTCCGTGTGTCGTTGAGGTGTTTCAGGTCGAGGTCTCAGCGACTGCTACCGAGTTCAAGGAACGCGGCCAGCGGACTCTGGCTTGGCTCTCTCCTGAAGAGGCGGCGCGGCGAGTACGCGAAGTCGAGCTCAAGTCGATGCTGATCGATTTCAGACCCAAGAAGAGGCTTTAGGCGAGCGACGATTGAGTTGGTTGAAGCAAAGTATCTGCTACGGTCTTGAGCGGATCAGAACCGTCGCCCCATAATTTGATAGTCTCTTTTTCGCGGAACAGATTTCAGCTCTATACGTGCCATCCAATACAAATACCCTCGTCACTCAATCAATTTTCCCAAAAGCGAAATATCTTGATAATATGGAAAATCCAGATATTCTGGATATCCATTTCGGAGATAGTCTATGCGCCATTACACGACGGGTGACCTCAACAAGCAGGTCGGAGATGTCACAGATGCGGCCAGCCGTGAGCCGGTAGTTCTCACCAAACACAGGAAGCCACGCTTCGTGTTGATGAGCTATGAGCATTATGAACGGTTGCGCACCGGTGGCGACCCCCGCAAGCCTCATCGGGCCGCGGACATGCCCGATGAGCATGTAGAGCTGTTTGGTGCGGAAATCGATCGGTTGGCGCGTGGTGACGGGTACGGCGATGAGCCGTGAGTTCCTTCCCGGTCAGATAATCAGCTATCCATATCTATGGAGTTGGCAGGATGAGCGTGGTGAGACTGAAGGACGCAAGTCGCGCCCGACCTGCGTCGTCGTTGCGGTTCGTAGTGCCAAGGACGGCCTTACCCACCTGGCTCTTCTCGCAGTGACAACGCATCCTCCGAGGACCGACCGCGCCGCCCTGGAAATCCCTGATACGGAGGCACGTCGAGCCGGCCTGAGCGATCTGAAGCGCTGTTGGGTGATGGTCGATGAATACAATTACGATGTGGCTGAGCGTTCTTGGTACATTGAGCCAGACGAGAAGACGCTCGGTCGTTTCAGCAAGGCGTTCATGATGAAGATTGCGGCCGCCTTTGGCGAAGCTTCTAGAAATTCAGGCCGCCGGATAAACAGAATGGATTGAATCGCTAGATTCGATTTTCGCGGGTTCACTACCCACCACCATTCCGGCTAGTGTTGGAGCAGCCACGCCCACCGATGACGGTTTTGCTCTTGAAAGGAATCGAACCTCTGCCCCCGTGAATTTTCTAGGGAGCTGTTACTTCGCTAAAATGAACTATCCTGGCCAAACCTAGCGTGCCTCAGCCTCGCGCAGCGACAGGAAAACCACCACAGCAAGGATGCCGATCGCGGTTGCGACTGCGATCAGAACAGTCCCGTGCGCATCGACGAAAGACGTCCTCGCGGCATTGGCGATCTGCATGCCAAGATCCCCAGTAGCGCTCTTTGCGGCAGTCATCGCCTCCCCGATCGAGTTGGCCGAAGCCTCCGGAGCACCCGGCGGTGTAATGAACGAGCTCCGATAGATCGAGTTCACCAGAACCCCGAAGATAGTCACTCCGAGACCGCCGCCCAGTTCGTATCCGGTGCTTTCGATCGCACCCGCTGCGCCCGCCTTCTCTTCCGGAGCGCTGCCCATGATGGCAATCGACGACGCCAGCAGCCCCACGCCAAGCTGCAAAGCCCAGGATCGCAGAAGGGTTGGCACCAGAACGCCCGGATCCTTGAGGTCGAACATGGCAAGCGCAGCAAGCGCCGCGGCAGCCACGACGAACGAGCCGGACGCAACTAACCTCAGGACAAACCATGTCGCCAACTTGCCACCGATCGGACCACCGACTGCTGCTGCAATGACGAGTGGCAACATGAACAGACCAGCCTCCAACGGCGATTTTCCGAGGACGAACTGAAGCTCCTGCGCCAGCACCAGCTCGAACCCTGCCAAGGACCCACTAGCCACAAATGCCATCATGAAGCCGACGGCAATCGCAGGCTTGCGAAGCAGCTCGAGATCCAGCATCGGATGCTCCGACGCGTTCTGGATCCTTGCGAACCATAGGAGCAGCAGCGCTCCCAAGAGGAGTGGGCTGATGGCGCCGATGTCTAGACCGGACTTGAACACGGTTTTGATGCCGTAGACAGTGAGCATCAGTCCCGCGATGACGATGACAGCTTGGCCCGGCTTCCACACCGCTGCAGGATTTCCGGAACGTTCCGGCACCAAAAACCAGACGATGGGAATGACGAGCGTCATCACCGGGATGTTCACGAGGAAAACCGAACCCCACCAGAAGTGTTCGAGCAGCAATCCTCCGGCCAGCGGGCCGATGGCGGCACCAGCCATGCCGACGACACTCCAGATGCCGAGAGCCGTCGCACGCTCCGCATCATCGGCGAACGCCTGACGGATCACCGCCAGCACTCATGGCATGATCATGGCCGATCCCACGCCAAGGGCCGCGCGTGCGGCGATCAGCGCGCTGACGGACGGCGAGTAGGCGGCAGCAAGGGACGCGATGGAAAATATGCCGAGGCCCAGCAGCAGAATCCGGCGCTATCCGATCTTGTCTGCGAGCGTGCCCATCGGAACGAGCAGACCCGCCATCACCAGCGGATAGATGTCGATGATCCACAGAACCTCGGTTCCTGACGCACCGAGCGCCAGGGTCAGCGAGGGAACTGCAATGTGCAGGATTGTCATATCCACGACGACAGGCGGGAACGCCAGCATGGCCGCCACGAGGATCAGCCAGGGATTACGGGACGTCGCTCGCCTTCACGCTTGGCGTGGTGCCGCTGGCAATCGCGACCGGGCCGAGCGCTGCCAGCCAGAACGCCATCGGCACTGCGGTGCTCGGCGGCATGATCTCGGCGACGGTCCTAGCAGTGTTCTTCGTCCCGGCCTTCTTCGTCTTCGTGCTCAAGCTGCTGCGCACGAAGCGTCCGGTCGAGGACGACGCCGCTTAAGTCCGCACAGCCCGCCCATCCTTGACCGGATGGGCGGAAGCCCGACACCCCGTTCTCTGTTTCAGGAAATACCCATGCGCCTCGAACCGCGTAAACGAGCCATCGTTGCAGTCCTCTCCCTCACAATGCTCTCCGGCTGCGTTGTTGGCCCCGACTACCAGACCCCCGGATCAGTCTTGCCAGCATCCTGGTCATCCCGCCAAGGGAAAGAGGCGGAGAAGCCAGCCCAACTGAGCCATTGGTGGCGCAACCTGAACGATCCGCTCCTAAATTCCTATGTGGATCGGGCGATGGGGGCGAACCTCAGGGTTCAGGCGGCGATGGCAAGGGTGACGGAAGCCCGCGCGCAGCTCCGCCAGGATGAAGGGGGCCTGCTGCCCACGCTTGGGAGTTCCTCCTCGGTCCAGCGATCCAAGGTGGCGGAGCAAAGTGCTGCTGTCGGTGACAATCCGGCAACGCAGTGGCGCAGCGGCTTCGATGCCGGATGGGAGATCGATCTGTTCGGCGGCAGGCGCAGATCAGTAGAGGCGGCCCGCTACGGCCTCGATGCATCGCAGGAGGATCTGCGCAACACGATGCTCGTGCTGATCGGCGATGTGGCGTCGAACTACGTCCAGGTCAGAGGTTCGCAGGCGCAGCTCGCCCTCGCGCGCCGAACGGGAAGATCCCAGCGAGACACCGCGGCGTTGACGAGAGCGAAGGCGGACGCGGGCACCGCGACCGTTGCGGAAGTCGCACGATCGGAGGCATTGGCAGCAAGCACCGAAGCGCAGATCCCCGCCATCGAGATCAACAGGTCTGCTGCCATCCATCGTCTCGGCGTGCTGCTCGGCTTGCCGCCAGCGTCACTGGCGCTTGAACTCGAGAAAAGTAGACCGATCCCGCGCCCGAAGCTGCCGATGCCCGTCGGGATCCCGGCGGATTCCATACTTGCACGACCCGATGTGCGCATGGCCGAACGGCAACTCGCCCAGTCGACGGCAAGGATCGGAGTTGCGGAGGCCGCGCGGTATCCATCCCTCAGTCTCACGGGCAACATCGCGTCCCAGGCGCTCTCGCTCGGCGATCTCGCAGAGAAGTCGACGATGTCGTGGGCGATAGGACCGGCACTCACGATCCCTCTCTTCCGAGGCGGACAGCTTAAGACGGCTGTCGAGGTCTCTCGTGCCCGGCGGGATGCGTCTGCTGCTGCCTACCAGACGGCGGTGCTCACGGCGATGGAGGATGTCGAGAATGCGATCGTTTCCCTGAACCAGAACCGCATCCGTGGCGCCAAGCTGACCCAGGCGGTCTCGTCCTACTGGACCGCGTATCAGGCATCGCGCGTCCAGTACGAGAGCGGCACGCTGGACTATCTCAACCTGCTGGATACGCAGAGAGCTCAGTACGATGCCGAAGCATCACTGATCGACAGCCAGATTGCGCTGACGAAGGCTTACATATCCCTCAACAAGGCGTTGGGCGGCGGCTGGTCGGGTCAACGCGCAGGCGTAAAGGTGGCGAGTAACGAGGCGTCGCCTGCTACAATAGAGGCGTCACGATAGCCGGTTGTTGATGCGTTCAGGCCTTGGCCGGACCATCTGCCCGGCGACACTCTGCCGTGACGTGTAGAATGGAGCAAAAGCGCCGGCCACGTTTAGCTCTTGAACCATGTTTTTTCGGCATTGGTAGCGACGTCGTCCAACGTCGCATCTAATTGCTCGAGCCATCGCCGAAGGAGCTAAAGCGTCATGCTCGCTATCCTGGAAGCACTCGGTTCGCAATGCCACGTTACACGGGCATGAGTAGGCAAGAGATATTTTTCCAGCCTCCGCATCTACTAAAATGCTTATCGAAAACGGTCGGTACAAAAATCGGCATTATGCTCACAATTTGCATGCTGTTGACTTATTGATACGTAGCAGTAGTTTACTGATACGTATCAATAAAGGACTGAGATGCGCGGGCGGAGAATTACCCAAAGGGAAGTTGCAGAGCTTGCAGGCGTTGCCCAAGCAACAGTGTCGCTCGTTCTGAACGGTGGGCGAGACAAGGTATCTGTCGACACTGCCGAACGGGTGGAGAAAGCAATCACAGAGCTTGGCTATCAGCCAAATCGCTTCGCTCAGGCCCTTCGCACACAGCGCAGCCATGTGATCGCCTGTGTCGTGCCTGATCTCGCCAATCCGTTCTATCCTTCGCTCGTCGTTGCCGTGCAGCGTGTGGTTCGCGCTGCGGGATATGAAGTCATAACCATCGACACCGAAGGAAAATTGAGTAACGAGAGGCAGGTCGTCGCCGCGGCAAAGCAAGGCCGGTTCGATGGAATTGTTGGTGTATTCTTCAATCTCGGCGCGAAGGAGCTTGCTCCGCTTGGAAAGTCGGGAGTTCCGGTTGTTCGGATCGAAGTCAGTCGCAAGGCTGGCGGTTCGCTGCCAATTGATGATCTGTTCATAGACAATGAAGCGGCGGCGCGGGCGCTAACAGAACACCTGTTGCACATCGGTCATCGCGCAGTGGCGATGATCGCAGCACCCGGTGGCCCGCAACAGGTCCGGCTGAGAGGCTATTTGAGCGCGATGGCCACCATCGACGCGGCTCCGATCGTGCTGGAGGCCCCTCATTTCACGGTCGAAGGAGGCCGCAAGGCGGCCGACAACCTGATTGCAAGCGGCAAAACCGTGACCGCGATCGTTGCCGCCAATGACCTTATGGCGATCGGCGTGATGCAGAGCCTGATCTCACACGGCCTATCGATACCCAGGGATATTTCCGTGGCCGGCTTCGACGACATCCTCGCCTCCGCGCTCGTGACGCCAGCCTTGACGACAGTGGCCCAGTTCCAGGACCAGATCGGAGCGCGGGCCGCAGAACGACTGCTGGCGCGCCTGGCCGACGGGAAGACGGACCCGGGCCGCGCCGAGGAGATGCCATACGAGCTCATCATCCGGGCTTCGGTGGCGTCGCCGCCGCATAGGCAGGAACAACATCATTCGACTAGGGAGAGAAGTCTATGACCAAGAACCGGCTTTTGATCGCCACCGTCCTGCTCGTTGGCACGGCTCAGGCGGCAGTGTCTCAGGAACGCGTATCCTGGTGGTATGAGCAAGCAACGCCCGATCAGCAAAAACTCATCCAGCAGAACATCATCGAGCCATATAACAAGGCCAATCCGGATTATGCATTGAGCGTCGATTACCGCGGCAGCGAGTTGGACAAGCAGTTGCGCGTCGCCATGCTGTCCGGCAACGGCCCCGATGTCGTCTATACTGCGGGGCCGAGCTATGTTGCGCCGATGGCCCAGTCCGGCCAGTTAATGGCGCTCGACGACTATGCGGCGAAATACAAGTGGCAGGACCGCATCCTCCCGGTCTTCCTGAAGATGGGAGAATATGACGGCAAGCTCTACGCCCTGCCGAAGACCTACGAGACCGTCGGCCTGTTCTACAACAAGACGCTGTTCGAAAAAACGGCTGGCAGGCACCGAAGACGCTCGACGAACTCGAAAAGGTCGCCGACGCGATGCTGGCGGCCGGGGTCACGCCGTTTGCGGCCGGCAATGCCGATTGGCGCGGTGCCAACGAATGGTTCGTGACCCTGGCGCTCAATTCGGTCGCAGGCCCCGAAAACCTCAACAAGGCACTCCGCGGCGAGATGCCCTGGACGGCCGAACCCTTCGTGCAGGCGATCGATCGTCTGAATGGCTGGTGGCAGAAGGGCTATTTCGGCAAGAACTATTTCTCGCTGACCAGCAGCGAACAGGCGGCAGACATGATGGCATCTGGCCGGGCCGGCATGATGCCGACCGGCACATGGCAATTTCAGAATGTGGCCACCTATGGCAAGAAGGCAGGTTCCGAAGCGGGCTTCGTCGGCTTCCCGAGCGCCAGCGGCGATCCGGTCTTCCCGCTCGGTGTCGGCTCGACCTTCTCGATCGCCACACGCGCCAAAAATGCGGACGGCGCGGCTTCCGTCATCAACTACGTCTTCTCGCCGGAAATCTACGGCTCGATGAACTCGGCCTGGCAGGGTGAATGGAACGTGCCGCTCAAGGACATTTCCAACGTCAAGATGACGAGCGAGGTGGCACCGCTCTTCACGGAGACCATGCAGACATTGTCGGCCGCCGTGAACGAGGGCAACTATGGCTACACGACCTGGACCTTCCTGCCGCCGGCGACGGACAGCTACGTGATCAACGGCATTGAGGAGGTCTGGCTGAAGAAGGCCACGACGCAGGATTTCCTCACCAAGCTTGACGCTTCCTTCCAGAAGGAAATGAAGGCCGGAAAGGCGCCCGCCGTCCCGGCCCGCTAACCTCGATTGCAGATTGCGGACCGCTTTCCGGTCGCACGCTTTCACCCTCCGCCGTCGACCGGCGGGGGACAAGGACCGGTCGGTCTCGAAAGGTTAACCTCATGCATCGCCTCTACGTCTTGCCGACATTGGTCATCAATGTCGTCATCATTGCCATACCGGCGCTCTTGACCGTGATGCTCGCGTTTTTCGAGTGGGACGGCATCAGCGATCCGATCTTTGTCGGTCTCGACAATTTCCGTGCGCTCTGGGACGACAGCGTCTTCTGGACCGCTCTGACCAACAACATCATCTGGACGATCATCTTTTTGATCGTCCCGATCACGATGGGCCTCTTGGCGGCGACGATGATGCTCGTCGCCCGGCGCAGCTCAAATTTCTTCCAGGTCATCTATTTCCTGCCCGTCATCATTGCGACCGCAATCACCGGCCGTGTCTGGCAGGGCATGATCTATTCGCCCGTGACGGGCGTGACCGGCCTCTTGCAGAGATACGGTATCGATATCGCCAATCCCCTGACGGAAACCTCGAGCGCACTCTACGGCATTGCAGTCGTCGATCTCTGGCACTGGTGGGGTTTTCTTTGCGTCATCTTCTTTGCCGCACTGCGGCAGGTGCCGGCCGAGCAGATCGAGGCCGCCCGCGTCGAGGGGGCAACTTTCCTGCAGACGATCCGCTACGTGCTTCTGCCCGGCATCATGCCGACGATCACGCTAATGATGATCATGACGGTGATCTGGTCATTCCTGGTCTTCGACTTCGTTTACATCCTCACCCAGGGCGGCCCTGCCTACTCCTCCGAAGTCCTGTCGACCTTCGCCTATCGATCCGCCTTCTATGACCTGGCGGTCGGCAAGGCAGCGGCGATCTCTGTCGTTATCAGCCTGTTCGGTCTGGCCGCAACCGTCTTCTACATCCGTGCCCAGGCCAAGGAGTTCGACCAATGAACATGTCCGAAAGCCGCGTAACACGGTGGCTGGTTCACTTCACGCTTGCAGTGCTTTTGATCATCACACTCTTCCCGATCGCGCTTATGGTGTTGAATTCGATTAAGCCGTCGGCAGAGATCGTGCAGAACCCGCTAGCCTGGCCGTCGCAACTGCGCTGGGATAATTTCTCTCGTGCTTGGAGCGACGCCAATTTCGGGCGCACGCTTTTGAACTCCGCCGTCCTCACGGCAATGACGATCGTGCTCGTCTGCACGACGGGCTCGCTGACCGCCTATGTTTTGGCGCGACGCAAGATCAAGACGTGGAAAATCCTGACATTCTATCTTCTGGCCAGCACCACCGCGCCGATCCAGCTGTTTCTCTTCCCACTTTACTTTGGGTTCGCCCGGTTCGGTTTGATCAACAATCCAATTGCCGTCTCCTTTATCTACACGGCGGTGTACTCCCCTTCGCGATCATGCTTTTGCGCACCTATTTCCTGGCCGTACCGAAGGAACTGGAAGAAGCTGCCCTGATCGACGGTGCCACGCACTGGCAGGTCTTCACCAAGGTCTTCCTTCCCATTGTCTCGCCCGGGATCCTGACGGTCGCGCTGATCATCGGGCTCTATTCGTGGAACGAGTTCCTGATCGCCACGACCTTCCTGCAGGGACAGGAGCAGCTGACCGCGGTCGTGTCCTTCTTCCTTCTCTCCGGCCAGTACTCGTCCGACTGGGGTGTGATCATGGCCGCCGCACTCATCATCATCCTTCCGATCGTCATTCTCTTCGTTCTTCTGCAGCGCCGCTTCATTGACGGCATGGCCGGCGGTTCGGTGAAGGGCTAACAAGGAGTATCGCATGTCCATTCCCGCAGACTACAACAACCGCGTCTATGCAGGCGTCCTCGGCAAGCTGATTGGCGTTTATCTCGGCCGCCCGTTCGAGAACTGGCGCTACAAGGACATTCTCGAAAAGCTCGGTCCCATCACCTATTACGTTCACGACCGGCTGGGTGATCCGCTCGTCGTCACCGACGACGACGTCGCCGGAACCTTCACCTTCCCCCGCGCGCTCGACGACTACGGTATTTCTCCGGATCTGTCGGCGGAGGATATCGGCAAGGCCTGGATGAATTACATCATCGAGGAGCGCTCGATCCTCTGGTGGGGAGGCGCCGGCAACTCCACTGAGCATACCGCCTGGCTCAATCTCGCGCGTGGCATCCCTGCCCCGGCGTCCGGCTCGATCGAGACCAACGGCGCAACTGTCGCCGAACAGATCGGCGCACAGATCTTCATCGACGGCTGGGCACTTGTCTCCCCGGCAACCCGGCACAGGCAGCCAAGCTCGCGCGGGCCGCAGGCTCCGTCAGCCATGACGGCGAGGCGGTCCACGCAGCAGTCCTGTGGGCCGCGATGGAAGCCGAAGCATTTCTCAGCAAGGACGTCGACCATCTGCTCGATACCGGCCTTGCCCATATCCCCAAGGACAGCCTGATTGCCAAACTGATCGCCGATATCCGTAAGTGGACGTCCGGCAACGAGGACTGGGAAGCAACGCGTCAGAAGATCGAGGACAATTACGGATACGACAAATATCCGGGCAATTGCCATGTTGTACCGAACCACGCACTGATGATCATGGCGCTCCTGCACGCCCCGCACGATTTCCAGCGCGGCCAAATGATCGTCAACACCTCTGGCTGGGACACCGACTGCAATGCCGGCAATCTCGGCTGCCTTCACGGCATCATGCTCGGACTGGACGGACTTGATGCCGGTCCGGACTGGCGTGGCCCCGTCGCCGACCGGATGTATATCTCGTCTGCCGACGGCGGCCGCTCGGTCAATGATGCCGTCGATACCGCGCTCTGGCTCGCCAACCTCGGCCGCAAGCTGGCCGGTGTTACCGCGGAGCCTGCTCCGAAGAACGGTGCCAAGTTCCACTTCTCGCTGCCGGGCGCCGTCCAGGGCTTTCGCGCGCAACCCGGCCAGATTGCGCTCGATGGTCTGACGGTAACCGGCACCGGCAAGGCGCTGGCACTCGATTTCCGCGCACTGGCGCCTGGTCGCGAAGCGGCGGCGACCACGCCGGTCTTCACGCCACTCGACGTCCTGAAAATGCGGACCTACGATCTGATGGCGAGCCCGCGCATCCATGCCGGCCAGACACTGCGCGCCTCTGTCAGCGCCGAGGCCGGCAATAGCGGGTCAGTCGAGGCAAAGCTTCGCATCCGCCATTACGATAGCAACGACAAGCTCGTTGACATCGACATGCCGACCGGAAAACTGCTTTCGGCGGGCGAGACCGCAACGCTCGAATGGATCGTTCCAGAAACCGGCTTTCAGCCTATCGCCGAGGTCGGCGTTGTCCTGTCGGCCGCTGACGGTCGCGCCAACGGCCGCGTTCTCGTCGATTCGCTGACCTGGGACGGATGCCCGGACGTGACCTTCCGGCGGCCGGAGGGTGCGGGCGACTTCTGGCGTCGCGCCTGGGTCTCCAATGTCCATTTCTTCTCCAAGCATTTTCCGCAGGACATCCGCATCAGCCAGAACCGCGGTTCGGGCCTGATCCTCCAGGGCACACGCGACTGGACGGACTATGCCGTCGAAGCCGACCTGATGCTACATCTCGGCGATTTCGGTGGCCTCGTGCTGCGCGCGGAAGGACAGCGCCGCTATTATGCCGCCCGCCTCACCCGCAAGGGCGAACTGCAGATCGTAAGGCGTCGGGATCAGACGGAAGAGATCCTCGCATCGGCAGCGCTCGATATCCCGTTTGAGACCGCCTTCACCATGGTCGCATCGGCCAAGGGTGAACAGATCACCGTCAAGGTCGGCGATCTCACGCTCGAGGCGCAGGACGGCATGTTTGCCGGAGGTTCGGCGGGCATGGAAATTCACGAGGGCGCCTTGTCCTCCACACGCATCCGCATCCGGGCAGTTTGAGGAGACGATCATGGCCAGTGTTACAATCGACAAGGTCGTCAAGAAATACGGCAGCCTGCAGGTGGTCCACAGCATCGACGCCGAGATCGCCGACGGCGAATTCGTCGTGCTTGTCGGCCCGTCGGGCTGCGGCAAGTCGACCCTGCTGAGGATGATTGCAGGGCTCGAAGAGATCTCCGGCGGCAGAATTTCGATCGGCGATCGCGTGGTCAACGACCTGCCGCCGAAGAGCCGCGATATCTCCATGGTCTTCCAGAACTACGCGCTTTATCCGCATATGACGGTGGAGGAAAACATGGCCTTTTCGCTGACGCTTGCCGGCGCCAGTAAGGAGGAAAAGGCGAAGAAGGTTCGCCAAGCCGCCGAGATTCTCGGTCTCGTTCCGCTTCTCGACCGCAAGCCGAAGGCGCTTTCGGGCGGCCAACGGCAGCGTGTCGCGATGGGACGTTCAATCGTCCGCAATCCCCAGGTCTTCCTGTTCGACGAGCCACTTTCCAATCTTGATGCGAAGCTGCGGGTTCAGATGCGTGGTGAGATAAAGTCGCTCCATCGTAGGCTCCGCACGACCATGATCTATGTCACCCATGACCAGATCGAAGCCATGACGATGGCGGACCGGATCGTCGTCATGCAGAGCGGCATCATCGAGCAGGTCGGTACGCCGTTGGAGCTTTATGACCGGCCGGCAAATGCATTCGTGGCGCAGTTCATCGGATCCCCCGCAATGAACCTGTTTTCCACGGTGGTCAGGGGAACGGATCTGGTCCTTGAGGATGGGAGTGCAATCGGCTTATCGCCCCCGACGGCGGCGCGCGACGGTCAGGAAATCCTTGTCGGCAAACGACCGGAAGAAATCGATGTTGCAACAGGGAGCGGGCTTCAGGCGACCGTCGAGAACATCGAGCCAACCGGATCGGAAACGTTCGTCGAGATGTCGGTCAACGGTCAGATGATTTCCGTCGTACTTCGTGCCCGTCCCACTTTCGACGTTGGGAACCGTCTATCTCTATCGCTGGCTCGCGGTGCAACACATTTCTTCGAAAAGGATAACGGCAAGCGAATTGGGTGAAGAGAAACGGATAAGGGCGCGATGTCGTCTTCGACGGGATCTACGCCGACCGCCTGCCTTTTCCGCTGACATTATACGCTTTGGCCGGACCAGCATGTCCATCGGCGCGTCCGCCGGCTGGCCAAAGGTTAACTGCGAGACTTTAGCACGGCGCCCCTCTGCGCTTCATGAAGAAATCGAACGCCGCGCCGTTGCCGGCATCTCAATGCTCGTGCCGTAGGAACCGCTTCATTTTCCCATACTATCAACTATGGTCTTGAACGGAAACAAGCCGCGGCCCAGACGATGGCAAACATCCGGAAATGCACACTCTTCTTTGATTGGAATGGTTCGGTTACCCGCAGTGATATCCGCCGTCGACCGGCAAGGTAACTCCAGTCACGAAGGTTGCGGCAGGTGAACACAGAAAAAGGACGGGCCCGACCAAATCCTCGGTGGTTCCCCAACGCTTCAGCGCTGAACGATCCGCGATCTTCCTTTCGCTTTCGGCGACCGACCAGAGCGGCTTCGTCATTTCCGTCCTGTGATAACCGGGGCCGACGGCGTTAACGCGCACGCCGTCGCGGCCATATTTATGCGCAAGCGCACGTGTCAGTCCGACAATGCCGGTCTTGCTCGCGGTGTAGGAGGGCACGCTCTCATCGGCGAGATAGCTCAGCATCGAGGCAAAGTTAACGATGCAGCCGCCGCTTGCCTTCAGCAGGGGAAAGCCGCGCGCGACAGGCGCATGGCGCTGTTGAGATTGACGTCCATGACGTCGAGAAAGACCTCTTCCTCCCATTCGGCGTCGGGCCGGGCGATGCCCTGGCAATTGACCAGCACGTCGAGCTGATCGAGCCCGGCAAAGAAGCGAGATACCGCTTCACCATCGCGAACATCAAGTTGCTCGAAGCGAAGGCCCTTAGGAACCTCTCCCGAGGCCGCTGCCTGCAGCCTGTTCTGCGAACTGCCTGTGGCGATCACCTCAGCGCCGGCTTTTGCAAACCCCTCCGCGACGCTGAGCCCGATTCCGCTCGTGCCGCCGGAAACAACCACGGTCCTGCCGTGCAAAAATGGTCCGAACGCCGAAATCTCCTGCATGGTTTCCTCCCCTCATGCTTTCAGATCAGTACCTTCAAGGCAGCGACGACCATTGCTTCCGTCACCGTAATGGGCTCGTTGTGAATGATTTCGCCGGGCCGGCAGGCGCGTTTTGCGACGATCGCGAGTTTTGCCTCGGAAGCATCGACGATGCCGATATCGGCGAGCCGGGTCGGCAGGCGCACCGACAGGCAGAAGTCGCGGACCTTTCGGAATTCCTCATCCTGCCCGTGAAGCTTCAGGCCTGCCAGAACACCGATTGCGACCTTTTCCCCGTGCAGATGGTGGTGAACATCCTCGAGTTCGCAAAGGCCATGATGGATCGCATGCGCTGCCGCCACGCCGCCGGATTCAAAGCCGATCCCCGAAAGAAGAATATTCGCTTCGACGATCCGCTCCAGCGCAGGGCTCGCCTCTCCCGCATCGCAATCCGCCAGTGCGGCTGCGCCGAATTCGAAAATCGTGTCCCGGCAAGCCCTCGCGACTTCGAAGGCAAGGCTGACACCCGGCATTTTCATGCAGTTGAACGCACCGCTGCGGCGGCAGGAATCCGCCTCGTAGAATGTCGCCAACGCATCGCCTATTCCGGCCGCGAGAAAACGGGCTGGGGCCTTGGCGATCAGGGCCGTATCGACCAGGACAAGATCGGGGTTTCTTGGCAGGAACGTGTCATAGGCGACGGTACCGTCATCGTTGTAGACGACGGCAAGCGCGCTGCAGGGCGCATCCGATGCCGCAATCGTCGGAAAGATGATGACCGGCAGGCCGAGATCGCGGGCCGCGGCCTTTGCCGTGTCGAGCGCCTTGCCGCCGCCAACACCGATGATGACCTCGGCTGCGCCATCGCGCGCCGAGGCGGAGAGTGCGGCGATCTGGCTCTCGGAGCATTCGCCGCCATGGCGGATCAACCGGGCCTCGACATGTCCTTCAAGCGCTGCAGAAAGAGTAGCTTCCAACATGTCGTAGATACCGCGATCGACGAGAACCGCGGCGCGATGGCCGAAACCGGCGGCCTCCGCACCCAGCATCCCGATTGCGCCCGCCGCCTGGATATAACGCCCGGGAAAACGGGCGCCGCGGGCGGTGCCGGCCAAAGCGTTTACCAGCATACATATCCTCCGTCAGCAAGCACGATCGAGCCGGTCATCAGGCTGGATGCTTCGCTGGCAAGGAAAAGGATGACGGAGGCCACCTCGTCGGTGCGGCCGAGCCTGTTCATCGGCGTGCCGCCGACCCAGTGGCGGTACATTTCCGGGTCGTCGTAGACGTATTTGTTCATTTCGGTGTCGATATAGGTCGGCGCCACGGAATTGACGCGCACGCCCCGCGCACCCCATTCGGCCGCAAGCGACTTCGTTAGGTGATGAACGGCGGCCTTGGAGGCGTTGTAATTTGCCTGTTCCTGTGGTCGGTTGACGATGAAGCCGGACATGGATCCGACATTGACGATGCTGCCGCCCCCTGTTCCAGCATGGTCTTGCCGAAGGCGCGGCAGCACCAGAACACGCCGTTCAGGTTGACGTCGATCACCTTGTTCCAGACCTCGTCCGCCATGGTTTCGGCCGGATGATTGCTGATGGCGATGCCGGCATTGTTGACGAGGACATCGACACGGCCGTGGCGAGCGAGGATGGCGTCGTGGACGGTTTTCACGCCTTCGACATCGGTAACGTCGAGCAGTTCGCCCTCGACCTTGAAACCCTTGGCTTTAAGTTCGCCGACGGCCTTTTCCAGCAGTTCGGCATTCATGTCGGTCAGCACGACCGTCGCGCCGGCCTCGCAAAGGGCTTCGACAGCGGCATAGCCGATGCCTCTTGCCGCTCCCGTCACGACGGCGATCTTGTCGGTCAGCTTGAATCTATCGAGATACATGGACAATTTCCTTTGCGGGTGTTTTCGGCGCCGTGGCGAGGCAAGCGCTCAATGTCGGCATCAGATCATGCGGGTCGGCGAGGATTGCGTCGGCCGGAAAGACGAGGTCTTCGCGGCCCGGCTCCGGCCAGGCAATCACGGTCATGCCCGCGGCAAGGCCGGCAACGGCGCCGGGAACGCTGTCTTCCACGACGATGCAATCCGCAGGATCAAGCCCGAGCAGGTAGACGGCGCGGAGATAGGGCTCCGCATGCGGCTTGCCGTTGCGCACGTCGTTGCGCGTAACGGAGACCAGGCCGGGCCGCTGCAGGTCGATGGCGCGCAGGTTCGCATCGACCAGAATGCGGTCCGAATTCGAGACGATCGCGTGGGGAATACCGTCGCGCTTCAGGGCAGCGATCACAGCCTCGGCCGATGGCCGCCATGATAGCGAGGCGGCCATTTCCAGATAGGTCGTATTTTTGGCGGCGGCATGGTCAGTGAAGGAAAGCGCAAGCCCCAGCCTGTCGCACAGCAGCGCATGGCATGCTTCGCCGGTCATGCCGGTGATCTCTTCCGAAAGCCCGTCCGGCACCGTATGGCCGTGGTTTCGAAGCACCGCCACCATGGCGGCAAAATGGGTCGGCTCGCTGTCGACAAGCGTCCCGTCCATATCAAAGAGTACGGCACGCGTCGTCATTGCGGCAGCCTGTCGAGGTCGTCGTAAAGCGTCTGGCTGTGCTGATAGAGCTTTTCGAAGAAGGTCTGCATGGGACGATAGGTATCCGCCCATGCCGGATCGGGCCGGATCTCCTCATCATAGGCGACATAGGCATCGGCCGCCGCCTGCAGATCGGAAAACCGCCCCGTGGCCGTCGCTGCCATGATGCCGCAGCCCACAAGTCCGCATTCGGCTTCCCGCGGCACGAGGATCGGGATGTCGTAGACACTCGCCTTGATCTTCAGCCAGAGTTTAGTCTTCGCGCCGCCGCCCGAGGCAATCACGCGCTCCAGCGGTGCGCCTGAAATCCTGTCTAGAATGTTGATATGCCGCTTCACCGCGAAGGCGACGCCTTCGAGGATCGACCGGTGCATATGCGCAAGGCCATGGCCGGCGCCGATCCCGAAATATTGCGCCCGGGCGTTGCGGTGGTCTCCCAGCCGTTCGCCGGTGAGATAGGGCATGAAGAACAGCCGTTCGGACCCGGCCGGCGCTTCGGCCGCCTTTGCAACGATATCCTCGTAGGAAAACTGCTTGTCATGGAAGGCGCGGCGCGCCCAGCGCATGGCATCGCCGCCGGATTCCAGCAGCATGAAGGCACCCCAATTGCCCTCGACGGTGCCGACATTGCAGACGGAGGGATCAAGCAGGGGCTGGCTGGCGATCGCTGTGATGATGGCGGATGTGCCCATCACTTCCGACCCGACGCCCGGCCGGCAGACGCCGGAGCCGAGAAGTGCGACCGGATAATCGGCACCGCCGACCAGAACCGGCGTGCCTTCCAGAAGGCCGGTCTCCACGGCAGCCTGTGCCGTAACCGAGCCCAGGATCTCCACCGGATTGCGCAGCGGAGCGAGTTTTTCACGATCCAGGCCAAGCAGCGCGACCATCTTTTGCGACCAGTCGCCGGTGCGGGGATCCATGAGAAAACTTGCCCCGCCGTCACCGCGGTCCATAGCGATCTCGCCGGTCAGGCGCAGATTGATGAAATCCTTCGGCATCAGCACGGCTGCGGTGTTGCGATAGGCAGAAGGATCATTGTCGCGCAGCCATTGCAGCTTGAAACCCGGCCAGGCCGGGGTCGGCGGATTGGCGCAGTCCGCAAGATAGCTTTCGGGACGGTTTTCCGCTTCGAAGGCCGTTACATGGTCGACTGTGCGCTTGTCGTTCCAGAGTGGTACCGTCTCGCGCACCAGTTCGCCACGATCGTCGACCAGAACCGTTCCGTGCATTTGGCCGCAGGCGGCGACAGCCGCAATCCGGCTTGCTGCATCCGGCAGTTCGGCAAGCACCGAGCGCGTTGCGGCGGCAACGCCCGCCCACCAATCCCGCGGCCGCTGTTCCGACCATCCGAACTGGGGAACGATCTGGTCATGTTCGCGGCTGGTGACGGCAAGGATCTTGCCGTGTGTATCGAGCAGCGCCGCCCGGACGCTGCCCGTCCCGACATCGATTGCGAGAAAGAGGTCTTTTGACATGTCTTTGCTTTGGATTGCGGCTTACTTGCGGAACCAGTTCGAGGCGTATTGCAGCAGCATGGCACCGATGATGATGCATCCCATGAACACCTGCTGGTGATAACCGGGCACGCGCGCCAAGTTCATCATATTCGCGATAATCCCGAGCACAAGCACGCCGATGAAGGTGTTGACCACACCGCCGCGGCCGCCCATCAGACTGGCACCGCCAATCACCACGGCCGCAATCGCATCGAGTTCGGCGCCGACACCGATATTGGCCGAGCCGATGCCCGTGCGGCTGGTGGAGACGATACCGGCCGCTGCCGCAAGTACGCCGGAGATGACATAGACCGAGGTCGTGTAGAAGGCGACCGGAATGCCGGACAGGCGGACAGCCTCGACATTCGAACCGATCGCCTTCACCAGCCGGCCGAAGCGGGTCAGCGACAAGACGATGCCGGCGACTACGAAGACCGCCGCCATCAGCCAGACCGGATAGGGCAGACCGGCAAACGACATCGATCCAAAGTTGACGATCATCATGCCGGCATCACCCATCTGGATCGGCTGCCCCGACGAGACGGTGAGCGACAAGCCGCGGGCAACCGTCATCATCGCCAAAGTCGTGACGAAAGGCGGCAGTTTCAGAAATGCCACAAGGATGCCCGAGACGAGCCCGCAGGCACCGCCGGCCAGAAGTGCTGCGCCAATCGACATCCCGGTCCCATATTGCTGGATGAGGATGGCGCAGATGACGCTGCCGAGTGCAGCGATAGAGCCGACAGACAGGTCGATCCCTCGGGTGAGGATGACAAAGAGCAGGCCCATCGCCATCAGACTGGTGCCGGCACTCTGGCGCAGCACGTTGATAAGGTTCCGCTGGGTCAGGAAAACGTCCGACATCAGCGTTGCGACGATCAGGAGCGCGATCAGGATCGCGACCGTGCCGTAGCGGTGCAACAGGTTGCCGATGTTCAGCGAATGCGAGCGGGGTGCGGTTTCTGTGATATCTGTCACGGCATTACCCAATCATGGTGTCGGAGCGGTCTCAGGCCTGGTCACGGAATTGACCATTGCGAGCCGCAGCAGGTTTTCTTCGGTATAATCGTCCGGCTGAAGCGATCCGGTCAGCTGTCCCTCGCGCATGACGAGAATGCGGTCGCACAAGCCGAACAGTTCCAGGTGCTCGGAGGAGATGACCAGGATCGCGCGGCCCTCGGCGGCAAGCGACTTGATCAGCGAGTAGATCTCCGACTTGGCGCCGACATCGACGCCGCGCGTCGGTTCGTCGAAAATCAGGACGTCGCCATCGGCATGAAACCACTTGGCGAGCACGACCTTCTGCTGGTTGCCGCCGGAGAGGCTGGAGGCCGGGTCGTCGAGGCTGCCGGCCTTGAGACGAAGGCGGGATGCGAGCTTTTCGACCGTGGATTTTTCGGCCGAACGCCGGACAAAGCCGAACATGTTGACGAGAGGAGAGAGCCGCGCCATCGTCGCGTTGACGCGGATCGGGAAGTCGAGAACGAGGCCCTGTTCCTTGCGGCTTTCCGGCACGAGACCGATGCCTGCCCTGATGGCGTCACGCGGGCTCTTCATCTTCACCTCGCGGCCGCGGATGAAGATTTTTCCGGATCGCGCCTTTTCCGCCCCGAAAATCATGCGTACGAGTTCTGTCCGGCCGGCCCCGACAAGACCGCCAAGCCCGACGATCTCGCCGGCGCGCAGGCTGAGCGAGGCGCCCTTGATGCGGTTTCCATCCGAAAGTTCGTCGATCCGGATGGCTTCGTCGCCAACCGCGCGCTCGACATCCTCGCCGAACAGCGCCTTCAGCGAACGGCCGACCATCATGCGGATCACGTCGTTGATCTCGACATCCGTGCGCTGGACGGTCGCAACCGATGCGCCGTCCTTCATCACCGTGATGCGATCGGCGATGCGAAAAACCTCATCGAGACGGTGGGAGATATAGATGATCCCGACGCCGCGTTCGCGAAGCGTCGCAATGATCTTAAGCAGCCGTTCGGCATCCTGCGTCGAAAGCACGGCGGTCGGCTCGTCGAACACCATCACGCTGGCATTGTGGGAGAGTGCCTTGGCAATCTCGACCACCTGCTGATGGGCCACAGACAGATCGGAAACAGTGGCCGACGGCGATATGGAGAAGCCGAGGCTGTTGATCAGTTCCTTTGCCCGGCGATTGAGGTCCCGCCACGAGATCAGCGAGGGGATTTCGGCGAGAAAGATGTTTTCGGCGACGGTCAGATCGGTTGCCAGCGCCATTTCCTGATGGATTATGGCGATACCCTTGCCGAGCGCATCCATCGGGCCGCGAAACTGCCGGCGCTCGCCAGATACCACGACCGTACCGGCATCCGGCACGTGTTCGCCGCCGAGAACGCGCATGAGCGTCGATTTGCCGGCGCCGTTTTCTCCGAGCAGCGCATGAACCTCACCGGGGCGCAGGGTGAAGTCCACGCCCTGAAGAGCCCGGACGCCACCGAAGGATTTGCGGATACCGCTGAGTACTACCAAATTTTTCATAGCCGAATTCTGATCCCTGTACCGTCGGCATCTCTCATGTGCCGACAGGACATCGCGGCAGGGAGAAAGCCCTCCGCTCAGTGACAAGGATGCGGCCGGCCTCGTTCGACGCCGGCCGCGCGGGACGATGGTGCTTAAAACACCGCATCCTTCTTCAGATACTGCTCGACGTTATCCTTGGTGATGGCCATCGGCGTCGTATAGGTGATCTTGGACATCCCCTCCGGAAGCTCGCCATCGACAGCCTTCTTGGCGAGGTCGACAGCCGTCGCGGCGACGATCGCTGGATCGTTCAGACCAGTCGCACCATACTTGCCATCCTTGATGGCCTGGAGCGCTTCCTTCTGACCATCAGCAGCGGCCAGCAGCAAAACGTCTTTCGTGTCACCAAGCGCCTTTTCCGCGCCGAGGACCATTGAGTCGTTTTCACCGAGAACGACATTAATATCGGGATTGGCCGTAAGAAGGTCTTCCATCGCCTTCAGGCCCCCTTCATTCGTCCAGGCACCCCAGCCCTGGCCGACGACCTCGAAACGCGCGCGGCCTTCATTGCGAAGCTGACCTTCGAGCAGGCCGGCCAGCACACCGAGGCGCCGTTCCTGGCCGACTTCATTGCCCTTGTCGCCGGAGATCAACCCAATCTTCAGATCCTTGCCTTTGGTGGCATTGGCCAACCACTGGCCGACGAGCAAACCGTTCTGCGTATTCGAGGACTGAACGAGCGTCACAAAATTGGCCTGCGGATCGATCGTGGAATCGATGACGAAGACATGCACGCCGGCTGCCGTTGCGGAATTGACCGCCGGTACAAGCCCCTTGCTGTCGCGCGGATTTATGATGAGAGCATCGATCCCCTGCGCCACCATGTCCTCGACATCGGCAACCTGTTTGTTGAGGTCATTCTGGCCATCGACGGAGATTACTTCGCAACCGAGTTCTTCGGCCTTCTTCTTAGCCGAAACTTCCTGGGCAGCGAAATACGGCGCGTCCAACGTCTTCATTGAAATGCCGATCTTGCAATCGGCGGCCTGGGCCGCGGTCATTGCCACCAACGAACCTGCGGCGGCCAGTGCGAGCCGCAATGCGGCAGTTTTCACAGTCTTCATAATCTCTCCTCCTTAGGGCGAATCTGAGCTCCCACGACCCTTCTGGGTCCGCCATTTCTCAAAAGCCATATGTAGCGTAATTACATAAAAACCATCCGTCAACGTTATTTTCCTACGTAAAACGGAAATTTGATGCTGCAACGCAGCGATAAATAGGACTTGCACGTCTCATTATATCATTTTATGTAGTTTTACTACCGATTGGAGGAGATCTGCATGTTACGAGAGCCTGTTACGAGCGTCGTGGACGCAATCGCCGGGGGATGAGCGGCAATACGGGCCGTTACGAGAAGCGCTTGAGCGACCTGACGGGTCTTTATGCGGATGCCGATGCCCATGAGGCGCTTGTCAGATCCACTGGCGATCCGGTCGTCTACGACGTGGAAGACTTCAAGCCCGGCACCCATAGCGGCGATCTGATCTACGGCGTCACCCGCATGAATCCGGGCCGCATCGGCCGCGAATATTTTATGACCCGCGGTCACATACATGCGAAGGCCGACAGGCCGGAGATCTATTACGGCCAGAAAGGCCGCGGCCTGATGCAGCTCGAATCGCCCGAAGGGAGACGCGCATCGTCGAGATCGGCCCGCAGACGATTTGTTATGTCCCACCATTCTGGATCCACCGCTCGATCAATGTCGGCACCGAGGATCTGGTCATGGTCTTCGCCTACCCGTCCGACAGCGGCCAGGACTACGGCATCATCGAGAACTCGAACGGCATGCGCCATCGCGTCTACGCGACCGACACGGGCGGCTGGGAACTGGTCGAAAATACAGCCTACACGCCGCGCAGCAGCGAAACCGCCCGCGGCCTGATGAAGACCTATGCCTGATCAGGGCAAAAGACAGGAGTTTCCATGAAAGATCCAATCGACATCATCGCCGGGCTTGGCGTGGTCCCGGTCATTGCCATTGAGCGTGCAAGCGATGCGGTTCCGCTGGCCGATGCGCTTCTTGAGGGCGGCCTGCCGGTTGCCGAAATCACCTTCCGCACCGAGGCCGCCGCCGATGTGCTCGCCGCCATGCGCGATGCACGTCCTGAACTCTGCATCGGTGCCGGCACAATTCTCGAAAAACCGAACCTCGACCGCGCAATCGCTTCCGGCGCCCGTTTCGGCCTCGCGCCCGGCTACGATCCTGATATCGTCGATGCGGCGAAGGCCGCAAACCTTCCCTTCTGCCCCGGCATCATGACGCCCTCCGACCTGACGCTTGCAGCGGCCCGCGGTGTCCGTCTTGCGAAATTCTTCCCGGCCGGGCTTGCCGGTGGCCCGAAGGCACTTTCCGGCATTTCGGCGCCGTTTGCGCATCGCGGCATCCGCTTCATTCCGACCGGTGGCGTTACCGAGTCGACGATCGGCGACTGGCTTGCCATCCGCCAGGTCGTTGCCGTCGGCGGAACCTGGATCGCCAAGACCGAAGACATTCGCGACGGCCGTTTTGCCGAGATCGCCAAGAATGCCAAGGCGGCGGTGAAGGTAGCCCACGAAGCGCTGGAGAAACGCCAGTGAGCTCCTATCAGCCGGCCACTCAGCCCACGCTCTATTTCATCGGCGTGACCACGGGCAAAAGTTCGATCATGAAGGTGTTTCCCGCCTGGGCCGAATATCTCGGCCTCAAGGGTGCGGTAATCAAGGGCATCGATTTCAAGCTGCATGACGATCCCGCCGCCTATCGCAGGGCAGTGGAATTCATACGCGATGATCCGCTTTCGCTCGGCGCGCTTGTCACCACCCACAAGATCGACCTGTTTCACGCCTGCCGCGACCTGTTCGATGTGATCGACCAGCATGCGCTGCTGATGGACGAGACGAGCTGTATCTCGAAGCGAAACGGCAAACTGATCTGCCACGCCAAGGACCCGATCTCGTCGGGTCTTGCCATCGACGGTTTTCTCGGCGAAAACTATTTTGCCGAGCACGATGCCGACCTGTTCTCGATGGGCGCGGGCGGCTCGACCATTGCCATCACATGGCATCTGATGCGCAGCAGTCGTGGAAAAAACGTACCGGGCCGGATCGTCGTCACCAATCGCAGCCGGCACAGGCTGGATGAGATCAGGCGCATCCACGCCCAGATCGAGACCGACGTGTCGGTCGAATATCTTCTGGCCGAGACGGCGGAAGCCAATGATGCCGTTCTGAAGACGCTGAAGCCCGGATCGCTGGTGATCAATGCCACCGGCCTCGGCAAGGATGCACCCGGATCGCCGCTGACCGATGCGGCTCAGTTTCCGCAAAAATCCGTCGTCTGGGACCTGAATTACCGCGGCGATCTCGTCTTCCTCGATCAGGCCCGCCGGCAGGAAGCGGAGAAATCGCTGCAGGTGGAGGATGGCTGGACCTATTTCCTGCATGGCTGGACGCAGGTGATCTCCGAGGTTTTCGACGTGGCGATCCCGACCTCCGGTCCGGCTTTCGACGAGATTTCCAGGATCGCTCTTCAGGCTGCGGGGAGATAGGACATGAACCAGCGCATTCTCGTAACCCCTCGCTCGCTCACCGCGGAACCGCATCCCGAAGTCGAGCGCCTTCGGGATCTCGGCTTCGAGATCGTCTATTCCACAGCCGGCGCCATGCCGACCGAGCAGGAACTGATGACACTCGTTCCCGATTGCGTCGGCTGGCTGGCGGGTGTCGAGCCGGTGACGCCAAAGATTATCGCCGTTGCGGAAAAGCTGAAAGTGATCAGCCGCAACGGCGTCGGCGTCGACAATTTGCCGATCGAGACCCTCAACCAGCGCGGCGTGCAGATCATGCTCGCCGAGGGCGCCAATTCGCTCGGTGTCGCCGAACTGACCATCGGCCTGATTTTTAGCGCCATGCGGTCCATCCCGCTCGCCGATGCCGGCATCAAGTCCGGCGGATGGCCGCGCGTGCGGGGCATGGAAGTGCGCGGCCGCACCATCGGTGTCATCGGCTGCGGAGCGATCGGCCGCGAGGTCGCGCGCATGGCGATTGCGCTCGGCGCCAATGTCATCGCCTTCGATCCGGTAAGGCCAAACCTCGACCTACCCTCCGCATCCTTCACCTATGCCGAGGTCGACGAGATCGTTGCGCAAGCGGACATTCTGTCCCTGCATTGCCCGCTTCCCCGTGACGGCAGCGCGCTTCTGACCGAAGAGCGGTTGGCAATTTGCAAACAGGGCCAGGTGATCATCAACACGGCCCGTTCGAAGCTGATCGACGAGGCCGCCCTGATCGAGGCGCTGGAGGATGGCCGCGTCGGCGCCTATGCGACGGATGTCTTCGATGAGGAGCCGCCGGCATCGTTGACGCTCGCCGCCCATCCCCACGTCATCGCAACGAGCCATATCGGCGGCTTCACCACCGAAAGCGTCGAGCGCGCCACGCGTATTGCCGCCGACAATCTCCTGACCGCATTAGGGGCATGACGATGGCAGGCCGGCTGGTCGAGACCGTATTCGATGGCCCCTTGGCGGAGCGGCTTTCCGGGCCCGCTGCCGATGGTGTCCGCTTCTACTGGCTCGGCCAGGCCGGTTTCGTTCTCGAAATGGACGGCCGGCGGCTTGTCATCGACCCCTATCTCTCGAATTCACTGGCGGAAAAATATCGCGGCACCGCACGTCCGCATATCCGAATGATGCCGCCGCCAATCCTGCCGGAAAGTCTTGGCCGGGTGGACCTCGTTCTCTCCACCCACGCCCATACCGACCATATGGATCCCGGCACGCTGCCGCCTTTGCTGAAAGCCAATCCGCAGGCAAGGCTCGCGGCGCCCCGTGCCGCCCTCGCCCAAGCGCTGGCCCGTTCCGGTGTTGCGGAAGAACGACTGGTCCTTATCGATGCCGGCCAGACGATCGAGCCTTTCCCCGGCCTTTCGATCACGGCAACTCGCGCAGCCCATGAAACGCTGGAAACGGACAGTGAAGGTCACCATCGGTTTCTCGGCTATGTTTTCGAGGCCGCTGGCATTCGCATCTGGCATTCGGGCGATTGCGTCCCCTTCGACGGCCTCATTGAGGAAGTCGCTCCCTACGCACCCAATATGGCGCTTCTGCCGGTCAATGGGCGCAGGCCTGAACTGTCGGACAATGGCGTGCCGGGCAATTTCACGGTTGCCGAAGCCATATCGATCGCCGACGCCATCGGTGCCCCCCATCTTGTCGCGCATCATTACGGCCTCTTCGATTTCAATACCGAAAGCCCGGCAAATATCGATGCCGCCGCAGCCTCAAGTCAAACGACGGATCTTTTCCGTGCGAAGGTCGGCATATGCTACGAATGGCACGGCGCGTGATGTCAGGCGGCCGGTTCCATTTTCACGACACCGGATTTAGCTTATGAACGGGCCGGCACAGAAGGCAGAACCCGATGGATACTGAAGTCATACGCAATAGCGGCCGCAACATTATCGAGGTCATCAGGACGATGCGACCGGAGCTTCGCAAGTCCGACCGCAAGGTCGCCGATATCGTGCTCGACGATCCGCGCCGCATCATGAACGCGACGGTCGGTGAGACCGCGCAGCTGGCGGATGTCAGCCAGCCGACCGTATTGCGCTTCACCACTGCGATCGGCTGCAGCGGCTTTCAGGACTTCAAGATCAAGCTTGCCCAGAGCCTCGCCTTTGGCACGCCGGCGACCCATTCGGTCCTGCTCGACACGGATGAGCCCGAAATCGTTGCCGAGAAGATTTTCGATTATACGATGACCAGTCTCGACTGGGCGCGCTCGCGGCTGAACAAGGAGGCGCTCCACAAGGCGATCGATATTCTTGCGGCGGCAAGAGCGATTGTTTTCTTCGGCTTCGGAGCGTCTGGCATCGTTGCACGCGATGCGCAGCAGAAATTTCCGCTGTTTGGTGTGCCCTGCGTGGCGGAGCTCGATTCTCACCAGCAGCTGATGGTCGCCTCGATGATGAAGCCAGGCGATGTGGCCTTCGTCATTTCCAACACGGGCACGACGCGCTCAATAATCGAGATTGCCCGGATCGCCCACGAGAATGGTGCGACCGTGATCTGTCTGACCGGTTCGGATTCGCCGCTCACCCATTATTGTGACGTCTCCCTGATCGTCGAGACGCTCGAGAACACGAATATGTACACGCCAACGATCTCTCGGATTGCGGCCTTGGTCGTCATCGACATTCTCTCAACAAGCGTCGCGATGCGTCGACCGGCGGATGATCAGGCTCGCATACATCAGATGAAGCGACAGCTCAGTGACATGCGTAAGATGCAACCGATTTGACCTGCTTACACAGTTCAACCGGGTTTTGAGGTCTTGATCGGGTTCGGACTTGTGTCCAGTTGTGCCCCCCGATCACTAAGTTGCTTTAAAGAACCGAGGTTCGCATACAAGACCTACATCGGCTCGGGGTTACGTGGTCAGCACAAACACTATCTAATCTCGTCTCTCCCAAGAGGGCCACGTTCCTGTATATCTCCGATTTCAAAATCTCCGCAGCCTTGATGATTCCTGGCGCGCCACCGACGGCTGCGGCATGTAGAAACGGTCGGCCCACAAAGGCGAAGTTCGCGCCAAGAGCAAGAGCCTTGATCACGTCGGTCCCACGGCGAAACCCGCCATCGATCATCAGCGGCACGCGTCCATCGAGACGATTGTGAATCTGTTGCAAGACCTGAAGCGGAGCGGCTGTTCCATCAAGTTGGCGTCCCCCGTGATTTGAGACGATGACGCCGTTTGCGCCGATGTCCACAGCCATCACCGCGTCGTCGGGATGCATGATGCCCTTGACTACAAGGTTGCCCTGCCACCGCTTGCGAATCCGTTCGAGGTGGCTCCAATTCAGATGATCCTTGCGCCCGAAGTCCCGCATGACACTGGATGAGACAATCGGCGCCCCACGGGTCGCGTATGAATTTTCGAAATGAGGGATGCCGTGTTTAATTATCGTGCGAAGGAAGGTGCCAAGAGTCCATCGCGGATGGGATATCCCCTGCCATGCCAAGCGAAGGCTCGGTCGAAGTGGCGTCGAGAAACCTGCACGGATATTGTTCTCGCGATTTGCCAGCGCTGCCGTGTCGACGGTAAGAACCAGTGTCGTGAACCCCGCGGCGGCCACGCGATCGACCAGAGCATCGATCTTGTCATGCTCGCCCGGCAAATAGGCCTGGAACCATGTCCGCGGCGCCACTGCGGCCACCTCTTCCATGCGGATGAGTGATGAGCCACTCATGATCATGGGGATACCGCTCTGAGCGGCTGCCGTCGCGAGCGCGATGTCGCCGCGATAGGCCATCAAGGCGCTGATCCCCATCGGGGCAATCCCAAATGGCGCCTCATATGTTTCGCCGAATAATTTGGTCTTGATGCTGCGGGCGGAGACATCGCGTAGAACGCGCGGCACGAACGCGTAGGCGTTGAATGCTTCGCGGTTATGACGCAGCGATGCATTCGTCTCGCTTGCCCCGGCTATGTATCCGAAGAGTGGCCCGGGCAGATGCCGGCGTGCGGCTTCCTCGAAGTCATCAAGGCACAAGATGTTGGCAAGGCGGCGCGCCGACCCTTTTGACATAGAGGTCTTCCAGCGTTTCTCAATCTACTAGGAACTACCGGCGCGGCGGCTGTTCCGCGCCGGGGTGACTTGCAGGGATGGTCTAGTCTTCGCTCGCCTCGAAGGCCTCCTTGCGGCCCTTGCGGATTGCCGGAAGGATGAGTGTCAAAAGCATGCCAGCAGTAATCAGCAGAAGCACAGCACTAATCGGGCGTTCGACGAACACGAGCGGATCGCCCTGCGAGAGGAGGAGCGCGCGACGCAGGTTGGTTTCGAGAAGCGGGCCAAGCACGAAGCCCAAGAGAAGCGGCCCCGCCTCGCAGCGCGCCTTGCGCAGCACATAGCCCAGAACACCGAACAGGATCACTAGGGCGACGTCGAAGCCGCGATTGTTGACGCTATAGACGCCAATGCAGCAAAACAGCAGGATCGCCGGATAGAGAAGCCGGTAAGGCACTTTCAACAGACGCACCCAGACGCCGATGAGCGGCAGGTTGATCACCAGCAGCATCGCATTGCCGATCCACATCGATGCGACAAGCCCCCAGAACAGCTCCGGCTGGTTTTGGATGACGGACGGGCCTGGCGTGATGCCGTGGATCGTCATGGCTCCGAGCATCATCGCCATGATCGAGTTGGATGGAATGCCGAGCGTCAGGAGTGGAATGAACGAGGACTGAGCGCCCGCGTTGTTTGCCGCTTCCGGTCCTGCAACACCTGCGATCGCACCGTGGCCGAACTTCTCCGGCGTTTTGGAAATTTTTTCTCGACCGAATAAGCGCTGAACGCGCTCAGCGTCGCGCCGCCGCCCGGCAAGACACCGAGGATCGTGCCAACGCCCGTGCCTCGCAATACGGCGCCCCAGCTCTCCTTAAACTCCTGCTTGGTCGGCCACAACCGACCGATCGTGCTTTGCAGAACGCCGCGTGCCTCCTTGAACTCGAGATTGCTGGCGATTTCGGCAACTCCAAAGAGACCGACGGCAATGACGACAAAATCAATGCCATCATAGAGTTCGGTCGAACCGAAGGTCAGGCGCGTCGAGCCGCTGTTGACGTCGATGCCGACCATGCCGAGGACAAGGCCGAGGCACACCATGCCGATCGCCTTGATCACGGAGCCATGCGCCAGGATGGTTGCGGCAAGCAGGCCGAAGATGCAAAGCGAAACATATTCCGCTGGCCCGAACGACAGCGCAAAGGATGACAGCGTCGGACCTGCAAAAGCCAGGCCGATTGTTGCAACGGTGCCAGCGAAGAAAGACCCGAGTGCCGCGATCGCCAATGCCGCTCCCGCCCGCCCTTTTCGCGCCATCTGATAGCCATCGATTGCGGTCACCACGGCGGACGCCTCACCGGGCAGATTGACCAGAATTGCCGTCGTCGATCCGCCATACTGTGCACCATAGAAAATGCCCGCGAGCATGATCAGAGCGCCGAGCGGAGGCAGAAAGAATGTGACCGGCAGAAGGATAGCAACCGTTGCCGTCGGACCGATCCCCGGCAAAACGCCGATCAGCGTGCCGAGCAATGCGCCAATAAAACAGAACAACAGGTTGGTCGGCGTAAAGGCTTCGGAGAAGCCCAGCATGAGGACATCGAGAAATGCCATTGGATTTCCTCCCGGGCTCGATCAGAACGGCCAGACCGGCATTTGAACGCCGAGGCCATAGATGAAGACGAGCGCACCAAAGATCGTCAGCAGAAGCGTGGAGATGGCGATCTCGCGCCAGCGAGATTCCTGATCCGCGAGGCTGCCGATGACGAGGAGCCAGATTGTCGAGACGACAAAGCCGAGCGTCTCCGACATGAAGGCGAAACCGGCGATCGCAGCCACCAAAATGAGTAGCGGCTTAATGTTGGAATCCCCGATCGGTTCGTATGCTTTCGCAAATGCCTTGATGAGGACGTAGCCGCCGATGGCGATCAGCATGCCGCAGATGACATCAGGTAAGAAACCCGCCCCCATCATCGCTGCAGAGCCGAACCGGAGGTCGCGCCCGGCCCAAAGGCCAAGCGCTCCCAGTCCGATCATTACCGCCCCCGCCAGAATATCGGGAACGTCCCGTTTCATGTTGGAGGAGCCACTCATCACTGCACCCAGGGTGTTTCGTTCCAGATCTTCTGGAAGCGGGCCAGTCGGTCGGGCATCTGTTTTTCCCAATCCGGACCGGACAGATAAGCGAGCGGAAGCGCAAGCTGCTTGGCCTGCTTCTGGAACTCGGGGTTATCGAGCACCTTTTTCATCGCCTCGCCAAACTTCTGGGTGATCTCGTCGGGCAGTTCGCGCGGAGCGGCGATACCGCGTTCCGAGGCCATCTCGACGTCGAACCCCTGCTCCTTGGCGGTCGGAACATCGGGAAGCTGGGGCGAGCGCTCCATGCCGAAATGCGTGATCATCCTGAGACCCGAATGGTCGTTTCCGGCAAACTCGCTGACATTGAGGCCGCCACCACTGACCTGCGAACCCAGGATCGCTGTGCGGGTTTCGCCGGCACCACTGAAGGGGATATGCGTATAGGTCGTGCCTGTGCCTGAGCCGAGAAGAATGATGGCGAGATGGTCATCCGTCCCGACACCGGAGGATCCGTAGGAGATGCCGCCCGGATTGGCCTTGGCCGCCTCGACGAAATCCTTCAGGGTTTTGATCTCGGAAGCCGCCGGGACGACGATGGCTGTCGGGTCGTCGACGATACGAACGATCGGCTTGATCGTCTTCGGATCATAGCCAAGCTTGCGCTGAACCTGCATTGACAGGTAGCCGGGCGTGTTGATGTAGGAAAACGTATAGCCGTCCGGCTTTGCTTTCGAGAGCGCCGTGTAGGCGATTTCGCCCGATGCGCCCGGACGGTTCTCGATGACGATGTCGGCTCCGAGCTCCTTTTCCAGGAACGGCTCGATGGCGCGTGCCATGACATCGGTGCTGCCGCCTGGCGCGAATGCCACAATCATCTGGATCGGGCGGTCGTTCGGCCATTCGGCATGTGCATAAGAAGCCGACGCCGCGAATGCCGCGGCGGCCATTGAGAGCTTGATCCTGCGATAGTCCATGTCCAATCCTCCGTTGGAATGGCGGGCCCGGTTCCCGCCTTATGGTCCGGGGTCTCCTCCCATGGCGACGGAAAGTTTCCGCGCGGCCACCTGAAGAATTTCGAGATTTTTCTTGATCGCCTCGTCCGAGAAGCGCGCCGGGGGACCGGTCAGTGCCAGTGATCCGAAGAGTGCATCGCCATCGCGAAAGATCGGTACTGCGAGACTGGCGACCTGCGGATCACGTTCGCCCGAGGTGGCAAAGTAGCCAGCCTTACGGATGTCATCGTAGATTGCGCCGGAGCGACCGGCGAAGGCCAGAATGACGCGGCCCGGCGCGCCCCGTTCCAGTGGATAGGTGCTACCGACACGCGCCGAATGACGGATCGCCTGATGGGAATCGTGGCGGAACAGACATACCCGTTCGTCACCCTCGCGGACGTACACCGCGGCGCTTTCACCAGTCTTCTCAACGAGGTCCGCAAGCAGCGGTTCGATGATGTCGGAGGCCCGGAACGTCGACTGATAGATGTTGCCGAGCTTCATCAGCTTCGGCCCGAGACGCCAACTGGCATCGTCGTTACGGACAAGCAGCCCGGATTTGGCGAGCGATCTGGCAATGCGGAGAACCGTGGACTTATCGAGCTCGACGCGGCGCGCAAGCTCACCGAGCGGCAGCGAAAAATCGCGGTCGGTAAAAGCTTCCAGCAAAGATGCGGCGCGCTCTACGGCAGCAACACCGGCTGAATTTCCAGGCATGATTTCCTCCCAAAAAGGTGACGTACGTTGTACATAGTACAACACCTTTTCAATTAGTACAATACGCGATAAATGACGTTCGTCAACAGGGCGCGCCCTGTCTGACGTTCGTGTCGATGCAAATGCAGGAGGAGCATATGAGCGCGGCAATCCAAACCGGTAAGGGCCGGTCCGCACGAGTGATGATCACAGGAGCCGAGCTCGTCGAGGAAGCGAGGCACTTGCTCGCCGCCCACGATGTTGAGGCAATTTACGCTCCCGCCTATTCCACGCCTGAAGATCTGGCCGCAATTGCTCGAGACAAAGAGGTCGATGCAATCCTCGTACGCCAGGGCCAAATCAATCGCCTGGTCATATCTTCTTCACCCCGCCTGAAGGTGATCGCCAAGCACGGTAGCGGTGTCGACAATATCGACCTTTCAGCCGCAACCGATCGACATGTCCCTGTCTTGCGTGCCCTGGCCGCCAACGCCCAGTCGGTCGCCGAACTGGCGATCAGCCTGACCGTCTCCCTGATGAAGGATGTCGTGCCGCTCGACACGGCGGTGAAGGGTGGCGGGTGGCCCAAGACCAAATATGTCGGCCGCGATCTGGCTGGCGCGGTATTCGGCGTCATCGGCTTTGGTGAAATTGGCCAGCGCGCCGCCGGGCTCGCGCGCGGCCTTGGGATGCAGGTGATTGCCTACGATCCGTTTGCCAATGATACGGCAGAGGTTTCGGTCAATCGCGATCTCGACGTCATCTTGAAGGCTGCCGACATTGTCAGCCTCCACTGCCCGCTTATGCCGCAGACGCATCATCTGATCAACGCAGAACGATTGTCGCTGATGAAGCCAACGGCTTTTCTCGTCAATACGGCGCGCGGTGCAGTCGTCGATGAGGCAGCACTCATTCATGCCTTGAGGGCGCAGACGATTGCGGGAGCTGCGCTCGACAGTTTTGAGGTCGAACCACCTACTGCGGACAACCCACTGTGGTCGCTGCCGAATGTGATTGCCACGCCACATGTTGGAGGCGCGAGCCGCTCCGCCCTGCGCAATATGTCGGTTCAGAGCGCCCAGCATATCATCGACGTTCTCGAAGGCCGCGCCTTCGACAATCAGGCGCTCGCCAATCGCGAGCTCATTGCAGCCGCTTGATCGGCAAGAATTTCAGAAGGAGGAATGGAATGATTGGTTTTCGTATTTGCAAGCGCGAGCGGAAGGTTGAAGTAAAATGGGTAGAGGCGTTCCGTACGCTTCCTGTCGCCAATGTGAGCGACGTCATGAGCCGCATGACGGCAGGCGGTGCAGCGCTGCGTCCCTACTACACTGGAGGCGCGATGGTTGGGCCTGCCATTACCGTCAAGGCAAGGCCCGGTGACAACCTCATGGTCCACAAGGCGTTGGATATCGCAGAGCCCGGCGACATCGTCGTCGTCGACGCAGGCGGTGACCTTTCGAACGCGATCATCGGCGAACTGATGGTCGCGCACGCTGCCCAGCGTGGTCTTGGCGGGATCGTCATCCATGGTGCAATTCGCGATAGCGCCGAACTTCTGGCCGGCTCGTTCCCGGTCTTCGCCACCGGCGTTACTCATCGTGGTCCTTACAAAGACGGTCCAGGCGAGGTGAACGTTCCCATTTCCATCGCAGGCATGGTGATCAACCCGGGTGATCTCGTCTGCGGTGATGCCGACGGACTGCTCAGCATTGCCATCGATGACGTAGCGGCGATCCATGCTGCGGCCACGAAGAAGCACGAGGCTGAGACGAAGCAAATGGCGAACATCATGGCAGGAGCCAACGACAGAGGTTGGGTCGATGCAACATTGGCAAAGCTTGGTTGTGAAGGTCTCTAAAGGGACGAGCGGTCGCTCCGGCGGCCGCTTCTGCTCTCGAACCATGAACCGATTTAATATGCGTCCACAGCCGGCGGCATCTCACCACCCGACTTGATCAAAATTGACCTAAACCACTGATGCCCACGGTCCCGGTGGGTCCGATCATGCCAGACCAAGATCTTGGAAAAACTCGCGACGGGAATAGGCGGTTCCATGGTTACAAGACCGGGATCACGTTTTGCCAGCCGACTTGGAACCACAGCGATAAGGCCGGTTGTTTTCAAAACATCAACGAGAGCGAGGAAGCGTGTGACCGATAAGACAACGCGGCGCTTCCTCCCGACCTTCGCTAACGCGACATCCGTTACACCGCGAAAGCGCTCACCGGAAAACGAAACCACCGCCTGATCAGGTGCGCAAAAGCCATCGAGCGAAATCGCTTGGCTGCTCGCATCCGGATGGCGCTATCTCATCGCACAGACGTAGGTCTCGTTGAATAAATGCGCAGAATGTAAATCCTGCGGCGCGGTCTCAGGTGTAACCAGACCCAGATCGATTTCACCCCTTTGGAACCGCTCTTGTTCGTGGCCATCTCCAACTGAAGAGATCGCGACCCTTTGCCCGGAGCCACGGATCGGGCTGGGTTTATGTTGGCTCGGTCGAAACCGGCTTCAAGGAACGCGATGCGGCCTACCCCAGAACGACACTTGATAAACTGAAGACGAAAAGCCTGTCCTGCCACTCAAGGGCAAAAATCTCGTCTTTGCGCAGCCGACCCTGATCACCGAAATCGAGTTTCGCGGCTGGACCGATGATGGCAACTTGCGCCACGCATCTTACAAAGGTCTTCGCGAGGTTCAGGACAATGCGGCGGTCTTCGACATCAATGAAAAGCCGTGAAACGAAAAAGCCTGCCGCGGGAGGAGGTGCGGCAGGCTTTTCGAAAGATCTGAACAGCGACTGGGAGGAGGATGCCGCCATTCTGTCAGGTGCCCTTGGGAGGAGGAGTAGGTCACCTGAATGACGAAGCTTCGCGGGAGGAGGATGCGTCGCTTCGTTGGAAGTCTTCTACCCCATCCCGCCGTGCTTCGAATATAACCAATACCACAGCACAGCCATGCCAAAATCGCATATCCGCTTGGACGCCATCAGGTCGCCGCCGGCCAGTCGTTGGCCGGCTCTTCGATTTCGCTTGGCTCATCGGCCGGATCGGGATCTTCATGATAGGCCCGCCGCATGTCTTGCAGCTCCGTTTCCATCGCCGCAATCACGTCCGGCGCCTTTGATCCCGAAGTCACATAATGATCGACAAGCTGTTCGAGTTTGAGGCGAAGGTCGCCGGCGATGCTGGTCATGGTTTCACCCTCAGTCCTTCGCAGGGCGATGATCGCCCTTATCACCCTCGCCGGGCTTGGCCACAGACTTCGCCTTTTGCCGCCTGTCGGCGGAGAGTGAGCGACCGACATCGACGCTTTCCTTAAACTGGCCCTTGTCGTCACGGCGGACGTAGCGCTTGTCGGTTCCGGTATCGATCAGTTCTCGCTTGGACATCTGCCTTCTCCTCGGTTGCGGTAAACGAACAACTCGCGCGCGGCCGAAAAGATGCATCGAATCCAGACGCTTGATTTGAATCTCATGGTTGCAGTGGAAAACTGAATCAAGCCATTGAAAATGATTCATTTTTCGAGTCGGAACTGAGTCGCGAATGACGCAGTTGAATCGCATAAGTTGCGTCTTGTGCGAGGAGTTCGATATGGCCGGTCAGCGCGCTCAATGGAAAGGCTTCATCAAGTTTGGCGAAGTGACGTGTGGGGTAGCGCTATACACGGCCGCTTCAACTTCGGACCGGATCACCTTCAACACGATCAATAAAGCCACTGGAAACCGAGTTAATCGCGTCTTCATCGATAGCGACACGGAGGAAACCGTGCCGAAGGAAGCCCAGACCAAGGGTTTTGAGGTCGAGAGTGGCCAATACATCATCATCGATCCCGATGAGGTGGCAGCCACTATTCCGGAGAGCAACAAGACACTGGTGATTGAGGCCTTCATTCCCTGCTCAGACGTGGACGATGTCTATTTCGACAAGCCGTATTACCTCACGCCCGACAAAATGGGAACGGATGCTTTTGCTGCTCTGAGGGACGGCATGCGCAGATCGAAAGTTGCAGCGATCGCCCGAACTGTCCTGTTTCGGCGGATGCGCACCGTTCTCATCCGCCCACACGGCAAGGGGCTGATCGCCACTACGCTGAACTACGACTATGAGGTCCGCTCATCGAAAAAGCCTTCGAGGACATGCCGAAGATCAAGACCCAGAGCGAGATGCTGGATCTCGCCAAGCACATCATTTCTACGAAGAAAGGCGACTTCGATCCCGCGGCCTTCGACGATCGGTACGAGGCAGCGCTCGCCGAACTGGTGAAGGCCAAGATCGAGGGTAAGGCTCTGCCGAAGCGCAAGAAGGTCGAGGTCTCCAAGCCGAACGACCTTCTGGCAGCGCTGCGCGAGAGCGCCGGCCTCGGCAAATCCGCCGACGACAAACCGAAACGCACTGCGGCCAACGCCAACAAGGGTGGTGGCAGGCAGCGCGCCGCGCGCGGGGCGGCATCGAAGACTGCCTCTTCGAAAGCTGCCTCGCAGCGCAAGGCAGGGTGAGGGAACAAGATCATGGCACTCCGTCCGTATTGGAAAGGCTACCTGAAACTCTCGCTTGTAACCTGCCCGGTCTCAATGATGCCGGCCACGTCGGAATCGGAAAAGGTTCGGTTCCATACGCTGAACAGGGAGACCGGCAATCGTGTCGTTTCCCAATACATCGACTCATTGACCGGAAAGCCGGTGAAAGACGAGAATGAAGCCAAGGGCTACGCACGCGGCGAAAACGATTACGTGATCCTCACCGATGACGATCTCGATGCGGTGGCGCTAGATACAGTCAAGACAATCGATATCGAGAAGTTCGCACCGTCTGATAGCATCGAGTGGGTTTTTCTCGAAAAACCCCATTATCTGATGCCGGACGATCCCGTCGGGCACGAAGCCTTTGCCGTCATCCGCGATGCGATGAAGGCCGACAAGGTCGTCGGCATCTCGAAACTTGTCATCGGTCGCCGGGAGCGCGCGGTGGTGCTCGAGCCGCGCGACGATGGCATCGTCCTGTGGTCGCTGCGCTTCGGCGACGAAGTGCGGCCGGAAGAAAATTACTTCGAGGAGATTGAGGCGGAGGCCGACAAGGACCTCGTTCCGCTCGTGCAGAAGCTGATCAAACAGAAGACGGCTCGCTGGTCACCGGATATGGTCAGCGACCCGATCCAGGAAAGCCTGTTGAAACTAATTGCCCAGAAGAAAAAGCAGCTGAAGCCTAGGAAGGCGGCGAAGGGCAAAAAGGCGGAAGCTGGTCCTGCCTCGAATGTCGTCAATATCATGGATGCTCTGCGCAAGAGCGTCGAGGCAGATCTCAAGAAAAAGAAGGCAGGCTGACATGCGGGAGGAAACCGAGATCTGGCTGTGTGAGCCTGCGCCATTCCTCTATTTCGAAAACGGCCAAATCGCCGTTACCGATGGGTCCTCCGTCTGGCTGGTGATCGTCACATGCGAGGCAATGAAGGCCACCGCGGCTCCTCCGGAGAAATCGCTGCGGCGGCTCGTACGTCACGCCGAGTTCTACTGCGACCTGGCGGCGTCCGCTATCCGGCGGGGTGAGGATATGGATGGAAAGGTCTGGGTACGGGAAAGCGACGTCCTTGCCGCGAAAAGCGCTGGAGGGACTTTCGATCGGTCGACCCGAGCACAGGGGCGCATGTGACGAAGCGTGAACCGTTTCCGCACACACCGGACGGTCGTTACATGGTCGTGCGAGGGCGGCTGTGGAGGTTGAGCAATCCGAACCTCAATCAAGACGAACGACAGGTGCTCGTCTCGGAGCTTATGAATGCGCGCAGGGCGGTCAAAGACGCAAAAGACGATACAGAGGCAAAAGCTGCTGCCCGAAGTCACGTTGATGCCGCGAAAACGGCGTGAGGCGAGCGCGGTCCGGTGTGGTGGACGGATGGCGCACCTGACTACAATCGCAAACTCGCAAAGAAAACGCCCTACCGAGAATGGTTCGAAGCATTGCACGCTTAGTCATTAGGGATTCTGACCCACCTGAGGGGTTGGCTGGTGCCGCCAAGTTCTCAGGTTCGCCTTGTGCGGGCGCCGAAACGGTCGATGTTGTGCGAGGATTGGTGGCTGGGCCAATGAGATAACTTCCTAAAATGGCCGCGATCGCAACAGTCACCGCGATTGCCACAAGTCGTAAAACTCTTCTGTTCGTCCGGCTAACGTCCGTCATACGGCTTCCTCTCCTCTACCTCATCCGGTTGCCCCGGGGTGCGATTACCCTCCTAGTGATGGCTCGACTGCCTCGGCGCCCGCATCGTCTCCTGAGGGCCGCCCTTCAGACGTGTTCTTTGGGGACTTATCTTTACTGTCTTGCCTCTGCAGGTCGCGCTCAATCGTCTCACGCGAACCTTCGGCAGGATCCTGTTCGGGGTGGCCTTTTGGCTCGGTCATATCAAATCTCCTCTGTCCGTGACGAACCAGATCAAAGGTTGAAATGTTCCGCGCGAACCGCCTCAGTGCTTGCATTCTTCCAGTATCTTGACCGAAGGCGAGCAAGCCACATGTCTTAGGTATGAATCGTATAGCCGCGCCCAAGACTGACAAGCACCCGGATCGTTTTCTGCAATGTCAGGAAGCGATGGCTGGAGCATTCGTCGATGTGGCCATGGCAGCTGTCGAAGCTGGCGGGAAACCGGAGAAGTTGCCGCGGCCATGGTCGAGCTTGCCGATCATTTGATGCTAGGGTTGATTGCGAACCGCGACGTCGATCGCGACCTCTCGATCCTCAGGAGACGATGATCCGATGTGCGGCAGATTTACGTTCGAGCATGAGTGGCCAGCCTTTCTGGATCTGTACGACCTAGACCTCGCCCAGGAGCGCGGACGCAACACCCAGCCTCGATATGACATTTCCCCGACGCAGGATGTTCTGATCGTTCATAACGACGTCAAGGGCAAACAGGTAGCACAGAACGCGCGATGGTGGCTGGTGCCATTTTGGGCGAAGGAGCTGCCCAAGGGTGCGATGTTCAATGCCCGCATCGAGACGATCGGAACATCGCCGGCGTTTCGAGATGCGTTTAAATCTAAGCGATGCCTGATGCCGGCCGATGGGTTCTACGAATGGACCGTCAATCAGGATGACGGCAAGAAAGATCCATGGCTCATCACCCAGCCCGGCGGCAGCCCTTCTCTTTTGCCGGACCTTGGGCCGCATAACGAGAAACTCGGCATCACAAGTTGTACCATAATCACCATGCCCGCGGCAGAACCGATGACCCGGCTGCACGACAGGCAGCCCGCAATTCTCGATCCGGCGGCCTATAAGGAGTGGCTCGAGCCATCAACAAGTGGCGCGCGCAAAGGAGCTCCTCGAGAAACAGAATATTGACGGCGTATTTGAGTATCATCGGGTCTCGCGAGACGTGAACTCGTCGAGGTTCGCCGGGAAACCGGAGATCAACCCACTGTAGACGTAGGTTCGCCGGATGAGTGCAGGTGGCTTCAAGAGGTTGAGGATCGCGGCGGACAGGTTAGGTGCTCGCCTGGCGCTTCGTTGCCCGCATCGAGAAATCGAAAAAACCGATGCGTTCACCGTCTCCGTCGTGTCCAATGTCACGCCGCGACCTCGTAAAACGAACCCAGCTAAAGCGGAAATGTTCCACCGTCTCTTACTGGCTCTCTTGGCTGGCTGGTTCGACATCGCTCGGCGTCATATCCTCGGATGTTTGCGGACTTCCGACATGGGCCACAAGTTCGCGGGGATCGAAATATGCCCTAAAGGACGTTATCCGATCGTCTGCAAATTCGAGAACGCTGACACCGCTATAGGAAACGGCCTGCCCCCGAAGTGTTCCGTCGCTTCGCCATTCCAACATCGCGCTGCTATCGCCTTCCGCGAGGTTGACGAACTCGGAAGATATTTTCTCGAACGGCGCACGATATGCCGTCCAGAAAGCTTTCGCAGCTCCGCCATCTTCTGCGTCATGAACTGCCAGTGGATTTGATAGAACCGCGTTGTCAGAAAAGAGCGCGGTAATGCCATTGACGTCCGATGTTTCCTCAAGCTGATGAAGCGCGGTGATGAAGTCGTCTGCGAGCTTGCCCATGTGTTTCCCTTCCTGTGTCTGACACGAGAACAGGACCAAGCTCTCATTGTTCCAGCGTCAGTGGGCGCCAGCGGGCCGTTGGTGTGCTTGACAGCGCGCTACAACCGCTTAGGTTCACCAGGCCTGGACGTGGCTCTTGCCTTCCGAGGCTCTCATTGGACTGGTTGCTTTGGGAGGAGCATCCAGTCCAATGAAATCATTTGCGTCGATGTATTTGGACGTTTTGTTTCAGTGGAAATTCCTGCTCTTCACCTTCAGCGTATCGATGTGAAGATCCGGCACGAAAATATCGCGAACCTTGTTTGGTTTCGGCCGATCCCGGGCATCCCCACCGCCCGGTGAACCATGGGCGAATTCATCCCCCTCCCCGTTGAATTCTTGAACTCCACATCGCGATCAGCCAGTGCCGACAGATCTCCGGACAAGTCCTCGAGCTGCCTTGCAATCAGATGAACGACCTCGCCCTCGCGCTGGATCTTGCCGTGGATCGCCATCATGCTGGCACCGAGCACGACCCGTCGTCGCTTTTCGAACAGGCTTGGCCACACGACGATATTGGCGATGCCAGTCTCATCCTCGATGGTGATGAACATCACGCCTTTGGCGCTGCCCGGTTTCTGACGGACCAGCACGAGACCGGCGGTGCAGACGAAACTCTTGTCGCGGGCATTCATTGCGTCAGCGCAGGTGACGATCCGGCGAGCCGAGAGATCCCTGCGGAGGAAGGATATCGGGTGGTCCCTGAGCGTCAGCCCGACATGGGCATAATCCTCGACGACGTTGTGACCTTCCGTCATTTGCCTCAATGTGACCTCCGGTTCCTGCTGCTCGGCCACGGCCCTCTCCTCTCGGCTGGCGGCCGCCGCAAACAGCGGAAGCGGCTCGTCACGAAGGGCCTTGATCGCCCAGAGCGCATCACGCCTTTCCAAGCCAAACGCCGGACGGAACGCGTCGGCCTCGGCGAGCTGGACAAGCGCCTCGGCCGGCACCTCTGATCGCCGCCAGACATCATCGACGCTTTCGAACGGCTGCTCCATCCGCGCGGCGACGATCCTTGCGGCATCCGCAACCGCGAGGCCGGCAACTTGCCGCATCCCGAGTCGGATGGCGTGCCGGTCAGTGCCTGGAATTTCCTCAAGCGTGCAGTCCCATCGCGAATGCTGCACAGAGATCGGACGAACCTCGACGCCATGTTTGCGGGCATCGCCGATGATCTGTGCCGGCGCGTAAAAGCCCATGGGAAGCGAGTTCATCAGCGCGGCCGCGAAGGCATCCGGAAAGTGGCATTTGATGAAGCAGGAGGCATAGGCGATGAGGGCGAACGAGGCTGCATGGCTCTCCGGGAAGCCGTAGGAGCCAAAGCCTTCCAGCTGCTTGAACGTCCTCTCGGCGAATTCGCGCGTGTAACCGTTATTGATCATGCCGTCGATCAGCTTGGCCTGGAACCGGGAGACGCCCCCGGTGAACTTGAACGTCGCCATCGACTTGCGCAGCTGGTCGGCTTCGCCCGCCGTAAACCCGGCGCAGACCATCGCGACCTTCATTGCCGATTCCTGAAACAGTGGCACGCCCAAGGTCTTGCCAAGGACGGCTTCGAGCTCAGGCGTCGGATATTCGACCGGTTCCTTGCCCTCACGGCGTCGAAGATAGGGGTGAACCATGTCCCCTGGATTGGCCCGGGCCGGACGATCGCCACCTGAACGACGAGGTCGTAGAAGGTTCTGGGCTTCAGGCGCGGCAGCATCGACATTTGCGCCCGGCTCTCGACCTGGAACGTCCCGAGCGTATCGGCCTTGCGGATCATCGCATATGTGGCGCTATCCTCCTGCTTGACCCTGGCGAGATCGAGATCCTCTCCCTTATGCTCCCGGATCAGGTCGAACGCCTTCTGCATACAGGTCAGCATGCCGAGCGCCAGCACGTCGACCTTCATCATTTTCAAGGCTTCGACATCGTCCTTGTCCCATTCGATCACCTGGCGATCTTCCATGGCTGCCGGCTCGATCGGCACGAGGTCGTCGAGGCGCGAGCGCGTCAGCACGAAGCCGCCGACATGCTGACCAAGGTGCCGTGGCGCCCCCATCAGCTCGCGGGCAAGCCGAAGCGTCATCACAAGGCGGTAATCGTCCGGATTTAGGTTCAGCTCGCGGACATTGCGCTCGGTAATCTCTTCCGACCATGACCACAGACCCGACGAAAGGGCCTTGGTGACATCCTCGGGCAAGCCCATGGCCTTGCCGACATCTTTGATGGCGCCTTTCGCCCGGTAGCGGGTGACGGTGCAGACCAGCGCTGCGCGGTCGCGGCCATAGGTCTTGTATATCCACTGGATGACTTCCTCGCGCCGCTGGTGCTCGAAATCGACATCGATGTCCGGCGGCTCGTTGCGCTCCTTGGAAACGAAACGCTCAAACAGCAGGTCGTTGGTCTCCGGATCGATCGACGTAATGCCAAGGATGTAGCAGATCGCGGAATTCGCAGCCGATCCTCGCCCCTGACAGAGGATGCCCTGGCTGCGAGCGAAGTGGACAATGCTGTAGACCGTCAGGAAATACGGCGCATAGTCCATTTCCTTGATCAGATCGAGCTCGTGCCTGACCGACCGTAGCACCTTTTGCGGCAATCCTTCCGGATATCGGATCGGAATACAGTCACGGACGCATTGCTCCAGCGACTGCTGAGCATCCAACCCGTCGATCAGGGCCTCCTCGGGATATTCGTAGGTCAGCTCTTCCAGCGAGAATTTGCACTGCTCGACGATTTCCATCGTCCGGGCCAGTGCTTCCGGGTAACGTGAAAACAGGCGCTCCATTTCTTCCGGTGGCTTCAGGTAGCGGTCGGCGTGTCGTTCGCGGTCGAAACCCACATCATCGATCGTCGTGTTGTTGCGGATGCAGGTGACGATATCCTGAAGCTGCCGCCGGGACGGCTCGTGGAAAAGCACATCATTGGTGACGACGGTCTTTACCTTAAGCCTTGCCGCCATATTCGACAGTTCGTGCAGCCGCATCTGGTCGTTCGGCCGACGGCGCAGGCTGAGAGCCAAATAGGCGCGCCTGCCGAAAATCTCCGAGACCTTGCGCATTTGAACGGCGCAGACATCATCGGGAAGATCGGGCACGAGAATGCCGATCATGCCTTCGCAATAAAGAGGAAGATCCTCGACATGGAGGATGCAGTTGTCCTTGCCACCCCTGCCCTTGCCCAGCGTGATCAATCGCGTCAGCCGGGAATAGGCAGCCTTGTCGGTCGGGTAGACGAGAACCGACATGCCGTCCTGCAAATCCAGGCGGCATCCGACGACAAGACGCAAGCCCGTGTCCCGGGAAGCTTCAAGAGCACGGACGATCCCGGCAAGGGAATTTCGGTCGACGACGCCGAGAGCCTCGATGCCGAGCGCCTTGGCGGTCTCGAACAACTCATGCGCGGAAGATGCGCCTCTCAGGAAGCTGAAATGGGTCGTGACCTGGAGCTCGGCGTATCTCATGCGAAGATCCCGTGCATAAACCACTTGTGCGATCCCGTTTCCGGATCGACGCCGTCGCCGGACCGAAAGATCCAGAAGCGCTCGCCGTCATCGTTCTCGATCACGAAATAGTCCCGAACCGCTTCGAGCTCATTTGGCCGCCTCCACCATTCGCCGAACACGCGCTCCGGTCCGTCGGCGCGTTTCACGCGATGACGCTTTCCTCGCCACGTAATCGTCGCCGGTGGATAGTCTGGCATCATCGCGATCGCCTGGATCAGCTCAGGTCGGTCGAACAGGCGCACCGGTCGCCGCCAGTGACTGACCCAGCTTGCATCGATATCCTCCGCCACTGCGGAGATCCGACAGAGGCTGCGTTCGGGTACGTCCGAGACGTAGGGTGCCATCCGGTACACACGTTGCCCACGGTTCGCGAACACGTCGATCAGCGGCGTGATATCGCTGTTTTCCTCCTCGACCAGCGACGACGCTCTCTGCTCCTCCGCCAAAGGTTCGGCCGATACAGCGACCAAGACCAGCTTCTCGATGCCGAAGCCGGGGTCGATCTTTTCGGTCCGATCCCTGAAGAGCTTGGTCAGCCAAGCCACGTCGCGAGCGGGCCTGGCCGTTCCCGCACGGATTGCCTGGATCGTATTGTCGACCTTGTGGACGATCAGGTCCGTGCGGCGAGCACCAAGCCCTCGCCTCTCCAGTTCAGCGACCAACTGCACGACCAGCCGGCCAACATATTTGTTGATGGTCTCAGCCGCCCCTATCGGTTCCTGGAAGGAGCGCGAGACCTCGACGAGGTCCGCGGTACGGATAGGATCGATCGGGTCCGACATTCGCCCGAACATCTGATCGAGCCGTCGGCCGACTTCGGGTCCGAAGCGCAGCGCCAGAGGCGCTCTGGGTGTGGCCGACAGCTCGCCGATTGTCTGAAAGCCGAGAACACGCAGATCAGCGATGACCTTTTCCGGCAGCCTGAGCAAAGAGATCGGCAGCTTCTCGACGGCCCGGACGATCTCGCCGCGGGGCACGATGACCGTGTCTCGTTTGATGGCTCGCACGCAGGCGTGCGCGGCACCCCAGGTGTCGGCAATCACCACCCTTGCCGTGAGTTTACGGGCGCGAAACATGTTCACGATGCCGGTGATCATCGGCAACTCGCCACCCTGAAGATGGTCGGCACCTTCCGTATCGAGGACGAGACCATCGGTTCCGTCGACGGCGACGATCGGTGAATAGTGCCCAAGCGCCCAGAGGCCGAGCCGGTCGAGTGCCCGTGCATCAGCCACAGGGTCGGCCTTGACAAGCATCAACCCTTTGAAGATTGCCTGCGCTTTTGCCGCCGGCATGCCAACGCGAACCCCGATCTTCTTTGCCTGGGCATCGGCGGCCGATACCCAGCGTTTCGATCCGCTCCTGGCGATGACAGCAATCGGCTGGTCATCCGGTATCGCGGGATCGTCCCGCCTGATCCGATCGGTCGGCAGATCCGGTAGAAAGATGGATACGACCCTTGTCATCACACGCTCCGACGTAAAACTCAGCACACTCGCCCGCACGCGATCTCATTAATTCCAGAAACCATCTTGGCCGCCCGATCCCGGGAACCGGAAGCGCCTCTGATGGCAAGACACTCACCCGCCAGCGCGTCATCGCCGCCGTCGGCTGACCGAAATCATTCGCTTCGGTTTGCCGGCGCCAACGCCGCACAACGAGAGCGATGGTCCCGGTTCGCTCCGCCACAAGTTGAAGGCGCCGGCTGACGACCATCGGCAGCCTGACCATCTCGCCGACGACCGCTCCAAGACCGCCATAAGACAGCGCCTCCTCCATGCTCGCAGCGACATCCTCCTCCTTGTCGCTTTCGACAAAGATCACCCGCTTGGGATGAAGCCCGGCCTGAGCCAGTGCCGGAAAGAACAGATCTGGCCGGGTTAGACACCAGACGATCTGGCCCTTGGTGCGGGCGGCAATGCCGGCTGCAAACAATGCTGCTGCAGCTCCATCGACCGTTCCCGATCCACCGCCGGCGAACTCGTGGAGAGCCCCGTGCGCCAAGCCACCGCCCGGCAAGATTGCGTCGATTTCTGCCACGCCGAATGGCAGGCAGCCGGCCTTCTTGGCGCCTTCCCCTTCGATCGAAGAGATGCGCTCGCGCAGATCTGCCAGGACTTGGGCGCGGACAGCCGACATCGGTCGCGGAATCCTTCCGGTTCGCGTTGATTGGAAACAAGGCGACGTCATGCCGCCAGAACAGTTGATGTTCTGTATCTGTTCCGTTAGAGCGAAAGAGTCAAGCGGCTCAAAAATAGGAATAGAGTCTCATAATTTTAGCGATCTCGCGGATTCTCGTTGGGAATCAGCTTGCTAGAAACAGAGACGAGCGGACCGGTAGCTTAAAGAAAATTTTGGGAGGCTCGCTCCCCTGTGAACACGAGGCTTGAAAACGCGTGAATCGGAAAGAAAATGGAGCTCTCGACCTCAGCGCGACCCTCCGTCAGGTGAAGGCGCCTTTAATTACCGTCGAGTGCCGCGCGTGCGGGCGCACCGACACACTTGAACGAAAAATGCTCGTTCGAAAGCACGGAGCAGGGATGACGTTCGCGAGGCTGCGGCGCATGGCGGCGATGGGCTGTGATCGCCTGATCAGCCAAGAGGGAGATCAGTGCCAAACTAGGTTTCCATGCCTTGAACCGATGGTGCCTCCCATGCCGGCCGATTCTCGAACCTGAAGCTCTGTTCGGCTTTTGATTGCGCACGCCCGCTTGTAGCCTATCGAAACACTCGCGATAATCCGTGCCCATTCATCGATCAGCAGGCTCCTATGGACTCGGTAGACCAACTCTCGCGCGAACGTTCTCAGCTCTCCGGCCGCTACACCGACAACGGCACTACCGTCATCGTGGAAATCTTCAGACCCTCAGGCAGTGCCGCTTGGCGTATGGAAGTAACGAGCCTAGAGGAGCAGGCCACAGACTGGAATGAAACATTCGCTTCCGATCAGGAAGCTTGGGACGAGTTCATCTATGTTGTCAACACCGAGGGCATCTCAGTGTTTCTCTAGCCTCGCCGACATCTTTGGGAATTGCTGAGTTGACAATCGACAATGAAAAACGACGGATGCTCTTCGAGCGGGCCCGCCAGAAAGCGTTGGCCAGAGGAATGCCGATTGACGAGGATCCCAAGTTTCTGACTTCGGTAGAACTTTGGATACTTGGCGAGATCGAGATGTCAGACCTCCGATCCCGCTACAACGCTCTCGTCACGCAGCGGGCAAGATGGAGTAGATCCCTGCGGCAGGCTCATAGCGCGCAGGTTGATGCGACCGACCCACAGGCTGGTCTCTTGATCGAGACACAGGGAGGGGACGGCATCGTGAGAGATGCCGACTGATATCGCCATCTCTGCCAACCTGCTCCATCTCACTGGGCAACTGGCCAAAACAGATTCAGCTGTACGGCTCGGACAATGCTCTCAGCAGTGAAAGCCGTTACATTCCACCGATTTCAGCGCTCGTGTCACGGCGAAGGTGCGGCGGCACATCCGCAAGTTCGGCGAGCTTGCCGTTCTGTTTCAAAAACACTAGAAGGTTCTCGCGAACTGCGTCGATCGGCCAATGGCCGCCCGCCGCCTCGCGGCAGTATCTAAGAAGGGTGTCGTAGGCGAGATGTCGTCTTTCTTGCGGCCACTCGTCGAGGAAATCGAAGACATCATCCAGGCCGGTGATCTCCTGAACGAAATACCGGCGCTGCGCGTAGAGCGGTTTGTCGAACAGAGCAAGCATCTTTCTACCTCCTTTTGCGCCCGCTTGCTGAGCCGGCCCCAGGTAGGGCCGGCCACACGGGGTCGACATCAGCCATTCAAGCCCCGAAAGCTATGAGGAATGGGCGTGATGTCGACACGACCGAGAGTTCGGTTAAGCGACCTGACGGTCGGTCTCCAACCGCAGCGGCTCATTCGTGGCTGAAGCAAGGCCAATCTCGATCTTCCGCGGCTTCATCGCCTCTGGCACTTCGCGCTTGAGACTGATGGTCAGCAGACCGTTTTTCAGGTCGGCGCCCTCCACCCTCACATGGTCTGCAAGTTCAAACGTGCGCTCAAAGGAACGACCAGCGATGCCGCGGTGTAGATATTCGCCCTGCAACTCTTCAGCTTTGCCGCCTTTGATAATAAGGACGTTGCGTTCCTGTGTGATGTCCAGGTCACCGTCGCCAAATCCGGCCACCGCCATCGTGATGCGATAGTCGTCCTCACCGGTCTTGACGATGTCGTAGGCGGGCCAGGTGTCGATTGCGCTGAGACGCTGCGTATTGCTGAGCAGATTGAAGACTCGGTCGAAGCCGATGCTCGAGCGATAAAGGGGTGCAAAGTCAAGTTCAGTTCTCACAACCATATCCTCCGTAAAGCAACATGGAAGGAAGCAGAATCCACCGCTTCCCACATCCGCCGACCCCGCACTGGGCGGCCGGCGCCGAACGATTTGGTTTCTAGAATTTCGCTGTTCAAGACCCTCTCCAGAAATTTTTCTAACGATATGGGGCATGTCTTGCGGCGAACATTTGGACACCTATCTCGGTGCCCGGATATGGCCTCGGGAGTACAGGCATGGATGACTACATCACCGGCAAGCATATGGAAAGTGACATCGAACTGTTGCCGCCCGAGCGAATGTGCGAAGACGAAACCGTCGTTTGCGTCTGCTGTCGCCACAGGCGTCCAAAATCCGCGATGGACGAAGACGGATGTGGCATCTGCGATGAATGTCTGGCGCCTTAGGTGCGGCTGCTAGCGCGCGCGGGTTGGGACGATCGTAACGCTCTCAACTTGAAGCCCATCATCCGACCTCAAGCGATGCCGCACTGGCGTTCGTCGTCTGTCGCCAGCCTATCCATCAACAGGAAAAGATCTTCCTCAACATTGGAAGCTAAACCAACTTCGATTTCAGGTATTGCAAGCAGCGTGCGGGCGACGAGGTCGGCGCGAACAGCTTTGCTCCCGCTATACAACGTCGCGCGATCTTCGAGGACTTCCTGCAAATTTCGACTGGGAAAGCGGCTCATATCGCATCCCTCCTTATGCAGGCGGGAGCACATAGTAACTCTCAGCCGTCACCGCCTACGATATCGGTTGGTGACAGTGTCACTACACTACGCTCTTCTCGCTATGGGTCCAGCATGCGTGTCGCCACCCCTGTATTTCTCGCTCTATGAGGGAGGTGACACAGCATGCAAGACGCCGTCGCAGGCCTATCAGCCGCGCATTGGGCGAACTGAGAACTACTCGGCCATGCGGAGGATAATCTTGCCTCGCGCGCACCCGCTTTCGGACCGCTCCAGCGCCTGCTTGACGTCCGCGAACGGGAACACGCTGTCGACCTGCGGCACGACCTTGCCGGCCTCGACCAGTTGCGTAATGGCTTCCAAAGCCATTGCACTTGGCACAGTAAATGATCGTTCCACCCGGACACCAAAGCGTTCGGCCTCGTCTTCAGGAAAAGCTACGATCGTCACCATCATGCCGTTTTTCTTCAGCGTGCGGAACGCCCGCTGAAACGTCTCCCCGCCCACCGTATCGAACACGATATCCATGTTTTGCGCGATCTGCTCAAAAGTCTGGGTTTTGTAGTCAATGAACTCGTCGGCACCCAGCTGGCGGACAAGCTCCTCGTTGCGCCCGGACGCCATCGCGGTGACATGAGCGCCCGTCGCCTTGGCGAATTGCACAGCAAGTGAGCCGACGCTGCCCGAGCCGTTGGTGATGAACAAACGCTGCCCAGATGCGAGACCAGCCTTGTCGTAGAGAGCTTGCCATGCTGTTGTGCCGGCCAGCGGCAGCGCCGCCGCTTTTTCCATATCGAGGTTCGAGGGAATGCGTGCCGCGTTCTCGGCTTTCACGATGACATACTCGGCGAAAGCGCCGGTATGAACCATGCCGTAGATAGCTTCCCCCACCTCAAAGCCGGTGACACCGGAGCCCAGCGTTTCGATCGTCCCGACGAATTCACCGCCGAGATGGATCGGCAAGGTCATCCCCATCCGCTGGCCCGCGCCGCCACGGATTTTCCAGTCGATCGGGTTCACGCCTGCGGCATGGACTTTGACAAGTCCGTCAGCGATCACGAACTGGGCGCCGCATTGCTCTCTCGAACGCCTTAGTCGGCTCAACCCTCCTGTCGATAGTAGTGCCTGAAAGGATACCTATTGACCGGTGACGCGGTAAGCTCCTCGCTGCTTAGGCCTTGGTCATGGTTTGCACATGGTCCGGTGTTAGCTGACTACCACCCAAGCCGGGCGGAAATCTTGCTGGATGCATCTTTGAGCAAAACGATAAAGCGATCCACATCGCTCCTTTGTGTGCGGAATGCCGGTGCGCCAACGTTCACTGCGGCAATGACAGAGCCATCAAAGGCCAGAACCGGCACTGATACAGAGACGAGTTGCTCGCTTACCTCTCCAAAACTCACGCAAAAACCTTGACGCCTGATCTTTTCAAGCTCGACGATCAGCTTGTTTCGGTCCGTGATAGTCTGCTTGGTGAGTTTCGGAAGAACCTCCGGAATCATTTGTTGCTGAACCTGCGGCTGGAGATAGGCGAGAAGCACCTTATAAGAGCCAGCGGTAAGCGGCCTCCGACGACCAATCATCGCCTGCACTCGCAGATCGCGCATTGGCTCGAACTTGGCGATGCAAAGTGATTCGCCATTGTCAATGATGCGCAGTTGGGTGGTTTCGTTCGCTTTCTGCCCGAGTTCTTCCAGGATCGGATTGGCAATGCGCACCAGATCGACCTGGGTCGATGCGGCCGTGCCGAGTACGATCGCTGTTGTGCCGAGACGATAGCTCCCGGTATCGCTCTTTCGGATGAGGCCGCGCCGTTCCATTGTGCGTAACATGCGCAAAATTCTTGGTTTGGTCTCGCCGATATTAAGCGCAATCTCCGTCAGCCTTATGTCAGGATTTTTGGCAACATCGAGCAGTACGTCTATACAGACGTCAACAGCCTGTACGATATTGTTTTTTTCTGTTGAATTATCGTCCACCTGGCGAACTTTCTTGTCCTGACATTGGAGCGGAAATAGGCATGAAGCCTGTTACGACTAACGTAACACTCCAGATTTCTGTTTGACAGCCCCGTTTGGCAGCCTTTACCAATTTCGGTCAGGAGTGGATGGGAACCCACTCGTCCGACCCCCGCACGAGGTCGGCGAAAGAACGCTAAACTGGGATTGAGAAAATGGCCGCAAATATATTGAAGCGGGCAGCGATCACGCTGCTCGGCACGATTGCTATTCCTGCAATGCTCGCGGCGCAGGAAGCGCCGCTGACGATCGGCATGTCGACGACGCCGACCACGCTGGACCCGCACGAGGACAGCTCGGCGCCGAACAACGCCACCTCGCGCCACATCTGGGACAGCCTGATCAACCTCACAGGCACGTCTTCCAACGCGCCGGAACTGGCCACCGAATGGAAGGCCGTCGATCCGACCCATTGGGAATTCAAGCTGCGCGAGGGCGTCAAATTCCACGACGGCAGCGAGTTCAATGCCGATGATGTCATCGCTTCGTTGCTGCGTGCCCGAGACAAGCCGAGCCAGGGCTTTGCCTCCTACACCCGAAACATCGCCAACGCCACGGCCAAGGACCCGCTGACGGTCGTCATCGAGACGAAGGTGCCGGATCCGCTCCTGCTCAATTCCGTCAGCCGCATCCGCATCATCAGCGCCGACTGTAAGGACGCTCCAGTTACGGATTTCGACAACGGCAAGTGTGCGATCGGTACCGGCGCCTATTCCTTCGTTTCCTATCAGCCGGGCAGCAACCTGACGGTGAAGCGCAACGACAGCTATTTCGCAGGTCCGTCGCACTGGTCGAACGTCACCCTTCGCTTCCTGCCCGATGACGGCGCGCGTCTAGCATCGCTTCTCTCCAACGAGATCGACATCATCGAAACCCTGCCGGCCGACGGCATGGCGCGCGTTGAATCGAGCGATAGCCTGCAGATCGTCAATGGCCAGTCTTCACGCTTCGTCTACATGGGCATGGACGTCAGCCGCGACGTGTCGCCCTTCGTCAAGGCGGCCGATGGCTCGGATCTCGACAAGAACCCGCTAAAGGACCTGCGCGTCCGCAAGGCGATGCTGATGTCGATCAACCGCCCGGCGATCGTCGATCGCGTCATGCAGAAGAACGGTACCGTCGCCGACCAGTTCGTTGCCGAAGGGTACGCCGGTCATTCCGACAAGGTGGAAGCCGTCAAATACGATCCGGCGGCAGCCAAGGCGCTTCTCGCGGAAGCCGGTTACCCGGATGGCTTCAGCCTCACCCTGCACGGCCCGTCCGGCCGCTACGTCAAGGACGCGGAAGTGCTGCAGGCCGTCGGCCAGATGTTCACCCGCATTGGCATCAAGACGAAGGTCGAGGTCATGCCGTGGTCGATGTATTCGGAGGCCTATTCGAAGGGCACCTATAGCGTCTATCTCGGCTCCTGGGGCGTCAATACCGGCGAAACGACCAATCCGACGGTCGCCCTCGTGGCCAGCCGCGACGAGAAGAAGGGCACCGGTCGCTACAATGGCGGCGGCGTCTCCGATCCGAAGATCGACGAGGTTCTCGCCAAGGCCAGCTCGACGCTAGACGAAGCCGAGCGCACGCCACTGCTTCAGGAACTCTCGACGCAGACCTTCGACAACCTCTGGCTTCTTCCGATGCATTACGAAAACGTCGTGCTCGGCGCCAAGAAGACTGTGTCCTACACGCCGCGCGGCGACAAGTACACGCTCGCCTACGAAGTAAAGCCGGCCAAGTAATATTCGATACCGGGGCTGCGCGATTGCAGCCCCTCCCCATTTCCCCAGGAGAAATTCATGCAGGAACTCGAAACGGGCGAAGCCATCGCTCGGGCGAAGGCCATCTATGACTATGGCCACACGGCGATCTTCGCCTCCAAGGTCGATCCCCGTCTTCACATGGTTCTTTATGTTCCGCCGACCGCTGCCGACGGCCGCAAGCTTGATCTGCTCGTCGCGGTTCACGGTACCGGCCGCACGTCCGCCCTCGACTTCCGCGACGGCTTTGCCGAATTCGGCCTTTACAATGACTGCGCCATCCTGTGTCCGATCTTCCCGGTCGGCGTTCTGGGTGACGGCGCGCGCTCCGGCTACAAATTCCTCGAGGAAGGCGACATCCGGTACGATCAGGTCGTGATCGCCATGGTCGAGGAAATGGCCGAGAAATACCAGCAGGACTGGTCGAAATTCGCCATCTTTGGCTTCTCGGGCGGCGGTCATTTCAGCCACCGTTTCGCAATCCTGCACCCGGAAAAGCTCTGGGCTGCCTCGATCGGCGCGCCGGGCTCCGTCACCCTGCTCGATCCGAACCGCGACTGGTGGGTCGGCATCCGTGATCTGGAAGCTCGCTTCGGCAAGCCGTTCCAGCCGCAGGAACTGGCGAGAATTCCAGTTCAGATGGTCGTCGGCGATGCCGATCTGGAAACCTGGGAAATCACCCACAAGCCTGGTGGCAAATACTATATGGAAGGCGCAAACGACGCGGGCAATACCCGCCCCGAGCGCCTTGCCACACTCGCGAAGTCGTTCCGTGATGCGGGCGTCAATGTCACGTTTGATGCCGTCAAGGGCGTCTCCCACGACAGGGTGAAGGTGCTCGGCCACGTCAAGGCCTTCCTTGCCAAGGTACTCAAGGACCGCCGCGCCAAATGACGAATGCAACGATTGTAGCCCCCAGCCGGAAGCCGTCGAAGCCGGTGCCGAAGTCCTCGAACGCGGTGGCAACGCCATCGATGCGGCGCTTGCCTGCGCCTTCGTCCAGGGCGTCGTCGATCCGCAGATGGCCGGTATCGGTGGCTTTGGCTCGATGCACGCCTACATGCCGAAGAAAGGCGTGCACGAGATCCTCGAATTCTATGCCCGGGCTTCGCTCAAGGCGACGCCGGACATGTGGCTCGACAAGATCAAGCACCAGAGCCGCGATGGTTTCGGCTATGTGCTGGAAGGCAACATCTCGGACATCGGTTACCACGCCGTCTGCACGCCGGGATCGCTAAAGGGCTACGAGACGGCCTTGCGCGACTACGGCACGTTCGACTGGGCCGACCTCATCAAGCCGGCCGTTCGCCTCGCCCGTAACGGCTTCATGATCCGCAACCACATGCACTGGTACTGGGCCAAGGACCAGTCGGGCGACGGTTTTGCCAACACGCTCGACAAGCTGCGCTTTTCGAAGACCGGCCGCCATGTGTATTTCCACGAGGACGGAACACTCAGGAATGTCGGCGAACTGCTCGTCAACAAGGATATGGGCGACACGCTCGAGCGTATCGCGCAAAGCGGCGGGTCCGACATCTTCTATCATGGCGAACTGGCCGAGCAGATCGCTGCCGACTTCAAGGCCAATGGCGGCCTGATCGATCGGGAAGATCTGGCGAAATACGAACTGTCGCGCGTTGCTCCCGTCTGGGGCGAATATCGCGGCAACCGCATCGCCACCTCCTCCTCCGGGCTCAGGCTTTCCGATGCTGGAATTCCTCCACATCATGGAACAGTTCGATGTCGGTGCCATGCGGCATTCCAGCGCCGAGCATGTTCGCATCCTTTTCGAAGCCATGAAGCGCATGACGATCGACAAGGATGCCCATATGGGCGACCCGACCTATGTCGACGTCCCCTACGCGGAGCTCCTGTCGAGGGAACATGCCGAAATGCACGCGCTTGCGATCAAGGCGGGCGAGATCGCCAATGTCGATCGGCTCGATCGTTCGCAGCGCGAAACTACGCATATCTCGGTCATTGACAAGGATGGCAACGCCGTCGCGATGACCCATACGCTCGGCAGCCCGTCCGGTGCGATCACCGACGGCCTGGGCTTCATGTATAACGGCACGATGAGCCGCTTCAATCCGGTCCCCGGCAAACCGGGCTCCATCGCACCCGGCAAGCGCCGGCCGAGCTCTGCGGCGCCGACGATCGTGTTCAGGGATGGCAAGCCCAACATCGTAATTGGCGCGCCCGGCGGCAGTTATATCGCGCCTGCGGTCGCCCAGTGCCTGATGAACATGATCGACTTCGACATGTCCGTGCTCGAAGCGGTCTCGGCGCCAAGGATAGTCGGCGTGTCGAATACGATCGACATCTGCAACCGCATCCGCCACTCTGTCGAAGACGAGTTGAAGGCGCAGGGCTACAATGTAGCACGGTCGCCGCAGACTTATGCCTTCGCGGCGGTTCATGCGATCAAGATCGACAACGGCATCTCCAAGGGTGCCGCCGATCCGCAACGCGACGGAATGGCGATCTCCGTCGCTTAGGGAAAGGTTCCATGGTTACTTCCATCATCAGGCGCTTGATACAGGCTCTGTTCGTCATCGTGGCGATGACGATCATCGTCTTTATCGGCGTGAGCGTGATCGGCAATCCGGTCGATATCCTCATCAATCCAGATGCCAACCAGGCGGAACGCGCTCTGGTCATTGCCCATTACGGGCTCGACCAGCCGTTGTGGAAGCAGTATTTGCTGTTTCTGCAGGGGTTGCTGCAGGGGATTTCGGCAACAGCTTCGTCTATGGCCGCCCGGCGCTCGGCCTCATCCTCGAGCGCCTTCCGGCAACGCTGGAGCTGGCTATCACCGCGCTCGGGATCGCGATCGTTTTCGGCCTGCCGCTCGGCCTTTACGCCGGGCTCTATCCAAATCGCGTATCGTCCAAACTGATCATGTCCGGCTCGATCCTCGGTTTCTCGCTGCCGACATTCTGGGTGGGCCTTATGCTGATCATGGTGTTTTCGGTCGAGCTCGGCTGGCTGCCGACCAACGGCCGCGGCCCGACCCTCGAATTGTTCGGCGCCCAATGGTCGTTTCTCACCGGCGAAGGTCTCAGGCATCTCCTGCTTCCTGCCTTCAATCTCGCACTGTTCAAGACCTCTCTCATCATGCGGCTCACCCGGGCCGGCGTGCAGGAGGTCCTGCCCCAGGATTATGTCAAGTTCGCCCGCGCCAAGGGCCTGCGGGAGCGCCGGGTGATCGCAGTGCATGTGCTAAAAAACCTGATGATCCCGGTCGTTACCATTATCGGCCTGGAATTCTGCTCGCTGATCGCCTTCTCCGTCGTGACCGAGAGCATTTTCGCATGGCCGGGCATGGGCAAGCTCATCATTGACTCCATCAACGTTCTCGATCGCCCCGTCATCGTCGCCTACCTGATGATGATGGTCGTACTCTTCGTCGTACTGAACTTCATCATCGACATCTGTTACACCATCCTGGATCCACGGATCCGGCTTGACGCAAAGGCTTGATTCATGGCTGAACCAAATGCGCAAGATAGCAGCGTTCCGGATGCCGGTCCCGGCCGCCTTGCCAAGGGCATTTCGGAATTCTTCCGCTCACCTGCCGCCGCCATCGGCTTAGTCACTCTGATCGTCATCTGTTGCTTGGCGCTGCTGGCGCCCTGGATTTCGCCGCAGAATCCCTATGACCTGATGCAGCTCGACATCATGGACGGACGTCTGCCTCCGGGCTCGGAATCGATGACCGGCCTCGTCTATCACCTCGGCACCGACAGCCAGGGGCGCGACATCCTTTCCGGCATCCTCTACGGCCTGCGAACCTCGCTGTTGGTCGGCGTGCTTTCGGCCTTCGCGGCCGCGATCATCGGCACCACCGCCGGCCTGTTCGCCGCCTATATGGGCAAGCGCACCGAGACGGTGATCATGCGGCTCGTTGACCTGCAGCTCTCCTTTCCGACCATCCTTATGGCGCTGATGATGCTCGCCATTCTCGGCAAAGGCGTCACCAATGTCGTCATCGCACTGATCATCGCCGAATGGGCGACCTATGCCCGCACCGTCCGCGGCACGGCGCTGGTCGAGCGAGAGAAGGAATATGTCGAGGCGGCGCGCATGCTGCGGCTTCCCGGCTGGCGCATCCTGTTCAAGCATCTTTTGCCGAACTGTCTGGCGCCCGTCATCGTCATCGCGACCATGCAGGTGGCGCGGGCGATCGGGCTGGAAGCAACGCTTTCCTTTCTCGGGCTCGGCGCATCCGTCACGGAACCGTCCCTCGGCATGCTGATCTCGACCGGCTACCAGTATCTTCTGACCGGCCTCTACTGGATCAGCTTCTTCCCCGGCATCGCGCTTCTGGTCACGATCGTGGCGATCAATCTCGTCGGTGACCGGCTCCGCGATGTCCTCAATCCGAGGAACATGTCATGACCGCCCTGCTCAAAATAGAAAATCTCGTCACCGAATTCGGCGGCAGTAAAGGGCAGCCGGGACTGCGGGCCGTCAATGACATCTCCTTTACGGTCGAGCGCGGCAAGGTGCTCGGTCTCGTCGGCGAATCCGGATCGGGCAAGTCGGTGACCGGATTCTCGATCATGCGGCTGCTCGAAAAGCCGGGACGCATCGCCGGCGGCCGGGTAATCTTCGACGGCACCGACATCTCGAACTGCTCCGACGAGAAGATGCGGCAGCTGCGCGGCAAGCGTATCGCCATGGTCTTCCAGGACCCGATGATGACGCTCAACCCGGTGCTGACCATCGGTACCCAGATGGTCGAAGCTGTCCGGGCGCATGACAGCGTGTCCAAGGACGTAGCCCGCCAGAGATCTCGCGATGCGCTTGCCATCGTCGGCATTCCGAGCCCCGAGGAGCGGCTGGCCGCCTATCCGCACCAGTTTTCCGGCGGCATGCGCCAGCGCGTCGCGATCGCCATCGCGCTTCTGCACAGACCGGACCTCATCATCGCCGACGAGCCGACGACGGCACTCGACGTGACGATCCAGAGCCAGATCATCTCGGAATTCCAGAAGCTCACCGAGGAATCCAACACCGCAGTGATCTGGATCACCCACGATCTCGCGATTGTTTCGAGGCTCGCGGACGATATCGCCGTCATGTATGCCGGCCGCCTGGTCGAAACCGGCCCGGTTACCAAGGTGCTGAGCGACCCGCATCATCCCTATACCGCCGGGCTGATCGCATCGGTTCCGTCGCAGAACCGGCGCGGCGAGCCGTTGCGCCAGATCCGCGGCATGACGCCCGCGATCAATCGGCTGCCCCAGGGCTGCAGCTTCCGCACGCGGTGCGATCGCGCGACGGACGGCTGTCTCGTCATGCCCGCCCTCATGCCGGAAGACGACCGCTCCCTCCGCTGCATCCATCCCGTAACGAAAGAGACCGTATGATGACGGTGACAAACGCGCCCATGATCGAAGGCTCCCCGGTCCAGACGCCGTCGACCGGAACCCTCTCATCGAAGCACGAAATGTCTCACAGCGTTTCGGTCCAAAGCCGGATCTCGCGGCCAAGATCGCACTCAAGCTCAGGCTCGCAAAGCCCGCGCCTATCGTGCACGCGCTGGATGACGTCAGCCTGGCCATCCGCAGCGGCGAGGTCGTGGGCCTCGTCGGCGAGAGCGGTTGCGGTAAGTCGACACTCGGCCGCGTCATCGCCGGGATCAACGCCCCGAGCGACGGCAAAGTTTTCTGGAAGGGTGTCGACCGGAACGCTATGTCGGGCAGCGAGCGACACGAACTCGGTCTCGCAACCCAGATGATTTTCCAGAACCCGATGGCCGCGCTCAACCCGCGCATGACCGTCGAGGAACTGCTCTGGGAAGCCCCCAAGGCTCATGGCTTGGCCCGCTCGGCCGAGCGCAACGCCTATGTGGACAAATACCTGCTGCTCGCCGGCTTCGACCCGGCGATGAAGAAGCGCTATCCGCATCAGTTTTCAGGCGGCCAGCGGCAACGCGTCAACATTGCCCGGGCGCTCGCGGTGCAGCCGAAATTCCTGGTCTGTGATGAAAGCGTCGCAGCACTCGACGTGTCCATCCAGGCGCAGGTGATCAACCTGTTCATGGAACTGCGCGACAAGCTGGATCTCACCTATCTGTTCGTTAGTCACGATCTCGGCGTCGTCGAGCACATCTCCGACCGCGTCGCCATCATGTATCTCGGGCGGATTGTCGAAGAGGCGCCCGTCGAGGAAATCTTCAAGCGGGCAAATCACCCTTACACGCAGGCTCTCCTCTCGGAGGTTCCGCGGATCGAGTCCGGGAAGCGGCGCTTCAAGCCGGTTGAAGGCGAGCTGCCGAGCCCGCTCAACCCACCGAAGGGCTGCCACTTCCACCCCCGCTGCCCATTCGCGATGGATCGCTGTCGCATCGAGGTGCCGGTGAAGAAGCAGGTCGCGCCGGGCCACCTCTCGGCATGTCATCTAAACGATCAATGTCTGACGGATTAAAACCAAAGGCCTATTCGGCATTGCGCTCTTGATGCAATGTGAACCCAAGGTGCACACAAGCAATTCAGACAATGGATCTTCGAAGCTGTCCCTAGTTGAACTGACTTCCCCAGATCTCATTATCAAGGTCATGAGGCTGATGTCAGCCTCACCGGCCATTTGGCAGCTTGCTGCGCCGCTCGACGTAATTGACCAGCCGGACCATTGGCCAGAGAAACGCGAGGTAGATCATGGCCGCGCCGATCAAGGGCGTAGGGCTGGCAAAGAACGCCTGCGCATCATTGGCCTCCTTCAACAGTTCCGGCAGGGCCACCGCAGAGGCAAGCGATGTATCCTTGAACATCGACACGCAATTGCTGGTGGTCGGTGGGATGACGAGCTTGATCGCCTGCGGCAGAACGACCTTGCGCAGCGTCGTGACGAAGGACAGGCCGAGCGCATGCGCGGCCTCGAACTGCCCCTTGGGTATGCTCTCGATGCCGCTGCGGAAGACCTCCGCCGAATAGGCCGACATGACGAGGGTAAAGGCGAGTGTCGCCGAAAACCCCGCCGACAGGCGTACGCCGATGAATGGCAACGCGTAGTAGATCAGGATCAGGACAACCAGCAGCGGCACCGCGCGAAAAATGTCGATGAAGCCGATGGTGAGCCAGCGGACCGGCCGGGGAGCGTAGAGCCGCAGGAGACTGATGAACATGCCTATTGGAATGCCGAGGCAGATGGCCAGGACCCCGAGCAGCAGGGTGTTGATGACGCCACGAAGCAGCGCCGGAAAGGCGTCGACGAAGACGTCGATATTGAAGAATGTATCGATGAGGGTCATGGGCGTCCGGAGGAATCGTGAAGTCGGAGTGTCGGAACGGGCCGGCAGAGCGATCCTCCACCGGCCCGGTTGACGTTGGCACTTGCGTGCCTTTGTCAGCCCTTCGGCACTTCCGCTTCGAGCACCGTGGATGACTGCTTCGGTGCGTCGGTGCCGAACCACTTCTTGTGGATGGCCTGCATGCTGCCGTCCTTCTTCATGGCGGTCAGCGCCTCGTTGATTTTAACGAGATAGGGCGAGTTCTTGGCCATCATCATGCCGTATTGTTCGCCCGACTTGATGCGCTCCACCACGCGCATGCCCTTCATCTTAGTGAAGGCATATTCCATGTTCGGAACGTCACTGGTAATACCATCGACGCGTCCGGCAGAAAGGTCCAGCAACGCATCCTGCGGACTGTTGTAGCTCTTCACCTCGGCAAAGCCGTACTTGTCCTTGTTGTCCACCAACCACTTGTGGCTGGTTGAACCCGAATGCGAGCCGACGACCTTGCCCTTGAGGTCCGCGAGACTGTTGATTGCGCCGTTATCCTTCGCCGCAATCCCCATGGCGGAGTCGTAATAAGGTTGGGTGAAGGCCTGCGAGACGAGGCGTTCCTTGGTGATGGTGATCGATGAGATCGCAACGTCGATACGGCCAGAACTGGTGGCCGGGAAAAGCGGCTGGAAGTCATAGCCTACGATATCGACCGCCATGCCGACGCGTTTCGCCGCCTCGGTGACGATGTCGACTTCGAAGCCTTCGAAAACGCCGCTGGCGTTCTTGGCTTCGAATGGAGGATTGTTCGGGTAGGAGCCGACATTAAGCACGCCTTCGGCGTGAGCAATGAAAGGCATGGCGACGATGCCGGCCGCGGCCGATGCGATGAGAATGCTGCGACGTGTGAAGTCCATTTTGTTTCCCTCTGGTTGGCCCGGTTTGGCTCCTCCCTTCCGACCGGTTCTATCTTCCGCCCGTCTTCCCGAACGGGCGTCATTGCTTCATTCCAGACACCCTCGATCCAGCGGACAATCGTGGATCATAGGCAATCGCGCATCAGTTCCTGAGCGTTTCGACAACCCTCCCGATTGCCGTGTCCAGTGCATTCAGTCCGAAGTCGATCTCCTCTTCCGTTGACGTGATCGGCGGCGCCAAGCGCATGACGCCGGATGTGTAAGCACCGGTGATGTTGGCTGAAAGGCCGAGGTCCAGCGCGACCTGTGTGACCTTCTGGGAAATGGCCGTACCGGTCTGGCCTGCAAGCGGAAGAAATTCCATGCCGAGCAGCAATCCACGGCCACGAACGTCCCCGATGCATTCGTGATGCTGCATGAGGTTCTGCAGGCCCTTCTTCAGGCGGGTACCCAGCACCGCCGCTCGCTCGACCAGTCTATCGCGCTGAATGATCTGAAGCACCTTGAGGGCTACGGAAGCAGGCAGTGGATCGTTGACATGCGTCGTCGCGAACATGAAGCCGCGGCTGTAGGCGGTCTCCGCGATCTCATCCGACGTGGAGACCGACGACATCGCCATGCCCGCGCCAAGCGTCTTCGACAGCAGCAGAATGTCCGGCACCACCTTGTCGCGCTCGAAGGCAAACATCTCGCCGGTGCGCCCGAGACTCGTCTGGGCCTCGTCGACGATCAGCAGCATGCCGCGGCGTTCGCAATGAGCCTTCAAGGCGGCAAGGTAGCCGACAGGAAGGTCGAGGACGCCGCCCGTGCTCAGGATCGGCTCGGCAACGAAGGCTGCTAGATTTCCAGTCGACTGGCGGTCGAGGAGTTCGAAACTGTCGTCAAGCTCCTGCTGCCATGTCACGCCGGGAAAGCGCGGGCGGAACAGATTGGGCGCGGGGATGGCAAAGGCGCCGGGCATCAGTGGCCCGTGACCGCGCCTCCCGATCGAATAGGTGGCCGACGCCGCCGCACCCGTCGATCCGTGATAGGACTGGGCGAAACCCACCACTTCCCACTTGCCGGTCACGACCTTGGCCAGACGGATTGCCGCCTCGACCGATTCACCGCCGGTCGAGAGGAACATCGAGCGCGGCAGTTCCGGCACGAGATCCGCCAGCGCCTCGGCCAGATCCACGACCGGCTTCGACAGCATCATGCTGAGCAGGTGGTCGAGCCGGCTGGAGGCCTCGTGGATGGTCGCCACGAGTTCCGGGTGGGCATGGCCGAGCACGGAGCTCATCTGTCCGGAGGTGAAGTCGAGGATACGGCGGCCCGAAGCGTCATATAGCCAAGATCCCTCGGCGCGCTCCGGTATGAAGGGCGTGAAATCGCCACCCAGCCCCATGTAGCGCAGCAGGTACTTGTCGGCCTTGATCACAGTTTGCTCATCGGCATTCATTGATGAAATGAACTCTCTTGTTCGTGTTGCTCCCCGACGACAAGCGCGTCTTCGAGATCCGTTTTCGAGAGATTAATGCGAGCGCGAGGCATGAAAAGCGAAAAGACTTTGCCCCAATCGAAGAGAAAAATTCATCATTGGAAAAGCGATCCGGCGCTGGTCACAATATGTCAGCCGGTCAACGCACCGAGCGCTACCGTTGCGGCGGAAACATATCCAATCTGGTCAGTTGCCAAGCTCTGCGGCGCTCATCAGCCAATCGATGACGGCATCGACTGTCGCGCTCGGCCTTTTCGTCGACGGCGTGAAGATCCAGTAGCCCAGGCCCGGACGTTCGAGCTGCGGAAACGGCGCAACAAGCGTGCCGGCCCTTACCTCTCGCTCCACCAGGATACTGCTTTCCAGCACGATACCCAGGCCATCCGCGGCAGCCTGTATGGCGAGATAGGACGGGTCCAGCTGGATCCTGTTGACCGGATTCATGTCGAGCTGGACACCTTGCAGGTTCAGCCACTCCTCCCACGACATATGGTTGTGAAACGTGCTGATCAGTGTCTGGCCGAGGAGCGCCTGCGGGGTTTTGAGCGAATGGGCCGCCATCAGGCTTGGCGCACAGAAGGGCTGGAAGGTCTCGCTGATCATGAAGGAGGCGCGGTCCTTCCACATATCGTCGCCATAGACGATTTGGATATCGGCCGGCGCATCTGCCAGCGGTTCCCAAGGCAATCTCTCGCCCTGAAGGTATGAACCCTGAGCGTTCAGCCGGATATCCAGCCCCGGTCGGAGGGCCAGCAGATCCGCCAGCCGGGGCAGGATCCAGGAATGGGCGAAGGACGGAGGAGCTTCGATCCTGACGACATCCAGAGCGCTTCCGTTCTGCCCGCGCGCCCTCATGTCGCTTGTGGCCGCACGCAGCCAGCGTATACTGTGGCGGACCGACCGGGCGTATTCCGCGCCCTCCGGCGTCAGCGTGACACCGCGTCCCACCCGGTCGAAAAGCTGCACGCCGAGGATTGCCTCGAGCAGCCGGATTTGATGGCTGACGGCGGAGGGTGTCAGGTTCAGTTCCTCCGCAGCCGCATGAAAGCTTTCCGCTCGCGCCGCGGCCTCGAAAACAGAAATCCCACGCAACGGCAGTACCCGTTCAGTCATGTATCCTCACGGTCACCTGCCAAACCCAACAGAAAAAAGAATGGGCGAAATCACTCGCCGCGACAAGGCACTACTCAAGCGCCACACGAACTTTCGATTTTCGGCGATGCGGAGCCGGCAGTGCGGCATGAATGGCGCCCTCGCTATCCTGCGAAGCGCCCCGCAGATCGGTAGACCGTCGGATCCGGGATCGGCACGGCCTTCATCAGCGCCCTGGTATAGTCTTCGCGCGGGTTCTCGAAGATCTCGCGGCGCGTGCCCGCCTCGACGATCTGGCCGCCGCGCATGATGGCGACCTTGTGCGACATCCGCTCTATGACGGCCATGTCGTGGGAGATGAAGAGATAGGCGAGGCCCATCGTCTCCTGCAGTTCGAGCATCAGGTCCAACACCTGCGCGCGCACCGACACGTCGAGTGCCGCAACGCTCTCGTCGGCGACGATGAGTTTCGGTTCGAGCGCAAGCGCGCGGGCGATACAGATGCGCTGGCGCTGGCCGCCGGAAAATTCATGCGGATAGCGTGTCGCCGCATCCGGCGTCAGCCCGACCCGTCGCAAGAGATCCGCAACCCGTTCGCGCCGTTCGGCGGGCGTACCGATGCCGTGAATGGTCAAAGGCTCGGCAACCGCCTTGCCGACCGACATGCGCGGATCGAGGGACGCATAGGGATCCTGAAAGATCATCTGCGCCGAGCGGCGGACGGGCCTCAACTCGTGGTGAGACAGGCGGGAAATGTCATAGCCGTCGATCTGCACCGAGCCGGAGAAGGGAATGAGGCCCAGCACCGCCTTGCCCGTCGTCGATTTTCCAGAGCCGCTTTCGCCGACCAGCCCCACCGTCTCGCCCGGCATGATCTCGAAGGAAATGTCTCGGACGGTCGCGGTTGGCGCCTGCCAGCGAAACAACATGCCCGTACCATGGCCGTAACTGACGCTGAGATCGCGGACATTGAGGATCGGCGCGGTCGCCCTCTCCTTCGGCTGTGGCGCCTCTTTCGAAACCCTGGGCGGACCGTCGGTGCCCACAAAAGCGCCGAGACGTGGCACGGCTGCAAGCAGCCGGCGCGTATAGAGTTCTGACGGGCTGCTGAACAGATCGAGCGAATTGCGCTGCTCGACGATGCGGCCATTCTGCATGATCGCCACGCGATCGGCCATTTCGGCCACGACACCCATGTCATGGGTAATCATGACGATCGAGGTTCCGAACTCCCCTTCAACTCACGCATCAGGTTGAGGATTTGGGCCTGTACGGTCACGTCGAGCGCGGTGGTCGGCTCGTCGGCGATCAGCACTTTCGGCCGGCAGGAGAGCGCCATGGCGATCATGACGCGCTGGCGCATGCCGCCCGAAAGCTCGTGCGGATATTGCTTCAGGCGTCGCGCGGGATCGGCGATATGCACCGCCTCCAGCATTTGTCGAGCGACAGTCTCTGCATTATCCGCCTGCTGATGCTCGCGGATCGCCTCGGTCAGCTGGGCGCCGATGCTCATAACCGGATTGAGCGACGTCATCGGCTCCTGGAAGATCATGGCGATCTCGCCACCGCGGATATGCCGCATCTGGCTGTTGGAAAGCCGTGTCAGTTCCCGATCGCCCAGGATGACATTGCCGGACGTGACCCGCAGCGAAGCTTTTGGCAAAAGCCTCATGATCGAGAGTGATGTCACCGACTTGCCCGACCCGCTTTCGCCGGCAAGGCAGAGCGTCTCCCCTGCCCTGAGCTCGAAGCTGATATCGTTGAGAACCCGCTTCAGCCCTTCTGGCGTGCGCGCATCGACGCAGAGGTTTTCGACCCGCAGCACCGGCTTGTCCCGGCTTTCCGCCTCCGTCATGAAAGCACGATCCGGGGAAATAGAAGGAAACCACCCAGTTCGGCATGTCGACGATCTCGCTGATCCGCAGGTCCCCGCAGACCGAGCAGAGCATATAGGCGTCGACCGCACTATAACCGTGCTCGGCCGTCAAGAGATCGATCATCCGTATGACGGCGTCGCGTGCGCCGGTCATCAGGTCCGGGCCTACGCCGGTCGTCACCTCATAACCCATGCCGTCGAGATGGCGCGTGACCGGCTCGGTGATGGTGAAGCGCGGCGTCTTCAAATTGGCGCCTTTCACGAGATCGAGCGTCAGTTCGACATTCATCTGGCTTTCGATCGCCGTGCCGCAGACCTCGCCATCGCCCTGGGCTGCATGCGTATCGCCGACGGAAAACAGCGCGCCTTCCACCTCGATCGGCAGATAGAGCGTCACCCCGGTCGTAAGGTCGCGGATGTCCATATTGCCACCAACCTGGCGGGGCGGGACGACCGAGTGCAGGCCGGGTTCGGCCGGAGCAACGCCAATCGTGCCGGTGAACGGTTTCAGCGGCACCTTGCCGCCCGGCCCGAAGGCCGATGGCGCCATGGAGACGCTGTCATATGTCCAGACATGCAGGGCCGGATCCTTGAACTGATCGGCCAGCAGGCCGAAACCAGGAATATTCGCAGTCCAGCCGACGCCAGAAGGATGGAACTTGCGGATCGTCACCTTCAAGGCATCACCCGGCTTTGCGCCTTCGACATAAACAGGCCCGGAGACCGGGTTGATCTTGCCGAAATCGAGATTGGCAAGCGTCGCAAGCGTCGCGTCGGCCCCGATCTGGCCACCGGACGAGATCCATGCATTCGAAGAGAATGGTCTCGCCCGGCTTTGCCGTCAGCGCCGGGGAAAGTCGCGGTTCCAGCCGAAATTATGCTGGGCGCTGTGAATGGTGTGATTGCAGATGCTGCACATGGCATGTCTCCGGAAAGTTGCACCTTCCCGGCGGATTGCCGGGAAGGCGGGATCCCTCTTGGCGCTACTTCACGAAGATCGCGTCATAGTTGATGACGCGGGTCGGATCGATATAGACGTTGTCTTCACCGCCCATGCGCAGCGATTTGGCGACGACCCGGCGCTCGTTGGTGACGGGGATCCATGGCGCATCGTTCATAGCGTCGGTGAAGATCTTCTTCCACGCTTCCACACGCTCTGCCGACTTTGCCGGATCGGACATGGAATCGGCCGCCGTAGCGCGCTTGTCGAGTTCCTCGTTGCAGTACCACGACCAGTTCCAGCCGCCCTGCACGGCGCCGGCGCAGCCGAGGATTGGGCCGTAAAAATTGGAAGGATCCGGGAAATCGGCGATCCAGGCCATGCCGCCGGACCAGATCATCGGGGCTTCGCCCTCGGTGCCGCCGGCAGCGATCACGTTGCCCTGCGCCAGCGCGCAGATCTCGGCCTTGATGCCGATGGCCGCCAGATCCTGCTGGATCGCCTGCGCGATACGCGGCTGCGGGTCGGTGTTGGTGGCGTAGAGGACGGTCGCGAAGCCGTCCGCCAGTCCTGCCTCGGCAAGCAATGCCTTCGCCTTGTCGACATCATAGGCAAAGCCCGGATAGTCCTTGTCGTAACCCGGCATCAGCGGCGGCAGCACTTCCTTGGCGGGCGTGGCGCGGCCGTTGAGGATGCGGACGATACGCTCCTTGTTGATCGCATGGTTGACCGCTTGGCGCACCTTCAAGTCGTCAAAGGGCTTTACCTTGGTGTTCAGCGTCACGTAGCCGGTATGAAGCTGCTCGCCGTCGACGATCATCTGCGCGCCATCGGCCGAGTTCTTGATCTCCAGGAATTTTGCCGGCGGAATGCCGTCGCCGGCGATATCGACCTCGCCTTTCTGCAGGCGCAGCAGCGCGACGAGCGGCTCCTGGCCGACTTCGACGGTAACACTGTCGATCTTCGGCATGTCCTTGACATAGTAGCTCGGGTTCTTTTCGAAGACGAGCTTCTGGCCGATCACCCAGTCCTTGAGGGCGAAGGTGCCAGAGCCGACCGGGTGCTTGCCGAAGTCGCCGGCAGCTGCCTCGACGGCCTCCTTCGGCACGACGGAGGCAAAATTGATCGCCAGCACATGCAGGAAGGTCGCGTCCGGCCTCGAAAGCTTGAAGACGACGGTGCCGTCATCTGGCGTCTCGATGCCCGAAAGGCCGGTCGCCTTGCCGCCGGTCAGGTCCTCGAAACCGTTGATCGCGCCGAAGAAGCCGGCACCCGGCCCCTGCGTCTTCGGGTCGATCGCCCGCTCGATCGAATATTTGACGTCGGAAGCCACCACGTCGCGGCCGTTCGAGAATTTCACGCCCTTGCGCAGTTTGAAGGTGTAGCTGAGGCCGTCGGGTGCCACTTCGAAGCTTTCGGCAAGAGAGGGCACGAGGTTGGCCGTGCCCGGCTCGTAATCCATCAGGCGCGAATAGAGGCTCTTGATCATCGACCAGTTGACCCAGTCATAACCGATGGCCGGGTCGAGCGTGACGATGTCGTCCTTGTAGGTCACGACGATATCCTTGCCCTCGGCCATTGCGGCGAAAGGTGCAAGCATGATCGTCGCGGCAGTCGTCGTTCCAAGTAACCAGCTCTTGAGCATTATAAGTTCCCCTTTTGGCTTTGGTCAGGATGTTCGGATGCGCGGATCGATGAAGGGTGCGGTGACATCGGCAATGAGATTGCCGGTGACGATGGCGAGTGCGGATGTCAGCGTCACGCCCATGATGATCGGGATGTCGACCTGCTGGATGGCTTGCCAGGCAAGCTGTCCGATGCCCGGCCAGCCATAGACGGCCTCGACCACGACCACGCCACCCATGAACTGGCCGATATCGATGCCGATCATCGCGACGATTGGCAGGATGGCGTTGGGAAGCGCGTGGCGGAAGATGATCCGGCGCGACGAGAGCCCCTTGGCGCGGGCCGTGCGCACATAGTCCTGGTTCAGGACGTCGATCATCGCCGAACGGACCATGCGTGCATACCATCCGGCGCCCAGCACGCCGAGAGTCATGGCCGGCAGGACGACATGGGCAAAGCTTCCGTAGCCGCTCATCGGAAACCAGCCGAGCGTCACGGCAAAGACGTAGAGCAGCAGCAGCGCCACGACGAATTGCGGTGCCGAGACGCCGACGAAGGACGCCATCATCACCACGCGGTCGACGGTCCCGCCGCGCTTTATGGCGGCGATCGTGCCGAATGTGATGCCGAGCACGACCTCGACGGCGATCCCCGCCGCCATCAGCGTCAGCGTGGCCGGCAGGCGCGCGACGATCAGTGTCCAGACCTCCGTCTTCTGGGCGTAGGATCGCCCGAGATCGCCCTGCAGCAGTCCGGAAAGATAGGTCCAGAACTGGACGAGAAGCGGCTGGTCGAGCCCGAGCTCGTGGCGGATGGAGGCGACCGTCTGCGCGGTGGCGCTGCGGCCCGCGATCATCCGCGCAGGATCGGCCGGCAGCGCGTAGAGCAGGACGAAGGTGATGGCGGCGACACCGATGAGGATCAGGAACGCCTGTCCGAGCCGGCGAAGAAGCGTGAAGCCCATCAGCCCCTCCCCGCTGCGTCGGATCGAGGATGTCGCGCAGGGCATCACCGACGAGATTAAAGGCGAGTGCCGTGAGCAGGATGACCATGCCGGGGAAGAAGACAAGCCAGGGCGCCGCCTGAAAATAGCTCTGGCTTTCGAAGATGATGTTGCCCCAGGACGGCTCGGGCGGCTGCACGCCGATGCCGAGGAAGGACAAGGTCGCTTCGAGCAGAACGGTCGTCGCGATGCCAAGCGTTCCCCAGACGATCGCCGTCGGCACCAGATGCGGCAGGATATGCAGGAACAGGATGCGGCCGTGGCCGGCGCCGAGTGAACGTTCGGCCATGATGAAATCCCGTTCGACGAGGCCGCGCGTCTCGGTATAGACGATGCGCGCCACTTGCACCCAGTTGACCAGCGCGATCACCATCGCGACGATCCAGAGACTGGGCCTCAGCAGCGCTGCCAGCACGATGGCGAGCAGCAGAGCCGGGAATGCCATCATCAGGTCGGTGAAGCGCATCAGAATATTACCCGCCAGACCGCGCAGGTAGCCCGCGACGATGCCGATGAACAGGCCGATCGTCACTGCGATGCCGTTGGCGACGAGACCGATGATCAGAGACGTGCGCGCACCATAAAGCATGCGCGAAAGGAGGTCGCGGCCAAGCGTATCGGTGCCAAGCAGGAACTGCCCGCCGGGCGGCATCGGGGCGCCTTCCAGCGTCAGGCCGTCGAACATCTGCTCGTCGGGGCTGAAAGGCGCGATCAGCGGCGCGGCGAGCGCCAGCACGGCGACCGCGACGACGACGAGCAGCCCGAAGACCGCCGTCGGCTGGCGTAGAAGCGAACGGACGATGCCCATCAGCCGACCTCCGGCAGGGCTTCCGCCCCGCCGAGCAGCATTGCAGCAACCTGTTCCATCGTCAGCCGGCGCTGCATGGCGCAGCCGCGCAAGGCCGCATAAGCCTCATCCTCGGTGAGCCCTCGCGCGCCACGCAGCTTTTCGACCGCCGCATGAACGAGAGGCCGCATGCGGACACGCTCCTCGAGATGGCGCAGCTTGTCGCTCGCGGCGCGGCGTTCCTCGTGGATCGACACGGCCATGACGAGCGCAGGAAAGATGGCGGAGGAGGCGACCGGTTTCGGAATGATCGCGCCTGCGCCCTTGTCCATCGCCCAGGCGATGCGGCCGGGCGCTTCGGAACCGAGCAGGGCGACCAGCGGCTTGCCCGACATGCCGTCCGTCTGTGGCAGTAGATCGTCCCACCCCTGGTCCGCGTCGACCAGGACGAGATCGGCCTCGGCCCAGGTGGAAAGTGGCTCCCAGCGGCGCGTCGCCCGGATGCCGAGCAGGCCGAACTGGCGCTCCAGCCTTTCGATATTGCTGTCCTCGCGATGCAGGATCACGGCCTGCCAGCCGGTGAAATTCGGCGTCCGGCTCATGACACTATCCTCAGCTTGGCGGGCATGGAAGTGCCGCGCGTAGTGAGATAGGGGTCGGCGGCAAGCGCAGGACGGGAGGCGATAACATCGAAGCCGTTGTCGTCGTTGATGCGGCCGAGGTGAAACGGCAGGGCGGCGTGATTGGTGCGTCTGTCTATCTCAAGCGAGCCCAACAGCGAGGGCCACTTGCGGCCATGCACCTCGCGGCGGACCGCCCCGGGCTCGTCGCTGCCGGCCGCCAGGATCGCAGAAACGCAGAGATCGACGGCCACATAGGCGCTGGCAAAGACGCTGGAAATGCGCCGGTCATGGCCATAGCGCAAGGCGGCACGGGACTTGAAGTCGTGGTTCTCTGGCGTATCGAGCGTGCCGAAATACGAGGCCGCGCAGAGCTGGCCGGTCGCCGATCCCTTGGCGATCAGGTCGAGTTCGCATTCCATCAGGTCGCAGCTGACCACCGGGCAGTTTTCCGGGCGGAAGAACGGATCCGCCTCGCCGAGCGCCTTTATCGCCTCAAGGAAGGCGTAGCTGGAAGGGCCGATGAGATTGTTGAGGACGAAACTCGGGCGCCGCTCGGCGATCTCCGAAATGATCCGCTCCACCGCGGTCTCCTCCAGCGGCAGGTAGCGTTCGCCCAATATCTCGCCGCCGGCATTGGCGATCAGCTCGCGCGCAAGCCGGTTCATCTCCCAGCCCCAGACGTAATTGGCGCCGGTGAGATAGGGCCGCGCGCCAAAACGGGGGATGAGATACTCGAAGGCGGGAATCAGATGCTGGTTCGGGCAGCCGCCGATATAGATGACGCTTTCATTGGCCTCGAACCCCTCATATGGGCACATGTACCAGAGCAGGCCGTCATGCTTCTCGACCAGAGGAATGACCTCCTTGCGGGCCGCGGACGTGATCGTGCCGACGATATGGCGGCAGTCGGCGCGCAACATCTGCTGCGCCCCGTCCAGATAGCCCTGCAGGCTGGCATGCGGCTCGTAGAGGACCGGTTCGATGACGCGTCCCGTCCGCTTAGCATTGTCCTCGATGGCCAGCATCGCGCCATCGCGGGCGTCCACGCCCATCGCTCCATAAGGCCCGGTCGTGGAGTAGAGGACACCGATTTTCAGCGCGTCGTTCATGATAGCCCAAATGCAAAAGCCCCATGACGCAACTCCCGCCGATCAGCGGGGCGTCATGGGGCGAAACTGCCCAGCGACATCGAAGTCATGTGAAGCGCGGATCGAAACCTGCCTAATCCGCGGGCTTGATTAAAATACAGACAATAGCCGCAAGTCAAGGGGGAAGTGTCTCGTTCTCCAATGATGTTGACATCAATGCAACAGCGTGCCGATTGCGATCATGAACGGCTCATCGGCGTCCCACCGACATGAGCCTTAGCCCCGGACAATTCCACGCCTCGCTGGCGCAAAAATTGTGGAGCACATCATCGTTATGCTCTTGATGAGATCAGAACCGCTAACCTGGTAGATTTCTATTTAGCCCAGTCACATTGGACAATTAGTCGGGAACATCTCAGTGAGTTAGACCGTCCAGTCTTCGACGCGCAAGCCTGCCACGCGATCAAACTCGCGGCGGTTGTTCGTGACGACGATCAATCCGCGTGACCGAGCGTGTCCAGCTATAAGTTGATCAAATGGACCAATGGGCGTTCCGTTTCGTGCAAGTTCAGCACGCAGCTGGCCAGTATGGACCGCCGCTATCTCGTCATAAGATAGCGCTTCCAGGCGGGCGGCAGAATCCCTCAACGATGGCCAAGTTGCGTTCCGGGCTAGCCGACTTCTCTGCTCCATATATCAGTTCCATCAGGCTGACTGAACTAATACAAAGCTGACCGTGGTGGCGATTGAACGCATCTCGCAAGTGCTCTGGTTTGTTCTTGATGGTGAAGATGCAGATGTTGGTGTCCAACATGTATTTCAACATCAGAATGCCTCACGCTCTTGCAACGCAGGCTGATAACGTTCGCTCATGAAGTCGGACGTTGCAGCGGCGCCGTCAAACCAGCTATCCCAGACCTCGCCGGCAGGGGCTATAATTCGAGTACGCCCAACCGCGACGATATCGACACGCTTCACATCATCCGGAAGTGCGACTGCTTTAGGAAGCCGGATAGCCTGGCTACGATTACTCCGGAATACCGCACCCTGCTCCATGACATACTCCTCTGACATCTACAGATGGGATATGCCGGAAGCTAATGCGCGGCTAAGGATATGTCAATGGGATATACATCCACATTCGACAGGCCTCTGTTGAGCTCTTGATGAAGATCGAACCTTTGGCCCAGTTATTTGTCATGAACTGAGAGGCAGGGGATCGGTACCTTCGCTTAGAATTGCAAGGTATCGTCGATAGCTGAACACGCGGCCACGCTTGCGGCCGGTGACCTCATCAACAATGCCCAATCGCTCCAGATCGGCTAGTGCTGCGTTGACCGTAGGTGCGGACAGACCTGTTATCTGAACAATCTGGTTCGCCGTGTGAAACGGGTTTTGCTGAAAAAGCTCGTGAATGCGAAGGGCAGACCCTGCTCTATCGCTCTCCATCGTGATCCGCTCCCGATCTTCCTTGAAGAGATCGACGATCTGAGTGGCAGCCTCAAATGCCTGATTGGCAGTGTCGGCGACGCCGGCGAGGAAAAAGTCTAGCCAGGCTTCCCAGTTTCCATTCTCGCGGACCTCCTGTAGCAACCGATAATACTCTCTCCGATGAGACTTCAGATAGAGGCTGAGATAGAGCAGCGGCTTCCGCAGAACGCCGTTCATGCACAGATAAAGGGTTACAAGCAGGCGGCCGATACGACCATTACCATCGAGAAATGGATGGATCGTCTCGAACTGCACATGCAGCAGGCCAGCTTTGATGAGTGCCGGTAACCGAGATTGGTCTTCATGCATAAAGCGCTCGAACTCATCCAGGCAACCGGCCATTTCAGTGACGGGTGGCGGCACAAAGAGTGCGGTACCGGGGCGCGTGCCACCGATCCAATTTTGCGAGCGGCGGAACTCTCCTGGATCCTTTGTGCCTCCTCGCCCACTCTGCAGGAGCCGGGCATGCATCTCGCGGATCAGACGCAATGACATGGGCAGCGTTTCCAGCCGCTCCAAACCATACATCATGGCGTCTACATAGTTGGAAACTTCACGGATATCATCAACCGGCTGCCCCGCCTGGGCTTCAGTCTCAAACCGCAAGAGATCGGAAAGCGTCGACTGCGTGCCTTCAATCTGCGAGGAAAGAACAGCTTCCTTTCTAACATACATATAAAGAAACAGCTCCTGTCGCGGTAGCAGCATTGTGATACCATCCAGGCGTCCCAGCGCGCGTTCTGCCAGGCTGAGACGCTCGAGCAACGAGAGCACATCAATCGCGGGCTCGGGCGGCAATGGTGGGGGCACGAATGCCCCCACTGTTTCATTGGCAGCGATCGTCTCGACGAAACGACCCAGGCGATGTTTGGACTTGGAATCAGACATGACCGATTATCGGCCTCACCCATTATTTAAGCAAGACGCACTTCGTTTAAATAAGCGATAGACTTAAATAAGCACGCTTAATTAACGCGAGCACATCGAATTCCCGAGCACTGAGCCAGAGTGATTTGCGTAGGGGCATGAATGCAACAATTACGCAGCGTTTGAATTGCCATGCCCGATACATCCATTCTTAACGCTCGCCCCCTATTTCCGCTCGCCCTCGGCATTGTCGCCGAGAGAAACGGAATGATTATGACCAACGACATTTCATCACGCCATTTTCAGCGAAAAATATCCCAATTCTGCGAGGTAGGTATCGCGCCGATTGTATCCAGGCGGGTACTGGAGAACGTCCGGCCCTTCCTGGTCAGCTTGATTATCTACCGGAAATCGCCCCCGCTCCTGAATGGCCATATCGACTGGACGACGATCAGTCAGGCATGCGGGATTGAGCCGATTTGACGGCAGAACTGAAAAAGCAGCTGCAGCCGGGCTTGGATGCAATCATCCGGTGGCTCGGTGCAACACCAGCAATCGAAGAGAGACGGCCGCCAATGCCAATGGTTCGCCTGTACAAGATGGCGCCCGCCAAAAAAGCAGCCTCCGCAACCTCAGCCAGGAAGCCTCAACGTGCGACCGCGAATGGCAACTCTGCCCCGTCTGCATCTGCGCCACGTGGGCCCGCTCCAAAACAGATCAGCCCTTTCCCGGAACCACTATTCGACGCAACAGAAGATCCGGCGGACTTTCAGGATGCACTGGTCTATCATATGCGTCGGTTTGGCGACACCTATTGGCAGCTTTATCGCGCCGTTGTTCATCTGAACGAGACCTTCGACAATAAGACATTGCTATCCTGGATCCAGGGTGAGCGCGTGCCCCGATCTGTTGCCAGTTTCACTATCCTTCAGCGCATCGAGCGACGCTATCGACTTTCGGCGGGTTATTTCAAGGAGAAGCTGCCGCATTAGGCACGCTCGCTTTATGGTCACGATCTCGGTGACATCAGCCCGGCTGAGCGTCGAAGGATTTCATTGCATCTGCCCGAGGACTTCAACAGCCTGCCCTTTTCTAAGCGCGAGGAGATCCTCGCCGGGTGATCATTTCCGGCTCTACGGAATATCGCCGCTATCAGGCGGCAGCCAGCAAGCAGCGTTATGCCATACGTTTTCCCGGCGTCACTTATGGCGGCAGCTCTCTTTCCGCTCGATCGTTGGCCTCCGCGGCCGGTGTCAATCAGACCCTCGCGGCAGAACTTGATGATCCTGATCTGCTCTCCGGCATTGTCGACGCGCCGCCGAGGCTTGCAATGGAAATGGCTGATCTCATCCGCTTCAAGACTTCGACACTGACGGCTATTGGCTTTCAGCGGAATGGCGTCTGGGGTGAAGAAACGGCCTCACAGAAGATCAAGCACCTCGGTCTGATGTTTGGTGCGCTGGCTGCCTCGCCAAACGGTGCCGTGAAGGGTTTCGGCGTGCCAGTCAGCCAATTGAGCTTCGGCCTTCTCGTCTTCCCCGGTGTTTGGGATTGGTATCTACAGTGGCGGGAACAGCGGCGTGGTTTCTACACCAAATGGGAAGAGGACATGTTGATGGTCGCCCAAGCCCTATCTCGCGTGGACGTCGGCTGGATCCGGCAGCACCCGGAACTCCTTCGAAATGTCAGGCCCATCGCGGGTTTGATCGAGCAGGAAGAAATCGATTTCGCGGCTCGCGATTGGCATGGCGCTTGCGATGCGTTTCATCGGCATGCCGCTAACCGATTCAAGGAAATCCAACGCGTCATGCGTGTTCACCGCGACCCGTTTGAGCCGATCATGTGTGCCCTCGAGGCCGAGAGCCCCTTGGCGGAATATCGTAAGGTTACGGACGAGATCCTTGAGCGGATGCCTGATGAAAGCCGATACCCGCGGCCGGCGGCCGAATCCGTCAGGTCCTTCCTCCTCCTCCGGCTTGGCCTCCATCTCGGGCTAAGGCAAAAGAACCTTCGCCAACTCCGCGTCTGCCCGCGCGGACATTATCCGACATCAGAGCGCCGGCTTGAAGACATGAAATGCGGCGAGTTACGGTGGAGCGATCGCGACCATGGGTGGGAGATCCTTATCCCATCGGTCGCATTCAAAAACTCTGGCTCCTCCTTCTTCGGACAGAAGCCGTTCAGGCTGATCCTGCCCGACCTGCTCGATCTCTACAAATACCTCGACGCTTACATCGACCGTCATCGTGGTGTTCTGCTCGGCGGAGCCAAAGATCCCGGAACCCTGTTCGTAAAGACGGTCAAGACCACCAGCCTCGATGCGGCCTACAATTCGACGACGTTCTACGAGGCTTGGCGGACGGTCATCCAACGCTATGGCATCTATAATCCTTATACCGGACGGGGTGCGATCAAGGGCTTGCTGCCTCATGGTCCGCATAACCTGCGGGACATTCTCGCGACGCATATTCTGAAGCAGACAGGATCATACGAGCAGGCGAGTTACGCTATTCAGGACACGCCCGATGTTGTGCAACAGCACTACGGTCGCTTCCTGCCGCAAGATAAGGCCGCGCTGGCGGCCAAGATCCTCAATCAGGTTTGGGAAGCTGCATAAAATCGAATGATGCTCGCCTCGGATGTTGGCTCAGCTTACGTCCGAGCCGAGCTCGTCGTTTCGGTCTTGAAGGGACTCGAACCGCAGACCTCGTTGATGCAGCCTTCGCTCATCGAGAACGAGTGCTTTTGAAAACAGATACTTGCTAAAGATTATCGTGATTGCCAGCCGCCACCTCACGCAGCTTGGAATTGCTGATGATGATGGCCCCGGCCGCCCGAGGGCGTGCCAGACCTGAGGTTACACTCGATTTTGGTCGGATCGCCCCTTGCAAGAAATCTTGATTCAGCATCAATGGCTTGGCCTGCAACGCACGTAGGTGGGTACATTTTTTACCCTTCCATTGTTGCTTTCTTAACAGGATTGCTCCATATCGTTGCTTAACAACACCCGCCACGCCTCGGACGGAACCTCGGTTCCGAAACTGCGCACCCCGGCGGGTTTTTTGTTTTATAGCTATTCGAATCCGCCTATGAAATAGCATGAAGTTCGAAAAGCCCTCCGTCTCCATCCCCGACCAAATCGCCTTGCTGGAAGCAAGGGGAATGGCTGTGCCAGATTACGCTCAAGCTGCCCATTGCCTCCAGCATATAAGCTATTATCGGCTACGGGCCTACTGGTTGCCATTCGAGGACGCGCCACAGGCTGGTGGTGGGCATGGGTTTCAAGCTGGAACCTCCTTCGACCAAGTCTTGGAGCTCTACATTTTTGATAGGCGGCTGCGCCTCCTCGTGATGGATGCGATCGAAAGGATTGAAGTATCCTTGCGAGGCAGCTGGGCACATCACCTTGCCATGAAATACGGGCCCCACGGCTATCTCGATCCTGGTCTCTATCATCGGCCCGATCGATATGCCCAAGCCTTCGCCAAATTGATCGAGGATCTGGCAAGGTCGAAAGATACCTTCATACTTCACTACAGGAACAAATACGACGATCCAGAGCACCCACCGATCTGGATGACAGCTGAAGTGATATCGTTGGGGCAACTCTCGATGTGGTATAATAATCTCAAGAGCCGGCCGGATCGACAGGCGATCGCCAAGATTTACGGGTTGGATGAATCGGTTTTGGTATCGCTCGCCCATCACCTGACATACATCCGCAACATCTGTGCCCATCACGGCCGACTTTGGAACAAGCAGGTGACGGTCAAGATGATTGTGCCGACGTCTCCTGCAAGCTTAATGCTGGCTATGAATGGAAATGCGCAGGGGCGGGTCTACAATACCATTGCAGTTCTCGGCTATCTCATGGATATCGTTGCACCGAACAACCAATGGCGCGAACAGGTTGCAGGACTGATGGATTCATGTCCGCTGGCAGACCACGCTGCGATGGGCTTCCCGGCCAATTGGAAGAATCTCCCTGCTTGGAATTGACTAGCTAGGAGTGTCGGATAGCCATTCTAACAATGGCCCGGTCTTTGAGTGTGCTCTTGATGGGAATCCAACGTTCGACCTCGCGGAAAGACCAAGTTAGCTTTTCGAGCAAGGCTCTGGTCATTTCTTCGCGCCTTGAAGGGCGCGAAGAAGCCGAATCGTGGCGTCGGCAACGGCATCAGCCGCTCTGTAGGGCGTGCCGCCGATGACGTCGTAAGCCGCTCGCTCAAACAGCGAGAAATCCCCCATCCACACTCAGAACCGCACCATTGACCATGGCCGTGTCGGACGAGAGCAAGGTGGCGATGGTGCGAGCTACTTCGTCCACCTCGGCGAAACGGCCAACCGGATGACGCACCAACATCGGCTCGGATTTCGCCGGATCACTCCATGCGGCGAGCGCCAGTTCCGTCAGGGTAATCGTCGGCGCCACCGCGTTGACGCGGATGCCATGCGGTCCGAATTCCTTTGCAAGCACGCGGGTCGCACCTTCAAGCCCAGCCTTGGAGGCGGCATAGCACAGGTGTTCTGTGAAGCCGCGATGACCGGCGATCGAGGTGATGTTGACGATCGCGCCACTACCACCGGCCGCCACGCGCGCTCGACCGAATTCCTGGCAGGTGATGAGCGCTGCCCGCAGATTAATGCCCATCACGGTTTCGTACCCGGCCTCGGTCATGTCGAAGGTCGATTCCAGTACGTTGGTCCCGGCGCTGTTGATGAGGAAATCGGCTGTGCCTGCTTCCGCCATCGCCCGACGTGTCGCGGCGGGGTCGGACAGATCGACGGCGACCGAGCGACCGCGGATTTCCCCGCGCAGGCTGTCGAGATCCGCCACTGTCCGGCTGAGGGCGATGACCTCTGCCCCTCGTTCGGCCATGATCCTGGCACAGGCCCGGCCAATGCCCTTACCCGCGCCGGTGATGATGACGGATTTTCCCGAGAACTGCATGTATGTTTCCTCCTGTTATCTCTAGAGCGGCCCAGGTTCAGGCTGAACCTGCAGCGAGCAACGGCTCGAGGTCGCCGCGGATCTCTCTCGCGAGCTTCTGTGTGGCGAGGAACGCCTTGTAGCGGGCCTCGTGAAGCGCGTGGACGACTTCGCCAGCGGGCTCACTGCGCCCGGCAACCGAAGACATGGCCGGCATCGCGGTGCGCAGGTCCGGATAGATCCCCGCCGCGACAGCTGCCAACATCGCCGAGCCGAGAAGCACTGGTTCCGGGCAGGCTGTCACTTCGACCGGGATGCCGGTTGCATCCGCAAGGATCTGGCGCGTTAACGGATGCGTGCCGGCCCCTCCGGACACCGAAATGGACGAGATCGATACCCCGCTTGCCGCTTGGGTGTCGATGATCTGGCGCAGGCCGTAGCCGAGGCCGCAAAGCCCCGCGAGATAGAGCGCCACGAGACTGTCCATTCCGCTTTCCATGCCAAGGCCCATAATGACCGCCCGCGATGACGGATCGGCAAAGGGGGCACGATTGCCGAGGAATTCCGGTACGACCTGTATCTGCCCCGCCAGGTGTACGGCATCCGACGCATTGCCGGCCACGTCCAGCGCATGTCCGGCCAGCCATTGCGGCAGGCCCTTGCCCTGTGCCCTCGCCTCTTCGGCGGCCTTGGCAGCATGGGGATGCAGGCTCAGCAATTGATCGATCGCCGCCCCGGCTGCAGACTGCCCACCTTCGTTCAGCCACATGCCGGGTACCATTGCGGAATAGTACGGCCCCCAGACGCCGGGGACGAAGCTTGGTTCAGCCGTTGTCGTCATGGTGCAGGAGGACGTGCCGAAGACATATCCCAGGCAGGAGGACGCATCCTCCGACCCGCCGCGCGCGGCGACCGTGCCGATTCCGCCGGCATGGGCGTCTATCAGCCCGGCAGCAACCGCGATGCCGGGGCGCAGGCCCATCGCGTCTGCAGCCTCTTTGGCGAGGCCACTTCCGAGCGGCGTGCCGGGATGGACGATCCTCTGGCCGATGCGGCGAAAACCCTCGTCGGCGAGATCGCAAAGACCGATCGTGCGGAAATAGCTTTCGTCCCAGCGGTCTTCGTGCGCGAGATAGGTCCATTTGCAGGTGACGGTGCAGGATGATCGCTCAAGGGCGCCCGTCGACTTCCAGGTCAGGAAGTCCGTCAGGTCGAAGAAGTGCTGTGCACCTGCATAACCCTGTGGTCGGTTCTCCTTCAGCCACAGGAGTTTCGGTGTTTCCATTTCCGGCGAGATGATGCCGCCGACATAGGAGAGGACAGAGTGCCCAGTGGCGTTGATCCGCCGCGCCTGTTCAATCGCACGGTGGTCCATCCACACGATAATGTCGCGCTCGGGATGATCGGCATCACCGACACCGGCCGAGGCACCCTGGACAACCAGCGAGCAGGTGGCATCGAAGCCGAGGCCGGCGACGGATGCTGAGTCGATGGCGGCAACGGCTATGGCATCGCGAATAGAGGCGCATACCGCTTCCCATATCTGTGTGCTTGATTGCTCTACGTGGCCGTGGTCATCGCGAAAGATGGTGATGTCGTGCTTGGCCGAGGCAAGCATTGTGCCTTTTACATCGAACACACCGACCCGCGCCGAGCCCGTGCCCACATCGACGCCGATAAAATAGCTGTCCATACCATCCTCCACTCTACTGCGGTCGTCGCGCCATCCATCCAGATAGCGCGACGCTTATCTTCAATGCGATCTCAGACGCGATCGAAATTGGTCGGCAGCACCAGCATATCGCGGATCGTCACGTTGCGATTGCGGGTGAGCATGTATTCCACCGCATCAGCGACTTCAGCCGGCTCGATGATGCTGCCGGACTCTTTGCCTTGCGCAGGTTTTCCTCCGGCCAATCAGCCAGAAGAGCCGAAAGCACGGGACCGGGCGACACCTGGCCGACGCGCACGCCATGCGGGATCATCTGCCGGCGCATGGTCTGCACGAAGCACGTCACCGCCCATTTCGAGCCGGCATAAACCGGTTCCCAGTAGGTGGGGAAATGGCCGGCAATCGAGCTGGTGACGATGATGTCGCCGGTCTTGCGCTCGATCATATGCGGGGCGACGGCATGGACGTTCTTCATCACGGCATTGATGTTGAGATTGAGCATGCGGTCGATTTCCTCGGCCGTCGTCTCGGTCAGGTCGCCGCCGATATAGGTGCCGGCATTGCAATAGAGAATGTCGATATGATCAACCTTCTTGAGGATTTCCGGTATCATCGCGGCGCAGCTTTCGGCATCGAGCAGGTTGGTGACCTGCGCGATTGCCTTGTCACCGAGCTTGGCCACCAGATCAATTAGCGCCTTCTCGTTCCAGTCGACCATGACGACCGTGCAGCCGCTGGCCAAGAGCCTTTCCGTGGTCGCAAGGCCTATGCCCGAGGCGGCGCCGGTAATGACGGCAATCTTGCCTTCGAGTGATTGAGCCATGTCTTTCTCCTGTGGGTTTGAAAATGGATAGAGGGATAGGTCAGCGCCATTCGCGGGCGATGTAGATGGCGAGCAGAATGATGAAGCCGCGGATGATGTCCTGGAGGTAGGGGTTGATGCCCATCAGGTTCAGGCCGTTGTTGAGGATGCCGAGCAGGATGGCGCCGATCAGCGTACCGAGGATGAGGCCGCGGCCGCCGGCGATCGCCGTCCCGCCGAGCACGACGGCTGCAATGGCGTCCAGCTCGAACCCGACACCGGCATTCGGCTGGCCCGACATCAGCCGGCCGGTCAGGATGATGGCCGCAAGACCTGCCGTTAGGCCGGAAATGACATAGACCGCGATCTTTATACGGCCGGTCTTGACGCCAGACAGCTTTGCAGCCGTCTCGTTGCCACCGATCGCATAGACATGGCGGCCGAAGGCTGTTCGCTCGAGAAGTATCCAGGCGAGCGCATAGATGATGACCATTGCTATGACGGGAACCGGAATGATGCCGATGCGACCGACGCCGAACCAAGAGATCCAGGAGGGCAGGCCCGAGATGGGATAGCCGCCGGAATAGATGAGGCCGGCGCCGCGGGCGATGCCCATCGTTGCGAGCGTGACGATGATGGCCGGCATGCGGCCGAAGGCCACCAGCAGCCCGTTAAACAAGCCAAGCCCGACGGCGATGCCGACACCGGCGAGAAGAGCCGCCCAGCCCGGCATGCCGAAATTCACCATCAGCCCGGCCGCCATCGTCCCGGCCAGCGCCATCAGCGCGCCGACGGAAAGATCGATGCCGCCGGTCAGGATGACGAAGGTCATGCCGACGGCGAGGATGGCGATGATCGAGACCTGTCTGAGCACATTGAGGATGTTCGAAACGGAAAAGAAATTGTCCGACGCGAAACCCATCAGGGTCGAGACGGCGATCAGGCCGGCCAATGGCAGTGCCAGAGGCGAGTGGATGAGCGATTTCCAGAACGGTGCGGCGGTCGGCTCCGCCTTGCCACCGGTGATAGCGTCCGCTTCATGCGACATGTTTTGTCCTCCCGGTTGTTGCATGGGTCATGATCTGTTCGGAGGTGATCGCATCGCCTTCGACAGTTGCGACGATCCCTCCTGAACGGAACACGCAGACCCGGTCGGACATGCCGATGACTTCCGGCAGTTCCGACGAAATCATGATGATGGAATAGCCCCGGGCGGTGAAATTTCGCATGAGCTGATAGATTTCCGCCTTGGCGCCGACATCGATGCCGCGGGTCGGTTCATCGAAGATGAGCACCTTCATCGTGTGGTTGATCCAGCGGGCGATCACGACCTTCTGCTGATTGCCGCCTGACAACGTATCGACCCGCGCATGTGGGCTCGGCGCCTTGACGCGTACATGCTGCATCGCCTTCCGAGTGTCCTCAAGCTCGCGGGCGCGGTTGATGAAGAAATGGCCGAGAAGATACTTGCCGTAATTGTTGAGCGAGACATTCTGCAGGATCGGGAAACTGGTGATCAGTCCCTGTTCCTTGCGGCTCTCGGGCAGGAGGCCGATGCCGGCGGCCAGCGCTTCCGAAGGGTCGGCAAAGCGTATTTCGGTGCCGTTCATGCGCAATTTGCAGCGCGCGGCGGGATAGGCGCCGAGCATGGCGAGCGCGGTTTCCGTACGGCCGGAGCCGACAAGGCCGGCAAAGCCGAGGATTTCCCCGGCGCGCAGGGCGAAGCTCGACACCGGCCCACCCTTGGCAAGCTGTACTTCTTCGACGTCGAGCACTGTCGCGGCTCCGGCGGGGATGAGCGGCTTTTCGGGAAAGTTGTTCTCGATCCGCCGGCCGACCATCATTTCGACAAGCCGTGCCTGATCGACGTCGCTGACGGCGCAGGAAGCGACATATTCGCCATCGCGCAGGATGGTGATCCGGTCGCAGATCTCGAAAATCTCTTCCAGGTGATGCGAAATGAAGATGATCGCCACGCCCTTTGCGCGCAGCCCGCGCATCACATGGAACAGGTGTTCCACCTCAGCCGGCGTCAGTGTCGCGGTTGGTTCGTCGAGCACGAGAATGCGGGCATCGAGCGCCAGCGCCTTGGCGATCTCTACGAATTGCTGCTCGGCGACGGACAGCATGCGGATCGGCACGTCGAGCTTTATCGATATGCCGAGCTGCCGCATGATCTCGGCAGCTCGCTTGCACATGGCGGAACGCTTCATGAAGCCGAGCCCGTTCGACAACTCGCGTGCGAGGAACATGTTCTCGACTGCGTTGAGATAAGGAACGAGCGAGAATTCCTGGAAGACGACGCCGACGCCGGCATCGATCGCTTCATTGTAGTCACCGAAATGGCGGATCTGTCCGTCGATCCGGACCTCCCCTTCGCTGGGTTTTATCAGCCCGCAAAGAATTTTCATCAGCGTCGATTTTCCGGCGCCGTTCTCGCCGAGAAGTGCGTGGACCTCGCCTGCGTTTACGGTGAGGTCCACGCCATGCAGAACCTCAATCTGGCCGAAGCTTTTCTTGATGCCTCTGAGCTCAAGCATCCGTTCCTCCCGTTGTCGATCTGGAAAAATAACCCCCGCCCTTTCGGGCGAGGGCGCTCGGGAGGCGCTTACCAACTGAAGTCGGCAGCGTTTTCGGCCGTTACGGGACGAACGTCGATCGGCACTTCCTTCGGCACGACACGGGCGCCCCATTTCTGGGCCAGTGCCATGGCGAGGCCAACGCGCACCTGGTCGCGCGGGAACTGCGCGGTGGTCTGGATGAACGGCGTGCCGTCGGCGATGGCCTTGACGGCTTCCGGCGCACCGTCGACCGAGGTCAGCTTCACATCGCGGCCGGAGCCCTGGATGGCGGCAAGAGCACCCATGGCGCCGCCGTCATTGACCGAGAAGATGCCCTTCAGGTTGGGGCGCGACTGAAGCATGTTTTCCACGACGCCAAGCGCGATCGAACGGTCTTGGCGGCCGTTCTGCGTATCGACCAGCTTGATCCCGGCGAATTCGGCAAGCGCCTCCTTGCAGCCTTCGACGCGCTGCAGGATCGGAACCACAGGAATGCCGTCGAGGATCGCAACCTCGCCTTCGCCGTTCAGTGCTTCGCCCAGCGCCTTGCATGACTGGTAACCGGCATCCTTGTTCTTCGACCCCACGAATGTGTCGACGGGACCGTTGGCATTCGCATCGACGGCGACGACGATGACATCCTGTGCCTTGGCGGCATTGACCGCGGCCTCCACGCCGGCGGAATCCGTCGGGTTGAGAAGCAGGATATCGATATCCTGCTGCAGCATGTCCTCGACGTCGGAGATCTGCTTGGCGACGTCGTGGGCGGCATCGGTGACAACGACCTCGGCACCGAGAGATTTCGCGGCCTCGTCAAGCGCTTCCTTCATCGAGACGAAATAGGGGTTGTTCATTTCCTGGAACGTCATGCCGATCTTCAGCTTGCCTTCCTGCGCCAAGGCAGAGCTTGCGGTCAGCACGGCGACGGCGATCGACAATGCGGTCAATGTCTTCTTCATCTCAGTCTTCCTCCCTGTGGACGGCGACAGGCAAAGCCTGCCCGTTTCCGGAAAGCACCATGCTTTCCGAATTGTTTTCCCCGAGCGGGGGTCTTCGATTGTCTCGTCTATTCGGCGGCTTTGAAGGCTCCGTTCGCCGCAAAAGTTGCACGGAATTGCGAGGGCGACATTCCCTTGAGTTTCTGGAAGTGCCGGTTGAAATTGGAGAGGTTGGAGAAGCCGGTTTCGTAACAGATTTCGGCGATCTTGACCTCGGGGCGGGTGGTCAGCGCCAGGCAGGCGAGATCCACCCGAAGCTGGTTCTTGTAGCGAACGAGGGTCGTACCTGTATGGCGTTTGAAAGCGCGCGAGAATGAACTGGGACTTTGGCCTACCAGACCTGCCAGATTGCGCTCGTCGATATCGTCGGTCAGATGTTCGCGAAGATGGGCTATGGCGCGGTTGATGCCGCTTTCATTGATATTCGTAAGGTCAAGCTCGTAGCTGAGGCTGGCCAGAACCTCGGGATCCGGGGCTGTCGCGAGAACGTCAAGTATTTCCCAGAACAGCGACAGACGTTTCAATCCGCGCGCCTCGATCAGTTGCTGGATCAATGGTCGCACCGCATCGCTGGTCGCCATATCGAAAAGCAGGCCGCGATGACTGCGCTCAAGCAAAGGGGCAATCGCCTCCATCTCCGCCATGGCGGCCACGCTGTCGGCTATGAAATCTTGGGAAAACTGGATCACCAGCGAGCGTGCCGGGACGACCTCGTCCGGTTCGATTTCGGAGATCCAGTTCTGCGGCAGGTTGGGGCCGGTCATGATCAACTGGCCGGGTTCAAAACGGCCGATGTGGTCGCCGATGTAGAAGCGCCCAGAGGTCGCTACGACAAGATGGATTTCGAATTCCGGATGATAGTGCCACCGCACGGTTCGGAACGGATAGCCATGGGTCCAAGCAGCGAAGGATCTGCCCTTGCGAATATGGACCAGTTCCAGGTCGGGTTGCACAGCGTCTCCTCCTCCGAGCGCACTATCAGCGGCAAAAATCTGCAAACCTCCAATGTTGCAAATTTCATCGCTATGGCATTAGATAAGCACTGATTTTTGGGAGTTTCCACATCATGGCATCAATTAAACTGATACTTTTTTGACGCCTTCAGGGTGCCGAGTGTTCCTGCTTAATTGGTATCGGACAAGCCGCGCCAATCTTCGGGTAACCCGACACAGATGCCGGATTGGTGATGCCACCGATTAGCCCTAACAGGAGATCGTAAAAAGCGGCGGCCGGGGACGCATGATCTCGACTGTCGATCACATGCTTCCCCAGCCGCCGCTTTTGCGAACTGGCCAGATTTCCCTAAGCCTCGGCGTTGCCCATAAGGATCTGCAGCTTGACGTCAGACGGGTTGCCGGCAGCAGCCCTTTCAAAGGCCTCGATGCTTTTGGCGAAATCGAAGGTCTCGGTAATCAGCGGGTTCAGGTCCACCTTGCCGGATGCAATCAGCTGCAGCGCGCGGTCGAAGATATTGGCATAGCGGAAGACCGTTTCGATGCGGATTTCCTTAGCAATCACGCCGGCCACATCGAATGATACCTTTTCCACCGGCAGACCAACCATGACGATCGCCCCACCCGGGCGGACGAGGTCAAATATTCCGTCATAGGCTTTCGGGCTGCCGCTGGCTTCGAACACCACATCTGCCCCCCAGCCGTCGGTTTCCCTGGCGATAACCTCCGAGAAGCTCTCTTCTCCGACATTGATTGGCGTGATGCCGGGATACTGTGCCGCGATGGCGAGTTTTGGCGCGCTGAAATCCGAGATGAAAACGCGGCTGCAGCCGCCGGCGAGTGCCGCAAGCGCCACCATGATACCGATCGGGCCGCTTCCGATTACCGCGGCGACATCACCGGGGGCGATGCGCGCGCGTGCGGCGGCCTGCATGCCGATGGCGAAAGGCTCAACCATCGCTCCTTCCGCGAAGGAGACGTTATCGGGAAGTTTGTAGGTAAATGCGGCCGGATGAACGACATAGGGCGTAAGGACGCCATGAATTGGGGGCGTCGCCCAGAAACGGACGCTGGGGTCGACGTTATAGATGCCAAGCTTGGACGCACGCGACGAAAGGTCCGGTATGCCCGGCTCCATGCAGACCCTGTCGCCGACCTTGAAGCCCGAAACGGCCGAGCCGACCTCAACCACGGTTCCCGCGGCCTCATGGCCCAGAACCATCGGTTCGCGCAGCACATAGGGCCCGATTGCGCCATGCGTGTAGTAATGCACGTCGCTGCCGCAGACGCCAACCGTATGAATTTCGATCTTGAGTTCCGAGGGGTCGACCTCGAGCGGGAGGTCGATCTCTCTGAGGGCAAGAACGCCTTTTTCTTCAAGTACCAGGGCTTTCATAGGATGTTCCTCCTGCTCGATAGGCGCCGTTTTGCCGCGCCGCGGTGACGCCAAATCCAGCGCCTCAATCGTCGTAGGAATAACGACCGAATTGAAAAAGAAAAGTGCTCTTCAGCAAGATTTGCAGCATGCCAATGCTCATTATCGCTCCGTCTGCCATAATTGCAGAGGCTTTCTGCGAGCGCCGGCAGTCAACTTAGAGAATTGATATTAAATAATAAAATGGAACGATCCCCCAATCGTGATGAGCAATATATCTGACCGATAGATGCTGTGTTGACATTTGTCGAAAACTGACTGACAGTTGTCATATGCACATCACTGGAGGGTGATGGTTGTCGAAGTGGCCGATCAATTGTCCATCCGGACAGTCCGGTCGTCGGAGGAAATCTACGTGGAATATCTGCTCGAGGTGGAAGGTCTGAAGAAGACCTTCGGCGGCGTTGCCGCATTGCGCGATGGGCGCTTCAAATTGGCGCCTGGCTCCGTGCATGCGCTGTGCGGCGGCAATGGCGCCGGCAAGTCGACCTTTCTCAAAATCCTGATGGGCATTCACCAGCGCGATGCCGGCTCCATTCGCCGGCGCGGTCAGGAAGTAGAGTTCTCCAAGCCCGCGGACGCGCTAGCCTCGGGCATAGCCATCATCGAGCAGGAATTGAGCCCGGTCCCGCACATGACCGTGGCGGAAAATATCTATCTCGGCCGCGAACCGTCCGGCCGTTTCGGCGGCGTCGATTTCAAAACGATGAACCAGAATGCACAGAAGCTTCTGGACCAGCTGGAGTTCGGCATCCGTCCCAACCAGTTCATGATGAACCTCTCGGTAGCTGAGATGCAGCTGGTCGAGATCGCCAAGGCGCTCAGTCATGATGCGGAAGTGATCTTCATGGACGAGCCGACTTCGGCGATCGGCGAAAAGGAAGCGCAGCAGCTCTTCAAGACCATTGAACGCCTCAAGGCCGCGGGCAAAGGCATCGTCTATGTTTCCCACCGTTTGTCGGAGATCTTCCAGATCGCTGACGCCTATACGGTGTTCCGCGACGGTTCTTATGTCGGCAGCGGCAACCTCGCCGATATCGATCGCCCCAGCCTGATCAAGATGATCGTCGGCCGGGAACTCAGCGAGGAATACATCAAGACCAACACTCCGACCGAAACCGACGGGTTGAAGGTCAGCGGATTGACCTCGGCCGGCAAGATCGACGACATCTCGTTTTCGGCTCGCAAAGGCGAGATCTTCGGCATCTATGGCCTCATGGGCTCCGGCCGCTCCGAGATCTTCAACTGCATTTTCGGACTCGACCGCATCGATAGCGGCGAGATCAGGATCGACGGCAAACAGATCAAGGTGAGCAAGCCGGCGGACGCGATGGAAGAAGGCCTCGCCTTCGTCACCGAGGATCGCAAGCTGACGGGCCTTAATCTCTCCGACAGTGTCAGAGGCAATATCGCGCTCGCCAGCCTGCCGGAACTCAGCCCGAACCTGATCATGAGCCGCCGTAGCGAGCAGGCTGCCAGCAAGCAGATGATCGAGAGATTTGCCATCAAGGCTGCGCGCGACACGATGTCGGTCTCGGGCCTGTCAGGCGGGAACCAACAGAAGGTCGTGCTGGGCAAGTGGTTCCTGCGCAAGCCCAAGGTGCTGTTGCTCGACGAGCCCACGCGCGGTGTCGATGTCGGCGCCAAGCGGGAAATCTACCGCATCATCTGCGAATTCGCCGAGGCCGGTGGAACCGTGGTGATGATTTCATCGGAAATCGACGAGGTGCTCGGCATGTCCGATCGCATCCTCGTCATGCGCAATGGCCGTTCCACGGGCATTTATCCGCGCTCTGAAACCAACGCACAAGCGCTCGTGCATCTTTCGACATGATCGGATTTGACGCCCGTTTTTCTACACGAGATCGGCATGGGAAGAGGTAAGAACAGTGTCCGCCACAGAAAATAAGCCGGCAACCGCCTGGTTCGGTTCGGATAACCGCAGATTGCTCATTCAGGAATACGGCATCTTTCTCGCCTTCCTGCTGCTGGCATTTATCCTCTCGGTATCGAACGAATACTTCCTGACCGCCGGCAACATTTCGAACGTCCTGCTGCAGACCTCCATCAACGGAGTATTGGCGATCGGCATGACCTTCGTCATCCTGACGCGCGGCATCGATCTTTCGGTCGGCTCCGTCGTGGCACTTGCAGGCATCGTCAGCGCCAGCCTCGCAACCACATCGGCGACCGCCGGTGTCGCAGGCGGCCCCTACCCTGCCGTGATCGCATTCGTGACCGGAGTTCTCGTCGGTCTTGCCTGCGGCATGGTCGTCGGCCTGATCGTCTCGCGCTTCTCCGTTCCAGCCTTCGTTGCCACGCTCGGCATGCTGTCGGCGGCGCGTGGCCTGACGCTGATCTACGGCGGCGGCAGGCCGGTTCCGGCACTCATTCCGGACTTCCGCTGGCTCGGTACCGGCAACATTCTCGGCGTGCCGATGCCGGTCGTGGTGCTCGCAATCGTGTTCGCCGTCTCCTGGTGGGTGCTCAATCGCACGCGCTTCGGCCGCTACATTTATGCCGTCGGCGGTAATCCGCATGCAGCCGTGACTTCGGGCATCAACGTCACCCGTATCAAGTTCCTCGTCTACTGCATCTCCGGAGCGCTCGCAGGACTTGCCGGCATGATCCTCGCCGCGCGCACGGCTCCGGCCTGCCACAGGCCGGCGTGGCTTACGAGCTTGATGCGATTGCAGCTGTCGTTATCGGTGGCACCAGCCTCTCGGGCGGCGTTGGACGTGTCACTGGAACGCTGATCGGCGCTTTGATCATCGGCGTCATGAATAACGGCCTCGATCTGCTCGGCATCGAATCCTACTACCAGCAGGTCCTGAAAGGCGCCCTGATCGTCGGCGCCGTCATGCTGGACCAGAAACGCAATCAGGGTCTCTGACCCGAAATCCATTCGGATCACTGATCGGTCCGACATGTACCGCGCGTCAAAACGGCGACCGGACATCCCGAGGAGGAGAAGATAATGAAGAAACTTTTGCTTGCTCTCGTCGCCACTGCGGCGATGATTTCTGCGCCGGCCATGGCCCAGGAAAAGAAATTGAAGATCGGTGCCACGACCTATGGTCTCAATGCCGAGTTCATGCAGATCTGGTCTGCCGCGCTGAAGCAGCATCCGGCCGTCAAGAACGGTAAGGTTGACGTCACCATATTCGACGGGCGTTACGACGCGCTGGTCCAGCAGGAACAGTTCAACACGATGATCACGCAGAAGTTCGACGCGATCATTTTCGTACCGATGGACATCGAAGCCGGCGCGACTGCCGTTCAGATGGCACATGACGCCGGCATCCCGGTCGTCGGCTCCAATGCCCGCGTCAACTCCGACCTCCTGACATCCTATGTCGGCTCGAACGACGTGGAGGCTGGCCAGCTCGAAGCCAAGGCCGTTCTGGACAAGATGGGCTGCAAGGGCAATGTCGTCATTATCGAGGGTCCGATCGGCCAGTCCGGCCAAATTCAGCGTCTCGAAGGCAACGAGAAGGCGCTGGAAGCATGCCCGGACGTCAAGGTTCTGGAAAAGCAGACCGGCAACTGGTCGCGCGCCGAAGCTCAGACACTGATGGAAAACTGGCTGACAGCGCATCCGGGCCAGATCAACGGGATCATCGGTCAGAACGACGAAATGGCCCTCGGCGCGATTGAGGCCATCAAGGCTGCCGGTCTCAAGGTCGAAGACTTCGCGATTGCCGGCGTCGACGGCGTGACCGATGCGATCAACGCGGTCAAGCGCGGCGAAATGGCTTCGATCCTTCAGGATGCCAATGCACAGGCGCAGGGCGCCCTCGATGTCGCCATCAAGGCCGCCAACAAGGATTATCAGCCTGAATCGGAAATCTGGACCCAGTATCCGGACATGAAGTGGGCCGATGGCGCCGAGAAGGACTATCTCGTGCCATGGACCCCGGTCACTGCAGAAAACGCCGACAAGCTTCTTGAATCCCGCAAGTAATTCACTCTGCTTCCGATCCAAGGAAGGGGCGGTCATCGCCGCCCTTTCCGCTTCCGTCGCAAAGGCTTGAAGACATGACTGATACTGCCCCCCAGATCGACCTCAACTTCCCCTCACCGGCAAGATTGCCGTCGTCACGGGTGCTGCTTCCGGCATCGGCGCGGCAATCTGCGACGCGCTGACCGAAAAGGGCGCGACCGTCGCGGTGCTCGACCTTAACCCCGAACTGGCGCAGGCCAAGGCGGTCGCGCTCGGAGGGGCGGCGAAATCCTTCGTCTGCGACGTCTCGCAGCCGGCCTCGGTCAACAAGGCGATCGCCGATGTCATCGCCGCCTTCGGCCGGATCGACATCGCGGTCAATAGCGCGGGCGTCGTCTTCCTCGCTCCTGCCGAAGACCTGCCGCTCGACTACTGGGACAAGACGATCGACATCAACCTCAAGGGCACCTTCCTCGTCTCCCAGGCGGTCGGTAAGGCGATGATCGCGGCCGGCAACGGCGGCAAGATCATCAATCTCGGCTCGCAGGCGGGAACCGTCGCCATCGAGGAGCACGTCGCCTATTGCGCGTCGAAATTCGGCGTTATCGGCATGTCGAAGACATTCGCGGCCGAATGGGGCAAGCACGGCATTTGCGTCAACACCATTTCGCCGACCGTCGTGCTGACGGAACTCGGCAAGAAGGCCTGGGCCGGTGAGAAGGGCGAGAACGCCAAGAAGCGTATCCCGACCGGCCGTTTCGCCTACCCGCAGGAAATCGCAGCCGCCGCCGTCTTCCTGGCTTCCAGCGGCGCGGACATGATCAACGGCGCCGATCTGCTGATCGACGGCGGCTACACCATTCTCTGAGGACATCCCATGCAGCGGTTCGTCAATAATCCTGATCTCGTCGTCGAAGATACGGTCAAAGGCTTTGTCAAAGCCCATCCCGATATCGTCCGGCTTGCAGAAAATCCCCGCGTCGTCGTCGCGAAGAATGCGCCCATCAACGGCAAGGTCGGCATTGTGACCGGTGGCGGTTCGGGTCATGAGCCGGCCTTCATGGGCTATACCGGCAAGAACATGCTGGACGCAGTCGCGGTCGGTGAACTGTTCTCGTCGCCCACAGCCAAAAGCTTCCACGATGCATTCCGCGAAGCCAATGGCGGCGCAGGTGTTCTATGCCTCTACGGCAATTATGCCGGCGACAATATGAATGTGAAGATGGCGACCAAGCTCGCCGCCAAGGAGGGGATCGAAGTTGCGACCGTTGTCGCCAACGACGACGTCTGCTCCGCACCCTTGTCCGAGCGCGAAAAGCGCCGTGGCGTGGCGGGCGAGATCTTCATGTGGAAGATCGGCAGCGCCCGCGCAACCCAAGGCGGAAGCCTGGAGGAAGTCCGCGCCGTTGCGCAGAAGGCGATCGACAGCTGCCGCTCCATCGGCGTCGGCCTCGGTCCCTGCACACTGCCGGCGGTGGGACATCCGAATTTCCAGATCGAACCCGGCACGATGGAAGTCGGCATCGGCCATCATGGCGAGCCCGGCGTGCGCGTGGAGCCGCTGAAGACGGCGGAAGAGGTTGCACGCGACATGGTGAAGATCGTCCTCGACGATCACGACCTGCCGAGCGGCACGGAGGTGGCCGTCCTTGTATCGGGTCTCGGCGCGACGCCGCTCAACGAACTTTATATTCTGAACGACACGATCGAGACCGAGATCACGAAGCGCGGTCTGAAGGTCTACAAGACCTATATCGGCAACTACTTCACATCACTGGAAATGGTCGGGGCGACCCTGACCGTCATGGCGCTCGACGACGAAACCAAGCCGCTTCTCGATCTTGAGACGCGTTGCACCATGCTGCTGTAAGGAGTGCGCGATGCAGACTTTCAACAATGCTTCCGCCGGCGATATTGTGTCCTCGCTTGCCGAACGCATCATCGAGAACCGCGCCTATCTGAGTGAGATTGACGGCAAGATCGGAGACGGCGATCACGGCGTCAACATGGCCAAAGGTTTCGGCATGGCGGCCGAGCGGCTGAAGGGCCAGGACGTATCGCTGGCGAACGCCTTTGATACGCTTGGTACCGTGCTCATGACCGAGATCGGCGGTTCGATGGGACCTCTCTACGGTGTGATGTTCACTGAATTTGCCGAAACGATCGAAGGCAAGGATGTCATCGATGCGGCCCTCTTTTCGAAGATGCTGCGTGCGGGTCTGTCCGGCATACAGTCGATCGGCTCTGCCAAAGTGGGCGACAAGACGCTGATCGACGCATTCGTTCCGGCAACGGAAGCGTTCGATGAAGCGACAGCCGGTGGCAAGCCTTTCGCTGAGGCTCTTGCCGCCATGGCCGACGCTGCCGAGAAGGGACGCGATCTCGACCATCGACCTCGTCGCCAGGATCGGCCGGGCCAGCCGCCTTGGCGAACGCTCGCTTGGTATTCTCGATGCGGGGGCAACGTCCTGCGCCTTGATTCTCAAGCAAATCGCGACAGGCGTGAGCGGCAAGCTGCAGGCCGCCTGACTGAACCGAACTTCTCCCAAGGCGATGCGGCCTGTCCATATGGGCAGGCCGCGGACCGCATGCTTGAAATATGTAGCCAATGGCGACATCTTTCCGGGACATCCGGAAAGCTTGAATACCTCGGCCCGGAATTGACAGTCGGGAGCTCGTTTCGGATTGGCGCCAATGAAAACCCAGCCGCTCGGTAAGGCGAATGCCGGCAAGAATGATGTCGAGCATGCTCCAGAAGGCATGCCTCTGCGATACGGCGACGACCCTCTCGTCTGGGCCTGTTGGCTCTACTACGAGGATGGTCTGACACAGGGCGATATAGCCTCTGTCATGGGCGTTTCCCGCGCCACAGTTAACAGCTATCTCGCCGAAGCCCGCGAACGCGGCATCGTCAACATCGCCATAGAGCCCGCAAGGCTTGCGTCGCTGACCATCGCGCAGGAATTGAAGCGGCATTTCGGACTTGTCGACTGTCTCGTCGTTCCCAGCGAGGAAACGGGGAAACCGCTGATCGACCGGATCGGTGCAGCCGGCGCCCAAGCCCTGCACAGGCTTATAAAGTCGGGCGATACGGTGGCCGTCTCCTGGGGACGTACGATGCTGTCCATAGGCGAGGCTGCAAGCGTTTCAGGCCTGCAGGACGTGACCGTCATTCAGGCGGCGGGGGCACGCGTGCGAGCTTCACCTACACGCCGGAGCTTTGCGCAGCGGCCGTCGCCGGAGCCGTCGGCGGCAGGCTTGTCAATATATCCGCGCCCGCGATCGTATCTTCTCGAATGGTGCGAGACGCATTGCTTGAGGAGCCATTGATTGCCGATCAGCTCGCCGTGCTCTCCGGTGCCAACAAGGCACTGTTTGGCATTTCTTCGCTGCGACCCAACTCGACCATCCATACGAGTGGCTTTTTTGAGGAAGTGTCGCTGCAGGACTATCTCGCAAAGGGAGCCGTCGGCGCAGTATCCGGTCGGTTCATCGACGGCCAGGGGCGCCCGGTCGCCGGCCCGCTGGATGAACGCATCATCGCCATGTCCCTCGATATGCTGAAGTCCGTAGATCTGCGCATTGCGGCCGCAGGCGGCTTCGACAAGGTGCCGGCAATTCTCGCCGCATTGCGTGGCGGCTTCGTCAACGTGCTGATCACGGATGCTGCGACCGGACGCGGCATTCTGAATGCGGATGGCGTGACCGTGGTCGACCAGAAGCTGGCGCAACGTCCTCGGTCGGAGAATATGAGGTTCGAAGGAACGCGCTCTCGCAGTCGGGTGAAGAAATTTCTCAACGACCCCGATCATGTGGTCGAGGAGATGCTCGATGGGGTCGTAAGGGCGCACCACAAGTATCTTGCGCCTGTCAATAAATCCAATCGGGCATTGATTGCGAAGGATGGCCCGAGGCCCGGCAAAGTTGGTCTCGTTATCGGCGGTGGTTCCGGCCACGAGCCCTGTTTTCTCGGCTATGTTGGCAAGGGGCTTGCAGACGCGGCTGCCGTCGGCAATATTTTTCCTCCCCTCCCCCATGCCGATCCTGCAATGTGCAAAGGCAGCTTCGGGAGACGCCGGCGTCCTTTTCGTCTACGGAAACTATGCAGGCGACGTGATGAATTTCGAGATGGCTGCCGAGATGGCGGAGGCCGAGGGTATAGCCGTACGCACGGTGTTGACGACCGATGATGTCGCGTCGTCATCGGCAGAAGACCGCGACGGGCGGCGAGGTGTCGCCGGCAACTTCTTCACATTCAAGATCGCCGGTGCAGCCTGTGATCGCGGCCTTTCCCTCGATGCGTGCGAGACAGTTACGCGCAAGGCCAACGCCCGCACCTTTACACTCGGCGTGGCGCTCGAAGCCGGCTCCATGCCGCAGACTCGTCGCCCGAGTTTCGAGATAGGTGAGGAAGAGATGGAATTCGGCATGGGCATCCATGGCGAACGTGGCGTCAGCCGCGAGAGGATTGTGAATGCAGACGCGATCGCCGACAAGATTCTCGACCGCATCTTCCATGAAATGGGCGCCGTTTCAGGTAATCGGGTCGCCGTGCTGGTAAATTCCTTCGGCGCAACTCCGTTGATGGAACTCTATATTATGTTCAGGCGGGTCGAGCAGAGGCTGAACGCAAAGGGAATTGAGATCGAGGCGAACTGGATAGGTCACTACTGTACGTCACTGGACATGGTCGGCGCCTCGATCTCCATCATGCACTTGGATCATGAGTTGACCGAGCTTCTCCATCATCGCTGCGATACTGCAGCCTTGAAGATAGGATAAGGCAGGTCTGTAATGTCAGGGTGCCATAGTGGGAGGGTAATGGTGCACGAAAATGAAGCTCGCTTGCTGAGCCGAATGTTTAACAAGATTTCGGATGCTATGGCCAAGGAGAAGGATTACCTGACCGAGCTCGATGAGGCGATCGGGGACGCCGATCATGGCATCACGATGTCTCTTGGCTTCAGCGCTGTTGCGAGCGAACTGTCGCGCAGTGATCTAGACAGCATGACCGCTGCCGAAGTAATGGCCGCCGCCGCGGCTACATTTCTTGATGCTGTGGGCGCGTCCACGGGTCCTCTTTACGCGACCGGCTTCATCAATGCGGCCGATAAGATGGATGTGGAACGACCTCTTGATGCGGCCGGTCAGGTGGCAATGCTAAGAGCAATCACCTTCGGTATTCAGCAGCGTGGCAAAGGACTACGCGGCGACAAGACCATGCTGGATGCATGGATGCCCGCGGCCGACGCAGCAGAGGCGAAATCGGGAGAGCCCGGCCAGATCTGGTCCGCCGCCTGCGAAGCAGGTGAATTGGGTGTGAGGGCCACACAATCTATGATAGCGCTTCGCGGTCGCGCCGCGAGATTGGGCGAACGCTCGCTTGGACATATCGATCCGGGCGCAGCTTCCGCAGTCGTCATCCTCAAGGCGATGCGCGAAACCTTTGACGGAAAGGTCTAGTTAGCCACTCAAGCTTAAGAATATCCACCAACATGTATGAAATTGGTGTGGGGCCAAGCGATACGTCAAGGGAGAAGCATCGATGATATCGCAGCCCGACCAGGGCTCTTGACCGGAATCGAACCGCTGTAGCCTATGAAGCTGAGTCGTGGTCTAAGCGTTGCCCGCGGATGTTTAAAGAAGAGTTTTTTCGGCATCTCGATTCTCTGTCGGTGATCTTCTGAACTCCGTCAACAATCGTCGGCAACACCACGCTTTGCGCACTTCGTAAAGTCACGCTGCAAGCGCTTCTAGATGCCCCAAGGAAAGCAGCCTTCACTTACTCGGACTTCGACAGTCTAACCGAGCCGCGATGATTAAGCATTGGGAAGATGTTCCCTCCTCTTCGCAGCGGGACCGAGCCAGCTTGCGAGCGGACACATCAACTCCCACGCTCTACGGCCGTCAAAGGAGGGTAGCCGCCCCGCAAAATTGACCAGTTCAGTACGTCTAGCGTTGGTTGTTGGCTCCGTCGAATTCCCACGCCAATTCGGCGCCATAATCGGCAAGAAGGGCGAGGATGCCCAGGCCCGAACCGCTGGCGTTGAATACGGCATTTGCCTCGATCTGCTGGATGAGGAGTTCGCCCGGATCAGCAGACAGTATGTCGGTCAGGAGATTCTGAAACCGTGTGAACGTTTCGGAATGCCGGCTTATCGTCAAAATTCGCAAGCGAGACGATGCGTCCATCGACATCCTAGAGAGCGAAATGACGAGCCGAAGCGCCGAGCGCGATGGTATTGGATAGGGTTTTGGGCATGCCTACCTCCGATGACACTGGAGATCAACAGAATTTATAAATCTAGTTATTTATAGATTATACCGTTGCGTTTTGACGATGTGAGCGAGCTGATTATCGCACCGGGCTGCAAAACCTGAGGCCATCTTCCCCGGTATGCCATTCAACCCGGAGGGAGCAGATGTCTACGACGCGCCCTTCCGCCTCGAACATCTGGAGGGGCAGCCATTCTTCCAGCACTCGCTGAATCGTCGAGACCTGAAGCTATTTAATCACGTGAGTTCTGACTACCGCCTCGAACAGCGGCCCGATACATCTTGTGAGCCAGCCGTGCCCACATGCGCGATGTAGATGAGGATCATGTCCTGCAACTAGATCTTTCTTATCCGGCTACTCAACTCCGATCTCGAAGTCCACGTCTTTGAGTCCTTGGCTCCGCTTAGACAGGCCGATCAACTCGGCCGCTTTGCGAACGTTACAATTGTGGTTCACGCTAACAGCGTGTAGAATGACACGGATACCGCCCCAATTTATAGGTTCATCTGAATTCGAGCCGCGGAATATTCCCCGCCCATGATGAAGACATCCCTCGATCATATGCCTCTTCGCAAGCAACGAGAGCTTGCTCGAGTTCTGGAAGTCCTGCACGAGGAGTTCGAGGACGCGCTGAAAGAAGGAACCGCCGAGTTCAAGAAACGCGGCAGGATCGTGAAGATCGTCCTGTTCGGGTCGTACGCCAAGGGTGGTTGGGTCGATGAACCATTCACGATGAAGGGCTATCGTTCCGACTTCGATCTGCTGGTCATCGTCAACAATCGCAAGCTCTGCGATTTCGCCGAGTACTGGCACAAGGCAGCCGACCGGCTGAGCCGAGATCAAGCGATCGAGACACCAGTCAGCTTTATCGTGCATTCCAGGCGCGAGGTGAACACGTACCTCAAGGAAGGCCAGTACTTCTTCTCCGATATCCGGAAGGAAGGCATCACCCTTTATGAACTCGATGATGAGCCGCTCGCGGAGCCGGGGCTTCTCATGCCCAACGATCGTCTCCGTGTCGCGAACGAGCATTTCCATCAAAGATATGCGGAGGCTGCAACTATATATGAGACAGCAGTTTTCCAGCTCAGCAAATCAAAAAATGACGGGAACGCCTGGAGAAATTGGGCCGCTTTCAGCCTCCATCAGTCACTTGAACAGGCCTATTCCTGCGTGCTGCTGACCCTGACTAACTACGCCCCGCCGTCGCACAACATCAAGTTTCTCCGGTCCCTCGCGGAGGAACAGGACCGACGCCTGGCAGATGCCTTCCCTCGCGATCAGCATCGCGAACGCGCCTGGTATAACACCCTGAACGAAGCCTATGTGAAAGCCCGTTACTCCAAGCACTTCGAGATTTCCGAGGAAGCACTAGCATGGCTGATTGAGCGAAGCGCTACCCTTCAGCAAGTCGTGAAGGTTGTATGCGAGGAGCATCTGGCTCGGCTCGAGAAGATCGCGGCGTAATCGCGAGGCGGCCCAGGATTGAACGCAGGTTCAGCTGACGCTCTTAAAAGGGTCTGAACCATCGGCATGCTAATGTTTGAAGGTATTCTCACGATGCCATTGAAGAAATTGGGGATGTGGGCGCTCGTGAGTACCTGCTGGCACGATCGCCCTTCCTGTCCTGTTGACGAGACCCTCGATACTGTCGCGATCGTTTGCATGACGTGAGACAAGAATTTCGAGATCGTTCGACAAGCCGATAAGCCCGCGATCGAACATCCAGTGCGCCGTTCCCGACAAGGCGATGCCGTTCGACAAAATGTCCGGACCATTCGCTTCGACCGGGCGAATGTGGGCAGCATCGACCTCGGCCCGGCCGCCGCCGCCGTTGATCAGCTTCAGGCCCGTTATCGCGCATCGCTTGTCGTAGGCCTGCAAAATCAGCCGACGGAACAGGCGATCACGAACGATACGTGATGAGAGCTGCACGACACGGGCCCTCTCCTGTTCGAACATAAAGAGAGCCTGCGCACTGTCCGAAAACCCATCCGGCTGCGACATCACAACCGCTTCCCCGGATCGCGGCAATTCAGGTCGATCTTCCGCTAGTCCGATTGAGAGAATGCGGTTGAAATCCGCTGCTGAGATAGGCCTCACTGCGGCCTGCGCCCGTCCTGAAATTCGTCCCTGGTCATTCAGCACGCCCCGTTCAATCACGCCGTCTGGTCCCCTGAAGGGAACGGCATTGACGAAATCGAGATAGCTGCCGGCTTCGATCAAAGCCAGATACATTCCAGGTGCTTTGGGATCCGGAATCACCTGTGAGACTTTGGCCACCGCGAAATATCCACGCGTCGCCGCCACCTTTCGGGGCTCGTAATAGATGATCCAGTCTCTGACGCAGGCCTGGACACGCCCAAGATACTGGCTCGGAAACTGATATTGCTCAGCCGGGCTGTCGTCGTAGATCGAGATCTGTGCGGTGACTGAAAACCCCGAATCCCATACTCGATCTCTACCATGATGACTGTGTTTCAAACCAGGGAGATCGGTCATTACGCATGCCCCCAAGCGCGTCGTGCTTTACGCGCGTTATTCAACAGATCAACAAAACCCCGCCTCGATCGAAACGCAGCTCGACCTCGGAAAGGACTTCGTCCTGCGACAAGGCTGGCATTTGGCCGACACTTTCGTGGATGCTGGTATCAGCGGCTCGTCTTTTGATACGAGGCCGGGCCTGCAAGCTGCCTTGGTCAGATCGAGTGCTGGAGCATATGACGTTTTTCTCTGCCTCACGCTTGATCGCCCGTCCCGCGATCTGGAGCACAGCGCCCGTATCCTCAAGATCCTGCAGTTTCATGATGTCGAGCTCTGGACGGTTCACGGTGGTGCCTCGGTGTCATCGATGGAACTGGGGCTACGGGCGGTGCTCAGTCAGGAAATGCTCGAACAGGTTCGTTATCGGACGCGCGAGGGTATGAAGACCGTCGCCAAGCATGGAAGGGTTCCCAGAGGCATCTGCTACGGTTACAGGATAAGGCGGGAATTCGACGGAAACGGCGAGCCCGTACGCGGGCTGCGATCCATCGACACCGACGAAGCGGCCACCATCGTCTGGATTTTCGAGCGATATGCCGATGGCCTAAGTCCGGTGAAGATTGCCGACGAACTCAACGCACGCGGAGTACCCGGCCCACGCGGTCGTCCGTGGCAAGGTACCGCGATCCGGGGTCATCGTAATCGTGGCAGCGGCATTCTGAACAATCAGGCCTATATAGGGCGGATCGTCTTCAACCGCCTCGCCTATCGCAAAAATCCCGCAACCGAGCGTCGTGTCTCACGCGAGAATGCTGCCGAGCATCATGTCGTCCAAGAGGTGCCGTCACTCCGGATTATTAACGACGCCCTCTGGCAACGCGTGAAGATGCGCCAGGAAAACTGGCGGGCAGGCTAGGATAGAGTTTCGTCGCTGTGTCGGCGGATCCTCAGCTTGCACACGTGCCGAGGATCGGTGTGATCATCCTGATATGCGCATCCATACGCTCGAGTACCTTTGCCGGAACGACCTCGCGTTCCGGCAGCGACCACCAGCGTTCGTCCACACGTTCGACCGTGTCGACCACCGCCTTCATAACTGCGGCTTCCGGCAATCGTGCGCGATTGGCGAAAGCTTTCCATCGCTGCGCATTCAATGCTTTGAAAGGACGCTCGCCGGCGAGCGGCAGAGCCATGGCGTCCGCTGGGATGTACGGGATCGTCGAGAGAACGTCATAGACAGGTGCAAGATCCGGTTTGTCGCCATCACCTCGATAGATCAATGACCAGTTTTTCAGATGCATGTCGCCATTGCCCGTCATGGCAGCCAGAGCCAAACGGCGGACGAACTCGAGAGCGGCGGCGGACGACACCGCAACGTTCAAGGCCGCGGCAATGTCGTGATAAGCGGCACCTTCATACTTTCGGGAAGGATTGACGCCGAAGACCTGGGCGAAGTCCTCGATATGGACCCGCTCACCATTGGTGCCACGATCGAAGCGTTTGACGAGCAGAACTTTCCCATCCGACAGCGTCTCGAACTCTTTTGGAATTCCTTCGAACTCCGATTGCTCGACAAGTTCGCGTTCCGGTACCTCCATGCCGATTGCTTCTGCCAGAGCAAGATTGGCATATTCGTTTTCCGACACGCCGGGAAATGAAGTGGACGGAAACTTGGCGATATTGGAACCCTGCTCATCACCAAGCGGCAATGTCAGGCCGCCGCCCTTCCCCGTGTTCTTGATGACCGAGAGCTTCATCTGCACGCCGGCAAGCGAAAACCGTGCTTTCGGTTTGAGAACGGGTACATCTTCGAGATGAGCAACCGTTCGGTCGCTCGGCACGACGCGGACCGCACCTGGCAGGTCCAAACCGAGCGCGACGAGCAGGTCGAAGTCATTCCCGGCGCGAACGCTACCGGCGTGATGCTTTTCCATCGCCTCGCGCAATTTGTCCTCTGGGAGAAGATTGGCGAAGAACGCCGGCAAGGCTCTGGCAACAGGCTTCGGGTCTTTGCGCAAGCCTCCACTGGCTGCGCGAAAAGACAGGCTGAGAACGGGAAACCCGCCGGTTGCGCGATAGCTATCCTCGAAACTGAACGCGTTGAAATCACCCGGCGTTCTTACGATCGTGCCGACCTTCACGTCGTTCAGCAGCACGTCAAGCGACGAGACTGATCTCGGATTGGAGATAGCCTCAGTCACCACGTTCACCGTCTGGATTTGCAACGAATGCCGGGAGATCATCGAGATCGTCGTGCGGCCGCAGTAAAGCATCGACGGCCGGCACCATCGCCTGCGGGATGAACATCAGCTCGAGCCCGAGAGCTCGAGCGATGTTGATCAGGGTCGTCGTACGCGCGGAACTGCTTCCGGCCTCGATCTCGCGATAGCGGGGGCGTGATATGCCTGCCATGTCGGCGACCCGCTCTTGGGTCAATCGCTTGACCTTGCGCGTAGCCTTCAGCAACTGTCCGATATCCAGTAGTGCATGTGACTCGGAGCGTTCCATTTTTTCTTCCCCGTTCGCTCTTCCTGGGATTGGAACAATAGCAAAATCATCCTTGCAGTCAAATAAATGATACATATACGAATCATTACGAAATAAATGATCCATTTATGTATCATTTACAACATTCGTAGACGTCGGTGCAAGGCGTCCTCACCGTACATGCTTCGTTAAAGGCCGCCGCTTATTTCCGCTCGCCCTCGGCACTGGTGCCGACGAGAAATGGAATGAGCATGCCAAAACACGATCTTTCATCACGTCATTTACAACGAAAAATTTCGGAATTCTGCGAGGTGCGGATTGCACCGATATCCTCAAAGCGAGTGCTGGAGAATGTCCGCCCCTATCTGGTCAGCCTGATCATTTGACGCAAGCGGCCCCCTGTCCTGAATGGCCGTCTCGACTGGACTGCGATCGGAGAGGCGTGCGGGATCGAAGACGAAATGACGGCAGACCTGAAGAAGCAGCTGCGGCCGGCACTGGATGCGATCATGCGATGGCTGAAGGTGCCGCCGGTTGCAGATGACATTCCGCCGGCAAAGCTGCGTACGCATGCTAGCAAGGTTGAGCCGGTCAAACAGCCCACGGCTGCATCCTCGACCAGACAGCCGCAACGCGCCGCGACTGACGGCGTGTTTGTCCGGAATAAATCCACACAGCGCGGACCTGCCCCGAAGCCGATCAGCCCGTTTCCCGATGCCTTGTTCGAAGCGACCGACGACCCGGCGAGGTTTCAGGATGCGCTCATTTATCATATGCGCCGGTTTGGAGACAGCTATTGGCAGCTCTACCGCGCTGTGGTGCGCCTGACAGAGACTTTCGACAGCAAAACGCTTCTGTTATGGATCCAAGGCGAGCGTGTGCCGCGATCGGTTGCAAGTTTCGACATCCTGCGCCGCATTGAAACACGCTACCGACTTTCGGAAGGATACTTCAAGGCAAAGCTGCCGCATCAGGCCCGTTCGCTATACGGTCATGACCTCGGCGATATCAGTCCCGCCGAGCGGCGGCGGATTTCCCTACACCTGCCAGATGATTTCAGTAGCCTGCCTTTGACCAAGCGGGAAGAAATCCTCGACTGGGTGCGACGGGTTATCGTATCCGGCTCCACCGAGTATCGCCGTTACCAGGCCGCAAGGAGCAAGGAGCAAGGAGCGTTATGCGATCCGTTTTCCCGGCGTGACATATGGCGGCGGTTCGCTGTCACCTCGATCTCTAACCTCCGTCGCCAATGCCAACCAGAATATCGTCGAAGAACTCGACGATCCGGATCTGCTGTCTGGCGTCGTCGATGCGCCGCCACGGCTGGCCATGGAAATGGCCGATCTCATACGGTTCAAGACCTCAACGCTGACGGCGATCGGCTTCCAGCGAAATGGCGTCTGGGGAGAGGAGACCGCATCGCAGAAGATCGAACATCTCGGCCTGATGTTTGGCGCACTCGCTGCCTCCCCTTCCGGCATCGTTAAAGGCCGCGGCGTTCCGCTAAGCCAGTTGAGCTTTGGCCTGTTAGTCTTCCCGGGTGTTTGGGACTGGTACCTGCAATGGCGCGAGCAACGGCGTGGCTTTTACACGAAGTGGGAAGAGGATATGCTGATGGTGGCACAGGCCCTCACGCGCGTGGACGTAGGCTGGATCCGGCAACATCCCGAGCTATTGAAAAATGTCAGGCCGATCGATGGTCTGATCGAACAGGACGAGATCGAATTCGCGAGCCGCGACTGGAACGGCGCCTGCGATGCGTTTCACCGGCATGCAGCAAACCGTTCGAAGGAAATCCAACGGGTAGCGCGCGTCCATCGCGATCCATTCGAGCCGATCATGTGTGTCCTTGAGGCAGAGAGCCCACTGGCGGAATATCGCAAGATCACCGACGAGATCCTGAAACGCATGCCCGACGAGGATCGCTATCCGAGGCCTGCCGCGGAAGCCGTCCGATCGTTCCTGTTGCTGCGCCTTGGTTTACATCTAGGACTTAGACAGAAGAACCTGCGCCAACTTCGCGTCTGCCCTCGTGGTCATTTCCCGACATCGGAGCGGCGGCTCGAGGACCTGAAATGCGGTGAGTTGCGCTGGAGCGATCGCGACGGCGGCTGGGAAGTACTGATCCCCTCGGTCGCGTTCAAAAATTCTGGCTCGTCGTTTTTCGGGCAAAAGCCGTTCCGCCTGATCCTGCCGGATCTTCTCGATCTCTATAAATATCTTGAGGCTTATATCAACAAGCATCGCGGCGTGCTGCTCGGCAGTGCCAAGGATCCAGGCACGCTGTTCGTCAAGACAGTGAAGACCACCAGCATCGACGCCGCCTACGACTCCACGAAATTCTACGAGGCCTGGCGAACGGTGATACAGCGATACGGGATCTACAACCCCTACACGGGGCGCGGCGCTATCAAGGGGTTGTTGCCACATGGCCCGCATAATCTGAGAGATATCCTGGCGACACATATCCTGAAGCAGACCGGCTCATACGAGCAGGCGAGCTACGCCATCCAGGATACGCCAGACGTTGTGCAGCAGCACTACGGTCGCTTCCTGCCGCAGGATAAGGCTGCACTTGCAGCGAAGATTCTCAATCAGGTTTGGGAAGCCGCTTAGGTGGCGAGGTCTACAATGCATTGACGAGGCGAGCGCCGAATGCGGAAATAATTTCCGCACTCGGCCACTAGCTCTGTTCACGGGTCTTGAATAGATATGAACCTTCGACCATCTGCGGCAGATCGATTTCAAACGGATACATTCTCATTGCAGTTGGCAGTATCTCTCGAAATCAACTATTTCACCGAGCCGATACGTATGCCTCAAGCGCTGCCGAGATGAAGGACTCCTTCGCAACGTCAGCCGGTATCGTTTGTTCAATCAACCATAATAGATTGCTATACGCTTCCCATCGACCTCCTGGACCGTAAAATCGCAGTCGTATATCGCCTTCAGTGTCTCCGGCCGCATCACCTCACGCGTCGGCCCCTGCAGCAGAACCTTTCCGTTGCGCATGGCAACGATATGGTCGGAATAGCAGGAGGCGAAATTGATGTCGTGCAGGACGACCACCGCCGTCTTGGCAAGCTGGCCTGCCGCCTGCCGCATCATCTTCATCATTGCCACCGCATGGCGAATGTCGAGATTGTTCAACGGCTCGTCGAACAGCATGTAGTCGGTGTCCTGGCACAGGACCATGGCCACATAGGCGCGCTGACGCTGGCCGCCGGACAATTCGTCGAGAAACCGGTCTGCCAGATCCTCCAGGTCGAGATAGGCGAGCGCGCGGTCGATATGGCGCGCATCGTCGACCGTCAGCCGCCCCTTGCTATAGGGATAACGCCCGAAGGAGACGAGGTCGCGCACCGTCAGTCGGGCGGACATATGGTTGTCCTGGCGCAGCATGGAGAGGCGCTTGGCCAAAACATCGCCGGGCGTCGAAACAACATCCAGGCCGTCAACGCGAGATCTGCCCCCTGTCCATCGGAAGAAGCCGTGCGATCATCGACAGCAAGGTCGATTTGCCGGCGCCGTTGGCACCGATGATCGAGGTCACGCCTCCCTTCGGCAGCTTGAGGCTCACACCATCTACGACGACCGCCTCGCCGTAGGATTTGGAAACGTCCGAGATCTCGATCATCGCGCGGTCCCTCTGAGGATGAACAGGATAAAAACAGACCGCCGGCGAATTCGATGACGATCGATAGCGCCGTGTCGAACGCAAGCAGGCGCTCAAGAAGGGTCTGCCCGCCGGCGAGGCAGATGACTGCGATCAGCACTGCTGCCGGCAGCAGGTGGCGGTGCTTGCCCGACGGCACGAGGATATAGGCGAGATTGGCGACAAGCAGGCCGAAGAAGGTGACCGGTCCGACCAGGGCGGTCGAGACCGATACAAGGACCGTAACTATGGCGAGAATGACGAGCGTCATTCTCTGATGGTCGACGCCGAGCATGATCGCAGTCTCGCGGCCGAGAGACATCACGTCGAGAACATGGAAGATGCGCCAACCGAGAGCACAGACGCAGGCGATCAGCAGCCCCGAAACCCCGAGCAATTCTGCATCCACCGTGTTGAAGCTGGCAAACAACCGGTCCTGCAGGACGACGAATTCGTTCGGGTCGATGATGCGCGGGAGGAACCCGGCAAGGCTGCGGAAGAGCACGCCGAAGACGATACCGATCAGCATCAGCAGGTGCAGTCCGCGCACAGAGCCGGAAAACAGGAAGCGGTAAAGAACGAGCGAAAACGCCACCATGATCGAGACTTCCAGCCCATACATCAATCGCGGATCAATGGCGGAAACGGTTGCCGAGCCCAGTGTGAAAACCATCACGGTCTGCAGCAGCACATAAAGCGCGTCGAAGCCCATGATCGACGGCGTCAGGATGCGGTTGTTGGTGATCGTCTGGAAGAGCACGGTCGAGATGGCAATGGCGAAAGCGACGATCAGCAGGGCGGCGAGCTTGATGCCACGAAACGCCAGGATGAAGCTCCAGCTGCCACGCGCGCCAAGCGTCATGAAGGCCACCATGGCGGCAAGCGCCAGACAGGCGAGCAGGATCAGCACGAAGCCGGGAGATCTGGCTGATCGGCGCAGGAGGCTATCCGACACGGGAACGCCTCCGCAGGAGCAAATAGAGGAAGAACAGGCTGCCGATCACGCCGAGCACGTTGCCGACCGGGATCTCGAACGGCGCATTGACGATGCGGCCGATGACGTCGCAGGCCAGAACCAGCAGCGCACCACTGAGCGCGATCCACGGCAGCGTTCGTCTCAGATTGTCGCCCAGCGCCATGCTGACGAGATTGGGCACGATCAGGCCGACGAAGGGCACCACCCCGGCCGTTACCACCACCGAGGCCGTTACCATCGAGACGATGACAAGGCCGAGGGTGACGATGCGCCGATAGTTGAGGCCGAGATGGGTCGAGAATTCCTCGCTTATCCCGGCAAGGGTAAAGCGGTCTGCGGCGATGTAAGCTGCAATTGTCAGGCCGGCGGCAACCCACAGAACTTCGTACCTGCCGCGCAGCACGGCGGAAAAGTCACCGCTTGTCCAGGCGCCCATCGATTGCATCATGTCGTATCGGTAGGCGAAGAAGGCCGTTACGGCGCTGATGACGCCGCCGAGCATGATGCCGACGAGAGGCACCATCAATACAGAACGCAGCGGGATCTGTCGCAAAATGGCTAGGAACAGGGCGGTCCCGCCAAGCGCAAAAGCCCCGGCGACCAGCATCTTGCCCATGACCGGCAATTCTGGCGTCAGCAGCAGAACGGCAAGCATCCCCAGCCCGGCAGACTCCACCGTCCCGGCCGTAGACGGTTCGACGAACTTGTTGCGTGCCAGCATCTGCATGATCGTGCCGGAGACAGCCATTCCTGCGCCTGCCAGAATGAGCGCAAGGGTTCGCGGCAACCGGCTTGCCGAAATCACCATCACCGCTATGGCAATGTCAGCGCCGCCGCAGCCTGCATCGGCATTCAGACCTCCGGCATGAGCAGGATGCTTGGAGAGCTGCGCGATCACTATGGTGATCAGATCCTGATCCGCACGGGCAAAGCCATGCGCCCGACACCCTTCGCGGAGGATTTGCGGCTAAGATTGCGAGCATGGGCCAACGAAGCGGACATGCTTCTCGATCGCCCCCTTGAGCCCCCGCAACCAGTGATCGCTAGCCATGAAGGAAAGGATTGGCGCCGGGCATCGCTGCTGCCACGCGCACCGCTTTCAGTGACCAAGGACGAACCGCTCACAGCCGCGCCGACGCCCATCGGGATTGCCCATAAACTGGCTGCGATCGGCGACAATGCCGAGCCGCATCGGCGTCTTGCCCGCCATATCGCGCATGTCGCGCCAGGCCCCGGCCACGGCCGTCCGCTGACCGAGGAAGAAGCAGAGGATGCCTTCGGCATTCTACTGCGCGGCGAAGCTGATCCACTACAAGTCGGCGCTTTCCTCATCGCCATCCAGCATCGTAGTGCATCGGTGGCCGAATTAGCCGGCTTCGTCGCAGCGATCCGCTGGCATGTTTCCATAGCACTGCCGGCCTCTCTGCAGCCTGAACTCGACTGGCCTGCCTATCTTTCACCGAAATGGCGCGAGCCGCCATGGTTCATCCATGCCGCACGCCTTGTGGCCATGGCTGGGCACCGCATTCTCATACATGGTCATTTTGGCCAAGGCGCGGAGAGCGGCAAGCTGGAAGCTGCGGCGGAGGATGCCGGCATTCCAGTTTGCTTGATAGCGGATGACCTGAGCGATGCCTACACTCGGCACAACATCGCCTTCATGCCGCTCGGCGCGCTCTCACCGCAGGTACAAGCCCTGCTGGAACTCTATCCGCTGTTCGAGATGAGAACAGCGCTGAAAAACGCCGTCAACCTGATCAATCCGCTGGCGGCGCCGGTGACCGTCCTTGGCGCGGCGCAGGGCTCCCGCCGGGATCTCTATCGCAACGTCGCCGGCCTGTTGAAGATGCGTGAGCTTGCCGTGGTCGGCACCAACCGCGACTTTGCCCAGGTGCCGGCTGGCCGGCAGACAAAGCTGATGCGCCTCGTTGCCGGCTGTGAGCTAGACACTCACCTGCCTGCCCGCCGGCTCGAAATGAGCCCTGCGCCGACGTTGATGACCCAGCGTGAGTACTGGAACGCCTTATGGTCAGGCGCTGTTAGAGACCAGGAGGCGGAAGATGTTGTCCTGCATACCGCAGCGGCTGCTCTGCTCGCCCTCGCCCGCGACGCGGCAATGCCGTTCGACGACGCTTTGGAACAGGCGCGTCAACTGTGGCTGCAGCGCCGCCGCTGAAGCCACACTGCTTCTTTAAAAAGGCCGCCACATGACCGTGGCGGCCTTTTCGGCTATCGGCGCCGGATCTCCGATCAGAATTTTCCGGTCATCGATACGACGAAGGTCCGGCCGTTTTCCTTGAAGTTGGACTCGGCATTCGGCTGAGAGTCGAAGACGTTGTTCACCCCTGCCCTGAAGGTGAAGTTCTCATTGAAGTCGTATTTCGTCGACAGGCCGACGGTCGAATAGGGACTGACATTCTGCGCAGTCAACGTTTCCGGCTCCTGCACGTAGTCGACCTGCTTGCCGTACCAGTCGAGTGACGCGGTAAAGCTCAGATCTTCCCTCGCCTGCCAGGTGATTTCCGAATGCAGGGCATATTCGGGATCTGCCGAAAGCGGCATGCCCGTTTCGAGGTTCTTCGATTCGATCAAATAGGTGAACGAGTTCGTCCAGCTCAGCGTCTCGTGCAGCGGTACGGTCAGACCGCCCTCGATGCCCTGGCTACGGGCGCGATCGACATTGATCTGCTGCACATATTTGCGACCATCCGGCAGGATCAGCGAGGCGACGCGCGCTGAGGTGATCTTGTCCTTGATGTCATTGTAGAAGTAGGTGAGGCTACCTTGCCATGCGCCGTCGTCAAAGTAGAAGCCGGCTTCGTAGCTATCGCTGGTTTCCGGCTGCAGATCGGGATTGCCGACCATTTCGCAGGGACCGCCGACGGCACCGCATCCGCGTCCGCGCGAGGTCGTGACCCAATTGGGATCGAGTTGGCGCAGGTTCGGAGCCTTGAATGCCTGCGCCCAGCCCGCCTTGAAGGTCAGCGCGTCGGTCACGTCATAACCGAGATAGGCCCGTGGGCTGAAATGCGACCCGAACTTCTCGTGATAGTCATAACGCAGACCGGCCGTCAGCCGCAAACGATCGGTGAACTCGATCTGGTCCTCGCCGAATACCGCGCCGGTGAATACATCAGCCGACGGGGAACCGGACCTGCCGGTCACGGAATTTTCTCGCCCGAGATTGGCGGGATCATCCAGCTTTTCGTAGCGCAGCTCGCTGCCGACAATAATGTTGTGGGTCCAGAAATATTCGAACGGATTGAAGGTAAACTTGTTGTCCAAAAGGGTTTTGTAGGATGTGATATCGACATCCGAGACGCGGTTGCGGTTGGTCGCTTCCTCGTAGGACAGGACGGTGTTGGACCTCCCAAGGTCGAATTCGCCCTCGTGGGAGAGCGAAAGGGTTTTGCGTGTGATCTCGGTTTCGCTTTCGTCGACTTCCCCATCCGCCAGATAGGGTTCATAGCGCTCGCGCCCGTAACCGGCTTCGAGATCGAACGTTTGGTCGTCACTCGGCGTGAACGTCAGCTTCCCATTGATGTTGATATCCTCGGAGCCGTCCGGAACCTGAAGCTCGCTCCCATCGCCGGGCTCGTCGTTGTCCTTCTTGCTCCAGCTGTCATATGCGGAGAAGCTTAGCGTGTCCTGGATCACAGGCCCGCTTAAGTATCCACTCAGACGGCGCGTGATGCCGGTTTCATCACTATCTGGAAGCAGGATCTCGCTCGTTATGGAGCCCGTCCAGCGATCGCTGTTTTTCTTGGTGATGATATTGACGACGCCGCCGAGTGCGTCAGAGCCGTAGAGCGTGGACATCGGGCCGCGAACGACCTCAATACGCTCGATCGCCTCCAGCGGCACCCAGTCAAGGTCACCGTTATAGTGGCGCAGCGTGGTGGCAGCTGCGTTGACGCGCTTGCCGTCAATCAGGATCAGCGTATAGCCCTTGCCGAGGCCGCGCATGCTGATGCCGCGTGTCCCGTCGCTTCCGAAGCCGACATTAACGCCGGGCACGGTTCGGATCGCTTCCGAAACATCGGCGATTGCCTTCTTCTTCAGTTGGTCTTCGGAGAGGACCGAGATGCTTGCTGGGGCCGTGCGAATGTCCTGCTCATAGCCGCCGGCCGTGATGACGATTGCCTCCAACGTGGTAGCATCTTCCGCTTCGGAGATTTCCTGCGCGGTAGCGGCAGAGGTGAAAACGGTGCTGATCAGCAAGGCATTCAGCAGTCGGCTTCGGACGCTCGAAGCCAACGGGTCCGGGTGTTCTTCATAATTGCCCCTCAAACATGAATACTCCGGTCCACTTATTGTGGCAGGTTGAAGAGGGTCAATCGCTCTGATTTGGAATCGCTCTAAATTGCGGATTTCAGTAATTTTGAAAGTTTCTGGGCAGCGGCGCTGATATCCAATAAGAAGCCGCCGAAGGCAAACGGAGTTCTAAGGTGTTGAACGGATGTAAACCTACAACCTGCTATTCGGACTTCATCCGGCGGATTGCCGCAGTGAAGCTCAAACGAGCCGGGAGACGTGCGCTGCAACGGGGAAGTTGCGGCGCTATTTGTTTGGTGGTAATAATTACTACCAAACAAAGTGGAGGCATCTATGCCCAATGTTGAAAAAGTCAGCGTCTCGATGACCCCGCAACACGCAGAGCTGTTGCGCGATGCCGTTAATAGCGGCGCGTATGCCAGCGGGAGCGAAGTTGTACGCGAAGCCATGCGTGACTGGTCAGCCAAGTGGATGCAGAAGCGCGACGATATCGCTAAGCTACGTGCGATGTGGGAAGAAGGCAAAGCGAGCGGACCTGCCGTCGAAGTGGATTTTGATGCAGTGTTTGAGGAAGCTCGGCAGGAAGTAAAGTCTCCCGCTCCTCATGCCCGCTAAGCTACTCTGGACGCCGAAGGCGCGTGCCGACATTAAGAAAATTTACGTTGAGATAATTCGCGAACAGCCTCTCAGCGCGGAGCGATACTTTGCCAATTTTCGTAGCAAGGCAGAAATGCTCATCGCGCATCCGCGTTTGGGCGAGCGTCACCCGGAGGTATTCCGTACCGCTCGGATATTGGTCGAAGCGCCCTATGTCATACTTTACGAGACAAGGCCCGACTCCGACGACGGCCCTGTTCATGCAGTTGAGATCGTGCGAGTAGTGGACGGTCGGCGCGACCTGTCCGCTCTGTTTTGAGAGCCAAAGGGCTGCGATTAAGCTGTAAGCAAGGTCACGCGGTCTTGAACCATAATGGACCGCGACTAGGCTGTAGATCCGCTAAGGTACTAAAAACAAACCTACTCACATCAGCGTGATTTAGATGCAAAAACTGAGTTTCGGATCTCGGCTTAGAATACGGTTGAGTCTTATAAACGTCTCAGAGCCGTTCCCGACGTCGGATCTAAGGAGCCGCTAAATAGTGTAAGGTGTCGCGCGGAAGCGGTGAATGGCACGGTCGGGCTGTGATCTGAAATGTTGCCGCTGGAGAGACATGATCAGAAGAACAGCAGCGAAGCGATGAGCGCAGGCGTCATCACCACGGCGCCGACCTTGATAAACGCCCAGGCAGTTATGTCGATCCCTTCCCGACGAAGAGCGCTGAGCCACAATATTGTCGCAAGCGAGCCCGTAATCGACAGGTTGGGGCCAAGATCGACCCCGATTAGAACGGCCCCTGCCATCGCGTCGTTGGCTTGAGAGGCATGGACAACACTGCCGGCAACAAGTCCAGCCGGCAGATTGTTGACGAGGTTTGAAGCGAGCGCAACGACTGCTCCCGCAACCACCGTCCCTGATGCCGGATATCCCAACGCGACACTGGATAAAAGTGATGCGAGCCACTCGACCAGACCGAACTTCTCAAGTGCCTCGACAATCACGAACAGCCCGGCGACAAGCGGCAGAATGCTCCAGGAAATATCTCGCAGAAGCATTTGCGGCCCTTTACGTTCAAGCAGAAGGACCAGAGCTGTAGACAGGAGACCCGCGGCGAAGGTCGGCAGCTCGAGATCCCAACCAAGCACGGAGGATCCGATCATGACGATCGCAACCGCCACCAAAGCAATCCCAGTCAGGCGTGCGCCGGCCCCGAGGGCAATGGGCTCAGCGCTTACGAGAGTGTCGGCGGCAAGCGCCGAGCGCTGAGTCCAGTAGAGGGCGACAAAGGTCACCACAATCGCCGCGGTAGAAGGAAGAGCAAACATCGACAGCCAGCGTGTGAGTGGCGGCATGGTGCCGTTGCTGAAGATGACGAGATTTGCCGGATTGGAGATCGGCAGAACGAAACTGGCTGCGTTGGCGATGAAGGCGCAAATCAGAAGATAGGGCAGAGGGTCTTTGACCTTTGCGGCCCGGCAAGCCGCGTATACAGCGGGCGTCAATACGACGGCGGTCGCATCGTTGGACAGGAAGACGGTGGTCACGAAACCGACGGCATAGATCAGGACGAACAGGCGCCTCGGCGACCCGCGGGCGTGGGAGGTTGCGACGGACGCGAGCCAATCGAACAGCCCTTGCTGACGAGCAAGCTCCGACAGCATCATCATGCCGATGAGGAAGAGATAGACGTCGAACCCCTGGCAACACCGGACCACGCGTCGGAGTAGCCTATCGAGCCGACGGAAAGCAGAAGCAGCGCGCCACCGACTGCCCAGATTGCCTCCGGCCACCGATAGGGCCGCGTTACGACGCAGAGCACTGTTAGCGCCAAAATTCCCCAGGTCAGGATCATGATCATTTGCTCCGCGTCTCAGTAATGCGGCTGGTTGACTAGGACCACCGAGGGGGTGAGGGCTCAGTTACCGTCCTTCGCCGGCGGAGCAATGCTTTTATGGGCGGCAGCAAATGCTGCAAGAGCCAAGATTGCAACACCGCCATGCACCCAGTAGGCTAGACCATACCCCCGATATTCGTCAGCCATCCGGCGGCGACATTGCTGAGCGACGCCCCGACACCCTGAACCGTCATCACCGCGGCAAGCCCGACATTGAAGCGACCCGTTCCGGACAGGATACGCTCGGCCGCGATCGGCGTAGCGATGCCGATCAGCCCTGCGCCGACGCCGTCGAGGATCTGAACGGGATAGATGGACGCGAAGCCAGTGAACAATCCAGCAATCAACCCACGTACCGGCAGGGCCATCAGGGCGATCACGAAGACTGTGGCAAGTCCGAAGCGCCGGATCAGCAGGGGCGCCGCCAGCGCCATGGCAATCATCGACACCTGAGAAATGCCGGTGATAATAGCCGTCGTCCTGAACGGCGTGCCGAGCTGGATTGAGAAGTCCTGGGCAATCAGCCGGCTCATCGGAGCATTGCCGAAGTGGAAGATCATCAGCGTCACAGCCAGGAGGATAAGTCCTTTGCTGCCAGCGAGGACCGAAAACCCCGATGGTCCCGCTAAGCCGTCATCATGCCCGAGCCCGCGCGCCACCTTATGGTCGATCTCATCAGGATCGATCGCCGCGACGGCGGCAATCGCTGCTACCGCGGTCACGATCATCAGCCCAATGATCCCATTGATGCCGAAGGCCATGGTCACAAAATAGATGCCTGCAAGAGAGAAGACGTTGCCGACATGGTTCCAGAACTCGTTTCGCGAAACCTGACGGGAGAACGCTTTCTCGCCGACGAGCCCAAGCGTCAGGCCCATCAGTGCGGGCCCGACGATCGCTCCGACTACGGCGGTCGCGGACTGTCCGCCGAATACCGACCAGTTGTTTGGCGTAAACAACGTCCAAAGCGCCGCCCCGGTAACGAGCACGACCGGGATGACGATCAAAGCGCGCTTGTGACGCGATGAATCGATCCAGGCGCCGAACAGGGGCGTCGCGATCATCCCGAGCACGCCACCGATCGTCGCCAGCATTCCAAGGGTCATCGGAGACCATCCGCGGGTGGCAAGAAAGCCATCGAGAAATGGCCCCAACCCGTCGCGCGCGTCTGCAAGAAAGAAATTCAAAACGGCGAGCGCGACAAGCGAGCGGCCGGCAAGGTGGGGATATCGAGAGCGCTGCATGCCGGCCTCCGAAAGGAAGGATATGTGTGGAATTACGCGATGGCCGCCGTAAACGACGGATCGGAGGGACGGGTTCCAAGCCCCGGCCCACCCCGACATCAATTGACCTGATTAAGGTTTGGGGTGCTTCAGCATCTCGAGCGGCCCGCGATGTGGGGGCTTGCCTGCAGGTCCGAGCGCCTCGGTGCGTCCATCCTCATGAACGAGGTAGCTGCCACGCAGGAATCGGTCATCGAAGCGGCCCTGTACGGTGACCATTTCGCTTGAAGCGACAAGTTTACCGCCCTCGCCCTCCGCCCCGGTCTCGATAGCGCGCGGCCGGTGTCGTCCTGCACAATGGACTTGTTGCCGAAGATCTCGGCAACCTTGCCTTTAATCGTGACCAGGCTGTCATCCGCTATCGTGGAGATCGCGACTGGCGTCATAGGCGCCATCTCGACGCTCGGTTTCACCAGCTTCGTGGCGCCGGCGCCACCGGCCAGGCCGACGATGAGCGCGAGCGCCGCCAGTCCAAATGCAGCGGCATGTTTGCGCCCACGCTTGGGACGATGGCGCCGATGCGGTTCGGTCGGATCAACGGTGGCGAAAGCTTTTAGATAGCCTTCGCCAAGTTGGAGTGAAAGCTTCGGACGTGACCGACATTCTGATCACGCACATCCATACCGACCACACAGGAGGACTCGTAGAGGGTGGAAAGCCGGTATTCGCTAACGCTGTGGTGCATGTGGGTGAACCGGATCTCGTTTTTTCTCAATCCTGCAAACGCCCTTAAGACCGGGTATGCGGAGAAATAATTCGATGAAGCAAGAGAGACAATCCGTCTCTACCGGGCATTGGGGAAAGTGAAGTCGTTCCGCGATGGTGATTAGGTGTTGCCTGGTGTCTCGGCGTCTATTCATCCCGGGCACACCCCGGGCAGCGCATTTTTCACCGTCACTAGCCAAGACCAGTCGATCACTTTCATCGGTGATATGATCCATGTCGCAGCGCCCCACCTTCCCTTTCCTGGTATCGGCCGAATACGCGCGGAAGGAGATCGTGCTTTCTCTTGGCATCCGCTCGAAAACCGCAACCGCGCCGGCCGGTAGGCATTACCGATCGCGAACCCGTACGTGCGAACAGAGAAATCACCCCTCGGCTCCTTAGCTAGGGAAACCACATCACCATCTCTTTCGCTCTGCGCGGATAGACTTTGGACAAGCACAAGCGACAGATAGATGACTGAACTGGGGGCGTCTTCCCTCCTTCTCCCACATGTGTCCACTATCTCTGGAGCGGAAGGCGCTCTCCCGCGCGCACTGCTGCCTGCAGCCGATTACCCAATGGAGCCAGCGGGCAAACATAGCGAGACGAATAGGCGCATGACGGAAAGTAAGAGAAATTAAAATCCAGCGTGAGCGATCCGTCAGGCTGGACGTTTCCAAGATCCGCCCCCTTGATCGTATCAAGAAGATATCGGCCCCCACCATAAGTCTCTGTACCCGAGGTAGCATCGGTAAAGGGTAAGAAAACGCCACCGCCGTAACCCTCTATCCAATAGAGGGTTAGTTCGCCTCCCAAACGCGTATCAAGTCCCTCAGTGCGAGCGAACGCTCTAATCGACACCTCTCCGTCCGCACCGGTTGCGATGGTGAGACGTTCAGGCTTCGCTGAAGCCAGCCGTGTCGCGATACGAAGTGCAGGATCATATGCAAAGGTTGTCGGCCCTGCATAGACTTCGCGATCCTCCAGTTCGATGGGTGACTGAGGATGGGTCCGAAACAGCGTAGTACGTGTATCGCACCATACCTGCCACGCCGCGCTTGCGTCCGCATTAGAACGCACTTCGTGATAAAGATCGGCAATCTTCTGACGCCATTGCCATAGTTGCTCAGCTTCACTCATTCCACTTTCTTCCTTCAAAAGTTAGTTTTACGGTCAACTCGGATAGCCGTCTCTGCGGCGTTCACGGGCGGTCAGCAGTCTCAGCCAGCGGATCGCCGCTCAGCAGATAATTTGCCAAGGCCGAGACATCCTCTCCGAGCGAGCGATCTTCCTGCAAGGCAGGCGCCATGCTTCGGATCATGTCATGGGTCCTGCGGGTGCCCGCCCCGCAGCGATGCCCCTGCCGCAGATCGACGGCCTGGGCCGCCGCCGCCATTTCGCAGGCGATCAGCAGCCGCCAGGAGGTCAGCATCTCGCCGAGCTTGCGGACGGTGAGCAGTGACTGCGTCGCATGATCCTCGACGCCTTCGGAGACGGGGAGAAAGTCCAGCATGACGGGGTTCGCCCCGTGGCGGATCGAGGCCTTCAGGGCGGTCACGGTCTTCTGCATCGGCACGAAGCCGGCAGACGGACCGCCGACCGGCGAAAGATAACGAGGCAGGCCATTGCGACCGGGACCGGTCAACTGGATGAAGCGTGCGGCCGAAGCTGCAGCCGCCTGTGCCAAGGCGAGCCCGAGGTTTTCGAACGCCAGGGAAAGTGCCGGCGTATGGAAATTGCCGGTCGAGAGAACCCTCCTCTCCTCGACGATAACCAGTGGATTGTCGGCAGCGGAATTGAGCTCAAGCTCCACCGCACGTTCGGCGCGCTCCAGCGCATCGGCAAGCGCACCATGGATCGATGCGATGCAGCGCAGGCTGAGCGGATCCTGGATCGCCGTGTTTGCTTCGTGGAGGGACGATCCGTCCAATGCCTTCCTTAGCGCGCGGGCTTCCTTGACCTGGCCCGGTCCTGGCCGGGCGATCTGGATAGCGGCTGCGAGGATGGCCGGGTTGCCGGCCATGCCTTCGAAGCTCAGCGCCGCCGCCTGCCTCTGCCAGCCGAGGAGACGTCCAAGGTCGTGCAGGACCAGAGCCCCCTCGCCCGCCGATACCGCTGATGCATTGAGCAAGGCAATCCCGTCCTTCGGCTGCAGGATTGAGGGCTTGAGGCCGGCACGCGCGAGCGCCTCCGAGGCGGGCAGTACCTCGCCGTGATATTCGGCCTCTCCCTCGCCGACGAGAACGCGCGCCATGGCCGAGAGAAGGACGAGGTCGCCGGCGCCGATGGAGCCGATCGAGCGCATCACAGGATGCACGCCGGCGTTGAGGAGAGCTAGCAAGGCCTCGAAAACACCGGGCGATATGCCCGATCCACCGACGGCGAGCATGGCAAGCCGCGCGGCGATGACCGCACGGGTCACGTCACGCGAAAGCGGTTCACCGACGGCCATTCCCCTGCCCTGGATCAGTTGCAGCTGGAAGGCCGCAAATTCGTCGGTAACGGCGGTCTTCAGATTGGCGCCAAGGCCGGTATTCATGCCGTAGATCGGTTGGCCGGAGGCTGCCACGCTTTCGAGCACGAGCCGTGCCTCCACGAGACGGGCAAGCACATGCTCGTCGGCCGCAACCTGCACCTGGTTCCGGGCGATCGTCGCGATATCCGCAATCGAGACGCCCGAACCCGCCAGCCGGATCGTCGTCATGCGAAACGAAGCCTCTGCCCGAGATTGGCGGCCTTGGCTTTTTCGAGAAGTGCCGAGCCAAGCGCGATATCACTGAGGGATAGGCCGCGATGCCACAAGAGAATGGTCTCCTCGTCGCTCTGGCGGCCGGGCTTCAGACCGGCGACGATCTGGCCGAGTTCCGCATGCAGGGTCTGTTCGGAAAGCTTTCCGGCTTCCACATGCGCGCGCAGCGAGCCGAGCTTGCCGCCCTTGCACTGACCCCAGTCGTCAACCACCAGCTTGTCCATGATGTCGGTCAGCGACAGCTCGACCGCGCTCATGGTGCCGTAAGGCACGACGAAGGCGCCCTTCTTGATCCATTCCGTCTTCAGCATCGGTTCCGGCGCGTTGAGCCGTGATGCCTCGACGACAATGTCGGCGCCTTCGACGCAATCGCGCCAGTTGTCGGTCACGGTGATCTTCTTGCCGAGGTCTTCCTCAAGCGTGGCGCCGAAGGCGTCGCGGCTTTCCGGGCGGCGCGAATGGACGCGGATCTCGTCGAAATCGAAGAGGTGGTCGAGCAGCCGCACGTTCCAGTAGGCGGTGCCGCGCGCGCCGATATGGCCGAGCACTTTCGATCCCTTTCGGGCAAGATGTTTCGCGCCCATTGCGGTGACCGCGCCGGTGCGCATGTCGGTGATGGCGGTCGCGTCGAGGATCGCCTTCGGCACGCCGGTGCGCGGATCGAAGAGATTGAGCACGCCGAATTCCGACGGATAGCCAAGCTTATAGTTGTCGACATAGTCGCCGACGACCTTAATGCCTGCCAGACCGAGCGGCGCCACATAACCGCGCAGCACGTTGAAGTGACCGTGGAAGCTTGCATCCGGTTCCAGATGCACGCGCGGTTCGATCACGGTCTCTTGCCTGCCCTGCGCGCCGAGCGATGTCTCGATCGCACCCAGGATCTCGTCATTGGAAAGGTCGAGCGCATCAATGTCGAAGGCGTTGAGATAGTCGATGTAGATTGGGTCCATTGTGATCTCACTTCATCCTTTGTTGGGCAAGGCAACGCCGAGATTTGTTCGTAACGTCCTGCCCTCGTACTCTTCCCGAAACAGGCCACGGCGCTGCAGTTCCGGCACGACCAGCGTGACGAAGTCTTCAAGCCCCGAGGGAAACAGTGGTGCCATAACGTTGAACCCGTCGGCAGCACCGTCGAGAAAGCGCTCTTCCATGGCATCGGCGACCTGGGCCGGCGTGCCGACCACCTGCCAATGGCCGCGGGCGCCGGCGAAATGCCGGGCCAGTTCGCGGATCGACAACCCTTCGCGCTTGCCAAGATCGATGATCAGCTGCTGCCGGCTCTGGATCAGATTGGTCTGCGGCATTTCGGGCAAGGGACCGTCGAGCGGATAGGCGGAAAGATCCTGGATGCTGAGATAGCTTGCAAGCAGCGCTACGCCGACAGCATCGGGAATAAGGTCCTGCAGGGCGCGGTATTTGGCTTTCGCCTCGTCTTCGGTGGCACCGATGATTGGAGAGATGCCCGGCATGACCTTCAGGTCATCATGCCCGCGGCCATATTTCGCAAGCCGTGCCTTCACGTCGGCGTAGTAGGCCTGGGCTTCCGCCTTGGTCTGCGAGGCGGCAAAAACGACGTCTGCGGTGCGCGCTGCGAGATCCTTGCCGACATCCGAGGCGCCGGCCTGCACCATGATCGGTCGGCCCTGCGGCGAGCGCTGGCTCTCGAGAATTCCATCGATGGCGAAGTGCTTGCCGTGCCGATGGACAGGATGAAGCTTGGACCGATCCGCAAAAGCTTCACCGTCGGCCGGGAGGTAGGACCCGTTTTCCACGCTGTCCCACAGCGCCAGCGCCGCATCGGCAAATTCTTCTGCGCGTTCGTAACGTTCGGAATGAGGGCGCAGGCCGCTGGACGCAAAATTTTCCGCCTCCAGTTCACTTGCGGAGGTGACGAGGTTCCAGCCTGCGCGGCCTCCGCTCAACTGATCGAGCGCTGCGAAGCTGCGGGCAAGCCCATAAGGCTCCGTATAACTGGTCGATGCCGTCGCCACGAGGCCGACATGGGATGTGTTGACGGCGATTGCGGCAAGAAGGCTCAGCGGTTCGAAGGCCGTCGAGCGGGCGGCCTGGCTGGCGAGATCCGGATTGCGCTCGCGAATGGCTGCCGCGTCCTCGATGAAGATCATGTCGAACTTGCCGCGTTCGGCGATCCTGGCGAGCTGGATGAAATGGTCGATATCGCTGCCGGCCCGCGCATGTGCATCCGGATGCCGCCAGGCCGCGATATGATGACCACCCGCCATCAGGAAGGCACCGAGTTTTATCTGAGGTCTGCTCATCGCGAGATCTCCTCACCAAGGGCAGAGGGGTGCACCGATTGCGCAAGGCCGAGCCTGTCACGTAAGGTCGTGCCGGCGTTGGGGCCGGTCATCCCGCGCTGCCTGAGTTCGGGGGCAATTTCGGAGATGAAACGCTGGCTGATCTTCAGGGTCGGCGGGAAAATGGTGAAACCATCCAATCCGGCAGCCGCTGCCAATTCCAGCAACTGATCGGTGATTTCTCCGGTCGTCCCGGCGATGCGGACTGCCTGATCGTAGCCAGGAAATCCTGATGCATCATCCGTTCCCTGTGAGCCGGACACGATGATCGGGACGATGCTGGCCAAAAGCCGGATGCCGCGCCTCGAACGACCTGCTGCCTCTACGGCCTTGACGGCGTGAGCCGCTGCCGTGACGAGCCCATCGGCCGTCTCCGCCTGCAGCAGAAGCAGGTCGCCGGTTCTGGCCGCGAGGGCCTTGTTGCTGTCTGCCAGAAGGTGGGCAACGAGCGGCCTGCCCTGGGGCGAGCGATTGACGTTGAGCGGGCCGCGGACGGAAAAATGTGGGCCCTTGTGATACGCGACATGCATCTTCGACGGATCGAAGAAACGGCCGGCCCTCTTGTCGTAGAGGAAGGCATCATCCTCAAAACTGTCCCAGAGAGCCGTGACGACATCCACATATTCGCTCTCGCGACCGGCATCGCTGTCGTCCGTAACGACCAGCCATCCCGCTCGCCCTTTACTGATAAGATCCAGCGACGCAAAACGGCGGGCGAGGTTATAGGGCTCGTGCTGAACCGTGGACGCCGCCGCGATGATGCCGATCCGGCCTGCGCGTGTCGCCAGTGCCGAGGCAGACAGTGTTGGCTCGAAGGGCACTGCCACCGACGAAAGATCGTTCACGGGACGAAGGCCGAGCCGATCTGACAGCAGGACGAAGTCGAAGCCCGCCGCCTCGGCGGCAGCGACTTGACCCAGCAACGCATCGAACCCGAGAAGCCGCGCGTCAGGCGCCTGTCGCCAGGCGTCCGGATCATGGCCGAAGGGGAGAGCGAATAGCCGAGCAACATCAGGATGCAGCCTCTATGCTGACGCAGATCTCGTCGACCTTCTCGTTAAAGAAGGAGATCAGGCCGGCAATCTTGGCGCTCTCGTCAAGGGGTTTCGGATGGGTCCAGACGATATCGTCGTGCCGTTTGCCGTCCAGCTCGAAATGGAAATAGGAGGCGGTCCCCTTATAGGGGCAGTATGTCTTCAGTTCGCTCTCTACGAGCCTTCCCGCGACGATGTCCTCGGCGGGGAAATAGTAGCGGGTGATGAGCCCGGTCTCGAACAGGAAGATCGCACGATTGCTGCGCGCGGCAAGCCGGCCGTCGACGAAGACCTCGACCAGACGCGAACTCGGGATCGTATCGACCCGCTTATGAACGTTGCGCGGATGACGGAAGATTTCCTCATCCTCCTCGAACCAGAGAACGGCGGACCATTCCACCGTGACGAAGCCGGCAAGCTCGTGTCGCCCGATGGCTGATCCGTCGAAGGACCATGCCTTGGACGTGCCGATCCCGGCCACGTCGAAGACCTGTCTTTCTCCCAGAAGCGGCGAGGCCTCGCCCTTTGCGGCCGGAGACAGGATATCGGCAAGAAAGTCGCTCTTCGGCAAGTAATAGACCGGATGGCCGCCATTCTCGTAGATCACGATCGCGCCTGTCGTGTCAGCGATTGTCCTCTCCCCGCCTTAAGGCGGATGCGGCGATGAGTGGGCTCGATCAGGACCGCGGGCACTTCGGAAGAACGATAGGAAATGGACATCGGCTTTCTCCGGTCAGATCGAGAAGATCGCTTCGCGTGTCAGATGGCCTGTCACGGCGCCGTCCTCGCCGGTCACGGCCAGAACGTCGGTATTGCCCGCCACCATCAGGGACAGCGCATCGCGCAGGTTGAGCGATGCGGCGACGCTGGATGCGGCATTGTCCGGTGGCCCGGCGCGCGCGGCATCTGCCACCGAAAACAGGCTGAGCCGCTTGATCGCGCGATCGACGCCGACGAAATTGGAGACGAAGTCGTCCGCAGGCTTGGACAGGATCGCGTCCGGCGTATCATATTGCACGATCCTGCCCGCCTTCATGATGGCGATGCGATCGCCCAGCCGGATCGCTTCGTCGAGATCATGGGTGACGAGGACCACCGTCTTACGCACCCGGCTGAGGATCTGCCGGAATTCGTCTTGAAGGCGTGCCCGGGCGATCGGGTCGATCGCACCGAACGGCTCATCCATTAGGAGGACAGCGGGATCTGCGGCGAGCGCGCGGGCGACGCCGATACGCTGGCGCTGGCCGCCCGAAAGCTGGCGCGGGTAACGGTCCAGCATTCCCTTCGGGTCGAGGCCGACGAGATCGAGCAGTTCCACCGTGCGCTTCTGGATTCGCGGCTGGTCCCAGCCGAGCAGGTTCGGTACCGCGGCGATGTTTTCCGCGATCGTCATATGGGGAAAGAGGCCGACATTCTGGATCACGTAGCCGATATGACGGCGCAACTGCACCGGGTCGGCGCGCGTCACATCCTCTCCGTTGAAGAAGATGCGTCCCTCCGTCGGCTCGATCAGGCGGTTGATCATCCGCATCGTCGTCGTCTTGCCGCAGCCGGACGGGCCGATCAGCGCCACCGTCGATCCTTCCGGTACTTCCAGCGTCAGGTTATCGACCGAAGGCGCGGCCCCTTCTGCATAACGCTTGGTGACGTTCTCCATGCGGATCATGCGGTTGTTCTTTCTGCAAAAGCTTCTTCTCGGTAAAGCCGAGGATGAATTCGGTGCCGAGAGCGAGAATGGCGATCGGCGCGGCGCCGACGAGAAGGCGCGACATGTCCATCATGCTGATGCCGCCGGCGATGAAATCGCCAAGCCCGCCACCGCCGATGAACGGCGCGAGCGTTGCACCGGCCAGAACCTGGACGGCGGCGGTTCGCGCACCGGCGAACATCGCCGGTGCGGCGAGCGGAATGCGGATCTTCCATAAGACCTGAGAACGGCTCATGCCCATGCCGATCGCCGCCTCGACGGCATCGGGATCGACATCCCGAAGCCCCACATAGGCGTTGAGCAGGATCGGCGGCAGGGCAAGCACGGTGAGCGCCACGATCGACGGCCTCAGGCCGATACCGAGCAGCGGCATCATGATGGCAAGGATCGCAAGGCTTGGGATGGTGCGCAGTCCGTTAACCGTGTTGATGACGCCGAAGGCGAAACGGCCGTAGTTGACGATCGCCACCGACAGCGGCAGGGCGATGGCGAGCGCGATTGCCAGCGACACGCCGGACATGACCAGATGCTGGCCGAGCGCGCGCAGGAATACATCGGGATTGCTGGCGATCCAGGTCAGGGCATTGTTCAGCATGAAAGCCTCCTCACTGCCATCGGACCAGCAGCCGTTCGGCGCGGGTCAGGATCAGGTCGAAGGAGATGGCAAGCAGCGCCGTCAGGATGCCGCCGACCAGGATTTTTTCGAGATATTCCTGATCGATGCCGATCAGGATGATCGTGCCGAGCCCGCCGCCGTCGATGAAGGCGGCAACGGTGGCGATGCCGATCGTGGTCACGAGCGCAATGCGGGCGCCCGACAGGATCAATGGTGCGGCCAGCGGCAGTTCGATGCGGAAGAGCCTCTGCCAGCGCCCGTATCCCATGCCATCGGCGGCATCGAGCACATCGGCAGGCACGCCACGCAGGCCGGTGACGATGTTGCGTAGCAGGATTAGCAGACAATAGGAGGACAGGCCGATCAGTGCAGGCTTCATGCCAAGCCCGACCAGTGGAATGAGCAGCGCAAAGAGCGCCAGGCTCGGGATGACGAAGATGATGTTGGCGACGGTCAGCGCGACGGCATAAAGCCTCTGCCGGCGAGCGCAGAAAATGCCGACGAGGAGCGCGATGACCAGTCCGATCAAAACTGCGGAGATCGACAGGACGAGATGCTGCCAAACGGCGAGCGCGATCTCTGGAATATGTCTGGGAGTCCACTTCAACGATCAGGAACTTTCTCTGAAGCGATCATGAAAAAGAAAAGGGAATGGATGCGGCACAGCCTAGAGAACCGGCCGCATCCCCATTTCAAGTTGCGCGTCGCGCAATCATATCAAGTCTTCAGATGCCCTGGGCTTCGAGGAATTCGGCGGCGACGTCCGCCGGTTCTTCCTTGTCTCGGTCGACCTTGGCGTTCAGCTCGCGCATGTTCTCGTTGTTGAGCAGCGGGCTGATCTTGTTCAGGACCTCAGCGATCTTCGGGTTCTTGGTCAGCGTGTCCTGGCGAACGACCGGAACGAGATAGTAGGGCGGGAATAGGCTCTTGTCGTCTTCGAGCACGACGAGCTTGTTTTCCGAAATCTGCCAGTCGGTGGCAAAGCCGTAGGAGACGTCGAGATCCTTGCTGGTCAACGCACTGTAACGGATGCCGAGCTTCGCGAAGATCTTAAACTCCTTGAACTCGATACCGTAGGTTTGTTTCAGACCCGGCAGGCCGTCCTTGCGCTCGCCGAAACCGGCTTCGGCACCGAAGGTCAGGTCCTTCGAGGCGGGCCCAAGATCGGTGAGCGTCTTCAGCTTGTACTTCTCGGCCGTTTCCGGAAGCGTGATGATCGCATAGCCGTTGTTGATCTTGGTCGGTTCGAGAAGCGTCAGCTTCAGGTTCTTCTCGTAATAATCCTTGACCTCGCCGTAGATCTTCTCGGAGCTGCCGGACAGATCACCCTTCACGACGGCCGCGAGCGCGGTGCCGGTATATTCGGGATAAAGATCGATCTCGCCATTCGTGAGTGCGGTATGGGCGACCAGCGTCGCACCGAGATTGAGGCGACGCTCGACTTCGACGCCGGCCTTTTCCAACGCCTGGGCGTAGATCTCGGCAACGACGAACTGTTCCGTAAAGTTCTTGCTGCCGATTTTGACGGCCTGCGCGTTTGCCTGTGCAGCAAGTCCGATAAAGGCCGAGGCCAAAATGCCTGTAAAGATCTTCAAATTCATCAGCTTCCCCTATTTGCCGTGATTGCGACGACACTTTTTAATGGCTTGATGCTCCGACCGCACAGGACGCTATGCTATTTTCGGACATTCCCGAGAAACAAATACCTGTGATTTTGATTGGCCAGACAGAAGGTGGATAATTAGATCAGCGCGCTCGAAAATCGAGGTATGGATAAGTTGATCGTGCGCAAAAGTTTGTCCTTTCCTCAGGGCGGTCCGGACCCCATAATCGGCTCTAGCCCTTACCGCTAAACCTAGCGTAACGATGGCGATGTCTTAGCTGGCGGCGGCGCATCGCGCTAACACTGGATCGATCTCGATCAGTCTCCACGCGGCGGCGTCGTGTTCGGGAAAATAGGCCTAGTCTTTTATACGTTGGGCGGAGTGTCATGCCAACGCAGCGAGCCTGTCACGCAGCCAGCTTTGTGCTGGATGGTTGGTGGTTCGGTCGTGCCAGATAATGGCGATGATAAAGCCGGGTATGTGGAGGGGCGGTCCCAGTACCTGAAGCCGGTCTGACCAACCTTCTGCGATTCGACGTGGAATTACCGCGATCATATCGGATCGTGACACGATCTCCGGCACGATCAGGAAGCCTGACGTTGACAAGGCAACGGTACGACGGCGGCCGATCGCCTCAAGCGCCGCATCGGTAGGTCCGGCAAAGCCTCCGCCCAGTTTTGAAACGACGACGTGGTCCTGCGCGCAGAACAAGTCCAGATCAAGGACGCCGTGCACGGCCGGATGCCCCTTTCGCGCGATGACCACATACTCTTCCTCGTAGAGCCGGCGCTGGCGCATCGCCGCCGGCGCTTCTTCGGGCCTCGCCAAGGCCAAGTCCACCTCGCCACGCTCTAACTGTGTCGTGAGTGCCATCACGTCGAGCGCCCGCCAGGCGATGCGGACCATCGGCGCCTCGGCCCGCAAGGCGATCGAGTAGCTTGCCAACAGCGCATATTGGACGTAGTCGCTCGCCGCGATCACCACGGTCGCACGTAAAGTCTGCGGATCGACCGGCGCTCCTTGCTCGACGACGCGGCGAACACCCTCCAGCGCCTCGTGCAGTGGCTGCATTAGCTCGAGCGCCCGCTCCGTCAGGATCATCCCGCGCTGGCCCGGAATCAAGAGCGGATCGCCAAGTGCATCGCGGAGTCTTGCTAGCCGTGCCGACAAGGCAGGCTGGCTGAGGTTCAACCGGCGCGCGGCGCGAGTGACGTTGCGCTCCGCAAGCAGGGTCTCAAGCGTCACGAGAAGTCCTAGATCGAGGTTCTTGGTATCCATCGCGTCAATAACGACACATAAAACGTTCGATTTCAATACCGCATCATGCGGCTTTATATGAACAGCGTAAATAGGTTGCAGGGGCGTAGAGCCGTTGAGCGGAAGGCTGCATCGATGCGACAATCCGGACGAACAGCGGCAACTTCCGGGAATAACCCTTGCTCCAGGCTCGGGCACACACGGTTAAACAGGAGAACATAATGTCTGACATAGGCAACACTTTCATGCCTCGCTTCGTTCAGTTCATCAATACTGCTGACGAAAAGCTTGGTGAGGAACTCATCGCGCCGGATGCGGCATTTCACGTTCCTTTCCAAAGCGAGCCGCTCATAGGGCCGACGGGCTGGCTCAAAGCCGTCGAGGTAATGCGTGGCGGCTTCCCGGACGTTCAGTGGACGCTCGAGGAGTTGGTCGTCGAGGGTGACAAGGTCGCCGCGAGATACACGATGCGTGGCACACACGACGGCACCTTCTTCGGAGTATCGGCGACCGGAAAGCAGATCGCCATCCAGACCATGAACTTCTATGCCATGGCCAACGGCAAGATTGTCGGCGAGCGCGGTCAGCCTGATCTCCTCGGGTTGATGCAGCAGATCGGTGCCGTGCCAGCTGGCAGTTGATCGCAACAGAAGATCCACCGAAGGGTAGGTTTCGCGCTCGCGATGGCCGAAATTGCTGGCGCCTTCCTGCTACCGGAGGTCTGGCGGCAATTTCGGTCAGATCGTCGACGGATGCTGGCACCCCCAACTATAAAGAAGAGATCATCATGAAAGTTCTTGTTGTTTACGCGCACCCTGAGCCCACTTCGCTGACGCGGCAGTTGGTCGACGTGACCGTCGAGACGTTGTCGGCAGCGGGACACAGCGTGGTCCATTCGGACCTCTATGGCATGAAATGGAAGGCGGTGTATGACGCCGATGACTTCCCGGTGCGTGAGAATCCAGAGCGACTGTCGTTCATCATGGAGTCGGGACATGCTTACACAAGCGGGCATCAGACGCCCGACGTGATCGCCGAGCAGCAGAAGCTGCTCGCGGCCGATGCTGTGATCCTGCAATTCCCGCTGTGGTGGTACGGCGTGCCCGCGATCCTGAAGGGCTGGATAGAGCGGGTCTATGCCTTCGGTTTTGCCTACGGCTATCAGAATGGCTCCAACGAGTTTCGTTTTGGCGACGGCATCCTCAAGGGCAAGCGAGCGCTGATCAATGTGCAGGCAGGCGGCCCAGTGGCCGATTATGGCCCGCGGGGTATCAACGGGCCGATAGAGCAATTGCTGTTCCCGCTGACTCATGGCGCGCTGTTCTACCCCGGCATGGACGTGCTCCCGACGCACGCGGTCTATGGCGCGGGCCATGTTTCCACGGCGGAGCAAGTGGACGAGATCAAGGCAGCATGGCGTGTGCGCCTCGCCGGCCTATTCACCGACAAGCCGATTCCCTTCCGTTCCCAGAACGGCGGTGACTTCCCCGATCGCCACACCATGGCCGACCATGTTGCGCCGGGTCAAACCGGCCTCGTCGCGCACATTGCCAGTCTGGTCGACGTTTGACAAGCAACGCCGATGTCCCCTGGTTGGTCAACTCAGATCGCCGGGGCCTTCGGAGCTAAAGGAGATGAAAATGGACGTATCATTTATCGGGCTCGGGCAGATGGGCTCGGGCATGGCCGACAATCTCGTGGCGGCCGGCCACCAGGTCACCGTCTGGGACCGGGCCAAGGCCGAGCCGTTCGCCGCTCGGGGTGCGCAGGTCGCTGCCGACCTCGCCGCGGCCGCCCGGGCTGGCACCGTCATGACGATGCTGGCCGACGACGCGGCCGTCGAGGCGGTCGTGTTCGGGGACGGCGGACTGCTCGCAGCAGGTCCCAGCCTGCTCCATATTTCGTGCAGCACGGTCAGCGCGGGCCTTACCGCCAGGCTTGCGGCTGCGCATGCCGAGGCTGAACAGCGTTTCGTGTCGGCGCAGGTATTGGGCCGCCCGGACGTCGCGGCGGCCGGCAAGTTGTCGGTCATCGCGGCTGGCGCGGCGGCGGATCTGGATGTCGCACAGCCGTTGTTCGACGCGATCGGGGCGGCAACGCAACGGCTCGGTGACCGCCCGGTGATGGCCGCGGCGGTGAAGGTCGCACTCAACGCCGGCATCCCGGCCATCATGCAGATGTTGACGGAACAGTTCCGCATCGTTGCCTCCCACGGTATTTCCCCGGATCGGATGGCGGCGCTCCTCCGCGACGTAAACTACGGCAATCGCCTGATCGGGAGCTACGGCCCGATCATCGCGGAAAAGCGGTTAGAGCCGGCGGGGTTCCCGATGCGGCTGGGTCGCAAGGACGTGGGATTTGCGCTCGCGGCGGCAGGCGACGCCGAACTGCCGCTGACTGAGTTGATCGCCGAGCGCATGGACGCGATCATTGACGCCGATGGCGGTGAATGGGACTGGTCAGCGATCGGCCAATGATGTGACACGCCGCAGGGTCGCCGGCGCCAGCCGAACCGGCCTCGCGCTGTTGCCGTCAAACATGCCGAAACCGGATTCGAGCGAAAAAATCTCGGCCGGTTCGCCGCACGGAGCGACATGCTCCTGCGGTGGCGCATTGGCCTGATCCGCCAGTCATACATATACAGGGCGAGGCGTCGAGGCGCTGATATGGCTAAAGAGCCCCACGGTAGTCCGGTCAAAAAACCAAGACGAAAGAGGTGCTGCGGACTATGAAGTCAACTGATGAAAGTGCCGGGATCAGACGTGGCGCCTCTTTTCTCAAATGAACGGCTGATGCCGACCCTTGATAGCGGTGCTCATGCTTGGTTCTCTTCGGAAGGGGTGGTGCGCTTTGCCAGCATCTTTTGGGGCTGATTGGCGGTGTGTCACGGTCTCTCGATCCAAAGGTTGCGACCTTGTTACGCTTCAAACAGTTCGATGATCTCGTCGTCAGGACCTACAACGTGGGCTGCACGGACCACGAATGAGCGCTTGAATGGAGGTCGGGCTTTCAGTTTGATGGTCGTAGGCCCGTCCCACACGCCGCCGGAACCATCTCTTATCGGATATGGCTTGGCGCCGGCTGCTAGTGCCTGGTCATAGGTTTCCTCCAAATCGGATACCCGCAAGCCGATGTGATTGAAGCTTGAGGCACGTTCTCCTGGCGGGACCGCATTTTTGGGTGCAGGAATCAGTTCAAGAACCTGCCCGTCTCCCATATCTAGGTGAGCGCCCTGAAGATTGTTGCGGAAATATACGCTTCCGTCATGAAGCCCTTCTACGCCATCCCATCGGAACAGGAGGGAGAAGCTAAAAGCTTCCATATAGAAGTCGATGGCCTTGTCTATATCGCGAACGCGAACGTTGATATGATGCAGGCCTGAGCCGTAGAGGAGATGGAGAGGCTTACCTGGTCCGGAAGGAGAGACGCCATTCACAGCATGATGTCGAGATGTTTCTTTGACGTCCGCAGCCTCTACCTTTTCGCCACTGACAGTTTTCGCGGCTGTGCCACCTTGTGCAATGGCTGTCATAACTTGCCGTCTGAGTAGTTGCATACCGTATCTCCCGTACTGCGTTTACCTACCAGCAAATCCTGTGGGCGTCTGGTCTTATAGCTACGAGGCAAGTCGACGTTTTGTTACTAAAAAATAAGATCTTTGCAGGTTTGGGGCTAGGGCTTTTCTCCGCGCGCAATGAAAACGCTGCTTGAGATGCAATTTTACGTTGGTGCTAACTGATCATGCAGAGCAGCTCATGGTTCGCGGTCCGGCAAATTTCGCCGGACGCTTTACGACCGTTGTTTTCTATAGCCACCCGTGCGAGAACTCTCATCCTCGCCAGCAGAGTTCTGTCAATCGTTCTATTCGCCAAATAGTCGGCAACGATTTCTTTGCTTATCAACTCGCCTTCGATTGCCCAGACACCCTACAATGCGACGCCGGTGTCGCGGTCGAAAACATGCACCTGTTCCGCAGCGATGTTAGCCTGGAAAAGTGCACCGTAACGCTGCGGATATTCGCCATCGACAATCGCCGTCACAGGCTGACCGGCGAGGTCGAAGATTACGTGTGTCTGCGCGCCGGTCGGTTCAACAAGCAGGGTCTGACCGGTGAGCGATGTACCTCCCTTGCCCGGACTCAGATGTTCCGGCCTAAGGCCAATCTTGATCGGCTGACCGCGCCTGACCTTGCGATCCTGCGCGATGCGGATCGCCGTACCATCGGACAGGCGGACAGTAGCCTCTTCGCCTTCGGCATCGATCGTGCCGTCGAGAAGGTTCATGGCCGGTGACCCAATGAACGCTGCCACGAAAAGATTGGCCGGATTTTTGTAAAGTTCCATCGGCGTGCCCTGCTGCTCCACCCTGCCCTGATTGAGCACGACGATACGGTCGGCCAGCGTCATCGCCTCGATCTGGTCGTGGGTGACATAGATGGAGGTCGTGTTGACCTTCTGGTGCAGTGTCTTGATTTCGGAGCGCATCTGCACACGCAGCTTGGCATCGAGATTGGAAAGCGGCTCGTCGAACAGGAAAACCGCCGGATTGCGGACGATCGCCCTTCCCATGGCCACGCGCTGGCGCTGGCCACCGGAAAGCTGCGCGGGTTTGCGCTCCATCAGGGGCAAGAGATCGAGCATGCGCGCGGCCTCATTGACCCGCTGGGCGATTTCCGCCTTGCTTGTCCCGGAAAGCCGCAGGTTAAAACCCATGTTCTCCGCGACCGTCATATGCGGATAAAGCGCATAGGACTGGAACACCATCGCGATATTGCGCTCGCGCGGTGTCAGGTCGTTGACGACGGCGTCATCGATGATGATCTCGCCGCCGGAAATATCCTCCAACCCGGCGATCATGCGCAACAGGGTGGATTTGCCGCAGCCGGAGGGGCCGACCAGCGCCACGAACTCTCCATCCTCGATGGACAGCGAAACGCCGTGAATGACTTCGAGCGCGCTAAAAGCCTTGCGGACTTCGTGAAGTTCTACGGATGCCATGTGTGATCCTCCGGTCCGGGCTATCAGGATTTCACCGCACCGGCGGTGAGTCCGGCGATGATGTGTTTCTGGGCGAGGAAAAAGACGATGATGGTAGGCAGTATGGTGAGCGTGATGAAGGCCAGAACCAGCTGCCATTCGGTGTTGAATTCACCGCGATAGATCATGATGCCGAGCGGCCAGGGATAACGGCTTTCCGAATTCAGCATGATCAGCGGCAGGATATAGCTGTTCCAGCTGCCAACGAAGGAAATGATGCCGACGGTGGCGATGATCGGTCGCGACAGCGGCAAGGTGACATGCCAGAAGAAGCGCATGTAACCGCAGCCGTCGACGAAGGCCGCATCGAACAGTTCCGATGGCAGGTTCCGAAAATAGTTGCGGAACAGCATGATGCTCATGCCGGTGCCGAAGGCCACCTGCGGCAGAACCACACCCCAATAGGTGTCGACCAGACCGAGATCGCGGATGCGGATAGAAAGCGGCAGGATGGCGGTGGCGGCCGGAAACATCAGGCCGATCAAAAAGTAGTTGAGCAGATAATCCGAGCCGAAAAAGCGGATATGGGCAAAACAGAAGGCCGCCATGGCGCCGAAAGCCAGGGTCAGGAACACGGTCAGCACCGCGATCACCATTGAATTGCTCATCTGCAGCCAATAACGCTGGCTAACGATGATATCGCCATAGTTGGACCACTGCCATTCCGTGGGCAGGCCAAACGGGTTGCCGCGCAGATCGCTGAGTGACTTGAAGCCGCCGAGCGCTGCGCTGATCAGCGGCACCACGACGACGGCGGCGACAATGATGAGCGCCACATACATGTAAATCTGCGTGGCGGTGCGTAAGCGCTGGCCGGAACCGGGCGCCATTGCGGCATCGATGGGCGGGGATGAGGCGATATCAGTCATGGCGCATAAATATCCGCTTGTAGCTGAAGGCGAGTGTGACGCAGATGACGAACAGCACGACGCCAACGGCGCTGCCGAAACCCACCTGCATGCGAGTCACCCCGAAGTTGTAGAGAAAGGTCACCATGGTCTGCGTCGAGTTGGACGGACCACCACCGGTGAGCGGCATGATCATGTCGAACAGTTGCAGCGAACCGACCACCGCGAAGAACACCGACAGGCGTACCGTGGAGCCGAGCAGCGGCAGCGTGACCAGGCGAAATTTCTGGAAACCGGTGGCGCCATCGATATCGGCCGCTTCCAGCACGCTCTTGTCGATCGCCTGCAGGCCGGCGATGAACAGCATCATGTGAAAACCGAAATATTTCCAAATGACGACGCCGAGGATGGCGTACATGGCGGTATCGCGATCGGCCAGCCAATAAGGTGGTTCGGCGCCGAACAGATGGGCGATGCCACCAACGAGACCAAAATCGCCATCGTAAACGAAACGCCAGATCATGCCGGCGGCGACATCGGCCAGAACATAAGGCAGGAAGAAGATCAGCCGGAAAAACAGCGCACCCTGGATGCGGCTGGAAATCATCGTCGCCAGCCAGAGAGCCAACGGGATCTGGATCAGGATCGAGGCGACCACGATCATGCCGTTGTTGATCAGCGCCTGGCTGAAGGCGCCGTTGCGGAAGATCAGCTGGTAATTGCGCCAGCCGACCCATTGCTCCGGCAAGCCATAACCGTTCCAGTTATAGAAGGAATACCAGGCCGCCTCGCCCATGGGCAGGATGACGAGCACCGTGAACAGCATGAGTGCCGGCGGCAGGAACAGCAGCAGCACCGGCCACTTGCTGTGCTTCAGCGACCGTTTTCGCCGTTGCAGCGTCGCACGTGGTCTGGCCGCAGAATAGGTTCTGCCGGGCATGGTGGTTTCGCTCATGCTCATTCGCATTCCTCATCTCGCACGGACGGGGCGGTATGGTCGCAAAAGGATGCCTGCGCTCCGGGGCCTGAAACCCCATGGAGCGGGAGCGCAGGCAAAGCGCTCTATTGGCGCTCGAGGGAAAAGGCATCCTCGATCTGCTGGGCGGCATCGGCCGGTTCCATGCCGCCGGAGACGATCTCGACGCTGACATCGTTCACGACCGCACCGACATTGGGCCCGAGGTCCTGATCGAGAAAGTTCTGGTGCCAGGTTTCCTTGGCCAGCGTCTCGGCGACGTCCTTCAGGAGTGGTTTGTCGATCGCTTCGCTGGCGCCCTTGGCGACCGGCATGATCTGCGTGTCCTTGGCGAGACGCTTCTGGACATCGATACCTGCCATGTAGCGCAGAAATTCCTCGGTTTCCGGCGGCGCGTCTTTCGTCACCGCCCAGCCGTTCAGGCCACCGAAACTGTCGGTGATCAAGCCGGGGGCACCCTCGATGGTTGGGAACTGGAAGCGGCCGATATTGTCTTCCGACAGCCCCTTGCGGCTGGTCGAATTCGACGCCTGCGTACCCGGCGTGCTTTCGAAGCCGAGGAGAATGGCGGCACGACCATCGCCGAACGTGGCGAGCGCGTCGTTCCAGGTGGCGCCGAGATAACCGTTCTGGAAAGGCTCGAGCTTGCCGAGTTCGGCCAGATGCTGGCCGGCTTTCACAAAGGGCTCGGCCATGAAGCCGTCATTTTCGCCGGCCTTGGCATCGGCAAAGCCTTTCTGGCCGGCCTCGCGCATGGCGAGATAACTCCAGTAAAAATGCAGTGGCCACTTATCGAGACCGCCGCCGGCTATCGGCGTGATACCGGCACCCTTCAGGGTTTTCACCGCACCCAGAAAATCATCCCAGGTGACAATCTTCGCGGCATCGACACCGGCCTTCTGGAACATTTCCTTGTTGTAATAGAACGAGACAAGCCCGCTTTTGGCAGGCGACGCCCAGACTTTTCCATCGAAGGTCAAACCTTCGATCGCATTCAGGTTGATGGAATTGCGCCATTCACCGCCATTGGCATCGAGCGCCGTATCGATCGGCCGCAAGGCGCCGGTTTCGGCCTGCGCCTTCAGAACGCCACCGCCCCATGTGTAAAACATGCTCGGCGCGTCCTTGGACTGCAGCAATGTCGGCATCTTTGCCTTGAAAGCCTGGTTCTCCAGGAACTGCATCTCGATCTTGACGCCAGGATGTTTTGCTTCAAACTCTCTGGCGACCTCCGTCCAGAGGCTGACGGCCGCGGGCAGTTGTTCGACATGCATCCAGCGGATGACACCTTCGGCGCTCGCGGAACCTGCGCAGACAAGGCTAAAGGCGGCCACAGTGGCGGCGGTCGATAACATGCGGAATTGGAAAATCGTGTTCGACATAAAAGGCGCTCCTCCCAAAGCTCTTTTAATCCCGTATCCGAATTAAATAATTGAGGACCGTATCCGGCCTGTCAATAGCCAGATTGAAAATCCGGCAATTTTGACCGGTTGGCGGCTTATTTCGCAAAAACTCTCTTGCGCAACGGCAGAAACTCACCCTACAAACATCGAAATTAATTTGGATTGCGTATTAAATTGCGTTCTACGCAAGAGGCTTGCGCACACGATATGAAAACCGCCGACCCCGAACTGATGCGTGCGATGAACCGGTTGAGCGTGCTGGATGCGATCCGGCGGCATGGGCCGATTTCCCGCGTCGAGATTTCCGAACGCACCGAGCTGTCGACCACCACGGTTTCCGCCATTACCGGATCGCTGCTGGACGACGGCCTGATCTTGACCCGGCACGAAGGCGACATCCGCAACGCCGCCGCCCGCGGCAGGCCACGGGTAATGCTGGAACTCAACCCAGCGGCGGCGCGCGTCGTCGGCGCAAAGATCACCGCCAGCCGCATGGTGTTCGTCGTCACCGACTTTTGCGGTGATGTGCTCTCCACCCTCACCCTGCCGATCCGTATCGACCGCCAGCCGATCAGCGTGATTGCCGACCTGATCGAGGATGGCGTGCGCCGCTGCGTCGTCGATGCCGGCCTGTCGCTTAAGGATGTGCACAGCGTCTGCCTCGGTCTTCCAGGCGTGATCGAGCACCGCACCGGCCGCATCCGCTTCAGCCCTATCCTGAAGGACACCAATGTCGATTTCGCCACCGAAATGTCGGCGCGACTCGACACGCCGACAATCATCGAAAGCGACGCCACGGCCATCACGCTCGCCCATCACTGGTTCGGCAAAGCCAGAGATCTCGAGGACATGGTGCTGGTCTCGCTCGAACAGACGCTTGGGCTTGGCGTGCTGCATGAAGGCCGGCTGTTTCGCGGCGCCGGCGGCCTCAGTCACAATCTCGGCGATCTCGTGCTCGGCATGGGCGAGGACGGTGCCGTGCGGCTTTCGACCAAGGCCGGTGAAACCGCCATTCTGGCAGACCAGCGCGGTGACGGCGCCTTTGCCGAAGCGGTGAAACTCGGGCGCGGCATGGCGCATGCGCAGGCCCTGATCAAGGCGGAGGATAGCCAGCTGGTGACGGCGGCGATCAGGGCCGGTGAAGCCATCGGGCTCAGCATTGCCAATATCGTCACGCTGTTTGCGCCGCCGCAGGTCATTCTGGTCGGCACCTCGCTGGCGCTTGGCGCCCTTTTCTGAAAAGCCTCGGGGATGCCTATGCGCTTGCCATACCGCCGTCATTGCAGGGCGTGAGTGAACTCGTTTTCGACGATTCCAACGACGATTTCTGGGCCCGCGGCGCTGCCGCCGTGGCGCTTTATGAGCTCTATGAATCGCCCTGGAGCACGACCGGACCGGCGCGCTGACGCGCCACAAAAACAATGCCATCGGGAGGAGACAAGATGGATAAAGTCGGTATCGGCATCATCGGATGCGGCAACATTTCAGGCGCCTATCTGAAGGCCATGACCAGCGCTTTCGGCATCCTCGACATCAGGGGGCTGGCGGATCTCAACCGGGACATCGCCGAGGCCAAAGCCGCCGAATTCAACCTGCCCGTCAAAACGATCGATGAACTTTTCGCCGACCCGAAGGTGGAGATCATCGTCAACCTGACCGTGCCCAAGGCGCATGTACCCGTTGCTCTGCAGGCGCTCGATGCCGGCAAACACACCTATTCCGAAAAACCGCTCGGCATCAATTTCGCCGAGGGCAAAAAACTCGCCGATGCCGCCAGGGCAAAGGGCCTGCGCATTGGTTCTGCCCCCGACACGTTTCTCGGCGGTGGCCACCAGACGGCACGGGCCCTGATCGATCAAGGCGTGATCGGCATTCCGGCCGGTGGCACCGCCACCTTCATGTGCCCCGGCCATGAGCGCTGGCACCCCAACCCCGGCTTCTATTACGAAGTCGGCGGCGGCCCGATGCTCGACATGGGGCCCTATTACATCACCGATCTCGTCAACCTGCTCGGCCCGGTCTCGAAAGTCGCCGGTTTTGCCACGACGCCGCGTTCGGAGCGCATCATCACCAGCGAACCGCGCAATGGCGAGCGCATCCCAGTGCAGGTGCCGACCCATGTGGCCGGTGTGATGGCCTTTGCCAATGGCGCCGTCGTGCAGATCGGCATGAGTTTTGATGTTGCCGGCCACAAGCATGTGCCGCTGGAAGTCTATGGCACTGAAGGCACGCTGATCGTGCCCGATCCGAACCACTTTGGCGGCGAGGTTTCACTGCTTCGAAAAGGCGGCCAGTTCGAGGAACAGCCGCTGACCCAGCCTTATGCCGACGGCAATTATCGCTCGATCGGCGTGGCCGACATGGCCTATGCGATCCGCAACAACCGGCCGCACCGTGCCAACGGCGATCTCGCCCTGCATGTGCTGGAAGTGATGGAGGCGTTTCACAAGGCCTCGACCGAGGGGCGCACGATCGACATCACCACGGCGACGGAGCGCCCTGCCCCGTTGTCGGCTTCATTGAGCGGCGAAAAGCTTTCGAACTAGAAATTTCTGGAGGAGATACATCATGCGGGAAGCACTTATCGTCTGGGGTGGCTGGAGCGGCCATGAGCCGGAAGAATGCGCGGCAGTCATCAAGGGCATTTTGGAAGAAGACGGCTTTAAGGTTTATGTCGAGCACTCGACGGAAGCATTCGCCGACCCGTCCATCCATGACCTCAGCCTCATCGTGCCGATCATGACCATGTCGAAGATCGAGAAGGAAGAGGTGAAAAACCTCGCAGCCGCCGTTCAGGGCGGTGTCGGCATTGCCGGTTACCATGGCGGCGCGGGTGATGCATTTCGCGAGTCCGTCGATTACCAGTTCATCATCGGCGGCCAGTGGGTGGCGCATCCCGGCAACATCATCGACTACACCGTCAACATTACCCGGCCGGACGACCCCTGATGGAGGGCATTGCCGATTTTCCCTATACGTCTGAGCAATATTACATGCATGTCGACCCCTCGAACGAGGTGCTCGCCACCACGACCTTTACCGGCGAACACGCTTACTGGGTCGATGGCGTCGTGATGCCGGTCGTATGGAAACGGAAATACGGTGAAGGGCGCGTCTTCTATTCCGCGCTCGGCCACCAGGCCAAGGAGTTTGACGTGCCGCAGATGAAGACGATTTTTCGACGCGGCGCCAACTGGGCGGCACGTTGATCGAACATTGCGAACCTCAGACGGCGGTCATCGCCGCCGTCTTCGCTTACCTACTACAGCGCCAATATCTTTGACTTGCCGCCTAAGCATTTTAGGTCTTGAAGGGACCTGAACCGCCGCCCCACAGTCTAACGCCCAACTTCAATGTAAATTCCTACTCTCGTCGAGACGATCGACGCCGAGCGGGCGGGAGGACGAGGCGCGGTTGAGTGCCTGCATCATCAGCTCGCCGATCTGCAAGCAGCATCTGTCCTTCTTGTCGCCTCCTCCCCTTTCCTCCTCATTGAAGTCCGAGAATTCTGACGCTATATTGCGTCACAATGATCGGTGGATCGAACGGGGTTTTTTTGAGATGGGTCTCGCCCAATACGCTGATGGCGGACTTTTTCGCCGCGCAAGATCGCCAGCGCCCTGCGCACCACGAGCGAAGAGATCGCTCGGACCGCAGGGCTCGGGAAGGACGCGATCCAGCGGCAGGATCGCATTCGCTCGGACAAGACGCAGCGGCGTCTTCGGGAAATGACCGAGATCGTCAATAAGGTCGAGCCTCGGTTTGGCTCCGCCCTGATGGCCTATGCCTGGTATCGCTCCGAACCGTTGCCCGGCTTTTCAGGCTTCACAGCGATGCAGCTCGTACGCGACGGCCGTGCCGACGAGGTTCTCGACTATATCGACGCCGTCGATGCCGGCGTTCACGCCTGAAAGTGCGATGGAGTTTCGAGGAACACTTTACCGGGCGCTCAACCCGATCTATGCGCGCGAGCCGATGTCGGGACGCGGCGCCGAACTTTATGGAGGTCGGTTCAACCGAAAGGGGACGCCGGCACTCTATACTTCGCTGACAATCGTCACGGCTTTGCGTGAAGCCAATCAGGCCGGCTCCCTGCAACCCACGACGCTCGTCTCCTATGACGCGGCATTCGAACGCATCTTCGATACGCGGGATGATATCGCGCTGCGCACTGAAGGCATGGACAATGCGGGTCTGGCGGATCCTACATGGCGCGATCAGATAAAAGCGGCCGGAGAGGCGAAGACGCAAGCCTTCGCAGGTCGGCTTGCCGCTGCCGGCTATCATGGATTGATCGTGAGGAGCTTCGCACCCGGCACGACCCGAGACGATGCCAACCTAGTCCTCTGGACGTGGAGCGATACGGCGCCTTGCCGGTTGACGCTAATCGATGACGAAGGTCGCCTGTCGCGATAGGATCGGTGTCGACCGCCAACTGCATCGACATAAAACTCACCAGCTGGAGAGCATGGCCCTTTTGGTTTTTCACCGACGCGTCATTGAAGAAACCTTGTTTCTTTACCGCTCTTGATGTTGGAGTGGACGGCCCCTGAACGGCATCGAAATGTGCCAGAATGAGCTGTTAAGATCTCAATCGAAGGGGCCGCCCATGGACAAGATTATTCGTATTGGCATGGATACGTCAAAGCACGTCTTTCAGCTGCATGGCGTGAATGCTGGAGAGAAACCGGTCTTGCGTAAAAAAATGCGACGCAAGGAGATGATCGACTTCTTCACGACCTGCCCGCCAACTTCTATCGCGATCGAGGCCTGTGGTGGTTCCCATCATTGGGCGCGGTTACTCGCCTCATTTGGACATGAGGTGAAGATGATCGCGCCACAACTCGCCAAGCCATATGTCAAGCGGAACAAGAATGACGCTGCCGACGCCGAAGGGCTGTGCGAGGCGATGGCCCGCCCAACGATGCGGTTTGTTCCGGTCAAGACAGTTGATGACCAAGCAGCACTCATGCTGATCAGCGTCCGAACCCGTCTGATCGCTAACCGGACCCAACTCGCTAACGCTATACGGGGTTACGCCACCGAATTCGGCATTTCCGCAGCTAAGGGGTTAGCACATATTCCGATGCTGCTTGAAAAGATAAAAGCTGACAAAACTGTGCCAGAGCTCGCACAGGAATTATTTATGAGCCAGGCCGAGGAATACGCTGAACTGGAAAAGAAGATCACGGATGTGGAGGCCAAGGTAAAGGCATGGCAGCGTAACGACCAACGCAGCATACGCCTCAACACCATCCCCGGCATTGGACCCATCGGTTCGGCTCTTTTGATAATGAAAACTCCCGCTCCGGAGCTCTTCAAATCTGGTCGCCAGTTCGCTGCTTGGATAGGGCTGACGCCAAAAGATCACTCGACCGGCGGCAAGCTGCGGCTCGGAGGTATCACGCGAGCCGGCGATGAGGCTCTGCGGGCCATCCTGGTGAACGGAGCAACCGCTGTCATTCATCACGCGCGGCGATCCGGTAAGGCTTCTCGATGGCTGGCGGAACTGCTTACGCGAAAGCCGCCTAAACTGGCAGCTGTCGCACTCGCCAACAAAATGGCGCGCATAGCTTGGAAACTCATGGTCTCTGGAGAAACTTACAGCGCAAGATCAGGAGCGGTTTTGAAGCAATGCGCCACATGAAGACTAGGAAGCAAGAACCAACTGTATCCTGATCTTCACCACGTGTAGGCAATACTACAACTTGCAAGATAATAGCAGATGGTGTGATCGATCGATCCGGGACACAGGACACCCCGAGAATCCCATCGGCCCGTCAAGGCCGCCTTGATGTTTGGGACCGGTGTCGCGGAAACCATCTTGGCCAGCGTTCATGTGCGAACGCAACAACAGGCCGGACATATGGACGCAAGCGATCAGATCAAATTATCGAAATATCTTGCGGGTCGGGGGCCGTCCACATATAGGATTCGAACCGACGGCCAACGATTGTGATTATGCGCCGCATCAGCCAGGCCCAACCATCCTATCTCCAGACGCCTTGCAGAGACCAACGCGTCTGGCTATATTACTGGAAATATCTGGAGGATCCGATGGCCAGCTCTCAGACACGTGCAATTCAGAATTACAGAAGCCGCTTGGGCGACCGCGGCCTCGCTCGTTTTGAGGTACTTGGGCGCGACAGCGATCGCAGCTTAATTAGATCACTTGCTCGCAAATTGGCCGAAGATGGCCCTGAAGCAGCTAATCTCCGTGCCGTCGTCAACGAAACGCTTGCTGGAGAGCCGCCTAAAAAGGGTGGTATTCTCGCAGCTCTCCGCCGATCGCCGATGGTCGGAGCCAATCTCGACACCGCCCGTTCACGCGAGGAAGGTCGCGAGATAGATTTGTGATGCGCTATTTGCTCGACACCAACATTCTCAGCAACGTCACCAAACCAGAGCCTTCGACGTCACTGTTGGTATGGATGGCCGAGCAATCCGACGATGATTTGTTCATCGCTTCGCTTACTGTCGCGGAGATACACCGAGGAATTCTGGAAAAGCCAGCGGGAAAGAAACGAGCCGCTCTTGAAGCCTGGTTTGCCGGCAATGAAGGGCCGCAATCGCTCTTTGCCGGTCGCGTGCTTCCGTTCGACGAAAAGGCAGCTCTGATCTGGGGCGAGCTGATGGCACACGGAAAGGCGACGGGCCGCCCACGGAGTGCCTTAGACCCAATCGTTGCTGCCATTGCGCAATCCAACAACTGCATCGTTGTCACCGATAATGAGCGAGATTTTCAGGGGATCGACATTATCAATCCCCTCCGGGCGACCGTAATTTAAGTCGGTTGCCAAAGTTTCGGTCTTGAACCATCGCGAACCGCCGACCTGCTCATCCGAAGCTTACCGGATACTCTACGCCTCAGACATGGCGAGCATCCGGGTGAGCGACACATCGGAAGTCACCTCTACCGCCGGAACAACAGCACCCTAACACCGCTGATCTCGCTTTCTGTTATTGGTTTGGATCGGGAATCAGTACTCGTCAGCCTCTCCACGATAAGAGTGTGCGGTACTCGAAGTACGGTGTTAACGGTGTTCGGAACTGGGCGATTGCAGAGTTTTGACTGAGTTGCTGGCCGACTGCGATTCTGGCCCGGGACAATGCTTCCGGCCTCCAGTGAATGGCTGGTATGTGTTGTCCTCTATGCGGTACGAGCTGTATCTCTCCATGCACCACCTCGCGTTTGCATCCAGCCCGTTAGCATCACCACTGTTTGCTATCTCCTGGACGGGAATTGCCGGTGTCGCGATCGGAGCGACACAGGTTTGGCGAGCCCCTCCATAAGGCCGATATGTGTTGCTGGCCGGCAACCTGTGATGACTGATCTGCCCCTCCCGGCGGCCTCAAATCGGCACCTCTAACGTCACGGGCTGAGCTGCGACCGCGCATTTCTCGAGATTATTGGAAGGCTTTCGTGATGACCCATTAGACGGAATGCGCTTGGCGATCGAACGGCTGCCGAAGTCTCCGGAAGTCCGCTGCACTACCGATGGCCGTAGGGAGAATTCAGTTTCTAAGGATAAGGGCGCTACGACAAACCGGGGTTTGACAAGTTGCAGGTTCAGCGAAGGATACCCTACTCGCGTAGATTTCGCTGTCCTGCGCGGGCACGGCGGATACTGCCATAACCTTGATCACCGAGGACCAGCCATGATTTCGGCTAAATGGGATAATGGCCGGACAGCGAAGTCCGGCCACCGTAAATCAATCGATGACCTGAACAACTCGACGCGAAGAAGGCTCGACAATCACACGCTGCTGATTGACAACAGCATAGGCGTAGTTCGGGTCTTGAGGGATCTGCTGAACGACGACTGTCTGTGGCAGAGGTTCACCGACAACAACGCGTTCCTGGACGACGACGCGTTCGGCGGGAACCGGGGCCTGCCGCACATATGCGACAACCCTTTCCGGCGGCGGATCGATCGCGGTTCCGGCGATAGCGCCCACCACGCCGCCGACGGCTGCGCCGACCGGGCCACCTACGACCGCGCCCGTCACAGCACCACCTGCGGCGCCGGTCACCGTGGAGTTTTGGGCGAAAGCAGACCCTGCGATGAGCATGGCAGCACCTGCAATGATAAGACGATTTGCGAGCATGAATTCCTCCATTGGCGCTTTAAGCGCTGCCAACAACGCCACGGCCTCCGGTTGGTTCCCTCCTGATAATCCGTTCTGCCCGCGCTGGAAAAAGAACCGGTAACGTAACGCGGGGCAGGATCACTAGAGTTGCTCGTAACGAGCTTAGCTATAGCTATCGATCACGCACCAGCGACCGCGAGGCCTTCAACTCACGAGACGCGGGTGGCATGTTCGATATTCCAGCCAAACATCCAAGCGTCCGCTTTCTGCATCGGGCTGTCCTTTTCTCTCGGGCAGCTTGCCTCCTGAATATAGCAAATCAGTGGATTGTTGCCTGCAGAGAGGCCAAGCACCCGTGCGTTGATCCCGCGCTGTTGCCAATCAAGCATAGTTTCGACATCCAAACTCATTTTCGATCCTCATGATCGCTGTATCATTCTGTCAAACCTTGAAGTGCCGCGGCCTCCCGCGAATCAAAAATTGGGAAAACCTATCTTAGATTTTTCCAAGCTTCGACTTGAAGAGGCCTTCTTTGCTCGTACGTTATCGTACGAAGAGCTGATGCTGGACGTGAGATCAGCCCTCCGTCGACTGGCGTTTAGGCTTCGATACCGCTGGTCGTTTCTGCTTCTATTCCTCTCTCGCTTTGGCGCCCTGACCTTGCGCCGCCGCCTCTCGCGATTTCGCCAGCCGCCTGATGGAAGCGCGCCGGGGCGGAACCTTTAAAGTTCCTGTTTCCGCATCTGGAGGTGTCATGCGGTGCAAGGGTTCCAGCCTGCTGAATTGGGAACGATTGGTCTCGCCTTGCGTGCATCCAAAGCCGCGAGCCGAGTCAATGAGATCTTGCATGGCTACTTGTCTAACGCAAAGCGATCAATACCGCGGTCATATATCACGCTCGCCGAAATGTCTTTGAGAAGCTGCTCGTTTTTTCAACTCTCAAAAAGGCCCTATCCCTTGAGCTCTTGATGGTGTCCAAACCTGACCCCGGCAATACTCTCAGCTCAAGCAGCTGTATATAATCGCGAAACTGGGTTAAGAGCCACCGCAGGCTTTCGCGAGCCTTCGCATGATGCGTAAACTTGGTCGGCGAGCTGCTTGGCAATGATGTCAAAGTTGCCCTACCTCCCTGCGCAGGAGCTCGTCCTTTCGCGAGATACCCCACGTATAAGCAAAGGTCGTCCCGTCGTTTTTAACGACGCGGTGGCATGGAATTGCAACCGCCAGAGGGTTGCTCGCACAGGCGCTAGCGACAGCCTTTCCTGCTTTGCCAAGACCGAGCCGAATTGCAATCTCGTCATAGCTGACTGTCTCGCCCGGCGGCACCTTACGCAAGGCCGCCCATACGCGCCTCTGAAACGCCGTCCCCCGAATATCGAGGGACAGATTGATGCTTGCGCCAGGAGCCTCCACCATTCCGACAACCTGGGCGACGACTTCCTCATAGCCGCGATCTCCTCCAACGAGAACGGCGTTGGGAAATCGATCCTGAAGATCCCTTAAAAGCTCTTCGCGATCGTCCGCCATCAGGATCGCTACGACGCCCTTCTCGCTTGAAGCGACAAGGATTGAGCCCAGCGACGTCAAGCCGATAGCAAAGCGGAGGGTCTCCTTCCGACCACCTGCTCTAAAGTCAGCCGGAGCCATCCCCAGCGCACGATTTGCGACCGCGTAGAACCGGCTGCTCGATTCGAAGCCAGCATCGTAGAACGTCGACGTAATCGACTTGCCTGGCTAAAGTCCTTCCCGGACGAGCTGCGCCCTCCTCTCGAGCATGTATGCGCGCGGCGTCATCCCGGTATGTTCCCGGAACACACGGTGGAAATGTCCCTCGCTGATCCCAAGGGCGTGCGCGAGAGCCGCCACCGTCGGCGAGCTGTCTCCGGCATCTATCAGCCTGCAGGCTTCCGCCACTAGAGCCGTGTTCCTCTTTGCGAACTCCTCCTCGTTTGGGCGGCATCGCCGGCAAGGGCGGAAGCCGGCCGCCTCCGCCTCCGCCACGCAGACGAACCGGCGCATGTTTTCCGGCCGAGGCGGACGCGAGATGCAGTTCGTCCGGCAGTAGACTCCCGTCGTGACGACGCCCCGGAATACGGGTGTCGTCGCTGCATTTCCGATATCCGCTGCTTCCGTCATCAGGCCGCGTTCCTCTGCATCGAGCCAAACGGGTTGTCGATGAGGTAACGCCACAGGCCGTCGGGACCGCGGCGGGCGATGTCCGTCGCAGTGGCTACCATGTTGATCTCGGTCCCATCTTTCGCGGTGCCGATGTATGACCAGTCGAGGATGAGAGAGGCGACATCGCCGGCGACGAACAGGTGGCGCTGGGTGATCGACATCTGAAGGCCGAGGCTGAAGTACTTTGCAAGCTCCTTGCCGATTGCGTCTTTGCCCACGTGAGCGACGCCCGCAGCGTCGACGATCAATCCTTCCGGGTCGTAGAAGCCGAGCATGGTCTCGACGTCGAGCGAGTTCAGATGGGCGAGAAGAGCTGGGACGATGCCCTCCGGCGTCGAGGAAAGTGCAAGCTTCATGGTCATTCGATGTCCTTCGTTGTTGTTTCCGCTCCTGCGAGCGTCCTGACTATGGCAAGGCACCAAGGCGTCGAAACTCCGTTTTCTGATCTCATATTCCGATTTTCGACCGGTCTAAATGATCGGGGATTGACAACTCTCCTAATCGTAGATATTTTATATCCACGATTAGGAGATGCAAGATGAAACTGAGCGAAGGCGTCGAACAGGCCATTCACTGCACGGCATTCCTGGCGGGGCTGTCGGAAGACGGCGTGCTGTCTGCCGCGGCACTGGCCGAACTTCACGGCGTGTCGACGAGCTATCTGCTGAAGCACCTGCAGGCGCTGTCCGGCGCGGGCATCGTTGCAACGATGCCGGGGCCTAAGGGTGGTTATCGGCTGGCCAAGGCCCCGAAGGATATCAGCCTTCTCGACATCGTCCTCGCGGTCGAAGGACCGGCGCCCGCCTTCCGCTGTGCCGAGATCCGTCAGCGGGGGCCGAACCCTCTGCCGCAGCGCTACTTCACAAAGCCCTGCCAGATCAACGCTGCGATGCTGAAGGCCGAGAAGGCCTATCGCGCAGAACTCGCCAAGGTATCCGTCGCGGACCTTCTGGCGGATCTCGGCGCAGACGACGACGGTGGTATCGCCGCCCGCGGATGCGCCTTCCTCGAACTCCACGAACGCAAGACGGGCAATCGCGCCTCGTCATAGGAGAAAGCACCATGAGCATGATGAAGAAGGTCGTCGTCATCGGCGGCACGGGCCTGATCGGCTCGAAGACAGTGAAGCTGCTTCAGGACGCAGGCCACGAGGCCGTCGCCGCAAGCTCCCGCAACGGCATCAATGCCTATACGGGAGAAGGACTGGCCGATGCGCTAAGGGGCGCCGACGCCGTCATCGACGTGTCGAACATGATGTCGTTCGATAAGGCCGTGATCACCGACTTCTTTGGAACGTCGAGCCGGAACTTGACGAGCGCCGAACGGGCCGCGGGCGTGCGCCATCACGTCGTTCTTTCCATTGTCAACGCCGATCAGCTCGCGGCCAATCCTTACATGGCAGGCAAGCTGGCGCAGGAGCAGGCCGTCGCATCTTCGGGCCAAGCCTACACCATCGTCCGTGCGACCCAGTTCCACGAGTTTATCGAAACCCTGGTCGGCGCATATGCAGCCGACGGCGTGGTGAACGTGCCGGATATCGACTTCCAGCCGATTGCTGCCGACGACGTCGCCGCTGCCCTGGTGGAGGCCGCGCTGGGCGAGCCTAAGAACGGAACAGTCGATATTGCCGGACCGGAACGGGCACCCTTCGAATGCTTCATCCGGACGTATCTCACCTCCAAGGGCGATGCCCGTTCGGTGATTGCGGACACCGCCGTCGACTACTTCGGAGCCCCGGTCGTCACTGGCTCCCTGGTTCCCGGCAGAGACTACATCAAGGGCCGCGTCACGGTCGCCGAATGGCTTAAGGCATAGAAGGAGCGTACGATCATGAAGACCATTGCATATGCGGCTGTGGCATTTGCAGCCTCCCTTGCCACCGCATCAGCTCATGACGTTGCTAAGCCAGGACTCGCCTACGATACGAAGGACGCCAAAGTGACGCTCGTCTACGAGCACGCCCTGCCCGACGTTCCTGGCAAGAGCGTCAAGGGCGTGCTCGTCGAATACGGACCAGGCGGCTACAGCTCCGCTCACACACATGCGAAGTCCGCACTCATCTACGCCACGGTTCTCGAGGGAGCGATCCAGAGCGCCGTGAACGGCGGCGAGACGAAGACCTTTACCGCCGGTCAGAACTTCACCGAGCTGCCGGGCGACCGGCACGACGTCAGCGCCAATGCAAGCAAGACCGAGCCGGCGAAGCTGCTCGCCGTCTTCGTCGTCGATACCGACGACACCGTCCTGACGACGCCGCGCAAGCCGTAGCGCTAACTACCAGATCCACCCCCTCACCTACCGCACAAGCAACGACGGTTTCACCGGCGAACGGAGAACCTCGTCCACAAGAAAGGAAAAATATGTCCCGAATGAACTGGTCCGAAGTCGCCCCCGACGGCGCAAAGGCGCTGTTTGGTGTCCATCACTACGTCACAGCCAAGACGAACCTGCCGGCCGAGCTGATCCACCTCGTCTTCCTGCGCGTGTCGCAGATCAACGGCTGCGCCCACTGCATCGACATGCATAGCCGTGATCTGCGCAAGACGATGTCCGTCGACAAGATCGCACTGGTGCCGGTGTGGGACGAGGTGCCTCACCTGTTCAGCGACCAGGAGCGGGCCGCTCTTGCGTGGGCGGAGGAAGTGACGAACGTCAGCCAGACCCATGCGTCCGACGAGGCCTATGCCGCCGCCGCGGCCGCCTTCGAACCTAAGGACCTCGTCGATTTGACGATCACGATCGCCGCGATGAACGCCTTCAACCGACTTGGTGCGCCGTTCCGTCTTCCGGTTGCGGCAAAGGCCTGATCGCGTCGCAACGCTCCGAAGAAGCCGACCTGCCGGTCCGTTCGTGGTCCGGCAGTTACTTCAACTACAGCGGCGACGAGACCATCCGCGTCGCCATCTCCCGGAGTCGGAAAGCGTTTTCGGGATCTACCGCGTATCTTGCCACCCCTTGAAGGGTCCTGACCCGCGCTCATCGACGACCGGCGCCTCCTGGCAGTCGTCGAAATATCTGCCGGAAATTCCCTCCACGAGCGGCGAGCCCGCGAGCAGCACCGACGTGGCTGCCCCCTGCTCTATCGTCTTTCGCAGATGCTCGGGCGTCCGAAGGCCGCCGGTATGCTTCTGAAGGCCGGTTGCGATCGCTCCGGGGTTGAGGGCATTCGACGTGATGCCGTCGCATGCCCACGCCTGCCTGATGCCAACGGACATGAGGATACAGGCCGTCTTCGACTGGCCGTAGGCGAGCAACGGATCGTATGGAATGAAGCGGAAGTCCGGATCGTCCCAGAACACGGGCGCAAACAGGTTGCCCGTCGAGGCGACGGAGACGACGCGGGCGCCGTTCGCGCTGGCCAGATGCTTCCGCAGGCCAAGCGCGAGCGCGAAGTGGCCGACGTAGTTGGTGGCGAATTGCATCTCTCGCCCTTCCGCACTCCTCTGCAGCTCCGGAATGGCCATGACGCCTGCGTTGTTGACGAGGACGTGCAGGGGTTCGTCCCAGCTTTCCGTAAATTCCCTGACGGAAGAAAGATCGGAGAGATCAAGGCGGCAAACGCGCAGCCGAGCCCGAGGCATTGTTCGCGTCAACTCGGCGACAGCTCTCTCGGCCTCGTCCGGACGGCGGGCCGCAATCGTCACAGCCGCGCCTGCGGCCGCGAGAGCGCGGCTCGTCTCCAGTCCGATGCCCGCAGCACCTCCGGTCACGACGACATTTCGTCCGGCAAGGTCGACCCCTTCCAGAACGTCGGCGGCGGTTGATGAAAACCCAAATGGGATGGTTGAAGTCATGGTCATGCTCCTTCAGACATTCGACTTGCCCGGGAGAAAAGCGCGAGGCATTCGTGAACTAGATGACCAACGCTACACGCAATGATGAGATAATTCGTACAGTGAGTTCGCTTCCACCGGGCGAGCTGGCGGCCTTTCTTGCCGTCGCCGAACATGCGGGGTTTCGTGCTGCGTCGAGGTCGCTCGGCCAGACGGCGTCCGCATTGAGCCACGCTGTCGCCGGACTGGAGAGGCGTCTAAAGGTGCAGCTTTTCCATCGCTCGACGAGGAATGTTTCGCTGACGGAGGCCGGACGGCGGCTTGCGGAGCGGATCATGCCGACAATCGGGGAGATCGGACTGGCGGTCGAGGAGCTTCACGAGCAGACCGCATCGCGGTCCGGACTGGTAAGGATCAACTGCGACGCAAACGCGGCCGAGCAGGTGCTTATGCCCATCCTCACCCGCTTTATGAAGCTTCAGCCTGCGATGCGGTTCGAGATCAGCTCCGAGGGAAGACTGGTCGACATCGCCGAAGGAGGGTTCGACTGCGGCATCCGCACAGCCGAACTCGTCCCCGACGAAATGGTCGCGATCCCACTCGGCCCGGACCAGCAACACATTGTGGTAGCGTCGCCCGCATATCTTGACGGGGCACCGCCCCTTGACCGCCCATCGGATCTAGCTCTGCATCAGTGTATCCAGCTTCGCATGGCGGGCGGCTCGATCTATCGCTGGGAGTTCCAACGTCGCGGCGAGGATATTGTCGTCGCGACAAACGGCAATCTCGTCGTTGATCAGTCCCAACTTCTTCTTTCGGCAGCACTGGACGGCGCCGGTCTCGCTTATGTGACGCGGTGGATGGCGGCCGATGCTCTTGCCAACGGAAAACTGCGGCAGATGCTCGACGACTGGACGCCGCCCTATCCTGGTCTTTGCCTCTACTACCCCCGGCATCGCCACCTAGGTAACGGCATGAGAGCGTTCCTCGACTTTTGAGATCTCCACTGCCAAAGCGAAGGTCTTGAGCGGATACGAACCGTCGACCCGTCGGCCAGATCAGTTATATTTGCTGCAATTTTACCTTCGGAAGGGCCGTCCTTAGGCCGCCCTAAGGGGCCAAAACGCGTAAGGACAGCCACAACAAAAAAGATTGGTCATCGTGATGTGACGAAGATGGAACCGAATCAATCATTTGGCCGACCACACTCAGGCCAAAAGCCTCAAACAGCCATATTCCCGGACAACCACCGACTTGATGTTTTGTCCCCTATGGGTTACATAACTTCATGTTCACGATTAGGCGCACCCGTGATTATGCGGACTGGATCAAAACTCTGAAGGACTTTCGTGCCCAAGCTCGAATTGCCGACCGCATTGACCGTCTCGCTGCAGGAAATCCTGGGGATGTAAAGCCAGTCGGCGAAGGCGTGAGCGAACTCCGCATTAATTATGGGCCTGGTTATCGGGTCTATTTTGTCCGGGATGGGTCGATCGTTTACGTTCTTCTCTGTGCTGGCGACAAGAGTACCCAAGACAAAGACATTCGATTGGCTAAAAAACTAGCACAGCAATTGAAGGAGTAATCACATGCCACTTGAGACGTTTGAGTACGACTCCGCCGAATTCCTTGGAAGTGAGGAAGCGATTGCTGAATATCTTTTAGCTGCAAGCGAAGATGGAGACGCAAGCCATATTGCTCGTGCTCTTGGTGTTGTCGCGCGCGCGCGGCATGTCAGATCTTTCTCGGAATACCGGCCTTACACGACCTGCTCTCTACCGGGCATTAAGTGGGGATGGCAATCCAGAGTTTGGGACGATTGCAAAGGTAGCTGACGCACTTGGTTACAGGCTAAATCTTGTTTTGAAATCCGACAGGGGATCGACCGCCGCAGTGAAGTGAACAGCATATTCGAGCATTGACTAGACGATTTTTTGCTCCGTGCCAGAGAAGCAGTCCGTTTCTCATGGTTTAAGCTCTTGATGAGATACGAACCTCAGCCCCGTAGTTCACGTGAACTTACAGCTAGCTTTTTAAACGGCTCTGAAAAAAGCTGGGAGGTCTACGGCTACATTCAGAGGCTCGAAGTGCCGCAAATTTTCGGTAATCACCGTCAAATCGTAGGCGCGAGCTGTCGCGGCGATGACGATGTCACCTAACCCGGGGCTCTGGCCTTTTCCACTCGCTTCATCCTCCATGGACCCGGCGATTCGAGCGACAACGATGTCCATGGGTAAGATTCGATCATCAAAAGTCGTGGTAATAAAATCCAGCCAGAGCGAAAGCCTCTTCGCCCGTTCAAAACCGCCACGGCGATGGAGCGACCGCAGTCCTCTCTCGACCTCAGCTACCGTCATCGCGGACAGGAATAGCGCATCCGCCTCACCTTGCTGATGAAACCAGTCGCGAACCTCAGCAGAGGGCAGATTTTTATCCGGTGCAAACTTGCTGATGATATTTGTGTCTAGCAGATACGCGGTCACAGATCGGCGTCGCGCATACTTGAATGGTCACGCCCGACGTCCGCACCGCCTGGAAAGGTCAACAAGAAATCCCCAAAGTTCGCCCTAGGCTTCATCAGCGCCTTCTTTGCTGCTTCCGCAGCCTCAACGCTCACAATCACCGCAGCCGGTTTTCCATGCCTTGTGATGGTTACAAACTCACCCTTGGCGGCTTCATCGACAAGTCCTGCGAATCCAGCTTTCGCCTCAGCGACACTAATATTCGACATGCAACCTCCACATTATATGACCATATATAGTCATATAGCAATCGCTCTGGATAATGAAGTGCCAGCTCACCCTACGCAATATTGCGATCTCAGCCTTTGAATGAGGACCGCCCGCCCATCTAACTGGCTTCCCAGGTCTTATCGGCATAATCGTAAACATGCCCTTCCGATTACTTTGTGTCTAAGGCGGCCGAACGTTGGGCCGTCTCGCGATCGCTAGATGGATCAAACTGCTGCGCTCGAATGGCGGGTGATCGTTGGATTTGGCGTTCTCATTGACAAGGGATTTCTCCTGTAACGATTTTGGCTTCCCAGCCGAAGAGAGCGACTACGTTCAGTATGCGCTGCTGGCACGCTACTCAGTCGTTTTGCGGGCCGAGGCGCCAATGGTTCGCGTCGCCTGGCGGACACTCGACGTGATGGCACTCACGACACAGTTGGAGCGTGGCGAGGTAGACCTGGCTTTGGCAAGGCCCGAAGAAGCGCCGGCGGCGATGCGCCAGCTCCAGCTCTACGAAGAGAAGTATGTGGTCGTCGCGCGACAGGAGCATCCGGCCGTGCACGGGGTCCTAGATCTAGACTTGTTCTGCGCGCTGGACCACGTCGTCGTTTCAAAACTTGGCGGGGGCTTTGCCGGGCCTACCGATGCGGCGCTTGAGGCGATCGGCCGCCGTCGTACCGTTGCCTTGTCCACGTCGGGCTTCCTGATCGTGCCGGAGATCGTGTCACGATCCGATATGATCGCGGTGATTCCACGTCGGATCGCAGACGGTTGGTCAGACCGGGTGCAGGTGCTGGAACCGCCACTCCACATACCCGGCTTTGCCATCGCCACTATCTGGCACCATCGGACCACCAACCATCCAGCACAAAGCTGGCTGCGTGACAGGCTCGCTGCGTTGGTATGACATTCTGCCCGCATATAAAATTAGTCCCATTTTCGCGATGCACGAACGAGGTCCGAGACGCGCAAATAACCGCTCTGGTTCGAATCTGTCCTTTGACGAAATCTATGCAAAGGGCGGCGTCGTCCCGGACCCTTCGGGGCATTGGGCAACTAGTTACTTTCCGGTGATCGTCAGGCGTCCGCGATGATTGCAACGCGCACTTAGCCAAGGCCGTGACGATTTCCTCCGCCGCTTTTGAAGCCTCATCCGGGTTAACCTTAAACAACATAAGGGCAATCTCATCGTCGCCGAGACAAGCAAAAGGTCCATCGGTCGCGCCTCATGGCGGATGACTGCGCAGCGTGTCTCAGCGCCCCATCCCCTGCCGTGAGGCCGTACCGGTCAGTAATGAATTTGAACCAGTCTAGGTCGAACAGCATCACGCTAAATTCGCCTTCAGCGGCGCCGCCGGTGAGGCGCAATCGGCGCGGCGGCGATGACGCTCGTGCTTGGGCGGCCTCACGGCGCGTTTCTCCATCTCGTGCGCCGCTTATTTGATCTTCCACCGGGCGGGTCAAAGCCTATGTCGGTTGATACGGAGCTCTGACGCTGGAATATGGCGTGGTAAATTTCCACGCCAGCCACGTCATTAAAGCTGATGCCACCGATCGAGTTCGATGAGTGCGTCCCGCACATCATCAATCGATACTGCTTCCGGCGTACCTGGCAGCTATCGAAGTGCCGGTCTCGAATCGATGGCGTAGAGGTCGGATGCCCAAGCGGCCAAAATGGTACGCTTGTCCTCGATGGACAGCGCTGAGGTTTCTACCACATCGCGTGGCCGGTAGAGTTGCAGGCCTTCCATCAAAACTACAGGCCCGATGGAAACGGCTTTGTCGGTCAGTTGTTGAAATATCGCTGTCGTCATGACACGCACTCACTGTACATGGGGATCCGTGTTGCCACGCGACCGAGCAGCCACGATTGCCGGCGTCCCGATCGTTACAAGATCATGCTTTTGTGCAAACGCCACGAAGAGGCCCCGCGCCGTCTCTGCTTCGATCTCGCCACGCAGCGCTGCCTGGCATGCCTTCAGGGCTACAGCGTGAGCCCTGTCCCTAAAGGAGCCTGGCCACTCGGCAAGGATTTGATAGGCATCCATCACCCCGCGAACTTGCGCCGGGAACCCGAGGCCGACAAGAATGGTGACGGGTTCTCTGAACATATCGGGCTTCATCATTCTCTCCTTCCCAACCCGCAATGTTGACGGGCGCCATCGCAATGGCGCCCTGACCTAATGAACGAATTTCAGGATCAGGCCGCCTTTTGCGCTTCGATCTGTGCTGGAGCGGCAGAGGTCAGCGCAGGCGTGCTCTCGATCGAAATTTTCCTCGGTTTCAGAGCCTCGGGGATTTCACGAACGAGCTCGATCGTCAGCAGACCGTTGTTCAAGTCGGCCCCATCCACGCGTACGTGATCAGCCAGTTCGAAGCGGTGCTCGAACGGGCGACCTGCAATGCCGCGATGCAGGTAGCCCTTTGTCGGGGATTCCTGCTTCTTGCCGGTGACTGTCAGCAGATTGGACTGGAAGGTGATGTCGAGATCGTCCTGGGCGAAGCCCGCGACCGCAATCGAGATACGGTAGGTGTCATCATCTGTTTTGACGATGTCATAGGGAGGCCAGTCGTTCGACGGGCGAGCGCGCTGCGCGTTTTCGAGAAGATTGAAAATCCGGTCGAAGCCGACGCTCGAACGGTAGAGCGGTGCATAATCATACGATGTTGCCATAGCCATATCCTCCTTGAAGCAACATGGGTACGGGAATGCCAAAAGCGGCGCTCCCGGCAAAGCCAGCCCATTATTGAGCGGCTGGCGACATTCGATTTTGGTTTGCCGATTTTTCGATTCAAGATCTGTCGCGAAAAAATCGACGGTATCAGTGGATCGAGCGGCTTAGGACGCGATGGGGATAAGTTGCCTTGAACTGCGATATCATCGCGCATGCTTGCTGCAACAGGCGCGCCGCCGTTTCAGGCGTGTCGCGCGCAAGGTCATCAGCGTTGGCACGGATCGCCTGAGCCAAGTTTGCAGACATCAAGGCGAAACGTCCCTCGCCATAGACCAATGCATCCTGGGACGTTGTCTCCAGCCACCGGGCGAAATCGATAATGATTTCTTCCCTTTCGGAAACGCTCGCGTTTTTCATGATCTCGATATTCTGTTCCATGCCGTCTCGACTCCATACAGACGTGGAAAGCGACCGAGCTCATCAAGCCTCGGCCGCCGCTCAGTTAGGAGAGCAAGAAATCGAATTCAAGGTTCACTGCAGCTTGAATTCGCCATCGACGCGTCGCCATTCATTCGGCCCGATCAGGCGCTGGTGGCTATAACGAACAGAGTGCAGAGGCCCATCGAGAGAGGTCTTCCAGAAATCCAGGAACTTACGCATCTCGGGGAAATCAGGTGCGAGATCGTAGTCCTGCCAGACATAGGTCTGAAGAGCGAATTCAAAGTCTGGGATACGATAGAGGATGTAAGCAGTTGTGAGGCCGTAGCCATTGAGCTGTCGATCAATGTCCGATGAGAATGGCATGCTTCATCTCCGTTTCGTGACACTGCGAAGATGACCCAAATCATGAGCGGCTTCAAGATGGAACCATTATTTTTCTCGATTTTACTCAACGATTGCAGTGTGTTAGCAGCCTATACGGCCGAGTGCTAATTTTATTCAGTTCACCCTCTTGAAATCGAAAAATCTCAAAAATAAATTTTGCCCGCGAGCGCTCGAGTGAGGTTCGCACCCGTCCGGATTGGTCACCCGGTCCGGTAGGGGTCTTCAACGTCATCATTTTTGCTCAACGGAGGAAAACATGTCGTTCCGACCGCTTCATGATCGCATTCTCGTCCGCCGGGTCGAATCCCAGGAAAAGACTAAAGGCGGCATCATCATTCCGGATACCGCCAAGGAAAAGCCATCCGAGGGCGAGGTCGTCGCCGTCGGTCCTGGTGCGCGCAACGAAGCCGGCCAGATCCAGCCGCTCGACGTCAAGGCGGGCGACCGCATCCTGTTCGGCAAATGGTCAGGCACCGAAATCAAGATCAATGGTGAAGACCTGTTGATCATGAAGGAAAGCGACGTCCTGGGCATTATCGAAGCCCAGGCTGAGCAGAAGCAGGCTGCGTAATCACGCACTGCCGCCCATGCGTCAAAAAGCTGCCTATTGAAGGAGTGAACAAATGGCTGCGAAAGAAGTCAAATTCAACACCGATGCCCGTGAACGCATGCTGCGTGGCGTCGATGTTCTTGCCAATGCGGTAAAAGTCACGCTTGGTCCGAAAGGCCGCAACGTCGTCATCGACAAGTCGTTCGGTGCGCCACGCATCACCAAGGACGGCGTCTCCGTCGCCAAAGAGATCGAACTGGAAGACAAGTTCGAAAACATGGGCGCGCAGATGCTGCGCGAGGTGGCGTCGAAAACCAACGATCTCGCCGGCGACGGTACCACCACGGCAACTGTTCTCGCCCAGGCCATTGTCAAGGAAGGTGCCAAGGCGGTTGCGTCGGGCATGAATCCGATGGACCTGAAGCGCGGCATCGATATCGCCGTCGACGCTGTCGTCAAAGAGCTGAAAGCGAACGCCCGCAAGATCACCAGCAACTCGGAAATCGCCCAGGTCGGCACCATCTCGGCCAATGGCGACGAGGAGATCGGCAAGTATCTGGCCGAGGCGATGGAAAAGGTCGGCAACGAAGGCGTCATCACCGTCGAGGAAGCCAAGACAGCCGAGACCGAGTTGGAAGTCGTCGAAGGCATGCAATTCGACCGCGGTTATCTCAGCCCGTACTTCGTCACCAATCAAGACAAGATGCGGGTTGAGCTCGAAGAGCCTTATATCCTCATCCATGAGAAGAAGCTGTCCAACCTTCAGTCTTTGCTGCCGGTGCTGGAAGCCGTTGTGAAGTCCGGCAAGCCTCTGCTGATCATTGCTGAAGACGTTGAAGGTGAGGCTCTTGCAACACTCGTCGTCAACAAGCTGCGCGGCGGCCTGAAGATCGCTGCCGTCAAGGCGCCGGGCTTCGGCGATCGTCGCAAGGCCATGCTCGAAGACATCGCCATCCTCACGGGCGGAACGGTCATCTCCGAAGACGTCGGCATCAAGCTCGAGAACGTCACGCTGAACATGCTCGGCCGCGCCAAGAAGGTGGCGATCGAGAAGGAAAACACGACGATCATCGACGGCGTTGGCTCCAAGGCCGAGATCGACGGACGAGTGGCCCAGATCCGCGCACAGATCGAGGAGACCACATCCGATTACGACCGCGAAAAACTGCAGGAACGACTTGCCAAGCTCGCTGGCGGCGTTGCCGTCATCCGCGTCGGCGGCTCGACTGAAGTCGAGGTGAAGGAGAAGAAGGACCGCGTCGACGATGCTCTGCATGCGACGCGCGCGGCCGTCGAAGAGGGCGTTTTGCCTGGCGGTGGCGTAGCATTGCTGCGTGCTGTCAAAGCGTTGGACGGCCTCCCGACGGCCAATGACGATCAGCGGGTTGGCATCGAGATCGTCCGCCGGGCGATCGAGGCACCTGTGCGTCAGATCGCTGAGAATGCCGGCGCCGAAGGCTCGATCATCGTTGGCAAGCTTCGGGAAAAGACCGATCTGTCGTTCGGATGGAACGCGCAGACCGGCGAGTACGGAGATCTCTACGCGCAGGGCGTCATCGATCCGGCCAAGGTGGTTCGCACCGCACTGCAGGACGCGGCCTCGGTCGCAGGTCTGCTGGTCACGACCGAAGCGATGATCGCCGAAAAGCCTAAGAAGGACGCCGCCCCCGCCCTGCCCGCTGGTCCGGGCATGGACTTCTAACCAGTTCCAACGCCCGCCCCAGCGAGGGGCGGGCTATTCTGGCGGGGATAATATGACAGCACCAATTTCGAAAGAGGATGCACTTTTCTGTGCAGGTGTCGTAAAGGAAGTGGCACGCGCTCAAGGCATCGTGCGCGATCCCGCAGCAATTGGTCGCCTGACCGCAACGGTTGCCAGACTTTACAACAGAGGTATGCACGATCGTGACGAGCTTCTCAACGCTGCCCTAAAGTCAGTCAATGGCGAACAAGACTCTAAGGTGAGAGCTGAAGAGAAATCCCCGTGAGATTTGGGGCTGCGGGCTCTGCGCGGGGCGATCGGAGAGCCATCGTGTTTTTAGGTGTCCCAATCTTATGCCGATGGGACCTCACAGACCTGCGACATGTCTGCCTCAACAACACATCTCACGCCGCTCCTTTCGTAAAAAACCTTCGCGTGGCCCCTCAGCTCGGCTGAGAGAAGTCGCTCTATCAATGTCGAGCCGAACCCTATACGCACGGGCAGTGCGACTTCTGGGCCGCCTTGCTCTTCCCATATGATCGTAAGCCTGCAGTTCTGGTGCGGCTCGTAATGCCACGAAACGCTGATGCGACCGTCAGATACCGAAAGCGCTCCGTATTTCGCGGCATTCGTCGCGAGCTCATGTAGTGCGAGTGAAAGCGCGATAGCCGCTTTGGGCGGCAACGGTACACTTGGTCCGCTTATGGTGAAGGCTTCGGCCGGATAGGGCAAGATCGCTTGCTCAACAACGGCGTTGATGTCGGCGTACTGTCCCTCCCCGTGGATCAGGAGGTCCTGCGCCCTGCTTAGCGACGCGAGCCTGGTTTCAAACGCCTCGACATCCACCCGATTTGCCTTGTCGCGGCCAATCGTCTGTCTGGCAATTGCAATCACGGTTGCAAGTATGTTCTTCACGCGGTGATGGAGTTCGTTGACCAGAATAGCCTTTAAGCGCTCAGCATCTCTGCGGCTGGTTATGTCGTGCGTTGTCTTGGACGCGCCAACGATACGTCCTCTGGCGTCACGGATCGGCGATACGCTAAGAAGGACGTCGACAAGCCGACCATCCTTGCGAAGGCGCTGGGTTTCGTATGGCTCGACGATTTGTCCGGCTTTGATCTGTCTGAGGATTGTTGGTTCCTCATCCTTCCTTTCTTCCGGAACCAGCATCAAAACTGTCTGTCCTATGGCCTCTTCTGCTTTATAGCCGTAGAGTCTTTCCGCCGCCGCGTTCCAGCTGGTGATGGTCATGTCCAGGTCGATACCGAGGATCGCGTCGTTAGAGGAGGCGATCATTGACGCGAGGTGCCTTTCGACTTCCTGTGCATGCCGTCGCTCGCCGATATCGATAGATATAGCGACAGCCTGCGAGATGTTGCCGCGTTCGTCCCGGATTGCCGACACCGAGTTCGAAACCCAGACAAGACTTCCATCACCGCGAATGTAGCGCTTCTCGATTTCGAAGCTGTCTCCCGTCTCGACCATATTTTCGAACAGGCGCCGGTTCTCCGATAGGTCGTCTGCATACGTAAAGTCCTGCATCGGCATGCCGATTAATTCGCCGCGGGGACGACCAACGATCTGACAGAAATGGTCGTTCACACTGATCAGCCTTCCGGTCAGATCGCCAAGCGCTATCCCAGCGGCCGATTGAGAAAATATCGCTCGAAGGCGTTCCTCGCTCTCTCGCAATGCTGCATCAGCTTTGACCCGGTCGGTCGTTTCGTTGACGATGCAGAGCACCCCACGCACAGCGCCATCCTGGTCCGAGACCGGAGAATACGAGATGTCGAAATACACCGTTTCGGGATAGCCGAACCTTTCGATATAAAACGGCCGATCCTTCGCAGCAACGGTTTCGCCCTTGTCGAGGACGCGCTTCAGCAACGGCTCCAAATCGCTCCAAAGCTCGCTCCAGTATTCGCGCGCCGGCTTTCCAAATGCGTGTGGATGTTTATCGCCAATCGTCGGGGCGTATGAATCGTTATAGAACGCGACAAATTCGGGTCCCCAGAACATCACAATCTGTGCCTGCGATGGGATCATGATGCCGATCGCAGCTTGAAGACAGGCGGGCCAGTCTGATTTTGAGCCGACTGGACCAGCCGCCCAGTCTACCGTCTCGAGCAGTCTGGCTACCGGAACAGCGGTCTTGGGTTCATTGGCGTTGTCCAGGACGATGCTCTCCACTGACTAACAGATTGTAACTTTTATAGAGGTTGCGATGGGGTTCAAGCAGTTTGATGCTTATGGAACCACCCGTTTCCGAGGGCGGCGGCGACCGGCGAAAACTTTTCGCGAGGCCCTGAATTCGTCTAAGGCGGGAGCATCCTTTTCCTCTTCGACGCGAACGACAATCCCTTCGCGACGGTACTTTCCACTGCAATGGCGTGCACTATACTCCGATGACGAGTGGTGCGATTACGCAAGATACAGGAGGACACCGTTGCCAGACCATTCGTTTCCAGAGTTTGCTTTACCTTCTCTTGGCCTGTTCAGTTGGAGCCTCTTTGACAACAGACTTGTTGCAGATGAAAATTACGCAGCCATCTACGGCCTTGACCCCGGTAAACTCGCTAGAGGAATGAACATCGAAAGCATAATCAATCTTATCTTTGAAGAAGACCGAGAGGAGGCCGCAAGGCGGACGCATGCAACTATTTTGAGCGGCAAATTCGATACGATCACATTTAGCGTGAAGCGTAGACGGTTAATTGTTCGAGTGGGAGCTTACGGCCGATGTCTTCGTGACGAAGCCGGGACCCCATCAATCTTTACTGGTGCCGTCTTTGAGCTGAGTGATAGCAGCGGTTTCTGGTTCAATCGTTTTCGTCAGTGACGCCTCACACTTCGCGATGATGGCTAGTCGCGACAAGATCGCCTCGACCGAGACCGCGTCACGGCTCACGAGCGGCGGACGCGATGCAGTGGCGCGGATTTCCGCAAGCAATCCGGCCAGTTTCGAAATCTCGTCCATCTGTGACTCTGTATAGTTTCCAATACCCTGCACCTGTCTATTAGTTTTGCGACATATGCAACAATTATGATTTTCGATCACATTATTGGCGCATCGCTCGCGGCATTTGCGATCACAATCGCGTGCGCCCGCAAGTGAACGGAAAGTTGGAAAACGTAAGCTCAACCTCAAGCACTTCGTCTATAGCGTGCAGCGATCCAGCCGACATAAAGGCCACGCTAATTGCTCGCCTACTAACAACCGGTTCTGTCTGCGCTGGAAAATCCATAGTCAAACGGGAAACCGATCTTGATTAGGCGCCTCAATTCATCACTGGATCGGCGCGGTCACGATGACCCGCAGTCCCGGCGCGTTGTCCTCTTCGTCGATATTCCCTTTGAGACGATCAATGATGGCCGTGAGAATGCGCGATCCGAAACCACTCGACTTGGCCGACTTCGACTTACCACGGCCGACATCTGAGACGATCAGGCGCAACGAGTTGCGGTGCTGCTCAAGCTTGACGGCAAGCGGTCCCGGTGCTCCGTCGTAGGCGTATTTCTGGGCGTTGATGACCAGCTCGGTAAGGATCAGACCGACATTGACGGCCTTGTCGGTCGCGATCAGGATTGGCGCGAGATCGAGCGTCAGATTATCGCGCCAGTTAGCGTCCATCGTGGTCGCCATCTCCTCGATCAGGCTCTCGATATAGCGCGAGAGGTCGATGACCTCAACGCTTTCGTCCTGATAAAGACGCCGATGGACGAGCGCCACGGCGTTGAGCCGCTTCTGCGCTTCGTCAAGGTTCTGCTTTACCTCGTCGTTTGTCGCACCACGGGCCTGCAGGCGCAGGAACGCGGAGACGAGCTGCAGCGAGTTCTGGACGCGATGATTGACCTCTTTAAGAAGGTAGTCCTTCTGCGAGACAAGACCCTGGTTCTCACGTAGGCTGATGGTCAGCTCGCGGTTGAGCTCGCGAAGGCGCTGGTTGTTGCGGTATTCGAGCATCAGACGCACGGCACGACCAGCAGACTCGACCTCAGCATGCGTCCAGGGCCGAGCCTTCCCACGGACGCTTTCGCTCCACGCCTCGAACGACGAGCGCGGTGTCAGGACCGCGGCGGGGTCGTGCGCCGTGTCCTTGTGCGGGTTGCCCGCCCATTTGAGAACTTCGACGTGCTCGGCGCGGAACCACATCAGAATGGTCGGCACCTCGGTCGACATGGTGACCGCCAACAGGCCGCTGGCCACGTCCATGTAGGCCGACGCCTCGTCCCATTTGGCAGAGAGGCTCGCCGTCGCATAAGTCTGCTGGGATGCAGGGACCTTGAGGTGGTCAGCGAGCTTGCGGATGTCGATCGGATCAGGCGTCTTGCCATGGACGTACAGTTCGCCTCCCTGCACCGCGGCGAACCCGTCTGCGTAAAGCATCTTGGCGATTTTTTCTCCCGACTTTGCAAACAGCTCGTCCAAGGAACTCTCTGGCCCCAGCAGGGTGAGAATGGCGTCTTCCTGTGACCGAAGGCGGATACGCTCGCGGTGAAGCTGGGCGTCCTCTTTCGCTTTGATCTTGCGGGCCAGCGAGTTCGCGAGCGTCTGGCACCCCATGCGGGCGGTAAGCGGGATGGTCCGCGGCTGGTGGTGATGACAGGCGAGCAAGCCCCACAGGACATTGTCCTTGATGATCGAGAAGGACGCCGACGCTTTCACGCCCATGTTCTGCAGATACTGGATATGGATCGGCGAGACGCTGCGCAGTGTGGAATCGCTGAGGTCGATGTCCCGCAGGTCCCTGTCCGAGGTGATTGGCTGCGGCACGTAGTCCACGTCCGGGATGACCCTGACCTTGTTGCGCAGGTAAAGCGCCCTCGCCTGCTTCGGGATGTCCGATGCAGGGAAATGGTGATTCATGAAGTTGTAGTTCCCCGGTGCGACGCTTTCGCCTACCACGACACCCGCGTCGTCGTCGAGGAATTGGTAGACCATCACCCGGTCGTAGCCCGTCAGCTCGCGGAACACCGTCGCGGCGCTTCTGCAGAGTTCTGAAACGCTGGCGGATCGTTCGAAGCGGGCGCTGGCGGCGTCGAGGTCGACCAGATAGGGAACCGCCTCGACGGCCGTCTCCTCAGCCCTGTCCATCTCAACGACGGCGAAGTCGCCCGAGCGATAGGCGATAGCGTTGAGCGGGCCATTGCGTCCCTCGACACGACCCAGGACGGCGATCTTGCCCGACGCAATGGCCGACATCCGCCCAAGGGCCGACGGGTTGAGGATATCCCCGAGTTCTTGCCCGACGACGGTCTGTCCCAGAAAACTCTCGACGTCACCCGCCTCTCCTACGCAAACAAGTGAGCGGGCGTCCGCGATCAGCATGATGCCGTGCGGCTGGATCGAGCCGGGAATATGGATCGGCTCGACATCGCAGGCCGTGACGTTTTGTTGAAGCATAGCCGGCCTTTGCGCGTTGTCTTTCAAGCCGGCAATGCCGACGACGCCTGCAGGAGACCGGCGTTTCCTCCGTTGATTAGCACGAGCTGGAATGACGATCAAAAGCCACGGGTTGCGGCTGAAGTAATTTATTACCGAAACGCTTGTATTGACGTTATCGGCGGCATCATTAGTTACCCGTTGACCCTGCACTCGATCGGACACCGGAATGAACGATACGCAACAGACCCGTCTTGCACGCGAGGCAGGCCAACGACTTCTCGCCGAGCACATGTCGGAAGACCCGTTCGCGGCAGCGTTCAAGGCAACCCGCATGCCGATGCTGATCACGGATCCCCGCCAAGACGACAATCCGATTATCTTTTGCAACACAGCCTTTTGTATGCTTTCGGGATATAGCGAAGAAGAGCTGATCGGCCGCAACTGCCGCCTGCTGCAAGGCACGGACACGGACCCTGAAGCCATTACGAAAATCAGGCAGGCTATTGCTGCGGAGGCAGACGTTTCCATCGACATCCTGAACTACCGCAAGGATGGCTCGCCGTTCTGGAACGCACTCTTCGTTAGTCCGGTCCGAAACGAGGCGGGCGAGGTCATTTACTTTTTCGCCTCTCAGCTCGATTTTACAAACATTAAGAGCAAGGAGGCGGAGCTGGCGCGCGCCCGCCATGTTGCAGAAGAAGAGGTTGCTGATCGCACCGCCGACCTGACGAACGCACTTAAGGCCAAAACCCTCCTGGTTCACGAGGTTGATCATCGGGTCAAGAACAACCTCTTAACCATCGCGTCCATCGTCAAGCTCCAAGCGCGCATGTCGGAGGATGACACTGCCCGAAAGACACTCCGGTCGGTTCTCAACCGCGTTGAGGCGCTGAGTACCGTGCAGCGCAAGCTACTAAACGACGATGACGTTGGCCATTTCGACGTCGCCGACTTCGCGCAGGAGCTGGTCCACGACCTAGTTAGCGCACTAAGGCGGAGCGATATCCGCGTAACCACAGATTTGCACGAAGTCGTCGTTCCCGCCGCTAAGGCCTCTCCCATCGCGTTGGTGGTCAACGAACTGATCGGCGATGCCGTGCGGCGCGGACTGGGTGACGGTGGCGGCGAAATACATCTCGAGGTCCGGCGGCTGAACGGGCACTTCCTGATCAGGGTCTCCGATACGGTATCCCCAGTAGAAGCAGATAGAGAAGAACAAGCGTTCAGCGCCATGATGCTTGAGACTTCCGCACGACAGCTGGGTGCCAAGATCGAGAAGACCGTCGAAGGCCATCGGACGGACGTCCGCGTCACCCTTCTCGTTGACGAACATAAGGACTGAAGAATGCGTATCATGATCGTGGAAGACGAGGCGCTGTTGGCGCTGGAAATGGAAAGCGAACTCGAGGCCGCTGGCCACGAAGTGGTTGGCCTTGCCGCTGAGAGCAAAACTGCGAAAGAACTGATCGGAGCCGCGGCTCCAGAGTTTGCGTTCGTCGACATCCAGCTACTGGATGGCCCGACAGGCATTGATGTCGGCAGGGAGCTGGCATCGCAAGGCGTGCCCTATGTGTTCGTGTCGGGAAACCTCAAGCGAATACCCGACGACTACGCGGGTGCGATTGGCGGCATTGAGAAGCCCTACACTGTCAACGGGTTCCAGAACGCTCTCACCTATCTGGTAGCCTATGTCGGTGGGATGCGTGGCGCACAAGTGCCCCCGAGCCTCGTCCTCGCGAGCTCCGCTCAGGCGGCATGAATTCTATTGCTTATGGGCCTCCAGGATGGCGATTCAGGCTTTGGCCATGACGAACCGTTTGCGTTAACACAAAGACTTCTCCTCACGCATTCGAGGTTTTCCAGCGTCCGCAGCTCATTGACGTGAACTTTTCTTTTGGATGCCGTCACTTTCACCGTCATACCGCGAATTTGCGTCCGGTATTCGAAAGAAAAGCAAGTATGCCGGCGCTGGGACATACGCTAAGTCGTCTGCCATGACCTCTCAGCCATCAGCCGAACCAGCGAGGCCATCGAAATGCACGGAAGGCAAAAATCGTGTCCAAGCGCGAGTTTCCTGCCCGAACGGGCCCTGCCCGCATTTGATGTCTACAAGCAAGCTCTTTGATTATGCCGATTCATCCTAGATCCGCAATTGTCTTTTCTACCCGATCTCCCATCTAGAAACGTGACGGCAAAATAATATCTGTCCGAACACTTGACCGAACATCAGATGAGGTACTCGCGCACTTGCTAAATACAACCAAACGCATTCGTGCCGCGCGCAATGCCGGATTGTTCGAGCCTCACCATAAGTCAGAGTTTAACGACATCGTAGAGACCGTAAAGACGGCGTTGCACTGTCCCGTTGCGATTGTATCTATTCTCGACGAAGACAGGCAGGTGTTCGCGGCACATGTCGGGCTGCCCGCACCCTGGGCGGAGCGCGGGGAAACGCCGCTGACGCACTCATTCTGCCAACATGTGGTCGATGACAAGCAGCCTTTCATCGTCGGAGACGCGACCCTGCACGAGCGTGTTCGCGACAACCTCGCTATTGGAGACCTGGGTGTAGTTTCATACATGGGTGTCCCCGTGAACCTCCCTGACGGCACGATCATCGGAGCGATCGCTGCAATAGATGGGCAACCAAGAGACTGGAGCCTGTCTGAACTTGGCCTGCTGAAGCAGTTCGGAAAGATCGCCAGCAACCACATTGCCACGCTTGTCTCGGACCGGCGCTGGAGCAACCTGTTTCACCAGCTCGAGGAAGGGATTGTTCTTGGCACTGTCATTCGCGACCCCACAGGCAACATCGTTGACTGGCGCCACGATAATGTGAACCCAGCCTGGGCTCGGCTTGTTGGGATTTCGACAGAACCGCCCGTTGGCAGGACAATCCGCGAGGTACTTCCAGGGATCGAGGATGACTGGGTCACCGACGTCGCCGAGGTGATAGCGACCGGCGAGTCGAAACGGTTTACCCGGTCCGTAGACTCCTCGGTCGCTGGCTTGACGGGTTCATTCAAGCCACGGGGGAAGACACATTCATTACCATGTTCCTGGACGTCACCGAGCGCATGTCCGCAGTGGAAGCTCTGCAACAGAGCGAAGAGCGGCTGAGATTGCTGATACAAGGGGCTAAGGACTATGTCATTGTGACAACTGATCTCGACGGCCGGATTTCGAGCTGGTATGGGGGGCAGAAGAGACATTCGGCCGCACAGAAGCCGAGATGATGGGACGGCCTTTTTCGGACATTTTTACGATCGAAGATCAGGCCGCGGGCGTTCCCGATCTCGAGCTAGCCAGGGCCGCGGAAACAGGCGTCGCAATAGACCGGCGCTGGCATATCCGGGCAGATGGCACGCACGCCTTTCTCGACGGGACCGTCCGGCCGCTCGTAACGGAGAGTGGTGCCGTTCGTGGATATATCAAGATTGCCCGAAATGCGACGCTCGAGAAACAGTCTCAGGACAGGCAGCTTGCTTTCCTGGAGTTTGGCGACCGTATCCGGGAGCTCAAAACTGTTACCGAGGTCGCCTTTGTTGCATCTGAAATTATGGTGCGCAACCTTGAGGGCGCAACTCGCGCGGGCTACGGTATGGTCGATGCTGTCGCCGAGACCGTTCAAATGCTGCCGGGCTGGTGCGCTCCAGGCATCGATCCAGTTGCAGGGCTCCATCAGTTCCGGGATTACGGGAGCTTTATCGACGACCTGAAGCGCGGCGACAACATAATCATCCCAGATGTAACAATTGATCCACGTACTGCGGGCTCCGCCGATCTCTTTCGGCAGATCTCGCTGGCTACCCTGGTAAATATTCCGATCATTGAGCACGGCGTGTTTGTGGGCGTTATGTTTGTCCATTACGACAAGCCGCACGAGTTTACGCCCGAAGAGCGGGATTTCGTGCGAACGATTGCTGATCGGACACGTGAAGCTGCCTCCCGTATCCGCGCCGAGGAAGACCAACAGATCCTCAACCGCGAGATTAGCCATCGCCTGAAAAATACCATGGCCATGGTCCAGGCGATCGCGACGCAGACACTGAGACCGGTCACCGATCGGGCGCCGGTAGAGGCCTTCACAAATCGCCTGCACGCGTTATCCAAGGCCCACGAAGTGTTGTTGGGCCAGGATTGGACATCGGCGCGCATGACTCAGGTAATGGACACAGTCCTTCACCAGATGGCGCTGCCCGAACGATACACGATCGAAGGGCCTGACCTTGAGCTTGGCCCGAGGACCGCTTTGTCGCTGGCGCTGCTTATGCATGAGCTCGGCACCAATGCCCTGAAATACGGCGCGTGGTCCAATGAAAAAGGTCGGGTTTCAGTCACGTGGCGAACCGAGACCGGGAACGGCGACGACACCCTCGTCCTATTATGGCAAGAGAGTGACGGTCCACCAGTTGCAGAACCAGCCGGCAAAGGTTTTGGCTCCAAACTTATTCGTCTTGGCCTCATGGGAACAGGCGGTGTCGATGTCAGCTACGAGCCTAAAGGGTTGAAGGTTGAAATGCGGGGACTGGTCTCCCAGTTGCGACAGTCATGATGAGCGAAATGTCAGAAACGCGCACACCACCTGTAGTCCTAGTGGTAGAGGACGAGCCGCTGCTGCGGCTGGCAGCAATTGATCTTGTCGAGATGGCCGGCTACGAGGCAATACCCGCAGCCGACGCAACCGAGGCCGTAAAAATCCTAGAAGCCCGCAATGATATTCGGGTTGTCATGACCGATGTCGACATGCCACGTGGCGTCGATGGGATGCGGCTCGCAGCTATCATTCGCGACCGCTGGCCACCGATCAAAATCATCATCGTTTCCGGCCATGTCGAGGATCCGGGCAATCTCATTCCTGCCGAAACCATGTTCTTCTCGAAACCCTACCGAGAAGAGCAAATTATGGAGACAATCCTTGGGATGATGAGCACCTGGTCAGTTGCCGAACTTCGATAGGTCGTGACCCACTGCGATATCAGTCAGTCCCCTGTGACCGTCCATAGCCTGAACCAGCTCGGGCAGTGTATTATGCCCTTCGCGGAAAAGATTGAGGCAGATCTCGGCAGCGATTACTGCGTCGGGGTCATCTTTACTCAAACCGTACCGATTTCGCCAGGATTTCAAGGCGACGTCGATGATTTCCAGTTCGGGCGGGCCAAAGGTCGTTTCTAAGAATGATGGCATTCGGTATTCCTTCCCAGCGCAAAGCGATGTGGGAAGGACTTCAAAGAATTCAAGCGGCTCGGCCAAGTTTAGCTTATGAAGGGATGAGAACCACCGCCCGACTTATAATATTCGCCAAGCATCTGAAAATACTGTCACTCAGGACCGTTGCCTTGGCAGCAGGCCGCCGGAAATCCGCACCTCATCGTCGGCCCTCACTTGCACTAGAGAATTCACCAGGACGGTCGTTTAGAGTTGAGTCTCTGCCTTAATTTTCGCCTTTACTCATCCGCGCGCTACATAGGTTTTTTGGGAGCACAAATATGCGAACCGTGTACTGGGATAAGCCGGTGGATTTTGATGGCCGCCTGATCTTCGGGCCTATGGAGGCGCACAAGTCTATGATGGGCGCCAGCTGGGTGACGATTAGAGACCGTCCGTTTGCTGCCGCAGCAAACAGCATCAATGACGCTCTGAACGGTCGCGTATCTCCTGACTTCGCGCGGGAATTATTCGAAACGGCGCTGAAATCCCGGCGCCATATTCGATTGCAGCTTAAACAGCAGCGTTCAGTGCTTTGAACCTTTACAACCCTCGGCCAATCGAACCCGCGGGAAAGGGAAGCTCGTGAACTCCGTAATCCCCGTAGGTTTCGGTCTCGAGTGGGAGTTTGCTGTCTTCGTTCAAGATGGCCTGCTCGATAAGCCCATCACTGGGCCAAGAGCGGCTCTCAAATTTCTTCATGAAAATTTTCGCCATCAAACCGGAGCACCTTTCCGCGCTGCGATTGCTGACTGCAACAGTGCGCTCACATATCGCTGCGATGCCGAGATTGCCAGATTTTCATTTATCGCGGCCTACGCAGATTACAGAGTGAAGCTCGATCGCCGCTAATGCTAAGGCAAAGGCTCCAGGAAAAGAGGTTGCTCCTGGCTCTGCGTCAGTCCATACCTTGAACGATTATCGTTCGCTGATGCTCGGCAGATGAAGCGCGACATCTCGTCGACCTCTTTCGTCGAGAGTTTCGACGTTTGCTTGCCAGAAAGCCTCTGCTTCGGAAGGATCATTCTCCCATGACCGCGTGGTGACGATATTGTCATCCACCTTCGCCCGGCGTCGTCCACCGAGATTGAGGTAACGCATCGCGGTCGCATACGAGGATGTTTCACCCTGATCCTCGCTGAGCTGGCTTTCCGGCCTCGGGTGCGATTGACCCAATATTTGCAGCAGGGCTTCAAATTCGGGCTTGCCCACATTGCGATTGAGGAAATCCGCCACAGGAATGCGGGTTACCTGACCGCCTGAAGGCGCGTTCGCTTCATGCACCACCACCGTTTCACCCGAGACCTGATGCTTTTCAAGCGACCACCGGTCGCCATTTGAACTGACGGAGAAATCTTGTTTATCGATCATCGAATGTGGTTCCTTACGGTTGCTGATCGAGACGCAAAAGCGCGTACGATCTGCTTGATAGGAAAGGTCTGATACTCATAACGCCGACACCCAAACGAGCCAGGCGTGGCGGTGTTCCAGGTGCGCTCCCGCGCTCAAGCTCGATCGCAAGCCGTTTTTGTTCTGGTGGGATGGCCGCACCTGGATGCGTTGATTACCTGCTGCCTGGAGGGTTGGCGATCAGGCACGATCGTAGGTAAAGGATGTCAGCAGCGTCGTAACAAAGTTGCTCGCCCGCTCTTTGACCAAAACCTCAGTCCATTCGTCCGTGCCACGAAGCCGCAAGTCCGTTTGGATGCTGTCGACTGCGGCTTCTTCGATCCGTTTGATATGTGTTTTGAAAGCTTCTTCGCCGCTTCCGTGGTACATATCGCGTATCACCATCCGCAGGATTTCCTGGATCGCAATCTGCCAAGCCGTATTGATCGCCTGCAGTTCGTTTTTGTCTGGTGACATGGCATGCTCCTAATGCGGCCCTCACGGGAGCGGTCGCTTCGTCAAGCCGGGACGTGCCCCGGTTTAATCTGCTGGCGATTTAGGCCTGCCGAGCCTTGCGGTTCGCATAGCGGCGATCGCGCGCGGCCTTCCGAGCAGCATCATCCTCAACGACACGTCTGATCCTTGCACTCTCTGCGATCGCGCGCTCCTCCGTTTCCGCTAACGCAGCAGCTTCGATAGCTGCCTGCTTTTCGGCCGCATCGGCGTCGCGTCGGTTACGCTCCTCAACTTTGAGACGGTCTCGTTCTACACGGCGTAAGTCGCGCGCTTGAACAAGTGCGGTGCGCTCGGCCTGTTTTGCATCCCGTATGGGATCGTTAGCGGTCTTGGCTACCTGGTAAGCGGCAAGGAGCGCCGCTTTCGCATGAGCAGCAGCGGATAGTCGGTCAGCGAGTTCAGTGTTTCCAAAGTTTCTCAAATAGTATGTCCTCAAGCGCCGATGGCGCGGTTAGCGCACCTTGGTGCGTTTGGCGACGAGTGCGGCGGTTGCCGACATCCGTTCAGCCTGCTCTTTCGCAAGCCTTGCTTCTCTGAGCCGTAATGTCTTCGCCTCGCGTGCGTGTTCTTCCGACTGCAACTCTTCCAACGCGTTGTTCTTGGAAAAGAATTGGGATTGAACGTTGCCGAAGGCGACTTCGGCTTGCTGGCGAGATTTGCTGTATGTTTCCGTCATGGACTCCTCCATCGTCGGTCGTTCGACCAAATTAAAAAGGCCAGGCAAGCCGCCTGGCCTCAGACTGATAAGTGCTTCCGGCGATGCCAGTACATCCGTGGTCAAAGGGAAGCAGATATCACTAAGCGGACTGCAGATTGCAGGCCGACATCTTGCCCGACTTCATGTCGCGCTCAAGTTCGAAGCCGATCTTCTGACCTTCAACGAGTTCGCGCATTCCGGCGCGCTCGACAGCGGAGATGTGAACGAAAGCGTCAGCGCCGCCATTGTCAGGCTGGATAAAGCCGAAGCCCTTGGTGGAGTTGAACCATTTTACTGTGCCAGTGGTCATGATGAACCCTTTCAAAGCATAGATTGAGGGACCGCGAGGCAAATGCTACGCGGGTATGAACCGACTATTTTTGAAAGAGAAGTTCGCTTAAAACGCGGTGCCAATCACGCCGTAGACAAGCTCGGCAAACAAAAGATCGATTTAAGATACATAGGCTGCAAACAGTCCGGCGTCAACGTTTAGTTTTTTTGACGAGCGCGATCGCCACTTTAGGTTGTTGCAAACTCAAGCACATGTAGTCCGAGGCGTTTACAGGAAAAACGAAGGTGGCCGACCAATGTCCTTTGCGTGCCACAAGGTTTCAGACGGAATAGCCGGACGTCGACCTCCTCCCCGCGCGTCTTGCCTCCCTCCGTTAACCAGACGCCGAGCCGCTACATCAGCAGTTGGTGAGCAGTGCAGAGCTACCTTACTCGGTCATTGCCGCGTGTATCGACCGAATGACGAGCTCGAAGTCGTACGGCTTGGCAACAAAGGAACGCCGGGCGGCAGCTCACCTGCGCCCGGGATAAACCTGCCTGATGTGACAATGATTTTGATGGGTGGCCAACGATCGCGAACGAATGCTGCAAGTTTTAGTCCGTCCATCGTACCCGGCATATCGATATCGGTGAAGATCATCCGGATATCAGCATGGCGTTCGATGATGGCGATTGCGGCTGCAGCACTATCGGCCTCGAAGACCTGAAAGCCAGCTACTTCCAGTTCGTCCACGATTGCAAGCCGGATTAGGGCCTCATCCTCGACGACGAGAACGGTGATGGGTTCGGAATGCACGGGCTGTCTCGTTTCGGTTAGAGAGAAGTGGCCCTGCTTCAAGCCCTCAAACATTTTGTCTGATACCGTATCAAATAGACCGTTGCGTGTTTCGTTCCAGTAGTGCCACGAAACTCCGAAGCGTTTTTCCTCGTGATCGTCGTTTTCAGTCAAGTGCGAATAGGAATGTGCCTGTAGCCGTCATCGAGATCGACACAATTGCCCGGTGGGCTCTTGCGCAATCCATGGTCTTGGTGTGTCCGCGGTCCCCTGCATTGCGTTGAGAAACATCTCTTTGCCGATTGTCTCGGCGCCGTTTGGCGAACCGCACATATTTCGGCCGATCGGGCTCGTGCAAAGGCGGTCCTGCACTCGCAGTGCGATTATTGATCGGCTACATCATCATCTGAGCAGGATCACCGATCCGTACGGTATAGCTCTTTGAGCGAGCCTAATAAGTCAGGCCCATATGGGCCCGCTAATCGTTGATGGTTACAAAGCTCTTGAATGGAATCGAACTGGCGACACGGTCATTACGAATTTTCTCAGTTCAAGGTTCGTCTGCCGACCAAGAGCTTGGTTTCACCGCACGACTGATTGGGGATGGGACCGAAAAACCGTCTCCATAATCATAACTGCAGGTAGTGGTCATTAATGCAACTGCTCCGCATTGGTCGCTTGGCTATGGCATAAGACGGTTTTCAACACCTCAGGTTCGCTGCGACATCAGTTTCGCAACCTCGGTCATATGCTGCGTTCCCCAAGCACAAAGTGGCCTCAGCGCCTCGGCGAGCGTCTCGCCGAACGGCGTAAGTGAGTATTCCACTTTCGGGGGATTTCCTTGAAGTCGTGCCGATCGACAATCCCGTCGGCTTCTAGTTCTTTAAGCTGCTGGATGAGCATCTTGTCGCTGACGTTACCGACAGCGCGCCTGAGGTCGCCGTAACGTCGAGCTTCGTGAGCGAGGTGAAACAAGATCAACGGCTTCCATTTCCCGCCAATGACAGCGAGTGATGCGTCGAGCCCGCAGAGGAAATTGGACGTAACCATCATGAATTTCCTCACTTACCAAAAGGTGCATACTGGCAACAATGAAAGCGCTTGTCTATCTTGTTTTCATACGACATTCTGAAAGGTAACTTTGATGGGCAGACTTCAAGGCAATATTGCCGTCATCACAGGCGGAAACAGTGGGATCGGTCTGGCGACGGCGAAACGGTTCGTTGCGGAGGGCGCCGAGGTATTCATCACCGGCCGCCGTCAAGAGGAACTCGACAGAGCGGTTGAAGCTATTGGCGGTGGAGTGACGGCGGTACAAGGGGACGTGTCGCGGCTGGACGATCTCGATCGGTTGTTCGAAACGGTGCGGGAGAAGAGCGGGCGAATTGACATCCTCTTCGCGAATGCAGGTTTAGGCACATTCGCCCCGCTCGGTGCGATTGACGAGGCGTCTTTCGATCAGACATTCAACGTCAACGTCAAAGGTACGTTGTTCACCGTGCAGAAAGCACTTCCGCTTATGCAGAGGGGCGGATCGATCATCTTAACCGGATCGACAACCGGCTCCATCGGAACTGCAGCGTTCAGCGTATATAGCGCCACAAAGGCAGCAATCCGCAACTTTGCCCGCAGCTGGGCCTTAGATCTTAAGGGGTCGGGTATCCGGGTTAATGTGCTATCGCCCGGTGCCACGGAGACGCCTGGTCTGAAGGGGCTCGTAACACCTGCAGAGGAGTCTGCGCTGCTTCAAGGTCTAGCGGCACAGATTCCGCTCGGCCGGGTCGCAAATCCCGAAGAGATTGCGGCTGTCGCCCTCTTCCTGGCTTCAGAAGATAGTAGCTTTATGACAGGCGGCGAAGTCTTCGCTGACGGTGGCGCAGCGCAGGTTTAGGATCTGGAAGCCCCAAGCGTGATTGCCTGGGGCCCTTCGGGGCAAGAATGTGATAGCTAAAATCCCAACCGGCCGAGGACTCTAATCTTTGCCGCTTCGCCAGTAGTGGTCGATGATATGCTGGCCATTGTTGACGATCCGTTGACCCAGCTCCGGATCACCGCCTTGCATCGTACGCGGATCGCCGCCGCAGAGGCGGATGAAGGCAACTTGCTGAACCGTGAACAGGAAATAGTCTTTGCTGGTTGGCTCGAACTGAAAGACCCGACTGTTCGAGTCTTTCCGAAACTTCGGCCGCCGCCTCATCGATTGCTTTGAAAACGGTCTCCAGCATCGTTTGCTCTGCAGCTTCGCGGATTTCGAGAAATTCCCGTTGCTCGGGAGTTGGCAAGGTGCAAGTCTTCTCGTTCATAGGTTCTCCATAACGTCTGGTATGCAGCGTTGAAAATGCCTCACTGCGAGCCGAATTCGGCACGCATAATGGTTCCGCCGCCGGGCGCACTCAGGATCGAAATTCTGCCATCGTGTCGCTCAATGATTTGCTACACCAGGTTCAGGCCGAGGCCGCTGCCCGTAGACCGTGGTCTCAGGCGGTGGAATGGGTCGAAGACGCGATCGCGCTCCTCAAGGGGTATGCCCGGACCATCGTCCTGAACCTCGAAGCCGGAACCTGTCACGCGCAAAATGACATGGTGCCCGCCGTGCTCGATCGCGTTCTGGACAAGGTTCGTCATTACCCGCTCGATCGCACCCGCGTCACCACGAAGCACTGACGCGCCTTCGATCTGCACCTCTATCGTGCGCAATGAGGCAATAAATAGCGGTGCCAGATCCGCCGCGACGCGACGGGCGAGAGCTCCTAGATCGACGCGTTCGTCGGCCCGTTTGGCATCCAAGCGCTGTATGTCAAGCATTTGCTCGGCAAGATTGCTCAGGCGTGCCACATCGGCGCTTAGCTTGCGTGTCGCCGGTTCGGCCGCTGTATCAATTTTCAAGCGCAGGATGGCGATGGGCGTGCGCAATTCGTGCGCGGCGGAGGCGATAAAACGCCGTTGCCGTTCATAGCCCTCGTCAAGCCGGCGAAGGGCGTCGTTCACCGCGCGCACCAATGGCGCGATCTCACGTGGCACGTGCTCCTCGCTCAGGCGTCGCCCACGCCGGTTTGCATCGATCTGCTCAGCTTCCCTGGCGATCCTGGACACGCCGGCAAGTGCTTGCCGCACGATCCACGGCGTTACTACCAGCGAGATCAGCGCCAATGCAAGGAAGATAGGAATGACGATGACATTGGACGCGAGCAGAACGACAAGACTGACGCCTGTCAGCTTGCCATGTCCCAGGATCGTCAGCGCTCCGCCCGGAGCGATCTCGCGCCGGATTATCGCCGACAACCGATAGGGGGATTGCGATCGCGCAGATGCGCATAGGACAGATCCTTCAATCGGCCAAGAAGCGATGAATATTGCGACGGGATGTCGCCGAACGTCACGTTCCGGCCGACATCGTCCTCAGCAACGAACCAAAGGTCGGGAGATTCATCACGAAGCTCGGCGAGCTCGGCTGTTTCGCGGATCGAGAGCCCACCATCCTGATCCCGGACGATTGCGCGCGCGATCACCGGAGTTATCGTCTCGTCGATATAGAGCCCGCCGCTGTCCATGCGAAGCGCCAAAGCCATGAAGAATGTACAGGCGATGAGCAGTGTGGCAAGCTGGAAGATCAGCGGCTTTACGATCAGGGGGCGCTTTAGCGACGGCTGACCTCGCTTCATGTCAGATCCTTCAACAGGTAGCCGACACCCTTGATCGCATGGATTTCGATGCCCGCGTTCGCTTCAGCGAACTTGCGGCGGAGACGCGAGATGTGGGAGTCCAGCGTATTCGACTGCACGTCGTCGTCGAAACCAAAAACAGCCTGTTCCAAGGCCTCTCTCACCACCGTTCTACCACGACGTTTTACGAGAGCTGCTAAAACGCGCAACTCGCGGCGGGTCAGATCGAGCCTCGCGCCACCGACGCTGGCCTCGTCATTCGAGACGTCGAACACAAGCGCCCCGACATGAATTTCCTCACTCACCAGATGGGGGCGCCTTCGAACCGCACGAATGCGGGCAAACATCTCGTCGACATCGAACGGCTTGGTAAGATAATCATCAGCGCCGTTGTCGAGGCCGGCGATGCGGTCTGTCACCTCCCCGCGTGCGCTTAACACGATGACGGCAAGGCCAGGGTGGGTTTCGCGCAGCACTGGCAGGAGCGACAACCCGTCCCCATCCGGAAGAGTGCGATCAAGCAACACAAGATCATAGGATCCAGACATGGCTGCCTCCTGTGCTATCGAGATGCGGTCCGCCTGATCGACAACGAAGCGCTCTCGCTCAAGCGCAACCCGCAGCGCATTTGCGAATTCTGCCTCGTCCTCTACGATCAGTACTCTCAACGATCACACCTCGCTTCACCACTGTGCCGGGATTAAGTCTTCAAGTCCGCAATAGACTGTTGCCGCACCCTGTTATTATTAGCGCAACATTGCAAAATCCTGGCGTCACGGAACTTGTGGCGGTGATTTACACCCTCCACAGATTCATCGGTGCTCTTCATTGATGCCTTGGATCCAAGTGTAAAAACTCACCGTCGCGTTGCAGACAAGTTCTTGTCCTGCAGCCACGTTCGGATTGCCTGGACAACCTCCGGCTTGCGCTCCAGCGGCAGCCAATGCGCCCCGAGCAGGTTTACGATGCTCAAGTCGGCGCAGGCCGCGCGCATCGGCTCGCCGTAGCGATTACCTTTGATGGTATTGATCTGGTCATACTCGCCATTCACGAACAGCACGGGCAGCGATATCTGGCCGCCGTCCGGCGCGCTGCGGGCGTAGGCAATATTGGCCGCGTCGTTCAAATACCACGCGCAAGGTGGGCGAAAGCCATGGGCATCGAACGCCTCGACTAGGGCGTCGAAGTCGGCTGCGGGCCAAAGCGCCGGGTCGGGCTTGGTCGGGGGCTCGATGCGCCTCGCCAAAGCGTCCGCCTTTGCGCGTCACCAGCGCATTTGCCGATGGCTTGCGGACGCTTGTCGGATCGCCGGGGCGGTAGATCGACGCCAGTGATGCCGCCTTGTCCGCGTCAAGATCCGAGACCGCCGCCTCGAAGTGGGTCGTGTAGTAGCGGTAATAGTCCCACTGCCCGTCCGGATACTCATCAGCCGGGTAGATCGTCCGGTCAATCAAAGGCACAAGGGTGGGCAAAGCGTTCGCATCCGGAAAATAAGGAACAGAGATCAGCACAAGACCGCGGCTGCGGGCGGGCTCGTGCGCAACCAGCGACCCGGCAATGACGCTGCCCCAGTCATGGCCGACCCAGATCGCAGGCTCGCCTCCGAGATGGTCATGCAATTCCGCCATGTCCCGGACGACCTGTTCGTTGGTGTAGGCGGCGGAAGCAGTGGGTGCTGACGAGCCACCATATCCTCGCATGTCGGGCGCGATGCACCGCCAGCCGTCGGATGCAAAGGCCACCATCTGCGCACGCCAGATAAGGCTGAGCTCCGGCCAGCCGTGGAGAAAGATCATCAGCGGCCCATCGGCCGGCCCGCATTCGAGATAACGTGTCGTATGGCGGGGAGAAGAAAACGTTCGGGACGAAATAGCGGCCGAGGTTGCCGCCCACGCTGCAGAGGGCAACGCTGCTGCAGCTCCCAATGCCTTGAGAACTGTCCGACGTTTTAGTCTGTGTCTTGTGGCATCGAGCCCGAGGTATCTTGCAGAATCCATCTTCATCTCCTTTCACATGCATTTCAGATAGGCTTGACATGGGCGTACGATAAGCGCGGTAATCCCACATGAGGCTTTAAGTAAAACTTCAAGGTAGATCGTTGCGATACAGAGACACCCTTGATGGCGTCGCTATGTTCATAGCTGTGGCGGAAGCAGGTAGTTTTTCGGAGGCCGGCCGGCGTCTGGGAATTTCGCCGTCGGCGGTCAGCCAGGCAATCGGGAGCCTCGAGAAGCGACTTGGGACGCCTCTCTTCCGCCGCTCGACGCGCAGCGTGAGCCTGACAGATGTCGGCAACGACTACCTGCTCGCGGCCGCTCCGGCGGTCGAACAACTCAGGCAAGCTGCGGAGGACGCGACAGGCAAAAGTGCGCGCCCCGCTGGTTCTTTGCGGCTCACGATGCCGCGGGCACCGTTCGATCTGATGATCGCCGCCACATTGGTCGCCTTCAAAGATGCCTTCCCGGAGGTCGAACTGGAGATTGCTGTGGAAGCCCGGCTGGTAAATATCGTCAAGCAGGGCTACGACGCCGGCCTACGCTTCGGCAACCACCTCGAGAAGGACATGGTTGCGGTCCAGATCGCGCCTCCATCGATGGCGATTTTGGCTGCGGCACCCGCCTATTTGGCGAACCGATCTGCGCCCAACAACCCCAGCGACTTGCTCCAACACCGCGCAATCGTGTGCCGTAGCCAGATTACCGGATTAATTATTCCGTGGACACTGGTATCGGCAGGCGACAAGACGCAAATCTCGCCCCCTGATGCAACTGTTGTTCACGACCTTGCCTCGCAAATCGACCTCGCAGTACGCGGCCTTGGGATCGTTAGCGTTCCAGCCGCAATGGTCACTGACCTCGTCAACCGAGGAGATCTGTCGCGCGTTCTGCCTTTATGGTCTTCTCCGATGGAGGCGCTATACATCTACTTTCCGAGCCGTCGCCATCAATCCGCGGCGCTACGCGCATTTCTCGGGTTTCTGAAAAGCCGATCCTAGATCTGTCGGATCCTGCTCGGGCGCGAGACGCTGTTCTTTCCTTTTCCCTTCTGTCTCATGCCTTGATGAGATCCGAACCTCTGCCCCGTAGTTCAAGTGAACTTACAGCTAGCTTTTTCAAACGGCTCTGAAAAACGCTGGGAGGTCTACGGCTACATCCAGAGGTTCGAAGTGCCGCAAATTTCCGGTGATCACGGTCAAATCCTACGCGCGAGCTGTCGCGGCGATGATGACGTCACCGAGCGCGCGGGTCTGACCGTTTTCCTCTCGCTTCATCTTCCATGGACCCAGCAATTCGACCGACAACGATATTTTCTCGGAAGAAATGTTGAACCTGCCCTTTGAATTACTTCTCATTTAACGCGGACGATCGTTGGATTGCCGTTCTCATCGACAAGGAATTTCTCCTGTAACAATTTCGGTTTCTGAGCCGAAGAAGGAGCATGAGCCGTTCTACGAGGAGAAGTTTCATGATCGCTTCCTATCGACTACTGCTTCCAACCGTTGTTGCCGCATTTCTTTCGACGACCCCGGCGATCCTACAAGCCAACGAGATCTATGCCGCCGATGGTGTCGCCATCAACGGTTATGACCCGGTGGCGTATTTCACCGAGCGAAAGCCAATCAAAGGAAATCCCGAGTTTGTGGCGTCCCACAAAGGATCGAACTTCCATTTCTCCTCCCAGGGTCACCGCGATGCGTTCATTCGCAGTCCGGAGCGCTACACTCCCCAATATGGCGGCTATTGTGCTTACGGCTTGGCTCGCGGCTACAAGGCAACGACCCAGCCGCAAGCTTTCACAATCGTGGATGACAAGCTTTATCTGAACTACAGCGACGAGGTCATGGCGACGTGGCGCAGCGACACCGCCGGCTACATCAAGAAGGCCGATGCCAACTGGCCCGGCGTCAAGGATGACCCGGCCCCATAGCATTTCATTCAGCCAGTTTTCGAACTTCGACTCAAGAGATGAATGTGAAATCCTCAAGTACCCTTGCGGGCCTGAGGGGCGCAATGCGCAACGTCATGGCCTCGCGCGTAGATCTCTCTTCCCATACGGGAGAAAGCGACTAAGCCGTCATCTGTAGCATCCTTCCCGCCAAAGCATTTGTTCCGCTCCATAGTCATCCCGACCGGGAGACCATGCTAGTGCTAAAGGGCGAACTGGTGGTTTGGCTGGCTTCTGCGTGGCGCCCGTTCGGTCCGGGGAGATTGTCAAGATCCAATCGAATGCGTTGCATGCCCTAAAAAACGAAGGGCCGGAAGAGGTCTCGCTCGTACTGATCACCACCGCGACCATGGCGAGTTTTTTGGCTGAAATCAGCGTCCAGGGCCGGGACGCGGTAGTCTCGACAGCACGGCTGGCTTATGTCGCACGAACAGCCTCTGCCTACGGCTACCGGAACGGCGACCTTGCAACTCAAGAAGCCATCGGAATGCCTCGCGGGTGACGAAATGTAATCCGCCCGTCTGGCAGCGAGCGGGGCATGCCAACATTCGTCAAGTGTCCATTGGACCGACCGCGCGCGGCGGCTTCTGCAAGCTTGGTGGAGTCTTAGATTTTGGATAGGGCTAACCAAAGGCTTATCTTCGAACTGGGCGCCGTCGAGGTTTTAGTTTGCCCGTTCCAGAACGAGTGCCTATGTGATGATCATGTGTGACCCACGATCGAGGATCAGGTGGCAAGGCCAAGAGAGTTTGAGGAAGCGGTTGTTCTGGAGGCTGCCATGCAATGCTTCTGGCAGCGCGGCTATGACGCGACCTCTGTTCGGCATCTGATCGAGGCGACCGGGATCACCGGTGCGAGCCTGTACAACGCCTTCGGTGACAAACGGGCCATATATGAGCGCGCGCTTGACCAATATGTCGCGGCAAGCATCGCTGATCGCATCCGACGCTGCGAGGAACTACGACCGCGCGACGCGATCGCGAGCTTTTTCTCGGAAATCATCGAACGGTCTCTCACCTTTCCGGATCTCAGGGGATGCATGCTGGTGAATGCAGCAATGGAGGTCGCTCCGCGAGACGCGGAGTTCCAGCGATCAGTCGGCGATGTCCTTACGAAGATCGAGCTCTTCTTCCGGCAATGTGTGACTGCGGGCCAATCTGATGGAAGCATCAAGTGCAGGATGGACGCCGCTGATCTGGCTCGCCATCTCCTTGGCATTCTTCTGGGAATCCGGGTGCTCTGCCGCGTCAGACCTGATCGCGATGCACTTGAAGGCATGCTGGCCCCCGCGCTTGCCCTTCTTGACGGCAAAAGCTGACCCTTGGCTTCATCACCAGACGAGCCAGCGCCGGCCCGCCAGATAACCGCTAATCGTTACGGCGGCGATCGCAAGCAAGTACCAGGTGGCCATGAAAAGTGGACTGTCGTCAGGGCAATGCCAGGCATAGATGGCTGCCCCCAATCCGCCGGCAGCCAGACCGGCGCTTGCGCCGGCGAACCCGGCATGGTCGGGAGCCCCTTGCCTGAGAGCCCAGAAGAAAAAGAGCATGGGGGCAAGCGAGAGGATCGGGATGGAAACGAGACAGCCAGAGGCGTAGCGGCCGACCAGGTTTTGCCGCCAAAGGTCGGCTGGCAAGACCACAAGCTCGATGGCAACGCCGGCAATGACGAGGCAGAGTGGAATGAGCAGCATCAAAAGATAGGGCTTGAGCTTGATGCCTGGTTTTCCGATCTGTGCGACCAGCCGATAGGTGAAAACGAAGATCAGGATCGTCACGGTGATCTTGAACGCGACGCGTATCGAGTGGAGCGCCTCCCACATATGCGGACGGATGCCGATAGCGGCCGCTAGAATTACGACGGAAAACATTCCCCCGACCAGTGCGCCGCCCGCCAGTATTCGACCCAGCCGAACCCGTATGGGAGCGTCCTGGGCAAGCATATCGATGAGGTCGTCCGTCTTCACATCAAATACTCCACATGACGTTTTCGATTCTCACCAGCGCAACAGGCGATTGCCGAGAAGATAGCCGATCAGCACGACGAATGCGATTGCCGGCATATACCAGATCAGGATGAACAGCGGACTGTCGTCGTCGCAGTGTAGTGCATACAGGCTCGCCGCTATGCCGCCCGCCATCAGTCCGGCCGCAGATCCGGCAATGCCCGGGTGACTAGGTGCGGCAAGCCGAAATCCATGAAGCAGGCATCCGAGCGGCGCAAGGGACAAAAAGGGTATCAGCACAAGGCATTTCAACCCATTGCGTCCAATAGCACGGGCAATCCATGCGTCGGTCGTAGTGATGCACATCTCGGCGATTGCACCTGCCAAGGTAAGCACAAATGGTAGAGCCAGGCACCACTTTCTGCCGCCAAGCAACACATCCGGCCTTCCTGTTCTGTCGAGGATAATGGCTGTAGTTGCCACAAGCGAAAGCATGATCAGGATCTTATAGATGAACCATTCGTCGCTCAGCGCTACGCCCATGTCGATACGTGCACCGATCATTGTTGCGAAAGCCATCGCCGCAATCGACGTGCCGCAGACCGAGGCGACCAGCAGCACATAAGTAAAGGATGGTAAGGGCCGAAGATCCCTGACCAGAAGGTCGATAAGCTCATTCGTCTTCATGTCTCCTCCGGTACCGAGCCGACAGCGCCTTCAGCGCTCTATGAAGCGAAACTCTGACAGCAACCTCGGACATATTCAGGAGAGACGCCGTCTCGCGCACGCTGGCGCCCTCCATTGAAATGGATCTTACGATCGTAAGCTGCGGGTCTTTCAGGTCGCGCAGGATCTTGTGCGCATCCAGTCGCGTATGCGGGTCCGGCGCTTCGCCGACCTCGATCGAGGCTATGACATCTTCGATAGGGATAGTCACATGCCGTCCTCTTCTTCTCAAAATGTCGATCAGCTTGTTCCGCACGATCGTCGACAACCATGGTCCGATTGCGCGATCCGTATCCCAGCTTCCTCGCTTGAGATGGATCGTCAAAAGCACCTCCTGAACCACGTCCTCCGCCTCGCTGACCGGCACTCCGAACTGCTCGCAACGCCGTCGCGCCATGGCGCGAAGATGCGGCGTCATGGCGGCGAGAACATCGCGATAGGCCCGCGCGTCGCCAGCCACGGCCGCCCGCATCATTGTCGCCCATTCTGCTTCCCGACTGGCTCTCGTCATCCGATCACCCATCTTCGTAAGCTCGACGGCATTTGTTACAGCGATAGCTGATATTTCGAGGGTGGCGCAGTTGGAGGTATGTGATCCATTGTTTCAAGCCATGCCAGTTCACGCAATCTGTCTGCATTCGAGCTTCCTCGGAGGCTGGATGCGGAAAGCGCCAGAACGACCACTCCCTGCGGCTATAAAGTTTTATAACAGTCGTTTTAGAATGCAATGTAAACCAGAACCGCCTTCTTCATGAAATGGATCATTGCTGGCTTCGGATGAACGCGAGCTCACGTTCGAGCTTCTCGATCCGAAGCTTCTGCTGAGCGATTGTCCGCTTCATATCTTCCACGCTCGCGTCTTCCGGGCTTCGCCGAGACGCATCGTCCGGCGTTCCTTTCGCATCATCAGCTCGTCGCATATCACTAGCGCACATCGCTCTTCTCCACATCACGGCGTCCTGCTCTGCCGACGGCCGGCAATAGCTCTACGTCGTTTCGAGAGGCCGGATTGTTACATTAATGGGCTGAGTTCAGTCGCCGGGTCACAGCGCTCCACTAAAAATTGGGGACCCCTGTAACAACCTGCGACCATCGCCCGTAGAGGTCCTTGTCGGCAACAGTCGACATCCTTGCCGGCTGCTTCTTGCGCCGGCGTTTCGAGGAGCAAGACATGCATCGCGACAGCCATGAACTGATTACCAGCAGTGTGAGCAATGACGCGCATCAGGCCTTCCAGCAGGCCGTATTTGGATTGGCGGCCCACCGCCCCAGCACTGCTACCGCGTTGCAAGCCACGATCTCCGCCGACCCCAATCACGTAGCGGCCCACACGCTCAAGGGCTTTGCCAACCTCATCCTGGCACGTTCCGAACTGCTCCCGAATGCCGAAGCCGCATTGGCGGATGCGCGTACGGCACTCATTCACGCCGATGGCGGGACGGAGGACGAGCGAATTCTCGTCGATTCCTGGAATGTGCAGTCAGCGGCTCATTTTCGAGCGCCATCAAGGTACTGGATGAAGGCTTTGCCGAGCGCCCCTCTACATTTTTGCCGTTCAAATTGTCCCATTCCCTGCGATTCATGATCGGCGATGGTGCAGGAATGCTCACCACTAGCGCGCGAGCCGCAGATGGGCTCGACCGCCTTGATCCGATGGCCGGGTTCCTGCTCGGATGCCACGCTTTCTCTTTGGAAGAAGCCGGAAGGTATGATGACGCGTTGAGGGTGGGCCAGGAGGCGGTCTCGCTTGAGCCGAATGATTCATGGGGCCTACATGCTGTCTCTCATGTCTTCGAGATGCGCGGCCAAACCGAAGACGGCATCGACTGGCTGGAAGATAGCCGCTCAGCCTGGTCCCGATGCAACAATTTTTCCTTCCATATGGCCTGGCATCTCGCTTTGCTCCATCTCGAACGGGGCGAACACGAGCGCGTCTTGCAGATCTACGACGACGAGGTTCGCCCCCAGCAGACGGATGATTTCCGTGACATGGCCAATGCGGTCTCGCTCCTGTGGCGGCTCAATCAGGTTGGTGTCCATGTCGGCTCGCGCTGGGTCGAACTCGCGGACGTCGCGCGAAGCCGTCGATACGACACGACACTCGTTTTTGCGGCACTTCACAATCTGGCGGCTCTCGTCGCCGTCGGCGACCGCGCCGCCTCTGCCGAGCTTGTCGAGCAAATCGAGATGAAAGCCCTCTCGACGGGCGACCAAGGTCGTGTCGCCGCTGCGATAGGCATGCCGATGGCACGGATCCTTACCGGCATGGGTGCGCCAGCCGACAGGCAGATACTCGATCGAATGATGATCAACCTCAACAAGGTGGGCGGCAGCAATGCGCAACGAGACTTCTTTGTTCTCGCCCTGGCCAAGGCAGCGGGCAGCGGAGGCAACCAAGCAGGTGTTTCGCGCATCCGGCATATGCGGCGACATCTCAAGGCAGAAGACCGATTGATGCGCTCGATCGAGCAGGCGGCCGATCCGCGCCTATCGGCGTGAGTTCAATAAACCAAGATCAAGGATGACCCAGATGACCATGATGGAAATGCAAAAGCCGAGCCTGTTCCCGACGATTGAGCCAGGTCTTGTCAAGGCAGCGCTCGCGGCAGGAGTATGCGCCGATATCGCCTGGGAAATCTGGGCTCGCGCAATCACACCGCTGCTGGTCGGCGGTCCGCTCGAGCCGGCTGCCTTGGTGCAGTCGGTATTCGGGTTCAACAATACCCTGGCTGCGGAAATCATTCACGCGATCGTCGGCATCGTTTTCTATCCGATAGGCTTCCTCTTCATTGCGCGGCCGCTTCAGCGTGCAATTCTCCCCAACCTCCCGCTGAGTATCACGGCGATCGGTTTCGGGATCGGCCTGTGGGTCTTTGCGCTATTCGTCATGGCTCATCTCTTCGCCGGGCTCCCTGCCTTTCTCGGCTTCATCCCTCTCGCCTGGGCGTCGCTTGCTGGGCACATTATTTTCGGTCTGACTGTGGCCTACGTCATTCGCGCCTTCGGTCGCTGACAGGAGCCCGCGCGTGCCGAACATTCGCGACTGTTTCGCAAGGATTTCGATCGCAGTCGGATTTTTGCTTCCGCCAAGCGCGGCCGTGGCGACACAGACCTGCGGCGGTCAGATCACCTGCAAGGTCGATGGCGGAAGCTACCGGATCGAGATGCCGGGCAAGGGACGCGCCAAGGCGGTCTATGTCTATTTTCATGGCTATAAGAGTTCCGCGGAACTGCAGATGCAGCAGCGCTATCTGATCGACGCAGTGCTCACACACCACCTCGCCTTCGTCGCCGTTGACGGTATTGACGGAGGCTGGTCGTATCCGAACTCATTTGCTCACAGTCGCGACGAGAAGCGCTTTATCACCCGTGTCTTTGACGACCTGGAGCGTCGTTTCGGCTTTTCCCTGACATGACGATCATCGGCGGCTTCTCGATCGGCGCATCCATGGCTTGGTACACGGCCTGCCAGCAGGGTGAGCGCGCGTCAGCAATGGTCACGTTCTCGGGTGTCTTCTGGGATCCTTTGCCAAAGCCGACGGACTGCGCCCCTGACATTCCGCAGATGATCCATTTCCACGGGACGGCGGACACGGTGTTTCCCCTGGCGGGCCGTGCAATCGGTAAAGGGCTTCATCAGGGAGACACCCTGAAAAGCATCGCTGTTCTTCGCGAACGGGCCGGCTGCGATCTGTCCCGGGCATACTCAAAGACAATCGACGGAACCGACTGCGAGGGCGTTCACGATTGTACCGGCGGCGACAGCGTTCTCTGCATTCACGGTGGCGGTCACGAAGCGCGGGCCGACATGCTGGACGCGGCACTCACGATGATTGGTTATCCGAAATGAAGATGCCGATCGACCGGTTGGGATTTCATCATGGCTCCATCCCGGCGAAGAAAAATGGAAGCACGGCCGAAAAGATGGAGGGGCAAGCACTCAGGGTCGCGGATGTCGTGGCGCGCAGTTTGCAAAGGCATGGCGTCAGCCACGCCTTCGGCATGCCCGGCGGTGAGGTCGTCGTGCTGGTGCATGCCCTGGAAGAGGCCGGCATTGGGTTTCATCTTGCTCGACACGAAACTGCCGCCGCCATCATGGCCGCCGGCGCAAGCGTGATGACAGACACACCCCAGGTGCTGGTGACGACCGTCGGCCCGGGGCTTGCCAATGCCGTCAACGGGATTGCCGACGCGGCCCAGGAACGGGTGCCGCTGATCGTTCTGTCCGGCATTGTCGATCGCCAGACGCGAGCGCGCTATACCCACCAGGTCATAGATCACGCAAAGCTGCTTGGCCCACTGGTCAAAGGATCTTTCGAGATCGAACCCGAGAGTGCCGCCGCCACCGTTGCGCGTGCCGTTGCGCTCGCAACGACGGAGCCGATGGGACCTGTCCATCTCGATATCTCGCCGGCGGTTGCAGCCTCGATGCCTGAGGTCGCTTCAGCGATCTCCCCGCCAAGAATACTGCGCCCGGCGACACTTGCCGTGGATCCGGTCGTTGCAAATCTTTCCAGCCGGATCGGTCGTTCGGTCCGGCCACTGATCATCGCAGGGTTCGAGGCGGCGCGTAGAGACGCCGGCGCGAACGTCGCAGCTCTGGCTGAGGCGATCGGTGCGCCGGTGATCACCACTTACAAAGCGAAGGGCGTGATCCCGGAAGACCATCGCCTGTCGCTCGGCGCGGCCGGGCTCTCCCCGCTAGCCGACAATGCGCTGCTGCCGCTAATCAATAGATCAGACCTTGTTCTAGCCATCGGCTATGACCCGATCGAGATGCGTCTCGGCTGGCTCGATTTTGTGAAAGACCCCGACAAACTGGTCGAAATCTCTGGGGCGATGCCCGACCATGGGATGCATCATGCGGGCCTGCGGGCAATCGCCGATGTCCGGTCGCTTACCGGCGGGCTCGCCCAAATGGTCGAGCGCCGGCTGACATGGGTCGACGGCGAGCCTGCCAAGCTCCGCAACCTGCTTCACCAGACCTTCACGCGCCCGGATGCCTGGGGTCCGCATGCAATTATTGAAATCCTGAACGAGGAAACGGACGACGATCTCGGTCGTGACCGTCGACAGCGGGGCCCATCGCATCCTGTTGTCGCAGAAATGGACCGCGCGCCAGCCTCTCAGGCTTCTGCAATCCGCCGGCTTCTGCACCATGGCCGCAGCCCTTCCCTCGCTATCGGGGCGAAGGTGGCGGATCCCGGTCTTCACGTCACCGCCGTGATGGGCGACGGCGGCCTGGAGATGGGCATCGGCGAGCTTGCGACACTGCGCGACCTTGGCCTGCCGATCACCATCGTCGTCTTTCAGGATCAAAGCCTTGCATTGATTGCCCTGAAGCAATCGGCGGGTAGGTTGCCGCCGGCGGGCGTAAAGCTCGGATTGACCGATTTTGCCACGATCGCCGGAGGGTTCGGTGGATATGGCGTGAATGTGGAGACGACCGATGACCTCCGTCACGAACTTGCAGCGGCGCGCGACCGCCCCGGTTTCAGCCTCATCTGCTGCCGCTTCGACGCAAGAGCCTACGAGGGCGCCTTCTAAGCCTGTTCCCGTAACCGCGATGGATCCACTCACCAAGCGTCAACGGGACCCGCGGCTCGATTTCTTCCGCGGCGTCGGCATGCTGATCATCCTGATCGCGCATATTCCGAACGACAGATGGGCTTTGTGGATCCCGGCGCGTTTCGGCTTTTCGGACGCCACCGAGATGTTCGTATTCCAGTCCGGAATGGCATCCGCGATCGCCTTCGGCGCGACATTCGATCGAGCCGGGACCATGGTCTTGCTAGCGAGGGTCGCCCAGAGGCTCTGGCAGATTTACTGGGCGCATGTCTGCGTTTTCATCGCCATCGTTGCGCTCATGACGATAGCCGGCACGCGCCCGGACGGCGTCTCCTATCTCGACAGCCTTAACCTGTTGCCACTCATTCGCGATCCTGGATCGCTGCTTTCGGCGCTTCTGACACTTCGTTATGTGCCGAACTATTTCGACATTCTGCCCATGTATATGGTCGTGCTGGCGCTTTTGCCGATCATGCTTGTTACCGAGCGCGTAAACAAAGCCCTGCCCTTCGCTCTAATGGCTGGCCTCTGGGTCGCCGCCCAACTCGGCCTCGCGCATCTTCCGGCCGAACCCTGGTCGGATCGTGCCTGGTTTTTCGATCCGTTCGGCTGGCAACTGGTTTTTTCACCGGCTTCTTCCTGATGCGCGGAACCCTGCCCGCACCTCACTACAATAGATGGCTGATGGCTGCCGCGGTCCTGGTCGTGACAATCACTATCCCCTTCGCCTGGGTCCGGTTTGGCGAAATGCATCCGTTCTTCGCCAATGTCGCGCAGGTGATCGCGCCGCTCACCGACAAGAGCAATTTCGGCATTTTGCGCTTCATACATTTCCTGTCGCTCAGCTATATCGCCGTCCAGTTGGTCGGAGAACGCGGCTCACGTCTCACGGGGCCGATCGTCCGCGCGCTGATTGTGGTCGGGCAGCAATCGCTTGCCGTGTTCGTCACCGGCATGGTGCTCGCCCAGGCCATAGGCATCCTGCTCGACCAGGCGGGCCGCACCATCTTTCAGGAAGCCAGCGCGAACCTCTTCGGCTTCGGCGTCCTCATTGCCACGGCCTATCTCGTCCGCTGGTTTAAGCAATCCCCATGGAAAGCCTAGCGGCATGTCGATCCCACCCTCACCTGGAAGCCTGGACGGCCTTCGCATCCTCGACCTTTCGCGCATCCTGGCGGGACCGACCGCGACGCAACTGATGGGTGATCTCGGCGCCGATGTCATCAAGGTCGAGAGACCCGTTGCAGGAGACGACACCCGCAGTTGGGGACCGCCCTTCGTTCCGGATATCAACGGGAATGACAGTGACCTCAGCGCCTATTTCCTCTCGGCCAACCGCAACAAGCGCTCGATTGCCATCGACCTGTCGACCGACGAAGGTGTTGCTCTCGTCAAACGTCTGGCGGCGATCTCCGATGTCATCGTGGAAAACTACAAGCCGGGCGACCTCGCCCGCCGCGGTATTGGCTATGACGACATTCGCAAGCTCAAGCCGGACATTATCTGGTGCGCCATCTCGGGATTCGGCCAGACAGGCCCCTATGCGGATAGGATCGGCTACGACTTCCTCATCCAGGCGATGGGCGGAATCATGAGCATCACTGGAGAGCCCGATGGGCGCCCTCTGAAGGTCGGGCTCGGGATTGCCGACGTCATGTGTGGGATGTACGCCACGGTCGGCACCCTTGCTGCACTTCGGCATCGCGACCGGACGGGTGAGGGTCAGTATATAGACCTATCTCTCTACGATACCCAGGTCGCCTGGCTGATCAATGCCGCGACCAACCATCTGGTCTCCGGCAAGGTGCCGGGCCGGATCGGCAACCGCCATCCGAACATCGCCCCTTATCAGACGTTTCGTACGGCCGATGGCGAGATTGCGATTGCCGTTGGCAATGATCCGCAATTTGCGCGGCTCTGCATTGAGATTGCGCGCCCTCTATTGGCCGAAGACCAACGGTTCCGGCGCAACCGGGATCGTGTCGTCAACGTCGAGATGCTCGACGAAGCAATAACCGAGGCGCTTATGGCGGACACCGCGAAGAACTGGGTGCGGCGGCTAACTGCAGCGGAGATACCCGTCGGTCAGGTAGCGACCGTGGACGAAGTACTGACTGATCCGCACACGATTGCGCGTGAGATGGTTGTCACGGTGACCAATGAACAAGGCGAAGAAGTTCGGTTGCTGGGAAACCCGTTGAAAATGTCGGCGACGCCCGTGCGCTACGACCGCTCACCGCCTCATCTCGATCAAGATCGTGACAAGATATTGTCTGAAATGCTGGATGTTGAAGGGAAGTAAGGAGGATCCATCATGAAAAATGGAGGCTCCCGATGATTCAAGCGAGCAATTGAAAACGTCTCGTTAGAAGCTCTTGGCGAGATCAGAATCGTTGATACCTGCGAAGTCGGTAGCTCTTTCAAAGCACCCACCGTTCGCAATGATCTAGCCCTAACAAGCGTAATAGTCTCGGTCCTGCGTTCCCAGAAAATGATTGGCGGCTCACTACTTGGCCAACAGAGCGACATCCTTCAACCGTTTGCGATCGACATCAATGTGCAATGCCTTGTCTGCTCGATCGAGCGCTTTATGCGAATGCCGTTTCGCATGTCGCCGGTACTCAGGACCGAGATCTGCGGCGAGAGCTAGCGTCTTTTGCAAGCGCAGCCCCACTTCAACGAGACCTGCGCCGTCTCTCGCGATCGGCGTATAGAGATCATCGAACAGGTCCGAAACGTCGATGCTGGCAACATGGAGGGCAGGATAAAGCACCTTGCCTTCTTGCCCTCCAGCCGCATCCCGCCACGCGACAAGAACACGAAGGGTCCTCGACAAGACATCGGTCGCGGTCCCAGGATCATTGACAGCAGGCGAAAGCGCGCGTGACGCTATTTCGGTCAGAACGGCAGCACCGAAGCGAGGATCTTGGTCGAACGACCTTGTATCGTCGATCGCAAAACATCCCAGGATTTTCGTCCGAACTTCGTCATCGATGACCTTGGCTGTCCAAGCCACGGTACGACCCGGACCGACAACCGTTCCCGGTATAGCAGAGATGAACATTTCCATCGAAATGTCGTCAGCAATGGCTGCCAAGGCACCGCTGTCGACATGTTGGACATATCCCACCTTGTCACTCTGGACCAATTTTCTACTGTCCTTTGGCGCCGCGGTGTCCTTGGGCAAGGCCTTGCCTCCCAGATGGGGAGCCGCTTGCTATTTATCGATTGCGTCAATCGTTGCCTGTTCAACGCGTCTTGTTGTCTCCGTCACACGGCCGAGCCGCGACAGAGGGTCGATCCAGCGAAGCAACGTGATGACAATCAGAGCTATCACACCAATCGTTACGATAAACAGGACGACCCTGCCCTGCTCGCCATAGGCCCCCGTGGTCAGCGCGATGATCCCGACCAGGCTGAACAGAAACGAGCCAATGAAGGTGGCCAACACGTTCTGCGTTGTGCTGTCTTCCATGACGAGGCGCCTTGCCCTTGGCGTCACGTTGCTGGTTGCCGCGGAGAACGCCGACACCATGGCGCTCAGCGAAAAGGTCGTGACCGTCAGCATGCTCGATGCACTGATGCCGAGGATGCGATCAACCGAATCTGCTCCGATCCGGGTCGATAGATTTGCCGGAAGGTAGGGAGAAATCAGGATTGCCATCAGGGCAGTTGCGATCGCGGCAATGCAGAACAGTGTGGCCCGGAACCAGATCTGGCGGGCAAGCAGAGAGATCTGCCAAATCAGTTTCGAGCTCACACATCTATCTCCTTTTCATGGGAGATAGCTGAAGACAGGAACAAAACAATCCGAAGCCGTTAAGGTCTTTGTGTCCGATAGCACCGTCGTCAATGGCCTGTCACTCGTTCGGAAGAACGCTTGCGTCGCAAGAATCGGATTTCGTATTCAACCGATGCAGGATCGAGCGGACAAACCGCGATCAGCATTTTATTGCCAAGCTGGACGACGACCTCCGAGACGCCGTTATCGACTGTCGCTTCAGCCACCCTGATTTTGATGATTCCAAGTCCGGCGTATCGCCAGAACTCCGCGACAGACAGTCCAAGCCTTCCGGCCATTTCATCGACCGACACACCAGCCTGCGCCGCTCGGATGACGGCATCGTCGTAATTCGATGATGGGTGTCCTGTCATCCGGACGATACTGTCCCCTCTTTTTCTCGCCAAGATGAAGGCTTAATGTTCGCGCGCGCTGCAGCGACGTTCAGCCTTGCGGCTTATGTCCAGCCCGTTCGCCGCGCGCACGCGAACAGTCCTCCCAGTGCGGACTGGGGAATATTATATCACGACATGACATATTGAAAGGGTTTTGATGGTGGTGGCAGAAGAGTTGATTGAGGAAACAGATCTGCCGTCAGCCCTCTACGACGGACTTGCCGGATTTCGTCTTGCGATGCGCAGGTTCTTGTCGCTTAGCGGTGCAGCACTCGCACAGGCCGATGTCACCTCCCAACAATACCAGGCAATGCTGGTCATCAGGACGGCGCCCGGCGGGCAGATCAGGATGCGCGAGCTTTCGGAACAGATGCTTATGCGCGCCCACGGAGCGGTCCAACTGGTTGACCGTCTTGCGAACGCCGGACTTGTCGAACGCAAACCATCCCAGACCGACAAGCGCAGCATTCTAATCGAGCTGACGCCGAATGGGCGCTGCCTGCTGCAGGACCTGGCACGGATTCATGTGAAGGGTCTCCTGGAAAATCAGGCGCTGCTTGTGGAGTCACTCGGCAAGCTCGGCGACCTTCGCGAACTCGCCTAGCCGCGAGAACGGCAGGTTCTCGTGTGCTTGTCATATACCGCGGATGAACATTGCCATCTGATTGACGACGAGCGCGAAGGGCACGGCCCATAACAGTGTCAAAGCCAATCCAGTCACCCAGAACAGCGCTCCGATGTGGCGTTGCGGCTCGAACGGTTGCTCACAAGCCTCCGGCGGTTTGCTCGATAGCTTCCACGTCAGGCCGGCGAAGAACAGAGTGCTGAAGAAGCCACCGAATGTGACAACGAAGCAATTTCCGGTGGACACCAGCCCGGCCAGGAAGCGCAAGCCGAATGAACTAGCCGTGGCGTCGAAGCCTGCGACGACGATTGCACCGCCGATCAGGATGACTGGCACCAGAGGCAACCACAGAATGAGCCATCCGTAGGCGTCATCAAGCGCCCTGACGGTCATTTTCACGGCCATTGTTAGGCGCGTCGAGCTTATCGATGAACCAATCATTCCAGCCTCCTCCCAATCGCATATTAATATCATGGCGTGATACATTTGACCATTGAAGCGCCCTGATATTTCGGACACAATTCGGTCACAATTAGTTGTGCCAACGATTTTGGAACGATGCCTTCCCAACGTTGTTGCCCCTTGTGACCAACAACAAACCTGGAGGCATCCATATGAAAAAGCTTACGCTTTCCGCCCTCGTCCTTTCCGCAGCGATTCCGGCTGTTGCCCTCGCTCAAACAGGTTCAACGACACCCGCTGCAACCGAGGCGCCAGCTGCAACCAACCAGAACAAGGCGACTGGCGGTATGTCCGATCAGAAGCCGATGGACATGGCGAGTGACCAGAGCGCCGAGACGGCAGGACCGTTTATTACCGTGCCGGAAACGGGTGCCTGGCGTGTGACCGACCTTGAAGGAAAGGCTGTTTATGGAGCGGAGAACGAAAGCATCGGCGAGATCAATGACGTCCTCGTCAGCCAGGACGGCAGCATCAATGCCGTGATCATCGGGGTCGGAGGTTTTCTGGGGATCGGCGAGAAGAACGTAGCCGTCGACATGAGCGCGCTTCAGCTCGGCCCGGGGGTTGATCAGCAGCAGGCGGATGCGGCAAGCGCAGCCGTCTCATCGGAAACTACGGCGTCCACGACCACTGGCAACACGACAGGCGCCCCGGCCGCAACCACGCCGGCTCCTGGTGGCACGACAGTCCCGCCAGCGCAGACGCCAACCGCTGAGGAAACGGCAAGTGCTGACAACATCGAGATTGGCGAGGACGGCTTGCCGGAGCGCATCGTGCTTAATGTCACGCGCCAGCAGCTGGAAAATGCCCCTGCCTTCGAAGGAGTGGAAGCTGCGCCCAAACAGTAACCACTCAGCGTCACTCACCTCTTCGCGCCATGGCGCGGAGGGGTGTTGGAGGAGATTATGTCGAAAATCGCGAAGGCAGCCATCCGATCGGCCATCTTTATCTGTGCCTCGCTTGCTTTGGGGCCACATATTGCCGCGGCTCAAGATCAATCAAGCTCTCAGGCCTGCAAACAGGAGCAGCTTGCCGGGAAAAAAGGTGACGAGGCAAAGACCAAAAGCGAGGTTCTTGCCAAATGCGATAGCGTGATCCGTCCGCCTCAGGTTGGCGACCAGGAAATGGTTGAGCCAGCCCTACCCGTGGGCCGCACACCGATTATCAAACCGGAGCAAAACCGATGATGAGGCTGGAAGCAACTGATCTGCTCGGATCCTCGATCCGGGCTGCCGATGGCGATGCTGGCACTGTCAGTGATATTCTGTTTGACGATCAGTCCCTCGCCATCAGATGGGTGGTGGTGCGCACTGGGTCATGGCTAAGCGAAGAGCAAGTTCTCGTAAGGCCCCAAAACCTGCTTCGGTCGGAAGCAGATCCCCGGATTTGGGAGACCGGCTTAGCGATCGACGATTTCAGGAAAGCTCGGCCGCTTGAGGATGATCTCCCAGTGTCCCTGCAGCGCCTGCGGGAGGCGAAAGTGGAATCCGGTATCTCACCCTTCCGCATCGCTCCCTTGGGCATGCCCCCAGTCGTTCGACTACATTCCTGGCCGACCGGTGACCAGCATCTCCGCTCCATCAATCATGTGAGAGGCTACGACATTCAGACGGATATCGGAACGTTTGGGCGAGTTGCCAACTTCATCATCGCTCTCCCCGAATGGACGATCGTGCAGATCGAGATTTCGCAGTCCGACGGCCAAGAGCCGCAGTTTAAAGCCCTGAAACCGCCATTCCACATTGATGCTGATCGCAAGGTGGTTGATCTGAGCAACGTGGCGGGCAAAGCTGCCACCTTGCATGATCAAAGCAGTTCCGGAAGCTTGAAAGCAGGTCGGCGGCCGTTCGGCTACTGACCCATACTCTTTTTCAAGCCGATATCACTGCAGCTTGGCCTGGCACCTGCGGCTGAACAGACCGATCACGGGCTCCCAGCAACAAGTCCATCTCTTTGCGATTGCATCCGAACCGCGCAATCAGCCGCGTCGCCTCTGCGATCTCGATCGCGTAATGATCGGACAGCGTTTTCGCGGTGTAATCTGCGCCTGTCTCGCTCTGCATTCGTTGCACTCCTTTCGCATGAGGAAGGAACGGCGCGTGGTTGCCACCGTTCCTTCAAGCCTTGCAACAGAAAGCAACGCACGGTGAGCGGCGTAACCCGCCGCCACCACGCTCCGCCAGACTATACCCCGGATTGATGCTCCGGCGCGCTGTGAACCAACTGGAACTCGGGGGAATGAACCAGATGCAGATATCGCTCGAACTGGGCAAGCACATCGCTGATCAATTGATCGCGTGACATGCCCATCACGTCATAGCCCCGGTTTCCACTCGAAAAATACGTACGTGCCTCATAGCGGAATTCCGCCGAGCCGGCGCGAACGGGCGTGAAGCTGGCAACTCGATGACCGACGAGGCTCACCCCGTAGACGAAGTCGCGCACACCGTCCGCAGGTGAGCGCAGGGCAATGGCGCTATCGCCCTCTTCCTCCACCACTTCGGTAAGCCTGCCGCGAGAACTGAGTTCGGCAGCGACCTGATCAAGCGCCGGTCGCACCTGAGTTTCGATGAAGCGTCGAACGTCCCTCTCCGTTGCGGCCGTCAGCATGAGCGCAAGACGGCGCTGCCATGTCTGTCCGGACGCAGGTTGGGCTGCCGGAAGCGGGTTTTGTCCATGATGGGCATCGCGCTGCGCCAGGTCTTCCCGCATGCCGAGATAAAGCGATAGGACGAGTGCCAGCATGACGATGGTGAATGGCAGGGCGCTCGCTACCGTCGCCGACTGCAGGGCCGTCAGGCCGCCCGCCAGCAGGAGGCAGCCGGCGACCACACCTTCCATCGCACACCAGAACACACGCTGGCCGGTTGTTGTCTGCGTTTCGCCACCGGCGGCAATGGAATCGACAACCAGCGCACCGGAATCGGCCGAGGTGATGAAGAAGATCGAAACCAGAAGGACGGCAAGTGTCGACGTCAGTCCAGAGAGGGGAGATATTCGAAGAAACGGAACAGGCCAACCGAAACATCATCGGCAATAGCCGTGCCCAGAGCACCGGCTGCAACACCGGTATCGATGAACATCGCAGTGTTTCCAAAGACCGTCATCCAGAAAAAGGTGAAACCTGCAGGGATGAACAGCACAGCCATGACGAATTCACGAACGGTCCGGCCGCGGGAAATGCGGGCGATGAACATGCCGACGAAAGGCGACCAGGATATCCACCACGCCCAGTAGAACAGGGTCCAGCTATCGATCCAGGGCGTTGGCTGATAGGCGTAGATGTTGAAGGTTCGCAGGACCAGCGTATCGAAGTAGAGGCCGAGGTTCTGAACGAAGTCACGGAACAGTTGGCTGGTCGGACCGACGACGAGAACGAACATCATCAGTAGGATGGCGACAATCAGGTTCGTCTCGGACAGAATCCGCACGCCCTTGTCGAGACCGGTCACAACGGAGACCGTCGCCATCGCGGTGACAACCGCAATCAGGGAAGCTGGACTTCGATGCCGATCGGGATGCCGAGCAGGTGATTGAGGCCGGCATTGATCTGCGAAACGCCGACGCCGAGCGAGGTGGCAATGCCGAACATCGTGCCGACAATGGCAAAGATATCGACGGCGTGTCCGATCGGGCCATCGATCCGGCTTTTGAGCAGCGGATACAGACCCGAACGGATGGTCAGCGGCAGGTTATAACGGTAGCCAAAATAGGCGAGCGACAATCCAACCACGGCATAGATCGCCCAGGCGTGAATACCCCAATGAAAGAAGGTGACGGTCATCGCTTCGCGCATGGCTTCGATCGAGCGCGGTTCGGCCGTCGGCGGCGCCATAAAATGCGTCATAGGCTCGCCAACGGCATAAAACAAGCCGATACCCATGCCGGCAGCAAACAGCATCGCGATCCACGAGACGAAGCGGAAATCCGGAACGGAATCGTCCGGGCCGAGCTTCAGTTGTCCAAACCGCCCGAAACAAAGCACCAGGACCGCCAGCAGAAATATGCCGACCGAAAGCAGGTAGAACCAGCCGAAGGCGCCGAGGATAGAGGTCTGGATCGCTCCGAACAGCGCTCCTGCCTGACCGGGGACGAGTACGCCGACCGCCAGGAAGAGGCCGATGACGATGATCGCGCCGTAAAAGACCGGTGGATTGATGATGAAGTTTTTCATGGGCGAGAACTGGCTTTCCTCGCTTGAGACGGCGCTCTCCGCAAACAGCGGGGACACCATATATTTACCCGGACTGGCATGAGAATTAGGATTCCCTCATGCCAATTCCATCTCGTAACGAAGCGCCAGGCTGAGCAGCACGCTCGACCCGGCACATCGCCGATTAAGGCTGCAGGATCGGCTTCACGTCGCTGTCCGGCAATTCCTTGGGCTGCGTTCCGCGCTCCAACCGGAGCGGCGGCGCCTTGCCGGCCTTGTCCTCGCCCATATAGAGCGTGACATGCGGGAACGGGATTTCGATACCGCGGCGATCAAAAACCTGCTTGATGAACTCGTTATAGGCTCGGCCGGTCCCCCAGTGCCCGCCGGCGATCGTCTTGATGCGGGCGCGAACGGTGATGGCGCTGTCGCCAAAGGCGGTGATGCCCTGCATGTCGAGCTTGTCGATGATTTTTTCGCTCCACTCGGTCTGCATCAGAAGGTCGAATGCTTCCTGCATCGCCTCCTTCACTTCATCGATATCTTCCCGGTACGCGACGCCGATCTCGGCCACGTGGTAGCCAAAGCCCTTGACCATATTGGAGACCGTATCGACGGAAGAGAACGGGATGAGGTGCAAGGTGCCATCCAGTGAACGGATCGAGACCGAGCGGATGGTCAGTTTTTCGACCACGCCACTGACACTGCCGAGGCTGACGACATCGCCTTCGTTCATGACGTTCTCAAGCTGGATGAAGACACCGGTGATGATGTCCTGCACCAGTTTTTGGGCGCCGAAACCGATCGCCAGACCCAGTACGCCAGCACCTGCGAGAAGCGGTGCGATATTGACGCCTATCTGGGCCAGCGCCAGCATCGATACCAGCACGACAAGCGCGATGGTGAAGGCGTTACGGAAGAGCGACAGCAGCGTCTTCTCACGGCTGGTCGGAATGGTGCCGAATTCCGGGTTGAGGCGATACTCGACCCAGGACGACATCGCCAGATAGGCGACGAAGCCGATCATGAGAATGACCAGCGCCGCAAAGGCTGATCCGCTGATCCGCTGGCCGGCTTCAGACGACATCCATCCGAGGAAGTCGATCAGGCCCCAAGACTGGGCAATGGCAACCACGACGCCGATCGTCACCACCGTCCGGATAATCTGCATGACACGCGGAACAAAGGCCTGAAGCCTCCCTCAAGTGCAGGCAGGCGGGCGCGGACATCCTCCGGCAGCCTGAGACCTGCATTGGCGAAGCGCCCGATAAAGGCGATGACCAGACCGCCGACAATGACGGCAGCGATCGACTTGATGGTGGCGGCCATCATGAACGGAAGCGCGGCAGTTGGGTTGACGAGCCAGACGACGAAGATCACGATCAGATAGGCGATTGCCAAAAGATGCCAGATGCCGGCGAGAAAGGCACCGCTGCGGCCGATAAAGTCTGTCCGGCCGCCGGCTGCGCGAGACGACAGGGCCTGCCGCACACGATCGCGGTTCTGCAGGATGACGACGATGGCGATCACCAGCGCGGTCAGCATCACAAGAACACGAACCGCCTGGGCAGCAGCTTCGGAGACATTCGCCGCGAGAATCGGAGCGACAAACATGAAGGTGTAGCCGACAAGCGAGACGGCGCGCGCAGCCCAGAAATACCAGTAAGCAGCGGTGGTATCGGAAATCGGCACAAGCCGAAGTGCCGGAAAGCGTGGCTGCAGGACAAGCCGCATCGCGACCTTCAGCATCTCCACCATCAGGGAGGCATTGAGGAGAAGGGTCTGGTTGATGTCCATGCGGCCGGTTGCGCCACCTATCACCTGCAGCGCAATCACGTAACCGGCGCCCCAGGCCAACGCGACCGTCACGATGTCCGCGACTGTGGCGATGACGGTGAAAATGGCTCGGATCGACCAATGGCGGCCGGCGGCCCGTCGATCCAACGTCCGTTGAAGGACATGAGCGAGCATTCGCAGCACGAAGAAGGAAGCGAACAGGCCGGCGCCGACGAATATGACGTTGAGGATCAGGGTCTGGATCGCACCATAATCGACCGTTCTTGTGCCGGTAAAGATGACAGCCAGCGCTGCAACGCCACTCCAGACCGCCTCACCACTAGCGACGATCTGTTCGGCCGCCGCTCTGGTCTGTTCGGCAATCTGACGCGCAATTGTGGGATCCTCTTCCACTGGCTCCTGGACTTGCTGCGCCGCCACTTCGTTTTTTAATCTGGTCAGAAGCGCGTTTCGAGCGTCTTCGTTCTCGAGAATGCGGATCAGATCGTCGACGCTACTGGCCGGCTGAGGTGTTGGCGAAGATGGCTCCTGCGCATTCGAGAGCGCTGGATCTGTGAGAAGAGCCAACAGAAACAACAGGCTGGCGGCGATGCGTCGGAAGGGCATGACATCCTTTCGGGATTCGTAATTTAGGCAAAAGCATGGCGCCCATGTCCCTCCCGTCAACCCTTGGGTGGTCACAAAAATACGATTAGCGCCGAGAACTGTGGGAACATGACAGATGATCGGACGTCGCTGCGAGATTAAATTGATCCCCGACGCTGCTGGAAAAAATAACGCGTCGCTTCCTTGCAGTGGACTTCTGCAGTGTTTCTAAAGCCCGCCATGCAAACGGCTAACGACGCAAGGAGTTGGGTGCTCAACACAAGGCGCTTAGTTTACGGAGCCTTTATTTCATCGGCCACTTGGGCAGAGCCTGATTTCTTTTCTGCCTCGACGAGACCAGTTTCTTCGGCGCGCAGCTCGCGGGTCACACGCATCGGTCGTTTGCCATTACGATGCATTAAGTAAGTCACCAGACACCCATCTCGTTTGGTCTTGACGGATAGGAGCTCTGCCGGCGCCGTCATCAGGAAAGCCCGCACGATGTCGCTGCACCGCGGTGCGGAAGCTGCTGGAGTAGGAAGCCACATCAATCCGCAAGCTGCGATGACTGCACAGGCTCTGATCGCTGGCATAGCTTTGACGTGAACGTTCATCTGTTTTCTCTCAGTGGGTCTGGCGGACGGCTTGCAGCTCGTCATGGTCAAAGACGGCCTCACAAACTTCCTGAATCATCAGGCGCGCTGCACTCGCAACGGGAGGCGACAGTGTCTCTCCCTGCCTGACGGCATAGCCAATACGAAGCAAACTCTCGAGCTCATTCGAATTCTCGATCAGGCCGTCAATCTTGTCGAGGATGTCGGAGGGCAACGTCCCAGAAAGACTGCCGGCCTTGTTCATCAATCCGCGTTCCTGGAGCCGTGTTTCCAGCAGCAACGAAAGCTTCGCAATCTCCGCTATATCATTCACACCAATTGTCCCCCAGATCCCCCAAGCATCGCGGCGCACCGCGAAGGACCACTTTTATATCATGGCGTGACATTACTTCAAAATCGATTGCAGACGAATGGTTACCGCGGGAGACCGGTCACAAGCGCTTGATCTGCGATGCACTATTTCTCGAGCTTCCACCCGTCTTTGCCAGCGCGCTTCTGCTCGTAGAGAAACTGATCTGCACGCGCCGCAGTGTGTGCCAGCGGCTCGGATGCAGAGATGAGCGCTCCTCCAATGCTCGCGCGGACCGGCGCCTCAATATCTCCAACGGAAATGTCCGACCGGAACGCGCGAACGATGCGCTCCGCGACAGCCTCTGCAGACTTTCGATCACCCGACACGATGATCAGAAACTCGTCGCCACCCACGCGGCTGACGATATCGTGGCCGCGAGTGGAAGCGATCAGCCGTTGGGAGGCAATTTTCAGAACCTGATCGCCGACATCATGTCCATGCCTGTCATTGACAGCTTTGAACCCATCGAGATCGATTGCAAGGATTGCCCCACCTGAACTGACAGAGCCAGACCACCGCGCTTCCAGCCCGCGGCGATTGAGCAAGCCGGTAAGTGGATCTGTCTCCGCATCAACGCGGTGTTGCTCGATACGTGTCTGCTCGTCGGTGAAATCGATGGCCACTCCGACCACCTTCAGCGGCGCCCCGTCGGACGAACGCAGCAATTGTCGGCTACAGCGGATCCAGCGCTCTCCGGAGACAGTCGAGAGCCGATACTGCGCCACATCGCTGTCGATCTCCCTCCCGCCAGGCGTGACAGATCAGCGGAGGCGAGATCGGATCGCTTGACTCTGGCGAGGTAGGCTTCAAGGTTGAGTGGTTCGGCGCCCGGACCCGAAATATATTCCGCCAAATGATGCGAGGTCTCGAAGCGCCGCTCGACACGTCCAAGTGCCAGAAGCCACCGGGCAGTGCATCGAGTGCCAATTCCAGCTTCGCAGACCGTTCTTCAAGGTCCAGTTGGCTGGCCTTGAGCTCGCCGATGTCCTCGATCTGTGTGATGAAACGGGCGACGTCCCCCATCTCGTCGCGCATGGCCGCAACATGGATCCTGACAAAAACGATCTCGCCGCCTGGCCGAACGTAGCGCTTCTCGATCGAGTACCCGTCACGCTCGCCAGCGAGCACGGAGCGAAACAGCTGGAGGTCGGCTTCGACATCGTCGGGATGGGTAAAGTCGGCAAAAGCAATGCCGGCGACTTCACGTAGAGACCGCCCGACCATTCTCGCAAAGGCCGAATTGCCTTTGATGATCCTCGCATTCGTGTGGACGAGCGCGATGCCGATCGGGGCATTGGCGAAGGCAAAGTCAAAGAGAGCCAAACGGCTCTCTGCACTCATGTCGTCCATATCATCGGAGCTATGCATCATTAGGAGTTTCTAAGAAAACTCTAAAATAATGCCTAACCTGGCTCAGGGGTTTTATCAAGTGAGCCAACCGATCGCGATAGCCTTCTCCTTTCAGGCAGCTTCGTTCACTCCGTATCAGCGCGAATTATCTGTGAGTTGTGATGGCTCGTATGTTATCAACGTTGCATAGCCCGTTATCATTGCATTGTAATGCAGGTTGCCTTCTAGCAACCGCGTTTATAGGCCCACTGGCTTTTCGAAGGGGAAGCATGGATGGTGAATACGACTGGCGGGACGAGCCTTTCGGCTTTTTCTTGGCCTTCCTGACGGCGGCCATTTCATTTGTCGCACTCATCCTTCCCGTGGTCTATGTGTTCATGCTCCCTTGAAGGCGAGGGTATTCCCTCGCCCCTCTGCTTGAAGCAACACCTATCTGCCGGATACAGCTGACACGACGTGTCTTCCTCGTCCGCAAATGTTTTAAAAGATCAGCGAAACCATTTCTCGGCGGCGCTCAGCAGCTCATGCTCATCTGTGATGCCATCTTGAAACAGTCGAACGAGCAACATGGCAAGCTCATCGGGATGGGTGTCATGTTCGGGTATGACTTGAGCGAAGACGCGCTCAAGCGTCGCTAAGTCGGCGGGTCGGAGGATGACATTCGCTGGTATTCGTCCACGCATGGGAGGACGGTACCTGCATCTTGCGCTTACGACAATAGACCCTGTTCGCGGCATCCATCTGTAGCTCTGCGCATGTCCCCTCAGCCTCCTTGTGGAACACGGCTAGGTGATACGACGCTAATCCAGGCAGCCGAACCGGGCAGTGAGATCGTTTCATTTCTAGAGTTGAACGAGAATGTCGAAGCCTACCCCGCCCTGCGCGTTACCGTTGGACCACGCGGGGTCAACACGGTGTTTCGAGCGCTCCTAAACGTGGAAGCGGCAACAAAAAATAAGAACGCACAGAGTACTAGGCAGAGCAGGAAAACCACATCCCAGCCTGTTACCATCCAGCTGAGGGCTCCGAACAGCAGCAAGAAAATCGCTGTTGCGAGCGCAATTGCCGCCGCGGCGAGCTTAAACATTCGAGTTCCCAACTTGTTTGATGACGTGGGCTGACTTCTTCGGCGCCGACTTGGCGTCAGGCAGATCACGTAAAGCTGTCGGCCCGTTCGAAATCATTTCGGACGGGCCGACGTGAACCGTGCGTGTCATGCGCACTGTCTCACCCCTCAGCTTTCGGTCACGGCGTCTGCCTGCGCGGTCGGCAGGTTCTCGATCTTCATCAGTCGCTCAGCGCAAACGTCAGCGGCGTTGACCACGGCGGTTTCAACGCCTGCGATTGTTGCCCAGCCGCCGTCCTCTATAAAGTCTTCGCGAGCCCATGATGATTGTTCCTGCAGTCCGGCCAGATTGGCTTTTGCGCCATCGGCAGTGATGAAGTTGTGCACACAGATTTCACCGGCTAGTTCAGCACGCGCGTCTCTGACGGCCAAGGCCTGCGCGGTACGTGCGCTGCCAGCAGTCGTCCATCCGCCCCAGGTGAACCCGACAACCATCGTTAGTGCTGATGCGCCAATTACTGACCAGAACCATTGCCCTTTCGTCGGCCGAAACTCGCTCCAGCTTTTTCGTTCACTCATCTCCAGCTCCTCCTTAATAATTTATATCACGCCATGATACAAGCTAGAGATGGTGGGTAAAATCGCCGACAGTCACAAGTGATTGACCAGAGAGCTCGGATATGTCGCTATCGAATTGTAGCCTCCTGCCCGCGATCGTCCATTCGATTGCTGGTTTCGAGGCAGATTGCCAACTTGGGAGGTGACTGCGATGGATTTCACTGATGATGAACGACGCGTTATTGAAGCGTTGTCGCACAAGCGCGGCGTGCTCTTCCGAGATCAGGTTGCGGTTTTGGCGGAGGCATTCGGCGTCGACAAACGGGCCTTTGAGGCAGCATGGCCCGGTCTGATCGAGAAAGGCAAGTTGCGCAGGATTTGCGACGAAACCGCCGAGTTTAATACTCAGGGTTAAAACTGGCGGCACTGTGTTGCAGAGGCAATCGTCTGAAAACAAACGACCCTCAGGCTCGACACCCGATCGTGTCCCAGGGAGTGGTGTAGCTTAGACGGCCACGGCTCATCCCAGAGGGCCGGATGAGTGTCAGCTTGCTGCTGGCAGGCTGATGAGTGGATCATCGCTCATCGTAGCGATTGTCTCAAGGGTCATGTAGCGAGATCGCTGGACGGCCCATTTATCGTTGTGTTCCAGCAGCAGCGCACCGACCAGGCGCACGATAGCGTCGTCGTTGGGGAAGATGCTGACGACCTCGGTCCGCCGCTTGATCTCGCCGTTCAGTCGCTCGATGGGGTTGGTCGAGTGAAGTTTGGCCCAATGCTGTTTGGGAAAGGTCATGTAGGCGAGTACGTCTTGCTCAGCGTTGTCCATGAGACTGGCGAGCTTCGGGACCTTTGGCCTGATCTGGTCGGCGACGTTGCGCCACTGAGTGCTTGCCGCCTCCGGCGTGTCCTGAGCGAAGGCCGTGGCGATGAAGGCCGAGACGACCCGCCGTCCGCTCTTACCAGCATGGGCCAGAGCATTGCGCATGAAATGGACTCTGCAGCGCTGCCAAGTGGCGCAGAGCACCTTCGATACTGCGGCTTTGATGCCCTCATGCGCATCTGAGACGGCGAGCTTGACGCCACGCAGGCCCCGCCTGGTCAGCTTTCGAAGAAACTCGGTCCAGATCGGCTCGGCCTCGGACGTGCCGATCTCCATGCCGAGCACTTCGCGTCGACCATCAGTGTTTACGCCCACAGCGATGATGATCGCAACAGAGACGATACGACCGCCGCGACGAACCTTCAGGTAGGTGGCATCGATCCAGAGGTATGGCCACTCGCCCTCGATGGGGCGGTCGAGGAAGGCCTTCACCTTCTCGTCGATCTCCTCGCACAGCCGGGATACCTGGCTTTTGGAGATGCCGCTCATGCCCATCGCCTTGACAAGGTCATCGACGGATCGGGTCGAAACGCCCTGGATGTAAGCCTCCTGAATGACCGCCGTCAGCGCCTTCTCCGCCATCCGGCGAGGCTCCAGGAAACTCGAGAAGTAGCTGCCTGTACGAAGCTTGGGAATGCGCAGCTCGACAGTGCCCGCCCGTGTCTCCCAGTCTCGATCGCGGTAGCCGTTGCGCTGGGCAAGTCGAAAACCATTCTTCTCGCCATAGCCCGCGCCGGTCTTCATGCCGACCTCCAGCGCCATCAGCTTCTCGGCAGCAAAGCCGATCATCTCGCGCAGCAAATCCGCATCAGCGCTCTTCTCAACGAGCGAGCGCAAGTTCATCATGTCGTCGGTCATCGGTGGTGTCCCTCAGGTTGGATCTAAGCAACCCGACCCTACCGGAAATCACCGATGGCTATGAAATCCAGCTACACCACTCGACGGGACACGATCCGACACCCTCACTTGCCAGCCAATAGGTTGAAGCAGGATAACACCGCATTAGATGGGATAACCAGGCTTTCTGCTTAATCCCTAGAAAGAGCCACAACACGATCTGGCAAACGGCGAAAGGTGTTTTATTGGCTGCCCATATTGAAGACTACGCCATGATCGGAGACTGTGAGACTGCGGCTCTAGTTTCCAAAATGGGATCGATCGACTGGCTATGCCTTCCACGATTTGACGCGCCCGCATGCTTCGCGGCACTTCTAGGAACAGAAGAAAATGGGCACTGGTCAATTGCACCGACCGAAGCAGTGCGGAAAGTCCAGCGGGCCTATATTGAAGATACGTTGGTGCTTGAAACCGAATTCTCTGCCGAATCGGGTGAAGCCGCTATTTTCGATCTCATGCCCCCTCGCGATGGCTCCAGTAACATCGTTAGAATAATCGAAGGGCGCAAAGGCAGTGTTGAGTTCGAAATCGATCTTGTGATCCGGTTTGACTACGGCCGTAGCGTGCCGTGGGTGAGCCACGACGAAGCCGGGAAGCTGACAGCGGTTGCGGGCCCTCACAGACTTACTTTGGACAGCCCGGTAGAGCTCACGGGCGAAGACCTCCACAGCAGGGCGACATTTGTCGTTTCTGAAGGACAACGCATTGCCTTCACCCTGACCCATAGCCCATCTCACCTACCTGTCCCGATCGCACAGGAGCCAGAAGCGGCGCTACAGCAGACGATCTTTTTTGGCAGGAGTTCGTGGGGCGCTGCCCACCGGTCAACGGCTATAACGAGATTGTAACGCGGTCGCTCATCACTCTGAAAGCTATGACATATATGCCAACTGGCGGCATCGTTGCGGCAATAACCACCTCTCTTCCGGAAAAAATCGGCGGGCCACGCAACTGGGATTATCGCTACTGCTGGCTGCGCGATGCCACGATGACGTTGATGGCGTTCATGAGCCTTGGCTACTTTGAAGAAGCGGCCGCATGGCGAGAATGGCTCATGCGAGCTATTGCCGGCGCCCCTGAACAAATGCAGATCATGTATGGTGTCGCAGGCGAACGCTCCCTCCCGGAATTCAAACTGGACTGGCTCTCAGGCTACGAGGGATCGCTGCCTGTGCGTATCGGAAATGCTGCTGCTGATCAGTTTCAGCTAGACGTTTACGGAGAGGTCGCCGATGCGCTAGCGCAGGCGCGTAAACATGGCCTTCCCCCACATCCACCTACCAATTCGCTCGCCAAGGTTCTCTTGCCTTATCTGGAGAAGGCGTGGCGTGAACCGGATGAGGGCATCTGGGAAGTGCGCGGCGGTCGAGATCATTTTACTCATTCCAAGGTGATGGCTTGGGTGGCGTTCGACCGAACGGCAAAACTGGCTGATGACGCTGGAGACGCTTCGTCTGCCACACGCTGGCGATTGATCGCTGACGAAATCCATGCCGATGTCTGCAATAAAGCTTACGACGAAGAGCTCGGAAGCTTCGTTCAGAGCTACGGCTCGAAGACCCTCGATGCCAGCCTTCTGCAAATTCCACTTGTCGGCTTCCTGCCGCCGGATGATGCCCGAGTGGTCTCGACAGTCGAAGCGATCGAGGCCCGTCTGATGCATAACGGACTGCTGTTACGCTACGAAACCGAGGTCACTGACGACGGCTTGCCATCTGGCGAAGGCGCATTTCTCATATGCAGCTTCTGGCTCTGCGACGCGCTCATCCTTTTGGGCCGCGATGCGGATGCAAGGAAGATTTTCATGCGACTTTGCGAACTCACCAACGACGTCGGGTTGCTTTCAGAGGAATATGACCCAGTCGCAGGGCGCATGCTCGGTAATTTCCCGCAAGCGTTCAGCCATCTCGGATTAATCGCAACCGCTCTCAACCTATCCCGCTTTGAAGGCCCAGCCGAGGAGCGATCCAACGATGACTGACATCTGTCGGGCATACGATTGTCGCGATTGTTTCCTCGACCCATCGAGCCGACAACTAAAGCGGAACGAGGTCACCCATCCTATTGAAAGGCTTCCTGTTCGCCATACTGACGTTAGATAGTCTCATCATGGTGTGATGAGGATTGCACCGGCATTTTGCCTCGCTTCTGCCGCCCGATGAGCATCGACAATATCGTCAAGGTCGAAGCGCTGGCTTATGTCCACCTTGACGTAGCCACGCTCAATTGCGTCGAAGAGAACGCGGGCATTTTCGCGAAACGTCGCGGTTTCACTGTTGTGGGGGAAGACGGAGGGTCTTGTCAGGTAGAGACATCCCTTCCTATTCAGCAACTCCGGCTCGATTGCTGGCGCCTTACCGGATGCACCGCCATAGCTGACGACAAGGCCGAATTTGGCCGCGCAGTCGAGGGACTTGACTAGGGTATCCTTACCGACCGCATCATAGATCACGCGCGCCTTCTCGCCACCTGTCGCAGCTAGAAACGCCGAAGGCCATTCTTCATCATTGAGGTCGATTACCGCCTGACAGCCAGCCTCCATCGCCGCCTTGTGCTTGTGCGGTGACCCGGTTGTTCCAAAGACGCGCGCGCCGAGTGCCGTCGCCCATCGGGTTAAGATTTGGCCGACACCTCCTGCCGCCGAGTGAACTAAGAGAAGCTCGCCGGACGCAACCTTATGGGTCTTGTGCAGCAGATACTGCGCTGTCATCCCCTTGAAAAAGAGAGGCAGCCACTTCGTCGGAAACGCCGTCGGGAAGCCGCACCAGCTTTTCGGCAGGCACGTTCCGCAGGCTTGCGTAGGCTCCCGGGCTCGTGTTCATGTAGGCAACGCGGTCGCCAACGATGAAATCCGTTACACCGTCTCCTATAGCTTCCAGCACACCGGCTGCCTCGAAGCCAAGACCGCTGGGGAGCGGCAGGTTATAAGCGCCACCGCGTTGATAGACGTCGATGAAATTGAAGCCGATCGCCGTCTGCCGAAGCATGACTTCGCCTGCAGCGGGTGCAGACAGATTTTCAGAAATGACCTTGAGCACCTCCGGGCCGCCGACGCTCTCGATGATTGCGACTTTTCTGATGGGCATGCTTTGTCCTTCAAGTTCAACATGACTATCGAAACAGGAAGATTTCGGATCTATGAGGGCCCGCCGCGCTGAAGAGCCCGGCGAAATCCTTCCGCAAAGGTTCTTCTGCACCTTACCCATCGTGTTGCGCGGCAATTCCTTGCGCACGGCGATATGCTTCGGCTGCTTGAACCGCGCGAGGCTCTGGCCGATCGCCTTTTCCAGTGACGGTAAAGCGATGTCCTCGCCGGGACGAGGCACGAGAACCGCGACAACCGCCTCGCCGAAATCAGGATGAGGCACCCCGATCACAGCGCTTTCCAAAACGCCCGGCTGCTCGTCCAGCAACAGTTCGATCTCCTTCGGGTAAACATTGTAGCCACCGGTTATGATCAGGTCTTTCTGGCGCCCAACGATGCTCACGTAACCGTCGGCATCGACAACCCCTATGTCGCCGGTGATGAAGAAGCCATTATCGCGCAGTTCCTCCTTGGTTTTGTCGGGCATTTGCCAGTAGCCCTTAAAAACGTTCGGGCCGCGCACCTCGATCATTCCCGGCTCGCCAGCAGGCATCTCTTCGCCGGATGCAGGGTCTGTTATCCTGAGATCGATACCGGCAAGCGGAAAGCCGACCGTCCCCGCCCTTCTCTCGCCGTCATAGGGATTGGAGGTGTTCATGTTAGTTTCCGTCATGCCGTAACGTTCAAGGATACGATGCCCGGTTCGCTGTTCGAAGGCGACATGCGTCTCTGCAAGTAAAGGGGCCGAGCCGGAAATGAACAATCTCATGTGGGATACAAGCTCCTGCGTCAGCAGAGAGTCATCCAGGAGACGAGTATAGAAGGTCGGAACCCCCATCATGGCCGTCGCTCTCGGCAGCCACCTGATCACCTGGTCGCTCTTGAAAATCGGCAGGAAAATCATCTGCCCGCCCGCCAGAAGCATGGTGTTGGTGGCGACGAAAAGACCGTGGGTATGGAAGATCGGCAACGCGTGCAGCAGCACGTCGTCCTTGGTAAATCGCCAACTCTCCATGAGGACATGAGCATTTGAAAGGAGGTTATCTTGGGTCAGCATGGCGCCCTTGGAGCGCCCCGTTGTTCCCGAAGTGTAGAGGATGGCTGCGAGATCGGACGCCTCACGGCTGACCGGTGCAAACGTGTCGAACGAGCGGGCCGCATCGGTCAAGGTGCCGCTTCCCGACGCATCCATGATTTCGAAGCGGCTGCCGTGTCGAGCAGCAACCTTGGCGAGATTCTCCGATCGGTCAGAATTGCCGACAAGCAATGCCGCCTGTGAATCTCCCACGAAGTAATCGACTTCGTCGGCGGTATAGGCGATGTTAAGCGGCAGGAAGACGACACCTGCGGCGAGGGCTGCGCAGTAGAGTGCCAAAGCGGATGGCGATTTCTCTACCTGCACAGCCATCCGATCTCCCGGTTTCAGTCCCAGAGAAGACATTGCTGCGGCATATCCCATCACCATGGCATGAAAGGCTGTGCCGGTGATCTCCTCGCCATCCTCCTTTATCAGGAACGTGGTCTGACGTGCTGCAAGCGGAGCGACAAGTGTATCGTAGAGAGGGTTGCTCATGATTTGCGTCCTGTAGTTCTCTCGCTCGAAAGCAGAGCCAGTACCTGCTTGGAAGCGGCGATATTTCGATTGTTTATGAAGTTCTCGTGGTTCTGCTCCACGAGTTCAGGATCGTATAGGTAGTTGACCATTACGGTGGCGGACTGCTGGAAGCCTTTGGCTGATGTGTCTGCCAGAACGTGGATGTCATGCAGCAACGCACCGTTTCCGAGATGGAACCGCGCGACCGGATCGGCGGGCAGGCCATCGGGGCGTTTGACCGTCAGCAGGAACTCCGCCGCCAATCCGCGCAGAGCAACGCCCAGCTTTTCCACTGCGCCTACGTCGGTGGCCTTGACCACTTTCCCGGCAACGGCGTTTCCGGAGGCCTCTTCCTTGAGCCAGCGTCCAAGGCCAGGAACTGGCGAGAGCGTCACGAAGCGCGCGATATGCGGTATCTCGCGTTTCAGCTCTTCCACGACCTGCTTGATCAACGAATTGCCGAAGGAAACGCCGCGCAGACCCTCCTGGCAGTTTGAGATGGAATAAAACACCGCGGTGTCGAACTCCGTCTCGGTGACCGGGATGCGGTCCTCAGCAAGCAGATCCTGCACAGAACCCGGCACGCCCTTGCAAAGGGCCACCTCGACGAAGATAAGCGGTTCCTCGGGCATGGCAGGATGAAAGAAGGCGAAGCAACGTCGGTCAGCAGGTAGCAGTCTGCGCTGCAGATCCTTCCAGTCGTTTATGGCGTGCACAGCCTCGTACTGGATGATTTTCTCCAAAATATTGGCCGGCGTTCGCCAGTCGATAGGCCTCAGTACGAGGAAGCCTCGGTTGAACCAGCTTGCGAAAAGGTGCTGGAAATCGACGTCGATAACCTCCAGTTCGGGCGCCTCGGGGAGGAGCTTAAGAAGATCCAGCCGCATGCGGACCAGTTCAGCTGTCCCGCCGGGTGACTGGTTGAGGCGGCGGAAAAGCTCTTGCCTTCGTGGCTCCGCCTGCCTGAAAAGGGCGGCCAGTGTCAAAGCGGTCGGCTCGGTGCGATAAGACTCGGCAGTCTTGATGACCATGTCCGGATCGATATCCAGCGCCATCGCCAGACCCCGAAAGAACTCTTGCCGCTCGGTAGGGTTCATTGCCTTATAGTGGGCGAGTATATCCTGTGCGATGCTGGTGCCGGAAACCTCGCCTTTGGATGACAGAAGCGATTCTGCATAAATCTGCCACGGCAATTCGGCTAGGCATCCGAGCGCCTGATGGTCGCCGCTCGAAGAGCGTACTCATGAGGTCGGAGAAAAATGCTATACGGCCCATTTTTCCCTCCTAAATCGGCCCCATGACGAGGTCCGGTAGCCACGTCGCAAGGCCCGGTACGAGACAAAGAATTATGATCGCGGCGATCATGCAGCCAACGAACGGTGCCGATCCGACAAGCACGGTTTTCAGTGAAATATTCGGCGTAATAGAATTGATGACAAACAGATTGAGTCCGACCGGTGGCGTGATAAGGCCAATTTCCATGTTGATGGTGAGGATAACTGCGAACCAGTAGGGGTCGAACTGGGCGGCTGTGAGGATGGGCATCAAAATGGGGGCAGTCATCAGGATGACGGCGACAGGCGGCAGAAAGAAGCCTGCAACCAGAAGGAGCAGATTGATCAAAGCCATAAGGACCCACCGGTTAACCTCCAGTGCCGCTATCCACTGGGCGACGGACTGAGTGATGAACAGCGAAGACATCATGTAGGCGAACACCCCAGCCGCGGCCATGATGAATAGGATCATCACGCTTTCCCGGGTACTGTCGCGCAGAACTCGCCATATCGCCTTCGGGTGCCAGAGCCGATAGATAGCCATCGCCATGATAAGGCAAAGAACAGCACCGACTGCAGCGGTTTCCGACGTTGTCGCGATGCCGCCATACATGGAGTAGAGCACACCTGCAATGACGGCGAGAAATGGCAGTACCCTCGGCAGTATTTCCAGCTTCTCGCGAAGGCTATAGTGACGCGGCGAAAGAACTGCGGCGTTACCGGAACGCCAGGTCGCAAAGATCGACCAGCCGATGAACAACAGTGTCAGCATGATGCCTGGCACGACGCCTGCAAGGAACAGCCGCCCGATGGAGGTCTCGGTCGCGATGCCGTAAACGATCATCGTCACCGAGGGCGGGATGAGAATACCAAGCGTGCCTCCTGCAGCGATCGATCCGGCTGCAACCGTATCCGGATAGCCGCGCTTTTGCATCTCAGGGATGCCCATTTTTCCAATCGCTGCGCAGGTTGCCGGACTAGAGCCCGAAAGGGCTGCAAAAAGCGCACAGGCACCGAGGTTCGAAACGACAAGGCCACCCGGAACCCTGGTCAACCAGCGTTCCATGGCTTCGAAGAGATCCGCGCCTGCGCGAGTCGATGCGACGGCGGCCCCCATGATGATGAACATGGGTATCGAGAGGATCGTGAAACTGTTGAGATCGGCGTAGAATATTTCGGGAAGCATTTCGACGGAACGCAAGCCGTCGAACATGAACAGGAAGCCTGCGGAAACGACCAGCAGGCCAACGCCGACCGAAATTCCGGAAAACAGAACGGCAATCGTCGTGACAGCCACTAAAAGACCGATTGTCAGAGGATCCATCTACGTCTCCATCACGCCGAACGGGGCATCGGCACCCGTCACAAGGGAGACGAAATCTGCGAGCAGCTGAAGCAGAAGAAGCCCAAAGCCGATCGGCAGCGCGAGATAGGCGATCCACAGCGGTGGCGCCCAAACGGTCGAAGATTTCCAGTTTCGCAGCCAGGCTTGATGCCAGATCTCCCAAGAGTACCAGGTCACTAGTGCGATGACCGCCATGGTCACGGCGAGGACCGTGTAGGCGAGGATACGCCGCCCAAGAGGCGGAAGCATGAGAGGCACGAGATCGACATTCACATGGCCTCGCATTTTCTGCACGTAAGGCAATCCAATCGCGGTAGCCCCAATCACGATGATGATGACGGCTTCGGTCTGCCAGATGGTGGACTGGCCAAGAGCCGACCGTACGAAGATCATGTGACATGTGATAAAGAGAGCGATTACGGTCATGGCCGCAGCCGCCCAACCGCAAACTTCCGAGATTGCGTGAACAGTGCGAACGAACATGTTGCCGGGTGTTTTGGCAGGCAAAGGGGCGACTGACTGGGACATCTATGATCCTTCAGGTCATGGGTCTGCGAGAAGCAGAGGAAGATAACTTCTGCAGGCGTGGCGTATCTTGAACGTAAAGTCAGGGACCGGAGATCTGCCGCTGGCGCGGCGATTATTGAACCGAAAGCGCCATATCGAGGAGCTTTTTCCCTCTGAACCTGCTTAATGAAATTCTCATACGAGGATTTCTCAGCAAGCGACTTCCAAGCCGCGAAATCCTCTTCCGTCATCTCGGCAATTTCAACGCCGGCGGCGCGGAAGACCTTTTCCGATTCCACGTCATCCTTCTTCGCCCCATCCAGATAGAATGCTTCCGCCTTCTTCGAGGCCTCGCGGAGAGCATTCTGCTGCTCCGGCGTCAGATTCTCGAACGCCGTCTTGTTCATGATCAGCGGCTGATACATGAACCACAAAGCGACGTCGCCAGCGGGGGTGTAGCATTTGGCGAGCTCTTGCAGCCGAAAAGAAACAAAGGAAGACGACGATGTGTTAAGAGCCTGCAAGACGTTCTGTTGCATCGCATTGTAGGTTTCGGTTGATGGCATTGAGGAGATCGACGCACCAGCGGCCTGAAGCATCTCTTCAAACCCCTTCCCCGCGGCACGGACAGTCAACCCCTTAACATCTTCAGGCTTTCGAATGCACTTGCCGTTGGTAGCGAACCCACCCGCTAGATAGCCATGAACCAACGTCATAACATCATCTTCGTTCATGACTTTTTCGATCTCCGCCATGAATGGAGATGTGTTCATGCGAGCGGCATGATCGTGACTTTTGATCAGTCCCGGCATCAACGTCAGATTATACTCTGGTCGTTGTCCTCCCGCGTAAGACAGCGGAAACACCGTCATATCTAGTTGCCCGCGGCTGAGGGGCAGGTATTGTTCGGTCGCCTTAAACAGAGAACTCGACGGGAATATTTTGATTGTCAGATCGACATTAGCCGCCGCGACGTCGTCGGCAACCATTTGAGCAACCTTATGGCGCACATCTCCTGGCGCAAACTGGTGGGATAATCGCAACTCGGTGGCATGTGTTGTCGCTACTGCCGACAAGCACCCAACAGCAACAGCAGCAAGTGCCGAAATTCCAGCTTTACGCATATCTAGCCTCCTCCCAAAGACATCAATTTGCGGATCTGCAAAGACTAATTGTCTTTTGCATCGCAAGTCAATAATCTTGTATGCAATTTCTAATCTTTGAAATGCAGGTCAAGCCTATGGAAGCCGATAAATCCACCGACCGGGTGAGGAAAACTCTCGAGAAAATGATCGTCCAGGGTGATTTTCAAGACGGTGCCAGGTTGGATGAGACCAGCCTTGCGGAGCGGCTAGGAGTATCTAGAACGCCCCTCAGAGAAGCGTTTCAGTCCCTTGCCGCGTCGGGTCTTTTGGAAATTAGACCACGCCGCGGTGCCTTCGTGAAGTTCCCCACGTTAGAAGACATGATCGAGATGTTCGACGTCATGGCAGAGATTGAGGCGCTTTGCGGCCGTTACGCGGCCCGCAGAATGTCGGCAATCCAGCAAGCGGAGATCGAAGCTGCGCTGCATGCTTGCGAAAGAGCTTTCGAGGTGAATGATCCGGAGGAGTACTATCGAGCGAACCATGCTTTCCACAACGGTATTTACGAAGCCTCCGGGAATCGCTTTCTCGCAGGAGAAGCGGACCGTCTTCATATGAGGCTTGCACCCTTTCGCAGACTACAACTTCTGGTCCGGGGACGCATGCGTGAATCCCTTAGGGAACACCAGGAGATATTTGCGGCGCTTGTCAACGGAGACGAGTCGGCCATCAGCCGACTCATGAAAAATCATATCTCGGTGCAGGGAGAGCGATTCAATGATCTCGCCGCAAGCTATCGCACCACTGTCCAAGCGAGGAGATCGGCGCGACCGTCTGATGCATAATCGTGACTGACAGGATCTCGCAGCTCTTGATGTTGGAGTGGACGGCCCCTGAACGGCATCAAAATGTGCCAGAATGAGCTGTTAAGATCTCAATCGAAGGGGCCGCCCATGGACAAGATTATTCGTATTGGCATGGATACGTCAAAGCATGTCTTTCAGTTGCATGGCGTGAATGCTGAAGAGAAGCCGGTCTTGCGTAAGAAAATGCGACGCAAGGAGATGATCGACTTCTTCACGACCAACCCGCCAACTTCGGTCGCGATCGAGGCCTGTGGTGGTTCCCATCATTGGGCGCGGTTACTCGCCTCATTTGGACATGAGGTGAAGATGATCGCGCCGCAACTCGCCAAGCCATATGTCAAGCGGAACAAGAATGACGCTGCCGACGCCGAAGGGCTGTGCGAGGCGATGGCCCGCCCAACGATGCGGTTTGTTCCGGTTAAGACAGTTGATGACCAAGCAGCACTCATGCTGATCAGCGTCCGAACCCGTCTGATCGCTAACCGGACCCAACTCGCTAACGCTATACGGGGTTACGCCACCGAATTCGGCATTTCCGCAGCTAAGGGGTTAGCACATATTCCGATGCTGCTTGAAAAGATAAAAGCTGACAAAACTGTGCCAGAGCTCGCACAGGAATTATTTATGAGCCAGGCCGAGGAATACGCTGAACTGGAAAAGAAGATCGCGGATGTGGAGGCCAAGGTAAAGGCATGGCAGCGTAACGACCAACGCAGCATACGCCTCAACACCATCCCCGGCATTGGACCCATCGGTTCGGCTCTTTTGATAATGAAAACTCCCGCTCCGGAGCTCTTCAAATCTGGTCGCCAGTTCGCTGCTTGGATAGGGCTGACGCCAAAAGATCACTCGACCGGCGGCAAGCTGCGGCTCGGTGGTATCACGCGAGCTGGCGATGAGGCTCTACGGGCCATCCTGGTGAATGGAGCAACCGCTGTCATTCATCACGCGCGGCGATCCGGAAAAGCCTCTCGTTGGTTGATGGAACTGCTCAAGCGCAAGCCACCTAAACTGGCAGCTGTCGCACTTGCCAACAAAATGGCGCGCATAGCTTGGAAACTCATGGTCTCCGGAGAAACGTACAGCGCACAATCGGCATCGGCTTCTACGGGATGCGCCACATGAAGACTAGGAAGCAAGAACCAACTGCATCCTGATCTTCACCGCGTATAGGCAATACTAAACTTGCAAGATAATAGCAGATGGTGTGATCGATCGATCCGGGACACAGGACACCCCGAGAATCCCTTCGGCCCGTCAAGGCCGCCTTGATGTTTGGGACCTGTGTCGCGGAAACCATCTTGGCCAGCGTTCATGTGCGAGCGCAACAACAGGCCGGACATATGGACGCAAGCGATCAGATCAAATTATCGAAATATCTTGCGGGTCGGGGGCCGTCCACATAAGAGATTCGAACTCTCGACGCGCGATACCATCTCGTTAAACGCCTGATAACGCGCATGTTCATGAAACATACGTCGATCGCCCAACAACTATTAGGGAAACTTGATCGATTGCATCTGGCGCTCCAACTGTCCCTCATCCCAAGCGGCATAAGATGCGTTCACAGCGGACTGGCGGCAATAGCGATGTCTTACTGCAAAATATGAAACACTTTATCGTATTCATCAGTACAGCTCGCTGAAGACCTTTTCAGCGATAAACTCAATGAAAGCGCGAACTTTTGGAGCCCGTGCAGACATCGGAGGCCACACAAGCGAAACGCTGCCTCGCTCTTCTGTGTAATCTGTGAGAACGGGTTGAAGTCGGCCAGCCGCAATGTCTTCTTTGACGAGATAGCTTGGTACTTGAACAATACCCAAACCACCAAGCGCTGCGGATGCAAGTGCCTCGCCATCGTTCAAAATAATCGCCGGTTTAATCGGCTTTAACTGACTGGAGCTCTTAAACGCCCAAGTCTCCGGACGGCCGGTCGTCGGGAAACGATAAAAAATGCAATCGTGGTTTTGAAGATCCGCCGGATTTTGCGGAATCCCACACCGAGTAAGATAATACGGAGATGCACAGGTGGTGAACGTATGGGGGCCAATCCGCCGTGCCCGTAACGTAGAATCGTCCAACTCACCAAGCCGCAGGACCACGTCGTAGCCGCCTTCAATGATGTCGACCTTCACGTCATCGAGAACTATGTCAGTTGTAATGTCCGGGAATTTGGCCTGGAAATGCCTCAACGCCGGCATGATGACCTTGCGCCCCAACACGGTCGGTACGCTCACTTTGAGACGACCTCTCGGCGCACCTTGAAGCAGATGAAGCTCTTGCTCCGCATCTTGTAGATCTTTCAAAATGCGCGCGACGTATCTATTCAGAACTTCACCTTCACCGGTCAAAGCCAATGACCGTGTCGTCCGGTTAAGCAATCGCAGCCCTAACCGCGCTTCAAGCCGTTCCACCGATTTGCCAACGGCCGATGAAGATAGCCCAAGCTTTCTCCCCGCGGCCGCAAAACTCCCGGTTTCCACGGCAACTGAAAAAGCGACCAAGCCACTAAGGGACTCTATTGAGAGGACTGACGACATTATGTCCGGGATGATGAGACATGTAACCCTATTCCGTCAACCGTCGTGATCCTACACATTTCACCACCGACGTGGCGCGGCCGAAGTGGCCGGCGGTTCTGAGCACATAGCTACTGAGTCCCGTAAGGAAAAGTCATGACCGCTCCGACCTTTAAAACATGGGCTGACTGGATCAAAAAAGGCAGCGTCGCTCCGCATATTCGGATATTAAAGTCCGCAGGCACAAAACTTGACATGGTGGAGGCGATCCGGCCGAGGGGGATCTTTCTCGGATGGCGCTGCCGAGTATGGTCCTCAATCAAGATTTGGTAGGCGGCGCACACTTGTGCGGCGATTTTGGCGGCGGTCCCTTCGCTGGGACTAGCATCAAACGAGGCTTCTATCTCGCTCCACCTAATGCAGATTACAAGCTTACCGTCGATACCGAGCATCACACTCGCGCGCTCGCTTTTTCATTTGATTACTGGCAAATGGTGGTCGACTGGGCTGCAGATCGCAACTTCTCGCTAATGGGCTCGAGGCTCTATAACGGTAAATGCTTCCGCTCACCCTTGATCCATTCGATATCCAGCCAGCTATGGCGGCTAGGCGACGAGGACGGGGCACCGTCGCGAATGCTAGCGCAAGCTGCGGGATGCGAAATACTGGCCGAGTTGTGTCGACTGAACGGCGCCCCGTTCTCCCCCTCAAATGGCGGCTTGGCGCCTTGGGCGGAACGGCGTTGCATAGAGATAATGCGGATGCGGCTCGCAGAAGATCTGAGCCTCGTCGAGCTAGCAATGGAAGTGAAGCTGTCGCCTTTTCACTTTTCCAGAAAGTTTAAACAGAGCGTCGGAGTTCCCCACGGCTTTTTCTGACGCAGCTACGCTTGGAAAAAGCATGTGAACTCCTGCGGTGTTCGGATCTCCCAGTTACAGAAATAGCATTCGAAGTTGGCTATTCCTCTAGCCAGGTGCTTGCTCGAGTTTTTCTCAAACATTGGAATATGACCCCTACCGATTACCGCCGCGACCACCGACGATTGCAGTAATGGTCACCTATGAACCGGGGCATTTCGAGTGTTTCCAACTCACTTTAGGGGCGTTTCTTGGGTTGTTTGAAGAAACGCAAGATTGGCAACGCCGAAGCCGCGAATACGGCGCCCGGTTTTGAAGGCAATGGGAATAAGCTGGAGATGACACCATGACATCCCATACTTATGCGTCTTTCCCGCAATGGTATAGCGAAGGTAGGCTCTCTAACTATTTGCGATCGCTAAAATCGCCCGGAGGTCTTCTGAGCATGCTTGAGGCGGCGCCGCCAGCTGGCGACATGTCGCATCCGTCCGTGCCGGATCTTGTACTGTATCAAGATGTGCTTGGCGGCAATCGCGTAAGCGGCGATATGGGAGGCGGGCAATTTGATGTGAGCAGTAGCGCGCAAAGTTTCTTTCTATCCGCGCCGGATTTTGCCAACAGAATTATGCTGAACAGAAGTCATCAGGTTCGAAGCCTGTCATTCCCCATGGCCCAGTGGCGGGATGTGATAGACGAGGCCACTGATGGCGGGTTCTCATTCGAGCGCGCGGGGATTTATGGCGGAACCCTCTCCTCGCCTCTGCTCCAAACCACATTTCGCAGCCTGTGGGCGATATGCGATCAAGAGGGAGCACCATCTCGTTTGCTAGCCAGAGCTGCCGGTTGCGAAATTCTTGCTGAGCTTTGCCGCTTAGGTGGCCAGCCAATAAAGGTTGGTAGAGGTGGTCTCGCTCCCTGGGCTAAACATCGCTGCGTTGACATGATGAAAGCGCGACTGGCGGAAGACATCAGCCTCGATGACCTTGCAAACGAAACGCGGCTTTCGCCTTTTCATTTCGCGCGCATGTTCAAACAAACTGTTGGGATGCCACCGCAGGCCTACCTCACGCAGCTCAGAATAGAACGAGCTTGCGAGCTGCTTGAGTTGACTGAAGTTCCAATCTCCACCATCGCTACGAAAGTGGGTTATTCTTCCGAAAAGGTGCTAGCGCGCGTCTTCCGGAGGCATCGAGGTAGCACGCTGTCAGACTACCGCCGCGCTTTTCGGGGTGAATCAAGATATGACGTGAAGGGTAGCGAGATCCTTCGCAGCGTCGCCCAGTCACCAGAAAATTGACGCTTATTCGCCTGACACAAGGATAAACCACCGACGGTAAAATGTCGGCGCTTTGTCGTGGTTGCTCTCAGGGAGCGGCGGTGCTCCCGTCTGCCATCAATGTCCGCGTATTAGGGACTTCGCTGATGATCTGTCCCTCGTACCTCGCCACGCAAATTCGCGATACAGGTCACTGCGAAAGTGCCCCTACCCGGCGCCCTGGTGAGGCTTGTCCAGCAACTGCGGCAGCTGCCGCTGGACAAGCTTCACCAATCACGCATTAACAGAAGCAATGTACCGCAAAATTCGACCCAAGCCGCACGATGAGCAACGTACGATCTCAACTAAATTGGCAGAATGCCTCCAGTCCGCTTGTTTGGGGAAGCAACGCGATTCTGATGCTGCGATTAGCGCTGGCCCGGCGACCCGACAGCCCGGTGAATGGAAGGACACTTGATTATGACATTTGTGCCAGTCAACGCATCGACCCGTAAAGCTTTCAATTGGATCAATGGCTCTCAGTGCCAAGAAGGCAACTTGAAAGAGTCGATCGACCCTGCAACTTATAATGTTATTGGGTACTTTCCTGACTACGGAATAGAGGCCGCGAAACTGGCCGTCGCGGCGGCCTCTAAAGCCTTCCGCGAAAGCATCTGGCCTCATGACCATGAATTGCGGGCTCGAGTGCTTGATCAACTGGCCTGCGCTTTTGAGCGCAATCGCGACAGACTGCTCGCGATTCTGTCGTTGGAGAACGGCAAGGTAAAGGCAGAAGCCGAATTCGAGTTGGATATGGTCGCGAGTAAGCTCCGCTACTCGGCGGCAACGGCTCTCGTCGAGGGCGGCAGGGCGCTTACGCCAAAGCCTGGCAGCATCTCCCTGATCCTTCGGCAGCCGATGGGGGTCGCGGCGGTCATTGCACCTTGGAACTCTCCGGTCATCCTGACGATCCGGTCGCTCGCCCCCGCGCTTGCTGCCGGCTGCACCACGGTCATCAAGCTTCCAAGTCAGGTGGCGCAAACGGCAAGCGTCATGGCGGAGGTCATGGCCGAAGCAGAAGACCTGCCGAACGGCGTGATCAATCTCTTTTTCGAAAGCGGCCCGGAAGGCTCAGCATATCTCGTGGACTCGCCGGACGTCCCGGTCGTGAGTTTTACCGGTTCGACCCATACAGGACGCGCCATCAGCAGTACGGGAGCGAAGTACCTTAAGCGCTTCGGAATGGAACTCGGCGGCAAAACGCCGATGATCGTCTTCGATGATGCAGATTTGGATGCCGCATTGCCTGTCTTGGAGAAAGCGTTGACGGTCTTCAGTGGCCAGTTTTGCATGACCGGCTCTCGCTTGCTCGTGCAGAATGGAAAATACGAGGCTGTTCGCGACCGATTGGCCGATCGGTTACGAAACGTCAAGATCGGTCCCGCCGCGGACCCATCCAGCGACATGGGACCACTGATCGATCGGGCCAATGTGGAGCGGGTAGATCGTGTCGTTGAGGCGGCGATCGGTGCCGGGGCCAAAGTAGTCGAGCGAGGCGGTCCGATCAAAGCCGGCCCGCTTGCGAACGGAGCCTTTTTCCGCCCTGCCCTTCTAGAGGTTTCGGACAACAGCCTCGCCATCATCCAAGAGGAAGCATTCGGGCCGGTGCTCACGATACAGCGCTTCGCCGATGAGGAGGAAGCGATTCGACTTGCTAATGACAATGAGTACGGGCTGTCGGCCAGCATCTGGACACGCGACGTAGATCGATCGCTGCGCGTGGCGCAGGCGGTTGAGGCGGGGTCGGTGTGGATCAATGACTGGGCGAAGGTCTACGACAGCACCGAGGAAGGCGGCTTCAAGCAGTCCGGTCTCGGCCGCCTGAACGGTCTGGCTGCGCTGGACGATTTCATCGAACACAAGCATATCGCGCTCAAGCCGGGCTTGGCGCTGCGCTGACAAATGTCACTCAAACGGAGGAATACGATGTCCACGAACCTGCACGCCAATCAATTGTCACAAGCCGAGCCTGCCTCTCCGGCTTCGCCTTTAGCGGTTTTGCAGTCGATCCTGTCAAACCCGACCGACCTGGATTTCGTCAAACAATTCACGACAGACGATTTCACTTATGTTTCACTGAATTATGAGCACCCGGAGCTTAATCGGATCATGCCCTGGGCCGGTACCAACGAAGGCACAGAAGGACTGGTTCAGACTTTTATCGATGTCGGCCGCTACTGGACGACAGACAACTTCGAAATCCAGGACAGTTTCGAAAATAAGAACGGCGCGGCGATCTTCGGCACCTTCACCTACACATCGAACGTTCTGGGTAAAACGGTGACGTCGCCCTTTTCCGTTCTGGCGCGCGGCGAGGACGGCAAATTGTCCTACGTGCAATTTATGGAAGATACTTTCGCAACCGTCCGCAGTTTCAGAGATGGCGGCGAGTATTCCATCAAAGCGAACCCGGACGGGTCCGAGATCACCGTCTGAGGGTAGGTCCGCCTCGCCCGGTATCTGTCACCCGATATGATGGCGGTCGGAGCGGCATTTCGTTGAAGGGCGACCTCACCAAACTTCGGCAAGTTTCTGGAATGTAGCGCCGAAGAGACCAATCATGATCCAAATTGCTGCCAAGGTTCGTGCCGAGCAGCTTTCAACCGATGGCCACTTAGGCTGGGCGGCGCCTTTCGCCGTGGCTGAATGTAAGGATATCCAGATGGCAAACTTTCTGCAGGTGCTAACTCCATCAAACTCTCAGCTCATCTTCATTGACCAACAGCCGCAGATGGCGTTCGGCGTGCAGTCGATCGATCGCCAGACCTTGAAGAACAACGTTGTCGGCCTCGCCAAGGCTGCGAAGATCTTCGACATTCCAACGACGATCACAACGGTCGAAACGGACAGTTTCTCCGGCAACACATTTCCGGAGCTACTTGCTGTCTACCCGGAACACGATATTCTCGAGCGGACCTCGATGAACTCGTGGGACGACCAGAATGTCCGCGATGCGCTGGCGAAGAACGCGACCGGTGGCCGCAAGAAGATCGTTGTCGCCGGTCTGTGGACCGAGGTCTGCAACATCACCTTCGCGCTATCAGCACTCCACGATGTGCCGGATTACGAGATCTACATGGTCGCGGACGCTTCGGGCGGCACTTCACTCGACGCACACAGATACGCGATGGATCGCATGGTGCAGGCCGGTGTTATCCCGGTGACCTGGCAGCAGGTTCTGCTCGAATGGCAGCGCGACTGGGCCCACAAGGACACCTATGACGCCGTCACTTCGCTGGTGCGCGAACATTCGGGCGCCTACGGCATGGGCATCGATTACGCCGTCACCCACGTCCATGGCGGCGCTGAGCGCGTCAAGCACGGCAATCGGATCGGCCCGAACCCGGCTGCACGTTAACGCCTGATCCAACCGCTCCGACAACCCCTGTCGGAGCGGCTTTCGCCGTTGAAGGAGGTCTTCAGTGAAAGTCTATCTTCTGTCGCTTGGCGCCGGTCTACTCGTCGGCGTCGTCTATAGCCTGCTCAGTGTCCGCTCGCCAGCACCGCCGGTCATAGCTTTGGTTGGACTGCTCGGCATTCTCATCGGCGAACAGATCGTCCCGCTTGCGAAGACGATCTGGGGCAGGCAGCCCGCGGCGGTCTCGTGGCTCGATCACATCAAGCCGCACATGTTCGGCCATCTGCCGAAGGGCAATCACGGCAGCGCCGAGATCGCCGGCCGCCAGACGCGCCCCAAAAAGGAGAACAGCTGATGCCCACACGCAGGACCCTTCTCGGCGCAGCATCCAGCCTCGCCTTTCCATCGCTCTTCTCATCGGCTCATGCCGCCGATCTTGTGGAAACTGGAGCCGCCGCCATTCATCCCGATATCATCCTTCACAACGGACAGGTCACCACCCTCGATCGGGCCAATCCGAGCGCGAGCGCCGTCGCCATCAAGGACGGTTTGTTTCTCGAAGTGGGGGAAGATGGCGACATCATGCGTCTGGCCGGGCCTCAGACCAAACTCATCAACCTTAAGGGCAAGCGCGTGCTGCCCGGTCTGATCGACAATCATACGCACGTCGTTCGCGGTGGCCTGAACTACAACATGGAGCTGCGCTGGGACGGTGTGCGATCGCTTGCCGATGCAATGGACATGCTGAAGCGACAGGTGGCGATCACGCCGGCACCGCAATGGGTGCGCGTCGTCGGCGGCTTCACCGAGCAGCAGTTCGTCGAGAAGCGCCTGCCAACGCTCAAGGAGATCAACGCGATCGCCCCCGATACACCGGTCTTCCTGCTGCATCTCTACGATCGCGCACTGCTAAACGGTGCGGCGCTTCGCGCAGTCGGTTACACGCGCGATACGCCGAACCCGCCAGGCAGCGAGATCAGCCGCGATGCCAACGGCAATCCGACGGGCATGCTGATCGCCACACCCAATGCGACCATTCTCTATGCGACCCTGGCAAAGGGGCCGAAGCTGCCACTCGACTACCAGATCAACTCCACCCGCCACTTCATGCGCGAGCTCAATCGGCTTGGCGTCACCGGCGTCGTCGATGCCGGCGGTGGTTTCCAGAACTATCCGGACGACTACCAGGTCATCCAGACGCTATCAGACGAAGGTCAGATGACGGTGCGTCTCGCCTATAATCTGTTTCCTCAGAAGGCGAAGGAGGAAAAGGCGGACTTTCTCAAATGGACGTCATCGGTCAAGTACAAGCAGGGCAACAATTATTTCCGCCACAACGGTGCGGGAGAAAGCCTCGTGGCATCGGCTGCGGACTTCGAGGACTTCCGTCAGCCCAGACCCGACGCGCTGCCGGAAATGGAGGGCGAACTCGAGGAGGTCGTGCGCATCCTTGCCGAGAACCGCTGGCCCTGGCGCCTGCACGCCACCTATGACGAAACGATTACGCGCGCGCTCGATGTGTTCGAGAAGGTCAACAAGGATATTCCCTTCGAGGGGCTGAACTGGTTCTTCGACCATGCCGAGACCATCTCGGATAAGTCGATCGATCGCATAGCCGCACTCGGTGGCGGCATCGCAACCCAGCACCGCATGGCTTTTCAGGGCGAATATTTCGTCGAGCGTTACGGCCATGGCGTCGCCGAAGCCACGCCGCCGATCTCGCAAGATGCTGGACAAGGGCGTGCACGTCTCCGCCGGCACCGACGCCACCCGTGTCGCCTCGTACAACCCTTGGGTCTCGCTCTCGTGGATGATCACGGGAAAGACTATCGGCGGCATGCAGCTATATCCGCGCGCCAACTGCCTCGACCGGGAGACGGCGCTGAGGATGTGGACCGAAAAAGTTACCTGGTTCTCCAACGAGGAAGGCAAGAAGGGGCGAATCGAGAAAGGACAGTTCGCCGATCTGATCGTGCCGGACAAGGATTTCTTCTCGTGCCCCGAGGACGAGATATCCTTCCTGACCTCGGATCTCACCATGGTCGGCGGTAAGATCGTCTACGGCGCCGGTGCCTTTAGGGCGCTCGACGAAAACGACGTGCCGCCCGCAATGCCGGACTGGTCGCCTGTGCGCACATTCGGCGGTTACGCCGCCTGGGGCGAGCCGGACGGCGCTGGCCGAAACTCGCTGCGCCGCACGGCGATTTCGACATGTGGCTGCGCCAGTGATTGCGGCGTCCATGGTCACGATCACGCCGGTGCCTGGACCTCGAAACTGCCGGTCGCGGATCTGAAAGGTTTCTTCGGCGCCCTCGGCTGCTCCTGCTGGGCGTTTTAAAGACTGGCAATAACCGGATGGGCAGTGGCGAAGACTGCCCATCCCGCATCGACCGCTAGCGACAGAATTGCATCTCCATTTTTTTAGTCACTTGTCGAAGCCAATTTTTCGACCATCGCCGCTCCTGACACCGACGGTTTGCGCCGGCAGGACATTTTAAGAGAAGCAAAGATGACAGATCACTTTCCATCCAGAAGGCGCGCCGGCTTGTTGCCTCCCCGGTTCCTTTCCGCCTCGCCGATCTCGCACCACGGCGCTTGTTGCCCTCTGCGCCGCCTATATCCAGGGACCGCTTACCAAGATCTTCGATTTCGACGGCGCACTGGCCGAGATGACCCATTTCGGCCTGCATCCGGCGACCTTCTTCGCAGTGTCCGTGATCGTATTCGAGCTTGTCGCCTCCGCCATGGTTATATCCGGCTTCCTGCGCTGGGCAGGCGCGCTTGCACTGGCCGGCTTCACGCTCCTCGCCACTTTCATCGCCGTTCGCTTTTGGGAAATGGCACCGGGCATGGAGCGGATGATGGCAACCAATTCGTTCTTCGAGCATATCGGGCTCGCCGGCGCATTCCTCCTCGTCACGGCGATGGATCTCGACAGGGATGCAAGGCCGTGAGCGCCGCAAGCGCCCCGCGCGGCAGTTTCGCGCCGCTCGCCCAACCCGTCTTCGCCGTTCTCTGGGCCGCGACTGTGCTCGGCAACACCGGCAGTTTCATGCGCGACGTCGCCAGTTCCTGGCTGATGACGGATCTCTCGGCATCGCCGGCTGCCGTGGCGATGGTTCAGGCAGCCGCCACGCTGCCGATCTTCCTGCTCGCCATCCCCGCCGGTGTCTTGTCCGACATTCTCGATCGCCGCAAGTTCCTGATCGCCATCCAGCTCCTGCTGGCGTCGGTCAGCATTACGCTCATGGTCCTCGCGCAGACTGGAATGCTGTCGGTCGGCGCGCTGATCGGCCTCACTTTCCTCGGCGGGGTCGGCGCGGCCTTGATGGGACCGACCTGGCAGGCAATCGTGCCTGAGCTGGTGAAGCGCGAGGACGTCAAAAGCGCCGTCGCCCTTAATTCCCTCGGCATCAACATCGCCCGGTCAATCGGCCCCGCGGTCGGCGGCCTGCTGCTCGCCGCCTTCGGAGCGGGCGTAACCTATGGCGCCGATGTCGCCAGCTATCTTGTGGTCATCGCCGCGCTTATCTGGTGGCCGCGGCCAAAGAACGCCGATGATGCGCTGGCCGAAGGTTTTCTCGGTGCCTTCCGGGCAGGGCTGAGATACACTCGCTCCAGCCGGCCGTTGCATGTCGTGCTCCTGCGGGCGGCGATCTTCTTTGCATTCGCCAGTGCCGTATGGGCTCTCCTGCCGCTTGTCGCGCGGCAACTGCTCGGCGGGGATGCAGGCTTCTACGGCATCCTGCTCGGTGCGGTCGGGGCCGGTGCGATCGCTGGTGCCTTCATCATGCCGAAACTGCGCGAACGGCTGAGCCCGGACGGGCTTCTGCTCGCGGCCGCGCTGACCACTGCGGTCGTCATGTCCATTCTGTCGCTCGCTCCTCCCAAATGGGTCGCAATCATCGCCCTTATGTTTCTGGGCAGCGCGTGGATCACTGCATTAACCACCCTCAACGGCACGGCACAGGCCGTCCTTCCCAACTGGGTGCGCGGCCGCGGGCTCGCTGTTTATCTCACCGTCTTTAATGGTGCGATGACGGCTGGCAGCATCGGCTGGGGTGCGATCGGCGAAGCGGCGGGCGTGCCCGCCACGCTGTTGATCGGCGCTGCGGGCCTCGCCATCGCCGGTCTCGTTATGCACCGCCTGAAACTGCCGGCGGGTGACGCCGACATGGTCCCGTCCAACCACTGGCCCGAACCGCTCGTCGCCGAACCGGTCGCCCATGATCGCGGCCCCGTTCTCATCCTCATCGAGTACCATGTCGAAAAGCATCATCGTACCGCGTTCCTGCATGCGATCGATCGGCTCTCCCACGAGAGACGACGCGACGGTGCCTATGGATGGGGCGTGACAGAGGACAGCGCCGATCCGCAAAAGATAGTCGAATGGTTCATGGTCGAGATCCTGGGCCGAGCACCTGCGTCAACACAGACGGGTCTCGAATGCCGATGCCGATATGCAGGGCGAGCTTCTGACCTATCACAAGGGTCCCGACAAGCCGGTCGTGCGCCATTTCCTGGCGATCAACCGGTCAGGTAAGACCTGATCTAGCAGACAGAAACGAGTCCTCCCAATAATGGGGAAAACGGACGACGTTGCAGTCATTGTAGTGGCACTACCGCCGAGAACTATGGCGACTGAGTTTTTGAAAACTAAATACCCTTGTCAGGGGCCTCGTTGCCGACAGCGTCACGCAATTCGTCGACGTAACAGGGATACTCCGCCGCTGGCGGGCTGAAACCTGTGGATCAATGTGGACTTGCATGATGGCAGAACCGGTTCCTGTCCGTCCAGCCAGATCGCCCCCGGGAGTGATAGCGAAGCCGCCTCCGCCGAAGCGTGGACCGTCCGCAGAATGCCCAACCCTGTTCGAACTGACGACATAACTCCCAGAGACGAGTGAGGCCATCTTGCCGGCAGTTATCCAGCTGTCGTGGGCGGAGCCGGTTGCCCGAGGAACGGCGATCAAATCGGCTCCACATCGACCATAGTGTCTAGCATGTTCGTTGAACATGAGTTCGGTACAAAGGAGCACGCCTACACCTAGACCGCAGATATTCTGGATGTTGAAGCGTCCATCGCCTCGATTGAACCAAGACACTTCGGACCAACCCGGCTCCTGCGGAAGGTAGGTTTTTGTATGCAAGGGGCGAACCTGGCCGTCCTCGATGACGATCGCCTCATTCGCAAGGCGGCCGGCGAGGAGGATTGGGCGACTTGTTATTATGGCCCGAAGGTTCAGCGCGGCGAGACCCGTAATTCCAGCTTCATGAATCTCAACGCTGTGCCTTGCGTCCTCGTTGGCGAAATCATGCTTTCGAGCCAGCCACGGACCAAAAGGCATTTCATTCATCACCAGTATATCGGGCCGGCACCTGGCAACAGCTTTGGAAAATTGCTCCCATGCTGGACCAAGCGGCTGCAAGCCATCGGCCATCTCGACGTAAGCACAAATGGGCATCATTTTCCTCCACCTCAGGGGATTGGGCTTCATATTGACTTAAGATCAGACGCCCCGGTCGCCCTAAGCTTCTCGACTGACGGACCGATATTCTCAGTGTGGTAGCGAATGCGATAGCCGACAGGCTCAAAAGCTATCGTTTCGACGGTGACTTCGCGGTAGCAGCATTTTTGGCTTCTTCGATGGATAGGCGAACCGCTCGTTTCATGGCATCGGCCTCGCCGAATATCGCAACAAAAGCCGTGGCACCTTCCAACCGGGCTAACGTGTCGGTCGCGATTTCGCGAGCGACATCAACAGGCATGGCGCGTGACAAGATGCTCGACAAATGATCGCGATGCGCTTGGAAAAACGCTCGAACAGCATCCTTGGCTATCGGGGTCTCGTCACTTGTACCGTAAGCTAAGTGAAGGCCCACACATCGGCCGCGATCAGTAAGAGTGGTCGCAATTAGCTCGATGACCTCGACAAATTCATCATCCCATTGCCCAGAGCCTGGGTCTCTCTGACAGAATGTTTCTTGCAAGGTAAGATCGAGTACTGCCGGAACGAGAGCCTCCTTGTTGGGAAAGCGGACGTATAGCGATGATTTCTTCAGACCCACGGCATCCGCGAGATCATTCATCGACGCGCCGGCGTAGCCTTTCGAGCGAAACAATTCCCTCGCAGTCGATACAATTGTTTCTCTCATAACTTTCATGCGGTTTCTCCGAGCCAAGCTTCCGATGCCTCATACACCACCCTCCAAGGGTTGACAACCGACCGTTCGGTCGTATTTTGCATGTATCGTCTGTTGTTGGTTTGCCAAGACCTTTCAGAAGGAGTTCTAGCATGGCCGTAAGCTACAAAACGCAAAAGGTAAAAGACGTCGAGGTTTTCTACAGAGAGTCTGGCTCAAGAGACGCGCCGGTCCTTCTTCTGCTCCACGGCTTTCCATCCTCCAGCCACATGTTCCGTGATCTGATCCCGCTACTGGCAGATCGATACCGCGTCATCGCACCTGACCTTCCCGGGTTCGGTCAAACGACCTCGCCTCAACGTGGTAATTTTGCTTACACATTCGACAACCTCGCCGATGTCATCACTGGGTTTACGGAGGCGCTCGGCCTCACCCGTTTTTCACTTTACGTGTTCGACTACGGTGCACCGGTCGGGTTCAGGATGGCAATTGCCAATCCAGAGAGGATCACCGCCATAATCAGCCAAAATGGCAACGCCTACACCGAAGGGTTCAGCGATGAGTGGACCGCGTGGGAGGCCTATTGGAGGGACCCCTCCGACGAAAACAGAGAGGCATGTCGGGCATCCTTATCTCCTGCGGTGATCGAGAACTGGCAATACCGCACCGGTACATCAACGGAGCGCCTTTCGCCTGATGGTTATAAACTCGACATCGCGTTCATGTCGCGGCCGGGAGCGGAAGACATTCAACTCGATCTTATCCTCGACTACCGGACAAACATCGACCGGTATCCGGAATTTCAGACGTACTTCCGGAATCATCAACCACCGTTCCTGGCGGTCTGGGGCCGACATGATCCAGCATTCGTCCCGGCGGGTGCCGAGGCCTACAAGCGTGACCTACCCGCCGCGGAGGTCCATCTGCTCGATACCGGGCATTTTTCCTTGGAAACACATGCTGATGAGATCGCTCAGTTCATCCAGAGCTTCCTGATCAGACACGTTTGAGCTCGGCACACAGTCAACCAGTCAAGTCCGGCTCTAGGATCAACCAAAGATAGACAATTGGGAAACTTCGCAGGAACACAGGGGTCGTATTAGCCTGTCCCAGCGTTCCAGCTTACGCAACAGAGATTGGCGCGTCCCGGACCTACAGAATGCCAGAAGCCCCACGAAATATTGGTTGCTCCCTCGGTTCGCCGCTTCGGCAATTTCGCAGACGACCTGAAACACACCAACTCATTTAGAAAGAAAGGAACAGAAATATGATCAATCTTGAAGGCAAACGAGCATTAGTAACCGGCGGCTCGCGAGGCATTGGTGCTGCAATCGCGTTGTCGCTTGCGGAAAATGGCGCGGATGTCGCGTTCACCTATCAACGCTCCGCTGAAAAGGCTTCAAAGGTAACGGAAGCGATCGAAAAGTTGGGGCGCCGTGTGGCTGCGATCCAGGCTGACAGTGCCGACCCAGAGGCAATTGCCAACTCCGTAAGCGAGGCCGTCTCCGCTTTGGGCGGGCTGGACATCCTTGTGAACAGCGCTGCGATTGGCCACAGCGGCATGATCGCAGACCTTGATGTTTCTGCATATCAGACGTTGATGGATGTGAACGTGCGAGCTCCGGTCCTGTTCGCGAAGGCCGTCATCCCGTATCTCGGCAAAGGCGGCCGTATCGTCACAATCGGCTCGGCTCTGGGTGAGCGAGTACCGTTCCCCGGCATTACACCCTACGCCATGTCTAAAGCAGCACTCACATCCTTCACGCGCGGCCTTTCGCGTGAACTTGGTCCGAATGGTATCACCGTTAATATGGTACAACCCGGCGCTACTGATACGGAAAGCAACCCGGCGGACGGACCAGCTTCAGAGCTCCAGAAAAGCTTGACCTCCCTTGGACGTTATGGCGAACCGCGGGAAATTGCGAACGCGGTCGTATTCCTCGCAAGTCCAGCCGCAAGTATCATTACGGGCGCCATTCTAACCGCAGACGGCGGTGCGATCGCCTGATCTGCCGGGCAAGAGCTTGACGGAGTGATGGTACCCGCTAAGGACCCGGCCGTGACGGGGCGGTCTTTCTTGGTGGGCGCCATCTCCAAAACCAACCTCACAACTGGAGACCGTAATGGCAAAGCCTGAACTTTTCGTCACACCCGGGTACGGGCAGAAATTCCATGATCTTTTGCACTTTTCACAAGCGCTCAAGATAGGTGATCGCGTTGAGATCTCCGGCCAAGGCGGATGGAATGATGAACTTGAAATCCCGGATTCAATCGTGACCGAGATCGAGACAGCCTTCGTGAATGTCCGGCGAACGCTGGCCACGGCTGGCGCGGATTGGAAGGACGTCGTCCATGTCAACTCTTATCACGTCGGAGGCTTCCCAGCGATCGTGAACGAAACGATTGCCGGTCTTTTCCGCGAATACATGCCCGATCGAGCACCGATTTGGACTCAGACCGGCGTCGAATCGCTTGGGCTCCCTGCCATGCGAATTGAGATACGTGTCACCGCCATCCTAGAATGACGGCACCTATCACGGCTGCATTAGCGATGCAAAGACCACCCATATGACTATTGCAAGCAACATCGTCAATTCTATCAGACCCCTCTGACTGGGAAGGAAAATGAGATGAAGACCGAAGACATTTGCCCCATTCCCACACCGCAAGAGCGCTCCTTCCTGGCAATCCAACAAGCGGCCGAACGGACGATGCTTGAAAAGGTGTCGCGGGCCATCTCCGATGCGGCAGCCGAAACCGCGAGGAACGCGCAAGACGCTGGTTTAAAGTTCGAGCCGACGAGTGAAGGGTATTTCATGTTTGCCGTCCAGCAGGCGACGTTCGTGCGCCTTTGCGGAGGCAATCCGGATACGCTTCGAGGAGGAAACCCGGAGGTCGGTGATCAAGTCGTTCGAAACTGTCGCAACATCATCGACACCTATTGGAAGAGCCAGTCTGCGCACACCAAGATGCCGTGACAACCTCCTAACGTGTCCGACAACCTGCTACAACATCAGACGAGGTGCGTTATGAAGTGGGAATACCTGACAGTCGACAAGACACTCGATAATCAGCAGATAAACGAACTTGGTGAGGCCGGCTGGGAATTGGTCGCGGTCGTTTCACCAGCCCATTTCGTCTTTCATTATTTCTTCAAGCGGGCAACTGAACCGCTGCAACAACTATCATAGGATTAAAATAACCTACGGGCGTTCGCCCTTCAATGCAGATGGCGCCCGTGGCAGGGGTGGGAAGACCGCGATCCGCCCCACTCGCTGAGTGATCCTTCATTGAATAGAGCGGAGTGCGCTATTTGCTGCCAACTGGGTTTATCGGTGAAGGATCGTTAGTCCGTACCGCGACGGAAAAGGAAGAACAGATGAAGGCTGCAGTCTATGACGCCCCTGGTGTTCCAGGCGTTCTTGAATATGTCGATATGCCGGATCCCGTCTGTGGACCTGGCGATGTACTCATCTCTGTGGAGGCTATATCCATCGAGGGCGGCGACCTCATCAATCGCCGATCCACAAAAGGCCAAACCCGGTGGATCGTCGGTTACGCAGCCGCGGGGACGATCGTCGCAGTCGGCGATAACGTGCAGCACCGGAGTGTTGGAGAAAAGGTGACCGCCTTTAATATGCAGGGATCGCATGCCGAGCTCTGGGCCGTGCCCGAAATGCGCACATGGTTAGTCCCCGATGGCTTGAGCATGGTCGAGGCGGCGGTACTGCCAATTTCCTTTGGTACGGCCTATCACTGCGTTATCACCAAGGGTGAGGTGCGGGCGGGAGAGACCGTGTTGATCCATGCGGCCGCGGGTGGTGTCGGGATCGCTGCGGTTCAGCTAGCAGAGCGGGCCGGGGCGAAGGTGATCGCCGTTGCCAGTGGCAATGAAAGACAGGCGCGCCTAAGCGCCCTCGGTGCAGCACATCTCATAGACCGCCACAAACAGGATGTGGTTGAAGAGGTTCGGCGGCTGACGGGTGGCAAGGGTGCGGATCTCGTCATCGATCCGGTCGGGTCGACCTTGCAGAGTTCGCTGTTGGCGCTCGCGCCAGAAGGACGGCTGGTTTTCGTCGGCAATGCAGGGGAGGCGGTTTAGCCGTCGATCTTTGGCAACCGATGCAGAACAACCAAACGCTGCACGGCGTATTCATGGGAGCCCTGTTCGAAAGGCATGCGGTGCACGATACGGTCGACACCCTCCTGAGAGCCGCGGCCGAGCGACGCTTGGAGGTAGTCATTGATCGGACGTTCTCACTCAAGGATGCCGCCTCGGCGCATGAGCACGCAGAGACGGCAAAGCCTCTTGGGCGAGTCGTAATGAAGGTCTGAAGCCACGAGTACGAAGATCCGAGTTAGAAAGGTTAGTTCGACATGAAACGTATTTCATTCAAAAATGGAAACATTGAAGTTGCCGGCAACCTGCATCTGCCTCTCGGGTTCGATGGCAGCCTGTCCTATCCGGCGATTGTTCTGGCGACGCCCGGAAGCAGCGTGAAGGAACAGATCGGTGCTATATATGCGGGTAATCTGGCGCAGAAAGGTTTCGTCGCTCTTGCCTTCGATCCGTCCCATCAAGGCGAAAGCGGCGGCGAACCGAGAGACCTTGAGGATCCGGCCGCCCGCGTCGAAGACCTTCGTTGCGCGGTCGATTATCTGACAACGTTGTCTTACGTCGATTCTGACCGGATCGGTCTGCTCGGCATCTGCGCCGGCGGAGGCTACGCTATCAGCGCTGCGTTGACCGAACGCCGCTTTAGGGCAGTGGGAACGGTTGTTGCCAACGACATCGGTGAAGCGCTTCGCCGCCTGCTGCCGGACTATCGCCAAACGCTTGCGGACGTGGCAAATCAGCGGACAGCGGAGGCACTTGGCGGCGAGCAGCGCCGGGATCCATGGATCCCCGATAGTCTGAAGGAGGCCGAAAACGCGGGCATAACTGAGCCGGATGTGCTCGAGGCTGTCAGGTTTTACCGTGAGTCTCAATATCGCCACCCGAACTCAACGAACCGCCTGCTATTCGTCAGCTATGGCCCCATTCTCAGCTTTGACGCATTTAGCCTTGTGCCCGATCTGCTGACTCAGCCCCTTCAGGTGATTGTCGGAGGTCGGCGGGGGACCACCGGCCAGTTCGAGTCAGGCCAACGTCTGTTCGACCTCGCGCCTACCAGCGCGAAGGATTTCATGGTGGTGGAAGGTGCCGGTCATTACGACATGTACTACAAGCCGGAATACGTGGATCAAGCGATTGATCGGCTGGCCGCATTTTACGAGCGTTACTTGAATGCTATTCTGCCCGATACCTCACTGCACTAATCAATGGGAGTTGTCAGATTGTCACCCAACTTTCGAATGATTTTTTCAAGTTGCGGGGAAGAGTATAGCGGTCGGCCCGTTTCCGCACGCGCAGGAGTATCGCTTATCCGGAATCTTCATGTCAGATGATCAGATGGGTCGGGCACCGCATCCGCATCGCCATTCTTGACTTGTCGCGTGACCATCTTCGTTCGCTTTACTCTAAGGTGGGGTTACTAGCCGGACAGTCTCGCTGTCTTCAAAGGACAATACCTAATATGCTTTGACCGCAGCTACGCGGTCTTTTCGTGAAGAATTGCCTCCTGCCTCAGCGTGCTTCTACATGCCCCCGCATCGACTGGGAGCCCGCTGAGTTCTTGTAGTTTCTCCCCCATTTGCACATACTGACAAGTACCGGAGCCAGGGACCGCCCCAACTCGGTGAGCTCATATTCCACCTTTGGCGGCACCTCGGGGTAGATGATCCGGCTGATGATGCCATCGGACTCCAATTCTCTGAGTTGGAGTGTGATCATTCTCGGCGTCGCTGCAGGTGTAAGACGGCAAATGGCATTGAAGCGTAATTTGCCGTCAAGCAGATGAAAGAGGATCACCGGTTTCCACACACCGCCGATGACAGAGATCGTCGCTTCCACAGCGCAGCCCGTCCTGAGAGCCGTGCGGCGTTTGCGTTTCAAAGGGATACTATCATTCATGATACTACATGCGCTTTTTGTACGTACTTCACCAACGGTCATCGTACCTTTACTTGGGTTATATGGAAAGACGGTGCGCCGCGTTTCCAGCCGCGCGACCAAAGTAGGAAACCAATCCAATGTCTACCGAACAAAAGCCGCTGATCTCGGTTGTCGGCGCCACCAGCAAGCAGGGTCGCAGCGTCGCCACGACGCTACTCAAGAGTAAACAGTATCGGGTCCGGGCGCTCACCCGCAATCGTGACTCTGCCGAGGCCCACAGCTTGGCGGATCTCGGTGCCGAAGTCGTTGTCGCCCCGCTTGGCCTCGGCCACGAGAAGGACCTCGTGGCGGCGTTCAAGGGTGCCGACGGAGCATATCTTATGACGCCGCAGCTCCTGCCGCAGGATAATGCCGAGTTCGTGCTCGGCAAGCAGCTGGCAGATGCGGCGTTGGAGGCCGGCGTCGGGCACATCGTTTTCTCTACCCTCGAGAATGTCGAGAAGATTTCCGGCGGTAAAAAGTTCACCCCGCACTTCACCGACAAGGCCCTCGTCGCCGACTACATCCGCACGCTCCCGATAACGCACTCGTTCGTCTCGCTGGCCTTCTTCTATACCAACCTGCTCGAATACTATGTGCCACAGATGGAGGGCGACACACTCCTGATGCCGATCTACCTGCCGGAGGATTTCCGTGCACCCTTTGTCGATCCTGTTACCGCGACCGGCCCGGCGGTGTTTTCCGTGTTCTCCGACCCTCACACATTCAAGGGCAAGACACTCCCGATCGTCGGCGACATCCTTTCTCCACGCGAGATGGTCGATACATTCCAACGCGTCACCGGTGTCAAAGCTGAGTACCGCAGTGCTTTCAAGCGCGAAGAGCTTCTGAAATTCTTCCCGGGTTTCGCCACCAACGAGCTTCTGGTCGACGAGTTGATTGGCATGGTCGAATTTGCTGTCGAGTACGGCTACTTCGGCAAAGAACACGACTTGGAATGGAGCCGTCGACTGAACCCGCAAACGCTCTCTTGGGAGCAGTTCTTGAAGTCGACCGGATGGCGCGGCGACAAGACCCAGTTCGGCCTTTGAAACTCTCGACCGGTATCAGTAAGCGCGAGAAAATCATCCCCTGGCTGCTGACGCCGGAAAAGCACAATCAGGCCTATGGCTGCAGGCGAAGCCCACCCGTACCCCGACCGAATTCAATCCTTCGACAGTGGTGAAACAACAATGAGCATAGAAGACAACAAGCAAATCGTACGAGAATTCTGCAACCATTTCAAAACGTCGAACACGGACGGATTGATTGATGCCATGACCGAGGATGCCACATGGTGGGTCAACGGCAAGCCGCACCTGTTTTCATCCGCAGGAACCAGGACCCGAGCAGAGACCGCCAGCATGTTTCGCAAGATGTTTTCGGCCTACACGAACGGTCTCGATATGACGATCATCAACACGGTGGGCGAGGGCGACAGTGTGGCTGCCGAAGCCCAATCGCGCGCGACCACAAAGTCGGGCAAAGTCTATGAGAACGCGTATTTCTTCCTCTTCAAGATTCGACAAGGAAAAATCGCGATCGTGAGGGAATACACTGACCTCATGCATGTGCAGGAGACATTTGGTTGATCTTTCATTGTGCTTTGATGCCGCTGGCGCAGCGTCCGCACGGACCCCAGCGTCAAGGCCAACCATCTCGGAAGCCTTGATCCAGTCTGGCCTCTCATTGGCAATTTCGGGGCTCTTGAACCATATTGAACAGATGCCCCCCTACCCTGAACAGCGTCACCGACAAATTGATTTTCCAATTCCTTAGATTTTATAGTGGCTAAGCCGCAGTGCCCGACCAACCATTGGATGCAGCGCCATTATCAAGTAACAATTTTGGGCTGGATCATCATAATGATTATTGCAACGATGTCCTTAAATCCGCCGCCGCTCGGATCGCGTCACGATTTCCGGTTTCCGCTACCGCTTCGAAGAGCCTGAGCGCTTGAACGTTATCTCCAAGGTTTTGCAGCGCGTAGGCTCTCAACACCATGAGGTCTGACGCCTCGGGCTGGAACCTAGCGCGTTGGTCTAAATAAACGATCGCTTCACGAAACCGTCCCGCAGTGAAAGCAGAGGTGGCGCGGTCCGCTAGGATAGCCAGCTGCAGTTCGAGCGACCTTCCCTGCCGCTGTGGGGCTTTGGCTGCGGCGACTGCCGCCTTGTTCGTCAGACCGAGCCTCAAGTACGCAAGGCTCTGACCGTAAGAGGCATCGGAACGCGACCTGTCATCCCCTGTCAAAAGCGCCGTATCAAACGCTTCAGCTGCTTCCATCGGTCGGTTCAGTTCCATGAGGCACCATCCCCGCGAGAGGGCCGCGGATGCCGACATACCCACTGAACTGCCTGTCGCCAAGCAATTGCGATGTGGCGCAGGCGCTGAGCGTGGTCGTGACAGCTGGGCGGTCGGCTGGGGACGCGTTTGCACTTCTCGCTGCGGAACCGACGCGAGTTCTGAAAGGGTGGGCTCAGTGGCAGAAACATTAGTCGCCTTTGGCACAAGCAAGCCCAGGTTTGCGATACGGTCAGATCTTCCAGCCCAGCTGTTTTGGATCTTTGCTACTCCAACACGGTCATTGAGTTGCTGACGAGTGATCGCTAGGCCATAGGCTGACGGCTCATCGTCAGGTTTCCAATTGAGAGCTGTTTCAAACCATCGTGCAGCTGTCTGCGGTTGGCCAAAAGCCCTTGCATACCAACCAAGGAGTTGTGCTGTCGGAACATACCTCTTGTCGAAAGCGGCTGCTGCGATCTCGCTGCAAGACATCGTCTGGTAGTTTCAACGGCGGATTCTGAGACAGGAGGCTGGCGGTGGCAGCCAAGTAAACCGCGCCCGCCTCTTCCGAGTCATCCTTCCAAGCAACCATAACCTGCTCGGCTTCGGCCGCAGCGCCGCGGCTTATCAAAGCAAGCGATAAGCCTTGGGATGCAGAACTGCTATCGCTTCGTGCACGCGCGATTCTGAACCAGTTCTCGGCTTCGGCCATGTTGTTATGGCGAATTCCGTACCAACCGAGGAGGAGCGCGTCGGACGTATCGCTCCCCTCTGACGCCAGCTCCTTCAAACGAGCGAGCACGTCAGGTCCCACCACCCTTCCCGGAGATTGATTGGCGTCAGCGACCTGGCGGCGAACCAGATCGTTCCTAACGGTAGAAAATTCCTCGTCCTTCTCGAATGACAAGAGTGCAACAAAGGAATCGTAAGGCAAGAGGTCCGCAGCCTTCTGGGCGGTCGCCAGCCGCTGTTGCCGATCCGTGCAGTTCTGAAGGACGTATCGGTACACATCGAGGCTGCGTTGTGTCCGCTCCGTACGCTCGAACGCTTCAGCCAACCGCCAGAGGACATCCGGGTCTGCGCAGTTCAACAGACTTGGTGTTGATGCTGCGAGCGTCACTACGGTCCCGAATTGCTTTGAATCCGACGCGTTGACAAGACGAGCTCTCGTCTCAGCAACGTCAAGCCGTTCAAGAAGGTCTTGTGGCGGCTGCCAGGACGGTTCAGAAGCTTGACGAGCCGCGACTGACTTCCGCACCTCGGCGTACTGCCCCTCCGCATAAAGCCTCCACATCTCCTCCAATTGACGGTCACGATTGACTGGAACTGATAACGGATTGTCCGGAGGAACCCATGTCGGATACAGGGCACGGAGCCGCGCGATTTCGGCCTGCAGCCGGGCATTATCCCCCGTGTCGCGAAATAGCGGAGCGCAGCTAGATCCGGTTGGACCTGATCCGCTTCAGGATCGGAAGTGTTAGTGATACCCGGATTAGGCCCCGGCGTGGCCTGCGCATGATCCGAGGCGCGACCTGTGTATGGTGGCGCGGGTTGAGATGGGGTGATTGCTGGTAAGCCAGGCTCCACTGGTGTTTGGGAGCCACCGGACGGCGCGTTCTGTACGAGCTGGACTGCCTTGATTTGTGTCGCGAGTTCGTTCGGATCAGTCTTTGTGGATGCGGCGGAAAGTCGGCTCTGGCGGCCAATTGCAGTGCTGTTGATTACCTCGGAGGACGGTGTCGCGGTGACGCGGTCATTCATCGTCGCAAGCAGGCTTGCGCCCGCTGCGGTGACAGCTAGTAGGATGAATGACAACTTCACAGACAATCTGGATGTCTCTCCTTGACTAGAGCGAGCCCGAGCAACTGGAGTGTTGCTGGATAATATAGCTCAGGCGCGAACTGAAGGTCGGTCTGGGGCAAGCGGGCCCCTTGCAATACACAGGCCATAATATGGTTAATAATCTGATAACCAGGATCGGTCAGTGGCTCAACAGCCTGCCCGCTTGGCAAATCAATGGTTGTCGCAACTCCCTCAGCGCCGCCCATGTTGTCCAAAAACATCTGCAGATTGGCAGGATCATTAATGCCCGCGCGCATCATATAAAGCGGGATTCGTACAGCGTTGTAGGAAAACTGAGGTTCGAAGCCGTCTGCTGGCTTCGGCCGCGACTTGAGGCTAGCCCACTCCGGCGGCAATTTTTTGGGACCGATTTGGAGAGCTCTGATTAATTGCAGTCCGTCATTTTTCAGGTGGTCCCACTTGTCCGAGGGTGCGAGCACCTTCATCACGGGGAGAGCCTCGAATATCCAGTAGGAGGGGTTGATGACGGGTCCATCTTTTCGATCAGCTGCACCGAATCCCTGAACTCCCGGCAGGAGAATGGTTCTGCCAGCAGCGACAACCACGGTCTTGTTCAGAACCGCGTTCGCGATGTTCGACGCTGACGCTAAGTATTCCTCCCTGTTCCAGGCCGAGCCTGCAAGCGCCAGCGCATAGGCAATCAAAATGTCGCCGTCCGTGGCATTATTCGTATCGATCACGTGTGGGTCAGATTTCGGATCCCACCTCCACACTGCAAGGCCATCGTCCCGCAGAAGAAGCTCGGTTTTAGTGAAAGACCAAATTTGCTCGAAGTCGGCACCGCTGCCTGACAGGTAGGCGAGCAATAATCCATACCCCTGCCCTTCGCTATGGCTGATACCACCGTTTCCGTTATCGACAATCCGACCGCTCCGATCTAAGAAACGACTTTTATATTCTTGCCAATGGTTAGGGTCTACGAGACCTTGCTGGGCTCGAGTTGTGGCACCACCAGTTAACGCGGTGAGTACTCCGATCAAAATCAGCGCAATTCCTCTCATCGATCTCGCCGCCCAAGGCTTCCAAGCATCGCCGCGGTGGCTAGCCCGAGTACCGTGGCGAGCACGACGAGCAGCACAGCATACGTGAGAACGTTCGTCGATAACCAATTAGCTACCACCAATCGATAGTTGTTCAGGGAGGCATCTGACATCGTTCTGACGAATTTGACATCATTGGCGTTGACCGAGGTCAGTTTCCCCGACTTCACTGCGTAGGCTGCGATACGCCCGGAGACCTCGCTCCATTGCTCTCGCATAACGATCGCCTCGACGCCTTGGCGAAGATCTTCAACGGTCGGTGCAGTTACCGCAGTCCAAATCGCAGACCCTTGCGGACTGGTGCCTTGCGCAATTACGAGACTTTGGTTCGCGGATGGCGCAAAGATTGGTTCTTCACCGGGAGCAAACTGAAGCGACGAAAGACTGATGTCGAAATTGCGGCGCAGCCATTCCTGGAATGCGCTGATTTGACCACTCCATGCACCACCGTGGACACGTGAACGCCATTCATCGAAGCTCACCGGGGAACTGACGCTATTGACGGTCGGGTCGCCGACCGATCGCCAAGCAGCGACGCTGTTTGGATCCAGCTTCACCTGCGCGAAAAACTTGTCCGGCATTTCCGACAGCGCACCAAAGTACAGTACGTTGCGCTCACCGATCGTGCTTTGGCTCACAAGCATCTCTATTGGAATAAGCCGCCCTGCAGAAAGCGCGAGCCTCGCCATAAACGTTGACGTCGCCGCCAGGGTATCGGCGTCAAGACGACCCGACGCAAGCAGCAAGGGCTCAGCTCCTCTGCCATAGGGAAACCCTGTTCCAGCGAGGCCCGCCAAGTTCGGGATTTGACCGATGCGCGCGAAGGTCGGCATTGCCCACTCGGAAGTACCAAACACCGCGATCCGCGGCTCTTTTGACGAGGTAGCGCCGGGTTGACAGACCGCGTCACTCTCGGTCAACACGACGGCTTCTATGGCGATATTGTTGATGCCTGGCTTAAAGTGCCGAAGTGTTACTCTGATCGGCATGTGACGAAGTATGCCGCCTTCCGGCGACGTGATCGGCATGGTCGAAGCTATATTGCCGTTTACGTAAATATCGAAGTGGCTCCCCGGCAAAACGGATTCGGCGAAAGCCGCGTCCAAGAGCAGTGTCGCCTCACCGTATGCGTTCGCATAAAAATCAGCAGGGACGCCAATATTGAAGTTTGTCCGGATCCGTCGTCCCGCAAATTCGACATTATCGACCCCAAGCTCAGAGAGGCTTAAGCGCTCACCGCCGAACAAAAGCGGAGCGTCCGGCGCGCTCCAGCGCTGCGTGGAGATCGCGTCGCGACGAATTTCGAGGGAGGCGCAAGCGGTGAAACGATAGAGTCGACCGCCGCACGAATTCCTTGCCAGTCCGGCCCAGTGATCAGCAGAACCTGGCCCTTCGTGCGAGGGTCGGTTACGAGTGTTGCAACGGGGGCACTTTGCGATCCCGCAGGAAGGTCGCCGAAGATCGGCTGAAGCTCTGATACAGTGCCGATAACGATACCAAAGCGACCCGGTGCTGAAGCGTTCAGCTGCGATCTCTCGAACGTGAAATTCTGGTTCGGCATACCGGACAGCAGAGCGAGCCCTTGCGACAACCGAACCAGCGTTTCGCTCGCCGCCACTTGGCCAACGGCTGGCATCAAAACCTCGAAGTCTGTATTGCCGTTTTCATCTGGACCAACCGCTCGGATTGCATCGGCTATTGAGGGCGTCGCACCTTGCAAGTTGTTGAAGCTCAAAAAGGTCTCGGCTGGGTTGATATCGGTCCAAAGCTCGTAGGTGGAGTCTATGCTGCAATCAGTCCGATGACGCTGGACGGAGCGGATTTCAATTCGGTTCGAGCCTGGCTGTAGTAAGGTTGATGGTACGTCGAAGACACGCGATCCTGGAGCATCCGGAAATGCAACCGGTGCATCTCCGACCAACTGGCCATTGATCAGCACAGAAATTTGCGAGATTTCCGGAGCAATCACCACTGCATTTTGAAAACCCAAGTGAAATTTCGCTGTAGCTTTTGCCTGCTGTTCAGTGAGATAAAACGACCAAGCACGACGATCCTCCTCCCCTTCCATGATAAGGCTCTTGCTAGGAATAATATAGCGGCGCGCGGCGATGTCTGGCAATTGCGCTGATGGATTGTTCGGTTGCGCGCGCGGGTCCGTGGCTGGAGGTGTCGGGGCCGTCGGGACACTGAAAGAGGGCGAGGTAGTGGGGTGGTCGGCTTGCGGCAAGCGAAAACTTGGTACGGCAGGCGGCTCCGCGGGCCTCTCAGGCGTCATGTCAAAGGGGGCGGGCTGCGATTTGGCAGGCCCTGCCATCGTACCGAGTGACGCCATGATTACGGGCAGCAAGAGAACATCGCGAAGGACGTGCCTTTTCATCATGCGCTCCTGCCGAATCCACGTGAAAAATATACAAGTCCACGACTCGTTTGGTAAAGCGCCATGCCCAGAAACCAAATCGTACCTCGAAGAAGTCCGGGATTACGGCGGCGGCTTTTTTGAAAGTTCTCCCACTGGGACGAGTTGGCGAAAATCAGGTCGGCGATCCAACGATGATCAAGCGCATCTCTTGGCTGGTACTGGCACCCAAGGAGCGATACCTCACCGGTGCGCTCTACGGCGCGCACGATCAAAGGCAAAACTGCACTCTCGCCGCCGCTATGTGGTTTGAAACGAATCTCAGCGGCTGTGCCTGCTTCTAGCGTTGCAGCGTCGCGCCCGAAGATTTGCAGACGAGCGCCGCCCACGGACACGTCCTCGATTGACGCTGAGTACCATTGGCCGCCTGCCCCAAACTCGCAACGCCGCTGCGCCTTCACACGCCGTGCGGCCGCCTTCTCGCCTCGTTCTGAGACCACCCCGAGCGCGCAACCCGCAAGGATAAGGTTGATGATGTTCCAGCCGCCAACGACAAGCGTCACATCAGCTTTGTACGGTTCGGCGTAGACACGATAAATGGTCACCAGCAGGGCTACGATCTGCACGGCGAATATCACGAAGAACGGGCGACTGATCTCGGACAATCGGCTGACTGCAACGGACTCGTCCTTCGCTGTGACTTTGAAGGTCGGCTTGCGTGGATTAAGGATGACTGAGACAACAGCTGGCAACAGATGCACGGTCTGAACGAACTCATAGAGTTCGGAAATCCAAGGCCAACGGAATGAGCCATAGAGATAGTTCTGCATCATGAGGTTCACGAGCATATAAGCAAGCGTGTATGCTAGAAACTCGCCTCCTGAAGCATTGAATATCTCCAGGTCAAAGAAAAGGTAGAATAGCGGCGCGAAAAGAAAGATTGTGCGTGGAAAGGGGAACAACCAGAATAAGGTCGACGACATGTAGCAGAGCCGTTGCGGGACAGTTAGACCGCCCTTGAATAGCGGCATACGAAAACGCAGAATCTGCATCATGCCTTGCGCCCAGCGGCTTCGTTGACCAATGAAACTGGCAAACGTCGCAGGCTGAAGTCCAGCGATCAATGGCTTGTCGACATAGACACTGTTCCATCCAGCCCCGTGCAGCGCAAGCGCAGTCTCGCAGTCTTCAGTGATGCTAATGCCACTGAAGCCGTCGGTGACCTGAAGAGCGCGACGGCTCAAGACTGCCGCAGAACCACAGAAGAAGGACGCATTCCACTTGTCGAGACCTCGCTGAATAATACCGTAGAACATCTCGTTCTCGCTCGGCATCGTGTCGAACGTACGTAGATTGCGCTCCAAAGGATCAGGATTCAGAAAGAAGTGCGGGGTTTGAACGAGGAACAGCTTCGGATCGTCATCGAAGTAGCCGACTGTCTCAAGCAGAAAGTCACGCGCTGGCGCATGATCCGCATCGAAGACTGCGATAAGTTCACCATCAGAATGCTTAAGGCCGTTGTTGAGGTTTCCAGCTTTTGCATGCTCATTGCGCTCGCGGGTGAGATATCGAACGCCAAGCTGCTCGCACAACTGCGAAAGCTCCCTGTTACGGCTATTGGCATTTTCAGCCTGTATCATATCAGCGGCATTTCGCTTCTGTAGGGTGCCGCCGTCGTCCAACAGCCAGACTTGCAGCTTCTCGGCCGGGTAATCCATCGCCTTGGCGGCAGCGAGAGTGTTCGCAAGCAGCACCGGATCTTCATTATACGAAGGGACGAAAATGTCGACAGACGGGAAATATGTCAGTGACTTTGCCCTGGATGGTCGCGATGGGAGTGGTGTAGCGACGATGAAAAAGCTCAGCGTCAACATCATGACGCTGTAGACCTCTGCGAGGTAGAGAAGCAGCCCCGGAATGAAGTTTTCTGGCTGATTTACTGGCGGAAGCGTCTCCGTAGTTCTCCAATATACATAACGTAAAACGATCGCCGTACCGAAGGCCAATGCAACAAGTCGCCAGCGACCGTCTGCGCCGAGAACTTTGAGTATGGCCATGAAGGTGACCACACTGATACTCGCGATCAGTTGCGTTTGCAGGCTTACGGGGAGCGTGATCAGCGCGATGACGCACACAGCAATCACGGCCCATATTATTACAGCCAGAGCTTTACGCATCTATTTCCCTTCGCTGAACGCGATCCGCGAGGCAACATTCCGTTGCCGTTATCTTTTGCAGCTTGCCGAGGTCACCTGGGCACCTAAACAGTCTGGAGAAGGAACATTCCCCGATGAAGCTTCCGCGCTCGGTCGAGTGGGACGTTCTTCGCTTGTATCAGAGTTGACACCTGCTGAGGCGGCGCTTCCAGGCAGAGGAACTACCGGACGATTGGGGTCTGCGGAAACCTCCGGCGCAGTCGGTGGCTCCAACCGAACTTCTCGAGCAACAGAGGCGCGTACGCGCTGTGCCGTGGGCTTCCACAGTTGACCCGCAGAGTAACCAAATGTGAAATCGCTCTCATCGCTTGGGCGCGTTGGGTAGATAGGCTGGCCGGACTTTCCAATTCTCGCATCAATCGCTGTGGGGCGACCGAATGGGTTCCAGAGCTGACCGTCAAAGCTTCCAGTGATCGTGTAGCCGTAAAGTACACTTAGCAGCTCCTCGTCTGTTGCGCGGTTGTCGCAAAGCCTGACTCTTACTTGAATCATTCCGAGATCAGTCGGTGTGCCACGATTTTGACTGCCAGACCGGATCTGCTGCCAACCAAAAAGGCAGGCATCGCCGTTACGGCCGTGACCGAATGCATATCCGAAAGGACCGTAAGAATTTTGCAGAAAAGTCGGTGAACGAGACAGCCTGACGCCCGGTGCAGCCTTGGCAATTTCTTGCTGCAGCGCCCCTGCCCGGAGCGGCCTATACGAAAGTTGAGAGCTACCTTCTCCCCGTCCACCTATAAAGGCGACCTTTATATAATTTTGGCCGGGGACGCTCGAAGAGGTAGCCAGCGAGAGTGTTTGCTCGAGACCATTCTTGTAGGATTTTTGCACGACACCCACAATCGCGGGCCCCCCGGAGGCGGCATCACCATTGCTTTCTCAGAATCGACAAGCTCAGATTCACCTGACTGCTTGATCGAGCCAGTCGTGCCGCATCCTGACACCGCTGACGCGATAGCGGTTAGCAAAACGATCCATCCTATTTGCTGGCCAGTTGCCACGACAAATTCCTAACCGTGGTCCATACTATCACAACCTAGCGAGCGACGACGCACCAAAAACCTAAGCACACTTACTCACGATCATGGTTAACGATAAGTAAATTTCAGTGCCGAATATTAGCATCTTGGTATTTCCGATCGAGACTGTGTTAATATGGCTGTCACCAAGATGCGACCGGCGCCGAGACAGGAAATTCTCCGGGTGCGCCGATCTCGTTACAGAGATCTTAACAGTCAGGCGCTATCTGCGATCGCAGCTACATGATGTAGTCGTGAAACTTGAGAGAAGCGATGATCTATTTTTTTCCGGTTTGATTTCACTTGCCGTTTTCGCAGCGGCAGTGATTTTGTTCTTTCGATGGGTAATCCATGATATGAACAAGGGTTGAAAGAACGCCCGTGCGGCCGCCTTTTGCTTTTCTAGATCTCGGATTTATGCAATTTTTTTCACACTCTGCGTATCAGCGCTGTGGACTGCGCCATTGGTGAAACACCAAAATCCTTCGGCCAGTCCGAGAACAATCATCTGCGAACCTAAGTCTTCTGACGACAAGAGCTCCTGAAGTCGTAGATGAAAATCCTGCGGCCAGGGGAAATCGTATGTTTTCGAAAAAGAGTTCTTTCGGCATCTCGATTCTCTGTCGGCGATCTTCTGAACTCCGTCAACAATCGTCGCGCAACACCACGCTTTGCGCACTTCGTAAAGTCACGCTGCAAGCGCTTCTAGATTCCCCAAGAAAAGCAGCCTTCACTCACTCGGACTTCGATAGTCTTAACGAGCCGCGATGATTAAAGCATTGGGGAGATGTTCCCTCCTGACCGAGTCAGCTTGTGAGCGGACACATTAACTCTCACGCTGTACGGCCGTCAAAGAAGGGTAGCCGCCCCCGCAAAATTGACCAGTTCAGTACGTCTAGCTCGCCTCGTCAGAGAATTATGCCAGCTGCAAGTCCAGGGCAGGGTAAAGTTTTTTCAAATTTGGCAATGATTTAGACTGCCAAGGATATTGCGTCGTGGCTCTAATCAACATGTGAATTTCCGGCTTCTTTCGCGCTTCAATCGTCAGCTTTGCCAGAAGGTTGATCCCGGAAGAATTCAGGAACTCCAAGCCTGTCAGGTCGAATATCACTCGCGCATGATCCTCATGCAAAAGTGACGCCGCCAATGAATAGATCGGCGAATAGGCATCTGGCCCCGCCAGTCGCAGCACGCCGTCAAAATAGACGCATTCATTTTCCGCCCATACACGGAAGTTTTCGTCTCTTATTTCCATCTCGTTTCACCTGTTTCACGCCAGCGGTATCTGCACTGACGCTGTTGTCGTAAGCTGGATGCGTTGGTCGTTGGCTCCCTCGAACTCCCAAGCCAATTCGGCGCCATAATCGGCGAGAAGGGTGAGGATACCCAGGCCAGAGCCGCTGGCGTTGGATGCGGCATTTGCCTCGATCTGCTGAATGAGGAGTTCGCCTGGATCAGCCGACAGTATGTCGGTCAGGAGATTCCGAAACCGCGTGGATGTCTCGGAATCGATTTCATTGCGTACCCGCATCAGAAAGAGGTCGGCATCCACACAGGCTTCGATGACGATGTCGCTTGGTTGTCGGAACTTCAGCGCATTCTCGATCAGTTCATTGCTCAGATATTCGATGCTGTGATGTACGTTTGCATGCCGCGTCTTCGAGCTTGTAAATGGAAGTGCCATTGCCTCGGCGAGGAAATCCGACGTCAGGCCGGATAGTCGCCAGCTAAGCTCAAGCGGGCCGTCCATGAGCGTCAGGCGGGCGCCGGAAGAAAGGCTCGCCTCCGCCAGATCAGTGGTTCCCAATATGGTTCTGGACATGCCGCGTCTACCTGTGCCGCAATACGAGGAGGGTGATGTCGTCATGGATCTTATGGGAACCGATGTAGGTCATGAGCGTGTCGATGATGCCGGTGGCAATACGATCCGCGCTCTGTTGGTGCAACCGTACAGCCTCCTTGCAAAGTCGCTCGATACCAAAGAGCTCGCCATGCGCATTCTCCGCCTCGGTTACACCATCCGTATGGAGGACGATGATGTCGTCCTTCTCCAGCGAAATTCTGCGGGTGCTCACAAAGGCCGATATGTCGGAGACTAAGCCGATTGGAATGCCCAGGTCCATCGTCTCGATACGCACCAGATCGCCATTCGCTCGCACGATTATCACCTCCTCGTGCTGGCCGGATATGAGCATGTCTTTCCCATCATAGTCGAGGAAGGCCAGTGTCAGATGCTTGTCTATCCTAGTGCGAACGATATTCTTGAACAGGGCGCTGTTGAGGTCGACGAGGAATTTGACCGGGTCGGTCGTGCCTGCTTCCTGCAGCGCTCGGGCAACGGATTGGACCATTAGCATCAAGACGCCACTTTCAAGGCCGTGGCCGGTAACGTCGCCTATTCCGATCTTGAACCGTCCTTCCGACTCCAGAACGTCATAATAGTCGCCTCCCACCTCATCCGCAGCGCTCATATAGGCTGCAATTTCGAGGTCCTTGGAAGAGGCCAGTTCTGCGGCGAGCGGCAGAACCATCATCTGAATTCTTTCGGCGACCGCAAGCTCTGTTCCCAGGCGCTGGTTCTCGCTCTTCAATTGAGCGTTGAGTATCGAGATCTCTTCCTTGGCGTCCTCTATTTCGGCGGTTCGCTCCTTTACCAGCCGCTCGAGATTTTCCGTGTGGTAGCTGATGTCTTCGGCCATTCGATTGAAAGCCTCGCTTGCCTCCCCGACCTCATCGCGGCTGGTGACGGCAACGCGAACCGAATAGTCTTTCGACTGAATGCGCTGCGCGGCACCTGCAAGGGCGCTGATCCCGCTGGTGATGCGCTTCGACGCAGCGAACACTGCGAGAGTGACGATCACCAGGGAGAGCAGGATCGCCAGCAACTGGTAGACAACGATCCGGTTCGTCGCCTCGGAAATTTCTGCCTGTGCGGCATTGAGTGAGGCATAGATCTCGCGCTCCGGTACGACGATGCCGAGCGACATGGCATCCTTCCTGACCTTGCCGGCCTCCCAGAGATTGATCGAGGGAAGCGTTTTCATGATCACCATGAATGGAACTGGCTCTCCGTTTTGATCCAAAGAGATATGCCGGATACCGTCCCTAGGATCACTGGCGAGCTGTGCGATGGCGGGTTGCGAGCTGCCCTTGAGAGAGCGTTCAAGACCGGTGACGCCGGTCCCTTTCGCATCGCTTGTGGAACGCAGGCCGATTGTCTTCTCTCCGCGTCCGCTGATGGCCACCACGTTCCCGTCGGACATCGCCAGAAAGCCGAAGCCCGTCTCTGCTACCCTCACATTCTCTACTGTCTCGGCAAGCTGATCGAGTGTGATGTCGGTGCCCGCCGTTCCCGCAACGCTCTGTCTGTCGGCACTCCAAAGCGGCTGAAAGAAGCTGACGATCAGCTTTCCGGTTATGGCGTCGGTATAAGGCGCAGTCTGGGTGACCTCGACGGGAATAGCATGGCCTGTGTGGCCGGTTGCCTGACGCTGCCATGTTTCATAGAGGCCGGGGAAAAAGAAGTCCCAGAAATTTGCGGCGTTATGACCGGGATAGAGTCGGTCGAACGTCTGTGCCTGATCCGTATAGGGCGCGGTCCTGAAAATCGGCCGCTCCTTCGGGCCGATATAGTACATCTGAAGCTTGGACGCGCCGCTCTTGAGAAGGCTTGGTGCGACCAGATCGAGGACCGAGCTTGCGCGAACGTCGGCCAGCACGTCGGGGCGAGGCTTGTGATCCGCGTTCAGGAGATAGCCCCATGCGCTTACGACAGAAGGAGAGCCGGGGGCATTTTGCGCCCACTGCCCGGCAGGGTCGAAAGAGAGCTCTACGCTGCCGGGGGAAACGCCGGATATCGCTGATCCTATGTCAATCTGTTGCCTGGGATTGTCGATCTGCTCCTGCAGGACACCTGCAAGAATGCCGACGTCGCTATGCACTTGATCGAGAAGCAGCGAGACCTGGGCTACGGTGGAATCTGCGTAGGTGCGAATGTAGTCCTGGCTCGCCTGCTCAAGCCCATGGCCGACTTCTTCGGTGGCGTCACGCGACAGGCGCTGCACATTCCAAAGAGCGAGCCCGCCGCTGATCAGCAGGTCGACCAGCACGGCACTGCCGACCACAAGAATGAACTTAGCCCGGAAGGAGCGCCACGGTCGGTTCTTGCTCGATACGCTGTTCATCAATACGGCTTCCGACCTGATGCTGCCCAAATCGGCCATCCTGCATAGCCTTTCGGATGCAGTGCTGCGAGAACGTGGTCCTTGAAACCCTGCCGAAACCGGCGGATGAACTCAGGCGGGTCGCCCCGGCGTACCGCCATCTGCCCGGCATAGACATTTTCCCATGCTTCGATGACGTCCGCAAAATCTCTCGGATCGCCGTCAAGGTTCGTGACCATGAACGACTCGACCTTGATGTCGTCGAAGCCGGCGTCGTTGAGGAGGCGCCGGCTCTTCGGCCCCATTTCGACATCCATGTCGAAATGGCTGAACAGTTTGGCAACCTGCTCATAGGTCCAGCGGATGGATTCCGCGTGCGGCTCTCCCAGGCAATGGGAGTTCTTTTCATTTGTGATGTAGACCCGCCCGCCGGGTTTGCAGATCCGAAAGAGTTCACGAAGCAGGACGTCGGGCCGGTCGAAAATTTGCAGTGAATGACGGCACGTGACGAAATCGAACTGGCCATCGGCCAGCAGCATCTGCGAGGCGTCCCCGTAGGTATATTCGATCGAATTCAGACCGAACTCCGTAGCGACCCGGCGCGCATAGTCGAGGCTCTTTTTCGAATGATCCAGGGCAACGAGGCGCGTCGGGTTGAATTCCCGTCTGATCAAGGTCGCGAAATCTCCTATCCCACAGCAGATGTCCGCGACGGCAAGCCCATCACGCAGGCCGTGCCTAGGCAGAATGTCGCGTTCATGTCGCCAGGTCATCTTGGTCTGCGTTCGAAGGATCGGAATGAAGCTTTCGTCCTCCACGAATTTCTGGCCTGGGTAAAAGGCGGAATCGTAGATATCGACGGAGAGATTGGGCTCTTTCGATGCCAATGTTTCGAAAAGAGGCGCAGACCATGGGATGACGCTTGACGTAACGACCTTGATGGTTCGCAGCGGATCCGCCCTGCAGGCGATCTTCAAAAGGTCTGCTAGCGCGTTGAACGCAGTCATGTTCAAGTGCGTGAGGCGTTTGACGTTCAGGTAGATGATCCTGCCGCTTCCGTCGAGGCTGCGCTGGATGACATCGATCACGCCAGTCATCTCCCGAGGAGATTGGGGACGCATTTTTCCGCTTAGGACGATTTCCTGGTTTGCCTCGTCAAATTCGGCAGAAAACGATGAAGAGATCCGGCTCAACGGGGGCCCTCCGACAGCACGAATTCCAAAGTCAGCGTTATGCGGTCAGCTCCGTCGATTTCGGTATGAACATCAACGCCGACGGCATGCGCCAAAGCCATCAGATCTCGAGCCGGTTCAGGAAATGGGGCTGAGCCGCGAGACCGATCTACCGTCCTCAACAGAGCTAGCTGCTCTTCGCTACACCGGAAGCCGACAAGCAGACACACACTGTCATCGCCCTTGAGCAGGTTGAATTCGACCCTGTCTCCACTGTGAACTGACCGAAAAGCCAGCTCTATGACCTCATTGATCAGCGAGGCGCTGAAGTTGGCGTAGCGGGCGGGATCTTCGTGGGATTGGGCTACGAGATCCCCAAGATACTCGGCAATCTTGTCGCAGAGGCGAAAATGGGAGGTGAAGAAGCCCACATCCAATACAAGGGCCGCCATGCCCTGAAATGCGGTCTGTCGGGAAAGGGCGGGTTGTCCTGTCATGATCATTTTCGTCCGCTCTTTAAGGAAGGCGCGGGACCGACGGCCTCAAAAATTCTTGGGGGTGACGGCCGGCTGCTGCGGTTATCGCGTTCACCGAGACCTCGGAATTCGCGACGAATTGGCCAATCTCGCCGACCCCCAGGGGCTTGCTGATCGCATGCCCCTGGAAACGGTCGCATCCCAGGCTGCGTAGCCAATCGGCTTGTTCGACCGTCTCCACGCCCTCCGCCGTGACATCCATGCCCAGATCGTGCGCGAGCGTTATGACCGATCGAACGATGGCCTGGCTCTTCGCATTGGCTTCAAGGTCGGAAACGAAATATTTGTCGATCTTCAGCGTGTCGAAAGGAAAGTTCTTGAGGTAGCTCAGCGAGGAATATTGGGTGCCGAAATCATCCAGCGCGATCTTGATGCCGAGTATGCTGAGGGTGTTGAGCGTGTCGAGATTATTGACCGTTCGTTCCAGGAGAACGCTCTCGGTGATTTCAAGTTCAAGGCGGTCCGCAGCAAGCCCGACCATGTCGAGGACCTGCGAAATCCGATCGGTCAGACCGGCAGCAAGGAACTCGGCAGCGGAAACGTTGACGGCGACGATGTAGTCGTCCGGCCAGTTCAAGGCTTCGCGGCAAGCCTTTTCCAGAACCCAAAGCCCGACGTCACTCATCAAACCGTCTGTCTCAGCCATGGGGATGAACACCGATGGAGGGATGTCTCCGAGCAGCGGGTGCTGCCATCTCAGCAGAGCTTCAAAACCGATGAGCCGGTCGCTCTGCACGATCGGCTGATACTCGATCGAAAACTGTTTCTTCTCGAGAGCAATCCGAAGGCTTCTTCGCAGCAGTTCCCGCTGTTCGATGATCTGAAGCATTGCAGCGTCGAAGACGCTGGCCCTGCCGCGTCCCTCCTTCTTTGCTGCATAGAGCGCCACGTCGGACGCCTTCATCAGTGTTTCGGGATCGGCCCCGTCCAGCGGCGCAATTGCGATGCCGATACTCATCCCGACGAAAACCGAAATGCCGTCGATCGTGAACGGCTGCTTGAAGGCCTGGACGAGAGCGTTCCCCAATTCCGTGCTTCGTTGCTGACGTTGTGAGCCCGCGGAGATAATGGCGAATTCGTCTCCCGCCAGCCGGTACACCCTCTCTGTCCCGGACAGACAGTCCCTGATCCGGCCCGCTGCCAGTTGCAGCAGCTTGTCGCCGGCTGGATGCCCCAGCGTATCGTTGACCGGCTTGAAATCGTCGAGATCGAGTTGCATCAGGCACATGGCCTCGTCCCCGCCGTCAATCTCGAGGAGCGCGTCCGACAGGTCGCTTGCGAACCGCCGTCGGTTCGGCAACCCGGTTAGTGGATCGTGCGTCGCCTGATGCAGCAAGGTCGCGTGCTCCTCCTTGTCGTCCGCGCGAAAGGTCTGCACGACGCCGTAAAATTCGCCAATCGCATGGAAAGTAAGTTCGTGGACGCTGCCGTCGATTTTTTATTCGATAAGGGAAAGGACCGGCCGCCGAAAGATCGCGCTTGGTTGGACACGGCGGCCTTATCTAGTCCTGGAAACACGTCCCATAACGTCAGGCTTGTGTCTCCGGGACCAAGATCCGCGCCAAGTTTTGCAATGTCCACGAGTCTGAATTGTTTGTCGACGATAACGAGATTCGCTGTCCATTCATCGGAAGATTCCACAGGATGGCGTTGCCCAGCGTGCGAATTACTCATCCCGGTGAGACCCTTTCAGCTTCACAGTTGCATGTCTCTTGCGCCGACCTGAAATTATCATTTAGAGCTCATATTAGATGGTTCTACTAAAAATTCCAGCCATACATTAGCAGCGAGAAGTACTGGTTTGGAGCACCGCAGCGCGTCGATACCAGCCATCGATCGAAATCGATCTCCAGCAACGTGTAAAGGCATGGAATGCCGCCGAGGCCAGATCATGCGTTTGCCTAGGATGCGGACTCATTAGCTGAGGCGATCCATATCCTTGTGGCTGCGAGTTTGAGTGCCGCAAGGTAATTGTCTGCACGCCGGTCGTATCGCGTCGCAAGGCCGCGCATCTGCTTGATACGATTGAAGAACCGTTCCACGAGGTTGCGCTGACGGTAGACCCAGCGGCTGAAGCTGAATGTCTGCTTTCGGTTGGCCTTTGCAGGGATGTTCGCCCAGCATTTGCGTTGCTTGGCAAAGTTACGAATTGCGTCGGTGTCATATGCCTTGTCCGCGAGGATCGTCGCGCCGGGCTGCAGGTCGCTCAACAGCTTTTCAGCCATTGGTGCATCGGCGGCTTGGCCGGCGGTGAGTTCCAGCCGCACCGGTCTGCCATCTGCATCGACAAGAGCATGGATCTTTGTCGTTAGGCCGCCGCGCGAACGTCCCATGCAAGGATCGGCAGAGCCCCTTTTTAGCGTTGGCACCATGCTGGTGAACACGAACACAGGAACTGTCGATCATCACGATGTCTCCATCGTAACGCTTTGAAACAGCGTCCAGAAGACGATCCCAGACGCCCGCCTTACGCCAGCGGGAGAACCGATTGTAAAGCGTCGTGCGCGGGCCATAACGCTCCGGCACATCTCGCCAGGACGAACCGGTCCTGAAACGCCACAGGATGCCGTTGATCACCCGACGGTCGTCAACGCGTTCAATTCCACGGCTATTGTTCGGCAAGAGAGGTGCGATGATAGCCCATTCTTCGTCGCTCAATTCGTGACGGCGCATGGCAATCTCCTTTCAAGGAAATTGAATCACACAACGTCAACAAGATGAACCCCGGTTATGGGGACACTGCCTAGAAAGATTTTTGCAAGTCAACCTTTCTAGCCCTAGTCTAGCGTGTCCGTGCTCTGCACCTAGATGTCGTTTTTTTCGGAAGGCTTGAGGACAAACAGCGCTTACAAGTCAGGAACGGAATGAAATGATCCGACAGGGCGCTAAGGCAGCTTGATCGAAGCTGGCGCGTTCACCTGCCCTCACATAGACGATGACCATCGCTTTCATGCGTGGATTGGAGGCTATGAGCTTGGGGAGGCTCGCCTCGCAGCTCCCAACTCTAATCTCCGAACCTTGCGTTGCAGGTGTTCGAACCTATGCAGGTATTCGGTCGAGAGCCGACAAAGCCCACCGAACGGGCCGCCGAGCCGGGCACTTATTTACGTTTTCCAAAAATGGAAAACGGTTGAGCAATTTTTGCCGTTTTTTCCGCGAGGGGGCGCCTAAGTCAGGTGATATGAGGTCGTGACCAATGGCTAGGAAGGAGATATGCCATGGATAGAAAGCAGAACGAGGACGTCGCCAAGGCCTTTCTGGATGCACTTGGACGGTGCGATACCGACATGATGTCGAAGCTCAGCACCGAGGATATGACTTGGTGGATCATGCCAGGAAACAAGTTTTCCGGTTTGCACGCCAAGGCATCCTATTTCGCAAACCTGCCGATGCTTCTGGAGAACGCCGTCGGCCCGCTCAAGATGAATTATCACGAAGTCACCAGCGAGGGCGACCGCGTGGCGATCGTCGCCACGGGCGACCTGCCGATGAAGGACGGTCGGCACTACCGGAACAACTATCATTTCCTTCTGCGCTTCCGGGATGGAAAGATCGCAAGCGGCAAGGAATTCACGGATTCGCTTCATATAAACGAGATCTTCGGCGCGCCCGACAGAAGCTTTGCCTGATTACCAAGAGCGCTCTGGCGGCTCTTCAAACCCCAACTTCACAACCGACGCGAAACGGACCATCCAGTCCGAACGGATCGACGCGTCTTAAGGAGCGTAAAATGAAGTACAAACCACTCGGCAATACCGGTCTTCTCGTTTCGCAGCTTTGCCTGGGAACGATGACCTTCAGCGATGGCACCGGCATCTACGAGCATATCGGCGATGTCGGCCAGAGCGGCGCCGACGAACTGGTCAGGGCCAGCATCGATGCCGGTATCAATTTCTTCGACACTGCCGATGTCTATTCAGCCGGCGCCAGTGAGCGCACGCTCGGCCAGTCCTTCAAGAATCTCGGCATCTCCAGAAACGAGATCGTGCTTGCCACCAAGGTCTACAGCCGCATGGGGCCAGGCCGAAACGATGTCGGCGTCTCGCGCGGGCACATCATGGACGCAGTGGAAGCCAGCCTCAAGCGGCTCCAGACCGATCACATCGATCTCTACCAGGTTCATGCCACCGATATCCTGACGCCGGTCGAGGAAACGCTACGGGCGCTGGACGATCTGGTACGCCAGGGCAAAGTCCGCTATCTCGGCGTCTCCAACTGGCAGGCCTGGCGGATCGCAACCGCGCTGGGTGTTTCCGCCCGCCTCAATCTGGAGCGGTTCACGACGCTGCAGGCCTACTACTCAGTCGCCGGACGGGATCTGGAGCGCGAACTGCGGCCGCTTCTTGAAGCCGAGAAGATGGGCCTTCTCGTCTGGAGCCCGCTTGCTGGCGGCCTTCTGTCGGGAAAGTTCAGCCGCGAAAACCAGTCGCCTGATGGTTCCCGCCGTTCATCCTTCGATTTTCCAATCGTCGACAAGGAGCGGGCCTGGGACGTAATCGACGTTCTGAAGCCAATCGCTGAAGCCTATGGCTGCAGCCCGGCGCGCATCGCACTCGCCTGGCTTCTCTCCAAGTCCGTCGTCACCTCCATCATCGTCGGCGCAAAACGGCTCAGCCAGCTGGAGGACAATATCGCCGCAGCAGACATCGAACTCACAGAGGACGAGATCGCCAAACTGGACGCGGTAAGCGAGCTGCCACCGGAATATCCGGGCTGGATGCTGGCCACGCAGGGCGCGGACCGCATGGGCGCCGTCGATCTCTGGGCCGGAAAGACACCCCCGACCTCCTGATCGACAGGCAGAGAGGCATCGCTGCAACCAAGCCAAGAGGATAAGAATTATGACAGATCGATTGAAAAGGAAGGTCGCCGTCGTCACCGGCGCCTCCAAAGGCCTCGGTGCAGCGATTGCGCGAGGCTTCGCCGCCGAGGGCGCTTCGGTGGTGGTCAACTATGCTGCTAGCAAGGATGCCGCCGATAGTGTGCTGGCGGATGTAGAGGCCGCGGGCGGAAAAGCAATTACCGTTAAGGCCGATATGAGCGATCCGGAACAGGTCGAGAGGCTCTTTGCCGAAGCGAGCCGCGCTTACGGTCGCGTCGACGTGCTCGTTAACAACGCCGGCGTCTACGACTTCCAGCCGCTCGATAACCTCTCTATTGAGCTCTTCCGTCAGCATATGGAGCTGAACGTCTTCGGCTATCTGCTCGCCGTGAAGGAGGCCGTGAAATATATGCCGGAGGGCGGCAGCATTGTAAACATGTCGTCGACTGTCACGATTTTCGGCCCGGAAAATGCGTCCGTCTACACGGCCAGCAAAGGCGCCATCGACGGATTGACGCGGGCGCTCTCCAACGAACTCGCGCCTCGCAAGATCCGCGTTAACGCGATCAAACCGGGTGTGGTCGACACCGACGGCGTCCAAGCCGGTGGCTTCCTCAAGACAGACTTCGGCTCGGCGGTGACGGCCAGGACGCCGCTCGGACGCCTGGGCACCGTTGACGACGTGACGCCGGCGGCACTCTTCCTCGCCTCCGACGAATCGAGTTGGACGACCGGCGAATTCTTCGTTTTATCCGGCGGCCATCGCTGATTTCGAAGTTTAAAAGCACTGCCACGCGGCCCGGAGGTTTCAAGATGACAGACGGAATGAAGAGGACGGCCGGACAGGTCGTCCAGAATTATCTCGATACGTTCTTCCGTAAGGATGTGGACAAAACACTCGAGTGCCTGACCGACGACGTTGTTTGGAAGGTGCAGGGGCTTCCGGCGTTCCGACCATCGGTCTCCGCCATGGCAAGGATGAGGTTCGAGCTTGGATGGCGCTCTTTCCGGATCATTTCGAACCTCTCGATTTTCACGTCGAGAAGATCTTCGAGAATGGCGACAGGGCCGTCGTCACAGGCCATTTTCAGCATCGCATCCTCAGTACCGGCAAGACCTTCGAAAGCGACTTCGCGGTGATCTGCTCCGTGCGAGACGGGAAGGTCAGCGCCTACAATTTCATTGAAGATTCCTACGGGCTTTGGAATGCCTTTCAGCCCTAGTAGTGCAGACGGCGCGCCGCGTGCTGGCCGGCTCTCAGTCGGTGGTGGCGCGCTTGGAGAGATCGAGAGTGGTCCGCATCACCCGATCGGCCAGAAAATCCCCGACGGCTCTCACGCGGGCGGAGGCCACGAGATCGGCGTGGGTGACGAGCCAGACCTTGTTGCTGAACATTCGCTCCGACGGAATAACGGGAACGAAATCATCTCCGACAGCCAGAAAGTCAGGTATGACAGCCAGGCCCAGACCGGCCCGCACCGCGACGATCTGCGAGGGCAGGCTGCTGGTGACGAGCGCGATCTTGCAGCCAGGATGCTCCCGCTTCAGCCAGGCCGCGGCCGGCATGAAGACATGGCTGTCGTCCCAGGTGATGAGATGCCGACCGCCTAGCGGTTCTCCCTCGATATAAGGATGGCGGTCGAGATAGTCCCGGCTTCCATAGACCGAATAGGTCATATGTCCGACACTCCTGACAGTCAGATTGCCGCGTGTCGGTCGAACAACGCGCAGCGCGATATCTGCTTCGCGCCGACTGAGTTCGGCGGCAACCGTGCTGGTGATGATTTCGAGACATATCCCGGGATAGCGCTCGCGGAAGGCCGGGAGTGCCGGAATGATCAGATCCGTCGCCAGATTCTCCGATGTCGCAAGTCGCACGACGCCGCTTGGATCCTTGTCGAGGCCAGCCGCGCCTCGCTCGAGGGCAAGAATGCTGTCTTCAACCTGCTCAGCATTGCGCAGTACCTCCCGCCCCTCATCCGTCAGAAAATAGCCGGTCTGGTGGCGCTGAAACAGCGCGACCCCAAGATCTTCTTCAAGCGTCAAGATCCGCCGACTGACTGTAGATTGGCTGACTTTAAGTTCCGTTGCGGTCTGAGTGAGGCTTGTCGTGCGGGCAACGGCCAGAAAATAGCGAATGTCGTTCCAATCCATGCGCAGCCTTTCATGTCATGGCGTTCTGTCCAGGATCGCATGTCGCCGACAAGCCGTGACGCACCAATAGCGCGGAGATTACCGCATGTACCGGCCCGCAGACAGCCCCAATTCACGACCGGGTCGCGATGAACCGCCAGGCTGCAATGGCTGCCAGACGATGGGGTGCAGCATAGCGCGCATAGTCCTCCGTTTCGGTGATCCTGCGCAGGTCCGAGAGGCTGCGATAACGCACGATGACGATGTCATCCCAACTTTCGGGTTCGCCCGGCACCAGCGTCAGCAGCTGGCGGCCAGCATGTACTAGCTCGTAGGTGATCCCCAGTTGCGCAGCAATCTGACCAAATGCGCCGGCATAGCCCTCGTAATAAGCAGCACGGGCAGAGGACTTTCCATCCGTAAAATCGTTCGGGTAACGCAGCCTCTCCCTGAAAGTCAGGAGGTTCACCATGACCACGGGGCCATTTCCCACCCGCTCCACGGCCTCGTCCAAAACGTGCTTCGACAATTCACCTTCATGCATGGCCTTATCTCCTGACGTATTTCGTCAACATGTCATAACTTGACAATTTTCGTCAGATTGTCAATGTATGCTATGGATGTCAGAACCGAAAAAGAAGATCATATTCTCCGCTCCGCAGAGTCGGTTTTCGTGCGCTATGGTTTCGCGCGCACGACCATGGGCGATATCGGCAAGGCGGCCGGGATGTCACGCCCTGCGCTATACCTCCAGTTTCAGGACAAGGAAGCGATCTTCAACCGCGTCATCGAAAGGATGGACGGCCAAGCGTTGTCGAGGATCAAGATGGCCATCGCCGACATCGTGCCGCTCGACGAAAAACTTCTTCACGCCTGCACGAGCTGGGGTACGCACGGGATCGAACTGGCAGCCGCGTTCCCGGATGCGGCGGATCTCTTCGATCTCAGATTTTCCGCCGTTCGCCAGGTCTATCGACGCTTCCAGGATTTGATTGTCGAGATCCTCCAGGCGAATGTGAAAGACTGGCCGATGGCCGTTTCTCCCGAAGATTATGCTTTGACGCTCACCTACGGCATGCGCGGCCTACGCTACGCGGCTCAGGATGTTGAGGACATGCGGCGGCTGATCGCCATCCATGTGACTATCTATTGCCAGCCATTGGCGAACCCGCTCTAGTCGATTTCGACGATCGGTATATCATTGAAATCAGTACTTTCTCCGGGCAAAGACCCGCGCTTCAAGCGCGGCCGGAGATTGAATCCTTTCGAAACGTGGCAAACGTGCGCTTTGAACTCGCTAAGGGTATGGAGGCGTGAGCTACGCGATCCGCGGGCCCGAGCTATCTGACAGCCTGGCCTTTACTAGCTGACCCAGGAGCATGCGGCATTCGAAAAGAGTGTCGCGTTTCTGACGGTGAACGATCTCGCTTAATTGCTCAACAATGAACGGGTTCGTTTTCTCGTCGCGGCCGAGGGGCAACGCTCTTCGGATATGCAGCGGTTCCGTTTGATTGGCCAGTCTGGCGGACCGACAGCCTATGCTCATTTAGATTGCCTGTTTGTCTCTGCGGCCCATCGCCGTGGAGGCATCGGCAGGAAACTGTTAACGGACACTAAGACGGTCGCTCTCTTGGAAGGGGTCGATCGGATGGAGTGGCAGACTCCAGTCTGGAATGAGCAAGCCATTCGTTTCTATCGTCGTGAACGGGCGGATAGCCAAAACAAGTCTCGTTTTGTCATGCCGCTCGCATGAAGTCTTGGCGCAAGGACATGCACAACACTGCAGACTGCCCTCCACTATCGATCTGGCGAGATCTGCCGTCGCCTTGTTGAGCCGCCATCGACCCTGCCACCTGGGTGCCAGCGGGCTGATCAAGCCGAAACATCGTTCAGCGAAGCCGGCGGCTCACGAGAATGAACAGAAGTCATAAGGTGAAGATCGGCAGAGAATATGCCAGCGCCGTAGGATTTTCCCACCGCCAAGGCGGGATATTGCTGCAGCCGCCCACGCCGGAAAGGCCGCATGACAGCCCTGCCACAAAGTACCAGAAGCCGATTGCGAAAGCGCGAACGGCTATTCCTGAAAAGAGAACCACGCGCCTCATGACGCGACAATATCCGAAAGGCTGAAAGAAGGTAAAGCCGCCCTCACTGGGCGGCTCAGACGCGATCATAGGTTCAATAGCTGCCTCTTCCTCGGCAAGCTTCACCTCGGCCGTCGCAATCTCGGCCGCGATTTCGCGGCGCTCGGCGTGGTCGATAGATGCTGCGAGTTCGGCACGCAGTTCCTGAATGTGATCGTAAGTGGTCATCGTCAGCTCCTTTGAAAGAAAGCAAAGGTCGCCAACCGATAAGGGAGGGGCTGGGTCAATGACGGCCGACGGCCGCCTCCGGGGCGTGGGGGAACCTATTTCGTTACGTAGCGGCGAAATTGGCGGGACCGCGCATCATTGACGCAGCCCCTTCCGTTCGGTGTAATTAGGTCATGTTGAGAGATATAACCTCTCCGCATTCCGCTCTCTTTCTTTCTTGTACCATGACCATCACCCGCCAAACCCTTCGATATCAAGCAGCCGCCAGCCGGGTCTATGCTGAAGCATGGACAGTTCTTGATATCTTCACAGGCCTGCCGATCGTTGTCGGCGGCATCGTCATGGACGGCCTGTCGGATGAACAGGTCAACGAATTGGTTGACGAGCTGAACCACGAGGATCTTGAGATGCGTGGTAAGTTGCGTCCAGGTCCGTAACAATGACGCTGTTTTACCGATCCTATCTGATCACCTTCGGGATTCTGGTCGGCGCGATCGCCGGCCTGGTCCGCTATCTCGATCGAGCCGGAACGATCTCGCTGCATTGGGCCTTCACAGCACTGGCGGCTGTCGCCGTCGCGGCGGGCTCAATTCTCGCAATTACGGGCGCATTCGGGAAGCCTCCGACGGTCGAGCGGTGGGCCGACAATGCGTCGTGTCATGCCGAGGGCACGGCCTACGTGGCGTTGCTCGCTTTACCAGTCTACGGGTTGCTCTGGTGCTTCAGCCGGGATAGCGGAAACACCGCAAGCCCAATCACCACCATGCGAAGCAAACGCGCAAATCGGCGCGCGCGCCGCCGCCCATCGTGAGCCCGCTAGCCTTTAATGCCTCGTTTCGGAAAACTCGCGCTCTACCTCGGACAGGAGCCGAACGGCTTCAATAACAGTCACCGCCGCTCCGTCGAGGTCTGCCGCGATCGTCGTATGTTCGCGCTCAATTCGCTCGCCAAGGACTTCCATATCCTTCCAACGAGGGTAGGACGCGGCGCGCGATGCCATCGCCTTGTAACGCAAACTCTTGCTCAACTCCTGTAGGACCGCATCGCGCTCGGCTATATCCATTTGCGAGAAGGTCTTTCGACCTGGTTCTAACTGGCTTGCCATACGCTACACTCCTTGGCGAATTGGTGGAATCCAACTCAAATTAAGGCCATAGGTTCCGCGCATTTCAGATGTTACTAATCCGTTAATCTGACATTGACTACAGCATCATTGGAACAGTGACGCGGCGTTAAATCCGACTATGTGTCGGCACATGATCAAACATGATGATTGGCTAAGAGCTGCCGAAAAGTGCGGTAGCTTTCGACGCATGTACGCGTTGGCAAAAGAGATTTCGAGCGAAAGCGATGATCCAGGTGTGCGCCGTGCCGCCGCCCGGGTCGTCCAGATCCTTGCATCCGTCATAGACCTGCCGCTTGCCAGCGCGAAGCAGCTGCAGGAGGGCAGGCGGCGTTTCAGCGTGCTCGTGAATGTCTTGGGTGACGTGAGGGAAAACGGGAACAAGTTACCTCGATCGTCGGTTGTGGCGTCTCATGACATCATGAAGAGGGTCAATCATGTCAAATACTGGAGCGGGTCGCGCGCAGGATCGCGCCAAGGTCGCCGGCGGACAGGAGCATGAAGTTCGCTACGAAGCGGACAAGGAAAATGTCTCCAAGGGCGCTGTGAAAGATGCCGTGCATGAGGTCGGCAACAGCCGCGACAAGGTTGAGGCTGAGCTGGATCGTAAAAAGTGATGGCGTCGGCCGATCGCTTTCCTTCCGACTTCATCAGACTGGCATCCAGCGCCATGGTGCGAAATGCGCTGCAAAGCCACCCTTCGCGCCAGGCACCGCCCAGTGATGGCGACTTTGCCGCCCTTCTCACCCGTTTGAGTGAGGCGGAAAAATCACGCCAACAGGACCGCTAGGCTGCAAAGCAGCCTTGTCCGCGAGCGTTTGTCGTTCCAGTTTCACCATGTAGTTGCGCCATACTCCCGGCGCGTCTGTTTTCCCCGGAGGTCCTGACCTCCCAATTGAGGGCCGCGCTTGCGCTGGCCCTTTTCTTTCATCCTATAGCGTGTTGACGATCGGCTTTTTGGTGTCTGTCCCATCATAGCGAGACGAGTTGACGTCACGGCTGACACGATGAAACACTAGCTCGTCGTCAATCTGCCGATCGAGCAACAGCGCCTTCGCGTCCGCGCCCTTGACGTCAGTATCAAGCCACTCGCCGTAGCTGCCCTGATCGAGAATGATAGGCATCCTCGTGTGAATGTGGGCGATGCGCTCAACAGCTGGCGCAGTGATGATCGTGCAGCTGGTCACGCCGAGCTTGTCGTTGTGCGCCCAGGCCTGCTCTCGGACCAGAAGACATCAGCCGGAGATCGGACGACATTTTCGATAGCGTGATGGCGATCGCCTTCAAGCAAGCAGAAACGCCCATCCAGTGATCGGCATTCTGCAAGGCATCGAAGAGGTTTTCCTCTTGGTGATATGCTCTGCCAGTCAAAGCCCGCAGCTCCTCGAAGACGAACGCGCGATAATCGGCGGAAGCGCCGAAACCGGTGCCCACAGCCGTCGCCCCGAGCGGCAGGCCGAGGCATGCCTGTTCCAAAGCTTTGAGGTCACTGGACTGGCGCTGAAATGCCGCTCGATAGCCTGAGAACTGTTGACCAAAGGTGATCGGCAGCGCGTCCTGCAGGCATGTCCGTGCGAGCTTGACGACATCGGCGAACAGACGCTCCTTTTCCAGAAGCGCTTCAACGAAGTGATCCAATGCCTGCCGGAGTGACGCCAGTTCGCCACATATCGCCATTTTCATGGCAGACGGAATGACGTCGTTGGTGGACTGCGCCATGTTCACATGCGTATTGGGATGAACCGGATCCGATCCTCTGCGACCCGTCAATATCTCACTCGCAAGGTTCGCCAGAACCTCGTTGACGTTCATGTTTGCCGCAGTGCCGCCATGATAGATGTCGACCGGATAATCCGCCCTCGATATCCCGCGCAACTGTTCTGTCGCCGCGTTTTCGATGGCCGCTGAAATCGCCGGATCAAGTTCGCCCGTTCGCCGATTGGTTATCGCCGCCGCTTTCTTGATCTGGATGATCGCGGGCACAAAACGCTCGATATCGGCTATAGTCCGCCCCGAGATAGAGAAATTCTCGATCGCTCTGACAGTCTGGATTCCATAGGCGATGTCGTCGGGGATCAGACGCGTACCGAGTGCGTCCTCCTCAAGGCGGGATGTTGTGGCGGGCATGAACGTCATGATGCATTCGCCGCCTGATCCTGGATCGTCTCAAAAATCCGTATCCAGCTACGGGCACCTTTGCGAAGGCGCTCCGTGTCATATCGCTCATCCGGGGCATGAATGGCATCGCCCGGAAGAATGAAGCCTATGACCACACACTCGGCCCCCAATCGATGGCTGAACTGCTCCACCAGCGGGATGGCGCCTCCGGTCCCACGCAGCACGGTCGGTGTCCCCCACTCCTCCGCAAGACCGCGGGCGGACGCGGTCAGAAACTGACTTTCCTGCGACAGGACGACGGCCGAACTGCCGCCCCCTCCCTCGAACGCTACACGACATCCTTTCGGCAGGCGCGCTTCGATGTGACTGCGAAAACGTTGCCGGATAGCTTCCGGCTCCTGTCCTGCGACCAGCCTGAACGACAGGCGCGCCGAAGCGGCTCCCGGAAGGACCGAACGTTCTCCCGGCCCCTGGTTGCCACCGGTAATGCCGTTGATATCGACCGTCGGCCTTCCCCACATGGCCTCGAGCGAAGAATATCCTTCTTCCGTCACGCCACCGGTCAAGTCTACGTCACCCAGCAACCCGCGCTCCTGCGCCAGTTCGGACCATTGCTGACGCACGGGTTCGGGCAACTCCTTCACGCCATCATAGAACCCATCGATTGCTACGCGCCCCTTGTCATCGTGCAGCCCGGCGAGGATCGCGCTCAGGACACGGATGGGGTTTGCGGCGACAGCACCGTAGTGACCCGAATGGAGGTCAGGATTGGGAGCGAAGATCGTAACCTTCTCATGGACGAGCCCCTTAAGCTGCGTTGTGATGGCCGGCTGGGTTGGCGACCACATTTCAGCGTCGCAAATGAAGGCGACATCGCACTTCAGTTCGTCTCGATACGCCTCGATAAACTCCGGCAGGCTTGGAGAGCCGCACTCCTCCTCCCCTTCCAAGAGGACGATGATTTCGGCCGGAAAATCACCTTGAGCGCTTTTCCACGCCCGCAGCGCCTCAATGAAGGTCCAGAGCTGGCTCTTGCTGTCGGACGCACCCCGGCCATAGAAGCGATGGACACCATCTTCCTCCACAATGCGCGGCTCGAACGGCTCATGTTTCCAATCCGCCCGATCTCCAACGGGCTGGACGTCGTAATGACCGTAGAACAGCAGGCAGGGACGCGCAGAGCCTGGATTTGCCGCAGACCGCGCCAGAACGACAGGATGCCCTTTTGTGGGAACGACTTTCGCCGGGAGCCCAATGGCATCCAGCTCCGCCTTGAGCCATTCGGCCGCCTTGGCGATATCCGCTTCAGCCGAAGGCTCACTGGAGATTGACGGTATCGCAATCAACTCGAGCAGCTTATCGACCGCGACATCAAAATTCCGGTCGACATCGCGCAACACATCTTCTCTATCCGGCACGTCTCATTCCTCAATCTGTCCAGGAAGCACAGGCTTGGCCAATATCAACCGCTACTCGCGGCCTTCATCTGACCTTCTGGCGAAGCTGCTGTTGCGTGCGCCTCCAGCGTCTCAAGCAACCGTTCCACATCGGCCCACAGCTCGGTCTCATCTTCGAGACCGATGCTGAGGCGCAGGATGACATCCGGGCCGTCCCAAGCCGTTGCCGTGCGAAAATCGTCGATGGACATCGGAGCGGCCAGGCTTCGCGTGCCCCCCAGGATGCGCCGATGGCGAACACCTGTAGCGTGTCGAGCGCTGCTGCAACGTGGGCGGCGGCTTGCCTTTTGAAGACGATGCTGAACACGCCGCTCGACCCGAGAAAATCCCTTTTCCAGAGCGCATGACCAGGGAAGGTTTCGAGCGCCGGGTGCAGAACCTGATCAACGACAGGATGCCCCGCGATCCTGCGTGCAAAATTAAGCGCAACCCGCTCCGAGTGTCGCAGCCGCACACCGAGCGTCTCGAAGCCACGCAGGACGAGCGATGCATCGTCCGGAGAGACCCCGATACCCATGCGGCCGATCAGCGAGCGGATCGGTTTGAGGAGGCTTATATCCTTGATGGTGATCGACCCCATCAGCACGTCCGAATGGCCTGATACGAATTTGGTCAGCGCTTCGGTGACGATATCGGCACCATGTTCGAGCGGCTTGAAGTTGAGGGGCGTTGCCCAGGTGTTGTCGACCCCGACGAGCGCGCCGTGCCGGTGTGCAATCGCAGCGATCCTCGGCAAGTCCTGAATTTCCATCGTCGTGGAGCCCGGGCTTTCGCACCAGACGATTTTCGTGGTCGGACGGATCTTGGCGGCAACCTCTTCAGGCGACTGCGGATCGAAGAACTCTACCTCCACCCCCAACCGTTTCAGATCGGTCTCGGCGAGATCGCGCATAGGTGGATAGGCGGTATCCGCCATCAGGATATGATCGCCAGCGGCCAGAAATGGCAGGACGGCCAGCGCATTCGCGGCTTGACCGGATGGTGTCAGGAAGCTCCACACACCGCATTCAAGGCTCGTTAGCTTTGCCTCAAGCGTGCGCGTGGTGGGTGTGCCATAGAGACCATATGAATAGCCTTCATGGCCTCGGTCACCGCGGGAAGCATAGGTGGCCGCATCCTTGAACACGATCGTCGAGGCCCGATGCACACCGACCCCGAGCGGATCGAAACCTGTAGTGGGCACTTCAGGCGTAAGGACACATTGGGTGAGATCGGTCATTGTATCTTTCTGGGCATCGTTCATGGCCGGGCCTTTCCGAAGCGGCTGCGAAGTCCCGAGGAATGCAATTCCGAAACGGGCTTCTTTGCGCTACTGCTATTCGCGTGAGTTATCGATGATGATTTGGGAGTGGTGATGAACCTTCGGCAGGTTGAGATCTTTCGGGTGGTGATGACGAGTGGCACCACGGCGCGCGCAGCGGAGATCCTGCACGTCTCCCAGCCTGCGGTCAGCAAGATGATCCAGGAGCTCGAGCGCTCCTCGGCTTCGATCTGTTCCAGCGCATCAAGGGACGACTTCATCCGACGCAGGAGGGCCAGCTCTTCTTTCGTGAGGTCGAGCAGGCTTTTCTGGGACTGGCGCACCTTCGGGGCGCTGCGGCTCGCATCCGCGATTACGGATCGGGCGAGCTGAGGATCGCCTGCCTCTCGGCCCTCTCGACCAATGTGCTTCCGCGCGCGCTGCAGGCCTTCATGGCAAGAAATCCGAACGTCGCGATCACCTTTCAGGCAAGGATGTCGTCCAATGTCCGCGATCTCGTGGCATCTGGGCAGTTCGACCTCGGCGTCGTGGCAGACGAGATCGACAGCACGGGTGTCGAGGTCGAAGAATTTGCCCGCTTCCGGGTCGCGGTCGCCATGCCCAAAGGCCATCCGCTCGAAGCGCTCGAGGTCGTTCATCCGGCCGACCTCGCTGGCCACCCTTTTATCGCGCTCGCCCCGGAAGACACGACCCGTCGGGAAGCGGAGGACGCGTTCGAGCGCGCCGGCGTGACCATTCGACCTGTGATGGAGACCCCCTACTCCACCACGATCTGTGCGATGGTGGCTGCGGGCATCGGGGTTGGGCTCGTCAATCCGTTGACGGCCGAGCCCTATGTCGAACACGGGCTGGTCCTGCGACCGTTCGAGCCTGCCCTGCATTTTCGCACACTGCTGATCACGCCGCCCAATCGGCTTGCGTCGAGAAATCTGGACGAGTTTGTCCGGGATCTGCGCGCCGCCGTCTGACTGTCTACCTCTGATAATGGTCATGGCGGTCACAGGACCTTGGAGAGAAATGCTGCCGTGCGCGGGTTCTGCGGATCGGCCAACATCGAACGCGGGTGGCCCTCTTCAACGATCTGCCCCTGATCCATGAACACGAGGTGATTGCCTACTTCGCGTGCAAAGCCGATCTCATGGGTGACCACGACCATGGTGATGCCGCTTTGCGCCAGATCCTTGATGACATCCAGCACTTCGCCGACGAGTTCGGGGTCGAGTGCAGAGGTTGGCTCGTCAAAGAGCATTACCTCCGGCTCCATCGCCAGTGCACGGGCGATTGCGACGCGCTGCTGCTGACCGCCGGAGAGCTGTGCAGGATAACGGTCACCAAATCCGTTCAAACCCACACGGCCGAGCAGTTGATTGGCCTTGGTTCGCGCCTGATCATTGGGCCAGCCTTTGACATGCGCCGGCCCTTCCATGATGTTTTCCAGCGCCGTCATATGCGGAAACAGATGGAAACGCTGGAACACCATGCCGGTCAGCCGTCGCTGTGCCGCGATCTGTCCGGATGACAATGGGTGAAAGCGGCCATCCTGCTCGACAAACCCCTGTAATTCGCCTTTCAGGAGAACGCGACCTGCCGAGATTGTTTCGAGCTGATTGATGCAACGCAGCAGCGTCGACTTGCCCGACCCGGATGGACCGATCGCTACGCAGACCTCACCACGCCGCACGCGCAGGCTCACGCCTTTCAAGGCATGAAACGGGCCGTAGAATTTGTGAATATTCTGCATCTCGACGCAGAATTCGGAAACATTGGCGTTCATGACCTACTCCGCCCGTGTTGAATGAACGGAAACGCCCTTGCCGAAGTGACGCTCGAGAAAATACTGACCAACCATCAACAGGCTGGTGATGGCGAGATACCAGGTGCCGGCGACCAGCAGCAGCGGGATCGGCAGGTAAAGCCTGTTCGAAATCGCGTTGGTGGCGAATGTCAGGTCCAGCGTGAACGGAATTGCCAGAACGAGCGACGTCATCTTCAGCATGCCGATGGTTTCATTTCCGGTCGGCGGAATGACCACGCGCATCGCCTGCGGCATCAGGATGCGAGATCCAGATCTTTGCCCGCTTCATCCCCAGCGCCTGGGCAGCCTCGGCCTGTCCGCGATCGATCGAATTGAAGCCGGCTCGGAAGATTTCGGTCAGATAAGCAGACTCGTTGAAACCGAGGCCAAGGATCGCCGCCATGGCAGGCGTCAGGATGTATTTCGTCTCAACGCTGATGATCTCCGGCCCGAAAGGGATCGAGAGGCTGAGATTGGGAAACAGAACCGCGAAAAGCCCCCAGAACAGCAACTGCGTATAGATCGGCGTTCCGCGGAAAAACCACACCCAGCCATAGGCTATACCGCGAAGGATCGGATTCTCGCTGTCTCGCATAACGACCAGCAGACCCGCGACAGTGATCGCTACCGTCATTGCTACGACGGTGAGAAGAAGCGTCCAGCCGACCCCGCGGATAACAGGCGGAGCGAACAGGTAGTTGAGGTAGACATCCCAATGAAAGTTGGGATTGGCCGATATGGCCTGACCGATCTGAAGGGCAAGGACCGCGAGAACCGCAACAGCGATCCATCGTCCCGGATGACGGCGAGGGACCACGACATTACGCGTGATTTCCTGCCTGTCACTGGAGACCGGCTTGAAGCCGGTCCCAATGTTTTCGACCTCGGAAGTCATGTGATCAGATCTTGACTTCGGGGTTGACCAGAGCCTTCTCGACGATCACCGAGCCAACGCCCCAGGTGTCGAGCAATGCCTTGTACGTGCCGTCAGCAATCAGGGAGTTGATCGTGTCGGCGACGAGCTGCGTGAGCTCCATGTCCGACTTGGCGACGGCAATGCCGTTCGGGCCATGCTTTGCCAAGGGACCAGTGGTCGGCTTCAATGTTTCGAAAGCGCCTTTCGACTGTTTTGCCGCATAACCTATGCCTGCTTCGCCGGAAACGGTGGCATCAGCGCCGCCGGCTGCCACACGGGTCAGCGCTTCAGGCTGCTTGGAGAACGGCAAGATCTCGATGGCAGCCTTGCCTTCCGTCTTGCAGCGCTCGTTTTCTTGGATGACGGCACGCTCATGATAGCTGCCGGACTGTATCGCGACCTTGCGACCGCAGGGATCAGCCGGATCGAACTTGCCCGGGTTTCCAGCCTTTACGGCCCACATGCTGCCGGTATCGGCATAGCTGACAAAGTTGACCGCCTTCATGCGCTCCGTGGTGACGGAAAAAGCCGAGACGCCGAGATCAAATTTCGTGCCGAGAGCAGGAAGAATGGCTTCGAAGGCAGAGGTCTGGAAATCGATTTTTACGCCGAGCTTCTTGCCGATGGCGTTTGCGATATCGACGTCGATGCCCTCAGGCGTCTGCCCATCCTTTTCACTCAGGAATTCCCATGGCGCGTAGGCCGTGTCGGAGCCGATCGTGATGACGCCCGATGTCTTGATTTTGGCTGGCAGGCGAGCGGCGAGAGCTTCTTCCACCTTGATGTTGGACGTGTCGAAACTCTGAGCGGAAACCGCCGTGGCGCCACTGAAGGCAATGGCTGCGATCAACGGAATGCGAAAGACCGAATTGAACATTTGATGTTCCCCATCTTGTTATGTTTGCGACGGGTGGGACGCGGCTTGGGAGGACCGCATCCTCTTCGTCCCGGGCACTATGGGGTCTCTTCTGAGGTAGGTCCAATAATAAGATCAAGCCACTCTATTCCTATAGGTTATTGCTATGGTCTGATGGCTCCCATGATGTGCAGACGAATTTCATAGTTTGTGGCTGAGGCTGCATCACAAGCGAGCCGTGAGGGCAGCATCAAGCTTGCGCCGGGTGAAGTCCCCTTCGGGTAGCCTGATTGTTTTTGTGCTCTCGACTACCCGAGCCGAGAGCAGCTGATTTGTATTTGGGAGATGTTAACAACTGCAGCCGTTCGTCCGCGAAGGATCAATCGACCCGATTTTGCAGTCTAATGAAAACGCTTACCAATGTGATCAAGCAGACCGCACAGTGCGGCTCGCATATTCATTGTGAAGGCGCTGCTGGTTCAGAGCATCCTGTTTAGGCGCGACGCCGAAGGTTCTTGAATATTCACGGCTGAACTGCGACGCGCTCTCGTACCCGACCTTGTAGGCCGCTTCGGTAACATTGGCAGCCTGCGTAACCATGAGGCGGCGCGCCTCCAATAGGCGGAGTTGCTTCTGGAACTGAAGCGGTGTCATCGAGGTCAGGGCTTTAAAGTGCTGATGAAACGACGACGGGCTCATCCGCGCGACATCGGCTAACTGCTCAACGCGTAAAGTATCAGCGAAGTTGGTGTGTAACGTGGATATGGCTCTTACGACACGTTCGATGTTCGATTCCGGGCATGCCAGTTTGCAGATCTCGCCGCCATGCGGGCCACTCAAGAGCCAATAACAAATCTCACGTACGATCGAAGGCGCCAGAATTGGAATGGCCTTCGGCGTCGCCAGCAGTCGAACCAGGCGGAGGATGCAATCGGCAAGCGGTTGGTCCACTTTCGCGACAAAAGCACAAGGGCCGGTCGTTTCCGATTGCGCTGGTGGTGTGTCCAATTGCTCCAGAACTTCGCGCACAGTTGCAACATCGAAGTCGATCATGACGCCCACATAGGGCGTTGCGGCAGTCGCCTCCACGATCCTTCCGGTCGCCGGCACGCCGACGCTGACGACGAGGCACTCCATGCTGCGATAGTTGAGATGCTCATCGCCGAACTGCAGCTCCTTGGCGCCCTCCAGCACCACGCATAGCGACGGCCGATAGATGTTTCTCATCGGCATCATCGACTGAAACGAGCGAACGACGTTGAAGCCTTCTATAGCGGTCGGGAACAGGCCTTGCCCCCGCCCTGTTCTTCGATGTAAGCCGTGACGGCTGAGAGCAATGGTGTATTCAAGCGGGGCTCCGGTTGCTTCAGTGGCCACGGCAACACATGGCTCCTCGCCGGCACTATCGCTTCACTTGTAGGAATAGGCAAGTTTCTTGAAGGTTCGGGCATTCTGGTCATTGGACACTCCATCTAGCTTAAGGGTGCAACCAAGCGAGGAGTGACCTCAAGATGACAGAAATTGTCGCCCGGTCAACAGACCCTGTAGAGACACGAGCACCGCCTGCTTCCACCACCGGGGCATATGTTGAAAACCTGCGAATGGCCGCTATCTGCATCGTCCTTTTGCTGATCAACGCGTTCTCGCAAATCGATAGGATCCTTCCATTCATCCTGGCGGAAAAGATCAAATCAGACCTGCGGCTCACCGACACCGAGATGGGCCTGCTCACCGGCCTTGCCTTTGCAGTCTGCTACGCACTTCTCTCATTACCGCTTGCCCGTGCGGCAGATCGGGGATCGCCCCGGCTCGTATTGGTTTCGTGCGTCCTGATCTGGAGTGTCATGACAACGCTCGGTGGTTTCGCCGCCAGTTTCATGTTCCTCGCCCTAACGCGCTTCGGCGTGGCATTCGGGGAGGCTGGCGCGGTCCCGGCGGGCCATGCTCTCATCGTCCGCAAAATCCGCCCTGAGCGCCGCGGTCTTGCGATCGGCCTGTTCGCAATGGGTATACCCCTTGGCACGATGGCAGGATTCGCCGCAGGCGGTGCGCTTGCAGATGAGTTTGGCTGGCGCGTCGTTTTGATCGGTGCTGGCGTTGTAGGGATCCTGATCGGTCTGGTAACCATTCTGGTTGCGGGCTCCACTCCCCTCTTGCAGCGACAGCCTCACGCGACGAGCCCTTTCTTCGAACGAGTCTTGACCTTTTATCTTCCCCGGCGTTCCGCTGGTTGTTCACAGGTACCATTTTCCTGGGCTTCGCCGGCGCGCCCTTTTACGCCTTCTCCATACCGTTTCTGATCCGCACCTATGGTTTTACCGCGACGGAGGTCGGCGTGTCATTCGGCATGCTGCAGGGGCTGATGGGCATTATAGGGACATTGGGTGGTGGGCGCTGGTTCGATTCCGCCGTCCGCTCGGGCACCGGCAGGGTACTCGGCCCTCCGGCAATCTTGTTCCTGATCGCCAGTGTGACAACGACTGCAGCACTGTTTGCACCGACCGGCTGGATGTCGATTGCGCTCTTCGTGCCGGGGATGCTTTCATTTTCGTTCATGTTGCCGTGGGGCTTCGGCGCCGCCCATCTGGTTGCCGGTCCTGGACGTCAGGCGCAGTCGACGAGCCTCGTCATGATCGGATCCGGCCTCCTCGGGCCTGCACTGGGTCCTCTGATCGTTGGCATTGTCAGCGATGCTGCGAGCGCAGCCAATATTTCAAACGGCCTCGGGCTCGGCCTGTTGATCGTGCCTTTGTCCGCCATCCTCGCAGGCACCACTCTCCTCATCGCAAACAGAAGGGTGAGCGCCTTCCTCGGCCAACGCTGACTGCAAGCGCCGTCCCGCAAACCAATCGAAATCTCAGGAGACGTTAAATGTCCAACACAGACAATTCCCGGCGCACATTCCTGGCCCTCGCGGTGGCCGCGCCATCCGCACTTGCCATGAGCGGCATTGCATCGGCCCAATCGTCGGCCAATGACGCTTCCGCCCAATCAAGTGAAACGGGTAGCGCAATCGTCACGGGCTCATCCCGCGGCATTGGCGCAGCCACCGCCCGGCGCCTGGCGCGGGACGGGTACGCCGTAACGGTCAATTATCTGACGAACCGGGATCTTGCCGAAGCGGTCGTTCGCGACATCGAGACGGCTGGCGGTCGCGCCATCGTCCGCCAGGGGGACGTTGCGGATCCAGCTGCAGTCAAAGCTCTTTTCGATGCCAATGACGAAGCCTTCGGCGGCGTCGACATCGTAGTCAACAATGCCGGCATCATGAATGTCGGTCCGTTCGCTCAAATGACCGACGAGGCCTTTGACCGGATGATGGCCACCAATATCAAAGGGAGCTTCAATGTTCTGCGTGAGGCATCGCGACGCGTTCGCGACGGCGGCCGGATCATCAGCCTCAGCTCAACGATCATCAAGATGAGCCCTCCTGGCACGGCAGCCTACGCTGCAACCAAGGCGGCGCAGGAGATCTACTCAAACGTTCTCGCCAAGGAGTTGGGCGGCCGCAACATCTCGGTCAATGCGATATCGCCCGGCGCCGTCGACACCCAACTCTTGCGCCAGCACGGGGAAGAGGCGCTGCGTGGCATACCGGAGGCCACCCCGCTTCGTCGGCTGGGCCAGCCAGAAGATGTCGCCAATGTCATAAGCCTTCTATGCTCGCAGGACGGGGCTTGGATCGATGGCCAGAACATCTTCGCAAATGGCGGCATTGCCTGATCGACGCCGCTTCCCGTCAAGCGTCACGGGACCGATTTTTAAAGGATATCTCACCATGAAATACAACACACTCGGAAATACCGGTCTCTTTGTCTCCGAACTTTGCCTCGGCACGATGACCTTTGGGGGCAAGGGGATCTGGGCCAATATGGGTAACGTCCAGCAGGACGACGCACAGGCCCTGATCGCTCGCGCACTCGAGCACGGAATCAACTTCATCGACACCGCCGACATCTATTCAAGCGGCACGTCCGAAAAGATTGTCGGCCAATCACTGAAAAACCTCGGTGTTCGGCGAGAGGATGTGGTTATCGCGACCAAGGTCTGTGGGCCTATGGGTCAGGGCCCGAACGAGGCGGGCAATTCCCGCGGTCACATCTTCGATAGCGTCAAGGCCAGCCTGAAAAGGCTGCAGGTCGACCACATCGATCTCTACCAGCTTCACAACATCGATACTGTGACGCCAATCGAGGAAAGCCTCTCAGCACTCGACGCTCTGGTCAAGCAGGGTCTGGTTCGTTATGTCGGCGTCTCAAATTGGTCGGCCTGGCAGATGGCGCGGGCCATTGGCCATAGTGAACGCCTTCAGATCGCCAAGATCGCCACCTCTCAAAACTACTACACGCTCGCTGGTCGCGATATCGAGCGGGAAATCGTCCCGCTCGTCAAGGCGGAGAAGCTCGGTCTTCTGGTTTGGAGCCCGCTCGCGGGCGGGTTGCTCAGCGGCAAGTTCGGCCGCGACAAGCAAGGCGAGGAAGGAAGCCGTCGGACCACGTTCGATTTTCCGCCGGTCGCTCTGGATCGAGCTTACGACGTGATCGATATAATGGAACGCGTCGCCGCCAACAAAGGTGTCAGCGTTGCACGGATTGCGCTGGCGTGGCTGCTGCATCAGCCGCACGTGGCGAGCGTTATCGTCGGCGCAAAGACGGTCGCGCAGCTCAACGACAGCGTCGGGTCGTCCCAGATCACGCTCAGTGCGGACGAAATCGCCGAGCTGGATACTATCAGCAAGATCGCTCCTGAATATCCAACCTGGATGCAGCGAACGCGCGAGGTCCCGACAAGGCCGCCGCTCGGCAAAACGATCGAGGCCGTCGAATAGGCTCGGACCCGGAACCGCCCCATTCCGGATCCGTGAAAGGTCGCTTCACCCCACGGCGACCTTCTGTCCGCCGAAGACGCGCCCCCGAACTTTGCGTCTTCGGCGGACAAACTTGCCCCCGAAAAAAGGAACTGATGATGACAAATTCATGGACACTTGACGACATGCCGTCCCAATCGGGCCGGACGTTTCTGATCACCGGAACCGGTGGCCTGGGTTTCGAAGACGCGTTTGCGCTGGCCAAAGCCGGTGGCGACGTCATCATCGCAGGGCGCAATCCGGCGAAGGGCGCCGAGGCCGTCCGGCGCATCAAGGAAAGGACCCCGCAGGCATCGGCCACTCTCGAAGTCGTGGACCTTGCCAGCCTCGCATCGATCGAGGCGATGGCCAAAAGACTGAAGGAAACCCGCGACCATATCGATGTTCTCATCAACAATGCCGGTGTCATGACGCCGCCAAAGCGTCAGACCACCAAGGACGGATTCGAACTGCAGTTCGGCACCAATTACCTCGGTCACTTTGCCCTGACCAGTCACTTGCTACCGCTGCTCATCCGGGCGCGGGATCCGCGGGTCGTCACGCTTTCCAGCATTGCGGTTCGCAGCGCAAGCGCCGCGATCAATTTCGGCGATCTGCAGGCGGAGCGAAATTATAAGCCGATGCCTGTCTACACTCAGTCGAAGCTGGCATGTCTGATGTTTGCTTTCGAACTGCAACGCCGAAGTGAAGAGGCAGGCTGGGGTATCACCAGTATCGCTGCCCACCCGGGCGTGTCGCGCACCGATCTGCTTCATAACGCCCCTGGGCGCCACAGTTCTCAAGGTCTGCTCAGGACGTTCTTGTGGTTTTTGTTTCAGCCCGTCGCGCAAGGCGCGTTGCCGACTTTGTTCGCGGCGACATCTCCAAACGCACGAGGCGGCGGATATTATGGGCCCGCTAGGCTGGCCGAAACCCGCGGACACCCGACAGAGGCGCAGATTCCGCGACAGGCCTTGGAAAAGCATGTGGCGTACAAGCTCTGGGAAATCTCGGAGAAGCTGACCGGGGTGTCGTTCGCCGCACGGGCTCCAACATTGGAACTCTCTAGCCCGGGCGCAGCAACTATCGCGCGGGAGGGGTAAGAGATGGACCCGCTCGGACATCTTGTCGAATGGATTGCGATATACGGTATATTTGGCCTCTTCGCGATCGGGCTTGCGGAGCGTTTCCTGCCTGCCCTTCCCTCCTACGGAGTTCTCGTCGCCATTGGGATTGCGGCCGACGATGAGGTCTGGTCGCTCCACACGGCCGTTATCGGCACGACGGTTGGAAGCTCGATCGGAGCTCTCGGTCTATATCTTCTTGTGCGTTTAATCGGAAAAAGGCGGACGACATCCCTTCTATACTCTGTCGGCCGTTGGGTAGGCCTATCAAAACCGCGTATCGACTGGACTCTGTCCTCCTTGCGGGAACGGGAACGCGCGCTCACGATCATGTCGCAACTCATTCCAACAGTGCGATTGATCTCGCCGGTGGCGGCTGGGCTTTTAGGCACAAGTACGCTGCGATTTGTCGCTGGTGTATCAGTCGGCATTGTTCTGTGGAACGGGTTGTTTATTGCCGGCGGTTACCTGGCCGATGTGGCTATCCCCGGCATTAATTCCTCCGCGCTCGCACTGAAAATACTGGTCCTGCTTGTTGCCGCGGAACTGCTCATCGCTTTGGGATGGCGGCTTCAGCGGCGATATTCGACCCGTCCGGATCTTGGAGCAAGCAAGCGATGACAAATAGAGCTTCTGATGCGTTCTTGTTTTTTCGGGCGTGGCTTTCCGCTCCCCTCCGTGTCGCCTCCGTTACGCCGTCAGGGCGGGCGCTGTCTTCTCTTATAACCGCCGAAATATCCGCCCAGACGGGCACGGTCATCGAATTGGGTCCTGGAACCGGCGTTTTTACAGAAGCATTGCTGCATCGGGGTGTTCCTGAAAAAATCTCGTGCTGGTGGAGTATGGCGCGGAGTTCGCGAACCAGCTCAGCGATCGCTTCCCAACCGCGAAGACTGTTCAGATGGACGCTGCTCAGTTGCGCAAGTTGCCGCTTCACGCGAAGGCGCCTGTGGGTGCTGTTGTCAGCGGCCTGCCTGTCCTGTCTATGCCGTTGCGCAAGGTGCATGCTATCCTGGAGGGGGCATTCTCGCATCTTCGCCATGGTGGGGCGTTCTACCAATTCACCTACGGTCCACGATGCCCGATTCCCAGGCCCTTACTCGAACGTCTGGGTTTGAAAGCGACGTATCTCGGCTGGACCTTCGCCAATATTCCGCCCGCGTCCGTCTATCGCATCAGTCGACGAAGGCCACGCAGGGCATTCGAACCAACACATCAGGATCTGTTGCTCCACGGCTAGAAAATCCATTCTGGTCAGCAGCAGCTCAACCGTTTGGCTAATCTTATTCCGGCGGAGCTTGCAGGCACTGGAAATTCCATAACAGCCCGACGCGGTCCTTCAGTCCCAAGCCAAGTGAACTCCGAGAGATGGCACATGCATCAGGCAATTTCCGCATCGTGCATTAACCGCAATTGCAAAGCATGGCTAATCAGTCTGCGCTGAATTTGCCGGCTAATCCTTTCGCATGGCCTGACTTACCCTGAAATGACGACTTCGGACTTTCGCGCCGGACAGATGACAGCCCAGCATTGTTGCAATCCGACAGGAGATGAAATCCAAATGTCAGACCCGCATGATAGCAAGTTTCTCGAAGTCACTCGGCGACAGGTTTTAGAGGCTGGAACGATTGTCTCGATGTCTGGCATGCTCCCGGTAGCTGCACAGGCACAAGGTTCGGTCCCACAACCCTCGCAAGAGAACGGCGCGACCGTTAGGATCAGCTTTCAGATCAACGGCCAACGACGTGCCATTGACATTGATGCCCGGGCATCCTTGCTGGACATGCTGCGTGAGCGCCTGGGCCTTGCCGGCGCTAAGAAGGGATGTGACCACGGTCAGTGCGGCGCCTGCACAGTCCACATCGACGGGCGACGGGTCGCTTCCTGTCTGACACTCGCCGCCAAGGTCGATGGGCGCAGCGTCACGACCATCGAAGGCATCGGCAGCGCGGACGCACTGCACCCCATGCAGCAGGCGTTTATCGACCACGATGCCTTGCAATGCGGCTATTGCACGCCCGGGCAGATCATGGCCGCGATTGCGTGTGTAAAAGAGGGGCACGCTTCAACACCAGAAGACATCCGGGAATATATGAGCGGCAACATCTGCCGCTGCGGAGCCTATGTCGGCATCGTTGCGGCGATCGAACAGGCCGCTCCTCAGATCGAGCGGGGCTGAACTATGAGATCACTATCCTATGTCCAAGCCAAAACTGTGCGCGAAGCCATCGAAGCATATGCCGCGGCAGGCGAAGGTGCGCGCTACATTGCTGGCGGAACCACTCTTTACGACTTGATGAAGCTCGGTGTCGAGCGGCCCGCCCATCTGGTCGATATCGCCTCTCTGGAAGGGGCTGACCGGATTGATACAAGCGGTGACGTTCTGTTTTTTGGCGCCGGAGCGCTTATGGCAGACGTCGCCGAAAATGATGTCGTCCGCCGTGACTATCCCGTCTTGGCCGAGAGCCTTTCGAAAGCCGCCTCTCAGCAGCTTCGCAACATGGCGACCGTCGGCGGAAACCTGCTGCAGCGGACCCGTTGTCCCTATTTCCGGAACGGCGCAATTGGCGCCTACCCCTGCAACAAGCGAGCGCCCGGCTCCGGATGCGCAGCGATTGGGGGCTTGATCGCGGGCAAGCCGTACTCGGCATCAGTAACGCTTGCACGGCCGTATCACCCGGCGACTGGCCGGTTGCGCTGACGGCGATGGACGCGACAGTGGAGATCCAAGGTCCGGCGGGACCACGATCAGTTCCCATCGCTGAATTTTACCGACTGCCTGGTGATACTCCCCATCTCGAATTCGAGATCGAAGCCGGCGAGATCGTCACCGGGATATCAGTTCCGAAGACGGAGGCCGGCCGCAACTCGACCTATCTCAAAGTGCGCGATCGCGAGTCATATGCTTTTGCCCTCGCCTCGGCAGCCGTGGCGCTGGCGATGGACGGCGATCACGTACGGCAGGCGAATATTGCTCTCGGCGGCGTTGCCACCCGGCCATGGCGGGCACGCGAGGCAGAGGCGCTTTTAAACCGTCGAACGATCGAACCGGACATTGCGCTGGCTGCCGGCAGAGCGGCATTCGCCGATGCCCGACCAGGCGAGCACAACGCATTCAAGATTGAACTCGGTGCTCGCACGCTTGCCGATGCCATCATGACAGCTGGAAGGAAGATGCAATGACACAGGAACGGACCGCTGACCGCCCTCGGGTCGATGCTTATGAAAAAGTGCTGGGTCGGGCACTATACGCGGCAGATCAGCCGATCGCCGGTCTGCTTCATGCGATGGCGGTTCCAGCGACAATCGCCAAGGGACGTATTGAAGCGATCGACGCAACTGCCGCTGAAAATGTGCCAGGCGTCGTGCGCATCTTCACGCATGAAGATTTCTCGCAGATCAAGACCACACCGGCCGCTCGCGGCGCTTACGGCCAGCCAGGAAAAGGCCATCAGCCGATGACGAGCCCGGTCGTGCGCCACCGGGGCGAACCGGTCGCCCTGGTGGTCGCCGAAACGTTGGAGGCCGCCATCGAGGGCGCGGAAGCCATCAAGGTCCGCTACGCCGAAGAGGCATTCAGCACTCACATGGAGGATGATCATGCCAGCCCGGAACCGGAGCCGGATCGCCAGCTGTCCTCCGGTGATGCGCAGGCAGCCTTTGCTGCTGCCGATCATCGCATTGATGTGGAGTACGTGCATCCCCAACAGCATCACAATCCAATCGAGCTGATCTCGACGACCGCCGCATTCGAGGATGGAGAACTCCGGATCTATGAAGGCACCCAGGCGGCGTCAGCTTTTGCCGGCGGCCTTGCAGGGATGATGGGAATGGAGCCGACACGGCTGCGCGGCGTGAGCCCCTTCACAGGCGGTGGCTTCGGCCAGAAGAACGGCATTCAGGAGCAGAGTGTGCTTGTTGCAAGCGCCGCCATTCTACTGCGCCGTCCCGTGAAACTCGTGATGCCGCGTGGTCAGTTGTTTCACACGGCATCCTATCGCCCAAGAAGCCGTCACCGGATCCGGCTCGGGGCGGACAAACAAGGTCGCCTCCTGGCAGGCCTTTATGAAACGGTCCAGCAAAACAGTCGGTACGATGGGTTTGCCTGTGATCACGGCGCCAATCCCCTCGCATGTACGAATATGGTGCCTGGGCAGGAAGCGACCGGATCATCCGGGTCGACACCCAGACGCCCGGCCATCAGCGTGCACCGCATGAGCATCCCTCTAGTTACGCCACCGAATGCGCATTTGATGAGTTGGCTGAGTCTGTCGGGATGGATCCCGTCGAGCTCCGCATCCACAATGACGCTCAAAATGACCTGATTACTGGAAAGCCATTTTCGTCTCGTCATCTGGTTGATTGTCTAAGACGCGGGGCGGAGCTGATCGACTGGAGCCGACGAGCCCGCGAACCTGGCTCCTTGGGAGCAGAGAACGGAGACCGCATCGGCCTCGGTGTTGCCTGTGGCAGCTACAAGGGATCGATGACGGCAGCTGTTACGACACTTCGTCTGTCGGCAAGCGGACGATGTGAGATCTCGACATCCGGCCATGAGATGGGACAGGGCATCCGTAGCGTCATCGCCGCGGAGCTTATCGAGGTTCTTGGCGTCGATCCAACCAAGCTCGATATCCGGATCGGAGATACCGGACATGCGCCACAGCATATAACCGCGGGCTCATGGGGGACGGGAAGCGTTGCGCCGGCCGCGCGAAGCGCTGCCCTGAAACTGCGGGAAGAGCTTAGCGTTCTAACCGGTGCGCCATTGTCGGAAGAACCGGTTCATGTCCAGCTCGCCCGGACCCGCCGCCCCTCTTTGGAAGTCACGGTGAATACGATACCGCTCGGCAAGGACGCACAGGTCATCGAGCAGTTGCGCCGGGGTATCCCATCCACTACCGGCCCCGAATATCCGGACTTCATGGCGTTCAGCTGGATCGCCCATTTTGCTGAAGTTCACGTGGAGACATCGACCGGGCGCGTGCGCGTCAAACGCGTCGTCAGCGTTGCCGACTGCGGTCGGGTCATGAACCGGCGTACTGCGGAAAGCCAGGTCAGAGGCGGTGTCGTCTGGGGAATTGGCGCAGCACTCCGCGAGGCCGGTGAAACTGACCCCCGCTTCGGCGGAGTCCTCAACAATGACCTTGCCGAATATGTCGTACCGGTCAACGCCGACATATACGCGATCGATGTCGATTTCATCGATCAACCGGACTTCAAGCTCAACATGTCCGGCGTCAAGGGTCTCGGCGAAGTCGCCATGGTCGGAGCGGCTGCAGCCATCGTCAATGCCGTCTACAATGCGACCGGCAGACGTGTGCGACATCTGCCCATCAGGATTGAAGACCTGCTGTAAAGCAGGTCTCAACGGCAAGGCATGCGAGACGAAGGAGGGCACCCGATGCCCTTTTCTGGGCACAGTTACGCGACGGAAGAGTGGCGCAATCGAGCTGCCCTTTGAAATGCGCGACTATCTAGCTCTTCATCGAGTCATTGTGCGGATTGGCTGCAATACCGCCTCTTCGAGGGCTGACATCCGGATCGGGTCGGCAACGGCGTAGGCAGGGTCGGCGATCATCTCGACGAAGGCTGTCCGTCTTGGGTAGCGTACCAGCGCCACCGCGTCCCAGGATTGACCGGGTTCGGCGCAGAGCGCGGTCGCGCCGTCGCCGGTGAACACGATTTCCGCGCCGTACCGGGCGACGATCGGGCCGGCCATGGCGAGGTAGTCAAGATAACGCTGGCGCCCTCCGTCTGGCTTGAAGCGAAGAAGGTTGAGCATCACGACGGGCTGTTCGTCATCTTCTGCAAGAAAGCGGTCAATATCTGCGGCGGTGAGTTTGATCATGATAATTCTCCAGTGATAGGGGTCTCAGCCTCGTTCAATCGTCTGGAAAATTATGCTATCGCCACTGTACGCTCCATAATGGAAACCCCAGACTACTTTATCTGAAGCCCTAAAATGGATCCCTTCCTCGATCTTATCCGACTGCTGCGGCCGCGCGCTGCGCTTCTGGGTCGCGGCATCGATGCCGCCGGTGACTGGGGCCTGAGCTTTCCAGCGCTGGGAGACCTGCTGTTTTTCTGGATAGAAAACGGCACTTGCCAATTGATACGATCCGGTTGCGATCCGCTGTCGTTAGAAAAGGGCGACTTCGTGCTGCTGCGCACCATGCTTCCTTTTACGCTGGCTTCCAGTCAGGAAGTAGAGCCAGTAGACAGCGTCGCGGCCGTGGCCGCCAAGCGAGAGGGACGGTTGAAGCTGGGCTCCGGTCAGGAACGACTGACTTCGCTTCACATGGGCAAATTTTTGTTCTCGACCGCCAATGAGGATCTCCTGACGGAGCTTCTTCCATCCCTCGTTCGTATCCCCTCTCGTTCGCCCAAACTCCACCGGCTTCACAATCTGCTGACGCTGATGGAATCCGAAGGCCGGGAGCCAGGACCGGCTAGCGAATTCATCATCGTCCGCCTCGTCGAGCTGGCGCTGGTCGAAATTCTCAGGATGTCTGCTTCGGGCCTTCCGGAACCGACTGTCGACCCCGCCAGCAGCGGTCTGCTTGCCGGCCTTCGAGACCCGGTTGCGGGCAAGGCAATTCGTGCCATGCACGCAAATGTCGGGCAAGCCTGGACGGTCGATACGCTGGCAAGGCTCTGTGGTGTCTCGCGGTCCGCCTTTGCCACGCGCTTTCGTGCCGTCGTCGGGATTGGCCCGATCTCCTATCTGTTGCGGTGGCGCATGGCGCTTGCCAAGGAGGCGCTCAAATCTGGAACGGCCAGAGTGGAAGAAATCGCCTTCTCGATTGGCTATAAGTCGGCGAGCGCGTTCAGCACCGCTTTCACCCACGCCGTCGGCTGCTCGCCGAGCCGCTTCGCAGAAAGCGCGTTGCGCTCCGCATAGGAAAGCCGACTTCACTCCCAAAGGGTCACGCCCCGCCACGCATCCTTTGATCGATGCTGCCGGTAATGGCGTCCCAGCCAACCAAGGTAAATTCCGCCACGGCTTGTAACTCTGCGCGCTCGGCTCCATCGCGGGCGCGGATCGCCATGCCGCTTTGGACTGTCTGCACGAACCTGGCAAGTTTGGTCGTGTCTGCCGTGGCCTCAAGGTCACCATCGCTCTTCGCTCTGTCGAAGCGTGCCTTGAGGATATCGAAACCGCCTGCACGGGTCGTTCGCATGAGTTCGCCCAGTTCGGAATGCCCCTCGCTGCCCACAGTCGCAAGAGTCGCCATGCATCCGTGCGGCAGATCGCCATCTCCACCCGTCATCGCGACTGCCGAATCCTGAAGAAATGCCAGCGCTGCGTCTTTCGCGGTCGAAGCAGCTCTAAAGCGGGTCCAAACCAATCCCTCGTAAGTCGTGTAATAATATTTGAGCGCTTCCGCATAGAGCTCATCTTTCGAGCCGAAGGCCGCATAAAGGCTCTTTGTTCCGATCCCCATTGCCTCCGTCAGGTCGGCGATCGAGGTCGCCTCGTATCCCTTAATCCAGAACAGTTTCGTCGCGGCGGCAAGCGCAGCTTGCCGGTCGAACTCCCGCGGTCGCCCCGCGAACGCGGGGACGATTCTGAATGGTCGGCGCAGGTCGAAACACCATTGTGCATCGACCACTGCATAAATGAGTTGACAGGAATTTGCAATGGCATTAGCGATTTATGCAGCGATCACTGCATAAAGGAAATGATGATGGAATTGCTTGGAAAGCGTGCATTGGTGAACGGCGGCTCCCGGGGTATAGGAGCCGCGATTGCGATTGCGCTCGCCGAGAACGGTGCGGACGTCGCGTTCACCTATCAGCGCTCGGCAGACAAGGCTGCATCGGTGGTTCAGTCTATCGAGGAAAAAGGCCGGCGTGGGCTGGCCATTCAGGCCGACAGCGGCGACCCGGACGCCATCCGTCGCGCGGTCAGCCAGACGGTCGACACACTTGGAGGACTTGATATCCTCGTCAACAGCGCGGGCATCGGAACCGCCGGCATGACCGCGGACCTGGCGCTTGCCGACTTGCAGGCCATGCTTGACGTCAACGTTCGCGCGCCCGTGCTCTTCGCACAGGCGGCGATCCCGCACCTCTCGTCCGGTGGCCGGATCATCTCGATCGGCTCCTCGCTGGCGGAACGTGTGCCTTTCGCAGGTGTGACGGCTTACGCGATGTCGAAGTCCGCGCTCTTGTCGTTTACGCGAGGCCTTTCGCGCGAACTCGGGCCTCAAGGCATCACCGTCAATCTCGTTCTCCCGGGTTCAACTGACACGGAAATGAACCCCGCCAATGGCGAGAATGCTGACTATCAGCGGAGCCTTACCTCGCTCGGTCGGTTTGGCGAGCCCCGTGAAGTCGCCAGTGCAGTCGCATTTCTGGCAGGCCCTGCTGCCAGTCTGGTCACCGGCGCCGTTCTAAGTGTAGACGCCGGCTTCAACGCGTAATCCTCCACCTTATTCGGACGTCGGCCTCCCCGACGTCCTCCGCCCTCGCATCGATTCTTGGCTGGTGCCGGAAAGGGTCCGGAAGGCGTCGAGGCACGGCTACCCTTGATAGCCACAATCGGTTGAAGAGACCTCATCTGCGATCAAGTCGTGGGGGAAAATCAGCCCCGAGCAAGCCGCCAATGCGATGCTTGGAAGCAGAACTAACAAAGGAATCAACACGATGATCGTTGCAGGCAACTCCAGGATCCCCCTGCTCTTGCAGTCGAGCTCCCGATTGTCTGGGCAAGACACCGTCCGCGAAGCACAGCAAGTAAAAGGAGGTGGAAATCTCCCCTCTGTCTCCCTTGATCCCCGATATGGCTCGAAGCTTGCGGACGCGCTGTGGTCGATGGAGAGCAACGGCGTTGTGTTGGATCAAAAGCCCACTCGTACTGCTCTCAGCAAAGACGAGAAACCCGATGCGGCTGATGAGTTCGTGAAAGTATCCAACATGACGCCAGCCGAACGTATCCGTTATTTCTTCCTGAAGGATCGCGAGCTGAATGAAGACAAGCTGGCTGCAATGAGCCAGAAGGATCGAGAGGCGATCGAACAGCAGATCAAAGAGACTATCCTGCAACAACTCGGCTTGGAGAACGAAGACGGTAAGCCTGACGACGCGCCTGCGCCAGCACCGGAAGGGGATCCCGTACCTTTGGATGCAATGCCGTAAAGCGGCGGCGTTCGCAATCGCCCGAACGGCTCAATGACATCCTGTAGGTCGGTAAAGCGGGCCGCGCGCTGAGATGCCATCTTAGTCAAACTACGAAATCAAATCGCCCGAACCTTCCGTCACCGGTTTGCTTGATGTCGAGGAGCAGCGCCTCATCAAACAACCTGTCTCCGGCATTACTGGGCTCTCCGGGAAAATAGAGCTGGGTGGTGAGGACGCGCCCACCCGGGCGCTGGACCTTGAAATGGAAATGGCGCGTTCGGCCGGGATAAAGCGCGGGGACGATGGTGTTGAACCACCATCGCCCCTGCGTGTCGGTGAACTGGTGTCCGCGCAGGCGGAACCCCACGCTATCATAGTCGCCATTCTCATCGGCTTGCCAGATCTCGACGAGGCTGCCGGCTATAGGCCGGCAGCGATTGTCGAAGACGAAGCCGGCGACGGTTATTCGCTCGCCTCCGGGTGCATCCGGATAGAGATCCCGATTGAGCGGCGAGTTCGGCCTGAAGAAGGGACCGGCTTCCCGTTCCAGGGTCGGTTCGTCTCCATCGTCACATGCGGGGGTAAGCGGCAGCTCGGGAGCGGCCTGCGCAAACGCCCTCGTTCTTGCCGCCTCGATGAGAGGCAGCGTCAGAAAGGCAGTCAGAAGCGAGCGTCTGGTGGAGGACAAGACCGGTCTCCCAGTGTGATGGTCGGTTAATCGGCGCGCCGTCCAGGCTGCAGGCGTTGCGCGGCGTTCGCCTGCGCCTCCCGGATAAGGCCTTCATACATATTCTCCTTGCCGGGATACCACGGCATCGTGCCGATGGACCCAAAGCCGGGAACCGTTTCCATATGTGCGACCATGCGGGCGCGCATCCGCTCATCGGGAAGCGGGCCCTTCAGCGCCTGGACATTGTCGCTCATATGGTCGGGGTTGGACGTGCCGCAGAGGACGCTCGTGACGGCAGGATGCGCCATGACCCATTTCAGGAAGAACTGCGCCCAACTCGTCGCTCCGAACTCGGCTGCAAAACCGGGAAGCTCATGGCCCTCGACCACCTTCATCAGGCGGGCCTTTTCGAGCGGCAGATTGATCAGCACGCCGACGCCCTTGTCGGCCGCAGCGGGAAGAAGACGACGTTCGGCGTCGCGGTTGAAGATCGAGTAGTTCGTCTGGATGAAGTCGACATCATCACGCTGGACGATCGCCAGGAGCTGGTCCTGCGCCGCCGACTCGTGGTGGGTCACGCCGACATGGCGTATGAGACCTTCCTTTTTCCAGGCCTTCATGAGCGGGACGACGACCGGCGCATTGGTGATGCTGTGGCATTGCATGAGATTGATCGTGTCGCGCCATGTCCGCATGCGCGATTGCCGGAAGCTTTCCATCGCGTGGCTTTCATCGCCCAGATATTCTCCCGTCGACCAGACCTTGTTGGCGAGGAAGATCTCGTCCGAACCGTCGAACTCTCCCATGAACTGGCCGACGCTGACCTCGGCCGAGCCGTAAAGCGGCGATGTGTCGACCACACGCCCGCCCGCGGCGACATACCGCTCGAAGACCTGGCGCAAGGCGTCGCGTCGGTCACCGGGCTTCAGGTCGAAGGTGAGGAAGGTGCCGAGACCCAGCGCCGTGACCCTTTCGCCGGTCCGCGGCAAGGTGCGGGTAAGGACGTCCGGCTTGGATCCAGCGATTGGCGACGCCGCTTTCGTTTCCTGGGTTTGCGCCGCAGCGTGGCTGGCAAGCGCCAGCCCTGTCGCCGCCGCGCCCATCGTGCCGAGGAAACCGCGCCTGTTGATCTTTGACTGGTCCATGAGAGTTCTCCTGTTTCCTTAATCGTCAAAACTGCCAGTTGGCGGGAACCCAGGCGTAACCGCCGTCGGTTTTCAGCATCCGGCCGAGGCCGGGGAAGGGAAAATGGAAGCCGAGCACCGGGAGACGATCGGCGGCCGCCCTGTCAAAGATGCGCCGACGGGAGGCAAGAGCGGTTTCCTTGTCGCGGTCCGGGCCTGGAAGCCACGGCCTGTCGACGTTGACGACGGGGTGATAGGCAAGGTCCGCCGTCAGCAGCAGCTGGTCGTTTCCGGAATGGACAAGGAAGGTAGCCATGCCCGGCGTGTGGCCGGATGCCACGATCGTCGTCAGGCCGGGCACGATCTCGGCGCCGGCTTCGTAAAGCTCCACATCGTTCATGAACGGCGCGAGGCTGTTCTTGATGTTTGCGGCGAAGCGCAGGCGGAACTCCTCCGGCACCGGCATATAGGAGAGATCCGGATCGGTACGGACGAAGAAGTCCCAGTCCGCCTTCGGGACGAAGACTGTGGCGCGGGGAAAGGCCTTGCCGCCATCCGCGGTTCGCAAGTTACCCACGTGGTCAGGGTGGGTATGGGAGATAACGATCGCGTCGATGTCCGCTGGCGCGAGGCCGACAGCCGCGAGGTTATCAAAGATCTGGCCACCGTTCGGGCCCATGGTCTTGCCGGCTCCGGCTTCGATCAGAATGCGCCGGCCGCCGGTTTCGATCAGCAGCGTGTTGAGGTTGAGTGTCATGTGATCGGCCGGAAGAAAGGCCTGACGCAGGACCTCCTGAAGCTCGGCTTCCGGCGCATCGCTCGCATAGACGCGCGGCGGGCCACCAATCACGCCGTCGCTCAACACTGTCGCGCTGATGTCCCCGACGCGGAAGCGGTAATGCCCCGCATTGCCGGCCACCTGTGACGCGGCCTGGGCCTTGGCTGTTCCGGAACCACCCAGATTCGGAAGGAGCATGCTGGATGCACCAGCGACAGCGGACAGCATGATAGCACGTCTGTTGAGGGTGAAGGCATTCATCGGTCTTCCCTTTCGCATTGGGCACGCTCGGCTTCGCTACGCAGGGGTCTAAATGACCCGCAAAGGAACCGGATGGAGCGCGGCGTTGAACTCTACGCCAACCATGACATCGGACAATTGATCTGATAAGCTGCATTAAGTTTATCAGCTTGATTAGAAATGCTTCTCAATGAACTCTCTTCGTCTGGACAGCTTCGACGTTTTCGTGGCCATCGTGCGTTGCGGCGGTTTCCGCGCGGCAGCGCTTGAGCGAGGGTCTCTTCATCGGCCTTGAGCCAAACGATGAATGCCCTGGAAGAGGCTCTGGGTATCCGGCTCCTCAATCGAACGACGAGGAGCGTGTTCCCCACGGAGGCCGGCCAGCGCCTTCTTGAACGCCTGGCACCTGCATTGGGCGATATCAGGCTCGCCATCGCCGAGGTCGACGAACTGCGGGACAGCCCATCCGGCACGCTCAGGATCAACGCGCCCGCGCCGGCCGTCGATCATTTTCTGTGCCCGCTGGTGTTCGATTTCATGGACGCCTATCAAGAGGTGAAAATCGAGATCATCAGCGATGCGGCCGTCATCGATATTGTGGAGCAGGGTTTCGATGCCGGCGTCAGGTTCGGCAAGCAGCTGGCGCAGGACATGATCGCGTTGCCGCTTGGCCCTGCACTTCGCTACGCCATCGTCGCTTCCCGGATTATATAGGAAGGTGGGGACAGCCGCAGACACCGCACGAACTTGTGGATCACGACTGTATAAGGCGCCGGTTCCCAGGCGGCACGCTCGTCACCTGGCAGTTCGACGAGGCGGGCGAAGAGATCGAAGTCACGCCAACGGGCCGATTGACGGTCAGCTCCGCGCATAACGAACTGCAAGCTTCGCTGGCAGGCAGAGGGATTGCCCATGTCTTGGATGACTACGCCAAGCCGCATATCCAAACCGGCCGGCTGGTGGAGCTTCTCTTAGACTGGAGCCCCACCCTGCCGCACTGGTTCTTATACTATCCCAGCCGACGCCTTCCAAGCGCCGCCATGCGCGCCTTTCTCGACTACATGAGGAACTATGACTGGCAGGCCAGGACCTAATGCCGTTCCAGCCGGAACTGCGGCAGGAACGGCTTGTCGACGATGCCTTATTTGACCCGCTGCCATTCGATCCTGATTTCGGTGCCTTCCGGCCGGCGGAATTGCTCGGTCATACGATCACCATCAACGATGAGCGTGAGATCAGCACGCGTCCGCACGCTGCCGACCCAGTTCGGGAATGTCGACCCTTCGACACGGTTTCCGCTGAACTCTCCGTTCTCATCGACGGTATAGGTTCCGAAAAACCCGATGCTGCGTGACATGGCCGTGCGATTTTCATCATCCGTTCCCTCGCCGCGCGTGTTGGAAGCAAACGGCGGGATTTCGGCGTCTGTCAAGACCTCTACGAAATGCATGTCAGGCGTGAAGACCAGAAGCCCATTGGGCTTCTCTCCATAGGCGGCGATATTTTCCCCGCCGGGGTCGATCGTCGCCGATATCATGCGCCAGGTGCCTGCGACCTGATTTTCGGTGGCAGTCTGCGCGAAGGCAGCCGACGAAATGCTGACGGCGACGGCCAATGTGATCGGTCGAATGAACATGTCGTTTCCTCTGCTGTTAGGGATGATAGGGTCCCGCCGCCGCGGGGTTCACAGATCCTGCCGGTCGGCGGAATTCGCGACGTCCCGCTGCGCCTCAAGTGCCGACAGGCGTTTGGAAAGCGCCTGCGAGATGGAGGAGTAGGCCGTGCTGCCCAGCGCCAATCGCAATGGTGGTGCCTCGCTTGCGGCAGCCGACAGGATCGCTGCCACGGTACGCGCCGCATCCCCTTGATCTCGAAACTGCCATCGCCGATTGCACGGCGAACGGCGCCCGCAGGCGTTTCATCATAGGCAGCCATGGGATCCGCGCAGACCAGATTGGCTCCGAAGTTCGTGCCGGTCGGCCCCGGCTCGGCGATGATGAAGTCGATGCCGAAAGGCGCCACCTCCTGTGCCACAGCTTCGATGAAGCCCTCGATGCCCCATTTGGTCGCGTGATAGAGGCTGAAGCCCGGATAGGCGATCTGCCCGCCTTCGGACGACACCTGGACGATGCGCCCGCCGCCTTGCTTTCGAAGAAACGGCAATGCTGCGCGGATCAAATGAATGGACCCCGTGAGATTTGTGGCGATCTGTCGATCGATCTCGTCGTTCGTCAGCTCTTCCGCCGCACCGAACAATCCGTAGCCGGCATTGCTGACAATGACCTCTATCCGGCCGTGCCGCTGGAAGGCATCTCCGATTGCGCGGCTTATGCTCTCCGGTTCGACCAGATCGAGCTGAACCACGTCCAGGCGTTCGCGGTACGTCTGTTCGAGTTGCGTCAACGCCCCGCGACGGCGGACGGTTGCGACGACCTTGTGACCCTGCGAAAGCAGTCGCTGCGTCATTTCGAAACCGAGTCCCGAAGAAGCGCCGGTTATGAACCATGTCTTTGGCATGTGATCTCCTTATCTTCCATTCGCGAATGTAGATCTGCCGGATTGGTGATATAAGATTGGCAATTTGAGATGAGATGGTGAGGAAAATTCACGAATGGTGCGCCCCAGCCTCAGCGATCTGGCTGCCTTTTCCGCAGTGGCCGATCACCAGAGCTTTCGCAAAGCAGCCGACGTCATGGGTGTTTCGCGTTCCGCCCTCAGCCACGCGATCATCAGTCTCGAGGCGAAACTCGGCGTTCGGCTCTTCAACAGGACGACACGCAGCGTTTCGCTGACACAAGCCGGCTCACGCCTGCTCGGCCGCGTCAATCCGCTTCTTCAGGATCTTGATCAGGCGCTCGATACGCTTTCGGAGGAACGCGGCACGCCAAGTGGCACGCTACGGATCAATGCGAACAAGAGCGGCGCATGCATCCTTCTCGCCGACGTCGTTCCGCGCTTTCTCGATCTCTATCCCGACGTCGAGCTTGATCTCGTGTCGGAAGGTCGCCTTGTCGACATTGTGGAACAGGGTTTCGACGCCGGAATACGCCTGTTGGAAGCCGTTCCGAAAGACATGATCGCGGTAAGATTCGGCGGCGACGTGCGTTTCGTCACCGTCGCAGCGCCGTCTTATCTGGACGGCAAGGCCAAACCGCAAACACCCGATGATCTTCATCAGCATTGCTGCATCCGCCAACGTCTGCCGAGCGGCAAGCGCTATCGCTGGGAGTTTTCCAGACGCGGCGCCGAAATCTCTGTCGACGTGCCGGGCAACCTCACCCTCGATGACAGTGATCTTCTCGTGCAGGCGGCGGCGGACGGCCGCGGTATTGCTTATGTGCCGGAGCATTTCGCGCGGCCGCTCATCGGATCGGGCCGGCTGGTGACCGTGCTCGATGACTGGTGTCCGCCCATGCCCGGCCTGGCGCTCTATTATCCGCGCAGCCGGCATGTACCATCACCGCTGCGAGCCTTCATCGACCTCCTTCGGGAGGTGGACAGGTCACGATAAAGGGGCGACACCGCGTGGCGTCTGCCCCTGTCAGATGGCCTGCCAGATGGATCGAGACGAGCCTGCCGCGCGATCGCTCTGGCCTGATCGCGCAGCAAAGGCTCGTTCGATATGTCAGGGTGTCGCCGGCTTTCGACGCAAGATCATGCCGCCATGGTGCAAGGTGTTGGCATCGACGAAGTCGCCGTCGGCGGTAAAGCCCGTATCGTCCCAGTACTCGATATGCGTTCCGTCGACTTCATAGCGGCCTTCATAGGCTCGCTCGCGCTGGCCGCGCGCTTCGACATAGCGTCCGTTCGGCAGAAGTTCGTGACGGACACGGTTGTCGTCGGTGACCCACATGCCGGCGTAGGGATGGTTCGGCTGCAAATTTGTTTCCTGTGCTTCTACGGATTGAAACGAAAGGGTGGCAGTGACGAGGGCTGCGAATGCCGGTCGCATGGTCTGGCTCCTTTAGACGTTGCTGTTGTGGGTCTGGTGAGGGCGCGAATACGCGCGGTGTCGGTTCGGCAGACGCGCAGGTCTGCCGAACCGCAGCATCGGTCATTGGGAACGCGGGGCGTTGTTATCCACGACCTGCTGATAGGCAACAAGATCCAGGAAGGCTTCCGCATTGACGACGAGGCCGTCCTTCATCTTGATAATCCAGACGAACTGGTTGCGATAAGGTGCGCCGGACGTCGTCGTCGCCGTCCCGTCGAAGCGGATGATGACCGTGTCGCCGTCGGCAAAGATGTTGTGCACCTGCGGCATGATCGGCGTCGCAAGGCGGCTGGTCAGGGAAGAGAGGCCTGTTCGACGAAATCCTTCTGGTTTCGATAGGTGCCAGCCACCGGGCCCGAGCCATGAATTGTCCAGACGACGTCGGGGGCGAGGAGTTCCGCGAAGACATAGGTGCCTCCGCGCCATTTTTCGAAGGCGGCCTCGACGATCGCCTTGTTCCGTTGCTCGACCGCGGCGCTATCGGCAGCCTGCACTTGCGTTGCCGTTGTGTTGGCGATGGCTGGACCCGGCAGGGCGAGCGACAGCAATGCCACTGTGATCAGAGCCGTATGGCTCGCGCCGGCAACTCGCTGGCGTGTCGGAAAAATGGTCATGGTATCGATCCTTTCTGTTGCTGGGGACTTGGCGGGGCCTATCGACGAGCAATGAAACCGGATGCACCGTCGATGGGACTCGCGTTTCAGCGGTCAGTTACGGCGTTCGACCACCGCACCGCCGAAGATCAGTTGCTGGACAAGGGGACGTTGCGTGAAGCGAGCGGGAAAGACGGGGACCAGCGCGCTGATCCGATCCAGTCGGTCCAGTTGCTCCGGCGTCAGCGCCAGATCCAGAGCCTTGAGATTGTCCTCGGCCTGGGCAAGCGTGCGCGCGCCGATGATGGGGGAGACGACGGCCGGGTTGGCCAGCGTCCAGGCAAGCGCCACACGCGACGGCGTGGAATCGGCCTCTTCCGCAACGGTTCGAACCTCGTTCGCTATGTCGATCGCCCGTTTGTTCAGATGCCCGGACGAGGCGATGACGCCCTTGCGGCTGGCGGACACGGTCGCTTCTTGTGAATCTTCAACGTCGGCGAGGGAGTATTTGCCGGTGAGGACGCCACCGCCGAGGGTGACCACGGAAGCACCCCAAGGCCCAGAGCCTCAGCCGCCGGCAGAAGCTCGTGCTCGACCGTCCGTTCCACGAGGCTGTATTCGATCTGCAGCGCCACGAAAGGAGACCAGCCGCGAATGTCGGCGAGCGTCTGCATTTGTGCAACGCGCCATCCAGGCGTGTTGCAAATACCGAGATAGAGGACTTTCCCGGACCGAACGAGGTCGTCGAGCCCTCGCATGACCTCATCCGGCCGGGTCGTCATGTCCCACGCATGCAGATAAAGGAGGTCGATGCGATCCGTGGCGAGCTGCTTCAGGCTCTGCTCGACGGAGCGAACCATGTTCAGGCGGTGGTTGCCGCCCGAGTTCGGGTTGCCCGGATCGCGTGCCATGGTAAATTTCGTCGCAAGAACGATCCGCTCGCGCTTGTCGGCGATGAAGGTTCCAAGCAGGCGTTCGGCACCGCCATCGGTGTAGTTGACCGCCGTGTCGAGGAAGTTGCCGCCTCGATCGACATAAAGATCGAAAATGCGGCGCGCCTCGTTGCCGTCGGCACCCCAGCCCCATTCGGAACCGAAGGTCATCGTTCCCAGGCTTAACGGTGAAACGCGCAAGCCCGACCATCCAAGAAGTTTATAATCATCAAGCGCCATGTCAGCTCTCTCCTGGTTGCGAGAACCAAGGTAGGCGGCTCGATAAGATCGAACAACTTGCCCAATGATGACCATGCTGGTAAATCTATCTAACCAATGGCGATCGATCTGAACGGCATTTCTGTTTTCCTGGCAGTCGCGGAAGCGCGCAGCTTTCGTGTGGCCGCGGAGAATCTGGGCGTCACGCGGCCAGCCATCAGCCAGGCCATCCGTCGCCTCGAAGATCGGCTCGGCGTGGCGCTCGTGCGTCGCACGACGCGCAGCGTCAGCCTCACGGAGGCCGGCGAACAACTGTACCAGCGTGTGGCGCCGGCGATTTCCGAAGTCGGACTGGCGCTCGACGCAACGGCAGACCGCAACAGCGCACCAAGCGGGCTCTTGCGGCTGGCCGTGTCGTCCATCGCCGAACAGTTCATCTCCGGGCCGCTTCTGGCGCGTTTCGCGGATGCCTGTCCCGCCGTTCAGATCGACGTGACGGTCACGGACGAGGAGTTCGACATCGTCGCGGAAGGCTATGACGCGGGGGTACGGCTGGGCGAAGTCATCGATCAGGACATGATTGCCGTTCCCGTCTCGGGCGATCAGCGCCAGGGCGCCTTCGCCGCGCCATCCTACATCGAACGTTTCGGCATGCCCGCGCATCCTTCGGAGCTGTCAGCGCATCGCTGTATCGGCTGGCGCCCGGCGCCGCACAGCGCACCCTATCGCTGGGAATTCGGGCAGAATGGACGTGAGTTCGACGTGGCTGTCGACCCGCAGATCACCACCAACGACATGTGGCTTATGATCCGCACAGCCTGTGCCGGCGGCGGCATCACCTTCGGGATGGAGGACACGTTCAGACCCTATGTCGAATCTGGTCAACTGGTCCCTCTCCTTCAGGACTATTGCCCTCCGTTTGCCGGCTTTTTCTTTATTATCCCAGCCGTCGCAATCTCGCTCCGAAACTTAGGGCACTCGTCGACCATGTGAAGCGGTGGCGATAGCGCCCATCGTGAGATCGCTGTCATCTTACCTGGCCCACTGTCCTTGAGCCTTGACATTCGTTTGCTACCTTGCAATTATCGTTAGGTAACAAACGAATGAGGTTTCAATGCACGATCAGGCGTACAACAAAAATCTCTCCGTGGGCGCCTGGACCAAGCGGTGCTATTTCGCCGGTCGGGCCCTCATGGACGAGCGCCTAAGACCCTTCGATTTGGGGTCCACGCAGTGGTATGTCCTCTGGTACCTCGTCAACAACGGCCCGTCCGTCCAGCGCGACCTCGGTCGCGCTCTGGAACTCGAACGCGCCACCTTGAGCGGAATCATCGCAACGCTCGTCCGCAAGGATCTGGTTGCGCAGACCGCGGATGGCGGCGATCAGCGACAACGTCTGCTGACATTGACGGCGACGGGAGAGGCGCTGTGGCGACGGCTCCCTGACCTTTCTTTCATTCACGACGCTGCTTTCGGCGGAATTAACGAGGCTGATCTGGCCACGACCATACGTGTGCTCAAATCAGCGACAGAACGACTGCAGACCCTGTTGAGAAAGGATTGAGCAGATGACCGTACTGATTACCGGGGCCACCGGGCTCGTGGGTGAGCGACTTGTCCCGCGGCTGGCCGAGGCCGACTTTGCCTGCCGCGTCCTGCTTCGGCCAGGCAAGGATTGCCCGGCGGGCGCAACAGGCGTTACGGGCGACATTCTCGACCCTTCGAGCTTGGCGAAGGCCGTCACCAAGATTTCTGCCGTCGTGCACCTCGCGGCCGTCTTCCGCACGCAGGACACCGATCTCATCTGGAAAAGCAATCTCGATGGGACGCGCAACCTGATCGCGGCCGTGAAGGCCCATGCTCCCGATGCGCGTTTCATTATGTCGAGCACCAGCCATGTCTACAACAAGGACAACCCGCATCCGGGACGGGAAGACGATCCGGTCGCTCCACAACACGCCTACCCCGCAAGCAAGGTTGCAGCGGAACGGGAGCTGCGCGAAAGCGGGTTGAATTGGTCGATCCTTCGCTTTCCCTTCGTCTATGGTGATGGGGACGGACATCTCGAATCCCTGCCCGATCACGTCGGCGCGTGGCATCCGGCACAGCGCATGAGCACGATCCACCATCGCGACATCGCACAGGCGGTCACGCTGGCGCTCGGGGGTGCTTTCGACCGGCGCGTCGTGAACGTTGCGGACGAAGCCCCTCCTCCATCTACGAACTCGCCGGCATCGTCGGGTCCTCCATGAAATCAAGCGCCGAGCCTCTTGCAAATCCATGGTACCTGCATGTCGATACGTCCCTCGCCCGCAGTCTGGGTTTTCGTCCCAGCATCAGAACAGTCTATCAAGCCTTTGAGGAAGGCCTTTCATAGGCGGATCGCAGAATGCGGTGGCCGAGCTCGACATTTGGCCTGTTACTGTTGCCTCAGCCGGTGGTAGGCAAAGCCCATGGAACAACATCCAGCAATTGACCGCCTTGGATAGGCATCTGACGGAGAGAATACGACGCGAGGCCTCGTCGCATCAGACCATCTGCCATCTGGTGACGACCGCAGACAATCGGATCGGCACGATGTCCGCGGCTTCAACGCTTGATTCAGCCAGGATCAGATCAGAAAGCCCTAAAATCGACCTGCATGGCGCTCATTCTGCACTGGAAACCCGACCAGCTGACCCCAAAACATTATCGAGAATAGTTCTCCAACGCAAAATGGTAGGCGATCATGCAGCGTTCCCACAACCCATTCGCTAAAGTCATTCTGATTACGGGCGCCGGCCGCGGCATCGGTGCTGCGTTGGCAAAGGCCGCAGCCGCTGAGGGTCACTTGGTGGTTGCGAACTATCGGTCTGAGAGTGACGAGGCCGAGCATTTGATATCTGGGCTGAAAGATAGTATCGGCATTCGAGCGGATGTCAGCATCGCGGATGATGTCCAACGCCTGATCAACGAGACCCTCGCCCACTTCGGCCGTATCGATTGCGTGATCAACAACGCTGGTATCGGCGAAGTCTGCCCTATCGACCGCCTCGATCTCGCGCTTTTCCAAAAGACGCTTAATGCTAACCTGACGAGCGCGTTTTTGGTCTCACAAGCTGCATGGCCGCATATGACCCGGGATGGTGGCCGACTTATATTCATGTCGTCGGCCGCCGCCCGTACCGGCGGCGGGCTTTCCGCCGCCTATGCCGCGTCGAAAGGCGGGGTGGAGAGTTTGATGCACGCCTATGCCAGCGCCCTCCGGCCGCACCGGATCACGGCGAATGCCATAGCGCCCGCTCTGATCGAGAGCAGAATGGCCAATGCAATCGACGTCGGCCCCACGGAAAATCTGCCCTTAGGCCGCATGGGGCGTGCTGAAGAACTTTGGCCAGCGACACGGATGATCATAGAGACCGAATATCTGACGGGCCAAACCATCCACGTCGATGCCGGCAGGTACATGACGTAAATGCCTGCGAAAGGGCCGCGCAAGGCGGGGAGCATCAAAGACTAGCCTCAAGCTCTTGAGCGGGGTCGAACCTACGGCCCCGCGGTTGTTCCGCGTCGATCTCGTCCAAACTGCTAGAGACGTCAGAGACTTAGAAATCCTCGTCCTCGGTCGCCAGTGCCTTGCCAATGACATTGGAGGGGCCTCTCGAGTTGCTGATAGCTGTCGTCCTCGTACATCGTCTCTCGTCTCGCTGCAAAAGTCTGGATCCGCTCGATTGAGGAATGGCCAGTCCTCCAGGTCACGACTGACAGATCTGACGAACTCTCTCGCGAAAATTGGATGGAAATGGATGGATAAATAGTGCATGACAGCGCCTCAGAAATTGGATGGGAATGGATGAGCAAATGGAATTTCTAAATACGGCGACCGTACGGATCACGCCTGAAATCCTGTCGCTGATTGCCGAAATCGACGAATTCAAGGGTGCTTGGCGTGCGATCGGCCGGATTGCGCCTGAGCGGCTGTCCGGCCTCCGGCGTGTCGCCACGATCGAAAGCGTCGGTTCCTCCACCCGTATCGAAGGGGCACGCCTCACCGATCGAGAGGTCGAAAAGCTGCTGGCAAACATTCGCCTGGGGTTGTTTACGACACGCGACGAGCAAGAGGTTGCCGGCTATGCGGAGGTGATGGAGACCATCTTCAGTGCTTACGAAGCTATTTCGTTCACCGAGAATCACATCCGGCAGCTCCACCGCGACCTTCTTGCGCATTCGACAAAGGACGAGCGGCATCGCGGCGCCTACAAAACCCTCTCCAACAACGTGGAAGCGTTTAACGAACAGGGCGAGAGCCTCGGCATAGTTTTCGAAACGGCATCGCCGTTCGATACGCCGCGTCGAATGGAAGAACTGATCGCCTGGCTGGATGATCAAGGGCGAGAAAAGCGGCTCCATCCACTTTTGGTTGTCGCGATCTTCGTTGTCGTTTTCCTCGAAATCCATCCATTCCAGGATGGCAATGGCCGCCTATCGCGTATTCTGACCACCTTGTTGCTCCTGCGGGCGGGCTACGCTTACGTGCCCTACAGCTCGCTCGAAAGCATCATCGAACAAAGCAAGGAGAGCTATTACATCTCGCTTCGGCGCACCCAGGGAACGATCCGCAGCGCCGAGCCCGACTGGAATCCCTGGATCGAGTTCTTCTTGAGAGCCCTGCATCGGCAGAAGACGCGGCTTGAGAAGAAAATGGAGCGCGAGCGTATTATCCTCGCCGACATGCCGGAATTGTCCGTTACATTACTCGAGTTGGCGCGCGAGCACGGGCGGATCACGGTCGCGGAGGCTGCACGGATCACCGATGCAAGCCGTCACACCATTAAGGATCATCTCAAGGCACTCGTGGATCAAGGGCACCTCGTCCTGCACGGTGCCGGCCGCGGCGCCTGGTACGGTCTTTCCTAATGAAGGGGGTGTCAAGCCCATCTGAATGGGGCGCCTTGAGATCCCATCAGGGGTGAGTAGCGGCCTGCTCCGTGGCAGAGTGAGGTTGCTAGAAAACTCTCTGGAGGCCAACCATGCCGATGACAGCAGATCAATCTCAAGCACAGACCGCTACTCTAGTCGATCTTGGCGCAATTTTCGTCTCGTTGGAACTGAGCAAGTCAACCTGGCTGGTGACAGCCCTATCCCCTTGTAGCGAGAAGATGTCCCGCCACACCATCGAGGGCGGTGACATCGTTAGCCTGTTCGCATGCTTTGAAGCGCTTCGCCAGAAAGCCAAACGGCGGAAGGACAGACTGTACCCATTGGTCGTAATTTAGGAAGCCGGACTGGATGGTTTCTGGCTGGGGCGAGTGCTGAGCAAGCAAGACTGGATTGAAAGCCACATCGTAGAAGCTGCATCGATCGCCATGCCGCGTCGACATCGTCGGGCGAAAACTGATCGTATTGACGGCGAAACGTTGATCCGTGCATTGATGACATGGAAACGTGGCGAGCCTCGTGCATGCTCAATGGTGAAACTTCTCTCAGCCGAGGAAGAGGACAACCGACGGATTGGGCGGGAGCGAAAAACTCTGATTGCCGAGCGCGTCTTTCACGTCAATCGCATAAAGGGTCTGCTCTTCACCCAAGGCATCCGAGATTACGAGCCAGTAAATAGAGATCGCCGTCAGCGCCTGGACGAGCTTCGAACTAGCGATGGGCGTCCGGTATCGAAGCACCTGAAGGCCGAAGTCTGCAGAGAACTTGATCGTCTCGAACTGATACTCAAACAAATCAAGGCCGTCGAAGCCGAGCGAGATGCCTTGATCGTTCAGGAGACGCCGGCGACGCCGAAAGAAGCGACCGCTCTTTTAGGCATCCGAGGGATTGGACCGGAATTCGCTACAATACTTTACACCGAAGGCCTGTTTCGGCACTTCGACAACCGACGCCAAATCGCGTCGTACGCAGGACTTGCCCCTCCCCTTGGCAAAGCGGGAACGTCAATCGCGATCAGGGTGTATCTAAGGCGGGAAATCCGCGTCTGCGAGCCACTATGGTTGAGCTCGCATGGCTATGGTTACGGCACCAACCGAGGTCGGCGCTATCTTGCTGGTTTAAGAAGCGTATCGCTCAAAACGGCGGCCGTTTGAAAAAGCCGATGATTGTGGCACTGGCTCGCAAGCTGCTCGTTGCACTGTGGAAATACGTGAGCTCCGGCGTCGTCATCGAAGGTGCAATCATGAAAACTCCCTGAGGCGGGAAGTGCCTGTGATACGAAAATTCAAATCCTCAGGGTGTGATCAGCCCTGACGGATCCAGGTGAACGGACCGGGATTCCGTTTGGCTAAGAGCCGGTCTTGAGATTGGTCCCGTTCTCCTGAGCCCGCGCCCGCGAAAGCGGGAAATTGGTGCTGCCGTTTGGAGCGGCGACCGTATGTGAGGTTGTACAGGCTCGATAGCGAGCCGGTAAAGCGATGGGCTCAGACCATGGATCCACTAAAAAAGGACGCTTTGTGATGACAACAAAATGAACCGTTGACAAAAAACCTGATGTGAGCGGAATCGAACCATCTGCCCACGCGTTGGTTCGTCAAGCGATTGAAAGTTTAATGGCTTCATGCAAGCGGAGCGTAGGCTGGAGCGTGACCGTTAATTATGGAACCGCTAATTCCAGCCGACCAAGGCACATTATGGGGAGAATACAAACCTGTCGCAGCCGCGCCATTAGCGATACAAACCGCGGCTGGTCGTCCACCAACTATGTCGTTTTTGTTACGTCTTCTACACCAGCTGTCCGGTCCAATTTGAGCACTCTTGGACGTCGGCGAGCATCAACTGCCGCTCAATTCCAACGGGTGCGAAGGTATAGCTGCCACAACTTTGATTTCCACAAGAAGACCGGGATGGGCAAGTTCAGAGACGCCAATGCAAGTCCACGCGCATGTTCCGCGGGGGAAAATCCGGTCCTTTACCTTGCGAAATGTATGCATGTGCTGCTGCAATCCGACATGGTACGTAGTCATTTCGACAACATCTTCGAAGCTGCAACCTGCCGCTGACAAAACGGTAGCTAAGTTGTCCCAACACGCCTCGAATTGCTTCTCTGGGTCGTTGATGACATTCATGTTGGCATCACGTCCAACCTGCCCCGCGCAGAAAACCAGGTTTTCGACGCGTACTGCAGGGGCATAGCCTGCCCGCTCCACAATGGGCTTCATTGCCAGCGGCACAATAATTTCGCGTTTCACTAATGATCCTTTCTTCGTCCGCATCGGCTAAACCAAATTAGCTAAGTGAATGCACTGATGCGATGAGGTCGTTGTGTTGAAGCCGCCTTCGCCCGGATTAGGTTGAGACGATCAGGCAGGGCTCTTTGCCAATAACAAGCGACCGCCTAGCAAAATCAAAGCCGCCCCGGAAACTGTTTTGATCCTTCTGGCGATGTGCGGGCGATTGAGGAAACCGGTGACGCTGCCGATAAGGAGGACAACTACGCCGTAAAAACCTACAGCGATCAGAGCATGTGTGAGTGCAAGCGCGGCGCCATTTGCAAGCACCTCCTGTTGGTGGCCCTCCAAGAATTGGGGGAAGACCGCAACGTAAAAGATCGCCGGTTTGGGATTGAGGAAATTGCTGAGATATCCGCGAACGAAGGCTTTCGGAGCTGTCAGGCTCATTGGAACCCGGCTTGGATTTATGACAGATGCATCCAAACCGCGCAGCGACAAGAGAGATTTGATCCCCAGCCAGATGAGATAGGCTGCACCCAACAGTTTCATGACTGTGAACAAGATTGCCGACGCTGCGATCACTGCCCCCACTCCAACAAGTGCCAACGTGGCATGAGAAACGATGGCTGCGGCGAACCCGAATACCATCCCGAAGCCGGTCAGCTTCGTGTTGCTCGGCGAATTGGCTAGGAGCAAAGCCAGGTTGGGTCCCGGTGTCACCACGATCATGGTAACGATAGAGATAAATATGAGGTATTGATGCAGAGGGATGGACATGGCAACGACCTTGCGGTTTGGGCACAATTAGAGCGTACTGCATCCGACCGTTTTCCGGCCTGAATCATACGAAGGAGTTCGAGTCGAGACGGAGTTATCGGGTACAGTGCTCCCGGGCAACAGATATGCAGAGCACCGTTTCAACGAGGTTGAGAAGTTGAGCCATCCTACATTCGTAAGGAGTGCGCTCCTGCTGTACCTTCCATGGCGATCTGCATTGAAGGCCCGCGACGACACCAGGCTTCGAAGCTCGATGTTGGATCGCGGGGACCCTCTGATGACAACGTTTATCCGATGCAGCGATCACATCACTAGCAAGGCACGAGTCCAAACTCGCAAAACGCCGCAGCTTGTGAATTTGCAGAGTTACCGCGGTCCTTTTCTGTCAGTCGACAGCTTCCGCGGCCTCCTCGATCACCTTTGCAACTGCAGCCGCCTGCGTTATATAAATGGCGTGGCTGCCCTCTACCTCTGTCACCCTTGACCCGGCGCGCTTGTACATCCAGCGCTCCAGTTCGGGGTTGATGGTCTTATCGTTCTTGGCGACAATCCCATAGCTGGGCTTATCGTGCCAAGCGGCAATAGACACGGGTGCACTGGTGGCCGCGATGGCGACAGGCATCTGAGACCGGGCCATAAACTCGCCCTTTTCCTTGGGCAGATCCGCCCCGAAATCAGCTGCGAACTTTGCCGGGTCGATAAGCAGGAAGCCATCCTTTGTCGGCTTGATATCGTTGGTGGGTGACGGCATCGATTGGAGCAGTTGTGCGGTGCTTTCGCCCTTTTCGGGCTGCAGTGCCGCAACATAGACAAGTGCCTTGACCTTGGGATCATCACCTGCTGCCGTGATGATCGTGCCCCCATAGCTGTGGCCGACGAGAACGACGTCCCCGTCCTGCTGATCAAGCACGCTCTTCGTGGCTGCAACGTCCTGATCCAGGCTTGTCAGTGGCTGCTGGACGATGCTGACATGATAGCCGTCGCGGGTCAGGATGTCATAAACGCCGCGCCAGCCCGAACCATCCACGAGCGCGCCATGGACAAGCACGATGTTGCGCACGTCCGCTAAGGCTGGGGCTGTTAGGACAGCAGAAGACAAAAGCGCGGCAATGAGGCCAACGGCCGCTTTACTGAAGTTGGACATTGTCGGTAGTTCCTTGAGTTTTGTGCGTGGAATTGCGGAGGCTTTGAAAGCGCTGAACGACATGTCTCTCCTGGTCCAGGGAGGGATGGACATGATCGCTTGCGCTTACTGCTTGACTACAATTGGCGCCTTGATCGGCACGCGTTCATAGAGGTCGATAATGTCCTGGTTGAGCAGGCGCACACAGCCGGACGAAACGGCCTTGCCAATCGAGCGCCATTGCGGATTGCCGTGCAGACGATAGAGTGTGTCGTGGCCGCCAGAGAAGATGTAGAGCGCTCGCGCCCCGAGCGGATTTTTCAGGCCCGGCTCCATGCCGCCATTCTCGATCGAATATTTGGCCAATTCCGGCTGGCGGGCGACCATCTCGTTCGGCGGCTTCCAACGCGGCCATTTCTGACGCCACTGAATGATGCCGTTGCCCTGCCAGGCAAAGCCATCGCGCCCGATCCCGACACCATAGCGCATCGCGGTCCCGCCCGGCTGGACGAGATAGAGGAAGCGAGAGGGGTGTCGACGACGATCGTGCCGGGCGCCTCGCCAGTCGGGTCGAGGACCTGCTGGCGATAGTAGCGCGGATCGATCTGCTTGTAGGGAACCGCCGGGATCAGAAAGCCGCCATCCTCGGTAGGACCGTACATGACAGCCAGTTCGGCATCTGTCGGCGCAGGAGCGATGTGGACAGGGCCGATCGGATCCTGGAGAGCCGTCGACTGTCGCCCCACCATCCGGCCCGTGCCGGCGGTGGAGACGCACCCTGCTAGGGCCGAGGCCGCAGCCATCGCCGAAAGCGACAGGAGGCTGCGGCGGGATAACGAGGTATCAAAGCTCACGCTCATTCCTCGTCCTGCCATCTGCGCAGATCCGTCTGGTCATGATAGGCCATGCGATCAGGCGTGGTGATAAACTCAATCATCGTGCCCCACGGCGTGCGGCAATAGCAGACCTTGTTTCCAGAACCTTTTTCGGTTGCGTAGGGAATAGCCCGTGGTGCCGTGAGGGCTGTTCCGCCAGCGTTCTCAAAGCGCTCTACCGATGCATCGATGTCGTCGGTATAGACACCAAAATGCGTGATGCCGAAGTCGCTCGGTGTAACCGGTTGTGCTTGCTTGGGGCCGTGCATTTCGAAAAGCTCGATGTCAGGTCCGATTCCGATCTTGACCATCGCCTGCGCACGCACGACGGTTCCTGGGTAAGCACCAGTGGCCAGCTCGAACTCGGGTCCCTGCCTGGCCGGATCCTGCGGCCCGAAGGATTGATAGATCACCTGGCCGCCAAAAGCTTCCACCAGGAACGTTTTTGCCGCTTCGATGTCAGGCACCGTGATGCCGATGTGGTTGACGCCGCGAATTTGAGGTGCGGTCATGACAGTCTCCTTTCTTGTTGAATCGATGAACGCGATCGGGCTCAATTTGCCCGGATCGCAGAGTTTCACTTGGCCTTGAGGAAATCGATGAGAGCAGCGGCCACTTCATCCGGACGCTCGTCCGCCACATAGTGACTGCAGCGGGCAATCGAGCCGCCCGTCACATCTGTGGCGAACTCCTTCAACATCGGGACCATATGAGCACCAAAACGCTGCTCCCCGCCGAGACCTAAAACGGGTATCGCAAGCGGGTGCTTTTTGTACTCCAGCGCGGCCGTATGGTCGGCGGTCAGTGTGCGGTACCATTCCATGCCACCGCGCGTGCGGCCAGGGAGGGCCATGGCTTTCGCATAGATGTCGATGTCTTCAGGATTAAAGGTGCTGTGATCGTAAAACCGCTCCGCCATGAAGGCCGAGATATAATCGTACTCACGGCCATAGATCAGTCGCTCCGGCAGATCCCGATTGGCATGGAACGCGAAGTGCCAGATCATTGCCGTCGTCGCCTCCCATTGGCTCCAGCCAGGAAGCGGAACATCGAGGACGGCAAGGTGGGTAACCGCATCTCGATAGATTGCGGCCTGCGGCAATGCGACCATTCCGCCGATGTCATGGCCACACACGGCATAGCGTTGATGCCCAAGGGAAAGCATGACCTCATGCGCGTCGCGCGCCATCGTCGCCTTATCGTAGCCGTCAAGCGGGCAGTCGGAAAAGCCAGCGCCGCGTAGATCAATCGCCACCACGCTAAAATGTTCGGCCAGCAGCGGCATGACGTGGTGCCATTCCCACCAGGTTTCCGGCCAACCGTGAAGCAGAAGGATCGGGGGACCTGAGCCGCCCGTGACGGCATTGATCTTGATGCCATTCACCGGCACCAGTTGCTGGGTAAAACCTTCCAGTGTTGGGATCATAACTCTTTCCCGTCGATGTTGATGTCAAACAGAGCTAAAGACCAGCTCAGGGCTGGTCGAAATCGGTAGCGATCGAGATATCGCGCCAAGCGTCGATATCGCTGCGGAAGGAGGCAAGCTTTCGCTCGGCGATCGAATGCGCGACGGGGCCGAGCGGCAGATGAAGCGGGGCATCATCGGCATCGACCGCCTTCAGGATCACCGCGACCGCCTTGTCGGGATCACCCGCCTGATTGCCGTTGTTGGTTTCGCGATAATGCCTGCGCGAGCTCGCAACGTATTCCGGCATCTCCTTGGCCGCCATCGTGATCGACCGGCCGAGGAATTCAGTACGGAAAGGTCCAGGCTCGACAATCAGCACGCGGATTCCGAATGGCTTCAGCTCACCGGAGAGCGCTTCGGAAACCCCTTCAACCGCAAACTTGGCGGCATTGTAATATGCTGCGCCACCGCTGCCCGCGATCCCTGCCCCAGACGACATGTTGACGATCGTTCCGCGCGAACGTCGCAGGACAGGCAAGGCTGCTCTGGTGGTTTCGATAAGACCGAAAACGTTCACCTCGAACATTGGTCGATATTCTTCGGGCGTGCCTTCCTCGAGCGCGCCAAACAGTCCGTAGCCGGCATTGTTCACAAGCACATCAAAGCCGCCGAATGTCTCGACCGCCTTAGCGACTGCGGCTTTGGCTGCCGCCACATCCGTCACGTCGAGCGGCAAGGTGATCATGCGGCCATCGAATGGCCGAGCCATTTCTTCGATCGATTTGACGTTGCGAGCAGTCGCGACAACCTGATCGCCTCGCTGCGCTGCAGCGAGCGCGAGCCGCTGGCCGAAGCCGCTCGAGCAGCCTGTGATGAACCATGTTTTCATAATGACGTCTCCGCTTGTTTTCGAAAGATGACTTGAACTTAGACGTTAATATTTGCACTTGAAGTGACAGTTTTGTATTATCAATGTTCATTTTTGTAAGGGTATGGCCATGGAATGGAGTGACGTAAAGATCTTCCTTGCGATTGCGCGATCCGGCACGCTCGGCGGCGCTGCGCGTGCTCTTCATACAAGCCATCCGACCGTCGGCAGACGACTGCGTGCCCTTGAGGAGGCGATCGGTCACACGCTCTTCCAACGCACCGCGGACGGTCTCGTGCTGACCGAGGAAGGCCATGGGATCATCGCTCTGGCAGAGCAGATGGAAGAAGGCGCGCTGGCCATGGAGCGCCGGCTCGCGGGGCAGGAGCAAAACCTCAAAGGCAATCTCCGCGTCTCGTCAGCGGACTGGTTCGGAGCCTATGTCCTGCCTCCCATCCTGGCAGATTTCTCCAAAGCCTACCCCAATGTAGACGTCGAGATCCTGACCGGTACTCGCCTGTTCAACCTCGCACAGAGAGAGGCCGACGTCGCCTTTCGTATCGTTCCGTTCGACACTGCCGATGTCATTCAGCGGCGGCTCTTCCGGCTCGAATACGGCGTCTACATCGCCGAGGAGTCACCTGATCCGAAATATGGCGACGGGACCGGCTTCCGGCTGATCACCCACGATACGTCGACCGGACAGTTCCCCGATATCGCCTGGCTCATCGAGAGCTTCCCGAACGCGAGACCCGTCCTGCGATCGAACAACCGCAATGTTCAGGGACGCATGTGTCGGCAGGGCGTTGGGATCGCCGTCCTGCCCCTCGTAGTGGGCAATCAGATACCGGGTATCCGCAGACTGGAACCACCCAAGCCTCCGCCGGCGCGAGACATCTGGATGGGATATCACCGAGACCTGCGACGTCTTCAACGTCTTCGGGCGTTTATCTCGACCGTCTCGAACCACCTCACAAATGCCCCTGCATGGTAAGCCGCCAAAGAACCAAAGAATATGTAACTCTCCCTGCCGACCGACCACATTCGCCGCTGCGGTAGGGGTAGGCCCGGCAGACACTTTGCTTCTCGGCCGTAATCTCCCTGTGCCGCTCCACCACAGCACCCACGATCATTCTCATCAGCCCTTCGACGAAGTTCTGACTGAGGCCAATATCGTTGGCGATGCTTATCATTTTAGCTCCTTCCAGGCGGTTTCATTGGCACCAGGTAGAGCTTATGAGACGGGATGCGTGCTGCGACGCGACAGGGCTATTGTCAGCGATATTGCCGAAACCAGAAAATAGAATGCCCCGACGCCAGCGTATCCCGCGACCGTGGAGATAGAAGGCTCCTGCGGCATTTGCGCTTGAAAGATGAACAGCGCGCCGGCCACAGCGGATTGTCCACCGCTCAAAATCATTGCCCACTGACCTCCACTCGTCTTCCAGCGCCGCACGGCAGCCCCAAGCTGCAACAACCCCGAAAAGATCGCCCACAGACCGAAGGCGCCGAGAACCCAGTTCATGTTCATTGTCAGCGCAAGGATCACGGCAAGAGTCATGACAGAGCTCGCTGCGACGTTGATCGCTTGGCTACGGTTAGCGGCAAGACCGCCGCTCCTGGCGGCATCGATGACGTTCGCGATCGCATCCCAAGCGGGATAAACAACCAGCAGTGCGGCAGCCACCGCAAAGGAATGCCGTCCGGCAGTCAATGCAGCCGCGACCCACAGCACTGAGAAGGCGGCTCTGGTGAAGTAATACTGCTTGAGCCATTGCTCGTTGGCGCTCGCGCCAAGGGAGGTCTGATTGTTTGCCATTGTTCTTTTCCACTTTCTTGAATGATGAGATTTGGTAAAATGAGACTGGTCAGAAGAAGCCGACCTGTTTTCCAAATGCGGTATTCTCGGCCCACTCAAATCGACCAATTCGGTCGCTTTCGCCCGAGAGTTTTGCAGCTGGCTTCTCTAAGTGCTCGACGTTCTGCGCGCCCTCGTCCGCCGGAGTCGCTAAATCAGTGTCCTGATCGCTCTGCAAGCGCATGCGCTTCTCGAACGCCTCGTTGATCGCCCCTTGGCGCTTTGCTACCCATCTGCCGTCAGGATCGGAGAGGATCGAACTGGTCTGGTTGATCTCGACCTGTCGTGACGGCGCGACCGCGGAAATCGGCATCACTTCCTGAATTCTGCGTCTAGTCATGAACCGTGATCCTTTGATTAACCGGGTGAACGCCTCAGATGCCGGCGTACCATTCGTAGCCACGGTCTTCCCAATAACCGCCGTTGCCGCCCCATAGGCCAGCGAAGCTATCGACCAGCTCAATCCGCATGATGTACTTCGCTTGTTTGTAACCGAGCTGCCGCTCGACCCTCAGACGCAATGGGGCGCCATGGCCGACGCTGAGATCTTGGCCGTTCATCTGGTAGGCAAGGATGGTCTGCGGATGAACCGCGTCGATGAGATCGATGCTCTCGTAGTAGCGGCCGCTTCCATCGAGCGTCTTTTCGAGTTCGTCGGCACAATGCAGCACGACATACCGCGCCGTCGGCTTGAGCCCGGTCAAACCCAACAGGCTGGCAAGCGGAACGCCAGTCCATTTGCCGATGGCACTCCAGCCTTCCACGCAGTCATGGCGGGTGATCTGAGTGCGGGAGGAAGCGCCTTCAGATCGGCGAGAGAGAATTCCCGAGGTCGATCGACAAGACCGTCGATCTTCAGCCGCCAGTTTGCAAACTTGCCTTCCAGCAGTTCCACATATTCCTCACTGTCAGGAGCACTCGTTCCATTGACGCGAAAGGATGGCGAGATATCCTTCTCATCGAACTCGCGTGCCCTGGCATTACGCCCCTGAAGCAGCCTCTGGGCCTTCATGGTCAGTTCCTCGGCCGATCGAAGGACATTGGCGATGTCCGCGTTCTGGTCCAGCAGGTCACATCCGGAAAGGGTCAAGGCACTGGCGCCGAGCGTGCCGCCGATGAGAAAGCGGCGTCGGGTGAAAAGCTTGCTCATGCGTTCGGTCCTTCCTCATGAATGGCGTAACGTCCAGTGATCATCGAACGGATATTGTTCCAGGTCCCCGACAACACGACCATCGCCACATGCACGATGACGAAGATGACCAACGCCGACGCTGTGATGAAATGGATGGTACGCGCCGATTGGCGTCCGCCGAAGATATCGACCAGGGCAGGAAGAGCGGCGTCGACGCCCGGTGACATGGTCAGGCCTGTCAAAACCATGAGAGGGAGAAGGACGACAATGACAGCCAGATAAGTGAGCTTTTGAAGCGTGTTATAATGCCGAGCCTCCTCTCCTTCGGGGAAGCGAAGACGAGCGTGGTCGAGTATTTCACGGCCGAGATGGCGAGGTGAGAGTTCATGCGCCATTGGCGCCAGGTCTCGCCTGAAATGTCCGCTCAGCAGGCTGAATCCCAGGTAGAGGATGCCATTGATCACAAGCAACCAAGCGAAAAAGAAATGCCAGCGACGTCCAGCCGCCAGATCCTGAAACGAGGGGATGGTTGACCAGGACGGGAAAGCTCGCGCAGTCTGCTCTCCATCAACATTGGAAACGCCAAGCACGCCAGTAGTAGGAATTTGTACTCCTGCGACACGCAAGAAGCCGCTTGGGGTGCCTGCATCGTCTTCGGAGCCGATCGTCAGAACGGCGGGGTCGCCGTTCGCGCCATAATGACCCCAATAAAGCTCTGGGTGGGCGTTGAATATCTGCAGCCCGCTCAACAGAAGAAAGCTCAGGCAGAGCACGTTCAGCCAATGCGTGAGCCGTGTGACAATTGAGTGGCGTCGGATGAAGACTGTCCGGGGATAGTGTATATTATCATTGGAAACTTCTGCGCCCATCTCAACGTCTTTCATCTGTTGCACATGATGGCTGCAGATCACGCAGCATCGCTCGGTAGTCACCGACCGAAGCAGTAAGGCGGCTGCTCCGGCCAGTGACGGCGGGGTCCTCACATGGGGGAACCACGCCATTTTTGCCGACAACCACCTGATGGGCGATTGGGCCGGTCGCAGTCTTTTCGGCAGTGATGAAGACAACGGCGCCGGAAACGAGATCGTCCTTGGTTGCAGCAGCGATGGTCACGACGGGTGTCCCATCCGGTATGGCGATCTTCTTTTCCTTGCCGTGGTAGGTCACGGTGACGGTTCGGCCATCAACGTCCTTGACGGCATCTGCGACCGTTGCATTCGTCATGCTGCTTTCGGGCTTGAGATCCCAGCCATAGCTACCCTCACCTGTGCCCTTCATGGCCGGCGGGAAAATGAGAACCTCAAGCGCGCCATCGCCACCGCCAGCCTTTGGCAAGGATGCAATGCCGACAAAATCACCAGGCTTGATATCGGTGACCTTGGCTTTCGCGACGCCAGCAACCTTCCAGTCGTCGGCAAGCGCAACATCGACAGTTTCACCCTCGCGGGTCTTCACCTTGAGTGTTGATCCCGTATAGGCCACGATGCTGCCGCGGACATGGATCGGCGCGGATTTCTTATCCTCGGCATGAGCGGGCGGCGCCAGCGTTATCATGGAAAGGGCGATCGTCAGGCCGAGAGCTAAGGTAGACAAAGCATTTTTCATTATCATCTTCCTACTAGTTGGTAGTTTCGCGGGACGCGATTATTCCTGAGGAGATGGGCTCCCGCAGGATTAGTGAGAGACAGTGGGAGTGAGCCGATTGAGAGCCGGTTCGAGTATCATCGGGAAAACTTCCGGTTTCCCGTAAGCTCTCGCCGAAAGCATCGCTCCATATACCGTCGCCAGAAACGTTTCAGCTTCGACATGAGGGGCGCTGGTGAGGTTCAGCGCGCCTTCCCTGGTGCCACGCTCCATGACTGAGGTCAGCCACGAAGATATGAAGTCAAAGAATGCCGTAACCTCCTTTGCCACCTCCGGCGGCAGGGACGGCAGTTCACTGGCAAGCATAGCACAGACACAGTAGGGTCTGCTGGAATCCTCAATGCATGCAGTCCAGTGGTTTGCATAAGCCTTGAGGATGTCCAGAGCATTCGGAACCTTCTGCTCAAGGACTGCCACGCTTGCCTGTCCATCCTCCCGATACCGCTTGACCAGCTCACGCACCAAATCGACCTTGCTTGGAAAATGATGGTGAATGCTGGCCTTGCGGATACCGACAATCTCCGAGATATCGGCGTAGCTGAATCCGTTGTAGCCCCCATTCATGATGAGGGTTCGGGCAGAAGCCAGGATGTCGTCGGAGGTGGTTGAAAGATTGCTCATATGCTTTGTCTACCTTCTAGTAGGCAGACGGTCAAGAATAAAGTTCCGCTTTATGTCAGCCGTCGGTGGACAGGCTCAGATCGGTCCACGTTTCGATTTCCTGTTTCAGACGGTCGATCCGCGCCGTCACGTGCTTGAGAGCATCGCTGCCAAGGAGAAGTTGCGGCGGGGGATTGTCAGATTCGATGAGGGTTAGAACCGCGTCGGCGAGCTTTTGCGGATTTCCGAGCTGCTTGCCGCTCACTGCCTGACGCGCCTCGCGGATCGGATCAAACAGGGTATCATAGTCAGCAATGGAACGCTCTGTGCGGACCATGGAACGGCCTGCCCAGTCCGTCCGAAACGAGCCGGGGCAAAGGGTTGTTACGTGCACACCAAACGGCGCCATTTCCGACCGCATGACCTCGGAGATGCCCTGGAGTGCGAACTTGCTGCCGCAGTAATAGGCGATGCCGGGCATGGTGATCATGCCGCCCATCGATGTGACGTTGACGATAAAGCCGCTTCGGCGCTCGCGGAATCTCGGGAGAAACGACTTGGCGACTGCAACGGCGCCAAACACATTCACATCGAACTGGCGGCGCATCTCCTCGATCGGCGATTCCTCAAGTATACCCTCATGCCCGTATCCTGCATTGTTGATTAGGACGTCGATTGAACCGTGTTCTTCCTCGACTTGTCGGACGACGTCCGGGATTCGGTCGAATTCGGTGACGTCGCAAAGAACCGGATGTAGTGTCGGAAGAGTGTCCGCCAAGGCTTTGCGCGAGGCCTCAGAGCGGATGGTGCCGATAACCTTGTGACCGGCGTCAATAGCGGCAGTGGCGATCGCCAACCCGAAACCCGAACTTACACCCGTTATAAAAAACGTTTTGCTCGACATTTTCGAAACTCCTTGATTTATGCATGCTGACAGATAATCTGGTGGCTCTCTCAGCTCGATTGCGAGATCCTCTCGTTATTTTGCCAAATCCTATGATTTATGAAGAACCGTCCGTCGGACATGACCGGCTTGTCGCCCTGGCCGGGCAACTTGCTCCCCGTCTCGGCTACAATCAGACGGCGATCGGTTGTGTCCGTATTCTGCGCACTGAAGCAGTCCTCAACGACGTGCCGGTTCTCTATAGGCCGGGGGCAGTCTTCGTATTACAGGGAAGCAAGCACGGCATCTTGAATGGGGAAGCCTACCTTTACGATGAGGATCACTATCTTGCCGTTTCGGTACCCGTTCCCTTCAGGATGACTTCCAAAGCCAGTCAGCAGAGGCCGTTGCTGGCGATCTATCTCGAGTTCGACATGCAGGTGGCGGCAGAAATCGCCATGCAGGTCGAACAACATGCAGGTTCTCCGCGCGCCACGCCGAAAGGGCTATTCTCCAGCAGGATGGACCGCAGCATCCAGGACGTGCTGCTGCGCCTGGTCGAGGCGCTCCAAAGCCCGGTCGAGGTCGCTGTGATCGGAAGCTCCATCCTGCGCGAATTGCACTACCGCCTTATGGTCGGCCCGCAAGGCGGCGCGATGATCGCGGCCCTTCAGCGAAAAGGGACGTCCGGAAAATGGTCGAAAGCGTAGCGTGGCTTCGCGAGAACTATGGTTCTGACATCACTGTCGCGGATCTTGCCAAAAGCGTGGGCATGAGCGTCCCTTCGTACCACGTTCACTTCAAAGACCTGACCGGCTCAAGTCCAATGCAATACGTGAAGGCGATGCGACTCCACGAGGCGAGACTGATGATCGCGCGCCAAAGCGGGACCATTGCTGCCGTGGCTGCATCGGTCGGTTATGTCAGTCCCGCTCAATTCAGCCGCGATTTCAGACGGCATTTCGGTCGTACCGCATCGGAAGAGGTGAAGTGGGTCCAACAGCACCTTGGAGAACAGGTTTAACCCCATTTGCCAACACCTGAACCCAGGCGCCTCCTACGAGATAACCGCCGAGCCACAACCGGCCGCACATCAATCCAGCGCCGCCCTGAGAGCCGCTTCACAGTGAATGAGGGTCGTATCGAAGACAGGGACGGCGACATTATCCTGGTTCAACAGCATGCCCACCTCCGTGCAACCAAGAATAAGACAGTCGCAGCCTTGACCGATCAGTCGCTGCGCAATCAACTCGTACGCCAAACGGCTTTCCTTGGTTACGACGTCACGACACAGCTCGTTGTAGATGATGCGATGGGTCTCCGCTCGATCTCCGGCTTCAGGAATTATCGGCAACAGTCCCCTGGCAGTCAGGCGGTCGGTATAGAAGTTCTGCTCCATCGTGAAGGCGGTCGCCATCAGGCCCGGCTTGCGAAAGCCGCCGTCGAGGATCGCCGTCGCCGTGGCGTCCGCGATGTGTACGAACGGGATCGACACCCCGGCCAGGATCCTGTCCGCCACCTTGTGCATGGTGTTCGTCGCCAGGATGAGGAGCTCGGCGCCTCCACGCTCCAAAGCAATGGCTTTCTCATTCAGGATATCTGCCGCCGCGTCCCAATTGGAAGACACCTGCAACCTTTCGATTTCATCAAAGTCGACGGATCGTATGAGAAGCTCAGGAGAATGAAGTCCTCCCAGGGTCTCGCGGGTGAGCCTGCAGAGTTCACGATAATAAATCTGCGTCGAGGCGGCGGACATTCCGCCAAGTATGCCGATGGTCTTCAAATGCTCTCTCCGGTTCCATCTGTTTCAGGTTCGCCCAAAAGTATGCATCGAGGGCAGAGGCGCGAAATCTCGAGGCTGGCGGTTCCAACTCGTGTGTATTCCATGTTTCTCCACCTTTTTTCGGTGCTGTTGAATAGAACGCGTTGCAAGAGGCGTACGGTCCGCCGCCTCGTGCCAATGCTCAGGCGCTTATGCCGCCGTCGACAAGAATGCCCGAGCCGGTGATATAGGCTGCACCGGGACCAGCGAGGAAAGCGACGGCCTCTGCCACTTCCCTGGTTCTGCCATACCGGGCGATCGACAGTTTTGGCAGGATGGCGGGCGCGAGAGCTCCGTCGGCAGGGTTCATCTCAGTGTCGATCGGCCCCGGTCGGACCAGATTGACGGTAATCTCCCTCGGACCCAGTTCACGCGCTAGGCCGCGCGTGAAGCTTTCCAGCGCTGATTTGGTCGCCGCATAAACCGCGATTCCTGCAAATGGAACTGCCAGACCCGCATTGCTTCCGGTGCTGATGATACGGCCGCCATTCGGGATGTATTTCAGCGCTGCCTGGGTGATTAGAAACACGCCGCGAACATTGACGTTCAGTTGCAGGTCGATTTCCCCAAGTGGCTGTACCGCGAAATCTCCTGCGAAGAGGACGCCGGCATTGTTAACGAGAATGTCGAGGCCGCCAAGTTCAGCGACGGTCCGCTCGACGGTAGCCGTAGCGGCGGCTGTGCTTGCTGCATCGGCCTGAATGGCCACAGCTTTGCGGCCCATAGTTCTGATCTCGGTGGCGAGAGCTTCGGCTTTTTCGGCCGACTTCTCATAGGTGATCGCAACGTCGGCACCATCTTTAGCCAGCTTCAGCGCGATGGCCGCGCCGATCCCGCGCGCTGCACCGGTAACAAGCGCGCTCTTACCCGAAAGAGGAAGACCATGGATGTTGTTCATGGCGGTTTACTCCGATATAGATCTGTTTCAAGCTGTGAGAAATGGTCCTCTTGTGGGGACCGACGTGGAGGCGGAAATGATCAAGCCGTCAATGCAGCGTTAGTCATTGAGCTCGTCAATGCGCGTGCTTATCGGCGCACCGCCTTGTTCGACGGAAGGCCGGCGGAAAGCCATCCTGCGACGAGAAGACAGAGTCCGATTGCGATTGCTGCCACGCTATATGCCCGGCCGATGGATCTGGCATCGGTTGCAGACCCCAAATTCAAGAAGAACAACCCGCCAATGAGTGCAACCGCGAATGCGCCGCCAATCTGAAGTGTGGAATTGACGAGACCGGAGGCCAGTCCCGATTGCGGTCTGGCGACGCGCCGCACGACGCTTTTCAAAAGGTTTGGAAGCGCGATCCCCTGCCCCGCTCCAATGAGAAAGAGCGCTAGAGAGAGGAACTGGGCATGATCACTTGAGATAAGGGTGGCCGTTGCAAACAGGCCGCCTGCTTGCAGCCCCATGCCAATGGCAGCGGAGTATCTTCCAAAGAAGCGGAGGACGCGCTCGCTTGCAAAGGGGCCAAGGACAAAACCGGCTGCGGCAGGTAGGATGGCGAGCCCGGCTTCAAAGGGCGTGCGGCCAAGGCCGCTCTGTTGATAAACCGAGAATACGAGCCAGAATGCCGCCAGAGAGTAGAAGAAGAAGGCAGCTGCCAACCCGCGCTTCAACCCCGAGACGTTCAGCAGGCTTGGTTCAAGGATAGGATTTCCGCCCGCTGTCTCGACGTTTCGCTCATGCCGCCAGAACAAGACGAAAAGCAGTGGTGAAGCACAGAGCATCAGAAGCAACCAGATTGGCCACCCCCGCTCCCGGCCCTCGATAAGCGGCGCGATCAGGGCAAAAAGCGCAAGCGCTATCAGCAAGGCTCCGCCCAAATCAAGATTGGTTGGGTGTTCCGAGCGGGTTTCGCGCAACATGAAGGAGGCCAGCGGCGCGGCGATCGCAATCACCGGGAGGTTGATCAGGAAAATGGCCCTCCATCCGAGGCCAAAGATATTCAGTGCGATTAGCGCTCCACCGAGAAACAGACCAACCATCGATGCCACCCCGAATGTCAGGGCATAAAAGCTGAGGGCCTTTGATTTTTCGTGGTCTGGGAAAATTGCATTGATGGAAGCTAAGGCTTGCGGTGCCATAATTGCCGCTGCAAACCCCTGAAGGATACGGCCGACGATCAGCGCGGCTGGAGACCAGGCAAACCCGCATAAGGCAGACGCGGCTGCAAAACCGACCATTCCAGCCAGAAAGACATTTCGTCGACCATAAAGATCTCCAAGCCTTCCCCCAGTGATCAGCATCACAGCGTAGGTGGTAGCGTAACCGGAGATAATCAGCTGCATCGTTGATGCAGAAGCCCTGAAATCCTCCCGGATCGAGGGCAGCGCCACATTGACGATGAAGAAGTCGAGCGGCGGCAAAAACGCACCGGTCAAAAGGATGATGAGCGCCATCCATCGACGTGGATCGAGTTTATCATCGGGATTGCTGGTGTCTCTCATAAGTCTCTCCAAGCGATCAAAAAATCGATCGACGGTTTGCAATATCATCAATTGGAACTAATTGGTTCCAAAATAGGGTCAGCCAAGTGCCTTCAGTGCCAGGTCGACCATGGCCCTTGTCTCCGCGCGATCTGCTCCTGCCTTCGCCAGGACCCGCATACCCTGGATCTGGCACACGAGGAACCTCGCGAGCGTTCGTTCATCCAGCCCAGGATCGATCTCGCCCAAGGCCTGGCCTCTTATGATCGCCGCGGCATAAAGATCTTGCAGACGTCTGAACAGCCGGGAAATACGTGGTGCGACCTCTTTATCCTCCGGAAGCATTTCGACAGCTGCAAAGACGACAAAGCATCCACGCAAACCGTCCGTTCCCGATGTTTGATCCACTTGTTGAGAAAAAGCTTCTAAAATTGCGGCTTTAGGCGACGGATTGGAATGCAGTGTTTCGCCGACCGAGCGAACGGCGTCCTCGATGTAAGCGTCGAGGGCGCGCAGATAGACGCCTCTCTTGTCGACGAAAGCCTTATAAAAGCTGCCTCTGGAAAGTTCCATTCCCTCAAGCAAGTCGGGAAGGGATGCATCGTGATATCCACGATCCCAAAATACGTGCATTGCTTTTCGAACTGCTTCATTGAGTTCAAATTCGCGAGGGCGACCGACGGACGCGGATATTTGAGTGCGCTTGACCATGGAGACTATATGGAACCATTCGGTACACAATGCAAGAGACAATGTGGCTTCATCAAGCTAAAGGTATCCAGATCAAGGACCAACAGTCGGATCGACGGGATAGTCCCGAGAGAATTCCCTGACCGCCATCAAAATCGGCATAAGCCCACGGCCTGCTGAACTCAGCGAGTATTCGACTCGAGGAGGCTGCTCTTGAAAGACGTGTCGGCGTATGAGGCCGTCAATTTCCAGCTCCCTGAGATGTTGCGTTAGCATCTTCTGGGATATCCCAGGTATGTCTCTCATGAACTGCGATGCCCGCAGTGATGGTTCGGCGAACAATCGGAAAAGGATCGGCAGTTTCCAACGTCCTGTGATCATCCGAAGCACCCTGCTGACATGAGAGACAGATCCGTCGGCTCCGAGGCATGTCGCCCTATCCTCGACAGGCACTTTAAAGTGCGTAATTGCCTGTTTCATCGACGAACCTCATATCTGCCGGAGACGATAACAAGGATCAAATATCATGGAGTTACAGCTCCAAAACAAGGTTGCGCTGGTCACGGGAAGCAGCAAGGGGATTGGCGAGGGTGTGGCCCGAGGCCTCGCAAAGGAAGGGGCGACCATTCATGTCCACGGTCGCGACAGAATGAAAACAGAGGAAGTCGCGCATGACATCATATCCTCTGGAGGTCGGGCATTCGCAGTATTCGGCGACCTGACAGTATCGGATCAGGTCGATCGTCTCATTAGGGATTCCATGGCTGCAGCAGGGTCGATCGACATCCTGGTCAATAATGCCGGCGGATCTGCCCCGGCAGAGGATTGGACCTCGACGAACTCTGAGACGTGGGCGGCTGTCTATGACAGGAACGTGCTCGGATCTGTGAGGATAATCTCGCTCGTTCTGCCCGCAATGAAAGCGTCGCGGTGGGGTCGGATCATAAGCATCGCAAGCCTGGCGGCCCTGATGCCGCCCGCAAGTCGACCGGACTACTCCGCCGCCAAGGCAGCCATGATCGCGATGACGGCGTCGCTCGCAAAAGACGTTGCTGCATACGGCATCACCGCAAACACCGTCTCGCCTGGAACGGTGCATAGCACCAGCTTGGATGCCGTATTCCGTAGGAAAGCCATTGAGAGGGGATGGCCATTGACGCCTCCTGGAACGACATAGAGAGAGAAATCCTGCCGATGTTTGCTCAGGTGCCCCTTGGGAGGGTCGGAACCCTTGAGGAGATTGCGGATGCCATTGCTTTTCTCTCGAGCCCCCGTGCCGGCTATATCACAGGAGCAAACCTCCGACTTGACGGAGGAATGTGGCCAGGGACGTAGCAGGGTAACAGAGGATCTGCGCCAGATTCTCTGGGTGCCCCGCATCAGTTCCAGCTTGCCATGACGAACCGGTGGATGTCGATTTCGAGTTCCTGGTCTTCCGGCGTCCCACCCATGAAGCCACCATGGGGCATGGCTTCGAAGACGTGCAATTCGGTTTCCACGCCAGCTTTTCGCAAGGCTCGATGCATCCTCACCGTGTTCGATAGGAACAGGTCACGCGTGCCGGTCTGCAGAAACGTCGGCGGGAAGCCCCGCAGATCACCAAAGAGTGGCGATAGATAGGGATTGGAAAGATCTGCACCACCAGCGTAGAGCAGGTTGCTTGATCTAAGCGGGCGAGGGAGAACAAGATCAAGCATCTGGTTTGTTTGGAAACTGTCGCCCGATTCGGTGAGGTCAACCTGTGGCGAGAGCAAGACTAATCTGCCGGGCATTGGCATGCCTTCATCTCTCGCCCGTAGCAGCATAGCGGTCGCGAGATTGCCGCCGGCCGATCTCCCCAGGATGACCACCTTGTCGGGGGATGACCGTTCAACACATGACCGTACGTGGCCAAGCAGTCATCAAGAGCGGCCGGATATGGATGCTCGGGCGGCATTCGGTAATCGACGCCGTAGCATCGAACGGCATGCTTGTGAGCTTGGCGGCGCGCACTGACGCGACAGGCCTCTCCGCCTCCGAACACCAATGCGCCGCCATGCAGGTCGATGAGTGCGCTACGCTCATGAAATGATCCGTGCGGCGTTGCGACATGGATCGTTGCTTGTTCGACTACGATTGTCTCGACTGTGGACTGCAAACTCTTGGCAAGGTCTTTAGCCGCGGCGGCGTAGTGCGCATCTACTGCGGCTTTCATCATCATCCAGCCTGAAAAATCCTCTGGGGACGGCATTTCGAACCGCGCATTGGTAGGGCTGCCGTCCTCGTCGACCAGGCGCGACAGTGCCGCTCGTGCTTCAGCGCTGATGGACTTTGGGGCCTGAATTTTCCGTGAAGGGACGGCTACGCTGCGCGAGGAATTGCTCATTTCTTGCTCTGTCATGGAACGAAGCGGCGATGACTTTTTCTCGAACCCCGGGCGCCGGTCTGGCCTGTCGACGTTAGATAATCTGCCCGAGACATGAAATCGCTTCAGATTGGAGCTTGGGTCCGCAGCCCGATGACAGACTGTATCCCATTGCTTCGAAGGGTAAATAGCATCTATCACTAAATTGACCTTGCTACCACCTCAACAATTTGGGCCCGATTGAAGCTCCCAGTGCAGTTACGCATGCAATGGCGATCGAATACCATACCGCCACAAAGGCGGCGCCATCGTTGAGGCAGGCGATGGTATAGGCGAGACCACCAACGGAACCTGCAAGGAAACCTGCAATAGCGCCTGCCCGGCTGAGCCGCGTGGGCGTTCCGGCTCGCATCGCAGAAAGAATAGCGGCGAGCGCCGGGATCGAAGCCATGATGATAGTAGCCGTACAATTTAGCACGGAGTAGGTGTGAACCCCAAATAGGGGAAAGCCGCTCCGATCAAACAGAGCTCCAGCAAGCAGGAAGACCAGAGCCGGAGCAAGAAAGAGAACCGTACGAGGCGCCTGGCCCGGCTGGACCACTGCCCAAACAAGCTGAAACCCGCCGGCAGCTACAAGAACCATGCCGATGACCTTGAACAGGAACGTCCATGTCGGGAGTATCTGCATGAGGTCGGAACGAGGTCCGGCGATCATCACAACGACACCAGTCGCTGCCAGGATCGAAAAGACCAGCGCGACAGGTAGGACGATCGAGAGACGGAGCGAAAGTGACGCGCCTTTACCAGCTTGCGCTGCAAGCCCTCGAATAAGATCGTCCGTTGGTTGTCGATTGTCATTCATGCCCGGGGCCTCTTCTCTGTGTTGCCGCCAGCAGTTTCTTAACGAGCGATGGAAGGCGACGCGCACCGCTCCCTCGGTGGAACCGATTCGCGCCGCGGCCTCTTTGGTAGAGGCACCCTCAAGCCCGATGGCTCGGACAGCTGCCTGTTCGCCAGGGGCAAGGCGGAGATTAGTTTTTCGACATCTGCCGGATTGCGTTCAGGATCGAACACCTCGAATGAGAACAAGCCGGCCCACTGCTCCTCGGTCAAATCGACACGCGTGCGTGCGTCACGGCCCAAGCGCCGGCTGGCATCAATGATCTTGTAGCGCGTAATTGCGTTCAGCCAGGGAAGCAGAGACCGCTTCGTATCCCATTGGTGGCGACGGGAATGCACTGCTATGAGCACTTCCTGGACGACATCCTCTGCCTCGTAAAGACTTAAACCCATATATCGCAAATGCCCCTCGACGATCCGCCGCACCGAAGCGGCGAAAGCCCTGAGAAACGCCTCGTAGGCAGCGCTATCTCCAGTACGTTCCGCGCGCATCGCTTTCGCCCATCTGTCTTCCCGTGTGTCCATGCACCCATGCTTTCGGTTGGACGAAACCCATTGTTACGTCCTATCGCGAAATTATTCGAATTTACGCGCCGATCACATAGTCGTGACGATGTAAGATCGGGGAATTCCCAACGAAAGACTCCTCCGAAGCATGTGCTTTACGATGAAAGGAAGTCCGGAATGATCATGAACAGGCGCACATTTTCAACTGCTATGCTTGCCGGCGCGGCAGCATCAATGCTTTCAACCAAAGGCATGGCCGCGTCGGCAGCCGGCCGCCCAGAAAAGGCCCGTAACGTTGTCTTCGTCCATGGGCTATTCGCAGATGGTTCCTGCTGGAGCGAAGTGATATCGAGGCTGCAGCCAAAGGGCTTGAACATCACATCCGTGCAGAACCCCTGACCACTCTCTCGGAATCGGTCGCTGCTGCGGAGCGAGTATTGGCGCGGCAGGATGGGCCAACAGTACTGATCGGGCACTCATTTGGGGGAATGATTGTAACTCAGGCCGGAATGCATCCTAATGTGTCGGCGCTCGTGTACGTCGCCGCCCGCGCACCCGACGCAAACGAGGATTTTGGCGCTTTGGCGAAAACCTTCCCCACTCCCCCGCTTCTGCCGGGATTGTTTTCGACGGTGAGGAAGGAAGACTTAGCGAGAAGGCGTTCCTCGAGGACTTCGCCGGCGACATTCCCACGGCCCGCGCGAAGGTGCTGTACGCAACGCAGTATCCTTTCCAGAAGACGCTGCTCTCGGGCAAGGTCACCGAAGCGGCATGGCGCCATAAACCCAGCTTTTACGCGGTGTCGAGCGAGGACCGGACGATCAATCCAGAACTGGAGCGGTTTCTCGCGAAACGGATGGACGCTAACACTATTGAATTGAAAGCTAGCCATTTATCGTTGATCTCGCATCCTGATGACATCGCCGATCTTGTCATGAAAGCAGCAGGCTACGCCGCCTAAACGGGACGGGCGACGACGTGGATCGTGCGTGCATCGATCACCCCGAAGCGAGCACACCATACTAATGCTGGGCGGCGAGTGACAGCCGCGCGATTGCGAAAGACCATAGCAAAGCAACTACATTCGTCCTCCCGGCTTACTTTGCGGTTCGGTACCAACTGCGAATTATCTGCGTCACTTTATCGGAGGTGACGCAGATGACGTGAAACTCCATTCAAGAACTGCAGCAATCGCTCCGAAATCAAACGCATTATCGAGTGACTGTTTGTCCTTAAACTTGCATACTGCAACGGCGATCAGCCTACCTTGTCGTCACTCGGAAAGAACCGCCGCAGGCTTCTAAACCATAGAGCCGCAAGATTTTGGACCAGCGCCAAATGCTTTTTGACGTAGTAGTCTCTGTCAAAATGCGACGAGGTGCCGCCAGCGTTACTGACGTCAAGTATCACGTCAGCGAGCGCCCCGCCCGCCAAACTTAGCCACACGGCGCCTGCAGCAAAAACAAACTTTTTAAGAGCATATGTCACGTTCGTATGCCTTGTCTAATGCACCCATTGCGATTCGAGCTGGTCTGCCAACAGATCAACTTATCTTGCCCGGAACCGCGCTGCCGCTCGGTGCAACATGCTGATGTCGTCATGGCGGATCACAATCGCAGTTATCTCCGCCCGGCGCCTCATCATCAATTAACAATGCAGAACTCTGCGCGTTCACTTTTATTAGAGTGCCCCCATATGTGTCTTAACTGATATTGGCTTCGAACTCAGCGGAACTCCCCACGGGCTGGTATCCGACGGGGCAGGTCCGGAGGAGCGGGTCATAAATGCAGCCCCGTTATTGCGTTGCCAGCAGCAAGGGCAACGATCATATCGTTGGGCCCGTGCTGGTAAGCTATTCGGCGTCGCACAGTGTTAGTCGCTTGGTGTAAGAGAGAGCAGATCGTTGACGGGGCTTGACCGAACGCGTCCGAAACTCAAGGGTTTTTGACGAGGCAACCTCCCTTTCGACGGAAGTTGAACTAAATGGTCGCAATGGCGTGATAGCCCGCAATTCCCCGGCAGGCTTTGAGTACTATTTATGATCCAATATCTGTGGGAAGTGACTGGAGACAAATCCCCAGCCTTTCGCCACTTCCTCAGGCTCCAAAACCGCCGTCGATCGTATGCATCGCGCCCGTCACAAAGCTGGCCTCAGGCCCAGCTAGCCAAGCTACCATTCCCGCGACATCCTCAGAGCGACCGTGGCGTTTGATAGCCATCGCGGCATGCTGCAGATCCGTCGTTGGACCGTCAGCAGGGTTGAGATCCGTGTCGGTCGGCCCAGGCTGCACAACATTGACCGTAATGTCACGCGGGCCGAAATCGCGTGCCAATCCACGCGCCATCCCCTGCAAGGCTGATTTACTCATCGCGTATGCAGCCAATCCCGGAAAGGGCATCCTGTCGCCATTAACTGAGCCAATCAAAATGATTCTTCCGCCATTCGGCATTTGGCGTGCAGCCTCTACTGAAGCGTGATAAGGGGCAGCTACGTTAATGCGGATCAGGCGGTCAATTACATCGGGGTCGTGCTCCAACGGATCGCCCCACGCGCCAACACCCGCGTTTACCACAAGGATTTCCACCGGTCCTTGTTCACGAACGGCCCTGATGACCGCATCCCGATCTGCGCTGTCGGCCATCACCGCAGCGCTGCCAGTTTCACGCCCCAATCTCTCCGCCGCCTGTCTTGATGCGGCATAGGTGAAAGCAACTTTTGCACCGTCAGCAGCGAGCCGCCGAACGATTGCAGCACCGATACCCCTACTCCCGCCAAGAACGAGAGCCGATTGTCCCGCGAAAATTGCCATGTCTTCCTCTTTCATTTACTGTATCCGTGACTACATAAATGAAAGCAACACAGCGTCAAGAGATTTTATAGCCGTGACTACAAAAATTGCCCGTGGAAGAGGAAGGCCTCGTCGCTTTGATCCCGAAGAAGGAGTCGCGACAGCTCAGCGCATGTTTTCGGCACAAGGATACGATGCTGTCGGGGTAGCTGATCTCACGGAGGCCTTGGGCATAACCCCCCAAGCTTCTATGCTGCTTATGGAAGCAAAGCAGAGCTATTTAAGCGAGCTCTCAACCGTTATTCTGAAACTGACGGCGTCCCTCTCATGGAGATCCTACGGCCCGGCCGACCAGCGGCAGAGGCTCTTTCGGAAGTTTTAAAGGATGCCGCTAACAAGTATACGTCAAACTGTGGCAGCGGAGGGTGCCTCGCCATTGAGGGGACAAAATGCAACGATATGGACGCGCGGGCAGAGGCTCTGACCTTGACCTCAGCCGCGAGGGATACAATCTATCGGTTTATTGCTGCGACGCACCCGGACGTCGCGGAGTTGATAGCTGACTACATGGTCGCGGTGATGAGCGGTCTCTCGGCCGTGGCTCGTGAAGGATACGATTCTGCCCGCGTGATCCGAATAGCGGCACTGGCAGCGACCGCGTTGACAGGAAAGTTGAAAGATCAACAGGCGGGAAATTTCTGAGCGCTATTGGCGCTCCTGTGCCGCGATGCTGCACGGCCCTATAGTGTTTGCGGTCAGCCAGAATGCGAGTTGATGGGGTGATTCCCGCCAGTCAACCCATCTACGCCAGAAAAATGAATGTTTGCGGTTTCGGGTGGCTCCTTACTGCCGCCTCAGTAGAAGAGCCGTGCGGTGTCCGGTTCAAGTCACACTTTCTTTGACAACGCCCGCCCAGAAGAGAGCCTTCGCCTGGTAGACCGGTTGGCGCGGCCTGTGTGGAAAGCAGTTCGGCGCGTCCAAGCGCTGACCGAGCAAAATGGTAGTTCCTAACGCACGCCCTGCGGCGACGTATTTTCATTTGATCTTGAACCAGCTCATCGCTCTTGAAGAGACTCGAACCGACGACCCGTCATAACTTCGCATCCAAGCCGGCGGAAAAACAAGCCAGATCATGCATCTGGTTCATTTGGAGTGTCCGGACGGGGGCCGCAAGCGGACTGTCCGATGACGGGTGCCGAACGGCGAAAACCGGACCTCCACGTAAGCGGTGATGTGTTCCGCGTTTGGCCCTAAGCGGATGTCGCGGGCCTGGGTGACCTCGGCACAGTTGCCATAAGGCGGTATGGAAAACCACCCGCTGCTCCACCTGTCAAAGCGGCAACTACCATCAGCGCGGGGTCGAGTTCAGTCGAGAGTGTCGGCGCAACCCACATGAACGTCGCTAGGGCAAGCAGACCAGCGAGCAAACCGGCTATTGCGAAGGTCCTCCTCCTTTTTGCGCGACACCGCTTCAACAACAGTAGCAATACGGCAGCGAATGGCGAGATCAGAAGAAGCAAAGGTATTAGCATCAAGCTTGTAAGCAGCCATGCGGCCATGGGAGCGGCCCAACCACCCGGTGCACATACTATCAGGAAACTCAAATACGTTCCTAGTGAGCGATAGCTAGGCTACCAGCTGCGTCAGACACCCGGGTCACAAACGACTTTGCAGCAGAGCTATGCTCATCTTTCATTGATTCCTAAAAGCAGACCTCAACTTATTAGACTTCGGAGGTGGGTCAGAAGTTCGCCCAGCCCGGGCATACCACTGATGGTTCAACACAACGCAAACCACCGTTCTAATTAAAACCCCTTCGGACCAAGATTTCAGGTCTTGAATAGATCCGAACCATCGACAGCGAACGATGAACAGACGCAAGGCAAGAAGCGCGTGGGTATAGGTCCCAGGACAGCGATCTTATCAAAGGCTCGGCAATAAGATTTCTCAGTCGCGATCTCCGCAGATCGGGCTACACCGTTTCCGTTTCAAAAAAACCGATTGGCCGGACGTGGAAGCCCGAGATGGTCGCGAAGGGTCGCGCCTTCATATTCCGAACGAAAGCGGCCGCGGCGTTGAAGCTCCGAGACTACGTTACGAGTGAAGTCGTCGAGTCCGCCGGGCAGCCAGGAGAAGTAGATGATGAACCCGTCCGCTGCCTGTTCTTCGATCCAGACCTCCATCTCTTCAGCAATGGTCGTCGCCGTGCCGACAAATGCCAATCCGGCATAGCTCCCCGCCTTGGCAGCCAATTGCCGGATCGTCGCGCCGGTCTTACGCGCGTAGCCAATCATTTGGTCGCGGTTCGCCTTGACGGCATTGCCCTCGGGGATCTCAGGCAGCGGTCCGTTGGGATCTAAGCCAGACACGTCGAAGTCCAGCATTATGGAAAGCGAGCGGATGCCACTGTCATAATGAACCAGACTGTCGAGATGGGCCCGCTTGGCTTGCGCCTCCTCCACCGTGTCTCCGACAACTACCAAGGCAGCCGGCAAGACCTTGAGGTGCTCGGGATCGCGGCCGACAGCCAGCATTCGGCCTTTGACGTCGGCGTAGAATGCCTTGCCATCGGGCACATTGCCTGCGATCGAGAAAATGGCTTCTGCCGTTTCGGCCGCAAGCTGACGCCCCGCCTCCGATCCCCCGCCTGGAAGATGACCGGCTGGCCCTGCACAGGTCGCGCGATATTCAGAGGACCGCGCACCGAGAAGTGTTCACCCTTGTGGTCGAGCACGTGTAGCTTGTCAGGATCGAAAAACACACCGTTGTTCACATCGCGGACGAACGCGTCATCAGCCCAACTATCCCAAAGTCCGCTCACCACGTCGTAAAACTCCCGCGCCCTTGCGTAGCGAGTTGCGTGCTGCAGATGCTGGTCGCTGCCGAAATTGTACGACGTCTCTGGATAGCCGGTGGTTACAACGTTCCAGCCTGCCCGGCCCCTGCTGATGTGATCGAGCGAGGCAAAACGGCGAGCGACGTGATAGGGTTCATCGTAGGTGGTTGTGGCTGTCGCCACCAAGCCTATCCGGCTTGTCTCCATAGCCAGAGCGGAGAGCAAGGTAAGCGGTTCGAAGGACGTAACCGTGTGGCTGCGCTTCAATACATCTGGAGGCATGTTCAGCACAGCAAGGTGGTCGGCCATGAAGAAGGCATCGAACTTTGCCTCCTCCAACGTTCGGATCAGCCGTCGCAAATGGTCCAAGTTAAAATTGGCGTCCGGCCAAGCCCCAGGATAGCGCCAAGAGCCCGTGTGGATGGCGACGGGGCGCATGAACGCGCCCAAGTGCATCTGTCGTACCATAAATTACCTCCTCTATCCTTGACTCCTGGTGCCCCTCGTCGGCCGCATACGACGAGGCGCAGGGCACTGGGAACGACCGCCCCCTTGGTCAGAACCTCTGTGCCGCTCCAGCCTTGTTGGCAAACGACGTTGGTCATTCACTCGCCTTCTTGGGGACGCCAATGGGGTGGGTAGGCGGCATCGTAGCCAGCAATGGCCTCCATGCGGGTCAGCCAAGCTCCGATCGCCGGCAAAGTCGCGTTGAAGTCGTCCAGACCGAGATTCATTTCGACAGCTTCCGCTCGACGGCCGACTCGCGCAAGCATCTGCATATTGGGTAGCGCGACGATATCGGCGGCCGACACGCGGTCACCAGCCAGATAACAGCCATTTTGGAGAGCGTTTTCCATCCACTGCACCGCGTTGATCGCCGAAGACGCCGACGATCGAATGGCGTCCGGGTTGTCCTGGCTATCACCCCTCAGCAATGGTCTGACGATTCCAAGTGAAAGTAGGTCGCGAACGTAGTTCTCGAACTCGAAAATCGTCTCCTAGATAAGTCCGGTCTCGAAGGGATCTTCTCCGAATAACGCAGGTTCGGGATGCGCCTTCTCCAGGAAAGACATGATCGCGACCGACTCCGTGATAGCCGTTCCGTTCGCGATAAAGGTCGGCACCTGGCCTCGAAAATTCAGACGTAAGTATTCGGGACTTTTGTGCCCTCGCGTGGAACCGTCGATCCGGTTGGATTTGTATCGGAGGGACTTGTATCCCAACGTGAGCATGACACGCCACGCATAGGGACTGCCGCTGATCCAGTAGAGTTCGTATTCCATGCGATGTGCTCTCCAGTTCTTTTACGAGGGCCAGATCGGTTGACACTATTCGTTTCACGCAGCCGTATAGGGGACACGCTACCGTCGACGTCTAGCTAAATGCCGTTCACGCAGGCACTGTCGTCGGGTTCGGGGAAAAGTGCTGCCGACGCGAGGTCCTCAGGTGTTCCAAGGCGTGCGGACGGGGTTGTGGCCACGAGACCCGGCAGAAGGGAGCCGCCGGCCGGGTAGATCGCGGCCAAGCTCCCTTCCCGTCTGTAATTTTCAGGATCTCGTGCGTCACGTCGACTTCGGAAACGCAGAGCATCCTGTGTTGACGCATTCCCCACATTATTCGGTTCGCCTGCTGGGGAGGCGCAGCTTTAGGCTACCGCCGGTTCGAAGGTCACCAATGACAACGATCCTCAATTGCGTGTCGATATCAGAGGGTGACGCCGATGCTGTTGAGGAACGTATCCATGCGCTCATCAAGGTCACGCTTGGTTTCCACCCAGGCCGGAACGGTGTCCAGGAGGCGCTGATGCCAAGCTGTAAGATAGGGGAACTCGTTGAGCGGCGGCTTGGACCGGTCGATTTGTGAGAACGGAGCCGCGATGTCAATATCAGCCAAGGTCAGTTCGTCGCCGACCATAAACTGGCGGTTGGCGAGGTGGGCGTCTAGAACGGTGGCAGCGGCGCGGATCTTCTTATTGACGTACTCGACGATCGCCTCGTTCTGCGGCTTTCCCATGGCAGTAGCAGCCACGCGCTCGTCGAACAGCATGGTGAAATAGATGCGCCACTGCTCGCCCGACCAGAACATCCACTGGAGGACTTCCGTACGTTGCTGCTCGGTCTTGCCGACGAGGGGCGAATTTACTTTTTCCGCAAGATACAGATTGATTGCCGCCGATTCCCAGACGACCGTATCGCCTTCCTGCAGCACCGGCGTCAGACCGTGCGGATTGAGTTGCAGGAACTCCGGAGTGTGGCTTTCTCCTTGAAAAGGTCGACGTTCACACGCTCGTAATCGACGCCCATGACCTTCGCGGCGACGGCGACCCGGCGGTAGCTGCCCGAGCCAAGGTCACTATAGATTTTAATAGACATTTGTAGTCTCCTAGCTGGTCGCCATCCCGTGGATGGCGTGCGTAGAAGGTAGGTCATTCCAAACTGGACAATAAGGCAGACTGATCGAATATGTTTTATTCCTTTATCGGATTAATGCCGAACCTTGTGGCGTTGACTTGCGCTTCGATGAATTCGACGAAAGCCCGGATTTTAGGGCTGATACGTCTCCCTCCAGGCATTACTGCCCACAAATCAAGATCAGGCAGCACCCAGTCACTAAGAACTTTATGTACGGCTCCGCTTTCCAGTTCGGCTTCAAACATCCACTCAGTTGCTATCGATAAACCAGCGCCTGCCAGAACAGCAGATCGGATGCCTTCCGTTGCATTAATCCGCAACCTTGGTTTGACCGACACCGATTTGCTTCCTTTCGGACCCTTGAATGTAAAGCGTTCGCCACCCTCGCCTTGCGAAAAAACAACCATGGAATGTTCGGTCAGATCTTCTGGCTTATGTGGTGCTGCGTGCTTGGCAAGATAGGACGGGGTGCCGACGACGACGCGGCGACAGCGGCCAATGCGTTTGGCAACATAGCCGGAATCGTCAAGCTGGCCCATGCGGAGCGCGAGATCGATCCCCTGCTCGATCAGGCTAACATTTCGGTCGTCGAGATGGACCGAGATATCAATGGCGGGATGTTCATCAAGAAATAGCGGTAGCTTCGGGATAATATACTGGGACATGAACGTCAGTGTCCCGCCTACACGGATGTGACCTGAGAAGCTTTGTGACATAGTCCCGACCGAGGCTACTGCGGCCTCGGCATCTTCTAGAACCTTGGTCGCGTGTTCGTAGAATACGCGACCCTGCTCGGTCGGAATAAGCTGTCTGGTAGAACGCACCAAGAGCGGCGCGCCGAGTTCCTGCTCGAGTTGTGCGACAACTTTCGAGACCGCCGATTGACCCACGTCCAATAATTTAGCAGCGCCACTAAATGAACTTGTTTCGTACACGCGGACGAAATAGCGCATCGACGTTATGAGATTCATGCTGCCGCTCCATAAATGCTACCCCGGTCATCCTGCGGATGTCGTCTCACCAGTGTATAGTTTTCAAATCATGTTGAGACAAAATCTGCCAGAACGGGCATGGTCTCGGCCGGTGGAGAGCGCGGACGGATTAATAGCTGGTCCTCGTTACAAACGCTCCCCCGCGACCCGCCAAATCGAGACGCTGCTCCGTGTTAAGGGCGTGATAATATTGCCGCTTCGCTTTCCACTGAAGCCGTTCAAAGGGGAAACAGCATTATCCCTCGCGGGCACCCCTAATGTCACAATGACCTTTCCAAATTGCTGGCCGGATTCGAGGTGGCGGTGAGCTGCCACCATGTCTTCGAAGGTGAACACGCTGTCGATTATTGGCGTAATGTCCTTCCGACGAAGCGCATCCGACACATATTTGATTGCTTTGCGCTTACGATTGTCATCCGCCAAAAGGTCAGCGATGATCCATGCTTTGATAGTGGCCCGGTGCATCAAAGCTTCCAGAACCGGGATTGTAGCAGTTTCCCCGCCCAAGGCTCCATACAGGTAGATTACGCCCTTCGGCACCGTCTTCACCAAGCTCTGCAGAAGTTCACCGCCAACTGCATCGAATGCAACACGCGCACCCTTCCCCCGGTAATTCTCAAAATTTCGGCAGTCAGGTCGACTTCGGGGTAGATAACGACATGCTTCGCTCCAGTATCAAGCAACCTTTGCTTCTTCTCTTTGGTGCGGGTTAAAGCGATCGGGATTGCTCCAGCCATCTTTACAAGCTGGATGGCGGCTATACCGACACTGCTCGAGGCGGCTGAGATGATGACATGATCACCGGGCTGGATGCGCGCGTCCTCGATCAGGGGGCCGTAAGCGGTTAGGAACATAACCCAGATCGATGCAGCTTCCTCGAAACTCAGCCCTGCCGGCTGCGTGACCACGGCATGACCTGGTACGATGATCTCTTCGCCATAGATGCCGTATGCGCCCATCGGGAAAGAGGGAACGAGGTTCACCTTATCTCCCACGGAGACGTGGGTTACGTCCCGGCCTAGGGCAAGAACGATACCTGCCGCCTCGGTCCCTAGCTGTGCGGGAAGGATCGGCTCAAAGATGTATTGCCCACGCCGGAACATCGCATCGGCGCGGTTGAGGCCGATAGCTTTCACAGAGATGAGCACCTCATCATCTTTGGGTGAAGCAGGAGTGCCGCTGACGAATTCAAGTACCTCAGGCTCACCTGTCTCCGAGAACTGTATGAATTGTGACATTGAAACTTTCCAAGTTTGCGGACCACGTCGCTCATATTTCATGAGGGGCCACCCATGAATTAAGTGTGGCGATATCCTCCCGGAAGGCGAGGGCTTGGAATAACATCTATTCCATATTGTGGCGGATGGCCGAGATCGCAGGCTTGAGCTGAACTTCAGCTCCTGCCACACCGTTAGGCTCGTCGGTTACATGTGAGAAGTGTTACTGCGAAGCATCGACTCACGGCGGCGACAGCTCGGTAAGCTTGCATGATCTTTTGCATTAGCTGGAAGTGGATTTCACGGCGAAGCGGGCTTTAAAGCAAATGGGTGTATGGCTGGGAAGCGAAGGTAGCGTAATTTCACTATTCCAACGTAGAGTACCTATTATGCCAGTTCTTATCCTACCGCGAGATAGCGGCTGATCGCATCTGACGTGCTGCAATGATGCACGCACGAAAGGATCAGTCTCTTGTCTAAACTCGATGGAAAAATAGCCGTCATTACGGGTGGTAGCAGCGGGATCGGGCTCGCGACCGCTCAGCGTTTCGTCGATGAAGGAGCTTATGTCTTCATCACTGGCCGCCGCCTCGCCGAACTCGAAAGAGCCAAATCGACGATAGGCCGTAATATCTCGTTCGTTCAGGGTGACGTCGCCAACCTCGAGGAACTCGACAAGGTATTCGCACAAGTGAAGGCAGAAAAGGGGATCGTCGATATTCTCGTAGTCAGCGCTGGCGTCGTCGAACATGCACCAGTCGACACTGCATCTCCAGAACATTTCGACAGAACGTTCGGCATCAACTCACGCGGCGCATTCTTCACCGTTCAAAAAGCCCTACCGCTGATGACCCGGGGCGGCTCAATTGTTTTGGTATCGTCCGGATTGCATTTGAAGGGCTTTCCTTCTCATTCGACCTATTCGGCGAGCAAGGCAGCGGTACGCTCATTCGCGCGCACCTTTGCAGCAGAGCTGAAGGATCGTGGCATCCGTGTGAACTCGCTTTCGCCCGGTGCAATCGATACTCCCATTATTGAAAGCCAGTTCAAGACTACGGAAGAGGCCGATGGCGCGCGTTCGACCTACGCGCAGATCACCCCCTCGGCCGCCTTGGAAGAGCCGAAGAGATGGCAGCGGCAGCTCTGTTCCTGGCGTCCAACGAAAGTAGTTTTTCGACCGGCACAGATCTCGTTGCCGACGGCGGAATTACCCAGCTCTGAGCCCCAGTCGGCGCGGCCTTAGTGGTCGCGCCACCTCCCTCATCCGCCGACCAGCGAAAAACCAGGACGCCAGGATATGAAAATCCAGTTGAACGGCCGCACGGCCATCGTGACGGGATCCACCTCAGGCATTGGCCGAGCGACAGCGGAGGGGCTCGCGCAGGCCGGCGCGTCGGTCATCATCAATGGCCGCACGCCGGCACGTGTCAATGAAGCGGTGCGGCAGATGCGCGCCGCGTTTCCGGAGGGCATTATCTCAGGTATCGCTGCCGATCTGTCGACCGCAGAAGGCGTGAACGCCTTTATTGCACAGGCGCCAGCAGCTGACATTCTTGTGAACAATGTCGGTACGGCCTTCCTCCGGAACTACGATGGCCTGAAGGACATCGTAGCAATCCCAGACGGGGACTGGATCGACCTGTTTGAGCTCAACGTCATGAGCGGCGTGCGGCTCTCCCGCCACTACCTGCCTGGCATGGTTAGTAAGGGCTGGGGGCGCGTCGTTTTCGTCAGCAGCGAGTCCGCCGTTAACACGCCCAAGGAAATGCTTGACTACGGCGTGACTAAAACCGCGCAACTTGCAGTCTCGCGTGGCCTCGCAGAGGCGGTCGCCGGCACGGGTGTCACTGTCAACGCCGTACTGCCAGGCCCGACCCGCTCCGAGATCCTGGGCGAGTACATCGCGAAGCAAGCGGCGGAGACTGGCATTACGCGCGAGGACGCCGAGCAGGGTTTCCTGCAAGCACTACGACCGACGACCCTGATACGGCGCTTCGCAACGACCAACGAGGTCGCCAATTTTATCGTCTATGCCTGCTCCGAGCAAGCATCCGCAACGAGTGGCGCCGCATTGCGCGTCGACGGTGGCGTAGTCCGGTTCATTGTCTGAACGCGAATTCTGGGAGCGTTGCGCTTCCGCCGACGATACTCACGCGCCATCCACGTTGACCGAAATAACGCTGGTGATCGCAGTACGAACAGGGTGCCCGGAGGTCATTCGAGTGAAGGACCGCGACATAAAACCTCCGAGCAACGAACAAAGTCGAGCAAAACCTATCCTTACGCGGGCCGATCATCAGCTTGGCGGAACTGTGCTGAAATAACGAGAAATGGCTCGATCGAGAAACGACGAACGCGAGGACCGGATCGTGGAAGCAGCGATCGAGATTCCCGCGTCCAACGGACCGGAACACCTTCCGCCGCCGTCACGAAGGCATCTGCCAACAAGTGGGTCCTGCCCCTATCGATCGACGTGATTGTCGATCCAGTCGACCAAGACGTCCGCTACCTTGATGTTCTCTTTGCCCTGCATGAACATATGCGTGCTGCCCTTGATCCCGACATCGGGGAGCGAGAGGAAGGTAATGTCACCACCTGCCGCCTTGATCTGCTCCATTTCCTTGGCGCAGGCTGCGGCTGGGTTGTCGCCCATGTAATCGCCAACCACCACGAGGATGGGAACCTCGGCCAGCGCCTTGACCTGCTCCTCCGTCAGGTTGGAGAAACAGCCGGTCTCAAGCTGGATCAGGCCCTTGATATTACCTTTGCCCTTCAGGACTGCCTGGCTCGGAAATCCCGCCGACTGCGAGTGGCCGACGAGGATTGCCCCTCCGAGTTCTGCAGCCAGATCGGCAACGTTGGCGACGGTCGGGTTGTCAGTTTCAGGCTGGATCAGCTCGCCCAGCAGGCTCGGCACCTGGGTCTCGATCATGTCAGGGATCACCTGCTTGGCGAATTCATCGATTGCCTCGATCGGGAACTGGACGTCTGGCCAAGCCTTGCCAAGTTCAGGACCGAATCTGAAGACTTTCCAGGCCATGGCCGACGTGCCAAGAAAAACCATAGGCTGCGCCTCAGGTGGCAGACTTTTGTTTTTCACCTGGTTGAAGATCGTACCGTTGAAGCCTGAGCGTGCCCGTCCCGTCTGTTCGGCAAGATAGGTGGGGAATCCCTGCCGCGTGAAATATTCGAACCAGCCCATGCGACCATCCGGCGTCGTTTCCCACTGCTTTGAAGAGAGCAGCCCGCCATGCATGAACACGATCGGCAGGTGCGTCGGCTTCGGCGGGGTCTGGAACTGGACATACATCTGATCGACGACGACATCACCGGCTTCGAAACTCTCGCCGAAGATGTCCTTGAGGTCGCCCCAGCCGGCGCTTTCGGTTTTGACGGTCCGGCCGCCGACGAAGAAACTACCCTGGCTCTGAAGCACAAGCGGCTCCGGTGCGGGCTTGATGTCGGAGAGCGATTGCGCCGAGGCACCGGCTGTACTGAGGAGAAGGGCAAGCACGGTTGCCTGCATCTTGGAGAGGATCTGCATCATAAACCTTTGTGTTGGGCGATTGCATGAGATATCGGAGAGGACCAGTCGAACGGTGCGTATTCACACACCATATCTGGCTTTTGGATATACAACGGTACTGATCCGAGGATAAACTCCGAGAGAACACACAAGGGATATGAATAAACGCACCATGGATCATTGGGATGAGTTACGGATGTTCCTAGCAGTGGCCAACGGCGGAACGGTGCGTGCGGCGGCTGAGGAGCTGGACCTCAACCACGCAACGGTGCTTCGCGGCGTTGCGCGTCTGGAGCAGCGACTGAAAACAAAACTCTTCGAAAAGCTTCCTTCCGGATACAGGCTGACGTCAGCGGGTGCCGACATTGTGGACCTCGCCGCGCAGATGTCGGAGGCATCCACGAAGATCGAGGGAAGGATCTTCGCTCGCGACCAGAGTGTATCTGGCCCGTTGCGCCTCACCCTCCCCGTCTCGTTTGCGACCGATCTTTTGATGGAGACCCTGACGGAGTTCAGATCCACCTATCCGGACATCGCGCTCGAAATCATCGGAACGGGGACGGTTGCCAACCTGAGCAACCGAGAGGCGGATGTGGCTTTGCGCGTCGTTCTTGGAAAGACGTCGCCTCCGGAAAACCTCTACGGAAGCAGGCTCTGCGGATTCCACACAGCGTTTTACCGACGCCGTGACCGGCTCAGCGACGTTTCATCCCCTTTGGCCTGGTTGCTAGGACCTGGCGAGTTTGTTCCTCTCGATTGGATCCCGGGAGAGATCGAGATGGCCGCCACCCCTGTCCGCTTTTCCGAGATGCGGTCGAGGCTGCAGGCCACGCGCGCGGGCATGGGCATCACATTGCTACCCTGCTTTGTCGGCGATGCAGACCCGCTACTCTCGCGAGTCCCAGGCAGTCCGGTCATACACACCGGTGATGTATGGCTCCTAACCCACGTCGACACCCGGCAAACTCTGCGCGTCAGACTTCTGAGCGACCGTATACGCGACACCATGCGAAGGGTCTCCGCCAAGGTCCAGGGACAAGCGGACACTGTTACATCTGACCATGATGACACGAAGGAAGGTACGAAACGACAGTAGCCTTCGCCCTGAGCAGATACGAGCCCGCGACCCACACGTCCCTCGAATGTGCAACCCATTGAAATCGTTACGCAGCCCCATAAGCATATTGTATGCAATTCTCTAGCCTTTTTGACAAGCCAGTCGAAGTCTTCATGGATCAGTAGCCACAGTAAAATCGGATTTCTCACCTCTCCGGTTGCGAGAGACGTAACAAAATCTGCTTGAGGCATCCCTTCCTTGACAATCCTGTTCGCGTGATGTTGCGGTAGCCGCTAAATTTGTAAGAGAGAGTTGCTAGTGGCGGAACCCACCTCAGTCGATCTACTTGACGTAATTGCTTTCATCCGGGTGGTAGAGGCAGGTAGCATCGCAACTGCGGCCTCTCGTCTCGGGATCGCGAAGTCTATTGTGAGCCGTCGGATTACGCGCCTGGAAGGCTTTCTCGGCGCGACGCTTCTTACCCGGTCTCCAAAAGGCACTGTTCTCACCGATGTTGGCCGGGAATATCATATCCGTGCTGCGTCGGGCCTTGCCGAACTGGAGTCGGCGCAAGAAATGGTGATTAAATCGACGACGGATGTATCAGGCCAACTAAAAATTTCGGTGCCCGTTGCTTTTGGGGAATTTTGCCTTGCACCATTACTAGCGGAATTCGCGATCCTCCATCCGAGGATCGATTTGGACATCCGCTTTGAGGATAGAAAACCGGATCTGATTTCAGAAGCTTATGACGTGGCGATGTGGGTTGGAGGCCCAGCTGATTCAAACCTTATTACTCGCAAGCTTGCGAGTGTTCGCTGGGCTATTGTGGCCAGTCCGTCCTACCTTAACACGAAAGGGCGTCCAACTAGTCCAGCTGATTTGGCAGGGCACGAGGCAATGCTCTATGCAATGGACTCGGGTATCTGGCGGTTCAAAGGGCCTGACGGATGGGAACACATTCGTATCCCGTCTCGATCTCGGACGGATAATGGCCAAATGCTTCTTGCGGCAGCGCGAGCAGGCCTTGGTATCGTCTTATTGCCTATGTTTATGGTCCAGCAAGCGCTTGAAACTGGCGAGTTAGAGTTTATTCTTCCCGCTTTCCCTTATGAGGGTGCAGATCTGCACATCCTGATGCCGCCAGGGCGCGCCGGAATTGCCCGCGTACGTGTGTTGGCAAACTTCTTGTACGAGCGGCTTAAGGGAGAGATCTAATGCTATTCCGATCGGTTAGCAGCTAAGTCTCTGGAAGCGTTGCAACCCATCTGTAAGGGATACCTAGACGGTTACGCCTATCAGGCGTGCGATTGACATTTTCAACCGCTCGCCGAAAAACTGCGCGACCTCCGAAGGTGGATCAGTGACGCCGACACGCGCCTCGACGGAGGCCGATATACGATCGCGCAGATCGGGGTCGGTGATGCTGGCGTGTTCGACCAGTGCGCGGATGACCGTGTTGGTTGCAAGCTCCTGAGCGCTTTGCGCAAGAGCGGATTTCTCGCGTCTCTCCCTTTCAAGCTCCGCCTGGCTCTCCGCCTTTCGGCGCCTCGACCGAGTTCCGTGTTCTTTTTCCCAATAGCGGGCCGTACCGCGTACCATATAGAGTATGTCCCAGGCGTGTTCTGGATCACCCCCTTGGCCGTTTCCGCATTCGCACCACACAGGTGCAAAAATAGCTGACGCATGGCGACGTCCGCGAAGTAAGTCTGGTCGGTTGGGGGTCCAGTTAGCTGAAATGCAGCCTCCGACTCCTTTGCCGCCCTGATGATGGCTGCATGTATCGCATCCATCATAGTTCTTTCCACCTGCTTCAAAGCGTCGACCTTGTCCTGCACATCATTATCCATTCGTATGGTGCTGCATTCAATCAGGGGAGATGCCGACCGTTTTTGTCAGCTCTCTCCATCGGCCGACCAGATTGGATTGGTAACATTAAGTGGAAATTACGCAGCAAGACCGAATGTAAGTTTCCATTAGAGAAACTGCAATCGATGCCCTGCCGCCCAGAAGCACACCTTCTGACCAACTGGCTTCTTTCACCGCAGCAAGCCCGGTTTAAGGGCGATGTGCTTGTGCTCGATAAAGTCCTCGATCGCGGCAACGCCGTTCAGCCTCCCGAGACCAGATTGCTTGAAGCCACCCTCCTCCGTCCCGTCGTAAACTTTGGCCCAATCGTTAACGAACACGCTTCCCGCTTCAAGCGCCTGCGCGACCCGCAACGAGCGATCCAGATCCCGCGTCCAGATCGAGGCGGACAGACCATAGTCGTTATCGTTTGCCAGCGCGACGGCTTCGCGCTCATCTAAGAACCGCTGGATTGTAATGACAGGACCGAATGTTTCCTGCTGCACGACCGGTAGACTGTTATCGGAGACTTCCAGCATCGAAGGACGAAAAAAGCGCCTTTCGCCAAAAGACCTTCTGTCACGGGACCTCCCCGAACGACCGCAATCGCACCCTTCGCCAGCGCGTCTTGCACCACGCGGTCAACGCGGTGGACGTTCTGCTTGTCGATGAGCGGCCCCATATCGCTTGCCGGATCGGTTGCAGGTCCCACTTTGACCGCACGCAGCCTTTCGGCGAGACCATTGCGCACCAGTTCGTAGACTGAGTTTTGTACGAGCAACCGTGAGCCTGTCATGCAGAATTGGCCGGCAAAGATGGTCAGAGCCTTTTCCAGGACGGGCAGCATTGCCTCGATATTGGCATCGTCGAACACGATCATCGGCGCCTTGCCGCCGAGCTCCAGCCCGAAGCGCTTCATTCTCTTCGCACCGACGGCGCCGATGGCCGCGCCCGTTTTCGTGCTGCCAGTGAAGCTGATCGTCGGTACATCGGGACTTTCGACAAGGAGAGCTGCGCCCTCTGAACCGCTTTCGATAAACATGTTGACGATACCGTCTGGCAGGTCTGCGGCCTCCGCAAGAACCTCGGCCAGAACGCTCGCGATCTGGGCTGTCTGTCCGGGCATCTTAACCACGACGGCGCATCCGGCCGCGAGTGCCGGCGCGAACGAGCGAACCGAGAGTATGACTGGAGAATTCCAAGGCACGATGATCCCAGCCACTCCCATCGGCTGGCGCAGGACCACCGAAAGGCTGCCGGGCCTGGGCAGCGTCGCGCGGCCCGCCTCCGTTCGGGCCATCGCGGCCCAGTAGCGCAATTTGCTCGGGCTGCCGTCGACCTCGAACGCGGCCTCGCCGCGTAATTTTCCGTTTTCAAGCGAAAGAATGTCGATCAGGCGGTCGCGATTACGCTCGAACGCCATGGCCATCTGATCGAGCACTTTCGCGCGCAGTTCGGCGTCATGCCGCCAGTCGGAGCCACGAAACGCTCGCAGGGCCGCGTCTATCGCCGAGCGAGCTGCGGTTTCTCCATAATCCGGATAGTCTCCTATCGTTTCATAGGTAGCAGGGTTGATGGAGCTTTGGCGCGACGGCGACGTAACAAAGCTTCCATCGATCCAGTTCTTTGCGGAATACCGGGTCATTCAATGGCCTTTCTGATGATGGGCGGACGGACGTGACGCAGCCATCGGGGATGGCGTCCCGGACGAGCCGGTCGCGGCTCGCCCTCTCCGGCTCTTGACGGCGGGCGGGGTAGGGTCAGGTCAGGAACGGCGGTGGATTTTCGCCGCGGAGCCTATAGTTCGGCCTTGGCCGTTCAAGGCGGATCGATTCCAGTACGGTGTAGGCGTGGTACTTCGTCTGTGTCGTAACCCCAGCCAGCCGCTCGGACCAGAGTTGCCCGTTGCTGCTCTTCTTTTCGAGAACGTATTTCGTCGCGAAGTTGGCCATCGAATTGATCCAGTTCTCGGTGCCCGCGAATATATTGTCCCAGCCTGCGCCATCAAGGATGCTCACAAGCGCGTCCGACCTGCTGAAACGATCGATCGCCGCTTGCGCCCCATCCAGCACATCCTGGAAATACTCGATCGAAGCCGCGACCGTTTCCGGCGTGCCGTAACTCATGTGATGACCGGCGACGAGGAAGTCGAAATCATACTCCATCAGTTGCTTCTGGGCCTCGTACCAACCCGCGATGTTCTGGGACGCGTCGCAGTGCATAAACGTTGCGCTGCCCGGGCTGACGATGTCGATGACAGTCAGGACCTTTTGAGCCGGGGCATAGATGAAAATGTTGCCGGGGCAGTGATTTTCGCCCTTGTAGGACAGTTCAAGCGTAACGCCGCCCACGACGAGGTGGTGATCCTTGTCGAATGTCAGGGTCGGCACTGGTCGGTTCGGATCGGGAAACCGCTCGAGCAATTCCTTGGTGATATCGTGCGCCACGATCTCGACATCCGGCCCGAAAACTGAAGCGGCACCAATGTGATCCGTATGCCAGTGGCTGTAGATCACGTGCGTTACCGGCTTATCCGTGACGTCTTCGATCGCGGCCAGCATGTTTTCGCCGATCGTTGGCGGAGCGTCGATGGCAATCACACCATCGCCGGTCACGACGAAAGCCGCATCGTAGCCGCCGCTTGTCACCCAATAGAAGCCGCCGCGCAGCTCCTCGACGTGATAACCCAGCCTCTGGAACCGTTCGCTGGTGAAGTAGGGCGGATAGTATCCCTCCGGATCGGACGGGTGTTCGCCGGCCTCCGGAAATCCGTAATGATTTATAGCGTAAAAGTTTGGGGCGTCGGTCGCTTGGATTAGTTTCTGGTGCTTGTCGCACATGTGGATTAGTCCTCCATGACAAAAGTTACTGGGTAAAGAGATGGTGAGGCATTGGGTGAGCGTTCAGGCAACGTGCTCGGGAAACCGCAAAACCGCCTTGATGACGCGCCCCGCGGCAACGTCGTCGAACGCGGCGTTGATGTCGGCGAAGTCGTAGAAGGCGAGCAGCCTATCGAACGGGAAACGGCCGCTTCGATAAAGACCGACCAGTTCCGGAATCATCAGGCCGGAAATGGCATCGCCCTGGATAATCCCGATGAGGCTTTGCCCTACCGTGAGCCGGGAGGCATCGACGACCGCGCCCGAATGGTCATTGAAGGCGACGAAACCGAACTGCCCCATCGGAGCAAGAGCGCCGATGCCGGCATCGAGGTTCTCCTTCCGACCACTCGTGTCGAGAACGTATTCGACGCCGCGAGAGGTGATATCCCTGATCGCCGCGGCTACATCGGTTTGCGCACGCGGGTTGACGCAATGTGTCGCGCCGAGTTCGTTAGCGAGCTTCAGCCGTTCGGCATTGACATCGATGGCGATGATGATTGCCGCATCGGCGACCTTGGCAGCCATGATTGCAGCCAGTCCCACTGCCCCCACTCCGAAGATCGCGATCGAAGCACCGACCGGCACTTTGAGCGCCTTCAAGACCGAGCCGGCTCCGGTCTGAAACCCGCAACCGAGCGGCCCGAGCACTTCGAGCGGAACATCGTCCGGGACCTTGACGGCATTGCGCTGATGAGCGAGCGCATAGGTGGAGAATGAGGACTGACCAAAGAAGTGCGCATGGAGCCTGTTCCCGTCGGGTGCTGCCACGCCGATCGTTCCATCGAGCCTGGCGCCGGCGAAATTTGTTTCCCAGACATGATCGCAATAGGCTGCATGGGAAGACATGCAGGGTTTGCAGTGGCCACAGGAGTGATAGGAAAGAACGACATGATCGCCGGGCTTGAGATGCGATACGGTCGATCCGACACGTTCGACGATGCCGGCGCCTTCATGGCCGAGGATCGCGGGGAGCGGCGTCGGCATGAGCTGTTGCCTGACATGCGCATCGGTCGCGCAAATACCCGTAGCAACCATGCGAATGAGCACTTCGTCGGGGCGCGGGGCCTCAAGCTTCACTTCACGAAGAATGAAGGGCCCATTTTTTCTTCTAGTACGGCTGCGGTCGCTGATTGGGTCATCTGTTCCTCCTGGGCTGGTTTCGGATACTGGGACGAGTGATCCCGCTCACGGACCGGCGGCGATCCATGTTCGGAAAGGCTTGATCCGATCCGCTTGAGTTTTGGACGAGCGGTGTGAAGCGGCTGGTTTTCTCAGCCCGTTTGCGGGCCTACTGTTCGCGAACATATCCATGCTGTCGAAAGACTAAAGACAGCAGTGGCGGAATGTCGGGTTGCTGATAACGAAACCCTTTGTGGCTTCATGGCAGCTGGACAGTCAGATCAGACAGGTCGCATCTCGCCGGCATTCGGAAACTTGCCTTGGCGGTATGCGGCATAGTAGCCGGCAAGCTCCTCTTTGGAGCCTGCGATAAATGGTCCTTGTGCCACGACATGGATGTTTTGCGGTTGGCCTGCATACAAAAGCACCCGAGCACCATCCTTCCCCGCCTTCAGCCTCACAAAGCTGTCACCGTGTACCTCCAATGGACTTGTCCAGCCGACTTTATCCTCGGCGAGAACTGTCCTTCCTGCGCCTGCCTCAATCTCGCCGGCGATGACCACGACGAAACCGTTGTAGGACGACGGCAACACCTGCTCGAACTCAGCTTCCGTCTCAAGGCGGATATCGACTAAGGTCACCGGGACGGCGTTCTTCGCTGGCGCGATGACCCCCGCTGCACGACCGCTGTAGACGGTCGCCTCGAAACCATCGCCGCGGTGCACCGGCATTTCGTCACGTCTCAGGATCTGCACCCTCGGCGCCATATTGCGCTCCCGCTCGGGAAGAACTAGCCATAGCTGAAACAGACGCATACCCGCAGAGACCCGTGCATCTTCCGAATGGACGATGCCGCTTCCGGCAGTCATCCATTCCACGTCGCCTTCGGCCAAGCATCCGCCGGCATCCCCCATGGTGCCGTGAAGCATGAACGTGACAGTTTCCAGGCCGGCATGAGGGTGGGCCTCGCCGAACTGCCCCTCTCCCGTCACATGGTCATCCGCCATCAAGAAGAACGGATCGGTTGCGGAAAAATCTCCCGGCGCGACGACGAGGGCCGCCTTGTGCCCCTCGCCTGCGAAACCGGGCCCGAGAGGCGGTGTCGTCGTAATCCTGTTGATGGACCTGTGAAGCATCTTTGCCTCCTGAAGTTAAGGATTACGCCCATCCGCTCTATTACGAATGAAGGGCGCCTCGAATGATGTCACTGATTTTGAGCGAATGACGGCTCGCAACAAGTCGCGATAGTTCGAACCTTATGTTGCCAAACCAGCAACGCCCCAGGCGACCGGAGTTGGGTTAGACTGCGGCGGATTGATGCCGTCAATCCAACAAGAGAGCACGATGATGAAACTGACGCGACGAGTTGGCAGCTTTTTCCGTGAGGAGGCATGGGACTTTCCCGAGCATGAAAGACCAATGGTCGCGGGGTCGCCAGCGACACCGGAACATGCCCTGTCGCTGCGGATTGCCTATGCCTTCGTCGCAATTCTTGTGGGTCTAACGGGCGGGCTGGGCAACGCGCTGGTTATAGTCAACATCGCGGAGCTGCGAACGGGCTTGGAGTTGAGCGCCGTTCAGGCGGCATGGCTGCCAACGGCCTATGTCATGACCAATATTTCCGCCAATCTGCTGCTGATCAAGTTCCGCCAGCAATATGGCCTGCGTGTATTCACGCTGATTGCCCTTGGCCTCTATGCTCTCCTTTCGCTTACCTATCTGTTGACCGCAGATCACTGGCTCACACTCGCCGTCAGGGCTGCAAGCGGCTTTGTTGCGGCGGCGTTAACGCCGCTGTCTTTGTTCTACGTGATGCAGGCCCTTCCGGGCCGTTGGCGCGTCAGGGGCTGATACTTGGCCTCGGTGTCTCGCAATGCGCGTTCCCTCTCGCAAGCGTCATCTCGCCGTGGCTGTCTGTCAGCTCGCATTGGCAGTCGATATTTCTGCTCGAAGCCGGGCTCGCATTTCTCTCTTTCGCAGCCGTTGGGGCATTCCGGCTGCCACCCGCCGAGCGAGAGCGGGTGTTCGAACCTTTGGATTTCCTCACCTTCCTGCTTTTGGGTGGTAGCCTCGCTCTGATTGCAGCAGTGTTGAGGCTCGGACGACTGGAAGGATGGCTCGAGGCGCCTTGGATAATTTGGTTTCTGTCGCTCGCGCTTCCGATGATCATCAGCGCGCTGATACTGGAGAACGGCCGGACCGCACCCTCCTCAACCTGCGCTGGCTTGGGAGCGGTGACATCGTCCGCTTTGCTGTCGCAATTCTCATGGCCAGGATCGTCCTTGCCGAACAGAATGTTGCAACCAGGTTTTTGACGTCGCTGGGAGGCAGCGACGAACACCTTGGAGCACTTTCGATCGTCACCTTTTTCAGCGCTGTTGCCGGCGTGATCGTGAGCGCAGTCACGGTGAATGTCGAAAAATTGGTGATGCCTATGATGCTGGCCGTCACCGCAATCGCTGCCGCGGCATTTGTCGACAGCTCTGCTACGGACCTTGATCATCTGCCGCGACTTTATCTGTCCCAGGCGGCAATTTCATTCTCAGCCATGTTCTTTCTCGGGCCGGCACTGGTGTTCGGCATCACCAGCGCGCTGCAGAAAGGGACCCGAGAACTCTTGAGTTTCATCGTCCTGTTTGGAGCAGTCAATTCAATAGGCGCTCTCTCCGGCCATGCTTTGTTCGGGACATATATCGACACCACCGTAACTAATTCCAAAGATTGGGTCCTTGCCCATCAGAACGCCTTGCGCTTGGCAGCGGTGTTGTCTCTCATAACGGCACTCTATCTGGCTGTGCTCCTTGCAATTCGTGTGCGCCATAAGCTGGCGGAAATTCAACGGCAGAAAGCAGCGCCGAGCGCAGGTGCAGACACGGTCGATCCGCCTGCCGGCATCAAGCGGCCAACAGGAACACGCTGGCATCCTCCGTCTGTGTCGTCGCCTGACCGATTGCTCTTGAGCGCAACAGCGGCAGTCGGAGCGGTCTTGCTTTTGTCAGCGGTATGGCTGCCCCCGCGGTAGGCGATATCCATAGCGTGGATGCTTACGCATACCATTTATCGATTTCACCGCAGTGCCGAGGGTCGGATACCTCTGACCCAGGGCGCGGGTTCGCGTCAAGCAACGTGATTTGGAGCATCGCAGATGGCGGATAAAAAATTTCGTGTGGGTATTATCGGAGCAGACACTCACGCAAGCTGGGCGGGCGCATCGCACGTGCCCGCCCTAGCGTCACAACCTCACCTAACGCTAGCGGCGGTGGCGACCCGACGCGAGGAAAGCGCCAAGGCGGCGGCCGAAGCATTCGGCGCAGAACTCTGGTTTGCTGATCCCTACGCGATGATTAGCGACAAAAACATTGACGTCATCACGGTCGCCGTGAAGGTGCCGGCGCACAAGGATCTCGTGATGGCCGCCTTGCACGCGGGTAAGGCCGTCTATTGCGAAGCGCCTCTGGGCGCAACGCTGGCGGAAACGAACGAGATGGCCGCAGCAGTCGGGTCTTTGCATACCGCGATCGGCCTGCAAGGCCGGCATAATCCTGCCGTCCGACGTACGGCGGAACTGGTCGCGTCAGGAAAGCTCGGTCGCCTGATGTCGGCCCGTGTCGGCGCAACCACGTTCGGCTACGGTCCGCAATCTCCGAGTATGTACGACTATTTCAACAAGGCCGCTTCTGGCGCCAGCTTCATGACGATCACGGCAGGGCACGTGCTCGACGTCATCGAGGCTGTGCTAGGCAACATTGTGGAGGTCGATGCGCGCACGGAGTTGCTCTGGCCGGAGATCGAGATCGTCGATACAGGCGAGACTTCAAAGCGAGAGATTCCGGATCATCTCGATCTGATCGCTAAGACGGCAAGCGGTGCGCCTGTGTCCGTTCAGATTCTGGCTGGCGTACCTGCAGATGAAGCGAGTTTTAATTTCGAGATCCGTGGTTCCAAAGGCTGGCTGAAGCTGACCGGCAATCATCTCGCAGGTGTACAGGTCGGAGACATCAAAATCTCTTCGAACCTCGAGTTCTTTGCGCCCGATACGCCTGTAGCGACTGGCGTCGGCCCGACCGCGGCCGATTTCTGGGCGGGCGCCGCTATCAATGTCGGAGAGGTCTATGCGTCCCTGGGGCGCGATCTGACGAACGGTACATACACCACTCCCGGGTTCGACCATGCCCGCCATAATAGCCGTCTGATTGCGGCCGTCGAGCTTGCGGCAAGAACGGGTGAGCGGCAGCTCATTGGTTGAGATGTCCCAGACGGCCCGGCATTCGCAACGAGTGTCGAGCCGTCCGTAAGCGCAAGCCGTACGGAAATGCCCCCAACGAGACCGCGCCCCACATCGGCGAACACCAGAAAAAGGACCACATCATGCAAATGCGCAAGCTCGGTGAGAGCGGGTTGTTCGTGTCGGAATTGTGCTTCGGCGCTATGACGTTCGGCGGAACGGACGGATTATGGGGCAAGGTGGGAAGACTGGGTCAGGAGGATGCCGATGTACTGGTCAAGGCCGCTCTCGACGCTGGCATCAACCTCTTCGATACCGCAAATGTATATGCGCACGGACGCAGTGAAGAAATACTGGGGCGCTCGCTGAAGAACCTTGGTGTGTCGCGCAGGGATGTCGTGATTGCCACGAAAGTCGCGTCTGCCATGGGTGACGGACCAAACCATCGCGGCGCTTCGCGGGGACACATTATCTCCGAATGCAAGGCAAGCCTCGGCCGGCTTGGTCTGGACCACATCGACCTATATCAGATCCACGCATTCGATTCCGCTACACCGATCGAGGAGACGCTGGAAGCGCTCGACACACTCGTCCGAGCCGGGGACGTCCGCTACATCGGCCTGTCGAACTGGGCCGCATGGCAGATCATGAAGGCGATCGGGATAACACGCGCCAGAGCCCTCGCGCCCGTCACCTCGCTTCAGGCATATTACACGCTTGTCGGGCGCGATCTGGAGCGGGAGATTGGTCCGTTGCTTTCATCGGAACGTGTTGGCCTCATGGTCTGGAGTCCGCTAGCCGGCGGCTACCTCACCGGAAAGTATTCTGCCGGTGGCGACGCAGCAGGCGGCCGACAGACGGAATTGGATTTTCCGCCCATCGATCGCATCCGGGGAGAGCCCCTGATCGCCGTCCTGAAAGCTGTCGCGGAGAAACATCTTTGCAGCCCGGCGCAAATCGCGATCGCCTGGTTGCTGAAGCAAAGCGTGGTCTCAACCGTCATCGTCGGCGCGAAGCGCGTGGAGCAATTGCAGGAAAACATTCGGGCGGCATCGATTGACCTGGACAATGACGATATGGCGAAGCTTGATGCGGTCAGCCGTCTTCCCGTCGAGTATCCGGGCTGGTTGCTGAACGCCGGAAACGGACACTCACGGTGAGATACAAGAACATGCTTGAGATCGATGAAGGAAGAAGTTAATGATCCATGCCATGAATTTACATGGAATCGATCTCAATCTCCTCGTCGCCTTTGATGCTCTCAACTCCGAGCGCAATGTAACACGCGCCGGAAGCCGTATCGGCCGGACCCAGCCGGCCATGAGCGCGGCCTTGTCGAGATTGCGTTTTCTGCTGCGTGACGAATTGTTCGTTCGCGGGCCGACTGGTCTTCAACCCACGCCGCGAGCGGTGGAACTTGCCGAACCCATCTCGCTTGCTCTGCGGGAAATTCAGCGGACATTGCAATTCACGCAGGGTTTTGATCCGGGCAAATCGACCATGTCTTTTTCCATCGCCGTTTCGGCCCATGCAGGTTCCGTCCTATTGCCGCGCCTGCTGTCGTTGCTTGAAGACAAGGCTCCCGGCATCGATATCGAGGTGAGGGACTACGGCAGTCGCGACGATGCAATTGGCATGCTCGACAGCGGCGGCGTAGATCTGACGGTCGGAATCCCTCCAACACCTACGAGCCGGATCCTGACCGCACGTCTTTTTCAGGAGCGGTTCGTCTGTATCTTGCGGAAGGATCATCCGATACTGGACCGCCGGTTCGATGCCGAGACATTCCTGTCTCTGACACATATCCTCGTCGCGCCCGACAATGAGGGCCTCGATGTTGCCGATGCCGCTCTGGCCTCGAAGAATTTCAAGAGGCGATCCGCTGTGACCATTCCCCATATGCATGCGGCGCCGGCATTGATAGCATCATCAGATATGGTTGCGACCGTGATAGAAAGCGTCGTGGCCCATTCAGGCTTTGCCGAACGCCTCGCTATGTTCGACTTCCCTCTGCCCCTGAACCCGATCCCGTTCGTGTTGTCCTGGCATCGTCGCAACGACGGACATCCGGCGCAGCAGTGGCTGAGAAATGGTATCATGGCCGCATTCCCCCATGTATGGCTTCCCTCGGAGAACATCTGCGCCGATCTTGCCCGACAATACTACTAGCGCTCTTGGACAACGATTGGCCGCGGAAACCGCTTTTGATTCAAGGCTGCCAGCTGGAAGCTACTTTGGACGAGCTTATAGTCAGCTTGATCCGCCCCTTTAAGCTTGCGCTGAAGCGAGGTGGCTTGTCGGAGCTTGCGGGGTAGATACGGCGACTGCGGATTGCCGTTCCGTCCGCCATCTCGTCCCACCGAAACGCCGGCCTTCCCGCACGGTGCGCTTCATAGAAAATGGTCGCCCTGTTCTTGTTATCCGTCAAGCCAGCCAGGCCGGCAGGCGTGGAGGGACACGGCCGGTGAGGGCTGCTTCGATGCAGTCGGCGAGGCTGCCGAAGCGGACGGTGCGGCCGGAGAGGCCGGGGCCGTAATGGGCGTATTTCCCGGAATTGGTGATGAGGGTGCGGGTCTTCGACGGGAAGACCGGTTCGGAGATCGAGCACCAGCACAGATCCGGGATGACCTGGATGCCGCTTTCCCTTAGCCGGATAAGAATGTCGCCGGCTTCCGCCATGACGTCGTGGCCGGCGGTGACGATGACGGCGACGTCCTCGTGCCGCTTGCGGCCTCCCAGCGCATCCGCCAGGGCGCTGCATTCTGAAAGCGAGGCGTGCGGACTGCCGATGGCGACGAGTTCGACCTCGTCCGGACCGTCGTTGAACATCCTCCAGGTGTCGATCATGTCGGCGGGGGTGATGGCTGTGTGATCGGCATTGGCGGCGGCTGCGTCTTTCGCTTCGGGCGTGATGCCCTCGATGTGCAGCATCGGGGCGGCGGAGGTGGTGCCGAAGGCGGCGCACAGCGCCTTCAGGTCGTCCTGCGTCGGTTGCGCGGCGGCGAGGCCGCGCAGGAGCGGAATGCGGTCGGGTGCGGCGCGGCCGGCAAGATAGCCGATGAGGGGCCAGAAGGCATCGTCGACATTTTCCGGCAGGTCGACATCGATGATGCGGGCCGCCTTGCGGTGCTCGTCGAGATACACCCCGGAGAGCGGGGCGCGGCCGGTCAGCGCGATGCAGAGGTCGAGGAAATCGGGATGCTTCGCCGTGCGGGCGCCCAGCACGGTGTTGGCGAAGATCACGGCGTTGGATCTCGGCCCAGGCGATGGCCTCGCCGATCTTCGGCGCGCTGTCGAGGAGATAGGGGAACAGGTAAAGGTCGCACGGCAGCCCATGCGCACATAGGCGTCGGCGAGGCGGGCGGCGGGATTGCCGAAATCCGCCGGCACGCCCTGGGCCTGCCAGTTTGCGCGATCGACGGAGATGGCGTTCATCGTGGTGGGAACGCGCACCTTCGCGCCCATCCCCGCCATCTTCTCGGCAAATGTCAGGTTGGCGGGGCTGGCATAGATGCAGCCGTCGATATGGCCCTGCACGACGTCGGCGAGCTTCAGCGCGCCCTGCTGCGCGGCCATGGCCGTCGTGATGCGCATGGCGAGCTGCACGGCGATGCCGTCGCGGCCGTCGAGCATGGCGCGGTCGTCGTCGGTGAGGTCGAGCGCGGCGGTCGCGGGCGGCGTGACCGGGATCGTCAACACGTCCGTCTCGATGGCCGTCTCGCTAATTCGGGCAGTTTTTTCACGACAGAGTGCGGCGAAGGCGTCGCGCGAGACGCGCAGCACGGGCAGCGACGTCTCGAACATTTCTGCAGCGATCAGCGCGCCGAGCGTCAACACGTCCTCGGCCTCGCTGAAGATGAGGGCGGCGGGTGCGCGGCCCGTCAGCGCGAGGTCGAGCAGCACGCCGGAGCCGGTGCAGGAGCCGCGGCTCGACGGCATCATAAGCACGCCGCCGGTGATCGTGACGCCGTGGAGCGGGTGGTGCACGTCGATGACCTTGCCAGTCGCGGGATCGACGCCGCCCCAGAAGCTCAGCGCCTCGCCCGCGGCGATGACCTGCCCGGCGGCGATGCCGGGGAGAATGCTGCGGGCGAAGAGGTCGGCCATCGGCGGCTCCTGTGCGGCTGGAGGCGTTGCGTCGAGAAGGATGTGTCGTCCGTCGCCGGGCGATCTGTCAACAGGGCTGCGGCGAGGCGTGGGCATAGAGCCCAACAATCGGCGATCGAATGTCGGCCGGGCGTTAGCGCGCCGTCGGTGCAAGCGCTGCACCGAAAATGCAAATGGTCTATGAAATACGAGAATATTTGGGAGCAGGTGGAAACAATGCCGGGCATTCGGTATGGAATCCCCAGCTCGGTCCAAGCTTTGCGCTTGATTAGCGCTCGCGGACAAGGGGTATCCAGAGCTTGACCGCAGGGTTTGTTTTTAGCGCATTATCCGACGCAGAAGTGACTGCGCTTCGCTGAAAATGCTTTTGCGGCATCCATAGCGCGGTAAAGTAGCACCGGCTGCCGAAAGAGAGGCTCGATATCACACGGTCATCGGCCCCTGATGCACGACGATCGGCGCGTGGAAGGGAACGCGCTCATAGAGGTCCACGATATCGTGGTTCAGGAGGCGCACGCAGCCCGATGACACGGCCTTGCCGATGGATTGCCACTCGGGATTGCCGTGGAGTCGATAAAGCGTATCCTGCCTGTTCTGGAAAATGTAAAGAGCGCGAGCGCCGAGGGGGTTGAGTAGACCGGGATCCATTCCTCCGTTGGCAACAGAGTACTTTTCCAGTTCGGGTTGCCGCGCGATCATCTCGCTCGGCGGCTTCCATCGCGGCCAATGCTGGCGCCAGTGGATATATCCCTCGCCCTCCCAGGAAAATCCGTCTCGCCCGATACCAACCCCGTATCGTAACGCACTTCCGTCGTTTTCCACCAGATAGAGAAATCGCTTTGGCGTGTCGACGACAACAGTCCCCGGCGCCTCGCCGGTAGGATTGGGAACACGCTGCCTGAGATATTCTGGGTTCATTCGTTCAATAGGAACTGCGGGAACGAAATGTCCGCCATCTTCAAACGCCGCATAACGGGAAGCGAGTTCCACGTCGATCGGTGAAGGCATTGGATCGGCAACTGGCTGGGGGTGTTCAAAGCCGATCTTTCTTGCACTGTTGTACATCCACCGAGTATGGCCGGCGCCGCCAGAGAGCCGAGTACGAAGTTACGGCGAGACATGAGACTGCTTGTGTTCTGCATTCTGGAAAGTGACCTTGGGGTTGCGCCTGCAAACATTGCTTGAATCGCACAGTATTCTCCCTTCGACCGAATATTCCATATCTGCATGAGTGATAGCCCTCATAACCGTTGGCTATGCTCTAATGGCTAGCGCTGCTCCGAGGAGATCCCGTCAATCTTTCTGAGCCGCGGCATGACGAAGTCCGTAAATGCCCGAACGACCGGTCGCATGAACTTCGTGGACGGATAAGCAAGGAAAGCTTCGGTAGGTCGGAGCCAATATTCGGGCAGCACCCTTACAAGTTCGCCGCTGGCCAACAAATCCGATACGAGGTTCTTTTGCACCAGTCCGACGCCCCGACCACGCAAGAGTGCTGCAATCATCACGTGTGCATTGTTCGTTGTGAGTATCGGCCTCACTACAACATCCTCAGCGCACCCGCCTGGTCCCAACAAGGAAATGGTGCTGCGCTGAGCGAGCATCTTAGGGGTACCGATTACATCAAGCTCAGAAAGCCGTTGTGTGTCTTCGATCTCCCCCACCTGTTTAACGTAACGAGGGGACGCGACGAGAAATCGCTCCACCCATCCTATGCGGCGTGCGATGACCTCCTGATCCTCGATTTTCCCGTAGTGAAGCGACAAATCGAAGTTATCATAGACCAAGTCGATTGTGCGCTCGTCGAGAGCAAGTTCGACGGAAATCCCGCAATGCTCATCCTGAAATTCGCCGACAATCCGTTCGAGATGGCCAACACCAATGCAAGATGGAGCGTGAATTCTCAGATTTCCTTCAATCTCACCTGTGTTGATGCGAACGCCCTCCAGTGCAGCGTCGATCGATGCAATCGGCATGCGGCTGGCCTCGTATAATTCCAGCCCATGCGCCGTCGGGCGAACGATTTTCGACGATCGCTCCAGAAGCCTGGCTTGAACGTGCCGTTCGAGGTTCGAAATATGCTTCGTTACAGCCGGCTGCGTTACCCCGAGGTCCCGTGCCGCCGCCGTAATCGAACCTTTCTCGACGGTGCGTATGAAAGCTTTCAAAGCGACGTTGATATCCATGATATTGCTCGCAGTTATAGCTGGCTCCAGCCATAACCAAGAGTTTGAATGTGGCGTGATGATGTTTGGGAACGGCAGACCGCCAAATTTTAGTTCGCCTGCCACCTACAATCGTGGACGGGCGCAAAGTGGCGATCCCCGGCCGGATACCAGTCGGCTTCTGATTTCGGTCAGTAATCTTTTCTGCTGATTGTTCGTATTCTCGAGGGCATGAAGCCAGAGCAGCCCTGCTGCTTGGTCTTTCCCGCTACCGCTTAAAGCATTGTCGAAGTCTCTCATCCATGACCCGAGATGTGCGATGTAATCATCGGCAAGTGCTGAAATCTCGGCGTCGCCACTACGAGGCCCCAATGCATCGAAACGATTCCCCAGCTCGCTTGCGGCAGCACCGTGCTCGCCATCTGCCAGTTGGTCGTAGAGCCGAGCCAGTTCTGCGCGCTGCTCTTTATCCAGAAGGTTTGACAGGAGTACAGATTGCTCTCGACCCGCTCGTACGGCTGTAGGCTCTCGTCCCGCCTCCAGCGCCATCAGCGATGTTGCGAATTCCGGTGCCATGTCGGGCGGTCCTTTGCCGTCGCGCAGGGCAGCCACTGTCCGGCGTCGACGCTCGAGAAGTTCGATCTGCCGCGTCAGCCCGTCATGAAGAGCATCTAAACTGTCCCCGGTCATCCAGGCATGATTGTCGAGAAGCGCTGGGATTTGCGAGAGGGAAACACCGAGCTCCGTCAATTGACCGATACGCAGCAGTCTGATCAGTTGCGGCAGGCCGTAAACGCGATACCCATTGTCTTGCCTCGGCGGCTCCGGCAAAAGTCCGATCTGGTGGTAGTGCCGCAGCGTGCGGATGCTCACGCCCGCCAGTGCTGCAATCTCCTTGCTGCGCATGAGCCCTCCTCAGTGCTCGCCCCTTAAATGCCGTGCCAGAAAGCGCTCGATCCTCTGATAAAGCTCGATATTGCTATCCTCGTTGATGAACCAGTGCCCTTCGCGCTCGTTGAGGAGATAGTTAACCTCCACACCATTGGCGCGCACTGTTTCCACCACCAGATCCGCCTGTGCCTGTGCGACACGTACGTCATTAGCGCCATGGATCACCAAAAGAGGTTTAGAGATGCAATCAAGCCGGCTGACCGGCGAGCGCGCAAGCATGTCCCGGTTCTGCATCTCGATGTCCGGATCGCCCATGTAAGCAAGGTAGGTATTGATCAGGGCGGGCCGAACGAACGGGACGGCGCCATCCACAAGCACGCGGAGATCGGACATGCCGGAATAGTCGATGGCGGCAGCGAAGCGCTCCGGCGTGAAGCTGGCGCCCACCAGTGCGGCATAACCGCCATAGGAGCAACCATAGATCGCCACCCGCGCCGGGTCGGCAATACCCTGCCCGATTAGCCAGTCGAGCCCGTCGATCAGGTCGTCATGCATACGCCCAGAGAACTCTCCGATCGCGGCCTGCATAAAAGCCTTGCCGTAGCCGGTCGAGCCGCGAAAATTCACCTGCAGCACGGCATAGCCACGGTTGGCGAGGAACTGCACTTCCGCATCATAAACGCAGGCGTCGCGATACCACGGCCCGCCATGCACCAGAAGCACGGTCGGCAAAGCGCGGGGCTCATCCTCGGCATCGTACCCAACGGGCAGCGTGACATGGCAAGGCAACGTCAATCCGTCACGCGACGTCACATCGACCGGGTGCACGCTCGCCAGCCGCTCAGCCGAGATTTCGGCAAATCGCTCACCTAGCACCTGTGCATCGCCGCTCACATGATCGTAAAGCCACGTCGTGCCGGGATGGCGGTCATCCCAGAATTCGACCACCCATTTTTCGCCACCGGCATCGCAGGAAATGTGACCTATTTCCACGTCTGATAGCCGCTGCAAGCTATCGAGCACGGCGGCAAAATGCGGGCTCAGCGACCGAATCTTCTGTTGTATGCCAAGGTAGCGTAGTCCTAGCAACTCACCCGTCACAGGATTGGAGATCAGGCTGGAGGAAGCGCGTATCGGCCTCTGGCCGCGGCGTATCGAGGCTGCAATCGGGTAGGCTGTCGATCACTCTTTGTCTGCCCGTCGCAAGGTCGATGGCAGCAAGATAGGTGTGGTCGCTGCCCGTATTGCAGCCGACGAAGATGCTCTTTCCATCCACCGCAACCATCAGCGGCATCGGCCCGATCGGCTGGTCGCGCCCCTTCAGCTTGGCCAAAGTGGTGAAAGTTCCGTTTTCGTAGCGAGCCAGTTCGTGGTCACCAGCGTCGTCGATGATAAAAGCATGTATCGGACCGTTCGGTGTAACGATCCAGCGGACGAAGCGATCGGGGCTTTCTGCAGCGATCCTCGTTTCACCATTTTCGATATCGACCTCGTACAAATCAATCAGGCCCGGACTTCTGAGGTTCATCTGCACGAAAGCCTTGCCCGGAAGCGCGGCGGAAAAGTCCAGACCCATCACCCGCACGCCGGCAAAGGGCGTCAAGTCGACAGTTAGCGCCATCCCGCAAACCGTTTCTGCCCCGTCCACCTCTACGCGATGAAGGTGCCAGTTCTCGTCGCCCCTGCTGTCCTGCACGAAGAGAATGTAGCGAGCATCGCGCGTCCAACTAAAGCCGTCGATATTGCGCGTGTCATCGCCCGTCAGTCGCCGCGCCGCGCCCTGTCCGGTTGGCTGCACCCAGATGTTCAACCTTCCCCGCCAGGGCGCAAGATAAGCCACGAGCCGGCCATCGGGAGAAATCTGAGCCCGCGAAAATTCCGGCGTGCTGAACAGCGTTTCAATCGGGATGAGATCAGGAGCAGTCATGTCGAACCTCGCATCGTCGGCGGACCGCGATGCCTAACGAGCCGCCCACACTAAGACAATATCGACACACTGCCTAAACTATGACGTGACGTCGGAGTCAACGGTGAGGGCGAGCTTGATCCGGCAATCACGTAATTTCTGCGTAACTGTGAAATCCCATAAGCGTCCGGCGGGAACGCGCTTCGCTCTCGCAATCGAATGAATTTACCGAGAAAGAAGGTACATCAAATGAGCAAAGCCTCCCTGGATCATGTTTTCATGCGACGCTTGTCTGTCGGGACAGTGTTCGCAGGCCTCCTTATCCTGACCGGCTGCCAGACACCGGAACAGGAACGCTACGCCGACCTCGACACCTGCTCTGGAATGGGCGCACAATACGGATCATCATCTCATACCGGGTGCATGTTACAGCAGCAGCAGCGTCGTGACGACGCGCAATTGCGGACCCTCGAGGCAGCCAGGCTAAGCCAGATCATGGCAGAAGATGCCCGTCGGCAGCATGAGCGCATGAAAAGAGAGAGACGGCGGGACTAGTTTCGAGTTCGGTGGGAGGCTGAGCTGATCGAAACCGATCTACGGGAATGGCTGCCGGCTGATGAATGCCGGTCTGGGGACGTTCTCCCTCGAGCCTCTCACCAATGATGCGCCCCCTCTACGGCAACCGCATCCCCCAGAATCGGGAACCAACTGCTCATATTAACTCTCTTGCGGATGGAAGTACGCCTCATCCAACGCCACAGAACTGAGTTTATTGTTGTGAATGCAGCTTTTTTTGGCCTGTTTGCAACGACGATGACGGTGACGTTGCTGAACCCGGAAATCCAGCCAGCCGTTTTGGATGCGATATCGGGGATAGTGCGCACCGACCTTGCCATGCAGGTCTATCTCAGCGGAAACGTCGTCTATGCAGCATCAGCAGCCTTGGCGGTCAATCTCGGGATTGCAGTGACGCTCATTACGATCCCATCATTCGTTGTACCATTTTTCGGCGTCGTGTTCGCGATGGTGTTTGCGGCGGCTTATGGTGTCACGCTGGCTCCGATTGGTCCTCATTCGGCTGCGATGATCCCACACTCCATCCAGTCCTGATAGAGATCCAGGCCTATATTGTCGCGGCCTTCGGCGCCTATTTGACCGGTCGAACCATCTTTTTACCTGTGGCGGGAGAAAAGCGGTCTGTCGGACAAAGATACGGGGCGGCAGCTGTGCACATTCTCACGCTTCACATCGTCCCGCTCCTTTTCTTCGGCGCGGTCTACGAAGCCTTTGAAATCATCTATCTCGTAAGGTACTTCATTTAGCGTCATGAAAATCTTGCTGGTCGAAGACGATCCCGAAATGGCCGATGCGCTTCGGACGGCGCTGTCGAGGCACGACTTCGTACTGGCGGCGGTGGCGGATATCGCCATGGCGCGAGAAGCGATCGCCATCGAACGATACGATGTTGTTCTCATCGACCGCCAGCTTCCGGACGGCGACGGCAGCACTTTGCTCGCTGAGATCCGGCAAACAGACAATCCACCGCGCTCGATAATCATCTCCGCCATGGGATCCACGAAAGACAGGATCGCCGGCCTTAACGGAGGCGCGGACGACTATCTGCCAAAACCGTTCGAGGTCGATGAACTGATCGCCCGACTTAACGCAGTGGCACGCCGAACGCCTGAAGCCAAGGCAGACATCATCACGATCGGCAATATCCGCTATGATCGAGTGACACGAGACCTGTATGTCAACGGCATCCGGCAAGAGCTCGCTAGACGAGAGCTTTTGATCATCGAGTCACTTCTCAAGAATCTCGGACGAACGGTCCTGCGGTCTTCCCTGGAGGAAAGCGTGTACTCCTTCGACGACGAGATTCAGTCAAATTCTCTGGAAGCCAACATGTCGCGCCTGCGGCGCAAACTGGCAGATGCTGGTGCGGATATCGTCATCCGTAACATTCGCGGCGTCGGATATTTCCTCCATGAGCAAAAATAGCATGTCCCATTATTCGCTCCGCTGGCGCTTTACACTCGGCTTCATTACACTTCAGCTCCTCACCATCGTCGCCTCGTTCGGGCTCGTTCTATACATCGCGACGCTGAGTGCTCCCCGTGGCGCGGTCCCATCCACGTGGTACCCGCAGGAGATAGCAAGATCCGTCACAATTGACCAAAATGGCGTCGTGGCGGTCCGCCCTACGCAGGCACTCCGAACTGTGATGGCTGAGCGGCCTACTTCATGGTTTGCGGTTCGTCTTGCTGATGGCACAACACTCACCCATGGGGTGATCCCGAAGGACATCGGTGAAAACTTTGCCTTTTTTGACAATTTTCGCAGCGTCGAACTGCGCGGTTACGTCGATGTCCCCGATCGTCAGGCCACCATTGATAAAATTCAGACAGAAGCAGGTGAAGCGACTATTATGGCTGGTGGCGTTTCGATGTCCCTTTACCAACTCGTCTTTGTCGTAGGTCAGATAACGATCGGCGTGCCTGCCCTCATACTTCTTTTAGTCACCCTCGTCGGTGTCCCGTGGGTGACAAAATGGTCGCTTCGCTCCCTCGGGAAGCTCACTGACCGTTTGAACAAAGTCGATTTTGAAGCCCGGGGCGGTGTAGTAAACGAGGCCGGACTGCCCAAAGAGCTGTTGCGGGTCGTCAGGGAGATCAATCTCGCCCTCAGTCGGCTCGACGCCGGTTTCGAAAAAACAGAACGCTTTTTCGTTAACGCAGCTCACGAACTGCGTACGCCCCTCGCCATAGTTCAGGTCCGTGCAGACACCTTGCCGCAAAGCGAGGAGACGCTTCACATTCAGAAGAGCATCAAACGGCTTACCGCCATCACAAACCAGCTTCTGGATATAGAGCGATATCGACAGAACCCGCCGATTTCGAAGAAAATCGAACTGACGCACCTCCTTTCAAAGGTCGTTGCCGACCTTGCGCCGTTCGCGATTTCCGAAGGCTACGAAATTTCTTTCGAAACCGACGTTTCCAAAGTGTCCATGGAAGGTGATGACGAAGCCTTGGACCGCGCTTTTTCAAATCTGGTGCGCAATGCCATTCAATATGGAGGAAGGCGCGGCGACATCGTGGTCAAGGTGGAGACCGATGGTTCCGTCCTTATCTCCGATCAAGGCATTGGCATCCCCGTAGACCTTCATTCACGGATCTTCGAGCCATTTTACCGCGTTAATCCTCATGGATCTGGAGCGGGTCTCGGCTTGAGTATGGTCGACGAGATTATTGAAAAGCATGGCGGGGTTATCGAGCTCAAATCCTCACCGGACCATGGGAGCATATTTGCTATCCGCTGGCGAAACGCATTGAAGATTGCCGGGCGTGGTTAGGAACACTGGAACTGCGCAACACCCTCGGACCGGCTGTAGGTCGCTTCGACTTCCGCGTAGCAATTGCAGTCGGCAATGCGCAGTTGCCGTCCGCTCGCCAACTCAAGCGTTCGGCGGGTGTAACGTTCCCGTAATTTTGAGAGTTCATGACTGCAGGAAAGGCGCTTTGTCGAGTTTTTGAGTATCTGTCTGGAGCGCTCCCTACACTCTCGCAAACGGAGTCTGAATGCGCATTTTTCTAAGTACAGTGGCTGTCCTGTTCGGGATCGTGCTGCCGGTCGTGCCGGCGGCATCAGAGGATGATATCCGCTCGACCGTCGATACAATCGTCAAGCCGCTGATGGCTGAATATCAGATCCCTGGCTTGTCAGTCGGCATCCTGCTCGCTGGCCAGCACCATGTTTTCCATTACGGGGTCTCGTCTCGAGAAACGGCATCCCCCGTGGACGGTGCGACACTGTTCGAGATCGGCTCTTTGTCCAAACCCTTCACCGGCACATTGCTCGCACGCCTTCAAGCTGAGGGTTCGGTTTCTCTCTCAACCCAAGTCAAAGAGCTCCTCCCGGAACTATCGCAAAGCCCAATCGGAGCCGCTTCACTCCTCGAACTTCACACTTACGTGGCGGGAGGGCTGCCACTCCAGTTCCCTGCCGAAGTCAACGAGCAAAATTTTATAAGCTTCTATAAGAGCTTCATTCCCACCACCAAAATCGGCACCAGTCGCCTTTATTCGAATACGTCCATCGGACTGTCTGGCTATCTTGCGGCGAAGAGCGTCGACGCTCCCTTTGCTTCGCTCCTTGATGAAAAGGTGATCAAGCCGCTGAACCTGGCGCATACCTTCCTTTCGGTCCCTAAAGATCGCGTTAGCTCGTATGCGCAAGGCTACACAAGCTCCAATGCACCGGTACGGGTCAATCCTGGCTTATTCGACGATGAGGCTTACGGCATCAAGACAACCGCAGCCGACCTCCTTGATTTTGTTGAAGCGTCGGCCAATCCCAACCGATTCGACGGCTCGTTAAAAGCCGCTCTGATCGCGGCTCGCTCGCCGGTCTACCAAGTCCGTCGAATGTATCAGGGCTTGGGTTGGGAACTCTATCGCGCTCCAGCTCGACGCGGTGACCTACTTCAGGGGGTCGATCCCGATTTCGTCTTGAAGGCCAATCAGATTGATCCTCCCAGCTTGCATGTGACGGCGGAGATGGTTGCCACCGTATCAAAAACAGGCTCGACGGGCGGGTTCGGAGCTTATGTTCTCTTTCAGCCTGAGCGCGGAACCGGAATTGTAATCCTTGCGAGATCGGTTCTGGCCAAACTCCGCTCGCATCGCAACTGCTTATTCCATACTCGGAAAGCTCGACCCCGGGTTCTTTGCCGATTGACGCGCGGAGTTCGCATATCGGACGACCGCATCCTCTCCCGAGTATGCCTCCGTTTCGAACTAATATTCCTCCTCACTAAAGGATTAGAAGATGAAGAAGATAGCGACATTTTTGATCGCAGTGATGACTGCGTTCTCCGCTGCAATCCCCGGTCAGGCGGCCCCGGTTTTTGTCCCCTCGAACCCGGACACTCGCTACACTGTCGAGAACGTTCAATGGAATGGCGACCGCAGGTGGCGACCCAACAGGCACAATTGGAATGGCCATCATGGGCATCAACGGCCAAGCTATCATCGCCCTTGGCGCCATCAACATCGCCCTTGGCATCATCACCGGCGTCACAACAGTTCCAATGCCGCAGCGGTTCTCGGAGGTCTTGCAGCTGGCGCCATAATTGGTGGCGCTATCGCTCAGTCCCAGCAACCCCGTTACGCGTTGCCTCAGCGTGACTTACAGGGAGATCGGCACGTCAGCTGGTGTTTCGCGCGATACCGCTCTTACCGCAGCTTCGACAATACCTTCCAACCATTCAATGGGCCTCGCCAGCAATGCTATTCACCCTACTGATACGTGAAAACTCGAAGGTAGGGCGGATCCCGGCAGCGATATTCGCGCAGAGCGATATCAAGCCAGAGACGCATAGGTTATCTGGCACCCGCTCTGTACTTTGAAATGGCAGAGGTCGCTCGTGTCAGGCAGCGACCTCGCCTTTGTCTTAATCGTTTGCGGCTAGGTCGCCGCCTTCGAGATGATAGACCGTCGGTTCCTCCGAGAGATATGCCTGTATGCCTCTCATGAACTCCTCATGGTCCTCGCTCGCTTCGAAAGCTGGAGTGTGGTCCGCAAGCGAGCGCCATAGCACGATCAGGTTGAAGACCTTCGGCGTTTCGATCCCCCGAGCCAGAACGTGACCACGGTAACCCTGCGCACGCGTGAGCAGAGGAACAACGCTCTCGAATGCCTGCACGAACTCTCTGATTTTGTCCTCATAGACGGGCAGCACGGCGATCTCATAAATCATGGTTGCACCTTTGCTTCGGCCGACGGGCCAATGGCGATGGCGATCTTGCCCCGCAAACCGTTATTGGGTTTCTCGAGCAGCGCATGGGCAAGCGGAAGGTCGGCGAGCGAATAAACGGCGCCTACGTGCGGCCGCAGCTGACCGCGTTCCACCAGTGCGCTTAGCTCGTCAAGCTTGCCTTGGCTCTGCCTCGTGAAGACGAAGTGGTAGCTTGCGTTTTTACCCCATGCCTCTATGAGGTTCTGCGGCTGTGCAATATCCACGATCGATATAACGCGACCAAGTTGCGCAAGCACCTTGGGGCTGCGAGACAATGTGTCGCCGCCGAGGGTGTCAAACACCACGTCTACCCCGAGACCTTCGGTTTCCCGCATGATGGCGTCGACATAATCCTCTTTCCTGTAGTCAATAACGACATCTGCCCCGACACTTCGCGCAAACTCGAAGTTTTCTTCGCGCACGGTCGTGAAGACCTTCGCGCCGATGGCTTTCGCGACCTGGATGGCCACGTGCCCTACCCCTCCCGCGCCACCATGAATAAGGATGCTTTCTCCCACCCTGAGGGCAGCACGCGAGACAAGAGCTTCCCAGGCTGTTCCGCCGACCAGGCTGAGGCTGGCGGCTTCCAGATGGCTGAGCGCGCCGGGCTTCCTTCCAATGATATTTTCGTTTGCAACGTGGTACTCGGCGTAGCTTCCCGGACCATCGAATATCTGCGGCGTGTACCAAACTTCCTCTCCAACCGAGAACATCGTCACGCCCGTTCCCACGGCTTCGACTACTCCGGAAACGTCATGACCGGTAATCGCCGGCAACGGCACCAGGTCGCGATAGTCGCCGCGCCGAACCTGATAATCCAAGGGGTTGACGGATGTGGCATGGACGCGAACCAGGACTTGTCCCGCCTGGGGACCTGGTTTCGGCACGTCGGAAAGTTCGAACGATTCCGGGCCACCGAAGCGAGTGAGGATGGCTGCTTTCATGGTTTTGGTCATGGTGATCCCTTTGATGGTGGCTTTGACTGGCTCGCCATACATGGCGCCGTCTTTGTGGGTGCTATTTGATCTCTCACGATTGCTTTCGGTAGCGCCTCGGTTTTAGGATGAGTTTCAACAAAAATTTGAAAGCCATCTCATGGACGTAGACGATTTGAGTCTCTTTGTGCGTATCGCCCAGCTGCACAGCATCAGTGCCGCAGCCCGCGACTTGGGTCTGACGCCTGCTGGCGCGAGCGCCAAACTCGCCGCTCTTGAGCGGAAACTCAGCGCCAGGCTTCTCCATCGCACCACGCGGCAAGCGACATTGACCGAGGACGGCCTCGCCTTCCTGCCACATGCGGAAAATGTTGTGCTCGCAGCGGAAGCTGCTCGAGCGGCGCTTGGTCGAGAGCAGGCTGCGCCTCGCGGCACCTTGCGAGTAGCCGCTCCCGCCTCGTTCGCGCGAATGCATATTGTGCCGGGTCTGGATGAATTCTGCAGGCAATATCCCGAACTGGCACTTGATTTGCGCATCTCGGACAGCATCGTCGATCTGGTCGAGGGTGCCTTCGATGTGGCGGTTCGTTATACCGAACTCAGCGACTCATCCTTTGTCGCGCGGCGGCTTGCTCCGGACAATCGGGTACTGGTCGCGTCGCCCAAATATCTCGAGAAACACGGCCAACCTAATACTCCCGACGACCTAGCGGAACATACCTGCCTCGTCGTCGGCACGCTCGACCTCTGGACGTTTCGAGGGAAAGGTTCGGAGGTGATCGAGCGGCGTGTCACGCCGAGCCTTCGCATCAATGACGGCACTGCAGTGCGGGACGCGGCTTCTGCCGGGCTTGGCATCGCTCTCATGGCAACGTGGTGCGCGTCGAACGAGCTGCGATCTGGCGCACTCGTTCCAGTCGTTTCAGAATATCCGCTAATCTCTACACAGACACTTTGGGCGTTGTATCCAAGTTCTCGCGAACTGGCACCGAAAGTGAGAGTGTTCATCGACTGGCTTGTCAATCGGTTCGGCAATCGACCCTACTGGGATAAAGGGCTAGAAGACATCCTCGATCACCGTCGATGATACGTGATTACTGTCCGGTTCCGGTGCGCGCGCGAACACGGGTTCTTAGCGGAGCAACGCGGTTGTTGCTTGAACGACGTGATGTCACGATCTGATGGATCATTGACGAATTAGAAAAACACCTTGGGATGTAAACAGTTCGGTCTAACGGAAGGCGAGGGAGTGAGATCGGAGCAGGATCGCAACGAAGTGCTGCAGGTGACTGAAGGCGAACCGGCTTCTCCATGCGCTCTCGCTTTCAAGAGCCTTCTATATTTAGCTGGCAATTGTCGACCCGTAGATCGACCCTCGTCAATCACTGCCTCTTGAACCCGAGGATGACCATCGCGCCAATAAGGGCCGCCGAGGCCGCGTAAAGTGTTACACCAGTAGAGCCGAAGCCGTCGATGATGAGGCCGCCAAGACCTGATCCTGTCGCAATCGCGACCTGGAAAATCGACGCCAGAAGTGCCCCGGCACTTTCGGCGTGATCAGGTGCCGCGCGGGCATTCCAGATCGAGATCGCAACGGGGAAACTGCCGAAAGCAAATCCCCACAGAGCCGTCGCCGTGAACGCAACACCCGCGACGGCGCCGAGAAGGGTGAGCGCAAATGCGGCACTCGCTATCAGGAATGCGGACAAGGCGACAGCCCAACCAGGATTGCGCTCGGCGATGAAGCCCCTGCGAAATTGCCCAGGAAGCCGGCAAGGCCGAAAACCAGAAGAGCAAGTGAGACGGTTGAAATGTCGAGGCGCGTAACCTCTTCCAGAAATGGGCGGACGAACGTGAAACCGGCGAAGTGGCCTGATACGACGAGGAATGCCGTCCCAAAACCGATGGCTACCGAGCGGCGCGACAGCGCCGCTTTGAAGGAGCTCAGGCCGGGCGCGGCGGTGGGGGAGCTTGGGAAGGGTCAGTATCTGGGTCACAAGCGCAACCAAGCCAATGCCGGACCCGGCAATGAAGGCGGCGCGCCATCCCCACAGTCCTCCAAGGAAAGTGCCAAGCGGTGCAGCAAAGACTGTAGCGAGGGAGATACCCATGATGATGATCGAAATAGCCCGCGGCACCTTGTCGGCAGGGACCAAACGCAAAGCAAGCGCGGCCACCATGGCCCAAAAACTACCGAGAGCGAAGCCCAGAATCGCGCGAGCGGCCAGCAGTATTGTGATGCTGGGGGCGTAGGCCGAAAGGACGTTGGAGATGATGAGCATCGCCGTCAGGCCAAAAACAATCTTCTGGCGGTCCAGCTCGCCTGACACCAGAATGAGAAATGGCCCGGCGATCGCAGCAACCGCGGCTGTAGCTGTGATAGCCTGGCCAACCACACCCATCGAAACTCCCAGTTCGCCCGCTATCGGCGTCAGCAGACTGATCGGCAAAAATTCCGCGGTTACGAGACCAAATGCCCCAAACGCAAGCGATACTACGGCTAGCCACGAAGCAGGTGGCGCTGTAGGCAAATCATCGCGCTCATTTGAATATGCTGTCTCAGACAAAGGAATTTCTCCGGATTAAGGCCCAAAGGTGGTTGTTTTCGGGGCGCGCCGAACTGTGATCCCTGCAGCGTCACCTCGCGCCCGCTCCGTCATTGTCCATACTGAATATCGGTAGATTGGTGAGGTGTTGGAACTGAAAAGGGTCGTTGGAGCGCGGTTTGCGCGTTACTCCGGGATATTTCAGGATGTGAAACCACCATCAGCCCGGATGTCGGCACCCGTTACAAATGAAGCCTCTGGACTTGCAAGGAATGCGACAACGCTCGCAATTTCCTGAGGCTTTCCATAGCGGCCCGCCGCGATGCGCGATATCTGCATAGCGGCAAACTCGCCATCGGCAGGATTCATATCAGTGTCGGTTGGGCCCGGATGTACTGTGTTGACTGTGATGCCGCGTGGCCCCAGGTCATGAGCCAGGCTTCGGTTGAAGCCGGCGACAGCGCCCTTGGTGAGGCCATACGCTGAGAGCCCAGGAACCCCGGCATATTTCGTAATTGAACTGCCGATCTGTATGATCCGGCCGCCATCCTTCATATGACGTACGGCTTCTTGCGTAGCAACGAAAACGCCTGTTACGTTGACCGCGAGCATTGCCTGATAGTCATTAAATGCGATTTCGTCGATCGGGCCGGCGAAGGCGATCCCGGCATTATTTACAAGAATGTCGAGGCCTCCAAACGTGTCGACAGTCTCTGCGACGGCGGCTCGTATTGCATCCGGATTAGCAGCATCGGCTGCAATAGCCAGGGCGCGTCCCCCGCTTTCTCGATGGCGAGGAGACTTCCTCAGCCTTCGCAGGTGATCCGCGATAGGTGAAGGCGACCTGAGCGCCGTCGGCTGCCAAACTATGGACGATTGATGCCCCAATCGACCGTGAGCCACCGGTAACGAGTGCGACCCTGCCACTTAATGGCAAGTTTCGAGAAAAGGATTCTTCAGTCATAATTCACTCCGTCCAGTTCATGTAGTTTGCGGAGTGATATTTGCGCAGTCCCTTTCTAGACCACTAGTGGCGAGTCGGTTGGATCACATTCAAGCGTCTGTTGAATATTGAGTAATTGATGCGATTCCGGTGCCAATCTTTTTTCGCGTGTGGCAAAGACGGTAAGCGTTACGTAAGACTTCCGGCAAGCCGAGCACTTAGGCGCTCGCGACGAAAATACTCCGTGTAGAAATCGATGAAAGCGCGCGTCTTCAACGGTTGAAGCACGCGGCCCGAGTAGTACAGCGATATAGATCCGGCATCCGCATACCACTTCGGAAGGACACGTTCGAGCGCTCCACTTTCTATTTGCGGCAGCACGTCGGGTACCGCCAACAGTGCGATGCCTAACCCCGCGATCGCCGCCTGCGCCATGGCCGCCGCGTCGCTCATCACGATCGTCTCGTTGAGCAGCGCGCGCTCTTCGCGCCCTTGGGCGTCACGCATCATCCATTGCCGTATCCGGCCCGAATTCGAGGACCGCATCAAGATTCCTGCATGATCGGCCATATCAGCAGGGCTAATTGGCCGGCGACGTGCAGCAAAATAGGCGGGCGATGCGACCGCGATAACGTGAACCGGTGCGAGCGTTGTGGAAACGATGCCCGGATTGAGCTCAAAACCACCGCCGATCGCGGCGTCAAAGCCCTCGGCTATAAGATCGACCTTGCGGCTGTCAAAATGCCAGTCAGGTCTGATGCCTGGATAACGAGCCAGAAAGTCGGGCAATGCGGGGAGAACGTGTCCCATCGCGAACGACAAACTCATGCTGAGCTTCAAAACGCCGACGGGCTCGCCCTTCGTTTGTGATGCCCCGTCGATTGCGCCCTGAAGGTGGTTCAGGCTATCGCCGATGCTCACCAGAAACGATTCCCCCGCTTCGGTCAGGGTCAGCTTCCGCGTTGAGCGGTGAAACAGCCGTATACCGAGGTTCCTTTCCAGCATTGCAACATTCCGGCTGACTGCGGCCGGTGTGATCGAGAGACGCCGTGCAGCCCCGGAAAAGCTGCTCGCTTCTGCGCTTCGAACGAAGGCTTCAAGGTTTGCCAGTGTTTCCATGAACGTAACCTTCAAATGTTGATTGAAACTAAAACAATTCATTTATGACTTATGCTGCGTGTATTTGCCAGCCATATTCCAGCCAACAGCAGCGCCGGTTTTCTGCAACGCCAACCGCATCAGGCCCAGGATGCAGCGGGAAAACCGACCGTCGCAGACAAAATTCTCCCAAACCGTGAAGGAGTGGGTAATGAGCTTAGGAATTATCGGAGCCGGCAATATTGGCGGCGCATTTGCCACTGCGCTCGCCAAGGCGGGAATAGAAGCCGTGATCGCAAACAGCCGAGGGCCGGAAAGCCTCACGACGCTCGTTTCGAAGCTCGGCAGCACGATCCGGGCTGGAAGCCTGCAAGAGGCCGCGGCGCAAGACATCGTTCTCGTGGCGGTCCCGTGGTCAAAGATACCTGGTGCGCTCGCCGGCTTGAGCTTCGACGGCAGGATCGTGATCGATGCCAACAACTCTATCGAAGCGCCGCTTTACAGACCGGCGGACCTCGGCGGCCGCACCTCGACGGATATTTTTACCGCCCTTGTACCAGGCGCGCGCGTCGTCAAGGCGTTCAACCACCTGACGCCAAGGCAACTTTCGGGCGACCCCCGCTCGGAAGGAGGCAGGCGCGTCCTGTTTTATTCGGGCAACGATATGAGGGCGAAGGCTGAGGTCGCCGCCATCATTGATCGCCTCGGCTTCTTCGGGATCGATCTCGGCGGGCTCGCGGTCGGCAGCCAGCTGGTTCAGTTCCCCGGCGGCCCGCTGCCCGCTCTCAACCTCGTCAAGTTCGATTGAACATCGCTGCGCGCCTTCCTTCTACAATCAGTACGCCGCGCATCTGAAATACGGAGACAAGATCATGACACGAATCGTTCAAATGCAGTCGGCCGGCGGCCCGTCAGTCTTGGAAGTCATCGAGAAAGACCTGCGCGCGCCTCGTGCCGGCGAGGTCAAACTCATTCAAGATGCGATCGGCCTCAACTTCGTTGATACAATGGTACGAAAGGGCCAGTATCCGATGGCGTTGCCAGCGGTCCCCGGTTTTGAAGCGGCCGGGACGATCATCGAGGTCGGATCCGGCGTCGAGGGGCTGTCGGTCGGCGATCGGGTCGCTTACTTCTTTTCGGAAGGCGCGTATGCCACCGAGAGGAACATTCCGATCGGGCCGCTCATCCGCCTGCCCGCCGATATCTCGAACGAGATCGCGGCGACCTACCTGGCAAAGGGCGCGACGGCTTGGATGGGGATGCGTGGTCTCCACAATCTCAAATCCACCGACACAGTGCTGGTACTTGGGGCATCGGGAAGCGTGGGTGCTATCCTGTCTCGCTGGGCGAAGTCGCTGGGTGCTACAGTGATTGGTGTCGCCGGATCGCCGGATAAGCTCGACAAGGTCGCGGCGGGTGCTACTCATGCCTTCCACGCTGGCGAGCCAGATATCGCCGCCAAGATCCGTGCGATCGCACCTGACGGTGTCGACGTCGTTTATGATTTCGTCGGCCGGACGACTTTCTCGTTGGGCGTGTCAAGCGTCCGAGATGGTGGTGTAATTGCCGCGATCGGAGCCGCGACGGGTCAGCCAGCGCCGGCCCCCGATCTTGTGCGACGAGGCGTTGATGTCCGCAGCGGCGGCACCCCGCAGTACGTCCGGGGACCGACAGTCGAGATCGCGACCTCTCAGCTATGGGATGCGCTGCGCTCAGGCATCTTCAGTGATCTCGAAACCGTCCGCTATCCGTTCGACGAGATAGCCCGCGCGCATAACGACATGGACAACCGCCGTTTGAGCGGTCTGCCGGTCCTGATCGCGTAATCCGAAAATTATTGTGCGGCGGCAGGCCGCACGGACGCCCGCCTTAAGGCGGCCGGGCGAGACATTTCCCCTGTCGATAACGAAAGGAATAAATCGATGAGTGAACTAGCAGGTAAACGTGCGCTTGTGACTGGTGCGTCCCGCGGCATTGGAGCCGCGATCGCAATCGCACTGGCCGAAAAAGGTGCTGATGTAGCGATCACATATGAACGCGCCGCTGATCGGGCAGCGCAAGTTGTGGCAACGATCGAAGGCAAAGGGCGCAAGGCGTTGGCTATCCAGGCTGACAGCATGGACCCCAATGCGGTCAAGCGGTCGGTTGATGAGGCGGCGCAGGCGTTGGGCGGCCTCGACATCTTGGTGAACAATGCGGCTATCGCGATCTACAAGGATGTGGCGGATTTCACCGTCGCCGAGATCGACGCCCTTTTTGCTGTCAACGCTCGCTCACCGATCCTGGCATCGCAAGCCGCGATGCCGTATCTTGGCAAAGGTGGCCGCATCGTCACGATCGGTTCCGCGGGCGCAGAACGCATTGTCGGACCATCGACGGTTTATTCGATGACTAAATCGGCACTCCAATCATTTACTCGCGGTCTCGCGCGAGAACTTGGCCCCCGTGACATTACCGTCAACCTCATTCAGCCGGGATCAACCAACACGGAAATGAACCCGGCCGAGGGCGAATTCGGAGATTTCCAGCGTGCTCTGATTCCGCTCGGCCGGTACGGCGAGCCGCAGGATGTCGCGGCTGCAGTGGCATTCCTCGCATCTGGTGCGGCCCGGCAAATCACCGGAACCATCCTGACAGTTGATGGCGGCACGCTAACCTAAGACATGCCGACGGATCCCGGCTTGTAATGTAGGAGGTCTCAGAGTGGGGGCTAGCCCGGTATCATCAACGACTAGCTTTCCACTCTCTTTCCACGTGGGCTTTGGAGCATTGGATCAAACGCCGCTCCACATATGGGTCAGACCCAATATGCCATGTTGGAACATGAAGTCGCACGGGGAGTGACACGCATGTTGGGTGGGTTCCTAAGATAGCAACGTAAGGTTCCTCAAATGTCGGCTTCTGCGACACCTGGGTATCAGTATCATTCTGACATCGATTATTTGGAGATCCCGACATGCCTGCAGTACTCGTCCACGGCGTACCTGACACCCACCGACTCTGGGACACCGTCCGCTCCCATCTTCAGCGCAAGGATATCGTTACGATCGATCTCCCCGGCTTTGGCACTCCGTTGCCGCGGGACTTCAGGTCAACGAAAGAAGAGTATCTCGACTGGCTTATCCACCGGATCGCTGAGATCGGCGAGCCCGTAGATCTGGTCGGTCATGACTGGGGCTGCCTGCTGACAGGCCGTCTCACGTCAATCCGACCGGATCTGGTGCGGACTTGGACCGGCATCAGCGGGCCGATTGATCCGGAATATCCGTGGCATTATCTCGCCAAGATCTGGCAGACCCCAGGTGAGGGCGAGCAATGGATGAAGGATCTCGACCTCGAGGAATTTGCGGCGAAACTTGTCGAGGCCCAGATGCCGAAAGTTGCGGCGGATGAATCGGTTCGGCATCTCGATGCCACTATGCGGGCAAGCATTCTCGCACTTTACCGTTCCGCAATCGAGGTCGGGGCGGAGTGGAAACCGGCTTTGAGTAGCATAACTGCGCCAGCGCTGGTGATCTGGGGCCTGGACGATCCGTTCCTGCCGCACCGCTTCGCTGACGAGCTCGGCAATGCCACACACGCACGCGCCGTCGTGAAACTGCGCGCCTCGCATTGGCCAATGATAGAGCGTCCGGCCGATGTCGCGCGCGAACTCGAGGCCCATTGGACTCACGTTTAACTCCCTGCGCTTGCATCACGTGGACTCAAACCCAAGCAGCCGCAACGCGAACGGCATTGCTTGGTCACTCGCTAAGCACAGCATTTGTCCGAAAACGAAACCATGGTGAAGCAGCACGGCGAGCATAGCCCGGGCTGCACCAGACAGGAGCACGCCTACATGACGAACTCAGCAAACACCCGGATTGGCGTCGGCATCATCGGCGCCAGTGCCGATCGAGGCTGGGGCGGAATTGCCCACGTCCCCGCGCTGCAGGCGCTCAATGCATTCCAGATCCGCGCCGTCAGCACGACCCGTATGGAAAGTGCGAACTCGACCGCAAGCCGACTGGGCGCCGATCTTGCCTTTGACACACATCAGGCGCTGGTCCTGCGGCCAGAGGTCGACTTGGTGGTGGTTGCGGTCAAGGTGCCAGATCACAAGCAGATCGTTTCCGACGCGCTCGCCGCGGGCAAGATGGTCTACTGCGAATGGCCGCTCGCGCGAAACCTATCGGAAGCCGAAGCGCTGGAGGGGATTGCCCGCGAACGGCGGCTGCGCACGGTCATTGGACTGCAGGGCGGCCTGCACCCGCCGATCCGCTATCTCCGCGATCTCGTTCGGCAGGGCGTGATCGGCATGCCGCTCAGCACAAGCGTTCGGGCACATCTGAACGACGAAATGTGGGTCGGCCGATATGCCCCGCCATTCGAATACATGGCCCGCACAGAGAATGGCGCCACCCTTCAAAGCATTATGCTCGGCCACGCACTCCAACCGCTCGCGCACGTACTCGGTTCGTTCGAGAGCCTGTCCGCCGTCGTGGCAAATCAGCGCGGCGACGGCGTCCGCCTCTCGGACGGCACGTCCCTCTTGAAGGACGCGCCGGACGAGATCATCGTCGCCGGCGTTCTCGAAGGCGGGATCGTCACTTCGCTGCACTACAGTGCCGGGCACTCCGCCGGATTGGTGTGGGAGATCCAGGGCACGGAAGGCAGTCTGCACGTGGAGACGGCGTCGGGCTACATCCACTTCGGCGATGTGACAATCACGTTGCGCCGCGGCAGCGAGCCTGTCCAGCAGCTACAGGTCCCAGCCGCATATGCGGCTCCCGACTTGCAACTAGCAGCGCCCGCAGCAGGCGTCGCACGCCTCTACGCCCAGCTCGCCGACGACCTCCGCGACGGGACCGCATATGTGCCGGACTTCGCGGTCGCGCTCGATCGTCACCTTGTGCTCGAGGCGATCACACAGGCCGCTGAAACGGGTCATCGCCAGCATCTCCCGCCCCGCCTGGTCAACGCCAATCCCTTAAAACCCTGAGGGCCTGACCATGGCCCTCCACCGCCAACAGAGGGTTCTCGCTTGTCAGGATGTCGTGACACCTATCGAAATGGCCGCAAACTCCGCACCGTGACAAGCAACGATCGCTCCATCAGTGAAACGCTCGTAGAAGAAGGCCTGGCCGGCGCTAGAACCCACCGGAGAGCGACCGGTGTTGGCTCGATTGACATAGCGAGCCGACCACATTTGGCCGCCCCCTGCGCCAAAAGCGCGACGGCGTGCCGGTCAACCCGCCTGCGACAGGGGCGTGACCGGAGGCGGAGGCCGCTTGTGGGCTCCTTGAGCGTCAGCAAATAGCAACCGGCCGGCATCAGCCGGTTTGCCCGAACACCTCGCAATCTCCAACGGACATCCAGAAGTGTCGTTGGACGATACTGTGAATATTGCCGATCATCAGGCCATGAACTCAGAAGCAGCGAGTTCGCCAGCTACTCGCGAGGCTGAGTTCCAATCGGAACTCCCCTTACTAGGCCATCACCCATGCTTTCCAGCCATTAGTCGCGCGCCAGGGCCTCGATCGGGTCTAGCTTTGCCGCGTTGCGGGCAGGAAGGAAGCCAAATACGATTCCGATCAGGGTGGAGCAGGCGAAGGCCACAATGATGGAGCCAGGAGAGAAGATCATTTTGAAGTCGGGGCTCAGCCAATTGAAAAGAGCGCTGATCCCGAGGGCGAGCATCACTCCCATGAAGCCGCCGACAAGGCAGACCATGACGGCCTCGATCAGGAATTGGGAAAGGATGTCGCTGCGGCGTGCGCCAACGGCCACGCGAACGCCGATCTCCTTGGTGCGTTCGGTCACGGACACCAGCATGATATTCATCACGCCGATGCCGCCGACAATCAGCGAGATCACGGCGACTGACGAAATCAGCAATGTCAGGGTTTGCGTGGTGGTCTCGATAGTCTCGCGAATGGTCGCCGAGTTGGTGAGGAAGAAGTCTTTCGCACCATGCCGACGCTCGATGAGGCGCGAAACTGCGGCCTCGACATTGCCCGGGTCGACATCGTCCCTGATACGGACCGTTATGCCCTCGACGTTCGGGCGGCCCAGCATGCGGCCCATAACAGTTGTATAAGGCGCATAAACGGTCAACGTATCAACCGCCGGACCGAAGGAATTTTCGCGTTTCGTCACACCTACCACCCTCGCCGGCATTGTGCCCAGAAGGATGACCTGCCCCACCGGGTTTACCCGGTCTGGAAAAAGGTCTCGCGCCGCGTTTGCATCGAGCACCACATTCTGGCTGTAGGTGGCAACATCCTGGGCGTCGAACAGTTGTCCATGCGCCAGCTCAAGACCCCGTACACGAAAGAAGTCGGCGCCGACCCCGGTGGCTGATGCACTGACGGCCACGGCGGCGCGCTTGACCGTTACGCTCGTCGTGACGGTTGGTGTCACGCTGTCGACATAGGGCTGGTTCACCAGCGCATCTGCATCGGCTGGAACCAGCGTCCGTATCTTGCCCGCTTCCAGATCGCCGAAGCCTTTACCGGCCCGCACCTCGATCGTGTTGGTGCCGAGCGAACTGATACTGCTGAGGATTTGTTGCTGCGAGCCGGCCCCGAGAGCTGAGATAGACGCCACCGAGGCGATACCGATGATGATACCGAGCATGGTCAGAAGCGAGCGCATCTTGTGCGCCCATATTGCTGCGCCCGCCATGCGAAAGGCCTCAATCATCCGGTCAATTGCACCACGCCAGCCAGCGCCCGGCGCGTGCTCGCGGATGGGACGGGCCTTTGCGTCGGATTTGGATATATTGCGATCGTCGGAAATGATAACGCCGTCGCTGATCTCTACAACCCGATCCGCATGTTCGGCGATCTTCTTGTCGTGAGTGACGAGAATGATGGTGTGCCCCTCGGCGTGAAGCTCGCGCAGGATCTTCATGACTTCGGCGCCACTGTGAGTATCCAGCGCTCCGGTCGGTTCGTCGGCCAGAATTATCTCGCCGCCATTCATCAAGGCGCGGGCGATCGACACCCGCTGCTGCTGGCCGCCCGAAAGCTTGCCCGGGATATTGCCCGTCCGCTCGGCCAGGCCTAGCCGGGTCAACAAAGAGATCGCGCGCTTGTGCCGGTCGGATCGGCTGCGTCCGGCATAGATGGCCGGCACCTCGACGTTGCTGGCCGCGCTGAGATCGCCAAGCAGATGATAACGCTGGAAGATGAAACCAAAACGCTCACGGCGTAGCGCGGCCAGTTCGTCCACGGACATCTTCGAGGTCTCGCGCCCTTCGATCCAGTAGCTGCCGTCCGTCGGACGATCGAGGCAGCCAAGGATGTTCATCAGCGTCGACTTGCCGGAGCCAGAAGCACCTATGATGGCCATCATCTCGCCGGCCTCGATGTCGAGGTCGACGTCTTTCAGCACCCGCACCATCTCGTCGCCTGCGGGGAAAGCGCGGGATACCCCGCGTAGGCGGATTAGTGGTTCCGTCATAGCGCGCCCTACCGCTTCGCCGCGGCCAATTGAGCCTGGCCATCCGCGCGTTCGTCGGTGGATGCTCCCAGGACGATGGTCTCGCCGGCCTGAAGACCGCCAAGGATCTGGATGTCCGCGCCGTTATCGATGCCGACCTGGACCTGCCGGATCTGGACCTCGCCCATTGCGTCGACTACTCGGAGACGCGCCGTATCGCCGGCCCGAGGCGCGCCTTCCAATGCACTGAGCGGAACCAGCACGGCGCCGCTGACGCGGCTCAAGACGATGGACACCTGCGCCGTCATGGAGGGCCGCAGGACCCCATCGGCGTTAGCCACGTCGATCAGACCGGTGTAGTAGACAGCGCCTTTGGTTGAGCCAGTCCCGCTCGCGGCGGCGTTGCTCTCATTTGAGATTGAAGCTGGGGCCGGTTCCACCTGCCGCAATTCCCCATCGAAACGACGCTTCGGATCGCCGAGAATGCTGAACCAGACCGGCAGGCCCCGCTGTACACGCACGACGTCAGCCTCGGAGATGTCTGCACGCACCGTCATTGTGTCCAATCGCGCGATCATGACGATTGTCGGCGCGGTCTGCAGGGCATTCACGGTTTGGCCCTCGTCAGTGACGATCGCGACCACAGTGCCGGCGATTGGGGAGGTGATGCGCGTATAGTCCAGTTCAATACCCGCAGACTCCAGCGCGACCTGCGCTTGGGACACCTGAGCGTCCAACGACTGAACCTCAGCCCGCGCGGTGTCTCGCATCGCAACCGCGGCGTCATACTGGGCGCGCGGCGTGGAACCACCCGCCAGCAGGTCACGCTCGCGTTCGAAATCCTTCTCGGCTTTCACCAGAGCGGCCCTGCGCGCGGCGAGAACGGCGCGGATGTTGGCCAAGGCGGCCTCACGGTCACGCAAGGTGTTGCGCCGGGTCTGGGAATCGATCTCGGCCACCAATTGGCCCGCCTTGACGATGTCACCGATCTTGACAGCCAGACGCTCAACGCGTCCCGAGGCCTGGGCGCCGACGCGCACTAGCTCGAGCGGTTCGAGAACCCCTGTCGCCAACACCACCTCTTCAATGTCACCCGTTTGCGCCTGCGCGGTCACCAGTTCAAGCTTGGCAGGCGGACGCAGAAAGAAGAGCCAGACGCCGAGCAGACCGACAAGGGTCACTGCCGCCAGGATCAGACGCTTGCGGGTAATGTGTCGTGTCATTTAGTCGTGGCCCATGTTATTGAAATTTGTGAGCTTTCTCCGTCACGAGAGTTACCCCAAAATTACGGGGAGCTGTCGTCGTGCCTGGCCCGTCAGGCACGCGCTGGAAAATCAACCGATCGACAGAAGTCATGCAATGTGGTCGGCGCGCGAGTGTTTGACCGCCAGGCATCGGCAATCGCGGCCGTGCCAGCTAACATCGACGGATGAAGGCGGCCCTACCGCTGCTGAACAACGCGCCTCTCGCGCCAGCGTATGGTAAAGGTGCTGCCCTTGCCTGGCGCGGAAGAAAGCTCGACGTAACCGCCATGGCGGGTCACGATCTCGTTGACCATGCTGAGCCCCAGTCCCGCACCTGAGCCGTGAGGGTTGACCCGGTAGAAAGGCTCGAATATGCGCGAATGCTTGTCGCTGGCGATACCACAACCCTGATCGGCGACGGTCACGCTGCCGTCAGCCTCAATAACGACCGATATCTGTCCTTTTCCACCTCCGTACTGGACTGCGTTTCGAACCAGATTGACGAATGCGCGCTCCAGAGATTCGGCATCACCAGGGACGAAAACGTCTTCCGCGTCGCTGTCGAACGAAATCTCGTAGCCTTCAGAGATTGCCAGGGGAGCAAGGTCGGCAACCACCTTGGACACAACGCTGTTGAGATCGACAGGCGTATTCTGCTGGGGCTTCTGCCGGTATTTCTCGGTGTCCAGAAGCTGGTTCGCGATCGCCGTCAATCGCTTGACGGCCGTCTGCAGGTACGTCTTGTCCACACTGGGTGAAAGAGTATCTATCCTCACCTGCAGAACAGCGATCGGTGTCCGAAGTTCATGCGCCGCGTTGACGAAGAAGCGCTCCGTCGCCTCAAAGCCACTATCAAGACGGCGCAACGCCCTGTTGATGTCGCGCACCAGGCGAAGCACCTCATTGGGCAAGCCACGCTCTTCCACCAAGGCGCCACGTGTGTCGAGATCAATCCTGTCAAGACGCGTCGTCAGATCGCTGAATGACCGCAAAGCCCAGCGTGTGACAAACGGGACGCCAATCAGGGAAATGGCGATGAGGATCAGCGCCGGCACACCGACTGCAAGGTTCCCCAACAGCACAGTCACACCATATTGGGACATCGAAACGCCGCCAGCAAAAATTGTTGCCTCCCCGGCAGGGGTGTCGAATCGCTGCATGCGGGCAACACTCAGCGGATCACTCAGATCGCCATGCAGCTCGAGACTTTTGAACGTCCGCAAGAATGGCATGTTGTCGGCAATTTTCCGAGGAGGCGCGCCGTGTGCGAGGACAATATCTTTGCCCAGATCTGCTACGAACCACAGGTCAGGAGCGTCCTCCATAATCTCCTGAAGCTTGGCCGTCGGCGCCAGATGGGCCCGGCCATTCGGGTCAAGACGAACCGAGTCTGCGATTTCCTGAGACAGCCAGATGGATGTGATAGCGACATCGGGCTTGAGGCCGGAAAGGAGATAAAAAACCAGGCCCAGCGAGGTGATAACCGCGCAGAGCTGCAGCACAATAAAACCAAAAGTGAAACGCCAGCGAAGGGATGATCCGGCCACCTTATTTGTGCTCATGATGATAGTAGCCCATTCCACGAATGTTTTTGATAACAAAACTCGGCCTTCGCGTCGCCAACTTTCGGCGCAGGCGGGACATTTTGAGTTCCGGGAGTTCGATTGGATCTCGTCGTTAACGGAATAGACCTGACCCCCAAGGGACGAGCGCAACACGGTACGCCACGGTTTCGCAAAAAGTTTCCCTAGAGCGCAGCTTCCAATAGTTGAACGCACGCCTAAGAAAATTGGCATGGATAGAGCATGAGACGCGATCATTTCTGACGTTTCCCCGCCGAAAATATGGATGGCTTGGCTGCCCTCCCGATCCAATGCTACAATGGCCGTCTATCAATCGTTGCAGCGCACTAACGCGGAAAACGTATGGCCGCCGAAAATTACGTGGAAGTTACGCGGAATTCTCGGCCGTGACGCCGACCCATGAAGCGAGCGAGCCGGCCGACGTGGTCGCGCGGTTTGTCCATCAGCAACGGCGGATTCACCATCCCGGGGCTGGATGCGTTCTGCCCGCGCTCTTGAACCGATACGAACCACTGACCCGCCGTTTGGTGGCTAATTTTGTAATGCTATTCCAAATTCGCCCAAACGTTTGCACCTCATGCTGGAACAATCGACGATCTCTCGACCCGCACAGTTTGTAACGAGCAAGCCGGCCGCGAGGTGCGGCAGCTAGCGCGGGGCTGAAGCCAAAGCTCCGCAAAGTACATTTCGTCTCGGATCGACCGTTGCAATTCGCGCGTACATGCGTTTATCGATTGTCCCGAGCCGATTTCACCACACCAGGAGCCACCGTGCTTATCCTCGTCCGAGACAACAACGTCGACCAAGCTTTGCGCGTCCTCAAGAAAAACTTCAGCAGGAGGGCATCGTCCGGGAAATGCGTTTGCGTGAGCACTTCGAGAAACCCTCAGAAAAGCGCGCACGAGAAAAGGCAGAAGGCATTCGCCGCGCCCGCAAACTCGCCCAGAAAAAGCTGAACAGGGAGTTGCGTCTCGGTCCTGCGAAGAAGTCGAAGCCATCACGATCTAAATAATCGTCCGTGACTGCGCGAGACCTGTACGTTGCCAGCAAATGCATCGTCATATCCATCCGGTGACAGACAATGAATTCCCATCAGCCGCACTCTGAACGCTCCGAACTCTCTGGCCGTTACACCGACAATGGGATTACCGTCCTTGTGGAAATCTTCCGGCCCGCGGGCGCAGATGATTGGCGGATGGAGGTGACAAGCCTAGAAGACCAAGTCACCGACTGGAATGAATCTTTCGCGTCGGCTCATGAGGCATGGGAAGAGTTCATCTATGTCGTCAATACGGAGGGGATCGCAGTTTTCCTTTAGCGCTTCCCGACGTCATCGAGGATGAGCAAATTGCCCATTGACAGTGACAGACGGCGAATGATCTTCGATCAGGTTCGCACCAAGGCGATGTCACGTGGCACGCCTATCGACGATGACCCCGAGTTCCTGGCTTGGGTAGAGCTGTGGATCAGTGGCGAGTACGAGATGTCCGACCTCAGGTCTAGATACAATGATCTCGTCGCACGTCGATCCCCGCGATCCAAGTCTGCCGCTGGTCCTCTGGAACCCGCCCCTCCGGAGCGACTACCCGGGATGCCGACTGAACCTGACGGCGTCTTTCCCGGCAGCCTTCGCATCATACAGAAGCACGTCGGCTTGCTTCAGCAGCTCGGACACATCACGCTTTTCGCCCGTCCAGGCCCCTCCTATGCTTGTGCGGACGTCGGCGATCTCATTTGAAATAAAAATAGGCTCCCTCATCCGTGTGAGGATCCGCTCAGCGGCCGCTTCGCCTGTGGACCGATTGCCAGCAACAACCACAGCGAATTCATCGCCGCCCGTGCGTGCCACAAGATCGCTTTCTCTGACGGCTGAGGTCAGGCGCGCGGCTGTGGTTTGCAGGACGACATCTCCCATCGCGTGGCCATGAGCATCGTTGATCTCCTTGAAGCCATCAACGTCGAGTGCGAGGACAGCAAAACCATCGGCAGACCTTAATGCCGCAAATTCTATCGACAGCCCACGCCGGTTCAGCAATCCAGTCAACACATCGGTGCGCGCCGTCTCCTCCAGCATCTCGATCCGGCGTCGTTCTTCGGTAAAATCGATTGCCATTCCGACAATCTTCACCGGTCGGCCGTCGCTGTCACGCAAAGCCGGCGATCGCAACGCATCCACCGTTCGCCGTGGACGGTATCGAGGCGATACTCGGCGACATGCTGATCGAGCTCACCAGCAATTAGCGGTGTAAGATCGGCCTGGGCGCCATCGTTGACGTTGACCCTGTTGACGTAGCGCTCAAGATCGAGGCGCGCCGCCGTCGGGCCTCCGATAAACTGAGCCAGTCGATCCGAGGTCTCGAACTTGCCTGTCAGGATGTCCAGCTGCCAAAAACCGCCACGAACGGCTTCAAGCGCCAACTCAAGCTGTGCCGCCCGCTCGGCAAGCTGACGCTCATGCTCCTTGTGGCGGGTGATATCCTCTATCTGCGATATGAAGCGTACGACCTTGCCCTCGGCATCGCGCATCGCGGCAACATGGATCAGGACGTGAACGATCTCGCCGAATGGGCGGAGATAACGCTTCTCGATCGTGTAACCATCCCGCCTTCCCTGCAGCACCTGCTGAAACAGGATCAGGTCCGCCTCGATATCGTCTGGATGGGTAAAGTCCCTGAAATGCGTTCCCAGCACCTTTTCCAGCGGAAGCGACAGCAACTTGGCAAAAGCCGCGTTGCCGCGAATGATGCGCCCCTGAAGATCGACCAGAGCGATCCCGATCGGCGCATTCTCGAAGGCAAAGTCGAACAACGCTAGGCGGGTTTCTGGATCATCGGCCGTATACGGTTCCGCTACCATCTTTCCTCCAAAAACAAGAGCTTCACGGCGATAGGTGTGTTTTAGGGGATGATAATCAAGGTGACGGTCCGCATTGTCGCCGAACGGCAGGCTACACCTGCGCCGGCTCCTTGATGTCAGACACCTTCGAAATTATCTCGGGCCTTATCGGAATAATCGAAGGCCCCGATAAGGGGTGACCTTCGAGACCGATAAGATCAGGGAGGAAGACATGGATAGCAGGAGCCGGGGTCTTTCCACGAGCGACATGCGCATACTGAGAACGCTGTTGGGTCGCTACGCAGCACGCTACCATCTCGCTGGGCCAGAGAAAGATGACTTGATCGAACGAACGTTTCAGGCGTTGGCGAACAATCCGGACATCTTCTTTGAAATTCCGGTCGAAAAGGCAGCCGCAGAGACGATGCACCGGATCTACACCGGCCACTAGAGCGGTAAAAATGTCTCAGCTTTTCCTTCGGACGATCACGCCCCGCTGATCTTCGCGCCAGTGTCACGCCTGCGATGAGGCGGGACATCTGCCAGCTCGGCGAGCTTATCGTTCTGCTTCAGAAACACTCGAAAATTCTCTCGGACCGCGTCGATCGGCCAGTGACCGTTCGCTGCCTCGCGACAGTATCGGACAAGAGTCTCGTAAGCGAGGTTACGCTTTTCCCGGGGCCATTCGTCGAGAAAATCGAATACGTCATCCAGTCCGGTAATTTCCTGCACGAAATACCGGCGCTGTACGTAGAGGGGCTTGTCGAATTGAGCGAGCAACATACGGACCTCCTTCGTTTGCTCGGTACCGAGCGATGACTGAAGCCGGCCCTGAATCGGGCCGACTGATAGAAATCCAGAATTCTTCCTGGGTGCCCGGGTCAGGCGACCTTGCGTTCGGCTTCGAGCCGGAGCGGCTCGCTAGTGGCCGGAGCGACGCCGATTTCGATCTTGCGCGGCTTCATGGCTTCCGGCACCTCGCGCTTCAGAGCAATTGTCAGCAGGCCATTTTTCAGATCGGCCCCTTCCACCCTTACATGATCTGCAAGCTCAAACTTGCGCTCGAAGGAACGACCGGCGATGCCGCGGTGGAGATATTCGCCCTGGAGCTCTTCAGCCTTCCCGCCTTTGATCACCAGGACATTGCGCTCCTGAGTGATATCGAGATCGCCTTCGCCAAAGCCTGCCACCGCCATCGTGATGCGGTAGTCGTCTTCACCAGTCTTGACGATGTCATAGGCCGGCCAGGTCTCAATTGCGTTGAGACGCTGCGTATTGCTGAGCAGATTGAGCACGCGGTCGAAGCCGATGCTCGAACGATAGAGCGGGGCAAAATCAAGTGCATTTCTCATAACCATATCCTCCGTAAAGCAACATGGAAGGAAGCGGGTGAAACCCGCCTCCTCGGTCAGCCGACCCCCTGATTGGGCCGCCGGCGTTGACCGATTTGGTTTTTGAGATTTTGTCGTTCAAGACCCCGCTCGAAAATTTTTCCAGCTCCCCGAAATCGTCTTGTTCGCAGGAAATCCGGTCCTATCTCGAGTGGCGATCTTCGCTTTGGGAGCATCGGGATGGATGATGGAACGACCGACATGTTTTCGGAAGCCTACATTGAGATTTTGCCTCCGGACCACATCGATCAAAAAGAGTCGGCCATTTGCGTTTGCTGTTGTCGTCAGCGTCCGAACTCCGCCATGGATGAAGACGGCTGCGGCATTTGCGACGAATGCCTGGCGCCTTGACCCTGCGAGAAAGGCCGATGCGACATTTGTCGCGGCAAATCGGTGCTTGGCAAAAAAGGGGAGGAGACGTGGCAGGAATTTCCGGCTGGCTAGAAGATCGTGGAGCTGAGTCGGTGAAACTCGGAGGTTGGAGGTAACTACGTGCTCTCAAGAAAAGCACTCAGTGACCTGTAGCTAAGTCAGTTCCCGGAAAATAGCCGATCTCGGTCTGAATTAGTTGAGCATCGTGGGCCGCCCCTGCCGTAGTAGCGCGGGGAACCATTTGTTCCAAGTCGTCTGAAATCTGTCCGCGCCACTCATCACTCTTACTACCTCTTCACCATCTACCTCAAGTGAGCGACCGTAGACTTGAACAGCGTTGCCGATTAACGTCACCGGCCCGACACCCTCATGGCTCCGAGATCACCCAAGCCGCGCTGGACTGCGGCCAAACGGTCCGCGGCGATATCGACAGACACTTCGATATCGCCGGTGAGCGGTGCATCCGTTCGTACCTTGCCCGAAGATGAAACGTCTCCACCCGACGGCGCCGAGCCAGCCGAGTTTTCATCATTCGCCGCTTGAACAAAAATATCCGGTCGGGGGATGCCATGTTTCTGGACCAGATACTCGACAGCGAGATGGGCTGCCTCGCGGGTTTCAAATATCGCGTGGACTGTGATTGTGCTGCTGTCAGACATCGTCTCGCACCTTTGTGGTGATCGAGGGTGAACTAGCGACACCAATATTGGTTTCAGTGAATGGAAAAGAGAACGCCTACGCGGCTTACTCGCGAAGTAGACCGGCACTTCTGGCTGCAACTCTGAAAGTCGCCGCGGCGCTGTCTCCTGGAATGGCACCCGACACTGCCTTGAGGCAGGTTTTTTGGCCTTGCTGGCATCCGGGCCGCCTTTGGGGAAGTCCATTGCCAAGGATGCAACCGCCTCTCGGCTGTTCCTGACGCATTTGAAACAGCCGCCCGCGGTTTCGATCTCGACGGGGTATTCCCAAAGTTCAATCATCAGTCTTCCAATGCGAGGGGTATATTGACAGTAAGCGATCGGTCGATCGCAGGAACGGGCCCATCAGTAACCCGAGTGGTCATCAGATTGTTCCCACGTCATTCCCGCTCTCAAAGCACATGAAGGAAACGCCCAGAACGGCCAAAAGCTTGGCTCATCGCGGAACGTTGTCGGTGCCAGGATGTTTCTCCCGCGACAAATCTCGGCCCTGGCCGGTCCACCGCGCGATCGGACGCAAACACCACCTCATGACTTCTTTGGAGCCATCCCATGACAGATCATATCGACAACCCGGATGGCAAAGGTCCTGCGGGAGGCTGGGGATCGCTGAAATCAATCGCCCGCATTTACGGCGAGAGCGAGCCGCCCGCAGCTTTCCTGGAAACGCTTGCTCGACAGAATAAACCGGGTGGCTTCATGTGCGTCTCTTGCGCTTGGCCGAAGCCGAAGAACTATCATCCGTTCGAGTTCTGTGAGAACGGCGCCAAGGCGACCATGTGGGAGCTCACGAATGCCCGCTGCACGCCCGACTTCTGGAGTGAGCATACTGCGTCCGAATTGAGATCCTGGAAGGACCACGATCTCGAAATGACTGGCCGCCTCACCCACCCGATGCGCTTCGATCATGCTACCGATCGGTATGTGGAGGTGACATGGGATGAGGCGTTCGAGAGGATCGGCAGAACCCTGCGACGGTTGGAGAAGCAGAGGGTCGTTTTCTACTCGTCCGGCCATGCGGGGCTGGAAGCCTCCTACCTCTATGCGCTGCTTGCCCGCGCCTATGGCAATAACAACCTGCCGCAAAGCTCCAACATGTGCCACGAGACGACGTCGGTTGGCCTCAACAAGGTGATCGGCTCCCCTGTCGGCACGATCGTCTGGGACGATCTGGAAAAGGCCGATGCCTTTTTCTTCTTCGGCCAGAACCCGGGAACGAACAGCCCGCGCTTCCTGCATCCGCTACAGGAGGCCAAGAAGCGTGGCGCCAAGATCGTCACTTTCAACCCGGTGATCGAGCAAGGGCTGGTATCCTTCGTCAATCCGCAAAACCCGTTCGACATGCTGACGGGGAATGAGACCAAAATCTCCGATCAATACTGTCAGGTGAAGGCGGGTGGCGACGTTGCAGCCATGCTCGGCCTTTGCAAGGTCGTCGTGGAAGCTGATGACGCCGCAGTCGCAAAGGGTGCATCGCGCATCCTCGACGTCGACTTCATCTCTGAGCACACGACCGGGTTCGAAGAATTCATCACCTGCGTGCGGGAATCATCCTGGGCGGACATCGAACGTGAAAGCGGATTGTCTGAAGGTGATCTGCGCGAAGCGGGTGAAACCTATATTGCAGCCGAGCGCGTCATCGGTGTTTACGGGATGGGCCTCACCCAGCATGCTCAGGGCGCGCTTAATGTCGCGATGCTCGTCAATCTGCTGCTTCTGCGAGGCAATATCGGTCGCGAGGGTGCCGGCTGCTGTCCCGTGCGCGGTCATTCGAACGTCCAGGGGCAGCGCACTGTCGGCATTGCCGAAAAGACCAAGCTCATCCCGATGGACAAGTTGAAGGCACTTTTCGATTTCGATCCGCCGACCGAGGACGGCACCCATATCGTTGATGCGGTCAAAGGCATGATGGCGGGGACGATAAGCGCGACGATCGCGCTTGGCGGCAATCTTCTAAGGGCGGTTCCGGACCAGGAGGAAATGGAAAGAGCATGGGCCGGGCAGGAACTGACGGTGATGGTCTCGACCAAGCTCAACCGCAGCCACCTTTTCCCCGGCAAGGATGCCTGGATACTCCCCTGCCTGAGCCGAACGGAGATGGACATGCAGGCGACAGGCAACCAGTCCGTGACGACGGAGGACAGCTTCTCGCACATTTCCGGTTCGATCGGAAAGCGGACACCGGCTTCCAAGCATCTCAAAAGCGAGCTTGCGATTGTTGCCGGCATCGCCAAGGCGACGCTCGATCCCAAGCCGACACTCAAGTGGGATGAATGGACGGGCGACTACGGATTGGTCCGGGATCTTATCGAGGCGACCTACCCCGACGACTTCAAGGATTACAATGCACGCATGTTCGAGCCAGGAGGTTTTTACCGAGGCAACGACGCGCATCAGCGGATCTGGAATACCGAGGAGAAAAAAGCGGTTTTCACGAAGCCGGACCGGATGAACGCCCTTTCCTTCGAGGACGCACCTGGCCGTTATCGATTGATCACCATGAGATCGAATGATCAGTTCAATACGACCATCTACGGTTATTCGGACCGCTTCCGCGGCATTGAGGGAACGCGGGACGTGGTGCTGATGTGCCCGCAGGATATCGAAGCCGCCGGCCTGAGCGAAGGACAGACGATTGCCCTCGTTAGCGACTTCGACGACGGACGAAATCGCGAGCTTGGCGGGCTCATTGTTCGCGCCCACAAGCTGCCGCGAGGCACAATTGGCGGCTACTATCCGGAATGCAACGTGCTGAACGCCATTGATCACCACGACGAGTTATCGAAAACGCCAGCGGCCAAAGCGATCCCTGTTAAGATCGTCGCGCAATAAGACGCGTTGAGAGATGGGTTTCATCTACTGACAAGTCTCTGCATCAATCGCAACGCGTCAACTAGAAAGAGGCCCCGCTAAAGCGAGGCCTCTTTCTCTTGATTTCTACGGCCACTACATCCGCGTCGGCGGAAGGCCATAGTAATCCTCGATCCGTCGATCGTTCGCACGATACCAGGAGTCGTCATCCAGATCAGCATAGCGCGGCGCGCCGGTGATCTGGTCCTTGGTAAGGTCGATCCGGTAGCCATCAAGACCTTCGTCATAGGTCAGCTTTTCCCAGGGCAGTGGGTAGTAATCATCACCGATGCCCAGGAAGCCACCGAAGCTCAGCACCGCGTAGGCCACTCGACCGCCCTGCTTCTTCAGAAGAAGACGCTGGATCGAGCCGATACGCTTTCCGTCGGCGCCGTAGACCTTCGTGCCTTCGACCTTGTCGCTTGCGATCAATGAGAGTGTATCCTTGACGTAAGGATCCTGACCGGTCACGCGATTTTCCTGATTCAGCATATCTGCCTCCTCTTCGTTGGTTTCAGGTACGTGGGAGAAACAACAGGACTGGAGCGTTTGTTCCGAGCAAATTGGCTCAGGTGAACGTTCGGGCCCGCCCTTGTACCCATGTGCGGACCGCGACATATCCGCAGCCACTTGCTCTTGCGGTCATGATACTCCCCCAAGCCATAACGACGCTTCTCAATGCAACCGGCCCCCTCACCAAGCCAGATGGCATCGACAGTGAGGAATGTGATCAAGGTTCCGGCGTAGGCGATTGCGAGGGACTTCATCGAGCGTACTTTCAATCGGCTGCGCATCTAGAACGCAAAATGGATTGAGCGTCGCTCGGTACCGTACTTCCGCGGAATGCGATGTCAGCACGTGGAACATTTGTCAGCATCAATGCTTAGCCTCGTCAGTCCGAAGCGGTGGATAAACGCCGCGGCGTCCCAAGGAGGATAAGAGCGCTATGACATACGACCAAAATTTCAGGTCACCCGCACCCGGTGAGGATCTGGAAACGAAGAACCCGGCCATTTCCCTATCGGCTGAAAGCTCGTCAACGTCCGTTTCCGGTCCTCTTCATACTTCGGATGCACAACGTGTGGATCAGGCGCTGAATTCCGTTCTTGAACATCGTAACGACCCTTATGTTGAGCCGAAGGAGAGACTGTCAGCACTGCGAGAAGAGGCTGATAGTCTTCGGTATCGCGCATCGGATGAAGTACGCTTTCGAATTCGCAGGAATCCCTGGCAGGCAGTCGGGATTGCGGTCTTCGTTGGATATATGTTCGGGATCACGCGATAGGCCCACGCTTGCAGCGGCGGCGCCGACTGGAGCGCGTTGCCGAGATAAGCGTGTCAGCGTTCCTGGTACGGTGGCGTACGGGAACCGTTCAATCGCGACGAACATTTCCCGCTGTCACCGGTGCGGCGCGCGGTCCGCACCTCTTGCAACAGCTCACAAACGATGGAGGACGACATGGCAAACGCCAAGACTCTCGACGACCTGTTTCTGGATACGCTGAAAGATATCTACTTTGCAGAAAAGCAGATTTTGAAGGCACTGCCGAAGATGGCGCGTGCGTCGCAGTCCGAGGAAGGCAAGGAAGGTTTTCTTCAGCATCGCGAGGAAACACAGGGCCAGATCGAACGGCTCGAACAGGTATTCGAGCTCCTGGGCAAGTCGGCACGCGGCAAGACCTGCGAAGCCATCCAGGGCATCATCGCCGAAGGTGAAGAGATCATCGAGGAATTCAAGGGATCGCCCGCGCTTGATGCCGGTCTCATCTCGTCTGCTCAGGCTGTCGAACATTATGAGATCGCGCGTTACGGCACGCTCATCGAGTGGGCCAAGCAACTCGGCCTGAAGGATGCTGTGCCGCTCCTCGAGCAGAACCTGTCGGAAGAAGTCGCCACCGACAAGAAGCTGACCGCCTTGGCGAAAGCTTCCGCCAACGACAAGGGCAAGAAAGCAGCCTGATCAGCCGGAATGACGAGAGGCCGCCCGCAAGGCGGCCTTTTTCTGTTTCATCAACCTGAGGACGGGCAAATGGCCAAGAAGACACAATCATCGACCGATCAAGTCGCCATCCACGATCAGACACTCTCGCGCGGTGCAGGCGGCGAGCTTCATCAGACAGCAGAAGATGGCTTCGAAGTGCTGACGACATCGCAAGGCGCTCCGGTCGCCGACGATCAGAACACTTTGCGTGTGGGTCCGCGAGGCCCGGCTCTAATGGAGGATTTTCACTTCAGGGAGAAGATTTTTCATTTCGACCACGAGCGCATTCCCGAGCGGGTGGTCCATGCGCGCGGCTATGGGGCGCACGGTTATTTCGAAACCTACGAATCACTCGCCAAATACACCCGGGCCGACGTCTTCCAGCGTGCCGGCGAAAAACCCCGGTCTTCGTTCGATTCTCCACGGTCGCCGGCAACAAGGGTTCTGCGGATCTCGCACGCGATGTCCGCGGTTTCGCTGTTAAGATGTATACGAAGGAAGGCAACTGGGATCTGGTCGGGAACAACATCCCGGTCTTTTTCATCCAGGACGCAATCAAGTTTCCCGATCTCATCCACGCCGCCAAACAGGAGCCCGACCGTGCTTTTCCACAGGCGCAGACGGCGCATGACAATTTCTGGGACTTTATCAGTCTGACACCGGAAAGCATGAACATGGTCATGTGGATCATGTCGGATCGGACCATCCCAAGATCGCTGCGCTTCATGGAAGGTTTTGGCGTCCATACCTTCCGGTTCATCAACGAGAAGGATGAGTCCACCTTCGTCAAGTTTCACTGGAAACCGAAGCTCGGCCTGCAGTCCGTCGCGTGGAACGAGGCGGTGAAGATCAATGGTGCCGATCCAGACTATCACCGCCGCGATCTGTGGCAGTCGATCCAGTCGGGCGACTTCCCGGAATGGGAATTGGGTGTCCAGCTCTTCGATCAAGAATTTGCCGACAGCTTCGATTTCGACGTCCTTGACCCAACCAAGATCATCCCGGAAGAGGTTCTGCCTGTGAAGCCGATCGGACGGCTGGTTCTGGACCGCATGCCGGACAACTTCTTTGCCGAAACCGAACAGGTCGCGTTCATGACCCAGAATGTCCCGCCGGGAATTGGCTTCAGCAACGACCCTCTGCTGCAGGGCCGTAACTTCTCCTACCTCGACACCCAACTGAAGCGGCTTGGCGGTCCAAACTTTACCCATCTGCCGATCAATGCGCCCAAGTGTCCCTTCGCCCATTTTCAGCAGGACGGCCATATGGCAATGCGCAATCCTGTTGGGCGGGTGAATTACGAACCGAATTCGTTTGGAGAAGGTCCGCGGGAGAGCAAGTCTCGCGGCTATCGCCATTATCCGGCGGAAGAATCCGGCACCAAGGTCCAGCTTCGTCCAGAAAGCTTCGCCGACCACTATAGCCAAGCGAGACAGTTTTTCATCAGCCAGACGCCACCGGAACAGCGTCATATCATCATGGCGCTCACCTTCGAACTCAGCAAGGTCGAAACGGTCGCAGTCCGCGAGCGCATGGTTTCGCATCTGATGAACATTGATGATACGCTCGCCTCCGAAGTAGCTCATCGATTGGGTATGAAGTCCCTGCCGAAAGCCGCACCGGCGGCTGTTGCGACTAGAGAGGATCTTGAGCCTTCTCCAGCGCTCAGCATCGTCGAGCGCGGACCCAAGCGCTTTGAGGGCCGCAAACTGGGCATCCTCGTGACCGACGGTGTCGATGCGAAACTGTTGAAGGCTTTGACGAGCGCCATCTTGAAGAAAAAGGGCCTCGTGGAGCTTGTCGCTCCAAAGGTCGGCGGCGTGACAGCTTCCGACGGAAGCTTCATCGAGGCGCAGCATATGATCGATGGCGGCCCCTCGGTGCTCTTCGATGCTGTTGCGCTCCTTCCATCCGATGCAGGTGTCGAAGATCTGCTGAAGGAAGCGACAGCACGGGATTTCGTGGCAGACGCGTTCCAGCATTGCAAGTTCATCGGCTACAGCGATGTCGCCCTGCCATTGCTTGAGAAAGCCGGTATCGCAAAGGACATTGACGAAGGTGTTCTGGAGCTTTCGGGCGGTGCAAGCCTGACGAGTTTCGTCGAGCAGCTCGGCAAGCTTCGCGTCTGGGGGCGTGAGCCGTCAGTGAAGCTCGGCCCGGCATCAGCAACTACAGCTTAAATACCATCATTCGGCGCGGGTCCTGGGCTCGCGCCGCTCTCCCTGGCGTAGACATTTCAGGAAAGACGGCCGCTTGATCTCGCCATAAGAATCCCGGCGTCGCACTTCTATAGCGTTTACCTCATACGCGAGCCACGTAATGCGGAGCAAATCCGCGGCCACGTTTGTACGGCACCGTACCCTCGACTTGGTTTTCTCTATCGTTAGGAACCCACCCAGAGACGTCAACGTTCTCCGCCCGCTGTTCCTTTGGGAGGTGTCGCGCCGTGGTATAGCCCTTCGCGGTTCTGATCGGATCAGCAGTTTGAGGATGACAAAAACTGGATGACGAGGACTTCCTCGTTTTCCTGCAGGGAGGTTCAAATGGACGAAAATCGTGAGGAATGGATTGCCCGTCGCGCTTACGAGCTGTGGGAGCAGGCTGGACAGCCTGAGGGTCAAGAGCATGAACATTGGTCCCAGGCTAGCGCCGAATGGGATGCTCGACCGAACGCAGTCGAGCCTGAACGCCCGTCATGGGAAGACGAAGAGTAATCTGAATGTAAGTACGCAGGCGGGTGATCGACCTCACCCGCCTTGCATGTGCTCTTATGAACATTTCAACCTTGGTGCAGTCGAAGCACGTCGCGAAATTTGACGGTATCGACTACAGCGCCGTTGTCGTCGGTAAGCTCAAACGATTGGCCATCGATCTCCTCTCCATTTAACACGCGCTGGGACAGGAGTTCGCGAGCTGAGCGAACGGCTTCGGCACGTGCCATTTCGATGTCTTGAAACTCGGCACCTTCCGGATCCTTGGAAAGGCGCTCTCCCTCACGGATATTGAAAAACAGTCGGATCATGTGTCACTCCCTCATGCCCCTTCATAACCTAAGAACACGTCTTATGTTTCCTGCGAACTTCTTGTTTTTATGGATATCTCTGTTTACCGCACTAGGTAGCTTAATGGATGCAAGCAGGGCACCGGGACTGATCTCATGAGCTGGACGACGAATAGGATCCTATCGATGCTCTCGGCCGATGTGGTCGCACGGCTCCGGCCTCATCTTGATCCGGTCGAGTTGCAGCAGGGGGAGCACCTGTTTGAATCCGATCAACAGCTACATCACGTATTCTTTTTGAGGGAGGACTTTCGTCCGAAATTGCTGGCGGTACCGGCGACAAGAACATCGAAGTCGGTTGCATAGGTCTGGAAGGGTTTTCAGCGGTACCGGCAATCCTCGGGATCGATAACACTCCGCATTTTGCATTCATGCAATGCGGCGGCCCGGCACTCAGAATTGAGGTTACGGCGCTCCGTGCAGCGATGGACGAATGCCGCCCGTTTCGTGACATTCTCATGCGCTATGCTCACGTTTTCCTGATCCAAGTCGCCACAACAGCTCTTGCCGACGGTCGGTACGGCGTTGAAAAAAGGCTTGCCCGCTGGGTGCTGATGGGACGTGACCGCATCGGCAATGAGCTGCCGCTGACGCACGACTTTCTGGCACTGATGCTTGGTGTCCGCCGTGCGAGTGTTACAGACGCGCTACACCGTCTCGAAGGCAAACACGCGATCAAGGCCGAGCGCGGTCTCATTCTCATCAAGGACGTCGAAAAACTGAAAGAGCTTGCCGGCCCGATCTATGGCATTGCGGAGAAGCAATACGAGCAGCACATCCGGCACGACTGGCGCTATTAGCCTGGCCCTGGAACAGGAGCCGAGCTCATCGGTGCGATCGACTAGCCGTTGGGACGGATCACGACTTTCACGCATCCATCGGCTTTGTCCCGGAACGTCTTGTAGGCTTCAGGGCCTTCCTCAAGACCGATGCGGTGAGTAATGATGAACGATGGGTCGATCTTGCCCTCAACGATCAGATTCATCAGAGGCTCGAGGTATTTCTGCACGTGGGTTTGGCCGGTCTTGAGCGTCAATCCCTTTCCGACAACTGCCCCAAGCGGCGCTGGCACAGCCGAGCCGATGAAGACACCCGGAAGGGAGACCGTACCACCTGGACGGCATGCCAGGATAGCCTGGCTCAACGCGTAGGGCCGCTCGGTTGCCGACAGCTTCGTTTGCATCGTCTCCATAAAACCGCCCGCACCATGGCTCTCCAGTCCGACGGCTTCGATCACCGCATCGGGTCCCTTCCCATCAGTCATGTCGACAATACGTTGCTGCAGGTCTTCATCCGCATAGTCCAGCGTCTCCGCGCCCGCCGCTCGCGCAAGCGCCAAGCGCTCTGGCACGGTGTCGATCGCAATGACCCGTTCAGCGCCGAGCAGGAAGGCGGACTTGATTGCAAACAGTCCGACCGGGCCACAACCGAACACGGCGACCGTTTGTCCCGGCTGGATGTTGCAGTTTTCGGCTGCCATGTAACCTGTCGGGAAAATATCGGAAAGAAACAGGACCTGCTCGTCGCTCAAACCGTCCGGCACCTTGATCGGGCCGACGTCGGCATAGGGTACGCGCAGATATTCGGCTTGGCCGCCCGGAAAACGGCCGTATATCTCGGAGTAGCCAAACAAACCGGCAGTCGGATAGCCGATCTGTTTCGCTTGCATTGCGCCGTTCGGATTGGATCGCTCGCAGAGCGAAAACTGGCCCCATTGGCACTGTCGGCATTCACCGCATGAGATGGTGAAGGGAACGACCACGCGGTCTCCAATTTTCAGCTTGGAGTTTCCGCGGCCAACCTCAACGACCTCCCCCATGGTTTCGTGGCCCATGACATCGCCATGGTGCATGCCTGGCACGAAGCCGCCGTAGAGATGCAGATCCGAGCCGCAAATAGCGCAACTTGTAACCCTAATGATCGCATCGCGGTCATCCTCGATGGCGGGATCGTCTACCTGCTCGCAGCGAATGTCACCGCTTCCATGCCAAGTCAGCGCTTTCATATCTGTTCCTTCCGATTGATCAACGGCGGCCGCAATCGGTGTGAGCGGCACGAAAAACAACGGCCGCTTGGAGGCGGCCGCTGGAGGGAGATTATTTATCGAGATCCTGTGCCATCTGGTAATGGTGCTCGAGGGCCGGCAGTGTCTTGGCAGCCCACGCCTTGAGGTCTGCATTCTCGCCCTCTTCGGCGTAACGCTTGAACAGGTCGACCGCATCCTCGTGCGCGTCAACCTGGTCATCGATATACTCCTCGCTGAATTCGTCACCGTCGAGCTTGGCAAGCTCGTCCACCTCTTCCTTGAAATCCTCGGTCAACGTTGCAACAGGATTGCCCTGCACCTTGCCGGAAGCGAGAAGCGCCTTGAGCTCTGCGGTTGTCTTCTCGTGATCGGTGACCATCTGCTGGGCAAACGCCTTCGTCGCGTCATTTCCCTTTGTCAGAGCGAGCTTGCTGGACTCGATCTCGAAAACGTCACTGGCGGAGGCCTCCATGATGAAATCCTCGGTTTTCGGTGCAACACCGAGAGCGGAGTTCACGCCGGTCGACTCCGTCGCCGACTGCGCAAAGCGCCGCCGGCGCTAAGGACGAGGCTTGCCGTGAGAAGGACATGTTTCATCTGCGTAATCCCTGGAACTTGGTCTTCCTGATTGAAGATCCTGGATTGAAACGGCGCCTTGCGATCACAGTTCCGGGGAAACGAGTGATAATCAGTTTCGTACGGCAACGTACGAAATGTAAGATCCAACTGTTTCGATCTCATTGATTGGTTTTAAGCAATGGCAGGACCACGTCGCTGTAGGCATCGAAAGCGAGCTCGGCCTCATGAAAGCCGTCAACAGCAAACCAGCCAAGCTCCGAATGTTCTTGTCCCAGCAATTGCGCATTACCGCCGTCCCAGAGAGGCACCCTGAAAATATGGAAGGGCGACTTCCTCTTCCGATCGCCGTCTTCATAGAGCGTAGCCACGTGCTCGAAAGCGCGGGGCGTCAAGCCTACCTCTTCCTGGCATTCGCGCACCAGAGCGACATCGAGCCCCTCGCCCTTTTCGACATGACCGCCGACTAGATCCCACTTGTTCGCCGACCATTTTCGATGCGCTGCGCGCCTCACAAGCAGCACCCGTCCATTGTCGATAAACGCCGCGCACACAATCTCCGCCATCCGCAAACCTCTCAACGCACCATACCGATAGGGAACCCGGAGGCATCAGACGGTGTTCCACGCTGTCAATAACCGCGAGGGGACTTTGGATGAGTGAGACCGTGGGCACAATCAAAGAGATCTGGCGCTATCCCGTATCTTCGATCGGCGGTGAGGGTCTGAATGCGGCTTCGGTCGGCGATGATGGGATCGACGGAGATCGCACGCACCTCCTGGTTGACCTTGATACCGGAGAGGTCGCTTCACCGGAAACGACACCACGTTGGCGCCCTGTCCTGATGCTGTCGGCATGTCGATCTGGCAATGACGTGCTGGTCTCATCAAGTACGTGGAGAATGAAGCCGATCGGCCCCGGACTTGACGCGGCACTAAGCGAACTCATGGGATTTCGCTGCGGCGTCCGTCCAAGAGGCGCCCCTGCCGAACGTGACAGGTCTGAGGTGAGCAACCTCCAACCTCGGTATGATCTCGCGCCACTTCATTTCCTGACGACCAAGAGCCTTACCGATCTGGCGTCACTCATCCCAAGCAGCGAGGTAGACCGCCGACGTTTCAGGCCTAACGTCGTATTGGAGACCGAAAGTCATGAAGAAGATTGGTTGGGTCGGGGCTGGCTGTGCGGCTCGGTCGGAGGAACCGTCACCGACAGGACCAAGCGGTGCGGCATGACCATGATTGCACAGCCGGGCCTGCCTGAAGAACCGGAGATCCTGCGGACAATCGTCAGGCAGCGCGCCCGATGCCTTGGCGTTTATGCCTCTGTTGCACGGGCTGGGAGATTAACGGTCGGCGACGAGTTTGTATTTTCCTGACCCAGCGCCGTAATCAGAGGATTGCCTGCAAACTCCGTGGACGTAATGATCGCATTCGAGACGATCTCCCCCATGTCACGGGCGCTGGTTATACCCTGGATGAAAGGGAGCTTGTGCAGCAAGAATGGGACGGAAACGCAGTAGAGGTTTCTTGAGACGGGTTGATCAATGATGGGCCTAAATGCTCGGTCGACATCGATCCCGCCGGTTCGTTTCAAACTTGCGGACATCTCTGCTGACGTTTCGGAGGCCGCTTCCTTGACCAAGCCCGGACGTCTCAAGCTTGGGAACGGTAGATCGGAGGCGGAGGCCGCATGCTGTCCTGTCGCGTCGATAAATGCCGCGTAGTGCGTCTCACGCTCTCCGACCGTGATCGTCACACCGGGTTTGTTCTCCGGATGCTCGATTTTATAGTCTTCTCCAAGCGCTACGACATCGAGCGTTCCGGCATTGTGAAGGGCAAGCAGACGCTCCACGGATTCATGCGGAACCGTGGCATAGTCATCGACAAAAACCGTCTTGAAATGCTTATGGAAGCGCTTCAGATCCTCGGCATCCAAATGTGGAACGGCGCGCGCAATCACCTCGTGCAAGCGAAGGATCGTGTACCGCCACTGAACCGTGATCTTCTCCGCCTTGTTCTTCTTCGCCTCGGCGAGATTTCGGGCCGCTGCGATGAATTGGTCCATTGCTTCCCGTGTGCGAAAGTAACGCTCAGCGATGTCCTCTATCGTTGCAAGCCCCAGGCCGATCGATGAGGCGTAGTCCGGGTCGGCAGCGCCGAGTTCGGCTTTGAACAACTCGAACACGTTGTCTAATAGCCCTGCCGGTCCCCGCGAGATAGCAGCATCGACGGCCTCCGGCGTGCAAAACTGGAGAGGTTCGTAGGGTATCGGGCAGAAGAAGTCGGCTTCCGGCAAGAGCCCTTTCCGAGACATCATTGTCATGTGAAGCCCATTGGTCGTAGGCTGATAAGCAAGCTGCCCTTGCTCATCACGCAGGAAGATTCCGTGAGCGGTGGCAACGGTTACAGCAGCATCGATGCCGCTCAGGGACGTTCCAAGAATGCCGACCTCGACTGGTCCGATGCGCTTGATGGCGCTGGCGGGCCAAGGCGAGATGAAGTAGCCGGGCGTTAGCTCGGTGTTTTCCGGCCAATCATGACCAGTCGCCATGACGACATGGTCGAAGTTTTCCCTGGTTTCAGGTTCATCACCTTGGCGAGCGACCAGCGCGACATGAGATTTTTCCAGGCGAATATCGGTGATCTTGGTGCTCGCCCTGATGATTACGCTATGGCCGCGGGCCTTCGCCTGATCCACCAACTTCCAGAACTGAGCCGCAAGGAACGTTCCGAGCACGACGCGTGGATAAAATTCGCGCTCACCGATCCGTGCCCGTTCAAGGCCTAGCTGCTGCAGGTCCGCATCAGAATGTCCACTCAACCACTCGATGAGGGTATCGACGATGCGAGGGATTTCGATGCTCGCGATGTTGGCAAGCATAGCGTTATCATTGACCGCCGGATGATAGGGCGTGCCCTTCCCGGGATCTGGTAGCTCTTCGAAGACAGTGATCATCAGCGGTTGCTGAGAGGCTACGAGGCCCTTGAAGGTGTAGATGCCGGTGGGACCGGAACCAATGATGGCGATACGTGTCATGAGGCTCGACGAGCTTGTTGTGATGGAAGGCCGGACAAAACGGCCCAGCGTCTGACAGGTTCCAGATCAGGCCGTAACCGTGCGCTATCGTACAGCCGTTGAAGATTCACTCGGCCGAGGGTCGCCTCGTAACTCAAATTCCTTAGCGATCAACGGCGCCGAGTCGAGCCGACGAAAATGCGTCGCAAACCCATCAGGAACCTTCTCCCAATGTGATGGTTCTCCTGATGTCACACGAACCAAGACATCACCTTCACTCAGACACGGCGGGCCGAATCTCTGTGCGCCTCCTAAGGGGCGCGTCTCAACCTGCCGCCCGCCTGAGAGTCTATCGCAAACGGAGAATAGCATGACCCTGGAAGGCAAGAAGATCGCAATCCTGCTGGCGCCCCGTGGCACTGAGGAGCCGGAATTTGTTGAGCCGAAACGCGCTGTAGAGGCCGCTGGCGCATCGGTTACTGTCATCGGCTTTGAAGCGGGCGAGGTCCAGACCGTCAATAACGACCTTGATCCGGGTTCACGCTTCTCCGTCGATAAGGCGGTAGCTGAAATCGCGGCGTCCGACTTCGACGGCCTAGTCATCCCTGGCGGCAGTGTTGGAGCCGACACACTGCGCGGCAATGAGCAAATCGTGTCCTTTGTGCATGACTTCTTCGCCCAGCAGAAACCAGTTGGCGTCATCTGCCATGGCCCGTGGATCCTCGTGGAGGCCGACGTGGTGAAAGGGCGCACGCTGACATCCTACCCGACTGTGTCGACTGACATCCGTAACGCCGGCGGAACCTGGGTCGATCAGGAAGTGGTAACCGACAAGGGACTGGTCACCAGTCGCAACCCGAACGACTTGCCGGCCTTCTGCGCGAAGATCGTCGAGGAATTCGCCGAGGGCCGCCATCCAGCACAGGCGCGCAGCGCATAATCTTAACACTTGCGGGCGCCGCCAGGCGTCCGCTCTCCTCATTTCTTTTGGCTCAAGGAGTGAAAATGACCAACTATCCGACACCGCCATTCGACGCACCACGCCAGGATATGCCCGGGACGACGGAAGCGATGTCCCCTCTGCCCGATCATGGCGAGGAGAGCTATCGAGGCTCCGGCCGTCTGTCAGGAAAGAAGGCCGTGATTACCGGAGGTGACAGTGGCATCGGGCGTGCCGTTGCAATTGCCTTCGCCCGCGAGGGTGCCGATATCCTGATTTCATACTTGGATGAAGACGAGGATGCTGAGGAAACAAAATCCTGGGTCGAAAAGGCTGGCCGCAAGGCGATCTTGCTGCCCGGCGACATTCAGTACGCCCCGCACTGCAAAGAGATCATCGACACAGCGGTCTCGCAGCTTGGCGGGATAGATATCCTTGTCAACAATGCCGCTCACCAGGCGAGCTTCAGCGATATAGGGGATATTTCAGACGAAGAGTGGGAAGTGACTTTCCGCACCAACATCCATGCAATGTTCTACCTGACAAAGGCCGCCGTGCCGCACATGAAACCCGGTAGCGCGATCATCAATACCACCTCGATCAATGCAGACAGTCCAAGCCCGCATCTGCTCGCATACGCCACAACCAAGGGCGCCATCCAGAATTTCACGGCAGGTCTTGCTCAGATGCTGGCCGACAAAGGTATTCGCGCCAATTCCGTTGCACCTGGGCCGATTTGGACGCCCCTTATCCCGTCGACCATGCCGGATGAGAACGTGAAGAACTTTGGCAAGCAGGTACCAATGCAGCGACCCGGCCAGCCCGCCGAACTTGCCACCGCCTACGTTATGCTGGCCGATCCGCTGTCGAGCTACGTGTCGGGAGCAACGATCGCAGTTACCGGCGGCAAGCCGATCATTTGATCTGCGGCAAACTCAACCAAAGGAAAAAGCAAATGGCAAAGCCTCAAGATGATACAAAAGGCCAGTACGCGCCTTCGCAGGCAGATCCTCACGCGACTGGAGTCCATAGCGCGAAGCCGACAGTCGTAACAGGTTCTGAAGACGCAACCGTCAATCGGACGCCGCCGGGGCAAAAGAAGGAAAAGGATTTCGATCTGAATTACGACTCGACAGAAAACAGTGGCAATCGCACGACGTAACACTTACGTCATCCAATCTCCGGCGTCATCAAAAGGTCGACGTAACCGCATCCCCGACGTTCAGGCAGAACGTTGGCCAGCATTTGCATCTTCAGCCAAGACAAGGCTCGCTGGCGGGGCACCGCTATCGTCCCCTTGGATGACTGCCGAGACATAAGCCAGCGCATTCTTCATGCCGTTCATCGTGTAGGGCTTTTCGATTGCCCCGAGGGCTCCAGCAAAATCTTGCGGGATCCGCTTGATGTTTCCGCTGACAAATACATAGGGGATGCCTGCAGCCGCAAGGTCGCGCCCAACATCGATCCCGGTCGGGCCGTCCATCAAGTGGATATCGACGAACGCGAAGTCGGGCTTCGAGGCACCGATTTGTTCGCGTGCCTGAGTGCTGCTCATGGCAAGACCTGTGACCTGATGGCCTGCCATCTCCACTTCGCTCTCAAGCTCCATGGCAAGCAGCATTTCATCTTCGACGATCATGACTTTCAATGTGCATTCTCCTGGTGGTCGCCGACGAGCAGCACCACATCGACGACCGTCTTTCGACCGTCCAGTTTCCGTTCGATTTCGGCGCCCAGCTGCAAGGCCGACGCTTCAAGCAACATTTTTCCGAGCTGGGCGCTCTCACTATCCGGCTCGACCGGTTCCGACGTGTCTTCGACCCGAATTAGGAAGTGACCGTTCAGACGCCGCACGACAACATGGATGTCGCCGCCGCCATCGCTCAATCCGCGGCGAACGGCGTCGCCGACCAGCTCGTTGACGATCAAGGACAGCGGCGTCGCTTTGACGGCCGGCACGAGCAGCGGGGACAGATCCAGAGACAGGCGGATATCCTTGCGGCCGGTGGCATCGACCAGATCCGTCACCAGCTCGCGGGTGAATTCCGACATGTCGAATTTCGAGACGTCGTCGAGCGTGAACAGCTTGCGCTGCACCGTGCTGAGAGCCTCAATTCTGTTGAGGACCGACATGAGTGTGTGCCTTTGCCGATCGTCTTTGGTAATCCGCGCCTGCATTTTGACGATCGAGGCCATCGTCAAGAGGTTGTTCTTCACCCGATGATCGACCTCGTGGACGAGCAGCGTGCGGGCATCCAGCGCCGCGCGAAGGTTGGCGGTATGCTTTGCCACCTCGGCCTCGGCCTGATGCCGCGCCGCTGCGAGATCCGCTTCCCGGCTCTTGACCGTCGTGAAATCAAGCTGGGAGGCGAAGAAATAGATGATTTTCTCGGCTTCGTCCCGCACGGGGCTGATAAAGACCGCGTTCCAGAACGTACTTCCGTCCTTGCGGTAGTTCAGAATATCGACTGCCACATCCTGGCCAGCCGCGATGCTGTCGCGGATTTTGCTGACCGTCTCCCGGTCCGTCTCGGCCCCTGCAGGAAGCGACAATTCCGTCCGATGATTTCCTCGTCGCTGTAACCGGTCAGCTTTCTGAATGCCTCGTTGCAGAAGATGATTGGATTATCGGCCTGGCTCGGATCCGTGACAATCATCGGCATGCGCGTGGCTTTGAACGCTGCCGCAAATGGGTCTTCGCTCACATGCCCGGCGACCAGACGGTCTCCTGCACTGCGCGCATCCCGCCGGTTTTGATCCTTTTCCTGCATCATAATCCTGATTGTGTTGCCCGATGACAGAAGTCGTGGCGGATGAATTCGTTCCTGTCGGCTATTTCGTAGCGTGCTGTGTAAGGGCGGCCTCGATTACACAGACGACGCCGGCAGCGTCATAGACGATTGCCGACGTACCGTTAAGCTCCGCCGCCAACAAGCGCTCGACCAGGCGAGATCCAAAACCCTTCCTGGTCGGTTGAGCGACCGTCGGCCCGTCTTTTTCCTGCCAGCGGAGGCTGAGAGCCGAGGTTTTGGGGTCATAGGTCCAGATGATCGACACCCGTCCTGTCGGAACGGACAGCGCCCCGTATTTGGCGGCATTGATTCCAAGTTCGTGAAGGGCGAGCGACAGTGTGGCGACAGCCTTTTGTGGCAGGAGAACCGACGGCCCCGAAATCTCGAAGCGCTCCGGCGGGTACGGCGCAACGGCTTGTTCGACCACCGCCGTGAGATCGGCACTCTGCCAGTCCCCTTCGGCAAGCAAATCATGGGCGTGCGCCATCGCGGAAAGGCGTGCTTCGTAAGCCGCGACAGCATCCTGGGTGTCTGTTGCCTTGGCCAGTGTTTGGCGCGCGATGGCGATGACAGTCGCAAAGACGTTTTTCACCCGGTGATGCAGCTCGCCGATCAGCACAGCCTGAAGCCGCTCCGCCTCCTTCTTCGCGGAGATGTCATGCGCGATTTTCGAGGCGCCAACAATCCTGCCGGCCGAGTCATAGATCGGTGAGACGCTGAGCAGAACGTCGACCAAACGTCCGTCCTTACGCCTGCGCTTCGTCTCATATGCATCAACCGGGTACCCTGCCCTGATCTGCTGTAAAAGTGCCGGCTCTTCATCGAGCCTGTCTTCCGGCACGAGCATCAGGACGGATTGACCGAGGACCTCCTCAGCCTTGTAGCCATAGAGGCGTTCAGCCCCGCCGTTCCAGGCCGTGATGTTCATGGCCAGATCGACGCCGAGGATGGCGTCGTTGGAGGACGCGATGATCGAGGCCAGTCTGCGTTCGGCTTCCTGAGCCTGCTTGCGCTCGGTGATATCGACCGAGATGACGGCAACTTGTTGGATCCGCCCTTTGTCATCGCGCAAAGCAGAGACCGTATTATTCACCCAGACGAGGCTACCGTCTTTCCGAACATAGCGCTTCTCCATGTCGAAGCTTTCGCCGGTCGTGGCGAGCCGGTTGAACAGGCGGGTCTGCTCGGGCATGTCATCGGCATAGGTGATGTCGGCAATGTTTTTCCCGAGAAGTTCGCCCTCCTCATACCCGACGATCTCGCAGAACCGCCGGTTGATGTGCAGGATCTTGCCCTCCAGGCTGCCCTGGCCAATGCCGGCGGCCGACTGGGAGATGACCGCTCGAAGCCGTTCCTCGCTTGCCTGCAATGCCTGATCGGCGCGGACGCGATCGGTTGTTTCGTTGACGATGCAGAAGACGCCGCGGACCGCGCCATTTTCGTCGCGAATGGCTGAATAGGAGATATCGAAATAGACGGTTTCCGGGTAGCCGTGCCGCTCGATGTAGAAGGGACGATCCTTTGCCGCCACCGTCTCGCCGGTCTCCATCACCCGGCGCAGGAGCGGCTCGAGATCATCCCAGAGCTCGGCCCAGTTCTCTCGCGCCGGTCGGCCGAAGGCTTTGGGGTGTCGTTGGCCGATCGTCGGAGCGTAAGGTTCGTTGTAGAGCGCGACCAGGTCTGGTCCCCAGAACATCACGATCTGGGCCATTGCCGGTAGCATGATATCGACAGCGGATCTGAGACAGAGGGGCCATGTCGACGGCGGGCCGAGGATGGAATCGTCCCAGTTTCCGCTCTCGATAAGTCGAGAGATCTCGTCCGTCCCGTTGAAAGTCTTCCCCGCTTCGCTCCGCATTGGTACCCGCTCTACATTTCCATTGCGTGACCGCGCCTCGATCCCGATCTGTCGGTGGCAGATTTATGGCGCAGGCACGGCTCTGCAAGGCCTTTCCGTAATGAAATCAGCGTGAGATGCCAGCGGGGCTCGTAAATCCCTCCTCAGTTGATCGACTGTAATTCGGTCTTGACCCCGCACGCCCGATTTCCCATATCGGCGCCGCAAAGAAGGGAGGGCTATGCGCGCGTTTCTGGAAAAGCCATTCGGCCCGACTGAGTTGTAGTTCATCGAGGAGGCGTTCGACGACTGGCTTGTTGCGAACCGCGTTCACAAGGACGGCCCGGAAGCCGAGCTCGTCGCAGCAATCATCATAAATCTTTATCGCGAGGGCCATGATACTCAGGCGGCGCTAGAAGCTGCTATGTCCAGGCATCGCGGCCTGAGGGATTTGGCTGAGTTTGCATCGGGGTCTTGAGCGGGATCGAACCGTCGACCCGTTATTCTGAAGAGTGAAATCTGATACAACTCAGCAGCTTAATCCGCTGCGGATCGACTAGAAGCTCACGTCATCACTCAACGAGCATAGTTACGAGCAGCACCTTGATTCTTTGGCTGTCGGTGCGCAGCAAGATGATTTGGCCTGTTCCTCCGCCAGCCACCGATCCCGTGGCTTGCAACTCCCCGGCCGAGGGGAAAGGGCGACCTCGAAGGTGCCGGCGACGAGCCGCGGCGCGGATGCGCAGTACAGGGCCATCGGCCGCTCTCCGTCGCTGACCTCGAACGTGAGTTTTGCCGTCGGCTCAAGCTGCACATGGTCGGAGACTTTGCGGATGATCGCCGCGAACTTGCCGGCCGGCATGTGCGTGCGGCCATCCTCGTCGATATCCCAGAGCTGCACGAAGATCTCTGCCCAGGCTTCCGGGTTCGCACCGCAGTCGAGCGCCGAAAACTGCCCAGCCTTCACCTCGGTGACATGATATCCAGGCCGGACGGAACTGCCATCATAACTGAACACCAGCGGGGCATCCGGCGCCACCGCAAGGACATCGAGGAGATGGCCGAGACTGATGTCGGTCGAAACTGACTTGTCGATCGCGTTCATGTGGGTTATCCCTCCATCCAATAATTCAAGGATTGTTGAAGTATGGATGAACGTCAAGCCCTTTCCTCATTCGCTGCACTCTCTCAGGAGACCCGCCTTGCCATCGTTCGGGCACTGGTTGTCGCCGGACCGGAGGGACTGGCCGCAGGCGTGATCGCCGAGCGCATGGGCGTCTCCGCCACGAACGTGTCCTTTCACCTGAAGGAGCTGGAGCGGTCGGGGTTGATCTCCCAGCGAAGAGAATCCCGCTCGATCATCTACAGCGCCAGCTACGAGGCGCTCGCCGATCTCGTCAAATTCCTGATGGAAGACTGCTGCGCCGGTCATCCGGCGATCAGGGAGAACGTCGAGCGTGCCGACGACTGCTGCAGCCCGGCCGACAAGGATGACGTCGTTGCATAGTTCGAAAATCCCGGCCGGGCTCGTCTCGGCTCTCGGCCTGACGCAGATCATCGGTTACGGCACCCTCTATTACAGCTTCAGCATCCTCGCCCCCGGCATGGCAGAAGATCTCGGTTTGTCGCTGGCGGAAGTTTTTGGCGTATTCTCCATCTCGCTGTTCATCGGTGGCCTGTCGGCGACTTACATCGGCAAGCAGATGGACCGGATCGGCGCTGCAACGATCATGACCATCGGCTCGGCCCTCGCTGCACTAACGCTTGCGCTCTGCGCCTGGTCACCATCAATCGCGATCTTCGCCATCGCCATCATCCTGCTCGAAGTGTCGTCCGGCATGGTTCAATATCAGGCGGCATTCGCGGCGCTGGTCGAGAGCGATCCCCGCACAGCCTCCCGCAGCATTACCTATCTGACGCTGATCGGCGGCTTCGCCTCGACGATCTTCTGGCCGATCTCGGCGACGCTCACCGGCTATATGTCCTGGCGGGAGATCTACCTCGTGTTTGCAGCGCTGAACCTGTTCCTCTGCATGCCGCTGCACTTCTGGATCCGAAGCCTCGGAAAGAAAGCCGGGACCGAGACGATCCGGCCACGCGAGACGGTGATCGGCGCGATCCCGCCGCATGCCCGGCGCCGCGCGATGGTGATCGTCTCCTTTGCCTTCGCGCTTCTTGGCTTCACGCTTGCCGCGATCCTTGCCCATATGGTGCCGATGCTGGGATCGATCGGGTTGGGCGCCGCAGCCGTCGTGATCGGCTCGCTGTTCGGCCCGGCGCAGGTTCTAAGCCGTCTGATCAATATGATCTTCGGCAAGAACCTGTCGCCGCCTGGGCTTGCGGTCCTGTCGGCCGTGCTCATCGTCTTCGGCGTCCTGATCCTGCTGACGACGGGCAACTGGCTGCCGGGTGCGGTCGCCTTCGCCATTTGCCTCGGGCTCGGTTCCGGCATCAACAGCATCGCGCAGGGGAGCCTGCCGCTTTTTCTGTTTGGATCGGACGGATATGGCGCGATCACCGGCAAGATGGCTGCCGGCCGTCTGGCGGTTGGCGCCGGCGCGCCCTTCGTGTTCGCGGCGGCCATGGAGAGTATCGGTCTGAGCTTCGCACTCGTCGCAAACGCATGCCTCGGCGCGATCAGTATCGCGGCATTCGTCGCGGTGTCTGCATCCTGCCGGCAGCCTGCAACCGCGACGGTTTGATCCGTCAGATCGACTTGAGCGAAACCCGCTTCTCCAGCTCAGCCGCCTCTTCCCTCCGCTCGCTATATCGGTCGGTGAGGTAGGACGAGGCATCACGGGTCAGAACGGTGAACTTCACCAGTTCCTCGCAGACATCGACGACGCGATCATAGTAGGATGACGGCTTCATCCGGCCATCGGTGTCGAATTCCTGAAACGCCTTCGCAACGCTGCTCTGGTTTGGGATGGTGATCATCCGCATCCAGCGGCCGAGGATGCGCAATTGGTTCACAGCGTTGAAGGACTGGCTACCGCCGGAAACCTCCATTACCGCCAGCGTCTTGCCCTGGGTCGGGCGGACGGAGCCGAGCGACAGCGGGATCCAGTCGATCTGCGACTTCATGATCCCGGTCATGGCCCCGTGCCTCTCCGGGCTGATCCAGACCTGGCCCTCCGACCACTGGGTCGCTTCGCGCAGCTCCTGAACCTTGGGATGGCTGACGGGTGCCTCGTCCGGGAGCGGCAATCCGGCCGGATCGAATATCCGCACCTCGCATCCGAGGCGTTCGAGCAGCCGGCGGACTTCAAAGGCAAGGAGACGGCTATACGACACTTCCCGGAGCGATCCATAGAGGATCAGGATTCTGGGCCTGTGCGTCGAGAATGCCGGGCGAAGGGATTCTGGCGAGATCGGCAGAAGATGGTCGTCATGCAGTGCGGGAAATGTGTCAGACAATGCGCTTTCCTTCCTCGTCGAGGACCTGCTCGCCGTCTTCCTTGGTGAACGGTCCTTTGAAGGCGTCGACCGGCAGGATGTCGAGCACGACCTCCGAAGGGCGGGCCAGCCTGGTGCCGAGCGGCGTAACGACGAGCGGCCGGTTGATTAGGATTGGGGTGGCGATCATCGCGTGCAGCAACTGCTCATCCGTCAGGCCCGGATTGTCGAGGCCGAGTTCCACATAGGACGTGCCCTTCTCACGGATCGCTTCCCGGACCGTCAGGCCGGCATCTGCGATCATCTTCGAGAGCTGTTCGCGCGATGGCGGGTTCTGCAGGTACTCGATGACGGTGGGTTCGATCCCGGCGGCGCGGATCAGTGCCAACGTGTTGCGAGACGTGCCGCAGGCGGGATTGTGATAGATGGTGGCGTCCATGGTCAGGTCCTTTCGATGATGGTGTTGCGTGAGACGGCCGGTGATGCCTCATACCAACCCTTCGATCGGTTCACGATCCAGACGACCGAGAGCATCACGGGCACCTCGATCAGGACACCGACGACGGTCGCAAGTGCTGCGCCCGACTGGAACCCGAAGAGGCTTATGGCGGCGGCAACCGCGAGCTCGAAGAAATTGCTGGCACCGATGAGGGCGGACGGCCCGGCGACGCAGTGGCGCTCGCCTGCCATGCGGTTCAGAAGATAGGCAAGCCCCGAGTTCAGGTAGACCTGGATCAGGATCGGTACGGCCAGCAATGCGATGATGGCCGGTTGGGCGATGATCTGCTCGCCCTGGAAGGCGAATAGAAGCACGAGCGTGGCGAGCAGCGCGACGAGCGATACCGGCTGCAGCTTCGCAAGCAAGCGGTCGAGCGCGCCCGTCGTGCCATCGACCGTCAGGTAGCTCCGAAGCACCTGGGCGATGATGACGGGAACCACGATGTAAAGCACGACCGACAGGGCAAGCGTCGCCCAAGGGACGGTGATGGCCGAGAGGCCGAGCAGCAGACCAACGATCGGTGCAAAGGCGACGACCATGATCGCGTCATTCAAGGCCACCTGCGAGAGCGTGAACAGCGGCTCGCCCCGCGTCAGGTTCGACCAGACGAAGACCATGGCCGTGCAGGGTGCCGCAGCAAGAATGATCAGGCCTGCGATATAGGAGTCGATCTGGTCCGCCGGTAGATAGGGCCGAAAGAGCCACCCGACGAACAGCCATCCCAGCAATGCCATCGAGAACGGCTTGATCGCCCAGTTGATGATCAGCGTGACGCCGATCCCACGCCAGTAGGAGCCGACCTGCGCCAACGACCGGAAATCGATCTTCAGCAGCATGGGAATGATCATCAGCCAGATCAGGATCGCAACGGGGATATTGACCTTGGCGATCTCGGCGCCGCCGATGACTTGGAAGATGCCCGGCATCAGGTGGCCGAGGGCAACGCCGACGGCGATGCAGAGGAAGACCCAGATGGTCAGGTATCGTTCGAAGGTGGACATCAGGCCGACTTTCCCTGTGGCGACGTCGAACCTTCCATCGCACCGATCTGGCGAAGCTTTGTCTCCAGCGCCAGCCGATCGATGGACGCCAGCGGCAGGTTTACGAATGCGAGGATCCGGTTCTTGAGGAAGCGGGCCGCCTGCGCGAAGGCGCGCTGCTTGTCGATATCCAGGCCGGAAACCGCGGCCGGATCCTCGACGCCCCAGTGGGCTGTCATCGGATGGCCGATCCACACGGGGCATGCTTCGCCGGCGGCGCTGTCGCAGACCGTGAAGATGAAATCCATCTCAGGTGCGCCGGGTGCGGCGAACACATCCCAGCTCTTCGAGGAGAAGCCGGTCGATCTATAGCCCAGCGTCTCCAGTTCCTTCAGGGCATAGGGATTGACCTCGTCCTTCGGCTGGCTGCCGGCGGAGTATGCCCTGAAGAGACCATCTCCCTCCTTGTTGAGGATAGCTTCGGCGAGAATAGAACGAGCGGAATTGCCCGTGCAGAGGAACAGCACGTTGTAGGTCTTGTCAGTCATGGTCGTGGTCCGTGTTAGGTCGGAGGCCTGTTGAGCTTCATGATGGTCGCCGACGATGGGCAGATGGAGGAAAGCTGGCGGGTTGCAAGAACGGCTGCCGGCACTTCGGCCCGCGGCACCTCTGAAAACCCGATGGTCGAAAAGAACGTTGCGGCGCTTGTCGTAGCGAGGAAGACATCGCCACCGACGCCTCGCAGCGTTGCCTCGACGATAGCTCGTCCGAACCCATAACGCCGATGTTCCGGCAGAACGACAACAGACCGCAGCAAGTAATCGCCGGCGCAGCGTTCGAGGCCGGCATATCCGATCGTTTGGCTGTCGCCTGAGACGGCTTGGAAGAAGGCGCGGCCATCGTCTTCAATGTCATCGGTCGGGAGATCCGCGGCACGGAGCGCCTCGCGGAGGCGAGCGTCGCTACCGGCCACTTCGTGCAATGCGATCGCGCTCAACATGGCTTCGCTCCCGGCGCGCAGCATGGCGTCAGTTCTGCGATCAGGGGAGCGCAAAGCTCCGTCGAACCGCCACAGCAGTCCTTCAGCAGGAATAGTGTCAGGTCGCGCAGGCCGTCGAGGTCGGCCCGGTAGATGATCGATCGGCTCTGGCGCTCGCTCTTGACCAACCCCGCGCGAGACAGCGTCGCAAGATGCGCCGACATCGTGTTCTGCGGGACATCGAGGAGCCGGGCGAGTTCGCCAGCCGGAATGCCATCCGGCTCGTGACGGACGAGGAGCCGAAATGTCTCGAGGCGGGTATTTTGTGCCAAGGCCGAGAGGGCCGAAATCGCGCTACTGCTTTCCATATATCCAGAATAATGGATATAATAGATGTGTCAAGACGTCTGTCACTGTGTGTCTGATACTTACACCTAGGATCAGCGAGCAACATCGGTCGCGGTTTACCGTAGCGCCCTCAGGGCATTCAGGATTACGGCCAGGTCGATACCTTCCTGTAAGAGCGCTCCCTGCACCGGTGAAAGATATCCGAACGCGGCGACGATCATCGCCGTAATGGATAGTCCCAGCCCTGCGACTGCACTTTCGAGCGCAATCCTCCTGCTCCGACGCGCAATTGTCATTGCTTTGGCAAGTGCCTTGAGTTCGTCGACCATGAGAACGACACTCGCAACCTCAGACGAGGACGCGCTGCCTCGAGCTCCCATCGCGACGCCCACATCGGCGGCTGCGAGCGCTGGAGCGTCGTTGATTCCATCACCCACCATCATCACAGGACCGCGGTGCCGCTCGCCCCGCACAATCTTCACCTTGGCCTCAGGCGACAAGTCCCCGAGGGCCAAATCAGCTCCGACAGCTTTTCCCATGCTTTCTGCAACGATGCTGTGGTCGCCGGACGCCAATATGATCCTGTCGATTCCTGAGGCCCGTAAACTTTCGAGGACGCTGACTGCATCCGGCCGCAATTGGTCCGCAAAACTCAGGACGCCGGCAAATTTACCGTCCATACCAACGGCTACTGTCATCGTGTTCGGTAGATCGCCAGCTTCCCCCATCTCGTCCATGTTGTCACCATCCGAGACAGAGCAACGCTCGCGCACAAAACCGGTGCTACCAACGATCACGCTTCGGCCCGCCACGCGCCCCTCCAAACCTGAGCCCGGTGTCTCATCGACATTGCTCGGAGGGACGAGAGCCAGTCCTTGATCCGTCGCTTCACGGATCAGCGCGGTCGCCGTCACATGGGCGGAGGCCTGGTCGAGACTCGCAGCATATGTGAGCAGGTCTTGTTCAGTCACACCATTCCGTGCCTTTGTTCCCATTAATTTCGCCTGACCGGAGGTTATCGTGCCGGTCTTATCCAGTACGACGGTGCGAACGCCTGCCAGCGTCTCTAAAGCCTCGCTGCCCTTGATCAGCACACCGATCCGAGATGCGCGCGACATTCCAGCGATAAATGCGATCGGGACGGCAAGGATGAGGGGACACGGCGTTGCCACGACAAGCACTGCGACAACCCGCGTTGTGTCCTCGCTCCACCACCACGTCGCGGAGGCAGTTGCGAGCGTGAGCATCAAGAAGCCGATTGCATATCTGTCGGCCAGACGCGACATGGGCGCCTTGCTGTCCTGTGCCGATCGCACGAGGCGCAGGATGGTGGCATAAGCACTCTCGGATGCCTGCCTGCTCGCGATCAGATCGAAGGCCGGGCCGACGCAGGTCGATCCGCTTAGTGCCTCCTCACCCCTGCCCAAGTTTTGGGGTAGCGACTCGCCCGTGAGCGCAGACAGATCCAGAACGGCAACATCGCTCGCGATGCGGCCATCGAGCGGCAGCACTTCACCCTCCCGGATTAACAGCCTGTCCCCCGGATGGACGTCGCCGAGTGCCACCTCCTCAAGCGTATCGCCTCGATATCGCATTCCGGTTCGCGCGACCCGCCTCAAGAGGGCGCTCATCTCCCGTCTGGCCCGTTGTTGGGCAAGATCCTCCAGCCACTGGCCGCCTGCATACATTAAAGCCACAACGTTTGCGGCCAGATATTCGCCAAAGACAAGAGCAGCGGACATAGAGATCAGGGCTACAACATCGAGGCCGAACTTTCCGTCCCGTAACGCCTGAATTACCTGTGCCGCAAGCGCAGCGATCACCACACCAGATGCCAAAGACCATGCAACAGGGGGCAAGTCAGAGAGACGAAAATAGTGGCCGAGAAGCCCGATAACCAAGCCCGCAGCCGCCACCGTCACTAGGAACGCGACGCGATATCCTTCCATCGCAACACCGGGCAACGCTCTCATCCGAAACCTCGATCAACGCCACTATCGTCCTGACTTCAGCGATCTTGCTCAATGGCCCGCCGCAATTTGCGCACCGAAACGGCCTTTGATCGTAGGCCAAGTGGTGGGCAAAAATCCCTTTTCACAGCAGCTTTGCATCCAGCTACCGCGCTAGCAACACTGGGATCAAAGGTTGTCGGAGTATCGTTTCCGTCGTGCCTCCCAAAATGCGTTCCCCCAAGCGTGAATGACCGTAGGCTCCCATCACGATCAGATCTGCATCGATGCTTTCTGCATGCCGCTGCAGGACAATGGCCGGATCGCTGTGTTCACTCAGCAGCCGATCGATAACGAACCCCACGCCATGACGTGACAGGAAGGCCCCGACATCACCCCCATCTTCCTCCACGGCTTCACCATCAAGCCCAGCAATTGCCAAATGAACCTGGTGCGCGTCTTGAAGGAAGTTGATTGATGACCGCACTGCGATCCAAGCCTCGCGCCGGCCATCCCAACCGACGACGATCCGTTTTGGTCGAAGGGTGCCATCCTTTCTTTTGGGAAGAAGCATCAAGGGTGATGAAGAACGAAACAACACACCGTCGACTATTCGCCTAGTAAGTTGAGGATCGCTTGTCATGGCGCCACCGATAACTGTGATATCCGCGGAATTGGCATGGATGGCGACTTGGCGCGAAATATCCCCCGAGGTACAGAAAACCGGCTTAATATCCCCGTCCAAACCGCGAGCTTTCAGCACTGGTTTCAGAGCGCTGGCTTGACGCTCCAGGCGGTTATATTCCTCCCAGATTAAGGTGAAGGGACTGTCACCGGCCAACCCTGGGCCTCCGATCAAGGGAGGTGGGATAACGGAAACCAGGATGGCCCCTAGTTCCGCCCCGGCATCGCTTGCCATTCTCGAGACGGCGACCAAATCGTCGTCGCCTTGATCCAGCCCAATTATAGCCAGGACGCATTTTTTTGACATGTCTGCCCTCCCTTTGCTCTGATCCCGCCTGTAGCAATCAACTTACTGGATAGATCTAACGGCTAAATTAGAAGCGCGAGATGATGTATGTCATGTCGTCGAGATGCTTATTGTGCATCGGGTGGCCGTTTCCTTTCGATCGCCATCCGGATCGTAATTGTCTAACGTCACCTCGAGGTAGATCTGGTCACGGGTTCAGATCTAAAGAGCCGGAGCGATCTCCTGCAAAGCGGCATTCTTCCGAGCCTCGGCGTTTGTCTGCGAGCAACTGAGCCCGATGACCCCTACACATCGGCTCCATAGCAGAGCCTCCACATACCGAGTCGCGATTTTTAACAGCGCATTTAGTCGGTTTAGAAGAGCAAACACCCGCCGACCTCAATTGGGGCCCTCGAAATACATTCGGGAGGCACAGTCCTGTGCTGCGTAAAGATCACGATCATCGTCCCCAGTGCCCGGAACATGTCCACCCCTGCGGTCAGCAAGCAACATCCAATTCCATTGCTCGACCTGATTCCCAACAATACCATCCGGCCAAACGTGAGCCACCTCGACGCTTGAATTCAGGCCGATCCACCGGTCGCTATTCGGTGGCAGTAGCCACCTGAGTGATTGCCGTCTCATGATGTGCCCTAAAAAACGCCGCCAGCAGCGTGATGGCATGCTTTTAGATTGATTCCAATCTTGAATTTGGTACGCAGTTTCATGGCTAGAGACAATAAAACAACAGCGCTGATTTTAGAGGACGAGCTCTTCATCGTCCTCGACATTGAAGAGGTGCTTTTGTCCCTTGGCTTTTCTGAGATTGTCAGCTTTTCCACGGCATCCGAAGCTATCGCCTGGCTGGAAGGCAATGAACCGGCAGTTGCTATAATCGACTTGAGGCTCAAGACTATGACCAGTGAGGTCGTCGCTGCCAAATTGAAAGCCAGCAACACGCCGACAATCGTCTATTCCGGGAATGATTTCACCCCCGGTGTCGATCATGAGCTATTTGCCGACCTTGAATGGGTGTCTAAACCCGCCTCATCCTGCGCGCTACGCGTGGCCATTCACCGCGCAGCGCTGACAACCTCCGCAGACTGTGTGTCGCCGCGACATTCACCTTAATACCGACGTAACCATCTCCTTTCCGGTCATTTTAACAGTCGCTATTTTATAGTGTGCCGAAATAAAGCAGGTTCGGCAGCATGAAATATCTTCAGTCACAGTGGTTCCTACGTTGGGCACTCCCTCCTTCCTTTCTGTTCTGATCTGCGGATTGCTTTTCTTCACATTGCAATGGGCAGCTGAAAAAGCCGACACCATCGCCGCTGGACGTCAAAAGGACCTCGTCCTCCTCACGGTCGGCAAGCTCAGGGCGTCGGTGGCCCACGATCAGGAAAGTGCGACTGTATGGGATGATGCGGTTCGCAACTCAGTGCAGCGCGATGTCCCCTGGCTGGATGCTAATCTGGGCGTCTGGATGCACACCTATTTTCAGCATGACGCCGCAATCGTACTCGGCAAGGATCTAAAACCACTATACCAGTTTGTTGCCGGGGAAGATCATCCGCCGCGTACGGACGAGCTTGCAACAGCTTACCTACCACTAGCTCGCCGACTTCAGCAGCGCCTTATCTTAAGCGATGCTGCAGGCACCAGCGACAGTGTGTTATCGATCGGTGAGGCGGACCTCGTTTACGTCGGCGTTAGGCCGGCAATTGTGAGCGTAAAACCAATCGTCTCTGACACCGGTGAGATTGAGCAGCAACCGGGGAAGAAAATCTCCATGTTGCTGTTCGTTTCCTTGATGGAGACTTGCCGGCTTCAATCGGCATGGAGTATCAATTCGCCTCGCTTGCATTCAGCCTGCAGCAACCAACGCAAAAAGATCTTTCTTTTGTACCTCTCCGTGCGCGGGATGGTGCCGTCATTGGCTACTTCCATTGGGAGCCGTTCCGCCCTGGATTAAGTGTGGTGAGATCTACATCTCCCGCACTTGGCGTAGCGCTGATTGTTGTCTTTGCTGCTTCAAGTCTGGCGGGCGGAGCCATTACCCGGCGAACGGCTTACCTGGCGTCTAGCCAGGCCGCTTTGAGGCACCAGGCTCGCCATGACAGTCTAACCGGCCTAGCCAACCGAGCCTTTTTCAATGAGGAGTTGGAAGCACGAATACGGTCCGCGCCGGCAAGTGAGCAACACTGCGTGCTGTTTGTTGACCTCGATCGTTTCAAGCAAGTCAACGACACCTTTGGACATCCGGTGGGCGACAAATTGATCGCTATGGCTGCCTCAAGGATGAAGAGCCTCCTACCCTCCGCTATGATTGCCCGGATCGGCGGAGATGAGTTCACCATCCATCTCCAGGGAAAATACACCGACGAAGCAGCACAAATTTCCGACGACATAATCGCCTGCCTCAAAAGTCCGTTCGAGATTGACGGCATCCATGTAGCAATTGGAGCAAGCATCGGGGTGGCATGCTCGTCTGGCACAGTCGAACACATAGAACTTACTCGGCAAGCGGACATCGCGCTATACCATGCCAAAGCTGCTGGCAGAAACAGATATGCCATCTTCGGCGACCACATGGACCAACTTCTCCGCGACCGCCGAGCGCTCGAGCAGGATCTCCGCGTCGCTCTTGAAGCTCGTGACCAGATGGAGGTCTATTACCAGCCTGTCTACACAGCGGATGGCGCCGGACCATGCTCACTCGAAGCACTTGTTCGGTGGAAGCATCCCCTGCGAGGACACATCTGCCCCGATGAGTTTATTCCCATCGCAGAAGAGACAGGACTTATTCAGGAAATCGGCGCAGTCGTCCTTCAGGATGCGTGCAGCGTTCTTGCGGAACTCCCTCCATCACAGTTTCCATCAATGCTTCGGCACGTGAGCTTGAATCAGCGTCGTATCCGTTGCGCGTTCTGAGCGCTCTTGCGAAGTGCCAGCTGAAGCCCGAGCGGCTAGAGATTGAGCTCACTGAGAGCTTGTCCATTGGTGACAATATTCAGCTCGACCGAAGCATCATGATGTTGCGCCGAGCTGGCGTCAAAATAGCGATCGACGATTTCGGTACCGGCTATTCAACCTTCTCCAGAGTCCAGAACTTCGATGTGGACCGAGTGAAAATCGACAAATCCTTCATTGATGACATGCATCGACCGGACAGCCGAGCCCTCGTCGCCGCCATCATCAAGATGGCACAGGCTAAAGGACTGCTGATTACGGCTGAGGGAGTTGAAACCGCCGAACAGCAAGAGCAACTCAGGTCACTCGGCTGCGATAACCTCCAAGGCTTTCACCTCTCGATGCCTCTGCCTCGTCACGTCGTCATGGCTCGTTTGAAAACAGCGTCCCAGACAGGTTGATCGCTCACCTGCCTTATGTATTTTTACGTGATCGCCAATAGAAGACCGATCATGTAGGCCGTCAGGAGGAGGACCCTGAGGATGCCCGAAGTGTTCGGTCGTTTTGTTAAAGACAGGGGCCTTTGTCCGCAGAACCGGTTCCACAGACCGTGGCCATGCGTTCAACATCTCTTCACGCCGCCCAGTTTCGAAAAATATCGATGCTTGCTGTGCACCATAAGTTGGGGAGAGAAGCGACTAAATGCTCAAACCCTATATCTTAGCCCTCGGGTTCCCCGTAGGCTTGCGGCGTTGAGGTGTCGCGCCATGAATCATATTCTTCCGCACCAACTTTATTGGGCTCGTTCCGACAGATATGACCACGGGCGGATCACTGTCGTGGAAGTTTCAACTGTGTTCGGTGAGAGCCAGGAAAACTGGACACTGGCAGTCCCTGGCTCCGATCAGCATTTCATGATAGACGATTTCGAACTACTCTCTCTTATAGAGCGGCCCGCGACAATTGTGCGCCTCCATGCTGCGGAGTAGGACGCGTCACTGCCCATATAGGTCGACAGTCGTACGTCGACGTTACGATATCATCTCTTCGACAGTTCCCGTTTTTGCGAACAACTCAATTAGGGCACGCAGGACAACCGCTACCGCGGCCGATGAACACGAATAGTAGACCGTCTGGGCCTCACGTCGCGTCATGACAAGTTTGCCATCGCGTAACTTCTTCAAGTGCTGTGACAATGCGGACTGGCTTAGACTCACTTTTTCCGCCAACGACGTCACATCCCATTCGCGTTGGGTAACGAGCTCGAGCACCTGAAGGCGCTTGGGATGAGCAAGAAGCGCAATAAAATCGGCAGCAGAGCTGGGCGAGAAGGAAAACTGAGCGTTCATAGGATCCCGTCGACATTTGCGCTGGATAGATTCGAGCGTCAGAAAACCTATATATATGGAATTTCGAATATCTAAATGATGACTTTGTGCCCGAAAGCGTACAGTCTAATGGAATGGGCCGACTGGCTGGCTTGCCGGCCACTTCGCTCACTCACTCGATGACCTGAACTACACGGCGGGACTGCGGTTCAACAATGACCCGGCGGTCGTTGACGAGAGCATATCCATAGTTTGGATTTTCTGGGACCTGCTGTACCACGACGGTCTGAGGCAGCGGCTCGCCCACAACCACCCGTTCCTGAACGATGACGCGCTCCGTCGGCACTGGCGCTTCGCGAACGTAGGTCACGACGCGCTGCGGGGGCGGGTCAATCGCGGTTCCGGCAATTGCTCCAACTACACCCCCTACAGCAGCACCAACAGGTCCGCCGACGATGGCGCCCGTAACCGCGCCGCCGGCGGCACCGTTGACTGTGGAATTCTGAGCGAGCGCGGAGCTCGCCATGACCAGACAGGAGCCGACCAGTACTGCATGTTTGATTGACATTTGAACCTCCCATTGCGTCTAATTACGCGCGTCAAGAACGCGGACAGACCGCATTCGTTCCGGACTGAAGATGTCGCCCCATCCGGCGGAGGAGGCCCTGACTCAACTGCGCAAAATCCCACCCTCTTTGGCCGCGATTCCAAAGCCCGCACGGCTACATCGTTGCTCGCCAAATAGTTGCGGCATCACGGATGAAAGTAAAAACTGCGGCGCCCGCGGATCGCATTTAGCTAAAATTCAGCTTTCTCATTTAACACTCATTGCCAAAGCAACGCGAGCAAATGAACCATGACTGCGACCTCGACCGTAACCAAGCCCCTTTGGCGCAAGATTACACTTTACGGATGCGGCGCGGTGCTGTTCACCAGCGCTGCCATTGGCGGGGTGGCTTGGTACGAGCAGCGAACAATAAACGATAAGGCGCTCTACAGCAAAGCAGCTAGCGACTTGCAAGTCATCCAGACGGACATGGATGCTATTCAAAGGTCTGCATCGGCATTGGCTCTGGTCCTCGCAGGTGAACCTGATATGCCTGGACTGATCGCTAGCAGTGACCGCCAGGGTTTGGTCAACAAGCTGTCGAAGAATCTTACTCTGATGGCACAGGCCGGCGGTTTGCAGCTCGTCACAATCGCGGATGCGAAAGGCAACGTTGTCGCCCGCATGCACGCACCCGACAAGTTTGGGGACAACTATCTGGGTCGCCGCAAGACGGTCGCATCTGCCATTGCATCCGGCAAACTATCGGCGGGTATTGAATCTGGCAGGACTGGAATCGGTATGTATGCGGTCGCCCCCGTCGTTGTTGATAGCCGGGTCGTTGGCGTAATTGATATTGGAACCGAATTGTCAAACCCCTATTTCGCACCTTTGGCAGAGCGGCTGGGCGCGGAGATATCGGTCAACGTGCTTCAGGATGGCAACATCGTCAATCAGTCTTCTACCGACGGTAACCAAGCTTTTCTTGAAACCTCCTTGCTGCAAAAGGCTCTCGACGACAAACCGGTTTTCGAACCAGACATTCTTGACGGTCGTGAAATGTTTATCAAAGCGGTTCCATTGAGCTCGTTCGCCGGTGAGAAAATCGGGGTAATCGAAGTGGGAACGGATGCGACTGACATTCTTGCGGCTGCCCGTGCCTCGCTTTGGACCATGCTCGGCATCACCCTCGTCATTTCGCTACTTGCTCTGACTGCGTTCTTTCTGTTCGCCAAATCGCTCGGTAATGCTATCGGCCGACTGACGTCGACGATGGGGCGCCTGGCTTCAGGCGACCTTACTACCAAGATTGAGGGTGAAGACCGCCTGGATGAAACCGGAGCCATGGCGCGCGCTGTACAGGTGTTCAAGGAAAACGCGCTTAAAACGAAGGAACTAGAGCGCCAGGCCGACGAGCAGCGCAACCTGACCGAGGAACAGCGCCGCCTCAACACCGAGGAAGCGCGTACCCGCACCGAGCAGATGGCGGAAGCTACTAACGGTCTCGCAACCGGTCTCAAACACTTGTCTTCTGGTGACCTAACCTTCCAGCTCAACCGTCCGTTCGCCACCGATTTCGAAAACCTTCGCGCAGATTTCAATTCCACCGTAGAACAACTGCGCGACACTTTGGGCTCAGTTTCGCAGGCTACAAACTCGATCGACAGCGGTTCGCGCGAAGTCAGCCAGAGCGCCGATGACCTTTCCAAGCGTACCGAACAGCAGGCCGCCTCTCTGGAAGAAACAGCTGCCGCCCTCGATCAGATCACTGTCAACGTCTCCAATTCCTCAAAGCGCGCCGAAGAGGCACGCACGGTGGCAATCCAGGCCAATGAAAGCGCTCGCCAGTCGGGTGCCGTCGTTGCCAATGCTGTGCAGGCCATGGGCCGTATCGAGGAATCGTCAGGCCAGATTACAAACATAATCGGCGTTATCGATGACATCGCCTTCCAGACCAACCTGCTTGCTCTCAACGCCGGTGTCGAGGCCGCCCGCGCTGGCGAGGCCGGCAAGGGTTTTGCAGTTGTGGCCCAGGAAGTGCGCGAGCTCGCTCAGCGTTCCGCTAAGGCTGCCAAAGAAATCAAGGAACTGATCGGCAAGTCCTCTGTCGAAGTCGGAACTGGCGTCAAGCTGGTCAAGGATACCGGCGAGTCACTGCGTATGATCGAAGCGCACATCATCACAATCAACCAGCATATGGACTCGATCGCCACATCTTCACGCGAGCAATCGGTCGGCTTGTCGGAAGTCAACACCGCCGTCAACCAGATGGATCAGGTGACCCAGCAGAACGCGGCTATGGTGGAAGAAGCCAATGCAGCCGGCGCAACGCTGGCAACTGAGGCTGGACGCCTGCGCGAACTGATCAGCCAGTTCCAGCTCGGCCAAAATGCCGCCTCGACAAATCCGGCATCGGCCCTGCGCCAGACCGCCGCCGTTATGGCCGCTTCTTCTCGCTCCACACCAAAAGCCTCGCCGTCGCGCGGCATGGTCGGCAAGATCGCAAAGGCCTTCACCGGTGGCGGCGGTGCGGCCACGGCAGCCGCCGCCGATAGCTGGGAAGAATTTTGACCATCTTCGAATAGAACTGAGGTTTCCAATGGCTGGAAGACGTTCCGTCCCCATCGGTCAAGGCAGAAGAGCTGTTCTCTACCCGTCATCAGTCTTAGTTGGATGCGAACCACCCACCATGCGATCTCACACCAATTCCGGTGGCAGCGGTTGGCAAGGCTCCCGGAAAGACTTCGGCCCGGCGCACATCTCTGCGCCTAGCGCGCAGTTTCCTCATCGCAAGAGACTAACATTCGTCGAAGTGCGGTCTGAACGGACAGAGAATAAAAATACATCGACGGGCGCTGTGATGCCGCTGTTCGGGACGATTGATCGCAGACCGGGCCGCCCCCTAGGCTCTCCTCCGAGCGTTTTATCCGATGATGCCCCCAACTTTCTGGTAATCGCGACGAGGGATCGGCACACTGCGCGCAGAATCACGCGCTCAATTTGCTTCGTAGACTGCAAAAGCACCACCAAATTCACTTTTTACCAAACTGTTTCCGGCATGGATAGGGCCGGAGGTACCCAAATGGTGTGGAGCATGGTTTATCTTATTGCTATCAGCGGAATGTTGTTGGTCGGGTTAAGAGCAGGGGCCACGGTCGCGGTTCTTTCCGCCCTGCTTGGATCATTTGTCGGGCCACTTGTCGCCGCATTCCTCGGCGCGACAGAAACCGGTATGTGGGTTGCCGTTGTCGCAGTTCCCGCGATGCTTCTGCTCGGAATGCTGGCCGCAGCCATGATTGATCGCGCCGCTCGAAGGGCTTAGTAGGCGGCTAACAAAGGTCGCATCTCTCCGCGGATATGGAACAAACATTGGATCGATCCGCCTTAAACATGGCCATGATCAAAATCCCTACGGCCACGCATGGAATTCCGAGGCTTGATCGTCGCGCTGTAGGACACCCCCGATATTCCGCTTTGTCCTCGTCGCAATAGTGCCTGCTTCGAACGCTGAGAGAAGGTGGATTACATCGAACTGCCCAGGTCAGTCAGGAGCGTTGCTCGCTGAAAACTCATTTGTAAGTGGCGAGCAAACAAGATCTCACGGACGAATTACGCGAGAGCAACCGGTATCGGCCACGCAGCTGATTTTATCCGAACGATCCATTGCTGGCCGACTGGCTGACGAGCCCTTGGAAATGCGCGATTGCATCCCCTCGCCCTCGAGTAACGGCCCCAGCGCCTCGTTCGAACGATGTTCGGGATCAACCGGCTGGGCGCAGAGCCCGCAACACACGCAGCCAAGAGCTTGATATGTGTTGAGTTAGGGACAAGCTCGGCGAAGAAGCTACCTTGGTCAACCATCAGTACTACTCGCGTCATGCGAGCCATCACCCTCGGAAATCGAGTCAGTTGGGCATGCAACCCAACGCTGCACCAAGAAGGAAACAAGCTTAAAGATGTGTCTCATCCGCAATCACGCGGCAGAGACTTCCATAGTGCTCCCGATACTTTGCATCGCAACCAAGGTCGCTAAGAGAACTCTTTCGAGTTCCTCCAAGCGAGCTTGTGGTGGTGTGTCCCCTAATGCCAGGGTCGTCTCGATTTCCTGGCAGATCGAGCCCGCCTTAGCTGCGCCAGCACTGGTGCAGTTGGACTTCAACACGTGGACCAAACGTTTGGCATCGTCTCCGTGACTTTGGATTTCCGCAATAGCCAGTCGGTATGCGTCTAAAGCTTCGGCGCTGAACATGGTGAAGACCTTACTGCGGATATCTGTCCCGGTGCTTGCATGGATGCTGTCGAACATAGTTAAGGTCTCGCTCGAGAGGAGTGGCTCGTCGTCCGCAGCCTCGTCCTCCGGCCCAAGGTCCACGTTATCGAGATCACGCAATATCGCCGTCAGCTGTCCAATGCTGAAAGGTTTCGAGAGAAAGCCATTCATTCCTGCATCTTTCCACTCGCCGCCATCTCGTCCCATGACGTGACCTGTCAACGCCACGACAACGGCGGGCCGACGACCTACATCCATCTCAAGATCACGAATTGCACGAGTGGCCTCAAACCCGTCCATGCCGGGCATCGAGCAATCCATGAAAATTACGTCATAAGTTTTGGAGCGGACCTGCGCGATCGCTTCGGAGCCGGTTTCGGCAAGATCGCATTGAATATTGAATGTTCTCAGGGCTTCGGCAAGAACCTCGCGATTGACTGCGACGTCATCGACCGCAAGCGCCTTTAGGTGCCGAAGATCAGGAACCGTGCTCAATGTGCTGCTGTGAGATGCAAGATTGAGGCTCGAAAGGTTGCGCTCCTCCATAGCGCGACATAGATGATCAATCAACATTCGGGAGACCGGAAGTGGAACCTCGGCGACTACCTTCAGGCCACTCGGCATTGGAACAGAGGTGGCTGCAAACGGGCGTAGTAGCACAACCGGCGCTGCTGAGGAGATATCGGACAGGTCACAGGAGCCGCCTGAGCGGATCAAGATCGCGTCGCAATCTTCGCTCGCCGTGTTGACCACGCGCACGCCCCGTGCTTCCAGCGCCTGCGTAACAGCTCTGCGCGATACTCCATCGTCATCATAAAGAGCAACGGATAAGGCTCGGTGTGACATGACTGGGCTTGCTTGTTCGATGGTTTCGACAGGAATTGTGACGATGAACTCTGAGCCTCTTCCGACTTGGCTCTCCACGTGAATCGCGCCACCCATCAGTTCGGTAAGTTGCTTGGATATCGACAGGCCTAAGCCCGTACCACCAAACTTGCGGGTGATGCTGGAATCCGCTTGAGAAAAGCGCGTGAAGATCCTGCCGACCTGGTCTGGATCTACGCCGATCCCTGTGTCCGCGACCGCTATAGTCAGGCGGTCGCTCTCTGTATCCATTTTCACCGAAATTGAGACACCCCCAGCTTCGGTAAACTTCAACCCATTATTCACGAGATTGCTGACGACCTGGGTCAGGCGAACAGGGTCACCAAGCACGGTGATCGGCACGTCAGGTGAGATGTATATGCCAAGTGATAAGTCTTTTTCGCGCGCCCGTTCCGCAAACAGGCTAGCAACATCCTCGATCACGGCGTCGAGAGAGAACGCAATCTCCTCGAGCTCGATCCTGCCGGATTCGATTTTCGAGAAATCCAGGATATCGTTGATGATATGCACAAGGTTCTTGCCGGACCGTGTGATGATCTCGGCATACCGCTGATGGCGTGGCGACAATGGCGCGGCCGACAACATCTCGGCCATCACCATCATACCGTTCATCGGAGTGCGGATCTCGTGGCTCATCGTTGCAAGGAAGGTCGACTTGGCCGCATTTGCCGCGTCCGCCTCATCTTTGGCGACGCGGAGCTCAACAGTTCGTGCCTCGACCGTTTCTTCTAGGGTTTCCCGGTGACGTTGCAATTGACGATCGCGCTCATCAATGTGGCCAAACATCTTGTTAAACGCGTCGACCAGCACACCGACCTCGTCATTGCGCTCCTTCTTCAATCGACGTCTGAGATCGGAGCGCTTACCGATGTCGATAAATTGCTCGGACAATTCCTGCAGCGGCCGAACAACTTTCCCAACTTGTCTTCTCGCAATGATCGCCGTTGTCCCGACGAGGACGACACCCAGCAAGGCGGCATAGAATGCGGCGCTTAAGTAGCGGTCCACCACTCCGTGAGCGTCCGCACGCATGACGACTGAACCCACCCGCGCGCCTGACTTCTGTACGTCGGCCAAGACCTCGATCGTTGTCGGCACTGTCCACCAGAAGTCGGATTGCTTCACTAACCGAGCGCCTGCACCTATTTCTGCAATGACGCGATCCTCTTGATCCGATGCCGCGATATAGGTCACCTCTGGCAGATTGCGGACGCCCCGGATGACCTCAAGCACTTTACGGACATCACGCTCAGCCACGCCATCGCTCGATGCGGCGGCAAATGCGAACGCCGCGCTTTGATATCGAGATGCTTCCGCCCTCATCGCCTGCCGAAAATCTGATACCAGAAACACGCCGACGCTCACGCTGATGCCGGTAGCCACAGCGGAAAGAACAATACGGGTGATGCGCGCAGCGATTGGACGTTCAAGCTTCATGGTATCCTCTTTTTAGGAATATCGCATCCATTCCTTGACTAAGGTCAACATGAGCAACCACTTACGGGTGATTAGTGCGGGTTCGTAGGGGCCAATGTAACGACTCCTTATCGTTTCTCCTGTCTGTTCGGGCACAGGAGGCTTATCATGCCACACGAGATAAATTGCCTGATTGTTGACGACGATCCAATGTACGCTGTCGTGGCGACCAGCATCCTGTCGACCTTGACATCGGGAACGGTGCGGACAGCGTCGTCTGGCAGTGTAGGGCTTGAAGCTCTCGCGAGCGACGCACGCGACACGCAACTCGTTTTTCTGGATCTGAACATGCCTGATGTCGACGGGCTTGCTTTTATGCGCGGCGCACATGAAACCGGGTTTGCCGGCAACATCGTCATATCCAGCGGCGAGAGCCCGTCAGTTCTTCGGTCTGCAGAAGCGATGGGAAAGATGCTGGGCATCTCTATTCTAGGAGCTTTGCGGAAGCCTCTAACACTAGACGGTGTTTCCCAGATGTTGATGAAGGCGAAATCGGCAGCTACAAAACCCGTCGCGTCGCGACTGGGAACTCTGGTTGACGCTGACTTCGAGTTGACACCGTATTTTCAGCCTCAATATGACTTGACGACAGAATCGGTTGGCAGGGTTTGAATCGCTCATTCGTCTCACCGCGCGCGACGGTCGCGTCCACGGCCCGGCGCAACTATTCACTTCCATCAAAAGCCTAGAGGATCTGACGGCAGTGTCCCTGGAGATATCGGGGAAGGTGATGAGGAATTTTCAAAATTGGCCCACAAGCCAGCTCAGCCCGGACGTCTCTATCAACTTCGATGCGTCGGTGGTCGAACAGCCGCAAGTCGTCGCGCAGCTTCAGGAAGCAGTTGTCGACCTCGGGCTCGATCCGCGTAACCTCTGCTTTGAGGTGACCGAGAAGTCGCTCCCTAAAGATCCCTCACGCCTAGTCGAAGCTCTCACCCGATTGAGAATGGCCGGCTTCAAGCTGTCGCTTGATGATTACGGTATGGGCGCATCAAGCTTCGAACTCCTGCGGCTCTGTCCGTTTTCCGAAATCAAGGTGGACCGCTCGATCATTGAAGCCGCTCCACGTGATCAGGTGACCCGCAAGTTCTTGCACGCCGTGGCAGGGCTCGCACGTGACCTAGAACTGATCTCTGTCGCTGAAGGCGTCGAAACCCTTGAGGAACTCAGCGAGGTTCGTCGCGCCGGCATCGACCGGGTGCAGGGATTCCTGTTCTCTCGCCCAGTACCGGCGGACGCGGTTGCAGCCCTTCTTGCCCACCCCGAGGCGCAGGTCGCATGATGCTTGTCCCGGTTCGGCTCCGCTTAGGCTGCTTTCTGCAGTGCACACGTGGTCATATGGCGATGATGACCGGGATCCTCGCTCCCATGCTGATCGGCATTGCTGGCGGAGCGATCGATGTGAGCGCGTTCATGGGGCATAAGACCGATCTTCAAGCCATCGCCGACTCGGCAGCGCTTGGAGCAGCCAAGGAAGCAGCATTGAATGGCTGGTCGATTGCAGCTGCAGTTTCTATCGTGAATGGGTACGTTGAGGCACACAAACGATCCGGAGCGGAAGGCACCGTCAAAGCGAACGTCGAGGTAAATTCGACAAACAAGCAGGTTACGGTGACGCTCGAGCAGGACCACCATCCCTATTTCGTGGTTGGATATTTCGCCGGCAGCCCGCAGATCCGAGTATCTTCGGCAGCACGAACCAACAACGCCACGAACATCTGCGTCATCGGGCTCCACAGAGCCGACAACGCTACCGTTTCGTTAGAGACAAATGCTGTGGTCTCTGCTCCGAAATGTTCGGTCTATTCCAATTCTGTTAGCGCTAGTGGTCTTACCTCGACCGGAAACGCCAGCCTTATTGCACAACTGTCATGCTCAGCAGGCGGCTTTGCGGGGATGTCCAGAAACTACAACTATCAAAAACCGTTGACAGACTGTCCTGAAGTCGCCGATCCGTTGGCGGCGCGCTCGGCGCCTTCTATCGGACCTTGCCGTGAAACCGACGCGGCATACCAGCACTACATCGGCACCCTTCAACCCGGCACTTATTGCGGAGGCCTTAGCATAACAGCCGCTTCGCAGGTTTCCTTGAAGCCCGGGGTCTATATTATCAAAGATGGTCCGTTGGTGATCGAGTCAAGCTCAATCGTCGAAGGCAAGGGCGTCGGGTTTTATTTCACGGGCAAAAACGCCGGAATGATTTTCGGCAGCAGTTCTCAGGTTGATATCGAAGCTCCTGTGACTGGTCCTCTTGCAGGGCTCGTTACCTTTCAAGATAGATCATCTGCGGAAACCGACTTCGTCATCACTAGCAACAAGGCCCGAAAGCTCCTCGGAACAATCTATCTTGCCAACGGGAACCTCATTGTAGACGCCAATAATAAGGTCGCAGATGCATCCGCCTATACCGCAATAGTCGTAAGGCGCTTGCGTCTGTCCAAAGGGCCGAATTTGGTCCTCAACACCGATTACAACAAAACGCTTGTCCCAGTTCCAGAGGGCGTGGGGCCGCAAGCAACGAGCGTTCAGCTGGTTTTTTGATCGCATCAAGGGGTGGAACTCGGCTGAATCGAAACGCTGCTGCCGCTTTCCCTGAAGGGCTGGGCGGAAATGGCTCAACGACTGCGTAAAACGATCAACGATCGACTTTCGACCGGTCCGCAACGGCGGACCTTCTGGGAACGGTTTGTTGACCGCGCCTTCCAGTCGCCGGCGGATGCGAAAAGCGAGGCCGTCACCTTGAAGAAGCCGCGCACCTTGCGACATCCGCGCAGGACCGCTGCCCTAGGTGACGCCGCACTGCTGACGCTGAAGGCCGTCCGCGTCTTTCAGGCTGCCGATGTCATTCTGTTCGACGACCTTGTTTCAGACGAGATCCTGGAACTTGCGCGCCGCGAGGCCAAGCGCGAAATGACGAAAGGCGATGGGCCGGCAGCTTGAGCAAGCTGGGCGAAGCAAGTATAATATCGGATTTGATCGGCCCGTTCTTGTCGGGGTCGGCGCCGTATTCACCAGTAAGACGAGAGCTGCTGATTTGCAGGCGGCCATGTCGTACGCCTTGAACGGATACGAACCGACGACCCTGCTATGAAGAAAAACTAACGCTTTGAAATTCTTCGAGCAACGTCAACGCTGCCCGTTCATTCTTCCCTTGGTCCTAGCTTTGCCCGTAGAGGGCGGGAAGCTGACGGCCCACTGCGCGAGATCGCCGATGCGAAGTTCTTTGTTCCGAGGCGAGGAATCGTGCTTGCAGAAGGATGACAGCGACGATCGAGTGCAGTAACGCCCCGTAAGTCCACCTTAAAAAACCAAAAAGGGTTCTGGTATCCGCAACTTGCACTAGAGCCCGTCGCGAATTTGTGTAAGCTTTCCGTCGGGTGGGAACAATCGCAGATCAACGCAACGTGCGCAGCGTTCTCAAGATGAGGTGAGCGCATACGAATGATCAGCACACTTGGCTTGAACTTGATTGCAGAACTTATGCAGTGGGACAATGATGAAGCAACAGCAGAGTATGGCTGGCTGCAATTGATGTCCTCGATCAAATATGACGGCTATGCGGACTTTAGAGCAGGCGCCAGGTTCTTCGAAAGCCTTGCAACATGGCTTCGACAGTTCGACCAGAATGACCGCAGAACAGCCTACGAATTCGTCCGCCACCGGCTCGTCTACATTTCGGCAGCCGAAATGCAGCGGGTCATCGAAATTTTTGTTCCGGAAACTGTCACGCCATTCCTGCGCAAGGCCGCGGCAAACGAGGCAGGCATAAAACCGTACGAGGTATGGGGGCGCAAGGAGGGCGTCGAAGCATTCAACCGCGTGCTCCGGCGCTCCCTATTCATCGGTCTCAGCGACGGTAGCCGTATTGATGTGCTTCGGCGCGCCAATGCTGGCCGCCTTTCCCAAGAACAAATCGTTCCCATGATGAATATCGGCCGTGAGAAGTGGGAAGAACTTGGCAAGGAGTTGCGCAAAGAGCAGGGGAGGACGCCCGCTTCGACAATGTTTACCTCATTGACGACTTTACGGCATCGGGTACGACATTCATCCGCCAGATTGATGGTGTATGGAAAGGGAAGCTTACGAAGTTCAACGACATGATTTGCAAAGCGCGAGAAGAAAAAGGCTTTCCGATCGCTGACGATTACAAGCTTCATATTCATCACTACATCTCGACGGACCAAGCGCGTCTGGCATTGAGGGAACGGGTCGCCGATGCCAGCATAAACTGGGGCGCGAAGTCATTTGCCGAGGTCGATATTACCGAAGGATGCCTTCTGCCAAATCGCCTGAAACTCACCCAGCCCGACGACGCATCAATGCTCTCCCTTTGTGAAGATTATTATGACGACCAGCTCTACCAGCGCCTCAAGAAACATTGTGACGAGGCTGGGCAGAGCCACATGAAGTTCGGTTATGCCGATTGCGCCATTCCGCTCGTTCTTGAGCACAACACGCCAAACAACAGCCTTTCCATTCTGTGGGCTGAGACAAGCGGCAAGCTTGGCCGCCCGATGGAGCCCCTGTTTCGTCGCAGGGACCGTCACGGATAACACATGGCTAATCCATTCCTTCGCCGAGCTACGGAATATGTACGCGACGACGCCTCGTTCCTGGCGATCGTCAGTCCCGCTCCGCTGACAACATTTCTCGCAAAGAGCGAACATAAGGAGGCGATGTTCGAGCTTCCGGTCCGGATCATTGGCGAGCCTGGAAGCGGCAAGACGATGCTGGCAACGCTCGCGGAATTCAAAATGGTGGAGGCGATCATGCGCGATCTGTCCACCGAAAATCACCGGGGCCTCGCCAGAGCGCTCGCGGACGCGGGCTTCCTCGAGGATGGCAAGCCACGCGTAGCGGCCGTGCGCGTTCCTATGGAGTCCGACTACCGCGACTTTTGGGAACTACCGTATGAACCCGCCGTCAAAACAAAGCTTGCGCTATGGCTTGTCCAGGCGCGCGCCATGCTTGGCCTTCTCCGCAATCTTACGGCCAACCGGCGCCGTGGCCTCGACGACATCCGCTTCATTGCCCGTGAAGCGTCAGAGGCTCAGATAGACCAGATTGGCGGTCTGACGGCGCAAGGTATCCGCGATCGGGCGCTCGAGGTTCAGAAGGCGATCTATTCGGTTGCCGCAGGCTTGCGGCCGCCGACCCTCGAGAATCTGCCGCTCGCAGCGACTTCGCCCTATCAGCCATTCGAGGCAATCAAGGCCATCGAGATCGAATGGCAGGGCGAGACTTTGTCGCTCAGCCCCCTCGTGATGCTGGACGACGTCCACGCGCTGCACCCCGACCAGAGGGACGACATATTCGCGGCGTTGTCACGCCGTGAGATCCGCTTTGGCCGCTGGCTGATGATGCGGCTTGATGCTTTAAGCCCCGGAGCAGTGCTTGGTGCACCAGGAAGCCAGGAGACGCACAATCTGGCGACGGGGAGAGACTTCGTCGATATTCGCATGCAAGGTCATTCGGAACGTGGCGCGGAACGTCGGCAGTTTCGAACCATGGCTCTTGACATGGCCAATCGCTACCTGCCGTTGGTGCAGTCTCTCAAAAACCGAAACGCCGATTTTGCCGCACTGCTCCCGAGCGAGCCCCCGTCGCTCCCCTCCGGTCGCTTGAAGGAACTGGCTTCCGTCATTGAGAAGGAACAGATCAAGCTTGGCATCACACCAACCAGACGGCAGGAGATAGACGCGCTTGTTTCCGAACATCTTGCTGGCTCGCAATCCTATGACAAGGGTGAGGAAGTCCATCTGTCCATGGCGCGCATCCTCATGCACCGTTATGCAAATCGTGTGCAGCATATGACGCCATCGCTTTTCGAAGACTTCGATCCGGATCCGAAATCGCCTTTGAAGGCAGATGCCGGCGTTGCCGAGGCTGCTCGATTTCAGCTCAGCGACAGCCTGAAGCGACCCTATCACTACGGAATTTCTGATCTTTGCGACGCGAGCAACGAGAATGCGGAGCTATTTCTCCAGTTTGCCGGAGCCCTAGTCGCACGGATGGAGACGCGGGTAATCCGTGGCAAAAACCCGGGGCTCAACGCTGCAGCGCAGGAGAGCGCCCTGGTAGAAAAAGCGAAGTCAATTATGGACGGATGGTCCTTCGCCTTCGCAAGACGCGTGCGGCTTCTAGTCGACGCTATCGCCAACGAGTGCCTCGAGGTTTCGCGGGCACCCAACGCCCGGCTTGGCGCGGGTGCTAACGCGATCGGCATACCGGAAGAAGAAATCCAGGAACTTTTACGAAACGAAAGCGACCTCGCTATTGTCTTGAAGCATGCCCTCGCCAACGGAGCAATCATCGTCCGGCGTGGCTATGGCCAGGGTGGCAGATCCTGGTGCCTCATCGAGCTTTCCGGCACGGTCTGCCTTGCTCATGGGCTGACCTTCAAACGCGGTGGCTTCCTTGAGAAGCGGATCGGCTACCTTTACGAAGCGAGTAACTGAATGAGAAGCCATTGGAGCAATTGCATCACGCATTTCGACGGCGAGGTCGAAGGCTTCATAAAATCCTATTTTGGCGAGGAGGAACGCCGTTGCCTGTTGGTCGGCGCGGCTGGTTTCGATCCCCGATCGCGACGCATCGCGACCATGCTTTCTGAGGTGCTTGGACCGAGGTTGAGCGGTATCTTCGTTCGCGAGGAGCGCGGCCAACCTGACGCAGCCCTGGTCGCGCGCGCGGACGAAAATGCCGAGGCGCTAAAAGCTCTGGTCCCGAATTGCGAGTTCCTCCGCATCGACGTCTTTGGCGACGACGGAGCAGCCGTTGGAGGACCGCGCATCGCCAAAGAGCTTCGCGACTATGTCATTGACCCCGAGGTAACCGATATAGTCTTGGACATGAGCGCGCTTTCAATCGGTATCGGTTTTCCGGCCGCCAAGATGTTGCTCTCGGAATGCGAAGATGCTGGCCGTGCGTTTCATTTACTGATCGTGTCGAACCCAGAGCTTGATGACAATATCGTCGCCGAGCCGGCCGAACGGCCAATGCCCGTCAAGGGGTTTTCCGGCTCGGAGAGGCTGGAGGGCGTTCTGGAACCGGCGCAGATTTGGATCCTCAACTTGCCAAAGGCCGCAAGGCGGCTTTGACGAAAATCGGCCTGTCTGTCGGTGAATGCTACAAAATCTGCCCCGTTGTGCCTTTCCCGGCTCGCGATCCGCGGCGAGCCGACGGCCTCATCGGCGAGTACGAGAACGAGCTCGTCAATGAATGGCAGGTTGATCCGCGCGATCTTGTCTATGTCTCAGAACGCAATCCGCTTGATTGCTACAGAACCCTCTCCACCCTTAAGGAGCGCTATGACAAGACGGTCAAGGGTACTTTCGAACCACGGGTCATCCTGTCACCGATAGGGAGTAAGGTAATGGCCGCGGGTGCATTGATGGCGGCCATCGAACACGAGCTTACAGTCCAGTACCTTGAGACGGTCCGCTATGAATTCAACACGCCTGAGAGCTCCGGCGATGAGAGTGAGGACATGATGGTTCATGTTCTTCTTTCGGGACCGGCCTACGGCGATTATGGCGATCTTGTTCGAACGGAAGAGATATGAGCGGCCGCTTCAGCGAGAAATTGGACGGCGTCATCGGAACGGTGGCGCTTGGCCTCGCCTCTGACGCGATGGCGCTGGCCAGAGGGCTCGAGGACGGTCGCGACCGTCCGACGATCGCCGTTGGATCGGGTGGCTCGGCGATCGCCGCCGACTATTTCGCGCGTTGCCGCGAAACGTTGTTTAGCGCCCGAACCTCAGTCGAGACACCTATGCAATTCGTGCTGGGAGCGGCGAACATAGCCGACTTTGACATCTGGCTTTTCTCCGCAAGCAGCGATAATGCCGACGTACTGGCAGCCGTCGAAACCGCCATCAAGCGGCGTGCACGCTCCATCCAGCTGGTCACACGAAACCCGGAAGGCTTGGCTGTCACGAAATCGCGCGCCGCGGGCGGCCAGATCCACGTTGTGCCCGTTGCGGACGCAAAGGATGGTTACCTGGCAACCCACTCCCTTGTCGCCACGACAACGGCGCTCCTATTGGCAAGCGACCTTGCAAGCGGTGAGCCGGTTGGCCAAGCTCTTAGGGAAAGCTACCGCGCCGGCGTGGAGGAAAGGCTCTCTGACGATAGTCGCACCTTACTACGCAATCGTTTCGGGTCGCTTTCCGGCTCAGATACGGTGCTGGTTTTTGCCGACCCGCAGGTCAAAACAGTCGCAACGCTGATCGACACCTCGTTGTGGGAATCCGGAATTTGCCCAGTCCAAACGACCGATTTTCGAAATTTCGCGCATGGTCGGCATGCCTGGATCCATCAGCGCAGCGCCTCGTCGATCGCGCTTGCCCTGACAGGGCAGGACAGTCGGGCGGTCTGGGGGCACTCAAATGCCTGCTACCCGATGACCTCAGGATCGTTGAGGTCGACTTTGGCCGGTCGGGCCGGCTTGCCAATGCGCTTGGCATTATCGACGCTCTCGTCATCATCGAGGCTATGGGGCAGGCCGTCGGTATTGATCCTGGCCGACCACCGATAGGATCCTATGCGAAGGAGATTTATGACGACCCGGCGCTTCTTTCGCTATCGGCCGATCTTCAGCCGCCGATCGACCACAAGAGGGCAGCGGTGTTTAGGCATGACGACCCCACGTCACAGCATCTTTTGCTCGACGAGGCTCGGCGGGCCTGGCTCAACGGTCTCTCGGAGGCCACCTTCGGTGGGGTTGTCCTCGACTATGATGGTACGATCGTGCGCACCGCGGATCGTTACTCTCTTCCGGCAGATGATCTCATCCGTGAGCTTGAGAGATTGTTGTCCGGGGTATGAAAGTCGCGATTGCGACAGGTCGAGGCAGCTCCGCTGGTAAGGATTTGAGACAAGTCTTGCGGCCAGAGTTCCATTCGGCCGTTACCGTCGCCTACTATAACGGCGGATATACCCGCCCGCTTGATATCGACATAAGAGCGGAGCGCCCACCGGCTGACCCCGCGATCGACGAGGCCATTGCTTGGCTGAAAGCCAATGAAGGTCTTTTCATCACCCCCGTCACTGGATGCCGGCGTTCAAATAACTGTTCAGAAGGACACTTTGGAGGATGCACAGACCTTCGCGGTTGAGGTGCAGGCCTGCCCGCCTATTGCCGACGGACGGCTGCGCCTGACAAGTTCGGCGCATAGTTTCGATGTTATACCTTCATCCACGACCAAACTGACGGCCATACATGCGATCGCCGCAGAGATCGACGACGGGTTTGCCGTTCTTTGTGTCGGGGATAGCGGGTCGCGAAGCGGAAATGACTATGCGATTTTGGCAACGCCCCATGGTATAAGTGTGGGAGACGTCTGCGGCCTGGCCAATGGATGCTGGTCTTTTTTCGGAGATCATCTATTAGGCCCGGACGCACTTCTGGAACTGTTGCGTGCCTTGAAGCCTTACGGATCCAAAGGGATGAAAATCGATGTCGCATCGCTCATATTGGACAGAAACTGGAGCTAGACCCACATCGCACTCGGGCGCAAGCCACGAGCGTCGAGCGCAGGTTGTCGGCACAGGGTTCACCGTCCTCGACAGATTGTACCAGGATGGTCATTTTGCCGAGGAGAGCCTTGGCGGCTCATGTGGGAATGTTCTCGTATCGCTTGCCATGCTACAGAGGGATGTCGCGCCAGTTTTGCGCCTTGGGCTCGACCTTGCCGGTGAGAGGCTGATGACGGAGTTCTGCGAGGCGGGTGCGATCGTGGAGCACATCCATCGCCGTCCCGAGCTAAGGTCTCCAATTCTCGCGGAAAAACTAGACACCGTTTCTGGTGTCCATGGGTTTTCGTTCATATGCCCCGAAACGGATACCGATCTTCCCCGCTATGAACCGATCGGTGAACCCGAACTCGCCGAAGCATTGCCTCTTCTACATGACTGTACGGTATTTTATGCCGACCGCCTTTCCGACAGCATTTTCAAGGCCATGCAGGCCGCTCGATCAGGTGGCGCGGTCGTATTCTTCGAGCCGTCGGAAATCGGCGACGGCTATCTGTTCGAACAGGCATTGGCACTCGTAACCATCCTAAAATACTCCAGCGATCGTCTGGACGACGAGCTCGACGGGATGGCAGTGGATTGTATCGAGATCGTTACGCATGGTGCATCGGGTTTGGAGGTCCGTGACGGGTCATCGCGGATCTGGTGTGGCGCAGTAGACGCGAGCGAGGTGCGCGACACCTGCGGGTCCGGCGACATGGTCAGCGTCGGAATCATCGACTGGCTTCTTCATGAGGACGTTTGTTTTGACGAGTTGAATGGCAGCCAGATCGTTGCAGGTGTTGTTGCGGGCCAGCGTCTTGCGGCCGCAAATTGCGCTTATGCAGGTGCGCGCGGCCTGTTCAAGCAGCGCGGCGCGTCCTACGTCCGCTCGCTTCTTCACACGAAGTAATTCCCGGACTACTCAGCGGCGACCAAGCACACCTCTCCTTTTCGTCGCGAAGCTTTTCTCGAAGCTCCATGAGCAGGACGCCAAGCATGTTCTTGCCCACACCGTTCACTTCGCCCCAAAGCCGGTTGACCTCATTGTCGACGGTCGCAGTCTCCACCAGCCGAGCATCCCCGGTGGACAACAACAGCGCCTTCAGATCTGGATGCTGGGTGAACTTGGCATAGAGAACGCCACGCATCCTGTCGAACTTGGTCTTCGACCATCCCGGACTGACGTCCCAGTAGTAAAGACCGTGAGCTGCCATGGCGAGAAGTGCCGGGCTCGGTGCCTCCATGAGCCATTTGCGTACAGCGGGCTTACGGGCCTTGCCGGCCTGATAGGCATGTTCTGAGGTTACGAAAACCTCTCCCTCGAAAGAAATGCTGCGGCGATAAAGATTGCTCAGCGGCCCAAAGGGCTTTTCGTTGGCTCGATAGAAGCAGATTTCCGTTTGATCAACCATGTACCCAGCTTCCTTGAAAAACCCTACGATTAAGTATATGTGATTTTACATGAAACTCAATCCCGTAGCGCAGAAGAGGCTCACTGGCGCGATCAAATCGCGACGGATTGAAATGGGCCTTTCTATCGCTGCATTAGCTGAAATGGCGTGCGTCGAGCAGAGCCAAACAAGCCGGATTTGCATGGGGCAATTCTCATCCATCAACTCAAATGTCATGCAAATTTGCATCACTTTGGGACTTCAGCCACATCCGGGCGGCTTGTTGCTTAGCGATGCGCTTGCGAAAAGTCTCGCTACACTTTGGGATGGAAGCAAAGAAGACGAGCGAAGGCTCCTAGAGCTTTTGGGTGCCATCGCGACGATAAAGAGTTCAGGCTAAAGACTTTTCAAATGTGCGTTCGATTCCGTTGTCAACTGACCCCGTCGGAAGTGCAAGTCATTGAGGAGGCTCTGCACGCTAAACGCTTGCGTACGCCCGATCGGTAGCGGGTTGTGGTATTGGCATCCAGCACCTGCCCCTGTGGCAGTGCAAACTAGCTTACCTATAATGCGGCGCCTTGATGAGCTCGTTGAGGAGGCGTTCAACGTAGAGCTCAGTAGTGGCTTCAACCTGTTCTGGACGCAATCGCATGCGCAGAGCCTCAAGCAATGTCAGTCGTTCGGACGCCGGCCTCAGTAAGGAGGTCGTAGAGCGGTGCGATCAGATCTTTGGGGCCCCGTTCAGCGCAATAAGTGAAAACGACGCGCTGCTTGGCGCGCGTGAACGCAACGAAGAAGCCAGCTGTCGCCTCCTTTGCATCCTTATCGAAGCTCCACCAGGCGCTATCATCGAGACCGACGAAAATGACTGTATGATACTCGAGACCCTTGCTCTTGTGGATCGTCAGGAGCGGGACCGCATCAGTACCTTCGAAGACGTCGAGCGCGGCTCGCCAATCGTCTGCATCCCCAGACGACCGCGAGAGGTGAAAGGCAAAGGCATCAAGGATCTTGTCCAGCCATCCGCCCTGACCATAAGCCGGATAGCGCGCAACGAGGCGGTCCCTGCCCGCGAAATCAACCACCCGGTCGATAAGACCGCGTGCTTTCGACCGGATGCGGAGCGGCTCGGGGTTGTCGATTCCAAGCTTGACAACAAACCTGTCGAGTTCGCTTGCCAGCTGCGCCTGGCGACGGTCGTCGTCGAAAGGGATGCCGCGGAGCGCAGCCAGCGCCTTGAGGCAGCAGGTCCAATGACGCCCGGCCCGGCCAGTCGCGGCAAGCCGAAGCAGCGAGATGACGATCCCCGTCACTTCTTCCGCAAGTAGTTCCTGAAGGGCGACGGGGCCTTTATCAAGATATTCTGCCTCGTTCCGGAGTGGTATACCGGTACCAAAAGCCCGTGCCATGCTTGCAGCATAGTTTTCCGGCTTCTGGCGCACGATCACCGCGATATCGCGCGGTTTCAATCTGTGTGTTGTCATTTCACCAGCGACAAAACGTGCCAGATGATGCGCCTCGCGCTCTGGCGAGCGAAAATTCCAGATCACACAGCTATCCGCGCTGACGGTGCCTTTCGCCTTGGAGACTGGAGGGGCGCGTCCGCATCAATTGCTTTGGCAAGCCTTGTCTGGATACGAACGAGCTCTGGCGAAGAGCGGTAGTTGTTGAAAAGGGGCACACGCAGAGCTGCGAACCTTTTTTCAAATGTTTTGAATGGATCCTCCATGGCCATCGCCCAACGCATGATCTGCTGCTTGTTGTCGCCAACGGCCGTGAGGACCGTCGTTGATCCCCAAAATATAGTCTCGAGCAGATCATACTGTACCTGGGTCGTATCTTGGAACTCGTCGAGGAAGACATGCGAATAGGTAAGTTGTAGCGCGTTGCGTGCTACGGGCGTGCTTCTCAGCAGCAGCTCGACCAGGCGTCCTATCATCGGAAAGGAAAGAGCGGTCTTCTTTCCGCTATACTGTTTTGCCCAGTATTCGCTCACAAGCCATTCTATAATGTTGGCCGGCTGGGCGGGCGTCTCTTCAAGCCGGTTTGCGAACAAGCGATGGCGGACAAAGGCGTCGGCCGAGAGGGCTTGGATGTCCCGGTAGCGACCAATACTGTCGGGCGGCGCGCCAACGTCGCGCTGCAGAAATTCCCTGTAATCTCCCGATAGCGGAAATATCAGTTTGTAGTCCGGATCTGGCCGCCAGCTTGCTGGAAGGACCTGGCCGAAGCGATCGATTAGCCCCTTGGAAAAGGCATCGAATGTAAGGGAATCGAAGCGGGCGGCATGTTCGGGTAGGCAGCGTTGCCGAACGCGCGCGGCCAGGTTGGTTGCAGCATCTTTTTTGAAAGAGATGGCGAGGATGCGGCGGGGGATTGCGATGCGCCGGTCTGCAGGAGGAACGCGGCGCGTTGGGCAAGAAGCTCCGTCTTGCCGGCACCTGGCCCCGCGATGACAGACCGGTTTTCGGTCGATCGAACGACCTTCAGGGCATTGGCCTCCAGAGACTCCAACCCTGCGGGGATCCAATCCTTTGCCGAAATACGTCTTGGCGACATCGTCTCAGTCCCGACGCAGGTTATTGGATACGTGTTTCAGAAGATCACGCAACACGGGCGGCATGTTCTTGCTCAAGTCCCTGTCGTTCATTCTGCTCAGCGCATCGAGATGAGTTGCCGGTTTGCTCTTGGTCAGAAAGTGGTAGCGGTAGTCGGCAAACAGTGCCGGGTAATCCTTATAGCCCTGAACGTAGGCGGCACTGCCCTCCCCAGCTGTCCCAAGGACAGTAGCAGATGCAGGATGTTTCGGCGTTTCCTTCGGACCGCCGCCTGCGGGAATTATTGCCTCGTAGGCGGCAGGAAAAGCCTGAAGCATTGAAAGGTCGAGGTCGAGTGGGGCGGAGAAAAAGACATTATGTACGGCAAGGGAATTAACCCAGGCGATGAGATTTTCATGCTCGGTTTCTGCAACCCATGTATGCATCCGCGCGAAACTTGGATCCGACAGCACGGAACCATCACGGAGCTTCAAAAGCTTTGCTTTCGGGACGCCGACACCAATCAAATTTTCTATCGCTGTCTTTACACGCCCAAACCCGCCACCACCGCGTCCGACGTCTAGGTCAAGAAGCGTCGCATAGGGAATCTTGAGGTCGCCGAGTAGCTTCCAGAAATGCTGAACGTGACGACCACCGAGCGGTATGATCGCCACGAATGAGGGGTCGATAAGGAGATCAAGCGCTTCCGCCAGCCTTGGAAGAACAATACGCTCGGAGTCCCCCTCCACGAGGATGACGAAACGGGCGAAATACACTTCCGGGTACGCAAGCACCGCTTCCCGCACGTATTTGCCTGCGTCAGTGCTCGGACGCGGAAGTTTCAATCGCTTGACGCCGGTCGTACCTGTCGATGGGGTTCGGCGGAAATAGCGAACTTCCTCGGGTTCGACTCGACTCAAAACCGCCGGGGAGTGACTGGACAGAATCGCCTGTGCATTGCCGCTGGCGATCAGGGAGCGTAACTGCCTCACGATCCTTGCGAGATAAAACGGTGAAAGGTGGTTTTCGGGCTCTTCCACTGCAAAGATCGTCAAGGCCGGAATGACAACATCCTCTGTCAAGAACCCCTCGACATCCTCTGCGACGACTTCGCGTTCAAGATCAAAGACCGCTGCGGCGAGAGCGAAGTAAAAGAGGGATTGCTGGCCATCGCTCAGCGCTTCGAGACCCCGCTCGCGACCGGCTGGCCCACTTTCGAAGATAACGGCAACCTTGCTAACGATTTGCTCGAACCTGCGGCTGATCAGGCTGATGCGCGGCTTGATATCGGTCTTTTCGTCGTGAAGATCGGACCAGCGGTTCGTTAGGGCTTTTGCTATGGCCTTGATGGCATCTTCAGCGTCGAAAGCGCTTGAGAGTTTCGCAGTCGCGTCGTTGATTTCCTTTCTGGCGTTCTCGGACCAGTCGATGGCGCGCAGCAGCCGCGCCGCCAATGCCCCGGTCGTTGCACGGATCTGGCTAGCCGCGTCGCGGGTCGCGGGCGTGTAATAGAGCTGAATAAGCCCGCGGTCGGAGGATGACACCGGATGCTTCATCTCATCAGTGAAGTCATCGTCGAGCGTGTCGATCCAGAAAAGACTTTGAGAGATATCGCCGTCGGCCGAACCATCCCGTTCCCATCCCGCCTCCAGCCGTATCCTGCAGGCGGGATGCTCGTCATCTCGTGAAATCAGCATATGCCTGAAGCACGGCGCTATCGTTTCCGGCGTCGCATCACCGTTAGTCAGTTCGGGAAACTCGATGACGACATCGATCGACAAGGCCCGGCTCTTCTTGTCGTCGACATCCTCGTCAGGCGCAATATGAAAATCGGACGGTTCGATGGTCCGCTGGGCCCGAGTGACACCGAATATCTTGGACAGCGCCTGAAGAAAGGCGGTCTTGCCCGCTGCGTTTGGCCCGACGAGAGCAGTGAGATCGCAATAGATTGGTACGAAGCTTGCTTTTTGTCCAAAACTTCGAAAGCCGGCGATCTCCACATAATCTATCCTCATCGGCATCCCTCCACAAAGGCCCCTATAGCGAGTTCCAGCGGAATCGCCTCGCTAGATAACTCTGTGTTGTTCCACCGTTATCCCGCAACAATTTAAATCTGAAACTCATGGGAAATTCCCCGTCCATACGTCACCTCAAACGACAAGTTCATCTATTCAGATGGCCTATGGTGAAGCAGGGAGACGCCGGACAACGTCTATAGAATAGAGGGCGACCGGGAGAAGCCCGCATAGGTTGACCCTGCGGACCCACGGCAGCTTTCGCATTTGGCGCCGCGGATAGAACAGCAACCTGAACAGAACACGCAAATCAGATCATTCCCCACGCCCGAAACCTCCCCTCCCCGTCATCTCCCTGAGGCCGAGTTCCGCCACGATCCGCCGCGCCGCCTGCGGCGTCACCTCGAGCGTCTTCGCCACCATCCCGGCCGACACAAGCGGACGTGCCATCACAAGCTCGACCAGTTTTGGCAGTTTTGACGACGTCCGCCGCCCCTCCAGTTTTCGGTCCATCATCGTCTTCGCGAGCGCCAGCCGGTCATGCTCTTTCATGCCGACCTCGGCGGCCGCCAAAAACCCGTGGGCGATGGCGAGCAGCCGGCTTTCCCGGTCGCGGTGGCGGCGCCGATCGACCGGGATTGTTTTGAGGCCGAGATTGATAGCGGCGAGATGGGCGCCGGTGGTGATGCCGGCTTCCCGCAGGATCGAGGCGCAAAACAGCCGGCCGAGCCAGGGCGCGTGCTGAAGCACGGAAATCTCGTTCCAGGCGTCGAGGGCGACAATCGCCCGAAACACCGCCGGCAGGCTTTCGGCCTGGCGCAACACACGGCGCCATTCGTCGAGCCGGGCATCTTCGTCCCAGTCGAGATCATAGATCATCGGGTCTTTTTCCGGACGGCTGGCCGTTGTGCGGCCTCTGGCCCCGCCAGGCCGGGTTGCGTCGTCGATTGCGGCCGACGATCGGGCCAGCGTTGCATCAATGGCGGCATAGTCGATGCCCGGCAGATCTTTTTCGCCATCATCATCATCCCCTCCCCTTCCGGTTCAATCGGGGCTGCGCGCCGAATGACACCGGCCGTCTCCGCCTCACCCGCGCCGGCCGACGTGATCTCTGATGTCTGTCGCAAAACCCGAATACCGTCTGCGGAAAGAGCCCAGTCGGGTGACTGCCCAGAGATCCGCCGGCGGGTGCGAAGAACGTCGTGGGCGATGGTGAGTTCGTGGGTGGGGGTGCGCGTATCGCGAAGTGCGTCGTGGAGGACGAGGTCTTCGAGATGGACGAGTTCGCCGTCGATCCAGAGGGAAGCACAGGCGTCGGCGAAATTTTGCCGCTCGAGAAAACCGGCGCCGACCGGCGAGCGGGCAATGCGCTCATCGAGACGGGTCAACGCGACCGCCGCGTCAAAAGCGGGCCGAACCAAGTTTGAAATGTGCAATTTCGCGAGATCGTAAGCCATTGATACTATGGTAAATGATTTCCTAAACGAACGCCATTCAATAGTTACTGTTCGTCACATCCTATAAAGCTGCCCGCGGAGGCTCACCGCCGATAAGTATCGCTTATCGGCTTTAATCTAATCTCGTGCCTCAACGGATGCTGAAAGGAAAATACTTCGCATTGATGCGATCGTATGTCCCGTCAGCCTGGATTTTCTTCAAAGCCTCGTTCAATTGCGCGAGAAGCTTGGCGTCGTCAGGCCGCACCGCGACGCCTGCGCCTTCCCCAAAATATTTCGGGTCTTTTACATCATCGCCGCGGAACTCGCAGCAACTACCTGCCTTGGTATTGGTTAGCCAGTCGTAGATTGCTAGCTTGTCCTCGAGAATGACATCGACCTCACCGGCCGCCAACGCTTTATAGAGGTCGGGCGACGACGGATAAACGACACGTTCGACTTGACCGTAGTGATCCTCGGCGAAGCTCGCCTGCGCTGTCGAGGATGTCACGCCAAGCTTCATGCCAGATAGGTCGCTGGGCTGCATATGCCTGAGCGGCGACGCCTTTTGGACGATGAAAACGGAGGGGCTGTCATAGTAGCGGTCGGTGAACTTGACCTTTTCCTTGCGCTCCGCGCTCATCGACATTGACGAGATTATAGTATCGTATTTTTCTGCCAAGAGATTAGGGATCATACCATCCCAATCTTGAACGACAAACTCACAATTCAGTTGTGCCGCATTGCAGAGTGCATCGGCGATCTCGATGTCGAAGCCCTGCAGATCTTTGTTAGAATCAAGATAGTTGAATGGAGGAAAAATGCCCTCGACCGCGACCTTGGTCGGCGCCACCGCTTGGGACGCTGCCGGATGCGAAATCCCAGAGAGGCACATTACGATTGTCACACCTGAGACCAGTTGCTTCCAGCTGCTATAGACTAACATGATCACCCCCGTCTTCCCCATTGTGGCTTAGCTATCCAGCCACAGAGACGTTAATATACGTTACTCAGCGCCTGCTTAATTTCGTTTGTGTTTATAAGTGTTTCGCAATCTTTTTGCTGAATTCTACCCCAAAAAGGTGGGGGCGGAATTGCTTGCATATTTATCCGGCGTACTGTCAGAAAGCTTAATCCGCGGCAAGAACTCCCGGCTGGTCTTCGTTCCTATCGCAGTCATTGGCCTTGCTGCGATTTCGCTTGCTGTGCTGGCCACTATCTGGGCGGGTGAGGAAAGCGATCTCGCGGCCCTTGAGCGCCAGAAGGATTTGGTGACGACGAAGCTTGCGGGCCAGGTCAACCAGATTGCTGCCGATGTGGCCATAGTAGCCAGCGGTTACGTATCCCTTCTGCTTGGCAAAGGAGACATTGGTGCCGACGGTCCCGAAATAAGAAGATTTGGTGAAACTATTGCCGCAGTATTCGGCTTTGAGCAAATGTTGCTGGTCAATGGTCAAGGCGACCTTTTGTATGAAGGCAAAGCCGCGATAGCACAACGCTACGAGTGGATAAGACCTCTTCTCGCCGACCTGTTCGCCAAGGTCCGGCACACCCATTCTCAAACTGGAACAGGTGGAGACGACGCTGGATCGTCCATCTCAGCACGCGCGGAAATTCAGCGTCTTGAAGGTCGCGCAGCTATTGTCGGCATATCGCCGGTTCTACTCCCGGACGGGCGGTACACGGCTGGTGTCGCGATAGCTCCACAAACACGCTATTACCTCATCGCATTCCGGTTCGTGGACGGCACCATTCTCGATGAGCTCAGCCGTGAGATGGGATTGAAGGGTGCACGATATGCCCGGACCGTAGACGCGGAGGCCGGAGAGGTTGCTTTCCAGGTAGAAGCGAGCGCGACCAGGGATCCTATTGGTGTGATCATCTGGACGCCGGACCTTCCCGGTTCCAGAGTGATCGAAAGACTGGCGCCTTATCTCGCAGCTGCAATCGTCGTGATTGGCAGTCTTTTCTCACTGCTGGTGCTACGGCTTAATCGAAGCTGGAAGGAGTTGCGGCGCAACGAGCAGCATGCGCGGGAAGTCGCTCTGCAGGACGTGCTGACGCGTCTTCCCAACCGAGGATTTTTTGCGAGGCGTCTCGATGAATATTTCGCATCCGCCTCCTTGAATACCAGCATCACCGTTGGTCTCATCGATCTCGACCGCTTCAAGGCAGTTAACGACTCCTTCGGTCATGCAGTCGGTGACGAGTTGATCATCGAGGCGGCTCACCGTATGGGCGAGGTGCTGGCGGGTCGCGGCACCCTCGCTCGTCTTGGCGGTGACGAATTCGCCCTAATTCTTTTGTCAGGTCAAGACGAGCATGCTGATATCGGAATTTTTGATCAATTCATCTCAGCTCTCCATCAACCTTTCGCCTTGAACCAGGGGAGTTGACAGCGCATATCGGCTGCTCGATCGGGATCGCTTCGAGTGCCGAAGAATTTTGCCCGCCCAAGGAGCTACTTCGTCGTGCAGATGTCGCGCTCTATCAGGCAAAAGCCGCAGGGCGTGGTTGCCACGTGACCTACGACTCCGAGTTTGAGGCCAGCCAACGGGAGCGCCAAAGACTGGCAGATGAGTTGCGCGAGGAGCTCGCGAAGATAGAGGCCGCGTACCGGTCCGACACTGTACCCACGGCGTCATACCTCCCTGCCCTCGAAGTTCATTTTCAGACCATCCACCGGGCGGGAGACCAAAGCACTGTCTCGGGTGCCGAAGCGCTTGTTCGCTGGCGTCACCCTCGGCTTGGCCTACTTTCGCCAGACAAGTTCATTCCGCTTGCGGAGAGTACAGGGTTGATTGACGAGCTAGGCGGTTTCATCCTGGAGCAGGCGTGCCGTGTGGGGCAATCGAGGCTGCCTAACAAGATCATGTCCGTAAACGTCTCGCCGATACAGCTGAAGGATAAAGGATTTGCCGAAAAGGTGATTACAGTCCTGGACCGAACAGGGTTTTCCCCATCGTGTCTCGAATTGGAGCTGACGGAAACCGCGCTCGTGGACAACCCAGAGCAAGCGAAGGAGAGTCTCGCAGCCTTGAGATGTCATGGGATAAGGATCGCGCTTGATGATTTCGGCACGGGATACTCCTCTTTGAGTCATCTGATCGATTTTGGCATTGATCGCATCAAGATCGACCGGTCATTCGTGCGGCTTTTGGGCACGCAGAGCAACGGAGCCGCAATCGTCGCGGGTGTGACGAGCCTGGCAAGAAACCTGGGAATTGAGACCACCGCAGAGGGCGTGGAAACGAGTGGTCAGAGAGATTTCCTTGTCGCGATCGGATGCACCGACCTCCAAGGCTACCTATTTTCGAGGCCCGTCATCGGTCAGAATCTCCAATCAAACCTTTACGCGTCAAGAGCTATGAGAGCCAGTGAGCAGGCTGACTAACGCGTCCACCTTGCCTGCGAGATCGTATCCCCTTATGCATCGAGCGGCGCTCATGGGCCTCACCGTTGCCGACGCCACCGTGTTCGACCACGGGCTCCGGATACGGCTCATACATGGCCCTTATCAGGCTACATGAAGATATATCATCACTGTCCTTGCTCACGCGCCTCTAGCAGCGCATAGGCTCAACAGGGAACGTGTTCCGCTTCCCGCACTGCTACAAGGCGGACGTGAGGCGCCGACTTCAGCGCATACGAGCCGATGCACCGGACTATGCCTTTAACAATGCGCCGTTTTGCCCATTGAAAGCGATGTGCTCGATATCATCCCGTTGCTGGAGATCTGCCGGAAGCGCAACGGCTCTTGCAACCCGCTCGACTTCACCAATTCGCTTTCACGGATCTAGGCCGAAATTTACAGGTTAAGCGTCCTACAACATCACATCGGAAATAAATCCCGCAAGTTGCAAGCGCCGCACCGGAGCTACCTTTCCTTGATAGACCGCTCTTTTAGAAAAGCCTATTGAAGGCAATCGTTAGTAAGCAGCCCGTAGGCGCTAACGGCTGAGAGCCCTGCGCTCTCGCCTACAGTGTGCGGCGAGGTTATAACGATGCTTCCTGTTGTTGAACGCGAGTTCCATTTCGACTTCAAAACGGCAGCAGTGTTCCTTAGTGCCTTCGCCAACCCCTCAAGATTGGCCGTCATGCGGCGGCTGCTTGTCAGGGAATGGGATGTTGGCAGCCTGGCCATTGAGGTCAACCTTAGCCAGTCCGCGCTTTCACAGCACTTGAAGAAGCTCCGCGACGCGCGGGTGGTGACCACCCGCCGTGAGGCGCAAACCGTTTACTACTCGGCGGTCGGGCAGGCTGCGATCCTAATCGCCAGCCTTGATTCCTCCCAGCTTGAGGAAGACCGCAGTTACGTTTGTTCTTTGTATATCAGTGAAGCCGTATTGAGACTGCCGCGTAGTACGGACAAATGAAAGCGCCGACGCCATTGAGTGCGGCTCTTGTGCCAGCTTGCATAAGGTCATTTTCTTCATTCGTCGCAAGCTTCATCGTCTCACCCCCGTCCTAAGTCATTCCGTCAAATGACGACCTTAAACCACGTGGCAACTATCTCCATACTCCTTCGTCCACCCCAACCGTCCGTTACCGTACAGATAGTCGTACATTGTTGCCAACCGACAGCTAGCGATGGATCATGATTTAGTCGCAGCTGTTTTCCTAGTCAGGCTCTCAGAATGATGGCGCGACTTGGCGAACGGTGAAGATTGGGAGGTCTCTTACCGTTCGCCTTGCTTCTTAACTACCCAGCCGCATACAGGATGCTTACCCGCGAGCGGGAAATTCCCTCTCAAGCCAGATCAAGAGCTTTTCAGTCATGCCGGGTGCAAGGCTGTAGAAGCGCTGAGTTTGCTTGCGTTGATTTGTCACGATTCCAGCCTTCCGCAACCGTTTTAAATGCTGCGATATCGCTGATTGCCTCACACCGACCGCATCCACGATCTCAGCCACTGATTTTGGCTCATGACGGATGAATATAAGAATTCGAAGACGCACCTCATTGCCGGTCAAGACAAGAAAATCCGAAGCTTCCTTATAGTGCATAATCGTTCCTCCCGACTTCTTAGATCGCTATTCCACACGCATCGAAGCGGCTCAACATGTCAGGGATTGAATAAGGTGGCGCTCATGTGAGCCAACCGGAGGCGAGTCCGGCTGGGTCTGGCGGGAAGGTAGCCGATCCGATGAGGTTGGGAGTAGATCAGATCAGCATCGACCAAATTCGCCGTTGCGAGAAAAGTTCCGCACCGCACAAGTTAAAATAGAAAAACCCCGACGCGAGGGGGTGAGTGAGGGTTTCGGCTTGCAGAGACACGAGTGTGACTTCTCGCTTCAATCGAACTGTGCCGATTGCAATTTGTTCCTGACTATTAGTCACCATTGTTTTCGGCTACAAACACCATAAACATGACATATCGTCGGAATCATCCCCCATGACATGACGAAGAGGAAGGCTTTTGCGCACCCCAGTGTGTGGGCCTTCCTCACTCAACTGATATATGCCCTGGTGTGGTGGAATACTACCGCTTTCGAGCCAGAGTTCTCCGGCAGGTAGAGGTCGTCTTGATGGGTATCGGGATTGCTTCCACCCATTACCATCCCGCCACATTCTGAACACTAAATCAGCGCAAATCCTGAATTTGGAAGTACCCCCGTTGTTTCGACAACGCTTCCATAGAGCGGCTGTTTCACCATTGTGTTGAGCAGCCGCCTTCCTCTATAGACAAATGGCCGAGAGCTCTTGCCAAGGAAGCTTCCCGGCATGCGGAAGGCAATTCATTTGAAGCTGGGATGCCTTCCGCTTCAATTGTGTGTTCGGTTGATATTCGCGGTTTAGACTTCTCTTGTTCGCGGAATGTGGGCGCCCATCATTCAAATCTTACGGTAGAACAAAAGAGAAACCCGAGATGAAAGCCGCGTCAGCTTAAGAACCCGCATCTCCTGAAAATATTAGCCAACTATGTTCATCGGCTGAAGCATGTTTTTTAGCTCATCGGTGGAGCGGAAACCCGCGTGCCAAAGAATTATCAGCTCTTGAGCGATCTCACCTGCGCCTTTGCCGTTAGCGGTGATCTCGCTCTCGCGACAGACTTCTTCCAAAGCAGTCCGCAACAGCGTCAGGTCGTCAGGCGCTAAGGCCTCTTCAGTCGTAAAATACATGTTTTCAGCCCCGTTAAAGCCACGGCTTAGCCCATGTCCGACGGCTGAGGGAAGATGCAAGATTTCGTAGGGCCCATTTTGGCGAGCATTGATTCAGCGGCACATGGACATGTCCGAGATCATCATCGAAAAGCTAAGTTTTTCCTCAACGCGGCGTATGGGAATCTTTTTGTCGAGAGAGGGATGCCACCGATAATAAACCTCGTCACCATCATCGAAAGGGGCAGAATGACCGGGCACTGCTCTTAACCGCAAGGACGCTCTGTTTGTGGGACACGATCCGGGGCCGGTCGACCATAGCTTCGCTCATTGAGACGCGCAAACTCAATAACATCGATCCGATCGGTTGTCTGGCAGCCACGCTAAAAGCTATTGCCAATGGCCATAAGCGGAAAAGGATCGATGAATTGCTGCCGCGGAATTGTTCCGTCAGGGTATGATCCTGCACCGCAGGATGAGGTTCAAGATGTTCAGCCACGTAATGATTGGTGCAAATGACGTTGAGGCCATGGTGGCTTTCTATGATGTAGTCCTTGGCACGCTCGGATTGGCGCGTGAGCCCGTTCAGACGGCCGATAGCCCAGCAGGCTTCATCTGGCAGCGGTGCGGACAAAGATGGCCCCAGTTTGCTCTAAGATCTCCGTTCGACGGTCGACCGGCAACCGTAGGGAACGGTGTACAAGTCAGTTTTGCAGCGGCATCGCGGCAGAACGTCGTCGTTGCTTGGCAAACTGCGATTGATAACGGCACATCGCGTACTGCCTTCCAAGGAGAGCCAACCATAACGTTTTGGTATTGCGCCGCGCATCAGCCTCGGCTCTATCGTGGGTCACCGCGACATGGCGAGGCGCGTCTTGCTCTCAGAAATCGCCGATTTGCCAAAGTGAGGGACCATGGACAATAAAGCCGATGACATAATCGAACTGGTTACGAAGGTCATTGTCGCAGCTCGCAACTTCACTCCAAGAGAAACGGTCGAGCTTGGTGTGGTCCACGGTCTATGTATGGATGCAGCGACAAAGAACGCTCCGCACCTGATCGAATTCCTTTCCAGCGTCAGAGGATTGGTGGCGATCACAGCTACTCTTTTGCAGTTGCCCCATGTTGTTACGCCCAATGATGCGGGAGGTTGGACGTGGACCTTTGTCCGAACCCATTAGGCTCTCGACAGATATAGCCTGGCAGATGACATATGAATGGCGGATAAACCGACCTGGTGGAGGCCGGAGACTTAGTCAAGTTGTGACGGTGAAATCTACATCGGCCGTACAATGCGTGATCGAACCACAAATATCAACACGGACTGTTTCATGTGTTCAGGTGGTGCTGATGGGAAATTCGGCTCAAAAAGTACGGTGTCATGCCGAATTGCGGACGGGAGATGGAACACTGGCAAGCCGCGAAAGCCGTTAAAGACTGGTGTGATCGGGAGCGCGAAGCTGACGCTTTGCTGACCCGTTTGTATGTCGGCACGCGCTGGACAAATTATTAACCACGCTAAGGTAGTCTGCCTCTATGGGACGCCCGCCAACTCAACCTCACGCGTCTGCACCTGTACCTCGCGCCGGAGGATCTCAGGCGTATCGATGACGTGGTCGGAACGTACGGCCGATTGAAGTTCTTTCGCGATGCTATCTCGCCTGCAGCTCCAACATGCCGCTCCGGGGGACGAGAAGGCTGGGCCTCCCTATCTCGAAAGCGACGGACATCATGAGCCACGATTGTCAGCATTTAGCAGAGCGGCTGTTTCGACATTTTCCGCAAACATCGCCGAAGTCTTCATGACATGCAGCGAGCCTTCGGCGTCGATAACCTGATAGAATTCCTTCACGCCCCGCTCGGGCGTAGGCATCCCGAAACCAAGCAATCGGACTGGTTGTTAGCGAGTTGCTGGGCAAACTCTACAAAGGAGAATGACATGCGCGCATCGAACGATAACGCCTCAGCCGAGACTGTCGAGCAGGCTAAATCAGAGCTTCTTAGTAACGTCCGCGCGGCAATCGCGAGCATCAATGAACTGACTGAAAACCTCGAAAGGATTAGGGAATCCGTAAACGAGAAGTATCGCTCCGTCCGGCAAAAAAAGCGAGGTTAAGCGGAAAGTTTAATGCAATCTCTGCGTGAGAGCACTTCGCACAAGCTTCGGGAGCTATGGTGTTGTTGGCGTCCTTTTTGAGACATGGGGGACGCCTAGGGAAGCACGGTTGCGCTTTCGCCGCCTGCTTCCCAGCCATTCGCTGCTGATCACAATGCGCCGCTGGTCCGGTACTCACGGGCCGGGCTAATGCTGACATTTGGATCTCAGAAATTTCATGGTGTGGAGACCTGACCACCGCGGGATACTGACCCTGTGGCGCAACAACAAGGCGATCGCCGCTATCTCATCCATTAACGACGACAGTAAGATGTCTTGGTACTGGTATACCTACATCAATGCTCAGAACGGCTTCTGCGACAATCTGTGGGATGCCCAGGCAGAGGCCGAACGATCGACCCTACCTCACTCCCTAAATGAGTAAGCGGCCCCGAGACGATGTGAGGGAGCGGGGCGACCACCCCCAGAGGTGAGCATCTTCGCGAGCGTACGCTTATGGTGTACTAGCATACGATCATATCCGAGCCAGTGACTCGAGACTATCCCATGCGCTGACTGACCGGATCGCAGCCAAAGGCAGCTTCTTTTCTCGGAATATCTTGTTGACGTATTCCTTGAAGCGGCGAAAACTCTTCATGCGTCACAATGAATTTTTGCTCCCGGCATAGAAAATAATCGAGACTTGATGTTGGGACGGTGGGCGCGAATTTGTCACGTAACGCTCCCGCGCACTCCGAGCAGCAACCCTTTGAGCTCCGGTTCGACGACAAGCACGGAGGCCTCCTCAAGGCTGACCCATGATCTCGACCTCTGTCCCTTCTCACGAAAATTATTTCGCTCTGCTTTTACTTGAAGAGTGAACACCGAAACGAAAAGAGGAAGCCCCTTTCCATCTTTGACATACGTGTAAAAACCCACGGGACGCTTTGAGACTTTTCCGGTAATGCCGGCCTCCTCCAACGCTTCACGTCTAGCGCACTCCCTCGGGGTCTCATAGCGTTCGACGGTCCCTTTCGGAATCACCCATTTTCCTGTTCCGCGGCTCGATAGTAGGAGGACTTGTTGCTCACCTGACTGATCGACGCGGAGGCATAGAGCGGCCGACTGACGGACGACCTGTCCGCTTAGTAGTTCTGTGGCCTTGGTCGCCAAACGGGAAAGATATGATTCTATAGCCATTGGGCTAGTGTCAGTGAACTGCACAGCTTTGCAAGACTGCAACAATGATTCCCAAAGCATTGGCGGGAATTGGACATCCAGCAGTTCCCAATGCGGCTCTCCTTGGCATCAAGTTTCTGCATTTCTCAAGCCAGCATAGGCTTTACATAATTTGGCTCTGACTCAGTTTTGCTGCTGCTCGGATGAAGATCCTGTTGATTCACTGAAGAATCAGCTCATACAACAGCGGTTTTCGACCGCGAGCCTCGCGCCATCTGGCTTTGCAGTCGATGAAGTTGAAATCATCGCGGACAGTGTTCGAGTTCGGCTGCGACCATGCCATCTCTCAGCAGTTTGTCCGGACTGCGAGCGTACTAGCCGAAGAATTCAAAGTCGGTATATGCGCCCGCCTTCGGACCTTCCCTTAGCGTTGAACTGAGGATTGTGGCGCGCCGCTTCGGGTGCGCTGCAGTTCTTTGTGGAGTGCGCATCTTTTGCGAGCAGTTCGACAAGGACGTTCTAGCTCGCTATGGCCATCGCACTCTCAAGCTGCTGACGTACGCCGTGAAGCTCCAGTATGAGGGATATTAGTTCGCGGCACCGCTGTCGAGGGAGCGAGCGGAGCCAGAAGGAAAATCAACGACTTAGGAGAATGTCCGCTGATCGGTGAAGAGTAGCGGCCTTAGGTCAAGTTGCCGCTCAGCTGCCACCTTGTTTTCCGCTCTCCTTCATTGATCAATAACTGTCTTGCGAAAAACACCCGGTCTTTTCTTAGACTAGCCGTTGTTGGGTAACCTTTGACGCCTACCTTTCGGTTAACTCGCACCGGTAGGCCACCATGAATGTCGTAACGCCTTTTTTGCCGCCGAACCACCTAGCACTCCCGACCTCTGAACAGGTTCTCGAGCTTCTCCCCCACCCTGTTTTAATTGTCCAACCCGACAGCGTCGTGGTTTATGCCAACGGGGCGAGCAAAGCCGCGATAGGCGCGCTCGAAGGGCTGGATCTATATGAGCTGTTTCCTGGCTTCACATCGAACCTGTTGAGCATGCCGAAGACCTCCTCCGCAGTACTCACCTCGAGAGATGATGAACATTTCGAGGCTGCGTTTTCCGCCTTCGACGGGGGACGCTTCCTCATCGATCTTAGACGTCGCTCTCATGCACCGATCGTCGACACCGCCGGTGACCTCGATGACCTGACAGGCCTCGTGAAGCGAAACGCCTTGCTATCGCACGTTTCGGCGGCGCTGGCTCTCGCCACTTCCACCGTTGCTGTCCACTGTCTTGATCTCGATCGCTTCAAGATGGTCAACGACACCCTCGGCCATGCCGTAGGTGACATTCTCCTGAAAAAGTTGCGGACCGGCTGACAGCGGCATGCCGTAAGGGTGACATCGTTGCCCGCCTCGGTGGCGATGAGTTCGTCGTCCTGCAGCGGGACGTAGAAGAGGATGAAGCAGCCGAGACGCTTGCTTCCCGTATCGTCGACCTCATTGGTCGTACCTACGTGATCAATGGCCATACCATCAATATCGGAGCCAGCGTCGGCGTGGCCATCGGAGCAAATCCGATCCAGGCGCGCGACTTGCTTCGCAACGGCGACCTGGCCCTCTATGAAGCCAAGAAGGCGGGGCGTGGTCGTCACCGCGTGTTTGAGAGCGGGATGGATGCCATTATTCTCCAGCGCCGAGAAATGGAGATCGATCTGCGCCGAGCTCTGGCGTTGAAACAGTTCAAGCTAAACTATCAGCCATTTTTCAACGTCGACACAAATAAGGTGGATGGTTTCGAAGCCCTTTTGCGCTGGGAGCATCCAGTTAAAGGAAACATACCGCCTCTCTCCTTCGTTCCACTTGCCGAGGAGAACGGCTTGATCGTGAAGATCGGTGAATGGGTAGTTCGTACCGCGTGTATCGAAGCCATGTCCTGGCCTAGCGAGATGGTCGTTGCTGTCAACGTCTCCCCCTGCAATTCAAGGCAGACACCCTGCTCGAAACGGTCTCGTCCGCGCTCCAGCGATCAGGATTACCCGCTCATCGACTGGAGATCGAAATCACCGAAGGCGCGCTTCTTGATGACACGGATAATGTCATTCAGACCCTGACTGCTCTGCGCGACCTCGGTGTCAAAATTTCGATGGACGATTTTGGTACCGGCTATTCGTCCTTGAGCTACCTCCAGAAGTTCCCTTCAACAAGATAAAGATCGACCGGTCCTTTGTCGCCGGCAAGGGCGCTGACAACGAGGCAATACTTCGCTCCATTGCGAGCCTCGGCACGAGCCTTGGGATGGCCATTACCGCCGAGGGCGTCGAGACTGCCGAGCAATTGGCTCTCATCCGCGGAGAGCGCTGTACGCATGTACAGGGATATCTCACCGGCCGACCGATGGGCCGGGAACTCATTCCTGCATTTCTGGCGCAAAACTTGTAAGGCTGTCAATGTCCAATACCATGTACCGGCTCGTCTATTACAGCCGCAACCACCTCGCCTCTGACGAAGCGTTGTTCGCCTCAAACGTCGAGGAGATCCTGGCCAAGAGCCGGGTCAACAACCAACGCGATGAGATCACTGGGGCACTGCTGTTCAACGCAGGGTGTTTCGCCCAGGTACTCGAAGGCCCCCTTGGAAGAGTGGAAGCTGCGTTCGAGCGTATCCAGCAGGACGAGCGGCATGGCGACGTGTCGTTACTTGCGCTGGAGCCAATCGATCGGCGCTCGTTCCCAAACTGGGCAATGGGATTTATCGGCGCATCTGACATTCATGCAAAGCGTTTTGCTGAGATCGGCTCCGTGAGCGGGTTCGATCCGTCGACGCTGAGAGGCGATGAAATCCATTCGCTACTTATGGAACTGGCAATGGAGGAAGAGCAAACCTAAGCTGCGGGACCTTCCGGCTTATCATCGTCAAACCGATGGCGGTTCAAAGAGTTTTTTCAGCGTGCTCGAGGTTACACTAGTCTTTGATTTTGGGGACTTCGACCGAACACCACCAGCGAACGCAATACTGAATACAGGGTTGTTGAAATCGACAACGGTAATGAACCGGCTTGTCTTGAGGCCGATCATTATGGGATGTGGGTTCTTGCCATCTGACCATTTGCTTGCGTTGCCAGAAAGTCTGCCGGCCCCAGCCTAACAAATAGTGCAACCTTCCTCATCGGACTGACCAATCTTTTAACAGCAGACCGGCTGCCGCGCCGTGGCCGACCTGGAGGTTGGGAGAGACGGGCAACTAGCTCCCCGCATCGAAAGCCCTCCTGTCCGCATACGACATTCATCCTCACGATGCTTGACATGTACAACGATCGCTTTACATCGCAGGTATGGACAAACACGAAGACATTCTCGCGGGGGCAGAGCGAGCTTTCGAAACCGAAGGGTTTCGGGGCATCGGCGTTGACAAGATACTTTCGCAGTCAGGTGCATCCACGCGCACTCTGTACAAGCATTTCGGATCACGCGACGGTCTCGTCATCGAAGTTCTTCGGCGTCGACATCACGTTTATATGAAGCGGCTTGACGAGGCGGACCATGCAGACCCTGTCGGAGAGCTATTTGAGGTACAGCGGCAATGGATGAACGAACATACAAATTCCGGATGTATGTTCTTGCGAGCCCACGGCGAATACGCCGCCGTCAGTGCGGATGTCACCACGGTCGTGATCGAACACAAGAAACAATTCGAGACTGAAATAGAACGGCGGGTAGAGATCGCGCTCGGCCACCCTGACCCGGTTCTGGCAATGCAGATCTGGCTTTTGTTCGAAGGTGCAACAGCGCTTGCGAGCTTGAGAGGCACGCTGGCGCTAGAAACTGCGAAGGACACGGCGAAATTTTTGCTCCAGTCAAGTATGGAGGATGCGCCGTGACGCGAACAAGCAGCATGGTGGCGGCGGCCTTTTCACTCACAGCCCTTACCTACGGATTGGCGAGGTTTGCCTATGGTCTTCTCCTTCCTTCGATCCGAGCTGATCTGAACTTAAGTGCAACAGCATCCGGGTGGATCGGTAGCGTAGCGTTCGCATCATATTGTCTGGGCGTCATTCTGGCATTCACCCTGGTTGAACGTTTAGGCGAACGACGCATCTGCGTTTTTGCAGGGCTGTCCGCCGCAGGCGCAATGACAATAGCTGCGGTATCATCGTCCGGCTGGCACATTGGCTTTGCCATGGCGATTGGAGGCCTGAGCACAGGACTTACGTCACCTCCGTTAGCATCAGCAGTGGAAAGAGCCATGCAGCAATCCGCTCAGGCAAGAGCCAATGGCGTTATCAACGCTGGAACGGCTGTCGGCATCGTCATTTCAGGCGCTGCGGCGATTGCCTTTGCAGGAAACTGGCGCGAGCTGTACGCAGGATTTGCCTGTCTCGGACTCCTTACAGCTTTTTGGCTCTGGTGGGCTATGCCCCTCACGACAGTAGAAGACACGCTGTGCTTTTTAGTTGGCGTGACATTCGCGCAACCGGCGCGATCGGCCTCATCGCGAGCGCGTTTCTTGTTGGGGTTGGCAGCACGGCTGTGTGGACGTTTGGCGCTAACATCATGACAGACGAGCTCGGCTTTTCCGTTGACCAAATCGCAGTCGGTTGGATTGTTCTTGGGTCAGTCGGCATCGCGGGTTCGATAACGGGGTTGTTGTCTCAGCGTTTCGGCATGGATCGCGTCCACCGCATCTCGATTGCAATGATGAGCCTTGCTATTTTAACGCTTGCTGCAGCAAAGTTGTACACTCCTCTCGCCTTTATCGCCCTCGGCTTGTTTGGTGTTGCCTACATCATAGCCACCGGGACGCTGCTGCTGTGGGGTATCGTCATTTATACGAGCCGCCCAGCGCTAGGATTAGGCGTGCCTTTTCTTGTCGTGGCCGTCGGTCAAACGGCCGGGGCACAGTTCTTTGGAATGGTTTGGGAGATTCACGGTGTCGTATTGGGGCTCATAGTTTTTGCCGCCATCATGGCGGGCGGTGCAAGGTTTTCTGTGGCGAGGCTATAACAGCGAACCCAACATCGATTATGTCGCGCTCGCAGCCGCAGAACGCTGTTTGAGCCAACGCAGGACGCGGGTCTCCTCGTCGTCGAGCCACTGCTGAAGCCGTTCGCTCTTCGTCTTTAACTTCAGCACGCCGCGAAGCATTCCAGCTTCAAAGTCCTCAAATACCGCGGGATGAATATACGACGAGCGACAGACCGAGCGAGTGTTGACGAGCTTCGCGGCTACCGTATCGATCGCCTCATTAAGCTGACGCGCAAGTTCGCGCTTGGACGTAGCGACCTCAAGCGGCGCCAGGGCTTCAACCGCCATGCAGGTTGCGCCCCAGGTCCGAAACTGCTTGGAACTGAAGTCGTCGCCGGTGATTTCGCGAATGTAGGCGTTGACGTCATGCGAGGAAATCGGCCTGCATCCGCCGTCATCGCAAACGTACTGAAACAAATGCTGGCCGGGCAGTTCCTGTAGTTTTCGGACCACGTTGGCGATCTCGACGGTCGCTGTGAGCAAGGTTCCACTCCTTGCCTGACTTTCCCTTGAAGCGGAACTTCAGGCTGCCACCCTCGACCTTCACATGGCGACTGCGTAGCGTCGTTAGCCCATACGACTTATTTGCCTCCGCATAGGCGGCGTTTCCAACGCGGATGTAAAGGTTGTCGAGCATCCAAACCACGGTGGCCAAGGCCTTATCCATCGTCAGGCTGCGTGAGCGCAAATCGGTCTCAACCCGCTCACGGAGGTCCGGCAAGCGATCCGCAAAGTCGACGAGCCTCTCGAACTTGGCTTTTCCACGCTCCGCATGCCAGTCGGAGTGGTAGCGATACTGGCGACGACCGCGCGCGTCTTTGCCGATCGCCTGGAGATGGGAAAACGGATTGGTGGAGATAATGACATCGGTATAGGCGGGCGGTATCGCGAGGGCGTTCAATCGCGAGATTTCGTCAGCTTCCGTGATCCGCCGCCCATCCGGCCGGTAGTAAAGGAAGCCTTTAGCGCCCAGCTTGCGCGTAATGCCGGTCTCTAAGCCAGGAACGTAGACCAAGCCAGATGCCAGCTTGGCTTCCGCGGTGATCGTGTAGATGTCAGTGATGGTCTGGTTCATCCCGCCATAACTCGCGGGGAATTGTGCTGTTCCTTCGCATCAGCTTTGTCTCGATGATTATCGTTAGCCTGAAGGTGCGTCACATCGAACTTTCCCAAAGAGGCCCTCTTGCTCTGCGGCTACATGCTACTGCTTCGGAGCTGAACCGATCATCGTCAGTGCGTTTTCGATGGCGGCTCCGGAAGCCGTATTATCAAACACGCACCAGCCATCCGGCGCCATCAGTTTTGAGAATGCGCTTATCCCCTCGTCCGGGTAACTCGAATAGTAGATCTTCGGTTTTCCGTGCAGACGCATATAACGCGGAGGAGCATCAAAACTCTCTGCCGGCCATACTGGCGACGGATCTGCAAGAACGCGGTCGATGGCGTAGCTCTCCAGCAGATCCAGAGCCTCGCTCGACGCCCGGCTCTTGTGCCGCGCCTCGATGACCACCGCTCCGTCGTCCATGTCTCGTATCGCCTTAAACGCGATATCGAGTACAGTAGCATCAAACGTTAGCGATGGCGGTAGCTGGCAAAGCAACGGGCCTCTTTTATCTGCGAGCGGCGCGACGTCAGCGCAGAAGGTTTCGAACGGCTGCGCTATGTCCTTCATCGCTTGCGTTATTTCCTTGGGTATTTTTACCGAAAAGCGAAAGCTGTTCGGTACGGACGCCGCCCACCGGGCGAATGTCGACGTTTTGTGCCGACGGTAAAAAGTCGAGTTGATTTCGACGCCATCGAAGACCGAGGCATATCGGATCAGGCCGCTCCCCTGCTGCGCAAATCGGTCGGCCAGCTTTTTCGGAATAGACCAGGCGGCGGTAGCGATGGTTGGCATTCTCGAATCCTCCAGTTTGCGAGCGTCAGCGAAACGGAGGGCTAGATTGCAGGGTTCCAGGCCTCGATTGGCAAAGTTCGGAACAAGGCCACGATCGAGAACGTTGGGAGAACAAACAGGAGATCATCATGAGTAACAATTCAAAAGCAGATACCTCGTCCAACACCCAGAAAGACCCCGATGATTGGGTCAGTGGCGATGAGCCAATGACTGGAGCGCAGCGCTCTTACCTTAAAACCTTGTCAGAGCAGGCGCACCAGCCCGATGTTTACGTCGAAGACCTGACGAAGGCGGACGCGTCGAAGCGCATCGATGAACTTAAGCAGGCACTTGATCTAGAGTAATCGGTCATCGTCGGATGACTGCGATACTGAACGCTCGTCGGAGTTGGCGATGAAAAGTATTCCGAAGGTGATACGACTATAAAATCGGCCCAGCTCGGCGAGCCCGAGTTTCAGTTATTGCAGTTATGGGCGTCCCGCAGTATATTGTGGCCAAGGAGATTTCTATGGCCAGCCAACTCGTCCATTACGCCGGATTATCCGATCGCGATCGCAAGGCAGTTTCGCCTCTGCCGAAACTCGCTGCAGGGGACAGGCTTGAACTTCGCGTACGCCACGAAGGCGGTGAAGGACAGACGCTTACAATCCCACCAACCGCCGCCGCGGCAGTTGAAGCGCTTCTGGCGCATATGCTCCGCGGCGAACGCGTCGCCGTTCTCGCCGAAGATCAGGAATTGAGCCCAACCGAGGCTTCTGCCGTTCTGGGCATCTCGCGTCCTCTTGTTGTTCTCCGCATGGACCGGGGCGATCTGCCGTTCCGCTATGTCGGTAAACACCGCCGCGCCTTGCTCAAAGATGTGCTCTCGCTCAAAACCAAGCTGGATACCCGGCAGGCTGCGATGAACTTGCTGGCCGAAGACACCGAGGATCTCGTTCAGACCCATGGCATCTAGACCGCCTGTCGCGGTCTATGATGCCTGCGTCCTTTATCCATTCCACCTTCGCAACGTCCTCATTCAGTGCGCCTTTGACGGTCTGGTCGAGGCGCGCTGGAGCGATGATATCCATGACGAGTGGATCCGCAATCTTGCCGCCAATACCCCTTCCTTGCCTGTCGAGCGTCTGATAGCCACGCGGGACAGGATGAAAGCCGTACTGCCACACGCGGACGTGACACATTACAGTCCTTTAGTAGATGATGTTAAGCTACCAGACCCAGGCGACCGGCATGTCCTTGCGGCCGCCATCGCCGCGAAAGCGACCTTCATCGTCACCTGGGACCTGAAGGAATTTCCAGCAAACAATCTCAGCCCCTACGGTGTGATCAGCCAGTCGCCAGACGATTTTCTCTTCGATCTTCGCGCGGCGTTTCCCGACGCATTGATCGCAAGTGTCGCAAGTGCGCGGCGCAACCTGCGCAAAACAGTGTCATCGGTCGAAGGATTTCTGGAGGTGCTTGAGCAGAGCGGACTGATGAAATTTTCGGCCGTTCTTCGTCGCAACATTTCGAAGCTGCGATGATCGAGACGAGCCGAGCCGATGCAAAAAGATAACTGCACATCCTGCACGAGGTAGCGAGCTTACTCTTCCTCGTCACCTGCCTCGGCAGTCAGCGGCTCATTCTGAATGGCTTGCCGGCTGAGCAATCCCGCATCTTCGAGTGCCTCAACGTTCGGCAGATCGCGTAGCGTCTCCATCCCGAAAGCCGAGAGGAAATGCAGCGTGGTCACGTAGGTGTAAGGTGCGCCAGGTGTCGGGCTGCGCGGCCCCGAGCCGATGAATTGCGCGCCGCGCAAATTGCCGATCGTGTCGCGGCTGACCTCCCTGCCAAAAATCTTCGACAGCTCACTACGGGTAATTGGCTGAAAATATGCCACCGCCATTAGCACCATTGCCTCGAACTCTGAGATCGCCGCCGCCCCTCCCTCGTCGGCACCGAAGACGCGCGGATGGTGTCGGCGAACCGTGGCCGGGTGCGATGCTGCCACCCGCCGGCAACCGAGACCAGCTCATAGGGCCGATCCCGCAGTTCCGAGATGACGTCGTCGATCAGGAGATCGATGCTGCAGTCTTTTCCCACCACCCGCGCCAGCGTCTCGCGGCTGACCGGTTCGGCCGAGGCAAAGATCACCGCCTCGACCCGCATCATCCACTCCCGCCAGCGCAACTCGACCGGTAGATCCTCCAGCTCCCGATCGAACAGGCGCTCGTTTGCTGCGTTCGCTTTCCGGCGGGCCGTGGCCGATCTCGATCCCGCCATCGTCATAACCCGAAGATCCTAAATGAGGATCGCCCGGAGAGCTCGCGCACCGCCTCGAAACCTTCGAGCCGCTCAAACAGCCGGTTGGCCGCCCAGCGTGACAGATCGCTGCCGGGAACCGAGGCCGGCACGGCATCTTCTGCCAGCAACTTGCGGATCACCGGCTCGGCACCCTTCGTCCGCACTCTCGGCGCTATCGCGAGAAGTCGTGACGCCCGCCGATCGATCTCGACAGCCGAGCGCAGCGCCGCGGCGACCCCGTCAACCAGCGCCAGGCAGATTGCTTTTGGATAGGCCGGTTCGCCCGGGCGAACACGGCCGCGGCCGCCGATCGTGCGGAAGGCAGTGCCATAGCGCTCGGGTAACAGCAGCGACACCGCCTTCGGCCACTTCAGCTCATGTGCGAGAGCGACGTCTGCCAGCCCCATAGCCAATACTTCAGCATCCGGGCGGGCGGTCGCGATCGCCGATATGAGATCGGCCAACGCGAGGGTGCCGCACGCCCGGACTGTAATGCGGTATCGACCAGATCCGGGAGTGGGGCAAGAGCATCGTCCCACCCGATCCCCAGCAGCGCGCAAAGCTCCTTAACGAATGGCGTGGTGATTGTGCCGGATTGGTGTGTCAGCATTCGCGTAGCCAAAAACAGCTTTCCGGCCGGGCCAGGGTCGTCGCCGGCGCCGGTTAGCAATACCGCGTCACGGAGAGCGTTTTCCTCCTCGTTGCGGCCAAACATCCGGGCAGCGATACCAGCTGATTTGAGCGCAAGTCGATCACGCAAACATCCGATCCACGGCGGATTCCCGCGGATAAGATCATCCAGCGATTTCAGAGCGATACCGGCGGCAAAGGCAGCGTCGCACTCGGTTACATCGCGGCTGCGCGATAGCGCCCAAGTCGGTAGGCGGGGCGACCAGGCGGGGGACATGAGAGCGGTGGGCGCGAGCGAATCCATGCAGCTGAATGTAGACCAGCTGCGCGGTTTAAGCCAATAAATTCCGACTAAACCGCACAGGCTGTCGCTTACAAAGGACGTCCGATAATCTTGCATTATCGGACGTCTTTGCTATTCTTGCTGGATCCGCGACGAGCGCCAAGATTCTACTTCTATACGCGCATTTCACCGCTTTCAGATAATGGAGAATGGTGCTAATGTAGCTAGACAGCCTAGCTAGATCGGAGCAGATTCATGGATTGGCAGCTGCAGGACGCTAAAAACCAATTTTCGAAAGTAGTGCAAAAAGCCCGCTTTGAAGGCCCGCAAGAGATAACCGTGCGTGGCGAGCGCACAGCCGTTGTCTTGTCCGCAAAAGACTATGACGCTTTGCGCGCAGGACGACCAACCTTGGTCGATGACCTGCTCACCGGCCCGCCTTGGGATGAGGCCTTCACCGACGCGGTCGATGCGCGGGCCAAAGTCTCAAGCCGCGACGTGGCCTTCTAATGTATCTGGTGGATACGAATATCGTCTCGGAGGCAAGGCGGGGCACCCCGCAGGCAGTGTCCTGGCTGCGCTCGGTCGATCCTCTCAGCGTCCATTTGAGTGCGCTGACGCTTGGTGAGATCATGCGCGGTATTGCCTTGAAACAAAAAACAGATCCCAAGGCTGCGGCACATCTTGCCGAATGGCTGCGCAAGCTGCGCCACGATCATGCTGACCGCATCCTCACGGTGACCGACGAGATAGCAGTCGAATGGGGCCGCATCGCCGCGATCCGTCCGCGCGGCGACATCGACGGGCTGATCGCAGCCGCTGCAATTGTCCATGACCTGATCCTCGTCACTCGCAACGTCAAGGACTTTGAGGACACAGGCGCAGCCGTGATCAATCCATGGGAAGTGTGAGATGAACGACATTCTCGGTGGGCAAGCTATGGCGGAGGAGCCTTCCATTTCCAGAGCAGAAATCCCCTCCCCTGCCCCACAACCGGGGTCCCGCCTGTCGGGCCACCTGCAAGACCTCACCGATCGCGCTCGAAGCTACGTCGAGGCAGCCAGCTCGATCAACACTAGAAAAGCCTACGCATCCGACTGGAAGCACTTTTCTGCCTGGTGCCGTCGCTCCAGTCTTTCCCCCTCCCCCACATCCGGCGACCGTCGGCCTCTACATCACAGCCTGCGCCTCGGGATCCGTTGACCGCGGAGCAAAGGCAAATTCCGTTTCGACGATTGAGCGCCGCCTCTCGTCGATTTCGTGGAATTATGCGCAACGCGGCCTGAGCCTCGATCGCACGGACCGGCATATCGCCATTGTTATGGCCGGCATTCGAAACAGCCATGCCCGCCCGCCGGTCCAAAAGGAAGCGGTCATGGCGACCGACATCATCGCCATGCTAGAAACACTCGATCGCGGCACCCTGCGCGGCATGCGCGACCGAGCGATGCTGCTAATCGGCTATACTGGTGGACTTCGGCGGTCAGAGATCGTTGGCCTCGATCTGAAAGCCGACCAGACCGAGGACGGGCGCGGTTGGATCGAGATCCTCGACAAGGGCATGCTCCTCACCTTACGCGGCAAAACCGGATGGCGAGAGGTCGAGGTCGGCCGCGGCTCGGCCGATGCGACCTGCCCGGTCGCCGCTATCGAAACGTGGATCAAGTTCGCCAAGCTTGCGCACGGTCCCCTCTTCCGTCGGGTCACGGGACAGGGCAAAGCGGTTGGATCGGAGCGCTTGAACGACAAGGAAATCGCCCGCCTGGTCAAGCGCACCGCCATGGCTGCGGGTATTCGAGGCGATCTGCCCGAGATCGAGCGTCAGTTTAAATTCTCGGGCCACTCCCTGCGCGCCGGCCTCGCCTCGTCTGCCGAGGTCGACGAGCGATATGTCCAGAAGCAACTGGGGCACGCTTCCGCAGAGATGACCCGCAGATATCAGCGCCGGCGTGATCGCTTCCGCGTGAATTTGACCAAGGCTTCAGGGCTTTAGCTGGCCCCTCCCTCCTCCGCATGAAATCGTAAGCGGGGATTTTAGCGTCGGGCTTCTCGCTTAGCGCTTCAATTGAAATCGGGAGCTAAAAGCCACACACCTAGAATCCAACTTGTTCAGGTAGGCTGACAAAATGTCCTCGTTATAAAAAAGAGATTTGCTTGAACCGCGGACGGCTCTCGTCCCACAAACCTCGAGCGAAGGCAGTGACGGAGTGATCGCCGCGAGCACCTTCATCGAGCCGACCGCACGTGATGCCGATATTATCGTACAGCACGATGCCGACGTTAATTTCAGCCCCGCCATTTTCTCGCTCAAGAAACTGCATCGTTTCCAAACCGTTGCCGGAAAAAATGTCTCTGGTTCGAAAACTCACGCCTTTGACGTCATAGAACGCTTCAATCTCGCTCACGTGACCGTTCTCATAAGAGATGATTGGAAGCTCGACAGATCGATACTCCCGCAAAGAACCATCGTCCTCGTCATCCTCTGACTCAGGCTCCCCAATGAGGCCAGAAACCTGCTCGGGGGACATACCGAAACGTATCGGCCCCATGCCCTCAAATGGTATTATCTCCCAATCCATCGCTTATCCTTTCTTTTTGCCCGGTAGCAGCCCATGTTTTTCTAGGCACCTCTGATACGCAGAACGCTCGAGCATCGCTTCGTTATATCGGCGGGGTTCGTCGGCTTGGCGCGCGAGACGTCGCCTGTCATGATAATCCATGGCCGCGGCATCGCGATACTTGCCAGCATCAATAAGTCTTCATTATCGATAGTAGATTGACACAGGCCGAGAATCCATCGTGTCGGTCGTCCTGGATGAGCGGAAACGCCCGGTTTTCCGGCCTTTTGGAAAGGTTTCGGCGAGGTTCGGCGGAAACGTCATTGTTCTGCGGGCGGCCCTGGGTAGCCCTCCCTGCCGATCGAGCTAGGAATTGTCCATCCGCTTCATGCTCAAGCGAGCTTTCATTCCCCTCCCTCCTCTGACGTCCTTGTTTTCAGGCATTTCCGCCGTAAACGGACGCCAGAGCGCGTTTCATGCTGATTGTGGACCGATGCCCGTTCCAAGTCGCTTTTCGAGTCTGGCGGGGCTGTATCGAGGTCATAAAACACGCTGGCAACTGGTCATTTTCTCGCGCATTCCTTATCTGTACAAGCACCTCAAAAACGTGCAAGAAAAAACCATGGTAAAACGACAAGCTGCCAATCCTGCGCCATCCCCCAAACGTCTTATCGGCTACGCCCGGGTTTCGACCGACGATCAGGTCCATGATGCGCAGATGGACGAATTGCGCGCCGCCGGCTGCGAGCGGATTTTTCAAGAGCACGGATCAGGAGCATCACGGGCGCGACCGGTTCTGACGAGGCTGCTCGGCGAGCTCACCGCCGGTGACGTCCTTGTCGTTGTCCGGCTGGATCGCCTCGCACGTTCGGTCAGTCATCTGGTGCAGGTGATCGAAGACCTTAAGGAGCGCGGAGTCCATTTTCGGTCGATCCGAGATCCGATCGATACGTCCACACCACAAGGGATGTTCTCTCTCCAGGTCCTCGGGGCAGTCGCGCAACTGGAGCGGGCACTGATTGCCGAACGAACCAAGGCTGGTATCAAAGCGGCAAAGGCCCGCGGCAAATTGCCAGGCAACCCAGGACTTCGAGAGCGTCGGCCAGAAGCGATCAAAGCGGTATCGAAGGCAAGAGAGAAACTTTATCTCAACGACCTGATGTCGTCCGCTCAAAACTGGCTGCCGATAGTGCGGCAGCTGCGTCCCCAGCATAGCTGGGACAATGTCGTCAGAGTCCTTAATCGCCGAGGCCATGACTGGACGGTGGAAAGACTTCGCCGCGCCGTGCATCGCATGGTCCGCGAAAAGTTGGCAGATCCTCAGCTTCTGGCTCGCTCACCTCGCAGAGCCCCGGAAGATCACCTGATGAAGCTTGTTGCGGCAATTGCCATCGCGGATCCAGCCTTGTCTTTGCGCGACATTGCCGCTCAATTGGATCAGATGGGAGAGCGGCCGGCGCGCGGCGGGCGCAAATGGCAGCCTTCCTCTGTACGTCATCTATTAGATGAGGCACACCGATTTGGCCTTATCCGCGATTGAACGCTGACCAACTCAATGCATAAGAGATTTCAACCCTGCAATTCCGGAACTGCGATCCATAATTACAAGGATGATCGAGCGTAGAATTGAAGCAAACCGTTTGAATTTCGTCGAGAGATCCCTGCAGTTGCCCTTCTGGGTCCTCGCCAGGTCGGCAAAACGACGCGGCCATCGAGATCGGAAAAACCCGGCCGTCTATCTACCTTGATCTGGAATCTGAGGTAGATCGGGCCAAGCTATCGGAACCAGAACTATATCTCCAGAATCATAGCGACAAGCTGGTCATTCTGGATGAGGTACAACGTGTGCCGGATATATTCCAAATCCTGCGTGGCCTGATCGATCGCAACCGCAGGGCCGGACGCCGCGCCGGCCAATTCTTGCTGCTCGGCTCGGCTTCCATCGATCTTCTGAGGCAGTCCGGCGAGACGCTGGCCGGTCGTATTGCCTATCTCGAAATGCAGCCTGTCGATGGATTGGAAGTGTCGGCCGACGCACTCGAAACGCTTTGGCTGCGTGGCGGCTTTCCAGACAGCTTTCTGGCATCCAGCGACCGTACAAGCCTGCGCTGGAGACAGGATTTCATTCGAACCTATCTTGAACGGGATATTCCGCTCCTTGGGCCGCGCATTCCAGCTGAAACGTTGTGGCGTTATTGGACCATGCTGGCTCACCACCAGTCCGGGCTCCTCAACGCAGCCGAATTCGCACGTTCACTTGGGGTCGATGACAAAACGGTCGCATCCTATCTTGACCTCCTTGTCGATCTGCTTGTCCGCCGTCTTGAGCCTTGGCATGCTAATGTCGGCAAGCGCCTGATCAAATCACCCAAAGTCTATGTCAGGGATAGCGGAATTGCCCATGCGCTTCTTGGGCTCGGAAGCGCCGAGCAACTACTCGGACATCCCATCGTTGGCTCCAGTTGGCAAGGCTTCGTGATCGAGACGCTGATCGCCGCATCGCCTGACGGTACTGTTGCAAACTTCTATCGGACGGCGGCTGGCGCCGAGATTGATCTCCTGCTAACGCCGCCGGGCGACAGACCCTGGACAATAGAGATCAAACGGAGCCTATCGCCGGAGCTCGAGAAAGGGTTCTATCTCGCGTGCGAGGATCTGCAACCGCGAAAACGCATCGTTGTCTATCCCGGTCAAGAGAACTTTCCTCTTCCAAACGGCGTGACCGCGATGTCCCTGCCGGCCGCGGGCCGGCTCTTGCTCAATCCGTGACAGAATGGGCGAGAGCAGACGGCCGCTTCCCCAGCCTCTTCCACCTATGAACCCTTCATTGATAAGGTGGGCAGCGATTTGCTGGACGCGCCGGACTTCCGACGACTGCTGCACCTGGAATTACGTTTTGGATAAGCCAGGATGAGTATCCGCACTGACTGAGCGTCAAGCTTGCCGACGTCGGACGGATCCGCATCGGTTCACTGCAAAAAGACTTCGATATAAACCTGCGTCTCCAAGCCGCTGCTTCAGCAACCAATCCCAGAGCCTGGTGGCACTGAGGCAGCCGGTTCGATATCCGCTCCTCAACGCGGTCCGAACACTGCAAGTCGCCATCTGCCCGCAATAGCGCTAGCGATTGCGGGGCGAAGAGATTTACCGCCCCACCAATGTAAATCCCCCTTCCCTGCCCCGCCTAGAACTCTTGGTCGCAACGTAACGAAATGCTATCTCGGTCTGATGTCGAATTCTGTCTTATCAGCCAACCCCTTCGGCAGTGTTCGAACCGCGCTTCAACTGCTAAGATTGGCCTCCTACCTGCTGTGGCGCTTCTGGCCGCAACTTGGCGCGCTATGGCTGTTGGGCTTCATCGGTAATCTTGTCTTGAACGAGACCGCAGCATTTATCGGCCGCTGGAACTCCCTTGCCGGACCGTCCTTTCTCTCGGTCGTCGTCCTTTTGAAACTGGTCGTCATCGTCGCCCTCTTCGAGACCGTCCTCCGCGGCCTTCCCGCCCTCGACGCAGCCTCGTAAACAGCGGCCGACCTGCCGGACACCATCGACGAGACCGGGACGGCATCCGGTAATTTCGTCAGCGCGCTCGCCCTCACCCTCGTCCCCTTCTTTGCCTTCTACGCAGCCTGGGGTTTTCTTGGAGACACCGTGCGGGATTACTTGCGCCTGTCCCTCGACCTCTTTCTTGCCGGCGAAGGCACCAGCCTCCAAAAAGTTTCCAGGGCGCATGGCTGACCGTGCCGGTCTTATCGGCATGGGCAGTACGCCGTCTCTCGAAATTCATGCATAAACATTCGCGCGCATCGGTCTGACCGATCCTCATCGTGGTCTGCGAGGCCAACTGGGCATGCCTCGGTCTTTTCATACTCTCCGAATGGCAGGATGAGATCCGGACCTGGATCAGCCATCTGCCGGAAACGATCGGCGCGCTGCTCAGCCTCTTTTCACCGATAAGAGACGCAGACGCGAACCAATCCCTTCCACTGCCGCCGGAATTTTCCTCACCGCCACTCGCCACGCAACTCGTCAGCCTCCTCTTCTACGCGCTCTATCCCGTCGTCTGGCTGACGCTCGCGGCCCTTGTCTACGGCTATGACATCAACGGTGAAAGCGCGGTCGGCGAAGGGTGGCTCGCCCGCGCCGTCTCCCGCTGGCAGGCATTGCCGAAACCGCTCCGCGACTTCATCTCGCATTTCATTTCCGGCACGCTGAAACGCTATCGGGCGCTCGCCGAAGGCATCGGCCTTGCGCTGAACTTCGGCCTGATCCCGGTTCTCGTTGCCATTCTTGTCTATCGGTTGTTGGACTGGGTGCAGCCTGGACCTTGGTTTGGTCTCACGCAGCTTATAGGTCCCATGAACTGCCGCTCTGGCAGATCATGGCCCAGGTGATTTCACCCTTCTTAGGCACGCCGAGCGATCCGGGCGAGGGGCTGCTGGTCACCCCGATCAAGATCTGTCTTCTGGCTACAACGCTCGAGACCGGTTTCTCGCAGGGGGTGGCGGCGTCGCGCGGGTTCGCCTCAATCCTGACCGAGAGAGAATCCGATTGCTTTCGGCCGCAGGGTCGCGACGCTCAACCTCGCAGAAGGGGTGCCGACGGCCGTGGTCGAGCGACACGCGGATCTCATCCTTCAACTGCGGGTCATACTGCTCGGAGATCACCAGCTCCATGTTTCGCGTCTCGTCCTCGGGAAGCTCGAAGACGAATATGGCCGTCGTCGGCAGACCGGGCTGTACGAACTTCATGGAGAGGAGATTGGACACTCCGTCGGGTCGCCGCGATTGACGATACAATCGACCGGAGGCCCCGACCAGGGTCGCAGCGCAGAATCGGCATTGTCTGCTGGAAGGACTGAAACTCCGCCGAGATGACCACCCAGAGCCCGGAGCTTTGTAGTTCGGCAGACCGCCCGAATGCGTTATAGGCGATCGTTCTGGCGCCGACCACGCGATACACCTTCACACTGAATATGGTTCCCGAGACCGTCTCGACCTGGCGTCCCGTCGTGCGGATCGGCCCGGTCAGCGTTGCATAGGAAGGCGTCGTTGCCTTAAGGGCCGCAAGGATTACCTCCATGATGAGCGTCGCAAGGATCATCAAAGCCGGCCGGGTCATCAGCTGTCCTCGGACGCAACCATCTTGAGCGGCAAGGCGACTTCAGCAATGGTGCCTGAAGGAAACCATCCGGGTGCGGCATAGAGATTGTCTCGCGGTTTGAAAATTGCGCCGTCCAGACGCAGCCGAAGAGTGTCGGGAAGGGCGAGTGAACCCGGAACCTCCCAGACGGCCGTCACGCGTTCGGGCATCCTTGGTTGGAGATCCCAGAGAATGCTGCTGTCACGGTCCAGGTAATATTACGGTCTTGGTGCATCGGACACGTCGGCGAGCTCGATCAGGTCGCCATAGAGATTTGAACTCTCCGCCGAGAAGTTTTCGAGCATCATGTCAACCGCGATGGCCTTGGTCCCCGGCGAGGTACGTCCGCCGTTCGGCAATTCCGCTGCGATGGCGGCCGCCGTGATGGAAACCTTCCAGCAGCCTGCCTCGATCGGGATTGCCGCCTCGAGTTGAGGTACGATGCCTGACTGTCTCTGCTCGTAGAGGGAATACCCGAGCAAGAGCGACTCAGCGACAAGCCCGCCCATGTCGGCGAGCAGTCTGGTGAGCCAGGCCTTGCCTGCCTTGCGCATCATTGCGCGTGTTGATGCGCAGTTTTCGTCATGTCCGTAGGACAGCAGCTGCTCGATCTTTTTCGAGCAGCTGGTCCGTATTTTGCCATCAATCTCGCAATGGTGTCCGCGCCCTTGAGAAATCACCGACCGAACTACCTCTCTGAGTTTACAAGGCCACGGCTTACCGCCAAGCGGTGAGGGGAGGGTACTCATTGACAGCGGGCCAGGCTCGGGCATGGATGGGTTCACAGCACGGCCATACCTTGGCTAGATATAGGCCAGGTCGCGACTACGGATTGATACGAGATGTCACAGCCATCTTTTCGCGCACTTTGGTGGGGATATTACGAGATGCCATGATCCTTATAGTCTCGACATGATCGACACTCCGAAAAAGACGGTGCGGCGAACGAGCGCGGGGAGTGTCTGTGCCGTGTCCAAATCCCATTATCGCGTTTTTGTCAGCTGACAAAAACGCCGATTTATCATGTATTTTCAATAGGATAGAACAACACGCACTCGCTTTTATTCATGGGAGGTGACGTTTCGATCAAGCATGTCGCGCCAAGTCCGCCTCCTGGTTCCTTGTCAGCGCCATTAACATTCGGCCAAGTGAGAATTCGCCTCGTGACGCTTTCACCGTCAGATCTCGCAGATAACCGCCGGCCGAGTTGATGTGCGCAGACCGTTCGAGAATGCAGGCAATTGTTGCCGCAGCTCCTTCAGGTCCAAGCGCCTCGCAGGCGCTCTCGTAGGCGGAAGGACTGACACCGAGCATTGAGCGAACAACGACCGCCGCCGACATGAGCTCGCGCCAACTCTCGATTCTACCGCTCGGGCCATAATCTGCGATTGCCGGGCAGGCTCGCAGCACCAGTCCCAGGGGGAACATCTTCAGCGGCTCCCCTGACGTCTGTTAACTGAACTCGAGTTTTCGTCCTGCTCTTTTCGAGAGCGAGGTTCAAGTTCATTGATGGTTTCGGGTTTTGAATTCTGTATGTGGCGCTCAATATGAGCATCATTGGTGCTAAGAGATTGTGTTTCCTCATGCAGATTCAATAGATTGATGACTTCTTCCCTTAACAGCTCCATCTCGTCGAGAATTCCGGTAAGCTCCGTCAAGGACGGGCATCGTGGTGTCCTTCGTATGATGTCGAGATAGATGTCCTCGACCTGCTGCCAGTCACCCGAAGCACCTTCTTCGATCGCAGCAGAAATGAGCTTGCGAACATCTCGACGGCTAATCGTCAGGTTTTCCCGTGCGCGTCGAAACTTCGTCCGCTCGGCGGCAACCTTTTGGGCAAGAAGAGCAAGCTCCTCGCATCGTTCGAGAAGGGAGAGATGTCGAAGCCGAATGCCTGCTCGATATCACCCGCCCTATCCTTGCGAGCGTAACGCTTGCCGTTGGCACTGTCCTTGCGGACGATCAAGCCTGCGTCAACAAGCAGAGCCAAGTGACGACGCAAGGTCGCCCCTGCTATTCCATGCGCCCGCAAGGCAAGCTGCACATTGGAGGGAAGACGACGAGATTTGCTTCCGAGCGAAGCTCGTTCTCCGGATAAAAGGTCAAGAGCGCATCAAGAACCGCCAGGCTCCGGTCCTGCAGCTTCAACATCTCGCGTGCCTCAGAAGCATCTCGAAAGACCTTCCACTTGTCGGCTGTCTTGCCTGGCCTGATGTCAGCGGCAGCCATCTGCCGTTTTACCAGGGCAAGTGTCATCGGCCGCCGCCCGAAGGGCGTCGTCACATGTCCTGAATGCATTTTCCTCTACCTTTCGATCGGCAAAAGAAATCCGCTCACCAAAACGGTGCCAAAGACTCTTGACTGGGATTCGGGGAAATGCGATTCTCTAGCTGCTTACACCGAGAAGGGCTTCCACGACGGCAACGTTTGGGGGCCTTTTTCTTTTGCGTTATGTTCCTTCGGTTTTCGTGGACGTCAGAAATTCCGAGTGCAGTCGCTCAAGATTTTCGGTGATGTAACGGCCGAACCGAGCAGCATCGTTCGATTTCAGAGCGATCGAATAGCTTTTGCCGGATCCCTTGGATTCTGCGCGAACGGATTCGTCCCGGGCAGTCCATGAGGAAATTGGCCCAAGGCCATCGATCTTTTTGACCGGCTTGGCCGAGATGTTAAGGCCGCGAAAGATCGCGGCAAATCGCTCATCGGACGTCAATCTCGAGAAGGTTTCTGCCAAGGTAAGCTCCCGGATGCGGTCCGCACCATCTCGCTTCCCAGCGAGGAGGGAAAGTTCGATCCAACGCTCGCGACCGATGCCAGGGGCCGGCCCGATTGCGGTGATCAGGTCCTGTGGAATACGTTCGGTTACCGACATCATCTTTGAAACCGATGCCGCGTTGGCCGCAAGCGCGGTTGAGATGACGTCCCGATCATAGCCAAGCTGTTCAAGCTGGCGGGCAAAGAGGGCTCGCTCGATGAAGGTCAGGTTTGCGCGAGCGGAATTTTCCTGGCCCTGGGCAATCACATGGGAACGATCATCGATTGGTCGTACCACGGCGCGAACTGTTCTGCCCAGCTCGCGTGCGACCCTGAGGCGGCGGTGGCCGAACACAACCCGGTAGCGACCCTCTTGGCTTTCATGGGGGCGTACTAGGATCGGGCTATCCTGTCCTCGCTCACGGATCGCTGCGAGCAATTCCTCAAACTCGGCTCCATCCTGTTCAAGGCGGTCCTTGACGAAGGACTGATCGACCTGCGCAGGATCCAGTTCCACGACGGTCTGGCCTTCGAGAAACTTGTCCGCTTGTTTAGCGAGATCATCGAGCGAGCGAACGAGAGACTTCCCGGCTCCACGCATTGGATAGTGTGTCGAGGAACCCGGCTCATCCGGCAGATCCGCTAGTCCTTCAAGAAGATTTTTACGTGCCATACTTCTGCTCCGACGGGCATCTAGCCCCTTGGATTCGTGTTAGGAAAGCCGACATTTGTCAGCCGACAATCATCGTCCCCAGGATTGTCGAATAAGGTCTGCGATCTCGGCATTCACCGCGTCGAGAGATTCTATCGCCCGATCGTATGTGCCGCGGTTCATAGACGCCCGGTCGACTTCATAAAGCGTCTGCTTGGTGATCCCCGCATCCGAGACCGCGGTCGACTTGACCATTTGGTTCTTCAACATGAATTCGTTGAACATCGTGGCCATGAACCCGACCATCTGTGACTGCGGCACGTCGGTCGGCTCATATCGGGTGATGAGATAGCGGTACCATTCAAGATTGACCTCAGCGCCCGCTGCCCTGATAGGCTTAGAATCCCGCCGAGCATCAAAAGGAATTGTCCCATCGACATCACATCAAGCATTTGCGGATGGATGGTGATCAGCACGCTGGTCGCGGCCGTCAAAGCCGTCAGGGTCAGGTATCCGAGCTGGGGCGGGCAGTCGATAACGACCACGTCATATTTGTCATCCACCTCGGCTAGTGCGCGCGCGATGCGCGTGAAGAACGTCTTTCCTTCATTCGAGCGCTTGTCGGCCATCGCGAGCGGGGTGTCGTACTCATACTCCTGCAGGTCAAGATTTGCCGGGATGATATCAAGGCCGGGAAAATTTGTCGTCTGTATAACGTCCGTGATCGACTTTCGATCGTCGTCATACCGGATCGCCTCGTAGATTGAAGGGACCTGATCGAGCTCAGGCTGAAATCCATGCAGCGACGACAGCGATGCCTGCGGATCGAGATCCACCGCCAGCACCCGGTGGCCAGTCAGTGCCAGATACTGCGCAAGATGGGCTGCTGTCGTGGTCTTGCCCGATCCGCCCTTAAAGTTGACCACAGCCAGGACTTGGAGCTTCTCGCCAGCTCGCCGGCGGGGAACATAAATGCGACTGTCCGAGCGGCCGTGGACATCGAGATAGTCGCGCAATTCGAGCATCTGCTCGGCAGTATAAGATCGACGTCCTGTCGGAGACGTCTGGGGGAGGGGCCTTTGCCTTCCAAATGAAGCTTCTTTAGAGTGCTCTGCGAGACGCCGACATAACTCGCGACTTCGGCAAGGTTGAAGCTGCGTAGGGTCTTGCGCGCGTTCGGAGGAAAGCGCTGAACGCTCAGTAGGTGCAGCTTCTTCGAAATCAGATCGCCCTGCTCAAGGATCTGGTCTTCGAAATGCATCGATGTTCTTGGCGAAGGCATCGATTTAGCGTTCATGGTTTCAATTCTCTCGGATAACGGTTTTCGGACGGATATTGCCGAATAATCGTCATTATGTCCGATTCCCCGGCGCCAGCAAGAAAAATAGAGTTTGCTGGACGCTGAAGAAATGGCCAGCGGACATTCGGAGCGAATGCGAGAAAACAGATTCATTAATTATTTCCAAATGGATAGGATCGCCAGATGATGTTCCAGGCCAAGTGGCTCTTTCTTCGTTCTCCCGGTGCTTTTGCGTAAAAAACGCGGCCGATTACAGTGGCGGCACGCCAATCGCGATGATTGTCTGCCGCGACTCACTGCGACTCACATCACGTCCTGCCGTTCTCCTGGGCTGTCCTCGGTCCCTACGATTGCTCTTATTTCGGGCCGAAACCGAGGCGACGCGCATGTGCTCGCCGCCGCGTTGAAGATCCAAGCCAATTTTGATCGTGACGGAAAACCTCAATGATTTTCCGTCACGATCCTCGAGCCCCTCAATCGTGAAGCAAAGTCCGCCGATGCCTTCATCGCCGACACCTTCGCCTTTGAGACGGGGAGGGCGGTGCAAGCGATACAGCGGATGCGGCTGAGGTTCAAAAAGCCAGAGCTGTCCCCCGATCAGCTGCTCCTTGAAATGGAGGCGCGTGGCCTGACCGAAACCGTGGACGTGCTCAGACCCTACGTGCTGTCGATCTGATCGTCGGTTTCGGCTAGGGTAGCGCCAAGTCTTAATCCTTTTCTGCTGGACTGACAGCATGACCAAGCGCCCGAGAAAGCCATTGTTGGCGGATGATCATGCGCCGCTGAAATCCCGTCCGATCCGCAAGCGCGACCCGGACCAGCCAAAACTCGCCTTCGATCCAATGCCAGATCGGATCGAGCCCTGCCTCGCTCTCTTGAAAAGCAAACCGCCAACAGGCGACGACTGGCGATACGAAATCAAATGGGACGGCTATCGCCTGGCGATCCACATCGAGCCTGGCCGCGTCCGCCTGATCACCCGCGGCGGGCACGACTGGACGCATCGCTTTTTGCGATTGCGGCGGCGGCCAAAGCCCTTGGACCGGCGACCATGATCCTGGATGGTGAGGCTGTCGTCCTCGACGAGGCTGGCCGTTCCGACTTTGGCCTGCTGCAGCGCTCGCTCGGCGCCAGCGGCAAGGCCGCGGGGAGGGGCGTATCGCATGAGGCGGTCTTCTACGCCTTCGACCTTCTTTATCTCGACGGCCATGATCTGACTGGCACCGAATATCGTGTCCGCCGACATCTGTTGAACGACGTCCTTCCACAAAGCGAAGGCGCCGTCCGGATCTCGGAGGAGATCGACACAGATCCCGAGGCACTTTTCACACATGCATGCGAGCTCGGTGTCGAAGGCATCATCGCAAAACACGCTGACCGACCCTATCGATCCGGCCGCACGGGTGACTGGCTGAAGATCAAGTGCAGCCGGAGCGAGGCGTTTGTCATCGTCGGGTACGAACCTTCTATCGCGGTGCCCGGCTCAATCGCCAGCTTGGCTCTGGCTGCCTATCGTGGCCATCAGATCGTCTATGTTGGCAATGTCGGCACCGGCTTAAAACATGACGAGGCGCGGGGCCTGCGCAAGACGTTGGACAAGCTGAAAGTCAAAAAGCCTGCCGTCAACGTTTCTGGCGCGGACATCGTGTTCACCAGCCCCACGCTTATCGCTGAGATCGAGTTTCGCGCATGGACGTTGGACGGAAAACTCCGTCATCCTTCCTATAAGGGACTGCGCGATCGGCAGGACAATGCTGATATATTCAGGCTGGATGGCTAGACCGTTCTCCGGCGCCGGCATGATCGCTTGCCAGCCAGAGGGAGCGCCCTATCGTCTTCGAGAAAAAGGAGAACGATATGACGCCTGAAGAGACGGTCGCACGCCATCAGGAAACGATGTCGAGATTGCTCCAAGATGCCGCACGGCTGAAAGAGAGCGGGTTCTGGACGGAGACGTTCAGCAACGAGCAACTGATCGCAGCACTGGAACTGACCGCCGAGATGTATGTCAGTTTAACGCGAGAGCTGACGAAACCGACAGCCTGAAGGCCGGGTCACCCGCCACTGGTAGACTTTCTGCCAACCTACCTCAGCTCAGCATGTCAGCGATCTCTGCTGCCTCCAGTCGCGCGGCACCGTGCCGAGGAAAGCCACGGTAGCTGATCGGCTGATGCTGGGCGCAGTACCAGAAGGTGACCGTGCGGTTCTCTTCGAACCCATAGCATCCCCACTTCTTGCAACCCTGGTGCTGACAGTAATGTTCGTCGAGGATGTAGGCTTCGGGCTGGGCTGTACGGCTTTCATCGCTCATGGGGAACCTCGATCAATATGTTGGCGGTCAGCAGACACGGAAACGATGCCTCGCATCCATCCGTGCCACTTCGGTCGCAGCCGATCGTTAAAATCCGGCGCAGCTCGACGAATGCGATTGCGGCTCCGAACTTCTTCACCAGAGCCCTGCGGTCATAGACACCATGCCGGTCGCAGCGCTTGCAGGACATGTCGATTGTTTCGGCGCGGTAGTCACGCAGGACAGGCAGCGTCATGGCAGTGGCAGCTCATATCCGTGGACCATGGGCGCGTCGCGATATCCCCTGGTGCCGTTGCGCACCTTCATGAGCTCGCAGACACCGACGAGCGGAAAGCCGGCTGCGTGCTGCCGGTCGAAGAACAGAGCGATGGCATCATCGCGGCTTGGCGCCGTACTCCAGTCGCCGAAGATGGCGCCAGGCAATTTCGGCGTGTCGCTGCCTCCGCTCTTCCACACTGCACGAAAGCCGCCGTCGACATTCCTGTAGGCGAGCTCGACCCATGACGACGTCTGCCATTCCTTGCCGTTTTCCGATCCAACGACGTTGGCGGTGAAGTAGCGAACATCAGCACCGCTTACGGCAGCAACGAGCTCGCGGCTCGGCTCATCGGTCGGCAGAAGTTCTGCCCAGCGATAGGCGGGGCGTACGCCGTCTTCGGTTGCCATGAACTTCACTGCAGATTGAGCGGCAACTGAATGCCTTTGGGGATATTGGGCTTGCGCAACGAGGCAATCTGCACCCGCTCGTAGGTTTCCTTGCGCTGGCGTTCCTGCTTCTCGCGAAGCGCGCGGGACGCGGCAACAAGGGCCAGTGCTCTGGCGACGACTTCATCGGCACGATTCATCTGCACCTCCATCATTGTTCGCTTTTTGTTCTCATTTTCCGGCGCCCAAGTCAAGATGCTTGACGGATGCTCAGGGAGCGGAGGGCGGTCGATAAGGTCGGTCTGGAGGAACCGAATAGTGTCAGTGTGCGCCTCGACGATCAGGTAGCAGGCGCCGCTAGATGTTACCCCGATGAATGGCAACTCTGGGATCGGCGAGCTTCAGCTTGATGGAGGCCCAAGCCTGCTCGACCTCAGGCGTCAGAAATGTTCTTCGATTGCGATCAGTTTCATGCGTACCTCAAAACGATAACAGGAGGGGCAACGCCGAGGGACACGATGCGTTTATGTGGTCCTCGGGGTCCGGCACCGGACTGCAGCCCAAGCGCTGGTAGCCATGTCATGTGGCAGGATGTTTGGCTGTGGCTTGCCGGGTGTCCAAACCCATTGCGCCATGCGGCATCCAGAGTCTAGATCCCGAACAGGCAAAACGGAGACGAAGTGTTGAACAGCGAACGCGCCAAGATGGACGCCGGCGAATGGTATTGCTGCATGGACCCGGAGCTCGATGTGCTGCGCATGCAGGCGCGACGTGCAGTGCATGCCCACAATGTCATGCCACCTGATGAGCGTGGAAAAATGGCTGTCGAGCTTCGCGCACTGTTCGCCAATGCCGGCGACGCCTTCATCGAAGCACCGTTTCATTGCGCCTATGGCATCAATATCAGCCTCGGGCAGGGCCTCTATCTTAACGCTGGCTGCGTAATCCTCGACAGCGCACCGGTCTCGATCGGCAATGGAACGATGCTCGGGCCTGCCGTCCAGATCTACTGCCCCGAACACCATCGAGACACGGCACTGCGCAAGGCAGGTCTCGAGATTGCCCGACCGGTCACCATCGGAGAAGATGTCTGGATTGGTGGCGGAGCGATCATTCGTGGCGGCGTCACCATCGGGGACGGAGCGATCGTCGGCGCGGGTGCTGTCGTTACCGGCGATGTGGCGCCAGGCACAACGGTCGTCGGCAATCCGGCGCGTCCAATCAGCCGCTGTCTGGTCGTATCGGCAATAGAAGCAGCGGAAGGCACCCCGGCTTCAAACGAATTGCCTTCCGCGGATCGAAAGCTTCCTTGGCAGAGCTTCGACGAATGCAGAAAGCCACAGGTCGCGGAATAAGGAAAGGCTGATGACGTTTCAGAGCAGCCCTTCCGATACGAGAAAGCGCCATTGTTGTGATCGGGCAACTTCGACGACAGTGCTGCCCGATTTGCGCGTGAGGATCAATGCACGAATTTTCGCGGTGTCGTGACGACCGAAGGAAGAGCCGACAGGCGAACGACGAGCTACCTCCCGCGCATCGTTCGCCTTCGGCTGCGGTCGTTCCAAGAGAGCCCGAGAAACAATCGCGCAGCGGACAATCGACTGCCCGCTACGATTCAGCAATCCCAATGTTCAGATTGTACGGTAACGCACGAAGATCAGGGTAGAAGTCACCGCAACCACCCCACAAGCAGGGGTGACCTCCACACACATCCGAGACGCGGCGGTGAGCCGGATGCTTTCCGTGAGAGAGTTGGGACAGTCAGGACCCCTCCCAATCTGCCTCGTGCCCGCGTCTGTCGCTTACGCCGGCTTGACCAGTATGGCGCGCAGATGTGGAAGCACAATAATTAGCTATCGTGAATGCACGTTCACATGGCCCATATCGGATAGGATGCATTTCGTGCTCGGATGCACGCTGGAGGAAGCATGAGAACAGCCAGCCAGCTCTGGCCTGGCCGCTCTCACCTTCAAACGACAGCATGGTGCCGCGTGCGATGGTTCGCGGACCGCCGGATAGCCAATTGACGTCGGCGCCGCAAGAGCCTCTTTTTCGGACGCGCTCTATAAGCGATGCCGGGTTGGGCTCGCAGCCTATCAAGCCGGCGGAAGGAGCGTCGTCTCCAGTGATGTCGCGGCAGGTTGTCCAGCGGAAGCGTCCAGCGATCTGACGGGACCATCCATCGTCGCAACTAAGGAGTTGATGCTCAAGGTCGAAATATCTCAACGTTGCGCCTCGCCGCAAGACACCACTGCTATAACATGTAACCCGCAGGTAGTGGGGTTAGGGAACCATCATTGGCCCGCTCAGTTAGCCAACCGTAGGGTGCAATAAGGAAACATCCCATGATAAAAATGCTCGCGGTAGCCGCATTGACGATTGGAATGGCAACATCCGCTTTTGCACAAGGCGCTGGTAGCAGCTCTGGTGGATCGGGTTCGGGAGGCACAGGTTCGGGATCGGATAGCGGTTCATCGAGCGGCGGCAATTCGGGCGGCTCTGGCACTTCAGGCTCAGGCAGCGGAAGCAGCGGTTCCGGGAGTCCGGATCGTCAGGGCAGGGTAGCGGCGATGGCGGAAACGGAAGCGCTCCTTGCGGGCAATCTGGCACAGCCGGAACGACCTCCACAGGCTCGTCGTCCAATAACGCTGCCACCGGCGGCGCAAACTGCTGATCGCGCGAGAAATTCGAAGGTCGGTTCATTCATTTGAACCGACTTTCTCCATCTTAGCGGTCGTGCACGTTTCGTGATGACGGCAAAGAGATCAGTGGACACCATGTGGTTGTGTAGATCGCTCTGCCTCGTCTTGTGCTTCCCGAGGCGTCGCACAAAAGCCGCGCATAGTGCTGATATACGTGTACCAGTACCAGAGCGTTCGGTTCCTTTCATAGACCAGCGAGACAGCAGCAATCGCATCGTCATCGCGCCATAGTGTGAGAACATCCCGGAGGTCGGGTCACCATATCATCGGAAACCGCTGGTCATTGTCAGGGGGTGTTTTCAGCTTTGCAACGATATCGGCAAGGGTCGCCAGGGTTTGTTTAAGTGAGCGCATGTAAGCGAGGACAGCTTTCGCGTCCGCATGGAGCTTCGCATCAACCAGAGCTAATGCGGTGGCATTATCGTTCATCGCCTGCATTCCGGTTGCTTGTATCATGTCCGCTGACAGAACCGCTGACGGTGATCCGGCGGTATGAGAGCAAAGGCGGCGGGCCTCCCGTGCAGCCGATCATGTAATGAAAGACACTCGCTGGCGATCGACAGTCCGCTTGAAAATCCCCTCCTTTCAGGGATACAGAGGGGATCAAAGGTTGCGAAGGTTGAGCGAAGATCATTGAGCTCGCGGTTATTGAGCCACACATTTAAGCAAATGTCGATGTACGCCTTGTGGCGTAGTTTCATTCTGCAAGATGCCGCATATTCTCCGACCAATGGAGAATCGCATGGGCACCGAGAAACGCCGCGCCATCTTTGAAGCCGTGGTCGCGAAACACGCAAAACTAGGCGACAAGTTCGAGGACGATCCGGGCTTCGTCGCGTCGGTCGAGGAATGGATTGCCGGGGAGATCGATATCGACGAACTGCGAGCACGCTATCGGCTTTTGCACCAAATGCGGCGGAACGCGAAGGCTCTCCAAAGGCGTTGACGCTACGGCGAACACGCAGCCAACGCCAGCGCCGTGATGACAATAATACAGCTAATCCCTCGCCGATTGGAATAGTATTAGGCAAAGGTTAAGGTAGGCCGCCATGCGCGTATTTATTGCGGGATGACCGTCGATACCCTTGCTGATAACGGTTTATTTGTTGGATCGTGGACAACGATTGACTGCAAACCGCACAAGGCCCCGTGGATTAGGCATCAATCGGGTTGTACGCTTTCGATATCGGTGACGAGGTTCTTTACATCGGATCGGCGAAAGTCCTTCACCGTCGCTTACGCAACTACTAGCGCCGAGCCTTCCGAGATTTGAACAGAGCGCCCCGTGCCGCCCATTCATCGATCGCCAGCGGGGTTGCCGGTGGCTTGAGGTTAAGGTGTTCGCCAAAGTGCCAGGAGCAGACCGTGCCGCGCTGCTCCAAGCTGAGACCGCCCTAATCCAGCAGTTCCATCCGGTTCGGAACCGCACCTACATTTTCAAGGATTAGCCACCGCACGAGGCATCCGATGAAGAGCGACCTAGCCGGAGGGGAGTCCGACTAGGTCTTGGCGGGGAGGGCACTGATCCAAGGGGAGTTGGGAGGAGGTTGGATCAGCACTGGCTAAATTCGCACTTGCGAGAAAAGTTCCGCAGCGCAAAAGACGTATAGAAAAGCCTTGGCCCTGTGGGAGCGAAAGGGCCTTGGGCTTACAGAGATGCGAGCGTTGCGTCTCGCCTTTATCGAACCGTGGGAACAGTCCTCTGTTCCGCACGCATCCTGACGTGACGAAGCCTCGATACTTGCCGATATCGGTGAACGGCCACCAATTATAAGTTTTGTCGGGCTGATCCACTTGAGCGCGAAGAATTCTACAGGATGGGTTCGCATACGTTGGCTCTGGACTTCCACAATCTCTCGCCACATCGACCGGCTTGGATAAGGCACCAGCCGGGCCTCTACGGTTTTGTCGTCGGTGACAGCGTGAGGTATCTTGGTTTCGCGGCTTTCCTGGACCGGCGATTACGCCGCTACAGCCTCTTTGGACTTGACGAAGATGTCTGGCGAGACGCGCGACGTTCACCGCGAGATTGCGGTCTGCGTCGAGCAAGGGATTGAGGTCGCTGTCCTGGCGAAAGTTCTGCCGAACTCTTCCGGAGAAGCTTGAAAAGCGAGGGTGCAGGGGATGTAACGAACCTGCCTCCCTCGAGGTCACAAAGCCGGGTTCTTTTTTAATCGGATACTAGAAATAATCGATGATCGACGATATCGCGCGAACATCCACGGAATGTAACGTGGATATCCACCGAACATACATCAATGACTAGCTGGTTCTGTGGACGTTCTGCGACCTTGAGTTCCATCAGCAAGCGCATTGCAGACAGGGTTACACTCCCTGATCAGTCTGTTTTCAATCACTGCCTGAACTTGCTTCCAAAGTAAAAATATAACAGGAACATAACCCGATTTGATGGAGGCTCGCTATGTCCGCCGTTCGACTCGATATTTTGCCCGATATCGACCAAACCCAAGCTGTGTTGGATGCTTTTGGAGGTAACGCCCTGGCGGCGCTTCAATCGGTCATCGCAGACGCGGAATTCCTGTGCGACCACCTGGAATGGCGTCGGGGATGCTCAGCCTTGGCATTGTCAGGGTAGGAAACCAAAGTTTCAACGCGATAAGTGATGGACGTTACAACCGCCATAATCAAAAGGCTTCGTGAGATCGGTGCAGAACCGGGCAAGCACATCGTGAATTACGAGATTGGGGCGGCTTGATAGAGGCAGGCTTCGATCAACATCAAATAGTCAAGGCCTTATTCGGCTCAGTCGGACGGCTTATTGAGTTGATGCCAGCTAATGCGCTCAGACTTCTTGTAATGTAGCGAAACGAAACATTCTGTCCCGCTGTTACTCTCACAGGTAAGGGAGTAACACGATGACAGAGCATATTAATACTCAGGACATCGACGGCAAAAGCCTCAAATCAGTAATAAGCATCCGGGATTTCTGTCTGGCCCACAGGCTGACAAGCGATGAGCAAATCCGCCTGATCCGTCTGCTCGGCACCTATGCGACAAAGCAAGAGATGTCGGTGAACGTCCAGATGAAGAGCAAAATCCGCTACTAATGGGTGAAGCGAGCGAGCAGGTCTTCGTCCTCCATCTCCGTGGAAACCGCCAGGATCTCCGCCGCCAGATTGCTGCCATCGATCCCAGTAGGGTCTATGTCCCTCATTTCACATATCAGCTTGTGAACTTCGTCTAGCCGTTCAAGCTGCTCAGCAGAGTAGTGCGCTTTGCTGTTCATCCGGACCTCCTTCGAGACGTGATAACAGCAAGGTAGGCGCATTGATCGAAGGAACAAATGCTTGTGGGAAGTCGGTACGTTAACGTACAAACGAAAAACGGCCCCTGCCGCATGGGCCCACGGCAGGAGCCTTTGACATCGCGCTGAACCGTGTGGAGAGACCATTCAGCAGCAATCCAACCGTCAGATATCGAAAATGTTTCCCAGTTCCATGTTTGAGGTCGAGCTGTCTGCGATTGGTCTACACTATCCTTGGAGGAGTCGTGCTGCTCACCCGCTTCGCCGCGCCGCCAGCAACCCGGCCTCTAGGTAGGCGAGAGCCGTGAGTACCAATAAGACCACCTGTGGGCGCAGCCCTGGCTCCTTGCGGATGCAACATCATAATGCTCTGCAAATACCCTCTATCCCCCTCAGAAGGAATCCCGTCATGAGCTCCACGCTTTCTTCTGCCGCGTTCTCGAAAAATCCAGGCGCCTGCTTGGATGCGGCCCTTCGCGAGCCGGTGGTCATCACGAAGCGCGGCCGGCCGCATCTGGTGCTGATCGCTTATGAGGAGTATCTGCGGCTGATCGGACGCGACCGGCGTGTCGACCTGACGGCTGCGCTCGGCGACGAGGAACTTGCCGCGATCGACGAGGCGGAAATAGACGGCACGCTCGCTCATCTCGATACCGAGCTGCTGATTGAAAAATATCCGGCCGACCAGAGTTAAGGTTCGCCGCCTCTTTTGGCCTCCATGTCGTGGCAACCGCCGGCGGCAGGACCACGTTGCGCCCTCAATCTTATTGTAAAAGGCGGGCAGGTCGTTCATCGAGACTTCGTCAGAGACGCCAACTGGGCGCAGCGTTCAAGAAGCTTTGGTTGGCCGCAAGCATTGAACGACATTCCTACAGGTACTCTTAACACCATAAGGTTCACTATGACGAAACTAGCTGGCGACGCAGGCGCATATATCGAGGCCGTATTAGAGAATAGTAAAACCGGCCTCACTTTGATTTCATTTGGTGCTGGATGGTGTGAAGGGAACGCGCGCATATTTCTGAATGACTCGGAATATGCAAATCTCGAAAAGGTTCTCTTAGCGCGGAAAGAACGAGATTTTGCCAGCGAGTTGGGCAACCTCGAAGTGAGTGTCCGAGCTGGCGGTACGGGTAAAATAAGGGTCTCCATCCATTTGATACCCCGGATGGACGAAGACGATACAATCAGGTTTTCCTTTATTGCTGTCGTCTAGGTCAAGCCAATCGGACAAAGATAGAATATCGCGCGCAGTGCCATCCGCGCCGAGGCCCCACCTGTTTCAACGAGCATTAGAGAAGTCGAGCCGCCCGACCACTCCTGCGAGTGGCATCGTTGTAATAGCCCGACGCCTGCTGCACAGACCTATGCCGTGACTGTTCCATCGCCTCTGGCAGTGGAATGCCGCGATTGGCAGCCTCGGTCAGATACCCCGATCGCAACCCATGCGCCGAAAACTCCTCGGGCTCCAGCCTCGCGATCTGCAACACGAGTTGAGAAAGAGCCTCAACGACGGCCTCATTCCGCTGGTCGGGCCGAGTTCAACTTGCTAAGCGTAAGGATGTCGAGAATGGACTATTTCTATCTTCTGCCTCTACTGGCGGCCGGTGATGTTGCCATCGAGTTCAGCGCAACGCGCGGCGGCCCTTCCGAGGAAGACTATTTCGATTTCTTCTATCATAAATCTGGCGAAATTCCTGCAGATGTAACTTTGGAATTCTCCATCCGCGGTTCGGACCCGGCGGTTCTGGACACCGCCGATGTGCTGCCTTGCTCAGCCGGATTTCTCATCTCACGGCGCATGCTGGAAGCAATATCACACCTTATTTCAAGCGAGATCGAAAGTCGCGGCGCCGCAGTCAGGATCGGGCAACAGCGAAACGATCAGTTCGTCGTCTTCAGAACACGAAAAGATCTGCCGGTACTTCAGGCCGACCCCGAGAAGTTCCAGACCTGGATCAATGCGCTTGTCCGAACTGACCTGGCCGACAGCTTCAATGTAGCGACCGACATGGCAACGAAGGAATTCATCTTCTCTCAACGCGTCATCGATATTGCCGAGAAAACTGAGCTTGGGTGCTCATGGAAAAAAATTCGAAATGCCCGATAGGCTCGGTCATGAGGGAAGCAGCCGCCATTGGATTGGGCCGTGCAGAAAACATCCTAAGGGAAGAGCAGTATTTCGCAGAAAAGTGATCTTTTTCGATGGTTGAGAAGCGTCGCAAGGATAAGCGTTTCTAACAGTTTGACGCTGTGTGTTTCAGCGACGACATTAACATCCTAGCGGATCATTTCGCCCTCTGGATAAACTAGCGTTCGGGCTAAATTCACAGAATCTTGTGGCGCGGCGATGAGTTTTTATCGTGAAGGTAAAGTGACCTCTCGGAGCTGGCGGCTATGAGCTACGTGTTGCTCTATGAACCGACGACCGGGTACATTCCCCACCTGCACATCCTTCGATGGCCATTGGTGGCTTCGACGCTATAGCAATCTCGCGGCACGGCCGCTGCGGCGTGTTGCATTATTGTGATAGCTCGACACCTGCTGCACTGATCGATGGCGCGACTGCTCCATCGCCTCGGGCAGCGGAATGCCGCGAGTGGCGGCCTCGGTCAGATACCCGGATCGCAGCCCATGCGCCGAAAATTCCTCCGGATCCAACCCGGCTAGCGCCGCCCGCTGCTTGACGATATCGTTGACCGACTTTGGATCGAGCACTCGCTTGGGCACATTGCCCCAGCGGTCAACCGTTCGAAACACGGAGCCTTTGTCGATCCGGGCGGCGTCGATCCAGGCATTAAGCGCCTCGACCGGCCGGCCGGTGAGATAGACGACCTCGTCATGATCGGCACCGGATGTTCTGGTCCGTCCGAGATGAATGGCCAACGAGGGAGGGGAAGGACCATCTTCGACGGCGATCGGCGGTTCGACGGTCAACTGCTCCCGGCGCAGTCCGGCGATCTCGCTGCGCCGGCGGCCACCCGAGGCGAATGCCACCATCAGGATCGCCCGGTCGCGATTATCGCGCAGGCTTCCGCTCGCACAGGTAGCCAGCATTTTTGCCAGGACATCGCCGGTGACCGCCTTGGCGCTCTTGCGCTTTCTCGGCCGCGGCGTAGCGCGGACAGCGAGGCGACCCGCCGACTTGAGGGCAGGGGAGGCGAAGGCAGCGGTCAGCCCGCGCCATTTCGTCAGAGTAGACCATGTGGCCAATCGCCGGCGCACCGTATCGGGTGCATGCGGCCCGACCGCTTTTAGAAACCCCTGGCTGCGGAGGTTCTGGTCGACCTCTGCCGGCATCCCATGCTACGGATCGGTTTCACGTTATGCCGGATCCACAGATGATGCGCGACGAATTTTAATAGCAGCGTCTCGGGTGCCGGCCAGGGCAGTGATTTCTTCGTAGCCGCCAACGACCAGGCCTGCAGGTAAGCAAGATCGGAGGTGAGGGCGCGAAGCGTGTTTACGCCCATGCCTTCATTGACCAGATGGCGCAGTGTTTCGACATCCTGATCGGTCAACAGCTCCGCGAGCTCGTTACGGCGCTCCATCGGCAAGACGGCAGCGATCGTATCGAGTTCGTGGGCGCGGCGATCGACGGCATTCATTTCGGCAGTCCGTGTTCGTCGTAAAAATCGTGGTGATTGGAGCTGGCGCCGGGCGGTACGGTAGCTCGCCCTTCATCCATGAGCATTCGAAGTTCATCCGCCGGGCTCACGGTCTTCGAAATCGCGGTCAGCTCCGCGACCGGCTTTCCTGAACGGCAGATCAGCACCTCATCACCGCGGAGCGCGAGCTCGATCAATTCTTCGAACCGCGCGGCGGCTTCATCGACATCAACGAAAATACGCATTCCCTTCCCCTAAACCACGCTGACGCATATGCCGAAAACATCGTGCCGTTGCAAAACTCCCGTAATTTCCGTATATTCCGTAGAAAGGAGTTTTGACATGACCTCCACAGTCACGGCTGCCGCCGTTTCCAAAAACTTTGGCGCCTACCAGGATGCCGCCGTCCGCGATCCAGTGATTATTACCAAGAACGGCCGGCCGCGCACGGTGCTGATCGCCTACGAAGATTATCTGCGGCTGACAAAGCGCGACCGGCGCGTCGAGCTGACCAGCGCGCTCGGCGACGACGATCTCGCGGCGATCGAGGCTTCGAAGCTGGACGGGTCGCTCGATCATCTCAATGCCGAAATGCTGACGGGCAAGCATGCTGCCGACTGAGCCAAAAGTTGGCTGGGTGTTTCGTTACGCGTATCTCTGGCACTGGCAGTTCGTCGAAGGACGCGAGGAGGGCGACAAGGATCGCCCGGCGCTGGTGCTGGCGATCGTCGCGCATCTCGACGACGGCACGCCGGCCGTGCGGGTCTTGCCGATCACCCATAGCCCGCCCAACAATCCGAACGAGGCGATCGAAATCCCGCCGGCGACCAAGCGCCGCCTGGGGCTCGACGATGAGCGCTCGTGGATCGTGCTGACGGAAAGCAACCGGTTTGTCTGGCCGGGCCCGGACATGCGGCCGGTCGACAGCGACAACGGCTATTTTGGGCCTTTGCCACCGGCACTGTTTGCCGAGGTCAAGCGACGGTTCGTTGAGCTGGCTAAAGCTCAGCGGCACCGGCCGACACCACGCAGCGAATGATTGTTTCGGCATCATCCTTCGATCTCCGGATGGCGGCCTGAGCGGCGCCAACATCGTGCGTCGGGTCGACTCTCTATGATTTGCGGCCAAAAACAATAACTTCCGATAAGCGATACTGATCGAAATGGTGACGCGGTGCAATTGGAAGGATCGGCTGGCGCGGGATTGGTCATTGCTTCGACGCGACTCGGCAAGACCTTAAAACCCTGACAGCTGTCAGGGTTTCGTACATCCATGCCTCAGATATGGCGATTGCTTGTCCGGATTTTCAGCGCTTTAGCGTCCGAGACCTTCCAAAGCTGGGATAGCTTCCATTTTCAATCCCGCAAATGTAGCAGCAGGGGTAACGCGGGAGCTCATCTCGACGACTGGGTATATCGTTGCGACGATCGCATTTCTCCGATCAGTTCCAGCTGCGGTGTTCTTCCGGATGCGCAAGAGTGATCATGCGCCGCTGAGATAATCTAACTAAGGAGGCTGTGGCCATTTTGAGCGCTCCTGCGCTCGGAATTTTGAGAATCCACGCTTAAAGCATTCAAGCGGCGCGCCCGCCCCGCCGCGTGGCATCGTTATAATAGCTCGATGCCTGCTGCACCGATCGATGCCTTGACTGCTCCATCGCCTCGGGGAGAGGGATTCCGCGATTGGCTGCCTCCGTGAGATACCCCGATCGCAATCCGTGCGCCGAAAACTCCCCGCATCCAGCCCGGCCATCGCCGCCGGTGCTTGACGATATCGTTGACCGATTTCGGATCGAGCACCCGATTTGACACATTTCCCCAGCGATCGACCCTTCGGAACACGGAGCCTTTGTCGATCCGGGCGGCGTCGATCCAGGCATTCAACGCCTCGACAGGCCGGCCTGTGAGATAGACGACCTCGTCGTGATCGGCCCCGGATGTTTTCGTCCGACCGAGATGCCAGTGAGGGGAGAGGAGGGCCGCTCTCGACGACGATCGGCTGCTCGACGGTCAATTGCTCCCGGCGCAATCCGGCGATCTCGCTGCGCCGGCTACCACCGGAGGCGAAGGCGACCATCAGGATCGCCCGGTCGCGGATGTCCCGCAGGCTGCCGGTCGAGCACGTCGCCAGAATTTTTGCCAGCACATCGCCGGTGACCGCCTTGGCACTCTTCCTTTTACGCGGCCGCGGCGTGGCGCGCACGGCGAGGCGAATGGCCGACTTGAGGGCAGGGGAGGCGAAGGCGCCGGTTAGCCCGCGCCATTTCGCCACAGTCGACAAGGTGGCCAGCCGTCGGCGGACCGTGTCAGGCGCGTGGGTGCCTGTCACCTTCAGAAACCCCTGGCCACGGAGTTTCTGCTCGACCTCTGCCGGCATCCCATGCTCTGGATCGTTTTCACGTTTTGCCGGATCCCACAGACGATGCGCAACAAACTTCAAAAGCAGCGCCTCGGGCGCCTGCCTGGGCAGAGATTTTTTCGTGGCCGCCAGCGACCATGCCTGCAGTTGGGCGGGATCGGAGGTGAGGGCGCAAAGTGTGCTTGCGCCCATGCCTTCGTTGACCAGATGCCTGAGGGTCTGGACGTCCTGATCAGTCAGCAGCTCGGCGAGTTCGTCGCGGCGCTCCATCGGCAGCACCGCAGCGATCGTATCGAGCTCCTGGGCGCGGGCCTCGACCCCGGTCAGCTTTTTGCCATCGTTATATTCCGTGGCGAAGTCGCTTCCGCTGTCGCGTGCCACGACGATCCGTCAGATTTCAATGGCGGGCATTTTCGTAGATGGGAACGCGTCGTCCAGCGGCTTCGTGGGCTCAATTACGAGCACCGTCAACGTCACTATCTACGCAATAGCGGCCTAGGTGCGCATCAGCCGGTTTTCACCGGAAACAAAAAAGGGCCTCACATGGAGGCCCTCTTCTAAACTTTCTCGTCGGTCTTAGAACTTTACCGCGATACCAGCCTTCACAACATGCTGGTCGATGTCGACGTTAATACCGTCGAAATCCTTGTCGCCGAAGTCGTTGTAGCGGTATTCGCCACGGAGGAAGACGTTGTCCGTTACAGCGTAATCTACACCCGCGCCAATGGTCCAGCCATGGAACGTCTCATCATCATCACCGACCGGAGTGTCGAGATATGCGCGCGTTGCGGTCCAGCCCCCAGCAGCATAAACGAGCGCACGGTCAAATGCGTAGCCAACGCGGCCACGAACCGAGCCAGCCCATTTGGTGCCAGCGTCGACGCCGGAAATGCCGAAGAGGTTATCCTCTTCGTTGAAGTTGTAGTCGACGTCGCCCTCCAGACCGACAACGAAGCCGCTACTCAGCTGCCAGTTGTAGCCGACGAAGCCACCAACGACCGCGCCGTCGAAATCTTCGTCGATGCTAACGCCACCGGCGCTGAAATCACCGTTGCCCCAACCGTAGCCGGCAGAAATACCAGCGTAAGCGCCTTCCCAAGAAAACACTTGGGTTTCCACAGCAACCGGCGCATCCGGGATCTGGTCAACAGCGTCAGCTGCATAGGCAGCGGTGGAGGCCGCAAGTGCGAATGCGGCGATAGCAATAGTCTTGATCATGTTCAGCCCTTATCCTTAAACAAGTGGACGCTATGTATGTCGAAGGTCTTGGAAAGGCTGTAGTTTTTTAGCAACTACTCAGAACGTAACGGCTTTGTCATCTACCGTACAATTCGAGTGGCAGAGCGACTTGCTACCTGCTGCGCTGACATTCTAAGTCCACCATCCTTTTTTGTTCTTAGCGATAGGGCGATCAATCACGCTACGACGTTGTGAAATTTCGCAGAAAGGTGTTCTTGATATGGCCTTCACAGTAACGGCCGCTGCAGTCTCTAAAAATTTTGGCGCTCACCAGGATGCCGCAGTCCGCGAGCCAGTGATCATCACCAAGAGCGGTCGGCCTAGGAAAGTGCTGATCGCCTATGAGGATTATCTGCGGCTGACAAAGCGCGACCGGCGCGTCGAGCTGACGGGTGCATTCGGCGACGAGGATCTCGCTGCGATCGAAGCCTCGGACATGAATGGGTGGCTCGATCATCTCAATGCCGAACTGCTGACTGGCAAGCATGCGGCCAACTGACCTCAAAGCTGGATAGGTGTTTCGCTTTCCCTATCCTTGGCATTGGCAGTTCATAGAAGGCGGTGCAGGATACTGTCGTCTGGCCTTCTTCGACCTGATGCCGAGCGTTTCGACATCTTGGTCGGCCAACAGTTCGGCGAGTTCGTCGTGGCGCTCCAGTGGCACGACGACAGTGATCGTGCCAATCTCGTTGGAGCGGCGATCGGTGGCGTTGCCGGCTGGTCGCCTAGTCGCCAGGAGCAATTGGTCCGAGGACAGCAACATCTTCCTTGCGCGCGGCAGCGGCTAGCTCGCGATCGAGGGTGGCGAGCGGAGCGCTGCGATTGAGGGCCAGCGACAGGTACGCAGCGTCATAAGCGCTGAGTCCATGGTTGGCGCCTACCAGCATAACATAGATGTCGCCGCCGATACCCGCATCATCGAGCGGCAGTCGGCGCAGTCGCTCCATGTTGACCAGCGCGCCGCCGGCGGCAATCAGGCCGCGGCGTTCGGCCATGGCCAGGATGTTGCGATCTCGAAGAAGAACAGCGACGGGACAGGGCAGGGGGCGTCGATCGTCGCGATAACCGCCTCTGCCGCATCGGAAAACTCTTCCGGCAACAGCTAGGCGGCCGCCATCGAGGCGTCGATGACAAACATTAGCGGCGACCCTCGTCACGCCGGGAAAGGATTTCCTCATGGGTGAACGCGGCAGCCTTGAGCCGGGCGGCACGGACTTCGGCGAGTAGCAGCTTTAGGTCATTTTCCTTGCGCATCCGGGTGACGTGCGCGGTCGGATCGTTTCCGCGGGCGATAACAAAATCCTCGCCGGCCTCGACGCGGGCGAGCAGGTTGGACAAATGCGTCTTGGCTTTGGAAATCTTTACGGTTTTCGTCATCGATGCGAACCTCGGAAAATGGATTCTGCCATCAGAATTACGGCCTCAAAGAGGGTGGTCAACCGCTTGGTCCTATCACTTCCGATAAGCATCGCTTATCGGCCACTGGGTCAGGCTTTTTCGTTAGTTATAACAAATTTCTGAACTTCGACGTTATCGCAGCAGCGGATCGGTACGAACTAAGCTGAGCAAATCTCTAGGATTAAGCGGCCTTTTTTTGCTTTAAACCATTGATTATCAGATGATATTCAGATTAGCCCAATATTGGAGTTATGGCGTCCCGTTACGAATTAACGATCATGATATTTAGTGAAAATAGATATGGATTATTCTTTTAATATTTGCTTCATTACAAATATTGGGGAGATTGAAATGCCTGGATCAGTATTATTGGTGAGTGACAGTACCATCTTTGCTTCAGCAATGGAGCAGGCTATCCGGGGCGAATTCGCTAAGGTTACAAGATCTGCTTCGCTAGAGCATATAGCGAACGTTGCAGTCGATTGGGAAGACGCTGTCGCCATTATCGATGCTGGCAATCCCAAAGAGATCGTTTCTCAATTGTCGCTTGGCAACCACTGCATAGACGTCGCTCGCATCATCGTCCTGATGCGCTCAAATCAGAGTTTCGAGGATTATCGTCCAATCATCAGCATGATTGGCGCCCTTTTGCCGGATGGCGCAACACTGCAAGAGATCGCGCTGGCGGCTCGCATCATCCGTCACGGTATCACTCTCCTGCCCACTGCCGCCATTTCTGCGCTGCTGCCCAAGGTTTCCATCGGAAGCAGCAGTGGGACGTATTTTGAGGTCCGATCGTTCACCGATCGGGAACACGCGGTGCTCGGCCTGATTTCACAGGGCGCGAGCAACAAAGTCATTGGGCGCAAGCTCGACATCGCTGAAAGTACGGTCCGCGTCCATGTTCGTGCAATCTTGAAGAAGCTCGGCATGCAGAACCGAACGCAGGCGGCATTGTACGCCGCCGGACAGAAAACCAGCCAGGTAGGCTCTGATTTTTTCAGGCCGGCCGCAAGTATGGTGTCGGGAGTTTTCGCTACACTCATGCTCAACTCGAGAATGTTTCTTCCTGACACAGCCACGAACCTGCTGATCGAGGCTGCCCACATAGTTTGATCAGGGTATTTCCTTCTGACGCCATGGGGATCTATATTCGTCGCAATGCGTCGGTCCTGGCCGCTGTCTTATCCAGCATAATGGTATGCCCTCGTCGTATATTTCCAGCCAGAGATTGCGAACTCAAATGCGTCGAGATTTCAGCTTTTCGGCGGATTTCCCGTCTCGCTCCGTTCCAGCGTAGTAGCGGGCTATCGAGCACTGGCTTCGGGCGCCTACCCTAACTGAGAGTTCCCGCGGCTAGGCCTCGTGCCCCGCCAACAACCCACTCTAATAGTCGCCAGCTGGAGGATACACGCCTGTCGGGGCGATTTCCGCACCCCCGTAGGTGCCGCCCACCCGTTTCGAATAGCACCGGACGTTTTGTGGAGGTCTTAGCGCGTTTCGTTTAGGTGTTAATCAATCGTTTACCTCAATTAGGCGCTCACCCCAGCCATATGACAGGTTTAGGATCATCGTCGTCTAAAGCAAAATCTCCCAAGAGACCGGTCTGCGAGCTCGCGGCTGTGGTGTGTTGTCGACGCGTGTCAAAGCGTCTGTCTAGGGGGCGATCATGGATAACGAAAACAATTCCGGTAAAATCATCAGAACGTCGGTGGCCGAACTCACCTCGCCGCTTGGCGTCTCAATTCCTGGTGCGGGAGTCGACAAAGGTTTCCTTCTGGAAGTGATGGTCGGCGGCCTTCAAGAAATTCTGGTGTCGTTTTCGAATGGGCGCAACGAACCACTTCGCTCCACGCTGTCGCTCCCCGGCCAGCCACCGGAGACTGTAGAGTTCGAGCCCACCGGTTCCTGGACGACCTATTCCAACAAGGTACTGCATATCGATCTTCGCGAAGGCATGCACGTGCTGACGTTTTCATCGCTCAACAATGCCGGCGCGGAGATTGCAAGCGTCAGCAACCTCGGACCCGCGAGCGGTGGCAAGTCCGGTCGTTCGATGCTGACCTCGGCCGCTCTTGCCGGCCTGAACATCGCCGCCGTCGGAGCCGTGGCCCTCGCACTCAGCCCAAGCGTCCAGCATGCCAATGAGGAGACTGCCCAGGCCACGCCTGCTAATCCGAATGACAGGCCCACTGCACCGCGTGGCGAGGAGGTTGCAAGTGCGTCAGCCGTGACGCTCGCGGGCAACGCCGCTCAGGCCGCGGAAACAACGAGCTTCAACGACGAGACGTTCGCCTCGCCGGACGACAAGGCCGACCTGACGACCGGAACCGTTCCCGCGGAGGCGCCGACGGATGCAGCGTCCAGCGAGCTTGCCGGTGCAGGCGGACGCGACTTCCGCTTCCTCGGTTCCAGTCGTCCGGCATTGGACACACCGAAGGGCGATTCCCCGTCCGATTTCGAGACGGTCGCCTTCGCGCCTTCCTCGGTCGCTCGCTCGGCGCCTGCTTTCGGCGGTGCCGGCGTGTCTGCCAGCAATGAGGCGCTGGTTTCAGACGAGCCGGCGGAAGACACCCACGAGGACAATACGGGAAGTGGCCCCTCTGGGTCGGAAACGCCGGTGACGGTTGCACCTTCCGAGAATGAAGTCGAGTTGCCTGCGCAGAACGAAGTCGAACTGCCCGCCGAGGATGACGTCGACCTGCCGGCATTTGCGTCTGCGCCAATCCGCATCCAGGCGGAATCCGCCACGTTCGGGAATTCCGGCGGCAACGTGACGACCAACCCGGTCGTCATCCATAAGGACAATGCGGCCACCGGCGACGTTTTGAATGCGGACGCTGCCGACGGCGATGCCTATGTCGATTTCGCCGGCTTCAACAACAACAACAATATCGGTAACGGACAGTATATCGAGTGGAGCTTCTCGGTCGCCGAAGCCGGTCACTACGATATCGGCGTCGGCTACGCGTTCTTCTCCGCAGGAACCAGCAATCGCCCGATGCGTCTCGACGTGAACGGCCAGCTTTGGGACCGGGTCTTCGATTTCAAGAGCACCGGCGCCAACACGACCTATGCCGAAAGCGGCACGCGGGTCTACCTCCAGGCAGGAGACAACACCATTCGCCTGACAGCGAACGGGTTCTCCGGCCCGAATATCGACTATCTCGAAATCCGTGAGGCCGATCCGAATGTGATCGTCATTCAGGCAGAAAGCCTGGTGAGCCAGGCCGGCAGCAACACCAATGGTGCCATCAACCGGCCGATGTCCGGTACGAATACGCCCTCCAACGAAATCTTCCGCTTCGGCGCCGAGGGCGAATCCTATCTCGACTGGGCGCAGAATAGCGCCGCTCAGGTTTCCTGACCTTCGACGTTGCCGTGTCCGGCACCTATACGTTCGCGGTTACCTATGCCAATGGCGGCACGGTCGATCGTCCGCTTGCCCTACACAGCGGCTCCGTCAACGGCGCTCTCCTGGCGACCCTGCCGTTTGCCTCCACGCGTGCGAATGCGATCTCGGCCCGTCCGACCGATCTCGGTGATCTCGGCACGTCGATCCAGACGGCGCCGAACGGCGCCAACGGCGTCGGCCAGGGCTGGGAAGGCTGGTCGGTCCAGACCGTCACCATTCATCTGCAGGCAGGACAGAACACGCTCGTCCTGAATGGCGCGGGCGTCACGACCGGGCCGAATATCGACAAGTTCGTCATCACGCTGGCCGAGGCCGACGTGCCCGTGAACACCGCGCCGGTCGCGACCGCACTGTCGATCGAAGGCACCGAGGACACCCAGGTACAGATCGATGTCGCGGAGCTCATTTCGGATGCCGAGGGCGACGAGCTGACCATCACCGCCACGGTTCCCGCAGATCAGGGAACCGTCAGCGTCAGCGGCACGGTCATCACCTTCACGCCGGCCGCCGATTTCAACGGTAATGCGTCGATCGGCTATACGGTGACCGACGCGGACGGCCTGAGCGGCAGCTCGACCGTCACCGTTGCCGTCGCATCGGTCAACGATGCGCCGACCCTTTCAGGTGCGGTCGCGGCGCAGAATGTCGTCGCAGGCAGCGAGCATGTCATCGATCTGCCGCTCACCACCGACGATGTCGACGGCGACGAGGTCTCGCTCGTTATCGCCAATGCCGGCGATCTGCCGGCCGGCTTCTCGATCGTCGATGGCAAGCTCGTCGTCGCGGCGAACGTCATCGCCGGAACCTATTCCGTCGCGGTCGCCGCAAGCGACGGCACTCTGGCATCCGCGCCGGTTGTCGTCAGCGTCGTCGTCGCGCCCGCGCCCGTCGATCCACAGGAGCCCGGCAATGCAGCGCCCGAGATTTCCAGCGAGCCCGGTTTCGTCGTCAACGAAAACACGCTTTCCATCGGTCAGGTCGTTGCCGCCGATGATGACGGCGATCTGCTGCAATACGCGCTGTCCGGCGCGGATGCCGCCAAATTCACGATCGACGAGAACGGCAATGTCTCGCTGATCGCAGCGCCCGATTTCGAAAATCCCGACGATGCGGATGGCGATGGCGTGTATTCGGCAACCGTGACGGTCAGCGATGGCACGACGTCCACCAGCCAGGACATCACCGTCACGGTCGCGGATGTCAATGAAGCGCCCGGCGCGATCTCGCTTGCCGGAACGGCCACATTCGTCGAAGACGTTGCCCAAGGCACCGTGCTCGGCACGGTCAGCGCCACCGATTCCGACGGCGACCCGCTCGTCTACTCGGTCAGCGACACGCGCTTCAGCGTCAATGCCGGCGGTCAGCTCGTCATCGCACAGGGCGCGAGCTTCGACTTCGCCGAAGAACCGTCCGTCGAGATCGTCGTCAGCGCCTTCGACGGCGAATTCACCACGACGCAGAGCTTCACTTTCGCCGTCACCGAAGCGCCCGAAGTCCCGGTCGAGCCTGTCGATCCGCAGGGGATCGTCTTCACGCCGGGCGGTCTGACACCTTACAGCAGCCAGGACAGCGGTCCCGGCGGCACGATCTCGGACGGCGGCAATACGCTTAATCTCAACGGCAATTTCTGGAAGCGCGCATCGATCGGCGAAAGCTACACGATCACCGAGAATACCCAGCTGACGCTGACGGTCACCCTCGGAAGCGTGCTCTCGGAAATCATTGCCGTCGGCTTCGACGACGACGAGCTTCCCTTCGAGATGAGCGACAAGTCGATCTACCAGATTGCCGGCAACCAGGGGCAATCTTCCTTCGTAGACCTGCGCAACGGCTCGAACGGTACGCCGGGGCAGGTGATCACCGTCACCATCGATCTTTCCGCCCATGCCGGCAAGACGATCAGCTCGCTCGTCTTCATCGCCGATGACGACCAGGCCAGCAACGGCATCGGCTCGGTCAGCTTTTCCTCGGTCCAGCTTGCGGAGATCGAACCGGAAAACACCGCGCCGGACGTCGTCGGCGGCGGCTTTACCGACATGAGCGTCGATGAGCGGGGCACGCTCGAAGTCGACTTGCCTTTCACCGACAGCGATGGCGATGCGTTGAGCTACACGCTGGAGGTGACCGACGGACAGGGCAATCCGGCCCAGGGCTTTGCCGGCCTCGTCTTCGAGGGCGGCGTCCTGTCGGGCCCGATCGCCGCGCTGCCCGGCAGCTACACGGTTACCGTTGTTGCGACGGACGGGCGTGGCGGTTCCGCCACCAGCGATTTCGTCCTGACGGTTGCCGACATCAATGATGCGCCCGTCGCGGACACGTCCATCCAGTTCGAGCCGATGGAAGCGATGACCGGAGACGAAGTCTCCATCGACATTGCGAGCTTCAGCGACGCGTTCTCGGATATCGACGGCGACGCACTGACATTCTCCGTCGAGGGCCTTCCGGCCGGCCTCAGCCTCAATGAGGAAGGCGTCATCGTCGGAACGCCGACCGATCCGGGCGAAGGCTTCTTCACTGTCGTCGCGACCGATCCGCAGGGCCTGCGCGCCGAAATCCAGATCCCATATCTCATCGGCGGCGAAGCCGTCGGCGAGGCGAGCTTCGTCGTCGAGGCCGAGGATTTCACCGGTCTCGGCCAGGCGAGCGGCTTCTATGCCTCGGCGGCACCTGCCGCATCCGGCGATCAGCTGATCCGCGCCAACGCCAACCAGGCCGGCAGCGTCACCACCGTCCTGTCGCAGAACGGCGTCGCGGATGGCTGGTACACCGTCACCATCACCGTATTCGACGAGACCGACGGCAATGCCTCCTTCACGCTGAAGATCGGCGACACGGTGCTGGCCGACAATCTGAGCTTCGACGACAACGGCACGTTCGACAATCCTTCCGCCACGCGCGGCAATGCCGCACAGGCCGGCAATCTGAAGACCATCACCTTCACCAGCCCGGTCTTCGTCGATGCGGCCACCATTGCGCAGATTTCCGGCCAGTCCGACAGCGGCGAATATCTTCGCATCGACAAGCTGACGCTGACGCCGACCGAGGCGCCGGCACAGCAGGCCCCCGGCGCCATCACGCTCACCGGCGGAACCGTCGATGAGAACCTCGCTGCCGGCGTCGTCGGCACGCTTTCGGCGATCGATCCGGACGGCGATAGCGCGGCTATCGTCTACACGACGACGGACGAGCGTTTCGTCATCGAAGGCGACACGATCCGGCTTGCCGACGGCGTGAGCCTCGATCACGAGGCCGGCGAGACGGTGACCGTCTCCGTCGTCGCCACCGATGCGCAGGGCCTTACCTCCACGACGGAACTGGCGATCAGCGTCGGTGATGTCAACGAAGCGCCGGAACTCGGCGAAGATGCCGACATCGCCGATGTCGTGCTCGAAGCGGGCGAGGGGACGACGATCGACCTTGCGGCAGCACTCGGCGCCACCGATCCCGATGCCGGCGACAGCGTCGGCTATGTCGCGACGCTTGCCAACGGATCCGCTCTGCCTACCGGCATCAGCCTTGCGGGCGGGGTACTGACCGTAGCGGCAACGGTTGCCGCCGGCACCTATGCGATCTCAGTCGCCGCCAGCGACGGCGCGTTGTCGAGCGAACCGGTGACTTTCTCGGTCACCGTCGGCGAACCGGTCGTGCTGGTTCCCTTCGCGACCACCATCCAGGCCGAAACCGGCACGATCACCTCCTTCGACAACGGCTCGAACGCGACGATCACCACCATCCGCGACCCAAGCAACCAGGAATCCGCCGGCACGGTCGGCCTCGTCAATGGCCTGCGGCCGGGCTTCTCCGGCACGGGCTATGTCGACTATGGCGACACAGCGGGCGACCGCCTGAACTACGACGTCCATGTGCCGGCAGCCGGGACCTATACGTTCAGCATCCGCTATGCGAGCAACAGCGCTCGCCCGCTCAATCTCGTCGTGAATGGCGGAACTGCGCAGTCTCTGCCCTTCGTGGCAACCGGCAGCAACACCTCCGGCCCGGCGGAAGGCTTCAACAACTGGGCCGTTCAGACAGTCACCGTCACGCTGCAGGCGGGCACCAACACGTTCTCGCTGGCCATCCCGGCCGGCGCAACGACCGGCCCGAATATCGACTCGATCGAGATCACCGGTAACGTTCCATCGACCAGCGACACGTCGGCCGATGCCGACGAGATACCGCTGTTCCTCAGCGGGCCGCAGGGGCCTCTGAGCGGCGCCGGGGCGGATTCCATCAACTTCAACCTCGCCGGTATCGATAGCGATATCGTCAAGGTCGAGATGAGCTTCGACGGCGGCGCAACCCGCGTCACCGTCAATCCGGATGCCGACGGCGACTATACCGCCGACGCTTCTGCGCTGGCAGCGGGCAACTATACCGCCATCGCCTATGTCACGGATGCCGTCGGCAACGTGGCGCAGTCGCAGATGAATTTCACGATTGCCGGGCCGGTCGTCGTGGCACCGTTCACCATTCAGGCGGAAGATGCGACGCAGGTTACCGTCAACGACACGGGAACGGGCGACAGCGACACTTCGTTCACCCGCGAGGTCAATGCAACGCGTCTCGATGCGACAGGCAATTACCGCGCCGGCGCGAACGGCGGTGCCTATATCGACTTCGGCTCCAATCCGGGCGATGCGATCACCTTCGACGTCAACGCGCCGGCAGCCGGCACCTACCTCGTCACGTTCCGCTATGCCAATGGCGCAACGACGGATCGTCCGCTTCTCTTGGCCGTCAATGGAACAGCTGAAGGCTCTGTTTCCTTCATCCCTGGGCCGGTCACCGGTACCGGCTCTGCCGCGACCGGCTGGACGTCCTGGATCGAAACGAGCGTAGAAGTCACGCTGACGGCAGGTGCCAATAGCATTCGCCTCGCTATGCCGACGGGCGCCACAGGCGGCCCGAATATCGACCAGGCAACCTTCCAGTATGTCGATGACGGAGGCCCGCAGAATCCGTCCGAGCCCTTCTCGGTCACCATCGAGGGCGAGACCTTCACGATCACTGATATCGAGGCAAATGCCTCGACACCGGCCGATACCGTCTATCGCACGCCGACCAACAAGGAGCCGAACGCTAATGCCGGCAATAGCGGCCCGGGTCAGACCTTCGACAGCAACGGCCTGCGCCCCGGCTACGAAGGCACCGGCTATCTCGATATGGGCGGCGAGGTCGGCGACAAGGCCGGCTTCAATGTCACCGTCGAGCAGGCGGGCACCTACCAGCTGACCATCCGCTACGCCAATGGCGGTGCGACGGATCGCCCGATGGTTCTCGCCATCGGCGGTGTCACCCAGACCATATCCATGAACTCGACCATCCCGACCGGCGGCACGGCCGACCAGGGCTGGGCGAACTGGGTGGACGTGACCTTCGATGTCCAGCTATCGGCCGGCGTCAACGCCATCTCCTTGGCGAACACGCTCACCAATGGCCCGAACATCGACAATGTCACCATCAGCCGCGAGGGCGATGAGGGACCGGTGGAAACCCGCGAACTCATCCGCTTCGAGCCGGTGGTCAAGATTAACTTCGAACCGGCGCCGGGCCAGGCGACACAGGGTCTGCCGGCCGGCTACCAGACGCCGACGGGCTATCTTGCCGATACCGGCGCCGCCTACGGCGATCGCGGCAACGGCTTCAGCTATGGCTGGGTGACCGAAGCAAGCGTTGCCGACGGTACGGCGAACGGCACGATCGCTGCAGCACAGCCTGCCAATGCGCATTGGTACAAGGACACGGTCTCCGGCGCATCCGGCCTGCAGAAGACCTACGCCCATTTCGAATATCCGGGCGCGGGTGCGGCCGGCGCACGGGCTTGGGAGATGGCGCTTGAAAACGGCACCTATCAGGTGACGATGTCGATCGGGGATACGGCCGGTGCCTTCGATTCCGACTACATCATCAATCTGGAAGGCGTGAACGTCATGCCGGAATGGACGCCGGCAAACCCGATCAACGGCAGCCAGAACGGCGGCGGTTTCCGCTCGACGCTCGTGACCGCCGTCGTGACGGTCACCGACGGCAAGCTGACCATGGACTCGATTGGCGGGGTCAACACCGAGATCCAGTACCTGGAAATCGAAAGGGTTCCGGACCTGACGCCGGGCGACGGCCGCAGCGCCGACAAGGATTTCTCCTTCTTCGTCGCCCCCGTCGCCGCCTCCCTTGAGGACGGACAGGTGTCGATCGCCATCGGGCCGGACGGCTCGTTGCCGACGGATATCGACCCGACCTCGACCTTCGTTGTCGGCATCAATCTGCAGGCGGACGGAAACCGCGGTCCCAACATCGCCTACACGGACAACATCAAGCTGATCGAGACGCTGACGGGGATCGAGGTCCCTGTTTCGATCCAGATCAGCGGCGGCGCCGACACGCTCAACATCCGGCCGCTGCAGGACCTGAAGGAAAACACCAGCTATACGCTGAAGGTTCAGGACGTGATGGACCTCGGTTCGATCACGGATCCGAACGGTCCGCTGAGGCAGTTCCAGGACCTGACGACGACGTTCGTCACGGGTACTGCGCCGGTGGACGTTCCGCGCGAGGTCGCGTTCTCGACGGATGTCATCCTCAACGGCTTCGCCGACGGCGCCTTCGGTTACACGACGATCGAGTTCGGCCCCGACGGCAAGCTCTATGTCGCGACCATCACCGGCGAGATCCATCGCTGGGACGTCAACGCCAACGGCACGATCGACAAGGCCTCGCAGGAGACGCTGTCGCTCAGCTATCTCGACGCCGGAGGCGGTGAACGGCGCGGCATCGTCGGCTTCGTCTTCGATCCGGAAGATCCGAACACCATCTGGATTTCCGACAACGCCCCGATCCCGCGTGAGGCCAAGGCCTTCAACACGCCCGAGTTTTCCGGTCGGGTCAGCAAGATCACGCTCAGCGAAGTCTTCGAGAATTCGACGGCGGAGGCCTATATCAACGGTCTGCCCCGCTCCGGCGGCGACCACCTGACGAACAGCCTCGAATTCCGTCGCAACCCGGATTACACGACGACCAACGGCGAGCCGGAATATCTTCTCTATCTCAGCCAGGGGTCCAACTCGGCGGCCGGCGCTGCGGACGGCGCATGGGGCAATCGTCCCGAGCGCCTGCTCAATGCGGCGATCCTCGAGATCGATCCGACGCGCGACGCACCGGCCAGCGGCTTCAACGTGCAGACCGAACCGAGCCAGGCCGGCAACCCCAGCTATCAGTCGCCGGCGAGCCAGTTCAATGCCGATGGCAGCTATCCGGGGATGTACAATCCCTATGCGGACGACGCCGTCTTGAAGATCTACGCGACGGGCGTGCGCAATGCCTACGACCTCGTCTGGCATTCGAACGGCAATCTCTACGTACCGACGAACGGCACGGCCTCGGGCGGCAAGACGCCGACCGATCCGACCCAGCCCGGCCTCGACACGACGATCGCCAACTCGCCGAAACAGTACGACTACTTCTTCACCGTCGACGAGGGCGGCTATTACGGCCATCCGAACGTGCTGCGCGACCAGTACATTCTCAACGGCGGCAATCCGACCGGCGGCCGCGATCCGAACGAAGTCGTCGGCGGCAATGACGGCAATTCCAATACCGACGGCTATCAGACCGGCGTCCAGCCGGACGCGAATTACGATCTCGATGGCGTCTATAACCTCGGCTACAACCAGTCGCCGAACGGCGCGATCGAATATACCGGCGGCGCATTCGGGTCGAACCTCAAGGGTGCCGTGCTGTTCGCCCAGTTCTCGACCGGCGACAACGTCCGCTACATTCGGGTGGATGCCCAGGGCAACATCATCGGCGATGACGTGCTGCGCCGTCCCGACGGTTCGGTGATCGACGATTATATCGATCCGCTGGACATCATCGAAAATCCGGCGACCGGACAGCTTTACCTGATGACGCTCAACCGCAGCACAGGTGCGAGCCAGCTCATCCTGCTTACCCCAGCGCCAGGTGGCGTCACGCAGGATCTGACGGCCGACGAGGGCAATGACCTTGCCCTCGTCGCGCTCGACGTCAGCGATCCCGAGGCTGCGGTCTTCCGCATCGACGGTCTCGACGACGACATCACGGCAATCCGCATCTCGTTCAACGGCGGGCCGAAGCAGACGATCACGCTCAATGCGCAAAAGCAGTTTACCATCGATATCGGCACGACATCGGCCACGGTGACGGCGAGCATCGAAGTGACCGACGACGCGCTCAACACCAAGACCGTTTCGCTCAACTTCGTACCGGGTGAAGAGCCTTCCGGCGAAGATTTCGTCCTGCTCACCACGATCCAGGCCGAAGATCGGACCCCCAATGACGGAACATCCGTGGTCGTGCCGACCGGCACGGCCCCGCAGATCCAGATCCGCGATGCCTCCAATATCGAACCGGGCAACGTTGCGGGCACGATAAACGGCCTGCGTCCGGGCGCATACGGTACGGACGGCAACACCAACAGCAATGACGGCATACCCGGCGGCTATGCGGATTTCGGCTCGACCAATGCCGACTTCATCAGCTTCAACTTCTCGGTGCCTGCCGATCAGGCGGGCAATGCCATCCTGCGCTTCCGCTACGCCAATGGCGGCACGACGGACAGGCCGCTGCAGCTCGAGATCAACGGCACGATCGTCAAGGTCCAGTCCTTCCTGCCGACCTCGGTCACCGACGGCTCCGATCCGTGGAACAACTGGCAGACGATCGAGATCCCGGTCGTCCTGACCGGCGGGGCGACCACGGTCACCCTGCGCTCGGTCGCCAGCACCGGCCCGAATATCGATCAGCTGGAAGTGCTGGTGGCAAGCGAAGGCAATTCCATCCCGAACGATGGCGAAATGGTCGTCGACGGCACGACCTACGTCAAATACGAGGCGGAGAATGCCGATCTCGGCGGCGCCGCAGTCGTCACCGAAAACCGCGGTCAGTCCGGTGGCGCCTTCGTCGACTATGTCGGCACGGCCGACCAGTCGGTCAGCTGGACGGTCTCGACGGCGACGAGCGGCAGCTACGGCCTCGATATCCTCTACGCGCTCGCCTCGACCAAGGCGGCACGGCCGATGGTTCTCTCGGTCAATGGTGTCGTCGTCCAGACGCTGCCCTTCGCACCGAACTCGAACGCGGCCGAGACCGCCTGGGGCCCTCAATCCGTCACGTTGGACCTGTCCGCAGGCACCAACGTGATCACACTGACGGCGCCGGGGGCAACGGTCCGAATATCGACTATCTGCGCGTGACCAAGGACGCGGTTTCGGTCTTCGAACCGGATCATGCCGACATCGACGGCTCCGGCCGCATCGAGCTCGAAGCGACGGACGGTTCTGCCAACACCGTCAACGGCAGCACGGTGGACTTCTACTTCAGCGTCGCAGCGGACGGCACCTACAAGCTGGATGTCGCCGCAAATGCCAGCGCCGTCAACGGCCAATCCCTGAAGTGGTTCCTCAATGGTGTCGAAGTGGATATCAGCGCCTTCCCGGGTGCCGGAACGGCAGGTGAGGCGTCGATCTATCTCGCGCTCGAAGCCGGCGAAGACTACCAGCTGCGCATCGTATCCAACGCACCCGGCGCCAACGGTCTCGACTATCTCGATATCCAGCCGGCGCCCGGCAATCCGAATGCGGATATCGCGATCCAGAGCCTCGATGCCGCCTATTTCGACGACCGGCTGCATTTCTCCTATCTGGAAAATCCGGACGCCGTCGAACCAGGCGCGCCACGGGACTTCAAGGATGCCGGGACGGTGCGACTGAGCAATACCGGCACCGAGCCGCTGACCATCAGCGACTACCAGCTGACCGGCCCGTTCGTGTTGCAGAACCCGAATGCGCTCACCGGCGTCTCGATCGCACCCGGCTCCTTCCTCGACGTCACGGTCGTGTTCAACCGGGCGGCCTATACGCCGCCGACCACCAATGTCGACGCGACCTCGACCGTCTTCGAGGGGCAGCTGAAGATCATCACCAACGACCAGGACAGCCCGGTCGCCACCGTCAAGCTTGCCGGTTTCTGGCAGGCGCGCGACGAAGGCGGTCAGGAGCCGAATGTCAACGAAATCTGGAAGATCTTCGGCTTCGGCAATGTCATCGAAGGCCTCAGGCTGCAGGGCGGCGGTGAAAACTCGGTGCTCTCAACCAACGACGTCTTCGCCAAGACGGACGAGACGGAGGTGCTATCGCCCTACTGGAAACTCGCAGACGGCGTGACGTCTGCAAAGATCACTCACATCGCGGCTTTCCATGGCCCTGGCGGTGCCACCATCGGCATCCACAACCCGGGCAACAAGGGCAGCGGCATCACCTTCTGGAACCACGAAGGCAACGACAACCAGCGCCTCCTGCCGAATGCCGGAAACGACAATACCTTCGCCACCCGCACCTTCACCAATAGCGACGTGCCGGACGGCTGGGCGGGCAACGATATCTTCGGCATCACGGTAGCAGGCCTTTCGACCGATCCACGTCTCAACCCGACCGGCGGCGTCATCGTACCGGGCGCCCAGCAGGGCCATACGGTCAAGGTGTTCCAGGCGCTCGACGCCAACGGCAACGTGATCCCGAACGTCTATCTCGGCATCATGGACTATACCGGCATCAACTACGACTATAACGACAACCTCTTCGTCATCGAGGGCGTGCAGCCCGTCGGCTTCGGTGCGGACATGGTGATCGCCGGTCTCGACGATGCTGCCGCCGACGACCGCCTGGTCTTCACCAATATCGACCAGCCGGCCAACGCGGCACAGACATTCCGCAACGAAGCGACCTTCACGATCACCAATGACGGCTTCGTGGCCCTGTCCCTGACGAGCCTGGTCCTGTCGGATACCGCCGCCTTCGAGTTCGTCGGGACCGTCCCGACGAGCGTTGCAGCCGGCGCCTCGGTTCAGGTTACGGTGCGGTTCAAGGGCACCCATGCCGGCAACAGTGCCGGTGCGGATCTTTACAAGGCAACGCTGACGATCAACTCCAACGACTATGATGGAGCCCAGGTCATTCAGCTCGCCGGTCTCGCCCAGGAATTCTCGGAGAACAATTCCGAGCCGACCGTGGCCCAGATCGTCGAAGCCTTCGGCTACACGACGGACATGGCCCAGGGCCAGCTCGCCAATGGCGGCCGGGTGGAGACCGTCGGCGACGAAGTGCTGATGCCCTACCTGGAGAAGCTCGATCCCTCGAAGGGTATCGAAGTGATCCAGATGGCAGCCTTCCTGCAGCAGGGCAATGTCGCCCGGCTGGGCTATCACCAGCTCGCCACGAGCGCGGTCACCAACCTGTTCGCCAACGACGACCAGCAGGGCCAGACCGTCCTGCCGGATCAGCTTGTCACCGGAACCGGCGCAGGTGCGAGCGTCGCCCGCGGCGTCATCAACCAGAACACGCCGTTCGGCCTGTTCATCCTGGTCGACGGCCGTCCGACCTATGCCTCCTGGACCGATCCGGAAGCCAACAAGATCGACCCGAATTTCGGTCAGCTTGTCGGCAACGATCAGGGGCATCTGATCCGCTTCTTCGAAGCGCTCGATGCCGACGGCAACGTCATTCCCGGCACCTATATCGCCATCCAGGATTATCCCGGTGCCGGCAATTACGACTACAACGACCACATGTTCATCATCAAGAACGTCAAGCCGCATGTGCTGACGGCTGCCAACGACGCCACTGGCGACGGTATCAACGATGCCCTGCAGCTCGACGCGGACAATGACGGGACGGTCAACTTCTTCGATACAACCACGCCGCCTCCGACCGGTCCGCAGACGCCTTATGGCGGGACGGCTCCGACCTTCGTCAACGGCGTGCTGACCATCGATGCCACCAATTTCGACAATGGCGGCCAGGGCATTTCCTGGAACGACAATGCCGGCCTCGACAACCCGACAGCCAACTCGACCTTCCGTCCTGGACGGGATGTCGAACTTGTCGGGCCGGGCCTCGACATCGGCCATGTGAAGCCGGGCGAGTGGGTGGAATATACGATCAACGTGCAGACCGCCGGGACCTATACGTTCTCGGCCAATGCCAAGACCCCGGTGAGCGGCGCCACGATCGGCGTCTCGCTCAACGGCCAGACGCAGCTCGGCACGGTCACGCTGGCCGACGGTCATGCCGGCGGATCGAATTTCGCCAATGCGGCCTTCGCAGACAGTGCGCCGATCTCGATCAACCTGGCTGCCGGCGTGCAGACGCTGCGGCTGACCTTCAACGGTCCGCTCGCATCGAACGGTTACGTCCTTGACCTCGCATCGTTCAAGCTGACGGCGCCGGTCAACCCGCAGACACCCTTTGGGGGAACGGCACCGACCTTCTCCAATGGCGTTCTGACTGTCGACGCCACCAATTTCGACAATGGCGGCCAAGGCATTTCCTGGAGCGACAATGCCGGACTCGACAACCCGACGAGCAACCCGACCTTCCGGCCGGGACGTGACGTCGAACTGGTCGGAGCCGGTCTCGACATCGGCCATGTGAAACCGGGCGAATGGGTGGAATACACGATCAACGTGCCGACGGCCGGGACCTATACATTCTCGGCCAATGCCAAGACCCCGGTGATCGGCGCCACGATCGGCGTCTCGCTCAACGGCCAGACGCAGCTCGGCACGGTCACGCTGGCCGACGGTCATGCGGCCGGATCGAACTTCGCCAATGCGGCCTTCGCCCAGAGTGCGCCTATCTCGTTTGCTCTCGACGCCGGCGTGCAGACATTGCGGCTCACCTTCAACGGTCCGCTTGCCTCCAACGGATATGTGCTGGATCTTGCATCCTTCACGCTGACGGCTCCAGCCGGCCAGCAGCCTTTCGGTGGTGTCGCGCCGGTTCTCGGTGGCGCTGCACTGGTGGTCGATGCCATCGATTACGACGAAGGCGGGCAGGGCGTTGCCTATAACGATGCTGCGGGCCTCCAGGGCGGCACCAATGGTGGCCGCAGCGGATCCTCGGTCGAGGTGACGAGCGGCGGCGATGTCGGCTGGATCGGCAATGGCGAGTGGCTGGAATACACGATCAGCGTCACTGAAGCCGGCGCCTACGACTTCAACCTGTCGCTGGCGCTCGGCGAGGCGGGCGGACCCAATCGCACCGTCACGGCAACGTTCACCAACGGCTCCGCCGTCGATACGGTGACCGTCGCGACACCGAGAACGGGCACTTGGTCGAACTTCCAGGACACGGAAACGACCACCGTCAATCTCGATGCGGGCACGACGGTCGTCCGTCTCACCTTCAACGGCGGCTCGCAGGACTTCTCGTCCTTCACCCTCGAACCGGCCACCGCGTCTGCCATGACGCTGATGAGCCTGGGCCTCGATGTGGATGCCGACGCTTCCGGTATCGAGGAGACACCGCCGGCGCCGGACTTTGCGGAGATCGACGTGACGCCGCTCGACGAGCCTGAAATGAACCATCTGCACGGATACGACATCGTCATCTGATGCGATCGACGGCGGCGTCTTCAACCACGCCGCCGTCAACAGAGGGGAATGGCCGGTCCCAGGGGGCCGGTCCTGATACTGGGGCGAGTTCATGTTCAAACGTAATCGCAATCTATCCGTAGCCGATGCCATCCGGACCTGCCGGTCCGCATTCTGGGGCATTTTCGTCATCAGCGCCGTGCTCAACATCCTGATGCTGACCGGGCCGATCTTCATGCTGCAGGTCTATGACCGGGTGCTTTCGAGCAGCAGCGTGCCGACGCTGGTGGTGCTTTCGGCGATCACGCTGGCGCTCTATCTGTTCAGCGGCTTCCTCGATATCCTGCGATCGCGCGCCCTGCTGCGCATCAGCATGCGGGTCTATACGAGGCTGTGCAATCCGTCGCTGCGCGCCAATATCCGGCTGCCGGTCCTGCTCGGGATCAAGGGATCCGGCGTTCATCCCGGCCGCGACCTCGATACCATCCGCCGGTTCCTGGGCTCCCAGGGGCCCGCGTCGATCTTCGACCTTCCCTTCATGCCGCTATATTTCGCGCTGGTCTTCTTCATGCACAGCGCTCTTGGATATCTCGCGCTCGCCGGCGGCGCGCTGATCTTCGTGCTGGTGATCTGCAACGAGTTTTCGTCCCGCAGCCCGAGCAAGGAAGTCGGCATGCGGACCGCCGCACAGTCGAAGGTCATGGACAGCGCCCGGCGCAATTCCGAGGTCGTCAATGCCATGGGCATGCTGGGCCGGCTGTCGGACCGGTTCTCTGAGATGGTCGAGCCCTATTACTACTCCCAGCAGATGGCGACGGACCGCAGCAACTTCTATTCCGGCGTCATCAAATTGCTGCGCATGATCCTGCAGTCGGCCATGCTGGCTCTCGGCGCCTATCTGGCCATCCAGCAGGAAATATCCGGCGGCGTGATGATCGCCTCCTCGATCATCATGGCGCGCGCCATCGCACCGATCGAGCAGGCCGTCGGCCAGTGGCCGTCCTTCATTGCCTGTCGCCAGGCGGCGGGCAGGCTGAACCAGGTGCTGCTGCAGTGCGATGTCGACCAGGGCCTGGAAGGCCTGCCGCTGCCGAAACACGAACTGACCGTTCAGGAAGGCGCGACGAGCGCACCCGGCGAGCCGCTGGTCCTGCTGCAGGGTGTCGAATTTTCGCTGCAGGCCGGCGACGGCCTCGGCGTCATCGGCGGCTCCGGCTCCGGCAAAACCAGCTTCGCCCGCGCATTGGTCGGCGTCTGGCCGGTACTGAAGGGCGCCATCCGGCTGGACGGTTCGACGATCGACCAGTGGAGCGATCAGGATCGCGGACGGTTCATCGGCTATCTGCCCCAGGATGTCGAACTGTTCGAGGGGACGGTTGCCGAGAACATCGCCCGCTTCGACAAGGATGCCGATGTCGTGGCGATCGTCGCCGCGGCGAAGATGGCGGGCGTGCACAACCTGATCGCCGGCATGCCGGAAGGTTACAATACCATGATCGGTGACGGCGGCGCCCGGCTTTCCGCTGGCCAGCGCCAGCGCGTAGGCCTTGCCCGCGCCCTGTTTGGCAATCCGTTTCTCGTCGTGCTCGACGAGCCGAATTCCAACCTCGATGTCGAAGGCGAACAGGCGCTCAGCCGGGCGATGGTCGATATTCGCGAGCGCGGCGGCATCGTCGTGGTAATTGCCCATCGCAGCAGCGCGCTGACGGCGGTCAACAAGATCCTGATCATCCAGAACGGTCAGCAGGTCGCCTTCGGGGACAAGGACCAGGTCCTTTCCAACGTCTCAATACTCAATGGTTCCATGCAGTCAGGAAAGGCGGTTGCCAATGCCGTATGATAATCTCGACCGGACTATCACCGGCGCAATCCGCAAGCAGCTATTTCTGGCCATCGGCGTCGGCGGGCTGTTCTTCGGCGGGGTCTGCACGGCCGCCGCCTATGCCGAAATCAGCGGCGCCGTCATGGCCGCCGGCAAGATCATCGTCATGGGACGCGCTAAACAAGTCGAACACCCGGACGGCGGCACTATCTCCGAAATGGTGGTCAGCGAAGGCGACCACGTTGAGGCAGGCGCTCTGCTGTTCCGTCTAGACGGCACGATGGCTCGCGCCAATCTCGGCATCATTGAGGGGCAATTGGCACAGTTATTGGTCCAGGAGGCTCGGCTGCTCGCCGAACAAGCCGGACGAACAGGCATCGATCTTCCGGCAGAACTGTCGTTTGTGCCGCAAGAGCGACGCGCGCTATTGAGTGAAGCGCAGATGATGCTGATGTTGGCCAGACAGATGACGCGCACAAGCCAGAAGGCACAGCTTGAAAAACAGGTCGCTCAATTTGCCGGGCAGATCACGGCACTGGAGGCCCAGCGAAAGGCAGTCGACGCAAACGTCGCGCTGGTCGATGAGCAACTTCTGCGTTACGATAGTCTTAATTCGCGTGGGCTTATAACTCAGTCGCAGCTGATCGCCATGCAGCGCGAAAAGGCCTCGCTCGTCGGAAGCCAGTCGGCGCTGACTGCAGAGATCATCGAGATCCAGCAGGCCAAGACCCAGGCCGAGTTGAAGTATATCCAGGTCGATGAGGCATTCTACGAAAACGTCCTGACCGAGCTCGATCAGAAGCGTCCCGAAATCGCCAAGCTCAGCGAGGAACGTATTGCTGCCCAGGAAAAGCTGCGTCGTCTCGATATCCGCGCGCCGATCGCGGGCTCGCTGCATCAGCTCAGTATCCACACAATCGGGAGCGTCGCGGCACCCGGCGAAACATTGGTCAGCATCATACCCGACGACGACGAATTGATCATCGAAGCGATGATCTCGCCGGCAGATGTCGACCAGGTCTTCGCCGGCCAGGACGCCAGAATACGCCTGACGGGCCTCAACCAGCGGGTAACACCGGAACTTGTCGCGATGGTCATCGATATCTCGCCAGACCTGACCACCGAAGAACGGACAGGTACAAGTTACTATCTCGCCCGGCTGCGCATTCCCGAAACGGAAATCGACAAGGTCGGCGGCACGCTGCTGAAGCCCGGCATGCCTGCGGAAGTGTTCATGCAGACTGAAAGCCGCACGATCCTCTCCTACATGATCAAGCCCCTGTCCGATCAGGTCCGCCATGCGATGCGCGAGAGCTGAGACAGTCGATATCCGAATTTCATTATTGAAGAGGCCAGAACGCCATGGAAAATAGGCTATCCGACGTCCACATGATCGCCAATGAAATGATCCGTCGAGGCGAGATTGGCCTCGGCAATGTCGACGCAGAAGCTCCCAAAGTAGTGCGCGTCGAACGTCACGTAGCTTCGCGTAATGCAGTAACCATGCCTTCAGCCGTGCCATTCGGCCTCGATGAAGAAATTCGCAAGCTGAACCTGCAACTGGAGACCATCAAGCGCTCCGTGGAATTTACCGAGGCCCAGGTGGCGGTCAATCGCGCTGGAACGGCCCGCTCGCAAGACCACGTCGAGGCAAAATCATCTCGTCGGAAAAGCTGGAGCGGAGTTTTGTTAGTCGGCGCAAATCTCATCCTTGCAGGGCTGTTGTTCGCTGAGATGTACGATGGCCTCGTCAGCAGCATCAGCCGCGATCTCTATTTGGAAGTCTATTCGCTGATCGGAACCTCTTGAGGACTGCTTGCCGTGTAAGAACCGACAGCTAGGCAAGAGCGTTTTTTTGCATGTTTTGTATCTGCAATTCGGCTTTTGGGTACGTTTGGCCCAAGTGATGGCTTGGGACTTATGTGTCTGCGAATGAAAGGTCTTGCTAGATCTTATGAGTGTTCCATGAATGGAGCAGTGCTGCGTTACTACTTTGCTCTCGAGAAAAACCACGCGATCGAGCTTGATGCCGAAGGCATCGAACTCAAATCAATTGGTCATGCACGAAAATACGCACTGCTAGTTCTAAGCGAGGTTTTGCGGTCTCTGCTCGGCTCCTGGTTCCTGCGGACGAAAACAGGTGTGGCTTGCCGTTAACCCACCATGTCGCGAACTCGACCAACCCTGACTGCGTAATCGTCGAGTCTTCTAGTCCTTCAGGCCCGGGGTCTGGTAACGGCCCTGAAATGCCGGCGGACCGAGAGGCGAGACACTGTCGCGAAACTCGGCGGGGCGTGATCGTCAGAAGTAAAAGATCTGTTGTTTCATTGCTCATGGCCGCTATAGATCCGGTGCATAGTCTCTGCGGCGGCTTTCTCGACAGGTATCTCGAAGAAAATGTCCGGGTTGTTCGCCAAAGCCCGACACGTCCGCTCGATCAAGTCGTCTCTCTCTGGGCCAGCGAGATGGTAACGCGCGGCGTACCGGCTCAGCAGCGTTCTGAGTATGCGCATGTCGCTCGTGGAAAGACCCCGGCTCCTCCTATCCATATTTTCCTCAGCTGGCGGACTACGCAAGGCGGCTGATATCATCGAGGCTGCGATCATCTGATCCTTCTGTAAACATTTCCCGGCGCAGCTGAGCGCTTACCGCTGGATCGCGTGTTCGGTCCTGTCCCGAGGTGAACAGTATCGACGACCCCACGTTCATCAAGTCGGTCTCCCGAGTATCGCGGACGCGCTTCAACGGCCGACAAAAGGGAAAGGACCCCGTAAGCCTTGCAGGCGATGACAGCCTCTACCGTCGCGTGGCTCAGCCCTAACCTGTTATCCATGCGTCCTTATTTATTGTGTCTCGTTGTCGGGCCTGGAACCCCCGATAGACACCCATATGGGCTCGGTGTCTGAAACGGTCGGATCATAAAAGTGGAGCAAGACGCAGTATTCTTTCCGGAAAAATTTCGGAAATGACTGGAGGCCGCGAAAGAAGCGGTCAACTGGTCGTCCTCCGTCTAGGTGACCACGAGCTCTCCGGGTAGGCACGATCGCTTGGCGAGGCTACGACGAAGCCGAGCGTCAACACCCTGTGGGACGCACGGCATCTTTCACAATGTCCTTGGAGACTTTTCTGCTCTCGAAATCTCTTTGGCAACGCGTACATGCGTCGGAAGCTGCCGCATTCTTCGGCAGCCGCTAGCCAGCCATCATGTTTGATCATCTGCTGACACATAGTTGGATCGTAGGTCGCGTCACTGTTCCAATGGAGCTGTAGTGAATATCAGATTAACGATTCAGTAACGCGTGAGTTATTCGCGGAACCGATGCTGTGGCATCGAGTCGGATACTCGGCGCGATGCGGTCATGCAGGAAATGAGTCGAAGTTGCGTTTCAGGGCGGCATCTCGCCGTGTCTTACCCCATTAGAAGGATGTGGAAGTCTTTGGCGAACGATTGCGGCGGGCTCTACGGCGCAGTGGTGATGGCTATTGAGGCGGTCCAGCTACTTTCCGAGGTAGAGTGCGGGCTTTCCGAAAAAAGGCATTAACGGTTGGCAGGGTCATGACAGATGGCGGCGCGCAAGCCGTTTTGCTGGATGAATTCGCATGGCGGTGATCGGGCTAGCGCATTTGCCCAACTCGTCTGGAGCACCTAAGCAGCCCTTCGATTGGTAGGTCGACCAATTAAACGTCAGCTGTGCCTAGAGAGTGAGTCGACGCATCGTCAGCCCTTTGGCCGACTGTTGCTGGCCTTCCCGAACGCGCCCGTGTTCGCAAAAATCGAGCTTGCGGCGACGGCGAGAGCCGCCCACGTGAAGGTTCCAAGCAGCGAGATCGTTCCGCCATTATTGAGATAAAGACCAGGCTGGCAATGGCGCCGAGCGATAATTCAAACGTGATAGCTAGAAACGATAGAACAGCGTCACCGTCACGAAAACTGTGGGACTTACCGCGGGTCTCAAAATCCTCGTAAGTCAACTCATCAATCATTACGGTGACCTGTTGCGCCGTCAAGCAGTCTATGACGCCGCCTCCGACGACCAGCGGCAGACCGGTGAGGTACTGAACTAGCAGTCCGGTTGCAGCGAGGTCATGAGGGAGCAAGTTCGTCGTGGGTTTGGCCCGAGTCTGTCTTGCTGGTTAAGACCGCCCGCATCAATGTGATGATAGCGCTGGTTCTTGAAACATCGAGCTGACCAGGCTGAATATCCAGACCCGCGCAGAGACGTACGACATCCTCCTGCTGGTCGACCCTCACCATACGCCACTCCGGAAACACCCGTTCTTCGGCTGCAGCAAACTCAATCAACCGGACGCGTTTGTGGCGCAAGTCTTTGCAGATCCGCTCGAATGTGGCTTCGAGAGCGGGCAACGGGCCTTCAAGCGCCTGGATGAATACACCATCGGACGCAATGATTGCCCCTGTCAGGTTATCGCGCAAGTTGGAGCGCTCTGCTGCTTCCACTATTTCGGCGATTTTCCTGTCAGCAGCGCCAGCAAAATCCGAGAATGCGTACTCGCTGCGGTACAGAAGTCGGTAAAGCGGCATCGTTCCGTCCTCAGGCCACGGCTTTTTCGGTTGCAGTGAATAACGCTCGGATTGCCGTCTGTTCCAACGGTCGACTGATGAGATATCCTTGGATCTGGTCGCACCCCTCTATCACAGTAAAGGCGCGCTGTTCCATGGTTTCGACCCCTTCCGCTGTTACGGTCATTCGCAGTTTTCCGGCCAACGAAGTGATTGCCTGCACGATAGCCACCGCGTCAGGATTATCTGGCAATTGCCGCACGAATGACTGATCGATCTTGATCTTGGTAAACGGGAAACGTTGAAGGTATCTGAGCGACGAATAGCCGGTTCCGAAATCATCCATGGAGATGCGGATGCCCATTTTCCTCAAGCTTTGCAGGGTCCGATAGGTTGTATCCTCGTCCTGCATCAGTGCGCTTTCAGTAATCTCAAGCTCAAGGCGTGTGGCCGGCAATCCTGTCTCTTGCAGGATATGCGCGACGGTCGACGCGATATTGCTGTCGCGAAGCTGGACTGGCGAAAGGTTGACCGCTACTGAGAGTTGGCGCGGCCAACCCATGGCTTCCTCGCAGGCTGTCCGCAGCACCCATTCTCCGAGCGCGCCTATCAGACCAATCTCCTCAGCCAGCGGTATGAAGTCGGCGGGCGAGACCATGCCGCGGGTCGGATGTCTCCAGCGAACGAGTGCTTCTGCACCCTGGTACCTGCCGGATTTTGGATCGACTTGCGGCTGGTAGTGTACCGCAAACTCTTCTCGCGTCAGTGCACGTCGCAGATCGAGCTCAATCAACCTTCGTGCTTTGGCACGATCGCTCATCCCCGCCTCGAACTTCCGTGACGTCGCGCCGCCATCCTGCTTAGCGGCATATAGAGCAAGGTCAGCATGACGGTAAAGCGTGCCTGGTTCGTGCCCATCCCGCCGTGCGGTAGCGACACCAATACTTCCAGCAACCTCGATAACAGACGCCTCGATCAAAAATGGCCGGCCCAAGAGTTCGATGATTGTTCCCGCGATCATTTCGGCTCGGCTCTCGTCATGCACGATGACAGCGAATTCGTCGCCGCCGAGCCGGGCAACGATGTCCGCGGCGTCCACTGTAGCGCAAATGCGAGATGCTACTCGCTTGAGGAGCTCGTCCCCGACCAAATGCCCTAGCGTATCATTTACGGATTTGAAGCGGTCGAGATCGAGCAGCAAGAGAGCGAATGATTTTCCATCGGAATCAGCCAGTTTCATGGTGACTTCAAGCAACTGATTGAAGTGAACTCTATTCGAGAGGCCGGTCAATGCGTCGGAATAGGCCAGAGTGTGTAGCTTGCGCTCGGTCGTCAACCGCTCGCTTTGATCGCGGACAGCCACGATTGTTTGATGTCGAGAACCAAGAGCCACGGTTTTGCGCAGGACGCGGACTGGGACAAGCTTGCCGTCAGCACGAAGTAGCTCGGCGTCAATTTCTTCCTGTTCGGCAATCTCTGAGATCGCCAAGTTTGGCAGGACGGAAGAGATCTGAACGCCGGCGAGCCTGTCTTTGGCGTATCCTGAAAGGGAAGCTAAGCTGTTGTTCATCGCCTGGACGGTGTCGTTTTCGCAAATCAGCAAACCCTCCACTGCCATGTCAGCAAGCTGCTTCAACCGAAGCTCGTCGCTCCGAAGTCGAACGCGGGCAGCCAAGCTGAAGCGCAGGCCGTGGACTGCCAGTACCAACAGTCCTGCGCCCACTGAAGCGACAATAGGGGCAATGACGTCCGGCGAAAGGGTTGAGGGGGAAGGTCGATGCTTGGATCGAACTGCAGCTGCAGCGCGGTCATCCCGGTGAAATGAAGAATGGCAATACCGATGACTAGAGACGGAGCTGCGAGGTGCCTTAGACCGCGACGTCTCTCACCTGCGAAGACCATCGCCCCGCAAATGAGAGGCATTGACAGCAAGATTGAGAGAGCCACAAGGCTGTCGTTCCAACCAGTTTGCCCGGTGACAAGGTATGCTGACTGGCCGAGGTGATGCAAAAGCGTGATGCTGAGGCCAAGTATGAAACCCGAGATCAGGCGGCGTGAACGGTGGCGGGTGCTGATTGCAGTGCCGACAGCTGTTCCGATCCCGACAATCGTCAGTATCAGTGATGCAGCCGTCATCACCGGATCAAAGCCGCTTAGCATTCCCGGCCGAAACGCAAGCAGAGCGATCATATGTGTCGCCCAAGCGGTGCTACCAGCAGCGACGATTGCGACGACTGACCACCATGTCCGGGTGCAACCGTCCAGCCGACCCGCGTGCTGCGCGACAGAAAACGAAGCATAGACGCCAATGCTGCAGACCAGCGCTGCAATCAGGAGCAGAATCCGGTCGTGGCCTTCGCTGATACAGCTATAGATCGCGTTCATGGCAGTTCTCCTTGCAGGAGTATGCCTACCAGCGATACCCTAACGATCGATGCAGTATAGGCACGATATCTTGCTGCCTACTAACGTAGTAAATCAATATACAACGTATGGAAGGCTGTGGAAGTTTTGCGCTGCCGCGTGCGACAGATTTACCGACCTTCCGCCTCGCAATCATCGTCGCCGACGCGTTGGACATCTGGCTCGGTTCTAAGAGTGACAAAGCGATCACTTCGAAAACCTTCGTGCCGAGCCGAGCGCTCCGGCGCTGGTGATCACTGGCGGGTGGCCGGCTCCTTCGGCACGGTGACATAGACCGGTGCGGCACCGCTGGCGCTGATCTACCAGCACCAGAAAAGCAGCACCGACGCGGCACGCTGGCGCTCAATATCGCGGTCGGCTGCGCCTTCTCGCTTACGATGCTGTTTCTCTTCGACAGTATCGGGACCGAGGATATGGTTCAGGCATCCGCGCTGGTGCCCGAGTCAATGATCGGACTTATCTGCTCCTCCTTGATCGCGAAGAGAGGCAGTGATCAGATCCTGCGCCCCCTGCTGCTCGGTATCTCGCGATCGCTGCGGTCTTCGCCCTGTTTCGAACGATAGTCTTGGCATGAAAGTGTGATTGCCCGCCATGAACTTCCAGTTGGGTACAGGACAATCGACGAGGTACAACACCAGATCTCGACGCACGGAAGAGAGCTTCAACATACATCCGACGCACCAGGTAAACGGCTGAGGTTTCGGTTCGTATCCCTTTCAAGAGCAATGCAAGACTGGTTTGAGTCCGCGGGGTGACCGATGCATGTCGACACCTTGTCGAGTGGCCAATCTCCTTCAGGAACAGAGCTCACGCTGTGGCGCTAAACGCATGCCAGGCGGCACTGCGTGGCGAAATCGAAGCAGAGACTGCACAGGTTTTGTTCGAAGCATTCGCGCAGAAACATGATCTCGTAGCGGTCGAGACGCCGGCGGGTGTGGTTGCTCGGTCGCGCAGCGACAAAGATCCACAGGTCGAATGAGGGTGGAATTATGGACGCAGAGATAGTCCACCAACTGGCCGACAGAGCCCATGCCGTGCGGCCTGTGGTTTTGATGCAGGCCTGCGACTTGAACAGCCTAGCGATGTGAAAGAAACCTCAGCATTGTCTGTCTATAACAAGCGGACTATATTGGCCGCTTGGGCGTCCGACCTCTACGCTTCAGATTGGTGCCCGGCCCTTCGACAGTCGCCAGGGGATCCAGTACCGGTGTCGATTGATGATGTGCAGGCAGCATTGGTCGACCTCTACCGGCGGCATCACTCTTGAAGGGTGGCCGGCGTGGAGGATTGTTGCGCCGGATTCTTGAGCGTCGGTGTTCCGTGTCAAGTTTCCATGTCAAGTGACCTGGGCTTTGTTGCGTTCGGGTGGAAAACCAGATAAGCGGCGCAAAAAATGAAAAACGCGCCGCAAGGCCGGCAAAGCAAGAGCATCATTGCCGCCACGCCGATTGTGCCCCGGTCAAAACGCGCGTATCGCTACCCACTGGCCCCGCCAGCACCACGGCGAGCGGCAGTGCCGGAAACGCTGGCATAGCTCGCTAGAATTTTGAACCTGATTTAGGGGCTCCAGCGTACTGTCGGAGCCCTATTAATATCGTTCTGGCGAAGGACAGAGGTATTGTTCGCCTATGATTTCTTCCGGATGGTGGTGTAAATGATGTTCCTGTTGTGACCGTACCACACCGAGGTGTTCACTGTATCGGCCGTCTCGCTGGAGTGGGCTATCCGCCACATATCTGCTTCGGATCTCTGCAAAAGCTCCCAGTTCATGTAGGATTCCATATAGCCGTCGTCGGCCATCTCGTCTGAGAAGTTCGCGAACAAGAAGGTTCCGCCGGGCTTTAACATTTCCAAGCAAACCTGCGTCAGCCGGATCGCTACTTTGTCGCTAAGGTAGTCGTAGAGGCCGGCTGCGTAGATTAGATCGAATGACCCTATCTGATGCTTTCTGGCAAGAAGCCCACGAACTGAGCCGTCCATGGGCTCGATACAAGTGTTTCTGAATTGTGTGGCAATCGTGTCGATGCTAACAGGATCCTGATCTAGGGCGACCCACCGCTTGAGGCGATTTTCAGCCAGGGCATCAGATGTCTCTGCCTCACGAAGATGACCGGCAGCAATCGCTAGGATTTCCGTATCGAAGCCTACCCGCCTAGCCGTGTCATCAACGAATTTGGCAAGGATATCGCGCCTTTCCCTTACCGCGACCGGACCTGGGGCATTGATGGTGTACTCGTAGATGTCTCGGCCAAGGGGTGTGGTTTTCGCAACATCCTCAGCTATTGCTGGGTGCTGATAGATGAAATCGATAAGGGTGGCGTCGCCGGAGTAGCCCCGAGGTTTCTCGAATGACCAATTGGTAAAGGGGCACTGCCGCAGAACCTCGGCAGAAGAGTGCGATCTAATGATCGGTGCAAGTTTCTGCCATACGGCTGCGCCGTACTTCAGGCGGACGTCATGGAGTTGGGTAATAAGCCACTTTACTGCATCTGCACGGTCATGGGTGGATGATAACCGTTGCATGGCAACGTTGATGATGATCGCAAACTCAGCGGCTGCAGTCTGCACTAAGTCGTAGACCTGCGCCTCTGTGTAAGTAACAAGGTGATTGCTGACAGATTGCGGAGTGATCAAGCTTTGGCCGTCGAGAGAAAAAGCGGGCTTTGCCACGTGAACCTCTAAAGTTAATGAAGATCAAAATTATTCGCTAAAATCGTCAGCATTTGTGCCGACGCGAAGCATCCGAAAGTTGCACGATTTCATTAAGGCCGATGTAACATTCAGAGAATATTAGCGAAGTTGGAACAATTCCGTGCGGTTACGCCTCTGCGTCGCCGATGTTAATTGAAGCGAAGTACACGCAAGGCTATCCACCTTCAGCTAGCGGTCCGCATCGAGTGACTGCGCCAGATGTTGGGTGACAGGGCATGATGCACGTGTTGGCCGAAAACGCAGCTATGAATCCCAGTTCGAAATATTCGACACAAGAGCTGCGAGCCTTATTCGATCTGAATAGCGAGAGCGAACGCAAGAGTGCTACGCGAAGGGGGCTCTGGATCGCTGTTGGCGCGTACCTTGCTTACTCGCTTACGGACTATCTCTTCATCGCCGATGTCGCCCAAAGCACGGTTCTTGGGCGATTCATTGTCGGTCTTAGCGCGCTGGGCGTCTTGGAATTTTTGCTCCGTCGCAAAGCGATAGCAAACACAATCGATGTGGCTTCGGCGATCTCTGTGTCAACAGGCTACCTGGTGTGGCTGGTTATGGCGCAGATGACCGAGGATCGGGCGGCATTGTCGTACTACATGGTTTTTGGCGCGATCTTCATGATGAGCGTCAATCTCTTTTTCCGGTTTCGATCCCCCGTGGCGATAGCATCGTCCGCAGCGAATATGATCATCTTCATAGGCGCTCTATGTGTTTTCGAGCCAATGCCTCTCACTCATAAGCTGATATTGGGTGCATTCTGTATCTCGTGTTTCATTTTCACTGCGTACGTAAATCTTGAACTCAATAAAGAGCGGTACAAGGTTTTTCTCAACGCGCTCGAGGCAAGCCTACAGCAAGCAGCGGCCGGCGAGAGAGGCAAGGCCCTGTTGCATCTCTCGAACACCGACTCCCTTACCGGGCTGGAGAACCGTCGAGCTATCGATCAACGTCTACGTGACTACTGGCAGCGCTGGCACGACGATCGCGCATCATTTGCAGTCCTACTCATCGATGTTGACTACTTCAAACACTACAATGATTGCTACGGGCATCAGCTAGGCGACCAATGCCTTGTTACGATATCCGAACAACTCCAACAGACGGCCTCGTCTCATGGAGCAGTTATTGGGCGCTACGGCGGTGAAGAATTCATCGTTATCAAATCGTCATCCAGCCCTGACGACGTGAAGGAGCTTGCGGAAGCGATACGTCGGGGAGTTGTAGAGATGGCTCTGCCGCACCAGCATAGGCGAGATGGAACCCCGATAATTACTGTCAGCGTCGGCGTCTCGTGTACCCGAAATGAAATCAGGCAGGTCGACAAGGTTGTTCACGAAGCTGATCGGGCGCTTTATGCGGCAAAAGCCGGCGGTCGCAATATTGTCGCGGTCTTCGACGCCACGGATCCAAATTACAGCATTGACCGTGAAGATGTTGCTGCAACCCTCAAAATTGCACTCGATCAAAAGCTAGTCTCGCTCGTCTATCAGCCAATCCGCAACATGCAGACTGGCATGCTTGATAGTGCGGAGGCATTAATGCGCTTGAAGATGCTTGATGGAACGCCGGTCGGACCTGATGTCTTCATTCCAGTCGCGGAAAGGACGGGCGCGATCGTTGCGCTCGGACGTTGGGCTATACGGACGACGTGCTGTGATCTGTTGGCAACGGATCTGGTTCGTGTTGCGAGCGTCAATGTATCTCCAATCGAGTTAAAAATGCCTGGGTTCGCAGACTACGTCGCCGCCACATTGGCGGAATTCGCGATAGATGGCGAGAGGCTCGCATTCGAGATTACCGAAGGTGTAGAGCTCGAAATCGATCAAGACCTTGTCCGATGCATCAGCGATCTGCGAAAGTTGGGCATCCAGGTCTGGCTAGATGATTTTGGGACAGGCTTCGCGGGGTTGTCCTGGTTGCGCCTGATAGATTTCGATACGGTAAAGATCGATCGTTCCTTCCTGCACGACTCTCATACGGATAGAGGCAGGAGAATGCTCCTCGATATCATCAACCTCCTGAGAAATCGTGGAGTAAGAATTCTGGTGGAAGGTGTAGAGACGGTCGAGCATCAAAGACTGATGCTACAGTACGGCATTCATCATCTTCAAGGCTATCACATTGCGCGACCTGCGCCGGCGGATCAATTCGCAACCAATAACGTGCTGCCATTTCTACCGTCAAAAAACAGCGTAGGTTGATTGGACGCGCCTTGAGCCGTGTCTAATACAGGAGTGCCTTGAGACCGGCCGCCTCTATTTTTCGATAGGTGTCGAGCGCAATGTAGATAGCACTCTTCATTTTGAAGCGGTGCGTGCTGGGGGAGTGCGAAATGCCGTCTTGGGACGATACTGCCGTCAGCCGCATGACAGCTTTGACTGCCCGCGAATTGCGGAAGGTTTGGAATTCCGTCTCAACAATGGCGTGTTCGGCGGAGGCTGGCAGGTCATTACGGTTTTGCAGGAGTAGGAGCCTGGAGCGAAAGCGGCTGATCTTTGCCGCGAGCATGGGATATCCGAGGCGACCAGGCGCTGGAGATGAGAACGCCAAGCTGAAGACATTGCTCGCCGGCAATGCAGGGATTATCGCCGTAGCCGGCTCCAACGCTACGCAATGTGGAGGCTTCGCGTTTCAGCCGGTCGCTTCCACTCCGCCATTTGGCTGATGAAAAACCGCCAAGGCTTTGACCGTAGCCGGTCGAAACTTCAACGGCTGGTCACCTTTTTGTGGGAATCGTGGGTGATTTCGACCAGGCAGAGCAAGTGCCTGATTCTCTTTCGTTCGGTTTGATGATCGTACCTGGGGCAAGCGCAACGGCTGGTGTCGCGTATCTGGTCGTAAGCAGTCGCGCCGCGACTTTTCTTAAAGAAAGCTGATCGTCGACCCTACACCAACATGATGGAGTTTTATCGATGACTGATACCGGAAAAACGCGTCGAAAATCTCTTGCCCTTTGCGCTGCAACACCTGCAGCCCCTTCGATCGTTGGAAGCGCTGTCGCTTAGAAAGCCGCGGTGGTTCCCGAAGCATCGATTAGTGCAGGTCGATGCGCGATTATGATCCGGCTCATCACGGGGTATCCGCGCGGCCGAGCAACTGATTGGAATCGAATTCGGCGAGGGCGTTGGCGGTAAGGCTGGCAATCCAGTCAGACTTCCCGGTCGTGGAGGAGGTTGACCTTGGATCGCCCTTTCAACTGTCATCGACTACTGCAAGTGCAACGAGTGTCCTGCCCAAAAGCGGCAATTTGCAGTGCCGCCACCACCTAGGGCACTAGTCAGTAACCATGTCTCGGTACAGGCAATAGGTGGCTCCCATCAACGGGAAGGGAGTAATCAAGCGCTAGCTCTAACCGACACGAGACTGATCGCAAATCCTTGCGACCGATTAGGGCGCACCCTTTTTTCTTTAGAGTAATGTATTATGAGTTACTGCTTCATTAGTTGATTCTCATCAGGATGGATGACGTGTTTCCAGACGACGCAATTGAACACCATACGAAGCTACTCTCAGCCCTCGCCAACAGTAAACGCCTCGAGATCATGCGCATTATCTCGGAGCGAGAAGTGGGCGTAGGTGATCTGGCAAAAGAGGTCGGCCTCAGCCAGTCGGCTCTATCGCAACATTTGGCTAGGCTTCGACAAGATAAGCTAGTTGCGACGCGTCGCGACGCTCAGAACGTCTACTATTCGACAAGTCATCCTGGCGTCCGAAAGATTCTGGCGAGCCTGCAGTCGCTCGAACTTAGGGTTGAGGCTCATGACCCTGACGCCACCCGGCCGCGTACTCGTAAGCGCTAATGTGGTTGGTGGGTTGGCGAGGCCTGGGCAATCATGGGTATAACAATGCCAACATATCGCACGATGTCTCCGTCCTGGTCTCGAAATCCGCGGCCAAAGCCTGTGACGAAAACATAGTGTCCCTCTGTGTTCTTGACCCGGTAGCTTTCCTGCTGGGGCCGATCCGCGACGATGCTGTCTCGGATCGTCTTGGCCAGCCGAGATCTATCTTCCGGATGAACACGGTCGAGATAAGCCTCTATTGGTGAGCCTTGCGATGAAACTTTAGGATCTAAACCAAACAGGTCGGCGAGAGCCCGATCAGCGTAAAGAATGTTTTCTGGCACATCCCACGTAAAGAAGCCAACTTCGGGTGGTGCATCGCCCGTTGTGTGGGCCACATATAAAACCTCATCCAAAGTGCGCATTAGCTATCCAAAAACAACATCGATCCTTGAATTTTAGGGATCGCGCATTCAACTTCAAGTGCATCTTCGTTATTCCGCTTCTTTCAACCGGTCAAGGATTTCGGACCGAATGAAAAGCGAGCGTTAGCTTCCCGGCGTTACCATCCTAACACGCAGCCTGTAGGTCAGCAGCTCCGCCAGTAGTGACGGCCTTGATTCGAAGAACGCTGCGCATCGATGTCACTATCGCGCCGGTTTTGGAAACATCTAAAATGCGTCAGTGTTCATCCCCATGGCTGAGGCAGACGGATTGATGAGTGATGTTGGGCTTCGGGTTTTGGAATACGCCTGTAGTGAAGCGTTGAACTGGCCAGACGACGCACCAAAAACCTAAGCTCGCTTTCTCACGGTCATGGTTAACGCGGACATCGATGAGGATGGCTGCGGCATCTGTGATCAATGCCTCGCGACTTGAGTGTGGAACCGCATGAACCGGATTTGCGTTCAATGCCGAGGACAACAACCAGGAGGCTGAAATGGCTACGACATCACGGGGAAGGGCGCAGGATCGCAAGCTGGTCGCGGGCGGTCAGGACCATGAAGTGCAGTACGAAGCCGAGAAGACTGGGGCATCAAAGGACAAGGTCGAGAAGACCGTCGACAACGTCGGTAATAGCCGACACAAGGTCGAAGCGAACCTGAAGAAGTAGTCATCGATGCTCTCTCTTGATCCCGAACCGAAGGTGATCACCTTCGATTGCTATGGCACGCTCGTGCGGTGGCACGAGGTGTTCCTGCACGAGATCGGCGAGGTTTTGGCTGAGCACCAGGACAGTGATGGTGACAAGGTCGCGGCGATCCTCGGCAGCTTCTCCGCCCAGAGCCGTAGGCTGACCGCGGAGCAACCCCATCGCCTCTTCAAGGACATCCTGCGGATCGGCTTCATGGCCGCTTTCCGGGAGCACGGCGTGTCCCCTGGCGCGGATGAAATCGAGCGCTTCGCATATGCACCCTCCAAGATGGATCCACATCCAGATGTGCCAGATGCCCTGCGGCGGCTGCGGGACCGCTACAAGCTCGCAATCTTCACCAATTCCGATGACGACCTCATCGGGCCGACCGCAGCCGGAATCGGCGTGCCGATCGACTTCGTCGCAACGTCGCAACAGGCGCGGGCATACAAGCCATCGCGAGTTCTCTTCGAACACGCCTACCGCGAGATGGACGTGGTGCCGGAGGAAACGGTCCATGTTGCGATGGGCATGTACACCGACATGAAGGCCTGCCACGAACTCCGGTTGCGTGCCATCTGGGTGAACCGACGGGGCGAGACTGGCAACCCGGACTGGCTGCCTTATGCCGAAGTGTCAGACCTGGACGAGGCAGCATCGCTGCTGCTGCCATAGATCTGCACTAGGCAGTGTCCCCATAACCGGGGTTCATCTTGTTGACGTTGTGTGATTCAATTTCCTTGAAAGGAGATTGCCATGCGCCGTCACGAATTGAGCGACGAAGAATGGGCTATCATCGCACCTCTCTTGCCGAACAATAGCCGTGGAATTGAACGCGTTGACGACCGTCGGGTGATCAACGGCATCCTGTGGCGTTTCAGGACCGGTTCGTCCTGGCGAGATGTGCCGGAGCGTTATGGCCCGCGCACGACGCTTTACAATCGGTTCTCCCGCTGGCGTAAGGCGGGCGTCTGGGATCGTCTTCTGGACGCTGTTTCAAAGCGTTACGATGGAGACATCGTGATGATCGACAGTTCCTGTGTTCGTGTTCACCAGCATGGTGCCAACGCTAAAAAGGGGCTCTGCCGATCCTTGCATGGGACGTTCGCGCGGCGGCCTAACGACAAAGATCCATGCTCTTGTCGATGCAGATGGCAGACCGGTGCGGCTGGAACTCACCGCCGGCCAAGCCGCCGATGCACCAATGGCTGAAAAGCTGTTGAGCGACCTGCAGCCCGGCGCGACGATCCTCGCGGACAAGGCATATGACACCGACGCAATTCGTAACTTTGCCAAGCAACGCAAATGCTGGGCGAACATCCCTGCAAAGGCCAACCGAAAGCAGACATTCAGCTTCAGCCGCTGGGTCTACCGTCAGCGCAACCTCGTGGAACGGTTCTTCAATCGTATCAAGCAGATGCGCGGCCTTGCGACGCGATACGACCGGCGTGCAGACAATTACCTTGCGGCACTCAAACTCGCAGCCACAAGGATATGGATCGCCTCAGCTAATGAGTCCGCATCCTAAGGCGAGCAGCCGGTCCTCGTCATCCATGCTCATCGTTGCATGGAGGCGCTATGAGCCTTCGATGAGCCGATCCAGCAGAGTTTTGGCCCGATCAAGGCAGGCGTCCACCCCTTCGCCCACCGTCGATCGCGGCTGCCGCTTCCCTTAGTTCGAGAACGGCATTGCTTTCAGGTGCGGTGATCACGGCGAAGCGCGCACCGGGACTGTAGATGCCAACCCAGTAGTCCCGGTACCTTTCGACGTGGCTAGGCATATCGTCGTCCTAGGTTTCGTGACCAACCACTCTTATCGGAGCACGCTTTCGATGCGCTCGACGTGATTTGCGGCGCCGCCACCGTCCTCGGCCGCCGTGATCTCTTCTGTTGTCAGGCCCGTCGCGATCGCGAGATCCTCGAGGCTGTATCTTTGGCGAGGCGTCGGGAGGTGAGGCTGTCGTTGGCGCCCGCATGCTGAGGATTGGAAATGTGATCCATATGGTGACTCCGGTCTGGGTGGTCATGAACTCGGAAGAGGGGAGCTCTGTTCCTTCGAAGAATCGGGGTTACTTCGGGGAGGCCCTGCTTGCAGCGGCAAGTCGAAGCGCGCGTAGCTTGGCGCTCTTTTCTTCTCGCCGGATACGCTCCTCGTCGGCCGCTTCCTGAGCCACCTTGTTGGTACGCTCGAATGCTGCCGCGCGTTCTTCCACGGTCAGAGTCCTGCGGATCCTGCTTACCATGTTACCATCTTCGTGCTTTGTGAGGGTTTCCTTATAAGTGGTTGGGCGGGTAGTCAGGTTCAACCTCGGGGAACGGATGACAGGTATATCCCACGTGCATGGGTGCCGCCTTGCGTAGACTGCGTTCAAGCAACATCTAAGGCATGCCGCCCCGCAATCAGCGCAGCCTCCGCACCGGCCTCTCCGTCGCGCGTCGATGACTGTGCGTGGGGTATGAGGGCGCTCCCGGAAACGGTCGAGCGCCCTCGGCTTGTTATTCAGCAACACAAGGAACGACATGGCATCGCAGGATAGCCTCGTCATCTTCTTCCACGGCATCGGTCCCTCTGGCGCACAGTTGATGCCTCTGGCCAGTTCATGGCGGTCCGCGCTTCCTGGTGCCCGCTTCGCCGCCCCGGATGCTCCATTCACCAATTAGCGCGATCACCAGTGGTTCCGTACAGACGGCAATCCGCTTGCTTCCTGAGAACATTCGATCCGCGCGTGAGGGCCTCGATCAAATCGTCACCGAGATGTCGGCCATACGATCTCGCCCGACGGTGCGGAGAGAACGCTCCAGTTCCTGCAGAAGTCTGTCTCCTGATGGAAACCGCCGCCTCCGTCAGGCGTTCTCCGGCGATGGTAATTGAAGCCGACAAAGAGGTAGGCGCCCATCCGGAACCGGAAACGGTATCGTTCGCCTTCGACCGGATGACCGTCGCGCGGTTCCGGGAGACGTTCCCGCGTGCCCGCTGGAGCGACGCGCTTCAGGCGTGGACGGTTCCCGGCACGACCGCCCGCCGCCGCATCGACCACTGGCTGGCGACCGAAGCCGCTCGGAGGACGCCCTACGAGGAGGAACGCGGCCGTGACGCCTACGAGTTCGAGCCCATTCTCAGCCCATACCTGTCAGTCTATGATCGCGGATTCCGGATCCAGACACCTTACTCGCGAACCGTGGCCGAGGAACTGAGACAGATCCCGTTCGCGCGATGGAACGCCGACGAGAAGGCATGGGAGGTTCCGTACGCCTCTTATGACGAGCTGCAGCATCGGTGGGAGACGATCGAGGAGGCTGCCAAACGGAACGAACCCGAGGAACGCCGCAAGCGCTTCGAGGCCCGCAAAGGCACCGAGGAGGAAACGCAGTCGAAGCGCCGTTCACTGGAACGCCGCAAGAAGCGCCTCCCAGTACCAAGCGACGACCTACCGCCACCGGAGCGACCAGTGGCAACCGTCAGATACGGGATCGTCGTGTTCACTGAGGTGACGGGCGAACTGGTCGACGCAGGAGAGGTCGCCGAGCTGTATCCGCATGCTAACGACGAATACGTCTGGGCAACATGGCGCCCGCCGACCGTCAATGAACTGGTACACACATGGCCTGCTCGGGCGGAACCGGGAGAGTATGAACGTGGCCGTGGCTGGTGGCAGCCGAGCTTGGAAGAACTTCGTGACGCTCGACGAAATGCGAAACGCCGTCAGCGAGGCGGTGTCGTTGCAGAGTGAATTCCCTTTCGTCACAAAAGACTAACTGGAACCCTAGGCGGATCTCCGGGTTGTAGGCGCGGTACAACAGGAGAGACCTCATGAAGAAGATCCTACTCGCCTCCGCATTCGTCCTGACAGCTACCGGTGCCTTCGCCCAGTCCGCCTCGGAATCGACCGGAGTGAACTCCGCCCTTGGCGTCGCGCCGAAGACCGAGGACTTTATCCTTCAGGCTTCCGCCAGCGACCTGTTCGAGATTGCGTCCAGCAAGCTGGCCCTTCAGAAGGGCGACGAGACCACCAAGGCGTTCGCGCAGCAGATGGTGACCGACCACGAGAAGACCACCGCCGAACTCAAGGCGCTGCTGACCAGCGGCAAGGTGCAGGGCAATCCAGTCACCGCTTTGACGGAAGACCACAAGGAAGAAGTAGACGAACTCGCCAAGCTGGAAGGCGCTGAGTTCAACGAGGAATACATCGACGATCAGGTGGAAGCCCACGAGGATGCCGTGGACCTGTTCAAGCGCTACGCCGAAGAGGGCGAGAACGCCGATCTGAAGGCCTGGGCCGCGAAGACGCTTCCTGCACTCGAGCATCACTACAAGATGGCTCAGGATCTCGACAAGTAAGCTGCTTGGAGGTTGGGAGGGCGTGCGGCCTTCCCAGTCTACCGTCCGCATTCCTGTTCCTGCTTGCTGAAGGAGAATATGATGCAGAAGGATATCGTGGAAGTCGCAACGCGAACCGAGGCAGGCCTGACCCCATTGGGCATCATGAATGCCGAACAAGCCCAGGCGCTGCCGGAAGGTCTCGACATTGTCGTTTCCAATTCGGACGGAGAAGGGATTCCGACCGGACCTGGGTTCGAAGAGCCAGATCAGGCAGAACCGCTTCGATAGTTGAATGGGTTCGTGCCTTTATCCTCAGTCCGAACACCTGTCGCAAGCACGTCGCTCTCCCGCACCCAAACCTTGCCGTCGACATCTTCGCCCCGGCGTATCACGGCGGCCGCAAGATCTCGATAGAACTCGGCGTAGCAAACGACACGACGTAGAGACTTCTCCGAAAGAGGAGTATTTGCCTTCATTGCCTCGCAGGTTACAATCACTATCCAGACGGTCGATCGGCCGTGACCGCGAGCTGACCGTTCTCGTAGTAAATGAAGGGCGCGGGCTCGCAGAGTTCGATGTCGCAGTCTTCCATCATCTAGCCTTCCTCTGCTTAGTCTCGCCTGCCAGGCTTTTGCGAAGTGCATCCGTGATGTCGATGACGTTGCCGTTGGACGGAGTGTCACTCGACTTCGAGCGTGACTTCTTCGTAGGTTTCAGAGCTTTCATTTTCTCGGCAATGACCGACAGGAGGGATTCCTGGATCGGGTCGGAAACCATGTCCGGAGACCACTTGGCTGTCTTCTATTGATCAGCTTTTGGACCATTGGCACCAGTTCTGGATCGCCCTTATCGTCAATGTCCTCGAAATAGCTCTCCTGCGGGCGGACCTCGTCTCCGAAGCGTAAGGTCCACAGAACGATGCCTTCACCACGAGGCTCCAGCACGACGGCACGTTCGCGTCTGCCCATGACCAGCTTGGAGATGCCGACGACATCACCGGCCTCCATCGCATCTCGGATGACCGCGAACTCTTCCTGACTGTGAGTTCATGCTGAACCGCGACTTGCGGGCCGCTTCAAGCTAACCGGCATGTCTCATCTGGGCGAGCAGTTTTTTGCGGAAGACTTCCGCCGGCGTTCGATAGCCGAGGCATTTGCGCGGCGTGCCGTTCAGTCTGTTGCAGATCTCGATCAAGTCGGTATCCGTCACCGACAGCGGATCGACCTCTCTCGATAGCCATTTCCGTGCTCGTCTATTGGTATTTTCGACAGTGCCTTTTTGCCAGGGCGATTGCGGGTCGCAGAACCAGGTCTGGGTGCCGATGCTCGCCTGGAGGTAAGGCCAGTCGGTGAACTCCGTGCCGCGGTCGAACGTGATGGAACGACGGGCGAGGTGGGGCAGGGCCTGGAGTGCTTGCACAAGGCCGTTCATGACCGGTCGAGACTGCCGATCGTTATTGCGCAAAAAGATCGCAAAGCGGCTGACCCGTTCGACCAGCGATGTGACATTGGCCTTTCCGAACTTCTTTCGGAACTGGATCAGATCGCATTCCCAATGTCCGAACTGCTTGCGATCGGCGACAACATCCGGGCGGCGCAGGATGTTGAGATCGGGGCTAAACCGTTGACCATGCTTGCGTCTTGCATGTCGCGGTCGCCGTCGAGCCCGATGCTCCGGCAGGTGCCGCCACAGCTTGATCGCTTGGCCGTCGGACGAGTATGCGAACTTGTAGATTGTTTCGTGGCTGACCGAGATCGGATGCCGCTCTAGGCGCATTCGGCCGGCAATCTGCTGCGGCGACCAGCCGTGCATGATCCGCTCTATGACTGATTGCCGGACATGCGAGAAGCGCACCAGCTTGCGGAGTTTCGCACGCCGTTCGCAAGCCATATCGTGCGCCGTCACACAATAGTAGCCGTTGAGATCCGGGCGACCTTGTCGACGAACATGTTGCGCTTGATCTCGCGGAAGATCGTCGAGCGATGTCGTCCGAGCTTCTCGGCGATGATCCCAACGCCAAGCCCGGCCATCCGCCAGCGGGCGATCTTGCGTCGTTCATCCAGATCGATATGGGAGTAGGTACGGTCCATTGCGTCTTCCTTGCGAGTGACAACCCATTGGTATCATTCGCAAGTCGCACTTCATCCTTGAACCCACCCCGGCTACATACGATGTCAAAGCTGGATAGGGCTGCGACGCTGTCGGCCAGTTAGAGATGCGACACTGGCTCCGACGATCAGCCCCCGATCCGACCGGCTGGGCCGGGTTGCAAGGGAGGAGCGGGGGCGGGTGAGGGTGAGGGTGAGGGTGAGGAACATCCCCCGGCTTTAGCTTTGAGACTATATTGCCTCATCACTCCGCCGCTTCCATCTCCGCCAGCGCCTTCTGTCTTTTGGCAATAACCGCAGGATCACTCATGAAATCCGTCCGCCGACCCGGCTTGCGGCCACGCTTCTGATACCCGTTCGCCGTGCTGCCGTCGCGAATGCCGAACATATGATCTTTCTGCCCGGTGCGCCGTGGTCCGCCCTTGCTTCGCTGCTGTTCCCGCTCAGCCTGCATCTCGGCGACAACCGACAGCATGTCGTCCAGACGCTTGTTGTCGACAACCTCGGCACGATGCACCGAGCGCAACGTGTCGAAAGTTCTGTAGGGCAGGGCATAGCTCTCGTGCATGATCTCCAGCCTTCCGTCCGGATAATCGCAGACAATCACCTTCTGGCCAGCCAAAGACGTGGAAATCTCGGTCGGATCGAGGATGAACAGCACCTTGTCGTAGCGCAGCGTCAAAGCCTGCGACAGCGTGCGAACTTCCTTGCGACACATGGCGCCATCGAGGTTCTCGTGATCGGCCAACGGCCTGTGCATGTCCTTCGGATTGCGCGGTTCCTTGCCGAAACGCACGTTGAAATCTAAAATGAACTCAGGCGCATAGGCGTTGGCTTCCTCGATCGTGTCGATGCCGCGAAGCCGCATCTCCTTGACCAGCCGGTCCTGCAGCGTCTGGTTGGCACGTTCCACCCGGCCCTTGGCCTGCGGGGTATTGGCGCAGATGATGTCAATGTTCAGCTCATAAAGCGCCCGGCCGAACTGCGTTAGGCCGCTCGTCCGGTCTTTCTTCGACGGATGGAGCGAGCGGAAAACGCCGTGCTTGTCGCTGTAAAACGCCAGCGGCTTACCCCATTGCTGCAGATAGGCCTTCGTCGCATGCAGATAGTCGAATGTATTCTCCGAGCCAGCAAACCGTAGATGCAGCAGCTTGCCAGTCGCGTCATCGATATAGACGAGCAGGGCGCATTTGGGGCCACGGTTCTCGAACCACCAGTGATGTGAGCCATCGATCTGCACCAGTTCGCCAAAGCAGTCACGTCGGCCGCGTGGCTGGAAAACCCGTTTCTTGCGTTCCCGGCGTGAGACCCAGATACCAGCCTCGGTCATCCATTGCCGCAGCGTCTCCTTGGCGACAGAAATCCGGTGCAGCTCGATCAGCTTCTCGCGCGCCAGCGTCGGGCCGAAATCCAGATAACGTTCGCGGATCAGATCCAGCGCCGCATTGCGGAACTCTTCGCTATGGCGCCGATTGCTCGGCCGTGATCGCTTTTTGAAACAAGACCGGCCGGACCATCCCGGTCATAGGCCTGCAGAAGCCGATGGACCTGACTTCGACTGAGGTCGAGCCGTTCGGCCGCCTGGACGACGCTCAGGCGTTCGTCACGAATCTTCTGGATGAGTTCGAGGCGATGCAACTCTTTCTGCGACATGGTGATCATAAAGGACATGACGACTCCGACCGCTCATGGTCTCGACCAGGCTGAAGATCGTCATCCTTGCTCCCAACGTTGGCTTTGACCAGTGCGTCGAGAGGCGAGACTGTCGCATCTCTAACTGGCCCAACTGTCGCATTACTAAATAGCCCTTACATACGAAGATCGCATAAGATAGCTTATGGAACTCGCAGTTCTTGATGTGAGTAGTGAGCGTCATAGACGAAGCTGCCGTGGCGCGAGGACGCCTTAGCCGACCTTGTGAACTCAATGGGCCTGAAGAGCGCTTGTCAGCCACGCCGCGGCTCGGTCAATTTCAACAGTGCGCCGCAATCGCTGCGGAAGCAAAACATTGTAACGCCCTTCCACCGCGAGCTCCGAGTCGTTGAACTTACGAGCGTTCCGTCATCAAGTAAGGTTTTGACCAGAACTCCCAGCGGAGTGCCACGCCTTGCCCGGAGCGTGCCGCCAAGAGCGCTTTGGTGTAATAATTGAACCGCAGCGACGGCGTGATGACAAAGTGACGGTCCGTGCCAATGGTTCCACGAGTACCAGGATCGGTCAAACACATCTGTCTCAATGTATTCCTCGGTTGGAGAAACGCTCCGCCTTGTCGGCGCGCAAGATATTTGGGCGAATAGATGGGGAAGTTCACGTCTCCTCGGGAGGCTATACAGCGCCATCGCTGAAGGATCGCTGTCCGTAGCGGATCACCAGGTCTACCTCACCGTCCCCAAGGCTCATTTTCGTATCCTGGGAAACCACCCGCACCTTAATTCCCGGATTCATGCGTCGTCCTAGATCTAATTTTGCTCTTTTCACAGCTTACTGCTCGGTGTTTACAATGAATAAGCTCGGAAGGAGACGACGTTGAACGGCGAGATCCACGACGCTGTTGTCGCGTTTACAGGCGCTCGCACCCCCGGACGGGGCGAAGCCCGGCATCTTGGGCAATAGTCAAAGGGGCTTGTCGCCTCGCACGTCGCGAGCCTTCTTCCCGAGTTGGCCGCCCTCTGAGACAGAGCGATACATTAGCCCGCCGCTGAAGATGTCATCCATCTTGTGCAGCTGCGCGGCGCTGACCGAATCTGCAAGGTCAGGCTCAAAGACATCAATGATTTCCTTGGATCAAAGTGATGCGGTCGCGCAGATCTGCCAAGACTTGGGCCACGACAGCCGACATCCTTCGGGGAAATCCTTCCGGTTCGCGGTGGTTGGCGAAGACGGCATCATGCCGCATGTGGCCGGGATTGCCGGCGCGCGTGGCGATGACGAAGGCCGACTAGTTTTCATCAGACAAGCCATGTCATGCGAAATGATACGCCGAGGAGCGTTAGCGCTGAAATGCGTTAAAGGATCAATATATTTCAACATTCTGCAAATCTGTAATGGAACAAGCTGAGCGCTAATCGGTTTCCCGTCCAAAAGGAGAGACTATGCCCTACTTAAGCAGCCGCCAGCAGAACCACACAGAACCGCATTTTCGTCGGTCCACCAAAAATAATGGTCCTGCGCTGACCGCCGTGCTGGTTTTATTGTGCTGCGCTGGACTTTTTTACTGTGGCATGACGCTCTTCGGAATGACGACCGGCTCTTAAGAGGTAAGCCGGTGTGAATCGCGTACCGCAGACTTCTTATCCTCATTTGCTCGCTTCAGGTGGTCTTTTAGCCCCTGCTCCCATAGTCGACTAAAGACAGCGAGTACCGCGATAGCCGATGGGCTTGTCGAGCGAGACGCGGAATTACGCTTGCGCGCTCGATACCGGCTAACGACAGCGAGAAATGCTTGAAGGACCAATTCGGCCCGCCCATCCGTGATAAATAAGATCAGTAACGGATTCTGGGCTTCATTCTGGCATTCATCAGAAGCTCGTGCTTCGTGGCGTAGGTGCCAAGCAAGCGGAGAAGGCGAATCTGCTCATCACTGGTGAGCTTATACATCAGGCAAAAATCACGAACGCTCATCACTGCCTTGAGGTTCTTTTCATCAATATTTTGAGTATCGATACGCGCGGTCACAGTGCCCTCCCCTATGCGGTGGCGGACAACGCGGATTCTGCCCGTTTTGTTCCGATTTGTAAGAAGGTTTTTAGTAATTTGAGCGCGTGAGCCATTATTAGCTTGGTTACGCCGGCTCCCTGGAGGCTGTACAGTCCGTTGACGATCTCGTGCTGATCGAAGCTTCGCCATACCTGCCATTGTCATCCCGCCGAAGACAAAGCCCCGCCCGTCTGCGACTTAAGAACCTACAAGGATCGAAACTGCACCGAGCGGATGTTCTATCGGATCAAGCAGTTCCGTCGTATTGCTACCCGATGCGACAAGACCCGAAAATCTTTCGATGGCTTCCTCGCCCTTGCCGCCGCAAAACTATGGTTGGCATACTGTTGTTAACAAGACCCAGGTTTGTCCGCGTAACTCATTTGGAGGCTAAAATCTTGACTGTTGCTTTGGTCGGAACGTCGTCCTTTGATCGGTTCTTCAATCCGGCCCATGACGCGTTGCAACGGCGTGGCCATGGTGTGGCACGGTTCATCACGCGCGAGGAACTGCTTGCCGCCGTTGATGCATTGCAGTCTTTGGAAATCCTTGGCGCGACCTCGAGCTTTGCAGCCGACCGGGAGCTGTTTGCCAGGGTGCCGCGTCTGCGCGCACTGGTTTCTCCGTTCACAGGGGTCGAAGAGTTCGATGTTTCGGCCGCGACGGAAAACGGCATCCTAGTGGCGAATGGCCAGATAGCGGAAAACACCGTCAGCATGGCCGAGGCCGCAGTTCTCTTTACCCTGGCTTCGCTCTATGACCTTCATGGCACGGAGCGCTACCTTCGCGAAAACCTGCCGCGTCCCTCGCAGGTCCGTGCGCGCATGCTCATGGGAAAGACAGTTGGCCTGATAGGCTTTGGCAAAATTGGACAGGCCATCGCGGAGCGGCTGTCTGTATGGGGCGTGAGACTCGTCGCTTCGGTGCGCACGGCGCGATCGATGCCCGCCTACGTCACCTCCCAGAGCTTTGATGAAGTGCTCGCAACAAGCGATGTCGTTATCATGGCGGCTGCACTCACTCCTGAATCACGGGGAATGCTGGATCTTGACGCGTTGCGCCGAATGAAACCGGACGTGGTGTTTGTCAACATCACGCGGGGCGGCATCATACCCGACGATACACTCGCCACGCTCGCCGCAGAGCGACCGGCTATGCGCCTTGCCCTCGATGTGTTCGACCCGGAGCCGTTGAAAGAGGATAGTCCGCTACGCGACCTTCCGAACGCCATCCTCACCCGACACATGGTGGGACATACAGTCGAGTCGCAGATGCGCCTGCGGGAGACATTTTGCGAGAACCTTCTCGCGGTGGCAGAGTGGCGGGTGCCTGAATACGTCGTCAATCCGTCTGTGATCGAAACGTGGCTGGAAAAACAGGACTGCCCACAGCTCTAATTGCGTCCGAGCTTGTATCACTCATCAGTGCATCGTCATCCATTCGCGGGCGGCGCGTAGTGCAGCGGCGAGTTCGGCCTTGCTTATCGTTTGGGCAGGGTCACCGCGCAGTGCTGCAGCTCGGTCGGAGCCCTTGATGGCGGCGATGTTCAGCCACTTGTGGGCGGCGATGAATCAACGGCGCAGCCGCGACCGGTCGCATACATGAGCCCCATTTTGAAGAAGACGTCGGCGTGACTGTCGCCGCCCACTCGAAGGGATCAGGCCGGTCATCCCGCCGAAGACAAAGCCCCGCCCGTCTGCGACTTGAGAACCTACAAGGACCGAAACCGCATCGAGCGGATGTTGAATCGGATCAAGCAGTTCCGTCGTATTGCTACCCGATACGACAAGACCCGAAAATCTCTCGATGGCTTCCTCGCCCTGGTCGCCTCAAAAATATGGTTGCCATACTTTGTCAACAGGACCTAGCCTCTCGTGCTTCGTTAGCACAGCTTCGAAGAATGCGCGGCGTCTGTAAGTCTCAATGCTGTTCTCCATAGCACGGCGGATAGCTCGGGTGTGGCAGGATAGAACTACGCCTCAAGGCGTACATCGACATTCGCGGGCTTGTGTGGCTCAATGACCGCGAGCCTTGTGGTGTCCGCTCAAACCTCCCAACCTCCTATGCCCCTCCGTATTTCTCTATGGAGGGGATCTTTTTATATATCCGTTGCCTACTCTTTATGAGCGAAAGTCATTATTTGACGGTTTTGAAATTCGGCTGGGACTAGGCAATGAAGCTTACTGAGAGCGAGAAGAATGATATAATCCGGGCGGGCACGAGAGCGGCGCTGAATGGCGTTGGAGCATTCACCTGTCCACATATTGATGACGATCTCCGCTTTGATGCTTGGATATCGGGCTATGAACTGGGTGAGCTTCGTTTAGCGTCCGCAAGAAGGCGGAATGATCCGGTGGAGGAAGCTGAAGGGTTCTGGGCTGAGGTTCGCCGAATTGAACGATAGGAGGTGCTAACCCGGATTACAGTATTGAGCATCCTCTTCCACACAAGGCTCAGTCCGTAATCCGTCCCGGTAGCGATCTTGCCAGTAAATCGTTCTTAGCGATGCCGCTACTCGACGGCATCGCGATCGACCGATCGAATGCCTTTCTCGGCTGGTTTGATAACGCAGGCTATGAAGCGTTCAGGAAATTCTTGCTCTTGATCCTTTGGCTTCATAGGTCTCTGAAACACCGCATGACCAGGCAGGCGGCAGCTAGCAACCTAGTCTTTGGGAAAATGCGGGTTTGACGTTCAGGCGCTTTAGATTCTCGCGCTCGGTAAGGAACCAAACTCACAACCGTAAGTTATGAGGCTCGCTGACCAGGGGCTTCGCATGATCATCGATGATGACGAGTGGTATTCTTATGCATTTGAGCAAGGACGCCGCGCAGCTCGCGTAGGCTTACCGATCACAGCCAATCCCCATCTCGACAGCCAACCCCTTGCCGTTGCGGCTTGGACGGATGGTTTCAGATCAATAGACACCAGCCGTCTTTCTTCTGATCATCGATTTCGCATCTATGAAGAAGGGCGAATAGCTGGCGAGCGTGGAGAGCCCGCTTCGGTTAGCCCATACCTTGATGATGATGATCCAGAGCCGTTGGAGCTTTGGTTGCTTGGTTATGCTCCCCATGTGTAGCAATACAATCAGCAAAACAAAAAGGGGCCGCACGAATGGGAACCCCTCTGGCGACGATGGAGGCTGCGGAACACTCTTCTCTCCAGGAAATGCTTGATTCCGGGTCGTAAAGCGGAAATGATTTAAAGCGTTCGATCATCTCCTTTAGGCGCTCAACGTGTGCTACCGTAGCTGTGAAATAGCCACGATCAGTAGCACGATGCGATCGCGACCTGCACATCAACCGCGTGAGAAGCCGGTTGGATGTTCCTCTGAGGTGGCTGAAGAAGGACAAGCCCGACGTCGGCTAAGTCGGGAGCTCTCCTCTTAAAGAGATCGAGCGTGCCGGATTGGCGCGGTCTGGCAGGGACAGAAATTAGGGAACGGGGTCGCGATCCTCGCCTGTGGACACCGAGCCGCTTATCACGTGCAAGGGCCTGCCGGACGATCCGAACAACAGTCACTCCCATTATAGCGAGCTGCGCTCGATGGCATCCTGCTTGGAAGCTACTATCTGCCAAATGGAAATCCTGCACCCGGGCGGTGCTCGACGCCATCGAATTCCGGCGCGTCCTGTAATGCCGGGCCAGAGGATCCCTCGCGATCTGCTAGGAAGAGTTTTGCTGATTGTTTCCCTAAAGAAATCCCTCGAAGAATGCGAGACGCTTTTCGCCCGTCGCTGTCGATTGCTCGACAACAATACGGTCCTCGCGCGGATGCGCGCCCATTTTCTTGGACAAGGTAGCGATAACTTTTGCCGAGGTTCCCGAGGTAAAGGTGATCGCAAGTGCCTTGGGGCCTGCATCCACTCTTGAAATGCCGCGACGGCCTGCAGCAATCTGGAGTCGGTGCAGGCGCAACAGTATCGAGGCATCTTCGGGAAGTTCGCCGAACCTATCGTCAAACTCCTCCTCAAGGCCGTCAACTTCCGTTACGGACGTCGCGCGCAGCAACCTTGCATGAAGATTAAGCCGGACTGCGGCATCCGAAACGTAGTCCTCAGGAATAGAACCAGTTGCGCCGACATTGACGACGGCGCGGGTGAAATTCTTGGCCGTTTCTTTGCGGATACGACTTAATGCCTTCCCAAGCAGGTTCTGGTACAGGCCAATTCCAATTGCTCTCACGTGCCCGCTCTGATTATCACCAACGACGTCGCCTCCACCGCGTAGGTCAAGATCACGCATGCTTATGGCGAGCCCAGACCCTAAACGATCCTGCTCGACCAAGGTCGACAGCCGAGCATGTGCTGCTTCGCGCGACTCGTTGTCGTCCCCGGTCAGGAAATACGCGAAACCCTGGGCTCTCCCTCTCCCGACGCGTCCTCGCAACTGATGAAGCTGAGACAGCCCAAATAGGTCAGCGCGCCAAATAAAAATTGTATTTGCGCGCGGGACATCGATGCCGTTTTCGATGATGTTCGTTGAAAGCAAAATGTCGCCACGCCCATCTGAAAAGCCGACAATCGCCTCGTCCATCTCCGCTGTGGGCATCTTGCCGTGCGCAATTTGAAATTTCAATTCCGGAACAAGTCTCGAAAAGATCGCCTCGATTTCATCTATGTCCTCGATGCGCGGGACCACAAGAAAACTTTGACCGCCTCTGCGAAACTCTCTCATCAACGCCGACCGCATAGCTGCTCGATCGAAGGTCGAAAGGAATGTCCGGACCGGTCGACGTTTGGACGGTGCTGTACGCAAGACATTGACGTCCTGGATACCGACCATTGCGGACTGCAGCGTGCGGGGAATGGGCGTCGCCGACATGGTCAACGTATGGAGCGAGGATGCTAAGGCACTCATCGCTCGCTTGTCCCTAAGACCGAACCGGTGTTCTTCGTCAACGATCAAAAGCCCAAGGCGAGCAAAGGTGACGTCCTTTGCCAAAATCGCCTGTGTCGCAACGACAATGCCGATCTCTCCATCGGCAAGTCCGGCTTTCACCCGTTTCGCCTCACTTAAACTGACGAGACGGGAGAGCATCGCTACGGCAACACCAGTTTCCGCGAAACGCCGTTCGAATGTCATAAAATGCTGCCGCGCGAGTACGGTGGTTGGCGCGATGATAACGACCTGGCCGCCAGCGTGTGCTACGGCTGCAGCGGCCCGCAACGCGATTTCCGTTTTGCCGAAGCCGACGTCGCCGCAGATGAGCCTGTTCATCACTTTACCGGAAGCGAGATCGGACAGGACAGCCTTTGTCGCCCTCGTCTGGTCGACCGTCTCGATATAGGGGAAGCGGCGCACGAACTGCGCATAGGCCGACCGAGGCGGGACGAAGGTCTCGGCGCGTGCCGTATGCCGACCCTTCGCGGCTTTCAGGAGATGGCGTGCAGCAGAGCCAATATCCTTTGCGATCTGGGCCTTTTTCTTGTCCCAGGCATCCGTATGAAGGCGATCCAGCTTTACTGCGTCCGGATCGGATCCATACCGCCAGAGTTTGCCGAACTCCTCGGTCGGCAACAGAAGAGACGCGCCGTTATAGTATTCAAGCCGGGCCGCGTCCCGTACAGACGCTTCGATGTCGATCTGTTCAAGACCAGCCAGCAGTCCGACCCCATGATCTTCGTGAACAACCACATCCCCGATCCGCAACTCTGGTTCGGCCAGTATCGGCGCATCCACAACGGAGGCCGTCGTGTCGTTTCCGGCTGCGACAAGGATGATGTCCTGAATATTGTCGACAAAGCCATCCTCTAAATCGCCTTCAAGCTTTAGAAAAGATCCCGATCTCGCCCTGAGGATATTCTCCCATCCGGCTACGACCGAAAAGTTCTGCCCTGCCGCCTTCACGATCCGCCGGCAAAGCGCCTCTAGTGGGCGACCGCGTCCGGCAACCACGACCTTGCGGCCGTTCTGCATGCCCTCCGCGCAGAGTTCCGCGAGTTTCCTGCGCAGGTCATCGGAATTTGCCCCTAAGATCGCGTCGCCGCCGGACAGATCCAGGTTCACTTGCGACAGGGTCTGGAGCTCCCCGATCCACTCCACACGTTCGAGATAGATAGAACGACGAGCTGGATGCTCCACACGGCCGATTTTTTCCTGCGTCCGACGGGCATCGGCGATGAGGTCAAGATATTCTTCGACACGTTCTTCCCACCCCGGCTCGAAAACGATGGGGCACTGCCCAATGATCTCAAAAACTGACGGCATCACCTCGTAGAGGCGCAGAAGAGACCGCTCAATGCGGTCCGCCGGAGTGTCATCTTCCGCTCTACTGTCAGTAGGGATCGCCTCCGACGCAGGACCAAAGACGATCGATTCAAGAATTGCGTCTGTCCTTTGCGTCTCCGCGTTATACGATCTGATTTCAGTGACAGAACCGTCCTGCGAGAGAACGATCCGCATCGGAAACGCCCCTCCAGCGGGAAAAATGTCGATAACTTCGTCACGGATGGCGAGTTCGCCCGGTTCATCAGCAACGCCTTCAAGGGCGTAACCCGTCGAGCGCACGAACATCTCGAACGCTGCCCGGTTGAACTGCTCGCCGACCTTAAGTTCGTAGCGGCTGCTTTTGATGACTGGCAAGGGAGGGACACGCTGCAGTGCTGCGTCTAGCGACGTGATCAGCAATCTAGGCCGATCGGAGCTGGCGCTCCATACCCTCAAAGCATCCATTCGCCTTCCCATGCACTGCCTCGACGGAGGAACACGATCGTAAGGCAGGCAATCCCATGGCGGCAGGTAAACCACATCGATAGCGGGACACAGGCACCGGACCGATTTCATGAGGCGTTCAGCAGAGCTCTCGCTGAGAGCGACGTAGCAGAGCGATGTGCCGACGCGTTTGAGCCAATCATCGATACGTGTCGCAATGAAGGGAGCTGGCTGCCTGATAACCGGCATTTCGGAACTGCGAGATGATGGCTGTGTAAGGTTTTGAACTTCGTAGTCTATGACGCGCAACTGAGGACCCCGCCTGGTGGCACGGCGACTTGCCGTCTTGCGCAAACAAAGAACGCGAGCGCTTGTTCCGCTCGCGTTCGAAAGTCGCCTTGGACAAGCTATTCGAATTACCAAGGTCACGAGCCTACTTAAAAGTGACCGTATTACCCTGGGATTGAGGCGCTTCTCAGTCGGTTACGACACCTACGATCTGTTCGACCTTGGTGAATTCGAGCAGAAAAGAACGGTCGCGACCAAGTATGGTGTGATCCACGATGTTGTATTCAATCACAAGTTGGGGGCCGACGAAGAAGAGACCGTCTATGTCAGGCGCGTCAAACCCGATGATCGCAATCAGATCGAAGACGAGTTGTTCGAAGCGCTCGCCTATACACGCTTCACCTTTCCGGGCCGTGGGGATACCCATTCAAGATTCATCTGGGACCGGAAATGCTTCAGCGGCGTCGATGTGATCGAAAACCCTGATGAAAGCGGCGTTTTCCGGCTCATCAACGAGTATGGCGAAGGCGAATGGAACGCCGAGGTCGACGATGAACTCGGCAACTTCGACTACTTGACGGGCGCTGATGTCGAGTTCCGCAACACGGACGAGCCTACGCCTTATAACAGGGCAGACCGCGAATGGTGCGCTCCAGGCGGTGCTCCGGAAACGAATGGCTCGGACGGGGGTTAGTATGCCGAACCTATTGGACACTCGCCATGACGCAGATCCGAACAAACACGCCAATTCCTGATCGAACCGTAATTGACCAACTGGCCAAGGCGCACGGGATAGACCCGATCTCGTCCAACCCCAGACGGGGCAGACGTAGCGGTCTCGCAGGAGACCTTGGCGAAACTTCTGCATGCCCTGAATGTGGACCTTTCCAGTGAGACCTTATCAAGGCTCGAAGCACCAGAGCCGCAATTGCATGTCTCGGAAGATCCGAGCGTCTGCTTCCTTCCGGAATTCCTGTCTAGCGAACGAGTATGGGGCATCAGTCTCCAACTCTATGAGTTGCGTTCAGCGAGGAACTGGGGGATCGGCGATTTCGACGATCTTCGAGTAATGATCGATTTGGTTGCATCGATCGGTGGAGATTTCATTGGATTAAACCCGCTCCACGCACCCTTTCTTGCAGATGCCGGACGCTGCAGCCCCTACGAGCCGTCCAGCCGGCTGTTCCTCAACCCGCTTTATATTGCGGTCGATACGTTGCCGGGCTTCCAGTTCGATCCGGATCTGCAGCAGGAAATCGCCGCCCTGCGTAACGGCGATCTGGTTGCCTATGACGCGGTCGCGTCAATTAAGCTTGCGGCCCTGCGTTCAATATGGGAGCGCTCGGTGCGCGATGACAGCGGCGACGGCGATTTGGCCGAGTTTCGATCCTTCGTCCTCGACGGCGGCGAGCCGCTCAAACGTCACGCAGTTTTCGAAGCTCTGTCGGCGCATATGGTGCAGAGCGGGTACCCGGCCGGCTGGCAGGCATGGCCAGACGAATTTCGGGATCCCGGATCAACGGCGGTTCGTTCCTTCGCAAAGGAACATGACGACGACGTTCGATTTCATATCTGGCTGCAGTGGATCACTCATCGCCAGCTTCAGGACGCGGGCACTCATGCCCGCGCCGCGGGCCTGCGGATCGGTCTGTACCTCGATCTCGCAGTGGGCGAGGCGCTCGACGGGTCGGCAACGTGGAGTGAGCGCGGCGTTTATCTCACTGACGCGACGATTGGCAGCCCACCAGATCCGTTTGCTCCAAGTGGACAGGACTGGCATCTCGCGGGTTTTCAACCTTCGCGGATCGCGGCTGGTGAAAACTCCCCATTCAAACGGATGGTCACCGCTGCCATGCGATATGCCGGCGCTATCCGGATCGACCACGCCGCGGCGCTCCGTCGGCTGTTCTTGGTTCCGATCGACGGCACGCCAGCCGAAGGCGGTTATGTCCGGTATCCGCAGGAAGATTTAATCAGGATCCTTGCAGAAACGTCTGCGCGACATCGGTGCCTCGTCATCGGCGAAGATCTCGGCTTGCTGCCCGATGGACTTCAAGATGATCTAACGGCAGCAAAGATCCTATCCTATCGGATTCTCTCCTACGAGCGCGATGACATCGGCTTCAAGCCGGCCACTGACTATCCGGTACTAGCACTTGCCTGCATCTCGACGCATGATCATCAGACGTTGGCCGGCTGGTGGCGGGGTGCTGATATCGCCCTGAGGGCCGAGCACGGCATTGTTTCACCGGACTTGACAGAACAGCATGATGCCGAGCGCCGTGACGAGAGGCGGCAATTGGTCAAGGCCGTGGGATGCGTACGTGCTTATAATACCGAAGGAAACGCAGCCGAGGCGGCCTTACATGATCTGACCGTCAAGGCGCATCGGTTTATCGCTCGGACTCCAAGTAAGCTTGTTGCTGTCCGTCTGGCTGATCTGAGCGACGAAAAGCGGCCGACCAACGTCCCAGGCACGAGTAGCAGCGGCTACCCCAACTGGCGGCCAAAGCTTTCAGTGACGATAGAGAGCCTGCCCGGGTTGCCTTTGCTCGCTGCGATAGCTTCTGTGGTGAACGAAGGCAGAAAGCTCCGTCTAGAAAGCCCTGATACCGCGCGAAGGCTCCATGCCTTCGAAGAACAATGCGAAGAAAACAACACGACCGATGCCCAACGGCTCGATGCGGTTGTCGAGAAATATGCCGCGAAAATGCCACGCCCTCTCGGGCGTCTTATCCGATGGATGCGAAAACCGGACCTGCGATGGGTCCGCATGATAGCGGGCACGCTGTTTGTCTTGTGCGGGTTCATCGGGTTTCTTCCCATCCTTGGTTTCTGGATGGCACCGCTTGGTTTGATTGTCCTCGCGCAGGATAGTAGATGGCTACAGCGTCCGACGCTCAAGGTCGTCACGTGGCTCGAGAGAAGATTGGGCGCATAGGACCATGGATCTAAAGTTCGGCGTTGCCGATAAACAGAAAGGTTAAGGGACGTCATGATTCTGCGATCTCCTGCGGGAAGATCTTTGGGATTGAAACGGCTCCTTCCACGCCGCCAAGCTCTTTGATCACCGCAAGCCACTGCTGCTGATGCATCGTGGCGCGAGCAATCAGAAAGTGCGGCATATCCTTCATGCCTTGATCATGTGCTGCGTTGAAAAGTCGGACAGCGAGGACACGTCGGTGCTTTCGGCTGGCGACGTTGCGGTACATGTCTGCTGCAAGATTTCCGCTTGTGTAGGTAGTCGAAGGGAACACCATCAGTATTGGCTGGAAATGTTGCCATCTCGGTCGACAGGATATGATCGTGCAACTGCGGAGCCCGCCAGCCCTTTGGACAGGGCAAGTGCAATGTCATCTTTGGAAGCGAGGACAACGATCGGCTTCGACAACCTGTCGGTGATCGGAAGTTGTTTGCGAAGCAAGCCTATATCTATGTCCGGTGCCGCAAGAACAAGTTGGTCGATCGACCGGACAACATCCCGCTCGCCCATCAATGAGAGCTGGCGGACGGACTCAACTGCCAGCCATGCTCCCATGCTGTGGGCAAGGATCGTCGGGAGCACACCGTTATGCGAAAGCTGAGTAAGAACTGTCGCCAGGTCGTCGCGGGAGAAGGCAGCCGAATGTTTGTCCGCGACGTATCCGGTGACTTCTGGCTGAGCTAGACGCGGTGAGATCCCGGTAGAAGAGAAAGATGCCCTCAAAGACGAAACCAAAGGCGAGCAAACCCGCGAAAGGTTGCGTAAGGCACCGATCGGCGTCTTCGCGCGCAACGGGTTTAACAGCACGAAAGTCAGTGACATCGTGGCAGAGGCGGGCCTCAGCCAGCCGTCGTTCTACCTCTATTTTGAATCGAAGGAGGCCACCTACGAGTCGCTGGTGGAGGAATTCAGAGAGGACCTGAGACGCGTCACCCTCTCCAACCTCATTGATCCATACACGACGCAGGAAGCGCTTGAGGCCCAGGTGGCGATCAGCTTCCGGACGTTTCACCACTTCATGGCGGCGGACCGGGCATTGACGGAAATCGGCTTTTTCCAGCCTCCGGGCTGTTCTATCGCAAAACAGCAGATGGTCGGCTGGGTGGCTTCCAACCATCGGGAAGAGCAATCGAACGGCATCTTCCGGCCAGGTGTAGCTGCGGACGAGATGGCACGCGTGCTCGTTGGTATGATTGATCAGTTCGCTCGTATCGACGCCAATGCAGAGCGGACGCGACTTGCGGGCGTTTGCGCGAAAATGTTCTTTTCAGGGGCCTTCGTCCTCTAAAAAAGGGACCCGTTCAGTGAGAGCGGCTGAATTTCTATCACGACATGAGAGATACCCCTGCGACCCTTTGATTTTCCTGAGCCTGGTATCCCAGACAAGCCGAGCGAGTGCCTAGATCGCGAGGCTGAAAAACGGACAGCTTAGCGCTGAAGGCGGGATCGGGTGACGTGAGGATGTCGACCAGCAGAAAGTGGTCGTGTCCATCTGGAACAATCGGCTGTAGTCCCTGCTCTAGAAACAGTTTCGGCAGTTGACAGCGTATCTGAGGAACCATCTTACATCCCCTTTGTTGAGGTCAAAACAACGAGGAGATCAATCATGAATGAGAAGAAGACAGACGGAACCAGCGATGCAGTTCGCTCTAACCCTGATGTCGCAGATGATGCTCGCGAAGACCTGAGCCATACAGCAGAAAAGGGTCTACGCAAAGCAACAAGCGGGGGTCGCTACAAGGAGGACGTGGACACCAGCAAGACGCCGGAAGACGAGCGCAAGGCGCCCCGTAACGGTGAAGGCTATCCTGGGGCGACTACCAAGTAGCAAACGCTACAGACAGTATGCCTGACCCCTCTTATGCTGATCAACAAGGATAGCCAGATGCCAATCAACGACCCCAACCTTCAGCACAAGACACCTGCGACGCGTCGTCCGAAATTCGGTGTCCCTACAATTCTGCTTTTGCTTCTGGGAGCGATCGTCATCGCGGGGCTGTTCATCTTCTTCGCGGGTTATGGCGCTGTGAATTCAGCAGCCCAGTAGATCAAGGGTGCTTAGGCCGTCAGACCAACATCGACTAAACGTGCTTGATGAACAAGCGATCATGACTTTGTGCTGTCCTTCTTCAGGTTGGCTGACTTGGACCGATCGTTTCAGTTCGGGAGGCACAAAACCTCTGTCTCAGACCTCGCTTTCGCATCTAAGAATGGCTGGCGCGCGCGATCCAGCCTCGGTTAGCCGAAAAATTCGACGATGATGACGCGGAGCCGTAGGATTGCTGCCTCGGCTACCGTTCCCCAGGTCGAGGAACCTGACGGGGTGTTTCCAGTTACTTTCCTATGAGACAGCTACAATACCGCCCAAATGTCATCACGCTCATATTTTCAGTGGCTATCTGCCTGATGGTATTCGCCGTCCAAACATGGATGACGAATCGTTTCGGCGAAACTGATACGAAGAGCAGTGTGGCTGATCCGCCGATCTAAGTCACCGCCGATCGTGCTACGGGGTCCCTTGACGTTTTCACTATTTTGGGCAAGCGAGACCTGGAATAGGTTTCACGTGCCAGCCTTACTATCCGCGGATAGCGGTGCCGCTCCGCGCGTCTGGGGGAAGCGTCACCGATGACACATTGAGTGAGTATATAAACGGTTATCTAACTTCGTCGGGATATGATGGCCTCAAAAGGAGGACTTAGATGGGTTGGAGTATTGTTTACGCGGTCACGCTGACGGTAGTCATTGTGGCGGCCTTGCGCGCCAGCGCCCTCATGAGCTTGCTATTCGTACTGGCCATTTCGGTACTTGCGACGGTTATGCTAGCTTTGATGAACTCCGACGACGATCTGCTATGGGCGAGCTTGATTGTTCCACCAAGCCTCTTGCTTGCATCGCTTGCTTTAACATCCGCTCTCGATCGCATTGCTAGGAGATCTTGGCACAGGAGCTGATCGATTAAAACTTCGCCACACCGGTCGTGATAGCTTTCGCTTTTGATTGCATGAGCATCGCCCCGAAGCTCACGCCGTCATACTGAGCATGCCCGCGACTGTGATCGCTCCAAAGCTATTGCAAGGCTCGATAGTGCTTCGTACCGTTTCCTATTACGCCTTGCCAATACACGCAACGTCCCACGTCTTGTAGTTGCGTGCGAGGGAAGGTGGAAATCCGCGAACCATTTCAGCAATTAGTGAAGCTGCCCCAAACGGCTGCCATCTGTTGCAGACTTGATGCAACTGGCGATTTGGAGGTCTTGCTACGTAAGTAGTCTCGGCGCGAGTCTTTGGATAATCCGGGAAGGCAACCGGGGACAAAAAGAGCGGCGCTACCGCGCTGCTCAGCGAGATGCCCGCGAGGGATTAAGTGTCGTGGGTGAGAACGAGAAGACTGTAGGGTTCTTCTCTCACCTGCAGGACGGTCGCAGATCGACAATTGCGGTTGTCCACATGCTCCGCACACGCTTTTCACAACGAATTTTGCGGAGCGTGGAGATCGCAGGCTGGCTTGGGTCCATCCATGAGCCGCTTCCGGAATGGTGGACGAGCCAGAACTCGTAGAGATTTTTTCTGGCGATTGCAGAAGCGTCGTCACCTGGTCATCAACACATGGAACTGCGATGCCGCAAAAGCATTCAACCGACTGCTTCGCGAATCGCAGGAAGCTTTTCGTTTAGGTATTACTCCATCGCTACACGATGAAGATTAAGGGTGCCGCGGTTCACGGCTTACCTATGGTGTAATAAATCTGTAACCGCTTTCACCTTCAGTGCTGCTGTGCGCGAAACCGGGAACCGTACTAAACCATTATTCTTCTACGATAGGCATCGGAGAGAATGCATGGCCCGCCCTCACCTTACAACCGAGCAACTCGATCGTTTGAAGGTAGTTCTCCGTTTTCTATGCCGCGAAAACAATATCAACCCGAAGAGCCACGAGGCTTTGAAACTGGCTGCTCGTTTACTGGACGAGTGTGACAGGACCGAAAGCGTTGAGGAATTGTCGCAACGGTCCCCCGCCTAAGAGTGTAGTAAAATTTGCAAGGCGGTGGCTGAGATTAGCGCATCACCCGCTGACTCGAACGAAATTTTGCGCAAACCCACCATAACCACGAGCTGCAGGGAACATTCTCATCCGGTTTCTGATTTAGGCAGCATGGACAGAACTGATACCCTCCGCTCAACATTATTGCTGGAGCTTAGAGCGCGAAGCGAAACGCTGGATGCGATCGTTGATGCCGCTCGGGCAGGAGCGGACGCAGCTGCACTTGAGGCAATTGCTTCGGATCCAATACCTGCTGACGCGTTATCGGACACTGATGCCATCATTGATGTGAACCCTCGGCATAGCAGGCAAACGAGATAAGCGGAGGAACCCTGTTCTCCGACATCTGTTATCAGCCCTGATATATGGAGGATAAAATGACCGGTCATCGCGCTCAGTGGAAGGGCCACTTGAAGATTGGCGAACTCAGCTGCGCGGTAGGCCTCTACACGGCTGCCTCGACCTCAGAGCGCATTAGCTTTCACATGATCAATGAGGCGACGAGAAATCGCCTCAAGCGCGAATTTATAGATAGCGACACGGAGGAAGTTGTCGCTCGTGACCAACAAGTCAAAGGTTTCGACATTGGCAATGGCGACCACATAATGATTGACCCTGAAGAGGTCGCGTCGGTTGTCCCTGACTCTGACAAGATGCTCGAAGCTGAGGCTTTCATCCCATGCGGCGGTATCGATGACGTTTACTTCGACAAGCCTTATTATCTGGTCCCTGTTGAGAACGAAGATACGGACGCATTCACTTGTATCCGTGATGCCTTGCGCAAGACTAATGCGACGGCTATCGCTCGGACCGTGCTTTTCCGACGTATGCGAACGGTGCTGATCAGGGCACATGGTAAGGGGCTGATCGCGACAACGCTAAACTTCGACTACGAGGTTCGCTCATCAAAAGAGGCATTCAAAGGTGTCGCCAAGCTCGAAGTCGAAAAGGAAATGCTCGATCTGGCCAAGCACATCATCGGTACAAAAAAGGCGACTTCGATCCTGCAAAATTCGACGATCGCTATGATGCCGCTCTCGCCGCGCTTGTGAAAGCCAAGGCCGAAGGCAAAGCGATCCCGAAACCGAAGCCTGTGAAAGTCTCCAAATCCAATGACCTTTTGAAGGCACTCCAGGAAAGCGCAGGATTGGGAAAAGGCTCGAGACCAAAAAACCGAAGGCCGCAAACGCCAACAGCGGAAAGAAGTCAGCTTCGAAAGCTTCCGGCGGCCAAGCAAAGAACCCTCAGAAAAAAGCGAGCTGATGCCATGGCACCGCGTCGACCCTATTGGAAAGGCTATCTCAAGCTTTCTCTTGTCACCTGCCCTGTCGCCATGACGCCAGCAACGTCAGACTCTGAGAAGGTGCGCTTTCACACACTCAACAAGGAGACAGGGAACCGCGTCGTCTCGCAGTACATCGACAGCGTCACCGGTAAGTCAGTCAAGGACGAGCATGAGGCTAGAGGCTATGAACGTGGAGAGAACGATTATGTCATCTTGAACGATGACGATCTTGAAGCCGTCGAACTGGAAACGGTCCGGACGATCGACATTGAGAAGTTCATCCCTCGCGGAAGCATCGAATGGGTCTATTTCGAGAAGCCCTTCTATCTGACCACAAACGATAAAATCGGGGACGAAGCATTCGCCGTTATCCGTAAGGCAATGGAAGCGGAGGATGTTGTAGGAATATCCAAGCTTGTTCTCGGGCGTCGAGAGCGAGCTGTAGTCTTGCAGCCGCGAGGTGAAGGGATTGTCCTGTGGACGCTTCGTTTCGGCGACGAGGTGCGACCCGAAGCCGAATACTTCACTGAGATCGATAAAAAGTCTGATCCGGACGGCGTCACGGCGCTCGAGAAGGTGATCAAGAAGCGTTTGAAAGATTGGTCGCCTGCGATGGTGTCCGACCCTATTCAAGAAAGCCTGTTAAAACTTATCGCTCAGAAGAAAAAGCTAAGAAGCCTACTAAGAGGGCTTCCAAGTCCAAAGCGCGTGAAACAGACAAAAGCAATGTCATCGACATTATGGATGCCCTCAAGAAGTCGGTGGCCAAGGAATTGAAATCTCGGAAAGCGAGCTGACCGACGCCGCTTGATGACAGTTTTGAATATTTGACGGGAGACGTGCTTGCACTATGCGGTCGTAGACATCGGCTCCCCGAAGCAAGGCAATCTCGGCTGGTGGGTTACTGGGCCGTTCAGTGAGGACGGCGGCACGGATCCCGATAAGATGATCGCGGCGTTGACCGAAGCCGTTCGGATGGGCCCGACCGTCTTGGGGTTTGAGGCAACGATGTACGTCCCCGCTAAACGAGACATCCGGAACACGCTTCAACAACGCCCAGGAGAAGCTGGTCGACCTTGGAGCGCTGGGGCAGGAGCAAGTGTTACCGCAATGGCTCTGGCCTTGGTGCCCGCAATTCTGGACAGGATCGCCGCCAATGTTCCCGGTGCGACGGCATGGCAAGACTGGACGCGGATGCCGCAGAAATCGGGTGAAATCCTGGTGTTCGAGGCTTTCGTGACAACAGGTGTGTCCAACGGCCATGCTGAGGATGCGAAACTTGCAGCCTATGCGGCTCGGGCACTAATCAGCGACGAGACCGTCGTTAGTGCTCTCGGGGACGAACCTTGTATGAGCACATTGGGGGCGGCGCTCTTGCATTCTGGAATGTCGCAAGACCTTGGGGAACTGCGGAGACAATGCCTTGTGGTAAAGCTGTCCAAAACCAAGCAGCCGCAATAACAGTAGTAATTCGCCAAAACACCCGCAGTTGGCTGCGATTTGTTCGTTTGGCAACTGTGGTCCAATATACGGATGGCTTATCCGCTTTCGCCTTGGCGACTGGTAAGAACCCTTAGCTCACCGGGATGGATTTTCACCAGGATGTCTTGCTCCATCGCGACAAGCTCACCGTCCATCACACAACGGATGCCGTGGCGGTGTCGCGGAAAATGCAGCCGTATCTCCGACGCAGCTAGAGCCGTGACAGAAGAGTTATCCTTGAGCCGCCCTCTCAGGATGTCGAAAGCAAGGTAACTCGCGGATCGAAACGTGAGGGGCGCAGCCATGTACACACCCAAATGCCCGCCATCCAGCTTCTCCGCGTACATCAATGGATCTTCGCCGAATTCGTTGTTGGAAATCGATAGCGCTGAAATCTTTTGAGTATCTTCGCTGCCATCGATCCTAAATATGATGTCGAACCGCGGCGGTTTCGCTATGACGATGGATGCAGCTTTGATGGTCGCCCAGATTTTGCTCAGGCGCGATCCGTACTCCCTCGCTTCGCGCAGACGGACCATTCGAGATCGCATACCCGCAGAAAACTGATGGATAAAGGTTTGGCCGTTAGCGGAGGCGATATCAACTGATTTGATTTCGCCGAATGCGAGCGTCTCTAGGGCGTCCCATATGTCGAGTGGCAGTTTCAGGGAGCGAGCGAATAAGTTCATTGTCCCAGCCGGAACGATGCCTAGAACTTTCCCGCTTTTCCATGCGCATCGGGCAGCCACCGAAATTGTACCATCCCCTCCCCTGCAACGATACAATCGACCGCGGGTCGACCCGCTGCATTCTTAAGAGCTTCGACAACTTTATCGCCACCCACTATGCGGCAGTCTATCTTGTGGCCAGCCGCAGAGAAGACCTCGACAAATTTAGCTTCGAAAGCCGACATATCTGTCGTCTTGAACGTGCCGCCATCCCGGTTGAAGACTGCAACGATATCCATACTACCCGTCTACGACCCAGAGTTCAGAAAGAATGCGGGCATGGCGATCCTAAGTGAAAGAACTGAATCATGAGATCCTGCAGACGATACGTTTTCTCGTGAAGCCAGCAGCCCGACCCGTCAGATCGATCTGCTGGCTGGAAGGTTGTGTGTTTTACATGTCGACCTTGGCGTTGTCGCCCATGTCAGGATGTGCGCTCGACACAGCAGCTGCTGCCATTTTGATGTAGCTGACAACGGTGCCCGGACTATCCCAATATTCCGCAGATGCCGGAGTGACTTTCAAGATCCGGATTGAGGGATCGTCTGGACTATCCCACCAAGCCTTGGCTGGCGTCGCCCACAATTCACGGATCTTTTCGCGATCATTTTGCACTTCGGCAGTACCTGAGACCGATACGTACTTCTGGCCCTTGGAATCCGCGAATGCCAAGCACACGTTCGGATGGCGGGAGATCTCCTCGTCCTTGTGGCTAGCAACGTCCGTCAGAAAATAGAAGGCGTTGTCTTCTCGCTCGCTGTAAGCTGACATAGGGCGCGCTCGCAAGTCGATCCCACTTTGCGTGGTGAGCATGCAGAACCCGATCTTGTCAGCCATATCCCAAACTCTCGAAGTGTCATCGTCGTGAAGGGGCATTCATAATCTCCTGATGTTCCGGGGCTGAAACGAGAGGAGAACTGGAAATGTTCCGTCTGGAGATCGTGCCGCAGCTAGGATGCTTGCGCTAACTGCACTGAACAGTCGTTTGCTGGCCGAACCTCCCCATGGAGTTGTTTGTCCAGGAGATCGAGGATTGCCTGCACGCCAAATGGCTTCGGCACGAAAGTCCAATCCTCCATCAACCCATCTATAACCGTTCGCCCTGAGGTTATGATGATTTCAGTCGCACGAGCATGCGAACAGACCATGGCTGCGAGGTCCAACCCGGTCAGGCCCCCAGGCATATCAACATCAGTTATCAGAATATCGAACGCCGGATTACGGCCGATCACGCCAATCGCTTCTAGGACATTGGAGGCGATTGATACATGGTAGCCTTCATCGATCAGCGCTTCGGCGAGCACCATCCTGATGAGAGGTTCATCTTCAACCAAGAGCACAGAACGCGTAGACATGGCAGGCCTCCATTGACGTCGGTTCACTCACAACTCGTCCGGACCGATGTTCGGCCTGCCCCGTCCATTATTCTTTGCGAACATATTTAATAAAATGCGAACATTTTGTTTGAAAGGGGATGCCCGCAGATGAGATTGGTGAGCAGGCCTTTCAGCGATTTGGTTGCCATGACCGCTAAAAGGTCGCCCGAGCTAGGCGGGAGCACTGCCGCGCTGCGTGCGTCGCTGTTGGGAATAGCAATGTGTAAGATGGCGCTCCTGGTCTCGGCCAAGCGGCATCCTGAAAACGATCTCATCGTCACCGCCCTGGATTCGATTGCGATGGATATTGCCTCTCTGATCGATAAGGACCAGGCAAGCGTCTAAAATCTCATCCAGACGCTCAACGGCACTTCAGGGACAGATGGCAAACGACCCGCTTTGATTGACGCGACTCGCCAGCCTCTTTCAGCGTGCCACCATCTTGTCGAAGCTATGGAGGCTCTCGAGCAAGCCCGTGGCCAAATCGAGGCGTCCGTCACTAGCGACTACTTCGGCGGCGTCGAGATAGTTGGCGCATCATTTCTGGCAGCGATGATGGCGATCGACCAAAACCTCAAAGCGGATCTGCTCACTGAGATGAAAGACCGCACAAAGAGCGGACGCGCTGAACTCAAGGCAAGGTTCGATCACGCCTTCGATAGCTTGGGTCGCGCATCGACCCGCTGAAAACCTGAAATCTCTCCAGACCGGATCATGCTGCCCGCTTGGACGTCTTCTCCAGCCGCTTTATAGCTTGCTCCAGTGATCGCTGGCCGTCGCAATAGTCCTGCCATGCTGTGCTGTCTTTCAGGATACCTGGAACGGTACGGATGGTGAAGCGCTTCGGGTCGAGACCCTTTTTCACCTGCGTCCAGTTTAGTGGCATCGAAACCGTTGCGCCTGGGCGAGCGCGTGGCGACAAAGGAGCAACTGCCGTCGAGGTTCTATCGTTGCGGAGGTAATCCAGGAATATGCGGCCGTTCCGTTGGGCCTTGGACATCTTGATCAGGTAAACCTCTGGGTTGTCCCGCGCCATTGCCTGGCAAACATCTCGGGCAAACGTTTTTCCCTGATCCCAGTTCAGCTTCCTGCCCTTCGGCACCGACAGCGGCGTCACCACATGTAGCCCCTTTCCTCCGGTCGTTTTGCAGAAGCTCACGAGACCAAGCTCCTCCAAGCGGTCTCGGATCTCGCGTGCTCCTTCAATAACCGTAGCGAAATCAACATCGGGACCAGGGTCAAGATCGAAGACCAGACGCCCAGGGACTTCAGGTTGATAGGGCCCGCAGTTCCACGGATGAAGCTCTGTACCCCCGATCTGCGCGACGGCAGCAAGACCTTCGACCCGATCAATCTGCAGGTACGGTTGCTTATCACCGGACACCTTGACCTGCTCGATCAGGTTCGAGGTTCCCTGCATCGCATGCCTTTGAAAAAACTGCTCATCTCCGATCCCGTCGGGGGTTCGAATGATTGAGCAAGGTCGTCCCTTAATGTGATCGATGAGCCATGGGCCGACTGCCTCATAATACTGGGCGAGGTCGACCTTAGTGACAGGTTCGCCGTCTAGGGCGTTAGGCCAAAGCTCCTTGTCTGGGCTGGAGATGAGCACGCCCATGACATCGACCTTCGCACCCTTGCGTAGCCGGGAGGGCTTGTTCCGTGAAGATGGAGGCGGTTTCGGTGCGTCGTCAGGCTCAGGTGCGTCAACCTCGTTAGGCTCTGCAGGTTCTTCGGCTTCGACCTCTTTCGCAGGCTTGTCCTCTCTTAGGCCTTTGAATGAGGCCTGACGCACCTGCCCGTCCGCAGTCCAGCCTGCAAATTCGATTTCGGCGACAAGCTCCGGCTTCAACCAAACAATGTCGGTCGATTTCTTTGGTGCTCCGATGCCAGTGAACGGAGACTTGGAAGTTTTCAGTCTCTGCAGTTGTGGCAATATCTGATCAACGACCTTTGCGCCGTAACCTGTGCCAACCCTGCCGACATAGACAAAGTGATCCCCCCGGTAGACACCTGCTAGCAAAGATCGAAAGGCACCGTTCGTCGTCGCATACGCCCCGATCACGACCTCATGGCCTGCGCGACACTTGGATTTGGCCCAGGTATTGGAGCGGCCAGATCTCGTATGGGGCATTGCCTCTCTTTGAGACGATACCCTCTAGGGAAAGCCGACATGCAGATTTTAGTACGGCATCACCACCCGTTTCGAAGTGCTCGACAAACCGTATGCGGGGATCGTCTCCGGCATTGGAGAGCACCTTAGCCAATCGATCCTTACGCGTAGTCAGAGGCCGATCCCGGTAATCTGTCTCGCCCTCGAACAGCAAATCAAAAGCGAAAAAAACAAGATCGTCAGTTTTGCCCTCGGAGAGAGCGGCCTGCAGAGCGGCAAAATCCGGTGCTCCGTTCTCATCCAGAGCACAAATCTCTCCATCGATAATCGCGTCCGGTAGTTTTGCTCCAGATTTTGCTATTGCTGGAAACTTGGCTGTCCAATCCAGACCTTTGCGGGTCTTCAACGTGACTTGGCCGCTCTCGATGCGCATCTGTATCCGATACCCATCAAACTTGATCTCATGCACCCATCCTTGCGGGGACGGAGGCCGCTGCAAAGTCTCACACAGCTGGGGTGCGATGAAATCTGGCATCGGCATTGAAGGAGCACGCTGCTCTGACTTCGCATTCGATTTGGCCTTCTTCAACCCTGCCGTCGTCTTAACACCTGCCGCTCGTTCTTCAGCAGCAGGCCCCTCGCTGCTGTCCCATACGGCGTCGGCTTCGACTGCACCTCCAGTGGTCATGAACGGCTGCGGTTTCTTTCCTCTTCCGGCGGCGATCGCTTCCATCGATCTGCCAGACGCAACAGAAGTGACATTCTGCTTGAGGATAGAGCTACCATCCTCGTCGACCGAGTAGTCGTCATTGTGTTTGATCAGGAGCCAGTTGGTCCGCTTTTCGCCTTCGCGGCTGCGCATCCGGACCAGCACAAAACTGCCGTGTAAGCGCTCGCCTTCAAGCGTGAACTTGAAGTCGCCTTTCGCCAAAGCCTCCTCCGGGGTTTTATTGCCCTCTGGTTCCCAATAGCCCCGGTCCCAAAGCATGACCGTGCCGCCGCCATATTGCCCCTTTGGGATCGTGCCCTCAAAATCACCGTAGTCTAACGGGTGATCCTCGACCTCAACGGCCAAGCGCTTGTCCTGGGGATCGAGCGAGGGGCCCTTTGTGACGGCCCAGGACTTAAACACCCCGTCCATCTCGATGCGGAGATCGTAGTGGAGGCGCGTCGCATCATGCTTCTGGATTACAAAGCGACGACGGTTCGATGACTTTACCTCAACCTCCCCGCTCGGTTCGGCGGTTTTTTTGAAGTCCCGCTTCGAGCGGTATTTGCTCAGATTGTCAGCCATGTTCGGGTCTTATCATCGTTCGGGACTGGATGCCGTCGACTCGCTAGCTCCATCATGACCACTCAACTTGCAACGACATCGGTTGCGCCCAATTCATTAAGGGCGGCTTGAACGCTCTCTTCCTGGTTCGCGGCAACGTCAGCAGATACCCCTATGTTCGACGACAGCGACCCATCACCCCGCGCATCTTCGTCCATTGTCGCGGCATCTCCGCCACTGATCTCGGTGCCGGACGAATTGTCTGAACCGTTGGTCTGTACAAAGATATCCGCCCGGTCGACGCCGAGTTTTTGAACAAGATGCTCGACCGCCAGGTCAGCGGCCTCCCGAGTAGAAAAGGTGGCGGTGATGGTTTTCGTGCTTGTGTCAGACATCAAGATTTCCTTTCGTTTCTACTGCCAATAAATCATGCGGTCTGCTTGAATTCACGCAGCTGATCGATCATCGCTAGGGCTTCTGCTTCTGTTTGGTCCTCGCTATGGCTCAGATGAGCAGACATTCTGACGGTGATGAGATCGCTCCCCTCACCCTTGAATTCCACGGTGACGGTCGTTTCTGTGGTTTTCGCGACATTTATGTTCTTCAGCAGCGTCGGATTAATCCTTGGACGAAGATGGATGGGCATGCATTTCTTGAAACTCGTATCGATCTAAGAATCGATCGGTCTTGCCCGGCTCGTCATCGGGATGAGAGATCTTCACATCAACATCAGAAGGCAGGCTCATAGCCTGCTCGGCATTCATTATCCCTAGCGCGGTAACGCCGTCCTCCAACTCGGCAACCACCTCTACAACCTTACGATCCATCGCTTTCCTCCTTGTGAACATGTCCGCTTCCTGAACTACCAGCTGCGCTCGGTGGTTCCCTTGCTTTGCGACGACGCAGTTGAGCCGGAACGATCGTCAGCGGCACTGGTTGTGCTAGGTCAACGGAGGATTTTGCAATGGGAACCACGACACCGAGCGACGGCGCTCCGGGCACGACCGATCAATCTCCGCGATGGGAAGGACCTCAAGAGAACAAACCCCGCGGTTACATGAAGGCGAAGGACGATCCCGATCGGGATGAGGATGCCGTTGGCGAAACGAATGCCAACCCGCAGAAAACCAGCGTGTCCGACGCTCTCAAGACGAAGGATGAACCAGATGCCTAACTCTGAAGACGATGCAAAAGGTCAATATGCTCCATCGCAAGCGGATCGAAAAGCCTCCGGCGTGCACAGCGCGAAGCCTACGGTAGTCACCGGTTCCGAAGATGCAACGGTGCACCGCGATCCGCCTGGAAAGAAGGCCGGGAAGGATTGGGATGTGAACTATGATCCCGCAGAAAAATCCCGAGGAGAGCTCTAAAGGGTCGCGTTAGCCGGCCCAAATCGATAGTGTGAGCGGGATACGGGGTGCCAATCGACTGGGAGGCACTCTCACCGTCGCGAAAGCGATCCGGCTGTATAGCGGATAGAACGAAAGTTCGAAGAGTTGTCGAGTTTCCAAGGGGCTTCCGAAAGAAGACCCCTTGATGGTTCTACCAGCGCTTCATCGCCGTCTGGGAAGTTAGCCACTTCTAACGCATGCGTTTTCGGACGCTGCCCCTTAGCTCGATGAAAGCGGACAGGTTGCCACTCATCTTTTCGGCGGGTCCACTAAGGGATTTCCAAACAAGTCGACACGCACTGGTGAACTGATACGCTTATCATTGCTGCCATCTGATAGGCGTCCGCCGAATGATCTAGCGCTGTTTGGCCGTCCAGACCACAGCACTAACTCGACCTTCTCTCCCGCCCTGATATCCCGATGAGCAATGAAGTAGCCGCGATGATCTGGAGCGCCCTCATGACCAGCCTTTTCATTTTCGAAAAGGCTGACATCGCCTGGCTTCGCTTTGTAACGCATTCCAAGATCCCTCGGTCGTATGACAGTCTCGATACAGAGATAGCGTTAGGCCCGCACTCGACAACTTGAAACATGCGCGAACTAGCAACGGGTGCACTGCCTTAAGCATCGAACGGTTGGACGCCCAATCCATTGTTAGTTCCCTCCAAACTCGTTTTGCGGAACAGAGAGCCTCATCGCCAGTTCCTAATGCGGCATGAGGAGCAAACTGATGAATGTTTCACACACACGAGTAGTCCACGAAGGCGCAGGGAAATGGATTGTTGATTTCGTCAGTGATGATGGTGAATCTGTCTCGGTGAAAGTCACTGACGATAAGCTGGCCGAGGAGGAAAAGGTCATTGACCACGCCAAGCGCATCATGAGTGAATTTGCCGACTAGGTCGATCTCCTCGTGGAGATCGGCGAGACCACCTGGATGTCGGTAGCCTAGCTGGGGCCTCATTGAATTGAAGATTGCCACTTACAACGTGAATGGGATCAACGGCAGGCTAGATATCCTGTTGCGGTGGCTCGAAGAAGACGGACCGGATGTAGTCTGCCTTCAGGAGCTCAAGTCTACGTCATTTCCGCAGAAAGAGATTGCCCGTGCGGGGTACGGCGCGGCTTGGCACGGCCAAAAGTCCTGGAATGGCGTCGCAATCCTGGTGCGGGACCAAGAGCCCTTCGTCACGCGGCGCGGCTTACCAGGCGATCCAGATGACACTCAAAGTCGGTATATCGAAGCTGCGGTCGACGGCATCATAGTGGGCTGCCTTTACCTTCCGAACGGCAACCCCGCCCCGGGCCCGAAATTCGATTACAAGCTCAAATGGTTTGACCGCCTCCACCGCTACGCCGCCGATCTCTTAGACCTTGATATCCCGACCCTTCTCATAGGTGATTTCAACGTGATGCCGACGGAGCTCGATGTCCACAGACCGGAACGATGGGTCGATGACGCCTTGTTCCGCCCACAAGTCCGCAAGGCTTACGCTGCCTTGCTTGAGCAGGGATGGACAGATGCGGTCCGGCATTTGCATCCCGAAGAGCGGATTTACACCTTTTGGAAATACTGGCGCAACAGCTTCGAGCGCAATGCTGGTCTGAGGATCGACCACTTCCTCCTGTCGCCTACTGCCGCGCAATGGCTCAAGTCAGCTTCGGTGCGCAGGAAGCCCCGGGGTTGGCCACATACAAGTGACCACGCACCTGTGGTGATCGAACTAGACGTCCCGGGAGATGCAAAACCATGAGAAACACACGGCTTCAGTCAGCGCTGCAGAGTGAAATCTCGGACTGGTTCAACACGCTGGAACCCGTCGATCCTGAGGACATGATCGGTTTGTGGAAGGGATCAGGCCACCCGTCTGGCCACCCTTTGGATGGAGTTCTTGAAAATCTGCACTGGTTCGGGAAGCGTTTTCATCCTGATATGCGGGCCGACGCACTATTGTTCGAAGGTGATCCAGGAAAGATCGTCGCAATTGAGCCTGCCTTTTTCCCCATTCGCTGGGCAGTGAGATTTGCTGGGTTCGGAAGGACGGCCCGCGCGTTGAACCTCTTCTCTCATCTGCGACCGCGGCTCAGAGCGAGGGGGACGACAGCCTCTCTCCAGCAGCGACTGGATGAAGGCGTTTTGACCGCATCAATGGTCTATGATCGGCAGCCGATCATTGATCATTTTCGTCGCGCAGACGACATCGTCTACGGTAAAATGGTAGTCGAGGGTGATCCACGTCGGTATTTCTTCAGGCTACAAAAGATCGATGACGGTCAGCCAAAGTGATATAGACCTCCTGATACTGAGGCGCCGCAAGTCAGAAGGTCAAGGCATTCACTGCCATCACGATCGGTAACGCAGATGCGGCGATTGCGGCCGTCCAGGCTATTAAGATTTTACCTACATAGGCGCGGCTAGCTTTTCTCGCATTCCACTCATAATACACGCACACTCTCCTGAAACACGGTAGTGAATATGAAGCACCACTAAATCGCGGTGTGAAGTGGCGCAGCAGTTACAGTACGCATTTAATTGGGGTCAGTGGGCATCGCTCTCGATGGATCGCATCTCCCTTCACATCAATCCAAGGATGCATGCGGCTCTCATATATCGAGCGCTGAGGTGCCGGATAACCCGGATCAGCGAACGCGCCCACTGGTATCGCATAGACACCGGGCGTATCCTCATTCTCGTAAAAGACAGTCGACCCACATTCCGGACAGAAATGATAGCGTGCCCACATACCGCTATCTCCAGTCCTCTCGTACAGCCGAGAACCTCCTTCGACTGCCACATCCGTTTTTGCGTATCGAGCCTGGACTGCAAAGGCGGATCCAGTTCGTCGCTGGCATTCCAGGCAATGACAGACTGAGACCCTTTGCGGCTCCCCATGGCATTCTGCCCGTAGCTGTCCGCACCTACACTCTGCTACCCGCAGCGACATGTTGGACCTCCACAGCGAAAAGGCACCTCAAGACTTCTTTTTAAGGGCGCTTGGCTTGTGTGCGGCCTTGGCTCCAGATTCAGAGCTCTCGACGATGATTTGAGGATCTGCCTCAGAAGCCTTAACCTCATGCCCCTTGATTTTCGTTGGGCTAATTTGCTTCTTGATTACCTTGCCTGTCGTCTCACCCTGGCTCGTTTTCCACGCCACGGTGTCGCCCTTCTTCAGATCCTTTGCCATACTGCCTCCTCCATAATATCGGCGAGCAAACATCTCAGAGGGTCTTATGGTTCCGTTGAAGCGTTCGTCACTTGTGTGAGCTATCTCACTATGTACGACATGCCCACAGATCTTGGGGCGGTTTCGTTGAAACCAAATTGTTCATAGAGCTTGTTGGCGGGTACGTCGGCAATCAAGCTCACATACGCTGTCTCCGGCATCGTTGTGTCCACGTATTCCATAATTGCCGTCATGATCGCCTTCCCGAGCCCGCGACCCTGGTGATCTGGCTGTACTGCTATATCGGTGACCTGGAAAAAGCAGCCGCCATCGCCAATCAGCCGCCCCATTCCGATAACCTCACCATCGACAACTACGACCACAGCGAAGACAGTCCCCTCAAGCCCGATCTCAGCCGCAGCCCTCGAAAATGGCGTCAAACCAGCTGTTTGGCGCAGACGCATGTAATCGTCGATGTCGGGCGTTCTTTTCTCAATCACATAGCATTCATTTTTAGTGGTCATATGTGTCTTCCCATGTGCACGCTCGGGGTACAGTCTTATAGCTGCTCGTTCAATTCCTTGAGCAACTTCCTGCGTTCCCGTCTGCGCGTGATCTGGCGTGTCAGCGCTTCGGATGCTCTAATTGCCGATCTCCCGTCGGACTTCGTGAGGTCGAATTTTCGCGTCGCGCCAATTAGCAGATCTTCAGAGCCGTAGATGCCCAGGATCGTAATCTCTATGTTTTCTGCAACGGCATCGAGTTTGCTCGTAAAATGTTCGCCTGCTTCGATCGCGTTCGCCTCAGCATACGCGATGATGCAGTCGAAAGTCCCCATGTCCGCCATCGTCCCGGGCTGCAACGGGCCCTGGCGCGTCATTCTCTGCCAGCCAGTATCGATGCCTGATTGGCGGATATCCTCTGCGTCTGTGATGTAGGCGGTGTAGGTGTGGTTGTCGGTTTTGACTTTTGCGACAACGCTTTGAATGTGCACGGGCTCCCTGCTCATGTTTGTCACCAGACAATGAGCGTTAAGTGCCCGCTCCTCGCCGTGGTTGATAACGAGCATCGGTTTGACCTGTCTTCGATGCCCTCCAACGAAGATCTGGAGGTAGACAGCCCAGATGCAAAGGGTTCCAAGGCTGGCCGCAGCGGAGACGATAGGAGCGTTCGCTTGCAGTAACTCTAGCATACGGAATTCCCGTCTCTGAAAATCAGCCTAGATGTGTGCGGAGAAAATCCAGGCCGAGCCGTGCGCTCGTCACTGAGATCGTATGACCAACACCTGGCTCGATCTTCAGATCAACCTTGAAACCAGCCGTTTGGAGCTGGGAGGCGGCAAGGGTAGACGCAAATGGTGGGATAGTTCGATCATTCTGTCCGTGAACCAGAAGAACCGGTGTGCCACTACTTTCGGAAGAAACCGGGACGGGTGGGAGAAGGCCGGAATAGCCGATTAGAGCGCCGACTTTCCATCTGCCAGACGCTACAGCGTCAAGAGCGACAATCGCGCCCTGTGAGACACCAACAAAGGCGAGCCGATCAAGTGCTTCTTCGTATCCCTCGCGCTTGATGATCTGATCGATCGTGCGATCGAATGCGTCACGTATTTCGGCAAGGCGATCAGGCCGGAGTTGATTGCCGTCGACCTGAAACCAAACGCGACCAGGTCCGACGGCCTTGTGAAATGGCGCATCTGGCGTGGCGAACCGGGTTGTGGGTAAGCTCGTCTTCCAGGTGGTTGCGAGTGGCATCATCTGCGCACCTGAAGCACCTATGCCGTGGAAAAGAATGATCAGGTCAGTTGTCGGCGGCAAGCTTGCTGAATTTCAATGTGAGATCAAAAGACAGAGGGCGCTCAACCCTTTGCGTGGAGCGCCCTCTTCGATCCGCATAGAGGCGGCGCAGCTTTTTGTCACGCCGTCTCGTCATCAATCTTGGGCGTGGGCCCTGGATGACGGCCCAGACTCCAGATTACAAATCAGAGCCGTTCGGCGGTCGTTTCGAACCAGGCGCGGTGACGGACTTCGTCCTGATGGGCCTTCATAAAGAACGCCTTGGTTTCCGGCCTGGCTTCCTCATGCTGCGAGGCACGCTCGTAAGCGGTGACTGTGTCGTCTTCGTTTGTCTTCATTGCCTTAAGAATGGTCTTGTCGCCGAACATGTCCGCGAGGGCAATCTTGCCGGTTGTCAGCATCTGCTTCATATCGCCTTCATCCGGAGCCTCTACGCCAGCCTCGGCAGCGATCTCGCGCAAAGTCGTCAGGTGCTGTAGATGGTCTTGGTGGAATTCGGCCACCTTTGCACTCAGCGTTTTGTCGTCGAGACGTTTCATCGTCGACTCGTAAGCTGCGATCGCATCGTGCTCAAGATAGAATGAGATCCTTCACGAGCTTTCCGAAATTGCTCTCGTTACCAACCATAGTGACCATTGTTTTCTCCCTTTTCCAATGAGGCAGGGGAAAGACTTGACCGTTCAGCGCGTTCCATACGTGAGGATTACCGTACGGAACCGTACGATCGGGTCCTCTCAGCAACCCAAGGCAATCAGAACGGTTCTATAAGCGCCGCCGCGTATCCGGCAACTGGATCCCTCCAGCAGAGCGCATGCAAAGCTGGATCTCGCGGTGGAACAGGCTCTGACCATAAAGTAAGCCGAGGATTTGAGGAGGTTGAAATGGCGAATGAGAAATCACCTGCGGTTAACGCGCTTGAGGCTGAACAGGCACAGCAAAGATCTGCTGGCGCTCTCGATGAAGGATTGGAGGACACGTTTCCAGCATCCGATCCAGTGTCGGCCACCACCACGGCTATCCCTTCAGGAACTGGGCTGTCAGTAAAGTCCGATGCGCCGCATGTCGACGAAGCTCTTCAGTCGATACTTGAACATCGCGATGACCCATACGTCGAGCCGCGTGAGCATCTTGCTGCGCTCAGGGACGAGGCCGAGAGTTTGCAATATCGAGCGGCAGACAATGTGAGAGACAGAATCCGACGTAATCCCTGGCAGGCCATTGGGCTCGCTGCCGCCGTTGGGTTCATCGTCGGAATTACCCGGTAACTGGCTTGAACGTGACAAGGCCGCCCATTTGTTGATGTGGGGGCCGATCTTTTTACAGCACCCAGCTCACTTCCCTGCCTTATCGTACCGAGCAGCGGCCGCCTCGATCTGAGGGCCATTCTCGAGCGACCAGGCGCAAAGTGCTTCGAATGGTTGTCTGAGAGAATGCCCCAGAGGGGTAATGGCGTACTCGACACCGATCGGCTGCGTTGGCAACACAGTCCTCGTCACCAAGCCATTACGTTCGAGCCTCTTCAGCGCGTCAGCGAGCGCCTTGTGTGTAATCCCATCAAGGCGTCGCTTGATTTCATTGAACCGCGATGGCTTCGGACAAATCACGGTTAGGATAAGGATCGTCCACTTGTCAGCGATCTTATCTAGTACGGGACGCACAACGGCCATCTCGTTGAGAGCGCGGCAGGAAAGCATTTCCAGGTCAGTATACTGGTCCATATCTAGGCTACTTAAGGTGCGTAATTGATATCAGATTTACGGCGTATATCATCTTGAGACCATCAAGTGAAAGGAATTCAGATGGCTCGAATGCATAACAAAGTCGCGCTGGTCGTCGGGGGAGCAAAGGGTATCGGTCTGGCAATCGCCGAGCGGCTGGCCTCCGAGGGAGCGACGGTCTTCATTACCAGCCGTCGCGCCTCTGACGCCGAGAGAGCAGCCTTAAACATCGGAAAGGGTGCAGTTGGCATCGCCGCCGACGCCAGCTCACCTGAAGACATGCTAAAAGCGGTAGATCGCTTGCGTCAGACGCATGCGCGGATTGACGCTCTAGTCCTGAATGCGGGCATCTCCGAGCCTGCGCAAATAACTGAAGTCACCCTAGATCACTTCGATCGTCACTTCGAAGTCAACGTCCGCGGCACGGTTTTCGGACTGCAGGCCGCCCTCCCAGCGATGGGAGACGGAGGTTCAGCTGTGCTGGTAGGATCAATCGCAGATAATGCAGGAATTCCCTCGTACGGCACTTACGCCGCTACCAAGGCAGCACTTCGCTCCTACGCAAGGACATGGACCGCTGAGCTGGCTCCCAAAGGTATCCGCGTTAACGTCGTAGCTCCTGGCCCCACGGATACAGAGATGATGGCAGCTGTTCCAGACGATGTCCGCGAGACATTGATTGCGCCTATCCCTATGAAGCGGATGGCGCGCCCTGATGAAGTCGCGGCGGCGACGCTGTTCCTGCTGAGCGACGAAGCAAGCTACATCGCAGGTGCCGAACTCTGCGTCGACGGAGGAATGCGGCAAGTCTAGGCTTTCTGGACCATCTTACGTGACAGGGAGGCGGCCCACTCAAGTTCACCGTATGCGGGCCGCCTTAAATTTCACTGCTGAGCAGCTCTAACGCCTTCAAACTCCGGTGCGCGCTGCACCTGCCGGCGCTACATTCAGCACGATCCGCTCCGGCAGGCGATCCGACCCAGCTTCTGCCGCCAAAGCATCAGTGTCATCTGCAGGAGCCGCACTTTATGGGGCGCCCGGAGCTGTAGTCTCACTCGAAACGCCGGGCGCTGCTCCTGCCGCAGCATTGTTAGGACATGGTGCCAGGACCCAACTGCAGAAGCTGGTGTCTACAGCAACATTCTTCTCACCAATCCCGAGGAAGCCACCTACTCCGACGACAACGGCGTTGACGCTTCCATTTTGACTGACGAGCACATCGTTAATCGGACCGATGCTCTCGTTTCCAGCGCCGTAGACCCGCTTGCCTTCGAGATCACTCACGCGCCATGCCCCAGTTTTGGCACGGTGGCGAAAGGGCCCGCAGTCGTTTCGTCGCTCGCGGATGCCTGCTCAACAGGCTTGTCGATTGCGCTGTCGTGTGCCGCGTTAGCGTCCGAAGCCATCGGAACTGGCGTCGTCAGAGCGGTCAACACGGCACCTTCAGCCTGCGCGAGTGCTGCGATAAGGAGAGTTACGGACAGGCTAAGTACCGAGTGTTTATCGGACAGGAATGAAATGGAATGATCCGACCGTGGTTCATTCCAATAACATGACCTTCCAATGACAAAGTCGCGTGATCAGTGTCGTCAGTTTAAAGGCGGCCTTTGCAAAGAAGTCGCGCGGGTCAAGCGATGTTTCCCCTCAGTGGACAGATGCAGACGACGGAGCATTTATTCTCGTCGCTGGACTGCCAACATTGGTGGCAATGAGCACTGTCGCGATATCAACTAGCGAGTGGTACCCTCTTTGGTAGATACGCATGGCAGCCTCGAATAGCATCTTGTCGACGGGTCGGGTTCGGTCGACATCGTAGAACTCAAACCAACGTTGCACTGCTTCAGCGAGCACCGCGGCGTCGGGGGTATCTCCTTCGGGATTTATGCCCGGCTCTCCGAGAGAGGAAATAGTTGAGCTGTCGTGAGCGTCAATGGAAAGACTTACAAGAAGCCAGGTAATTCACCGGTAACGCCTACCGTTACCGCCGGAGCATCAACTGGGCAACTATTATCCGAACGCAGCCGGGACAGTTGCCATCGCCCACGGACAACGTTGGCTTCCATCATCAAGCAAAGCTGAGCCCGTAGACCGCTATTGAAATGTAGACGGCAAAAAGGGCAGCCGCGAAACACGCGAGGAAAATTATAAATCCCTTGCCTATTTTGGCCTTTTTCGCACGGTTGCTCGGTGCCTCAGTTTTGTTCTGAAGGAAATTCTCGTTCTGCGGTCTCACCATGGTTCTCTCCCTGAGTGCGAGTAGAACAGACGAAGAGAAAGATTCTGTTCCTGCCGCCGCATGTTGCAGCGGTCGGAAGACTGGCCCAGAACTGTCGATAGAGCACAAATACCTTTTGACGCTACAGCAGAAGCAGGTCGAAAACGGTGTGATCCTCTCTGACGATCACAGCGGATAGCGCCTCGCCTGGATGATGGCCGAGTGGATCCTAAAGGCCCATCATGGGAAAACTTAGGATTAGCTCGGCGCGAACATGCTGAGTGGTTTTGCATGATCGAGACATCCACCACTGTTCGGACAGCGTTGGCAAACCGCAGCGAATGGAATAGACAGAGATTTCCGATCCTTCGCAGAGAGCCTTGCCATGATGGCGACCGCTTAAACAGATACGCCGGACGGACGCTAGTTTATCGTGCGAGGCCGCCTCCGGCGCAAAAACAATCGATCCCTAGGCCCTGAAGCTGGAGGCGAATAGGTCAAGGAGCGGCCCTCAGCCACGCGCGCTGTCAGGCCCGCAGATGGCGATCCCGCAACTGTGGCAGAAGCCCGACGGCGCGTGGTTGAGGTGTAGGCTGCGCTGGGCGAATGTGGCCATGTCTGGTGGAAAAATGGCAGTCCGGATCTTATTCGCTGCCGAGTGAAGAAAACGACATATGCCGCGTGCTTCGCGAATCTGGCGGGCCTGGAAGAACAGCTCCGGTCTGTACGGCGTGGACGCCAGTTACTTATCAGAGGCCGGCCAATCGTTGGCAGGTTCATCGAGGACAATCTGCGGCGGCGCATGTCCTCGTTCGGGATCGCTATCGTTTGCGAGCTTGAGCTGCTCGATCGATTTCAAAAGTTCTGAAATCACGTCTTCCCGTCGCGCACCCGTCGTCACAGCACGCTCGACTAAGCTCTCCACGGCGTCTGAAATCTCACCTCGCCAGTTATCCATTCTGTTTTCTCCTTTCCAATTTCAACTGTGCCGACAAACTTATCGCCTCGAAATCCGCATGGCGCCAATCTCACAGATCGTGCGCTGGATTGTAGCCAGTTGCTTTTCAGCGATGTCGGCTGAGACTTCGATTTCGCCTTCCAGTGGTGTGTTGTCGCGGGCATACGATAGGAGAAAACATCCTCCCGAGCGCAGCGAGCCAGTCGTGTCCGCGTCATGAGCGGCCTCAATGAAAATATCCGGTCGGGGAGCACCACGCTTCTTTACCAGGTGGTCGACAACGAGATCGGCAGCTTCGCGCGTTTCGAAGATCGCGCGGATTGTGGTGGTGCTACTGTCAGACATGAGTTCATTCCTTCATCATGACCAAGGATGAACTAATGGCAGCAATAATGGTTTCACGATCAGCGTGTGGATATCTGGAGGTTCACTCGCAGAGTATACCAGCACTTTTGGCGGCAATCCGATAAGCGGCAGCGGCGATGTCGCCGGTGATCATGCCCGATTCCGCCCGAGGGCAGACCTTCCGGGCCTTTCCGGCATCAGTTGGCCGACAATCTGCGGAGCATCGAGGCATTGCAAAAGTTCCCTCTACCAGCGGAACGATGGCGCCAACGGCCGGAACGTTTACTGTGCATCAATGGCTGTCTCATCCTAAGGGCACGTCATGCGTTACTAAATCAGCGTATCGGCTCGATCCAGCGGATCCTTTTGGAAAAGCAGGGCGGTCGACTGGTACGGTTGACAAATAACAGGACGACGTTGACGTTGCGAGGAACTTTGCGAAAACGGGGTGATAGGTCTTTCCTCTCGCACGGTCATGGCCGCTGCGCCGGTCGAGTTTCTCCAATCTCCACTGCCAGTCTGAGCTGCACTGTTGTTCTTGGTACGTTGGCGTACAGGAACCGTTCGCTTCGACCGCGATTTAACTTCATGCTGGTGTGGTACTTGCTTCACCTTTCGCACCATTTCTACAATCGATGGAGGACGACATGGCAACTGCCAAGACACTCGACGACCTGTTTCTCGACACTCTGAAGGACATCTATTTTGCCGAAAAGCAGATCCTGAAAGCTCTACCGAAGATGGCACGCGCATCACAGTCCGAGGAAGGTAAGGACGGCTTCCTGCAGCATCGCGAGGAAACCCAGGGCCAGATCGATCGGCTCGAACAGGTATTCGAGCTTCTAGGCAAGTCGGCACGCGGCAAGACCTGCGAAGCCATCCAGGGCATCATCGCCGAAGGCGAAGAGATCATCGAGGAATTTAAGGGATCGCCCGCGCTTGATGCCGGTCTCATCTCGTCTGCCCAGGCCGTGGAGCATTATGAAATCGCGCGCTACGGCACTCTCATTGAGTGGGCCAAGCAGCTCGGCCTGAAGGATGCAGTGCCGCTCCTCGAGCAAAACCTGTCGGAAGAGGTGGCGACCGACAAGAAGTTGACGGCACTGGCAAAAGCTTCCGCCAACGACAAGGGCAAGAAAGCTGCCTGATTAACCGGAATGACGAGAGGCCGCCCGCAAGGCGGCCTTTTTCTGTTTCCTAAACATGAGGACGGGCAAATGGCCAAGAAGACACAATCATCAACCGATCAAGTTGCCATCCACGATCAGAGACTCTCGCGCGGTAACGGCGGCGAGCTTCATCAGACAGCGGAAGACGGCTTCGAAGTGCTGACGACATCGCAAGGCGCTCCGGTCGCCGACGACCAGAACACACTACGTGTGGGTCCACGAGGCCCGGCTCTAATGGAGGATTTTCACTTCAGGGAGAAGATCTTCCATTTCGATCACGAGCGCATTCCCGAGCGCGTCGTCCATGCGCGCGGTTATGGGGCCCACGGCTATTTCGAGACATACGAGACTCTTGCAAAATACACTCGGGCAGACGTCTTCCAACGTGCCGGCGAAAAGACCCCGGTCTTCGTTCGCTTCTCGACGGTTGCCGGCAATAAGGGATCGGCCGATCTCGCGCGCGATGTGCGTGGCTTTGCCGTGAAGATGTACACCAAGGAAGGCAACTGGGATCTAGTCGGCAACAACATACCTGTCTTCTTCATCCAGGATGCGATCAAGTTTCCTGATCTCATCCATGCGGCCAAGCAGGAACCCGACCGGGCGTTCCCGCAGGCCCAGACCGCCCATGACAATTTTTGGGATTTCATCAGTCTCACACCTGAAAGCATGCACATGGTCATGTGGATCATGTCGGATCGGACAATCCCGAGATCGCTACGCTTCATGGAAGGCTTTGGGGTCCATACTTTCCGGTTCATCAACGACAAGGAAGAACCCACTTTTGTTAAGTTCCACTGGAAACCGAAGCTCGGCCTGCAGTCTGTCGCCTGGAATGAGGCAGTCAAAATCAATGGCGCGGATCCAGATTTCCACCGCCGCGATCTGTGGCAGTCGATCCAATCTGGCAATTTTCCGGAATGGGAGCTCGGGGTTCAGCTCTTCGATCAGGACTTCGCCGATAGCTTCGATTTCGACGTCCTAGACCCGACCAAAATCATCCCCGAAGAGGTGTTGCCGGTGAAGCCAATTGGGCGGTTGGTCCTTGATCGTATGCCGGACAACTTCTTCGCCGAGACTGAGCAGGTCGCGTTCATGACACAGAACGTTCCGCCGGGCATCGGCTTCAGCAACGACCCGCTGCTTCAAGGTCGCAACTTCTCTTATCTCGACACACAGCTTAAGCGGTTGGGCGGCCCGAATTTTTCCCACCTGCCGATCAATGCGCCCAAGTGTCCCTTCGCGCATTTCCAGCAGGACGGCCATATGGCAATGCGCAATCCGGCCGGGCGGGTGAATTATGAACCGAACTCTTTCGGAGAAGGTCCGCGAGAAAGCAAGTCTCGTGGTTATCGCCATTTTCCGGCGGAAGTGTCCGGTACCAAGGTGCAGCTTCGTCCTGAAAGTTTTGCGGATCACTACAGCCAGGCCAGACAGTTCTTCATCAGCCAGACACCGCCAGAACAGCGGCATATCGTGATGGCGCTCACCTTCGAACTCAGCAAAGTCGAAACGGTCGCGATCCGCGAGCGCATGGTTTCCCATCTGCTCAACATCGATGAGACCCTCGCGTCCGAGGTCGCTCATCGGTTGGGGATGGCCGCTATGCCGAAGGCAGCTCCGGCGGCCGTGGAAACACGACAAGATCTTGAGCCGTCCCCAGCGCTCAGTATCGTTGAGCGTGGACCGAGACGTTTTGAAGGCCGCAAGCTTGGCGTTCTTGTCACCGACGGTGTCGATGCGAAACTCTTGAAGGCTCTGATGAGTGCAGTCTCGAAAGAGAATGGCTTGGTCGAGCTCATCGCACCGAAGGTTGGCGGGGTAATGGCATCCGACGAGAGCTTCATCGAGGCGCACCATATGATCGACGGTGGCCCCTCGGTGCTCTTCGATGCTGTTGCACTCCTCCTATCTGAGGCAGGTGTTGAAGATCTGCTCAAAGAGGCAACTGCACGGGATTTCGTGGCGGATGCATTCCAGCATTGCAAATTCATCGGCTACAACGAGGGCGCCCTACCATTGCTCGAGAAGGCCGGTATCGCGAAGGACGTCGACGAAGGTGTTCTGGAACTCTCCGGCGGAACGACTTTGACAAGTTTCGTCGAAGAGCTAGGCAAGCTTCGCGTCTGGGGACGTGAGCCGTCAGTAAAGCTCGGCTCGGCATCGGTGCCTGGAGCTTAAACACAATTACACGGCGCGGGTCATGGGCTCGCGCCGATATCGTTGACGCCGATATCGCTGTAAGGACGGCCGCCTCATTCGCCGTAAGATGCGCGGTGCGGCGCCCCTTTAGCGATCACCTGTCATGCGAGCCAGGTGCAGCGGAAGAATCCGCGGCCGCGTAGGGCCAGCATCGTACCCTCGATCTGCTTTTCTTCTTTGGCAGGAACCCACCCAAAGAAGCCAACATTCTCCGCCCTCTGTTCCGTTGCGCGGTGCCGCGCCGAGCTATCAATCGCTGTTCGCGGCTCTTATCGGATCGGCAGTTTGAGGATAACAAAAATAGGTGGCGAGGATGTCTTCGTTTTCCGGCAGGGAGGTTCAAATGGACAAAACGTGAGGAATGGACGGCCCGTCGTGCTTACGAGCTGTAGGAGCAGGCTGGACAGCCTGAGGGCCAGGAGCACGAGCCACCGGTCCAAGGCCGGCGCAGAATGGGATGCTCGAGCCAAGGCATTTGAACCTGAACGCCCATCATGGGACGACGAAGAATGAACCCAATATAGATGCGTAGGCGGGTGATCGACTTCACCCGCCTTGCAGGTAAATTCGTACTGAAGTCAGATATCTCAACCTTGGTGCAGCCGAAGCACGTCGCGAAACTTAACAGTATCAACAATAACGCCGTTGTCGTCGGTCAGCTCAAACGATTGCCCATTGATCTCCTCTCCATTCAGCACGCGCTGGGACAAAAGCTCGCGAGCTGAGCGAACGGCTTCCGTACGTGCGGTTTGGACGTCCTGGAACTCGGCACCCTCCGGATCCTTGGACAACCGATCTCCGTCTCGAATATGGAAATAAAGCCGGATCATCTATCACTCCCTTATAGCCCCTGCATAACTTGAGAAAGCCTCATAGGTTTCCTACAAACCTTTGTTTTATGGATATCTCTGTTTGTCGCGCTAGGTAGCTGGATGGATGCACGCTTGGCACCGGAGCTGATCATGAGCTGGACGACGAACAGAATCCTATCGATGCTGTCTGACGATGTCGTCACGCGGCTGAAGCTACATCTTGAGCCAGTCGAATTGCAGCAAGGCGAGTACTTGTTTCAAGCCGATCAAAAGCTGCGCCATGTGTTCTTTTTCGAAGGGGGACTATCATCGGAGATCGCTGGCAGGAACGGTGACAAGACCATCGAAGTCGGATGCGTAGGTCTGGAAGGCTTTTCGAGCGTTCCGGCGGTACTCGGTGTAGACAGCACGCCCCATTTCGCCTTCATGCAATGTGGCGGCCCCGCATTGAGGATCGAAGTCGAGGCTCTTCGCTCGGCGATGGCAGAGCGTGGCTCGCTGCGCGAGCTTCTTACACGCTTTGCACACGTCTTCCTGATACAAGTCGCCACAACCGCCCTCGCCGATGGTCGTTATGGTGTCGAGAAGCGGCTTGCCCGCTGGATCCTGATGGGCCGTGACCGCATCGGTTACGAGTTGCCGCTCACACATGACTTTCTGGCACTGATGCTCGGCGTCCGCCGCCCGAGTGTCACGGACGCGTTACATCGTCTAGAGGGCAACCACGCGATCAAGGCAGAGCGCGGTCTCATTCTCATCAAGGACATCGAAAAGCTGAAAGAGCTAGCCGGCCCAATCTATGGCATCGCAGAGAAGGAATACGAGCAGCATATCCGGCACGATTGGCGCTATTAGCCCGGCCCCGGAAACCGGGGCCGGGCTAATCGTTGCGATCGGCTAGCCGTGGGGTCGGATCACGACTTTCATGCATCCATCGGTCTTGTCCCGAAACGTCTTGTAGGCTTCTGGCCCATCTTAGAGACTGATGCGGTGGGTGATGAGAAAAGACGGGTCAATCCTGCCCGCGGTGATCAGATCCATCAGCGGCTTGAGGTACTTCTGAATCGGTGTGCAGCAATGGCAGTACCACCTTGCGATAGGCATTGAACGCGAGCTCGGCCTCGAAAAAATCGGCAACCGCGAACCACCCAAGTTCGGAATGCTCGTGTCCCAACAAGCGCGCAGTTCCGCCGTGCCAGACAGGTACCCTGAAAATATGAAAAGGCGACTTTCGCTTCCGATCGTCGTCTTCATAGAGCGTGGCCACGTGATCAAAGGCGCGGGGCGTCAGGCCCACTTCTTCTTGGCATTCGCGCACAAGAGCGACATCAAGCTCCTCACCCTTTTCGACATGACCGCCGACCAGATCCCACTTGTTCGCAGACCATTTTCGATGGGCTGCGCGCCTCACGAGCAGCACCCGTCCATTGTCGATAAACGCCGCGCACACAATCTCCGCCATCCGCAAACCTTTCAACGCACCATATCGACAGGGAACCCGAAGGCAGCAGGCGGTGTTCCACGCTGTCAATGACAGCGATGGGGTTTGGATGAGTGAGACTGTGGGCACAATCAAAGAAATCTGGCGCTATCCCGTATCCTCGATCGGTGGTGAGTATCTGGATACGGCTTCGGTCGGCGATACGGGGATCGACGGTGACCGCACGCACCTGCTGGTCGATCTCGATACCGGCGAGGTCGCTTCACCGGAAACGACACCACGTTGGCGCCCCGCACTGATGCTGTCGGCATGCCGATCTGGCAATGACGTACTGGTCTCATCAAGTACGTGGAGAATGGAGCAGATCGGCCCCAGCCTCGACGCCGCACTGAGCGAATATATGGGTTTCCGCTGCGGCGTTCGGCCTAAAGGTGCTTTCCTCGAAGGTTACGGGTCCGAGGCCCTTAATCTGCAACCGCGATATGGACTCGCGCCACTACACTTTCTTACGACGAAGAGCCTTTCAGCTTTGGCGTTACTGTTACCAGGTTCCATGATAGACCACCGGCGTTTCAGACCGAACATCGTCTTCGAGACAGAGAGTCATGAAGAGGATTGGCTGGGTCGAGGCTGGGCTTGCGCCTCGGTCCGGGGAACGGTCACAGAACGGACCAAGCGTTGCGGCCTAACCATGGTGGCACAGCCGGGCCTGCCTGAAGAACCGGAAATCCTGCGGACAATCGTCAGGCAGCGCGCCCGATGCCTTGGAGTTTATGCCTCCGTTACACGGGCTGGGAAGCTATCGGTCGGCGACAACATTGTGCTTTCCTGACCCAACGCAGTAATCAGAGAGTTATCTGCATTTTCTGTTGCCGCAATGATCGCCTTGGAAACGATGCCTCCCATGTCGCGTGCACTCGTGATTCCCTGAATGAAAGGGAGCTTGTGCAGCAAGAAAGGGACGGAAACACAGTAGAGGTTTCTTGATACGGGTTGATCGATGATCGGCCGAAATACGTGGTCGACATCAATCCCACCGGTACGTTTCAAACTAGCGGACATCTCTGCTGATGTCTCCGTCGCCGCCTCCCTGACCAAGCCCGGACGCTTCATGCTCGGGAACGGGAGATCGGAGGCGGAAGCCGCATCCTGTCCTGTCGCATCGATGAACGCCGCATAATAGGTCCGACGCCCTTCGATAGTGATCGTCACGCCTGGAATGCTCTCCGAGCGATCGATCTCGTAATCGGTGCCGAGCGCAATGATATCGAGCGTTCCGGCGTTGTGGAGCGCAAGCAGACGCTCGATGGATTCGTGCGGGACCGTGGCGTAGTCATCGACAAACACCGTCTTGAAATGTTTATGAAAGCGCTTCAGATCCTCGGCATCGAGATGTGGAACGGCGCGTGCTATCACTTCGTGCATGCGAAGGATCGTGTACCTCCACTGAACCGTGATCTTCTCCACCTTGTTTTTCTTCGCCGCGGCAAGGTTTCGAGCCGCTGCAGTGAATTGGTCCAATGCCTCCCGCCTGCGAAAGTATCGGTCAGCGATGTCCTCTATCGTTGCAAACCCCAATCCGATCGATGAGGCATAGTCCGGGTCGGCAGCACCGAGCTCCGCCTTGAACAACTCGAACACGTTATCCAATAACCCTGCCCGTCCCTGAGAAATTAGTGTATCAACAGCCTCAGGCGTACAATATTGGAGAGGGTCGTACGGTATCGGGCAGTAGAAGTCTGCTTCCGGCAAGAGTCCCTTGCGAGACATCATCGTCATGTGAAGCCCGTCGGTGGCCGGCCGGTATGAAAGCTGGCCTTGCTCATCACGGAGGAAAACGCCGTGAGCGGTGGCAACGGTTACAGCAGCATCAATGCCGCTGAGTGACGTTCCAAGAATGCCGACTACGACTGGTCCGATGCGCTTTATAGCGCTAGCGGGCCAAGGCGAGATGAAGTAACCCGGCTTTACCTCGGTGTTTTCCGGCCAGTCATGACCAGTCGCCATGACGACATGGTCGAAGTTTTCCGTGCTTTCCGGTTCATCACCTCCGAGAGCGACCAGTGCGACGTGAGATTTCTCCAGGCGAATATCGGTGATCTTGGTGCTCGCCTTGATGATCACGCTATGGCCGCGGGCTTTCGCCTGATCGACCAGCTTCCAGAACTGGGCTGCCAGAAACTCTCCGAGCACGACGCGGGGATAAAATTCGCGCTCACCGATGCTTACCCGTTCAAGGCCTAGCTGCTGCAGGGCGGCATCAGAATGTCCACTCAGCCACTCAATGAGGGTATCGACGATACGGGGGATTTCGATGCTCGCGATGTTGGCAAGCATAGCCTTATCATTGACCGCCGGATGATAGGGCGTGCCCTTCCCGGGATCTGGGAGCTCTTCGAAGACAGTGATCGTCAGCGGTTGCTGAGAGGCTACGAGGCCCTTGAAGGTGTAGATGCCGGTGGGACCGGATCCAATGATGGCGATACGTGTCATGAGACTCGACGAGCTTGTTGTGATGGAAGGCCGGACAGAACGGCTTAACGTCTGACAGGTTCCCGATCAGGCCATCAACCGTGCGGTATCGTACAGCCCCTGAAGACTCCGGGGTCAGGAGCGCCTCGTGATTTAAGCATTCCCTATCGATCGTCGGCTTCGACGTGAGCCGGCAAAAATGCGTCGCACACCAATCAGGAACTTTCAGCCAATGTGACGGTTCTCCTGAGGTTACACGAACCAAAACATCACCTTTGATCAGATATGGCGGGCCATCCTTTTGCGCCTGACGGGTGACGCACCGCAACCTATCGCCCGCCTTGGTCATCTATACAAACGGAGACAAATATGACCCTTGAAGGCAAGAAGATCGCGATCCTGCTAGCGCCTCGTGGCACCGAGGAACCGGAATTTATTGAGCCGAAGCACGCCGTCGAAGCGGCTGGCGGCTCGGTCACCGTCATCGGCGTAAAAGCCGGCAGCGTGCAGACCGTCAACAATGACCTCGACCCGGGTTCAAGCTTCATGATCGACAAGGCCATTACCCAAGTCTCGGCCTCCGAGTTCGATGGCTTGGTCATACCGGGCGGTAGCGTCGGAGCAGATACATTGCGCGGCAACGCGCAGATCGTATCCTTCGTCCACGACTTCTTTGCCCAACAGAAGCCAGTTGGCGTCATCTGCCATGGTCCGTGGATCCTTGTAGAGGCTGACGTGGTCAAAGGGCGCACGCTGACCTCTTATCCGACGGTGTCGACCGACATCCGCAACGCCGGCGGCACTTGGGTCGACCGGGAAGTTGTGACGGACAAGGGACTGGTCACCAGTCGCAACCCTGATGACTTACCGGCTTTCTGCGCCAAGATCATCGAGGAATTTGCTGAAGGTCGTCATCCAGCACAGGCGCGCAGCGCATAGTCGCGACGTTTGCGGGCGCCGCGAGGTCCGCTTTCCCAGTTTCTGAGTTCAAGGAGGAAAAATGACCAATTATCCAACACCGCCATTTGACACACCACGCCAGGACATGCCCGGGACGACGGAAGCGATGTCTCCCCTGCCCGATCATGGCGAAGAGAGCTACCGAGGCTCGGGCCGCTTGTCAGGAAAGAAAGCGGTGATTACCGGCGGCGACAGTGGCATCGGGCGCGCCGTCGCGATCGCCTTCGCTCGCGAAGGCGCCGATGTCCTGATTTCATATCTGCACGAAGATCAGGATGCTGAGGAAACAAAATCCTGGGTCGAGAAGGCAGGCCGCAAGGCGATTTTTGTACCTGGCGACATTCAGTACCCTCCACACTGCAGAGACATCATTGAAACAGCGGTTTCGCAGCTTGGCGGGGTCGATATCCTCGTCAACAACGCGGCTCACCAGGCGAGCTTCAGCGATATCGGAGATATTTCGGACGAAGAATGGGAGATGACGTTCCGCACTAACATCCATGCGATGTTCTATCTGACGAAGGCCGCCGTGCCACACATGAAACCCGGCAGTGCCATCATCAACACCACGTCCATCAACGCCGATAGTCCAAGCCCGCATCTGCTCGCATATGCCACAACGAAAGGCGCGATTCAGAATTTCACGGCGGGCTTAGCTCAGATGCTGGCCGACAAGGGCATTCGTGCAAATTCGGTCGCGCCCGGCCCGATCTGGACGCCTCTCATTCCATCCACCATGCCGGATGAAAACGTCAAAAACTTTGGCAAGCAGGTACCGATGCAGCGTCCCGGCCAACCCGCCGAACTTGCAACCGCCTACGTCATGCTTGCCGATCCGCTGTCGAGCTACGTATCGGGCGCGACTATCGCGGTCACCGGCGGCAAGCCAATCATCTGATCTAGGGAGGAGAAAATGGCCAAGCCACAAGACGACGCGAAAGGTCAGTACGCACCGTCACAGGCGGATCGACACGCGACCGGGGTCCATAGCGCCAAGCCGATGGTTGTGACCGGTTCGGAAGACGCAACGATCAATCGGTCACCGCCGAGCACAACAGATGAGAAGGATTTCGATCTGAACTACGACCCGACGGAAAGCAGCGGTAAACCCGTGGTACCAGACTAAGGTCCTGCAGATCTCGGTCCAGTTCACGCTGGATCGAGTTCACTTGGGCGGCCGACACTTCAGGAAGATCATCCGTTTTGAATTTCCATACTCAGCTAGGCCGATTGCTCACTGGCGTTGAACCGCTATACCCCCTCGGATAATCGACAAAAACATAGGCAACCCCATTTTCATCCCGTTCATCGTCTTAGGCTTTTCGATTGCACCAAGAGCTCCGGCGAGATCATCGAGAACGTCCCTGTTCCTGCCGCTTGCGAGTACGGAGGGGATCCCTGTGGCAGCAAGCCTTTGGCCGACCTACTGTCTCCACTCTGCAGAGATGTCTGAAGAGGCATGCATTTACTTGAGGGAAGCCAGACATCTGTCTATCAGCATATTGCGCAGGGCACCACAATCGCATGCCGAACTCAGCTATTGCCCTCCCCCATAAAGTCAGTCACGATCCTCGGAAGCGACCTAGGGAACAGCCGATGTCGCTGTCGTTCCAAGACCTTGCCAGATTCGAAATGGTCGAAGCGCGCTGGGACGGGTCCGGAACGATAGGCGCCTCTGCTCGTTTTCGCTGACAGTAACAGCGAGGCGGAACAGAAACGGAAAATGCATCAAAACAACTTGCGGATCAGTATCGCCGGCTTGGAGGTCGCCGCGTAGCCGTAATCGACGACAATCTGGGATCGTCACGCGACTGGGATGGCGATCCGCCGGAGGCCGAGCGGTTTTGGACTGAGAGGATCGCAACTCTGTCCGACCGTGAGCGACGCGATGTCGAGACGTTTCTCCCGTCACTCAATGACGAGACAGACGAGCCCAACGGCCGGTGATGTGACGCCTATGAAGGTCGACCAGATTGTCTTCAAGCCGAGTGGCTGGGTCCCGAACAATCCACGGCTTCCTGTCCTTGTCTACCGAGTGCCTGAAGCCGCGGATGATTTCTCAGGCCTATTCTCTCAAAACAACTGGAGCGGGATTTGGATCAACGGGATTTTTGACTATCAGCACTATCATACGGGAGCTCACGAGGTGTTGGGTGTTGCTCGCGGCACAGCTAGGCTTCTCATAGGCGGCCCGGCTGGTAAAGAGTTTGCGGTCAAAGCCGGCGACTGCCTTGTCCTTCCAGCCGGAACGGGGCATCAAAATTTAGGATGTTCGGAGGATTTCGCGGTGGTCGGCGCCTACCCGCCCAACCAGCACGCCGACATTCAGGTCTCGGCAGCGAACGATGACATGCTTTCTCGCATCGCGTCCGTGCCCTTACCTATGTCGGATCCAATAGAAGGACGATTGGGTTGCCTTTTGAAGCTTTGGCGCTGAGCAAGTCTATGATTGGGCTCTCCAGAAAACGAAAAGGTGATCCGCCCGATCGCGCGATATTGGAGGATAAGGCGGGCAGAATGTCAGAACGATCTGCTTTTTGATCTCTTTCATCGGTAGCGACTAGGCTGGAAGTGGTTGGGTGGTCTTATGCCTTACCGCTTGCTTCCCTATCCCGAACAGGATTGGATGATTTGCTTCTCGATCCGAGAAAGCGCCGTGCAGATGCATCAAGAATTCCTCCCGCTCGAAGCTATCACGAAGTCTAGGCGCGAGTTATGAATCAATGAATGCAGAATTACTAAAATAGATTCCATCAAAACGCCAAGCCTCAATTCGGCTTGGTGACTAGTGAGACAAAGGGGTCGAACGGGTCTGACCGTACAATTTAACTGCACGTAGGTGTGCCGCCGAGTGATTTGACAGTGCGTTGGGTGGGCCAGTACGTCGGATTGCGGTCTATTTCACGACCGCGTCCCTGTTGCTGCTCTGGTTTTTAACTGGAGACGCAGTAGTGGTTGCGGAGTGGTCCATGGCTTTCGCGAGGCCAGCCACTACGCGGTCATCGGTAAACGGCTTCGTGATCACATCAATAGCACCTTCCAGCCCGTGGCCAATCTCGGAGGGGTTTCCCGTAACGAAAATCACCTTCATATGATGTCGGTCCATCAGCCGCCTTGCCAACAGGCCACCATTATCACCACTGGCCAGTCGAACATCAACGAGCGCCAATTCTGCCCTGGAGGCGTGAGCTAGTGCTTGGTCGACCGTCGCGACAATGGCAACGACGTCGTGGCCAGCAGCATCAACAATACGCTCGAGCTCAAGCGCCACGAGCAATTCGTCTTCGACAATCATCACATTCATGCAAGGCCCTCCCGGCTATGCATCTAGATAGAGGCGGCGGGCGAAACAGAAAGGAGCTAAAACAGGATTTGTGGTGCGGACTTCCGCGACAGCCCACCTGAAAAGCGATCGCTGTTATTCTCACACCTGATGTGAGGATGTCTCGGCGTTGGAGGTTGCGAGGGGAGATAAGTTGCTGTGCAGGCGTACCGCCGCGAGCCGGGCGAGCATGCATGTTGCTGGATGTATGAAGTGACCGGCCCGCAGCGATCCGACGAATATATCAGCCAAACCGCAAGAAGCCAAAAAGAAACCCGCCTTAGGGGGTAGCTGGGGTACTTGGGGAGGAAGCAGCCGCTCTTCTGATCAGAGCGTTCGACGTTGAGCATGACAATGCCGATGGACTGATCGCGGCACTTCAACAGCATACGGAAGAACGTGGGAACCACGTGCAAATCGGATCAACGAGCATACCGTCGAAAGATGATTAAGCGGGTACGCCTGCGCGGAGGCTCGATGCCTGCCAAATCGACCGTTCCCAAAACACAGTTACGCTTTCGCTATCATCCGCCATCATCTGGTTCGTCTCGGGCCGCTTTGAAGTTCGCCATAATCCGAAGCGTGGCAAACGTCACGATCGAAAGAACGATGGCGGTGTCATAGGCTCCGAGCCCGACCGCGGTACCGATCGCACCCGTCGCCCATATGCTTGCGGCAGTGGCTGTCCCGCGTGTTCCAAGCTTTCCCACAAGAATGGCTCCGCCGCCTATAAACCCGACACCATTGATGATGCCTTCTACGATGCGTGCCGTCGCCTCGGCATTTCCAACAGTAACGGTCTCCGCAGCTTGCACGAACCCGCAGGCGGCGATAGCGACAAGAGGAAAGGTGCGCAAACCTGCGCTTCGCTCGTTTTTCTCACGATCCCAAGCGATCGGCAGCGCAAGGACATATGCGATAAGTAGCGCGATCAGGTGTGGGACGATGTTGAGTTCCACACCCATAGAAGCCAACCACTCGCTCACGTCTGCTCCTTCCTGAAGGCAACAACCCGGTAAATGTAATAGCCGACCAAAATGATCAGGACGGCGGTCGAGACGGGATCCACAAAGTCCTGGATGACGCTGTAAGCCTGTCCCAGCAGATATCCAGCCAATGCCAACGCCGCCGTCCATACGAGGGTGCCAATCGACGAGAAAAAGAAACGTCCCTAGTGGCATGTTGGCGACGCCGGCGGGAACGGAGATGAGCGTCCGCACCGTGGGGATGAGTCGCCCTAGCATGACCGAAGAGTTTCCGTGCCGCTTGAAGCGGTCAGACGCAGCATCGACATCGGACGGCGACATCGTGAGCCACCGACCATGCCTATCCGACAGGCGACGAACGCCATCATGGCCGAGCCGACGACCAAGATAATACCAGGGGAGCGTACCGAGCAGAGAACCCGTCGTTCCAGCGGCGATCACGACGAGGATATTCATGTCCCCGCGCGTTGCTAAATAACCCGCAAGAGGCATGATCAACTCGGACGGTATTGGCGGGAAGACGTTCTCAAGGAACATGAGGAAGCCGATCCCGAACGGGCCAAGGCGCTGCATCATCATTTGCACGAAAGCTTCCACGATGGCACCTAACTAGCGAAGGCGTAGGGACCGCCCTTCTCAAGCGCTTTGATATAGGCAGGTCGGGCATGGATGCGGCCCAGCCATTCCCTTATGGCTGAGCGGCCTTCACCCAGCTTCCCTCGCACATGAGCCGCCTCAAGTGGAAAGCTCATCATGATATCTGCAGCGCTGATCTGGTCGCCCGCAAACCAAGGTCTCGCATTGAGGTGACCCTCGATAAAACCGAGATGCGTGTCCAGCATAGGCTGAACACGCTTTGTCGCGACGCGGCCGACGTTCGGGATCTTGGATACCACCAGCAGTGCAAACAAGACAGGCATCACCGAGCCCTCAGCATCATGAAGGAACTGACGGTACAGCAGAGCATCGATCCCGGCATCCGGTCCGAACCGTCCATCCGCTCGCTCGACGACATACTCGCAGATTGCACCGGTCTCGACCAAGACGCTTTTCTCATCTGATGCGCATCTTCTAAAATCGGCGATTTTCCGAGCGGATGGATCGCTCTCAGGTCCTTGGGCGCGGACATGTCGGAGTTCCGGCGATAACCCCGGATCTCATAGTCAAGGCCGAGTTCTTCAAGCAGCCACAGAATGCGTTGTGATCGGCTGTTGTTCAGATGGTGAACAATCAGCATGTTTGCTCGTGCGATCTCTTCATCCATATGGCTCGCCACGTCCGTCAGAAAGTAAAAGCGTTGCCAAAATGCGCTCGCTGTAAGCGGAAATAGGACGAGGACGGAGATCGGAGCCGATTTGCGTCGTCAGCCTGCAAAACCCGATTATCTCTGCCAAGTCCTAAACCAATGAAATCTGATCTTCTTTGTGCAGCATTTCGATCTCCTCTGTGACGCCAGAAAACGACATCGGCGATCGAAAGTTCCATGCTTTGATCAACACTGGATCTATCGTAGCCTTGTCCAGGTTCTCAGCGCGACGGACGAAACTGTACCCGCCAGCGTAGAAACGATGGCGGTAGGCGCGATGAAAACTAAACGACTATAACGTCGATGGCTGGTCGTCACGATAACGCCGGCGATTTTTCAAGTTCTTTGCGTTCTCAGCCTCGCGCTTCAGCCACTCTCGGGTAGTTGCTGATGGATCACCGTCAAAGCTTTGCCGACGCTGCAGCTTGCCACGGCGGAGAACTATGCCAGTGAAGATGCCGATTGCACCGATCAGAAAAACGGCGAGGGCAATCATTGGAAGGTAGGTTGCCGGTGTCATCGCTATATTCAACCCGCAAGTCTGTATTCAGACGCCGTTACAAGCCTGGCCGACCCGAGAGCTTTTTCGAAGAGTTCCCGCGCTTCATCAGGGGAAGCCAGGCCATCAAGCGCACGAAGGATGCAGGCATCAGCGGCAGCGAAGTTCAGGTCTTTCCTATGCGGCCAATTGCTCATCAAAAAACGCCGGGCTTCCAGGGGACCGAAAACCAGTTTCCCTCCGGCAACCACGGGCTTGTCCCAAATCACGTTCTGCATTTTCGTCTTTCCTATGCTTAGGACTTTAGTCCTGATGCGAAACTCACAGCGAAAGCAGAGGTTCCAATAGCTCGTCGAAAGGAGTTCGTCGCAAAGGCACTTATCGGCCTTACCTACCGAAGAGCGCCAATATGGAAGACTGCACGGCTAGACATGCCGAGCAACTTGACCGGCTCTTAACATCCGCAATTTCTGCGGACGAAGAGCGTTCAGTCCAGACAGCCTAGACCATCACGCCGGCCAGACAATCCGCATCTGCCGCTTGAGCCCCTCGTGGGTTAAAGACCGCGTGTCCGCCGAGGCCGCAAACAAGTCTTGCGTGTGCATCAGATCGTAAACGCGATCTCCCCCGTTCTGCGGCGGCATCCTGCAGCGCTTATCCCAAACGAAATGCCGCCCAACGATATGGCATGTCTTTATGTCTGCCGAGTGGCGCACACGCGCGAAGCGTGCTGTGAAGGACACTCTCGCAAGGGGCAGGCTCCCTACAACCGTACAAACCGACATGAAGGGGAACCGGAAAGTTTCGCGAACGTTTGAGCGACACCAACAACAGTGTTCATCGGAGGTCTCTCATGGGTCGCGGTATTCTTCTTTGGCTTCTGGGCGTGCCGTTGCCGATCGTCATCCTCCTCGTCCTCTTCATGCGCTAGGAGAGTGACATGCCCCTCTATCAATCTGGCGTATCCGATGTCGGCGTTGAATCCTCGGTGCCTGCCCTCAGTTGGGGGCCAGTCATAGGTGGTGCCATCGCCACGTCGGCGACTACCCTCATTCTACTTCTTTTAGGCGCTGGAGTCGGCCTCACCATGTTATCTCCATGGGCGGGAGAAAGCGCCTCGTTCACCACCGTAAGCGTTACAGCCGCAATTTGGTTCGTCGTTGTACAATGGCTCGCTTCTGCCCTCGGCGGCTATTTGACCGGCCGGCTTCGAACAAAATGGGCCGGGGTCCATACGGATGAGGTTTTCTTTCGCGACACCGCACACGGCTTTTAAGCTGGGCACTCGCGACTGTGGTTGTCGCAGGGCTTGCTGGATCCGCATTTACGACACTGGTTGGCGGTGGAGGTCAGGCACTGACGTCTGCAGCCACGACTGCGGTAGCGGCCGGGGCTTCTTCTACGGGTAAAGAAGACAACGCAAGCATCAACTCAACCACCGGCTATTTTACCGACGTTTTACTTCGCCCACAGGATCTCAGGAATCGCGCGCAATCTGACAATGCCGCCGCGGCTACCGAAGTCTCTCGAATCCTGATCAAGTCCGCCGCAGCAGGCGAAATGTCGGACAATGACAAGACCTATCTAACCGCATTCGTAGCGTCTCGAGCCGGGCTCACACCCGACGAAGCGACGGCGCGCGTCAACGCTGTGCTTGAACAGATAGAACAGGCCAAGGTCGAGGCGCAGAAAGTTGCAGACGAGACCAGAAAGTCTGCAGCGACAACTGCAATGCTTGGCGCGCTATCGCTTCTCGTCGGCGCTTTCATTGCGTCTGCGGCCGCGGCCTTAGGCGGCAGACAGCGGGATGACGAAGAAAGTGCTATGATGAAGGACGTCTAACCGCCTTTCTTTTCAATGGTCGGCGTGTGCGACATGCCGACTGTTGTAGTTTGAGCGTTAAGACCCCTTAACCGTAGTGGCGGTTCCTTGCCTCGTCTTGCTGCGGTAACTCTGAGCTAGGATGGTCTTCCTTTTCGCTCACGCCTGCAACGACATTCGACTTAACACTCTTTCACCCGCTGCAATTGGGGTATTGGATGACAGCACCACCGTCGTTCACGGATTTCGTCAAAAACGTCGTCAGCGATGCCCGTGCGATCACACCACGGCCCGCGGTCGAACTCGGTATCCTGCACAGCTTCTGCCTCGATGCAGCTCAAGCGCGCCGGCCGCAGTTGGTTGACTTTCTTACGAGCCCTGGTGGTCTGGCTGCACTGTCGGCTGCATTGGCACAATTGCCTGACTTGATCCGGCAAGCTGATGTTGATGGAGCGACATGGGAGTTCGTCCGCAACGAAGCCGCGGGTGGTTCTGAAGCGCGCTAGGATCACTCCTCTTCAGCGACCGCAATCAGCTTTTGTTTCCGGCGAGGAGTTCATTTTACCGGCTCGCTACCCGCGGGGCATTTCACTCGAAGGCGCCTTCACCTGTCGCCATTGACCGACGTGTTCGAGCACCGTATCGCCTGCCGTCCTCAGAATGCTCGGGTCGTGCCAGACAAACCATCCGCCAACGACAAGCGCGGCGATCAAGGCCCCGCCGACCAGCTTTCGTATGATGAAGACGACCACCCAAAGCACGGCCAGAATCACGGCGCCCGTTATCAGCACCGAATAGAAGTCATCCGGCAGGTTCGCTTCGATCACAGTCACGCCTCTTCAGCCATTGGCTCACGATGACGCATGTCGAGGTCTTATGGCCAAATCGAGACGTAGGTTGCGTGTTTGATCTAGGGGCCTCAAGCACCTGCAGGATGCGCCCTCAACTTTTCCGGGAACCGCATCCCGCTTTCTCGGTTGAGATAGGGTCAGTAGGCAAATAACGGAGAACAAGAATGTCCTACAATGTGCTCATCGTAGAAGACCAGCCTTTGATCGCGCTCAACCTCGAGGGCGCGATCACTGAACTCGGACACCATTCGGTCGGCATCGCATCCAACATGTATCAAGCTCTCATGCTTGCCGAAAACATCGACATGGCATTCGTCGACGTCAATCTGGAGGATGGACCGACGGGCCCGATCGTTGGACGGACGCTCGCGGAGGCTAATGTGGCCGTGCTTTTCATGACCAGCGATCCAGGCGCATTGCGTGGCGGCGTTCCGGGTGCTCTCGGCGTGATGAGAAAGCCGGTGATGGATCTGGAGCTCGTCGAAGCGATCCAGTATGTCGCCGACCGCCGTAGCGGTAATCAAGAGGTTGCTGCGCCGAAACCGCTAACGCAGTTCGACGACGAAAATATCTCTGCAATTTAAGGAACTATCGCTGAGAGCCGCCGGAACAACTTCCATCTCTGGCGGGTTCAGCGTCCATGAAAAATCACAGCCTCGTCGCCCTCGCCCTCACCTTACTCAGCACCGCGGCCCATGCGCAGAATATCACTGCCGACATGGTCAATTCGGCCGCGATCAGTGCAATACCCATCGAGCGCCCGCCTGAGATTTCCAAAGAGCCTGATCCCGCGATTGTGCGGTTGCAGGTGCTGCTTGATCGGGCAGGATCCTCACCCGGGGTTATTGACGGCTTCTACGGAGAGAATGTCAGCAAGGCGATTGCAGGCTTTGAGGCGATGACTGGCCTGCCGGTCGATGGGAAACTCGATCCGGAAGTAATCGCCCGGCTAGAGCGCGACCAGCCGCTTGTCGGCAGCTACGAGATCACTGAGGACGATGACAAGGACATCGTGAAGTCCATTCCGGAGGACTATGCCAAGCAGGCGACCATGGATCACCTTGGGTTCACCAGCGTGGCAGAGAAGCTGTCGGAACGCTTCCATATGGACTTTGATCTCTTGAAGGCTCTCAATCCAGGGGCCCAATTTTCCGCCGGCGATACTGTCTTCGTCACGGCGCCGGACCGGCCTCGGGAAGGCAAAGTAAAGCGCATCGAAGCCCATGCTCGGTCAGGCCAGGTCTTTGCCTATGACGAGGCGGACAAGATCCTCGCCGTGTACCCGGCCACGATCGGCAGCGATGACAATCCATCGCCATCGGGCACCCATAAGGTCAACGGTGTCGCGCGCATGCCGAAATATACCTACAATCCGAAGGTCAACTTCCAGCAGGGCCAGAACAAGAAGGTCCTGAATTTGCCGAGCGGTCCCAACAATCCCGTCGGCACGGTCTGGATAGATCTGTCTGAACCAACCTACGGCATCCATGGTACGCCGGAGCCCAGCAAAATCGACAAGGCCGGGTCGCATGGTTGCATTCGTCTTGCGAACTGGGATGTGGAGGAACTGGCGGCGATGGTGAAGCCGGGCGTCACGGTCGATATCCTGCCGCAGGAATGATCCTCAGGCTCGCTGCAGCGGAACCTTTGCCTGTTGTTGCGGATTGAGCACGCAATGAAGAACAGTGCCGACCACAAATACCCCCGCGCCACCCGCCAGCAGAATATCCGCGCAATGCTGATAGTCGGTACCGTCTCTGTGGCCGTCTGTGCAATTGTCTTTCTCGCGCAACTGACCATGGGTTTGCCGGACGAGCCGCCAGGCAGTCACCATGAAGCCACCACGAAATCCAATCCATAGGGAAACCCGATGAGCACAGGCAGCAAGGCCCGTTCTGGAATGTACACTAATGTCGCGGCCATTCTGGTGATTGGTCTCGTCATCGCGGGCGTTTACACATTCGTATTGAAGCCCGGCGAAACGCGTGACGCACCGGCTGTAGAGGCGGTCAATCCGAACGACTGAGGCCTTAAAGCCGTCAGGCTATCGAGTTGATTTTCAATCGCGCTTCGGCCCTGCCCAACTCAGTGGCGGAAATTCGCGCGACCTGCCCAGTTTCTCTGGCTTTCGATGACAGAAACCGCTGCAACTCACGAGAAAAAGGCGGCATTGCTGCCGCCCTCCTCAATCGCAACCAGCGCCAGTACATCCGTGGTCGCCGTTCGCAGATTTACAACGATCATTTCTTCAGCTTGTCGTAGTCGAACTTCGGAGCCTTCGAGAGGTCGTCCTTGTTGGTATCGACGTATGCTTTCCAGGTGCCGTTGTCATCGGCCAGCGCCATAGAAGCGGGGTCGATAACAACATAGCTGGAGCCCAAGCCGAGGAAACCGCCGACGCTGGCGATCACACCGATCACCGACTTGCCATTGCCGATGACGACGTCCGAGATTTCGCCGACCTCTTCGTTTTCCTTGTTGTAGATATTCAGTCCTACCAGGTTTGACGTCACAAGGTCGGTATCCTTGATTTCGACCGTCTTGAGCGGTGTCGTTGCAGCCATCCCCATCGTGATGCCGGGGCCAACCATGGTCGCATCTGCGCCTGACGCAGCGACACCCGGAGCGGCTGGCTGCTCGCCAGAAGCCGCGGGCTGTTGCGCGAGGGCAGCAGTGCTCATCGAAGCGAGAGCGAACGCAGCAGCGATAATGGTCTTCATGAAAGTTTCCTCGTATGTTATTGTTCTCACGGAATTCCGTGGCGCCAAGGAACGACCAACTGCATTGATGGTTCCGAATTTTCTTTGCCGGGACTCACGTCTCCATGAGCGCTGATTGCGAACCGCATTGGCGTTCTTGGTGCGCATCGAATGCCTAAATGCTCTCCTCTACGAAGAGAGCTGAGTTCTTGCTGGTTGGCGTTGTGGATGGCCAGCCGCATGACGAGGAATTCGTTTCCTAGAGATCGTCAGCAGTTATCTTCTCCCGACCGCACGTATAGAAAGCCCGATGGCTCGCAGACGTTCTCGCAACTGAAACGTGCCTCCAGCGTTAGAGCGCGAATACCGGTTGGGATATCGGATTGGAGGTTGCCATGGGCAAGAAGCTTTTCAGCGTCTACGAAGTCCTGGTCCAAGGTCTTGGCCGAGGCCTTTCGGGATATGATCTCTACGACTTCGTGATGCGCAGGTGCAAGGCATCGTCGAATAAGCGTATTTGCCGCGCGTCATTGCTTGCCATGTCCGACGACCGCGTCCCAGACCGGAATGTACTCGAGGGCATCTACTCCATCGCTGCGGATAGCCGCTTGCGTTGTTCAGGCTGACGATACCCCTATGGGTGAGGATAACCACATGCGTGATGAGCCGAATGGATCCGACACGGAGCTGCACGAAATCGTCGAGGCAAAGCTGACGTCAATGATGGTCGAAATGGCGGATGGGGACTGGAGCACGGCTGAGGTCGCTCTTGCGATGCGGGACGTGCTGAAGACCAAATGGCTTGACGAGATAGAGGCGCTTCAGGCGGCACGAGAGGAGATGCCTGGAAACTTCGTTTCCGATGGAAACGAAGGCTGACATCCCCCAGAAAGATAGAAGGTGAAATACATGGCAGCGACTTATCATGTGATCGCGCTCAGCTCTAACGATCCCGACGGTGAAGATACGCGCGGCGAACCGAAGCTATCGTATCCGGATGCGCTGAAAACCGCGGAGGAACTCAAAGCGCAAGGCAAAGCCTTCCGAGTGCATGTCTTGGGAGAGCAGTCCGCCGGGCGGGGACAGCGATTTCTCGATCTGGGTGCCCTTATGTAATCGTCATTTGAGCACTACGTTCTCACTGCTACGTGATGGAACCTCAACTAATTGAGAAGACGTTGTTTTTCTCGAAACCAATCATCTCTGCGAATGTTCTCCCACTGTGAACAAAACAAAATTGCAGGAGATACGATATGAAAAAGGTTCTCGCACTCGCCGCTATGATTTCGGCCTCGACATTCGCCGCTGGCGCTTATGCACAGGACACGAGCGTGACGGCTCCTGCGCCGTCGGCATCCGACATCACCATCGTAAATGTTGCGAACCCGCCCGCCTCGGGTAGCGGCACGACCCCGCCAGTTGAAGTGACCTCTCCGACCCCGGAACTGACCAAGGCCGCGCAGGAACAGGTCCAGTCCGACCCGGCATTGATGGAGGCGCTTGAGAAGGACAACGTCCAGATCAACAATGTGGTCGCTGTTCAGACTGCGGCCAATGGCGGCAAGACGGTTTACGTGAAGTAAGTCTCCTTACTTTGATCATCGAAGCCGGGTCCAAGCATGGGCCCGGCTTTTCTTTAGCCGACGAGCCGATCAGGTCGCGCCTTGATCGTTCTCCGAGTTGAGATCCTCTGGGCGAATGCCCTCGCCTTCATTCTTCGATGACCGTCCAGAAGCCCCAACCCCGCCTCCGTGATCGGCAGACCACGTCTGAGGGATTCCTGAGGAAGATCCGTGCTCTTCGCTCGCTTCCCGCCGGTGTCTTTCATGTTCACCGTCAGGCCGTCCTTCGGCTTCCCATTTTGCATAGGCTGCCTCGCGAATTCTGTTCTCGTCAGACATTTTTCACTCCCTTGACGTTTTGAGGAGAGACACTCATCGGCCTCTCTCAGGATGATGAACTACGTCCGCGATCGCCGGTTCCCCGGTCAGCGATAAGGATTGCTTTAGCTCACGACAGCAACGGAACTGGCCCATATTTGCGACTTTGTAGCCCCGCCTCCGGCACGAAACCAACGACGAACTCAAGCACCTTCGACGATGACATCTCGCAAGGCTTTAGCAGCCAGCGACCTCCGGATAGGACGTAGAGAGTGAAGCTGACAAAATTGCTTCCACCAAGCTCTTCCGCAAATAGCCACGTGCGGCGGCAGTCCTTCGACCGTTTGACGGTCACACCCCAAGCGCGACCGGAGAAAGACCCGACCGTGTAACCGTCGAGGAGCCGACCAACCGCTGTCCTGAATTCTGTAGGAACATCGGGGGCAAGATCATGGAGCAAGGCATTCCTCGCAAATACCGCAGCCGTCGTCGTCCATGTAGGACGCTGGACGAGGCCGTTCGCAGCACAGACAGGTCCGCGTACCGATGCGGCTGTCGTCTCGTTCGGGCGGTATAATCTCGATCAGTAGATCAGAAATCGAATGTTGGCGGTCGCCTGCCATATCGGAACTCCGAGTTTCGGAGGTCGAGATGGGAAGCAGGTTGCTACGGTGCAAGATGACGGGCCAATATGATCCGCCCGTATGCCTCTATTCGGATATCGACGCTCCTAGGGGGCTCGGTTGCGGGCGACCACTTAATGCACCAACCTCCCCGCGGTTAGCAGCGTCCTCAGTTCGGCGGTGTTCTTTTTATGATCGGCAATCATCTGCTGACGGCAGCGGTTCCGCAAGGCAAACGATCATTCGACGGCTCCTTCCATATTTGGATATTGAAGATCCCCCGGCTGGGTCGGCGGCTCTCTTTTCATGTGCAAGGATCTCCGCTGAACAGACGTCGGTGACATTCAGGCCATACCTTTTTCACCAATCTCCTTTTGCGCTCGCGAGCTCTTCTGCAGGTGCAGCCCCATCGATCTCAGCACGCCTGGCGTCTTTGCGAATTGAAGATCTCCATATTCGACGACCTCGACGCGATTGCCCCACGGGTCAAGAAAGTCAAGAAAGCGTCCGGCGAGCATAGTGGCTCCGGCGGCTTCCGCGAGCGATCTGACTTTCGATCGATCGTCTACTACCAGTCCGAAATGTCGGCTCTGATCCGGAGCCTGATGACGCCCTCGGCTCAGAGCCAGGAACTGATCTCCCATGTCGATAAAGGCCATATCCGGCTGTCCGTCATCGTCTTTGTGACAACCGCGCAATTTGAAGGAAAATATGCTTCCATAAAAATGGAGCGCTTGCTCAATATCACCAACCTCCAGAGCAATATGATTGAGACCGACAAGCCTTGGCTTTCCCGTGCTCATCAGCTCTTCCCTTCCTTGTTGCTTTCCGGTTTGCCATCCTTCGTCATCTCGGGAGGCGTGGTCGGTGTCTCCAGTGCTCCCGTCGCGCCTTCCGTTTCCTCATTCGCAGGGACGATATCGGGCTGGGTGCCAGCATTTTTGCTGGAGGCTTGGGGAGCGAACCGATGTGTTTCGTGATGGTCGCGGTTTTGCGGTCGAGATTTCATGATTTCCTCTCATTTTAAAATCGCCATGACGGCGGAACGAACCGAACAGCAGGACTGTTCCCCTGTCCCGGAAAATCAAGAAATGTAGAGGATACAATACGTGTCAGATCGGAGCTGTGACGTCGCGATCATTGGAGCTGGTACTGCGGGGCTTTCCGCTGAGCGAAGCGCCAGACGCGCCGGCGCCCAGACATTGCTTATCGACGATCGTTTTGCTGGTACGACTTGTGCATCGGTTGGCTGCATGCCCTCGAAATTGCTGATCGCGGCGTCGAAAAAAGCGCATGCCATCGCGGGCGCAGCAGAGTTCGGCGTTCATGCGGGGACTGTGGAAATCGACGGACAGGCAGTGATGAGACGCGTACGAAAGCTGCGCGATGCGTTTGTTGCATCGACGCTCAAGTCCTTGGACGATATCCCCGAGGGCGTGAGGCTTAAGGGAAAGGCGTACTTCGTTGAACCTGGCGTTCTGGCCGTAGATGAAGACCGTGTAGTGGCCAAAGCGATCGTCGTCGCAACGGGCTCCCGAACGGCTATCCCGAAGCCTTTTGAAGGGCTCGGCCATGTTCTGACCAATGAGACAGTCTTTGAACTTGCTGATCTCCCGGTATCGCTTGCGGTGATTGGTGCGGGGCCGCTCGGCTTGGAACTTGCCCAGGCATTTGCGCGCCTCGGTGTGGATGTCGAGGTTTTCGATGAAGGCAATACAATTGCGGCTCTCAAGGATGAAGCCGTCGTAAACTCGCTGCGTCCTCTTCTCGAAGCCGAGTTTCATCTCCGCCTCGGCACCACCGTCTCGGCGTCCCAAGTGGGTAACGAAATCGAGGTTTCGTGGTCGGGTGCGTCAAGCGGCAAACGACGGTTCAGTCACGTCCTTGCCGCCGCCGGCCGACCGCCAAACGTGGAGGGACTGGCACTGGAGAAGGCCGGTCTTGAGCTCGACGAGCACGGCGTACCGGTATTCGATCGTACGACAATGCAATGCGGATCCTCTCCGATCTTCCTAGCAGGCGACTGCGATCATGATGCACCAGTTTTGCACGAAGCATCCGCCGAGGGTGCCATCGCCGGACACAATGCGGCACGGTTTCCCGCGGTCAAACCATCAAAGCGATCGACGCCACTGGCAATTACCTTCACGGATCCGCCAAGCGCGTCGATCGGAGAGCCAGCCGATGATGACAGCATCGTCGGCGAAACTGACTTTTCCGACCAGGGTCGGGCGAAAGTGGACGGCCGCAATGCCGGGCTTGTCCGCCTGTACGCAGACAAGAGTGGCAAGCTGACCGGTGGGACACTGGCAGCGCCTGAGGCGGAACACCTCGCCCATCTGATTGCCTGGGCAATTGAACATGGGCAAACGGCGATGCACTTGCTTGAGCTACCGATCTATCACCCGACTTACGAGGAAGGTTTGCGCACGGCGCTAAGGCAAATCTGCCAGCGGATCGACGTTGGCTTCGCCGCCGACCGAGACGCTGGCTCCGCGCCCGGTGTGTGAAAGACCTCGATGCGCGAAGACCGCTGATTTAGTCGCTTGGGGCATGGTCCGACGGCAGCGGTAAGCGGCAACCGCGAAACGGATTGTAGCATGACCGTACCCATTGATTTTGAGGCCTCTTCGTTGTCGAAGACGAGTGATTTAGTCGAAGTAAATTGGGTGTTGGAGATGGGCAATCGTTTTCCTGCCTGCCCCAGACTGGACCGACTGGTCGGATGAGGCTCAATCCATTCATGGCATTTCGCGAGAAGAGCTCCTGAGATGGAACGCCTGTATAGGTGGTCGCGCGGATGATGCGCGACACGCTGTCGGATCACGATCTTTTCGCCAGCGTTCCTTTCTGGGATAGAAAGTGGCTGAGCACATTGCTGCGGGCCGGTGGCCTTCGCCGACACGCCCTGCGTCTGCGAAAGTCCGACGAAAGCGAAGCGAACTAGGTATGTCGTTGATCCAACTCTAGAATTCGAGAGCTGTGGAAACGACAACAGCATCGCGTCGCCCGGGTAATTTTCGATTGGCTGACACGATTGTGAAGCCTTAGGTTTGTCAAACGGCGGCTTCGGATAGGTCGTGGTCGGAGCGACGATCACTGCAATTCCAGGAATGTATTTGCATCGCGTGGTCAAGCGAAGAGCCCGGCGCTGAGGCCGGGCTCTTGTCATCTCAGTGCTTGTGCTCAGGCATGTCCTTAAGCTGGTCCTTGGTCCAGGTCGTGACGGCATGGACGTCGCCATCCTCGTCGCGCATGAACTCGAGGTCGGACAGCGGAACAGCAACCGGCTTGGCACCGATCCCTAAGAACCCGCCGACATCGATGATGGCCTGGCTGCCCATGCCGGAGCCGTGGACGTGGTCCAGCTTGCCGACCTTGTGGTCATCTGCGCCGTAGATTGTGGCACCTTCGAGGATGGCCGGGGTAAGCTCAGTCTGGGTCAGGCGTACGTGATTGGTGTGGTCCATAATCGTATCCTCCGTGTTTTTGATTGGCTCATTCAAACAGGATGGGTTGCTGAATTGTTCCGATGAATTCCTTGGAACAACCCTCGTCCGGCTCCGTTCCCCGACCCGGGAGGCCATCGCACTCCAAGGAGAACTTTATGCAGCGTTTCGTGGACAAGGTCGTCATCGTGACCGGGGCGGGCTCGGGTATCGGCAAGGCGACCGCCGAGCGATTTCTCGAGGAGGGCGCAAAGGTTGCGCTCGTAGGTCGGACGAAATCCAAGCTCGAAGATGTCGCAAAGCCCTACCCTTCTGACCGGGTACTCATCATCGAAGCCGATATTTCTGTCGAAAGCGATGTCGAAGCGCTTGTCTCACAGACGGCGGACAAATTCGGTCGCATCGACACTCTGGTCAACAATGCTGGTGTCGTCGCCGAGGGAGATGTCGGAGCGCTCTCCACCGAGGACTGGCGTCACGTGATGACCACGGACCTCGATGGCGTCTTCTTCGCTTCGCGCGCCGCACTTCCCCACCTGAAATCCTCTGCCGGATCGATCGTCAACGTGTCCTCCGTATCGGGCACCGGCGGCGACTGGGGCATGGCGGCCTATAATGCAGCGAAAGGCGGCGTCACCAACTTGACGCGCGCGATGGCAATGGACCACGGCAAGGACGGCGTTCGCGTAAACGCAGTGTGCCCGAGCTTCACCAAGACCGGGATGACCGAGGACATGACCGGCGACGAAAAGCTGATCGCCAAGTTCAATGAGCGGTTTGCGCTTGAAGGGCCGGGAAAGCCTGAGGCCGTCGCCGCAGTCATCGCGTTCTTGGCAAGCCATGATGCGCGCTTCGTGACCGGGGTCAATCTGCCGGTGGATGGCGGCATATCCGCCTCCAACGGTCAGCCACCGCAATAAGGAAACCTACATGCCTGGAACATTCACTACGGTATACCTCGTGGCCTTCGACCTCGACGACCGGGATCAGGCCATCCAGGCATTTGCACCGCAGGCCGCCGCCAGTGAGGCATCGGCAATTGACGAGGCCGGAGATCTGGCGCGCAGACATGCAGGCGTGGTTGTCTGGAGACGGGATAACGATCCTGTCGTTGGCGAGGAGGAGAGCCGGAGGTCGTGTTCAGCGTCGGCACGGTTGGCGACTTCGCCTGAATCCGATCAACCGCCGAAGACAAACCGAGGGCGCTCGACCCGTCATGAGGAGCGCCCTCGTTACCCCCGACAGCAAACGCGCGAACATCATGGTCGCTGCAGGCCGTCGGCAATGTGGGTGGTGACTGATAGATGAGATTGGCGATAACGATATTCAAGACCGGAGCGGCGGCTCAGCGAAACCATTTCTCCGCCGCAGCCAAGAGTTCTCGTATGTGTGAGATAGGCATCTTGGCTCCCTTCTTGCCCCGAACCCCCGCCACAAAGCGGGAACCAAGACAGATCAATCTCCAATCGGTGGTTTCGGCCTGACACGTCCATAGCTCAGGACTTCAACCCCTGGCGGATCGGGGCCCTCGCGAAGCTGCTGATATATTGTGTGACGCGCTTCGAGCACCGCGCACAACACCGAATGCGAACCGGCCTCCTATCGCTGACTGAATATACGGCAGCGTCAATTTCCTCGCCCGTCTGTTCTTTCGCGACCCAACCGTTCTGCCCTCCACGGCGTTTATTCGTAGTTCATGTCGCGGGGGATGTTGATGATCGCCGTTGCAGCTGATGTTTTGGCGGCAGCGGTAGTTGTTCTGTCGACGTGTTGGGGAGAAGGGATATTGGTTGCGGGGGCAGGATTTGAACCTGCGGCCTTCAGGTTATGAGCCTGACGAGCTACCGGGCTGCTCCACCCCGCGACGAGCGCAAGCCTTTGGCTTGCGCGAGTGTGTCACAGCGAAGCTGTGACGGGCACTGCCGGAGCAACGAGCGAAGCTCGTTGTCTCCTGTAAGGCGGGCACCGGCTAAAGCCTGCGATCCATCCTTATTTCGTAATGTTCTGCAAACGACGAAGGGCCGCTATTGCGGCCCAATCGGTATTCGGCTTGGGCCGAGGAGTGTCGAGAAGATTGTTTTCACGCTTGTGCGTGCATTGCCTTTAAAAGACCTGGCAGCGACCTACTCTCCCGCGTCTTAAGACGGAGTACCATTGGCGCTGGGGCGTTTCACGGCCGTGTTCGGAATGGGAACGGGTGCGGCCGCCCCGCCATGACCACCAGGTCGTTTAAGGGCAATGTTCCGACGGCGACGTCGGAATGTGATGAGAAGCTGGATTTTCGGAACATCGCCTTTGTTTTGTCCTGACGCGCGTAGCGCTCCGGACGGGCCGCCAAACGATTGGCGACGAACTGTCGTTCTGTATGGCTGCCCCGCTCGACCTCGAGCAAGGGAGCCAGACGAACTGGCGATGGTCTTTAGAACACGTCATGGCTTCATCTTCGCGCCTTACGGCGCTCGATGAGCATGGTCAATGAGAACGATTAAGCCAATCGGGCTATTAGTAAGGCTAAGCTTCATGCATTGCTGCACGTCCACACGCCTCCTATCAACGTGGTCGTCTTCCACGGCCCTGATAGGGAATACTCGTTTTCAGGTGGGTTTCCCGCTTAGATGCCTTCAGCGGTTATCCCTTCCATATATAGCTACCCTGCTATGCCGTTGGCACGACAACAGGTCCACCAGAGATATGTCCATCCCGGTCCTCTCGTACTAGGGACAGATCCTGTCAATATTCCTACACCCACGGCAGATAGGGACCGAACTGTCTCACGACGTTCTGAACCCAGCTCACGTACCGCTTTAATTGGCGAACAGCCAAACCCTTGGGACCTGCTCCAGCCCCAGGATGCGATGAGCCGACATCGAGGTGCCAAACAACCCCGTCGATATGGACTCTTGGGGGTCATCAGCCTGTTATCCCCGGCGTACCTTTTATCCGTTGAGCGATGGCCCTTCCACGCGGGACCACCGGATCACTATGACCGACTTTCGTCTCTGCTCGACTTGTCAGTCTCGCAGTCAGGCGGGCTTATGCCATTGCACTCGACGACCGATTTCCGACCGGTCTGAGCCCACCATCGCGCGCCTCCGTTACTCTTTCGGAGGCGACCGCCCCAGTCAAACTACCCACCATACACTGTCCCGGATCCGGATGACGGACCGCGGTTAGACATCCATGACGATAAGGGTGGTATTTCAAGGATGGCTCCACGAAGACTGGCGTCCCCGCTTCAAAGCCTACCACCTATCCTACACATGCCGACACGAATGCCAGTGTAAAGCTATAGTAAAGGTGCACGGGGTCTTTCCGTCTAACCGCAGGAACCCCGCATCTTCACGGGGAATTCAATTTCACTGAGTCTATGCTGGAGACAGCGGGGAAGTCGTTACGCCATTCGTGCAGGTCGGAACTTACCCGACAAGGAATTTCGCTACCTTAGGACCGTTATAGTTACGGCCGCCGTTTACTGGGGCTTCGATTCAGAGCTTGCACCCCTCCTCTTAACCTTCCAGCACCGGGCAGGCGTCAGACCCTATACGTCGTCTTTCGACTTCGCAGAGCCCTGTGTTTTTGATAAACAGTCGCTACCCCCTGGTCTGTGCCACCCCAATCCACTTGCGTAAAAGGGGTCACGCTTCTTCCGAAGTTACGCGTGCAATTTGCCGAGTTCCTTCAGCATAGTTCTCTCAAGCGCCTTGGTATACTCTACCTGACCACCTGTGTCGGTTTCGGGTACGGTCTATACGGTGGAGCTATTTCCTGGAACCGCTTCCCTGCCCAGACAATCCAATAAGTCTGAACAAGCTACGCGATCCGTCACTACCACCAGGCCCACGAATATTAACGTGGTTCCCATCGACTACGCATTTCTGCCTCGCCTTAGGGGCCGGCTAACCCTGCTCAGATTAACTTTAAGCAGGAACCCTTGGTCTTTCGGCGAGAGGGTCTCTCACCCTCTTTGTCGTTACTCATGTCAACATTCGCACTTCCGATATCTCCAGGGGCCCTCACGGGTCCCCTTCACAGACTTACGGAACGCTCCGCTACCACGTGGATAAATCCACATCCTCAGCTTCGGTGCATGGCTTTAGCCCCGTTACATTTTCGGCGCAAAGACCCTTATTTAGACCAGTGAGCTGTTACGCTTTCTTTAAATGATGGCTGCTTCTAAGCCAACATCCTGGTTGTTTTGGGATCCTCACATCCTTTCCCACTTAGCCATGACTTGGGGACCTTAGCTGGAGGTCAGGGTTGTTGCCCTCTTCACGACGGACGTTAGCACCCGCCGTGTGTCTGCCGACTAGTACTCCCAGGTATTCGGAGTTTGGTTAGGATCAGTAAGACGGTGAGTCCCCATAGCCCATCCAGTGCTCTACCCCCTGGGGTATTCGGTCGACGCTCTACCTAAATAGATTTCGCGGAGAACCAGCTATCTCCGAGTTTGATTGGCC
>NZ_CP104991.1:770000-806102 GCF_030323265.1 Terrirhizobium terrae
GCCGACCTGCGCCGTTTCGCGGGCCGAGCGCAGCAATTCGTCGGCACCTTCATCATCGGCAAGGCGGCCCGTCAGATAACCGTTCATGATGGAAAAGGTCGCGCCTGATTTTTTCAGCGCTGTGAGATCGTGATCCGGCCAGTTCCATAGTCCGACCTGGAAGCCCAGTTCCTTGAGCTGCGCGCAACGCCACTCGATCGGACGATCGCACCAGAGCATTTCCGCGCAGGCGGCCAGCGTAAACGGTTGATCCATTATCATCATCCCGATTGAAGGGAGGTTAGCGCATCAGGTGCTCGACCGGAGGCGCCGCGACAAAACGCCATTTGCGCAAGGGGCCGGCCATGACGTTCAGATAATACATCTCGAAACCGTGCGGTGCGCCACAGGGGTGATGCCCACGCGGAACGCAGACAACATCGCCATCATGCACGGCCATCGTTTCGTTCAATTGCAGGTCGTCGGTATAGACCCGCTGGATACCGAAACCATCGGCCGGGTTGAGGCGGTGGTAATAGGTTTCTTCCAGATAGGTGATGCGCGGGAAATCGTCCTCGTCGTGGCGGTGGCTCGGATAACTCGACCAGTGACCCGCCGGGGTGAACACTTCGGTCACCAGAAGGCTGTCGCAATAATCCTCGTTTTCCATGGCGATATTGTTGATGTAGCGGGTGTTCGTACCCTCGCCGCGCTGGGTGAGGGTGATACCGTCCGGTCCGATCCGACGGGCCTCGTGACCTCCCTGGCCCGGCGCTGAGCAGGCCGCGATCACGCAATCCGTCTCAGCCACGGCTTTCCAGTCGCTACCATTGGGCAGATAGAGGCAATGCGGCGGCGATTTTTCAAAGACGCTCATGCGTTCGCCGAGCACACCCCAAACCTTGCCGCCACCTTCCAGTTTCGCCTTGCCCTCGACCATGACCAGAATGACCTCGCGGTCGCCCGTCACTTCTGCCACCGTCTCGCCTGCACGCAAGCGATAGAGAGAGAACCCGACATAACGCCATCCGGCGCTCGCGGGCGTCATCTCGTGCACCTTGCCGTGTTTGCCGAATGGGCGATGGAGAAGGTTGGGCATGTCAAAACTCCTGCTTTTCGTTCCTCAGGCGAGACCGGTCCTAGTGGCAGTGGCCTTCAACGTCTTCAGGCCGAGCGACTGGTATTGGAAGGGGTTGCGGACATCCGGGTCCTGCTCGGCCTCGATGACGATCCAGCCATCGTAACCGGCATTTTTCAAGATCCGCAGCAGAGGCTCGAATTCCACGCCGCCCTCTTCGTCACCGGGCACGGTAAACACGCCGGCACGCACGCCGTCCATGAAGGAAAGGCCTTCCTCACGCACCTGGCGCATGATGGCAGGCCTGACGTTCTTCGCATGGAAGTGACGAACACGATCCACATGACGCGCAAGAACCGGCGCCGGATCACGGCCGTTACCGCCAAAATAGCAATGCCCGGCATCGAACAGCAGTTTCGTTTGCGGGCCTGTCGCTGCCATAAATGCGTCGATCTGCTCCGGCGTCTCGACCACCGTGCCCATATGATGGTGGTAGACGAGGGCAATGCCTTGGCTTGCGGTGAAAGCGGCCAGTTCTTCGACCTTGGCGCCAAACACTTTCATGTCCGTATCCGATAGAACCGGGCTTTGCGACAGCGGCACGTTCAAGCCCTGCACGCTGTTGGAGGTTTCGCAGGCGATGCAGACCGTACAACTATTGTGCTTGAGCTTGTCCAGATGCGGCTGGATGGTTTTTTCTCGTCCTCGACGGATTGCGTCAGCAGGTTGAGCGAATACCAGCCGGACACGAAAGCTAGGTGATAGGAACCCAGTAGGTCCTTCAGTGCCTGCGGCTCGTTCGGCCAGCGGTGACCGTTCTCGATACCGTCGAAGCCGATCTCACTCGCCTCGCGCAGTATCTGTTCGGTCGGGATGTTGGCGCCGAGGCTCTGGTCGTCGTCATTGGCCCAGGCGATGGGATTGGTGCCGAAGCGGATCATCTTTAAGTCCTCAATTCACAGTGTTCTGCCGCGCCGCGTTTGCCAGATAGCTTGCGTAGGCCTGTTTCAGCTTGTCGGTCGTGCCCACTTCCGGCACGGCGACATCCCACCAATGGCCCGCATCGCCGAAACCCGGACCATCAGTCGGGTCGGTATCGATAACGATGACGGTCGGGATGTCGCGAGAACGGGCATTGGCGATCTGCGTTTCGAGATCGGCAATATCCCTCGCCTTCACAGCGAAAGCGCCCATCGCGCCGGCATGCGCAACGAAATCAATCTCCGGCTGCTGCTCGATATTGCAATCCCGGTAGAGATTGTTGAACGCTTCGCCGCCGGTGCCGCGCTGAAGGCGGTTGATGCAACCGTAACCTCTGTTATCGGTCAGGACGACGGTGAACGGCACACGGCGCATGACAGCGGTCGCCAGTTCCGAATTGGCCATCATGTAGGAACCATCGCCAACGAAGCAGATCACCTCGCGCTCCGGCAGCGCCAGCTTCAATCCCATCGCGCCGGCGATCTCGTAGCCCATGCAGGAATAGCCGTATTCCATGTGGTAACCGCCCTGGCTCGGCTGCCACAGAAGCTTTAACGCGCCCGGCATGGTGCCGGCGGCACACATGGCGATGGCGTTTTCACCGGTTGCACGTTGCACCGCACCGATCACCTGCGCATCGCTCGGCAAACCTTCTTCCGTCGGTGCCGCGCAATGGCGATCAACAGCGGAAAGCCACGCCGCGCGGGAGGCGACATCCGGCTCCGGCGCGCGATGGTCTCCAAGTTTTTGAGAGAGCGCCGCCAACGCCGCCTTGGCATCAGCCACGAGACCGATCGCACCGTGCTTGTCGGCGTCATAAGCCTGAACATTGATGGAGATGAGCTTTCGCCCTTCCGCTTCGAACAGCGACCATGAGCCGGTGGTAAAGTCCTGAAAGCGGGTGCCGACGCCGATCAACAGATCGGCCTTGCGGGCCAGCGCATTGGCGGCGGCCGAACCATCGACACCGGCAGCGCCAAAATTCATCGGATGGTTTTGGGGCAGCGCCGACTTGCCGGCCTGCGTTTCGATCACCGGGATGGCATGGCGCGTGGTGAAATCGGCAAGATCCTGTTCGGCATCACTGTAGATCACGCCACCTCCGGCAACGATGACCGGATTTTTCGCCGTTCGGATCAGCGCCGCGACGTCATCGAGATCACGGGCATCCGGTTCGGGTCGGCGGATGCGCCAGACTTTTGGCTCGAAAAATGGCTCCGGCCAGTCATAGGCTTCCGCCTGCACATCCTGGCAGAAGGAGAGCGTCACCGGCCCGCAACTGGCGGGATCGGTCATCACCCGCAACGCTCGCGGCAAAGCCGTCAGAAGCTGTTCCGGGCGAGTGATGCGGTCAAAATACCGGCTGACCGGACGAAAGCAGTCGTTGGCCGACACGGTGCCATCATCGAAATCCTCGACCTGCTGCAAAACCGGATCGGGGCGACGGTTGGCAAAAACGTCGCCGGGGATGAGCAGAACCGGCAGGCGGTTGACATGCGCGAGTGCTGCCGCCGTCACCATGTTTGTGGCACCCGGCCCGATCGACGAGGTAACGGCCTGCACGTGCCGACGTTTTTTCGCCTTGGCATAGGCAATGGCCGCATGCGCCATGGTCTGTTCGTTCTGGCCGCGCCATGTCGGCAGGCTGTTGCCGGCTTTCTGCAGGGCCTCACCGAGACCGGCGACATTGCCGTGGCCAAAGATCGCCCAGACGCCATCGACAAACCGTTCACCGTCCTCGGCCATCTGCGCGGCCAGCCATTTTACCATGGCCTGCGCCGCCGTGAGTTTTATCGTGCTCATGCCGCCTGCTCCTGTGCCTTTTCCCTTGCTTTGTCCCAGATAGCGCAGAGACGTTGGTAGCGTTTCGCCATCTCCTCCACCGCATCGGCATCCGTCATCTCACCGGCAAGCCAGCGCCGCGCGGCATCCCCAAAGATTGTGCGGCCGACCGCAAAACCCTTGACCAGATCGAACTGTGCCGCGACCTCGAAACTGGCGGACAGTTCCGTCTCCGGCGCATCCAGACCGAGCACGACGATGCCGCGCGTAAACCCGTCATGCGCCTCGATGGCGGCAATGGCGTTCCGCCAGCCCGCCGCGGTCTTCATCGGTTCTAACTTCCACCAGTCGGGATAGATGCCGGCCGCATAAAACTGATGGATCAATGTCGCGACGGTGGTGTCATCGGTAGCGCCAACCTTCGACGGAATAATTTCCAGCAGGAATTCCAGCCGATTGCGCCGTGCTGCTTCAAACAGTCTTTTGACCGTCGCCTCCTGCCCGGCACGCGTTGCCGCGTCATCATCCGGATGGCAGAAGCACAGAACCTTGACGATATCCTCACGCGCCCATTCCGAAAGCGTGCCGCAATCCGTGCCCAGTTCCGGCTCGAGTGTCAGCGGCCGCGACCCTGGCCATTCCGCCGGGCGGCCGATCCACAGGCCCGAACCGGAAGCGCGATGCAGCGCAGAGCGGCCGATGCGATTGTCGCAGAGAATGCCGTACCCCTGATTGCCGGCCTGCACGCGAAGTGCTGCTTGCAGACAAAGTTCCTTGAAGGCCGCGCCCTTTTGCAGGGTGTAACCCGGCATCTGCTCCAGTTGCACACGATGATCGAAGGCAAAGACACGCATGGTCGACCAGTCGCCATCCACCCGCCTTTGCCGCGTTGTCGACCAATGTAACTGCTCTAGCTCCGGATCATTCCGAAGATCGGGCCTAACCACGCCACGTTTCAGGAAAAACTGCAGTTCCTCAAAACTTGGATAGGCCGGCGTGCAGCCATGGCGGCTAACGGCAAAGGCACCGCAGGCATTGGCGAATTTCAGCGATGTCTGCCAGTCCTCACCGGTCATCCAGCCGCGCAACAGGCCGGAAAAGAAGCCGTCACCGGCACCGAGCACGTTGAAGACTTCGATCGGGAAACCCTGCCCGCTCTGGCCGTCATCAAGGCTTGCTGGAATGGTGTCCTCGAAAGCCGTGGCGCCGAGCGGACCGCGCTTGCACACCAGCGTTGCAGCACTCACCTTGCGCACAGCACGCAATGCCTCCAGAGTATCGGTGGAGCCGCCGGCGATATGAAATTCCTCTTCGGTGCCGACGATCAGGTCGAACAGGTGCAGGCTTGTCTGCAGCCGGGCCGTGACCCTGGCGCTTTCGACAAACCGGCTTTCGCCATCATCATGGCCAGCTACGCCCCAGAGATTGGGGCGATAGTCGATGTCGAGCGCCGTACGCAGGCCATGCTTGCGGGCCAGTTTCAGCGCCTTGAGGACGGCGGCTTCGGTGCGCGTATTGCTCAGATGCGTGCCGGTGACGACGACAGCGCGGGCAGACGCGATAAAATCCTCGTCGATATCGTCTTCACACAGCGCCATGTCGGCGCAGTTTTCGCGATAAAAAATCAGCGGAAATTGGCTGTCGTCGCGAATGCCGAGGATGACCAGTGCCGTCAGACGCTCGGGATCGGTCTTCACGCCCTCGGTCGAGACCCCTCGCGCTTCAACTGCTCGAGGATGAAGCGCCCCATGTGCTCGTTGCCGACCCGGCTGATCAAGGCCGTCTTCAATCCGAGCCGCGCGCTGCCGCAGGCGATGTTGGTGGGCGAACCACCGATATATTTCTCGAACGAGCCCATATCCTCCAGACGCCCGCCGATCTGCGCCCCGTAAAGATCGACGCCGGCGCGGCCGATGGTGATGACGTCGAGTTTCTTCGTCATGTCGTCTGCCTTTCGATGCGAATTGTGCTGCCGTTTGAAGCCGCCATGGCGTGGATGACCTTTTCGATCTCCAGCCCCTGCGCGAAATCCGGGCCTGCATTCACCCCACCGGCGATCGCCACCAGCAGATCACGCGCCTCGACCACCTTCTGTTCGTTGAAACCAAAATTGTGCCCCGGTGCCGGGCAGAAGGCTGCAAAATCGGGCTGATCCGGCCCGGTCAGGTGGCGCGTGAAACCGGCCTCGCCAGATCGGTGCACCCAAAGCTCGTTCATGTTCTCCTGATCGAAGACAATCGTCCCGCCACTGCCATGAACCTCCCATTGCAGCCGGCATTTTCGACCACGAGCGACACGTGAAGTAGCGAAGGAGCCATGCGCGCCGGATGTAAAGCGCAGCATGGCGAGCGCGCTGTCCTCGTTTTCGACCGGCTTAGGCCCATCCGGCGACGGGCGTGTGGGAACGGCGACCTGTGTCTGGGCAACCAGTTCCGCGACCGGCCCCATCAGCGCCAGCATATGGCTCACGAGGTGGCAGCCGAGATCGCCGAGCGCGCCCAGTCCGCCACCTTCGTGAGTCATCCGCCACGACCACGGGAGGAGCGGGTCGGCGGAATAGTCCTCGTCATAGACCCCGCGGAAGGCCAGCGGCTTGCCGATCGCACCGTCGCCGATCAGCTTGCGCGCCGCCTGGAAAGCGGGGCTTCTGAGATAGTTGTAACCGAGCATGGTCGCCTGACCTGGATGGGCGGCGGCCGCCGTCGCCATCGACTCGGCATCGCCGAGCGTCAGCGCCATCGGCTTTTCCAGCCAGACATGTTTTCCGGCTTTCAATGCTGCCTCGGCCATCGGTCGGTGCATGCCGTTCGGCGCCGTGATCGACACCACATCCACCTTCGGATCGGTGACAGCTTCCTCCCAGCGCGCGGTGGCGCGGGCAAAGCCGAACTGCCGGGCAAACCGCTCGGCACTGTCCTCCGTTGCATCGGAAAGCACTTCCAGCCGGTGATGGGCACCACCAAAGACGGTGGCGACATTGCGCCATGCCATGGCGTGGCATTTGCCCATGAAGCCGGTGCCGATCAATGCGATGCCAAGCGGACGATCCGGCAGAGTTTTCGTCTGTACCATGAAAAATGCCTCAGATCGTTCCGCCGAGCGAACCTTCCAGCTCGGCCATTTCCTGTCCGCCTGCCATCATGTCCTGAAGCTGGGCGGCGTTGATTTCGCCACGGGTTGCGGTGCCGAGCGTCTGGCCACGATTGAGCACCGTGAACCGGTCACCGACCGCCATGGCATGGCGGACATTGTGGGAGATGAACACGACGCCGATACCCTGCGCCCGAACCCGGTTGATTGTGGCGAGAACGTTGGCGGTCTGGCGTACGCCGAGCGCCGAGGTCGGCTCATCGAGGATCAGGACCTTGGCCCCGAAATAGACGGCACGGGCGATCGCCACGGTCTGCCGCTCACCGCCGGACAGCGTGCCGACGGCCTGATCGGGACCACGCAGGTTGATGCCCATCTTGCGCATCTCCGCCATGGTGATCTCATTGGCGGTATCGATATCGAACCGCTTGAACAGGCCCCTGCCCTTGGTCGGTTCGCGCCCCATGAAGAAGTTGCGTGTCACCGACATTAGCGGGATCATGGCGAGATCCTGAAACACGGTGGCGATACCGGCTTCCATTGCGTCGCGCGGACTGTTGAAGGAGAGCGGCCTGCCTTCGAAGGCGATGGAGCCTTCTGTCGGCTTGTGTACGCCCGACATGGTCTTGATGAAGGTGGATTTGCCGGCGCCGTTATCGCCGAGCAGGCAATGGCATTCGCCTGCGCGCACGTCGAAGGTCACACCGTTCAGCGCAATGACATTGCCATAATGCTTCTTGATGTTTTCCATATGGATGATCGGTGCGGACATTGTCAGCGCTCCCCGGTCACACGTCGACGGATGACGTTGTTGAAGATGACGGCGAGCAGCAGCATCGCGCCGAGGAAAACCTGGAACCAGTCCTGGTCGAACTTGGTGTAGGTCAGGCCGATCGTGACCATGCCGAAGATGATCGCACCGAAGAAGGCACCGATGGCGGAGCCGTAACCGCCGGTCAGCAGGCAGCCGCCAATGACGGCCGCGATGATCGCCTCGAATTCCTTCATGAAGCCGCGGCGGGCATCGGTGGAGCCGGCATCGATGACAGTGATGATCGCAACCAGGGCGGCAGCAACCGCCGTCAGCATGAACAGCGAGATCTTGACCCGACGCACCGGCACGCCGGAATTCTGCGCCGCGAAAGCATCGCCGCCGGTCGCAAAGATCCAGTTACCGGCAGGCGTTCGCAGCAAGACGTAAGTTGCGATCGCTGCAAAGGCGACGAACCAGAGGATTTCAACCGGAATGCCCGGCACTTTCGGCACGCCGGACTTGAAACTGTCAACGATCCCGGCTTCCGCCAGCCAGCGCATCAGGAAGCCGAAGGCATCACCGGAAAAGATCTGGGCCAGAAAATCACCCTCGACGGCATCGCGGATGCCGCGCAACTGGGTGGAACCACCGGTGAAGAGTTTCAGGCCGACCAGCGCTGCCCCTCGAAGGATGAAAAGGCCGGCGAGCGTGACGATGAAGGATGGCAGGCCGGTGCGCAGTACGACCATGCCGTTGGTCGCGCCGAGCGCGGCGGCGATGCCGAGCGTCAGCGGGACTGCGATGATGAGCGGCATGCCGACATTGACGACGAAGACACCGAAGATCATGCCGGCGAAGGCCACCATGGAGCCGATCGACAGGTCGAATTCACCGCCGATCATCAGCATCGCAGCGGCAATGCCGAGAATGCCGAGCTGGGCGGCCGGCGTCATGAAGTTCATCACACCCGACAGCGTGAACATGGTGCTGTCGGCGGTGATCATGAAGAAGATTGTGACGAGGACCACGCCCCCGATGGCGCCGAGTTCCGGCCGTTTCATGAGTTTCGCGACAAGGGACTCGGATTTTACCCGCTCGTCCGCGCGCGCCAGCGTCTGTGTGGACATTGACCTGTCTCCTGGATCAGCACCCGGGCCGCGGCGGGACGCGCGGCGGCCCGGTGAACCGTGTGGTTAGCGGATGCCCTTGGCCGAAAGATCAATGACCTTGGCAGCCGTTTCCTTGGTCACGAGGTTCGGACCGGACGGCACGTCACCGCCGGGCATGAGGCCGTATTCCGCGTTGAGGGCAAGGAAGGCGACCGGCAGGTAACCCTGGAGATATTGCTGCTGATCGATCGAGAAGGCCGCCTTGCCATCGGCGACATCCTTGAGGAAGCCGGCGGACATGTCGAAGGTAGAGATCAGCACGTCATCGCGACCGAGTGCCTGCGCCGCCTTGACGGCCGGTTCTCCGACCAGCGAGGCGTTGAGCGAGAGGATGACATTGACGTCCTTGTCGGATTCCAGCGCCGCGCGCACCTTGGATCTCGACTTCGGTCGGATCATTGCTGGTCGGCAGGACCTTCACTTCCTTGCCGAAACCTTCGGTGAAACCGGCGCAACGCTGGTCGAGCGAAACGTTGCCGACTTCCTGGTTGACGCAGATGGCCTTCGTGCCGCCCATCTCGGCGAGTTTGGCTCCGGCCACCTTGCCGGCGTCGAATTCCGACTGGCCAACATGCAGCTTGGCACCGAGCTTGTGGGCGACATCCGAGCCGGAATTCATTGAAATGACAGGGATGCCGGCATCGACGGCGCGCTTGATGGCCGGGCCGAGCGCATCGCCATCCGGGATAGACACGACAAGGCCGTCCGGATCCTGATTGACGGCGGCGTCGATCAGCTGCCCCATGGCGACCATGTCAAATGTTTCCGGCGAGCGGAACTCGACGTTCACGCCGGTATCCTTTGCCGCCTTTTCCGCGCCGTTCTTGACCACCGACCAGAACGGGTCGTTCGCCTGACCATGGGCCACGACGATGATGTCGGTGGCGAGCACAGGACCTGCGGCGGCGACGAGCGCCACCGTTGCTGCGGCTGCAAGCAATTTCTTCATGACTTCCTCCCAATTGAGTTCCAAAAGCGTCATTCCCAGACGCCCCGTCCATCCGGCCATGCGGGACCGGCACCGAAAGCCTGCGGCACACTCCCTGCTCCGCAGCATTTCCCTGTCCGACGGCGCTAACCGTCACCGTCCCACTCATCCGCCGAGCGCGACCGGCTGGCCGGATTTCACCGATTGCGTCGCCGCCTCGGCGACCGCCAGTGCCGCAACCCCGTCCTTGAGCGTTACCGGAATGGTCGCCCCGTCAAGAATGGCGGCGACAAAGGCATCCCATTCCGCCACATAGGCGCGCATGTAGCGTTCGAGGAAAAAGAATTCCGGCTTGGCGCTGCTGACGCCCTGCTTGGTAGCCTTGGAAACCGTGTTCTCCAGCACGTTTCCGGCCGTAAGCAGGCCTTCCGATCCGAGCAGTTCGACACGCTGATCGTAACCATAGGCCGCACGGCGGCTGTTCTTGATGACCGCGATGCGTCCATCTGCATATGTCAGCGTCACCACGGCTGTATCAACATCACCTGCCTTGCCGATTTCCGGATCGACAATCGAAGTACCGGCGGCATGCACCGTCTTCGGCGCATCGCCCATCAGAAAGTTCGCCATGTCGAAATCGTGAATCATCATATCGCGGAACAGGCCGCCCGACACTTTGATGTAGGCGACCGGGGGCGGTGCCGGATCGAAAGACGTGACTGACAGGAGCTCCGGTTTGCCGATCTCGCCTGCGGCGATTGATGCCTTGACCGCCGCAAAGTTGGGATCGAAGCGGCGGTTAAAGCCGATCATGACCGGAACGCCGCCTCTCGAAACGACGTCAAGGCAGGCCTGTGCACGCTGCAGCGACAAGTCGACCGGCTTCTCGCACAGTACGGCCTTTCCCGCCGCCGTCGCCTTTTCGATCAGGTCTGAATGCGTGTCCGTGGAGGTTGCGATCAGCACGGCGTCGATCGACGCGTCGCCTAAAATCTCTTCGGAAGTGGTAGCTTTTGCATCGTGGGCATCAGCCAAGGACCGTGCCGCCTCCTCGTTCACATCGGACACGGCAACCAGCTGGCTGCGCGCGTGACCGACAATATTGATGGCATGCATGCGACCGATGCGGCCGGCGCCGAGCAATCCGACTTTTAGCACTGTCAATCTCCCAAAAGGCGGCTCCCGACCGCCTCAGGACAAAGCATTGCAATTTTTGCTCGCGTGAGCAAGAGCGATTTTGCTCACGCGAGCAAAATTAATTTCAAAGGATCCGAAAAAACCGTTATGAATGTAAGAGAACCGATCCACGACGGATTCGGGAGATCGAGATGCCGGACGAGAAGAAGCCCGCCTTCGCAGGAAACATCACAGCCGACGACGTAGCCGCGGAAGCCGGCGTGTCTCGCTGGACCGTCAACCGTGCATTTCGCAAGGACGCCTCGATTTCATCGAAGAGCCTGGAAAAGGTGCGCATTGCGGCTGAGCGCCTGGGCTATGTGCCCGACCTCAGAGCTGCGAGCCTAGCTTCGGACCGCTCCAACCTGGTGGCGCTGCTGATCGACGATTTCGCCAACCCGCACAAGCTGGTGATGATGGAGCGACTGACCCGCATCTTGCGGCGCGAGGGCTGGGACATCCTGCTGGTCAACACGCTCGGCCGCGACGATGCCGGCCACGCGCTGCTGAACGCCAGCCAGCGCCGTGTCGACGCGGTTATCCTGATCGGCATCCAGTTCGACGACGAGGTTCTGGACACGGCCTTGCACGCCCGCCGGTTTCGCAAGCTCATCATCTTCGCCCGAACGTCACGCAATCCGGACACGATCTCGATCGCCGTCGATGATGTCCAAGCCATGAAGGAAATCGCCAATTACGTGCATGAGCGCGGCTATCGCCGGCCGATGTTCCTGGCCGGCCCGCGGACGTCCTCCGCGCATCTGCTGCGCAAGGAGACCTTCATGGACTATTGGCGCCAGCATTTCGGCAGTGAACCCGAAACGGTTTCGGTCTCCGCCTATGATCCGGCACTCGCCGCCGGGATCGTCGAAAACACGCTCGCGGGTCGCGAGGCGGCAATGCTTCCAGACATTCTCGTCTGCGAGAACGATGCGCTGGCGATCGGCGCGACCGATGTGATCCGCCACAAGCTCGGCCTGCGCATCCCCGAGGACATTGCCATTACGGGTTTTGACGACGTCCCGCAGGCGGAGGGGCCAATTACCGGCTTACCACCTACCGCCAGCCCCTGACGGACATGGCGGAATATCTCGTCGAGGTGTTAGGCAGCGCCGAAGGGGGCGATCTCGATCGACTCTTCGCAGGCCGACTGATCGCCCGGCAAAGCGCCTGAAGAAAAGCGCTCCAGGACTAGCCGCCTCGAACCGATCCTCGCCAAACAAGCTCGGCCTCAAGCTTGCGCGAGCCGCCATTGGTCGCCATTGGCTGAGCGAGCCAGGAAACCGCTTCGTCGGCGATGCGGTCAACCGGTTGCGTGAATGTCGTGAGATCGTAGGAGGACCACGACGACTGTTCTATGTCGTCAAAGCCGATCACGCATAAGTCCTCGGGAATGCGAAGCTTGAACTGGTTTCGTGCTGCGTCCATCAGCCCGCAGGCCAGAAGATCGTTCGCGCAGAATACCGCATCTGGCCGCTTTTCGCGGGTGAGCAACCGTTGGGCCAGAACCACACCACTCTGGTAGCGTGTGGGGCCGAAACGTTCGACTTTGACGTCAAGGCCTTGTTCGAGCGCCGCTGACCGAAAACCTTCCTCACGCGCCATCAAGCTCGGCGTACCCACGTCGGAATTGGCGAACGCGAAATTCTGGCAACCTGCCCTCAAGAAGGCGATGAAAGCCCTTTTCGCCGCCTCGCGATCATAAAGGTTGATCATCAAGGCACCGTCACGTCGTTCATCGCGATTGATCAGCACCATGCGCTGTCCGCTGTTAACACAGCGTTCAGTGATGGATTTGTCGGGCATGCCGGAAAGGATGATTGACGCGTCCGCACGATAACTGATCGCCTGACGCAGTGCCTGGTCGACACTGTCATCCGACCGATCGGTGTTGATCAGCATTGCGATTTTTGACGCGCTCTGGAGTCGTCGCGTCAAAGCTCGAATGAGGCTCGCCCTATAAGGCGTATCGAGTTCTGATACGATAAGGCAGACAATACCGCTTTCGTTGCGCGTTAGACTGCGCGCGAGATGGTTGACGTGATAGCCTAGTGCCTCTGCCGCTTCGATGACGCGGCGACGGGTTTCATCCGAAACGCTCGCACCAGGCGTAAACGTGCGCGAGACCGCGGAACGGGATACGCCGGCACGGTCTGCAACTTCCTTCGCACTGATGAATATCTTGCCGCTCACACATCACTCCTTGGACACTTCATGCCCGCAATTGCAATCGCGTGCAACACTCTTGTAATTCGATCACCTGCCCTCCAAACGGAGTCTACAGTACCCTGTCGACGAAGATGATTGACAACAAGCACGCCTTCATGGAACGATTGCACACGCTTGCAAGAGCGAAGTGATGTGGAGGCGTCACTCAATCTGGGAGGATTATCATGCGTCTTGCTGTGATGGCGTCGGTCGCTTTTGCCGGCCTGACAATGAATGCGCCGAACACCCGTGCTGCCGAAGAACTCAACCTCATCTGCTCTGCCGATGTCGTGATCTGCGAGATGATGCAGCAGATGTTCGAGAAGGACACCAGCATCAAGGTCAACATGGTGCGGCTGTCTTCGGGCGAAACCTATGCAAAGATACGCGCCGAGGCTCGCAATCCGAAAACCGATATCTGGTGGGCGGGCACCGGCGACCCGCATCTTCAGGCGGCATCGGAAGGCCTGACACAGGAATACAAGTCGCCGCATCTCGACGAATTACAGGACTGGGCGAAAAAGCAGGCGGAAAGCTCCGGCTACAAGACCGTCGGCGTTTATGCCGGCGCACTGGGCTGGGGTTACAATACCGATCTGTTCAAGCAGAAGAACTACAAGGAGCCCAAATGCTGGGCCGATCTTCTCGACCCTGCGCTTAACGGCGAGATCCAGATGGCCAATCCCAATTCGTCCGGCACGGCCTATACGGCGCTGGCATCGCTCGTGCAGATCATGGGCGAGGACAAGGCGTTCGATTACTTGAGACAGCTCAACGCCAATGTTTCGCAATATACCAAATCCGGCTCAGCGCCGGTGAAGGCGGCCGCACGCGGCGAAACCGGCCTCGGCATCGTCTTCATGCATGATGCGGTAGCCCAAACAGTCGAGGGCTTTCCGGTCAAGTCGATCGCACCTTGCGAGGGCACAGGTTACGAGATCGGCTCGATGTCGATTGTCAAAGGTGCCCGCAATCTGGACAGCGCCAGGAAATGGTATGACTGGGCGCTAACGGCCGAGGTGCAGTCGCACATGAAGGAGGCAAAATCCTTCCAGCTTCCGTCCAACAGACAAGCCGAGGTTCCCAAGGAGTCTCCGCGCTTCGAGGACATCAAGCTGATCGATTACGACTTCAAGACCTATGGCGACCCGACCGAGCGCAAAAAGCTGCTCGAACGCTGGGACAATGAAATCGGCGCCAACGCCAACTGATCCCATCCGTATTTGCCGCGCTTCGGCTGGCCGTAGCGCGGCATGATCGACTTGTCCTGTGATGAGGTCGCATCGAACCATGAACAATCGCAATCACAGACTGGATATCGTGCTGGCGCTTGGCGCTGCCGCTATGCTGCTCGTTCCCTGGTATCGCATTGAACAGGGTTTTTATGCCTTTACATGGCTCTCCGACTTTCCCGGAGAGCCGGCGGCGGCACCCGGCATACTGCAGATTTTCCAGCATGGCCGTGTTTGGCTAATCGCGGTTCTGGTCGCCGACGTGCATGCACTTGCCGCACGGTTCATCGCCGATCCGATGCGCCGAGGCAAAATGCTCGCTCTTGCCGGTGGCTTCGGCGTGCTTTTCCTGGCTCTGCAAGGGTTGGCGATCGGCGCCACGGGCTTCACGTGGACGATCAGCGAAACAATCTTCGGCCCGCTTGCCGATGGTCAGCCGTCGATGGGAGCGGGTGCGGTTCTCTCCGCCATCTGCTTCGTGCTGATGTTTTCCTTCGGCCTTGCCGAACGCGGCGTCATGCGGGGCGATGCCTTTGTGGTCGCCACCATTTCCATGCTGGTCTTTCTCGTCGCTGTCTTCGTGTTCTACCCGATCGGATCGATGTTCATCGGCGCCTTTCAGGATTTCGACGGCTCGGTCAGTTTCGACGGGTTTTCCCGAAACATTATCGACCCGTCGATCTGGAGCCTTGATTGCATCATCGGCGGCGCGCGCTGCGGCGTGGCATGGCGCACGCTGTTCCTAGCCATCATGACGGCTGCGGGTTCGACCGCGCTCGGCCTTGCCTTCGCGCTGGTCGCCACCCGCACGCGCTTTGCCTTCAAGAAAGGCCTGCGGCTCCTGACCATCCTGCCGATCATCACCCCACCCTTTGTGATCGGTCTGGCGCTGACGCTTCTCTTCGGCCGCGCCGGCATCGTCACGCAGGGCCTCTCCGCCACGTTCGGCATCGAACCGAGCCGCTGGCTCTATGGCCTCACCGGTATCTGGATCGCACAGGTCCTGTCATTCACGCCGATTTCCTTCCTGGTGCTGATCGGCGTCGTTGAAGGCGTCAGCCCGTCGATGGAAGAAGCCTCGCAGACCCTGCGCGCCGATCGCTGGCGCACCTTCTGGCGGGTCTCGCTGCCGCTGATGAAACCCGGCCTCGCCAATGCCTTTTTGATCGGCTTCATCGAAAGCATGGCCGATTTCGGCAATCCGCTCGTGCTGGGCGGTAGCCACGGGGTCCTGTCGACCGAGATCTTTTTTGCCGTCGTCGGTTCGCAGAACGATCCGGCCCGCGCCGCCGTGCTCGCCATGATCTTGCTCGGCTTCACGCTCTCCGCCTTCCTCGCCCAGCGCCTCTGGCTGTCTGGCAAGAATTTTGCCACCGTCACCGGCAAGGGCGATAGCGGCGCGCATATCGCCCTGCCCCGGCCGTTGTCGATCGGTGTGCATGCCGTGGTTATCCCGTGGATCATTTTTACGCTGGTCGTTTACGGCATGATCCTGTTCGGCGGCTTCGTCAAAACCTGGGGCCTCGACAACAGCCTGACCCTTGCCCATTACGCCAAGGCCTTTTCCATTACCTTCCGCGATGGCTCACTGGTATGGACCGGCGTCGCGTGGAATTCGTTCTGGACGACGATGAAGATCGCGCTGATCGCCGCCCCGCTGACAGCCGCAGTCGGGCTTGCCACGGCCTATGTAATCGTGCGGCAGAAATTCGCAGGGCGCGAACTGTTCGAATTCGCACTGATGATGAGCTTTGCCATTCCCGGCACCGTCATCGGCATCAGCTACATCATGGCCTTCAACCTGCCGCCGCTGGAAATGACAGGCACGGCGCTGATTCTGATTGCCTGCTTCGTGTTTCGCAACATGCCGGTCGGCGTGCGCGGCGGCATCGCGACGATGAGCCAGCTCGACAAGAGTCTCGACGAAGCCTCGATGACATTGCGCGCCACCAGTTTCCGCACCGCCCGCAAGGTGATCCTGCCGCTTCTTCGTCCCGCCATCACCGCAGCACTGGTCTATTCCTTCGTGCGTGCCATCACCTCGATCAGCGCCGTCGTGTTTCTCGTCAGCGCCCAGTACAACATGGCGACATCCTATATCGTCGGGCTGGTTGAGAATGGCGAATACGGTGTCGCCATCGCCTATTCCTCAATGCTGATCGTAGTGATGATCACTGTCATCACCGGCTTCCAGCTTCTGGTCGGCGAACGGCGGCTGCGGCGGGAAAACCGTATCTCGGCATCGCGCGTCCGTCTTCCGACAGCCCAGCCCAAGGAGAAAACCGCATGACCAGAAATGCCGGTTCGGTCACGTTCCAGAATGTGCGCAAATCCTTCGGCGCTTTCACGGCTATCCATGACCTGTCGCTGACCGTTGAACCCGGCACGCTGGTAACCTTGCTCGGCCCCTCAGGCTGCGGCAAGACGACTACCTTGCGCATGCTCGCGGGTCTCGAACACCCGACCTCCGGCCGCATCATGATCGGCGGCAAGGATGTGACCATGCTGCCGGCAAATGAGCGTGACGTGTCGATGGTGTTCCAGTCCTATGCGCTATTTCCGCATATGAATTCGCTCGACAATGTCGCCTACGGCCTGGAAGCTTCCGGGCTTTCGAAAAGGAGGCCCGGCAAAAGGCCGAACACGGCCTCGAACTCGTCGGCCTCGCCGGCATGGGCGGGCGGCTTCCGGCAGAATTGTCGGGTGGCCAGCAGCAACGTGTGGCGGTCGCCCGCGCGCTGGTTCTCGAACCGCAGGTCCTGCTGCTCGATGAACCGCTCTCCAATCTCGACGCTCGCCTGCGTCGCCGGGTGCGCACGGAAATCCGCGAGCTCCAGCAGCGGCTGCAGTTCACCGCCGTTTATGTCACGCATGATCAGGACGAAGCGCTTGCCGTCTCCGACCAGATCATTGTTATGAAGGATGGCGAGATCGCCCAGCAGGGCTCGCCGCGGGAACTGTATGAAGCGCCCGCCTCTCCCTTCATCGCGGATTTCATCGGCGAAGCAAACGTCGTGCCCTGTGAGGTTATCGATGTCCGTGGGGCAGAAGCGACGATCAGCATTGAAGGGCTGCAACATGTTGTGCCGGCACGAGGGGCTCGGCCCGGCAAGAGCCAGTTGGCCGTGCGCCCCAGCGCCATCACGCTGGAACCGGCGGAAACGGCTGCCTTTCCGGGGCGGATCAGCCACGCGGCCTATCTCGGCGATCATATCGAATACGAGGCGGAAACGAGCGGCGGGACCCTGTTTATCGTGGACCCGTCGATCGATCGCCCACTTGCCCCCGGAACGCGTGTTGCCATCGGCCTGAAAAACCGCGGCATCGCCATCATCGCGCAGTGAGGATGCACCTATGACGTCGGAACATGACGAGATCGCCAGACGCCACAAGCTGGCGGAAGGTATAGCCGCCGAGGCCGGCAAGCTGGCGCTCGGTTATTATCGCCGTCGCGATACGCTGGTGATCGAGACCAAGGGTGATCCGCAGGATGTCGTTTCAATCGCCGATCGCGAAGTTGAGGACCTTATCCGCAAGAGGACGGGAGAGGCGTTTCCCAACGACGGCTTTCTCGGCGAGGAATACGGGCTGACCGGCGGCGGAAGCGGCTATACCTGGGTGGTCGATCCAATCGACGGGACCAGCCCATTCGTACTCGGCATGCCGAACTGGTGCGTGTCGATCGCCGTTCTCTACGAGGGTGAGCCGGTGGTCGGTGTCATCCATGTTCCTTGCCATGACGAGCTGTATTCGGGCGCGCTCGGTAACGGCGCCACGTTGAACGGCAAGGCTCTCAGACTGGATAACACCAAGACGATCCGCAACGCCGTCACCGGCATCGGCGCCAATCATCATGTGACACCGCAATCGGTCGGACGGATCGTCGAGGACCTCTTGGCGAGCGGTGGCAATTTCGTACGGCTGGGCTCGGGCGCTCTGATGCTTGCCTATGTCGCGGCCGGTCGTCTCGTGGGTTACTATGAACCCTACATGCATGCCTGGGATTGCCTTGGCGGTTATTGCCTTGTGCGTGAGGCGGGCGGCTGGTTTTTGCCGTTTCCAAGCGATGGCGAGCGACTGACCAAGGGTGCTCCCGTTCTGGCCGCAGGCCCGGGCGCTGCCGAAGACCTTTGCCGCATCGCCGGCATCAATATGGGAGGTGTCGCCGCAGCCTGAAGGAAAAGGGGGCCAACGCCTGTCAGACATGGCGAGACCGGGGAGGTCTCGCAGATAACCGCCTTATGGCGGTTGGCCAATTCATGGAAAGGGAGGAAATCGACCATGAAAACCGCTTTTGCATCCGTTCTTACGACCGCTGCCTCGCTGCTGATGGCATCGAGCGCACTCGCCGCCACGGAAATCTCGTGGTGGCATGCCATGACCGGCGCCAATAACGAGGTCGTCGACCAGCTGGCCAAGGAGTTCAACGAAAGCCAGTCCGACTACAAAATCGTGCCGGTCTTCAAGGGCACCTATCCGGAAACGCTGAATGCCGGCATCGCCGCCTTCCGCGCCAAGCAGCCGCCGGCCATCATTCAGGTTTTCGATGTGGGAACCGGCGTGATGATGGGCGCGCAGGGTGCCATCGTGCCGGTGGCGGAGGTCCTGGAGAAGGGCGGCTTCAAGTTCGACAAGGCGCAATATCTGCCCGGCATCGTTGCCTATTATTCGAAACCAGATGGCACGATGCTGTCCTTTCCCTACAACTCGTCCTCGCCCATCCTCTATTACAACAAGGATGTTTTCGAGAAAGCCGGATTGAACGCCGATACGCCGCCCAAAACATGGCCGGAGGTTTTTGAGGCTGCCAAGAAGATCAGGACAAGCGGCGCTGCCAATTGCGGCTTCACCTCCACATGGCTGACCTGGATCCAGACTGAAAATTTTGCCGCCTGGAACAACCTCTCCTATGCGAGCGACGAAAACGGTCTCGGTGGCACCAACGTCAAACTGGCCTTCAACTCGGAACCCTTCGTCAAGCATTTCCAGTCGATTGCCGATCTCGCCAAGGACGGCACCTTCCGTTATGGCGGCCGCACATCGGAAGCCAAGCAGCTGTTCACCTCCGGCGAATGCGGCATCCTGACGGAATCCTCCGGCGGTCTTGGCGACATCATCAAGTCCGGCATGAAATACGGAATCGGCCAACTGCCTTATGAAGAGGGCGAAGGACGGCCGCAGAACACTATTCCGGGTGGCGCAAGCCTCTGGGTCTTCGGCGGCAAGAGCGATGCTGAATACAAGGGTGTCGCCACCTTCTTCAATTTCCTGTCGCAGACAAAGATCCAGGCCCGCCTGCATCAGGTCTCCGGTTACATGCCGGTGACGATGGCGGCTTATGAAGAGACAAAGAAATCCGGTTTCTACGACAAGAACCCCGGCCGTGAGACCCCGCTTCTGCAGATGATGGGCAAGGCGCCGACGGAAAACTCCAAGGGCGTCCGTCTCGTCAACCTGCCGCAGGTGCGCGACATCATGAACGAGGAATTTGAGGCCATGCTGGCCGGCAAGCAGGACGCCAAGGCCGCTCTCGACAAATCCGTCGAACGCGGCAATGCGGCAATCCAACAGGCGCTCGGCAACTGACATCGGCCCAGCTGTCCGCATGCCAAAAACATGCGGGCGGCTTTCCTGATCCTCAAGGAGCCTGCCCGTGCAAAGCACCGTCTTTCCGAACAAGATCCTTCCCTATTTTCTGGTCGCGCCGCAGATCGTGCTGACCATCGTGTTCTTTTCTGGCCGGCAAGCCAGGCGCTTTACCAATCCGCCATGCGGGAAGACCCGTTCGGGTTGCAGAGCACGTTTGTGGGCCTCGCCAATTTCACGACGATCCTGTCGGATTCAAATTATCTGCATGCGTTGCGCGTCACCGTCGTGTTCAGCATTGCCACGGCTGTGCTCTCCATGGGTATCGCTCTGCTTTTGGCAACCGCCGCCGATCTCGTCGTCCGCGCAAAAGGGTTTTACCGCACGATGATGATCATCCCCTATGCGGTGGCGCCCGCTGTCGCCGGCATGTTGTGGCTGTTCATGTTCAATCCGGCCATGGGCACGTTCGCCTATATCCTGCGCCGCAACGGCATTGCCTGGGACCCGCTCCTGAACGGCGATCAGGCCATGGCGCTGGTCGTAGTGGCCGCCGCGTGGAAACAGATCAGCTACAATTTCCTCTTCTTCGTCGCCGGCCTGCAGGCCATTCCGAAATCGCTGCTGGAGGCGGCCTCCATCGATGGCGCGCGCGGATCTCGCCGCTTCTGGACGATCGTCTTTCCGCTCTTGGCGCCCACCACCTTCTTCCTGCTGGTGGTCAATACCGTCTACGCCTTTTTCGACACGTTTGGCATCATCCATTCGGTCACCGGCGGCGGACCGGCCAAGGCCACCGAAACGCTGGTCTACAAGGTTTATAACGACGGCTTCGTGAACCTCAATCTCGGCTCGTCGGCCGCCCAGTCGGTCATCCTGATGGTCATCGTCATTGCGCTGACCGCTTTCCAGTTCCGCTTCGTCGAGCGGCGCGTGCATTATGCGTGAGGTGAAACCATGATCGAAAACCGTCCCATCGCCAGCCTCATGGCCCATCTGATGCTGATCCTCGGCATCATCATCGTCGCCTTCCCGATCTATTACACCTTCATCGCCTCGACGGCGCCATCAGGCGCCATCATCCGGCCGCCGCTGTCGCTTCTGCCCGGCGGGCACATGATGGAAAACTATTCGGAATCCATTTCCGGCGGCGTTGAGCGTGTCGTTGGCGTCAGTCTCGAACGGTTGCTGTTCAACAGTTTTGTCGTCGCCATCGCGATTGCCATCGGCAAGATCGTGATCTCCTTCCTGTCGGCCTTTGCGATCGTGTTTTTCCGCTTTCCCTTCCGCATGGGCTTTTTCTGGATGATCTTCATCACGCTCATGCTGCCGGTGGAGGTGCGCATCCTACCCACCTACAAGGTGATCGTCGATCTCGGGCTTCTCAACACCTATGCCGGCCTCACCCTGCCACTAATGGCATCGGCGACGGCCACCTTCCTGTTCCGGCAGTTTTTCCTCACCATTCCCGGCGAGATGGTGGAGGCCGCGCGCATCGACAATGCCGGTCCGTTCCGTTTCATGAAGGATATCCTTCTGCCGCTGTCGATGACCAATATCGCGGCGTTGTTCGTCATCCTCTTCATTTACGGATGGACGCAATATCTCTGGCCACTGCTCGTCACCGACAGAGCCGAAATGAACACGATCATCATCGGCCTGCGCCGCATGGTGGATTTCGCAGATGCCTCGACGCCGTGGAACTACGTGATGGTGACGGCGATCCTGGCGATCATTCCTCCCGTCATCGTCGTGGTGCTGATGCAGCGCTGGTTCGTCAAGGGTTTGGTGGAGACCGAAAAATAATGGCTACGATTGAACTGAAAGACGTCCGCAAGGTCTACGGCACCAATATCGAGGCGATCAAGGGCGTGTCGCTCGATATCGCCGATGGCGAAATGATCGTGCTGGTCGGCCCGTCCGGCTGCGGAAAATCGACGCTTCTGCGCATGGTGGCGGGGCTCGAAAGCATCACCTCCGGCGAGGTGACGATTGCCGGGCGGCGCGTCAACATGCTGGAGCCATCCGAGCGCGACATCGCTATGGTATTCCAGAACTATGCGCTTTACCCGCACATGACCGTGCGCCAGAACCTTGCTTATGGGCTGAAGAACCGCAACACGCCGAAGGATGAGATCGACCGGCGTATTACCGAAGCAGCGCGCGCGCTGGAAATCGAACAGTTTCTCGAACGAAAACCCCGCCAGCTATCCGGCGGCCAGCGACAGCGTGTGGCCATGGGCCGCGCCATCGTGCGAAAACCCTCCGCCTTCCTGTTTGATGAACCGCTGTCCAATCTCGACGCAAAACTGCGCGTGCAAATGCGGGTGGAAATCCGCAGACTGCAACGTTCGCTTGCCACGACGTCGATCTATGTCACCCACGACCAGATGGAGGCGATGACGCTTGCCGACCGGCTGGTGGTACTCAATGCCGGGCGGATCGAACAAGTCGGAACCCCGATCGAGCTATACGAAAAGCCGGCCACCACTTTCGTCGCCACCTTCATCGGCTCGCCATCGATGAACCTGATGAAACCGGCCGGAAGCCAAGCCACTGCCATCAACTGGCCGTCGAACGTGGCGACGATAGGCATCCGCCCCGAGGACCTTGTCATCGCCGATGCTGCGTCCGGCAACGGTTTCCGCATCAGGGTAGAGATTATCGCGGTCGAACTGGTCGGTGCCGAAAGTTATGTTCATGGCGCCACTGAGCAAGGCGACACGATCGTTTTCCGCGTTCCCGGCCGCTCCGTCATCGCCATCGGTGAAAGCAGGGACCTCACTGCGGCATCTGATCGCTTTCATCTCTTCGACAGTGACGGCAAGCGCCTGCAGGCGTGATTTAAATGGAGAAACAGTAAGTTTCGCGCCGCCGCTTGCATACGAATGCCAGACGAATATCATTAGTCGGCTAATTGATATTCTGTAACATGCAACTGGAATGCCTATGTCCATCATCCTTGCCATCATCGCACTGGCTGGCCATATCGCGCTTCTTCTTTGGGGAACGCGCATGGTGCAGACCGGCATCCAGCGCGCTTTCGGTCCCAGTCTGCGGTCGTTCCTGAGCCACGCACTCAGCAATCGCATTAAGGCCTTCATGGCGGGCATGGGCGTCACGGCAGTTCTGCAAAGCAGCACTGCGACGGGGCTGATGGCAACAGGCTTTACAGCAGGCGGGCTTGTGGATCTGGGCCCGGCGCTGGCGGTCATGCTCGGCGCGAATGTCGGCAGCACGCTGATCGTTCAGGTGCTTTCGTTCAATGTGGCGGCTGCGTCACCGGCACTCATCCTGATCGGGGTGCTGATGTTCCGGCGGGTGCAGAACCCGCAGGTTCATGATCTCGGCCGAGTTTTCATCGGCATAGGCTTCATGCTTCTTGCCCTGCATCAATTGTTAGACGTGCTGGAGCAGTACGCTGATACGCCCGCATTCCAAGGGGCGCTCCATGCCATTTCGAAGGCACCCGTCCTCAGCCTCCTGCTTGCTGCCGCGCTTACGTGGGCTGCGCATTCCAGCGTCGCCGTCGTGTTGCTGATCATGTCACTCGCAAGTCAGGGCCTTCTCGATCCCTATCAGGCCTGCGCAATGACGCTTGGAGCAAACCTCGGCACCGCGATCAATCCCGTCGTGGAAGGGCAATCGGGTGCGGCTCTCTCGGCTCGCCGTCTTCCTATAGGAAACCTTCTTACCAGAATAATCGGCGTTGCTCTCGCCTTTCTCTTCCTCGAGCAGATCACCTATCTGATGACGCAGTCAGCCGGCAGCGACAGTCGTTTGGTGGCCAATTTTCATACCGCCTTCAACCTCGTCGTCGCCGCGGTGTTCATGCCCTTCTTGTCGCCATTTGCAAACGCGCTCGTCAAATTCATGCCGCAGCGTATCGACGAAAGCGATCCCGGTCAGGCGCGATATCTCGATCCTTCAGCAAAAGAGACGCCAATTGTCGCGTTGCAGGCCGCAGCCCGCGAGGTGCTTCGTATTGTAGATACACTTGAGGAGATGCTGACGGGGACAAAGGCGGCACTTTCAACGAACGATCGGAAGGCCTTGTCTGCCTTGCGCAAGCTGGACACGATTCTCGATCGTCTCAACACAGCGGTCAAGATTTACCTGACATCCATCGATCCCGACGAATTCAGCGAAGCGGACAAGCGTAGGCTCGAAGAGATCCTGATTTTTTCAACGGGTCTGGAACACGCGGGCGACGTGCTGGACCAGAATGTCCTGCCGCATCTGGCGAAACGTCTGCGTCGGGGCATGAAATTTCCGAAACCTGTCAGAGACGAGCTTGAAGCACTTTTCGACAGGTTGACGACGAACCTGCACACGGCAGCTGCCCTGTTCATGTCACAGGATGAGCGTATGGCCCGCATGCTGGCGGAGGAAAAGGTCGTTTTCAGAAAGGTTGAGCGTGACGGCACCAGGGCACATTTCGAACTGCTTCGAAAAGGAAATGTCGATGCCTCGAAAACCAGCTCTCTGCATCTGGATTTGCTGCGAGACCTCAAGCAGTTGAATTCGCATCTGGTTGCCGCGACCGCATACCCTGTGCTGGAACAACAGGGTGAACTGCTACAGAGCCGGATCAGGTGATTTGAACCTTCACAATTTCAGCCCGCCACGCGGTCTCATTCAGCGTTCAGGCGAGGTCAAAGACCACCACACCACCGTCCAGCTCTTTGACGCAGGTATAACGGCTTCTTTTTGCTTTCCCGCGACCCCCGGCTTCCTCCCAAGCCTCGATCACCGCAGTCTCGTGCGGCTTCTTGTCCTTCATCGGCCAACCTTTCGGGATGATCCAGCGGTTGCTGTCGCGTGATGTGATGACAAGGAGGTCGATTTGGCCGGCATCGCCATATCGAAAGCAAGGCTCCATATTGCTGGCGAAATGCTGCACCAAACAGTTTATCCCGCGCCTTCCTGGATAGCTCGTGCAGAAGCCTCTGTGGCCGCCGCGCCTCTATCGTTTTGGCCTGCTTTTTCATTTTCGTGCATGGAGAATGCCGGAACTGGCTTTGGTCATTCAACTGATCAGTGAAGCCTCCGCGCTAACAGGAACAGCTAAGGTGGTGAGCACGTCCCCGCTATTTCGATTAGACCGGCTCAATGCGACCATTGGTCGACCAGGATCCCGTTATGGCACAATCGTAGATGGCCTAGGGCCGGGTTTTCCAGCATTGGCCAAATCTAGTTTCGAGATATGATGGCATTTCAATGCCTTCACGGCGCACAGCGATGGGGAGCCGCCCGCGGCAAATTCGAGCGGCAGCTCTCCGGTTTTCATTGAGCCGATCCCGTGGGACATGCGAGCCAGTCTCGCGCTTGAGGAGGATCGAACCAGCGCCCCGCAGTTCAGAGGCTTAGGATACCCAAGGGTTAGTGACTCTCAATCCGGGCCTCAAACGGGCTTGTATTCCGGGTTGTGACCGCGAGATGGTTTTCTGCTGCCGTAGCAGAAATGTATCCATCAGCCTTCGCAATCGCCTTTCCGGATGGTCGGGCGCCGGCCATCAGCGCCGCCTAGATTTGCGAGGTACCTACGTTGAAGGACGGAATGCGCCCGTAAAGAGCGGAAGAACTTCACCTTCAAGGCGATAGTGGTGAACTGTCCGACTCGTCCCTAAGGGCACTGAGGCAATCCCGAAAAGAAGTTCGGCAACTGAAATTGCGGAAATAAATAGCGTCTCGATGGCCTGTGCATCGCTTGGGATTTCCGAGGCGTCCTGTAAAGCCGCCGAGCTTCCACTCTTTCCATTTTGGCTTGGCTCAGCGAGTTTACTCCGAAACTTTTTCGCGACGTCTTATCGAGGCCGACCGGCCAACGGGAATGGAACCATACGCTCGCTCATCGCTTCCCACGGGAAAGAGAGGCCCCATGAGCAAGAAAGTTCTCATCACAGGAGCAAGCGTTGCCGGATGCACGGCGGCGTGGTGGCTCGGTCGTACCAATCGTTTCGACGTAACGGTGGTGGAGAAACACCCGGAGTTTCGTGATGGGGGGCAGAACATCGACATCCGCGGCGCAGGGCGGGAGGTCCTGCGAAAGATGGGACTGGAGGAGAAAGCGCTCCGAGCCGGTACGAAAGAAACAGGCACTGCCTGGGTCAATGAAGACGGGGGCGTTATAGCGGAGATCGACACCGCCGAACTGGGTACCGATGGGCCGACAGCGGAGATGGAGATCCTTCGTGGCGATCTCGCGCGGATCTTATACGAGGACACGCGGCAGCAGGCCATGTTCAGGTTTGGGGACACAATTGCCGCGATGGACGAGCGCGCTGACGGAGTGGCGGTTACCTTCGACAGCGGCGCGACGGGAAACTTCGACATCGTCGTGATTGCCGAAGGGGTCGGGTCGCAAACCAGGGAAATGGTGTTTCCTGGAGACAATGATCCCTATCCTCTCGACATGACCCTCGCCTACTTCACTATCCCAAGCGAGGCGCATGATGACCGCCGCTGGCGTTGGTATCACACGACTGAAGGACGCGGCGTCTCCCTGCGGCCCGACCAGCATGGAACGGCGCGCGCGATGCTGTCGGTCCAGAAGGAACCAGAAGGCGAGCAGGACTGGCCACGGGACAAGCAGATGGCCTGGCTCCAGGAGAGGTTTGGAGACGTAGGCTGGGAGTCGCGGCGCGTGCTGAGCGGGATGCTTGATACCGATGACTTCTACTTCGACGTCCTGCGGCAGGTCAGGATGCCCAAATGGTCAAAGGGCCGCGTGGTGCTGTGTGGTGATGCCGCCTGGTGCGTCACCCCGCTGGGCGGCATCGGTGCGACGCTCGCTGTGGTGGGTGGTTACGTGCTTGCAGGGGAGCTCGCGCGCTCTGAGCATCACGGTGAAGCGCTCGCAAGGTATGAGGGCCATCTGCGCCCGTTCGTCGAGAAGGCGCAGAACATCAAGAAAATCGTGCCGCGCATCGCAAATCCACATAGCCGATTTGGCTTGGCCTTCATGCACGCAACGGTGAAGCTTGCCGCGGCACCTGTCGTGAAGGATCTGATGGCGCGGTTCCTGGCAAACAGATCCGATGACATCGACCTGCCCGACTACGAGTTAACCGCAGTGTGAACGCACCCGACGACAACGCCAAGGATCGGTTCAGGCCGGTCCTATTTCCCCTCCCGCCTCACTGTGGCTTGTTTTCAATCGTTTTCAGGCAACTCTTTCGAGGGTTACCCGTTCACCCGGCGCGAAAGCACATCGGACCGGAGAGCACATGAGACTTCCCCTATTGAACTAACGACCACGCCCCTCGGCAACATGTTCCTGACAGCTTCTGCCCGGTACAAACAGCCCCATCGGATTGCTGAGACCGCGTGGGAGATGCTCTTCGATGACGACGCGTTCCTGCCCGATCATCAGCTCCCGGAGCTTGTAGACCACCTAGTTGACCGCGCAGCCTTCTCAGTCCGTGGTGAGGCCGCATAAGATGCGCCGCACTTACCTGTCGTTGGAGTTATCGGCGTCACGCTTCTCGTATTCTTGTTCCTTGTTCCATCCGTGGTCTTCACGATCTTCGCCGGCCTCTTCCCGGCGGTACTCCTGCGAGCAGACGGAGAGAAGGTCTCATCCCGGACGGGATTGGGCGAGAGGGTGGGTGTAGGGATCTCCTCCCTTTTGATCGTACTCGTGATAGATATCGCGCTTACAGCCTTTGCTCCTTTCGTCGCAAAGCAGGCAGATCAGCTCCCGACTTCGATGCCGCAGGCGATTGCCCGAATTGCGGAACGTCTACAGGAACTCAAGCTGGGCCAGATGCTCATCGAGCGCCTTTCGCCGGAGCAGTTTATGTCGGGTGGGATGACGTCGAGTGCGACGACTGCCGTGTCCTCAACCATCGGCGCCGTTGGAAATTTCGTCATCATCATCTTCATCGGGCTGTATGGCGCGCTCGACCCGGGCACATACCGCCGTGGCCTGCTTGCGCTGTTTCCGCGATCGGCTCGCCTCCGTGGTGAGGAGCCCTGAAAAAATCCGGCGTGATGCTCCGCAGCTGGCTCAAGTCGCAGTTGATGTCGATGGCTGCGGTAGGCATTCTCACCGCGCTTGGCCTGTGGGCGACCGGACTGCCGCTTGCTCCTCTTCTCGGAATCATAGCGGCGCTGTTCGCGTTCATTCCGGATATCGGACCTGTGCTCGCTATTCTACCTGCACTTTCGCTAACGCTGCCGGACGGCTCTCAGATGATTGCGCTCGTGGTCGCTGTCTGAATCGTCGTACAGGCGGTCGAGAGCTATCTGATTACTCCGCTAATCCAGCAGAACGAGACGTCACTCCCCCTGCCATTGATCATCGCAGTACAGATGCTGCCAGGCGCAGTTTTCGGGACCCGTGGTTTCGCTCTAGCAAGACCGCTATGTGCACTCGCGATCGTTCTCATCAAAGAACTTTATCTTGGTGATTTCCTCGAACCGAATGCTCTGACCGCGGCGCTCTCCTTCGGCAGCAGGCCGGGTGCCATTATAGTCGCGGCCGAATGATCGCGCTCATCTCGGCTTGTTTTCGACGATTTTGCCCGTGGTTTTCCCCTGGCTCGTTTCCCAGGTGACCTTGTCGCTTTTCTTCGGGGTTTCATTCATGCCAACCTCCTCAATCCGGGTTCACAGCCGATGGCGGCTTGATGTCGGATGCCGTGTTGGTTTCCGTATCGCCTTTTGCGAACTCGTCGTCAGCCTGTTGGTTGACCTTGGTGACATCTTCGGATTGCTGTTCGGTCAATTCGTGCTGCTCTTCGGCACGTCTCCAGTGGTCGTCATGCGCACCTTCCGGGCGACCTTCGTCCTCCCAGATCTTGTAGGACCGTTCTCGCCGTTTTTGGTCGTTATCGTTCATAGTCGTTTCCTCCTGAATGCGGGGACATAACTGCGCGTATCGAGACTCGTTCCTTTTACAGCGGCGCCAAGCGACCTGGAGGAAAATGCCACCAGTTTTGTTTTCCGATGGATCATTTGGAGATCGCGCACGTTCGGCTTCAAACAAGGGAGTTTCGATGATGCGGCTAACAGACGATGCACGATCAATCCTGGTCTTCGCGGCCTACCATCAACTTGTCGGCGGCGAGCCCGTCAAGGAAGTCGTGCTCGACGATGGCGTCGGACACCAGGCGAGTTCCAAAGGCCGGAAAGAACTCGAAGACGCCGGGCTGATCCGCATAGATGGCGATCGCGCCCACATCACGGAGGAAGGCGAAGCCGTCCTTTTATCTCTGCTGAGTTCCATTCGACAGGCAACAGGAGGCTGACATGACGGAGTCGAAAAACAGCTCCGGGAGCGATGCTGCTCGGACGGAAGAAGGACAGGCTGACGAAAACCGGAAGGTTCTAAAGCAGAAGGCGGAGGAAGGCCTCAAGAACGCGGACGACGAGCTCCCGAAGGATCAGATTTGAGGCGGTACCGAGGCACTTGAGCGGTTGTCCCCTTGAGCGAGCCAGATAGCCCAAGCGAGCGGCCATTACACCTGTCCAGGAAAACCCCAATGACCACAATGACCACAATGACGATGAATGAGCTTTCGAAGAAGCTCGGCAAGATTGATTTCTGCATGTTCAACACCAATGGACCCGAAAGTATCGTTAGTCGCCCGATGAGCAACAATGGCGATGTCGAGTATGACGGCAACTCGTGGTTCTTCTCGTACGAGGACACGAGAAAGGTCCGCGACATTAATCGGGACACTGGTGTCACTCTGGACTTTACCGCTTTGCCAAGTCTCCTTGGAAAGCCGGGCATCTTCGTCGCCGTCGACGGAGAAGCGAACCTAATCCATGACAAGAGCCCGTTCGAAGCGCATTGGGTGTCGGATCTCGAGCGGTGGTTCCCTGAGGGAATCGATACCACCGGTATCGTTTTGATCAAGGTATCGGCTAGGTCGATCGAATACTGGGGCGGTGAGGAAACCGGACGGATCGAGCTTGCTGCGGTCGATGCACTCGCGGGAGGTGCCGTATGAGTGGCAGAGCGCACGACAAAGACCAGATCTGGGATGATTTCGGTGAAGCCGTAAACATGTCCCCGGCGGAGTTAGAGAAGTGGTTGAAGACCGAAGAGAGCAAGGCAGTTGGCTGGTCCGGCGATGGCGGCGGCGAAACGGTGGGTCATCATTCCGGCCGCAGAATCGTCGAGATCAAACACAAGAGAAAGGCTGACCTGACTGACGACGACTATGCCCACATGAGAAAAGTTGTCGGCTACGTGCATCGGCATCTTGCACAAGGAGGCCCTAAGGAAAATCGGGAAGATTCCCGTTGGCGCTATTCTCTTATGAATTGGGGACATGATCCGTTGAAATGAGCCGAATCCCGTTACCTTGAAAAGGACGAGTTGCTCATTTGGTTTCAACCTCTTCGTGTCAACATACGCTCTCAAATCATTGGCGACATGAATGAGTGACTGAAAATCGACAATCGCGGCGATTTCGGATGGCGATTGAGGTGGCAAAGCAAATCGTCAGCGACGAGGGTGTCGATCTAAAGCATGTCGCATTTATTCAGCCTCATATCCTGCTGCTTTAAAGAAGTTTATGCATTCGGTGACGGAGAAGAGGCTGATGATGTCACCGAGAGCATTGGCGATTGCATCGAAGCTTCGTGCAGCTCGCTTTCGCAGGAGTGCCTTGAGTTTTGAGAATGCCATTTCGATAGGGTTCAGGTCTGGCGAATAAGGCGGCAGGAATAGAAGCCATGCGCCTTCCGCCTTGACCAACTGTTCCGCCCGTTCGCTTTTGTGGAAGCCGACATTATCGAGGATGACGACGTCGCCAGGCGACAGTGTCGGCACAAGCTGTGTCTCAATCCATTTTTCGAAGATGCGGCTGTTCATCGGAGCGTCGACGATCCATGGCGCGGTCAGGCCATGGCAGCGCAGTCCGGCAATGAAGGTCTGCGTCTTCCATTTCCCGAACGGAGCATAGGCGGCAAAGCGACTTCCTTTGGCCGACCATCCGGTGCGTTTTGTCAGGCGCGTATTCGTGGATGTCTCATCGATAAAGATGAGTCGCGCCAAGGCTTTGTTGAAGAACCGCTTTCGACGGTTGATCCACAGGTCACGCGCCTTGGCGATCTCCGGTCTGCGCTGCTCGCTTGCCTTGAGGCTTTTTTTATTGCTCAGCCCGAGCCGGTGCAGAAATCGCCCGACAGTGGCACGGTGGACTTCGATGCCGCGCTCGGCAAGCGCAACACACAGTTCGTCCAAAGTCGTTTCGCCATGGACAGACATCCGCTCGCGGACCCAATCACCATGAGCCAAGAGCTTCGCACCACCAGGCGGGTTCCCCTGCTTGCCGGCGATCAGAGAACCGGATGACCGATGCAGGATCACCATGTTGTTGACGAACCGAGGCGAAACCCGGAAACGCCGAGCGGCTTCACGGTTACTATGCCCCTCATTCACAAACGCAACGACACGCTCACGCAACTCGATCGGATGCGGCTTGCCCATGGTGCATCTCCTTCCATGGGCAAAGTGAATCATACTTCAAGCCAAACTGGAATCCTGAATCCGGTTAACGGCGACACGCTTTAGCGCGTGCCGCACGTGACGGAAGCGAGAACGGTGTCCACGCTGCCGGCAGATCCTTTGGTCTGGCTATTACCGACGCACCAATGGAAGTGTATGACGGACTACTACAAGACGATGGCGAAACGTGAGATACAGCTGTTAAAGCTAAAGCAACATTTCCAATCATGATCGACACTGCCTCGTGACGGCTTATTATTCGGGCTCAGGGTTCGGATGAGCATCGCACTGACGTCGATCGAGAACTATGCCCGCCCCAAACGCCGGCGCAAGAACGCGTTTTCGGAACGGAGCTTCTCCCCAAGAAGCTTTCGGAGCCGTGCATTTTCCAGTTCCAGCTGACGCAAATCGTCCATCTCGTCGCCAGCTGCGGTCATGGACTCCAGATCATCGAGCCTGGCTGTTGCCGGTTTTCTTGTCGATGCCTTGGTCCGGACGGGCGCGATGTCTGAAGCGCGGTCCATGCGGTTGACAGGCCTCGTTCGTCCGCGCTTGCTGGGCTCGTCGACTGGCTGAAGGGACTCATGCGCTGCGCCTTCCGCTGTGGGCACGACCGGATCGAGCTGGAGCTTGTTACTCTCGGTTCTGCTGACCGGCTTAGCTGCTGTAGGAATGGCGGCTTTCACATTGAGATCTTGGGGCGGCTCGTCTGTCACCGACGTCTCATAGGCGGCCTTGTCTCTAGAGCTATCCCTCCCTCGGACTTTATCGTCTGGTTCACCATCTGCTGTCGGTGAACCTTGACCGTTAGAAGCACCATTCATCGAGCTCGCATCGTCAACACCGTCAGCATAAGAGTTGAGATCGACTTCGCCCCAGATCGACTTGGGCTTAGACTGCAGCTTCCGGCGTGTCCCCTTATACTCGACGACGAAATTGCTCCTGGGTTTCTTCAAATCGTAGCTCCGTAGGTAGGCCATAAAGAAATCAAGCCGCAAGAAGTCACGCTTTTGAGGAAATCGCAACCCCTGCTAGTGAAAGCTCACAGTGAGATCTTCAACGCGCAGGATGACAGCACACGGTCCGATTGATTTGCTAGGCCGACTGTCTGGGTTCAGGACCTCTGCGATCACCTAAGTGTCTATCCTGATCAGCGACGCTTTGTGCTGAAGGATCGCGCTTCTTGCCTTCCCCGTTCATATCAACGCGGCTTTCGGTTTGGGTGAACCAAGAACAGTCCATCGACACCGTGCAACGAAACTGCCATGAAACGCCGTAGGTGACGCACTATGGCAGTACAGATTTGTTTCATGCCACAGGATAACTCGATCTTGTTGATCTTGCGCTGTTAGTGAGCCTCGACACCTTGACCAGAGCGGTGGAGCGGTCAAATTCGTATTCAACAAGCCTAGCGGGAACCAATGCCTTACTATCTAGTCACACAGAGCTCCCTCATCGAAGCAGACAACGAACAGGCGGCGGCCCAGAAAGTTGTCGACCGGCTGCGAACTGGCGTTCAGCTCCAGGTGTCAGTGAAGTCCGATGAGACAACGCTCTCACACGTTATCGTTGCTGGGAAAGGCGTGGTCCTGAGCGAACAACCGGCGACAAGCAAACAGCACTACTTCAAAACAGCCGAGCCAGCCACCAGTGATGAACGTGGCGGTAGGACCTCACTAAGGCGACTCATAGCGCTAGCACGCATGAAGGGGCGTGCGTAAGCTCAGTTCCTCTTTCCGTTTCGATCTTCGGATAACCAGACGTTCGCGCCCGTCCACCGAGCAGTGAAAATTTAACCGATGGGTTGCGAGCAATGAGCCCGTCCCTATGGATGAGTTTCAAGTTGGCGTGCCTGTCCCGATCCAGCGTGGACTGCGACTGTCGCGCCGACGGCCGAGCAATGGGATAAGAGACAGGTCATGGGGACCAGGCAGCACCCAGTCATATGGAGGGTAGGCCAAAATGGTACGATCGACCCCTATTCCATTCTACCCTCCCTCTGCTCGCGCAACACTTCTGGTCTTGTTTCCATTGATGCGACGGAACGAAACGCACGGTACTTCAGTCATAGCGCCGGAGCAAAGCCCTGAGCTGCGCATTCTGGAGGATGAGTTTCTGTGCAAGGGATCCGCGCAAGGTTTCAATCTCCGCGTCGAGTTCAGCCATTTCATCCAATACAGTTTTCTTTGCGCCGGGTTGTGCGACTACTGCTTGACCAGCTTTGCTAGCCGTCTCGTGAGCGACATCGACTTTTCTCGCGAAATTCCCGCGCTTCGATCTGACGCCATTTGCTGAGACCATACTACTCTTATCTGTGGCGACAATCCGTTCGACTGTCGCTTCATCTACATCCTCGCCTGTCGGCTCTCGATCGGAACCAGCACTTTCGACACCACCACTACTCGATACTGCTTCAGCGTCGTCGGCGAGCTGGACCTGTTCACCATCATTTATCGGACGCAGATCATCCGAGCGATCTACAGACCGAGCTTCGACGTCTGAATTATCCTCTGGTTCTTCCCCTCGCGTATCAAATGCAGCGTCAACAATGTTCGGTTCGTCGTTGGTTTGATCCGCAGTTCTTGGTTTAACGGTCTCCGTCGGCGGCGCGGGTCCATCCTGTGCAAACTCTCGGATTGTCGCCTCGGTCTCCGGCTGCAGCTCGACAGCCTTCACCTCACCTGAGATCGGAGCCTTTTTCGGGGCCGATGCAGGCTTTCTCGACACGAGGTCTGCTAGAACTCTCCAGGGGTCTTCATATGGTCTGAACCTTCAGCCAGCGACCGATTTAACTTGGCCGCGTTACAATCACGCCGGGCTCAACTCGCGAGCCCGGCGCGCCAGCCATTTCCATCACAACAGTGCTCATTTGGGGCGTTGCTGGACAAACCGATGATCAGGTGTGCCCAAGGCGCTTTCGAAGATCCGCATTTTCCGCACGTAGTCTGTCGGAAAGCTCCTTGCGCAGGCGCTTGTTTTCCTCTTCGAGCTTGATGAGATCAGCGATGTCGTCGAGAGGCTCCATTGCAGTGACGATTTTCGCCCCGGTTTGCTTTGAACGCGGCGCTTTCACGGCAACCTTCGTATCCTTCGCCGTGACAACGGAACGACGTCTGGCGCGTGGCTTTTTGGCAGGCTTTTCTGCTGCGGCATGGGCCGCGGCCGCCGTGGCAACAGCTTCAACGGCTGCTTTCGGTCGGCGTGGTCCGCGCGTATTCTTCACGGCGGGCGGGGTAATCTTTGCGTCGATTGCAGCGCTCTCACCAACATTACCAGCAATAGTCTCATCAGCCATCAGTTTTCTCCTCTGTCAGGCAATCAACTTTTCGATTGCTCAATCGCAGGTGTCAATATGCGGCTTTATCGGTGCAACGCGACGCAAACTTTCAAGTTTCGATCAGTCCGGCACGAGAACCGCGCCATACCACTTGGCACTGAGCGCTTTCAATGTGCCATCCGACGATAGCGCCCCGATGGCCTCACTGCACCGCTAGAGCATATCATGATCAAGGACTTCAAGGCGGAAAAGGTAGAAGCGGCATTGGCCAAGATATGGCGGAACTGGTCGATGTCATGTTTCGAAAACAGGCACCTGAGGCAATGGCCAGGCTCGACCGGCAGTTCAGGGGGATCGTCGAAATTTTGCCGCAGCTCGTTCGGCAAAGTGACGCATGGTAGGTGGACGGCAATCATGCTTGGCCCAGCTTTTTGGACAATGGTCATCCAAAGGAGAAGCCAGCTGACGGTTACCGCAAGCTTACCCGTAGCGTTCTCTAAACATCGGTGATAGGATGACGTCGGCGGAATGATTAGATATCTTTGCACGAAAGGTATCTGCTAAGAGAGGGGATTGATCGACTATTGCTGTAGCACGGCGTCCACTTAGTAGGACCGCTTCAATAGCCTGGAAGCTCAGGTAGGCGACTTCAGGAAGACACAGGTACGGCTAGGGATGACACGTATCGTGGCTCACCTCGGTGAGATCAACGTCCGGCCGCATTAGGAACTTTATGCCGGACCTTCTCCTTGGAGGGTTCAATGAACGTTTCTCACCTGCAAGATATTATTCAAGATCCCGATGTCGCTCTCGATCAGCCCACAGTGGAGGGCATCATCCTCATCGCTCGCGACCTCTTCGGGACAGCAGCGAAGACAGCCATTGCGCGCTGCGCGCTCGTTGCCCGCAGCGAAGGCAAGGAAGAGGCGTACGGTCTTTGGCTTTCTGCCTTTAAGCGCCTGGATGACGATGGCCGAGAGGCTTGCGGGGATGGCGATATGGACGGGTCTGCCGAACCAATCCCGCCTCCCGGAACATCGATCGCTGATTGAAACCGGATCCCATTGATATCACGGAGTGGACGCTGTTGGCTTTCCCCACATATTTGTGAGGTTACGCCGTCGCCGGAATTGCTCTCTCATGGGTGCTTAACCCTGGGAGAAAGCAATGGACATTGTTGTTGCCAGACGTGGACAGGTGAGTGAAGCCGACGGATTGCTTGAACAGATGTTCAGGCTTCGCGCACGTGTGTTTTGCGATCGGCTTGCCTGGGATGTCACGGTAACAGATGGCCAAGAACGAGATGGGTTTGATAGTCTAAGCCCTGACTATCTGCTTGCGGTCACGCGAGATCGCGTGGTGATAGGCTGTGTTCGCCTATTGCCGGCATCAGGT
>NZ_CP104990.1 GCF_030323265.1 Terrirhizobium terrae
CAGCCTCTCGAACTCTATGACCGACCGGCCAATCGTTTTGTTGCAGGGTTCATCGGATCTCCCGCAATGAACTTCATTCCGGCCCGGACCTCGCTTGACGGCAGGTCGCTCATCCTCGATCTTGCCGGCTCGCATGCCGTGGCACTTGAGCGAACATTGCCGCAAGGACGGGAATTGCTGGTCGGTATCCGCCCGGAACACCTCGTGTTTGCGACGCCGGACATGGCGGGCTTTGACGTCCCCGTGGCCGCAATCAGATCCACGGGAGCCATGACATACGTAACGACGGCCACGGCGCCCGAGATCGTTGTGGTCCTGAATGGCAGGGTGACGATGGGGGCAGGCGAGACGGTGCGGCTCGCCTTCGATCAATCCAACCTGCATGTTTTCGATGCGAAGACGGAGCAGCGAATTGAGCTGTCCGCCTGACAGGCGGTATCGGATTTTGCTTGGCTTAAGCGTGTCTTCTGCGATCGGAAGGTAGTGCGGGCGGCCTGTCATCGTGCAATAGTCCCGCCCAACGGGTGACGGATCGCCGAGGAGGAGCTGCCGAGGGATGCTATATCATCCCAGGAACAGGTGCACCGATCGGCTCGTCAACTGGGCTTTCAAAATGCCCTTTGCAGGAGGATACACATGGCAAGACATCCCAGGATCGCGTTCATAGGAGCTGGCTCGACCGTGTTCATGAAGAATATCGTCGGCGACGTTCTGCAGCGTCCGGCGCTTGCCGATGCCACCATCGCGCTGATGGACATCAATCCGCAGCGCCTGGAAGAGAGCGCCATCGTCGTCAACAAGCTGATCGCCACTCTCGGGGTGAAGGCAACCGCCGAGACCTATGACGACCAGCGCAAGGCGCTCGCCGATGCCGATTTCGTCGTCGTCGCCTTCCAGATCGGCGGTTACGAGCCCTGCACGGTCACCGATTTCGAAGTGCCGAAGAAATATGGCCTGCGCCAGACGATTGCCGATACTCTCGGCGTCGGCGGCATCATGCGCGGCCTGCGCACCGTGCCGCATCTATGGAAGATCTGCGAGGACATGCTCGCCGTCTGCCCGAATGCGATCATGCTGCAATATGTAAACCCGATGGCGATCAACACCTGGGCGATTGCGGAAAAATACCCGACCATCCGCCAGGTCGGCCTTTGCCACTCCGTGCAGGGCACGGCGATGGAACTCGCCCACGATCTCGACATACCCTACGAGGAAATCCGCTACCGCTCGGCCGGCATAAATCACATGGCGTTCTTCCTCGAGTTCGAACATCGCCAGAAGGATGGAAGTTATCGTAATCTCTATCCCGATCTGTTGCGTGCCTATCGCGAAGGACGTGCGCCCAAACCCGGCTGGAACCCGCGCTGCCTCAACAAGGTGCGCTATGAGATGCTGACCCGGCTCGGCTATTTCGTCACCGAGAGTTCGGAGCATTTTGCCGAATACACGCCCTACTTCATCAAGGATGGACGCGAGGACCTGATCGAAAAATTCGGCATTCCGCTCGATGAATATCCGAAACGCTGCATCGAACAGATCGAGGAGTGGAGAGGACAGGCGGAAGCCTACCGGTCGGCAGAGCGGATCGAGGTCAGGCAGTCGAAGGAATATGCCTCTTCGATCATGAACTCGGTATGGACCGGCGAGCCCTCGGTGATTTACGGCAACCTGCGCAACAATGGCAGCATCACCTCTCTGCCCGCCAACTGCGCGACTGAGGTGCCGTGCCTGGTCGACCATAACGGCATTCAGCCGACCCTTATCGGCGATCTGCCGCCGCAACTGACGGCCCTGATGCGTACCAATATCAATGTGCAGGAACTGACCGTCAGCGCTTTGATGACAGAAAACCGCGAGCACATTTTCCATGCGGCGATGATGGACCCTCACACCGCTGCCGAACTCGACCTCGATCAGATCTGGTCGTTGACCGAGGATTTGCTACTTGCGCATCGGGACTGGCTGCCGGAATGGACGCAGGCACCCATCCGGCACGCGAAAGCGAGCTGATCGCCCAATGATCAGACCGCCGTGGCGCGACCGTCGCGGCGGAAATCGGAGGGCGGCATGCCTGCGATCAGGCGGAAGGCCTTGTTGAAGGCGCTGACCGAGCCGAAGCCGCTTTCCATCGCAACGCGCAGGATGCTGTCGCTGCCGTTCATCAGCATCGCCTGCGCGCGGGAGAGCCTCAGCAGCGTCAGGTATTTGATCAGCGTCATGCCGGTCGATTTGCGGAACAGGTTCATCGCGTATTTCGGGTGAAGCGATGCGGCCGCCGCGATATCCGTTGCGTCGATATCTTCGAGGAAATTTTCGGCGATGAAATCGCACATGCGCACGACCGCGATGGAGGGCATGGCGGTTTCCCCGTCGCCTGCGGGCGATTTCTCGGTGGTGATGATCGTATAGTCTTCCATGAACATGCGCTCGACGCGCAGCAGAAGCTCCTCGACCGCATGCTGTGACTTCGCCTCGTCGCCTGAGGTCACATAGCGGAACCAGCGCGGAAAATTCTCGCTGTCGGCAGCATCGGTATGTCCTGTCAGCATCGTCGTGCCGCCCATCAGCAGGCCGGATATGGCGGCCGGAAGCCGCATGCGGAAGAAGTGCACGAGTGGCAGATGGGCGCCGGCATAAATCGAGATCGGCCGAGGAATGGTCCATCCGGTGCGGCTGGCCGCCCCAGAAGACGCATATCTGCCCGGCTGAAAGCCTGAGATCGTGACCACCCATTCTGTAATGGACCGAGCCGCGCATCACGTAGTTGATTTCGATCTGGGCATGCCAGTGTGGGCGCAGCATGACCTTGGGATGGCCGTGGAAGAACTGCAGTGTCGTCGGCAGGCCCTCTATGCTGCTAGCTCCGGGCTGGTAGACCGCTTCCTCTTCGATCTTACTTTTCGCCAAATCGGCATTCCCTTTTTACGAGACAGATTTTCGACGCGCGCTAATGTGCTCATGTTCGCTAAAGAACGGCAATTGAAAAAGGGAGGTTTTCAATGTGCTATAAGCTTCTTGGCGCGACGGTATCGCTCGCAATTCTTGCAGTGGGACCGGCCGCCGCGCAATCGACCGAAATCACCATCTGGAGCTGGAACGTCGCCGCCTCGGCGCTGAAATCCACGCTCGAAGGCTTCAACCAGAAATATCCCGACATCAAGGTCAACGTCCAGGACCTCGGCAATGACCAGGTATTCGACAAGACGTTGGCCGCCTGTGCTGCCGGCGGCGACGGATTGCCGGATATCGTAACCGTCGAGAATTTTGAAGCGGAACTGTTCTGGAACCGTTTTCCGGATTGTTTCACCGATCTCACCGCGATCGGCTACACGCCGGAGATGCAGGCGCTTTTCCCCGAGTTCAAGCGGACCGAGCTTGAGATCGATGGTGCCGCCTATGCGATGCCGTGGGATAGTGGACCGGTCGCCGTCTTCTATCGCCGCGACTTCTACGAGAAGGCGGGCGTCGATCCGGCGTCCATCAAAACCTGGGACGATTTCCTTGCCGCCGGCAAGAAGGTGATGGAAGCCAATCCGGGAACGGTGATGGCTCAGGCCGACTTCAACGGCGACAGCGAATGGTTTCGCATGATCTCCAACGAGCAGGGATGCGGTTACTTTTCGACCGATGGCGAGACCATCACCATCAACCAGCCCGCCTGCGTTGCGACGCTGGAAAAGGTCAAGGAGATGAAGGACGCCGGCATCATCACGGCGGCGATCTGGGACGAAAAGATTCAGGCGAATACCGCCGGCAAGGCCGCGAGCCAGATGTATGGCGCCTGGTACGAAGGCACGATCCGCTCCGGTTCCCCCGATCTTTCGGGCAAATGGGGTGTCTATCCCATGCCGAGCCTGACGGCCGATGGTCCGCATGCCGCCAATCTCGGGGGCTCTTCCTTGGCGATCAGCGAGGGTTCCGAGAACAAGGAGGCCGCCTTCAAATTCGTCGAATATGCGCTGACGACCAACGAGGGCCAGGTGGCGATGCTCAAGTCCTTCGGGCTGGTGCCGTCGCTTCTCACTGCTGTTGAGGACCCCTTCGTCAAGGAGCCTCAACCCTATTGGGGCGGCCAAGCCATGTGGTCCGATATCCTGTCGACGCTTCCGAAGATCAAGCCGGCACGCGGCACGGCCTTCCAGTCGGATGCGGATTCGATCTACCAGGCCGTCCAGGCGAAATATTTCGCCAACGGCTATCCGGATGCCAAGACGGCGCTCGACGATGCTGCCAAGCAGATCGAGACGGCAACCGGGCTCTCCATCGCGGAATGATCAGGATCGCGGCCGGGGCCTTGGCTACCGGCCGCGCATGACCGCATCAGCTTGACGGGAGAAGACCATGCGTCTGCGCAACGGGATCGCCTATGCGTTCCTGGCCCCCTATCTCTTGATCTTCGCCACGTTCTGGCTGTGGCCGATCATCAGTTCGTTCGTGATTTCGTTTCAGAACACCCGGGTCAATCCGTGGCGGTTCGCCCCGTCGCTCAACTGGGGGCGGCTCGTTGGCGATCCGGCCTTCTACAATGCGCTCTACAACACGCTGATCATCCTCGTCATCCAGGTGCCGGTCATGATCGCGCTCGCGACCGTGATGGCGGTGCTGCTGAATTCGCCGCTTCTCAAGGCCCGCTCGCTCTATCGCTTCGCTTTCTTCGCGCCGGTCGTCGTCGGCGAGGTGGCCTATGCCGCCGTCTTCCGGCTGATGTTCAGCATCGATTTCGGCATCGTCAACAAGCTGCTCGGCACGGTCGGAATCTCGGCGATCTCGTGGTTCGACAATGCGACGGCAGCGATGGCACTGGTCATCATCGCGGTCACCTGGCGCTGGGCAGGCTATAACGCGATCATCATTCTGGCAGGTCTGCAATCCGTTCCCGGCGATGTCTACGAGGCGGCGACGCTCGATCGCGTCAGCAAGGTGCAGCAGTTCTTCCACATCACCCTGCCACTGCTGCGGCCGATCATCCTGTTCTGCGTCGTGCTCTCGGTCATCGGGACAATGCAGCTTTTTACCGAGCCGTTTCTCATCACCAATCGCGGCGGTCCCGGCGGGGGCACGGAAACGCTCGGCCTGCTTCTATACCGGCAGGGCTTCAACTCGCTGAATTTCGGCTACGCATCGGCGATCGCCTATACGATCGCGGCGCTGGCGGTGGCGATCTCCCTTCTCAACCTGTTCTTCGGGAGGCAAGCGAAATGAAATCCAAGTCCCGCTCACTCCTGATGCGCCGGCTGGCGCTGCATGCGGCGCTCACGCCGCTCGCGATCATCTGGCTGTCTCCGCTCTGGATGATGTTCGTGTTCTCGACGATGCCGGATTACGGCATCTTCAACCCGGATATCGTGCTCTGGCCATCGACGAATTTCGTCGAGAATTTCAACGTCCTGCAGACGGAAACGAACTTCCTGCGGGCGATGTTCATCTCGATCACAGTCGCCGTCATCTACACGGTGCTGTCGGTCATGCTGACATCCATGGCCGGCTGGGCGCTGGCGAGATACCGGTTCGCCGGCCGCTCCGTCGTCATCGCCATCATTCTCGGCACCATCACGCTGCCGTTCGCGGTCGTCGTCATTCCGCAATTCATCATGGTGGCGCGGGAGTTCAAGCTTGCCAACACTTGGGTGGCGCTGATCGTGCCGCCGCTGTTCAACTCGCTCGGCGTGTTGTTCATGCGCCAGGCCTTCTCGATGATGCCGTCGGAGCTCTTCGATGCCGCGCGCGTCGAAGGCGTCAGGGAATGGCGGATTTTCCTGCATATTGCCCTGCCACTGGCGCGGCCGACCATGGCGGCGCTGTCGATCATCCTCTTCCTCGCTTCGTGGAACAACTATCTCTGGCCGCTTCTGATCAATTCGAAGCCGGGCATGATGACGGCGCCGGTGGCGCTTGGCACGCTGATCGGCATCACCAAAGTGTCCTGGGGCGGCATCATGGCCGGGGCGGTGCTGCTGACAGCGCCGATCCTCGTCGTCTTCATCTTCCTTCAACGTCATTTCATATCCGGCATCGCAGCCGGCGCGATCAAATAGTCGGAGACCGCATGGCTGGACTTACCCTTACCAATGTCGTCAAGCGCTTCGGCGCCTTTGAGGTCGTCCATGGCGCAAACCTCGAGATCGCCGACGGAGAATTCGTCGTCTTTGTCGGCCCGTCCGGCTGCGGAAAGTCGACGCTCTTGAGGATGATCGCCGGGCTCGAGGACATCTCCGGCGGAGAGATCGCGATCGACGGCACCGTCGTCAACGACGTGGAGCCCGCCGAGCGGCGAGATCGCCATGGTCTTCCAATCCTATGCGCTCTATCCGCATATGACGGTACGCCGGAACCTGTCCTTCGGGCTGCAGATGAACGGCAATCCCAAGGAGGATACGGAAAGGCGCATCGCTCATGCCGCCGATATCCTGCAGATCAACGAGCTGATGGACCGCCGGCCCGGCCAGCTTTCGGGCGGGCAGCGCCAACGTGTCGCGATCGGCCGCGCCATCGTGCGCGAGCCGCAGGTCTTCCTGTTCGACGAGCCGCTGTCCAACCTCGATGCGGAACTGCGCGTGCAGATGCGCGTCGAGATTTCCAAGCTGCACAAGCAGCTGGGCACGACGATGATCTACGTGACCCACGACCAGACCGAGGCGATGACGCTGGCCGACAAGATCGTCGTGCTGCGGGCAGGGCGGATCGAGCAGGTAGGGGCGCCGCTCGATCTCTATGACGATCCGGCCAACCAGTTCGTCGCCGGTTTCGTCGGCTCGCCGAAGATGAATTTCCTGAAGGGCAGGGTGGAGTCTGTCGGAGGCGGAAGCGTCACTGTCTCGTTGCTTGCCGATCCGGCGGTGCGGCTGACTATGCCAGTCAATTCAACGCCGACTGAAGGAACAGCGGTCACGATCGGCATCCGGCCGGAGCATTTTGCCGATGCCGGTGCCGGCGACGCGGATCTGAAGGTCGCGGTCGATGTCGCCGAGCATCTTGGCCATACGAGCTACATCTACGCGTCCGTTACCGATGAGGCGCTGATCATCGAAAGGCCCGAAACGCGCCATTCCAGCCATCAGAGCGAATTGACCGTCGGGCTGCCGGCAAGGCGCTGTTTCCTCTTCAACGCCGACGGTCAGCGGCTCCGCTGACTCCGACCTTTTACAAACTCCCAGGACAGACCGAGAAGGACAAGCCATGAGTTCAGAGCAGAAAATCCGCTGGGGCATTATCGGCCCGGGCACGATCGCGCGGACATTTGCGGAGGGGATCGTCGGCTCTGAGACCGGCAAGCTGGTCGCCATCGCCACCCGCAATCCGGGGCGTGCGGGCCTTTCGGACGGCTTTCCCGGTGCGCGGATCGTCGAGGGTTACGAGGCGTTGCTCGCCGATGCGGAGATTGATGCGGTCTATATCGCCACGCCGCACACGGCCCATGCAGAATGGGCGATCAAGGCGATCCGCGCCGGCAAGCACGTCCTCGTCGAGAAGCCGATGGCGCTTTCCGCTTACGACGCTGACGTGATTTTCTATGAGGCTAGGAAAGCCGGCGTCTTTGTCGGCGAGGCCTTCATGTATCTCTTCCATCCGCAGACGAAGCGTTTGGTAGAGCTGGTCAAGGAAGGTGTGATCGGTGAGGTACGGATCATCCGCTCCAGCTTCGGCTTCGACATGGGCACATTCCGGCCCGACCATCGGCTGTTTTCCAATGAACTTGCAGGCGGCGGCATTCTCGATGTCGGCGGATATCCCGTCTCGATGGTGCGGCTCATCGCCGGTGCCGCTGCAGGCCGGGATTTCGCCGAGCCGGTGACGGTTGCCGGCGCCGCCCATCTTGGCCAATCGGGCGTCGATGAATGGGCGTCCGCCGTTCTCAAGTTTCCGAACGAGATCGTCGCCGAGGTCTCCTGCTCGATCATGGCCAATCAGGACAATACGCTGCGCATCATCGGCTCGAAGGGCCGCATCGAGGTCAAAGATTTCTGGTTCGCGGGCGGCAAGCAGGGCGGCACGGGCCGTATCGAAATCATCAAGGGCGGTGAGCGACAGGTGATCGAGGTCGAGGAGAGCCGGCATCTCTATTCCTTTGAAGTCGATGCCGTCGCCGAGGCTATACGGGCCGGGCAGGGGAGTTCGGCTTTCCGGGCATGGGTAGCGAGGCGACACTCGGCAATCTGCGTGTGCTCGATCGCTGGCGCGCGTCGGTCGGTATCGAATACGGAATCGAGAAGGCGGCGCGGCGGGTCACCAATATCGTCGGTGAGCCGGTCGTGGCCGGCAGCAGTGTTCCCAAGCGGCAGATTCCCGGGCTTGCCAAGCCTGCCTCGGTGGTCGCACTCGGCTTCGAGTTCTTTCCGAATTTTGCATCGGCGTCGCTGACGCTGGATGCATTCTACGAGGCGGGCGGCAATCTCTTCGATACAGGCTTCGTCTACGGTGCCGGCAAGACGGAGAGCATTTTCGGCGACTGGCACACGAGCCGCAACGTCAATCGCGAGGATATCGTGCTCATCGGCAAGGGCGCGCATTCGCCGCTCTGCTATCCGGACGTGATCGCGAAACAGCTGGATCAATCGCTTGAGCGGCTGAAGACGGATTATGTCGATGTCTATTTCATGCACCGAGACAATCCCGACATTCCCGTCGGCGAGTTCGTCGATGCGATGGATGCCGAGGTGAAGCGCGGCCGGATCCGCGGTATCTTCGGCGGTTCCAACTGGACGCAGGCCCGTATGGACGACGCGATCGCCTATGCCCAGAAAGCTGGCAAGGCGGCACCGGCGGCACTCTCCAACAACTTTTCGCTGGCGGAGATGCTCGACCCGATCTGGCCGGGCTGCGTCACCGCATCGAGCGACGATTGGAAGGAATGGCTGAACGCGCGGCAGATCCCCAATTTCGCCTGGTCGAGCCAGGGGCGCGGCTTCTTCACCGAGAGGGCCGGGCGCGACAAGCTGGATGACGAGGAGATCGTTCGCTGCTGGTATTCGGACCGCAATTTCGAACGCCGCGACCGGGCGATCGAGCTGGCGAACAAGCTCGGCTGCAGCCCGATCCATATCGCGCTTGCCTATGTCATCGCCCAGCCATTCCCGATGATCCCTCTGATCGGCCCGCGTACCGTTGCGGAACTGGAAGACAGCCTTTCGGCGCTTGCGATCAAGCTGTCGCCGGAAGAGGTACGCTGGCTCGAAGGGGCCGGCTGAGCTTCGAGCGGTCGGTGCATCAGCCTACCGAAAGGGCAGGGCGACCGGCTGGCCATCTATCCTGGTGACCGGAATGTCGAAGCCGTAGATCGTCTTCAGCATGTCGGTCGTGATGAGTTCATCCGGTGCCCCATCGGCCACGATGCGGCCGTTCCGCATGGCAAGGATGCGATCTGCGAAACTGCCGGCATAGTTGATGTCGTGAAGAACGATAACGATCGTCTTGCCGCGCTCGTCCGCGATCCGCCGTAGCGAGCGCATCAGGTCGCGGGCGAAATACATGTCGAGATTGTTGAGCGGCTCGTCGAGCAGCAGGTAATCGGTATCCTGGCAATAGGCCATGGCGACCAGTGCCCGCTGGCGCTGGCCGCCGGACAGCGTTTCCAGAAAGCGGCCTGACAGGTCGGCAAGGTCGAAAAGCGTCAGCGCCTCTTCTATGATCGCGCGATCCTCCGCCGTCAGATGGCCCCGGCTGTGAGGAAAGCGGCCGAAGCCGACCAGCTCGTGTACCGTCAACCGGCTACCGACGTGATTGTCCTGCCGGAGGATGGCCATCTTCTTCGCCAGCACCTTGCCCGGTGTGGACGCGACGGAAAGGCCGTCCATGGTGATCGTGCCGGACTGCAAAGGCTGCAGCCTGGCGACCAACGCCAGCAGGGACGACTTGCCCGCGCCGTTCGGTCCGATCAGGGCGGTGACACCGCCCTTGGGAATTGTCACGGAAATATCGCTGAGGATCATCGTCTCGCCATAAGCGAGCGAAACGCCATCTATCTTGATCATCGGCGGCTCCCGCGCCAGAGAAGAATGAGAAAGACGATGCCGCCCACAAATTCGACGACGACGCCAAGTGTCGAACTGTTGCCGAGCGCGTGCTGGAACAGGGTTTGTCCGCCGACAAGGACGATGACCGCAATCAGTGCTGCAGCCGGAATTATCAGCGCGTGACGACGGGACTGAACAATCCGCTCCGCCAAGGCGGCGAAGAGCAACCCGAGAAAGGCGACAGGCCCGACGAGGGCGGTGGAAACCGACACCAGCGCCGAGACCAGCAGCAGGCAGCCGACCTGCGTCCCATTCCAATCGACGCCAAGCCCGATCGCCGCATCGCGGCCGAGTGCCACGACGTCGAGGATATGGCGGGCGCGCCAGACGAGGACGAGGGCGCCCAGCGTGAGCAGCGAAGCGGCGGCAAGGAGATCGGTGTTCACGTCGTTGAAGTTGACGTAGCTCGTGCCCTGCACGACGGCGAAATCGTTCGGGTCGATGATCCGCGCGATCAGTGCATGGAGGCTGCGGAACAGGACGCCGAGCACGACGCCGGCCAGCAGCATCAGTCCCATGTCGAGCCTTGCCTTCAGCATCGGCAGGATAAGCGCGCAGGACAGGACCATGAGCATCGCAATCTCGATGGCGAATTTCAGGCGGGCGTCGAGCGTCGCATAGGCGAGACCGCCGAGAAGGAAGACGAGCAGGATTTGGGCGAAGAGATAGAGCGCATCGATGCCCATGATCGACGGGGTGAGGATGCGATTGGCGGTGACGGTCTGGAACAGGACGGTCGAAACGGCGATTGCGACACCAACCTCAATCAGGGCCGCGAGCCTGACGGCCCGCAGGCCCAGCACGAAGCCGAGATTGCCGCGCAGGCCGATGGTCAGGAAGGCGATAATGCTGGCGAGCGCGAGCAGCGCCAGAATGATGAGCCTGCGATCAACCATGACGGCTATCCATGGGCGCGCCGCTTGAAAAGCATGAGAAGGAACAGGATCGCGCCGGTCACGCCCATAACGGTTCCGACCGGGATCTCGTAGGGGAAGCGGATCAGGCGGCCCAGGATATCGCAGGCAAGCACCAGGATTGCGCCGGTGAAGGCAACGACCGGCAGCGTTGCCCGCATGTTGTCGCCCATCAGCCGTGATACCAGGTTGGGAACGACCAGACCGACAAAAGGCACGATGCCGATGACCACCACCGTCACCGCCGAGATGACGGAGATGATGACGAGGCCGATTTGCAGCATGCGTTCATAGTCAATGCCGAGCCCGATGCTGGCTTCTCGGCCGAGTGCCATGATGGTGAGGCGGTCGGCAACCAGCCAAGCGGCGACGACGAGGCCTGCACCGATCCACAAAGCTCGTAGCGACCACGCAGCACGCCTGAAAAGTCGCCGTTGCTCCAGATCGCGAGGTATTGAAGGAGGTCGGCCTGCCAGGCGATGAAGGTAGCGGCAGCGCCGAGGACTCCACCGTAGACCAGGCCGAACAGGGGTACGAGAAAGGGTTGCGTCGGCGGCAGCCGATGCGCGGTCATCAGGAATATGCCGGTACCCAGCAGTGCTGCTGCGCTGGCCGTCAGCGTCTTGAAACCGAGCGATGCAGCAGGCCAGGCGACTGTAACGAGCAGAATGCCGAGCTCTGCCGATTGCGCGGTCCCGGCAGTGGCCGGCTCGACGAAGCGGTTGCGCGCGATCGCCTGCATGATCAGCCCGGCGATGGCGAGGGCGGCACCTGTCAGAACGGCAGCCAGCGTGCGTGGCAGACGGCTGATGGCGAGAAGATCGACCCCGCCGGATGCCCGCCAGAGGCCAGCAAGACTGGCCTCGCCGGCACCGATCCCGAGGCTGGCTAAAAACAGTATCGCGAGCACGAGGCTCGCGATGACAAGACAGGTCCTGTTGCTGCTGACGATCATCTGGCCGCGGCGAAAGCCTCCCGAAGCGTCGTCATGACCCGCTGCGTCGCCTGAATGCCCCCGGCCGCGATATAGAAATCGGCAGCGGGGAGGTAGACGACCTGCCCTTGTCTCCATGCCGTCGTGCCGGCGACGAGTTCGTTATCGAGTGTGGCGCGGGCACTCTGCTCGCCGGAACCGATCGCGGACGCGCGGTCGACGACCAGAAGCCAGTCCGGATTGGCCTTGTGGATGAACTCGAAAGAGATCGCCTCGCCATGGGTGGCGGCTTGAACGTCTGCGACAGCGGGTGGCAGGTCCAGCGCCGCGTGCACCCAGCCGAACCGCGAGCCGGGGCCATAGGCGGTGATCTTGGGACCGTTGGTCATGATGATCAGCGCCTTGCCCTTTCCTTTGGCCGCAGCGCGCGCAGCATCGATCTCGCCGTCCAATTCGGCGGCGATCTTCCGCGCCCCGGCCTGCTTGCCGAAAAGGGCGCCATAGTCGGCGAGCCGCTGTTTTGCCTGCTCGACGAGATCATCCCCGTCCATGGTCATGTCGATGGTTGGTGCGACCTGAGCCGCGGAATCGACTTTGGTCGACGACCGCCCGCCAAGGATGATGAGATCGGGTTCGAGCGCGCTCAGCGCTTCCAGATCGGGCTCGAAAATATCGCCGACGACTTCCGCGCCGGATTTCAGATGGTCGAGCTGCTGCAGATAGAGTTTTTCCGGAACGCCGGCCGGCTTTATGCCTAGCCGGTCCAGGGTGTCGAGCGCAGCGATATCGAATACCGCGACCTTGGCGGGCTCCGCTGGGACATCGATGGTTCCGCGCGCGGTGCGGATATCCAGCGCAAGCACCGGGGAGGCGGATGCGAGGAGAAGGACAAGGAATGCGACGGATCGCAGAAGCATCAGATCCCTCCTTCCGCGCTGGCGGGTTCAGCTAGCCGGCGCCATTCCAGCGGGCCGATCTCTTCGCGAAAGGCGAAGCGGACGAGATGTCGCTCGATCACCGACTGCGTCTCCTGCAGCTGTTCGTCGTCCGGGGCGATCGTCCGGATGAGAAGCCGACCCTCTTTCGCATCCAGGATGGCGGTCCCGCAGACGAAACGGCATTCGCCGTGATCGTAATCGTAGGAGACCTCGATCTTGTGGGCGAAATGCTTGCAGAGCTGCGTCAGGTATTTGCCCGCATGCTCGGTCTTCAGGTCTGTCGAGGCTTCGATCATGTGTGGTCCCATTTGGGTGCCATCGGATAGTTCCGGTGGCACCTGAGTTTGTTCGATCAGAATGTCGCCTTGGCGGTTATGAGGAAGCTGCGTCCCGGCTCATAGAGCGGCGTGACGTTGCCGAATTCCTGGCCATAGGTGGCGCGGTCCGAGTAGTTCTCGTCGAAGACGTTCTTCACCTCGGCCCGGAAGGTGAAATGCTTCATCTGCTCGGGTTTCCATTCAGCGAAGACGTTGACGACTTCATAGGCGGCATAGGGCTCGGTCCCTGCGACTACATGATCGTATTCCGGCGCGATCTCGATGTCGCCGCCGACCGTCAGGTTCCAGTCCTCGAACGTGTGGGCAGCCGTGATGGTGATGATGTCGCCCACAGGCGAGGCGAGATAGTTGCCGCTGTCGGAATTGGCTGGAAGGTCGTCGACGTCCACATCGATATGGGCGTATTTGACCTTCACATAGCCGCTTCCCCAATCATAGCCCGCGCCGATCTCGAAGCCTTTGGAGACGAGGTCGCGCTCGTGCAATGCGGCCAGGGCACCGGGAAATGGCGCTGGAACTGCTCCGCTATACCGATAGACCGGCGTGCGTGCGTTCTTGATATCGGTACGGAAAAGGCCGGCCTCTGCCGTGAAGCCTTCGTAATCCGCCTCCAGCCCGATCATGTAATTATTGGCCGTCACAGGATCGGGGCCGTCGGAGCCATAGTCCCAGGCAGGATTGATAATGAAGTTCTCCGTCAGCGGCACGCCAGCCCAGACATGCGAGAAGCCGGCCTTGGCGGTGAAGATATCGGTCAGATCATACTCGGCGGAAATATTGGCCGAGAGGCCGGCATTGGTGAAATCGCTGTCGTCGACGCCGGTGAACCACTGGTGGTCTGCGCGGCCACCGAAGGAAAGTCGCGTTCTGTCCCAAGGTTCAAGTCTGGCCTGTGCATAGATGCCGACATTGGAAGCCTTTTCCTCGCCCGCATCGAAAGGGTCATCGAGCTTCGCCCTGTCATTATAGAAATCGACGCCTGCAACGACGTTGCCGATGTCGAAGGAGAACTTGTTCTCGAACCTGCCGTTGAAGGTCGAGGTCTTGCCAGTGTCGTCATAGAGCCGGCCCGGAGGTCCGTAGATCGGGATCGTCACCTCGGTCTCGCCATAGGCAAGCATCACCTTCGGATCCCACCAGCCTTCCGGTGTTTCATCCGTATAGGTGAACACAAAGTTCCGCCGGTCGAGCTTGTAGTCGCGAATGCGTGGCTCCCAGGGACGTGGCGTTTCCACGAAGCCGGAATTTGCGCGGTAGGGGCGGGGTGCATCGTCGACGACGCGGTCATAGCTGAACTGGAACCGGTCGCCGCTGTCGAACTCATAGCCGATCTTGCCGAGGCCACTCAGGAGATTGGTCTCGGTACCTTCAACGACGTCACCATGGCCGTTGTGGAACTCGTTGCCCTTGCCGTAGGTGAAGTAGCCGAGGAAATCGAGGCCCTCATGGCGGCCGTAGGCGGAGACGCCGGTGACGGCGGTGTCGCTGTTGAAATTGTAGGTGGAGGTGACGAAGCCGCCGAAGGACCGTCCATCTTCCAGCAGATCGGCGGCGTCCTTGGTCTCATAGTTGATGGCACCCGCCAGCGCGCCTGGGCCTGCATCTGCCGGCGCGATGCCGGCATCGACGTCCACCGCCTTCAGGATCGACGGGTCGATCAGGTTCGTGGCATTGTGGTGAAAGACCTTGTTGTTCTGGCGCGCGCCGTCAATGCTGACGGCAAGGTTGGTTTCCTCGACACCGTGGACATAGACCTTCTGCGACATGGGCAGCGAACTGCCGACCTGAATGCCGGCCTCCTCGCGGAAGACATCTGCGATGCTGGTCGGGTTCAGCCGCTCTAGCTGTGCCGAGTCGATGATGGTCTCGCCGATATCGCCCTGTCCGACCTGCTGCGTCTGCAGCACGATCGGTGCCAGTGTATTGGCGTCGGCGGCGCCCGGCTCGGTGGAAGCGCCCTGGCGGCCGATCACGGCGGTGCCGTTGGAAATGCTGTAGGAAATGCCGGTACCTTGCAGAAGCTGGCCGAGTGCTGCCTCCGGCGAGAGATTGCCCGAGACACTGCGGGAGGTGATGCCCTGGGACGTCGAGGCTGCAAGCGTGACCTGCAGGCCCGACTGTCGGCCGAAGGCGTTAAGCGCCGAAGCGAGCGGCTGGGCCGGAATGTTGAAGCTGCGCTGGGCGGTCTGTGCAAATGCCGCTGGTGTCTGGACCACGGCAATGGCCGTAACTGCGACCGACGCCATCAATTTCAGTGCGAAAGCCCCGCGACTCGCCGACGTTTTCGCTCGTACCCCATTCCGCAGAAGCGCCATGCCGCCCCGTCTCCTATACGCCTTTACTGCAAGCCCCCTGCCTGCGTTTAGGGTAGAGACGACCAGCCTCCGCGCATTTTTCATCGCAATGCGAAAAATTTTGCGCAAATGCGCCAGATCGGAAATCCGGCTAGAAAAGCGTGAGCACCCGCAGATAGGGCGAGACATGATGGACCTTGCCGCCATAGGGGCTGACCAGGGCTTCAAGCGCGCGGTCGGGGTCGGCGAGATCGTAGAGACCGGTAATGCGTCGATCACCAAGTTCGACGCTTGCCATCGTGATCCATGACGGATGGTAGCGCTGGAGTTCGGCAATCACCGCCGAAATCGGCACGTCCTGGACGAAAAGCTTGCGGTCGCGCCAGGAGGCGATCGTGTCGACGTCCACGGTCGAGCGGGACAGCCGTCCGCTCGCCCGGTCGAGCGTCACGATATCGCCCGCGATCATTCTCACCGTGTCGCCGCTCGCGGCTCTGGAAAGACTGACGATGCCATGCGCAAGTTGCACGGTCTCGATCTCGGGCGTGACGTTCACATCAAAGGCAGTGCCGAGTACGGTGACATCCAGTTCACCCGTCTTGACGGTGAAGGGACGTGCGGTATCCGGGCGGACGTCGAAATAGGCCTCTCCCGACAGAAGGCGGACCTGGCGACTGCCTGCGGAGAAATCGACAGCGATGGCGCTTGCTGCGCCCAGGTCGACAGTCGAGCCGTCTGCCAGCGTCACCCGACGGATTTCCGCCGTTGCCGTCGTGTAATCCGCCTCGATGCGCGTCAGGAAGGTTGGGGCCGCAATAACGGCCACGAGACAGGCTGCAAGTGCCGCGATGCCGATCGCAATCTTTCCTCGGGTGCTCCAACGACGGCCGGAACGCAGCTCGTGCCTCGCCTGCGGCCTGCGTCTCTCGGCCTGCAGTTCGTGGACATGGCTCTGGTCGAAGACGGGAACCGTCTCTCCCATGACCTGCCAGGTGCGACAGGCCTTTTTCCAGGCATCCCGGTTTCCGGCGGACTGGCTCATCCATATCCTGAAGGCTGCCTCGTCGCCTTTCGTGCGGGACGGGTCGTTCAGGCGCAGGAACCAGTCCATCGCCTCTTCAAGCCGTTCTTCACTGATGTGGCCGTGCCGCGTCAAATCATACCCACTTCGGATGTCGAAGAATTCTATCCGAGTCCACTCGTCGAAAGTAGAAACGATTATCGCGGGTAAATTTTTCGTCGCGGAAAAGAAGTTCAGGCATTTTTTCTATCGAGCGCGACTGCGATCTTCACCATCGCAGTCCTGACATGCCGATGCGCGGTAGCAACCGATACACCGAGATGCCTTGCTACCGCCTCCAGCGTCTGGCCGCCGTGACGATGCATCTCGACCGCGATCCTCACATCTTCCGGCAGAGATGCCAGCACCTGTTGGGCTATGCGCACCTCGTCGCAGAACATCGTCGTCTGTTCGGGCGTATCGGAGGCGCGCGGCACGATCCAGAACGGCGGATCGTCGGACTGCGCACGCTGCTCGATCTTGCGACGTTTGACCATGTCGAGCGAGAGATTGCGGACGATTCTGATAGAGATAGGCCAGTCCCTGGCGGGCCGTCTCGGTCGGCGGCATGTCCGGCACGAAGCGTAGATAGGCTTCCTGCACGATATCTTCTGCCGTATCCCGGGATCCCAGGATGCGGGCCGAGTAGCTGATAAGTGCCGCCCGATGGCCCATATAGATATTGTTCGCGTCCAGGCTCATGTCACGGCGGTCTTGCTGCTTCGTCTGTCGTTCGTGCACGCTGTCTTCCGAGAGGTGGTCGATTGACTGAAGTGGTCGGCCTGAGAGGGTAAACCTCAGGGTGCACTTCCCTAGCAGCAAAAACTTGATTTAGATAGTCATATTATTCATTCGTTCGTAATGTCGATCGCGACCCTAGCGCGCCATGGCCCGCGTCGCTTGCGGTATGGCATCGAGATCACGCAGCGTGGCACAATCATTTGCGAGCGTCTGGAAGCAGTCATTGCCGAACCATTCCAGAGACACGTCTCCCGTGGACATCGCAGGGATCGCCGACACGATCTCGCGGTAATCCACCAGTCCGGAAAACAGCGAGGTCATGCCCGCGCGGCTACCTGCGGCGGCATAGACATTGGCCGGGGCGAAGACTGGGAGATGGCGGCGATCGGTGATGTTCTTCAGGTGGTAGTGCCTGACGAGCGGCGCGATCTGCCTGTGTAGCTGCACCGCGTCATCGCCAGCTTCCCAGACATGCAGCACGTCGAAATTGATCTTCAGCGCCGGATGGTCGACTTCTTCGATGAGCCGGATCGTCGATGCCGCGTTGTCGGCCAGCGTGTCGGGATGGGTTTCGACAAGGAGATCTATACCGAAATCGGCCACGGTCGCGGCGACCTCCCGAAGGTCGCCGGCGAGGCGGCGCCGCTCGTCGTCGGTCACCGCATTGCTCGCCCGGCTACCGGCAAAGGTTCTGATCTTCTTCGCCTTCCAGCGACGGGCAAGGCCGCTGAGCTCGATCGTCTTGCGGCGCAAAGCCTCGCGGTCGCCGTCGAGCGGAAGATAATCGCTGATCATCGGGACGAAGAGGTCGTAGTCGCGCAGCCAGTCGGCATCCTTGTCGAGCTGGCTCGCAAGGTTGCGGGCATGAGCACCCCAGAGCTCGATGCCGTTAAAGCCGTTGCCGCGGGCGAAATTGGCGATTTCCGAAATCGAGATCAGCTGGTGCCGGAAGGTGATGGTGCAAAGGGAAATGTTCATACGGCAATCCTCCGCATCGGGACCATGGGGGCAGCGCAATGGCGATCGCGCCAGGCATCGAAGACTTCGCCGAGCTTCGCCTTGAGGCGGAACTCGATGCTGTCTGCTTCATCCAGAGCGTCGAACACAGCACGGGCCTGTTCGCGATCACCGGTCTGGCCGAGCTTCATGCAGGCGTAGTGCAGGGACTTCAGCGACTGCACCAGCGCCTCGATCTCTTCGCACCAGCCCTCGAATTCGCCGGCCGGCAGTTTCAGCGCGCGCCAGAAGAAGGCGAAGCCATGTTCATAGGCATATTTGCGGATGGTCAGCACCGGTAGCTCGCGAACGGCGAGGACCAGATCCGAAAGCTTCAGGCCATTCCTTCCTCCAGATGCGCGGTGACGATACCGCGCACTGCGTCAACGATCGGGTTGAGGTCGGCGATGAAGCAGCTCTCGAAGAAGCCGGCGATATCCTCCGGTGCTGGAATGCGCGCCTGCGATATGTCGAAGACATATCCGCCGCCGACGGTCGGCTGCATGATCGCGTGGATGACCTTTTCCCGTTCCATCCTGCCTTCCCAGCGAAAATCGGGATCGTTGACGAACCAGATGTCGGGATCCTCGGTCTCCTCAAGCATCAGATAGTGGGGGAAGGGATCCTGGTTGAACTTGTTCTCCCGCTCCGGCATGTGGAACATGTCCAGCATGACCATGACCGAGCCTGTCTCACCACGGGCCTTCACCAGATCGGTCATCACAGCAAGGTTTTCCTCCTTGCTCAGGGCCGGATCATACCACTCCCTGACGGACACACCGTAGAGGCGCTCGAACCATGATCGGAACGATTCCTGGGTGATGTCATCGGCATGGTAGCGAAGCTGATGGCGCTCGCTGACGGCGAATTTCGCGTCCCACACGCCGAAATAAAGAGGGCGCTGGTCGAGGCTCTGCTTCTTCAGTCCGTCGCTGACGCAACTGACAAAGCAATGGACCTTGATGTCGTAATAGGCCTCGCCATGCACGCCTTCGTCCGTCGTGCCGCCGGTGAGTGGGAAGGACGGGACGGGGAGGGCCGGGGCGGGGAGGGACGGAGCGGCAGGCTTCGGCAGGTAGAGGCCGACCAGGTCGTCGACCGTCTCGACATCCTGCTTCGCAATTGCCTCTTCCGGCATTGCGAGGCCGAATTCCAGCTCGAGGTTGAGGAAGACCTGAAGCATCAGAACGGAATCGAGATAGAGATCCTCGTTGAGACGCGCCTTAAGCGCGAAGCCATCCATGTGTGGATGAGCCATGTGCTGGCTCAGCACCGTCTCGATGGCAGTCAGGATTTCGTCGCGGGTCATCATCATGCCACTCCCGTTTGCGCCGGAAGGAACGCCCCCGCAGCGTGACGCTCGGCGATATCGCGCCGGTTGATCTTGCCGTTGGCCTGGCGCGGAACCTCCGCGACCTGGATCATTTCCATCGGCAGCTGGTGGCTGGCGAGATGGCGGCCTAGCCATTCCCTGACGGCGCCGGGCGATACCGCGTCGTCTGCGCTGAACAGCAGCGCCACTCGCTCGCCGGCAAAGCGGTCGGTCTTGCGGAAGGCAACCGCATCTGTGACCCCCGGCATTGAGGTCGCCGCGTCCTCGACGTCGCCCGGATATACGTTAAGCCCGGCGACATTGATCATGTCATCCATGCGCGAGACGAAGACGAGCATGCCATCGGGCCTGACATAGCCGAGGTCGCTGGTTCCGATCACCGATCCGTCGTCCTTTCGAAGGACAATCTCGCTCGCGGTCTCCAGACTGTCGCCGGTCTCGGCTTTCGCGTGGGGGAGGATGTAGCCCATGTCGTTTGCCGAGGTCAGGTCGGGATTGATCGCGACGCAGCCGGCCTCGGAGCACCCGTATTGCTGGAACAACCGGGCGCATCTGGCGCGGATGCGCTCGAACCACGGTTCGGGCAGGACTGTGCCTGAGGTCATCGCCGCATGGATCGTCTCGCCGGAGGGCAGGAGTTGCGCCAGCATGTTGAGGATGGCGGGCGAAGTATAGAGCAGTGGCCGCTCGGTTTCGCGCAGCACCTTGAGCACATGCTTGGGATTGGCCGTATCGACAATGACCGGCACGACACCGCGATGAATGCCGACGAGGATGCCGCAGATCAGGCCGTAGGAGTGGGTCGTCGGGCAGGCAACGACCGGCGTCATGCCTTCCGGCGCGCTAAACGTCCGCACATAGCTTTCGATTTCAACGCGGATGCTTTCCCAGCTGCGGGCGATTAGCTTGGGCGCACCCGTGGTGCCGGAGCTCATCTGCAGCAGTTGCCCCGGCTGGTCATCGACTCGGCGCTCCGAAAGCACTTCGCCGGCAAGGCTGTTGTAGAACAGCCGGTCGCAGCCTGCATGCAGCGCGAGCCTGCGTGCGGCGGCATAGGGCGTCGCGGGATGAATGGGCAGCACGCTCGCGCCGGCATCGCGAATGGCGAAGAACAGCGCCAGCCATTCCGTCGTGTCGCTGAAGCAGACGGCGTAGCGGCCGCGGTGTTCACCGTCTATGCCGGCGAGCTTTGCAAGCTCTGCCGAGCGGGCGTCGAAAAAGGCTTTGTCATACAGCCTGTCGCCAATTTTGATCATGGCATCGTCCTCCGCTGGGATGTGACGTTGGCAAGGATGTTCGGGATGCGGTGGTGGTATTCAGGCTCGCGGGCGAGCAGTTTTCTGGTCAGCAGTGATTCCGTCAGGATCGTCGGCTCGTCGTAGCCGAGCGCCGCCATGCGACGGCTGGCGTCGTGCTCCCGCGCGTAGCGGTGGAGCAGGCGGTCGACCTGTTCCCAGAAGGCCGCCTCAGGCAGTCGATAAATTTCCTCGAACAGATGCGCGACTTCGCTCAGATTGTAGATGAACAGCGTATCGACCACGAGTTCGCGCAGGAAATCCAGATTGTCGGTCCAGTAATACTGGTCGGGCTTCGCCTCGCGATAGAGCGGGTTGAGTGCGAGGAAATCCGGCGCTGCATCCGGTTCGCGAAGGAAAGTCGGAGAGAATTCGATGCTCTCATGGAAATCGCGCAGCACGAGCCTTTCCGGCCAGCCATCGCGATGGACGAGCAGCATGTTCTGGCCATGGGCCTCGACCGCAAGCCCGTGATGCACGAGCAGGTGCCAGACTGGCAGGATCGCGATTTCGAGAAGCCGGTCGAGCCATGGCATCAGGCCGAAGCGCTGGACCCAGAGGTCGATGAACGGCTTGCCGTCCTCCTCCAGCATCATCAGTGCGTTGAAGGGTATGACCTTCTCGCCCGGATTCAATCCGGCGGTAGCGCTTTCACGCCAGATCGCACCGATCTGGCCGGAGAGCCTGCCCTCATGTTCACCGAGCACGCCGGCATATTCCTGCAGGATGGTCAGCGGATAGCGGTCGGTAAAGGCCGTGTCGCCGGTCACCATGCCGGCGATCCAGCGCGACAGGACCGGCGCCGTACACACTGAATGGGGATCGAGTATGCGGCGTGAAGATGTGTTGACGACATCGAGCGGCAGCTTGATGCTGGCAGCGGATGGCCTGTCGACATTGTGCAGCGTCCGGAGCGACTGGCTCGCCAGATAGCGGTCGCCGAACGCCCCGAGCGCATGCAGCCGGCCGGCAGAGACAAGTTCGGCAGCCGGGCCACTTGTAAGATGCTGCCACTGCCAGGGATGCATCGGAACGAGCGCGAAATCTTCCCATGCCAGGCCTTTGGCCTGCCGTCTGTTTTCTATTTCGCTCCAGATGTCGTCGCCGAGTTCGCCGCGCCAGAAGGCGGTTTCCGCGAGTGGCAGTTCCTGGCGGATGTCGTCCCTTGCATTCAGCACCCAGACCAGCTGGAAGGGGCGCATCGATTCCGGGCCGAAGCTCTGGTTGTCTTTGAGAGTGAAGCCGTAACGGGCCTTGAAACAAGGGTGGTAGGGGTGACCTTCATCCAGCGCGGCGTCCAGTTCGGCAAAGGACATGGCGCGGCGATCACGGGCAGGGATGTTGTCTTCGTTCCAGCGGCAAAGCGCGATCGTCTGCTCCATCTCCCGCAGAAGCTTGCCGCGGGTGATGCCGGTGCCCGGCAGGCAGCGGACGATGGAGGCCAGCGTCGCGGCGATCCAGCGGCCGTCATCGCCCTTCATCTCGATCGATCCAGGTCGGATGCGAATCCGACCGAATGCGCTGAAGGACGCGCGGCAGCGATAATCGCTTCCTCCAGCGTGAAGGCCACGCGGTCATCACCCCTTACCGTGAAGGATGTCAGTCCCTCGAACAGTAGCGCGGCGACCAGCTGTCTCAACACCCGGTCCTCGGGGTGGCCGGCGACCTCAAGAGGCAATGGCATGGGGCCTCTCCTGTGATTGGGTTACGACTTCGGCGAGGCTCAGCGGGTTCGGCATGGTACGATAAAGCGAATGGCCGGCCGCCGAGTTTAATTCATCCACGTCGACAAGGCGGGTGGCGAGGTTCGCCTTGGTGCCGATCTGCGGTCGGTCGAGGATGTGTCGGATGAAATCCCGGCCCGATCCGCGCAGCCTGACAGCCATGTTTTCAAGTGCCTGCCGCAGAAGGCGGATGAGCTCAATTTCATCGGCAAGCCCGTCATGGGTCATCCGGCTGATGACGGAGAATACTTGGTTGACGATGAGATAGTAGGCGAAGCGATCATTGATCTCCGCTTCGTCGAAGTAGAGCGAGCCGATGGTTTCGGTTTCCGGTACGGTCCCGATGATGTCCGGGCGATGCCTCTCCGAGAGATAAAAGCCCTGGTTGTCGCGATAGTAGCCCAGCCGCGGATAGAGCTGGGATATGTCGAGCAGGCTGTTCTGCTGGTGTGCCTCCAGCGCCAGGCCGTGTCGATCATAGAGCTGGATCAAGGGCTCGACGGCGCAGTTCAGGTAGCGCCGGAACCAGGCCGCGGCGATCTTGGAGACATTCCCGCCTTCCATTGACTGGATGCGGCTGATGAGGCGTGCCAGCCGTGATGTCTCACCTGGTAACGGGTCGGCGGTCAGTGCCGCAAGCGTCACGATGCCCTTGCCGTTCCTGCCCTTGAACGGGTTCTCCCTCAGGATGGTCTCGAAACCGCTCTCGCTGCGCCCGGGAATGGCGAGGGTGATGAAGGCAGGGTCCTTGATGATTCGAAATGCCGGCATTTCGCCCGCCAGACCGCGTCGTTCGATGAGCCTTGCCATCGCGACGCCCGCATCAAGCTCGTTGCGCCGATTGATGCGCACGGAATTCGTGATGCGGACGGGCAGGGAAAATTTCAGCATCCAGTCAGCGTCTGCGCTGTAAACGGTCCTGACTGAGGAGGTCGCCGTGAACATCGTGCCTGCGGCTCCTAAGCTGCGCAGGCTGCCTTCGCGGATCAGGGCCTCGACATCGGAATCGAGAAGCAGCGCCTGTGCCTGCAGCGGATGCATCGGCAGCAGTATCTCGCCATCGGTCGGCGATATCGCGCTTTCGCCCTGTCGGGCCAGCGTATCCACGATTGACGTGGCCCGCTCGGCAATCGCTGACGCCTGCTCGACCAGATCCTTGCGCACGGCAAAATAGTGCAACTGGAATTGGCCGTGCAATTCCGGAGCATATGTCTCCTGCTGCCAGAAATTCATACCCTGCCGGCTCTTCGGCGTCGGATGCAGCCAGTGGCCGAAGACCAGCGATTGTTCTGCCGCGATGAAGTCGTCTTCGCGATTGCCATCTGCAAGCGCATGCTCGACATGCATGTTGATCTGCTGATGGCTGTCCATGACGCGCAGAAGCAATTCCGTTTCACAGCCCTGAAGGCCATCGCCAGCGCCGCCGCGCAGCGTGTGGTAGGCCTCGCGCATCAGGGATTGCAGGGCCGACATCGGATCGGTCGGATGCCACGTCGTTTCCGACGCCGCCCGTTTCCAGACCCGACCGAAATGCTGCGGCCCGCAGAGCGAGGCGGATGTCACCTCTGCCCGCAGTGATATCCGGTCTTCGGCAAGCAGCCATTCGATGCAATCGACGTGATCGGCCAGGATGGCGTGCCGAACCGGCTTGCCGCCGTCGATCTCGCGCAGATAGCAATTCGCAAAGCTCTGAAAGCTGGCCGCCTCGGCGGCCTTCCAGGATATGGACATGGGTATTCTCACCTACCGGTCGCAGCAAACTTCGATGCAGTCGCGGTGCGTGCGGCAGGTGGTTCGGCCGATGGTAAATCGCGCTCCACAGCGCTCGGACTCATGAGCCCGGCCTGAATTCGTCCGTCCTTCGTCATATCGGTTCCTCGTCGAGTTCCTGGATATGTCCCGAAGTCAAAGACGACTGGCGCTCGCGTTTTTTTCACGCAGTCAGCTTTTTTGATCGATCGGAATGATCGATGTCGGCCGGGCGGTGCTCAGGATGAATTCAGCCTGCAGACGGCCTGACGCCGAAGGAGGTACCGTGACGGCCCTTCAAGCCTCGTTTTGCATCAGGGTGGTGTCGTCCCCGAAGAAGGCGGCGGCTTCCATCGTGAAAGTCGCGCAGAAGGAATGCGAGAGCGTGCGGGTGGCGTGCCCGAGTCTCGCTATTGAGAACTCTACCAGGCGCCGGAAAGCGCGTTGCCGCGTAGTGGAACGGTGTCCATCTTCCCACCCGGTCCCTCGATGGATATCGAAGCTGGCATCTGCTTCGGTGACTTGCGAAACCATCTGGCTGCAACGCTCGCGAGATCGCCGATCGCGCCCTGTTTCTGCCAGGCGGCAAAGTTATTTGCCATGGCGCGCGCCTCGTGCTGCAGGAAGAAGTCACCCGAGTTGCTGACGTCGTTGATGGACGCGGCCATGGATGACAGCGGCCGCTGAAACATCTTTGATGGCAGGGCCAGTCCCTTCGCGCTTTCCGAGAATGCCGGCGCCATGAAGTCGATCGCCCAACCATCGGCTTCGACCCAGCAGTGAAAATTCTCGCCCGCTCCCGTGACGTAACCGTCCTCGCGATGATCCGCGAAGAGGATGACTTTGCCGCCGAGATTATAAGCCGCGAGGCCGCCTTTGGGCGCCGCATCGAGCTTGTAATGCTGTTTGAGAATGAAGGCACCGAATGTGCTGAAATACATCGACGCCGTCGCCGGGTCGGCGTTCTCGGCCTGGAGCAGGCTGTTGATGACCCGATAGATCCGGTGGTAGTCGCTCTGCTTGATCAACATGGTGTTCGCCCGCAAGTCCGATTGATGAGGGCCGTCACTAGGCGATGGCTGCGGCAATGTAAACGATCTGCGGGATATCCCGAAATCTGATGCAATGGCAAACCGGATGCGTGAATGTTCTCGACGCCGTAGCTTCAGGCAATGTGTTTCAACCTACATCCGTAACCTGATTGTCGAGGAATTTCACAAAGCGAAACGCTGCTTCGCCCGAAAGAGGGATTAAGCTGCAGGCTGCGGCGCCAATGCGCAGGCGCGGCGGATCATTCAGTTATGAAGGTATGTCTGATGACGAACCCCGACGTTAAAACCCTGGTTTCCCACTACAGGCAATCGATCGACAATATCGACGCAGCTTTGATCAACATCCTGGCCGAACGGTTTCGCTGCACAGAGAGAGTAGGGCATTTGAAGGCGCAATACGGGCTTCCTGCGCGTGACGAGGCGCGTGAACATGCCCAACTCGAAAGAGTACGGGGTATCGCTGCCGGGGCGCAGTTGAGCCCGGATCTGGCGCAGGAATTTCTGGGCTTCCTCTTGCGCGAAATGGTGAAGAACCACACCGCGATAGCACTCGCTCAAGCCGGCGGAGAGAAGGCCGCGTCCTGAGATCTGCATCTCAGTGGCCGCCATCCACGCCGGTTGTGGTCGGTGAGGCTCGCCGCCTCACCGCACCCACTGCATTCCGTCGATCTGGATGTCCTGGCCGGTCATGAAGTTCGGCTCGGCCGTCGCAAGGAAGGTTACGACGCTCGCAACATCCTGTGGCGTGCCGACCCGTTTCATCGAGATACCGGCGGCAAGCTCGGTCTCGCGGGCGCTGATCATCGCATTTGACAGCTCGGTCTTGATGACGCCGGGGCAGACGGCGTTGACGACGATCTCGGGACCGAGTTCCTTCGCCAGCGATCGCGTCATACCGATAATGCCGGCCTTGGCGGCGGTATAGGCAAACTTGCTGACGGCGCTGGTGACGCCGCCCGTATGGGCGTTCATCGACGACATGTTGATGATCCGCCCGCCGCCATTGCGGCGCATGACCGGTACCGTCGGCTGGATATAGTTGAAGGCGCCCTTGAGGTTGATGGCGATCGTGTCGTCAAATTCCTGCTCGGAGATCTCCTCGACACCCTTCGGCATCGATCGTCCGGCATTGTTGAAGAGCACGTCGATCCGGCCCCACTCGCGATCGACCTCGCCTATGATTTCGGCTGCGCGAGCGTAGTCGCGCACGTCGGCCAAGAAAGTCAGCACCTCCCGACCGAGGTCACGGATCTCCGCCGCCGTGCGGATAAGATCGTTCTCGATCAGGTCGACAAGCGCGATGTCGAACCCGTGTTTGGCGAGATCGAGCGCGCAGCCGCGGCCGATGCCTCGTCCGCCGCCGGTGACGAGCGCGACCTTCCTCACCGCATCACTCACCGGCATTCTCCTTAGCAAAGCGGGCGATATCCGCATGGGTGCCGAACCAGACGCCCTCGTGCTCCTGGATATGGCGGATCAGCTCCTCCAGAATGAAGATACGGGAGCGGTAACCGGTCACATGCGGATGCATGGTGAGGAGAAACAGGCCGCCTTCCTGATAAGCGCGGTCGAATTCACGCTTGAAAATGTCGAGCACCGCCGGTGGCGGCGTATAGGGGCGATGGGCGGTGAAGCGGTTCATGTTGAAATAGACGGCGTCGTCGCGGATCCATTCCACCGGCAGCTCGACCATGCCCGTTGGCTCGCCATCCTCGACAAGTTCGTAGGGATCGTCGTCGGCCATCAGCGATGAATCGTAGAGCAGGCCGAGCTCCCGCTCGATCTGCAGAGTTACCTGCGAAAAATCCCAGGACGGGGTACGCATCCCGACGGCGCGAACGCCGGTGATCTTTTCCAGCGTATCGGCGGCGCGCAGATGCAGTTCGCGTTCCTTTTCCGGCGGAACCTTGGTGTTCACCTCGTGAATCCAGCCATGCAGGCCGATCTCGTGGCCTTCGGCGATGACCTGCTTCTGCTCGTCGGGATAGAGAAGGGCGGCAACGGCCGGCACGAAGAAGGTGGCCGGAACAGCGGCCTGCTTCAGCGTTTCGAGGATGCGCGGCACGCCTCTGCGGTTGCCGTACTGGCCCCAGGACAGGCGGCCGATGGACTCGCCACCGTCCCGCAGCTCGTTGGTGTCGTGGTCACTGTCGAAGGAAAGTGCTACGGCGCAGCGCGCGCCATCCTTCCAAGCCTTCGGCTTGAGCGACCGGCCGGCGCGGACCTTTTCGACCTTGCCGCGCCAGGTCGCTTCGTCCCATTCCCATGGTTCCATATCGTCTTCCTCCGATCGTGATTTCAGGCCGCTTGCGGCAGGACGGGTACGGCTGCCAGCAGCCGCTTGGTGTAATCGTGTTCTGGGTTGTCGTAGATTGCCTGGGCGTCTCCTCCTCGACGATCCGGCCGCGATACATGATCGCCACCCGGTCGCAGAGGTGACGGACGACCGAGAGGTCGTGGCTGATGAAGATCAGCGAAAGGTCCAGTTCGGAACGCAGGCGGATCAGCAGGTTGATGATCTGCGCCTGGATCGACACGTCGAGCGAGGCAACCGGCTCGTCGCAGACAACCACATCCGGCTGCATGGCGAGCGCCCGGGCGATTGCGATACGCTGCCGCTGGCCGCCGGAAAACTGGTGCGGAAAACGGTTGGCGAAAGCCGGATCGAGCCCGACGGCGGCAAGCCACTGGCGCACATAGGTCGGCGCTTCGGCGCGGGTGACCAGCCGGTGCGCCAACGGGCCTTCCGCCAGAATGTCGCCGATGCGCATGCGGCCGTTCAGAGAGGCGAACGGATCCTGGAAGATGGTCTGGACGCGTGTGGTGATCTTGCGCGGGCTGCGACCGCTGCTCATCACCGGCTTGCCCGCGAGACGTACGGTGCCCGAGGTCGGCACCGAAATGCCCGCCGCCATACGGCCGAGCGTCGACTTGCCCGATCCGGATTCTCCGACCAGCCCCAGCACCTCGCCACGCTTCAATGTGATCGAAACGCCATCGACGGCGTTGACCACCGATGCTGGCTGCGCAATGCCGGATTTGATGGCGAGGTTCTTAAAGAAGCCCGCCGGCTTTTCGAAGCGCTTCACCGCCTCCTCGATCACCAGATAGGGACTGCCGAGCGGCGGCAGATCGCCCGCTCCAGCCTTGCGCGGCGGTGGGGCCGCATCGGCGACGCCTGATCCACGCAGCAGCAACTGTCCTGGCTTGGCGCGCGAGGGCAGAGCGTCGAGCAACGCCTTTGTGTAATCGTGCTGCGGCTTGGTTAGCACGGCAAGCGCCGGGCCGATCTCGACGATATTGCCGAAGCGCATGACGGCGACGCGATCGGCGATCGAGGCGACGGTTGCCAGATCATGGCTGATCCAGATCAGCGCCGTGCCGAGTTCGGCCACCAGTTCCTTCATCTCGGCCAGAATTTCCGCCTGGATCGAGACGTCGAGCGCCGTCGTCGGTTCGTCGCAGATGATCAGTTTGGGACGATGCAGCAGCGCGATCGCGATCGCCACGCGCTGGCGCATGCCGCCGGAAAACTGGTGCGGGAAGAAATCGACCTTGCGCTCCGGTTCGGTGATGCGCACCTGCGCCAGCGCCCTGATCGCCCGCTCGCGGGCTTCTGACGCGCTGATCTCCTCATGTGCTTCAAGCGCCAGCCTGATCTGCGTCCCGATGCTGAGCACTGGGTTGAGCGTCATCATCGGATCCTGAAAGACCATCGAGATGGTCTTGCCGCGGATCGCCCGCAATTCATGCGGCTTGAGGCCGATCAGCTCGCGACCCTCGAGCTTGATCGAACCCTCGACGATGCGGCCGGGCTCGTCGATGAGGCCGATGATGGAGAAGCCAGTGATCGACTTGCCGGAGCCGGATTCACCGACGAGGCCCAGCACTTCGCCCGGCGCCAGCGAGAAGGAGACGCCATCGACGGCTTTCACCTCGCTGCGACCACTCGGAAACCAGGTGCGAAGATTGGAGACTTCGAGGAGGGGCGTTTTGGTGTCTGCGGTCATCGGCGAAGCCTCGGGTTCAGCTGGTCGCGGATCTGGTCGCCCACGAGATTGAGCGACACGATGAACAGGATGAGCGCGACGCCGGGATAGATCGAGATCCAGTAACGGCCGGACAGCAGATACTGGAAGCCGTTGGCGATGAGCATGCCGAGCGACGGTTCTGTGGGCGGCAGGCCGACGCCGAGGAAGGAGAGGGTGGCTTCGAGCGAGATGGCGCTTGCCACCTGCACCGTCGCGACGACGATCAGCGGCGGCAGCGAGTTGGGCAGGATATGCTTCAGCACCACGCGCCAGGGGAGAGCGGAATCGACAGTGCTGCCTCGACATAATCCTTCTGCCGTTCGGCCGAGGCCGCGCCATGGGCGGTACGGGCGAAATAGGCATATTGCGCGAAGATCAGCGCCAGGATCAGCTGGTAGCGTCCCTGGCCGAGAATCGCGGCAATGACGAAGGCAAGCAGGATCGCCGGGAAGGAGAGCTGCAGGTCGACGATGCGCATGACGAGGCTTTCGAACCGCCCGCCGATATAGGCCGCGGCGCAGCCGACCACGGCGCCAATGACGAAGGCGACGCCACCGGCGATCACACCCATCTGCAGCGAGATCCGCAGGCCGTAGATGATGGCCGACAGGAGGTCGCGCCCCTGGCTGTCCGTGCCGAGCCAATGGGTATAGCCACCGGTGCCGACATAGCCGGGCGGCCGTCTGGCATCGCGCAGCACGAGATGGGCGAGGTCGTAAGGATCCTGCGGGGTCAGGAGCGGTGCAAGCAGCGCGATGACGACGATCAGCAGCACGACGATCGCCGCGGCGGCTGCGACCTTGTTGCGGCGGAATTCTTCGAGGAAGCGGGAAAACGGCGTATCGCGCATCAGGCTCTTCCCTTCCGCAGGCGCGGGTCGAGCAACGCATAGGTGAGGTCGACCACAAGGTTGATGACGATGAAGAGAAGTGCGACGAGCATGAGATAGGCGACCATGACCGGGCGATCGAGCGAGGTAATGCTGTCGATGATCAGCTTGCCGAGGCCGGGCCAGGAGAAGATCGTCTCGGTGACAACGGCGAAGGCGAGCGTCGAGCCGAGTTCGAGGCCGAAGACGGTCACGAGCGGGATGGAAATCAGCCGCAGCACATGGCGGCTGAGGATGGTGAATTCCGAAATCCCGGCGGCGCGGGCGAATTTCACCGTGTCGCTCAGCATCAGTTCGCGGGTTCCGGCGCGGGCGAGCCGGATCATCAGCGAGAACTTGAAGAGCGCCAGGTTGAGCGCCGGCAGGATCATGTGTGACAGGCCGTCAAACGTCAGAAAGCTGAAATCGACGCCGAAAAGGCTGACCGTATCACCCCGGCCACCGGCCGGCATGCAGCCGCATTGCACGGCAAAGACCATGATCAGCATCAGGCCGAACCAGAAAGTCGGCACGGAAAAGCCGAGAATGGAAAGCGCCATGACAACGCGGGAGACCGGGCTGTTCGGCTTGTAGCCGGCATACATGCCGATCGGGATGCCGACGAGCGCCGCGAAGAAGACGGCGGCCAGCGTCAGCTCCAGCGTTGCCGGCAGGCGCGACATGATCAACTCGCTGACCGGCATGTTATAGACGAAGGAGCGCCCGAAGTCGCCCTCGAGCACACGGCCAAGGAAGCTCAGATATTGATGCCAGAGCGGCTGGTCGAGCCCGTATTGGGCGATCACCGCGGCGCGGATATCCTGCGTCGCGTCCGGCGAGATCAGCACGTCGATCGGATTTCCGACGGCATAGACACCGCAGAAAACCAGTGCCGACATGGCGATCACCACGATCGCGGCCTGCCACAGGCGTTGTATTAGAAAACCTAGCATTCGTTCCCCATCCTCCCGTCTTGTGCGGGCTTGAGATGTCGCGAGGGCGCCGCGACGGTTAGTGCCAGTTGGTCTCCAGAAGGCCTCTCGTTTCCTTCACGGCAACCTCCCAGATCGCCAGCATGTCCTCGTCGGGCCGCTGGTAGAGGCCGTGGTAATTGCCGTCGCCGAGAAGTTCACGCTTACGTCCGGCATCGACGCGCGCGAGTGCTGCGAAATCGATGCATGGCTTGGAGGTCGTCGGTTGGCGCGGATCACCGGTGCGCGTCCAAGGAAAGTTTTCCATCCAGGAGGCGTGCGAGGCGGCCGGATCGATCTCCTGAACCTTGGCAAGAGTTTTCGGCGCCCGCCACCAGTCGTGGAATTTCACCGATGTGTCGGGATGGGCGTTTAGCCATTCGGAAATCACCGTCATGGCCGGGATGTTGCCGCCATGACCGTTGACGACGAGGATTCGGCGGAAGCCGGAGCGATGAATGCCATCCAGAAGGTCGCGGATGACGCCGACATAGGTGGAAAGCGACAGGGTCAGCGTGCCGGGAAAGGCGGCAAAGGAAGAGGCGAGCCCGTAAGGCACTGCCGGGAAGACTGGAATGCCGAGCGGCTCGGCTGCGTCTGCCGCTACCTTCTCCGCCAGGATCATGTCGGTCGCGAGGCTGAGATAGGCGTGCTGCTCGACACTTCCGATCGGCAGGATGCAGCGATCGTCGGATGCCGCGCGCTCCTCGACCTGCATCCAGTTCATGTCCGCGATCTTCACCGTCTCGCTCTCCATTCTCCGTTGTCGCCAAAGCGCGCAAAGAAATTGCAGGCATCAGCAAGAACGCACAAAATTTATGCTTTGACGGCGGCTGTTCTCGTCAAATGCAAAGTTCCATACGGGACTAAAAAAGAAATTGACAGCCAATTGCAGTAGCGTCAAGTTCCATATGGGACTAATTTAATTTTGGGGGCGCGAGGGTTATCGTGCGGGTTACGTCGAGACAGGCGTTGGATAATCTGCTGCAGGAAGGCGGTAAGCTTGCCGCCGGCAGCCATGGTGTCGATGACCTCGTGGCGGTCAAGCTGTGGCATAATCCCTGCTGGCTTTCCTTCCGCATCAACTTCCTGGCGCTGCAGTTCAACGAGCCGATCTATCGCCGCATCGAGCGCGAGCATGGCGTGCCGCGGCCGGAATTCGTCGTCCTTTATTCGCTGCGACTGTCGGATGGCCTCACCGCCAGCGCGATCTGCAGCTCATCGGGTTTTCCCAAGAACACGATCAGCCGCGCAATCCAGAAGCTCGTCGACAAGAAGATCATCCGCCGCGAGGTCGACCAGGCGGATTTGAGAAGTTTCGTCCTCTACATCACGGACGAAGGCAGGCGCATCGTGGACCAGGCCATGCAGCCGATGGTCGAGCGCGAAAGCATGATGGTATCCGGCCTGACCCCTGCCGAAAAGCTGATGCTTTCGGAACTGCTGGCAAAGGTCGTCGTGGATTCCCCAACTGGCCTCAAATAACAAATACAGAGGAGAACGAAGAATGACGATCTTGACAACGATCTCAGGCACATTGCGTACCGCAGCACTTGCGACCGCGCTGCTCGGCAGCGTATCGGGCGCGGCTCTTGCCGCTGATCTCACCATCGGCGTGCGCGCCGGCCCGCTTTCCATCGACCCGGATTTCACCGCCGCCGGCACCCATGCCGAGGCGATGAAGCACATCTTCGATTCACTCGTGAAGTCCGGCAACAATCTGGAACTGGAGCCGGGCCTGGCGACGAGCTGGACTGCGGTCGACGACACGACCTGGGAATTCAAGCTGCGCGAGGGCGTGAAATTCCATGACGGTTCCGATTTCACCGCCGAAGACGTGAAGTTCTCGATCGAACGTATTCCGAAGGTTGCCGGCCCCAATCCGACGACGATCTATGTCCGCCGCGTCAAGAGCACCGAGATCGTCGACGCCCACACGATCCGGGTAAAGACCGATGGTCCGGCGCCGACCCTGCCGAACGACTTCATCCGCCTGTTCATCGTCTCGCATATCGCCGCGAAGGATTATTCCGACAGCCCGGAAAAGGCGTCGGAAGGCTTCAATTCCGGCAAGGCGGCTATCGGCACCGGTCCCTACAAGTTCGTCTCCTGGACGCCGAAGGAACAGCTGGTTCTGCAGAGCTTTGACGGCTATTGGGGCGGCAAGGAGCCATGGGACAAGGTCATCCGCAAGGAGATCCCCAACGACGCTGCCCGCGTGGCGCAGCTGAAGGCCGGCCAGGTAGACCTCATCGCCCGCATCCCCGCATCCGACGTGCCGACGCTGGAAACAGACAGCAAGCTGACTATCGTGCGCGAGGACAGCGTCTACCTCTTCAACATGGCCTTCGACTTCCGCGAAAAGCCGCCGCAGGTGACGGCCAAGGACGGTTCGCCGCTGCCGAAGAACCCTTCCTCGATCCGCGTGTCCGTGAAGCCTTCGATCTGGCGATCGACCGCGAAACGATCACCGAGATCGCCATGGAAGGCATGGGCACGGTCCAGTCGCAGCTCGTGACGCCGAATATCTTCGGCTACAACCCGGATGTGAAGGCACCTGCCTGGGATGTCGAAAAGGCGAAGGCGCTGCTGGCCGAAGCTGGTTACCCGGACGGCTTCAAGGTCGTCTTCTCCTTCACCAACGACCGCCTGCCGGGCGACAAGGACGCCGGCACGACGATCGCTCAGATGCTGACCGCGATCGGCATTGAGGTGGAAGCCAATTCACAGCCGGGCGCCGTCTACTTCCCCGCCAACACCCGCGGCGACTATTCGCTGACGCTGTCCGGCTGGGGCACGCTGACGGGCGAGGCGAACTACACGCTTTCGTCGCTGGTTCATTCCAACGACCCGGCCAAGAAGCTTGGCGCCTTCAACATCCGCAATTACGTCAATCCGGAAATGGACAAGCTGATCGAGGCCGCGGGCGTCGAGATGGACGAAAAGAAGCGCGAAAAACTCCTGATGGACGCCAATGCGCTGGTCGCTTCCGACCGCCCGAACCTTGCGATCGCCTCGATCGTCTCGGCCTGGGGCATGAAGAAGACGATCACGATCGTGCCCCGTTCGGACGAAGACACGCTGGCGATGAATATCCGCCCCGCCAACTGAGTTCTGGCAAACTGATTTTCCCAGCCGTAAGGCAACCTGGGCCGGGCTCAGTGCCCGGCCTTTTTTATAAGCATGGAGAGACTGACAATGGGCAAGATAGCACTCGCGATCCACGGAGGCTGCGGCGTCATGGCCAAGCTCGACTTGAGCGAGGCCGACTGGGCCGAGGCGCGCCGCGACCTCGGGCTGTCGCTGAAGGCAGGCTGGGCGGTGCTCAGCGCCGGCGGCACGGCGCTCGACGCGGTCGAGGCTGCCGTCGTGGTGATGGAAGACAGCCCGCATTTTAACGCCGGCTACGGCGCGGCGCTCAACACCGATGGACAGCACGAACTCGATGCCTCGATCATGGACGGGCGCAATCTGGAAGCGGGCGGCGTGACGCTGGTGCGCCGCATCCGCAATCCGATCAAGGCCGCCCGCAAAATCATGGAAACGGGCGACGCAATCCTGCTCGGCGGCGATGCGGCCGATGCATTCGCGAAGTCTGCAGGCCTCGACATGGTCGAGCCCGACTACTTTACCACCGAGCGCCGGGTCAACGCGCTGGCGGCCATGAAGGCTCACGCGGCGGCCGGTACGGCGGCGAAGGCGAGTGAATCGGAAAAGCACGGTACGGTCGGCGCGGTGGCGCTTGACGCCGAAGGCCATCTGGCGGCCGCGACCTCCACCGGCGGCTACAACAACAAGCCGGCCGGTCGGATCGGCGATACGCCGATCGTCGGCGCCGGCACCTACGCACGCGATGGTGTCTGCGCCGTCTCGGGCACCGGCAAGGGCGAATATTTCATGCGCTATGCCGTCGGCCACGAAGTGGCGAGCCGGGTGGACTATCTCGGCGAGAGCCTCGAGCAGGCATCCGGAAAACTGATCATGGAAGACCTGAAGAGCCATGATATCGGTGCCGGTCTGGTCGCTGTCGGCGCCGACGGATCGATCGCAGCACCCTACAATACCGACGGCATGTTCCGTGGCTGGGTCACCTCGGAGGGCGAGTTCTTCGTGGCGACCCACGATGAGGTCTTCGCGCTGCCGGCGTGACGACCCGGCGCATCTGTGTGTCCTAGTGCGCGATCACTCAGCCTGCTTTCTCTCGTTAAGACCTCATCGGCACGCCGCTTCCTCGGAAGCGGCGAACGCCGCTCGGCTCAGGCTGCCGCGATCGCCTCGATCTCGAGCAACCAGTCCGGCTCGTAGACATCCGTGATAATCGTGGAAAGGGCCGGACGATGAGGTCCCATGACCTCGAAGCGGATCCTGGCGTTCGCTTCCCTGTCCTCGTAATGTTTCAGGAACACCATCACCTTGACCAGGTGCTCGATCCCCATGTCCGCTGCCGCTAGCTGGGCAAGGAGATTGGCCCAGCAGGCCTTCGCCTGCGCCTCGAAGCCGGATGGAACGTCTCCATCCCGGTTGGCCGGGATCTGGCCACTGATGAAAAGCAGCCTCTCATGACCCGAGAGTGAAACGGCTTGCGAGTAACGACGGTGCAGCGATTGCGGCGCGTCCTCGGCATTGATGGACGTGATTAAGGGGTGGTTGCTCATCCTGTCTTTTCCTCCTCCGCCGGCATTTGTGCGCGCAGATGGCATGCAGCCTGCTCGGCAACGCCGACATGAACCAACGGGGCGGCTCACGCCGACAGATATCGACCGCCAGCGGACAGCGCGTAACAAAAGCACAGCCCTTGGGAGGATTGGCCGGGCTTGGCAGGTCGCCGGTCAGTACGATGCGTCTGCGCGTTCGTTGAAGCACCGGATCAGGCAGCGGGACGGCCGAAAGAAGCGCCTCGGTATAGGGGTGTACGGGGCGTGCGAAGATCGTGTCTGTCGGACCGGTCTCGACCAGCTTGCCGAGATACATGACGGCGACGCGATCGGCGAAATGCCGCACGACCGAAAGGTCGTGGCTGATGAAGAGATAGGCGAGACCGAAGCGCTTCTGCAGATCGAGCAGCAGATTGAGGATCTGCGAGCGGATCGACACGTCGAGCGCCGAGACCGGTTCGTCGAGGATCAGCAGTTTCGGCTGGAGCGCAAGCGCCCGGGCGATGACGATGCGCTGGCGCTGGCCGCCCGAAAAGGCATTGGGGCGGCGTTCCGCATGTTGCGGATGGAGGCCGACGAGGCGCAGCAGTTCCGCCACGCGCTCGGCGCGGCTCTTTGCATCGCCGACACCATGGATCGCGAGCGGTTCGGCAATGCTGTCGCCCACCGACATTTTCGGGTTCAGTGCGGCGACCGGGTCCTGGAACACTGTCTGGATGTCGCGTGACAGGCGTGTTCGCGTCGCGCGCTCGCCGTGCCGGACGGCCTCCCCGGCGAAGGATATCGTGCCGGATGTCGGGATCTGCATGCCGAGAACGGCAGCGCCGAGCGTGGATTTTCCGCATCCGCTTTCGCCGACCAGTGCCAGGCTCTCGCCCGGCGCGATATCGAAGCTGACGCCGTCCACCGCCTTGACGTTTCGGATTTCGCCGCGGAACAAGCCCTTGCGGATGGGAAAATGGACCTTGAGGTCGCGAACGGAAAGCAATGGTGTCATCAGACCAGGGCCTCCACGCGATCGCTGCGCCAGCAGGCGGAACGGCCGGCATCGGGCCGCGCTTCCAGAGCCGGTTGTTCGGTCATGCACCTTTCGGCGGCCAGGGGACAGCGCGGATTGAAACGACAGCCCTGTGGCCAGTCGCCGATATCCGGCACGGTGCCCTCGATCACCGGAAGATCCGTCTTCGGCGGTCCATCGAGCCGCGGGATGGTGGAGAGAAGCAGGCGCGTATAGGGGTGCCGCTGGTTCGCAAAGATCGCGTCGACCGGCGCCTCCTCGATGATCCGCCCCGAATACATGACGGCAACGCGGTCGGCCATGTCGGCCACCACCCCCATGTCGTGGGTAATCAGCAGGATGGAGGTGCCGGTATCATCGCGCAGGCGCTTCATCAGGTCGAGGATCTGCGCCTGGATCGTCACGTCCAGCGCCGTCGTCGGCTCGTCGGCGATCAAAAGCTTGGGGCGACAGATCAGCGCCATGGCAATCATGGCACGCTGGCACATGCCGCCGGATAGTTCGAAAGGATGCTGTCCGTAGCGAAGGCGCGGCTCGGGAATGCCGACTTCCGCCAGCATGGCGATTGCCTCCTCCTTGGCCTTTTTAGCGCTGACACCGCGGTGGACGATGAGGCTTTCCTCGATCTGCCGACCGATCGGCATCAGCGGATTGAGCGAGGCGACCGGCTCTTGAAAAATCATCGCAAGCTCGGTCCCGCGCAGATTGCGACGCTCCTCCTCGCGGATCGAGACGAGATCGGTGCCGCCGAGCGTAACGGAACCGGAGGTGATCTTCGCTACCTTTGGCAAAAGGCCCATGACTGCAAAGGCCGTCATCGATTTGCCGCAGCCCGATTCACCGACGAGCGAGACGATCTCGCCTGCGCGAATGTCCAGCGAAACGCCGTCCACGACCGTGTTGCCGCGGATCGAAACGGAGAGATTGTCGACGGAAAGAACCGGGGTACTCATCGCTCCTCCTTGCCAGTCGCTGCCCAGGGGTGGTTCGGGTGAGCCATGGCGACGAACTCGTCACCGTCGCGCAGGACGGCGGACGGAATAGCGAAGTTCACCGGATAGAGCGTGTCTTCGACGATCTCGACGGGGAATTCGGTGGAGACCGTGTTGGCGACGTCGGCACGAGCCCTCCGGTCGACGACGATCTTTACACCGCTCGCGTCAATGCGCGGGCTCATGAAAGCCTCTTCCAGCGAAAGCCCGAAGCAGGTGACGTAGGAAAGCAGTTGCACGACCGCAGGCATGATCTGACGCCCGCCGGCGGCGCCGAGCGCCAGGTAAGGTTTGCCGTCGCGCTTGGCGATGATCGGGCACATATTGGCAAGCGGCCGGACGCCCGGCGCGATCGAGTTCGGCTGGCCCGGGCGCGGATCGAACCACATGATGCCGTTGTTCAACAGGAAGCCGGTCTGTGGCAACACGACCTTGGAGCCGAAGCGCGACAAAAGCGTATTGGTCAGCGACACCATCGTGCCGGTGGAGTCGACAACGCTGATATGCGTCGTGCAGCTGGCGCCGCCGGCATGGCCGAGACTACGCAGACGGTGTTCTGAGGCCCGCCGCAGCGCGCGTGCAAAGGCGAGCGCAGTTTTACCTGAGAGCGGCTCCTGATCCGGAAGCGTCTTGTCGAGTTCGGCTATCGCCTCGATCATTGTCGGTCCGCCGGAGAGCCCGCCCATGGCGTAGATATCGAGGCCGCGATAGCCATGCTTGAGCGGCTCCAGCCAGCGCGGCTGATAACGCGCGAGGTCTTCCGCCCCGATGCGCGAACCGCCGGCCTTGAGATCCTCGACGATCTTCCCGGCGATCTCACCCTCGTAGAAGTCGCGGGCACCGGCCTTGGCAAGCCTTTCCAGTGTAGCGGCCTTGGCCGGCATCGGGATATGGGCCTGTACTCCTCGTTCGGGTGCGCGAGGCGGCCGTCCATTGACGAGGAAGAGCGAGGACGATGCCGGAAATTTCGCCAGCCCCGCTGCGTCGATCGCCAGAGCTAAAACCGTGAACCAGTCGAGCTCCGTTCCCCGGCGAGCATGTTCGATCGCTGGCTGGAGCGCTTCCTCCCAGCCCAGCGTACCGAACTTTTCGAGCGCTTCGGCGAGACCCGCGATTGCCCCCGGCGTACAGATGGAGGAATATCCGATCAGGTTTTTATCTTCGACGACCGAAGGCCAGTCGAACCAGTCGCCGTCACGGCCGGCGGCGGGCGGATAATCCTTCGGGTCGAGATCGAGCGGCGAAATGACATTGAAGTCGAGCGTATCGACAGCGCCGGTCTGGGCATCGGCCCGGATCATGAAGCCGCCGCCACCTATCCCGGACAGCCAAGGTTCGACGATGCTGAGGACGAGCGTCGTGACGACGGCCGCATCGACCGCATTGCCTCCTCGCGAGAGGACGGCGGCACCTGCCTCTGCAGCCAGCCGGTTCTGGCACGCGACCAACCCGTGATGGCTGCGTGTCTCGCCTTTGCGAATGGTCCAGCTTTCCTTCATGCCTGCTTTCCAAATCGTCTCGGCGCGATCGCCGCCGGTATGGTTGCCTCCACAGAGAAACGGCCTTGATTGACCGATGACTGGTGAAAGCGGGTGATCTCTTCCGCTGTCGCAACCCAGGTCGTGGGCTCGTTCGCAATGTCCTGCAGGAGTTCTTCGAGCATCGCGATGCGCTGCGCCCGGCCGGAGATCCAGTCGTGGACGGTCAGGGTAAACAGCCCGCCGAAACGGTGCAGCGTGCGCCATTCCGACTTCCAGTCCTCCAGTACCATCCGCCCAGACTGCATCGGGAAGCGATCGCGCCCGCCGCCTTCGAACTTGAAGAAGATCGCGTCGTCGATCGCCCATTGCACCGGGATTTCGGTCACGCCGTCGATCTCGTAGGGGTGATCGAAGCCAGAGAGCGAGCTGTCATAGGCAAGCCCGAGCCGTTGGACTTCTGACAGCATGTGCGGTGTCATCTCCCAGGCGGGTGAGCGGAAGCCGACCGGGCGTTTGCCGGTCTGCTTCACGAACAGTTCGAGGCTCGCCTCGATCGCGCCGGTGAACTCGTCATCGGAAATCTCCGAAACGATCTCGTGGAAATAGCCATGCAGGCCGATCTCGTGGCCCGCTTCGACAAGCGCGGGCAACATGTCGGGATGCTGCTCGGCGATATGTCCCGGCACGTAGAAGCTCGCCTTGAAATCGAAGCGGGCGAAGAGGTCCACCAGCCGCCAGAGGCCTGTGCGGGGACCGAAGTTGCGGATCTCGTGCGTTCCCAGCCGCGCGGGCGCATTTTCGCCCAGCGACCAGAGCAGCGGGGAATTCGCGTCGACATCGACGGAGAACAGTACGGCTGACTGTTTGCCCTCCGGCCATTGATAGGCAGGGAAGGAGGAGAGCGGCGCGGCGATATCCGGCTTCGGGTCCGACATGGTTTATGTCCTTGCGTTTGACGGCTTAGAGCGCGCTCTTCTTGTCCTGGAACACGGCCAGCGAGCCGATCGAATTGCCGCCATCGACGGCAAGCGTCGCGCCGGTGACATAGGATGCTGCCGATGAAGACAGGAACAGAACGGCGTTCGACACGTCGTCGCTGCTCGATGCACGACCGAGCGGGATGGAGCCGGTGACCGTATTCACATGCTCGTTCGTCAACGCGCTGACATCGCTGCCTGCGGCAAAGCCCGGCTCGACGATGTTGACGCGGATGCCGTATTCGGCAAGCTCGATGGCAAAGCCCTTGGTCAGGCGGTCGAGTGCCGTCTTCGAGGTGCAATAAGGCACGACCGTGCGCCGCATCTTGCGGGCAGCACCGGACGAGATGTTGACGATCGACCCCTTCACGCCCTTTTCCACCATCTGCCTGGCAAACAGCTTGGAAAGGTAAAATGGGGCCCGCAGGTTGACGCCCATGATCGCGTCGAAATCGTCGATGCCGATATCGAGCAGGAAACCGGACGGATAGATCCCGGCATTGTTAACCAGAATGTCCGGCGCGCCCCAGCGCTGGCCGATCTCGGCGGCAAAGCGATCCATGTCGGCTGCGTTCATGAGATCGGCGGCGATGCCGAATGCACGCCCTTCATAGGTCGCTACCGTCTCAGCCAGCGCATCGGAGCGATGGTCCGTGAGGCAGACTTCCGCACCGGCAGCCGCAAACGCCTTGGCGATCCAGCCACCGATAATGCCGCAGCCTCCGGTGACGATAACCTTCTTGCCGGCGAATTCATCCTTGAAGTCCATTTCGGAATTACCTTGCTTTCGGATCGAGGCGGTCACGCACGTGGTCGCCGATCAGGTTGATGGAAAGAACGAGGAGAAAGAGAGCGAGGCCGGGGAAGGTGGCGATCCACCATGCCGTTGCCACATAGTTGCGCCCGGTCGAGAGCATCGCGCCCCAGCTTGCCGTCGGCGGCTGGACGCCGAGGCCGAGGAAGGAAAGGCCGGCCTCGAAGAGAACCATCAGGCCGAATTCCAGTGTGGCGACAACGACGAGCGAGCCGGCGATATTGGGCAGGATGTGGCGCCCCAGAAGCCGAGGCCAGCCTGCTCCCATAAAGCGCGACAGCCGGACATAGGGCATGTTGGCGACCGACAGCGTCTGGCCATAGGCGACGCGCGCGTAACGCGGCCAGCGCGTCAGGGCGAGCACGATGACCACGTTGATGAGACCCGGACCCAGCACGGCGACGGTGATGATGGCGAAAAGGATCGCCGGCACCGACAGCACGATATCGACGAGCCGCATGATGACGATTTCGACCCAGCCGCGATAGAATGCCGCCACCATCCCAAGAATGCTGCCGATGATTCCCGACAGGATGACCGAGGAGAAGGCGACGAAGAGCGAGACACGTGCCCCATAGATGAGACGGCTCAGCACGTCGCGGCCGAGCTCGTCGGAGCCGAGGATATAGGTTACGCCGCGCGAGACCGTGCCGGGGCTCTTCAGTCGCGCGAGCAGGTTCTGCGAGTTGGGATCGACGGGCGCGACCAGAGGGGCGGCGATCGCTAGAACAACCATTGCGCCGACGATGAAAAGAAAAGGCAATATGGCCCAGGGCAGCGAGAAGGATTTCGCGGATTTGCCCGGTGCGATCTGCTGGGTTGGTGCGCTCATCAGCTGGATACCCCCATGCGGATCCGCGGGTCAATCAGGCTATAGAGAAGGTCGGCCACAAGATTGAGGCCGATCGCGGTGACGGCACCCAGAAGGACGACACCCTGCACCACCATGAAGTCACGAGCGGTGATGGCCTGTATCGTCAGCTGACCGAGTCCGGGCCATGCGAAGACCGTCTCTACGATCACCGCACCAGCCAGAAGATTGGCGATCTCCAGGGCCGAAACGGTCACGACCGGGATCGAAGCATTGCGCAAGAGGTGCCGGAAGATGATCCGGCGCATGGGCAGGCCCTTGGCGTGGCCGGTTCGCACATAGTCCTTTTCCAGTTCATCGAGCACGGCCGTTCTGGCGACACGAGCGAACGTGGCCATGGAAAGAAGGCCGAGCGCGATCGACGGCATGACGATGCTCGACATCTCGCGTGCACCGGAAGGCGGGGCCCAGCCGAGCCAGACGCCGAAAACCATGATCATCAGGATGGCGCTCCAGAATGTCGGCATGGACTGGCCCGCCAACACCAGCGCCGACAGAATTCGGGCGATAGGGCGTCCACGCCGAATGGCGAGCGTGATGCCGACCGGAATGCCGATGCCGAAGGCGACCACGAGAGCGCCGCCTGCCAGCATCAGCGTGTAGGGAAGACGCGTCCAGATGAGGTCGATGACCGGTACGTTTTGCACATAGCTGCGCCCGAGATCGAAGAGCGCGACATTGGTTAGATATTCCAGATACTGAATGGCGACCGGGCGATCGAAACCTAGCGCCACGCGCATGCGCTCGATATCCGCCTGCGTGGCATCCATCGGTACCAGCAGCAGGACCGGATCACCGGCCAGCCGCTGGAGGAAGAAGATAAGCGTCATCACGCCGAATATGGCGATCAGCGCCTGGAAGAGACGCTTGGCGAAGAAAATCGACACGTTGGATTCCCGAGCTTTTCAGGAACGCGACCTGCCATCGGCCGGCCGCGTTCGGTTGTCCGTCAGTCGTTCCACGTCATGCGATTGAGGAACATGCTTTCATTGGCCGTCGGCGTCCATTGCAGGTTCTCTGCCCCGCCGTAGATCACCGCCGCCTCGTAGAGCGGCACCATCGGCACGTCGTTGGCGACGAATTTGGCGACCTCGGCATAGGCGGCCGAGCGTTCCTTCTCATCCAGAGTGTTGCGGGCCTTTTCCAGCAACGCATCGATATTCTGGTCACGCACGGACGACCAGTTGCTGGAGGAATGCAGAAGCGGGAAAAGCACGCCGTCCACATCCTGGCAAGCGCAGGACCAGCGGCCGAAGGCAAGGTTGGCCTGTTGTGCCGGCTCGCTCTGGGCGCGCTTCAGATAGGCTGCCATGTCTGTCAGCTGGATTTCGACATTGAAGCCGACGTCCGAAAGCATCTGGGCGAGGGCCTGAACGATGCGCTGGTCGAAGACCGGCGATGTCGCGAAGGCGAGCTTCGTCTTGCCCGCGTCGGTTTCCTCGACGATCTTCTTGGCTGCTTCAGGGTCGAAGGGCAGGTTTTCGAGGTCCGGCGTGTAGCCGAAATAGGTGTCGCTGGCCATCTGGGTGGCCGGCTTGTCATAGCCGCCGAGCAGGCCTTCGACGATGCCCTGCTTGTCGATCGCCATGGAGACCGCCTGGCGAACCTTGGCGTCGTTAAGCGGTGCAATCGTCGGATTGAGCTTCAGGTAGCCGATGCGCTCGGTCAGCGCGCTCAGCACCTTCGCCGAGCCGCTGCCTTCGACCTGCTTGGCCTGGTCGGCATCGATGGTGACCACCAGATCGGCATTGCCGGCCTGGAGGTCGGCGAGACGTGTCGCGGCATCCGGAACGGCGCGGAATTCGGCCTTCTCAAACGGACCCTTGGTGCCCCAGTAATCAGCATTGCGTGTCAGCCCCACCATCGAGCCGCGCTCCCAGCGGTCGAACTTGTAGGGGCCGGAACCAACGGGCGAAGCATTGAAGGCGTCGTCGCCGACCTTTTCAACCACATGCCTCGGCACGATGGAAAGCTTAACGAGCTGCGCCAGCAGCACGGGGTAGGGGCCGTCAGTGGTGATCGTCACCTCGTTGTCGCCGGTCACAGTGGCCGACTTGATCTTGTTGAACTGGCTGAGCTGCGGGCTCTTGAACGCGGGATCAATGATGCGCGTCACGGAGAAGGCCACATCCTCTGCAGTCAGCGGCTGGCCATCATGAAATTTCACATCGCTGCGCAGCTTGAAGACGACGTCCGTATCCGACTTCTGCTCCCAGCCGGTGGCAATCTCGGCAACGATCTTGCCGTCATTGTCGCGGGTGACCAGATTGTCGAAGATGTTGCGATAGACGTAATAGCTGTCCGGGTTCCACTGCTTCTGCGGATCGAGAGACGATGGTTCGTTGACGAGGTCGACGACAAACAGATCCTTGGCGCTCGCAGGCGCCGCCAGCGATGTGGCAATGCCGAGGCTCAGGGTGGCGGCGAGAAGAAGTCCGGAAGTCATACGTCTCAAGGCTGGCATGGTCAGTTCGTCCTTGTTCGTTCCTGGTTCGGTTGAAATTCGGTTTTATCGGCCGTGACCTTTTTCGCCCGCTTGCGCCGCAAGGCGGGCTCGTCGAGCACGGCGGAGGATTCGAGGAAGCGAGCGGCGAGATAGGCTTCCAGCTGGTCGATCGCCTGAGCCAGATGAGCTTCCGCTCCGTCCCGATCACCGGCGAGCAGGAAGGCGCCCAGCAGAGCACGGTCGGCACCTTTGAACTTGGCGGCGCTGCGGCCTTCGAAAAATGTCACGAGCCGGGCCGATCGATCCCAGAGGTCTATCAGCCATCCGGCCACGGTCGGCATGCCCAGCTTTCCCGCAAGCAGGACCAGAAGATCACGCTCGGCTCGACGCAGGGTGCCCTGAAGGTCGAGGGAAGGATCGCTGCGGCCATGCAGTGCGGCATACATGTCGCAAAGCCTGGAAACATGGGCCTGATCCGGTTCGCTCAAAGTTACGTTCGCGAGCAGGCGCTCAAGATGGCGCCTCGCGGCGATCACTTCGCGGATTTCAGCGGCGGAAATCGGTGATACCTGCCAGCCGCTGCGCGCCGAGGCCGAGACCAGCCCGCTCGCCTGCAGGCGCTGGAGGGCGGTGCGCACCGCTCCGCGGCCGATCGCAAACTCATCGCACAGTTTTGCTTCCGAGAGAATTTCGCCGGGGCTCATGACGCAATGGACAATGGCGCTGCGCAGCGTCTGTTCTGCAGAAAGACCCTTTGCAAGGCCGGGCATGGGAGAAGAATAGGCATCGTTATCAAGCATTCTGGCATCTCAATCGTAAGCATTGACAGCCGGAGTGACCGTCTTCCAACGCTTTCATTGTCAGGTTTGCTGTGCTTGTCAAAGCAGATTCCCAGTATGCGACGATAGCTCGCCTTGCCGGTAAGTTTGGCTCTTGTGGCCATTTCGAACCGGCTTTCGTTCACCTCGACATTAAGGATTGCATAGCGAGTTTTAAGATGTCAACATCATCGAAATGATGTAGCAGAAATATAATTCTGACATCTCAGATAAAAAGCATCGCCTGCCGGCGCCAGGCGGCGATCTGCACATAAGGCGTCTTCAGAGGAATGAACCAATTTCAGTTCAAGGGAACAGCTTATGCTATTGCACCGCCAACTCATCACGGCACTTCTTGTCGCCGCGGCCACGATAATCCTGCCGCCCTCGGCGAATGCTTCGAAGGATCTCTTCGTCATCGACCTGCCGGGCGAGCCATCGTCGCTTGATCCCCATGTTCAATGGAACCCCGACAGCTACAACGTCTACCGCAACGTCTTCGACAACCTGATCACCCGTGACGACGAGGGCAAGATCGTCCCGCAGATCGCGACAAGCTGGGAATATGTCTCCGACACCCAGATCCGCTTCAAGATCCGCGACGATGTGAGCTTTCACGATGGGACGAAGCTGACGGCCGAGGACGTTGCCTTCTCGGTCAAGCGTATCACCGATCCAGCATTCGCTAGCCCGCAACTTGGCCAGTTCAACCAGATCACCGATGCCGTCGCCGACGACGCAACGACCGTGACGCTGACGACCAATGGCCCTTATCCGCCGCTCTTCGCACAGCTGGTAAAACTGTCGATCGTGCCGAAAAGCACCGTCGAAAAGGTCGGCAAGGACGCCTTCAACCTAAGCCCCGTCGGTTCCGGCCCCTACAAGTTCGATGCGTGGCAGCGCGGCGTCGAAGTGTCGCTCAGCCGCAACGACGCCTATTGGGGCGACAAGGGCGTCTTCCCCAAGGTTGTCTTCCGTGCCGTGCCTGATGCCGCCACGCGCGTCGCCAATCTTCAGGCCGGCGCGAGCGATCTCGTTACCTATCTAAACGGCGACCTCGTGGCGCAGATCGAGGCGTCCGGCAGGGGCAAGGCGCTGGTCGGCAATACCGAACGCGTCGCCTATCTCGGCATGAACATCACCAAGGCACCGCTCGACAAACCGGAAGTTCGCGAGGCGATCGCCATGGCGCTCGACAAGGTTGGTATTGCCGAAGGCATCCTCGCGACGGGTGAGAAGCCCGTCCCGCAGATCGCCTCGCCCGCCCATATGGGTTGGGTCGAAGGGATTGCCGAGCCCACCTATGATGCGGCGAAGGCGAAGGAAATCATCACCTCGACGCCGGGCGCTGATACGCCGATCAAGCTCCTGACCTCACCGGTTTACGACCAGCGCGTCGTCCAGGCCATTCAGCAGATGCTGAACGATGCCGGGATGAAGGTCGAGATCGAGATGACCGACATGCCGAACTGGCTAAAGCAGATGCAGGGCGGCCCGGGTGTTATCCCGGCCATCGCTTTCAGTCGCTGGAGCTGCGGCTGCCAAGATGCGGATGGCATCCTATACCCGCTTCTGCATTCGTCGAGCGGCTGGTCCAGCATCAAGGATGCCGAGATCGATCAGGCTCTCGATCTGGCCCGCAAGTCGTTGTCCGAAGAAGAGCGGCTCGCTGCCTACAAGAAGGTGCACGAGAAGGTAAATGCGGAAAACTATGCCATCCCGCTTTATCAGGCCTCCGTCGTCTACGGTGCGGCCGAGCAGGTCAGCTTTACGCCGACGCCGAACGAGAGCATCTTCCTCAACCGCATCGAATGGACGGATTAAGCTCCGATCGCGGTTTTGATCGTTGCGGGAATGAACAGGGCGGGGACCAGGGTTCCCGCCTTTGCTTTTATAGTCTGCGAGGGGATTACCGGTGGACGTGAAGGCGGTGGTGGCGCAGCTCGCCCCCATCAGTCCGACTGCAAGAAAGAGGTCTGGCGATGATTCATCTCTGACCATCTGCGGTGTGCGTGGAGCTTCCACCAGTGGCCAGATGATTTACGGCAATTGCTCACAAATTCCGAAGCCTGTCGATTTCGGCTTGACTCGCGGTGGCTGATCGTTGCTAATGCGCATTAGCAGCTAATACGTATTAGCAAAATTCTGGATGTTTGGGAGGACGTCGCGTGACAGGCCACAAGCGGCTGACTCAGAACGATATCGCCAAGCTCGCCGGCGTCAGTCAGGCCACGGTTTCGCTCGTCCTGAACGGTGCGCCGACGGCGCTGGCACGTATCCCCGCCGAGACCCGCGAACGCGTTCAGGCCGTCATCCGCACGACCGGTTATGTTGCCGACCCGATTGCAAGGCGCATGGCCAAGGGGCTCAATCGCATCCTCGGTGTCTTCACCTACGAGCCGGCCTTTCCGAGTGCGCAGGCCGACTTCTTCACGCCCTTTCTGCTCGGGATCGAGGAGGAGGCGCAGCAGCAGAATTATGATCTCCTGCTGCTGACGAGCGCCGGCGTGGGCAACAATCGCAAGATCTTTTCCGAGAACAACCGGCTCAGGATCGCCGACGGCTGCCTCGTGCTCGGCCGCGAATTCGACCGCAAGGAACTCGCCCGGCTGGTGGCGGAGGATTACCCGTTCGTGGCGATCGGCCGTCGTGATGATGCCGGCGGGCCGGTCCCTTACGTCGGCGGCGACTACGCAGCCGGCACGCGCCAGCTTGTCGATAAGGCCATTTCGCTCGGCCATTCGAAGCTCGCCTATATCGGTCCGAAAGGCCCGGCGGAATCCATTGCCGATCGCTGGCGCGGCTTTGCGTCCACGCTGGAGGAGGGGCGACGCTTGCCCTGCATGTCGATGCTGTCAACCGACCAGCCGGCGAGATCCTCGAGAAGATCGTGTCGAACGGTGCGACGGCTGCCTTCTTTATCGAGTTGGCGGATGCCGTGCGCGTCGAGGCCGCAGCGCGCGAACGCGGGCTTGTCGTGCCGCAGGATTTTTCGATGGTCGTGCTCGGCAGCCATATCCGCGCCGGCCGCAGCCTGGTGCGCTTCACCTCCTACGACATTCCGCGCGAGGAGATGGGCAGACAGGCGACCGCCATGCTGGTCAACCGCATCGAGACGGCAAGCGCCGGTAGCCAGATCCTTCTGACCTGCGAGCCCGTCGAGGGCGAGACATTGGGACCCTGTCCTTCAAATCCGGCGAAAAGCGCCCAGTAAAAAACGGATGGAATGACGTGAAAGAGATGCGAGCAGATATTCTTGTCGTCGGCGGCGGACTTGGTGGGGTTGCAGCGGCACTGGGCGCGGCACGCGCGGGACGTCGCGTGATCATGACCGAGGAATATGACTGGATCGGCGGCCAGCTGACCAGCCAGGCGGTTCCTTCCGACGAGCACAGCTGGGTCGAGCAGTTCGGCATTACCCGTTCCTATCGGAAGTTGCGCAACGGCGTTCGGCAATATTACCGCGACCATTATCCGCTGACCGAGGGTGCCCGCGCCTGGGGAGATCTCAATCCCGGCGGCGGCTGGGTGAGCCGCATCTGCGCCGAGCCCCGCGTCAGCCTGGCGGTGATGGAAAGCATGCTGATGCCGTATATCGGTGCCGACCGGCTGACGGTGCTCAAGCCTTACAGGCCTGTCGCGGCCGATGTCGAGGGCGATACGGTTCGTTCCGTCACCGTGCGCCATCGCGATACGGGAGCCGAGATCGTCATTTCGGCGGATTACATTCTCGATGCCACGGAGCTTGGCGATCTCCTGCCGATGACCGGCACCGAATATGCCAAGGGCTTTGAAGCGCAATCCGACACCGGTGAGCCGAGCGCTCCGGGTGAGGCTCAGCCGGACAACGTGCAGGCCGTGTCGATCTGCTTTGCGATCGACCATGTCGATGGCGACCAGACGATCGACAAGCCGGATAACTATGATTACTGGCGCAAATACCAACCGCATTTCTGGGGCGGTCCGCTGCTTGGCTTCACCGCCCCGCATCCGCGCACGCTTGAGCATACGACACGCTCCTTCACGCCGAACCCGGATGATGATCCGCTCTTGGTTGATGCCGACCAGCGCAAGGGGGCGGTGACGAGAACCTCTGGATCTTCCGGCGCATCGCGGCACGCAAGAATTTCGCACCCGGATTCTACAACTCCGATATCTGCCTCGTGAACTGGCCGATGATCGACTATATGGACGGCACGATCATCGATGTCTCGGAAGAGGAAAAGGCGCGTCATCTGAAGGCCGCCGCCGACCTATCCTACTCGGTCTTCTATTGGCTGCAGACGGAGGCGCCGCGCCTCGACGGCGGGCAAGGTTTCCGCGGCCTGCGCCTGCGCGGTGATATCACGGGCACCGATCACGGCCTTGCCATGGCGCCCTATGTGCGTGAAGGCCGCCGCATCAAGCCGGTCACCCGCATCGTCGAGCAGGACCTGTCCTACACGGTGCGCGGCGACAAGGGTGCGGTACGCTACCGCGACAGCGTTGGCATCGGCATGTACCGCATCGACCTGCATCCCTCGACCGGCGGCGACAACTATGTCGACGTGCCGTCCTGCCCGTTCGAGATCCCGCTCGGTTCTCTCTTGCCGCAGCGGGTTAAGAACCTCATCCCGGCCGGCAAGAATATCGGCACGACGCACATCACCAACGGCTGCTATCGCCTTCATCCCGTCGAATGGAATGTCGGCGAGGTTGCCGGAATGCTCGCGTCTTATTGCCTAGACAGGGGGCTGACACCGCATCAGGTGCAGGCTGATGACAAGCATCTTCATGATTTCCAGGCGGCGCTGACCCGCGAGGGCATTGAAATACGGTGGCCGGATATCGCGGCCTACTGATCATTCCATCTTTGGAGGAGGACTGGGAATGCTTCATTATCGGAATTTGAAATCCACGGCCTGCGCAATAGCGGTCATCGGATCTTTGGCCTGGGGCAGTGCTGCCCATTCGCAGGACGCGGTCAACCTGCGCATGACGATCTGGAGCGCCAACGAGGCGCATCTGAAGCTGTTCAACGAGATCGCGGCGGGCTTCAAGCAGGAACACCCCAACGTCACCGTCACCTACGAGTCTCTGCCGTTCGAGACCTACACGACGGCGCTGACCACACAGATTGCTGGCGGCAATGCGCCGGACATGGCCTGGATTTTCGAAACCTCGGCTTATGACTTCGTCAAGTCGGGAGCGCTTTATCCGCTGAGCGACACGCTGAAGGCGACGGAAGGCTATAATCTCGACGAGGTCAGCGCCGGCGCCACCGAGCGCTGGATGCAGGACGGCACGCTTTACGCCTATCCCTTCTCCACCTCGCCGTTTGCGATGTTCGTCAACAACGATCTCGTCAAGGCGGCAGGCGCCAAGACCCCGGCCGAGATGGTCGCGGCCGGCGAATGGACCTGGGACAATGCGATTGCCACGGCGTCTGCGGTCGCGAAGTCGGGCAAGGGCGGACTGGTCGTCCGCGACTTCAACTACCAGGCCTGGCAGTATCTGACATCGGTCTGGAACGGTTGGGGCGCTTCGCCCTGGAGCGAGGACGGCAAGACCTGCACCATGGCCGAACAGCCGATGGCGGATGCGCTCGCCTTCATCCACGATGCGGTCTTTACGAAAAAGGCGATGCCTGGACCCGGCGAGACTGTCGATTTCTTCGCCGGTAACGCGGCGATGACGATCACCCAGATCAGTCGCGCCTCGCTTCTGCCCAAGGATAAGCCCTTCGACTGGGATCTGGTGCCGCTGCCCAAGGGGCCGGCGGGGAATACGCGCTGATCGGCCAGGCGGGCATCGGTGTGATGCAATCGGGCAAGAATGCCGAAACGGCAGCCGAGTTCGTTGCCTACATGACCAACCCGGAAAATTCGGCAAAGCTCAGCCAGTTCTTCCCCTCGGCGCGAAAGTCGCTGCTCAACGCCGAAGTGCTGAAGAAGACCAACCCGCTGCTTTCCGAAGAGCAGATCGACAAGGTCGTCATCTCCGGCATCGCCACCGGTAAGGTCATGCCCGGCCATACCGGCTTTGCCCAGATCCAGCAGATGGTGCGCTCAAATCTCGACGCCGTCTGGCGGCCTGAAGCGGATGTGCCGGGCACGCTCCAGAAAATCTGCGGCCAGATCGGCCCGCTCCTGAAGCGCTGAGGAGGGCGCCATGGCTGTCGCGCAGGAAAACGCTTATCCGGAAGGCCGCTCCTTATCGCCGTTCTGGACCATCGCCCGGCGCGACAGCCTCGCCGGCTTCCTCTTCATCACCCCGCAACTGATCGGGATCATCGTCTTCGTGCTGATCCCGCTCGGGCTGGTTTTCTGGTATTCGCTGCACGAGTGGAACGTGCTGGCCAACACTTTCACCTATACCGGTGCGCAGAATTACCGGATGCTGATCGAGGACGAGAGCCTTGTCGAAGTGCTCGGCGCGACGGCGATCTTTTCGGCAGGTCTGGTGGTGCTCAACCTGTCGCTCGCCTTGCTGCTGGCCGTCCTGCTGAACCAGAAGCTTGCGGGCATCGCGATCCTCCGCACGCTCTTCTTCTCGCCGGTCGTGGTCTCGCTGGTGGCCTGGACCATCGTCTGGGGTTTTCTCCTACAGAAGAACGGCGGCATCAACGGCATGCTTCTGATGGTGGGCATCGAAGGACCGAACTGGCTGCGCGAGGAGACGACGGCGATGATATCGGTGATCGTTGTGCAGGTGTTCAAGAATGTGGGCTTGAACATGATCCTGTTCCTGGCTGCGCTGCAGGGCGTGCCGAAGGAGCTCTATGAAGCTGCCCGTATCGATGGCGCTCCCGCCTTCAAGCAGTTTCGCCGCATCACCCTGCCGCTGATCAGCCCGACGATCCTCTTGACATCGATCATCACCATCGTCGGCTCGCTGCAGGTCTTCGCCCAGATCGCGGTGCTGACACAGGGCGGGCCGGGGCTGTCGACCACGGTGCTTGTCTATTACCTCTACCAGCAGGCCTTCCAGTTCCACTTCTTCGGCTACGGCTCGACGCTGTCGATCCTGCTCTTTGCGATCGTCGCTGTCCTGACCTTCGCCCAGTGGCAGATGCGCAAGAGGATCGTGTTCTATGAAAGCTGACCTTTCACCCCGCACGAGGACCGCGCTTTACGGGCTCATGTGCGTGCTGCTGATCCCTTTCGTTTTTCCCACATGGTGGATGGTGACATCCTCGATCAAGCCGATTAGCGACATCTTCGCCTTTCCGCCGCAGCTCATCCCGCAGAGCTATGACTGGACGACCTATTCCAAGGTGTTCGAGCTGCAGCCCTTCGTGCGGCAATACTGGAATTCCGCCTATATCGCGGCTCTCGTCACGGCCGGCACGATGATCGTCTCGTCGATGGCGGGTTATGCCTTCGCCAGGATCAGGTTTCCCTATGCCAACACCATCTTCATGATCGTGCTGCTCGGCCTGCTGATCCCGTCGGAAGTGACGATCGTGCCGCTGTTCCAGATGTTCCTGAAGGCGGGCATGGTGAATACCCACTGGCCGCTGATCCTCGTACCTATCTTCGGCGCGCCGAGCGTGTTCGCCACCTTCGTCATGCGCCAGTTCTTCGTAACTTTGCCCGCCGAGCTTGAAGAGGCGGCGCGCGTCGACGGCCTCGGGCGTTTCAAGATCTTCCGCAAGATCGCGTTGCCGCTTGCCAAGCCCGCACTGGCCTCGGTGGCGATCTTCACCTTCCTTCATTCGTGGAACCTGTTCCTCGAACCGATCGTGTTCCTGTCGAGCGCCGAGATGTTCACGCTGCCGCAGGCGCTCACCCAGTATACCGACGCCTATGGCGGGCCGATGTGGAACATCCAGCTTGCCGCCGCGACACTCACGGCATTGCCCGTCCTCATCGTCTTCGTGATCGCCCAGAAGCAGTTCGTCGAAGGCCTCGCCCATACCGGCCTTAAAGGCTGAGCAACCGGATCAAATCATGGCAGACGTCACCCTTTCCGATATCCGCAAAAGCTACGGCGCGGTGAAGACCATCCACGGTGTCGATCTCGACATCAAAGACGGCGAGTTCGTCGTGCTGGTCGGCCCGTCGGGATGCGGCAAGTCCACATTGCTTCGGATGATAGCGGGGCTCGAAACCATCACCGGCGGCATTCTGAAAATCGGAGGCCGGACGGTGAATGACCTCGATCCGAAGGATCGCGACATCGCCATGGTGTTTCAGTCCTATGCGCTTTATCCGCATATGACGGTGGCGACCAATATGGGATTTTCGCTCGAGCACCGCGGAACGGCGAAGGCTGAGATCGCAGAGCGGGTGCGTTGGGCCGCCGGCATTCTCGGCCTCACCGATCTGCTCGACCGATACCCGCGGCAGCTCTCCGGTGGCCAGCGTCAGCGTGTCGCCATGGGGCGGGCGATCGTGCGCGATCCGCAGGTTTTCTCTTTGACGAGCCGCTGTCCAATCTCGATGCGAAGCTTCGCGTCGTCATGCGTGGCGAGATCAAGGCACTGCACCAGAAACTGAAGACGACGACCATCTACGTCACACACGACCAGGTCGAGGCGATGACGATGGCGGATCGGATCGTTGTTCTGAATGGCGGCAGGGTAGAGCAGATCGGTGCGCCGCTGGAACTCTACGACCGTCCGGCCAACAGGTTCGTCGCGGGCTTCATTGGATCGCCCGCCATGAATTTCCTCGATGGCGTGATTACCGAGCGGGGTTTTGAAGCAACGGGCACCACCCTGCCGTTGCCCGCCTCCGCGCAAACACTCTCCGGCCAGGCGGCATCATACGGCATTCGCCCGGAACATTTTTCGCTCGGAGAAGAAGGTATCCCTGCAGAGGTCGTGCTTGTGGAGCCGATGGGATCGGAGACCCAGGTTGCGATGAAACTGGGGAGGCCATCGTCACCGGCGTATTTCGTGAACGGATCAACAGCAAGCCGGGCGATATCATTCACGTATCGCCCGACATTGGCTCTGTTCACCTGTTTTCGACTACCGGCAATCGGTTGAACTGATCCTGCCGGAATAATCGCACCTTCCTGGCGCGATCAGGCTTCTTCGTATTTCAGCACATTCTTCAACTCGCTCTCGATAGCCGCCAGCTGCGCCGAGCTGGTTTGCGGCATCGGCATGCGTGGCAGGCCGGCGTCTGTGCCCTGCAGGCGGATGGACGTCTTGATATTGGCCGGCAGGTTGTCGGATGAGATCGTGTTCCAGAAGCGCAGCAGGGCCTCGTGAATTTCCTTGGCGCGCTCGTGATCACCATTTTGCACGGCATTCCATAGTGCCAGGCACACGCCGGGGACGGCAGCCGGATTGGCGGCGATCGTTCCATGGCAGCCGATGGCAAAGGATGGATAGAGCAGGGCGTCCACGGCGGAATAGACCTTGCAGCCTTCCGGCACGTTCAGCATCAGGTCCGCCATCAGCTTCAGATCTCCGGCGCTCTGCTTGACGCCCTGAATGCCGGGCAGTTCCTTCATGAGGCGAACAAGAAGCGTCGGGCTCAGATAGTTCCAGGGCACCACGTTGTAGATGATGATCGGAACGTCCGTCGCCTCGTTCAACGCCTTAAAGTGAGCGAAGGTGGCGTCGTCGTCCGGCTTGAAGACATAATGGACCGGCGTCACCTGCAAGCCCTGGACGGAGAGGTGAGAAATGGCCTTTGCACGCCGGCTCGCCTCTCGGGTGGAGTTGGCTATAATGCCTGCAAGCACAGGGATTTTGCCGTCGACTTCCTCGACGCAGATCTCCATCAGTCGCGTGAATTCCTCGATGGTCAGCGTATGGCCTTCGCCGGAGCTTCCGCCAACGCACACGCCATGCACCTTCTTGTCGAGATTGAATTTTACGATCTTGCGGAACGCCGCTTCGTCGATCTCCCCGTCTTTTGTGAACGGCGTGACGATCGGCGGGATAATGCCGGAGACATTGTCTAGGTTCATGCTGGTTCTCCTTTCGAGTGCTAGGCACTGCCTTGCGGGCAGGTTCGGATAGGGCGCACGGCGTCGTCTGCTGCCTGTAGCGCCATGAGAAACGTGTTGTTTGAGGCGTCGGAACGCGGTCTGAGTGTTTACAAGGCTTCGGCCAGCGCCCTCATCCAGATCGCGACCGCAACGGCGCCACCATCGGGAACGCCGACTGCGCGTTCCCCGAGATAGCTCGCTCGGCCGAGCTTCGGCTTCATTGCCTCCGTCGCCTTGGCGCCGGCTTCGGCAGCTTCCGCAGCCTTGATCCATGCCGCACCGGCATCCGTATCCGGGTTGGCACGGAGGCTTTCCAGAGCCGGATGGAGGGCGTCAAGCATTGTCCTGTCACCCGGCTTGGCACCGCCCGTCTCGCTGATCGCGGCCACGGCAATGGCCAGCGCCTCCGTGTAGTCCGAGGCCGCAAATCTGCCATTTTCCGCCAGCCGGCGGCCCGCGCGGGTAAGTGCTATGGCATAGAACGGTCCCGAGCTGCCGGCGATCGCACGCCGCAGGGCGTTGCCGGTCGAAACCAGTGCCTGCGCCGGATTAAGCCAGGCATTGTCAGGCAATGCCTGGATCGCTTGCGCCCCTCGCAGCATGCTGGCGCCCAGATCACCGTCGCCCGCCTTGCTGTCGAGATCGGTGAGATAGGCCTCTGATTTTTCCAAAGCCGCGGCAACAGCAAGACCGATCGCCTTGAGCTTGGCAGGATCGAATTCGGCATCCGGGCAAAGCACGCTGTCATCTTCCCTGACGGCCACGACCGGCAGGATTAGTGCTTCGTTCGGGACCGCGCCCCCTCTTGGCCACGCGGTCGCCGTCGTCGAGGCATCGAGAAGTTCGGCCTCCCCGGGCTGCAGGGAAAAAGCGAAATCGAGCAGCCGGGCATGTCGATGGCTGTCAGGAAATCGCCGCTCCAGGCGCGATCGATGACGATACCTCTTTCGCGCAACAGGCCGAGTGCCCTGCGGGCGACGATCGCCAGTTCCATCGGTGGTGTTGCTCCGAGACCGTTGATCATCAGGGCAACACGCGCGCCATGGTGGATGCCGAGATCCCCGAGGATCGTCTCGATAATGCGATCGACCAGCGCATCTGCCGGCATCAGCCCGGTCCGTTCGATGCCTTTCTCGCCGTGTATGCCGAGGCCAAGCTCGATCTCGTCATCGGCGAGCGTGAAGCCAGGCTTGCCGGCCGCGGGCACGGTGCAGGCACCGAGCGCCACGCCCATGGTGCCGATGCGCTGGGATGCCGACCTGGCAGCGGCGGCAACTTCCTGAAGCGGTTTACCGCCCGCCGCAAGAGCTCCGGCAATTTTGTGCACCAGCACGGTTCCGGCAATGCCTCGACGCCTTTCTCGGATAACGAGATCCTGCAGGGCGACGTCATCGGCGACGACCACGATCTCGGTCGGAATGCCTTCAATGGCGGCAAGTTCGGCAGCCAGCCCGAAGTTCAGCCGGTCGCCAGTATAGTTTTTCACGACAAGCACGGCGCCCGCCGGCCCCGCGGTTGCGCGAATGGCGGCCAGTACCGCGTCGACGCTTGGCGAGGTGAAGACTTCGCCGGTGACGGCGGCGGTGAGCATGCCTTCTCCCACATAGGCCGCATGGGCCGGCTCATGTCCGGCCCCGCCGCCGGAAATGACGGCCACGGGACGGTTCTCTGCGGCGGGCAGATGGGCCCGAACCACCACGTTCTCGGTGTCGAGGAGAGCGAGGCCGGGATTGAGGCCGACCAGACCCTCCAGCATTTCGCGAACCACGGCGGAGGGCTTGTTGATGAGCTTCTTCACGATCGGTTACTCCATGATCTGCTGCAGTGCCGGCATTAGTCGACCTGATCCGGGCGCATCTTCAAAGCCAGCGTGCAGGCGGCGGAAAGGACGGCGATACCGGCCATATAGAGCGCAATCGGAGCAGATGAACCGTATTCACTCAGCAGCGCGACCGCGATCAGCGGGGACAGGCCACCGCCTAGGATGGGGCCAACCTGCTGCACCAGCGACAGGCCGGTATAGCGGACGCGGGCCGGGAAGAGGGCGGAGAAGAGGGCGCCCTGTGCTCCGTACATCATGCCATGACCGAGGCCCAATCCGATCGCAACGGCGATCCAGATCATCGTCGTATTGCCGGTATCGAGCATGCCAAAGAAGAAGAAGGCGAATACGGCCTGTATCAGGGCGCCGGCGACATAGATCGGCTTGCGGCCGATACGGTCCGACAGATAGCCGAATAGCGGCAGGGTCAGGCACTCGATGGCGCAGCCGAAGAGAATGCCGTTCAGCACCACGTCCTGCGAGAGATTGAGCGTGGTCACGCAATAAGTGATGGCGAAGACGGCGTAGACATTGAAAAGGCCGCTTTCCGCGATCTTCGCGCCGATGCCGAGCAGGACATTCGGCCAGTAGAGGCGAAGAACTTCGACTACGGGCAATGCCGCCGGCTTTTCCTTGGCGATCGCTTCCTCGAAGACCGGAGATTCGGCAATGCGGAATCGGATGAACAATGCCAGTGCAACAAGCAAGATGCTGACAAGGAAGGGGATGCGCCAGCCCCAGGAGAGGAATGCCTCCGGAGCCATGGCAGCGCTAAGGGCGCTGAGGAGTGCGATCGGGATGAGAAAACCGGCGGGCGTGCCGATATGCACCAATGACGAATAGAACCCGCGCCGATGTTCCGGCGCGTTCTCGATCGTCATGACCATGCCGCCGCCATATTCCCCGCCGAGGCCGATCCCCTGCAAAAGACGAAGCGTTACCAGAAGGATCGGTGCCCATACGCCGATCGTATTGTAGGACGGGATGAGACCGATCAGGAAGGTGCCTATCCCCATGATGAGAACAGTCAGCAGAAGCATGGTGCGGCGACCTACGCGGTCACCGAAATGGCCGAACAGGAGCCCCCGAGCGGGCGAGCGCAATACCCGACGAAAAACGTGGCGAAGGCCGCCAGCGAACCAACCATCGGGTCGCTGCTGACGAAGAATATGTGATTAAAGACGAGGGCGGTCGCAGTCGCATAGAGCGTGAAATCATAATACTCGACCGTCGTTCCGATCGCGCTTGCCAGCGCAACCTGACCTGGCCCCGCCGACGGTAAAGTGTCGTCTGCCGGCTGTTTGGACCCGGCACGCGTTGCAGTATTTTGCAGCATTCAAACCTCCCTGAATCTGGAATACCGTCCCATATTCCAGGACAGAAAAGGAGTGCTGTATCGAGAAATTGTCAAGCTCTATAAGTCAAGGTTGCGGCTTTTGATGCTCTATTCCGCCTTTATCCTGTTGTAAATTATGGAATAAATTTCTGAATATTTTTTCGGACGCAGTTACAAGATTGAAATCTGTTCCGCATTGTGGGATGATTACGCTTCGGGTCTCCTCGCTGCTGCCTTGTATCGGGTTGCGATCTGGAGTTGTCTTTGATGGATAGAGTGGTCTCGACATCGTCGGGGCCGTCGCCAATCCTTGACAGATGAGCAATCATCGGAGTTATCGTGCGAATATGGATAATAAGACTGACATCCTGGAGAGGACCGAAAAAGGCGTTGCGGCGGCCCGCGACAGCGAATCCAGCAACCTGAAGTCGCTCTTCAAGATCATCGATATTCTCGACTGCTTTTCACTGGAAGAGCGCGAGTTGTCGGTGTCCGAGATCGCGCGGCGCACCGGCATGCCGAAAAGCACTGCGCACCGCATAGCGGACAGTTTGCGCGTTGCCGGCTTTCTTGATCAGAACGCGTCTCGCGAGCGTTACAGGCTGGGGTTGCGCCTGTTCGAGTATGGCAGCACGGTTCTCGGAAGTATGGAACTCAATCGCGTCGCCAACCCGTTCATCGAGGCACTGACGAAGCGGTCAGGCGAGAATGTTCATCTCTGCGTCTTCAACGGCAGCCACATGCTTCTCGTCAAACGCGCATCGAAGGCCTCAAGCAGGCAGAACACCCTGACCGTGATGGAGGAAAGCGCCTGTCACAGTACCGGAGTGGGCAAGGCGACCTTGGCCTTCCAGCCGGAGGCGACGCTGCGCAAGATCATCGAGGCGGGACTTGCGCCATTCACACAGCACACCATCACCGACCCTCAGAAGCTGCGTGACCATTTGGCCGACATTCGCAGTCAAGGCTATGCCATTGATGACCGGGAGCATGAGACTGATATACGCTGCATTGCCGCCCCGATCCGCAATGCCAACGGCCGCGTCTTTGCGGCGGTAAGTATCTCAGGCCCCGCGCGCCGTATGACCGACGAACGGCTGGCGACTTTCAGGCCGCTCGTCATGGATCACGCCGCGTCGATATCCGTGCAACTCGGTTTCTCGGAATTTTGACGCCTTTATCGCAAGGGTGCCATCGCAGGGACGATAGTATGGCTAGTGTACTCGTCTGAAGCTCTCATGCGCGGTTGTAGACGGCGCTGTAGACGAGCCTCAGCCCGAGCGCGCCGAGAAGGCCTGCTGCAGCGCGATCGATCCATCGTTTCGCGCTCAGGTAGATGGACTGGGGCTTTGACGACGAGAAGATCAGTGCGACGATGACGTACCAGCTCGTTTCGACAAGGAAGATGCCGACCGGCAGCGCGATGAACAGGCTCGGCGGTATGCTGGGCGGAAGTACCGCGGCAAAGACGCTGGCATAGACGACGATCGCCTTCGGATTGCTCAGCTGGGTGAGAACCGCAACCCCGAAGCTGCGGCCGACGGTGCTTTGCTCCGCCGTGCCTGTCGCCGTGATCGGGTGGGATGCTCCCAGCCACATCTGGGTGGCGATATAGATGAGATAGACGCCGCCGAAGACCTTGAGCGCGACGTAGAACCAGAGGAATTGGGTGAGCAGGGCGGTGACGCCGGCCAGCGCAAGGGTGGCGAATATCGTGCCACCGAGGCCGATGCCCATTGCGGCGGCAAGTCCGTCCATGCGTGAACGCGAAATCGATATGCGCGAGACCATCACGAAGCTTGGACCGGGGCTCATCGCGCCCACCATGATGGTCCCGAGAATTGTGATCAGTATGGCGGTGGGTGACAGCATGGTTGGCTCCTTGATTTTCCCGCCGGCCACCGCTTGGCGGAGTGATCGTGGCAAGAGGCGGGCCGCCGGATGGCGGTGGAGCTATCCACGCCTGCGTCGTATGTTCTGGCAATAAGCGGAAAATCAAATCGCGTTTCAGATGAAATGGCCGAGGCTGCAACACGTTCTTTGGTGCCGGCCCGTCAGATCTGCAAAAACCTCAACACCGCCTCGTTGAACGGTGCCGGAGTGACGACGTTGACGGCGTGGGCGCCGAAGTCGAAGAGGGCGAGTTCGGCGTCGGGCAGTTTTTCGGCAAGATGCAGCGACCGGCTGTAGGGCACGAGCAGGTCGTCCTTCGTTGCGATCACCAGCGTCGGGACCGCGACTTCGCCGAGCCGCGCATCGATATCGAATGCCCTGAGCGCCGCTATCCTGCGCAGGATATTGTCGCGACCCTGGAAATGGCGAAGGCCATGCTGTTCCTCTTCGGCGAGCCGAGCTGCGTTTTCCGCCATCCAGATGGCCGGATAGAGAAAAAGCGGCTGTGCCCGGATGAAGGCCTCGACGCCGGTGTTTTCGAGGAGCGCGATCCGCGTGTCGAAACAGCGGCCGGAATGCGGGTCGGCCTTGCTCCAGGCGTTGATCAGAATGAGCTTTTCGATCATACCCGGCCGGCGAAGCGCGATGTCGAGGCCGATCAGGCCGCCGAGCGCGTGACCCATGAAGCTGAAATGCTCAAGTTCGAGCGCGTCGGCGATCTCCAGCACGTCATCCGCCATGCCTGAGATGCCGCCATCTTCGGGCACTTCGCCACCGGTGCGGCCGCAGCCGCGGTGGTCGTAGGTGACGATGCGGTAGTCGGAGGCAAGCGCCTCGATCTGCGGCGCCCAATAGGCGCCCGAACCGCCGAGGCCGGAGGACAGGATGATCGTCGGGGCTGCCGGATCGGTCAGGCCTTTGACTTCATAATGCATGGCGTGCCTTCGATTGGGGAGGTCGGGGAGGCGGCAACCTCCCTTCCTCTCATTTGCCGATATGGGCGACGGTTGCGATTTCCACCAGCGCATCCGGCTTCACGAGGCCGCACTGGATGCAGTAGCGGGCAGGCTTGTCGCCCGGAAAATACTCGGCATAGACCGCGTTGACGGCCTGATAGTTCGCCCAGTCGGTGATGAAGATGTGGTTCATCGTGACGTCTTCCATCGTGCCGCCGGCGGTCTCGATAACGGATTTGATGACCTCCAGCACATGGCGGGTCTGTGCGCCGGCATCGCCGACATGGACGACGTCGTTGTTCTTATCGAAGGGGAGCGTGCCCGAGACATAGACGACGCCATCGGCGAGCGTGCCGGGAGAATAGGGGGCGATCGGCTTCTGGGTTCCTTCGGGCACGATGATCGACTTCGGCATTCTGAAGTTCTCCTCTTTGATGATCGGATCAGGCGTCCGCCGGGGCGGCCTGGGAAATGACGGCGCAGAAATCGTTGACGGTGGCGACCCAGCCGAAGAACTTTTCGACATTGTAGACGGTCGCCTGCTGGATGAATTCCGGGCCCAGGTGATGGGTGGCGTCTTCCAGCATCACGCCGAAATATTCGAGATGGAAGGCATCGCGCAGCGAGCTCTCGACGCAGACATTGGTGGCGATGCCGACGAAGACGAGGTTGCGGATGCCGCGGGCTCTGAGCACGCTGTCCATATTGGTGTTGAAAAAGCCGGAATAGCGGGTCTTCGGCACCAGGATATCGCCCGGCTGCGGCTGCAACTCGTCGACGATCGCATAATCCCAGGTGCCCTTGGCGAGAAGCTTGCCCTGCATCTCCGGATTGGCGCGCATGTGCTTGAGCGCATTGGATTTATGCCAGTTGGGCGAGCCCGGGCCGCCGGCCTCGACATAGTCCTTGTCCCAGCCGTTCTGGAAATAGATGACCTGCACGCCATTGGCGCGGGCGGCATCCAGCGTCTTTTTGATATTGTCGATCGTGCCCTTGGCGCCGGAAATATCGAAGCCGGCGAGATCGACATAGCCGCCTTCGGTCGAATAGGCGTTCTGCATGTCGACGACGACGACGGCGGTTTCCGACGGCTTGATCGAGATCGGCTCGGGTCTTGCGGGAAGCGTGACGCTGTCGAGACGGCTTTCGGGAGCCCTGTATCCTGCAACCGCCACCATTATTCCGCAGCCTCCAGAGCCGGTTTCACGTGCTGGCGGCATTTCATCAGCGGCTGTACGCGCTGGCCGAATTTCTCGACGCCTTCGATGAAATCGTCGAAGGTCAGCATGACGCCACCGGTGCCGGGTACCTCGCTCATCTCGTCCAGCATGGCGGCGACTTCCGCATAGGAGCCGATCAGCGTGCCCATGTTGATGTTGACCGGCGACACGGCGCTCGACATATGACGGACATTGGTGTCGGAACCGGATTTGGTGTCGGCGGCGCTCTGCAGGCCGAGCCAGCTGATCGCCTCCTTGTCGGCGCCTTCCTTGTAATGCTCCCATTTCGCCCAGGCTTCCTCGGCGGTCTCCTCGGCAATGATCATGGTCAGCACGAAGGAGCGGACGTCGCGGCCGGTCTTCTCGTTTGCGGCAAGCAGACGGTCGTTGGTCGGCGCAAAGGCCTTCGGCGTGTTGATGCCGACGCCGAAGCAGAAGCTGTAATCGGCGAATTGCGAGGAAAACGCCATGCCGGCATTGGATGAACCGGCGCAGATCAGCTTGACGCCGCCTTCCGGGATCGGCTTCATCCGGCAATCGTCCATCTGGAAATACTGGCCCTTGAGGTCCGATTGGCCGGTGGTCAAAAGGTCCTTGAGCACGGTCGCGTATTCGGTGAGGTAGGCGTAGCGATCGGCGAAATAGTCGTCGCCGGGCCACATGCCCATCTGGCTGTATTCCGGGCGCTGCCAGCCGGTGACGAGATTGACGCCGAAGCGGCCGCCGGAAATGCTGTCGATCGTGGTCGCCATGCGGGCGACGATCGCCGGCGGCATGACGAGCGTGGCGGCCGTGCCGAAGAGCTTGATCTTCGATGTGACGGCGGCAAGCCCTGCCATCAGGGTGAAGGATTCCAGGTTATAGTCCCAGAACTCGGTCTTGCCGCCGAAGCCGCGCAGCTTGATCATCGAAAGCGCGAAGTCGAAGCCGTATTTCTCGGCCCTGATCGTCACTTCCTTGTTGAGCTCGAAGGACGGCTTGTATTGCGGGGAATTCTCCGACAGCAGCCACCCGTTGTTTCCGATGGGAATGAATACACCAACTTCCATGTCGACTCCTTCACCCTTTGGCCGCCGGCGATGCGCCGCGGACTTGCGTTTTGATAAGCAGGAACCGTGCCAGGTGAAGTTTTGACGGGATTTCAGAGGGATAGGCGATCCACCGGATTTGGCTGCAAGAACGGGAGTCGGAATTTTGACCATTTGATAAATATTTGCCCGATCCTTGTGCATTGCCTGGCAAAATGGGGTTGTCCATGGCGATCCTTTGGATTTGCCGCGCTTGAACTGCAGACAGACTCCGCCCTTGGCGATCTCTGGCATTTTTTGATCCTCGGGTTTAACCCGAGGACGGCCGGGGCGCTGAAAGCTGCCTCGTAAGTTTAAGTTTAAAGTGACACCTCTCAGCGCCCCGTTCGGCAGTTTTTATCCGTGAACTCCGGTTGCTCTGCGGTGAGCGGGACAGTGGGCACGGGGGCGTGTCTCATTCGCGAGTGTCATGCACGCCCTTTTACGGAACCCGACCCGGGCCATGACGACCTTGGGTCACGTCATCCACCTGCGCCACGGTTTCCGAACATCCGAGAATGTTCGCGAACGCCCCATGGCGCCATCCCGCCACCCTCTAATGCCTCACAGGCACGCCCGACGCGCCATAAGGGAAGTGATGCGGGATGTCGGTCCGACTTTCATCCCGCGCCTCCCGGTCGTCGGAGGGCAACCATTTTCTCACGGACCCCGATGAGGAAGGTTCACGTCGTCCCTTCATCACCAGTGCCGGCCCCGCCTCGCCGGAACGCCTTCCGGTGTATCCGCGACGGGACGGGGGGATTGTAGGCATGGTTCGAAAAGGCGTGGATGAAGTTTGTTGTAAAGGATTGATTTTGCTCAAACGGGGTGCCGGAACGTCCCCGGGGATGGCGACCCCTCACTTGGAATTTCTAGCACTTAGCCTGCGGCTAAGATGCTGAAATTCCATTCTCCCCCACCAAGGGGGAGATAGGGAGCGTGCGGCACCCGCGAGGCCTACCTCTCCCCTTGTGGGAGAGGTTACAAAATCAGCATCTTAGCGTCAGCTAAGTGCTAGATTTTGTTGGTGAGGGGACAATCACCGCGACACGCCTCTTTATCCATGCCGCTATGAGCGCCGAGGCTACGTCCGAAATTCACTCAGCCGCAAATATCCGCCCGGGGTTCAAAATACCTGCCGGGTCCAGCAAGCGCTTGAAGCCCTTCATCAGGATGATCTCTTCCGGCTTGCGGCTGCGCGACAGATAGGGGCGCTTCAACACGCCGATGCCGTGTTCGGCCGAGACGCTGCCCTCGAATCGGCCGACTGCCTCGTAGAGCGCCTCGGCGGCGGGATAGAGGTCTTCTCCGGCCTTCGACGGAAAGAGCGAGAGGTGGAGGTTGCTGTCGGCCATGTGGCCATAGGCGATGAAGATGCGGCCGGGTGCGCGGGCTTCGGTCTCGCGGCGCATATGGTCGATCGCCTCGTCCATTCTGGCGGTCGGCAGGCTGACATCGAGATGGATGAAGCCCGGCATGGCGGTGTCGAATTCGTAATTCGCTTCACGATAATCCCAGAAGCGCTGCCTGTCCTGCAGCGACTGGGCGATCAGGGCATCGGAAATCAGGCCCCGTTCCAGAAGCCCCGACAAGGCTTCAGCGAATTCGTCCTGCGCCGTCTCGTCATTCCCCAGCGCGGCTTCGATCAGGAGCGTGATTTCCGCCCGTTCGGCAAAGGGCTCGCGCGTCTTGCCCATGCTGGCGGTGACATCCATGTATTCCCGCCACATGCCCTCGAAAGTGACGAGCCGGCCGGGGAAAAGACGGTCCAGTTCACCTAGAACTGCGACCGCATCATCGGCGCTTGCGGCGGCGCAAAGCGCGCTCTGATAGGCTGGAAGGGCGGGTGACAGGGACAGCGACACGCGGGTGATGACGCCGAGCGTGCCCTCGCTGCCGATCATCAGTTGCGGCCAGTCATAGCCGGTATTGTTCTTCATCAGCTTGTTGAGGCCATCGAGCACCGTCCCGTCGGACAGCACGACTTCGAGGCCGAGGACATTGCGGCGCGTCACGCCATAGCGCAATGCCTGCACGCCCCCGGCATTGGTGGCGACAGTGCCGCCGATCGTGCAGGTGCCGCGGGCACCGAGATCGACGCCGTAATGCAGGCCGGCATCCTTGGCCGCTTCCTGCACCTTGTAGAGCGGCGTGCCGGCGCGGGCGATCATGGTGCGGCCGGCGACATCGATCTCTTCGATGCCCTGCAGACGTTCCAGCGAGACGGCTATCTCGCCCTCCTGCGGATGCGCGCCGCCGGCGAGGCCGGTCATGCCGCCCTGGACGACGACTTTCTGGCCGGCGCTTGAGCAGAGCGACAGGACGGCGGAGACTTCCGCGGTGGTGCCGGGCATGACGAGGGCTGCAGGACGGACGGGCGGCATTTCGGCCATGTCGGCCCAGTTTCGATGGGGTATGGCGTCGCCTTCCCGGACAAAATTCTCGCCGACTGCTTTCTTTAACGCTGCGATCAATTCCATGCCTGTCCCCGTTTTGCGTCTTGCCGATTTGGTTTTCGGCTTTTGTGACGCCTTTTCCTTAGAGCATTTCCGCTTTTCTTCGAACCGCGAAAAACGCTCTACCTCTTTGTTTCAACGCAATTCCGGACGCAAAACCGATTTCCACTTTTTGCTGGAATTGCTTCGAACAATCTGTCGCGGGGAAGCGATTCTGCAATGTCTGTTCGAAACCCGGATATCAGCTTTCGCGACGCTATCGCCGTCCGCTATGATGACGAACGCGAATCCCCGACCAGACGATGTTATGCGTTACGATCTTTCCGACTTGCCACTGAAAAGCCTGATGGGCCCGATCGCCCGGGCGACGGCGGCCGTGACACGGCTGGATGAACGCGTTTCGCGATCGCCCGTGGGGCCGGGATGGCGCGAGCGGTCGCATTTTCTCGATGCTGCCGCTTCGCTGTGGATCGACGGGGAGCTGGTTCATATCGAGGATCTGGTGCTGCACGATGCCTCGATGGGCATCCGCGCGCCGACGCATGAGCTGACGATAGCCCATGACGTGCTCAGAAGCCGCCGCCGCATTCTCGATCAAGCGCCGGGCTGGGCGATCAGTCCCGAGGGTTTGAAGCGACTGCGTGGGCGGGCGGGCGAGCCCGAGCCGGTGACTTCAAATGCCGAACCGGCGACCGAGAGCGAATTCGAGGAGACCGATCCGGACGAGGGTGCCGAGGGGGACCCATTGGCCGACTATCTGGCGGAGGTCGATGCGGCGCTGGCGAGGAGCGAGGCGGCCATATCGAATGCGCTGCGGCCGACGGAGGCAGCGCCGGCTCCGCGTCGCGAGCGCGATCCGCTGGTCTACGAGCCGGATTGGGACGAGGATGAGCGGCTGGAGGAATGGTCGCAGGTTCTGGGCGAAAGCATCGGATTTCCCGCCGTGCTTCGCGCCGCGCTGGTGATGGACGCGTGGAACGGCCTGCAGGTGCTGCAGCATGCGCCCTGGATGGGGCGGCTGCTTGCCGCATCGCTGCTGCGGGCGGAGGGGCTGGCGGGAGGCCATCTCGCAACATTGAGCCTTGGGTTGAAGATGATCCCCCGCGAGCGGCGTGCGAGCCGCAATCGCGATACCCGGCTTGTCGCACTGATCGAGGCGGTTGCCGAGGCAGGCGGGATCGGCCTCAAGGAACATGACCGGCTTCTCTTGGCACGCCAGCAGCTGAACCACCGGCTTGTCGGGCGGCGCCAGTCGTCGAAACTGCCGCAGCTGATCGATCTCGTCCTGTCGCGGCCGATGGTGTCTTCCGGCATGATCGCCGAAGCGCTTTCGGTTACGCCGCAGGGGGCGTTGAAGATCGCCTCCGAACTGAACCTTCGCGAACTGACGGGCCGAGGCCGGTTCCGTGCCTGGGGAATTGTCTGACCCGCCCGTCTCGTGTCATCCTGCCGTTGCGGATGCAGAGCTATCAAATGGTTGCAGCCGCCTTTGCGCATGACCAGACGTGTTGCCGTCGAAATATACAATATGCCTTGAATTCCTTTGCCTAGCTTCGTTCGCGACCGATGCGGAAGACCTTCCGTGTCTCCAGCATAGAACGGAGCCGCAGCATGAGCAGTGAGCATCACCTCGAGCTTTCCCGCAGGCAGGCATTGCTTGCGGGCGCCGCATTGTCAGTCGCGATGACCAGTCCGGTCTTCGCAGCCCAGACTTCATCATCGCACGCAGAAAAAGGGATCGACCATATGACCGAAGCATTCATCAAGACCAAGGATGGCGTCGACATCTTCTACAAGGACTGGGGCAAGGGGCAGCCGGTCGTCTTCCATCACGGCTGGCCGCTGTCCGCCGACGACTGGGATACGCAGATGCTGTTTTTCGTGCAGAAGGGCTACCGCGTCATCGCTCACGACCGCCGTGGCCACGGCCGCTCGTCGCAGGTCAGCGAAGGCCATGACATCGCCCATTACGCCGCCGATGCCGCCGCTCTGACCGAACATCTCGACCTGCGCGACGCCATCCATATCGGCCATTCCACCGGCGGCGGCGAGGCCCTGGCCTATGTAGCCCGTCACGGCAAGGGGCGCGTGGCCAAACTCGTTCTGATGAGTGCCATTCCGCCGCTGATGGTGAAGACCGAGAGCAATCCGGGCGGCCTGCCGATCGAAGTCTTCGATGGCTTGCGCGCTCAGCTTGCCGCCAATCGTGCGCAGTTCTATCTCGACCTTCCCTCCGGTCCCTTCTACGGCTTCAATCGGCCGAATGCGAAAGTCTATCCGGGCTCGATCCAGAACTGGTGGCGGCAGGGCATGATCGGCAGCGCCAAGGCCCATTACGAAGGCATCAAGGCGTTTTCCGAAACCGACCTGACCGAGGACCTGAAGAAGGTCGAGGTACCGACGCTGGTCATGCACGGCTCCGACGACCAGATCGTACCGATCGACGATTCCGCCCGCCTCTCCGTCAAGCTTCTCAAGCACGGCACGCTGAAGGTCTATGACGGCTTCCCGCACGGCATGTTGACGACCCATGCGGATGTCATCAACGCCGATCTGCTGGAATTCGCTCTGAGCTAATATCCGGACAGGCGGGACAGGCGCCGTTCTCGCGGCGGCGCCTGTCCCGTGCTCCCTTCCTCAGCGGACCTTGAGGAAGTCGTTGGTGAAGTACGGAGCGAAATCCGGCTTCTCGCGGAGGGCAGCGCCGCTCGCGTCCTTGAGGATTCCGGCATCGAAGAGATAGGCGCCGATCGCCTCCATCTTGGCCGGGTCGAAACTGCCGATCACGCCGTCGGCCCCTTTCAGATAATGGCCGTCGATCAGGGCCTGCATCGAGGCAAGTACGAATGCCCGATCGGTCAGGGCATCGCTGTTGGCGCCGATCAGGATGTCGGTTGCAGCATCCGGCTCACCGTTGGCGAATTCGTAGCCGCGCTGGGTTGCCAACAGGAAGGCGGATGCGGCTTTCGGGTCGGCGGCCAAGAACTTGCTGCTCGACCCGATCAGCGTCGTGTATTCGTCGGGCACGCCGTGATCCCCGTAGCGGAATGTCCGCTGCTTCACGCCATCGAGCTCGGCCTTGACGCCCTCCCAGGTGCGGACTTCGACGGTGAAATCGACGGCGCCGTTGGCGAGCGCCTGATAGGCCGAGGTGCCGAGCGTGACCGTCTCGAATTCGCCCTTGCCGCCATCGTGCCGGATCATCGATTTGAGCAGGGCGCTTTCCCATTCCGATCCGAAACCGCCATAGGTCTTGCCGTCGAGATCCTTCGGGCTCTGGATATCCCCACGGTCGGCGTTGAAGACCACTCGACCCGTTTCCGTCTGGACGATGGCATAGGTGGCGACGAGATCGGCACCGACCGCGCGTTGGGTGAAGAGGCTGATCGTGCCGAATATGCCGAAATTCGCTACGCCGCTGGCGACGAGGGTGGATGCGGAACTGTCGGTATAGGGCAGGATGTCGACGTCGAGGCCTGCTTCCTTGTAGAAACCTTTCTCGCGGGCGACGAAGAGGCCGATATGATTGGTGTTCGGCGTCCAGTCGAGGGCGACGGAGACTTTCGTGGCGGCATGGGCCCGCCCGGAAATTGCCGGCATGGCGAGGGTGGCGAGGCCGGCCATCGTGGCGCGGCGGGTCAGGTGGAACGGGTTCGTCGTCGGGGTCATCGGGTAACTTCTCCCTGAAGGTGCGGGCGTTGCTGATCGTCGTCCTGAGGTGAAAAGAGCGCATCGAGGATCGTGCCCTCGATGGCGGATGCACGGGCGCGGCTGGCGACATCGCGCAGGCGCGGGCGGGGCAGGGGCACGTCGATGACTTTGGCGAGCGTCGCGGGGCGCGGTGACAGCACGTAGATGCGGTCGGACAGCATGACGGCCTCGCGTACGTCATGGGTGACGAGGATCACCGTCCAGCGGTGTCTCAGCCACATCTCTTCGAGCCAGAGCTGCATGCGGTTGCGGGTCAGCGCGTCGAGCGCGCCGAAGGGTTCGTCGAGGAGCAGGATGGAACGGCCCTGGACGACGGTGCGCAGCAGGGCGACGCGCTGGCGCATGCCGCCGGAGAGGGCTGCCGGATAATGCTGTTCGAAACCGGCAAGTCCGAATTCCTCGAAGAGCGGCTCGACGCGCCGCCGCGCCGCCTTGCGCGACAGGCCCTGCACTTCGAGCCCGAGCGTAGCGTTGTCGAGGATCCGCCGCCACGGCATCAATGCGTCGCGCTGCGGCATATAGGCGAAGTGGCGGGGGCCGGCGTCGAGCATGTCGCCATCGAAGAGGATCCGCCCACGATCCGGATGAGCCGCGCCCGTCAATAGTTTGAATATGGTCGATTTTCCGGCGCCGGACGGGCCGACGATCGAGATGAACTGTGAGCGCCCGATCGTCAGCGACAGATCATCGAGGACGGGAAGGCCGTCATAGCTGAAGGAGACCCGGTCGAGCTGCAGCAGAGGGGATTTCATCGGCGGGCTCCCTCCGTCTCTATGATCCAGGGAGCGAGGATGCGCTGCAGGAGGAGCGTTGCGCCGAACAGCAAGAGCGTCAGCACCGAGCTGACCATGACGGCGGCAAGCACGAGATCGGCGCGAAAATTGTTCTTGGCGTTGAGGATGTAGATGCCGAGGCCTTTTGCCGACCCGGCATATTCCGCGAAGATCGCGCCGACCACGGCATAGGTGATGGCGATCCTGAGGCCGGCGAAGAAATAGGGCAGGGACGAGGAAGCCGGGCCAGCAGGAAGCGCCGCCAGCGCGAGGCGCCCATCGAGCCGAGCAGATCCTCAAGCTCCTTCTCAGTCGCCGCATAACCTTCGACGAGTGCGACCAGCATGGGGAAGAAGGTGACGAGGGCGACGAGCAGGATTTTCGGCAAAAGGCCGAAGCCGAACCAGAGGACGACGAGCGGCGCGATCGCCACCATGGGCAAGGTCTGGCTGATGATGAAGATCGGAAACAGCGCCTGCCGCAGGGTCGGGGAGAAGTCGACCGCGACCGACAGCACGAAGGCGGCGGCGAGCGACAGGGCGAAGCCGAAGAGGGTAGCGCGCAATGTTGGCAGCAGATTGTCCCAGAGACCCTGCCGGTTCGTCCAGGCCTGTGCGAAGACGTGCGACGGGGCGGGCAGGGTCGTCGAGGATATGCCGGACAAATCGCAATAGGCTTCCCATGCGAAAAACAGGCAGGCGACGGCGATCAGCGCGGGCAAGACGCGGATGAGGGAGGCACGAAACGGCGCGGTTCGCCGACGATAGGCGCGTGATGGCATCGAAATGTCCGTGTTTCGCGGTCAGATAGCGGTAGGGCTGTTGGCCGAAACGGTCAGGTCGATGGTCACATGGCCCTCAGGCGGCCCGAAGCGCACGAAGGCTTCGCCGATCGTGGCGAAAACCGGCGCGGCGTCACCGCGCAGCTTGGTGCAGAAGTTCTTCGCCTTGTCGAAGACGCCGGACGTCTTCAGGAAGTCGATGCAGCCATAGATCTCGTCCATGTGCTGGTCGATGCCGAGCGTATAGAGCGAGAATTGGGCCGCCGCGGGCTGGCCGGATGTGCCGGCCGAGGAGACCGCGGCAAGCGCCTTTGCCTTGCGCTCCTCGAGCGGCGCCAGCGGGCCGGTCATTTCCGGGACTGCGCAGATCGGATCATCGGGTTCGCCGGGGCATCCGCGGGAGATCGTCGCGTGCAGGACGCAATGCTTGCCGCTTTTTGCCGCCTCGACGAAGAGGTCGCGCATGGCGGCGAAGACGATGTCGGGCGTGCCGACGATCAGGGTCGAGATGTCGTCGGTCTCGATCCTTAGGCGATCGCGGTACGGATCGAACGCCTTCAAAGAGCCGAGAATAACGCCGACGAAATCGTCGGACATGGGGTATAGGGAAATTTGCGCGCCGGAAAACATCGCTTGAACCTCGCTCCGCTGGCATTATCCAGATCAGCTTGAGGGTCCACGGTCTTGGCAACCGCATCTCAGCCCCGGCAATACGGAGCACCCCTGTCGGCGCAAGTGATAGATCAACTGCGGGGTGAAGCGCAAGCGGGTTTGTTTCAGATGTCATCGAAAAGGCGGGATGGGCGATGAGGCCCCGTCTTAAATCCATTTTGAAACAGAATCTTATGGGCATTTCATCATGCGATACCTCATAGGGATCATGGTTTGGGGACACCCTCGGGCCGCAGTGCCTTCTTCAAGGCGGCGATGCGGAAGATGGCATTGGCCGCGCCATAACCCCGGTAGCCCTTGCGTTCGACGATCTCGAAGAAGAAGCCTTCGCCATAGGTGGTGCTGTAGAGCTGGAAATATTCGCCGTGCTCGTCGCGGTCATAGAGGATGTTGCCGGCTTTGAGCCGCTCGGTCAGGTTTGGATCTAGGCCGAAACGGGCTTCGACATCGCCGTAATAATTCGGTGAAATCGGCAGCGGCTTGAAACCGTTCTGCCGGAGTGCTTCCGCCGTCGCGAAGATGTCGTCCGTGCGGAAGGCAAGGTGCTGAACGCCGGAGCCGAATTTCTCTGCGATGAAATGGCCGGCAAGCGTGCGCCGGTTTTCGGCACCGTTAAGGGTGATGCGCAGCGCGCCGTCTGTGCTCTCCAGCACCTGGCTTCGGACCACGCCTGCGGGATCGATGATATCGACCATCGGCGTTTTCCCGACCTCGAAGATCGAGCCGTAGAAGAGCAGCCATGTCAGCATCTCGTCATAGCCGACGGTTTGGGCGATATGGTCAACCGTTTCGAGCCCTGCCGGTGTGGCCCCGGTGTCATCCGTGACCGGTTCGAAGTCTATTTCCGAAAAGCGGCCGAGATCGCTTCTGTCGTCGAGGAGGTAGATCAGCCCGCCGCCGACGCCGCGGATCGCGGGTATTGCAACTTCGCCTTCCGTGACTGGCTGTTCGAATGGCTCGGCCCCGAGCGCAATAGCTCGTGCATATGTCTCGCGCGCGTCATCGACAACAAGCGCAATGGCATAGGCGGAGACGCCGTGGACGGCGAAGGTGGCGTTGGCGAAACCCTTCTCATCCGTGTTGACGATGATGCGGATGTCGCCCTGGCCGAACAGGTCCACGCGCTTGCTGCGGTGCTTCGCGAGGCGGCGGAAGCCGAGGGTGTGAAGGATGCCCGTGAGGTCGGCGGCGTCTTTCGGATCGGCGGAAAATTCGACGAAGCCGACGCCTTTGACCTTTGCCCTGTCCGGCATGGAAGGCAGTTGCGACGCCGTTGATTGTGTGGCGCGGCGGACCTGATCGCCGAGATAGATGAGCGAGCGATGACCATCGGCGGCAATCGAACGGGTAGACCCGCCGCGGAACTGGTCGTTGAAGATTTCCAGCGAGTAATAGCCGTCATAACCGGTATCGGCGATTGCCGTCGTAAATTCGGTGACGGGCAGGTCGCCTTCGCCCGGCATGCTGCGGAAATGGCGGCTCCAGTAGAGGAGATCCATCTCGATCTGCGGCGCATCGGCCAGCTGAACGATGAAGATCTTGTCCTTCGGGATTGAGCGGATCGAGTTGACGTCGATCCTGCGTGACAGGGTGTGGAAGCTGTCGAGGATTAGCCCGATATTGGGATGGTCCGCCCGGCGGACGATCTCCCAGGCGTCGCGATGGTCGTGGATATGGCGGCCCCATGCGAGCGCTTCGTAACCGACCCTGAGGCCACGCTTCGCCGCCCGCTCGCCGAGTTCGTGGAAATCCGCCGCAGCCCGGTCGATGCCGCCGAGCGATACCGGGGAGACGTTGGAACAGACAAGGACGAGATCGGTGCCCAGTTCCTGCATGATATCGAACTTGCGCTCGGCACGATCGAATGTGCGGCTGCGATGCGGCTCCGGCATGCCCTCGAAATCGCGAAAGGGCTGGAAGAGCGTAATCTCCAGCCCGTGGTCGCGCACCATGCGGCCGACATCCGCCGGGCTGCCGTCGAAGGCTAGGAAATCGTTTTCGAAGATTTCGACGCCGTCGAAGCCCGCGCGGGCAATGGCATCGAGCTTGTCCGGCAATTCGCCGCTGATGGATACGGTCGCAATCGAAGTCTTCATGCGGGCTCCTTCACCGTTGCTAAGCCGTCGTCATCCTGTCGAAATGGCGGCGCATGCGCACCGCGTCGGGCTCACGGCCGGTCAGAAGCCGGAAGGCGCCAACGGCCTGGAATACGGCCATGCCGCCGCCATTCAGGGTTCGGCAACCGATGGCTCTCGCCTGCCGAAGAAGTTCGGTCTCCAGCGGAAAATAGACGATCTCGGCGACCCAGTGATGCGAGGCCAGCAATTCTGCCGGCAGGGGCAGGCCCGGGTAGTTTGCCATTCCTGTAGGGGTTGCGTGGATGAGGCCGGAGGCCTCGCGCATGGCGGACGCGAGGTCTTTTCCCGTGACGATCGTGGCGGCGGGGAAGAGGGCGGACATGGTGGCGGCCAATTGCCGAGAGCGCGCGTCATCCTGGTCGAAGACGGTGAGATGCCTGAGCCCGAGCGAGAGGATTGCGTAGGCCGTCGCGACACCGGCACCACCGGCGCCGATCTGCACGGCAGAAGCCATATCAACGCCGGAAAGACCGCCGCGAAAACTTTCGGCAAAACCCCACCAGTCGGTATTGTGGCCATATCGCCTGCCATCCTTGAAGACGACGGTGTTGACCGCGCCGATGGCGCGCGCCTCCGGCGACAACTCGTCGAGATGGGGGATGACGAGCTGCTTGCAGGGATGGGTGATGTTGAGGCCTGAAAAACCGCGTGCCTCGGCATCGTCCAGCAATTTTGGAAGCGCATCCGGGACAAGGCCGCGGGCGGCAAGGTCGATAAGCTCGTAAGTGTAGGAAAAGCCCTGCGCCCTGCCTTCCTCCATGTGCATTGCCGGTGTCAGCGATGCCTGGATGCCGGTGCCGATGAGGCCGGCCATCAGGGGCTTTACCAACGTATCGGCCATGGGGAATGCCTCGTGATTGACGGATGAGCCGGCCCCGTGAAGGGCCGGCGATTGCTTTTCACTTGCGGGCTGTCTCCAGCTCCTTGAAGAGAAGCGTGACGGTGTCCTGGCCGATATCGGGGGTGAACTTCTCGATCAGCGGCTTGACGGCATCGCGCAGCTTCTGGAGTTCTTCGGGAGAAAGCTCGGTGACCTGCATGCCGGTCGCCTTGATCTCCTCAAGCGCCTTCACTTCCGCCTCGCGGGAGGTCTTGCGCTGGAAATCGCGCGCCTCGACGGCGGCATCCTGCAGGACCTGCTGCTCCTCGCCGTTCAACTGGTCCCAGATCATCTTGCTGATCAGGACGATCTGCGGGTTGTACTGGTGCCGGGTTACGGTCAGGTATTTCTGAACTTCGAAGAATTTTGCATTGAGAATGTTGGCATAGGGATTTTCCTGCCCGTCTACCGCTCCGGTTTCCAGCGCTGGGTAAAGCTCGGGATAGGGCATGGGCACGGCATTGGCGCCGAGTGAGCTGAACAGCGCGATCGGGATCGGCGATTGCAGCGTGCGGATCTTCAGGCCCTTGATGTCTTCAAGCTTGGCGATCGGGCGGCGGTTATTGGTGACGTTGCGGAAGCCGAGCTCCCAATAGGCCAGCCCGACCAGTCCGACGGACGGCAGCTTGTCGGCGAGGCTCTTGCCGAACGGCCCGTCCATGACCTTGTCCGCTTCCTCGCCGCTGTCGAACAGGAAGGGCAGGTCGACGGCGCCGAAGGACTTGTTGAGGCTTGCCATGATGCCGGCATTCAGCACCAGCATTTCCACCGTGCCGCCCTGCAGCGAGGCGACCGTCTGTAGGTCGCCGCCAAGCGCACCGCCCGGGAAGAGGTTCACGACCATCTTGCCGCCGCTCTTCTCCTTGACGATCTCGGCGAATTTTTCCATGCCGGTGACCTGCGGATGGCCCTTGCTGTTGGCGGCCGCGAATTTCAGCGTGTGCTGCCGGATTTCGGCGAGCGCATTCCCGCTGCCGGCGAGCAGCGGAATGGATGCGGCGAGCGCCGCTATCATCAATCTCTTCAGCATCTTGTCCTCCTCCCAAAGGAACGGTGAGCGCAACGGCCAATGCTGTGTCCGTCGACCGCGTCTCGTCTGCCTGCCTTCTTGTCTCCCTGAGCCCGGAACCTCCATTCCGGGCCCGGAGCATTTCCGCCCCTCTTTGAAACGCGAAACTGCTCCTTCTATTCGTTTCTACGCAATTCCGGACGCAAAACCGGTTCCCACTTTTGCTGGAATTGCTTTGGCCCTCCTGACGTCCGCGAGCCCGGCGCATAAGCTGCGGGCTTCCGATCCTCCAATCGCTTCGGACGACAACCACAAAATGTACGAACTGGTGAGTATGTCAAGAAAATACGCGGATGCTGGACTTGAGGCGTCCGCTCCGGTCAGATGGGGGAGAGGCGGAGAAGGCGGAAGCGATTCCGCAGCAGAATGATAGAGGTTTCAGCATGTCGGCGAGGTCCGCAAACAGCAGGAAAAACGATCCCGAGCGGACCAAGGCCGATATTCTGGACGTCGCGACGGAGGAGTTCGCGGCCAACGGTCTGACCGGTGGTCGCGTCGATGCGATCGCCGAAAAGACCCGCACGTCGAAGCGGATGATCTACTATTATTTCGGCAGCAAGGAAGCGCTTTATCTGGCCGTGCTGGAGCGATCCTACCGGGCGATCCGCAGTCTGGAGGCCGATCTCAAGCTTACCGATCTGCCGGCGGACGAGGCGCTGCGCGTGCTGGTTTCGACGACTTTCGACCATGACGAGGCCCATCCGGATTTCATCCGGCTCGTCAGCGTCGAGAACATCAACAATGCCCTGCATATGCAACGCTCGGAAGAGATCCGCGATCTCAACGTTTCGATCATCAACACGCTGGACGACATTATTGCCCGCGGCGTGAAGGAAGGCGTCTTCAGGCGCCGGCCGGAGGCGCTCGACGTGCATATGCTGATCAGCGCCTTCTGTTTCTTCCGGGTCTCGAACCGACACACGTTCGGTACGATCTTCCGGCTCGATCTCTCCGAGCCGCAACTCATGTCGCGACATCGGCAGATGATTGCCGATGCGGTGCTGAGCTATCTCATGACGCCCGAGGAAAAACAGGCGGCGTCCGGCTAAAGCGTGTCGCGATCCCTCGGATCTCGCTCTCACGCTTTTAGCTCCTTGTTTTGTCGCATGTCTTTGTCCCGAAACCGGAGCCATTTTCGGGAGACATGCTTTAGAGGCTGCTGCCCTCACCATCCTCGCTCCCGTCGGCTTTCGCGGCCTCCTGTGAGCGTTTTCCGGCTCTCTTGTTGCGCTCCATCGTCATCCGGTACTGGTAGCGATCGGTGCGGTAGAGGATGCGGATGAACTCGACAGGCTTGCCGGTCGTATCGAAGACCGTGCGGGCGATGGCGAGAAGCGGCGTCCCGACCTGGACGCCGAGCGCCTGGGCAATCTTCGGGTCCGCCAGCGAGGCGCTGAAGGCCTGCTGGGCACTGCCGATCCTGATGCCGTTCTTTTCCAGAAGCCCCATCAGGGAGCCGGAATTCATGTCCTCCTCGGTGAAGTTGCGCCCGATATGGCCGGGCACGAAACTGACGAGGTAGGAGAAGGGCTCGCCATTGTAGCTGCGCACGCGCACGGCGCGCTGGACCAACTCCGTGGAGCCGACCTGCAGCTCCTGCTGGGCGTCGACGGGGGCAGAACGAAGCCGAATTCGAGCACCTGCGCCTTGGTGCGCACGCCCATGTCGAACAGGTTTTCCAGAAGGCCGTCGATATTGGCGGGCACGGTGGAGGCCAGTTCGCGGTTGACGATGCGCGTGCCGGCGCCGCGTCGCCTCTCGACCAGTCCCTGCTGCGCCAGATCGTTGATGGCGCGCGCGACTGTGATGCGCGAGACATCGAATTCCCGGGCGAGTTCCATCTCCGCCGGCAGCGTGCCTTTCTGCCCGTAATAGCCCTGCTCGATCCGCTCGCGCAGCACGAGATGCACCTGGTGATAGAGCGGGGTGGGGATATCTGCCGGCGAGCGAACGAGCGGCGTATTCGCGATGGGGCCGTCTGTCATATCAAAATCCTTCCCCTTTGACGCTGCGGGCAAAGCCGGCAGCAGGGATCACATCAACCGCAACAACACCTGGTGCGCCGCTGGCAAATCAGGGTTGAGGACACGAATAACATTTTCTTCCCTCAGGCCGTCCAGTGCTTCTTGGGGGATACCCTGTGCACAACGTCCTGCATGAATTGCGCGGTGTACCCGTCAGGTAGGCGACTGCGACAGTATACACGTTTCCGTGAAGGCTTGCCGATACGTCGATTGTCCACCCTAAGGGTTACAGCCGCGACCGATATCTTAAGCCTCAATCGCTCTTGGCAGCGGCGTGCCAGGGGTGAGGTAGCGGCGCATCATCACCACGAGGAAGTAGAGGATCAGGCCGAGCGCCGTCAGGATGAAGATGACGCCGAACATGGACTGGACGTCGAAGGCGTTGAGCGTCGACACCGCCATGTAGCCGAGGCCCTGGCTGCCGCCGAGATATTCGCCGACGATGGCGCCGATCGTGGCGAGCACGATGCCGACTTCCATGCCGGTCAGGATGAAGGGCAGGGCGCTCGGCAGTTCGACATCGCGAAACGTCTGCCAGCGGCTGGCATTGAGCGCCAGCATCACGTCGCGATGGCCGGTCTCGACCGATTTGATGCCGAGGATCGTATTGGTCATGATCGGGAAGAAGGAGATCACGGCGGCAAGCACGATCTTCGACGTCACGCCGAAGCCGAACCAGACGATGAAGAGCGGGATGAGCGCGACCTTGGGCATGACCTGCAGGCCGACGATCAGCGGATTGAGCGTCTGTTCGAGCCAGCGGATCTTGCCCAGGAGCCCGCCGAAGACGATGCCGATGATGACGGCGATGATGAAGCCTGCGACGATTTCGTAGAGCGTGATCAGCGTGTGCTGCCAGGTGCGCGGATCGCTCAGGAGCTTGACGATCGCCTTGCCGACCTCGAGAGGCGAGGGAAGGATGAAGGGCGAGACGGAGAAGATCGTCACATAGGCATGCCAGATGGCAATGAGGGCGATCAGGACCAGTGGCGTGGCGAACCAGGCGGCGTTGTTTTTGGACATTTAAGCCTCCTTTTCTGGCTCAGGCGAAAGAATCGAGGCGCTTGCGCAGCTCGAGTTCGTGGGCCTGGAATTCGGGCGTAGACTGGTCGTAGCTGCTGCGTGGCCGGGCGATCGAGATGTCGCGGATCGTGTCCATCTTGCCTGGACGCGGCGAGAGCAGAAGTACCCGGTCGGCGAGGAACACGGCTTCGCGGATCGAATGCGTGACGAGAACGACGGTGCAGCCGCTCTCCATCCAGATGCGTTGCAGTTCAAGGTTCATTTGTTCGCGGGTCATGGCGTCGAGCGCGCCGAAGGGCTCGTCCATCAGGAGGATCTGCGGTCTCGTGCTGAGCGCGCGGGCAATCGCGGCGCGCTGGCGCATGCCGCCGGAGAGTTCGCGCGGCCAGCGTTTCTCGAAACCCTTGATGCCGACCAGTTCGCAGAGTTCGGCGGCGCGGCGGCGGCGCTCTTCCTTACCGATGCCCCTGAGCTTGAGGGGAAGCGCGATATTGTCCTCGATCGTCATCCAGGGGAACATGTTGGCGTCCTGGAAGACGACGCCGAGTTCCTGCATGACCTTGTCGTTGCGGCGGTTGCCGGTCCATAGCGGCTGGCCGTTGATCTCGACCGTGCCTTCGGTGGATTTCAAGAGGCCGGCGATGATGCGCATCAGGGTCGTCTTGCCGCAGCCGGAGGGCCCAAGAAGAACGAGGAACTCGCCCTTGGCGATGTCGAGATTGACGCCGGTCAGCGCCAGGACCGTGCCCTTGTCCACGCCATAGCGCTGCTCGACCTTTGAGAGCCGGATGCCTGCGCCCTTGGCGCTTGTTGGGGCCGGATCGGCCAATGCTGCGTTGACTGTCATGCTCTTGTTCCATTCAACATGCTGCTCGCCTCCTTGATCGTGACGAGCTTTGCGAACCCGAAGGCCATGGCGGCAAGCGATGCCTCGTGCCTGGCCTCGTCGAAGTCGGCACAGGCATCCGTGACGACGAAGGTCTTGTAGTCGCGCTGGCCGAGGTCGCGGACGGTGCTCTCGACGCACATCGACGTCGTGACACCGGTGACGAACACGGTGCCGACATTCCGTTCGGCCAGAAGGGCCTCGAGCCCGGTGCCGACGAGAGCGGAATAGCGGGTCTTGTCGATGACGATGTCATCCCCGGCGGGATGCACGATCTCCGACAGGCACTCGTCGCCGCTGCCGCGCCTCAAAGCGCCGATCTTGGCGAGCCCGGGCCTGATGGAGGCGATCAGTTCGCCGCCATCCGAATAATCGGGCTCGAAGACCATGCGCGTCCAGATCACTGTTGCGCCACGCTCGCGGGCAAGTGCCGCCAGCCCGTTGCAACGCACCGCCGCCTCGCGCATCGTGTCGATCGGGCGACCCTGTTGCGCCATCGATCCCGTGGCATCGCAGAACGACACCTGCGGATCGATGACGATGAGGGCCGTGCCGGTTGCGCCGGACATCACGGGAACGCCAGCAGGCGCGCCGAGTCGTCGTAGAAATTCTGGTCGGCAAGCTCCGGAATGAGGTCGGCCTTGACCATGAGGCTGTAAGCGGAGGTCCATGCTTCCGCGTTCGACTTCAGCTTCTCGGTCTCGGCACGCTTCAGGTTCTTGGCGGCATACTGGAGGACGGCAAGTCCCTTATCGTCGCGGGCGGCTTCGGCAAGCTGGTACTTTTCGTTCATCGAAGCGAGGATAGGGGAGACGTCCGTTGCGCCGGCAATCGCGCTGACGGATTCGTAGATGGCGGCCAGGAACTTGGCGATCACATCCTTCTTCTCGGCGAGCTGCGCCTTGGAGGTCATGTAGACCTGGCCGGGGCAACGGGCGATCTCGTCGGTGGACCAGGCGAGGACCGGCTCGCTGGTCGACTGCAGCTGGAAGGCCGTGTCGTTGGTGGCGATGAAGGCGGAGATGCGGCCCTGCTTGATGAGCTGGAAGGCGGCGGGCGCGTTGCCGACGACTTCGCGCTTCACTTCGTCCTTCGGGATGTCACGGGCGGTCAGCATCATGTCCAGAAGGTTTTCGGTGGCGCCGGCCGCCGAGACGATGCCGATCGTCTTGCCTGCCATGTCTTCCGGCTTTGCGATCGGCGCATCCTTGGAGCTGATCACATAGAAGAGGTCGCGCTGGTAGATCTCGCCGACGGCGACGATGGAGGGATCGCGGGCATAGGCCTTGATCAGGTCGGTGCCGCCGGTGCGCGAGACGAGCGCGTTGCCGGCCGTCACCTGCTGGACGGCCATCGACGAGCCGCGTCCGCCCTCTACCGTGACGTCGAGACCGTGCTTCTTGAAGATGCCGGCGCTATCGGCATAAAGCGCTTCGGAGAAGCCGATAATGTAGCCGAAGGGGTGAGGTAGGTCATCTTGACCATGTCCTGCGCCCGGGCGAGGCCCGGCATGGCAGGAAGCGCGGCGCCGACGGCGAGTGCCTGGGCGCCGATGAGGAAATTGCGTCGGTTCAGTTCGAATGTGCTCATGTTACCCTCTTTTATTGTCGTTGGTCTTTATGCGCACCGGGCCGGTTCTATCCGCCCGAATAGTCATGCAGCAGCCGCGCCGTCCGGTCGGTCGTCCAGCCGCGCTGATAGGAAAAGCCTCCGGTCACCTCGATGGCGCCAAGCGCCGTCACTTCCTCGTCTTCGGCATCGAAGAATTCGACCTCTCCACGGCCCGAACGGATCTCGCCCATGGAGACATTGGTGAAGGGGAGCTCGAAAAGCTGTTCGACATCGGCAACGTCGGGCCCGGGGCTTGCGATATAACGATAGAGGAAGGTCGAGCCGCCGTGGCCGGGGAGGCTTTTGACAACCTCGCCGTCCTTGTCGAAGTCGATCGACATACGCAGGACAGGATGGCCATGGCGGGTTACGGTTCCACCCAGCCGTTGGCTGTTTCCGGCAAAAGCGGGGTTGGTTGCCTGAAAGCGGGTGCGATCGACGGAGGCGAGCCGTTTGCCCCAGCCGAAGATGGCGCCCATGCCGAGCGACCAGTCGCGATCGACCCAGACGAGGGCGCTATAGCGGCCGATGCGATCGCCGAACCGACAGTAAAAGCCGAGTACGCATTCATTGTAGGAGGATCGCGCCGGATCACGCCACATCTGCTCGGGATTGGCGGTGCTGACCTTGGCCATTTCGGCGATCATCACCCAGCCGTCGCCGGTATCGAGCGGTTCCAGGCCCGGCGGCAGGAACCGGGCGACGCGCGCCGGATCGGCGCGGAAATTAACGTGCAGCGCATCACAGCTGATGTGATGTGGAAGAGGCTCCACCAACGATGAACGACCGGACGCGGTGCGCGGCCACGACTGGCCTGCCCACGGCTTTTCAGCCTGCATATCACCCTCTGAAGTTCTTATTTGTTATATTGACATAACATTAACACAGGATGCTTGGCGCGCAACCGCGCCTTGCAGTTTTTTAGCTGGCAGAAGCCGGCAATCCAGCCGCCAGTTCCGCCTTCAGAACCTTGCCCGCACTGTTGCGCGGCAGGTCGTCGACGCGGAAGAATGCCTTCGGCAGCTTGTAGGGCGCCAGCCTCTCTGCGCACCACAGCTTGAGGTCAGTATCATCGACAGGTTCGGCCGGGACGATGAAGGCAGCAACCTCTTCGCCCAGCCTTTGCGACGCCCATCCCACCACGGCGGCCTCCGAAATGGAAGGGTGTTCGCGCAGGATCGTCTCGATCTCGCCCGGATAGATATTGACCCCGCCACGGATGATCATGTCCTTGGCGCGACCGCGCAGGATGACGTGTCCAGCCTCGTCGATTTCAGCCAGATCGCCGGGATAGAACCAGCCGTCGCGGAAGGTTTCCCGGTCGATGTCCTCGTCGCGGAAATAACCGGTTGCGACACCGGGTCCGCGGTAGCGGAAACGGCCTATCTCGCCTGCCGGGAGAGGCGTGTGATCGTTATCCACGACCTCCACCTCGACGCCGAAGACCGGGCGCCCGACAGCATTCGGCTGCAGGCGGCGCGTGTCGGGCGTCGCAAGCGAGATGCCGCCGCCTTCGGTCGAGGCATAATATTCGACGAAATTGACGCATAGCTTCGAGATGGCGAAGCGTTCTTCGCCGTCGAGTGGCGCGCCGCTGGATATCAGCAGCCGCAGCTTGCCGATCGGCGCTAGGCTGGCCTCTTCCTGGGTGAGCAGTTTTCTGAGCTGCGTCGGGACGAGGAAGGTGCTGGTGGCCGAGACGCGATCGAGTTCGGCGCAGAGGTCGGCCGCATCGAATGGCGGCGGGAAGAGGATGACGGTGCCGCCCGAAAATAGCACGGACATGGCGAATGTCCGTCCGCCGCCGAAATAGAGCGGGGTTGCCGAGACATAGCGGTCGGTGCTGTTGAGGCCGAGATTGATCCAGTGCGTCCAGAAGCGCCGCAGCATCTGCGTATGGGTAATGCGCGGCCCCTTGGGGCGCCCGGTCGTGCCGGACGACAGCGACAGGAGCAGGGGGATGTCATCGCCGGGCAGGATTGTAACGGCCGCATCTGCCGGGTCGGGCAGTGCGTCCCAGGCGAGCGTCTGCAGGTCTCCAACCGGATCGCTGTCCGGTTCAACCAGGATGAACTTCGTTTCGAAATGCGCGGCGACGCGCAGTTTCTCCGCCTCGGTCCAGCGCACGTCCATGGGCAGGATGACTGCGCCGATGCGGGCCAGCGCGTAGAGGAAGATGAGGTGCTCGGCGCTGTCCTTGAGGCAGAGGCCGATAATATCCTCCCGGCCCACGCCGGCGGCCTGCAGGCGCGCGGCGGCGGTTGCTATCGCTCCCGCCAGTTCGCGATAGGTCAGCCGGCGGTCGCCCTCGATGATCGCGATGTGATCGGGCCGTGCCTTGGCGTTGATCTCGATTGCTTCTGCGAGGTTCATTTCGCGTCGAGCCCGTAGATGCGGATCACGTTGTCGCGCAGGAACTTTTGCTTTGGCCCGGGACGAAGGTTCAGTTCGTCGATCTGGCGCATCGTCTCGCCGAAATCGAGAACCGGGAAATCGGTGCCGAAGATCACCTTATCCTGGCCGTAGGTGTTAATGTAGTGGATGAAGGACTGCGGCCAGTAGTGTGGCGCATGGGCATCCGAGCCGATGAAGACATTCTCGTGCTTCCAGGCCATGGCGATCATTTCCTCCGTCCACGGAATGCCGACATGGATGCCGATGAGCTTCAGTTCCGGGAAATCGCAGGCGACCGAATCGAGCGTGATCGGGCGGCCGGTGCTGCGGCGGGGAAAGCTCTTGTCGTAGACGAGCGACTGGCCGACCTGCAGCTGGATCGGCACGTCGAGTTCGACGCATTTGGCATAGAATGGATAGTAGCGGGCATGGTCGGGCGCGAGTTCGAACCAGTGCGGATAGGTATGCGCGCCGATGAAGCCGTATTCGCGCACCAGCATTTCCAGCTCGCGCACGCCGCGCATGCCTTCGGTCGGATCGACGCCGGCAAGGCCGAGAAAACGGTCGGGATATTTCTGTACCGCGTCGACCACCAGCTTGTAGGGGACGTGATAGCAGGCGCGGTGATCGGCGGGGCCGACCTTTGCGGCGATCAGCATGGAGCGCTCGATACCGGCCTCATCCATGCGCCGGATCATGTCTTCCAGAGAGACGCCTTCGAACGTGCCGCGGTCAACCTTGACCTTGCCCGTATAGAAATCATTGCGGTCCGGCCGGCCGGCAAGGGCCTCCTCGGTCCATATGTTGACGACTGCGTCGATCGCGCCCGTTCCCATGTCGAAGTTCCCATTTTTGTTTATTGATATAACAATATGCACACGCATGGCGGCAGCACAAGCGTATTAGTTCGGCTATTTGGAGCCTAATTCGCCCATAGAAATGCGATATCAGTCTGTCCAATATGTTATATCGATATAACATTTAATTCCGGGATTTCCTGGATGGTAGTTGTCACTCTCCTCAAATCGCCATCTTTGTCGATCATCTCGTGCTGACTATCGGCGCGGTCCATATGGGTGTTCGCTAATGTGTTTGATGTGTCACACTGATCCCTTGGCTGTCGTCTGTCGATCGGTTAAGTCGGGAACGAAATACAGTGTCAGCTATTTCTGAGAGCAGGCCACAGGGGCGAGAGGCAAGATCGGCATGATCCCGGCATATTTGGGCGGCAGGCCCGGCGTGGACGACGCGCCCATCCGTGTGCTTCTCGCGGAAGACGAATTCCTGCTGAGGATGGATGCCGCCGATAACTTGCGCAGGATCGGCTGGGAAGTGATCGAGGTCTCCTCCGCGGACGAGGCGATGGACCTGCTGCGCTACGGCGTCAAATTCGATCTGCTGCTGACGGATATCGACATGCCCGGCCAGGCAAACGGCCTCGATCTCGCACGTCATGTCCGTATCCATCATCGCGACATGAAGATCGCCATCATGACCGCCGATGTCCGTCAGGATCCAGACCAGCGTTTCTGCGACCTTTTCCTCAAAAAGCCGGTCTGGAACGTCGCGGACGTGCTCCGCACCTTGATGAAGGGAGAGCCGCATGCAGACGGAGACCGCTGAAACCGTTCTCGTGGTCAGCAGCGACGCGCTGCAGCGCTCGGCGGTGGCGAAATATCTGCGCGAATGCGGATACCGTGTGATCGAGGCAACGGGTCTCGAAGATGCCAAGCTCAGTGTCGAGCATCATCCAGTCGATGTCATCGTTTCGGACGTCGCCATGCGTGATGGCAGCGGGTTCGATCTGTCGACCTATGTCAAGCAGCAGGGCGGCGAGGCGCAGGTGGTGTTGACCCAATCCCTGACCAAGACCGCGGAGGTGGCCGGCGACCTCTGTGAGCAGGGGCCGCTGGAGCAGCCCTATCATCCGCAGCAATTGCTCGACGAGATCAGGCGGCTGCGAGCGATGCGTCACCAGCGCCGGTAGCCGATCTACCGCGCCCGATACCCGAGCCACGCGGAAAGTCAGAGATTGGCGACCATCGGCGCGGACCGCGCGAAATTCTGAAAAATTTCAGATGTAACGCAACGGTAAACTTTCAGAATATTAGGTTTGCCTTGGATGGTTCTGTTGCGTCAGACGCAACAGAGGGTGATTGCATGTCGCGCTACCACAGTCCGCCATCAGTCGGATCGATTGTGACGCATCATCGGAGCCTGAGGACACTCTGCCTCGTGGCAGCGGGCGGAGCCCTTGAGTTCTACGACTTCGTAATATTCATTTTCGTGGCCGACTTCATTGCAGTCCTGTTCTTTCCGCCGGATCTGCCTGCCTGGCTGGTCTTGATGCAGACATTCGGGATATTCGCGACGGGCTATCTTTTCCGTCCGCTCGGTGGGGTCGTCTTCGCACATTTCGGCGATATTTTCGGCCGCAGGAATGTCTTTCTTTTTCCATCCTTCTGATGGCGGGTTCGACACTCATCATGGCCTTTCTGCCGGACTATTCCGAGATCGGGATCGCAGCGCCGCTCATCCTGATGCTGCTTCGCATTCTTCAGGGGATTGCCATCGGCGGCGAAGTGCCGGGCGCCTGGATTTTTGCGTCCGAGCATGTGCCGCCGGAGCGCGTCGGCCTTGCCTGCGGGATCGTCGGCGCGGGCCTGGCATTCGGCGTATTCCTCGGGTCCGTCGTGACGGAAGCCATCTCCACCACGCTCTCGCCCGAGGACATGCTCACGTTCGGCTGGCGGCTGCCCTTTCTACTCGGAGGCCTGTTGGGCATCATAGCCGTCTATCTGCGGCGAATGCTGCAGGAAACTCCGGTCTTCATGACGTTGCAGGCACGGGGTTTGCTTATTCCCGAGCCGCCGTTGCGCACCGTGCTGAAGCATTACCGGGCAGGCGTGATCGTCTCCGCCCTGTCTACCTGGGTGCTTGCGGCCTGCGTGTTGACGCTGTCGCTTCTCATGCCGACCATCCTGCAGAAACTACATCACATCGGCCGCCTGGAGACATTGACGATAACCAGCATCAGTGCTGCTTTCAGAATGCTGGCGGTCATTCTCGCCGGCATTGCCATCGATTATATCGGCGCTTCCCGTTTCTTCGTTGTCGGAGGCGGGCTTCTGGCCGCCGGCGCTTTCGCGCTTGCGACGCTTGAGAGCACGGGAATGAACTACCTCTATATCGTGAGCGCGGTCATCGGTTTGTCCGGAGCCGTCGCCACCGCGGTCCCGGTCGTCATGATACGGGCGTTCCCGGCTCAGGTCAGGTTCACGGGCGTCTCGTTCTCCTACAATATTTCCTACGCCGTGTTCGGCGGGCTTACGCCCGTGTGCATGGCGTTGTTGTCGCGGGACAATGCGCTCGCGCATGTCTATTTTCTTCTCTGCATCAGTGCCGGTGCCGTCATGATCGGGATCTACCTGTGGATCACGCCGGCGGTCATGAAATATCGGCGCGGCAACGAAGACCGCATGGACAGTCACTTCGAGCAATGATGCAGACTTGAGTCCTGATCCGGCCGTACCGGCCGGTATCTCCGTCGTTTGCCGATTGCTGAAATTCGTCTCCGCGCTTAAAGCTGGAGGACCGACAGACGGGGAGACCGCATGACCGAAGGCCGATACTTTTCTTCCGTGGGCGGCCTGCCGCCCCAGACGCAGCTTCTATCCAGCAAGGCCGTGTTCAAGACGGCCTATGCCGTGATCCCGAAGACGGTGATGAGCGACATCGTCACCAGCGTGCTGCCGCACTGGGAAAAGTCGCGTGCCTGGATCATATCTCGGCCGCTCAGCGGTTTTGCAGAAACTTTTGCCCAGTATATCATGGAGGTTCTGCCGGGCGGCGGCAGCAACCGTCCGGAGCCGGACGCCCGCGCCGAGGCCGCGATCTTCGTCGTCGCGGGCGGCTGCACGATCACGCTCGATGGCCAGGTTCATAAGCTTCGCGAAGGCTCATTCGCCTTTCTTCCGGCGGGCTCGAAGTGGAGCCTCACCAACGCGACGCAGGAAGCCTGCCGCTTTCACTGGGTGCGCAAGGCATTCAAGATCGTCGAAGGACTGGACCCGCCGCCGGCGATCTTCACCCATGAGGACGAATGCGAACTCGCCCCTATGCCGGATACCGACGGCCGCTGGGCGACGACCCGCTTCATCGACCCGTCCGATGTGCGCTATGACATGCATCTCAACATCGTCACCTTCGAGCCCGGCGCGGTGATCCCGTTCATGGAAACCCACATCATGGAACATGGGCTCTATGTGCTGGAGGGCAGGGCGGTCTATCGGCTCAACGAAGACTGGGTTGAGGTCGAGGCAGGGGATTATATGTGGCTGCGCTCCTTCTGCCCGCAGGCATGTTATGCCGGCGGGCCGGGCCGTTTCCGCTATCTCCTCTACAAGGACGTCAATCGCCACGCCGACCTCTGGTAGCTTCGAACGGTGCAGCCGACGGACATCGATCGCGAGCTGGTGACCCGCCATGGCTTTCCGCGCGATAGGGTGGATTAAGTATTGATGGCTGTCACCGCCATGACATTCGTCACTCGCTGCAATTTGTATGGCTTTGATTTTGGAGGAGAAAGATCATGGCTGAAGCATTCATCTGTGACTATATCCGAACGCCGATCGGTCGGTACGGCGGCGCATTAGCCTCGATCCGGACTGACGACCTTGGCGCCATCCCCTCAAGGCATTAGTGTCCCGCCATCCGGGCCTGGATCCTCAGGCAATCGACGAGGTCGTCTTCGGTTGCGCCAATCAGGCTGGCGAGGACAATCGGAATGTCGCCCGTATGTCGCTTCTTCTGGCGGGGTTGCCCACTACCGTCCCCGGCACGACGATCAATCGGCTCTGCGGGTCCGGCATGGATGCGGTCATCACGGCCGCGCGTGCAATTCGTGCCGGCGAGGCGGAGCTCGTCATCGCCGGTGGTGTCGAAAGCATGTCACGCGCACCGTTCGTGATGCCAAAGGCGGAGACGGCTTTTTCGCGTGCCGCGGAAATTCACGATACGACGATCGGATGGCGGTTCGTCAATCCGGCGCTGAAGGCCCTCTATGGCGTGGATTCCATGCCGGAAACCGGAGAAAACGTCGCCGAGGAATATTCTGTAAGCCGTGAGGATCAGGATCGTTTCGCGCTCGCTTCCCAGGCCAAGGCGGCCGCCGCCCAGGCAAACGGCCGGCTGGACATGGAGATCACGCCAGTCTCGGTGCCGCAACGCAAGGGAGCGCCCATTGTCGTTGCAAAGGACGAACATCCCCGCACCACCTCGCTCGAAGCGTTGACGAGCCTCCCCACACCCTTTCGCAAGCCTGGTGGAACAGTTACGGCAGGCAATTCCTCCGGCGTAAACGATGGTGCCGCAGCACTCGTCATCGCATCAGAGAAAGCCGTGAAGGCGTTCGACTTGAAGCCGATGGCGCGTATCCTCGGCGGCGCTTCTGCCGGCGTTCCTCCACGCGTCATGGGCATAGGCCCTGCGCCGGCGTCCGAGAAGCTGCTTTCCCGGCTCGGGCTGAGAATTGACCAGTTCGACATAGTCGAACTCAACGAGGCATTTGCCAGCCAGGCGCTGGCCGTGATGCGCATGCTTCACCTCTCGGATGATGATCCACGTGTGAACCGTAATGGCGGGGCGATCGCGCTAGGGCATCCGTTGGGAATGTCAGGTGCGCGTATCACGGGGACTGCTGCGCTGGAAATGCAGGCAAGCAATGGCCGTTATGCCCTGTCCACCATGTGCATCGGAGTAGGACAGGGCATTGCGATTGCTATGGAACGCACGTGAGTAGCTCGCCTGACACGCCATCATCCTGGATGAGACATGCGGCATTCTTCCATGCAAGGCATCGTCGCTGTGTCAGACCTGAGCCTGGCCGCCGTCGGCGAAGAGTTCTGAGCCGTTGACAAAACTTGCATCATCGGTCGCAAGGAACAGCGTCGCCTTGGCGATTTCTTCAGGCTCGCCGACGCGGCCGAGCGGAATGCGTGAGGCGAGATAGTCGAGGAGGTTCTGCCGTTGGTCCTTGTCGTCCCCGGCAAGGTCGACGAGGCCCGGTGTGCGCGTCGCGCCAGGCGATACCACGTTGACACGGATTCCGGTGCCCTTCAGATCGAGCGCCCAGGAGCGAGCGAGATTGCGGACTGCCGCTTTGGATGCGGAGTAGACGGAAAAAGCCGGTGTGCCTTCCGTCCCCGCCGTAGAGCCGGTCAGAACGATCGATGAGCCCGGGCCCATCAGTGGAAGCGATTTTTGAACGGTGAAGATGACAGCCTTCACATTGCGGCCGAACGTGTCGTCAATCTGCTCCTCGGTGATCTGACCGAGTGAAAGCATGGAACCGCCACCAGCGTTGACGACAAGGGTGTCCACACGTCCTTGCTCCGATTTTACCCGGGCGAAAAGCATGTCCAGATCGTCGTTCTTCGCCGAGTCAGCCTGTATGCCGACAGCACCATGGCCAATCTCCGCAACTGCTTGGCTCAAAGCGCTTTCGCGGCGGCCTGTGATGTAGACGCGCGCGCCTTCCGCCGCGAAGAGTTTGGCAGTGGCAAGGCCAATGCCGCTGGTTGCACCGGTTACGACAGCTATCTTATTCGCAAGTCTGTTGCTCATCTTAATCTCCTGATGCGCGCTAAAGGGGAGCCTTGAAGCGCGTCTGTCGAGCTATTGGAATTGTTCGGCAAATGGCGTCGACAACTCTTCGCCTTCCGATGACAGGAAGGTAGTGTCCTGGCTCGTAGCGAAGAAGCCGCTCGTTATGGAGACATTATCCACCCGTATGGATGGTCGCATTCATGCAATGCGCCTGGCGTCGATGCCCTCGAATAGTTTGGCCGCCCAGTCCGAAAATGCGCGCAATCGAGAGTTCGGGAACCTGTTGGCAGGGTAAACCAGGTGAAGGACATGGTTGTCCGGTTTCCAATCCGGCAGGAGTGGTACAAGTACGCCATCTTCTATGCGCGGTCTTGCCAGGAAGCCGAAGCTCTGACCTATTCCAAGGCCAGCCATCAGCGCATTGAGATGTGCGGTGCTCTCATTGACCGAGATGCCGTCGGAAGATGGAACATATTCTGTCTTCTCGTCGCCGCGCCGGAAGCGCAACGGAAACCGTTTTCCCGACAAGGCCGAGAAATAGCTGACCACCCTGTGCGCCTGAATATCGTCAGGGTGCGTCGGCAAGTCTCGGCCTTTGAGATATGCGGGAGCGGCACAGAGCACGTAGTCGAGTTCGCACAACTTCCGTGCCTTCATGGTGGAGTCCGGCAGCAAACCGCCGCGAATGACGCAATCGATACCTTCGCCGACCAGATCTGCTGATCGATCGCTGACGCCAAGTATGAGATCGATATCGGGATACTGAAGTTGAAACTCCGAGAGCGCAGGGATGAGGATTTCGTTTGCCAGTATGGATCCAATGTCCACCCTAAGCTTTCCCTTAGGACTGCTGCGCGAACCAGCGACCGAACCATCCATGTCGTTGAGGTCAGCAAGTAGACGAAGAGCGCGCTCGTGGTAGATGACGCCTTCCGTCGTCATGGTTACCGAGCGGGTGGTTCTTTCGATGAGCTTTATCCCGAGATGGGTCTCAAGATCCTGGACCAGCTTGCTCACAGATGATCGGGGCAGATTCATTGTGTCTGCGGCTTTTGCAAACGATCCGGCTTCGGCTACGCGAACAAAGGTTCGTATGGCGAGAATTTGATCCAATTGGTGACCCGGCTGATCGAAATGTTAGGAGCACTATAGCGAGGTCATTGCCGATGGACATGAATGTTCTTGCGCTCGCGTTTATAATTTTGCTCGTCTTCGCAAAATCGCTCCAAGTTATTTCCTGACCAAAGCCGCTGCAACGCAGCTATTCATGAACCGGATCGATAGGGCCTAGCACGTAGCAGGCCTAATCTTGATACGCCTTAGCCCTACTTCAGGCGTTCTCTCAGTCGCAGCTTCCGAAGCGGCGGCTCACGCCCGTTCTCAAGCACGAAGTGGAGGCCAAGATAGCGCAAATCCATCATCTCGAAATTTCCAGGCGGGGCTTGCTTATCTCGTCAGCCGCGACAGTTGCGTTGACAGGAGCCGCATCCGGTGGTGCGGCAAAAGAAAATTCAGGTCGGTCAATGGCACAGACATCTACCATTTCCTTGAAGGTCAACGGCGAGACGTGTGATCTCGCCATCGACAATCGCACAACCTTACTCGATGCCCTGCGCGAGCACCTGCATCTTACCGGAACCAAGAAAGGCTGCGATCACGGCCAGTGTGGCGCCTGTACGGTGATGGTTGGTGGCCGCCGGATCAATTCCTGTCTGACGCTCGCCGTCATGCACGATGGCGACGAGGTGACGACGATCGAGGGTCTTGGCCAACCTGGCAATATGCACCCGATGCAGGCGGCCTTCGTCAGGCACGATGGCTTCCAATGCGGATACTGTACCCCCGGACAGATCTGTTCATCGGTGGCGATGCTCGAGGAAATCAAGGCAAATATCCCGAGCCACGTCACCGGAAACCTCACCACCCAGACAACGATCTCCGAAGCTGAAATCCGCGAACGCATGAGCGGCAATATCTGTCGCTGCGGTGCCTATTCGAACATTGTCGAGGCCATTGTCGAAGCTGCGGGGACACGAGCATGAAAGCCTTCACGTATGAGCGCGCATCATCAATCGAAACGGCGGTAAAATCAGCTGCGACCAATCCGAACGTCAAGTTCATCGCCGGCGGCACGAACCTTCTCGATCTGATGAAGCTGGAAATCGAAACCCCGACGCATCTGATCGATGTCAACGGCCTGGGGCTGGACAAGATCGAAGCGACGCCGGCCGGTGGGCTGAGGATCGGCGGCCTTGTACGCAACACCGATCTAGCCGCTCATGAAATCGTCCGGCGCGACTATGGTCTGCTGTCGCGAGCGTTGCTCGCCGGCGCATCGGGGCAGCTTCGCAACAAGGCGACGACGGCCGGAAACCTCCTCCAGCGCACCCGCTGTCCCTATTTCTACGATACTGCCCAGCCATGCAACAAAAGGCAGCCGGGCAGCGGCTGTTCCGCCCTTGGTGGCTTCAGCCGCCAGTTGGGCGTGGTCGGGGTCAGCGATGCCTGCATTGCCACGCATCCCAGCGACATGGCGGTCGCAATGCGGGTTCTCGATGCGGTCGTGGAGACCGTACAGGCCGATGGAAGTGAACGATCCATCAAGATCGGGGAGTTTTACCGCTTGCCGGGTGACCAACCCCATATCGAAACAGTGCTTGAGGCAGGCGAATTCATCAAGGCGGTCACACTTCCGCCTCCGATGGGCGGTCGGCACATCTATCGGAAAGTCCGCGATCGGGCGTCCTATGCCTTTGCGCTGGTCTCCGTTGGTGCCGTGATCCAGCCCGATGGTGAAGGCAGGATGGCGGTCGGCGGTGTCGCGCACAAACCCTGGCGGGTTGAGGAGGCGGACGCTGCCTTGTCCAGGGGGCGAAGGCTGCGAGCGCCATCCTGCTCGCCGATGCCCGCCCGACCGAGCAGAACAAGTTCAAGATCGATCTCGTCGAGCGCACGCTTGATGCGGTGATAAGAGAAGCAAGGGGTTGAGCCATGAAGTTCGAAACACCCGCGAAAACCAACCCTATCGACAACCTCAAAGTGGTTGGGCAGCCCATCCATCGTATCGATGGCGAGTTGAAGACGACAGGCCGGGCGATCTATGCCTATGAGTGGCATGATCCCCATATGAAATATGCCTATGGCTATCCGGTCGGGTCGGCTATCGCAAAGGGTCGGGTCAAGTCGATGGATGTGGCGGCCGCCGAGAATGCGCCCGGTGTTTTGGCTGTCGTCACAACGCTCTCTGTCGGGGAGCTGCAAAAAGGTCAGTACAATACTGCCAAGCTATTCGGTGGCGACGAGATCCAGCACTACCATCAGGCGATAGCGGTTGTCGTAGCCGAAACCTTCGAGCAGGCCCGTGCCGCAGCAAGTCTCGTCAAGGTCGAGTATGAAGAGGCAAATGGCGTGTTCGATCTTGCCGGCGCGCGCAGCGATGCAATCAAGCCGAAAGATGCCGGCGGCGCACCGCCGGACACGGCAATTGGCGATTTCGAGGGCACGTTCCGCTCGGCCGAAATCACTCTGGACGAAACCTATACGACCCCCGATCAGTCGCACGCGATGATGGAGCCTCACGCCTCGATTGCTGCATGGGATGGTGGCGAGCTGACGCTTTGGACATCAAGCCAGATGATCGATTGGTGGCGGTCGGATCTTGCGGCAACTCTCGGCATCGACAAGGACAAGGTGCATCTGATGTCGCCGTTCATCGGCGGCGGCTTCGGCGGCAAGCTGTTCTTGCGGGCGGATGCAGTACTTGCAGCATTCGGAGCCAAGGCGGCCGGCCGTCCGGTCAAGGTTGCTCTGCCACGCCCGTTTATCGCCAATAACACCACTCACCGTCCGGCAACGATCCAGCGCATCAGGATCGGTGCAACCAGGGACGGCAAAATTACTGCGATCGGTCACGAAAGCTGGTCCGGGGATCTTGCCGGCGGGGGACCGGAAGCGGCTGTGCTGCAGACCAGGCTGCTCTATGCCGGTGAAAATCGCATGACGGCCCTGCGTCTGGCGGAACTGAACCTTCCGGAAGGCAATGCCATGCGGGCGCCTGGCGAAGCGCCAGGCTTGATGGCGCTCGAGATCGCCATAGATGAACTGGCCGAAAAACTCGGTATCGACCCGATCGAGTTTCGAATTCTCAATGATACGCAGGTCGATCCCGAGAAGCCCGAAAGACCATTCTCTCAGCGCAATCTCATCGGCTGCCTCAGGCTGGGCGCTGAGCGTTTCGGCTGGAACAGTCGCGGCAAGGTGGGCTCTAGACGGGAGGGCGATTGGTTGATCGGCATGGGCGTTGCTGCCGGCTTCCGAAACAATCTCGTCATGCCGTCCGGCGCCCGTGTCCGGCTGAGCAGCGATGGTGCCGTAACCGTCGAGACCGATATGACGGACATCGGCACCGGCAGCTACACGATCATTGCCCAGACCGCAGCGGAGATGATGGGTGTGAGCCTCGATAAGGTCGGCGTCCAGCTCGGGGATTCCCGGTTCCCGATCTCGGCGGGATCCGGTGGTCAGTTCGGTGCGAACTCCGCAACATCGGGTGTTTATGCAGCCTGCGTCAAGTTGCGCGAAGCAGTGGCCAAGAGGCTTGGTTTCAACTCCGCCGACGTTGTGTTTGAAAACGGCGAGGTCCGGTCGGGAAACCGTTCGGTGCCGCTTGCCGAAGCTGTTGGCCCGGAAGAACTCGTCGGCGAAGATACGATGGAATGGGGTGATCTGACCGATACCTATCAGCAATCGACCTTCGGCGGCCATTTCGTCGAGGTTGGCGTCGATATAGCCACCGGAGAAACGCGCATTCGACGCATGTTGGCCGTATGTGCAGCCGGCCGGATCATCAATCCGATCACCTCGCGCAGTCAGGTGATCGGAGCGATGACGATGGGGGCAGGACTGGCTCTCTCTGAGGAACTGGCCGTCGATACGCGGCGTGGATTCTTCGTGAACCATGACCTCGCCGGTTACGAGGTGCCCGTACATGCCGACATTCCTCATCAGGACGTCATCTTCCTGGATGAGACGGATCCGATGTCGTCGCCGATGAAGGCAAAGGGTATCGGCGAGCTTGGTCTGTGCGGCGTCTCTGCCGCGATTGCCAACGCGATCTACAACGCGACAGGTGTGAGGGTGCGGCATTATCCGATCACACTCGACAAGGTGATCAGCGGTTTGCCGAAGGTCGCCTGACCGCGGAGGGTGGCGGCCATCCTAGGCCGTCACCGCAGCCTTTTGCTGCGAGCACCGATGCGGCGCGCAACGCTCAACGATTGTCCGACGACCTAAAACTCGGTTCTCGACGCCGTTGACCGACCAGCGCGCACGGAAAGCAGCTGAAAGTATATGTTTCTCTGTATCGTGAAATCCGATATGCATGCATGATTATGATATGCAGGTTTTCACCATGAACCAGAAATTCCTCGTTATAGATCCAGAGAAAGACTTGGCCGCGATCAAGGGCGTATCTTCCTTGCCCCGCATTAAGCTATTGAAAGAGCTGTCGAAACGGCCAGGCCTGAACATCAATGATCTGGCGCAGGCTGCAAATCTACCCCAATCTTCCGTCTCCACACACCTGCAGGTGCTGGAGAAGGCAGGGCTGGTGCGTATCGAAGTGCAAAAGGCGCGCAAGGGCAACCAGAAAATCTGCTTCGCCATCTATGACGAACTGATCGTCACCTTTCAGCCGAAGACGCAGGAACTGGCATCCGATCTGATCGAGGTGTCGATGCCGCTAGGGCTTTATACAAATAATGCCGTCACGGCACCCTGCGGCATCTGCTCGACGGAGGGTATCATCGGTCTTCTCGATGTTCCGGAAACCTTCATGGATCCCGAACGGATGAAGACGAACCTGCTCTGGTTCACCAGCGGCTTTGTCGAATACCAGTTTCCGAACAATGCCAAGCTGCGCGGCGATGCGATCGAGGCGGTTGAAATTGTTATGGAAGTCAGCTCGGAAGTGCCGGGGACGCTGTCCAATTGGCCATCCGATATCATGCTGTCCATCAATGGGCACGAGATCGGTGTATGGACGTCGCCGGGTGATTTCGGCGACCGGCGCGGCACCTATACGCCCGGCTGGTGGAAGCTTAAAGGTTCGCAATACGGCATGCTCAAGACATGGTCGGTGACAGAGGCCGGTACCTATGTGGACGGGCTTAAGATCTCCGATGTGACGACATCGCATCTGTCCCTCGACGATCACCGGTCGATCCGCGTGCGCATCGAGGTCAAGGCCGAAGGCAAGCATCCCGGCGGTCTCAACATCTTCGGGAAAGGTTTTGGAAACTACGACCAGGACCTGCTGCTGCGCCTGAAAACAAGGCGATAAGTCCTATTTTTGAGCCGCGCGGTGCCGGTTTTTGCTGCGGTGCGTCACAATTTCCCCATTGACATCACTGGGTATCTCTCGTGAGTATATCGAAAAATACGATTTATATCGTTTTTGTGATTGCTTCTGGGAGGAATGAGCATGAAGGCACGTGTGGCCGTCCATCGGGATTTCAAGATCAGCACCATCGACGAACGGCTCTATTCCGCCTTCATCGAGCATATGGGGCGCGCCATCTATGGCGGCATCTACGAGCCCGGCCACCCGCAGGCGGATGCGAACGGATTTCGCAAGGACGTGCTCAAGTTTGTTCAGGACCTGAAGATCCCGGCGATCCGCTATCCGGGCGGCAATTTCGTTTCCGCCTATCGCTGGGAAGACGGTATCGGCCCGCGTGACCAGCGCCCGGTGCGCCTCGACCTCGCCTGGCGCTCCAAGGAGACCAACCAGGTCGGCATAAACGAATTCGCCGATTGGTCGAAAATGGCCGGCATCGAGATGATGCTCGCCGTCAATCTAGGCTCGCGCGGCCTGGAAGACGCCCGCAACTTCCTCGAATATGTCAACTTCCCCGGCGGCACGACCTGGAGCGACCTGCGCCGCTCGCATGTCGACAATGACGGCTATGGCGTGAAGATGTGGTGCCTGGGCAACGAGATGGATGGTCCCTGGCAGATCGGCCACAAGGTGGCGACCGAATACGGACGGCTCGCCAACGAGACCGCCAAGGCCTTCAAGGGCTTCGACAAGTCGATCGAGGCGATCGTCTGCGGCAGTTCCAACGATGGTATGGCGACCTATCCCGAATGGGAGCGCGAGGTGCTGGAGGAGTGCTACGAGAATGTCGACTATATCTCGCTGCATAAGTATTTCGGCAACAGCAGCAAGGACACGCTCAACTATTTCGGCAAGATCGAGGAGACCGGTCGCTACATCCAGACGATTGCCGGAGCGATCGACTACGTGAAGGCCAAGAAGCGGGCGAAGAACGACGTCTATATCTGCTTCGACGAATGGAATGTCTGGTACCATATCCGCGAGGAAGACAGCCATCGCTGGCGCACCTGGGACTGGCCCGAAGCCCCGGCGCTGCTGGAAGAGACATACAATTTCGAGGACGCGCTGTTTGTCGCCGGGCTTCTCAACGAGTTCATCCGCCGTTCCGACCGCGTGCGCATTGCCTGCATCGCCCAGCTCGTCAACGTGATCGCGCCGATCCGCGCGGAAAAGAACGGCCCGGCATGGCGCCAGACAATCTACCATCCCTATCGTTTCGCCTCGATCTATGGTCGCGGGGATGCGTTGAACGTCGCGGTCGACGCGCCGACCTATGACTGCAGCGTTGCCGACGATGTCTCCTATCTCGATGTCGCCGCCGTCCATAACCGTGAGGAAGGGCTGCTGACGCTCTTCATCGTCAACCGGCACCTGACGGAAGCGGCCGATCTCGATATCGGCCTGACCGGATTTGCAGACCTGGCGCTGGTCGAGCACCACGCGATGGAGGGCTATGGCCTCAACGAAACGAATGGCCCCGACAAGCCGGATCATGTCGTGCCGAAGGCGGGCTCCGGTATCGGCGTCGAGGACGGCAAGGTCAAGGGATCGCTCAAGGCCCTGTCATACCACGTGCTGCGTCTCAAGGTCGGTTGAGGCGGCACGATGGGTATCACCATACGCAATGTCAGCAAAAGTTTCGGTTCCGTCGGCGTCATTCACGATGTCAGCATGGATATTCCGACCGGCGACTTCGCCGTCTTCGTCGGGCCCTCCGGCTGCGGAAAATCGACGCTGCTGCGGATGATCGCGGGGCTCGAGGATACGAGCGCCGGGACGATCTCGATCGAGGGACGGGACGTGACCGAGGTCGAGCCCGCCCAGCGCGAGGTCGCCATGGTCTTTCAATCCTATGCGCTCTATCCGCATCTGACCGTCTACGAGAACATGGCCTTTTCGCTGAAGCTGAAGAAGACGCCGAAGGCCAGGATCGACGAAATGGTGCATGAGGCGGCCCGCATCCTGCACCTGGAGGAACAGTTGAAGAAACGTCCGTCGGAGCTTTCCGGCGGCCAGCGCCAGCGTGTCGCGATCGGCCGCGCCATCGTGCGCCAGCCGAAGGTGTTTCTGTTCGACGAGCCGCTGTCGAACCTCGATGCGGAACTGCGCGTGCAGATGCGGCTGGAGCTTGCCAAGCTGCACAAGCAGATCGGCGCGACGATGATTTACGTCACCCATGACCAGGTGGAAGCGATGACGCTCGCCGACCGCATCTTCGTGCTTAAGCGCGGTAAGCTGCAGCAGGCAGGGCGTCCGCTTCAACTCTATGACGATCCCGACAACCAGTTCGTCGGCGGCTTCATCGGTTCGCCGGCGATGAATTTTCTCGATGGCCGCGTGGTTGGCCGCGAAGGTGATATGCTGCGTGTGGCGCTCGATGGGCTGGGCCATGAGCTTCTGGCCAGGGTCGCGGGCGGGGTTGCCGATGGTGCCGCCGTCAAGGTGGGCTTGAGACCCGAACATCTCAACCCGACGGAAGGCGGCTTCCAGGCCGTGGTGGAGATGGAGGAGGATCTCGGCGGCGTGTCCTACCTGCACGCCCGCCTGCCGACGGGCAAGGAAATCGTGGTGGAAACGCGTGGCCGGCGCGAGAGCCTGGACGGCCGCTCCGTTACGCTTTCGGCCGATGCGCAGGACGTGCTTGTCTTTGCAGAGGACGGAAGCCGGCTGCGCTGACAGGCTGACATGCAGTGACTGAAACCGCCGCCATCGGGAGAATGGCGGCCTGATCTTTGGAGGAGATCCGATGCGATACAGAAGACTTCTTGCAGCCGGCGCGATGGCGCTGATGGCGATGCCGGCCCTTGCCCAGGAAAACATCACCTGGTGGGACTTTTTGAGCGGCGGTGACGGGGTGCGGATGAAGGCCCTGATCAACCGTTTCAACGAGGAACATCCGGATATCAAGATCACCGGCACGACGCTGGAATGGGGCATTCCCTACTACACCAAGGTGCGCACGGCAGTCGCGGTCAAGCAGGGGCCGGATATCATGACCTATCATCTGTCCCGCCTGCCGCTGGGGCTTGAGGAAGGTGCGCTCGACGAGATCACCGACGAGGACCTGAAGAATGCCGGCGTGGCGAAGAGCGATTTCTTCGACGCGGCGGTCGGAGCGGCGACCGGCGACGACGGCAAGCTTTATGCCGTGCCCTTCGATATCCATTCGATCGTGCTCTATTATAACAAGAAATACCTCGAAGGCTCCCGTTTCCTCGATGCTGACGGCAAGCTGACGGGCATTCAGAGCCTCAAGGACTTTGAGGAGGCGATGGCGGCCGCCAAGGAGAAGGGTGCCGAGGCTCCCGTCACCTATGCGACCGGCGATGACGGCGGTACCTACCGCGTCTTCTATACGCTCCTGCGCCAGCAGGGCGGCGAACTGATCAAGGACGGCCAGGTCCTGCCCGGCGACAGCCTGGAAAAGGCGTCCAAGGCGATCGAGGTGATGACCAACTGGGGCACAAACGGCTGGCAGCCGGAACAGGCGGCCTATGAGGCCTCGGTTGCGCTCTTCACCTCCGGCAAGTCCGCCTTCATGCTGAACGGCGTGTGGGAAGTGCCGACCATGGTCGATCTCGCCAAAAAGGGCACGCTGGGCTTCGAATGGGGCGCCGTGCAGGTGCCGAACCTGATGGGCACCGCGACCACCTGGGCGGATTCGCACGCCTTCGCCATTCCGAAAGATACCGGCATGTCGCCGGAAAAGCGCAAGGCGGTGATGACCGTGATCGGCTGGATGGAGAAGAACGCCATCTCCTGGGCCGATGCCGGCCATATCCCGGCCTACAAGCCGGTCGCCGAGAGCGACGACTTCAAGAAAATGGAGCCGAATGCGACCTATTCGTCGCTCGCAGACAGCGCCTCCTACGATCCGCGCTCGCCGATCGCAGGGGTTGCTTCGCCCGCCTATGACGCTGCAATCAACGTCATCTCTCCGGCAATTCACGGCTATGCCGAGCCGATGGCGGCGGCCGAGCAGGCGAAGTCCGACCTTGAAGGCGCGCTGAAATAAGATCGCAAGGCGGCCGCGTCTTCGCATGATGCGGCCGCCGCTTTTCGATGTCCGGGAGGTATCCACGTGGCAATGCTGACCAATCGACGCAAGGAAGTCGCCGTGGCTGCGACGCTTGTAGCGCCGTTCGTGCTAACCTTCGCGCTCGTCTTTCTCTTCCCCGCCATCAGGCTCGTTGAACTCAGCCTGACAAATTCGCCGCTGATCGGACCTGGCGAGTGGGTAGGGCTCGACAATTTCAAGCGTCTCCTGACCGACAAGCTGTTTCTGACGTCGCTGAAGAACAATGGCTACTTCATTCTCCTGACGGTGATCCCGACAACGGCGCTGGCGCTCGGTATCTCGCTGATGATCACGCGGCTCAGGGGATCGCTGCAGGCGCTGGCGCTCGCCATCTTCTTCCTGCCCTATATCCTGCCAGTCTCGGTCGTTACCCAGATCTGGACCTGGATGCTCGATTTCCAGTTCGGCGTGCTGCAGCCCGTCATCAGCTTCTTCTACGGAAAGCCCGTTCCAGTCTTCAAGAACCCCTATTGGGTCATGCCGATGGTCGCCATGGTGACGATCTGGTGGACGAACGGCTTCAATGTCCTGCTGTTCATCGCAGGCCTGCGCAACATCCCGAAGGATTATTACGAGGCCGCGCAGCTTGACGGCGCGACACGGTTTCAGCTGTTCACCAAGGTCACCTGGCCGCTGCTCTGGCCGGTTACGGCGCTGGTACTGACATTGCAGCTCATCCTGCAGCTTAAGATCTTCGACCAGGTCTATCTCTTAAGCAGCGGCGGGCCGTTCAACTCGTCCTATGTGCTGCTGCTGATGGTCTACCGCGAAGCCTTCCAGCTCAATCACGGCGGCTATGCGTCCGCGATCGCGCTCGTTCTCTTCGTCGTCATTGCCGTGCTTTCGGTGCTGCAGTTCCAGCTTCTGCGCGCAGGAGGCCGCCGATGAATATCCGTAAACTCGAAAACGGCGTGCTGACGGTCGGTACTTTCCTCGCCGCAGCGCTCTGGATCTTCCCGCTCTACTGGGCCTTCATCACCTCGATCCGCAGCGAGGAGCGGGTCGTGTCGGCAGAGGCAGGCGTGTTGCCAGACGAGTTCAACCTCGCGGCCTATGTCGACATCCTGTGGAACTCCAATATCGTCAACTGGTATATCAATTCCATCGGCACCGCCGTCATCATCACCTTCACGGTGATCGTTTCCGGCATGATGTGCGCCTATGCGATCTCGCAGCTGAAATTTCCCGGCCGCCGCATTCTCTATGGCGTGGTGCTGGCAAGCTTCATGGTGCCGACGCAGGCGCTGGTCGTGACCCAGTTCATCCTGATGAACGATCTTGGCCTCATCAATACCTGGGCCGGCATCATCCTGCCGCAGTTGATCGTGCCGGTCGTCATCATCGTCTACAAGCAGTTTTTCGATGCGGTGCCGAAGGAAATGCGCGAGGCAGTCGTGCTCGATGGCGGCGGCGACTATACGCTGCTTTTCAAGATCTACCTGCCGCTCAACTGGGGCATTACGACAGCGCTCGCCATCATCACCTTCATCATGGCCTGGAACCAGTTCCTCTGGCCCTTCCTAGCGGTGACCACCGAAAACAAGATGACGATTCCGGTCGGCATCACGCAGGTCAACGACGCCTTCGGCGTGTTCTATGCCCGCCTGATGTCGGTTGCCCTTCTCGGAGCCATGCCCGTTGCGATCGCCTATCTGATCTTCCAGAAGAAAGTGACCGAGGCAGTCATGATCTCGTCCGGTGTCAAAGGGTAGCTATCTTGATTTGATGGTGACCGCCGTGCCAGGCGCTCCTGCTTCCAGGTCGTAGGCCAAGCCTATCGCCATTGCGCTACGGCGATTGCGGCGGCATCGATCCAATTTGCAACATCACGGTTGGACTGCTCTCGAAAGTCTGAGGCAGGGCAAGGCTGATGATCGGCACCGCCAAGCGGTCAGCGGCGGGCCGATCTTTCGCGCGGGCAAGCTTGTGTAACAAGCTGCAACAATATTGCAAAGCGGCAGCAACTCCCCGGTTCTAGGGTCAAAACTCAATCAGGATGGGTGTTCTGTTGAACGGGATAGGATTGAATGGAAGCGAACAAGCGCAAGGCAAGATCCGAAGGTCTTGTCGAGCATTGTTCGCGGGCGTCGGAGAAGTTTGAAAGTGATTGGCACTTCCCCTCCTACTCAGGCACAAAATACAGCTTGCAGAACACCCATCCTGATTGAGTTTTGACCCTAGACCTCCTTGCACATCGCGCGATCGCCAACGCGGTCAGGTGCCCATAGCTGGCGTCGCGGGCTTGGTTTCGTCAAGCGCAATCATCCATCGACCATAAAACGAAAAGGCAAGCCGATGCGATGCACAAGAACCGACTTCTTGGGCTCTACGACCTACATCTTTCGGCATGGCATGAGCGCAGGGCTCATGGCCCTCGCATTGTTGCTGACCGCCTGTAGCGGCAGCGGCGAGACGCAATCGGAAGAGGCGGCTCCCAAGTCAGTCAAGGTCGTGCAGCCTCAGACTGCACGGATCACCAGATACCTTCATCAAACGGGTACGGTCAGGGCTCTCGAGAGCGTCGATCTGACAGCGCGTGTTTCAGGCTATCTTAAGTCCATCGGCTATAGGGACGGCTTTGAGGTCAAAGCCGGGGATCCGCTTTTCCTCATCGAGCCGGATCAATACGAAGCCCAGATGCAGCAGGCCAAGGCGGCGGTCGAACAGGCCGAAGCCAGTCTCGACAACGCCCAGATACAGCTGGCGCGACAGGAAGAGCTTGCGCGTTCTTCCACAACGACGCAGGCCAATGTCGACAACGCCCGCTCAAGCCGCGATGAGGCCAGCGCGCAACTTAATTCCGCGAAGGCTTCGCTGACGGAAGCCGAGATCAATCTCGGCTACACGCGCATTCTTGCGCCATTCGACGGCTTCGTCACCGCACATCAGGCGGATGTCGGAGCCTTGGTCGGGAGCGGCAGCCCTACGACGTTAGCAACCATCGTCAAGCTCGACCCCATCCATGTTACATTCTCGATCCCGGACACCGACATGCTGCAGCTGCGCAAGCGCGCCCGTGCGCGCGGGATCAACCCGGAGGATCTCGACAGGATTACCGTCGAGGCGGCAACCATGGTCGATGATGGTTTCCCCTATCGTGGCAAGCTGGATTACATTGCGCCACAGACCGATGAGGGGACAGGTACGCTTTCGGTGCGGGCTATCTTCGACAACAAGAACCGCGACCTCGTGCCCAATCTTTTCCTGAGACTTCGCATTCCCATGGGTGAGATCACGGATGCCGTGCTCGTACCTCCGACCGCGATCGGTACCGATCAGGAGGGGCGCTATCTGCTGGCCGTCAATGGCGCTGGCGAGGTCGAGCGGCGCGCGGTCACGCTTCTGGAGCGCAGCGATACGCTGCAGCAGATCAAGGGAGAGGTGCAGGCTAACGACTGGATCGTGCAGAACGTGGCCTCCGGCATTCGTGCGGGAGAAAAGGTCGAAAAGAAGCCTGTTTCCATGACTTCGGATGCAGATGCCGGCGTTAAGGCTGAAGGCCGGTCGCAAGACAGCGCCACGCCAGCGGCCAAATGATCGGGTAATTGAATGTTCTCAAGGTTCTTCATCGAGCGGCCGGTACTGGCCAATGTCATTGCGCTTTTGACCATCCTCATCGGTGCGCTTGCCTTTCGCGCGCTCCCCATCGCCCAGTATCCCGATATCGTGCCGCCGACCGTGCAGGTGCAGGCCCGTTATCCGGGCGCGAGCGCGAAGACCCTGATGGACACCGTGGCACTGCCGATCGAGCAGCAGGTTAACGGTGTTCCGGGCATGCTCTACATGCAGTCGAACAGTGCCAGCGACGGGTCCTATTCGCTGACGGTGACATTCGATATCGGGACCGATCCCGATGAGGCGCAGATCCTGGTACAGAACCGTGTGGATGCCGCCAATGCCCAGCTTCCAAGCTCGGTGCAGTCGCAAGGCGTCACAGTCCGCAAGCGGTCGACGTCGATCCTCGCCTTCGTAACGCTTGATGCGACTGATCCGAACCATGACAGCCTCTTCCTTGCCAATTATGCCACGATCAACCTGAAGGATGAGATCGCTCGCGTTCCCGGTGTCGGCGACGTCACCGTGTATGGCGCGGGTGACTATGCGATGCGTGTCTGGCTTGATGCGGATCGATTGCAGGCCCGTGGGCTCAAGCCGTCCGATGTGGTGAGCGCGATCCAATCTCAGAGCCAGACCGTATCAGGTGGGCAGATCGGCATGCCTCCGGTGGATACCGGGCAGGGCTTCCAGATGCCGATCGAGATATCCGGCAGGCTCGACCAGGTCGAGCAATTCGAGGATGTGATCGTCAAGACGGATACCGAGACCGGCGCCATCACCTCATTGCGTGATGTCGCTCGCGTTGAACTCGGCTCGAAGTCCTACAGCCAGGTCTTCCGGGTCAACGGCAAGGCTTCCGCTTCACTTGCTATCAGCCAGCTGCCAGAGGCGAACGCGCTGGACGTGGCACAGGCCGTCGAAAGCCGCATGAGCGAGTTGGCGAAAGCATTTCCACAGGGCCTGACCTATTCCGTGCCATTCAACACCACGGCCTTCGTCAACGCCGCCGTGGAATCCGTCTATGCGACCTTGATCGAGGCCTGTTTCATCGTCCTCGTCGTCATCCTGCTGTTCCTGCAGGACTGGCGGGCCATGCTTGTGCCGGCGACGACCGTGCCCGTGACATTGATCGGCGCATTCGCGGCGATGGCGATGCTCGGATTTTCGATCAACATGTCGACCCTGTTCGCGCTGGTTCTGGCAATCGGCATCGTCGTCGACGACGCTATCGTCATTGTCGAAGGCGCCGCCCGTCACATGTCCGATGGGTTGAATGGACCGCAAGCCGCCGAGAAGGCGATGGACGAATTGTTTGGCCCTATTATCGGCATTACGCTCGTCCTCGTCGCAGTCTTCCTGCCCGCCGCCTTTCTCCCCGGCCTGACCGGCAAGCTCTATCAGCAGTTTGCCCTCGTTATAGCCGCGACGGCGATCATCAGCGCGATCAATGCGATAACGTTGAAACCTGTACAGGCTGCACTCTGGATGCGGCCGATCAAACCGCTAGAGCAGCGCAATTTCGTCTTCCGCTGGTTCGAGCATGGGTTCAATCGCATGGAGGATGGCTATGCTGCATTCCTCGGCTGGCTTATGCGCTTTCGCTATCTGGTCGCTGTCTTCACGGCTGCGATCGTAGCCCTTGCCTTTGTCGGCCTATCGAAAGTGCCGACGGGATTCCTGCCGCTCGAAGATCAGGGCTATCTCGTTGCAGCGGTTCAATTGCCGCCGGGAGCTTCGCTCGAGCGCACCGACCGTTCGTTGAAACAGGTGGAGGCACGGCTGAAGGAGCAGCCCGGCGTCGACAACGTCATCACGGTCGCCGGTGTCTCGCTGCTTGACAACAATGCTCCGCTTCCCAGTGCTGGTCTCGCTTATATCGTGTTGAAACCGTGGGACGAACGCGGCAAGGCACAAAGCCTCCTGCCGATCTATCAGGCGATATCCAAGAGGCTTGCCGACCTCGATGACGGGATCGCAGTCGCGGTGCCTCCACCGTCCATTCAGGGTATCGGCAATACCGCGGGCTTCAGCATGATCGTTGCATTGACCGATGGCAGCGGAGATTTCAATCGGCTGGCAGGGATTGCCGACGACGTCGCCGGCGAGGCCATGAAAAATGAGGCGTTACAAGGCGTACAGGTCAACTCGAATTTCAACTCTCCCCAGCTTGCCGTAACCGTCGACCGGACGAAAGCTGCAACGCTTGGCGTTGCGATCGGTGATGTGTTCGATACCTTGTCCGGTTACCTCGGCTCCGCCTATGTCAACCAGTTCACGCAATTCGGGAAGACGTTCCAGGTTTACGTGCAGGCGGAGGGCTCCTATCGCAGTGTTGCGGAGGGAATTGATCGCCTGCGCGTTCCGAACGCATCGGGTTCGCTCGTGCCAATCAGCAGCATCGTCACGGTGAGCGAGGCGATCGGTCCGTCGCTTATCTCTCTCTACAACATGCGTCCGTCGACATCGATTGCCGGCCGTCCGCAATCTGACATCAGCTCGGGGGACGCGTTGAAGATCATGGAAAAGGCTGCCGCCAGCGTGCTGCCGACGGGCGCCACTACCGATTGGACAGCGATCTCCTATCAGGAAAAGCTCGCGGGAAATCAGATCTATATCGCTTTCGGTCTGGCGCTCGTGCTTGTCTATTTCGTCCTCGCCGGCCAGTACGGTAGCTGGCTTGGACCATTGCCGGTTATTCTGTCTGTGCCTCTGGCGCTTGCCGGCACCGTCGTCGTCCTCCTCATGCTCGGCCTTCAAAATACGCTCTATACGCAGATCGGGCTTGTCCTGCTGGTCGCTCTGGCTGCCAAGAATGCCATTCTGATTGTCGAATTCGCCCGAGAATTGAGGATAGGGGAAGGCAAGTCACTTGTGGATTCGGCTGTCGTCGCGGGCAGACTGCGCTTCCGGCCGATCCTGATGACCTCGATCGCATTCATTCTCGGGATGATCCCGCTTGTGCTTGCAAGTGGTGCGGGCGCCAGCGCGAGCAAGTCGATTGGTATTTCAGTCGTCAGCGGAATGTTGGTGTCGACCGTTCTTTCCATCTTCGTCGTGCCCGCCCTCTACATGATCGTCCGTGCCGTCGAGGAGCGGTGGGAAAAGAAGAAGGGATAACCTTAGCACTCGATGACGGTAAGCTTCGCACAAGTGTCGAGGCGCAGGAGTCGGATGCAACCAATGAGGGATATTCATGCGTGTTGGATCTTCATCTGATATATATTCTCTTCTAGTCCCAAGGGCAAAATCCAAGGATAATAACGACGGCCCGTCAGACGCTAGCTTGCCATCCGGTCCTGGTGGTGGTGGTTCGGCAGGTATGGGCGCTCTCAGCCATGACGAAGCTGCCGCGGCCTTCTTGGCGCGCCTGGCGAAAAGTAATTTCGATCGCGATGATACCAATGGCGACGGTTATGTCGATCAGAAGGAATACATCGATCGTAACATGCAGACGAGATCCGATGGTTATCAACCTGATCTTGGAGACGTACAGAACAGCTGGAACCGGCTCGATAGCCAAGGAAAAGGTCGCCTGAACGAGCAGGAATATGCTGACGGGTTCTCTTCAGTATTCCAAGCCGCCAGAGGGACTTTCGATAAGCCTTTGCGTTGATCGACTTGCGCCGTCCGATCTGATCGGACGGCGCTTTACAAGTCGTCTAAGCAAAAAGTTCAGCGCGTCTCGGCAACGAATTCTGAATGTCCAGGTCTTGTCCGTGGGGTGACTAGGGATGGTTGTCAAGAATGCTTGCAGCTGAGGCACAATGCCGACCGATGTACGAACAGAAATCCATGATTTGGTAATCAAAGGAGGCTGCGGAAGCCCTGTAGACATTGACTCCTAGATGTTCTGATTCAATTACGAACATGTCCCGCCAAATAGGAGTTAACTGATGGCTGATGATACCAATGTAGAGGCCGCGACGAACGCTGCAACAAATGCACCCGTCACCGCACCCGCAGTCAAGAAAACCCGCAAGCCACGCACGCCGAAAGCTGCTGCTGAAGTTGCCGCGACCACCGATGTCGTGGCCTCTGAAGCACCGGTCAAGAAGACGCGCGCCAAGCGCGGAAGCAAGGTCGCCGAGGTAAAGACGCCGAAGGCTGCTGCTCGCAAGTCCACGACGAAGACAACGGTCGCCCGTAAGGCTGCGACGCCTGCGGCTCGTGCTGCTGAACCGATCGACGACATCGCCGCACTTCTGAAGCTCGAAGAAGAGAACAAGAGCCTTCGCAAGCAGCTCTCTGACAAGCTGCGCGCCGAAAACGCCGACCTGCGCAAGCGCCTGGGACAGAAGTGATTGCGACAATCATCAGCTGACGTGGTCGTCTGTTGAAAGTGCCGGGCCTATAACTTGGTCCGGCACTTGGAATCCGGCTTAACCGCCGTGCCATGCGAAAGGTATGAAATATGAGAACGCCGTGGAGATTTCTGTCTGACCTGGTCACGAGAAAGCCGACGGCAGGTCATGTCGATGACCTTCAAAATGGAGCGAAATCCAACGAGGCTGAAAATTTTCCGTCGACAGACGAGCTTGCAAAGATTGAGCCTGACGCAGTCGAGATTGCGAGGGAACAAGATGGCGCCAAGGCTGACTTGATCCCCTCTGATAACCCTGCAAGTGGCCAGGTCGTTGAAGCGGGAATTGTTCGAGGCGATGACGGCGGGGACGCCGTGGCGCCGCTCGTGGGTGCCGAAGATGCGGCCGATAAGCGTAACAGAGAAGTAGGAAGCGCGAACAGACCTGAAATCCCGTTGTCAGGTGAGGCGACGCTTAACCGAGCCGATCGCGCGGAGGTGGTGGGCGGCGAAGCTCCGGCACCGGTGACAAAGATCAGGAAGACAAAACCGCAAGCCGTTAAGGCAGAGCAGACGACCATCAGCTTCGAGGACCAGAATTCAGGTCCCGCCAGCGGGTCGAACACGGTTTTCGATGAGATGGCGGAGTTGGATGCGGAAATCGCCGTGTTGAGAAAACGGCTCGCAGAGAAACTGGCTGTGCAGAATGAACAGCTGAGGCAAATGGTGAAGCGGTTCGACAGAATTTAGCACGATCCGGCTAGCGCGTCTCGACACCGAATTCCTGGATATCCAGGTCCTGCTCGAGTTTGCGGAGCACGCGATCACTGATCTCACCTGTCCGGTACATCCGAAGCAACTCGGCGCGGCCAGCGTGGATCGCCGCCGCCATGGCAGCGGAAGGCTGAGCGACGAGGTGCTCTTTCTCGCTTTCATCTTCCACGAGCAGGGAAGCGCGGCGAGAGGCGCGGCTCCTGTAATGTTCGAGAAGGCAGGTTTCCTCATTTGACGCGGGGTGGGGAAAGGCCGCAGAAAGTGCTGCAAGTTGCGCCTTGGACATATTCATCCTTGCTTGCGCCTCGTCCTTGGCTAGCCGGCTCGATGACTGCGATCCGGTGGATGGCAGGATTTTCACGAGCAGCGGAAGCGAAGGGCCCTGAAGCAAGACCGTTACGAAAATTACCCCGAACGCCGAGATCAGGACTATATCTCTGCCGGGAAAATTTTCTGGAAGCGACAGGGCTGCTGCAAGGGTCACGGGGCCGCGGATCCCGGCCCAACTCAAGATCGTTGTGATGGAGAACACGGGCTTGAACCTGAGCTGCCATCCGAGCCGTCCGATCCCCAACCACAAGATATCTGAACCGAAAAGCCAGACGAAACGCGCTGCAAGCACCACAGCGATGATAACACCAGCGGGAACCAGTAGATCGGCGAACATCTGATCCGTTGTTGCGATCCGATCCAGCGTTCCGCGTAGCGATAATCCAACCAAAATGAAAAGCATGGACTGGAGAAGGAAGACCAGAATCTGCCAAAAGCTGGCCGCAGTGATGCGTGTTGCAGCGGAGAATATCTCATGCTGTCGCCAGCCGAGTAAAAGACCGGTCGTCACAGTCGAGAGCACGCCGGAAAGGCCCAAACGCTCTGCCGCGATGTACGATGTCGCCGCAAGAAGCAGGGTGCCGGTGATAACAAGCTCACTGCTGCCGAGCCTTTGAAGTACGGCAACACCGACTTGGCCAATTCCATAGCCAATGATTATGCCACCGATCGATACCATGCCAAACATCGCCAGCGCATCCGCAAAGTTGAACGAGCCAGCGATTGTCCACGCGACGGCGAAGTGAAACAGCACGAGACCACTGGCATCGTTGACCAGACTTTCGCCACCGAGCACGGTCGTCACCCGCGTAGGAAGTCGCAACTTCTGAAGCACAGCTTTTACCGCAACAGCATCCGGTGGAGAAACCGCGGCGCCAAGCGCAAAGCCCACGGCCCACGGGAGATCAGGAAAAAGAAGATGGAATACGACTGCGACGGAAAGCGATGTAAACAGCACGGCTCCGACGGCTAAGGATATAATCGTTGCAGAGTTCTGTTTGAAGTCACGCCACGCCGTCGAGTAAGCGCTGCTCAGCAGAAGCGGTGGCAAGAATACGACAAGAATGAGTTGAGGGTCGAAAATGACGGTCGGAATGCCGGGCACGAATGCAAGCGCTGCGCCGCCAAGGATCAATGCCGCCGCCGGGGAAGCCTTAGGTAGCGCGCTACAAGTTCGAGCGTCATCACTGCCATCAGCAGCAGGACTAAAAATTCGTACTGTGAATGCAGCGACATCGCTCGATTTGGCCCCAACGTCCATTCTTCCGATACTGAGAATAACGCGAAATCCAAGCCTGATAAGCTAGACAAGGGTGTATCTTCGTTCGACGCTTTTTTCGATTGGCGCGCCGAAGAACACGTGACTTACGAGGCATGTTATCTGCCGATTGACGGTCATCTCATCGGCCTCAAAGCGAGGCGCCCCATTCCGATGAACTCGAATATTCGTGCGGCGGTTTGACGCGGCCGTAAAAGATGTATTGAAAATGTATCTTTTACGGCCGATGTTCATCTCGCCAGCCGATAGGGCTGTCTTGAACCATCCGCCTCTGGAAAGGACATCCACAATGAACAACGATTTGAACGCTAAGGTTCTCGATGCACTGGATCGTGTCATGGTCATCTCGACGACAGATCTGCAGGGAAACATCACCTATGTGAACGACCTGTTCTGCAAATTGACCGGTTACAGCCGTGAGGAACTCATCGGCAAGCCCCATAACATCGTCCGGCACCCGGACGTCCCGAAGAGCGTCTACAAAGAGCTCTGGGATACGATCAAGGCGGGCGAAACCTGGTCGGGTGCGTTCCCGAATGTCGGCAAGGGCGGCGCGCTATATGTTGTAGACACCACCATTCAGCCTGTTCGCGACAGCGAGGGCAAGGTTGTCGAATACATCAGCATCCGCCGCGTCATCAACGACCTCATGGCTGATTTCGACCAGCTCAGAATCGTCGAAAGACATTTACGATCAATACTATAACTGATGAGGCTGTGACCATCATGTCACTCGGCATATCGCATATTGTCATAGGCGTCGGATCGGAATCCGGCAATGCTTCAGGCCTTGCCGCTCGTCTTGCCGCCGATCCGTCATTCCGGCCTTTTGCCCCAAGAGTCGAGAAGCTTGCAACGCTCGATATCGATACACTGGGGCGCGGTGGCGTGCTCGTCATCATATCAAGTTCATTCGGTGACGGAGAGCCGCCGGCTACGGCGGAAGGTTTTCTTGAGCGACTGAACGCGCTGCACGCCCCTTTGAATGTGCAATATGCCATCTTCGGACTGGGTGATGTCGCTTACCCGAACTTCTGCGGCTTCACCAAGACCTTGGATGCTGCTCTCGCTGCCTGCGGCTCGACGTCTGTCGTAAACCGCGTCGACGCCGACACCGACTACGAAGAATTTTTCGACATCTGGCGCAAGACGCTGTTGGCAACGCTCAAGGGCGATCGCGAGGCAGGGAAGTCGCTTGCTCTGCAGGTCAAATCCTATGGGGAGAATAGCGCCTACAGAGCGCCTATAGTCGAGCGCGAGAGGTTGAATGGAGGTGCCCCTTACGCGTGGCACTACCGGTTCGATATCGCGGGCAGCGGCATCAAATATCGCGCAGGGGATAATCTCTATGTCGTACCGGCAAACGATCCCGGCCTTCTGTCACGCCTTGCGGATTGGTTCGGGAGCGACGATGCCTACGAACTCTTCGGCCCGAAGGAAATTAGAAATGTCGGAAAGTCCTTCCTGCGAAACCTCGCCAGGCTTGCTCAAAACGATGCGCTCAAAGAGCTCCTGAAGAGCAGCAACAGGGCATCGTTGGAGACCTATCTATATGGTCGAGATCTCCTGGACTTGCTGATGGACTTTTGTGCTCGGGAGACTGTGACTGCATCTGAACTTGCTCAGCATTTGCCCGATATTCAGCCGCGGGCTTACTCAATAGCATCGGATGGAGATCCGAACCATGTAGATCTCTGTGTTCGCGAAGTGTCGTACAATCTCCAAGATCGAGATCGACAGGGGGCTGCGACCGGTTTCCTTGGACGCGCGCAAAGCACCGCACCGATTTTCGTGCGTGCCAATCCACGTTTCAGGCTACCCGCCGATGAAAAGGCTCCTGTCATCATGATCGGAACCGGGACTGGTATCGGTCCATATATGGGCTTGCTGAAGAACGCTGAGCAGTGCGAAAGATCTGCCGAGACATGCCTGATATTCGGTGATCGCCGTAGTGAATCGGACTTTCTTTATGAAGAGAGAATCCGAAGGTGGCAGGGAACTGGTCTACTCAGCAAGCTGATCACCGCTTTCTCGCGCGATGGCAATCAACCCTATTATGTGCAGCATGCGCTCTTCGATAATTCGAAGCATATCTGGCGTTTGCTTGATGATGGTGCTCATGTCTATGTGTGCGGAAGCAAGACGAATTTAGGACAGTCTATTGACGACGCGATTCATCGGATTGCAGTCCAGACTGGAGATCTGACGGAGGATCTGGCTCACGAGTTCTTGCTGCGCCTGAACCAAGACCAGAGACTGCACAAGGAACTCTACTGACAATCGAAGCCGGTTGCTTGCTGTAAGGGAAGCAACCGGTCCAGAGCTTGCTCTCTTTTGACATCATCGGCGCGGCTGCGATGTGCGCGATCAACGGTCGTGTATGTTTGAAATGCGGTGCGCCCGTTGGTGTCCGATGACAGAAGGATCACGCATCGCCGGCTTCGGTCCGGGTAAGCGATATTGGAGTACATAAAGGTGCACATTGAGGAAGACAAACAGCGCCACGAGTTGATCTCTCATGCAAGAGCGGGCGCGTTGGCTATCAGCGAGGCGGAGATCCGTTTCATGGTCGACCAGTTTTATGCACGAGTTCGAACCGACGATATGCTCGCTCCGCTTTTCGCCAGCATTGGTGCTGATGATTGGCCGGTGCATCTGGATAAAATGAGTGACTTCTGGTCATCGCTCCTCCTGGCATCCGGTCGATACAAAGGCGCTCCGATGGCCATTCATCTGGCGATGCCGCATCTCGACATAGTCCATTTCGAGCGCTGGCTCACCTTGTTCCGAGAGGTGGTCGCAGCCGTCTACGATGAAGCCGTCGCTCGCGTCATAATTGGTAAGGCCGAGAATGTTGCGCGTAGTTTGCATTACGGGATCGCTAGCTCACAAGGCCGGTTCTCGTCATGGAATCCCTCATCGAAAGTGGGGAGCTAGGGCGGAATTCATGGTGTATGTGGTCACGGAAAACTGCATAAAATGCAAATACATGGATTGCGTCGAGGTCTGTCCTGTCGATTGTTTCTACGCGGGCGAATCTATGCTGGTCATTCATCCGGATGAGTGTATCGATTGCGGAGTTTGCGAACCGGAGTGTCCCGCGGAGGCAATTCTTCCAGATAGTGATCCGGGTGCCACGAAATTTTGGCTGGCGCTCAATCGCAGATATTCGGGGCTCTGGCCCAACCTATCCATCAAAGGATCGCCACCGAGCGATGCAAGAGACTGGGATGGACTGCCGGATAAGGTCAAATATTTGAGCGATAACGCACACCAGCCGGACTGACGCTTGGTGAGAAGTCCGCTATTCGGATAACAGCGACCTAGTTTGTCTCATATGCTCGGTGACGCAGCACTATTGTCACGCATTGCATCGAGTTCGGCCACCATGGACCGGTCTAGCAGCATGTCTTTTAAGGTAGCTTGATCTAATTTTGCCAGGAAGGCTTTCAGCGCTTCTGCAAGCAACTTCTTCAATCCGCAGCTCGGTGTGATTACACACTGATTGTCGCAACCGAAGCATTCGACGATAGCGAAGTCCGGCTCCGTCGCTCGTATAACTTCACCGATGCGAATATCTTTGGGATCCCGACCCAGCCTGAAGCCCCCGGAACGGCCCCTCACGGAACTCAGAAATCCTTCACGAATGAGTTGGTTTACTACTTTCATAAGATGGGCGCGAGAAATCCCATAGGCTCTGGCCGTCTCTTCAATCGTCAAAAGCTTTTCCGGCTTGGCGGCCGCATACATCAGCACTCGAAGTGCAAAATCCGAATACTGCGTCAGACGCATTCTTATCACCCTATTTCGCTTAAGATGCACTTAATCTATATGTTTTTCAAGGTGCAGCTATGTATAGGGGAGCGCAATCGGGCGCCGTCCTGCGCAAAACCTTCTCGCGTTTGAGCTTCTCCGTTCAGCTCTCTACTGACGCCGTGGAAAGCCGTTGACGAATGTTGCTCCGATCTCAAGCTAATCCTCTGATCATTCGGTCGGTTGCCATCACAAGGCGCACTGCGCTCGGCGGTAACCGGTACGCGACCGCTAGGGTGGAAATGGAGCGCCAAATCGTTCGATAGGCACGGGGCGACTAGTCAGGATGCACGAGCGAGCCGCTAAGCGACTGATGAACATCGCGCCCCTGTCTGGCCGCACGTTCGTTTTCGACGGATCGTCTTGGGGAGGTGCCGTAGACCCTCCTGAACGCCGCCCCAAACGCCGCTTCCGACCCATAACCGACATCGTTGGCGACCTGCGCGATCGTCGTTGCCCGCTCTAGAAGTGCTTCGCGCGCCAACATCATTCTCCAACGGGTGAGATATTCTAGCGGAGACTCCCCGACAACGCGCGCAAACCGGGCGGCGAATTGCGAGCGCGACAGGCCGCTCACCGAAGCCAGTTCACCGACACGCCAGTTTTTTCCCGGAGCGGCGTGCATAGCAGAGAGAGCTTTGGCAATCTGAGGATCAAAAAGGGCGGCAAGCCAGCCTATCGACATCTCATCCTTGGAGTAAGTCCTGATGATCTCTATGAAGATCATATGCATGATTTGTTCCGACATGACGTCCGAGCCGGGACGTCCTTCGGTCAGCTCTGTCTCCAAACTTCGCAGAAGTGCACTGATCCATTGTGCGGCCGCCGTTCCGCCCCTCAGGAGAATGACTGGGGGTAGGCAAGAAGTGAGCAATTCCATGCCTCTGTCCGAAGTCATCTTGCCGCCAACGAATGTGACCGATGGTCCGTCGCCATTGTCGAGCACTGCGTAGCCGGAAGTGGCATGCGCGAAGACTTGCTCTGCTGGCAAGACCTCGCAGGCACGGCTATTTCCAACAGTAAACTCGGTCCCCTTTGTGAGCAGGAAGCAATCGCCGGCATTGAGTTGATGACTATTGCCGCCTACGTCGAGAAAGCAGCTGCCCTCCATGATCGCGTTGAATTTCATTCCCTCATGCATTTTGACAGAGACAGAAAATCTCCCTCTGGCGCGGAGTCCCGTAGACAGCACGCCTTTTGCTCGGGTCAACCGCAGGATATCTGAAAGAGGGTCAGGGGACATTTCCGGACTTTCGCTACAAAATATGCGACACTGAAATATAGTTCGTCTTGTTTTCCTTTGCCATATCTTTTGGAAAATGAAAGCGAGGCACTCATGCATAAAAATGGGCAAATACCCCTTGGCACCAATTGGGGCCCGACTGCCACAGCGGAGAATGTCGCTGATGGCATAGACCTGAAGGGCAAGGTCGTCATCGTTACAGGTGGCGCGTCAGGGTTAGGCCTTGAAACAACGCGGATACTGTCAACCCATGGGGCAGAGGTCATTGTGCCTGCAAGGCGCGTCGCGGATGCTGAAAGCGCACTCAAGGATATTCCCGGCACGGAAGTTTGTGAGATGGAGCTCACGGATAGCGCATCCGTAGAGCGGTTCGCGAAGCGATTTCTGGACACCGGACGCCCCGTTGATCGGCTGATACTGAATGCGGGCGTCATGGCGACGCCGCTCTTTCGCGACGAGGACGGCAACGAAGGCCAGTTTGCGACCAATCACCTGGGGCATTTCAGGCTAGCAGCGCTTCTATGGCCAGCTCTCAAAGCTGCGCAGGGGGCGAGGATTGTTGCTCTCTCCTCCCGTGGGCATCTCATAGACGGTGTCCATTTCGATGACCTTCGGTTCGAAGAGCGGCCGTACGATAAATGGCAAGCCTATGGACAGTCTAAGACGGCTAATGTGCTTTTCTCCGTCGCCGCTGATGCGAGAGGCAAGCGCGACGGAATCAGGGCGTTTGCAGTCCATCCCGGTTCTGTCGTTGGACCACTGGCTCGCCACCTGACGGCTGAGGAGATCGATTCATTCGGTGCGGTAGATAAGAATGGCCAGCCCATCATCGACCCCGTTGCGGACATGAAGAACTTTGCCCAGGGCGCGGCGACCACCGTCTGGTGTACGACCTCACCGCTACTTGATGGCGTAGGAGGTGTTTACTGCGAGAACAGCGACATCGCGACCCTTGAGGAGAGCGAGCGAAAGGGGTGAGACCCTATGCCGTTGATCCGGAAATTGCGGATCGGCTGTGGACAGTGAGCGCCGACTTAACGGGTGCGGACATCAGCTAGGGCTTGCTGGTCTGGACCTTCGAAAGCCTGCATTTTATGCCCGACCACAGATAAGGAGCCCGACCGTGGGCTCGATGTCTCCTGGTATGCTACGGCGGTTGCGTTCGAAATCGCGTCGGCTCGAGCAACGGAATTCGGAACTGGTTCCAAGTCTTGAGCAATATAGACTTTTGGTCGGTGTGGTAGCTTCGTTGATGCTATCTAGGCCCAGCCCGATGCCATCGCGATCATCGTAGATCGTCACGAACTTCATCTGCGATCAGTTCGCACAACAACGCCACTTTTCGAGGAGGGTGGAGCCCGAAAGCATGCACTGCGTTCAACGGAAGGGCAGGAAGATGGGCCCCTATTTCGATCACCACCAATCTGCCACTTGCGATGTCTTGCGATACAATACGACGCATTAGATATGCGGCTCCTATTCCGTGTAGCGCTGCGCGATGAAGACCAAATCCTGTGTCGCAGCCTATCACGCTAGGCGGCACAACTATTGATCCGTCCTCGAAGGCGATTTGGAACGCACTTGCGCCCGAGATGTATCTCGCGAATGGGAAGACAGAAAGCTCATCAGCGGTCTTTGGTTGACCGTGAAAGGCGAGTAGTTCCGGAGAAGCGACAATAACCATCTCCATGTCCGCTATCTTCCGAGCGGATAGTTCGCTGGACGGCAGTCGTCCGATACGAAACGCGACGTCGTAGTCTTCACGGATTACGTCGACGAACCGGTCCGAGATGCCGATCTCTAGACGAAGATCAGGATTCGGCTTGGCAAATTTCTGCAAAATTGGGTCGATTATCATCACAGCGAGCTCACCAGGGACACTCATCTTGAGCCTCCCCGAAAGACCTCTGGAAAGTACGTCGCTAGCGTTGGCCAACTCTTTCAAAAGCGGCGCGACGCGCTCCAAAAACAATTGGCCGTCGGGAGTGAGAGTTAGAGCGCGTGTCGACCGCAAAAATAGCCGCGCGCCGATATGCTTCTCGAGCCGGGAGATACTCCGCGACGTTGCGGACGGCGTGGTGCCGAGCAGTTTCGCCGCAGCTGTGAAGGAGCCACTCTCGGCGCTTTTCACGAAGGCTAGTAGACCAGGTGTCTCGTCAAGCAGGTCTCGCATTGCGAACTCCAAAGCAAAAATGATGTGCCCGACGTATGCCTACTGAACGAGATGTCGAGTTGCTATTTCGAGCTTCAGAAAAGGAGCGCTATGAAATGAAACAGCTTGAAGGCAAGGTCGCCATCATCACTGGTGGGAACAGCGGTATTGGCAGGGAGACAGCAAAACTCTTTGCGGTAAATGGGGCGCAGGTGATCGTAACAGCGCGGAGGCAAGACGCGCTCGATACTGCAGTACAAGAAATTGGCTACGGCGCGATAGGTATACCAGGGGATGTTGCCGACCTGGAACATCACAAACTGGTTGCCGCCGAAGCCAAGCGGCGCTTTGGCGGAGTGGATATTTATGTCGCGAATGCCGCGGTGATTGATCTGAAGCCGTCTATTGAAGTTACGCCTGAAGAGTTCGATCGCCATTTTTCAATCAACACGCGTGGTGTTTTTTCGGGGTCCAAACCATCGCGCCGGTCATGCATGACGGCGGCAATATCCTTCTAACCAGTTCATTGGCGGCGACGAAGGTCTTGGACAACCATGCGGTCTACGCCGGCACAAAGGCCGCAATGGCAGCCTTCGCAAGGAACTGGGTGAAGGAATTCAGATCCAGGAGGATCCGCGTTAACGTGATTAGCCCCGGACCGGTCGACACCGAAATCCTGACGAAGCTGGGTGTCGGCGAACAGGACCGACCCGCATTTTTGGGAGCGATGGCCAATATGATTCCTGCTGGACGCCTCGGCCAGCCGGTGGAGATCGCCAACTCGGCACTTTTCCTGGTCTCTCCCGAAGCGAGCTTCATCAACGGTGTCGAACTACACGTCGATGGAGGCATGAGCATCGCTTGAGGCTATATCACCAAGCGATGATCCCGAGCGCTGTTATAGACAGAAGCTGCATTGCCTCAAAAAACTTGGTCGCACAGGCAAGTTGCAATTTGCGGCAATGCCTCTTGTCATAAAAGCACCGAGACAATGGAGCGCTTCCAGGAGCCGTCAGTTGTCACCCGCCTGCTCAACCAGAGGGCCGACCGCCGTGCCGATGAAGTCGACATTCGGTTGGCGGGTCATCCTTGCATACCAAGCATGGCTTCTGCCATGCGCCAGAGGCGTTGGGCATTGTCTTCATCGATGGCATAGCGCGCGACGCCTTTGAATGGGCCGTTGCCGCGTTGATCGACGATCGGCGCTCGTTGGCAATCGTCATAGTATTCGCCGGATCGACCTTCCACGAGCGGTGAACCAGCGAGCAGCACAGTCGTTGAGGCACCTTGTTCGGCTGTCTTTCGCAAATGTTCCGGTGTGCGAAGGCCGCCGGTGTGCTTCTGCAAATTGGTCGCGATCGCTCCGGGGTTCAGAGCGTTCGACGTGATCCCGTCACTTGCCCATTTCTGGGTGATACCCACGGACATCAGGATGCAGGCCGATTTCGACTGGCCGTAGCCGAGAAGCGGCTCATACGGAATGAAATGGAAGTCCGGGTCATCCCAGAATACCGGGGCGAACAGGCTTCCAACCGACGCAACCGAGACCACCCGGGCTCTGTCAGCTTTGGCAAGATAAGGGTGGAGGCCGAGTGTCAGCGCAAAGTGTCCGAGATAGTTGGTCGCGAACTGCATCTCGCGGCCTTCCGGCGTGCGCTGCAGTTCCGGGATAGCCATAACACCAGCATTATTGATCAGGACGTCAAGCTTTTCGTCCCAGCCACGCACAAACGCCTGAACGGATGACAAGTCCGCGATATCAAGCCGGCGAACGCGTACGGCTCCTTTAGTGATTTCCGAAGAGATCTTGTCTGCAACGACCTGTGCATCGTCAGGACGGCGAGCCGCGATCGTCACGCAGGCGCCCGCAGCTGCGAGAGCCTTGGTGGTCTCAAGACCGATACCGCCTGCACCTCCTGTGACGATGATGTTCTTTCCGGAGAGATCTACGCCCTCCAGCACTTCTTTGGCGGTTGAGGTAAATCCGAACGGGATGTCTATGCTCACAGTTATTCTCCCTCAAATGATTGCTTGTCGTAGAGATACACCCGTGGCATTCGTGAACTAGATGGCCAAAGATATACGTATTGATGAGATATTTCGTACGGTAAGTTCGCTCCCGCCGGGTGAACTGGCAGCATTTCTCGCTGTCGCGGAACACGGAGGATTCCGGGCTGCAGCGCGGACCCTCGACCAGAGCGCTTCCGCACTGAGCCATGCCGTGGCGGGCCTCGAAAGGCGCCTCAAGGTCAAGCTGCTTCACCGATCGACCCGAAATGTATCGTTGACTGAATCCGGGCGGAGGTTTGTCGCGAGACTTGTTCCAGCGATCAGCGAGATCGGGTCGGCTGTGGAGGAGCTTACGGACTTGAATGCTGTTCCAGCGGGACTTCTGCGCATCAACTGTGACGCCAACGCGGCTGAGCAGGTTCTCGTGCCTCTGTTGACCAAATTCATGGAAACCCAACCCGCCATGAGGTTCGAGATCGTATCCGAAACGCGACTGGTGGACATCGCGGAGGGCGGGTTTGACTGTGGCATCAGACTCACCGAACTGGTGCCCGACGACATGGTCGCGATACCCATCGGTCCCGACCAGCAGCACATCGTCGTTGCTTCGCCAGGCTATCTCGACAAAGCCCCGAAACTCCTCCAGCCGTCGGATATCGCGCTCCACAGGTGTGTTCAGTTGCGCATGTCCGGCGGCTCGCTCTATCGGTGGGAATTCCAGAAACGTGGCGAAGCATTCGCTATCGAGACCTCTGGCAATCTGGTCGTCGATCATTCGAGGCTTCTTCTTGCTGCAGCGCATGAAGGATATGGTCTTGCTTACGTCACACGATGGATGGCTTGTGAAAGCCTTCGGAACGGTTCCCTGAGGCAGGTACTTCAAGACTGGACCCCGCCCTATCCAGGCCTGTGCCTTTATTATCCGCGGCACCGCCACCTTAGTGCCGGGATGCGTGCCTTCCTGGCGTTTCTCAGAGATGCACACTAGGCGGATATCCCGCTATGCGCGACGCATGACCAATCGACGTTGCCTTTCGTATATCTGATATGCCGTTTCGAGATCCTGTAGGTTCATCTCGGCAGCCGACAATGGCAAACCTGAGATCCGAAGGAGACATCCGTGTATAAGAAACTTGCAGCTGCTGCGGTTATCGCGCTCATTGGGGAACCCCGCTAAGCGCGCATGACGCTTCGAAGAATGCAAAAGTCACACTCGTGTTCGACCATGTTCTCCCTAACGTTCCCGGCAAGAGCATGCGAGGTGTGCTGGTTGAATACGGTCCCGGAGGCTATTCCCCGCACACACGCATGCTGAAAGTGCATTCATCTATGCAACGGTCCTGGAAGGCGAGATCAAGAGCAAGGTCGGTAACGGCCCTGAAAAGATCTTCAAAGCCGGAGAGAACTTCATCGAAAACCCGGGTGACCATCACGGCGTAAGCGCCAATGGCAGCGAGACGAAGCCCGCGAAACTATTGGCGGTCTTTGTCGTCAATACCGATGAGACGGAGCTGACGATCCCCGACAAGAAATAGCTGCTGGAGCGAAATTACAGCCGGGGCGACTAGCCCCGGTCAATCCGAATTTGAGCGACGGTGACGCTTGGAGAGTAGCATATCGATGTTGGGCGGATCTCGGCGGAGAACATAGATAGCGGCGCGCGCCAAAGTTTCTCTGCCGATCTATACAGGGCCGGATTGAGGCAAGCAGCTAGTCAACCGAAGTTGATCTCGTAGCGTTTCGAATGCAATTAACTCCTGCATCCTCCAGCCTTGACATGCAGGAGATGGTGTCCTCCTGTATTTCTGCATTTTAATGCTGGAGGGATACGGGGTGATTGCGTCGACGATCTCGATCGAAGAGATCAAAGCGTTGGTGGATGCCTTACCGGGACTCGGCTGGGCCGCGTGGCCCAATGGCGAGTTCATATGTCAAAGCGTATCCATGGAGGCCTACACTGGCTTCCCGAGCTCCAAGTTTGTGGAGCGTGACGCACTAAGCGGCGAATTTGCCTGGAGTGAATTGCTTCATGTGAATGACTATAGCCGCCTTGAACAGGCATGGTTGGCTGCTGTGCAGAGCGTTGGGACATTCGACGTCGCTCATCGCGTCCGCACCGCAAATGGAAGCTTCCGATGGCTTCGAACCACTGCACGCGCTCAGACCGATGCTACCGGCAAGATCGTATTCTGGCTTGGAACATGTGTAGACATCCACGAAGCGATATCGGAGGTGGAAGCTTCGAGAGAACGCGAGAGGGTTTTGCAGAACTTCATCGACGCTGTCCCCGTTCCGATATGGTCGGCTGATTGCTCCGGGAACCCAACTTATTTCAATCAAGCGCTCAAAGCTCAGGTTGGCATTTCGGATACGAACACGATCCAGAAGTTCACCCTCGATGAGGTCTTGTCCCGCGTGATACATCCGGACGACTTATCGAGGGTGTCCAGTGCGCTCAAGGCGACGTTTGCCGGCGGCGAGCGCTTCAAGCAGAAATATAGGCAAGTGCGTGCCGATGGGGGTTTTCGTTGGACGAATGGCGAGGTCAACGCCTTGCGCGATGACAAAGGCGTCGTCATGCGTTGGCTGGGGGTCGCCCAGGATATCGACGACGAGGTTTCAGCCCAGGCTGCTATTTCAGAGCGTGAAGCCAGGCTTGCATTAATAATCGAAACAATGCCGGGGCTATTGTGGGTATCCTCGCCCGATGGGCAGCCGACATACTTCAGCCGTCAGCTGGAGCAGTGGTCCGGCCTCACTGTCGACAAGATCACTCACAGCGAAGTCGATGTGCTCAAGGGAATTATTGAGGCGACCATCCATCCAGACCACCAGGAAGAGGTCGAGACAACTATACGCAAGAGCTTCAAGTCCGGAGAGCCCTGGTTTAGGAGGTTTCGGCAGCGACGCTTCGATGGGACATGGCGTTGGCTCGAAGCACGAATGGAGCCACTCAGAGATGAGAATGGCAAAATCGTTCAGTGGTATGGTCTGCAAGTCGACATTGAGAATGAATTCTTGGCCCAAGAGTCATTGCGGATTTCTCAAGACAAGCTTGCTCGTGCCTCACGGTTCGCTGGGATGGCCGAGCTTTCTGCATCGATCGCTCACGAACTGAGCCAGCCGTTGGCGGCGGTTATAATGAGTGCGGATGCCTGCAAACGGTGGCTTGACATGTCGCCGCCAAATACCGACCGCGCGGCACATAGCGCGGATTCCGTCGTAAGGGATGCTAATATTGCCTCAGAAGTGGTCAAGAGGATCAGAGCACTTTTCCAGCATAAGTCTGAGGGTCGAGAGAACGTCGACATCAACCTGCTGATTCTGAGCGTCAAGAAACTGTTGTCGGAGGAACTGATATCGCACGGGATTCGCCTGGATCTGAAATTGGCGAAATCGCTGGAAATGGTTTCCGTTGACAGTATTCAGATACAGCAGGTCCTGGTGAACCTCGTGCACAATGGCGTTGAGGCGATGGTGGGAACCCCAGGCCGCGAAAGACTGATAACCGTAAAAACGTTCCCCTCAGAACTTGGACCGGTCGTCGAGATCACCGACGCAGGCAACGGGTTCCAAGATGTAGATCGCGCATTTATGCCGTTCTTTACGACTAGGGAAAGCGGCATGGGGATGGGACTCTCCATATGTGAATCCATCATCACCTCTCACGGAGGTAAAATTTGGGCAGAGAACGTCGACCAAGGCGCTCGCGTAAGCTTTACGGTTAGGGGAAGTTTCGGAGAGCCCATCAATACTGCCGAAAGAGCCAGATGAAGCTCTTGTAGTCACTTAGCTCGCCGCGAAACGATATATAACGGCCCCCTTCCACCACAGAACAAGCAGTAGAGACAGGCAGGGTACGATCCGCTGGCGACCCGAGGTACGCCTCGTCCGACCGCCCTGATCAGGCAGACCTGGCTGCGACAGGAAGGCGGAACGGGGCGCCCAGACGATTGAAAGCATTCATCGCCGCAATTGTGATGGTCAGATCGACAAGTTCCTTCGGCGAAAATGCTGCCGATGCTGCCGCATACGCCTCATCCGAGGCATGTGTCTCGCTGATACGTGTCACTTCCTCGGCCCAAGCCAGAGCTGCGCGTTGCTGATCGCTGAACAGATGCGGGACCTCGGCCCACACGGTTACCAGAAGGATCTTGTCGATGGGCATGGTTTTACGCAGGTCACGGCTATGCATGTCGATACAATGGGCACAACCGTTGATTTGAGATACCCGAAGGAACACAAGATGGATCAAAGCCTCGGGAAGGTCAGTATTTTGCATTACATAATGATAGACGCCAAGTAGCGTTTTTGCACCTTCCGGTGCAATCTCGTGCCAATTCATGCGGGACATTTTGCTGCCTTTCGGTGTTTGGGCGAGAGTATTTCGTTACCCACCGGATGCCGTCTGGAATCGTCGTGCAAGGCCGGTTGGATGCACCCGGATTTGAGCTCTATGACGGTTTGTGCAACTTTTTCGTCGCCGTGTATTCCCGCTCAAGCAGGGTCGTTTTTTTATCCAGCCCCCAAGTGTAACCGAAGAAGGTGCCGTCGCTCTTAACGACCCGGTGACACGGAATGGCGACTGCCAGAGCGTTGGAGGCACAGGCGCTGGCGACGGCATTTATGGATCGAGCATGCCCGATTTTTCTGGCAATCTCAGTGTAGGAAGCCGTCTGCCCAGCGGGAATGCTTTGCAGTGCCCGCCATACACGTCTCTGAAAAACTGTTCCCCGGATATCGAGCGGCAGGTCATGTGACAGGTCCGGTGCTTCGATAAGGCCGACGACCTGAGCAACAATGAGTTCATAGTTGGCATCGCCTCCAACAAAATTGGCCTTCGGAAAGCGATCCTGCAAATCCTGAAGTAAAATCTCCGGCGAGTCACCCATAAGGATCGCAGCAATTCCCTTCGCACTCGAGGCAACGACAATAGCCCCAAGTGATGTTTGTCCTACGGCGAACCGTAACGTCTCCTGTTTCCCACCATCTCTGAAATGGCGTGGCGTCATGCCAAGGGATTTGTTGGTCACGGCGTAAAATCTCCACTTGAGCTATAGCCCGCGTCATAGAATGACTCGGTTACGGGGCGCCCACGCAGAAGTCTCTCCCTTACGTCTGCCGCCAGCTTCTGTTCCTGGTATGCCCGAGGCGTTAGCCCAGTATATTTTCGGAAAAGCCGATGAAAATGCCCTTCACTTATGCCGATTGAATGGGCTAACGCAGCCACTGAAGCTGGGGTGTCTGCGGCTTCGATCAACCGACAAGCTTCAGCGATAGTTTCGCAATTTTGTTGACGAATACTTCCTTCATTCGGCCGGCAGCGGCGGCAAGGGCGGAAACCCGCACGCTCGGCGTCCTTTGCGGAAACGAAGATTTTCTGGGCGAGGCACGCGGGAACCACAAGATAGCCGGCAGTATATTCCGGTAGTAATCACGCCACGCCACGTGCCTCCGAAGCGGACATCTGCACTCGGATTGACGTTAAGCGCTACGCCAGTCATCAGAGCTGGTCTCGGCTTTGTGCGCCAAATGGATTGTCGATCAGGTAGCGCCAAAAGCCGTCGTCACCTCGGCGCGCGATATCTGTTGCTGTCGCGATCATGTTGACCTCGGTGCCATCGCGGGCGGTGCCGATATAGGACCAATCGAGGATGAGCAGCGCCGTATCCGCTGCGACATGGATTTGGCGTTGGTTGATCGACATCTGGAGGCCGAGAGAAAAATACCTTTCAAGTTCCGTTCCGATTGCTTCTCGCCCCTTATGTCCATGCCCGGACGCGTCGATGATCATACCGTCCGAATGGTAGAAACCGAGCATTGTTTCGACATCAAGTGAGTTGAGGTGGGCGAGCAAGGCCGGGACAATACCTTCCGGTGTGGTTGCCAAGGCATAGTTCTGGTTCATCTGACTTTTCCTCTCGTCATGTAGCCCTACTGCAGGTGGGGCCGGATCGTGATGACACGAATCTGGAGAGTAAAAACTCCACTTTCTGATCTCAGATTCATTCTGATTCAGTGTTTGCCGCCGGCTCCAGACTGGCCACCCCGAAGAGAGCGGCAGACATTAGCCCAAACGGACGCTACCTTAATTTGTGAGAAAGTATCGCATACGTGCGTATATCTTTCGCTGATCCGCAGCGATGGTACGCATAGCTACATTTCAACGGTGACGCGTCTAGGCCAATCACCCAGGTGCGCGGCGCCAAATTTTTCAAACAAGCTAAAGGTGCGATATGTGCGATGATTGCAATGCTTCCACACGTAGGAACTTCCTCTCGGGCCTCGGAGTCGCAGCCGTAGGAAGCGTCGCTGCGGCGACCTCTGCTAGGAGCCAGGGCGTTGCGGACGACCCGTACGCCGACCCACCAAAAGGCGCTCTTCAAGACCCCGGTATGACGCTCGACATAGAGCGAGCGGCCCTTGTGGTGATTGACCCCCAAGTCGACTTCATGAGCCCCAGAAGTCCGGCATGGCCAGTAGTAGGGGAGAGCGTGACGGAGCACAACGTGGTTCCCAACCTCGTCAAACTATTTCGTGCCGCGAAATCGTCAAACATGCCTGTGATCATCTCTCCGCACTATTACTACCCCCACGATCACCGTTGGAAGGTTGAGGGGCCGCTGGAGATGCTCCAACATAAGCTCGGGATGTTCGACCGGAAGGGGCCTTTGACTCTCGACGGCTTTGCCGGATCGGGCGCGGAGTGGATGCCTGAATTCAAAGATTACATTGAGGACGGTAAGACTATCGTATGTTCTCCGCACAAGCTATACGGCCCTCAAGCGAATGACTTAGTGCTTCAGTTGGGTAAGCAGCGGGTCAACCAAGTGGTATTGGCAGGCATGGCTGCAAATCTTTGCGTCGAATCTCATTTGCGGCATCTTCTCGAGAACGGGTTTGAGGTTGCCGTGGTTCGCGATGCAATCGCTGCAGCCAAGCTGCCGGAGGGGACGGCTATATGGCCGCGCTTATCAATTTCCGCTTTATTGCCAATGCCCTTTGGACAACCGATAGATCGGTGAAGGAGATGGCGAAAGTCTGATCCAGGGGAGGATATACTTTTTCTGCCTACCGGCGACCTTGATCGACTGGGCGTCTGGGGCGGAAGATGGCAGGCGCATTCAAGGCAAGTCATCGGTCGCTTGCGGTATGACGCTATCGCTCAACTCCGACCCGGACGGGTTGGGTATTCGCTGCGGAATGAAACTTTAATTCCCTCTTCCGCTGCCACCTGATCGGCGCGACATCCCGAGGTATATCTTGCCGGTGTGGCTCAATGCGGCGACTCTCCAGGGATTGAGGCGAACTAACCAGATCAATAGCCAGCCTCCCAACTGATCTAAACCCAAGGAGAATGTCATGAAAATCGTCGTAGTAGGTGGCACCGGTCTCGTCGGAAGCAAGGTCGCGGGTTTGCTGTCCGCGCGCCATCTTGAAGTCGTTGTCGCGTCACCAAGCACCGGGATCAATAGCATCACCGGGGAAGGTCTGGATGCCGCGTTGCAAGGGGCTGATGTCGTCGTGGACGTCACGAACGCGCCGTCCTTCGACGCCGCTGAAGTCATGAAATTCTTCAATGTCTCGACAACCAACCTTCTAGCGGCGGAGAAGAAGGCAGGAGTGGGGCACCATGTGGTCCTCTCGATTGTCGGCACGGATGGTCTGCCGGGCAATGGCTACTTTGTAGCCAAGGCCGCCCAAGAGGCTTTGCTGGAAAAGTCGGGCGTCCCGTTTTCCATTATACGCGCAACGCAGTTCATGGAATTCATGGGAACAATTGCCGATGCAGGTACCTCGGGGGCGAGACACGGCTCTCTACCAGCAACTTCCAACCGATTGCCGTAGATGATCTGGCCGAATTCCTCGTTGACGCAATTATCGGTTCTCCCTTGAACGGTTCGATCGACGTTGCAGGGCCAGACCGTGGTCGCATGTGCGACATCATCGCTCAATACCTTGAAGCCGTCGGTGATCCGCGCAAGGTTATCCCCGATGCGAGTGCCGGCTATTTCGGCTGCGCGCTGGAGGAGAACTCCCTGGTGCCGCTCGGGGAGGCTCGCATTGGCTCCACGAATATTGCGACGTGGGCGCAGCGGGGGAAAGCCGCCTGACGCCAGGTATCTTAAGCTGGTCGCCATGCCCGCTCAGCGAGCAAGGCGCCCAGCCTCTGTAGTCCTGAATAGCTCCTGAATTCTATCAGAAAGAGATCCGCAGGACACACCGATCATGCCTGGGCTTTGACGTTATATTTTGTCCGTTGAGCGTCGATCATGCATTCGTCTCTGTAAGGCGGCAATTGCAGTTCAATGCTCGGCGGCGTGGAGGAAATCCGAAGCTGGCAGAAGCTTCGGATCTCCATAATTTAGTACCGAAGGCGGTCAAGCTGCGGCGGGTGTGGTCTCATGGTCAATGGGATGCTGGAGGCGTATGGCCAAGGCCATGCGGTTCCACACGTTGATCGTGGCTATTGCGGTCGATAGCTTGGCAATCTCAGCGTTGCTGAAATGCTTTCTCATTTTGTCGAAGTCCGAATCGGGGATGCCTGTCTGGGAGACGTTGGTCATGCTCTCCGCCCAATTCAGTACTGCCCTCTCTTTTTCGTCGAAAAGAGCCGATTCCTTCCAAACAGCGATAAGCGCGATCCACTGATTGGAAAAGCGAGCCTTCTCGGCTTCCTTGGTATGCATGTCTACGCAGTAAGCGCAGCCGTTGATCTGCGACGTCCTGATCTTCACAAGACTAAGATAGCGCTTCTCTATCCCGGATTTCTGGACGTACATCTCAAGGCCCATGATGGCTTTGAAACTGTCGGGTTCAACGGCATTAATATCAAAACGAGGTTGCATCCCATTACTCCCAATCTGTTTTACGCCACGCGTGACTCCGCCGGCGATCGAACGCTAATTTTTGGGTTGGAGATAAGAAAGCTATACGTTCGCTATCAAGCTGTCTCCAGCCTGCAACCGTGCAGACCTCAAGATGCTCGTCGTGGTTTACCTATCCGCTCGGATAGGTAAACCACGGCCATCGGCGCGGTAGAAAGCCGCAAGCAATCGACGTAGCCTATGTATCACATTCGGCAGTACCACAATGAAAGGCTCGCGGCGCGCCAGCGCCGCTTATTTCAACGGAACTGGAGACGGGTAGTCATCGTGGATCTCGCTGTTACCTCCGACCAGATGTTCGACAAAGGGCAGCGAAAGCAAAAACTCCAATTCGTCGAGGATAGCGGTGGCCACCTATCAAGTCTCGCACTTTTAGGACGAATGACCAGCTCCTTTATTCTGGATACCCGTCAGCCGCTTTCCGTCATAGTCGCGGACTGGATGGCTCTGCTTCTACGTTTCGCAGGACGCTACCGCATTTCTCAAGTCACAATGGGACATGCATTCCGATCGCAATTCCAACAGTTCACGTATCGGGTTCAGCGGCTACAAGGACCTACATCTCGTCTTCAAAGTAAGGAGCTTTACCGTGTCAGAAGAGATCGACGATGACGTCAGTCGGCAAAAGGTCTATATCATTGATGACGAGGCTAACCTACGGGCCTCTTTGCTTAATTTTTTTGAATCGGTGCAAATCGAAGCTGTCGGTTTCAGCAGTGCTGAGGAATTTTTGGCCGAAGCGGAAGAGGGCAGTTCTGGTTGCATTCTCCTAGACATCCAGATGCCCGGCATGACAGGACTTGAGCTTCAGGCGGAACTCCTGCAGCGCAACAATCCCATGCCAATCATTTTCATCACCGGAAATGCAAGCGTATCCATCAGCGTTTCTGCAATGAAGGCCGGCGCCTTCGACTTTTTGCTGAAGCCCTTCAATTCGCAGGCCGTTACCGCATCGATTAGTAGAGCAATGGAGTTCGACAAGTTGGCCCGCATGAGAAAAACGGAGGAGGACAGCATAAGGGAGCGATTTTGCAGATTGACGCCACGTGAAACGGAAGTTTGGGAATATGTCTCTCAGGGGCTCATGAACAAGCAGATTGCATTCGAGATGAGCATCAGTGAGATCATGGTGAAACTACACCGCGGCCGGATGATGAAAAAGATGGATGCAAAGTCGGTCGTCGACATCGTGCGTATGTTCGACAAGATTACTGCTGTTGATCGCCAATCAACAACACTACACTCTTAGACCAAAGCGCGAGCACCTGCTCGCTTTTGCGAACTCTGGCGACGCCATTCGCTGGGTGAAAGACCTTCGAGACGACGGAATAGGCGACAGAAATGTGCGTGATCCGACAGGCCGCATTGCTCAGCGATGGACGCCAGCGGGCAGCTAGAGCTCGTCATGAGCATTTTTGCTTTTGCCACCCGCGCTGCCATTACGAAAGAATAGGGTGAAACGCCGAAGGCTATCATGAAAGCACGCGTGAAGTGCCCTGCACTGAGCCTTGCCTCCATGGCGAGGTCACTGACTTTGATTGGGTTACCGACATTTTCAGCCACATACGCTCGTACACGGCGGCATTGCCAATCCGTCAACCCGCTTCTTCCCCTTAGTAGATTTCCCATCGGGCGAGGATTTCTCAATGCTTGGCTGCTTTCTAGGTCGCGGGCGTAGGGGAGGTGTAAGGTCATCTTTTTCAGCCCTATTCTGCTTCGCGCTCGGGACAGCACCGATTGGCCTCTGAAAATGCTATCTCCCTGCCGCTTTGAAAATGTATTCAAACGTCGCTAGGCCCTATCCCGCAGTATAGGTTGCTTCTTGGGATGCTAGTCGAACGTGATCCTCGGATCAGCGATCCGTTGAGCCATTTCCACCAGTGTTCCGACCGTGATGTAAATCGCACCAAGGATTAGCGCTACGCCGAGGATCGCGGTGAAGTCGGAATAGGAAAGCGCCTGCACGGTGTACATTCCGAGTCCGGGCCAACCGAAGATCCGTTCGACAACGAGTATATTACCGAAGAGGAGCCGAACCTGGAGGCCGCTCATAGTCAGCGCGCTGTTGGCTGCATTTCGCAGTCCGTGCCGCATGACGACGGTGATGAGCCGAAGACCCTTACCTCGTGCCGTCCTGATGTAGCCCTGCCGCATGACGTCTAGCAGGGAACTTGTTAGAACCTGTCCAATCGCTACAGCAATCGGTGCCGCCAGGACACAAGCGGGCAGCACGAGATGTGCGAGGGCATCGCCGAAAAGGGGAAGGTCACCTGAAGCGAGCGTATCGACAATTAGAAGTCCTGTAGGCCCCGAAAAACCTCGGACATCCAGACGCCCGGATCCGGGAAGCCACCCGAGATGGAACCAGAACAGGTATACAAATAACAGGCTGGTAAGGAATACCGGCGCCGATCCGATGCCGGCGAAGGACAGGCGAAGTATGCGCAAGGCGGGATATGTTGCTTGGAGGACTGCCAATGCTGCCGCAGCTAGAATGCCGATCACCATTGCCACGACCGCCAACTCCAAGGTCGCTGGTGCATACTTCGCGATATCGCTCAGAACAGGCTGCCTGGTTCTGATAGACGTTCCTAGATCCCCCTTCATCAAGTCAGCTAGAAAGCGACCGTATCGGGTGACGATGTCATCATCCAAACCCATTTGCGTCCGCAAAGCCTCAATGGTGGCTGCCGGCGCGGCTGGCCCTGCAATCAGCCGAGCCGGATCTGAAGGGACAACGCTCTGCAGACAAAACACGACAAACGTCATCAGCAAAAGTGTAATGATGCCACTTCCGAGCTTGCGCGTTAGAAATCCCATACGCCTAACGCCCCTTGAGCGTCCGGCGAATGCCGTCGCTCAGAAGGTTCGCGAACAAACAAATGCAGAAGATCATGACCGCAGGCAGGATCGGTCGCCACCAGAACATCGTCAGGCTGTCGAGCGATCGCGAAACCAACGCCCCTAGTTCAGGAGCGGGATCCGGCTGACCCAGGCCGAGAAATGACATCAGTGATAACGCCATCACGACATTAGAAATATCCACGCCCGCTGCCACAATCAGCGCTGGAAGGACGCTTGGAAGTCCGTACTTGAATAAAAGCCTTGATCGAGTAGCACCTGAAACAATCGCACCAAGGTAGTGCGGCGAAGCTTTGACCCGCCTTAGCTCGTCGCGTGCAATCCACGCATACCAAGGCCACCAGCAGATTACGATTGCCATGACCGAGTGCTCAATGCCAGGCCCTAGCGCCGCCGCGAATGCGATGGCGAAAAGCATTGATGGCACCATCAGGAATACGTCGGTCACGCGTTGTAGGACCGTATCGACCCATCCACCCATGAATGCCGAGATCAATCCTATCGCCGTGCCGAAGGCAAAACTCGCTATGATGATCGCCAAGCCAGGGAGCCACGTAAATCTGATGCCGAGAACGATACGTGAAAAGAGGTCGCGACCTATCTCATCCGTCCCAAATAAATGAACTGAAGAAGGCGAGAGAAAAGCATCGCCGACTCGCAGTTGTGGATCAAACGGCATGAATAACTGGGGGAAGAGCGCTACAAAAGTAAACAACAGAAGTCCGCAAGCGCCGATTATCCCAAGCACATCGGGCACCCGGCGAGAGCCTTCATTGTGAAGTGAGGAATGATCGTGGAGTTTCCCGCGTCTGAAGGTGCTCAGCATTGGCCGGCGGTCCATTCAGCCGGGGAGCTGTCCGGCCATTGCGCGTATTCATCTGTCCAACGCTTGAGCTGTCCGTCGCAAAGCTCGTAGATTCTATCTGCGACAATTCGTGCGGCTGCGTGATCGTGAGTCGCAAGAATGATAGCGGTGCCGTATTCGCGGCGGATACGTCTCAAAAGATTGAGCATTGACAATGCCAGCGTCGTATCTTGTGCGCTGATGGGTTCGTCGCAGAGAAGTAAGCGTGGATATACGGCAAGTGCCCGTGCGATTGCCGCACGCTGGCACTGTCCAACGGAGAGCTCGGAGGAAGCGCATCCATTAGCGATGTTTCGAGGCCGACGAAGTTGAGCGTCTCGATCAAGCGCCGACGTTGGGCCGCCTTATCGACTTTTCGAGACTTCAATCCCTCCACGATCTGCTCACCAATGGGAAGCCAAGGGGTGAGAAAAGATTTAGGGTCTTGAAAGACAAACTGTGGCTTCACCTCTGCGTGCCAGTTTACAGTTCCTGTTTCATGAGAAAGCAGTCCTGCCGCGATCTTGAGGAAGGTCGATTTGCCGATGCCACTTTCTCCCACCAGCACAACGCACTCGCCCGATCTCACCGTCATGTCGACTGAACTCAGAATCGTTTGATGTCTCGATCGGAAGCGCTCCCTGCTCCTGAAGCCCTTCGAAACGGCATTCATCTCGAGGACTATATCATTCGTCGAGAGCTGCGGCCTTACCGCATCGAATTCGCCCAGAGACGGGCTGGATTTACTCGAAAGCCCTTCGCTGCGACTTTGATTCATTGATAGAGGTGCAGACCGGGCTGTCATCTTGTCGTATCTGATGGTCAGAAGCCCAATGGTGCAAGGGTGGGTTGGACCTACAAACACATCCGCCGTTCGCCCGTGTTCTACAACTCTTCCAGCCTCCATGATCGCTATCTTGTCCGAGGCCTCGGCGACACTTAGGTCATGAGTATTGATTACGACGGCCGCGCCATCTTTCGCGAGCGCCCGAAGAAGAGAGATCACTTTCGCCTTGTTGTCGGGATCTAATCCGGTCGTTGGTTCATCTGCTACGATCAACGGGGCCGGCACAGCGGTTGCCATAGCGATCAGCACGCGTTGCCGTTCTCCTCCGGAAAGCTGATGCGGGAAGCTGCGCATGACGCGATCCACATTGCCGATCCCCGCCCATCGCAAGCGATCGACTGCGAGCTGATCCCCACAGGTTTCTGTCATCTGCTTACGGACGGTCATGGCAGGGTTGAGAGCGTCCAGCGGGTCTTGAGATATAACCCTAACCAGTGATTTTCGAGCGATTCTCAGCTCGGCCTCGCCCACGCCAACGATTTCTTTGCCCATGATACGGATTGAGCCCGTCACAGCAGGAATGCTGGCCTCAGGAAGAAGCCCCTGGACGGCGTGTGCTAGTGTTGATTTACCGGAACCGCTTGGCCCGACGATGGCAGTAATCTCGCCGGAATACGCGCAAAAATTCAGCCCGCTAAGAACCGTCTGGCGCCGGCGACCTCGGGACATTGAGACATACAAGCTTCGGATCTCAAGCGTGGCAGGAGATGGCGCGGGTGCCTTACTCTCCGCTCGCGCGAGATCGTTCATCGCCGAATACTTCCGAAATCTATATTTCCGGGAGGATACACCGGCCTCAGGCCAAGCTCATGGATGTCATCTGCGTGCACGACGACATCCTTGACTTCGACCAACGGGATTGCAATTCCGGCATCGAAGATCATCTGCCCGGCCCGTTCGTAGAGAACGTTTCGCTTCTCGACATCGGTCAATGCCCCCGCCTCTTCGATGAGGCGATCGGCCTCATCTATATGCCGACCGAAAAAATTGACCGGGGCGTCTTTGGTGAAGAACGCCTTGGCTTGGTTCTCCGGATGAGCAGCGTCCGGTCCCGCGATTGTTAAAAGCAGATCGGGAGGCGCGCTGGAGTTCTTTAGACTGAAAGCAGCACCTGGTGGCAAGGAATAGGCGGTGGCTTTGATCCCTAAAGAGGCCAGTTGGGCTATCAACAAGCTTGAGATCCGCTGGTAGCCCGGTGAAGCACTGTGCTGACCAATGACCAAGCTGACAGGGCCGCGACGCGTGATGATATCCTTGGCGCGATCGAAGTCCTTCGGAAAGACGATCGGTTTTTGGGATCCAGAACGACAACGGGATAAACCGACTTGGCGGCCGACGCATACTCGCCGAAAGCATCGGCTGCCCAACTCGCAGGGTTCACGGCCGTAAGTATCGCCTCTCTGATTTCGGGGTCATCGAGCGGAGATCCAGGTTTTGCGAACAATGTGTAAAGGCTTACACTGGCAGACGAAGATACACTCAGTCCCTCAGGCAGTCCCCGAAGCTGGGCGAAGGGATATCCTGTTGGAACGACGTCAATGTCTCCGGTTCGCAACTGGAGCATTTGCTGACTAATGTCTGGAACGATCGGTATCTGAATCTCGTCAAAATAGGGTTTGCGACCCCAATAGGCATTGTTCTTTTTGAGAACGTAACCGTCGCCGCGATTGAACTCTTCAAGCGTGTAAGGGCCGGTTCCGTCGGCATGTTCATTCAACCAACCTGTGGCGTTGTCCGTCTGGTCGTGTTGAGCAAGCGCTGTTGGGCTGATAACCTTGGGACCCCACGGACTAGCAAGGCTATCCAGGAATGATGGTTGCGCGTGTTTAAGCACTATCTTCAGCGTAAGGTCGTCAATGGCTTCTATCTTTTCGACATTCGCGAAAAAGTAGGAAAGAGCGAGGCCGCTATCCCGTCTTCGAAGGAAGGAAGCAGAAACATCTCTGGCAGTCATCTCGGTACCATCGTGGAATTTTACGCCTTTCACCAAATCGAATTCGTACTCCTTGCCGTCGTCGGAGATCCGCCATTCTTTGGCCAGCCGGCCGATGATCGTCACTGTCCCAGGCGCATATTCCACAAGGCCTTCATAGACATTGTTTATTGCGCTCATCGCCCCGATTTCGAAGCCGTTATCGGGGTCGAAAGTGGCGATATCGTTGAAGGCGGGAACCCGAAGCGCCTCCTTTGACATGACTGGATGAGCCAGAAGCGAAGCTGCCAGCGTGTAGGCGATTATGCGAGCATTGAATAAATCCAACCGGTTGAGGGCCATGATTCCCATGCTCTATAAATCTCCTTGGGGCGTGTGGAAAACACATTTGGTGGGATTTCTAACATCCAGGATCGGTCATGAACCAGTTCCAGGTCGCGATTGGGCTTGAACATCTCGCGCCAAATATTCTGCTGCAGCCACGAAAACTGACCGGCATTTACAGGGGGAATTGACTTGCTATCTGGCAAAATGGCTCCGAGCTGAGCGACGTCGGAGATGTGCTGGGTTCCAAAGCCCGGTTTTGCTTGATAAACATTTCAGCCGGGTGAGTTCGCGCCGCGAGCTGTTGTTGGGGGACTGATCATGGAGGTGGCTGCCGCGCGGCCGTCGGAACTGCCGATCGTAACGCTGGTCGACGATGATGCTCACGTACGCGAAGCGATGGAGAACCTTCTCTGCTCTGTCGGCATTGACACGATTTCTTTTGCTTCCGCCCGGGAGGTGATCGAGGCGACCTTGCCGGATCGGCCGGGTTGCTTCGTTTTGGACGTCCGTATGCCGGGCTTGAGCGGTCTCGATCTACAAGGCCATCTACTCAAGCAAGGAAACCATACGCCGATCATATTCCTCACAGCGCATGGGGATATTGCCATGAGTGTGGAGGCGATGAAGGCCGGTGCGCGCGACTTTCTCACAAAGCCCGTGCGGGATCAGACCTTTCTTGACGCCGTCTCGCGAGCAATAAACGCAGATTTGGCAAGGCGCGAGGTAGAATACAGCTCGCGCAAGCACGTGACACTTTACGAAAGTCTCACTGCCCGTGAACGGCAAGTTTTCCGCCTGGTCGTTGAGGGCAGTCTGAACAAACAGATCGGTTTCGAACTCGGCATTTCAGAAGTCACGGTAAAACTGCATCGAAGCAATATGATGAAGAAGATGCAGGCAACGACATTCAATAGTCTTTTCAATGCGTGGCAGGCACTTCCCTTGAATATCCGAGAAAACGAGGAATAGGCGCGATACCCCCGGCAACGAACCTGTCCTACGAGATAGGTTTCGATGCTTATATCCTCGGTATAGCTTGAGCTTGGTCATTAAGTGATCCGCTACCGTAGCCCGGCGCGTCCTCATCATCCTTGGAAGACGTGATGGATTTCCAGACATCACAGCAGCGTCGCTGGTTTGCTTTCTCGGCGAGTGCGGTTGGTGCAGTTGCTTCAGTTATCTTGAACGAGCCTGTCGGCCTGCTGATAGCCGTGGCCTTTGCCACGATTTGCTTCGGCTGGAGATGGGGTATTGCGACCGCGGTTACTATAAGTGCGGTGGCTGCTGCTCTTGTTTGGGCAGAGGGCAACCTGGCCAGCATGAATGCAGGCAGTTGGGCCGCCTACGCGATTAGCGCCTTCGGTATATGGGCCGTGATTTCAGCTTACAGAACGATCTCCTTCTATGATCAAGTCTACAAGACTGTGCGGCCCACACTTGAGGATATACCGGGTCTCGGGTGGTCAGCGTATCCAGATGGACGCATGCGGTTCATCAACCCTGCTGCTACGGAATTTGTCGGTATCACACCGGAAGAAATGAAGAAGCGGATGGAGGGGACCGACACAGCATGGTGGACGCCTTTCATTCATCCGGATGACCAGGCAAGAAGCATGGAGCTTTGGCGTCACAGCCTCAAAACAGGCGAGCCGCTGATCGACGAACAACGTGTTCGTCGCTTCGACGGAACTTACAGATGGTTTCGAGACACTGCTATCGCGTCCCGTGACGAGAACGGGAATATCACTGCTTGGTACGGATCTACGGTTGACATTACTGATCAGAAAAATGCCGAGTCAGCATTGAAAGCGAGCGAGCAACAGCTTCGCGAACTTATCGACACGGTTCCGGCACTGATTTGGCGTGCAAGTCCGGATGGAAAGACCGCCTATGTAAATAACCAACTGATCGAATGGTTTGGGTTATCGACAAATGATGTCGAAACCGGAGGGCTGGACGACGTGCTGATGAATGCCGTCCATCCAGATGAGCGGCACGATGTGCAAAATGCGGTGAGGCTGCATTTTGCCGCGCGCAAGCCATTCTGTCTGAAATACCGCCAGAGACGCTCTGACGGGTCATATCGGTGGATCAATGCTAGAGTCCAGCCGCTCATGGACCCGGAAGGTTCGATCGTGCAGTGGTATGGAGTATTCCTCGATATCAACGATGAGATTGAGGCATTAAACGCGCTACAACGCAGCGAAACTGAAACCCGTCTCATCGTCGATACCGTCCCGACCTTGATCTGGTTGATGTCCGGCGATGGCTATGTGTACTACTTTAACGAACGGATGGTCGATTGGACGGGAATAAAACTCCAACAGCATTTGACCAAGTCCCCGGCTGGGCGGCCGACGTATTCGGAATTGATACACCCGGACGATAGCGAACGAATCGCAAGAGAGTTCAAGACGGCATTTGAAACCGGCAGCGCTCTACATACAAAGGGTCGGTTGCTCAGGAAAGACGGCCAATTCCGCTGGCTTGACTCGCGAGTAGAGCCATTGCGCGACGACACGGGAGCCATCATCAGATGGTACGGCGTTTCGATCGATATTGAAGAGGAGGTACGAGCCCAGACTGCGTTGCAAGAGAGCGAGGGGTATCTTCAACATATGATCGATACCGTGCCTGTCGGGATCGTCCTGTCTGATAACGCTGGTCGTCCAGTGTACATGAATAAGCGGCTTATCGACTACAATGGCCTCGGCGTTTCGCGCAGGGAAAAAAGCGGGCAGATCGATATAAATCCCACGTTGGCGGATCTCGTTCATCCCGACGACAGGGAAGCAGTCGAGAGCCGTTGGGCTACAGCCCGTACGAAAGGGAAACCCTATGCGATGCGTTATAGGCAGCTTAGAGCGGACGGAGCTTATCGCTGGGTTGAGGACCGGAGCGAACCATTTTTAGACGACGATGGCAGGGTGCTTCAGTGGTACGGAGTGAACCTGGACATTGATGATGAGGTCAAGGCGCAAGAAGCGTTGCGGGTTGCAGACGAACGGCTCGCGCGGACTTCAAGGACCGTAAGCCTCTCGGAACTTTCGATCTCGATAGCGCATGATCTCAATCAGCCTTTGCAGGGGGTCGTCTCGAACGTTACCGCATTCAAGAATTGGCTGAAAGCGACGCCGCCCAATTATGAGCGGGCGACCCGCACTGCGGAGTGGATCATACGTGATGCGGAGGCCGCTGCCGACGTCGTCAGCCGTATTCGAACGATATTTTCGCAGACTGAGCACCGGCGGGAGCCAATTTCTCTGAAAGCGGTTATAGAGGACGTGAAGGGTTCGCTTGCCGATAAGCTGATCGCTAGCAAGATCAAGGTCAATCTCGACTTCGACGCGGATCTTCCAGAACCATTTGCAGATCGCGTGCAGATAGAGCAGGTCGTTCTGAACATCCTGAAGAACAGTATCGAGGCATTCGAAGGTGTTCGGCCTCGCGGACGGATAATTGCGGTTCGCGCGCGCTCGCGCGACTTGGAGAACTTGGAGGTTTCAGTCAGCGATAACGGCGCAGGTATTGAAGATCTCAGCAAGGTTTTCGAAGCGTTCTATACGACGAAAAGCGACGGCCTCGGCATAGGGCTGGCAATCTGCCGCTCGGTGATCGAAGCTCATGGAGGGCAACTTAGCGCAACCAATCGAAGTAAGGGAGGGGCAGTGTTGAGTTTCACATTGCCGCGGAGAGAAAAGCTGGAGAACGCGATGGCAAGCGCTCACGTTGGAATGGCGTCGGAGAAAAGCGATCTGCAATAGGCTCGGCTCTGCGTAGAAAGCCGGAAAAATTGACCGTGTCCCTGCCTCTCAATCAATTACTGGAGCGCTGGCTCGATTTCCCAGCTTAAGAGAAAGGTCCGGCGGGATGATGTGGGCTCGGTGCTCCGGCCGATACCTAGTATCCGTTGGTGAGTTGCCTGCCTAAAGGAGCTTTTTCCAGGCGCATTGAGAGCTGACCGTTCTAGGTGATCTTTATCTGCTCTTCTGACGTGGCGATCACTTCAGCGCTTTTTTGCAGGCGACACGTGGAAGCAAGTCGGCCAATGGATGCCTGAACCACCCTGTCCTGCGGTCGGAAAATTCACTGGCAACGCGGAGCCGACCTGAGAACGCTGCGTCTGTCACGTGGGCCACCGCTATTTTACGCGCATACCTACCGAATGGAAGCGGTGATATATATGTTTCAATGTCCGCATAGCATGATATGGGAAAGACCTGGGTGGTGCTGTCCCCACGGCACGGGATGTCAATTGTGTCCTTAAGCAGGAACCTATAAACTGGCGAGCGTTGCCAAAACGAGAACTTGAGCGCTCGCGTTTCCGAAATCCCCTTGCGAAAAGTGACGAGTTTCAAATGGCAGGTTCGTGGGTAGCGGATGTCGCAATCATTGAGGACGACATTCATCTTCGCAACTCGATAAAAGACCTTTTGGATACCGCGGGGTACTCCAGCGAACTTTTCGGCTCGGCGGACGAATTCCTGGACAGTCAGCGTTACCGTTCGGTCGGGTGCATCTTGGCGGATGTTAGAATGCCGGGCACTTCCGGTATCGAGATGCTTAGATGGCTCAAATCCCAGGGCGATTGTCCTCCGGTCCTCATCATGACGTCCTATGGCGACCAGCAAATGCATGCGACGGCGTTGAAGCAGGGCGCTTCCGGGTTCCTTCCCAAGCCGATTGATACCACTTTGCTCTTGCGGATAATCCAAGAAGTCATCGAAAGTCCCCAACTCTAGTGGGTGATGCCGGTAGAACCGCGAGATCACAGACGCCTCCCGGTACTCTATCGTATAGCTGTCGATCTGCCCCACTTCGTTCAAAAATGCCCTCGCGGTTATTTCGCTGAGGAGCAGTTTCGATGGTAAATTCGTTTTTTAAGGGGACGCCCGAAGTTCTCACACTTCCAGGCGTGAATAGAGAGCCAGGAACTCCGTCATCCAACGAGCCGACCAGCCCGACAGCCGTTGCTGCACGTAGATTACCCATCTCCCGTAGCGTTTTGCTAGGAAGTGCTCTCTCCGCCGTGGTCATCTATGGGGCATATCAGGGATATCAGCATTACACTGTCGGCCGTTTTATCATGACGACAGATGATGCCTACCTGAAGACGGACTTTACCGCGGTTGCTCCAAAAGTCTCCGGTTACATCAGCGAAGTTCTTGTCGCAGACAACGAACAAGTAAAAGCTGGCCAAGTTGTAGCCCGGATTGATGATCGTGATTTCCGATCGGCGCTGGCGCAGGCGCGTGGCGACTTGGCTGCAACCGAAGCAGCAATCGAGAACATCAATGCGCAGATCGTGCTCCAAAACGCTCTCATCGATCAAGCGAAGGCCGTACTTGCCTCTTCCAAGGCTAATCTCGAGTTCGCCCTTTCTGACGCAAGAAGATCTGAGCATCTCGTCTCGAGCGGATCGGGAACACTTTCGCGCGCGGAGCAGGCACAGTCGGTGTTAGAGCAGGCGAGGGCCGCCGTGGATAGCAACAAGTCGGCGGTAGTCGCCGCTGAGAACAAGGTTCCTGTGTTGGAGACACAGCGCAACCAGGCGATTGCGCAAAGGGATCGATCGAGAGCGGCGGTCGGGCAGGCCGAGCTTAATCTTTCTTATACAAGCATCGTGTCGGCGATCGATGGGACTATCGGTGCCCGTACCATCCGCCTCGGCCAACTCGTCAGCGCGGGCACACAGCTTATGGCGGTGGTCCCTTTGAATGCCATTTACGTCGTAGGAAACTTCAAAGAAACGCAGCTGACAGGGGTTGCGCCAGGGCAGAAGGTATCAGTGAGGGTCGATACATTCCCAGATGCGCGGATTGTCGGTCACGTCGACAGCGTATCGCCGGCTAGTGGCCTAGAGTTCTCATTACTTCCAGCTGACAACGCGACGGGCAACTTCACGAAGATTGTACAACGCATTCCCGTAAAGATCTTGATTGACGATGGTGAGTATGGCGGCCGGCTTCGATCGGGGATGTCCGTGGTGCCGAGCATCGATACCAGAACCGCACCCTAGCTATTGATTTAGGGGAGTTGAACGAGGGCAGGCACCATCCCAGTTGGGCTTGGAGAAGCTCCGTCATGTTTTACCTGGGGCTCCGGTGGCTCTCCTGACGAGATCGAACTGGGGCTCCGTTGTTTGGGATGTGACGTCAATGCTCGCCCCGACGCGCTAGAAGGGGTTCTCAAGTTACCTGAATTGCTACCATAAGTAGCTTTCCTTGAGGCGAGAAAACCGAGGCGTTCAGCGGCTCTGTGCTTCTCGTCGTGCCAACCTAACCTACCAGCTAGGTAGGCGAGGGTGAGCCCGCGTCATATGCTGATATAGTCTCAGTGCAAGAGCGCGATTATCTGCTCGAAAGTTTGTCATCGGCGGATTTTACAGGCCAAAAGTCATTTCTGGCCGCCAGTCGTTTTTTAGTTGGCGGGCTTAGGCTCAGCCCGAAGTAACAGTAAGAAATCATACCAATGTATTGTGAAATAGCAGGCAAGCAATCTCAATCAGCGGGCGTGGCTGATTAGGCGTGTGGTCGCAGTCGAACACATAGCTGACGACAATTTTGGCATCTGGCTTCTCGATAGATTTCGGACATGAACGCCGATTTCATTTCGGGGAAATGCCGGGGGATGAACGAGATGAATGTAACCACGATCCCAAATGAAAGCATTATTCCCGGCGCTTTGCAGGAGTTGAGCCGTAGACTGGATGAACTTGAAGCTAGCGAAATTCGTTATCGAACGCTCTTCAACAACGTGCCGGCCGCCGTCTTGCAAGTGGACGCTAGCGACGTCGAAGACATTTTCGTCAACCTCAAACGTAGCGGAGTGGCTGATATTGATGCGTATCTGCTCGATAATCCGCATCTTGTTGATATTGCTAACAATTCTGTAATTGTGAGAGAGGTGAATGAGGGGGCTCTCAAGTTGTTCGGGGCGACCGACGTCTCGCAACTTCTCGCCCCTGTAGCATATATCTTCGCCGGAACACCTGAGGCTTCGAGCAATGTCATGTCCGCTCATTTTCGCGGACGTCCCAATCATTACCAGAAGCTCAAAATAAATGCATTCGACGGACGTATTATCGACGCTGCCCTGATGGTCTCATTTCCACAATCAACCTCGAGCTTCGATACATCGGTGCTGATGATCATCGACATGACGGAGCAGGTGCGCATCGAAAAGGAACTCAAAAAGATGGAGTCCGAGTTCGCTCATTTCTCGAAGCTTTCCATTTTGGGCGAGTTTTCCGGAGCGATTGTGCATGAGGTCAAACAGCCGTTATCCGTCGTTGCCAATGATGCTGCCACCGCACTGCGGTGGCTGTCACGGAACGATCCTAACGTCCCGAAGATCCGCGAGCTTGTCGAGAGGATCGAAGAGAGTGTCGGCCGTGCGCACGATGTGATCAGGCGCGTCCAGGAAATGGCAAGCAAGACCATGTCTGAAAGGCACCTCTGCGATGTCAACCACCTGGTGGCCGGCGCGCTGGCTTTCGTACGGAAGGAGGCTACGCGGAGGTCGGTAACGATCACGAGTAAATTGGCCGCTTCCCCTTCAACCGTTGAGGCGGACCCGGTCCAAATCCAGCAGATTGTCGTCAATCTCGTCATCAATGCGATGCAGGCAATCGAGAGGTCGGGCTCTCAACCAGGGCGTATTCAGGTTTTGACGAGAAGCGAAGATTGGCGGGTGTTTATCGAAGTGACCGATACCGGACCCGGAATTCCCGAAGGCCTCGGTACCGAGATTTTCGAAAGCTTTTTCACGACCCGGAAGGAAGGAATGGGTATGGGACTGTCCATATGCCGCTCCATCGTCCGAAGCCATGGCGGTGAGATTTCGGCGCGTGACGTTCCGACCGGCGGAGCGTCATTCGAAGCCTGGCTGCCTGTCGTTTTGCCCAATGAAGTGGATTCTCATGCATCCCGCGTAGCCGGCAGTTGATGGAGTTTGTGGAGAAGGAGGAAACGCCATGTTACATCAAGCGGCATTCCGAGACGCCGCACCGTTGATCACAATAGTGGATGACGAGGATATCGTTCGTAGGTCATTGGTCGATCTGTTTGTGTCTTTCGATTTGCCCGCGATAGCCTTTGATGGTGCCAGTGAATTCCTTGCGGGATTTAATCCTGAACGCCCCGGCTGCTTGGTGCTTGATATCAATATGCCCGATTGCAGCGGGTTGGAGCTTCAAAGGAGGCTTTCCGATATGGGCTGCAGTCAACCGGTTGTGTTCATAACCGGTTTTGAGGATGTGAAAATCTCAATAGATGCGATGAAAGCGGGAGCCACGGATTTTTTCCTCAAGCCCTTCGATAGCGCGCAAGTGGTTGCTGCTGCGCTGCGGGCAATAGATCTCGATGGTGAACGCAGAAGCGAGCGGGTGCTGCTCGGAGGCGCCCAGCGGTGCTACGAAAAACTCACTCCACGTGAACGCGAAGTCCTGAGATTTGTGACAGACGGCCTGCTGAACAAGCAAATCGCGTGGGAAATGGGTATCAGTGAGATTATGGTGAAGCTCCACCGAGGTCGCATGATGAAGAAGATGGAGTGCCGTACTCTAAGTGAGCTGGTACGTCGTTATGATCTCCTGATAATGGCTGAAAATGCGTCGAGCCAAGAAACTCACTCGCAATTCCTCAGCGATACCCGATACCCATCACGTATTCTCTAAGCAGTTCCTCTTCGCTCTCGGTCTCCTTCAAAAGTCCCCCGAGTACGTCGCGAGCGTTGAGGACACCGACTGCGCGCCCTTCCCGGTCTTCCACCGGTAGATGGCGAAAGCTATTTTGGCTTAGAGTTCGCCAGACTTTCTCGAGGGTGTCCTCAAGGTCGCAGCTGACGATCTCTTTCTGCATCACAGATGCGATCGGGATTGCCGGATCTAGTCTCCCCAATTTCACGAAGCTGCGCATGAGATCGCTTTTGGTTACAATGCCTGCCAGCCTTTCGTCCTCCCGGCAGGCCAGAATCATTTCTGCGCCGTCCCTGAAAAGCGCTGCGGCATCGAGTGCCGGCGCGTCTGGCGATATTTTTATGAGCCGGGCCTTCGCCTTGTCGATGATCTGCTTCACGAATGCCATAGTTTCCTCTCCCGTATCCATATGACCGTTGAAGGCTTGGACATTCCGAGAGCGGACGGCTCTCGTGCTATGCTGTCCGATGAACCAGACTAGCGTCGAGCGGATTGGTGGTGGAGCTATACGGCAGTTTGCCATCGCGAGGGCAATCCGTTGTCCTTTCTCGCGATGAGATAAAATAGACAACGGGGCCGTCCTGGCGGATAGACGACCCCGCTACTTCATGCCAATCGCTGGGACCCTGGCGGGTGGGGGCTTTGGGGTCCATTCCTGTAGAGGCGGTCTGCAGGATCGCGATATGCGCTTACAATGATACCGGGTTGTGCCGGCAGATCTATCTAGACCGACGTATACCTATCGATTGTTTGACCAGAGGCCGGCGGTAGCGGACCTGCCATTGGAGGTATCGATCCGTGAAATGACGGACATGCCCGACCGCAACTTGCCAGAGAGAACGCCTTCGTCGACAGATATTTTCACCGGGATGCGCTGAACGATCTTCGTGAAATTGCCCGTAGCGTTATCTGTAGGAAGGAGAGAGAATTCGGACCCGCTGCCTGGTGACAAGCTCTCTACATGGCCGCGAACCTCGACACCTGGAAAGCTGTCGATGCGCATGCTGACGGGTTGCCCGGCCTTCACGTCAGTCAGTTGTGTTTCCTTAAAGTTTGCAACGACGTATATCGAGTGTAGCGGCACGACTGCCATCAATTGCGTCCCGGCGTTCACCAGTTGACCTACGCGGAGCGTTCTTGCTCCGACTGTGCCGCCCACAGGTGCGATTATCCGGGTGTAGGATAGGTTGAGTTCAGCCTGCGCCACCTGCGCTTCGATTCTATGGCGCTGTGCTACCGCTTGATTCTTTTGCGTTTCAAGTACTGGAATTCGATTTCTTGTAGCGACCACATTTGCCGCATCGCGTGCCACGGCCGCATCGGCTTGGTCCCGTGCCGAGGCTGTCTGTTCTGCGCGTGATAGCGTTCCAGCTCCATTGGTGATCAACTTTTCCGACCGCTCCGCCTCAGTTCGCGCGAAAGCGAGGGCGGCCTTCGATGATTTCAGTGCGGCCTCTGCTTGATCGACTAGAGAATGTTGGAGCGTTATCTGCGTCTCCACGTTCCTGATTGCAGCATCGGCGGCCTCCAAGTCGGCTTTGGCCTGCAATAGCGCGATCTGGAAATCCCTGTCATCGATGTTTGCCAGGAGCTGTCCGGCAACAACTACTTCATTGTCGTTAACCAGAACCTCCCTGATATACCCGGAAACTTTGGGCGCGACAGCGGTAGCATCCGCTTTAACGTAAGCGTTGTCAGTTTCCTCGATAAAACGATCGATGACCATGTTTTGGTAGACCGTCTGCGTAACAAATACAGTCCCCGCGAGTAGGGCCGAAGATAGGACTATAAGTCTGAAGGTCTTGCGTTTCCGGGGGCTACAACGGTTTCCACGGCGGTGTTGCTTGGGGGAAGAGGAGCATCAGCTTTCGCAACCACGCGCAGCCCATTCTGGGATCCGCCGAATGTTTCTAGGCGGGGCAGTTCAACCATCTTCCGTCTCCTGACCGTACATGAGGCGGGCAACGATGCCCGTCCGAACGACTAAATGGAGAGAAAATCAGCCTGTGATAATCGGCGAAGATATGAAAGGATTATCAAGCATAGGTTTATAGTTGGATTTGTTATGGACAGACTGACGAGTCTCGAGGTTTTTGGCCGCGTGGTTGAAACGGGTGGGTTTTCAGCCGCTGCCCGCAAGCTGAACATGTCCACGACAATGGTGGCCAACCATATCAAGGCCTTGGAAGAAAGCCTCGGTGTTCTCCTTCTGCAACGGACGACGAGGAAGGTTAGTCTCACCGAGACCGGGCGACTATATTACGAGCGGTCATCCGCCATATTGATGGATCTAGAAGAGGCTAATGCCGCTGCAGGCGCCCTTAGCTCTACGCCTCGTGGGCAACTGAGGATCTACACGAATGCTTCCATGATCCAGATCCTTGCACCGATTGTTTCGGAATTCATCCACCAGCATTCGGGAGTCACGGTAAGCGCCGATATTGGTGAGCGCATGGTCGACATGGTCGACGAGGGATATGATCTGGCGATCCGAATGACCACACCGGATTCCAATCTCATTGCCCGCAAGCTTGCGACGTGGAAGCATGTTGCGGTCTGTTCACCGGACTACATCGTACAGCACGGAGCGCCGACCGTACCGGGGGATCTGATAAATCATAACTGTCTGCGCTATGCACTCTATGCCTATGGAGACCTTTGGCGCTTTGTGGATAGCGCAGGTTCGATCATAGAAACTCGGATTAAAGGCAATGTTGTCTCAAGCAGTGCGGATCTCCTGCGCGACCTTGCCGTGAGGGGGCATGGGATTTTCCTGGCTCCAGGTCCGGTAGTCAGCGAAGACATCGCCGCGGGAAGGCTCGTGGGATTGATGACAGAGTACAGCGGCGTCGAATTCACCGTGAGTGCCATTTTCCCCAATCGCAATCACCTGCCAAACAAGGTCAGGTTGTTTATCGATCTACTTGTTGAACGTTTCGCCACTTTGCCGCAATTCCCGACCTGAACTACCTGGAGGTTCGGGAATTGCTCTCGCGCGTTCCCTCTTGGCGCGCCGATGCAACACGGGTTTGACCGCATATACGCGTCCGGTCTGCTCCGTCCTGGAGCTAACACGCTCAGACGAGCGATGCTGAGCTGGCACACCTCTGTATAGCTTACTCGATTGCTTGGATTGACTAGATTCAGCATGACCTGCCCCACATCCAATGCATTGGGGAGGTTTAGGCGATGGCGCGGCTACCGTCGCTCATCACTTCGGTCAAGCGATTTTCTCCGTGTCGGCGGCTGCGTTCCCCTCACAACTTAAGGAGTTGAAATGTTGAAGCCTTTCAGAACGACATATATCGCCGCCTTTCTCACAGCGGCTGCGTTGCCTGGCTATGCGGCCGACCCCAAGCCAACGGTTGTGCTCGTCCACGGCGCCTTTGCGGACGCATCGAGCTGGGGTGGGGTGATCACCAGACTGGAGGACGAGGGCTTCCCCGTCATCGCGGTGGCAAACCCGCTGCGAGGCGTCAAATCTGACGCAGACTACGTCAGACGCGTAGTGGCCGGCGTCAGCGGCCCCGTTGTGCTCGTTGGCCATTCTTACGGCGGCTCCGTAATCAACGACGCTGTGCCGACAGAAGGCAATGTGAAAGCCCTGGTTTTTGTCGCAGCCTTTGCGCCGGAGGAAGGAGAGAGCGCGGCCCAGCTTTCTGGAAAATTCCCCGGGAGCACATTGGCAGGTACCCTTGGCAACGCCGTCGAACTCGAAGGTGGTCAGAAAGACCTCTACATTGACCAGGACAAGTTTCACGATCAGTTCGCAGCAGATGTCTCCAAGGACGAGGCGAGGATTATGGCGGCAACGCAGCGCCCGGTGACCGAGGCCGCGTTGGGCGAACCATCGGCGAAAGCCTCCTGGAAGAACATCCCGTCCTGGTTCGTATACGGCGATGCGGACAAGAACATTCCGCCGAAAGTCCTTTCATGGATGGCTGAACGAGCGCACTCCAAGGAGACGGTGGTCGTGAAGGGTGGGTCTCATGTCGTCATGGTCTCTCACCCGGCGGTCGTCGCCAAGGTTATCGAAGATGCTGCGACATCCAAGTAGGGCTGCGCTTGTATCAGCGGGACTTCGCCATCGTAGCCCAGGCCAATGGAGAGATTGAATGTTCAACAAATACGCACTGAGCCGGCGCAACCTTCTGATCGCGGGCTCAGCTGGTGTCGCCTCCGTTTCGTTCCAGATTGCATCCTCTAAAGCGGCGACTGCAGCAGAAGGTGACGCTATGAGCCAAGGTTCTTTTGGAACTCTCAAAACGATCAGGGCGGGTGTGCTGAATGTAGGGTATTATGAGTTGGGGCCTGCTGACGGGCAACCGGTCATCCTGCTGCACGGCTTCCCATACGACATACAGAGCTATGTCGACGTCGCGCCCCTTTGGCGGCAAAGGGGTTCCGTGCAATTGTACCTCATCTTCGGGGTCACGGTGCCACCACATTCCTTGATGCGACGACGCCGCGGTCCGGCCAGCAAGCGGCAATCGGTCAGGATCTAGTGGAGTTTTTGGACGCCCTTCACATCGAGAAGGCGATTTTCGCCGGATACGACTGGGGTGGTAGAGCTGGTTGTGTCGCCGCCGCACTTTGGCCAGAACGTTGCATCGGGCTTGTATCGGTAAACGGGTATCTTATTCAGGACATTGCCAAGGCGCATCTGCCTGCCCCGGCAAGGGTGGAGCGAGGCTTCTGGTACCAGTTCTATTTTCAAACCGAACGGGGCAGGGCGGGGCTGAGTGCTCACCGTCGGGACATTGCTGAACTCATGTGGCGTGATAATTCGCCGACATGGCAGTTCAGCAAGGAGATATTTGAGCGTTCTGCGCCATCGTTCGACAATCCCGATTACGTCGATGTCGTGATCCATTCCTATCGTCACCGACTAGGTGGGGCGGCAGGCTATCCACAATATGGCGAACTTGAAGCCCGACTGGCAGCACAGCCGGTCATCACCGTACCGACAGTAACGCTTGATGGCGATTCCGACGGAGTTGTTCCCGCGACTGACGGGAAGTCGAGCGCGGCCAAATTCTCGGCGAGGAGGCTTCATCATGTGGTGAAGGGTGTTGGGCATAACCTGCCCCAGGAGGCACCACAGGCCTTCGCAGAGGCCGTTATGGAAGTTGCCACCCTAAGGTGAAGCGCTGCAACGGACATTGCAGTCAAAACACGTGTTAAACGGCTGCGACTTATCCGGGCAGACTGTTTGTGTCGGGACGTCGTAGTGCCGATCCACGAACTGCCTGCCCGCTCTGCGCCACGCTTGGACATGGTCAAGCGGGCGGGCTACAAGTGAGCATGTCGCGCAAGTGATATATGATGCGGTCACCGATGGTACGGATCAGCTAAGATACGTTGCGACAGAGGACATCAGAGTGCCCGTCGATAAGCGCCGCGGAAGCTCTGAAGAGGAATTATGAGCTTCATGCGGGAGCGAATGACGCCGAGCCTGACCAAATGATCTGCACTTCAGGTGATAGATCCCGTTCCGATGTCATCGTGGCGATGGGTTGATACCGCTACGGCTCAGCAATCTTTGAAGCGAACGTCGGTCGAGCTGAAGCTGACGAGCGGCTAACGATACATTCGACCGGCTGACATTGACGACATGCTCGATATATTCTCGTCTTAGACGATCAGGCTGTTCGATCCTGCAATCCGGAGGGATATTGGCGGATCCGTGCAAAAGAATACTGAGCAGGAATTCCTCGTCTGTGGGTTTCGGTACCAAGTCTTGTGCTCCCGCCTTAACCGCAGAGACTGCAGTTGGGATGTCCGCAAACCAGGTATGCACGATTGTTCTTGTTCCCGGTAGCTGAGCGGATATCCAACGAATGAGGTTCAAGCCCGGACCGTCCGGAAACCTCAGCTCCGTCAAAACGAAAGCCGGCTTAGTCTCCCGAAAGGCAGCCACCGCATCACAGATCGTCGAACAAGCAACCACATGACAGCTATGCTCCGCCAATCTTGAGGCCAAAGAAGCAGCTTTTCTCAAAAAAGGGATCAGCAATAACAACTGTAGCATCTGATGGTTGCTGGTAAGATGCTATCTTGCCGTTAAGATTCATCGCTGCGTCATCTCGTTGGTGATGCAGCCAATCTAATCATCGCCTATCGACGCAGACACTATACAGGAAGATACCATATCCCAATCAAAGGCCATTTCACTGTTTAGGCGGAAGGATGCGTCCAAGCGCGATCTTCCATAAGACAAGGCATGGCGCAGCTCCGAAAAAGAATAGCGTGATTGCGAAAAACGCTGTGTCGAAGGCTATGGTTGTCGACTGGAGAGCCACCTGCTTTCCGATGAGGGAAGCCGCCGACTTCACGGCAAGCCCGGACTCCATGCCGCGAGCGGTGAGTACGTGAGCCAGAGAACCGATCCGGTCGATAACCTCCTGGCGTCCCGGCATGATGTGGGCAGCGAGTATCGCTCGGTTGTAGGCAGTCTGATCTTCGATGAAGGTCTGGAGAAAAGAAATCCCGGCGAGGCCACCCATCTGGCGACCGACATTGAATAGAGCAATCCCGAATATAAGAACCGACTTGTCCAGGCTCATCATTGTGACCAGCGTGATGCTCAAAAACAGGAAGCCGAGAGCTGCGCCTCTGATCAGTATTGCCGGCGTCATGTCGGGTATCCCGCTTCCGCTACTGGAGCCGGACAAGAGCCACATCGCCAGCATCAAACCGAGAATGCCGAAGGGCACCGTGACGATGCCAGGTAGCTTCAGCTTTTGGATGATGAAGGCTGTAAGAAATAGCGATCCGATGAAGAAAAGGGTGCTCGGAAGCAGCAGGCTGCCGGCCGCAGTCGGCGTCATCTTGAGGACAGATACCGCGAACGACGGGATCGCATAGCTGCTACCGAGCAGCGCGAAACCCGCGGCGAGACTGGCGGCTACACCGAAGTCGAAATTGCCGTTCCGGAAAATCTTGAAGTTGAACAGCGTCGCAGAGGAGGGAGTGTATATCTGTCGAAGAATCTGAACCGCTAATGCGGTTAGTCCAACTGCTGTCGCGACGATAATTGTTCGGTCGTTGAACCAATCCCACCTGTTACCCTGGTTGAGTACGAAGGTTAGAGTAAATGCAGCTACCGCAAACAGTGCCAGCCCCAACGGATCGAGTTCTACCTTCGCACTGTCCACCTCTTCGGCTTGTGGAGCCAGCGCAAGCATAAGGAGCCCTGCAATGCCGAACGGAACGGAGCAGAGGAAAATAAAGGACCAATCGATCTGATCGATTAGCCATCCCTGCATGTATGGCGCAAGCGTCGCAGGGGCGACCACCGAACCGATCGCGTAGAAACTCTGGACAACAGGCTGTTGCCGCAGTGGGAATACGCGGAAAAGAAGCGCTTGAGCACCGACAAGCAAAACGCCGCCGCTCAGGCCCTGCGCAAGTCGTAGCGCAAACATCAGATCGAGGTGTTCAGTGTAGGCGGCTCCATAGCACGCGGCAGTCATGATGACGGCTGCGAACAGCACGCTTCGATAGAGGTTGAATACGCCCGCGAGCCACGGCGTTAGGACGAAAGCGATAAGCTTTGCGGCTGTATAACCATAGTCAAGCTTGGCGAATTCGTCCGCAGAGGCATGGGTGCTGCCCATGATGTCCAGACGAGCCATCGAAAGTGCAGTTCCGGCGATTGCATCAGTCAAGACGACTGTCATTGCGCCCAACAGCAATAATATTGCGCCAGCACCAATTGATGGCACCGCGACAGCGGTCGCTGAGTTCGAGCCGTTTGCCATGGAAACTTTCTCCAACGGAAGCACCGCCCATGTTCTGGAAAATTGGTGCAGGATAGAAGCCAACAATGCCCTTCTGCAGGCTCTCCGATAATCTCCTGATTTTTGGATAGAGCCTCAAACGAGAGTTTAAAGTGACCGTGTCACAGTGCGATCAGATAGCCTCTGCAGCACGGAAGATAGATGAGCTTAGGTTTACCCGCTTGTCGCGCTGGGCCGCTTTGATCGTAGCTGCAGGAAGTTGGTCATGAAAAAGCCGCCCCTGTCACGGGGCGGCAAAGCGGACCAAAGTCCGCTGCTCAGGTCACGAGAGGGGGACTTACCCGAGCACGTCGCCGCGGTGGGGCTGGGAGGACTTGGCGACGAGTGTAAGATAACTCGAACGCCGGTGGGGCCGGCAGTTATACAAAGGTGTGCTAATTTTCCCGCTGCGCCCGAGGTGACGGGCGCGCCCCCTCCCGAACAGCTCGGTGGTGGGCTATAAAGGCCTTAACAGCGGGATTGCTTTCATTCTTTCGGTAGACGACTGCAAGTTCGGTCTTAACGTCGTTGTCCAACAGCGGCAGGTAGCGGACGCCAGGTAGCCGTAGGCAATCCAAACTCTTGGGCACCAAGGCTATCCCGATACCAACAGCTATCATGCTGGCAATGGTGGTGAAGTCGCGCCCTGTCGCGTTGATTTTGGGCTTGAATCCAGCCTCACCGCAGGCATCCAGAGTATTCGCGTGGAAACCGATATCCGAGGGTTGGCGCGGGGTGATGAATGTATCCGAGTGGAGGTCCGGAAGGCTAATTGCGGTCTTGGCCGCCAATCTGTGTGCGCTAGGCAGTGCTATGACCAACGGCTCTTTTAACACGATCATGGAGCTCAACTCCGATGAAATTGGAGCAGGAGGGCGGATGTAGCCAAAATCGACCTCCCCATCTTTGATCCGCTCTAGCTGCTGTCTCATCTCCATCTCAACGAGCTGGAGTTCGATATCCGGCAAACCGCGTCGAAATGAGGAAATGGATTCTGTAAGGATTCCCGAATATGCTGCCGAAGCGACGTAGCCGACGGTGATCCTCCCCGACTCTCCGCGTCCGACCCTTTTGAGCTGAGCAAGCGTAGCATCTGCTTGTGCGACGATCTTCATCGCGTCTTCATAGAGAGCTTGCCCGGTTGGTGTAAGGTTCACTGACCTCTTCGACCGGTCAAGCAACGGAAGGCCGATAATAGCCTCAAGAGCAATTATCTGTTGGCTGAGACCGGGTTGCGCGATGCCGAGCTTTGCGGCGGCGCGTTCGAAATTCCGCTCTTCTACGATAGCGATGAAATATCTCAGGTGCCTCAGCTCGAAGTTTGTCGCACGCTGTCTGCCCGTTGTTTTCATCGAAAACCCGCGTTTATAATCGTCAAGGTATACCTAATAGAAGCGCTGCTTCTGAAAAAAGATGGTTTCGTTTATTGGATTTGATGCCCCGCTGTCGATAGAAAGATGATCGATTTTGTCCAGATTTTGCGCGCGGGGGCGGCATGCAGCTTTTTCGAAACCATCTTCTTGTCACGACAGCTGTCGCGTTCGCCGTTTCCGGCGCTGGGATAGCGATAGCACAGGAGCAGCAGGATACGACGCTCGCGCCGATCGTGATCCAGGGACAAGGCGAAGGCGACCCGCGCGGCCCCGTTGACGGATACGTCGCAAAGACCAGCGCCACGGCATCCAAGACGGGAACGCCTATTCTCGAAACGCAGCAGTCGATTTCTGTGGTGACGCGGGATCAGATCGAAGCACAGGCGGCTCAGACCCTTGGTGAGGCCTTGAACTACAGTGCAGGCGTCGTCGGCCAGCCGTTTGGGGCCGATCCCCGCTTCGATTCCCCGATCGTCCGCGGCTTCGATGGCAGGCAGTTGCAATATCTGAATGGCCTCAAGCTGATGCGCACGGCGGGCGCGCCGACCGTTGAAGTCTACGGTCTCGAACGGGTCGATGTCCTTCGTGGTCCTGCCTCCGTCATGTATGGTCAAGGAAATCCGGGCGGCATCATCAATCAGGTCAGTAAACGTCCGCAGTTCGAGAACTTCGGTGAGGTCGGAACGCAGGTCGGCAGCTACGATAATTACGGTGCTTTCTTTGATTTCGGCGGCGTGATCCCCAACCACGAGGCGTTCGCCTACCGTTTGACAGGTCTCGCGAAGACTGCCGGCGCACAGACGGATAACCTGGACAATGACCGATACTTCATCGCCCCCGCGCTGACGTGGAAGCCGGATGAAGATACATCGCTCACCATTCTCGCCAGCGTTCAGCACGACAACCCGAGCAGCCCTTCCGGCCTTCCGCCGCAATACGTTCTGGGAAACTCGGATTTCAAACTTCCGCGCGACTTTTTCGTCGGCGATGAAAGCTTTGACGATTCCAGCAGGACGTTGACCAATTTCGGATATGAGTTCGAGCATCGCTTCAGCGAGATATGGACGTTTCGGCAAAACCTTCGCTACACGAATTTCGACTGGAATTATCAAGCGCTCGGAATGGCGTCCGCAGGACTTGGAGCTGACGGCCGCACGCTGGCGCGAACAGCGACCTTCCAAGACGAAAACCTGAATACGTTTAACGTCGACAACAACTTGACGGCGGAGTTTTCGACGGCTGCAGTCGATCACAAGGTTCTTCTCGGCCTCGACTATCGCTACTTCGACAACAATGTACGGACCCGTTTCTTCCGCGCGACACCGCTCGATGTGCTGGATCCGAGCTACGGTGGACCGATCTCGCTTCTGGCGCCGACACTCGATACCAAGGTCAAAAGTGACCTGTCACAGGTCGGCATCTATGTTCAGGATGAGTTGGCCTATGATAACTGGCGCGCTACTCTTGGCCTTCGCCAGGACTGGGCGTCGACGCGCGGTTCCACGACGAACGGGCTCACCGGCGTTTCTCGCTCGCTTGATCAGGACGACCACAAGCTGACCGGTCGCGCAGGCCTGAGTTATCTGTTCGACGGCGGAATCGCCCCCTACATTAGCTACGCGACGTCTTTTGATCCGGTCGCGAGCTCGGCAGGCGCGGATTTCAAGCCGAGTGAAGGGGAGCAGTGGGAAGCGGGGATCAAGTACCAGCCCGACGGCTGGAACGGCTTCTTCTCAGCTGCCGTATATGACCTTAAGCAGACCAATGTGCTCCGTACCGTTGAAGGTGTTACACAGCAGATCGGTGAAGTGCGTGTCAAAGGCGTCGAGCTTGAGGGCGTGATTAGCCTGTCTCAAGGTCTCGACCTGCGGGCCGCATATACTTACACCGATGCTGAAATCGGCGCGGGCGCTGATGACGGCAATCGCGTCGAGAACGTTCCACGTAACGCCGCAAGCTTGTGGGTAAATTATACCTTCCAGGAAGATACTGCCCTCAACGGGTTTGGTATTGGTGGCGGCGTTCGCTACGTGGGGCAGCGTTTTGGAAACAGTGCCAACACTTTCGACCTGGATGGTGTGACCTTGTTCGATGCCGCGCTGACCTATCGCAAGGATAACATCAAGGGATCGCTTAATTTCCAAAACCTTGGCGATGAAAAATATGTTGCGAGCTGCAGCACGTTCGGCTGCTACTACGGTGATGGTCGCACTGTCATAGGGAAGCTCAGCTATACCTGGTAAACCCTTGGATCTTAAATCACCGGTGCATTTGGGGCGTCGAGAATTCGTTCTCGGCGTCGCTGCTTCTTTGGTCGGTGGCAGGGCCTTGGCCGTAGGCGAGCCGCGACTTGCCGCAATCGACTGGGCGATGCTCGAAACCGCGATATCCCTGGGCGTGATGCCCGTGGCTGCGACTGAACTTATTCAGTTCCGCAAGGATGCCATTGAGCCGGAAATCCCTCAGACCGTGATAGATCTCGGTCTGCGGGGCACCCCAACTTCGAGCTTCTTCAGCTCTTAAAGCCCGATTTGATCCTGCTTTCTCCATTCTACACACGGCATCAGGCCGCTTTGGAGCGGATCGCGCCGATCATCTCGTTGCCTTTCTACATACGAGGCGAGCCGCCATTTGAAAAAGCTGTTTCGGCCATCCAACGTCTCTCAGAGCGACTGCACAGGCAGGATGAAGCATCAAAGGTGCTTGCAGGCATTGAGGCCCAGTTGAAGGAGTATCGCGAAAGTCTCGCGCAATTTGCTGGCAGGCCGTTCTATCTCGTCAATGTAGGCGATGCCCGGCATGTTCGCGTATTCGGGTCGGATAGCATGTTCGGCAATGTTCTTTCCAGAATGGGTCTGCAGAACGCATGGACAGATAGGTCCCGCTATACTTTCGCGGCTCCTGTACCAATCGAACAACTGGCCGCCCGAGAAGATGCGCGCATTGTCATCGTTTCCGAGATACCTGTCGAAGCGCGAAGTGGCTTGAAGACCAGCATGATCTGGAACTCTCTAGTTCCGGTTAAGGAGCACAGGATCTTGATGCTCGATAACATCAATCCCTACGGCGGCGTGATTGCGGGGATGCGGTTTGCCCGCCTCCTCAGTGAGGCACTGTTGGCCGAGGGCGGGCAAGAGCAATGAGACAGGCGGTCATCGTTGGCGGAACCGCACTTCTCAGTGCGTTGGTTCTCTTCTTGCTAACTGCGAGCCAGCATTTGAGGATATCGGATTGGCCCGATGCCCTTTTCGGTTATGGACCATCAACACTCGACGAGATCATACTTCTCTATGGAATTTTCCCGAGAGCCGGGGTTGCGGTAGTCGCCGGTGCCGCATTGGGGCTATCGGGAGCACTGCTTCAGCAGTTATTGCGCAACCCAATTGCGGATCCATCAACGCTCGGCATATCTGCCGGCGCACAGCTCACGATCGTGGTAGCGACGCTTTTCTTCCCGGAGTTCCTGGATGGCAGTCGCACTCTGGTCGCCCTGTCGGGTGCTGGTGCTGCCGCAACGATCGTCTTTGCGCTCGGTTGGAGATCCGCCTTCGAGCCAGTCACCATGGTCGTGTCCGGCATGCTGGTCGGTGTCACGGCTGTTGCCTTGTCATCTGCGCTCACTCTCGCTCAGGGCGAGTATTTGATGTCGCTTATAACGTGGAACGGTGGCTCGTTGAGCCAGCAGGACTGGTCTGCATTCAATGCGCTGTCAATCGAGCTTGTGATTGGCATGGCTTTTGCGCTGCTGCTTGTCCGACCCTTATTGCTGTTGGGACTTGGTGACGCCAGCGCCACGTCCCTCGGTGTCAGCCTGCGCGGTATAAGATTGGCGGCCGCGATCGTTGCTACGGTTTTAGCTGGCTTGGTTGCCGCAAACGTCGGCTTGGTCAGTTTTGTCGGATTGGCCGCCTCCGCAATCGTGCGCGGATGTGGCATACGCAGGCCGTCAGCCGTACTCGCACTTTCCCCTTGGCAGGCGGTTTGTTCCTCTGGCTATGTGATGGAGCGGTGCAGGCGGTATCTGGCGCGACCGGCGAGACTTTCCCTACCGGTTCCGTCACCGCACTGATAGGCGGTCCTGTATTACTATGGCTGTTGCCTAAAGTGCGAACGCTGCCGGCAACGGCCCCATCTCATGGCAACACGCGACGTCTCCAATTTGCAAGCGGTATGGCCGGATTCCTAGCCTTCCTCCCGATCATTCTGGCCCTGGCGTTTTTTGTCGGCAACGATGGACAGATCTGGCGCGTCCTGTCCTATACTGAAGCGGGAGAACTTCTTCAGTTGCGCTGGCCCCGCTTATTGGCCGCCGCGGGAGCAGGAGGCCTTTTGGCGCTGACGGGGGCAATCCTACAGCGGATGACCGGAAACCCAATGGCCAGCCCAGAAGTAATTGGGGTGAGTGGTGGTGCGGGGCTCGGGTTTGCGGCCTCGCTGACTCTCGTTCCCGCGGGCGGCCCTTACAGCCTCGTCATTGGAGCGGCGCTGGGAGGGCTGGCGGCTATGTCGGTCGTGTTGGCTTTTGCTCGCAGCCACAATCTCCCTCCGGAAAAGCTGCTTCTGGCGGGGATTGCGGTCAGTTCCTTGAGCTCATCGATGTTGGCGGTCCTCATGGCTGCGGGAGATCAACGAGCATGGCAGATTCTCGCTTGGATCGGTGGTTCAGCCTCCGCCGCAACCCCTGCCACTGCGATCCTCCTCGCGACCCTGTCGATTCTGGTCATGCTCGGTACGATTACGCTTGTCCGTTGGCTGACTGTCCTCCCGCTAGGTCAAGCCACTGCGCACAGTCTCGGTATCCCGATCGTGAGCAGCAGGGTGACCATACTTGCGTTGTGTGGCCTCTCAACCGGCGCAGCGTCGGTGCTCGTCGGACCTTTAAGTTTCGTGGGGCTTATCGCGCCCCATATTGTGATGCGGGCTGGGTTCGTGTCCGCACGAGACCATCTGGTATCATCTTTCGTTTTGGGGGCATTGATCATGGCTTTTGCCGATTTCGGGGCAAGGACAGTCACATTCCCCTACGAGTTGCCGCTAGGGCTCTTCGCCGCGATGGTCGGGGCTCCGTACCTCATCTGGCTAGTTAGTCGAAGATGAACATTCATCGCGATCGTCGTCATTGAGGCTGAAGGCCTTGGCGCAGCCGAGCATCTATTCACCTGTGAGTGAGGAGGAGACCGCTACCGCTGTCGAATAGGTCTAATACGGGCAAGGTCTCGGGCGAATGCACGTATACATTCGTATATGTGTCGTAGTAATATGATCATGTGTTACGTGTTGTATTGATTGTTTCAGTGATTTCCAGCGCCTGACACCAGCGTCTTTGGTGAGGCACGTTCTTCGAAAGGCACAGGTTGTCGCCACGTTTCAGTGGAGGCGCTCGTTTGCCTGCAGCATCGGTGTGCCATGAAGACCCAGATCCTATTCATAGGTCTCTGTTCCATCACGCTTCTCACCAGCATTGCGACGGTGGAAGCGCAGACCGCGGATACTCAAGGCATGGCGGAGCGGGTACAGGCTTGCACGCCGTGCCACGGAGCGCAGGGTAAGGGCACGAACGATCCTTACTTCCCCAGATTGGCAGGAAGCCTTCCGGCTACCTCTATAACCAACTCGTTGCCTTCAGGAACGGTCGGCGAAAGTACCCGCCGATGAATTATCTCCTGCAGTTTCTGCCGGATCCTTACCTGAAACAGATTGCCGAATATTTTGCGGAACAACGTCCGCCACAGCCCCCGCCGGACCCGATCGTGGTGAGCGACGCCGTCAAGGATCACGGTCGTATGCTCGCTACAGCTGGCGACATTGATCGTGGTATTCCTGCCTGCGTGGCTTGCCATGGCTCTTCACTCACAGGGCAGGAGCCCGGCATTCCCGGTCTCTTAGGGCTGAGGGCCAGCTATCTGAGCGCTCAACTCGGTGGCTGGCGCTATGGAACACGCACGGCTTTGTCACCTGACTGTATGCAGATTGTCGCGGGACACCTGACGGAGAACGATGTTCGCGCGCTAGCCGCCTGGCTGGCGTCCTTACCTGCACCCGAAAACCCTGTGCCCGCAGCTGTCGGGAGCTTCTCGCTACCTCTCGCATGCGGCAGCCAGCCATCGGAGGTGCAGCAATGAAACGCTCCCTGGCACGAACTTCTGAGCTGGTTTTCCGGTCTGCTGTAGCTGCTCTCCTCGGCATCTGTCTGGGAACCGAGGCAAAGGCGGAAGACCGCAACCCGTCTAATATCATCGAGAAGGGTGAGTATCTGGCACGCGCAGGCGATTGTATCGCTTGCCACACCGCTCCCGAGGGAAAGGTTTTCGCCGGGGGACGGGCGATGCCTACGCCGTTCGGTACGATATACACCTCGAACATAACGCCTGATCCGGAAACCGGGATCGGGAAGTGGACAGCTGACGACTTCTACAGGACCATGCATGAAGGGCGGTTTCCGGATGGAGGTCTTCTCTATCCGGCAATGCCCTTCGCTTCCTATACCAAGGTCACTCGTGAAGACAGTGATGCGATCTATGCGTATCTGCGCTCCATTGAGCCTGTCTCCAGGGAGAATAGGGAGCACGATCTGGACTTCCCCTACAATAACAGGACTCTCATCCTGGGCTGGAGAACACTCTTTTTCAGCCAGGGCACCTACAAGCCCGACCCGGCGATGTCGGCTGAGTGGAACAGGGGCGCTTACCTTGTCGAGGGCCTGGGCCATTGTGGCATGTGCCACACGCCGATCAATGCACTTGGCGGAAACTCGGAGTCCGACGCCTTCAAGGGCGGCCTGATCCCGAACCAGAATTGGTACGCGCCGTCTCTGACGTCCAACAAGGAAGCCGGTCTCGGGCTATGGAGTATCGAAGAGATCACCGATCTCTTGCAGAAGGGAATTTCCCACCGCGGTGCGGTTTACGGGCCGATGGCGGACGTCGTCTACAACAGTCTTCAGTACCTGAACGATGCCGACACCAAGGCTATGGCCGTCTACCTCAAGAGCATCGCTCAAGACAGTCCGAAACCAGTAACCTCGCGGCTTCCGCATGCCGAAAGCAGTCTTCTCTTGAGCCTCGGGAAGGCCGTGTACGACCGCGACTGCGCAAGCTGCCATGGCGTAAACGGCGAGGGCAGGCCGCCCCATTATCCTCCACTCGCGGGCAATCAGTCGATCCAAATGGATTCTGCCGTCAACGCAATTCGTATGGTCCTCAATGGTGGCTATCCGCCCGGCACTTACGGCAATCCGATGCCGCACGGAATGCCGCCGTTCTCGATTAGCCTCTCGGACGACGAGGTTGCGGCAGTTGTCAGCTACATCCGCACGTCATGGGGAAATGCCGGCGCACCGGTGAGTGCCGCGGAAGCCAATCAGCTGCGGTCAGCACCGCTTCAGTGAGGAAAACAATGATTAACACAGAAGGTCCAGATCGAGATCCTGGTGTGCATGACGCGAGAGTCGATCTCGATCGTGACGAGCGGACCTCATGGCGCGATAGTTGTAGCGGGAATAGCGACCTTCGTTGTTGTCGCCATGTGGCTCCTGTTCTACTGGCTCGTATTTCTCCCAAGGGGTGCCGCACCATGACCGTTGGCGAGCACCGATCTGAAAGCGCTGCTGTCGCTGAGAAGATAGAGCGGCGGTGGGCGGCAATCTCAATTCTCATCATCGTTTTCCTGACCGCTATGGCCGCCGTTGCGGGCATACATCAAGCGACGATGCCCCAAAGTCGGGTCGAGCTAATCGATCCGGAGAGAATTCATTTATCCGGTGAGTTTGTCGAAACGAACCTCGGGTCTGCCGTAGAGCCTGACGGTTCCGTTACGCTGCGGGTCGTAGCTCAACAATACTCCTTCACCCCTCAATGCATCGTCGTGCCGGTCGAGACGAAAGTGACGATCAGAGGAACGAGCGCCGATGTCGTCCATGGCCTCATCATCCAGCAGACCAACGTCAATGCGATGCTTGTTCCCGGATACGTCTCGGAGCAAGTGGCGCGTTTTCCCAAAACCGGTGATCACCTGATGCCGTGCCAGGAGTTCTGCAGCGTGGGACACGAAGGAATGTGGGCGATGGTGAAGGTCGTCGAGCGCGAAGAATTCAAGGCGCTTTCAGCAGGCAAGCAGAGGATCAGCTGTGTTAAATAGTCGACGTCTAATCCTCGCACATTTCTGGTTTGCCTTTGGCGTGTTCGGTTTCGCGCTGTTGCTGGGCGCATGGCAAATGTTCATCCGTAGCCCATTGGCGTCGTGGATCGGTAACCCCGAGTGGTACTATCGGTCGGTAACAGCCCATGGAACTATCATGGGCTACGTTTTCCCAACGCTGATTGCGATGGGATTTGGCTATGCCATCACTGAGAGCGCGCTGAAGACGACACTCTACGGCATCCGCTGGGCCTGGACGGGCATCTGGATGATCCTCGTCGGGGCCATAATGGCGATGATCCCTGTGTCTGCCGGCCTTGCTTCCGTTCTGTATACCTTCTATCCGCCGATGATCGGCAACCCCTTCTACTATATAGGGGTCGTACTCGTTGTGGTCGGGTCATGGATTTGGGTGGCGTTGATGCCCATCAACCTCGCCCGATGGAAGCGCTCCAACCCGGGAGCGCCGGTCCCGTTGGCGATGTATGCGAATGTCGCCGGATCCTTTCTGTGGGGATGGACTGCCGTCGGTGCCTCGCTTGAGCTTATTTTTCAAATAATTCCTGTAGCAGTCGGACTTCGCTCGACAATCGACGCTGGCCTTGCTCGAGTATTCTTCTCTTGGACCCTGCATGCCATCGTCTATTTCTGGCTGTTCCCGACCTATATCGCCTACTACACGATCGTTCCGAGGGCGATCGGGGGAAGCTCTACAGTGACTCGATGGCTCGGATATCTTTCGTGCTCTTCCTCGTCGTGGCCATGCCGATCGGCATACATCACACGTTCGCAGATCCGATGGTCGGCGCTGGCTTCAAGTTCATTCATTCAGCTTTCACGGCAATCGTTGCACTGCCAACCTTGCTCACGGTGTTCACGATATGCGCCTCCGTCGAGATTGCCGGGAGATTGCGTGGAGGTCGCGGAGCATTCGGGTGGCTAGTGGCGCTACCTTGGCGTAATCCGACCATGCTTGCGGTCGCATTCTCCTTCATCATGTTGGGGTTCGGCGGCGCAGGCGGGTTGATCAACATGAGCTATCAGCTTGATGCGTCGATCCATAATACCCAGTGGATCACAGGACATTTCCACCTGATCTTCGGCGGCGCGATCGTCATCATGTACTTCGTGATTGCCTATGATCTTTGGCCCCATCTCACCGGGCGGAAATTGCAAGATCTCTCGCTTATGCGGCTCCAGCTATGGCTTTGGTTCATCGGAATGATCGTCACCACATTTCCTTGGCACTATGTCGGGATACTGGGGATGCCGAGGCGAATGGCCTACTACGACTATTCGCATCCTGCCGTTGCCGATCAAGCGATGCCGGTTGTCCTCTCGGCGGTCGGCGGGCTAATCCTGGTCGTCTCAGCGATCTTGTTCTTTGTCGTGCTGATCCGTGGACATCGATCGCCGATCGCAAACCCAGGTGAATATCAGTTCGCAGTCGCAGTTCATCCGCCGCAACGTGTGCCTGTTGCCTTAAACAGTCATGGCCTGTGGGTCGCGCTGATGATCGGTTTGACGGCAACCAACTACGGGTTCCCGATCCTTCAGCTAGCCTTCCGCAGTGACACCTCCGTTCCGGCAATTTACGTTGGGGTGCAAAAATGAACGGAGAGCGCCTTTTCAGTTTAGCCAACCGTTGGTTTTCGACGAGTGTCGCCCTAACGGTCATCATCTTTCTGCTTTCGGCCATAATCGGGTTTCTCCTGCTGCCATACGCAGATGAGGATAGTCGCTTCGCAAGCTTGTGGGACGCCATCTGCAGTGCTGCGGGCTTTCCGGTCAGCCGGTCGGCGACAGATGTTATCGTGCCCGAATTCAAGGTATCTTCCGCAACCTTCGATGTCGCAGGGCTCAGATCGCCGGAAGCCGTTTCGATCGGGCGTGGCGCAACGCTCGCGCAGCAATGCGCGATCTGTCACGGCCCTGAAGGGGTGAGCCGGGCCGACTCTCCGAACCTTGCTGGCCAGTATGCTGCGGTTATCTACAAGCAACTACACGACTTCAAATCCGGCGCCCGGGTGAACGCGACCATGAGCCCGTTCGCGGTGAACATGTCGGAGCAGGATATGCTCGATTTGGCATCCTACTACGCCTACCTCCCGCGGCTTCCATCCAAACAGGGCGCTGGTTCCACGCCAGTGCCACTGATTGTCGCGAATGGCGCGCCGATGCGTGGCATCGCCCCTTGTGGCTCGTGCCACGGCGGAATAGAGAGGAAGGAAGGCAGTCCTTGGCTCAACGGGCAGTCGGCGACCTATATTGAGGCGCAATTGAACGCGTTCGCATCGGGTGCCCGCAGAAACGATACCAGCCAGCAGATGAGAAACGTGGCGCGGGCTATGACGCCGGAAGAAATCAGGGCTGCTGCTGCCTATTATGCCTCGTTCCAATAGATCCTCAGATCCAATGGCGGGACGCTTTGCAGTCTGAGGAAGGTTACCCGCGGACACAGCGTTCGTATCTAGATAGGCCAGCTAGAGGGCTGACGTCGACCGAATATTGGGCTAAATGGTTGCCCTAACCAGCCAGCTGAAGCGCATCCGGAACAGTTACCGATTCTGAACTGGGTCCTTCGGCCTACAGACGGCAACGGATATGAGACCTTTTCTACCCTCGAAGAACCTTCTCCCCAAGGCTCTCGCGGCGTGGGCAGTTGCCGCTATCGCCGCATTATGCCTGCTCGCCACCTATCAGTATCGATGGGGAGTGGCGGAGCTTTCGGAGCAGGTCCGTGCAACAAATCTGTTGTTGGCTGAAAGATTAGCTCAACACGACGCGCATCTGTCAGCGTTGGGGGCTATGGTGAGAATGTCACCGGACGAGCCGTCGTCTAACATTCAAGGGCTAGCGGATAACATCGTCACTCGGTACCCGCGGATCAAAGAGATCGCGACATTACGGATCCGTGGACAAGATGTGAGCACCGTCTCGTATGGAGCCGCTAAAAAGCCCGCCGTCGAGTTGGTACGCGATTCCGACGGCCTGCCGACTTTGGGGCAGGTGGGAGAAGTGGTGACAAGGGCCACGGCATCCGCCAATGCCTATGACATCTTTAAGCTCGTGGCTCCGGATCGGATGTTGCGACTGCGTATAGATGCCGACGAGTTGCTGGGTGTTGATGACTTTCCTCCCGAATATTCCGTGACGTTGCTGTTGGGAGATCAGGTGATCTCCTCTCACCAGGCGGTTGGAAGGTCGCTCATCTCCGCGGAAAAATATCAGGTATCCAACAATGCCCATCAGCCCGTGAGGCTGCAGGTCGGGCGCAGCTTCGGTGTCTTGGAGCTGCTCCCACCGAGACTTGTTGTGCCAATCCTCCTGATATTAGCTGGAACTGCTTGGCTTTTCGTACTCTATTTGGAGGCAAGCAGGGAGCGCCGTAGGCATGAACGACGAGCGATGCTGCTTGAGCAGAACGCAAAGCTTGCGCATGCCGGGCGCGTCAACGCGCTCGGCGAATTGGCTTCCGGCATAGCCCACGAATTGGCACAACCGGTCGCGGCAATGTTGAGCCAAAGCCAGGCGGCTCGCCGGGCGATGTCGATGGGCCGATCCGATATTCTCGATCAGGCGCTGGACGCCAACATCCGTGAAGCCAAGCGAGCCGGCGATATTCTTAGCCGCATGCGTGCTTATGTCTCCGGCGCGGCTGCGCAAATGGAGAAGGTAAGCCTTGCCGATGCGTTGGGCGGCGCGCTGCGGATCGTGGAGTCTGATGTCGAACAGCGCGGAATTTCTCTTCACGTAAACTTCCCGGAGAAGCCGATCTGGGTTGAGATTGATGTCATTGCCTTTCAACAGGTCATACATAACCTGATCCGCAACGCTGCCGATGCAGTAGCGCATCTCCCCGACCCTGAGATAGCCCTCGCAGTGGAGGGCGAGGGAAATCTCGTCACGATAACGGTGTCCGATAATGGGCCCGGAATCGAGCCGCTTTCGCTGCAGCATATATTCGAGCCGTTCTTCACGACGAAAGCCGACGGGATGGGGCTAGGCTTACCTCTATCCGCCCGCCTGATAGAAATGATGAATGGTTCGATCGATGCCCGTAACAATGGCGGCGCATGCTTCACGATCCGCCTGCCGTTGGAAGGTGCCGCATGATCTATCTCATCGATGACGATGGATCGGTACGGGAGGCGCTCACGCTCCTGCTTACGACATATGGTAAGGAGGTCGCCGGATTTCCTGATGCCATTCATTTCCTTGCGCATGTCGACAAAACCAAGCCCGGCATCGTAATTTCAGATCTCCGGATGCCGACAACGAGCGGTTTGCAGCTTTTGAGCAAGCTTGAAGAGCTAAAGATCGATTGGCCCGTGATAATGATAACCGGTCACGGAGATGTCGAAGCCTGTCGTCGCGCTTTCAAAGCTGGCGTGACGGATTTCTTCGCGAAGCCTGTCGATGAACACGTGCTTATGGATGCCATAACGCAGTGCGAAAATCAGCTGGCTGAGATCATTGGACGTGGCGAAGTTCGCTCACTTTTAGATCAGCTTACAGCTCGCGAGCGTGAGGTTGTGGAACTCGTATCGAAAGGCCTCGGCACCAAGGAAATCGCAACTGCTTTGGAGATCTCAGCAAGAACCGTTGATAGCCATCGCGCAAGCGTGGCCGTCAAATTGGGCACACACGCTGTGGCAGAGCAAACGCGTCTCTGGCTGGCCGGGTATCCGTAATTATACGGATGCGGCTCCGTGAAAGCCCCAATTTTTACAAGACCTATGACGGTTTAAGTTCTCCAAGAGGAAACTCGACACCCTGGAGAAAAAATGAAACACGTCCTTCTTTCAACCGCGTTCGTTGCCGTCCTAGCTGTCCCTACATTTGCTCAGGATACCGTAAGCCAGAAAAGCATAGGCACCGGGTTGGCAGTCGAAATCGCCCAGTCGGCCGTTGCTGCCTGCTCCGCGGAGGGTTACAACGTAACCGCTTCGGTAGTGGATCGCGCCGGCGTCCCGCTGGCTCTGGTCCGTGCTGAGGCTGCCGGCACCCATACCGCCGGTGCCGCGACGGCTAAAGCGTTCACCTCGTCCTCGTCACGCAATCCAACCAGCGCTATGGCTGATGCGGTTAAAAACAATCCCGTAGCCGCCGGCTTGGTCGATATTCCGGGCTTTCTGGTTTTGGCGGGTGGCGTCCCGGTCAAGTCGGGCAAGGAAACGATCGGCGCAATCGGCGTAGCAGGTGCTCCTGGCGGCAATCTGGACGAGGCTTGCGCAAACAAGGCTATCGAGAAGTATGCCGATCGCCTGAAGTAGCGGCGATCATCGATCGCCCAAGGCCACCTTCTTGGGCGTCGTCTTGATCGAGACGCGGGCATTGAAGGCTATGGTGACACCGCATCTCGTATGCGGTGTCACCTTGATTATCAGTTTTCAGCGAGCAACTCGGATTTCAAAGGCGCCCTTGGTTGTGCGCGGTCTTTCAGTCGGTTTCCGGTAGAAAAACATCAGCGGGCCGAGGAGGTGGAATAATACAAGACCGAAAAAGCTCTTTGGTCTAAATCGCTATTCCCGTACTCAACACAACGGTTCAGTAGGCCACCAGCTGCTATCACATATCAGCGCTGCACATATGAAGCATGCGTCTCCGTAAGATGAGATCATAAGGCGCGTCGCTGTTGCACATGAAAGTCTTTAAATGGATTGGGTCCCTATCGTCTTCGTCACGTTCAAGGCTCTCGCGCTGGGCATTGCCATGTTCTTCGCCATCAAATGGCACTATGATCAGGGAGGGAAGGGGGACACACGAGCGCTGTTGCGTACCGGCAGTACGATGGCCCTTGTCTTCCTACTGGCTTTGCTCGGCGTCGGTTTCGTTGCGTTCGAGCTTAGCGGAATGCTCGGTTTGGATCTGAGCTTACCATGATCGCATCGCGACTAATCTACCCGCTCCAAGGCCTCGCTTCGCCCGCCGCTTCGTAATCTTGATTCCCGATTAGCGGTTCGTCGGCGCGGTTCATGTCGCTCCGCCACGCCAGGGAAAGCTGTCGGCGTCTCTGGAAACATGCGGACGTTGTCAACCTGCGTCCATTCTAAGTTTGGCGTGTTTGCATATCTCCCAAGCGTCTCGCCTTTAGGAAGATAGAAGGCTCCAAGCCCTGCGACATAACGCCGTATCTATAAAAAGATGCATTTAAAATGAATGTTTATACGCCTAGATACCTGTGAGCCGGGATAGGAGCGGCATAACGTGGGCCACGTTAGCCCATGGGATATTAAAGCAGGAAGCAACGGCCGCCATGAAACATATTCTACTGGTAGATGATGGGTCTAATGCGATCGAGCTGACGGCGGCTTACCTCTCTCGTTTTGGCTTCCGCGTCACCTCTGCCCGTGACAGTCAGCAGATCAAGAAAGTTATCCTGGCAGAAGTCGTCGACGTCGTCGTTGTCGACCTCGACATGCGTCAAGAGAATGGCTTGGACATCGTTCGTATTTTGGCATCACTTTCAGATGCGCCGATGATCATCATCAGTGGGAACCGCGTCGAGGAAGCTGACAAGGTCGTCGGCCTCGAGCTAGGGGCAAGCGATTATCTTACGAAGCCGTTTGGGAATAGAGAGCTGCTCGCCCAGAATCCGCTCGCTCGCGCGAAGGAGAAGTGACGCTACCGTTCAACGAGAAACGAAAGCCTACTCCTTCGAGGGATGGACGCTCCACGCAAAGCAACGAGTTCTTCAACCAACAGCCGGTCGAGACAAGAGATTGACGGCGGCCGAATTCAACCTGCTCGTAGCGTTTTTGCGCGCACCTCGGCAAATCCTGTCACGCGAACAGTTGATTGCTGCGTGTCGTCTGAACAACGACGCGATCTTCGATCGGAGCATAGACGTCACGGTTTTGCGTCTCCGGCGAAAGCTGGAGGTTGAGCCGGCAGCTCCCAAACTCATCAAGACGAAGCGTGGTTTGGGTTATCTTCTCGAGGCCCATGTTGAGCTTCATGAGACCCCGAAACTACAGCGTGATGCCAGGAAGACATCTTATCGATAAGGAGCCGGCTGTGAGCAATAGAGTTGCTGACAATCAGAACGCGGTGCCTGGTACTGAACTCAATGTGGATCGTATGCCAGCATATCTGCTTTTCGCACGTCTCGGTAAGAGGGTTCTCAGGCCTGGTGGGCGTCATATGACGCATGACCTCGTTTCTGGACTTTCTGTAACCGAGCTGGATGACGTTGTTGAGTTCGCTCCGGGGCTTGGAGGAACAGCGTTACGGCTTCTTGCAGAACATCCGAAGAGCTATGTGGGGGTGGAACGCGATCGCGATTGTGCACGCATCGCCGCCGAAAGCATGACGTGGTTCACTCAAGCTTCGGTCAGGGTAGGGCAGGCCCACGCAACCGGATTGGACAGCGGCTCGGCGAGCGTCGTCGTCGGCGAAGCTATGCTGACCCTGAACCCGGATGCACGCAAGCACGAGATCGTCGCCGAGGCATCGAGGCTTCTTCGACCCGGTGGACGCTATGGGATCCACGAGCTTTGTCTGGTGCCCGACGAGATGCCGCAGGCAGAAAGGCGAGAGATTGCCCGCCACCTCTCGGAAGTTCTGCACGTCGCCGCACGACCCTATACTATATCGGAATGGTCGGACTTGCTCGGCCTCTATGGATTTAAGGTCAAGCGGTCCGGCTTCGGCAGAATGGCGCTTTTGAATCCGCTCAGGATCGTTGCCGACGAAGGAATTTTCGGCGCGTTTCGTTTTGCGCGCAATGTCGCGAGAGATCCCAAGGCGAGAAGTCGATTGGTCGCGATCCGCAGCACGCTTAAGAGATATCGCAACGATATCTCAGCAGCTTATTTCATCGCCGAGAAACAAGGATGATGTCGTGACTTTGGATATCGTATCGGACGCCTCTTCATTTCCGTTGTGCTTACAATCTGTAGGCTAGATTTGTTGCCGAGCGCAGCAAACAAGACGTGATGGCAACTGATCTAATAGAGAAATCCATGATTTGGTAAGCAAAGGAGGCTGCGGAAGCCCTGTGGACATTGACTCCTAGATGTTCTGATTCAATTACGAACATGTCCCGCCAAATAGGAGTTAACTGATGGCTGATGATACCAACGTAGAGGCCGCGACGACCGCTGCCACAAATGCACCCGTTGCCGCACCCGCAGTCAAGAAAACCCGCAAGCCACGCGCGCCGAAAGCTCCTGCTGAAGTTGCCGCGACCACCGATGTCGTGGCCTCTGAAGCACCGGTCAAGAAGACACGCGCCAAGCGTGGAAGCAAAGTCGCCGAGGTAAAGACGCCGAAGGCTGTTGCTCGCAAGACCACGACGAAGACAACGGTCGCCCGTAAGGGTGCGACGCCTGCGGCTCGTGCTGCTGAACCGATCGACGACATCGCCGCACTTCTAAAGCTCGAAGAAGAGAACAAAAACCTTCGCAAGCAGCTCTCTGACAAGCTGCGCGCCGAAAACGCCGACCTGCGCAAGCGCCTGGGACAGAAGTGATTGCGACAATCATCAGCTGACGTAGTCGTCTGTTGGAAGTGCCGGACCTGCAGCTTGGTCCGGCACTTGGAATCCGGCTTAACCGCCGTCCCATGCGAAAGGTATGAAATATGAGAACGCCGTGGAGATTTCTGTCTGACCTGGTCACGAGAAAGCCGACGGCAGGTCATGTCGATGAACATTCGAATGAAGAGAAGGTCGAGGAGCCCAAAAGCTGCCGTCCTCCGATCGATCTGTAGATCTTGAACCCGGAGCGATCGAGGCGGGAACCGACCACGGCACTGCCGAGATCCTCCCGGTAAATGCAGATGACGGTAAGAGTGGACGGACCGCTGAACAGGACATCGCTATGAGTGATGATCAAGGGGCCGCGGTGGAAGGGCCAATCGGTAGCCGCGCAGAACGGGTAAGTGTTGCGGAGGCATCGAACTCCGATGAGCTGACAGGGAACCCGGCCGAACTGAGCAGCCCTGGCAAAGTTTCGGAACGAAAGCTGCCGGTGACGCCCAGGAAGGCAAGATCTCCACATATTGCTGTAGAGCAGGCTGCCGAGACTGCCGAGAACGAGGCGCTGGAAGCCGCCTCAGGAGCGAAAACACTCTTCGATGAAATGGCCGAGTTGGACGCCGAAATTTCTAGCTTGAGAAAGCAGCTCAGCGAGAAGCTGATCGCGCAGAATGAACAGCTGCGGAAAATGGTGCAGCGGTTCGATAGGATTTAGCTCGCCGACGAGCCGCCAGCAAACTTTGTGCTATTCAGCCAATGGAGCCGCGGCGACGCGGGAAGGTAGATAGCGTCCTTATCCGAGGCGGCTTGAGCCGATCAGGTCCGGAAGGCGCCTAGCAGAGGAAGTCCGCTGGAAAAGCAAATGGGTGATCGTCGACAGATGGCTAGGAACTTTTTCTTCGACTTATAGTGTTCACCTCGCTTTCAAGTGCCTAAGGCAGACCACCGTATATCTTAGCGAATCCAGCTTTCCAGCTAATCTGAATCCCGTTGAAAATAACGGGGTTTTTATCATGCACGGTATCTCTGAACGAATTCGATCGTCTGCAGAAAGCGGCGTTAAGCAGTTCGGCTACGTAACCCCTGACGCACAAACCGCATTCTCCGTTAAACGGTCGAAGGAAATGCCATCGATAGCTGCGTCGATGGCAAAGGCCTTGCCGTTATCTCGAATTCCGAGCTCAAGCGATTGCTTGAAAGGGGGCTTACCCGAGTGGAAGATCAAAAGGGTGCAGGCTTTCATACTGGAGAACCTTTCCTCCAGTATTTCCGGGGAAGACATGGCGACGGTCTGCGGGCTGAGCGTAAGCCACTTTCAGCGGGCATTCCAAAGCAGCTTTAATTGTTCCCCACATCGCTATGTCACAAAACTCCGCTTGGAATTGGCACGTCAGATGTTGGTAAAGACGGATTTGCCTATAAAGTTTATTGCGCTGGAATGTGGCATGGCAGATCAATCCCATTTGAACAAAGTATTGAAGCGAGAGTGGAGCGTTACCCCTTGCGCGTTGAGGCGGGAAGGTGGCCTTAAGGTCTCCCGCTCCGATAGGTGCCGCTGAATCGAATTACCTATGCCTGCGCGCGCTTGATTGCACAGAGATCATCCGCGCATCAATTCGACACCCGAACAAACTTGTTGACCTATTCGGCGTCACTTGTAGTATCTCCTTGGTCATCATGTATGACAACATTTTGGCGACGCTTACGATTGCCGATCCTGGGAGGGTTCATGCTGAAGAAACTGCTGCTGACAGGCGCTGCGGGCGGTGTTGGTCGAAGCATACGTCCGTTGCTGTCTCAGCTTGCGGAGACGGTCGTCCTCTCTGATATCGGTGAGATCAGCGATCTGGCCGCAGGCGAGACCTTCGTCCGATGCGACCTTGCCGATGCCGAGGGCGTTTCGCGCATGTTCGAGGGCGTCGATGGTGTCATCCATCTCGGCGGCGTGTCGGTCGAGCGTCCGTTCGACCAGATCCTGCAGGGCAATATCGTCGGTCTCTACAATCTCTACGAGGCGGCCCGCCATCACGGCCAGCCGCGCATCGTCTTTGCCAGTTCCAACCATGTGGTTGGCTTTTACCGGCGTGACGAGCATATCGACAATACCGTCTATCCGCGGCCGGACTCGCTCTATGGCGTCTCGAAGGTGTTCGGCGAGGCAATTGCCAGCATGTATTACGACAAGTTCGGCCAGGAGACCCTGTCGGTCCGGATCGGTTCCTGTTTTGAAAAGCCGGCCAATCCCCGCATGCTGGCGACGTGGCTGAGTGTCCGCGACTTCGTCTCGCTCTGCGGACGGGCTTTCGACACGCCGCGTCTCGCGCATACGATCATCTACGGCGCCTCGGCGAATGACGAGCAGTGGTGGGACAACCGCAATGCCGCCTTCCTGGGTTGGCGCCCGCAGGACAGTTCCGTCAAGTGGCGCGTCGAGGTGGAAACTGCGGCCGGCAGGCAGGATCCCAACGATCCGGCCGTGATCTATCAGGGCGGCGCGTTCACGAGCGCTGGTCATCCGGCCGACACCTGATAGGATTATCGAATTTCCAGTCATATATAATCAGCGGCCGAAGGAATGGCCGCAGGAGGATTTCACCATGACCATCCGTCAGAACCTGATTGCCGGCGAGTGGGTCGGCAGCAACGGCTCGGAAAACATCAATCCCTCCGACACCAAGGACGTCGTCGGCATCTATGCGCAGGCGAGCGCCGATGACACGCGCCAGGCGATCGCCGCGGCGAAGGCTGCCTTCCCGGCATGGTCGCGATCCGGCATTCTGGAGCGCCATGCAATCCTGCGAAAGACGTCTGACGAAATCCTGGCGCGCAAGCAGGAACTCGGCGAGCTGCTGTCCCGCGAGGAAGGCAAGATCCTGGCCGAGGGCATTGGCGAAGTGACGCGCGCGGCGCAAATCTTCGACTTCTTCGCCGGCGAAACCCTGCGTCTAGCCGGCGAGGTTCTGCCTTCCGCCCGACCCGGGATCGGCGTCGAGATTACCCGCGAGCCGCTCGGCGTCATCGGCATCATCACGCCCTGGAATTTCCCGATCGCCATTCCGGCCTGGAAGATCGCGCCGGCGCTCTGCTACGGCAACACGGTCGTGTTCAAGCCGGCCGAACTCGTGCCCGGCTGCTCCTGGGCGATCGTCGATATCCTGCATCGCGCAGGCCTGCCGAAGGGCGTGCTCAACCTCGTCATGGGCCCGGGCTCCGTGGTTGGTCAGACGATGCTCCACAGCCCCGATCTCGCCGGCATCACCTTCACGGGATCTACCGGCACGGGCAAGCGCGTGGCCGCCGCGTCGATCGAGCATAACCGCAAGTTCCAGCTGGAAATGGGCGGCAAGAACCCGATGGTCGTGCTCGATGACGCTGACCTGACGGTCGCGGTCGAGGCTGCGGCCAATTCCGGCTTCTTCTCCACCGGCCAGCGCTGCACGGCGTCCTCCCGCCTGATCGTCACCGAAGGTATCCATGACCGGTTCGTCGATGCGCTGACAGAGAGGCTTAAGACCATTCAGGTCGGCCACGCCCTGAAGCCTGAAACCCATGTCGGCCCGGTCGTCGATGCCCGTCAACTGAAGCAGGATACCGACTATATCGATATCGGCGTCAAGGAAGGTGCAAAGCTGGCCTTCGGCGGCGAGCGCGTCGAGCGGGATACGCCCGGCTTCTTCCTGCAGCCGACGCTGTTCACCGAGGCGACCAATGCGATGCGGATCTCCCGCGAGGAAATCTTCGGCCCTGTCGTGAGCGTCATCCGCGTCAAAAACTATGACGAGGCGCTGGCGATGGCCAATGACACGCCATTCGGTCTCTCGGCCGGCATCGCCACGACCAGCCTGAAATATGCGACACACTTCAAGCGGAATTCGGAAGCAGGCATGGTCATGGTCAACCTGCCCACCGCCGGCGTGGATTTCCATGTTCCCTTCGGAGGGCGCAAGGCGTCTTCCTTCGGGCCGCGCGAGCAGGGCAAATATGCCGCCGAGTTCTTTACCGTGGTGAAGACCGCATACACGCAGGCATGATGCGTAAACGGCCGCCCGGAGACATCCGAGGCGGCCGTTTTCCCTGAAATCCATCCGATTTTGACCCGTGCATGAGGAAAGGCATGGACGGAATGGGCTTTTGCCTTACTTCCCCGACTGGACGGTTTTCAGGACAGGGCAGGGATAGTGGTTCAACGCGTCAGTTTTTATATATTGCTGGTTCTGGTGACTCTGGCGTTCATCGCCGTCATTCTTCCCTTCTATTCGGCCATCTTCTGGGCTGTTGTCTTCGCCATTCTCTTCTTCCCACTCTATAGCTGGATTGAGAAAAAGCTCGGCGGCCGGCGCAACACTGCCGCCGTTCTGACGGTTTTGATCTGCCTTTGCCTCGTCATCCTGCCAGGCCTTGCGATCCTGAGTTCGCTCATTCAGGAGGGAGCCAGCGTCTACCAGAAGATATCGAGCGGCCAGATCGATCTTCCCCGGATGTTCAATCAGGTCATCGACGCCTTGCCGGTCTTCTTACAGGACCGCGTGCGCAGCTTGGAAACCGGTGGCTTTGCGGATTTCCGGGAGCGATTCTCGTCCTCGCTCATGCAGGGCGGAAGCTTCTTTGCGGGTAGAGCGCTGACCTTCGGTCAGAGCACACTCGAGTTTTTCATCGCTTTCGGCCTGATGCTTTACCTGCTCTTCTTCCTTTTCCGCGACGGGCGAAGCCTGGCAAAGACGATCCGCGACGCGGCGCCTTTGAGCGACGAGCATACGACCCAGTTCATGGCGAAGTTTGCCTCCGTTGTCCGGGCGACCGTGCGCGGCAACATCATCATCGCCATCATTCAGGGCGCGATCGGTGGCGTGACCTTCTGGGCGCTCGGCGTACAGCCGGCCCTGCTCTGGGGCGTGCTGATGGTCATCCTGTCAATGGTTCCGGCCGTCGGCGCGGCACTGGTCTGGGTGCCGACGGCGATCTATCTCGCGGTGACCGGAGCGGTTCTGCAGGCCGTCATCATCGTCGCTGTGGGCGTCTTCGTCATTGGTCTGGTCGACAATCTCCTACGCCCGCCGCTGGTGGGCAAGGAAACGAAGATGCCGGACTATGTGGTCCTGATCTCGACGATCGGCGGCATTTCGCTGGTTGGTGTCAACGGCTTCGTCATCGGGCCGCTGATCGCAGCCCTGTTCATCGCCGCCTGGTCCCTGTTCGAAAAGGAGCGGGAGCGCGGGCCGGAGGAAAGCATTTCGCCCGACTGATCACAGCCCGACCAATTATGGTCGGACCATGGTCTGGTTGAGGCCTTCGCAAAGGTCCAATGGCGGAACTATGGCCGTGGTTCAGGTGTTGCCTGACCATATGGATGTTCAACCAGATATGCGCGATGGAGGCTGCCATTCACTCCCGCCGACAGATTATTGCGAGCCTGACTTTCTCCACATTGGCGATCCTGTTGCCGTTCCAGGCCAATTCCGCGCTGGCCAGAGGCGGCCATGGTGGCGGTGACGGCAGCGGAGGTGGTCGCGGCGGCGGTAACGGTTCCGGAAACGGTGGAGGTGCAGATGGCCGTGGCGACAACAGAGGTGGCAGCGGCGGTAACGCAGGCGGTAAAGCAAGAGGTGCCGATCCCCGCGGCCTTGCCGGCGGTCAGTCGTCGGGAACCCAGGAGAACGGCCCAGCTCAGGGCGTGAATATGACCCCGGGACAGGCCACGGACAGGAGCCTCAGCGTCAGACACAGCAACGGCATGGCGGAAGAAATCGACAGCCAGGGCCGCTATGTGATGCGGGATAATCGTGGCCGGACGATCGTCAACCGCTCGGCCACGCAATCCGATCTCGATCGGCTTCGCTCGCTTACGGATTGAGATGCGTAGTCAGGATGCGGCGCGCATCGATCCGTCACGCATCGCCTCGTTCCAGGCGATAGCGGCGGCCGTGCGGTTGCTGACGTTGAGCTTGGTGAAGATCCGCGTCATGTGATGCTTGACCGTCTTCTCGTGCAGATCGAGCTCGATTGCGATCTGCTTGTTGCTCAGCCCGTTCGCCGCAAGTTCCAGCACTTCGCGCTCGCGCGTCGTCAGTTCGCTCATTCCGGCAAGGGAGGTGTCGTCGTTCGCGGCCGTCTGCGGTTCCGCCAAAAGCTTGGCGGAAAGCGACGGCGCGACATAGCCTTCGCCCCGCGCCACCGAATGGAGGATTTCCGCCAGCGATGCCGAGCCGATGCCCTTGAGCACATAGCCTCTCGCACCATCCTGCAGCGCTCGGCGAATGTCGTCACTCGTCTCCGACACGGTCAGCATGACGATCTTCTGGTCCGGGCAGCCGGAAAGGATCGGCGCAATCGCCTCCAGTCCGCTGCCAGGCATGGAAATATCCATCAGCAGAATGTCGGGGCGATGCTGCTGGGCGATATGGATCGCGTCCTCCGCGCTGCCGCCCTCGGCGATGATATCGAAGCCCATTTCCGTCAAAGTGCGCGTCACACCCTCCCTGAACAGGGGTGGTCGTCGCATACGGCAACCCGTAGATCTGCCATCAAGCCTTCTCCGTCTCACTCATTTTCAGCGACATCGTCACCTTTGTCCCGTCTTTGCCCGAGGCGATTTCGAAACGCCCGCCGAGGCTTTCGACCCGTTCGCGCAATCCGGCAATCCCAAGGCTCGTCGACTTGATCGACGAGGGATCGAAACCGGATCCGCCATCAATGACATCGATGACAACGCAGCCATCCTCCAAACGTTGCAAAACCTGCTGCCCTACACCGCCGGCATGTCGCCAGCCGTTGTTCAGTGCCTCCTGCACGAAACGGTAGATGCAGATTTTTTCCGCAGGCGTCGGTTGCCACTCAATGGCGGCAAGTAAAAGGCGAACGTCGAAACCCGTGCGATCGCGGTATCTTTGAACGGCCTGCTTGATCACCTCAGGCAGGGTCGCGGCCTCGATTTCCGGCAGGATGAGGTCGTGGCAGATGCCGCGGATCTCGCGCATCGCTTCCTGCAGGCTGGTCTTGATCGACGCGACCTCCGCCTCCCGTTTTTCCGGCAACACCTGAGCGCCCAGCATGGCGGGGCTGTCGATGCGCAACGAGGCGTATGCAATCAGCTGCGCCGGCCCATCATGCAGATCGGCGCCAAGGCGCCTGAGAAAGCGTTCGTTCAGCGCCGTCGTTCGCTGGCTTGCGTTTTTCACGCGGGCGTGGAGCGCGCGGTTCTGCTTCAAGAGATCCGAGAGCTCTCCGACACGGGCATTGAGGAGGCCGCGCTGCAGGTCGATCAGCCGGCTGCCGCGCAAAACAATCAATGAGAGAAGCGAGAAGATCGCCGCGATCACTGCTGCGACCGCCAGCCATGCCCGCAATCGCGCATTATAAAGACTATGTTGGAAATCGGTCGCAATCTCGTAGAATTCCGACACCGCGACGACTTCGCCGGACCAGGGCTGCAGCACCGGATTGTAGATTTCCAGGAGCGGCGGTGGATCATCCCCCAGAGCCGATGCCTCCTCCGGATCGATCTGGTTGAACTCCGACACCATCTTTCCGGAAAAGGCCGTCTGAAGGTCCTCGCTCGGTGTGAGTTTCTTGCCCATCAGCGTCTTGTCATTGGCATAAAGGATGGTGCCGTCCTTGCGCCACAGCCGGAAGGAGACGAGGCGACGGCCGAGCGCGCCCTGCGACAGGGTTTCGTCCAGCGCCCGCTCGATCGTCTCGTCGAGCTTTTCCGTCGTCGTCATGTCGGGAAGGATCGGGGCGATGATGCTGTCGACATAGAGCGCTGTCGAGGCCGCCGAATTGCGGGTGACGGCATCCTCGATCAGGCTTGCGACGAAGGCACCGACGATCAGGATGGCAGCAGCCGACACCAGTCCGCCGGCGATGATGAACTGGCGGGCGAGCGATTGGCTGTTCCAATGAGCGATGACGTTGGGTAGCCGCACGTAAGCCTCGGATGAACGCAGTTTGCGCGACGTAAGTATGGCTCGGTTTCCGCCGGTCAATGGGCCATGTGGCCACTGTTTTCGATGGATCGGGACCAAAGTCGGATAGCGCGCCGCAAAGGTCCAAGACCGGAACCGCTTTATCGGGACGGCGTTCTTTGCCCATCACAAACAGGGAGTTGTGTCATGAAAAAGATCATTCTCGTATCTGCTGCCATCGCAGCTTTCGCAACCGGCGCAATGGCCCAGCAGAGCACGGTAAACGGCGCAGTCGGCGGTGCTGTGACTGGTGCAATCGTAGGTGGTCCAGTAGGTGCGGCAGTCGGCGGCATCGTCGGCGCTGCCGCCGGCACGGCCATCGATCCGCCGCCGGAACGCGTCGTCCGTTATGTCGAGACCCAGCCGATGCCGGCACAGCGCGTCGTCGTTCAGGAGCGCGTCGTGGTCGGCAAGCCGATCCCGCAGCAGGTCGTGCTGACGCCGATCCCGGAAGACCCGGCTTACGCTTATGCCGTGGTCAACGAGCAGCGCGTGATCGTCGATCCGCAGACCCACACGGTCGTGCAGGTCATCGAATAAGCTGTTGCCGCACTTCGAAATGGAAGGCACCCGGAGATCTCTCCGGGTGCCTTTCCATTTTACGGCTCAACCGCCGTTTTGCCGAGCTGCGGCATAACGGTTGACCGGCATCGACAGGCCGAGATTTTCGCGCAGCGTCGATCCTTCGTATTCCTCGCGGAACAGCCCGCGGCGGCGCAGTTCGGGCACGACCAGTTCGACGAAGTCGGTCAGGCTTGCCGGTAGCGTCGGGAACATCAGGATGAAGCCGTCGGCGGCGCGCGCCTCGAACCATTCCTCCATGAAGTCGGCGATTTCCTTCGGCGTGCCGGTAATGCCGTTGCCGGTGCTCTTTTCCGCATAATGGCGGATCAGGTGGCCGAGGGTGTGGCCCTGCTTGATGAAGTCGGTCAGTTCCTCGAACAGCGCCTTGGAGCCCTTCGGCTGCTGCGGCAGGCGCTCCATCGGGAAGGGCTTGTCGAGTTCGGCGCCGGAAAGATCGGTTTCCAGAAATTCGCCCAGCATCCAGCGGCCGACATCGGGATGCAGGTTGTCGATCAGGAAACCGACCTTGGCCTGCGCTTCCGCCTTCGTTTCCCCGACATTGACGACGATGCCCGGCATCATCTTCAGGTCGTCCTGGCGACGGCCGTATTTCGCCATGCGGCTTTTGACGTTCTGGTAGAAGGCGCCGTTGCGCTCGATGCTGGAGGCAAGGCTGAAGACGATTTCCGACGTGCGGGCCGCGAGTTCCATGCCGGCTTCAGAGCCGCCCGCCTGCGCGATCACCGGCCGGCCCTGCGGCGTCGAGGCGATATTCAGCGGACCGCGTACCTGGAAATGCTTGCCCTTGTGGTTCAGCGTATGCAGCTTGTCCTTGTCGTAATAGACGCCGCTCTGCCGGTCGAGCAGCAGCGCATCCGGCTCGAAACTGTCCCACAGGCCGAAGACGACATCGACGAATTCCTCGCCTCGTTCGTAGCGGGTCGCGTGCGGATCGAGCCCTTCGCGGTTGAAGTTGTATCCCGTCTCGTCATGGTCGGAGGTCACGACGTTCCAGCAGGTGCGGCCGCCGCTCAGGTGATCGATGGAAGAGAAGATGCGGGCGATGTTGAAGGGCTCGTAATAGCTGGTCGAGGCGGTGGCGACAAAGCCGAGCTTTTCCGTCATGGCGGCAAGCGCGGTGATCAGCGTCAGCGGCTCGAAGCGGTTCATCTTGGTCGGCGAGCGGGAGAGCGCTTCCGGATCACCGATCGCGGCGGCCGGTGAATCGGCCACGAACATGAAGTCGAGCTTTGCCTGTTCCGAAATCCGCGCGACGTTCAGGAGATGGTCGATCTTGTTGGCGCCGTTGACGTCGGCGGCCGGATGCAGCCAGCTCGCGGGGTTGAAGCCGAATGTATAGACAAATGTTCCGAGTTTCAGCTTGTCTTCGCGGGCCATGACTGTCAGCTCCTTTGCGTCGAATGTTATGTCAGATCGCCTGTGACGGGGTAAAACGGGCGGTCAGCGTGTGGCTGCCGCCGGGATAGGTCAGGCGCACCGCCGTGACCGATTGATCGAGCCGCCATGTCTGGCGCTCGACGACCATGACGGGACTGCCCGCCGCAATAGCCAGATGCGCAGCCTCGGTGGCGCCCGCGCCTTGGGCTGCGATCCGGTGTTCGGCGGCGCTCCACGGCACATGGTCGAGAAGCCAGGGACCGGGCGACAGAAGCTCGAAGCTTTCCGCGTCCGCCTCCGGCACCACATCGAGATTGATCAGGCGCTGCTCCAGGCAGAAGGGGGCGTCGCCCGCATGATGCAGGCAGGTGATATCGATGATCTTCTGCCCGGCCGACAGCCCGAGAATTTCAGCCTCCTTGCCACTCGCGGGCCGCACGGTGCGGGCAAGGATGCGGTGGCTGTAGCTTCTGCCCGCCGCCTTCACCTCTTCGCGGATGTCATAGATCTCCAGGATCGCGCTCTGCGCCTTCTGGGGCAGGACGACGCTGCCGATCTTGCGACGCCGCTGCACGAGGCCGGCGCGGGCGAGCTGGGTGACGACCTTGTTGACCGTCATGCGCGAGCATCCGTATTGCTCGGCAAGCTGCTGCTCGGAGGGAATGCGATAGCCGGGCGGCCAGCGGCCGGTCAGGATATTCTGCTCGATATCGGAGAGGATCCGCTGGTGAAGCGAGATGGTCGGATCGGCTATATCGTGAGCAGTCACCTTTTCCTGGATCATGCGAGCATGCTGGCTCCGCGATCGAGATAGGTGTCGAGGAACTGCTCCAGGCGCGGATGCCGCGGCTTTGCGAAGATTTCGGCAGGCGGGCCAGAGAACAGCAGGCGTCCGTGATCGAGGAAGCTGATCTGCTGGCCGACGCTCGCGGCAAAGCCGATCTCGTGGGTGACGACGACCATGGTCATGCCTTCGGCCGCCAGATCGCGCATGACGTTCAGCACTTCTCCGGTCAGTTCCGGATCGAGCGCCGATGTCGGCTCGTCGAACAGCATGATTTTCGGTTCCAATGCCAGCGCACGGGCGATCGCGACACGCTGCTGCTGCCCGCCGGAAAGCTGCGACGGGTAGTGGCCGGCGCGGTTTTCCAGCCCCACCTTGCGGAGCTGCACCATAGCACGATCTTCCGCTTCCGCTTTCGGCACCTTGCGGACGATCTTCAGCGCCTCGCTGACATTGCCGAGCGCCGTCATATGCGGCCAGAGATTGAACTGCTGGAAGACCATGCCGGTCTTCGCCCGCACCGCACGGATCTGGGCGGCCGGCAGCCGTTCGCGCTTGCCGTTCGCATCCTCGAAGAAGCCGAGGGCCTCGCCGTTGATGGTGATCATGCCGCTGGTCGATTCCTCCAGAAATGCGAGGCAGCGGAGCAGCGTGCTCTTGCCCGAGCCGGACGGGCCGATCAGGCAGGAAACCTTGCCTTCCGGAATCTCCAGGTCGATGTCCTGCAGCACGGTGGTTTCCCCGAAGCGCTTGACCAGTTTGCGGATGGTGATCGCGGGTACACTCATGCTTTTGAAAACCTCAGTCGGGAAAGACGTTTTTCAGCCTGGCGGCCGAGCCGATCCGTCAGTTCAACGATGATCCAGTAGGTGACGGCGAGGACGAAGATCGCCTCGAGGAAGGCATATTGTTGCGAGCCGATGGCACTGACGGTCGCCGTCAGTTCCGGCACGGTGATGATCGACAGCACGGCGGACTCTTTCAGCAGGATGATCGCCAGATTGATCGCCGGCGGCAGCACGATCAGCGCCATTTCCGGCATCTGGATACGCGCGATGGTCTGCAGCCGCGACATGCCGAGGCATTCGGCCGCTTCCACATGGCCATGCGGAACCGAGGCATAGCCTGCGCGAAACACCTCGCTGTAATAGGCCGCGCTATAGACGGTGAGGCCGATCAGCCCGCAGGGGATGGGATCGAGCATCAGCCCGACGAACGGGCCACCGTAATAGAGCAGAAAGATCTGGATCAGGAAGGGCGTGCCGCGCAGCACCTCGACGACGGCGCCGAGGACGGTATTGACGACGAAGCCGCCGAAGCGCCGTGCCGTCGCGACGATGAAGCCGGCGACCACGCCGCCCAGCACGCCCGCGACCCACAGCCACAGCGTGACGAACAGACCGCTGCCGATCTCCGGCAGCTTTTCGATGATGACCTGCGGATCGAACATCATGCCGAGGCTCCCCTCAGGGATTTCTCGGCATAGCGCCCCAGAAGCGCGATGGCGGAATTGATGACGAAATAGATGAGCGCCGCGCTGGCGAAGATCGGGATCGGCATATAGGTGCTGGAGGCCAGATCCTGCGCCATCTTGGTGATCTCGATAATGCCGACCACCGACACGAGCGACGAGGCCTTGAGGATCATGATCGCCTCGTTGACCAGCGCCGGGAAGGTCAGCCTGAGCGCGATCGGCGCGCGGATGCGCAGGAAGGTCTGGACGCCGTTGAAGCCGGCGACATCCGCCGCCTCGACCAGCCCGCGCGGTACGCTCGCAAACCCGCCGCGCAGGTTTTCCGCCTGATAGGCTGCGGTGCAGAGCGAAAGACCGACGATTGCCGCGACGATACCCGGCACGTTGATGCCGATCACCGGCAGGAGCGTGTAGATCAAGAGCAGCTGGACGAGCAGCGGCACGCCGCGGAAAAAGCTGATGAACAGCCTTGCGGGCAGGAGATAGATCGATTTTCCGGACTGGATCGCGGCAGAAAGCAGCATCGCGATCACGAAACCGATCGCGATCGAGACCAGGCTGATGCCAAGCGTCTTGAGTGCCGCTTCCAGTAGAAGCGTAAAAAGTTTCAGCGTCATCGGCTACGTATCATCCGTCGCCGGTTCTAAGTCCACCGGCTGCAGCGAACGGGAGAGGGGATGCGCGATGCGCATCCCCAGCTTTTAAGCAGGGCTCAGAACGCCGGGTCCGGAACGGAATCCGGCGTGTCGAACGTGGTGCCGAACCACTTTTCCTGCAGCTTCCCGAGACGGCCGTCCTTCTTCATCGCAATGATCTCATTGTCGATATAGTCGAGCAGCGCCTTGTGATCGTCGTCCTTGGTGCCGATGAAGCCGAAATAGGTTTTCTTGCCGAAGGCAGAGCGTCACGACTTCGAACATGCCGTTGCGCTGCTTGGCAACGAAGGCGATGTTCGGCAGCGAGTTGGCGACGGCAACCACGCGGCCGGCGGCAAGGTCTGCATAGGCGTCGTTGAACGACACGTATTCGCGCACGTTGACCTTTTCGGAGAGGGTCGCGGAATATTCCTGCAGCTGGGCGAGCTGCGCGGTTGCCTTGCCGACGCCGACGGCCTTGCCGGCAATGTCTTCCGGCTTGGTGATCGAGCTGTCGCCGGCCTTCTTCAGGATCGCGACGGATGCTTCGGCAACCGGGGCGCTCATGCGGTAGCGGGCGATACGGGCCTTGGTGATCGTGGCCGGGCCTGCGACGACATCGAACTTGCCGGCTTCAAGGCTCGGCAGGACGCTGTCCCAGGGAAGCTCGACCCATTCGATCTTGACGCCGAGGTCCTTGCCGAGCGCTTCGAAGAAGTCGACGTTGAGGCCCTTGTGTTCGCCGGCATCGATGAAATCGAAGGGGGCGAATGCAGTCTCGGTGCCGACCTTCAGCACGCCGGCCGCTTTGGCCTTGGCCAGCACGTCTTCGGCATGGGCCGAAAGCGAAGTGGCAAGCAGAAGGGCGCCGGCGGCGACAGCCTTCATCAATTTTCTCTTGAGCATTGGTGATTTCTCCGCTTTGTTTAGTCTCAAATCCGCAGTCCGGCTGTTTCCCATCCATGTCGGCGATTTTTCGCCGCTCTCGTTATTGACTATACAAATAGACCGATGTTCGCTGGCTGGTCAACGGCGCACATCGATGGCGGTTGGGCATAAAGTTTGGCGGTTGGTCGTGGTCCGGACGGCGTGTGTCGGGATCGGGATATCGGCGCCCCGCCGCCATGGTGAGGCTCTGACTTTGCCGTTACGGCACGATGAGAACTGCAAGGGAGCACTGCCATGTCCGATTTCGATCTCGTTCTCAAAGGCACGCTGATCTTGCCCGATCGCATCGTGCCGGGCGGTTTCGTCGCGGTTCGGGATGGTCTGGTCGCGGCAGTGGGGCAGGGCGACATGCCGGCGGCGCGCGAGAGCCATGATCTCGGCGAATCGCTGATCCTTCCCGGCGCGATCGACGCCCAGGTCCATTCCCTGTCGCAGAAGAACCAGGAGGATTTCATCTGGTCGACCCGCTCGGCAGCGGCCGGCGGCGTCACGACGATCGTCGACATGCCCTATGACGAAGGCAATCTCGTCTGCTCCGCCGAGGCCGTGCGCGGCAAGGCGCTGCACGGCGAGAGCCAGGCGCGCGTCGATTTCGCGCTCTACGGCACGGTCGATCCGCAGGAAGGGGCAAAGCGCATCCTCGAACAGGTCGCAGCAGGCGTCTCCGCCTTCAAATTCTCCACCTTCGGCACCGACCCGAAGCGTTTTCCCCGCATTTTCGCGCCTCTGATGGCCGAGTGTTTTGCTGCCATTGCCCCGACCGGCCTCACCGCCGGCGTCCATAACGAAAACGACGAATATGTCCGCTGGGCAATGGAGCAGGTAAAGGCCTCCGGCATCACCGATTACCGCGCCCATGAAATGTCGCGCCCGCCGCTGACTGAGCTTTTGGCGATGACGGAGATCTACGAGATCGGCGCCGCCACTGGCTGCCCGGCGCATGTCGTCCATTGCTCGCTCGGCCGCGGCTACGAGATCGCCGCCGGCTATCGTGCGCAGGGCCATCGCGCCACGGTGGAATGCCTGATCCATTACCTGACGCTCGACCAGGAGACGGATGCGAAACGGCTGGGCGGCAAGTCGAAATGCAATCCGCCGATCCGCCCGCGCGCCGAGGTGGAAAAGCTCTGGCGGCAGCTCGCGGCCGGCAATGTCACGCTTCTGTCGACCGATCATGTCAGCTGGTCGCTCGACCGCAAGACCAATTCGGACATGCTCGCCAACGCGTCCGGCCTGCCGGGGCTGGAGGCGATGGTGCCGCTTTTCGTCAAGGGTGCGCTGGAACGCGGCGTGTCGCTCACCTGGGCAGCGAAGCTGATGACGCTCAACCCCGCAAGGCATTTCCGCATCGACCATATCAAGGGCGCGCTGGAAGTCGGAAAGCATGCCGATATCACCGTGCTGATCAAAGAAGAGCATTTCTTCGACGCGTCCAAGACCGGCAACAACGTCGTCGGCTGGTCGCCCTATGACGGCATGACCTTGCCTTACAAGGTCGCCGGAACCTATCTTCGCGGCACGCTCGCCTATGACGGCACAACCGTGCTTGCCGAACCCGGCACCGGCCGTTTCGTCCGTCCTCCCATCAGTCTCGCAATCCAGGAACATGCCGCATGACATCGAATATCGCCGTCAACGCCGATCGGATCGCAACCGATATCGACGCGCTTGCGGCAATCACCGAGCCCGACCGGCCCTGGACCCGGCGTGCCTTCACCCCGATGTTTCTGCGCGGCCGTGACTATGCGGAAAAGATCTTTCGCGAGGCAGGACTTGAGACCCGCATCGATGCCGCCGGCAACCTGATCGGGCGTCGCAAGGGCAAGGCCGAAGGCAAGGGCACGCTGATGCTCGGCTCCCATACCGATACGGTCCCGAATGGCGGACGCTTCGACGGCATTGCCGGCGTCATCGCCGCGCTCGAAGTGGCACGCGCCCTGAGTGACGCCGGCATCGAACTGGAGCATGATCTGGAAATCGTCGATTTCCTCGCCGAGGAAGTGTCTATCTTCGGCGTCTCCTGCATCGGCAGCCGCGGCATGACAGGGGTCAGGCCGCAGGAATGGCTGGAGCGCACGGCCGATACGGACGACGGCAATATCGACCTCGCCGAAGGCATTCGCAGGGTCGGCGGCGATCCGGCCGATGCCGGTGGCCGCACCGATATCAAGGCCTTCCTCGAACTGCATATCGAGCAGGGCACGGTGCTGGAGCGCGAGAAGATCGATATCGGCATTGTCGGCGCGATCACCGGCATTTCCCGCTACGAAATCCTCATCGAGGGCCGCGCGGATCACGCCGGCACGACCCCGATGAATGCGCGTTACGATGCGCTGAGCGCTGCCTCGCTGGTCGTGCTCGGCATCGAACGCATCGCGCGTGAACTGGCCGCCGGACCGAGCTATTTCGCCGGCACCGTCGGCGAATTCTCGATGGAGCCGAATGCGGCCAACGTCATTCCTTCCCATGTCCGCATGCTGATCGACGCCCGCGCCGTCGAGCCCGCCGTGATGGAGAGTTTTGTCACGCAGCTTTCCGAGCTTTGCGCCGAGACCGCCACCGCGCGCCAAGTGACGATCGCCGAACCGCGCCGGGTCTCCAATGCCGCGCCGACGCCGATGTCTGAGATGATGACCGATCTTCTGGCGTCAAGTGCCGCGCGCATCGGTGCCACCAGCCGACCGATGGTGTCCGGCGCAGGTCACGACGCGGCCTTCCTCTCCAAGGTCGCCCCTGCTGCGATGATCTTCATCGCCAGCAAGGATGGTCGCAGCCACGCCGCGGAAGAGTGGTCGGAAAACGATGCCATCACGCTCGGCGCCGCGGTACTCTACGAAGCCGTTCTCGAACTCGACAGGAAATAGGGAGATAGCAAGATGGGCCGCATATTGACGGAAAAGGATGTCGAGGCTGCGGTCCGCGGGGTTCGGTCTATGCCGCGGGCGGCGGCGGATGGTCGGATCACGGGCGCATGCTGGGCTATGCCGCCGTCTCGATCGGCAAGCCGGAGCTGATCTCCATCGACGAACTCGAAGACAATGATTGGGTCGCCACCGCCGCGGCGATCGGCGCCCCGGCCTCGACCACCGCCTGGGAAATGCAGGGCATCGATTACGTCAAGGCGGTCCAGCTGCTGCAGGATGCGCTCGGCGAAAAGGTCTCGGCGCTGATGATCGGCCAGAACGGAAAATCCTCTACGCTGAACGGCTGGCTGCCGTCGGCCATCCTCGGCACCAAGGTGCTGGATGCCGTGGGCGACGTCCGCGCCCACCCGACCGGCGACATGGGCTCGATCGGCATGGCCAATTCCCTGAACAGATGATCCAGACCGCCGTCGGCGGCAACCGTGCTGAAAACCGCTATATCGAACTCGTCGTGCGCGGCGCAACCGCCAAGGTCTCGCCGGTCCTGCGCACGGCCTCGGACATGTCCGGCGGCTTCATCGCCTCCTGCCGCAATCCACTGCGCGCCTCTTACGTCCGCCAGAACGCAGCCCTCGGCGGCATCAGCCTAGCACTCAAGCTTGGCGAGGCGATCATCGAGGCGGACAAAAAGGGCGGCCACGCGATCATCGACGCGATCGTCAAGACGACCGGCGGCACGATCATCGGTGAGGGCCATGTCACGGACAAATCAGTGGTCTACACGAAGGAAGCCTTCGATATTGGCACGATCACGCTTGGCAGCGGCGACAGCGCCGTGAAGCTGCATGTGATGAACGAATACATGGCGGTGGACGGTGCTGACGGAAAGCGCTTGGCGACTTTCCCCGACATCATCGCGACGCTATCGGCTGAGGGCGAGCCGATGAGCGTCGGCCAACTGGAGGTCGGCATGGCCGTCTTCCTGCTGCATGTGCCGAAGACGATCATTCCGCTGTCGTCGAGCGTCAAGGATCCGTCGGTTTATCCGGTCGTCGAGAAGGCGCTGGGTATCAGCATCGCGGATTATGCGCTGGGGTAGCGGTAGATGAAGCCTACACGCGTAACCATAGCAGAATCCGGTAGGTTACTGATTGAGTTGGGTTCTCTATCCGAAGCTCCCCGATTTTCATCGCTAGGATTCAATAGGAACGAAAGTGAACATTACAAACATCTGAACCTCTTTGAGTTCAGATCACATGAGAAGAATTGCGTGTTTCGTATGTGTGAAACTCTTCGAGACATTGGCATCCCCTTTTCAACTCATCGAACCGGCGGCGCTGATTATTTTATCGAGGTCTTTCGTGAGAGGGGCCATTTGACCGGCAAGTTCAAGCGCATGAATTTCTTTGACAATGATTTCGATGATGAAGCTCCGTTCGTCATCGAAGAATTCTGATGGAGTAGATCATGCCGAAGCCGAACCCGCGCCATCCGAAATTCCCGATCCCCGGCGGTTCAGACCTGCGCGCGAGAGGCTGGCGTCAGGAGGCACTGCTGCGGCTTCTGGAAAACGTCCTGTCGGTCGGCGAGGATCCGGACAATCTCATCGTCTATGCCGCGCTCGGCAAGGCGGCGCGCAATTGGGCGGCACATGACGCGATCGTCAAGGCGCTGAAGGAGATGGACGAAGATCAGACGCTGATCATCCAGTCCGGCAAGCCGGTGGGCCTTCTGAAAACCCATGCCAAGGCGCCGCTCGTCATCATGGCTAATTGCAACATCGTCGGCCAATGGGCGAAGGCGGAATATTTCTACGACCTGCAGGACAAGGGGCTGATCTGCTGGGGCGGGCTGACGGCTGGCGCCTGGCAATATATCGGCAGCCAGGGTGTCATCCAGGGCACCTACGAGATCTTCATGCGCATCGCCGAAAAGCGTTTCGGCGGCACGCTGGCCGGCCGCTTCGTGCTGACCGCCGGTCTCGGCGGCATGGGCGGGGCACAGCCGCTCGCCGGCCGAATGGCGGGGGCCGCGATCCTGGTGGTCGATATCGATCCCGACCGGGTCGAAAAGCGAAAGCAGATCGGCTTCCTCGACGAGGTGGCGCCCGATCTCGATGCCGCGCTCGCGATGATCGACGCGGCGGTGAAGGAGAAGCGAGCCGTTTCCATCGGCCTCGTCGGCAATGCCGCCGATATCTATCCGCAGATCGTCAGGCGCGGCATCGTGCCGGATGTCGTCTCGGACCAGACCTCGGCGCATGATCTCGTCTACGGTTATGTGCCGAAGGGCATGAGCCTCGAAGAAGTCCGCCGGCTGCGAAAAGAGGGGCAGGGGCAGTTGATGGCGGCGAGCCGCGCCTCGATCGCAGACCACGTCCGCGCAATGCTCACCCTGCAGGAAGAAGGCGCGGAAGTCTTCGACAACGGCAATCTCATCCGTACCCAGGCCAAACAGGGCGGCATCGAGAACGCCTTCGATATCCCGATCTTCACCGAGGCCTATCTGCGACCGCTGTTCTGCCAGGCGATCGGCCCGTTCCGCTGGATGGCGCTCTCGGGCGAGGAGAGCGATATCGCCCGGATCGACGATCTGGTTCTGGAGCTTTTCCCGGACAATCACATCGTCACCAACTGGATCCGGCTGGCGCGGGAGAACGTGCCCTTCGAAGGCCTGCCGGCGCGCATCGCCTGGCTCGGCCATGGCGAGCGGACAAAGCTGGCGCTGGCGGTCAACGATCTGGTGGCGAATGGCGAGCTGAAAGGCCCGGTCGCCTTCTCCCGCGACCATCTCGATGCCGGCGCCATGGCGCATCCCAACATCATGACCGAGAACATGAAGGACGGCTCGGACGCGATCGCCGACTGGCCGCTGATCAATGCCATGACGCTCTGCTCGTCACAGGCCGATCTCGTCGTCATCCATTCGGGCGGTGGCGGTTATGCCGGCTACATGACGAGCGCCGGGGTCACTATCGTCGCCGACGGCACGGAGGCTGCGGCCGAGCGGCTCGACATGGCGATCACCAACGACACCTCGCTTGGCATCATCCGCTATGCGGATGCCGGCTATGACGAGGCGGAGAAAGCCGCGGAGCGCGGCGACGTCCCGCATATACGGCTGGGCTGAGGCCCAGCCGTAGGCGTCGGGAGGTCAGGCCTTCTTCAGGGCGGAATAGGCGACGGCCATCTTGGCGGCCAGCGTCGCGTTGTTCTTCACCAGCTCGATATTGGACTTCAGGCTCTCGCCCCTGGAAAGCTCGTTGATGCGGGCGAGCAGGAAGGGCGTCAGTTCCTTGCGGCCGATGCCGCGCTCGTCCGCCTCGCGCACCGCGTCGGCAATCGTGCCGTCGATGAATTCCGGCGTCAGTGCCGCGGCTTCCGGGATCGGGTTGGCGATCAGCAGGCCGGTGCCGGTTCCGAGTTGGTGGTGCAGCCACATCGCCTTGGCGATCTCGGCGGCGCTGTCCAGCTTGTGGTCGGCCTTGTAGCCGCTCTTGCGCGTGAAGAAGGCCGGAAAATCCTCGGTGCCGTAAGCGATGACCGGCACGCGCTGGGTTTCCAGATATTCGAGCGTCTTGGCGATATCGAGGATCGACTTCACGCCGGCGCAGACGACCGCTGTCTTCGTGCGGCCGAGTTCGGTCAGGTCGGCGGAAATGTCGAAAGTCTGCTCGGCACCGCGATGCACGCCGCCGACGCCGCCGGTCGCGAAAATGTCGATGCCGGCGAGATCGGCAAGCAGCATGGTGGCCGACACCGTCGTGCCGGCCGTCTGGCCGCGCACCATGGCAACGGCGAGGTCACGGCCGGAGGCCTTCACGACGTTTTTCGCCTGAGCAAGCGTTTCCAGTTCCTCCGGGTCGAGGCCGGCGCGCAGCTCGCCGTCGATGACGGCGATCGTCGCGGGCACGGCACCGTTTGCGCGCACTACGGCCTCGACGGCCTTTGCCGTTTCGAGGTTCGCCGGATAGGGCATGCCGTGGGTGATGATCGTCGATTCCAGCGCGACGACCGGGCCGCCCTTGGCGACGGCATCGGCGACTTCCTTGTTGAGCTTCGGCTTCAAGAGCTGCATGTCGGCATGTCCTTTCAAGATTTGAGCCTGTGCCGATGTTCCTCGAGGAACGCGGCGGAGAGGCCGGGATGCACACTCGATGCGCATTCCGTTGTCAGTGTGGCAGCGAGCGCGCCTGTGCGCGCCGCATCAAAAATGTCGTCGCCTTCGAGAAGGCGGTGAAGTGTTGCTGCGATCATCGCGTCGCCGGCTCCGGTCATGTCGACGGGCGTTGCCTTGACCGCCTCGATGAAGGTCTCGGTTTCAGATCCTGCAACGGCCATGCCCCGGGCCCCGGCGCTGACGACGGCCATTGCCGCGCCTGTCTGCTGCAGCGCGAGCGCCGCCTGCCGAGCGCCATCCGGCGTATGCTCGTTCGAGAGACCAAGAATGGCATTCGCCTCGTCGATATTCATGAACAGAAGGTCGATGCCGGCGAGATCCTTCGGCAGGCGCGCCGCCTTGTGGGTGGAGACCGCGTCGATCGCGAGCCTGCAGGATGCAGATCTGCACTTGGTGATCAGCGTCGAAAGCGCATCGGCCGAAAGATTGCAGTCGGCAAACACCCAGCCGGCGGAAGCCAGATGCGGCCAGGCGCGCTCGATGTGGTCGGGCTGGAACAGGTCGAAAATGCTCATGTCGGCAATGCCGAGCACAAGATCGCCAGCGGCATCGAGGATTGCCGCATATTCTGCCGTCGGGCGCTCGTTCGTCGTCACCACCTGGCTGACATCGATGCCGATCTCGCGCATGTATTTGAGAAGCGCGTGCCCGCCATCATCGTCACCGACGATCGAGATGAAGCCGGTGGAAGACCCGAGCCGGGCAAGGTTTTCCGCGACATTGCGGGCGACGCCACCGAGGCTGCGGGTGCTGTCGACCGGATTGGAGGTCTCCAGCACGATCTTCGCCCGCGCGTGATACTTGCGGTCGAGAACCGCGCCGCCGATGCAGACCGCCCGTGCTTCCGAGGCCAGCAGATAGCCGCGCCCGAGAATGTGCCCCTTGTTCATCAGCTGGACGATATGCGCCGCCACCGTCGATCGCGCGAGGCCGAGCGCATCGGCGATTTCCTGCTGCCCGACAAAGGGGTTTTCCTGATCAGCGCCAGGACGGCGCTTTCCTGCGGTGCAAGCGGCTGGTTCATCGCATGGGCCTCGGCATGTCTTATCAGTGACATGCGCAGAAACGAAATCGGAGCGGAAGGCATTGCCTCCGCTCCGGTTATTCATGCAAACATCTGACTATCGTGTCAACAGATGTTTATACAAGCGCCACTGCTAGGCGTCACTTGTTGTGCGGCTTCTCGACGTGACCGCCGAAAGCCTTGCGCATCGCAGACAGCATCTTGTTGGCATAGTCGGCATTGCCCTGGCTGTCGAAGCGGCTGAATACGGCTGCGGAGAGAACCGGAACCGGAACGCCCATGTCGATCGCCGCCTTCATCGTCCAGCGGCCTTCGCCGGAATCCGAAACGCGTCCGCTGAATGCGCTAAGCGACGGGTCGCCCTTCAGCGCATCGGCAGTGAGGTCGAGCAGCCAGGAGCCGACGACGCTGCCGTGCCGCCAGACTTCGCTGATCGCCTCGATATCCATGTCGAACTGGTAATACTGCTTGTCCGGCAGCGGCGTGGTTTCGGCATCGGCCTCGCGATGGCTGTGGCCGGCATTGGCCTGTTTCAGCACGTTGAAGCCTTCGGCATATGCCTGCATCATGCCGTATTCGATGCCGTTATGGACCATCTTGACGAAGTGGCCGGCGCCGCTCGGGCCGCAATGCAGGTAGCCGCGCTCGGCCGGGCGAAGCGAAGGATCCAGATCTGCTCCCGGCGCCAGGGCCGCGAAGATCGGGTCGAGCGTCTGGACGGCCTTGTCCGGTCCGCCGATCATCAGGCAGAAGCCGCGCTCCAGGCCCCAGACACCGCCGCTCGTGCCGACGTCGACATAGGAAATGCCTTTTTCGGAAAGCTTGGCGCTCTGGTCGACCGCTTCGCGATAGTTGGAATTGCCGCCGTCGATGATGATGTCGCCTGGTTCCATGAAGGTGGCGAGCTGGTCGACGATGGCTGGCGTGATCGCTGCCGGCAGCATCACCCAGACGGCGCGCGGGGGCGTAAGCTTCTCAAGGAACTGTTCGACGGACGAAATGCCGGTCGCGCCTTCGCCGACCAGCGTCTGAACGGCTGCCGGGTTGACGTCGTAGACGATGCATTCATGGCCGGCGCGCATCAGGCGTCGCACCATATTGCCGCCCATGCGGCCAAGTCCCATCATTCCGATCTGCATGTGTAAGCCTCTCGATGCAGTTTTAGAGTCGGCAGGACACTAGGGCGATGTGTCGCAGGTCTCAAGTTTTTAAATCGATTTACTTTTTTGTGGTGCGATGCAGTCGCGATTGTCACAGAAATATGACGAAAAATATCAAGGTTTTGCCAGCCGGCCGCCGGTCTGAGCTTTCGGAACGCCGGTCGTGGTCGGAAAGCTGATTGGCAATCCGCGCGCCGCGCGGACGGCAAGAAACGCAAAACACTCGGCTTCCACGGCATCGCCGCGCCATCCGAACCTGTCGGCGGAGACTGCCTTCACCCGCGCCCGATCTTCCAGCATCGCCATGATCGTCGGGTTATGTCGCCCGCCGCCGCTGACGATCAGCTGTTTCGGCCGCCGGGGCAGGAGATCCAGCGCCTTGCCGACGGCGGAGGCTGTGAAGGCGGAGAGCGTAGCGGCACCATCGGTCGCATTAAGCCCATCCGCCATGGCCGCAGTGAAATCGAACCGGTCGAGCGACTTGGGGTAGGGCGCCGCCAGATAGGGATGCTGCAGCAAGCGTTCGAGCCTCTCTTCGTCGACCGTGCCTGAGGCGCCGAGCGCGCCGTCGCGGTCCATCTCGCCGAGGCCCAGCCCTTTGATGAAGTCGTTGAGCGGCGCATTGGCAGGGCCCGTGTCGAAGGCGACGAGCAGATCCTCGCCGTCCCACCATGTGATATTGCCGACGCCGCCGAGATTGAGGATGGCGCTGTCGCCGCTCCGGTCGACGCCGCGCAAAAGCGCCGTGTGATAGATCGCGGCAAGCGGCGCGCCCTGTCCGCCAGCCCGGACATCGGCGGTCCGGAAATCATAGGCAACATCGGTGCCGACTATCCTGGCCATTAACTGCCCGTCGCCGAGCTGGCGCGTATCGCCCAGGCGATCCTTTGTCGGTGCGCGGTGAAGCACCGTCTGTCCGTGGAAGCCGACGATGCCGACATCCTTCATCGACAACCCGGCACTCGCCACAAGATCCTGCACTGCCTTCGACTGGGCGCGGGTCAAGGCCTCTTCCGCCTGTGCGAAGATCGCTGGCTCCGGTCCGTCGAAATTCCACAGACGGGCCTGTCGAAGAGCTTCCTCCAACATCCTCAAGGTCTCGGTCGAATACGGGGCGAGCGTATAGGCGCCGAAGGTTTCCACGCTTTCGCCGTCGGTCTTGATGAGGGCAACATCGATATTGCCGTCCAGCACCGTTCCCGTCATCAGGCCGACCGCCCAGATTGGCTCCATTTGCTGATCTCCACCTCAAGCCGCACCGAATCATATTTCCTCTTTATAATGGGAACGGCACGCTCGAGGCAGCGGAATGGGCATGAGTTTCGAATGCGCTTGTGTCAACGGAACGTAAATTTCGGTCCTTTTGGGCCTCGGAGCGCCATCAAGGCGCAAATGTGACAGAAATTTCTTGACGCGACTCAAGCTTACGTCCACCGTCCGTAACGGTTGCAGGCGATTATCTTGCTTTTTGGCGTAACCGGATCGCTCCGCTGTTAATTCGAGTTTGGAGCGTATGGCGCCTGCGAGATCGCTGTCTGTCAATGTCCCTTCGCATCCGCGGTCCATGGTGGTCACGGATACCAGGAGGGGCTGATGGACATCAAGGAGACGTTGGGGATGGCCGTATCGGCTAAGAAATCTGGAGCGCCGAAGGGCGCGGGCATGCTGGAGGAGCGCCAGCTCGCGGACGAGACGATCGCCCGTGACGCACGCGCGCTGTCCGAGCAGCTGAAGGCGATGCGCGAGCGGCTGTTCCCGCCACTGTCAAGCAAGACGCTGCGCAGTTTCTCCTCAGGCGAGGCCGCCAAGCTCATCGGCGTCTCGGACGGCTATCTGCGCCAGCTCTCGCTTGCCGGCGAGGGGCCGCAGCCGGAGACCGGCGCCGGCGGCCGTCGCTTCTATTCCCTGGCGGATATCAACGCCCTGCGCGCCCATCTGGCCGAGCAGGCGATTGCCAAGGGCAATGTCGCCAAGGCGAAAGGATATCTGCCCCGCCGCGATGCGGCCGAGGGCGAACACCTGCAGGTCATTTCCGTCACCAACTTCAAGGGCGGCTCCGGCAAGACGACGTCGGCCGCCCATCTCGCCCAGCATCTGGCGCTTACTGGTCACCGGGTGCTCGCGATCGATCTCGATCCGCAGGCTTCGCTGTCTGCCCTGTTCGGCTACCAGCCGGAGCTCGACCTTACCGGCAACGATACGCTCTATGGCGCGATCCGCTACGACGACGAGCAGCGCGCTCTGTCCGATATCATTCGCGGCACCTATTTCCCGGGCCTCGATCTCATTCCGGGCAATATCGAACTGCAGGAATTCGAGCATGTGACGCCCCAGGCGCTGGCCGACCGGCAGAACGGCAAGGATCGCGGGCCGATGTTCTTTGCCCGCATCCAGGCGGTGCTTGCGACCGTCCAGGACGATTACGACATCGTCGTCATCGACTGCCCGCCGCAGCTCGGCTACCTGACGCTGTCGGCGCTCTGCGCCTCTACGTCGGTCATCGTCACCGTTCATCCGCAGATGCTCGACGTTGCGTCGATGAACCAGTTCCTGTTCATGACCTCCGACCTTCTGTCGGTGGTGCGCGAAGCAGGCGGCACGCTCAATTTCGATTTCCTCCGCTATCTGGTCACCCGCTTCGAGCCCAATGACGGACCGCAGGCGCAGATCGTCGGCTTCATGCGTTCGCTTTTCGGCGACCGCGTGCTGACGGCACCGATGCTGAAATCCACGGCGGTCTCCGATGCGGGCCTGACCAAGCAGACGCTTTACGAGGTCGGTCGCGAGAATTTCACCCGCTCCACCTATGACCGCGCCGTCGAGGCGATGAACGCGGTCAATGGCGAAGTCGAGGCACTGATTCATGCGGCCTGGGGCCGATAGAGGGCATGCGGCCTTGGGCCGATAAACGGAAGGAAGGTTTTCGGACATGGCAGGCAGCCGCAAGAACGAGTTGAAAGCGCTTTTCGGAGGCGGGCTTGCGCCCGGCGCCGATCCTGCGCCCGAGACCACGTCGGTGCCGAAGCCGGTTGCCGAAACGCCGCCGGTGCAGACCGGACCCGGCGCCAATCAGGGTGCGCGAACCTCTTCCGGCGCGGTTAAGGCCATGGGGCTGTCGCTCAATGCGATGAGCCGCGAGGTCGAGGAGGCCCGCCTTCTGCGCCAGGCGCTGAGTGAGGGCGAACGCGTCGTCACCATCCATCCCGACAAGATCGACTCCTCCTTCGTCGAAGACCGGCTGCGGTTGGGCGAACAGGATGACGAGGATCTTGCGGCGCTGATCGACAGCATGCGCGAAAGCGGCCAGCAGGTGCCGGTCCTGTTGCGCAATCATCCGGAAAAGCCGGGCCGCTACCAGACCGCCTACGGTCACCGTCGTATCCGTGCTGCATCGCGGCTCGGCATCGAGGTCAAGGCGATCGTCCGCGCCCTGTCCGATGACGAACTGGTTCTGGCGCAGGGCAAGGAGAATGCCGAGCGCCGCAACCTCTCCTTCATCGAGCGCGCGGTCTTTGCGAAGAACCTTTGACCCACGGTTTCGACCGCAAGGTCATCGGTGACGCGCTGTCGGTGCAGAAGAGCGAGCTGTCGCGACTGCTGCAGGTGGTTGAAAGCGTTCCGGATACGGTCATCCGCGCCGTTGGTGCCGCGCCGAAGGCCGGGCGCGATCGCTGGATGAAACTCGGCGAGTTGCTCGGCTCCGCAAAGGCGCAGGCCTCGGCCGGCGAGGAAACCGGAAGCCAGGCCTTCCAGATGGCCGGCAGCGACGAGCGTTTCCAGCGCCTGTTCGACCGGCTGTCGTCCAAGCCGCAGAAGGTGGAGCGCGCCGAACCTCTGGCGCTCACCGACCGCAACGGCAAGATGTTTGCCCAGCTGCGCAGGGACGGCAAGGCGAGCCGTATCGAGTTTGCCGCAGGCGTGGACAGGGATTTCGTCGACGAGGCCGCCAAGGCTCTGGTCGAACATTACAACGCATTTCTCGCCGGCCGATCCCCGAACAAGGGATAGGGCGGAGAAAACGAAGGTTTATCGAGAGAAAGAAAAGGAAGCCAAGAGAGCAAGAAAAAAGGCCCCCAAAACGTCACCGTCCTGGAAGCCCTCTTCAATCTAAGCAGTTCAAGAGAATCACTTCCAATGCCCAAAGTCAAGAGTCGACGGCAGTAATGCCGGCTTCGGCACGATGATTTATGGCTGAAAGGTACGTCTGCCGGGCACTTGCCTCCGCACGGAGACGCAGATGGTAGAGAGAATGGCAACGACGCCTTTCGGCGGCGCGCGCTTTACTGCGCGAATTTTTGCCCTCCAGGCCGAAGTCGAGCGCCGGCAGGAAAGCCTGCGCTCGGGTGACGCCGGAAATTACAAGGGCAAGGCTGAAAAGTGGCAACTGATACGGGCGCTGAGCGAGGCGCGCGAGGTCTATGGTCTTTCCGACCGGTCGATCTGCGTGCTTGAGGCGCTGACCAGCTTCCACCAGGACCGGGAACTAGACGGCAGCGCGCCGATTATCGTCTTCCCGTCTAATGTGGAACTGTCGATCCGTTCGCGCGGCATGTCGCCGCCGACGCTGCGCCGGCATCTGGCGGCACTGGTCGAGGGTGGCTTCATCTTCCGCCGCGACAGCGCCAACGGCAAGCGCTTCTGCAGGCGTGACGGTGACGGCAAGGTCGAGGATGCGTTCGGATTCGACCTCGCGCCCTTCGCGTTGCGTGCCGAGGAAATCCTGGCATCGGCCGAGAAGGTGAGGAGGAGACCAAGCGTCTTGCTGCGCTGAGGGCCGAGATGACCCTTCACCTGCGCGACGTGGCCAAGATCATCGAGGCGGCACTGCACGAAGAGCGCCGGGGCGACTGGATGGAGTTTCAGGAGCGGCTGGCGGCACTCTCAGGACGGTACATGCGCCTGCTGGACCAGGAAACGCTCAAGGCACGCTGCACCGAGCTCGTCCGTCTTCGTGCAGAGGTGGAGACCGAATACCTCAATTCTCTCTCTGAGCAGGAAATGAGCGCCAATGAGGTACTTTTTGAGCGCCATATTCAGAATTCAAACACAGAGCTAAATCTTGAATTAAACGGCAATGAACAAAATAGGCGGGCGGCGGCACCTGCATCGCCCAAGCGGAAGTCGAAGGAGGAGGCGATCCCGCTGGAGGAATTCCTGCAGCGCTGCCCGCAGATAGCCGATTACGTGAAGGGCGGCGTCAAGGATTGGCGCGATGTGCTGTCGGCGGCCGAACTGGTCCGCTCGATGCTGGGGGTCAGCCCGAGCGCCTGGGCGGAAGCACGACAGGCCATGGGGGATAGAACCGCGGCCATCGTCATCGCGGCCATGCTCGAAAAAGCTGATTCAATTCGGTCCGCCGGCGGATATCTGCGCGAACTGACCCGCAAGGCGCAGCTCAACCGCTTCTCGATCCGGCCGATGCTCAATGCGCTGCGGGTTTAAAGCCCGCAGCGTCCACCCGGCCGGATTGCGTCATTGTTGACGTTGATCAAGGCCGGGGCATCGGGTTCATGTAGAGGTGACGCATCACCAATCGGGTAAGACCATGATTGAACACCGCATACGCCGTCCCGAACTGCTTGACCGCATGATGAGCCCGGCGGAGGCGGCATCCTTGATAAGCGATGGTATGATCGTTGGGATGAGTGGCTTCACCCGCGCCGGGGATGCAAAGGCGGTGCCTTTCGCCATGGCCGACCGGGCGAAGGTCGATCCGTTCCAGATCACGCTGATCACCGGCGCGTCGCTCGGCCACGATATCGACCGGGTGCTGACCGAAGCCAATGTCCTGGCGCGGCGCATGCCCTTCCAGTCGGACGCGGTTCTGCGTGCAGCGATCAATCGCGGCGAGGTCATGTTCATCGACCAGCATCTGTCGGAAACCGTCGAGCATCTTCGCTCCAATCAGCTCGGCCCAATGGACTATGCGATCGTCGAGGCGGCGGCGATCAACGAAATGGGTGGCATCGTGCCGACGACGTCGATCGGCAATTCGGCAAGTTTCGCGATCCTCGCGAAAAAGATCATCGTCGAAATCAATCTCGGCCAGTCGGCTGGGCTCGAAGGCCTGCACGACATCTATATTCCCGGCCGGCGCCCGACGCGCGTTCCCATTCCGGTCGTCGCCTGCGACAGCAGGGTGGGGTTCAACTATGTGCCGATCGATCCTGAAAAGATCGCGGCGATCGTCGTCACCAACGAAAAGGACAGTGCCTCTACCGTCGAGCCGGAAGACGACGAGACCCGGGCGATCGCGGCGCATCTCGTCAGCTTCTTCGAACGCGAAGTCGAGGCCGGCAGGCTGGATCTGACGCTGCAGCCCCTGCAGGCCGGGATCGGCACGGTCGCCAACTCGGTTCTCAAAGGATTGGCCGCCGGTCCCTTCCATCATCTGCGGATGTATAGCGAAGTCCTGCAGGACAGCACGTTCGACCTGTTCGACGAAGGGAAGCTCTCATTTGCCTCGGGATCGTCCATCACCCTGTCATCGGCTTGCGCGGAGCGGGTGTTTGGCAATTTCGAACGTTATAAGGATCGTCTCGTCCTCAGACCGCAGGAGATCAGCAACCACCCGGAAGTGATCCGAAGGCTCGGTGTGATCGGCATCAACACGGCGCTCGAAGTGGATATCTACGGCAACGTCAACTCGACCCATGTCAACGGCACCCACATGATGAACGGGATCGGCGGATCGGGAGATTTCGCCCGCAACGCCTATGTTTCGATCTTCGTCACCAAATCGCTTGCCAAGAACGGCCGGCTTTCCGCCATTGTGCCGATGGTCCCGCATGTCGACCATACGGAGCATGATGTCGATATCATCGTCACCGAACAGGGACTGGCGGATCTACGGGAACTCGCGCCGCGTGAGCGGGCGTCAAGGATCATCGAGAACTGTTGTCACCCAGACTTCCGTGCCGAGTTGCAAGATTACTTCGCTCGCGCCTGCGCCCGCGGCGGACATACGCCGCACCTGCTGGAGGAAGCCTTGTCCTGGCATGAACGAGGGCGTCGGACGGGCGATATGCGCTTTTCCGTTCCGATAATCTAAGTCAGATGATCTGTCGCGGGAGACTATTCTCGCCAGTTATCGGCAACCCATGGGGCAGGCCGGATATAGTGACGCAAGTGCCGGAAGGCAGATTTCTTCGGCCGCTTGCTCTTGTCGAATACATTCATGAAATGGGAGAGCGGCGAAAGAACTTGCCCGCTCTGGCCGAAGATGCCCTTGGCGGCATTCTGCGGATGAAAGTTGCGCGGGAAGAGAACGATCTTCGCATTCTTCGGCAGTGAAGGCGCAAAGAAATAGTTGAGCGGGAAGGGCCAGCGGCAATCCTGCTTGAAATGAAGCACGGATTTGCGCGGGAAGAGCTTGATGCCGCCCGGCGCGTTGCGCGTGACATAGCGCTGCTCGAATTTGTACTCGTCTGCGACCGCCTGCGGGTTGGCACGGAATTTTTCCTGGATCGACACCAGCTTGCCGACCGGAAAGCGGAAGACCGAGGTCTGGCCGAGACGCTCGAACGGCGTCGTCTGATTGCGGGCGAGAACCACGTCATCGGCCTGGCCGATGGTGAAGAATTCGTCGAGCGAGCCGACGATCACCAGATCGAGGTCGAGAAAGAGAACCGGGCCGCGCAATGATCCGAGCGTTGGCCCCCAGAGGCGCGACTTCTGCCAAATGCCCTTTGTATTGGTTGGCATGTTCTCGATACCGAGCGGCGGCAGGTCTTCGCAAAGGATTTCCGGGTGCAGGCCTTCGCGGCTGTCGGTGAAGCAGGTGAAGGTAAACGGCGGCGTGATGTTGCGCTTCACCATGCCGTAGAGCTTGTTGATGAAGACAGGTCCGTATTTGGTGCCCCAGCTGATGCAGATTACCTGTTTGACGCCGTTGCTTGCAGCCAGAACATCACTCATGAACGCACCCGATACCTTGGATTTATTAGTCTTATGCCGAACGCTGGGCATCAGCGATGCGTGCCACCTGCGACAGGCCGCTATTTAGGCGCCGCGGCGGCGCGACGCAAGCTTTGCCGCGCAGCTCACCTATGAAGAAACGCGCCGATGCGTTAAGGGCATGGTACATCATGTCGACAAGAGGGAAGCGGATGGCGGACAATGATCAGGGTCTGACGATCGAACGCAAACGCGGGTCCGGCGTAAAGCTGGTCTACGACCTGCTGCGGGACGAAATCCTCGACCTGAAGCTGGCGCCCGGCAGTGCCATCGACGAGGTACAGCTCGCGGCCCGTTTCGGCATGTCGCGCACACCGATCCGCGAGGCATTGGTACGACTTGCCGGCGAGGGCCTGATCGAGACGCTGCCCAACCGTTCGACCATGGTGTCGAATATCGATTTCCTCGGCATGCCGGCCTATTTCGATGCGCTCGTCCTGATGTATCGCGTGACCACGCGGCTGGCGGCTCAGCACCACCGGGCGGAAGATCTCGAAATCATCCGCGAGCACCAGGCCGAGTTCACGGCGGCCGTCGAGGCGCAGGATGCGCTGGCGATGATCGCGACCAATGCGGCCTTCCATTCCGCCATCGCGGCTGCGGCCCGCAACAGCTATTACGCGGCCTTCTTCGATCGGCTGCTCGGCGAGGGGCGTCGCATGCTGCGGCTCTACTACCAGTCCTATGATGATCGTCTGCCACCGCGTTTTGTCGATGAACACGAGGAACTCATTGCAGCCATCAAGGCCCGCGATGTCGCGTCCGCCGACCGTCTCGGCAACGCCCATGGTGAGCAGATCGTCGAGCAGATCGGCCGTCTTCTGACGCGCAACGACCGCGTCGATATCGAACTTTGATCTCTTGTATTTTTTGTCGACAACGCTTCTGGAAGGAGTATTCTCTCTTCCAGAAAACGCGGGATGTCATGCCCGTCAGTTGCTTCAAGGAGTTCTGAGAGATGAAGGCCAGTATCTTTTCCGGCGTCGTGCCGGCCCTGATGACCCCTGCAAGGCGGATCGCAGCCCGGATTTTGACGCGCTGGTCGCCAAGGCCAAGCAGCTGATCGCAGCCGGCATGTCGGCCGTCGTCTATTGCGGTTCGATGGGCGACTGGCCGCTTCTGACGGATGCGCAGCGCATGGAAGGCGTCGAGCGCCTGGTCAAGGCCGGCATTCCGGTCATCGTCGGCACGGGTGCGATCAACTCGGCTTCCGCCGTGGCACTCGCCGCCCATGCCCAGAAGGTTGGCGCCCAGGGCCTCATGGTCATCCCGCGCGTTCTTTCCCGCGGCTCTGTCATCTCCGCCCAGAAGGCCCACTTCAAGGCGATCCTCTCGGCCGCACCAGATCTGCCGGCCGTCATCTACAACAGCCCCTATTACGGCTTCGCCACCCGCGCCGACCTGTTCTTCGCGCTGCGCGCCGAACACCCGAACCTCGTCGGCTTCAAGGAATTCGGCGGCCCTGCGGACATGCGCTATGCGGCCGAAAACATCACCAGCCGCGATGATGACGTCACCCTGATGATCGGCGTCGATACCGCCGTCTTCCACGGCTATGTCAACTGCGGCGCGACGGGTGCGATCACCGGTATCGGCAATGTCCTGCCGAAGGAAGTGCTGCATCTGTGCAACCTCGCCCAAGCGGCTGCTGCCGGCGACGCCGACGCCCGCGCCCGTGCCAAGGAACTCGAAGAAGCGCTCGGCGTGCTTTCCTCCTTCGACGAAGGCCCGGATCTGGTTCTCTACTTCAAGCACATGATGGTACTGAAGGGGGACAAGGAATACGCGCTGAACTTTATCGAGACCGACGTGCTGAGCGACAGCCAGCGAGGTTATGTCGAAGCGCAGCTCGCGCTCTTCGATAAGTGGTACGCCGACTGGAGCAAGCTGCCTGGCGCGGTGCAGGCCTGCAAGGCTGCGGCCTGATATTTGGGAGCCCTTCGCGAGAAAGGTTCCATCTGTCAAAGAGTGGCATACGACGTTTCCGCCGTCATCCTCGGGCTTGTCCCGAGGATCTGCAACGGTGAGGTTTTATCGACGTGATTGGATCCTCGCCACAAGGGCGAGGATGACGGCGGTGGATTTTCGAGCTTCGTTCGATACCTCCGCGAGACGGGTTTTCCATCTATACAGATACAATGCCTAGGCTTCATCGAAACGCAGGCATGACAGCCGGGAAGCATGAGAGAATGATGAGATCGGATGTCGTCGTGATCGGTGCAGGCGTGGTTGGCCTGTCGGCGGCAATTGCTGCGCAGATGCGTGGCCTCAGCGTCATGGTGGTCGATCGTGAAGGCCCGGCGGCGGGCGCGTCTGCCGGCAATGCCGGAGCCTTCGCCTTTACCGACATCCTGCCGCTCGCCTCTCCGGGCATCCTGAAGAAGGCGCCGAAGTGGCTGCTTGATCCGCTCGGCCCATTGTCGATCCCGCCGGCCTATGCGCTGAACATCGCGCCGTGGATGTACCGTTTCTGGCGGGCCTGCCAACCGTCGCGGGTCGATCATTCGGTCGCAGCGCAGACCTCGTTGATGGATCTCTCCAAGGCGGCGCTCGAAGACTTTCTGTCCGCCACCGAAACGCTTTCCATGCTGCGCAAGGAAGGCAATCTCCAGGTCTATGAAAGCAATGCCGAGCTGCAGGCCTCGATGCCCGGCTGGGAGGCGAGGGCCCGCCACGGGATCGAGTTCAGCCATATGGACGCGACGGAGATGGCCGCGATCCAGCCGGGACTTGCCCCGCGCTTCACCCATGGCACCTTCACGCCGGGCTGGTATTCGATTGCCGATCCGAAATTCTACACGCTCGCGCTGGCCGAGAATTTTCGCGCCCGCGGCGGAGTGATCGAGATTGCTAACGTCAAGGCGCTGCGTCCGGTCGGAGACGGCGTCGAGATCGTCACCGCGACCGGCACAGTGATGAAGACAGGCAAGGTCGTGCTTTCTGCCGGCGCCTTTTCCCATCAGATCGCCCGCTCGCTCGGTGAAAATATCCCGCTGGAGACCGAGCGCGGCTATAACACCACGCTTCCGACCGATGCCTTCGACCTGCGCACCCAGGTCACGTTCGGCGGCCACGGCTTCGTCGTCACCCGGCTGACAAGCGGCATACGCGTCGGTGGCGCGGTCGAACTCGGCGGCCTCAAACTGCCGCCGAATTTCGCCCGCTCGGATGCGATGCTGAAAAAGGCCCAGGCTTTCCTGCCGGGTCTCAAGCCGCATGGCGGCACCCAGTGGATGGGTTTCCGTCCGTCATTGCCCGACAGCCTGCCGGCGATTGGCCGCTCGAAGGCAACTGCGAGCGTCGTCTACGCATTCGGCCATGGCCATCTTGGCCTGACCCAATCGGCCGGAACGGCGCGTCTCGTTGCCGATATCCTGACCGGCCAGGCGCCATCGGTCGATCTGGCGCCATTCTCACCGCAGCGGTTCGGCTGAGATTTAGCCGCCGATCTTAGGCCATGTATCCGACAGCCGATAGCCGCCCGGCCACGGATCGGACGGGTCGAGCATCAGCTGATGCGTGCCGGTAATCCAGGCGCGGCCGGAAATCAGCGGGTAGATCGCATCCCGCTCACCGATCCTCGTCACCGCATCGATGCTGCAGTGAAATTCCGAGCCGATGATCGAGCGACCGATATAGGTCTCACCGACGGCCATCTCGCCGCGGGCATGCAGCACTGCCATCCGCGCCGAGCATCCGGTTCCGGTCGGTGAGCGGTCGATCTTGCCCGGCTGGATGACGACGGCGTTGGCACCGGTCAGCACGCCGTTCTCGCGGGTAAGGGAGCAGCGATCTGGCAGAAGGAGATGTGGTCCCAACCGGCATTTTCCGGATGGGTGAAGCCAAGCTGCTCGTTGGCGGCATTGGTGATCTTCACGCCCGCTTCCGCGATCTCGCGCGCCTCATCCGGCTTCACCTCGAAACCGAGTGCCTTGGCATCGACGATCACAAAACTGTCGCCGCCATAGGCGGTATCAACCGTCAGCGTCCCGAGCCCCGCGACTTCGAGCGAAACGCCGAGTTTGTCGGCAAAGGAGGGGACGTTTCGCACGGTAATCCGCTCGGCCTTGCCGTTCCTGCATTCCGCGGTGACGTCCACCAGCCCGCCCGGTGCTTCCAGCACCATCTTCGTGACCGGTTCGGTCATCGGGATGATGCCGCTGTCGAGCAGGACGGTGGAGACGCAGATCGAGTTGGAACCGGACATGGGCGGCGTATCGGCCGGCTCCATGATGATCCAGCCCATCTGCGCCCGCGGGTCCTTCGGCGGCACCAGCAGGTTGACGTGGCGGAAGACGCCGCCGCGCGGTTCGTTCAGCACGAAATTGCGTAAGCTCTCGTCCGTGGCGATGAACCGCGACTGCTCCCAGATCGTCTCGCCCGGGGGAGGGGCGACGCCGCCGACGATGACATCGCCCACCTCGCCTTCGGCATGGCAGCTGACGACATGGATGATTTTTGACGTACGCATCGCGGCTCCTCCCAGAGGGGATCTGTCATTGGATCGATCAGGCTTCGGCCAGTGCCTTCAGCTTATCGTAGTTCTCGGCCGAAAGCGGAATGCCGTCCTTCTCTGCCTTGGCGCGGGTCACATGGCGGCGATCGCCAGGCAGACGCTCCTGGCCAGCTTCGAGCACGAGGTCGCAGATGCCGGCGACGCGTTCGGCGAATACGTCATTGCCACCGCGCGTCGGATCGATGACGATGAAGAACTGGCCGGTAAACGGCGTCTGCGCGCCCTTATGTCCGCTCCAGTCGAACTCGCCTGAGAAATAGCCACCGGTCAGCGCGGCGCTGAGGATCTCTACCATCAGCGCGATCGAGTTGCCCTTGTGGCCACCGAAGGGCAGAAGCGCGCCACCATCGAGAATTTCCTTGGGGTCATTGGTCGGCTGGCCGTCCCGGTCGACGCCCATGCCGGGCTTCAGGTCGTGGCCGGCGCGGGCGGCGATCTGCACGTCGCCATGGGCGATGGCGGAAGATGCCTGGTCGAAGACGAAGGGTGCTGCACCCGCACGCGGCGAGGCGAACGCGACCGGATTTGTGCCGAATACCGCCTTCTTGCCGCCATGGGGCACGACGCAGGCCATGCTGTTGACGACGCTGAGCGCGACGAAACCCTCGTCGGCAAACGGCTCGACATCCGGCCAGAGCGCGCTGAAATGATGCGAGCGGCGGATGGCAAGCACGGCGACGCCGTTGGCCTTTACCTTCTCCATCAGCAAAGGCCGCGCAGCCAGCATGGCCGGTTGGGTAAAGCCGCCCTTGGCATCGACGCGGACGAAGGCCGGTCCGACATCCTCGACTTCCGGGACGGCCTTGCCGTCGACCCAGCCGCTGTTCAGCGAAGACACATAGCCCGCCATGCGAAAAATGCCGTGGCTCAGCGAGCCGTCGCGTTCGCAGCTCGCGCAATTCTCCGCCAGGATCTTTGCGTTGTGGTCCGAGACGCCGTTCTTCGTGAAGATGCGTTCGAGCAGGGCAACGAGGTCTGAATAGGACAGGCGAACGGTGTCGAGGGTCATGCGAGCTCCGGATTTTTCGGCGAATGCGGCCCGTCTCGAGGGCACACCGACCATATCCGTTGACGGGCCGGTTTCAACCGGTTTTCCCATTTATTTCAGGCGGGTGACCAGCACGTTGCGGATGGAAAAGCTGGAATGGATGCGTAGCACGCCCGGCAGGGCAGAGAGGATGGTCTTGTGGATGCGCTCGAACTCGCCGGCATTGGCCACCTCGACGCGCAGCAGGTAGTCCGAGCCGCCTGTCATCAGAAAACATTCGCGGATTTCCGGGTAGCGACGCACGGCGGCCTCGAAACGGTTGAGGTAATCTTCCGTCTGCCGTTCCAGCGTGATGTTGATGATGACGGCGATCGTGTTCTGCCCTTCGCCATTGTCAACGATGGCGGTGTAGCCGCGGATAATCCCCGAATCCTCCATCAGCTTGATGCGCCTAAGGCAGGCCGATGGCGACAGCCCGACGTCTGCCGCAAGGGCGGCATTTGTCGCGCGTGCATTGAGCCTTAGGAGCCGGAGAAGGTTGCGGTCGATCGCATCCAGAGCCATCATGGAGAATATTCCGATTTTTCGTAGAACGTTGTGACAATTGCAACATCATCGCACAAACGATCAATGATCGGCAGGAAATTCTAGGATAATTTCAATACCGTTCTCCAAAAAGGGGATCGATATGAATGCGGGTTTGTTCAAGGGCACGGGTGCTCCGTTGGCGCTGGGCGCGTCCGGCTATCTGACCATCGATCTGTCGGCCATTCGCCGCAATTACCAGAAGCTTGCTGCCATGCTGGCGCCGGCCAAAACGGCTGCCGTCGTCAAAGCGGATGCCTATGGGCTCGGCGCCGAACCGGTTTCCAGCACGCTCTATGGCGCAGGCTGCCGCGACTTCTTCGTCGCCCAGTTCGTCGAGGCGATCCGCCTGCGGTCGGCGCTCGCCGATGACGCCCGTCTCTATGTATTGAACGGCCTGCAGCCCGGGAGCGCGCTCGAATGCGCGGCCGCTGGCATCATTCCCATTATCAACTGTCTCGAACAGCTGGACCGCTGGACGGCGGTGGCGCTGGATCAGGGCCGTCGCTTGCCCTGCGTCCTGCAGTTCGATACCGGCATGTCGCGCTTCGGCCTGACGCCGGAGGAAGCCGACCGTATCGCGGCCGATCTCGGCCGCTATTCCGCCGCCGTCGACATCCGCTTCGTCATGAGCCATCTGGCATCGGCCGACGAGCCGGAAAGCGTGCAGAACGCCGACCAGCTGGCGGCATTTGCGGCAGTTAGTGAGAAATTTTCCGAGTTTCCGCCCTGTTTCGCCAATTCGGGCGGTGTCTTTCTTTGGTCCGGTTACCACTCCGTACTCGCAAGGCCCGGCATCGCGCTCTACGGCGGCAATCCGACGGGGCTGCCTGAAAATCCCATGGAACCTGTGGTCGAGCTCAAGGTCGCGGTCGCCCAGACCCGCACGGTCCAGGCGGGCGCCAGGATCGGTTACGGCGGCGCCTATGTCGCGACCAAGGAGATGCGGCTAGCAACGCTCGCCGCCGGTTATGCCGATGGCCTGCCGCGTTGCTTGGGCGATCGCGGGGCCGTCTATTTCGGCGATACCCGTCTCCCGATCGTCGGTCGCGTGTCGATGGACAGCATGACGGTGGATGTGAGCGCGCTGCCGGAAGGCACGCTGTCGCTCGGCAGTCTCGTCGAGGTCATCGGCCCGCATCAGTCGATAGAGGATCTTGCGGCAGCCGCAGGCACGATCGCCTACGAGATCCTGACCAGCCTCGGCTGGCGTTATCACCGTCAATATCTATGATCACCAGAACAAAAGAAGCGGGAACATCATGAAAGTCATCGTATTGGGAGCCGGCGTCATCGGCGTCACCACGGCCTACCAGCTGGCCAAGGCCGGCTATGAGGTGACGGTCATCGACCGCCAGGCCGGCCCGGCGCTGGAAACCAGCTTTGCCAATGCCGGCGAAGTCTCCTTCGGTTACTGCTCGCCCTGGGCCGCGCCCGGCATTCCGATGAAGGCGATGAAATGGATCTTCATGGAGCATGCGCCGCTGATCCTGCGCCCGAAGATGGATGCGGCCATGCTGTCCTGGATGGTCAAGATGCTCTCCAACTGCACGTCGGAGCGCTATGCGATCAACAAGAGCCGCATGCTGCGCCTTGCCGACTACAGCCGCATCGCGCTTGCCGATGTCCGCCAGGAAACCGGCATCGCCTATGACGAGCGGATGCAGGGCACGCTGCAGCTCTTCCGTACCGAGCAGCAGCTCGAAGCTTCGGCCAAGGACGTGAAGGCGCTCGCCGCCGACGGCATTCCCTATGAAGTGCTCGACCCCGAAGGCTGCATCCGCGTCGAGCCGGCGCTGAAGCATGTGCGCGAAAAGATCGTCGGCGGCCTGCTGACCCCGAAGGACGAGACGGGCGACTGCTTCAAGTTCACCAATGCGCTGGCGCTGAAGGCGAAGGAGTTGGGCGTCACCTTTTCCTACGGCACCCATATCAAGGCGCTCGATGTCGAGGCGGGGAAGGTCCGCGGTGTCGTGACCGACCGCGAGACGCTCCGCGCCGACGCTATCGTCGTCGCACTCGGCAGCTATTCGCCGCTATTGTTGAAGCCGCTCGGCATTTCGCTGCCGGTCTATCCGGTCAAGGGCTATTCCCTGACGATCCCGATCACCGATGCCTCGCGCGCACCGGAATCGACGGTCATGGACGAGACCTACAAGATCGCCATCACCCGTCTCGGCGACCGCATCCGTGTGGGCGGCATGGCGGAAATCTCCGGCTATACCAACGATCTTGGCCAGAAGCGCCGCTCCACGCTGGAGCATTCGGTGACTGATCTCTTCCCGGGTGGCGATGTGAGCCAGGCGAATTTCTGGTCGGGCCTCCGGCCAATGACGCCGGACGGCACGCCGGTGATCGGCGCCACCAATGTCGGCGGTCTCTTCCTCAATACCGGCCACGGCACGCTCGGCTGGACGATGAGTTGCGGCTCGGCCAGGGTCATCAGCGATGTCGTCAGCGGCAAGCGACCGGAAATCGACGCGACGGATCTTGCCGTCGCCCGTTATGCCTGACCTAGGGGCATAAGCTTTCGGCGGGTGCAGCTTTGCCCGCCGAACCTATATGACTTCCCTATTTCTTAGGCTTCCTCGTCCAATCGAAAGCCTATGAACCTCCCGCTACCTTCTGATCAGACATCGCGATTGATGTCCGGCTTCGCCTCGCGGCGGGGCCATCCTTCAGAAGGAGTAGAACCATGTATGGTCGTTTGGGAGGCATGTACTTCCTGCACCTCACGGAAGCCAGCGCGCAGCGTCGCCGTCTCGCGCAATCCAGTCATGCAGAGTCCAGTCATTCCGTCGGCACTGCGGGCGCGAGCCGCCCGGCGGAAGGCTTCGGCATGTTCATCCGGCTCATTGCCGTCCTAGGCGTCGCCTTCGCGGCGATTGCCGCGCTCGCAATCATGATCGAGTAAGGAGAGATCCCGATGGGCAAGTTTGCAATGACAGATCGGGAGCCTCCCGCGACAGGTATCCGCTTCACTGTAGGCCGCGATGTCAGTGGTCGCTGGATCGTCACCGATACGCTCGGCAAGGTCGGCGGACTGTTCACCGACCGCGCCTCGGCCGTCCATTTCGCCATGTTCGAGAGCGATCACACGCCGGGCGCCGTCTGGTGCCTGCCTGAGCATGTCGTCGTCAAATTCGGCGAGGCCTTCGACGGCCGCAGGCTCAGCGCGACCAGCAGGGTCGCCGGCAGGGCGTAAGGCCAAGGCCATGTTCCACCCGATCCGGTATCTGCGGGGATATGTCTATCCCCGCCACGAAGCGCCCTTTTCAGGGAGCCTTCACACCAGCGCAACGGACGCGGTTCTGGGCGTTGTTGCCGTGCTCTCGTCCGTGCTTGCCGTCGCCTACGGGCTGACCATTCTCGCCGGGCTCTAAGCCCGGCATTCCGGCGCAGAATCCCTACGAAATCTTAATATCTTCGGGCGTTCTTCGCTCTCGAACTCCTATGCGGACAGACCCCATATATAGGGTCAAAGGACGATGTCGTCCTGAGTTGGAGTAATATCATGAGTATCCGTCAGGCCCTTCGAAAACAGGCCACCCTCGCATCCCAGCCGCGCAGCAGGAAGTCTCCCGGCGCGCGCGAAAGATGGTGTGGATCCAACGCGATCCTTGCCCTCATGAGCGCTGTCCTGGTGGTCATCTGCGCAGTCGAACTGCTTCACGGCTAAAGCAATTCCGGCAAAACCGGAAACCGGTTTTGCGTAAATCAGAACGTCAGAGCCAGCCGGTCTTCTTGAAGCGATAGTAGAGAATACCGCAGAACATAATGATCACAGCGAGTACGACATAATAGCCGTACTCGGTCTTGAGCTCCGGCATATTCTCGAAATTCATCCCGTATATGCCGGCCACGGCCGTCGGCACGGCCAGAATTGCAGCCCAGGAGGCAAGCTGCCGGGTCATGACGCCCTGCCGCTGCTGTTCCAGGAGGTTGGAGGCTTCGAAGACCGAGGTCATGACTTCGCGAAGCCCGCCGACCATGCTTTCCACCCGCCGGATGTGATCGAAAACGTCGCGAAAATAGGGTTTGGCATGCTTGTCGATGCAGGGGAGGTCGAGATTGACCAGCTTGCCGACAAGCTCCGACATCGGCCCCAGAATACGGCCGAAAAGGATCAGCTGCCGCCGCAGGCGGAAAAGCCGGCGGATCTGGTCGCGCTCAAGGAAATTGGCGAGCATCTTCTGCTCCATTTCCAGAACCCGGTCCTCGATCGTCTGGACGGTCGGCAGATAGCCGTCGACGATGAAATCGAGAATGCCGTGCAGCACGTAGTCCGGTCCCTGTGCCAGAAGCCTCGGCGAGGCCTCGAGCTGCGCGCGGACACCGCTATGGGTACGCATCGAGCCGTGGCGGACGCTGATGATATGGTGGCGTCCGACGAAGATCGCGGTCTCGCCATAACAGATCTTGTCGCCTTCCAGATGCGCGGTCTTGGCCACGACGAAGAGCTGCTCGCCATAGACCTCGACCTTGGGGATCTGGTGGGCATGCAGCGCATCCTCGACCGCCAGCTCATGCAGTCCGTAGGTCTTTGCCAGGATCTTCAACTGGTCGTCGGTCGGCTCGTGCAGGCCGATCCAGACGAATTCATCGCCGGTGAGCGCCGGACATTGGTCTTCGATCGAGAGCGCGCGGCCCCGCTTGCCGTTGCTGTAGACGTAGGAGGCGACGACGGTCATGGCGCTCGCCTCCGATCCTAGATCGCAACCTGTTCGCCGAGTTCAACGACGCGGTTCGGCGGCAGCTTGAAATAGGCGGACGGATCGATGCCGAAATCGGCGAGCACGATATAAAGCTTTTCCTGCCAGCGGGGCAGGCCGGTATTCGGCGTCTCGATCAGGTTGCGCCGTCCGAGATAGAAGGAGGTCTGCATGATCTCGAACTTGAAGCCCTTCTTCTTGCAGACGGTCAGCGCCTTCGCCACGTTTGGCTCGTCCATGAAGCCGAAGGTGATGTCGAGGCGGATGAAGCGCTTGGACAGCCGTGTCATCTCGACCCGTTCCTCGGCCGGCACATAGGGCTTGTCCTGCGTCCAGATGGTGAGGATCACGTTCTGCTCGTGCAGGACGTGGTTGTGCTTGAGATTGTGCAGCAGGACGGCCGGCGTGCGATCGGGCACGCTGGTCAGGAAGATCGCGGTCCCGGGCACGGTCGCCGGCGCGCTGGCGGACTCCCGATCGATCGAGCTTTCGATCGACGCGATGAAGGTTTCGAGCGGGATATCGTTCTTGGCCGTTTTTTCCTTCAGGTACCGTGACCCCTTGGTCCAGGTCCACATGGTCAGCATGATGACCAGCGCCAGCATGACCGGCACCCAGCCGCCGTCATGAATCTTCAGTAGGTTCGCGGCCAGGAACACAGCCTCGATCGCGAAGAGCGGTCCGAGGATGATGGCTGCGGTGATTGCCTTGTAACCCCAGACGGCGCGCAGGAACTGGAACGACATGAGAGTCGTCACCACCATCGCGCCGGTGACCGAGATGCCGTAGGCAGTTGCCAGCGACTCGGAATCGCCGAAGGCGAAGATCAGCACGATGACGCCGAGGAACAGCAGCATGTTGACGGCCGGAACGTAGATCTGCCCGGTATTCGTTTCCGAGGTGAACTTGATCGCCAGACGCGGCAGGAAGCCTAGATGGACGGCCTGGCGTGCAAGCGAGAAGGCGCCGGTGATGACGGCCTGGCTGGCGATGATCGTCGCCATGGTCGCAAGGATGACCATCGGCAGCAGCGCCCATTCCGGATAGAGCAGGTAGAACGGGTTCTCGATCGCCGACGGATCGGTCAGGACCAGAGCGCCCTGGCCGAGATAGTTGAGCGCCAGAGCCGGGAAGACCAGGATGAACCAGGCCCAGCTGATCGGCTTGCGGCCGAAATGGCCGAGGTCCGCGTAAAGTGCCTCCGCGCCCGTCACCGTCAGGAAGACCGCGCCGAGCACGATAAGCCCGGCCCAGCCGGCATGGGTGATGAACCAGAGCGCGTTGATGGGATTGAGTGCTTCCAGGATCGTCCAGTCGTCGCCGATATGGATGAGCCCGCCCCAGGCCATGGCCAGGAACCAAACGACGGTGATCGGGCCGAAGAATTTGGCGACGGCTTCCGTACCCTTCGACTGCACCATGAACAGGCCTACCATGATCGCGGCCGAGAGCGGCAGCACGTAGTCGGAGAAAGCGGGCGTCACCAGCTTCATGCCTTCAAGCGCCGACATGACCGACAGGGCAGGGGTAATCATCGCATCGCCGATGAAGAGTGCCGCGCCGATCAGGCCGGCGAAGAACAGCACGGGCATATAGCCGCCAGTCTTCTTCATCAGAAGCGCCAGGAGAGACAGGGTCCCGCCCTCGCCATCATTGTCGGCACGCAACAGGAAGAGGACATATTTGACCGTCACGATGACCGTCAGCGTCCAGACCATCAAGGAGATCAGGCCGATAACATGCTCCGGCTGCACCCCGTTGGCGGCGAAAGGTCGAAGCGACTCGCGAAAGGCATAGAGAGGGCTGGTCCCGATGTCGCCGTAAACGACCCCCACCGATCCAATCAGCAATCCGAGGAACTTGCGGGTCTCCGATTGGCTATCCGGAGCGGCGGCATGCGTAGCAGTCATAAGATCTCCAGGCACAAGGCCAAGATGGTGTGTTGCCGCGCAATATGGTGCACTGCCGCGGCCAAGGCAAATGGATGCTTATAAGACTTTGATGTCATAGTCTCCTCTCCCCTATCGAAATCCTATGCGACACGGATCACCTTGTTTCTGTCAAACAGGAGCAAGTGACATGACACCGTTCCATCGCGCCGCCCGTCAGACCTTTACCCCTCTGCTCACGCCGTTCGGCGAAAAGGGCGTGGATCTCAAGGCTTTCAACGCGGCGATCGACCGGCAGATCATCGCCGGGACGGACGGCATTGTCGTTGGCGACGCGATCGGTGAGGGCCCGGTCCTCACCGCCGAAGAACACGATGCGCTGCTGCGCGCCGCAGTCGGCCATGCCAAGCCGCATCTCAGCATCATCGCCGCGACCGGCACGAATTGCACGCGCACAACGATTGAACGGTCCCGTCGCGCGGAAGCTCTCGGCGCCGATGCGCTGCTGGTCACGGTTCCCTATTATTCCAAACCGACGCTTGCCGGTGTGGTGGATCATTTCCGCCAGGTGGCGGCCGCAGTCGGCCTGCCGATCCTGATCGACGACGACCCGGGCCGCACGGCGAAGGATTTCGGCCAGGCCTTGCTGGAGTCGCTTGCCGATTGCCATGCGATCGCCGGTGTCTGCCATGGCGCGGATCGCCTTGCCCATTTCGCCGGCCTGCCGTCCAAGCTCGAAACCCGTTTCCTGCATCTGACGCGCGACGATGCCCACCTGCCGCAATTTCTGGCGCTTGGCGGCAATGGTGCGATTTCGCCCATTGCCAACATCATTCCGTCGCCGATCCAGACCATGGTGGGACTGCGCGGCAGCGTCGACACATGCAGTTCCTTCGGCATGGCCGTATCCGGCGCCATTGCCGCGCTTGGGCAGGACGACATTGCAGCCCTCAAGGAAGCAGCGTCCTTCATTCATCAATATCCGGCGGATATGCGCCTGCCCCTGGTGCCTGCCGAACCCGAGACCGTGATCCGCATCCGCCACGCCTTTGCACCGTTTGCCCGTTGCGAGACCGGCAGACCGATGGCGGCGTGAGGTCGTCACAAGTCCGGCAAGCCGTGCCGAACTGCAACATCCGTCCGCCATCTGCGGGCTCCGGATGTGCCGGCGGCTTGCGGCTTGCGGGAAAGATGATAATTGTCATCATAATATGACCGTGTCGATTGCAGGCCAATGGGTGTCGCATCGACAGATTGCCATCCATTGCCCCGTCCGTTCTCCGTTGTGAGTTCGGAGGGCCTGAGATCGTGTCGTGACGGCGGGTAGATGACGAATTGAGCTATTGGCATTCCATGGAATGGAGCACGGAGGGCATTCAGGTGGTTGCCCCGCCGAAGTGGCGCTGCTTTGACGGTCTCGTCACGGTCCATTGGCAGGCGGAAAGCCAGCTCGGCGCGAAGGGCTACTATCTCGCCGAAGACCCGCGCATCATGATCTTCTTCAATGACGTGTCTTCGCGCGTGCGGATTTCCAACGAAAACGGAGATTTTTCACGCAATTACCGGCCGATGACACGCGCGATATACATACCGGCCGGCGTGCCCATGTGGACGACCAGCCGTTGCATGCACCGCTTCTCGCATCTCAATCTTCATATGCACCGGGACAGGCTGTTGCGTTTCCTGTCGCCTTCGGTCGGGCGATCCGCTGCGCTGACGGCCCTTCGCCGCCCGGTCGAGATCCAGGATATCGGCCCGATCGAGACCCTGGCAGGTCTGCTCGTGGACGAGATCGCCGCCCCGTCGCGCCACGCCGTCTATGCCGAAAATCTGGTCGGCAGCATTGTCGCCGGGCTGCTCAATATCCCGTCCGAGGACGACAAGCCACAGAATGGCCGGCTGACCCAGGCGCAGATGAACAAGCTGATGTCCCGCGTCGATGCCTGCGGCGACTACAAGCTGACGATTTCCGAAATGGCGAAGACTGTCGGACTGTCGGAAAGCTGGTTTGCAAATGTCTTCAAGCAGACCACCGGCAAGAGCCCGCTTCAGTGGCAATTGGCCAAGCGTATAGAGCTGGCCCAGAAACTGTTGCTGGAAAGGGATCTCTCCGTTGCGGAGATCGCGGTGCAGCTCGGCTTCACCGATCAGGCCCACCTGACCAAGGCATTCAGACAGGTCGTGGGAGATACGCCGGCCGCATGGCGGCGGATACAGATCGCCCACTGAGAACGAGTGGCGCGCACCATTCCTGCAATTCTTGACGTTCTCTTACGAGAAAGGCCCGCTCGGTTTAACGAGCGGGCCTTGATCTTGTTTACCAGGTCTGACGCAGCGTTGCGTAGATAGCCCGGCCAGGATTGTAATATTCCGATCCGAAGCCGCCCTGCGCGACGTGCTTTTCGTCGAAGAGATTGGTGGCATTCAGCTGGAACGTGGTGTTCTCGCGGATCTTGTAGCTGAAGGCTGCGTCAAAGATCACGCTGGAGTCCGTCTTCGAAGTGTTGGCGTCGCTGAAGTAGTACGAGCTCATGTATCGGCCGCCGAAACCGAAGGTCATATCACCCAGGAAGCCGTTGGCCGGTACGGTGTAGTTGACCCAGGCGGATGCCTGATGCTCGGGGATGCGTTCGGGAGTATTGCCTTCGTTTACGCCCGCGTTCTCGACGATTTCTCCGTCCAGATAGGCATAGGCCGCCGTCAGGCTGATATTGTTTGTGATTTCCGCTTTGGCTTCCAGCTCGAAGCCTCTGACGCGAACTTCACCCGTCGTTGTTTCGGTGAACGGCGGATTGGGGTTCGTGTAGCTGATGTCGTTCTTGGTAAGATCGAACACCGAGGCCGTGAACAGCGCAGGAAATGCCTCCGGCTGATATTTCACGCCGATCTCGTACTGCCTGCCGCGTTCCGGCTTGTTGCCGTTTGTCGGAGGAGCGACGGATTCGGAATAGCTGGCATAGGGCGCGATCTCATCGGTGACCTTGTAGGAGACGCCGACGCGCTTGGTAAACTCGCTGAGATCTGTCTCGCTGGCCGATGCTCCGGTAAACGCGTTCCAATCGTCCCGCGAAATATCCATCCAGTCATTGCGGGCCCCAAGCGAAACGGTCAGCCTTTCATCAAAGGTGAAATTCTGCTGAGCGTAGATCGCCTTGGTGTTCTGCTTCACCCGTTCGGTGGAGTAGGGGCCAGGATAGTCGGGAGCACCGAAATAGACCGGATCTGCCCAATTGATGGGATCCGCAGGCATGTAGTAGGTGACACCGTCGGAATCTGTCTTGCTGTACTCGAAGCCTGCGAGCGTCGTGCTGTCGAATTGGTCGGCGCTGAAGTCATACTTCAGATGGCTGTTGATGATGAAACGCTCTTCCGAACTTCTGTTTCCATAATAATCCCGGTTGGCGAGCGTATCGCTGATAACCGGGTCTCCGGAAATATAAGCGTAGCCGAAGCCCGTGTTGGACTTGCTGTAACGGGCTGTGGAGCCGAAGCTCAGGCCATTGCCAAAGTCGTGGTCGAACATCACGCTGACCGTGTTTCGGTTCGTGTCGTCGTAATTATAGTCGGGCTCGCCGAGGAACAGTTCCCGGTCCAAGTCCCTGTTGACGGGATGTCCGCCTGCGCCGGGGGAGCCATCCTTGTTCAGGTGGTCATAGGTCACCGTCAGGCTGGTGACGTCGGTCGGGCGCCAGGTGAGGCCACCCATGAAGAACTTCTCGTTGTTCTGACCATAGTCATATTCAGTGTCGGCATCGCGGACCTTCCCGGTCAGGCGATAGGAAAGCGTATCATCTTCGGTGATGTTGTCGCCGAAATCAAAACCTGCCTCTTTGTGGCTGAACGATCCACCAGTCGCATATACCTCACCGAAGCGCTCGCTCTTAGGCCGCTTGGAGACGTAGTTTATGGAGCCGCCGGGATCTGCGACGCCGAAGATCGTCGAATTGGCGCCCTTCAGCACTTCGACACGTTCATAGGCATAGGGCTCTTCTCGAATTCCTCCGAAGGGGTCGCCGACGGCAATGCCATCCCGATAGACGAAGGCATCGAACCCACGGATCCTGACATAATCGAAGCGGTCGTCAGTGCCGTAAAAGTCGGTGGTGACGCCTGGCGTATACTGGAGAATCTGCTCGAGATCCTGCGCGGCCCGTTCCTGGATTTCCTTTGCGGTGACGATGGAGACGGAGGCAGGCGTCACGAGAATATCGGTCGGGATGCCGCTACCAACAGTCGTCTGGGTCGCAACGATGGAATTTGAATCGTTGCTGGTATCGAGGACATTACCGGTACCCTGGATGACGATCGGTGCGAGCGTCGTATCCGAGTTCGCGGCTTCGGCCTCCTGGCCGATTGCAAAACGAGGCGCGAGCGCGACGAGCGCGGTGCAGCCGAGAAGGATCGCTTTGCGGTAACGCTTAAGGGATCGTTTCGTGGTTCCGCCGGTGGTTTCCATGTCCATGTTCATCTTCCAACGTTGATCCGACGACGACAGGCCCGTGGGAGTCAGGCCCGCAATCGATATCTGGCGGGGAAAAACATGGATGCATAAGGCTGGCCCAGCGATCGAGGTTTCCTCGATCCGGATGAACCGAACGCTTCATATTTGTGTCCCCAATGTGGCCAATAACCTGACCGCTTTTATCCAGTATTGTAATTTTTTGGAGTTTTGTAGGATTCAACGGAAAGATAATAAAACTTTTTGGTACCCATCGGTGCTGCGGTTGACTGAATCTGATTAACCTGAAACTGGAAGTCCACTTATCGTCATGTCAGGCGGAGGCTTCGCCATGTTTTCTTCGTTTCGCGCTGTGCTGCGCGCGATTGTCCTGTTCATTCTTTTCGCTTCGGCCGGATTTGCCAGGGCGGAAGAGGGGTAACCTATCCGATCACCATCAAGCATGCCTTCGGCACCACGGTGATCGAGAAGAAACCGGTACGCGTGGCAACGGTCGACTGGGCGAATTACGAGGTCCCTCTGGCGCTCGGCATCGTTCCCGTCGGTTTCGCCAAGGCCAATTTCGGCGATGAGGACGGCGATGGGCTGCTGCCCTGGGTGAAGCAGCGGCTGACCGAGCTCAATGCCGAAACGCCGGTGCTCTTCGATGAAGGCGACGGCGTCGATTTCGAGGCGATGGCGGCTGCGCGTCCGGACGTCATTCTTGCCGCCTATTCGGGCATCAGCAAACAGGACTACGAGACGCTCAGCCAGATCGCGCCGGTCGTAGCCTATCCCGAGGCGCCCTGGTCGACCGACTGGCGCACGATGATCAAGATGAACAGTCTCGGCCTTGGCATGCCCGCCGAAGGGGACGCACTGATCGCAAAGCTGGAGGCGGAGATTGCCGAAACGGTCGCCGGACATCCGGAACTGCGCGGCAAGTCGGCGATGTTCATCACCCATCTCAACGCGTCCGATCTGAGCACCATCAATTTCTACACGACCAACGACACGCGGGTGAAATATTTCGCCGATCTCGGCCTGAATTCTCCCAAGAGCGTGCTGAAGGCCTCGCAGCCCGGCAAGTTCGCCGGTTCCGTCAGCGCCGAGCGGATCGACGATTTCGACGATGTCGATATCGTCGTGACCTATGGCGACGAGAGACTGCTTCACGCCTTGCTGGCCAATCCACTGACGGCGAGAATGCCGGCAGTTCAGCGCGGCGCGCTGGTGACGCTCCCGGGCGGTACACTGGGGACGGCCGCCAATCCGACGCCGCTTTCGATTTCCTGGGTACTGAAAGACTACGTTGAGCTGCTGGCCAACGCCGTCAAGAAAGCCCAATGACATCCGACAGCATAACATCTTCCCGCGCGGGCTCACGCAAGGCCGCTCCGCCGCCGATGCGCAATCGATCGAACCGCACACGAAGCTTCTGGCTGCTGGGCGTTATCGCGCTTCTGGGGCTCCTGTGCTTCGCCTCGGTAACGATAGGCACGCGCGACGTGGCGTGGGCTGACATCGGGGCGGCGCTCCAGGGCCATGTCGACAGCATCGGCCAGGCGGCAGTGGCGCTGCGCATTCCGCGCACCGTGCTCGGCCTGCTCGCCGGTGCAGCCCTCGGGCTTGCAGGTGCCATCATGCAGGGCGTGACACGCAATCCGCTTGCCGATCCCGGCATTCTCGGCGTCAACATGGGCGCCTCGCTTGCCGTCGTCGTGGGCGTTGCCTGGTACGGCATGACCTCCGCCGAGGCCTATATCTGGACCGCGATCACAGGCGCCGGTATCGCCGCCGTCTTCGTCTACACCATCGGCTCGCTCGGGCGGGGAGGGGCGACACCCCTGAAACTCGCGCTTGCCGGTGCCGCGACCTCCGTCGCCTTTTCCTCCATGGTCATCGCCGTCGTGCTGCCACGCGCCGACATTGCCGGCGGCATCCGCTCCTGGCAGATCGGTGGGATCGGCGGCGCGACGTTCGAGCGCATCGTGCCGGTTCTGCCCTTTCTCGCGGTCGGCTTTCTCATCAGCCTCCTGTCTGCGCGCAAGCTGAATTCGCTGGCGCTCGGGGATGATCTCGCGGCCGGGCTTGGCGAACGCGTCGCGTTTGCGCGCGCGACGGCCTCGCTCGGCGCCATCCTGCTCTGTGGTGCAACGACCGCGGTCTGTGGCCCGATCGGCTTTCTCGGCCTCGTCGTGCCGCATGTCTGCCGCCTGCTCGTAGGCGTCGATCATCGCTGGCTCTTGCCTTTCTCGGCGCTCGGCGGCGCCTGTCTCCTGCTCGCCGCCGATGTCGTCGGGCGCATTGCCGCGCGGCCGGCCGAGCTCGATGTCGGCATCGTCACTGCGCTGGTCGGCGCGCCCTTCTTCATCTGGATCGTCAGGCGTCAGAGGGTGCGCGAACTGTGACTATGCCATCCTCCACCCTCGACCGGATCGTCACCGACCGCCGCCGCCGCCAGCGCGGCTATCGCCTGGCGATCGCCATATTGCTGCTTCTCGTCATCGGCGTCTTCGCGCTGACCCTGTCGCTCGGCCAGTCCTTCACGCCGCCCGGAGACGTGATCCGCGTGCTGCTCGGCCATGACGTTCCGGGCGCGAGCTTCACCGTCGGAACACTACGGCTGCCGCGTGTTGTCCTTGCCATTCTCGCCGGCCTGAGCTTCGGGCTGGGCGGCGTGGCTTTCCAGATCATGCTGCGCAATCCGCTGGCGAGCCCGGACATTATCGGCATCAGCTCAGGCGCCAGTGCTGCCGCCGTGTTCGCTATCGTCGTCTTGTCGCTGAAGGGGCCGATCGTTTCCGTTATGGCGGTGGTTTCCGGCCTCGGCGTTTCGGTGCTGGTCTACGGCCTGTCCTTCCGCAATGGCGTGGCAGGCACGCGGCTGATCCTGGTCGGGATCGTTGTCTCGGCCATGCTCGAAAGCGTCGTCGCCTATATCCTCTCCCAGGCCCCAGCCTATACGCTGCAGGAGGCGATGCGCTGGCTGACGGGTAGCGTCAACGGCGCGCAACTTAATCAGTCCCTTTCGCTGCTGCTTTCGCTCGTCGTCTTCGGCGGCCTGCTGCTCAGTCGGTCGCGGGATCTGGAAGCGCTGCGGCTCGGCGACGACATGGCAGCGGCCCTGGGCGTCCGAGTATCGGCAACCCGGGTGATCGTCATCATCGCCACCGTCGGCATGATTGCCTGCGCCACTGCGGTGACGGGTCCGATCGCCTTTGTCGCCTTCTTGTCCGGTCCGATCGCGGCGCGGCTCATCGGCAACAGGGGATCGCTTCTCATTCCTTCGGCACTCGTCGGGGCGGTTCTTGTCGTGGCCGGTGACTATGTCGGCCAGTTCCTGCTGACGACCCGCTATCCCGTCGGCGTCGTCACCGGCGCGCTCGGCGCTCCCTATCTCATCTACCTGATCATCAGGGTCAACCGGGCCGGAGGTTCGCTATGACCAGCCATTCCCTGGATATCAAGCATCTGTCGGCCGGCTATGGCGACACCGATATCCTTCGCGATCTCGACCTTCAGGTGCCGCAGGGCAGGATCACCGTGATCGTCGGCGCCAATGCCTGCGGCAAATCTACCCTGTTGCGCACCATGTCGCGGTTGCTTTCGCCGAAACATGGCGAAGTGCTGCTCGACGGCAGGTCGATTCACCGTATGCCGCCGCGGGAACTCGCCCGCACGATGGGGCTTTTGCCGCAGTCGCCGATCGCGCCGGAAGGCATCACGGTGGCCGATCTCGTCAGCCGCGGCCGCCACCCACACCAGAGCCTGTTCTCCCGCTGGACGCGCAAGGACGAGGAGGCCGTCGAGGCGGCGCTCGACGCGACCAAGACCGCCGATCTTGCAGAGCGCTCGGTCGACGAACTGTCCGGCGGGCAGCGCCAGAGGGTCTGGATCGCCATGGCGCTTGCCCAGGAGACCGACATCCTCCTGCTCGACGAACCAACGACATTTCTGGACATCAACCATCAGATCGAGGTTCTCGATCTCCTGACCGACCTCAACCATACGCGCGGCACGACTGTCGTGATGGTGCTGCACGACCTTAACCTGGCGGCACGCTATGCGGATTATCTGGTGACGTTGCTCGATGGCCGCGTGCACAGGGCGGGGAGCCGGAAGAGGTGCTGACCGAGGACAATGTTCGGGAGGTCTTCGGGCTCGACAGCCGGATCGTCACCGACCCGACCTCGGGCCGACCGATGATGCTTCCGCTGGGGCGCCATCGTATCGCTGCATCGCCTTGAGCCGGACTTTCAATCTCCAAGGCTCATTTCGGACTTTGCGGGGTTGGTCTGCAGCGCCTGGCCTTTGTAATTGCCGGTCAGCGAGGAGAGGAACTGCACGATGGCGTCGATATCCTCCTTCGGCATGTCCTGGCCGACCTGGGTCTGGGCCATCACCCTGACGGCCTCCTCCAGTGTCGCCGCCCGGCCGTCATGGAAGTAGGGGGCGGTTACGGCGACATTGCGCAGGCTCGGTACTCGGAAGTATCCCCGGTCCTTGTCGTTGCGGGTCGTCGTGAAACGGCCGAGATTCCCGTCATTGCTCGGATCTCCTCCCGGCGGGGAGGAAAACACCCCGAACTTCTGGAACAGGTTTCCCCTATATTCGAGCCCTGGTGGCAGGATATGCAACCGTAGTCCTGAAACAGCCGATAGCCACGTTTCTCGGTTGCCGAAAGAACCTCGAGAGAGCCCTCCAGATACTGGTCGAAACGGGATCCGGTGGTCGCCAGTGATTGCTGGAATGTGGTCAGGACATCGAGCACATTGTCCTTGTTCGGTTCCTGTCCATAAATGGCGAGGAAGTCGCGATTGTAGTTTGGCGACATCTTCAGCCGCTGGAGAAGACCGTCCCAGCTGTTTGCCATGATGTTGGCGTCGAGAAGGATCTGCTCGTTCTGGAACGTCAGAGACGTGAAATTGCCTCTCCAGCCAAGCCTGTAATTGTTGGCGACGTTGAAAATGGTCGGCGCATTGAAGCGATGGACCCGTCCGTCATATCCAATCGTTCGCTTGAGGCCGATCGTGCCGCTCGTCTGCAAATCATGGCAGGTGGCACAAGCAAGCTTGCCCTTGCCCGACATGATCGTGTCGGTAAACAGCCTGCCGCCGAGGTCGAGTTTCCTCGGATCCAGTTCGGGGCTCTCCTCAAGCGGCGTTATCTTGTTTTGCGGCCGTTCGTCGGCATGCACGATCGTCAGCCCGGTTGTCAGTCTGACGCTGAACATCAGGGCGAATACGGCCATGAAGATGATAGCAAAAACGCTGGCCGCTTTGGGTAGTGACATTACTGGGTACCGTTTCGCCGATTCACTTCGACGTCCACTTCGGCATTGAAGAAATATCCGACGCCGCGTTCGGTCTTGATCAGGTCAGGCTTGGACAGAATCCGTTTCGAGCTTTCGTCGCAGGCGCAGAATGAGAACGTCGATGCTGCGGTCGAACACTTCCTCGTCGTGCACGCGGCTTGCCGACAGGAGCTGCTCGCGGCTCAGTACCTGCTTCGGGGAGCGCAGGAATGCGACCAGAAGATTGAACTCCCCCGCGGTCAGCTTGATTTCCTCGCCTTCCGGGGTGCCGAGCCTGCGATGCTTGAGGCTCAGTCTCCAGCCGTTGAAAAGATAGGCCTTACGGTCCTTGTCGACAACGCGTTTGGGGCGGTCGCGCAGGCCCGCGCGCACGCGTGCGAGGAATTCGCGCATACCGAATGGCTTGGTGATGTAGTCGACAGCGCCGAGTTCAAGCCCGACAACCTTGTCGGCCTCATCGAGCCTGTCGCCGCTGATGATGATGATCGGCGCGTCCGATTTGCTCGCCAGGCCACGAACGATTTCCAGGCCGTCCTCGTGCCCGAGATTGAGGTCGACCACAACCAGGTCGACGGTTTCAGTCGACATGACGCGCGTTACTTCCACGCTGCTGGCAACCGCGGTGACCCGCATGGCGAACTGGCTGAGGTAATCAGTCAACAGGCCGCGAATGGCATTATCATCGTCTACAATAAGTACGTGTTTCAAAATCTTGCCCTTGTCGTTTCCTCTGCAACGAGGCGAAACCGCTAGGCTCAGTGTCATGCGCAACTGTTACGGAACAGGGAATTTTGACTACAAGTGAAATAAACGCCTACCGGTAACGAGTCTATCATAATAGCGCGTAAGTTGCAGTTCGGATAGTTGTTCCTGATACTCTGTCGGCATTTCTGATCGCCGCGTGGGATGAGAAAACTTTGGGACAGGCTTTAGGCTTGTTCGCGATCAATCAGCAATTTCCTCACGGCCTAGCGTGGCGATCGATAGACTGCGTTTGCTACGATGCTGCCCATTTGGACGATTTGGCTTTCGATCGGTTCAGAAAGGTATCCCGGATACAAAAGCAATTCATTTGCAACCAATCTAGCGGATAAATTGTAATCATCGGCAAGTGCGTGCCTCGTAGCACTGAATGGTCATCAATATGAGGAACCATTCATGCCCTTTCGCCCGACATTGCAGAAATCCAGCATCCTATGTCTATATGCCGGCATTGTATCCCTGGCTCTCGCCGGCCAATCTGCTGCCGGAGGCTCCGTCGAGCGGGGCCGCTACCTGGTAAACCTAGGCGGCTGCAATGACTGTCATACACCCGGGTACTTCGTGGGCAAGCCGGATATGGAGCGCTTCCTGGGCGGTTCCGACGTCGGCTTCTTCATTCCCGGGCTCGGGGCGTTCGTCGGACCGAACCTTACGCCCGATCCAGAGACGGGGTTGGGAAAGTGGAGCCGGGACGAGATCGTCACGGCACTGCAGACCGGCGTTACTCCGGAAGGGAGAGAACTGTCGCCGCTCATGCCGTGGCGGGCCTTTGCCAACCTGACCAGGCAGGACGCCTACGCGATCGCCGACTATCTGCGCTCGCTGCCGCCCACCAAGCATGAGGTGGCCGGTCCTTTCGGCCCTTCGGAGACGCCGACCGTTCCCGTCATGAAGCTTCTTGCCCCGCCGAATTGATGGGCCACATAAAGGCAAAATCCACATGCTGCCCGTCGCTCAATTGGCCCCGTATTTATGTAAATAAGGGGCCAATCCTTCCCCTGCATCATGCGGGTCTGAGTAGGCGCGAACTGAGGGATGGACGATGTCAGGATTATGCTTGTGGCGATGTCGAACTTGCGAAACTATTTCCTGATTGCCGGCATCTCTGCCTTGATCCCATAAAGAAAAACGTAGAGCCCAGCCAGGAATGCTATGCCGCAAAGGGCTGTGAGATAATAGGCGTAGCTCATCGGTTCGAATTGCATCAGCCAGTTGACCCCGAATGGCGTCAAGCCGCCGAAGACGGCGAGCGGGATATTGTAGCACAGTGATACGCCGGTATAGCGAACCTGCGTCGGGAAAGCGGTGACGAGCACGTAGGGTATCGCTCCGCAGACGCCGACACTGGCGCCAAGAAGGCTGTTCAGCAGTAGTAAATGCGTTCGGGAAAGAGGCGCATGGCCATAAAACAGCATGGCGGAGACGGCAAGGATGGTGCTTCCGATCATGATCACCGGACCGGGACCATAGCGGTCGACGAGAAGGCCTACCGGACAGGTAGCAATCGTCAGCGCGAGCGCGCAGCAGCCCGTGGCGAGCAGCGCGTCAAAGGTCGAATATCCGACAAATCGGTGGAGGTAACTGACATTGAGCACCGTAGTCATTACCAAGGTGGCGGAGAGCAGCCACATCAATGCGATGCAGATGGTCATGTTCAGCCGGAAATCGCGCAGGACGATCTCCAGCGGCAGATGCGGGATAAGCGCGGCTTTTCCCCGCGCCTCATGAAATACCGGTGTCTCCAGGAGAGACCGCCGCGCCGCCATGGCAATAAGGCCGAGAGCGCCTCCGAGGATGAAGGGATATCTCCAGCCTTCCCTGTCGAACCATCCGGAATCCATGAAGGTCTCGAACAACAAGGCAGTGCTGCAGCCGAGCAAAATGCCGAATGAAAGGCCCGAACATATGATGCCACACGCCAGGCCACGACGTTCGGGGGCACATGCTCCGAGATGAAGGTCCAACTGCCGGGAACTTCGCCGCCGATGGCTATACCCTGAAGGCAACGGAGGAGCATCAGCAGAATGGGGGCCGCCATACCGATCGTCTCGTAAGTCGGCATGCAGGCGACGCAGAACGTCGCGAAGGTCATTAGGCCGATCGAGAACAGGAAAATATGCCTCCGGCCGAAAATGTCGCCGAAATTGGCGAGCACTAGGCCACCGAGCGGCCTGGCGAGATAGGCGGCGGCGAAGACACCGAGGGCCTCGAAGGTTCCGAGCCATGTCGGGGCCACAGGTGGGATGAACGCCTTTGCCAACGTCGTGGACAGGAATGCGAACAGCGTGAAATCGTAAAATTCCATTGCTCCGCCCAGCGATGTCAGCAGAATGAGCCGCAGATCCAGCGGCTTGGGCTTGTGGACGAGGGATGAAGCGGCGGGCGCGTTGCTTGTCCCACGCTCTCCAGTCGCGGCAATCTCCGGCGCACCGCCTTGGCGAGCCGTCTGGGCGGTGGCGATACGTTTTCCTTTCACGTTTTCTGCCCCTCGTGCTACCGCAGTCACAATTCACTCGCGTTCAACATCAGCGCCTGTCGGTTCCGCCCATTCTGCATTCCGGACCGGATCGCCAAAGCCATCGTTGTGGAGGCAACCGGCTTTCGCAAGATCATGGTCTTGTGGGGTTCAAGGCCGCGGTCTTCGGTTTGCTCGGACATGAACAGGTAAGGGGTCGACCGGAGGAAACGTTCGATATCGCCATGGCTCAATTCGTCGGTCTTGATAGCCTCGTCGATCAGCACCAGGTCGGCCGTGTGATTGGCGGCGGAAAGCCATTTCGTCAGTTCGTCCCAACTTGTGAAACCAACGGGCTCGTAGCCGAGTGCGGCAACCTGATCTTCAAGAAATGCGAGCCCCGTATTGTCGTCGTCGACGACGACGGCGACGATCTCGCCGCGGCCGAGGGGAACCTGCTCCTGCTCGAAAATCTGACTGAGTGGAACCGGCTTGGACACCGAGCGCGGCATGTAAATTTCGAACTTGGTGCCCACGCCGGGAACGCTGGTGACATTGATGCGCCCACCGAGCGCTTCGACATTGCCGTGTACTGCTGCCAATCCGAGGCCGGTTCCGCCGGATTTGGCGCGGGTCGTGTAGAAGGGCTCGAAGATCTTGGGAAGCACGGACGGCGGAATGCCTCTGCCCGTGTCCGCGACGGTAAGAACGACGTATTGCCCGGCGGGCAGAAGCCCGTGCGAGATTACCTGTTGAGATGAAATCGTTACCCGCTGCAATGCGATCGATATCACGCCGCCCGAGCCGTTCATCGCTTCGGCAGCATTTTTGCAGAGGTTCATCAGGATATGCTGGATATCGACGGCATTGCCTTCGACGACGTTGTCGGAGGTCATGTCCTGGATCTGCAGCTCGACGCCGTTGGGTAGCGAGACCTGCAACAGAGGTGCGATGTCCTCGATGATATCGACGAGATCGATCGGCTTGCTGATATAATCCCTCGTCCGGCTGAGAGCCAGGATCTGGTCTATGACCAGCCGGGCCCGCTGGGCGGCTTTGACGATTTCCTCGACATACTGGCGCGTCGTCGAACGCCTGCGCAGCAGGTCGAGGATCATCTCGGCATAGCCCAGGATGGCGACGAGAATGTTGTTGAACTCATGCGCGATGCCGCTTGCCAGCGTGCCAACCGATTGCAGCCTTTCGGCATGCTCGAGGCGCCTCTCCAGCGTCTCGCGCTCGTCCTGCTTTCGGTGATAGTCGAATGTCTGAAAAAGCAGCCGGACGGCGGCCTCCAACAGGGATATCTCATCGCTGCTTGGCCGTAGCCGCGGATGGGAGAACTCGACGATACAGAGGGCCGCAAGCCTGTCGGAGGTGCGCAGGCCCAGAGCACTTCCGGAATAGGCTGCATCGATGGCAAAGTTCATCGCGTCCGGCTTCTGCAGGTTTCGGTAGGTCGCGCTATCGGTCTCGCTGAGCACTTCGGCAATGCGCGCGGGATCGCTCAGCAGTTCGAAATCGTCGCCGAACGCCATTTCCACGGTCATCGTGTTCGTGTCGATCAGGGCGAAGCCACAGCGGCTGCCCTCGAAGAAGACCCTGATGATCTGCACGGCATTTTCCATGGAGATGGCGCGGCTTTCCTGCGTTGCCGCACTCTCGGCGAAGCAGCCTTCGACGTCGCGCCGCATCCGTTCGAAATCCAGGCGCCGCCTCAGCCGTTCCGTCTGGCGTCGCAGCCGATCGACGAGGACCACCACATAGGCGCAGAGAAAGATCGAGACCGAGCCAAGGAAGACGCGGCTCCACTGGGAGCGGACATTGGCGGTGCCATAGGCATCCAGGTAATCGTGCTGAAGGCGTTGGGCGCGGCTGATCGTATCGGAGGCCTGGACGTCGCCGACGGTTGCCCTCACCTCGGGAAGAACGGACAGGATCAACCGGCCGTGGATCTCCAGCAGGCGGACATAGGGCGAGGATGCGCTGCCCCTGCTTGCGAGCGTGTCGAGTTCCGATGAAATCTGATCCGCGATGGCGGGATTATATTGCAGCGTATATTGCAGCATCAGGTTGCCGAGATCATCCAGCCCGTCCAACGCCAGGCGGGCCTCGCCGGTATCGTTCAGATGCAGGTTGGTCAGGGCATGGCTGAAGATATTCAGTGAGTTCTGCAGCAAGGCGTTCTGGGTCTTGAACGTCTCGACGGCCGTCTCGTCCGTGTCGATCGACTGCTGGACCTCGTTCAGTTGCTTCTCGATATTATCGGCCTTGACCGTTTCCGGCATTGAAAACAGGGAATGCAGTGCCGCGACGTTCCGGTGCAAGGCAACAACGGAATCAACCAGCGGATCGTAGTTTTCCAGAAGCCCGGCGCGCGCGCGCAATACGTCGCGCTGCAGGGACGCGTTGTTGAGATCCAGCCCGCGCAACTCCGTCAGGATGGCCTGGTGCGTTTCCTTGTCCTGCCCGCGGCCGATGGCCATCAGGGCGAATGCAATGGCCGCCACGATCAGCACGACGATCGAAAACGGTGTTGCGACAAGGGTCAGATCATGGCGCAGGGTCGCAGGTGAAGTGGTGACTTCCTTTGCTAGGTTCAACTTCGGCACAACTCGTCATGGCTTGGCTGGGAATATGGTTTTACATACCGATGGTTTAGCATGCGGCAATATTGCGAAGTAGTCTTATCGGGAAAAACCGGCTTACAAATGAAATGGATATGAAGCCTTCCTGAACCGCTTTCCGCGACCAGGCGTTGAGATCGAGACTGGCGTCGATGATGGTGACGGAAGCGGTACTCAAGGCGCACATCTAGGTACTCACCGACTGTCGCGCCAGTACCCTGCTAAATCCCGGGCAGCAGGAAATGCCACGACGGAACTTTCCGTCATGGTGTGGCCTCTCGATAGCCCGTCAAACAGGGAGGGGCAGGCAGTCGGTATGCGATGGTATGCTGATGAATTATCTGCCTGCCCCGGCCGTTTCGATCGGTCTTTCGAGACGTGTCAGTTCCCGTTCGACCTTGTCACGACCATCACCGGAACCGAGCCTTTGGAACCCGAGGAGGAGGAGGCCGGTTCGCGAACCCGGTTTCCCGTCCGATGACGATGGCATTGTTGCAACGGTCGATAGGGCGGGGACGATCGAGCCGACGGTGGCCGGTTAAGCGACTGACGTTGCGTGGAGATATTTTTCTTAAGCGTCCAGGCTTCCACGGGACAGCAAACTGTGATCCTGGACAAATCACCTCCTATCGGCCTGCGGCACGGGCACGGCATTTTTGAAGATGGTCATATGATTATGGTCATCCGCGCGGAGGGGATGTATCGCTTGGGACAGCCGCACAGACTCATGAAGGATGAACCGATGCCGCATATCGTGGTGAAGATGATCGAGGGGCGCACCGAGGAGCAGAAGCGGATGCTGACCGAGGAGCTTTCCAAGACCCTGATGGCCGTGCTTGGCAGCCGCGAGGAATCCGTGTCGGTCGCGATCGAGGACGTGCCCGCCGACCGCTGGCAGCCGGATGTCTTCGAGCCCGAGATCAAGGGCCGGAAAGAGACGCTCTACAAGAAGCCTGGTTACGCTTCGGTCGACTGACGACCGAACATCGGACGGTCGTTTTTGGATGGCAGGACCGCCCAAGGCTTCAATAATGCGCGAGCCTTTATATCCCGTGAAATATATCGCTGGCCAAACCGATGGCTCTCGATATATTCCGGTCGATATTTCGTATGCTTGAGGAGTTTTCCAATGAAGATCGTCTGTTCACTCAAGAAAACGGCAATGCTGGTCGCTGCGGCATTCGTCATTGTGGCCGGGGCAATCGGCCCCGTGGCGGCGCAAGAAAAGGTGACGGTATTTGCCGCCGCCAGCATGAAGAATGCGCTCGATGCAGCGAACAAGGCCTGGAGCGGCGAGACGTCCAAGGAAGTGACCGCTTCCTACGCGGCAAGCTCGGCGCTCGCCAAGCAGATCGAGGCAGGCGCTCCGGCCGATGTGTTCATCTCCGCCGACCTCGACTGGATGAAATACGTCTCCGACAAGAAGTTGGTGAAGGAAGACACCAAGTCGAACTGGCTCGGCAACCGAGATCGTGCTGGTGGCGCCGAAGGACAATGCCAAGCCGGTCGATATCAAGGCTGGCTTCGATCTTGCCGGCCTCCTGAACGGCGGCAAGCTCGCCATGGGCGCACCGGACAGCGTTCCGGCCGGCAAGTACGGCAAGGCAGCGCTCGAAAAGCTCGGCACCTGGGCGTCCGTCGAAAAGAGCGTTGTCGGCGCGGAAAGCGTGCGCGCGGCACTCGCTCTCGTTTCCCGCGGCGAAGCGCCCTATGGCATCGTCTACGCCACCGACGCCGCTGCCGATCCGGGCGTCGCCGTCGTCGGGACCTTCCCGGAAGATACGCATCCGCCGATCATCTATCCAATCGCGATCCTGTCGGAATCGAAGTCGGCAGATGCAAGCGCCTATGTCGACTACCTGAAGTCGGCCAAGGCTGCGCCTTTCTTTGAAAAAGAGGGCTTTACGGTTCTGAAGTAAACAGATCTGGCATAATGCTTCGGCTTCCGCTTTCGACGGAAGCCGTTTTCATGCGGGGTGAGCGGGTTGGACTGGCTGACATTAAGCGATGAGGAATGGGGGCGATCAGGCTCAGCCTGTGGGTGTCGGGCGTCGCCATGGTCGTCAGCCTGCCCTTCGGCATCGTCGTCGCCTATCTGCTGGCGCGGGGGAAGTTCTGGGGCAAGTCGATCCTGAACGGCATCGTCCACCTGCCGCTGATCCTGCCGCCGGTGGTGACCGGTTTCCTTCTGCTCGTGATGTTCGGCCGTCGCGGCGTGATCGGTGGTTTCCTCTATGACTATCTCGGTATCGTCTTTTCCTTCCGCTGGACGGGGGCGGCACTTGCCTGCGGCGTGATGGGCTTTCCACTGATGGTCCGCTCGATCCGGCTTTCGATCGAGATCCGTCGATCGTAAGCTCGAAGAGGCGGCCGGCACGCTCGGCGCGAGCCCCGCCTGGGTGTTCATGACCGTTACCCTGCCGCTGATCCTGCCCGGCGTGATCGCTGGCATGATCCTCGCCTTCGCCAAGGCGATGGGCGAGTTCGGCGCGACGATCACCTTTGTCTCCAACATCCCCGGCGAGACGCAGACGCTGTCTGCCGCCATCTATACCTTCACCCAGGTTCCGGGCGGCGATCTCGGCGCCATGCGGTTGACGTTGGTCGCGATCGTCATATCGTTTGCGGCGCTGCTGGCGTCCGAACTGCTTGCCCATGTCGTCGGCAGAAGGGTGAGCCCGGAATGACGCTGATCGTGGAAGCCAGGCAAAGGCTTGGCGCATTTTCGCTGGATGCGGGTTTCACCTCCGAAGGCGGCGTCACCGCGCTGTTCGGACGCTCGGGTTCCGGCAAGACATCGCTGGTGCGGATCATTGCCGGTCTGGCAAAGCCCGATCAGGGCAGACTGGTGATCGATGACGAGGTTCTGGTCGATACGCAGAAGCGCATCTTTGTGCCGAAGCACCGCCGCCGTTTTGGCTATGTCTTCCAGGAGGGAAGGCTGTTTCCGCATCTCTCGGTGCGCCAGAACCTGATCTATGGGCGCTGGTTTGCGCCGAAGACTGCCGCTGCCGCCGATTTCGATCGCATCGTCGACATGCTCGGTATTGAGGCACTGCTCGAGCGCCGGCCGGGGGCGCTTTCCGGCGGCGAAAAACAGCGTGTGGCGATCGGGCGGGCGCTTCTTTCTGCGCCGCGGCTGTTGCTGATGGACGAGCCGCTTGCCGCGCTGGATGAGGCTCGCAAGGCCGAAATCCTGCCCTATCTTCAGCGCCTTCGCGACGAGACGACGACGCCGATCGTCTATGTCAGCCATTCGGTGGCGGAGGTTGCGCAACTCGCCGACAAGGTTGTGATGATGAAGGACGGGCGCGTTGAGGCCGTGGGCACACCGTCCGAGATCCTGTCGCTTCCTCCACCGACCGGCGCGAGGCCGGTGCCGTCCTTGCGGGTGTCGTCGAGCGTGTCGATGCCGCCCATCGGCTGGCGACGATCACGCTTTCGAGTGCATCCCTGACCGTGCCGAATGCCCGGGTGCTGGAGGGGCAGCAGGTGCGCGTCCATATTCCCGAGCGGGACGTGATGGTCGCGACCATCCGGCCGGAGGGCTTGAGCGCGCTCAACATCATCGAGGGCGTCGTCGCGGCCATCGAGCCGGACGGGGAGGGGATGGCGCGGATCCGGATCCGGTCTGGCAGTGACGTGCTGCTCGCCCGCATCACGCTTTTGTCGGTCGAGCGGCTGGTGCTGGCGATCGGCAGGCCCGTCTTCGCAGTCATCAAGACGGTCGCACTGGAACGATAATTTCGAGTGAATTCATGAGGATGAGTACCTCGCATCGGAATCCGTCCACAAGCACAGATTGACGGCGGCTCATTCGGCACACTTATATGTGCCGCGAACTGGCCCGCCATGCGAAGTGATTCCTGCCATGACACCCGACCAGCGAAAGAAGAACCGCGTCACCCTGCTCGATGTCGCCCGCCATGCCGGCGTATCGCGGGCGACCGCATCTCTCGTCATCCGCAAGAGCCCGCTTGTCGGCGCCGACACCCGCGCCCGCGTGGAAGCCTCGATGGAGGCGCTGGGCTATGTCTACAATATGGGGGCCGCACGGTTGAGGGCCGATCGCAGCCTGACGATCGGGGTCGTCATCCCGAACCTCACCAATCCTTTCTTTGCCGAATTGCTGGCAGGCATCGAGACCGTGATCGACGCCGCCGGCATGGTGGTGATCCTCGTCAACAGCGGCGACCAGGTGGATCGGCAGGACATTCTGATGACCCGTATGCGCGAACACGGCGTCGACGGCATCATTCTCTGCCCGGCCGCCGGTACGGGCGAGGAAGTGCTCGACCGCCTCGGCGAATGGCATCTGCCACTCGTACAGGTCCTGCGCCGGGTCTCCGATCAGGTCGACTATGCCGGCGTCGACTATGCGCAGGGCATGCGCCAGGCCGTGGATCATCTGTCGGAGCTCGGTCATACCGACATTGCCTTCGCCGTGCATGGGCCGGTTCACTCGGCGTATGAGGAGCGGGTCGAAGGGTTTCAGCAGGCGATGCAGGCGAAGGGCCTGTGCGCCGAAAGGGTCGTGCGCGTGCCGCACCAGATCTCAGCGATCGCCGATGCCGCGCATCTCTTCTCCGAGGGGCCACGGCATCCACCGCCGTGATCTGCTTCAACGACGTTGTGGCGCTCGGCCTTTCCGCAGGGCTCTACGATCTCGGCATCCAGGTCGGCCGGGATTTCTCGCTGATCGGCTTCGACGACGTGGCTGATGCGGATGCCATGCGGCCAAAGCTGACCTCCGTCTCGACCTTTCCCGAGGCGGTCGGCGAGAACGCCGCCAACCTTCTGCTCGACCGGCTGGCGCAGCCAGAGATCGGGCCTCGCAGACTTGTGAAGGCGACGAAACTGCGGATCCGCCAGTCGAGCGCGCCTTGCAGTGGTGGCGGGCATGATTTACGCAAAGCCCGGGGTTGACGTTGTCTGACAACCCAATTAGATCGATCTAAAGCGTTGCGGGGAGTGCGGCGCGACAAGCGACGGTGGAGGAGCCTCGTTGTACGATTTCAACTTTGCACCGGTATTGGCAGGTTTCGACAAGCTCTTGCTTGGCGCGTGGGTGACTGTTCAGCTCTCCTGCGGCGCAATGATCCTCGGCCTGATCGTCTCGATCCTCTGTGCGGCGGGCAAGACCTCCCGCGTCGCGCCGCTACGCTGGGTGATCGATGCCTATATCGAGATCATCCGCAACACGCCCTTCCTGGTGCAGATCTTCTTCATCTTCTTCGGCCTGCCGGCCCTCGGCCTGCGCCTGTCGCCGAATAGCGCCGCACTGCTGGCGCTCGTCGTCAATTTCGGCGCCTACGGCACGGAAATCATCCGCGCCGGTATCGAGTCGATCCAGAAGGGGCAGGTGGAAGCGGGCACGGCGCTGGGCCTCTCCAAGCTGCAGATCTTCCGCTACATCATCATGAAGCCGGCGCTGAGGACCGTCTATCCGGCGCTGACCAGCCAGTTCATCTACCTGATGCTGACATCGAGCGTCGTCTCGGCAATCTCCGCCGATGATCTTGCCGCAGCCGGCAACGACTTGCAGTCGGCGACTTTCGCGAGCTTCGAGGTCTATATCGTCATCACCGCCATGTATCTGGTCATGTCGATCGGTTTTTCCGCCGTCTTTTCGCTGATCGAGAAGGCCGCTTTCCGCTATCCGTTGAGCCGCTGAGGAGGACTGGACCATGCTGATCAGACCTTTCGGCTGGAATGAATTCATGATCATCGTCATGGCGGCGCAGTGGACGATCGCGCTGTCGGCGATCGCCTTTGCCGGCGGTGGCATAGGCGGCCTGTTCATAGCGCTGGTGCGCGTGTCGGACGCCAAATGGCCGCGGCTGATCGCGACCGGCTTCATCCGGGTCTTCCAGGGAACGCCGCTGCTGATGCAGCTCTTCCTGGTGTTCTTCGGCATGAACATCATGGGCTTTGCCATCAATCCATGGCTTGCGGCGGCCGTCGCCTTGACGCTGCATGCCAGCGCCTTCCTTGGTGAAATCTGGCGCGGCTGCGTCGAGGCGGTGGCGCCCGGCCAGCGGGAAGCCGCAACCGCACTCGGCCTGCGCTATTATGACCGCATGCGCTACGTGATCCTGCCCCAGGCGGCGCGAGATCGCAGTGGCGCCGACCGTCGGCTTCCTCGTACAGCTGATCAAGGGCACGTCGCTTGCCGCGATCATCGGCTTCACCGAGCTGACGCGGCAGGGCCAGATCATCAACAATGCGACATTCAGCCCGTTCATGGTGTTCGGCACGGTAGCGGCGGTCTACTTCATCTTGTGCTGGCCGCTGTCTCTGCTGGCGCGGCGCATGGAAGTGAAATTTTCCCGGTCGACAGCACGTTGACCGGCCCGACCCGGCGGGAGGATGCCGGTAAATCAGAAGGGTAGGAGCAAATGAATATTACACGACGCATCGCAATGGCAGGCATCGGCGCGGCAATGGTGCTCGGAGCAACGGCTTCGTTCGCTTCCGCGCAGACGGTCGACAGCATCAAGCAGGCCGGCACGGTCAAGGTCGGCATGATGGTCGACTTCCCGCCCTTCGGCATCATGAACACGTCGAACGAGCCGGACGGCTATGACGCCGACGTTGCCAAGCTTCTCGGCGAGGCATGGGGCGTCAAGGTGCAGATCGTTCCGGTGACCGGCCCGAACCGTATTCCCTACCTGCAGAGCAACCAGGTCGACCTGCTCGTCGCCTCGCTCGGCATCACCGAGGAGCGCGCCAAGAATGTCGACTTCTCGCAGCCCTATGCCGGCATTTCGATCGGCGTCTTCGGCGCCGCCGACACCGCGGTCTCCAAGCCGGAAGACCTGTCCGGCAAGACGATCGGCGTCGCCCGCGCCTCGACCCAGGACACGGCCGTGACCAAGATCGCGCCGCAGGATGCCAAGATCCAGCGTTTCGACGATGATGCGAGCGCCGTGCAGGCACTTCTCTCGGGCCAGGTCGAGCTGATCGGCGTCTCCAACGTCGTCGCGACCCAGATCGAACAGGCGGCACCCGGCCGTTTCGACCAGAAGCTTCAGCTCAGCCAGCAGGTTCAGGAATCGCGGTGCGCAAGGGCTCGGCCGAATTGTTGACGGCTGTCAACGCTTTTGTCGAAAAGGCCAAGGCGGATGGCGATCTGAACAAGATCCACGAAAAGTGGCTCGGTTCGCCGCTTCCGGATTTCGTCACGGAAGCCAAGAAGTAAGTCAGAACTAAAGGAGTTCCTCGCATGACCGAGGCAAAAGCAAACGCAGCTGCGGCGGCCGTGCCGGGGAGCTCCGATCTGGCGGTGCGTATGGAAGGCGTCAACAAGTGGTATGGCGCCTACCACGCCCTGAAGGACGTCAATCTGGCGGTCAATCGCGGCGAGCGGATCGTCATTTGCGGGCCTTCGGGCTCCGGCAAGTCGACGCTGATCCGCTGCATCAACCAGTTGGAAGTGATCCAGCGGGGCAAGATCGTCGTCGATGGTCACGACCTGAGCGCCGGGGCTAAGACTGTCGACCTGGTGCGCCAGGAAACCGGCATGGTATTCCAGAGCTTCAACCTCTTTCCTCATATGACCGTTTTGGAAAACTGCACGCTCGCGCCGATGAAGGTGCGCGGGATTTCCAAGGCTGAAGCCGAGAAGACCGCGCGGCGTTTTCTGGAGCGCGTGCGTATCCCGGAGCAGGCCGAAAAATATCCCGCCCAGCTTTCCGGCGGGCAGCAGCAGCGTGTGGCGATTGCCCGGGCGCTCTGCATGAACCCGAAGATCATGCTGTTCGATGAGCCGACCTCGGCGCTCGACCCGGAAATGGTCAAGGAAGTGCTCGACACGATGATCGACCTCGCCAAGGAAGGCATGACCATGCTTTGCGTGACCCACGAAATGGGCTTTGCGCGCCAGGTTGCCGACCGGGTGATCTTCATGGATCGCGGCGAAATCCTTGAAATGGGCCCGCCCGACACGTTCTTCGGCAACCCGCAGAACGAGCGGCTGAAGAACTTTCTCGGGCAGATCTCCTGACCTCAGCCCGGTCGGGATACAGACAAGCAGGATATAAGTGATGAAACCGGATATTCTTCTGGTCGAACCGATGATGCAGGCGATCGAGGTTGAGCTCGACACGCTCTACACCGTCCACCGCCTCTATAACGAGGCCGAAAAGTCGACGATCGAGTCGGCGCTGCCAACGATCCGCGCCGTGGCAACCGGGGTGGGACTGGGCTTTCCAGTGATTGGATCGAGAAGCTGCCCAAGCTCGGCGTGATCGCCGTCAACGGCGTGGGGACCGACCGGATCGATCTCAAGCTTGCCCGTTCCCGCAATATCGACGTTGCGACCACGCTCGGCGTGCTGACCGATGATGTTGCCGATACCGGGATCGCGCTGATGCTGGCGCTGCTGCGGCTTGTCGCGGCCGGTGATGCGTATGTCCGCAATGGCCAGTGGCCGAAGGGCGGGTTTCCGCTCGGGACCAGCCCCAAGGGCAAGCGGCTCGGCATTCTCGGCCTCGGCCAGATCGGCAAGGCTTTCGGCCGCAAGGCGGAAGCCTTCGGCATGTCGGTGCGCTACTGGAACCGCTCGCCGGTTGCCGACAGCGACTGGAAGGCCTGCGCCTCGCCGATCGAACTGGCGGAAGACAGCGATGTGCTCTGCGTCGTGATCGCGGCGACCGCCGAAACGCGCAATATCGTCGATGCCGAGATGCTGAAGGCGCTCGGGCCGAAGGGGTATCTGATCAACATCGCCCGCGGCACGGTCGTCGACGAGGAGGCGCTGCTGGCCGCCCTCAACAATGGCGAGATCGCCGGGGCGGGCCTCGACGTCTTCGTCAACGAGCCGAACATTCGCGAGGAGTTTCTCACCGCACCGAACACGGTTCTGATGCCCCATGTCGGTAGCGCGACGCTCGAAACCCGCATGGCGATGGGCGATCTCGTGCTGAAGAACCTCGCCGCCCACTTCGCCGGCGAAAAGCCGCCGACCACCATCAACTGAAAGCATCAAGTCATGATCATTCGTGAGGCCTTCTTCGAAGGCGCAATCCATGCCGGCAAGGAAGACGCGTTCAAGGCCTATGTGGCCGAGAAACTGATGCCCATGTGGCTCAAATTCCCGGGCATCCGCGAGGTGAAGGTGCTCTACAATGTCGAGCGGGATGAGGGGCTCCGTCCTATCCGATGGCGCTGTGGACCGCCTATGACAGCCGCGAGGCACTGGCCGCCGCGCTGGAATCTCCGGTGCGCTACGAAAGCCGGGAAATGACCAAGGGCCTCATGGAAATGTTCGACGGGCACATTCATCACCACGTCTTCGATCTCGCGCTGAGCTGAGCATTTAGGCGCCAACCAAAGATCCGAACTTTCATGAGCCGCGGACGGGCATTCCCGTCCGCGGCTTTTTCGTATTTCGCGCATGTTTGCCGGATCGCCAGGAAGCGCATTGACACGGGGTGCGATCGCGATATTCTGTAATTAGGTTCTATGTTTCATAATAATGTAATAGCGGGAACGACAATGAACTTGAAGATCGCACTGCTTGTGGCCGCTGCGGCCATCGTAACACCTCAATCTCTCTGGGCACAGGAAAAGGGCGGCGTGCTGAACGTCGCCACGATCGGCGAGCCGCCGACACTCGATCCGATGGCCTCGACGGCCGATCTGGTCGGCATCGTCACCCAGCACATGTTCGAGACGCTCTACACGTTCGACAAGGGCTGGAACGTGACGCCGCTTCTGGCCGAGAGCCTTCCGGAGATCTCCGCCGACGGCAAGACCTATACGATCAAGCTCAGGTCCGGCATCAAGTTCCACGACGGTTCGGACATGGCATCCGACGATGTGGTGGCGTCGCTCAACCGCTGGATCAAGCTTGCCTCGCGCGGCAAGCAGGTTGCCGGTTTCGTCGACACGATCGCTGCAACCGACCCTTCGACGGTGACGATCACGCTGAAGCAGCCCTATGCGCCGCTGACCTCGCTGCTTGCCTTCAACAATTCCGCCGCGATCGTGCTTCCGGCCGAAAAGCAGGACGAGCCGATGAAGGAATTCGTCGGGACCGGTCCCTATATGCTCAAGGAGCGCAAGGCCGACCAGTATATCCAGCTCGTCCGCTTCGACGGCTACAAGTCGCGCAGCGAAGAGGCGACGGGTTATGGCGGCGCGCGTCACCAGTATCTCGATGAGATCCGCTTCGTGCCGGTGCCCGACGCCAATACCCGCGTCGAAGCGGCGATTTCCGGACAGTATGACTATATCGATTCCCTGCCGGTTGAATCCTTCGATCGCCTGAAAGGCTCCTCGGCCACCCAGCCGGTGGTGCTGAAGCCGTTCGGCTACCCGGTCTTCGTTTTCAACACGGCCGAAGGTTCGGCGAAGAACGTCGCGATCCGCAAGGCGATCCGCCAGGCGCTCAGCATGGAGGACATGCTGGCGGCCGCCTTCGGTAGCACGGAATTCTACGCGCTCGACGGCAATATCTATCCGAGCAATTTTTCCTGGAGCACGGACGCCGGCGTCGAGGGCAACTATAACGTTGCCGATCCGGAAGGTGCCGCAGAGGCTGCCAAGGAGGCCGGATATAACGGCGAGCCGATCCGCATCCTGACCAGCCGTCAGTACGAATTCCACTACAAGATGGCGCAGGTCGCGGCGGAATATCTGAAGCTTGCCGGCTTCACCGTCGACATGCAGGTGGTCGACTGGGCGACGCTGACCCAGCGCCGCGCCGACAAGGGCCTCTGGGACATCTACATCACCCACAGCCCGTTCCTGCCGGAACCGGCGCTGATCGGCTCGCTCTCGACCAGCTCACCGGGATGGTGGGATACGCCGGCCCGCAAGACGGCCGTCGATGCCTTTACCTCGGAAGTCGACCCTGCCAAGCGCGTGGCGCTGTGGGCCGACGTCCAGAAGGCGATGTATGAGGACATTCCCTTCATGAAAATCGGCGACTTCAACGGCGTGTCGGCCAAGTCGACGAAGCTCGAAGGGGTCGAGGCCGCTCCATGGCCCTATTTCTGGAACGCATCCCTGACGAAGTAAGCACGAGGAAGCGGGTGCCGGAACCGTCCGGCGCCCGTCTCGGCGTCCCTCTGCCTGAGAACGGGCGGAGGGAAGGGGACACGTGAACAGGTAAGTGAATGGTACGGTATATTCTCCAGCGCCTTGCAGGCATGGTCGTGGTGATGTTTCTCGTTGTCACCATCGTCTTCGTGATTCTGCGCGTCACGCCGGGCGATCCAGCCGCCGTGATGCTCGGCCCGGATGCGAACCCGCAGGATATCGAGGCGCTGCGTTCTCGTCTGGGGCTCGATCGGAACCTGCTGGTGCAATATGTCTTCTATCTCGGCCAGCTGCTGAAGGGCGATCTCGGCCAGTCGATCTTCCTCAACATGCCGGTGACGTCAGCTCTTCTTGACCGGGCCGAACCGACCTTCTTCCTGACGCTCTTCTCGCTGGCGATCGCCAGCATCATCGCGCTGCCGATCGGCATTTATGCAGCATACAAGCGTGGCTCCTTCGTCGACCAGGCAGCGACCACGATCGCCATGCTGGCGGCGAGCATTCCGAGCTTCTGGCTCGGTCTCGTGCTGATGCAGTTCTTTTCCGTGCGCCTCGGCCTGTTTCCGGTGTCGGGCTATGGCGGGCCGGGCAGCAGCTTTCTGGAGCGGATGTATCACCTGACGCTTCCGGCCTTTGCGCTCGGGATCGTGTCGTCGGCGCTGATCCTGCGTTTCACCCGCGCCTCGATGCTGGACGTGCTTGGCGATGATTACATCCGCACCGCCCGGGCTAAGGGCGTGACGGAGCGGACGGTGATCCTGCGCCACGCGCTGAAGAATGCGCTGATCCCGATCCTGACCGTGATCGGCCTGACGGCCGCCGTGCTGATTTCCGGCGCGGTCGTGACCGAAACCGTCTTCGGCCTGCCGGGTGTTGGAAACCTTGTCGTGTCCGCCGTGCTTCGCCGCGACTATCCGGTCATCCAGGAGCGCTGCTGATTATCGCCGGGCTCTACGTGCTCATCAACTTCATCATCGACATGCTCTACCTGCTGGTCGATCCGAGGGTGCGCTACTGATGACGGATATAAGCTCGACCAATCGCTCCACAGTCGACCGCTCGCCCGGCGCGCTGTCGCAATTCCTTCGCCGCCTGTTCCGGCGCCGCACGGTTGCGGTCGGCATCATCGTCCTTGCGATCTTCGTGATCCTGGCGGTTCTGGCGCCGTGGATCGCACCTTATTCGCCGTCAAAACTTTCGATCGTCAACCGGCTGAAGCCGCCCGGCGAAATGTTCTGGTTCGGGACCGACGAGTTCGGCCGCGACGTGTTTTCGCGCACGATCTATTCCGGTCGGCTGTCGCTGCTGATCGGTGCCGCTGTGGTGACGCTTTCGGCCCTGATCGGCGTCACGCTCGGGCTGCTGGCGGGCTTTTTCCGCCGCCTCGACACGCCGATCGCACGGCTGATCGATGCGATGATGGCCTTTCCGGATATCCTGCTAGCGATTGCGCTAGTGGCGGCGCTCGGCCCGTCATTGCTGACCGTCATCATCGCGCTCTCAATTGTCTACGCGCCGCGGCTTGCCCGTATCGTCCGCGCCTCGACCATCGTCATCCGTGAACTGCCCTATGTGGAGGCGGCGCAGGCGCTCGGCATCTCGACCTTCCACATCATGACCCGGCATGTGCTTCGCAACCTCGTCTCGCCGATCCTGGTGCAGGGCACGTTCCTGTTTGCCAGCGCCATGCTGGCCGAGGCGAGCCTCTCCTTTCTCGGGCTCGGTGTGAGCCCGGACATTCCGACCTGGGGAACCATGATCGCAGCCGGCCGACAATATGTCGGGCAGGCGGACTGGATGACCTACTTCCCCGGCATCGCCATCGTTCTATCCGTCCTGTCGCTGCAAATGGTCGGCGACGGCCTTCGAGACCTGCTTGATCCCAAAATTGGAAGGGAAATGTAATCATGAGATCCGGAGAAAAGGCGCAACCGCTTCTCCTCGCCAATGTGAAGCCGATGGCATTCGGTTCCAATGCGCATGAGGGTAGCACCGACATTCTTGTCGGTTCTGACGGCAAGATCGTCGCAATCGGCCCCTCACTTGCTGCACCCGCCGATGCCCGCCGCATCGATGCCGCCGGCGCCTGGATCTCGCCGGGCTGGGTCGATCTGCATGTGCATATCTGGCATGGCGGAACCGACATTTCGATCCGCCCATCCGAATGCGGCGCGGAGCGTGGCGTGACGACGCTGGTCGATGCGGGCTCTGCCGGCGAAGCGAATTTCCACGGTTTTCGCGAATATATCATCGAGCCGTCCAAGGAACGCATCAAGGCCTTTCTCAACCTTGGTTCGATCGGCCTCGTGGCCTGCAATCGCGTCGCGGAGCTGCGGGATATCCGCGATATCGACCTCGACCGCATTCTCGAATGCTATGCGGAAAACAGCGAGCATATCGTCGGCCTCAAGGTGCGCGCCAGCCATGTGATCACCGGCTCCTGGGGTGTTACGCCGGTCAAGCTTGGCAAGAAGATCGCCAAGATCCTGAAGATCCCGATGATGGTGCATGTCGGCGAGCCGCCGGCGCTTTATGACGAAGTGCTCGAAATCCTCGGTCCCGGCGACGTCGTCACCCATTGCTTCAACGGCAAGGCCGGATCCTCGATCATGGAGGACGACGACCTGTTCAACCTCGCCGAACGCTGCGCTTCCGAAGGCGTGCGCCTCGATATCGGCCATGGCGGTGCCTCCTTCTCCTTCAAGGTAGCGGAAGCGGCGATCGCGCGCGGGCTCTTGCCGCATTCGATTTCGACCGACCTGCACGGCCATTCGATGAATTTCCCGGTTTGGGATCTGGCGACAACCATGTCGAAGCTTCTCTCGGTCGGCATGCCGTTCGACAAGGTGGTCAATGCGGTTACCCATGCGCCGGCGGAAGTCATCAAGCTCGATATGGAAAATCGTCTTTCGGTCGGCCAGCGGGCGGATTTCACCATTTTCGACCTGATCGATTCCGATCTCGAAGCGACCGATTCCAATGGTGATGTCTCGCAGCTCAAGCAGCTGTTCGAGCCGCGCTATGCGGTGATCGGTTCCGAGGCGATCACGTCCAGCCGCTACATCCCGCGGGCCCGCAAACTCGTGCGTCACAGCCACGGTTATTCGTGGCGGTGAGCCTTCGTTGAGACAGCATCAGCATGACAGGAGTTGACGTGAGCACGTCCCCAGCCAAGGCCGGCACGGCCGCTTCCACGCCCTATGACCGCCTCGCAGCGCTCGGCATCGAACTGCCGCCGCCGCCGAAGCCGATCGCAAATTTCCTCACCCATGTACAGGAGGGAGCCTTCTCTTCCTCTCCGGCCAGGGGCCGCTGGAAGCAAGTGGGCACATGCATGTCGGTAAGGTCGGCGGCGATGTTCCGACCGAGGACGCCTACCGGCATGCCAGGGTGACGGGCATCAACCTGATCGCCGTGATGCATCATGCGCTGGGCGACCTCTCGCGGGTGAAGCGCGTCGTCAAGCTGCTCGGCATGGTCAATGCCGTGCCGGATTTCCGCGACCATCCGCAGGTGATCAACGGCTGCTCCGATCTTTTTGCCGAAGTTTTCGGCGAGGCCGGACATCATGCGCGTTCGGCTGTGGGGTTCGGCTCGCTGCCGGGCAATATCACGGTCGAGATCGAAGCAATTGTCGCCCTGCACGAATAGGAACCGGCTAGTGGTTGCGCCATCCCATCAGCGTCTCGATCCGCTCGGCGGAAGCCCGGACCTGGCCGGCATAGAGTTCCCGGTCGCCCAGGACTTTCTGCTCGGGCAGCACGATGGAGATCGTGGCGACGCATGCGCCGGAACGATCGCAGACGGGGAGGCGATGCAGGCGACCGAATAATCGGATTCCGCCACCTGCACCGAGAGACGATCCTGATAGGCCCTGGCCGCCGAGTCCGACAGGGTGTGTGCATCCGTATCGGCGCGGCCCGTGGGCGAATGGCGGGCACAGCGGCTGAAAAGCTCGACGCGTTCCTGTTCGGAGAGATGGCCGACGAGAAGGCGGCCGGATGCCGTCCAATTGAGCGGCACGCGGGTGCCGACGCGCGACGAGACCTGGAAATGGCTCGGGCCGTCGGCCATAGCCAGGACCAGCATATGGTCGCCCTCGCGGCCGCAGACCTGCACGGTCTCGCCGGCCTGGCGGCAGAGGTCATGCATCTCGTGGGTGGCGACGGCCATGAAGTCCAGCGAGCGCGCATAGGCGAGGCCGTAGTGATAAAGGCGGGGGCCGAGCCAGATCGTACCGTCGGCATTGCGCGCCAGCATGTTCTTTTCAACGAGGTCGTCGACGATCACGTAGACGGTCGAGAGCGGCGCCTTGACCGCCTTGGCGATCGCATAGGCACCCGCCGGGCCGCCGGTTTCGTAGAGATGGTCGATGATCTGCAGCGCCCGGTCGATGCCGCTGACGCGCGAGCGTTTGCTACCGTTCGCGCCGTCGTCGCTCGGCTCGATGTCATCGGAAACTGTTGATGATGTCCTGGCGTCCACGCGACCGATCCCTGCATTACTCGCATGAGCTATTACATTACTATGGCATAAGTGTCGATGATGAAATCGGCTACGCCTGACTGGAGAAAGCAAATGTCCGACGATATCCGCAGCAAGATCGGCCTTCGGCCCGTCATCAATGTTTCCGGCACCATGACCGGCCTTGGGGCCTCGATCGTCGTGCCCGAAGCCATCGAGGCGATGACGAAGATCCTGCCGCAATTCGTCGAGATCAATGACCTGCAGCGCAAGGCGAGCGCCGTCATCGCACGGCTGACGGGAGGAAGCGGGCTTCGTGACCGCATCCTGCTCTTCCGGCATCAGCCTGGCGGTTGCGGGTACGATCACCGGCCCGGATCTGCTCGCCATCGAAAAGCTGCCGGAAACCTCGACGCCGAAGAACGAGGTGCTTGTGCAGATGGGCCATGTCGTCAGCTACGGCGCGCCGGTGGACCAGGCGATCCGGCTTGCCGGCGGCAAGGTGGTGATGGTCGGGCAGGCGACCTCGACCCATCGCTATCACATGGAAAATGCCATCACCGACCGCACCGCTGCGGCGGTTTACGTCGTCTCGCACCATGTGGTCGATTATGGCCTGCTGAACCTCAAGGAATTCGTCGAGATCGCCCATGCGAAGGGCGTACCGGTCATCGTCGATGCCGCCTCGGAATATGATCTCAAGCTGTTCCTGGAGCAGGGGGCGGATGTCGCACTCTATTCCGGCCACAAGTTCCTCGGCGGCCCGACCTCAGGCATCGTCGCCGGAAAGAAGGAACTCGTGCGCAACGCCTTCCTGCAGAACATGGGCATCGGCCGCGGCATGAAGGTCGGCAAGGAAAGCATCTTTGGCGTCATGGCGGCGCTGGAGGCCTGGGAGACTCGGGATCACGCCGGGATCCGCGAGCGGGAAACGGGCTATCTGAACCTCTGGAAGCAAACGCTGGACGGCCGTCCGGGTGTGACGGCACTCATCGAACCCGACCCGACCAACAATCCGCTCGACCGCATGCGGGTGATCATTTCTGCCCAGGAGGCGCATATCACCGCGTGGGATCTGGCTGCGGCTCTACGCTCGGGCAGCCCGCCGATCATCGTCCGTGATCATGAGGTGGAACACCATTATTTCTATCTCGACCCGTGCAATCTTCATCCTGGGCAGGAGGCGATCGTCGCGAGCCGGCTTGCGGAGGAACTCGACAAGGCGAGGGCGTCGAACGAGATCATCGCGACGCCCATCGAGGACCTCAGTCGTCACCGCTTTGACGGCGCGCTACGCTGGCCGGATTGATGGAGAACGCGCCCCTCTTGAGGGGCGCGTGCTATAATCACTGAGCCGGAGCAGCGGTCGGCATTGGATCACCTGCAGGTGCGGTTTGCATCTGTGCCGGCTGTGATGGTCTGTCGGTTCTTGGTGACGGTTGGTCGGCCGCGCCGGGGACTTCATTGGTGCTGCCGGGGGCCGTCGTCGCGTCAGCTGAAGCCTGAGGATTTGCCGAAACGCGATCGGTGCCGATCGGCTGGGGTATGACATTTCCATCCGAGGACGCCACCCGCCAAACAGTGTTCCCGGCATCGTCGGCGACGAGCAGCGCTCCGGTGCCGTCGATACCCAGCCCGACAGGTCGGCCGCGAGCGTTTTCGCCGTCAAGAAAGCCTGTCACCACGTCCTGCGCCTTGCCGGAAGGTTTGCCGTTCTCGAACGGCACATAAACAACCTTGTAACCGTTGAAACTGTCGCGGTTCCAGCTGCCGTGCTCGCCGACGAACGCACCGTTGGCGTAAGCTGCCGGAAGCGCGGAATCCATCGTGAACGTCATTCCAAGTGCCGCCACATGGCTTGAAAGCGCGTAGTCAGGCGGGATGGCTTTCTCGACCATATCGGGCCGTGGCGGGCGCACACGGACATCGACGTGGTTGCCGTAATAGCTCCAGGGCCAGCCGTAGAATGCGCCATCCTTGACTGATGTCATGTAGTCGGGAACGAGGTTGGGGCCAAGCTCGTCGCGCTCGTTGACGACTGTCCACAATTCGCCCGTCTGCGGATTGAAGGTCAGACCGTTAGGATTACGGAGCCCTGAACCGAAGACGCGGGCAGCCCCCGTCTGGCGATCGACCTGCCAGATCGCGGCCCGTCCTTTTTCTGCTTCTATGCCGTTTTCAGCGGCATTGGAGTTGGAGCCGACGGATACGTACAGCATCTTGCCGTCCGGGCTGAGCGCCAGATCCTTCGTCCAGTGGTGGTTGATCGGCCCACCGGGCAACGGCGTCAAAACTCTCGGCGCGGCGGTGATCTCGTTCTGCCCGAGCTCGTAGGGATAAGCCAGGATGGCGCTCGCAGAGGCGACATACAGCGTGTTGTCGATCCAGGCGACGCCGAAGGGAGAGTCGAGCTTGGTCAGGAGATCATGCCGCTCATCCACCTGGCCGTCGCGGTTGGTATCGCGCAGCAGGGTGATGAGATTAGTTTCCTTTTGCTCCGCACTCCCGCTGCCGTGGGAGATCGACATGATCCAGCCGCGAATGATGTCCTTGGGGCGGGTGGGGGCAGACTTAGCAGGCTCCTTGGACTGGATCACGAGCACATCGCCATTGGGCAGGGTGTGGACCGTACGCGGGTTGGCGAGATCCTTCGCATAGACGGTCGCCTTCAAGCCTTCCGGTACGGCGGGCGTTTCGCCATCCTTCCATCCGACCACGCTTGCGACCTTGAGGTCGGGCATCAGATCGGCCTGGGGTTCAGGGAGAACGGGGTCGGGGCCGATCTGCTGGGAGACGTCGAAACCGCCATCCTGTGCATAGGCGCCGACAGTTACGCTTGCCGAAAGAGCAAGGGCCGAGGCAATCAGAATTCGGGACTTTTGCATCATACTCTCCATGCCAGTCTGGCATATTTGCGCGACGACACTGCCGCTGCCAGAAGCAGGAGCACGAAGGTGACTGCCGACAGCGCCAACCCATAAGGCATGACCGCCGTCCAGCCGTCGCGGGCGTGGACGAAGCTGTTGAGGACGGCAATAGCCAGGATCAGGATGTAGAGAAGCACCGTCGCAAATGCCGGCCTTAATGGACGTGTGCGTGGGCGGAGATAATCGAGAATGCCTGCAAGAAGCCCTATGCCGCCCAAAACAAGGCCAGCCAACAGCAACCACGATGAGAAATTCTGCCACATGATGTCGCTGCTCATCACGTAGGCGATGTCGGTCAAGAGAGCGAGGCTGAAACAGACAAAGGGAAACGGGACAAAGATTGACTGAAACGGATAGGCCGCCGAATCGCGGTTGGGGGAGGAGAACACAGCCATGAGGATGCTCCATGGAGGAGGAACGCCGAGACGAGGAAATTAAACCCCTGCGTGACGGTTTTGTTCCCTGTTTCCGGCTGCTTGCCGTCTTCGATGGATGTTAGAGCAATTTGCGATTCCAACTTTGCAGAGAAGGGGCATCCCAACTTCGCGGCCACGTACGATGTCAAAGCTGGATAGGGCTGCGACGCTGTCGGCCAGTTAGAGATGCGACACTGGCTCCGACGATCAGCCCCCGATCCGACCGGCTGGGCCGGGTTGCAAGGGAGGAGCGGGGGCGGGTGATGACGCTCCCTTTGGGCTTTAGCTTTCTCAGTGGCAATTGTGTCGTTGTCGACTGATACTCGTTTACACCGCATTGGGCGGGTAGGGATCAAAGCCGCGCGATGCTTCCGGAAATCAAGCTGCAGGGTAACGTCGATGTCGCCGCGCTGTCACCTCTTCTTCGCGGCATGCTGCTGTCCGTTGCCTATGCCGACGGTGAGGGCGGCATAGGATTGACCGCGACCGGCGCCATGAACCGCAAATTCGTGCATTGGGCCGCTGTGAACTTCCTCTGGCCCAACTTCACGGCCGTAGACCTCTACAGCATGAACAAAGTTCTGAACGAAAGCGACATGCCGCCGCTCTGGGTCGTGCGGGACATGACCCGCCACATGCAGCTTCTTCGCCGGAAAAAGGATGTGCTAGTGCCAACCAAACGAGGTCGCGAGTTTCTGGTGAACCCGCAAGCCTTCTTCGATCTGATCGCCACCGATTATCTCTATTCCTATGTCCACGCCACCGAGCGCAAGCAAGAGGTCCAAGCTCGGTTTCGTTGGTGGCGCATGCTCCTCAATCTTCTCAACATCAAGGCGAGAGAGGGCTGCACGCCATTAGACATTGTTAAGATCCTTTATCCAGACATGGAACCTCTGTCAGACACCGAAATGACCCTGGAAGCCTGGGAGCTGAAATCCGATCTCCAATATGGTGTCCTGCGGCGTCTGTGCTGGCTGGGCCTGCTTTATGAGACACGAGAAGGGCTCACGCTTCTTCAAGACGGAGCCTTCCACAAGACGCCGCTTTGGTCCGCCTGCTTGCAGCTGGAATCAGATATGCAAAGCGACATCGGCGTACACTGACGATCTCTATTCCGCCGCTGGCTGCCTCAATAACGCTTTCTCTCGCCGTGCAATCACCGCCGGATCGTTCATGTAATCTGTCCTCGGCTTACGGCCACGCTTCTGATAGCCGTTGGCCTTGCTGCCGTCCCGAATACCGAACATATGATCTTTCTGCCCGGTGCGCCGGGGACCGCTCTTGCTCCGTTGCTGTTCCCGTCCAGCCTGCATCTCGGCGACGATCGACAGCATGTCGTCCAGCCGCTTGTTGTTGACGACCTCGGCACGATGCACCGAGCGTAACGTGTCAAAGGTTCTATAGGGCAGGGCAAAGCTCTCATGCATGATCTCGAGCCGTCCGTCTGGATAGTCGCAGACGATCACCTTCTTACCCGCCAAAGGCGTGGAAATCTCGGTCGGATCAAGGATGAACAGCACCTTGTCGTAGCGCAGCGTCAAAGCCTGTGACAGCGTGCGAACTTCCTTGCGGCACATGGCGCCATCAAGGTTCTCGTGATCGGCCAACGGCCGGTGCATGTCCTTCGGATTGCGCGGCTGTTTGCCGAAACGCACGTTGAAATCTGCAATGAAGTCAGGCGCATAGGCGTTGGCTTCCTCGATCGTGTCGATGCCGCGAAGCCGCATCTCCTTCACCAGCCGATCCTGCAATGTCTGGTTGGCACGTTCCACACGCCCCTTGGCCTGCGGGGTGTTGGCACAGATGATGTTAATGTTCAGCTCATAAAGCGCCCGGCCGAACTGCGTCAGGCCGCTCGTCCGGTCTTTCTTCGACGGATGGAGCGAGCGGAAAACGCCGTGTTTGTCGCTGTAAAACGCCAGCGGCTTGCCCCATTGCTGTAGATAGGCCTTCGTCGCATGCAGATAGTCGAATGTATTCTCCGAGCCAGCAAACCGTAGATGCAGCAGCTTGCCGGTCGCGTCATCGATATAGACGAGCAGGGCGCATTTGGGCCCACGGTTCGAACCACCAGTGATGTGAGCCATCGATTTGCACCAGCTCACCAAAGCAATCACGCCGGCCGCGTGGCTGGAAAACCCGTTTCTTGCGTTCTCTGCGTGAGACCCAGATACCGGCCTCGGTCATCCATTGTCGCAGCGTCTCCTTGGCGACAGAGATATGGTGCAGCTCGATCAGCTTCTCACGCGCCAGCGTCGGACCGAAATCCAGATAGCGTTCGCGGATCAGATCCAGCGCCGCATTGCGAAACTCCTCGCTGTGGCGCCGGTTGCTCGGACGAGATCGCTTCCTGGAAACGAGCCCGGCCGGACCATCCCGGTCATAGGCTTGCAGCAGCCGATGGACCTGACTTCGACTGAGGTCGAGCCGTTCGGCAGCCTGGACAACGCTCAGGCGTTCGTCACGGATCTTCTGGATAAGCTCGAGGCGACGCAATTCTTTCTGCGACATGGTGATCATAAAGGACATGACGATTCCGATCGCTCATGGTCTCGACCAGGCTGAAGATCGTCATCCTTGCTCCCAACGTTGGCTTTGACCAGTGCGTCGAGAGGCGAGATTGTCGCATCTCTAACTGGCCCAACTGTCGCATTACTAAATAGCCGCTACATACGATGTCAAAGCTGGATAGGGCTGCGACGCTGTCGGCCAGTTAGAGATGCGACACTGGCTCCGACGATCAGCCCCCGATCCGACCGGCTGGGCCGGGTTGCAAGGGAGGAGCGGGGGCGGGTGATGACGCTCCCTTTGGGCTTTAGCTTTCTCAGTGGCAATTGTGTCGTTGTCGACTGATACTCGTTTACACCGCATTGGGCGGGTAGGGATCAAAGCCGCGCGATGCTTCCGGAAATCAAGCTGCAGGGTAACGTCGATGTCGCCGCGCTGTCACCTCTTCTTCGCGGCATGCTGCTGTCCGTTGCCTATGCCGACGGTGAGGGCGGCATAGGATTGACCGCGACCGGCGCCATGAACCGCAAATTCGTGCATTGGGCCGCTGTGAACTTCCTCTGGCCCAACTTCACGGCCGTAGACCTCTACAGCATGAACAAAGTTCTGAACGAAAGCGACATGCCGCCGCTCTGGGTCGTGCGGGACATGACCCGCCACATGCAGCTTCTTCGCCGGAAAAAGGATGTGCTAGTGCCAACCAAACGAGGTCGCGAGTTTCTGGTGAACCCGCAAGCCTTCTTCGATCTGATCGCCACCGATTATCTCTATTCCTATGTCCACGCCACCGAGCGCAAGCAAGAGGTCCAAGCTCGGTTTCGTTGGTGGCGCATGCTCCTCAATCTTCTCAACATCAAGGCGAGAGAGGGCTGCACGCCATTAGACATTGTTAAGATCCTTTATCCAGACATGGAACCTCTGTCAGACACCGAAATGACCCTGGAAGCCTGGGAGCTGAAATCCGATCTCCAATATGGTGTCCTGCGGCGTCTGTGCTGGCTGGGCCTGCTTTATGAGACACGAGAAGGGCTCACGCTTCTTCAAGACGGAGCCTTCCACAAGACGCCGCTTTGGTCCGCCTGCTTGCAGCTGGAATCAGATATGCAAAGCGACATCGGCGTACACTGACGATCTCTATTCCGCCGCTGGCTGCCTCAATAACGCTTTCTCTCGCCGTGCAATCACCGCCGGATCGTTCATGTAATCTGTCCTCGGCTTACGGCCACGCTTCTGATAGCCGTTGGCCTTGCTGCCGTCCCGAATACCGAACATATGATCTTTCTGCCCGGTGCGCCGGGGACCGCTCTTGCTCCGTTGCTGTTCCCGTCCAGCCTGCATCTCGGCGACGATCGACAGCATGTCGTCCAGCCGCTTGTTGTTGACGACCTCGGCACGATGCACCGAGCGTAACGTGTCAAAGGTTCTATAGGGCAGGGCAAAGCTCTCATGCATGATCTCGAGCCGTCCGTCTGGATAGTCGCAGACGATCACCTTCTTACCCGCCAAAGGCGTGGAAATCTCGGTCGGATCAAGGATGAACAGCACCTTGTCGTAGCGCAGCGTCAAAGCCTGTGACAGCGTGCGAACTTCCTTGCGGCACATGGCGCCATCAAGGTTCTCGTGATCGGCCAACGGCCGGTGCATGTCCTTCGGATTGCGCGGCTGTTTGCCGAAACGCACGTTGAAATCTGCAATGAAGTCAGGCGCATAGGCGTTGGCTTCCTCGATCGTGTCGATGCCGCGAAGCCGCATCTCCTTCACCAGCCGATCCTGCAATGTCTGGTTGGCACGTTCCACACGCCCCTTGGCCTGCGGGGTGTTGGCACAGATGATGTTAATGTTCAGCTCATAAAGCGCCCGGCCGAACTGCGTCAGGCCGCTCGTCCGGTCTTTCTTCGACGGATGGAGCGAGCGGAAAACGCCGTGTTTGTCGCTGTAAAACGCCAGCGGCTTGCCCCATTGCTGTAGATAGGCCTTCGTCGCATGCAGATAGTCGAATGTATTCTCCGAGCCAGCAAACCGTAGATGCAGCAGCTTGCCAGTCGCGTCATCGATATAGACGAGCAGGGCGCATTTGGGGCCACGGTTCTCGAACCACCAGTGATGTGAGCCATCGATCTGCACCAGTTCGCCAAAGCAGTCACGTCGGCCGCGTGGCTGGAAAACCCGTTTCTTGCGTTCCCGGCGTGAGACCCAGATACCAGCCTCGGTCATCCATTGCCGCAGCGTCTCCTTGGCGACAGAAATCCGGTGCAGCTCGATCAGCTTCTCGCGCGCCAGCGTCGGGCCGAAATCCAGATAACGTTCGCGGATCAGATCCAGCGCCGCATTGCGGAACTCTTCGCTATGGCGCCGATTGCTCGGCCGTGATCGCTTTTTTGAAACAAGACCGGCCGGACCATCCCGGTCATAGGCCTGCAGAAGCCGATGGACCTGACTTCGACTGAGGTCGAGCCGTTCGGCCGCCTGGACGACGCTCAGGCGTTCGTCACGAATCTTCTGGATGAGTTCGAGGCGATGCAACTCTTTCTGCGACATGGTGATCATAAAGGACATGACGACTCCGACCGCTCATGGTCTCGACCAGGCTGAAGATCGTCATCCTTGCTCCCAACGTTGGCTTTGACCAGTGCGTCGAGAGGCGAGACTGTCGCATCTCTAACTGGCCCAACTGTCGCATTACTAAATAGCCCTTACATACGAAGATCGCATAAGCTGAATTATGGAACTCTCAGTCTCGTCATATCTCCCTGTCATCGTTGGCTGAAGTAGGCTGCAAGTGCATCGATATCTTCAGGCTTCAGTTCCTTGGCAGCATTCGTCATCAGATGCGCAAAGGAAGAGCCTCCGCGGGTGCCCGCGTGGAACAGCGCCAATTGCTGACGCAGATAAGCCGAGTTCTGGCCCGTCAGTTTGGGATAGGCGGGGTTCCCGTCCTGCTTGTCGTGGCAACTCAGGCAAGCCGGGACCTTGTCAGCCGCGCGGCCTTGCTCCGCCAGCAGGCGTCCTTTCTCTACCAGAGCCGGATCATGGGCCGTATCTGCCCGGTCCCCAAGGTTCTGGTTGGCGTAATAGGCCGCCAGTTCGGGCAGGCCTTCGCTCGGCAAGGTGCCGACAGCCACCTGCATGATGCCGCTCGGGCGTTGCTTGTCCGCATAGGCCTTCAACGCATTAAGGAGATACGCCTCCGACTGTCCGGCAAGCCTCGGAATGTAGCTATCGTCGCTCAGCTTGGCCTCGGCGTGACAGCTTTCGCAGGTGATTGGCAAAGGCGAGACTTCGCCGGCGTGACCGATACCGTGCAGGCCGGATGCCTTGATGTAGGCCTGCGCATCCATGTCCGGCAATTTGCGGAGAAACGCCACCATCGACCAGACCTCGTCATCGCGCGACTGGACGGGCCATGCAGGCATGCCGGTGAAGCGCACGCCGTGCTTGACGATCTCGAAAAGTTCGGCATCCGACCATTCGGGCACAACCGTTTTGAGATCGGGTGGCGGGGGCAGCATGGCCAGTACGGAATCCGGTCTCGGCTGGGCCGGTGAACCGTGACAGACGGCACAGCCGGTCTCGAAATGGCCCGCAGCACCTGGCACGAGCGCCGGATCGCCAAGCGGTGGCACGTCGCCAGTCGCCACCGCACGGACAGAGACTGAATTGCGCATGACCCAATGCAGAAACCAGTCGGTGATTGCCCAATGGCCGGTCGACGCTCGCACGCTCATCAAGCCGGACCAGCCCACGGCAAGGCCGAGAAGCGGCGCAAGGACGGCAAGCACGATCAAGTGTTTCCAGCGGATGGTCATCAGCCTCTCCTGCGCGGTGCTTGTGGAATCCCGGAATTGAGCGTCGTGGCCAGAAGCGACACGCCGCCGGCAAGATAGACCGCCGCTCCCACCAGAAGCATGATGACACCACCCGCCTGTTGATCGACGACCGGGCTGAGCGCAATGCCGAAGCAACTCACCTCGCCGTCGCCGTAGAGTGCTCGCGGCGAAAGCGCCAGCAATGCGCCGAGCAGCGTCATGTGCATGGAGGTAAACAGCAGGCCGACGGCCCCGGCCATGCGTCGCCCGCCCCTGCCCGCTTCCAGTCCACCGAGACAGGAGAGCCACAGCGCCAGACCTGCCACGAGAAAGGTGACCTGCTCCACCGCGGCGATTGATGGAGAACTTTCCGACAGCGCCCGAAAGGTCGGGATGTGCCAGATCCAGACGGCGACGAGTTCCAAGAGTGATGCGACGATCGGCGAGAACCACGGCCAGCGTGCCGGGAGATCGAAGCGCGTACCCGAAAGACCGATGGCGATGAGCGGCGCCGCGCCGGCCACAACGCCCATGTGAGCGATCATGTGGATGGTGAAGGAGGCCCGGTCGGCTAAGGGCAGCAGAACCGCCCAGAGCGCCATGAGCAGGATCACACCGACATAGAGCGACGTATGCTTCATCGCTGGCACTCCGCGATGAAGATCAGCGGAATGGCGGCATAGACGACGGCGATGAAACTGAGGCCCGAGAGAAGCAGCGTTGCATAACCCTGAAACAGGGTTCGGGCTTTACTCGTTGGCTCGTCGTGGGGCGGGTCTTGTACGCCGAAGCCCCATTGCCGCCACGCCAGCCAGGCGGAAAGAACGATGACTGCCAATGCGACGACGGTGAAGCCTGCGAGAAGAAGCCGCACCGTGCCGAAGCCGAAGTCCAGGGATGCAGCCTTGGCGCAGTAGACGGCGACTGTCGCATAACAGCCGACGAAATGCACTGCCCACACGGTCGGTGCGGTAAACAGGGTCCAGAGGCTTTCCACCTCGCGCGGGATGACGCTCTTCATGCGCTCACCATCGGAAAGAGGCCCAGGACCGCGAAGGTGACGACGGCGGTAAAGGCCATGAAATGCCAGTAGAGCGTCACGTTGCGGATATCTTGATCATAGGCCGCCGTAACTCGTCCGGTAAGGCTGCCGACAAGGCAATAGGCCTGCATGATGACCCCGACCGCGCCATGGGTAACGGTCCAGATGGCGATGATCCAGACGGTTGCGGGATAAACGTTGGAGGTGGGATCCATACCGTGGAAATAGGGGCCGGCGAGACCTGCAAGGCAGGCAGCTATAGTGACGAAAGCGCCGGCGACGAGCGCAATGCGACAGCCCGCCGGCCCCTTTTCGTTCAGCTCCCTTGCCGCAATAGTGAGAAGCCAGGCGACGACGAAGAGGACGAGCGCCACCATCGGCCACAGCGCGCCGGGACCTGCAGCGCCGGCAGTAAAATCTTCATGTACGGTCCAATAGAAGAAATAGCCGAAGATCAGGCTGGCAAAGGCGGTTCCGTCGCCGACCATGGTGATGAACATCGCCCACCAGCCGACCGAGGCCGGGCCGGACACATAGACGGGGAGTTTTTGCCCGAGGCCAACATCAACCTCTTCCGCCTCCGGAATTTGTGCGGTGCCGTTCCACAGCCACCAGAGAATGGCGACGAAGGTGATGACGGCACATATGATCGTCGGGATCCACCAGTGGAATGTCAGTGCAATGAACACACCGCCGAGCGCGAGAGCCGCAATGATTGTGACATAGGAGGAGCCGCCAACGCGTAAGCACTGGATCGGCTCGGCGTCGAGCACGGAAGTGACAAGCGTTTCACGCTTGCCGGACTTCGCGTCAGGAAGGTAGTAGCGCCCGGCCTCGATATCGGCCTGCAGGTTCTCCTGCTCCCAGAGCGGATAGCGGCTGGTGATGATCGGCACCGAGCGCATGCCCCAGTCCTCGGACGGATCGTTGGTCCATTCCAGCGTCCCGGCATTCCAGGGATTGAGATTGCGCACCTTCGGGTCCCGTTTCGGGCGGAAGATATCGATGACGAAGGTGGCGACACCGGCGGCGAAAATGAAGGCGCCGATCGTCGAAATCATATTGAACACGTCCCAGCCGACCTCTTCCGGATAGGTGAAGACGCGTCTTGGCATGCCGCGCAGACCGGAGAAATGCATCGGGAAGAAGCCGACATTGAAGCCGACGAACATCAGCCAGAAGGCAACCTTGCCCCAGGCATCCGAAAGCTTCTTCCCGGTGACGAAGGGGAAATAATAGTAAATGCCGGCAACGATCGGGAAGAACATGCCGCCGATCAGGACGTAATGCAGGTGGGCGACGATGAAATAGGTGTCATGCGCCTGCCAGTCAAAGGGCGCGAGCGCCACCATCACCCCGGTCAACCCGCCGATGGTGAAGGTCGCCAGTCCCCCTGCCCCAAACAGCATCGGCACGGAGAAGATTACCCGGCCGGCCAGCATGGTGGCGATGAACACGAAGATCTGCACCCCGGTTGGGATGGCCACAGCTTCGGACGCTGCGGAAAAGAAGGCGAGCGAGATCTGCGGCAGGCCTGTGGTGAACATGTGATGCACCCACAGGCCGAAACTGAGGAAACCCGTTCCAACGGCGGCGAGAACGATCCAGGAGTAGCCGACGATCGGCCGCTGCGAGAAGGTCGGCACGATCATCGCCATCAGCGCGATGGCCGGCAGGAAGATGATATAGACCTCCGGGTGGCCGAAGATCCAGAACAGGTGCTGCCATAAGAGCGGATCGCCACCGCGCGAGACATCGAAGAACGGCCAGTCGAACATCCGCTCCATCTCAAACAGGATGTCCCCGGCGATCAACGGCGGGAAGGCGAATAGGATCATCCCGGCGACGATCAAAAGATACCAGGCGAACATCGGCATCATGTTGATGCGCATGCCCGGCGCGCGGCACTTCATGATGCCGACGATGATCTCGACGGCGGCGGCGATCGAGGCAACCTCGATGAAGGAGAGGCCGAGGAGCCATATATCCGCGCCGATGCCGGCATATTCCTTGTCGGTTGCGAGCGGCGGATACATGAACCAGCCGGCGTTGGGTGCCGCATTGAAGAAGATCGAGCCGCAGACAAAAATGCCGCCGAGCAGAAAGCTCCAGTAGCCGAAGGCGGAAAGACGCGGAAACGGCAGTTCGCGGGCGCCGAGCATGGAGGGCAGAAGGAAGATCGCGATCGCCTCGAAGATCGGCACCGCGAACAGGAACATCATCACCGTGCCATGCAGGGTGAAGGCCTGATTGAACAGATCGGCAGAGATGAGATCATTGTTCGGCACCACGAGCTGTGCGCGCATGAGCAGACCCAGGAGGCCGGCGAACAGCATGAAGGCAAAGGCGGTCACACCGTACCAGAGGCCGATCTCGCTGTTGTTGACCGAGGTCCAGTAGCGCCAGCCGCCCGGCGTCTTCCAAACCTTGCGCAGCCGCTCCTCCTGCGCTTGCCGCTCCTCGGGCGAAAAATTACCGAGCTCCACCATCACCTGAGCTCCTTCAGAAATTCAGCGATCTTTTTGATTTCGTCCTCGGGCAACATGCGGAAATGCGGCATCTTCACACCCGGCTTGATCTTGCCAGGGTCGGCGACGAAGCGAGCAATATCCTTGGCTGTATGGGGCAGTGTGCCCGCAGCCAGAGTTGCGCGCTCGCCGAAGGCTGTCAGGTCCGGCCCGATGCGGCCGTTGGCGGCCGTGCCCGAAATCGTGTGGCAGGCACCGCAGCCGTTCTTGAGGAAGACGGCGAGGCCTTTCGCTTGGTCAGGCTCGATGGATCGTGTCTTGACGCTGCGCGCGGAAAGCCAGGCTTCGAAGGCATCCGGAGCGACAGCCTTTACCCGAAACGCCATAAGCGCGTGGGATTCCCCACAAAACTCGGCGCATACGCCATTATAAATTCCTTCCCTCTCCGCAGTCAGCGTCAGGCCGTTCGTGCGACCGGGGATCATGTCCATTTTGCCCCCGAGCGATGGGACCCAGAATGAATGGAGGACGTCAGTCGCCTTCAGGGAAAAATGGGCAGGCTCGCCGACCGGAATGCGGACCTCGTTGGCCGTCTCAAACAGTGTTGCGCCCGCCTCATCCAGATATCGGACGCGCCACCAAAACTGTTCCCCGGTCACTTCGATACGCGATATCGGCTGGTCAGCCGGCACCCAGGGACGGATAGCCGGCATGAGCCACATCCCGTAGGAAAGAAGAGCGCAAAGTATGATTGTCGGCAGGATAGCACCGCCCCAAAGAATAACGCGACCTGCACTTTCCTCCGAATGCACGTGCTTCTTGCGCGAGGCGTAGATCAGGCTTGCCACGACGGCACACCAGATGATGCCGCCGCCAAAGATCATGACAAAGAAGAGCTGCGCCACATGTGATGCTTCCGATCCGGCCGGATCAAGCGTTGATTGAGGCCCGGAACATGAGCTGAGGACAAAAGCAAGCAGAGGGATCGTCAGAGGACAGTGCTTTATAACCCAAGGGTCGGCGCTCCTTGGCCGTCTTACGTCGGTCGGCACGTTACCCGTCATCAATTTCATGTCCCCTGCCCGCATGGATGCCGCAATTTGCATCCGTCCGTCCCTGCGCAACGCATCCTCGTCCCATTGGTTCCAGAATGATATTTTCCCGTGGCGCGGGCATTTTGGAAGTCGCTGGCACAGGAGCCAGCTTTCTAAAGTCTAAAGTTGTGTCGGCGAGGCGCAATATGGGGGATCAAGTTGGTCGTGGCACGGGATGACCTCCCTGCCCTGCCGTAGCGTCTCGCAATTCTGTTACCGGCTTCCGTACGGTATCGGACATTGATTGTTGCTTCTGCATCTCCAGGTTCTTCCGGTGGATAGCAGGGAGGACACGGAATGTCGGATAAACATGAATGGATCGCGGCCAGAGCCTATAGACTTTGGGAACAGGACGGTCGTCCGGAGGGAAGGGATCACGAACATTGGCAGCAAGCCAGCGATGCGTGGCTTGCAGAGAACCCGGATCTCGGGCCGACACCGCCTTCCGCGCACGACGATTGGGATGAGGAGAGCGAGGAATAGCGCCGCTCTTTAGCATCGGGCGCCGAGGTACCGGTCTTCACTTGAAGATGAATGGAACCTTGCGCTAGGCGCCTCCAATCCCGATGCGCCTTGTGGCCTTCGTACCGGATGCCGACAACGTGAAAAACAGCCTGGGTTGACGGATGGGCGGCTTCTTCCCACATGCGGCGGCACCGAGGTAAAGGACCCCATGAAGAAATTCTTCGAGACCACATTCGGACCGACCGAGCTTGCCATAGTCGATACCGCTTTCGCCGAATGGATTGGGCTGGCCAATATCGATAAAGACAGCCCGGAAGCTGAGTTGGCCGCGGCAATCATGATAAACCTGTTTCGCGAAGGCAATGACACCATTCCCGCGATCCGAGATGCCATTTCCGCACATCGTGGTCTTAACGATCTACGGCATTGCTGAAAATGGGACTTGAAGCCGCCCTGACGCTACGGGTCGGTGCATTGCCCAGCAATGCCGCGTCCTCACCGCGAAAAGAAGTTTGACCTCGTCACGTCGAGAAGTTCGTCACCGCGACCATTCATCACAGCCTTCGCCGCCCATAAGCTCATGCCCATGACTTGTGCGGCCTTGATTTTCGGTGGGATGGAGAGCTCTTGCGGATTGGTGACGACGTCGAGCAGTGCCGGTCCCGGATGGCGCAAGACCGCCTCGATCCCACGGTCGAGTTCCGCCGGATCTTCGACGCGCACCGCGTGGACGCCGGCCGCCCGCGCAAGCGCGGCAAAATCGGGGTTCTTCAGGTCGGTGCCTGTTTCCAGATAACCGGCCGCCTTCATCTCCATGGCCACGAAACCAAGCGATGAATTGTTGAAGACGATCACCTTTACCGGTAGCTCTTGTTGCACGAGCGTAAGAAAATCTCCCATCAGCATCGTAAACCCGCCATCTCCGGACATGCTGATGATCTGCCGGTCCCTGCAGGCTGATTGCGCTCCGATTGCCTGGGGCAGCGCATTCGCCATCGATCCATGGACCAACGAACCGATCAGGCGGCGCTTTCCATTCATTTTCAAGTAGCGTGCGGCCCACACTGTTGGGGTACCGACGTCGAACGTGAAGACCGCGTCATCGGCGGCCTGTTCGCTGAGTAGCCGTGCGACGTGTTGCGGATGGATCGCTCCTCCCTTTCGTCCCGTCGCGAGTTCATCCAGTCCTTCTCTCGCCTTTCGGTAGGCTGCAAGGCAGCGATCCAGATGCTTCACATCCTTGCGCTCTTCAAGCCTCGGCAGAACGGCCTCAAGGGTGGACTTCACGTCCCCCACGATAGCGAGGTCGAGAGGGGTTCTGCGGCCAAGATTTTCAGGCCGAATATCGACCTGTATCACCTTCGCATCCGTTGGATAGAATTGCCGATAAGGGAAATCCGTGCCCAACATAATCAAGGTATCGCAGTCGAGCATCGCCTTGTAGCCCGACGAAAAGCCGATCAGGCCCGTCATGCCGACATCATACGGGTTTTCCCATTCGACATGCTCTTTCCCGCCGAGAGCGTGTACGACGGGCGCCTTCAGCCGGGCGGCGAATGATACCAGTTCGTCATGGGCGCCCTCGCAGCCCCGACCGCACAGAAGCGTTACTTTCGAACTGTCTTCAAGCAGTGCCAGCAGGCTATCGATCTGACTTTCTGGCGGGACCACGCTGGGCTTTTCAAGTTTGAGCGCAGCAGGTGCAGAGATTTTTGCCGTCAAGTCGGCAAGTGCCACGTCGCCAGGTATGACAATTACAGCGACGCCCCGTTTGCCCACAGCCGCACGGATCGCAGCCTCAAGAACGCCTGGAAGTTGCTCCGGTTGGCTCACCAGTTCGCAATAGTGACTGCATTCACGAAAAAGCTGATCCGGATGGGTCTCCTGGAAATAGCCGCGTCCGATCTCGTCTGAAGGGATTTGCGCTGCAATGGCGAGAACCGGGACACCCGATCGGTGGCAGTCGAACAGACCATTGATCAAATGCAGGTTGCCCGGGCCGCAGCTTCCTGCGCAGACCGCCAGCTGGCCTGTGAGATGCGCTTCCGCGCCGGCCGCGAAGGCGGCTGCCTCTTCATGCCTCGTGTGGACCCATTCTATATCACCGCGTTTGCGAAGGGATTCGGTCAGGCCATTCAGGCTGTCTCCGACGATGCCATAGATTCTCTTGACACCTGCAGCGTGCAGCACTTCCGTCATGACGTCGGCGGCCTTCGATTTCATCGGAAACTCCTGATCTATCGCGAACGGCGAGGATTGCTTATCGTTGAACTAGGCCCTGTGTTTCTATTTCCAACCCTTGTTCCAGGCGCCCGCGCAGTATTGGACGATTGACGCGCCTCGCACATCAAGACTTCAACCTTTGGCGAAAAGCGGAAAAATGACGTTGTCTGATCGTGGTCTCGTTGCGATCGGGTCAATGGCGAGGATCGTGTCCGGTAGCGTCAAACCGACTATATCGTCAGCCATCGCTCCGGTCCGATCTTCAGATCACCGATATTGTGTGAACTGCTATGGAACCGATCACCGCTCAGAGAATTAAATGGCCTGAACGACCACTACTATTTGGATCTTCCGGCGATGGTTTCAGGAATGGCAAGATTGCTTGCAGGGGCAAAGGCTGCGCTCACCGTTGGCTTGATGGACTTGGTTCCAGCGCTTGCCCTGTTTGCGTCCATATTCTCTGCAGGCGTTTGGGCCAATGGATTGCTGTCCACTTCACTCGCCGGAAGCGGGTTCTAACGAGCCGGAAAGACGAATGCTCCCAGCGAAGCAGGGTTGCGTTCGAGCCATCTCCAGAACCACGTCGTACCATCGGCTCCGCGAAGAATAATCTGACCAACAGAGCCGCCCTTTTTCAGGGTGATGCCATCGTGCTCTTGATAAGAAGCCGCACGATGGCATCACCTTTCATCAAGGATATGCCGTCGAGCCGTCCGGCTTACGGGTGACCTTGCGCTCCCAGTGGACATAGTCGTCCTTCTCGAGCACTTTCTCGTCGATCTCGATGCCCCAGCCCGGCCGATCGGGACGCAGTTCCATGTGCCCGTCAACCGGCATATAGGGGTCGAGTGCCCAGGGCGCATGGCCATGCGGCTTGAATTCCAGCACCTGGAAATTCGGCTGTGCCGCGCAGAAATGCACGTTGACGGCGGTTGCCAGCGGTCCCATCGGGTTATGTGGTGCCACGGTGACGTAATGGGCTTCGGCGATCGTTGCGATGCGCCGCATCTCCGAAACGCCACCGACGACGCAGATGTCCGGCTGGATGATATCGGCGCCCTGCTGGGTCAACAGATTGAGGAATTCGAAGCGGTTATACAGCGACTCGCCGGTGGCGAGCGGCACGTTGACCTTCGACTTCAGCTCCTTCCAGGCCGGGATATGTTCGGGGCGGATCGGCTCCTCATAGAAGAATGGATCGTTCGGTGCGATGGCCGCTGCAAGCTGGACGGCCTTGTAGGGCTCGAAGATTTTTGCATGCGCATCGAAGGCAAATTCGAAATACGACGGTGTGATCTCGCGGATGCGGCCAAACCAGTCGCCCGTCTCCTTCACCAGTTCGCCCCAGCGGCCAGAATGCAGATCGCGGCGATAGGGGCTGAGTTTGAAGGCGGTGTAACCGTAATCCTCGTTGAGCTTCAGCGTCTGGTCGAGCGCGTGTTCGGCATCCGGTGCGGTGTAGACGCCGCAATAGACGCGGACGCGATCGCGCACGCTGCCGCCGAGCAGCATGTAGACCGGCAGACCCGCGGCCTTGCCAGCAATATCCCACAACGCATGGTCGATTGCGGAAATCGCGGCAAGGCCGAGGGCTCCGGGAGGAAAGCGGCATTGCTGGTTGAGCTTCAGCACGAGAAACTCGACCCGGCGCGGGTCTTCGCCCTCGATTTGGTGGAAGAGGTAGTCGAGAAGCGGCGGCAGCGCCCAGTCGGGGCCGTGATTATAGCATTCGCCCCAGCCGGAAATGCCTTCGCTCGTCTCGATCTTCAAAAGAAGGCGCGGACGCTCGTCCACGCGCTGCATGTAGGTTTTGATACCGGTAATATGCACGTCGTTTCTCCGCTCAGGCAGCCAGCGCTTCGGCTTTGACACGATCAACGATACCGCGAAGAATGTTTCGCTCCTCGTCGTTGAGCGCGACCACGCCCGGCACGCGCACCGGCCCGACATCAGTGCCGAGCATGCCGAGAGCTTCCTTGACGACCGTGACATTCGCGCCGTTATTGTATTTGGTGCGCAGCGCCTCGAAGCCGGCAATGCCGTCGATCAGAGCGCGGGCGCCGGCGTAATCACCAGCCTCCAGCGCCTGGTGGATGGCATGCGAGCGCTCCGGGAAGACGTTGACCAGGCCCGAGGTGAAGCCGCGCGCACCCATGGCGTAGAAAGCCGGTGCCCAACCTTCGGCAAGGCCGCAGACCCAGATGGCCGGCGCATCCTGCGTGGAGCGAATGACTTCCGACAGGAGCATCAGGTTGGGAGAGGCGAACTTGATGCCGGCGATGTTGGGATGAAGAGCGAGCTTTCGAAAATCGGCAACCGAAAAACTGTCGCTGCGGACGTAGGCGATGACAGGAACCGTCGAAAAATCGGCGAGTTCGAGGAAGTAGCCGGCCTGATAGGACGGGCCGGCAAATGGGTCCATTGGATGATGGCCCATGATCGCGTCTGCTCCCGCTGCGATCGCATCCTTCGCAAGCGCCTTCGCCTCCGCAAGCGAGCGACCAACAGCGGCGCTCACCAGCGCCTTGCCATCCGCAGCCTCGATAGTTGCGGCATGCACCTCCCGCACTTCATCCATCGTCAGCGTAAAAAATTCGCCCGTATTGCCGGCGGCCATAAGGTTATGCACCCGCGCCTGCGCCATTCCCTTGATCAGCGTCTTCAGCTTGGCGACATCGATCGAGCCATCGCTCTTGTAAGGTGTCACCGGTACGCCGGAAATTCCGGTCAGCGCCTTCCTGACGGTTTTCATTTTATCACTCACGTCAGACCTCTCCCTTTTTCTTGAAAACGATGCTCAGATACGTGTCGCCGGATCGCACGACATGGTCGCGCATGGTCCGCTCGGCCTTGTCGGCGTCGCCTGCGGCAATCGCCTCGGCAATGGCGACATGCTCGTCCAGTGCCTTCTGCCGCTCGGTCGGATCGAGATGGATGATCCGGCGAATGCTTGCGTCATAAAACTGCTGCCGCTCGATGAGCTTGGCGAGATAACCGCATTGCGAACTTTTGTGGACGTGATCGTGAAACGTTTCGTTGAGCGCAATCAGACTATCGGCATCGCCGGATGCAGTTGCGTCCTTCATGCGATTGGCGATTACCGAGAGCGCGGCCTTGCCTTTTTCATCGATACGCTTTGCCGCCAGATGCGCGATCATGGATTCCAGCGCGGCGCGGGCAAGAATCATCTCCTCCGCCCAGGACATGCTGAAGCGAATGACCACGCCGCGCCGCGGCAGCGCCTCCACCAGCCCTTCCGTCTCCAGCTGGCGCAAGGCTTCCTTGATCGGCGTCGTGCTGACTCCGAACTGCTCGGCAAGGTTACGTTCGTTGATCTTCTGGCCCGGCTCGAAACGCCCGGAAATGATGGCACTGCGCATGGCGCGATGAACATGGTCGCGCACCGTCATCTGGAAGCTGCCATCGATTTTCTCGAATCCGGCCTGGTTTGAAGAGGATGAGGTGGCAGCAGTCATTTTCCGGAAATCCGTTGACGAGGATCAATTTGTATGAAATTTGATATATCAGATTTGAAATCCATGTCGATACTGAAATTCGACATGGCGAGGTTGAGGAGCCTTGGGAGGCAAATATGAAGGCGTTGAAACGTGCGCTTCTTGCGTGCGCCATCACTGTCACGGCACTCGGCCCGGTTATTGCCGCGACGCCAAAGGACGAGCTGGTCATCGCGATCATGATGACGACGATGCGCGGCCTTGATCCCCACGAGATCAACCAGCTGGAAGCCGCCGAGGTGGTTGCAAACCTCTACGACCGCCTGATCTCCCTGCCGCCTGATAACATCACTGATCCTCAGCCATCCCTTGCGGAAAGCTGGACGATCTCCGATGATGGCAAGACCTTCACCTTCAAGATCCGGCAGGGCGTGACCTTCCATTCGGGCAATCCGGTGACGGCACGCGATGTCGAATGGTCGCTGCATCGGCTGGTCAAGCTGGGGCTGGCCCCGTCAACGGACCTCCGCCAATGGGGCTTTTCGGCCAAGAACGTGGATCAGTTGATCCGGGCGGAAGACGACCACACGCTTGTGCTTCAGACGCCGGAAGTCTGGAATCCCAATCTCATCCTCTATTCCCTTGCCAGCTATTCGACCTCCATCGTCGACAGCGCGTTTCTCGCCGACAAGGAAAAGGACGGCGACTGGGCACGCAACTACCTGCAGACGGCGGACGCGGGCTCCGGCCCCTACTCGCTCGTCACCTGGCGTTCCAATCAGCTGCTGATCGCCGATGCCTTCAAGGATTACTGGAAGGGCATGCCGGCAATGCGGCGCGTGTACATGGGGCATGTGCCGGAATCATCGGCGCAGCGCTTGCAGATCGACGCCGGTGACGTCGACGTTGCCACCCGTCTGTCATCGACGGACCTTTCCGGTCTTGAGAGAGACGGCAAGGTGACCGTGCAGAAGGTGCCGGGCTTCGGATTTTATTATCTGGCTCTCAACCAAAAGGACGAGATCCTTTCCAATCCCAAAGTCCGCGAGGCTTTCCGCTATCTCATCGATTATGATGGCCTAGCCAATTCCGTGATGAAATATTACGGCACCAAACAGCAGACCATCATCCCCGCCGGCCTGCCCGGCGCATCGGATGCGATGCCTTACAAACTCGATATAGACAAGGCCAAGCAATTGCTGGCCGAAGCGGGTTATCCGGACGGTTTCTCGAAAGTCTATTTCGCCCAGCCCGGCACACCGGAATCCGAAGTCGGCATTTCGCTGCAGAACAACGCCGCCAAGGCCGGCATCAAGCTCGACCTGCAGATCGGCGACCAGATCGGAAAATTCCGTGCCCGCCAGTTCGAACTGTTCTCGTCGCGCACCGGCGAGCGGCTGCCCGACCCGCACGCGGTCCTGCAATCCTATGCCACCAATGCCAACAATGCCGACGATGCAAAGCTGTCCGGCCTGGTGGCCTGGCGATCCGCCTGGGACGTTCCGAAAGATATCCAGAACATGGTCATTGCGGCCGCCCATGAGACGGACGCGGAAAAACGCGACGCGCTTTATGCACGGATCAACGAGGCTTATCTGCGCGCCTCCCCCGCACTCGTCACCTCTTTCCAGCGCACCGATCCGAAAGCGGTACGCAAGGAAGTGAAGGGATATGTCGGCCATCCGACATGGCTGACCCGCTGGGATACCGTGACCAAGTCCGAGTGACCTTATAAAATTTCAAGGATAGCGGTATGAGCATTATCCAGACCTCAGATACCTCTGCGCCCAGAAAATCCGCGCTTCCAAAAGCTGCGGGCAAGGTCGCGGCCTCGTTCGTGGTGATCCTGACGACCCTGCTGGGCCTGATGATGATCACCTTTACCGTTGGCCGCATGGTCCCTGCCGACCCCGTCATCGCGGTGATCGGCGATCAGGCGGATCAGGCGACCTATGATCGTGTTTACAAGGAAATGGGGCTGGACCAGCCGATCTATGTCCAGTTCGCCGGTTATCTCAGCGATGTCGTCCATCTGGATTTCGGCCAGTCGATCATCACCAAGCAGCCCGTTTCGAAAGACCTCGCCCGCGTCTTTCCGGCCACGATCGAACTGGCGACTCTGGCAACGATCATCGGTGCGGGGCTGGGCATCCCGCTTGGTGTCATTGCCGCTGTGCGAAGGGGAACATGGGTTGACCATGTCGCGCGTGTCGTTGGCCTTTTGGGTTACTCGACACCGATCTTCTGGCTCGGCACGATCGTCATTCTGGTTTTTTACGCCTATCTCGGTGCCATTCCCCCGGCGGCCGCATCTACCTCTATGACGAAGGCATCGTGCAGGCGCGCACGAACTTCATTCTGATCGATTCCGCCCTTGGTGGTCATTGGGATGTGTTTCGCAGTGCCTTGCACCACATCATCGCACCGGCAGTCATCCTCGGCTATGCATCAATGGCCTATCTCAGCCGCATGACGCGCAGCTTCATGCTTGAGCAGCTTCGGCAGGAATACATTCTGACCGCGCGCGCGAAAGGGCTTGGTCAGCGTCCGATCGTGTGGCGACATGCATTCCGAAACATCCGTGTTCAGCTTCTGACCGTTATCGCGCTTGCCTATTGCGGTTTGCTGGACGGCACGGTGCTGATCGAAACTGTTTTTGCCTGGCCCGGTCTCGGCTCCTATCTCACCTCGGCACTCTTCTTCGCCGACATGAATGCCGTGCTCGGCAGCGTGCTTCTGATCGGCATCATTTCGATCGCCATCAACCTGCTTTCCGACATCGTCTACCGCTTCATCGATCCGAGGACCCGCTAAATGGCAAAGTCCGGCACTTTCTCAAATCTGCATGACTGGCTGATCAGCGAGGAGTTCACCTCCTCGCGTCAGGCCAGATTGCACAACATCTATCTCGCCTGGCTGAGCCTCCTTGCAAACCCTCTGGCTTTTGCGGGCTTTGCGGTTGTGCTTTTGCTTGTCGTCATAGCAGCATTGGCGCCTGTCATCGCGATCCACGATCCCTTCACGCAGGATTTCGCGATGGCACTGCAGGCGCCCTCACCGGCGCACTGGTTCGGTACCGATGAGTTCGGACGCGATGTTTTCTCCCGCCTGATCTACGGCGCCCGCACGACGCTCTATATCACCATCCTCGTCACCGTCATCGTCGCACCGATCGGTTTCGTCATCGGCGCCACGGCCGGTTATCTCGGCGGCTGGGTGGATGTCGTGCTGATGCGCATCACCGACATCTTCCTGTCCTTTCCGAGCCTCGTTCTCGCTCTGGCCTTTTCCGCAGCGCTTGGCCCGGGCATCGAAAATGCGGTCATCGCCATTGCGCTGACCGTCTGGCCACCGATCGCCCGCCTCGCTCGTGCCGAAACGCTGACGTTCCGCAATGCCGATTTCGTCGTCGCGGCAGAACTGCAGGGAGCCGGTATCGGTCGCATCCTGCTGCGGCATATCGTGCCGCTTTGCGCGCCCTCCATCATCGTGCGCCTGACACTCAACATGTCAAGCATCATCCTGACGGCCGCCGGGCTTGGTTTCCTCGGGCTCGGAGCCCAGCCGCCGATGGCGGAATGGGGCGCGATGGCGGCGTCCGGTCGCCAGTACCTGCTCGATGCCTGGTGGCTGACGACGGTTCCAGGACTTGCGATCCTGACGGTCAGCCTTGCCTTCAACCTGCTCGGCGACGGGCTGCGCGACATCATGGATCCCCGCAATGGTTAAAGCACCCGACACAATCCTGACGGTCGAGAACATGTCCGTCGAGTTTCCGACGCTTTCGGGCATTACTCGTGCCGTGCGCAACGTCTCTTTCAACGTCGGTCGCGAAAAGGTTGGCATTATCGGCGAATCCGGTTCCGGCAAAAGCACGACCGGCCGCGCCATCATGCGGCTGCAGCCACCCAAGGCGATCGTCAAGGCTGACCGGTTGCAATTCGAAGATGTCGACCTGCTGACGGCCAGCGAGAACGAGATGCTCGCTATTCGCGGCCGGCGGATTGCCATGATCCTGCAGGATCCGAAATATTCGCTGAACCCGGTCATGACGGTCGGCGAGCAGATTTCCGAGACGGTGATCCTGCACGAGCGCGCCAGCCCGAGGAAGCCCGCGAGCGTACGCTCGCCATGCTTGAACGCGTCAACATCCGCGACCCCGAGCGGGTCTTCGACCTTTATCCGCACGAGGTCTCCGGCGGCATGGGCCAGCGCATCATGATCTCGATGATGCTGATCGCCTCCCCTTCCTCATCATCGCGGATGAACCGACCTCAGCGCTTGACGTGACGGTGCGCCAGCAGGTTCTGTCGATCCTCGATGAACTCGTCGTCGAGCGCAATATCGGCCTGCTGTTCATCAGCCATGACCTGAACCTCGTGCGCAGTTTCTGCGATCGGGTGATCATCATGTATGCCGGCCGCGTGGTGGAAACTATCGCGGCGGCCGATCTCGACCAGGCGAAACACCCCTATACCCAAGGCCTTCTCAACGCGCTGCCGAGCCTCGATCATCCGCGTGAGCGGCTGGATGTGCTGCAGCGCGACCCCGCATGGCTGGAGAACTGAGATGACGATGATCAAGGTGGACCATCTCGCCGTGTCCTATGGCTCAGGCGACAGGCTGACCAAGGTGGTGAAGGATGTGTCCTTCGACGTCGCAAAGGGCGAGACCTTCGGCCTTGTCGGCGAAAGTGGCTGCGGCAAGTCAACGATATTGGGCGCCCTTGCCGGCCGTAACCGGCAATGGACTGGCACAATCGAGATCGATGGGGAGGCGATCAGCCAGAAGCGCACGCGAGGGCAGCTTGCCAAGCAGCAGCTCGTATTCCAGGACCCTTTTGGCTCCATCCATCCACGTCACACGATTGGCCGCACATTGCTGGAGCCGCTTGAGATTCACGGCAAGGACAATCGCCAGGCGCGGATCGAAAAGGTGCTGAAGGATGTCGGCCTGCCACAGAATTTCCGATACCGATATCCGCATCAGCTTTCCGGCGGCCAACGCCAGCGCGTGGCAATCGCCCGCGCGTTGATCCTGGAGCCGCAGATCCTCCTGCTCGACGAGCCGACATCCGCACTCGACGTGTCGATACAAGCGGAAATCCTGAATCTCCTCAAGGACTTGAGAGAGCGCGAAAAACTGACTTATATTCTCGTCAGCCATGACCTGGCGGTTGTTGCCCATCTCTGCAATCGCGTAGCCATCATGCAGGACGGCGGCTTTGTCGAGATAGCGACGCGCGACCAGCTTCTGACGGACACGGTGCGCAATCCTTACACTCGACAATTGATGGATGGTACCCGGGGCTATGTAGGCAGGCGGGCGGCTCCACGCGTCACCGGTCATCGGCACGAGGTGTTGGGAGAAGCTGAATAGTACTTCTTTCGGGCGCTATACGCAGGTAATGGGATCGTAACACGCAAGATTTCAGATTGCCCACCAAAGGCTGGCACGGGGATTGGTGGGTGGGAAAACCGCGATCGTGCCTTGCTCCCGAAAAGTTGATGGAAAGTGACAGGTTTTCAAGCTGTATCGGTCCAATTGAATATACCGCTGCAGCAACATCTTTCGCCCTCCTGATGTTTGCTTATCGCAAGCAAGTCAAACGGCGTATGCACAATCCCTCTTGTACAAACGGAGGCGGAGCGCATATGACAAAACAGGGCCAAACAAAGGCCCTCAGAAAGGAGACTATCATGAAGTGGACTGCACCTAAGTTCGTTGAAGTCAGCTGCGGCATGGAAATCAACCGCTACGCCCAGCCGGATGGTGATGAACCCGTCCTGTTCTGAGACTGCTAGGCACGAGAATCCATGACCAGTCTTCGTTTTCTCGTGCTCGGCTCGGCGGCTGGCGGCGGGTTGCCGCAATGGAATTGTAATTGCCCCAACTGCGCCGCTGCCCGCGACCCGTCTTCCGGCCTTTCGCCGCAGACGCAGTCATCGCTGGCCGTCAGCATCGACGGAGAGAATTGGGCGATCTTCAATGCATCCCCCGATATCCGCCAGCAGATACAGCAGACGCCGGCGCTGCATCCCAAGACCCTTCGCCATAGCCCGATCCGCAGCGTGGTAATTACCAATGCCGACGTCGATCATATCGGCGGACTTCTGACGATCCGTGAAAAACAGGCTTTCGATCTTTTCGCCACATCCTCCATCGGAGGTGTGCTCGACGGCAATCCGGTCTTCAAGGTTCTGGATCCCGACTTCGTCACCCGGTGCACGATCAGGCTCGATGAAGGCTTTCAGCCGCTGGAAGGTGTGGAAGCGCGCATCTTCGCCGTACCCGGCAAGGTAGCTCTATATCTGGAAGAGGGAGAACCGGAACTCGGGCTGGAAGGCGAGCAGACGATCGGTATCGAATTCGTGGCAAACGGTCGTCGTGCCTACTATATTCCGGGATGCGCGACGCTTCCTGACTGGCTGGCAGATCGCATCCGCGGTGCTGATCTGGTATTCTTTGACGGCACTGTTTTCACCGATGACGAGATGATGCGGGTGGGGACGGGCGTCAAGACCGGGCAACGGATGGGGCATATGCAGATTTCCGGGCCTGAAGGCAGCCTGGACATTCTATCGAGGCTCGACATAGGCCGCATGGTCTACGTCCATATCAACAATACGAACCCGATCTGGCGTCAGGGGCCGGAACGGGACGCAGTCGAGGCAGCTGGTTTCAGGGTCGCCTATGACGGCATGGAGGTCGATCTTGAGTGACGCCCAGAACAGAGCCGATTTCGAAGCGCGGCTGCGCGCCATCGGCGACGCCCGCTATCATGACAAGCATCCGTTCCACGGCATGCTGCATGGCGGCCATTGCAACATCACGCAGGTTCGCGCCTGGGTCATCAACCGCTTCTATTACCAGAGCCGCATCCCGCTCAAGGATGCCGCCTTCATGTCCCGCTGCGAAGATATCTCCATCCGCCGGGCCTGGAGAAAGCGGATTGAAGATCATGACGGTGGCGTCGAGGAAGGTGGCGGCATCCGCCGCTGGCTGAAGCTCGCCGAGGCCGTCGGTCTCGACCCGGATTATGTGGCATCCAACCGTGGCGTGCTGCCGGGGACACGTTTTGCCTGCGACGCCTATGTTCGCTTCGTGCGCGACATGCCGCTTCTTGATGCCGTGGCCGCCTCGCTGACCGAGCTCTTCGCGCCGGCTATTCACAAGAACCGCATTGCCGGCCTGATCGAACACTATGCCTTCGCCAACGAACAGGCTCTGTCCTATTTCCGCAAGCGCCTCGACGAGGCGCCGGTGGATGTGGCCTTCGGCCTCAACTACGTGCTGGACCATGCGGATACGCTTGAGAAGCAGGATGCGGCCGCTGCTGCACTGACCTTCAAGACGGATGTGCTCTGGGCGCAGCTCGATGCGCTGCATCACGCCTATGTCTCCCCTGCCCTCCTGCCGCCCGGCGGCTGGAACGGCAAGGAGGGTGTGATCGGCGAACTCGATCAGCCGGCTCTCAAGGGAGCAGCGGAATGAGCGAACAGGCCGCCGTTTCGGTGACCGCCAATACGGTCGCCAAGCTCGCCCGCGGTGTGAGGCTGCGCGAAGACCCGGTGCGCGGCCAGACCGTGCTGCTCGCGCCTGAGCGGGCGCTGGCGCTGGATGAGATCGCGGTCATGATCGTCAATGCGCTCGACGGCGAGCGTAGTCTCGATGCCATTGCCGAGGAATTCTCGGTCAAGTTCGAAGCGCCGAAGGAACAGATCCTCGGCGATGTCATTGCCTTCGTCGACGAGTTTTCCAAGCGACGGATGCTGGAGTTGAAACCGTGAACGAGCATGTCAGCATTCCACGAACAAGCGAATGGGCCGGCGGACGTATCCGCATTCCGGCACCGATCGCCATGCTCGCGGAGCTGACCCATCGCTGCCCGCTCGCCTGCCCCTACTGCTCCAACCCGCTCGAACTGGAATCGATCAAGTCGGAGCTTTCCACCGAGGAATGGATCGACACCTTCAAGCAGGCGGCTTCTCTCGGCGTTTTACATCTGCATCTTTCCGGCGGCGAACCGGCCGCGCGGCGCGACCTGGTGGAACTTACCGCCGCAGCAGCCAAGGCCGGTCTCTACACCAATCTCATCACCTCGGGCGTCGGCCTGACGGAAAAGCGGATCGCGGAGCTTTCGGATGCAGGTCTCGACCACCTGCAGCTTTCCATCCAGGGCGCAACGCCGGAACTGGCCGACTTTGTCGGCGGCTACAAGGGCGGCTACGACCGCAAGATCGCGGTTGCCGAATGGACCCATGCGGCGGGAATTCCGCTCACCGTCAATGCCGTCTGCCACAAGCAGAACATGGACCAGATGGGCGACATGCTGGATCTGGCGGTCAAGCTCGGCGCCCGGCGCATCGAGATTGCCACGGTGCAGTTCCACGGCTGGGCCGACAGGAACCGCAAGGCGCTGATGCCGACGAAGGAACAGTTTTTGCGCGCTAACGCCTTCGTTGAGGAGCAGCGCAAGCGTCTCGAAGGCGTAATCGTCATCGACTATGTCGGCGCCGATCATCATGCAAGCTATCCGAAGGCCTGCATGGGCGGCTGGGCACGCACCGGTCTCAACGTCACGCCATCCGGCAAGGTCCTGCCCTGTCATGCGGCCGAAACCATTCCGTCGCTTCAGTTCGACAATGTGAAAGACAAGCCGCTCGCCGAAATCTGGTACGACGGTCAGGCCTTCAACGCCTATCGCGGCGACAGCTGGATGCCGGAACTGTGCCGCAGCTGCGATCGCAAGGCGATCGATTTCGGCGGCTGCCGCTGCCAGGCCATGGCGCTGGCAGGCGATGCATCTGCAACCGATCCGGTCTGCATCCGCTCGCCGCTGCGCCAGATGCTGACCGAGCAGGCGGAGGCCGACAGCCTCGCCGAACCGCCGCCCTTCGTCTATCGCGGACGCTGAGAGTTACGCGGTCAGGATACCGCGCGGCGTCTTCGTCAGGCGAATGCCGCCATCCTTGCCGACAACCACCGTCTCGCTAAACCCGAGGCCCTGTGCGGTCGCGTACAGATGGAAGACCATGCCCTCTTTCAGCGGCCAGTCGGAGGTCGGCAGGAAGACACCGGAAAAGTCGCTGGTGCGCGGTGTACGGGTATAGAGGCCGAGCGTATAGGCGGTGACGTTCTCGTAGACCGGACGCAGGCCGGCATCAAGCGCGCCCTGACGCATGATCGCATCGACATCGCTGGCGATCGCGCCCGGTTTCATCGCCGCGATCTGGCGATCCTGCAGTTCAATTAGTTTTTCCGCAGCGGCAGTGAGTTCGGCTGACGGAGCGCCGACCACGATCGGCCGCATCATGCGGGCACCGTAATTCCCGACGCGCGGGATGAGTTCGACATGCAGGACATCGCCCTCCGCGATCGCTTCGGTCTTGAACACCCCATGCAGGAATTCGTGGCTGCCGGAGGCCTTGACCACGGGGCCGACCTCGCCGGTATCGGCACCTTCGCGCAGGAAAACCCCGGATGCGATGGCGGCCGCATCACGCGTGGTCATGCCGGGCTTCGACTGCTCGGCGATCGCCGCCATCGCCTTGTTGGCGACCTCGGAGGCCTGCTGCAGAACGTCGATCTCTTCCTGCGACTTCACCCAGCGCAGGCTGTCACTCAGGCCCGGCATCGGAACGAAGGTCGCTTCCGGCACAAGCTGGGTGAGGCGCGTGAAAGTGGCAGCGCTCATGCTGTAGGAATTGGTGTCGAGCCCGATCCGGGCCTTGCCGAAGCCGTGGTCTCGGATGCTGGCTGCGACGGCTGCCTGCGCTTCCTCCGTGTCGACAAAACCGACGACATCGGTGATCCAGCTCTTTTCGCGGCAGGGCGCTTCGTCGAGTGCGCGCAGCGTGAACCAGGCGTTGCCCTCGCGCGGCAGGAAGGCCGCGCGATACATGGTTTCAGACACGGTATAGCCCGTCAGCCAGGCCAGAAGCTCGCCGCTGTCGACAAGCAGCAGATCGGCGCCTGAAGACGCCATGGCGTCCCGGGCGAGAGCGATACGACGATCAAATTCCGCCCGGGAAAACACCTTACGCCACCTCGCAGATGTCGAGGATGGTCAGCATGTAGACGCGGATCATGTCGAGATAGTCGATGATGTCGACGCGCTCGTCCGGCATCGTGTTGTAGCGGCCGCCCGGACCGCAGACGATGCCTTCCATGCCGAGCTCCTTGTAGAGGTGGCCGGCATCGGTGCCGTAGAAGCGGGTCGGCGTGATCGCGCCGGTCGGCTGCTTTTCGCCGCGCACGGTTTCATATGCGGCGTTGATCGACTTGACGATGCGGCTATCCGGCGAGACTTCGAAGGGCGGCATCAGCGGACGGCCCTCGATCATGTCGGGAACCAGCTTGGCCTTGAGGCCCGGGAAGCGGCCTTCGAGAAGGCGCAGTTCCGCATCGACGTCCGCGAGCACGCTTTCCTGGGTCTGACCCGGCGCATAACGCAGCGAGCCGCGCAGGCGAACGAAGTCAGCAACCTGCGGCGGACGCCATTCGGCAAAATCACGGCCGAGCGCGCCGTGGACGACGCCGACATGGCCGCGGTTGATCGACTTGTGGGTATCGCTCTTGGCGCCGCTGAAGGTCATCGCGTTGATGCGCGGAATGATGTCGCAGGCGGCCGCGATGGCATCGACCGACTCTTCGCGCTTCGACAGGTGGCGCGTATCGCCCGTCAGTTCGATGACGTAGCTCAGTGCCGCCGCATGCATGGTGACGGCGACGAGGTCGCTCGGCTCGCTGTTGATGAAATAGTCTGCCTTCACGCCGCCATGGATCGCCGCCAGGGTGCCGACACCGCCCTGCAATTCGCCGACGACGAAGGTCAGGACGACATCGCCCTTCAGCTTCACGCCTGCATCGAGCAGCGTCTTCACCGCGCAGAAATAGGCCGCATCGCCGGCCTTCATGTTGGAGACGCCGATACCGTAGATGAACTTGTCGTCCACCAGACCGGCATAGGGATCGACCGTCCAGCCTTCGGTGACCGGGTTGGTGTCGAGATGGCCGTTGAACAGCAGGCTCTTACCGCCGCCTTCGCCCTTCAGGCGGCCGATCGTGTTGAAGCGGCGGCCTTCGTCGAAGGGCTGCAGCTCGGCATCGACGCCGATCTTTTCAAGCTCCTTGGCCATCCAGCGGGCGAGATCCTTCTCGCCTTCGGTCTCCGAATGGCTCTTGTGCTGGACCATCTTCGACAGGAAATCGAGGCAGGCCTTTTCGTCGATCCGGTCCAGAAGGGACTTCGGGTCCATTGTCATGCTCCTTGATGCATTCTCACTGGCATTGGGGTCACTGGTAGGCAGTTACTGGTACTGGGCAGCGGCGCGGGGCACCGCCTCGATCAGGCGGCGCGTGTAATCCGCCCGGTCAGGACTATCGATCTCCTCCGCCTTCACCACCTCGATCAGATCGCCGCGATACATGACGGCGATCCGGTGTGCGATCTGGCGGATCAGGTTGAGATCGTGGGTGATGAAGAGATAGGCCGTACCGCTCGCCTTCTGCAGCTCGAGCAGCAGTTCCACGACCGATGCCTGAACCGAGACGTCGAGCGCCGAGGTGATCTCGTCGCAGATGACGAGCTTCGGCTTGGAGGCAAAGGCGCGGGCGATGGCGACGCGCTGCTTCTCACCGCCCGACAGCTGGTGCGGATATCGGTTGGCATGGGTGCGCGGCAGGCGCACCTGCTCCAGCATGTCGCCGACCTTTTTCTCGAGATCGCTCGCATCGCCGAACAGTTTCAGCGGGCGCGACAGGATTTCGGAGATCTTCTGGCGCGGATTGAGCGAGGCGTCCGGATGCTGGAAGATGATCTGGACATCCTTGCGATAGGCATTGTCCATGTCGCCAAGGCTCTTGATCTCGCGACCATCGAACCAGATCTTACCCTCGAAACGATTGAGGCCGGTCATCGCCTTGGCGAGCGTCGACTTGCCGGAACCGGATCTCGCCGACGATGCCGAGGATTTCGCCAGGATTGACGCTGAGGCTGATCGCGTTGTTACCGGTGACACGTTCGGTCTTCTTGCCGGTCAGCGCCGCGAGGAACGGCTTGCGCCCGAAATGGACGCTGACATTCTCGACCTTTACCAGCGGCTTCTCGGCCGCCACCACGTCGTCCTTGACCAGACGATGGGACGGGTCGGGCACGGCTGCGATCAGTTCCTTGGTATAGTCCTGCTGCGGATTGGTGAAGATTTCGCGGACGCTACCCTGCTCGACGATATCGCCGCGCTTGATCACGGCGACGCGGCCTGCGGTGCGGGCAACGAGCGCGAGGTCATGGGAGATGTAGAGCGAGGCGACGCCAGTCTCGGCCTGCAGTTCGACGAAGAGGTCGAGGATCTGGCGCGAGGTGATCACGTCGAGAGCCGTGGTCGGCTCGTCGAAGATGATGCATTCCGGGTTGCAGGCGAAGGCGGATGCGATGACGACGCGCTGCTTTTCGCCGCCGGAGGCTTCGTGCGGCATGCGGTTCATCATCTGTGCTGGCGTCTTCAGGCCGACGCGGTCGAGAAGCGCCTCGCCTTCCTTCCACGCCTGCTGGCGCGTCAGGCCGCGATGGCGGATCAGCACTTCGGTAAGCTGGGTGCCGAGCGAAAGGGTCGGGTTGAGGGACGTGCTCGGGTCCTGGAACACCATGCTGATGCGCCGGCCACGAAACGTTTCCATCTCGTTTTCGGATTTTTCCAGCAGGTTGTCGCCACCGAGCAGGATGCGGCCGCCCGGTTCGCGGGCATTCTGCGGCAGGTAGCGCATGATCGACCAGGCGAGCGAGGTCTTGCCGGAGCCGCTCTCGCCGACGAGGCCGAGGATCTCGCCGCGATCGATCGAGAGGTTGATGTTCTTCAGCGCGTGATACGGGCCGTTGGCGGTCTCGTAGTCCAGCGAATAGTTTTCGACGGAGAGGACCGGGCGGTTTTCTGTATTGGTCATGGGTATCACCTCAGGTCCGCGGATTGAGGGCATCGCGGAGACCGTCGCCCAGAAGGTTGAAGCCGACGGCGACGATGGCGATCGCCACGCTCGGCCAGATCAGGATGCCGGCGGAAAGGTGCATGTAGCGGCGCGCTTCCGAGACCATCAGGCCCCATTCGGCGGCCGGCGGCTGGGCACCGAGACCGAGGAAGCTCAAGGTCGCAAACAGCATGACGGCGAAGGATACGCGGATCGTCATCTCGACGATGATCGGCGCAATGACGTTCGGCAGCATTTCGCGGCGGATGATGTAGCCGGAGCTTTCACCGCGGGCGATCGCCGCATTGACATAGTCCTGCTTCCGCACCGACAGCGCGACGCTTCGGGTGATGCGGGCCATGCCCGGGGCAAACGCGATCGCTACAGCGACGAGCGCATTGACGGTGCTGGAGCCAAGGAGGTTGACCACGAGAAGCGCGAAAAGCAGGCTCGGGATCGACATGACGGCGTCGATGGTGCGCATGATCAGCTCGTCAGCGCGGCCACCAAGGAAGGCGGACGCGGTGCCGATGAGCGCGCCGATCAACGTGCCAACGATGGTCGCCGCGACCGCCATAACGACGGTTGCGCGCGCGCCGATCAGAAGACGGCTGAAGATGTCACGGCCATACTGGTCGGTGCCGAGCCAAAGATCAGGCTCGGTCCCTTGTAGCGGGCGAGCGGCGACAGCTTTTCCGGATCATGCGGCGCGATCAGCGGGCCGAAGACGACGATCAGCAGGACCAGGACGACAAGGGCAACGCCGATGGCGCCCTGGGGCGTCTTCAAAAGACGTTTCATGAACTCAGTCATACTGGATCCTCTTGTCGAGCCAGGCATAGAGGATGTCGGCGATGAAATTGACGATCGAATAGGTGGCGGCCATGATTAGCACGCCGGCCTGGATGGCGGGCAGGTCGCGCGCCTGGATGGCGACGATCAGCTGGCGACCGATGCCCGGAATGGCGAAGATTTCTTCCACGACGATGACGCCGCCGAGAAGATAACCGACGTCAAGCGCGACGATGGTGATGGTCGGCAGAAGCGCATTGCGCAGCGCGTGGCGACGCAGGACCTCGCGGCGCGGAATGCCCTTCAGGCGAGCGGCGCGGATATAATCCGTGTGCAGCACATCGACGAGTTCGGAACGCACCATGCGCGAGACGTGGGCGATCAGGATGACCGAGATGACGCAGACCGGCAGGATGAGATGCATGATGCCGTCGACGAAGTTTTCCGTTAGCGGCACATAACCGGTTGGGGGCAGCCACTTCATCCAGTCGGCGAAGATGAGGACGGCGACCGTTGCCGTCACGAATTCAGGCAGGGCGACACCGGCATAGGACACGAGGCTGACCACCATGTCGGCGATTTTGCCGCGGCGGACTGCCGCGATGATGCCAAGCGGGATGGCAAGCACCAGCATGAGACCGATGGACAGCACGGCAAGCAGCAGCGAACGCCCGAGCGCCTCGAACATGACCGGACCAACCGGCTGGCCGGTGCGCAGCGAGGTTCCGAGATCGCCCTGAAGGACATGCCAGAGCCAGCTGAAATATTGCTGCCAAATGGGCGCGTCGAGCCCCATGGTCTGGCGCAGCGCATCGAGCGCTTCCTGGGTGGCGTTCTCGCCCAGCATCATCACCGCCGCATCGGCGGGCAGGATCTGGGTTATGGCGAAGACGATGAGCGATACGATGAAGAGCGTATAGACGATCATCACCAGCCGCTTGGCTATGTAATTCGGTGACAGGGGCGTGTTCCTCGGTCGAGATGGCCGGACGCCCGAAGGCGTCCGGCAAGGTGACGGATCAACCGCGCTTCGGTGCGTCGCTGGAGAGCGAGACGTAGTCGAGGCGGAAGACGGATGCGCGCGGATGCGCTTCGAAATTCTGCACCCAGCTGCGCTTGGCGGCCAGAACGTCGAAGAAGGACGGGATGATCGAGGGAACGTCCTCGTTCATGATTTTCTGTGCCTTGGTATAGAGCTCGGTGCGCTTTTCCTCGTCGGTCGTGCCGCGAGCTTCTGCGACCAGTGCGTCGAAATCCTTGTTGTTCCAGCGCGTCTCGTTCCAGGCTGCATCCGAGGTGTAGAGCAGCTTGAAGATGCCGTCCGGGGTCGGCTGCATGTTGTAGAACCCGACGTAGAAGGCACCCTTCTTCCAGACCTGTTCCAGATAGGTGGCGTGCGGCATGGTCTGGACATTGATGGTGATGCCGGCTTCCTTCGCCATTTCGCGGAGCGCGACGGCGAGCTGGGTACGGACGGCCGGGCGGTCGGAGGCGATCAGCGTCAGTTCCAGACCATCGGCATGACCGGCTTCGGCGAGAAGCTTCTTGGCTTCCTCAATGTTAGTCTCGCGCTGTTTCACTTGCTTGAAGAACTGATAGGACGGGTTGAGCGGCGTATCGTTACCGGTCGTGCCGAAGCCTTCGGTGACGAAGCCAACCATGGCCTCGCGATCGACGGTCAGCGCGATCGCCTTGCGGACGCGGACATCGTCGAACGGTGCCGTGTCGCAGCCGAAGTTGATGTTGCAGAACTGGCCCGACGGCGTGCGCAGGACTTCGACGCCGTCATTGCCGTCGAGACGCAGGAATTCAGTCGGCTGCAGGGTTGAGATGATGTCGACGTCGCCGGCGATCATGGCAGAGCCTTCGGCCGAAATATCCGGGAAGACCTGGACTTCGACGCGGTCGAGATACGGACGGGCCGGGTCGTAATACTTCTCGTTGCGTTCAACGACGACCAGGCGGTCCGGCTCGTAGGAAACGAGCTTGAACGGGCCGGTGCCGACAGCCTTGGTCGACAGGCTCTTGAGATCGCCGGTGGCGATGGCGGCCGGGATGATGCGGGCATTGGTGTAGGCAACCGATACCGGGAGGTCGGCATAGGGGCCGGAGAGCTTGAACAGCACGGTGGCGTCGTCGACGGCGACGATATCGGTGATCGGGCCGACGTTGTTACGGCCGGGCGATGCCGTTGCCGGATCGAGGATCGCCTTGAAGGTGGCGACGACGTCGTTTGCAGAGAATGCTGAGCCGTCATGGAAGGTGACGCCGGTGCGCAGCTTGAAGGTCCATTCGGTCAGGTCGTCATTCGCCGTCCAGCTTTCGGCGAGGTCCGGCTCGATCGACATATCGACCTTGAGGCGCGTCAGGTTGCTGTAGAGCAGTTCGGTGATCATGTATTCCGGGTTGACGCGGGTCAGCAGCGGATGAATGACGCTCGCGGCCTGGTCGACGGAGATCTTCAGCGTGCCACCCTTGGTAGGTGCCGCCTGGGCAAAGCTCATGGACGGCGCAGCCAGGATGGCTGCGGTCCCGGCGAGGAAGAAGCGGCGTTTCATTTCCAGCATGTGTATGTTCCCTTTTTGATACGTCAGCTGCGATTTTCAGGAATGGCATAAGCGGCGAAGTCGGCCGCGAGATAGGAAAGGATGCTCTTGGCCAGGGCGATGATGTCCTGGCGGGTCGTGTGTTCTTCAGGGCTGTGGATGCAGCTCTCCGGACGGCCGAGGCCGCCGAGCAGCACTTCCGGACCGAAGCCGGCCTTCTGCACGTAGCCGAAGTCCGAGCAGCTTGCCGCGCCCCATTTATGGAAGTCTTCCGGCTTGTAGCCGAAGCCCACGGACAATGCCTTCTGCCAGCGCGGCCAATGCGGCCCCTCCGGATCATCGGTCGGGATCAGATGGCCGACGAGATCGATCTTGAGGCCGAGATCTGTGCCAGCGATACAATCGCGGACCGCGGTCTCGATCTCGGCGCGTGCTTCGTCATAGCTTTCTTCCGGCGCGTAGCGGCGGGAGACGAGGATCTTGATTTCGGCCGGCACTTGGCCTCCCGCCGTACCGCCATTGATCGCGGAAATCGTCAACGATGGCCGCAATGGCCCCGTGGCATGCGGCGGCGGAGCGAGCTTCGATGCGCGCTTGGCAATTTCCGGCTTCAGCGCCGCAATCGCGTTCAATACCGGAAGCGCACCTTCGATCGCGTTGACGCCGGCGCCGGTGCGGTTGCCCTCGCCCGCATGAACGGCATGGCCGGAGATGGTGACCTGCAGGTTGAAGATACCAAAGCAACCGGCCCAAATGCGTGGCGCGGCCGAGCCGTTGAAGTTGAGGATATGGCCCTTCAGCTTGCCCTGCTCCGCCAGATAACGGATGCCCGGATAGAGCCCGCCCTCTTCGTCGGTGCAGAGGAGCAGCATCGGATCATAGGCAAGCGCGACGCCACATTCCTTTGCAGCGCGCAATGCCAAGAGGGTCGCGGCGATCGTGCCCTTCATGTCGGCTGCGCCGAGGCCGTAGAGATTATCGCCCTCGACCGTCAGTTCCAGGGGATTGCGCGTCCAGCCGGGCGCGACGGGTACCGTATCGACGTGATAGTAGAGGCCGCAGACCGGCTTTCCGCTCTCCCGGGTGGAAACGAGGTTGACGCGTTCCCCGGAGGCAGGGCCGCCGTCGACGTACCAGAGGTCCCGCGGCACTGTCACCCGTTCAGAAGCAAAACCGAGTGGCGCCAGCAATTCTGACATCAGGTCGGCGAAAGGGCCGTAGCCCTCACCCGGAGGGAAGGAAGTATCGACAGCAATCATTCGCGACAGATCAGCAATCGCGCTCTCGACATCGCGCTCGATCACTGCCATGGCAGACGAGAGCGTGTCATGATGCGCAGCAAATTGCTGGTCGGTCATTTGCGGTATCCTCGGCACCTCAGCGCATTCCTGACCGGCTTGCGCTTTAATATAAACTATATAGTAATACTGCGTAGATCGGCTCGATGAGTCAACTCTAAAGAAGAGGCAAATAATTGCCAGAATTGCCCAATATTTCAGCAGATGAGCAGAGGCCGGGCGAACTTTCTCTACCTCTCTACGAGATCGTCAAAAGGCAGATCACTGAAGCCATCATGCTCGGCAAGCTGGAGCCCGGTTCCGTCCTGCCGAGTGAGGTTGCGCTGTCGCAGACCTACGGGGTTGCGGTCGGCACGATCCGACGCGCGCTGATGGATCTGACCAATGACGGATTGCTCAGCCGCCGCCGCAAGACCGGCACTGTCGTGACCGGTCGCAAGCCGCAGCACAGCCTGCGCCTCTTCTTTCAGTATTTCCGGCTACATGGCCTCGATGGGTCGCTCAGCAAGTCGGTGACGAAAGTCACCGCTCTAACCACTGGTCCTGCGTCTGCAAGAGATGCGCAAAAGCTGCAGATCGAGGAGGGCGCGCCGGTCATCTCGTTTCATCGCGTGCGAACCGTCGATGACAAGCCGATCATGCATGAGACGCTGACGCTTTCGCGCGAGCGGGTTACGGACTTCCCGGAGCGGGCGGAAGACATCCCCTCGCTCTTCTACCTGCATCTGCTCGAACATCACAGCATCCGGATCTCCGCTGTTCGCGAACAGATCGGTGCGGACCTTGCCAATGATGAGGACGCGCGCTGGCTCGGACTGAGACTTCCGGCCGCGGTGCTGACCATCGACGAGGTTGCATATGACCAGATGGCTGTGCCGGTACTGATCGCCTCGCACCGGGCAACCACGGCAAACCATCGCTATATCAACGAAGTGCAGTGATTTTCGCGATCCTCGCCCGCATGACGCCTGCCAGGAAATCGTCCAGCCGTCCGCCCGGAAACCGGTAGCTGTCGACACCCGCGCGATGCCCGGCTTCGATATCGCTCGGCTTGTCGCCGATCATGATCGAAAAATGCGCGTCGGCGCCACAGTGATGCAACGCCTTGAACAGCATGCCGGGATTGGGCTTCCGGTCGATGTGATCGACCGCGCGATAATTTGCAATCCGGCTATCCGGATGAAACGGGCAATAGAAGAATGCGTCGATGCGCCCGCCGGCCTTGCGAGCGTCTGCCGCAATCTCACGATGCAGCCGCTCCACATCCTCGGCGCTGAAATAGCCGCGCGCTATCCCAGACTGGTTGGTGACGACGCAGATATGCCAGTTGGCCCGTGCAAAGGCGGCGAGAGACTCCAGCGCGCCGGGTATCCACTGGAAGTCTGTATAGCTGCCGACATAACCGGAATCGACGTTCAGCACGCCGTCCCGGTCCAGCAGCAGCGCGGGCCTTCGCCGCGCCGCCGCATCATAGGCCGGAACGAGCCTCGCTAGAGCATTGACCTCAAGCATATTGCGTAATCGCCGCCGCAGAAACGGGCTCGGTGCCCGGCATCGCATTCAGGACCGCATCGAGAACCGTTTCCGGTTTCAACGCACGCATGACGTCAAGCGCTTCCGGATGGGTCTCTGTGCCGTAAACGATATAGCCTGCTGCCGGATGCGGCGAATCCAGCCCGATGGCCTGCGAACCGACCGGCCCCCACCGGAAAGATCGTGTCGGCCCATGAAGGCCGATGACACGCGCCCCGACGGCGGAAGCAAGATGCAGCACCGACGTGTCGATACTGACGACGAGTTGAGCCCGGCGCAAAAGATCACCCATCTCGGCCAGCGGAACCTTGCCGCAAAGCGAGAGTGTGGTGTTGGCATCGTCGCCAAGCTCCGTTCGCAATTGTTCGACCAAAGGTCCATCTGCGGCCGAGCCGGTGAAGGCGGGCATATAGCCCAGCCTGACCAGTTTGCGGCAGAGGTTGACCCAGTAGTCCTTCGGCCACGCCTTTTCCCCGGCACGTCGACCGCCGGCCGAAATATGGCAGATCACGAGCCGATCAAGCAGTAGCGTATCCGCAAGTGAGCAGTGATCGGAGCGAAGACGCATAGTGTATTCGCCTTGCGCGCCAAATACACGTGCCATCTCGGCCAGATTATCCAGCTCGTGTCGGAGGCCGCTATGTTCGACCGCTATATCGAAGACACGGCCTCTCGCGGAGTTCGGGGCAAAACCGACCGCACAAAGCGCACTGATGCGCGCCAGCGTGGCAGTCAGGTTCGGCCACGGCGTAAGATCGACGACGAGGTCTATATGTGCTGCGCGCAATTGCCGCCACGCTTTGTCGGGCCTTGAGAAATTGCACAGGATGGGCTCGACGGATGCTTCCAGCATGCGCGCTGCGGGAGCGTTGTTGGTTCCGTGGAACAGCAGCACCCGAGCATCAGGATAACGGCTGCAAATGGCCGAAATAACGCCGGAACTAAGAAGCATGTCGCCGATCGCGCTCGGCTGGATGATTCCGATTCTCTTTGGCGCCTCGGGCAGATTTCTACGTTGATTGAAGAGCGCCAGCCCCCTCACGGCATAAGCCAAGAGGGTCTGGTCGAGAATTCGCATTGCTTCGTTGGAGCGAGCCATGTCAGTGCACCACCTCGCTGTATCCGATGGTGATCTGGCGTTCGCGAGCGCGCTCGATCAGTCCGGTCGTAGACTGGTTCGCCTCGAAATCGATCAGCACCACGCGCCCGCCATAACCCTGCACCAGCGAACCGCCGACCACGGTATCGACCGTATAGTCGCCGCCCTTGAAGATGACGTCGGGACGCAGCGAGGCGATCAGCTCCATCGGCGTATCCTCATCGAAGAGCAGGATGGAATCCACCGCATCCAGCGCCGAAATGACGATCGCCCGCGCGCCTTCCACCTGCAGCGGGCGCTCCGGCCCCTTGAGCCGCCGGACCGAAGAATCTGTGTTGAGCGCGACAATCAGCCGGTCGCATTTCGACTTCGCCTCCTTCAGCAGCTTGACGTGGCCGGGGTGCAGAAGGTCGAAGCAACCGTTGGTGAAGCCGACGACGAGCTTCTGGCGCCGCCAGGCTTCGCGCTGGGCGCAGGCGACCGAGAGGGTGGAGAGCTTGTCCATCTGCAGCGTGGGAAGGCTGTCCAGCAGCATTTCGCCGGCAAGTTCGGCAGGCGTGACCGTTGCCGTACCGGTTTTCGACACGGCGACCGCGGCCGCAGCATTGGCGACAGTCATCGCCGTTACCATGTCCTCGCCGGATGAAAGCGCCAGGGTCAAAGCTGCGATCACCGTATCACCTGCGCCGGAGACATCGAGCGCCAGCTTGGTTCGCGCCGGTTCATGGACCGCCGGCAATCCCCGCCGGAAGAGTGAGATACCCTGTTCCGAGCGGGTCAGCACGATCGTGCCCCTGAATTGGTCCATAGCAACCGCCATGCCGGCCGCAATGCCTTCGTCGCTATCAGCTTCTATGCCGCTCGCGGCGGCCAACTCGCGCCGGTTCGGCGTCAGGACTGCGCAACCGCGATAGAAGGAGAAATCCGGTCGCTTCGGATCGGCCACGATCGGTATCTCCTTGCGACGAGCTATATCCACCAGCGCCCGCATCATCGTTGTGGTGATCATGCCCTTGGCGTAATCAGAGACGATGATCGCAGAGCAGCCTTCGGCGCATTCCTCGATATGGCTGATGATATGGGTTTCTGCCTCAACCTCGACCGGCGAGCCTTCGCAATCTGCCCGCAGAAGATGGGTTTCATGGGCAAGGAAACGGGTTTTCTCGATCGTCCTGAATCCCGGCTGGCAATAGAGCCGCTTTTCGATCGTGCCGATACCTGTCGTTGCCATGGCTTGCAGGGTCAGGCCCGCCGGATCCTCGCCGACCATCCCCACAAGAACCGCCGTCCCGCCCAGAGAGGCGATATTCGCGGCGACATTGCCGGCGCCGCCGATCGCGGAGTTCTGGTCCTGGACATGCAGGACGAGGACCGGCGCCTCCGGCGAGATACGACTGACTGTTCCGCGCACATAGTGGTCGAGCATCACGTCCCCCACGACGAGTACCCGGCATGCCCCAAAGCGATCAATGTTCATGATAGGCTTCCCTCTAAGGTCCGGCATGCGCCAGACATGTTGAAGACGCATGAGTTCTGCTGTGGCGAGAAACAGGTGATAAAGCGTGCTGGCCGGGATGGCCGACACACAGGACTGACCCGTGGCATCGAGATGATCGATCCAGCAGCCCTCTGGCGCCGGGGCGAGATAGTCGTCCAACAGGACGCGAAGCGCCGTTTCCAGCGCATCCTGCTCCAGTCTGCCTGTGGCATCGGCCCGGGCGAGAATGGCTTTGATATATTCCGTCTGCGGCCAGGAGCGGTGGCGATCGTTATGGATGCTCCCGCTACTCGTCAGTTCGTCGTGGATATGACCCGTCCTTACTTCCACTCCATATTGTTGAGCGAAACCGTAGAGACGCTCCGCATGGCCTCGCAGATAGCGGCCGATGATCGGCTCGGTTCGGCGAAGCAGCCAGTACCATTCGAAATGATGGCCCGGCTCCACCAGATGGCCGCCCCCTGCATCGATGCGGTTCCAGTTGCCGTCATAATATTCGCCGAGCGAGCCGGAAATGGGATCGAAAAAGCGCGCCTCAAACAGGCGGATGATCTTGGCGATACGCTGTCTTATGCCGATCCCCGGCACGATGGCGTAGAGCGCCAGCAAGGCTTCGAGAAGATGCATATGCGGGTTCTGCAGCAGGATCTCGTCATGCGGCCCCCGGCTGTTCCATCCCTCCGCGATGCCGTCCCCATTTATACGAAGAAGCCGCGCATCCATGGCCTCGAGCGTACGATCGATCCATGGCAGGACGTCGCGGCTGCCGCTCGCCTTCATCCACCAGGCGAAGGCGAGCAGGACGAAGGCCTGGTCGTAGAGATCGATCTCCTCGTTGACGATCCCGCCAGTTTCTCCCATCGAGATCACCCAGCCACCCTGGGGGCTCCAGCCGTGCGTCAGCAGAAAATCCAGACCGCCACGCGCAGCCTCCAGCCCTCGCCCGTAGCCGAGCGTATGGGCATGGCTGAATACATAGATCTGGCGCGCATGCACCCGCGTCCGCTTGAACCCGACCGAGCGCGGCCGGCCGGCGAGATCAAGGGATTCGACGAAGCCGTACTCGCCGTCGCGCCCCGTCGTCGCCCAGAAAGGCAGGGCCTTCAGGAACATCCAGTCTTGCAGAGCGTGACAAAGGTGCTCAAGCTCGGTTTGTCGTTCCAGAACCTCAGTCATGGCTCGCGCTCCAGGCGTTGAAGCAGGCTCGAAATGCCAAGCCATGCATTGTCCAGGATGGCCGCATGGGCGCGCTCATCTATCCCCTCTGCCATCGCCTTGACCACAAGTTCCGCGGTCTTGGCCGGATTGCTCGTCCGCACATCGCAAAGATAGTTTTCGCGACTGACCGAACTCATGAAGGACCTGAGTTTCGGATCCCAGGCGAGAGCGACCGATGGCACCCGATAGGAATAGGAAGCGATCACCGCATGCATGCGATAGGCGACAAGCACATTCAGGCTGGAAATGATCTGGCAGAGCTGCGTCGGCTGTTGCGCGACGGGGAAAGAGATGCTGCCGCCGATCGCATCCAGCCGAGGCCGGATTTTTGCGAGATAGGAGACGTCCTCCGGGCTTCCATTGGTGAACACGACGACATGCATGCCCTTGGCCGCAAGGGTCGCGACCAGTCCGACATACCAATCCTCCAGCGCCTTCTGGTCAGGTGCGATGTCGCAATGGTAGCGAATGGCGATATGGCTCATGATGCCGACGCCAGCGACCTTCGGACCACCCTCGTGCCGGCGCGCGGATGGTATGTAGCGGGAGGCAAGCAGCCCCGGATCCGGCACGACCATCGCCTCATGGCCGCTCGATTGACCCAGCCGCTCATCCCAGAGATGTTTCGAGGCGAGATCGCGAACGTAGACGCCACGCAACAGGCGGCTGGAAAACGTCTTACGCAGCATTTCGGCACCGCGCTTGGTCCAATGGCCGGTGACGCCTGAGCCGTAGACCACGAAGGGAATGCCCATTTTCTCGATTTCCTGGACCGCAAGCCCGAGCTTGGTCGGAAAATTCAGGTCGATATCGGAAATCAGGTTGCCGCCGCCGATCACGGCGGCATTCGCCCCGCCAGGCGCTCGGCGTAGTGGGGACGCCATTTGCGCCGGGCCTGCATGGCGAGCGGGATACGGATGACATACGGGCGGATCGTGCCAGGCATGGCGTCGAGCGCGGAGAGTATCTGCGATCGGCCCGGAATACCGTCGCCATAGGCCTTGCGGGCAGCAAGATCGATCGACCAGCTGTCGCGGTTGGCGCCGAGCTCGACGAGCGCGTGTTCCATGCATTCGGAGAGAAGCCCGTCGCCGAGGTTCGGGCTGTATTTCACGTTGAAGAGCCTTATGCGTAGCCCCGGCGCGAGAATGTTCGGCGGGTAGGCTGGGGCGATCCCGGGAGCAGTTGTCGATACGCCATCCGCAGCGGCGATCCCCTCGTCGTTTTCCCGGCGATTGCGGCGGCCGAAGGGCTTGAGCCCCTATCGACCAGGATGCGCTGATAACCAGTCGACATAATTTGCCACTCCCTCTTCCAAAGATCGAAAATTCGGGGCGAGACCGTTTGCGACGAGTCTCGCGGTATTGGCCTGAGTGAAATACTGGTAGCGCCCGCGCAGCTGCTCGGGCATTTCGATGAACTCGATCGACGGCGCCTTGCCGAGCGCCTTGAAGACGGCAAGCGCAAGGTCGTGGAATGTCCGCGCCTTGCCGGTGCCGACATCGAAGATCCCGCCGATCTCCGAGGATTCCAGCGCGCGCCGGACCACATGCACGCAGTCGTCGACATGGATGAAATCACGCAGCTGGCCGCCATCGGGATAGTCCGGATTATCGGACTTGAAGAGCCTCACCTGATCGCCCGATGCTTCGCGCTGCCAGATCTGGTGCACGACGGAGCGCATCTCCCGCTTGTGGCGCTCGCGCGGGCCATAGACGTTGTAGAATTTGAGGCCGGCCCAGCGTCTGGGCACGCGCCTGCCGCGAGCGACGTCGGCTGCAATGCGGCGATCGACCACATGCTTGCTCCAGCCATATGCGTTGAGCGGGTTCAGCCGGGCGAGCGCATCCTCTCCGTCCTCGCCCGAGAAACCGCGCGATCCATCGCCATATGTTGCCGCCGACGAGGCATAAACGAAACTGACATCACGTTCTCTGCAATAATCCCAAAGCGCGAGACTGAGGCGGACGTTATTCTGGACGATCTTGTCCACATCCAGTTCGGTGGTCGCGGAGATCGCCCCCATATGGATGATGGCGTCCACGTGGTTTTCAGGCCTGGCGAGCCAGGACAGCAATTCTTCCGGCGCCACGATTTCCTCAAGCCGGACTTCCTGAAGGTTGCGCCAGCGCTCGTCGCTGCCGAACCAGTCGCAGGCGATGACATCAGCGCCCTCGGCGGCAAGCGCATTGGCAATGTTCGAACCAATGAAGCCGGATGCGCCCGTGACCACCACTCTCATATCGCTCAGCATTGGCTATCCTCCGAGGTAGCGTGAACCAGTGAGAGGTATTGGGCGAGCAGCCCGTCCCGCCATTCGTCCGGTGTGGTCGAGAGCCGGGACAGGCCCGCATGGGCGCGAATGCTCATCCGGCGGATGTCGTCATGGCTCATGTCGCGGATTGTCGCGACTGCCCGCGCAAGTTGAGCGGCGTCACCCATGTCGCAGGCAAGGCCGATGCCCGCTGCCGTCATGTCCCTAGCAAGGCAGGCCGTGTGTGGGAGTATGACCGGAATGCCGCTTGTCGATGCCTCGACCGCAACGAGACCAAAGGGCTCCGGATAGCGGCTCGGCATGATCAAGGCACGCGCCTGACGCACCATGAGGCCGATCTCCTCGTGGGACAGCCAGCCAAGCACCTTTACCGTCTCGCCCATCCCGGCGACGCGGGTACGCAGTGGACCATCACCGATGACCGTCAATCTAACGCCGGCAGTCGACGCGGCTGCCACGGCCTCGAGGATGCCTTTTTCCGGCTCCAACCGGCCGATGAAGAAGAAGTCGCGATTGTCTTCCGCACGAACACGATCCGGCTGGAACGGCATCGTCGGGTTGCGAAGGGCGTGCAGCGTCTCGTCGGAATAGCCAGCTTGCTTGAAATCGCCGGCCATGCCTTCGTGGATGAGCAGGACACGCCCGTAATGCCGGCCAGATCGAAGCAGCTGGGATCGCACACGGGTGGATCGCGCGACGCGCCACAGCTTCTGGGCATAGTTGCGCTTGTCGCAATTGCGCGTCAGACATCCCGTCGCGAGTGGCTTGCATCCGCATGGCACTTGGCGGCGATAGTCGTAGAAGGAGCCGTTCGGGCAAGCGAGAAAGTAGTCGTGGGCATGCAGCACCGTGCGGTGCGAAACCGGCGCCAGTGCTGCAAACACGGCAGGCGACATGATCTTCGACCAGCCGTGGACATGGTAGACCGTACCGACGCTATCGTTGGCAGCAATCCAGCGTTCGAGCATTTCCTTGGCGCCGGTATTATGGATCCCCTCGATCATGGCGCGGTGCCGTTTGGCGGAGAGGATAGGGTCGCCACCCAGGGCAACCACCTCGACGTCGAGGGCCGAAAATTCGGGGTTCTGCCCGCTATCGCCGCAGATATAGGTCACACGGATGCCGGCCGCTCTCAACAGCCTGACTGAGAGAAGTGCCAGCGCGGTTCCCCTCCCTGGCTATGGAAAAGTCGTTGATCACAACGACCCTGTCGATTGCTCGTAACTCGGAAGGGCGAAGGCCGGTTTTCGGGATGTATCCGTCATTCGCAGAGGCGGCCAGCGCGGGAGGCGTTAGCCGTTCCCGGTGCAGGGTAACGATCTCTGCACGTTCAGGCGCCGCGTCAAGCATTGGCCGCCTCCCTGAGTTTCAGGCTGGGATCGGCCTGCGCCCCGCCTGCCCGACGGCCCATCAGCCGGCTGACGGCGCGGGCTGCGCGCCAGGCCAGAAGCATGATGGTCAGGCTCGGATTGGCGCTGCCTGAGCTTGGAAAACAGGCAGCACTGACGATGCTGAGATTGGCGACGTGATGGCAATTCAGGTCGGCATCCACCACGGAATGGCGCGCGTCCGTTCCCATCCGGGCCGTTCCCGAAGGATGGGCGTAATCCTGCGCGGCCTCGGTGATGGATGCCCCCGGCAACGTGCAGGCGAGCCATTCTATCGTGCAGATCCGATCGAGACCGTGCCGATGCCAATAGGCGGACAGACGGGCGACCGCGCTGCGGAATGTCCGCTCGTCGATATCACCCGGTTGCCACTTGAGACCAACTTTCGGCATGCCGAGGCGATCTTTGGTGTCGGCCAGCAGGATACGACTTTCACCCCTCGGCGCCTGCTCAATGCAGACACGCAGGTTGAAGCCGACATCCCCCGGCATGAACAGGGTATGATGATACAGCCGTCGCGCGAGGAGCCGTCCGAGCGATCCTGGAGCGAGCCGGGATCGCTGAAACTCTCCCAGCAGGCCCTGGTAGTCATTCGCCTCGATACGCTTGGTGAGCCGCTTGACGGCGCCGAGCGTCGCATTTTGCGACAGATCGGCAGTCATGTGAACGAAAGCGGATGCCACTCCATCGCGGACCTGCGCCGTCTCTGTCAGTTCGATATGCGGGCTGCGCCTTTGCAATCGTCTGTAGCGAGGTGCAAGCAAGCGATCAAAACGGTCCGGGTCGCGGACTGTCAGCCGGCCGACATGCGCGTCCAGATGATCCTGAAAATAGCGGCCGAGAGCGTCGCAAGAGGCGAAGACGCGGTCGTCGCCGCATCTGTCCAGCATGAGAAGCAGACGCGTGCTTTCGATCGTGCCGGCCGCCAGTACGAAGTGGTCTGCCCGTACGTCGAGTATCCGGCCCGCATCGTCGCGGCACCGGACCGAGGCCAGACGCCGTGACCAGTGGTCGATCGAGAAATCACTGACGGTGGCATCCGTCCATATTTCTGCGAACGGGTGATTGGCCAGCTGATCCTTCAGGATCCGCCATATGTTTCCCCGCCGAAACCGCGTCCACTTGGCCCAGCGAACCGCGAAATCAGGATCACCTTGCGGCAGTTCCACGCCGGTCCGAAAATGAGGCGGTGCGCCCTCTTCGTACGCGCCGTCGTCGAGCTTGAACAGCGCTTCGATTTCGCTAAGCCCTTCGAGCAGTGCATCGTGGCTCAATGGCCACGCAGGCGCGTCGATATGCGGGCGCTCTGCCATGTCGCTCGCGGAAATCGGCATCATCTTGCCGCCCCAGACGGAGGAACTGCCCCCAGCCCACGCGCACGGCCCGTCACAGGCCATTGGTAATGGCCGTGTTCGTCGGAAATTTCGTTGAGGTCGTTTGCGGAGTGCCCAGTTCTGGCACTTCCGCTTTCCACGAGGATGGTCCGTACACCATAGCAGGCAAGTTGGCGGGTCACGTATAGACCCGCCATCCCGGCGCCAATGACGCAAACATCGGCGCGTGCATCAAGGCTCGGCTGCGTGATTCCAGAGAGATTTCGTATCATCCTGCCCGTCTCTCGCCTTGCTGAACGATATCTGCCTGCGCGCGATGACTTGCCCGATGCGGCAGGGCTGCTCTTTTTCTTTTGTAATGCGTTGAGAAATGTCCGGTCGCGCCTGGCGCTTGAGACGATATCCGGCATCTGAACAACCGCCCGGTCATGCTGTTGCATAATCATGGAGCGCTCGCGGATTGGTGATGGTGATGGAGCCCGGAGCGAGATGCACGATCCGGCTTCTCTCCCAGTAACGCAGGCATCGGTTGACCTTTTCCCGAGAGGCCGGGAGCATCGAGGCCAGCTCCTGTTGCGAAATGTAGATTTGCGCCTGCGGAGACGGGGAATCGAGTTGCCCGAGGCGCAACAGGGCATTGGCCAGGCGGAAGGAAATGCTTGCCGATGCCAGCGTCAGCAACCGTGTTTCCAGTTTCTCCGCCTGGGTCGAGACATATTGAAGCAGATTGTTGCTGAGCACTGCGTCCCGCGCTGCAGCATCGCGAACGATCGTACCGTCCAGTAGCCATATTTCGCAGGCGCTCAGTGCGTGCGCCTCGAAAGGTGAAGGTGTGCGCCGCAATACGTCGAGTTCACCAAATACGCTGCCGGCTGAAAGCGTATCGACCACGAATTCCCGCCCGTCGACGAGGCAAGCGGCGACTTTCAACTGGCCGGATCGAACGAGAAGAAACTGGTTTCCGCGCGTTGCACGCCGCAGGACAATATCCTTTTTTTGAAGAACTTGACAGTTCTTCCCTTGATAAGCCTGTCACGCAGCGCATCGCCGAGCAGGCAAAGATAGCTCCCGCCCGCATGCCACCCTTCACAAGCAGCTTCCTTCAGCCTGTTCGACATCTCGAACCCCCATGGAACGGCAAGCAACTTTCAAGCGATGTGGGACTGATTGGTCCTTGAATTGCGCGCTGCAGCGAAACGCATCGGCCCCCAATGAACCCCCACTCCGCCTAACGTATAAATATTTCTAGTATCAATTGGCCGGATATGACCTCGGTTACAGACAAATCCATGAAAAATAGATCAAGGTAAAGTTATCCTTGCTTGTTAGTCTTAAATTTGGAGGGATAAAATGGATATAAATTCGAATTACCAGAAAGTTGTAATTTCAAATGATGTGATAACCCGGAAGTTTACATATCCAGGAAACCAAATTCCCAAAGTGCAGCGCATTACGCCTTTGGGCGGCGGTGCCAAAAGAGCCTTTGACGTTTTGGTAGCGTTGGTCGCACTGTGCGTTGCAGCACCAGTGATGATTATAACGTCGGTTGCGATCAAATTACTGGACGGCGGGCCGGTCTTCTTCGTTCAACAACGGATCGGCTTTGCAGAGCGAAGTTTTCCGTGCCTGAAGTTCCGAACTATGGAGATGGGGGCGGAAGAAAAATTGCGACAATATCTGCTGGCGCATGACGGGGCGGCGGCGGAATGGCAGAGTTCAAGAAAGCTAAAGCGGGATCCACGCATCACTTTGATTGGTGGCGCGTTGCGCCGCACGAGCATCGATGAACTCCCCAGCTTTTCAATGTGCTGCTAGGGCACATGAGCATGGTTGGACCAAGACCGGTCGTCGCCGAGGAAATTCAATACTACGGCGGTGACGCGCAGGCTTATTTCTCGACACGGCCGGGATTAACCGGCGCGTGGCAGATCAGTGGTCGAAACGACATTTCCTATCCTGAGCGGGTCCAGCTCGATTGCCGTTATTGCAGTCAGTGGTCCTTCTCGAAGGATGTCATGATCATGCTGAAAACATTGCCGATTTTGCTGATGCGAAAGGGGTCTTACTAAGGCTTGGGGGTCAGCAATCAAGTCAGCAATGTCAAGGCCAGGCGGGGATACTGCATGAAGATCGAGTTGATTGGATTTCTATTTGCGGCTGCCGGCGCCTACGCCATGTTCAACAACACGCGGTTGGCCATCTACATCCTTTGCTTCTCGACCCTTTTCGGCGCAGCCGCGGCCCTCAAGCTTGAGTCAGTCGGCGGCGCAAGCATTCAGCCATTCCATTTCATGCTCGTGTTCATCGTTGCGATCGTCTCGTTGCGGCCGACATTGCTCACCGTGAGCCTTTCCTCCCTTCAATATCCCGGGCCAGGCTTCTGGCTTCTGCTTTTCACCGCTTACGGCACACTGACGGCCGTCTTCCTGCCGCGCCTGTTCGAAAGCGCTACGGTTGTCTATTCAATCGCGCGCGGTAGCGAACTGCATCGTATCGTCAGTTCCGCGCTTGCTCCGACATCGAGCAATTTTACTCAATCGATCTACATGCTCGGCAATCTGACGTGCTTTGCAATCGTCAGCGCCATCGCCCGCCTTGGCGGCATGGTTCTGTTTGCCAAGGCATTGATCGTGACTGCCATCGGGTGTCTTGCCTTTGCTGTCGCGGATTTCGTTACCTACAAGACTGGAACTGCCGATCTTCTCTCGGTGATACGCAATGCGAACTACCGCATGCTGGATGACGGCGATATCGCAGGCTTCAAGAGAATAGTCGGCTCTTTTTCCGAGGCCGGCGTGTTCGGTTACGTGACCCTCGCTCTTTTCTCGTTCGTCGTAGTCTTGGTACTTGAAGGCTATCCTCAACGGACGCTGCCTCTCCTCGCCGCTGCCCTGCTCGTCGCGCTGCTCCTGTGCACGTCAACCACAGCTTACGTCGCAAGTGCCGCGACCTTCCTCTTGCTGCTCGTTCTTTGCCTGATGCGTGTCGTTCGCCGAACGGCCAGTTTTCGACACCTGGGATTTGTGAGCATTTGCATAGGCTTAATCCCACTTGCGGTCATGATGGTCCTGCTCACGCCGCAAATTGCCCAGAGTATTGGCGATCTTCTGAGCGTCGTTCTCGCCAATAAGCTGGAGACACAGTCCGGCGAGGAGCGGATGCGCTGGAATGCTCAGGCCTTGATCTCGTTTCTCGACACAAGCGGGCTTGGGGCCGGGCTTGGAAGCATCCGCGCATCAAGTTTCGTCATCGCTCTTCTGGCCAATATAGGCATTGTCGGCGCCCTGCTGTTCGTCGTCTTCATGGCGAGCCTCATCAAATATCACCTGAGGCGGCGTGGTGCATCGCCAATGGAGAAGGCGGTCGGTCTTGCGGCGCTTGTCTCCAGCATCTCGCAACTGTTTGCCGCATCGATCTCGGCAGGTTCAGTGGATCTCGGACCGCTATTCACGCTGACAACCGGCCTTGCAGCCGCCTATGCGCTCGGTCCCTATCGGCCAGAGAGTCGAACATCGGCGGCCTACGGCTTGCGCTGGATGCCGGACGTCGCCTCCTGGCCGCGCACCGCAGATCCCTCGGGCGTAGCCGCCTCAGCCCATGGCCGGAGTGCAGCCTGATGTTCAACCTGGTCCCTCCAGTATCGGTAGCGTATTCCCAATTTCCTAATGGGATGACGGAAGAACGGCCTATAGAGCTGCGCCAGCTGCTTCAGTTCCTGAAGTCCAATGCGCTGTTGATCGGTGCCGTGACCGCCTCATTCCTTCTCGCAGCCGTCATCTATCTGATGATTGTACCGGCAACCTTCACGTCGGGTGCCCAACTGATCCTGGATTCACCGATCTCCGGATCGTCTGCGGATATACAGCAGCTCCGCACCGAGGAAGCTTTCGTCGAAGGCCAGATAGAGATCATGCGCTCAACGGACGTGTTGCGCTCTGTCGTCAGGTCGCAAGCGCTTGGGAGTGATCCCGAATTCGTGTCGACCCGACTGTCGCCCGGCGATGTGCTGCGCGCCATGGCCTTCAAGAATAACTTCGCTAGCGCCGATAGCGCCGATAATGACGGGGTGGACGAAGCGCGGGAAAACCTCACCATCGCCATATTGCGTGGCCGCTTGTGGGTGCGCCGTGTAGGCCAATCGTCTGTCATCGATATCTCTGCCTCCTCCACTTCTCCGGTAAAGGCGGCGATGATCGCCAACGCGATTGCGGAAGCCTATATGGCAACCAGCCTCGATCGTCGTGCCGAGAAAGCGCGTCACGCCAGTCAGTGGCTGTCGGAAAGAGTGAAGCTGATCAAGGAAGATGTGTTTGCCGCCGAGCGTGCGGTAAGGGAGTTCCAGGCTTCCGGTAGCCCGGAAAGCCGCTTCCGTCTTGCCCAGCTGCAAAGCGAGGCGGACAGCTATCGCAAGGTTTATGAGAGCTATCTGCAGCGATGGTTTGAAACAGCCCAGCAGATCTCCAACCCGGTAGGGAAGCTCGCTTCATCTCCCGCGCTTCCGTCCCGGTCACCAAAAGCCAGCCGAAATCCGCTCTCCTTCTCGGTTTCTTCCTCTTTCTGGGGCTGGGAACAGGGATCGTGTTCGCGACAATCAGGCACTTCACGCGGCGCTCGGTAAGCTCTGCGGACCAGATCGCCGCAATGCTGAAAATGCCATGCCTCGGTTCGATCTCAAAGGTGCCGCATGCAAAGGCTGCCAAGACGGGCGATGGGACTGTGGCAGGCAGAATTGCGGCGCTGCACGCTCCGCCGTTTGAACGCGATATCAAGGATCTCAAGGCGGCTGTTACCGGGCTCCGGCGCGCCCACAAGGCGAAGCTCATAGGCCTGATCGGTGTCGAGCCGCAGACGGGCGCAACCAGCCTTGTCTATCATGTCGGTCAGGCGGCGGCGGCAGCTGGAACGCAAACGCTGATCGTAGACGCGTCTGCGGCGAACCCGACATTGAGCAACCTAGCCGGGCAGCATGGGCCAAGCCTGATGGATCTGCTCAACAACCCGGATGCCTATCCGGAATTCATCCGACAAATCGGTGGCGATCTGACCATTCTTCCGATCGGGCGGTTCGGCCGCGTCACACCCGGCGAACGCATCGGCTCCGAGCAGACCATGCTCAACCTTGCCGATCTGAGGGAACGGTTCGACCTTATACTGTTCGATCTGCCTTCGCTTCAGACGTCGACAGACGCGAAGTCGATCGCTCCCCATCTCGATGGTCTGATCGTCGTCGCCCGCCACGGAGTAACCTCCTTCCTGACATTATCCGACGTCACCCGGCAATTGCGTACCGCCGGAGCCGAACTGCTCGGGATCGTCTTGAACGCATCGCCTCTACAGAAAAAATCGAAGTGGAGATCTTCATGATGAAGATAGCGCAACTGCGCACATATCCCGCCCTGAAAGATCAGCTGCGCAAGTCTCTGCGTGCGATCGGTTATCCGACCGATGACTGGGTCAGGGTCATGCTCTATCGCGATGCTTTCGCCCATATTCGCGAACTGGGTCCTGAAAAACTCGACGTCATGGAAATTTCGGGCGGAGTTCAATGGCAGCGCGAATTTGCCTTCCGCTCCTATTTGTCGACGCAGTATCCCGGTTTCGATATCTGCAGCGAAGCGATGGATCGGCAGTTCGACCTCATCATTGCCGACCAGGTTTTCGAGCACTTGAAGTGGCCCTTGCGCGCAGCACGCAATGTCCATGCGATGCTGCGCCCCGGCGGCACCTTCATCATCGCAACACCATTTCTCCTTCGCGTGCATGCCTCGCCAATCGATTGCAACCGTTGGACCGAGACGGGGCTTTCCTGCCTCCTGCAGGAGGCAGGCTTCGACGAGAAGAACATTGCCACCCGTTCATGGGGTAACCGCCAATGCGTCAAGGCGAATTTCAGGCGCTGGCGCAAGGCGGGGCCTCTGAACTCACTCGTCAACGAGCCGAACTTTCCGGTCATGGTCTGGGCCTATGCCCGACGGGCGAAGGAGACGTGACGATGCGCGCCTTGCCGATGATATTGCAAATGCCGGTCGCCCCAGAGGCGAGAAGGCTTCGTCTCGGTGTGGCGGTTGCAACGAAAGGCCGAGCAGCTGTCGTCGCACGTCTGGTTTCTCTGCTTGCCGAGCAGACCCGGGTTGCGGATGCCGTCCTCGTTTGTGCGCCGGCGCCGGAGGATATGGAGGGGCTCGTATCGCGCGACCCCGCCTTGCGGTGCCTCATCGGGCCGAATGGACTTCCGCACCAGCGCAATTATCTGATGGAAGCCGCGAACGATCTCGATATCCTTGTCTTCCTCGATGACGATTTTGTCCCGGCGCGTAATTACCTCGAAGAAACCGAGGCCATCTTCCTGGGGCATCCGGATGTCGTCATGACAACAGGCAAGGTGCTTGCGGATGGCGCCAAGGGAATAGCCGTGTCCTTCGACCAGGCGAGCGAGTTGCTCGCGAGCCCAGTGGACAAGCCCTCCAGGCGGCTGAGCGAGGTCTATAACGGATACGGTTGCAACATGGCGGTGCGCCTGGAGCCGATCCGGGATTGTGGGCTGACCTTCGACGAGACGCTTCCGCTCTATGCATGGCTGGAAGATGTCGACTTCAGCAGGCGTATTGCAGAACTCGGGCGAATTGCCAGAGCCGAATGGGCGCATGGGGTCCATCTGGGAGTTTCGGGTGGTCGCCAGAGCGGGCAAAAGCTCGGTTACTCGCAGGTCGCCAATCCCATCTACCTGATGGGAAAGGGCACGTGCTCATGGAAAAAGGGGCTCAACCACATCGCGCGCAATGTGGCCGCTAACCTTTACGGTGCGGCGCGCGGTGAGCGAGTGCCCGACCGCTCCGGCCGGCTCTATGGAAATGCATGTGCCCTCGCCGATCTCTTCAGACGTCGCCTCACCCCCATCCGGGCGTTGGAATTCTAGGGACGACACCAAGGCAGCGGACAAGACCGGAATACTGACAGGCGTGAATTTCCATATCAGAAGGAAAGAAAGTCATGCGTGATGCTACATGGACGATGATCCAAGGTAATTCAGTCGCGATGGGGCTCTGGCGCGCCTATCGGCGATTGCCGGTATCCCTACGCATCCCGATGCGTTGGGCTGCTTTCCCAGCTTGGGAGATGGCCTCCGTGATGGTCAAGCGCGCAGCCGGTGGTCGCGTCATGACTGGGCCGTTCAAAAATATGGCCCTTCATCTCAGCGCCGGATCCGATCGCGACCATCTCTCCTACCTCCTCGGTACGCAAGAACTGGAGTTGCACGCGACGATTGAGGCGATCATTTCCAACGGCCACGAAAGCGTCATCAATATCGGCGCCGCCGACGGCTACTATGCTGTCGGTTTCGCTCATGCCATGCCCTCGGCGCGCGTGATCGCCTTCGAGGCGCTCCCTCAGCATCATGCGCCCCTTTGGAAGACGGCCGAAGCAAACAATGTCGCCAATAGAATCTCGCTGCATGGCTTTTGCACTCCGGCCGATCTGGAGGAGGTTTTGAGAACAGCGGGATCGAGGCCGCTCGTCTTTTGTGACATCGAGGGTGGCGAAATGTCATTGCTCGACAATCTCGCCATTCCGGCTCTCGAACACGCCGAGATCCTGGTCGAGACCCATGACGATATGGCGCCGGGTTGTAGCGCAGCAATCTGCCGCCGCTTCGCCCAGACCCACACGATTACATCCATCCTCGCGCAGCCGCGCCGGCTGGCGGACTTTCCGTCGCGACAGATCCCCAAGGTGGCAAAGTGGATGCCTCGAACGGCGGTCGAGCTGATGAATGAACGACGAACGTCGGTTCAGGAGTGGCTTCATCTTGTTCCGGTCGCTCGCAAGGCTGACTGAGGAGACACGATCGTGACCTTCCTTTTCGCCAGCGGGACGCCACACTTGCCTCAGCTAGTCGGTGGATTGGAGGTCAATACGCATCACCTTGCACTGGAGATGAGCAAGCGCGGTCTGCCGGTGGCCGTGCTTTCCAAACTCTCTCTGCGTGATCTCTTTGGTGCGTCCCGATTTGTCGCGAACAAGATTCGACGACGTGACATCTCGACTGATCGAAAACTCGGCTATCCCGTGTATCGGTCGCTCAAGCCATGGCGTGACGTGAAAGATCTGGACAATCCGGACATCGTGGTCGTGCAGAATGGAAACATGGTCGAGATCGGGCGCACTTTCCGCAGCAAGGGCGTACCGAGCGTCGCATATCTCCACGGATTGGAGTTCGATACCGGCCCTCGCGCCTGGAAGGGAAGCAGGCAGGATCTCCCTTTTCTGCCTATATCGCGAATTCCAATTTCACCGCTGCCCGGTTTGAAAAACGCTTCGGCATAAAGCCGGCAATCATACCACCGGTTTTCATCTCCGATATCTACCGCACGCAAGGGCGGGGTACGCATGTCACCTTCATCAATCCGATTTTGGCGAAAGGACTGGCCCTAGCGCTTGAGCTGGCAAGGCTATGCCCCGACATACCATTTCTGTTTGCCCGCAACTGGCCGCTCTCCGGGCGGGAGGAAGCCGAACTCAAGCAGAACCTGAAGGCATTGCCGAATGTTACTCTTCTCCAGAGAAGCTCCAACATGTCGGAGATTTATGCCAAGACCCGTATCCTGCTCGTCCCAAGCCAGTGGGAGGAGACGTGGGGACGGGTTGTCAGCGAGGCGCAGATAAGCGGTATCCCGGTCCTTGCCACGAAGGTGGGGGCGTTGCCCGAATCTGTTGGGCCGGGGGCGTCCTCTTCGACAGGGAGGCTTCTCCGACTGTCTGGGCTCGGGAATTGCGGAGCCTTTGGACCGATCATGATCTGTACGAGAGCACGCGTAAAGCGGCGCTTATCTACTCGGCGCGTCCAGATCTGGAAGTCGAACTCCAGATTTCCGAATTGCTCTCGATCCTTGATCGGGTCGCAAGATGACCCGCGCCACCTCCTTGCGCGGCCACACGCCGCCCTCCCTATCTCTGCGGAAGTGCCCACACCCTGATATAGTCGACCTCCATAGTAGAAGGGTTCGGGGTGTTCGTGATCGGCCAGCCTGCGCCGAGCGCCAGATTGACAAGGATCGTGAACGGCAGCTGCAGTTCCGCGGGCGTCGGCACGGACCAGACTTCGCGCCTGTCGAAGAAGTAGCGAATGGAGTTGGGGTCGACCGAGGCGCCAAACGTATGGAAGCCCGTCGACAAGCTGCCCGGTGGTACGTTGACCCATTGATGTTTATGCGTGGACTTCGAGGGATCGGTTCGGTTCCAGATGTGGAATGCAGCGGTGTATCGCTGCGGCGCATGCCCGTAATGCTCGAGGATGTCGACTTCAACCCCGCCAGTCTCGCCGCGGCTGCTGAGCCAGAATGCCGGCCACACGCCCTCTCCACGCGGCAGTCGCGCTCGAACCTCGAAGTATCCGAACTTCTGCTTGAAGCCGCTCCCGGTCGAGTCGGAAGAGGAAAGAAGGCCCGACTGCCAAGCGCCGTTTGCGGATTTCCGCGCCTCTATTCTCAAAATGCCGTCCTGTATGGTGAATGGAAATGCGTCTCCTGGATCCATGAAACGGGCATCGCCGAAATCGCCATTCCAAGGCGTGTGGGCAGTCCATCGGGTACCCGGTCCTCTGGCGGAGACGTCAAGTGTATCGAATTCCTCGGCGAAGGTTTGCTCCCATCCATCGGGCTCGATGTCGGCGCCGTGCGCGGCCGGCGTTGCGCTGCCCAAGCAGGACAGCAAAACCAGCATCAGGAGACCGGGAGCATTGCGCTGATTCAGGCGGACGGCAGACATGAAGGATCCCTCCGGCAATTCGCAAATACGGAAGCTATCACGGATAGAAATAAATTCAATATTTCTCCGAAAAGTCGGAGGTTTGTATGAAAAATAATATGTTTTCTGATTCTTTTTATTCTGCCTTTTCAGGAGTATTCCTTCTGTCTGGTAATTTTGTCAGCGGTGTTATTGTCGCAAATTTCCTGGGTGTGACCGATACCGGGGAGTTTTATTTCGTTATTGCTTTGTGTTTGCTGGCTGCAACGATATTTGACGGAGGGGCTGCGGCAAGCGTCGTGCGCTTCCAGGCTACTCTTCACGGACGTAATGATGCTCGGGCTGCAAGTGCGCTGGCGGGCCGTTTGGCGCGTCATCTCCTCGCCTATGTCGCTCTCGGCATGTCGTTGTTTCTGGTATTGGCAAGCTCTGGCCAAGCCCTGCCGTTCATGGATCTGTCAGCGCTCTCGGGATCCCTGGGTGGCTCGGCTCGCTTATCTTTTCTCCTTCTTCTGTGCCTGTCCGTCGCTGTCCAGACCTTGGCGATGTTCGCCGTTGCCTATCTTCGCGGGCGTCGCCGTTTCCGTATTCTTGCTGGTCTGAGCTTCGTTTCCATGGTCGGGCAGCTCGCCTTCGTTTTCTGCTCGGCTTTAACGATCGGGGTGTCGGGAGCGATTGTCGGCTATGGTTTGGGCCAAATTCCGCTGGCGATCGTCACCCTTTCCCTATTGTTTCAGCGCGGTGGTCTGGACCGATCCATCAAAGCCGAAGTCCGCCGCTACCAACGGTTCGTCTGGGCGGCCAATGTCTGCAATGTCTTCGTCTGGTCACGTATCGAGATATTTCTGCTGCAATATTTCTGGGGTGCCCGCGAGGTCGGGCTTTTCAGCGTAGCGCTGGCACTGTCCGCTCTTGCCGCGCAGGGGCCGTTGCTATTGACCGGGGCTTTCCTGCCGCTTCTGTCAGAGCGTCACGGAAAAGGCGACATTGCCGGTCTGCAGCGTGCTTTTTCAGGCGGCACGAGGTTGCTCGCCATGGCTGCCTTTCCCGCCTGTATTGGCATGGTTGCCATCCTCCCCGGCATCGTGGAACTGCTTTACGGTCCGCAGTTTTCGGCCTCGGTCCCCGCCGCGATGATAGTCTGTGCGGCCGCGGCAATATCCGTCACTGCCGTGATCGGCACGCACGCGGTGAACGCACTCGCGCGCAGCGACTTCATCTTCTACACATCGCTGTTGGGCGCGTTGCTATCGATCGTCCTTGGCGTATCGATCATTCCGACATTCGGTGTTGCCGGTGCGGCGATATCCCGATCAATCACGCAACTCCTGATGATCTGCGCCGGGATCTGGTTCGTGAGCGCAAGGCTGCGCTTTTCATACCCTTTTGCAGAACTTGCGCGCATATTTCTCGCGACGATGCCCGCCGGCTGTCTTGCATATATTGCGATGGAATTCATGGGCGGACTGATAGGAGTGGCTGTCGCCATGGGCCTCTTCGTTATGCTGTATCTTACTGGTCTTCGTGTCTTTTCAGCTCTTACGGCAAGCGATGCCGAAAGGCTGCATGCACTCAATCGAAAGCTGCCCCGACCGCCTCGTCGGCTGGTGCATCATCTTCTCGTCGCGATCGGGCCTGCGCGAACACAACAAGGCAGTATCAACCCTGCGGAGTGATGAAATGACAAACCAACCGTCCGCGATAACTCGTGCAACGCCTGCGATTGGCAATGCGGTATATTCAGTCATGTTTCACAAACTGTTGCAATGGTTGGTGCCCTGGCTGGCACTGCTCGGTGGTGGCGCCGCGGCCCTTGCAGCCGAGCCCTATCGGCTCGTGGCGCAGGACCGAATTGCGCTAAGGGTCGTGGAGTGGCGATCGGGAGAAGGCGAATTCAGGGACTGGACCGTGCTGAACGGCACCTATCTGATCGGTGCAGACGGTTCCGTAACGCCGCCCATGATCGGCAGTATGAATGCCAAGGGATTGACGACCCGGGAGCTGGGCGAGGCGATCACGGCGCGTCTGCATACCGTCGTTGGTGAAGCGGGCCTGTTCGCTGCCGTGGAGGTCGCTCAGTACGGTCCGATCTACGTCGTTGGCGCGGTCGCAGCGCCGGGGCAGTATGCATTCAGCCCGGATCTTACCATCATGAAGGCCATAAGCCTGGCTGGCGGGCTGCAGCGGGAGGCGGAGAATACACGCGGACGCCTGGAGCGCGACCGTATTCAAGCTGCCGGACTCTACGGTGCGGCGAGGCTCGAGTACTACGGATTGCTCATGCGCGAAGCGCGGCTGAGAGCAGAGAAAAACGGACACGAGACTTTCGACATTCCAACGTCGCTGGCGAATTTCAGCGGGGCTCTCGCTCTCCAGTCTGAAGAACTGGAATTAATGAAACTGCGCAAGGTCGAGACAGGAAGCAAGCTCGATTCCGCGAAGGGCCTTGGCCTTCTTTACGCTGGCGAAATCGGCACGCTGCAGAGCAAGATCACGACCCAGGAACGTCAGACGACTGTGGTGCAGAACGAGCTGAAGACCGTGAGCTCTCTTCTGGACCGAGGGCTGGTTCAGAGCTCACGCCGGCTGGCGCTTGAGCGCGAGGAAACCGAGGGCAAAGCCGGGTACTCGACTTCCAGTTCCAGCTCTTGCGCGCCCGCCAGTCATTGGAGGAAAACAACCGCGAGGGCGAGGAGATCGTCAACACAAAAAACTCAGAGATCCAGACGGAACTGAACGAGATCGTTCGTCAGATTTCAGCGGCTAATCTCAAGGCCCGTACGGCGGAATTGCTGCTTGGTGAAACCGAAACGCGCATTCAAGAGCTTTTGCTCGATGAGAATGCTGGAAACCAGCGAAAGATAATCTTCTACGTAACGCGCAGTGAGGTCGATGGTGGCGTGACTCGAATCACGGCAACGGCGGACACGCCGGTCGAGCCGCGAGATCTGATCGAAGTGAGCATTGAGACCCCGCAGCGCTGGACGGTGCCGACAGGCGGTGTTGCGAAAGCTTCCGGAAACCTCGCGCCTTCGGGCCCAAGCCTTGTCCAGAGCGTTGTTACGCCCGGCGACGTTGGTGCCTTACAAGCCGATGACCGACAGACGGTGCGATGAGAGACCCAAACGCAGTCATCGAACGTTTGTCAAATGAGCGTGACGGCGCGGATTTAACGCATTGGCCTGCCAGAACTGGCAACGTCGTTTCCGACGGGATCCAGAGGGTATGAGAGGCGGAGTCTTGGGCGCCCGAGCAGGCTCTTCTCACGCAAGGCGAATTGTTCAGGACAGCTATTCCAGGGGCGATTGGAGCACTGAAACGGGAAAGAACTCACCGCCTGACATCACGAAAGTCATTGTATTGACGGCAAGCTCAGGTGCTGCAGACGTTGGTATGAAGCCCTGTGCGCCAAGCTGCAACGCAGCGGCCACTTCCGCCGGATCGTCAAGGTCGGAAATAACCACCAGGGGAGGAGAGGCTAGCTTCTCGGGGGAGAGATCGGGCTTAAGGCGCAGCTCACTCACCGGGCGCCTTCCGGCGCAAATTATCGTCAGGGCAGCATTGTGGTCGATAGAGGAGCTGTCAAACATGCCATATCCAACAATCGTCAGGTTTTGCGCATCAGCCCACTGGGTCAGCAAGCAGATATAGGCTGCCCGTCGCAACGGCCTTTCGTCAAAGATCAATACTGTTCGGTCATCTGCTAGCAATTTTCGGCTCCTGGCTATGCACCGCAGCCACGCCACACCTCGTAGCGATGCCGTTGCCGCGAAAGGCGGCGTGCATATTAGGATAGCAGCCTCAAGCCACAGCTTAAGCTCTCAAGAGGCGGCTAAGACAGCTTTGACGAAAGATGCGCCTAAAGTCGAAAATGTCCTTCGGCTCGCTCTTTATGTGTAGTCAAAGTAGAAGTAAATCTTAAGGTGTATTCTTATTTGCATTTCTACTGCTGGACTAGGGTGTAAGATAAGCCTATCCTCATAAATAGGGTGGAAGGGCGCAAAGGGGGCGCTCGAATGGACGGGAAGCTGATCAAGTTCGCGGACGTCGGCTATGTCCGCTTCTCAATGGAGAGGCGGCAAACGTGTGTCCGCCCGCCAGTAGTCGCACCCTATTTCTTTATACATGCCGTAATGTCGGAGATCGCGGAGATTTTCGAAGCGGTAATTGCAAGTGCAATTTCTTCCGTCCCACGTGTGTCAGTGCATTGGCAGCGATCTGTTTGGAGGACAGTCGGTGACTCGATGGCTGCGAGGAGAACCTCATCGCGTCAAGTCGCTTCAGGGCTCGGAAAGGAGGGCTTGATCCAATAAGTATTTCCATGCAGACTTTCTGATCTTTGTAATAAAGACAATAATACAAGTATTTCTTCTTGAGATTGATCTTGATTTATTATCAATTTTTGGGGTCGTTTGGAATTTTAGATTTGGCTTCTATGTGGACGATGCAATGTCTCCGTGTTATTGTTGCTGCATAGTATTTGCTCCCTCTGTGTCGAATGTCACCCTTGAGAATAGGGAGACATATTTTCTTTCACGGGGCGAGGTCGATCCGGCAAGTGCACAAACGTGCAACCTTAAGGCTTATTAGCCCTTAGGAAAATTGAAAATCAGCAGCCGGATACGTTAATTGGGATAAGTAATCCCAAGGTTCTATTCGCGAGATTTGAAATTAATGCTTGCAGGAGATGGAAAAAATGGATGCGAAACTTCTGAACAAAAGTGGTTTAGTCGTATTGATCGACGGACTTGCTATGCGCCGAGCATGCATGCTTTCCGCCCTTGAGCCATGGGCGGACGGTTTAGATCTTAACTTGGCGTCATATGAGCCAAAAGATGTCATGGACCTAAGGGGTGAGGATGATGTCCGCCTCGTCCTGATCAATACAGGTGGCGCATCTTTGGCCGAAACCGAGCAGCACGAACTTCTTCTCGCTGCCAAGGCGGCTTTTGCAGGGCCTTGCGCAATAATTTCGGACAGAACGGACCCAGATGACGCCGTTTCTGCCGCCGAGATGGGCTTCCAGGCCTTCCTGCCTGCGATACTACCACTGGACATCGTCAAGCAGGCGCTGGTCTTTATCATGAATGGCGGAACATATTTCCCGCGTGAGGCACTGCTGGCTACGCTGTCGATGCACGCCCGTATACCTGGCCGTCATCGGACGACGGATGGATCGCCCAATCTGACGCAACGGCAGACCGAAGTCCTCGAGCGGCTTCGCTTCGGACGCTCAAACAAGCACATTGCCCGAGAACTCAATATGCAGGAGGCGACGGTCAAGGTTCATGTCCGCCAGATTATGCGCAAGTTAGGCGCGGCCAATCGCACCCAGGCGGCATTGCTGGCCCAATCCCAGGTGCCTTCTCCTTCACCATATGGCGCTGTTGTCGATGATTCTTCAGACGATGTATCTTCGATAGTGCTTGGTCGAAAAGTGATACGACCGGAAGCTTCCGAGATTGTTGTTGGCATTTGATCGTGTATTCGAACGATTGGCGCCGCTTGCGCATCGATGGCAGCGGCGAGTGAGGTTCATGGTTTTGCTTGTTACTGCTAGGTTCGCTTAGCCACTATCCATTCATCGATCGAATTGATCTGGAGATGTGGGATGGCGCAGTAAAGCAATGTGGCTACGATCACTCGCAATTGGGCACTTAACATTGCGCCGATTGCCATCGTGATGGACCACTCCTTAGGCACCGTTCTAACCGGCATAGCGATGGTCGTGCATCAATTCTGCAATCTCCATGCGATTTTCGATGCCGATGTCGCGGAGCATGTGATCATTCATCAACATCAGTTGATCACGCTGCCGCCGGAGATCCCGCTGGCGTTTGAAATATCGCCATGCCTTGCGGATGCCGAAGAAATGATATGAACGCCTGTCAGCCGAGCCTGCCTCGGATTGCGAAGCAGGACGGTCGACATCCTCGTCCAGCGGTGTGCAGATGTATAGCTGCAGCGAGCGTCCGCTCGCAGCTTTAACGGCCGCTTGCCTTACCGTCTGGGCGGCGGGACGCGTCGATATCGCCGGCGAGGTAATTTTCCCCTCGTTTCGTCGAGGATCCGCGAGATGCAGGTGGAGAAGGTCGCGGAGGGCCTGCAAATCTCGGCCGACGACCGTTGGGTTACGATCGCCCGGCGACGTGTCTTCAGGCTTTCTCGCACCCGTGTCCGGACGACTATCAACCCTTTTTGGACCGGTGAGTTTGGGATCAGTTGTTATAACCACAGTAGGCTCCTTTCCTCGCTGACTGTGGCGAACCTAAAGCTTGGCTTTAGTTCCTATGTTTCTGGCATGGCAAAGAGCGTTACACTTGTGACCGTGCTAAGAGATCGCCCAAATCTCACTTACCGATGTCGAAGACGTGGTTTTAAGCCTCCTGCCGTTTATCCGGTTGGGGTCGGTGGTATCTACATGTGTTTTCTAGAGGAGTCCGCTTTTCTCAGCCGAAGGTGAAAGCCGATGCGTCGATCGGGACGACTATAGCCAGTCCTCTTCGATCTTTTAGAGATAGCCGATGCCGAGCAATCGATTGATCGTGTCCTGCTCATGGGCGAGAGCCGCGGGTGCTCCCTGCCATGCAAGCCGTCCTCGCTCCAATATGATTACCTGATCGGCGAAGTCGAGCGCGCTTTGGATACGCTGCTCCACGAGAACGATGGTCATGAGGCGACCGTCCGCCAAACGCGAAAGCGCCGCCATCAACTCCTCGCAGATCACCGGCGCGAGCCCTTCCAGCGGCTCGTCGAGCAAAAGCACACTCGGCTGGCCCAATATGCTGCGGGCAGTGGAGAGCATCTGCTGTTCGCCGCCGGAAAGCTGGCTGCCGAGGTTCTTCCGCCGTTCCTTCAATCGCGGAAACATGTCGTAGGCTTCCGAAATTGCCTCCCTTGGCCGGTCCTTCAGCCCGACGAGCAGGTTCTCCTCGACGCTGAGGCTCGGAAAGACGTCGCGCGTTTGCGGCACATAACCAAGCCCGGTATTGGCGCGGGCAGCGCTGGACCTTTCGGTAATGTCCTGTTTTCCTATGCGGATCGTGCCGCAATAGCGTCGCGTCTGCCCGGCTAGCGTCGCGAGCAGCGTCGTCTTGCCCATGCCGTTGCGGCCGAGAATGGCAAGTTTTCTGCCTGCCTCGAGCGAGAAGGACAGACCCTCGATGATATGCGTCGGCCCGTAACCGGCAGAGAGGTTTCGGACCTCGAGCGTCTCAGCCGGCATGGGCGTAGTTCCCCAGATAGGCTTCCCTCACGCGAGCGTCCTGCGCCACCGCCTGCGGCGGTCCGTCGAAGATGATGCTGCCGGCCGCAAGCACGATAACCCTTTTGGCAAAGCGGAAGACGAGATCCATATCATGGTCGATCATCAATACGGCGAGTTCGACCGGTAGTCGTTCCAGCGCTCTTTCGATGAGACCGGTCTGGGCATGCGGAATTCCCGCAGCCGGTTCATCGAGAAGCAGGATTCGCGGGCGCAACGCCAATGCTATTGCGAGCTCCAGCAGGCGTTGTTGCCCGTAAGCGATCTGGCGAACCCTGATATCTGCGAACTCGCTCAGGTGTAGAAGGCTGAGAATGTCCCGCACCTCGGCCATCACGTCCGGCATCCGGTCGTGGCGCCCGAACATACGACCTGCTCTGCCCGTTCGCTGAAGCACCGCAGATGCGATATGCTCCTCGGGTGTCATCTCCTTAAACAGCCGTGTCACCTGAAAAGAACGCACGAGCCCTTGCTTCACGCGCTCTGTCGGTCTGGCGGGAGTGATATCCTTGCCATCGAGAGAAACCCGGCCGCTGTCCGGCTTCAAGGCGCCGGTGACAAGGTTGACGAAAGTCGTCTTTCCGGCACCGTTTGGTCCGATAAGGGCGACCCGATCGCCGGTATGAAGCTCGAGCGACAGATCGTTGGTCACATTCAACCCGCCAAAGGTTTTGGTCAGGTTGCGGATTTCCAGAAGCGGCGTCATGCGGAGGCCGCCTTTTTCCTGCGATCCCGGATTAGAGACACGGCAGCGCCATAGAGGCCGCGCGGGGCAAATAGCACAACGGCGATCAGCAGCGCGCCGACGATCGCCAGCCAGTGAAAGGGATTGGCGGCAGAGACCACATCCTCGAAGAACAGGAACAGCACCGTTCCGATCAGCGCGCCATAGAGCGAGCCAGTTCCGCCGACGACCAGCATGACGAGCGCTTGAGCGGAGAGCGTGAAAGACAGGCTGTCGAGCCCGACCACCTGTGTGGCGACAGCGGACAGGGCGCCTCCGATACCGGCGACAGCGCCTGATAATACGTACATCCTGAGCAGCACGGAATGGACTGAGACGCCCATAGCAGCGACCCGCACATGATCCTCCCTCACTCCACGCGCCACTAGTCCGAAAGGCGAGCGGACGACGATCCGCAGCATGACGAAGACGATGAGAAGCAAAGCGATCCCGTAAAGATAAGCTGTCTTGCCCCAGAGATCGAATTCGAACAGGCCGAACAGCGGATCTGGCATGATGCCCGACAGCCCATCGCTGCCGCCCGTCCAGCCCGACAACTTGTTGGCCGCTTCATGGAAGAGATGGATGACGGCGATCGACAGAACGAGCTGCGGCAGGCCGTGGGCGCGCAGAATAACGCCGCCGCAGACGAGACCAGCCACGGCGCCGCTCATAGCGCCGACCAATGTCATGGCAAGCGGATCCGTCACTCCGAAATGCACCGCGGCGATACCAGCACCATAGGCGCCGGCGCCAAACAGGGCCGCATGGCCGAGCGTCGCCACACCGCAATAACCGGTGACGAGATCGAGCGACAGGACGAGAAGCGCAATCGCGATGATCCTGGTCAGAAGCGCGAGATTGTCCGGCAGAAAGAAGAAGCCGGCAATGCCGACAATCAGGATGGCAACGGCACCTGGAAGGCTGCTACCCCTCAATCTCATCAGAAATCCGGCCTGTCGATCCCGATCTAGAATATCCGCCATCACGCTCTCCGCCCTGCAAGACCGCGTGGGAATACGGCGACGATGACGATCACGGCCAGGTAGAAGAAGAACTCGCCGTATTCGGGTGCCAGGTAACGCCCGGTCGTATCGATTGCGCCAAGAAGCAGTGATGCCAGAAGCGCCCCGCCGATCGAGCCGCTGCCGCCAATGGAGACGACGACAAGGAAGGTGACCATATAGCGCAGCGCATAATAGGGCTCGACCGGCAGCAGTTCGGCGCCCACCGCTCCGCCAAGTGCCGCGAGCCCCACTGCGATCGCGAAGCTTGCCGCGTAGACGACCTGTGTTCGCACACCGAGCGCGGCGGCCATCGCCGCGTTGTCGACCGAAGCCCTCAACCGAATGCCATAGGCTGTCTTTTCTACCAGAAACCACAGCAGCATGGCGATGGCGCCACCGAAGGCGATCGCGAAGATGCGGTGCGTCGCGATGCTGCGGAAGCCTACATCGGTCGCACCGCGCAGCGCTTCCGGCAGCGGGATGGTTTTCAGCGTTGGCCCGAAGACGAAATTGGCGATGCCGATGATGCAGAAGGTGATGCCGATCGTCATCAGCACCTGCGTCAGCTCCGGGGCGCCGTAGATCCGGCGATACAGAAGGCGTTCCAGTGGAATGGCGATGATAATCGTGCCGATGACGGCGATCAGAAGCGCCGCCGCATAACCGAGGCCGAGATCGCGTGCTGCGTAGGACGCGAGATAACCTCCGATCATGGCAAAGGCACCATGCGCGAGGTTCACTACCCGCATAAGACCCATGGTGATGGACAGGCCGATCGAAATGACGAACAGCACCATGCCATAGGCCAGGGCATCGATGCCCACGCTCAAGACGGTCTGCATGAATTCAACGGCCTTTCCGTCATGGCGTGCCACCTTTTGGCCGCACGCCCATTGCAACTCCTGCTCGGCGTCACTTCTTCACATGCGCGAGACCGGGATCTCCTGCTTTTCAAAGCTCTTCATTTCCTTGTTGATATAGTGGTCGCCGTCCTTCGCCACTTCGCGCAGGTAGATCGTCTGGGTGATGTGGCGGCTGTCCGGGTCGATGGTGATCGGGCCGCGCGGGCTCGTCCAGGTCAGGCCCTTGACCGCCTCGACGGCCTGATCGGCATTCTGCTCGCCGCCTGTCGCCTCGATCATCTTGGAGATCACATACATGCCGTCATAGGCGCCGACCGCCGGGAAGGAGAGTTCCGCAGGATTGCCGATTGCCTTGGTCGCGGCCTCGACAAACGCCTTGTTCTCTGGTGAATCGTGGGAAACGGCATAATGGAAGGTCGTCATCAATCCGGCCGCCTGTTCACCGAGAGCTGGAAGGTCGGATTCCTGCGTCAGGTCGCCTGTTGCAAGAAACTTGATGCCGGCAGCCTTCAGACCCGTATCGTTATAGGCCTTGACGAAGGCGAGCGTCGGCGGACCGGACGGCAGGAAGGCGAACAGCGCCTCCGCACCGGACTCCTTCACACGCTGCATCAGCGGCGAGAAGTCGTTGGTCGAAAGCGGCATGCGGATTGCTTCGACCACCCTCCCGCCCTCTTTCTCGAAAGCCGTCTTGAAGGCGCTCTCGGCATCGATGCCGGGGCCGTAATCACTAACGAGCGTAATCACCTTGCTGACACCCGCCTCCTTGGCAACCGTCGCCATCGGCGTCGTCGTCTGCCAGGTGGTGAAGGAGGTGCGCACCACATAGGGGCTGGTCGTGACGATGGCGGATGTCGCTGCATTCATCACCACCATCGGCACATTACCCTGTTGCAGCAGCGGCGTCGCGGCCATCGCGTCGGGTGTGAAGTAGAAGCCGGCGAGATACTGCACCTTCTCGCGCACCACGAGTTCCTGCGCCAGCGCCTTGGATTTGGCCGGATCGGCGGTCGGTATGTCGCGGTAGACGATCTCTATCTCGTCGTCGCCCACCTTGTTGCCGTTCACCGCAAGCCAGGCGTCGATCCCGGCCTTGAAATTCTTGCCCTGCAGGGCGAACGGGCCGGAAAACGGTCCGATCACGCCCACCTTGATCGTATCCGCAAATGCCGCCGTGCCGAGCATGGCGCATGCGAGAGTGGTCAACAACAGTCTCTTCATTATGTCCTCCCTGAAGCCGATCGTCCTGCCTTGTTCATTCCCGGCAGCATGACACATCCGTCATCGCCTGCCGAGCATCCGTCCGTTTCTCAAGCAGGCTTTTATCGCCTGCCGCATTGCGCATAAGTCAAGCGTCCTCCACGCTTTTCCCCACACGACGGATATTTTCGATGAGTTCTCGGGCAAGCCTGAGGGCCGCGCCCGTCGTCACCGCCATCTGCGGCAGGATCAGCCATTCCAGCGTCCATGCCGCTCCCGATCGCTCCTGCTCATGGATCATCGCCTGCTGCATGCCGCCCGCCTGGACTGCATTGAAACGAGCAAGGGCCACGAGAACCTCCGCTGCCACCGGGTTCTGCTTATGCGCCATGGCCGAGGAACCGCCGCCGCCCGACAGTGAAATCTCGTTTCCCGCCTGCGCCATCAGCGCAACGTCCTGCCCGAACTTGCCGAGCGAACCGGTGGTCATCGCCAACACACCGGCGATCTCGACGATCCGATCGCGCTGGCTGTGGAATTGCGGGGCATCTGCAAGCTGCAACGCTGCGGCCACATCGCGCCGCACGCTTCCCGCCTTGTCACCGAATTTCTCCAGCGTTCCCACCGCACCACCGAACTGGATAACGAAATGTGTTTCCAGAAGAGATTGCAGCCGCTTACCATGGCGAACGAGCGGATCGCGCCATGTCCGGATGCGATCCTCGGCGGTGATTGGCAGCGCCGGCTGCATCCGCGTATGGCCCATCAGCTCCCCACTGCCGAACCGTGCCGAAAGCAGAATCGAGACTATCGATCACGGCCCCGAGCCGGCCCTCGAACAATACGCATGCCTGTCTCAGCCGCATCATCAGCGACGTGTCGATAACGTCCTGGCTGGTGGCCCCCAAATGGACATGCCGTGCTGCTTCGCTGCCCACCGCATCGCGCAACTGCCTGACGAGTTCCGGCACGACGACGCCATCCCGCGCGGTGGACTGTCGAAGCTGGAACATATCATGCTTCATCGTCCGACACGCTTCAGCGATCTGCCGGGCGGCATCTTGCGGCATCAACCCGTGCGCGGCACAAACCTTGGCCAAAGCCGCCTCGAAGGACAGCATCGCTTCGATATCCGCTTCCGCGCCAAACAGTGCCGCCGTCTCGTCGTCACCGACGAGGCCGGACAGAAACGGATGGTCGAAAGCGGCGATGCCCATACAACTCCCTTCTCGTGTCAGATATCAAAGAAGACGGTTTCCCGCTCTCCCTGCAGGTATATGTCGAACCTCACCGTGTCGCCTTCCCGCATTCCGATCAAGGTCGGGATGCGGGCCTTGTGCTCGATCCGCGCCAGAACCGGATCCTCGGCATTCGCCGCCTCCTCGTCGGAGAAATACATCCGCGTGTGGAGCCCGACATTGATACCCCGCGCGACGATCCAGAAGGTCACATGCGGTGCCATCATCCGCCCGTCGCGAAACGGCACGCGGCCCGGCTTGATCGTCTCGAAGACGAATTCGCCGGTCGTCATATCGCCCGGACAGCGCCCCCAGCCGAGGAAATTCGGATCGGCCCTACCGCCCGTTTCCGAGGGGCTGCTGTAAAATCCATCGGCATCCGCCTGCCAGATCTCAACCAGTGCATCCTTCAGGGCAACGCCGGCACCGTCATAAACAAATCCGCGAATGGTCATCCGCTCGCCACGCGTCTTGTCGTTCACCATAGACTCGGAGCCGAGATCGGTTTCGTAGACGCCCTCGATACCGGCGAAATTCGGCGTGCAGCCGATATGCACATAAGGACCGGCTGTCTGCGACGGCGATTCCTTCAGGTAGGGCAATGGCTGCGCCACGTCAGTTTCCTCCAACCGGTTCTCGAACAGGGTGGAGCGCCGCCCGCGCAGGACGATGTCAAATTTGTAGGCGCGCATGTCAAACGGAATGGTTGCGTTCATATCGAGCGGCGCGATCAGCTGACGGATCGCCTCTTCGTCGGGGATCGTCCTCACGATCGGGCAGAGCGGGATCAGCGGATCCCCCTCGAAATACATCTGGGTGATCAGCCGCTGGGCAAAGCCGTGCCCGAAGATCGAGAAATGGATATGGGCGGGGCGCCAGTCATTGACACCATTCGGCCAGGGATACGGCCCGGGCTTGATCGTCCTGAACCAGTAATTCCCGTCGGCATCGGTGATCGTGCGGCCGAAGCCGCCAAAATTCGGATCGAGCGGCGCGAGATAGGTTTCCTTCTTGTGCCGGTAGCGACCGCCGGCATTGGCCTGCCAGAATTCGATCAGTGCGCCCTCGACCCCTCGACCCCGCTCGTCGAGCACGCGGCCATGCACGAGAATGCGCTCGCCGATCGGCATCTCACCGGGCCTGGCATAGTTGACGATCAGGTCGTTATCGAACTCGCCGAGGATATTGTGGCCGAAGACCGGGCCGGTGATCTCGCTCTTCGTACCTTCCAGTGAAATCAATGCCCGCTGCGGGGAACGCAGCACCGACGTCTTGTAGCTGGGCGTGAAGGCGGGCGGATGCCATGCCCTGTCGCGGGCGAAGAAGGGCGTCGTCTCGGGCAGAGCGTTCTTCATGTCCCTTCCTCCTCCCGCATCTGCGTGTAGATGGCCTTGGCGATCTTGAAGGCATGGTTGGCGGCCGGCACACCTGCGTAGATCGCTACGTGAAGAAGCGCCTCGCGCACATCGTACTCCGTCGCGCCCGTGTTGGCAGTGGCGCGGATATGCATCGCCACTTCCTCGTCCTGGCCGAGTGCGGCGAGCAGCGCGATCGTCACCATCGAACGCTCGCGCTTCGTCCAGTGCGGCCTCGACCAGACATTGCCCCAGGCGGCTTCGGTGATCAGCTCCTGGAAAGGCTCGTCGAAATCCGTCCGGCTCGATTGCGCCCGGTCGACATGGGCATCCCCCAGTACCGATCGGCGTGTGACAAGCCCCTGGACATAACGATCGTTGCGGGTGTCGCTCATCCTTGGTTTTCCCTCAGACCTTGCACGAAATCCCGGATAATTGCTGCATGAACTGCCGGGGTTTCGATGCAGGGAAGATGCGCGGCATCATCGATCAGCTCATAACGTGCGCCGGCGATGAGATCCGCCGTACCTTTGACGACAGCCGGCGGTGTCGATCCGTCCTGGCTTCCGGCGATACAGAGCGTGGGTACCGCGATCTTTCCCGCAGCTGTGGTAAAGTCCGCATCACGGATCGCCGCGCATGTTCCAGCATACCCTTCGGCTGGCTGGCGCAGCAGCATTGCACAATAGCCATGATAAGCAGCATTGTCCGACCGACGAAAGGTCGGCGTGAACCAGCGCGCCATGACATCTTCAAGGATCGCGCCGATGCCTTTTTCCGCGACCATTGCCATCCGCGCCGCCCACATATCGGCATTGCCGATTTTCGCTGCCGTGTTGGACAAGACTAGCCCGCGGACGCGCTCCGGCTGCACCGCACAGAGGCCCTGCGCGATCAGCCCGCCAACGGACAGGCCGCACAGCACGACATCACGCAGATCCAGAAGATCCAGCAGCCCGGCCAGATCCTCGACATGGTCGCAGATCGAATAGGGCGGATGCCCGAGCCCGCTCAGGCCATGACCGCGTTTGTCATAGACGAGTGTCGTGAAATCGTCTGACAGCTTCTCGCGCACCTGATCCCATATGCGGAAATCCGTACCCAGCGAATTGATGAACACGATTGCTGGCGCATCGCTATCGCCGCCGGCTTCGGCCAGCCGGACGTCATATTGAATGGCAATGCCATTGACGGTGGCAAAGTGCATGCGATCCTCCCGATGCAACCATGACACTGGTTCCCCGCCCGGTAAAATGATAAATCCGGCAAGATCAATAACTGGCAGGTTATGGAATGCTGCCTTCCGCCATCAAGCTTCGTCACCTCAATACATTCGCGGAAGTCGCCCGGCTCAAAAGTGTGGCGAGAGCGGCGGAGTTGCTCCATGTCAGCCAGCCTGCCATCACCAAGACCATACGGGAACTCGAACAGACGCTCGGCATTGCGCTGGTCGCACGCGAAGGGCGCGGCATCCGCATCACCCATGACGGAGAAGTCTTTCTCCAGCACGCGGCGACCGCTCTGGCGGCGCTGCGGCATGGCATCAACTCGGTCTCGGGCGAGCGGCTGGAAGCTATTCCCCCGATCCGCATCGGCGCCTTGCCGACTGTCTCATCACGCATCATGCCGCCGGCAATGGAGCGCTTCCTGGAAGATGCGCGTGGTAGCCGGATCGAAATATCGACCGGTGACAATGACCGGCTTCTCGAACAGTTGCGGCTCGGCGAACTCGATCTTGTCGTCGGCCGGCTGGCTGCGCCTGACAAGATGACAGGCCTGACGTTTGAACATCTCTATTCGGAAAAGATCGCCTTCGTCGTGCGTCCCGGCCATCCGCTTCTCACGATGAAAGCTTTCAAGCCGAATGCCTTGCTCGGATATCCGGTACTAATGCCGACGCGTCGATCCGTCATCCGCCAACCCGTCGAGCAGTTCCTGATCGCACGAGGGCTCGATGCGATAAAAGGACGGATCGATACGGTCTCGGATTCGTTCGGTCGCGCCTTCGTCAAACGCACCGACGCCGTCTGGATCATATCGGAAGGTGTGGTCCATGCAGACCTCGCGGAAAAGCAGCTCGCAAAACTTCCGATCGACACCGGCGAAACGCAAGGACCTGTCGGCCTAACGATGGTTGCCGACATCGCCCCGCCGCCTCACATGCTTGTTCTTGTCCAGGCAATCCGCTGGGCATCCAGGCATACAGGATAGTTCCCCTGCCGATCGTGACGAAGGTTCATTGACGCGTGGCCACGCGCGTGATCAGAACAGGAACCAACCAGGAGTGGGCTCGTGAATGACCGCCAATTGCTGACGATGCTGTTCGACGTTGCGGTCAAGGCGGCCGATCCCCTGACGGGCATCCGCAAGCACCTTCCGCAACCTCCGACAAATGGGCGCACCGTGGTCATAGGCGCCGGCAAAGGTGCCGCGCAGATGGCTGCCGCGTTGGAGACGGTCTGGACCGGTCCGACATTGAGCGGCGTGGTCGTCACGCGTTACGGCTATGGTTGCGAGACGAAGACGATCGAAATCATCGAGGCCGCCCATCCGGTGCCCGACGAGGCAGGCCTCGCGGCCAGCCGCCGGCTGATGGAAGCCGTCTCGGATCTTTCGGAGAACGACCTGGTCATCGCCCTGATCTGCGGCGGCGGCTCGGCACTTTTGCCCTCTCCGCCTGACGGGCTAACACTCCAGGACGAGATCGCGCTCAACGAAGCGCTGCTCGCCTCGGGTGCTCCGATCTCCGCCATGAATGTGGTGCGCAAGCATGTTTCGACTATCAAGGGCGGTCGGCTGGCGGCGGCAACCAAGGCTCGGGTCGTCAGCCTGATCGTCTCGGACATCCCCGGCGACAACCCTGCCTTTGTTGCCTCAGGCCCGACTGTACCGGACGCCAGCACGCGACAGGAAGCGGTCGCTATCATCGAGCAATACCGGATGACGTTGCCGCGGGCGATCATCGCCCACTTGAAAACCCCGGCCGCCGACGCGCCGCAGCCGAACGATGCCCGCTTTTCTCGCAACGAGCATCACATCATCGCTTCCGCCGGCGTTTCGCTGGAGGCGGCGGCCGAATTGGCGCGCTCACAGGGCGTCGAGGCGCATATCCTCTCCGATTCCGTTGAAGGCGAAGCGCGCGACGTGGCGCTCGTCCATGCCGCGCTGGCGCGGGAAGTTGCCACGAAGGACCGGCCGTTCAGGAAGCCAGCAGTTCTTCTGTCCGGCGGCGAGACCACTGTAACTTTGCGCTCGAAGGGTGGAAGGGGCGGTCGCAACGGCGAATTTGCCCTCTCGCTGGCTCTGGCGATCGGCGGTTCGCCGATCATCGCGCTTGCCGCCGATACGGACGGCATTGACGGCTCGGAAGACAATGCCGGTGCTTTCGTCAACGGAACGACGGCGCAACGCCTGATCGGCGCCGGTCTCGAGGGCAAGGCATTGCTGGAGCGGAACGACAGTTATTCGGGCTTTGCCGCCATCGGTGACCTTTTCGAGACGGGACCGACCGGAACCAACGTCAACGACTTCCGCGCGATCCTGATCCGATAGCCCTCTACTGCAGCTGGGGCTTGATCAGAAAATCGTTGCGATCCGCGGACTTGACCCGAAGCCAGGCCTCGCGCCCGTCGCGCAGGACGCGCATCGGAATCTCGGCGCCGGGTGAGCCGCTTTCCCATACCTTGCGGTAGAAATCGGCCAGCCCGTCGACCTCGCCGTCGCGGATTTCGGAGATCACGTCACCGCGGCGCAGACCGGCCTTGGCCGCCGGGCCGTCTTCCGTCACGCTCATCACCACGACCTCGCCGTTCGTTTCCGCGGAAAATGCACCGAGCCACGGTCGCGCTGGCTTGCTGATCGCGCCCTGATTCAGCACGTCGTCAAGGATCGGCCGCAGCAGGTTGATCGGCACGGCCATATTGATGTCGGCGATCTCGCCGCCCTTGCTCATCTGCAGACGCAACGAACCCAGCCCGACCAGCTTTCCGTCCTTGTCGATCAGAGCAGCGCCACCCCAGGAAGGATGGGCCGGCGCGATGAAGATAGCTTCGTCGAGAAGGTATTCCCAATAACCGGCAAATTCCTGCTTGGCGACGATGCTGCCACGCACATACTGACCTTCACCATCGGCAAAGATGATGTCGTCTTCCACCGAAGCCTTGTCGGAATCGCCGATTGGCAGCGCCGGCAGCTCGAGAGGTGCAAGCGCCTGCACGAGACCGAAGCCGCTTTCCTGATCATAGGCGAGCGCATGGGCGGGGACGACGCGGCCATCATGACGCGTCAGCCACACTTCATCGGCCTCTGTGATCAGGTAGCCGATCGTCAGCACCAGCCCGTTTTCGCGGATGACCACGCCACTGCCTTCACGGCGCATGCCGAGGGTGCCGGCGGTAAAGGCCTTTTCCGGAACAGAGGCGCGAACGGCCACGACGGACCGCATGATTTTTTCGAGATCCATGGTGCAAATCCTGAATACGGACCAGGTAGGATTTCCTGGAATGGTCGAAGATTGACCATAAGGTATGGATCGCAGGCCATATCTGCAAGGGCGCATGGCGGCGGTGAACGCCGCGTTTGGTCGTGCCACCCAGAGGATTTCAACCCGCCCCTTCGATTGGGAGAGGCGGGTTGAAAAGTCGTTTTACATCGTGCCGTCGGCCGGGGTCAGCGTCACGGATGTGCCGGTCGCTGCCAGATTGAGGCCGAGCTGGCCGGTCACGCTGACGGTCTGCAGATGGATCGAGCCGGACGTGCCGCCAACCAGGATGTTGGTGCCGACGCCGACGCCGACTGTCGCTTCCGCCGTGGCGCCCTGATAAAGACCGCCGAGCGAACCGTGGTGATAACCTGCGGTCGGAGCGAAGACGGCCCAGATCAGGCGGCTGCGCGTGGTGAAGCCGAGGTCGACACCCATCTTGCGCACGACGCCGGTGTAATGATCGAGCGGTTCGCTGCCCATGGTGGACTTGAATACGCAGTCGGCTTCCTTCGCGGAGCCGATGACGTAGCCTACGCCACCGCCGATGGTGCAATCGAGATAACCGATCCGGACACCGCCGCGCTGGTCGGACTCCTGATAGGTCGGCACGTGGTCGCGCGGGCCGATGACGTCTGCGGAAGATGCTGCCGTTGCAACGAATGCGACCGGAAAAGCGGCGAGAGCCGCGGCGATTGTCTTTTTCATCCCTGTACTCCTTGTAGTCTTATTACCAGTCCGTGAGGGACACGGCTTGGGAACTCAGCGATGGCTAACGCATGTGGCGGAAGAATGATCCATGTCTGTCGGAACACGAATTGTCACCGTCTGCGTGAGAGTGTGACATTCACATGTCACCCAACGCGGTTTCACTATTCTCCACGTGGAGCATCTTCACGAACTCATATGAAGTCGTCTTGTCGCCTTCGACTGTCTGAAAAACATCTCAAACGGAAAATGTTCATTCCTCCCACTTGCGCACCTTAACCCCGGTAGGGCTACGATGGGTCCGCATTGGGAGGAGACGATGCGCACACAGGTCGCCATTATCGGGTCGGGCCCATCCGGCCTCTTGCTTGGTCAGTTGCTGGCAAAGGCTGGCATCGAGACAATCATCATCGAGCGCGCCAGCAAGGAGCATGTCCTTGCCCGCGTGCGCGCCGGCGTCCTCGAACAGGGAACGGTCCAGTTACTCGACGAGGCCGGTGTCGGTGCGAGATTGCATCGCGAAGGCCTGAGCCACGACGGAGTGGTGCTCGCCTTCGATGGTCGCAGCCATCGCATCGATCTGCATGCCCTTACAGGCAAGCCAGTTACCGTCTACGGCCAGACGGAGGTGACGAATGATCTGATGGACGCACGCGAGGCGGCAGGCCTGACGACCGTACACGGTGTCGATGATGTCGCCGTCCACGACACAGATCGCGCTGCTCCCTACCTGACCTATCGAAAAGACGGGCTCGACCATCGCGTCGATGCAGACTTCATAGCTGGCTGCGACGGATATCATGGCGCGAGCCGCAAGAGCGTGCCGGCAGAAGCGATCCAGACATTCGAGCGGGTCTATCCCTTTGGATGGCTGGGTGTTCTGTCCGAAGTGCCGCCGGTCAATGAAGAGCTGATTTACGCCCGGCATCAACGGGGCTTTGCGCTCTGCTCCATGCGGTCGGCGACGCGCAGCCGATATTACATTCAATGCCGTTCCGATGAGCGAATAGAGGACTGGTCGGATGATCGCTTCTATGACGAGCTACGTCGCCGGTTACCGGAAGAACATGCCGATTGCCTGACGATTGGACCATCCTTTGAAAAGTCCGTCGCACCGTTACGGTCTTTCGTGGCCGAACCGATGCGCTTCGGGCGTCTGTTTCTCGTGGGCGATGCGGCGCATATCGTGCCCCCACCGGCGCCAAGGGGCTGAACCTCGCGGCCAGCGACGTACACTATCTTTTCGAAGGACTGAGGCTTCATTATCGCGAAGGAAAGGATGATGGCCTCGACGCCTATTCGCAAAAAGCCCTGCAGCGCGTCTGGCGCGCGGTCAGGTTTTCCTGGTCGATGACGATGATGATGCACCGCTTTCCCGATGAGGGGCGTTTACCGCAAAGATCCAGGATGCCGAACTCGACTATCTCGTCTCCTCGAAGGCCGCTTCGACGACCTTTGCCGAAAACTATGTCGGCCTGCCTTTTTGAGACTGAACGTCTCCTCCAGCATATTCATTGAAAGGGCCGCAGCGACGATCGTTGCGGTCCTTCCTTCGTGAGCCTGTCTCGTCAGGTCAGTCCTTCACCATCGTATAGTCGAGCTTGCCGTCCTTGCTCTTCTTCCAGACATACATCGTATAGTCCTCGTCCCGCCGATCGCCCTTCTCATTGAAGGCGATGTCGCCCAACACGGTCTTGATCGGCTGGCCGGAATGAAGGGCTTCTGCGACGGCTTCCGGATCGCTGGATCCAGCCTCGTCCACGCCCGCCTTGATGATCTGCAGGGCCGCATAGGCGTAGAGTGTGTAGGTCTCGGGCTCGAAACCGTTCTTGCGGAACTCCTTCACGACGTCCGCGGCACCCGGCGCAACCCGCGGATCGGGTGCAAAGGTCATGAGCGTACCCTGCGCGGCATCGCCGGCGATCTGGCCGTATTCGGCTGACGTGATGCCGTCTCCGGCCATCAGCACGGCTTTTAGGCTCTGGTCGGCCGCCTGCCGGATGATGAGGGCCGCTTCCGTGTAGAGACCACCGAAATAGATCACGTCGACCTTGGCCTCCTTGAGCTTGGCGATCAGCGCGGAATAATCCTTGTCGCCGACCGAAACGCTGTCGCTGACCGTGACTTTCAGGCCTGCCTGTGCCAGTCCCTTTTTCACCTCGGCGGAAATGCCGACACCATAGGCCGTCTTGTCGTCGAGAACCGCGATCCGCTTGCCCTTAAAATGTTGAGCCAGATACTTCGCCGCCACAGCTCCCTGTTGGTCATCTCGACCACAGACACGGAAGGTGTTCCACAAGCTGCGTTCGGTAAAGGTCGGGTTGGTGGAGCCCGGTGTGATCTGCAGGATGCCGTTTTCGGCGTAGACATCCGAGGCTGGGATGGAGACGCCCGAATTGTAATGTCCGATCACGAACTGGACGCCGTCCGCCGCGAAACGATTGGCAACGGAGACACCTTGCTTCGGGTCCGATGCGTCATCGCCGTAAACCAGTGAGACGTTTTCGCCATCGATGCCGCCTGTCGCATTTATGTGCGCGGCGGCCCGCTCTGCGCCCTGGCGAAACTGTTCACCGACCGCAGCATTGGAGCCGGTTAGCGGTCCGGCAACGCCGATCTTGAGATCGGCATGCGCTGCCGATACAGCCATCAAAGAAACGCCAAGCGCCACGCTCATGTTTAAAATGTACTTCATGGTTACCCTCCGGGATATTTGACAACGACGGGAGGGTGGTGACGAATGGCCTCTGGTGGATTTCAACCGCAGTCAAAACGACTACAGGCGAAATGCGTTTCCGCTCTCATGTTCGAACCATCGTCTCAGGGCTCGGTAAAACCAATTGCGCGCAGACGTATCGCGTGCGCGGCGGGATCGTGGGAGAAGAAGAAGGAGCCGGAGGCGCTGGACCGGCCTGGAACGTAATCGAAGGTAATGTCCGCATATTCGATAATCGTCTCGCCATCGACGATCTCTCCACGCACAACGACGGTTGACGCCGTCTGCGGCGATGTATTGGCGATATCGAAGCTCACACGGTAGCCGCCATCGACCGCCTGCTGATGCGTGATGGTCGTTTCGAACGCCGGTGACGTGTCTACCTCTGTAAAGGCCACCCATGCCACCCAACCGATTATTAAAATCACGATGACGGCCGAGACGAGCCCCGTTGCCCATTCGACCAAGCGGGCAGAGGCATCGGCACGGACCTTCTGCGGCTGAGCCTTTTGAGAGCGAGTTCTCTGCGGACGTGCCATGGATTTCCGCCTTTAAAGGATCAGGCGGGCCGAAGCCGCGCCGATCGCGCCTGGGAATGAAAGAACGATCGCCGACATCAGGATCTGCGTTTCAGCCGTGCTGTCGAGCCGCCCGAAGATCCACAGGACATAGAGGCTGATCAGCATCGCGACGACATAGCCCGGCAAGGTGTATCGAAAAAGGCGTGCCATCGCGGCTCGCCTTCCGGAATTTCATGCGTACCGCGAAAGGACACGGCATAAACGAAGGCGTGCATGATGGCGATTGAGATGAAGATCGCCGCCAGCGCGTGCCAGGGCGTCATCTTGTAGGAGATAAGGATAACCTCTTCCGTCGGCGCGACGTTGAGGTTGAGAAATAACGCGCCGACGCCCATGAGAAAGAGCTCGCGAGAATAGCTCGGCGACGGATGATCCGGCACGGCACCTTCATCCATGTCCTTCTGCCCCGTACCGCCGCCCAGCTGAGACCGCCCGAGAAGTGCGCCGATACTTGCGGGTACGGACTGGATCGCGATCCTACCGACGACACTGTTCAGCGTCGTGTCGGGTTTCAGGATGCCCATTATGGTGAGCATCACTGCACTTATCACGATCCCTAAACCAAAGGCGATCGTTGCGTCCCGAAGCGCTTGTCCCCAAGTGAAAGTGCGCTCGAAACCGATCCGATGTGCGAGGATGACGAGAAGCGGAACGTTGAGAAGCAGCATGACCAGCAATCGGCTGCGTTCGATATGGTCGCCGAGTTCCCAAAGCTCCATCGTCATCAACATGGGCACGGCAAAGAGAAGCGCGCCGGCTGCCCCTCGTCCAAGCCCAGTGATGAACCTGCGTAATTCCCTGGCTGGTGGATTACTGTTGGACTTCCCGGCGTCTGCCTGTACTGCTCTGGCCACCGCTTTGCGCTCCTGCGCTCCTGTTATTGGGGCGCATCAATCACATAGTGCCTGACGGAAGAACGGCCAGAATAGCCAAGCGTACCAAGCCGCAACTGCAGGCAAATAAGGAGGTTGAGAAATATGCATTTCCTGACCACTGGGCCGGACGGCGCCGACGTGACGATCCTTCTCGCACATGGTGCCGGCGCACCGATGGATTCCGCTGCGATGACAGCCGCAGCAGAAGCTCTCGCCGCCGAGGGCCTACGCGTCGTTCGCTTCGAGTTCGACTATATGGCAGCCCGCCGCTCCGGCTCGCGCAAGCCGCCACCGAAGGCGGAGTTGCTGATCCCGCACTATGAACAAGCGGTCTTATCTCTCGCAGCACCGGGCAAGGTAATCATCGGCGGCAAGTCCATGGGGGCCGGGTCGCCAGCATGGCCGCCGACCGCCTGCACGAGGCCGGAAAGCTATCGGGCCTGCTCTGCCTCGGCTATCCGTTCCATCCGCCGGAAAAGCCGCAGCAATTGCGAACGGCGCATCTGGAACATATCAAGACACCAACCCTGATCGTTCAGGGGACGCGCGATCCTTTCGGCACGCGTGATGAAGTCCCGTCCTATGACCTGTCACCGTCGATTGAACTTTTCTGGCTGGAAGATGGAGATCACGATCTGAAACCGCGAAAGTCGGTATCCGGCTTCACGGCCGCTGATCATCTGCGCAGCATGGCGGCCAGGGTCCGCGCTTGGGCAGGGTCTCTATAGATACCGCCACCTAGCGGTCGAACATGTCCTGCCACTGCTTCTCGCCAACCATACAATCCGTCTGCGCCGGCTTGTTGGCAATGCGGCGGATGCTCGGTTCAGGCTGTAGGCCGCTCACCTCCATCACCAGCTTGCGGCGCACGGCAACGCCGAAATCCTCTATGTCATGGACCGGAAGGACGAAGGATCCTGGACCGCCGACGACACAGTCGCCGTAATATTGGTCAAGCCCGCCGGGCGTCCCGGAAGGCCGCAGCATGATCGCGAGACCATTGATGACGATGCCAGCCTCGACAGCCTTGTCGCGCGCGGGCGTCACGGGATTGCCGGAATTGTTAGGGCCATCGCCGGAGACATCGATCACCTGACGCATGCCATGATAGCTGTTGGAAACAATCATCGTCGCGCCCTGCACGATTGCCGCGGAAATTGAGGTGCGCCGCTGCATCTCAACGGGGCGGGCTTCAAGCCGGCTGGCAAAGGCGATCGCATCCTGCTCATTCTCGATGACCTGCCAGTCGATTACCGATCCAGGCACGACGTCACCTGCCCATTCGAAATAACTGATGGCGATACGGCCGATAAGACCCGTCTTTACCGCATCGATGAATTCCTTGTGCTTCAGCGCCGCAACGTAGCCCTCGCGCTGGATGCGTGCTTCCTCATAATCCATGGAGCGGGACGTATCGACCGCCAGCACAAGCTCGACATCCACCTCCTGTCCGTTTTGTGCCATCACCGTACCGGATGCAGATAAGCTAAGAAGCAATGCGAGTGCTGTAAGCATTGGGAATTCACTCACTGCAGTGTCGATCGCAAAACTGTAACACAGGAATAGACGGCGACGAGTCCTGCCCAAAGCCGGATGTTCAACTTTCTGTGAAATGGCTTATTCAGCGGCAGTCGCGACTGGGCCGTCCTGCATTGCCTCGATCAGGCAGTCCATTATGGCCTTGCGAAGAGCGTAGGTGTTGGCGCTGGTCTGTTTGCGATCCAGGCTTTGAGCGGCCTCGACAAGACGCATGCCCTGATGAACCACGATCTGATGAGCACGATTCATTGCCCAGTGTTCGACGGAGCTGCCATCATTGAGTGCATATTGCTGCGCGTTCAATTTATAGCCTCGCTAATCATTAGCGTTATTTACGAATCATCTCGCAAATTCATGCTAATACAGCTTAATGCCTAGGTGAATCATGTTTTATGCGACAAGGACGATCATCGAAAATAAAAATGATCAATAAAATCAATCTCTATAAATTCTTACCTACAACAATAGACAAGTATACTCCTGATTGAATCCGCGTCCCGGGTTTATAATTGCTGGATAAGACTGAGGAGAATTTGCACAAGCCGGCGATGCTGGTGACTGTGCTTTGCGCGAACATTGGTTGCCGCGTAAACCGTCTGCTGGATATCCGTTGATCCGGCTACGGGAGAAGCAGTTTTCGCGTCTGCCAAAGCCTTTGCACTGGCCGTCAGGACATAGGCGGATCCGCCCAGCGTAGCCAGCAGATCGCAGACCACCTGGTTGCGACCGGTCATAAGAGGCGCCGCAACACAATCGGGCATGACGACACGATGGGCCCGATCGAAGGCCGGGGAATAGTTGGAGTATATGTAGTCGGCGGGCTTTACATCCGAAACATCGCCTGCCCGTGTACTGACCAACGTATAGACGATCTCGCCGAGACGCTCGTAGTGCAAGTCCGGCAGATGATGCGGCGTGTATAGCACGGCAAGATCGAGATCGCCGGCCCCGAGATCACGGTTCATCTGGATCGAGTAGTCGGCTTCCAGGTAGATCGACATACCCGGCATTTCCGCCCGCACGGCCTTCAGGAACGGTCCCGCGATCATCTCCGCCACGTCATGCTGCATGCCGATGCGCATCGAGCGCTCGTAGGTTCCCGCAGATTCCACCGCCCGCAGCGCCTCGTGCCAGTTTTGCTGCAGCGCCTTGGCGTGGTCGAAGAAGCGCAGTGCCGCAGCCGTCGGCACCGTGCCGCCCTTGCCGCGCACGAAGAGTTTTCGATTGAGATCAGCCTCCAGCGCGTTGACCCGGTGGGAAATGCTCGATTGCGTCAGGTTCATCCGCTCGGCGGTGCGGTTGAAGCTGCGCGTTTCCATCAGGTCCAGAAAGGTTTCGATCAGTTCGATCTGCACGCCAGAACCCTCCCGCCGGATGCCGCTCAAATCTAATCGAATTCTTCGATCAATAAAGCCGTTTCTGCGCGCTTGATGAACGTCAAATCCCCTGCAAATCTCGCGCAAAACAAGGGGATCAGAAGCATGGCGGAATTGCCGGGACGGGCGCGCGTCGTGATCATCGGCGGGGGAGCGGTGGGGGCCTCGTCGCTCTACCATCTTGCCAGGGCCGGCTGGACCGATTGCGTGCTCCTGGAGAAGAACGAGCTGACCGCCGGCTCGACCTGGCACGCCGCCGGCAACGTGCCGACCTTCTCGTCTTCCTGGTCGATCATGAACATGCAGCGCTATTCCGCCTCGCTCTATCGCGAGCTCGGTGCCTTGGTCGATTACCCGATGAACTACCATGTCACCGGCTCGATCCGGCTCGGCCATTCCAATGAGCGCCTGCGCGAGTTCAAACGCGTCGTCGGTATGGGCCGCTATCAGGGTATGGATCTCGACATACTCTCGCCCGACGAGATGCGGTCGAAATATCCCTTCCTCGAAACCCATGATCTGACCGGCGCGCTCTACGATCCCTATGACGGCGACATCGACCCGGCACAGCTTACCCAGGCTCTGGCGAAAGGCGCCCGTGATATGGGCGCGAAAGTCGTGCGCTTCTGTCCCGTCACGGCCGCGCGCCGTGAAAAGGACGAGTGGATACTGACCACCCCGAAGGGCGAGATTGCCTGCGAATATGTTGTCAACGCCGCCGGCTATTACGCCCGCGAAGTCGGAAAGCTGTTCGGCCGAGACGTGCCGATGATGGTGATGAGCCATCAATACATTCTCTTCGACGAGATCCCCGAACTGGCGGCATGGTCGAAGGAGGCGGGCCACAAGCTGCCGCTGCTGCGCGATGTCGACTCATCCTATTATCTCCGTCAGGAAAAATACGGCATGAATCTCGGCCCCTACGAGAAGAACTGCCGCGCCCATTGGGCGACGCCGGACGACCCGATGCCGGAGGACTTTTCCTTCCAGCTCTTTCCCGACGACCTCGACCGGCTGGAATGGTACTTGAACGATGCGATCGAGCGAGTGCCGATCCTCGGCACGGCCGGCCTGTCGAAGATGATCAACGGCCCCATTCCCTATGCGCCGGACGGCAATCCGCTGATCGGCCCCATGCCCGGCGTACCGAACGCGTTCGAAGCCTGCGTCTTCACCTTCGGCATCTGCCAGGCGGGCGGCGCAGGCAAGGTCCTCGCCGAATGGGTGACCGAGGGCGAGACCGAATGGGATATGTGGAGCTGCGACCCGCGCCGCTACACGAGCTTTGCCTCGAATGAGAAGTATTGCGTCGACAAGGGCATGGAGATTTATGGCCACGAATACGCCATGCATTTTCCAAAACATTACTGGCCGGCCGGACGCGGCATGAAACAGTCGCCGATCCACGACCGCATCGCAGCGCTTGGTGCCCAGTTCAAGCCCTATAATGGCTGGGAACGGGCCATGTGGTACGCCAAGCCCGGCGACGACACGTCGGAAGCTGCAACCCAGACCTGGAGCCGACAGGGCCCCTGGTCGCCGCGCATCGAAGAAGAATGTCTTGCCGTCCGCGATGCCGCCGGCATTTTGGACCTGCCGGGCTTTTCCCGCTACCGGGTGAAGGGGCCGGGCGCCACGGAATGGCTCGCCTCGCTGATTACCGGCAAGGTACCGAAGCCCGGCCGCATCGGGCTTGCCTATTTCGCCGACGACAAGGGCCGTATCGTCACGGAAATGTCGGTGATGATGCTCGCGGAGGATTTCTTTTCCTGATCACCGCCGCCACGGCCCAATGGCACGATCTCGACTGGCTGAAGAAATACATGCCTGCCGACGCAGCCTTCACTATGGACGACGTCACCGACAATTTTTCCTGCCAGATTCTCACCGGCCCGAAGAGTCGCGACATTCTGGCGAAAGTCTGCGACGCCGACCTGTCCAAAGGCTGGCTCACCCACCAAACCTGCCAGATCGCCGGCCGCTGGTGCCAGCTTGTACGCGTGTCCTTCGCCGGGGAACTCGGCTGGGAGATCCATACGAAGATCGACGACACCGCCCCCATTTTCGACGCCGTCTGGGCCACTGGTCAAAGCCACGGCCTAAAACCCTTCGGCATGGAAGCGCTCGACTGCCTGCGCATCGAAAAGGGTTATCGCGCCTGGAAGGGTGATCTTTCGACCGACTACACGGTCCTGCAGGGTGGGCTCGAACGCTTCATTGACTGGACCAAGCCGGACTTCAAGGGCAAGGCGGCGCTTGCTGCGGAAAAGCAGCAGGGTGTTTCGAAGCGTTTCGTCACGCTGACCGTCGAAGCCGGCGATTGCGACGCGCCCTACATGTCGACGCTCTGGCACGGTGGCCAGGTGGTCGGCGAAACGACCTCCGGCAACCGGGGTTATCGCGTCGGCAAGTCGCTGGCGCTCGGCATGCTGCGCGCCGACCTGACCGAGCCGGGCACGCAGCTGGAGGTCGAGATCTTCGGCGACCGCTTCAAGGCCGTGGTGCAGCCCGACGGCCCGCTCTGGGATCCGACCAATGAGAGGATCCGCGCATGAATACCCTCAATGCTCCGAAGCCGATCCCTCAGAAAGCCCGCGCGGTCATCATCGGCGGCGGCGTGTCCGGCTGTTCCGTCGCCTACCATCTGGCCAAACTCGGCTGGACCGATGTCGTGCTCTTGGAACGCAAGCAGCTGACTTCTGGCACGACATGGCATGCCGCAGGCCTGATCGGCCAGTTGCGCGCCAGCCAGAACATGACGCGGCTCGCCAAATATTCCGCCGATCTCTACGTCAAGCTGGAGGCCGAGACCGGTATCGGCACCGGCATGAAACAGAACGGCTCGATGACCGTCGCTCTCACGGACGAACGCAAGGAAGAAATCTACCGTCAGGCATCCCTCGCCCGCGCCTTCAACGTCGATGTGCGCGAAATCTCGCCGGAAGAGGCGAAGGCCATGTATCCGCACTTGAACATCGGGGACGTCAAGGCGGCCGTGCATCTCCCGCTCGACGGCCAGTGCGATCCGGCCAACATCGCCATGGCGCTGGCGAAAGGCGCGCGCCAGAACGGCGCCACGATCATCGAAGGCGTCAAGGTCATCGAGGTGCTGACAAAAAACGGCCGCGTCACCGGCGTCGTCTGCGAACAGAATGGCGAGCCTTATACGATCGAAACTGAAAACGTCGTCAACTGCGCCGGCATGTGGGGCCGCGATCTCGCCGCCAAGTCGGGCGTCACGGTACCGCTGCATGCCTGCGAACACTTTTACATCGTCACCGAGCCGATCGCTGACCTCAAGCAATTGCCCGTCCTGCGCGTGCCCGACGAATGCACCTATTACAAGGAGGATGCCGGCAAGATGCTGGTCGGCGCCTTTGAGCTCAAGGCAAAACCTTGGCCGCCGAAGGGCGAAAAAATCCGCGAGGATTTCTGTTTCGACCAGCTGCCGGAAGATTTCGACCATTTCCAACCGATCCTGGAAATGGCGATCAACCGCATGCCGATGCTGGAAACAGCCGGTATTCATACCTTCTTCAACGGCCCGGAGAGCTTCACCCCCGACGACCGTTACTATCTGGGCGAGACGCCGGAGATCAGAGGCTATTGGGTGGCCGCCGGCTACAACTCGATCGGCATCGTCTCGTCCGGTGGTGCCGGCATGGCGCTGGCGCAATGGATGAATGACGGCGAGCCGCCCTTCGATCTCTGGGAAGTCGATATCCGCCGCGCCCAGCCGTTCCAGAAAAACCGTACCTATCTGCGCGAGCGGGTCGGCGAAACGCTCGGCCTGCTCTATGCCGACCACTTTCCCTATCGCCAGATGGCAACCGCGCGCGGTGTCCGTCGGTCACCCATCCACGAACACCTGAAGGCCCGCGGCGCCGTGTTCGGCGAAGTGGCCGGCTGGGAGCGTGCCAACTGGTTCGCTAAACCCGGTCAGGAACGCGAATACCGCTATAGCTGGCAGCGGCAGAACTGGTTCGAAAACCAGCGCGAAGAACACATGGCGGTTCGCACAGGCGTCGGCCTGTTCGACATGACTTCCTTCGGCAAGATCCGCGTCGAAGGCCGCGATGCGATGGCCTTCCTCAACCGCGTCTGCGCCAATGAGATCGACGTGCCCGCAGGCCGCATCGTTTATACCCAGATGCTGAACCGCAAGGGCGGCATCGAATGCGACCTCACGGTCACCCGTCTCTCCGAAACTGCCTACTTCCTCGTCGTGCCCGGAGCAACGCTGCAGCGCGACCTCGCCTGGCTGCGTAAGAATTTGCGCGACGAATTCGTCGTCGTCACCGATGTCACGGCGGCCGAAAGCGTGCTCTGCCTTATGGGCCCGAAATCGCGCGAACTGATCGGGAAGATCAGCCCCAACGATTTTTCCAATGACGTCAATCCGTTCGGCACGATGCAGGAGATCGAGATCGGCATGGGGCTGGCCCGCGCCCATCGCGTCACCTATGTCGGCGAACTCGGCTGGGAGCTTTATGTATCCTCGGACCAGACCGCCCACGTCTTTGAAGCGATAGAAGAAGCCGGCGCGGATAGCGGCCTGAAACTCTGCGGCCTCCACACACTGGATTCATGCCGCATCGAAAAGGCCTTTCGCCATTTCGGCCATGACATCACCGACGAGGATCATGTTCTGGAAGCCGGTCTCGGTTTTGCCGTCAAGACCAGCAAGGGCGACTTCATCGGCCGCGACGCGGTATTGCGCAAGAAGGAGGCGGGACTCGCGCGCCGGCTCGTCCAGTTCCGCCTGACCGAGCCGGAACCGCTGCTCTTCCACAACGAGGCGGTGGTGCGCGACGGAAACATCGTCGGCACGATCACGTCCGGCAATTACGGCCATTTCCTCGGGGGCGCGATCGGCCTCGGCTATGTGCCATGCAAGGGCGAGAGCGCGGCCGAGGTTCTGGCATCGAGTTACGAAATCGAAATCGCCGGCCGGCGGGTGAAGGCAGAGGCATCGCTCGCGCCGATCTACGACCCGAAGGCAGAGCGGGTGCGGATGTAAAAAGGACGGTGCGGCAATTTCCTTCTCCCTGGTGGGGAGAAGGTGGCGGTGCCGGATGAGGGGCGGCGAAGCCGAATAGCAGGCGGACATGAGTTTGCGGCGCGCCCAGCCCCTCATCTGCCCTTCGGGCATCTTCTCCCCAAAGGGAGAAGAAAGCGGGAGCCGGCGGCCACGCCTACGCCAAACCACACTTGCCGAAGCCAACTTCGGCCAAAAGGAGACAACACCATGCTCGCATCCGATACCATCGAGGAACCTCCCTCGCTCGACCGCATCGACCGGCTGATCGCCGAGCATCGACCCGGCCACGGCCTCACCCGCCCCTTCTATCTCGATGCCGAAATCTTCGAACGAGATATGCAACGCGTCTTCTTCCGCCACTGGCACTGCCTGGCCCATGAAAGCGTCATCCCCAACCTCAATGACTTCGAGCTGTTCAAACTCGGCCCCGAGCAGATCATCCTCACCCGCGCCGGCGACGGCTCCATCCATGCCATGCTCAATGTCTGCCGCCATCGCGGCGCCGAGGTCTGCACGAAGGACAAGGGCAACGCCAAAGCTTTCGTCTGCCCCTATCACGCCTGGACCTTCGCCAATGACGGCCGCCTGAAGGCCGCGCGCCTGATGCCCAAGGATTTCAAGCGCGAAGACCATGGATTGAAGAAGCTGCATGTCCGTGTCGTCGAGGGCCTCGTCTTCATATCCTTCGCCGATGAGCCGCTGGATTTCTCCGAGGTCGAGAACCTGTTGCGTGCCACCTGCGGCCAATACGGCTGGGGCTCGGCCAAGGTCGCATATCGCCAGGCCTATCCGCTGAACGCCAACTGGAAGCTCGCGGTCGAAAACTATGTCGAATGCTACCATTGCGGCCCGGCGCATCCGGAATATTCCGAAACCCACGCGCTGGAACAGCCCCTGCATCTGATCGAGGAGCTGAACGCGGCGATGGAGGAGCGCACCTGCGCCCTTGGCATCGAGGTCGGATCCGGCAATCACTGGCAGAATTCGGCGGAGAACCGCGAGGCGATCCATGCCTTCCGTTATGCGCTCTATGACGGGGTGAAGACGGGCAGCAGGGACGGCCAGCCGCTGGCCCCGTTGATGGGCCGCTTTTCCGATTTCGACGGCGGCGTCACCTCCATCCATCTCGGCGGCACCAGCTTCCTCGTCTGTTATGCCGACCACGGCATGATCTACCGCTTCATCCCGAAGACGATCGATACCTGCGAGATGGAGCTGATCTGGCTGGTCGACGAGAAGGCCGAGGAAGGCCGCGACTACGACCTCGAACAACTCACCTGGCTCTGGAAGGTGACAACCGACGAGGATAAGGCGATTATCGAGCACACGGCCCGTGGCGTCGTTTCCCGCTTCTTCGTCCCCGGCCCGATCGCCCCTATGGAACAGAACGAGCTGCGCTACGTCGGCTGGTATCTTGAAGAAATCAGCAGGGCGTGATGCGATGAGGCTGTTGGGCAAGTGTTTTTGCGGAGCGGTGGAATATTCCGTCGACGATGCCTTCGTCTATGCCGCCAATTGCCACTGTTCTGGTTGCCGCCGCGCCACCGGCTCGGCATTCAAGCCGTTCGCCGGCATCCCGCGGGAGAAGCTGACGGTGACGAAGGATGCTGGTGATCTTATGGTCTATGGCAGCGCGGACAATCACAACGCCCATTGCCGTGCCTGCGGCTCACTCCTCTATTCTCTGGTGCGCGAAGCGGCTTGGGTTCACGTTGCGATGGGAACCCTGGTCGATCCGCCCATGATCCGTCCCACCCACCACATATTTGTGGGCTCTAAGGCACCGTGGCACGACATCACCGATGGCCTGCCACAATATGAGGGGCAAAAGTAGCGATTATTTCGCGCGCGCCAGTTCATTCAGCCCCTCGCCGTCGAGCCGGAAAAATACCCGATCCTCCTTCAAGGACGCGCCGAGCGCACCGTAGAAGCGGATCAGTTTTTCGTCGCTGCGGGATGCAGTCCAGTCGATACGGGTGAAGCCCCGCTCCACTGCAATGGCCGCAATCCGCGACATCAGCGCCTTGCCGATGCTTTTGCCGCGCTGGGATTTCGTGACGTAAAGATCCTTCAGGAAGAAACCCGGCTTCAACCCGGGCCCGGCGTAGTTCGCGCCGAAACCCGCGAAGCCGACGATGCGATCATCCAGCCGGGCGACCAGGATCTCAGCCCCTGAGGCAAGCTTCGCAGCGTAGCTATGATGGCGTCGCGTGGCGGGCAGAAGACGCTGTAATAGGCCTGCATCTCTTCGAGCAGAGGGGCGAGCTCCTCGGCGTCTTCGGGTTCGAAAAGCCGGATATCCAAGTTCATGATCCTTATAGAAATAGTGGCGCGAGATAGTTGAAAATCCAGTTATTTCAGGAATTCCGGTGTGTCTTCCATTGACTTCGATGAAGCTGCGGACAAAGTGCACCAACAGAAGGAGACACCATGTCCCGAGCCGAAAAATTCATCGTTCTCCCGTTCAAGAAGGTCCGCGGCAATATCGCGCCGGGCGAAATGCGCGCCGCATCCAGCGCTGCGTCGGCGGAGAAGATCTCCCGCGCCATGGCAGACCGTTTCGTCGGCGTCGCTGCCTATTCCGTTCAGGTGGATATGGAAAGCGGCGACATGTCCGACCCCAAAGTTATCTGGCAATCCGGCGAAATCGCCGATATCGCGGCCTGACGCGACGGCTTATTTGCCTTTCCAAACCGGATCGCGCTTTTCGGCAAAGGCACGCGCACCTTCCAGCTGGTCCTCGCTGGAATAGAGAATGTCGACCGTCTTGAGCTGCCGTCGGGTGATCTTATTCATCGTCGTCTGAAAGGTTTCGCCTTCGGCCGCGCGCACCACTTCCTTGATTGCCGCATAGACGAGCGGGGGCCGCTTTCGAGCAGGCGCGCCAGTTCCCAGGCCCGGCCCATCAATTTATCGGCTGCTAGCATCTCGTTGACGAAGCCCCAGCGATGCGCTTCCTGCACGTCGAGCCACCGGCCGGTCAGCAGCATGTCCATGGCGATGTGATAGGGAATGCGCTTCGGCAGCTTGATCGAAGCGGCGTCCGCAACCGTGCCCGAGCGGATCTCGGGCAGCGCGAAGGTCGCGTGCTCCGCCGCCAGGATGAGATCGGTCGACAGCGCGATTTCCAGCCCGCCGCCGCAGCAGATACCGTTGACGGCGGCGATGATCGGCTTGTTCAGGTCGCGCAGTTCCTGCATGCCGCCGAAACCGCCGACGCCATAGTCGCCATCCACCGCATCGCCGGTCGCGGCCGCCTTCAGGTCCCAGCCGGGGCAGAAGAATTTCTCGCCGGCCCCCGTGATGATCGCCACCCTCAGCGTCTCGTCGTCGCGAAAATCGGCAAAGATCTCGCCCATGATCCGCGAGGTGACGAGATCGATCGCATTGGCTTTCGGCCGGTCGATCGTGACCTCTAGAATGCCGCCCTCTCGTCGGGTCCTGATCCGTTCGTCGCTCATGCGATCCTCCGTCTTACCAGCGCGTCCACGGCCAGGGCACCTTCGCCTTCCGGCAGAACCATGACCGGATTGATGTCCAGTTCCTCGATATCAGCGGCATTCGCGACGAGATAGGCCGCGACCGAGGCAATCGCCACTTCCAGCGCGGCGACATCGCCCTTTGGCCTACCGCGATAGCCATCGAGCAATTTCTTGACCTTCAACCCTCCGATCGCGGCCGAGATTGCCTCCGCCGAAGCCGGCAGGGTCACAAGCGCGGCGTCCTCCAGCAATTCCACCAGAATCCCGCCGGCACCGACCGTCATCACCAGCCCGGCCACGGGGTCGCGCATTGCACCGATGATGATTTCCGCCACCGGTTTTGCCGCCATCTTTTCGACGAGATAGCCGTGCGCGACACCGGCCATCGCCTCGGCTGCAGCCACCACTTCTTCGGCGCTCTTCAGATTGAGCTTAACCGCACCGGCCTCGGTCTTGTGGGCAACCCCTCTGCCCTTCAGCGCCACCGGAAAGCCCAGTTTTTCGGCCGCCGGCCCAGCATCCCTCGGCTCCATCACCACAAGACCTTCGGGCACCGGAAGACCGAAGGCGGAAAGCTCGCGCTTGGCCTCATCCTCGTTCAGCGTCACCGCCTCCCCCGCGCTTGCACCGACGGCAAGCAGCGTCTCCGGCTCGGGCTTTGCCCAGGCAGAACCGATAAGGGCCACGGCCTCCGCGGCTGCAAGTGCCTCCTCTATGCCGAAAAACGGCACGACGCCCTGCTGCATCAGGCCGATCGCCACCGTCTCCGGCAGGTTCTCGGCCATGCTGGTGACGATACCGGCATTGGCGCCGGTCGCCTTATGGGCGGCCACGACGGCATCCACCGTCGTCATCCAGTCGGAGGCGTCGCATCGGTCGAGGCGGGGAAATCCAGAACGACGAGATTGAGCCCATAGCCGCCCTGCATCATGGCGGAAAAGGCTGCCGTCTGCTTCTCGCCATTGCCCCAGACGAAGGTATGGTAGTCGAGCGGATTGGAAAGCGTCACCATCGGCCCCAGCGTCTCGCGCAGCGGCTTCAACTGCCCGTCGCGCAGCGCCCGGTAGGAAATCTTCCGCTCCACCCCGGCATCCGCCATCAGCGAAGCCTCGCCGCCGGAACAGCTCATCGAGGATATCTCGTTGCTCGAAAGCGGCCCGTAGAGATGCAAGAGCTTCAGCGTCTCCAGAAGCTCCGGCAGCGTATCGACACGGGCAATGCCGAGCCGGGCGAGGATGGCCGAGGATACCGCGTCATTGCCGGCCAGCGAGGCGGTATGGGAGATCGTCGCTTTCTGCGCGGCTTCCGACTTGCCGACCTTCAGCATCACTACCGGTTTCCGGTACTGCCGGGAAAGCCGGGCCAGCCGCTCCAGGGATGCAAGACTGTCGATCCCCTCGACATGCAGGCCGACGGCGGTGACCCGCATATCCTGGATGACGGTGCAGGCGAGATCAGCCAGGCCCGTCTGCGCCTGGTTTCCCGCCGTCATCAGATAGGCCAGCGGCAGACCGCGCTGCTGCATGGAAATGTTGCAGGCGATGTTGGAGCTTTGGGTCAGCACGGCGACGCCGGTCTCGGTGCGCAGCATGCCGTGCTGGTCTGGCCACATCAGCGCGCCGTCCAGCATGTTGATGAAGCCGTAGCAGTTCGGCCCGAGGATCGGCATGTCGCCGGCCGCCGCCACAAGCGCCGACTGCAATTCGTCGCCATCTGCCAACTCGCTCACCGCCTCGCGGAAACCCGAGGCATAGCACACCGCTCCGCCTGCCCCGCGCGCGGCAAGATCGCGAATGATCTCGATCGTCAGCTGCCGATTGACACCGACGAAGGAGGCGTCCGGCGATCCGGGCAGATCAGCCACCGAACGAAAACACGGATAGCCGTGTACCTCATCCCGGGTCGGATGAACCGGCCAGATCTCGCCCTCATAGCCCATCTTGCGGCATTGCTCGACGACACGCCCCGCCTCCTTGCCGCCGAACACGGCAATGGTTTTCGGGCGGGTGAGGCGGTCGAGGATCGGGCCATCGCCTCAAGCCCCCAACGGCCGCAACAGGTCGCGGCTTATAATGTGGCGTTGGATCTCGGACGTCCCGTCCCAAATCCGCTCCACACGGGCGTCTCGCCAGAATCTTGCAAGCGGCAGGTCGTCCATAAGGCCCATTCCGCCATAGATCTGGATTGCCTCGTCGGTGACCCGCGCCAGCATCTCCGTCGCAAAAACCTTGGCTGACGCGATCTCGCGGTTCGCCGGCAGCTTCTGGTCCAGCCGCCAAGCGGCCGACAGCGTGAGAAGATCCGCCGCATCGATCTCGGTGATCATGTCGGCGATCTTGAAGGAGACGCCCTGGTTGGCGCCGATCGGCTTGCCGAACTGTTTGCGCTCGGCCGCATAGGAGAGCGCATAGTCGAACACCCGCCGCGCCCGACCGACCGATGTCGCAGCCACCGTGATGCGGGTCGCATAGAGCCAGTCATTGGCGATATCGAAACCCTTGTGCAGTTCTCCGAGGATCTGGGCCGATGGCAGGCGGCATTCGTCGAAGGTCAGGATGCAGTTCTTGTAGCCGCGATGGGAAACGGAACTGTAGCCTTCGCGGATTTCGAAACCCGGCGTGCCGCGATCGACGAGGAAACAGGTGATCAGCTTCTTCTTACCGCGCGGCGTGTCCTCTTCTCCCGTCGCGATGAAGACGATGACGAAATCGGCGATATTAGCATGGCTGATGAAATGCTTGGTGCCGGTGACAACCCAGTCGTCGCCGTCCTTCCTGGCAAAACACTTCATCCCGCGCACATCCGATCCCGCATCCGGCTCGGTCATCGCCAAGGCATCGAACTTTTCGCCCTTCACTGCCGGCAGAAGATACTTTTCCCTCTGCTCGCCCTCGCAGGCCATCAGGATGCCGGAGGGGCGGCCGAAGAACACGGTGAGCCCCATCGACCCGCGCCCGAGCTCCCGCTCGACCAGCGTGAACGACGTATGGTCGAGCCCGGCACCACCGACCTCCTCGGGAAAATTGCAGGCGAAGAAACCGATCTCCCGGCATTTGCGGGCGATCTCCTGCCCGAGTTCCGGCGGCACGTTACCGGTACGCTCCACCTCGTTTTCATGAGGATAGATCTCCGTCTCGACGAAGTCGCGGACGGTGTTGACGATCATGTCCTGCTCGTCGGTCAACCCGAAATTCATGGTCTCACCTCCCGATCTGTTGTCTGCGCCGCGTCTGGCTCGACCTGCCCCCTCCCCCTTGTGGGGAGGGTCGGGAGGGGCTTCCCGTCGCATGGAAACCCCTCCCGCCTGCCGGCCACCCTCCCCACAAGGGGAGGGTTAAGATTGCGGCGCCGTTCCAGCAACCCATGCCGTCACAGGACGCTAGCGTGCCTACCTCTTCTGCCCCACTGCCCGCCCGACACCTTCCGGCTCCGGCAGCTTCGCATGCGCCTCGGCGATCGGCGCGAGCTTGGCCAGCACTTCGGCCGGCGCTGAGGCTGCCTTGCCGGCCTTGCTGTCGACATGCAGCATCAGCTGTTCGGCGGTGGCAAGCGCTTCGCCGGTCGCGGCGTCATGGATGATGGTGAAATAGCGGATGCGTTTCTCGTCAGTCGCCAGCACCTGCAGCGTCGTATAGAGCGCCTGCCCGAGCTTGGCTTCGCCGAGATGACGGATATGGGTCTCGACCGTGTAGTAGCTGTGGCCCGTCTCGACATAGGCGAAGTCGACGCCGATCAGCCGCAGCAGCGCGTCGGATGTATCGCCGAATACCTGCAGGTAGCGATGCTCGGTCATGTGGCCATTGTAGTCCACCCAGGCGGCGCTGACCTTGGTATCGACAAGGCGCAACGGCACCGAGAAATCCAGCGCCTCCGTCTTGCCTCCGCCTTGTGCCCAGAGATGCTTCTCAAATTCGGCGAGAATCTTCCCCGAGCCCCAGCCCTTGCCGCCGTCGGCGCCTTTCAGCGCCTGCATGATGCCCACGAGGTTTTCGTCGCGGATGCGTTCCAGATCACGGATGCCGCGGGCGCCGGATTGCGCGTCCGACTGGCTGGCAATCTTGTCGACCAGCGCGTCGTCGAGATCGACGACATCCGTCAGCTTCGTCCAGGGCCAGGAGAGACAGGGACCGAACTGCGCCAGAAAATGGCGCATGCCCGCCTCGCCGCCTGCAATGCGATAGGTCTCGAACATGCCCATCTGCGCCCAGCGCATGCCGAAGGAATAGCGGATCACATCGTCCAGCGTCTCCGTGTCGCAAATGTCGTCGTGGATCAGCCACAGGCCCTCGCGCCACACCGCTTCCAGCAGGCGGTCGCCGACAAAGGCCTCGATTTCCTTTTTCAGGATCACGCCCTTCATGCCGATCGGCGCGAGCCGCGCCTTGGCGAGTTCCAGCGTCTCGGCCGAGGTCTTCTGACCACCGACCAGTTCGGCGAGCGGCAGGAGATAGACCGGGTTATAGGGATGGGCGACGAACATCCGCTCGGGGTGCTTCATGTCGCGCTGCAGATCTGTCGGCATGATGCCGGAGGTCGACGAACCGATCAGTGCCTTCGGATCGGCGGCGGCATCGATCTGGGTGATCACGTTGCGCTTCAGGTCGACGCGCTCCGGCACGCTTTCCTGGATCCAGTCGGCGCCTGCGACCGCCTCCTCGACTGTCTTGCAGAAGGTCAGTTTTCCCTTCGGCGGCAGCGGCGCCATGGTCAGCATGGCATAGGCGCGCTCGGCATTGGCGATCACTTCGCCGACGATGCGCTTCGCCTCCGGATGCGGATCATACATCGACACATCGATGCCGCCGAGCAGGAAGCGGGCGGCCCATGCCCCGCCGATGACGCCGCCACCGATACAGGCGGCTTTCTGGATGGTGGTCATGAATTCATCCCCTTTAAATCTCAGCCGCATTGCGCAGTGATTTACCCTCACCAAGCGCGTCCAGCGATCGGCTATGCCTCTCGCGGACTTGCTATCCTCTCCCGCAAGGGAGAGGTAAACTCGCAGCACCCTTCCTGCCTGAAGCGAAGGCGGCGCTTGTGGCACCCTGCCTCTCCCCTTGCGGGAGAGGATACGAAGACCGGGTGAGCAAAGCGAACCCTTGGCCGAAGTTGGTGAGGGGTAAGCCTTGGCTTACCGCTTCTTCAACTTCAGCCTCTCGCGCACCTGCTCCGGTCCGATGAGCTTGGCGCCCATGCCCTCGATCACGCCGACCGCCTTTTCGACAAGCTGTGCATTCGTCGCGAGCTGGCCCTTGCCGACATAGAGGTTGTCCTCCAACCCGACGCGGACATTGCCGCCGGCAAGCACCGCGGCTGCCGGATAGGCAAGCGCGTTGCGGCCGATCGAGAAGGCCGAGAAAGTCCAGCCTTTCGGCACGTTGTTGACCATCGCCATGAAGGTGTTGAGATCGTCCGGCGCGCCCCACGGGATACCCATGCAGAGCTGGATCAGAACCGGGTCCTCGATCAGCCCCTCCTCCACCAGCTGCTTGGCAAACCACAGATGGCCGGTGTCGAAAGCCTCGATCTCCGGCCGCACGCCGAGCGCCGTCATCTGCCGCGCCATTTCGCGCAGCATCGACGGCGTATTGGTCATCACGTAGTCGCCGAGGGAAAAGTTCATCGTGCCGCAGTCGAGCGTGCAGATTTCCGGCAGGCATTCGGCCACATGCGCCACGCGCTCCGTCGCACCGGCCATGTCGGTGCCATCCGGATTATACGGGAACGGCGCCTCGACATTGCCGAATACGAGATCTCCGCCCATGCCAGCGGTCAGGTTCAGCACCACATCGATATCGGCCGAACGGATGCGGTCGGTGACTTCCTTGTAGAGCTCGCGACCACGGGCAGCAGCCCCCGTCTCCGGGTTGCGGACGTGACAGTGCACGACCGCAGCACCCGCCTTGGCCGCATCGATTGCAGACTCCGCGATTTCCTTCGGCGTGATCGGCACATGCTTGGACTTGCCCGTCGTATCACCGGCACCGGTGATGGCGGCGGTAATGAAGACCTCGCGGTTCATCTCGAGCGGCATGATCCCTCCTCTCGTTCGTTTTGCCCATTACGAACCGGAAGCGATCGCGATGCTTTCCACTTTTGGCGCTCTTCTATACATTATCGGAAACGGAATGAGGCTTTATAGATGGACTTTGGGAATGCTGGACAGCATATCGACATCCTCGTATTGCCCGAGACCAACCTCATCCTGACTGCATCCGTGATCGAGCCGCTACGCGCCGCAAACCGCATCGCCGGACGCGATCTCTACCGCTGGACGCTCCATTCGCCAGACGGCCGGCCGATCGAGACGAAATCCGGCATTACCATCCCCGTTTCCGGCGCATTCCGGCCGACGCGGGAGACCGATCCGCTTTTTGTGCTCTCCAGCTACAACTGGCGGAACGGCGCCACCCGCGAGATGAAATTCCTGCTTTCCCGCACCGCCCGTCATCGATCGCTGATGGCCGGCATCGAGGCGGGCTCCTTCATCCTGGCCGAGACCAGTCTGCTGAACGGCTTTTCCGCCACCACCCACTGGGAGGATTTCGATGATTTCGCCCGCGCCTATCCGCAGGTGACAATGGTACGCGAGCGCTTCGTCATTGACGGCAAGCGGATCACCACCGGCGGCTCGCTGCCGACGCTCGACCTGATGCTGGAACTGATCCGCCGCGCCCACGGCTATTCGCTGGCGCTCGAAGTCTCGCGGTTGTTCATCTACGAGCAGGACCGCACCCGCGGCGATCTGATGCAAATGCCGGCAATCGGCAATATGCGGATCGTCGATGCGCGGGTACAGAAGGCGGTGAAATTGATGGAGGAGACGGTCGAGGCGCCGCTGTCGCTCAGCAGGCTCGCCAGACGCTCCGGCGTCAGCTCCCGGCATCTGCAGGATCTGTTTCGGGAGACGATGGGCGTAGCACCCCACGCTCATTATCTGGCGCTGAGGCTGAACGCCGCCCGGCGCAAGGTCATCGAGACGAAGGGGAGTTTTGCGGATATCGCCGCCGAGACAGGCTTCAATTCGGCCTCAGCCTTTTCACGCAGCTACAGAGCAAGCTACGGCGAAAGCCCGCGCGATACGCGCGGGCGCCTGAAGCTGAAGACTACTTCTTGAGGATCACCCAGAGCGCATGAACGATGCCCGGAAGCCAGCCGCATAGGGTAAGCAGGATGTTCAGCCAGAAATGCAGGCCAAGGCCCACCTGGAGGAACACGCCGAGCGGCGGCAGCAGGAAGGCGAGCAGAATGCGGATGATATCCAAGAAAGTCTCCAGTGTTGATTGCAGCGGGCAAGGACAAAGACCCTTACCCGAGCTTTTTGAAAGTCGGGCGACAGAACGCGCTAGCTTGAAAATGGTTTCATCGTTCAGCGGCTGAGATCGATACTGCTCGTCACAACCGACTTGCCGCTCTTCAGATCCTTGTCGATCGTCTGCAACCGCAACCTGTTATCGGAGAGCTTTGCGATGGTCATCGTCGCGGATCGGTCGCCATTGGTTTCCTCGCCCAGCGGACCGCGAGATTGATGGCATTGCCGCGACGGCTACCGGAGAGCGAAGAAGGCTGCCCGGACGGACCGGTATAGGTGCCGCTGTAACGCGTGCCCGACGCCTTGATATTTGCCGAAATGGATCGATTGACGACGACGAGACCTCGGCAATTGCCGTCCATGGCGAGAGCTGAAGCGCGGGAACTGAAATCCAGGTTGCAGGTCACGTTGACCGGCTTGGCACCGATGCGTGTCGTCACCGTTCCCTTGCCGCTCCAGTTCCCATTCATCGATTTCAGAAAATCGCCTTCGGCCGCCTGGCTCATCGTCGCAAGGCCGAGCGTCGCGAGCATTGTCGTAAGAACCAGACCACGCATCGGAACCTCCATGGATTACCCGATGCTCAAACACTTTATTGGAACATAAGTTCCTGTCTCCAGTCGTTGCTTTAAACGAACAAGATTAAACCAAGAAATTTCTCTGTCGCACCTCGGGCTTTAGTCGGCATTAACCAAGTAAAAACCATGTTCATGCCAAATTGAAACACATTGTCATATTTCTCTTTTCAATTTTAGGACCTGCGCATGATCCCCGCCGAAGCAGAACAGCATCATCACGCAGCCACGCCCCGCTCGATGCAGGTCATCACGGAAGGTATCGGCAAGGATCTTGAGCGCTTCAGCGCCGACAACACCCATGTCGTCAAGCAGATCAAGCTTCTGGCGATCAACGCGCTGATCGAGGCGGCTCGCGCGGGGAAATGGGCAAGGGATTTGCCGTCGTCGCCAACGAGGTGCAACGGCTCGCTCAGATCGCCACCGACATCGCCTCGAAATTCGAGAGCAATGTGCTGGGCCGCATCGGCATGACCCGTTCCATGGCGGACTCACTGGTCAACGAGATGGAAGGCGTGCGGCTGACCGATCTCGCCCAGACCCTGGTGCAGCTGATCGTCCGCAATCTCTTTGAACGCACCGCCGACGTGCGTTGGTGGGCAACCGACACCGCGCTCTGGGAAGCGCTCCAGGAGCCCGATGCGGAGCGCCGCGCCTTTGCCGCCGAAAGGCTCGGCGTCATCAACCGCTTCTACACGGTCTATCTCGATCTCGTCATGACAGACCTCAAGGGCAATATCATCGCCTCGGCAAATCCGAAATTCCAACGCAAGATCACAGGTCTCTCCGTCTCCGGCGAGCCATGGTTCGTCGCCGCCTCGCGCTGCAAATCCGGCGACGACTACATCGTCGACGAGGTGAAGCGCTCGCCTCTCCACAATGACCAGACGGCCCTCGTCTACGCCACCGGCATCCGCGAGGGCGGCAAGCTGGACGGTGCACTGGTCGGCACGCTCGGCGTCTATTTCGACTGGCAGAACCAGGGCCAGGCAATCGTCGAGAAGGAGGCGAACCTGCCGCCGCACGTCGCCGACAAGACCACCGTTATGCTGCTCGACGGCAACAGCCGCGTCATCGCCACCACTAATCCGGCCCTGCTCTTCACCCATTTTGCGCTCGCCAATCCGCATGGGCATGCGGCCGGCAGCTACTATGACAACAACGGCTCGATCGTCGCCTATGCCAAGACCCTGGGCTACGAGGATTACGACGGCCTCGGCTGGTATGGTGTCGTCGTCCAGAAGCTGGAAAGCGAAGCCGACATCCGCGAGGCGCTGAACATCCGGTAGATTTGAAGGCTGGCCGCGCCGTTTCCCTGCCCTATGTCGGTTTGCGGAGATAGGGAGGCCCCGTCATGATCATTCGTTCCGGAAGCTGTCTGTGCGGGCAGGTTCGCTACAGCGTGAAGGCGGATCCGATCCGCATCGGCCTTTGCCACTGCATGGACTGCCGCAAGGAAAGCGGCTCGGTATTCGCGACATTCGGCATCTGGCCGCGTCATGCGTTCGAAATGTCCGGCGATGTCCGCTATTACGAGGGCCGCGGGTTCTGCACCTCCTGCGGCGGCCGGGTGTTCAACCAGCTTGACGATCCCGAGGTCGAAATCCGGGTCGGTTCGCTCGACATGGCGCCGACGGATGTCGAGCCGACCTACGAACTGTGGGTCAAGCGGCGGGAGAACTGGCTCTCCCCGCTTGAAGGCGCCGAGCAATTCGAAGAGGATCGTATCTAGTCACTGATTGATGTCGTTTTGTCGCCGGGCATCGCTATGCCCTGTCGCAACACGGGAGTTATTCCATGAACTACGACACGCAATTGAAGAAGGCGATCGATATCGCCGCCGAGGCCCATCATGGCCAATCCAGCAAGACGGGCGGCCCCTTCATCGACCACGTCCGCCGGGTTTCCGAACGGGTCACGGGCGAGGATGAAACACTGGTTGCATGGCTGCATGACGTCGTCGAAAAGGGCCCGGGCTGGACATTTCAGCGCCTTCGCGAAGAAGGCTTTTCCGAGATCGTCATCGATGCGGTTGATGCGATGAGCAAGCGCGACGGCGAGGATTATTTCGACTTCGTGCGCCGCTCGATCGCCAATCCGCTGGCCCGCCCGGTCAAACGCGCCGACCTCACCGACAATCTTGCACAGACGCATCAGATGGGCGGCGACGGCAGCAAATTCGCCGAAGGCCTGCGCATTCTGAACGACGAGTATCCCGGCTAGTCAGGAACATTGAGCTAAGTCCTCCGTTGCGAACGATGGAAACATCAGCAAATCGCGAGGAGATAGCCGATGGAACTTCGATCGAAAGTGGCTCTGGTAACGGGTGCGGGCTCAGGCATCGGGCGCGCATCCGCGTTAAAGCTGGCGGAGGCCGGTGCCGTCGTCGGTGTGCTCGGCCACACGCGCAGTGAACTCGAAAGGACGGCAGCCGAGATCGAGGCGATCGGCGGTGCGGCTGTCGTTCTGGAGGCCGATGTTGCGGACGAGGTTTCGATGCGCAACTCCATCTCCACCCTGGTCGAAACATCCGGCAGGCTCGATATCGTCGTCGCCAATGCCGGGATCAACGGCGTCTGGGCGCCGATCGACGACCTGAAGCCCGACGAATGGGACCAGACGATCCGCGTCAACCTGCGCGGCACCTACCTGACCCTGAATGCCAGTGTGCCCCATCTGAAGAAGCAGGGCGGATCGGTGGTTGTCGTCTCCTCCATCAACGGCAACCGTACCTTCAGCACCCCGGGCGCCACCGCCTATGCCGCGACGAAGGCGGCGCAGGTTGCGATCGTCCAGCAGCTGGCGCTCGAACTCGGGCGCCACGGGATCCGCGTCAACGCCGTCTGCCCCGGCGCGATAGAGACCAGCATCAACGACAATACCAAGGTCCGCGGGGAGGAAGAGACTGCAGTGCCGGTCGACTATCCGGCAGGCGATATCCCGATCACCGGCGGCAGGTCGGGCGAAAGCAATGATGTCGCTTCGGTCATCCTTTTTCTCGCCTCCGACCAGTCGCGCCACGTCACCGGTGCGCCCGTCTATATCGACGGCGGACAGAGCCTGCTGCGCTGACGATCATTCCGATTTCCGGGTTGGAACCGGCAACGATTCCGCGCGTTATCGGGCGCCAATCAGGAGATAATTCCCTATGAAGACCCTCATCGTCGCTTCGGCTCTCGCCGCGGCATCCTTGTTCTCGGCCTCCGTTCCGGTCCAGGCCGCCAGCGTCACCATCACCACCACGGATAGCCGCCCGACGCCGCGCTATGTCCAGGAACGCCGCCATCACCGTCATGCTGATTGTTACGTCAAGAAGGTGAAGACCTACCGTCACGGCAAGGTGATCATCAAGGAAACTCGCGTCTGCCGTTAACTCGCCTACGCGCTGCAAAGAATTGCGTGAGCCGGTACCCCACCCGCACTGCCCGCAACACACTAGCCGCCGTCGGCAACGACGGCGGCTCGTGTGCGTTCAACGCTCTGAGTCGGCCGCTCGAGCCCATGTCGACCCATGCAAATTCTCGATGGCTGGCCTGCGTACCCACCCGGATTGAAAGCAGATACTTGGTGTGCTAACTAATGCTGTAGATAAACTTAGTGTGCTAACCAATGCCGTACAGCGATCAAACCGCCTCCGAATATCTGGAAGCGCTGACCAAGGTCAGCCGCAAGATCCGGACCGTATTCAATCAGAAGGTCACCGCCCACGGCCTGACCTATCCCCGCGCCCGCGCTCTCTTCCGGCTCGCCCGCAAGCAGAACATGACGCAGACGGAACTCGCCTGCGAACTCGAACTGGAACAGGCGACGATGGTTCGCCTTCTCGATCGCATGGAAGAGAATGGGCTGCTCGAACGGCGTCCCGATCCGGGCGACCGTCGCGTCAAGCTTATTGTACTCACCGCTTACGGGCAGGAGCAAGCCGCCTTCGTCAGAAAGCTCGCCGACGAAATCCGCCATCAGTTCTTCGAAGGCGTGGAGCCGGAAGAGTTGAAGCAGGGCATCGCCCTCCTGGAAAAGATCTCGGCCAACGTGTCGAATGTGGAGGATGCCGATGTCCTCGCGTGACGCAGCCGTCAGGATCGAGGCCGACGATACGGACAAGGCCGAGATTGCGGCCAGCACTGAAGAGCAGGCAGCGCCCGCTACCCCTCCTCCAAGCGCTCCGCCCGCCTTCGTGCCAAAACCCGTGCCGATCAGGCTCCTCTACGCTCTCACTTCGGTGACGGCAGCGATCATGCAGGGCCTCGGCACCTCCTTGATCTCCGCCAATCTTGCGCAGATTGCCGGTCCGCTGGAAGCAACCCAGAACGAAGCCTCATGGCTCGTTGCGGCCTATCTTTTCCCCAATGTCAGCCTGGGCCTTTTCCTCTTCAAGGTCCGTACCCAGTACGGTATCCGCAATTTCTGCGAACTGGCCATTATCCCCTTCGTGATCGTCAGCCTTGCGCATCTGTGGGTCAACGATTTGACCCTCAGCATCGCGCTGCGCTTCTTTGCCGGCGCTGCGGCGGCGCCGATCTCGTCGATGGCCTTTCTCTACATGCTGGAGATCTTTCCGCCAGAGAAGAAGCTCAATGTCGGTCTTTGTCTTGCATTGATCGGCCTGTCGCTGTCGGCACCGATCGCCGGCCTCGTCTCGCCTTCGCTTCTCGATGCCAACGACCTCCAGGGCCTTTACATGCTCGAACTCGGCCTGGCGCTTGTCGTCTTCGGCCTGATCTACATTCTGCCGCTGACCTCTCCTCCCCGGGCCAAGGTCATCTCGTCGATGGATTATGTCAGCTACGGCCTGCTCGCGGTCTCGATGGGCTGCCTTGCCGTCTTCTTCACCATGGGCCGCCTCTACTGGTGGCTGGAAGCCGACTGGCTGGGCTGGGTACTCGCGGGCGGCATCGCCACCGGCAGCATTCTCGCCATGCTGGAACTCAACCGCAGGAATCACCTAATCGACATCCGCTGGATCAGCTCGTGGGAAATCGTTCATTTCGCCGGCGTGCTCTTGGTCTTCCGAATGCTGCTGACCGAACAGCAGACCGGTGCGATCAATTTCTTCCGCCAGCTCGGCATGTTCAACGAACAGATGACCGGCATCTACTGGGCGATCCTGATCGCCAGCATCGTGTCGGGCCTGTTCTGCGCCATGATCATGAAGCCCGGCCGCGAGGCGAGGCATCCATCTTCTGGCCCTGATATTGATCGCCGCCGGCACGCTGATGGACAGCTATTCGACGGTGCTCACCCGGCCCGAGCAGATGTATGCCAGCCAGTCGCTGATCGCCTTCGGCAGCGGGCTCTTCCTGCCGCCCGCCATGGCCGTCGGTTTTGCCGCGGCGCTGAAGAAGGGCCTCACCTACATCATCAGCTTCATCGCTGTGTTTCTCTTCACCCAGAAGGTCGGCGCCTTCATCGGCAGTGCGCTGTTCGGCACCTTCGTGACGTGGCGGGAGCAGTATCATTCGGCGATCCTGACTGCCCGGCTGCTGCCGACCGATCCGCTGGTGGTCAACCGCATCAACCAGTATGTCGCGGCCTATACCAAGTCGAGCCCGGACGGCCTGCAGCACACCATTCAGGGCACCAACCTGTTCGCCACGCAGGTGCGGCAGCAGGCCTATGTTCTGGCCTATAACGACGCCTTCTTCGCCACCTTCCTGCTGGCGGTGGGTGCCATCGCCTTGCTTCTACTCAATGTCCTCTGGAACCATCGCCATCGGGTCCTGCCTGCCGCAGCACCAGTTCAGCCTGCGTGAGACGCGGACCAACGGCATCAAGAAGAAAAAGCCAAGATCATGACCTCCGTATTTCGATCTATCGCAACCTATATCGCGGCCGCCATCGGCATCGCCGGTGTGCTTGTCGTGCTTTATGCCTGGAACCTGCCGCCCTTCAAGGGATCGGTGGAAATGACCACCGACGCCTACGTGCGAGGCCAAGTGACGCTGCTCAGCCCGCAGCTTGCCGGCTATCTCGTCGAGGTGCCGGTTCAGGATTACCAGCTCGTCAAGAAGGGCGACCTGATCGCCAAGATCGACGACCGCATCTATGCCCAGAAGGTCGAGCAAGCCAAGGCGAGCCTCGAATCCGCCGAGGCCGCGCTCGCCAATTCCGAACAGAGCCGCAAGTCGGCGGAAGCGAAAATCGTCTCCGCCAAGGCCGCCGTCGAAAGCGCCAACGCCGCCTTCAATGCGGCAAAGACCGCCTATGAACGGACGCAGTCGCTTTTGAAGAGCAATGTCTCGACCCAGAGCGACTTCGAAAAGGCGCAGGCGACCTATGACCAGGCTCAGGCTTCTGTCCATCAGGCCCAGGCTTCCGAGCTTGTCGCCGAGCAGGATCTGAACACGATCGTGGTCAACCGCCGCTCGCTGGAGGCGACCGTCGAGGGTGCCAAGGCGTCGGTCGAGCTTGCACAGATTGATCTGCAGAACACCCGCATTACCGCCCCGCAGGACGGCCGGCTCGGCGAAGTCACGGGACGCCTCGGCCAATATCTCTCGATCGGCACGCAGATAGCCTCTCTGGTTCCGAACCATGTCTGGGTGGTCGCAAACTACAAGGAAACCCAGCTTGAAGGGATGAAGCCCGGCCAGGTCGTGACCTTCACCGTCGACGCGCTTGGCCACCAGTCCTTCAACGGCCGCATCGAACGCTTCGCGCCCGCTACCGGCTCGGAATTCTCGGTCATCAAGTCCGACAATGCCACCGGCAATTTCACCAAGATCGCTCAGCGAATTCCGGTCCGGATCGCTATAGAGCCAAATCAGCCACTGGCAGACAATCTCGTCCCGGGGATGTCTGTCGTTGCCCGCGTCGACCTCGCGCAGCAACAGGATGACGCAGCCCTAGCGCAGGCGAATTGACAGCCATCAAATCGTCTGACGAACCACATCCGGATGGAATACGCCCCGCACAGGCCCCGGCCCGTGCGGGGCGTCCTCATTTCAGGAAGAGCCTTATCGAGAAGCGATCGCGCTCCCGGAACTGGTCGTGCGTGCGACCCAGTCATGCCAGCCGCTCTCGCTGCCGTTGAAGACGTTGAGATCGATCTTGCCGTTGACGCCCTGGGAAAGGCCGGAACCCGAATACTGCCAGAACAGCCATTTGCGATCCGGATAGATCTTCGAAGGGTGGGCGGCGACCGAACGTAGCCAGAAGGGATAGTCACGGAACTGACCGCGCAGGTGATCCTTGTAGAAGTCCGGTGCGGTATAGATCACCGGACGCTGGCCGTAATGGCGCTCAAGCTTGTCCATGAAGACCTGCATCTTTTCCAGCACGCGGGCGGTCGAAAGACGCATCTTGCAATCGGATTGATGGTTGTATTCGACATCGATCACCGGCGGCAGGGCGTCAGGGTCGCGCGGCACGTTACGGATGAACCAGTCGGCCTGCTCTCCGGCGGTACGGCACCAGTAGAAGAAATGGTAGGCACCGCGTCGGATCCCCGCCTGCTTGGCGCCGCGCCAGTTCGTCTTGAACATCGGATCCAGATGATCGCCGCCGTCGGTCGCTTTGATATAGGCGAAATTGGCGCCATGGCTGCGCAGAGTTGACCAGTCGATATTGGCCTGCCAGCGCGAGACATCTACGCCGTGCACGCCGAAATGCCGGGGGCGACCTTGCCGAAATTCATCGGCTTCACATCGCGGAAGCGCTGGCCGTAGACCTTCAGTCGCTGATAGCCGCCCGAGCCCGTGGACGGGTTTAGTGCAGGCCGAAGCGCTGCAACCGGCCGTTCGGCGGGCATAGGCATGCCGACACTGGTCGCCATACCATCGAATGCGTGGGTTTCCGTCGACTGACCGTTCCAGGCGAGTTCATGCGGATCGTTGACAGCTGCTGGCGGGGTGATCGCGGCCACCGGGGTCGGATCGACATTCGGGATGCTGGCAGTCGGCATTGCAGAGGGCATGGTCGGTTGCGACTGGGCAAGGCGTGCCGTCTTCACGGAAGCGGGCGGGACGGTCAACGCGGTCTCGGCGCTACCGGAGGTACAGCCGGACAGGGCAATGCAGGCGATGACAATGGCCGACGTGGCAGCAGAAAGACGCATGAGAACCCGTACGCAATACACCGTCCGCTGGCCCAACTTGATTTTTGGACCCATCGCGGGATTTCACTAACGGGACGTTACCGGAAAATCCTAAATGCAATCTTTACGAGTCGTTTATGGTCCGAAATGGACGTCAGGGCGGCAAAACGCCCCCGGTTCGGCAGTCCGGGGGCGCATGGTCGGCGTCTTTGGTATGGGGCGTCAGTGGGCCGTATGGCTGCCACCACCCTTCGTCCTTGCGTCATGTGTGTGATGACGGTCCCGCTCACCGCCTCCGCCGGATACGCGGCTCTTTGTGCGCACATCACTATCGGCTTCCGGTTTCTTCACTTCCAGCGGGACGCCCGTTTTCGCATTGGGCGCTTTTTCATGCGATGAACCCGGTCCGCCCTGGCGGATACTTGCGGGGGTCTTGGTCGAAGTCGACATGACAAACCTCCTTATCGATCCTGCTGGTGGCCCTGATGGGTGGTATTGATCCTGCTATTGCCCTGTTGGCCCTGCTTGCCGGGATCGTTGGCGGCATGCATCGCTGGCCGCCGGGCATCGGCATGATCATGCTCACCCGAGCCTTTGTGGCTGAGGTTTTCGGAAGGTGTTGGGGAAGTCTGCTACTCATCGGGGTCCTCCTTGTTTTGGGTTTCCCACTATTCCAACCCATGGACCCGTCGAGAGTTCCGAAAATAGGCTCCCGGCTTTTCCACCGTGCCATCCCGGATCAAGGTCGATCCCAAGGATTCGGCGTGACGATCAGACCTGGATGGTCATTCTGCATTTACCTAATGCCTTACATAAGACGTCGGTGATAACCTCATCGTAAGAACTCGGGCGAATAGTGCGCGCAATTAATGAGTTCCTGTTTCAAGGTCAGCCGGTCGGCGATGCGCTTCATTCATTTCAGACTTGTCGGCCCTGCCGTCATTGCCCTGGCGTTCCTCATCGCCGGCATGGCGACCATCCCCTATTATGCGGTCGCGCGAATGGACATTGCCTTGCGCGACAGGCAGGAGACGCTCGTCCAGCGCAATATCGCGCTGTGGATCACCGATATCGAGTTCTCGCTCACCGCGTGGACCATATGGGACGAGTCGATCGCCAAGATCGATAATGTCTTCGACTTCGACTGGACAGATCGCAATATCGGCGCCTCGCTGATCGGCACCTCTCGCACCCGCTTCGTCGCTGTAGTCGACAAGGCCGATAAGCTTGTCTACCAGCGCACCGACGACAGCGTCAGAGGCCGGGCATTTTTCGAGAGGGGCGCAGATTCCATCATCGCCGACGCCTCGGGGCTGGTGGCAGATATACGCTCGCGGGAATTGGGGCGCGTCGTCAATGGCATTCCCAAGCCGCTGACAGTCAGCCGGATAGAGGTTTTCGGCGACGATGCGGTGCTGATGACCGCATCCCTGTTCCAGCCGGACTTCGGCACCGTCAAGACCAAGGGCGAACGCGCGCCGATCCTGATCACCGCCATGCCGATCAGCGGCAGCCTGCAAGACTTCTTCGGCACCCGTTTTCTGCTCGACGACGCCCGTCTCAGCCCCCTGTCGCAGGTGGCGCCGGAACGGGCGCGGGTCAAGATCGCGATCGATGCCGCCGGCGACATCAAGGTCCTGTCCTGGTTGCCGCCGACACCGGCAGCCGACATTCTGCGCCAGTCGCTGCCCCTCATCGTTACCGTAGGCGCAGTGCTGCTGGCAGCCGGCCTCTGGACCCTTAGCGTATCCCGTCGCGCCGCGCGCGTGTTGGTTTCCCGCGAGAGACAGATGCGCCATGCGGCGACCCATGATTTCCTCACCGGCCTCGCCAATCGCTCGCTTCTGCAACCAACCTTCACGCGGCTTGCCAAAACGGGATCGCTTGCCGTCGTCTGTCTCGATCTCGACGGCTTCAAGGCGGTCAACGATACCCATGGTCATGCCATAGGCGACGAACTGCTGAAAGTGATCGCCTCGCGGCTCCAGATCGGCACGCGCGACATCGACCGCCTCTTCCGCCTCGGCGGCGACGAATTCGCCATCCTTATGCCCGGCATGACAACCGAACAGGCGGACAAGGCTTGCCGCGATCTTTCGAAATCCCTCTCGCAGGCAATAGCACTGTCGAGATGCGAAGTGACAATTGCCGCCTCCTTCGGCGTCAAGTTTGTCAGCGGCAGGGAAACCAGCTGCGACGCAGCCATCGTTGCGGCTGACGCCGCTCTCTATCACGCCAAATCCTTCGGCCACGGCAGCGTCGTCGTCGCGGACGGGATGCGCAATCCTCCTGTAGCGGTCAGGCCCCGGCCGAAGCCGGTCATCGCCGCCAGCGCTTGAAGCCTCGATCTATCTTCGCAGCAACCTCAGCGCATTGATCGTCACCAGCACGGTGGCGCCGGTATCGGCGAGGATGGCGGGCCAGAGGCCCGTGACGCCGATGATCGTCGTCACCAGGAACACCGCCTTCAGCCCCAGAGCGATGGTGATGTTCTGCCAGATATTGCGCATCGTCCGCTTCGACAGATCAATCATGGCGGCGATATCCGATACACGCCCGTGCAGCACGGCCGCATCCGCCGTCTCCAGCGCAACATCGGTGCCGCCACCCATGGCGATGCCGATATCGGCGGCGGCCAGCGCCGGGGCATCGTTGATACCGTCACCCACCTTGCCGACGACGAACCCCTCGCGCTGCAGCTCGCCGACGATCCTCTGCTTGTCCTCAGGCATCAACTCTGCACGCACCTCGATGCCGAGATCCCTGCCGATCGCTGCGGCCGTGCGGGCATTGTCGCCCGTCAGCATCACCGTCTTCACCCCGGCATCGGCAAGCGCCTTGAGCCCTGCCTTGGCGTCGGCGCGCGGTTCGTCGCGCATGGCGATCGCACCGGCCAGAACCTTGCCGACGACCAGCACCGAGACGGTCTTGCCCTCATCGTTCAGACCGGTGATACGGCGCACATGGGCCATTGGCAGCGACACACGCTCGGCCGCGGCCTTCGACGAGCCGAGAAAGACCTCCTCTCCCTCGACGATCGCTGTCACGCCCTTGCCACCCAAGGCCTTCGCGTCGCTCGAAGCCGGGATATCCAATTCGTATTCGGCTGCCTTGGCCAGGATCGCGTGCGCCAGCGGATGGCTCGACCCCGTCTCCAGTGCGGCGGCAATCCGCAGCACGTCGTCGGCGTTGCGGCCGAAGGCGATCACGTCGGTCACCTGCGGCTTGCCTGACGTCAGCGTGCCTGTCTTGTCGAGCGCCACCGCCGTCAGCCGGCCGAGATTTTCCAGGACGGCACCACCCTTGAGCAGCAGACCGCGACGCGCCCCGGAGGACAGGGATGCAGCGATTGCCGCCGGTGTCGAGATGACCAGCGCGCAGGGGCAGCCGATCAAGAGAATGGCGAGGCCCTTGTAGACCCATTCGCCCCATTCCGCTCCCGCCAGCAGCGGCGGCAGGATCGCAACCAGCGCGGCAACCAAGACCACGCCCGGCGTATAATAGCGGGAGAAACGGTCGATGAAGCGTTCGGTCGGCGCCTTTTTCTCCTGCGCCTCCTCCACCAACCGCACGACGCGGGCGATCGTATTGTCCTCGGCCGCAGCCGTGACTCGCACGCGAAGGGCGGCGTCGCCGTTGATCGTGCCGGCAAAGACCTCCTCGCCTTCGCCCTTGGAAACCGGCGTGCTCTCGCCTGTTACCGGCGCTTCGTCGATCGCGCTCTCACCGGCGGTGATGGTCCCATCGGCGGAAATCCTGTCACCCGGCCGCACCAGAATTACTGACCCGACGGCAAGGCTTTCGGCCGACACTTCGCGCGTCTTGCCGTTTTCCTCGACAAGCGCCGTCTTCGGCACGAGTGCCGTCAGGCTCCGGATGCTGGAGCGCGCCTTGCCGGCGGCAACCCCTTCCAGAAGTTCACCGACGAGGAACAGGAAGACCACCGCTGCCGCTTCCTCGGACGCGTTGATGATCACAGCTCCGACAGCCGCAATCGTCATCAGCATCTCGATCGAGAAAGGCGTGCCGGCGAATGCGGCAATGATCGCCCGGCGCGCGATCGGCACGAGGCCGATCAGCATCGCCGCGGTGAAGATGTAGGTCTCATAGGCTGGGATGAGATGCCCGAGGCCGTAAGCTACGGCCAGCGCCAGCCCGACCAAGATGGTCAACCGCCCCTTCTTCGATGCCCACCATGGGCCATCCATCGGGCCGTGATCATGCCCGTGCAGGCCTTCGATCTCGTTTTCCGCGGGTGTGGAATAATCATGCCCACCACTGTGATGAGCATGGTCATGCCCGCCGCCGTGGGAGTGATTGCAGTCTGGACCGTGTTCGTGCGGCTTGCCGATCTCCCCTGCTTCAAGGGAGGTGTCCAGCTGAGCCGAAGGGGATAGGACGGCCGCGCCCCGCCCTTTCTTACCGAGTGCCCGCAGCGGATAGCCGAGGCCGGAGACTTTCTTCTCCATCGCGGCAAGATCAACGCGGTCGTCATGGCTGACCGTCATCGTACCGGCGGCGACCGAGACGGAAACGTCCGCCACGCCGGGCATGCGCCGTACGGCCGTGTCGATCTTGGTCGCGCAGCTGGCGCAATCCATGCCGCCGACCTTGTAGCGCGCCTGATGGGTGGTTCCGTCTGCCATGTCACTCTCCGCCTATTGCATCGAGTGACCCTTCTAGGACCTCTAGTCACTAGAGGTGCAAGCGCCTTTCGTAAAAAGATTGGCCGCTACCAGACCACGGGGTGGGTTGCGCCGGTCAGGACGTTGACGAAACCTTCCGGCGCGCGCTCGGACGGTGCGACGAGAACCCAGCGCCAGGGCGAGCAGGTCAGGGTCGCGAATGAAAGCCGCTCCGGAAAACCCGGCCACCAGCGCGGCGAAAACGTCGGCTCGTACATCCAGTCGATGGTCTCACCCGCCTTGTAGAGCGCCAGCATCTCGGCATCGAGCGCCTCGGCGCTCCTTGCCGTCATCAGCCCGCCCACTTCATAATGGACGCGGGCAATCACCTTGCCACCGGAAACCAGGACCCAGCCGCCCTGCTGCGCCTTCAATTCGTTGGCCACCATCGCCATGGCTTCGTCGGAGGACCCGACAACCCAGATATTGTGCTTGTCGTGACCGAGCGTTGAGCCGAGCGCCGTGTCCGGCGTGCGCGGTCCGGTGCCGAGCCAGAACATTTTCGACACCTTCGCCTCACCGGAAAACCGGTCGACGATCGAGAATTTGGTGACGTTACGGTCATGATCGCGCTGGGCCACGCCATCAACCACGGGCAATTCCATGGTGATAAAGTCATCCGACCAGTGGAAGGGCGCAGCAGCGCCGCCTGGACAGTTTCACGGCCCTCCGGCGCAGCAATGCGGAAATCCTCCGCCGTGACTTCGCGCTCTATCGTCACCGTCCTGGTCGCCCAGTCCGGCCAGTCGATCTTCGGCAGAGACCCGATGAATGCCTTCCCTTCCGAAGCAGGTTTCCCGTCCGCCCACACCTTGGCGATCGACAGTTTCTGCACGTCGTCGAGAAGAACGATGTCGGCGAACCGGCCGGGCGCGATCGAACCGACCCAGGGCGTCAGGCGCATATGCCGTGCCGGATTGATGGTGACGCACTGGATAGCGATTTCCGGCGAAAGCCCATTCTCGATCGCAAGCCGCACATTGTAATCAGTGGCGCCCATCTTCAGCGTGTCGGAAGCGCTGCGGTCGTCGGTGACGAAGGCGATCTGCGACCAGTCGGAAAGCCCCTTATCGATCAGCCCGCCGATGACTTCTGGCAGCGAATGAGGCCGGAGTTCGATGAATAGGCCGTGTCGCAGCTTGTCCCATACTTCCTCCAGGAACCACCCCTCGTGATCGGAGGCGAGACCGGCTGCGGCAAAGGCATTGATCGAGGCGAGATCGCGCAGGCCCGCGCCATGGCCTTCCACAACGCCGCGGCTCTCGAACGTCGCGCCGATCATGCCCCACAGCCGATCATAGGACGGGTTGGAAGGGTCGGTGATGGAAGGCCAGTCCATGACCTCGTCCAGCCCCGCCACCATCAGGCTTTCATTCAGGAACCGCTTCTGGTCGTCATAGCCAAAATGCCCGCCGCCCCATTCATAAGCGGTCGGCGGCACGGCCGAGCCCGGCAGCGGAAAGATCTTCATAGGCGAACCGGCACGCCGCGCCGTCAGCCAGAACTCGAGGTTTTTCGCGCCGTTGACGTTGGAGAACTCATGGCTTGCCTCGCAAACCCAGGTCACGCCATGGGGCATGACGAGCGCCGCTTCGTATTCCGGCGTCAGATGCGAGCTCTCGATATGCTTGTGCGCCTCGCCGAAGCCCGGCACTGCCCAGAGATCGGGTTCATGCATGCGCTCGGCGACCTCGCCCGTATAGGAGCCTGCCGGACCGACATAGGCGATGCGCCGCCCCTTGATGACGATTTCCTGGTCGTCGAGCCATGTGCGGCTGTGCACGTCGAGCAGCTTGCCTACTCTCAGCAGAGTGTCCGCAGGCCGTTTGCCGAGCGCGGTCAGCACTAGGTCCTGCCGGATTACCACTTCGTCGGCGGCGTTGATCAGCAGATCGTCGGGAAGTGTGGGTGCAGCATGGGTCATGAAGGGCCTCTTGATTTCGGCCGGAACCTAGTCTCGCCGACTGACGGTGTAAACCGCGCTGCCCTTGCCCGCTGCCGCCAAAACCGTGGACTGCTCAGTAAACAGGCTTGCAGGCAAGCGGCACAAAAAATAGAATTGCCCCCAAAAGTCCGGGGTGATCCCGGTCAACCGGTTTCCCGAAAGGTCTTCGTCTCGTGAACGTTTCCCGTCTTCTCCGCGTCTCGGCACTCGCCGTCATCGCCTCGCTCGCCGGCACAGTCTCCGCAAGCGCTCAGTCGAAGACCCTCACCATTTCGTGGTGGGGCTATAACGGCGAGAAGATGAACGCCAACATCATCGAGCCGTTCAAGAAGATTTGCGGATGCGACATCGTCTTCGAAACCGGCAACAATGCCGACCGCCTGAACAAGCTGCGCCTGCGTGACGGCAAGGGCGTCGACGTCATCTATCTCTCCGACAGCTTCTCCCAGCTCGGCATCGAGCAGGGGCAGTTCATGGAAATCGACCCAGCCAAGATCCCGAACCTGTCGGAAATCTATGAGCTCGGCCGCCAGCCGCAGGGTAAGTACGGCCCGGCCTACACGATCGGCCGCGTCGGCATCGTCTATGACGCAGCCAAGGTCGATCCGGCCATCACCTCCTGGAACGATCTGTGGCGCGCCGATCTCGAAAAGTCGATCTCCCTGCCGGGCATCACCACCACGGCCGGCCCGATGGTCGTGATGCAGGCCGGCAAGCACGCGCAGTCGGACGCATTCGAGGATAGCGAAGGCGCCTTCTCGGCGATCGAGGAACTGAAGCCGAATGTGGTGAAGAACTACAATACCGGCTCCGAGCTGGTGAACCTCATCTCCACCGGCGAAGTCCGCGTCGCCATCGCCCAGGATTTCACGCTCGCCTCCATGCAGGCCGCCGTGCCGACCATGACCTGGGCGAAGCTTACCGACGGCGATATCGCAACGCTCAACACGGTCAATATCCCCAAGGGGTCGGAAAACGTCGAGCTCGCCTACCAGTTCATCAACTTCGTGCTGTCGAAAGAAGTCCAGCAGAAGGAAGCCGAGCAGGGCGTCGACGCACCGATCAACACCAAGGTCGAGCTGACACCGGAACAGGCCAAGACCTGGACCTACGGCGCCGAACAGGTCGGTGCCCTGACGCTCATCGACTATGCCAAGCTGAACGAGGCCAAGACCGACTGGATCGACCAGTGGAACGAGCTGTTCGCGCAGTGAGCGAACCGTCGGCGTGAGCTTTAAAAGACAGCGCCCCCTCACCCGGCCTCCGCTTCGCTCGGCCACCCTCTCCCCGCTGGGGAGAGGAAGCAGGCCAGCGGGGCGGCACATTCCTTCTCCCTCTCGGGGAGAAGGTGCCCAAAGGGCGGATGAGGGGGAAACGCACTGAATGAGATAACTATCCCATGAACAAATTTGCCAAATGGGGCCTGACAATGCCCGCGACGATCCTCGTCGTGGCACTGCTTGTCGTCCCGGTCCTCGCCACCATCGCCACGACATTCGGCGAGCCGAAGGGCGGCTTCTCGACCTATACCGCCTTCTTCAACAGCGGCTTCCGTACCAATATCCTCTACCGTACGCTCCGCATCGCGCTGATCACCACGGCGATCTCGCTCGTCATCGGCTTCCTCACCGCCTATGTGATCGCCCAGATGCCCGGCCGGCTGAAATCCATCGCCATCATCGCCGCCGTCTTCCCGCTGCTCACCGGCGTCGTGGTGCGCTCCTTCGCCTGGCTGATCATTCTCGGCAAGAACGGGATCATCAATGATACTCTGATGTCGCTCGGCATCATCTCCGAGCCGCTGTCGATGCTCTATACCGAAGGCTCGGTCATCGTCGCGATGGTCTATCTCTTCGTGCCGCTGATGATCCTGACTTTGACCGGCGTTCTCGAAGGCATTCCGCGCGATGTCGTGGAAGCCTCCGCCTCGCTTGGCGCAAAGCCGATCGCCACCTTCCTTCAGGTCCTCCTGCCGCTGGCGGTGCCCGGCCTCATCGTCGGCGCGGTGCTGGTCTTCACCGGCAGCTTCACCTCCTACGCGACGCCACAGCTTCTCGGCGGCGAGCAGATGATGATGATGGGCACGCTTCTCTACCAGCGCGCCATGGTCACCTTCGACTGGGTCGGCGCCTCCACCATCGCGGCGATCATGGTGGTCATCACCATCGTGGTCGTTTCGATCATGAGCCGCATGGCGCGGCGTCTCAACCCAATGGCCGTGTAATGGGGGCGGTGTAAGTCATGGTAGCCCGTATCCACCCGCTCCTCGGCGCCTTCGCCATCCTCGTCTTCCTGTTCCTGCTCGCGCCCCTTGTTATTATCGTCGGTGCGTCGCTCAGCGACACGACCTACCTGACCTTCCCACCGCAGGGCCTGACGTTGCGCTGGTTCGCCAACATTTTCGAGATTTCGGCCTTCCGCAACACCGCGATCACCAGTTTCCAGGTGGCGATATTAGGCACCGCGCTCTCACTCCTGATTGGCATCCCGGCGGCCTATGCGCTCAACCGCTACCGGGTCGGCTTGCCGAAATGGCTCGGCACGCTCTTCGTCCTCCCCATCCTGGTGCCGGAGATCGTCTTCGGCTTCTCGCTGCTTAAGTCGATTACGATCGGGCTCGGCCTGCCGATCTACCCGAGCCTGATCATCGGCCATGCGCTGCTGGTCCTGCCCTATTCGGTACGCGTCGTCGGTGCCTCGCTCGCCTCATTCGATTTTTCCGTAGAGGAAGCCGCCATCAGCCTCGGTTGCCCGCCGCTGAAGACCTTCATGACGGTCGTCCTGCCGAATATCCGCGCTGGCGTCATCGCCGCCTTCATCCTGGCCTTCATCACCTCGATCAACGACGTGTCGATCTCGGTCTTCCTGACAGGCCCCGGCATTTCCACCCTGCCGATCCAAATCTTGGCCCATATGGAACAGTTCTTCGACCCGACCATCGCTTCCGTTTCCGTGCTCCTGATGCTCGTCACCGTCGGCGTCATGGCCATCGTCGAGGCGACCCTCGGCCTCACCTTCCTGACCAAATAAGATAAGAAGACCAGCCTTGACCGTATCGCTGACCATCGAAAACCTTTCCGCTCATTACGGCCAGACCCAGGTGCTCAAAGACCTGTCGATCTCGGTTGCCGCCGGTGAACTTGTGTCGTTGCTCGGGTCCTCCGGCTGCGGCAAGACGACGACGCTCAGGATCGTTGCCGGCTTCCTGCAACCGACCTCCGGCCATGTCCGCCTTGGCGATCGTGACCTCACCACGCTGCCAGCTCATGCGCGCGATATCGGCCTCGTCTTCCAGAACTACGCGCTCTTCCCGCATCTGACGGTACAGGACAATGTCGCCTTCGGCCTGAAACAACGCGGCGTCTCCGCTGCCGACCGTGCCAAGCGCGCGACAGCCATGCTGGAACGCGTCGGCCTTTCCAACCTTGCCGACCGCCTGCCCGCCGCGCTTTCGGGCGGCCAGAAGCAGCGTGTGGCGCTTGCCCGCGCCCTCGTCATCGAACCGCCGCTCCTGATGTTCGACGAGCCGCTCTCCAACCTCGATGCGAAACTGCGCGTCGACATGCGCGTCGAGATCCGCCAGCTGCAGAAGGCGAACGGCACGACCTCGCTCTATGTCACCCATGACCAGGAAGAGGCATTCTCGATCTCCGACCGCGTCGCGATCATGAATGCCGGCCGCATCATGCAGCTCGACACGCCGGAAGTGCTCTATCAGAAGCCCGCCAACGCATTCGTCGCCCGTTTCGTCGGCTTCGAGAACCTGATCCCGATGAAGGTCGTTTCCCGCGACGGCGCGATCGTCACGGCAGAGGCCGCAGGCGGCGCGCAGCTGCATCTGTTGCAGGACGTCTTCGGCCCGATCAAGGACGATTTCGTCCTCGCGACCCGTCCCGACGGCCTCGTCGTGCGCCGCGATGGCGAAGGCGTGCCCGCCACGCTCGGCACCCGCACCTATCTCGGCCGCGCCTATCAGTACAAATGCGGGACGGCGGCCGGCGAAATCACCGCCAATGGTGCACTGTCCGAACCGTTCGAGCCCGGCGACAAGGCCGTTCTCGTTCCCATGCCGGAACAGTGCTGCATTCTCGATTCCGAGATCTGAGCCGCGGTCCCACGCAAACTACCGTAACAAACAGGAAATCCGCACGCGACAAATGGAGGCGAAAAACGTCTCCATCGCGACACGGTGCGCTTGTCCCTGCAGGCACATCGGGCCGCGATCCTCTAAAACCTGACGAACCACGAGGATAATCACGTGCATAAATATCTGACCGCAATTTTCCTGATGACCGCCGGTACGGCCTCCGCGCAGCAGATGTCGATGTCCGACAAGATGGCGCTGCGCGACAACTGCAAGCAAGACATCCAGACCCTGTGCCCGAATGCGAAGCCGGGTGGTGGAGAAGTGCTCGCCTGCGTGCAGGAAAAGAAGGCGCAGCTTTCCGAGCAGTGCTCGACCACTATCGCCGAACTGATGGCGAAGCGTAAGAACTGACGGATTTCCGGGGTCCGCAGCGTCCATAGCGTGTCGTGGCTGGCGCGGAGCGCTGCGGACCCCACCGTCATGTCGGGCACCACCTGCCGGGATAAAGGTCCGCCCTCCCGCAGGTGGTGCCCCGGCTCCCGTCAAAGAAACCGTCATCCAGGGCCCGAACGGCCCCTATTCCTTGAAACCGTAGACCATGCAATGCGGCCGGCATCGCCGGCGGCTGCGAACGGTATCGATCAACGAAAGGACGTCGAAATGCGCTTTCCCATCCGCAAGGCCGTTCTCGGCATGGCTGCCATGGCAAGCCTTCTCGCCATCTCCCATGCCATGACCAGCGCAGCCGATCTCGCTCAAAGCGACCGTCTTTCCATCCCGCGCGCAATCCCCCAGGCGAGCCCCCAGAACATCCCGGAGGACGACACGCTCGGCCTCGATTGCGTGGCCGAGGCTACGGCCTTCACCGAGGTCGCCGATCTTGCCTATGTCTTCAAGGAGGATGGTGGCGTCCTTGCCGGTGCGCTCTTCGACCTGCGCGAACAGCTGCTCGATTGCCTCGCCACATCCAGCGAGGAGCGGGACGGCCAGTCCTTCACGCCCAGCCGCCAGGAGATGAGGTCGATCTGACGCTGTTAGCATGACGGAGGGAAGGAGCGTTTCCACGTCCGGCCCTCACTTCAATGCATGGTCCAGGAGCATTCCATCCGCAATAGCCGGCTTGACGGCTCGAAGCGCGGATCGGACCGGCATTCGATCTCCTCCATGGAATAGACTTCCGGCTGCCGGCGCTCGGCATCGCCGCCATCGAGCTGCGCCGCGACCCTGGTCATCAGCGCGGAGAGTTCCGATACCCGCACGCCATCGGCTTTCATCACCTGGCGGATCAGCGGATCCTTGAGCATATCCAGTCTGGACATCGTCGTTTCTTCGGCCACGTCTTCAACTCCTTGATCTCGGTTGGAGCATTTGCGTAGCCTGTTGATATTTGCCGGCGTCTGCAGAACTATTTCAATTCAATGCCTTCTGCGTGTGGTCTGAAACATTGGCGAGCGGCAGGCAGACTGTCGCCACGAGCCCCGACCCCGCTTTCCTGTTGGATAGCGCAATCGTCCCGCCATGCGCGTCGAGGATCTGCTTGACGATCGCAAGCCCGAGCCCCGTGCCTCCGTGTGCTCGATTGCGCGATGGTTCGGCGCGGAAGAACGGTTCGAAAACGAGTGCCAGATCCTCCTCCCGGACCCCCGGCCCGTCATCCTCGACGATCACACAGGCCATGTCCTCACGCTGTTGCGTCAACACCCTGGCTTGCTCGCCATAGCGCAGCGCGTTGGACAGGAGATTGTCGATCACGCGGGCCAGCGCCGATTGAGGCACCCGGACGTCCAGCCGCTCGCGTGAGGGCTCAACCTCGATACGCCCACCTGCAGGGTCGGCCTCTGCGGCACAGCGCCTGACCGCCTCGTTGAGATCGACCGTCTCCGCCGCGGATTTCGCCGAGGCATCGCTGGCAAACAGAAGCACATCGCTCAGCAGCTGCTCCATCGCCTCGACATCGGTGATCGCCTTGTCACGATGGGCACCCGCCGGCATCATTTCCAGCCGCAGGCGAAAGCGCGTCAGATAGGTCTTCAGGTCGTGGGACACGGCCCCGAGAAAGATAGTGCGGTTGTTGATCAGTCCGAGAATGCGCTCCTGCATGTTGTTGATCGCGCGGATCAGGGTTCTCAGCTCGCGCGCGCCGCGCTCCTTCACCTGCACCGGCTCGATCCGGTTACCGAGCTCGTCGATACTCTGCGCCAGCTTTGCCAGCGGCCTCGTTTCGCGCGCGACGGCCAGCACCGCGATGATCGCGACGACAATGCCGAAGAAGCCGGCGAGGAAGCCGATCGGCACATTCCATACCCTGAGCGTCGTCTCGTCGGAAACCGTGAAGACAGCCACTTCGCCGCTTTTCAGCCCGACGGCGAGGGCGAGAGTGAAGTTGCTCCGCCTTCCTCCCCCGTGGCAATCACACCGGCCCTGACCATCCTGGTCGGATCATAGTCGTTGACCATTTTCTGGGCCGTGACGCGCATGCGCGAAAAGCTGAAATCATCCTCGAAGGTTGGCGGGATCCGCGGGTAGACTGAGACCTGGAAGCCGGAGACGCTTGCCACCGAAAGCACATCCTCCCGTGTGGCGGCGCTGGTCTCGTCCAGCAGACGGACCACATCGGAGATGCGCTCGGCGATCGCATAGGGCGGTGTCGGTGACTTTTCGCCCTGACGCAGATAGGAAATCACCACCACGAGCTGGCTGACGAACAGCGCAGCCGTGACGATCAGTGCAATTCTGGCGACGATGCCGATTTTTCTCATTCAGCCTAACCGTTTGTCACTGTCGGGTTGAAGAGATAGCCGGCATTGCGCACGGTGGTGATCACCTGCACGTCGGGCGGCAGGCAGGCGGCAAGCTTGGTCCGCAGCCGCGAGATGGCGACATCGATCGTCCGGTCATAGGTTTCCGCCGTCGAGCCGCGTGTATAATCGAGCAGCTGGTCTCTCGACAGCACGCGCCGCGGCCGTTCCAGAAAGCAGGCAAGCAGGTCGAACTCGGTTGTCGTCAGCGGCACGACGGTGCCCTCCTCGGTCGTGATGCTGCGCGCCTCCGGATCGACGACGAGGCCGGCAAACCGCTTGATGCCCGATCCTCCCTCCGTATGTCCCGAATGCGGATTCGTCCGCCGCAGCACCGCCTTGATGCGGGCCAGCAGTTCACGCGGATTGAACGGCTTGCCGAGATAATCGTCGGCACCGAATTCCAGGCCGACGATGCGGTCGATCTCCTCGGTCTTTGCCGTCAGCATGATGATCGGCACCTGCGACTTGGCGCGGATACGGCGGCAGAAGGACAGGCCGTCTTCGCGCGGCATCATCAGGTCCAGAATGATGAGGTCGGGCCATTTGCGCTCCACCAGCCGGTCGGCCGAAGGCGGGCTGTCGGCGGTGTGGACCAGATAGCCCTCGGCCGTCAGGAACTCGTCGAGCAGATCGCGGATTTCCGGATCGTCTTCGACCACCAGGATTTTCACTGTCTCTTCCATATCTTCCGACTCTCTTCATCCATCTGGACTGCCTGACAGTAACATTCCGTCACACCGACGGCATCAAGCAGCAAAACGCAGGAGGCATGGTCGGCGAAACTCATGTCGTCGAGGTCATCCATGTCTTTCCCGGTCCGCAATCTTCCCGCCGCCCGTACGCTCGTCACGCTGAAAAGGCGACAGGCAACCATCCTCGTTATGGGCATATTGACCGCCGCAGCCGGCTTCATGTTCAGCTGCAACGTCGTTGCCCTCAACGTCGTCTCATGGCCGGTCATCGGGCTGATCCTCTGCGTCACCGGCCTGCTCCAGCTCGTCATCGCCTGGCAGGTCCGGGAACGCATGCAGCTTCCCGCCTGGGGGATGGTCGCCACGTTCTATCTGTTCTTCGGCCTGTTCGCCCTCACCAGCCCTCCCCGCAGCTTGCCATCCTGGCGCTTTTCTTCTTTGCGGGTGTCATCGCCACCGGCGCTATGCGCTGCTATTGCGGCTACATCTTCCGGGACATGCGCGGTTGCCACTGGCTGATCGCCGGAGGCGCCCCCGCGATCGGCATCGGTGGGTTCCTCGCGCTCCAATGGCCGCATGGAGATCTCGAACTGGCCGGACTGCTCATGGCGCTGGATCTCGGCCTCTATGGCGTCAGCCTTATCGGCTTCTCGCTGCTTCTCGGCGATTTCGCGAGCGAAGCGGAGCGAGAGCCACCGCGATGACAAAAATGCGGTCGGCGCGGTCATGGGCCGCTCCTTGCCGTGCGCGGTGCCAACAATCCCTTCAGCGACGTGGCTGTCGTCGACGCGCCGCGATCGATCCCCGCCTTGGCGGCATCGAGCGGCAGCACGCTCGCAGGAATGTTCAAGGCGTTCGGATATTGCCGCGTGACGAAGGCATAGATCAGCCCGCCATTGCGCGCATCGAACAGTTCGACGGCATAGATCACCGCACCGGAAAAGCGTGCTTCCTTGTCACCGGCCATCTTGAGGCCGTTGAGCGCGAAGCCGACCGGCGTCACCTTCGTGGCGGTGCTGAGAACCGGCACGCTGGTCTGCGCTCCGGTGATCGTGACCCGCATGCGCAATGAAGGCGCACCGGCGGTCCCGGTCACAAGCCCGTGTCGGCGCAGTTCTTCGGCAAACTTCCGGTCCGCATGCCTGGCGAGATCCGCTTTTCCGTTTTCCGACAGGTTGCCGAACTGGTGGTCCGCGCCGCGATAGATACGAACGGGCTCGAGCGCTACGGCCGAATAGGCCTTGAGCGCCTTGGGATCAAGCGACGTATTGAAGGCCACCCGCTTGTCCGTGTTGCTCGTATTGGCATGGAGCTGGGCTGTCGAGGCAAGCTCCTGATAATGCGCCGGCGTTGTCGTGCAGGATGTGACGAGCATCGCGATCCCGAGATAGCCAATACTCGGAGAGACGAAACCTGTCCTCTTCGCGACCCTTGTCTGCATTGCCATCGATATGCCCTCGCCGAAGATCATCTTCCCGGTTCCATGAACCGCCTGCCGCGCGCAGCGCGGCGGGTTTGCATAAGGTGGGCAAGGGATTTTCCCGGCGATTGCAGAAATGTTGCAGTTTGTTACAGCCCCTTTCCAGGCATCCGGGATGATCACAAGCAACGCTGTAATCTTCTGCATCAAACCTGAAACAGCGGATCAAACTTGACCCGCGACACTGGCTCCATCTTCAACGCAAGGAGCCGATATTTTCATGTTCATCCAGCATTCCATGGGAGGCAGTCGAGCGGATATGCTGTCAGGCAATCCAATCCGCACCGCCAAGCACTATTTCAACGCAAGCAAGGCCGTAACCGCCCTGATGCTTGCACTCACCCTCATCTTTTCCCTCGGCGGCATGTCGAAGGCGTCCGCCGCCACCAATGGCGTCGCGGTGACCAGCGTCAATCTTCGCGCCGGTCCGAGCACCCAATATCCGGTCGTCCGCGTCATGCCGCAGAGCGCCTCGCTCGTCATCTATGGCTGCAGCGGCGACCGGACCTGGTGCGACGTCAGCTGGGCCGGCGCCCGCGGCTGGGTCTCGGCAAGCTATATCTATGTCAACTACAACGGCCAGCAGACCGTTCTGACGTCATCGATCGTGCCGGTGATCGGCATCGCCACCGTCGCCTTCAGCGTCGCATACTGGGATTCCACTATCATTCGCAGCCCTGGTACGGTCATTGGGACCGTTACTACCACGGCGGCTCGCGCAAGGCCGTTGCGGGCTGCGGTCCGAATGGCTGCGGTGCCGCCGCCGTCACCCGTGGTCCGCATGGCGGCGCCCGTGCCGCAGCAGGTGGTTGCCATGACGGAAATTGCGGCGGTGCAGCCGTGACCCGCGGCCCGAATGGCGGTGGCCGCGCGGCAGTCGGTGGTTGCGGTCCCGAAAAATGCGGCGGCGCTTCCGTCACCCGCGGACCGCTCGGCAATACCCGCGTTCGTCACGGTTCCTTTGATCGTCCCTGATCTGTGATCGTCCCAAAACCTTCTGCGGACCGGCGCTTCTGACACCAGGAGCGTCAGTCCGCTTTATGCGCTTCCGCTCATTTGCGGCGGCTGGAGACATGAGGCATTCTGCGCGGGAAAATTGAAGGTGACAAGGGAACCTCGCGTAGAAGGAGCTTCTCGCCTCTTCTTCTTCCCAGGCAGCCACCGCCCATTCAAGACCTTCCTTGGGTACCTCTGGCCATGATCCGGCGTTCAAGCCGCCTACTGCCCATCTGCAAGGCGGTTTCCGCGATGCTGGGATTGCCACAGCATCTTCATTGCCAAACACTACAATTATTCGGAATAAGTGGTCATCGATTCTACCGCTGCGTGGCTTGATGGCGCCGCAGGATTACAACAGGATGCTTCAGCATGAGTGCCCCCGTCTACAAGTCCTTCGAACAGTCGCTCGGCGAATTCGAAAACATCGCCGCCGCCATTCCGCCGATTTCGGTCGATGAACTGAACGCGCGCATCGCCAAGCTGCAGGGCCTGATGAAGGATGAAGGCGTCAAGGCGGTCTATCTCGACACCTCGACCAGCCTCACTTATTTTACCGCCATCACGCTCGGCGCCAGCGAACGCCTGCATGGCGCGATCATCCCGTCCTCCGGCGCGCCGATCTATATCAGCCCGGCTTTCGAGGAACCGAAGACCGAGACACTGATCACCATTCCGGGCGAAATCGCCGTCTGGGAAGAACATGAGGACCCGGCCCTGCTCGTCGCCGACCGGATCTGCGGCTTGGTCGCCGAAGGCGACACGCTGGCCCTCGATCCGGCGACGCCCTTCGTCTTCTCGAGCCCGATCACCGCCCATATCGGCAGCCGCCTGAAGGTCAAGGGCGCCAAGTACATGATCGCCCAGTGCCGACAGATCAAGTCCAAGACCGAGATCGCAATCATTCAAGCGGCAATGACCGCCAGCCTCGGCGTCCACAAGGCCGTCTGGCAGGGGCTCTATGAAGGTGTCTCGACGACCGAAGTAACCGACTTCATCGCCGCCGCCCATCAGAAGCTCGGCATGCGCCATATCTTCGCGGCTGCCCAGTTCGGCGAAGCGACCGCCTATCCCCATGGCGTGCCCTATGCGCAGACCTTGAAGACCGGCGACATGGTGCTGATCGATCTCGGCGCCCATATCCATCGTTACTGCTCGGATATCACCCGCACCTATGTCTTCGGCCAGCCGACCGACCGCCAGCGCGAGGTCTGGATACTGGAGCAGAAAGCCCATCGTGCGGCTTTCGATGCAGCCAAGCTCGGCACGCCCTGCGAAGAAGTCGATTTCGCCGCCCGCAAGGTGCTGACCGATGCTGGTTACGGCCCGGACTACAAGGTGCCAGGCCTTCCCCACCGCACCGGCCACGGTCTCGGCATGGACATGCACGAGGACCCCTACATGGTTCGGGGCAACAAGACGCCGCTCGAAGTCGGCATGGTCTTCTCCGATGAGCCGATGCTCGCCATCTACGGCGAATGCGGCGTGCGTCTCGAAGACATCATCTACATGAGCGAAACCGGCCCGGTCTTCTTCACCGAACCGGCCCACTCGATCGACAAGCCCTTCGGCTGAGACCCACTGAAGCTGGCCATCAAGGCTCTTGCCTTTTCCATTCATGCGCATATCATCTGCGCATGAATGGAGGCCTTTAAATATGCCCTCAGCGTCCCGAAAAGCCGCCAATCTCTCGCTCGACAGCGAGCTTCTGTCTCAGGCCCGTGACCTGGACATCAACCTGTCCCGCGCCGCCGAAGACGGCATCGCGAAGGCCGTGAAGGCTGAACGCGAACGTCGCTGGCTGGAAGAAAACTCTGAGGCGATCAGGGCCTATAACGATTACATCGAAAAGAATGGGCTCCCGCTCGACGAGTATCGCAGCTTCTGATGGCGCGATTTCACGTTCATAAACTCAAGGGCAGAGACGGCCTAGTGCTGGATCTCCAGGCCGATCTATTGGATTCACTCGAGACGAGAGTGGTGGCACCAGTCATGCCGGCCAGCGACATCGGACCGATTTTCGTCAGGCTCAGCCCGCGCGTCGAAATCGATGGGCAATTCTACCTGATCCTCATACCTTCCATGGCATCGATACCGAAACGGTTCCTAGGCGAGACCATCGTTGACCTCAGCCCTCGCCAGGACGAGATCACCGCAGCGACGGATTTCCTGTTCCAGGGGTTCTGACGTCGGTTATCTCCATCATCGCCAACCCATGCCGATGACATATCCATATCGTCTGCTGGAAGCACGCCTGAGATGCGCATTGATGATCCCATCCGGGCTGGTTGTGATCAGTTGCCGTAGGACCGGGTGGAGCTATAGCTTTAAGACAAAGACGCCTTATCACATTGGAGGATGTGCAAAGCACCTGCTCATCCGAACTGCCAACGCCCCCTTGCGTGAGTTCTCGGGCAAGATATCTGCATCTGGGCAGTAAGTCTTTGTTCCAAATCCCGAACGACGAATTAGCACGTAGCTGAAGTACTGGTTTTTGGCCGGTGGTTTCAGCTGACGCTATGCGCGCGGTTCGGAGCATCGGACGGGCTGGCTCCCCTTCCCAACGAACTCCAACAACCGAGGGTTCAACGCCGTGACCATTTCGTCGTCTGTTCAGGTGAATGAGGCAGCAGCGGAGCCACTCAACAAGATCGCGCTTGAAAACCTCAAGCAGGGCAATCCCAAGAGCGAGTGGGGTATCGAAGGTGACGGTGACGGCAACATCCAGGGCTTCGCCACCGAGATCAGTACCAATATCGGCGGGACTGTCGATTTCAAGATCGCCACCGACTCCACCCAGTACCGGCTGGATATCTACCGGATGGGTTACTATGGCGGCGACGGCGCCCGCAAGGTGGCAACGATCGAGAAGTCGCTTGAAACGGCGCAGATACAGGATCATCCCATCGTCGACATGTCTCTCGGCCTTATCGACTGCGGGAACTGGGATGTGTCGGCAAGCTGGGAGATACCGGAGGATGCGGTTTCCGGCGTCTATTTCGCCAAGCTGGTCCGAGAAGATGGGACAAGTGGTGAGAGCATAATTCCGTTCATTGTGCGCGACGACGGATCCACCAGCGATATCGTATTCCAGACTTCCGACACGACCTGGCAGGCCTATAACGCCTGGGGTGGGGCAAGCCTTTACTACGGCGAGGTGCCCGTCGATCCCGCGGACATGGTCGGCTACATGCCGCCGAACTGTAGTTGCGGCCTGACAGCGATCGGTAGGGCGTCCGCGGTCAGCTATAACCGGCCGATCATCACCAATACGAGCCCTGTCGGCGGCACCCACGATTTCATCTTCGGCGCCGAGAGTGCTGCGATCTCGTGGCTCGAGCAGAACGGTTATGACGTCTCTTACATTTCAGGCGTGGACGCCACGCGTGACGGTGCCCAACTGCTCAATCACCAGGCCTTTCTTTCGGTCGGGCACGATGAATACTGGTCTGCCGAGCAGCGCGAGAATGTCGAGGCCGCGCGCGATTCTGGCGTCAACCTCGCGTTCTGGAGCGGCAACGAATGCTATTGGAAGATCCGCTGGGAAAACAGCATTGACGGCAATGGCACGCCCTACAGGACCATGGTCTGTTACAAGGAGACTTGGGGCACAAGCACCGACCCTAGCGATATCGGGACAGGTACCTGGCGCGACCCTCGCTATGCCGATCCCGGTCAGGAGCCGGAGAACTCCCTGACCGGCACGATGTTCACCGTGGACAGCTATCGTCAGGACGCGATTTCGATCCCCTACGATTTTTCCAATCTGCGCTTCTGGCGCAATACGGACATAGCGGACCTTCTGCCGGGTGAGACCTTTACGCTGACGGAAAATCTTCTCGGATATGAGTGGGATTCCGATGTCGAGAATGGCTTCCGGCCCGCCGGCCTGGTCAATCTGTCGCTTTCCAGCATATCCGTCGACACCTATCTGCGCGACTATGGCACGAGCGTCGGAAGCGCCGTGGCGGCTCATAGCCTGACCATGTATCGGGCGGAAAGCGGCGCCCTCGTCTTCGGTGCCGGCACAGTCTTCTGGTCTTGGGGGTTGAGTACCAACCACGAGGGAGCAGAGACACCGACGGATCCCAATGTCCAACAAGCGATGATCAACATGTTTGCGGACATGGGGATCCAGCCCACGACGATTGACGCAAGCCTCGTGCTCGCAACCCAGTCGATGGACAATCTGAAACCCACATCGACGATCACGTCGCCTATAATCGGCGCGAGTTTCGTAGAAGGTCAGCATGTGCAGATCACAGGAACAGCACAGGATCTCGGTGGCGGGATCGTCGCAGGGGTGGAGGTTTCCACGGATGGCGGCCTGCATTGGTTCAAGGCCACAGGTCGCGAAAACTGGAGCTTCAATTGGGTCGTACAGGCCAGCGGCACCTATACGATCATGTCGCGTGCTGTAGATGACAGCGTCAATCTGGAAGCGCCCTCCGCAGGCAAGCAGGTCAGCGTTTCCCTGCCGACGACCTCCAGTCTCTGGACACAGGCGGTTACGCCTCTCGTCGAGACCACGATGGATCGCGATAGCGTCGAGCTCGGAATGCGTTTTCACACGACCTCTGCCGGCGCGGTGATGGGCATCCGCTTCTACAAGGGGTTTTATAATATCGGCGACCATCAGGTCAGCCTGTGGACCGCGGATGGCACACGCCTCGCCACGGGAATATCGACCGGAGAATCGCTTAGCGGCTGGCAAACGGTAACATTCTCAAGTCCCGTCCAGATCGCTGCTGGCGTGACCTACGTCGCCTCCTATCATAGCGACGGGTTTTATTCCTCGACCGACGGCTATTTCAGCACGAGCCATAGCAGTGGCCCGATCCGCGTCTCCGAGGGAGCGGGTGTTTACGCATATGGGAGCGGAAACAACGTCTTTCCCAATACCAGCTTCAACGATACCAACTACTGGGTCGACGTGGTCTTCCAATCCTCGACCGTCAACACAGCACCAGTTGCCAATAACGATAGTGGCATCTCGATCGACCAGAACATATCGGCAGGCATTGCCGCTTCATATGTCCTTGCCAATGACAATGACCCGGATGGGGATCCGCTCTCGGTGCTCTCCGCCGGCAGCGCCACGAATGGTACGGTCTCGTACAATGCGCAGACCCAGACATTCAATTTCAAGCCGACCAACGGCTTTCATGGCGTGGCGAGCTTTTCCTATACGATCACGGATGGCAATGGCGGAACGTCATCCGCAACCGTGCAATTGAACGTTCGGCCTCCGCCGACCGCAGTGGGTCTATTCACCACCGCTGACACGCCACCTACCTCCGGCGAAGACGATCCGGGCTCTGTCGAGCTAGGGATGAAGTTTGTCGCATCCACGCGAGGTCAGGTGACTGGGATACGTTTCTACAAGAGCGCCCAGGACATAGGTGTTCATACAGGCTCGCTCTGGTCGAGCACGGGGGCACTTCTCGCCACCGTCACCTTCACTGGGGAAACCGTCAGCGGCTGGCAGCAGGCGACCTTCTCGCAGCCGGTCACGATTTCGGCGGGCACGACTTATGTCGTCAGTTATCATTCCAATGGCAACTATGTGGCGACGGCGAACTACTTCGACACGACACGGACCAACGGCAATATCTCCGCCCCATCCGCATCGAGCGCCGGTGGGAACGGTCTCTTTGCCTACGGAACGTCGAGCCTTTTCCCGACACAAAGCTACAATTCGACGAACTACTGGGTCGATGTTCTCTATGAGCCCTCCACCGCGAACGGTTTGCCGGTTGCTGTTGCCGACAGCGGCTTCTCCACCACCACCGGCACTGCGCTTACGATTGCGGGAGCCACGTTGCTTGCCAACGACAATGATCCTGACGCCGATCCGCTCGTCATAACGGGCGTCGGCAATGCGGTGAATGGTACCGTCTCCTACAACAGCACGACCCAGTCGGTGACCTTCACTGCCGATGCCGGATATTCCGGTGCGGCCAGTTTCTCCTACTCGATCTCGGACGGACAAGGCGGCACATCGTCGGCGCAGGTATCGCTGACCGTAAATCCGCCCAGCAATACGCAGTCTCTCTTCACCGCGGCAGATATTCCCTCGGTGATCGCCGTCGACGACTACAATACCGTCAATCTCGGCATGAAATTCCAGGCCGATACGGCGGGCTGGATCGAGAGCATCCGCTTCTACAAAAGCAGCACGAATACAGGGCCGCATACCGGATATCTATGGACCGACGATGGTGTCTTGCTCTCCAGCGCGACCTTCACAAACGAGACAGCCAGCGGCTGGCAGACCGTCGATCTGGCATCGGACGTGGCGATTGCCGCCGACACGACCTACGTCGTTTCCTACAGCACTAACGGCTACTACTCGGCGACGCAGAACTTCTTCAGCAATTCGCTGGATAGCGGAAATCTGCATGCTTTGTCGTCGGCGCTCAGTGGCGGCAACGGTGTCTACGCCTATGGTTCGAGTGGTCTGTTTCCGCAGGCCACCTATAACAGCACGAACTACTACGTGGACGTCACATTCCGGCCGCAACTGGCTGCCTAGCGGGAAGGGCGACGATGACACAAGAAAAGCTGCCCGTGACCGTGCTCACCGGCTTTCTCGGCTCCGGCAAGACGACGATACTCAACCATGTCCTGTGCAATCGGGAAGGCTTGCGCGTCGCGGTCATCGTCAACGACATGAGTTCCGTCAATATTGATGCCGATCTCGTGCGGGAGGGTGGCGGCAATCTGTCTATGACAGAGGAAACGCTGGTTGAGTTGTCGAATGGCTGCATATGCTGCACGCTACGCGACGACCTTCTCGGTGAAGTGCGCCGCCTCGCGGATGAGAACCGCTTTGATTATCTGTTGATCGAAGCAACCGGCATTGCGGAACCTTTGCCGATTGCCGCGACCTTTTCCTTTAGGGACGTTTCAGGTGCTGCACTATGCGATATTGCCAGTCTCGACACGATGGTCACCGTCGTCGACGCGGAAAATCTGCTCAACCTTTACTCAAGCGACGAACTGTTGAGCGACAGGGGCGAGACGCGCGACCGCGATGACGAGCGTTCGCTTATAGACCTGCTCGTCGAGCAGATCGAATTCTGCGATGTTGTTGTCATCAACAAGGTTTCCGAGGTTGATGCAGATACGCGCCGCGCCGTGCGGTGCGTCATTGCGGCACTTAACCCAGATGCCCGCATCCTGGAGTCGGACTTTGGCCGCATCCCGCTCGACGCCATTCTGAATACTGGCCTTTTCAGTGAAGCGAAAGCTGCCCGCCATCCCCTTTGGCACAAGGAGCTATACGGGTGGCAGGACCATGTTCCAGAAACGCAGGAATACGGCATAAACAGCTTCGTCTATAGGGCGCGGCGGCCATTTGATCCCTCCAGGCTGGAGCAGTTCCTGCGGAAAGAATGGCCTGGGCTTCTTCGCGCAAAAGGGCATTTCTGGCTGGCAACCCGTCCCGACTGCATAGGCCTTCTCTCCATTGCCGGGGTACAGCGGCGCACCGAGGCAAAGGGCTTTTGGTGGGCTACCGTGCCGAAGGCGTTATGGCCGCCTCATGCACAATTCCGTCGTTTGCTTGACAACCATTGGAGCAGCATCTGGGGTGATCGCCGGCAGGAAATCGTCTTCATCGGCGTAGATCTCCCCGAACATGATATTCGCTACATGCTCGACACTTGTCTGGTCGGTGACGAACGCCGCTTCGAACCGGACCGTTGGGTAGAGCTGCGCGATCCATTTCCACCTTGGCAGCATGGTCATCATCACGGCCACACTCACGCCATCTCATAACTTGGATTTCTCACATTACGGAGGCTGGTATGACAGACGAACTTTATTGCGACGGCATCGGCGAGATCACCGTGACAGGCACGATCGTCCGGCTCGACATGATGTCTCTTTCACCTACCAAGCGTGACGTAAACGGTAATCCCCAGCCGGCTTTCCGCCAGCGGATTATCATGCCCGTAGACGCATTCGCCAATGCTGTCGACTTGATGCAGAAGGCTCTGGGCGGTCTCGTGGAAGCGGGTGCGGTCAGACGAGGAGGGGCGCCGGTCACCAAGATCCCGACAGTCAATGGCGAGATCCTTGAGCCGGCACCGACCAATAGCTCGCCCAATTTCAATTGACCGGAGATGGCAAGTATTGCGGCTGATGCCATGGGCGGTGTTGCACATACAGGTCTGCAGTGTCTTGCCCTGGTCAGTCGCCATCATGGGGTAGACCTTTCGCCCGATCGGCTTCTCCACGACTATGATGTTGGGCAGGCCAGTGTCACGACCCGTCAGCTACTGCGCATGGCTAGGGATGCTGGATTGCGTGCACGCAGCCTGAACCTCAACTGGCAGGCATTGATCAAGCTTGGACAGGCGTTTCCTGTTCTTGCAGAACTGCGGAACGGCAACTGGATCGTGATCGCCGGCACATCCGTGCACGAAGGGAACGAGAGCATCAGCATTCTCGATCCTCTGGCGCAGCGTCCCGAATTCATTACCTTGAACGAGGAGCAATTCTCGAAAAGCTGGGCCGGGCACGTGATCCTGGTGAAGCGCAACTACAGCCTTCTAGACGATAACCAGCCATTTGGCCTGCGATGGTTCGTGCCGGACATCATCCGCCAGCGCAGCCTTTTCCGCGACGTTGGTATAGCTGCTATCATCCTTTACGGGCTGGGGCTTGCGACGCCTATCTTCTTCCAGCTCGTTATCGACAAGGTTCTGATCCACCAGAGCTACGCGACCTTGGCGGTCCTGACAGTCGGGATCGCGATCGCGTTGGTCTTCGATGCCGTGTTCACCTTTCTACGCCGATACATCCTGCTTTATGCGACCAACAGGATAGACATCCGTGTCGCCACCAAGACATTCGGGCATCTGCTCTTCCTGCCGATAGCACTGTTCGAGCAGGCGTCGGCAGGCGTGCTGGTGAAACACATGCAGCAGACCGGCCGGATAAGAGAATTCCTGACCGGCCGACTATTCCTGACACTTCTCGACAGTCTCTCCCTGCTCGTCTTCGTGCCGATCCTGATCTTTTATAGCGTGAAGCTGACGCTTGTGGTTCTCGGGTTCACAGCCCTCGTCTCGTTGGTCGTGGTTCTGTTGGTCGGGCCGTTCCAGCGGCGCCTCCAGGCGCTCTATCAGGCCGAGGGAGAAAGGCAGGCTCTGCTTGTCGAAACCGTACACGGCATGCGAACGGTGAAATCGCTGGCGCTGGAGCCACGCCAGCGGAAGGTCTGGGACAACCAGTCCGCGCTCTCCATCTCGCTTCGTTTCCGCGTCGACAAGATTTCGACTGCCGCACAAGCTCTGACGGGCCTTTTGGAAAAGCTTATGGGCGTCGCAATCATCGGGCTGGGGGCGCTTGCGGTATTCGACAATACGATGACGATTGGGACGCTCGTCGCGTTCAACATGCTGGCCGGGAGGGTGTCGAGCCCTCTCATGCAGATCGTAACCATGGTGCACGAATACCAGGAGGTGGCGCTGTCCGTGCGCATGCTTGGCGAGATCATGAACCAGCGCCCGGAGCAATCCGGCCGTGGCAGGGGATCAGCCCGACGCTCACCGGCCGGATTGAATTCGACAAGGTGTCGTTCCGCTACGGGCCGGATGGAGCGCCTGCACTCGATGACATCTCCTTCACCATCAAGCCTGGATCTGTATTCGGCATCGTGGGCAAGAGCGGATCGGGAAAAACGACCGTGACCCGGCTAATCCAGGGCCTTTATCAGAACCAGCAGGGAATTATTCGGGTGGACGGTCACGATAGTCGTGAGATCGATCTTGTCCATCTGCGCACCAATATAGGCGTCGTGTTGCAGGACAACTTCATGTTTCGCGGCACGGTGCGGGACAATATCGCAGCGACCAAGCCGGATGCCACGATCGAGGAGGTCATTGAAGCTGCCAAGATGGCCGGAGCGGAGGAGTTCATCGAGCGCCTGCCGCGTGGTTTCGACACGCTGCTGGAAGAGAATGCAGGCAATCTTTCCGGCGGACAAAAGCAGCGTCTCGCCATTGCCCGCGCGCTGATCACCGATCCAAAATTGCTGATTTTTGACGAGGCGACGAGTGCGCTTGATCCAGACAGCGAAGCGATCGTCAGACAGAACCTGACCAGAATTGCAGCGGGGCGCACCGTCATCATCGTCTCTCACCGCCTTTCTACACTGATGGATGCTGATGCAATCCTCGTAATGGAGCGGGGTAAGATTGCCGATGTCGGCCCCCATGATCAGTTGGTCTCACGGTGCATGACCTACCGGCATCTGTGGTCACAACAGATGAGGCAGGTGGCATGACGCAGCTGCCAGTTCCGCGATCAGATACTTCTCCGACCGGCGTCACCAAGGACATTACGATCGTCAGCAAAAACCGGTTCTCCGCGGTCATTAGCGAATTCCAGTCTGATGCAGTCGAGTTGGAGGAGCGTCCTCCACCGCGGATAGCCAATGTAACGCTCTATGCATTTTCGGCATTGATATGTGGCGTGATCCTGTGGGCCTCGGTGTCGGAGGTCGATGAAGTCGTTATCGCTACAGGCAAGCTGATTACGAGCCAGCCGACGATGGTTGTTCAGCCACTGGAGACGTCGATCATCCGCTCACTCGATGTAAGCGTCGGGGAGATCGTCCATGAGGGGCAAAGGCTTGCCACGCTCGACCCGACATTCAGCCAGGCCGATGCAGACCAGCAACTTGCCAAATTCAAGGCTTTCGATGCGCAGGTAAAGCGGATTGAGGCGGAGATCGCCGGTCAGGACTACCTGGCGATAGCTGGCCCGTCGCGAGACGAGCAGCTCCAAGTCTCCCTCCTGCGCCAGCGCAAGGCCTATCTCGATGCGCAGATGCAGAATTTCGACGAGCAGATTGCCGTGCAGTCGGCGATAATCGCTGCCGGCGCCGAGCAAGCCGGAGTGTTAGCCGATCGCCTCGACACACTCGCTCGGATCGAAACTGCTCGGGAAGGTCTTTATCAAAAAGACGCCGGGTCGCTGGTCCTGTATCTCGGTGCGAAGGACGCACGTCTGGATGTCGATGCGGACCTCTCGGCCATCCGCGGCAAGAGAGCTGAGGCAGAGCATGCTGCCAGGAAGCTAAGGGCAGAAAAGCAGGCCTTCATCGAGGATTTTCATCGCAACGTCATGGAGCAGTTGGTTCAACTGCGCGACCAGCGCGACACAGCAGCCGAAGAGCTCAAGAAAATGACGCTGCGGCGAACCATGGTCACTCTCACGGCACCGGCGGACGCGGTGGTTCTCGATCTCGCCCAGCGGTCAGTCGGATCAGTCGTACGTGATGCCGAACCGATCGTGACACTCGTGCCGCTCAACGTACCATTGGAGGCTGAGGTGTCGGTGAGTGCGCTCGACATCGCACGTGTCGTCATCGATATGGCTGCTCGCGTCAAGCTCGACGCCTATCCATTCCAGAAATTCGGCACGGCCACTGGTAAGGTGAGGGTCATCAGCAGAGATACTTTCAGCCCGACGCAAGAAGAGATAGCGGCGGGACAGTCACCGATTCCTTTTTCAGGGCCCGCGTGGCCCTGACCGATATACGCCTCAACGCGCCGACTGATATTGTGCAGCTGCTACCCGGCATGACGGTGACATCTGAGATCAATGTCGGCCGCCGCACGATTATCTCATACATTCTGTATCCGATAATGAAGGGCCTCGACAGCGCACTCAGGGAGCCATAGGCCATGCTGGAACCGGCTGCCAATGCCCGTCCGACTTGGAAACCGGGGGTACCTCATCAGGTGAAAGTCACGCTCCTCCTAATCAATATTAATGAGGGGCAGTAGACTGACGCCACCTTTCCCTGGGTACTCCCCCATTGCACACTGGCGAGGCGGCTTCCGATCGGAACACGATAGTCAGAATTTCGATAGGGTCACTGAACCTGCATCCACCGCGGATGCGCCACAGGCGGAGCATGCACATGAAGCTTTCGGGGCCCGCGCTCCACGCCTTCTTTCGCGCGACCTGCCGTAAGGGTTTCGCCTTCATTGCGCTCGCCCTGATCGGCGGCATAGCCTCGGCTGTACGGGCGGATGGCCCACCTTTTACACCACAAACGAAAATCCGCATGACCATCGTTCAGTGGCTGCCTGCGAAAGGCGAGTACGAACGGTGGGACGCGCTTGGTGGCGAGTTTACGGTTTCGGATGATGGTGAACTCATCTTGCCATTTCTCGGCTCTCTGTCTGTCGGAAATCTCGACAGTGCTGGCCTCACCAGTGAGATCGCTAAGCATCTTCAGGAAAAAATCGGCCTTGTCCGAATGCCTGCGGTAACCATCGAGATACTCGACTACCCACCAATCTATGTCGTGGGGGATGTGACAAGACCCGGCGAATACAAGTTTCGCCCTGGATTGACCGTGCTGCAGTCCCTCGCGATGGGCGGTGGGCCGTCTCGTGCCACAGGCCAACAGGGTTCGCAGGTGATCAGACTTGGAGCGGAATTGAAGGATATCGACAACTCGCTCCTGCGCAGTGCAGCAAAGCTTTCCCGGCTTCAGGCAGAGATGACCGGGGCAGAGGAAATTGCCTTCGAGCCTCCCATCGGCGTCGATCAACAATATGCCAGGGGCATCTATGAAGAGGAAAAGGTCATCGCCCAAGCGCGGGAAAATGCTCTTAAAAGGCAATCCAATGCTCTAACCGAGTTACGTGATCTTCTGACGGCAGAGATCAGCACCCTTGAGGAGAAGCTGAAGGGCTCGGACGAAAATATTAAGTCGGCCGAGGAGCAGCTCGCGATTGTCAGGACGCTGGTCGAGAAAGGTGCTGCGGTCGCCTCGCGACAACTGGACCTGGAGAGGTTGCTCACGACCTATCGTTCCGATCGGCTCGATCTTGTCACCGCCATCATGCGGGGGCGTCAGGCGATCAGCGAGACGACGCGGAACCTGGAAGGGCTTCACGACACGCAGCGCAGTGAAATTGCCACGGAAATACAATCAGAGAAGGCCGCTGTCGATCAGCTTAAGCTTAAGCGGGAGATGACGCAAAAGCTGCTTGTCGAGGAATTGTCGAGTGGTGGTGGGCGTGCAGTCGGCAGTGATCCGCTCCCTTTGACCTTCAGCGTCAGCCGACGAGACAAGGGAAAGGTCAACGAATTCCAGGCGTCCGAAACAACGGCATTGGTACCGGGCGATGTGGTCAGGGTCATACAGCTCCGCTCGTCCGATAATGCGCCTGCCTCGGAAACAGGGGCGGTGGCGAATATCGACGTCACCCAACAAAGCCAGTAAACCTCGAGGCGTTTGATGACCCTGCATATGAGGCCCGTTGCTGGCCAGACCTATACCCAGATCCTCAGATCGACGGTGCTGATGGGCGGATCCTCGCTCGTGAACGTCGCGCTCGGCATCATCCGCAACAAGGCCATGGCGGTCCTGCTCGGCCCGGAAGGCGTAGGCCTGATGGGGCTCTACGGATCGATCGTCGACATGGCACAGGCTGTGGCCGGCCTTGGAGCGAGCGGCAGCGGCGTGCGCCAGATCGCCGAGGCAGCGGGCAGTGGTGACGAGGTAAGGATCGCACAATCGGCGACAGCGCTGAGACGTCTGTCGATGATCCTCGGCCTGGTCGGAGCGCTCTGCCTCGCGGCACTGGCGCTGCCGATTTCCAGCTTCACCTTCGGCGATCATCAGCATGCAGGCGGCATCATACTGCTTTCTCTGGCGGTGTTCTTCCGGGTCATATCGGCCGGGCAACTGGCGCTTATCCAGGGATTGCGCGGCATCGGAAACCTCGCCCGGATCAATGTTCTGGCCGCGCTGCTGGGGACGATCGTCAGCATCCCGCTCATCTATTTGTTTGGTGAACAAGCAATCGTACCGTCCGTGGTGGCGATTGCTGCGGTTGCGACGCTCGCCAGCTGGCACTACAGCAGGCAGATACAGGCCAACCCTCGGTCGATGTCCACACGCCAGTTCGGCGAGGAGGCAGTGACCCTGCTCAGGCTCGGTGTCGTCTTCATGGCAAGCGGGCTCCTGACCTTCGGCGCAGCCTACGCCATCCGCCTCATCGTGCTGAAGGAGGAAGGCGTCGTTGCGGCAGGATTATATCAGGCGGCCTGGGCGATCGGCGGCCTCTATGCCGGCTTCATCCTGCAGGCGATGGGTACGGATTTCTATCCGCGCCTCACGGCAGCCGCAAACGATCATGCCGAGTGCAACCGACTGGTCAACGAGCAGGCCGAAATCAGCATGCTGCTGGCCGGTCCCGGCCTTCTTGCCACACTGACTTTGGCACCGCTGATGATGAGCCTGTTTTATTCTTCCGAATTCGGTGGTGCCGTCGATCTTCTGCGCTGGATCTGCCTCGGCATGATGCTGAGAGATCGTCGCCTGGCCGATGGGCTTCATCGTGCTGGCAAAGAATGCGAGAGCCATCTTCTTCTGGACGGAGGTCGCAGCGACCATCGTGCATGTGGGCCTCGCCTGGCTCTTCGTATCGACTTACGGCACGAAAGGAGCGGGCATGGCCTTCTTCGGCCTCTATGTCTGGCACGGCGTGCTGATTTACTTTCTCGTCCAGCGTCTCACCGGATTCCGCTTCTCGGCCGCCAATCGCAGACATGCCCTACTTTTTCTGCCCGCATCCGGACTGGTCTTCGCGGCGTTTCTCGTTCTGCCCCTTTGGCCAGCCGTTGCGATCGGATGTATCGCGACAGCTCTGTGCGGCATCTACTCCCTGCGGATGCTGCTCGGCATTCTGCCCCCGGCCGCCATGGCAGTCATCAGGGGCTGGATAACCAAGCTCGCCTGACGGAAAGTAGTGTAAAAAAGCCCGCGGCATCTGCATGCCGCGGGCCCTGGTATATCTTTGATCGCTGCTATACCGCGTGCGCGATTGCGCCGGCACCATCCGTCTCCGCTGCGGCGACAGCATCCCGGAGCGCATCGACGACCCTTGTCACGTCATTCTCTGTCATCTGCGCGAAGAGCGGCAGGATGATCGTCTGGTGCTGCGCCAAGACGCTTCGCCCAAGGCTCGTTGCGCTGCGATGGGAATTGCGACCGACATAGGCCGCTTCCAGATGGATGTTCATTACGCCGCGCCGCGTGGAAATGTCCTGATCGAGCAGCGCCTGCATCATGGCCCGCTGATCGATCCAGTCTGGCAGCCTGACACAAAAGCTCTGCCAATTGCTGCGGGCCCAGGCGGGTTCGATCGGCGCCGTGATATCCGGGATCGTTGCCAACTCCCTGCGATATTGTTCGGCAAGCCGCCGCCGATGGGCGATCAACTCGGGCAGACGCCGCAGTTGAACGCGTCCTACGGCGGCCTGAAGGTCTGTCATGCGATAATTGTATCCCAGCTCGTCGTAGTCCTCGAAGATCACCTGTTTAGATCCGTGGCGGACTGCATCGGTGACGCTCATGCCGTGCTGACGCCACAGCCGGAATTTCCGGTCGTATTCGGCATTGGCGGTGGTCAGCATGCCTCCGTCACCGGTCGTCACCACCTTTCGTGGATGAAAGGAAAAGCAGGCAATGTCGCCATGCGGCCTGCCGATCTTCTCCCAATGGCCATCCCGCAGGATCTCGCTCCCCGTCGCGCAAGCCGCGTCCTCGATGATCGGGATGACGTGACGCTTGCCGATCTCCACGATCGCGCGAAGGTCACAGGGCATGCCAAGCTGGTGAACGCACAGGATCGCCTTGGTGCGGGGCGTTATCGCCGCTTCGATCAAGGCCGGATCGATATTGTACCCATCCGCTTCGATATCGACGAAAACCGGCACAGCATCGCAGTATCGAACGGCGTTTGCGGTCGCGATGAATGAGTGGCTGACCGTAATGACTTCGTCACCGGCAGTTACGCCGACGGCCTTCAAGGCGAGATGAAGCGCGGTTGTACAGTTGGAGACGGCACAGGCATGCTCGGCACCGACATAGGCAGCGAATTCGTTCTCGAAGGCAGCGACTTCCGGCCCTTGCGTTACCCATCCCGACAGGATGACGCGACGCGTGGCCTCGGCCTCCTCTTCTCCGAGAACAGGTTTGGCGACGGGAATTGAGGTCTGTAGCGTGCTCATGCGGCCTGACCTCCGGCTGCGGTCTTCTGCCGCCACCAGTCCACGAGGCCACGAAGTCCTTCCTCGATCGAGACCTCGGCCTTGAATCCCAGCAACCGCTCAGCCTTGGACGTATCGGCAAGACGACGGGTTACGCCGTTGACGGTGCGCGCAGCCTGATGCTGCGGCGGAATTGAAGAGCCCATGATCCCGCTCAGCGCCTGAGCAAGCTCAAGAAGGCTCGTTTCGGTGCCGCTGGCGACGTTGAACACCTCATCGGTCACGTCGGACTTCGCAGCCAGCACGTTCGCGCGGGCGATATCATGGACATGCACGAAGTCCATCGTCTGGCTGCCGTCGCCGTAAATGAGCGGCGGGGCTCCCGCCGCAAGGCGTTCCATCCAGCGGATCAAGACTTCCGTGTAGGCGCCGTAGACATCCATTCGCGGACCGTAGACGTTGAAATAGCGGAGCGCGACGTAACGCAAGCCATACATCTCGGCGAAACTGCGTAGCAGGCCCTCGTTGAACGTCTTCGCCGCACCGTAGATCGTCCGATTGTTGTAAGAATGATGGTCCTCGGTCGTGGGGAAGCTTTCGGCGAGCCCGAGCACGGATGCGGATGAAGCTGCCACGACCTTAGAGACACCCGCTTTTGCCGCCGCCTCGAGAACGTTGAACGTGCCCTCCGCCAGTACGTCGAAGGCAAGTCGCGGCTCCTCGGCGCATTGCGTGATCCGGATCGCGGCCTGGTGAAATACGATATCGACACCGTCGAACGCATCGGCCAGCAGTGCTCGATCGCGGATGTCACCGTTGATGATGGTGACCGGGCCGGTGCTTAGCACCGTGGTGAGATTATCCCGAGTGCCACGCACGAAATTGTCGAGGATGATGATCTCGCGCGGCTTTTCCAGCGCGACAAGGTCGGCGATATGCGAGCCGATCAGCCCGGCTCCACCCGTAATGAGAACGCGCTTGTCTTTCATGATCTCCCCCATTCGCAACGTCGAGCATCGGATCTGCGTCCATACGCCATCGGATGAACTTGGCGGGCACGCCAGCTACCACGGAGAACGGCTCGACATCCGAAACCACCACGGCGCCAGCTCCCACAATCGCCCCCTTGCCGATGCGCACACCGGGCAAAATCGTCGCATTCGTACCAATATCGGCCCATGCCTCGATATGTACGGGCTTGATTTCGAGATCGGTACGAATGATCGGCTCATTGACCGGGATGGCGGTATGGGTCGAACCGAGGATCTTGGCGCCCGGCCCCCAGCCGACGAATTCCTCGATCACGAGGTCGCGGGCGTCCATATAGGCCATGGGGCCGATCCAGACATTGTCACCGATCACGCAACGGCCGTCATAACGTCCCTGGATGTAGGCCTGGGCGCCGATGAACACACGATCACCGATTTCGAACGTCTCGGGATGCTTGAAGCCCACGCCGCTCGCGACCTGCAGTTCCGTTCCGCAGCTTCGGCTGATGGCCTGCCAGATGGCCTTGCGCATCATTGCGTCAACGAAGCCGTCACCCGTGGCGAAGCGGCCATAGAGGTCCAAAAGGCCGGAGCGGCCGTAGCTCTCTCTGAGTTGATCCGCCAAACCGGACTGATACGGCGGATCCGCCGGTTTTTCGCTACGACCATGAATCGCCCGGACGAGCCGGGGTTCCCCTGCGAGACTAGTCGACATAGGCGTGCTCCAGCGCTTCTGCGACCATCTCCACCTGCCGCATCGTCATTTCCGGATAGATCGGCAGCGATATGACTTCCTGTGCCGCGGCTTCCGAGACCGGGAAATCACCGGCCTGATGGCCGAGATCGGCATGCGCCTTCTGCAGATGGACCGGGATGGGATAATGCAGCCCCGACTGGATGCCTTCGGCATCGAGGACTCGTCGAAGCCCGTCACGATCCGGGCTTCTAACGGCATAGACGTGATAGACGTGGCGCCGCCCCGGCAGTTCCACCGGTGTCTTCAAGACTGCCGATCCGCCAAGCAGAGCCGAGTAACGCTGGCCAATTGCCCGTCGGGCCTCGGTCCAGTCTTCGAGATGCCTGAGCTTGACCCGCAATATGGCGCCCTGGATGCCATCCATGCGGTAATTAAAGCCTTTGAGAGTATGGTGATAGCGCTGCTCCTGCCCCCAATCGCGCAGCATGCGCATCGTACGGGCCTGCTCATCGCTATTCGTGACCGCCATTCCCCCTCGCCGCATGCGCCGAGGTTCTTGCCGGGATAGAAGCTGAAGCAACCGGACAACCCGATACTGCCGGCGCGGGCGCCCTTGTATTCCGCACCATGGGACTGGCAGGCATCCTCGATCACAGGGATGCCGTAGCTGCCCGCAATCGCCTTGATCTCGTCCATATCGGCCATCTGGCCATAGAGATGGACGGGCACGATGGCCTTGGTACGAGAGGTGATCTTCGCTTCCAGCTGGCGCGCATCCATCGTCAGCGTCGACGGCTCCACGTCCACGAAAACGGGTTGCGCTCCCGTGTAGCAGATCGCTGAGACGGTTGCGACGAAGGTGAAGGGAACGGTGATGACCTCATCGCCCGGGCCGACGCCCGCTGCCAGAAGAGCAAGATGCAACGCGCTCGTGCCCGTATTGACTGCAATTGCATGCCGGACGCCGCAATAGTCCGCGAACTCCTGTTCGAGTTGTGCGACTTCGTCGCCGAGCACATATTGCGCCGATGCGAGGACGCCGAGCACTGCGGCATCGACCTCGTCCTTGATGGACGCATATTGGGCCTTCAGATCTAGAAACGGGATCATGCAATGCGCCTTGCTTCTTCGAGTTCGATGACACGGCCCTGCTGTGCCAGAGATCGGCTTGCTGCTTCGAGGGTGCGAACGACACGGAGGCCGGCATATCCGTCGCAAACCGGTCGTGTATTCTGATCGACGCAGTCGATGAACTGGTTGAGTTCCCGGCTCAGTGCCTCGGTCATATCGAGTTTCGGCGCATGCATGTCGCCGCTGCGATAACCGACCAGCATCTGATGAACCTTCTCGCCATAAGCGGCGGAACTCGGGTTCATCGTGATGCCCTTGTCATAGACCTTGATCTTTTCGCTGGGCTCCAGATCGTCATAGACGATCATCTTGTTGCTGCCGCCGATCAGCGTCCGGCGCACCTTCACCGGCGCCAGCCAGTTTACGTGGATGTGAGCGATCATCTTGCTCTCGAAGAACAGCGTCAGATAGGCGATGTTCTCAGGCTCGCCGAGCACATGGCTCATTCCGGTTGCGGAGACGGCAACCGGTTTTTCCGGCAGGACATAGTCGAGAATGGCAAGGTCATGCACGGCCAGGTCCCAGATGACGCTGACATCGTGCTGGAAGAGCCCGAGGTTAACGCGGACCGAGTCGTAGTAGTACATATCGCCAAGGCCACTCTCGACGAGCTCGTGCATCTTGCGAACGGCCCCCGTGTGGACGAACGTGTGGTCCACGGCGAGCACAAGACGGCGGCGTGCCGCCTCCTCCACCATACGCATGGCTTCCTCGGTCGTCGCTGCCATCGGCTTTTCGACAAGCACATGCTTTCCGGCCATCAACGCCTGCATCGCGAGCCTAAAATGGCTAGACACAGGCGTAGCGATAGCAATGGCATCGACGCTTGGATCGCGCAGGACGTCTTCGAAATTGTCCGTGACCTTAACCGCTGGATACCGTCCCTGAACCGCAGACAGCCGGTCCTTGTTGAGATCGCAGACGCAGACGAGCTGTGCCCTTCCCGTCTCGGAGATGTTGCGAACAAGGTTCGGCCCCCAATACCCATATCCGACGACAGCTATGCCTATCATCGCGTCTCCTCCAATGACCTGATTTCCACCGGCACATCATTGACGCGACCGACGATTACGGCGGGAACACCGGCGACGATGGCCCGATCGGGGACGTCTTTGGTGACGACTGCCCCGGCTCCCACCTGCGCTGCTACACCTATGGTCACGCCGGGTAGGATGGTCGCATTACTGCCAATCGACGCATGGCGTTTGACCAAGGTGGGAATGACGATCCAATCGGCTTCCGTCTGGAGACTTCCATCCGGATTGGCGGCACGTGGATATCGGTCATTGGTGAACATCACCCCGTGGCCGATGAATACGCCGTCTTCCAGCGTAACCCCTTCGCATAGAAACGAATGGCTGGAGACTTTGCAGTTCTTTCCAACATGAACGTTCTTCTGGATCTCGACAAAGGTGCCGACGCGTGTCCCCGCCCCTATCGTGCAGCCATAGAGATTCACCAGATCCGGATGATGGATGACAGTCCCCTCACCCATCCTAACACTCGACGAAATCATCCCGTCCAAGCCCCTGCTTTTCACTCGACTTCAATGCTTTGAGAGTGCCGATGAGCGCCTGTGTCGACCGGATCGGGATCCGCGACTTCATTTCGGCACGGAGAATTCTTTCTCCCGCCATGAGAATTGTTTTGACCAACCGAGTAAAGAAGCAAAACGTCTAAGCCGCCAAAGGCTTAGATAGGAAATACACCTAATACCATATTACGTCCCTAATACCTAAAATAGATGGCGGAGCGTGGAGCGCTACGAATATAATAAAATTCTAATATTAAAATAAAGATCATCTATTTCTTATGCTTACAATAGCGAAGGGAGTAAAGATCGGTGATGATCGTGATTATGCAAACGGCTTATTGTTGTCGAGGAATACTTCAAGAAATTCGCCGACCGTACGTCCTGACCAACGCCATATGGATGAGTTAGCCTAAATTGCTGATGTAACGTTTTGAGCTACATGGTATTTGCCGAAGGTGATGCTTAATGGAATTTATTTTTCACCATGAGCAGGTTTTTCGCACTTGATTTAAACTCGAAAAATTCGGTGGGGGATGAGCCAGTGGAATCAATACTTTTGCAGAATTCGAGCCAGAAGCCGGAAAATATTGCTCTGGCGATGAAAATGGAAAATGTCGCTGCTGCGAATGCACCGCCTCAGATGCCGAAGCATTCGCTTGTTATTCTTGATGACCGCGCGCTCGATCGCCAATGCCTTGCGCAATGTATGGCCGCCTACAAATCGGATCTACTCATCCTCCCGTTCGGCTCGGCGGCCGAGTGGGAAAAACGGCGTGACGAGTATCCTCCGCTTTCCGCAATCCTCCTCAATATAGGCGGCAAGAGAGTAGAAGAGCCCGCAGTTTCGGAGCAAATCAGAACTCTCGCAGCAAAGTTTGGGACAACGCCCGTCATTGTTCTCGCAGACAGCGAGGATTTTGCTCAAATCGTGACCGCGCTTGACCTGGGAGCCAAAGGCTACATACCGACATCCGTCGATATCGGTGTATGCATGGAGGTCATCTCGCTCTCCGTCGCCGGAGGGATCTTCGTTCCGGCCAGTGTACTCCTTGCGATGCGCCATCTGATGAAATCGAACAACCAAGGCGCCCGCCCGTTGATCGGCGTATTCACGGATCGTCAGGCGGAGGTGGTAGAAGCCCTTCGTCGTGGTAAGGCGAACAAGATCATCGCCCATGAACTGAATTTGCGCGAAAGCACAGTCAAGGTTCACGTCCGAAACATCATGAAGAAAGTCAAAGCAACCAATAGGACAGAGGTCGTGTTCAAGATAAACGACCTCTTTCCTGACAGCGCTGCAGGCCACAGAGCAAACCGATCTCCGTTTTGATGCCTCGCTCTGCCTCTCACGAGGGAGATCCAAAAAGCGTTGATCTCAATCTGTGCAATGCAGCTCTGTGTGACTGCGGAATCATGCATCGCGCAAGCTGTCGCAGATACTGGAACTCCGGCAGCGGAGGCACGTTTGGCCTGAGCTTGTCGAGACGCAGCTTGGTCATGATGCCGTCTAAAACAGAGTAGAACCGGCGGCGCCAATCGATATTCAGTCCAAAACCCGCAGCAGATTTGGATCGGCTACTGTCAGCCGGAACACCCGCGCGCACGGCGAGCGCGAGTTCCGGCTGCCGGCAGCGCTCGAAAAGACCGGCGCACCACTCAAGCCAATCCGTATCGCTGCGAACTGGCATTGTGTGAATGCTTTTCCGGTACAAGGGGAGCAGCGGCGGCTCATTATGCCCGGTTCGTTTGAGAATGCTGCGCACGCGCCTCAGCTCGTCGTGACCTAGCGATGGATAGAAGGCCTGCAGTTTTCTTGCCTGCTCGAAGTCGCCTTTGCATGCCATGGCAAGAAGGAAATATGCCCATTCGACGGGATCCGGGGCCGTTGCCCCGTAGCCATTTATCGTTGTATCGACCAGCTTGACCAGAAGAGCGTAAGCTCGGTCCGCGTTTCCTTCCTGCAAGGCGCAAATGGCTAGTCGGAAGTTGGCTTCCGGAAGGTAAGATACGTAATCCAGGCAGTGGGCATAGCTTTGCTTGGCCTCCTCGGCTCTGCCCTGCCACAGGAGCATGTCGCCCTGTCTCAGCAGTTCGCGGTCACTTGCTTTTCCAACGATGTGACCGCTGGTGCGCCGGGACACGCTCTCAACCTTCATGAGATCACCGAAAGGTTGCGGCTGAATAATGCGTTCGCCGGATTTCAGACCATTTCTGAGCGTGAACCACTGATATATCTGCGGCCTGTGCTTGAGGGTATGGCGTGAATGCACCAGTTCGTGGCCTGCCGCAGTGATGCGTTGCATTTCGTCCGGGCGAGAGAAGAGATATTCCAGTCGGTCGATCACATCGCGGTCATCCGCAAAGACGCAGTTTTCCATGTCGACAAAGCCTGCAGTCTCTACCGCTGCCGTGCGCTCGGTGACCAGGCAGGCATTCGCTCCGGGAATCTCGAAGTGCTTCCTTACGACCTCGCCGGCTTGGGTTCCGCAGGTGGGGACGACAAAGCTTGCATTGAGTACGCGGGCATACGCTTCGCCCGACAGCAACTGTGCAGCCAGCTTGCTTTGGTAGCTGTGTTGCGGCGAGACCAGGCAGGGATAGCGATCCTGGATCAACGGCAGGACCTTTTGACGCCAAGGATATAAGCCGTAGACCTGACCTGTGAGTGTGACGGGAATGATCTTTTGCTGGCCGTAATCACGATAGATGTCGGGATCGATGAAATTTGCCCAGACGAAGAGGTTATCTTTCACTTCGGGCATGTATTCCGGCGTCATCGTCCCGATCGCGAAATAGGTTTCAATTCCCCATTGCTGCATGTCGGACAGAAAGCCGGCGCGCCGGTCGCACCATGGATCGGCGTTATGAAGGCCGAGTTTCGGCACTCCCGGATGCGCATTGGTATTGTCGATCTTTATGCGACGGGAGCCGTGTGATCGATAGCCGCTCTCAAAAAGTGTGAGATCTGGTTCATACCTGTCGCATATTTCTGCGTAGTCACAGTCGCGATTCACCACCACAACCTCGAAATGCGTAGCGAGGCACTTTGCCTGCTGCTGCATATGGAGCAGCAGGTAGCCCGCAGCGCTCGCGTTGGGCTGATGATCCCATTGAAAGAACACCAGCCTCGGCTTGCGATATTCTGTCTCGCGATCCATGGCCTATCGCACGGCCTCTGGCGTGATGCCGGTGTTCAAAGATGCGCGATGCGCGTAGGCAGCTTGCGCAAAGGACATTTTTGATTTTTCGCCTGCACTGGAAAGCGCCCATTCGAAATAGGCTATGGTCTTCTCCAGCCCCTCCCGCAGGCTTATCGTCGGCTGCCACCCCAAATCCTGCTTTGCCTTGCTGATATCCGGCTTGCGCTGCGTCGGGTCATCTACAGGGAGTGGATGGAAGACTATCTCCGATCGAGACCCGGTCATTTCTACAACCATTTCGGCCAGCTCACGGATCTGGAATTCACCGGGATTGCCGAGATTGATCGGTCCAGTCACACCATTCGATGCGCCCATCAGGCGCATCAGACCGTCGATCAGATCATCGACATAGCAGAATGATCGGGTCTGGCTGCCATTTCCGAAGATCGTTATCGGTTGGTTGCCGAGCGCCTGGACGATGAAGTTCGAGACGACGCGGCCGTCATTGGGGTGCATGCGCGGGCCGTATGTATTAAAGATCCGAGCCACCCTGATTTCCACGCCATACTGGCGATGATAATCGAAGAACAGCGTCTCAGCGCAACGCTTGCCTTCGTCATAGCATGCCCGCGGACCAATTGGATTGACGCTTCCGCGATACTCTTCCGGCTGGGGATGGACTGTCGGATCGCCATAAACCTCGCTTGTCGACGTCTGCAGGATCTTCGCGCCGGTGCGCTTCGCCAGGCCGAGCATGTTGATCGCGCCGTGCACATTGGTCTTTACGGTCTGCACCGGATCGATCTGGTAATGGACAGGAGATGCTGGGCAAGCCAGGTTGTAGATCTCGTCGACCTCGACATAGAGTGGGAAGGTTACGTCGTGCCGGATGATCTCGAAATGAGGGTCATCAAGAAGATGCAAAACATTGCTGCGCGAACCTGTGTAATAATTGTCGACGCAGAGGACGTCGTTACCCTCGGCCAGCAGCTTCTCGCAGAGGAATGACCCCAGGAATCCGGCGCCACCCGTGACCATGACTCGCTTATATCCATGCATCGATATGCTCCATTGTTGGTGTTCTGCGGCACGAAGAGGAGAAACAGCTCAGTAGGCGCCGCTGCGTTTGAAGACTGCCGGGATCGTGCTCAGCAGGATGTGCCAGTCGAACCAGAGGGACTTGTTGTCGATGTAAAACTCGTCGAGCTGCTGCTGCAGTTCGAGGTCGGTATTGCTGCGTCCGGATATCTGCCAAAGGCCTGTGAGACCCGGTGTCACCGAGCACCGTTTGTCGCGAAACTCCCCATCCATCGCCCTCAGATGATATTCGGGAAAGGGTCGCGGACCGACGATAGCCATCTCGCCCAGAATGATGTTGATCAGTTGTGGAAGCTCGTCGAAGCTCGTCGAGCGGAGGGCATTGCCAATAAACGGCAGGATGCGAGGATCCCGCTTCAGCTTGAAATGCGTTGACCATTCGGCTTGCATGGCCGGGTTTTCTCTGAACAATTCTTCGAGACGTTGCTCAGCGTCGGTATACATCGTCCTCAGCTTCAGCACGTACAGCGTCTTGCCGGACAACCCCTCCCGCGCCTGCCTGAAGAAGATCGGTCCCGGATCGATGGCATAGATCGCAGCCGCGGCAACCAGCATGAAGGGCGTGACCATCAGCATGGCGGGCACCGCAATTGCGAGATCGAGAGCCCGACGCAGCAGGCTGAAATCTGCCGACCTCTCGCCCATGGCCAGGCGGATACCGATCTCGCCGCCAACATCTGCAGGCCGCATGCCGGTGACCTTGAGGTTGGGCGTATCCGAAAGGAGAATGACTTCGGAAAACTTCCGCCGAAGCGTCGCCAGCTCGGCGACCGGTGACGCCGTATCTCCTGCAATCAACGCGATCGACGGCCTCCGCACGGAGGGCGTTTCCGGCATCTCGGACGAAAAGGCCTCGGGGCGAATGCCGTACTGCCAATTGTCGGTGAAATGTGCGATAAGCGCCTGGATGCGGTTGCTTCCTGCGACAATCGCGGCTCTATCTCCCCATATACCAAGCCTTCGGCATAGTTCCCTGATCGTCCAATGCACGGCAGGTTGCAAAACCAATGCCAAGCCAAGAAAGCCTAAGACTGCAAGCAACAGCTGGGCCTCCCCCGGCAGCGCGACTGCCCCGACCGCGACGAGAGCGGCAATTTTTACCGAAGCCGTCGAGCGCCGACGAAGATGTTCATGGCCATGAAGCCGATAACCCGGATAGAGCGAGGCCGACGCGTAAAGGATGATCGCCGCCAGCGCCGCCAGCGCAAAGACTCGTTCCGAGAGTGTGCCGGCTTGGCTGTCCGGAAGAAACGGCAAGAAAATAAAATACGCGGCAAAATAGCTTGCAACGTCACCGGCAATCAAAAGTGAAGACGTTGCGAGCCGTGACGAGATCCACCCTGTAGCAAGGTTTTTTGGAACGCGGACTTCTGGACGTAATCGTTATTGTTTGCGGAACTGGTTGCTAGTGCCGCGGGACTCGTCAAAGCAGATCGAATGGCCGTCTCATTCGTGTTGGTTGCCTTTGCCGGGCCAGGCGTCATGGCTGGTGACGCTAATGATGACATGATGGTAATCCCCCTGCGGAATTTTCATGACGCGACCGATGCATAAACCTCGTCCTCGATCGGAAACTTCCGAAGCCCCAGCCTCTGCAGTACGGTCAGTGATATGAAGGTCGGGACGACGACGGCATAACGTCGCCACAGTCTTCGCGGCTCGCACAGGAGGCGAAACGCCCACTCAAAACCGCTTCTTTGAATGATTCTCGGGGCCTGCCGCTTGAGACCGGCATGAAAGTCGACCGCCGCTCCGACGCCAATCAACATGGATGGTTCCAGACGATCGCGCATGCGAGCCATCCAGAGCTCCTGCTTGGGACTGCTAAGTCCGACCCATACGATATCCGCATCTGACTTGTTAATCAGATCCGCAGCCTCAGCCTCCTCCTGAGGTGTCAGGTCGCGGAAAGGGGGCGAGTATGAGCCGACTATTTGCGCATCCGGAAATTTCGCCAGTAGCCTCTTTTGCAACTGTGCGAGGGTCGCCGATGTCGCGCCATAGAAGAAGTGACGAACCCCTTTTTCCGCCCAGTATCGAAGACGGATAACATCAGGTCGGGGCCGTAAACCCTGTCACTTTCCAAGTGGCCCGCATGCTTCAACGCCCATACCAAAGGCATTCCGTCGGGCGTGACCAAGAACGCGCGATTGTGGATGGATCGGAGCTTCGGATCACTCTGACACCGAACCACGCCGTGCGCGTCCCGTACACAGACATATCCCCTTCTGCCATTCTCGATTGCCTGGTGGATAAGACCAGTCGCGCTTTCGAGATTGACTGCCGAAACACGTACTCCGAGGACGTTGGTCCATGCCAACGGGCCATTCGGATCATTAATGGAGTTCTGCCTATCGCCCGCCGCCGACTGTGTCATTACCTACGCTCTCGCGAGTTGAATTCGCGATGAGGATACGCGGACGCGCCGACGGCCTCCATATCTTGCGTTCCAGCTAATAGACGTAGGGAGGGCTCAGCATTTATGTATTCGGAAAGAAATATCCTACAGTATTGGAGGTAAAAACATGCGGATTCTATCCGCCCGGTTCATCTTTTTGATGATGGTTTCTTTAAAATTGCTGCCTTGTGGCGATCCGTATCAACTCTTGAAGCAATTGAATCGCTAAGGTTATGGGCTATACGCCGGCGCAACCTCAACACAAGCAACGCTAAAATCCACAGCGCCTATTCGAGTTTGTACAGAGGATAGGACACTAAGCGATTATCTATTCCTGTCGCCAGAGAACGCGGCCCGCGTGTCCGCCGCATGGGAATTCAGCATTCCTACCGCTAAGCTGACTTGATGATAGGCAGGCCGGTTAGATGGTCAGGTTTGTCACCGCGCTATTTGGTTAGGGCGCTGCGCCAATAGTATGAGGACCAGGACTGTCAGCGATCTGTCCTTTGCGCCTTCTAGTCTAGGATGAGGTCAGCGTCTTCGATCTCACTCATATCGAAGCGGCACGGAACGGCCCGTCGCGATAGCCACCATCGAATTCGACTTCGAGGTAGTTCTGTTGGCTCCCGCCGCAAAAACAAATAGGCTTTGGCGGGTAAATCTAGCCTAGGTAGCGAACACTCCTAAGCGTGTTGGAGCTGCAGATCTTCGTGCCGTTGGCTTATCGAGCACCCACGGTGCTATCTTCGTCCATTCCGCCTTTCTGAAGATCCGCCAAGCTGCCGAATTTACCAGAAGGCATGATCTCGGGATGTACCCGAAAGCTTTGGCTATTTAGATTGCCCAGATAGCGATTGCGCGCGAAGTGAACATATCCAGATCCGTGGTTTGGAGCATAGACAAAGGCAGCAATTCCATCCTCGCGGTCTATTGATACGCTGTTTTCCTCTATCCGATTTGGGTTCGCCCACGACGGATGCCATTCTCCACCTGTTGCATCGTCCACACGGAACGCGGCCCCGGATCCATGCGCAATGATATTCCTTATCACTACGTTGCCCCATCCGCCGTTGATACCGATGCCGGATACATTGCCGGATAGAATGTTCCCTTCAATCAGGACGCCGCTTGCTTTCCCATCGGTGTAGATTGCCCAGCTAATAGGTGACGGCCACTCATCGACATTTTCGTATCCACTCGGCCAGAACGTTCCATCCTGCCGATTCATTAGATGGCCGGTCCCCGTTATGATATTGTAGCGAATTGTGCTGTTGAGAGGGGCCTGTTGCTCACCCATCATTTTGATGGCGCCGCCGTCAGCGGTCTGCTGGTTCGTGTTGCGGACCAAATTATGTTCGATGATCGCATCATACACGGCGTCCTGCGGTCCCCACAAAGAACCGCCAGCAATGCCGAACTGCGCAGCATTCTCGATCAGGTTTCCAGCAATTCTGACGCTGTCGGCCGCCTGAAACCAGATTCCGGCGGTTTCAAAATAGACCCTTCCGATATCGTGGATGTGGTTCGCCAGTATCTTGGCGCCATCGGATTTCCCGAATTTACCGTACTCCGTCCCAATATAGATGCCGTTGCCGGCGATGTTTCCGATGAGATTGCCAGCGATCAGCACGTCTTTGCTTTCAGACGCATGAATGCCGACACCGACATCTTCCACGATGTTGCCGAGGAGGTGAACCCGATCTGCTTGCTCCAAGCGAACGGCGCCGAAACCTCTGGTGTCTGTCCACACCTTACCACTGCCTTGCGGTGCGCCGTCGGTAAATTTGAGCCCAGAGATAACCATATCGTCAGCCCCTTCCAACAGGAAGAAGGTTGAAAGCACCCCGGCAACCACCTTGGAGCCCGAGAATTGGTTATCGGTAGCGATGTAGTTGAGTCGACCGGATTTGGCGTCATGCCACCATTCGCCAGGGGCATCTAGGAAAGAGGAGGACCCAGCGAGAAAATATCGGCTACCTTCTGCCGTGAAGAAGTAGGCCGTGCCTCTGGTGTCGACAATTCGACCTCCCTCGTCGACTGACGTCACGGGAAGTGTGTCGCTACCCCATTGTGTACCGGGGTAGAAACCTCCCACAATGTGGGCCACGAGGCCATTTATGTCTGTCGAAGCAGGAATATCACCGGCGTGGAAGCAGAAGCGCGTATTTCCCTCCCAACTGTCGATCTCTGGCTGGCATCTTGCCGCGAAAAGCCAACCCTTTCGGGGATCTCGGTCGAGAGGCGCATTTGGGAGGCGTGCCAAGATTTGCGGAATGCCGTTTACAAAAAGATCTCCCACCCGCTGATCGGAGCGTAACTTCAGCGGTGCAGTCCAGCGTGTACCGTTTTCCATCGCCCAACCCGATACCAGTGGTCCACCATGCAATATCGGAGCCTCATTGCATCTGGCTGTCACGATTAAGCCAGTGTCCCGCGCATCGAAAACTATTGATCGATCGAGATAGTAGTCACCGCCGGCCAGGGCAATAATGCTCAAGCCATTCGTGCGTGCCGTGTCGCGAGCCCGCTCGATGGTTGCGAAAGGCCCGTCAGTGTGCGCGGTGTTCGGATCCGGAAGACGTCCGCTCCAAGCGTCGTCGCCATCCGGCGAGACGTAGTATATATGCCGTGCAACTAGGGACTTAAACAATTCGCTCGATGTGTATCCACCCAGCTGAATAGGCGAAGGCACCGTGGGAGCTTCGGCGCAGGTCGCTTCCCTTATCGCTTTCTGAACGTGCTGAATTTCTTCCGCATCCGGTTGGTCGCTCGCCGACTGAGCTGACAGGGCAGCCGATGTCGTGAGGAGCATGCATAAAAATGGAGCAAGATGCGCCTTCATGATGTCGACGGGATTTTGATCGCGCTGGGCATAAGTATCGGCTTTTGCGGAGTTGGGTATGTCGACGCCACGGGTGCATAAAGCGAAAACATGACGATGCTCGTGGCAAAGAGCACGAAGATGGTGTCGTTCTGGATCAGAAACATGCTTTCGGTTAGATTCATAACCAGGATCATCACAAAGAATACGTTCAGCCAGAGCCAGCCATAATGTGGGTCACGGCAATGAAGGGCTGCACCTTGGCGCAATGCGCGCAGGAGCACTAGGGTGAAGAGTGCCGTTCCACTTACTCCAAAACTTAACATCGTATCGCGAAAACCGTTGTGTGCGTGGGGTGCAATCCATTGGATCTCTCCCCATATCGTCCAAGCATCCGGGTTCGCTTCAGTCCAAAAAGCTTGATACCCGAAGCCGAAAATGACGTGGTTCGCAATCTGACGGTCGACCAACTCCCATAACGGCACCCGGCCAGTCAAGGTGGCATCCTTCCCAAGTGCCTCCAGCACCGGGACCAGGAATTCATGCAGTAAAACCAGAAGCCCGACCAGTATTTGGATAAAAAGCAAGATGATGAAGGCGCGGGCAATGCCGTGCGTTCGTTGAAGGATAGAATAGAAGCCGATAAGGCAGAATGCGGAACCTGTTGCAATCATCGCTGTCATGGACCCTGAGGCCACAAGACAAAGCGTGCCTGCTGCAAGAAGTATGAAAGCGGTTCGGCGCCAACCTAGAGCTCTATCGATCAGCACGGCCATCGCAGTCATGATCATTATGCTGGCGTACCAGCCGAGGCTGTTTTTGTGGATGAAGATGCCCCTTATGGAGCCATCCAATGGCATTCGGGCAAGACTTGGCGAGGCGATCATGGCGGCGATGCTGAGAGAAATGCATATGCCAACAGTCATGAAGACGATCAGGAGCAGTTGCCGCGGGGTGAAGCGTATGGCCAGGGCATAGGCTAGAAGCACGGTGAAGAGCAGGCCGACAGCACGCCTCAGGCTAATTGACGGACTGACGGACCAGAAAATTGATAGGAATGGCAGAGCCAGAATAAGAGGAAAAATGAGATCTCGCCTTAGCGCGGCGAGAAAATGTGGGATGTTCCGCCCTATGCTCAATGCGGTGAAAGCATATACGGGGAGCGACAGAAGTCGCAGTTTCGCCCTCGCCGCGTCGCCGAGGTCTCCGTTTGAATCCGTCAGCAAGAGTGGGAAAAGGGCTCCAGTTTGCAGAAAAACTGCCAACCCAGCGCTCCAGCATTCCAAGGCTCGCCAGTTGATGGCCGGAGAAATCGTCCTCCCAAGACTGTTAGCCTTCATGTCGATCTCACCTGCTTAAACGGGTAATAGATCTGTAATCGGTTCATGGAATTCAGGACGCATTGCTCCTCACACAGCTGTGCTTGCCCGGCAAACAATCATTTGGCGGCCTCGCTGGTCAATCGACGAAAATGATGATGAGGATCACGCTTTTGCGCGGGTGTATCCCGCAAGTGCGATAATCCTCATCTCCCGTCGACGGAGCCTAGCCGTCGAAAGTCGCACTTCAGGCTAATGCTCACCCGCCATAAGGCCAGATGTTTTGCGTATCCGTTCACCGCTAGCTTGCAGTGAATTCACGCCACATCGGACATCGTGCGCAAGCTCCGTCGCTCAGTTGACGTCAAGCGTCGAACCTAGTGCAGGCTGTTCCGCATTGCTTGTGAGGTTTTATGGATCGGGCGGCCATCAGTGTCCTGATAAATAACTACAACTACGGCCATTTTGTCGGTCGTGCGATTGATAGCGCCCTGAGCCAGGATGCCAAGGACGTCGAGATTATAGTGGTTGACGATGGGTCTAGCGACCATTCACCTGCTGTCCTGAAGAGCTACGGCGATCGGGTGAACGTTCTGTTCCAAAAGAACAAGGGGCAAGCTGCTGCGATAAATGCCGCCGTCCATTCGAGCACGGGAGACATACTTTGTTTTCTGGATGCGGATGACTGGTGGGCACCATCGAAACTTTCGGCGATAATAGCGAAGTTTCAGGCGGATGCTGGGGTCTCGCTAGCATATCATCGACTGCAACCTGTGCTGTCTGACGGCTCGCCAGTGATGAAACCAATTCCTCGTAGCTTGTGCTCGGGAAATATTACACCAAGGCTTACCAAGTCCGCGGGATGGTGGCCCTTCCCCATGACATCCTCCCTCGCCGTCAGACGTAGCGCATGGGCTACCGCTGGCGATATTCCGGAGGATTTTCGTATCTCCGCGGATGCTTGGCTGGTGGGTATCTATCCGTTTCTTGGAAAAGTCGCAGCTCTGCCAGATCCTCTCGGGTTCTACCGTATCCATAACAATAATTGGTATCGGTCGACTGATGATACGGCCATGTTGAAAAAGCGAATGGCTCACTGGCGCGCTACGCTGGACGCAACAAACCGATTCCTGGTTATGCATAACCTCGCGAATGGGCTGCGGCTCGTCGACCACCATCCCTATCAAGTGGCATCGGCTATGCTTGGTGGAGCGGATATGCTCACTCGCCTCAAACTCGGCATGAACGGGTTTAGTTTCCCCGGAGAACCTAACTTCCTGAGGCGAGTGCGTGACGCGTTGCGCACGGCACTCACGCTTCCTCGCTCTGGCGTAGGAACGGGCCTTGCGGAGAGCGAGCAATGAAGGCCTTGTTGCTTGTTTCCGAATTAGAAGACTATACGATTTCGTTCGCCGGCGGAGTTGCACGACACTTGGACGTCGTGCTCGGCGTACCGAGTCGCCGTTACGCACACCTCGCGTCCTTCTTTGATCCGACGATCGATTTGCATCTCCTGGACTGGCCGCGGCATCGCTCACTCGCCAATCCATGGTTTTTGCATAACCTCACCCGGTTCATCCGGCAGGAGCGCCCCCAGATAATTCACCTTCTAAGTAATTCCACGCTCTGGCTAAACCTAGCTGTTCCATTCTGGCGTCCGATTCCGCTGGTGACAACCGTTCATGACGTGGAGACGCATCCCGGTGACGCCGACACCCGGACCTTGCCCAGCTGGGCGCCGGAGCTGATGGTCAGGCAGTCGGAACATCTAGTTGTGCACGGTGAAGGGCTAAAGCGCAGAGTTCTCGACAAGTACTCTAAATCACCCGACCGCGTTCACGTGCTTTCTCATCCGGCTATTCATCGCTATGCCGATCTCGCCCGGCGACATAAAATGGTCAGGCGTCCGGAGGATGGCAGCCTGCGCGTTCTGCTCTTCGGACGAGTGTTCGCCTACAAGGGGCTGGAGCAACTTGTTCGTGCCGAAGCGATGCTGAGAGGGGCGCTTCCCAACCTCAAGGTGATCGTAGCAGGAAGAGGCGATGATCCATGGATATTCAAGCCCCTAATGGGTGACGCTGGCCATTATGACATCCGCAATCGCTTTATCGAAGATGCCGAGGTGGCGCAGCTATTCCTGGATGCAGACATAGTCGTACTTCCTTACACTGAAGCATCCCAGAGTGGTGTTCTCAATCTCGCTGCAGCCTTCGGAAAGCCGGTAATCGTGACAGATGTCGGCGAATTGCGCGCGACTGTCCAGCCCAACGGTCTGGGATTGGTTGTTCCACCCGGGGACGCCGAACAACTGGCTCAAGCCATTCGCCTATTGGCTGAGAACCGTGATCTCGGACGCGATTTCGGCAACAGAGCTCTCGAATGGGCAACCGGGCCAAACTCACCTGAAACCGTCGGAGCGCAGGCTGCTGCAGTTTATAGAGAGGTAGTCGGAACATGCTGATGAAGACGCCGGACGAGGACAGTCGGATCGCAGCAGCAGGCATGGCCGCAGTTCGGCATTATGTGCCCGGGGGCGCGAGAATGGTGGAGGTATTGGTCGACTGGTTGGTTACATCGCCGATACCGCCAAGGTGTCGGGTGAAGAGCATATCGTCACCGACACAAGGGGAGCTCGGTGGTCTCCTGCCAAATCGCCTGCCCGACTGCTCGGGTCGATCTTGACCATGGCCGGGGATCGCCTTCTCGCTCCGATGCGCATTCACCACATTCATGTTGCAGGTCGAGGCAGTACGTCGCGAAAGCTCGTCTTGGCGAATGCTGCAAGATTGTTTGGTTGCGTTTATATACTACACTTGCACGACTATGATTATGCTGCTGATTTTTCAATGCGTTCACCGCGCCTACAGCGGCTTATCCGTCGCATGTTCCAACGCGCCAATCGCGTTATCGTACTAGGGCAGCGTGATCGTGTGACGCTCTCAACCTTGCTGGGCGTTGACGAGAGCCGCATCGTTGTCGCTCGCAATTGCGTACCAGACCCCGGAGTAAGCTGTGGTCAGCGTGATACTATACCTCTGATAGTCTTCCTCGGCCGATTAAGCGAGCGCAAGGGGTTCCCGAACTCCTCCTCGCTCTTAGTCATCCGACGATGAAGAATATAGCATGGAAGGCCGTAATTGCAGGGGACGGCCCTGTGGACCACTATCGCAATAAGATCATTGCGTTGGGCCTAGCGGATCGGGTTGAAATGCCCGGTTGGTTGGCTGAAAGCGAGACGCGCGCGCTCTGTGCTAGCGCAAGTATTCTCGTCCTTCCTTCACATGCGGAAGGCATGGCTATGGCGGTGGTCGAGGGGCTAGCTCATGGGTTGGCGGTAGTCACTACCCGCGTCGGGGCTCATGAAGAGGTCATCACGGACGGGGAAACCGGGGTCTTCGTACCGGTTGGTAATGTGGATGCTTTGGCAGCCGCTTTGGCAGGATTGCTGGCGAATCCAGCCACCATGGTACATATTTCTGCCAGAGGGCGCGCTCATTATCTTAATTATTTCAGCATGAAAGCGTATATGCGCGCCTTGAATGAGCTCTACGAGGCCATCCTCACGCTACCTCAAGACGCCGGTGGTCGGTCATGACCATCTCTACGTTCCCGCCAGACCGGCATCTGTCGCTTTCGTCAATGCATCACGAACCACGCTTTGAAGTAGAAGCCAAGTCGGATGAGTTCGATCTCGACTCATTCTGGCGCATTCTACGACGCCGGATTACCATGGTGGTGGTGATAGTTGCATTCCTCACTTCCGCTGCCCTTATAGCAATATGGGATATGAAGCCGATTTACCGTGCTGAATCCCGACTTATCATCCACAAGCCGCTGGCGACGACGCTCAGCGCAGAAGAGGCCGGTCGCAATGAACCACTAGATCTGAAGTCGGAAACGGAGCGCCTTCTATCTCGAAGCATCGCGGAACGTATAATCCATGACCTGCGCCTAGATGAGTTGATCGAATTCAACCCGGCTTTACGCGGAACCTCGGTTATCGGTGAGGTTCGTAAGATTTTACGCGGTCTAGTGGATCGCCATAAGCGAGAAACAACGGAACAGAACAGCCTTGAGCTCATAATTCCGGAATACTACGCGGCTCTTCGTGTCTGGCGCGATGGGCTTGGCGATGTCATTCATATCGGATTCGAGGCAACCGATCCCCAACTCGCTGCTGCTGCGCCGAACAAGCTCATCAGTGTCTATCTTGAAGAGCGCAACGAGAGCATTCGCCATCGTCTTGACGCCGCAGAAGTGTGGATAAGGCAGCGCATCGAAGAGCAGCAAAAAATCACCGACGCAGCTCGCCTCGCGAGTGATGCTTATCGAGAAGAGATGGGCGCATTATTGAGCCTAGAGGCCCCGGGAGAACAGCTTAAGTCTTTGGCGGAGCTTAACGAGCGGCAAGTCACAATCGCGCAAAACCGCGCAGATGTAGCAGCCGCGATTACCGTCCTTGAAAAGGCAGATGATGCGCCGGTTGCTTTAAACACCTTATCGCTTCCCGAAAATGTCCGTGAGGTGGCCGAGGAGTTTCGCGTGCAGCAGCGAGATCTGGACCGGCTTCTCGATACATACGACGACGGTGCTCAAGTTGTGATTGACCGGCGTGTGTCGATCGCTAAATCACGCGCCGCCCTAGGGCTTGCGGTTGAGCGATATCTACAGTCTCTTCGCGCGAGGCTTATCGCGCTTGACCAGGAATATGCCGCAGTACACTCTGACCTAGCGACTGCAGACGAGAAGCGCTCGCGCTCTGTGATTGCGCAGGCAGAGCTCGTTCGCTTTGAGCGGGCATTTGATAGGGAGCAGACAGCGCTTGACAAGCTGGAGGGTCAGAGGCGGAGCCTTGCAGGAGAAGCCATGTTGCCGGGGACCGAAGTGGAAGTACTGTCACCTGCCGCAGTCCCGATTGGGCCGCAGGGCCGCGGGCGGCTTTTCTATCTGGTGAGTGCTTTAATAGCATCTACCTCGCTTGCTATAACCGCCGCCTTTCTGGCCGAACTGATTGACAAGAAAATTAGGAGCTTCGACCAGCTGACTGGCATAACGCGAATAATACCCGCGGGCTACATTCCTCGCAAGAAGAGGAGAGGTCTCAGAAATCCGCTTGCTAGGAATAACGACGGGTTTGATGGCGCGATCCACGACTTGGCAAATTTTTTAAAGCAATCGAATGGCGGCTCGATGCCCGCCAGCATCGTCGTGACACCGACTCGTAGCGGAGATAGCGGCTCGCTTGTTGCCAGATCGCTGGCGATGGAACTGGTCTCCACTGGCTGCTCGGTTCTTCTCGTTGATGGTAACCTAGGTCGCGGAAACCTTGACGCATTCTTTAAGTCGGGGCTGAAGCGAGGACTGAATGATTTCCTGAATGGACAGGCTGCGATTAGCGAGATTGTTCACCATGACCTTCAAAATGGCCTGGACTTTATTCCTTCAGGCAAGGTCAGCCCCAGCCTGCGCCCAACCATCACGGGTCTAGCAGAAATTATCGCCGTGGCGCGTGCACGGGGGCAGATTGCCGTCTTCACCAGCGCCCCCGCGTCTCACGCGCCGGAGGCCACCAAGCTGTCAACACTGGTTGACAGAACTCTGATGATCGTTGATTGGGCGACAATAAACAGGCGCGCAGTTGAACTGAATCTAAGGCATCTGAGAGGCTCACGCACCACTGAGATATTGGTTGCCATTAATGGCGTGGATGTAAAAAGAAACGCCCTATATAATTTTACGGATTCCGAATTTTCCTCCCGCGCTTATTCGTGATCTTATCTGACTGCGATGTATTCTTGCGGTTGAATGAATCGCCTCCCCCTCGCCATCCCGAGCATGCCTTTTCCCAAGCGTGTCGCGATCGTTCGCATGTCGTTGTCCAAAACCGACGCACACTTTTGCGCGACATGCTTTAGAGGCGACGGGTGAGGCTCGTGTTACAAGAGCGTATTTTGCATCCCGTAACCTCTATCCGGCCTGTGAGCCAAACAGTTCGGCGCCTGATTGAAGAAATTCCCGGGAAGATGCTATCGCTTTTCGCCCCATTTGTCGCATTTGATCTAAAAAGTATGACTTTTGGTGTGTCGCTCTCGACAGGATGGCTGCGCGCGCGTTATCGAAGAGCGCAATGATCTCGGGAGGAAATCTGGAATGTCAAAGCCTGTGTCGGTCATCCTTGATTGGGGCACGAGTTCACTGCGCGCAGCGCTCGTGTCGGGAGCGGGCGAAACGCTTGACACGCGTGACACTATGAACGGCGGCATCCAATTCGTCCAAAATGGAGTCTTCGAAGCTGCCTTGAGTGATACAGTCGGTGAGTGGTTTTCCGCTTATGGCCCCCTCCCCGTATTCGCGAGCGGCATGATCACCAGTCGCAACGGTTGGGTGGAAGTCCCTTATGTCGACGCCCCGGCGGGTGTCGTCGAGCTTGCCGCCGGCACTAGACAGTTCACGCTCGTGAACGGCGCAACAGTTACTTTCCTTCCCGGAATGCGTGATCCAGCCGCAAAGCCTTTCCCGGATGTTATGCGTGGTGAGGAAACTCAGATTGTGGGCTGCGGGCTGGATCGAGACCGAACGGTTGTCCTGCCCGGCACACACAGCAAATGGGCGCGCGTCAAGGACGGCCGCATCTGCGGCTTCCAAACCTTCGCGACGGGTGAAATCTTTGCATTGCTTACCAAACATTCCTTCATAGCGAGAGCTGTGGAGACGGCGCCTGGGACCGAGCCTATCTGGCCTGCTTTCGATCGCGGTGGCGAATTCGCCGCCAGTGATGCTAGTGCAGCCGATGCACTTTTGTCCGCGATCTTCAGCGCGCGAACCGGCGTGCTTGCCGGAATCTTGAAACCAGAAGACATCGGCGACTATGTCTCCGGTCTGATTATCGGATCGGAATTCCGCCAAGCTCGCGCTGCTGGCTGGCTGGTGCCGGGCGAGGCGATCGCCATTGTCGGCAACAATATCCTGAATAGCCGATACAGTCGTATAGCGCCGCTCTTCAACGTTGCTGTCGAGCCGAGCCCCGTTGATGCCGCTAAACGCGGCGTACAGTTCATTGCCAACCAATTGCAATTGATAACATAAGGACTTTTCCCATGAACTTTCATGAGGCCCTCAAGGAATGTAATCTGATCGCCATTCTTCGCGGTATCACGCCGGAGGAAGCAGAGCCTGTTGCTGAATCACTGATTGAGGCAGGTTGGCGTATCATCGAGGTACCGCTCAACTCGCCTGACCCTTTGAGAAGTATCGAAGCGCTACAGAAACGTTTTGGCGACAAGGCGCTTATCGGTGCTGGTACTGTCCTGACACCGGCCCAAGTCGCCGATGTCGCGGCAACCGGTGCCAATGTTATCATTTCGCCCAACGCGGATCTTTCGGTCATTGAGGCGAGTGTTGCCAGAGGGATGGTCAGTCTTCCGGGCGTTGCCACACCCACCGAGGCTTTCGCCGCGATCGGTGCTGGCGCCACTGGTGTGAAAGCATTCCCGGCTGAGGCTATTCCGCCGGTCGTGATCAAGGCATGGAAGGCTGTGCTACCCAGAGAGATCCCGGTGCTTGCAGTTGGCGGCGTTACTCCAGAAAACATGAGAGCTTTTACGGAGGCTGGCGCTGCCGGCTTCGGCATCGGCGGATCAATCTACAAGCCGAAATCAGACGTCTCGACCGTATCTTTGAAAGCGCAGCAGTTTATTGAAGCGATGCGCGCAAATCGGATGTAACCGAATCGGCTTCAGACCGCCGCCCCATGGACGTCGTAGAGTCTGTGGGGCGAGATGGTAAAGGTGCTTGATTCGTCGGATACCCTAGGTGGGAAACATGCAATCAAGCGATCTCGAGCGTTGCGGTAGCGAAATACCCACTGTGAGTGCTTATCCACTGGAAGATGTGACATTGCTGCATCGCAACCTTATCTGATTGTGAGTTACAAATTATTCATTTGACGATGGCGCAGGGCGGTTCCTACCGTTTGTCTTAGCCGCCATGATGTCGGTTAGAGGTCCGCAGCCGGGTGCACACGGCTCTGCGGGCCTCGCTTAGGAAACAAGAAAGCCAAATTCCGACAGGGGACATGCCGCCGCTACAGTGCCCTATTTGGATATGGGGGCTAGCGGACGCATAGTCAGGCGTGAGGATGGCAGTTCTCCGGAGACACGAAATATTCTAGCCGTTGGTTTACAGGCTGGAGGCAAGACCTCGCTGTGACCCACGTTAGCTGCGATCACGACCGAACATATCTTCCATGTATGCTGGGTTATCTCTCATCTACGGCTGCGGTCCCTGCATTGTGAAGTGTCGATAAGACTGGCGCCACCTTCGACACAGGTATTCGAACAGGGGTTTGATCCCCCAGCCACGCTTGGTGACTTGCGGCGTTTAAGGTGAGCAGGACAACGTTTGTTTATTCGCATCCCTATCCTATCGGCGCGCAGAGCGCTGGGCCTCCCTGTATTGGATGCCGGATCGGATAGCATTCAAATAGCTTTATCCCGATCGCGGACTTGCGGCGAGATCGAGGTTTTTGACCGCTCAATGTGGCGCGATGCTTATTCGCCGAAGCATCTTTCTGTGGCTCGCCTCCCTGTTGACAGCTGTCAACCGACTCTCGGATGGATGTCGGGTAACCAGGACGACTTAGACCATCACGCGCAAACCGCAAATCTTCCACCGCTTTTCAGCCAATCCTTTGATCGCAATTGTCGCCCTCCTTCCAGCCCCGCGCACCCTGTTGCTCGGCGGTAGGAAAGCTGGCAGTCGTCCCATGTGGCGCACGCATAATGATACGGTGGTCATGATCTCTGGAGGTCATGGTATTGGTTGAGACAGTTTGACCTGATCCAGGCTTACAGCCCCGGGCACGATGATTGCTAGTGCGCAGCGGGAAGGGGCGTCCGTTCGGGATGTAAGGCTGTTCAGAACTAGCGGAAAGAGCTGCGGCGCCTCCCTCGGCAACACAGACGATCTCCAGCAGTCTTATCTCCGGTGATCGAGATGAGACCTTAGCAAGAAGAGACTTATCGTGCTCGCGCGCATTACTGGAGAATGGTCTGCGATGACAGCGGGGCGCGCAACCTTAGTGTTATGCAATCGAGCGTGGCGGACCTATGAGGCATCATTGTCAAGCACGGGGAAGGGCGCCAGCCAATCAGGATTTGGTCGACGAGATAAATACCATCATCAACGGTATGCTTTATCGCGGATGTCCGCGGTTCGTAATCCCGCGCGTTAACGCCAGCAGCACCGCTATCGTCCAATACAAAGGGCGCCTATCGTTTTATGAAGGCCGCACCGTTCCGGTATGCCGACACTCATTGGTGCCATGGCTGCGTAGCCGTCGCCAACTCGGTAGACCTGGTGCTGTGGGTCTCGCCACCAAACTTCTCCCGATAGTGTGCGGGCGTGGACTAGTGTGTAGAACCGTGGCCTATCAAAACTTGAGAGCAGGCGAGTGGTCGGGGCGAAAGAAACTCGTCTATCATTCCCATGCGTCTAGTCGCGGCGGGTCATGGCCCAAACGGCGTTCTCAAAACTCAACGATGCTAACTCGAGCTGCGAGAACTCTCGGCATCACCAAACCATCTGACCCAAATTTATTCTTTACGTCGCAAGATCCGAATTTCTTTAGGGTAGCGGTTTATCGGTAGATCAGGTGGCTACGCTTAGAGGCAGGCAGGAGAAAAATGCAGTGTGGAAGCCGCGTGACCGGCTGTAAAGATAAGCGAAGGCGGTTGACAGCCGTCAACTCGGAAGTGAATAATTCGCTCGTACGACGCTCAAATGAGTCGACTGCAGACCCGTCTCGCCGGAGACGCTGTCACGACCATACGGTCCTTAATATAAAAAATATGGTTAACAGTCTGTAGAGAAACTTATTCGTTGACTGGGTTTCATTTCGCCTAGCGTTCATAATCTTATCAGATAGTTACGACTGGCGATTTGTGACGCAGAGTCGAAGCTTCGTAAAGCCGGCAGCGTGTCTGGAAGTGAGATTTATCCTGATCATTTGGGGGCGGGCGGGCCGATCGAACATCCCCGCTTACGACATTCCAACGGTGAGATGATGAAGAGCGTCGGGAGCGCGTCTATCGCCGAACTGCGCGTCCGGGATGACAAGCGCGGATTCGTATTTGCGTTTTATGTCCGACCGCTTATGCCACGGCCAGCTTGACGGTGCTGACAGAAGCGTAGTCGAGCATTTCGTCTTCGAAGGCAAACGTCCCGTTGGGCTGGAGGTTCTCTTTTCCCCAAGGCCACCTGAGCGTTTAGGTCCGCCGAGGGCCCGAACGATAGAGTTGCACCAATCCTACTCTCTCAAAGCTTAGGCACCACGAGTTCGGCAATTTCACCTTCAACATATAGCTTGGCGCCGGTAATCGCCTGCAAATCGTCAAAGCTGATCTCCGGCAGCTTTTCAAGGAGCACGAAATGGCCGTCCTTGATGCAAACTACCGAATGACTGGTATAGACGCGGGTGACGCATGCGATGCCGGTAAGCGGGAAGGTGCATCTTTCCACTAGCTTCGGATCACCATTTTTTGTGAGATGTTCGGTGATGACGAATACTTGGCGTGCGCCGTGTACCAGATCCATCGCACCGCCAACGGCTGGTACGCCCCTGGAACCAACGCGCCAGTTCGCGAGATCACCGCTTTCCGCCACTTGTAGCGCTCCAAGGATGGCCACATCAAGATGGCCACCGCGCACCATTGCGAAGCTGTCGGCATGATGGAAGATAGACGCGCCAGGCTTCAACGTCACAGCCTTCTTGCCCGCGTTGATGAGGTCCCAGTCCTCTTCACCGGATCTCGGCGCCTCTCCGAAATCGAGAATACCATTTTCTGTATGGAAGACTATCTGCCGGCCCTGCGGCTGATAGCGGGCGACCATTTCGGGAAAGCCGATGCCGAGGTTCACATAGGCGCCGTCCGCGATGTCCTGCGCTGCCCGCCAGGCGATCTGGGCGTTGGAGAGCTTGATCTCGCCGAACATGTGAGTACTCAGCGCCTCGTTGCTCATGCTTAGATACCTCTTTCATAGTGCAAGCCAGCCCGGATCATCGCTTCTTCCTGTTGCGGTTCTGGCACTTCGACCACACGATCGACAAAGATCCCGGGCGTCACGACATGTTCGGGATCAATCGCACCGGCATCAACGATTTTGGAAGCTTGGACGATTGTCCTCGCGGCAGCCATGCACATGATTGGATTGAAGTTTCGTGCTGCTTTGTTGTAGGTCAGGTTGCCATGCGTATCGCTGGTATGGGCCTTGATTAACGCAAAATCCGCTTTCAGCCAGCGCTCTTGCACATAATGCTTGCCATCAAACTCGGCTGTCGGCTTGCCGATAGCAAGTTCAGTCCCGTAGGCGGTTGGCGTGTAAAAGGCAGGAATACCAGCGCCCCCGCTCTGATACGTTCAGCAAGTGTACCTTGTGGCACCAACTCAAGTTCGATCTCACCCGCAAGGTATCTGTCGGTGAATGCCCGCGGATCGGATGATTTCGGAAATGAGCAGATCATCTTGGCGACCATGCCCGCATCTATCATTGCGGCAATTCCAATCCGCCCATTGCCGGCATTGTTGTTGATGACCGTGAGATATCTTGGGCGTCTGTCGACCAACGCGTGGATGAGTTCAATCGGCGCCCCCGATCCTCCAAAGCCACCAATCATAACAACGGCACCGTCTCCAATACTGGCGACAGCTTCCGCGAGGCTATCTGATCGCTTATCCACCGAACTCTCCCAAAAAACTGCTGCTTATCTCGCCCTCGCTCCGAGTTCTTTGATACGAAAAATAGACGGTTGCGACAATTGTAGTGCGCGACGGTTGTTCTTCCGCTGAACATTAGAAGCGAAGGCACGATTGCAGCCAGTGGTGTGGGCCCGCTAACACATATTTCTTCGCTGAGAATAATCGCAGATCTGTGCAGTCGTTCGCAGCTTGGCGTCTTTTACTAAGCCAAATGCTCTGTTTCGCGGTGACCAATGCGTGTTAAAATCACCTTCCTGTTGTGACCATCAGCCTCGAACAGGTCGACGCGATGGAAAAGAACCTTCTGCGCTACATCTGGCGTCATACCCGAAGGCAGCAATTGTGGATATTGCTCCTCGTGGCAGTGTCCATGGTTCCGTACTTCCTCTCGTTCGATCTCCCGAAGCAGATCGTCAACGGGCCCATCCAGGGCAATGGCTTTGAAGCAGCCAATGCACGCCAGCCATTCTTTCGACTGGCCTACGATCTCCCGGTAGTCGGCCATGTCGAGCTTTTCAGCGGGATCGACCTTGATCGGCAGCAGACGCTGATGGCGTTCAGCACAGTGTTCCTGGCGTTGGTCCTGATCAACGGGTTGTTCAAATTCTACATCAACACCTGCAAGGGGCAACTTGGCGAACGAATGCTGCGCCGGATCCGCTTCGAACTCGTCGACCGCATTCTTCGCTTCCCGCCTAAACACTTCAAGCAGCTGAAGTCGGCCGAAATAGCCACCATGGTAAAAGACGAGGTGGAGCCGCTGGGCGGCTTTACGGGCGACGCATTCATTCTGCCCGCGCTTCTCGGCGGTCAGGCTCTCACGACGCTGGGCTTCATCATCGTTCAGAATGTCTGGCTCGGCATGATTACCGCCAGCATAGTTGCCGTCCAGCTCAGCATCATCCCGCGGATGCGCCGAAGATTGCTAGAGCTTGGACGCCTGCGCCAACTGACGGCACGCGAATTCTCGGGAAGGGTCAGCGAGATTGTCGACGGCATCAGCGCCGTCCACAGCAATGACACCTCCAATCTCGAGCGTGCCGATATCGCTTGGCGGCTCGGACAGATCTTCTCGATCCGCTATGATCTTTACCGATGGAAATTTCTGGTAAAATTCATCAATAACCTTCTCGCTCAGGTCACTCCGTTCATCTTCTATGCTTTCGGTGGCTACTTTGTTCTCCTGGGAAAGCTCGATCTTGGTCAGCTCGTTGCCGTCATCGCCGCTTACAAGGATCTTCCGAGCCCCTGAAGGATCTCATCGACTGGGATCAGGCGCGGCAGGATGTGCAGGTCAAATATGCGACTGTATGCGACCAGTTCAGCATCGAGCCGCTCATCGCGCCATCGGTTCACGAGCTTGCTAATGGCCCTGTCCCGCCGCTTCAGGCATCGGTTATCGTTCGAAATCTGACGCTGCTCGACGACAGCGGCGCGCGACTGCTGGATGATGTCTCAGCCGAGGTCGGGGCAGGCGAGACCATTGCACTGGTAGGCACCACCGGAAGCGGAGCCGAGGCGTTTGCAGAAGCCCTCGGCCGTCTCATCTGGCCAGAGGCCGGCAGCATTACAATCGATGGCCAGAACCTGCTCGATATGCCGGAATCCATCACCGGACGGCGCATCTCCTACGTATCCGGGGAGCCATTCTTCCTGCACGGCACGCTGATGGACAATCTGCTCTATGGGCTGAAGCACGCGCCTCAGGCGAACGCAACGATGGACGAAGAGCATCTCGCGGAATTCGAGCGCTACGCGGCGGAAGCGCGTAGAGCCGGCAATGTCGAATTCGACCTGCATGGCGACTGGGTGGACTACCAAGCCGCCGGAGCGAACGGACCGAGCGATCTGCTCAAAGCAATCCAGCCGATACTCGACGCGGTGCAGATATCGGAGGATATTTTCGATCTCACGTTGCGCTCCAGCGTAGATGTGCAGGCACATCGAACCATCTGCGAACGAATAGTCGAATTGCGCCGCTCGCTGCGTCATCGGCTGGCGGCCGAGCATCGTGACGACGTGCTCGTGCCGTTCGACTTCGATCTTTACAACATCCAGGCTAGCGTCGGAGAAAATCTGTTGTTTGGCACGAGGACGCAACCAGGTCTCAGCGATCGGGACCTGATCGTCTCTCCATATTTCCAAGAGTTCCTGGAGGACACCGGGCTGGATCATGAGCTGTACCAGATGGGCCTGGCGATAGCTGAGACGTCAGTCGAACTCTTCCACGATCTTGCCCCCCAGCACTCGTTCTTCGGCCGGCTGACATTCATGTCCGCCGATGACATTCCCGTCTACCAAGCAATGCTATCGCGATGCCGCGGCCTGCGTCTTGACCAGGTTCAGACTGAGGAACGCGCCTCGATCACCGCGCTCAGTCTCTCGTATATAGAGCCCAGTCACCGTTTCGGTCTCTTGAGCGAAAATCTCATGGACAGACTTGTAAAGGCACGCAAGCTTTTCTACGCGGACCTTCCCGACGACATGGGAGGGCTGATAGATCGTCATGACCCGGAACACTTTACGAATTCCGCCAGTCTGTTGGATAACGTGCTCTTCGGCCGCGTCGCTTATCAGGTGGCTGACGCTGCGGATCACATCCGGATCATAATGAAGGATCTCTTCTGTGAGGCGGGTCTCTATGAGGGCGCCATGGCGATCGGTCTTCAGTTCGACGTCGGCGCCAGTGGAAAGCGCCTAACGATGGGGCAGAGACAAAAGCTCAACCTTGCCCGCGCATTGCTGAAGCATTCGGACCTGACTATACTCAACCGACCACTTTCGGCGCTCGACCAGCGTGTCGAGGAGGAGATCATGCGGTCCATCATCCGGCAGCGGAATGAAGCGGGGCAATCAAACTCACTTGTATGGGTCGTTTCCGATCCGCATGTCGCAGGGATTTTTGACAGGGTCCTGCTTTTCCAGCGTGGATCCTTGATAGGTTGCGGTGACTATCTGGAACTGTCGCGGTCAAATGCGGTTTTCAGGGAGTTGCTTCGCTTGGTAAAATAGACCTCATGTGCGCCAAGTAGGGCCTTCGGGAGAGTGGGAAACATGCTCAGCGATGAGGTGGAGACTTTGCGGGAAGTGCCGATCTTTGCCAGCATTGAGCCGGCGAAGCTGAAGCTTCTGGCCTTCGCTTGCGATCGCATGACCTACCGTGAGGGCCAGGATATATGTCGCCAGGGTGACCAGGGCGATGCTGCCTACGTGCTTCTGTCCGGCGTGGCAGACGTGATCGTGTCATCCGCCGCGGGCGAGGTGAAGGTGGCAGTCATCGGCGCGAACGCCGTCGTCGGAGAGATGGCGGTTCTCTGCAATATTCCTCGCACTGCCACTGTACGCGCTGTGTCGAAATTGGAGGTCCTGCGTATCAGCAAGGATCATTTCCTGGCTTTGACAAGCGAGTTCCCGCAAGTTGCCACCGAGATCATGCGCACGCTCGCTACGCGGCTGAGCCGGACTACGGCTGAGCTCGCCAATGCCCGGATCTCCTACACCACACGTTGATCGCAGCCTGTCCCAAACCGGATAAAGCCTAGCCTCTCCCGCTTAGGTTGCCTCAAAAGATGATAGGTGCTATATTTTCTCTTGGTGAATTAGTGAAAGCGGCGTGCGGTCCGGGGCCATTTGAAAATCTCCCGGGGTAGGGGGTGCCGTGCTTCTTGCCAAATCGACATTCGCGATTTTTTGTCTGGCGGCCAGTTTCTCGGTCGCCGGACCACTCCAGGAGGCCGCGAAAAGCGGAGACTTGGTGCTGCTCAGGCAGGCACTTGCCGAGACAACCAACTTGTCGGAGGCGGACGAGGCCGGTGATCCGGCTCTCATATTGGCATCCCTGGCAGGCCATGCCGATGCAGTGGAGCTGATCCTGGAGAAGGGCGCAGATATCGAGGTGAGAAACAAAGGCGGGCTGACGGCACTTCATGCGGCTGCCTATGCAGGTGAACTCGACGTGGTGAGGCTTCTTGTCGCGAAGGGTGCGCTGGTCAACGATACCAGGAATTTCTACAAGATGTCGCCTTTGCATGCGGCAGCAGAGGAAGGTCACGCTGACGTGGCTGCATTCCTTGTGGCGAACAAGGCAGATATCGAGGCGGCAGAGAGGAATGGCTACACGCCCCTTACTCAAGCCGGATGGCGCGGATACTGGGACGTCGGCAATATTCTTCTGAAGGCCGGCGCAGTTTGCCAGAAATCCGAACTTGTCGGTGAGCCGCTTTACAACGAGTGCATGAAGCGAAAATCGCTCTGATCATTCGTTGCGACATGGACGGGAGGAAAGCATGTCCACGAACAGAAGCAAATTTGCCGTTGCGACTGCTGCGATGGCAGTATTCTTGTCATTGTCGCATCAGGCTGCCGGCGATGACTTCGTCAACACGGGATATTTCGGCGACGTTGCAATCAAGGGATATGACCCTGTCGCTTATTTTGTCGAGGGCAAGGCAATCGAAGGCAGCAATCAGTATTCGCATCGCTGGCTTGGCGCGACATGGCATTTCGCCAGCGCGGAGCATCGGGATCTCTTCATCAAGGACCCGTCTCGCTATGCGCCGCAGTATGGCGGCTATTGTGCCGATGGCGTATCGTTTGGCACGGTAACCACCAATGTCGATCCGCGCGCCTGGCGTATCATCGACGGCAAGCTTTATATCAGCTACGATCCGGGCGCTGCCGAGGGCATGGAAAAGAACGCGTCCAAGGTGCCAGAATCGCAGAAGCACTGGGCCGACGTCCAGCAAACACTCATCTCCGAGAAAGCTCGGACGCAGTGGCAATGAATAGGTCGATCAACGCGCCTCGCCGGTAGGGGAAAAATACTGCAGAGAACGTGGCGTAACGTGAACATAGGCGAAGTCGCCTGTGACTGGATCGGTGTTCCGATAGACAGTCCCGCACACTAGGCGGTCGAGAAAGTACCCCTCGAACTTCTCGCAAAGTCGATCCCCTTGGATTTCGGCAATACCGGTGATGCTGGTATTGGCGCTACGATAGGCTGTCTGGCCGCCCGGACCGAAATATTGCATGAAGTCGGTGCCGTTTTTATGCTTGCCCGCCCAAGTCTGATTGTTGATCAGCGCCTCTAGATCCCTTCCCGTGACGCGATCCGCATCATTCCCCTGGAAGCCGAATGGCCATTCGGGAATACCTGCAGACTTCAAGGCGTTTAGGTGATGATCGAGGTCGCTGCCGGACCAGTAGTCGTAGAGATACCGATAATAGGCCAGATTGCTTTCGGGGAAGAGTGCGAGCAATTTCGCCACTTCCTCTTGCGCTCGGGGATGATTGCCTATGTTGGCATAGGCCGCCGCGAGATACTCGCGCGCCGGTTCCGTTTTCGGCAGGTTCAGGAGAGCAGCCTCGATCAGCGGTATCGCTCGACTGTCCGCTCTCGCGGAATAAAATACGATCCCGGCGAGCATGTTGAAACCGGGCGCGGGGGACGGATCAAGCCGCAGGGCCATTTCGATTGCTGAAGTCGCCTGATCATGAGAGCCGGTATGCGCCAGGATTAGCGCGAGATTGCCGAACGCCTCGGCATCATTGGGCTGGGCTTCTATGGCGTTGTTTGCGGATGCGAGAGCTTCGTCACTTCTTCCATCCACCCATTGCAGCAGTGCTAGAACGGTGTGCGCTCGCGAGTTGCCGGGATCCAGCTTCAAAGCATGTCCCGCCGCATCATAGGCAATTTTTCGAGCGACCGCGGCCGACCATAGATTGTTATAGTCGTTCCGCCATACGTCGACCGCGACCCTGGCGATCCCGGCATAAGCATTGGCGAAGCGCGGGTCCAGATCGATTGCCTTCTGATAGTACGACAATGTCCGCCGGTAGGTATCGACGTCGCCGTAGATAAACCCTTCATGCTCGGCTCGCATGTAATAGTCGTAAGCCTCCAGGCTGTCGGTGGGCAGACGCGCCAGCTGGCTTTTCTCGCCTTTGCTCAGTTTCACTTCAAGGGCCGAGATGATCCGCCCGATCACGTCGTCTTGGACAGCAAAAAGATCAGCATATTGTCGGTCATAACCTTCCGCCCATATCGATAGACCGCCCATGGCCTCGATCAATTTTGCGTTGATTCTCAAGCGCGACCCGGCGCGCTGAACCGTTCCCTCAAGCACATACTGAACGCCCAGCTCGGATGCGATCTCCTGAATAGTTGCAGGCTTGTCGCGAACGGCGAAGACTGAATGGCGAGCGATCACGAAGAGGCCCGAGATCTTGGACAACTCGGTTATGAGGTCATCCGTCAAACCTTCGGCCAGATGATCGTGGCTTGTATCGCCGCTGACGTTGATAAAGGGCAGGACCGCGACCGATGGCTTGTCGGGCAGCGGATGAGCATATTGGTTGGTCGTTTGTGCTGAAGAGAATATCGGCCATGCATACCACCACGATAAAGCCGCCGCCGCGGGCAGTCCGCCGACAATTGCCGCAATGATGGCAAGTCGCCTGATCGGGAACCGGCGGGGAATGACAGATCTGCCGGCGGGCAGATGCTCCAGCGTGACGCGATAGACCCTGACCGGCTCGGTGAAACCCTTGACCTTGCGGCTGCCCAGCGACTTGTATCCCGCATTGATTTTGGATTTGACCTGATCGTAGGTGGAGCCCGATATCGCAATGCCACCGGGCTCTGCCAGCGCCTCGATACGGTCTGCAATGCTCACGCCCTCGCCGTGGATATCATCACCTTCGACAAGCACGTCTCCGAGATTGATACCGATGCGGAATTTCAGCTCCACAGTGCCGGCAATCGCCTTGCCCTGTTCCTTCTTCTGCCGCTGAACATCGATCGCACACCGCAGGGCATCGACGACGCTGTGAAATTCGACGAGAAGCCCATCTCCCAGAGCCTTTACGATGCGACCGCTATTGGCTTCAATTGCAGGGGTGAAGATAGTGTCCATATCGGAGCGAAAGCGTGCACGGGTCTGCTCTTCGTCGATTTCGCTGAGGCGGCTGTAACCGACGACATCCGCAATCAATATGGTGGCGAGGCGGCGTTCCATGCGTCCTCACAAGTTCTCCTTCAACGTTACAACAGGCTGGCTATCGAAACCATCGCTGATGGTGATGTCACGCGGCTTCCGCAGCCGTAGGCGAATGTAAGGCTAGACCGCCGCGGATTTGTTACCGCGTTAGCCTCTGAATCCTAGGCGCATCAAACACTCTCCAACGCCTGTGCCAGATCGGCGATCAGGTCGTCGGGATGTTCGATGCCGACCGACAGTCTGATCGTCGTGTCCAGCACGCCGATACGTTGGCGGACTTCGACCGGCACGCCGGAATGGGTCATGGTTGCGGGGTGGGAGGCAAGCGATTCCGTGCCGCCCAGACTGACCGCGAGCTTGATGATCTGCAGCGCGTTCAGAAAGCGGAAGGCGGCAGGTTGCCCACCCTTTATGTCGAACGAGAACGTCGATCCGGCACCGCTGCACTGGGTGGAAAAACGCGGCCGACGGCGGAAGCCGGGTCGGCATAGGTGAGATAGTGGATCTTCTCGACCTTGGCATGGGCCTGCAGGAAATCCGCAATCGAGGCCGCATTGCTGTTGGCGCGTTCCATGCGGATCTGCAAGGTTTCCAGCGAGCGTCCCAGCATCCAGCAGGAATGCGGATCGAGCTGCGTTCCGATCGATCCCCTCAGCGAGCGTATCTGCGTAATGAGCGCTTTGTTACCGAGGGCCGCCCCGGCAATCAGGTCCGAATGCCCCCCGACATATTTGGTCAGCGAATAGAGCGATATGTCCGCGCCATGCTCCAGCGGCCGTTGAAAGACCGGCCCGAGGAGGGTGTTGTCGCAGGCGATGATCGGCCGGTGCCCCTGTCGATCGCCGATCATGTCCGCGATCCGCCTGATCAATGCGACATCGACAAGGCTGTTGGTCGGATTGGCCGGGGTTTCGATGAGAATGACGGAGACGCGACCTTTCTCCATCGCCTCTTCCGCCGCCTCCAGCACTGAATTCTCGTCGACCCCGTCGGCAAATCCGACTGCAGAGACGCCGAGATTGGCGAAAGTCTTTGAAAGCAGCGTTTCCGTCCCCCGTAGAGCGGCTGGGAATGAAGGATCGCGTCGCCCGGGCGAACGAAGGCAAGCAGGGTCGTCGAGATCGCTGCCATGCCTGACGAGAAGACCGCGCCGCTCTCCGCCTTTTCGTAGACGGCGAGGCGGTCCTCGAAGATCTCGCTGTTCGGGTGATTGAAGCGCGAATAGACGAGGCCCGCGCCCCGTCCTTCCGGCGGCGTCTTGCGGCCCGATACGTAATCAAAGAAATCGCGGCCATCCTCGGCCGACTTGAACACGAAGGTCGATGTCAGAAACACCGGCGGCTTCACCGCCCCCTCGGAAAGTTCCGGGTCATAGCCGTAATTGAGCATTTGCGTTTCGGGATGCAGTGGGTGATTGCCGATGCTGGTCCTGGACGGATGGGGCGAGGTCATGACGGTCTCCTGGCTCGGCGAGAAGGGCGGCGGTAGGGCAGGGCACTCCAATGAATGTGGCGCAGTTCGCACCGTTTGGAAGGACCGCGGGACGGCCCTTCAGAGGCTAGAAGCTAAGCAGCCGACCGGTCACTCGCGCCGCCCAACGCAAAGGCGTTTCTTTCGTGCTGAAAAAACGGCAAGGGCATTTCTTCACATGCCGAGAGAGAATGACTATCTCGAAATCAGCCGGCACGCAGATATGCCATTCGCAAATCGGTTGCCTGCTCCCTCCGGAGGTTTTCAGCCTCGCATCCAAGGGGTGACGACCTCCCGCCACCTTTATTTCTAAACGCCTACCATTGCCTATCGACATCCATGAGGCGCAGCAAATGGCCAAATCCATGCATCTCACCGCGTTCATGCGTCCTGTCAGCCTGCATACGGGCGCGTGGCGCTATCCCGGTTCCTATCCCGACGCCAACTTCAATTTCGGCCATATCAAGTCGTTCATACAGAAGCTCGAAGCGGCGAAATTCGACGCATTCTTCATGGCCGATCATCTGGCGGTTCTCAACATGCCGGTGGAGGCGCTGAAACGCAGCCATACGGTTACTTCGTTCGAACCTTTCACGCTTCTTTCGGCACTTGCCGCAGTCACGGAAAAGATCGGTCTTGCGGCCACCGCATCGACCACATTCGACGAGCCCTATCATGTCGCCCGGCGCTTCGCATCGCTGGACCATATCAGCAACGGCCGTGCCGCATGGAATATCGTCACCACCTCCAACCCGGACTCGGCGCGCAATTTCGGCCTGGATGACCACGTCGAGCACGGGGAACGATACAAGCGGGCAAGGGAATTCTATGAGGTCGTCACAGGCCTCTGGGACAGCTTCGCCGACGATGCATTCATCCGAGATCAGGAAAGCGGAATCTTTTTCGATCCGGCGAAGATGCATGTGCTGGACCACAAGGGTGACGAGCTCGACGTACGCGGCCCGCTCAATATCGCCCGCCCGTTTCAAGGCTGGCCGGTCATCGTGCAGGCAGGGCAATCGGAACCCGGCCGCCAGCTTGCTGCAGAAACAGCCGAACTCGTCTTCTGTTCGCCGCGTGATCTCGATGCCGCCAAGGCGCTTTATGCCGACATCAAGGGGCGAATGCCGGCATTCGGCCGTGCGCCTGAGCACATGAAGATTCTGCCTGCCGCCCTTGTCGTCATCGGCGACACGGTCGAGGAGGCCAGAGCGAAACGCTCGAGGCTCGACAGCTTCGTCCATTATGACAGCGCGATCGCGTCGCTCTCCATCGCGCTCGGACACGATGTATCGACCCTCGATCCCGATGCCCCGCTTCCGGACATTCCGGATACCAACGCCAGCAAGACGGGGCGAGCGCAGGCATTGCGGCTGGCTGCCGAGGAGAACCTGACGGTCCGCCAGCTTGCGCAGCGCTACGGAGGTTACGCCGGTCTTGCTTTCGTCGGCACGCCGGCAACTATCGCGGACGAGATGGAGGCCTGGCTCTCGCAAGGGGCGTCGGATGGCTTCACCGTCGTCTTCCCCTACCTTCCCCAGGGGTTGGACGACGTTGCGCAACGGCTCATTCCGGAGCTGCAGCGGCGCGGGCTCTTTCGACGTGATTACGAGGGAACGACGCTTCGCGACCACCTCGGCTTGCCGCGTCCGTCGAACCGGTTTTTCACGTAAAGGCTTGAGAAGCCTTCAACATAACTGAGATGCCCGGACGAATATCGTCCGGGCATCTCAAAGTCTGTTCTGCGACCTCAGCGCATCTGCAGCACGATCGGGTTGCTGCTGGCCGGATCGGTATGCTCGCGCATCGCGCTGACGTCTTCCGGCTTAACCGGCCCGCCATGATTGCCCCAGGCGGAGCGTACATAGGTGAGCACGTCGGCGATCTCCTTGTCCGACAGCTGCTGGCGGAAAGGCGGCATGCGATAGGCATCCGGGACACCATCCGTGACCACGCGGCCTGATCCGTTCAGGGTCACGTTGATCTGCGAATCCGTATGCTCGATGAGCGAGGAAGCGGCACCGGCCAGCGGAGAAATCCACTGGTTCTGGCCGCGGCCATCCGGTCCGTGGCAGAAGCCGCACCGCGTGGCATAGGTCTGGGCGCCGGGTGCGCTGCGTGCCGCACCGGCAGGGGCCGCGGCATAGGTCCATGGCGTGCCGTCCCGGGAAGCATCGCCTGGCAGCGATTTCAGATAGTGACCGATCGCGCGGAGGTCCTCATCTGTCATGAATTGCAGCGAGTTGTTATAGGCCTCCGTCATCGAACCGAAAACAACGGCATGCTGGTTGCGGCCGTTCTTTAGGAAGGCGAAGATGTCGTCCTCGCTCCATCGGCCAAGGCCGGTATTGTGGTCCTGCCGCAGGCTCGGTGCGTACCAGCCGTCGAGAAGCGCGCCCGACAGGAAGCGGGAACTTGTTTCGTCCAGTCCCTTTTCGGCCATCGTGATGCTGCGTGGCGTGTGGCAGGCGCCACAGTGACCGGCCGCCTGAACCAGATAGGCGCCACGGTTCCACTGCTCGTCCTGTCCCGGCTTCTGCTGATAGGTGCCCGAGGGCACGAAGACGGCATTCCAGAATGCCAGCGGCCAGCGCATGTTCAGCGGCCATTCGATACCGCTTTGCCTGTTGGCCTCGTTGACCGACTGCACGCCATTCGTGAAGAAGGCGTAGAGCGCCTCGATATCATCATCGGATATCTTGACGTAGGACGGGTAGGGCATGGCCGGGTAGAGGCGCCTGCCATCCGGTGTCACGCCATGGCGGACCGCACGGTCGAAATCGGCAAGCGAGTAGTTGCCGATTCCGGTCTCTTTATCAGGGGTGATGTTGGTGGCAAAGATCGAGCCGAGCGGCGTGCCCATCTCGAGCCCGCCGGCAAAGGGCTTGCCGTCGGGCAGGCTATGACAGGCGACACAATCGGCCTGGCGGGCAACCATTTCACCCCGGACGATCAGGTCGGGCGCAGCGCTTGTAGCCGTGCTGTTGTCGTCGAAAGGTGACGAGGGAGCGTGGCGGACGAACCACGTCAGTCCGCCCGCAACGACGACAATGATGACGAGAAGCGAAAGAAGGAGCTTTTTCAAGGACAGTCCATCCTCTGTAGATGGTGGGATTACGGGTGCGTGCCTTGCTGGAAGCCTGGCCGGAAACGCATTGTTTCCGGCCAGGCTGGCAAGACAGTTCGGTCAGGGACCGTCCTAGCTTTCGAACGTATAGTGGGAGAGGGGCATGCTGCGGACGCGCTGACCCGTTAGGGTCGAGACCGCGTTGGCAACAGCCGGCGGCACCGCCGGAAGACCGGGCTCGCCGATCCCGCCCATTTTCTCGCCGCTTTCGACGATCCGCGTGTGGACACGCGGCATTCGGCTTGGCGGGAGGATGGGGTAGAGATCGTAATTGCGGGCGACAGGCTGTCCTTTTTCATAGACCGCCTCTTCCAGCAAAACCTGGGAGACGGCCAGCGCGGCTGCGGAATGGATCTGTGCGTCGATGATTGCCGGGTTGACGATGCTGCCGGGATCAATCGCCTGCCACACATCGTGGACGACCACTTCGCCGGCCTGGATCGAAACTTCCGCGATCGCTGCGGTATGGCTGCCGAACGGCGATGCCATGGCCACGCCGCGGGCTCGCCTCGTGCCGTCTTCCGCCGTGAACGGCCCTCTTTTCCAGCCGCCGGAGAGTTCTCCGGCCGACTTCAGGAGAGTGGTCAAGCGGGCATTGTCCTTCAGAAGCTGCAGGCGCAGCTCATAAGGGTCCTTGCCGCCCTTGTCCGCCAGTTCGTCGAGGAAGGACTCGTAGAGGAAGTCGTTCATCGAATTGCCGACCGAACGCCAGTAGGCAAGCATGGTCGGGTTTTCGACATAGATCTGGGCAATCCGCTTGTTCGGGATCGCATAGGCTTTGCCCGTCAGCCCTTCGACCGCCGTCTCGTCGATCTTGTCCGGGTTGTGGCCGGAAATGCTTTCGGCGGGACCTTCGCAGATGCTGATCGCCTCGATCGCCACCGGCATGCCGTTGCCATCAAGCGCACCTCTGAAACGCACGGCCGCCATCGGCCGCATCGGGTCGCGCAGAAACTCTTCCTCGCGGCTCCAGATCAGCTTGATGGGGCGGCCCGTCTCCTTGGCAAGCTGAATTGCCTGGGGGAAGGGATTGGCGGCGGCATAAAGGAAATGGCGACCGAAAAAGCCACCGAGCAGCGGGCTGCGAATGTTGACCTTCGAGGTATCCATGCCGAATGTCTTGGCGATATCGGCCTGGAACATCTCGGGCGCCTGATTGGGCATCCAGAGATCGAGGCTTCCATCGTCGTTGAACCGTGCAAGCGTGGATGGCGGCTCAAGCTGAGCGTGGTGGAGATATTGGCTGTGATAGGTGGCAGACACCGTATTCTCCGCCGATGCAAGCACGCCGGCTGCATCGCCCTCGACTTCGGCATCCTTGCCCGTGCCGGGCTCGGTCGCGAGACGTTGGGCAAAGGCTTCGGTTGAAAAGTCCGCAGGCATGATCCTTGATCCTGCCACGATGGGCTTGCCGTCAGCTTCCTGCCAGTCGACCTGCAGCGCCTCGGCGGCACGCTTGGCGTTCCACCAACGCTCGGCGACGATCGCTACCGCGCCGGGCAGGCGATGCAGCGAATGAACGCCCTTCATTGCCCGTATCGCGTCTTCGTTGCGGATCAGTCCCACCGTCATGCCGAGACGCGGCGCATGCTGGACGGCGGCATGCAACATGCCATCCACCTTGGCGTCGATTGCATATTGCGCGCGCCCGGTCGACTTATCGAGGACGTCGAGCCGTTGCACGGGCTTGCCGATCCAGCGGAACTTGCTCGGATCACGAAGCTTGACGCTGCCTGCAGCCGGGATGGGCAGGTCGAGCGCTTCGGCTGCGACTTCGCCATAGGAAAGCGAGCGCCCGGAAGCCGCATGAATGACTTTGCCCGGCTCGGTGGTCAGTTCTTCGATGGGAAGGCCAAACCGTGTCGCCGACGCCTGGAGCAACATCTGGCGAGCCGAGGCCCCGAGGTGGCGCATCGTGTCGTAGCTGGTGCGGACCGACATGCTGCCGCCGGTGATACGCATCTTGCCGAAGACGACGAGATAGTCCGGTCCGGTCGGGGCATGATCGACGGTGAAGGAAGCTGGATCCATGTCCATTTCCTCGCCGACGATTTGCGCCATCGCCGTCATGACGCCCTGACCACCCTCGATGAATGGGCTCATCAGCCGGGCCGTATTGTCCGGACGGATTTCAAGGAACGCCGGCACGCGGGTGCCGGGTACAATCGCTGCCTCTGCCTGCTGCGCGCGCGGGGCGCACCGGCATTCCAAAGCCGATGACCAGCGCGCCTGCAGCCGTTCCGGCCGATGCGAGCAGAAAGCCTCGACGGGAGAGGTTGACCGGTTCGCCGTCCGGAAACACGTTCAAAGACGTGTCCTTGCGGAAGATCTCGTTCATAGCGAGGCCTCCTCGATACCTGCAACTTCATTGACCGCGGTCTTGATGAAGTTGTAGGTGCCGCATCGACAGAGATTAACCATCGCAGCGGCAATATCGTCCGCGGTCGGGTTTGGTGTCTGCTTGAGGAGGGCGGTTGCGGCCATCACCTGGCCGGACTGACAGTATCCGCATTGCGGAACCTGATGCTTCACCCAGGCTGCAACGACCTTTTCACCGACCGGATCGGCCTCGATCGCTTCGATCGTGGTGACGGAACGGTCGGCGAGGCTCTGGATGGGCGTCACGCAGGAACGGACGATTTCGCCATCGATGAGCACGGAACAGGCGCCACATTGCGCCAACCCGCATCCATATTTGGTGCCCGTCATGCCGAGATCGTCTCGGATTACCCACAGAAGTGGCGTATCCGGATCGGCATCGACCTCGTGTATCGTGTTGTTGATACGAAGTTGCATAGGAAGCTCTCCTCGAAAATTGCCGGCTGGACGAGTTCGTTCGCACCGAACCAACTCGGGCCCCATTCAAACGCATATGGCGCACCAAACTTAATCATCCTGTCTTTTGGACGATTTGTTTAGTCGGTCGTGCCCGATAGAAGTTATGAACCAGCTTCATCAATCGCCGGGTTTGCTCGCACGAGCACAACCTTGGATAACCAGATATGATTTTCACGCTCGATCCGTCACGGTCGTCGCCAAGTCATTCCGCGGGCAGGGGACGCTTGATCACTGCTGCGACTGCGAAGAATATGCATGCCCGACGCCCAATCTAACGCCGCCAGAGTCATGCCCCATCCATCGTGCTCCTACTGGCCTCCAATGGTCAAGCTGCCACGAAAATTTGATGTGCTGCCTTGATAAACGGTGGCCCTAACGGACGCTGGAACTCTATTCCGGCCGGAAGCGCCATTCCAAATGCGGCGAGGATCAATCGCCCGAACGCTTCACGTGAGCCGCGGTCATGATCTCGTGAACTCGAACGAGAGCTTTCAGATCATCAGCGGGAGCGTCGCTCAGAATGTCCTCGCGCAGGTTATCCAGCACGCTCTCCGCTCTTGCCGCCATCGCCTGACCTTCCGATGTCAGCCAGATGAGATTGGCCCGACGATCGCTTCCATCGACCCGCCGTTCAATCAGGTTTGCTGCGCTCAACTCGTCCAGAAGCCGCACGAGGGCGTTGCTCGAAGACCCGATCGCATCGGCAAGCTGCACCTGCCGCAAGCCGCCTCCGAGCCTTCCCACCCATATCAGCACATCCGCGCGCGCAGCCGAAATTCCTTCCGCCACCAGCGCCCGTTCCGCCAGTCTTCGCCAGAGGATCGCCCCCTGGAGCAGGGCTGAGGTGGCGCCACGTTTGACCGCTTTCTGATCGTCCATCTTGCCGTTCCTGGTCGCATTGCGGCGATCCGTCGCATTCATACCGTTATCTCTATCATCGGTTTACGCAAATTAGTGACTTGATGATAGTACACATGTGAACTATTTAACTGACAAAACGCAGGCATCCGCGACCATGCGGAGGCCATGTGACCTCTGTCGCCTCTGCCGTTCACGCCCAGACCGATGCGAACCCGTCGCGGATATCATCCCTGCGACCCGATTTGCGTTTGGCCCGCGGCCAATGCCCGGCAAGGTCTTTGGCAAAAACAGTAACGAGCAAGTAAGATGGCTTGGCAATCGCAATTGCTGAATCCTGCAAGTGAAGACGTCGTCTTCTCACTGAAGACGTTTGCGGCCGGCGTTCTTGCGCTGCTGATCTGCTACACGTTCGACCTGCAGGGGCCGCAATGGGCATTCACGAGTGTCTATATCATCGCCAATCCGCTCGCAGGCGCCAGCGGGTCCAAGGCGCTCTACCGGCTTGTCGGCACGGCTGTCGGAGGTGCCGCGACGGTCGTATTCGTCCCCAACCTCGTCAATTCCCCCGAAATCCTGACGATCGTCGTTTCTCTCTGGATCGGCACCTGTCTTTTCGTCAGCCTGTTTGACCGGTCGCCGCGCGGCTACGCCTTCATGCTTGCCGGCTATACCGTGGCTTTGACGAGTTTCCCGGTGGTCGATGCGCCGGACACAGCCTTCACTTATGCGACGGCGCGTATTGTCGAGATCGGCGTCGCAATCATCTGCACACTGTTCTTCAACACGGCCTTCTTCCCGAAATCCGCCAATGGCGTTCTGTCGCGACGCGTCGATGGCTGGCTTGCCGATGTCGGCAAGCTTGCCGGCCAGGTCCTAAACCACAACGAAGCGCCGGATGTCGTGACATCCCTGTCGCGAAAACTCGCGGCCGAAGCAACGGATATCAGGCTGTTTACGACGCATGCGGCTTTCGACACGGGAAACTCCCGCAGGGCAGCCTATCTGTCGCGGGAACTGCAGCGTATGATGGTGGCGCTTCTGCCGGTAATTTCCGGCATCGGCGACGTCCTCGCCGCCTTCCGCAAAGCACGCCCCGGAATTCCTGCCGAGGTCTGCGGCGCGATGGAGGATGTCGCGACCTGGATGAAGACGGAGACCGCGCTTTCGGAAGAAGCCCGCGAAGCGCTCTGGGCCCGTCTGGACAGCGTCGCCCGAACGGGTGCGGCAGAAGGCACGTGGTCGGGTATCTTGTCGCGCAACCTGGCCTTCCGCCTGCAGGACCTCGTGCAGACCTGGAGCGACTGCATTGACCTGAAAAATGGCATAGAACCGCAGCGAACCCGAACTCGCCTACTTGCCCGCCTCGGCTTTACCGGCCGTGAACAACCGATGCACACCGACACGACGATGGCGCTTTTCTCGGGCGTCACGGCGGCGCTGACAACCAGCCTTGGCTGTTTCATCTGGATCGTGACGGGCTGGTCATCAGGCGCGGGCATGGTGTTGATGGGCGCCATCATGATGAGCTTCTTCGCGGCGATGGACAATGCCAGACCGGTGATTGCGACCTTCATCGCGACCAGCACGCTTACGGCCATCATCGCTTTCGTCATCCAGTTCGCCGTCACACCGATGATCACCAGTTTTAGCGCCATGATGGCCGTGCTTGCCATCGTCTGCATTCCGGTCGGCCTGCTCGCGGCAAAGCCGCAGACCTTCCTCATCGGCATGTCGATCGGCACCAGCCTGCCCAACATGCTGGGCCTGCCCGCACGGCCGACATTCGATGCCGCCAGTTTCATCAACTCGAACATATCAATGATTGCCGGAATGCTGCTGGCGCTGGTTGTCACGGTACTGGTCAAGACGGTCGGCACAGAGTGGAGCGCGAAGCGGCTGCTGCGCGCCGGCTGGAGCGACATTCGTGAAGTCGCGCGTGCCGATGCAAAAAGCGACTTCACCCGGCTGCTGCACAAGATGCTCGACCGGCTAGCGTTGCTCTCGCCACGGATCAACGCGCTGCCGAAAAGCTCACATATTCACGGTGAGGACATCCTCAGGGATCTCAGGGCGGGCTTCAATCTCATCGAGCTGCAGCGGGCTATCGCCTCGCTCACCACGGAGCAACGGGCGCTGGTCGGACGGGTTGTCGAAGAGATGGCCGGCTACTACGACCGAAAGGTGCGCAGTGCCGCTCCGATACTCCCCGACATGCGCCTGCTTCAGGCACTGGATCGATGCCTCGACCTGCTTGTCGACGCGCGATCGGGTGCTGCGGCCGACGCGTCGCGGGCATGCGCCGCATTGCGCTACACCCTCTTTCCCGCCGCCGAGGATTTTGACCCGACCCCGCGGCGCCAATCCCTGGAGCAGGCAGCATGAACCCCGAACTCGACATCTACGGCGTGTTCGTTCCGACGGTCGCGATGCTCGGCCTTGTCGCCTACGTCATCAGCGTCCTCGTGCGCAGGCTTCTCGATCGGGTCGGCTTCTACACGCTCGTCTGGCATCGGCCACTGTTCGACATGGCGATTCTCGTTTGCATTCTGGCCGGCCTCGTCGAGACGGCTGACAAGGTGATCCTATGAAAACTCTCGCTGCTGCATCAGGCCGCATCCTGCTCACATGTGTCGTCGTCGGCATTGCCGGCGTTCTGGGCATGCATATCTGGGACTATTACATGAACCTGCCCTGGACCCGGGACGGGAAGGTCCGGGCGGATGTCGTCGGCCTGACGACCGACGTCTCGGGCATCGTCAGCGACGTTCGCGTCCATGACAACCAGACGGTCAAGGCCGGTGACGTCATTTTCAAGATCGACAACGCGCGTTTCACGCTCGCCGAGCGCCAGGCCGAAGCCGCGTTGGGAAGCGACGCCGCGACGCTGCGTCAGGCCCGCGCCGATCTCGCGCTCTATCAGCGCCTGGGGGATGGGTCAGTCACACGCCAGAAGATAGATCAGGCGCAGACATCGGCCGATCAGGCAGAGGCCGCCTATCAGATGGCGCTGGTTGCTCTCGATACCGCTAGGCTAAATCTTGAGCGCTCGACGGTGAGGGCGCCGGTTAATGGTGTGATCACCAACTTCTCGCTGCAGCCCGGCGACTATATCTCGGCAGGTTCGGCCGTTTCGGCGCTGGTCGACAGCGATTCCTACTACGTCGACGGCTATTTCGAGGAAAACAAGCTCGACCGGATCAAGCTCGGCGATCAGGTTCATGTCGGCCTGATGGGCACGTCCGGCATCCTCAAGGGGCATGTCGTCGGCATAGCCGCGGGGATTGCCGACCGCGAGCGGTCCGACAGCAGCGGCTCACTCGCGAACGTCAATCCGACATTCAGCTGGGTAAGGCTGGCACAACGCATTCCGGTACGCATCGCACTCGACGACGTTCCGGCAGGCACCGTCCTGGTCGCCGGTCGCACCGCAAGCGTCAGCGTCATCGAGGGAGAGAAAGGCATCTAAGCCGCCGCAGCCCTTTTCACGATAGCAAACGGCAAAACCGCGCCCGATTGGCAGAAGCAATCGGGTGCTTGGAATACCGAGAAGAGAAGAAAAATGGCTCTCGACGGAGCAGCATTCAGACTAGTACGAACGGCGCTCAATGCCTTCTGCGAATATCACGACCTTCCGCTGCTCGACGACACCGCGACCGAGGCGGCGGAGCAATTGATCAAGATGGTGATCCGCGGCGAAAGCGATATCGAGCTTCTGCTGCGACATATCGAAGACTGGTTCATTTCCCGCTGAGGCTTACGACAAGCCGGACGCCGGTGTCGTACTTGTGCGGCCGCTTTGACGCTTTCCTGAGGAGCCGGAGTGGTCGCATGCCGCGAGATGTGCCTCCCGGAAGGTAGCTAGCATCGTGGCGTTGGGACATCAGTCATCTCGTTTGGCGCAGATATGCCTGTCCGAGAGGCTTGCCGAGATAGCCGCCGGCGAGTTCCTGCAGGACATCGATCCCATAATCCGCATTGGCTTCGATGATGAGCGGCCCGATCGGGGTAATGGCCACATCCCAGCCGAGTGAGCGTAACGGAGCGAGGGCTTCGGCCGCTTTCGTCACCGCTTCGCGCGTTTGCGGCCAGAAGGGAATGATAAAAGTTTCAGGCTCGATCCGGAAAGCATCGTGAATGTCATGATACTGGCCACCGAATTGCGCCTCTTGCTTGGCGCCGCTCATCAATCGACCAGTCTCCAGATCAATCGAGATCATGAAGCCGCCAGCGCTGGAGTTATCCACGATGCTGCCCCTGGTGCCGACCTTGAGCGCCGCCGCATTGCATTGAACCACGCCTTCGGCATCGATGAATGTATCGATGCGAACCGTGTTGACGGAGGTTGGGTTAAAATTGGCAATATCGGGATGCTGGCTGATCGTCTCCTGAACGGCGAATTCCGTCCAGTAGCCTCCGTTATTGGTCGAAAAGATCAAATGCTCAAACCCGAACTGATCAAGATGCTCTCCCTTGTGCGTGAGCTTACCCTCGACAACATGCAACTTGAAGACCGCGCTGCCGGAGCCTCCCGTCATCGGTTTGATGATGACGCCGTCCGGCAATCGCTCTAGATCAAGAGCGGTGACAAATTCGGTGTAGGTAAGGGGATTTCCCGCCATGTCGGCGATATGGCCGCGCTCTACACGAAACAGAGTTTTTGTCGACAAAAGGTCGGCCGCGCAGAATCGTCTTTTCAAAGATCAGTTTGTCCTCGACATTCCGTAGGTCAGCTCGGCCATTGGCCGCATCCCGCGTCATGTGCAAAAGCTCGGTCGGGAGATAATTATCGATCTCGGGTCCGAATTTGCGCAGATAAAGACCGTGCTTTAGATACTGATACGGAAGATAGTCATAAAGGCGATAGAGACTATAGATCTCACGAAACTGTCGAATAAGAGACTTTTTGCCAGGCGTTCTCAGATAGAGAACGAAATCCGTTCTCAGCATCCGCTTGAAACGGCGGAAATTCCTCATCATAGCGACCTCCGCTCCTTTTTAACCGGCCGTCTAACAACGTTTCCGCTTGATAGGCGTAATTTGTCCATCTTCCACCAAAACCTCATAAGCAGGCGGATGAGACAGGAAGTTGGAGGGGCTGGCGGTTGCGCCATAGGCACCCGACTGCAGGACGGCTACGAGGTCTCCAACCTTTAGGTCGGGCATGAGGGCATCACGAGCGAGCGTATCAAGCGGTGTACATAGCGGGCCGACAAGGGTGGTGGGTGCGTGCACAGCATCCCTCATGCGTGCAGGAGCCACGACCGGATAATTGCGCTTTATCACTTGTCCTAGATTGCCGGAGGCGGCAAGGTGATGGTTCATTCCCCCTTCCATGACGACGAAGCGCGTCCCTCGCGAGACCTTCACCGCATTCACTTCGCTCACATAAAGACCAGCCTCTCCGACCAGAAATCGGCCGGGTTCGACGATGACATGTGCCTGGCTTAAAAGCGGGTCGGCGGCCATCAAACTTCTCAGATCAGGTATGGCTGCGGCGATGGCGTCTAGATCAAGATGTGTGTCGATGGCGTAATACGGAATTCCAAGTCCCCCGCCGAGATCGATCGTCGCGAGGGGGCGTCCCAGCATGCGTGCAACGCGGCTCGCCAAATCGATTGAATGTCGCCACTGACCAATCAACGCCAATGCATCGAGGATCTGCGTCCCGCCGTAGACGTGAATGCCTACCAACTCAACATTCGGCACCTGCGTAATCGCTGCAATTACGGCATCAAGATCTTCCTCGTCAAAACCGAATGCGGTCGGCTTTCCTCCCATTCGCATCGCACCAGCCTGGACAGCTGGCACCGGATTGATACGGATAGACACCCGCACAGGCTTTTTGATTGAGCGAAGTCGCTCGATCTCGTCGAAACCTTCGACATGGATCTCGCCGATGCCTTCTGCAATGACGGTCTCTAATTCCTGGCGCCGTTTACCCGGACCAGCAAAGATGATCTTATCTGGTGAGGCACCGGCTGAAATGGCGGACCGGTATTCGCCGAGCGACGCAATCTCAACGCCTGCTCCTTCCGCCACAAACAGGCCGATAACCGCTTTGGCCGGATTGGCCTTTGCCGAGTAGTAGATGGACGCAAAACCATCGAGCGCAACGGAGAGATTGCGATAGGCGTTGCGCATGATGCGACCATCATAGATATAGACAGGTGAGCCCGTCTGCTCGACGATCTGGCGCACATGAAGCCCGCCGGCGACAAGGTCATCACCATGGACTTCAAAAAGGTTGGCAGCGAGCACCTGGCCGTGATCGGCCGCATGGATAAGATCAGCCACGTTCTATCCGCTCCCTGACTAGTTCGCGATAATCAACCTTACCGTTCGGAGTCACCGGCAGGCTTAGGACCAGTTCAAGGTCACGCGGCACCATAAAAGGCGCAAGTGATGCCGATATTGCTTGCAGGATCACTGCCCTGTCCACGCCGGAATCAAGAGGGATGGCAACGGCATGAACCTTCTGCCCCGCAAACTCATCGGGCAGACCGATAACCGCAACTTGACGAAAACGGCCGGTCGCCATCACTGCCTCTTCGACTTCAGACGGACTGATGCGGTACCCTGACGATTTGATCATCGCGTCATTGCGGCCGATAAAGCTAAAAACCATCCTCGTCTTCGACGGCAAGATCGCCGGAAAAACAAACGATCTCGCCACCATTGTCTCGCGTGCGCAGTGGGTTTTGACGAAGTACTTTCGCCGTCTCCTCCGGCCGATTCCAATATCCCAGCGAAACGGTCGGACCTCGATGAACGAGAATCCCGGCCTCGCCTGGTTTGGCGCGATTGCCGTCCTGTCCGACAATGAAGATTTCGCTCTCGGGAATGGCCTTGCCGATCGATGTTGGGCGCCGATCAAGCTCTTCGGGTGGCAGAAAGGTGGAGCGAAATGCTTCTGTCAGGCCGTACATAAGGAATATTTTGGTGTGGGGAAATGCCTTGCGCAGGTCTCCCACTGTCGATGAGGGCACTGCGCCACCGGAGTTGGTGATATAGCGCAGATCCGGCAGTTCGGTCTTGGAAAGCAGTGGTGATGCCTTGGTCAGGATAGCCCAGATTGTCGGGACGCCAGCGAGCCCAGTAATGCGGTGATCGCGCAGCGCACGGACGATTTCGTCACCGAAACGGAAGCTCAACATGACAAGCGAGGCGCCCTGCTCCAACGCAGTCAGAAGCTGGTTGAGGCCGTAATCGAAACTGAAAGGCAGAACCGAGAGAATGCGATCAGTGGGGAGATCGAAAGATAGGTTCGAACGATGCGCGTTCCAGCCAATAGGTTTCGATGCGATAGCATCACCCCTTTCGGCCGTCCTGTGGAACCCGAGGTATATAGGATGGCCGCGAGGTCCTCGCCGATATTTGTATCAGTGGGCACCGCGTGAGGCTCTGCCTCATACATATCCTCGACTGTCAGCATCACAATGGCAACTTGCGCGTCGGCCAGACATTCGGCGACAATGGGTGCTAGCTTACGATTGGTGACAACGATCCGTGCGCCGCAATCGGCTACGATATGGCTGATCTGCTTACCTCGCAACAGAGCGTTGATAGGTACGAACACCCCCATTGCTTGGCTGACGGCAAAGATCGTCAGGCATTGCTCGATGCCGTGCGGCAGGAAGATCGCGACCCGATCTCCACGCTCAAGCTCTGTGCTGACAAGTGCCGAGGCAAAGCGGCGGACGCCAGCATACATTGCTCTATAGTCAAGCTGGCGCTCGCCATCGATCAGCGCCAGCCGCGTGCTTTGTGCATGAGCAACGATCAGATGATGTAGCAAAACTGGTGCGTCAGTCATGATGCTGAACGCGATACGAAATCGATGAGGCTTGCAGGTGTTGCAAGATCCTGAAAATCGAAATTGTCGTCCTCTATCGAAATCTTGAAGCGGTCGCTGAGAAACATAATCAATTCAAGAAAGCCGAGGAATCGATCGCCCCTTCGAGCAATGCGGTGTCGGGCAAGAGAGGTGCGAGCGCGGGAAACCGCGTATTGAGGTACCCGTACACCTCGGCTTCTATAAAGCTGGCAGAAGAAATCGCATCATGCGGCATGGCATGTTCTCCTCAAATTCGGTCGGTTCTAGACTTTAAGCAATACGCGCTCGGAATAGAGCTCATCGATTTTATGTTCGTCCCAATCTCCCTTGACCTGGTAACGCAGCCCACGTCTCCAGATCCAGGATAGGGGAGGCTTCAAATGTTCTGGCATTCTGAGGCTGAGAAGCGGCACGCCGCGGCCGATGAGATGGCGCGCCAGTAACCGAAGATTGTCGATGATGAGCTCGTTGCTCTCGGCGTAAATAACCCTAGCGATCGAGATGCCCTTACGCTTGAATGTATCAAACACCAAGGGATGGCACCTACCGTTGATCTCCAAGAGGATGACTATGCAGCCAAGGTCGCGGTGCGTTTCAAGGTCTCTCTGTTGGCCGTTCGAGATTACTCCCGACGGCAGCTCTTCAAGCGATAAGAGGCGCCCTTGGGCACGACCGACAACTGCGAGTGCGGGCAGCGGCAGGAGATGAACGTCGTAGCTTATTGTCTTAAAGCCGAGGCGATCATTTAGTGCTGCGGCTGCAGCCGATGGAGTTAGGTCGGTATAGACAGCGTTCGTATCGGATAACGCCGCAAGCAGCATTCGCGGTGCAAACCAGCGATGCTCCTCGCGTATATACCAACCCGACAAATTGACGATTCTGCGATCCGTATCGGCATCGCGTCGCGGAATCGTCAAGAGCACGCCAACCGGCACTTCGCCCGCCATCAGCAGGCTGCCAATCGGTCCTTCCCGCGCGGTTTCCTGATAGTCGGACAGCCGTTTTAGGCCTCGCTGCCAGAAGCCAGGTGAACGCGATGGAAATCCTTGGCACAGAAGCTCGGCTGCCGAGTCCAGTCCGTCATGAGCTATCGCTTGCAACTTAAGCATGGATTTCGTCTGAGCCCCTCATCTCCGAAATCTCTATCTGTCACCTCTTCAGAAAGTTTAAATGGAATGATCCTAGCGAAATTCTCGCGTGAATACGGTAAATGAAATGAATAATGAGCCTGATAAAAGTATTTATAACGACGTTACTCAAGGGCTCCCATATGCCACGTCGAGTGCGGCGCGTTCGACAATTCCGTAGAGCACATCGCGGCTGGCTTTGGGGGTGATGTTGTGATCGGTGTCCTCTATGATATGCAGTTCTGTGTTGGGGAAGGCCGTTAGTTTCACTGCACCCTTCCCGAAATGGGCGTAGAGATTGTCGAGGCCCACATCGCCGGCGCTATAGACAAGGCGGGTGCCCGCCTGCCGCCGTGACAGGCTCCGGAAATCAGCATGCACTGCTTTGTTAAGTCGTTCGGTTGGCATCCACGGGCCAAGCAAAGGCGCTAGGAGATTGGAAAGGCGCTGGGCAAGACGGGTACGAATATGGCGGACTGCTGCGCCGACATTAATATCTCCTCGGATTAGTCGGTAGAACGTATCAATCCGTAAGGCCCTCTGTGAATAGTCGGAAAGCGGCCGCGGCGCACTTCGTGCAACTTCTTCAGTGGGAGTGCCAAGCCATCGAAAGATGTAGGGATTGACGGCTATGCAGCCTGCCCATCTCATGTCCTGGGCCGCCGCTCGGAACGCGACATATGCGCCGCTGCAGCGGCCGTAAAGCAGGGCCGGTCCGGTTCGGCCGACCGTATCGAGGAAGGAGCGAACAATTTCCAGGTCGGCGATCTGCTGATCGTCGTAGACGACCTGATCGCGCCGACCGAAAAATGGCGGACTGTCGCCTACGCCGGCGCTATCGAAACGAAGTGACGCGATGCCTTTCCCTGCAAGACGACGGGCAAGCTCCACGCCCGACCGGCTCCATCCTGCCTGGTGGTCGTAAGCAGTACTCAAAAGCACTACCGTCACGATCGTCCCATTATTCTCGGGCTCGCACATGGTGCCGATTAACTGCTTATCTCCTTCTCCTATTCTGACCGCAGTCTCACGCACTGTGCCATCGGTGACAACGGCACTGGCCGCTGGAGGTGCGGGTACCTCGTCGATCAGATTGGTTGCTTCAGGAACGGCTTTTATCCACTCGATGAAATCCTTCATCAAAGTCTTCGGAAAACGCTGGCCGTGCGGATTTTCGACCAGCCTATCATAATCCGGAAAAGCGCAGTCTTGAAGCGTTGCGCCAAGTGTCGAAAGCCGCTCACGCAACTGGCGATCGGACGCGCTCTCGGGACGCGCTGCGAGGAATATCGGCACGTTTGCCGCCGCCTCAAACAGCTCCGCATTTAACTCCTGAAGGGTAGCCACGATTCCCGCCGGCAGCGTCAGGCCTGCAATTGATCCCGGCATCGGGTCGCGCCTATGTGCTGGGACGCCAACGCCTTCGTCAATCATCGTCGACCAAACAGACAGTTCTCGCAGGTAGCGCTTGCCAACGACGACCGGAGCAAAAAAGCCAAACCGGCCAGATTCTCCACCGTTTGTGCTGCCTTTACCGCAATAGCTGCACCGAGCCCGAAGCCGACGAGAACCACGGTCCTTGCGCCGGACAGGCTGAGCAAGGCGTCTGCGCCTTGGCATGCAGCCCTTGTCCAGCAATCAATGTCAATCGAGGTATCCGCTCGATCCAGCGCGTTGCCCGTGCCCGGATAATCAAAACGCAAACTGGCGATACCGACGTTCGCAAGATCTTCGGCAATGATCCGGAAAAAGCGGCGCGTGCCAAGCTCGTCAATGCCCCATGGACTTAGAAACAGCACGCTTATGTCGCGACCTGCGCAACCAGTGGTAACCGGTTTGAACAGTCCAGGATTGCCTGAAAAGCTGACAGGGCAAGCTGCAGCGGGTGCCTGAGATGCAATTCCGTCTGCCCGGTCAAGGGTGATGGTGCTGTGAGCAATCCCCACAATATTCCCTTTCCTTATGGGCGATGACGCGACCTGCACCACGGCCAAAACAAGATGACGACAACCATATCTTGATAGAATAGACCGTCAGCAGCCCTGATCTACCTTGACAGGAAGCTCTCCTAGGCTGCGACCGTTTCCTCCGGCTTTCCCTCAACCGGCTCGACCTTCATCAAGACGAGCCAAGTCGCAGCTACCAGGGTGGCCTGAACCAGAAGCCGGGCTAGGCCAGCACCCATCAGGCCGCCGAGCAATGCGCCGGCCCAGACGGCAGGCACCATGATAAGGGCGGCAATCGTGAGAAGAGCAATGCGGATATTCTGTTTCCCGACTGCGCGCAAAAGATCGGCTCCGATGCCCGAAAGCCCCATGAGAAGCGGTAGGAGCGCGAGCAGCTGGATTATGTCTGGTGTCCCGTCATATTCGTGACCGATTAAGAAAGGCAGATAATCGGCGATGAAATAGAGAAAGACAGCGATCGGTACCGAGAGTAAGAGCGAGAGTGGCACTAAACGCAGCCCAAAGCGCACGCTTTCGCTTGAGCTTGCCGAGGCGTTGCGAAAATGGCGGGTATAGGTCGCGTAAAGTAGCGCCCGCACGGGTGCGGAGGCTGCATCGACGATCTTAAACCCTGCTGCATACTGACCTGCGACGGCAGGACCTAACGCATGCGCGACAGCCGGCTTGTCGATGTCAGCAACGCTGCCGACGGCGACGAATTCCAAACAGTATTGAAGGCCAAGCGCGATGTCCCTCCGGATGACGGCCGGAGTAGGCAGCCCGCAGGTGAAACGGACGAGAGCGACCGCAACGGTGGCGCCCAACGCTGACGCACAGAGATACCACCAAGCCCAATTGTCGAGTGTCAGATCTGGCTCCATCACGATCGCCATCGTAAGGAAGAGTAATCGCAGGATTGCGAGCCCTACATTGACAAGAAACTGCAGGTCCGCCCTGTCGCGGGCCATGAACGTGCTGGCGCAAACGGCAACGACGCGTCCGAAGATGAGATGCGCACCGACAAAAGCAACCAGTGACGATATGGCGAGGTGCTCGCCTATAAGAGCGTAACCAATGATCGTTGCAGCTGCACCGGCAACCGGCATCGTCAGGCCGGACATCGCAACGCTATGTCCGAGATAGCGGCTGAAATTCGCCGGATCAACTGCCGAGCGCTGGATCATGACATGGTCACTGCCTAGGCCGACCAAAAGCACACCGATGCCGTTGATACTCGAAAGCGTGACGAACACACCATAGTCAGATGCACCGAGATAGCGCGAGATCAACATGAAGTAGCCAAACTGGATGACCAACTGAATGCCGAAGTTGAAAGTATAGACGACCGTATTCCTGGCAAGCAGAGAGCCGCGCAGTCTGCGCGCAAATTTAACGATCGCTTGCATAATGCCCTCGGATACCAATCAATCTAAATATCGACGTCAGCTTCAGATAAATTGCGTTATCTCGTGTTTCGCAGTGAAACATCCTATTTCAATCCGCGAGAACCCCGCAACTCTGAACGATTTATAAGCTAAACCGTTTCTTGATATTTTATTTTTAAAGAATAAAGCAGATTTATCCGATCGGTGCAGCAATGCTTGCCAATACACTCTACCTGACCTTTCATGGAATTGGTGCGCCTGTGGTCGAGCCGGCACAGGGTGAGCTTAAGTACTTTGTTTCGGCTAATGTCTACCGCCGCACAATCGAGATGCTCGAATTTCTCGAAAAGCAGACCGCGATCAGTGCCCATGTCACCTTTGATGACGGCAATCTCTCCGACTATACAGTGGGACTGCCCGCGCTGCTTGAACACGGCCGCCGTGGCACGTTCTTTGTTTTGGCCGATCGCATCGGCCGAGAGGGCTATCTCTCCGCAGCACAAATCCGCGAGATCGCAGCGGCACATATGCAAATAGGCACGCACGGTCATGATCACGTCGACTGGCGGTATCTTGACCAGGCAGGTGTTGAGCGCGAACTCGTTTTCGCACGTAAGAAGATCGAGGATGTGCTCGGTTCCGCAGTTACTACTGCTTCAGTGCCCTTTGGGCGCTTCGACAGGCAGTTGTTACGCCGTTTGAAAGCGCTAGGCTATGCGCGGGTATTTACGAGTTCGACGGGTTTAACCTGCGATAGAGGCTTTCTCTGTCCCCGCCGTTCGCTAACCAGCAGCTTCGATCCAAATATGGAGCTCGCCTCTCTGGCTAATTCGGACGAGAAGCTGAGAGGCGCATTCTATGATGTGGCTCGGCGGTTGCGCTATTCTCAGTGGTAGTATCTTCATGTTGATTTATTTTTAAAAATCAAATGGAGATTTGGCATTTTGCTGATCTGTATAGCAAGAGTCTCTAATATTTAATTGTATTTGGCATATGATCATTTCATTAACCTGATATTTATTCCCAGAACACAAGGTTCTCAACAAAATACAGAAATTTACTTTCTGTTAGACGCGTTACGCCATCAATTCCACATTACATTGACGCAATTAAACTTGTTTCAGATTGGCATTCTGACTGCGTAGAATCGCGGGAGCGTCAGCGTGAGCCAAGAGGAGGGCAGGCGCTGTGCCACTGATTTCCATAGTCATGTGCACTTTCGACAGAGAGGCAATGGCCAGACGGACCATAGCTTCCGTCTATGCTCAAATCCTACCCGTCGACGTCGATTTCGAAGTAATTGTCGTCGACAATACTGGCGCTGGCGATGCTCGCGAATGGGTAGCGTCACTTTGCGACCTTGAACCCGCTCCGCGCTACATACACGCACCATCACCCGGCATTTCCCACGCCCGAAACGCAGGTGTCGCGACCGCACGGGGGATTTCCTCGCGTTCATCGATGACGATGAAATCGCTGAGCCCGAATGGCTTGGAAACCTCTACCGCGCGATAATCGAGCACCAGGCTGATGTGGGTACCGGACCGGTTCATCCCATTTTCGAGAACAAAAGCTCGCTGGGATGGGATCCATTGCCGTTCTTCTACGGCAAAAGAGAAGCTATGCCGACAGGTGGACAGCTGGAATCCGCCCGAACCGGCAATATAATCCTGCGCGTAGCAAGCTGCTTTGATGGAACGCAGCCTTTCAATCCGCGGTTTGGTCGTTCAGGCGGAGAAGATACAGACTTCACCCATGGCCTTTTTTAAGAGGCCTTAAGATTATCTGGGTGGCGAACGCAGTCATTCACGAATTCTGGCCGAACGAAAAGGCCACTTTGCCTGCGTTTCTGCGCCGAAAGCTTGTCACAGCACGCAACACAACCTTAGTCAGGATAAGTCGCAAAGAGCGCCCACTTCGGGCCGCTATGGTAATGTCGGCGAAAGCGCTTATTCAGCTTTTGCTTTTCTCGCCACTGGCCGCTGTTAGCTATTTGATCAACCGGCAACTTTATGCGCGCTGCGCGATGCAAGTCATGTCGGCGCTTGGCAAGCTAACCTTTTTCCTGCGTGTGGGTTACTACGGTCAGGGCGGAGAGCGTACATGACGTCTCTCATTCCTGCCAGCCATTCTCCCATCGGACAGGCTCCATCGCAGAACTATAAGGTCGCCATTCTACATCAGGGGTGCGTGCCAGTATATCGCCGCAGCTTCTTTGATCGGCTCGCTCGAGTTTCTGAGAACACGTACGTGGTCTTTCACGGAAAACCGCCGTCGAACACGTCGTTGCAGGCTGCCGAACCACCGTTCTCCTTCGACAATATCGAAGTCGAGACGATAGAGTTCAGGGTGAAAAAATCGCTCCTCGTCTGGCAGACGTCGGTGTTCCGATATCTATCGGGCCGTTTCGATAGCGTTGTCATCGGCCATGAATTCAAGTTCCTGTCTAGTCTCGTCATCCTCTTAGCTTCCAAGCTCCTGCGTCGACCGGTTTTCCTGTGGGGATTTGGCTATAGGAAAGCCTATGGCTCGTGGGATCGCGGCAGCAAATCGGGATTGTGGGATCGGTTGGCGCTTTGGGCAGCCGACAGGCTTGCCCTCCTGGGTGACGGCTATATCGCTTATACGGAGACGGGACGAGCTCACCTACTGTCGATCGGTGTGCCGGCCGAACGCATCGGGGTTGTGCGTAACACGATCGATGTCGAGGAACAGATCGCGCTGTCACTTCGGGTTGCCAACGAAGACGATGAGGCGATCCGCAGCGAATTCGGCCTGCGCTCCGATGCTGAAGTGCTGCTTTATGTCGGACGCCTTGTGCCACGCAAGGACATCGACAGCCTGATCCGCTTTGCGAAAATAAACCAAACCATATCGGGGCCACCGGTCGACATTTTGATCATCGGCGATGGCGAGGAGCGTGAACGGCTCGAAGCATTTGCTGATGGCGCCGTTAATATCCGCTTTCTTGGGGCTATCGATCCAACCGATATCCGCCTGGCGAGAGCAATGAAGCTTTGCCGCGCAGTTGTCATCCCCGGTTATCTTGGGCTGGCTGTCAATCACGCCTTTTCTCATGGAAGGCCTGTCATCACCAGAGCCCACGACTTCCACAGCCCGGAAATCGAATATCTGACCGATGGTCGGGACGGTCTTATCATCGCCGGCGATGAAGCTGCCTTTCATGACGGACTGAAAGCCTTTCTCGCCTCTCCCATCGAGCAGAAGCGGCTCGCGGAGAACGCGGCGGATCGCCGCGAGACGTTGCGGATGGATTACATGGTGGAGGCCTATGACAGCTTCATTAACCAAGTTGTCGCATCCGTCGGGAGACGTCGATGAACGGAGTTATTGCGCCTCTGAAAACGGCATCGCTCGGTGATGCGCTGGTTCGCCGCTTTCCGCCTCTTTATCGCGGCTTTCGCAAGCAGTTGCGGCTATTCGAAGAGAGTGATCTGGCATCAAGGCAGGCTCTGCAGCAGGGCCTTTTGAGACATGCGCTTTCGGATGCCACACGCAGCCCCGCATACGCGAGCTTGATAGGCCAGGAAATTGGGGCCTTTCCAATCCTAGCCAAAGAACAACTCCGCTCGAAGCCGGATGACCATCTGGCGGGATCCAAGTTCCTGACTGTAGCGGCCGCCACCAGCGGCTCGTCCGGTGTCCCTCTGTCGCTCAGGCGCAGCTTTTCATCTGTTGTATTCGAGCAAGCCGCGCTCGATCATGTGGTCGAGCTAGCCGGCGCCGACTTCAGCCGCGATCGGATCGCTGTCTTGCGCGGTGGCGCGATCAAGGATCCCTCGGACATGAGCCCTCCTTTTTGGCGTATCGACGGAAATGGCCGGACGCTTCAATTTTCGGTCGCCCATCTCAACGCAAAAACAGCAAGCGCCTTCATTGATGCTCTGCAAGCCTTTTCGCCGAAGGTTCTCTGGGTCTATCCGTCTGCCTTGGAGATGCTTATTGCTTGTTTCGAACGGGATGGCCGGCGCATGCATGTGCCCGTTGTTTTGTCCTCATCCGAAGTGCTTGCCGACAACGTCCGAGCGAGGGCCGAGAGTCTATTCGGCGCCTGTGTGGTTGACTATTACGGCCAGGCTGAGCGGGTCTGCTTCGCTTATGCATTAGAGGCCGGCGCCTGGCGCTTCATGCCGGCATATGGTCGTGTCGAACTACATGCGATCGATAGCGATGATGCATTTCGTTACCGCCTGATCGCAACCAATCTCAGAAACGGCGCTCAACCGCTTATTCGCTATGACACTGGTGATGTTATCGTCATGCGAAACAGCCTGGATACATCCGGCGAAACTGAAGTCGCGTTTGGGTGCATGCCTTTCCTACGCGTCGATGGGCGTGAGAGCGATTATCTTGTTGCCCCGGACGGCAGCCGCCTCATTGGCATGAACCACATACCGCGCTCGATCCCGGGCTTGTTGCAGATGCAACTAAGACAGATCGAGACAGACCGCGTCGTTGTACTGGCGGTTCCGGACGGCCTGCCAAATCACACGCTGAAGACGGCAATTACCACACAAGTGCGTGCACGCCTGCCGCAAACAATGACAATCGAGGTCCGCTTCTGCGAAGCGATTGAACGGGAAAAAAGCGGAAAACTGCCACTCGTCATGCGTGCCCCACACATCGGCACGTCAGACTTGGGAGCATCCACACGTGTCGTTGACCGGGGCGCGGTGCGGTCATCTATGGGGGTCAAATGAAAATCTCACTCTTTGGATTGGGCTATGTCGGCGCGGTAACTGCTGCCTGTTTGTCTCGTGACGGCCATTACGTCGTCGGGGTCGACAATCAGCAGATAAAGGTCGATATCATCAACGGCGGCAAGTCGCCTGTTGTTGAAGAAGGGGTCGCCGAGCTAATCAAATGCTCTATCGAAAGCGGTCGGTTACGGGCGACAACAAGTGTTCAAGATGCAATAGAAGCGACCGATATCTCGTTCGTTTGCGTTGGCACGCCAAGCCGCAAAAATGGCTCGCTTGATACCGATATCCTCGAGCGCGTCTGCCAAGAGATCGGAGCGGCGGTTGCTGAGAAAAAGAGCCCGCACACTGTCGTTATCCGCTCCACAATCCTGCCGGGAACGATGCGGTCTCTCGTGATTCCCACTCTACGCAAAGCCGCGGGCGAGCATGCTGAAATTCATGTCGCCAACAATCCGGAATTCCTGCGTGAAGCGAGCGCCGTTTATGACTATGACAACCCGCCGAAAATTGTCGTTGGCGCAGAAAGCAAGAATGTGGCGCGTCAGATCGCATCAATCTACGGCGGGATAGATGCTCCATGCTTCCTGACTTCGGTCGAGGTTGCCGAGCTCGTCAAGTATGCAGACAACGCCTGGCATGCGGTCAAGGTCGCCTTCGGTAATGAGATCGGCAACATCGGCAAGGCAGTCGGCATAGACAGCCACGAGGTGATGAGCATCTTCTGCAAGGACGAGAAGCTCAATATCTCATCACGTTATCTGATGCCGGGCTTTGCCTTCGGTGGATCCTGCCTACCAAAGGATGTGCGAGCGCTTTCTTATAAGGCGCGTGAACTCGATCTGGCTCTGCCACTTCTCAACAGTGTCTTGCGCTCAAACGAGGAGCAGATCTCGCGAGCGTTTGACGACATCATGGCTTATGGCAAGCGCAAAATCGCGTTCTTTGGTATCAGTTTCAAATCCGGAACCGACGATTTGCGCGAAAGCCCGCAGGTAACCTTAGTCGAGCGACTGCTGGGCAAGGGCATGGATATCCTGATCTACGATCGCTTCGTCAACTTCGCGAGGCTCCACGGCGCCAACCGTGAGCACATTCTGAACGTTATTCCGCATATATCGAGCATTCTCGTCGACGATTTCGACCGGGTCTCCGCCCATGGCGACATTCTGGTTGTCGGCAATTCAGATCCGCAATTTCACACGTTGCCTGCGACCTTGAGGGACGATCAACAGCTCTATGATCTCGTCCGCCTGAACAATGTTGAAGAGTTGGGAGGGCGCTATGCAGGTGTTAACTGGTAAGGACTTCGATGCCGCTATTGACCGATCGTTCGACCGGCGTGTCCTAATCATTGTCGAGAACTTGCCTGTCCCCTTCGACCGGCGTGTCTGGTCGGAGGCAACAACGTTACGGGCGGCAGGTTACACTGTCTCGGTGATCTGCCCGACGGGAAAAGGGTTTGAAGCTCTCTACGAGGAAGTTGACGGAATTCACATTTACCGCCATCCGCTTCCGCTCGATGCGCGTGGCCTGCTTGGTTATCTGCGAGAATACTCTGCCGCCCTCTACCATGAACTACGTCTGGCCATGAAAATCCGTCGAACGCATGGATTTCATGTGATTCACGGCTGCAATCCGCCCGATCTGATCTTTCTGATCGCATGGGTCTTCAAGCCATTCGGTGTCAAGTTCCTCTTCGATCACCACGACATCTGCCCGGAGCTGTTTGAGGCAAAATTCGGAAAGCGTGGTTTTCTCTACAGAATGACGCGATTCTTTGAAAAACTAACCTTCAGATCGGCCGCCATTTCAATCGCCACCAATGCCTCCTACCGCGATATCGCCGTTGGTCGTGGAGGGATGGATCTCGATGACGTCTTTATCGTTCGCTCCGGGCCAAAGATTGAGAAGCTTGAGATCAGGCCGCCGAAGCCTGCGCTCAAGAAAGGTTTTGCTCATCTGGTCGGCTATGTCGGCGTAATCGGCCAGCAAGAGGGAATGGATCTTTTGGTCGATGCCGTCGACCATATAGTCAACAACTTGAAACGCACCGATATTCATTTCGGTATTGTCGGCGGTGGCCCAGAACTTCCGACGATCATCCGCAACGTCGAGGCACGTGGTCTTTCACAGTTCTTTACGTTTACCGGGCGAGCATCTGACGATGTGATGCTTGATATGCTCAATACGGCCGAGGTCTGCATAAATCCGGATCGTGTCACGCCGATGAACGATCTGTCGACGATGAACAAGATCCTGGAATACATGACACTGAAGAAGCCAATCGTACAATTCGAGACGCGGGAGGGTAAGGTCTCGGCCGGCGCCGCCTCGCTTTATGCGACCCAAAATGACGCTCGCGACTTTGGTGAAAAGATCGTTTCTCTGCTGGATGATCCCCTAAAGAGGCATGTTATGGGCGAGGTGGGACGCCAGCGCATCCTATCGTCTTTTTCATGGGAACACTCAGCACCAGTCTTGCTCGCAGCCTATGAACGGATTTTCCGCACGATCGAGCCTGTCCAGACTGAAACTATTAAAGACGAACCCACCTATGTCGCCGATGACAAAATTCGCGTGAGGGCATGAGGATGAGCGCCGCTACTCTTTCTACTCGCCTACTATGGTATGGGCGGCGCTTGTCATCTATGTCGACCGCCGAAATTGTACATAGGTTTGGCGAGTTCGCACAAAAGCAGTCAGCGCGCCTTGCGACCTCAGGCTCGTCGCGGTTTGATGTTGGGATCGGAATTCTCCCCTCTTTCCGGTGGAGATCAATCTAGACGGTGCCGATCACGCGCTCATTGCGCGTTGGCAAGATCTTGCAGACAAGGCGATGAGCCGTCGGTTCCACCTACTCGGTATCGACTGGCCGCCATCCGCCGGCAAATCGATTTGGCACTTCGACCCTGTCTCGAAGCGGCAATGGCCACAAGACAATTACTGTTTCGAAATCAATTATCGCCACAGCAAAACTTTTGGCGATATCAAATATGTCTGGGAGGTCAATCGACTACAGCATTTGCAGCCGCTTGCTTCCTTGGCGCGTGTCACCAATAATGAAAAGATCACGGCGTTCGTTACCAGCGAAATTGACAGCTGGATCGCGGAGAACCCGCCTTTTCTTGGCGTCAACTGGTCATCAGGCATTGAGCTCGCCTTAAGGGCGATCAGCGTACTGATCGCCACCCGAATATTGGGTGAGGGGGCATTCTCAGACAAGCAACGGGCGGCTATTCGCGCATTCCTGGCTGCGACCGGAATGTGGATCAGTCGCTACCCATCACGCTTCTCGTCTGCCAACAATCACCTGATTGCCGAGGCAGTGGGGCTCTTCGTCATTGCTACGGCTTGTCCCGATCTGCCGGACGCCAGAAAGTGGTATGAGCGGGGTCGTCGAGATCCTCATAGATGAGGTCGAGCGTCAGTTTCATGCAGACGGGATCGGCGCCGAACAGTCACCGACCTATACTGCTTTTACCTTGGAACTCTATCTGACGGCAGCGAGTGTTGCGGAGAGACGTGGTAACCCACTCCCGAGTGCTGTCATCAACAGACTTGCAGTGGTTGGGGATGCGCTCTCCTGGTTCATGGACGAAAACGGCCAGGTTCCACGCATCGGCGATGACGATGAGGGAAGGGTGATCGTCAGTGACCTGCAAGCCGATCGGCTCTATGTCGCATCGATCCTGCAGGCGACAGCTGCCATCTGCAAGAGGGCCTACCTTGCTCCGCCTGTAGCGCCTGCGCATTTGCGTGATCTCGTCTTTCGCCGCAGCGAAGCGAAGATATCCAGGCAGGCAAGAGGAACTGGCGCCCGCAATTTTCCCGACGGGGGCTACACGGTCCTGCGCGAACGCATTAACGAAAAGCGTGTCGTTCTCATCATGGATCACGCGCCACTGGGTTATCTTTCGATCGCCGCCCACGGCCATGCGGATACGCTTTCCGTCTGGCTATCCTACGGTGGAAAATCTCTTCTCGGCGACGCCGGAACGTATCTCTATCATTCAGGCGGTGCCTGGCGAGATGCGTTTCGTGGAACGCAACTGCACAACACATTGTCGATAGGTGGCCAAAGCTCCAGCCTAGTCTCCGGAGCTTTCAACTGGAAGGCGAAGGCTGACGTCCACGATGTTGATGTCGATTGCCACCTGGATAGTTTCCGATGCCAGGCAACTCATGATGGTTACTTGGCGCGGTTCGGTGTCAAACACGGCCGCATCCTGAAGCGAATTTCTTCTGACACCTTTACAATCGAAGATCGGTTGGATGGACCTTGTCGCTCCGAATTGCCCGTCATGATCGGGTTTGTTGCTGGCGACGGTATAGAGATTGTGGAAGCCGATTGTTCCGGAAGTTTCAACTTCGTCGCTGATGGAGCAGTGCTCATGCGGCTTACCGGTCCTCAAGGTCTAAGCGCAAGGATTTGCCGAGCCGTCGAGGACAGAAAGCTCGGCTGGCTGTCGCACAGCTTTGGTCGTAAACAACCTGCCTCCCACCTCGTGTTCGAAGGAATTGTGTCGCCTTCTTCATCAATGATGACGCAGCTGAAGCTGCTCTGACATGCGGTCTTTATCCAGGCTTGTCCTCAATTTTACCGTTGCGATGACAGTCGCTGCGTCGTCAGCATTCGCCGACACCCCAATATTCCGCCGCGGCATTAATCTTGCCCGGATTCATAACCTTCCTATCGCGGATCAATCGACGCCTGGCGCATTCGCATGGCCGCCATTTGACGGCGCACTCGCTACGATTGACGATGCGGAGTTGACACGCCTACGAGCTCTGGGATTTGACTTTATACGTCTTCCTGTCGCTCCGGCCCCGTTTTTCGTCCAGCCTGAACGCCGTCGTCGCATTCTGATGAATGAGCTTTTTGCCACCGTGCGGCGGTTGCAGGATGCCGGATTCGGCGTGCTTGTCGACGCCCATCCAGATCATTCTGACATAAACTGGTCTGCACAACGCATTCTCGCCAAAACCGATCGCCAGGCTTTCGATACCTATTCGATCTGGCTTGGCGAAATTGCGCTTTTTTGCGCAACCGACCCGTCGCTAAAACCGCTCTTGGCCTGATGAACGAGCCTCAGGAAGAATGCTCGGTGGAAGCCCCTGGCGACTGGACCCAAATTCAGCGCCAGCTCTACGCTTCTGTGCGTGAAAAAGCGCCTGATCTTGCCATTGTTCTCACGACTGGCTGCTGGTCCTCACCTGATGCGCTGCCGTATCTTAGTATGCGGCCCTATGACACAAACACGTTGATTGACCTCCACTATTATCGTCCGCATGCTTTTACCCATCAGGGTTTGCCGTTTGCGAATGTGCCGACACGCTACTTGTCTGGACTGGCTTATCCCGGTGTCGGCGCAGACAAAAACCTCACGATGTTTCGGTCTATGCAATTGATCAAGGCGCGAGAGGTTGAGGGGGCGGATGTACCCAGCGATGCCTTGCGCCTGGTGCAGAAGAGCGTCGACGATTATTACGACAATCCACCGTTTGTTGACGAAGCCTATGTGCCCTCCCATTTCGCCGCTATCCGTCGCTGGGCTGAAGAACAAAATGTAGCACCTGAGCGGATCATCATTGGCGAATTCGGTACTGCCCGTGCGCCCAGCACTATGCCTGACATCCCAGGGCGTCTGCTATGGCTGAGAGACGTGCGCGTTGCCGCCGAAACCAATGGTTTTGGGTGGGCGTTATGGGACTACAATGCGGGCGACGGATATCCTGGTTTCGGATTGGTTTTTGACAATGAATCACGCAAAATCGATATGGGTATGGTAGATGCGTTGGGCCTTGATCGGGATAGCGTTGGCAGCCGATGATCCCTGAGAAGAACCAGCAGTCTTAAGCTGTGGTTCATGCGGCGCGGTTTGGCACAGGAACAAACGTGAGCGAAGCTACAAATCGCATATCGACGATTGAGGATATCAGGCCGGCAGCCGTAGCGCGAGATGGTTTGCTTGGTTGGATGCCGGCCATCGTCCTCGGCTACGCAACCATCCTTACACCGCTTTTTCTGCAGCAAACAGCTTCTGCCGTAGGCGATCCGTCCACCGCTGCGCAGACGCAAGGATCCAATCTCGCCAACCAGATCTTCTGGATTTTAATCCTTTTTTGACCGGCTATGCGAGTCGTAATCGACTGTTTCGACTGCTGGACGTGGTGAAAAAGCCACTCTTCTTGATCATCGCTGTTTATATGGTACTTGCTTTCGCCAGCATAATCTGGTCACCGGCTCCATCCGTGGCCTTCCGACGGGCGATTTTGCAGGCGATCGTGCTGGCAACGGTGGTGATCCCGGTCTTCCTCGCAGATGACCACTTAGCGCAACTCAACCGCTTGGTAATGGTCTTCCTTTTGACGATCGGTATAAATCTGGTTGCTGTACTTGTTCTGCCGGCCGGACGGCTCGGCCATGAGGGTATTTACAGCCACAAGAATGAGCTTGGGCTTGTGGCCGCCTACGGATTCGTCTTCTGCCTTTATGGCATTGTCAGGTATGAAGGTATTCTTCGCCTGCTGGCGATGGCATGTGCCGTTGCGGCGATGTTTGAGCTCGTTCTCAGCCAGTCGAAGACCTCGCTCGGGCTTGCTGTCGTCATGCCGCTGATTGCATTTTTCGTGGTCGCGACAAGTCGCCTCATTCGCATCAACGCGCTCTACCCGACGTTGTTTTTTTGTTTGCCGGTATATCGGCAAGCCTGTTTGTTGCCCTGCTCGCCGACATAACATTAGCCGACCTGTCAATCCTGCTCTTCGACGATACGACCTTCACAGGCCGCACAGTTATCTGGAAGTTCCTTGAGGAGGTCATCGGCCGTGAGCCGGTGCTAGGTCAAGGCTACGGTTCCTTCTGGGATATAGGCCAAGGCTCCATCGTTGAACGGGAGGCGCCTGGCTTTGTTGCTTATTTGCTGCAGGGACATAATGGCTTCGTCGACGTCACTGTCGAGCTTGGTTTCTGCGGCTTCAGCGTCCTTTTGGTATTTCTGACATGCGTCATTCTTAACGTTGGACGGGTTGCCAGCGGTGAGGGCGGTAATCTTGCCCTCGCTTGGCTCTTTATGACTTGCGCTCTTATAGGCCTCAGTCACAACATGCTGGAGAGCAGCTGGTTTCGCGGCTACTCGGTTGTCTGGATGGTCTTTCTTTTGATTGGCGCCTGGGCTCAGGCCTTGTCCCACAATAGCGTTGAAGGCGCCGATCAAGAGCGAGAATAACGGTTCGTTTTGAGGAACTCTTAATACTGATCGACTAGACCGAAGTAAGACCAGATCGCGGTATATGTGGACGCGGCCCAACTGGCGAGGTTTGCAAGATCGATGGCGAATACCTCGAATATGACGAGAGGCGGCAGGGGTATAGTAGATCCTCTGGCAATAGTGCGCAAGCTTCGTGAGCGAGCGTTGTTGATCGGTCTCATCGCATCTACCGTCGTTGTGCTAACAGCCGCCTATGTGTTTACGGTGCCTCCCGTCTACACCGCCTGGACGCGAATTGTCATCGATCCGAGTGTTCGCAAACCGTTCGATGATCTGAATGCGCCGTCGCTGCTTGGCAATGAAGCGCTCGCTGTCGATACCCAGCTATTGATAATATCCTCGGCTGCAGTGCTTGGCCCGGTCGTTACGGACCAAGCGCTAGCTGAAGATCCGGAATTCAACAAAGCTTCCGCTGCGGGACCTTCAGAAGGAACTAGGGCGAAAGCAATTGAAAACCTTGCGAAGGCGCTCACCGTGGCGCGCGAGGGCGCAACTTACGTCATCTCCATCGGCGTGAAGTCTCAGAACGCTGCTAAATCCGCGAGGCTGTCAAGCGCGATCGCCGATTCCTACGTCCACGAACAGCAGCAATCTCAGCTCCATCACTCCGAACAACTTGCCGAGCAGATCGACGGGCGGCTTGTCGACCTTCGCAACCGATTGCGAACAGCCGAAGAGAAAGTACAGCAATATCGTGCCGCCAAGCGGTTGCAGGGTTCCGCCGACGGGACCTTGCTTGCCGGACAGGAATTATCGGGGCTGAACGCTCAGCTCGTAGAAGCCCGCAGTGCTTTTGCTACAGCCACGGCTGCGAACGAGGAGATTCAGCGCTATTTGCGCCGAGAGATTGAGCCAACGTCACTCAGCAATGTGGTCAATTCGCCGCGAATGCTTCAACTCCTTGACGAATTTGCGCGGACGTCCAAACAGGAGGCCTCGCTTGGTTCCTCCATGCTGCCGCAACATCCCTCTATACGCCGCCTTCAGTCGGAACTCCAACGCCTATCCTCGCTGATCCGCGATGAGCTGCGCGCCGTCAGTGACAATAATAAAGTCGAGTTAGAGGTTGCGCGGCAAAGGGTTCAGAATCTGGAGCGCCAGATGGAAACCGTTCGGCTATCCTCCGACAGCGGCGAAGAGGAATTGATCGAGTTGCGCGAGCTGGAGGCCGAAGCACGCTCAACCCGGGCCGTCTACGAAAACGTTCTCGGGCGTGCCAAGGAGCTGGCAAATCTCGATCAGGTGACGATGCCCATAGCGCGCATCATAAGTCCTGCGCAACCGCCAGAGAACCCGTCCTGGCCAAAGAAGAAAGCGCTTCTCGGCGTCGCCGCCGCCGCAGGCTTCGCCTTGGGGATCGCAATCATCGTCAGCTGGGAAGTCTGGAGCCAATTGCGTTCTTTCCTCTTAAGGCAGGAGGAAATCCAAGGCATGGGGGATGAAGATATGCATCCGCCTCAGGCGGCCGAAGCTGGGCCTTGTCTCAACCAGTTATCGCATGCCGCACCCACAATCGCTGTCCTCCCGGACGATCCTGGATATGGTCGTGAGCGGCCCGCATCGCTTCTCTCATACATAAAAGCCGGCTGAGTGTGACCCCAATAGCCAAGGTTCATATCTCGATGCACATCCGATTCAATCTTTTCGAGAATGGATTGGGATAGCCATCACGAACCAAGCCGCGAAGATCAAGCCGTTATCGCAGCATTGCTGAAAACCATTTTTTTAGTGAAATGCGGTATCTTGTCACACGGCGCTGGTTGACGTACTCCGTACGCCAGCGCCTTTGGGCCGATTAACGAAAGCGTGAAATGGTGCTGCTTCCGAGCGCCATAAACCGGATGACATGGGACTGAGATGAACCTTTACTTGGATTACCTGGCCGAGATCAAAAGCAGAGAAACTCAGCAGCTCGCTCCCAAGCCTATTGATGACGGCGCGCTTATCGGCGAAATCATCGGTCTGATCGCAGACGCTGGTAGTGAGTACCGAGCCGATGCCCTGAAGTTCTTCATCTACAATACGTTGCCGGGGACAACCAGCGCAGCGGGTGTCAAAGCCTCCTTTTGAAGAAGATCATTCTTGGCGAAACGATAGTCCCGGAGATCACTCCCGAATTCGCTCTTGAACTGCTGTCGCATATGAAGGGCGGGCCGTCGGTCGAAGTGCTGCTGGACATAGCGCTCAGCGACGATTTGGCGATCGCAAAGCTAGCAGGTGACGTGCTGAAGACGCAGGTCTTCCTCTATGACGCCGACATGTTCCGGCTGCGCGATGCCTACAAGGACGGCAACGCGGTCGCAAAGGACGTGCTGGAAAGCTACGCCAAGGCCGAATTCTTTACCAAACTGCCGGACGTGGAAGACGAAATCAAGGTCGTCACCTTCATCGCCGCCGAAGGCGATATATCCACCGACCTGTTGTCCCCAGGCAACCAGGCGCATTCGCGCTCCGACCGCCAATTGCACGGCCAGTGTATGATCACGCCTGAAGCACAGGCGGAAATCATCGCGCTGCAGAAGCAGCATCCGGACAAGCGGGTGATGATGATCGCTGAGAAGGGCACGATGGGCGTAGGCTCATCGCGCATGTCTGGCGTCAACAACGTGGCGCTGTGGACCGGCAAGCAGGCGAGCCCCTATGTGCCCTTCGTTAACTTCGCCCCGGTCGTCGCCGGCACCAATGGCATTTCGCCGATTTTCGCGACCACCGTCGACGTCACCGGCGGCATTGGCATCAACTTGAAGAACTGGGTCAAAAAGCTCGACGAGAACGGCAAGCCGATCCTCAACAATGATGGCAATCCGATCCTAGAGCAGAAATATTCCGTTGAGACCGGCACCGTCCTGAAGATCGACGCGAAGAACAAGAAGCTGCGCGACGAGAACGGCGAGGAACTGGTCGACGTAGCTGCAGCCTTCACTCCGCAGAAGATGGAGTTCATGAAGGCAGGTTCGTCCTACGCAATCGTCTTCGGTAAGAAGCTACAGACTTTTGCCGCCCAGACGCTGGGTGTCGAGGCTCTTCCAGTCTTCGCTCCAAACAAGGAGCTTTCAACCAAAGGCCAGGGCCTGACCGCTGTCGAAAAGATCTTCAACCGCAATGCTGTTGGTGTCACTCCGGGCAAGGTCCTGCATGCAGGATCCGACGTTCGGGTGAAGGTCAACATTGTCGGTTCCCAGGATACGACCGGTCTGATGACCGCGCAGGAACTGGAAGCAATGGCGGCCACAGTTATCTCGCCGCTGGTCGACGGTGCCTATCAGTCGGGCTGCCACACGGCATCCGTCTGGGACAAAAAAGCCCAGGCCAATATTCCGAAGCTGATGTCCTTCATGAACAATTTCGGCGTTATAACCGCCCGTGACCCGAAGGGCGTCTATCATTCGATGACGGACGTTATTCATAAGGTCTTGAACGATATCACCGTTGACGACTGGGACATCATCATCGGCGGCGATAGCCATACCCGCATGTCGAAGGGCGTTGCCTTCGGCGCGGACAGCGGCACCGTGGCGCTGGCGCTTGCCACCGGCGAAGCGACCATGCCGATCCCGCAGTCGGTCAAGGTCACCTTCAAAGGCACGATGCAGCCCTATATGGACTTCCGCGACATCGTGCATGCCACGCAGGCGCAGATGCTCAAGCAGCATGGCGACAACGTCTTCCAGGGCCGCATCATCGAAGTCCATATCGGCACGCTGCTCGCCGACCAGGCCTTCACCTTCACCGACTGGACGGCCGAGATGAAGGCCAAGGCTTCGATCTGCATTTCTGAAGACGAGACGCTGATCGAGTCGCTGGAAATCGCTAAGTCGCGCATGCAGATCATGATCGATAAGGGCATGGACAATGCCGCCAAGACCCTGCAGGGCCTGATCGACAAGGCAGATCGCCGCATTGCTGAAATCCGCTCAGGCGAAAAGCCGGCGCTCAAGCCGGATGATAACGCCAAGTATTTTGCGGAAGTTGTCGTCGACCTCGACATCATCAATGAGCCGATGATTGCCGATCCTGACGTCAACAATGCTGATGTTTCCCGCCGTTACACTCACGACACGATCCGCCCTGTGTCCTATTATGGCGGCACCAAGAAGGTAGATCTCGGCTTTGTCGGCTCGTGCATGGTGCACAAGGGCGACATGAAGATCGTTGCCCAGATGCTGAAGAATATCGAGAAGGCGGAAGGCAAGGTCGAGTTCAAGGCGCCGCTCGTCGTTGCCGCTCCGACCTACAACATCATCGATGAGCTGAAGGCCGAAGGTGACTGGGAAATCCTGCAGAAATATTCAGGCTTCGAGTTCGACGACCTGAAGCCGAAGACTGCCAACCGCACCGAGTACGAAAACATCCTTTATCTCGAGCGCCCGGGCTGCAACCTCTGCATGGGCAACCAGGAAAAGGCAGAAAAGGGTGACACGGTTCTTGCGACCTCCACCCGTCTGTTCCAGGGCCGCGTTGTCGAAGACACTGCCGAAAAGAAGGGTGAATCGCTGCTGGCTTCCACTCCGCTCGTAGTCCTATCCGCGATCCTCGGTCGTACGCCGAGCATTGAGGAGTATCGTGTGGCTGTCGAAGGCATCAACCTGACGAAGTTCGCGCCACCAAAGACGACGCCAATCGATTCCTTTCGGTCCACTACTAAGCGACAGCCTCCGCGGAATTCGCTCCGCCAACCCTGTTTTAAAGGGCGTCGAAGAGTGATGTAAATTGAACACGCCGGAGTGAAACCCGGCGTGCGCTATCGGAGGCGCGTAAAGCGGCTCCGATGCAAGAAATCTTTTCAAGCTGGAAAAAGCGCTGCGGATTTGCAGCGCAATAGCTGATGCACGACTTCGAACAGCTTCATTTCCAGGGAGAGATGATCTCGTGGGTGTAACTTCCACCTTGATGTCATCATATTGATAGAAGCTTTTTCAGTGGCTCGATACGCGTGACAGCGTCCGCCCGATTGTCCGGGCTTTCATAATGGCAAAACCGCTCGTAGACGAAGCAGCTCTATGGCCTTTTCGCTGTGATGCAAAATTTCAAGGGCGGTTCACGGTCTGGGGGCGCAGCTTGTACAATCGCGCCGTTCCGGCCAAACAGCGGCAAAGTCCCTCGCCGCTGCTTAGCCATGAACACCTGTACGCCATTTGTCGATGCGAACGCGACGCGCCTAGGCGGCTTCTGTTGCCCAACGCGTTGGCTCGCCCATATAACTGATCAAGTCTTCAATCGTTACGATTAGTAAGCCGTGCACCTCGGCGAAATCTTCTAGGTCGGCTAGCCGGGCCATCGTGCCGTCATCTTTGGCAACCTCGCAAATTACGCCGGACGGAAATTTTCCGGCCAAGCGGCAAAGGTCGACCGCTGCTTCCGTGTGCCCAGCGCGACCGAGAACGCCATTGGGATGAGCTCGAAGGGGAAATATATGGCCCGGACGAGCAAAATCATCGGGCTTCACGGCCGGATCAACAAGCGCCTTGACTGTAGCAGCGCGGTCTGCTGCGGAGATGCCGGTCGACGTTCCGGGGATGTAATCGACGGAGACCGTAAAGGCTGTCTTCATAGACTCCGTGTTGTTGGGCACCATCAACGGGATATCGAGTTCATCAAGACGCTCCTGCGCCATCGACACGCAGATCAGTCCACGCGCCTTGTTCATCATGAATGCAATTTTATCCGCCGTCGCATCCTCGGACGCAAAGACCAGGTCGCCTTCGTTTTCGCGATTCTGGTCATCAACCACTACCACCATGTCCCCGCGGGAGATGGCATCGATGGCATCTTCAATTGTGGAAATCGTCATTTACAAGTCTTTCAAGGGTTAAGCCAGTTAAGGCTGTTGCATCGGTTCGCACCGATAAACTTTCCCTTGGGCGAACAAGCACCACGAGCAGCCTGGTCAAAGGCCGCCGCGTGTTTGGTCTCTTCCATCCGGACTTTAACCGTCGGCTCCGGCATCTCACCGGATCTGCTGACCTTCCTTTTGGGGAAGCGCTCGCGGGCTCCGGGAAAATCCCGATACCGCCGGTGGGGAGTTTCACCCCGCCCTGAGAACAAATGGAATGTATTTCAACAATTGCTCGAATTGCAACGGCTAATCGTGCCGCAATTTGCCCGATTTTACGAAAGTATTGCGCCCACAGGCAGCAACATGATCTATTTTGCTATCAGCAGCTCGATGCCTCGTTTTTCGAATTCCTTGGCGTCGCGATCGGAGATTCCGTCATCGGTGATGAACGAGTTGATGACATCCAGTGATCCAAGCCGTGTAAATGACGAGCGATTGATCTTCGTGGAATCCGCCACAAGATACACGTGCGCAGCTGCCTTTATCATCGCTTCTTTCAGCTGCAGATCGGCAAAGCTTGGATAGGTAAGCCCCGCGTCGAGGGCCACTCCGGCAGTGGCCAGGAACAGCTTTCCAGCGAAGATGTTGCGGAAATATTCTACCGACTTGTCGCCGGAAAGCGAGAGGGTGGGAGATTTGAATTGGCCGCCGGGCATATGAACCGCGAAACTCGGAACCGAGCCCAGAATGATCGCGATATTTAGAGCATTGGTGATCAATGTCAGGTCGCGGCGGCTCGTCAGGCGGGTCGCAATTTCGGTCGTCGTTGTTCCCGCGTCGAGGATCAGGGTCTCGCCATCTCTGACGAGGCTTGCTGCCAGCGTGCCGATACGGCGTTTCTTGTCCATGTTCTCCTGGTGGTGGAGCGTCATGGTCCCGGTCTGCGGCGCCGAAGTGTTCAGATAGGCTCCGCCGTGTTCACGGGTTATGAAACCTTCGTTTTCAAGCCTTTCAAGATCCTGGCGAATGGTGGCTTCCGAGACATGGAAGGCGCTCGCCAGTTCCCGCACACGCGCCGATCCTTCTTCTTGGAGCCATTCGAGGATGCGCCGTCGCCTGGGCTCGGACAAAAGTCCGATCATCGATTCCGACGTATCTTGCTCGTTTTTCGCTTCCATATCGTCCTGCCTGAAGTCGCAATTCGCTATCAATCGAAGCTAATCGATTCTCCTCCAACCCTTACAGTATCGGTTTCCCGCATCAAATGCTCAATTGGCATTCTGCTGCAAGACCACGCGGGCCTGCAGCTTCTGCTGAACCTGATCCACGACGACAGCGGCAATGATGACGAGCCCTTTGATGACGGTTTGCCAGAAGGAGGAGACGCCCATCATGATGAGGCCGTCAGCCAGGATACCGATCACGAAGGCACCTACGATCGTTCCGGCAATGCGTCCGCGCCCACCAGACATTGATGTTCCACCCAGTACTGCCGCGGCGATCGCGTTCAGTTCGAAGGTTTCACCGGTTGCTGGGTGGCTGGCCTGAAGCTGGGAGGAAATGATGAGGCCGACGAGCGCCGCGCAGACGCCGGAGAACATATAGACGAAAAGCTTGATGCGGTCGACGCGCACACCGGACAGAGCTGCGCCGCGTTCGTTGCCGCCGACTGCATAAATGTGCCGTCCAAGCGGTGTCCGTGTCGCAAGATAGGCCGCAATCAGCGCCACGACGACCATGATCCATACGGATACCGGAAGGCCGAGCAAGGTGCCCGAACCGATCACTCGGAACGTGTCGGAGCCGTATTCCGGATTGCCAGAGAGATTGGGAAAGGTGCGGCCGTCAGAGAACAGGAGTGCTGCGCCACGCGCCACATAAAGGGTGCCAAGCGTCGCAATGAAAGGTGCGACGTTCAGCTTGGTGATTAGCAGCCCGTTTATCCAACCTATGAAAACGCCGACGACGAGTACGATCAGGCAGACTTCTATCGTGTTGAATTGGATGCTGTAGCCGATGCCGAGAAAACCGAGATCGATGCCGTAGAGCACCAGATAGCCGGCGACCATCGCGCAAAGCCCGACGATCGATCCCACCGAAAGGTCTATGCCACCGGCGATAATGACGAAGGTCATGCCGATTGCCAGAAGCGCATTCAGCGCCACATGCTTTGAAATGATGAGCATGTTTCCAGCCGACAGGAAATTCGGAGCGGCAAAGGCGAAAAAGGCGAAAACCAGTATCAGCGCCACGAAGGTGCGCATGTGCAGCAGCAGCAACAGAGCCGATGTGCGGGATTTCTGACCACCGATGACGGTCTTTACGTTGCCTGCGGCGTCGATGCTGCTCATGATAATTCAACCCTGCTGAGATTGGGCGTTGCCGCAGAAACGACGTCCGCCGCGTTGGCGCCGGCCGGGAACTGCCCGGTCAGCCTGCCGTTGGCCATGACGAGGATACGGTCGGAGAGGGCGAGAACCTCTTCCAGATCCGATGTTACGAAAAGAATACCGAGGCCATCCGCGGCCAGGCGCCGCATGGTGCGGAAGATTTCGGCCTTTGCGCCGATGTCGATGCCCCGCGAGGGTTCATCCATCAGCAGGATTTTCGGCTTGGTCATCAGCGCCTTGCCGATGACCACCTTCTGCTGGTTGCCGCCGGAAAGGCTCGATACGGGGTGTTCGAGGCTTGCGATCTTGATCGCCATCCGCTTGACGAATTCCGCCGCTCGAGCAGCCTCTGCCTTCAGGCTCAGGTGAAATCCCCTGGTGAAGTCGCGCAGGGACGACATTGTCAGGTTCTCGCGGATCGTCATGATCTGAACCAGGCCGTCGCGTTTCCGGTCTTCGGGGATCAGTGCCAGACCACGACGAATACGGCCGGATACGCTCTTTTCCTTCACAGGCTTGCCACCGATGAAAAGCTTTCCCGAGGAGTTCGGGTGCTGGGCCATGATGCATTCCAGCAGTTCCGAGCGTCCGGCGCCCATTAGGCCGTAAAGGCCGACAATCTCACCTTCCCGGATCGACAGCGACATGTGATCAACGGCATAACCGCCTGCGGGGCTCGGCAGGCAGATGTTCTCCACCCGGAAAACCTCGCCGCCCATGTCGTGCGCGACGGTCTTGGGAAACTCCTTCGATGCGCTGCCGATCATGTTGGCGACGATCCAGGGAATATCGACGCCTTGCATGGACCGGGAGCCGGTAATCACGCCATCGCGCAGCACGGTGATGTAGTCGCCGATCCGGATCAGTTCCTCCAGCCGATGCGAGATATAGACGATGCCAACGCCTTGCTTCTTGAGATCGTTGATGACACGGAAGAGGACCTCGACTTCCGCGGCTGACAGGGCCGAAGTGGGTTCGTCGAGGATCAGGATGCGGGCATCTTCCGCCAGCGCCTTGGCAATCTCGATGATCTGCTGCTGGCCGATCCTCAGGTTTCCGAGCGGAACATCCGGGTCTATCTCCTGCTCCAGGCGCTTCATCAGCGCCCGCGCGGCAGCAACTTGGGCCGCCCTATCGATGTGGATGCCGCCGCGCGTCTTCTCATGCCCGACGAAGATATTTTCCGCGACAGTGAGGTTTGGGAACAGGTTGAGTTCCTGAAAGACAATGCCGACGCCATGTCTGGCAGCATCCGACTTGTCGGAAAAAACGACCTCCTGCCCATCGAGTTCGATCGTGCCGCCATTCAACTGCTCGACACCGGAAATCACCTTCATCAAGGTCGATTTGCCCGCGCCGTTCTCGCCGACAAGGACATTTACGGCGCCCAACCGGAGATCGAAATCGACATTTTTCAGAGCCTGGGTGCCGGGATATATCTTCGATCCGTTGCGGATCTTGAGGCCGATCGGGTGTAGCTCGTCTTGTGCTGCACCGGTCATGGTGACACCTCTATCGAGACAGGCATGACGAGCGGCTTTTCGCCGGCCGTGCGCATGACGACGGCCCCCAGGAAATCAATGCGTTTGCCCTTCAGCGGCGTGTCTGCACCCGGAAGCTTGGAAACGGCCTTGTCGTTCAGCGCGCGCCCAAGCCTGGCATATTCTATCTGGTCGCGGAACGTGGAGAAGTCGTAGAGTGAGATTGTGTCGCGCAACGCCGTGCCCTTGATGACCGGCCCGAGCTGCAGGGTCGCATCCGCCTTTCCGTCTCCGTCAAGGTCGATATCTGCAACCGCGGCCTTCGAGGCGCGATTTTCAGCGATGACCGCAGCATTTCCCTTCACCGCAAAATTCCAGCCGCCGCCAGCGCCGCCGACGCGAAGCCCGTGATCGGCTCCGGCCTTGTCCAGCCCTCCCTTGAGGGCATTCTGCAAGGTGGCCAGATCCACGGCCTTACCCTTGAGCGCCGGAACCAGCTTGGTATCGAATGTCTCGTCGACAAGCGCCGCGATCGGATCAGCGGCGCCGGCGCCGGCCTCGCCTTGGTCGGTCTTGACCAGTTTGCAGCCGGAAAGGGACGCGGCAAGCGCACTTGCCATCAGCAGGCTCTTAATTTTCATCGATATCCGCACTTTCTTGAAAGCAAGAGCCACCCGGGAGCGCCGTGGCGGTCCCGGGTGCATGGTCGCGGTATTACTGCGTCAGCGCGAAGGTCTCGAGCTTGCCCGCATTGTCTGCGTTGATGAGAATGCAATCCATCAACTGCTTCTCTTCAAGTCCGGTCTTGCCGGTCTTGATGAACTTGTCTGCCTGCTCGACGGCGTTCTGGGCCTGCTGGTAGGCCGGCTGCAGAACAGTCGCCTTAATGCCGCCCTTCTTGATCGAATCGCGGACATCGTTGGACCCGTCGAAGCCGACGACGATAACGTCCTTGCGACCGGCCGCTTCCAGTGCGGCATAGGCGCCCATCGCCATCGTGTCGTTGCCGGAGATCACCCCTTGATGTCGGGATGTGCCTGAAGCATTGATTCCATGACGGTATAGGCTTCCGTCTGCGACCAGTTGGCCGTTTGCTTGGCCACCAGCTTCATGTCGGAATACTGGTCGATCACATCATGATAGCCCTGCGAGCGGATGCCGGCATTGGTGTCGGACTCCTTGCCGACAAGCTCGGCATAGTTGCCTTTTTCGCCCATCAGCTTGACGAACTCTTCCGCACCGAGCTGGGCGCCCTGATAATTGTTCGATACGATCTGCGAAACGGCAACACCCGACGTGGTGATTTCCCGGTCGATCAGGAACGATGGGATGCCCTTGTCTTTAGCTTTCTGGACCGCGGCGACCGAAGCATCGGCGCCGGCATTGTCAAGAATGATCGCTTTGACGCCAGCCGCGATAGCGCTGTCGAACAATTCGTTCTGCTTGTTGGCGTCGTCATCATGGACGAGCACCATTGTCGCGTAACCCAATTCCTTGGCCTTTGCTGCTGCACCGTCGGCTTCCGCCTTGAAAAACGGATTGTCATGGCTTGGCGTGATGATGGCGATTGTGTCCGCAGCGAACGCGGTGCCTGACATCGCACCGGCTATGCCGAGCGCGACGACGGACATCAAAAGACGTTTCGTCAGTTTCATAAGGACCTCCCGTTAGCAAAGCCGCCCTCCAGCAGCTCTTCACGATCAGACTATTGATCACTTTCGTTTGTTGTCAATATATTTTTGATGTCTATCGTTTCGTGAGCAAGCGGCTGAGTCTCGATGCTGACATGCTGCGATGCGGCATCCTTTTCGCTCTGTTCGAGGTGGTGTAAACGAAAATATGCTTGAATGGGATTGTCGGATATGCCACTTAGGCGACGAAACGAAAAAATCGAAAGCAATCGAAAGATAAATCTGACGGCTAAGATGCCATCTTTCACGCCCGGGAGGGTCCGCAAACCAGCGGCGTGTCCGGCATTTGAAATTTGCATATCTGGAGGAAGTCTATGACCACACAACGTTTCGGCGCCGGCATCTGGCACTTCGCCACCTATCTCGATCGTTATGCTACCGATGGCTACGGCGCTCCACGCAGTGTCATTGAGGCGATCGATCTCGCAGGTCAGGTCAGGGACCTGTCGGTGGTAGATATCAACTACCCTTTCTTCGGCGGCGACTTTTCCAACGCCCAGGTGAAGGCGGCACTTGATCGCAACAATCTTGGTGTCATCGGTATCACGCCGGAAATCTATACCCGCGAGTTCGTCAAGGGTTCCTTCACCAGCCCCGATGCTGGCGTGCGCCGACGGACCCACGAGCTTGTCACAGAAGCCTGCGAGCAGGTCCGTTATTTTGGCGCGGATTATGTCAAACTCTGGCCAGGTCAGGATGGCTGGGACTACCCGTTCCAGGTCGATTACGGCACGCTTTGGAAACATTCTCTCGATGGCGTCGGCCAACTCGCCTCGGAAAACCCGGATCTGAAATTCGTCATCGAATACAAGCCGCGCGAGCCGCGGGTGCGCATGAGTTTCGGCTCAGTCGCCCGCACGCTTCTCGGCATCGAGAAGATCGGCCTGCCGAATGTCGGCATCCTGCTCGATTTCGGCCACGCGATCATGGGTGGTGAATCTGCCGCGGACTCCGCTCAGCTTGCCATCGATTACGGCCGCCTCTTCGGCATGGACGTCAATGACAACTACCGGTCCTGGGATGACGACCTTGTTGCGGGCAGCCTGCACCCGATCGAGCTTTTCGAGTTCTTTTATGTGCTGAGAAAGAACAAGTGGGAAGGTGTCTGGCAGCTCGATCAGTTCCCCTTCCGAGAAGACAGCGTCGCTACCGCCAATCACGCGATCGATTTCCTCAAGGCAGCGAGCAAGGGCCTGGATGCCCTGGATGTCGATGCGCTGAAGGAGGCGCAAGGGCGCCATGATGCGATCGGCGCGCTCAAGATCGCACAGAAAGCCCTGTTCGGCGCCATGTAGGTGCCGGGCAGGCGACAGCCAGGTTTGGCACCGGAATTGGCAATCGAAAGGCCATGACAATGTTGAAGAATGATATCGTCGATCAGATCCGCGAGAAGGCATTGTGGATGCGCCGCAGGGCCTTCACCATGGTCTTTGATGCGCAGCTCGGTCATCCGGGCGGGGATTTTTCGGCGATCGACATCATCGCGACGCTCTATTTCGGCGTGATGCGCTACGATCCGAAAAAGCCGGATATGGCAGATCGCGATCGTTTCATCATGTCCAAGGGCCATGCCACTGGTGCGCTCTATACGGCCCTCTGTGCCGCCGGTTATTATCCGGAAGACTGGCTGAGGACCTATATGCAGCCGAAGTCGATGCTGAACGGCCATCCGAACCGCAACTATCTGCCGGGCGTCGAAACCAATACCGGCCCGCTCGGTCACGGCATGCCGGTCGGCCTCGGCATCGCAATTGCCGGTCAGCTGACAAACAGCGATTACCGCACCTTCGTTTTGACCGGTGACGGCGAATTGCAGGAAGGCTCCAACTGGGAAGCTGCCATGACGGCGGGCAATCGCAAGCTTGGAAAATTCACGCTGATCGTCGATCGCAACCGGCTACAGCAGGGAATGGGCACCGAGGAAACCAATGGCCTCGATCCGCTGGACGACAAGTTTCGCGCCTTCGGCTGGGATGTGGACGTAGTGGATGGCCACGACGTTGCGGCGCTCGTCAATGCTCTCTCGGAGCTTCCCGGCGGGCGCTCGAAGCCGCTTTGCATCATTGCCAATACGGTCAAGGGCAAGGGCGTTTCCTTCATGGAAAACCAAGCCGCCTGGCACCACGGCGTGCCGAATGCCGAACAATACGATACTGCCATGGAGGAACTGGTCTGATGGCCGCGCCCACTCAAAAACAGGAAGGTTTTTTCGATTGCCGCGACGCCTGGGCCCGCTCGATTGAGGAACTGGCTGAAAACGACCCGCGTATTGTTGCTGTGGTCAACGATTCCGTCGGCTCGTCGAAACTCGGTGGCTTCCAGAAGAAATTCCCCGAACGTCTCGTCAATGTCGGCATTGCAGAGCAGAACATGGTCGGCGTCGGCGCGGGACTGGCCAACGGAGGCCGCATTCCCTTTGTTTCCGCCGCAGCCTGTTTCCTGACCGGTCGCGCCCTGGAGCAAGTAAAGGCCGATATCGCCTATGCCAATTTCAACGTGAAGCTCGTTGGCCAGTCGTCTGGCGTGGCCTATGGCGAACTCGGGCCGACCCATCACTCGATCGAGGATTTCGCTTGGTTGCGGCCGCTTTCCAATATCAAGGTCATCGTACCATCCGATTCCTGGGAGACCGCCGAGGCGGTGAAATGGGCCGCTGCTTATGAAGGTCCTGTCTATATCCGCTTAAGTCGTATCCCTGTGCCGGATCTCGACGTCCAAAGACGAAAATTCGAGCCTGGCAGGGCCGAGCTTGTCCGTGATGGTGGGGATGTCACCATGATCGCGTGCGGCACCATGGTCCACCTCGCGGTTCAGGCCGCCGCCGCATTGCAGGCGGAAGGCATCTCGGTTCGCGTCCTCAACATGGCGACGATTTCGCCCGTCGATGAAGCAGCCATATCACGCGCCGCCAGCGAGACCGGCGCGATCGTTACCATCGAAGAGGCCAATATTCATGGTGGTCTCGGCGGTGCCGTGGCCGAGCATACATCCGCTACCATCCCAGTCCCGGTCGAGCGCATGGGCTTTCCGGGTTTCGTGCCGACCGGCTCGGTCGAGTGGCTGTTCGACCATTTTGGCTTGACGGTTGCCGGGATAGCCAAGACTGCGCGCAAGGCGATAGGACGCAAGCGCGGATGATGGGTACTCGGGGAGGAGGAGCTGTCATTGCGATCGACCAGGGCACAACCAATACCAAGGCAATCCTGGTTGATGCGGCAGGTGCGGTTATCGCGAAGGCGTCCGCGCCGCTGAAGTCGAGCTATCCCAAGCCCGGCTGGGCAGAGCAATCCGCCGATGACATATGGGTAAGCGTTCAGTCCGTCATCGCCGACGTGGCGAAGGGCCGGGAGCATGAGGTTTCCGGGCTCGCCATCGCCAACCAGCGCGAGACACTGGTGGTGTGGGACGCAGGCACCGGAAACCCGATCGCGCCGGCCATTCTCTGGCAATGCCGTCGCACGGCCAAAGCCTGCGAGAGGCTGATCGCCGAAGGAAAAGATCCTCAGGTGATAGAGGCGACCGGCCTCTCGATCAATGCTCTTTTCCCGGCCTCCAAACTTGCCTGGGTGATGGAGAACGTGACCGAGGCCACGACCCTTGCATCACAGGGCAGGCTTCGCGCTGGCACGGTGGATAGCTGGCTGCTCTATAAGCTGACGGGCGGAAGCGTCTTCGCCACCGATCACTCCAACGCCTCGCGTACGCAGCTTTTCAATACAGGCAAGCTTGAATGGGACGAGGACCTCTGCAGGTTGTTCGGTGCGCCTTCCTCAGTTTTGGCCGAGGTACGGCCATCGGATAGCCGCTTCGGGGAGTTAAACAAAGACGCAACCGCGCTGCCGGCAGGTGTGCCGATCCTCGCAATGATGGGTGACAGCCACGCAGCGCTTTATGGCCACGGCGTTCGCGCACCCGGATTGGTGAAGGCGACCTATGGCACGGGCTCTTCGCTCATGACGCTGACCCCCGAACGCGTCGTGTCGAAAAACGGCCTGTCCAGCACGATCGCGTGGAGCAATACCGATGGCGTCAGTTATGCGCTTGAGGGCAATATCACCGTCTCGGCCCAGGCGGCCGCCTTTGCTGCCGAGATGCTCGGCTTGCCGGATGCCCGTGCACTCTCAGATCTGGCTATGAGCGTGCCCGATAGTGGTGGCGTAATCTTCGTTCCTGCCCTCGCAGGCCTAGGCGCGCCGCGTTGGAACGATAACGTCACAGGCACGATCTCGGGCATGACACTGGCGACAAGCCGTGCCCATATTGCCCGTGCGACGCTCGAGGCGATCGTTCTGCAGATTACCGATGTGTTCAGCGCGATGGAAAAGGATATTGGCGGCACGCTGCAAGGGCTGCTGGCCGATGGCGGTGCTTCTTCCAATGACACGCTTATGCAGTTGCAGGCGGACATTCTCGATCGTCCGGTAACGCGCAGTGGTCAGGCGGAAGTCGGTGCGATTGGGGTGGCCGCCATGGCCCGTCATAGCCTCGACGGCTCGGTTTCTCCGCTCGATGCGTCAAGGGTCGACTTCACACCCAACAAAGACAGAGCGACCGAGGCATGGCGAGACGGAGTGAACCGCGACTGGCGGGCATTGCTGGCGCGGCTGATTGCGAACTGAGGGAAATAGTGTGGGGCTGGTGGAGGAGCCACAGCCCGAAGGGGATCGGAATGGGGACAGCAATAAAGCCACTCGTCGCCGGAAACTGGAAGATGAACGGTGTTCGTGAAAGCCTGGGGCGGATTGAAGAGGTTGCAGCAAGCCGAGTGCTTGCCAGCGATGCCGTCGAGGCTCTTATCTGTGTTCCCTCGACACTACTCCATTCCGCCGCAGTGATGAGTGCCGGGACGCCGCTGCGCATCGGCGCACAGAACTGCCATCACGAAGAGGACGGTGCCTTTACTGGTGATATATCCGCAGGAATGATTGCCGACAGCCTTGGCAGTCACGCCATCGTCGGCCATTCCGAAAGACGGATGGGATACAGAGAGTGTGACGCTACGGTACGCGCCAAAGCTGCGGCCGCACACAAAGCCGGTTTGGCTGCGATCATCTGCATTGGAGAAACGGAAGAGGAACAGGCAACTGGGCTCACTCTGGAAATCCTGCGCCGCCAGTTGGCGGGATCGGTTCCCGATGGAGCCAGTTCCGTCAACACGATCATCGCCTACGAGCCTGTTTGGGCCATCGGAACCGGGCGCATTCCATCCGTTTCGGACATCGCGGTCTCTCACGCATTCATTCGAGATCAGCTTTCCTGCCGCTTTGAGGACGAAGGGGTGGGCATCAGGATTCTCTATGGCGGCTCCGTCAACCCGTCCAACGCCGCAGGAATTCTCGAGATCGACAATGTGAACGGAGCTCTCGTCGGCGGCGCAAGCCTTAGGGTCCCCGACTATTTGGCCATTTGTGCCGCCTTTTGATCGAAAAATAGGTAGCCTCTCTGAAACAGTTGGCGCGATCTCGAGCGATAATTCAGCCAGAACTGGAGCATCCTGTAGGCAAGCGACCGTAGTGCTGCTGCACAATGTCGGGAGTCTCCTGAATGGCGTAACTCGCCTGACTGTATGATCCGGTCTGCTTCAGAGCATGCATTGCCATAGTGCCCCGCAAGTTATGCGGGCACTATGGCACGGCCCTCGATCGCAACTCGCCGGTGTGGCCTTGAGGTCATTGGTCCGGAACTGCTGGTTCTCCAGATAGTCGCGCACCATCCTCTCCGAAAAAGAGACGTTTGTCCGCGGGTATCATCAGGCGTATCTCGGCTCCGGACTTGAAATCTTCTCCCTCACGCTGCTCTACGACCAAGCTTTGACCATCATGTAGAACGCAATAGACGTAGCGTGTCCCGCCAAGATACTCGGAAAAATCGACCTTGGCCGTGATTGTGGCAGCGTCAGAGCCGATTGTGATGTGTTCGGGCCTAATGCCTACGGTGAGGTTTGAGCCGGACGCTATACGCTGTATCGGTTCGGATGACTGCATCTGTTGGCCCGCAATCGTGTATCCGCCAGCGTCTGCCGGGGTGGCTTGCAGGAAGTTCATTCTGGGTGAGCCGATGAAGCCGGCGACGAACATGTTCGCAGGGTTTTCGTAGATCTCTCGCGGTGAGCCGAGTTGCTCGACGCGGCCGCTTCTAAGGACAACGATTTTGTCGGCGAGCGTCATCGCCTCGGTCTGGTCGTGAGTGACGTAGATCATGGTATTGCCGAGTTCACGGTGAAGACGGGCGATTTCGATCCGCATGCTGACGCGCAACTCTGCATCCAAGTTGGAGAGCGGCTCGTCAAACAGGAATACGTCCGGCTCGCGGACGATAGCCCTCCCGATGGCGACGCGCTGCCGCTGGCCGCCGGAAAGCTGCCCGGGGCGGCGATCGAGCAGGGGCTCGATCTTCAGTGTGGCTGCAGCAAGATTTACACGTCGCGAGATCTCCGCCTGATCTGCCCTTGCCATTTTGAGTCCGAAAGCGAGATTTTCCCGCACGGTCATATGCGGGTAGAGCGCGTACGATTGGAACACCATTGCAATGCCCCGGTCGGAAGGATCTAGATCCGTTACGTCGCGGTTCTTGATCGTGACCTCACCATCCGTCACCTCTTCAAGCCCAGCGATCATCCTGAGCAGGGTCGACTTCCCGCAGCCGGAGGGGCCAACGAAGACGACGAAGTCACCTTCGTTGATGTCGAGATCGATCCCGTGGATCACCTGAAGGTTTCCATAGGATTTCCGGATGCCTCTCAGCGAGACGCTTGCCTTTTCCATCGCAATCTCCAATCAGCCTTCCGACTGGAGCCAGACGAGCATCGCTCCAGGCTCGCGGTTGTCCCATAGATGATAGGGGACGAGTGTCGCCGTCGTAGCCGCGCGCTCCGCGGGTCGATTGCGATAGAGGCTCTTCCAGCCGTCTGACTGCTCGCGTGCAACATCAATTTCGATGGCCAGGGCCTCGTTGAGTTCGCTGATTTTCTTTGTTCTCGCAGCAGACAGTTTGGCAGGAACGATGAGTGCGTTCAGGTCACTACCGTTGTCTGTTTCCTCTACACAGTAGATCAGGGGGCCGCGAGCGAGGGCGACACGTCCCGCATCCTGGCGGACCTTGGGCGAAGCGTAGTTCGAGCGCAGCTCCATGGGAAGCTGAAGTTCGACTACATCACCTGTCCTCCAGTTGCGGCGAAGCCGGACATAGCCGTCGACGATCTCTGCAGAAACATCAACATCTGCTCCATTGACCCGCAAAGATGCGTCGGCCGCCCATTCAGGTATCCTGAGTGCGATACCGAACTCCTCGGCTGGTTCGCAGACGATGTCGATCCGGATGTCGCCGCTCCACGGATAGTCGGTCGTCTGAGACAGCTTGACCTTGCTACCGCCAAGGGTGGCCGCAACGGTGCTCTTCCCGTAGAGGTGAACGGCGATCTCGTTCTCGGCAACCGCGTACATATAGGATCCGACGGATGCGACGAGTCGGGCGATGTTCGGCGGGCAGCACGGGCACCGATGCCAAGTCCAGCGATGATGCTTGCCAGTGCTCTCCAGCGGATTGTCGTAGAAGAACGACTTGCCATCTAACGCTAGCCCGGTGAGTGCACCGTTGTAGAGCGCCTGCTCCATGATGTCGGCATACCGGCGGTTCGGCCCGCGGCCGAGCATCCGGGCTGCCCAGAACACGAGGCCGACGGAAGCGCAGGTCTCGGCATAGGCCGTGTCGTTCGGCAGATCGTAGTATTCGGTGAAGCCTTCATTGTAAGCAGCGGGGCCGATGCCGCCCGTAACGTACATCTGTTTGAGGGTCAGGTCGTCCCATAGCCCCTCCAGTGCATCCGTCAGGCTGTCATCGTGGAACTCGGCCGCGACGTCGGCCATGCCGGAATACATGTACATCGCGCGCACCGCGTGGCCGACCACCTTCTTCTGCTCGCGCACCGGGAGATGGGCCTGACTGTATTCGTAGGTCTTGTGATGGTAGACGGCAGGATCGCGGCCGTCACGGAGAGCCTCGTCGGTGAAGAAATGTGGATCCCGTCCGCGTTCGTCGATGAAGAACTTCGATAGATCGAGATACTTCTGCTCTCCAGTCACTCGGGCGAGCTTGACGAGGGCCAGTTCGACTTCCTGATGCCCGCAGTATCCCGGAATCTGTCCTTCGTTGTGGCCAAACACGTTGATCATGTGATCGGCATACCGGCACATCACATCGAGAAGTTTCCGTTTCCCCGTTGCCTGATAATAGGCAACTGCAGCTTCCATGAGGTGGCCAGCGCAATAGAGTTCGTGATGATCGCGCAGGTTCAGCCAGCGGCGGCCCGGCTGCACGCGCTGGAACCACGCATTCACGTAGCCATCTTCCTGCTGGAGCTTCTCATACATGTCGATGATCGCGTCCGCCCGGGCCTCTAGGTCGGGGTTAGGCTTGCGATAGAGCGAGTAGGCGATCGTCTCGATGGACTTCCCGAGGTCGGAGTCCCAGAACATCTGGGTCGATCCCGTCCACTTCTCGTCGATAGGGATCACGATGCCCGGGCTCTCCTGATCTACGTCGATCGCCTGGATCATGCCAGCCTTCTCGCAGCGGTCCAGCAGGATGGCAGCCGTCTCGTCGCAGACGGCGTCTTGCCATTTGCCCCAAAATCCATCGACCTTCACGTCGGGAACGGCAACCGGGCGGAACAGGCTCTTGTTGGGAGTCGTCATTTCAAAAGTCTCCTTGGGATTACTTGACCGCACCGGCCATCAGGCCGCGCATGTAGAAGCGTTGCAGAAGAAGGAATACGACGAGGCAGGGGATCACCATAACGATGACACCGGCCTGAACCGCGCCCCAATCTATCGCCCCCATCCGCGATGAACGGACGGCGGTCATGAGAACGGGGAGAGTGAATTTCTCGGTACTGGACATCAGCACGAGTGCTGCGAAAAATTCGTTCCAGGCATTGAGGAAGGCGAAGATCGCGACCGTCACTGCGCCGGGAAGGACGAGCGGAAAGAGGACACGCACGAGAAGGCGCAGATCGCGGGCGCCGTCGATCCTGGCTGCCTCCTCGATCTCCTTCGGAACAGCATCAAAGGCGTTCCGCATCATGAAGACAGAGAACGGCAGCTGGAGTGTCACATAGACAAGAGTCAGCCCGATCAGAGAGTTGTTTAGGCCCATACGCGACAGGATGATGAAGAGCGGTGTCAGGATGGACTGAAACGGTATCATTAGGGTCGCGATGATCAGGATGAACAACGCGTTCTTGAAAGGAAGCGGTACCGCGAGAAACCATAGCCCGCGAGGATGCTGACGACGACGGTTACCACCACGGTGGCGATCGCGACAAAGAGCGAGTTGAACATGTGCTGCCATATGCCGGCACCGAAACTGTCTAGTGTCCTGTACGCGTCCACGCTTATGTCGGAAGACGGCCACGGTGGAATTGGAGGCATTGCCGTCTCAGAACGCGGCCTGAAGGAGGCGAGCAAGGTCATGGCGAGCGGTGCGAGGAAGAACAGGATGATGGCCGCACCGGCGACGTGATAGGCGGTCGCATGCCGTAGGTTCCGACGTGCTCTCTGTGTCTGCCTTGCTGTCATGGACGATCCTCCCCGACCCGGAGCAGCCATAGTTGGATGATGCTAAGCAGGAGCAGAATGACCAGTAGCGCGATCGAGACCGCTGCCCCGTAACCGAGATTGAAGGAAACGAAGGACTGGTTGAAGATGTAGTAGACGACAGAGATCATCTTGTTCTGGGGGCCTCCGCTGGTCATGATGTAAAACTGGTCGAAGGCAAGAACCGAGCCCGTCACCGATAGGATCAGCGCCAGCGCCATTGTCCGCCGCATCAGGGGGAGCGTCAGATGGCGGAAGCGCTGCCAGGCCCGAGCACCATCGATCCGTGCTGCTTCCGTGAGTTCGGCGGGAATGCCCTGGAGCCCCGTCAGTAAGATGATCATGGTGAAGCCGGCAATCTTCCAGACGACCATGACGACGATGGTCAGGAACGCGGCGTCGAAGGTGGCCAGTAAGTTGCGTCTCCCCTCGGTCAGGCCGATCATCTGGAACAGAGGCGAGAACAGACCGCTGTCGACGTTTGCGAGCCACACCCAAAGGAGTGAAGCGGACGCAAGACCGATCACGACCGGAAGGAAGATGATCGTCCGATAAACGGATACGAACTTGCGTGGTCTGTCGACGAAGAAGGCGAGGGGAAACGCAACCGCGAAGATCGCGATAGTCACGATCCCGGTGTAATAGGCGGTGAACTCGAGCGATGACCAGAAGCGGCTGTCGCTGAACATGCGCATATAGTTCCCGAGGCCTATCCATCGCGGAGCGCCCATCAGCGGCCAGCGGTGCAGGCTCATCCAGATTGTGAAGACCAGCGGCAGGACGAAGAAGACCGTCACGAGGATGATCGCCGGCGCGATGTAGAGCAGACCGCGCCAGTTCCTCTCCGCCGCCGCCTGCGGGGTGCAGATGGCGAGTTGATTTGGGATGTCATTTCGGATCTCGATTTTCCGGACGGGGGCCGCACGCCACAAGGGTGCGGCCCGGCGACACTACTGGGCGCTGTCGATGATCGACTGCATTTCGGCCTGGGCATTTTCAATTGCGCCGTCGACATCATCGCCGAACATCGCAGCGTTGATGAAGATCGACCACGGACTGTTCGGGCTGTTGATCAGATCGTTGAACTGCACAGTGTAGGGTGTCTGCGCTACCTTGATTGCTTCTGCCGCCACAAGAATCCTGGGATCCTGCCCCTTGAGAACCTTTTCGGCTATGTCTGTGCGGGTCGGCAAACTGCCTTTTTCCGCCATGATCCGCTGGCCTTCCTCCGAATAGACATAGTCGAGGAATTTCTCGATCTGCTGAACTCGCGGCGTGCCCTGGGTGATGATGATGTTGTCACCTCCCGCAAAGGAAGTCGGTTTGCCATCGACGCTCGGGATCGGCATCACACCGAAATCTATCTCGGGGTGCTGGGTGATGATCTGGCCGATGCCGAAGGCGCCCAAGCTCTGCTGGCCGACCTTGTTGCCCAAAAACTTCAGGAAGTCGACGCCGTTGTCCGTCGCCGCACTTGCTGGCACCGCACCCGATGCGACCATGCCGCGATAATATTCCACCGCCTTCCTCATTTGAGGTGTGTCCAGCGTGGCCGTCTTTCCCTCATCGGAGATGATGTCAGCTCCGGCGCCCCACACGAGCGGGCCGAACGTGAAGATCATGCAGCCACCACAGCCGCCGCCGGAGAAGTAGAAGCCAGAGTTCCCATCGCCGAGCTTGCCGATTTTTTCAGCATTGGCAGCGATCTCCTCCCATGTGGCCGGAGCCTTATCCGGATCGAGGCCTGCCTGCTTATAGAGGTTCTTGTTCCAGACAAAAACCGAGGTCTCGACGAGTAGCGGCAGGCCGTAGACATGATCCTCGTAGGTGCCAGCCTTTACGTGGGCGGGAGCAAGAGAATTGAAATAGGGCAGCGCTCTTGCGAATTCAGTCATGTCCTCAAGCTGGCCCGCCGCAGCAAAGGCAGGGTTATAGACGATGTCGATCGAAATAGCGTCAGGGGCCTGGCCGCCTGCAACGGCTGTCGCGTATTTCTGGACCATCTGATCGGTAGGAATAACGGTCAACTCAACTTTGTCACCGCCCTTGGCATTATAGGCATCTATGACGGCTTGGAAGGCGCCCCGCCGCTGCCGGACCGGACCCACATGTTGATCGTGTCTGCATGGGCGAACGACGACACGAATATCGTGGCGAGAGCCGTCGCGATGAACTTCCTCTTGAACATCATTTCCTCCTCCTTTTTTGACGGCCGAAACCGCGTCCTCCTGGCTAGATAGGCTAGTCGCTTCCTCCGCATGATCTGCGAACGACAAGCTTGCATGGATGTCTGTAATAACCGGCCTCGACAGGCCTGCCTTCGGCAAGATCGAGTACGGTTCTTCCCGCGATCCGCCCGAGCTCTTTGAGATTCATGTCGATCGTGGTGAGCCCAGGCCGGGTCTGTGCCGCGAAAATCTCCCAATTGTCGAAGCCGATTACGGAGACGTCTTCCGGCACCCGTGCCCCGCGCTCCTTGACTGCATCGACGACACCGCGTGCGATCTGATCGTTTCCGCAGAAGATGCCGTCAGGCCTCTCGCATCCACTGTTCCAGATGCGCATGACAGCTTCATAACCCCATTCCTCGCTCCAGGAACCGAAGAGAACAGGTGCTTCGGGCCCGGCGGTCAGCGAGAAGGCTTGCGCCCGGTCCACGGCAGCAGCAAAATCCTCAGGCCCGGTGATGTGGAGCAACCGGGTTCGCCCAACCGCGGCGAGGCGCTGGACCGCAAGCTTCGCCCCCTGCGCGTCATCGCTGGTCAACACGACGCTGCCTTCGAGACCGCGCGTGAATGCGTAGACAACCGGGACAGGGAGGCCGCTCAGATCGACTGGAAGAGAGCTGTCGATGCGCTTGCCAGTAGCGATGATCCCGTCCACCTGTTTGTCCATCATGGCGTCGACGTGGATCCTCGCGAGATCGGGATTGTCCTCGATCGCGCAAAGGAAGACTGAAACGCCCCTATCTACGAGCTCTTCAGATATCCCGGACATCAGGGGCAGGGTGAAACGCCCGTATGTATCGTTGGTAAGCAGGCCGACAGTGAAGCTGCGGCTGGACAGCAGGCTTCGTGCCAGCGCGTTCGGACGAAACCCGGTCTCCGCGGCGATCGCCTTGACGAGGTTTCGGGTTGCATCGCTCATGCGCCCGCTGCCATTCAACGCCTTCGACACTGTCGATACACTGACTCCTGCCTTTCGGGCGACGTCATGTATGGTCACGCGGGTGCGCCTGATGTCCAAGGTTCCCTCCATCCTCAAGCATGAGAAAACCTTTTCCTTAGTCTTCAGTCAAATGAGAAAACGTTTTCTCATTGCATTTCTCTGCAATTGGTTTCTTGGCATACGTTCAATCCTTAATGTAGCTTGCGGCGCTTGCGACGATTGAAACAGCGAATTGCCGGCGTGATAAGATGGCTCCGTTGAAATGTCTTGCTGCGTTCAGGGTGCTACCACTGGTTCCTGAACTGGAAAGGTCGGTCTGCTGTAACGGGCTTGTCTATGAGGACATTGCGAAGCGACTAATTCTTCCAAGCGCTTGGAAAGCACACCCCGTCAGATGCACATCACGGAAATCAATCTTTCGAGCAAACATGCCCAGACGAAACGATGGGCTAGGTGTCCACAAAGTTGCTCCGGTGGTGCCGGTCTCAGAAAGGTTGCAGACCATGCGAGTGTCGCCGAAACTTGAGAGAGCGCGATAAGGCAAAAGGTGAATGTAAGCGACCTCTGCCTGTCGGAATCTGATAGCTGTTCGAGTTTCGCTCTCATTGCAAACCGGATCCTCAGATTCCGCTAGGTTGAATCGGGCCGCATTGACATATCGGGAAACGTCGATATATACGGCCCATGGAATTGCTCGAGATATTCAAAGCCCTCTCAAACCGGACACGTCTTGAAATCGTGAAAGGCCTGAAGGATCCCGCGAAGAACTTCCCTCCACAGGATGAAGGTGACGTTCATACGGTGGGGGTCTGCGTCAGCAGTATTCAGGAAGGCGTCGGGCTGTCGCAGTCGACGGTCTCCGATTATCTTGCAACCCTGCAGCGTGCGGGCCTGGTGGAAGCCAGGCGCATTGGTCAGTGGACCTACTACAAGCGGAATGAAGCAACCATCCGTGCCCTCGCCGAGATCATCGGCAAGGATCTGTAATTTTTATCTCAGAATATCGATATTTCCCGATATTCCTGTTTAACGAAATAAGGATGTGCAAAATGAAAGCGATGACCCTCAAGTCTTTTGGTGGCCCGGAAGCGTTCGAACTTCGCGACGTGCCAAAGCCGGCCCCGGATGCCGGGCAAGTCCTGGTGCGGGTCCATGCAACATCGATCAACCCTCTGGATTACCAGGTCCGGCGCGGCGACTATCGTGACCTGGTGCCTTTGCCGGCGATTACCGGCCATGACGTTTCCGGTGTTGTCGAAGCCGTCGGCCGGGGCGTAACGGCATTTTCGCCGGGAGACGAGGTCTGGTACACACCGCAGATATTTGATGGTCCCGGAAGTTATGCCGAATACCATGTAGCGAACGAAAACATCGTCGCAAGGAAGCCCTCCTCGCTCAGCCATCTCGAGAGCGGCAAGTCTCAGCCTTGTCGGCGGTACGGTGTGGGAGGCTCTGGTCGGGCGGGTGGCTCTCAGAGTGGGAGAGAGCATCCTGATCCATGGCGGCGCGGGCGGGGTCGGCCATGTGGCCATCCAGGTCGCGAAGGCCATCGGCGCCAGGGTGTTCACGACGGTGCGCGAAGACAACTTCGAATTCGCACGCAGTATCGGCGCGGATGTCGTCATCGACTATCGGAAAGAAGATTATGTCGACGCCATTATGCGGGAAACAGATGGCAGAGGCGTTGACGTCGTGTTCGACACCATCGGCGGCGATGCTTTGTCCCGCAGTCCGGACGCGCTCGCACAGCTCGGTCGCGTTGTCTCGATCGTCGACATCGCACAGCCGCAGAACCTCATCGAAGCATGGGGCAAGAACGCAAGTTTTCACTTCGTTTTCACGCGGCAGAATCGCGGCAAGCTCGATGAGCTGAGCACATTGGTAGAACGTGGCCAGCTGCGGCCGCATGTAGGCGCCGTCTATTCGCTTGCCGACATTCCGCTCGCCCATGCTCGGCTGGAAACACCCAACAATGGTGTACAAGGAAAGATCGCGATAGCAGTCGAGCCTTCGGCTGAGGCAGTGCAAACAATTTCGTAATTGATAAGGTTCACGCGATGGTCGACAGTGATCGATAAGACCGTGAAGGCCGCGCGTGAACTTTAATGGTCATGGTTTCTGTGATCGATTGCCCAAAGCGATTGGAGGATCAGATGACTGTTTGTGCCTTCGTCGAAATGGGCCTGAGCCACAATGGCCTGTATGGGAGCGGATTGCCGATACCGATGCCATGAGCAGTCCGATATATTTCTGATGAATGGAATGCCTTTCGCAAGCGAGCCGGCTGGAAAGTGCAGAACTGGTTCGGGAACTTGAACAGCGTTGGGCCATCTTTCTAATCTTGCTTACAGACAAGCTGACGCGCTGGGTGACAATGGAAGCGCGCCATCATTATAACAACGTGCTTCGACTGGTGGGTGGTGCGGCGCTTAAGTGTGCGCCGGCTTGAACTCGGACTTGCTTAAATACGGCGAGGCTATTCCCCAATCAGATGACCCTGGCCATATTATCGCCGGTGCGAGGAGGGACTTGGAAGATTTGAGACACGTATAGTGTTCGAATTTCTGTGCGGAAAGGATTTAGGTATGAGCAATAACTGGCCTGAACTCGACTATCGCAATTGGCAGGAGACATGCTCCGCGCTGCATCTTTATCTCCAGATCGCCGGCAAGTATCGGCTCGCTCGCACTCCCTGGCTCAATCATTCCTGGAATGCGACCTTCTATGTCTCACCTCGCGGACTGACATCGTCGATGATCCCCGACGGTTCTGGTATCGAAATCCTTTTCGACCTCCACGATCACAAGGTCATCGGAACGACCGGCGACGGACATAGCGCATCTTTCCAGCTTCAGCCGACGACCGTTGCGGCGTTCCATGCCAGCTTTGTCAGGTTGATCAACGAGCTTGGTGGTGCTCCCATCCTCGGCGGTCAGCCGAACGAAGTGCCGGATCCCGTACCCTTTGAGGAAGACCATCGTAGCCGGCCTTATGATCGTGATGCAGTTCGACGTTTTCATCTCGCCCTGATTCAGATCGACGGGGTGTTCAACTCGTTCCGCACGTCCTTTCTCGGCAAGTCCAGTCCCGTCCATTTGTTCTGGGGTAGCTTTGATCTCGCTGTGACCCGTTTTTCAGGGAGGCGTGCACCTCTCCATCCAGGTGGAGTCCCAGCTTTGCCTGATGAAATCACGCAGGAAGCTTATGATCGCGAGGTCTCTTCGGCGGGCTTCTGGCCGGGTGGAGGTGGCGTCGACTACCCGGCTTTCTATGCTTACGCCTATCCGACGCCCCCTGCCTTTCGATCTGCGCCGGTCCAACCGGACGCCGCATTCTGGCATGATGACTTTTCAGAGTTTATTTTGCCCTATGCCGCTGTGCAGTCAGCATCTGACCCGGACGAAGCGTTAATGGCTTTTCTGTCCTCGTCCTACGAGGCAGCCGCCGATTTGGGCAATTGGGACAGGACGCTGCTTGACTGCCAACCTAGCGGCCCGGGTCAGGTACGGCCGCACGACGCTGGGCGTTCGGAAGGGGAGACTCATTGATAGATTAGCAAACGCTCGTTCCGCTTGCTTTTCCTGACCAATGAGAGCCGGGCTCGACAGAGGAGGCAGCTTCAAGCTCCTGAGACCGATAGTCTTGCTGGCTGCCCCCTTAAGTGTATCGCCCATCGAACTCTGCAGCAGACATAGTAAGGGTTCGAGCTCGTAATGCAGGGCAAGCATGCTTACCGCAATGCCCGAGGAGCCAGGCGAATGCATCCCAACCGGTCTTCAGCTCACCAGAGACAGACGCGTCACGGCCATCGGAGGCCGGGATTGCTTCCCGACGCGTGTATAAAGGCAGACGTCGCGGTGTGTCCGGCCTTAGGTTGCAGTGCCTTCGGGCCTTTCCTTCGAACAGATAGCTATGCCCTCGCCCTCGATTGATACGAAGGCAAGGCCGCCTTCCTCGAGAGCTCTTCGCAATTGAGCCTCCGTCGAGCGATGAGCCTCGTGCCGAGCGCCCTCGTAATCCCTGATCGTGCTGCGAGAAACGCCCGAACGATCAGCCAGATCGCATTGCGTCCAATCGAGAAAGCCACGGCCTGCGCGACATAGCGCCGGGGTCAGAATCTTTGCCTGATCTGCTTGACCCATAATTCCAAATCACCCATATTGGCCGACATCAATCATATATGGCACTTTCTGATGCTTGGCTAGTGGGAGCTTTCAAGCACGGACGGCAAGGGTCAAGCCAGGGAAGGGACAGGACATTGGGATAACGCTGGCGCCGGAATTCTTGCTTCTTCTGCTGGCCCTGCCGTTTATTGGAAGTATCCTGTCTGCCTTCCTGCTGAGTACGGCCTCCACAGCGTTGCCTTCTCGGCTTGCCTCAGTCATTGCAGGCGGCTGCCTCACAATCGTCGTTCTGGCATATCCGCAGGTCGTTGATGGCAACGTCATGCGCTACCAAGTTGAGTGGATACCGCAACTCGGCCTCGACTTTGCATTGAGGCTGGATGGTTTTGCGTGGATGTTCTGCGTCCTGATCACCGGTATTGGCTTTCTCGTCACTGTCTACGCCCGCTACTACATGTCCGAAGAGGATCCGGTTCCGCGATTCTTCTCCTTCTTTCTCGCTTTCATGGGGGCAATGCTTGGCATCGTCCTGTCAGGCAATGTCATCCTTCTCTCGGTCTTCTGGGAACTGACGAGCATCTCGTCCTTCCTGTTGATCAGCTACTGGCACAACTCGGCGGCGGCGCGCGATGGCGCCCGTATGGCGTTGACGATTACGGGGGTCGGTGGCTTCTGTCTGCTCATCGGCCTGCTGCTCATCGGCAACATTGTCGGCAGCTATGATCTCGACAAGATTCTCGCTTCGGGCGATCTCATTCGCGGGCATTCGCTCTACTTGCCGGCGCTCATCTTCGTACTGCTCGGCGCGCTGACGAAGAGCGCCCAGTTCCCGTTCCATTTCTGGCTGCCGAACGCGATGGCGGCGCCTACACCGGTATCGGCATTCCTGCACTCGGCGACGATGGTGAAGGCGGGCGTCTTTCTGCTCGCCCGGTTTTCGCCCGCGCTGTCGGGGACCTACGAATGGTTCTTTATTCTCGGTGCAGCCGGCATCCTGACCTTGATGATCGGCGCCTATTTCGCGATCTTCCAGCAGGATCTGAAGGGGCTGCTCGCCTATTCGACGATCAGCCATCTAGGCCTGATCACCACGCTGCTCAGTCTCGGAAGCCCGCTCGCCACGGTCGCTGCGATCTTCCACATGCTGAACCATGCGACCTTCAAGGCATCGCTCTTCATGGCGGCTGGGATCATCGATCACGAGACCGGCACGCGAGACATGCGGCGATTGAGCGGGCTGTTCCGTTACATGCCGATTACTGCGACGCTGGCGATGGTCGCAAGTGCCGCCATGGCTGGCGTTCCACTGCTCAACGGCTTCCTCTCGAAGGAGATGTTCTTCGCCGAAGCGGTCGAAACTCATGCAGATTCGATCCTCGACCGTATTCTTCCCTATGTAGCAACGCTCGCTGGTGCGTTCAGTGTCGCCTATTCGTTGCGCTTCATTCACACGGTCTTTTTCGGCCGCTCGCCGACGAACCTGCCGAAGGACACACCGCACGAGCCGCCGCACTGGATGCGTTTCCCGATCGAGCTGCTGGTGGTGATCTGCCTCATCGTCGGCATCGCACCAGCCCTGTCGGTCGGCCCATTCCTTCATACGGCTGTCGTCAGCGTGCTGGGCACCGACACGCCCGAATACAGTCTCTCGATCTGGCATGGCTTCAATCTACCGTTGATCATGAGCCTTGTCGCACTCGTGACCGGCACACTGCTCTATGTGGCACTGCGCCACTATCTCGCGACCTGCGAGGATGGCCCTCCGGTTCTCCGTCGATTGAGGGGGCAGCGCATCTTTGAACGCATTCTGGTCGAGGTTTCATGGCGCTGGGCGCGCCTTGCTGAACAGCGGATCGGGACGCGCAAGCTGCAACCACAGCTGCGCTGGGTGGTGTTTACCGGTTTCATGGCAGGTTTGCTGCCGCTCTGGCTGTCAGGCTTTGAGCCGCGTTCCTTCGTCTTTTCCGGTGTCGACAAAGCGTTCGCCGGCCTCTGGTTGATTGGCATATGCCTGGCGGTCGGGACTGCCTATCTGGCGAAATATCATCGTCTCGCCGCTCTCATCATGCTCGGCGGCATCGGTTTGATCGTCTGCACGACATTCGTCTGGCTGTCGGCACCGGATCTTGCCATTACCCAGCTTCTCGTGGAGATCGTGACCACCGTCCTTATTCTGCTTGGATTGCGCTGGCTGCCGAAGCGCACCGAGCAGATGGACGAATCCGTCACCCTTCGCGCTCGCTTTCGCCGGTTCCGAGATCTTCTGCTTGCTGTCGTCTGCGGCATCGGGATGACCTTCATCTCCTATGCCGTGATGACAATGCCGGTTCCCGACGCGATCGCCAACTATTTCCTGGAGAACGCCTATTCCGAGGGAGGTGGCCGCAACGTCGTCAACGTCATTCTCGTCGATTTCCGCGGTTTCGACACGCTGGGAGAGATCGCCGTCCTCGGCGTCGTGGCGCTGACCGTCTATGCTCTTCTCAGGCGTTTCCGTCCAGCTCCCGACAGCATGGATATGCCAGAACAGCAGCGCATCCAGAACCGCTTTGACGAGGAGCATGAGGACCGCACCGCCGGCGATACGGTGCGTGACTATCTGCTCGTGCCGTCGATCATTATGCAATGGATGTTCCCGGTCATTATCACCTTCGCGGTCTATATCTTCATGCGCGGCCATGATCTTCCGGGCGGCGGGTTTTCGGCCGGCCTGACCATGTCGATCGCCTTCCTTCTGCAATATCTGGCAGGTGGCACGCGGTGGGCAGAGGATCGCATCCGCATCCTGCCTCTGTGGTGGATGGGGCTCGGCCTTCTGGCCGCGACCATGACCGGCATTGGCGCCTGGTTCTTCGGCTACCCGTTCCTGACTTCGCATTTCCAGTATTTGCCGATCCCGCTGATCGGCAAGGTGCCGGCGGCGACTGCTCTGCTTTTCGATCTCGGTGTTTTCCTGTTGGTCGTCGGCTCGACGGTCCTCATCCTCGTCGCGCTCGCCCACCAATCGATCCGTATCAATCGTCTTCGTTCGATCGAAGCTGAAAAGGGGAGGGACGACTAATGGAAATCATCCTTTCCATCGCCATCGGCGTCATGACCAGCTGCGGCGTGTGGCTCATCCTGCGCCCCCGCACGTACCAAGTCATCATTGGCCTCTCGATGCTGTCCTATGCCGTCAATTTGTTCATCTTCGGTGTCGGCGGCGTGAAGACCAACGTGCCGCCGATCCTGACGGATGGGGCTGTGGCATCAAGGCTCGCCGACCCCGTACCGCAGGCACTGGTTCTGACGGCTATCGTCATCGGTTTCGCCACGACAGCCCTGTTTCTGGTTGTCCTCCTGGCCTCGCGCGGCCTGACCGGCACCGACCATGTCGATGGACGGGGAGAGAAGCGATGACAGAGTGGTCGCATCACCTGATCATCGCGCCGATTTTGATCCCACTTGCGGCGGCGGCAATCCTGCTTTTCATAGAGGAGCGTCGACGCGTCGCCAAAGCGATGGTCGGCTTCGTGTCGGTGCTCCTTCTCTTAGCAGTGGCAGTCATCCTCTTCCGCATCGAAAGTGGCCCAAACGATTATGAGGGCGTCTATCTTCTCGGCAACTGGTCGGCTCCTTTTGGCATCGTGCTCGTACTGGACGGCCTCTCGGCCCTGATGTTGCTCCTGACCGCTATCCTGGCGGTTGCGTCCCTTGTTTATTCGCTGGCGCGATGGCATGCGATGGGTGCGCATTTCCATTCGATGTTCCAGCTCCTTCTGATGGGCGTTAATGGGGCCTTCCTCACGGGTGACCTATTCAACCTCTTCGTCTTCTTCGAAGTCATGCTGGCTGCTTCCTACGGCCTTCTGCTGCACGGATCGGGCCCGCTGCGCGTCAAGGCGGGAATGCACTACATCGCGGTGAACCTTGCGGCCGCACTCCTGTTCCTGATCGGCGTCAGCCTGATCTACGGCACGGCCGGCACGCTCAATATGGCCGACCTCGCCGCCCGTATTCCGGAGATCGAGCCGGACCGGCGCATGCTGATGGAAGCCGGTGCGGGAGTGCTCGGCATCGCCTTCCTGATCAAGGCCGGCATGTGGCCACTCTGCTTCTGGCTGCCAACAGCCTATAGCGCCGCTTCCGCACCTGTCGCAGGCATCTTCGCTATTCTCAGCAAGCTCGGCATCTACGTCATCCTGCGGCTGACCATGCTGCTATTCGACAGCGGTCCGTCCGCGGGCTTCGGGTCGACTTTCCTGCTTTACGGCGGGCTTGCGACGCTCATCTTTGGCACAATCGGCGTGCTCGCCTCCCAGGCGCTTGGCAGGCTTGCCGGTTTTTCTGTGCTCGTGTCATCCGGCACGTTGCTCATGGTGCTCGGCATCAACGATGGCGCGGTGTCATCGGGTGCGCTTCTTTATCTCGTTAGCTCGACGCTGACGATTTCGGCATTCTTCATGCTGATCGAGCTGGTCGAACGCAGCCAGGACGCCGGCGCTAACGTTCTTGCTGTCACCATGGAAGCCTATGGCGATGCCGATGAGGACGAGCCGGAAGAAGGTGACGGTGTGACGATGCCGGGCACGATGGCGATCCTCGGCACCTGCTTTGCCATGTGCGCCATCTTGCTTTCCGGCCTGCCGCCGCTTTCCGGATTTATCGCAAAATTCGCCATGCTGTCGGCGATGATGGGCACCGGAGCAATCGGTGTGCCGCCTACCACGGCCGTTTGGACGTTGATCATTTTGGTGATCCTCTCCGGCGTCGCTGCACTCATCTCGATGACCCGCGCCGGCATCCGCACCTTCTGGACCTCACTTGAAGGAACGGTTCCCCGCGTTCTCGTTATCGAGATCGTGCCGGTCATGTTCCTTCTGGCGCTCACCCTGGCGCTGACGGTTCAGGCGAATTCGGCAATCCAGTATATGGACACGACGATCCGGACGCTGAGCAACCCGAGCCTCTATATCGATGCGGTCCGCAACGCGACGATCATACCAGGCGTCGACAGCGGCCTAGAAGGGAGGCGCATTGATGTTTCCCTACCCGCTTCTCGCCATCTCGCTGGTCCTGATGTGGATGCTCCTGAACGGTTTCACGCTCGGCCACCTGATCCTGGGCACGCTGGTCGCCGTCTTCGCTTCCTGGGCGATGGCGTCACTCAGGCCCGACAAGCCGAAGCTGCGCAACTGGCATCTGCTGCCCAAACTGTTTTTTATCGTCTTCTTCGATATCATACGCTCCAATATCGATGTCGCCTGGCTGATCTTGCGTGGACAGAAAAAGGAGCGCCGCTCCGGCTTCCTCACCATTCCGCTGGAGGTCGAGAACCGCACGGCTCTTGCCATTCTTGCCGTCGTTCTGACCAGCACGCCGGGCTCTGCCTGGCTGGAATACGATTCCTATGATCGCACCATCCTCATGCATGTACTTGACCTCGACGATGAGGCGGCCTGGATAGACACGATCAAAAACCGCTACGAAAAGCTGCTGATAGAGATATTCGTATGAGTGCCGTCATCATCTACAGCGCAGTCGCCATCGCACAGTTGATGCTTGTCGCTGCCATGGCTCTTGCGTCGATCCGAATGTTTCGTGGCCCCAGGGCGCAGGATCGAGATCATCGGCCTCGACGCGCTCTATATCAACGCCATGTTGCTGCTTGTCACTTTCGGCATCGGGACCGGCCGGGTGATCTACTTTGAAGCGGCCCTTGTAATCGGCATGCTGGGCTTCGTCGCGACGGTAGCTCTGGCAAAATTCCTCATGCGGGGAGAGGTCATCGAATGATACAGCCGGCCGCAGACATTCCACTCGCCGCCGCAATTGCGGTTGCCTTCTTCCTTATTATCGGCTCGGGGCTTGCGCTCATCGGTGCCGTTGGCTTCCTCCGGCTGCCGACATTCTATGAACGCCTGCATGCACCAACGCTCGGCACGAGCTGGGGCATCGGCGGCGTGATGGTGGCCTCGATGATCTATTTCTCGATGGCCTCATCCAGGCCCGTCATCCATGAAATCCTGATCGGCATCTTCGTGACGGTTACGACACCCATCACCTTCATGCTTCTAGCACGCGCTGCGCTCCATCGTGATCGCGCCGCCGGAAGCCACAACGTGCCAGCCAAGCGTTTAGGCGAGGCTGAAGAAGGTCCGCCAGTATAGAGCGTGGCGGTCTGACAGTTAGACATCTCCGCCGGTGACCTGCTTCGAGTTCGATGAGTATCGAGACGGCCCGATTACGGCATCCGGATTCACTATCGGCGCGATCCGTGTCGTTTCACATACCGAGCGCCATGCCGTCCTTGCGGCTGTCGGAGCCGCCTTCCAGCACGCGGCCGAAGCCGAAACTGCGTGACACATCCATAGCTTCCTTCAGGCCGAGACCATGGTCGATGATACCGGAGAGGAAGGCGGCATGCCCGGTTGCCTGATAATGGCCGCCCATGACGCCAAACGGCATCAGCGTCTTGCCGTCCTTCGTCGCCATGCCGGAATGATTGTGTGCATCGGGCGTTTCATCGGTCCGATCGCGTTCGGATGTCCCTCAATCGGGCGGAAGGACGCGCCGCGGCTGTGGAACAGCACACCGGTTGCCGGATCGAACCTTGTCGAGCCGAAGGCGTGGAAGATCGAGTTGATGAAGACGCACGCGGCATGGGCATCGGCCGCATCGCTCGCACAAGCAGCGGCTGTTGGCTCCGCACCGTGCGTCAAAGATCAGGCGGCCGCCAAGGTTTAGATCCGGTTCTCAACGGGACCCAGACTAGGACATTGAAGCCTTCAGAAAGGTCCGTGGTATCCTCGGCCAGCAGTGCATCACCGTGTGCTTCGGCAAACCAGCGCGCAATGCCAGCATCGTAGATCTCCTCAATCGTTGTGCTAATCCTAGCTTTTAGGATGGCACGGATCTCCGCTGCTGACATCGAGGCGGTACTTATATGCACCAGCTTGCGCTGTGCTGGCTGGCCGCCATCGGAGACGGCGATCGACACGCGGTCCCTGCCGTAGCTCTTTACCCGGACACGCAGTCGGGGTGGTCGGGCGGCATCGAACTGGGCATTCACCGCTGCGATCCGGGCGACCACCTCCTGATCGCTGATCTGCACCTGCGGCAGAACGTCTGTGGCCGACACCAACTGCTCGGCAAATCTCTCTCGCGTGACCGCTTCGGCATGATGGGCATAGGCGAGGTGCTTGACAGGAAGGCCTCTCAGCCAGCGGGCACGCTGGGCGATCGCCATCGATTTTGCCGCTTCCTCGCCATAGCGGCCGATGGAGAAGCTTTCCTTCTTCTGCCCCTCGTTGGTCATCAATGTGGCCTGCCAGACGTCTCCCTGCTCAGTCTCCACCCGCCGTACGCCCGATATGCCGCTCTGATTGTTCTTGCGGATCTTGACCGCCTGCTCGTGATTGGTTCTGGGCGGCAAGGCGGCGATGATCGCATCCCGATAGGCCTGCGCCTGTTCGTAGCTCGCTTCGGAGGAGCCATAGATGCTGTCCTTGAACAGCCGCACGATCCTGTGGCCGCGCCGCCGCAACGCCACCGACCAGCCGGCACCACGGTTTTTGTTCGGCTCCTCGCGGGTCAGCGCATAGGTAGCCGCATCGTCTTGCGGCGGCTGACCTGCTCTGCTTTTGCCCTTTGAGCCCAATCGATGACCCGTCCCGTCCGATATCCTGATCCTTGCCGGCCTCAACAAGCCGATCCCGCTTCGGCGTTTTGCTACGGTAAGGAAAATGCCGGTAAACCAGATATCGTCCATGCTTGACGCACGCAAGAACAGCTCTATGGCCCTGTTCCATATCGAGGCAAAATCCTGAATGTCGCCCGACTGCCTTATTCAGGGTTGACCTTCTGCCTCCGGACATTATTTTCAACAGCGCAAACATGACGTGCATTTTTCAGGGCATCGTCGGTGTTGGCCAGCCGTCGATACACGGCTTGTCGCCGGTGGTGCCTTTCTTGATTTTTAAAAGACGATCGAGGCCCTCATGGACACTGGCGCATCCGGCGCGTCTGCCGATTTCATCCAGGCAGCCCGCATCCTGAAGATCGTGTCGCCCTTGGGCGAGGATCAGTTGCTTGCCGAGCGGGTGACGATCGAGGAGGGTGTCGCAGCTGTTCGAGATCCGCCTGTCCGCCCGCACCAAGAAGAACCAGATCAAGCCGGAAGAGCTGATCGGTCGGCTTCTCGATGTGTCTGTCGAGGTGCAACAGGGCGACGGCGAGGAAGGCTCGGCCATTCGCCGGCCGTTCAACGGTCTCGTCACCGAACTCAACGAAGGCCCGCCGATCACGAGAGGCCTGCGCTCCTATGCGATGGTCTTGAGACCACAGATGTGGCTTCTGTCGCGCCGCTCCGACTGCCGCATCTGGATGGACAAGACGTCTGTCGAGATCTGCGAGACGCTGTTTTCCGAACACGGCATTCCGGCCCCGGACTTCTCGGGTGTCATCTCAACGCCTCCACCACAGCACTACTCAGTTCAATGGAACGAGAGTGATTTAGCCTTCCTGACAAGGCGTTTCGAGGAGGACGGGCTGTTCTACTGGTTCAGCCACGAGGACGGCAAGCACAAGCTGCATGTGGCCGACACGGCCAATGGCTGGCTCGGCCCATCGCCGTCTGCGCAAGGGGAGGGCAGGGTGCGCCTGGCGCAGGGCTCGTCCGACCGCAACCATATCAACGAATGGGCACGGCGCTTCTCCTATGTGCCGGGCCAGCGGGCCGGCGCCGACTGGAACTTTGAAACACCGCGCATGGTGCCGGGCACGATGACGCCGTCGCTGGTGCAGATGCCGGATGCAACGAAGCGCGAGCTTTACGAATACCCGGCCCGCATCTCGTCGGTGGCCGAAGCCGAGCGGGCGCAGAAGCTTAGGTCGCAGGCGTCGGAAGCCGACCACGACCGTGTGTTCGGTGCCTCGACAAGCCGTATCCTCGAGGTCGGACGGCGGTTCACGCCTTACGAAGTCGCGCATCCCGACCATGCCTATGACGAGCATGTACTGATCAGGGCAGCCTACACGATCGTCGACCGATCCTACGAGACCAATACCAACGAGCCGGAATACCGCAACGAGTTCGAGGCGGTGCCGTCGCGCGTGCCGATGACGCCGCATCGCGAGACGAAGCGTCCGCGCATCGAGGGCACGCAGGTGGCGATCGTCGCGGGACCGGAAGGCGAGGAGATCCATCCGGACCAGTACGGCCGCATCAAGGTGTGGTTCCCCTGGGACCGAAAGGCAAAGAAGGATGGGTCCGACACATGCTGGGTGCGCGTCAGCCAGACATGGGGCGGTGGCGCCTGGGGCGCGCAGGTGATCCCCCGCATCGGCATGGAAGTGATGATCGCCTACGTCGATGGCGATCCCGACCGGCCGCTTGTCACCGGCGTCGTGCCGAACCCCACCAATAGCGTGCCCTACGACCTGCCGGCCAACAAGACCCGTATGGTCATGCGCTCGAACACGCATAAGGGCACAGGCTATAACGAGATGAGCTTCGAGGACGAAGCGGGCAAGGAACAGCTTTTCCTTCATGCCCAGAAGGACCACGACGTCCATGTTCTCAACGACACGCGTGAGCGGATCGAACGTGACCGTCATCAGCACGTTGCCAATGACAAGACCGGATTCGTGGGAGGCGATCTCGAGCAGGTCGTGGCGGGAAATGTCTCGATCTCTGTCGGCGAGAACAAGCTGACGGAATATCTCCTATCGCGAACGATGAACATGTTCGGAAACTTTTCCGACTTCCTCCAGAAGCTGCGGATTCCGGATCCCTTCAATTTCGCCAAGGGCAATTACCAGCTGTTCATCGAGAAGAACAAGTCGGAGATCGTTCATGGCGGCAGCTCGGAAATCGTTGGCGTGGCGAAGTCCACCATTGTCGGCAACCTCCTACAGACCACCGTCGGCAAGAAGATGAGCGTTATTGTCCGCGGTCGCTATGACGCGGATATCGGGCGGGTTCACAACATCAATGTCGGCGAACAGTTCAATATCCGCGTCGGCGAAAATGTTCTTATCACCATGTCTAAGGAAGGTGATGTGACGATCAATGCCAAGCGCATCCGCTTTAAAGCCGACAGCATAGATCAGAACTGAGACAGCGATGAGCGGCAAGCCTCAAAACCAGTCACAAAGCGGCGGCGTTGTGCTTCCACCCTTGCGGCAGCGGACGGCGCGCGAGGAGGAAGCGCTTCGGCAGGTGGTGCGCAAGGATCTGGAAGGATACTGCCGGCCGCCCTTCAAATGTGATCCGGTACGCCCTCCTTACAAGCCAGGTTATCAGCCTAGTTCCTCCTACGCGCCATGGCAGTTTACGCCAACAGGGAACGCTTCGGTCAGCCCGCTTCTCGGCGGACAGACGCCACGGCAGCATCAGAACACAATGCTGTCCTCCGACGGATTTGCGTCGGACGCCACGAAGGTGGAAAGCGAAGGCGATCCACAGGCGGTTGCCAAGGAAGCCGAAGCGCGCCCGCCCAACGAACTGATCAAGGAAGAGAAGGAAGACGACAACAAGCCCGAGGTCAAAAGCTCTTTCAGCTCGAAAGTAGAATCGGAAGAAGGCTACGAGTCGTCGAAGACTCGCTATTCCGATGGAACCAAGACAAGCAAGGGCGAGCATACCTCGACCTACAAAGAGAGTGGCAAGCCGTTCAAGGGCAAATACGATGCTTCATCGAAGATCGAGCAGAAGATCGCCGGTGGCTCCCTTGTCGAGAAGAAGGACACCGATGGTTTTGCGCAAGGCAGCCTGAATTTCGCAAATGCCCAGGCACAGACAGCGACCGGAATGGGCATGTCCGACGATTGGACAGGCGGGAATGCCGGTCTTTCAGGAACCGTCGGCGGGTCGGCTTACGCAAGCCTACTCGAGGCGGAGGGGTCGCTGAACAAGGACGGCTTCCTGAGCGGCAAAGCTGGCCTGACCGTGCTGAAGGCGGAAGCGACGGCACAGGCCAAGATGAAAGTTGGAGTCTATAACGGGTCACCGACCGCAGCCGTAGCCGGAAAGCTCGGCGTTGATCTGACGGCGGCCGAGGTCAAAGCCGGCGGCGGTATCGCCGCAACGCCCTATCGTGCCGGAAACTTTGTCGTCCATACGTACAATGGGCTGGCGGACTGGGCCGGCTGGGATACGCGGCTGGAAGAAATCGACAAGTCTTGGGACTGGGGCATCTTCCTGGAATTCGGAGGCCAGGCAAGCGTCGGGGCGACCGCCGAGATCGAGGGAGAAGCAGGGGCGCTCGAAGATGGCAAATATGGTGTCAGGACCAGGGGCAAAGCGGCTCTGGGTGTTGGGGGCGGATTGAACTTGGGAATTGGTCTGCAGAGACCGTCCTCAGAATAGAGGCAGAGGATGCGCATGATGTTGAGTTTCGAACCGGAATTAGCGAAAAAACTTCGCCCACGGTTCTACGTCAAGACGATGGTTGGAGCATTGCTGATGCTCGTAAGTGTAATGACCGAGGTTTCCATGGCTGAGACATACCCGAAGGAGCGCATTTTCGCGATCAGCGACGAGGCGACTGCTGGCTCTTCGCGCAAGAAGATCGATCTCGGTAAAACGGGGTTCAGTTTCACCACTCTGTTGGACGACAAGACGGAGATCTGGATCGACCCCGCAATGGACGACAAGCGGGGCGTGATCGCCAAGATCTACGAGCCGGAAAACCGGGATAAGCTGATGATCGATGTGCATCGGCTACACTTCCTTCCTTTGCCGAAGCCCAGGTGACGGGCTACGGCTTTCTGGCGCTGAAAGGCTATAACCGGATCATTCAGGACAAGTCGAAAGGCAATACCGTGTTCGGCTATCTTGCCGGCAGCGACTATGACGATGCGAGGGGCTACTCACGCATGGCGCGTGCCGCGGTCGTTACCCATGGACGGGATGTGCTCGTCGTCGTGGCGCAGTTCGATTACGACGATTACCCCGAGCTGGAAGACAGGCTTGCGATGTTCTTTGGCGGCATCAAGATGGAAGAGGCAGGCGCGGCGTTCGAAAGCTTGGCTGAGGAGAAGACCGAGCACGGCGAAAGCTTCCTCTATCCGCGAGACTGGCAGGTGAAGAAGCTGGATGCCGCCGATCGGCCTGTGGGGAGTTCCGACTATTCCATGGCGATGGAGGGTAGCGAGTTTCCCAATGTTCTCCTCCTGATCCGCCAAGGGAACCTGGAAGAAGCGCGCAAGGTTGGCGCTAAGATGATTTCTGAATTCACCGATCAAGTCGAGAAAAGCGGCAAGGCGTCTTTTGCCGGTGATCCGACCTTGGAAACGTTCAAGGACGAAGGCGGAGACGCAATCGCACATTCCTATGCACGAGGCTGGGATATACCGAGCGGCGGCCCCTTCGTCAGCGAATTCTACGTGCAGAAGAACCTCGCCGCCTCATCGACCTCCATCGTCGGTCTGAATTCTCTGGATGTCCGCCGCCGGATCGACACGTTTGACGAAGAGGCGCAGCAGGCCCTTTTCAAAGGATGGGTGACGGGCGTGTCGGCCTACTCGGTAGTCAAGATGTCGCTGACGCACGACGAGGACGCGGTATCGAAGGAATTCGACCTGCGCGCTACCGGACATTGATGCATGCCTGCGGGATGACGATAGCCCCGCTGTAAGAAGACTGAGATCGATCTTCAGGTGACGAACAGGATTTTGAAGCCATGAGCGATATGCCAGACCGGACGAAATTTGCACCTCACCTGCTTCTCGGAGATCCCGAGGCCTGGACGAAGCTGATGGCACTGGCAGCAATGATCGACATAGAGCCAGGTTCCGGTGCGCTGATGGTGCGCAACGGCAAATCTGTGCTGACCTTGCGGCCGGATGGGCATATCAGCGTGCGGGGCGTCAGCATCTCGCAGACCGCCGACCGCCTTATCGTGCTCGATGCCGCGACGATCGATCTGAACTGACGGGGCACGGTGATGTGGGAGGTCGACAATCGTAGCCCGTTTGCTGCGCTGGGCTATTTCGTGCGTGATCACGCCGGGCTGGAGCACTGGGTCCTGGCGATCCGGGCGCGGTTTTCGATCCTGGACGATGGTTTCAGCCGGCTTGCGGATGACCAGGGTGAGATCCGCATCCAGCCCGATTACGCGGATAACCTGTCGGAAGAACTGCTGAGCGAGGCGGATTTCTTCCCCTTTCGGCCGAAAGCCGATTTCATCCTGACCGGCGATGTCGTGGCGCCTGAAGGGCGTTCCGTCAACAAGGTCCATGTCGGTTTTGAACTGGGCCAGCAGTCCAAGAGCGCGATCGCCTTCGGCTCGCGGCTTTTGCGCATGCGGGACGGCGCTCTGCGGCTCGAAGGCTACGAGCCTTTCCAACGCTGCCGTCTCAGTTGGCGCAACAGCCTTGGCGGTCCCGACTTCGCCGATACGGGAGGAGAAGCGCATCCGGCCAATCCGATCGGTTTCGGATGGACGTCGAAGTGGGGTCAGCTTGCCGCCGATACCGATGTTAGGCTTCCCTTGATCGAAAGCACGCAGGCGCCGATCGGCGAAGGGGCTCTGCCCGATCCCTGTGGCTTCGGTGCCGTCCAGCCTGGATGGGCCAGCCGCGCCCGCCATGCAGGAACCTATGACGAAGACTGGCGCAAATACGAGGCGCCCCTTTTTCCGGCCGATTTCTCCGCCGATTTCTTTCAGGCCGCACCGGAGGGGCAGGTCATGGATCTCAGGGAGAGGAGTCGATCCGCATTTCGGGCCTGCATGAGGCGGGGGATTATCGCTTTCGGCTGCCGCAGGTCATCCTCGACACTGCGACCTGGGTGGGCCGACAGAAGCTCGATGCCCGGCCTCGGCTGATCTCGGTTGCGGTCAACGGCACGGAGAAGACGATCGAAATGCTGTGGAATGCGGCAATTGCCTGCCCTGAGGGCGATATGGCTGTGGCTCGCAGTCGCGTTCATATCAAGCAGATGGCAGGTGTGGTGGCATGAACGTGTCAGCCGGCATAGTGGGCGTTGGAACTTCTTGCCCCCTTGGGCAGGGATTGGATGGACTTCATCGCGCCTATTTGGGGCGGGATCGCAATTTCGTGCGCTCTTTGCACGGACCGATCGGCCCCGACGGGCAGGCCATGACGCTTTCCTGCGTCATGGCTTTCGAGGAGGTGCGCGACTATGACACTCGGCTGCAGCATCTTTTCGCCGCTGCTTTCGACGATCTCGTCGCCCGCGTGGAAATGGATACGTCGGTTGGTCTGAGGCTTGTTGTGCCGGCCTGGCTCGGCCAGCATGCGATCGGTGCCCGGCTGCAGGCTTGGATCGAAAAAACTATTCCTCACGGTTCAGTTCCGTCTCCCTTTTGAGCGACGGAGCTACAATCGCGCTCTACGAGGTCGCGAAAGCTTTGAAAGAGCTTCAGGATGAGGATGGCGGCGCCTTCGTAGTGGGTGCCCTCGACAGTTTCATGGATGCCGAACTGCTGGACCTGCTGGCGGTCAACGGGCGCCTTTTCAGCCGCAGCAATCCGCATGGTTTGATCCCGGCAGAAGCGGCAGTGCTTGTCATGGTGGCATCGGCCGAGGCGCATCGGCGGGCTTCGCCGATTATCGGAACGGTGCGATCGGTTTTCACCGGGTTCGAGCAGGAAAGTCTCTTGGCGCCGAAAGGTGTCATCGGCCGTGGCCTTGCCAAGCCCTTGCGGCAGGCTTTCGAAACCGTTTCGCCGGCTCGCTTCCTTGTCGACCTCAATGGCGAACGCTGGCGTTCCGAAGATCTCGGATTTGCCCTGTCCGGCGCGCGGGTTTCCGACGAGCTGTTGGCGGACTTCGAAACGCCGATCGCCTTTACCGGGGATTGCGGAGCGGCCAACAGCCTGATCATGGCCACTGTCGCAATGGGCGCAGGGCAGGCCGGTGGGGCGGATAAGGCGGAAGACCACGCCGCCGGCGTTTCGATCCTGTCGATCGCCCTGCCGCAGGGGCCGCGCTGCGTTGCAGTGCTCCAATCTCAAGACAAGCAGGGAGTGGACGCATGAGGGAAACCGTCTCCATCAATGGGCTGACGCTCTGCCACAAGCATTCCGACGGCTGGGTACGGTCGACCCTGCCGGATGTATGCAAAAGTCCGGACAAGCCCATCCCTTACGTCAATACCGCCTATGCACGCGATCTGGCCAAGGGCACGATCTCGGTCTTTTCCCATGGCGGCGCGATGTGCGGCATCAAGGGATCGGAATTCAATCGCTCTTTCGGGGATGAGCCCGGTGTGGGCGGCGGTGTAACGTCCGGCGTCAATTTGCACCGCGCGACCTTCCTGTCCTGGTCGCCGAATGTCTTTATGGAAGGGCGCAATGTCACGCGGCTGACGGATCGGATGCTGCTCAACAAGGGCAATACGATGTCGGCCGGCGGCTATTTCACCGGACCGGTCCGCGACGAGAAGAACCGTGAACTGTTGGACGAAATCTGCAAGGCGGCCTGTGCCTGTCAAGCCGCCGGCACCATGAACGGCCGCTGCGTCGCGGAGAAGATGACTGAATGGGCCCAAAAGAACAATCGCAGTATCGAACCCGAGGTCGCATGGGACCTGAATGACGGGCAATGGACGATGCGGCGCAGGCCTGATGGTTCGATCATGCGCGGCGGCGGAAAGCGGCCCATCGACTTCATCGATCTCGATAATATGACAGGGACCGAATACAAGGGACCTGGCGACCGCATGCGCGGCAAGCAGAGCGATTATATCGACGAGATCACCGAACAGCACGATATGACGCGCGAAGACGTGAATTTCAAAAACGATTGCGATTGCTCAGGTGGCGGCAGCGCCCCGGCGCCGGTCACCGTACCGGCGACGGCACCCGCCAAGGAGCCCGCCGAGCTCTTGAATGATCCGGTCCAGTGGGCCAAGGAAAATCCATGGAAGGCCACGGGGCTGGCCGTCGGCGGGATCGCCACCGGCGGCCTCCTGATTTACGGCGGCGCGGCTGCAGCTGCGATTCTGGGAGGGCTGACTTTGACGGCAGCGACGGCGGGTTGAGGACACTATGACGCAAGACACAGACAAGCTATCGGCCGAAGCTGGCGACTGGAGCATTCTCGATAGGATTGCGGTGGAATCCACGCGCGGCGTGCCCCTGCTTCGCTTCGGGCATTATATCGATTTTGCGCTGCAGAAGGCGACAAGCCTCGAAATCCGCGAAAGAATGGCCGAGGTCCTGATCGACTATAAGCGGATTTTCGCAAGCCAGGTGACCCACTATCTTCCTCATAATGGGCGAAAGCTCCACCCTCTCAAAGGCTTCGATTATGACGCCTATGTCATGGAACGTGCGCGCACGCCGGACAATGTGAAGGACGATGAGAGCTTCGAAGCGGCGTTGTTCGGCTATCCGGATGCTCGCGACCTCGATGATCCGACAGTCTATTATGCGGAGGCGGTCGGCAATACGGAAATGCGGGAATTTTCCCGCATCGCGATCTATCTACCGGCAAGCTGGCCGGAAACGGTCGGCTATGATGAATACAGGTCGCTCGTCCAGCGATGGTGCGAAATGTTGAAGCCGGCCTACGGCACGGCAGGACTTTCCATTCTGTTCAACGAGGGTCGGCAGGGGCTGGCCGACCGCCTGCTCGCCTTTCCCATCGCACGGCGATTTCCCGGCCTCGACGTGCCGGAGCAATCTCGCTGGTATGTGCGGATGAACCGTCTGCGGAAGAGGGCAATCAGAACTATCAACTGGTTGACCTTCATCGATGACGGTTTCGTCTCCGAATTGGGCGGTACCGACAGACTGGCCGAACAACTCGGGCAAGGGTGCCCCATTTATTCCTATGACGGAGGTATCGTCATCCAGGCTGGTAAACGGCCCGAAATCGGTGATATCAACCGTGGCCTTGTCCCGCACTCCTATAAGACGGTCTCTGACGTTCTGAAGCCTATTCGATTCGAGGAGCACCAGCGACCGCTCATCGATGCGCCGCAGCCGCTCGATCTCGCTGGAGGAAACTCTGCGATGGGTTAAACGGTTCGACTGACATTGGTTTTTGAGATCTCACGTTTTCTGCGGCGATAGGTCAAAAGATGACCGTACATCGTACGTACCGTCTTTCATAAAGGACGCGGGCGGAGGATTGGGCCTCATACGCTCCATTATGTCCAGAAGACCTAGATCTTGAACGACTGCGAAGCACTCGCATCCGCTGCGATTGGTGGACTGCGGACTATTCGGGGCCCAAGCCATCTCGTGAAAGAGGACATCGCGGCGGACCAACTGCTACCGTGATAAACTAGAGCCTCACTTGTTCGCAAACTCGCGAGCAGCCTGAATGAACGCACTGAAGGCGGCCGGCGGATTCTTTCTGCCAGGATAGTATAATGCCAAAGGCGCCAAGGACGGGGTCCACTCTTCGAGAACGCGAACCAATCGGCCGGCCGCAATGTCTTCGCGCACTTCCGATTCCATAACGTATCCGAGCCCAACGCCATTCTGAGCCGCTATTTTGACGAGACTAGGCTCGTCGAGCGTGATCGAGCCTTGCACATCGATCTGGACCACGTTTCCGTCCTTCTCAAATTTCCATCGGAATAAGGCGTTGTTAGGAAGACGCGCACGGATACATCGGAACCGGTATAGGTCCGCCGGAACGATTGGCGTTCCGTGAGTGCGCAGGAAATCCGGCGAAGCGACGACGGCGTTGCTGCGCTTTCGACCGAGTGGCACGGCGATCATATCGTGCGGCACCAGGTCGGCAGGTCTCAGGCCCAGATCGAACCCGGCTCCAACGATGTCGACGAGCCGCCCCTCTGTGACCAGATCAATGTGCACCTGCGGGTAACGCTGCAGGAAGGTGAGGATGAGCGGTTCCATCATCTCTCGCGCCGCTGTCGCAAATGCATTGATGCGCAATGTGCCGCTCGGGATATCCTGAAGCGATTGGGCCGTGAGCATGGCATCGTGAATGTCGGTCATAGCCGGTCCAATCCGTTCGACGAATGTCGTCCCCGCATCCGTGAGCGAGACGCTTCGCGTCGTTCGGTTGAACAGCCGAATGCCCAGGTTCTTCTCAAGCTTGGCGATGGCATTGCTGAGTGCTGTCGTGGACATGCCGAGATCGAGCGCCGCAGCCCGAAACGAACCGTGACGAGCGATGCTGAGAACAGCATCCAGATCGGTAAGAACAGACCTCGTCATTGTCCCTCTTTTCGCAACGTCTCATCCTATTTAGTCCCGCTTATCGCGTCAATCGCACTGAATTAAGTTAGCGCCTATCGACCCCGTTGGGCCGAGGTTGCAGTCGGCAAAGGCTGGAAACGTGATTGGAGGACCAAGATGACTGTCAAATTACCCAGGGCCATCGAAGCCTATTTCGACGCCGACAGAACTGGAAACCCCGAAACCATCGCTGATGCCTTTACCGAGAACGGTATCGTCAGGGACAAGGGTGAGACCCATAGAGGGCGCGACGCCATTCGCATGTGGATGGCGGACGAAAGCCAGCAGTACGACTATACAGTAGACCCCTGCCTCATCTCCAATGAACACGGGAAGACCGTGGTCACTGCCCATGCCGTTGGCGATTTCCCAGGCAGCCCGATCGACCTGCGCTTCATCTTCGTTCTCGCGAACGAAAAGGTCGCCGAGCTGGAGATCACCGTATGAGCCCCTTTCTCACACTGCAGGGGCGTCGGGCCCTGATAACCGGCGGCACCTCAGGCGCCGGCGCTGCCACGGTGGCGCTCTTCCAGCAGCTTGGCGCGCGTGTGTTGACCACCGCTCGCAAACGGCCGGCGGATTTATCCGGTGCGGCATTCGCCGAAGCTGACTTGACCACGGGAAGAGGGTTCAAGCTGTCGTCGATGCGGTACATCGGGAACTTGGTGGGCTCGACATCCTCGTAAATGTGCTGGGCGGCTCTTCCGCTCCTTCAGGCGGCTTTGCCGCGCTCACCGACGAGGAGTGGGAAAGGGAGTTCGACCTCAATTTCTTTCCGGCGGTCAGGCTCGATCGTGCTCTGATCCCCGGGATGGTCGCGCAGGGAAGTGGTGTCGTCATCCACGTCACCTCGATCCAGAACCGCCTGCCTTTACCGGAGGCGACGACCGGCTACGCTTCGGCCAAGGGGGCGCTCAACACCTATAGCAAAAGCATCTCGAAGGAGGTGTCTCCAAAGGGGGTACGGGTGGTGCGCGTTTCTCCCGGCTGGATCGCCGATCCAGGGGCCAACGGTCTAGCCCTGCGCATAGCCGATGAGGCCGGTATTGAATACGAGGCTGCACTGCAGGTGATCATGAACTCGCTCGGCGGCATACCGCTCGGACGGCCAGCAGCGCCGGAGGAAGTTGCCGACCTGATCGCGTTTCTTGCATCGGATCGAGCATCATCGATCACGGGCACAGAGCATGTGATCGATGGCGGGACCGTTCCGACCGCTTGAGCATTCAGGCCATTGACCACCATTGGAGATCAGGCGGGTACATCCCACCCGCCGATCTGGGAATAGATCGCGTTACGGAGATGCCGGACATCGCGGTTGAGAGCCGCGAGTTCCTTCGGCGTCTGGGTCGAGGCGGCGAGCAAAGTGTTGCTCAGGCAGCCTGCCTTGTGCTGCAAGGCACGGCCTTCGTCGGTCAAGGCGATGACGACCTGCCGCTCGTTGCTCAGGTTTCGCGTCCTACGCAGCAAGCCGGAGGTCTCAAGTCGCTTCAGGAGCGGTGTCAGGGTGCTGGATTCAAGAGCAAGAGCGCGAGCAATGGCGCCGACCGTCTGCCCATCTTCGCTCCATAGCACGTTAAGAACCAGATATTGCGGGTAGGTCAGGCCCAGCTCGTCGAGAAGGGGCTTGTAGGCCCGCTGGATTGCAATGCCGGCGGTGTAGATCGCGTAGCAAAGCTGGTCCTGCAGTGGCGGTGGATCATTGTGGCGTGCGGTCATTCTGAGCTCCTGTCCGTGTGAAATGTAACGAACGAAACGACGAAAAACAATATCGCGATAATAATTACGTTGACGCGCAGAATAAAGTCTGGCAGCTTAAATATATCGCGATAAGTATTATCGCAATTAACAAGAGGAGAAAGCCATGATACGAAAGACCACTATCACCGTCGCCGCGATTGCAGCCGCAGCCTCCTTAGCTGCCGCACTGCCGACAAATGCCGCTGACCCCATCCCCCAGGATCAGTCCGTCAGAAACGTCGTCCTCGTTCATGGAGCCTTTGCGGACGGCTCTGGTTGGAGGGGCGTGTATGACAACCTCACCAAGCGTGGTTATCGCGTGACCATCGTCCAGAATCCGCTGACGTCTCTCGCCGATGACGTTGCCGCGACTGCCCGCGCGCTTGAGCGCCAGGACGGCCCGGTCATTCTCGTCGGACATTCCTGGGGCGGTACTGTCATCACCGAAGCCGGTATCGATCAGAAGGTTGCCGGCCTCGTCTATGTCTCCGCGCTTTCTCCGAATGCCGGCGAAACGACGGCTCAGCAATACGAGGGTTTTGCTCCGGCATCGGAGTTCGTCATCGAAACCACGACGGATGGTTTTGGCTATGTCAGCCCGGATAAATTCAAGGCTGGGTTCGCGCATGACGTCAGCGACGCCGATGTTGCGTTCATGAGAGATGCCCAGGTCCCGATCAATATGTCGGCATTCGCCACGAAGCTTGAACATGCCGCCTGGCGCACGAAGCCAAGCTGGGCTGTCATCGCAACCGAAGACAAGGCTTTCGATCAGGCCATGCTGATCCACATGGCTGAACGCATCAAGGCGAAGATCGCCAAGGTCTCGGCAAGCCATGCACTGTTCATGACCCAGCCGGAGGCCGTGGCCGAAACCATTGATCAGGCCGCCAAGGCCGTCTCGGCGAAGAAGTAATGTCAGGCACAGCGTCATCGGGACGGCCAAATGTCCCGATGACGACAAGCAGTACCAGCTTGATCAAAAAAGGCGGACTGGGTCACCCCTTCGAGGGCAGCTGATTTCGGGCTGAGCCTCAACGGCTGCCCTCGCATTTCCATAATTCACGAATTTGAGTGCAATCCATTCACGGAGGTAATCACGTGACGCTGAATACTCATGACCAAAATCCAATTGAACTTAAGGCAAACCCTCAGCGCGAGGTCGATGATGTCTTCGACTTCATCGTTTGTGGCGCAGGATCCAGCGGGTCCGTTGTTGCGGCACGTCTGGCGGAGGATGGAAACGCACGCGTTCTTCTTCTCGAGGCTGGCGGGGATGATGCGGACGAAGCCGTCACGAACCCCGCGCTATGGCCGCTTAATCTCGGCTCTAGTCGGGATTGGGGCTTTGTTGGACAGCCGGCACCTGGCCTGGATGGGCGACGTCTGCCACTCAGCATGGGCAAGGGGCTCGGCGGCGGTTCGAGTATCAACGTCATGGTTTGGGCGAGGGGGCATAAACACGACTGGGACTACTTTGCCTCAGAGGCCGGCGACGACGCCTGGGGCTATGAGTCAGTCCTGGGCTACTATCGCCGCATCGAAAACTGGCAGGGCGCACCGGATCCATTCCGTCGTGGTATAGGAGGGCCGGCCTATGTCGCGCAGCCACAGTCACCTCAGCCTGTTGCTGAAGCTTTGTTGAGTGCCGCGTCCACGATCGGCATTCCAGTCTACGATACCCCGAACGGCGAGATGATGGAGTCCGCAGGCGGTGCCTCGATCGCTGAGCTTCGGATCCGCGATGGAAGGCGAGAGACCGTGTTCGAGTCTTATGTTCGCCCGCTCATGTCGCAGCCGAACCTAACCGTGTTGACCAAGGTGTTGGTTAGGCGCCTGATATTCGAAGGCCAGCGCGTGATCGGTGTCGAAGTGCTCCTCGAAGGCAAGAGACGTCAGTTCATGGCGCGGTACGAGACGGTTCTCTCGCTCGGGGCAATCCATACGCCGAAGGTCTTGATGCAATCGGGTATCGGCCCGGAAGAGGATTTGCGATCGCACGGTATTGCCGTCGTGCAGCACCTGCCTGGTATCGGTCGCAATCATCAGGACCATCTTGCATTCGGCTGCACCTGGGCCTACCGAAAGCCCGAACCCATTGGCGGTAGTGGCTGCGAAGCGAAGCTCTATTGGAAAAGCGACTCGCGTCTAACCCAGCCTGACATTCTCCAGTGCCAGCTGGAATTTGCCGTTCCGTCGCCGATCGAAACGGGTCTCGAAACGCCGGAACATGGCTGGACGATGTTCAACGGCCTTGCACAACCGAAGAGCCGTGGCCGATTGCGGCTCTCTGGCCCCGACGTAGGCGACCAGATTCTCATAGAACCAAATTCACTTAGTGAGCCGGAAGATATGGCTGCTGCCCTGGCCGCCGTGGAATTGTGCCGCGAACTCGGGAACAGCGACGGTTTCACGCCTTTGGTGACAAGCGAAACCGCTCCTGGTTCGCGCAATAGATCTGGGATGATCGACTTCATCCGGCGTTCGGCCGTCACCTACTGGCATCAGTCCTGCACCGCTAAGATGGGGCGTGACAGCATGTCGGTGGTCGACAGCGAGCTCAAAGTCTACGGCATATCCGGTCTTCGCATTGCGGACTCTTCAATCATGCCGCGGATCACAACCGGCAACACCATGGCCCCTTGCGTCGTTATCGGTGAGCGTGCGGCTGATCTGATCCGGAAGATGCACGGTCTCGCGGAGGAGAACTAAAACCAAACTCAGGCTGGCTGAAAATATCTATAAAGTTTCGGCGCCCAGGCCGGAACCGGCCGCCGAGTCATAAACTGCGGGTCGGCGGTTCGTAATGGTTCACGACCTCTAACAGCTAGTCGCCTTCAATCATCTCAGATCGACTTGAGTCCGTCTGAAATGGTGGCGAATAGCATATCGATCTCTAGCGCAGAGATCACCAGAGGTGGAGACAGCACGATCGTGTTGGCCACGGGCCGGATCAGCACGCCGCGTTCGAAGCAATGGTCGTAGACCTTCTTGGCCATGGCCTTTCCGCTTGCCACATCGTCGCCGAGTTCGATCCCGGCGAGCAGGCCGAGATTGCGGATGTCCACCACGCCCGGCAGTCCCTTCAATGCGTGCGCGTGCTCCTGCCAGAGCGCCTCGATCGAGGCGGCGTTCTCGAAGACGCCTTCGTCCAGATAGACATCGAGTGTGGCAAGCGCCGCAGCGGAAGCGAGCGGATGGCCGGAATAGGTGTAGCCGTGCGAGAACTCCACGGCACCCTGGGCCGCATTGCCCATCAGCGTCTCGTGGATTTTGCCGGAGGTGATGACGCCGCCCATCGGCACGGCACCATTGGTCATGCCCTTGGCAATGGCGATCAGGTCAGGTGTAACCTTGAAACGGTCGGCCGCGAAGGGATGTCCGAGGCGGCCGAAGCCGGTGACGACCTCGTCGAAGATCAAGAGAATGCCGTGGCGCGTGCAGATTTCCCGCAGCCGTTCCAGATAGCCGACCGGCGGGACGAGCACGCCGGTCGAACCCGCGACTGGCTCGACGATGACAGCGGCCACGGTCGACGGGTCATAGGTCTGCAGCATCTGTTCCAGCTCATCGGCGATCTCCGCACCATGCGCCGGCTGGCCAAGGCTAAAGGCGTTGCGGGCCGGATCATGAGTGTGCGGCATGTGGGCCGCGCCCGGCAGAAGCATGCCGAACTGTTTTTTGTGCGGCCCCATGCCGGCTGCCGAAAGCCCACCGAATCCGACGCCGTGATAGCCGCGCTGGCGGCCGATGATCCGCTGACGCTGCCCCTGGCCGCGGGCGTGATGGTAGGCGAGCGCTAGCTTCAGCGCCGTATCCGTGGCCTCGGACCCGGAATTGGTGAAGAAGACATGGTCGAGGCCATCCGGCGCGATCGAGGTCAGGCGGCTCGCATATTCGAAGGCCAGCGGATGGCCGAAGCCGAAGGACGAGGCGAAGTCCAGTTGCGCCGCCTGCTTCTGGATGGCCTCGACGATCTTCGGGTGACCATGGCCGGCATTGACGCACCAGAGACCCGCGATGCCGTCGAGCAGCCTGTGGCCGTCGCTCATCGAATAATACATGCCGGATGCGCCGGTGACGATCTGCGGCTTCTTCTTGAAATCGCGGTTGACCGTGAACGGCATCCAGTAGGATTCCAGCGAATTTGCGTTGAGCTGCAGCGTGTCCATGGTGGTCTCGTCTTCTGTCTGGTGATTTGGGGTCGTGAGCCGGATCAGAGTCCAGCCGTTGGTCTGAGCCGGGATCGGCGGCATCACGTCGTCGGGGATCGGATTGATGAACGGATTGCCGTCGAGGCGGCCCTGAAGGTCCGCCTTGGCCGCCTCGACGAGCGCGGGATTGAGGAAGAGTTCGACGGCCGTCGCCGCCATGGCCTTTGCGGCATGGGCCATGCCCTTGTGCGCGGCCGGCAGCTTGCCCTGCGCCACCAACTGCCAGGAATGGCCGGGCGTGCCGATCGCGTAGGTCGCGCCGCGCATCTGCACCGTCGGGACGACCCAGCTGACGCTGCCGACATCGGTCGAGCCGACGATCGACGTGTCACCCGCATAGAGCGGGACGATGAGGTCGCAGAGCGGCTCGTCCTTCCTCGGCTTCACATGGAAGCGGGCATAGGACGAGGCGATGTCTTCCGGCGAAAACGTCGCCTGGAATTTGCGCGCCGTCGCCTTGTCCTCGTCGCTGAAGATCGCCGGGCCGAGACGTTCGATCTGGGCATGCATGCAGTCTTCCAGCGGCTCGTTGCCGATCAGGTTGGCATCGCCGGAAATGATTTCCTGCCGCACCGTCGTCTCGGTCATCCAGGCGGCACCTTCCGCCACGCGCTTGACGCGGGCGACGAGGGTGAGAAGCTCGGGCAGCGTTTTCGCGCGCACGAGATAGCGCACCGTGGCATTGGCCTGCACCACATTCGGCGCCGAGCCGCCCGCATCGGTGATCGCATAATGGATGCGCGCGGTGATCGGCATATGCTCGCGCAGAAAATTGACGCCGACATTCATCAGTTCGACGGCATCGAGCGCGCTGCGGCCGAGATGCGGTGTGGAGGCGGCGTGCGAGGCGCGGCCGGAAAAATGGAAATTCATCTCGCTGCAGGCGAGCGAGATGGGGTTGTTGACGCCGGTAAAGGCGGCCGGATGCCAGCAGATGGCGATGTCGACATCGTCGAAGACACCGGCGCGCACCATGAATCCCTTCGAGGATCCACCTTCCTCGGCCGGGCAGCCATAGTAACGCACACGCCCCTTCAAGCCGTTCGCCGCCAGATAGTCCTTTACGGCTGCGGCGGCCAGCATCGAGCCTGAGCCCAGTAGATTGTGGCCGCAGCCGTGGCCGTGACCACCAGCGGTGACGGGGCGCGGCTCGGCCACGCCGGACATCTGGCTCAGGCCCGGAAGCGCATCATATTCCCCGAGGATGGCGATGACCGGGCCGCCTTCGCCCGCCTCGCCCATGATCGCGGTTGGGATGCCAGCGATGTTGCATTCGGTCCGAAAGCTCTCGGCCTCCAGCAGGCGCACGTGCTCCGCGGAGGAGCGGACTTCCTCATAATTGATCTCCGGCATGTCCCAGACGCGGTCGCTGAGATCGAAGAAAGCTGGGCTCTTCTCGTCGACGATGGTCCAGACGGTTTCGGCATTTTTCATCGTTATCTCGTCCTGAAGTTCATGCGGCGATGCCGAGCGTCGGCGTCGCTTCGAGCAGGGCGCGGGTATAGTCGTGCTGCGGATTGTCCAGCACGTCGCCTGTGCTGCCCTGTTCGACGATCAGCCCCTGCTGCATGACGACGATGCGGTCGGCGACGCGCGAGACGGCACCGAGATCATGGCTGATGAAGAGGCAGGCAAAACCATGGTTTTCCTGCAGCCTGCGGAAGAGATCGAGAACCTGTTTCTGGATGGTCATGTCGAGCGCGGATACCGGCTCGTCGGCAACGACGAAGGCGGGGTTGCGGATCACCGCGCGGGCGATCGCCACCCGCTGACGCTGGCCGCCGGAGAGCGCATGCGGATAGCGCTCGCTAAGGCCGGAGAGCCCGACCTCGTTCAGCATCTCCTTCACCCGCTCCACCTTTTCGGCGCGCCCAAGCTTCGGGCCATGTTTCAGCGGCTCGGCAACGATATCGAAAATCGTCTGGCGCGGGTCGAGCGAGGAATAGGGGTCCTGGAAGACCAACTGGCATTGCAGCCGGAAATCGCGCGCCGCCACCTTGTCGGCGGATGCCATGGAACGGTCACGGAAATGAACGTCCCCGCCGGAGAGGGGAAGAAGACCGAGCATCGCCCGCCCGAGCGTCGTCTTGCCGGAACCTGAGCCGCCGACCACGGCGACCACCTCGCCGGGCTGCACGCCGAGCGACACGCCTCTGACGGCAAGCTTCTTTTCGGCAGTGCTGAACATGTTGCCGGCGCCGGAAAAGGTCACCTCGACATCGCGCGCCTCGATCAGGGGCGCGGCCGCGAGCGGCTTGCGGTCATGGTCGCGCTTCGGCAGGGCGTCGATCAGCGTGCGCGTATACTGTTCCTTCGGCCGGTGAAGCACGTCCTCGACCGGTCCGGTCTCGATCAGCTTGCCGCGCTCGAGAACGATCACCTTTTTGGCATATTGAGCGACGAGGCCGAGATTGTGGGTGATCAGCAGCACCGCTGTGCCGAAGGTGCGCGTGAGATCGACCATGATCTCCATGACCTCGCGCTGGGTCAGCGTGTCGAGTGCCGTGGTCGGCTCATCTGCGATCAGGAGCTTCGGCCGGAGCAGCATGACGGAGGCGAGCATGATGCGCTGGCGCATGCCACCGGAGAATTGGTGCGGATAGGCGACGAGACAGGCGGCCGGGTCCGGTATCTTCACCCGCGCCAGCATTTCGCTGGCCCGTTCGAGTGCGGCCTCGACGCCGATCTTCTCGTGCAGCCTCAGTCCCTCGACGAGCTGCGCGCCGATCGTGAGTGCCGGATTGAGCGAGACCATCGGTTCCTGAAAGACCATGCCGATCTCGGCGCCACGGACCTTGCGGATTTCGGCGTCGGACATTGTCAGCACATCGCGGCCCTGGAAGAGAATCTCGCCGGATGTCGGCTTGATCGCCTTCGGCAAAAGCCGCATCGAGGCGCGGGCGGCCACCGTCTTGCCGCTGCCGCTTTCGCCGACAAGCGCGACGATGCTGCCGGCCTCGACATCGAAGGAGACGTCATGCAGAATCGGAAAGCCGTTCGAGGTGGTGACACGAAGATCGCGGACGCTGAGAAGCGGAGAGGACGTGTCTGCGGTCATCACTTTTGCTCCATTCGCGGGTCGAAGCGGTCGCGCAGCGCGTCTCCGAGCAGGTTGATGCCGAGCAATGTCAGCGAGATGCAGATGCCGGGGGCAAGGCCGAGCCAGGGTGCCCGTTCGATATAGGTGCGGGCGGCCGACAGCATGTTGCCCCAGGTCGGCGCCGGTGGCGGCACGCCAAGGCCGAGAAAGCTCAGGCCGCTTTCCGCGAGAACGACCCAGCCGAACATCGATGTGGCGAGAACCACGATCGGCGCTGTGCAATTGGGCAGCACATGATGAAACATGGTGGCGAATTCGGAATTGCCGATGACGCGCGAGGCTTCGACATATTCCCGCTCGCGAGCGGAGAGCACGCTTGCGCGGACGACACGCAGCACCGACGGGGCAAAGGCGATGCCGAGCGCCAGGATGATGCCATATTTGTTGGGGCCGGAGATGACCATCAGGCCGAGCGCCAGAAGCGTGCCGGGAAATGCCAGAAGCGCATCGCTGAATACCATCAGGATCCGATCGACCGTGCCGCGGGTATATCCCGCCACGAGGCCGGCAATCGTGCCGGCGATGATCGCGAAGGCGACGGTCAGGATCGCGACCGTCATGCTCTGGACGGCGCCCGCCATCAGTCGCGAGACGACGTCGCGGCCGAATTCGTCGGTGCCGAGCCAGAATTGCGCCGATGGCGGCTTCAGGCGGGAGATAAGCTTGATCGCCGCCGGGTCATAGGGCGTCCAGACCATGGCGATCAGCGCCATGCCGCCGATGAAGATCAGCAGGGCCGACCCGATGAGCATGTTTGCCGGCTGCCTGATCATGACGCGGTGACCCGCGGATCGAACAGCGGATAGCAGAGATCGACGATCAGATTGACGATCACGTAGATCATGGCCGTGAATAGCAGACATCCCTGTACCACCGGATAGTCGCGCGCGAAGATCGCATCGACGAGAAGGCGCCCGAGGCCGGGCAAAGTGAAGACGGTTTCCAGCACCGCGATGCCGCCGAGCAGACCGCCGAGAACGAGGCCGATCATCGTCCAGGTCGGGGCGAAGGCGTTGGGCAGGACGTGGCGGAGCAGAACCTTGCGTTCCGACAAACCTTTGGCGCGGGCATGCATGACATATTCGAGCCGCAGGATCTCGATGGCGCTGGCGCGCATCATGCGGGTCAGTACGCCGACCTCGATCAGCATCAGCGTCATGATCGGCAGGATGACATAGGTGATCGCCGTCCACGGATTTTCGCTGAAGGGCACGAAGCCGACGACCGGCAGCCATCCGAGATTGAGGCCGAAGATCAGCAGGAAGACCAGACCGAGCCAGAAGCTCGGAACCGACATCAGCAGCGTCGAGGCAGCGACGATCGCCACGTCCACATGCTCGTTCTGACGCCAGGCGGCGATCAGGCCGGCCGGGATGGCGATGAGCGTCGCAAGCCCGACGGCGACGAGCACGATCGTGGCGCTGACCTGAAACCGATCGAGCATCAGCGGCAGAACCGGCGCGCCGTTGGAAATCGAGTGGCCGAGATCCCCCTGGATGACGTTGCCGAGCCAGTAGAGGAATTGCAGAGGCACCGGCTGATCGAGGCCGAGACTGGCCCGAAGACCGGCGATTTCTTCTGCGCTCGCGTCGTCACCCAGAATGAGTAGGGCAGGGTCGCCCGGGATCATCCGGACGAGGAAGAATACCATCACCGCAACGAGCAGCAGTGTCGGAAGCGTCCATAACAGACGCTTGCCGATATATTTCGAAAGGGCGTTCATGGGCTCAATTGCCCTGGGTGAAGGAGACGCCCCACATGCGCGCATAGCCGACCGGCCAGGTCTTGTAGCCTTCGACATTCGAGCGGACCGCACCGATGCGGGTGCCGGAATAGAGCGGGATGATCGGCAGATCGGCGCGGATCATGCCTTCCAGCTTGTCGAAGATCGCCTGACGCTTGGCCTCGTCGGTGATCTGGGTGCTTTCCGCAATCAGCTTCAGGCCATCCGGGTTGTCCCAGACCTTGTTGGCGCTCTTGTCCTTGTTACCGCTGACCATGTCGAAGGACAGAGAAGGATCGAGGCGGGCGGAATAGGTAAATGACATGGCGCTGTAATTGCCGGTCGTGTAGCGGTCCAGCAAAGTCGCCCAATCGAGCGTTTCCACCTCGATATTGATGCCCGCTTCCTGGGCCATGGCCTGCACGAGGACGGCAGCATCGAAGAGCGACGGATAATGCTTGGTCGCCAGCCATTTGATCGGCTGGCCATTGTAACCGGCTTCGGCAAGAAGCTTCTTGGCTTCTTCGATATTGCGAGAAGGCATTTCCTTCTGGGCGGAGCCGAAATAGGGGCTCGGCACAGGCACGATGGATGCGCTCGCCGCGGACTGGCCGTTTGTCAGAGCCTCGGTGATCTGCGGAATATCGAGTGACAGCATGATGGCCTGGCGGATCCGGACATCCTTCAAAAGCGGGTCGCGCGTCTGGAACAGAAGGCCTGTCAGGCCCATGGCGTCGACCTTGTCCACCTTGATGTCGCCGTTCTCGGTCATCTCGTCGATATCGGCATTGTTGACGTCGGCCAGCACATCGATGTCGCCCGATGAGATGGCGGTCTTTGCTGCGGCATCGTCGGGGATGATCATGAAGCGGACGGCATCCACCTTCGGCGTCTTGTCGCCGACATAGCCGGTGCGGTCGCCGCCGGGAGAAACGTAGTTCGGATTGGCGGCAAGCTGCACATACTGGCCGCTGCGCCATTCCTGCAGCGTGAACGGGCCGGTGCCGATCGGCTTCACCCATTTGCCTTCGGCATCGAGCGAGCTCTTGTGATAGATGCCGGTTCCGCCGCAGTCGGTGCGCGCAATCGTTGCCAGGAACAGCGCGGTGGGTTTCTCCAGCGTGAAGACGACCGTCGAGGCGTCGGGCGCAGCAACATCGGCAACGCTGGCGACACCCGAGCCCGTCACATCCTTGAGGCAGCGCCACGCGGTCTTCGGGTCGGTATAGCGTGCCCACGAGCTCAGCACGTCGGCGGAGGTCAGCGCCTCACCATTGCTGAACTTGAGGCCGTCGCGCAGCTTGAATGTATAGGTCTTGCCGTCGTCGGAAATATCGATCGATTTCGCCAGGAGCGGAGCAACCGACGCGTCGTCGCGGTAACCGACAAGGCCTTCGACCATGTGAAGAACGACGGCATCGCTGTTCGCATCCCGGTTGACGCCCGGATCCGTCGAGCGGATGTCGGCATTCAGCCGCACGCGCATCATCTTGTCCTGGGCCAGCGCGGTGCCCGCGGTTGCGGCCATCACGGCCGTCATTGCAGTCATCGTCAGAAAATTGCGGTATTTCATCGGAAGCTCCCGTTTTTGTTCCCTTATAGGTTTTTGATCAGGCGGCGTTCGTTTGAGCCGGTCCCGGCTGTTCGATGGGTTTCACCTGCATGTCGAGGCTGTATTTCCAGAAATGCGCGCCGAGTGCCGGCAGCAGGGCCACCTCGATGCGGCCCTCGCTCGGCACCATGACGATCATCGCGACCGTGGCGGACTGGTTGTTGGAGAGCGGCGACTTGCGCGGCGGGCGGCAGACCGAATAGGGCGTCTCGAACATGTCCGACAGCGCATGCTTGACGGTATCGACGGTGATCTGCCCGTTATGCGGCTCCAGCAACTGGCGGACACGCAGGTCGCGATAGAGGCTGTCGGGCATGTTGAATACGCCCCTGTCCTGCAGTTTCGACAGCGCCACCTGGCTCTGGAAATGGTTGGCGTGAACGAGAATGCCGTCCTGCGGATGGACGAGGAAGGTTTCGTCCGGGGCGCATTCGAAATCGATCGCGATGCCATGGGCGTGGCCGATCATCATGTTGTTCGATGCCGACTTGCGCGTGCCATAGACGGCCTGCATCGACATGGCCAGCTGGTCCTGTTCCAGAACCCTGCGGCGGATGATGGCGAGCGGCACGCCGAGTTCGCGATAGTCGCGCTCGGTCTCCAGGTAATTGCCGCTGATCGTGATGCCGGCGGAGTTGAAGCCGGTGCGGGCGAGGCCGCCGGCTTCTGTAAAGGTGACGATGTCCGGGCCGTCGTTGCGCTTGATCTTGAGAACGACGGCGGTTTCCGCGCATTCCGCCTTCCAGTCCCAGTTCTGGGCGTGAATGAATGTATTGTCGCGGCTGGCAGACGGCATGATGAAGACGCCGGTGCAGCCGTCGGACTGGATGAAGTCCTGCTGACCCTTTTCCCGGCGGCGCGCCATCTTGAGGATCTCTGTCCGCGCATTGAGCAACAGCACCGCTGCGAGATCCTTGTTTATCGCACGGGCGATACCTTTCATCTCTTCGATATACTGGCTGCCATAGTCCTCGATTGCGCCGGCGAAGCGGTCGATCATCGCTGCGAGATCGTCATCCTTGAGGCCGGAGGAATGCAGCTGATCCTTGTAGTGATCGACGCCTTTCAGGATTCGCTCGGATGCCTGCTCGCCATATTGTTGACCGCGCTCGAACGGCGTACCAGAAACTTCGATGAGCGGGCAGGGAAGGGGCAGGGTCATGGCACTATATCCGGGTGATGAACAAGGATGACGTCGGCTGGATTGCCTTCATCAAAAAAGTATTTCATAAAACAAAAACCAAAATTATCGGGAAGGCAAGCGAAAAATGTCGGAAGCGAGCACGCCTCTTCAGCAGGATCTGATGCGCCGCATCGTCGAAGTCATCCACGAGGATGAACTGCAGCCGGGTGCGCGTCTTCGTCAGAACCAGCTTGCCGAGCGCCTGCGCGTGTCCAGGACGCCCGTCAGAATGGCGCTGGAACTGCTGGAGGCTCAGGGAATATTGCAGCACGAGCCCAATCGCGGGATGACGCTTGTCATGGTCCCGCCGCTGGTTGAAGTGGCACAGGCCGCTCCGGCTGACGAAGAGCTTCTTGTCGCTGTCGCTCGCCTGCGCCGCGAAGGAAAACTTTCGGATCAATTCGCCGAGCTGGAGCTGATGCGATTGACCGGTCGTGAGCGCACAATGGTGCGTCAGACGCTGATCAAGCTCGAAGACCTAGGCGTGCTTCAGCGCAGGCAAGGGTATGGCTGGCAGTTCACCAGCCCGGTTCGCGACCTACGCGCCCGTGCGGAGAGCTACAATTTTCGCATGTTGATCGAGTGTGCCGCGATCCTAACCCCGGAGTTTTCGTTATCCGGGGATTGGATTGCCTCAATGCGGAAGCGGCACGAAATCATGCTCGCCAGCCTCTGGACGGAAGCCTCTAGCGTGGCCCTGTTTGAGATGAATGCGGATTTTCATCTGGGAATCAGTGCCGCATCCGGTAATCGCTACATAGCTGAGGCGATGAACCGCCAGAACCAGCTCCGACGATTATCGAACTACAATTGGCAGCATGGCCCCGAGCGCGTGATCACGACATGCCGCGAGCATCTGGAGATACTCGATCGGCTGGAGCATGGCGAGAATGAGGTTGCCGCAGCGCTGATGCGCAAGCACCTTGCCGGCGCGCGGGGCACAGCCAGACAAAGTGAACTTTGAATCGCAAAATGCAATGACATCGCCACTTACGGATCGTCGGCATCTTCATCTCGCTGGGATGCTTCGGAGAAATGACCGCAATGAATGCGCACCTAATTCGCAGACCATCATAAGAGGGCAGATATCGTTGAAACCCGGTCGACGACCATTACCCTGCTTTGGCCAAGGGCAGTCGCAAGGTCGTGCCGATCATGATCATCCTCACCGCGTCTTCCGCAGCGCGGGCAAGTAGCTTGGGTGCTGCGGAGATTGCGTCTTCGAGCGAGCATGGCCGCGTCAGAAACGATGCGAAGGCATCAATGCCGCAATCGAGATTGAGCCTCACACCCTTGCCGATCGTGCCGGCAAGCGCAACCACCGGAACACCGGCCTCCTTGGCACGCCGTGCGATTTCGGCCGGAACCTTGCCGAAGGGCGTCTGTCCATCGAGGCTGCCTTCCGCCGTGATCACCAGATCGGCGTCGCGAATGTAATCGTCGACCTCCAGATATTGCATGACGATCTCGTAACGGGGATGGAGCCTGCCGCAGAGGAGACCGAGAACGGCTGCACCCAATCCACCCGATGCACCGGCGCCGGGTGCGGAGCCGACGTCGAGGCCGGTGGCGCTTTTGATGCAGGCTGCATAGATTTCCATGGCCATCGCCAATTGCTCGACCTGCTCCGGTGTCGCGCCTTTTTGCGGGCCGAACACGCGGGCAACACCACGCTCGCCGAGAAGCTGATTGTGCCAGTTGACGGCCGCATCGATCCGGACCTTCTCAAGGCGTGGGTCACGGGTGCTGATGTCTATACGGTCGAGCGGTGTTAGCGCCGCACCACCGCGGTCGAGTTCATTGCCGTCAGCGTCGAGAAGACGGATTCCCAGCGCTTGCGCCATGCCGGCGCCGCCATCGTTGATGCCGCTGTCGCCGCAGCCGAGCAAGATCCGCCTCGCACCGAGATCGAGCGCGGCCCGCACCAGTTCACCGACACCGTAGCTCGTGGTCCGGCATGGGTTGCGCCGATCGCGCGGGACGAGGCCGAGACCGGCAGCGGCGGCCATCTCGATGACTGCGGTCGGTTCTGCACAGCCGCCGAGAAAACCCACAAGGGCCTGTACCGGCTGTCCGATCGGCCCGGTGACGGTGACCGGATGGATCGTGCCATCGGTGGCGCCCACCAGCGCCCTGGTAAATCCTTCGCCGCCATCGGCCATCGGCACCTTCGTGACGACGGTGCCGGGAAACGCGCGCAGGACACCTTTTTCGATACAATCGGCGGCCTGTTCTGCCGAAAGGCTTTCCTTGAAACCGGAAGGAGCGACAACGACGCGGAAGGGCATGGGGATTATCCTTTCATGACATGTGTGTGACATGAGGGAAACGTGACCGCTCGAGGCTTATTCCGGCATCGAAGAAATTTATTCGGCTAAATAAGAATTGAGCCGCACGGAGCGGCTCTTGAAGATGTTAGACTGTTGTTTTCGCTTATTTTCCGGGCATGAAACCCTGCAGCGGCCACAGCACCGTCGCCACGAAGATAAGCAGACATATGAAAGGCGGGGCGAGCAAATAACCGAGCCTGCGCAGATCGGCCTGAGTAAAGGCCGCAGGCTCCAGCCCACCAAACAGAACGACCGGTTTGGCCGATACCATGGTCATCTGGCAAAAGCCGCTGGCAAGCGTCACGACCATTATGAGTACGGCCGGATCCACGCCGAGGGCCGAGAGCGGTAACGCGAAGGCGGGGATGAGCACCGTTGCCCGCGCCGTCCGCGATGTGATCACCAGATGAGAGAAGGTGGCGATGACCACGGCAAACGAGATGATGACGACGGGTGCAGTGATCATGCTCTGACGAAAGACGTTCACCAGCCGATCCGCCAGCATCTGGGCCGTGCCCGTTTCAATCAATGCTTCGCCGATGACCAGCATTCCCGCCATGAACAGCAACAGGTTCCATTCGACGGTTTTCAGTGCTGCCTTGAGCGTCATGCCGGAAATATTGGGCATGCACAGCACAAGGGCTGCCACTACGCCGACCAGTGCCATGTCGATGCCGTGAAGCGACTGGGTGGAGAACATCAGTACGGTGCCGCAGACCACGGCGGCAACCGCGATCTGTTGACGCGACAGGGCCGTGGGTCGTTTTGGCGCCGTGCTGGCGCCTGGTGCCATGTCGCGTTCCTCCTTGGTCAGGAACACGTGAAGCAGGAGGGCGCAGGCGGTCAGGCAGGTTATCAGCGAAAACGGACCGGCCAGAACCAGCCAGCCGATGAAATCCGGTTGCGTGCCGGTGAGGCGGGACAAAAAGCCGGCGGCAACGAGATGCGCTCCGGCGCCGATCAGCGAAGCTCCAGCGGAGAGAAGGATGACGGTCGGAAAAAGCAGGCCGAGCGCACGCGAAATCCGCGTGTTGCCAATTGCGGATGAGACGCCGAGATAGACCGGCATCAGGATTGCGGCCCGCGCTGATGTGGAGGGAATGACGAAGGCTGTTGCAAAGGTCAGTAGTGTCAACATCCAGAACATCGAGCGGATGCTGCGCATCTTCGGCATCATCCGGTCAGTCACCTGCTCGATCAGGCCCACATGCCGCAGAACGCCGGCGATCACGAAGGCCGATAGCAGCAGCCAGATGATGTCATTGCCGAGCGATCGGTAGACCAGATCTTCCGGTATGGCGCCGACGACCGCGAGTGCCACGGCTCCCGCCAGCGCGACCGGGGTTTCCGGCAGTTCGAGCACCGTCCAGGCGGTTATCGCAGAGAAGAAGATGAAGAGCGTCGCCCGCATCGACATGGTCAGGCCGTCGATTGCCAGAAAGATCAATACGGCCGCGAAGCCGATCAGCAGCGCCGCGACTACCTGTTTGAGATGCTTGACCGATACCACGGGCTCGGCTGCCGCAACCGTCGTGTTGTCTTTTTGAGGATTTGCCATGGGCAAGGACATGAGGTGCGCCACCACTTGGCCTCCTTTTTTACGCCGTCATCAGAGGGCAGTTTCGGTTTGGGGAAAGTGGCCGGTCCGCCGGGATCTCCCCATGTCCGATTGTGAACGTTTGATGACGATGGATATTCCCGGCCTCGGTGCATTTTCGAAAAGAAGAGCAATCACGCAGAAAATGCATCGCCTCCGGAATAAGTCAGCGGCAGCCCCGTTCATCGACAGGTACTGACCTCGAACATGGAAGGAGAACAGTCATGAACCGAGTTCTTGCCGCAAGCGCGATGGCCCTGCTTGCCACGGCCACGCTGACGGCGGCGACACATCCGGTGCAGGCCATGCCACTTGCGCAGCCGCAGATATCCGCGCCCTCGCAGGTCATCCTGGTGGATGATGACGACGACGATGATGATGATGATCGCCGTTACAGCCGTCGGTATCGCGGTAATGACGATGGATGGCCAAGGTTTCGTGGTCATTCCCGCGACGACGATGATGACGACGACGATTGAGGTCACTTCATCCAAAACAGAAATATCGTGCCCGGCCTTTGCGCCGGGCATTTTTTTGAGCATGGCGCCTGCCGATATCAGATCTGGCACAGAGCCTTTGCGTTCAGCAGGCCCCAGCCGAAAATCGCGTCCTTGCCCGGCTCCCCCATGTCGTTTGCCGAACGCGTCAGGGCGTCCGCCACCTCGCCGGGTTTCATGTCCGGTTTGGCGCCAAGCAGCAGTGAAGCCGCCGCCGTCACGAAGGGCGCGGCAAACGAGGTGCCACTCTTTTGCCTGCCCCCGGAAATGGAAGCGGCCGTCCAGACCCCAACACCCGGAGCGGCGATATCGATATGATCGCCACGAGAGGCACGGCGATAAGGTTTCATGTTCCGGTCGACAGCGGTAACGGCGATCACATCCGCATAGGCGGCGGGATAGACCGGTTTGGCATTCGGGCCTTCATTACCGGCGGCGGCAATCAGGATCGTGCCCTTGGCGATTGTGGCGCTCACGGCTTGCTCCAACAGCATGTTCGGCGGCCCGCTGAGGCTGAGATTGATGATCCTGATGTTGCGGGCCGCCAGCATGTCGAGCGCGCGGATGAGATCGTATATGTCGGCGATATCTGCGGCCTTGCGATAGCGCTGGAAGGCATCGATCGCGACCAGCCTGCCGCCGGGAACGAGGCCCGGAGCGCGACTGCCGGCAGAGCCGACGAGAAGGGCGGCAACGGCGGTGCCGTGTTGCGCCGTAGAGGTGGGAGCCGCACCGTCCCCCAATTGGAGCACCTCGATTGTCGCGTCGGCAAGCGAAGCATGCCCGGCGTTGATGGCAGTATCGATCAGGCCGATCGGCATGGGGGCGCCGCAGCTTGCCGCCCGCCCGTCGCCGGCATCCTGCGGCCAATCGACGATATGACGAACAAGCTTGCAGTCGCCGCCGGGGCAGGGTGATGTCTTCTTCTGCTCGGGCTGATAAAAATGGTTGAAATCCACCGAGGCGGAGGGGGCAGCGGCAATGACGGCCTGACGGGCGACATCCAGCGTCATGCCTGTCGGTATCGTCAGCTTGACCATTTCACTTCCGGTAAGCGAGATCGATATTCGCTCATCAACCACAAATCCGTCCTGCGTCAGGTTTGCGATCGTTGTCTCGTCGAGGCCCAATGCCACGATTTCATTGGGCGCGCGATCGGGAACTGAAACTGTGCGCCGGGGCGGTGAACGCCGCTCCGCTCGCTGGAATGGCCAGCCGAACAAGGATCTCAGATCACCACGCGGCCGGCGTGTATCATTGTCGTCACCGCCACCGCCACCGGAAGAGCCGCCACCGTAACCGCCGCCGCTACCATCGTCGCCATCGTCACCGCCTCCATCGTCGTCATCGTCCGCAAATGCTGAGGTGATGCCGGGAGCGATGCCAGCAGATTGCAGGACCGGCAGTGTGATCACGCCGCCGAGGCCTGCGAGAATCACGATGAAAAATCTGAGACGGTATGGTGCAGTCTTCTTCAAGTCGCTATCTCCGGTAGAAAAGCAGCCGAAATATTCTCGACAGTCACGCGAATGCTATCCTGGATAGACGTTTGTCTCGACAGAATATTCCATGCCGTGCCAAACAAATCGCATGACGAATGACACGCGCACAGTGCCACAGCAGTTGGTGGAGTTTCTGCCCAATCTGCGACGATTTGCGATTTCGCTCTGCCATTCGCGAGAACTGGCCGATGATCTCGTGCAGGCCGCCTGCGAGCGAGCGATCGTTGCCGCCGACCGTTTTTCGCCCGATACGCGCTTCGATGCCTGGATGTTTCGCATCCTGCGCAATCTCTGGATCGATCACCTGCGCCGCGCCCGCACTGCTGGTCCACAGGAGGAGATCGAGAGAGCCTACGATGTGTCAGTGCCGTCAGGAGAGGCCGCGACCCATGCCCGCATGGAACTGATGGAAGTGGCGACCGCCCTGCAGAAACTGCCGGAAGAACAGCGTGAAGTGCTTGTCCTGGTCTGCGTTGAGGAATTGAGCTACCGCGATGCGGCCGATGTGCTTTCCATTCCCATAGGTACGGTGATGAGCCGTCTGGCACGGGCGCGCAAAAATCTGGCGGAACTGACGGGAATAAATCTTGGAGAGAAACGTTCGTCCGATACGAAAGGCGGCGTTGCATGACCATGGAACATTTTGACGACGAGACATTGATGGCATTCGCCGATGGCGAACTGGACGCGGCGACCAGCCAGCGGCTGGAGACGGCGCTCGAAACAGACGAGGCGCTGGCAGAGAGGCTGGCCATTTTTCTCGACACGCGGATGGCGGTTGCCTCTGCCATGAAGCCGTTGATCGATGAACCCGTGCCGGAAGCGCTCGCCGCATCCGTGCGGGGTATGGCCGAAGCGGCGGACACCAAGGCTGCAAACGCGCCCGAAAACAATGTCGTTGCTTTCCAACGGCCGGAAAAGCCGGTCACCGCGCGCAGCAGGAAGCCGTGGTTGATGCCTGTCGCTGCCTCCATTCTTGCCGTCATCACCGGTGTCGGCGGTTATATGGCCGGTCGTGGCAGCATCGATACCAGTGGATCGCCTGAAAAGGCCTTGTTTGCCGCGCTCGATCAACAGCCTTCCGGCAGTGATGTCTCGCTTGGCCAATCCGAGGCGTTGCATATCGTCTCGAGTTTTGTCGACGGCCGGGGGAACTTTGCCGGGAATACGAGTTGAAACGGCAGAACGAGACGACGGCAACCGTCGCATGCCGCACGAATGGCGCGTGGGTCACGCGTCTGGCGCTGTCATCGCCGCGTGCCGAAGGCTATGTGCCGGCATCCTCTCAGGAAACGATCGACGCCTATCTGGCCTCGATCGATGCCGGTGAACCGCTTGCCGTAGAGGCGGAAAAAAACGCACTCGCCGACACGGTTGAATAAATTTTTCGAACGCACACGGAATAAGTCCCGATCCGGGCCGTTCTCCTCGCACCCGCCGCGAGGAGAACGATCATGGCACTGTCACTGCTGAAAAAGCCTGAACCGAAAATGACCTTCCTCTGCCGGAAGGAGGACGAGGGTGTCATACCCGCACCCGTGCGGGCAAAAACCGCGCTGCCGGACTGGTTTCGCAAACTGCCGCCCGTGACAGAGACACGTGTTTCGACGACGGATAGCGGTCTCACCGTCAAACGCTGCATGCCGTTTCTCGATGCCATGGCGACCGGCTGGGTCATCGGCCTTGCGGCGACGGTGCGCATGCAGATCTCCGATGGCGGGCAGACAGTCGATTGCGGCTGGGATTTCGACCGCACCATGGTCAGCAATCATGCCAACCATCAGGTGGCCGGCAACCCACGCGACCCGATGCCGCCCTGCAAATTTCACAATTACTGGACGATCGTCACGCCGCCGGGCTGGAGCTGCATGTTCGTGCCACCGCTGAACCGCCCCAACGGCGCATTCGAAATCGTGTCAGGCGTGGTGGATACCGACACCTACCAGTCGGAAATCCATTTTCCGTTTTTCGCAACTGGCGAAGACGGATTGCATGTTCTGGAGCGCGGCGCGCCGATCGTGCAGATCATTCCCTTCCGCCGGGAAACGACCGACCTGGCGGCCGATATCCGATCGGAAAGCGAAGAGGAGGCGGCAACCCGCAAAACGATCCTGCGCAAAACGCAGGCATCCGATGGCTGGTATCGGAAATTCGCCCGCGCTCAGCGCTGAAATCCGCCGCGCCATCCCGCTTTCGCCGATATCCGGCTTCCGGCCGGCTGTCGGCGCTCGCCTTTTTTGTTTTTCGACATAAGCATGAGAAATTATTTGATATTTTTCGGAATAAGCGCGAGCGCCATCCGTTTCTCGCAAGCAGCCACGGAGGCTGTCTGATAATCAGGAGAGAAACTATGAAGAAGATGTTTGCCATTCTCGGCTCACTGCTTGCCGCCAGCGTTGCAACCCCAACCCCGGCGGTCGCCGATGATCCGGTCACCCGTTTCCTAGAGCGCACGTTCAATAACAAGGCAAGCTATCGCGAGGCGCGTCGTGGCCGTGACGATAATCGCAGGAGCTGGTCGAATTCCAGCCGCAACAGTTCCTCGAACTCTTCCCACAACTCCAGTTCGAACGGAAATTCGAATTCCAACAGCAATTCGAACTCAAACAGTTCCTCGAATTCGTCGAACAACTCGAGTTCCAACAGCAGTTCCAACTCGTCGAGCAATTCCAGCTCGAATTCGTCCTCGAACTCGTCCTCAAATTCCAGTTCGAATTCTTCCGACGACGATTGATAGATCACTGTCGTAGACGGGCTGCCCGGCCGAAGTAATTTCGGGCGGGCAGTTGCCGAACATGAGGTCAGGAACCGTCATATTGCTGATTGGATCGCGCCTTTCTGCCGGCCTCCCGCAGAGATTTCGTCGACATGAGGTGCTTCATCTAGCAGCCTCAATTTTTCAGCCGGCCCGCACACGGCACTCAGAACTTGCCGTCAATATGGTGACGCGATCGCGCGATTAACTGAAAGAGCCGCAAGACGTTGTGACGGCTTGTATGCGATTAGAAGCGTAAAAGGATGTCTCATTCACCTCTTCAGGCTCGTTCGAAAGCCGATACCGAAAAACATCGGGCTGCTCAGTCTGGCGCATCGAGTTCTGGTGTGAAGGTCGTGGCGTTGAAGACTTCCAGTCGAGCTTCGTCCTTCGGAAAGGCGAGAATGGTCAGGCTGGCAGGGCCGACCGGGATGATGCGGGCGGGCGCCAGTCCCAGGGCGCCATCGAGTGCGGCGCGGATGACGCCGCCATGGCAGACCATCAGCACCGTCTCGGCTTCGGCGGAGATAGCCCGGTCCAGTGCCTGGCGGATACGGGCGCGAAAATCGGCCCAGATCTCACCATTTTCCGGCGCAAACGTGCCGGCCCGCCAGCCGGCATAGGCGCTCGGCGCCTCCGCCATCAACAGGGCGATTTCCATGCCCGTCCATGTGCCGACATTCTGTTCGCGAAGAAGAGGCTCCCGCACTGCATCCGCATGGCCGAGAAGGGCCGCGGTATCGGCCGCGCGCTTGAGATCGGAGGTCAGCACAAGGCCGGGATTGAAGCTCGCCACCATCGGGGCAAGTGCGGCTGCCTGTTCTCTGCCGCGTGTCGAAAGCTCGATATCGGCCTGTCCCTGCAGGCGGCGGATGGCGTTCCATTCGCTTTCGCCGTGGCGAACCAGAAGGATACGTTTCATGAAATGCGTGTTCCCTGTTTATCAAAAATTGCCGCCGGGGCGGATGGAAGGCGGAAGCGCAGTTTTCCCGAGGGGCGGGCCACCTGATCGGAAACGGCCGTGATGCGAATGCCATGCGCAAGGCCGGTCACCAGAAAACGGCCGGCCATCGGCACGACTTCGGCCAGAACCGCTTCGAATGTGCGGGGGCCTTCCTCGTCGGCCAGCGTGATCTGTTCAGCCCGCACCATGGCGTGGCCGGAATGGCCTCGCAGCAGCGGGTCGGGCATGGTGCCGAACCACATGCCGTTTTCGATCGGGATCAGGTTGGCGGCGGGTGTACCGACAAAGCCAGCAACGAAGGCCGAAGTCGGTTCGGCCAGCAGCCTGTCAGGCGCGTCGAACTGTTCGATACGGCCATTGTTCATCACCGCGACATGGGTCGCCATGGTCATCGCCTCGACCTGATCGTGGGTGACGTAGACGGCGGTCGCGCCCGTTGCGGCGTGAACCTTCAGCAGTTCGAACCGCATTTCTACGCGCAATGTAGCGTCCAGATTGGAAAGCGGTTCGTCGAACAGCATCACCTTTGGCCGCGGTGCGATCATTCGGGCCAGCGCCACACGCTGCTGCTGGCCACCGGAAATTTCTCCCGGATAACGGTTGGCTAGCTTTTCGATGCCGAGCATCTCCATCGCGTCCAGCACACGTGCGCGACGTTCCTCCGTCGGCAGCTTTGCCACTTTCAGCGGCCACTCGATATTGCCGGCCACCGTCATATGCGGCCACAGCGCATAGGATTGGAAAACAAGCCCCGCATTGCGGTCGGCAGGCGGCAGCGAAAGACCGGCCTCACCATCTGCCACCAGCGTATCGCCGAACTGCATCTTGCCCGATGTCGGCTGGTCGAGCCCGGCGAGCATGCGCAGCATCGTGCTCTTGCCGCAGCCGGAAGGGCCAAGCAGCACGAGGAACGAACCTTTCGGCACGGAAAAACTGACATCGGAAACGGCGTTGGAGGTGCCGAAGGATTTTGTGATCTTGTCGAGGGAAATCACGGGGTCTGCCTCAGGTAAAGGACTGGCGACGGCGGCCGCGCAAGAGCGTGGCGGCGCCGGTGGCCAGCATGGAAATGATCAGGATGACCAGCGTCACCGCATTGGCGAACTGGTGGAACCCGTCGGACGCATAGGAATAGGAGAGCACGGCCAGAAGCGGCGAGGTCGGTGTGTAGAGAAGAATGGTGATCGCGAGATCGCCGATGACATTGACGAAGGTGATCAGCAGGCCAGCCGCAAGACCGCGCGCCGCCAGAGGCAGGGTGATGGCGCCGAGCCTGCGGAAGAAACCGGCGCCGGTCATGCGGGCCGCCTCGTCGATATCGCCGGAAATCTGCGAGACGGTGGCGCGGCCCGTCTGCACCGCGAAGGGCAGCATGGCAGCGGTCAGCGCCAGTGCCAGCAGCAGCTTGGTGCCGTAAAGCGCCGGCAGCGGGCCGATCGGCGCGCCGTAAAGGGCGATATAGGCGGCAGCGAATGCGATGCCGGGCAGCAGCATCGGCAGAAAGCTGAGCTGCGAGACGAGATTGCTTAAGGCCGGCACCTTTTGCCGCGTCAGGGCGACAGCAATCAGGATGCCGATGATGTTGGCGGCCAGCGCCACGGATGCGCCCAAAATCAGCGTCGTCGTCAGCGCCGACAGAAGCTGCGGATTGTGAAAGATGCCGGGCTGGCCACGGGCAAAGGCAGGGTCTACAACACCGATCCAGTAATGCAGCGTCCAGTCGGAAAAGAGCGAGAGGGAAGAGGGCGCAAGGCTTGCTGCCACCAGAAGCAGGATCGGCAGGATAGTGGTGAGGATGCAGATCACCCAGGCGGCGAGCGTCAGCGGCAAGCGGGCATTGCCAAGCGCGAAGCGGCGCGGTTTTGCACCCTTGCCGCCGATCGTCGCAAAGCTGCGGCGACCGGACAGCATGCGGTTGCCGAGGCCAAGAAAGATTGCCGAAATGCCGATCAGCAGGATGGCGAGCACATAACCACGCTCCGTCTGGCCGATCTCTATCATGCCGAACAGGCGGGTGGAGAGCGTCTGCATGCGCACCGGCAGGCCAAGCAGGGCGGGGGCTGCAAAGTTGGAAACGGCACCGGCAAACGCCAGCGAGCCACCGGCAATGATGGCCGGTGTGACGACGGGCAGGACGATGCCGAACAGGATGCGTCTGCGCGAGGCACCGGTCATCTGCGCGGCTTCCACAAGGTCGCCGTTGACGGTGGCGAGTGCTGCGGCGATGACGGTGAAGGCCAGCGCATAATAATGGGCGATCAGCACGATAATGGTCGGCGTCATGCCCCAGGACAGCCAGTCGGGCACGGAAAAACCGAGCCCTTCCAAAAGGCCGCCGCTACCCCCGACGCGGCCGTTGCGGAATACGGTGCCCCAAGCCAGTGCGGTCGCAAAGCTCGGAATCATGAACGGTAGGGTAGCCATGAGGGCAATCGCCGGGCGGCCCGGAATATCAGTCATGACGACCAGCCACGCCAGAAAACCGCCCAGCAGCACACAGCCGGCGGCGACGCCGAGGCCGATGATCATGGTGTTGATCGTCGGGCGCCAGAACAGGTTCTGCGAAAGGCGGCTGGCCAGCACATCGCCCCAGGCATCCGCGGAAGGGACGATCGTCTGGACGAGAATGGTTGCCAGCGGTGCGGCCACCAGCGCGATGAGCACCAGCGCCATGGCGAGCGTCAGTCCGCGTTTGTTGAATGCTGAACCGATCGGCCCGAGCAGGGTGGTCATGGGGTACTCCAAAGTAAATGCCGTCGGCGCAAGAGATTGCCCCTCACCAACAAAAGCTACGACTTAGCTGAAGCTAAGTTCGTGATTTTGTATCCTCTCCCGCAGGGAGAGGGAGGGGTGCCGAGATCGCCGCGCGTTACCTCTCCCTTGCGGGAGAGGAAGTAATTTCAACTCTTAGCGTAGCTAAGTGTTAGAAATCGCAGGTGAGGGGCTAACTCTTACGCCAGCCCCACCCCAACCATCACTGCAGCGCGAGAATGAAATCCGCCACCTCGGCGCGGATCTTGGCCGTTTCGGCCGGTGCCATCTGCCAGCCCTTGAAGTCGGCAAGCGGAATGGCATCCTTGTGCGGCTTGATGTCGGAGCGGGTGGCCCAGTCGCCGGCCACGTAGAAGGGCTTGAAGCCGTCACCACCGGTTTCTGTCTCGTCGCCCATCATGAAATCGACGGCAAGGCGTGCAGCGGCCGGGCTTGCCGGCTTCGGGTTCAGCGCCAGCAGCGCCGGAAAAACGATGCCGTTCGCCGGTGCCACGTCGTTCGCCACCTGCAGCGCCCAGCCTTCATCCTCGTTATCGCGACGGTCGGAATAGCTGGTGAAGCCGATCGGAGGCTTTTCCTGGCCCTTGGCGCCGATTGCCTTGTTCACATCGTCGGTCGAGCCGACCAGAACGAGATCGTTGGCAAAGAGATCGGTGATGAACTGCTGGCCGGCATTTTCATTGCCATCGGTCAGTTCGATCTTCCTGCCGAAGGTGGCTTCGTAAGCGGTCGCCATTTCGTCGGATTTCAGTACGATCTCGGTCATCAGGTCGACGTAATCGCCGCGCTGCAGCGGATCGACCATGATCACGCGGCCTTTCCATTCCGGCTTGGTCAGGTCCCAGAGGTTCTTGACCGGCGAGCCGTTCGGATTTGCCTCTTCGTTATACATCAGCACCTTGGTGGACAGACGCTGTGCCAGAAGCGGCGACTTGAACTGATCTGCAAGATCGCCTGCAACACGCGGCGGCACGTAAGGCGCGACCAGCTTGTTGGCAAAAAGTTCGGTCAGCACGACCGGCGCATCGGAAATGTAGATCACGTCGGCACCAGGAAGGCCAGCCTGCGCCTCGCTCTTGATGCGGGCAATCTGCTCGGTCGACGACATATCGAAAGTCACCATGTCGATGCCCGGATAGGCGGCTTCAAAGGCTTTTTCGACGCGGCCGATACGGCTGGTGAAGGCATAAACCGTCACCTTGCCTTCCTGCTTCGCCTGCGGCAGCAGGTCGGCAGCTGATTTGGTGTCGAGGTTTTGTGCGATGGCCGCGGTGGTCATCAGAAATGCAGCAGTTGCGGTCAGGATGCGGCGCATGGAAATGGCTCCGTAGATAGTTTCGGAATGCCGTGTAATGTATTCTTGCTACAATTTTGTGACGTGCAAGTTTTCTTGCGGATCAGCTTTCGAATTTTGCAATCAGGTTTCCCAACCGATCGAGCGTAGCGAGCGCTTTCGGCCCTCTACGTTCCGCTAGAGCAAGAATGATTGCGTTGCAGATGGCCATTGGCACGGTCAGCGTCTGAAAGCTGTCCGGCATGCCGGCACGGGGGCTGAGAGCAGCACGTCGGGGCTCGGCGTCAGCGACGGGCCGATCGTGCCGGAAATCACCACGGTCTTCGCCTTCGCCTCGGTCGCCACCTGCATCAGTCGTTCATAATCCGGCGGCTGCCGGCGGAAGGCGAAGAGGAGGAGGGCGTCATCGGCGGAAAGCGTCAGCATCTGTTCGGCGAGATCGCGCGGACTGCCGGAAAGTGGGTGGCTGTCTATGCCGAGTCGCCGCAGCCGTCGCTCCATCAGTACGGACAGAACCTCGGCGTTGCCGTGGCCATAGATGAATACGCGCCGACGATCGAGTTTTTCGGCCGCTTCCACAATTCGGGCATCGCTGATGTGGTCTGTCATGGCCGTCAGCGCCGCCAGTTCGCTGGCCACCAGAAGAGGCAGGAAACCTTGCGCGCGGGCATCGTTGAGCGTCGCGGAAATGCGTTCTGCCGGATCGGCAACTTTCAAGAATTCGCGGCGCAACTCGTCGCGAAATTCTCCGTAGGAGGCAAAACCCAGCTTGCGGGCAAGGCGTGAGGTCGTTGCCTCATGCACGCCGATACGGGCGGCGAACTCACTGGATGTGCCGATCGCCACGTCGCGCGGCGCCCGCATCAGTTCGGAAATCAGCTTCTGCTCGGTCGCGGTCAGGCTGCCGGCGACGGCCTGTATACGCTCTACTATTGTCTTTAGAGAGTCAGCGTTTGACATGACGGCTCTGCGCTCGCTCCACCTTCCGGCTATCCCGGCGCGGCTGCAAGATCATCTTGAGCCAGAAGAACGGACAGATAGTCGTTGAAATCATCTAAACGGCGCCGATACAATTACTGTAGCCACCCCGCCTGGTTATAGGCTGGCGCTGCTAACACGCAACACTGAAGATTTAATACAGACTGGCGTGACGAGGTGACCTTATAGCAAGTCCGACTCCGGCATGGTTGCCATGCGCGATACTGCTATGCTGTTGAGTGTCCATCGGTTCATGACTGCTCCCCAAGACTCAAATCTAGAGCTTTCTCTCACCTTACGAAAGCTGATAAACGACTGCCTTGCCGTCAGGGCAGGTTCGCCAAGAGATCCGGTACACAGCAATAAGTTAATATCAAAAATCTACAGGGTCATCGGGTCGGTCCCACGCGCCGGCGTGAGACTTCAACCGAAAAATGCCATTCAAGTGCAATACCATCTTACTAAATGGACATAGCCATGGCCGCAAACGCACTTGTCCAGACACGTATTGATGCTGAGGTTCGGGATCGTGCTTCTGCGGTTCTTTGGAAGCATGAGACTCACAGTATCTGATGCAGTTCGTATCCTGCTCACCCGGACTGCCAACGAGTGGGCACTGCCTCTTGAACTTCTTTCTGGCAGTGAAGCGCATTTTTCTGAACGTCGATCGGCGGACGTCTTAAAGCCGGTCCGCTCAAATCGTGAAATTCACTTGGTCTGCGTTTGCGCTCTCGGATCGCGACGCCATCTTCTCATACATCGAGGCAGACAATCCTGCAGCCGCCATTCAGATCGATGAGCGGATAGTGGCTGCCGCCCGGATTGCCGAGATGATAGTTCGGATTCTTCGCGTTCTTCATGGAGCGCAGGGATGACTAGAATATCTGCCGCTAAGCTGGTGGCCGCGCTCGCGTGGGGCGCGGTTCAAATCCCATATGTGGACGGCCCCCGACCCGCAAGATATTTCGATAATTTGATCTGATCGCTTGCGTCCATATGTCCGGCCTGTTGTTGCGTTCGCACATGAACGCTGGCCAAGATGGTTTCCGCGACACCGGTCCCAAACATCAAGGCGGCCTTGACGGGCCGATGGGATTCTCGGGGTGTCCTGTGTCCCGGATCGATCGATCACACCATCTGCTATTATCTTGCAAGTTGTAGTATTGCCTACACGTGGTGAAGATCAGGATACAGTTGGTTCTTGCTTCCTAGTCTTCATGTGGCGCATTGCTTCAAAACCGCTCCTGATCTTGCGCTGTAAGTTTCTCCAGAGACCATGAGTTTCCAAGCTATGCGCGCCATTTTGTTGGCGAGTGCGACAGCTGCCAGTTTAGGCGGCTTTCGCGTAAGCAGTTCCGCCAGCCATCGAGAAGCCTTACCGGATCGCCGCGCGTGATGAATGACAGCGGTTGCTCCGTTCACCAGGATGGCCCGCAGAGCCTCATCGCCGGCTCGCGTGATACCTCCGAGCCGCAGCTTGCCGCCGGTCGAGTGATCTTTTGGCGTCAGCCCTATCCAAGCAGCGAACTGGCGACCAGATTTGAAGAGCTCCGGAGCGGGAGTTTTCATTATCAAAAGAGCCGAACCGATGGGTCCAATGCCGGGGATGGTGTTGAGGCGTATGCTGCGTTGGTCGTTACGCTGCCATGCCTTTACCTTGGCCTCCACATCCGTGATCTTCTTTTCCAGTTCAGCGTATTCCTCGGCCTGGCTCATAAATAATTCCTGTGCGAGCTCTGGCACAGTTTTGTCAGCTTTTATCTTTTCAAGCAGCATCGGAATATGTGCTAACCCCTTAGCTGCGGAAATGCCGAATTCGGTGGCGTAACCCCGTATAGCGTTAGCGAGTTGGGTCCGGTTAGCGATCAGACGGGTTCGGACGCTGATCAGCATGAGTGCTGCTTGGTCATCAACTGTCTTGACCGGAACAAACCGCATCGTTGGGCGGGCCATCGCCTCGCACAGCCCTTCGGCGTCGGCAGCGTCATTCTTGTTCCGCTTGACATATGGCTTGGCGAGTTGTGGCGCGATCATCTTCACCTCATGTCCAAATGAGGCGAGTAACCGCGCCCAATGATGGGAACCACCACAGGCCTCGATCGCGATAGAAGTTGGCGGGCAGGTCGTGAAGAAGTCGATCATCTCCTTGCGTCGCATTTTTTTACGCAAGACCGGTTTCTCTCCAGCATTCACGCCATGCAGCTGAAAGACGTGCTTTGACGTATCCATGCCAATACGAATAATCTTGTCCATGGGCGGCCCCTTCGATTGAGATCTTAACAGCTCATTCTGGCACATTTCGATGCCGTTCAGGGGCCGTCCACTCCAACATCAAGTCAGACGGAGTTGCATGACGATATCCGACCGCCGGCAAGGCCTCCTATAGACAAGTTTATTCGAAAAGATCCGGATGGTTGGCTTCAATTTGCGGCAAGTCTGACAGGATACCGTTGAGATGACGTCGCATGGAGTCGGCCGCACTATCGGCTTCTCTGGCGTCTATCGCATCAACGATCGCTTGATGTTCCGCAATCAGCCGGGTCATTGAGTCCGGGCGGCGAAGTTGCAGGTTGCAGACGCGGTCCATATGGGCCTTGATATCGGCTATGGCGCTCCAGGCCAGCGAGCAGCCGGCACCTTCCGCCAATGCGATGTGAAACTGCTCGTCCTCGCGGCGGAAGGCATTGTGATCGTTTGCGTCTCTCGCTGCCTGCTGGCGCGCGATGATGACTTCCATACGCCGGCGGGTCCAATTGTCGAAGCTGTCGGCAGCACGTCGCGCAACCGCAACCTCAAGAGCTTCGCGTACAAACCGGGCTTCCATCATCTGCCGCGCAGATATTCGCACGACGACCGTTCCGCGGTTTGGGCGGATTTCGACCAATTTAGATCTGCCCAGTGCGATCAGAGCCTCTCGAACCGGCTGGCGAGAAACACCCATGCGTGTCGCTATCTCCTGTTCCGACAGGCGTGTGCCGGGCGCAAGTTCCAAAGTAATGATCGCTTCGCGCAGGTCCCTTTCTACCTGCGCTGCAGCTGTTTCGCCCGAATCTATTCTCGCAGCTTCCATGTTCATATCTGTATATACGGTAAGCGTTGACTTCAATTTGAAACCACCATACAGTACCATACAATAAGCTTGCAACAAAAAATCCGGGCCTGGGAGGGCGCGGGCAAAGAGGAGGGCGGACACATAAGTGTCCGGCGGAGGAGAGACTGTTGCTCAACAATTTTATTGCACCCGACCGCGACGATGAGCGGCTCGGAACGAAGCCTCGTTATCAAATGCTGATCGACGGGAAGTCTGTCGATTCGGCTTCCGGCAAAACCATTGATCGCGTCAGCCCCGGGCATGCCGGTGTCGTTGTCGGCACATGGCCCGATGCCTCAGCCGACGATGTCCGTCTGGCCATTGCTGCCGCGCGCCGCGCGTTCGATACCGGCCCATGGCCACGCATGTCCGGCGCCGAGCGCTCACGCCTGATGTTCAAGGTCGCCGATCTCATTATCGACCGCCTGGAAGAGTTGGCCCTGACGGAAAGTCTCGAAGTCGGCAAACCGATCGCGCAGGCTCGTGGAGAAATCGGTTTCTGCGCGGATCTTTGGTCCTATGCCGCCGGACAGGCAAGAGCGCTGGAAGGCCAGTCCCACAATAATATCGGCGATGACCGGCTCGGTCTTGTCCTGCGAGAAGCCGTCGGCGTCGTGGGCATCATCACGCCCTGGAATTTCCCATTCATTATCGCCTCGGAGCGCGTGCCGTGGGCAATCGGTGCCGGTTGCACCGTGGTGCTGAAACCGTCGGAGTTCACATCGGGCACCTCGATCCGGATGGCTGAGCTTGCGCGCGAGGCCGGCATTCCCGATGGCGTCTTCAACGTCGTCACCGGCTATGGTGATCCGGCCGGCCAGATGCTGGCCGAGGATCCGGGCACCGACATGGTGGCATTCACCGGTTCGGTCCGGGTTGGAACCAAGCTCGGCGAGATCGCGGCGCGCAGCATCAAGCGTGTCGGCCTCGAACTCGGCGGCAAGGGGCCGCAGATCGTCTTTGCCGACGCGGATATCGAGGCCGCCGCCGATGGCATTGCCTACGGCGTCTATCACAATGCCGGCCAGTGCTGTATTTCCGGCAGCCGGCTGCTTGTAGAGGAAGGCATCCGCGATGCCCTGATGGAGCGCGTGTTGGAGATCTCGCGCAAGGTGACGTTCGGCGACCCGCTGAATGAGCGCACCAAGATCGGCGCGATGATTTCGGAGGCCCATGCAAACAAGGTGCATTCCTATGTAGAAGCCGGCCTCGCATCCGGGGCAAAGCTCTTGCTTGGCGGCGAAAGAGTTGGCCAGGAGGCGGGCCTCTATTACGCGCCGACCGTGTTTGCCGGCGTCACTACCGACATGTCGATTGCGAAGGAAGAGATCTTCGGCCCGGTGCTGTCGACCTTGACCTTCAAGACCGCAGATGAAGCCGTGGCACTTGCCAATGCCAGCGAGTTCGGCCTGTCGGCCAGCGTCTGGTCGACGAGATCTGCAAAATGCACTGCAGAGCATACGCCGCATTCGTGCCGGCCGGTGCTGGATCAACAGCGTCATTGACGGGACACCTGAATTGCCGATCGGTGGCTACAAGAAAAGTGGTCTCGGGCGAGAACTCGGCCGCTACGGCTTTGACGAATACTCGCAGTTCAAGGGAATTCACGTGACACTCGGGCGCCCGTCGCCCTGGTTCGCGCCAACGTGAGACAAGGGTAATAGGGGCTGTTTCGTCTTTGGAGGAGGACGGAATGGCTTTCGGAGGAAAATCTCGGCCGGCGTGATCTTTGGTCGGAGCCCGCCAGCCGAGATCCGGGTCTTGCGACCCGCATTGCACATCCAAAGGGAGGATACGCAAATGAAATTGACCAGGCTGAAAGCCGCGGTGCTTGCCGCGGGCGTTGCCACCATGACGGCATCTACCGCAATGGCGGCCGACGTCAAGGCAACGATGATCATCTACCTCGACCCCAGCGTCCAGTTCTTCAATCCGGTGGTCAAGGGCGCACAGGATGCCGCTACGCAGTTCGGCGTCGATCTAGACGTGCAATATGCCAACAACGATCCGGTGCGCCAAAACGACCTAATCGAAAGCGCGACAGCGAGCGGCGTCGACGGGATCGCAGTGGCGATATCCAGTTCCGACGCTTTCGACGACAGCATTTGCGCCGCGGTCAAAGCCGGCATCATCGTGATCGGCTTCAACAACGACGATCTCGACGGGGCCAAGGGCAATTGCCGTCAGGCTTATGTGGGCATGGATGAATTCGCCTCCGGTTACGAACTCGGCAACCGGATGATCAAGCAGTTCGACTTGAAGTCCGGCGACATCGTCTTCAATCCGCGCGAAATTCCCGAGGCGAGCTTTGCGGTCGCGCGGGGCGGCGGCATCGAGAAGTCGATGACCGAAGCCGGTATCAAAGTCGAGACCGTACGCGCCGGCCTCGATCCTGCCGAGGCGCAGAACATCATCGCCCAATTCCTCGTCGCCAATCCGAACGTCAAGGCGCTTTTCGGCACCGGTTCGGTCACCTCGACCGTGGGCGCCGGAGCGATTAAGGATGCGGGCGTGAATATTCCGTTCGGCGGCTTCGATCTAGCGGTCGAAATCGTCAACGCAGTGGAATCCGGCGCGATGTTCGCGACCATGGACCAGCAGCCCTATCTGCAGGGGTACTACCCGATTGCCCAGATCGCTCTTGCCAAGAAGTATGGCCTGACTCCGACGGATATCGATACCGGGCAGGGCGCCTTTCTCGACAAGTCGCGCATCAGCTCGGTCAAGCCGCTAATCGGCAGCTATCGTTAACCGGCAATCAGGGGAAGCCGCGTTCTTGCGACGGCTTCCCGTTCTCCAACGATCGAGTGCAAGACCGTGACACCCATCCTTGCAGAAAGTGCCGCGCCACGCTCGCGGACCCAAAAACAGTCGCTCGTGAAGCAGATCATCGGCATGCCCGCCGGCGCGATCTTTCTCGTGTTCGCCACGCTGCAGATTGTCTGTATCGTCGGCGCACTGCTCTATCCGAACGACTTTCGATACCTGTCTCCGCAGAACCTGACCATCTTGATGAAGGCTATCCCTGTCCTAGGCTGCCTGGCGCTTGGCGCCGGCGTGCTGATGATAGCCGGTGAGTTCGACCTGTCGATCGGTTCGGTCTACACATTCACCGCGATCCTGATGGCGACTCTCGTCAATGCGGGCCTGAGCGCCTTCGCCGCGGCACCGATCGGTATCCTCGTCGGGGTCCTGATCGGGCTTCTGAACGGGCAAATCACGCTGCGCTTCGGTTTGCCGTCCTTTATCGTCACGCTTGGCGGGCTGCTGTTCTGGCGCGGAGCGGTGCTACTCTACAATGGCGCCGTACAGGTGCGTTTCGATCCCGAACCTGCGTTTTCGGCGCTGTTCTCGGGCACGCTGTTCGGCATCAATGCCGCCTTCATCTGGATCATCCTCTTCGTCATCGGCTTTCATTTCCTGCTGCACAGGCACCGGTTCGGCAATCATGTCTTTGCGACCGGCGGCAATCGCGGCGCGGCCGAGGCGATCGGTATCAATACCCGTCGCGTCAAGCTTGTCGCCTTCGCGATCGCAGGCGGGATGGCAGCTGTAGCGGGCATTCTTGCCACCTCGCGCGTCGGCTCCGTACAGCCGGGGCAGGGAGCGGGTCTTGAGCTTCAGGCGATCGCCGCCTGCGTCATCGGCGGACTGTCGCTCAGGGGTGGCCGCGGATCGATCATCGGCATATTCCTCGGTGTCCTGCTCATCCACACCATTACTGATGTCCTGCTGCTCCTGCGGGCGCCGGGCTTCTACCTCGACATGTTCATCGCGACGCTGATCGTGCTGGCCGCAATCTTCAACCATCTGATCGAGCGGCGGGGAGGTGCGTGATGCAGAAGGCCAATCTTCTCGAACTGCACAATATCTCGAAGAGCTTCGGCGCACTGACTGCGCTGCGCAATCTCAGTTTTCATGTCGCGGAAGGTGAGGTCGTCGGACTGCTCGGCGATAACGGGGCCGGAAAATCGACGACCGTCAACTTGATCTCGGGCATACATCGCCCAACGGAAGGGCATCTCAGCGTCGATGGCAAAAAGACGCTCTTCACCTGCCGCTCGGATTCCGCCGATGCTGGTATCGAGACGATTTATCAGCACACGGCGCTGGTCGACTCGTTGTCGATCACCCGCAATATCTTTATGGGACGCGAGCTGACCGATAGTTTCGGCTTTCTGAGGCAGGGCGAGATGCGGGACATCGCCATGCAGGTGTTGAAGAACGCCGTGCACATATCGGGTATCGATTCCCCGGATACCTTGGTCGGTAACCTTTCGGGCGGGCAGAAACAGGCGGTTGCCATTGCTCGTGCGGTGCATTTCAAAAAGCGTGTCCTGCTTCTCGATGAGCCGACTTCCGCTCTGTCCGTGCGCGAGACGGAAGCTCTTCTGAATCAGGTGCTGAAGCTCAAGGCCGAAAACGTCTCCAGCGTGCTGGTGACCCACAATCTCTATCACGCCTATCAGGTCTGCGACCGCTTCGTGATCATGAGCCACGGCACCAAGGTATTCGACGTGCAAAAGGCCGACACGACGATCGGCCAGCTGACTGAATATGTCGTGCTCACCTGAGTCCATCTTGAAACGCGAGGAAATATCGTGACCATTTCCGTCAATATCCGCCAGGTGGTTGGCCCGGAAGACGCCGCGCGGCGCGACACTCAAGGACTGCGCGACGGCTTCGTGATCGAAAGCCTGTTCCGCTCGGGTGAAGTCAACCTTACTTACAGCCATCTCGATCGGATGATCGTCGGAGGTGTCGCTCCGGTCTCCGGCTCGCTCTCAATCGGGACAATCCCGGAAACGGGCACCACTACGTTTCTCGAGCGTCGGGAGGCTGCAATCGTCAATATTGGCGGACCGGGCAAGATACGTGTCGGGGAGAGCGAGTTTTCACTCGACTTTCAGGAGGCTCTCTATGTCGGCCTGGGAGGGGGACGTTGCAGTTCACCAGCCAGGCCGAGGACAATCCTGCCCTGTTTTACCTTCTCAGTGCGCCGGCACACCGTACCTGCCCGACCGTGCTGATCACCCGCGACATGGCGAAGAAAGTCAGTCTCGGATCGGCGGAGGAGTCGAACGCCCGCACGATCAATCAATATGTGCATCCGGATGTCTGCGACAGCTGCCAATTGCTCGTCGGATTGACTGTGTTCGAGCCCGGCTCGGTCTGGAACACGATGCCGGCGCATGTCCATGACCGCCGCATGGAAGTGTATCTCTATTTCGGCATGCAGGAGACGACACGCATCTTTCACTTCATGGGGGAGCCGGGCGAGACGAGGCATGTTGTCCTGAAGAACCATGACGCGGTGCTGTCGCCGGGGTGGTCGATCCATTCCGGCGCCGGTACCGGTCGCTACGCCTTCATCTGGGCGATGGCCGGGGACAACATGAGCTTTACCGATATGGACAAGGTCCCCATGGAAGCCCTTCGATGACGATGTTTAATCTGACAGGGCGCTGGGCGATCGTGACCGGTGCCAATACAGGTATTGGCCAGGCGATTGCTGTCGGCTTTGCGGCCGCTGGTGCCGATATCGTCGGCGTCGGTCGATCTTCTATGGATGAAACGGGTGCAAGCGTATCAGCGGCCGGACGCCGGTTTGTGCCGTTGAAGGCTGATCTCTCCGATATGGGAGAAGTGCGGGGAGTAATCGGACGCGCGCTTGAGGCAGGCGCCACGCCCGACATTCTGGTCAACAACGCGGGAATAATCCGCAGGGCCGATTCCCTGGACTTTACGGAGGAGGATTGGGACGCGGTGCTGGATACAAACCTGAAGTCGGTGTTTTTCCTCTGCCAGAGTTTTGCCAAGGCAGCGCTGCGAGCCGACAGGCCGGCGAAGATCATCAACATTGCTTCGATGCTGTCCTTTCAGGGCGGCATACGAGTGCCGTCCTATACTGCGTCTAAAAGCGGGCTTGCCGGGCTGACGAGGCTTTTGGCGAACGAATGGGCGGCCAAGGGTATCAACGTCAATGCGATTGCGCCCGGCTATGTGGAAACCAACAACACCGAGGCGCTCCGCGCCGATGTGGAACGGAGTGCGGATATTCTGAAACGTATTCCCGCAGGGCGCTGGGCGCGGCCGGACGATATGGTCGGCGCTGCGGTTTTCCTTGCCGCCCCCGCATCCGATTATGTGCAAGGAGCCATCCTGCCTGTGGATGGCGGCTGGCTCGCTCGATGAAAGGATGAAGATGAAATATTACACGTTGCCCGACGACACCATCTGGACCGAAGTGTCTCCTGGAAACCGCCGCGCTGTTTTGAGCGAGAGACCGGAGATGATGCTCGTTGCGTTTTCGTTCGAGGAGGGTGCCGTTGGTGTACTTCATTCCCACCCGCACACGCAGGTCAGTTACGTTGCTGAAGGCAGCTTTGATGTGACCGTAGATCGTGTAACGACCCGCCTCGATCAGGGCAGCAGTTTCATCGTTGCACCCAACCTCGTTCACGGCGTCGTTGCATTGTCGAAAGGGTTGTTGATCGACACGTTTACGCCACGTCGCGATGATTTCCTGGACCGGGAGACTTGATTAAATAAGGCGGCCCCGAGCATCCTTTGAAAATCATTCACGAAACCGGAACCGCTGCGAGCAGAGATCGGGTGTCGACGATTTCAGCCGGCCAGTGGCAAAGTTTGATTGATAGTGTCGGCGCCGCATGGTGATCGATCTTGTTTCTTGCTAGTGAGCGATGAACTTGTCGTCCATTGTGGTCATATTAAATGGCACGCTCGGCATATCGATGTCTGGTGAGCGATGTTAATCGTACGCGTAGCGTCTTATCTGCTAACGATCCTTTGATACTACGTATTCCACGCGCGAATGACCGGCTCCTGAAGATCGTGTTCGTAGCCGAGGATACTGACACTTGCGGTGTCGAGGACAAATCCCTCGCCGCGACCGGCCGGAAGCCCAAGCCACCTGGCGGCGAGAACGCGCAGGAAATGCGAGCTTGAGAAAATGAGAATGGGCGAGCCGTTTCGTCTGATCTCCGCAATGATACGGTCAGCTCTCTTCCCGACCTGGTCTGCATCCTCGCCTCCTGGGGCGCCGTCACGAAACAGGTGCCAGCCGGGCGTCGTTTGATGGATTTCCTGCGTGGTAATCCCTTCGAACCGCCCATAATCCCATTCCTGCAAGTCCGGTTTCAGGGAAGCGCGAGATGCAAAACCTGCAAGCTCGCATGTTCTGCGCGCCCGCAATGAGGGACTAGACCAGACCAGATCGGCGACGACCGTTTTTAGCCGAGCGGCGAGCAATCTTGCAGCTTCCTCCCCCGAGGCGTCAAATCGATTTCGGATCGTCCAGTATGCCGTCCGGAAACGGACCATACCGTCTCTCCATGCCGAACCAGGTAGATCTCGGGCAATTGCGTTGACATGTCAGATTCCTCATGAGCTGGTCCAATCCAAATAGGTTTCGTTCTTTGTGATGGAAGCCGTCCCGCGACAATTGCTGGCTGCACACGCAACCCTATATCCTGCATTCACCGCGTGGAAGGAGCTAGCTTATGGTTTCAAAATCGGCACCGCCTGTCACTCTCGTCATCTTCGGCGCCACAGGCGATCTGACACGCCGCCTGCTTGTTCCAGCGATCATCAACCTGACCCGAAGTGGCCTGGTCGGAGATGATCTCGCTGTTCTGGGCGTTGGCATTGATGAAGGCGATGACGAGTTCCTGCGCAATAGGCTTGAGGATTTCCTGAGCCACCTTAACCCAAATTCAGAAGAGCAGACCAGCAAGGATGACGCCTGGTATCGTCTCAGATCGCGGATTTCCTATTTGAGCGGCGACTTCACCAGGGATGAGATCTACGAAGTGATCGGGAAGCGGCTTGGCTCTGCGACGAATGCAGCATTCTATCTCGCCGTCCCGCCAAGCCTGTTCGGGCCGATCGTGGAGAAACTCGCCAAGCATGGATTGATGGAAGAAGGCGACGTCTGCTTCCGGCGCATCGCGATCGAGAAACCATTCGGAACCGATCTCGCCTCGGCCCGGGCTCTCAATGCTCAGATTCTGGCACAGGTTGCAGAGAGACAGGTCTACCGGCTCGATCATTTCCTCGGAAAGGAGACGGTGCAGAACCTGATGACGGCCAGATTTGCGAACATGATAATCGAAGGGCTATGGAGCAATACTTATATCGACCATGTCCAGATCACGGCCGCGGAGATCGTCGATGTCGGTAGTCGTGGCAAGTTCTACGATGCGACAGGCGCACTTCGCGACATGGTTCCAAATCATCTGTTTCAACTGCTTGCGATGATCGCCATGGAGCCGCCGAACAGTTTCGATGCCGAGGCAGTCCGCAACGAGAAGGGCAAGGTCCTTAAGGCTCTGCGTGTCTATTCGAGGGAGGAAGCCGCGGCAAACAGTGTGCGCGGTGCCTATGGCTCGGGGATTTCGAACGGACAGCCGCTATCGGCCTATCGAGAAACGAAGGATGTCGCAGACGACAGTCGAACTGAAACCTATGTTGCCCTCAAACTCTATGCCGACACCTGGCGCTGGGCGGGAGTTCCGTTCTACCTCAGAACGGGAAAGGCTCTGACTGCACGCGACACCGAGATTGTCATTACGTTCAACAAAGTGCCATTTGCGCAATTCCGCGAAAACGAGGTGGCAAGTCGTCTGCCTCCAAACAGGCTCGTTATCCAGGTTCAGCCGGACGAAGGGATGAGCATGGAGATTTCAATCAAACGCCCCGGGCAGTCCGTCGAGACCGTGCCCGTATCGTTGGATTTCCGATATGCCGACAGGTTCGATATCGGCAGCACTACAGGCTATGAATCCTTGATCTACGATCTGTTCATAGGTGATCAGACGTTGTTTCAGCGTGCCGACAGCATCGAAGCAGGATGGGCGGCCGTCCAGCCTTTTCTCGACGCATGGGCGACTGACACGACGATCCCAGAAAGCTACGCACCCGGCAGCATGGGACCTGCCTCTGGAGATAACCTCATCCGCAAAGATGGCCGCGAGTGGCACGAGCTTGGGGTGCTTTTGCATAGGAAGTGATAGCTCAGTCTCACCCGCCGTGGGGACCGGCGCTATAGACCTTACGAAGACAGCAAGTCCCTGCAACTCGGTGGTCCCGCCATGGATCTGTGACCACAGCACCAGGATGGCGCCGTTTATACGCTCGCTGTTATCGGCGGTATGGTTCAGTTCCTGGCTAAGTCCATCGCCTTTTACCTCACGTGACCATAGGAAAAGCAACGTGAGAGCGCCCAAGTAGCGTGCGATCCGCACCAAGGCCGCATCTCACGGTGGTTCGCGTACCGTGTCTTAGATCAGGGCCGCACAAATGTGCGATGACCTAGAGGCGAGCCCCTCCGGGGGCGCCGGACTTCGGTTTGAAAGCCCAGAAATCTTCCGCGAAAATCTCGGTAGGCCTCCTACTTCGCTTGGCATGCCTACCAGAGTTTCTACGACTTAGAGCTGAAGAAAGGCTGCCGAGACTCGGTTTCTATTCTTTCACCAGCGAGCAGCCGGATTTCGAGAGTGGTTGAAAGGCCTTGTCGGCCGATACCGTCGCGAGCAGCTTGTAATAGTCCCAAGGCTGTTTCGAGATCTTCCGGCTTCTTCACCTCGAACAGATACATATCGTGCATCATGCGCCCGTCCTCGCGGATCGAGCCGTTCTGATAGAACACGTCGTTGACGGGCAGCTCACGCATTTTCGCGGCTACCTGTTTCGTATCGTCCGTTCCTGCTTCCTTGATCGCCTTCAGGTAGTGGAGGACGGATGAATAGGTGCCGGTCTGAAGCATGTTCGGCATGGCCTTGCGCTCTTCGAAGAACTTCTTCGACCATTCGCGGGTCCTGTCGTTCAGGTCCCAATAGCTTGCCTCGACGATCGTCAGCCCCTGTGCTTCCTGAAGCCCCAGGCCATGGATGTCGTTGATGAAGCCGCCGAGCGTGGCCAGTTTCTGGCCGGCCTGGGTCAGGCCGAATTGTGCGGCCTGCTTGACCGAGTTGATCGTGTCGGCACCGGCATTGGCAAGCGCGACGACGCTTGCGCCGGAGCCTTGGGCGGTCAGCAGCGCCGAGGCGAAGTCCGTCGTGCCGATCGGCAGACGGGTGCTGCCCAGAACCTCGCCGCTACGGGCCTTGACGAGATCTCCCGTTTCCTTCTCCAGCCCATGCCCGAAGGCGTAGTCGGCAGTCACGAAATACCATTTGTTCAGGCCCTGATCGACCAGGGCCTGGCCGGTTGTATGGGCGATCGCGTAGGTGTCGTAGGCCCAGTGCATGACATAGGGGCCGCAAGAGTCGTTGGTGATGCGCAATGAACCCGGAGAGCTCAGAACGATCAGCTTTTCCTTCTGCTTCGCCACTTCCAGCGCGGCCAATGCAGGAGAGGAGGAGGCAACGTCGAGAATGGCATCGACCTTCTGCTCGTCGAACCATTTGCGGGCAATCGCGCCGCCAATATCCGCCTTGTTCTGGTGGTCGGCCGATAGGATCTCGATCGGCATTCCGAGAACGGTTCCACCGAACTCCTCGACCGCCATCTTGGCTGCCGTCACGGCACCGGGGCCGGTAATGTCGGCATAGACGCCGCTCATGTCCTCGATCAGCCCGATACGTACGACGCCGCCGCTGATCTTCGGCTCCTGCGCGAGTGCGGTTGATGCCGCCAGGATCCCTGTCAGCAATATAGTGCGTCCTGCAATTTTCCTCTGCCTTGCGATGCCCATGCTGTTCCTCCCATGGTGTCACTGTCGTCAGCCAGGCATACGCCTCCCGAAGCTGGCCCGATCTGGTGGATTGGCTTCCCGGAGACCTGCGGCAAATTCCTCCGCTTGCCGCAGGCGTTTCATGTCTATGCCGGTCGAAAAGCCCTTGCTTGCGATATGCTCTGCGAGTGCCAGTGTGCTGACGTTTCCGGCTGCACCCGGCGCGTAGGGGCAGCCGCCGAGGCCGCCGATCGCGCTGTCGAACACGCGGATGCCGTGGCCAAGCGCGACGTCGACATTGTCGAGAGCACGGCCGAACGTATCGTGGAAATGACAGGCGAGCTGCACCGGGCTCAATCCGGCCGCAACGGTGGAGAGCATGGTGTCGACGCCATCGGGCGTTGCCCGACCGATCGTGTCCGCCAGTGAAATCTCGATGCAGCCCAGATCGGCGAGCGCGCTGGCGACGCCAAGCACGGCCCGCGGTGCGACAGGTCCCTCAAACGGGCATTCCACGGCACAGGAGACATAGCCGCGCAACCGCACGCCGTGGTCGCGGGCCAGAGCCGCGACCGGCTCGAAGCGCTCTAGGCTTTCCGCGATGGAGCAGTTGATGTTCCTGTGCGCGAAGGTTTCCGATGCGCTGGTGAATACCGCCAGTTCGTCGACGCCGATCGACAATGCGGCCAATGCGCCGCGTTCGTTCGGGACCAGGACGGAGCGGATGAGCGCTTCTGCGGCCGGAGTCTGGCGCAGGACCTGCTCGTGATCCGCCATCTGCGGCACCCATCGCGGCGAAACGAAAGCGGTGATCTCCAGCCGCGGCAGGTGGGCTGCGCGCAAAAGCGAGATCAGTGCCAGCTTTTGTTCGGTCGCTATGATCTGCTTCTCGTTTTGCAACCCGTCCCTTGGGCCGACTTCGACGATCGTCACATCTGGGCGAGTGGCAGCTGTCATGTCCGGCGGCCTCGCTCGGCAAAGGCTGCAAGGCCGCGCCTGGCATCGTCACTGGTGAATGTGCGTTGACCGAGAGCTGCCTCGCGCTGGAAGGCTTCCGCGAGGGGAAGATGCTGAAGCGTGAGGGCCGCCTCCTTGATCGTCTGCACGGCGCTGGCGCTGAGCCAGGCGATCCGCTCGGCGATCTCATATGCCACCGGTTCCACACGCTCGGCCTCGACGATGCGATTGATCACGCCGCGCGCCTGCATGTCTGCTGCGGAAAACCGTTCTGCGGTCAGCATGATTTCCATGGCGTGCGCATATCCGATCTGGCGCACCAGCCGTACGAGCGTGCCGCCGGCCGGAACGAAGCCGTGGCCGGCTTCTGGCAGCTGGAACTGCGCATCCGATGCCGCGACGCGGATATCGGTCGCGAGCATGATCTCGAAGCCGCCGCCGAGGCAGAGGCCGCGGATCGCGCTGACCACCGGCTTGTAGAAGCCCTCGACCTTCAGATGCGCCGGGTCCCAATGCGAGATGTCGAAACGCCCTTCCGCAAGTGCCGGGATGGATTCGGTAAGATCGGCGCCGACGCAGAAGGCGCGGTCGCCGGCCCCCGTCAGCACCACCGCGTTGACGCCGGTATCATTGTTGGCCTCGGCGAAAGCACGACCGAGATCGTCATACATGGCGAGCGTCAGCGCGTTGAGCTTTTCAGCCCGGTTGATGCGGATCGTGGCGACTGCGCCATCCTTCTGATAGTCGATCGCCATCAGATCGCTCCCGCGGATTTGAGGCGGGCAAGCGTATCGGCATCGATCCCGGCGAGCTTTTCGAAGACAAGTGCATTGTGCTCGCCCGGCGACGGCGCCTTTTCGTGCGGCGCGTCGTCCTGGCCGGAAAGCTTGATGGGCAGGCCGAACATGCCGATCAGCTTGCCGGCGATCGGCACGTTGACGATCATCTTGCGGGCGGCGATATGCGGGTCTTCCACCACTTCCGCGATGGTCTTGATGGCGCTGAGCGGAACCTTGTCTCCCGCCATCTCCTCCAGCTCTGCTTTCGTATGGGCGGAGAACCAGCGTTCGAGCAGGGGCTTGACCTTCGTCTCGGCGGTGACCGGGTCGAACCGCTTTTCCATCGTGTCGATGGCCGGATCGCTTGCCATTTCGGGCTCGCCGAACATGGCGCAGGTGATTGCCCAGAACTTGTCGGTATAGCCGCCGAAGAAGACGTAGCCGTCCTTGCAGGGGAACTGGCCATAGGGCCGCACGAAAGGATGATCGTTGCCGAGCGGCGAGGCGACCTCTTTTGTGTCGTGTAGCGCACCACGGCATTCTCCGTCAGCGTCAGGACGGAATCCTGCTGCGAGACGTCGACAACCTGACCCTTGCCCGTGCGTTCGGCCTCACGAAGGGCTGCGATCGTACCGATCGCGGCGTAGAGCGAGGCGGCGAGGTCACCGATGATCGTGCCGACGCGTACCGGCGGACGATCGGCATAGCCGTTCATGGACCAGAGCCCGCCGGCAGCCTGTCCGGTATTGTCATAGGCGGGCCGCGATGCATTCGGCCCGGTGCGGCCGTAGCCGCTGATCGCGGTATAGACCAGCCTTGGGTTGATCTCCCGCAGCGTCTCGAAGCCCAGCCCCAGCTTCTCCATCGTGCCGGGCCTGAAATTCTCGACCAGGATATTCACCTTGGTCACGAGCTTATGGAGGAGTTCCTTCCCCTCGGGGGTCTTCAGGTTGAGCGTGATGCCGAGCTTGTTGCGGTTGAACTGTGCGAAGAAGGCGCTCAGTTGCTCTTCGTCCGAGCTGACGAAGGGTGGAAAGGTGCGGGCATAGTCGGGTTCGTCCGGGTGCTCGACCTTAATGACGGTGGCGCCGAGATCGGCCATCAGCATCGAGCAGAAGGGGCCGGCGACCACGCGCGTGATATCGAGGACCGTGACACCCGAAAGCGGGCCGGACCGGGTTTTCTGCCAGTTGTCAAATACGCTCAAGTCCACCATCTGCTCCTCCCAGAGTTCGGAAATGCTCTCTCATCGCAGCGATAAGTCGGCAAATCCGGTCAGATGAAAAGCCGCGCGACGCATCGTGCGGTACACCCTGTCGTCATTCCGCATTGTGTTCACCCTGCTGTCATACGCTTTCGCCGCGCATGGCCTGGAGCAGTTCCTTGGCTCGGTCGACACGCACGTCGTGATTGGCGGCGAGCGAGGCGGCGATCTTCTCGATCTCATCGCCCTCTGCGCCTGCCACGATTGCGATGTTGCGGGCGTGCAGCGCCATGTGGCCGCGCTGGATGCCCTCGGTTGCAAGGGCACGAAGCGCTGCCATGTTCTGCGCCAGTCCTACGGCGGTGGTGACTTCCGCCAGTTCCTGCGCCGAGGTCACGTCGAGGATTTTCAGCGCCGCCTGTGCTGCCGGATGCGTCTTCGTTGCGCCGCCGACCAAGCCGAGCGCCATCGGCAGTTCCAGCGTGCCGACCAGATAGCCGGCCGTATCGACTTCCCATCGTGTCAGGGAGGTGTAGCGCCCGCTGCGCGCCGCCCAGGCATGAGCGCCGGCCTCGATCGCACGCCAGTCATTGCCGGTCGCGACCACCACCGGATCGATGCCGTTCATGATGCCCTTGTTGTGGGTCGCAGCCCGATAGGGATCGACGATCGCGAAGGCGCAGGCCTCGACGATACCGCGCGCGATACGCTCGCCGTCATATTCCGGTGTTTTCAGGGTCTCGGGCGAGAGTCGCACCATGGCGCGGGCAAGGCGCAGGTCTGCGAAGTTGGACAGGATGCGTAGGCGCACCACGCCGCCGGTGATCTTTTCGATCAGCGGCGCCACGGTCTCGGCCATGGTATTGACTGTGTTCGCCCCCATCGCGTCGCGCACATCGACGATCAGGTGGGCCGCCAGCATCGGCCCGATCGGCGTGTCGTCGAAGACATGCACCTCGACATCGCGGCATCCGCCGCCGAGCGAGATCAGCACCTTGTCCTTGGCATTGGCTGCCGCAATGATCGACTGCCGCTCGCTCAGGATGCGGGCTCTTGCTCCATGCGGATCAGTGACGTTCAGCACCTGGATCTGTGCCCGCATGACAGGCCCGGTGCTGGATGTGACGAAGCCGCCATCCGCGCGCGCGAGACGCGCCATATAGGAGGCGGCTGCGACCACGGAAGGCTCTTCCACCGCCATGGGGATCAGATAGTCGCGACCGTTGACCGTGAAGTTGGTGGCGATGCCGATCGGCAGTTCGAACGTTCCGATCACGTTCTCGATCATGCCATTGGCAAGGGCAATCGGCAGTCCGCCCCGTCCGAAGACCTGCCGGTCTGCATCGCCAAGCCCCACGGCTTCCGCCACGCGGGTCATGCGCTCTTCCGGTGTCAGATTGCGCAAATTCTCAAGACGGGAATTGATGGAGCGCGCTCCTTCGTCCCGTGTCCCGGCGATAGCCTTCTCAGCCAATGCCGCCTCCCATTCACTCTTCCTCTTGCGCAAGGATCGACAATCTTGATACTGATGAACAGGTACGGATTTTAAAAATTGTTACCTAACTGTACCCATTTGGGAGATGCGTATGGTGGCTTCCGAGGATGTTCTTCAGCGATCGGGCACGCTTGTCGAAAAGCTGACGGCGCAGTTGAGCGAGGAGATCCTGCGCGGGAAAATCCCGGCGGGAAGCCGGCTCATGTCCATCCGCAAAGCTGCCGAGCATTACGGTGTTTCCAAGAATACGATCATCGAGGCCTATGATCGGCTGGTCGCATCCGGTTATGCCGCCGCGCGTCCCGGCTCCGGTTTCGAGGTCCGCATGCCACGGGATGCCGACCGCAGCATACGGCCAAGGCATGTGGTGGAGGCTGTCGATATTGCCTCGCTTTTGAGCGCGCAGCTGGAGGAGAATTTCGATGTCCGGGTGGGTGATGGCCGGCCGCCGCCATCCTGGACAGAGGAATCGGAGATAAAACGCCACCTCAGCTTTTTCGGCCGTGACTACACGGCGGGTACGGATGCCTACGGGTCTGCTCTCGGTCTTCCGGCCCTGCGCGCAGAAATCGCCAGACGTCTGGCAAACCAGCATCTGCGGGCGTCGGAAGACGAGATCCTGCTGACATTCGGGGCCAACCATGCGCTAGACCTGATCGTCCGTGCCTTCCTGTCTCCGGGCGACGTCGTCCTGGTCGACGAGCCCGGTTACTATCCGCTTTTCGCCAAGCTGAAGCTGGCTCAGGTCCGCGTGCTGGGCGTGCGGCGAACGCCGGAGGGCCCCGATGTCGACGACTTCATCGCCAAGGCGGCGACCGAACGGCCAAGGATGTTCTTCACCCAATCGATCGGGCATAACCCGACGGGCAGCACGACGAGCCTGCCCGTCGCCCATGCGCTGCTGAACGCGGCCGCCCGGCACAATGTCACGATTGTCGAGGATGACCCGTTTGCCGATGTGGCACCAAACGTTCCGGGCCGGCTCGTAACCCTTGACCAGCTTGACAGGGTCATGTCCGTCGGCACGTTTTCGAAGACGCTGTCGGCCAGCCTGCGAACGGGCTACATCGTCGGCAATCGGCAGCAGATCAGCGCTCTGACCGAACTGAAGATGCTGACGACGGTTAACAGTTCAGGTCATGTCGAGCGGCTGATCCATCGACTTCTCGCTGATGGTCACTATGACCGTCATCTCAAGCGCCTTGCAACCCGTATCGATGGTGCAGCACTTCGGGTTTTGCAAAGGCTCAGGCAGCAGGGATTTGATGTCTTTGCCAGCAATGGCAGCGGTTACTACCTCTATCTGCTGTTGCCGTCGAAAATCGGCGATATCGAGCTTGCGAGGCGCGGCGCGAGGGAAGGCATATTTATCGCGCCCGGAAGTGTCTTCTGTCTCGAAAAAGGCAGCAACATCGCCGCTGGCATAAGGCTCAATGTCGCGAGAGCCGAGGACGAACGATTCCACGATTTCCTGGCGCGCAACATTCGCTAGCGCGGAAAAATGCTGCACCTGCGAAATAACGAAACCTCTACGGGTTGTGGAACCTCGCAAGCGCTGTAAGCTGAAGAAAACAAGGGAACGGCAGGGGAAACCGCCAATGTATCGGACCGAGCAAATAGCAACATTTCCGCCCTCATCGGAGCGCGCGCGGATGCGCAGCCTCAACGAGCTGCACTGTTCAGATGATCCCGTTTTTGCGTACCAGGTCCACGTCCCCGTCAGTCAGCAGGGCAAGATGCACAGTCATGCCCGAGGCCAGCTGGTCTGTGCGACGACGTCAGTCGTAGAAGTTGTCGTCGGAGAGCGGCGATGGACTTTGCAGCCAGGGCATGCCGGCTGGTTGCCGGGTGGGGTCGGGCATAGCGTTTCCGGCGACCCGACGGGCTCGATTTTTCGCTCGCTCTATGTGCGGCCCGATCTTGCCAAGCGCCTCGGGGAAAAAGCCGCGGTCCTGGACCTGTCACCCCTGCTTTCAGGGCTTTTGCCGAGGCTGATAGAGATCTATGAAGGGCATGCGGATCGAAGTGTCTACCAGCATCTCGCGGCGCTGACGCTGGATGAAATCGCGCGCGCGGAGACCCGAACGGAAATCATGCCGCCCCGCGTTCCCCTGCCACGTGATCGGCGCCTGAAACTCATTTGCGATGCCTTGATCGAGCAGCCGGCGGACCGTCGGACGCTAGAAGACTGGGGCAAGGCGGCGGGCGCGAGTTCGCGCACGCTTGAACGCCTGTTCCGCGAGGAAACGGGCATGAGCTTCAATGCCTGGAGGCAGGCCTGCCGCATATCGGCTGCCATCCCGAAGCTCGAGCTCGGCAATTCGGTCCAGCGCGTGGCCTGGGAAGTTGGCTATGACAGTCCCAGTGCCTTCGCGGCGATCTTTCGCCGCGTCATGGGCATGAACCCGGCGGGCGTTCCGTCGCGACATTGAGGTCGGTCAGCAGCCCAGGATCATGTCCGTCTTGGGGACGGCCTGACACAGCAGTACCTGGTCTTCCGCGAGCACCGGCAGCTCTCCCATCGGATAGTCTGCCGCTCCGCTCACGAGCTTCTGGACACAGGACTGGCAATCGCCATTGCGGCAGGAATATTGAACCTTGATGCCGTTGCTGAGCGCCAGATCGAGCAGCGATCCGCTGGTGGACTGCCATGTTACTTCCCTGCCGGAACCGGTGAAGACGATCTTTCGGTCGGGCAGGCCCGCAAGCTTCTCCGCCATGCCTTCGCCGGAAGCGCCGAAGGCCTCGAAATGGATGTTGTCGCTGTCCGCGCCGAGTGCGACCAATTCCTTCCGAAGCGAGCTCATGAAAGCCTCCGGTCCGCAAATGTAGAAATCAGCATCCCTGGCCGACACGAGCCTGTCGAGAAGCGCCGCATCGACACGGCCGCGGTGGTCGCACATCTCGTTTTCCGTTGCGCGCGAATAGGCAGAAAATAGCCTTACTCGGCCGCCCGAGCGCTCGGCGAGTTCATGGACCTCGTCTGCGAAGAGATGATGGTGTGTGTCTCTGGCTGCGTGGACGAACCAGACATCCCGTTCGGCGCATTCGGCCACGACCGTTTCCAGCATCGGCAGGAGCGGTGTAATGCCGACGCCTGCACTGACGAAGACCACCGGTCTCTGCGGCGGGCTTTTGAACACGAACCGACCTGCCGGCACGCCGACCTGGACTTCATCGCCGGCACTCAGTCCATGCAGAAGGCCGGACAGGCCGTTGTCGCTGACCTTTCGCACCGAGATGCGGATCATCCGGTCCGCCGGCCTTCCCGAGACGGAATAGTTGCGGCGGCGCTGTGGCTGGGTGGCGTCGCTCGGTACGGCGATCGTCACATACTGGCCGGGCTGGATCTCTCCGATCGAGGCAGCGTCGAGCGGTTCGAGATTGAAGGATTTGACCTCCGGGTTTTCATCACGCGTCGAGGAAATCCTGAAATTGCGAAGGCCGCTCCAGGCGGCCGAAAGCGGCTCCGCCCAGATCCGCGACCGGGTGAGTGCCGCCGAACAGTGAAAGAAGATCTCGTCCGGTGCAATCTCGATCGAGCGATCGGGGCCTGCCGGCAGGTCGGATCGGTAGGGGCCGTTCATTCGCAGGGCTTCGAGGCGACCGGGAACCGTGGCGACGATCGCGCATTCGCCGGTGCTTCGGACCCCGGCGGCGTCCTCGGGCAGATGCAGCCGGAAGGATTGACGGTTGGCGGCTGGATTCAGTTCCAGTCGCTCGCCGCCGAGAACATCCAGCCTGATGCCGCCGTCGCCGGCCACCGAGGCGAGGATGATGAAAAGTGCCTCGTCGATGAAGGCCAGGCCGCCGGACCCGATTGCGTCATAGACCTTGGTCTGCACGAGTTCGCTCGGCGTACCATAGAGGTCTCTGATTCCGGCCTGGACAAGGCGGCTCTCTTCGATCGTCGGCTTCGGCACCGACGGCCGGCCGGCATCCTTATGCATGGTCTTGTCGGAATGGTAGTAGCCGATCATGTCGAGCGGCGGCTTGCGCGCGCTCGGGTCCAGCCAGAAGCCGGCGCCCTCGAAGGCTGGGCTTTCGACGAATTCGATCTCGATCGGTTCAAGCACGATCGCCGTCATCGGCCGGTTCTGGTCCGCGGGGAAGATTGCGATGTCTTCGGCGCGGGTGGAAACCTGCGCATGCGCCTTGACCCGCAGGAACCTGTTGGCGCCGCGGCTGAGTATGACCAGCATGACTTCCGGGTTACCGAGCAGGTTTCCGATCGTGTCCAGCCGCTTGTTGCCCATGTAGTCGGGCAGCAGGAGGCGACCCTGGTCATCCGGCCACAGCACGGATGGTTGGCCGCCGCGCGGCGACACATCCAGCGTGCCTTCAGGGCTTTTCGAGGCAATGAACAGAAGTGTTGCGCTTTGGATGAATTCGCGGACGCCAGCGTCCATCAGCTTCTCTCCGGCTTTCAGAAACGTGCATGCACTCTAACTGTCGGTCTTGCGGCGTAGGCGTTTTTATCGACCTCAAACCCGACAGATGCCACACCAAAGCCGACAGCCCGCTTGTTCGAATTTTTCGCCTTTTGTTATGGTTTTTCAAATGGCCGAAAAGGCTTCGGGAACGATAGAACAAAAGGACTGGGACGATGAAGAGACGTGGCTTCAACAAGATGCTTCTGGCTGCCGGCCTCGCTCTGCCGGCCCTGCGGATGTTCAATGATGGCGTCGCCTATGCGCAGGGCGCGTCCGGTGGTCTGACGGCCATCATCAATCCCGAGCCGCCAATTCTGGTTTTGCCCCTCAACCAGCAGATCCCGACCGGCACGATCGGCGGCAAGATCTACGAGAGCCTGCTCAGCTACGATTTCGACCTGAAGCCGCAGCCGCAGCTTGCCGAGCGCTGGGAGGTCTCCGAGGACGGGCTGACCTATACGTTCTATCTGGCAAAGAATGCCAAGTGGCATGACGGAAAGCCCTTTACCTCGGCCGACGTGGTCTTCTCCTGCGACGTCATGCTGAAGGAAGTTCATCCGCGCGCCCGCGGCGTGTTCGAGCGTTGCGAAAGCATCACCGCGCCGGACGATCACACCGTCGTCTTCAAGCTCAAGACCCCGTTCGCCCCGTTCATTCTGGCATTCGAGACGAGCTCGGCGCCGATCGCGCCGAAACATATCTACGAAGGTACGGACTACCGGAAGAACCCGGCCAACGACATGCCGATCGGCACGGGCCCCTTCAAGCTGAAGGAATGGTCTCGCGGCAGCCACATCCATCTCGTTGCCCACGAGGACTATTACCTCGAAGGCCAGCCGGCGCTCACCGAGATCTACTACAAGATCGTTCCGGACGGCGCGTCGCGTTCCGTTGCGATGGAGACAGGCGAGGCCCAGCTTTCGCAGTTTGCCGATATCGAGCCCTTCGATGTGCCGCGCCTTTCGTCCATGCCAAACCTGACCATGACGACCAAGGGCTACGAGTTCTTCAGCCCTGTTCTCTGGTATGAGCTCAACCTGCGAACGAAGCCGTTCGACGATCTGCGTTTCCGCAAGGCTGTCCGGCATCTGCTCGATCCCAAGTTCATCGTCGACAAGATCAATTTCGGCCTCGGAAAGCCTGCGACCGGGCCGATCGCATCAACGACGCGCTTCTATGATCCGAACGTCACCCTTTACGAGACCGACATTGCCAAGGCGACCGCGCTTCTCGACGAGATGGGCCTCAAGCCGGATGCCAACGGTGTCCGTGCCTCGATCAAGTTCCTGGTCGTGCCGTTCGGTGAAATGTGGACGCGGCTTGCCGAATATTTCCGCCAGGCCCTCAAGCAGGGCGGCATCGAAGTGGTGCTTGAGACCACCGATCCGGGTGGCTTCGCCCAGCGGGTTTCGAACTGGGAATTCGAGGTCACGTCCAACATGCTGTATCAGAACGGCGATCCAGCCCTCGGCGTAGGCCGCAGCTATATCAGCTCCAACATCCGCAAGGGTGTGATGTTCACCAATACCGAAGGTTATTCCAACCCGGAGGTGGACGATCTTTTCGACCGCGCAGCAGTGCAGACCTCCGATGAGGAACGGGCGGCACTCTACAGCAAGGTCCAGAAGATCCTCACAGACGAATTGCCGGTTCTGTGGATGACGGAGCAGCAGTTCCCCACCATCCATGACGCGCGGCTGGAAAACCTCATCGATACGGCGATCGGCGTGAACGGAACGTTCGGACGGGCGCGCTGGGCCTCGTAATGTCTCTGCGCAGCATTCTTTCCAAGGTGGCGGGGATCGTGATCACGATCTTCGTCATCGCCACCATCAATTTCGTTCTGGTGCGGGCCGCGCCCGGCGATCCCGCCGCGGTGATCGCCGGCCAGTCAGGCGCGACCGACGAAAAGTTTCTGGAGCAGGTGCGAGCCGAATATGGTCTGGATCAGCCCTATCTAGTGCAGCTCGGCTCCTATCTCGGTAAGGTGGCGACGCTCGATCTCGGATATTCCTATCGCCTGCGGCGTCCGGTGCAGGATCTCATTGTCGAACGCCTTGGCCCGACATTGCTTTTGACCCTCTCGGCATTCCTGATCTCGCTAATCGGCGGCGTGGTGTTCGGTGCATTGGCCGGCATCCGCCATGGCAAGATCTCCGATCTCGTCATTTCGCTGCTGGCTTTGATCCTCTACGCGACGCCGGTGTTCTGGCTGGGCCTCATGCTGGTCCTGCTCTTCTCGATCCAGCTCGAATGGCTGCCTGCCTTCGGTTATGCGAGCATGCGGGCGGGAAGCCTTGGGCCGATGGCCTATGCACTCGATGTGCTGAAGCACCTTTGCCTTCCGGCCTTGACCCTCGGTGGCATCTACATGGCGATGTATGCTCGGCTGATGCGGTCCTCGGTCATAGAGGTGGCGGCCGAAGATTACATCAAGACCGCCCGCGCCAAGGGGCTGACGGAAGGCGCGATCCTGCGCGGGCACATGCTGCGCAACGCCTCGCTGCCCGTCATCACCTTCGCCGGACTTCAGGTCGGCGCCATGGTCGGCGGTGCAGTCGTGGTCGAGACGGTCTTCTCCTGGCCCGGTCTTGGCCGGCTGATCTTCGACGCCGTGACCAGCCGCGATTATCCGGTCCTGCTCGGCCTTTTCCTCGTCATGTCGATCCTGGTGATCTGCGTGAACCTTCTCACCGACCTGATCCACCGTCTGGTCGATCCTCGCCTCGCAGTCAGATGATACGATGACCGACAGCATCCGCACGTTTCTCCGCCAACCGTCCGGCCTGCTAGGCCTGGCAATCCTGGCTTTGGTCTGCCTCACCGCAGCACTTGCACCGGTCGTCTACCCGGGGTCGCCCTGGGACATGGTCGGTTCGCCATTGCAAGGCCCGGGAACCCAAGGCGCGCTTCTCGGCACCGATACGATGGGACGTGATATCGCCTCCGGCATCATGCATGGAGCAAGCGTCTCGCTGATGATCGGCATCGCCTCGACGGTTGCCGCGCTCGTTCTCGGCGTCACGCTCGGTGCGATAGCAGGTTTTGCGGGCCCGATGGCGGATCATCTGATCGTCCGCTTCATCGAGATCTTCCAGACCATTCCCAATTTCGTGCTGGCGATCCTGCTTGTCGCGATCCTGACGCCGTCGATCGGTACGATCATCCTCGCCATCGGTCTGGTCAGCTGGCCGCCTTTGGCGCGGCTGACCCGCATCCAGGTCAAGAGTATTGCGGCACGCGAATTCGTTCAGGCGGCGCGCTGTCAGGGGCAGGGGCCCTGTCCATCCTGCTTCGCCACGTCATTCCGAACGCGATGTCGCCGATCATCGTCACCGGATCCATGACGGTTGCGTCAGCGATCCTGATCGAGGCGGCACTGAGTTTCATGGGGCTCGGCGATCCGAACTTCATGTCCTGGGGCTACATGATCGGTGCCGGCCGCACCGTGATCCGGCAGGCGTGGTGGGCCAGCGTGTTTCCCGGCCTTGCCATCCTGCTGACGGCCGTCGCGATAAACCTGATCGGCGAAGCCCTCAATGATGCCCTCAATCCGAGGATCTCGCGCTCATGACGCTTCTTTCCGCGCAGAACCTCTCCATCGCCTTGCCGAAGGGTGCTGACCGGACGCATGCCGTCTCGAATGTCAGCTTCGATATCGAGGAGAACCAGATCGTCTGCCTGGTCGGCGAATCCGGTTCCGGCAAGTCGATGATCGCTCATGCTATTCTCGGCCTCCTGCCGCCCGGCATCGCCGTTGACGGTGGCTCGCTGATGTTTGGCGGCAGCGATCTCGCGGCCTTGCCTCCCGCAGCGCGACGCACCGTGCGCGGTGACCAGATCTCGATGATCTTCCAGGAGCCACTGACGGCGCTCAATCCCTTGAAGCGTGTCGGCGAACAGGTTGCCGAAGCCATCCGAACCCATCGGGCTTCCATTTCTGCCCGCGAAGTGGTCGCCAAGGTCGAGGAACTGTTCGAGCAGGTCGGCTTGCCCGATCCGCCGCGGCTGCGCCACTCCTATCCCTTCCAGCTTTCGGGCGGGCAGCGGCAGCGAGTGATGATCGCCATGGCGCTCTGCAACAATCCGAAACTCCTGATTGCCGACGAGCCGACGACGGCGCTCGATGTCACGACACAACGCCAGATCCTCGATCTGATCAAGAGCCTGCAGAAGTCTCACAACATGGGTGTCCTGTTCATAACCCATGATATCGGCGTGGTCGCCGACATCGCCGACAAGGTGGTTGTTCTGCAGAAGGGCGACATCGTTGAAAGCGGCCCGGCGGATGCCGTGCTGAAAGAGCCATCCCAAGCCTATACGCAGATGTTGCTCGACGCCGTGCCCGGCAAGGGCGCTTTTCGCCACGCCGCAAGACAGGCGGCGCCGGTTCTCGAAGTCCGGGGATTGCAGAAGCGTTTCGTCTCACGGCAGGGGCTTTTCGCCAAGCCGCGCGAGGTGGTGGCAGCACAGGATGTCAGTTGGCAATTGTCTCCAGGAGACACGCTGGCGGTGGTCGGCGAAAGCGGGTCCGGGAAATCGACACTGGCGCGCATTCTTCTACGCCTGATCGAGCCGGATGCGGGTGATGTGGTCTGGCGCGGCACTTCGGTGCGGGGGATGAACAGCAGGGATCTCCGTGATTTCCGCCGCAAGGCGCAGATCGTCTTCCAGGATCCATATTCCTCGCTCGATCCTCGCCTGAAGGTAGGCGAGAGCATCTGCCGCGGCCCGATGGCATTCGGGACCAGCAGGGCAGATGCGCGAAAGCTCGCCGAGCAATGGCTGGAGCGGGTCGGGCTCGGGCCGCAGGCGTTCGATCGCTTTCCGCACGAATTCTCCGGCGGCCAGCGCCAGCGCATCTGTATCGCGCGTGCCCTGGCCTTGCAGCCGGAAATCCTGATTGCCGACGAAGCGGTCTCGGCGCTCGACGTTTCCATCCAGGCGCAGGTTCTGGATCTGCTCAACGATCTGAAGGCGGAGATGGGGCTTGCGATGGTCTTCATCACGCATGACCTTCGTGTCGCTCGCGAGATCGCCGACCGCGTGCTCGTCATGCGCAAGGGACAGGTCGAAGAAGAGCAGGCGACGGAAGAGCTCTTCGAGAACCCGCGAAGTGACTACACCAGGCGACTTCTGGACGCCGTGCCGGGCAGGTCATTCTTTGCCGGTCGTGCTCAACCGACGATCCAGGCGTGACGGCACATTTAATTTCAAGGACATATTGGGAGACAGGCGATGAGCAACGAACTCTGGCAATGGACGGCGGCGGAACTGGCTGCCGGGATCAGGTCCGGCCGCATCAGTTCGGTCGAGGCGACCGAAAGCGCGATTGCGCGTATGGATGCCGTCAATCCCGCGATCAACGCCGTCGTCGATACGATGCCGGAGACCGCGATTTCGGAGGCCAAGACGGCTGACGAGAGCCTGCGCAAGCATGGGGCTGCCGGTCCGCTGCACGGCGTGCCGATGACGGTGAAGATCAATGTCGATTTCAAGGGCCGCGCCACGACCAACGGCGTCATTGCCAACAAGGATCACAAGGCCGAGCAGGATTCTTCGACGATCGCTGCCGTGCGGGCGGGTGGTCTGCCGATCCTCGGGCGGACCAATACGCCGGCCTATTCGATGCGCGCCTTCACCAGCAACGACCTGCATGGCGCAACGTTCAATCCGCATGACAAGGCGATCACCTGCGGTGGTTCGTCGGGCGGTGCCGGATCCGCCGTCGCGGCTGGTATCGGCGCGATTGGCCATGGCAACGATATCGGCGGCTCTGTGCGCCACCCCGCCTATTGCTGCGGCGTCTATGGCCTGCGCCCGACATCGGGGCTCATCCCCCAGACAAGCCCGTCCATGCCGGAGCGCAAGATCGTGTCCCAGCTAATGGCGGTGCAGGGCGTTCTTGCCCGATCGTTGGAGGATATCAGGCTGGGCATGCAGATGATGAGCCGCCCGGATCCGAACGATATCTGGCAGGTGCCGGCAGGCGACATCTTCGAACCGCTTGCCCATCGCCCCTGCAAGGTGGCCGTTGTTGCGGAGACGGATGAAAGCCCGGCAGATCCTGAAGTCAGCGCCGCCATCCGCCAGGCGGCGGCCATGCTGGCCGACGCCGGATACGAAGTGGAGGAAGTGCCTACGCCGTCCTTCAGGAGCTGGTCGATCACTGGCGCCTCATTCTCGGCAACGAGATGCGCGGCGGTCTCGGCGTTTTGATGGAAGCCCATGGCGACTGGAAGATGAAACGTATGCTCGAAGTCCAGCTCGAAGGCGTACCGGTGATCGACAGCCGTGACGGTATGCTGGATGCGATCGCACATCGTGCTCGCCTTCTGCGCAAGTGGCAGCTTTTCCTCGAACAGTGGCCGCTGGTCCTGACCGCCGTCAGCTGGGCGAAGCCGATGATCGATGATCTCGATGTGTCCGACGATCTCGATGTCGAATGGTTCTACAATGTCTGCGCGCCCTATATGGGAACGCCGACGATCGGACTGCCCGGCCTGTCGGTGCCGGTGGGAACCGTGCCGGGCAAGCCGATGGGCGTGCAGCTTCTGGCAACGCGCTTCGCCGACCGCCGCCTGCTCGAAGCCGGCGCCGTGCTTGAGCGCGCCATCGGCAGGATCGCACCGGTCGACCCGTTTTCGGCGAAGTCGGAGTAGTGACAGAGAAGCCTTGTCCTGAAGGCCATTCGGCGCCGGGCAGAACATCGCGTATGGCCATCTCGAAGCCGGCCAGAGCGAGATCACCGAGGCCGCACGCCGTGCCCGTCTTGACGATGTCTTAGGGCTCTAGCCCAACGGTTTCGATACGGTGATCGGCGAGCGCGGGGTTAAACTGTCCGGCGGACAGAAGCAGACTGGCGATTGCCCGCATCTTTTTGAAGAATCCTCCGATCCTGATTCTTGATGAGGCAACCTCGGCGCTCGACAGCGAGACGGAACGGGCTATTCAGCGGTCGCTTGCTGAACTTTCGCAGGGTCGCGCGAAGCTGGCCATAGCTCATCGGCTGGCGACTATTACCAATGCCACCGAATCATTGTTGTCGAAGGTGACATCGTGAAAGAGAGTGGATGCGACCACCTACCGATGAAGGCCGATGGACGATACCACGCACTTTATGCCGCTCACGAGCGGAGCAGCGTAGCGTGAGATGACGGGAAGCATGTTCACAATAGGGCCGGCAGGTTGAACTCGCGGCGCTGCGCGACATTATCTTTCAGGTGAGAGAGCAACATCTTGCGGCTTCGAAAGGGACGAAACTTGGCGGAGATCAAGTGAGGACAGAGCATTCGAGCGAATCACGCGTGGCGCCGACAACGCCGTCCGAACCTCCCTTGAGCGCCTTTCTATTGCAAATCTGGCTGACAACGAGCAGGCGCCTGGAGACGGTCAAATCGGTGAAAGATAGGGGAAAACACGTCCTGCTAACCACCAGACTTGTGTCAGGATTAGAGACCAGCTTTTCGCAGTAAGAACATTTGTTTCCCTTAGAGCTTTGGGTGGGTTCACAATTTTAATCCGCTTAGGATCTTAAAAGGGATTTCATTTCTTATCCGGCGCGCAGGTCGACTCGCGAATGATAAGTGAATAATCGATCTCGTAATGGCTGGGAACTCTATGCCCATCCAAGGTTGCGAGCAGATATTCTCCAGCGCCTTTCCATGTCACGTCGGTCGGTACATGCAGTGTCGTGAGGGCCGGTCTGAGATGCCTACTCCAATCCAGGTCGTCGAAGCCGACGACCGACAGATCTCGGGGAACATGCATACCCCGGCGTTCGGCTTCGAGCATGACGCCATAGGCCAAAACATCATTGCCACATGCGATGGCCGTCGGCGGGTTGTCGCCTATCAGCATTTGCCGGGCTGCTTCTCGAGCATCATCGAGCGTGTAGCGGACTTCGATATGCCAACGGCCAGGAAGATCCAGGCCGTTTTCCGTCAGGGCGCGCCGGAACCCGCGGATACGGGCGCTGGCTCGGTCATTGTTCCGCTGCAGTGCGCTGACGATGCCGATTTTTTCATGTCCTAGTGAGATCAGATGCATCATTGCCCGATAGGCGGCTGCCTCATTGTCAACGCCTATGCTGGCAGAGTCACCACTCGGATTATAGACGCCGACATTGATGGAGGGGATGTTGCGGGCGACGAGAAGGTCCTTCAATGCCTGATGATGGCAGTCGCCGCGCAGGATTAATCCATCGATGCCGCGGCCGACGAGATTGCGGGCCTGTTCAAGTTCAACATCAATGTCATAGCCATTGGTGGCGAGGATGAGCATGTAGCCGCGCGTCGAGAGGTATTTCTGCAATGCTTCGATGCCGCGCGCGAACATGGCGTTGTCAATCGTGGGGATAATGGCGCCAATCGTGCGGGTGCGGTTGCTCGAAAGAGCGCGCGCCATGCCGTGCGGCACATATCCGGTCTGGTCAACGATGGACTGGATACGCAGCCGCAGCTCCTCGCTGACGCTCTGGGGATTGTTGAGCGCGCGCGAGACTGTCGCGGTGGATACGCCTGAAAGCCGCGCTATCGCCCGTATTCCCGTCTTTTCCTTTTCACCACCCATAGATCAATCCGCTTGTAACGTTACATTAGCTTAGCGATGGCTTTCCCCTCTTTGTCAAACGAATTTCATGCTGCATTGCAGAGATAAATTATGCTGAATATCATGATTGACAGCACAGCAAAGGTAAGTCTATGTAACCGGTTACATGATCAATGTTCGGGAGAAACGCTCGGTCATGTCGCTCGAGGAGGAGCGTTGGAAACCGCCAAATGGCGGCGAAGTGGAGGAAAGCATGACGAAAATCTCCGCAGTCCGTATTTTATTTGCATCCTGCACATTCATCGTGGGTGCGGTCAGTCCTGCTCTAGCGTTTGACTGGAAAGCGCATGACGGTGAGACGGTTTCATTTCTGGCCAACAACAATCCATGGTCGCAGGCTCTTTTGACCTACAAGGATGAGTTTACTGAGCTGACGGGCATCACACTCAAGGTCGATTCCTATCAGGAGCAGCAAATGCGCCAGCGCCTGATGACCGTGCTCAATTCCAGGAGCGATGAAGTCGACGTCTTCATGACGCTGGCCTCACGCGAGGGGCAGCAGTTCGCCGCATCTGGCTGGTACGCGGATCTTTCGGACTATGCACAGAAAGACGCCGCACCCGATTACGATTTTGGCGGCATTAGCCCGGCGCTCGTCAAGGCGGCAACCTTTGACGGCAAACTTACGAGCGTGCCGCTCAACCTTGAAGGGCCGCTTCTCTATTACCGGACTGATATCTTCCAGAAATGCGGGATCTCCAAGCCTGCATCACTTGACGACCTTGCAGTCGCCGCAAAGAAGATCAGCGAATGCGAAAGCGGCATGACGCCGATCACTTCGCGCGGTCTGAAGGCAGCGCTCGCCTATACGTTCAGCAACGTACTTCACAACATGGGCGGCCAGTATATCGTCGACGGCAAGTCCGCCCTGTGCGCGCCGGCCGGCCAGAAGGCGATCAGCTATTATGGAGGCCTTCTCAAGGATTTCGGCCCGCCGGGCTCGTCCAACTACAGCTTCTACCAGATTTCGGCGCTCTACCGCGCCGGGCGGGCTGCAATGGCCTTTGAATCCTCCAATGAACTGCGTACCATCATGGAAGGTGGCGAACGTCTTGAGGACACGGACGTGATACCGCTGCCGCAAGGTGAAGCCGGCAGCGTGCCGACGGCCATCGGCTGGGGCCTGGCGATTTCCGCCAACAGCGCCAAGAAGGATGCTGCCTGGTATTTCGTGCAATGGGCGTCAAGTCCGGAAATACAGAAGCGTCTGGCGATCCAGGGCATCGCCGCACCGCGCATTTCGGTTTCCGATGATCCGGAATACAAGAAGTGGATTTCGGAGGCTCCCGTGCGTGCCAGCTGGCAGGCGGCGCTCGACGAACTCGCCTCGAAGGGATCTTCGGAGGTCGGCTATCCGATCGTCGCCAACCCTGAATCCCGCGATTACATCGGGCAGGCCGTGCAAGACGTACTTCTCGATCAACGTCCGGTCGCAGAGGCTTGTGCCGCAGCCGATAGCGCGCTCGACGGCCTGATCGCCCGCAAGTGATCTGATCCACCTTTGAAAAATCGCGTCCCCTCCGCGAGCGGGGTCGCCAATCCTCGAACGTGATTGGAGAGCCCTCCATGAAACCAGGCTTGAACGACAGCCAGGGACGGCAGCTTGCGGCCTTATCGGCACCGGCGGTAATATTTACCGTCGCGATGATCGCCTTTCCGGTCGTCTACACGATCTGGCTCGGGTTTCAGTCCTTTTCCAGCAGCGGCGAAGCAAGCTATGCCGGCTTGTCGAACTACGCGACGCTGGTGAAGGACGGCGAGTTCTGGAACGGGCTCTACGTCACCTTCGCGCTCTACATCCTGTCGATGATACTGCAGCTCTTTTTCGGCATCTGGCTCGCAATGCTGCTTTTTCATTCCAAGAAGCTGTCTGGCTTCCTGCGTTCGCTGCTGATCTCGCCCTTCATGATGCCGCCGGTCGTGGCTGGCATGATGTGGCTCGTCATTCTCGACCCTTCGCTCGGCGCGGCCAACTACTTACTGGAGGCGGCAGGCCTGCCGGCCTCGGAATGGCTGGCCTCACCGACTTGGGTCATCCCGACCGTCGCTTTGATCGACACCTGGCAATGGGCACCCTACGTCGCACTGATCGTGCTCGGCGGCCTGCAGTCGCTGCCGCCGAGCGTCTACGAAGCCGCCCAGATCGACGGCGCTTCGCCGACCCGCATCTTCTGGAAGATCACGCTTCCGCTGCTCCTGCCGACCATCGTAACCGCGGCGGTGCTGCGCAGCGTCGACCTACTGCGCTTCTTCGACATCATCTACATCACCACCCAGGGCGGGCCGGGCAATGCGTCGAATACGCTCAACATCTACGGTTTTCGCGTCGGCTTCGAGTTCTTCAATATCGGCTACGCCAGCGCGCTGATGATCACGCTGTCGGCCATTGTGCTCGTCGCCGTCCTGATGCTCAACCGCCTGCGCGCCGCCGTGGCCTGGTAAGGAGAAGACGATGAACGGAACCCAACAATCCGATCGCTGGCTCCACTGGCTGAACACGCTTCAGCTGACCATCGCCGGCATCCTCATCCTGGCGCCGACCGTGTGGATGGTGCTTTCCTCCTTCAAGCCATCCTTCGAGGTGACGTCCTATCCGCCGACGCTGATCTTCCAGCCTACCTTCGAGAACTACACCATTCTCTGGGAAACCACGCCGTTCCTGTCCTATGCGGTGAACAGCTTCGTCGTGACGATCGGTTCGACTCTGCTCGGTCTCATCTTCGGCATTCCGGCCGCCTTCGCCGTCTCCTGGTCGCGGGTCACCTGGCCGGCGATCTTGACGCTTGCGGCACGCATGGCGCCGGGCACGCTCTTTCTTCTGCCCTGGTACATCATGTTCCGCGAGGTCGGCCTTATCGGCTCGTACACGGCGTTGATCCTCAGCCATGCGGTCATCACCATGCCGATCGTCATCTGGGTTCTGCTGCCGTTCTTCGACAATATTCCGCGCAGCGTCTTCGAGGCGGCTCAGATCGACGGCTGCTCGGTTCCGCGTGTTCTATGGAAGATAGCGATGCCGCTGGTCGGCTCGGGCATTGCGGTGTCTTCCATTCTCGCCTTCGTTTTCTCCTGGAACTTCTTTCTCTTCGCGCTGGTGCTGTCGAACTCCGACACCAAAACGCTGATCGCCGCCGCATTCAATTTCGTCGGGGAGGGGTCAACCCAATGGGGATCGCTAATGGCGGCTGCAACGCTGATCGCGCTGCCGCCCCTGGTGCTCGCCATTCTGGTCCAGCGCTGGCTCGTTTCCGGCCTCACTCTCGGCGCCGTCAAAGGATGACCATCATGAGCGACAGACAAAACTCCCGCATGCGCGCCTCCGTCTTTCATGGAGACCGCCGCATCACAATCGAGGATCAGGACATTCCCGCCGTCGGCGAGGGCGAGGTTCTGGTCAGGGTCGAGCGTACCGCGCTCTGCGGCTCGGATTTCAAGCTCTGGTACAAGGGTGCCGAATTCACCGCCGGCCACGAAATCTTCGGCACGGTCGAACAACCCGGTCATCCGCGCCACGGCCAGCGCAATGTCGTCTACATTCCCTTGCATTGCGATCGCTGCGAGGCGTGCCGGGCCGGCGACACGCAGATGTGCCTGGAAGTGTCGAGCCTGATCGGCTGGAACCGCCCGGGCGGCTATGCCGAATATCTGCCGGTGCCGGAAAACTGCCTTCTGCCGGTGCCCGACGATATCGACGATGATCTGGCGCCGCTCCTGCTCGACACGATCGGCACGTCCGCCCATGCAGTTCGTTTCGCCATGCCGCTCGTACCACCGGAGGAGAATTCAGCGGTTCTGGTCACGGGAGCCGGTCCGGTCGGCCTCGGCGTCGTGCTGGCGCTGCAAAGCCTCGGATATACCGACATCCATGTCAGTGATCCGAACGAGGAGCGGCTTTCGATCGCACTCTCCTTCGGCGCCAAATCCCATCCGGTCGGTTCCAAGGATCGCCGCTTCAAGCTGATCTTCGAGTGCTCCGGCGCTCATGCCGCCCGCAATCTCGGCATCGAACTGGTGCTGCCGCGCGGCGCCCTGATGCTGGTCGGCGAAAACGCCGCGCCCTGGACGATCGAGGAGGGCAAGATCTTTCGCCGAAAGGATTTCTACATGATCCGGACCTTCTATTTCCCGATCAGGGATTTCGAGCCGAACGTCGAGCTCTTGAGAAAGAACCGGGAAAAATACCGCCGCTTCGTCGATGCCGCCTTCGGGCTCGACGCGCTGCCGGAAAATTTCGCCCGCTTCGCCGAAGGCAAGCTGATCAAACCAGTCCTTTCTTTCGGGTGATCCATGGCCTCAATCAGCATCAAGAACCTCGTCAAGAAATTCGGCGAACTCACCATCATCCCGGGCCTCGACCTTGAGATCGCCGACGAGGAATTTGTCGTCTTCGTCGGCCCGTCCGGCTGCGGCAAATCCACGCTGCTGCGCATCATCGCGGGCCTCGAACCTTCAAGCGGCGGCGATCTCTTCATCGGCGAGACGAAGGTCAACAACGTCCCGCCGTCGAAGCGTGACATCGCCATGGTCTTCCAGGACTATGCGCTGTATCCGCACATGACCGTCTACGACAACATGGCCTTCGCGCTCGAACTGCGCAGCATGACCAAGGCGGAAATCGACCAGCGGGTACGCCGCGCGGCCGGCCTCCTGCACATCGAGCCCTTCCTCGACCGCAAGCCGAAGGCGCTGTCCGGCGGCCAGCGCCAGCGCGTCGCCATGGGCCGTGCCATCGTGCGCGATCCGAAGGTCTTCCTGTTCGATGAACCCCTGTCGAACCTCGATGCCAAACTCCGCAACCAGGTACGCGCCGAAATCAAGGCGCTTTCCCAGGAGCTCAAGACGACGATGATCTTCGTCACCCACGACCAGGTGGAGGCGATGACGATGGCGGACCGCATCGTCGTCTTGAAGAGCGGCGAAATCCAGCAATACGGACGGCCTGAAGAGGTCTACGAGCTTCCCGAGAACCAGTTCGTTGCGGGGTTCATCGGATCGCCGGCAATGAACTTCTTCGACATCCGACGTGCCGGAGACGGCTTCGTGCTCGCCGATGCGCAGGAGCTTGCGGCACCCGTGCCGGATACAGCCAAGGCCGCACTGGCCTCGATCCAGGAAGCCGTACTCGGCATCCGTCCGGAGCATTTCGTCCATGCCCCGGATGATCCGAAGGCCTTTGGCGTGACGATTGAACTGGTCGAGCCGCTGGGCTCCGACACGCTGATCCATTTCACGCTCGCCAGCGTGAAAACGGTCGCTAGGGTCAATCCCGAGCTTCGGCCAAAAGTCGGTGAGCAGCTAAAGCTGGCTGCGCAACCGGGTAAGGCTCATGTCTTCGATAAGGCATCCGGAAAGGCGCTCAGATGATCGGCGGGATAGCCATATCTGACGATGCCCATCCGAAGGTGATCTGCCTGGGCTTATCGGCGCTCGACCGCATCTGGCGGGTACAGGTGCCGTTTTCCGGCGGCAGCGAGAAGATCCGGGCAGGAGAACACTTGACCGAGCCCGGCGGCATGGCGGCCAATGCCGCTGTTGCCGTGGCGCGGCTGGGCGGTAAGGTTTTCTTCTGGGGCAGGGCGGGCAAGGATGATGCTGGCCGCGCCATGGCGGATGCCTTTACGACCGAAGGTGTCGATATCGTCTGCTTCCGACTTTTCGAAGACGGCGCCTCATCCGTCTCCGGCATCATCGTCGATCAGGCCGGGGAGAGGCAGATCGTCAATTTCCGTGGGTCCTTTCCAACAGATCCGGGCTGGCTGCCGCTTTCGAGCCTGGATGCAGACTGCGTGCTTGCCGATCCACGCTGGCCGCAAGGAGCCGAAGCGCTTTTTGCCAGGGCGCGGCAGCTGGACGTTCCCACCGTGCTTGACGGCGATGTCGCCGACACTGATGTATTCGAGCGTCTCCTGCCGTTCACCGATCACGCAATCTTCTCCGAGCCTGGCCTCTCTGGCTTTGCCGGCCCCGATATAGGCGAGGCGCTGGCCCGTGCGGCCTCGTTCGGTTCCTCCATGGTCGCCGTCACCCGTGGCGACAAGGGTGTCGTCTGGCTCGAAGACGGCCAAGTTCACGAGATCCCTGCGCCGAAGGTGACCGCCATCGATACCACTGCCGCAGGCGACGTCTTCCATGGCGCCTACGCCTTCGCCATCGGCGCCGGCCTCGGGACCCGTGACAGCATGATCTTCGCCAGCGAAGTCGCCGCCTTGAAATGCACTCGAGCCGGCGGCCGCGCTGCCATACCGACATTCGATGAAATCAGGTCTCTTGAAAGGACACACCATGCTCACACTCGGTAAATCCCGTGGCCTTGCCCGGCTGGCCAACAAGCAGGGCCATTTCTGCATGGTTGCGCTCGACCAGCGTCCGCCGCTGTTCGAAGCAATCGCCGCCGCGCGCGGCATCGACAAGACACAGGTGCCGTTTTCCGACGTGATCACCGCCAAACGGCTTCTGGTAGAGAACCTCTCGCCCCATTGCAGCTCCATGCTGTTCGATCCGAATTACGCGATCCCAGCGGCGATCGACGTTCTGCCGGCCGATTGCGGCCTGATCGTCACGCTTGAGGACCATCGTACCGAAGAGACGGAAGGCGGTCGCAAGTCCAAGGCGATAGCCGACTGGAGCGTCGAGAAGATCCGCCGCCTCGGCGGCGATGCCGTCAAGGTGCTCGCATGGTATCGCCCGGATGCCTCGCCTGATGTGGTCGAACACCAGAAGAAATTCGTCCGCCAGATCGGCGAGGACTGCAAGCGGTTCGACATCGCCTACGTGCTCGAACTCCTGGTCTTCCCGTTCCTCGGCACGGCCGGCCACACGGCCGATTACGTGGAGTCCCCGAGCAAGCTGCCGGAACTGGTGATCGAAAGCGTTCGCGAATTCGCCAAGCCGGAATATGGCGTCGATCTTCTGAAGCTCGAAAGCCCGCTTGCCGCCAACAGCCTGCCTGCCCGTGACGGCAGCGAAACGGCGAAAACCGCGCAGAAGGAATTCGACGCGGTCGGCAAGATTTGCGCCGATGCCGGCATCCCGTGGGTGCTCCTGTCCGGCGGTGCTGCCCCGGAGAAATTCGAGCTCGTTCTCGATTATGCCTATGCGGCGGGCGCCGGCGGTTTCCTCGCAGGCCGGACGATCTGGCTCAACTCGATCCGTTCGCATTTCCCCGATACCACAGCCGTGGCCAAGTCCTTGGCGCAGGAAGGCGTTGCCGTCCTCGACAGCCTCAGCCGTCTGACCGCCGAAAAGGCGCCGCGCTGGAAGGCACCGGCACCAGCCTTCCAGGCGATCAAGAACGAGGGCGATTTTGCACAGAGCTATGCTGCCGCCTAGTGGAAAAGGACCGGGCGCGGCGATCTCTCCTGCGCCCGGTTGTATCTTGAGAGTGTGATTGTAATTCGAGGCCACGATGATGCAGGATCCGTTCACTTTTCCGCCCGGCTTTCATGCCGTGGTCGTCGGCGGGGCGGGTGACATCGGCTCGGCGATCGCGGAACTGTTTCGACTGCGGGGCGCAACCGTGACAGTGACCGGCCACGACCAGCCAGCCGTGGATCGCTGCCGCCTCAAAAGCATGGACGGCATAACGCCCGAGGTTCTCGACGTCACTTCGGACGAGGCGGTCAGCCGGTTCGCCGGCCGTTTCGATCGGGTCGATGCCGTGGTCAACTGCGCCGGTATCCTCGCCCGCGACGAGGAGTTCAAGATCGAGATGTTCCAGAAGGTATTGGACGTCAATCTCACCGGTACGTTCCGCATATGCATGGCGTTCAAGCCGCATCTGGCGGCGTCCCGCGGCTCGATCATCAATATCGCCTCGATGAATGCCTTCGCAGCACTTCCCAGAATCCCGGCCTACTGCGCCAGCAAGGGTGGAGTCGTGATGCTGACCAAGGCACTCGCACTCGCCTGGGCCGAGGAGGGCATCCGCGTGAATGCCGTCGCGCCCGGCTACATCGAAACAGCCATCAATGCCGAGGGACGCAAGGACCAGGCTCATCACGACCGCATTGCTTCGCGCACGGCGCTGAAGCGTTGGGGCAAGCCGGAGGATGTGGCGGGAACAGCGGTGTTTCTCTGTATGCCGGCTTCGGACTATGTCACGGGCACAGTATTCGCGGTCGATGGCGGCTTTCTTGCCGGATAATAGGGGACGGTGACGATGCAGGATGCCATAACAATTGTGTCCGCGGAGGCCCTGGTCTTTCGGGTACCGCTGGCGAAGCCGGTCTCGACCTCGTTCGGCACGATGCTTGATCGCCCGGCTGTCTTCGTCCGGCTCGAGGACGAGAAGGGTACCGTCGGCTGGGGCGAGATCTGGTGCAACTGGCCGGCCTGCGGTGCCGAACATCGCGCCCGCCTGCTCATAAGTGACATCGTGCCGCGTATCCTCGGTCGGCCCCTGTCCTCACCAGCGGATGTCTGGAAGGACCTGACCGCCAGCACTGAAATCCTTGGGCTGCAGACCGGTGAAGTGGGCCCCTATGCTCAGGTGATTGCCGGTTTCGACATGGCCTATTGGGATCTGACGGCGCGTCGCGCCGGTCTGCCGCTGGCGAAGGCGATGTCCTCGGACGCGACGGACACAGTGCGCGCCTACGCGAGCGGCATTCATATTCTCGACGCGGAGCGCATGGTGGCGGAGGCACGGGCCGCAGGATATCGTGACTTCAAGGTCAAGGTCGGCTTCGATTCCGACCGGGACCTCGGCCTCCTGCGCCGGCTGCATGCTGATCTCCGCCGGGGCGAGACCTTGCACGCGGATGCCAATCAGGGATTTTCCGCCGATCAGGCACGCGCTTTCCTCAAGGCAACCGACGATCTCGGCCTCGGCTGGATGGAGGAGCCGGTGCGGGTGGATTCTGTCCGATGCGCTCTGGGCCGAGCTTTCCCGATCGACCGCGACCCCGCTTGCCGGCGGCGAGAACCTGATCGGGGAAGCCGCGTTCCAGGCTGCGATCGATGCCGGCAGCCTATCGGTCATCCAGCCCGATGCGGCAAAATGGGGTGGGCCAAGCGGCTGCCTTGCCGTTGCTCGCGCTGCGCGTTCGGCAGGGCGTCGGTATTGCCCGCACTTCCTCGGCGCCGGCATCGGCCTGGTCGCCTCCGCGCATATCCTTGCCGCAGCCGGCGGTGACGGAATGCTGGAGATTGACGTCAACCCCAATCCGCTACGGGATGCGATCGTACCCCGTTGGCCCTTCGTTCAGGATGGAATGGTCGCGCCCCCGCAAGGTGTGGGTCTCGGGGTCGAACCCGATCTCAAACAACTGGCGCCATTCGAGACGGTACGCCTCGTTGCGGATAGACGCCTGTGATGCCGTCTGATGGCATCATCCTGTTCGTCCTGCTGTCCTTCGTCGCGGCATATGTACAGACGCTGACGGGCTTTGCCTTCGGGCTGCTGCTGATGGGGGCGGTGGCTCTCATCGGTCTCGTACCCTTGCCGGAAGCGGCGATCATCGTCAGCATCCTGACGCTCGCCAATGCGCTGATGGTACTGGCAAAAGGATGGCGAGACGTTGCGGCAGCGCCGTTCGCGCTTTCGCTCGCCGGTGCCATTCCGCTTATCCTGATTGGCTATGTGCTCCTGAACCTGCTGGCTTCGTCGTCACTCGCCGCTTTGCGGCTGGTTCTGGGCCTCGTCATCATCATATCCAGCCTGCAACTGATCTTCCGGCCTAGCCCGCGCGAGGTCCTCTCATCCAGGCCGAGTTTCGTATTCTTCGGTGCGCTCGGTGGGGTCATGGGAGGGCTGTTTTCGACAGCCGGCCCGCCGCTGGTCTATCATTTCTACCGGCAACCCCTGCCGTACAGCACGATCCGCGAAACACTGGTGGCCGTGTTTGCTATCAACGCAATTTTTCGTCTGATCCTTGTCGTGGCATCCGGAGAATGGCCCGCAAACGCGCTGACATGGGCGCTGGCCGGCCTGCCGGGCGTGCTTGTCGCTACCTTTGCGGCACGACGCTGGCCTCCACGAGTGTCGCCCATTGCCCTGCGGCGTCTGGCATTCCTGCTGTTACTGCTGTCGGGATTGTCTCTGATTCTGCCAGTCCTTGCAGCATCGGGTGCCGGCGATGCATGATGCCGGTCAACAGGCAGGAATCGTATCGGGAACGCAGGCATGAGCGAATGTTGTTCTGGGGTGGCGAGAGGCGGACAAGGCCGGACAGCGACGGAAGGCGCAGATTTTAAGCTTAGCGGTCGGCCGGCCGAGACGATCACGGTAAAAGGCGGCGAGACCTTCGTGGGCACCAACGATCCAGTCATCCCAAGTGATGGCGAAGGGCCGGAGCGAAAGGTATCGCTTCAGGACTACTACCTGGAGGTCGAGGCAGTCAGTGTGCGTCGCTTTGCCGAATTCGTCGAAACCACAGGGTATGTGACGGAATCAGAGCGCTTCGGCATGTCTGCCGTATTTTCTCCACTCCTCAGGGACCAGACAATGGTCACCGGCGGCGTCGCCAACACGCCCTGGTGGACGCGGATCGACGGCGCGACCTGGAATAGACCGGAAGGGCCCGGTAGTTCCATTGTTGACCGGCTCGATCATCCCGTGACCCAGGTGTCTTGGAACGACGCTATGGCCTTCGCGGCCTGGGTCGGCGGCCGTCTGCCGACAGAGGCGGAGTGGGAGCACGCCGCACGCGGCGGCAACCGCCACCGCCGCTATCCTTGGGGTGACGCGGAGCCGACCGACGAGATAATATTCTGCAATATCTGGCAAGGGCAGTTTCCGCGCCACAATACGCTGGAAGATGGCTACTTCGGCACGGCGCCGGCCCGCAGCTTCGAACCGTCCGAAGCCGGCTTCTACAATCTCGCCGGCAATGTCTGGGAATGGAGCGCGGATGCCTTCAAGGTGCGGTCGCTTTCGAAGGCGGCGAAGGTCCGCAACGAACAGGCAAGGAAATCCGCCGACAAGGTGCTGAAGGGAGGCTCGTTTCTCTGCCATAAGAGCTATTGCTACCGCTACCGCATCGCTGCCCGCATGGGGCTGTCTGCAGAAAGTGCGTCTAGCAATACCGGTTTCCGCATCGCCTATGACGTCCTGCCGTCGTGAGGATCCGCTACCAGGGGAGGATCTGGCCATTGTAATTGTAGAAGGTGCCGGTCTGGTGCGGGCCCGAGTGGTCGATGACTTCGCGCATGCTCGCGACGCTCTCGGGCAGGGTCAATCCGCGACCCGGTTCTACCGTGACATTGCCGGGGTGGACGCCGAGGACGCAGATCTGGCGCGGGCCGAGATCGATGGCAAGGCTCTTCATCACCATGTTGAGCCCAGCCTTGCTGGAGCGATACGCGTAGGAACTGCCCGTATTGTTGAGGCCGATCGAACCCATGCGGCTGGTGATGAACGCGATCACCTTCTGCTCGCTTCGCGCGACGTGTCCGGCGAACGCCGTCGAAACGACGAAAGGCGCGATCAGGTTGACCTCCAGCATGCTGCGCCAGAGCGTCAGATCCGTCTCTCCGAGCACAGGGTGCGGGCCAGGAATACCGGCGTTGTTGATCAGGACATCGATCGCGACGCCATCCAACTGTGCCGCCAGTTGAAGAACCGCCGTTTCGTCGGTCACGTCGAGCCTTACCAGTTCGACGTTGGGGCCGGGGCCATGTTTTTCGGTGAAGGCGTCCGGATCGAGGCAGGTCGCGATCACCCTGTATCCCGAAGCGGCATATTGAAGCGCGAATTCCTCGCCGAGGCCGCGATCGCAGCCAGTTATCAGGACGGTCGCCATACGCTTTCCATTTACTTTCGGACCTCGGTAGCACTCGCGATTGCATCGCCGGCTCACTCCTCGTGCCCCGAATTCTCTGCAGCAGGCATAGCATGATCATAAGACTTTGAAATGGCCTGGCTGCGTGACGGCAGCGAGACAGGATAGGACAGGGAGGAACAGGTGTCATTATCCAGCAAGAAGCCGAACATCATCTTCGTCATCACCGACCAACAGCGGTTCGATACGATCGCAGCGGGCGGCTTTCCCTACATGAAGACGCCCAATCTCGATCGCATGGTGCGGGAAGGCACCTATTTCCGCCAGACCTATGTAACGTCACCCTCTTGCGCGCCCTCACGGGCAAGCCTTTTCACCGGCGTCTATCCGCATACCAATGGCGTCTTTCGCAATGACGAACCCTGGGCCTTCAGCTGGGTGCAATTGCTGGCCGAAGCTGGCTACCGCTGCGTCAACGTCGGCAAGATGCATACGTCTCCGTTTGAGGATTCTTTCGGTTTCCATGAGCGCCATGTGGTCGAAAACAAGGATCGTGCAACGCCACGCCTGCCGTTCTATCTCGATCAATGGGACAAGGCTATCTGGACACGTGGTTATGAGAAGCCGAGCCGGGTAACCTATCGCCGACGTGAGGATTATCGTTCGTCACTCGGAGCATTCGTCTGGAACCTTCCGGAGGATCTGCACTCCGACAATTTTGTTTCCGCGCTCGCGCAGATGTGGCTGGATACTTACGCCGGAGACGAGCCTTTTTCCTGCAGATCGGTATTCCCGGCCCTCATCCGCCCTATGACCCCACTAAGGAATATCTCGACATCTATGCTGATGCCGCTCTGCCCGAGCCGATCCACGATCGGGAGGATATTGACGCACAGCCGAATGCTCTAAAGAAGCTGCGCGCTCAACATCTGGCGGTCGATCACGATGCCGTCGTGCATCTGCCTGATCCGACGCCGCAGCAAATGCGTCGCCAGCGACAGCACTATTTCGCCAACGTCTCGATGATCGACACGCAAATCGGCAAATTGATCGAAGCGGTCGAACGGCGCGGCGTGCTGGACGATACGATCATCATCTTTACCTCCGACCATGGCGATAGTCTCAACGATCATGGTCACAGCCAGAAATGGTCGATGTACGAGCACAGCGTACGGGTGCCGGCAATCGTCTGGTCACCGGGACGGATCGCGCAAGGCAGGGTGGTCGAGGATCTTGTCTCGCTGTTTGATTTTGCCCCCACGGTTCTGGAAATGGCCGGCTTGGCGGTGCCGGACTGGATGGAGGCGCAATCGTTGATGCCCTACCTGAGTGGGGAAGATTGCGTGCCGCGCGATTACGTGTTCTCCGAGCATGCTGGCGACCGAATATTCAGCGGTACAACATTCATGACGATGATCCGCAGCCCGCGCTACAAACTCGTGCATTTCGTCGATAGCGATGAGGGGCAGTTGTTCGATATGGATGCTGACCCGGCGGAAATGAACAACCTCTGGGATGATCCGGTCCATGAGGAAACCAAGAGGAAGCTGATCGATGCCATCCTCAAATGGCGGATTGAAAGCGCACTGAAGACACAAGGCTGGACGCTTGCGAGCGTAAGGCTCGGCGCAAATTCCGGCCGTACGCCCAAGAGCGATGCTCGGCAAAGCGGCGAGTGATGTGAATGTTCGTGGGCCGGGTCGCTTTTAAGTCCGGTTGCGCGCCGTGCTCTGGCGCGTCACCAGCTGCCAATCGACATCCGTTCTGGTCGGTTCGCCACCATTGATGCGGGAGACGATCGCTTGCGCGGTCAGTCGACCGATGCTTTCACGATCTGGCCGCACGGTCGACAGCGATGGTGTGATGCACGCGGCCGCCTCGTTGTCACCGAAGGCGATCACGCCGATGTCTTCGGGAACACTTTTGCCCAGCCGGGCGAGCGCGCGCAGGACACCAAAACTGACGACATCGCTGTTGCAGGCTATGGCGTCGACCTTGGGGTGCAGCCGTAGCAGTTCTTCCGCCAATGCATCGCCGAGATCCGGGCTTCCGCCCTGTTGTGCCGTCATGCGCGCGACAGTGGGCAGGCCGGCGGCTTCAGCTTCCAGTTCCAGTCCGCGAAGACGTTTCTGAGCACGCTTATCGTTTTCCCGCAGGCTGCCAACAAAGGCCAGGTGCCGATATCCCATGTCGATCAGGTGCCGCGCCTGAGCCCTTCCGACGGCTTCGTGATCGAAGCCGACAACGGTATCGATGACGACACCGCCGGTATCCCACATTTCGATGATCGGAATGCCGGATGCCTGCAGAAGCTCTATCACCTTCGGCGGGTGATCGATCCCTATAACGGCCAAAGCGGCTGGTCGCCAGCTGAGCAGCGAGCGGACCAGCTTTACTTCCTGATCCGGGTTGTAACGGGTGTTGGCTAGCATGACCTGAAGGCCGCTTTCCAAAAGTTCGGATTGCAGTGTGTCGATAATACTGGCGAATTCCGAGTAGTAGAGGGACGTGACGACTACGCCGACGATATCGGTTCTTGTGCCGGAGAGACCACCGGCAAGGCGGTTCGGCACATAATTGAGGTCCTCCATCGCGACATTAATGCGCTTGCGCAAGTCTGCCCGAACGGTGTTTGGCGCCCTGAGCGCGCGGGACACTGTATTGACCGAAACACCAACTCTTTGTGCGATCGAGGCTAACGTGGGCACCGGCCGTACCTCACCTTCCTGCGCTACCCGCTTCATGACCTCGATTTCCCCAATTCGCAGATGTTAAAAAAGATCAAGAGTGATCGTTGCGTTAACGATAACTTTGTGCCATCGTTTTTAACATAAGGCAAGTGGAAGGCGGAGGAGAGCGGCCTTTCAGATGCGCGAGGCGTCACCGGAACACGGTTGCGTGGAGGAGAAGTATTTGATGGCTGACAGGCCGAACATCATTCTGATCATGACGGATCAGCAACGCTACGATTCCATCGCCGCGCTTGGTTTTCCTTATGCCAATACGCCCAACCTCGACGCTTTGGTGGAGAAGGGTGTGGCTCTGACCAACTGCCATATAACGGCGCCGAGCTGCGTGCCATCTCGGGCGAGCCTGTTTACCGGCTACTATCCGCACACGACCGGCGTTCTGGCAAATGGTCAGAAATGGCAGCATACTTGGGTGGAGCAGTTACGCGACGCCGGTTATCGCTGCGTCAATGTCGGCAAGATGCATACCATTCCTTACAATTCGGATTCCGGTTTTCACGAGCGTTATGTCGTGGAAAATAAGGACCGTTACATGGAGGGGCGCTGGTATTTTGACGAGTGGGACAAGGCGCTGGCCGCCAATGGTCTCGTCAAGCAGCAGCGCGAGACCTATCGCAAGCGCCAGGACTACCGCAACAGTCTTGGCTGTTTCGATTGGGAGCTGCCGGAGAAAATGCACTCCGACGCTTTTGTCGGTGACATGGCCAAATGGTGGGTGGAGACATATCCCCCACGAAACCGCTGTTTCTCCAGGTCGGCTTTCCCGGCCCGCACCCGCCGTTTGACCCACCAAAACGCTACTCTGACGCCTATCTCAAGCGCAACGATCTGCCGTTGCCCAAGCCAAGCAGGGAAGAACTCGAAAATTTGCATCAGGAACTGAAGGATAAGCGCCAGCATGACGTCGATGTCGACCACGATTCCGTCGTCTGGAGCCTTGATCCGACCGAGGACCAAATGCAGCGTCTATGGGCGCATTATCTCGGCAATGTCACCCTGATCGACGAGAAAGTCGGAGAATTGCTGCAATCACTGAAGGAGCGGGGGTATCTTGAAGATGCCATCGTCATCTTCACCTCCGATCATGGGGAATGCCTTGGCGAGCATGGCCTGATCCAGAAATGGTCGATGTATGATATCGTCACGCGCGTGCCGACCATTATCTGGTCGACTGCCGGTCGCTTTGAAGGAGGGCGTGCCATAGAGGGGCTCTGCCAGCTCTTCGATCTCGGCCCTACCATTCTCGATTACGCCGGTATTACACCGCCTGAAAGTTTCGAGGCGAAAAGCCTGAAGTACGCACTCGAAGGCATGGAGTGGACACCGCGCACGCATGTTTTCTGCGAACAGATCGGCGATGTCGCCATGGCCGGCGGCGTCGAGTTCATGACCGGCGTGCGCTCCGACAGATGGAAGCTGGTGCATTTCAAGGGATCGGAGGACGGGCAGCTCTTCGATCTCGAAAGTGATCCAAAGGAAGTGTGCAACCTGTGGAGCGATCCAGCTTACGCGGACCGCAAACGCGAGCTGCTTGACGTGATGCGTGACTGGCTGATCAGTTCGAATTTCAAGACACGGGATGTGATGGCTGCGGCACGTTGATTTGAACGGAGATGCGAGGCTGGCGAACACCTGGGAGGAGTGATCTTGGCATTGGCAGACACAGAAAAAGTTCGCAAGGGGCAAACCGCCCCTCCTTGCTGTCGCAGCCCCTCGGCATGCTGACAATCAACATCCTTGCCGTCATTGTCGGCGTCGCGGCCTGGGCTTTGGTCACATCATCCGGCGTTGTTGGCCTGCCGACGCCGCTTGCCGTTGCCAGTCAGGCCATGATCCAGGCTGAAAACGGTCTTTTGTGGTCGGATGCGCTGGCAAGCCTAGCGCGTGTCTTTACCGGCTTTGCGCTCGGAATTGCCGTTGCAATTCCGGTTGGCTTCCTGATGGGTTGGTACAAGACCGCTCGGGCGATTATCGAGCCCTATGTTCAGTTCTTCCGAACCATACCGCCGCTTGCCATCATTCCGCTTGCCATCGTCACCCTCGGCATTGAGGAAACACCGAAGATTTTCGTAATTTTCCTTGCGTCCTTTCTATCCAGCGTCGTCGCCACCTACCAGGGTGTTATCGGTGTCGACAAGACACTGATCAATGCGGCCCGGGTGCTTGGCGCCAATGATTTCACCATCTTTCGTCGGGTCATCGTGCCGGCCTCCCTACCTTACATTATGGTTGGAGTGCGAATAGGCCTTGGCTCTTCCTGGGCGACTGTGGTCGCCGCCGAGCTGATCGCAGCGCAATCCGGTCTCGGTTTCCGCATGCAGCAGGCGCAACTTTATTACGACCTGCCAACCATCTTCGTTAGCCTCATCTCGATCGGCATTCTGGGCCTCATTATGGACCGTATTGTCATGGCCATCGATAGCGTGCTGACCGCGTGGCAGGAGAAGCTATGACCCCGAAAATATCCTTCCGCAATGTCCGAAAGACCTTCGAAATCTCTGGTCAGATATCCTTTACGGCGCTTGAGAGCCTGACCCTGGACATTCAGGATGGTGAATTTATCACCGTCGTCGGCCCGTCTGGTTGTGGTAAGTCGACTGCCATGAATATCGCGGCCGGGTTGACCCCGCCTACCGCCGGTCAGGTGCTGGTGGACAATCAACCAGTGAAGGGACCGGGACCGGAACGTGGCGTCATCTTCCAGCAATACGCGCTATTTCCGTGGCTGAGCGTACGGGAAAATGTCGAGTTCGGACTGAAGATCGCCGGCCATCCGAAGCAGGAGCGAAGAAAGATTGCAGACCATTTCATTGACCTGGTCGGCCTGACCGACTTTGCCAATTCACTGCCGAAAATGCTCTCTGGTGGCATGAAACAGCGTTGCGCGATTGCGCGTGCTTATGCCGTAAATCCTAAAATCCTGCTCATGGATGAACCCTTCGGAGCGCTCGACGCCTTAACGCGCGTACAGCTTCAGGATCAATTGCTCACCATGTGGAGCAAGGAACGCCGTACGGTGATGTTCATCACCCATGATGTCGACGAGGCGGTCTATCTCGCCAGTCGGGTGGTCGTCATGGCCGCGCGGCCTGGCCGGCTCCACAAGGTCATAAACGTCGATCTGCCTTATCCGCGAACCGAGGATATTCGGTTGTCGCCGGAATTTTCCGCATTGCGCAACGAGGTCTGGCGGTCCGTTTACCACCCGGCGGCTGCTGCCTGATTGCATCGATAATCCATCAGCCCGTCAAAGGAGGAATGACCATGCTGACGAGACGCACATTGATGAGCACGGCGGCGACTGCTGCCGCCGTAAGCGTGTTTTCGATAGGTGGACGCGCCAGCGCCCAGTCTGCCGACATGACTATCGGCTACATCGCCGATTTTCCGAATGCCAGCGTGCTGGCCATAGCCAAGGAACGGAACCTCTGGGAAGCTGAAGGTATCGAACCATCGGTCAAGGTTTTTACCAATGGCCCGATCCAGATCCAGGCAATGGGGGCGGGCAGCCTGAATTTCGGCACGATTGGCCCAGGTGCGCTTTGGCTTCCTGCCAGTGGTCGGGCGAAGGTCATCGGCGTCAACGATATAGGCTTTTCCGACCGCGTCATTGTCCAGTCCGGTATCGGATCGATGGCGGACCTGAAAGGCAAGAAAGTCGGTGTGCCACAGGGGACTTCCGGTGACATGATCCTGCGCATGGCGCTGACCAAGGCTGGTATGACAATCGGAGACATCGAGATGGTGCCGATGGACCCGGCCACGGTCGTCGCCGCATTCACGTCGAAGCAGATCGATGGCGCGGGCATATGGTATCCGCTGATCGATACGATCAAGCCGCGTGTGCCGGACATGAAGGAACTTGCCTCCAATCAGGATTTTTATCCGCAGACGTCGTTCATCAATACATTCGTAGCGCGCAACGAGATTGTCGATGAGAACCCGGATCTGGTGAAAAAATTCCTGCGTGTAATGAAGAAAGCTATGGATTACCGCGCAGCCAATCTGGACGATTCCATCGAGATTACAACGGCGTTCCTGAATGCCCCGAAGGAGGCGACGGAAAAGGTCGCGCGCAGCCGCAAGATGCTGACGGCTAAAGAACTCGATGCGTTCACAAAGGACGGCACCGTCAACAAGTGGCTCACTGACTTCAACAAGATGTTTCAGGAGTTCGGAACGGTGAAGGAGCCGCTGGCGCCGGAGAAATTCTACACCGCTGAGCTTTTCACCAGCGCTTGAGTAAGATCGAGTACACGGCGAAAAGGCCTCCATTGGGTGGTGATGGTGGAGCAAAAGGCAGCTTTAACATCATCATTCTCGATGGATTGGCAGCCCCAACAATGCCGTTATGTTTCACTGGAACTGCGTCTCCAGAAGGACTGGCCAGATGCTCCTCCTTCGTTAATCGGAACGCCTGTCGCAGATAGGCGCGGATCGATTGAAAGTCTTCAAGCTCATACCCGGACCATGGTGTTTCCGTCGCCAACCCGGACAGCCGCCTCTCTCCTGATGATACATTGATCCATTGGCGACTTCCCGCATGCCGAACTGCTGAACCAAGCTAATCCGATGCATCACATGTTTCCGAAGAATGACACGATCCGACTATATGCTCTGACAGTCGATCCGTTACTCGATCGCGACATCCGCCAATATCGTCAATCGAAAGGCGATATACACGCAGTGCGATGTCCGTATTGATCCGAAATCGTGTCGTTGACAGGGTGATAGGATGGGTACTGTGCCGCGCACCATTGGATATGCTCTATCTCGCGTGGCGAAAGCAAAAGATCGTAGGAACCCGTGCCGGATTTAATCTCGCCTTCAAAGGCAGCCAGATTTTTGGATGCAGTCGGTACGTTCGACGGTGCAATTAGGCGGAAGGCCTGGGCCGAAGTGAATGAGTGAGCCAGAAGAAAACTTGCAAAAGCGACTGTAAAGCCGAGTTTCAGCAGGCAGAGCATTTATCGTTTCCAGTATGTTCACACACACGAACGATACACTCGACGAAGTCGTTCCCGACATCACCCTACGTCTTTACACAAATCCGCGAGGGCGCTCGATTGGCATCGGCATATTTATGTCTTCCTGGTCTCTGGAAGGAGCGATTGGCAGTCGCCATTCAGCTACGACGGAAGCCGAAAGGGTGAGAGCCCCATGCGCGGCAGCGCCTGCCAATCGGATTACTTTGAGGCCCAGCACTTAAAGTCCTGCTTCTTCATCGCGGCACAGGCAGCCCAAGCCTCGTCGCCATCTGAGAAGCCGACAAAACGGGCACGGTAGAGACGTGCATCTGCTGAGCCGTGAGGCATCACCAATCCTGTCATCGTTCCCAACACCGGCGACAATACTTGCTTTGCTCGGGCGAGAAACTGAGCTGCCGCTTGTTTGTCGGGAAAGGCGCCAATCTGTACGGACCAACCCTGATTTGTCGGCAGGCTTGCGGTCGTGACCGCGTCGATAACCTTCTCCGTTGCCGGGTTCGCCTCTGGCATTCTATGCCGGACAAGGGGAGCGGCACGGTAGTGGGGTGTCTTGCCCCTGCTTTCGCAACGAGCAAGGAACGTCCGGGCCGTTTGAAATTCTCCGATGCTTTCGGCAGGTAACTTGCGATCAGGCTGCGCATATGCGCATCGCGGCTACGCGACGTTCGGCCGCCCATGACGACTGCAACAATCGACCGGCCATCGCGCTGGACCGATGTCACAAGATTGAACCCGGAAGCGTTGATATATCCAGTCTTGATGCCGTCGACGCCCTCAATCCGGCCGACCAAGCGGTTGTGACTTCTCAACGTCGTCTTGCCATAGCGGTAGGATCTCGTTTTGAAAATCGCGTAGCGGTGAGGGAAATCCTCCCTGAGGGCGATGCCGAGCGTGGCCATATCCCGCGCAGTAGTCACCTGGCGGGAATCGGGCAGCCCATGTGCGTTGCGGAATGTCGTGCGGCTCATTCCGAGGGACCGGGCCTTCCGCGTGGCCAAAGTCGCAAATTTAGCTTCAGATCCCGCCAGGAATTCGCCGAGCGCGGTGGCCGCGTCGTTGGCTGATTTGGTGACCAGAGCATGCATCGCATCCTTCACGGTGATGTAAGAGCCGGGGCGAAGCCATAGCTTGGACGGGGGCTCTGAAGCCGCGCGCCGTGATACCCTGATCTTCGTATTGAGGCCAAACCGCTTTTCGTCTAGTCCTTCAAACGTCAGATAGAGAGTCATCATCTTGGTCAGTGACGCCGGATATCGCCGTGCATTGGCATTGTCTGCGTAGAGAACCCGACCCGTCGCCGCATCGACCACGACGCCCGCGTATTTGGAGTTCGCCGACGCGCTGGCCAATGGCAGTAAAACCGCGGCAACGCAGATGGCTAGAGGCATGATGAACCTACGATGCAGGTTCGTAACGCATTCAGTCAAAGTCAAGCCTAACACCTTTATCCTGTCTCTAGTGATCGCAGCAGGCCGCATCGATCGAAAGGCTAAGGACCTCGGGGTATAGGGTTCGTTAAATTTTTAGGATTTAGCGCTCAGCCGTAATGACGCTTTTGTGAGTTAGGTGCCGCAGAAAGGCCGTCTGACGGTCTCTTGAGTAGGAGGGTGTTTCTTTGATGTCACGACAGATCTCGGGGCAAGTCACTTCGATCGCCTGAACGAGGTCCGAAGCATTTTCATAATCCCGATCTGTTCCGGCCAGGAAAATTTGGGAGAAGATCTCACCTAATCAGTTTTTTCCGAACTCACCACGTGCTGGTCGTGCTTTCGAGATCAATCAAGAGCATAGATTATGTTGTGTGGCCTCTTCTGTAGGTGCATGCGATTTGGATATGCTTCGTTGGCGGCTCTTCTCCGTCTTCCATTTTACGAATGAGATTTACGATCGCCGTGGCGTAAGCCTCATGGTCCAATTGGATCGTGCTGAGCCGGTAGGCGGACCAAAATGCCATCTCAAGACCGTCATGGCCAATGACGGCAACGTCCTCAGGAACACGGCGCCCCGATTGCCGAACTGCATCGATTGCGGCAAAAGCCATTTCGTCACTGGCTGATACGATGGCGTCGATCGAAGGACGCTGCTGTAGAGCTACCTCAATCTCCCGCAGTGCCGGGTTGTAACGGTAGTCACCATAAGCTTCTCCGATGAAACTTATGCCGTGGCGAGCAAATGCTGCGCTGAATAGGCTCTTACGCCTGGCATTCATGCTGCTGGAGAGTGAACCGTTGAGCCACAGGATGTTTTGGCGGCAGGATGATACCAGATCGGCTGCAGCGGCGTCTATCGCCGCCGCCGGATCAATCGACAGCGTGATGTGGTCACCATCGAGGTGCGGCTGATTTCGCACCAGGATCAGCCGCGATGTGCCAAAAATCGTTTTACTTCGTCATTCGGCATCGCGTCCGCATAAACGATCGCATAGCTGGCGCGATAGGCCGCGGCGCGACCGACGAACTCGCTGGCATTGGCGCTGTCCTGGCAATTGACCAGAAGAGTGGTCAGTCCGATCGCCTGTAGCTCACGCGTCAAATGGCGGATCTGGTCATATTCGTAGTGCGACAGTGACGCCGCAACGATCGCGACAAGATCGGAGCGCGAACGCTTCAAGGCTGCGGCCATCGAATTGGGCACATAGCCATGCTCGCGCGCCAGTCGCTGGATTTTTTCTCGCGTTTCAGGCCGGATCGAGGCGGCCGGGTCGAAGGCCCGTGAGACGGTGATATGCGATACGCCTGCCAGTTTGGCCAGTTCCATCGCCGTGATGTTTCGCGTCATGATCTCCCCTCGATTCTGATCTATGTTTACCTGAACATTCCTCGTCATGAAAGTTTTAAGGATGCCTGATAGATCGCAGCTACGGCGATGTTCACGTTAACAATTGCTGTCGAGATTCTGCATAGACTTGTAGTTGAGAGAAAAACCCATGTTGAAGAATACTTTGCTCACGGGCGTTGCCGCCGTGATGCTTCTTATGGCCGGCGGTGCCATGGCGAACGATCTGAAGGTCGCGGTTCAGGCCGTGCCGGCCAGTATCGATCCCGCCAGCGAAAACTCGAATGTCAGCCTGCGGGTCATCTACTCTGTTTATGACACGCTGGTGAAAGCCGATTTCCGCGATGGCGGCAAACTGAAGCCGGCGCTGGCGACCTCTTGGAATGTCATCGATGCCAAGACAGTCGAATTCAAGCTTCGCCCCGACGTGAGGTTCCACAATGGCGAGACCTTGAGTGCCGACGATATCGCAGCGACCTTCTCGCCAGCCCGTATCGGCCTCGACCCGAACATCCCGGTCGAGATCAAAAGCGTTTCTTGGCGGCATCGATCGCGTCGAAATCATCGATCCGCTCACCGTTCGTATTCATATGAAGAAGGACGACGCGATCGCCCTGCAGCGTTTCGCCAATTTCCCTTCGCAGATCATTTCCGCTGCCGCCCTCAATAGTTCCGCGAGCTATCAGGACTTTGCCGACAAGGCGATCGGGACCGGCCCCTACAAGCTCAAGTCCTTCAAGGCTGGCGACAAGGTGGTTTTGGAAAAGTTCGATGGCTACTGGGGTGAGCCGAAGGCGGCCGCCGACGAGGTGACATTCAGCGTCGTTCCGGAATTGTCGACGCGTATCGCGGGTCTTGTCTCGGGTCAGTTCGACCTGATTACGGAAGTCGGCCCGGATGACATCAAGCAGATCGATTCCGGCAAGAACACAAAGGTTGTCGGCGGCCCGATCCTCAACATTCTCGGCCTGTTCTACGACAGCACCAACGACGTCCTGGCCGATCCGCGTATCCGTCAGGCCCTCAATCTGTCCATCGACCGCGTAACGTTGGTCAACAGCTTCTATGGTGGCCGCACAGAGGTTCCCAACGGTTGGCAGATGCCGAGCTTCGGCGACATGTATCTAGCAGACCGCCCGCTGCCGGAGTACAACCTCCAGAAGGCCAAGGCACTGCTAAAAGAGGCAGGTTATAACGGCGCGGAAATCGTCTACCGTACGCGCAACTATTACACCAAGCAGATCGAGACCGCGCAGATCCTGCAGTCGATGTGGAAGGCCGCCGGCCTCAATGTCAAGCTGGAGATCAAGGAAAACGGCTCGCAGGTGTTTGCCGATGACGATCGCCGCATGATCGTCGATGGCTCCTTCTCGGCCTACTACCCGGATCCGCTTGGCCAGTTCTGGCGCCGGTTCGGTCAGGACACGACCTATGCGACCGGCAAATACTGGAAGGTCGACCCCGAGATGGTCACCATGGGTGACGAGCTTGCGACGTCGATCGATACCGCCCGCCGCCGCGAAATCTTCGGCAAGATGCTCGACAAGTTCGACAAGGAGCCGAACGGTTCAGTTCTCTACGATCTCGCAGCTTTCATGGGCGAGCGCAGCGACCGGATTTCCTTGGATGTGCTTCCGAACGAATATCTGGATCTCACCACCGATGGCCTGAGCTTCAAGTAAAATGCGGGTTCACTCCGATATGGTCCATCCCCTGCTAAGCGTGCAGGGGATGGATATCTCCTTCACCAGGCGCGTCTGCGCCGATATCAGTTTTGAGATCGGGCGCGGCGAATGGCTTGGTCTCGTCGGCGAAAGTGGTTCGGGAAAGAGCCTCACCTGCCGTGGCCTGATCGGCCTCCTACCGGACGGCGCGCACGTCAAGGGCCAGATGACCTATGACGGCGAGACGTTCGATCTGAATAATCCTGCCGATCCGGCACGGTTGCGCGGATCGGAAATCGCCATGATCTTTCAGGATCCCATGAGCGCGCTCGACCCGTTGATGACGGTTGAGGGGCATCTGCGGTTGCGTGGGAGACTGGATGGCGCGGAGCTTCTGCAGCAGGTCGGTCTCGATAACGGCGCAAGCCTCCTCAAGAGTTTTCCGCATCAGCTGTCCGGGGGCAATGCCAGCGCGTGGCGCTTGCCTGCGCGCTTGCCCGCCATCCGAAAATCCTGATTGCCGACGAGCCGACCACGGCGCTCGATGTCACTGTTCAAGCGGCCATTTTGCGCGAATTGCGGCAACTGAGCACCGAGCACGGCATGAGCGTGCTGTTCGTCACGCATGATCTCGGTGTCGTTGCCGAATATTGCGATCGTGTGATGGTCATGAATTCGGGCCGCATCATCGAGCGTGGCACCGCACGGAACGTCCTGACCGCGCCGCAGGCCGAATATACACAGAATTTGCTGCGCGCCATTCCGACGCCTGCAACGCGCGGTCAGCGCCTGATGATTGCGCCGGCCGGCCTGACAGAGAATGTGACATCGTATCGTCCGGATCGTGCGGAAACGGTTCTGTCACTCGACGATATTCGGGTGGCCTACCAACGGCCGAACGGCCAGACTGTCAACGCCGTGGATGGCGTGTCGCTGTCACTACGGGCAGGTGAAATCCTCGGGCTTGTCGGCGAAAGCGGATCAGGCAAGAGCACTGTTGCCAAGACGGCGGTCGGCCTCGTCCAGGCCAATGGCGGATCAGTGACCATTGAGGGCCATCCCGTCGACTGGCGCCGGCCGCGACGTGAATGGCGTCGCTCCGTGCAGTATATTTTCCAGGATCCGCTCGGTGCGCTTGATCCGTTAAGTCGCGTCATCAATCAGGTGCGCGCACCGCTCGACGTTCACGGCATCGGCCGCCGTCGGGAACGGGCGGAGATGGCCGGAAGAAGGTTGACGGACGCTCGTCTGAACGTCGCCCTGCACCAGAAAAAGCCTCGCAGCCTGTCCGGTGGAGAGCGTCAGCGTGCCACGATCGCGCGTGCGCTCGCGCTAACTCCGAAGGTGCTGATCTGCGACGAAAGCGTTTCGGCCCTCGATGTCTCGATACGCGCCCATATCCTCGATCTCTTGATGGATCTGCGCAGCGAGACCGGCGTGGCCATCCTGTTCATCAGCCACGACCTATCCGTTATCCATCATCTCTGTGACCGGGTCGCAGTGATGCGTAGCGGCAGGATCGTGGAGGAGGGAATACGGCCGAGGTCTTCGATGCACCGAAGCATGACTACACGCGCGCATTGCTGGCCGCTATCCCGGCAATGCCGGAGCGAGGCGCCGCGTCCGTTCACGTGGAGGAGCTGGCATGAACTGGATGCTTGTCCGCTCTGGCCGGGCGCTTCTGACGCTGCTTCTGCTGGTCGGCTTCAGCTTTTTCGTTCTGTCCGTCAGCGGCGACCCCGCCCTGTCGCATCTCAGCGCTGATGTCGATGCCTCAGCGATCGATGCCTTTCGCCGAAAATGGGGTCTGGATCTGCCGCTCTGGCAACAGTTCCTCATCTATCTTCAGGGGCTCTTGCACGGCGATTTCGGCATGAGCTATGCCACCGGGAAACCGGCGCTGGAACTGGTTGCGGCCGGTATTCCCGTCACCCTGTCCCTGATGGTGCCGACCATGTTCGCGGCGATCGGTTTCGGCCTGCCGCTGGGTGCCTTTGCCGCCATGCATCGCGGCCGGATCGCCGATCGCCTGACAATCGTGTTTTCAGTGCTGGCGCTTGCCGTGCCCAACTTTCTGCTCGGCTTGATGTTCATGTACATTTTCTCCGTTCAGCTTGGCTGGCTTGAACCGAGCGGTATTGTCGACTGGACATCCTATCTGATGCCCGTCGCCACGATGGCCTTGCCGATGGGCGCAATCTTCGCGCGTTTCACCCGATCGGCCATGCTGGAGGTTCTCTCCCACCCGATGCTGGATACGGCACGGGCAGGCGGGCTGGGTGCTGGCCGTATTAGACGCGCGCATATCTTGCCCAATATTGCCATGCCGCTCATAACCATCACGGCGCTTGAATTCGGCAACTTGTTCACAACAGCCGTCATCGCGGAAAGCGTCTTCGGCTGGTCCGGCACCGGTCGGTTGCTGGTCGACAGCGTTGCCACTCGCGATTTCGCCGTGGTGCAGACGGTCCTTCTTCTCACGGGAACAACGATGATCATCGCCAATCTTCTGGCGGACGTCGCCTATGGCGTGATCGATCCGCGTGTGCGTGATCAGCGCCGCCGCAAGGTTAGATCATGAAACATATGCCTATCGCTATTCGCGCCAGCTTCGTAGCCGTTGTGCTGCTAGCCTTCTGCGCGGTGTTTGCCGGTGTGCTGGCGCCTTATCCGACGGACCAACTCGATCTCCTCAACCGTTTTGCCCCACCCGTTTTCATGGGCGGGTCGGCCGACCATCTGTTCGGCACCGACAGCCTCGGTCGTGACCTTCTGTCGATGGTCCTGCGCGGCATTCAGGTATCGCTGACGGTGGCCGCAATCGGCACGATCGGTGGAGCCATTCTCGGCACGACACTGGGACTGTTGTCCGCCTGGTTCGAGGGCTGGGTTGAGGCCGTTGTCGGGATGATGATCGACTTTCAGGCGACCATTCCCAACCTCATTCTGGCGCTTGCACTTCTGACCATTCTTCCGCAGGCAAACCTGCTGGTGTTCATGATGGTAATGACGATTTACGGCTGGGAGCGGTATGCCCGCCTTGCCCGCGCGCTTTGCCTGCAGGCCAAGGGGCAGGCCTATGTGCAGGCACAGCAGGTGATTGGCGCTTCTGCACCGAGGATCGTCTTGCTGACCATCCTGCCGAATTTCATGGCCGTGCTCTTAGTCAACATGTCGATCAACTTTCCCTCGACAATTCTGCTCGAAACCACCCTGAGCTTTCTCGGCATCGGCATTCAGCCGCCGGACACGTCGCTTGGAGTGCTGATCGGGCAGGGGCGAGAACAGCTCTACAACGCGCCGTGGACCGTCTTGATGCCGGGCGCCGTCATCCTTGTCGCAACAATCGCAATCTCGCTGATCGGCGATTGGGCCCGCGATCGCATTGAAATGGAGTGAACATGTATTCCGACCGTCTTCTCAAGCTCGTCGTCATGAGCGACCTGCACCTTTGCCAAAAGGGGAACTGAAAAACAGCCTCGATACTTTTGAAAGGCTGGAGCGCGCCTTTGATGATGTCATGGCCTATCACGCTGATGCCGACCTTGTCGTTTTCGCCGGCGATATCGCCGACAAGGCGGATGTCGAAGCCTACAAGGCGTTCGACGAGATGCGGAGGAAGCTGCCGCTGCCGCAGCGTGTCATGCTCGGCAATCACGACAATCGCGACGTCTACCTGCAGCATGCCGTTGATCCAATGGTCGACGAGCACGGTTTTGTTGAAGGTGTTGCCGACATCAAGGGTCATCGGATCATCATGCTTGATACGTCCGAACCCGGAATGCAGAGCCTTCTATGTGAAAAACGCCTCAACTGGCTGGCGGGTCGCCTTGGTGAGGCGCGCACGGCCGGGTTGAAGGTCATCCTGCTTTTGCATCATAACCCGGTCGCGCTGCAGATGCCGGTCGACACCTATCGTCTCGGTGAGCCGCAGAAGCTGCTGGATGTGATGAAGCGCAGCGGTGCCGATATAATCCAGGTTCTCGGCGGACACTGCCACATCCAGACAGCGGGAAGCTGGGGTGGTTATCCCTGCGCTACGATCGTTGGCAATGCGCATCGCGCCGGACAGTTCCTGCGGCCACGGCTTGGCCAGCAACCGTGTTATGAAGGGCCGGCACAATATGCAGCCATCTTGTCAGACGGACTGAATTGCGCGCTGCATTTCCATAATTACGTCGAGTTCGATCCGGAAATACCAGCCTCCTATTTCCCCCGCAAACTTAATCAGCCGTATGAGCAGGTAGATTAATTGCAATCTAGTGCGAGCGTGCCCATCGCACGCTTCAACACCATGAATGATTGCCCTGCGAGATTTCACCCTCTCAAAGGGCAACAACTTTAGTCAGGTGTTGTCACGTAACATGCTGTCAAAGAGCGCAGCGTAAAGATGATGGAATGAAGAACTCAGCCATCGGCTACAAGCGTAACCGGTTCTCACCGCAAATAGTTGCCTATGCGGTATAGTTGTACTTTCGTTTTTCGTTGAGCCTGCTCCTGGTCGACGAATTGCTGCTGGAGCGAGGCATCGTCGTTTCGTATGGAACGAGCCACCGATGGGTCGTAAATTCGCTCCCGCCTGCGCGAAGCGATGCGTCGCCGGAAAGTATCGCACCTAGCATGGGTGGCGCGGTGGAAAGGTGAACAGTGGGCTTGGAAAATAATCAATGGTTTCCAGGAACGAGCCGCTTGGCGGCTGCTACCGTTCGGGCAAGCCACTCGTGCTCCATCTGCCGCGTCCTCTCCATGTCCGATGTCTGCGGCAGCCAATGTTCAAGTATGCAGCTCATGTCGTCGGGGCAATGGTCGAGCGTCTCGAGGATTTCCGAGATTTCCGCGCGGCCCTCGCCGAGTGGCGTGCCGTGAATGCGGAAGCCTACGCCGTAAGGGTCAGGTGTGATCTGGTAGTCCTTCAGATGCAGGTTGATCGCATAGGGCGCCAGCATCTTCACCGTGGTCATCGGCCATTCGCCGGCGCAGATCGAGTTGGCGACATCGAGGCAGACGCCGAGCGCATCATCCGATACCACGTCGAGCAGTTCGACCATGCGCGACGAGGGGTAGTTGAAATGGTTCTCGATGGCAAAGCGCAGGCCGGCGCGTTTGCCGTCCGGCAGCAGCTCGCGGATCTGCGCCGCCAGTTCCGGCACTGGGATCAGCGCATCTTCGGCATCGAGCGCAACCCGCAGGATTTTCGAGCCGATGCGCTCGCCGATTGGAATATAGCGCGCCAGTTCGTCGGCATCGAAGGACTGGGTGCCGAGCTCCAGCGCCATGCCGTAGCTGTCAGCGTGGGCCTTGAGCTCCCGATGCTCATCCGCCGTCAACCGGTCGAGAGGTAGGTTATCGGCATATTGCACCAGCTTCAGGCCGTGCGAATGCGCGATATCGAGCACCTCCAGTGCCGTCATCGGTTTTTCAGGTTGCAGGTCCTTAATACCGATCGACCAACGGAAGGCGTAGCTGCCCAGTCCGATTTTCATAATGTCATTCTCCTGTCGGGACGGATGCGGCACCGTTCTGAGCGCCACCTTGACGCATCAGTGGATCAGCGAGCCGCCGTTCACATCGACCTCGGAGCCCGTGACATAGGCCGAGAGATCCGACGCGAGGAACAGCGCGCAGCCTGCGACGTCGTCTGCAGTGCCCGGGCGTCCCATCGGAATGCCGGCCTTGATCTCCTCGAGCTTCTCCGGCGTCAGCATTCCTGCGGTGATGTCGGTGGCGATGAAGCCCGGGCAGATGGCGTTGACGCGAACATTGTCCGGCGCAAGTTCGCGCGCCATCGCCTTGGTCAGGCCGAGCACGCCGGCCTTGGCTGCGGAATAATGCGGACCGCCGAAGATGCCGCCGCCGCGCTGCGCTGAAACCGAGGACATGTTAACGATCTTGCCGGTCTTGCGGCCGCGCATATGCGGGATGACCGCCTGGCTGCAGTAGAGCGTGCCGCGCAGGTTGACGTCGAGAACGGCGTCGTAATTCTTCGGCGCTATGTCCATGATCTTCAGCGGCTGGGTGATGCCGGCATTGTTGACCAGAATGTCGATCTGGCCCCACTTGGCGATCAGCGCTTCAATGGCGGCCTTGGCGCCTTCGAAGTCGGTGACGTTGCAGGCCATGCCGACATGCTGGGGCCCGAGATCTGCTGCGGCCTCCTTGGCGGCGGCCTCATCAAGGTCGAGAATGGCGACCGTTGCGCCGTGTTCGGCGAAGAGTTTTGCCGTCGCCTTGCCGAGGCCGCGCTTGGATGCGGCTCCGGTCACGACTGCGAATTTTCCTTGAAGCAGAGCGGTGGTCATAGGGGTCTCCTTTGTCTTCATGCTCGTCGTTTTCGCGACGATGTTCTGAGATTGGTGCGAGGGTTAGAGCCAGCCGCGGATCTGCGTTATCATCGCGGTCGTCGAGATGCCGTAGCGTTCGTGCAGTGTCGGCAGCGCGCCGGCATCGAGAAACTGGTCCGGCAAGCCGATCATCCGGAATGTCGGGGTCACGCCATTGAGGAGCAGCTTCGATGCGACAGCCTCGCCAAGACCGCCGACGCGGGTATGGTTTTCCGCCGTGACGACAAGTCGCCCGCCACGGCGGGCCTCGGCGAGAATGGTCGCGGTGTCCAGCGGTTTGATCGTCGGGCAATGGAGGACGCCGACTGAGATGCCGTCCTTTTCCATTTCCACCGCCACGTCGAGTGCCCGCATGGTCATGAAGCCGGAGGAAATTACCAGGGCATCCTTGCCGTCACGCAGCAGCTTGGCCTTGCCGAGTTCGAACTTGTAGTCCGGGCAATGCTTGCGGATGACGGAGGGCACCTTGCCGCGCAGCAGGCGCATGTAGACGGGTCCATCATGGGCGATGATCGCCGGAACGGCTTCTGCAACGTCGATCGCATCGCAGGGATCGACGATCGTCAGGTTCGGCAGGCCGCGAAAGATTGCGAGGTCCTCGGTTGCCTGGTGGCTTGGGCCATAGCCGGTGGTCAGGCCGGGCAGGGCGCAGACGATCTTGACCGGCAGGTTCTCCTCTGCAATCGCCATGGCGATGAAGTCGTAAGCGCGGCGTGAGGCGAAGACGGCGTAGGTCGTGGCAAAGGGAACGAAGCCTTCCCGCGCCATGCCGGCAGCCGCAGAAATCATCACCTGCTCGGCCATGCCCATCTGATAGAAGCGCTCCGGGAAGGCTTCGGCGAAAACATGCAGGTCGGTATATTTGGCGAGATCGGCAGTGAGGCCGACGATGCGCTTGTCACCGCGCGCCTGCTCGACCAGAGCGTGGCCAAAGGGCGCTACAACCGTCTCATAGCCTTCCGCCGCCAGCGAGGCGATCATGGCAGAGGTCTTGCCGCCTTGGCCGGGCTTGGGCTTGCGTGGTTCCCACTTTCGATGCGGATCGTAGCTTGTGTTTGCGGTCATCGTCTTTTCCTTCAGGCAGGGCGGGTGGCGTCGAGCACATCGAGCGCCTTCTGCCATTCGTCGGGCTCGACGCGAACGAAATGCGCCATCTCGCGGGCTTCCAGAAAGGGAACGCCCTTGCACATCAGCGTGTCGCAGATGATGACGCGGGGACGGTCGTCGGCGAGATTGCGGGCTGCATCGAAAGCCGCGACCAGCGCGCCCATGTCGTTGCCATCCACCCGTTGGGTGTGCCAGCCGAAGGCAGACCACTTGTCGTGCACCGGCTCTGCGGTCAGCATCTGAGTCGATTTTCCGTCGGCCTGCTGGTCGTTGAAATCGACGATGCAGATGAGGTTGGAAAGCCTGTGGTGAGCGGCCGACATTGCTGCTTCCCAGGTCGAGCCTTCGCCAAGTTCGCCGTCCGACATCAGGTTGTAGACGAAGGCCGGGTTTTTCTTGGCCCTGAGGCCGAGCGCCATGCCGACCGCGATGCCAAGCCCCTGACCGAGGGAGCCGCCGGTGATTTCCATGCCGGGCGTATAAGCGGCCATGCCGGACATTGGCAGGCGGCTATCGTCGGCACCGTAGGTTTCGAGTTCCTGCTCGGGCAGGATCCCGGCCTCGATCAGTGCCGAATAGAGCGCGATCGCGTAATGACCGATGGAGAGAAGGAAGCGGTCGCGGCCTTCCCATAGCGGATCTTCCGGGCGGTAGTTCAATGCGTGGAAGTAGGAAACGGCGAGAACATCGGCGACGCCGAGTGCCTGGCCGACATAACCCTGTCCCTGAACCTCACCCATGCGCACGGCCTTGCGGCGGATTTCCCAGGCGCGTCGCGGCAGGCTCATGTTCGAAAGAGTGGTGGCGGCGGTCCCGCTCATGGCTTCTTCTCCTTGGCTATCCATTGTAGTCGGCCATTTTCAGGCGCGAGAAGGATCATCCGGCGATCCATCGATCGTCGACGAGATGGATGAATGACGGTGGTCGGATGCCGTTCAGATCCGGCATCGAGGCGACGCGGCGGTCGTGGCCGCCGCGTCGAACAAATCAGTAGATCGTCAGGGCCGGGACATAGCTCACCAGTGCAAGAACGATCAGCGACACTGCCAGGAAAGGCCAGAGTTCACGTGTAGTGGCGCCAAGCGAGGCCTTCGCTACGGATGCCGATATGAATAGTGTCGTCCCGATCGGTGGCGTGTAGAGGCCGATGCCGAGATTTAGCACCATGATCAGGCCGAGCTGGACCGGATCGAGGCCGATGGAGGCTGCGAGCGGCACGAAGATCGGACCGAGAAGCAGGATCGCCGGCGGCAGGTCGAGCGGCATGCCGACGACGAGCAGCAGGATGTTCATCGACAGGATGATCAGGATCGGGTTCTGGATGGTCGCGCCAATCCACTCGGCGAAGCGTTCCGGCACCTGGTCGAAGGTGAGGATCCAGCCGCAGACGGCGCTGCCGATGATCACCAGCATGACGACACCGGTCGCAATGCCCGCCTCGATCATATTGTCCTGGAACCGCCTCCACGTAATGTCCCGGTAGAAGAAGATGCTCATGGCGAGCGCATAGACGACCGCAAGAACGGCGATTTCAGTCGGTGTCGCGATGCCGAAGCGCAATCCGAGCAGGATGAGGACCGGCAGCAGCAAGGCAGGGCTGGAGAGGAATGCCAGACGGGCGAGCTCGCGCATGCCTGCCGAGCGCTCAGGCGCAGTAAAACCGCGACGGCGGGCGATCCAGTTGCAGGTGAGCAGAAGCCCGCCCGCAAGCAGGACGCCTGGGAGGAGGCCTGCCGTGAACAGGTCCGCGATCGACGTGCCGCTGACGAGTGAATACAGGATCAGCGGGATCGAGGGCGGAATGAGGATGTCGATGACCGCCGAGGTTGAGTTGTTGGCGGCGCAGAGGGCTGGCGAATAGCCCTGTCTCTTCTGCCAGGGGATCAATACGGAGCCGAGCGCGCTGGCATTGGCAACAGCCGAGCCCGATACGCCACCAAAGACGACCGAAGCCACGACGGTTGTCGCGAGTGGCCCGCCACGCCAGCGTTCCATGACCTTCGATGCGAAGGCAAGGAGTTCGTTACCCAGTTTGCCGCCGAGCATCAGCGTGCCGGCCAGCATGAAGAAGGGCATGGCAAGCATCGGAAAGGACTGGGTCTGCTGATAAAGCTGCTGGGCAACGATGCTCAGCGGCAGACCGCCGAAGAAGTAGATGGCGGCAGCAGACGAGATGATCAGCGCATGACCGACCGGTACTGCGAGCATCATCAGCACGCAGAAGATAATGACCATGGAAAGGCTCATCATTGGCCTGTCTCCTCAGGAGTGGGCACGGGCATGGCTTCCGGCCCGATGATGAAGAGGCGGATGAGCAGCGCGACCGTCGCGATAATGACGGCTGCGGAGCCTCCTGCGAGTGCGTAATAGCTGTAGCTTGCCGGCATATTCAGCACCGGGCTGAGATCGATCCAGGATATGTTGGCGACGTTTACCGTCACGTAGACCATAACGGCATGACCGATGATCACGAGCGTCTGGGCTATGATGCGGAAAACCTGTTCGGCGCGTCGGCCGAGCATTTCCGGCAGCATCTCAACGGCCATGTGGCCACCGTGCTGAACGCCGATCGCCACGCCCGCCATGATGAAGAACGGGAAAATTCGTTCGGGCAGTTCCTGGGCGAAGGAGAAGCCGCCGCCCAGCGCATATCGGGCGACGACATTACCGAATAGCAGGACCAGAAGGACACAGCCGGAGACCAGCACGATGGCACGCGCCACGATCGAGACGATGCGATCGAGGCCATCGGCAAAGCGCAGCATGGGTGTCGGCGGACGGCGGGTGGCCCTGGCGATTTCACCCAGGTGCTCTCGCGGCGTATCATCGGGTCCGAACATGATCAGGCCTTTGCAGCGGCGATGAGATTAGTGACGAACTCGCCGAAAGGCTTCTTCTTCCAGATCTCTGCCACGGGCTCAGATGCCTTGCGGAAATCTTCCTTGTCCACCTCGTTGATCTTCAGGTTCGCGTTGGCCTTGAAGGTTGCGAGATGCTTGGCTTCTGCTTCCTTGATGAGGCCGCGCTGCATCTTCGTCGCGCCATCTGCCGCTTCCTGGATCGCGGTCTTCTGGGCGTCGCTGAATTGCGCCCAGCGGATCTGCGACATCAGGAAGGGCGAGACTTCCCACTTGTGGCCCGACATCGAGATGAAGGGGTTCACTTCGTAAAGCTTGGAACTTGCAATGTTGGTCAGAGGGTTTTCCTGGCCATCGACGACACCCTGCTGAAGAGCGATGTAGAGTTCGCCGAAGCTGATCTGCTCAGTATTGGCGCCGAGCGTCTTGAAGATGTCGATCGTCATCGGATCCGGCGGGGTGCGGATGGTCAGGCCTGCGAGGTCGGCGACCTTGTTGATCGGGCGCTTCGAATTGGTGATCTGGCGAATGCCGTTGTCCCACCAGCCGAGGGGAACCATGTTGACGGCGGCGAACCGTTCGGCAAGAGCCTTGCCCGTATCGCCTTCGAGCACCTTGAAGGCTGCATCGCTGTTGTCAAACAGGAAGGGTAGGCCGAGTGCTGCGATTTCCGGAACGAGCGCTGCACAGGATCCCTGGCTGTTGACCGTCATGTCGACAGCACCGGTGCGAAGGCTCGTCAACAGGGACTGTTCATTGCCGAGCTGCTCGGCGCCGGCAACGCGCACTGCGTACTCGCCATTCGTCTTTTCGGCCACCAGGCGAGCGAATTCATCAGCCGAGGTCCCACGCGGGTTTCCGGGGGCAGCATTGTGGCCGAGCGTCATGGTAACGGCTGCCTGCGCGCCGCGCGGGAAGCTCAAGATAACGGGTGCTGCGAGAAGGGCGGTTGCGCCGGCCAGAAAGCCGCGTCGTTTCAGTGTCAGGTTCATCGTGAAGTCCTCCCATAACGATGATTCAAACAGAATTGACCAGTCGCGTCCGGCCGAGTGCTCGGATCGGTCGCTCTTGCCGCTATTGATACGAAAGGGGAGTTGTCGACGCTACGGCTTACGACGATATCAAATGACCACGCACCATGCGCGGTCTGTACCCGACAGCTTCTGTATTCCTCCCGTTACATGTATTCCGGTTCCCAACCCCGGATGTCATGCTCGCATCAGAGGCCCCGTTTTTCCTCCTGCGAGGCCTTCCTGCGGCGATATTTGGCTGGAAAATGCCTTAGGTCAAACGCTAAATAAATCTCCATTGATGAAATGAATTCACGATAAATTTGCGCGAGGCGCCAATACATTTCTCTGTATATCCCTAGATAAACAAGGTTTTAACGGCACCTCATCGATATTTGGACAGCATGAGCTCGTTGAGAAGCCATCCTTGAAAAGCCTTGATCTTGGGAACGTTCTGCTTGGCTTTCAAAGTTGACAGACTATGGCAGCCGATCATGTCGCGCTTGCTTTCGAACAGGGGAACGAGGCGGCCGGTTTGCAGCTCGCGTTCGACCAGCAAATGACTTTCAAGGCAGATCCCCAGTCCGTCGACGGCGGCGCTGATTGCCATGAAAGAGCGGTCGAAGCGAGGACCTCTGTCAAAATCCAATGGGATGTCGCCGTTCCGCTTCGCCCATCCACGCCAGCTGAGGAGGTTGACCTCCGAATGAATGAGGGTCTGATGGCAAAGATCGGAAGGCTTTTCCAGCCGGTTCGGTGCGCGTTGAAGCAAATCCGGTGCACAGAAAGGCATGATTGCTTCCTCCGGCAGCGGTAATGTGACCACGCCGCGGGTTGGCAAAACGCTGCCATAACGTATATCGACATCCACGAGCCCGGCATTGAGATCGACCGGATCGGCGGACGCATAAAGACGCACGTCGATGCTGCTGTGTTGCGCGCTGAAACGGGCAAGGCGTGGCATCAGCCATTGAGCCGCGAAGCTTGGAACGGAGTGGACCGTCAGAATGTCGGCCTTTCCATGTCGCTCGATGTCGCGGGTTGCGGCTTCCATTGTGATGAAGGCTTCCGAGACGCTCTGGAAATAATTTTCGCCGACGTCGGTAAGCGCAATGGTTCTGGTGTTGCGATGGAAGAGGCTGACACCGACCTCCTGCTCGAGGAAGCGGATTTGATGGCTGATCGCGCTGGCGGTAACGTGCAATTCGTCGGCCGCGGCAGCGAATGAACCGCGACGCGCTGCAGCCTCGAATGCCTGCAGCGACTTCAGTGACGGTATCTTCCTCATCGGCTCTCCCTGCCGCTGGTTCGACATGAAATCGAACGTGGCATTACTGGCACTTGAGTGATTTCAATTCAATAATGCGTTTGTCGAATTCGTTTGCTGAGAGGCTGACCGGTTTCTAGTCTCATCTGATGGCAGGCTGAGGTCTGCCTGGCTGGAGGAGCCTCACATGCAGCGGGAGGTGGCGGAGTGGTTCTTTGGACCGGTCCACTGCAAAGACATTCACGGTCTTTCTGAAACCCGAAATGATGATGGTCCTCGACCGGCCGCTGGCTCAATTCGAGGAGTTTCGACATGAAAATCGCCTTTATCGGTCTCGGCTCTATGGGAACTCCCATGGCTCGCAACCTGATCTCCGCCGGATTTGACCTTTCCGGCTATGACATGAGCGCAAGGGCGTTGGACACATTCGAACGCAACGGCGGCAAACCTGCGTCGACGGCTGCGAAGGCCGCGGTCGGCGCGGAGGTGGCAGTGCTTATGGTCGTCAATGCCGCTCAGGCCGAGCAGGTTCTTTTCGCCGACGGCGTGGTCGATGCGCTTTTGCCTGGAGCCGTTGTTGTCCTCATGTCGACCTGCCCGCCAGGTGCGGTGAAGGATATCGCCGCTCGCGTCGAAAAGACGGGACGATCCTTCGTCGACGCGCCGGTGTCCGGTGGCGTTGCCGGCGCGGAATCGGCAACGCTGACTATCATGGTTGCAACATCAACGGAAAATTTCGAGCGTGTTTCTTCCATGCTACGCGCGTTGGGTGACAAGCTGTTCCATGTCGGAACCGAGGCCGGTCAGGGGGCGGCGGTCAAGGTTGTCAACCAGTTACTCTGTGGCGTTCATATCGCCGCCGCCGCTGAAGGCTTCGCGCTCGCCAGCCAGGCCGGTATCGATCCGCAGGTCATTCTAGAGATCCTGGGCGGCTCTTCCGCGTCGAGCTGGATGCTGAGAGATCGTGGTCCGCGCATGCTTCAGGATGATCCTGCGGTTACCAGCAGCGTGGATATTTTCGTCAAGGATTTGGGCCTCGTTCTCGAAGCAGGCCGCGAGGCCAAGGCGGCGCTTCCGCTGGCCGCAAGCGCCTATCAAATGTTCCTGACAACCAGCGGCCGAGGGGACGGCGCCGCCGATGACAGTCAGGTGATCCGATCCTATCACTTGTTGAATAGGGGCTGATGATCGATCGAAGATACAAGCCGGCTCTCTCATAAACATGCTCCTGCCGTTCTGAGGGGCTTGGTGATGCGCCGGATCAGAAAACCCAAGTCGTGCAGAGATCGAGCTAATGACGGGCTGGTTTTGCCAACAACACTTTGTCGCGATCTGCGCGTTCAGCGGTGCGATCATCAGGTGCTAGCCGAGCAAACCCGGCGGTGTTAACTCAGCAAGACCACCTCCCGGGCGGCCTAGAGCCAAGCTCAATTGCCCGCAAAATGCGCCTTCGCGCGGGACAGGAAGGCCTCGATGGCGGGTTTACGCGGTTGGCGGGCCGCTGTGACCAATGACACCATATCGCCATCGCCGGGCAGGGCCTTGCAGCTCACACCCTGGATGTCGCCCATCATGGTGGCAAGGCCGGCAGGTATGACCGAGATCAGGTGTCCGCCCTTGACCTGATAGAGAAGGCTTAGAAGGCTGTCCGCCTCGACCCGCGGCGGTCTCGTGCGGCCCGCGGCTGTCAGATGGCTCCAGACGATCGCGCGATTGCGCATGTTGGAGCTGAGAAGGCATATCGGCTCTTCCGCCAGATCAGCCCAGTCGATCTCGTCCCTCTGGATCAGCGGATGCGCTGCATGCGCGACAAGCAGCAGCTTCTCGCGATAAAGCGGGATCTGTTCCAACTTCGCGGGGACCTGGGTCTGATAGATCAGCCCGGCGTCGAGCCGCATCTGTTCGAGTTGCGTCAGGATGTCATCGTTGGAGAGCGTCGCAAGGCTGATCTCCAGCTGACCGTGGCGCTCCATCAACGGCAGGATCAGGTCATTGGCCTGAGCGACGGCGGTAGGGATTATGCCGAGGCGCAACTGTCCGGTCAGGCCATTGCGGGCGCTGTGGAACTCGGCTCGCATGGTCTTGACGTCGCCGACGATGCGTTGCGCCCAGTCAAGAAGCCGCTCGCCTTCGGGTGTCAGCCCTTGGAAGCGGGTCCCCCGACGCACGAGCGTCACACCGAGAGCATCTTCGAGCTGCCGCATTGCGGCAGAAAGCGAGGGCTGGGTAATGCCAATGGCTTCGGAGGCGCGGCCGAAATGCTGCTCGCGAGCGAGGATGATGAACATTTCGAGCTTATCGATCATCGCCTCTCCTTAATACGATCGGTGGCCGCACGGAATGCGGCCACCGGTTTTGTGTCAACCGCCGAAGAGCGCGGCGGTCTTGGTCAGCGTGAACCAGCAGCCATAGACGACCGGGATACCCACGGCTGCCCAGGCAAGCATCGCCGGCGCGTCAAAGCGACCCTTGTCGATGCCATAGGATCCGTATGCCACGCTCGCCTCGGCACCAGCCTGCTTCTGCTGGATTTCCTTAACCTCAGCATCCGACATGAACCATTTGGAATCCAGCGGGCGGACGAGGAGGTTGGCGATGAGGCCGATGAACAGCATGCCGCACAGGACATAGATCGTCATCGCATATGCGTCGGCACCGGTATGGCCGTTGGCGATCTGGTACTGGCGGATGTAGTTCACCGCGACAGGTCCGAGAATGCCGGCGGTCGCCCATGCCGTCAGAAGGCGACCATGGATCGCGCCGACGAACTGGGTGCCGAAGATATCGGCCAGATAGGCCGGGATCGTTGCAAAACCGCCGCCATACATCGATAGGATGATGCAGAAGGCCACCACGAACAGGACCTGATTGCCCATCTGAGCAAAGGTAGGTGCCGACGCGTAGAGCACGATGCCGAGCAGGAAGAACACGTAATATGTGTTTTTGCGACCCAGCTTATCGGACGTCGAAGCCCAGAAGAAACGACCCGCGATGTTGAACAGCGACAGAAGCGAGGTGAAGCCCGCAGCAATGCCTGCAATCTGCAGCTTCTGCTCAGTCGACAGCTGGGCGAAGCTCAGCTCCGGCAGGCCGATCAGGCGACCAGCGAAGATTTCCTGCAGCAGCGGCGAGGCGGCACCAAGGATGCCGATACCGGCCGAGACGTTCATGCACAGAACCAACCAGATCAGCCAGAACTGCGGCGTCTTGTGGGCATTGTTGAGATGAACATGTCCCTGCGTGATCATCGCCTTGCCGGACTTCACCGGAGGCTCCCATCCTTCCGGACGCCAACCGGCCGGAGGTACGCGATAGCCGAATGCGCCAGCCATCATGAAGACCAGATAGACGGCCCCCATCACGAGGAAGGTCTGCCAGACACCGGGATCGGTCGGGGTTGCAAAATGTCCCATCAGCAGCTGTGCGATAGGCGATCCGACCATGGCGCCACCGCCAAAGCCCATGATCGCCATACCGGTCGCCATGCCGCGACGGTCCGGGAACCACTTGATCAGCGTGGAAACGGGCGAGATATAGCCGAGACCAAGGCCGATACCACCGATCACGCCGGCTCCAACCCACATCAGCCATAGCTGGTGCGTGTAAACGCCGAGCGATGCGATCGCGATGCCGCCGCACCAGCAGCATGCCGACACGAAACCAGCCTTGCGGGGACCGACGCGTTCAAGCCAGCCACCCCAGATGGCGGCCGAGCAGCCCAGAAGAACGAAGAACAGGGTGTAGATCCAGCCCAGATCCGTGATCCGCCAGTTGCACTCGGTGGTGAACAAGGCGGAAATCAAGCCCATGTTGGTGCAGGCTTCCGGCGTAGGTCCAGGTAGCGCAGCAGTCAGCGGCAGCCAGAAAACGGAGAAGCCATAAGCCATCCCGATGCAGAGGTGGATCGCAAGCGCGGCCGGTGGCACCAGCCATCGATTGAAACCCGGCTTGGCAATAGTACGGGCGCGGTCAAGCAGCCCCAGATCTTCGCCGGCGGCGAAATCGGTCGTTGTCGTCATAGATCAAAAGTCCCCATAGGCCCTAGTCGCCGACCATTTCTCTGTTCGAGAATAAAAATTCACCTCGTGCAACCGTTGGCGTGCACGAGGTGAAATCCCGTCAATTGGTCAGCGACCCTGCGTCACATATGGCATAATGCCGCATCGACGCAACTGAAAAAATCAATCGAACGATAGAAAATATCATTTAAAATCATGAGGTTGGTGAAAACGACCAGAAGCCCGCATGCGGTTGGCATGCAGGCGCGTCGAAAACATGTGGCACCTTCGGTGCTGTGACGGTTCAGTCGATAGACTGGCCGTCAATAAGCGTCCGTCCGGCTTCGCTGAGAGCGAGAAACCGGCGCTGGGTTCGCTCGTCCGTCCTGACAATCACCAAAAATTTGAGTTCATCCGCGAGGCGCCCAACCTCCCGCAAGACAAGGGCATGTTCGGTTTCGCTGTCGCGGGCGAAGCCGCGGCTGTCACCCGCAAGGCCGAGGCCGACCGCAGCCAGCAAGCCGCAGGCAAGCGGGCTGTCCGCCAGCATGTCCTGTGTCAGCAGAGCCTGGACCAGGGCCGGCCAGGCGGCAAGGCGCGCGTCGCGATCGTCCGCGGCTTCAGACAGCATCGCGCATCACTTTGACCAGCACCGATTTGGAGGTCGGCGTGAAGCTGCGATCGCCGAAGGAATTGTGCGGGACGAGGGCGTTCAGCTCCGGATAGTATCCCGCAATGCAACCCGGCGGGATGTCATAGGGCACAATGCGGAAGCCGGTGATACGGCGGTCGATATTGTCATTCGAACGAGTAACAAGGGTTACCCGATCCTCGGCAGTCAGGCCTGCAGCTGCCAGATCGGCAGGATTGATGAAGACAACTTCGCGTTCGCCATAGACGCCCCGATAACGGTCATCCATCGCATAGATTGTAGTGTTGTACTGATCGTGCGACCGCAGGGTCTGCAGCACGAAGAGATCCTGACCATCTGCGCGCATCTGCCACTCGGTGCGTTCGGGCAGGGTGAAAGTCCCGAAATTCGCGCGTTCGGTCGGTGTGCGCCATTCCCGTTCGGTTGCGGGATTTCGCAGCCAGAAACCACGCGGTACCCGGACCCTGGCGTTGTAGTCGTCAAAGCCGGGCAGAACGCGAGCCATCATGTCGCGGATCTTGTCATTGTCGTCGGCCAGCATGTCCCAATCGACGACCTTCGAGCCGACGGTGGCCTTTGCGATCCCGGCGACGATGCTCACCTCGGACTTCAGTTCCTTCGAGGCAGGCTGGTTGATGCCGCCGGAACCGTGAACCATGGACATCGAGATCCTCGACGGTCACGATCTGGCGCACGCCTTTCGAGTTCCGGTCGATCTCGGTGCGCCCCAGGCACGGAAGGATATACCCTGCCTTGCCGTGCAGCAGGTGGCAGTGATTGAGCTTGGTGCCGACATGAACGACAAGATCCAGCCGGTCGAGAGCACCTGCAATAAGTGCACTGTCAGGCGTCGCGCGCGAGAAATTGCCGCCGAGCCCGATAAAGGCCTTGGCCGTCCCCGCCAGCATCGCACCGATGGCTTCCAGGACGTTATGGCCCGGATCGCGCGGCATCGGCACGCCGAGTTCGCGTTCCATCGCATCCAGCAGCGGCTTCGGCGCCTTCTCGTTGATCCCGACCGTGCGGTCGCCCTGCACGTTGGAATGGCCTCGCACGGGGCAGAGACCTGCACCTGGACGACCGACATTGCCGCGCAGGAACATGAAGTTCGATATTTCGCGGATCGTCGGCACCGAATGGCGGTGCTGGGTGATCCCCATGGCCCATGTCGCGATTACGGCATCGGAGGTCATGTAGACCTCGGCCGCGCGGGCGAGGTCTTCACGGGTAAGGCCAGATTGTTCCTCGATCTGCTCCCACGAGGTCGCTTCGACGATCGCGCGCCACTCGGCCATGCCGCTGGTGTGTTCGGCGATGAAGGCGTCGTCGATGATCCGCGCGGTACCGGCGGCCCGTGCTGCGTCATCGGCAGCAAAGACCAGTTTTGCCATGCCGCGTACCGCCGCCATGTCTCCGCCGAGACGCGGCTGGAAATACATGGTCGAAGTCGCCTCGGAGCCGCCCGTCAGCATCTCGAGCTTGTTCTGCGGATCGGCGAAGCGGACGAGGCCCTTTTCCTTCAGGTTGTTGAACACCACCACCTGCTTGCCGCGCATCGTAACCTTGCGCAGGTCGGCAAGCATGCGCGGATGGTTGGTGCCGGGGTTCTGGCCGAAGACGAAGACTGCATCGGCATGTTCGAAGTCTTCCAGATGCACGGTGCCCTTGCCGATTCCTATAGCATCGGTCAAAGCCACGCCGGAGGCTTCGTGGCACATGTTCGAGCAATCGGGGAAATTGTTGGTCCCGAACAGCCGCACGAATGTCTGATAAAGGAACGCAGCCTCGTTCGAGGCGCGGCCTGACGTGTAGAATTCCGCCTGGTCCGGCTGCAACGCATTCAGACGTTCACCGATATCGGCGAAAGCCTCGTCCCAGGTGACGCGTTCGTAATGGTCGGTTTCGGAATTGTACCGCAGCGGATGGGTCAGCCGCCCCTGATGCTCCAGATCGTAATCGGACCAGCTGCGCAGGTCAGTGACCGTATGCTGAGCAAAGAAATCGGGCGTCACGCGCAGCTTTGTGGATTCCCACGACACTGCCTTCACGCCGTTTTCGCAGAATTCGAAGGAAGAGCCATGGTTCGGATCACCCCAGGCGCAACCCGGACAATCGAAGCCGTCCGGCTGGTTCGCACTGAGCATGGTCATCGCATTGGCCAAAGGCCTGCGCGAGCCAACCACATGGCGTCCGCAGCTCTTTAATGCGCCCCATCCGCCTGCGGCGTTGGATTTTTTGCCGATGAAGGTATCCGTGCTCATGTCCTGCCCGTTTTCGTCGGGCTGGCCAAAGGCTCAAACTACCCGTCAACTAAATTACTTGACGATATACAAGTCACGATCAGGCAACCATCGGGCGATATCTATCAAGTGATAGATCGAGGCGGTGTAATGGATGTGGTTGATCCGGTTGGAAATAAGTTCTTTACGGATGTCCGGATGACTCACATTGATCCAAACTGCCGGACTGGTTCTGGGCTGCCGGAAACCTGGGACGGCAAAGGGCGTCGTCAGGCGATCTTACGGCGCTCGCTGACCGCGACGTCGAGTCCCGGCTGCCGACAGGCCGAGGCGACAGGTTTCCACATAGTGACAAGCCGGATCCGCACGACAAGCCGCGGGCACTTCCCTCAGGGAGATCTTCAATCCCATTTGAGGATCGAGACCTTGAGTGTAACGGCGCGGATTTTTCACTGAGTTTCTTGGGATCACTGCTTCCGCAGATGTATCGGCGGTGCTGGTCAGCGTCTTTTGCGCGCTGCCATGGGCGTTTAACCCCGTGTCGTGGCATTGAATGGCATTCCGCGGCTAGTGCCAAGACTGATTGACAGCTGTTAAAACAAATGATTTGCTCGGATGTCAGACCAATTTGGGAGATAGGTTTGGAGCCCAGGCTGTCCGAAGCGCTGCATCCGTTGCCCACCGTCGACCGTGCAAGGCAAGTGACCTCTGCGCTGGCCCGCTACGTAGCCGCAGCCAGCCTGAAAGCCGGGGATCGGCTACCGGCAGAACGCGAACTGATGGCGGCTCTGGCCGTCGGACGCTCGACGATCCGTGAAGCAATCAGCCATTTTCAGGCGCTCGGCGTCATCGAAACCCGCAAGGGCAGCGGCACCTATCTGCTGCGTCCCATTTCTCCCGACACCGTTCACATGCCACTGTCGCTCGATACGACGCAGCTGCGCGACGTGCTTTTGCAGACCCTGCAGGTTCGGCGCGGCATCGAATGCGAAGCCGGCATGGTGGCGGCGCAGATGCGCACCGCAGACGATCTGGCGATCATCGAGGACAAGCTGGTGAAGATGGAAACTGTCCATCTGGAAAAAGGCTCGTCCGCCCCGGAAGATCTGGCCTTTCACCTTGCGGTTTACGACGCCACGCACAATCCGCTTTTCCGGCAGTTGCTGGAACAGATGCGCGAAAGTTTCCAGCATTTCTGGGCCTCGCCCTTCGACCGCAAGGATTTTGCCCGCCGCTCCTTTCCGTTTCATCGCACGCTTTTCGACGCCATCGCTGCCCAGAATCCTGAGCGCGCGCGGCGCGAGACACTGAAAATCCTCGCGGTTGTCGAGGAAGACATCAAGGAAATGTCCAAATGAACGAAATGCTCGATCCGTCGGCGTTTGCCTCACTGATCACTGCCCATGACGACGGCAATTTTGCCGACGCGGTGGTGCCGCCGATCTTTCAGACGTCGCTGTTCACCTTCTCCGAATATGACGAGATGATCGCCTCCTATCGCGGCGAAAAGGTGCGGCCGATCTATACGCGCGGTCTCAACCCGACGGTGCGCATGTTCGAGGAGATGCTGGCCAAGCTTGAAGGTGCCGAAGACGCGCTCGGCTTTGCCAGCGGCATGTCGGCGATCTCTTCGTCGGTCCTGAGTTTTGTCGAGCCGGGGGATCGCATCGTTGCGGTCAAGCATGTCTATCCCGACGCTTTTCGCCTCTTCGGCACGCTTCTGAAGCGCATGAAGGTCGAGGTGACCTATGTCGATGGCCGCGATGAAGAGGCGGTAGACAAGGCTCTGCCCGGTGCGAAACTGCTTTATCTCGAAAGCCCGACAAGCTGGGTGATGGAAGCGCATGATGTCGGCGCGCTCGCCGCTCTGGCTAAGAAACACGGCGCCGTGTCGATGATCGACAACAGCTGGGCAAGCCCAGTCTTTCAGCGGCCGATCACGCTCGGCGTCGATCTCGTCATCCATTCGGCTTCGAAGTATCTCGGCGGCCATAGCGATGTCGTCGCGGGCGTCGTGGCCGGTTCGAAGGAGATGATCGCGCGGGTGAAGGCGGAGGCCTACCCTTATCTCGGCGGCAAGCTGTCGCCCTTCGATGCATGGCTTTTGATCCGCGGCATGCGTACGCTGCCCTTGCGCATGAAGGCGCATCAGGACGCGGCGCTCACCATCGCGCGGCGTCTGCAAGAACTCGATGTGGTAGAAACCGTCTGCCATCCGGGTCTGGCCAACCGCCTGCCGGCGGGACTTCACGGCACGTCGGGCCTGTTTTCCTTCATCTTCAAGGAAGGCGTCGATATCCGCGCCTTTGCCGATCATCTGAAACTCTTCAAGCTCGGCGTCAGCTGGGGCGGCCACGAAAGCCTGATCGTTCCGGGCGAAGTGGTGCTGCAGCAGAAGGCCCAGCCGAATTCCGCGCATACTTTTGGCATCCATGCGCGGTCCGTACGCCTCCATGTCGGCCTCGAGGGAACCGAGGCTTTGTGGAGCGATCTTAAGGAGGCGATCGCCGTCGCCACCTAGCGCATCAACCAAAAACAACTGGGAGCAGGACAATGAAAACAATCATAACGGCTGCATTCATCGCGACCATGATGGCGGGGACCGCCATGGCCGATACGACGCTGAAGCTGGTGGAAGTGATCACCAGCCCGGAACGCACACAGACGCTGAAATCGCTGACCGAAAAATTCGAGGCCGCCACTCCCGGCACCAAGGTCGAGATCATCTCGCTGCCCTGGAACGAAGCGTTCCAGAAATTTGCGACCATGGTGTCGGCCGGTGATACGCCAGACGTGATGGAAATGCCGGATACCTGGCTTTCGCTTTACGGCAATAACGGCATGCTCGAAAGCCTCGAGCCCTATCTGGAAAAGTGGGAGCATACGAAGGAACTGACGCCGCGCGCGCTTGAACTCGGCCGTGACGTCAAGGACACCGCCTATATGCTGCCCTACGGCTTTTATCTGCGGGCGATGTTCTACAACAAAAAGCTGCTGAGCGAAGCCGGTGTATCCGAACCGCCGAAGACGATGGACGATTTCGTCAAGGCCTCGGAAGCAGTTTCCAAACTGCCGGGCAAATACGGTTACTGCATGCGCGGCGGACCGGGCGGCCTAAACGGCTGGATGATCTTTGCCGCCTCGATGGCCGGCGATAACAAGTATTTCACCGAAGACGGCACCTCGACCATGAACAGCGAAGGCTGGGCAAAGGGCATCGAGTGGATGGTCGACCTCTACAAGAAGGGTCTGGCCCCGAAGGACAGCGTCAACTGGGGTTTTAACGAGGTCGTCGCCGGATTCTATTCCGGCACCTGCGCCTTCCTCGATCAGGATCCGGACGCGCTGATCGCCGTTGCTGAGCGGATGAAGCCGGAAGACTTCGGTGTTGCTCCGCTGCCCAAGGGCCCGGCCGGCAAGTCCTATCCGACCATCGGTTATGCGGGCTGGTCGATGTTCGCCAAGAGCGAAAACAAGGATCTCTCCTGGAAGCTGATCGAAACGCTGCAGAGCCCGGAAGGCAATATCGAGTGGAACAAGAAGATCGGCGCCCTGCCGGCCTATACGGCGGCCGAAAAGGACCCGTTCTACGCCGGTGACCAGTTCAAGGGCTGGTTCGAGGAACTGGCCGACAAGGATACCGTTCCGACCGTGATGCCGACCTATCTTGAAGAGTTCGCCTTCTTCAAGGATTCGCTGGCGATCAAGACCTCGCAGCAGGCCCTGCTCGGCGACATTTCTGCGAAGGAACTGTCCGACGAATGGGCCGAATACCTGACCAAGGCACAGCAGAAGAACCTCTCCAAGAAGTAATCGACGCCGTGGCGGCGCGGACATCTCTCCGCGCCGTCACCCTGCCTTCCTTCATGTAATGACGGCGCAATTTTGCGCCGCAAACGGGAAACTGTCTGATGTCCATGACCGCCGACGTCTATGATCGTCGCCAGGATCGCAGGCCGTGGTTGAAGCGCCTTGCCGATGCCTCGGAACCTTACCTTTACAGCGCGCCGGCGCTGATCCTCATCATCGTTGTCATGCTGGTGCCGCTTGTCGTCGGCATTTCCTATGCGTTTCGCGATATCCAGCTGCTCAATCCGTTTTCCGGCGGTTTCATCGGCCTCGAACATTTTGAAACGCTGTCCAAGGACCGGGCGTTTTACACCGCGCTGAAAAACACGCTGTGGTGGACGGGTGCTTCCGTTTTCCTGCAATTTACCTTCGGCCTCATTCTGGCGCTGTTGCTGGACAAGCCTTTCATGGGCCGTGGTCTGATTCAGGCACTGGTGTTTCTGCCATGGGCGGTGCCGTCGTTTCTGGCCGGCCTCAACTGGGCATGGCTGTTCAATCCGGTCATCGGACCGATCCCGCACTGGCTGTTTGATCTAGGCCTGATGAGCCAGCCGGGCAATATTCTCTCCGATCCGCAATATGCGATGTGGGGACCGATCATTGCCAATGTCTGGTGGGGTATTCCCTTTTTCGCCATCACGCTTCTGGCCGCACTGCAATCGATCCCGCGCGATCTTTATGAAGCCGCCTCCATCGATGGCGCGTCGTGGTTCCAGCGTTTCTGGTCGATCACGCTGCCATTCTTGGCGCCGACCATCGCCATCACCGTGCTTTTGCGCACCGTGTGGATCTCCAACTTTGCCGATCTGATCGTCGTCATGACTGGCGGCGGCCCTGCCGATCGCACCCAGATCGTCGCGAGCTATATCTTCACGCAGGCCTTCAAGGCGCTTGATTTCGGGTATGCCTCGGCGATTGCGCTGGTGTTGCTCGTTCTGCTTCTGGCCTATTCCATGCTGATCATCCTGCTGCGGCAGACATTGCTGAACAAGGGGTGAGGGTCATGAAAACATCGCTTCTTCCCACCATCGCGCACCGACTAGCAATCCTCGCCTATGTCGTCTTCGCACTCTTCCCGCTCTATTGGCTGCTAAAAGTGTCGCTGACGCCGAACGATCTGCTCTATTCCGAAGGCGTGCGCATGTGGCCCTCGCGGACCACGTGGGAACACTATTCCTTCGTGCTGCAGCACAGCGCTTTTCCGACCTTCTTCAAGAACAGCCTGATCGTCTCCGGCTCGACGGCGATCATCGTGACGATCTGCGCCTCGTTGTCCGGTTATGCGCTCTCCCGCTTCAGCTTTCGGGCCAAATACTGGATCGTCGGTCTGATGTTGCTGACCCAGATGTTTCCGCTGGTCATGCTGGTGGCGCCGATCTTCAAGATTTTGACGCCGCTCGGCCTCACCAACAGCCTGACCGGCCTGATTGTCGTTTACACCGCCTTCAACGTGCCCTTCGCGACCTTCCTGATGCAGTCCTTCTTCGACGGCATTCCAAAGGACCTCGAAGAGGCAGCCATGATCGACGGCGCCACGAAATTCACGGCGTTCCGCGAAATCATCCTGCCGCTGACGCTGCCCGGCATTGCCGCGACGCTCGGTTTCGTTTTTACCGCCGCATGGAGCGAACTACTGTTCGCGCTGATGCTGATCAACGGCAACAATGCCGCGACCTTCCCGGTTGGGCTGTTGACCTTCGTTTCCAAATTCTCGGTGGATTTCGGGCAGATGATGGCGGCGGGCGTGCTCGCGCTCATTCCGGCTGCTCTCTTTTTCCTGCTCATCCAGCGCTACCTCGTTCAGGGCCTGACGGCCGGCGCGGTCAAGGGGTAATCTTATGGCTTCGATCGATATCCAGAACGTCAAGAAGGCTTATGGCCATGTGCAGGTGCTGCACGACATCGATTTGCAGATCAAGGATGGCGAGTTCGTCGTGCTGGTCGGCCCGTCCGGCTGCGGAAAATCCACGCTGTTGCGTATGATCGCGGGGCTTGAAGGTGTCACCGGCGGTGAGATGCGCATTGATGGCAAGCGCGTTAACGAGCTGCATCCAAAAGACCGCGACATCGCCATGGTGTTCCAGTCCTATGCGCTTTATCCGCACATGAATGTTGCCGGCAACATGAGCTACAGCCTGAAGCTCAGAAAGATCGCCAAGGAAAAGATCGCCGCGGCGGTCGCAGGCGCGGCGTCCAAACTCGGCCTCGATCCGTTGCTGGATCGTCGCCCGAAGGCATTGTCGGGTGGTCAGCGCCAGCGTGTCGCCATGGGCCGCGCCATCGTGCGCCAGCCGAAAGCGTTCCTGTTCGATGAACCGCTGTCGAACCTCGATGCGCGCCTGCGCGAGCAGATGCGCGCCGAAATCAAGAAAATGCATGGCGAACTCAAGGCCACCTCGATCTATGTCACCCACGACCAGATCGAGGCAATGACCCTGGCGGACCGGATCGTTGCCATGCATGGCGGGGTGGTCCAGCAGGTGGGGGCTCCGCTGGAGCTGTACGACCGTCCCGCCAACCTCTTTGTCGCCGGTTTCATCGGCTCGCCGGGCATGAATTTTCTCGACGCGACCTATTCCAACGGCAGTGTGACACTTAAGGATGGAACGGTGGTGGCGCTACCGGCACCTTTGGCGGTTGCCGATGGCGCGAAGGTGACGGTCGGCATCCGGCCGGAACATGTGGTGATGGGCGGCGAGGGCAGTGGTATGGCGGCGAGTGTCGATCTTGTCGAGCCGACCGGTTTCGGCATCATCCTGCATCTCTCCTTACACGGGCTGGCCTTCAAGGTGTTCACGCTGGATCGCGCAGCCCTTTCGGCGGGGCCGAGCGTTCATGTCTCCTTCCCGGCGGAGCATCTGCATGTGTTCGACGACAATGGAGATCGGTGCAAGTAGCATTGACGGGCGATCGGGAGCGGGTCGTGCCGCTCTCGCATGATGCTTGAGTATACCCGCCGCTGGCGCGCGGATGATGTGGAACTCAGCCCGATACGACCCGCAAGCAATCATGGAGAGGAATGCGGGAAGCGGCGCCATCCAAAAAATGGCGGGAGCCGCATCCCTTTAGCAGTCTTTACGCCTTTATCTCGTAGAGCCAACCATGAGTATCAGACAGTGCCTGGGTCTGGATGCCGATCAGCTTGTTTCTGAGAAGCGTCGTCACTGGCCCGGTTTCGCCACTGCCAACGACAAGCGATCCATTGCGATGTTTCAGCTCGCCGATTGAGGCAATAACAGCTGCCGTGCCGCAGGCGAAGGCCTCGGTCAAACGGCCAGAGGCGATATCCGCCTGCAGCTCGTCAAAGCCATAGGGGCGTTCCTGCACGGTGATGCCGTTATCGCGGGCCAGGGTCAGAACGGAGTTGCGGGTAATGCCCGGAAGGATCGTGCCGAGCGGCGGGGTGACCATCGATCCGTCGTTAAAGACGAAGAAGATATTCATGCCGCCGAGTTCCTCGATCCACCTGCGTTCGGCGGCATCGAGGAACAGGACCTGGTCGCAGCCATGCTGGCCGGCTTCAGCCTGGGCGATGAGGCTGGCGGCATAGTTGCCACCGCATTTGGCAGCGCCCGTGCCGCCGACGGCCGCACGGGTGTAATCCTCGGACACCCAGATCTTGACCGGCTTCGCGCCGCCCTTGAAGTAAGGACCGACGGGGGACGCGATGACGCAGAAAATGTATTCCTTTGACGGCCTGACGCCGAGGAAGGACTCGTTGGCAAACATGAAGGGGCGAAGATAGAGGCTGCCGCCATTGCCTTCCGGTACCCATTTTCTGTCCACGGCGACCAGCTTTTCGATGGCGGCGAGAAAATCCTCTTCAGGCAGTTCGGGCATGGCGAGCCGGCGCGCAGAGGCGTTGAAGCGCTTTGCATTCTGATCGGGGCGGAACAGTACGACCTTGCCATCAGCAGCCCTGTAAGCCTTCATGCCTTCGAAGATTTCCTGCGCGTAGTGAAGAACGCTGCTGGCCGGATCGAGAGCGAACGGCGCGCGAGCGGTTACCTGCGCAGAATGCCAGCCCTTGTCGGCGCTCCAGTGAATGACCGCCATGTGATCGCTGAACAGCGTTCCGAAACCAAGGTTCTGGAAGGCGAGGGCGCGATCGGCCTCGGCCATCGGGTTGGCGTTCTTGACGATTTCAAATTCCAGCATGGTTCACCTAGACGTATGGTTCGGCCGCACAGGCGCGGCTGCGTTGGCGCTGTTGAATCACGGAGACGGCTTTTCGGCAAGGCCAAGTAATCGCCTAGCCTGCTTTAGATGCGGTCTATCGATCATGCGGCCGCCAAAATTGAGCGCTCCCTGTCCGGGATTGGCCGCGAACGCATCAATGATCGCCTGCGCCTGCGCCAATTCTTCGGCCGTGGGCGTGAAGGCCGCGTTGATGACCGGCACCTGTGCGGGATGAATCGCCATCATGCCGGTAAACCCGTCTCGTTTGGCGCGCCGGGCATAGGCCGCAAGCCCGTCCAGATCTCGAAACGCCGGGTAGACGGTCTCGATGGCGTCTACTCCTGCGGCATGGGCGCCGAACAGGGTCAGCGAGCGAACCATCTCATAGGGCGGGGTATAGCGTCCGTCCTCTTCTCGGGCACGGACAGCGCCGATGGCGGCCGGAAGGTCTTCCGCACCCCAGGTAAGGCCAAGGATCAGGTGGTGGACGTTGCGGTAGCTGCCGAGTTCAAAGACTGCCGCCGGCGTCTCGGTCGCGATCGGCAGGATGGGAATGCCCGGTGCGCGTGCCGCGAGCGCCTCGACGGTTGCTGCTCCCTCCGCCTTGGGCAGGACGAGTGCATCGGGTCCTGCATCGAGCACGACTGCCAGGTCATCGTCCACAAGACCGCTGTCGAGCGGATTGATGCGGACGAACAGCTTGAGATCCCGCCTGGCTGAGCGCAGAAAGGCGGCCGTCGCCGCCCTTGCCACCGGTTTCGCCTCGGGTGCGACCGCATCCTCCAGATCGAGGATCAGCGCGTCGGCCTCAAGCCTCAACGCCTTTTCCATTCGATCGGGCCGGTCACCCGGCACGAAGAGCAGGGATCTCAGCCTCATTTCAGTCTCCGGGAGAGGAGCGCCGTGCGCAGGCACTGGCAGACGATTTCGTCGCGCTGGTTGATCAGCTCATGGCGGAAGGTGACGATGCCGGCAGCCGGGCGCGAGCGGCTTTCCTTCAGTTCGCTAACTTCAGTTTCGGCGCGCATCGTATCGCCGATGAAGACCGGTTTCGGCATGATGAGCTTGTCGTAGCCGAGATTGGCGACAAGCGTGCCGAGCGTCGTATCCGCGACGGAAAGCCCGACCATCAGCGCGAATGTGAAGGTGCCGTTGACGAGGATCCGGCCGAACTCGCTTTGCTTCGCGGCCTCGATATCGAGATGCAGCGGCTGCGGGTTATGGGTCATGGTCGAGAAGAGGAGATTGTCGGTCTCGGTCACGGTGCGACGGATCTCGTGGACAATCCGGTCACCGATGGTCCAGTCCTCGAAATAGCGTCCGGCCATCACGCGTCTCCCTCTATACGCACAAGAAGAGCGCCCTCGGTGACCTGCGCGCCGGGACTTGCCCTCAGTTCCGCAACGATCCCGTCAAAGGGGGCGCTCAGCGTCTGTTCCATCTTCATGGCCTCGATGACGACGAGCGCCTGGCCCCGCCGGACCCGGTCGTCCCGACCGACCTGTACGGCGATCACCGTTCCGGGCATCGGTGCGATGATCGAGCCATCCGCCAAGCTTTGCCCACCGTCGGCGTGATCGGCACGGCGCGGGCCGAAGGACCATGCCGTGCCGTCGATGAAGACGACGTCCCTGATGCCGCTTTGGTTCAGTCGCCTTGGGCCGCCGATATTCACGAGATAGGGCAGGCCGGCGATTTCAATGCCCACCTCTCGGTACGCCTCCGCGTTCAGGCGAAAGCCGGTCAGCGCAGTCCAGGGATCCTGCGTCTCGACCGAAAGGAGCGCCAAGGCCGCTGCCTGCAATACCCGCTCGCCGGGTTCGGCGGATGGCACGAGTTCGGAGAGATTGCGCTCGATAAAGCCCGTATCCACGGCACCCGACAGGAAATCCGCATGCCTGAGTGCCCGCGCCAGGAAGGCGGCATTGGTCTGGACCGGCCAGATCTCCACGCCGGCCGCCGCGTCCGAAAGCCTGCACGCGGCCTCCCGCCGGCTCGGGGCATGGCTGATCAGCTTGGCGATCATCGGATCATAGTGGGCGGTTATCTCGTCGCCCTGCTCGACGCCGCTATCGATGCGAATGCCTTCCGGAAGGCGCAGGTGCTCCAGCCGGCCGATGGAGGGCAGAAAGCCGTTGGACGGGTTTTCGGCATAAAGCCGCGCTTCCATCGCCCATCCGTTGATGAAGAGCTCGCCCTGCCTCAGTGGCAGAGGTTCGCCGGAGGCGACACGGATCTGCCATTCCACCAGATCCTGTCCGGTGATCGCCTCGGTCACGGGATGCTCCACCTGCAGCCGCGTGTTCATTTCCATGAACCAGATGCGGTCGGCGCGCAGCCCTTCGGAGGCATCGGCGATGAACTCCACCGTTCCTGCACCGACGTAATCAACCGCCTTTGCGGCTTGGACGGCGGCGTTACAGACGGCTTGACGTGTGGCTTCGTCCATGCCCGGTGCGGGTGCTTCCTCGATCACTTTCTGATGGCGACGTTGCAGTGAGCAGTCGCGTTCGAAAAGATGGACGACATTGCCGAAGGTATCGCCGAAGACCTGAACCTCGATATGCCGAGGTGAGAGGATATATTTCTCGATCAGAACCCGGTCGTCAGCGAAGGAGGAAGCGGCCTCGCGCCGGCAGCTTTCGAGTGCTGCGAGAAAATCCAAAGCCGTATCGACCTTGCGCATGCCCTTGCCGCCGCCGCCTGCAACGGCCTTGATCAGCACCGGATAACCGATCGCATCGGCATCTTTCTGTAGCTGGGCAGGGTTCTGGTCCTCGCCAAGATAACCCGGTGTCACGGGCACGTTTGCGGCAATCATCCGTTGCTTGGCGGCGTCCTTCAGCCCCATGGCACGGATGGCGGCGGGCGGAGCGCCCACCCAGATCAGCCCCGCAGCGATAACGGCCTCTGCGAAGTCTGCATTCTCCGACAGAAAACCATAGCCGGGATGGATCGCCTGCGCGCCCGTCTGTCGCGCCGCGTCGAGGATGCGGTCCTGACGGAGATAGCTGTCGCGCGCCGGGGCCGGGCCGATGCGAATCGCCTCATCCGCCTCGCGCACGAAGGGCATTTTGGCATCGGCATCGGAATGAACGGCGATAGTGCGAATGCCGAGGCGGCGGGCGGTGCGGATGATGCGGTGAGCGATTTCTCCGCGATTGGCGATCAGCAGGCTTTCAATCACCGGTCATCCTCCTCACATCCTAAACAGGCCGAATTGCGCGCGTTCGGGGATCGGCGCGTTCAGCACTGCGGAAAAAGCAAGGCCCAGCACGTCGCGGGTCTGGGCAGGATCGATCACGCCGTCATCCCAAAGCCTGGCCGTTGCGTAATAGGGATTGCCTTCATCCTCGTATTTCTGCCGGATCGGAGTTTTGAAGGCTTCCGCCTCTTCTTTGCTCCATGTTTCCGCGTTGCGATGGACGGAGGCGAGAACAGACGCGGCCTGTTCACCGCCCATGACGGAAATCCGCGCATTGGGCCAAGAGAACAGGAAGTGCGGCTGGTAGGCGCGACCGCACATGCCGTAATTGCCGGCGCCGAAACTGCCGCCGATCAGCACGGTGATCTTTGGAACGGAGGCGGTTGCGACCGCCGTCACCAGCTTTGCGCCGTGCTTGGCGATGCCTTCCGCCTCATATCTGCCGCCGACCATGAAGCCGGAGATATTCTGCAGGAACAGCAGCGGAATGCGACGCTGGCAGGCAAGCTCGATGAAATGCGCGCCCTTCAAAGCACTTTCCGAGAAGAGCACGCCATTGTTCGCCAGGATCGCGACCGGAATGCCCCAGATGCGGGCGAAGCCGCAGACGAGCGTTGATCCGTAGAGGGGTTTGAATTCCTGCAGTTCCGATCCGTCGACGATGCGGGCGATCACTTCCCGCACATCGTAGGGCGTGCGCACATCCTGCGGCACGATGCCGTAAAGCTCCGAGGGCTCAAGGAGTGGAGGCCTTGGTGCGGCAATCTCTATATCGACCGTCTTCGGCCGGTTGAGCGTCGCCACGATATTCCGAACGATCAGCAAGGCGTGTTCGTCATTCTCGGCGACATGATCGACCACGCCGGATTTTCGGCCATGGGTTTCCGCGCCGCCGAGTTCCTCCGCCGAAATCACTTCGCCGGTCGCGGCCTTCACCAGTGGAGGACCGGCCAGGAAGATCGTCCCCTGATTGCGCACGATCACCGTCTCGTCGGACATGGCCGGCACATAGGCGCCGCCCGCCGTGCAGCTTCCCATCACGCAGGCGATCTGGGCGATGCCGGCCGCCGACATCTGCGCCTGATTGTAGAAGATCCGGCCGAAATGATCGCGATCCGGAAAGACTTCTGCCTGATGCGGCAGGTTGGCGCCGCCGGAATCGACCAGATAGATGCAGGGCAGACGGTTTTCAGAGGCGATCTCCTGCGCCCGCAAATGCTTCTTCACCGTCATCGGGAAATAGGCGCCGCCCTTCACCGTCGGGTCATGGGCGATGATCATGCATTCGCGGCCCGACACCCTTCCGATGCCGGCGATCATGCCCGCACCCGGTGCTTCATCCCCATACATGCCGCCTGCGGCAAGCTGGCCGATTTCCAGGAATGGCGAGCCCGGATCGAGCAGCCGCTGCACCCGGTCACGTGGCAAGAGTTTGCCACGCGAAACATGACGCTCGCGATGGCTTTCCGATCCGCCGCGCGCAGCAGCCGCCACTTTCGCCCGCAGGTCCTCGGCAAGCGCACGGTTATGCGCTTCATTGGTCTTGAAGCCTTCGGAGTTGCGATCGAGCAGGGTGCGGATCTGAGGCATCACCCGGTGCCTCCCAGGCCGATCACCTCGCGGCCGATCAGCATCCGGCGCACTTCGTTGGTGCCGGCGCCGATATCGAGCAGCTTGGCATCCCGCCAGAAACGCTCCACCGGCCAATCCTTCGTGTAGCCGGCGCCGCCGAGTGCCTGAATTGCCTGTTCGGTGACCTTTACCGCGCATTCGGAAGCGTAGAGGATCGCGCCGGCGGCATCCTGCCGTGTTGTCTTGCCGGCATCGCAGGCGCGCGCCACGGCATAGACATAGGCCCGGGCGGAATTCAGCGCCACGACCATGTCGGCGACCTTGGCCTGCATCAGCTGGAAACTGCCGATCGGTGCACCGAATTGCTTTCGCTCTCGCAGGTAGGGCAGGACGACATCGAGGCAGGCCTGCATGATGCCGAGCTGGATGCCGGATAGCACTACCCGTTCGTAATCGAGGCCGGACATCAGCACTTTCGCGCCTCCGTTCAGTGGCCCCATGACGTTATCCGCAGGCACGAAACAATCCTGGAACACGAGCTCGGCCGTCGGCGAGCCGCGCATGCCGACCTTGTCGATCTTCTGACCGATGGAAAAACCGGCAAAATCCTTCTCGATCAGGAAGGCGGTGATGCCTTTCGATCCGGCTTCGGGTTCCGTCTTGGCGTAGACGACGAGGGTCTGCGCATAAGGCGCGTTGGTGATCCAGAATTTCGTGCCGTTAAGGCGAAAGCCGCCATCGGCCTTGTCTGCCCGCAATCGCATGGAGACGACATCCGATCCCGCACCTGTCTCCGACATGGCAAGGCTGCCGACATGGTCGCCGGAAATCAGCCCGCGGAGATATTTCGTCTTTTGCTCGGGCGTTGCCCAGCGTGCGATCTGGTTGATGCAGAGGTTGGAATGCGCCCCGTAGGACAGGCCGACGGAGGCGGAGGCGCGGCTTATCTCCTCGCAGGCGATGACATGTTCCAGATAACCCAGTCCAAGCCCGCCATCCTCTTCCGCAACGGTGATGCCATGCAGCCCGAGTGCACCCATTTCGGGCCACAGTTCGACGGGGAAGCGATCTTTCGCATCGATCTCGGCAGCAAGCGGCGCAATGCGCGCGCGCAAAACGCTGCGTCGTTTCGCGGATCGAAAGAGCCATTTCGGTCAGGCCAAAATCCATGTCAGTCATCGGGCCTCCTCCCAGATAGCCTTCAATCCCGTTCAGATATGCAAGGCGTGGCCCATCGCCTTCAGCGAAGCTTCCTGCAGGGCTTCGCTGCGCGTCGGATGGGCATGGATCGTGGCTGCGATATCCTCCAGCCGGGTACCCATCTCGATTGCCAGCGAGAATGCCGCAGAAAGTTCGGATACGCCCGAACCGACAGCCTGCAGCCCGAGTACGAGATTGGTGTCTGCCCTTGCCACGACGCGGACAAAACCGTCTTCGTCCTGCATCGTCATTGCCCTTCCATTGGCGGTGAAGGGGAATTGCCCGATTTTCACCTCGTAGCCTTGCGCGCGCGCCTCGGACGGCGAAAGACCGGCACTGACGATTTCCGGATCGGTAAAGCAGATCGAGGGGATGCAGCGCTTGTCCCAGGCCCGCTTTTTACCCGCGACGATCTCCGCCACCATCTCGCCCTGCGCGATGGCGCGATGCGCCAGCATCGGCTCGCCGGTGACGTCGCCGATTGCATAGATGCCACGCATCGAGGTGCGGAAGCGGTCGTCGATGCGCAGGTAGGGGCCAGAGCGATCCAGATCGAGGTCTTCCAGCCCGGACCCGACGCTTCGCGGGCGGCGACCGACGGCAACGAGGATATGATCAGCCGGCAGTTCCTGCCGCCCGTCCGGTCCTTCGACAATCAGCGCATCACCGTTTTCGGAGAGCCCGACCGCTTTGGTATTGGTGAAAATCCTGATGCCGCGTTCGGTCAACCTGCGTGTCACCAGTTTGACCAGGTCGCCATCGTAGATGGGCAGAACCTGCGCCGTCGCCTCCACCACGGTCACCTCCGATCCCAGCTTGGCAAAAGCGGTGCCGAGTTCCAGACCGATGTAGCCACCGCCGACCACGATGAGTTTGTTCGGCACTTCTTTAAGCGACAAAGCTTCGGTTGAGGAGATGACGCGCCCGCCGAAGGGCAGGGCGGAAAGTTCGACCGAGATCTGAGCCGGTAGCTATGACCACTGTCTCCGCGCGAACAATCTGCTGGCCGGTCTCGGTTTCCACTTCCACGGTCTTGCCGTCGCGAAAACGGGCGCGGCCGGACACGATTTTCACGCGCGCCTTCTGCAAAAGGCCGGAGACGCCGCCGGTCAGCCGGCCGACAATACCGTCCTTCCAGGCCACGGTCCCGGCAAGATCGATCGATGGCGGTTCGACGCGAATACCAATGGCGTTGCGCCCGACCGCCATCTGCCGTGTTGCATCAAAGACCTCCGCTGCATGGATCAGCGCCTTGGAAGGGATGCAACCGATGGTGAGGCAGGTACCGCCGGGCTTGGCTGCCTCGACGATGACCGTATCGATGCCGAGCTGGCCGGCGCGGATGGCGCAGGCATAGCCGCCGGGGCCGGCGCCGATGACGAGAAGCTTGCAGGAGATCTCTTTCATGGCTCACCCTCGATGAAGATCAGGGCTGGAGTTTCGAGCAGTGTGCGCAAGCGCTGGACGAAGGTCGCGGCATCAAAACCATCGATGATGCGATGGTCGAAACTGGAGGAGAGGTTCATCATCTTGCGGGGCACGAATTGGGTGCCATCCCAGACCGGGCGGGTGGCGATCTTGTTGACGCCGACGATCGCCACTTCCGGATGATTGATGACCGGCGTCGAGACGATGCCGCCGAGCGCGCCGAGCGAACTGATGGTGATGGTCGAACCGGTCAGCTCGTCGCGCGTGGCGGTGCCGGAGCGGGCGGCCTCCGCCAGCCGGTTCATTTCCGCCGCGCAATCCCAGATGCTGCGCGCTTCCGTGTGCCTGACGACCGGCACCATGAGGCCTGAAGGTGTCTGGGTGGCGATGCCGACATGCACCGCGCCGGACCGGGTCAGGACACCGGCATCGTCGTCGAATGTGGCGTTGATGTCGGGCTGATCGGTTACCGCCTTGACCATGGCCCGCATCAGGAAGGGCAGGAGGGTTAGCTTCGCCTGCTCGGGCTTGCGCGCGCCATTCATCGTCGCCCGCAACTCTTCCAGTGCCGTCACGTCGACCTCTTCCACATAGGTGATATGCGGGATGCGCGAGGTGGAAAGTGTCATCTTTTCGGCGATGCGGCGGCGAAGGCCGGTGAGCTTGATCTCGTCCTTCGAGGTCTTCCTGGCAAAACCCTGTTGCGGGGCTGGGGCGTCCTTGCCGTGGGCAAGGAACTGCTCGACATCCTCGCGCAGAATGCGGCCAGCCGGGCCCGTTCCGCTTATTTGGCGAAGGTCTATGCCGCTCTCGCGCGCCAGAAGCCGTACCGATGGTGCCGCCAGCGGCTTGTCTATCTCGGGTGAGGGACGCGGAGCCGGCGCGGGCGAGGCTAATTTTTCAGGGATTTCGGGAGGTGCGGGCTTTTCTGGCTCCGGTTCGTCTGCTCTCGGCTGCTCCGGTGCCGGATCTGGAGCGGTAATCTCGTCGCTGCCACCCTCCGTCTCGATCCGGATCAGTGGCGCCCTGACCGCGATCGTGTCGCCGATCTCGCCGCCGAGCCAGATCACGGTTCCGCTGACGGGCGTGGGAATTTCCACCGTTGCCTTGTCGGTCATCACGGCGGCGACCGCCATGTCCTCGCGCACGGGATCGCCGACCTTCACGAGCCATTCCACGAGCTCGGCCTCGGCGACACCTTCGCCTACATCCGGCATCTTGATGGTGAATTCGCCCATGGCTCAGGCCTCCATGACGTCGGTCAGCGCACGCCCGACGCGGGCGGGACCGGGAAAATAGTCCCATTCCTGCGCATGCGGGTAAGGCGTATCCCAGCCGGCGACGCGCATGACCGGGGCTTCGAGATGATAGAAGCAATGTTCCTGCACCAAGGCCGCGATCTCTCCGCCGAAACCGGAGGTGAGTGTTGCCTCATGCACGACGACGCAGCGGCCCGTCTTGGACACCGACCTGATGATCGCATCGAGATCGAGCGGTAGAAGGCTTCTGAGATCGATGACCTCGGCATCGATGCCGGTATCTTCTGCGGCGGCGAGCGCCACATGCACCATCGTGCCATAGGCAATCACGGTGACGGCCGAACCTTGCCGGCGCACTTCCGCCTTGCCGATCGGGATCGAATAATAATCATCCGGCACATCGCCGAGCGCGTGTTTCGACCATGGCGTGACCGGTCGTTCGTGATGACCGTCGAAGGGTCCATTATAGAGCCGCTTCGGTTCCAGAAACATCACCGGGTCGGGATCTTCGATTGCCGCAATCAGCAGGCCTTTGGCGTCATAGGGATTGGATGGCACGACGACCTTGAGGCCGCAGACATGGGTGAACAAAGCCTCCGGGCTCTGGCTGTGTGTCTGGCCGCCAAATATGCCGCCGCCGGTCGGCATGCGCACGACGATCGGGCAGGTGAAATCGCCGTTGGAGCGATAGCGGATACGCGCGGCCTCCTGCGTCAGCTGGTCATAGGCCGGGTACATGTAGTCGGCGAACTGGATCTCTACGCAGGGTTTCAACCCGTAGGCGGCCATGCCGATGGCGGTGCCGACAATGCCGGATTCGTTGATCGGCGTGTCGAAACAGCGGGTCTTGCCGTATTTCGCCTGCAACCCTTGCGTACAGCGGAAAACGCCGCCGAAATAGCCGACATCCTCGCCGAAGACCACGACATCCTCGTCCCGCCCTATCGCGACATCCATGGCGCTTCTCACCGCCTCGATCATCGTCATCCGGGCCATGTCAGTATCCCGCCTTTTGCCGCTGGCGGCGCAGATGCGGGGGCATCTCGGCATAGACGCCTTCGAAAATGTCGCGCACGGAGGGCCTGCCTCCGGCATGCATCGTACCGTGTTCCTCGGCCTTGCGCTGGGCGGCGATCACCTCGTCCGTAATTTCCGCTTCCGCCTGCACATGCCGTTCTTCCGACCAGAGGCCGCGCAGGATCAGGTGTTTCTTCAACCGCAGCACCGGATCGCCTAGCGGCCATGCCTCGGATTCCGTCTTCGGCCGATAGGCGCTCGGATCGTCCGAGGTTGAATGCGCGCCGACCCGGTAGGTGACGTATTCGATCAGCGTGGGTCCGAGATTGCGCCTTGCCCGCTCCGCCGCCCAGCAGGCGACGGCATGAACGGCAAGATAATCATTGCCGTCGACCCTCAGCGCCGGAATGCCGAAACCGAGGCCGCGGGCGGCAAAGGTGCCGGAGCCGCCGCGGGCGATACCCTGGAATGTCGAGATGGCCCACTGGTTGTTGACGACGTTGAGAATGACCGGGGCGCGGTAGGTCGAGGCGAAGACCAGCGCCGAATGGAAATCCGATTCCGCCGTCGAACCGTCACCGATCCAGGCGGCAGCGATTCGGCTGTCGTTCTTGATCGCAGACGCCATGGCCCAGCCGACTGCCTGCACATACTGGGTGGCGAGGTTGCCGGAAATGGTGAAGAAGCCATGCTCCTTCGACGAATACATGATCGGCAGCTGCCGGCCTCGCAGCGGATCGCTCTCGTTCGAATAGATCTGGTTCATCATCTCGACCATCGGATAGTCGTCGGCGATGAGAAGGCCCGCCTGCCGATAGGTCGGGAAATTCATGTCGCCCTTCTTCAACGCCTTGCGGAAGGCGCAGCTGACGGCTTCCTCGCCCAGATGCTGCATGTAGAAGGATGTCTTGCCCTGCCGCTGCGCCATCAGCATGCGGGCATCGAAGGCCCGGAGCGTCATCATATGGCGAAGGCCGGTCCTCAGGTCGTCATCGGACAGAAGTCCGGCCCATGGGCCGACAGCTTCGCCTTCCCGGTTGAGAACGCGTATGATCGAATAGGCGAGGTCACGAATGTCCTCTGCCGCAGCGTCGACCTCCGGCCGAGGCACGGCGCCTGCTCTGGCGATCCTGACATTGGAAAAATCGGGCTGCCCGCCCGGACGCACTGCAGGCTCCGGGACGTGCAGGCTCAGATGACCTGTATCCACCATATCTCCTCCCGATCGACCTGCTTCTCCTCAAAAGCGTGTCGATTAGAAGAGAATGGTATTCGTAGCGCCAATGGCAAGCCATGACAGAACTGCTGTGATTATTCGGCCAATTTTGCCATAGGTGAGCAGGCTATGGGCTCAATTGGCTCTTTCGAAAGGCCTCGGGACTTTGTCCCATCCATTTCCGGAATGCCCGATAGAAGGCGCTCGGTTCGGAATAACCGAGCCGGGTGGCAATCTCGCTGATGGTCTCGCCCGTATTGGTCAGCCTGCCGCAGGCAAGATCGCGGCGGATCTCGTCCTTGATACCTGCATAGCTCTGGCCTTCGTCATGCAGGCGATGGCGGAGTGTCGAGGAGGACATGCGCATGTCGGTGGCGAGCGTTGCGAAGCTTGTCCAGTCGGCGGGCTCCTTTGGGTGAGGCGACGCCTCACGGCTGCGGCCGTTCCTGCGTCATAGCGATAGCGCAACAGAATGTTTGCCGGCGCTCCGCGCAAAAAATGCCGCAACTGCTGCTCGTTGCGCGAGATCGGCAGGGCGAGCATGGCTGCGTCGAAGCCCAGCCGGCTGAGAGATTGCGAAAAGCGGATGGGCGCTCCGAAAAAGAGCCGGTGATCGGCGCTCTGTTCCGGCTCGGCACAGCGAAAATCGACGAGCCGGATCGGGATGCGCCTTCCCACGAGCCAGCAGGTCAGCCCATGCAGGATGATCCAGTAACTGCGATAGGCAAAGGCCGACCGCAGCTCTCCCTCATCGCTCAACTGGACTTCCGCGATCCCGTCGTGGACCACAAGCCGGCCTGTCGGTTCGCCGAGAACGAGGTTGAGGAAGCGCAGCGCCCGTCGCAGAGCCCGTTCGAGCGTCGGGGCATGCAGCACGCAATGGCAGAGAAGGGTAAAGCTGCCCCGCTGCATCGGCCGGGCGCCGAGGCCGAAGCATTCGTCATCCAGCTCGGCAGCAATAGCCAGCCACAATTGCCCGAATGTCTGCGCCGAAACCGGCTCGGTGACGACGGGTGGCAGGCCTAAATCCGCCAGCAACGGCTCGGTCGGGCGTCCGCTACGCCGCAGGCTGTCGAGGGCTTCCTCGACAAAGCTCGGGGCGATCATATGTCGTTCGGTCTCGGCCATCGATCTCGCTGCAGTGGCAAAACTGGCCGAAATAATGGATCATTTCCGTCATCGCTTGCAACAGTCAAAGCTTATAAAATCATGTTCGTCGTTCGGGTTGAGGAGACTGCCGGCGAGGGAGGGATAATGCAATGTTGATCCGCGATGCCGGTTTCCTCGTTACCGGCGGCTGTTCCGGTCTCGGGGCTGCTACGGTGCGCATGCTTGCCGAAGCGGGCGGCCGCGTGATGATCGCCGACCTCGATCGCGACAAAGGCGAGGCGATCGAGCAGGAATTTGCGGGCCGCGTACATTTCGTCAGGACCGACGTCACCAGCGCCGCGGATGGAGAAGCCGCAGTCGCTGCGGCCGTGAAGACCTTCGGAAATCTACGCGGGCTGGTCAATTGTGCCGGCATCGCACCGGCGCAGAAGGTGATCGGCCGCGACGGGCCGCACGAACTCGACAGTTTTGCACGGACGCTCAATGTCAATCTGGTCGGCTCCTTCAACCTGCTCAGGCTTGCGGCCAACGCGATAAAGGACAGCGAACCCCATGCCGAGGAGAGCGCGGCGTGATCGTCAACACGGCCTCGATCGCAGCCTTCGACGGGCAGGTCGGGCAGGCGGCTTATGCGGCCTCTAAGGGCGGAATAGCGGCGATGACTCTGCCGATCGCGCGCGAACTGGCGCGTCACGGCATTCGTGTCATGACCATTGCCCCGGGTGTTTTCGAAACTCCGATGATGGCGGCCATGCCGGAGGAAGTGCGCCATGCGCTTGGAAGCAGCGTGCCGTTTCCGCCACGGCTTGGGCGGCCATCCGAGTTTGCAGCGCTGGTTTGCCATATCCTGGAAAATACGATGCTGAACGGCGAAGTCATTCGGCTCGACGGCGCTATTCGGATGGGCGTGCGCTGAATCGCGCCTGAAGGAGGAGAGATGCAATTGCAGGATCCCGTCGTCATCGTCGGTTCGGCCCGCACGCCGATCGGCGGCTTTCAGGGCGAATTGAAGGGCGCGGCCGCACCCGATCTCGGTGCGGCATCCATTCGTGCGGCTCTTGAGCGAAGCGGCGTGCGGGCCGATGCCGTTGAAGAGGTCGTCTTCGGTTGCGTGCTTCCGGCGGGGCAGGGGCAGGCGCCGGCGAGGCAGGCGGCGATCCATGCCGGCCTTCCCTTCGCCGCCGGTGCGACGACGGTCAACAAGATGTGCGGCTCGGGCATGAAGGCTGTCATGATAAGTCAAGACATGATCGCCGCCGGAAGTGCCTCCATCGCTGTTGCCGGCGGTATGGAAAGCATGACGAATGCCCCATACCTGCTGGATCGGGCGCGAGGCGGATACAGGCTCGGGCATGGCCGTGTGCTGGATCACATGTTTCTCGACGGGCTTGAGGACGCCTATGACAAGGGCCGGTTGATGGGCACATTTGCCGAGGATTGCGCCGAGGCCTATCAGTTTACCCGCGAGGCGCAGGACGAATATGCCGTCACCTCCCTCAAGCGGGCGCAGAAGGCGATCGAGGAAGGTTGGTTCGACAGAGAGATTGTTCCGGTTACGGTCAAATCTGGCAGAACCGAGCAGGTGGCGCATCGAGACGAACAGCCCGGCAAGGCCAAACTCGACAAGATCCCGACCCTGAAACCCGCCTTCCGTGATGGTGGCACGGTGACGGCCGCCAATTCCAGCTCGATCTCGGATGGCGCGGCAGCGCTGGTGTTGATGCGGCGCTCGGAAGCCGAACGCCGGGGGCTTTCTCCGCTCGCAACGATCATCGGCCATGCCACGCATTCGCAGGAACCGGCGCTCTTTGCCACTGCGCCGATCGGTGCCTTGCAGAAACTCTCCGACAGGACGGGCCTTCCGCTTTCCGATGTCGATCTGTTCGAGATCAACGAGGCTTTTGCGGTCGTCGCCATGGCGGCGATGCGGGATCTCGACCTGCCGCATGACAAGGTCAATATCCATGGCGGTGCCTGCGCGCTCGGCCACCCGATTGGCGCATCCGGCGCCCGTGTTCTGGTGACGTTGATCGCCGCGCTGGAGCGCTATGACCTGAAACGCGGCATGGCGGCGCTTTGCATCGGCGGTGGCGAAGCGACGGCCATCGCGATCGAACGATCCTGACGGGAGGAAGACCGATGATCCTTTCGGAAACCCAGCAGCAGATCCGCGAAATGGCCCGCAGCTTTGCCCGCGAGCGCCTGGCTCCGGGTGCCGCGGAGCGGGACAGGGAGCATCGGTTCCCGCGTGAGGAATTGCAGGAAATGGGTGCGCTCGGGTTGCTCGGCATGCTCGTGCCGGAGGCCTATGGCGGCTCTGACACCGGCGTCCTAGCCTACGCGGCAGCCGTCGAGGAAATCGCCGCCGGCGACGGGCCATGCTCGACGATCATGAGCGTCCACAGTTCGGTCGGCTGCGTGCCGATCCTCAAATTCGGGACAGAAGAGCAGAAGGAGCGCTTTCTGCCCCGTCTCGCATCCGGCGAATGGATCGTTGGCTTTGCGCTGACCGAACCGCAGGCAGGCTCTGACGCCTCGAACCTGAAGACGCGCGCGCGGCGGGATGGCGATCATTATGTGATCGACGGCGCAAAACAGTTCATCACCTCGGGCAAGAACGGGCAGATGATCATCGTCTTCGCCGTCACCGATCCCGATGCGGGCAAGAAAGGCATCTCCGCCTTCATCGTTCCGACCGATACGCCCGGTTACGAGGTGATCCGCGTCGAGGAGAAACTCGGCCTTCATTCTTCCGACACCTGCCAGATCGCCTTCAACGAAATGCGGATCCCAGCGAACTTGAGGCTTGGAGAGGAAGGCGAGGGGTATCGCATCGCGCTTGCAAACCTGGAGGGGGGCGTATCGGCATTGCGGCGCAATCCGTCGGCATGGCGCAGGCCGCTTTCGAGGCGGCGCGTGATTATGCCCGCGAGAGAAAGGCATTCGGCAGGCCGATCTTCGATCACCAGGCGGTCGCCTTCCGGCTGGCCGACATGGCAACGCGGATAGAAGCAGCCCGGCAGCTTGTCTGGCACGCGGCTGCATTGCGGGAGGCGGGAATGCCGTGTCTATCCGAGGCCTCCATGGCGAAGCTCTTCGCGTCGGAAATGGCCGAGCGCGTCTGCTCCGACGCGATCCAGATTCACGGCGGTTACGGTTATATGGCCGACTATCCGGTCGAGCGCATCTATCGGGATGTGCGCATTTGCCAAATCTATGAGGGAACGAGCGACGTGCAGCGAATGGTTATCGCCCGCAACTTGTGAGACGAGACGAAAGGGCGGTCCGATCGACGGTCAATCTGAGATAAGCAGATGACGATACGATCTTCGGCGCGCCGATCAGTGAAAAATTAGATATGAGGAGACATGCGAAACCAGGTGGTCTACGGCGGCAACGGTCGACGGGTCAGTTCTGCAGCATCTGCTCCAGTTCATTGGCGATCTCTGTACTATATGATCAAGGGGTTATCCGGTTGAATGCCCTCGTGACTAGCGTCCTGGCCAAAGGCTCAAGAATGTCTTTGATATGTTTCGAAGTTCGGCTTCGGTGGCACCATTCCCAGCTGCTGCGAGCAGGCCGTCTGTTGCCGCCTTCAGCGTAAGGGCGAGCCCGCGTGCGTCGAGCCCTGGATCAAAATCGCCCTCGGTCTGCGCTCTTGCAATGCGGGCAATCAGCTGCGCTCGCCAAAAATTCCCGCGTTCTTGAATAAATTTTCTTAGCGAGATGTCACCCGGCCCGAAACTTGACGAGTGCACCACCGACATACTGGCCTGTGGATCGCCCTGATCCGTTTTCAGGTCAATCGTATTTTGCAGGAGATGCTCCGCTACCCCTCTGGCAGAGGGTTGGTCGAGTGCCTTACGCATGTAGCGCTCTTTTTCTTCTTCGTATTGCTCGATTACCTTCTTGAAGAGCGTCTCTTTGTTGCCGAAGGTTGCGTACATGCTGGCCCGATTGATGGCCATCTCCTTTAGCAGCAAGCTTACACTCGAACCTGCGTAGCCATACCGCCAGAACACACGCATGGCAGCTATGAGCGCTGTCGTTTCATCGAACTGGCGAGGGCGACCTCTCGTTTGCTTTGCAGGTTTGCTCACACAAGCTTCCAGCTTCTGCTTCATCGAGAACCGCGCAGCCGCCGGTGGGCTGGCTGCTGTAGGCAAATGAAGGCGATCTCAATCGCCCCCACCGGTCATCGAAGTTTTCTACAACTTGATCTCGATCTATGATCTCGTAATAGGCATTGAAATCAAGCCATTCGATCCCTGAGACGACCCGGCCATCCTGCATGGTCATGATGTACATGTATTCGTTGCGATAGGGTATTCCGTCGACCGCCGTCGTGGCGCTTTTGATCCGCGCGAATACTTTGTCCCCATCGGCCCACGTGCCATCGACGGAGATCTGCAGGGGAGAAGCGAAACGTGCAAAAAGCGCCTCCTCAGCTTTCGTAAAGAGCTCCTTCTTGCTGTTATAGGTTCCGGCAACCGGGCCATGGCCGGCAAGCGTCCATTCTACATCGTCAATGAAGAGGTCAAAGAACTTGGCAAAGTCTCCTGACGAAGCTGCAAGCGCGGAATTCACAGTATCAAGGTTCGTCTGCTCGATGTTCGAATACGACATTTGATTTCTCCTCTAAACGAGCATGATTGCCGTATTCCAAAACAGTATAATGGAACAATCGTTCCAAAATAATTGCGCTGCTCGATGCTCATCCAGTTTCCGTGCTTAATGTTAGAAGACCAGAGCATCCGCCGCGCCCATGGTAGGGCGCAGGAGGCTTGTTTTCTGCTCACCCGAGGATCGAAGACAGGAATTCTCGCGTCCGCTCCTGTTGGGGGCTCCCGAATATCTCCTCGGGTTTTCCCTGCTCGCAAATGCGTCCCTTGTCAAAGAAGCAGACACGGTCCGACACTTCGCGAGCGAAGCGCATCTCGTGGGTCACAAGCAACATTGTCAAATCATGCTCGTGCGCAAGGCCACGGATCACGGACAGTACCTCACCCACCAGCTGCGGATCGAGAGCAGAGGTCGGCTCGTCGAACAGCAGGACGCGCGGGCGCATTGCAAGGGCCCGGGCGATCGCCACGCGCTGTTGCTGGCCGCCGGAAAGCTGGACCGGATAGTGATCCTTCTTGTCCGCAAGGCCTACCATCTGCAACAGCTCGATCGCCCGCGCTTCTGCTTCCGCCCGCGCCATGCCCAGCACCCGGACCGGTGCCTCGACCACGTTGCGCAAAACTGTCATATGCGGAAAGAGATTGAAGCTCTGGAAGACCATGCCGACGTGATTGCGGATCTGGCGCAGATGTTTCTCCGAAGCATGGAACGGACCTTTGCCGCCGGCCTCATGGTAGGACATGTCGCCGAGCATGAGCTTGCCCTCCTGGAACGGCTCCAGCGTCATCAGGATGCGCAGGACCGTCGATTTGCCCGAGCCTGACGGGCCGATTAGCGTAACCTTCTCGCCCTTTGCGACGCTGAAATTGAACTGGTCGAGCACGGTCAGGATGCCGAAGCGCTTAGTGACATCGGAAAATTCTATGAGGGGCAGGTTGTTGTTATCGGTCATCGCAAGGGTATTCCTGCTTTCGGGAGGGCTTTCTGCAAGCGGTGGAGGCCCGCCGAGCAGATCAGCGTCAGGAGGAGGAAGATCAGGCCGACCAGTGTCAGCGGCACGAGATATTCGAAGGTGCGTTCGCCGATCATGTTCGCCAGCCCCATCATCTCAAGAACGGTTACGACGGAAAGAACCGGCGTTTCCTTGATCATGGCTACGAGATAATTGCCCATGGCCGGAACGATGCGCGGGATGGCCTGGGGAATTATGACGTCGCGATAAGTCTGCATGCGTGTCAGGTTGAGCGCGGTGGCCGCTTCCCATTGGCCATGATGGACGGCTTCGATGCCACCGCGATAGACCTCAGACGTGTAGGCGGCATATTGCAGGCCGAGAGCCAGTGCACCCGTAAGAAACGCCGGAAGCACGATGCCGAAATCCGGCAGCACATAGTAGAGGAAGAAGAGCTGCACCAGAAGCGGCGTATCGCGAAGGAACTCGACGATCAATGCTGTCGGCCAGGAGATGACCTTGATGCGGCTGCGGCGAAGGAGCGCAAACACAAGACCCAGAACCAGCGCAATGGCAAAGCCCGCGGCGGCTGCCTTCAAGGTGACCGTCAAGCCGATCAGGATAATGGGCAGGATCGAAGTCGTGTAGGTGACCCATGTCGTCGTGTCCCATTCGTAACCATACATCATAACGGTAAGCCCTCACGAATGGCGGGTGCGGGGAAAGACGTCGCCGCGTCGCACGAAGCGCTCGATCACCCGGATTGCGACCATCAGCACGAGCGACATGGCGAAGTAGCAGAGAAGCGTGATCGAATAGATGCTGGCGCTATCGAGGGTGATGTTGCGGATCGACTGCGCTGCGAAGGTGAGATCCGCAATCGAGATCAGTGACACAAGCGAGGAAAGCTTCAGCGTCTCGATGGCGAGATTACCGAAGGCCGGCATCATCTCGACCACCGCCTGCGGCAATGAAATGCGAAACAGCGTCTGGAAACGGTTGAAGTTCAGCGCACGGGCGGCTTCCAGTTGCTGTGTCGAGACGGACGAAAGCGCACCTCGCACAATCTCCGCACCATAACCGCCGGCATGGGCGGCGAGCACCAGAATGCCCGTCGTGACCGGATCGAAGCTCAGTCCGACCAGCGGCAATGCGTAATAGAACCAGAAGAGCTGCACGAACAGCGAGGTGCCACGAAACACTTCCGTGTAGCAAAGTGCGATAGCCGACAGGATAGGCCCACCTTCAACGCGCAGAATGCCGAAGAAGAAGGCAAGCACCGCGCCGACGGCGATCGAAGCCAGCGTGATCGTCATGGTGACGACGGCACCTTGCCAGAGCATCGGCAGGTAGGCTGTCCAGTCCATCTGGAAGTCTCCTGAGTTTTGACGAAAGGCGCCCGGCAAGGACCGAGCGCCTCGTGCGCTCACTTGCCGGCGCAGAGATCGGCGACGTTCTTTTCGGCAGCTGCAGCAATGCTCTGCTCGGAGAGGCCATACTTGGTCAGGATCTTCTTGTAATCGTCCGTCTTGCGAAACTCGACGAGAGCAGCATTGAAGGCGTCACGCAGCTCCTTGTCTTCGGGGCGGAAGGCGAAGCCGCCATAGTTGCGGACAGGCGCATCCTTGACGATCGGATCCTCAAACGGCGCGACCTGCTCGACATTGGCCTGACCCTTGGCGAGTTCCGAGACGGTCAACTCGGTCGCTGCATAGGCATCGGCACGGCTCTGCACGGTCGGGATCGCATCCGCATTGGCAGGAATGAAGACGATCTGCTCGTCCTTGACGCCGACTGCCCGCAGGAAGTCGACATTGTTTGCGCCGGAAACGACGGCCACCTTCAGCGACGGATCCTTGGCGATGTCGGCATAGGTGGTCAGGCCCTTAGGATTACCCTTCTTCACCAGAAGACCTTCGCCATAGGACGAGTTCGGCTCTGTGAAGGAGACCTGCTTGCAGCGTTCGGGCGAAATGTTCTGTTCGGCAGCGGCAAAATCGAAGCGGCGAGCCTTCAGGCCCGGGATCAGCGTGCCGAACGGCGTCACCGTCCAGTTGACTTCCTCGATGCCCATGGACTTCAGAACGGCGTTGGCCACATCCGGACCGATGCCGGCGGAGGTGCCGTCAGGCTGCATGTAGGAATAGGGCACTTCGTTGGCCGTCGCGGCGCGGATATAACCCTGCTCCTTGACCTCTTCCACAGTAAGCGCGCTGGCAGATGTGATGCCGATGGCAAAGGCGAGGGCGGAAAGCCCGGCGATTTTGGTGATATGCATGTGAATACTCCTCTGGTTGGGTTTTCGCGGTCCGTTTTCGGATCTCACGCCGTTGGTCTGGTCAGGTTTTCTCCTTAACCGTGGCGATGACGGAAAGGCAGTCGCCGGCCTTGATGAGGCCGGGCACATGGCGTGCCGCAAGCACGCCATCCATGGCCGCGCGGTATTCGATTGGCGCAAGGCCGGTCTTGCCAACGGGATAAACCCGGGCAATCGTCTCACCGGTTCTGACCGGCTCGCCCAGATCGCTGGCAAAGGCGATAAGCCCGTCGTCTTCGGCAAAAGTGAAACAGTCGCTCGATGGCATGTCCAGCCAGCGTGTTGGCTGGACATCCGGTGAACCGTTCAAAATTCCGGCATGACGCAGCAGATTGAGGCTACCTTTTCGTGCGATCTCGATCGTTTTCGCGCTGGCAGTGCCAGCCCCGCCGAGTTCAGTCGTTACAAAGACCTTGCCCATTTCTTCGACGGTCGTGTCGAGCATGCCGACGGCATCGATCTCTAGCATTTTCATCGAATAGGGCGCTGCAAACGCCGCCACGGCATCGAAGCAACGCGCTTCCTGATCCTTGTCGAGAAGTTCGTGAGCTGCGGCATAGGGCAGGAAGTCGAGCGTTTTGCCGCCCGAATGAAAGTCAAGCACGATGTCGGCAAGGGGGATCAGATGGCGCGTGACGTAGTCGGCAATCTTCTCCGTCACCGTACCATCCGGGCGACCCGGGAAACTGCGGTTCAGGTTTCCGCGGTCGATCGGCGAGGTGCGTGTACCGGCGCGAAATGCCGGATAGTTGAGAGCGGGTACGATGATGATGCGCCCGTTTACCTGCGCCGGATCGAGCATCTGCGCCAGTTCGAAAAGCGCGGCGGGCCCTCGTACTCGTCCCCGTGATTGGCGCCGGTGAGAAGGGCAGTCGGACCTTCGCCATTTGCAATGATGCAGATCGGGATCATCACCGATCCCCAGGCACTGTCATCGCGGCTATAGGGCAGGCGCAGATGACCGTGCTGAACCCCTTCGCGCCGAAATCGACGGAAGGGGCAATGGGGGAGGGGCGAAGGGTGCTGGTCAGCATGGCCTCAAGCCTTCACAAACAGCTGGCGCGGCACGTTCGACAGGCATTCGACGCCACTTTCGGTGATCGCGATGCTTTCGGTAATTTCCAGCCCCATGTCCTCGAGCCACAGACCGGTCATGAAATGGAAGGTCATGCCGGGCTTCAGTTCGGTGCGATCGCCCGGACGCAGGCTCATCGTGCGCTCACCCCAGTCCGGCGGATAGGAAAGACCGATCGGATAGCCGGTGCGATTGTCCTTGATGATCCCGTACTTTTTCAGCACGGCGAAGAAGGCGTTGGCGATGTCTTCGCAGGTATTGCCCGGCCTGGCGGCCGAGAGACCCGCCTCCATGCCTTCGAGCGTTGCCTTTTCCGCATCGAGAAAAGCCTGCGTCGGCTTGCCGAGAAAGACCGTGCGCGACAGCGGGCAGTGATAGCGCTTATAGGCGCCGGCAATCTCGAAGAACGTACCTTCGCCGGAGCGCATCGGCTTGTCGTCCCATGTCAGATGCGGTGCGGAAGCATCGGCTCCCGACGGCAGAAGCGGGACGATTGCCGGGTAGTCGCCACCGAACTCGGACGTGCCGCGAATACCCGCATCATAGATCTCGGCGACGAGATCGCATTTGCGCATGCCGGGCTCGACGACGTCCACGATGCGCTTGTGCATCAGTTCGACGATCTTGCCGGCCCTGCGCATATAGTCGAGCTCGGTCGGACTTTTGACGGCACGCTGCCAGTTGACGAGACCGGCCGCATCCTTGAAGCGGGCATTGGGCAGGTGATTCTGCAGCGAGGCGAAGGCGGCTGCCGAGAAGTAGTAGTTGTCCATCTCGACGCCGACCGTGAGGCTCGACCATTTGCGCTCGTCGATGATCTGCGACAGCAGATCCATCGGGTGACGTTCGGTCGACTGGACATAGTGATCCGGGTAACCGATGATGTTGTCGTGGTCGAGATAGGCGGTACGCTTGGCGCCGTTGGCGTCCTGCTTGCGGCCGTACCAGATCGGCTCGCCGGTCGGCGGCACCAGCACGCATTGATGCACGTAGAAGGACCAGCCATCGTAGCCGGTGAGCCAGTGCATGTTGGACGGATCGGTCACGATCAGGAGATCGATCCCTGCCTTTTCCATCGCCTGGCGGGTCTTGGAAAGGCGCTCGGCATATTCCTCGCGCGTAAAGTTCAGCGTCACGCTCACGCTGCGTCTCCCATTTTTCTGTCGTTTTCGATGGTCTGGCCGCTTCCCGCATCTTTCGCGCGGGTGACGGCCAGATTGGCGATGGCGGTATCCTGAACGCCGGTGCCCGTGAGATCGGCAAAGGTGATCTGGCCGGCGCTTGCACGTCCCGCCGCCTTGCCGGCGATGACAGCCCCGAGTTCGGCGAATTGCTGGTCGGGCTTCGTTAGCCCTGCAGCGATGGCGTGGTGTAACTCACCGAGAATGCGGGTCTGCGTGATGCGATCGGCGACGTAGGTCGCGCGGGCGAAAACCGCCGGATCGATCTCGTTCTTGTGTTCCGCATCCGATCCCATCGCGGTCAGATGCTGGCCGGGCTCAAGCCAGTCCGCCATCAGGATCGGCTTTTCCGCTGGCGTGGTGGTGACCATGATGTCGGCGCCGCGCATGGCGTCTTGCGGGTCGGCCATAGCGATAACCTCGATGCCGTGCTCGAGGGAGAAATCGCCAGCAAGCTTCTGAGCCTTGGCGTGGTCGCGAGCCCAGATGCGTGCCGATTTTACCGGTCGCACGAGCATTAGTGCTTCAAGCTGCAGCCGCGCCTGCATGCCGGCACCGAAGATCGTGGCGACGGAGGCATCTTCACGCGACAAATGTCGGGCGGCAACCGCACCGGCGGCCGCCGTGCGCACGTCGGTAAGATAACCATTGTCGAGAAGCAGGGCCTCGACCAGTCCGGTCTTGGCGCTGAAGAGGATCATCAGCCCATTGAGGCTTGGCAGGCCGAGCTTCGGATTGTCGAAGAAGCCGGGGCTGACCTTTATGGCAAAGCCGTCAAAGCCCGGTACATAGGCGGTCTTCACGTCCACCTCGCCGCGAAATTCGGGAATGTCGAGCCGCAGGATCGGCGGCATTGCAACGGCTTTGGTGGCGAGCGCTGCAAATGCCTGCTCGACACAATCGACCGCCGACAGGTCGAGGTTGACGATCGCGCGCAGGTCGTTTTCGGTCAGAATGCTGATGCCGGTCATGCGGGCGCTCCTTCGACGATCTTCCGATGTCTCGCCGGGTCGATATTGCCGCCCGATAGAATGATGGCAGTGGGTCCTGAAAGACTAACCTTCCCGGCCAGGATGGCGGCGATGCCAACAGCGCCCGCGCCTTCAACGACTTCACCTTCTTCGCGTGCTGCATGGCGCATGCCGATGGCAATTTCGTCTTCGGTCAACAGGACGATTTCATCGAGGAGGTCACGGCAAAGTGCAAAGGTGACCCTGTTCTTGAGCCCAATTCCACCGCCGAGCGAGATCCGCCAGCGTTTCCTCCTCGCGGACCGGCACGGGTCTGCCGGCCGCGATGGCAGCATGCATGGCTGCCCCGCGCTCCATCGAGATGCCGATAACGCGCGCCTGCGGCTTCAAAGCCTTGATGGCAACGGCAATGCCACCGGCCAAGCCGCCACCGGACAGCGGAATAAGCACGGTCGTTAGATCCGGCAGTTCTTCGACGATTTCGAGACCGATCGTGCCTTGGCCGGCAACGACGCCTACATCGTCGAAAGGCGGGATAGGTGTCAGGCCCCCGCTCTGGACCAGACGCTCCACCTCTTCCTGCGCTTCGTCCTGTGATGTGCCGACGATACGGATTTCCGCGTCGAGCGCGCGGATCGCTTCGATCTTGTTGGCAGGCACGAGCGACGACATGCAGATCGTGGCCGGCACACCCAGTTCGCGTGCCGCATAGGCGACGGCGCGGCCGTGATTGCCGGTCGATGCGGTGACGAGACCCCGCCCGCGTGCGGCCTCATCCAGGGACAGGATAGCGTTCATTGCGCCACGCAGCTTGAAAGCGCCGATCGGCTGATGTGTTTCGAGCTTGAGATGAACCTGCTGACCAGCGAGCGCAGACAGAGAGCTGGAGCGGACGAGCGGCGTGCGCGTCACGCGGCCGATAATCCGGGCCGCTGCCTGCTCGATGTCGGCCAGCGTGACTGGCAGCATCTTCTCTTCGGCTGATCGGGACAAGGTTTCGCTCTCCATGATTGTCATGTTGAGAGCGAAGTAAAATCATGTCAATTATTATATTGTAATGATTCAATGATTGTCGAGATGCGCGTTAACCGAGCGAACCGATGTCGTAGACGGGAGGCAGTTGCTCGAAAGCCTGACGGACCGTTGTCAGCGCCTTGGTGAGCGTTGCGTGGTTGAGACGTCCACCCAGACAGATACGAATACCTCCGCCATGGCCCGGCCCGGCTATGAAGGGCTCGGACGGTGTGACGGCGACATTCTGATTGGTCAGCGAACGGACCAGCCCTTCTTCGGTCCAGTGCTGGGGGACCTTCAGCCAGGCGCAAAGTGAGAGCGGATGACTGGATGCGATATGCTCGCCAAGAATTTCCGTGGTTATGCTTTGGCGAGCACGAGCCTCTTCACGCTGGATTTCGAGCAGCCGCTGCGCGGTACCGTTTTCCACCCAGCGCGTAGCGATTTCGCCCGTGAGGTAGGTACCGCTCCAGCTCGATACACGCAGGATCGAGGCGGCGCGGATGGAATAGGCGGGCGGCACGACGAGGTAGCCGACGCGCAATCCTGTCAACACCGTCTTGGTGAAACTGGTAACGAAGAAGCCGAGATCAGGCAGCATCTCGGTTATCGAAGGCAGATCCTCCTTGATCATCGGTCGATAGACCTCGTCCTCGATGACGAAAATTCCGTAGCGCTTTGCGATCGCGGCTATTTCGCGCCTGCGTTCGGCGCCTGCTACATGACCGGTGGGATTGTTGAGCGTCGGAATAAGCACCAAGGCCCTTACACTGCCTGCTGCACAGGCCGCCTCCAGCGCATCCGGCAATATGCCTTCCTCGTCCGTAGGCAACCCCTTGAGACCGAAGCCAAGTATGTTTGAGAGCCCGATGATGCCATGATCGGTAAGGTTTTCGCACAAGACGATATCGCCGGATCGAACGATGCAGCTCAAAGCCAGAAAAATGCCATGGGCTGCACCATTGGTGATAAGAATACGCTCCGCACCGGCGGTGACGCCCAGCATACCTAGCCATACGCGGGCAGTCTCTCGATGGCGGTCGAGACCGGCAATCGGACGGCAGGGACGCATGAAGCTTGCATTGTCGCCGTCAGCCAGTTCACGAAGGATCTCTCGAGAAGCATTTTCATGGGCATCTAGATAAACGCCGCGGATAATGGAGAGATCGAGAACCTCATTGGGGCTATGATCGAGCATCATGCGGCCGGCACGGTCCGTCACGCGTGCCTTGACGAAGGTGCCACGACCGATCTCACCACTCAGATAGCCAAGGCGTTCTGCTTCCTTGTAGGAAAGGCTGACCGTCTGAACGGATAGACCGAGATCGCGCGCAAGATCGCGATGCGTCGGCATGCGGTCCATCGGCTTGAGTACGCCGGCATCGATATCGGCGATAATGCGCTCGGTGAGTGCTGCGTGCTTCGTCTCGCCTTTCTGCTTGGCCAGGCTCGGTCGCCAGGTCACCGGTTTCGTCGCGGGAACCGAACCTGGCGCGAATGAATTGGCTTGACGACGCATGAAATTGTCTCGTTTTTGGAGAAATAATTTCATGACATTATGCACGCTTCATAGAAAAGATGAAGCGTTATGCATTGTCGGCAGCGATTGCACTGTGAATAGGCGCAATCGCTGTGATTTTGCCTGCGAGGCAGGCATCAGGCCAACAAGCCGATCCGGCCTACAGATCCGATTGCCTCAGATCTTTTCGCCTGCCTGGACCAATTCGTCCATGACGGAGCGGACGGCGGATTCGGCAATGGAGACGATCTCGTCTACCTCTTCCTTTGTCGTGACGAGTGGCGGGGCAAAACCCAGAATGTCGCCATGCGGCATGGCGCGGGCGATGAGACCGAGGTTGCGGGCGGCCTTCGAGACACGAGCACCGACAGTAAGCCCCGGCGCGAAGCGCAGTTTCTTTTCACGGTCCGCGACGAATTCGATCGCCCCCATCAGGCCGACACCACGGACTTCACCGACAATGGGAAGCTGAGCGAACTTCGCCTTCAGCTGCTCTTGGAAATAGCTGCCGACATCCCGCGCGTTACCCGGCAGGTCCTCCTTCTCGACGATGTCGAGAACGGCATTGGCAGCAGCTGCACCGATCGGGTGGCCGGAATAGGTATAACCATGCGAGAACGCACCGACGCGGTCGGCCGCTTCCTCCATGACCTTGTAGACCTTGTCGCCGACGATTGCGCCCGACAGCGGGAAATAGGCCGAGGTCAGGCCCTTGGCGACGGTGATCAGGTCCGGCTCTATACCGTAATGCTGCGATCCGAACATCGAGCCGGTACGCCCGAAACCGGTGATGACCTCGTCGGCAATCAGCAGAATATCGTATTTCCTGAGGATCCTCTGCACTTCCTCCCAGTAACCCTGGGGCGGCGGTGTAATGCCGCCGGTGCCCAGCACCGGCTCGGCAATGAAGGCGCCGATCGTGTCGGGATCTTCGCGCAGTATCAGGGCCTCGAGTTCGTCAGCGCGGCGCTTGGAGAATTCAAGTTCCGTCTCGCCAGCTTCCGCACCCCAGTAGTGATGCGGGGCGCCGGTGTGAAGGATGCCTGCACGTGGGAGGTCCATATGGTCATGGTAGAAGCTCATGCCGGTCATGGAGCCGGAGACGACGCTGCAACCATGGTAGCCGCGCTCGCGGGAGATGATCTTCTTCTTGTTCGGCTTGCCGCGCAGGTTGCTGTAATACCAGACGAGCTTGGCCTGCGTCTCGTTGGCGTCCGAACCGGACATGCCATAGAAAACCTTGCTCATCTTGCCCGGCGCCATCTTCACCAGGCGATCGGAGAGGATCGCCAGCTCGTCCGTCGTATGTGCCGCGTAGGAGTGATAATAGGCGAGGCGGTAGGCCTGACGCGAAATGGCCTCTGCGACTTCGGTGCGGCCGTAGCCCACATTGACGCAGTAAAGACCGGCAAAGCCGTCGATCAACTGTTTGCCATGCGCATCCTGGATGCGGATGCCCTTGCCGGTTTCTACGATCGTAGGATCGCCCATGTTGCCGTCAGCGAAGTCCTTGAGATTTGTAAACGGGTGCAAGACCGAACTACGGTCCATCTCAGCGATCTGGTTAAGGTTGACGGTCATGGCGACGGATCCTTTCATGCAGCGAGATTGCCGAAGCAGACGTATTTTGCTTCGAGATATTCGAGGAGGCCGTGGCGCGAACCCTCGCGACCGAGGCCGGATTGCTTCCAGCCGCCGAAGGGGATCGGCGCGCCGGTGAATTTCGGCGTATTGACGGCGATCATGCCGTATTCGAGCCGATCGGTAAGACGCATCGCGCGATTGAGATCGTTGGTATAGACATAGGCGGCCAATCCCATTTCGCTGGCATTGGCGCGCGCGAGAACTTCCTGCTCATCATCGAATGGCAGGATCGCCGCGACTGGCCCGAAGGTTTCCTCGCGGGCGATCAGCATATCGTCGCTGACATCGGCAAGCACGGTCGGCGTAACGAAATTGCCGGCAAGCGGGCTATCCTGTCCGCCGCAAACGAGACGCGCTCCAGCGGAAAGAGCCTGGGCAATCTGCTGACGGCATTTCTCGGCGACAGAAGGACGCGTCATCGGCCCGATATCTGTGCCGGGTTCGAGACCATGGCCGACATTGAGTTCGGCACTAGCCTTGGCAAACTCATCAACGAAACGCTCGTAGAGACCGCGCTGGACATAGATCCGGTTGGCGGCAAGGCAATCCTGCCCCGAAGTCGCAAATTTTGCGCCGATGCAGCCCTTCACGGCTTTCTCAAGCTCGGCGTCATCAAACAGGATGAACGGCGCATGACCGCCGAGTTCGAGCGAGGCCTTCTTGACCGTGGCGGCCGATTGCGTCAGCAGAATACGGCCAACTTCCGTCGAGCCGGTAAAGGAGAATGCACGCACATCCGTGTGTTCCAAGAGGCGGCGCGCGAGAGGCGCGGCTTCGCCGGTGATGACCTGAAACACGCCGGCAGGGATGCCTGCTTCCTCAGCAAGCTTTGCCAGTGCTAGCGCCGAGAGCGGTGTTTCAGGCGCCGGCTTGACGATCATGGTGCAGCCGGCGGCAAGTGCTGCTCCCGCCTTGCGGGTGATCATCGCAGAGGGAAAATTCCACGGCGTGATGGCGACCGTGACTCCCAACGGCTGCATCTGCACTGAAAGGCGGCTGCCGGGCAGGTGGCTCGGTATCGTTTCACCATAGGCGCGCTCGCCCTCACCGGCAAACCAATCGAGGAAATTGGCGGCATATCCGATCTCGCCAAGCGATTCCGAGAGCGGCTTGCCCTGCTCGGCCGTCATGATGACGGCAAGATCCTTCGCATTGTCGCGCATCAACTTGCCCCAGCCGCGCAGTATCCTGCCGCGCTCGACAGGGAGCTTGTCGCGCCAATCCAGAAAGGCTTTCTTCGCAGCATCGACGGCGGCATCGACATCCGCGAGCGAACAGGCTGCTACACCGACAAGGTCTTCTCCTGTTGCCGGGTCAATGACACGTTGCATCTCATCACGGGCAACCCATCTGCCGTCGAGGAAGGCGCGGTATTCGATCAAGTCGGATCGCTGCAGATTTCTCAGTGCAGCGCGTGCGATACCGTTCATGCAAAGCTCCCGGTGGGTTTACAGGGAGACTAACTGCGCGCAATGATCGATTGGCTGCGTTGATCTCACCTGGACGCAGGAATCAAGCTTAGATATTGTTTCAGGCGCAGGATTTATGCATGAATGATCTCGATAGGGCGGACCGGGCGCTGCTTGATGCCGTTCAAAAAACAACCGCCTGACGTCGGAAGAGTTGGCGCAGATCGTCAATCTCTCCCCGACCGCATGCCAGCGGCGATTGAAACGGCTGCGTCAGGAGGGGTGATCGAGGCGGACGTGTCCATCGTCTCGCCAAAGGCTGCTGGGCGCGGCATCACCATGATCGTGCTGGTCTCGCTAGAGCGCGAACGGGCTGACATCGTCGATCGGTTCAAGGCAGCGATCCGTGCCACCAAGGAAGTGATGATCGGCTATTACGTCACGGGTGATGCAGATTTCATCCTGGTCATCACCGCCAAGGACATGGAGGACTACGAAGCCTTTACGCGCCGGTTCTTCTACGAAAACCACGATATCAAGGGCTTCAAGACGATGGTCGTGATGGATCGCGTTAAGGCCGGTTTCACGTTCCCGATAGAGACGTGATTTTGACTATTGGTGTGGCGAAGAGCACTGAAGATCAACGGTGCCGAAGGTTCTGGCCTAATCAAAAACTTTCAAACATCCCAAATGACTTTGCCGCGGATTTTTGCGGGGGAGCGCATCCGCAACGGGGGACGGTAGCCAAGCCATCCCGCTGCTGAAAGCAGTCGCTCTGCCTGACGATGTGAAGCGTGTCGATCTTGTTGCGGTCCAGCGAACTCAAGTCGTTACGCCTGCTGGCAAGATTCCCGATAACTGGCGTATGAACCTACGTGTTGATCCGATTCTTGGGTCGCTGGTTCGTATTGCCTCGAGACCTGGGACGTTACCGGGCCCACATCGCGTCGATGAATTGCCTAGCCTTCGCCGCGACCGTGGTCACGTCACTGCCAGGCTTGTAGAGCGCGCCGCCGATGCCGAAGCCGGCGGCACCCGCCTCGCTGAAGGCCTTCATGTTGTCGGGTGTGACGCCGCCGACCGCGAGAACCGGGATCTCTTTGGGCAGTACGGCCTTCCAGGCCTTGATGACATTAGGCGGAATGGCTTCGGCCGGGAACGCCTTGACGCCGGTGGCACCGGCACCGATCGCGGCGAATGCTTCCGTCGGTGTGGCAACGCCCGGCAGGCTGACCATGCCCTTGGCGACGCTTGACTCGATGACCGAGAGATTGGCGTTGGGCGAGATGATGACGTTCGCACCGGTGGCGGCGACATCGGCCACCTGCGCCGGCGTCAGGACCGTGCCGGCGCCGATCAGCGCTTGGTCGCCGAAACGCTTCTGTAGCTTCTCGATGCTTTTCAGCGGATCGGGCGAATTGAGCGGCACCTCGATGATGCGCCAGCCCGCCTCGATCAGCGCCTCGCCGATCGGCTCGGCTTCATCCGGCGTGATGCCGCGCAGGATGGCGATGAGATTGCATTCCTTGAGAGCGTCGTGAAACTTCATCGGAGACATCCTTGTCTTGGTCTACTTCGTCAATTGCAGTTGGGCGGCGATCAGTTGTACGCCACGCTTGGCAGCATCGGCCGGGCTCGGCTCGACGGTGAGGTCAAAGAGCGGCGCGACGCGGCCATAGCGGCTGTTCAAGACATTGTTGCCGACAATGCCGATCGCCTCGCCGGGGATCAGCCAGCCGGCCGCACGGGCCTGGCGGAACTCCGAGCCGATCACGAGGCCGGAGACATAGTCGCCGATATCCTCCGGCTGCAACACGCCGGCAAGCACGCCGGTGCGGGCGGAAAAGACCGATGAGAGAAAGGCATCGGCAGCGCGGGCATCGCTTGCGGCGAATTCGGCGCCACGATCGAAGGCCGACCAGACAGATTCCGCACCCGGCGCCGGTTCGACGGCCTTGGCAATGAAGGAATGCCTGGTCAGAAGCGCAAAGATCTCGCCGGTCGCATAGGTCTGGAAGCCGGCGATGCGACCACCCTCGACACGGGCCCATTTGCTATGGGTGCCGGGCAGAACGACGGTGCGGTCCTTGTCCAGCCCGCAACCGACGATCTGCGTTTCCTCGCCGCGCATGACATCCGGGAACGGCTTTGCGGCGGGATCGCGCATGCCAGGCAGGAACGTGATTATGGCGCCATTCTGCAGCGTGATCTGCTTCGTGCCGGCGGCAAGCTCGGGAATGCCGGCCGGCGCATCGACGTAAGGGACTTCGACCCAGCCATTGCGACTTGTGATCATGCCGCTGGCCATAACGGGGAGCGGACCGTGGGTGGCAAACCAGGAGCCGACCGTCTCCATCAGCGCCGCCTCGAAGGCTCCGTCCCTGACGAACTGAATGCCGCCGCTCGCCGTCTCACGGATGTCAAACGTCTCGCCCGTTTCCGCAACAAGTGCCGCTCTCAACGAACTCGTGCCCCAATCAACGATGATCGATGTAGCCTTCGGCATTCAAGATGTCCCTTTGTAAAGATTAACCGGCAAAGCGGCGCTCCGGCACGCCGCGAACGCCCGCATTGATCGCGAATAGGCCTCCTGCCAGCGGCTGCGCCTCAAGCTCCTCAGGCGTTGCGTTCCAGACCGCCGTCGTCACATAGAGCGTGGACAGGTCAGGCCCGCCAAACATGCAACTGCTGGGACGTGCTACAGGAAGATGGATCTCTCGATCAAGCTCGCCGTTCGGCGAGAACCGGGAGACTTTCCAGCCGTCCCACATTGCGATCCAGATATAGCCCTCTTCGTCAATCGTGCCGCCATCTGGATCATAGCCAAGCCCGGTCGTGTCGATGAACGGTCGTTGGTTCGATATTGCGCCCCGGTCGTGGTCGTAATCATAGGTATAGACCTGTTTCAGCAGCGTATCGGCAAACCAGAACCGATCGTCTTCCAATGACCAGACGAAGCAGTTCGAGATGCCGATCTCGCCTCGGACTTCGGTCAGGGCAAGGTCGGGATCCAGCCGATAGAGGCCTGCTGTCCTGTTCTTCAGGCTGTCATCCATCGCTCCGATCCAAAAACGCCCCTTGCGATCAACCTTTCCTTCGTTGAACCGATTGCCGGGTAGATGCGCTTCGGGTCTGGCAATCCACTCGATTGCCTCGCTGTCGAGATCGTAGAAGGCAAGTCCGGACGCGAAGGCCACCACGAGGCCTCCGCGTTCGCGAAGCGCGAAACTGGCGATCCGTTCCGGCATATGCCAGATCCGGACCTCCCCGAGGCCGGTGTCAACCGCTGCAGCTTCCTGCCCTCGATGTCGACCCAATAGAGGTTTTGCTCGTCGATATCCCAGACCGGCACCTCACCCAGGATATTGGCGCATTCGACGACGCATTTAACTTCCGGTGCGGGCACGGGATCTATGTGGTCAACCACGGCCACGACCTGCGGCGGAGGAGCGGAGATTATCGAGCAGGACCGCAATCAGGAGAATGAGACCGCGGACCACATATTGATAGAAGGCCTGGATATTCAGGAGGTTCATGACGTTCTCGGCAATGCCCATGATCAACACTCCGACAATAACGCCGGTCATGGCCGCCCGCCCGCCCGCCAGCGAGACCCCGCCGAGGACGCAGGCAGAGATGACGGAAAGCTCAAGGCCGGTCGCGGCGTTGGGTTGGCCTGACGTAATTCGCGATGCGAGAAGGATGCCTGCAATGGCGCAGACCAAACCCTGCAGCGCAAAAATCCAGATGCGCATGCGCACGACATTCACGCCGGCCAGGCGTGAAGCTTCCGGATTGCCGCCGATCGCCAAAGTGTTCTTGCCGAAGACCGTGCGGTTCAACACGAAGCCGAAGACGATGAACAGCAGGATCATGATCCAGATAGGCGTCGGGATGGTGAAGATCCGAGAAAGCGCCAACTGGTAGAACGCTGGGTCATTGATCCCGACGGCTCGGCCATCCGATGCGATCAGCGCGAGACCACGCACGATCTGCATCGTGGCGAGTGTCGTGATCAGCGCATTGATCCGAAACCTCGCGATGACGACGCCGTTGACAAGGCCGACGACGCTGCCGGCAAGAAGTGCGGCCAGAAGTCCAAGCACGATTGACCCGGAAGCGTTGGACACCATGACGGCAATCATGCCGGAGAACGCGACCGTGGAGCCGACCGACAGGTCGAAATCTCGGGAAGCAAGGCAGAACATCATTGTGCAGGAGACGATCCCGATGGTGACGACGGACTGCAGAAGCCCCAGCATATTACGCTCGGTCAAGAAGTTCGGCACGAAGATCGACACGATCACGAAGGCGACGGCAAAGATCGCCACCAGGCCCTGGTCGCCGAGGAGCAGCTTTTTCAACGAGTTCATCGATATCCGTTCCTGAAATTAGATTGTGCCGGCGGCGTTTTTGTCGGGTAGGGCAGCGGTCAGAATTCTGCGCTCGTCGAACTCCGAGCGGGGGATATCGGCTGCAACTCGCCCCTGGCACATGACCATGATACGGTCTGAAATGCCCATGACTTCCGGCAGTTCGCTGGAGATGACGATGATCGCCATGCCGTTGGCGGCGAGTTCGTAGAGAATTTCGTAGATCTCGGATTTCGCACCGACGTCGATCCCACGCGTCGGCTCGTCGATGACGAGAACCTTGACGCCCTGTTCGGAAAGCCAGCGGCCTAGGATCACCTTCTGCTGGTTGCCGCCCGATAGATTGATGATGTCCTGTTTGCGCGAGGGCGTGCGGATCCTCAGTTTGGCGATGAATTGGTCCGCCATTTTTGCTTCTTTGCCCGGGCTTATCATGCCGAAAGGCGAGAAGTGCCGTCTTGAGGAGATCGCTATATTCTCTTCGATTGAACGGCCCTGAATGATGCCATCGAATTTCCGGTCTTCCGGGCAAAGCACCATGCCGGCATTGATGGAGGCTTTTGGGTTGTCGGGCGAAATCGCCACGCCATCGATGCTGACGGATCCGTGATGGCGGTGATCCGCTCCGTAAAGCAGGCGGGCCATCTCGCTCCGGCCGGCACCGATCAGTCCGAAGAACCCGAGAATTTCTCCGCGCTGGACGGAGAAGCTGACGGGTATCGGAAGCTTGCGGCCTGAGAGGTCATTCACTTCAAGTCTCGGTTCTCCAAGCGGGCGCTCCCGCCAACCCCAGATGTTGCTGATCTCGCGACCGACCATTTCCGAAATGATACGGTCGCGGGTCGTGTCAGCGATCTTAGGATGGTGGGCGGCAAGCTTGCCGTCGCGAAGCACCGTCAAGCTGTCGCAAAGACGAAAGATCTCGTCGAGACGATGCGAGACGTAAATGATGACCGTGCCGTTGGCTTTCAGTCTGCCAATCAGCGAGAAGAGGATCTCGCTTTCGCGCGATGAAAGCGATGAAGTCGGCTCATCAAGGGCAATGACGCGGGCTTCGAGCATCACCGCTTTGGCGATTTCGACCATCTGGCGCGCGCCGATCGAAAGCGTCGAAACCTTTGCCATCGGATCGACATCGATCCCGATCTCGTCGAGTTTGGCGCGAACCGTGTCGACAAGCGCACGGCTGTCGATGACGCCACCTTTACCCGGGAAGCGGCCGAGCCAGAGATTTTCCGCCACCGTCAGTTCCGGAACGAGCTGAAGCTCCTGATGAATGACGATGACACCGGCATGGAAGGCATCGCGCACCGAGCGATAGTTCTGCTCCTCGCCGTCGAGAAGAATGCTGCCGGTATCGGCCGACTGGTCGCCGGACAGGACGCGGATGAGCGTGGATTTGCCCGCGCCATTCTCGCCCATGAGGCCGTGCACTGCGCCTTTCTCGACCGAAAACGAGATGCCGGAGAGCGCCTGCACACCCGGATAGCCCTTAGAGATATTATCGAATTCGAGGAAAGCCATTATTGCCCCATGACGCTGCAGAACCGTCCCGGCAGCTCCAGGGAGGCCGGGGCGGCGATCACTCGGGAATGGCTATTCGATACCGAGATCCTTGCGGACCTTCTCGTAGTCGCCGCGCAGCGCCAGGGAACCGGCGGTCAGCGTCAGCTTCGGCGGTTCCTTGTCGTTAGCAATCCACTCGTACATGTTGAGCGCGGTTTCATAGCCGTGGCGCTTGGGAGAGATGATGACCGTGCCGAAGAAACCGGTCGCTGCAGGCTTTTTGAACTCATTGATGGCCGATTCAGCGCCGCCGATGCCCACGCCGATCATATTGTCGGGTGTGATTCCCACCGATTCAGAAGCACGTATGGCACCGAGAACGGCTTCGTCATTCAGTCCGAATGCGATCCAGTGCTTGATGTCCGCATGCTTGTTAAGCACCGTCGTTGCGGCATTGAGCGCGGCTTCGGTATCTGTTTTCGCTTGCGGAGCGTCATAGATATTCTCGGCCGGGAAGCCCGCGGCCTTCAGCGCCGCGATAGCGCCCTCCACGCGGTCGACTGCGGTCGGAAGCTGATCGTAGGAAACGCGGATCGCACCGACGTCCTTCATGTCCCAGCCGCGCTTCTTGACTTCGTCAGCCAGAGCCTGTCCTACGGTCTCACCGATCTTGGTTGCCGAGATGCCCATATGGACGACGTCTTCCAGTGGCTGACCGTCTGCGCCCACGAGCCGGTCATCGACCGTCATCAGCTTAAGATCATTCGCCGTCGCTTTGGCGACAATGCCGGGACCAAGCTTGACGTCAGGAACGCAGATAATGAAACCCTGCGCGCCCTGGGCGCCGAGATTGTCGATTGCCGACTGGACCTTTTCGCCATCTTCGGCGCCGATCTTCACCAGCGTGAAGCCCTTTTCCTGGGCCGCCTGTTCAGCGAATTTCCACTCATCCTGGAACCAGGGCTCTTCCGCCTGCTTGACGACGAAGCCGATTTTGACATCCGCTGCCCACGCGCTGCCTGCTGCCAGAGCAATGGCGCCAGCCATGAAAAATGCCTTCAATGAACGCATGACTTCTCTCCCTCTTACCCGCGTGCCTCCCCGCGGTCGCATTGACTATCCAGTAAATATCATACCAGTCAACAGATATGTATGATTTTTTAGACAGACATCCTCACGTCTCGCTGATCTCGGAAAGCTTGCGTGCCCTTCTCAAGGCGTCCGTCATTTCGCTTCGAGCCACCCCAATAAGCTGCTCCATGGCATGACGGGCTGCGTCCGGCCGGCGCATCCTTATGGCCTCGAGCACGTCCTGATGCGTGAGTATTGCCTGCTCGTGCGATTGGCTGGCTCTGTTGGTGAGCCGGAAGCTTGCCAGGAGCGCGGCGCGTATAGCGCTGGCAAATTGACGATAGACCCAGTTGCCGCTCGCATTGATGATCGCGGTGTGAAACTCGAGGTCGGCACGGCTCCAGTCTTCGGTGTCGCGGGAGTTGGCTTCGACCATATCCTCGAATGCCTTGGATATCTGGTAGAGTTGACGGGCGTTGGCGTTGGCCGCTGCTTGGGCTGCGGCCGCCGGCTCCAGCAATTGTCTGGCATCGATCAGCGACGAGTAGAACGCATCATCGCCCCCGACAGCCAGCATGACATCGAGCACGATCGGATCGAGATAATTCCAGTTTTCCCGCGGCAGAACGGTTGTTCCTGCGCGTGTCCGCGACCGAACCATGCCGAGTGCCGAGAGATATTGCATGGCTTCACGCAGGCTGGTGCGGCTGACGCCGAATTGCTCCGTCAGTTCCGCTTCGTTTGGCAATGTCGCATTCTCTGCGAATTTGCCCGAAACAATCATTTCAACGAGACAGTGGAGAAGCGCCTCCCTGACACTTCGTTTGCCGCGCTGGGCGATCGGGGCGCCGTGCTCCGTCAATATGTGGCTCATGGATCCGCTTTTCACGCTGTTCCCTTTGTATCTTTCCGCAACCAGGCTCGCCGTCCGGTAGGCGCTCGGCCGCGAGAAAGCAGTCGCAACCGTAATATGAATGATACACGGATCGCAATCAAATCGAAAAATAAATCGTATTTATATTGACATTCATCATGCGGTTTTTATTCTGGCTGTGCCGGGCGGTGGAGTACATGGCCGGTGAAAGAACTAATCATAGGGAGGAGCAGATGAAGCTTTTTGGGCAGGCGGCATTCTTGGCAGCCGCGCTATTGAGCGCCACAACAGCCGGAGCGCAGGACGACCTTAAAGTCGGCGCGATCTACATGGACGCCCAGGGCTTTTACGCCGGCGTGCGCAAAGGAATCCAGACCGGTGCTAGTGAAGCTGGCCGCAAGCTTGATGTTGTCGAAACGAATGCACAGGGCGACGCCAGCAAGGAGTCGACCTTCATCGACTCGCTGATTTCGGCTGGCGTGCAGGCGATCATCGTTTCGCCGGTTTCCGCTGACGGCTCCTATCGCGCCATTCGCCGCGCCTATGATGCAGGTATTCCGGTCGTCTGCTACAATACCTGCCTGAATGACGCGGATATGAAGGAATATGTTTCCGCATACGCGGTCGGTGACCCTTTCGAGTTCGGTCATAAGCTCGGCGATGCCGCAGCCGACTATTTCATTGCCCAGAAGAACGAAGAGCCAAAGATCGCGGTCCTGAATTGCGAGTTTGTCGAAGTCTGCGTGACGCGACGCAAGGGCTTCGAGGAGGCGCTGATGGCCAAGGTTCCGGGCGCCAAGATCGTCGCCAACCAGGAAGGTGCGGTTCTCGACAAGGCTGTTTCCGTGGCCAGCACCATGCTGTCATCCAATCCCGATATCGACGCCTTCTTCGGCGAAGCCGGCGGCGCGACGCTTGGTGCGGCGCGTGCCGTCAAAAGCCAGGGCAAAGCTGGCAAGGTCGTGGTCTTCGGCGGCGACATGACGACCGAAATTGCCCAGGAGCTTTCCGACTTTTCCGTCATCAAGGCCGTCGTCGACATTTCCGGGCAAGGCCTGGGCAAACTCGCGCTGGAACAGGCCATCAAGTCCATCGACGGGAACCCGCCGGAAGGCATCAAGGTTGCCTATGACATCGATGTCTACAAGTCGTCCGACGACGGCAAGTCATGGCTTGAGGCACATGCCGACGGCATTCCTTGATCGGCTCAATCAATAAGCAGATCCCCGCCGCAATGAGATGGCGGGGATATCCTCAAATGCGATCCGAAGTCAGCGGCAGCCGGGTACCGGCAGCATCGCCTCCAACGGAAAGACCTATGACTGCAGTTTCCATGATCAACCCGGGCGAGGCGACCGCCGTCGCGTCCATCAAAAGCTGTACGCGCCGCTATCCAGGTGTCCTTGCGCTGGACAATGCAACATTCGAGGTGGCGCCCGGCGAAGTGAGGGCTCTGCTCGGCAAGAACGGCGCGGGGAAGTCTACGCTGATCCGCATGCTGACGGGTGCTGAAATCCCCGACAGCGGCACCGTGTTGATCGCCGGACAAGAGCTGACACAGACAGGTTCCGGGCGGGCGCAAGAATCCTTCGAGAGGGGCGTGCGCGTCGTCTATCAGGAACTCAGTCTGGTTCCCGGCATGACACTGGCGGAAAACCTCTTCCTCGGACGCTGGCCGCGCAAGAGCGGCGTCATCCAGTATTCCGCCATGGAAGCGGAGGCCCGTGAAGCCATGAACCGGCTCGGTCTCGAACTGTCGCCCAGCCGGCTGGTGGCAGGTCTCAGCCCCGCGGAGCGCCAGCTTCTGGAAATTGCCCGCGCCATGCTCGGTACGCCAAAGCTCGTCATTCTCGACGAGCCGACCAGTTCGCTCGCTGCGGCGGAGGCGGAAAAAGTCATGGCCGCGGTGACACGCGTGGCTGCACAGGGCATTGCGGTCATCTATGTCAGTCACCGCATGAACGAGATCCGCCAGATCGCCCATTCCGCCACAATCATGCGCGATGGCAAAATTATCGACACGGTGAATGTGAAAGGTGCCGACACGCGCGAAATTGTGCGGCTCATGCTGGGTTCCGAGGCGTCGCAGGCCGCCGCCCTTGAGGACAGAAGCCAGTCCGAGACGGTTCTTGAGGTCAAGGATCTCGTACTCGCTCCAAAGCTTTCGTCGATATCCTTCTCTTTAAAAAGGGGGAGGTGTTGGGCATTGCCGGCCTCCTCGGGTCAGGCCGGACCGAATTGCTTCAGGCCATCATGGGCGTACGTCACTTCGAAACCGGCGACATTCTGGCCGGCGGCCAATCGGTAAGATCGGCCGGCTACAGGGAAATGGTCAGACGCGGCTTCGGGTACACGCCGGAAAGCCGCAAGGAGGAGGGTATCGTGCCGCTTCTCGGGGTTGACGAAAACACGCTTTCCACCGATTTCGCAGGCGTCAGCAAGAACGGTGTTCTCTCGTCGAGCCGCATGGCGGAGGCGACGCGTAAGATCATCGATCGGCTCCATATCAAGACTGCCCGCACCGACACACCGATCGGCACTCTATCGGGTGGCAACCAGCAGAAGGTCGTGATCGGTCGCTGGGTCTATGCCGGCAGCCGGATACTGCTGCTCGACGAACCGACGCGCGGCGTCGACATCGAGGCCAAAGCGCAGATCTATTCCATCATCCGGCAACTCGCCGCGGAAGGCCGCAGCGTCATCTTCGTGTCGAGTGAGATCGAAGAGCTGCCGCTCGTCTGTGACCGCGTGCTCGTCTTAAGGGACGGAACGCTCCAGGAAGAATTCAAATCACCCGACATAGACCAGGACAGCCTGATGGCAGCCTGCATTACCGGACATTGAGGGAGACAGACGATGTCACTCGACCACGCTGCCAAGCCGGCGGCTTCCGAAAAGCCCAAAACGTCAGGCTTCACCTTCTCGCAGCATATGAACGAGCTCAGCCTGTTCTTCGCGATTGTGGTGCTATATGTGATCTTCGCCTCGACCGCACCCGGCTTCATCTCGTTCAACAATCAGGTCAACATCCTGCGCGATGCTGCAACGATCGGCATTGCAGCCTGGGCCGTGACGCTTATCATCATCGCCGGCGAGATTGACGTCAGTGTTGGTCCGATGGTGGCCTTCATCTCCGTCTCGCTTGCCTTCCTTTTGCAATGGGGCGTTCCCACACCTATTGCCTTCGCTCTGGCGATCGTCTTCGGCGCGCTGCTCGGCGCCGTCCCCGGCGTCCTGCGTGCCTATTTCGACGTGCCGTCTTTCGTCGGTACGCTCGGCATGTGGAGCGCCTTGCGCGGCACAGCACTCTTCGTCACGGACGCGCTGCCGGTCTCGATCGGCCGCAACGACATGCTGGATGCGCTTGACCGGTCGGTTTTCGGCATTCCGCCGGCCGCCATCATCATGCTCGTGCTATTTGCGGTCTTCGCCTTTGTCAGCCGCAAGACGGCGTTCGGTCGCTCGGTCTTCGCCATCGGTGGCAATGCCCATGCGGCTTTTCTGAGTGGCATCAGCGTATCGCGCATCCGCGTTGCACTATTTGCCATCGGCGGCGCGATGGCTGCCATTTCCGGGATACTTCTGGTTTCGCGTCTCGGGTCCGGCAATGCCACAGCGGCAAACGGGCTTGAATTCGATGTCATCGCGGCCGTTGTGGTCGGAGGTACCGCCTTGTCGGGTGGGCGAGGCTCGATGCTTGGCACGCTTCTCGGCGTTCTTGTCATCACCCTGATCGGCAACGGCCTTGTCCTGCTCGGTATCAATCCCTTCTTCCAGCAGGTTGTCCGCGGGTTGATCATTGTCATTGCCGTGCTTGCCAACATCCAGGCGATCAAGCGCAGCCTGTCGCGGAACAAGGGATAACAGGCATGGCGGTCATCGACCTGAAATCCGGCTCCCTTTCTCTCAAGGTCTCGACGCGAGGCGGCCTGATTCTCGGCTTCTGGGAAAACGGCGATCACGGGCGAGTGGCTCTGTTGCGCGACGCCACAGACGATGCGGATGCGCTTTCGTCCTCCTGCTACCCGCTCGTTCCCTTTGGCAACCGCGTCAGCGATAATCGTTTTGAGTTCGAGGGCAAGGAATACAGTTTCGATCCGAATACGAGCTGGGATCCTCACTATCTCCACGGCGAAGGTTGGCAGTCCGAATGGAGTGTCGATGAGAAGGCGGATGACCGCGTGGTCATGAGCTTTGCCCACCGTGGAGGTAACTCGCCCTATGCCTACCGCGCCACTCAGAGATTTTTGCTCTCTGGTGACGCTTTACAGCTAACTTTGTCTGTCGAAAATGCGGGAGATAGGGCCATGCCCTTCGGCCTCGGCTGGCATCCCTACTTTCCGATGACACCGAAGACGACGTTGTTTGCGCCAGCGAGAAAGTTCTGGACCGAAGTCGAGGGCTGGCTGCCGGGCGAGGTGACCGCGATCCCCGAGGATCTCGATTTCAGCGAACCGTCGCAATTGCCGCATCGCTGGGTTAACAACGGTTTCGAGGATTGGTCGGGTGAGGCCGTCATCTCGTGGCCGGAACATGACACGCGACTTGTTCTGCAGGCGGATCCGCTTTTCCGCCACGCATTCGTCTTCGTATCGGACACCGAATTCGATCCGCAGTTCCGCCGTGACTATTTCTGTTTCGAGCCGATGTCGCATCTGGCGAACGGCCACAACCTGCCGGATCTCGGCGGGCTCAAAATTCTTCAGCCGGGCGAGAACCTGTCGGGCGGTATTCGGCTTCGGCCTGAAAAGTTGCAGTGATGAGCATGTCCTTTGGGAGCACAGATGTCTAAGGAACGTCGTTTCGACTACATCATTGTCGGTGGCGGCAGTTCTGCCTGCGTTGTCGCAGCACGTCTCGTCGCCGACGGCCGGGCACGCGTGCTGCTTTTGGAGCGCGGACCCGCAAAGCCCAATCCGATCATGAACTTCCCTGCCGGCTACATGAAGTTCCTGGCCAAGGATACCTACCTTGCCATGCACAAGACCAAGCCGCAGCCGCAGCTTGACGGCCGCGGTCCGATCGTGCCGCAGGGCAGGGTTCTGGGTGGCGGCAGCACGGTCAATGCGATGGTTTACATGCGCGGGCAGGCTGCCGACTTCGACCTCTGGAACGAGCTAGTCACGGCGCCTGGGACAGACAATGACGGTGCCTGGTCCTATCGTGATCTCCTTCCTTATTTTAAGGCGCAGGAGGATAACGATCATCTTGCAGGCGAGTATCACGGTGTCGGCGGACCATTGAAGATCTCGCATCTTGGCCATACGAGCCCGATGACCCGCACCTATGTGAAGACACTGCAAGGCATGGGCATTCCCTACAACCCGGACTTCAACGGTGCCGCGCAGTTCGGCGTCGGATTTATGCAGCACACGATCGACTGGAATACGCGGAAACGCTCCAGTGCTGTCGATGCTTTTCTGGCGCCGGTGATGAGCAATCCGCTTCTGACGATCGAGATAGGCGCAACCGTGACGAATATCCGCATGGACGGTGATCGTGCCATCGGCGTCGACTATGTAAAAGGTGGGAAGTCGAACTCGGCGGAAGCAGGTGTAGAAGTCATCCTTGCGGCCGGTGCCTATCAGACGCCGAAGCTGATGATGATTTCTGGCATCGGACCTGAGGACGAACTGGCAAGGCACGGCATCAGGACTAAGGTTGCACTGCCCGGCGTCGGCAAGAACCTTCAGGATCACTATGAATGCCCTGTCGTCGCGACGACAAAGGGTTCATTCGGCTATTACAAGCAGGATCGCGGCTGGCCGATGATCAAGGCCGGTCTGCAGTATCTGATGTTCAAGTCAGGCCCTGTCTCGACCACGGGCGTGGAGACGTGCGCCTTCTACGATCCCGACGGACACAATGAACGGCCGACCATCCAGATGTTCTGCGTGCCTACCGTTTATCTGGACCGCGACGTTATGGGCACGGAGCCAGGCGACGGCGTCACAATCAATTCACTGCTATTGCGGCCCAAGGCGAGGGAGCCGTCACGCTGGCATCAAGCGATCCATTCGCCGATCCGATCGTCGACACCCAGATCTTTGGCCACCCCGACGATCTCAAACTTACCATGGCAGGTTTTCGCTTCGCGCGCACCGTGCTGGCCGCCTCGCCAATGCACGATCTTATTGAAAGGAAATCTTCCCTGGTGCCGATGTGGTAAGTGACGAGGCGATCGCCGCCCATTGCAAGCGCACGGTCAAGACCGGTTATCACCCGGTCGGCACCTGCAAGATGGGGCATGACGGCGATCCCGAAGCGGTTCTCGATAGTGACTTGAAAGTTCGAGGAACACGTGGCCTGCGGGTCATTGACGCGTCCCTCATGCCGACCATCGTCAGCGGCAACACCAATGCAGCCGTCCTCGCCGCAGCCGGCAAGGCGGCGGACCTCATTCTCTCCTGATCGGGACACACCCATGAAGATCACCAAGCTGACCACCTATATCGTGCCGCCGCGCTGGCTGTTCCTGAAGATCGAGACCGATGAGGGCATTTGCGGCTGGGGCGAACCGGTCGTCGAGGGTAGGGCGCTGACAGTGGAAGCAGCGGTACAGGAGATGGCGGACTACCTGATCGGGAAGGATCCGTTCCTGATCGAGGATCACTGGACGGTCCTTTATCGCGGGGGCTTTTATCGGGGCGGGGCGATCCACATGTCGGCGCTTGCCGGCATCGACCAAGCGCTCTGGGACATCAAGGGCAAGGCGCTCGGACAACCTGTCCATTCGCTGCTCGGCGGACAGCTGCGCGACCGTATCAAGGTCTATTCCTGGATCGGCGGCGATCGGCCTTCCGATGTCGCACAGAACGCCAAGGACGTCGTGGCACGCGGCTTTCAGGCGATCAAGCTCAACGGCTGCGAGGAAATGCAGATCGTCGACACCAATGAGAAAGTGGAGAAGGCGGTCGAGACCATTGCCATCATCCGCGAGGCTGTCGGCCCACATATCGGCATTGGTGTCGATTTCCATGGTCGAGTCCACAAGCCGATGGCCAAGGTGCTGGCGAAGGAGCTCGAACCCTACAAGCTGATGTTCATCGAGGAGCCCGTTCTATCGGAAAACAAGGAAGCATTGAAGGAAATCGCCAATCACTCGTCGACCCCGATCGCGCTAGGCGAGCGGCTATATTCCCGCTGGGACTTCAAATCGGTCTTCGAAGGGGCTATGTCGATATCATCCAGCCGGACCTGTCCCATGCCGGTGGCATTACCGAGTGCCGCAAGATCGCCGCGATGGCGGAGGCTTATGACGTGGCTTTGGCGCCGCATTGCCCACTTGGTCCGATCGCGCTTGCAGCTTGCCTTCAGGTGGATGCCGTCTCCTACAATGCCTTCATCCAGGAGCAGAGCCTTGGCATCCACTACAACAAGGCGAATGACATCCTCGATTATATCTCCAACAAGGACGTGTTCCAGTATGCGGATGGTTTTGTAAGCATTCCGCAGGGACCGGGCCTCGGTGTCGAGGTTGACGAGGCCTATGTGATCGAGCGGGCGAAGGAGGGGCATCGTTGGCGCAATCCGATCTGGCGCCATCCAGACGGCAGCTTTGCAGAATGGTAGGGGTGAACAGACGATGACGGGACGGCTTTCAGGCAAGCGGATCTTCGTAACAGGTGCCGCACAGGGTATCGGCCTTGCGATCGCCAAGGCTTTTCTGCGTGAGGATGCGGCGCTGTTTCTCGTCGATCGCGATGACGCACTCCTGGAGCGCGAGGCCACTGCTTTGAAGCGGGCGGGTGGATCGCTTGGCTGGTTTGCCTTAGACATTACCGACGCAGCGGCCGTTACCGCAGCCGTTCGGGATGCTGCTGAAAAAATCGGCCCGATCAACGCGCTCGTCAACAATGCCGGCGTAAATGTCTTCGCGGAGCCCTTGGAAACGACAGACGAAGAATGGAATCGTTGCTTCGATATCAACCTGAAGGGTGCATGGAACTGCAGCAAGGCAGTCCTTCCGGATATGATCGGTGCTGGCGGCGGCGCTATTCTGAACATTGCGTCCACTCATGCCTTCACCATTATCCCTCACACATTTCCTTATCCTCTGGCGAAACATGCACTGCTCGGGATGACCAAGTCGCTGGGGCTCGAATATGCCAACAAAAACGTCCGAGTGAATGCTTTGGCGCCAGGCTATGTCGCCACCCAGAAGGTTATCGATTACTGGGATAGCTTTCCCGATCCACAGGCGGCCAAAGCCGAGACCATGAAGCTCCACCCAGGAGGGCGGATTGCGTCTCCCGAGGAAATTGCGATGGCCGCCGTCTTTATGATTTCGGACGAATGCCCATTCATGAACGCTGCATGTTTGACCGTAGATGGCGGATTAAGTGTCCAGCAACACCCAGCTTGAACTCGGCGGAGTGTTGTTGGACCGAGAGAAACCTGACGTCAGAAATTCTGCCGGTAAAGTGTAGCCGTAAGAGAATTATCGTTTTCGAAAAACTGGGTTGATGATCCGAGTCGGTCCAAGAGCGATAAAAGGACGCCCGCTTGCACACAACATGGGCTGGGCATCCGAGCCAGATATTTCAGCCGACCCTAAGCAACCGGCGGACAGCGCAGCCTTGTCTTACGGTAGGAAGCGACCGTAGTGCTGTCGCAAGGTATCGGGAAATGAGCAGCAGGAATGGGCCTGAAGGCTCCGGCCGCCAGCCGCAGGTACCGGCTTTCATCCGGCATCCGTCTTATGATCTCATCGTGATCTTCCGATATTCTGTCAGGAGCTTTTCGCCTCACAGAACGACACGATTGGTTAGAACCGTCACGATGAAGTTCGGATATTTTCCGCTGAAAATAGAGTGACGCAGCGCCATCCAGTCATGGCTTGACCACAACCACGCTGGATGGCGCAGATCGAAAACCTCGGCCAGGGCCCTTGCAATCCGGCAGATGTCAACCAGCTTTAGGCACCTGTAGCCAAACCAAATCGAGGTCACTCATGACAATGGCGCTAGCTCGCCTGGGCCGTGCTCTTTTCGTCCATACTCTCATCGTTACCTTAGGTGCGACCGTTGCCTTGGACCATGCCGCGGCCCAGGAACAGCAGGGGGCGCCCCTCGAACTCTCTCAGGTCGATGTCAGCACGGCAACGCGCCAGGATATCGCCACCGAGGTGCGGATCGCGGGGTCGCTGACGCCGATCCGTCGTTCAACGCTCACCTCGCGGGTGTCCTCCACTATTCTTGAACTGCCGGTCCAGATCGGCGACGTGGTCAAGAAGGGTGATCTCCTGGTGCGCTTCGACACCGAAGCGCTTGCCTCTGCAGTAACGGCGCGCAAAGCCGAGATCGATGCCCTCGGCGCGCAGATCGAGTTGGCCGAGGTGGTGCTGGAGCGTAACACCGCCCTTGGAGAGCGTGGTGCTGCTTCCGAGGCCACGCGGCTCGAAGCTCAGGCCAATCTGTTGAACCTGCGCGCGCAACTCAGATCCAAACAGGCGGAAGTCGCGGACGCCGAGCGCTCTCTCGCCTATGCCGAACTTCGGGCGGAATTCGATGGCGTCGTTGCGTCCCGCGCTGTCGACCAGGGACAAACAGTGCCTCTCAACACGGAACTGATGAGCCTTGTAGACCTCAGCCGGATGGAGGTTGATGCTGGTGTTCCGACAAGCCGCATCCCGCTTGTTCAGCTTCGGCAGCCCGTGGAATTGAGCGTCGAAGGCTTTCCTGGCCGCACTTTTGCTGGCGAAGTCATGCGCATCTCGCCGACCGCGGTCGCGGGGTCTCGTGCCGTCCGCGTCTTTGTCGCAATCAACAATGACGAAGGCCTGTTGCGCGGCGGCATGTTCACCACCGGCATCCTGAAAGTCGATGACCAGAAGGACGTTATAGCTCTGCCTGCCGCGTCGATCCGGCACGACGCGGAAGGGACCTTCGTACTCAAGGTGGATGGCGACACGTTGCGGCGACAACCAGTCGATCTCGGGACGAGCTGGACCGACCGGAACCTCGTTCAGGTCACAGGTGTGCAAGAGGGTGACGTTATAGTTGCGGCTCCACTACCCGATCTCGTGGCAGGCACGTCCGTGCGCATTGAGGACATCTGAGCCATGTTTCTTACCCGTATCAGCGTCGCCCATCCCGTTTTTGCTACGATGATGATGGTGACGATCCTGGTCGTCGGTTTGTTCTCCTACAGCCGTCTGGGTGTCGACCAGTTTCCCGAAACTGACCTGCCGATCGTGGTCGTCGCGACAACCTATACCGGCGCATCGCCTGCCTCGGTTGAAAGCGAGGTCTCGCGGCCGATCGAATCGTCGCTGAACACGATTGGTGGTATCGATACGATCACGTCGGAATCTTACGAAGGCCGCTCCATCGTCGTGGTCCAGTTCGATCTCGATACGGATAGTCAGGTCGCGGCACAGGAAGTGCGTGACCGGGTGGCGCGGCTTGAGGCGACATTCCCCGACGAGGTCGATACACCACAGGTTACCCGCTTCAATCCCGATGACCAGCCGATCCTTTCGATCGCGGCTTCCTCGCCGACAAGAACGCTGTCCGAGATCACGACGCTTGCCAACCGCATCATCACCAATCGGTTGAATGTTATCGCCGGTGTGGGCCAGATTTCGCTTGTCGGCGACAGCGAGCGGCAGGTGCTCGTCGTCGTCGATCCGGATCGGCTGGAAGCCTATGGTGTTGGTGTCTCGACTGTGATGGATGCTATCCGGCGGGAGAACCAGGATCGCGCCGCCGGCACGCTGATCTCCGGCATCAACCAGCGTATCGTGACGGTGGAGGGCCGTATCGCCGATGCGGCTGGTTTCAACAGCATCATTGTCGCCCAAAGCGGCGGCTATCCGGTCTATCTCTCCGACGTTGCCAGCATCCTCGATACGGGCGCCGAGGTGACGAGCCGTGCCACCTATCAGGGCGCGCCCTCGCTCGGACTGGATATCGTCAAGGTGCAGGGCGCCAACACCGTGGAAGTGGCACGGGCGTTGCGTAATGAGATTTCCGCGTTGAACGTGGAGCTGGCGAAGGAGAATGTCGAGCTTACGATTACCCGCGACAACTCCCGCGCAATCGCGGCTCAAGTATCGGAAGTACAGCGCACGCTGATCGAAGGCGGCGTGCTGACGGTGCTGATCGTCTTCATCTTTCTCAATTCCTGGCGCTCGACTGTCATTACCGGCCTCACATTGCCGATCTCCGTCATCGGCACGTTTGCGGTCATCTATGCACTGGGCTTCACGCTCAACACCATGACGCTGATGGCGCTGTCTCTGTCGATCGGTATCCTGATCGACGATGCGATCGTCGTGCGGGAAAACATCACCCGCCACCTGCAGATGGGCAAGGATCATGTGAGCGCCGCGCTCGACGGCACCAACGAGATCGGGCTCGCGGTTCTTGCAACGACGCTCTGCATCGTAGCTGTCTTCTTGCCCGTTGCCTTTATGGGCGGGCTGATCGGCCGCTTCTTTCTGCAATTCGGCGTGACGGTCGCAGCGGCCGTGATGATCTCGCTGTTCGTGTCCTTCACACTTGATCCCATGCTGTCCAGCGTCTGGCACGATCCGCAGTCGCAGAGGGGGCCAAGCGTGGTTTCATTGGGCGATCGGTCGAACGCTTCGACCACTGGTTCGAGGGACTGGCTGGCCGCTACCGTTCGCTCATCCACTGGACCTTCGATCACCGCAAGACAACGATTGGTGTTGTCGTGGCGATGTTCGTTGGAAGCCTGCTGCTCGTGCCGCGCATTGGCGCCGAATTCCTGCCGCCGGCCGACCAGGGTGAGGTGAGCGTGTCGCTCGAAGCCAATGAGGGCGCGTCGCTCGATTACATGGCAGCGAAGGTTGGGCAGGTCGAGCGGGCGCTGCGGGAGTTTCCCTATGTCGCATCCATCTATTCGACGGTCAATTCTGGTGGCGCTCGGGGCTTCAACGAGGCCGTCGTCGCGGTGCAGCTTGTGCCGAGCGCGGACAGAGATCTGACCACTGCACAGAGCATCGATCCGATCCGCCAGCGGCTGGCGAGGATCGCCGGGCTAAAAATCTCGGTCGGGCAGTCGACCGGTGTCGGCGGTTCGCAGAAACCGTTGCAGCTGTCGATCCTCGGTGACGGCGACGAAGGATTGCGACTTATTTCCGACCAGATTACAACCGCGCTTTCCACCATTCCGGGTGCGACAGAAGTGGAATCGTCGATCGAGAACGTGCGTCCTACTTTGGCTGTACGTGTACGTCGCGAGGCGGCAAGCGACCTCGGTGTTTCGATCGCCATGATCGGTGATACCCTACGGCCGCTGGTAGCAGGCGATGCCATTTCCGTGTGGAACGCGCCGGATGGCGAGAGTTACGACGTCATGGTGCGCCTGCCGGCGACCGGCAGACGGGATGCGGCGCAGCTGCGAAATCTCACCATTTCCACCGACCGCACCGACGACGACGGCAAACCGATCACCGTTCTGCTCGACCAGGTTGCTGATGTCGTGGAAAGCACTGCACCCGACGCAATCACTCGCAAGGATCTCTCGCGTGAGGTGAGGATATCAAGCAACATCGAGGGCAGGGCACTGGGTGATGTTACAAATGATCTCAACGCCGCGATCGCCCAGATGGACATTCCGGTCGGTTACCGCATCTCCTTCGGTGGCGATGCCGAGAACCTGGCTGAGAGCACCGGTTATGCACTTCAGTCGCTACTGCTTGCCGTGATCTTCATCTACATTATTCTCGCCTCGCAATTCGGCTCCTTCATCCAGCCAATCGCGATCATGATGACCCTGCCACTGTCGTTGATCGGGGTGCTGCTCGGGCTTCTCTTTACGGGTTCGACACTCAACATGTTCTCAATGATTGGCTTTATCATGCTGATGGGCCTGGTTACCAAGAACGCCATTCTGCTGGTGGACTATTCCAATCTTGGTGTTCATGAGGGCAAGACGCTGCGGGACAGTCTTGCGGATGCCGGGGCGGTCAGACTGCGGCCGATCGTCATGACGACGCTTGCGATGATCTTCGGCATGCTGCCGATGGCGCTCGGACTTGGCGAGGGCGGCGAGCAGCGCGCACCTATGGCCCATGCCGTTATCGGCGGATTGATATCCTCGACCCTGCTGACGCTTGTCTTCGTTCCGGTCGTCTTAACCTACCTCGACGGCTTGGCACAATGGGTCAGGCGATGGTTCTCTCCGGGGGCAGACAACGCACAGAGCGGTGAGGCCAAGGGCCCAGTTTCGGGCTGAATATTCCCGCGGCCGAGCTCTGCATCGAGATGGCACAAGCGACGAGGCTGAGCAAGCATCATTGTGCTCTTGTCGGCCCCAGGAGTGAATGCCGAAGCTGGGTGGACGATCTAGTGACACATGACATGATCTGACATTTTCGCCATGCGGTGGCGGCGAAATCGGCGTCTGATTTCCTTACCGCTTCAGTTGCTGCTGTAGCTCGTTGCGAACAAAGGAAACCAATCTCGACAGCCCGGCCGAGAGCTCGGCACCGTCGCGCAGCCAGATATAGGCCGGCCAGTAGGTGTGACCCCATTGCGGTACGAGTTCGATAAGCTCTCCTTTGTCGAGCGCGGGCTGGACCATGAAATCGAGCAATCTCGCCGCACCGATGCCGGCCTGCACCGCCGCCAAGATCGATGGTGCGTCATTCAAGGTGAGCGTCGAATTAGGTGAAACGCGCTGACTGCGGCCATCCGAATGTTTGAAATTCCATTCGTGGTGCCGGCCGCTGATATCATCCATCAGCCGAACACAGGGATAGGTTGCGAAATCCCCTGGATCGCTGGGCGTCCCATGGGAATTAACAAGGTCAGGCGACGCACATACCACCACCCGGCTTTCAAAGAGCGGGCTCTTTTCGATCATCCGCGGATCGGGACCGCCAAATCTCATCGCCGCGTCATATCCATTCATTACGAGGTCGGGACACTGATCACGTACGAGGATATCGACCTCGAGATTTGGGTATTGTTGCAGGAAAGTGCGGATACGCGGGACAAGAAGATAGGTCGCGAAAGCAGCGTCACAACAAACCCGTAGACGACCTCTTATTGCGCTATCGTCCTGTGGCGAACGGGTTACCGCCGTTTCCATGCTCTGCAGAAGCGGAACGATTTCGTCATAGAGTTTGCGGCCTTCGTCGGTGACCCTTACGGCGCGACCATTACCGTCAAAGAGCTTGAAGCCAAGGCGCTCCTGCAATCGCGCAATCGAGCGGCTGACTCCGGATCTGGATAGTCCCACCACTGGTGCCGCAGCAGCAAAGCTCCCCGTCTCGATGACGGTAACGAAAACGGTCATACCGTTGATAACCCTGGCATCGAACATATCACGGTCCTCACGTTCTCACGTCATCGGTGATCACTGCGCATCGTTGTGTCGACATTTTGGCAATGAACCGGCTTCGCTAGTCAACGTTTCAACGGTGTACGAAGTGATCCGTACAGGATCATGAAATGCCAAGCTCACAGTCCGGAAGATCTGCGAGCGCATGGGGCACATCCATTTCGGACTATTCGCTCTTATCGTTCATGAGGTGAGTGAGGATATGCGATGATAAGTTTGAAAAGATTTCACTCACTTTCCGGTGCCACCCTTATGGTATCGATGGTGGCCGGCGCAATGCTGGCGCCGCACGGTGTCAGCGCATCTTCGCGGTCTTCCGTTGAGGCGCGCAATCACGACATTGTCTCTGCAGCCTTCGCCCGTTGGAGTGCTGGCTCAACCAGCTTCTTCTCTGACATCCTTGCGCCCGAAGTGGTCTGGACGATCGAAGGTTCGGGGCCAAGCGCAGGTGTTTATCGTGGACGCGACGAGTTCATTGAGCGCGCAGTCCAGCCATTCGCGTCACGCCTGAAAACGGCTGTGAAACCGGTTCGCAAAAGCGTCTGGGCCGACGGTGATCATGTCATCATAAACTGGGAAGGCGAAGGGCAAGCCCGAGATGATCAAAACTATGCCAACAGCTATCTCTGGATCTTCCGCATGGACGAGGGAAGGGCCGTCGAAGTGAAGGCGTTTCTTGATCTCGTGCCGTACGACGAGGTGATCCGGCGCATCCCGCAAAGACAGCCATCGGAAAGGCCATCGGCTAGGCGGTGAGCCGGCCGCAGTGGCGCGGCTAAATCTGCAGGAGATTGAACATGAGCAATACCAGACCTCAAAGCTGGGACCTCTCCGGCAAGGTTGCAGTGGTGACAGGGGCAGCGCGCGGGATCGGGCTCGAAGCCGTACAAGTACTCGAAGCCAGAGGAGCCCGAATTGTCGCAAGCGACGTCAATCCAGCTGTGATGCGCCTCGGATCCGAAACCATCGCGACCTATTGCGGCGACGTCTCGCAGGAGGTTACCGCCATCGAAACTGTCGCGCTTGCAATTGAGCGTTTTGGCGCAATGGACATCCTGGTCAACAATGCCGGCCGCACGATGAACAAGGCACTGATCGACATGAGCGTCGCCGACTGGGACGCAATCATGACCGTCAATGCACGCGGCAATTTCTTGCACTCCCGCGAGGCGGTAAAGGCGATGGCTGGTCGCGGTGGCGGCGTGATCGTCAATGTCGCCTCAATTGTCGCCTCGGTCGGCATGAAGGATACGTCTGTCTACGCGGCGTCGAAAGGAGCGATTGCCCAACTGACGAAAGTCATTGCCGTCGAATATGGAGATCGAGGCATCCGCGCAAACGCAGTCGCGCCGGGCGTTGTCGAGACCGACATTCTCGATGGTATCGTCGACAACAGCAGGCAGACATTGGCCGGTTATGGAGGATCCCATCCGATTGGTCGCGTCGCCCAGCCGATCGATATCGCAGAGATCATCGCCTTCCTTGCATCACCGGCATCATCGTTCATGACAGGCGCATTGGTAATGGCGGACGGCGGCTATACCGCACTTTAGGACAAAGGATGGAAACATGACGAAATATATTCTGATCGTGGCCGCGGAACGCGGTCTTGGCCTCGGCTTAGCAAAGCAGTTCTTTGATCGAGGCTGGTCCGTCGTGGGAACAGCCAGACAAGGCACGGATATCGGTGACCTGCAGCGTATCGGTGAAAGTGATCCTCAACGCTTGGCAACCGCCTTCGTTGACGTGACGAATGCCGATCAGATCGAACCCCTCCTGGCGTCGCTTGGCGACCGCAAGTTTGATGTCATCTTTTCCAATGCCGGAATTTGGGGCGCGCCGCATCAGAGCGTGCTCGAAGCCACTGACGACGAATTGGCAAAGATCATGCTGACCAATGCGTTCGGGCCGATCCGTCTCGCGCGCCATCTTCTTGAAAAGCTTGTCATGCCCGGGGGCACTCTGGCATTCATGTCGTCACACCGCGGCAGTACCGCGATGAATGTCGAGGGCGGGCTTGAGCTCTATCGCGCCAGCAAGGTGGCATCAAACATGCTGGCCCGCGGCATCTACGCCGAATACAAGGAGCGCGGACTTACTGTGCTGTCGATACACCCCGGCTGGGTCAACACCACCATGGGGACGCTTGATGGCACTGTTGAAGCCGAAATCGAACTGGAGCCAAGCGTTCAAAGCGTTGCTGACGTTGTCGTGAAACACTTGGGATCAGGTGAAAATCTCTATCTCGACTATCAGGACAATCGTCTGGAGTGGTGATACGTTCAGTATTCGGCCTACTTCAAACTGGCTGTAGCATTTACGGTGTCCACCAGACAGGAACATCAGTTCGTATCTCATCAAGAGCTTGATATGAAGCCGATGTGCCTTGTGGTTCATCCGGAGCAGCCGGTACCGAATGAACCACCGCCTGCCGGTTGTGATCGTCAGGAACGCTCTGCAAAGTCGAGGTTTACAGGTCGGCTTGGCAATTCTCTCTGTTCCTTCCCCTGATGCGAAGTTACTGTGCAGGAGGTCGCGTCGGAGACGGCCTGAAGAGTGAAGTTTCGCGCCCAGACCCTTCCGCTGTCTCGCAGAAAAAAGCCGTAGTGAATACTCTCAGCTTCAATCGGTACATCGAGTACGATCGAACGCAGTGACCATCCGGTTGTGCCGCTAATTGGCCCATTTTTCTCTCTCGACATCATGTTATCAAAGCGCAGCGACCTCTTTACGGCCCCGTCGATCCGCATCCAGATGGTGCCGCAGCCGGCATCCTCTGTACGGAGCACTGCCGCGAACTTGAGCCTTGTGCCTCTATACGGCTTGGCATCGATGCTCTGCATCAGGCAGGCATAGTGCTCCATTGGGTCGGAAGCTTGCTCGGTGATGCTTTCGATCAAGGCACAGCCAGGTGCTGTTTGGTCAAGACCGATGCGATAACGAGTTGTGTCCGTGAACCCAGTGGGAAACCAACCTGGCGGCAGGCGTAGCGGTGCCTTCTTCACTTTCAGGCCTTCAATCCGGGCCGATAATATGTTCCAACTCGTAAAGCCAAACTGTCGAGCGACGAGTTCAAGGCAGGCGCTATGGGAAAGTTCGATATTGATATTGGCTAGCGAAAGGCGCAACGCCTTTGCCATGGCTTTCGAGTCCAGAAAGCTATTCATCGAATAGGTCCTCGCCTCAGGCGTCTCCCTCAAGAGATCAGTGCTCGCATTGCCGAGTAATCGCCGGAGCACATCAGACCGGGAAATTCGTTCGATGCATTCACCATCCCATCAGGGCGCGAGCGGCTGGCTGCACTGGCCGATTCGTAGGGTATCAACAGCCGGACATGCGTCAAGCCTGTTGCAGGTCGAGACGGGACATGCAGATGGCGCCGGCAGGAGCGGACGCTGCCTTTGCAATTGGAACGGTGTGCTGCGTTTGGGTCATGTTGTGCCAATTTCGCAACGGAATAAAAACATGACAAAAAGAATCATGTTCGAAGTTGATTCCTTTTGTCATATTTTATACCCAGGCCCTCTAAGCATTTGGGGGTTACATGAAAATCGATACATTACGCGCGTGCCGTCCGGCGCGGGTGCTGCATGCTGCCTTGCTGGCATCTGCCACCGCTTTCGTCCTTCCCGCCACCGCGCAGGATCAGTCCCAGCCGGTCGTTGCCGAAGACGAGACCACGCTTGAGCCCATTGTTCTTCTTTCCACACGCGGCGCCAGGCGCGTTCTCGATGTGCCGCAGACGATTTCGGTCATCGACCGGGAAGAACTTGATGACCACAATGTCCGCGACATCCAGGACTTGGTCCGCCATGAGCCGGGGATTTCCGTGTCCCGCCAGACCTCGATTACAGAATCCATGGGGCCAGCTCTCCGGTTTCTCCATCCGCGGCATGTCCGGCAACCGCGTGCTTCTGACGGTCGATGGATCGCGTGTGCAGGAATCGATTACCGATGGCAGCCGCGACTTCTTCGATCTTAGCAATTTCCAGTCTGTCGAAATCGTCCGCGGTCCCAATTCCGTACTCTGGGGAGCGGATGCTCTCGGCGGCTCGGTGATGTTCAGGACCCGCGACCCTTCCGACCTTCTGGCCAACGACCCGACCAAGCCCTGGGCGCTCGAGCTCAAGTCCAGCTATGACAGTTTCGATCGCTCTTGGAAGAAGCAGATCACCGGCGCCTACGACTTCGGCGACCTGGAGATCATGGGCAGCTACAGCCAGACGTCATCGCATGAAGGACGTTTCGGCAATGCCCGCGCCGATGGCGGCATCTGGGGGTGCTCGCGTCTCTATATCGGATGCGACGAGCTTTTCCCGAACGATACCGACGTCGACAATGCGCTGCTCAAGGCCGTATGGACGCCGACCGCAGACCATACGATCAAGCTGACGGGTGAACTCTTTGGCCGCGACACCGAAGTGCTGCAGCTTTACGACATGTCGGCATCGACGACCGGCGTGCCTTCGCCGTCAGCCTATGTCAACGATCCCTATATCCGCGACCTGGAAATGCGCCGCAAGCGCATCGCGCTGGAGCATCAATGGGATATCGATAACGGATGGCTGGATACGCTCAACTGGCGCGTTTCCTATTCGCCTCAAAGCCGGACGACTGACAGTAACCAGCGCCGAGTCTATTCCAACCGCATCCAGCTGCACAACCAGTATCGTGACTACAGCGAGGACTTCTTCGAGGCGGATATACAGCTGCAGTCGAGCTTTGATCTCGGGCCGACCAGCCACAAGCTGACCTACGGCTTCGACGGCGACCTGACCAAGGGCGACTACGAGGGCATCAACACCACCTACAATTCCCTGACTGGCCTGACCACGGTCCAGGAAAATCAGGGCTTCAGCTTCCCGCGCGTCGATACGATCCGCGCCGATTTTTACATTCAGGACGAGATCACTATGCTGGACGACCGGCTGACGATCACACCCGGCCTGCGCCTTGCCCATTACTCGATCGATCCTACCGGCGATGACAGCTATCCGGGACTGCCAGGCTACGAGCCGAGCGAACAGGACAAGACCGAACTGCTGAAGCGGATCGGCGCGATCTACAAGCTGGACGAGACCTATTCGGTCTATGCCTCCTACGGCGAAGGCTTCAAGATGCCGACGTCCCAGCAGCTGTTCCAGTCGAGCACCGACCCGTTTTCCGGAAGGTCGATCATCCCCAACCTCGGGCTCAAGCCGGAATCCGTCCAGAGCTACGAAGTTGGCCTGCGCGGTCAGTACGATCGTGGCTTCTTCTCGCTCGGTGCTTTCTATGCCGATTATGAGGATTTCATCCGCGCCTTCCAGCCGACCACCATTCCCGGTCCTGGCGGCGCCCCGGTCCCTGCCTACACGTTCGACAATGCCGAGGACGTGAAGCTGTGGGGCATCGAGTTCGGCGGGGAATACGAAATTCTCGACGACACCACCGTCTCGGCCAATTTCAGCTGGTCGAAGGGACGCCAGCGGGTTTCCGCCGGCGTGGAAAAGACGGCCTTCGACGGCGCGGTTCCATTCACTGCGGTGCTGGGCGTGAAGCATATTCTGCCGGAATACAATCTACAGTTCGAAGCTTTCGGCACCTTTGCCGCCGGCCGGACGGAAAATGCCAGCCCGACCTCCTATCTGGCCTCCGGCTATGCCCTGTTCGACGCCTATGCGAAATGGACGCCGCGGAAGAATTTCGAGTTGACCTTCGGTGTCGAGAACATCTTCGACCGGCGCTATTTCCCCAACACACTGACCAATTATGAGCGGGATCCCGGTTCCGACGCGGTCGCCAACGTCAACCCGCTCGAACTGCAGACTGGTCCCGGCCGCGTGTTCAAGGTCGGCGCCACGGTCAAGTTCTGATCCCTCCCAACCTCACGGGCGAGCGCAGTGCTCGCCCGCTTTTTGACCGATCGCCATGTTCACAGTCATCGCCCGTTTTCGCAGATTGCTTATCCCCTGCCTCAAGGCGCCCGGAGGCAAGGTCAGCCTTGTCCTTTTCGTCGTCGCGGTGGCGCTGAACCTCGGTGCCGTCTATGCCAGTCTGCGCCTGACGCGCTGGACCGGCGAATTCTATTCCGCGGTCGAAAAGGTCGATGCAGCCCAGGTCTATTACCAGATCAGCATCTTCGCGCTGATCGTCGGGCTGAATTCCGCCCGCGGGCTCGCGCATGAATATATCCGCAAGATCATCGAGATCCGTTGGCGACGGGCGCTGACGGACCATGCCATCAACCTCTGGACCACGAACAAAGCCTATTGGTTTCTCGCCAATGGCGGCGAGCAGCGGATCGATAATCCCGACCAGCGGATCGCCGAGGACTGTCGGCTGTTCACCAAGGGCCTGCTTGGCGAGGCGCTCGATCTCATCGGAGAGGTCGTCGGCCTGTTTTCCTATGTTGCGCTGTTGTGGAGCCTTGCAAACTTTCCCTTGTCGCTCGCCTTCGCCGGTATCGACTACGAGATCCCGCGCTATATGGTCTGGTCCGCCTTTCTCTATGTCGCGGTCTGCAGCGTCATCACACATCTGCTCGGCTATCCGTTGAAAAGCCTGCTGACCGAACAGCAGAAGCGCGAGGCGAGCTTCCGTTTCGCCATGGCGAGATGGCGCGGCGCCTTCGACGAGGTCGCGCTCGCGGGCGGAGAGGCCGTCGAGAAGGAAGGCTTCCGCAGACGTTTCGATGCCGTCGCCAACAACTGGCGGCACCTGATCCGGCGGGAACTGATCCTTGGCCTGTTCACCTATCCGTTCCGCCACTCGGTGCTGCGCATCCCGCTCTTCGTGGCGCTGCCAGGTTATCTTGCCGGCCATGTCGCCTTCGGCGGCCTGATGCAGCTCAGCATGGCCTTCTCGAATGTTGTTACCACCCTTTCCTGGTTCATCTTCTCCTATCGCAATCTTGCCGATCTGGTTGCAACGACGGCGCGTCTCGACAACTTTCTGCTTGCGGCACAGGCGGCCGGGCAGCAGGGCGTAGGTCCGGCAGTGCCGGGGCAGGATCGCGACATCCCGCAGCCGCGTGTGGAGAACCTGACCCTCTACACCCCGCACAGGCGCCAACTCCTTACGCTCGGCGACATAGCGCTCGCGCCCGGCGGTGCGCTCTGGCTCAACGGACGATCGGGCATCGGCAAGACGACGCTGGTGAAGGCGCTGGCAGGCCTCTGGCAGCATCGCGACGGCAATGCGGAATGGCCGAGGGAACGATCGATGTTCCTATCCCAGAAACCCCATCTTCCGACCGGCACGCTGCTGGATGCAGCAGCCTATCCCGCACCCGCCGGCGAGATCTACGAGGATAGGGCGATGGCCGCGCTCGACGCGGTCGGGCTCGGCCATCGCCCGCCGTCGCTGCTCGTCGGCCAGGATGATGCGCCGGACGGCCTTTCCGGCGGCGAGGTGCAGCGACTGGCGCTTGCCCGTCTCCTAGTCCACAAGCCCGACTGGGTCGTCATGGACGAGGCGACGAGCGCGCTTGATGCAAAGGCCGAGCGCGACTTGCTTGCCCTCATTCGCGAAAGACTGCCCAAGGCCGGCTTTCTCATCGTTTCCCACCGCAAACCGGATGGCATCGGCACATTCTCGACGATCGACCTTTCCGATACCACCATCTCGCCATCAGTCACGGCGACAGCCTGAGGATATCTACCATGACACAAAGCCCGACAACCGCGCTCCTGAACATCGACGCACAGCCGGACGACGTTCTTCTGCGCCTGCCCGAACTCGGATCGCTGATGATGATTGGCAAGGGGAGGGGGCCACCCACGAGCGGATCGGCGCGGTTGCCGAAGTGACGCGCCATGCCGACCGGCTGGCCTGTACCGGCCAGTTCCACGACAGCCTGCTCGAGCATGGACGCGTCGAGAGCATTCAGCTCAATGCATCACGACTCATCCAGGGTAAGGCCTATCCGCGCATGGAATTCCATGATGGATCAGGCGAGACCCTGTTTGCGGTCGTCGGCTTCGAAGGGGCCGAGATTTTCCACGACAAGCTCGGGCATTTTCCCTGCACAGAGCTTGGACCGGCCGAGGCATTGCCTTTCCCGAAGAGACCGGATGTCGCCGACGACGATATCGGCGCGCTTCCCCTGAAAGCGGCGCTGAAATCGCAGCAGCCCATTTCCATCGAGTTCGAGACGCCGACATTCAGGCAGGGCTGGACCGGCATCGTCGAGCGGGTCAATCCCGGAATGGGCTTCATCAACGTGACGCGCGACGATTTTCACCTGCATCTTCTCGGCGGAACCGTCGGCTCCTGGGTCGAGAGCACCGTGAAAGAGGGGCGGTGCTTATTGCCCTCGACCATCAGGGCGTGGAAACCGGCCTTCGCCTTCATGCCGCATCACCGGCGGCCTGGTCGGGTTGGGATGACCGCGCATGAGCATGGTGGCAGGACGGTGGTTGGATCCCGATGGCGGTAAGGAGGTCGCCCATCGAGACATGATGGCGCGCATGTCGCACATGCAGGCGGTGCTTTTGGGCGAAACCCATGACCGTTACGATATCCATCGATGGCAGCTGCATGTGACCACCGGCCTTTTCGCCCTTCGCGACAGGATGGCCGTCGCATTCGAGATGTTTCCGCGCGCCGTTCAGCCGGCGCTCGACCGCTGGGTGGCCGGCGAGATCGATCTGGACGCGTTTCTGGATCAATCACGTTGGGCGGAAGTCTGGCGGTTCGATCCTGCTCTCTACACGCCGATCTTCCATTTCTGCCGGCAGTTCCGGGTGCCGATGCTGGCAGTCAATTGTCGGCGGGCCTTGGTGACGGAGGTCGGCAAGTCGGGATGGGATGCAATTCCCGTTGACGAGCGTGACGGGGTGACGCCGGCGGTGCCGGCGACGCCGGAACATCGGCAGTATCTCTTCGACCTGACCGGCGGAAGACGCCCCGATCGCGCCGCGCAGTCAGCGCAGGCGCCCGAGTTCGATCGTTTCGTGCGCGCCCAGCAGACCTGGGACAGGGCGTTCGCCTGCGGTATCGCGGACAGTCTCAAAGCCGATCCAGAGCGGCTGGTGGTCGGTATCATCGGCCGCGGCCACCTCGAATTCGGTCATGGTACGCCTCACCAGCTGAGGGATCTCGGGGTGCGGGATGTCGGCATATTGCTGCCACATGACGTCGGCCAGGGCGCGCCCGATGCCGAAATCGCCGCCGGGATCGCCGACGGGGTCTTCGCGCTCGACGATGCCTCACGCTGAGGGGGCATCGGCGGTCGTTCAGACCCAGCTTCGTTCAGACATTGGCCAGGCGGATCGACACCGCCTGATCCAACCATGAGAAAGCCTCGTCGGACCTGGGCAGAGGCTGCCCCTTGAGAATATGGACGAGTTCCCAGTAGCGCTGCATATTCGGTTTGTGTTCTAAGGTCTTGCGGCCCATGCGGCGCAGGTTTTCCGCATCGAGTTCTGCTCCCTGCGCGCGGGCCCAGCCTCGAAGATAATCGCCTGCAACAGACTGTGCTTCGGCCGAGCCGGGCTCGACACCGCGCGACATGGCGTCTTTCGACCTTGCCAGGACGGTCTCCCACGTCTCCCGGAGGACATCGCCTTTCAGTTTTACAACACTGTCCTCGGCGTTGCGGCGCATCTTGTCGACGAAAGCCGGATCGGCGAGAAGCGCAGACAACTCGATCCAGGCATCGATCTGCTCGTCGGTTGGATTGTCGGGCAGGTCAGGCCTGCTCATTTCGAGCATCCATTCCTTCCATATTGTCTCCACCTTGCCCCCTGACACGACACGGTCGAGAAAGCGCTGAAGGATATCGACACGCTCGGCATTCGAAACGGTGCTCATCTCCGAGATTCTCCTCAAGTCGTTTATGGTTGGCTCGCTTGAACGCAATGCGGCGCGAATAGCCGCTGCAACGCGCCGCTGGACGGCGATCTGGCTTTCGATTTCCGCTAACTGAAGCGATAGAATCTGGGCTACGGAGCGCTCTTGAGTGAGCACGGCACGGATCAGCTCAAGGCCGATCCCCGCATTTCTCAGCGTCCTGATCAGGCCGAGCCTTGTGAGATCGCCCTGGTCAAAAAGCCGGTATCCGCTTTCTGTCCGATCAACCTTCTGCAAAAGCCCCTGATCAGCATAGAAGCGAATACGGCGAACGGGGATCTCGCTCAGCTTTGCTGCTTCTCCGATGGTGTAACTGCGCTTTGTCATAGCGTATCGATCAGGCCTCCAGCCGATGGAGGGTCAAGAGTAAATTTGCGTAGCGCTCCATTATTTTGCTGCGAGGCCGAGTTGATCAGAGGAACCGGGTGGGGCAGAACCAGCCCCAACAAGGTCTACGTTAGGCACAGCGGATCAATCTTACCGGACAAGATGAAGATAAGCGGCGGCCGTCCACGAAAAGCCTAGGCCAGCACTACCTTCGCCGGTGGGAAAGGCTTGGGAGCTCAGCCGTTTCGCCAGCATGCTGCAGCCTGCAGGAAGCCAAGTGGCAGAAGCTCGACCTGCCGTTTGGCACTACATTATCTTGGAGGTCGATTGGGTGTGGATGGTGATGATCACCCTTATTCCTTCAGTGGTTTCAGCCCGCGCGTTGGTCATTTCCCTATACCTAGAACGCCGGCCTTACCACCAGATCAACGCCGCCTAAAACGCAGCTTTAGACCTTCAACCATCGTCAACAAAATCCGTTCAGCTTAAGAAGCTTGTGAGCTTCGATAGAGGCTTTCAGCTCAGCTTCGGACGTACGACTTCCATTGTTGGCGTCAGGGTGAAGCTCCTTGAGCCTCTGTTTATAACGCCGCTTAATTTCTTCCGGCGTGGCGTCTTCCGAGAGCCCAAGCGTCTCGAAGGCTTTAGCCTCGAGGACCCTGAGCTTACGTTTTCGCTGTTCAGCTTTATGCGCTTGAGCCCGTTCGGCAGACTTACGCGCGTTGATTGTCTTGGCTGAGCCGGAGCGTTGAGTTGAAGGAAGCGGGGCCTCGTCTGGCTGTGTAAATATGCTTCCAAGAGACCTGCGTCCGCCCACGGCGGCTTCCCTCTGATAGCGTGCAACCTCGGGACTGGACAGCGCGCTCGCGTAATTATAGCCCTTGTTGTATTCCTTCACGTGCTCAAGACAGAATACAAAAAACAGGCCCTCGGCTTCTTGTCCAACCGGCGCGCGATGGTGTCCGGTACGCTCGCAACCATCCCAGTGGCATTTCGGCCCGGTGGGCTCGGTTCGCTTTGGGGCTTTGGTTCGAGATCGATTTGAGGCCGACGAATATCTTGGAATCAGCAGTCATCGTGGTCATATGGAGGGATTGCGGCCGGGAGACAATAGTCCTCGGTGTGAATAGGCCATAGATTTGCAGTCCCCTCTACTAGGGCCGGAGTCACTTTGGCCGCGACGTGTCTGGTGGCGGAGTAAACCTTCCTCCTTTGGGGCTGCTCAGGCGTATGTGCCAGCAAGCGCCATATAAGTTTGTTGGAGCGATCGACCTTTACGATAGTGCCTACCGCGAAAGTCGGGCGTCAAATGTCTCCCGGCGCCAGCAAGGGTTTAGAAGATGGTCAGCTGCGCTTCACTATCCAGCCGATCCTTCTTTTATCTATCGCGCGTCAGCGTTCATTTTCGCTCGGAGCTTGCTGCTCTCTCGATTGAAGGCTAAGTCTGTCCTTGTCATACGAACACAACGAGGATCCCATGGCGACCGGTAGCGTGAAATTTTTCAATCAGGATAAGGGGTTTGGCTTTATTACCCCAGATAACGGTGGCGCGGACGTCTTCGTCCATATCTCCGCAGTCGAGCGCGGAAGCGTGCTGCAGGACGGTCAGAAGGTCAGCTACGAAGTTGGCCAGGATCGCAAGACTGGAAAGTCGAAGGCTGAAAACGTCGAAATTCTCTGACGTCAGTACGGCCGGCCCCGTTGCCAGTCATCGGGGCCGGTGAGCACGGAAGCGACGAATACGTACTTATCGCCCCGGCGGCGCAAGGTGATGGTCTCATCAGCAACGGCCTTATTTTTTGCTTCGAAGTTGTGTTTTTCCATCAAGCCTCAACCATCTTGCTGATCCGAGCGAGTTTGCAGATACATGCGTGTCGTCTGGACATCACCGAGGCGGGCCGCAAGCTTTTGCAGCCGTTCGGTCATCGACACCGTGGTAATCCCGGCCGTCCGATATTGCGCTGTGCCCCGCCGTGCTCTGGCGCCCTGCTTGCGAGCAGGCTATGCCGCCTTGAGACTTGCCATTTGAATGGAGTGTAAGGTGGAGCAGGCGCCGTTGGCAGTTTCTGGCGATGACAGCGCCCCCGCCGACACGCCGACACCACGTATGTTTGCATGGGCACGCAATTCGACGATCTATAGGCTCGGGCGCCGGATGCATACCGAGAGGCAACTCTTCGACGCCATCGCACGCAAAGCCCGGGAAAAATTCCAATCGATCAGCGAAGCGCAGGTGAAGGCACTCGCCGATTCCGCAGTCAATTTCGCCAGCGAGAACAAGCTACTCGATGACAAGGTGTTTGCCGAGATAAGCAGCCGTTCGGGCATGCGCAGCGGTAAGTCTCAGCGGGCGATCGCTCAGAAACTGACACAAAAAGGTGTTGCCAAGGAACTGGCCGCAAGCGCTGCAGCGGAGGTGGACGATCTCTATGCTGCAGTCGTCCTGGCACGCAAGCGCGCCTTCGGGCCATTTCGCAAGGTCGAGCTGGACGAAAAGCGCAAAGGCAAGGAGCTTTCCGCCTTCGCCCGCGCCGGTTTCAGCTTCGAGATTGGTAGGGTAGTCTTCGGTATGGGGCTTAACGAGGCGCAGGACGTACTTGAGAGAGGTCGGGACCTGTGACTTGCATAGGTACCGTGTTGGAGGGAGCGAAGTCGCGCCAGATATTCGCGTAGGCTTGCAGCCCCTTTATCTGCGATGTTGCGATCTGCGTCTCGCTGGAAGACGCCGAACACGTGCCGGCGAGCAAGGCGGCGCCTTGGCTGGTGCCGGTCGAACCGGGGACAGCGATCACGCGACGTTCGAGCAAGGCCGCCAAAGCCAGCAAAAAACCTGGTTGCTCGCAAAAGGTCCCTCCACCAGCGTCGGTCCTTTTGCACCACTTAGCTCCAGACAGGTTGACGTCATCAACGCAAGATAGAGGCAAGCCGCTGCCCAACGCTCATCCGTCGAGGCAAGCGCATGGTTGAGCCATTGCGCATGACCGCCGGGATAGGGGCCAGAACCCTCCGCGAGATTGGGCAGAAGCATGATTTGCTTTCTAATCACGTCTGGGATTGCAGCGAGCGCGGCCGGCTGATCGAGTGGCCCAAGCTCTGCCCTCAGCATCTCGAATTCTCTACCGCCCATGAAGCGCGCCGAAGGAACGGCACGGCCGTAGGCATCGATATTGGCAAGCATGTCGCGCGCCGGATGGAGATGGTTCAGGTCGCCGCCGACGGCAAAGTTGACGACCCAGGTGCCCGTGGAAACGATGGCAAATGGTGGGTCCCGGCCGATCAGATGCGTCAGCAACGAAGCATTGGAATCGTGAATGCCGCAATAGACCGGCACGGGGTCCGTCAGTCCGATTTTCTCGGCGACGTCGGGCAATAGGGGGCCAAGCACATCAAAGGCGCTTCTTCGCGGCGCCAGTAAGTTGCGTATGCCGAGAGCATCGACAAGGGAGGAATAGTCGTTGTCGTGTGGACGCCAGAGATCGGTATGGCAGCCTAGAGAGGTGACCTCGTTGGCGGTGATGCCGGTGAGGCGGAAGGCCCAGAACTGCGGATAGGTGAGGATCGTTCTGACCGCAGCGAACCCATCCAGAAACGCCGACTTCTGATAGTGGATCTGCGCGCCGAGATTGAGACCACCCGACAGGATAGGGGATAAGGTCTGTGCAAAAGGTGGTCGGATCAAAGCGTAGACCGACCGGATTTCTTCCGGATATTGATGTTCATAGTCGAGAACCGGTAAAGCCAGCGCTCCGTTCTCGTCCAGCAATGCAGCAGCGGCGCCATGGGTGGTGATGGAGATCGCATCGAAGCCGGTCTCGCGAGCAAGCGCGGAGAGAGAGTTTAGGATAAAATCCCACAAGCGTTCGACATCGTAATGCGGGTAAGGCGGCCCGGAGATCACTTTATTGGCCATGCGATATTCGCCGATTTCGCGGCCGACTCTGCAGTCAAAGACCACCACCTTGGCATTGGTCTTGCCGATATCGATCACGGCAACCTTTTCCGCTGTCTTCATGGCAGGTGGAACATCGTGATGAGGTCTATCTGGACTGGCGAGTTGTCCGTGTTCGTCTCCATGATATCAGCCATGTGAGCCCACCAGCGCTTCATCACGGGATGATCCGGCAGGCTGGTCATCCCGTGATTTTCGGGGCGGCTGAGGACGCCGAACAGGATGTTCGTCTCGCGGTCCAGATGGATTGAGTAGTCACGCACGCCTGATTCGTGCAGCAAGGTCACTAGCTCCGGCCAGATCTCGTCGTGCCGCTTTTTATACTCGGCCTCCATGCCGGGATTGAGCTTCATCCGGAACGCATATTTCTCGCTTGTCATCAGCGCATCTCCCGGATGCGGCGAGCGATGATCGGCACGGCGATGGTGACGATCAGTAGCAGGCCGACAAAGATGGACATGACGATGCCGGGTACGTTCAGCAGCCCGAGCCCGAACGTGACGAGGCCCATGACGAAGGCAGCTATGACCACGCCTAGGATCGTGCCGGCGCCGCCGAGAATGGAGACCCCGCCGAGCACAACCATGGTCACCACTTCGAGCTCCCACCCTTGCGCGATCGAGGGGCGGGTCGAACCGAGACGGGAAGTCAGGCAGACGGCCGCGACGCCGGCCATCAGACCCGTGAGCAGGAAGAGGATGAACTTCACCCGCTGGACCGGAATGCCGGAAAAGCGCGCGGCAAACTCGTTATTGCCAATGACATAGACCTGCCTGCCGAAATTCGTCGCGTGCAACAGGATGGCGAAGGCGATGGCGAGTAGGAAGAACAGAACAAATTCGAAGGAGAATACCCAGGCAACATAGCCCTGGCCGAAATAGGCGAAGCTCGCCGGATATTTGCCATAGGCTTGGTCGCCGAGCACGATATAGGAAATGCCGCGGAACAGGCTCATCGTGCCGATCGTCACGACGATCGAAGGAAGTTTCAGGCCGGCGACGAGCAGGCCGTTGAAGGCGCCGCAGACAAGCCCGACACCAATGCCGATCGCCACCAGTCCCGGTGTGCCGATGCCGGCTTGCGCCGCGGCGCCCATGGCAGTTGAGGCAAGTGCGATGATGGCAGCGACGGACAGGTCGATTTCCCCCGCGATCACCAGCATCGCCATGGCAAAGGCGATCATCGCCTTCTCTGTGAAATTGAAGGTCGCGTCGGACAGGTTCCAGGCGTTGAGGAAATAGGGCGAGGCGAGCGAGTTGAAGATGAAGATCAGCACCGCCACGCCGAAGAGCAGCACTTCCCAGCTTGCAAGGATGCGGGAGGTTTTTGTGCCGAGGCGATCGGGGATTTGTCGTTTCGAGGTCGCGACATCGCTCATGCTGAACCCTCCTCAGTGGCGCGGTTGCGCAGGATGATGCGGCCCGCCTTCCTTTCGGCGCGGGCGTTGAAGACGACGGCAAGAACGATCACGACGCCTGAAATCGCCATCTGTGCGAAGGGTGAAATGCCGATCACGGGCAGCGCGTTCTTGATCACGCCAAGGAACAGCGCACCGAGCACAGCACCCGCCACCGAGCCGATACCACCGGCGATGGAAATGCCGCCGATAACGCAGGCCGCGACTGTATCGAGTTCGAAGCCAGCGGCAATATCGACATAGGCGACCGCATAGCGGGACACCCAGAGATATCCGGAGAGGCCGGCCAGCGCACCGGAGAGGACGAAGGCGAGGAAGCGGGTGCGGCCAATATCTATACCGGCATAAACGGCGGCCGTCGGGTTGCCGCCAGAGGCATAGGCGGCGCGACCGAAGGGCAGGCGGGTCAGCACGAACCACGCACCGATGACGATCACGATGGCGATCCAGGAAAGGACAGGCAGCCCGAGCAATGGCATGCGCGGAATGTTGAGAAAGCCCGGCGCCATCTGGTGGGCGTTGACCCAGCCGCCGCCCGACAAGACGAAGGCCATGCCGCGATAGATAGTAAGCGTGCCTAAGGTCACGACGATCGGCGGGATCTGCAGCGCCCAGACAAGGTAGCCGTTGATCGCGCCGAGGAACGCGCCGATGCTGATCGCCATGACGATAAGCAGTAGCAGCGGCAGTTCGGGATAAGCGGCATTGGTCATCGCCACCGCCATGCCGGTGAAGGCAAGGTTGGCGGCGACTGACAGGTCGATCGATTTCGTCAGGATCACAGTCATCTGGCCGAGCGCCAGGATGATCAGGATCGACGTGTCGTTGAAGATGTTGGCGAGATTGGCCGGGGTTGCAAAGCCTTCGGCGCGGGTTGCAAAGCCCGCGACCATCAGAGCGATGATGGCAGTAAGCAGGATTTCGCGGTTTCTGAGAAGACGAGTCATCTGCTGTCCCTCATGCATTGCCGGTCGCGGCGCGCACCAGCGCCTCGGCGGTCAGCTGTCCACGCTCGAACATGCCGGCCATCAGACCTTCGCGCATGACCATCACGCGGTCGGACATGCCGAGGATTTCGGGGAGCTCGGACGACACCATGATGATCGACAGGCCTTCAGCCGCGAGTTCGCTGATGAACCCATGCACAGCAGCCTTGGAGCCAATGTCGATGCCCTTGGTAGGCTCGTCGAGGATGATAACTTTCGGCCGTGTGGCCAGCCATTTACCGATCACGACCTTCTGCTGGTTACCGCCCGACAACGTGCCGACCGGCACGGAGAGCGCCGCAGCACGCAGGTCTAGCCGCTCGGCATATTTTCGGGCGAGCGCGAGTTCGTTGGCAGCCTTCAGGAAGCCGGACCGGGACGTCTTCGCCAGCGATGGCAGCGACATGTTCTGGAAGATCGGCAAGGGCAATGCCAGACCGTGACGACCGCGCTCTTCCGGCACATAGACGATGCCAGCGCTGATCGCATCGCCCGACGAGCGGATGTCTATAGGTCGGCCTTCCAGCACGAGGCTGCCGGAGGATGGACGGGTGACGCCGAATAGCGACTGGCAGAGTTCCGAACGACCCGCACCGATTAGGCCATAGATGCCGAGAATCTCGCCGCAACGGAGCTCGAAGGTAATGTCGCGGAATTCGGTCGGGTGGCAATAGCGCTCGACGGTCAGAACCGGAGCGCCGATCTCGACCTTCACCTTGGGGAAGACGTCCTCAACGGCACGACCGACCATCAGCCGAACGATCTCGTCCTGCGGCGTGTCCTTCAACCGTCCATGCCCGACGGCACGGCCGTCGCGAAAAACGACGAAATTCTCGGCGATTTCGTAAACCTCGTCGAACTTGTGGCTAATGAAAAGGATCGCCTTGCCCTGCCGTTTCAACCTTTCGACGATGCGGAAGAGATCGTCTATCTCCTTGCGGGAGAGGGCGGCGGTCGGTTCGTCCATGATGACGATGCGCGCCTCGACCGAAAGCGCTCGGGCGATGGCCACCAGATGCCGCTGGGCAATGGAAAGATCTTGCAGGCGAATGGTCGGGTCGATCTCGCTTTCGAGCTGACGCAGCAGCTCTTTTGAGCGGCGGTTGATCTCGCGCCAGTCGATCGTTCCGATCCGAGTGCGCGGCGCGTGGCCGAGAAAGATGTTCTCGCCGACGGTCAGTTCATCGAACAGCACGGTCTCCTGGTGAATAGCCGTGACGCCTGCATCGATCGCTGCCTGGGCGCTCGAAAAGCTGACAGGTTTTCCGTCGATCAAGATCTCGCCCTCGTTGGGACGGTAAATGCCGGTCAGGATCTTTACCAGTGTCGACTTGCCGGCGCCGTTTTCGCCGATCAGCGCAGTCACCTGACCCGGATAAAGTGAAAGGCTGACCCCATCAAGCGCCTTCACGCCCGGAAATATCTGGCCGATGCCGCGCATTTCTAGGATGGGTTCCGACTGCTGAGCCGGTACCTGTGCAACGATTATATGATCGGTCATCGGCACGACAACATTCATGTTGGGTTTCACCTCGATGGCCCCTCATCCACCTGCCGGCACTTTCTCCCCGCAGGCGGGGAGAAGGACACAAGCCATGAACTCTTTGCCTTACTCTTCTACGCCGAGCACGGTAGGTCTCCTCTCCTCGCTCGCGGGGAGAGGAGGAGAGCAGCTTGCTGCTCTCTGGTTAAGGAGCGTCAGCTCGAATGCTCGGCTCAAAAGATCTTCGAAAACTCGTCGATGTTTTTGGCGTCATAGACAAAGGGATCGGCCATCGCCGCTTCGCCATTGTCGCCGATCTTGATCTTGCCCATGCGCCCGGCCTCGATCTCCGAGCCCGGCGCGCCATCGCTGTCGCCCTTGGCGATGTGATAGGCGATCTGGGTAGCGGAATAACCGAGATCGATCGGGTTCCAGATAGCAAATTCCTTCGTTGCGCCGGACTTGATGGCGCCCGCCATCTCGGACGGGAGACCAAGGCCAGTGACATAGACCTCGCCGATCTTGCCGGCATCCTTCACCGCCTGCGAAGCGGCCAGAACGCCGACCGTTGTCGGCGCGACGATCACCTTGACGTTGGGCTGCGAGGATAGAAGTCCCTGTGCTTCACGATACGACTTGTCGGCCAGGTCGTCGCCATAGACCGTGGTTGCGAGGTTGAGGCCAGGGAAATCCTGCAGCTGCTTCTTCATCTCGGCGATCCAGGTGTTCTGGTTCGTCGAGGTGGTGGTAGCAGACAGGATGGCGAAATCGCCCTTGCCACCTTCAAGATGGTCCTTGGCGAGAGTCAGGCACATCTTGCCGATCAGCTCCTTGGAGGACGGATTGAGGTGCATGATGCGGCCTTCGGGTGCGACGCCCGAATCCCAGGAGATGACCTTGATGCCGCGCTGTGCGGCCTTCTTCAAGGCCGGAACGACCGCATCCGGGTCATTGGCGGAAATGGCGATCGCGTCCACCCCTTGCGCGATCAGCGAATTGATGACCTCGATCTGGCCCTCCGCCGTCGTCGTGGTCGGGCCTGTATAGATGATCTCGACGCCGCCGAGTTCCTTGGCCGCTTCCTGCGCGCCCTTGTTGGCGGCCTCGAAGAAGCCGTTGCCGAGCGATTTTACGACCAGCGCGATCTTCATATCGGCGGCCTGTGTCGCCGACGTCATCGCGGCGAACGCGATGGCGACGCCGATCGCGAGTTTCCTTGCAAGTTTCATGATCCACTCCTCCCAGTTAAATCAACAACCCCATTTCTCCCGCCGGCGCTTCCTCAGGCTACCGACGTGAAATCCTCCTTCGTATTCTCCGAGCCGCCGCCAGCGATCACCAGCGCCACACCGGCCTCCTCGACCATCCGCGCAGCCTCCTCGGACACGCCGTCGTCGGTGATAATAGTTGTCACCCGGTCCAACGGGCATAGAATAAGGCTCGATCGGCGCTGGAATTTCGACGAATCCACCATCACGATGAGTTCCTCTGCCTGATGCATCAGCTTCTGCTCGCTCTGGATGACGAGCGCGTCACCTTCCATAATGCCGAGCGGGCTGATGCCCTGAGCACCGATGAACATCCGCCGGGCATAAAAATTGCGGATCGCGTCGTTCTCGAAAGGCGACAGGATCAGGCTTTGCTCGCGATAAATCGCGCCGCCTGGCACAGTGACCGAACTCTTCGAATGCTTGACCAAATGCTCTGCGACCGCGAAGGAATTCGTCATCACCTGCAGCCGCCGGGCTGAAAGATAATGCACCATCTGGAATGTCGTCGTGCCGCCATTGATGATGACGCTGTCGCCCTCTTCACAGAGATCCACCGCAGAGCGCGCGATCGCCCGCTTCTTGTCGATATTGACGGCTTCGGAGACGCGGAATGAGCGCGCGGCAAGCTGGCCGATCTGCGGTGGATGAACCGCTTCCGCGCCGCCGCGCACGCGCCGCAACTTGCCCTGAACATGCAGCGCCGCGATATCGCGCCGGATCGTCGCCTCCGAGGCTTCGGTCAATTCCGCAATATCCTGCACGGTGATCACAGGCTTTTCCTGGATCGCGCTCAGAATGATGCGGTGGCGTTCGCGTTCGTGCATTGGGGCTGCTCCTTGCCATCAACTATTGCTTGAAATTCGATATTGTCAATCACAAACGATCATGATCGGCTATACTGCAGCGCACAATGAAAATTATTGACTGTTTTTGATTGACAGCGAGCGAAACTGCGGGCGATATCCACGATCTGGGAGAAGACGATCGTCGACGTGAGGATCGCAGTCATATTGGGAGGAAAGTAATGTCGGGACAAACCCGCCTTCTCGAAAGCCGTTGGGATGACGCTTATGCCGTGGGGCTCGATGAGCCCGGCAAGCTGCTCTACCGCTCCAACCTCCTGGGGGCCGACAAGCGCATTACCAACTACGGCGGCGGCAATACATCCGCAAAAGTGATCGAAAACGATCCGGTGACTGGCGAGAAGGTGCGCGTCATGTGGGTGAAGGGGTCCGGCGGCGATGTCGGGACGATCAAGCTCGACGGCTTTGCCACGCTTTACATGGATAAGCTCGAAGCGCTGAAGGGCATCTACAAGGGCGTCGAGGACGAGGACCGCATGGTCGGGTTCCTGCCGCACTGCACCTTCAACCTCAACCCGCGTGCCGCCTCGATCGATACGCCGTTGCATGGCTTTGTGCCCTTCACTCATGTCGATCACATGCATCCCGACGCGATTATCGCGATCGCGGCCGCGAAGAACTCGAAGGAACTGACCGAGAAAATCTTCGGCAGCGAGATCGGCTGGCTGCCCTGGCGTCGTCCCGGTTTCCAGCTTGGTCTCGATCTCGAAGCCTTTGTGAAGAACAACCCGGCGGCCAAGGGCGTGGTGCTTGAGAGCCATGGCCTGTTCACCTGGGCGGATGACGCCAAGGATTGCTATCTGCTGACGCTTGAAATCATCAACAAGGCTATCGAATGGTTTGCGCGGGAAATCGAAGGAAAGAAGATTTTTGGCGGGGCGATCGCAAAAAGCCTCGGGTCGGGCGAGCGTCGCGCCATCGTGGCACAACTGATGCCGGAAATCCGGGGACGGATTGGAAAGGGCGAGCGCAAGCTCGGCCATTTCGATGATCAGGACGCCGTACTCGAATTCGTCAATTCCAGAGATCTGAAGCCGCTTGGCACGCTCGGCACATCTTGCCCCGATCATTTTCTGCGCACGAAGATCCGACCGCTGATCGTCGATTTTGATCCGGCTCGGCCTGATGTCGACGCAGTCATTGCCGGTCTCGACGACGCATTGGAAAACTACCGCGCCGACTACACGCGCTACTATGAAGCCTGCAAGCGCAGCAACTCACCGAAGATGCGCGATCCGAACCCGGTCATCTTCCTGGTGCCGGGTGTCGGCATGCTGTCCTTCGCCAAGGACAAGGCGACGGCGCGCATTGCCGGCGAGTTTTATGTCAACGCCATCAACGTGATGCGGGGTGCATCGACGGTCTCAGAATATCAAGGCTTGCCTGAGCAGGAGGCCTTCGACATCGAATACTGGCTGCTGGAAGAGGCGAAGCTGCAGCGCATGCCGAAGCCGAAGAGCCTTGCAGGCCAGGTCGCTTTCGTTACCGGAGGCGCTGGAGGCATCGGCCGGGCGACGGCCGCGCGGCTGGTTGGGGAAGGGGCCTGCGTGGTTCTGGCGGATATTGATCAAGGTGCGTTGGAGGAAACGCAACAGGAGTTCGCCAAGCGCTTCGGTGTCGACGCGGTGCGCTCCATCCAGATTGACGTCACGCGCGAAGATGCGGTGCTTGCCGCCTTCGCGGATGCTTGCGTCGAATTCGGTGGCGTCGACATTCTCGTCTCGAATGCGGGGATTGCGTCCTCGGCGCCGGTGGAGGACACGACGCTTGCCATGTGGACGAAAAATATAGACATCCTGGCGACCGGCTATTTCCTCGTGTCACGCGAGGCTTTTCGCCTGTTCCGTCGCCAGAAACTTGGTGGCAATGTCGTCTTCGTCGCGTCGAAGAACGGGCTAGCCTCTTCGCCCAACGCGTCTGCTTACTGCACGGCCAAGGCAGCCGAGATCCATCTTGCCCGCTGCCTAGCGTTGGAAGGGGCGGATGCCGGGATTCGGGTCAATACGGTCAATCCGGATGCGGTACTGCGCGGCTCGAAAATCTGGAGCGGTGAATGGCGCGAACAGCGGGCCGCATCCTCCAAGATCGATGTCGGCGAGCTGGAGGAGCATTACCGCAAGCGCTCGATGCTAAAGCTCAACGTGTTTCCGGAGGATATTGCCGAGGCGATCTATTTCCTCGCGTCCGACCTCTCGGCAAAATCCACGGGCAATATCATCAATGTCGATGCGGGGAATGCGCAGAGTTTTACGCGCTGACGCTTGTCGAGTGACTACGGCTCTGGGAGGAGCATATGGCCGAATTGAAGATTGCAGCGGATCTGGTCGCTGCTGAGAACGACAAGCGCGCGAGCGCACTCAAGTCCGACTATGATGCACTTGGCGAGAATCTTTCACGCCGTGGCGTCGATATCGAAGCGATCACCCGAAAAGTCTCCGAATTCTTTGTTGCCATTCCCTCCTGGGGTGTCGGTACCGGCGGCACCCGATTTGCCCGCTTTCCGGGGCAGGGGAGCCGCGAGGCATTTTCGACAAGCTGGACGATTGCTCGGTTATCCAGCAAATGACGCGGGCTGCGCCGACGGTGTCGCTCCATATCCCGTGGGACAAGACCGATCCGAAGGAATTGAAGGCGAAAGGTGATGCGCTGGGGCTCGGCTTTGATGCGATGAACTCCAACACGTTTTCCGACGCGCCGGGCCAGACCCATTCCTATAAATACGGTTCGCTCAGCCACACCGACACGGCGACACGTACCCAAGCCATCGAGCACAATCTCGAATGTATCGAGATCGGCGAAGCGATCGGTTCCAAGGCACTGACGGTTTGGATCGGCGACGGCTCGAATTTTCCGGGGCAGAGCCACTTTACGCGGCAATTCGAGCGCTATCTCGCCTCTATGGCGGAGATCTACAAGGCGCTGCCGGATGACTGGAGGCTGTTCTCCGAACACAAGATGTACGAGCCGGCCTTCTACTCCACAGTCGTGCAGGACTGGGGCACGAATTACCTGATTGCCAACACGCTCGGGCCAAAAGCCTTCTGCCTCGTCGATCTCGGCCACCATGCGCCCAATACCAATATCGAAATGATCGTCGCCCGGCTGATCCAGTTCGGCAAGCTCGGCGGCTTCCACTTCAACGATTCCAAATATGGCGACGACGATCTCGATGCCGGTTCGATAGAGCCCTATCGGCTGTTTCTCGTCTTCAACGAACTGGTCGATGCCCAACATCGCGGCGTGAAGGATTTTCGCCCGGCCCATATGATCGACCAGTCGCACAACGTCACCGACCCGATCGAGAGCCTGATTTCCAGCGCAAACGAGATCCGCCGTGCTTATGCGCAGGCGCTGCTCGTCGATCGTACTGCGCTAGATGGCCATCAGCAGGACAATGACGCGATGATGGCTACGGAGACTTTGAAGCGTGCCTATCGGACCGATGTCGAGCCGATCCTCGCCGAGGCACGACGCCGCACCGGCGGTGCCATCGACCCGGTCGCGACCTATCGCGCCAGCGGCTACCGGGCAAAGGTTGCAGCGGAGCGTCCGGCGTCTTCCGCGGGTAGCGGCGGCATTGTCTGAGCCGGCGGGCGAAAGGCCCATAGATCCTTTCCTTGATAATCTTTGATTATCACTGCGATCGGTAAATCCAACTTAAATTTATCGCTTTGGTTCGATATGAATCTCGGAAGGGGAATATGTGCGCCTGTCATCGCCGTTTCGCACCGGGATGATGATCTGATCCGGTGGGTGTTGTCGGAGATCGGCGCGCCACATTCTTCACATGTCGCCGAATTCATTGAGCAAACACGAGGAGAACGTCATGGACGCGAAATCTAGCGAAAACACGGGCAAGTGTCCTGTCGCTCGCGGCTCGGCCGGCAGGGCCAACCGTGACTGGTGGCCAAACCAGCTAAATGTCGAAATTCTCCACCAGAAGACGGGTCTTGCAGACCCGATGGGCAAGGCGTTCGACTACGCCGAGGAATTCAAGAAGCTCGATCTGGCCGCCATCAAGGCCGATCTACACGCATTGATGACCGACAGCCAGGAATGGTGGCCGGCCGACTTCGGCCATTACGGCGGCCTTTTCATCCGCATGGCCTGGCATAGCGCCGGCACCTATCGCATCACTGACGGCCGTGGTGGCGCCGGTGGCGGACAGCAGCGTTTCGCGCCGCTCAACAGCTGGCCGGACAACGTCAACCTAGACAAGGCCCGCCGCCTCATCTGGCCGATCAAGCAGAAATACGGCAACAAGATTTCCTGGGCCGATCTCTATATCCTGACCGGCAATGTCGCGCTGGAATCCATGGGGTTCAAGACTTTCGGTTTCGCCGGCGGTCGCGTCGACACTTGGCAGCCGGAAGAATTGTTCTGGGGGCCGGAAGGTACCTGGCTCGGCGATGAACGCTATAGCGGCGAGCGCGAGCTGGCAGAACCGCTCGGCGCCGTGCAGATGGGCCTCATCTACGTCAATCCGGAAGGTCCGAACGGCAATCCGGACCCATTGGCTTCGGCCCGCGACATCCGCGAAACCTTCGCCCGCATGGCGATGAACGACGAGGAAACCGTCGCGCTGATCGCTGGCGGCCATACGTTTGGCAAGACCCACGGCGCAGGCGACCCGTCCTTCGTCGGCGTCGATCCGGAAGCCGGTGAGTTGGAAGCCCAAGGCCTTGGCTGGGCCAGCAAGTTCAATAGCGGTATCGGTACTGATGCAATCGGCAGTGGTCTGGAAGTCACCTGGACCCAGACGCCGACCCAGTGGAGCAACTATTTCTTCGAAAACCTGTTCGGCTTCGAATGGGAACTGACGAAGAGCCCGGCCGGTGCGCATCAATGGGTTGCCAAGGATGCCGATGCATCTGTGCCTGATGCCTTCGATACCGCCAAGAAGCACCGCCCAACCATGCTGACCAGCGACTTGGCCCTGCGCTTCGATCCGGTCTATGAAAAGATCTCGCGCCGCTTCCTGGAAAACCCGGCCGAGTTCGCCGATGCCTTTGCCCGCGCTTGGTTCAAGCTGACCCATCGCGACATGGGCCCGAAGGTCCGTTATCTCGGTCCGGAAGTCCCGGCCGAAGATCTGATCTGGCAGGATGTCGTCCCGCCGGTCGATCATCCGCTCGTCCATGATGCCGATATCGCTTCACTGAAGGAAAAGGTCCTCGCTACCGGTCTTACGGTGCAGGAACTGGTTTCCACTGCCTGGGCTTCGGCCTCGACTTTCCGTGGCTCCGACAAGCGCGGCGGTGCCAATGGTGCCCGCGTTCGTCTCGAGCCGCAGAAGGACTGGGAAGCCAACCAGCCGGTGCAGCTCGCCAAGGTGCTCGGCGTGCTTGGAGGCATCCAGCAGGGCTTCAACGGCGCCAATGGCAGTAAGAAGGTCTCGCTGGCCGACCTGATCGTGATCGCCGGTGCCGCAGGTGTGGAAAAGGCGGCGAAGGCTGCAGGCTATGCCGTCTCCGTTCCTGTCACGCCGGGCCGTACCGACGCCAGCCAGGAGCAGACAGATGTCCTGTCCTTCAAGGCACTGGAGCCGCGCATGGATGCTTTCTTGAACTATACCAACAGCGCCAAGCTGCAGTTCCTGAAGGCGGAGGAAGCGCTGATCGATCGTGCGCAGCTTCTGACTCTGACCGGGCCGGAAATGACCGTCCTGATCGGTGGCCTGCGCGTGCTGAAGGCCGGAAATCCGGAGCATGGCATCTTCACCGACAAGCCGGAAACGTTGACGAATGACTTCTTCGTCAACCTTCTGGACATGGCGACAGAATGGTCGCCGGCCGCCGGCAAGCAGGGCGTCTATGAAGGGCGCGACCGCAAGACCAAACTGCCAAAATGGACCGGCACGCGCGTCGACCTTATCTTCGGCTCTCACTCGCAGCTGCGTGCCTTCGCGGAAGTCTACGCCCAGTCCGACTCCAAGGAGAAGTTCGTCAAGGACTTTGCGGCGGCGTGGACAAAGGTCATGAACGCAGATCGCTTTGATCTCGTCTAAAAAGTGACTGGCGGGTGCGGCCGATGGACGCGCCCGCTTCGCATAGTATCAGATTTTCGGAAAATGGCGCGGGCATCTCGCGCCATTTTTCATCTTGCGGCATCTAAGTTCCCTCGCCACACTTGCTCTGTACGCCCGCTTCGCCAACGCCTCTGCCACTTGCTGGAGGCGCAACCTCGCCCGTGCGACCGCGGGTCGGCTGCCGATCCAGCCCATAGATTCAACCCCACAAGAATTTGAAGAGCGTGCACAAACAAATAGTGTGCAATGCACAAGAGCCTTGCTATATGGAATATACGTATTAGTTTGTATGTAAAATTCCCACCCTCGGCTTTACCCCTGGAGCTGCTCGATGCAAAAGACGCCCCTGCGCGCTCTCACCCTTTTGTCCTGTCTCGTATTTCTGGCTGCGTGCCAGGAAAAACAGGACGGCCAAGCCCAGCAGGCGCCGCCGCCGTCTCCCGTCGGTGTCGTAACCATCGCTGCCGAATCTCTCCCGATCATCAATGATCTGCCGGGCCGCGTCGCACCGACTCGTCTTGCCGAAGTGCGTCCTCGCGTTTCCGGCATCATTGTCGAGCGTGTCTTCGAACAGGGCTCGCTGGTGAAGCAGGGGACGTCCTCTACCGCATCGATCCCGCGCCGTTCCAGGTCCAGGTCGACAGCGCCGAGGCGACAGTCGCCCGCGCCAAGGCTGCGCAGTTGCAGGCCCGCCAGACCGCGGACCGCCAGCAGCAGCTCCGGCGCAACAACGTTGCTTCCCAGCAGGAGTTCGACAATGCAATTTCGCAGCTGGCTCAGGCCGATGCGGAAGTTGCGGTTGCCGAAGCAGGCCTTGCCGAAGCTCGCCTGAACTTCCAGTATTCGCACGTGACCGCTCCGATCAGCGGCCGTATCGGTCGTGCGCTGATCACCGAAGGTGCTCTGGTCAGTTCCAACGGTTCTGAAAATCTCGCGACGATCCAGCAGCTTGATCCGATCTATGCCGACTTCACACAGCCGGCTGCTGATCTCATTCGTCTGCGCAAGGCGCTTGAGGACGGCAAGCTGATGACCGGTGACAATGAGGCAGAGGTTAAGCTCATCCTCGACGACGGTACGCCCTACGAACAGCCCGGTCGTCTGCTGTTCTCCGAAGCTGCCGTCGATGAGACAACCGGCCAGGTGACGCTGCGTGGTGAATTCCCCAATCCGAACGGCGATCTGCTGCCGGGCATGTATGTCCGCGTCCAGATCCAGCAGGGTGTCGAAAAGACCGCCTTCGCAGTGCCGCAGCAGGCTGTCCAGCGCGATGCCGGCGGCCAGGCGAGCGTGCTCGTCGTCGCCGCGGAAGACAAGGTCGAAACGCGCCGCGTCACGGTCGGCAGGGCGCTCGGCGATCGGTGGGTCATCTCGCAGGGACTGAAGGAGGGCGACCGCGTCGTCGCCGACGGGTTCCAGAAGACCGCGCCCGGCGCGACCGTCAAGCCGCAGCCGTGGAGCCCCGAAAAGCCCGCGACGGAGCAAGCAGCCGAAGGCGGCAACGCCGAACAGCCCGCAGCACCTGCACAGCAGTAAGGATCCGGTCCTATGGCACGTTTTTTCATCGACCGGCCCATCTTTGCGTGGGTGGTCGCGATCTTCATCATGCTGGGAGGCGCAATCGCCATTCCGATGCTGCCGATCGCGCAGTATCCGAATGTCGCACCGCCGCAGATTTCCATTTCAACCAACTATCCGGGCGCCTCGCCTGAGAACATCTATCTCAGCGTGACACGTCCGATCGAAGAAGAATTGAACGGTGTCCCCGGGCTGATCTACTTTGAATCGACGTCGGAATCCTCCGGCCGTATCTCGATCAACGTCACTTTCGCGCCAGGCACCAATATCGGTGAGGCCCAGGTCGAGGTGCAGAACCGCATTGCTCGCGCCGAGCCCCGCCTTCCGGGTGCCGTCACCTCGCAGGGTATCCGCGTCGAGCAGGCCGGGACGTCATTCCTCGCGGTTGTGTCGCTGACCTCAACGGACGGAAATACCGATGCGATCGGCCTCGGCGACTATCTGCAGCGCAATGTCATCGGCGAAATTCGCCGCGTGCCGGGCGTTGGTAGCGCGCAGCTGTTCGCCACCCAGCGCTCCATGCGCATCTGGATGGATCCGGACAAGATGGTCGGTCTCAGCCTGACCTCGGGTGACATCGTCAGTGCCATCGAAGCGCAGAACGCACAGGTCGCTGCCGGCCGCATCGGCGCGACGCCGAACCCGATCGGGCAGCAAATCTCCGCCACGATCAACGTGCAGGGCCAGCTGACCAACCCGGAACAGTTCGGTGCGATTGTCCTGCGCGCCAATCCTGACGGTTCGTCGGTACGCCTGCGCGATGTCGCACGGGTGGAAGTCGGCGGTGAAAGCTACAACTTCTCCTCGCGCCTCAACGGCAAGCCAAGCGCCGCGATCGGCGTGCAGCTTTCGCCGACAGGCAATGCGCTCGCGACGTCGCAAGGCGTTCGCCAGGTGATGGAGGAATTGAAACAGTATTTCCCTGCCGGCGTGGAATATGAAATCCCCTATGACACCAGCCCGTTCGTGGAAGTTTCGATTGAGAAGGTCATCCACACGCTGGTAGAAGCGATGATCCTTGTCTTCGTGGTGATGTTCCTGTTCCTGCAGAACATTCGCTACACGATCATCCCGACGCTCGTCGTGCCGGTCGCGTTGATGGGCACCTGCGCCGTCATGTTCGCCTCCGGCTTCTCGATCAACGTGCTCACCATGTTCGCCATGGTTTTGGCGATCGGTATTCTCGTCGACGACGCGATTGTCGTAGTTGAGAACGTCGAGCGCATCATGGCTGAGGAAAAGCTGTCGCCGAAGGAAGCGACCCGCAAGGCGATGGGGCAGATTTCTGGCGCCATCATCGGCATCACGCTGGTGCTGAGCGCTGTCTTTATCCCGATGGCATTCTTCCCCGGCGCAGTTGGCATCATCTACCAGCAGTTCTCGCTGACTATGGTCGTGTCGATCCTGTTCTCTGGCTTCCTCGCACTGTCGCTGACGCCGGCGCTCTGCGCCTCGTTCCTCAAGCCGATCAAGGACGACCACCACGAGAAGAAGGGTTTCTTCGGTCTGTTCAATCGAGGCTTCGATAAGGCGTCGCACGGATATTCACGCAGTGTCAGCGGGATCATCAAGCGCTCCGGCCGCTTCATGGTGATCTATCTGGCCCTGCTCGTAGGCCTCGGCTGGGCCTACCTGCAGCTGCCGACCTCATTCCTGCCGAACGAGGACCAGGGCTTCCTGATCGTCGACGTCCAGGCACCGGCAGAGGCCAGCACCGATCGCACCACCGAAGTGATCTCTCAGATCGAGCAGATCGCGCTGAAGGAAAAAGCCGTCGAGCGCATCATAGCCATCAACGGTTTCTCCTTCTCGGGTTCCGGCCAGAACGCCGGTCTCGCCTTCATCACGCTGAAGGATTGGGACGAGCGCGGTCCGGAAGATTCCGCGGACGCCATCGCCCAGCGGATCAACGGCCAGATCTTTGGCCTGCGTGACGCGATCGCCTTCTCCCTGTCGCCGCCGCCCATCCAGGGCCTCGGCAACTCGAGCGGTTTCACCTTCCGCCTGCAGGACCGCTCCGGGCAGGGACAGGCAGCACTTGCAGCCGCCCGCGATCAGCTGATGGCGGCGGCGGGCAAGAGCCCGATCCTTGCCGGCCTGCGTATCGAAGGCATGCCCGACGCAGCGCAGGTCAACTTGTTGATCGATCGTGAAAAGGCCAACACCTTCGGCGTGACCTTCTCCGATATCAACTCAACGATCACCGCGAACCTCGGATCGACCTACGTCAACGACTTCCCGAATACCGGCCGCATGCAGCGCGTCACCGTCCAGGCGGATGGCAACCAGCGCATGCAGACGGCCGACCTGCTCAAGCTGAACGTTCGCAATGCGAGCGGCGGCATGGTGCCCATGTCCTCGTTCGCGTCTGTCGAGTGGATGCGCGGACCGTCTCAGGTGGTTGGCTACAATGGCTACCAGTCGGTGCGTATCGCGGGCCAGGCAGGTCCGGGCTATTCGTCGGGTGACGCGATCGCCGAGATGGAGCGTTTGGCCGGGGAGCTTCCGACCGGCTTCGGTTACGAATGGACCGGCCAGTCGCTGCAGGAAATTCAGTCGGGTTCTCAGGCGCCGGCGTTGATCGCGCTCTCGATCCTGTTCGTCTTCCTGCTGCTTTCCGCACTCTATGAAAGCTGGTCCATTCCGCTGTCGGTCATGCTCGTCGTGCCGCTCGGTGTCATCGGATCGGTTGCGGCCGTGATGATCCGCGATATGCCGAACGACGTGTACTTCCTCGTCGGTCTGATCACGATCATCGGCCTGTCGGCGAAGAACGCGATCCTGATCATCGAGTTCGCGAAGGATCTGCGAGCGGAGGGCAAGACGACCTACGAGGCGACTGTGGAAGCCGCGCATCTGCGCTTTCGCCCGATCCTGATGACATCGCTAGCCTTTACGCTCGGCGTCGTTCCGATGGCGATCGCGACCGGTGCCAGCGCCGCCAGCCAGAACGCCATCGGTACCGGCGTTCTGGGCGGGATGATCTCGGCCACGGTGCTGGCGATCTTCTTCGTTCCGGCCTTCTTCATGTTCGTCATGAGGCTGTTCGGCGGTGCTCGCAAGGAGCCGCTGACTAGGGACAAGGCCGAAGCCTCGGAAACGGCATCAGCCCATTGATAAGATCGGCCCGGAAGCCATGGGTTTCCGGGCCGACGACTTTCTGTTCGAGAGCATCAACCGCTTTGGAATTATCGGAAGGGGAGGAGAATGAGACGCACCAAGGCCGAGGCCGCGGAAACCCGCTGCTCCATCATCGATGCCGCCGAGAAGCTTTTCTTCGAGAAGGGTGTGGCCAACAGCACACTCGATGAGATCGCCACTGCAGCGGGCGTGACGCGCGGCGCGATCTACTGGCATTTCGAAAGCAAGAGCGATCTTTTCCTGGAGCTTTACAACGCTGCGCAACTTCCTCGAGTCAACATGGCGGATGTTGATGATCTCGACGGCAGCGAGCGCGACCCGCTACTGCTGATCGAAGCGATGGCCTGCGACTGGCTGCAGATGCTGGCGCGGGATCGCCAGCGCCAACGGCTCCTCACGATCCTGCTGAGAACAAACCTCACCGACGAGTTCCAGCCGGTCAAGGAGGAGCTTGAGAAGATGGATTACGAACATACCCAGCATCTCGAGAATATCCTTGTAAAGGCCGAACGGCAGCGCCGCCTGGTAGAAACGTGGACACCGAAATCCGCGAGCCGCGCCTTTAAATGGCTGATGAAGGAATCTGCTGGGACTGGCTTTTGTACGGACAGAAATTCGACCTTATCAAGGACGGCAGTGATGAGGTGAGACGCCTGCTTACCAGCTTTAGGGCACAGCCATAGGGCGCGCTTGACCCGCTTGTTCGGAATGGCATCATGTTGCGTGCGCAGCTCTGAACGGAGCCAAGCGGCGAGAAAGAATGTTTCTCCTGTAGGCCCGTTTGCCGAGATTGGAATGATCGGCCATAACCAGCCCGCCACAGTTTGCAGACGATCAATATTCGGAATTTTCATGATGAGCGCCCGTCCCCTGGTCAAAGGCTTCTACGAGGAGCGCAGCGGCAGCATACAATATGTCGTCACCGATCCCGCCATCAAGTGTTGCGCGATCATCGACCCGGTTCTGGACTATGACGAAAAGTCCGGCAGTATTGCTACGTCATGCGCGGACGCCATCCTTGCCTATATCGATGGCGAAAAGCTGAAGCTGCAATGGATCCTTGATACCCACCCTCATGCCGACCATCTGTCTGCCGCCAGCTACCTCAAGCAGGTGACCGGGGCACCGACGGCGATCGGCGCCAAGGTGACCGAGGTTCAGAAACTCTGGCAGAAGATCTACAACATGCCGCAGATGAAGACCGACGGCTCGCAATGGGACCGCCTCTTCGAGAATGGAGAACGGTTCGAGATCGGCGAACTATCCTGTAGCGTGATGCACTCGCCGGGGCATACGCTTGCGTCAATCACCTATGTGGCAGGTGATGCGGCCTTCATCCATGATACGCTGTTCATGCCTGATAGCGGTAGTGCGCGCGCAGATTTTCCAGGTGGAAATGCTGCCAATCTCTGGTCCTCGATCGAGGCCATCCTCGCGCTTCCCGACGAGACACGCCTGTTTACCGGTCATGACTACCGGCCCGGTGGGCGTGAGGCGTTGTGGGAAAGCACGGTTGCCGAGCAGAGGGCATGCAATCCGCATGTCCAGAGAAGGGGTGACTTCATCTGCGCACGGGAGGCGCGCGACGCAACGTTACCATTCCCAAGGCTGATGCTGCATGCCCTTCAGGTCAACCTCAATGCGGGGCGGCTGCCAGAGCCTGAAAGCAATGGCCGCAGCTACCTGAAAATCCCGCTGGACGCGTTTTCGATAGCAGCTTGGTGAGGGCAGCTTGGTCGTCTACGCGCCGATAGGCGCTGCGGCCTGACGGCGCAGCAGCATGCCGAAGAGGTCCCGCGGCTCGTCCGGATCGGCCAGGAGGTCGAGCTTTTCGAACCGATCGCAGCCCTTGAGCTTGTCGTAGACAAAACGGAGCGCGGAAAAGTCCTCGGTCGCGAAGCCAACGCTGTCGAACAGGGTGATCTGACGGTCTCCTTCAGCCCCGCCGGCTCGGCCAGCGGTCTGGCCTGTGATGACCCTCCAGAGTTCGGTCACCGGAAGATCCTCCGGCAATTGCTGAATCTCTCCCTCGACCCTAGTCTGCGGCGGATATTCTACGAAGATAGAAGCGCGCAGCAGGATGTCGCTGTGCAGTTCTGTCTTGCCGGGGCAGTCGCCGCCGACGGCGTTTATGTGCACGCCGGGGCCGATCATGTTGTCGGTCAGGATCGTCGCATTCTGCTTATCGGCAGTGGCCGTGGTGATAATCTGAGCGCTTTCGACGGCCTCCTCAGCCGTGCGGCAGGCGACGATATTCAGACCCAGATGCGAGAGATTGCGGCGGCAGCGCTCGGTCGCGGCCGGGTCGATATCGTAGAGCCGCAGGTTTTCGATGCCGAGGAGCGACTTGAAGGCGAGCGCCTGGAATTCACTCTGTGCACCATTGCCAATCAGGGCCATCGTTCTGGCACCCTTCGGCGCCAGATATTTGGCTGCGACTGCAGATGTGGCTGCGGTTCTGAGCGCCGTCAGGATAGTCATCTCGGACAGGAGCAGCGGGTAGCCGCTGTCGACGTCCGAAAGTACGCCGAAGGCAGTCACCGTCTGGCGGCCGCTTTTGGTGTTCTTCGGATGGCCGTTCACATATTTGAAGGCGTAGAGTGCGCCGTCACTGGCCGGCATCAGCTCGATCACGCCGTCACGGGAATGGGATGCGATGCGGGCGACCTTGTCAAACAGCTCCCAACGGCGAAAATCCTCTTCCACATAGGCCGCGAGTTCCTTGAGGAAGGTTTCCGTCCCCGTCGAGAGCACGAGGTCCATCATGTTCTCGACGCTGATGAAGGGGACGATGTTGAGCTGCTGTTCTGCCGGCATCAATAGCTCCTTGTGGGTCGGTCGAGGACGGTGCGGCCCATCAGGCTCGCGGTGAGATCGACGAGAAGTTTGGCGGTGCGGCCTCGCTCGTCGAGGAAAGGGTTAAGTTCGACGAGGTCGAGGCTGGTGACGAGGCCGCTGTCATGCAGCATTTCCATAACCAGATGTGCCTCGCGGAAAGTCGCGCCGCCCGGCACGGTCGTACCGACGGCAGGCGCGATCGACGGGTCGAGGAAGTCGACGTCGAGACTGACATGCAGCATGCCGTTGGCCGCCTCGACGTCGTCGAGAAAACGCCGCACCAGTACGGCGACGCCATGTTCGTCGATGGTGCGCATGTCATGCACGGTGACGTCGTTCTCTTTCAGCGCCTCGCGCTCGGCCGGATCGACGCTGCGGATGCCGATCATGCAGACATTGGCCGGATCGACCGGGTGGGAGAGCGGCGGAAGGTAGCCGTCAAAGCCGGGACGGCCGGTATAATAGGCGGCCGGCAGGCCATGCAGATTGCCGCTTTTTGTGGAATCCAGCGTATGGAAATCCGTATGGGCGTCTAGCCACAGCACGAAGAGTGGCCGGTTCTGTTCGGCTGCATATCTTGCGACACCGGCGACGGTGCCGGCTGAGAGTGCATGGTCGCCGCCCATGAAAATCGGCATGCCTTCGCCGCTTTCACGATGGGCAACCTCTGTCAGGAGCTTCGTCCAGGCTGCGATCTGCGGCAGGTTGCGGACGGCCGGGTTTGGATGACTGATATCCGGGAAATCGCCGATCACTACATTGCCGATATCCGTAACCTGGTGCCCGAGTTCTTCCAGCGCGCCCTTCAGATCAGCGACGCGAAGCGCGCTCAGGCCCATTTCGCAGCCAAGCTGCGAGGCGCCGTCCTGAAGAGGGATACCGATCAGTCTGCAATGCATGTCTTTACTCCGTTTGCTTGAAAAGATCATGGGTGGGTGGCGGATTGAACAGATCTATTTGCCAAAAACGCCGAAACAGCTTTTCATTTCGGCAGCGTGATTTATCAATATGTCCATGGACGAATTCGACCACAAGCTGGTGACGCTTTTGCGTCACGACGCACGCCGAAGCATTTCCGATCTCGCGGCCGACCTCGGCACGTCGCGCGCAACGGTGCGCGCCCGCATGGAAAAGCTCGAGCGCAATGGCAGCATTCTCGGCTATACCGTTATCCTTCGGGCCGACACCGTGGATCTTCCCGTACGCGGCATCATGATGATCGAGATCGAGGGCCGTGTCGCCGATCGGGTCATCCGCACGCTCGGCGGCTTTCCGGAAATCTCGGAAATCCACACGACCAACGGCCGCTGGGATCTGGTCGTCGAGCTCGGCACCGCGACGCTCGCTGATTTTGATAACGTACTACGCCGCATCCGGCTGGTGCCGGGCATCACGGCCAGTGAAACCAACCTTCTCCTGGCGACGCCGCGCAGTACCAGGGCCAGGCTTTAAATCTTTAGCCATATCCGAAGTTGACGGGCTTGTGCGGCGCACCTACTGCTTGGTTCTGCCAATTTTACTCTCCTTCACGCCGAGAAGCCCATGACCATCATCAGACCGGATATCAGCGCCCGTGCCGCAGCCGCGCCACGCAGTGGTATCGGCGAAATTGTCGCCTATGCCCGGGGGCGTGAAAACCTGATGCCGCTCTGGATCGGCGAAGGGGATCTGCCGACGCCGGAGTTCATTACCAAGGCAGCGGGTGAGGCACTTGCGGCAGGCGAGACCTTCTATACCTGGACGCAGGGCATTCCCGAACTCCGGCAGGCGGTCGTCCGCTATTACGATCGCCACTACGGCAACAATCTTTCTACCGACAATGTCTATGTCACCGGCTCGGGCATGCAGTCGATCGTGCTCGCCATCCAAGCTGTCACCTCTGCCGGCGACGAGATCATCCATCTTTCGCCCGCATGGCCGAATGTGGTGCATGCGATCACAGTCGCGGAGGCGAAGCCGAAGTCCGTCGTGCTCGATTTCATCGATAGCCAGTGGCAGATCGATATCGATCGCCTCGCATCATTGATCACGCAGAAGACAAAGGCACTGTTCATCAACTCTCCGTCCAACCCTACCGGCTGGACGGCGACCAAGGACGATCTTGTGGCGATCCTCGATCTCGCCCGCCGCCACGGTCTCTGGATCATCGCCGACGAAATCTACGGTCTCTATTATTTCGATGGTGCTCGGGCGCCGTCCTTCATGGATGTGATGGAACCGGAAGACCGAGATCATCTTCGCCAATTCCTTCTCGAAGAACTGGTGCATGACCGGCTGGCGCGTCGGATGGATGGTGGCGCCGGCCGAGATCGGCCAGACGCTGACCAACCTCATCCAGTATTCCACCTCGGGCGTCGCGCAGTTCATGCAGAAGGGCGCGATCGCCGCGCTCGATCATGGCGACGATTTCGTCCGCACGAATATCGGGCGTGCGCGCACCTCTCGCGACATCCTCTGCGACGCGCTGGTGGCAACCAACCGTGTCGAGACCCGCAGACCACCTGGCGCCCTCTATGCTTTTCTGAAGATCGACGGCATTGCCGATGCCCGCGAGGAGGCTTTCCGGATCGTCGATGCGACGGGTGTCGGCATGGCGCCGGGCACCGCCTTCGGCCCCGGCGGCGAGGCCTTCATGCGCGCCTGTTATCTGCGTGATCCGAAGCAGATCGAGGATGCGGCGGAGCGGCTGAGCCGCTACATCCGCGCTCGGTAGACCCGGTCAGTTCTCCAGCCAGCGGCGTCCGGATGCGGCAAGATGCGAATGCATCGCCGCCTGCGCCGCAAGCGGGTCTCGCGCTTCAAGCGCGGCGAGAACGGCATGATGCTCGACCAGCGCCGCGGTCCAGCTGTCGGTCGTCTCGAAATGCCCGCGGATACCGGCCGATAGCGGGCTGTGGCGCTCGTCGAACAGGTTCGTGACGATCTCGGCCAGCAGCGTATTGCCGGCGCTTTCGGCGATGGTGATGTGAAACGCCCGATCCTGTTCTATCGGCTTGCGGCCATTCGCAATGTCATCGGCCATCGCCGCAAGGATAGCCTGCAACGCAACAAGCGTTTCGCTCGTCATGCTCGCGGCAGCCTGGACAATGATGGCGCTTTCGATCACGGCTCGTGCCTGCATCAGCTCCGACGGGCTTTCCCCCAGCGATCGACCATTGCCGGGAGGTTTCGCCGTGTTCAGCACATAGATGCCAGACCCCATCCTGATCTCGATCGTCCCGTCGATCTCCAGCGCGATGAGGGCTTCCCGCAGAGAAGGACGCGATACGCCGAGCTGCTGCGCAAGCTCCCTTTCGGCCGGTAGACGTACACCGGGCTGATAGTCACCCTTGGCGATGAGCAGCCGGACGCGATCGGCAGTCTGCTGGTAGAGGCGTCGTGTATCCGTCATTGAGGTCTGGCCAATTTGCACATTTCACAAGCGATTGACGGATAGTTGTCGCAAATTTCGGCATGTGTGCAAGATAAATCGTCAAAATTGGCTTGACCAAAAGTCGGGAGCGGGATTTGATGCAACCAAGGGCCGTGGGACGCCCTTGCGCGAAGAGGAGATCGCGATGGGAGGAGTGCCGCAACCTGTCGGCATGACTATGCCTGCTGCCGTGCTTTTGAAGCTGGAAGGCGTGTCGAAGGAGTTTCCGGGCGTCAAGGCGCTGTCCGGTGTGAGCTTCGATCTGCGCGCCGGCGAAGTGCATGCGGTCTGTGGCGAGAACGGAGCCGGCAAGTCGACGCTGATGAAGATCATCAGCGGCGTCTACCAGCCCAATGCAGGATCGATCACCTTCAAGGGCGAGCCGGTGCAATTCGCCTCGACGCTTGCCTCCGAAGCCGCCGGTATCGCCATCATCCATCAGGAACTCAACCTTGTTCCGCACCTGACAGTGGCGGAAAACATCTATCTCGCCCGCGAGCCGCGCCGTGGCTTTCTGGTCGATCGGAAGAAGCTGATCGTCGATGCCAAGCGCTGTCTCGACAGGCTCGGCGTCGATATCGACCCGAACGTGCAGGTGCGTACGCTTTCAGTTGCGCAATGCCAGATGGTCGAGATCGCCAAGGCACTGTCGCTTGATGCGACCGTGCTGATCATGGATGAGCCGACCTCGTCGCTGACGGAGCAGGAGGCGCAACTCCTTTTCAAGGTTATTCGTGACCTGAAGAGCCAGGGTACCGGCATCATCTACATATCCCACCGGTTGGACGAGCTGGTGGAAATCGTCGATCGCGTCACCGTGTTGCGCGATGGACGGTATATCTCGACCGATGATTTTGGCGCACTCACCCTCGACGATATCGTCGCCCGTATGGTGGGTCGTTCGTTGGAGGACAAGTTTCCCGAGCCGACGCGCGAGCCCGGCGAGGAGGTCATCTTCTCCGCCATCGGTCTGACCAGACGTGGCGTATTTTCCGATATCGGTTTCGAGATCCGCCGAGGCGAGATCCTGGGCTTTGCCGGCCTGATGGGGGCAGGGCGCACGGAAGTGGCGCGCGCGATCTTCGGTGCCGATCCGCTCGATGCCGGCACGATCACGCTCGATGGTGAGGAACTGAAGATCACCGATCCGCGCAGCGCGATCGAGGCGGGCATCGCCTACCTTTCCGAAGACCGGAAGGCGCAAGGTCTGGCGGTGAAGATGCCGGTCGACGCCAATCTGGTCATGGCGCGGATGGAGGCGGTCGCGAGCCGGTTCGGCGTGATCGACCGCAAGCGGCATCGGGAGGCGGGGCAGCGCTATGTAGATCTCCTGAACATCCGCACACCGAGCCTCAGCCAGCCGGTCCGTCTTCTTTCCGGCGGCAACCAGCAGAAGATCATCATCGGCAAATGGCTGTTCCGCGAACCGCGCATCATGTTCTTCGACGAGCCGACGCGCGGCATCGATGTCGGCGCGAAATTCGCGATCTACCAGATCATGGACGAGTTGGCGGCCCGCGGCATAGGCGTCGTGCTGATTAGTTCGGAACTGCCGGAAGTGTTGGGCATGTCCGATCGTATCGCTGTCTTTCACGGCGGCCGGATCACCGCGACGCTCAAGACGCGCGACACGTCCCAGGAAGAAATCATGCATTACGCCTCCGGCAGCAGCCGGCGCGGCGAACAGGGATTTTAGAGAATGGCCGACATGACCAGCGAAAAACCGGTGCAGCAGCCGGCTCCGAACCCTGCCAGTCAGGGTCGCCGCCTGAGCGAACGGCAGAAGGATATCATCCAGAAGTTCGCAGCACTCGGCAGTCTTGTCGTGCTGGCGGCAGTGTTTTCCGCCACCAGCAGCGCCTTCTTCACCGTCGGCAACGGCATGACGATCGCTTTGCAGGTGACGTCCATCGCGCTGCTCGGCATCGGAGCCACCTATGTCATCATCACCGGCGGCATTGATCTCTCGGTCGGTTCCGTGCTCGCGTTGGCGGGCGTCGTGGCGGCGCTCGCCGTCAAGGAGCTGCAATTGCCGATCTGGATCTCGATGCTGCTCGGCATCCTGACCGGGTCGCTCTGCGGGCTGATCAACGGGCTCGTCGTCACCCAATTGAAATTGCCGCCCTTCATCGCAACGCTCGGAATGATGTTGATCGCCCGCGGCGTGGCGCTGCAGATTACTGGCGCGCGGGCGGTGTCCGGTCTTGGTGAGGCTTTCGGAGAACTCGGCAACGGCTCGCTGTTCCGCATCGAATCCATCGACGACCAGGGGTTTCCGGTCGTCAGCTTCCCGGGCATTCCCTATCCGGTCGTGCTGATGATCGTCATCGGCTTCATCGCCGCCTTCGTGCTGAACCGCACGGTGCTTGGCCGCTATATCTACGCGATCGGCTCTAACGCCGACGCGGCCCGGCTTTCGGGCGTCAACGTCTCGCGCGTCACGGCCTTCACCTATGTCGTGTCCGGCACGCTTGCGGGTCTCACCGGCTGCGTGCTGATGTCGCGCCTCGTCACCGCCCAGCCGAACGAGGGCGTGGCCTACGAACTCGATGCGATTGCCAGCGCCGTGATCGGCGGCACGTCGCTGATCGGCGGTGTCGGGACGATCTCTGGTACGATGATCGGTGCCTTCGTCATCGGCATCCTGCGCAACGGATTGAACATGAACGGCGTCTCAGCCTTCACCCAGCAGATCATCATCGGCCTCGTCATTCTGGTCACCGTCTGGATCGACCAGTTGCGCAACCGCCGCTGAGGACACGGGAGCGGCCGGGGGTCGAGCCTGAACATGCCAAGCCACGGGAAGGGGAGGAGCCTTCCCGCACAACGGACCTTATTGGGGTCATTCGAGGAGGAAAACATGCGTAGACTTGCAACGGTCCTGATGGCGTCGGCACTTGCCTTCGTCGGGGCATCCGCCGCTTCGGCGGGGAAATCGCCGTCATCGTCAAGACGGTCAACTCGACCTTCTGGCAGAACGTGCAGAAGGGTGCCGAGGCCGCGATCGGCGGTGCCAAGGGCGAACACACCATGACCTTCCAGGGACCGGCGGCGGAATCCGCCATCGCCGACGAGGTCAACATGGTCGAAAATGCCGTCAACCGTAAGGTGGCCGCGATCCTGCTCGCGCCGTCCGATCCGGATGCGCTGGTGCCGGCGGTCAAGAAGGCGTGGGAAGCACGCATTCCGGTCGTTGTCATCGACAGCCAGCTCGCCGAGGGTTCTGACAAATATTACCAGTCCTTCCTCGCGACCGATAACCGCAAGGCCGGCGAGCTTGCGGCCAAGGCGCTGATCGAGAAGGTCGGCACCGAGGGCAAGATCGCCGTCATGTCCTATGTCGCCGGTGCAGGCTCCGAAATCGGCCGTGTCGGCGGGTTCACCGACTATATCAAGGCCAATTCCAAGCTGGAGATCGTCGGCCCCTATTATTCGCAGTCGCAGATGGCGACCGCGCTCAATCAGACGACTGACGTTCTGGCCGCCAATAGCGACCTGAAAGGCATTTTCGGCGCCAACGAGCCAACCGCAATCGGCATGGGCCGGGCGATCAAGCAGGCCGGCAAGGCGGGCAAGATCACTGCGATCGGCTTCGACGGAAACCAGGACCTGCAGGAATTCGTCAAGGACGGCACGCTGACCGCGACCGTCGTTCAGGGCTCCTACCAGATGGGCGAGAAGGGCATCGAGACGCTGCTTTCCATCCTCGGCAAGCAGAAGGTCGAGAAGGCCGTGGATACCGGCGTCGTCGTGGTGACGAAGGACAACATCGACAAGCCGGAAGCCAAGAACGTTCTCTACTAAAATCAAGCCGGCGCGCGGGCTTCATCAGGTCCGCGCGCTTCTTTTCGATGACGAGCAGGATTTGAGAATACCATGAAGGTTTCAGACAGGCGCAGACTGCGCAACCGCGACGTCTCGTTTACGCTCATGGGGCTCGGCTGCGCCCAGATGGGCAACCTCTACCGCGTCACCAGCTACCAGGAATCGCTCAGCGCCTTCGACGCGGCCTGGGATGCCGGCATCCGCTATTTCGATACCGCACCGTTCTACGGCTATACCCGCTCGGAGCGCAGGCTTGGCACCATGGTCACCGACAAGCTGCGCGAGGACTACGTGCTCAGCACCAAGGTCGGCCGCATCATGGTGCCGGATGAAACGGTTGGACCGGAAGAGGACGCTTACGTCTCACCACTGCCCTTCCGGCCGAAATACGACTACAGCTACGATGCGATCATGCGCTCCTTCGAGGCGAGCCGCCAGCGGCTTGGCGTGTTCTCGCCGGATATCCTCTACGTCCACGACATCGGGCGCGCCAACCATGGCGACCTTCACCAGCACTATTGGGATCAGTTGACGAAGGGCGGCGGGTTCAAGGCGCTTGGCGAGTTGCGTGTCTCCGGTCTGGTCAAGGCGATCGGGCTCGGTGTCAACGAGTGGCAAGCGATAGCCGATGCAATGGACGAAACCGATATCGATGTCGCGATGCTCGCGGGTCGCTACACGCTCCTGGAGCAGGAAAGCCTGCCGCTTCTCGACCGTTGTCACCGCGAAGGCGTCGGCATCGTCGTCGCAGGTGCCTTCAATTCGGGTCTTCTGGCCGGTAATCGCAAGTTCAACTATGCAGAGGCGCCGGCCGATATTCTCGCCCGTGTGGAGGAGATTGAGGAGGCCTGCGAGGCCGAGGGCGTCGCTATGCAGGCAGCGGCGCTTGCCTTTTCAGCGCTGCATCCGGCCGTCGTCACCGTTGTCTCGGGCGCCCGTAACGGCGAGCAGATGAAAGCCAATGTCGGCTGGTTCGAGCAGGATATCCCAGATTCCTTTGGGTTCGCCTGAAAGACAAGGGCGTAATCGCTGCGGACGCATCGGTGACGGGTGGCTGAGGCGATGATCATCGACGCTCACCAGCATTTCTGGCTGATGAAGGACCGGCACGGCGGCTGGCCACCGCCGGAACTCGCGGCGATCCACCGTGATTTCCTGCCTGCCGATCTGGCGCCGGAAATCGACGCGGTCGGTGTCGGCGGCACGGTTCTCGTCCAGTCGCTGCCGAGCGTCGAAGATACGCGCTTCATGCTTGGGCTCGCCGAGAAGAGCGAAACCATTCTCGGCGTTATCGGATGGGTCGACATGAAGGCGCCGGATGCGCCGGTGGTCATTGCTGAACTGGCCAAAGCCCCCAAGCTGAAGGGCCTCCGGCCGATGCTGCAGGATATCGCCGATCCGACCTGGATCGACGATCCCGCGCTCGATGCTGCCATTGTGGCCATGCTCGGCCACGGTCTTGTCTTCGATGCGCTGGTGCTGGAACCGCATCTGGTGTCGCTGGAAGCCTTTGCTCGCCTCTACCCGGATCTGCCCGTCGTTATTGATCACGGCGCTAAACCGCGGATTGCCGAGGGGCACTATCGGGGGTGGCGGCAAGGCATGCAACGCCTGGCGGGGCTTGGTAATGTCTGCTGCAAGCTCTCCGGCCTCCTGACCGAAGCGGGAGACCAGAAGCCTGAAGCGGTTCGGCCCTATGTCGAAACGATCCTTGAGCTGTTCGGCGCGGAGCGTGTGATCTGGGGCAGCGACTGGCCGGTGGTCAATCTCGCCGGCAGCTATGTCGGCTGGATCAAGCAATGCCGCGAGATCGTGCCCGATGCTGATCACGCAGCGGTGTTCGGCAACAATGCCCGGCGCTTCTATCGCCTGTGAGGTTATGAGATTCGAGATGGGCGACGTTGCCGTACTGCATTTGCGAAGAGAGGTCTTTCACGCGGCCGCCGGATGGGGAATGGTGGGGATGATGGATGAGGATCCATCTCGACTGAAATGGGGTCGACTGACAAGGGAGCAGACATGACAGGTAAGCTAGGAGGCAAGGTGGTCGTGGTGACCGCCGCCGGTCAGGGAATAGGCAAGGCGAGCGCTCAGGCCTTCGCAGCCGCAGGCGCGAAAGTCTGGGCCACGGACGTCAACGAAGAGGCGCTATCGTCGCTCGACGGGACGGCCAACGTTCAGACCGCGCGCCTCGACGTGCTGGATAATGCCGCGGTTTCGGCCTTCTTCGAAAAGGTCGGCGGCGTCGATGTTCTGTTCAACTGCGCCGGTGTGGTTCATGCCGGCACGGTGCTCGACATGGCCGAAAGCGACCTCGATTTCGCCTTCGATCTGAATGTCCGCGCCATGGTGCGCACCATCAGGGCCGTGCTGCCCGGCATGTTGGAGCGCGGCGACGGCACGATCATCAACATGGCCTCGATCGCCTCGAGCTCCAAGGGGTGCCGAACCGCTGCGCCTATGGCACGACCAAGGCGGCGGTGATCGGCCTGACCAAGGCGATCGCTGCCGACTATGTGACCCGCGGCATCCGCTGCAACGCGATCTGCCCGGGAACGGTGGAAAGCCCGTCGCTGGAGCAACGGATGCGCGCCCAGGGCAATTACGAAGAAGCCCGCGCCGCCTTCATAGCCCGCCAGCCGATGGGCCGGCTCGGCACGCCGGAAGAGATCGCCGACCTCGCCGTCTATCTCGCCGACGCTACCTACACGACAGGTCAGGCCGTCGGTATCGATGGCGGCTGGTCCATCTGAGCCGTTTCTTAAAAGACCGAAATTCGAAGTGAAAGGACATACCCATGAAATTCCTGCGTTATGGCGCACCCGGCGCTGAAAAGCCCGGCATTGTCGACGCCGACGGCAAGATCCGCGATCTCTCGGCGCATGTCGCCGATCTCTCTGGTGCCGCGCTCGCCCCCGATGCACTTGCCACGCTTGGTGCGATCGATGTTGCGAGCCTGCCGGTCATCGAAGGTTCGCCCCGTCTCGGCCCCTGCGTCGCCGGCACCGGCAAGTTCATCTGCATCGGCCTCAACTATTCCGACCACGCCGCCGAGACCGGCGCGACCGTGCCGCCGGAGCCGATCATCTTCATGAAGGCATCTTCCGCCATTGTCGGCCCGAATGACGATGTCGTCATCCCGCGCGGTTCTGAAAAGACCGACTGGGAGGTGGAACTCGGCGTCGTTATCGGCAAGACGGCAAAGTATGTTTCGGAAGCCGATGCGCTGGACTATGTCGCGGGCTATTGCCTGACGAACGACGTCTCGGAGCGGGCCTTCCAGGCGGAGCGTTCGGGCCAGTGGACCAAGGGAAAATCCTGCGACACGTTTGGACCGATCGGCCCCTGGCTGGTCACTAAGGACGAAGTCGCTGATCCGCAAAACCTAGGCATGTGGCTGAAGGTCAATGGCGAGACCATGCAGAATGGCTCATCCAAGACCATGGTGTATGGGGTCGCCTTCCTCGTCTCGTATCTCAGCCAGTTCATGTCGCTGCATCCGGGTGACATCATTTCAACCGGCACGCCTCCAGGCGTCGGTCTTGGCATGAAGCCGCCGCGTTTTCTCAAGGCCGGCGATGTCGTCGAACTCGGCATCGAGGGACTTGGCACCCAGAAGCAGACCTTCAAGGCTGATATCTAGGTCCGTTGATCGGCGCGCCGGTTCGGAGGCTGGCGCGCCGATTTCCAGAACATATCCGGCAGAGGAGGCCGCCATGACCCGCATCACCAATCTTCGCGTTTTCGACCTGCGCTTCCCCACGTCGGCAAGCCTCGACGGGTCGGATGCGATGAACCCCGATCCGGATTATTCGGCAGCCTATGTCATTCTCGAAACCGATCGCGAAGGCATTGCCGGCCACGGCCTGACCTTCACCATCGGCCGCGGTAACGACATCGTCTGCATGGCAATCGAGGCGATGCGCCATCTCGTCATCGGCAAAGATCTTTCCGAAATGCGCGCCGCACCCGGAAAATTCTGGCGGCATCTGACCGGCGACAGCCAGTTACGCTGGATCGGGCCGGACAAGGGGGCGATGCACCTCGCCACCGGTGCCGTCGTCAACGCATTCTGGGATGCGCTCGCCAAGGAGGCGGGCATGCCGGTCTGGAAATTCATCGCCACCATGTCGCCGGAAGAGATAGCCGATATCATCGACTACCGCTACCTCACCGATGCGCTGACCCGTGAGGAGGCGATCGACATCCTCCGCAAGGCAGAGGCAGGCAAGGCGGAGCGCATCGCAATCCTCGAACGTGAAGGTTATGCCTGCTACACGACCTCAGCCGGGTGGCTCGGCTATCCCGACGACAAGCTGCGCCGCTTGGCGCAGGAGGCGGTCGATGCCGGCTTCCATCATGTGAAGATGAAGGTCGGCCGCGATCTCGAGGACGATATTCGGCGTCTCACCATTTGCCGCGAGGTGATTGGGCCCGACCGCTATCTAATGATCGACGCAAACCAGGTCTGGGACGTTGACCAGGCGATCGACTGGGTTAAGGCGCTGTCCTTCGCAAAGCCATTCTTCATCGAAGAGCCGACCAGTCCGGATGATGTAGCCGGGCACAAAAAATCCGCGAGGCGATTGCGCCGGTGAAGGTGGCGACCGGCGAAATGTGCCAGAACCGCATCATGTTCAAGCAGTTCATCGCTGAGGGCGCGATCGACATCGTCCAGATCGACGCCTGCCGCATGGGCGGGCTGAACGAGGTGCTGGCGGTGCTGCTGATAGCCGCCAAGTTCGGCAAGGCAGTCTGGCCCCATGCGGGTGGGGTGGGCCTCTGCGAATACGTCCAGCACCTGTCGATGATCGACTACATCGCCGTGTCGGGCACGAAGGACGGACGGGTGATCGAATATGTCGACCATCTGCATGAGCATTTCATCGATCCCTGCGTGATCCAGGACGCCGCCTACATGCCGCCGTCACGGCCGGGCTTTTCGATCGAGATGAAGCCGCAGTCGATCGAGGCCTATCAGTTTGGACGGCCGAAGGCGGCGTGATCGGCTTTTGGTTATCATGCTCGGGCTCGTCCCGAGCACCTGCAAGCTTTCAAAATCTGCGACGTGATTGGATCCTCGGGACAAGCCCGAGGTTAACGCCGTGCGCATTTACCCTCACATCACCGCACCGATCTGCCACGGAACAAACTCGTTGCGCCCATAACCTAGCTCCTCCGACTTTGACGGCTTGCCCGAAGCGACGGCAAGAACAGTTTCGAAAATCTCCTTGCCCTTCTCCTCCAGCGTCACGCCGTCGATGATATCGCCGCAGTTGATGTCCATGTCTTCCGGCATCTGGGCATAGAGCTGGTTGTTGGTGGCAAGCTTGATCGACGGCACCGGCTTGCAGCCGTAAGCCGACCCACGGCCCGTGGTGAAGCAGAGGATGTTGGCTCCGCCGGCGACCTGGCCGGTAGCCGCGACAGGATCGTAGCCGGGAGTGTCCATATAGACGAAGCCCTTGCGGTCGATCCGCTCGGCATAGCGATAGACGCCGCGCAGCGTGGAATTTCCGCCTTTGGCGACGGCGCCGAGGACTTTTCCAGGATCGTCGTCAACCCGCCCGCCTTGTTGCCGGGGGAGGGGTTGTTGTTCATTTCGCCGCCGTTGCGGGTCGTGTATTCTTCCCACCAGTGGATCAGGTCGACGATCTTCTGGCCAACTTCGACGCTTTCGGCGCGGCGGGTGAGAAGGTGTTCCGCTCCATAGATCTCAGGCGTTTCGGAAAGAATGCTCGTGCCGCCCTGCCGCACCAGCATGTCTGCGGCTACGCCGAGGGCAGGATTGGCGGTAAGGCCGGAATATCCGTCCGAGCCGCCGCATTGCAAGGCGAGCGTGAGTTCGGAGGCAGGCAGGGCCTCGCGCTTCGAACGCGCGACGAATGGCAGCATTTCCTTGATCCGCGCCACACCCGCTTCGACCGCTTTGCGCGTGCCGCCGATCTCCTGGATGGTCAGCGATTGGAAGTGTTCGCCCTCGGCGATTTTGTAGGTGTCCTTCATCCGTGGGATCTGGAACACCTCGCAGCCGAGCCCGATCAGGACGACGGCCCCAAAATTCGGATGGCTCGCATAGCCCCATTGGGTGCGGGACAGCACGTCGAAAGCTTCCCCTTGCCCGCCATGCCACAGCCCTGGCCATGCGGCAGCGGCACGACACCGTCGATATTCGGATAGTCGTCGAGAATGCCGGAACGGTTGATCTCGTCGGCGACATAGTCGACAACGGTGGCGGAACAGTTCACCGAGGAGAGGATGCCGATATAGTTGCGCGTACCCGCTCGGCCATCGGCGCGGCGGAAGCCTTCGAAGAAGGCGGGTACCTCGCCTTGGCGCAGCGCATCCGCCGGGCCGGCCTCGGAAGCAAAGGCGTAGTCCCGGGCAAAATCCTCGCCCATGGTGACATTCTTCTCATGAACCCATTCGCCGGGCTGGATATCGGTCGAGGCGAAGCCGATCACCTGGCCGAATTTGCGGATCGGCTCGCCCTTGGCGATCACGCGGCTTGCAACCTTGTGGCCGCGCGGAACCCGCGCCGACGTCAGGATGGCACCCTCGACGGGAGAGCCGGTCGGCAGGTCGGCGATCGTGACGACGACATTGTCCTGCTCGTTCAGTCTCAATGTTTTCGCAGGCATTTCATACCTCCAGGATGACCTTGATCACGCCGGCTTCCGGCTTCGACCAGGCAGAAAAGAGTTCGACGGCGTCGGCCAGTGGCGCGCGGTGGGTGTTGAGCGCCCGGGTCGGCACACGGCCGGCTTCGATCTGGCGCACGACTTCGGCAAAATCATCCGGCTGGGCGTTGCGGCTGGCAATCAGCGTCGCCTCGCGCTTGTGGAATTCCGGGTCGGAGAAGGTGATGTCCTGCCGCACGACCGAGAGCAGCACGTAGCGGGCACCATGGGCGAGGAAGTTGAAGCCGCGCTGCATGGGGATGGCGTTGCCGGTCGCGTCAATCACGACATCGTACCATTCGCCGGCCGTAAGTCGCTCGGCCGTCTTTTCCGCCTCGTCATCGGCAACAATGGTTTCGTCAGCGCCGAGCTTGTCGACTGCGAAGGCGAGCCTGTCCTCGCGCGTGTCCATGACGGTCACATGCGCGCCTCGGGACTTGGCGAAGATGATCGCCGACATGCCGATCGGGCCCGAGCCGGTAACAAGCACGCGATCTTCGGCGGTGACCGCGCCCCGTTTGACCCCGTGGGCGCCGATCGCCAGGAACTCGATCATTGCAGCGTCTTCCAGCGGAATGTTACCGGTCGGAACAACATTGCCTTCCGGCACGCAGACATAGGTCCCCATGCCGCCATCACTGTGGACGCCGAGCACCGCGATATTGCGGCAGGCATTGGTCAGGCCACGCCTGCACGCCTGGCAGGTGCCGCAGGAGAGATAGGGCACGATATAGACCGGCTCGCCCGCCTTGAGCCTGCTGCCTGCCGGTGCCTCTTCAACCGTGCCCGAAAGCTCATGTCCCATGACCCGGGGATATTCGAGGAAAGGATGCTTGCCGGCAAAGATGTGAAAATCGGTGCCGCAGATGCCGACATGCCGGATGCGGACCTTGACCTCGCCTTCGCCGCGAACAGGATCCGGGCGATCCTCCAGCGCCAGACGACCGGGCTCGATACAGACGAGCGCCTTCATGATGAACTCCTGCAGATTGTGATGTGTGCGGCGGGTCTCAAAGCCATTTCGCCACTTCCTTGTTGACGAGATCGCGCCATGGGCGCGACTGCGCGAGCGGTAGCGGAATAAGACCGTCGATCCCGACGAATGCCGCGGTGTAATCCTGTCGTTCCGTGGCACGCGCTGCCCTCAGCAGTTCGTCGCGGCGGGGATCGTTGCAATCATCGAAGCGGATCAGGCTCGCGATCCACAGGCCGACGACACGGGCGAAGCTTGCGCCATCCGATCCTGCTACCAGTGCCTCCATGGCGGGGGAGAAGATGCGTTGCGGCAGCTTCTGGCTGGAATCCATGGCGATCTGGATGTTGCGATGGGCAATGGCGCGATTGCTGAAGCGCTCGATCAGCTGGTTCATGTAGCGATCGAGATCGATGCCGGGGACGGGGTCGAGCGTCGCGGCAGCCGCCTGCATATGATCCCTGGTCATCGCCACGAATTCCGGCACGGCCATGACGTCGCGCACGCATTCCAATCCTCGCAGCAGGCCGAGATGGGCGATCATCGTGTGCGAGCCGTTGAGCAGCCTCAGCTTCATCTTCTCGTAGGGTGCGACATTCTTCACGAACAGCGCACCGCCTGCCTCCCATTTAGGGCGTCCGGAGACGAATTCGTCCTCGATCACCCATTGCATGAAAGGTTCGGTATCGAGTGCGAGCGTATCCTCGACGCCGAGCATGTTCCTTGCCCGAATGCGGGTGTCATCGGTGGCGGCAGGCACGATGCGATCGACCATGGAGGATGGGAAGGTCACTTCCTCGCGGATCCACTGGGCGAGCTTCGGATCGCGCCGCTCGGCCATCTCCAGCACGAGCCGCCGCACCACCTTGCCATTGGACGGAAGGTTGTCGCAGCAGAGCACGGTGAAAGGGCGCATACCCTTTTCGCGTCGGGCGGCAAGACCGGCAACGAGATACCCGACGGCACCGACCGGCGCGTCGAGGTTTTCGAGGTCATTGGCGATAGCCGGATGCGCCTCATCTAGCCCGCCTGTCGATGGATGCAGGCCATAAGCCTTTTCGGACACGGTCAGGGTTACAACATGGATATAGGGGCTGGCGAGATAGGCGAGCACGCGGTCCCGGTCGGTGGCGGCGCAGAGCCAGTCTACCGTTGCACCGACCACCTCGCTCGTGTCGCCGTCGCTGTCGCGCACGGTGATGGAGTAGAGCCCGTCCTGCGCGGCCAGTGCGTCGACCGGTTCGGGAGAACGGAGGTTGACGGCAACAATACCCCAAGGGCCGAACTCGCTCTGCAAAGCGCGCAGCGTATAGATTCCCTGATGGGCGCGATGGAAGGCGCCGAGACCGAAATGCAGGATGCCGGGTCGGAGCTCGTTCCGATCGAAGCCGGGTTGCCTGACCGATGGCGGGAGCGCTGCTGCGGGTGAAAGACGCTGTGTCATCGACTTAGCCCGTATTGGCTATGGCCAAGCGCCCGCTCGATGCCGCGCAACTCCGCCAGCCCCTTCAATCGCCCAATCGCTGGATATCCGGGCTGAGCACCTCGTGTGAGGTCGTCGAGAATTTCCTGGCCATGGTCGGGGCGCATCGGGATCTGGTGATCTTCCCGGCCTTCGGCCTTACGGCGTTTCTCTTCGGTCAGCAGGGCAGCGATCACCGCCACCATGTCGGTACCGCCTTCCAGATGCTCGTCTTCGAAGAAGGAGCAGGGCAGGCTGTCGTCGTCGCGGGTGACATTGCGCAGATGGACGAAATGGATGCGATCGGCAAAGCGGGTGGCGATCGCCGGCAGGTCGTTGTCAGCGCGCGCACCGAGCGAGCCTGAGCAGAGCGTCACGCCATTGGCACGGCTGTCCACCTGGCCGAGCATGTGCGCATAGTCGGCTTCGGTCGAAAGAATGCGAGGCAGGCCGAGAAGCGGCCATGGCGGATCGTCCGGATGGGCGCATATGTTGATGCCGACCTCTTCAGCCACGGGTGTTACCTCGGAAAGGAAGTCGACGAGATGGGACTGCAGCCTGTCGCGATTGATGCCCTGATAGGTCCTGAGTTTTTCGAGGAGCTGAGCCAGCGTGTAACCATCCGCCGAGCCGGGCAGTCCGGCTCCGATATTCCTGCCAAGTGACGTGATCCGGCCGTCATCCATGGTCGAAAAACGTCTTCCGGCTTCGTCCTGTAGGGCTTCCGGATACTCGTTCGCCGCGCCAGGCCGCTTGAGGATATGGATGTCGAAGGCGATGAAGTCTACGAGATCGAAACGCATTGCCCTGGCGCCGTGTTTTGTCTCCCAGCGCAGATCGGTGCGCGTCCAGTCGAGGACCGGCATGAAATTGTAGCAGACGGTCTTGATGCCGGAGGCGGAGAGGCGACGCAGGGTCTCCTGCCAGTTCTTCACATGACCGTGCCAATCCCCGGTCTGGGTCTTGATGTCTTCCGACACCGGCACGCTTTCGACCACATCCCAGAACAGGCCGCCATCGCGGATCGCTTGATGGCGCTTCTCGATTTCATCGGCCGGCCAGACCGCTCCGGTCGGGATATGATGGAGCGCGCTGACGATGGCCTCGGCACCCGCCTGCGCGGCGTCCCTGACACTCACCTTGTCCACCGGTCCGAACCATCGCCATGTGTGTCGCATGTATCTTCCTTGAGCTTTAGCCGAGTGCGATCTGGACCTTGCAGGCGGCGGTGCGGTCACCAGCCTGCAGGAAGGCCTGGAGGGCCTCGTCGATCGGGAATGTGTGGGAAAGGATCGGGCGGACATCGATCGCGCGGCTGCCGATCAGCTCGACCGCGCGGGAAAATTCCTCGTGAAAACGCTGCGAGCCGCGCCAGACGATCTCCTTGCCGACCAGAATGTTGAGCGGGATCGACACTTCGCCGGTGACGCCGACCTGCACGATCGTGCCGCGCGGTTTCACGCTTTGGAACGCCGAGACGACTGCCGGGCCGGCGGCCGAGCATTCGAACACCACGTCGAATTTGCCCTTGTCCTTCTGGTAGGGCGCAAGAGCATCGGGTTTCGAGACATTGATCGTCTCGTTTGCCCCCATTGCAGGTGCGCGGGAAAGGGCTGCATCGGCGAGATCCGTGACGGTAATCCTGCCGGCACCCGCATGACGGGCGGCTGCGACGACAAGTAGGCCGATCGGCCCCGCACCGGTGACCAATACGTTATTGCCTGACAGATCACCGGCCTGGGCCACCGCGTGAAGGCAGACGGCCAGAGGCTCCGCGCAGGCGGCCTCGGCTGCCGATACCTCGCCCTCAACTGGGAAGCACTGGATGGCGGGAACGATAAGATGTTCGCGGAACATGCCCTGCTCATGGGGCAGGCGCATGGCCGATCCCATGAATTTCATGTCGAGGCAATGTATCGGCTGGCCAATGCTGCAATAGTCGCAGATCCCGCAGGGCTGCGACGGGCTGACGGCGACCAGCATGCCGGGTTTCAGCCGTGTGACGCCCGGGCCAATCGCCTCGACAAATCCCGAAGCCTCGTGCCCGCTGATAATCGGTTCGCGCACCCGGACCGGACCGAAGCCGCCATCCTGGAAATAGTGAAGGTCCGAGCCGCATATGCCGCCCCAGGCCATTTTCAACCGGACTTCGCCCGCGGCGGGTTCGGGGCAATCCTGTGTCTCGACCTTGAGGTCCTGCTTGCCGTAGAGACGAACGATCTTCGTCAACATGGTTCATGCCTTCGATTGGAATGAGGGCCTGCGCCGGTCGCCGGCGCAGGCGGTTCTTGTCAGCGGATCAGACCCATCTCCGTCGGCAGCCACAGTGTGACGGCCGGGACGAAGGTGATGATGATCAGCGCGATAAAGAGCGGCACCAGCCAGGGCAGGATGGCCATGGTCGTGCGTTCGACCGAGAGTTTGGCGACGCGCGAGAGCACGAAGAGCACCATGCCGAGCGGCGGATGCAGCAGCCCGATCATCAGGTTCAAGGTCATGATTAGTCCGAAATGCACCGGATCGATGTCGAATTGCAGCACCAGCGGCAACAGGATCGGCACGAGGATGGTGATCGCAGCGATCGTGTCGAGGAAGCAGCCGACGAACAACATCAGCAGGTTCACGAGGATCAGGAAGACCCATTTGCTGTCCGTGAGGCTGGTGATCGCCGTCGACAGCAGTTGCGCCGTCTGGCTGACGGTCAAGAGCCAGGCGAAGACAGAAGCAGCGGCAACAATGAAGAGCACCGAAGCGGTGGTCTCGATCGTGTCCATCGTCGCCTTGGCCAGCGTCCGGAAGGTCATGGTGCGGTAGCGCACCAACCCGAGAAACAGCGACCACAGAACAGCGGCGACCGCGGCTTCCGTCGGTGTGAACCAGCCCATCGTCATGCCGCCGATCAGGATCACCGGCGTCATCAGCGCCATCACCGCCGAGAAGTCGAAATACCAGTCGGCTGCGATAAGCACGAGAAGCGCGATGCCGACTGCCATGTTGAGCGATAGGCCCAAAAACGTCAGCAGATAAATGCCGAGCGGCACCATCATCACGACAAGAACTTCCAGCGATGCACCGGAAAGATTCTTGAAGCTGAAAGGCGTGTCCGAACCCCAGTGTTTGATGAAGGCGAAGACGGCGACCGTAATCATCATAAGGACGGTCATCACCACGCCGGGAACGATGCCGGCCATGAACAGTGCGCCAATCGAGACATTGGCCATCATGCCATAGATGACGAAGGGCAAGGACGGCGGGAAGATCGGTCCGAGCGTGGCGGATGCGGCCGTGACGCCGACGGCGGCCTCGACCGGATAGCCGTGATCCTTCATCGCCTTAATCTCGATCGTGCCGATGCCGGCCGCGTCTGCCAGGGCCGTGCCGGACATGCCGGAAAAGACCACCGAGCCGATGATGTTGACCTGCGCAAGCCCGCCCTTCATCCAGCCGACGAGGGCGACGGCGAAGGAATAGATGCGGCCGGTCACTCCGGCGATGTTCATCAGGTTGCCGGCGAGAATGAAGAAGGGCACGGCGAGCAGCGGGAAGCTCTCGACGCCGGCGATCAGGCGTTGCGCGGCGATGATATCCGGTGCCACGCCATAGAAGACGATATAGGCGAGCGACGAGGTGGCCATCGAGATGGCAACGGGTACGCCGATGATCATCAAAAGCAGAAAGGATCCGATCAGAAGCAGCATGGCTCAGCCCTCGCTCTGGAAGGCTTCGGGCCGTTCCAGCACCGAATAGCCACGGCGCATGTTGGCGATGAATACCTGGATGGAGCGGAACAGCATCAGCACGAAGGCCGCCAGAACCGAATAGAAGACGATCCCACGCGGCAGGGCGACGGTCACCATCTCTTCGCCGGCGACGATCTCCATATAGCGCCACATCAGCCAGGAGCCGTAGGCGAAGAAACCAATGCGGATGATGTCGACGATGGTTGCCATGACCCGTGTCACATGGGCCGGCAGATAATGATAGAGCACGTCGACCTGGATATGACGCGACATGCGCACGCACATGACGGCACCCAGAAACACGACGCCGATCAAACAGTTGACCGCAATCTCCTCCGTCCAGGCATAGCTGTCGTTCAGGACATAGCGGGTGAAGAACTGCAGGAAGACGCAGCCCGTCATCAGCCAGAACAGCGCCAGCGTGATCCAGTCCTCGAAGGCATAGGCCTTCAGATCGACATCGACAGGTGCTTCGTCGAAGGTATGCGCGAGTTCCTCAGGCGTGACCTGAGTATGAACCTCTTGGATTGTCGTCATGAGCTTGTCCCATTCATGAGAAGCCGGCGCGGCTTCTATTCAAACCGCGCCGAACGGGATCACTTGATGGCGCGGATCGCTTCCCAGTCGGCCTTGTCGTAGCCGAACTCTTCGAAGGTCACCTTTTCGAGCACGTTCTTCTCAAAGTCGGCCTTGTCGACTTCGACGACGTTGAGGCCGCGCTTCTTGAAGTCGTCGACGAGTGACTTTTCACGCTCCTCGATGATCTTCGTCGTCTTGGCCGCGGCTTCCTGCATGACTTCGCGGAAGATCTGCTTGTCTTCGTCAGAGAGGCTCGCCCAACGGCTCTTGGAAACGACCGTGTTCAGGTGATCGACGATATGGCCGGAGAGAACGATATTCTTCTGCACTTCGAAGAATTTCTTCGCTTCGATCGTCGTCAGCGGATTTTCCTGGGCGTCGACGGTGCCGTTCTGCAGTGCCAGATAGACTTCGGCGAATGCAATCGGCGTCGTGTTGGCGCCGCAGGCGCGTGGCATGGCGAGATAGGCCGGAACGTCCGGCACCCGCATCTTCACGCCCTTGAGATCGGCGCATTTGGTGATGTCGGTGTTCGATGTCGTGTGACGCGTGCCGTAATAGCTGACGGCGGTGATCACATTGCCGGTCTTGTCCTCATAGCCCTTTGCAAGGCGCTTGAAGACGTCGCTCTTGGTATAGGCGATCAGATGGCTCGGATCGCGGAAGATATAGGGGAAATAGGTGACGCCGATCGGCTTGTAGTCACGGGCCGCGAAGCTCGAACCCGAGATGATCATATCGACCGTGCCGAGCTTCAGGCCCTGGTTGATGTCGGCTTCCTTGCCGAGCTGCGATGCCGGATAGACATCGATCTTGTAGCGGTTGTTGGTGCGCTTGGCGATTTCTTGAGCCGCCCAGACCGATTCCGTATGGAATGGTTCGGATGTCTCGTAGACATGCGCCCATTTCAGCGTTTCCTGCGCATGCGCGGACAATGCCGACGCCATGACGACGGCTGCTGCGCCGAGCAGCATATTAAATCTTGAACTCATTCTCTCCTCCCGAATTACGTTCAGATTGCTCCCTTGATCGGCCGCCTCCCGAGCGGTCGCGATCACTCCTCTCTCGTCGGCTCCTCCCCGAAGCTTTCCGAGAATCTCTTCTGCGACTGCGTCAGATGCATTCGCATGGCCTCGCGCGATGCTGCCGGGTCTCCCGCCGCCAGCGCATCCCGTATGACCCTGTGTTCCTCAAGCGCTGCCCGCCACGTATGCGGGCCCTCGAAATAGCTTGCGAGCTTTTCGAAGAAGGGCGAGGAGCGCTTGTCGTAGATCAACCCTGTGAACACGTTGAGCGCCGAATTGCCGATGATATCGGCGATTGCGGTATGAAAGGCCCGGTCGAGCATGAGCGCCCGCTCAGAATCTCCCAACGCGCCTTCCATCTCCTCTAGGATCTGGTCGATGCGCTCGATGGCGGCTGCGTTGACACGTCTTGCAGCCTCTTCGGCAATAGCGCTTTCTATCAGGCAGCGCGCTTGCAGAATTTCGAACGGTCCCTCGCTGTCATCGGCGGCAAGAACCTGGCTTGCATCGGTGGCCCTGCTGTTGACGTAGACGCCGGAGCCCATGCGGATCTGCACCAACCCTTCGACCTCCAGCACGATCAGAGCTTCCCGCACTGTCGGGCGTGAAACGCCAAGACGCTCGGCCAGATCCCGCTCGGCCGGCAGCCGTTCACCGACCGGGATCTCTCCCGATTGGATCAGACTACGCAACTGTTCTGCAGCCTGGCGATAAAGCCTGCGTGGCTCAAGCGCGACAAACATGAAGCCCTCCCGGCATCATTCTCCTCCAGATGCCATCTGGTCAGATTGTCTTACCAATTTTTATCCGTCAAGCGGCTATTGGAATTTTATAGGAGCGGTTTCACGCTATAGGTCTTGGCAAGAACCCCGAAGGCCTCTCGCGTCACCGGATCCAGCTCGACGCCGTGGGCTTCGCGGTGGCGGGCGACCTGCCATTCCCGATCACCTGGCGCCATGACGTCCGCGCCGTCGCGGGCGGGGGATGCGCGCAGTGTCTCCACATAGCGCTTCATCCCGGCCTCAAAGGTTGCGCGGTCGCCAAAGGCTTCGGGCATGATGGCCATCACGAAGGCGCCGAGCTGCCGCGGTGTTTTCATGTCCTCACCGCCCATCGGCGGGATGTCGAAGCTCAGGCGCATGCCGGTCAGCACGGCGCTGAAAATCTCGGCTATGCCCGCCAGAGCCGCCCCTTTGAAACCAAAGGCCGCGCCGACGAGGCGCCAGCATCTCCGCGATCTGCGGGTCGGTCGTATCGATGCCAGCATCATTGGATGCGACACCTTCCGGCAATGTGGTGCTGGTGCTGCGGTAAAGCATGACACGATTGAAGGGCACGGCGCTGGTCGCCATATCGAGCAGCCACGGGGCCTCGCCGGCTATCGGCACGGCCATGGAAATCGGATTCGTACCGTGGAAGCGAGTAGCGCCGTCATGCAGGCGCACGAAACTGTCCGAATTGCAGAAGGAGAGGCCGATCAATCCCTGTTTCGCCGCTTCGATCGAATAGGCGCCTGCCGCACCGAAATGCGAGCCGTTGCGAATGCCGACGGCGGCTATCCCAAATTGACGAGCAAGCTCGATGGCTCTTTCCATCGCTGCATAGCCGCCGACTGCGCCTTGCGCATGATCCGCGTCCAGCGTCTCGACGGCGCCAGAAGCCTGAAGTCTTTTTAACATTGGGCGTCTTGTTGAGCCGGCCGCCCTCCAGCGCCCTGACATAGTGATCGAGCAAGCGGACGCCGTGGCTGTCCACCCCACAGCGTGTCGCATGCATGAGTGCCCGCGTCGTCGCGTCGGAGGTCGCCTGGTCGGCTCCGCATCCCGTCAGAACCTCGCGGCAGAACCGGTCGAGATCAACGAGCGATACCTTCTGCTGAATGACGTCCATGCTGCTCCCTGCCCATTAATGTCTTTTGTGTACACTAGACATTGATTTCGACAGATGCAAATGAATGATCTGACGACGGGTGGACGAATTTCGCTGAGCTGAGGAGGAGCAGGCATGGGTGATGGGACGGACGGCATTGCCGCCGGGCGCTCGCCGCGGCTCTATCAGCGGGCGCTTGAGGTGATGGCATCCGAGATTCGGAGCGGAAGATGGCCTGATGCAGCAAGGCTCAACGAGACAACGGTCGCGGCTCGCTTCGGTATCAGCCGCGCACCAGCGCGTCAGGCGCTTGTCGAGCTTGAGGCCATGGGGTTGGTCCGCAAACGTGAGGGCAGGGGCTATAGCATAGTGACGGGCATCGATGGGATCGGTGCGGAGAAATGCGATACGCCGCCATGTGAGGCAATCCATTCAGATGATGTTCGACTACACTTCTTGGCGAGCTGGGAGCTGATCTATCGGCAGGTGGAGATGGACATCGTCTCGCGCACGTCGATTGCCAGCTGGCGGCTCAACGAGGCAGCGCTCGCCAAATCCTTTGGGGTTAGCCGAACGGTCGCGCGCGAGGTCGTGGCAAGGCTTCAGCAACGCGGCATCGTTGGCAAGGATGACAACGGGCGCTGGCATGTCCCAGCACTGACGACCACGCATGTCAATCAGCTCTATGAACTGCGCTGGACGCTGGAGCCGCTTGCCCTCGCGCAGGCTTTTCCCCGACTGCCGGACGATTTGTTGTCGCATCTGCTGGCGGACCTGGAAAAGGCCATTCGAGCCGGCGAAGGGGCGGATGGCGAGACGTTGGACCGGATAGAGCACCAGCTTCACAGCGAGCTGCTGGGATATTGCGATAATCCACCCCTGATGCAGGCGATCAGCCTGCCGCAGGCAGTCCTCGTCGCGCACCACCGCCTCTACCAACCGAAATCACCGTCCATCACCGAAGAACCGTTTCTGATCGAGCATCTTGACGTGTTCGAGCGTCTGATGGCCGGCAGGATCGCCGATGCACGGGACGCGTTGGTGGACCATCTCAAAATCTCGCGGGAGCGAGCCATGCTGCGCATCGCCCGGGCAGCGCGCGGCCTTTCGCTGCCGGATATCCCCTATCTGGAGCGCCTGCGCGACGTCGAATTCATTTGAACCAACGATTATTGGGAGGAGCCAATATGAAGATCAAATCGCTGGAACCGTTCATCCTGCATCTGCCGCTGACTTCAGATTCGATTTCGGATTCGACGCACAGCATCACCCATTGGGGCGTGGTCGGGGTGGTGATTACCACGACAGATGGGCTGACCGGATACGGCTTTACTGGAACCCACGCACATCTGCCGTCCGATCGGCTGATCACCGCCTGTATCCGGGACTGCTATGCGCCGCTATTGATCGGCGAGGATGCCAATGACCATCAGCGGCTTTGGACGAAGCTTGCCCGTTATCCATCCCTGCAATGGGTCGGCCGGGCCGGAATTACGCAACTGGCGCTAGCCGCGGTCGATGTGGCGATATGGGATTTGAAGAGCAAGAAGGCCGGGCTGCCGCTTTGGGCCTATCTCGGCGGCGCAAGAACCGACCGGCTGGAGGCCTACAATACCGATATCGGCTGGCTGTCCTTCTCGTTGGACGATCTCTTGTCCGGTTCCGCCCGTGCGGTGGAAGAGGATGGCTTTACCCGGATCAAGCTGAAGGTTGGGCATGATGATCCGAATGTCGACGTGCGCAGGCTGGAGGCGGTTCGCAAGCGGCTTGGTCCGGATGTGCGTATCGCCATCGACGGCAACGGAAAATGGGATCTACCCACCTGCCAGCGATTCTGCGAGCAGTCCCGCGGCCTCGATATCTACTGGTTCGAAGAACCCCTGTGGTATGACGATGTAGAGAGCCATCGGCTTCTGGCGCGCTCATCGACCATTCCCGTGGCGCTTGGTGAGCAGCTTTATACGGTCGACGCGTTCCGGTCATTCATCAGCGCCGGCGCAGTCGCCTATGTCCAGCCGGACGTCACGCGGCTCGGCGGGATCACGGAATTCATCCAGGTGGCCGATCTGGCGCTGGCGCATCGCCTCCCGGTCGTGCCCCATGCGGGCGAGATGAGCCAGGTTCATGTGCATCTGAGCTACTGGCATCCGGCCTCTACGATTCTCGAGTATATCCCCTGGATCAAGGACCATTTCGAGGAACCGGCGGATGTCGTCGGCGGTGTTTACAAGCGCCCGCAAAAACCGGGCGCCGGGACGACAGTTCTGGCTGAAAGTTATGCCCGTTTTGGCAAGAGCCTCGCCTGACGGAGCGCTGAAAACAGATCTGCCGCCCGGAGGCGGCAGATCGAGGCGGGACATTGCTGCCCCGCATTTGCCTTGGGAGGCTTATTCTGCGGGCTGAAGACGGCCCGTTGCATTGTCGGTGGAGCCACCGGCAAGGGCAGTGTCCAGCATATCCTTGTCGAGCTCGCCTTCCCAGCGGGCAACGACGATCGTGGCGACCGCGTTGCCGACGAGGTTGGTCAGCGCGCGGCATTCCGACATGAAGCGGTCGATGCCGAGGATCAGCGCCATGCCGGCAACCGGAACCGAGGGAACGACGGAGAGCGTCGCGGCCAGCGTGATGAAGCCCGCACCGGTAATGCCTGCTGCACCCTTGGAAGAGAGCATTGCGACGAGCAGCAGCAGGATCTGGTCGGTGAGCGACAGATCGATGCCGGTTGCCTGGGCAATGAACAGTGCCGCCAGCGTCATGTAGATGTTGGTGCCGTCGAGGTTGAACGAGTAGCCGGTCGGGATGACCAGACCAACAACCGAGCGCTTGCAGCCGGCACGTTCCATCTTCTGCATCAAGTTCGGCAGGGCGGCTTCCGAAGAGGATGTGCCGAGAACGAGCAACAGCTCTTCCTTGATGTACCGCAGCAGAGCGAAGATCGAGAAGCCGTTATACTTCGCCACCGCACCGAGAACCACGACGACGAAGAGCACAGCCGTAATGTAGAAGGTGAGGATGAGGAAGGCGAGGTTTGCGACCGAGCCGATGCCGTACTTGCCGATGGTGAATGCCATGGCACCGAAGGCGCCGATCGGGGCAGCCTTCATCAGGATGGCGACGAGGCGGAATACCGGGGCGGTAAGCGCGGTCAGGAAATCCGTGACCGGCTTGCCCTTTTCGCCGACCATGCCGAGCGCGATACCGAACAGGACCGAGAAGAACAGGACCTGCAGGATGTCGCCCTGGGCAAACGCACCGACGATGGTTTCCGGAATGATGTTCATCAGGAAGCCGGTAATCGTCGTCTCATGCGCCTTGGTGGCATATGTCGCGACGGCCTTGCCGTCGAGCGTGGCCGGGTCGATGTTCATGCCGGCGCCAGGCTGCAGCAGATTGCCGACGATCAGGCCGACGATCAGTGCCAGAGTCGAAAACGCCAGGAAGTAGATCATTGCCTTACCGGCGACGCGGCCGACCTTCTTCAGGTCCGACATACCGGCAATGCCGGTGGCGACCGTGAGGAAGATCACCGGCGCGATGATCATCTTGACGAGCCGGATGAAGGCGTCACCGAGCGGCTTCAGGCTGGCGCCGAAATCAGGCCAGTAGTGGCCGATCAGCATGCCGGCGACGATGGCGGCAATAACCTGAACATACAGGTGGCGGTAGAATGGCAGGGGTGCACGCGGCTGCGTGGATGCGGGTACTTCAATCATTAGGTCCTCCATCGCGCCACAACCAACTATTGGCTCTTCCCGGGCGCATTGATGTCAGGAGATCGGCAGCAAGCGGCGTGCCAGTTTGGAGTCTGCGTCATAAAGTCTTGATTTTAATCGTTTAAATTTGCGGCCTTAACTCGTGATGCCGAATTTGAGCGAATTTCCGCACCTGTGGATTTGCTCATTGTGCGGATTTATGCTCAAATGCCGTCGTGTCAGAAAGTCAGAACAAAGAGCCTCCTGCACCTTCCCGGCGCACATGGATCGTCTTCGGCCTTGCGTTGTTGATGGCCTGCGCGGCGGTTTTCTATGTTGCCGGCATATACGGCCGGGCGTCGGCGTTATCGACACTTTCCGCTCAAGGCAGGACAGAGGCAAACCTGAAGGTGGCCCTGTTGCGTGCGGTTCTTGAGCGTCCGCGGGCGCTGCCGCTCCTGCTGGCCCGAGATCGGGACGTCGAAGATGCGCTGTCAAGCAACGAGCCGACCGCAAGGATCGCTCTCAGCCGCAAGCTCGAAGACTTGATCGCGCCCACCAAGGCTGCGGTGATCTATGTCGTCGGCGCCGATGGCATTGCGATCTCCGCCAGCAACTGGCGCGAGGAAAAGAGCTTTGTCGGCAACGACTATACGTTCCGCAGCTATTTCTCGCGCGGAATGCGGGAAGGTGGCGGCGAACATTTTGCGCTCGGTTCCGTAAGCAATCGGCCGGGCTTGTACATCTCTCACCGGGTCGGCCCGGCGGAAAAGCCGCTTGGTGTCGTTGTCGCCAAGATGGAGTTCGATCAGTTGGAGGCCGATTGGCGCGACACGCAGCGGCCGTCCTTCGTCACCGACGACAATCATGTAGTGCTGATCACAAGCGTGCCGTCCTGGCGCTTCATGACCACTGAGCCGTTGCCGTCGTCAAGCCTGGCATCCATCCGCGACAGCCTGCAGTTCGGTGACGCTTCGCTCACGCCGCTGCCTTTGGCTGAGCTGGAAAAGCTCGCATCGGATGCGTCCATCGTACGTGTTTTCCTGCCGGGCGGCGGGGCGGTTCGTTATCTGCAGATCATGGTTCCTGTTGTCTCGACGGACTGGAGTTTTCAATATCTCCTGCCGATCGATGGAGCCGTTGCCGCGGATATGCGCGAGTTCCGATTGTTGGGGGTGGCGCTTCTGGTCGTCTTCGCGGTGGCTGCCGTATGGATCCGGCGTCGGCAGATGGCGCAGACGGCGATGGTTCTGCAGAAGGCTGCGCGCGAGGAGCTGGAGCGGCGGGTCGTCGAGAGAACGCGTGCTCTCAGCCTCACCCGCGACAGCCTGCAGGCAGAAATTTCCAACCACCGCACGACGGAAACGAAGCTGCAGGCGGTGCAGCAGGATCTGGTGCAGGCCAACCGCTTGGCAATTCTCGGCCAAGTCGCCGCAGGGGTGGCCCACGAAATCAATCAGCCGGTCGCGACGATCAGGGCTTATGCCGACAATTCCAAGGTCTTTCTCGAACGGCAGCAGGTCGAGCCACTCAAGGAAAATCTCGATCTGATTGCTGGACTGACGGATCAGATCGGCGCGATCACTGACGATTTGAAGGCGCTTGCTCGTCGAGGCCGGACAGCAGCAGAGCCGGTGTCACTCGGTGAGGTACTCGAAGGCGCAGTCATGCTTTTGAAGAGCCGCTTCACCGGTTCCCTGGACAAGCTGGCCATCGACCGGGTGCCCGATGATCTGGAGGTCATGGGAAGCCGCCTCCGCCTCGAACAGGTGTTCATCAACCTCCTGCAGAATGCATTGGAGGCCGTGGAGGACCGCGGCAATGGCCGGGTTACCGTGTCCGCGATCGCCTCCGGCAGGGAAGTCGCCATCACGGTAGCCGACAACGGTCCGGGCATTGCGGAGGAAATCCTGGCCGAGCTGTTCCAACCGTTCAATTCCTCCAAGGATAAGGGCCTCGGCCTCGGTCTGGTGATCTGCAAGGACATTGTCTCCGATTATGGTGGCAGGCTGACCGTCGAGACCGGTGAGGGCGGCACCGGCTTTACCGTTCATCTGAAAAGGGCTGACGAATGAGCGTGCCGGTATTTCTCATCGATGACGACAAGGATCTGTTGCGGGCGACCGGCCAGACCCTGAGCCTAGCCGGCTTCGATGTTCGGCCGTTTTCGTCCGGCAGCGAGGCGCTGGCGCAACTGGACAACACATTCCCAGGTGTCGTCGTTACCGATATCCGCATGCCCGGCCTGGACGGGCTGCAACTGTTTGAGCGCATATCAGGTTTCGACCGCGAAATACCGGTCGTCCTGATGACGGGCCATGGCGACATCCCGATGGCGGTGAAGGCTATTCAGGATGGAGCTTATGACTTCCTGGCCAAGCCGTTTCCGGCAGAACGTCTCATCCAATGTGTCCGCCATGCGGCGGAAAAGCGTAGCCTTGTGATGGAAAATCGCCAATTGAAAGCCGGCGATAGGAATGGTGAGGATGGTTTTCCGCTGATCGGCCAGACGCCGGTCATGGAGCGGTTGCGGCATATGCTGCGCCAGATCGCCGACACCGACGTGGATGTGCTGGTCACCGGGGAAACGGGTAGCGGCAAGGAGGTCGTCGCCGGCGCGCTGCATGCCTGGGGCCGTCGGGCGAGCGGCAATTTCGTCGCGCTGAATTGCGGCGCGCTGCCGGAACAGGTTATCGAGAGCGAGCTTTTTGGCCATGAGGCCGGCGCTTTTACCGGAGCCCAGAAGAAGCGTGTCGGCCGCATTGAGCATTCGAGCGGCGGCACCCTGTTTCTCGACGAGATCGAGAGCATGCCGCTGTCGACCCAGGTCCAGATGCTGCGGGTGCTCGAAATGCGCGAGGTGACGCCGCTCGGGACCAACGAGGTCCGCCCGGTCGACCTTCGCGTCATCGCTGCTTCCAAGGTCGATCTCGGCCAGCCGGACCAGCGGGCGATCTTTCGCGAGGACCTTTATTACCGCCTGAACGTCGTGACACTGACCATTCCGCCGTTGCGGGAGCGCAGGGAAGACGTCCCCTTCTCTTTAACTATTTTACCCGCAAGGCCAGCCGTCGCTTCGACCGCGACGTGCCCGTTATGCCTCGTCCGGTGATTGATCATCTGCGCGACCATTCTTGGCCGGGCAATGTCCGCGAATTGTCCCACTATGCGGAGCGATTCGTACTCGGGCTGGAGCCATCGGATCCCATGCCGGCAAAGCAGATCGAAGCGTCGGGCGAGGCCTCGCTTCCGGATCGACTAGAGCGCTTCGAGGCCGATATCATCCGTGAAACGCTGACGGAATGCGGCGGGGACGTGCAGGCGACGATTGCCGCGCTCGGCATCCCGCGCAAGACATTTTATGACAAGCTGCAACGCCACGGTATTGTGCGTAGCGAATATGTAGATCGACATTAAGTCGCTAAATAAATTGAATTTTGTTTGATGCTGGCGGTCTTGGATCGCTGCCCGACTGCTCTGTTTGTCTCAAAATGAGCGGCAAAAAACGCGCTGCGGAAACACCTGGTTAAGGTTTGCATTTTATTAACAGGGGCTGGTGTGAACACGTTGTTTGATGGTTTCGCGTAGCATGAATTTCCCGCCTTCCCGCAAAGACATTTCCCCGATCGACAGCGCAAATTGGAGCAACGAACAGGAGTTCGTGGCGGCCAATGATCCTGATCATCCGTTGCCGCTGCCTGAGCCGATCCCGGCGGTCGAGCTTGACCCGGACAAACTCCCGACCTGGCAGCGCGCCTTTATCCTAGGTCCCAATGTCCGCTTTACCCGCACGCCGGGCCGCAGCCCGGCTAAGCCGGAGGCCGAAGCGGTCGTCGACGCGCCGAATGCCGAGCAGGCGATCGTTTCGCCTGCCCATATTGTCGCTGCGCCCGCTGGCCGGGCCCAGCTACCGCACACTCATATCCATGCAGGTTTCCAGGTGAATAATCTCCAGCGCCGGATCGTCCAGGCATTTGCCGCCGGCGAAAACGCAGCTCCGATCTCCCAGCCCATCGACGCCGCCGTGCAGCGGCTTGTCGAACAGCCCCTCCAGCACCAGCCCGTCACGCAAGCCGCACCACAGGCAACTGAGCCTCAGGTCGCGCCAACCCGCCGCATGACCACGATCCCCGATCACCTGATCTGGGAAATGATGAGCCTCGGCGCATCGGAAAATGTCGAGGCCAAGGTTGCTGTCCGCTCATTGTCGTCGACACCGGATCCTGCTCCCCGCAAGGCGGCCGCATTGTCCCCTACGGTCAAGCGGTTCGTGCCGCCCGCGCCCGCACCAGCCTCCATCGAACAGGCGCCGATCCCGGCACCTGTTCGGGGTGATGCTACGTCCGCAATCCACCTTTACCGTCAGGTTGCGGTCCGCGAGGCAATGCCCGCTCCGATCCATGTTGAACACCAGCCGTTGCCGGCAGTCGAGGCGCAGGTGAATGCCGAGCCGGCGATTGCCCCGACCGTTCAGACGATCGAGATGCCGGCCGCGCAGCAGGTCGCACGCAAACCGCGCGTCCTGCAATTTGCCGAGGACTATACGTTCCCGGATATCGACTTGCTTCAGCACGCTGAGCCGCGCGAAGAGCAGACGATGAGCCAGGAGGCGCTGGAACAGAGCGCCGGGCTTCTCGAAAGCATCCTTGAGGATTTCGGAGTCAAGGGCGAGATTATCGATGTGCGCCCCGGTCCGGTCGTCACGCTCTACGAATTTGCCCCGGCACCGGGCGTGAAGTCGTCCCGCGTGATGAACCTTTCGGACGATATCGCCCGCTCGATGTCGGCGCTGTCGGCCCGCGTTGCCGTCATTCCGGGCCGCAACGTCATCGGCATCGAGCTGCCGAATGCAGAGCGCGAGACTGTCTATCTGCGCGAACTGGTCGAGAGCAATTCCTATATCGGAACCGATTATCGCCTGCCGCTCTGCCTCGGCAAGACGATCGGCGGCGAACCGGTTATCGCCGAGCTCGCAAAGATGCCGCACCTTCTCGTTGCCGGCACCACCGGCTCCGGCAAGTCGGTCGCCATCAACACGATGATCCTGTCGCTGCTCTATCATCTGCGTCCGGAAGAATGCCGCTTGATCATGGTCGATCCGAAGATGCTGGAGCTCTCGGTCTATGATGGCATCCCGCATCTGCTGACGCCGGTCGTGACCGATCCCAAGAAGGCCGTGCTGGCGCTGAAATGGGCCGTGCGCGAAATGGAAGAGCGCTATCGCAAGATGTCGCGCCTCAACGTTCGCAACATTGATGGCTTCAACGCCCGCGTTGCCGAAGCGCGCAACAAGGGCGAAACGATCATGATCAGCGTGCCGGTCGGTTTTGACCGCAGCACCGGCGAGCAGATCTTCGAGGAACAGTCGCTCGATCTGACGGCGCTGCCCTATATCGTTGTCATCGTCGACGAGATGGCCGACCTGATGATGGTCGCCGGCAAGGAGATCGAGGGCGCGATTCAGCGCCTGGCGCAGATGGCGCGTGCGGCCGGTATCCACCTCATCATGGCCACCCAACGTCCGTCGGTCGATGTCATCACCGGTACGATCAAGGCCAACTTCCCGACTCGCATCTCCTTCCAAGTGACGTCGAAGATCGACAGCCGCACCATCCTCGGAGAGCAGGGCGCTGAGCATCTTCTCGGCCAGGGCGACATGCTGCACATGAAGGGCGGCGGGCGGATCGCCCGTGTCCACGGCCCGTTCGTCTCGGATTACGAAGTTGAAAAAGTCGTTGCGCACCTGAAGACCCAGGGCCAGCCGTCTTACCTCGGCAGCGTTACCGAAGACGAAGAAGAGGACGGCGTCGAGGAGGAAGAGGATGCAGCAGTCTTCGACCAGACGTCGATGGGCTCGGAAGACAATGGCGACGATCTATACGAGCGCGCGGTCAAGGTCGTCCAGCGGGACAAGAAGTGCTCGACGTCCTACATCCAGCGCCGTCTTTCGATCGGCTACAATCGTGCAGCTTCGCTGGTCGAGCGGATGGAGCAGGAAGGTCTCGTCGGTGCGCCGAACCATGTCGGAAAGCGCGAGATCCTTGGCCCGCAGGTACAGCGTTCTGGCGAAGAGTAAGGTGAAGGCCGCCTAGGCGGCCTTCCATTTCATCAGCGATTTTTCCAGCATCGACAGAAGGTCGAAGACGAGGATCGCCAGGGCTGCCACGAGAAGCGCGCCCTGCAGGATGAAGGCAAGGTTGTTGGATTGCAGCCCGGCAATGATCACTTCGCCCAGCGTCTTCGCCGCCACCGTCGAGCCTATTGTCGCCGTGCCGAAGCCGATGACGGTGGAAATCTTGATCCCGCCGACGATCATCGGCAGGCTGAGCGGCAGTTCCACCTGGCGGAAGATTTGTGCCGGCGTCATTCCGTTACCCTTGGCGGCATCCGTGACGTTCTGCGGAACAGTCGTCAGCGCCGTCATGGTGTTCTCGAAGATCGGCAGCAGCGCATAGAGAAACAACGCGACCAATGTCGGACCGTTGCCGAAGCCCATGGCCGGCACGGCAAGCGCCAGCACGGCGACCGGCGGAAAGGTCTGGCCGATATTGACCACCGTGCGGGCGAGCGGCAGGAATTCCGCTCCGAAGGGCCGGGTAACGAGGATCGCCAGCAGCACCGCCACGATCGTGGCAAGCGCCGTCGAGAACAGCACCATCCGCACGTGCAGAAAGGTCAGCGATGCCAGGCTGCCCTGGTTGTAGATCGACGGCGCATTGGTCTGCACCAGCGGCTTGAAGGCGAACTCGAAGCTTTCCGGCGATGCAAGAAAGCCGACCAGCAGAACCAGAAGTATCAGGCGGGGGATAAGGCGCCAGATGCTCATTGCGGTCTGACTGCCTGACCGAGCAGGGTTTGCAGCCGCACGCGGCCGATAGGTTTGCCGTCTTCGGAGACGACCGGCAGGGCGTCCGCCCCGCTCCACAGCAGCGCCGCCAGCGCTTCCTGCTGCGTCTTTCCGCCCTCAATCGGCGCGCCACCGGCATCGCCCGGCTCGATGACCGATGCTACGGTGCCGAGCGACAGAAGCCGGAAGGGCCGGTCGAAGGTTCCGACCAATCCCTCGACGAAGGGCGTGGCGGGCGCTTTCAAGAGATCGAGCGGGCGGCCGTATTGCAGCAGTCTGCCCTTATCCATCACGGCGATCGTATCACCCAGATGGAAGGCCTCGTTGATGTCGTGGGTGACGATCACGATCGTCGTGCCGAAGCGCTTCTGGATCGACAGAAGTTCATCCTGCGCCTTTCCTCGAAGCACCGGGTCCAGCGCGCCAAAGGTTCGTCCATCAGCAGGATCTTAGGCTCGGCCGCAAGCGCCCGCGCAACGCCGACGCGCTGCTGCTGACCGCCGGAGAGCTGATGTGGATAACGGTTGGCATAAAGCGCGGGATCGAGCTGGAAGAGATCGAGCAGTTCGCGCACCTTGGCATCGACGCGGGATTTCTCCCATTTCAGGAGCCGCGGTACGGTCGCGATGTTTTCCGCAACTGTCTTGTGCGGAAAAAGGCCGTGTCCCTGGATCGCATAGCCGATGCGCCGCCGCAGCTCGTGGCCGGCAATGTTTCGCGTGTCCTCGCCATCGATGAGAATCTCGCCCTCGTCCTGGGAAACGAGCTGGTTGATCATGCGCAGAAGCGTTGTCTTACCGGAGCCGGACGTGCCGACGAGAACGGCGATCGAGCCTTCCGGAACGGTGAAGGAGACTTGGTCGACCACGGCCTTGCCGTCATAGCGTTTCGTCACGGATTTTATGTCGATCATGCGGAACGGGCCTCCGTGCCGGGAGCTTTGCTGAAATCCACCAGCGCATCGAGCACGATGGCGGCTACGAAGGACATGGCGACGGTCGGCAGCGCGCCGAGAAGCACGAGATCCATGGCCGACTGGCCGAGCCCCTGGAAGACGAAGACGCCCATGCCGCCGCCGCCGATCAGCGCCGCGATCGTTGCCATGCCGATATTCTGGATGAGTACGATGCGAACGGCGGCAAGCAGGCTCGGGAAGGTGAGGGGAAATTCGATCGAGACGAGCCGCTGCAGGTCCGTCATGCCGGCGCCGCGGGCGGCGTCATTGGCCTCGCGCGGCACATTTTCCAGGCCCGCCACCGTGTTGGCAACGACCGGGAGCAGTGAATAGAGCACCAGCGCGACAAAGGCCGGTGCGACGCCGATGCCGGAAATGCCGATCGCCGAGGCGCCGGGCACGTTGGCTGCCACCCAGCCGAGCGGCAGGATGAGCAGGCCGAAGAGCGCAATCGACGGAATGGTCTGGAGAATGTTGAGACTGTTGAGCAATGCCGCTCGCAGCCATGAGACGCGATGGCAGATGATGCCGATCGGAAGGCCGATTGCGAAGGCCAATATCATCGAGCCGAGAGCGAGCGTCGCATGGCGGGACATTTCTGCCCAGAAAGCCTGCGACCGGTTTATATATTCCTTGGCGACCGAGATTTCCGCCAGCACACCGGAGGCGAATATGCCGCCGATGATCGCGATGGCGGCAACGAGAAGCAGCAGGCGGTATTGCGGCGATGGCTTGAGCCTTGCGATCGCATCGACAGCCGCAAGAGAAAGGCCGAAAAGCAGCACCCAGAGGCCGGAGCCGGGCGATATGCGGGCGTAAGTATTGCCGGGCGGCAGCTGCTCATGGGCCGCCCAGCCCAATGCCAGCACTGTGGCGACGAGCGCCGCCATGGCAAGTGCGAGCTTGATGGTCGACGGCAGGCGTAGGATGAGGCAGAGCGCGATAGCCACGAGCACTGCGGTCAACCCGATCCCGGCCCAGGTGGGAAGGGATCGTAAAGCAAACGCCCTTGCCCCTGGAGAATGCGGTTCGGCTTTACCACCACGAAGGGCAGGACAAGCGTCGCGGCGAGAATCAAGGCGGCCATCAATACGCCCGTCTTTTCCAGCCCAATCCGCAACGTGCCCGACCTTTCGTTTCGTGTCCTGATGTTATTGGCGGCTTACTTGAGGAAGCCGTTCTTCTTGAGGAAGTCTTCGGCCACAGCCTTGGCCGGTTCGCCGCCCACCTGAACGCGGCCGTTCAACTCCTGCAGCGTCACGAGATCGAGCTTTTCGAAGACCGGCTTCAGCAGTTCCTCGATCTTCGGGTTCTTCTCGAGCGTTGCCTGGCGGATGATCGGTGCCGGCTGGTAGACCGGCTGGACCTTCTTGTCGTCTTCCAGCACGACGAGGCCGGACGGTGCGATACCGCCGTCGGTGCCGTAGACCATCGCCGCATTGGCACCATTGGTCTCGTTGGCTGCGGCCGCGATCGTGGCCGCCGTGTCGCCTCCGGACAGCGTGATCAGCTGGTCGGAATTCAGCTTGAACCCGTAGGTCGTCTGGAAGGCAGGCAGGGCGGCTGCCGAATTGACGAATTCCGAGGAGGCGGCGAGCACGATCTTGCCTCCGCCGGCAATGAACTTGCCGAAGTCGGAAAGCGTCTTCAGATTGTTTTCCTGGGCGACATCCTGACGAACGGCGATGCCCCAGGTGTTGTTGGCGGGCGACGGCGTCAGCCAGACGATCTTGTTGGCGTCGAGATCGAGCTTCTTCACCGTCTCATAGGCCTGGGCCGGATCCTTCCAGGCCGGATCGTCGGCCTTTTCGAAGAAGAAGGCGCCATTGCCGGTATATTCCGGGTAGATATCGATTTCGCCGGCGGTGATCGCCTTGCGCAGAACCGGTGTCGCGCCAAGCTGGATCCGGTCGGTCGCCTCGATGCCGTTGGCCTGGAGAACCGACAGGATGACATTGCCGAGCACGCCACCCTCGGTGTCGATCTTGGAGGAGACGACAACCTGCGCCGAGGCGGCGGTGGCGGTCATCGACAGGGCAAACAGCAGGCCTGCAAATTTCTTCGTGAACGACATTGGAGCTTCCCTAGACTGGCGAGCCGGTCTTGACGCCGGCGCGTTGGGTGACGGATCGGAGCATAGGTAGAGCATGGGTTCAAACTGTCGAGGCAGTTTCATCTCCAAGATCGGGATTTGAAGAAAAACCTTCGTGAATTTATCGACTTAAGCAGTTTTTGAAGGTGTGGTTAGCGTGACCCATCTCAACCGAAACTGATTTGTCGAAATCCGTCACAATATCGGCATCGCGGTGGCTGGTTAACTTGACACAGACCTACCCAGGCATAATGTCGCACATTGGTTCGTCTCTAGAATGGAGAGCAATTACAATGAATATGGACCTCTCAAGGCGTGGCTTCTTGAAGCTGGCCGGAGCAGGTGTCGCGGCGACTTCCATGGGTGCGTTGGGCTTCAGCGAGGCTGAGGCTGCAGAAATAGCGCATGTACGGCCTTTCAAACTGGCCATGACCACCGAAACCCGACAGACCTGTCCCTACTGTTCCGTCGCCTGCGGCATCATCATCTATTCCAAGGGTGACGTTCGCAAGGGTGACAAGGCGGAGGTCATGCACATCGAAGGCGATGTCGACCATCCGACCAATCGCGGGACGCTCTGTCCCAAGGGGCGGCTCTCAAGGACTTCGTGAAGTCCCCGACCCGTCTCCTTTATCCGATGCACCGCAAGCCTGGTTCGGACAAGTTCGAACGCATGTCCTGGGACGAGGCTCTCGATCGCATCGCGCGGCTGATGAAGGACGACCGCGACGCCAACCTTCTCCTGAAGAACGAGAATGGTCTGGACGTGAACCGCTGGACGACGACGGGCATGCTTGCCGCCTCGGCCACCTCCAACGAAACGGCTTGGGCAACCTTCAAATTCGCCAAGTCCTTAGGAATAGTCGGTTTCGACAATCAGGCACGCGTCTGACACGGCCCAACGGTGGCGAGTCTCGCCCCAACATTCGGCCGTGGCGCAATGACCAACGCCTGGACTGACATCAAGAACACCGACCTCGTCGTCGTCATGGGCGGCAACGCGGCGGAAGCGCATCCTTGTGGTTTCAAATGGGTGACCGAAGCGAAGGCCCACCGCGGCGCCAAGCTTATTGTCGTCGACCCGCGTTATACCCGCACGGCCTCCGTGTCGGATTATTACGCACCGATCCGCCAGGGATCCGACATCGCGTTCCTCAACGGCGTGATGAAATACTGTATCGACAACGGCAAGGTGCAGTGGGAATACATGAAGGCGTTCACCAACGCAGCCTTCATCGTCAAGGACGGCTTCGGCTATCAGGACGGCCTGTTCACCGGCTATAACGAGGAAAAGCGCGACTATGACCGGTCGAGCTGGGACTACGTTATCGGCGAGGACGGCTTTGCCGTCACCGATCCGACGCTTGAACATCCCCGTTGCGTTTGGAACCTGTTAAAGGAGCATCTCGCCCCCTACACGCCGGAAATGGTCGAACAGATCTGCGGTACGCCTAAGGAGAAATTCCTGAAGGTCGCCGAAATGATCGCGGAATGCTCTTCCCCGACCAAGACCATGACGTCGATGTATGCGCTCGGCTGGACCCAGCACTCCAAGGGTTCGCAGAACATCCGCGCCATGGCGATGCTGCAGCTGATCCTCGGCAATATCGGTGTACGCGGTGGCGGCATGAACGCCCTTCGCGGCCACTCCAACATCCAGGGCCTGACCGACCTCGGTCTGATGTCGCACCTCCTGACCGGCTATCTGACGATGCCGACCGAGAAGGACACCGACTTCGAGACCTATATGTCGACGCGCCTGTTCAAGCCGCTTCGTCCAGGTCAGACCAGCTACTGGCAGAACTACAAGAAGTTCATGGTCTCCTTCCAGAAGGCCATGTGGGGCGACGCCGCGACGGCCGAAAATGGCTGGGCGTTCAACTATCTGCCCAAGCTCGACGTTCCGGCATACGACATCCTTCGTATGTTCGAGCTGATGAACAACGGCAAGGTCAACGGCTATATCTGCCAGGGCTTTAACCCGATCCTCGCCTTCCCCAATCGTGGCAAGATCACTTCGTCTCTGTCGAAGCTGAAGTTCATGGTCACGATGGATCCGCTCGAAACGGAAACATCGCGTTTCTGGGAGAACCATGGTGACTTCAACGACGTCGACACGGCATCGATCCAGACCGAAGTGTTCCAGCTACCTTCCACCTGCTTTGCAGAAGAAGACGGTTCGTTGACCAATTCGGGCCGCTGGCTGCAGTGGCACTGGCAAGCGAGCTCGCCTCCGGGGAGGCAAAGCACGATACCTGGATCATCGCTCAGATCCTCCTGAGGATGCGGGAATTGTATCGCAAGGAAGGCGGCGCCTTCCCCGATCCGATCCTCAACCTCTCTTGGGACTACGAGGACGCGGGCGAACCGACGGCGGAAGAGCTGGCGAAGGAGATCAACGGCCGCGCGCTGACCGATGTCATGGACCCGACCGATCCGACCAAGGTTCTGGTTGCCGCCGGCAAGCAGGTGGTCAACTTCTCGCAGCTCAAGGACGATGGTTCCACCATGTCCGGCTGCTGGATCTATTCCGGCTGCTGGAACGAGCAGGGCAACAATATGGGCCGTCGCGACAACCACGACCCGGACGAAACCGGCGCCTATCTGGGCTGGACCTTCGCCTGGCCGCTGAACCGCCGCACGCTCTATAACCGTGCGTCGGCGGACCTCAACGGCAAGCCCTGGGATCCGACCCGCAAGCTGCTCGAATGGGATGGTGCCAAGTGGACCGGTTATGACGTTCCGGATATCGCTCCCACGGCGAAACCCCAGGATGTCGGCCCGTTCATCATGAACCAGGAAGGCGTTTCGCGCCTCTTCACCCGGGGCATGATGCGTGACGGACCGTTCCCGGCTCACATGGAGCCCTTCGAGTCTCCGGTCGAGAACGTCTTCAACCGGAAAATGCGCGGCAACCCGGTTGCCCGTGTGTTCCAGTCGGACGCCGAACAGCTCGGTACGTCGGCGGAGTTCCCCTATGCGGCGACCTCTTACCGACTGACCGAACATTTCCACTACTGGACGAAGCACAACCGGGTGAACTCGGCGCTTCAGCCGGACTTCTTCGTGGAAATCTCGGAAGAGCTGGCGGCCGAGAAGAAGATCACCAATGGCGGTTGGGTCCGCGTGTGGTCGAAACGCGGTTCGGTAAAGGCCAAGGCCGTGGTGACGAAGCGCATCCGGCCCCTCATCTGCGACGGAAAGCCGGTTCATATCGTCGGCATCCCGCTGCACTGGGGCTTTACCGGCTCGGCGAAGAAGGGCTTTGGCCCGAATTCGCTCGCAGCCTTTGTCGGTGACGCCAATATCGAGACCCCGGAATCGAAGGCGTTCCTCGTCAATATTGAACCCTCGACCGCACCCAAGGATAAGGAGGTAAGCGTCTGATGGCCAATACCATGGACAGCCCGCGCACCGCCGTCAGCAATCCGCCGGTGCAGCCGATGGAGACCAACCTGACGCAGAAGGACCTCATCCGTCGTTCTGCCACATCCGAGCTGCCGCCGCCCGAGCGGCAGCTCACCCCGTCGCGAAACTCATCGACGTGTCGAAATGCATCGGCTGCAAGGCCTGCCAGTCGGCATGCGTCGAGTGGAACGACACCAATCCGGTTATCGGCGAAAACGTCGGGTACTATACCAACCCGCACGACCTTACCGCCGACATGTTCACGCTCATGCGGTTCACCGAATGGGTGAACCCGGAGACCGACAATCTGGAATGGCTGATCCGCAAGGACGGCTGCATGCACTGTGCCGACCCGGGCTGTCTCAAGGCCTGCCCGGCTCCCGGCGCGATCGTGCAGTATTCCAACGGCATCGTCGACTTCGTCCACGACAACTGCATCGGCTGCGGCTACTGCGTGAAGGGCTGTCCCTTCAACATTCCCCGCATCTCGAAGGCAGATCATCGGGCGTATAAATGCACGCTCTGTTCCGACCGTGTCGCCGTCGGTCAAGGCCCGGCCTGCGCCAAGGCCTGTCCCACCCAGGCGATCGTCTTCGGCACCAAGGAAGACATGAAGAAGCATGCGGAAGGCCGCATTGCCGACCTCAAGTCCCGTGGCTATGCCAATGCCGGTCTCTACGACCCGCCGGGCGTCGGTGGCACGCATGTCATGTATGTGCTGCACCACAACGACAAACCGCAGATCTATGCCGACCTGCCGGTCGATCCGAAGATCTCGGCCGTGGTCCAGACCTGGAAGGGCGCGACCAAATATGCCGGCCTCGCCGTCATGGGACTGGCTGCCGCGGGCACGATCCTGCACGGTCTGTTCGGCAAGGCCAACCGCGTGTCGAAGCACGAGGAAGAAGAGGCGAAGGAACTGGTCGACGAGACCGTGGACCATGCCCACAAGCGTGAGGAGGACGCCTGATGAGCACGCCCGCCAATACCGCGCCGGCCAAGGCCACCGCCGTCAAGGTGGGGGCTGAGGATACCATCCATCGCGGCCCGCCTGTCGAGGTGGTCCGCTATGGACCGGGCAAGCGCATCAACCACTGGATCACGGCGATCAGCCTGATCCTGCTGTTGATCTCCGGTCTTGCCATGTTCCATCCGTCGCTGTTCTTCCTCACCGAACTGTTCGGTGGCGGGCAGACGACGCGCTGGATCCATCCGTGGATCGGCGTCGTGCTGTTCTTCTCCTTCTTCATCCTGTTTGCGCAGTTGTGGAAGTTGAACCTGCCGAACCGCGATGACGTCCGATGGGCATCGCAGATCGGCGACGTGATCGGTGGTCATGAAGAGCGCCTGCCGGAACTCGGCAAGTACAATGCCGGCCAGAAGTTCATCTTCTGGGGCATGGCCTCGCTCATCATCGTGCTGATCGTCACCGGCATCATGGCCTGGGAACAGTATTTTGGTCAGCTCACGAGCATTCCGACCCAGCGTGTCGCACTTCTGGTCCATTCGCTCGCGGCTGTCGCCATCATTCTGATCTTCATGCTGCATGTCTACGCGGCCATCTGGACCCGCGGCACGATCAGCGCCATGACGCGCGGTACCGTGACCGGCGGCTGGGCCTGGCGCCACCACCGCAAGTGGTTCAAGGACATGGCTGGACGCGGTAGGATCGATCCGGCAGAATGAGCCCAAGGCGTTGCGCGTCCTGGATGCGCAGCGCCCAATCCGTTTCAATGACGCACGCGCCTTTCGAAGATCGACGCGATCTTCAAGCCGATGCGCAAGATGAAAGCTGTGGCCGGTCGGCCCTGCGAGGTAGAATGTCCGTATCTTCCATTCAGCCCGATCCCTCGATGATCGGGGGCATTTCCAAGGCGCCTTTCGCCCTGATGCCGAACCCGGCCCGTTTCTTCAAGGAGCGCGCCACCCGCTTCGAGGTTCTCTCTGAGGCGAGCAATCTCGCCCCCTATCTGAAATTCCTGGCCGGCATCGTGCGCATCCAGGCGGATCTCGTCGCCGAGCTTCCGCCCATCAAGCCGATCGCAGCCGAGCAGGTGAGCCGCGCCCGCGAGGCTGCCATGCCGCCGATCGACCGGGCGGCCATGGTCCTGTCCGACGATTATCGCGAGACGGTGAAGCTGTTCCTCGATCGCGCCCAGTCGCTGGAAAAGCCGGCGGCCGCTGCCGAAGCGCTGGAAGCTGTGCGCGCTGCCGATGATGAGACGCTGACCTGGATGGTCGACAACGTCATCGCCGACAACCTGCCGATCGAGAGCTTGGCGCATCACCTCTATGTCGCGGCCGCGACCCAGGTTCATGCCGCACGGCTCGCCGCCGGCATTGACGGAAACGGTCTGGTACCCGTCTCGATCGGCGTATGCCCCTGCTGCGGCGGCAAGCCGGTCGGCTCCATGGTGATCGGTGTGCAGGGTGCCGAAGGCGCCCGTTACGCCTGCTGCTCGTCCTGCGCCACGATGTGGAACGAGGTCCGGGTCAAGTGCCTGTCCTGCGGCTCCACCAAGGGCGTTGGCTACCGCGCCATCGAGATCGAGGGCGGGCAGGAGCCGGTCATCAAGGCCGAGGTCTGCGACGAGTGTCAGAGCTGGACGAAGATCTTCTACCAGAACCGGCACCCGATGCTCGAAATCGTCGCCGACGATATCGCAAGCCTCGGTCTCGATCTCCTGATGAAGGATAGCGAATACCGGCGTGCTGGCTTCGATCCACTCCTGATCGGGTATTAGCCGATGTCGGGTCTTGCCGATCTCCGCTCGCTGCCATCCGTCGATCAGGTGCTGAAGGCGCCGGCCGTCGCTCCGCTTGTCGAGAGCCATGGCCGCACCGTCGTCACCGAAGAGCTGCGCAAGGTGCTCTCGGAGATCCGCGATGCGGTGAGGGCAGGGGGCGCGTTGCCGGACGAGGCGGGCGTCATCGCCTCGCTCGCAAGCCGTCTCGGTTATCTCGACAAATCCAATCTGAGGCCGCTCTTCAATCTGACCGGCACCGTGCTGCACACCAATCTCGGCCGGGCTCTTCTCGCCGAGGAGGCGATTGCGGCAGCTGTCGATGCGATGCGTGATGCGGCAGCACTCGAATTCGACCTCGATACCGGCAAGCGCGGCGAGCGCGACAGCCATCTGCGCGACATCCTCTGCGAACTGACCGGCGCTGAGGATGCCACGATCGTCAACAACAACGCGGCGGCGGTGCTGATTGCATTGAATGCTGTCGGCGCGGGCAGGCAGGCCATCGTCTCGCGCGGCGAGCTGATCGAGATCGGCGGCGCCTTCCGCATGCCCGATATCATGGAGCGCGCCGGCGTCGATCTTGTCGAGGTCGGCACGACCAATCGCACCCATCCCAGGGACTACATCAAGGCGATCGGGCCGGAAACGGCGCTGATCCTCAAGGTCCACACGTCGAATTATCGCATCGAAGGCTTTACCGCCGAAGTCGAAGGCGCTGAACTGGCGAAGATCGCAAGCGACATGGGCGTGGCGCTGCTCAACGACCTCGGCTCCGGCACGCTGGTCGATCTGTCGCGCTACGGCCTCGCCAAGGAACCGACCGTGCGCGAGGCGGTGGCCGAGGGCGCCGATCTGGTCACTTTTTCCGGCGACAAGCTGCTCGGCGGACCACAGGCCGGTTTCATCGTCGGTCGCAGGGACCTGATCGCCGAGATCAACCGCAATCCGCTGAAGCGGGCGCTGCGCGCCGACAAGATCCGTATCGCCGCGCTGGCCGCCACGTTGAAGCTTTATCGTGATCCCGACCGTCTCGGCGAACGCCTGCCGACGCTGCGCATGCTGTCGCGCAAGGAACCCGATATCCGCGCCCAGGCCGAGCGCCTGTTGCCGCAGGTCTCGGCCGTGTTGAGCCCGCAAGGCTACGGCGTCGAAATCTGCCCCTGTTCCAGCCAGATCGGTTCCGGCGCCCTGCCGGTCGACACGATCCCGAGCGCGGGACTGAGGATCACCGCATCCTCGGGCAGTGCGCTCGAAGCGCTGGCCGCACTGTTCCGTTCGCTGCCGCGGCCGATCCTCGGACGCCTGCAGGATGGCGCCATGGTGCTCGACCTGCGCTGCCTGACCGACGAGGCGGCCTTCATCGCCAGCTTTTCCGAAGGTGCAAGCCATGCGGTGGCTTGATCGCCTGCGAGGCCGCGGGGCGGAGCCGCAAATAGCGTCTGACCCGACCGCAGCCCAGATGGACGAAGCGCTGGCAGCCGCCAAGGCCGGTGACTACGAGACCGCGCTAGCGTTATGGGAGCCGCTGGCTCGCGCCGGCAATGCCCGGGCTCAGAACAATATCGGCGCCTGTTTCGCCGAAGGTCTCGGCGTGCCCTCCGACCGCCCGCTGGCGCTGAAATGGCTGACATTGTCGGCCGAGGCGGGCGACCCCGTCGGCCAGCGCAATTGCGCTGCCTTTCACATGCAGGGTTCCGACGCCACCGGCTCGGATGCCGATCCGGCGAAGGCCGCAAAGCTCTATCGGCTTGCCGCCGAACAGGGAGACGCACCTTCGCAGGACATGCTGAGCTGGTTGCTGCTCGAAGGCGAGATCATCCCCTCCGATCCGGCCGAAGCAAAACTCTGGGCCGAACGCGCGGCGGAAGGCGGCGTCGCCGCCTCGATGACCCGTCTCGGCATGCTTTACCACAACGCCATCGGCGTCGATCGCGACCCGGCCCAGGCTGTTCTCTGGTGGCGCAAGGGCGCGGAAGGCGACGATGCCGATGCGCAGGCCATGCTCGGCGCCGCCTGCCACATGGGCGCCGGCACGCCGGTCGATCGCGTCGCCGCACTTGCCTGGCTGCTGCGTGCCGTCAATGGCGGCAGCGCGCTGGCTCAGCCCTTCCTCAAACCCGTCCGCGACAGTCTCTCGTCAGCCGAGACGGCGGAGGCCGAGCGTCGCGCCCGTCTGCCGCTTGGCGAAGCGATCGCGGCCGGAAGCGCGCCATGATCATCGGAACCGCCGGCCATATCGATCACGGCAAGACGACGCTGGTGAAGGCGCTGACCGGCACGGATGCGGACCGCCTGAAAGAAGAGAAGGCGCGCGGCATCACCATCGATCTCGGCTTTGCCTATGCGAAATTTGCCGGCGAGGCCGTGACCGGCTTTATCGACGTGCCCGGCCACGAAAAGTTCATCCACACCATGCTCGCCGGCGCCGGCGGCATCGATTACGCGCTGCTGGTGATTGCCGCCGATGACGGCATCAAGCCGCAGACCCGCGAACATCTCGCCATTCTCCACTTGCTCGGCATCGACCGCGGCATCGTCGCGCTGACCAAGGCCGATTTAGCCGACGCCGACCGAATTGCCGCCGTCACCAACGACATCCGCACCCTGCTTGCTCCGACGAGGCTGAGCGGTATCGACATTCTGCCGGTCTCGGCATCGACCGGACAGGGCATCGAAGACCTCAAGGAAATTCTGGCCGAAGCCGAACGCGCCACTGTCGAAACCGCCATCGAAGGCCGTTTCCGGCTAGCCGTCGACCGGTCCTTCACCCTATCTGGCGCCGGCACCGTCGTCACCGGCACGGTTCTCTCCGGTTCGGTCGCGATCGGTGATGCCGTCATCGTCTCGCCCTCCGGCCTTTCCGCTCGCGTCCGCTCCATCCATGCGCAGAACCAACAGGTCGAGCGTGGTTTTGCCGGCCAGCGCTGCGCGCTCAATCTCGCCGGCGAGGCGATCGCCAAGGATGCCATCCATCGCGGCGACATGGTGGTCGATCCCGTCCTGCACGCGCCAACCGACCGCATCGACGCCGAGCTTTCGGTTCTGGCAAGCGAACCGAAGGCGATCGGCCAGTGGTTTTCCGCCCGCTTCCATCACGAAAGCGTCGAGGCCGGCGTGCGCATCGTGCCGCTGGAAGGCCCGGTCGCACCCGGCGCCACCGCCCGTGTCCAGCTCGTGCTCGACCGCCCGATCGCAGCCGCCGTCGGCGATCGTTTCATCTTGCGCGATGTTTCCGCCCAGCGCACGATCGGTGGCGGTTCTCTCATCGACCTCCGGCCGCCAGCCCGAAAACGCCGGACGCCAGAACGCCTCGAGCAGCTGACGGCGGCGGCAAGGCCCACCGCTTCCGAACAGCTCTCCGCGCTACTCGACACCCCACCCTATCTGGTCGATCTCAACGCCTTTGCTCGCGACCGGGCCATGTCGCCGCCGCAACTCAATGCCGCAACCGACGCCGCCGGCATCGTGCTGGTCGAAGCGGGTGGCATCGGCTACGCTATGTCGGCAAGGCACCGCGCCGCCTTTGCCACGCAACTGGTCAACCTGCTCACCGCCTTCCACGCTGAAAACCCGGAACTGCAGGGCCAGGGCCGCGAGCGTTTGCGCATGGCCATGACGCCGCGCCTGCCGGCCCCCGCCTTTCTTGCCGTGCTTCGCGCCGAAGTCACCGCCGGCAATATCGTGCTCGAAGGCGCCTTCGTACGGCTTCCCGGGCATGTCGCCCAACTCGGCGAAGCGGAAGAAGCCCTCTATGCCGAAATCCTGCCGCATCTGATCGACGAGAACCGTTTCCGCCCGCCGCGGGTGCGCGATTTCGCCGACATGCTCGGTACCGACGAGCGCGAAATCCGGCGCGTGCTGAAACTCTGCGCCCGGCTCGGCCGCGTCGACCAGATCCGTCACGACCATTTCTTCACCCGCACTACCACGGCGGAGATGGTGGAGATAATCCGGCAGGTCGCGGCAGAGGCGGAACACGGGGAATTCACGGCCACGGCCTTCCGTGACAAGGTGACGAGCGGCAGGAAAGTAGCAATCGAGATCCTCGAATTCTTCGATCGGCATGGTGTAACCCTGCGGCGCGGCGATCTTCGCCGCATCAATCCGCATCGGCTCGATCTGTTCGGCCCTGCTGTTCCCTGATGCCGCGATGGGAGAGGCGCGTCGATAGACATTCTGGCGCTATGATCGGTTATGGATCAGGCCGCGACGTCGTTGACCGGATTTCAAACAGGAGAGCTTGCCGTCAACGTAATGTCGCCCGCCGGTCAGCTATCGATAAACGGTATTCCGCTAATAAATCTCGAATATTTGTCGTGATCGTCACAAACAGCACCTATTTAAGGTCGCTTACGCCAGACGAATGAAAGGGAAATTTAGATGAGTGCCACGTTCGGCCCGTATGTACAGATGCGAAAGCTCGCTCAACAGATGGCCATCCAGTATCAGAAGGATAAGAACCTCGCTCTTGAGCCGCTTCTTGCGCATTTCATGGATGAGGTCGAGGTAAACGTGGCTTCCGATCAGTACGATCATTCGGGCTTTATGGAAAAGATCCGCGCGCCGCTCAACCTCGATGCCGAGATGACATTGGACCAGCGCCGAAAGGAATTCCTGCACGCCGTCGCGGACGCTCTTCAGGAGCGCATCCAGCAGGAGGCTTAGGCAGTCATGTACCCTCTTCGCTCCGATGTGATGCCGGTCACGCCGGCAAATGCCGTGGCGCAGATTGACGAGATGATCGGACGTGCGGTAGGTGAGTTTGGCGAAGGCAAAGCGGTAGCAATCACCCGTTTTCGCTACCGCCGTTTCTGATGAAATGGCAACGAAATCAATGCCTGGAAGAGATCTGTCCCCGGTGGGGCGTCCGGACTTCAAATCCGGGTGGGGCAGCGACGCTGTCTTGGGTGGGTTCGACTCCCATTCTCTTCCGCCATCAGGAGAGACATCTTGAGCAAACCTCCCGCCGGGCCTCCCGCCGATAACGATTTCGACGACTGGGTCATCGAGACCTATGCCGATGCCGGCTCCTTCACCATGCTGTTCATCTTGGTAGCGATCACGGAAACGAAGGTCGAGCTGTTGCGCTCTGCCTATCTTCATGTCGTGGGCGATGAGCTGCGTTGGCCGGAGATGAAGAATGTCTTCAAGGGCGCCGGCGTCAACTGGTCCGGCGCCGTCTTCTACCGCGCCGGCCGCGAAGGGCTCGTCGAAGACGGACAAGCCAAGTCCCGGCTTGCCACGCTGGTGCGCAAGCTGGACGAGGACCGCTCGCTGATCCGCGATGGTGAATTCTTCAATGCGGACGGTCTTCGGCTGACGATCGAGGAAATCAAGCCGCATTGATATTGGCTGGTAATCTCCCCCACAAGGAGGGAGATCGCATCGCGGCGCGCTCTTCGCCTCAAACAAGCCGTCCACAAAAAAAGCCGCCTCGAGGGCGGCTTTTCCGTCTGATCTGAAATCAAATCAGGCTGTGATTTCCCTCGACGAAATCGAGTACGCAAAGGTCTTCGGGCTGAGGCAATCCACTTCGCCGCGCGAGGTGAACGCTGCCGGATACATGAAGAAATTCTGCTGGATCGAGTTGCCCGGCAGCACGAGGTCACGAGCAGTGTTGAAACCGACCCAGTTCATTTCCCAGTTGCCGAAAGCCTTGGCGCGGAAGGCTTGGACCGCATCATTGTCGAGCGGCAGCTTTTCTTCCAGCACGACCTTGCGGACGTCGGCCGGATCGACCGGAACCCAGCCCTGGCCCTGAAGGTAGACTTCTGCGCGACAGTGCTGGGCGCCGGTGATGTCGCCCGAACGGCCGAGCGTCTTGAAGTCTGCGGAATTGGCGACGCGGATGCCGAAGACGTCGCGGGCCGGCAGGCCGGCGGCGCGGGCAAGCGCTGTGAACAGGCTGTTGATGTCGGCGCATTTGCCGCCGAAATAGCCGGTCTCCAGCATGTCCTTGACGTTGCCGACGCCACAGCCGGCGACATTGGCGTCACGGAAGGTGTTTTCGACCACCCACTCATAGATCGCGCGGGCCTTGTCCTCATCCTTCTCGCGAGTGCCGACAATTTTCATTGCGGTGTCCTTGACGATGCCGTCGATCGGGGCGCTCGGCGTGCCGACGAGGGCCGCATCGAGTTCGGCCTGCGGAACCACCGCGCCGTCTGCGGTGCGGTTGCGGGTTTGGACGGTCTGGACGAATTCGATCGTGCGCTCGCCGTCGGCAGTCCATTCCGCGGCCAGCACGTCGGCGCCGGAGGCCGCATCCTTCTTCAGGTCGACGGACTTGCTGTCGGAGACCCAACGCGGGTTGTAGGCCGACTGGTATTTGCCGGCGGACTGGATGACCGGCAGCCAGAGCTTCGCCGGGCCGTTGACATCGGTAAGATCGACCTTGGTGGTCACTTCGAACGTGCGCCACGCACCAGCCTTTTGTTCTTCCGCGAATGCGAGAGAGCCCTTGGAAAAGAATGCGGCGGCGAGCGATGCCGATGCGGCATTCGCGAGGAAATGGCGGCGATTCAACATGGTGGTTCAACTCCTGTCGGCTATGCGAAAAATATCGCCCGCCATACTCCCAGACAAGTCACAATGAAACAGGAATCGTGACTATCAATCCTTTTTGATTTCAACTGTCAGGCGATCCTGTTCAGCAGCCTTTGTCGGCCTGATCTGGATTGGCTGCTGGGGTCTCCGCCGGCACCGCCATGGCAAGGTCCAGCCCGCGCGCCGTCGGCGGCTGCCAGGTCTTGGATTCCGGCAGAGCTCCGGCAGGATTGGTTGCCGTATGGGCGCCACCTGTGCCGCCGGTCCAGCCCGTTGATCCGGTATTGCCGGGCGATGTACCTGCAGCCGAACTGGTGTCCGGCTTGGTCGCGGCTTCCGCGACGCCGGCGGAATTGCAGGCAACCTTGTTTTCGAGGCTCTGGCCGGATGGCGGTGTGCCGGTGGCGGCAGATTGGGCGGAAGCCGCCCCTGCAGAGACGAGCATCAGGGCCGCCGCAGTGGCGAGGATTTTCGGACAGTGGCGATCAAGAACGGACATCGGGCTACCTCCTTAACGACTTACGCGTCAACGCTCGTTCCGGGGCCTTGTTCCGGTCGAAACGTCAGTCGACGACGATCGCCGCCGGGCCCTGTTCCACCGAACCGACAATGGCGGCGAGCGGATAGCCCGCAGCCCGGATTGTCCGCAGCAGTTCGTCCGCCTTGCCCGCGCTGACTGCGACCAGCAGCCCACCGGATGTCTGCGGGTCGGCTAGAAGCATGCGCTGCCAGTCCGGCATCCCAGCAGGCAGATTGATCGCCTCGCCATAGCTTGCCCAGTTGCGGCCGGAGGCACCAGTGATGAAGCCCTTCTCGGCCAGTTCCTCCGCCTTGGTCAGGAACGGGATGTCGGCGAGCTTGAGGCGCAGGGTCAGGTCCGAGGCGCGGGCCATTTCCAGCCCGTGGCCGAGAATGCCGAAGCCGGTTACATCGGTGATCGCATGCACGTCGGCGCTGGCGGCAAGCTTGGTTCCGGCCTTGTTGAGCAGCGTCGTCGAGGCGATCATCTCATCATAGGCCTCCTTCGGCAGCGCGTTCTTCTTGATCGCCGAGGAATAGATGCCGATGCCAATGCCCTTGGTGAGGATCAGCTTGTCGCCCGCCTTGGCGCCACCGTTACGGCGCACCTGGGAGGGATGACAGATGCCGATGACGGCAAGCCCGTAGATCGGTTCGACCGAGTCGATCGAATGGCCGCCGGCGACCGGAATGCCGGCCTGGCCGCAGACGGCGGCGCCGCCTTCCAGAATCTTGCCGATCGTTTCCGGCTCCAGCTTGTTGATAGGCATGCCGAGGATGGCGAGCGCCATGATCGGCTTGCCGCCCATGGCATAGACGTCGGAAATCGCGTTGGTCGCGGCGATGCGGCCGAAATCATAGGGATCGTCGACCATCGGCATGAAGAAATCGGTGGTGGCGATGACACAGGTATTATCATCGATCTGCCAGACAGCCGCATCGTCGGACATTTCGTTGCCGACCAGAAGCTGGCTGAACGGCTGGGCGGCCGGCTGGCCTGCGAGGAGCTTCTGCAGCACCGCGGGTGCGAGCTTGCAGCCACAGCCGCCGCCATGAGCAAGTTCGGTAAGACGGGAGGGAGAGGAAATGTCCATGTCGATACCATTCAATTGGGCGAGCCCCATCGGTCTCGCGGAGCAATAGTTGAAGGTGGTGATAGACGCTTCGGCACAACCCGTCCACGCCGATCACGGCAAATGTGATCGAGGCTCGGCACGGATTTGTTCAAACTGGCTGTAATTTCGACGGAAGCTTCAGTACTCGCCCTGAAGGGTATGGTAGCGGCGCTTGAAGTAGACGAGCCCGTCGCCTTCCGACTGCTGCCGGATTGCCTCGACCTCGCAGATCAGGATGTCATGGCTGTTACCGTCGGCGACAGTACGGATCCGGCAGTCGATTGAGGCGAGAGCACCCTCAAGGGCAGGGGCGCCGGTCGTCAGGACCGACCAGTTCGCACCGCCGAACCTTTCTTCCACCGGTGTCTTGCCGCCGAAAAGCCTGCTCAGCGGCTCATGCTCGGCTGCCAGCACGTTGATGCAGAGCGCTCCGTTTTCGATCGTTGCGGCATAGGCAGAAGATGATCGGTTCAGGCAGACCAGCATCATCGGGGGTGCATCACTGACGCTGCAGACTGCGGTGGCAGCAAAGCCGGCCTTACCGGCAGGACCATCGCTTGTGACGATGTTGACGGCAGCGCCAACTTTGGACATCGCTTCGCGGAAGTCAGCCCTGATATCTGAAGCTGCAATATTCGACTGCATGGCGGTTGAACGATCAGACCCCAAAACCTGCTGGTTCATGTGTGCTCGCATACTCGCTTTGTATCGTGTCGGGCGCTACCCTTCATCTGAGAAGCAAGGCTGATGCCAAACCTCCATCGCGAACAAACAGCACCGTTATATGCAAGCAAAACAAGATCACCTGCTGGTGTCGAGCAACGATCGGGCAAAGAGCGCAATAATCCGGCAAAGAATTTCCAACCGCCATTGCAGGACAAGAAGCGAAGACGCGCTGATCAAGGATCAGCGCGTTCAATAAGAGCGGATAGACTTCTGATCCAAAACGGCGGCCGTGGCGCGCCGCAGGTCAAACTCAGCTCATCCACTGACCGCCGTCGACATTGTAGCACTGTGCCACGACATAGTCGGAATCGGATGATGCGAGAAAGACCGCCATGCCCGTAAGATCTTCCGCAGTCCCCATGCGCCCGTAAGGCACGGCGGCGCCGACTTCCTTCTTTTTCTGGCCCGGCGCCTTGTTTTCGTATTTCGCGAAAAATGCGTCGACACCATCCCAATGCTCGCCGTCCACCACGCCTGGCGCGATGGCATTGACGTTGATCTTGTGCTCGATGAGGTTCAGGGCAGCCGACTGCGTCAGGCTGATGACGGCAGCCTTCGTGGCGCAATAAACCGCGACGAGTGGCTCTCCACGTCGGCCGGCCTGCGATGCCATATTGATGATCTTGCCGCCCTTGCCTTGCGCGATCATCTGCTTGGCGACCGCCTGAAGGGTGAATAGCGGGCCATAGACGTTGACGTCAAAGACCTTCCGGTAGTCCGCCTCGGTAATCTCCACGATGGGGGCGGCTGTGAAGAGGGCGGCATTGTTTATAAGGATGTCGATGCTGCCGAAAGTCTGCGCCACCTTGGAGACGGCTTCGTCGATGCTGTCCTTGCTGGTGACGTCCATCCTGACCGCGATGGCGCTTTCGCCAAGTTCCTTGGCTGCGGCTTCAGCGCGGGCGATATCGATGTCGCAGATGGCAACACATGCGCCTTCTGCGATGTAGGCCTTGGCGAAGGCAAGGCCGATACCTCTTCCAGCACCCGTGATCATTGCGTTCTTGCCTTGCAGCCGTCCTGACATTTAAGCCTCCCTTGAATGCTCGTGCTGGCAGGATACCCGAATATTCCGGGGGCCGTCCGATGAGCTGGATAAGCGGAGAAATATCCGCGATGGCAGAGGAATAGGCCGCCGCCATTCCCGAAGCTAGCGTCCGCTATGCGAGAATGTGATGAAATTTTATCTCGTCGGCACACTCGAGCGTATGACTGGCGGGATATCCAGGAAAAATAGCGTCAGTTTTGGATCTTCCGCCGGATCGCACGATACTGGCTCGGTGGCATCCCGCGTAACAGACGAAACGCCCGATTGAAGTTGGAGAGGTTGTCGTCTCCGACCTCCGGCGCAACCGCGGTGATCGCCAGATCTGTTCGGTCAAGGGCCTGGCATGCCTTGGCGATGCGCAATTCGCTGAGGTAGCGGCTGAATGTCGTGCCGGTATGGCGCTTGAAAAAGCGCGAGAAGGACGTCTCGGTCATGCCGACGCGCGCGGCCGGATCTGCCAGGCGGATGTTATCGGCGCAATTTTCGGCCATCCAGCTCAGGACGTCACGAATGGCTCGATGGGAATTGAGATCCGAATTCGGTGCGAAGTTTTCCGATGAGAGGAGCCGTCGCTCTGTGCTTGACGAAAGCACATGAAGCAACTGGAGAAACAGCGAAAGACGTTCGACACCGCGAGCCTCTCTGATCGCCTCCATCAGCTGTCCACCTGCCATCCTGGTCTCTCCTTCAAAAACCATCCCCCGGCGAGCGGCGATTAGAAAGGGCTTCAGGCTTGCAAGTTCCGGCCATTCGCTGGCCGTCCGCAAAATGCGATCCTCATCGAACTGGATGAGCACGTCGCGGCCTTCTATTGCTTCATCCTGGGCCAGCGGGGTCACCCAGTTATGGGCGAGCCCACGTCCTGTTATGAACAGATCACCTGCGGTGAAACTGCCGACATAGTCGCCAATATGACAGGTACCCTCTGCATTGCGGATCAGATGGATCTCGCATTCCGGATGCGCGTTCCAGACGCTCCACGGCAATGGATAGTCATCTTGCCGCCAGATGAAGGAATCCGTCGGGGAAGCGACTATCGGTTCATGGACAGGCTTGCGCGCGACCTTGGGCGCCATTGCAGAGGTTTCCTCAAGTCGGCGCTGTTTGCATTGAGGGTCGCCGCTTCGGGGCATTCTAGCGGGAACCGAGCCAAGCAAAAAGCTCATGTCGGTCGGCCGCCCGAAGAAATAGCCATGCCCGGAAAATCTCCGGGCATGATGCATCTATCTGTTATGGCCTGCCAACAACTGTTCAGTCAGCGGCGATCGCCGGGCTGAAACGGATGAGGCTGAGGATCTCGAACAGCATCTGTGCGCCGGCATGAGCGGTATTGGTGGTCGCATCATATTGCGGCGCCACTTCCACGACGTCGCCGCCGACGAAGTTCAGGCCCTTCAGGCCGTGCAGAATGTCGAGTGCCTGCCGGCTGGTCAGGCCGCCGATCTCCGGCGTGCCGGTTCCCGGCGCAAAGGCCGGATCGAGGCTGTCGATATCGAAGGAGAGATATGTCGGGCCGTCGCCCACCACCTCGCGCGCCTTTGCGATCACGGCCTCGATGCCCATCTTGCCGATCTCTTCGGCATGGATCACCGTCATGCCGCTCTCGTAGGAGAATTCCCAGAGATATTCGGCGGCACCGCGAATGCCGATCTGGATCACGCGGGTGGGGTCCAGCACGCCGTCGAGCACCGCGTTGCGGAACGGGCCGCCATGGTGGAACTTGGTGAGGTCGTAGGCGCCGCCGGTGTCGCAATGGGCGTCGATATGGATCATGCCGACCGGCTTGCCCTTGCCCACGGCCTTCAGGATCGGATGGGTGATCGAATGGTCGCCACCGACCGAAAGCGGAATGACGCCGGCATCGACGACCTGGTTGAGGCGTTTTTCGATATCCTCGTGGCTCATCTCCAGCCGGTAGCGGCTGCGGAAGGCCACGTCGCCGATATCTGCCACCTTGATCTCGAAGGTCGGCGCGGTCTTCAGGACGTGATTATACGGCCCGACGCGCTCGATGGTGCGCACGGCGCGGGGTCCGAAGCGCGAACCGGGACGGTTGGTCACGCCGAGATCCATCGGTATGCCGATCAAGGCCACCTGCAGGTCGCCGAAATCCGGGTTCTCCGTGTCAACGGTCAGCAGCGGTGCGTCGAGAAAGGTCGGGACGCCTGCATAGGGCGCGGCGCGTGTGCCGCTCGCCGAAAAGATGCGATCGGCAACGGCACGAAATTCCGGGTCGTGAATACTGCCGCCATGGCCCTCGCCATATTTTGCCCGCAGCCCTTCCAGCTTGTTCTTGTCGAATGTCATGTCCGTCTGTACCCGTTCTGCTTAGAGCAGTTCCAGCAAAAGTGCGAAGCGGTTTTGCGTCCGAAACTGCGTCAAATCAAAGAGATAGAGTGGTTTCGCGATTCGAAGAAAAGCGGAACTGCTCTAGGTGTGTGTATTCAGGCTTTCGTGCGCGCCGCTTCCAGCGCTTCGAAATGGTCGGCAATCTCTTCGCCCGTTGCAATCCAGACATCGGATTTTGCCTGCACATGCTTGAGGAAATCGCGCAGCAGGTGCCAGCGCATCGGCCGGCCGGAGACCTGCGGATGCAGCACCAGCGTCGTGACGCCGCCCCAGGCATGGGTCGCCTCGAACTCGTCAATCCACATCTGCAGCACGGCCTCGCGCCCGAAGATCGGCCGGGAACTCGTGCGGCTGGTCATGCCGAAATTCCAGTCGTCGAAGGTGAAGTTGACCGGGATCTCGATCAGTCCCCGTTCGCCGCCATGATCTGCATGGCGATACGGCAGGATGTCGTCGCGGAAGGAGCTGGAATAGCGCATGCCGGATTTGGAGAGGTGGGCCAGCAATTCCGGGAAATTCTCGCCGGATGGAGCGCGATAGCCGATCGGCCGCAGGCCGAGCGCCTGTTTCAGCGCCTCATATCCGCGGTCAATCTCCTCGAAGGCCTCTTCCAGCCTGTCGCGATCCGGAAGCTTGTGCAGGTAACCGTGATGGCCGATTTCGTGGCCGGCCTTGAGGATCGCCTCGCATTGCGCCGGATGCGCCAGCGCCGTCCAGCCGGGAATGAAGAAGGTTGCCGGCAGCGAAAGCTCGTCCATCAGCTCGACGATCTTCGCAATGCCGACGCGGGCATCGTAGCCGCCATGGGAGGTCGTCACCATGCGGTCGACATTGGACGGATTGTTGCCGATCCAGGCAGTCTCGGCATCGACGTCGAAACCGATGAAGAGCGCGCTCTTGGCGCCATTCGGCCAGGTCATCGGCGGTGTCGCTGGTGCTGGATTGAGCGGGCGGGGAGAAAGGTCATAGGCCATGAGAGGCATCCCGATAATTCAATAGCTGGAACCGGGCCATCGGGAGTGATGGCCCGGTATCCGGAAGCAGGACGGGAGTGGTCCGCCAACCTGCCGGCCGATCGTATATCGCCGACAGATACCCCGCCTTGCGGGATATCTTACTTCACGATTTCGCCATTGATGTAGATGCCGTCGAGCGCTGCGGCTTCGAGATTCCATTTGGCGAGGATCGTCTTGTATTCGCCGCTGGCCATCAGGGCCTTCATGGCCGCGATATAGGCGTCACGCAGCTCGGTGTCCTTCTTGGCAAAGCCGATGCCCTGGTAGACGGCGGTAAAGGGCTTGCCGATCGCGACATAGGCGTCCTTTTCCAGGTTCATCAGGTAGGGAACGGTTTCCGAACCCTGGACGGCGGCGTCGACGCGGCCCTGCTTCAGCTGGGTGCGGGCATCGGCCGAACCTTCGGTGCCGACGACCTTGATGGCCGGCAGGCCCTTGGCTTCGCAGTTGGCCGCGCTCCACTTCGCGGTTTCATCCGGGAAGGAGGTGCGGCGGCTCATGCCGACCGACTTGCCGCAGAGGTCGGTCTCGGTCTTCAGCTCGTCCTTGCGGGCAGCGACGGTGTAGAACTGGGCGCCGGACTTCATGTAGTCGACGAAATCGAGGGTCTCGCGGCGCTTCTCGAGGTCGCTCATGCCCGAATGGATGAGGTCGACGCGGCCGGTGGTGACGGAAGGCACCATCTGCTCGAAGCCGATGTCGGACCACTCGACGGTGGTGCCGAGCTGCTTGGCGAGCGCCAGGCCGAGGTCGATATCGAGGCCCATCAGCGTGTTGGTCGCTGGGTCCTTGTATTCCATCGGCGGGTAGTTCGGCGTATTGGCGACGACGACCTTGCCGGCCGACTTGATGCGCTCCGGCAGGCCTTCGGCATGGACGGCCGTCGAGGCCAGGATTGCCGTCAGGGCAATGAGAGCAGTTTTCATGAAAGTTCCCCTTTTCGCGGTTGGCTGTATTGATGTCTCTGTTGGGTTTCCAGACCGGCACATGCGCCGGCCCGATCATGTCAGGCGTGGACGGCCTTGATGAATTCGGCGGTGCGCGCGCTCTTCGGCGCGCTCAGCACTTCCGAGGCCGGTCCCGTCTCCACCACCTTGCCGGCCTCCATGAAGGTGACGGTATTGGCGACGTTGCGGGCAAAGCCGAGTTCGTGGGTGACGACGATCATGGTCATGCCGGAGGCCGCCAGATCCTTCATCACGTCGAGCACTTCCGAAACCAGTTCGGGGTCGAGCGCCGAAGTCGGCTCGTCGAACAGGATGAGGTCCGGCTGCATGCCCATGGCGCGGGCGATCGCGACACGCTGCTGCTGGCCGCCGGATAGCTCTGAAGGGTAGTGATTGGCCTTGTCGCCGAGGCCGACGCGGGCCAGAAGCGCAAGCGCCTCCTCGCGGGCCTTGGCCGACGGATGGCCGAGAACCTGGATAGGCCCTTCCATCACGTTCTCGACCGCCGTCAGGTGCGGGAAGAGGTTGAAGCGCTGGAACACCATGCCGATGCGACGGCGCTGGCGGGAGATTTCCTTGTCGCTCAGCTCATGCAGGTTGTCGCCTTCGCGACGATAGCCCATCAGCTCGTCATTGACCCAGATGGCGCCTTCGTCCATCCGTTCCAAAAGGTTGATGCAGCGCAGGAACGTGCTCTTGCCGGAGCCGGAAGGCCCGATGATGCAGGCAACTTCGCCGCGTCTGACTTCCATGCCGACCTTGTCGAGCGCCTTGAACGCCTCGAAGCTCTTGGTGACGTCGATCGCCTTGACCAGAATATCCTTTGTCATGTCCAACCTCACATCGACGCTCTGATGGATTTCGATCCGCGGCCATAATAGCGCTCGATGCGCTGTTGGATGACGGACAGAACGGACACCACGACGAGATACCAGAAGCTTGCTACCAGCAGCAGTTCGAGAACGCGGGTGTTGGCATAGTAGATGACCTGCGCATTGTGCAGGATTTCGGAAAACTGGATGACGCTGGCAAGCGAAGTGAGCTTGACCATGCCGATCACCTCGTTGCCGACCGGCGGCACCATGACGCGCATGGCCTGCGGCAGAACGATGCGGCGCAGCATCTTCATCTGCGTCATGCCGATCGTGCGGGCCGCCTCATACTGGCCGGCATCGACCGACAGAAGGCCGCTTCGCACCACTTCCGACGTGTAGGCACCCTGCTGGATGCCGAGGCCGAGCATGGCGGCGACGAAGGGCGTCATGACGTCGACGGTGCGGAATTCGAACAGGCCGGGAATGCCGAGCGTCGGGAAGATCAGCGCGAGATTGAACCAGATCATCAGCTGCAGCAGCGCCGGCGCGCCGCGAAAGAGCCAGAGATAGACGATCGCGATCCACGACAGGACGGGATTGCCGGAAATGCGCATGATGGCGACGACGACACCGAGCACGATGCCGATCGCCATGGCGGCGATCGTCATGACCAGCGTGTTGACGAGGCCTTCGAGAATGACCGGCGCGAACAGGAAGTCCCCGACATAGGACCACTCGATCTGGCCGACGCTGAAGGCCCGCACGAGGGCGGCGAGCAGCAGAATCACGATGGCCGCCGCGATCGTGCGTCCGATATGGCGCTTCGGCACGAGCTTCAGATGGGCGATCTCGTATTTCTGTTCGAGCGTGGTGGGCGAAGTTTCGGCCGTGCTCATCGGGTACCTCGGGAAAGTTCAGACGAAGCCGCAGTACTTGCCGGCAGTATCTCGACCGTAGCAAAACGCGCCTTGCCTTCAAGGGCGGCGTTGAAGCGCTCGATCTGTTCGCGCACGCGGGCCGGCGAGGTCGAGCCATAGCCGGTGCGGCTGGCCAACGCGCCTTCGAGTGTGATGGCATCGAGCACGCCGGGCTTCAGGCGGTCGTCGATCTTCGGCAGATCTTCTGCGGTGAGGCCGGCGAGATCATGGCCGCGCTCCTCGCAATAGCGGACCACGGCACCGGTGATCTCATGCGCCTGGGCAAAGGGCACGCCCTCGGAAACCAGCCAATCCGCCACTTCGGTCGCGAGCGTGAAGCCCTTGGGCGCTTCTTCGCGCAGCTTCGCGACATCGAATTCCAGCGTCTCGACCATGCCGGCAAAGGCCGGCAGGATCAGTTCGAGCACGTCGATGCTTTCGAACAGCACGCGCTTGTCTTCCGCGAGGTCGCGGTTATAGGCGAGCGGCATGGCCTTCATCGTGGCGAGGAAGCCGGTGACGTTGCCGATCAGCGTGCCGGTCATGCCGCGCGTCAGTTCGGCGATGTCCGGGTTCTTCTTCTGCGGCATGATGGAGGAGCCGGTCGAATAGCTGTCATGCAGCTTGACCCAACTGAATTGCTTGGAGGCCCAGATGCAGATTTCTTCTGCAAGGCGCGACAGACTGACCGTCGCCAGCGAGCAGATGAACAGGAATTCGGCGACATGATCGCGGGCCGAAACGGCGTCGATCGAGTTTTCGCAGGCTGCCGAGTAACCGAGTTCGACGGCGGAAAGGTCCGGCCGGCAGGCAATGCCGGAGCCAGCGAGAGCTGCTGCGCCAAGCGGCGAACGGTCGAAGCGGCGGTCGAATTCCTCGAAGCGTTCAAGGTCGCGCAGCAGGCTCTGCGCATGCGCCATCAGGTGATGGCCGAGCACGATCGGCTGTGCCGGCTGCAGGTGGGTGAAGCCCGGCATGACCGTTTCGACATGCCTGGCGGACTGCGCGACGAGCGCCTTTTCGACCTCGATGATGCCGCGCGAGAGCTCGCGGGCCATGCGGCGCAGGTAGAGGCGGGTATTGTTCGACGTCTGGTCGTTGCGTGACCGGCCGGCGCGCAGCTTGCCGCCGAGCGTGCCGAGGCGCTGCATCAGCAGGCGCTCGATGAAGGTGTGGATGTCCTCGTCGGAGGCGATCGGCTGCTCGCGCTTCTCGGCGATATCGGCCTCGATCTCGTCGAGCGCATCGCGGATCGTGGCGAATTCCGCCTCATCCAGCACGCCGGCACGCTTCAGTTCGGACGCATGAGCGCGGGAACCGGCCAGATCTTCGCGGTAAAGACGGAAATAGGAAGGATGTGCGCGGGAGAGATTGGCAAGCGCTTCGGATGGGCCGGACTTGAAACGTCCACCCCAGAGCTGTGTCGGCTCCGACATATGTGTTCCCTTGTTTGTCGTAAATTTAGGCAAAGATTTCACGTGGCCGCATTTGCGGCAAACGAAGAAAATGACTTGGACTATGACGAAAACGACTAGCCATATGATCGTGTGTCGCTTAGTCTTGATCGGACTAATGTTCCGCGTGAGTTTGAAGTGTCGGGTCGCAAACAATTTCCGTCGATGACGGCGCTGCAGGTCTTGCTGGCCGTCGCCGAGCGCGGCTCGACAAGTGCAGCCGCCGAACCCGTATCCCTGTCGCAGAGTGCCGTCAGCAAGCAGTTGCTGGGACTGGAAGAGCTGATCGGCGGCCCAGCCTTCCTTCGGACCCCGAACGGAATGGTGCCGACGGAACTCGGCGCCATCTACATCGAGCACGCACGCACCGCGATCAAGGCGATGGAGGATGCGGCGCTGAAGGTGGCGCGGTTGAAGCCCGGCCCGCGCGTGCTGCGCCTGCAGGTGCCGCCGATCTTCGGCGACCGCTGGCTTCTGCCGCGTTTCGCGCAGTTCACCGAGGCCCATCCGGAGATCGAGGTCCAGTTCACCACCTTCGTCTCCAAGACGCAGACGGAAGTCCCCGACGGCATGGTGCGCTTCGTGGTGAAGCCGGTAGACGACGAGCAGGGCGACTATCTGTTCGGCCACGATATCCGGCTCGTCAGCGCGCCGTCCTATTGGGAGAAGATCGGCGAACCGGCCTCGATCGAAGCGGCGTCGAAGGGCGTGATGCTTGAACATCCGCAGACGCCCTTCCATTGGCCCTTCTTCGCAGCTTTCCATGGTGAACCCACGCTTGCGGCACGGCACACGATGCGTTTCGGCTATTACACCATGGTGATCCGAGCCGCACTCGCAGGCCAAGGCATGGCATTGATCCCGCATGGCCTTATTGTCGAGGAACTCGCCACGGGTCGCCTCGTCAATCCGGCAGGTCTCGGATATCGCAGCGACCACGGCTACTGGTTCACCCGGCCGCGCAATCTGCCCTTGAGCCAGTCGATGACCCTGTTCAAGCGATGGATTCACACGGAAGCAGGATCCGTGCGGGACTAGACTGCTATCGTCGCAGCTCGTCAGTTTTCGTCCTATCTCTCGTCGCGCCGATCGGCGGCACTCGCAACGTTTCTTAATGCGATGACATCTCCATCGTCCGCCATATCGCTACGGTCGGATCCGGATCATCCGCATGGGCAGTTGGCTCGCGGATCAAACGGAAGGTCGTTTCATGGGTGGTTTCTCCCGATCAGTTTTGTCTCCATTGCGTTCCGTCGTCGCCCTAGTCTTAAGCTCGTTTCTGCTCTGGCTCGTCTTGTTCGCCGCCGCCCGCGGGCAGGAACAGATGCCGGTGACGGTGGTCGTGGCACGACAGGCGGCCGTGGCTGAAAAGATCCCGGTCGTTGGCTCGCTGGCTGCAAAGGAGGAGGTCGAAGTCCATCCTCTCATCGAAGGGCGGGCGATCGAAAAGATCCTCGTCGAGGTCGGTCAGCGGGTTGAGAAGGGGCAGCCGCTCGCGCTTATCGAGAAGACCGAAGCGCTGATGCTTCTCGACAAGAATGCCGTCAGCATCCTGCGCGCCAGGGCTGCCATGCAGGTGGAGGCGAGCAGGCTCGACGTCGCATCGGTCACCGAGGCGCAGGCGCGCCGGGTGCTCGAACGCAGCCGCGCCTTGCAGCCGAGGGGAGTGGTCTCACAACAGCTTCTCGATGAACATGAGAACGCGCATGCCCGCGCGCTCGCCGAACTTGGTCTCGCGCGCCAGTCCGTGGCACTTGCCGAAGCCGACATGGAACTCGTCGCCCGCGAAAGGCGCGAGATCGAACTGACGATCGAGCGCAGCACGGTGCGAGCACCCGAGGCGGGTCTGGTGCTGCGAAGAGCCGCGCGCGTCGGCGCCATGACGTCTGCATCGACAGTGCCTCTCTTCGTCATCGCCAGAGAGGCAGTCGTCGAATTCGTCGCGCAGGTGACGGAGACCAGTTTCCTGAGGATCGGCGAGGGTATGCGCGCGGAGATTGCTCTCTCTGGTTACGAAGGCTCGCTCGGCGGCACCGTGCGGATGAACGCGGCCGGTCTCGATGCTGCGACGCGAAGCGGCGAGGTGCGTGTCGAGCTCGACGATATTGCAGGATTGAAGCCCGGCGCCTTCGCGCGCGGCAGCATCAATGCGTCGGCGCGGCGCAATATCCTGCTTCCCGGCAGCGCGGTAAAGACCGCCGGCGGCCGCAGCAACGTTTTCGTCGTCCGAGACGGTGTGATCGACCTGAGGCAGGTGACGATCGGCGCACGCCAGGAAGGCTTGGTCGAGATCGTCGACGGCGTCAGTGATGGCGAAATGGTCGTGCTGAAATCCGGCGGTTTCCTGAAGGCAGAGGACAAGGTCAAACCGGTCGTCGCCGCCTCCGGTCGCCCTCCCATGGATCATATCGCCGCCTTCACCATGGAAGAGCGCGAGGTCGCGCGATGAACGCCAATATATCCGCCTGGGCGATCCGCAATCCCCTCCCATCCGTGCTCCTGTTCGTTCTCCTGACGGTTGCCGGGCTCTACAGCTTTGCCCGCCTGCCCATCACCTATTTCCCGACCATCATCACGCCGACGGTCAAGGTGACGGTCGAACAGGCCGGCGCCACGCCGGTCGAACTCGAGACCGAAGTGACGCGGCTCGTGGAGAACGCGATCGCCTCGCTTCCGGCCATCAAGGAACTGTCCTCGACCATCGGGGAGGGGCGGTCGGTCACGACGGTGGAGTTCGAGCTCGGCCTCGTGTCACCTGACCGGGCCATGGCGGATGTACGCGATGCCGTCACCCGCATTCGCGGTGATCTGCCGGGCACGATCGACGAGCCGGTCATCGAGCGGATCGAGGAAGAAGCGCAATCCGTCGTCACCTATGCGGTGGCCAGCCAGGACATGACGGTGGCGGAACTCTCCTGGTTCGTCGACGACACCGTGACTCGTGACCTGCAGGGCCTTTCGGGCGTGGGCCGCGTCGATCGGATCGGTGGCGCTGACCGGGAAATACACGTGGAACTCGATGCGGACCGGCTGCAGGCGCTTTCCTTGTCCGCGGCTTCGGTCAACTCGACGATCGTCGAGACACAGCTCGACCGTTCGGGCGGGCGCAGCGATGTGGAGGGCGGCGAGCAGGTCCTGACGACCGTCGCCGCAGCAGCTACGGTTGAAGAACTTGGTGCCCGGCGCCTGTCACTGTCCGGCGAGAATTCCGTGCGTTTGGAAGACATCGCCCGCGTGCGTGACACTGTTGCCGAACCGAGGGCATTCGCAACCCTGAACGGTGCGGATATCGTCGGTTTTGCCGTCTACCGCTCCCAGGGGGCAAGCGACGTTTCGGTGGCGGCGGCTGTCGCGGAAACTGTGGCGAAGCTGCAGACCGCGCATCCGGATCTCCGTTTCGGTCTCGTCGACGACAGTGTTTCCTATACGGCCGGCAACTATCATTCGGCGATGAACACGCTGCTCGAAGGCGCTGCTCTGTCGATCGTCGTGGTCTTCCTCTTTTGCGCGACTGGCGCGCGACCATGGTCGCTGCCGTCGCCCTGCCGTTGTCGATCATCCCGACCTTCTTCGCGCTCGACCTGCTCGGCTTCTCGTTGAATATCCTCAGCCTCCTGGCCATCACGCTGGTTACCGGCATCCTGGTCGACGACGCGATCGTCGAGATCGAGAATGTCGTGCGCCACCGCAACATGGGAAAGTCGGCCTACCGAGCCGCGCTCGATGCTTCCGACGAGATCGGCCTTGCGGTCATCGCCATTTCCGCAACGATCATCGCGGTCTTCGCACCGGTTGGGCTGATGAGCGGCGTTGTCGGGCTCTATTTCCGGGAATTCGGCCTGACCGTGGCGGTCGCAGTATTCTTTTCCTGCTGGTTGCGCGTCTGATCACCCCGATCATGGCGGCCTATCTGATGACGGGATCTCTTCCGGCGGAGGCGAGAAAAGGCAGGCTTGCAGTCGCTTACGAAGCTTTCCTGCGAATGACATTACGCTGGCGCTGGGTTACGGCAGCATTCGCAATCGGCCTCTTCGCCGCTGCCATCGTCTCATTGACGTCAATCCCCACTACGTTTCTGCCGGAAGAGGATACAGGACGGTTGGCGCTGACGGTGGAACTGCCGCCCGGTTCCACGCTCGATGACACCCGCGGCGTGACGGACGGCATTGCTGCCATCATCGGCAAATTCGACGAGGTCGATGGCGTCCTGGTTCGCGCCGGCTCAAGCATGACCGGCCGGCAGGACGTACGCTACGCGGTCGTCTCGATCGATCTCAGCCACAAGAGCGAGCGGGCTCGCTCTTCCTTCGCGATCGAGGCCGAACTCGGAAAAGCGCTCGCGGATATTCCCGATGCACGCCTGCGCTTCCTCAATGATCGCGGCAGTCGCGACCTATCCTTTTCCGTGCTCGGCAACGATGGCGAGGCCGTTCAGCAGGTAACCGATCGTATCCTGCGCGAGATGGCTAAGGATGGCAGCTTCGTCGATCCGGCCAGCGACAACCTTGCCCTTCGCCCCGAACTGCGCATGACGGTCGATACCGACAAAGCCGCGACGCTTGGTGTTTCCACAGCAGATATCGCAAGCACAATGCGCATATCGACAATCGGCGACGTGGATTCCGCCTTGCAAATCTCATCGAGGGCTCCCGGCAGATCCCGATCCGGGTCCTCCTCGACCGCGCGGCGCGGGGAGGTTGCCGATTTTCGAGACGCTGAGCGTGCCGACCAGCGCAGGCGGCCAGGTTCCGCTCGCGGCGGTTGCCAAGATTGACTTCGACGAGACCGTTGCCGCGATTGATCGCTTCGATCGGCAGCGGCGGATCGAGATCGGCGCCGACATGGCGGATGGGCTGACCTCCGGCCAGGGGCTGGCACGGCTCCAGCAATTGGAGAGCGTCCGGAACCTGCCCGATGGCGTGCGGGTACAGGCGACCGGCGATTCCGACACCGAAGGCGAAGTTTTCGAAAGCTTCGCCGTGGCCATGGGCGCTGGGATCATGCTCGTCTTCATCGTGCTGATCCTGCTGTTCAGAAGCGTCCTGTCGCCCGTCACCATCCTCGCCTCGCTACCGCTTTCCATCGGCGGCGTGGTTGCAGCCCTTCTCCTCAGCGGTCACGCCATCTCACTGCCGGTCGTCATCGGCATCCTGATGCTGATGGGCATAGTGACGAAGAACGCCATCATGCTGGTAGATTTCGCGATCGAGAGGGAGGCGCATGGCCTCTCCCGTATCGAAGCCGTCGTCGAGGCGTGCCTGGAGCGGGCGCGGCCGATCCTGATGACGACGCTTGCCATGGCCGGCGGCATGCTGCCATCCGCCTTCGGCGTGGGAGATGGCGGCGAGTTCCGGGCGCCGATGGCGATCGCCGTCATCGGCGGGCTCCTGGTCTCCACCATCCTGTCGCTGATCGTCATCCCGTCGCTGCATCTTATCATCTCCGGCTTCGGCGACCGCGCCGGCCGCCTCTTCCGGCCTTTCCTCCAGTCGGCTGAAGCGGGTCCTGACCAGGCCCGGTGATTGCGCGCTGCTGCCCCCTAATCGCACAGCGGCGCGGATGGCGGAGCCGGCCAATAAGGTGGAAGTCACTTGGCCGGCTCCGTCACATTTCTCAGTCCGGTTTAACAGGATGCAACATATCATTAAGCCGGAACGCCCGGCGGCGTGGGAAGAACGGACATGTTTCCTTCCCCACGAGGCTTCGAACCATCATGAACAATGCCGGCGTACCCTTTCTGCAGCTCTACCGCATCAACGCTCTACGGGCGCTGGGCGGTCTCGCCTTCTGCCTGCTCGCGGTAACCTCCGCGCCGCCGGTGCTGCCACTGGTGAACATCGTCTTCGACGTTATCGGCACGCTGGCGATCTTCGTGGCGATTGCCGGGCGCGGATGGTCGCTCTTCTATATCGGCGGGCGCAAGAATTCCGAACTGGTGACCGTCGGCCCCTATTCGATCACACGCAACCCGCTCTATTTCTTCAGCCTGATCGGCATTGCCGGCCTCGGCGCGCAGACCGGCAGCCTCTTGTCGATGGCACTGTTCGTGCTTACCGCCTATCTCGCCTTCGATATGGCGATGCGCGGCGAGGAGACCTATCTCGCCAGCCGGTACGGCACAGGGTTTGAGGATTATCGGAACAGGGTGCCGCGCTTCTGGCCGGATCTCTCGCTTTGGCAGGAATGCGAGGACGTGCCGTTGCGTTCGTCGGGCGCGATTGGGAGCCTCAGGGACGGGCTAGTGTTTCTCGGCGCCTGGATCGCCATCGATCTCATCAAGCTCGGTCAGGATGAGGGCATTCTGCCCGTCATATGGACGATGCCGGTCTGACCTTGATCAGGCACCCTTCCCAAGCCTCGCAACAAAACTTAATAAAGCGAAACATTTGCAGCCGGCGCGGCATGCCATGCACGCTCCAAGGCAAGCGAGCCAGGGCAAGTTAGGGTGACGACCGTGCAGGGAAATACTGCCAGTGCGAAAATTCTGATCGTTGAGGACGATCCCGAGATCGGCAAGCTACTGGCGCTTGCGGTGCAGGAAAACGGCATGATCCCCACCGTCGCGGAAGACGGTCAGATCATGAACGCCTTGCTGCGCAGCAACGAATTCGATCTCATCATCCTTGATGTCATGCTGCCCGGCGAGGACGGCCTCAGCATCTGCCGGCGCATCCGCTCGGAAAAGACGACGCCGATCATTCTCCTGACGGCACTCGGCGAGGAGATCGACCGCATCGTCGGCCTGGAAGTCGGTGCCGACGATTACGTCACCAAGCCCTTCAGCCCGCGCGAGGTGGTCGCCCGCATCCGCAGTCTTCTGCGGCGAGCCTCCTATGGGCTGGCGCATACGACGGTGCAGCGCAAGCTGCGTTTCGAAGGCTGGCAGATCGACCCGCTCCGGCGGCAATTGCACGACCCCAGCAATGCCCGCGTGGCGGTGACGACGACGGAATTCGACCTGCTCCTCGCCTTCTGCCGCAATCCTGGGCGTGTCATCACGCGCGAGGAGCTTCTCTCGCTCACCCATACGGGGCTCGCCGGGCCGATCGAGCGCAGCGTCGACGTGCATATCAGCCGCCTGCGCCAGAAGATCGAGGCGGACCCGAAGAACCCGGTGTTGCTGCAAACCGTGAGGTTGGGCGGCTACATGTTCACCGCCGGCGTCGAGCACGGCTGACCCCAAACAGAAAAGCCGGGCGATCGCCCGGCCTTTTTTCATCATTTCTACTGGTTCAGAACTTGTAGCCGACGAACAGCGACGTCGAGGGCTGCAGCTTCTCTTCCACGATCGGGCTGTCGGCCGCGTCGCCGGTCAGGATGCCGAGGCTTGCCTCACCACGCACGAGCCAGTTCTCGCTCAGCATGTAGGTGGCCGATGCCGAGACGTTGACGCGCTTGAAGCCGGCCTCGGCCTTGTATTCGGGAAGGCCGGACCGTGCTGCCTGGGCGGCGTTGACGCCGAAATAGGCTTCCATGTGCTTGTCGTTGGCAATCACCGCCTCGACGCCCGCACCAAGGATCAGCCGCTCGGTCACCGGTGCCTGATATTCGGCGCCGATCGTGCCGATCAGGCTCTCGCTGCCATCGATCGTCTGGTCGATCGTGGCGTAAACCTCGAAACCGTTCCAGCTATAGGAGGCCTTCGCGCCGACCGTCGCCGCGAAGTCGATGTCACCGAGACCGTCGAGGCGATCTGCATCATCCTCGTCCCGGCCGCCTTCATAGCCGACCTTTGCGGCCAGCGCGAAGCCGTCGCGGCGAAAGGGCGTGATGGTTACCCCGGTAGGGTCGATCTCAAGCCATTCTCCATAGGTGAAGACCACGATCGGGACGGGCTGCACTTCAAAATCGTCGCCGCCCTCATATTCGGGTTCGTAGATTGCGCCGGCACCGAGGATCAGGCTCCAGTTTTTCTCGGGCTTCTCGTCCTTGAAGCGTTCCTGATCGAAAGGCGGCTCCGGCGATTGGTCGGAGAGGCTCGCATCGGCGGCAAGCGCATGGGCGCCCGTGCCAATCAGCACGAGCGAGACGTGTAGGGCACTTGCAAGAAGTCGCCGTTCGGTCCGTTGGGTAGAAGACATGGGTGCTCCAGTGATTTGACACGGGGCGCCGCCAGGAAAAGCGGGCCGTGCTTGCAACACGTCCCTCCTGTCATGAAGAGAACCGGCACTGGATGTATTTGTGTTACGCATTGTTGCAGGAGGTTGACCGCGGCGAAATTCCGCGCCTTTTCCGCAGGATCGACACAAAACTTAATGTTCAATTTTGCCGCTGACCGCTATCTTCGGTACGCGACACCGATGTCCGCACATCGTTCTTGCGCAGAACGGGCCATGGCCTGAGGAGGCATCTTGCTATTTCGCTTGTCCCGTTGGGGCTCGACCATCCACGGCCAGATCACCGCCGTCATCCTGGCGTGTTTGGTGATCGCCTTCGTCATAGGCTCGACATTGGAGAGCTGGGTCAGGGACGAATATGACACGCCCGACCTGGAGGGCATGTCAGCGCGTATTTCGGCGATCGCGCTCACCCTGGCGGCTGCGACGCCTGCCGAGCGTGATCTCATCGTCGCCGCCGCCAATCGCAACGGTCAGGGCCTTGAACTGCGTCCGATCTCCTATTTCGACGATGTCACCACCTCTTCTCCGGACGAGCCGTTCATGCAGAGGATAATCGATCAACTGCTGCCGCCGGAAGACCGCCCGATTCCATTCGGCGGATGGAGAACCTTTGTCGACGGCAAGCGCGTTCTTGCCGCGCAGGTGGACGACAAGACGCTGCTTGTCACCGAACTGTTGCCGGAAAGCTTCCTGCGCAGCGACGCGCTGAGATTCGGGTCGAATTATCTGGTGGCGACGGCCACGCTGATCATCTTGTTTTCCGTCTTCGCCGTATGGGCACTCACCAGCCCGCTGCGCGGCATCGCATCCGCTGCCCAGAAGGCCGATATTTCCGTCGGACCGGCCTTGTTCGAAGAGCGTGGCAGCGTCGAGATCGTAGCGCTGGCGCGTGCCTTGAACGGCATGCAGCGCCGCATCTCGACCATGGTTGAATCCCGCACGCGCATGCTGCGCGGCATCAGCCATGACCTGAGAACGCCGCTAACGCGGCTCAGGCTCCGGGCTGATCGTGTCGAGGATGGCGAGGTGCGCGAAGCACTGCTGACCGACATCGAGCGCATCGACCGCCTGCTCAAGGAAAGCCTGAGCTATCTTCGCGACAACCACCAGAGCGAGGCAGCGCAAAGGGTCGATCTCGCCTCAGTACTGCAGACGATCTGCGACGAGTTCGCCGACATGGGCCATGCCGTCTCCTACCGCGGGCCGTCCCGCATGATCGCCAGCTTCAAGCCGCTGGCACTGATGCGGGCCGTGACCAATCTCTGCGAGAACGCCGTGAAATTCGGCACGCAGGTCGAGGTCGAACTGCGCAACATCGATGGCCATGCGGTCGTCGACGTCATGGATGACGGGCCGGGGATACCCGCGGCGTATCGAAGTCGTGTGCTCGAGCCCTTCTTCAAACTCGATGCGGCGCGAGGTGGGGCGGATTCGGGTTTTGGCCTGGGGCTCTCGATCGTCGCCGAAATCATCCAGGCTCATCATGGAAAGCTTGAATTGCTGGACCGTAATCCGAATGGGCTGATCGCACGGCTCATCATACCCCTGGCGGAGCGCTCAAGGGTGCAATAGCGAGCATCCGATGGCGTCAAGTTCAGCTGAACGACCTTCGGCGGCAAATTTCCTGACGACCGGATCAGCGAGGAGGCCGATGAAGCTGGGATTTGTCCGATCATACCCAATTTGGCGGGTAGACACGGAATTTTGCGCAGCGTTGCGGTTGCCAAAACGGCGCCAGTGGTTCACCAACAGCGTTTGGTAATAGACCCGACAATGCTCCTGGAGGCCAAACTGAATGCGGATTAGATATGGTTTAGTTGGCGTATTCCTGGCAATCGCGTCACCCGCATATTCGCTGGAAGCTGGATCGCCTCCTGTCTTGTCGCCGCAGCCCCAACAGGCGCAAGCGGCTCAGTTGAGCGAACAGTTCCTGAACCGGTATGCCTACAAACCCGTTCCGCTGAACGATGCCCTGTCGGCAAAGATAATGGACCGGTTCATAAAATCCTTGGATCCAGACCGCAGCTTTTTCCTGCAGGCCGATATCGATACGTTCGCTCCTGACAGCACGGGCATCGACGACGGCATCGCCAGCGAAGACCTGACCATTCCCTTCGCGATTTTCAATGTCTACACACAGCGTGTCGTCGATCGCATGACTTATGCGCGCAGCCTGCTGAAGCAGGGCTTCGACTTCACCGCGAAGGAAAATTACACCCTGTCGGATGATAATACGCCATGGCCGCAATCCGATGCGCAGAACAATGACTTGTGGCGCAAGCGCGTCAAGAACGACTGGCTCCGGCTGAAACTGGCAGGTCAAACCGACGCGCGCATTCGCGATACGCTGGACAAGCGCTATCAGAATATCCTTCAGCGCATTTACAGCTACAAGAGCGATGACGTTTTCCAGTCGTTCATGGCTGCCTACACGACATCCGTCGACCCACATACCGATTATTTCGGTGCCGCAGCTTCTGCCGATTTCGATATTTCAATGAAGCTTTCGCTGGTTGGTATCGGTGCGGTGCTGCAGGAGCGCGATGGATACACGACGATCCGAGAGCTTGTTCCAGGTGGCCCGGCGCAGTCGTCGGGAAAGCTGGCCGTCGGTGACCGCATCATCGGCGTGGGGCAGGGGGAACGTGGCGATATAAAGGAAGTGGTCGGCACCCGGCTCGACGAGGTCGTGCAAATGATCCGTGGCGAAAAGGATTCCATCGTTCGCCTGGACGTCCTGCCGGCAGACGGTGGCGAGAGCGCAAGCCATCGCGTCATCAGCCTCGTGCGAGACAAGATCAGCCTTGAAAAGCAGGCGGCCAAGCAAAATGTCATCTCCGTGGAAGACGGCGGCGTCACCCGCAAGATTGGCGTTATAACCCTGCCGGCTTTTTATGAGGATTTCGAAGCACGGCGGAAAGGCGACAAGGATTACCGCAGCGCAAGCCGCGACGTTGCCAAGCTTCTCGGCGAGCTGAAAAAGCAGAATGTCGACGGTGTTCTGGTCGATCTGCGTGATAACGGCGGCGGTTCTCTGGCAGAATCGATCGACCTGACAGGCTTGTTCGTCGGCAAGGGCCCGGTGGTCCAGCAGCGCGATGCCGAGGGCAAGGTCGAAGTCGAACGTGATGATCTCTCCAAGCCGGTATGGGCGGGACCGGTCGGCGTCCTGATCAACCGCGGTTCCGCGTCGGCCTCCGAGATTTTCGCGGCCGCGATACAGGACTACGGTCGCGGCGTGATCATCGGCGAACCGAGTTTCGGCAAGGGCACAGTTCAAACGGTGATCGATCTCGATGAGGTAGCTCGCAACAGCAAGCCGAAATATGGCCAACTGAAGCTGACGATTGCCCAGTTTTTCCGGATCAACGGCGGTACGACACAGTTGCGAGGCGTAACGCCCGATGTCAGCCTGCCGGGCCTTTCCGATCCCGAGAAGTTCGGCGAGTCGAGCTATGACAATGCACTGCCCTGGACCCAGATCAAGCCCGCGAAATACAAGGCAGTCGGCAATGTCGATGGATTGATACCGCAACTGCAAAGCCTCCACGATGCCCGCGTGAAGAAGGATCAGGACTTCCAGCGTTTCGTCGAAGATGCCACGGAACTGAAATCGCAGCGGGACCGGCTTGTCATCTCCCTCAATGAGACTGATCGTCGGGAAGAGCAGGCGGCCCTGGCAAAAAGGCTCAAGGCGCTCAACGAAGCAGGCGTGACCGGAGACGACGATGGCCTTCAGTCAAACGAGCGTAGCCTGACTGCCGATCTCGCAATCGAAAACGCTCGCAAGAACGCCAAGGACGTGCTGCAAAACGAAGCGGCTTTCATCGTTGCTGATGAGGTAAAACTGCGCGATGCCGGCCAAAGCGCTGGGAAGAAGCAAGCTGGGAACGCCAACGGGGAATAACGCCACCGCAAGACCGGAGCTCCCGATGAAATCCGCTCTTTACGAGTGGACGTGGCGTCGACGCCACAGCTGGAGCCGCGCACAACCGGAAAGGAACGGATTTTCCTGCGGCAGGTAAAACGGGATGAAAGAGTCTAGCAGTATCTCGACGGTAAATTTAATTGCATCAAATGGAAGTGATGCTGTCGGCCTGAATAAAAATGATTGTGTGTCGCATAATATATTTCCGGTTATCAGGTGCGTAGTTAAAATGAAAGTTACTTCGACTTGTCCGATTCTGCTCGCGTTCTAATTGGGTGCGCATCGATATTCGGATAGAAAGCTATTCCACATGGACCAAGATGGGCGTTTCTCTGGTCGCCAGTCTGCCCCTTCCGTGCTTCCGGCCCATGACGCCGTTGCGTCAGTTCCGGCCGACTATTCGGGTATGTCGATAAGATCAAGACGACTTCTGGTTCTTGGTCTCAATGTCTTCACCGTGGCCGCGTTCGGTTATCTGGTCTGGCACGCATTGTCTCCACCGAGCGTGTTCAGCGCCGAAACCATCATGCTGGTCGGGTTTGTTTTAGCTACTCCCTGGACCGTGCTGGGTTTCTGGAATGCGGTGATTGGTGTTTTCCTGCTGCATGGCTTCGGCCAGCCGGCCAAAAGTGTCTATCCCTTTTATCGCGAGGGGCGGGGCATCAGCCCAAATCGCTCGCTTCCCAAACCGCCCTGACTTTCTTTCTGAGAAACGAGGACCCTGCTCCGATCTTCGCAAGGATGGAAGCGGTATCCGCAAGTCTTCGCAGGACCGGCCTCGATCGTCATTTCCGCGTTTTCGTGCTGAGCGACACATCCGACATGCAGATCGCCCATGCAGAAGAGCGATGTTTCGAACTTTTCGCGAGAGCCGTGGAAGGAGCCGGTGGAAATCGGCCTGTCTATCGTCGGCGAACCATCAACGCTGGTTTCAAGGCTGGCAATATCGAAGATTTCCTGACGCAATATGCTCAGGATTACGATTTCTTCCTGCCACTGGACGCAGACAGCGTCATGGCTGGTGACGTGATAGTACGAATGGTAGCCTCGATGGAGAGGCATCCGGAGATCGGTATCCTCCAGAGCCTGGTCGTCGGCGTGCCGGCTGAAAGCGGCTTTGCCCGCATGTTCCAGTTTGGCATGCGACACGGAATGCGTTCCTTCACCATGGGTTCGGCATGGTGGACCGCGGATTGCGGTGCTTATTGGGGGCACAACGCGTTGATACGCACCGGTGCATTCCTGGCTCATTGTCGCCTTCCGGTGCTGCCAGGCGGGCCGCCGCTCGGCGGCCATATCCTTAGCCACGACCAGCTCGAGGCGGCATTCATGCGGCGTGGCGGTTACGAGGTCAGGGTGCTGCCGATTGAAACGCGCAGCTTTGAGGCAAACCCGCCGACCCTTCTCGATTTTGCCAAACGCGATCTTCGATGGTGTCAGGGCAATATGCAGTACTGGCGCTTCCTGTTTGAGCCCGGCCTGAAGGCTATCAGCCGGTTTCAGGTGCTTCAGGCAATCCTGATGTACGTTGCGCCGGCGGCGTGGGTCGCCATGACGTTTGCGACCATCTGGAAGGGCATTACGTCAGGCTTTACTCCAGCAAATGTCGAACTCGGGTTCTGGTTATTCGTCTCGATCTTCTTTTTGTCGATTTCGCCGAAAATTGCGGGTGTTGTCGATGTAGTGCTCACCCGGGGAGCAATGAGGAACTATGGCGGGTCGCTGCGTTTCACCGCTTCTGCCATCGTTGAGATTATTGCTTCCATGCTGATGGCGCCAATCATTGCGGTCTATGTTTCCGTTTTTCTGGTCGGTCTCCTGCTTGGGCGATCCGTTGTCTGGAGTGGCCAGAACCGCGAACGCCTCGGCGTATCGTTTCGTTCGGCCGTAAAGGCGATGGCGGTACAGACACTGATAGGCGTTTCTCTCGCGTTTCTCATCTACCGTTCGGGAGGCGCTATATCACTGCTGTGGGCATGGCCATTTGTTGGTGGGCTCTGCCTTGCAATTCCGTTTGCCATGTTCACTGCCGCGCCGATTTTCGGACGCTCCAGCACACGCCTGGGTCTATTCGCTATCCCTGAGGAACGTTTCCTGCCGCCCGTCTTGAGCCGTATTGTACCTGATGCCGCACGCCGCTGGCGACGTCTGGAACAGGGTGCTGGCCGATCTGCGCGGAGCGAGGATGAATTGTCCCGAAAGATCAGGGCGACAAGCCGAACCTAACGATCAAAACTCTTTTGCAGGGTCGTGAAGCCGTCATGTCCCATCCCATCGGGCACCTGGCGTAGCCAGATGAGAATTTTCATCGCGACGAATAAGATCTGGGCACAGGCTAGCCGCTGGCTCCGTCGACCAGCATCATGGGCCATAGCTGCCGAGGTACCGCACTATAGTGCTCCTGGTAGGCCGGCATGATCGAAAGGAGGCTTTCCGCCAGGCGAATGCCTAGGTCGTGAAGAGAGAGGCTGAACCCCGTCAATGCCGGCGAGAGAAACTGGGTATGCGGGCTATGGCGGCCGACAATGGCGATATCCTTGCCGGGCCGAAGCCCCGCTTCCTCCAGTCCCTTATAGAGCCCGGTCACGAGCGTTTCGTTGACCAGCGCGATCGCCGTCGGCCGCCTCGACTTTGCTGCTATCTCCTGGGCGACGGCGTAGCCACCTGTTTCACTCGGCTTTGCGCGGAAGACATACTCGTCAGGTAAGCTCAGTCCGTGGCGGGCAAGAACATCGCGGCAGCGTTCGACGAAGAGATAGCCCAGGTTCAAATCGCCATGCGGCCAGATCACGCCGATCTCCTTGTGTCCGGCCTGGACAAACCGCTCCATCGCAACCTCGGCCATTCCCTCGAAATCAAGGTCGATCCATGGCTGGCCGACATCCGTAAGGCTGCGTCCGAGCGAGATGAACGGGATTTTGTGCCGATCCAGCAGTTCAAATCGCGCGTCATTTCGACGTGTTGCCGAGAGAATGACTGCATCGGCAAATCCTCTCGCTACGGTGCGCTGCAGATATGCGTCGGGATCCTCCGACGACGAGCAGAGAAGTGCGACGAGATCGAGATTGTGGCGCGCAAGCACGGTCTGCACGCCGTCGAAGACGCTCATGAAAAACGTGTCGCCCTGGCCGGTGATTTCCGGCCCGGTCTGCATCATGAAACCGATGACGCCGGTGGAGCCTTTGCGTAAAGAGCGGCCCGACTGGTTGGCCACATAACCCAGCTTTTCAGCCGCTTCCAAGACACGCTGGCGGGTCTGTGGGTTTACATCCGCCTTGCCGTTCAACGCCCGCGACACGGTCCCGATCGATATGTCGAGATGGTCGGCCAGTTGGCGAATGCCTTTCATGATGTGATCCGTCTTTTATCCGTGCTTCCAGAAACAGTATTGACAAAATACGGGACGTGTCCATAGTTTCCGTAAACGTTTACGGTCGCGATGGAGGTCGGGTTCGGAAACGTACTGTGGGAGGATGTTTGTGACATACAAGGTCGTTTTGTGTGGCTGCGGAGCCATGGCCAAGGGCTGGCTTCGTGCGGTTCAATCCATGCCGGATCTGAAGGCTGAGCTGCAGGTTGTCGGCCTGGTGGATCTCGATCGCGATACAGCCAAGGCTCTTGCCGATGAGTTCGAACTGAGCTCGGCGACGATCGGCACAGATCTCCGCGAAGTGCTCGAGCAGACGAAGGCGGATGTCGTGTTCGATGTGGTCATTCCCGCGGCACGCCATTCCGTGGTGACGGCTGCGTTGGCCCATGGGTGCCATGTGCTGAGCGAAAAACCCATGGCGAATTCGATGGAGGAGGCGGCCGATCTCGTCCGCGCGGCCCGGGAAGCCGGGAAAATCCACTCCGTCGTACAGAACCGCCGCTTTATTTCCGGCGTGCGCCGCATGCGCCGTTTCGTCGAGAGCGGGACGATCGGGGAGATCACGGCAATTCATTGCGACTTCTTCCTGGGGCCGCATTTCGGCGGCTTTCGCGAGCAGATGGACAATGTCCTGCTCTTGGATATGGCCATCCATACGTTCGATGCCGCACGTTTCGTCTCGGGCAAGAAGCCCCTTTCCGTCTACTGCCTCGAAGCCAACCCGAAGGGCTCCTGGTATGCGCATGGTGCCTCTGCCAATGCCACGTTCAGGCTCTCCGACGATGTCGTCTTCACCTATCGCGGTTCCTGGTGCGCAGAAGGTGAGCGGACGAGTTGGGAAAGCGTCTGGAGGATCGTTGGGACGCGCGGCATGCTGACATGGGACGGCGAAGACACGTTCAAGGCCTCCGTCGCCGGCACGCAGGATGGCTTGCTGCGCGGCTTCACGCCGGTGGAAGTCCCGCCGCCGACGCGGGAGGAGGAGACCCATGGCCATGCCAGCGTCATTGCCGACTTCCTGACCGCCATCCGCACCGGACGCGCGCCGGAAACGGCCGGCGAAGACAATATCAGAAGCCTCGCCATGGTTTTCGGCGCTATCGAGAGCGCCCGGTCCGGCCGACCCGTCGATCTTGCAGCATAGGAAAAGAGACTGATGAGCGAACAACACACGCATTCCATCCGCGCCGGCACAATGGTGAGCGCCACCAAGGGACAGGCGGCCCAGCGGATAGCGCAGATCGCTGACATGGGGTTCGAGAGCTTCGAGCCGTTCTTCTGGCAGACGACGAATGGGCAGGATATTGCCGAGCTCGGAAAACGGTGTGTGGATGCAATCGGCGACAGGGATATCACCATGTCGACGATCGGCATGTTCGGCAATCCGCTTGAGGAAACCGAGATCGACCTTCAGACCTTGCAGGGGTGGAAGGATTGCATCGACAACGCCCATCACTTCGGCGCCACTTGCGTGGCCGGGTTCACCGGGCGCGTAAGAAACAGGCCGCTCCCCGAAAGCCTTCCGCGGTACCGGGAAATCTGGAGCGAGCTTGCCAAGCGCGCGGCCGACAAGGGCGTGAAGATCGCCTTCGAAAACTGCGCCATGGACGGCAACTGGGCGACAGGCGACTGGAATATCGCTCATAACCCGGATGCCTGGGAGCTGATCTTCAACGAGACGCCGGATGACAATATCGGCCTCGAATGGGAACCCTGCCACCAGATGGTCTACCTGATCGATCCGCTGCCGCAGATCCGAAAGTGGGCGCACAAGATCTTCCATGTCCATGGCAAGGACGCGACCATCCGCTGGGACGTGATCCGCGAGCACGGCATCTTCGGAAAACACCCATTCGTCTTCATGCGTACGCCCGGTTTCGGCGACAGCAACTGGACGGACATTATCTCGGAGCTGCGCCTCGCCGGCTGGTCGGGCTCGATCGATATCGAAGGATGGCATGACCCGGTCTATCGCGACGCGCTGGAGATGACCGGTCAGGTCCATGCGCTGAACCACCTGAAACAGGCGCGCGGCGGCAGTTTCGTCGTCGACCCGTCCTAGTGGAAATGCTTGCCGACGGCGTGAGGAGGTCTGCGGTCGGCGAGGTGACGTGAGGATAACCTAGAAGGAGGAGAACCATGGGTATCCGAAAGCATTCGATTGCCATTGCTCTGGCCATGACATGTGCCTCGGTTGTCGGTTTCGACGCGAAGGCGGAAGACGTGACGCTGACCGTCTGGTCGCTGGACCGGGACATTCAGCCCGCACCCAACCTGATCAAGGAATTCAACGCTCAGAACAACGGGATCAAGATCGAGTACCGGCAGATCCAGTTCGACGATGTCGTGAGCGAGGCGATGAGAGCCTATTCGACCGGCAAGGCTCCCGACATTATCGCCATCGACAATCCCAACCATGCGATGTTCGCCTCTCGCGGCGCGTTCCTTGACCTGACCGACATGATTGAGACGTCAACGGTCATAAAGCCGGAGAACTATTTTCCGGGGCCGTTGAAGTCCGCCACATGGGACGAAAAGTATTTCGGCGTGCCGAAGGCGACCAACACGATTGCGCTCTATTACAACAAGGATCTGTTCAAGGCGGCCGGGCTCGATCCAGAAAAGCCGCCGCAGACCTGGGACGAGCTCGTCGAGACGGCGAAAAAGCTCAATGATCCTTCGAAGAACGTTTACGGCATCACGTTCTGTGCCAAGGCCAACGAGGAGGGGACGTTCCAGTTTCTTCCCTGGGCGCAGATGGGGGCGCGACCTATAAGGCCATCAATGGTGATGGAGCCGTCCGTGCTCTGACCATCTGGAAGCAGTTGCTCGATGAGAAACTCACCTCTCCCGATACGCTGACACGCAGCCAGTGGGATTCGACGGCGACGTTCAACGCCGGCAATGCCGCGATGGCCATTTCCGGTCCGTGGGAGATCGACCGCATGCTCGCCGATGCCAAGTTCGATTGGGGCACGGCCCTGCTGCCGGTCCCGCAGGAGGGCGCGCAGCGGTCCTCGGCGATGGGCGACTATAACTGGGCGATCTTTTCCAGCACCGAGCATCCGGAAGAGGCGTTCAAGGCTCTGGAGTTCTTCGCGTCCAAGGACGCCACCATGTACAAGGACTTCGGCCAGCTTCCCGCGCGCTCGGATCTTCCCGTGCCGCCGACAGGCAATGCAACAAAGGATGCGGCGCTCGCGACCTTCCTCGAACAGATGAAATACGCCCAGCCTCGCGGCCCGTCTCCTGATTGGCCGAAGATCTCCAAGGCGATCCAGGATGCGATCCAGGCAGCACTTACCGGCCAAATGGAGCCGAAGGCGGCGCTCGATCAGGCGGCGGAAAAGATCAAGTCCATCGAGGGCTGATCCGCCCGGCTATCCGCCCTCGGTTCGTGGCGGATAGCCATATCTCGCTTCCTCCCGGACGGGACTGCTCGGCGCATTGGCCCAGGGCCGATGTGTCGGGCGGTTCCGAGCGATGACAAGAGGTTCTGATGAGACGAATGATTTCCAGCGTAAGGGACGGCCGCGGTTTTGATCTGATGCTTGTCGGCGTGCCGTTCGCCTTTCTGTTCGCGCTGGCCGGCCTGCCGTTGATCTACAACATCCTGATGAGCTTTCAGGAGGTCGACATGTTCAGCCTCGGGAGCTTCATCCGGCCGTTTGTCGGCTTCGACAATTATGCGGCCCTGTTCCGCCAGCCGGAGACCTGGCCGATCCTGACGAATACGCTGGTCTTCGTCGTCGGCTCGATCGCAGGCCAGTTCGCGATCGGCTTCGGCCTGGCTCTGTTCTTCTGGACGAGTTTTCCCGGCGCGACCTGGTTGCGGGGGCTTTTCCTCGTCTCCTGGGTCATGCCCGGCCTCGTCGTCGGCGCAATCTGGAACTGGATCTTGTCCGGCGATTTCGGCGTCCTGAACTTCTTCCTGCGTGAAAGCGGCCTGGTCGACGCCAACATCTTCTGGCGCTCGGATCCGAACTTTTCTCTCTGGGCCGTGATCATCGCCAATATCTGGCTCGGGACATCCTTCAACATGATCCTTCTTTCCGTCGGGCTCTCGGCCATTCCCGGCGATCTTTATGAGGCGGCGGAAATGGACGGCGCCAATGCCTGGCAGAGGTTCTGGACGATCACACTGCCGATGATGCGTTCTACCATTGGTGCGATCATCGCGCTCGGCCTCATCTTCACCCTGCAGCAGTTCGACCTCTTCGCGGCCATTACCGACGGTGGGCCGAACAATTCGTCCAACGTTGCGCAATACTGGGCCTGGGACCTGTCCTTCCGCCAGTACGACTTCGGCAGGGGAGCAACCATTTCGGTGATCATGACGGTGTTCGTGATGTTTGCGGCCCTGGTCTATGTGCGCTCTACCCGTCATGAGGTGCGCGGATGAGCGAGACCGCCCGCAATCGACTGATGCTCGCGATCGCCCTCGTCATGGCGGCGATCTATCTGTTCCCCTCTACTGGATGTACGTGACGGCGCTCAAGGGCGGCTCGGAAATGTTCGCCAATCCTCCGAGTTTCTGGCCCTCCTCGGCTCAATGGGAAACATTCGCCTATGTATGGGAAAGCCGGAACATGGGCCGCTATCTCTGGAACTCGGCGTTTATCGCCTTTGGCTCCGTGGCCTTGATTGCTGTTCTCGGCACCGGCTGCGCCTATGTCCTGGCGCGCTATCGCAATGTCTGGGTGGATATCGGTCTGTTTTTGATCCTCATGCTGCAGGTGCTGCCGGCATCACTGATGGTCACGCCGATCTTTGTCGGCTTTACCCAGGTCGGGCTGCTCGATTATCCGCGTCTCGCAGTCATCCTCGCGATCGCCGCCAAGAGCATGCCGTTCTTCGTCGTATTGGTGCGGGCCACCTTCATGGCGGTACCGATGGAACTGGAAGAGGCGGCGCTCGTCGACGGGAATTCCCGTATCGGCGCCTTCTTCAATATCGTCCTGCCGCTTGCCCGCAACGGCATCCTGGTCAGCGCAATCCTGATTTTCATGCAGGCTTTTGGCGAGTTCGTCTATTCGAAGTCGATGATCCAGGATGTCAGCCTGCAACCCGCAAGTGTCGGCCTGAACTCGTTCATGGGGCCGAACACCAGCGAATGGAATAAGATCATGGCCTACGCCACAATGTATGTGACGCCGATTCTTGCAATCTTCGTGCTCCTGCAGCGCCGCATTGTCTCCGGTCTCACATCGGGAGCCCTCAAATGACCCAGCAAATCGAGCTTTCCGGCGTCAACAAATATTACGGCGCCTATCACGCCTTGAAGAATATCGATCTTTCCATTCGCAAGGGCATGTTCGTCGCGCTTGTCGGCCCTTCGGGCTGCGGGAAATCGACGCTGCTGCGATCGCTTGCGGGGCTCGAAACCATATCCGGAGGCGACCTCGTGATCGCCGGCGAGCGGATGAATGATGTGCCGCCCAGAAAGCGCGATCTCGCCATGGTATTCCAGTCCTATGCGCTCTATCCCCATATGACCGTGGAACAGAACCTGACCTATAGCCTGAGAATAAAGGGTGTGAAGAAGGCGGAGGCACGAAAGGCGGCCGAGGAAGTCGCCGCCATTACCGGCCTGTCCGACCTGCTGCATCGTTACCCGAGGGAGCTTTCCGGCGGCCAGCGCCAGCGCGTGGCGATGAGCCGCGCGATCATACGCCATCCCAAGGCGTTCCTGTTCGATGAGCCGCTTTCCAACCTGGATGCCGCGTTGCGTGTTCACATGCGCAAGGAAATCAGGGCGCTTCACGACAGGCTGGGGGCGACATCCGTTTATGTAACCCACGACCAGGTCGAGGCGATGACAATGGCTGATCATGTCGTCGTCATGCGCAGCGGCGTCATCGAGCAGCAGGGC